>NZ_ML660181.1 GCF_007004725.1 Aliikangiella coralliicola | reverse complement strand
GATGGAATGGAGTTTCATCAGCTGCGTGAATATCGAATGGGTGACAGCTTACGTCAAATCGACTGGCGGGCCACGTCGCGTTTACAAAAGTTAATTTCTAAAGATTACCAACAAGAGCGCGATCAGAATATCATTTTTATGCTGGACTCGGGCCGGCGTATGCGAACAAAAGATGGGGAGCTTTCTCATTTTGATCAAGCACTCAACGCAATGTTATTGGTCGCTTCTATTGCGCTTCGACAAGGAGATGCTGTTGGACTCAAAGTCTTTGGTGGAAAAGAGCAATTTTTACCACCAAGAAAAGGGCCAAGTAGTATTAGCGCAATGCTAAATCAAATTTATGATCTTCACCCAACTAATCGTGCATCTGATCTTGTTGGTGCAGCTGAACGACTTGTTCAACAGTTTAAGAAGCGCTCTTTGATCGTGATAGTGTCGAATGTACGCGTCGAAGATCAAACTGAATTAAAGACCGCTGTTTCGTTGTTAAAGCGTTACCATTTAGTGATGTTAGCCAACTTGAAAGAACAGGTTTTGCAAGATGTGCTCACTGACGAGGTTTATCAGTTTGAAGACGCGCTTAAGTTCTCTCAAACTATCAGTTATTTGCAACAGCGAGATAAGCT
>NZ_ML660180.1 GCF_007004725.1 Aliikangiella coralliicola | reverse complement strand
TGGATAGACTGATGGAATGGACACCTTCACCTATATCGGCGTCGCAATGCGCCATACTTGTGTGTTGGTAACAATTACAAGTAGAGGAGAAGATGTCCATGAACGATATTAAACTAATGGCCGTTGATTTGGCAAAAAATGTTTTTCAAGTTTGCGCTTTGAATAAAAACGACAAAGTACTTTTTAATAAAAAGCTGCGCCGAAGAGAACTAGCCGAATTTATGGCCCAACAAAAACCTTCACCAGTTTATACAGAAGCCTGTTACTCATCTCATTATTGGGCGCGTCGCTTTAAGCAAATGGGACATTCTCCCTTTTTAATTCCCGCCCAACATGTCACCCCTTTTGTCCGGGGTAATAAAAATGACCATAACGATGCTTTAGCTATTGCCGAATGTTCAAAGCGGCCTGACTTACGATTTGTGCCCATTAAAACTGAGCGGCAACAGGAAATCATTGCACTCCATCGAATTCGACAGCGCCAGGTAAGAGCTCGACTTCAAATCACCAATCAAGCCAGAGGATTACTCACTGACTTCGGTATTATTTTCCCACAAGGCCATAAAGCATTCAAAGACGCCATTAACGATATACAGACTCAAGAAAAACTCGCTCTTGAATTTCGACATTTCATTGTTTCACTCAAAGAAGAATATAATTTTGTGTCAGCCAAAATCAAACAACTTGATGATTACTTAGCGCGTCACTGTGAGGCAGAGCCAAACTGTCAAATCGTTCGTTCAATTCCTGGAGTCGGCTGTTTAACGGCGACGGCGTTAATCGCTATGCTTGATAAAGGGCAAGGCTTCACGAATGCCTCTGCCCCCGGGGTCTGGATTGGTTTAACCCCAAAGCAATTTGCCAGTGGTGATAAGTCCCATATGGGGCGGATTACCAAACGGGGTGACCGATACCTACGTTCATTACTCGTTCAAGGGGCTAATACTGCCATCCAATGGGCCAAGTATCGAGATGACTCTTATAGTTTATGGATTAAACAATTAGTGGCCAGGGTTGGACGTAGCAAAGCCATCATTGCGATTGCTCATAAGATGATTCGGCTGGCCTGGATATTATTACAGAAACAAGAAATGTTTCGGCTTAAATCGTCCCATTAATGAGCCAGTCCTGTTGTGCCAATAGCGATGAAAAAACGGGGTTAACCGACCTGCTTTAAGCTCGTAGCAGACAAGGTACTTGATACCGATAGACTGAATAGAGCGAGTAGGTGCGGTTTCCATCTGGGGCCGAAACTAACAAATGGTTTCAATCGAGAGCCCGAATATATGTCAGCACAACTTTAAAGTTGAACTAAACCCAACCATCGACTGTTTTAACAGCAAAGGCTAAAGACAAGATAACAAAAATGGCCAAAAATATTTGGCCAACGAATTTTATTACCTTGACTTATTAGAGGTGTCCATATATGTCTGTT
>NZ_ML660179.1 GCF_007004725.1 Aliikangiella coralliicola | reverse complement strand
GGCTTATCGTTTACCGCATTGACTGTGACGGTGGCATTGAAAATGTCACTGTTGGCAAAGCCGTCACCGACAACTACCGGCACAATCAAGCTGCCGTTAAAATTAGCATCTGGGATGATGGTGTTGCCGTTTCTCGAATAATTAGCACCATCCTGAACAAACAAAGTAAAACTGCTACTATCAACATCGGTAATATCCAGATGAGAAGTCAAAATATTCAAACTAGAATCTTCATCAAAAGCAGGGATGGTGTGACTGGTAATCACCGGTTTATCATTGATAACTATCACCTCGACAGAGGCATTGTATACATCACTGGTCAGGATACCGTCACTGACCGTTAGAGCCACAGTTAAAGTCCCATTGAAATCGGCTTTAGGTGTAATGGTATTACCCACTCTCGAATAGTTCGGGCTATCTAGAACCGCTAAAGTCAACTCATCATTATCAGCATCGGTTGTCTTAACGTATGATAAATCAATAGCAAGACTGGTATCTTCATTGAAATTCGGCAGCGAAGCATAATGAATCACTGGTTTATCATTTACGCCGTTTACGACCAACATCAACCTGAGAGTGTTACTCGTATCTTGTCCGTCACTCACCGATACAAAAATAACGACAGTGCCGCTCATATTGGCATTGGGAGTAACGGTATTGCCGACAACAGAATAAGCCGGATTTTCATGAATATTGATAGTAAAGCTACTACTATCAACATCACTAATCGTCAGATGGGATAAAGTAATCTCAATACTGGTGTCCTCTAAAATGGACGGAAGCGGCTCTCCTTCGCTAATTACCGGTAAATCATTCACTGATTTCACAATCACCGAAGCACTAAAAGTTTCACTGACAGCCTGTCCATCGCTCACCGTGACTGGCACAGTTAAAGTCCCATTAAAGTTAGCATCGGGTGTTATCTGGTTACCCGTTCGCGAGTAATTTACTCCATCGCCGACCGCCAATATCATGTCACTCGTAAGGCTATCCGCATCAATCACGGTAAAATCATCCAGGCTGATAATCAGACTCTCATCTTCATTGACACTGATAACGCTTTGTGTGGTAACTACTGGCCTATGCTTGACAGAGAAATTTCTCACGACAATGTTGGTCTGATGCGTTTGTGCGTCACTCCCTGTGTATTCTCCCCAGGCTTTCACCTGATGACTACCTCCACTGAGCATACCAAGCTGGTGGGTTCCAACAGTTTTAGAAATCACATCACCATCATCTAATTGAAAGTAAATGGTATCGGAAGCATTTAACCCGCCTACACCAAATGTTATCTCGACATTGTCATCACTATTGTAAGTAGCTTTTGACAACTCAACCGACATCCTGTCACGCACTGTTATGTAATTAGATGACCAATCGGTCGTGCCAACACTGTTGCGCGCCTTAACCCGATAATCGTGTCTGCCCACAGGTAAAGCCTGCTCTAAACTTTCTGAAGGGCCTACGTAAATAGTTTCACCATTTCTTTCGACGGTATATTCTAGAATGGCTGGCTCGGAAATATATTTGAATGTGAAGGTATCACCGATATAGAGCGAGCCGCTATAGCTTATCGCTGGTTGGGTTGG
>NZ_ML660178.1 GCF_007004725.1 Aliikangiella coralliicola | reverse complement strand
GCAACACCATCATCCCAGATGCTAATTTTAACGGCAGCTTGATTGTGCCGGTAGTTGTCGGTGACGGCTTTGCCAACAGTGACATTTTCAATGCCACCGTCACAGTCAATGCGGTAAACGATAAGCCTGTGATTCACAGTCACACAATTCCAGCAGTCAATGAAGATTCCAGTCTGACGATTCAGTTATCCCATCTGGATATCAGCGATGTGGACAGCAATAGCTTTACCGTTACTGTTCATGACGGGGCCAACTATTCTAAGGTCGGTAATACCATCACCCCAGCGGCTAATTTTAGTGGAACCATCACAGTGCCGATAACGGTGAGTGATGGTGGCGCAGTTAGTGATACTTTGAATGCTTCGGTCACAGTCAATGCAATCAATGATGCACCAGTCATTGCGGGAGGGGATTCTCAATCCATTGCGACCGACCAAGATAACGCGCAAAGCTTCACCTTGAACGCGAGCGATGTAGATAATTCTACTTTGACCTGGAGTGAATACACATCACCCAGTCATGGCAGTGTGTCAGGTTATGGTGCTGGTTTGCAAAGAAGCCTGACTTATACCCCTGCCTCAGGTTTTCATGGGACCGACTCATTTGTGGTTCAGGTGAGTGATGGGATCGCAGTTGACCGAGTGACTGTCACTGTACAAGTTAATCAAGTCGACCAAGAGTTTGCTGAGAAGTTTAGTGGAATTGTGGATGATGCGGCGCTAGTCACGCCGAGTGTTCCTGCTAACGTGGCCGTGGGTGCACTCACTGGTGAAGGCGGCGTATCCGGCGGCTCTGCAATTTATTCTATTCCGGTAGCGCTACCGCCCGGCCGGGCAGGAATGCAACCTGATGTTTCATTGAACTACTCTTCGCGCGGTGGGAATGGCGTCGCAGGTGTTGGTTGGCAACTGAGTGCCAGCGCGAGTATTCATCGTTGCGCGGCTACTCAAGCGCAGGATGGTTTTACGGCATCGCCACAATATAGCGCTAGCCGAGACCGACTTTGTTTGAACGGCCAGCGGTTGATAGTCATCGAAGGTAATTATGGTCAACATAATGCCAAGTATCGCACCGAGTTAGATAGCTTTGTTAAAGTGGAACAGAATGGCGCTATCAATGATCCAACTTCGAGCTTTACGGTTTTCAGTAAAAATGGCCGTATTAGCTATTACGGTACTACATCTGATTCCCTGCACAGTGCTGATGGTCGAAATGAAGTCTTATCTTGGGCGATTGCCAAAGTTGAAGATCAGTCAGGTAACTTTATCGAATATCGCTACCATACGCCTGCAAATAATAACTCAATGGGTAAAGGTGAATATACGCTGGCATCAATCCATTACACAGGCAACGCAGGCAGTGAGCCAACGCGTAAAGTTGTTTTTGACTATGAGGGCAGAACTGATTATCAGTCCTCTTATCTTGCGGGTGGCTTAACCCGAAAAACCCTGCGTTTAAAATCAATTAAAACTTATTATGACGATGCGATTGTTCGCGACTACCAGCTGACTTATGGCAACTTAAGTTTATCCAGTGGACGGACCTTACTGCGCAGTGTGAAAGAGTGTGCCTACAAAGACTCATTGATTCATTGTTTACCGGCGACCGAATTTGACTGGCAGGAAGCAACAACCCAATACGTGCTAGAGCCAGTGGAATTTGCTCAAGGCGGCAGTACCGTTGCCGCGAATGTTGCGGACAAAATCAGTCGGGCTGTCCCAAAAAGTGATGTCGACGGTGACGGCGTTAGAGACTGGCCGGGGTTGGATACCAATAAAGATGGCGTGATTGATGTCCCTGGCATCATGGTCAATGCAGAGCGTCAGGTGAAGGCAACTCATACAATGCCGACTGATGGTTGTGTCGTGAGAGCATCAATGGGATTTGCACGTCAATGCTTAACGGCTGACTTTAACCAGGATGGAAAAACCGACTTTTATAAAACCACGGAAAATACCGGTGGTGAAATTCAAATTCAGTATAACGGCACGACCAGCTGGGTAAGCTCAAATATTCATCTGAATTACTACCAGGATGGGATCTTGAGCTTCTCCGACTTTAATGGCGACGGTTGGCCAGATATCACAATGAAACTTGCCACCAGTGATACCGCGGTGCCTAAGGTTTATCTCTATCCTCACACTAAAAATGTTAATCAACCCTACACCACGGCGAGTCGTCAATGGCTATTCGATCTGACCAGTGATCTCGCGGCGCCTTTCACCAATAAGGAGAGTGTTGAGCAAGTGGGTGATATGGATGGTAACGGCACGCCAGATTTTGTGATTATGCTCAAGCCCGCTACTGGGCAACTTGGGATGCCTTATCCCCACAAAATGCTGTTGAGTCAGAGTCAACTTAACGGCGGCGTTCAATTTACTGAATATTTGTTTAGTGGCCACTTGCAGCTCGAAGATGCAACCGATAAGGGAGGCGCAAACTTCTTCCATGATATCAATGGTGACGGTTTGCCAGACTGGCTCAGTATGAACACCAATTCAACCGATAACTATTGGTTGGAAGCAAGGATAAATACTGGTGGCGATTTTGCCGCAGGCTGGATCGATTTGAATGTGATGATCCCTACTCGGCTTTATTGGAAATATCACAGCAATGCCCCCGGCGACCGGGAAGGCTACCGACTGCCAGTGATTGAAAAGACACTTGCTATGGACTATGACGGTGATGGTAAAACAGAATTATTATTTGCGTCAGATGTGGTGGCATCTGCTTGCTCGCTAGAGTTTTATATCCAAAATGGCCAGTACCGTCAGAAATACTTTTGTGATGAAGCGCTTTGGGGACATTCCTCTGCGCTACATTCCAGTCCGATTGATGGCGCTAGAAAGGATGTTTCGGCCAGAAAATACCAGGCGATCTACTTTGACGAAAATGCCGATGGCAGCATTAGCACTCGCATAGAACAAACCGACATTGTGGCTGCGCCGACTGAAAAAATGGCGATTGATGCAACCGGTGATGGACTCATCGACGTGGTAACGACCTTTGAATGCCAGGTTGAAGGCTGCGCTTGGAATGTTGATGCCGAACAACATGGCGGGACTAAAAAAGACACTTCGCTTAAAGCAGACCGTCTTTACATCAATCGTAATTTGGGGGCTGCTAGCAATACCAACGGTTATGAAACAATTGATGTCATCAAACAGGTCACAACTGGATTGGGAACACAAAACCAGTGGACCTACCGGCCGCTGGGCAGTGATGAATTCGATATCACGAATGGGACTTTTTACGATCCAGATCATGCCTATGTGAGTGGCGATGTAGCAGCTGGCGATCAGGAATACTTCCATTTTAGCTCTAGCATGATGGTGGTGGCTGAGCATCGGGTGAGTAACGGAATTGGTAGTGATTTGAATGCGACTCACTATCGTTATAAAGGCGCGATATACAATAATCAGGGACGTGGTTTCCAAGGGTTCAGAACGATTATCGTGGATTCTCCAGCACAGATTGGTGAGTCAGGAGCCATTACCGATAAAATGCGCTCAGTCACAGATTTTCACCAGAAGTTCCCAAAAGCCGGCAAGATAGAAGAAGTCCGCACCTGTCTGGCCAGTGACGGGATTGAAACCTGTAGTCCAACGACACCGCTGAGCTACACCAAGAATATCTATTTCGAGAAGAAGACCGCCGAGTCGTCAGACACTAATAGCGAGG
>NZ_ML660177.1 GCF_007004725.1 Aliikangiella coralliicola | reverse complement strand
GCAACACCATCATCCCAGATGCTAATTTTAACGGCAGCTTGATTGTGCCGGTAGTTGTCGGTGACGGCTTTGCCAACAGTGACATTTTCAATGCCACCGTCACAGTCAATGCGGTAAACGATAAGCCGGTGATTAACAGTCACACAATTCCAGCAGTCAATGAAGATTCCAGTCTGACGATTCAGTTATCCCATCTTGATATCAGCGATGTGGATAGCAATAGCTTTACCGTTACTGTTCATGACGGGGCCAACTATTCCAAAGTCGGTAATACCATTACGCCTGAAGCGAATTTCAATGGCACCATAACGATACCCGTTACCGTTAATGATGGTAGTGCCTCTAGTGACGCGCTAAATGCTTCGGTCACAGTCAATGCAATCAATGACGCACCAGTCATTGCGGAAGGGGCTGCTCAAACAATCGCAACAGACCAGGATAACGCACAAAGCTTCACCTTGAACGCGAGCGATGTAGATAATTCTACTTTGACCTGGAGTGAATACACATCACCCAGTCATGGCAGTGTGTCGGGTTATGGTGCTGGTTTGCAAAAAAGCCTGACTTATACCCCCGCCTCAGGATTTCATGGGACCGACTCATTTGTGGTTCAGGTGAGTGATGGGATTGCAGTTGACCGAGTGACAGTCTCAGTACAAGTCAACCAGGTTAACCAGGAGTTTGCAGAGAAATTTAGCGGAATCGTTAGTGATGCGGCTTTGGTGACGCCAAGTGTGCCCGCTAATCAGGCGGTTGGCGCGGTTGAAGGTCAGGCGGGTGTGTCTGGCGGTGCGGCGACTTATTCGGTGCCGATTGCCATCCCGCCGGGTCGTAATGGGATGCAACCCAATGTTTCATTGAGTTATTCCTCCAAAAGCGGTAACGGAAAGGTGGGGATGGGCTGGTCCCTTAGTGCCGGTTCGAGTATCCACCGTTGTGGTCAAATTGCTGCGATAGACACCTATGGACTGGGTGTCACCTACAATGCCGGAACCGACAAGTTGTGCCTGGATGGCCAAAGGCTGATTGTGGTGGAAGGCAATTATGGTGAAAGCGGTGCCATCTATCGCACCGAGCTGGACAGCTTTGTGAAAGTGACTCAGTTTAATGGCATTAATAACGGCACCAGTCAATTCCGCGTGGATACCAAAGGCGGTCGTAAACTTTATTACGGCTGGGAAGCCGATGCCCGTCATAGTGCCAGCGGTCGCAGTGAAATCTTAAGCTGGGCAATCAAACGCGAAGAAGACCAGCACCAAAATGCTATCGTCTATCAGTACACGACTTATGGTGCCGGTGAGCACTTGCTCACTGCCATTGACTATACCGAAAAACTCAATGAAGCCGCTGACCGAAAGGTCGAGTTCATTTACCCGGACACTGAGCGCAGTGATAAATCGGTGCGTTACCTGGCAGGTGGAAAAACTGAGCAAACCCGTTTGCTTGAGTCGATTAAAACCTCTTACAACGACACGGTTGTGAGGCAATACAACCTGGCTTATCAAACCAGTAGTTTAAGTGAGCGGGCGATTTTAAAAAGCATTGAGGAATGTGCGTTTAAAGACAGTATTGAAACCTGTTTACCGAAAACCGACTTAACCAGTTACGCACCTGCGCTTGGCTGGAATAGCGTATCGAGCAACAATGCTAATGATTCACAAATTCCCGGTTTCGGTCAGATTGATAATTACGACCAAATCCGCATGAAAGATTTAAACGGGGATGGCGTCGCAGAAATTCTTTACCTCGACCGTGAACAGCAATCGCCGGGCGTCTATGGTCATGATATTCGCGTCTACCAGCTGGACGCTAATGGTCAATATCAGAAAGTGGCCGAAGTAACTGATGATGTGATGGCACCACAAATCTATGGTGGTATTGAAGGCGATATTAACGGCGACGGTATTCGAGATTTTATCGCCGCAGAAAGTAATCGCCGACTGGTTTATCTGCAGTTTGAGCAGGACTTTACCTTAACCAAACACCCGACCAGTTTCTATCTGACCGATGATTATGATCTGTTGCATGCGGGCGCCGGTGCCCAGCTGATTGATATGGATGCCGATGGTTACCAGGATATTGTGTTTACTTCCTTAGGTATTAACGGTCAGATACAGGTCGCGTATTATCGCAACAAGGCCACTGGTGCGATTGATTTTAACGGCCCTTATACAATGTACAATTTAACTCGTGGTGGCCAGTGGTCTGCCGATCAGACCGCCAGCCTGATGGACATGGACGGCGATGGTTTACTGGATATCGTACTCAGTCATCAAAAAGGATTTGACCTGCCACAAAGCGCTGGTGTGTTGGAAGCCTCGATTGCTTTTGCCAGCCGAAATGCCAGTGGCGTTATCCAGGTGAGCGAGCGAGATGCAACGCAACTTGGGTTACCCACTAACCATCATCTGAACCAGTATAACTGGGCCGATTTAAACGGTGATGGGTTAAAAGATTTTGTTCGTGCGGTGAAAACCGGTAACAGTTTTGACTGGAAGGTTCGCCTCAATCAGGGCAATCGAACCTTTGCCGCTGAGCAATCCCTTGGCACCAGTCTTGGTCTTCACCAGTGGCCACTAGTGAAAAACGATGTAGGGCCTTATAAAGTTCAGGCACGTTTCGGCGGTATGCGGGTAGCTGATGTGGATGGTGATGGTGCCGATGAAGTATTAGTGGCTACAGGCACCAGCGATACCGCCTGTTTCCACGCAACGGGTTTTAACTGGGACCCGGATAGCCGCATGTTGGCGGTGGAAAGTTGTAATGATGCCATTCGCCTGCCGGAGCATGAGAACATCGAAAATCCGGGCGAGATGTTATCGGAGTCATTAGGCATTTTTGATGCACGTCGTTTTCACTGGTCGGTACTGGACTTTAAGGTCGACTCAAGCAGTCAGGTCAAACATTCGAGAACCACCAGCAATGTGGCCTATGCACCGATTGCCGGTTTGGGTTACCTGGATGGTGCACTATCAACCCCATTGCAACTGACCGATTACAACAATGACGGTCATCTGGATTTATTCTTCCGTACTTTAAGTGGGCATAATTACAATGGTGGCTTTACCTTTGGTGGACAAGTTATTCCCAATGGTGGCCGCAGTTTGGTGTTTACCGGCACCAACAAGCCGGCGACGGGCTTTTTCGTCCAAGCCAATAGTGGCGTCCACTCAACTCGTCAACCGGATACGCTTTATGAAGTCAAAGACGGTTTAGATAAAAAATCTCGTTGGGATTATGCACCGATTTCCCGCGCTGAGAATGTTAACGGCACTCGTCTTTATACCGTGCCAGAAAACCGGGAAGATTGGTACACCACCAAAGACAGCAAACGGGAGCATTTCTATTTTACATCAAGCATGCCGGTGGTCAGTAGTTTCTATCAGTCCAATGGTGTGGGTAGTGAAAATGAAACCACCTATCGCTATAAAGAGGCGGTTTATAATCGCATGGGTCGTGGCTTCCAGGGCTTCCGCACCATTATCGTCGACTCTCCGGCACAGCTGAATACGTCCGATGAAGTGTCTGATAAAACCCGGGCGGTCACTGACTTCCATCAGATTTTCCCAAAAGCCGGCAAGATTGAAGAAGTGCGAACTTGTCTTGCCAGTGATGGCATTGAAACCTGTAGTCCGACGACGCCGCTGAGCTACACCAAAAATATCTATTTCGAAAAGAAGACCGCCGAGTCGTCAGACAGTAATAGCGAGGATGTGTACTGGGTGGTGCCTTACAGCACAGTGACCAAAACCTATGCCCTCGATAGCCGCACTAAACAGTACTCCAAGTCGACCACCATCATTAATGCCGGTGATGTGGATAATTATGGCAATGTGGAGAAAAGTACCCACTGGCTGGAAAACGGGTTTAGTAAAGTGGAAACCCAAACCGTCAGCACCTTTACCAATGACGCGGATAACTGGTGGATTGGCAAGTTGATTGGCAGTAAGGTCACCACTAAAACTGTGTTCAATACCAGCAAAGCCTACGACAGCCTGCTTGACCCGGTGAAGCAAATTCAGACCACTTACACCTGGACAGAGAATCGCCAGCCGGATGTGATTACCACGGATGTACTTCAGGGCGATGGCCAGTCAATGGTGGTGGATACCGATTACAACCCTTATGGTTTACCCACCTCGGTGAAAACCTATCCGAAAGGCGATGTGAATAATTTCCGTGAAGTGACAACCACCT
>NZ_ML660176.1 GCF_007004725.1 Aliikangiella coralliicola | reverse complement strand
GATAAATTGTAGGGCCTATAATGCGCGTCCGCTTCGGGGGGAAACAGGGAGTTTTCAGACGGAGATGGGTTGCTGGATTGAAGCTTTAAAAAAGCTTAAAAAATTCAGTTGACAGAGGCAAGACGCACTGTATAATGCGCGCCTCGCTCAAGGGTTAAGGCTTCGGCCAGGCACTTGAAAAAGTCAGGGATTTATTTGAGTCTAAAAAGAATCAAATAAAGTGTTGACAGCGGTTAAGCGCACTGTATAATGCGCGCCCACTTCGACCGAAAACGCAGTTTAAAGTTGAAGTGAAGTTAGCCTGGAAATAAAGTTTCAAGTGATTGAAATAAAAGGGTTGACAGGGGTTGTGAAGGTTGTATAATTTCGCGCCCAAGCTTGCTGAGCAGGTCCTCAGGAGCTAAGTTCTGAAACAGATGAAGAAAAAGCAATCTGTGTGGGTACTCTGGATGAATTCACAATTGTGGTTTTTAAAATCACAAAAATCATCAAGAGAACTTACCTAGAGATTGATTTGAGAAATTATTTTCCTAATTAAAAACTATGTGATTCTTTTGAGCTATTTAAGATTTAAACTGAAGAGTTTGATCATGGCTCAGATTGAACGCTGGCGGTATGCTTAACACATGCAAGTCGAACGGTAACATAGCTAGCTTGCTAGCTGATGACGAGTGGCGGACGGGTGAGTAACGCGTAGGAATCTACCTTTTGGCGGGGGATAGCCCGGAGAAATCCGGATTAATACCGCATAAGCCCTACGGGGGAAACGAGGCCTCTCCTTGGAAGCTTCGACCGAAAGATGAGCCTGCGTTAGATTAGCTAGTTGGTAGGGTAAAGGCCTACCAAGGCGACGATCTATAGCTGGTCTGAGAGGATGATCAGCCACACTGGGACTGAGACACGGCCCAGACTCCTACGGGAGGCAGCAGTGGGGAATATTGGACAATGGGCGCAAGCCTGATCCAGCAATACCGCGTGTGTGAAGAAGGGTTTCGGCTCGTAAAGCACTTTCAGCGAGGAGGAAGGCATAATGGTTAATACCCATTATGATTGACGTTACTCGCAGAAGAAGCACCGGCTAACTCCGTGCCAGCAGCCGCGGTAATACGGAGGGTGCAAGCGTTAATCGGAATTACTGGGCGTAAAGCGCGCGTAGGCGGAATGTTAAGTCTCATGTGAAAGCCCAGGGCTCAACCTTGGAACTGCATGGGATACTGGCATTCTAGAATACAGTAGAGGGAGGTGGAATTTCCGGTGTAGCGGTGAAATGCGTAGAGATCGGAAGGAACATCAGTGGCGAAGGCGGCCTCCTGGACTGATATTGACGCTGAGGTGCGAAAGCGTGGGGAGCAAACAGGATTAGATACCCTGGTAGTCCACGCCGTAAACGATGTCAACTAGTTGTCGGTCTTATAAAGAAGATTGGTGACGTAGCTAACGCGCTAAGTTGACCGCCTGGGGAGTACGGTCGCAAGACTAAAACTCAAATGAATTGACGGGGGCCCGCACAAGCGGTGGAGCATGTGGTTTAATTCGATGCAACGCGAAGAACCTTACCAGGTCTTGACATCCAGAGAATCCTTTAGAGATAGAGGAGTGCCTTCGGGAATTCTGAGACAGGTGCTGCATGGCTGTCGTCAGCTCGTGTCGTGAGATGTTGGGTTAAGTCCCGTAACGAGCGCAACCCTTATCCTTAGTTGCCAGCGCGTAATGGCGGGGACTCTAAGGAGACTGCCGGTGACAAACCGGAGGAAGGTGGGGACGACGTCAAGTCATCATGGCCCTTACGACCTGGGCTACACACGTGCTACAATGGGCAGTACAGAGGGAAGCGAAGCCGCGAGGTGGAGCGGACCCCAGAAAGCTGCTCGTAGTCCGGATTGGAGTCTGCAACTCGACTCCATGAAGTCGGAATCGCTAGTAATCGCGGATCAGAATGCCGCGGTGAATACGTTCCCGGGCCTTGTACACACCGCCCGTCACACCATGGGAGTGGATTGCACCAGAAGTAGCTAGCTTAACATTGGGCGGTTACCACGGTGTGGTTCATGACTGGGGTGAAGTCGTAACAAGGTAGCCGTAGGGGAACCTGCGGCTGGATCACCTCCTTAAATGACTAAGTGAAGAGTCTTGAGTGCTCACACAGATTGCTTTTTAGAGAAGACCGCATGGGGCTATAGCTCAGCTGGGAGAGCGCCTGCCTTGCACGCAGGAGGTCAGCGGTTCGATCCCGCTTAGCTCCACCAATTATTTGGTGAACCAAGCGAGAGAGAAAGCATAGCTTGAACGTTCGTCACTAATTGGGTCTGTAGCTCAGTTGGTTAGAGCGCACCCCTGATAAGGGTGAGGTCGGTGGTTCAAATCCACCCAGACCCACCAATTTAGCGTTACTCATCGTTGGAAATGAACTTGCATACTGAAGTATGCGGCATTAATTTCCGCCTCGATTAACACTAAATTAAATTCCCCGGTTTCTTCTTATTCTTCATTGTTGAAATTAAAGATAAAAGCTTAATGAGCTTTTATCTCTGATTTTACATCAGACGTTCTTTAACAATTCAGATAAAACGAGTAACAAACAAGCAAAGGTATTCTTTAGGCGACTGTTATGAAAATAATGGTTATTAAAGAAATCAATTCATGTAGCAAACAATGACACCGATGAGTTGATTGTTAGGAAGGTCACAGCCTGAGGAGGCGTGATTGGAGCAGCAATTAGTAGAAGACTTTTTGGGGTTATATGGTCAAGTGACTAAGTGCATACGGTGGATGCCTTGGCGGCAGAAGGCGATGAAGGACGTGGAAGTCTGCGATAAGCTCGGGTAAGCTGACAAACAAGCGTAATAGCCCGAGATTTCCGAATGGGGGAACCCAGTCATCATAAGATGATTATCTGCAACTGAATACATAGGTTGTAGAGGCGAACGCGGGGAACTGAAACATCTAAGTACCCGTAGGAAAAGAAATCAACCGAGATCCCCTGAGTAGCGGCGAGCGAAAGGGGGTTAGCCCAAAAGTTTATTATGCGTTAGTGGAATGTTCTGGAAAGTTCAACGATACAGGGTGATAGTCCCGTACACGAAAACGCATAATGAATGAATCTGAGTAGGTCGGGACACGTGATATCCTGATTGAAAATGGGGGGACCATCCTCCAAGGCTAAATACTCTCTGCCGACCGATAGTGAACCAGTACCGTGAGGGAAAGGCGAAAAGAACCCCTGTGAGGGGAGTGAAATAGAACCTGAAACTGTATGCATACAAGCAGTGGGAGCATGATTTAGTCATGTGACTGCGTACCTTTTGTATAATGGGTCAGCGACTTACTTGTCTGTGGCAAGGCTAACCGTTTAGGGGAGCCGTAGCGAAAGCGAGTCTTAATAGGGCGACTTAGTCTCAGGCAGTAGACCCGAAACCGGGCGATCTAGCCATGGCCAGGTTGAAGGTTGGGTAACACCAACTGGAGGACCGAACCCACGTATGTTGAAAAATGCGGGGATGAGCTGTGGCTCGGAGTGAAAGGCTAATCAAGCCCGGAGATAGCTGGTTCTCCTCGAAAACTATTTAGGTAGTGCCTCATGTATCACCGCTGGGGGTAGAGCACTGTTTCGGCTAGGGGGTCATCCCGACTTACCAACCCGATGCAAACTCCGAATACCAGTGAGTGCAATCATGGGAGACACACGGCGGGTGCTAACGTCCGTCGTGGAAAGGGAAACAACCCAGACCGCCAGCTAAGGTCCCTAAGTTATGGTTAAGTGGGAAACGATGTGGGAAGGCCTAGACAGCTAGGAGGTTGGCTTAGAAGCAGCCACCCTTTAAAGAAAGCGTAATAGCTCACTAGTCGAGTCGGCCTGCGCGGAAGATGTACCGGGGCTAAAACCATACACCGAAGCTGCGGATGCGTGTTTACACGCATGGTAGAGGAGCGTTCTGTAAGCCGTCGAAGGTAAACCGGGAGGTTTGCTGGAGGTATCAGAAGTGCGAATGCTGACATGAGTAACGATAAGGGGTGTGAAAACCACCCCCGCCGAAAACCCAAGGTTTCCTGTTCGATGCTAATCAGAGCAGGGTGAGTCGGCCCCTAAGGCGAGGCAGAAATGCGTAGTCGATGGGAAACAGGTTAATATTCCTGTACCTGATATTGCTGCGATGGAGTGACGGAGAAGGCTAGGCCAGCCTGGTGATGGTTATCCAGGTTTAAGGTAGTAGGCTGAGGACTTAGGTAAATCCGGGTCCTTAAGGCTGAGAGCTGATGACGACGAACTAAGGTTCGGAAGTGGTTGATGCCCGGCTTCCAGGAAAAACTTCTAAGCTTCAGGCAATATGAGACCGTACCCCAAACCGACACAGGTGGGTAGGTAGAGAATACCAAGGCGCTTGAGAGAACTCGGGTGAAGGAACTAGGCAAAATGGTACCGTAACTTCGGGAGAAGGTACGCCGCTGACGGTGAAGCATTTACTGCGTAAGCTGTTGGCGGTCTAAGAAACCAGATGGCTGCGACTGTTTATTAAAAACATAGCACTCTGCAAACACGAAAGTGGACGTATAGGGTGTGACGCCTGCCCGGTGCCGGAAGGTTAATTGATGGGGTTATCTTCGGAGAAGCTCTTGATCGAAGCCCCGGTAAACGGCGGCCGTAACTATAACGGTCCTAAGGTAGCGAAATTCCTTGTCGGGTAAGTTCCGACCTGCACGAATGGCGTAACGATGGCCATACTGTCTCCACCCGAGACTCAGTGAAATTGAAATTGCGGTGAAGATGCCGTATACCCGCGGCTAGACGGAAAGACCCCGTGAACCTTTACTATAGCTTCACACTGGACTTAGAACCTGCTTGTGTAGGATAGCTGGGAGGCTTTGAAACTTAGACGCCAGTCTAGGTGGAGCCAACCTTGAAATACCAGCCTGGTATGTTTTGAGTTCTAACTCAGTCCCATTATCTGGGACGAGGACAGTGTGTGGTGGGTAGTTTGACTGGGGCGGTCTCCTCCCAAAGAGTAACGGAGGAGTACGAAGGTACCCTAATCCTGGTCGGAAATCAGGAGTTTAGTACAATGGTATAAGGGTGCTTGACTGCGAGACAGACACGTCGAGCAGGTGCGAAAGCAGGTCATAGTGATCCGGTGGTTCTGTATGGAAGGGCCATCGCTCAACGGATAAAAGGTACTCCGGGGATAACAGGCTGATACCGCCCAAGAGTTCATATCGACGGCGGTGTTTGGCACCTCGATGTCGGCTCATCACATCCTGGGGCTGTAGCCGGTCCCAAGGGTATGGCTGTTCGCCATTTAAAGTGGTACGCGAGCTGGGTTTAGAACGTCGTGAGACAGTTCGGTCCCTATCTGCCGTGGGCGTTGGAAATTTGAGGAGAGCTGCTTCTAGTACGAGAGGACCGAAGTGGACGAACCTCTGGTGTTCGGGTTGTGATGCCAATCGCATTGCCCGGTAGCTACGTTCGGACAGGATAACCGCTGAAAGCATCTAAGCGGGAAGCCCCCTCCAAGATAAGATTTCCCTAGAGCTTTAAGCTCTCATAAGGAACGTTGAAGACTACGACGTTGATAGGCAAGGTGTGTAAGTGCTGTGAGGCATTGAGCTAACTTGTACTAATGGTCCGAGAGGCTTGACCATATAACACCCAAGCGGTCTTAAGACTTGGTGTGTTGAGTTGAATTGACGACTTTAAGTTGAAGATTACCTTTGTGAGTATGACTCGTTTTATTGAATTGTGAACGACTTAGACAGAATTAAGCAGTGTTTATCACTGCGACGGTTTTGCCTGGTGACATTAGCAAACGGGAACCACCTGAATCCATCTCGAACTCAGAAGTGAAAACGTTTAGCGCCGATGATAGTGTGGGGCTTCCCCATGTGAAAGTAGGTCAACGCCAGGCATTTAATTAAGA
>NZ_ML660175.1 GCF_007004725.1 Aliikangiella coralliicola | reverse complement strand
CTAGATTTCAAGGCAAAGATGACAAAATATCCCTGATTTACAAAAAAATATTTTCATTGATTTCTGAGATTATTCATATCGATAATTTTTATATCTGTGTTATCAATGATGGCCTAATTGATATTCCATTTGTTGTCGATCAGTTTGACAAGTTGTCATCCGAAACGCGGAGCGAAAAAAGTAACCCAGAGCTAAGACATAGTTTGACCGCGTATGCGTTAGATATAGGTAAGTCACTAATATTAAAAGAAGAAGAGATCGTCGAGCTTGAAGAGAAAGGAAAAATAAAACTCCTCGGTAAATTACCCAAGCAATGGATCTTCTTACCCTTCCATACAGGAAATCTTGATGGTGGGATTGTTGCACAAAGCTATGAGAAAAAAGAAGACTATACTTACAGTGATATGTCAATGTTGGCATATGTCACAATGCACGTTGGTAATTTTCTATCTGCTTATAGCTCTAAAGAGAAAATAAAACAACAATATGAAGAGCTTAAAGCAACTCAAAGTCAGCTGGTTCACTCAGAGAAAATGGCGTCTATCGGCCAGCTTGCGGCTGGCGTGGCCCATGAAATTAACAATCCCTTAGGCTATATCAACAGTAATCTTAACTCGTTAAGAGATTATGTTGGAGAGTTAGGGGCTTTCGTCACTGAATTAAGTAAGATCTTCGGGGAGTCGACTCGTGTTGAAGAGCTTCCATCATTGTTAGAAAACTTAAAAGAAAAACATGATATTGATTTTATACTATCAGATATTGTTGAGTTAGTTTCTGAAAGCATTTTTGGAATGGAAAAAGTTAAAAATATTATTCAAAGCCTCAAAAATTTTACCCACGCCGGCGAAGAACAAAAGAAGAAAACCGACATTAATAATTGCCTTGATGAAACAATCAGGATTGTTTGGAATGAGTTGAAATATCACTGTGAAGTTGTAAAAAACTACGGAGAACTTCCCGAAACCTATTGCTACCCAAGCCAACTTAACCAAGTGTTTATGAATTTGCTGATAAATGCTAGCCATGCAATTCAGGAAAATGGAGTCATAACGGTAGTGACCAGCCTTGAGGAAGATACGATTTGTATTGAGGTTAAGGACAATGGCGTTGGTATTGAAGAGAAAAATATTTCACAACTATTTAATCCATTCTTCACTACAAAACCTGTCGGACAGGGTACTGGGCTGGGTTTATCGATATCTTATGGGATTATCGAAAATCATAAAGGCAGCATTGTAGTAACCAGTGAGGTAGGGGTCGGAACTTGCTTTAAAATTAGCATACCAGTTATTCGGCAAGAGGAAGAAAACCAGAAAAATTTAGATGCTAGCTTGAATGGTGTGCCTCCCGATTCGTGAGGTTAATAATGGATAATAACTCTCTGTTTGATGACTTGGTTGCGTTAGAGAAATGTTCTTTTCCCAAGAAATGTGCAACCTGTGGCTTAGTTTACCTGAATGTTGAAGATTTTGTCGCTAAGACCGAAGCGATTAACAAAAAGACTGGCTTAAAATCCTCAGAAGGTGACGAAGGTGAAACTATCCTTGAGCTATTCCGAAATTGCTCTTGTGGTTCGACATTACTTGATTTTTTTGAAAATCGCCGAGATACATCGGGGCGCGGAAAAAAACGTCGTAAAGCATTTGAAAAAGTACTAGTTCATTTGGTCAAAAATGGTATGGATAGAAAGTTGGCGAGACAAGAGTTGCTTTACTATATGAAACACAAAAAAAGTAAGATTTTAGAAGAGGCAGGGTTGTTTGATTCGTGGAGAAGAAAGAAAAGTAGCGGTTAGTTAATTTCAAGTTAGCGTAAAGAATATCGAATGATAAAGACAAATGAAACCTGAGAGAAAGATTTCAATGAGCGAAGAAACAAAAACAACGGAAAAAGCCAGTGTTCTATGTGTGGACGATGAAAGAAATATACTGGTTGCTTTAAGAAGGCTTTTCAGAAAAGATGGATACGAAATACATCTTGCTGAAAGTGGTGCGGAAGGTCTAGAAATTATCAAGCGGGAAAAAATTGACCTTATCATTTCAGATATGAGAATGCCAAGTATGGATGGTGCGGAGTTTTTAAGTCGGGCAAAGGACATTGGACCCAATATTCCAAGTATATTACTAACTGGGTTTTCCGATCAGGAATCTACAATTCGGGCGATCAATGAAGGGCGAATTAGTGCATATGTCAGTAAGCCCTGGGAAGACAATGACATTAAATTAAAAGTAAGTTCGCTTCTTAAAATTCGCTTTTTGGAAGGGGAAAAAGAAAGACTATCAATTCTTACCCAACAACAGAATGAACAATTAAAGGCATGGAATAAAGATCTTGAAGAAAAGGTTGAAGCTAGAGTTCGGGAATTAAAAGAAGCTGAAGGAATGCTAGATCAGGCTTACCGGGAGCTTTCGAAAAGTTACGACGCTGTTGTAAAGCTATTGTCTCACGCCATTTGTGCAAGAGAGAATATTTTTAGCCGAGAGTATCCCGATTTACCGATGTTGGCGGTTAGTCTCGCTAAAAAAAGTGAACTCAGCGATTATATGGTCAAGCAAATTTATTACTCTAGTTTGCTTTTTGAATTAGGTAAACTTGCGTTGCCGGAAAAACTATTAACCACGCCGGTGAAATTGATGGACGTTGATGACTTCGAACAATTCATGACTTATCCTGAAATTGGTGCATCGGTTCTGAAAGGCATTTCTAACTTTACTGATACGGCGCGAATTATTGAGCATCATTACGAATATATTAATGGTTCCGGCGGTCCTGATGGTCTAAAAGGAAGCGATATTCCCATCGGTTGTAAAGTATTGAGTATTGTGAAAGATTACTTTCTATTGCAGTCGGGAAAATACGATGGGATTACTTATACTGCGAGAGATGCGAGGCATTTCTTACTTGAACATAAGAATAAATTGTATGATTACCAGTTAGCCAAGTTATTTTTTGAAATATCTAAGCAACATGAAAAAGATAATGAGGTAAAAGAAGAGCATATGTTATCAAGTATGAATTTGCAGCCAGGGATGATTTTAAGTCGAGATTGCACTAATAAAAATGGTTTGATGCTATTAAACGAAGGAACAAAACTGACCAATGTGATGATTGACAAATTAATTGCCGTTGAAAAAATCTATGCTTGTCCAATAGGGGTATATGTCTGGCTTGATCGCTAATTACCAGATTGAGCGCCAAGAACTCTTAATACTTCATCCGCGGAAATTAATCCTTGATTAACTTTGTCGGCGGCATCCTCGATGAGTATTTTCAGCCCATTTGATTTCGCAATGTTGGTTAACTCGATAAAACTCAGTCTCTCGGTAATTGCCTGGCGAATTTTCTCGTCCAGTACGAAAACTTCATAAATTCCAAGCCTCCCTTTTAAACCAGTTCCCTGGCAAAATTCACAACCCGGTGACTGAAAGTCACGAACGAGTAACTGAGCAAATTTATCTCCAAGTAAAGTTAGTATTTTTTTATCTATTTCCCGTTCCTGCTTGCAATGCTGGCATAACTTTCTTACTAATCTTTGTGCAATGATCATTTCTAATGCCGATGCAATAATGTAAGGCCTTAACCCCAGGTCAAATAACCTGGCAAGTGTTGCAATTGAGGAGTTGGTATGTATGGTTGAATAGACAACGTGCCCGGTTAATGCTGCTTGAAATGCGATGTTGGCTGTTTCTGAATCCCTGATTTCGCCAAGCAAAATGGTATCAGGATCTTGCCGGAGAACTGCTCGCAAGGCAGTTGAAAAACTAAAATCAATTCTATTTTGAACCATTACCTGACCGGCTCTGTCCATATAGTACTCTACCGGATCTTCGATAGTAATATAGTTCTTCTCTGCAGTGGCATTCTTTTTAAGAAGAGAGTAAAGCGTCGTGGTTTTGCCACTGCCTGTTGGGCCTGTAGTCAGAATAATGCCTTGTGGTTTAGTGCTCACAAGTTCGAGCATGGCTAGCTGCTCTTTGCTAAAACCTAAATCGTTGAGTGGAAGCATTGATGAATTTCGATCGAGTAATCGCATTACGATTTTTTCACCATTAATTGTTGGTAAAGTCGATAATCGCAAGTCAACTATCTTCAACGATGACTTCACGGTAATTCTTCCATCTTGTGGTCGTCTTCGTTCGGTGATATCCAGCTCTGCCATTATTTTTATTCGCGATACAAGGGCCATGTGCAAATTCAGTGGTACTTGAATTTTATCGTGAAGAACGCCGTCAATTCGAAATCGCACTAGAACGTATTTGGAGGTTGGTTGAATATGAATGTCGCTGGCGTTTAACCTGATGGCTTCAAGTATTAACGCATTAGCCAGCCTTATCGCGGGTGGTTCGCTAGTGCTTTCAAGAAGGGTGGCGAGTTCAATATCCTCTTCTTCGTCGATAACTATCTCAATAGAGTCAAATGAATCTGAGTAGGATGTAATTGATTCAACATTGTCGAGCTGTGCAGTATCTCCAAACACGTCTAAAATCTTCTTTTCAATATCGCCACAGCTTGCCATGACGACGTTAAAGTCGAGTCCACTGCTGAATCGAACATTTTCTAATACGCCTTCATCAAGGGGATCAGCCATGACTAATGTAACTGTTTTGCCCACTTGACGAATTGGTAGCAAAAGTTGCTGTTTGCAAAAAGAAGCGGGTATCAGGCTGGTAACTGCTGGGTCGATATCAAATTCATCAAGCGAAACCTGCTCAATATAAAATTGATTCTTTATAATTTTCCTTATTTCTTTTTCCGTAATCCAACCCTGCCGCAGAATTATCTTAATAGGAGGGGATTTAGACGCCATTTGCCGCTTTAAGATCTGTTGCACCTGTGTTTCATTAATGATCCCTTTCTTATTGAGCGTTATCAAAAGCTGGCTGCGATTAATTGTCGCCATTTTTGACAGCTTTGAAAGATCAGTTTGATACCGTTTGTTCTCTTTTTCAAGGGAATGATTTCGACTTCTTAGGTCGTATTGTTCAAGTGCAAGAGAAACTGAAATTCTCAGATCATCATCATTCCAGGGTTTTAAAATAAATTTATATACTGCGCCTTCATTAATGGCTGTCATTACCGCCTGAGTATCCGCTTGTCCGGTTAACATAATGCGAATGACATCTGGATGACTTTTTTTTACTTTTCTAAGAAATTCAGCGCCGTTCATCAGAGGCATCTTAAAATCTGATATGACTAGCTGAATTTTTTTCTGCCGTAATATCGCGAGAGCTTTCATGGGATTATCAGAGGTGATTATTGTGTAGTTCTCTTTTCTGAATACGCGGGTAAGAGATTTGAGTACATGTCGCTCATCATCCAGCAAAAGAATTTGGTATTTGGAAATCTCAGTAGATGGCATAGAGCCATTCACAGCAGAAGCCGTTTTTTTCCCGGTGAAAAGTTCGCTGTAATTACTCATTGCTTGTTGGAGTATTTTTTATGGGCAACAAAATTTTTACACTGGTGCCAAGGCCTATTTTGCTCGAAAGGCTGATACTTCCATCATGGGCTCGAATAATATCCTGGCATACCGTTAACCCGAGACCTGTACCGCTGCCGACATCTTTGGTGGTAAAAAAAGGTTCGAATACGTGTTTAACGTCTTCTTCATTGATACCACAACCGTTATCAGTCACTTCGACAAAAATATCATTGTTTTTCATTTGGCAAAGAATAGAAATTTCGCCCTCAGAGCCCATTGCATCAGACGCGTTATTAAGTAAGTTGAGTAATAACTGATTAATGTGAGATGGTTTACAATAAGTAGGTTCGATAGGATATTGGCGAATATTGATATTAATCGACTTGTCGGTAGAGCTTAAAAAGATACGTTTCGCCAGTTCAATGTTTTCGGTCAGATTGACTAACTGTTCCTGGGCGAGTTCGACATTGGAATAGGCTTTTAGATCTGAAACAATTCTTGCTATACGTTTTGCACCGTTGATCGATTCACCAACCAATTCCTGGAAATCATCTAATAATTCTTCTTCCGGCAGCTTTTCGCGCGATTCTGTTACCGGTTTAACTTCTTTGTGTAAAAGATCATTAATCGATAATGCGAGTTCCTCAATATATTCAGATGCAGTATTCAGGTTACTAGAAATAAAACCAATAGGGTTGTTGATTTCATGGGCGATGCCAGCGGCAAGTTGGCCAATGGAAGCCATCTTTTCTGCTTCGTACAGTTTTCTTTGCGATGCTTCTATTACTTTAACTTGTTTTTTGACTCGTTGTTCGAGCTGGTCAGCGAGATTTTTGTAGCGTTGCTCAGAGTCTTCAAGCTGCTCATTTTTGAGTTTTAAGGCGTGGTAGTCTTCTTGCGAAACTTGTACATGAAGACTTGACGCCATGTGGTATCTCCAGTTGGCCTGAAGTATTTCGATTAACATATTGGACGCGGCTTGAGCGATTGACTTATTTTCTTGATCGTATTGAAAATGACCGATTGCTTCGAGTTCCAATATCAACGGCAAAGATTCGATATTGCTTGATTTACCTTGAGAAAACAGGATCGATTGGTCGAGATCAATTATTTCGAAATAATCAAAACCAAACTGGCTTAATGCGTTCGCTATCCTGGAATATCGGTTACTCGGAATGAGTTCTTTTAGCGTGTAATCTCGTTCGAAATCGGTGGTTATCATTGTGCTTGGCCATGAATGATTTGAGTAACAAAAGCGCTTTGAGTAAGTTCATGTTTTTCGCTGAGTGAATAGCTGTTGTCGATTGAGATGTACAAGATATTTAGCAATTCAGTAAATGTCTCAATAACGCCTTCCTGATTCAGTGCGCTCGCAAAAAATAGTTTCCACGGTGTTTCACTCCATCTTGTTTGAAGTTCATCAATTGAAACGATGTTCACTAAATCCCTTTTATTAAACTGCACAACTAGCGGAAGCTGTTCGATGTCCAGGCCGACAAGTTTGATATTTTTAATCAGATTGTTAAATGACTCGGCATTATTTTCCGACTGTGTATTCTGTGAGTCTGCTACAAAAATTACCCCGTCGCATCTCGATAACACTGCTTTGCGGGTGCTATTGTGAATGACTTGCCCTGGTACAGTATAGAGTTTAAGTTTTATCAGTGTATTGTTGCTGGTTTTTATACCGAGAGGTAGTAGATCAAAAAACAAGGTTCTATCATTATGAGTTTCAAGAACTTGCATGTCTCCCTTTAGTTCGGGTTGTAGTTGATCGTGAAGTGCAATGATATTGGTTGTTTTTCCACTTAACGCGGGACCATAAAACACAATTTTTAGTGTTAGCAGTTTTTTTTCCGGGTCCCAGTTAGCCATTAATCTTTCCTGATTAAAAACCGAATGAAAGAGTTGAACCTCAATTGAACATCTGGTCTCAGCTAATACTCAACGTTGCTACATCGCCATGACTTAATTGCGATAATTGATGTGACGGTTCGAAAGTCAACAATTCGTACTGCCTGACGCCATTTAAGCAAGATCTGGTAGCATAAATCACGATTTAATTATTAAATAGTAGACCCATTTGCAATTTTTATCTTTCGCATTTCTTAATATTATTAGTAATCAATAAATTCAGTAACTCGCTGGCGCAGATACTTTAAAAAAAACCAGTTACAATCTCTTCAGGCGATTATTGAGCTGTCATCTTAAGTTGTATTGCATCATTTTTAAATGTGAGCGTTTGATAGCTGACTGTATTCAATCTGCTTTTGAGAATTGAGTTAATTGGACTCGATAATCTTATAGTGGCTGGACAATATCGTTTTTTACTCTACAGACTCATTTCGTTGTTCAAAACTAGCCTCATGGTGTCGAAAAGCTGCTTCAATTTCGCTACATAGCTTATCGTTTTTCCAGGGCTTGGTCAGAAATTTGTATATCGCACCGCGATTGATAGCATCAGTTGCAACATTAAAATTAGTTTGTCCGGAAAGAATAATTCGAGTTGTTTCTGGGTACATTTGATGAATTCTGCTGAAAAATTCGATGCCGTCCATGCCCGGCATCATTATGTCGCAAAGGATAACGTCAATTTTATGTAACGCCATTAGCTCAAGAGCTGCCTCTGCATTTTCTGCTTCAAAAATATTCAATTTTAACGGGCGCAACAGCCTTTTTATTGACGACAGTATTCTCTTTTCGTCGTCAACTATTAACAGTGAACGCTGATACTTATTCTGGCGAATTTCATCTAGCTTTATACTCGGATTTTCGACTAGTAGTTGGCTGCAACTTTCTGCCGTTAATGGTCGACTGAAATAATAGCCTTGCATCATGTCGCATTTTTGCTGGATTAATAGCGCTAATTGAGATTGAGTTTCGATTCCTTCTGCGATGACTTTAAGGTCGAGACAATGGGCTATTGCGATAATCGTTTTGGTAATGGCCAGGTCGTGTGGGTCTGTCGTGATATCCTTGACGAATGCGCGATCGATTTTTATTTCATCAATCGGGAATCGTTTCAGATAACTTAAGTTAGAGTAACCCGTGCCAAAATCATCAATCGAAATTTTCACGCCTAGAGTTTTTAATGCTTGCATGATTGTTATGGTTGTTTCCGGATCGGTCATTGACAGACTTTCAGTTATTTCGATAACTAAATACCGGGCTTCCAGCCCACTTTCGGATAAGACATTGTTAACGAGTTGAACTATGTTAGTTTGCATCAACTGCTTTGCAGAAAAGTTAACTGCCACAGTTACTTTTGAGTGTCCTTCATTTTGCCAGCTTTTGTTTTGTTGACAGGCGGTTTTCAAAACCCACTCTCCGATTTGTGAAATTAAGCCTATTTCTTCTGCCAGCGGAATAAATTGAGCGGGTGGAATAACGCCTAATCTAGGATGTTGCCATCGAATAAGTGCCTCAAGTCCAATGATATTGCCCGAATTCATATCAACTTGCGGTTGATAGTGAAGTTCAAACTCATTTTGTTGTACAGCGTGGCGTAATTCAGTTTCCAGGGAAACCCGTTCTTGAAGCTCTTTCTGCATTTCAGGTCTAAAAAAACTAAATTGCCCGCGACTGTCTTTTTTGGTCTGGTGTAACGCGGTGTCAGCGTGTTTTAAAAGTGTTTCGGCATCTTGACCATCTTTGGGAAACAAGCTGAACCCGATACTGCAGGTTACGTTGATTTCCTGGTTGGCATATTGTATTGGTTGCTGAATATCCTCTAACGTTCGTTGCAACAAGTTCAATGTTGCGGCTGCTGAACTCTGATCATTAAGAACAAGAACAAACTCGTCGCCGCCGTGTCGAGCAACGATGTCAGCCTGCCGAACGCTATTGATCAAACGAGTACCAATCGTAATGAGTATTTTATCTCCAGCCTGGTGGCCCAGGCTATCATTGACCAGTTTGAAATGATCCAGATCAAGCATCACCACCGCGAGTATCTGGTGGTTAAGCTCAGCCATCGAAATCGACCATTGCAACTTTTCTTTTAAAGCGGAACGATTGTCGAGGCCGGTTAGTTCGTCGTGTTTTGAAAGATAAGAAATATCAGTTGCACGCTTTTTCAACTCTTGCTTTTGATCCTCCAAAAGTCGCTGTTGTTTGGTTAGTGATTTAAGTAGCTGGTCAATTTTTTCTTGATGCATTTGCAAATCAAATGCTCTAGCGATAACTCCCGCCAGTTGCTCGATTCGTTTTGTGTCTCTTAGCGTGAAGTCTCCAGTGATTTTGTCACTGAACAGAAGAGCGCCGATTATACTGTTATCTATTGCCCTGATTGGGGTAATCAAATAACCACATACCTGGGGATGTTTCAGGCAACTGTGATCCTTAAATATTTCCTTATTCTTCCAAATTGAATGAGCAACTAGCTCCTTTTGGGTTTTCCGTCTGGATTTATTGGCGCGCTGAAGATCTCGAAAGATTTCTCCATTGAGGAGTTGCAAATCTAAGGGATTATATTCTTTATATTTTTCAGAAAAAGAGTGCGCTTGAATTGTGTTATTAAAATCACCATCAGGGGCGTAACTTAATGTTACCTGGTTTGCATCAGATAGTTGCCGGCACTGGTTGACTATTATTGTTAGCGTTTCGTTAAAATTTTTCGCTGTTAATGCATTGACTATGGTTTGATTGATATCTTTGCTGGCGGCCGTGCTTTGGTAATTATTTGATGGTGGCAGACTCATTGATGGTCTCTCGGTTAAAATCCTTCTTCGGAGCATGCAGGTCACAAAATAACAAACTTCTGCAGACTTAATCAAATCAATGAATTGTTATCGATTGAATGATATTGCGACTTGCTATTTCCTATAACGAAAGTTTAGTTTAAGTTGATTGGTTTACAATTGATAAATTGAGATAATTAATAATGAGTTTGTTAAAACCTGGAATTCTTGCCTGGGTTAAATGAAATCGTTGGAAAAGCTGCTATGTATTTGTTTGGTTTTGGTGAAAAGGCACATTTTTCCGTTGAACTAATCAATCAAATCATCTCTTTTTGTTATAGATTTGCTAAATAGATAACAAAATCGAAATCATTCCTTGTTTAGTCTTTTATTAAACTAGCATTTAAGAAGAGGTTGCCGCTACTTTATCTGTGGTTCTTGCTAAGGGTAATGTAACTACAAACTCACTGCCTTCTCCGGGCCTGCTCGTCGCGTTGATATCGCCGTTATGCTGTTTGATGATATCAAAGCTTACTGATAAACCAAGCCCCGAGCCTTCACCGATGGCTTTAGTTGTAAAAAATGGGTTAAAGATATCGCGTAAAACTTCCTGTTCCATGCCTACACCATTGTCCTGAACACAGATGATAATATCGTCATCACGAATCTCTGTAGATATACGAATGACACCATTTTCTTGAATAGCCTGTACTGCATTCAGGATGATATTCATCAGTGCTAACTTGATATGTGAAGCATTACAGATGAGTTCTACATCTTTGCAAAAAGATTTTTCTATTTTAAATTCCTTTTGTATCTGAGACTTCACTAACCAAAGGCTCGATTCGATACATTGCTCTATACCTATCGAAGAATTTTCTTCGACTTCCGCGTCGGAAAAGACTTTCAAATTGGTAATAATTTTTTTGACTCGTTCGAGGCCTGATTTCGTTTCACTAAAAATATCCTTAATATCGTCAAGAAGAAAATCAAAATCTAGCTGTTGTTTACTTTTGCTTATGTCCTTGAGAATTGAATGTACTGCTGCTTCAGGTTTCTGTTCAACAATCGCTTGCTCTAGCGCTCGGTATAATTGAAACAACATTTTAAAGTCATTGAAATATGATTGCAGTGAATTGGTGTTACTTGTGACAAAACCCAGCGGGTTATTGATTTCATGTGCAACCCCGGCTGCTAGTTGACCGATTGACGCCAGTTTTTTAGAGCGGGCTAATTCTGACTGGGCCTTGTTAATATCGTAGTAGGCTTTTTGCAACTCTTTATGCTTAGTTTTTAATTGCCTTTGCTGCTTGTCGAGCCGTAAGAAAATATTGACTTTGCTTCTGAGAATTCTTTGATCAATTGGTTTTAACAGATAATCAACAGCGCCGCTTTCGTAACCTTTAAAAATATGTTCGCTATCCACATTACAGGCGGTCACAAAAATGATTGGAATATTTTTTGTTTGCTCATTAGCTAACATGATTTGAGCAACTTCATAACCATCCATTCCTGGCATATGTACGTCGAGCAAAACCAGGGCGAGCTCCGTTTCTTTTACAATGGATAACGCTTCTTCGCCAGAGCTGGCCGTTAACATTTCCGCGCCACAGCCATCCAACATACATTGAGCCACAAAGATATTCGTCTGGATATCATCAACGATTAGAATCTTCGAGTTTTCTTTTGGTTCGCTCATTGAGATAGATCTTTATCTTAAGTCAAGTTCCTTAAAATTATAGTTCATATCTGCGGTGACAATAGAATATGTAACTGGATAGGCTTACATTTTTTTTACTGATAGCTAACCCTGCATACTGAGTCCGATGGATTTAGATGCTAAAAGTTCAGGGAAAGCGAATTTTGAGAGGTAAGATTTTAAAGTGATTCTTTAGATAATCTCTTAATGAGTTTAGTAATGCGCTTTTGCATCAATGACTCTAATGCTAAAAGCGCAGTGACAAACAACTCAAGCCGCCGTCAATTTTCTGAAACTCAGAAACATCTACTATTCTGATTTCATATCCTGCAGATTGAATGAGTTGGTGAGTTTTTGGAAATCCTGCCGGTGTTAACA
The DNA here is from genome assembly GCF_007004725.1 of Aliikangiella coralliicola. Classification (GTDB taxonomy): domain Bacteria; phylum Pseudomonadota; class Gammaproteobacteria; order Enterobacterales; family Kangiellaceae; genus Aliikangiella; species Aliikangiella coralliicola. The sequence continues at coordinate 34,009 of NZ_ML660175.1, read as the reverse complement.
CGACATTATTTACCCATACACTATTAGCAGCATAAGCTTCCTCTTGCTCCACTTCTAAGATATTGTATTGTTGAAACTCTGCTTTTTTAAGAAACTCTCCACAAGCTAAGAGGTAGTTATTTTCCAGGTAACCCAACCCAGTTTTCAGGTGAAGCATTTCACTCATTGTCACTGTGGATCCTGTCATTCCATATCTTTTTAAAATAGCAATCATTTGGTCGGCACCTTGTTGGTTCGTCCTTTCCGATAAACCAATGTAGTAGTGATCACCGACCATCATAATGTCGCCTGCTTCAACTGTTCCCGGGGCTTCAATCAATTCGACTTGATCGTAAAAGTCGGCGACTACAGCTTTGATTGAATGAGTCTCTGCGGTGCGTGAAGGTGCTCCCGGGTTGGTGATAATGGCGCAATGAGGTGTCATCAATGCAGTATCTTCAACGAAAGTTGAATCGGGAAAGTTTTCGTCAGCAGGCAACACTGTTACCGAGAGCCCACACTCTTGTAAGGCGGCGATGTAGTCTGCGTGTTGTTGCAGTGCTTTTTGATAATCAGGCGTTCCCAGGTTAGCAGTTGTTATGCCTTCTATCATCGCTTTGCAAGGGGTTCTGACAATGGCTTTAGTAAACATAATTTCCTCACACGGTAATTGGATTCAGATTAATAGTCTTTCAGTTGTTCACCCTCGATGGCGTCACGCAGTGATTGGCGAATTAAATTCTGGAAGTGCAAAACGCCTGTCTCTCTTTTCATGCAGAGTCTGCCGGTGTGATAACTGCCGGAGTTGAGACCTAACTGAACTTTTTCACAAATCGCAATATCTTCATCTTGAACAACATCACTAAACTCCCTGTCTTGTTCAATTAATTGTTTGGTTTGTTTTGAACTGGGATCGGAATAGTAATAATCAAAAATGATCCGCGTTTTCTGATGATCGAGCGGCAGAATGATGTTGGTTTGTAATCGGCCAGGTAATATATTTAGCATCAGGTTGGGATAAATACAGTAGTAATGCGCTTTACCTTCACCGTAAAAATTCTCCCCATTTGAATTGTCGTCCAATGGACTGAATTGGTAGCTGTACCATGGTTGCAACAGGGTATCGTAACTTCGGTAATCAAGAAGTTTATTTAAACCTGGATGCACATGGGGTAAATGATAGCCTTCCAGGTAATTATCCATATAGACTTTCCAGTTACATTCGATGACGTATTCGTCCCGATGGCTAAAGGACATTTCGGATAAATCAATGGGCTGAATATTTTCTGATATACTGGCGAAAACCTGTTCGAATGGTGCAGGCGAATCGCCGGCACAAACAAAAATAAATCCCTGCCATTCGCGCAATAACAGCTGGGGTAAGTGAAATTGGCAAACCTCAAAATTCGGCGTGGAATTCATCTCCGGCGCACTTTTTAGCTGGCCGTCTAATGTATAGGTCCATCCATGATAGCGACAGCGTAATACCTTACTGTTATTATTTTCGATAGCGACAGGGCCTGCTCGGTGACGACAAACATTATGGAATGCTTTCAACGTTTTTTCTTGGTTGCGCACCACTACCACGGGTATTTTTCCAACCTGACAAACCAATTGATCGCCGGGGTTCTTCACTTGATCAATGTGACCGATTAGCTGCCAGGTATTTTCAAAGATGGTTTCATATTCAATATTTAAGATATCGGGATCCACGTAAAGTGATGCTGGAAGTGTGTGCGCATCCTTGGGATCAGCCGGACGAAGGTGAGACAGCAGTGTATTTTTTGTTGTCATAATAACTATTCCTCGCTCGGCTAAATTTAAAAAACTGATGATTAATTAAAGAGTTAGTTAATTAAAGGGTAAGTTAATCAAAGATCCGGTTGATTAAAAGATTATTCCAGACCGCTCACCGCTTTAATTTCCAGGTAATCTTCGAACCCGTGAACACCCCACTCACGGCCATTTCCCGATTGTTTATAGCCGCCAAACGGTGTATTCAAATCGCCGGATTGTCCATTAATATTGATATTGCCGGCGCGAATTTTTGACGCAATGTAGCTTATTCGCTGTTGATCGTTCCCCTGGATATAACCTGCCAATCCGTAGGGTGTATCGTTGGCAATTGCAATGGCTTCTTCGTCATTGGCGTAAGGTAAAATAGATAAAACAGGACCAAAGATTTCTTCACGGGCTATTGTCATCTCATTGTTCACATTACTAAAAACAGTCGGTTTTACAAAGTAGCCTTGTTCTAATCCTTCGGGTTTACCTGGCCCACCACAAATTAGCGTTGCGCCTTCCTTAAGACCTTTCTCAATCATTCCTTGCACTTTATCAAACTGCAACTTGCTGACCAGCGGACCCATTGTTGTACTCTCGTTATTAGGAGCGCCTACCACGACTTTGGTGGCAGTGTTAGCCGCAACTTCTGCAGCAAGATCGATTTTGTCAGCAGGAACCAACATGCGTGTCGGCGCGTTGCAAGACTGACCTGTATTATTAAAAACTGAAAATGTGCCGCGCTTAACGGCTTGTTCAAAGTCTGCATCATCGAGAATAATGTTAGCCGATTTTCCGCCGAGTTCCTGAGTCACTCTTTTTACCGTTGGCGCGGCATTTTGCGCAACCAGTGAGCCTGCCCTGGTAGAACCGGTAAAGGACATCATATCGACTTGAGGGTGGCTGGAGAGTGCTGTTCCTACGCCAGGGCCGTCGCCATTAATCAGATTAAATACGCCTGCCGGGACGCCTGCTTTATCCATTATTTGTGCGAAAATATATCCGGAAAGGGGCGCTATTTCCGACGGTTTTAGTATCATTGTACAGCCTGTTGCTAACGCTGGAGCAACTTTACAGGTAATTTGATTCATCGGCCAATTCCATGGCGTGATCAAACCGCAGACACCAATTGGCTCTTTATAAATTCGACTTGCACCGGATTGCTCCTCAAAATGAAACTCTTTCAACACTGCGAGCGCCGTTTTTAGATGACCTAGCCCTGCACCGGTTTGTGCCTTGGTGGCCAGGGATATCGGTGCGCCCATTTCTTCGCTGATTGCCTCGGCAATATCGTTGTAACGGTTTTTATATTCACTAATAATCGATTCAAATAACTCGATACGTTCCTGGCGCGCGCTACTACCGAAAGATTGAAAAGCGTCGCGCGCTGCTGAAACCGCGGCATCCACGTCGGCTTGCGCGCCTAAGGATATTTGCGCACAGGTTTGTTCCGTTGCTGGATTGATGACATCTAGCGGGTTATTGGTGCTTGGCGCTACCCATTGGCCATTGATATAAAATTGTTGGTAATTTCGCATGACTGCTATCCTCGAAGTTAAGCTGTCGAAGTTCAGGTGATTGAAGTTCTGGTTATCGTAGTCCTGATTATAGTAATCCCGATAACGAAAATTCTGGCTTTCGAATTTAGTCTATTCTCAAAGTATATACCCAAACTACTTGAAGATGCAGGATTCAGCAAGGCCAAAAACCGTTATATTTGAGGCATGGGTTCGCTGGATTAGTCACTCTAATTCAAGTATATACATTTGCGTCGACAATCAACTTAATTTGACTTAATCCTCTCGTCAACGTAATACTGAAGCTGCTGCACTTTGCAAAAGGAACTCAAAAAAGCATCTGGCGAAGTCACCAGATAAAAGTAACCCGCTCTATGTTTTCAAGGAGAGTTATGTGTCATCGCCGATAACCGAAAAGAACGACTCAGATAATGCAAAACCAGACGATCAGGTCGCTTTACAGTCACAAACAGAGGGTGTCTCGGTAGTTAGTGATAAAAAAGCTAAGAACAAAAAAACTGTGGGGATCTGGATCTGTAGCGCGTTGGTAATTGGCAACATGATTGGCTCAGGAATATTTCTATTGCCCGCTTCTTTAGCGCCCTACGGTGGCGTGAGCATTCTCGGTTGGTTGGCAACCACATTTGGCGCGCTAATGACTGCTTTAGTTTTCGTACGCCTGAGCCGAAAATTTCCAAAACAGGGAGGGCCTTATCGCTATGCGTATGACAACTTTGGTTCACTTGCCGCTTTTTGCGTCGCCTGGTCTTACTGGGTTTCCATCTGGTGCGGAAATTCAGCCATTGCAGTCGCGGCAATTGCTTACCTGAGTTTTTTCTTTCCCGAATTACAAAGCAATCCTGTCTACGCCGTTATTTGTGCATTGGTGTTAATCTGGAGTGTGACCTTAATTAATATTCGTGGCGTTAAACAGGCTGGAATTTTCCAGCTGGTGACAACGGTGTTGAAATTATTGCCCTTGTTAGCCATTGGTGCTGCTGCATTTTTTGTATTCGAGCCACAAGCTTTTAGACCTTTCAATTTATCCGAACAGCCGATAGTTTTTTCAGTAACAGCGACCGCGGCATTGACCCTTTGGGCGTTTCTGGGGTTAGAGTCAGCCACTATTCCGGCTGATAATGTCGATAACCCAAAGGTTACCATTCCGCGAGCCACCATGCTGGGGTTTGGGGTGGCGGCGGTGATTTACATATCCAGTCAGATTGCGATTATGAGCGCGGTGCCGAATGAGCAGTTGCAATCTTCCGGTGCGCCTTTTGCCGATGCGGCAAAAATTATCTGGGGGGAGTGGGCTGGCTACATGGTTGCGATCGGTGCCGTTATCAGTTGTGTCGGCGCGCTGAATGGTTGGATTTTATTGCAAGGACAGGTTCCGATGACAGCGGCCAGAGATGGATTATTACCGGCTATTTTCAAAGATAAAGATAATCAGGGCGTTTCGATTAGTGCGTTAGTGCTTTCCAGTGGCTTAATTTCGGTGTTGGTGATTGCGAATTTTAGCGAAGGAATGGTTTCGTTGTTTACGTTCGCGATTTTAATTTCAACCTTAGGAATTTTCATTCCATATTTGTTATCAATTGGCGCAGAGTTAAAGTGGATTTTTTCTCGCTGGCGCACAAAACCAGAATATTTTAATTTGCTCACTGCAACTTTTGCGCTTGGTTATTGTTGTTGGGCAGTGAGCGGAATAGGGGTTAAATCATTGCTTTGGGGAGTCGCACTGATTGTTGGCGGATTACCAATTTATTTTGTGATGACAAAGAATAAATAATCTGAATGCGTGATAAATAGTTTCTCAAGTTATTGATCGTCATCACGGTATTTTTCTTTGATCGATTGCCAGCTTGTGCTCCAGGGAGAGGTTAACCAAGTTTTAAGTAACCACCAGAAAGATTTCGGTTGTGGCCGAGGGGCCTTTTGATGGGGTTGTGTTTCAGGTTTGATTTCTGCTTGCCGTTCAGTTTTTTTGTTATCTGGCTCAGGTTCGTCAACCATTTCTTGAGGGGCCAGTTCTTCTCCATAAGCAGGCTCGCTTTCTAGTGTTATCACTTCATAGACATTTGGAATTTCATCAACTGAACCACCATTGTCCAGATGTTTAATGTTAACCGCCATTGCAGTTTGAACATTTTCCAGTTCAAGGCGAATTTCGGAAGGTAATTGATCGCTTAATAACAGGTTTTGAGTGTCCTCAATAATAGACTGTATTTCAGATCGAATTTGTTTAACACAACCACGTTCTTTTTCTTTGAGCGTGTCGATCTGTTCTGCGATGGACTCCTGCGAGAGGGGAAGCTTAAACGGCGCAATAGCCATTCCTCTTTTTTTCAGAATAAATCGAAGTGCTAACGAGGTTTGAGTTCGCCTTTTAAAATCATCGATAAAATGCTTGAACGTATCGATATCAATATGGCTAATTTCGTCGTTTCGCAACTGACTAACATTAATTTTTGCGAGGCGAATAAGTTTTTTTATCGATTGACTAATTGCACCTTCAACAACTTCAAGTTTTTGTAGTAAACCCGCCGAGTCAATCTCGGCCATGTGTTTTTCAATTGCTTTAAAATAGGCGACCGTTTTTTTAGGAAATTCTTGTGAGGGTTTTGCCGCTAGTGCAACTTCACTCAGCGCCTTATGTTGATTTTGTACACTACAAGCAATATTGATGAGTTTTTCAAGCGCAAGCCTTTTGTCAGTGATGGTCTGCAGCGTTTTACTTGAGTTGTGAGGTAGTTTTGGGGTATTCATGCAATTACAAATCTTTCCTTTTAATATAAATATAGTTCAGCTATCCGCTGCTGTTTGTAAATATCCCGTGTTGTTGAAAAAACTTCCCAGTTAACAGGCCTTTACTGTGGGGACAAAGAAAAAATAGTTTTATTGGTTAGAACATCAAATTATTGAATTAGCTTCATTCAAAATGAGGCAAAAGAGGTCTACTTTTCAAAAAAACAGAATCAGAGTTAAGCAATATCTGACAACTCCCGTCCAGCTTCGCGGTTTTTATCGTTTCCGACTTTGCTATTATGCCGTGAGGCTGAAGTAAGCAATACGCGCATTTGACGCCTGTTGGCTAGCAACATTTCTGAAATGTGTGTGAGCAAATACTCACGTTGGATAAAAAAGTAAGCTGCGCCTGGTTCACTCGGAGAATTAAAGTCAATTGAGGAATCTATCACCATAAGACTTGAGTTTTTTTATTGGTGATAGATTATTTAGTAGAGGAGAGCAACTAAGTCCAGCTGCAAAGATCAACCCGCGTTTAAGGGAGTGGTATTCCTTAATTAGCAGCGATATTTTCAACGCCTTGTTTTACTTCAGGTTGGTTGATACGAACTTTCTGACCATCCTCCAGTCGCTCACCCCCTCGAACTACCAACTTATCACCGGCGGAAACTTTTCCTTCAACGGATACCCACTCGCCGATACCGCGACCAACGGACACTCTGATTTTTCTGGCATTACTTTCAGTGTCAACAGCGATGACATAGGTTTCTTTTTCGCGAAGGATTAAGGCGTCTCTGGGAACTAAAGTCGCGCTCACCGCTTTTTCGTTAGGAAGAGATGCCGTCACTGCTAACCCGCTGAATAAATCATATTGTGAGGCATTCAGTTTTACTTCAAATGTTCTGGAAGAAGAATCTCCTGCAGGGCTCCAGGTGCGAACAGGCACGGTTAATAACTTATCTTTAAATTTTACCAGCACTTCGTTATTCGCAGAAAGATAGGGAGCCACCGATAGCGGCGCGGCAATGGTAATATCAAGTGTATTGGGGTCAACCAGTTGAACCAGTGGCATGCCCATGGTGACGTATTCTCCCTGTTGTACCAGACGTCGATTAATTTTGCCGGCAAATGGCGCTTTTATAGTGGCTTTTTCGATCGCTAGTTCAATTTGTTTGGCCTGTATTTCTAAAGCGCCCAATGCTTCATTCGCAATATGAAGATCTTTTTCAGTTCGATCAAACTCTGCTCTGGCAGTACTGTTATTGTCAATTAATGCTCTAAGGCGTTTTTGCTGTTTTTTTAGATAGTCAGCGTTGATTTTTTGTTGCCTGAATTGCGCCTGTTTTTCCGCGAGTTGCAGATCCAGATGTCGGGCATCCAACTTAGCCAGGGGATCGCCTTTATTAACTTTCGCGCCGACGTCTAATATCCAGGTAAGCCGTCCGTTTTGTTCGGTGGATATTCGCGCATTTGAACGGTTGACAACATTACCAGGAAGCCACACCGTTGGTGTGACATGTTGTTGTTTAGCCTGCTCAACAGAAACCATCTGTGTGACTTCTTGTGCGATAGCATTGATTGAAAGTAATGCCAGCGAAAAACTGGTGAGTGATACGACAGTCATACGTTTTAGCAAACTCATTTTAATCTCCATCAATTAATTTTCGCCAGACTATAATTAGTTGTCTCGATTTCAGATTTAGTTATTACTAGTTTCTGTTTGGGCAAAATTTTGTTCATTTTTCATTATTAGTGATTACCGCCAACCGTGGTCAATTGTGACTGTTGTTTAGCTGCTAATTTATTTTTACGTGCAGGCATTAAGTCCGTCAGTTTAATTCTTAACAGGCAAGGTAAAAGTAAAATAGTAAACAGGGTACTCACCGCTAATCCGCCAACAATGACACTGGCGAGGCCGCGATAAATAACGCTGCCGGCACCAGGCATCAGAAGTAACGGCAACATGCCAAATAAGCTGGTTAGAGTGCTCATGAAAATTGGTCGCAAGCGAAGTTTGAGTGCTTCTTCAACCGCTTGATCGCGGGTTAATCCTTTGCCTTCGGCATTACGCGTTTGATGAACTAGCAAAATGGCATTGTTAACAACCAGTCCCAACAAAATAACAAAGCCGATCATGGTTAATAAATCGAGTGGTTGGAATACAAAAAGATTGAGAGCTCGTAGCGCAACAATTCCACCAACCGTTGCTAGCGGAATGGTGACTAAAACTAGCGCGCTATCCTTAATTGACTTAAACAGGCCTGCAAGTAGCAAGAATAAAATCAGCAGAGCAAACATAAAATTCTTACCCATCACACTAATGGCTTTTTCCAATTGGTCGGCGCTACCGCCATATTGAATGCTACTGTCTTCGGGTAACGATTGGCGGAGTTTTGGGTCAACCTGGGTGCGCAGAATTGCGATAGTTTGTTCCAGAGACCAGCCTTCAGGCGGGTTAACGTCAAGGGTAATGGTTCTATGTCCATCTACTCTGGATAATCGAGCAGGGCCGACAGTGCGGTTAATATCAACCAGTTCTCTTAGCTGGGTGATATTACCGGTACCTGTCAGGATTGGAACATCACCCAGGTTATCAGGATCTTGCCAGCCTTCGGCGCGTAAAATAATATTCATTCGTTTACTGCCATCGAAGTGCTCACCTACATACATGCCATCTCCAAGGGCGCGGACAATGGTTCCCAGTTCTCTGCGAGTCCAACCTTGTTCAAGTATTTCCCGGTCTTTGGGAATTAAGCGCAGTTCAGGTTCGTTAATTTCAAGTCCTGGATTGGCATTGACCCTGGCACCTGGGATGGCTTCTTCAACCCATTTGATACCCTGAGCCGCAGTTTTTAATAATGCTTCGTTGTCTTTCGATTGTAAGTGAATCGCCACGGAACGAGAGCCGCCGAAGCCACCAAATAGATTACCTTGAATAGCGAACGCTGTGGTGTCAGGCAAATCAACCAGAATTTCATTTCTCACAATCGAAAGCAGCTCGTTAACTCGTGATTGATCTTTTACTCTTACGCCAAGGTTGCCACCAAATGGGCCGCTGAAAATATAGTAATTTTTCAGAGCAGGCTCTTTCGTTCCATCCATGTAAGGCTGAAGCCTTTGCAAAATTGGTTGGATAACTTCTTTATCAATGGTTTCCAGGTTGGCACCCGGTGGAAAACGTAAATTAGCGTCTACCGCGTCACGTTTAACCGGCGGCAAGTAATCCATTTGCGGTGTTGCAATCCAGGTAATAAAAACCGGTGTGACGATCAACATGATAGCCAATGATAAACGGCGTTTGTTAGTGTCGGTTAATCGAATGACTTTTTGAGCTAGTTTTTGCCAAAGTAACTTATTGGGATCTTCGGTTTGATTTTCTTTGATTAAAAATTTCGCTAAGACAGGCAGTAGAATAACAGCGACTAATAAACTGACAGAAACTGCAATGGCGATCGTTAATGCCAGGTCGCCAAATAATTGTCCTTCAACACCTTTGAGAAAGAACACGGGTAAAAATATTGCGACGGTAGTGGTGGTTGATGCCAATAACGCCGGCCAGACTTGCGCCGCTCCCCGCTCTGAGCTTTGATGAGGGTCTCGCTTTTTTTCGCGTTGTCTTAAAATATTTTCGAGTACGACTATCGCCGCGTCCAAAACCATACCAACGGCAAATGCCAGTCCGGCAAGTGAAATGACGTTAAGCGACCGATCGAGAAGTTTGAGTACGATAAAAGTTGTCAACAGGCAAATTGGAATCGCCGTTGCAATAATCAGTGTCGCGCGCACGCGCCTGACAAAAAACCACAGCACTGATAGTGAAAGAATAATTCCCGCAACCAGGTTACTGCTCACCAGGTTAATTGCTCTATAGATAAAAACCGATGCGTCAAAAGATTGCACCATGACTAATTTTTTTCTTTCCAGCAATTCGCTGTTGATGTTTTCAACTTCTTGCTTAACTGCATTGAGTGTTTTTAACGTGTTGGCAGCATTTGCTTTGTTGATGCGCATGGAAAAAGCAGGGTTGCCATTTTGGTACGCGGTGTTACTGAGGTTGTTTCTTCTGACATCGACGGTTGCAATGTCGCCCAGCTTAATATTTCGTCCGTTGCGATTTTCAAGAATCAGTTCAGTGAGTTCGGTTGTTTGATATTTGCCGCTAAAACGTAGTGTGTATTGACGTCGACCAACGTCAACAAATCCGCCTGACACATCAGTTGTTCCAGCAACCAGGTTAACAAGACGTGGAACGGTGATGCCAAACTCAGCCGCTTTAACCGGATCAAAACGAATTTGTAATTCTTCACGATTGTTCTGATCAAATGTTTCCACACTCGCGACGCCTGGAATACTTTCTATTCTTGGACTGACACTACTTTTAATAAAGTCGATATAATCGTTAACCGGTTTTTCATTACCGGGTAGCGCCTGTAAAAAGAACCAGGTGAGTGCAGGCGTACCACCGCCAAATCCGCCCAGCATAATTTGTGGCGGTGTTGCATCGCGGGGAAGTGCTGGAATGCGAGTCATTCTGCTAATGACTTCGATTAAGGTTTGTTCCATGTTGGTATCAACACTGAATTCCAGATTGATAAATGCGTTACCCCGGTTGGCAAATGCATTCATTTGCAACAATCCAGGCACACCTCTTAAAACCCGTTCCTGAGGCTCAATGATTTCCGATTCAATTTCTTTGGGCGCAGCTGCTCGCCATTGGGTCTGAATGGCAATCCGAGGACGTTCGATATCTGGAAATAGCTGGACTGGAAGTTGAAATAAACTAATCAGGCCGATAAGTAAAATTAGTGAAACGCCAACTGCTACTGACGCAGGACTTTTAAGTGCGTTAGACGTTAGCTTCATGCGGCTGTAACTCTTTTTTATAACTGATTCAAAAAGAATAACAGCTTTTTAAACAGGCAAATTATTTAAACGATTAATCGAATTCAAATTGGGATAAATAGAGGTTTGTAGCAGCAGCTGAAATATCTTGACATATTTATGTTTCAGTATGTTTCTGTGTATCATAGGTTGGGTTGCAAAACCCGACACCATTGGCAGGTATTAACACCGATGCTGGGTTTCATTCTTCAACCCAGCCTACCGAAAGAGTAAAACAAATCAGCGAAGTTGCCCTGTGAGGAGGTTCAGGTGCTCATGCTATTTTGAAACTCTGTGCCTGGATGTTTTTTGAGCCATTATTTAGATAATATGCTTAATTTTGTCGCGATAACTCCGGCTCATTTTCAATCGGGAATTGTTACTCAGTATCAAGAAATATTCGCCATTAATGTGTGAGCAAACTTTTTCAATTTTATCGAGATTGACAATTGTGGAGCGATGAATTCTCTGAAAGTTATTCGGGTTCAATTTTTTCTCAAGCTCTTTCATGGTGCTTCTTAAAACATGAACCTGATCATTGGCATGAATGCACATGTAATCGCCGGCGGCTTCAATCCAGCCAATTTCTTTCGCAGGCACCAGCGTCGTTTCGCCGCGGTCTTTTATTGCAATTTTCTCTGGATAATTGTCGTTAGGTAGTTCTCCGCTTGCGAGCATTTCGTCAATTTTTGCCGGTGTTTCGCCGGTGATATTGGTAATCAGGTCGATTAGTCGTTTTTTCTGATTTGCGCTATCGGATTGCAGCAAGTGATCGCGAACTCTTTCTATTGCGGTTGCTAGTCTTTCGTCTTCAACAGGTTTCAACACATAATCAACGGCATGAATTTCAAAGGCGTCGATCGCATACTGATCGAAAGCCGTTACAAAGACTATCAACGGCATACAATCCGCCTGGATTTTATGAACCACTTCAAAGCCATCAATGCCTGGCATTTGAATGTCTAGAAATACCAGATCAGGAGATTCTAGTTCAATGATTTCTAACGCTTCTCGACCATTTTTACATTGGCCAATAATTTCAATGTCTTTAAACTTTTCCAATCGTAAAGCCAGCCCTCTGCGCGCGAGAGATTCGTCGTCAACGATGATAGTTCTAATCTTTTCCATAAATTAACCTTATGTTTGACTAACTGTTTGCTTTCATTTATCAGCAAAATAAATTTCTGGTAAAACTTAAGTTTCGTAAGGTAGTCGAATACTGATTTGTAAGCCGTTTGGTTCGACATTGGAAATTACGAACGAATGTTTATCATTATAGAGTTCTTTCAGCCGGTCCTTCGTGTTTTTAACACCAACACCTCTGCCATTAGGCAGGTGACCGTCAATGAGTTCGACGCCCGGCCCATTATCTCGGAGTTCAAGTAACAATTCATTGGCGAATACCTTGGCGTTGAGATTAACGACGCCGCCGTTTTCTGACTTAGCGATGGCATACTTTATCGAGTTTTCAACCAGGGGCTGTAAAATAAGGCTGGGAATCAGGGCTTTTTCTGCTTTTGGCTCGATTTGGAAGTTGAGTTCCAGTCGCTCTTCAAAGCGAACTTTCTCAATGCCAAGGTAAAGATTTAAGGTCGTAATTTCCTGCTCAAGGGTGACTTTCTGCATCGGATCATTATCGAGTGAATAGCGCAAAAAGTTTGATAATCTGGAAACCATCTCATTAGCGCGTTCGCCTTGATTTTCCAAAACCAGCGTAGAAATAGCGTTGAGTGTGTTAAACAGAAAGTGCGGATTAAGCTGATAACGTAGCATTTTAAGTTGTGCTTCGTGGGCTAGCGCATTGGCTTTAAGCACTCTCTGACTCGCTTCTTGCATTCCTTGATAGAATTTAATGCCAAAGTATAAGCAGCTCCAGCAGATGAAGATGTAATAGACATTGGATATTCCCCAGAAATAACCTGACCAGGTATCCGGGCGGTAACTATGTTTGTAAAGTTCCCAGTAAATCAGGTTGTAAGGGACAACCCAGATCAGGCTGCAAACATATGAACCAAAGATTACTGCGGTGACACGAGTTGCCAGGGATGCATCCCACACCAGCCGATAAATAGGACGTAAAGCAAAACTAACAATTAACCCAAGTACTGAACCGATAAATAGTACCCAGTAGTAGGTAATTGGCTTATCCCAATAGAATGCGCCGACATAAGAACTTAAACAATATCCTGCCCAACCGGCAATGTTTAAGATAATGAATTGATGTTTACTGTTGGTGAAAAGCTTTTCGTGATGCATTGAGTTGTTTTGTGGTGTCGTCAAATAAATAAGCAAATCCGGGTCGGCGGATACTAACGAGTATAAGGGATAATGTCCATCAAAGGGGTAGTTTAGTCTTATAAACGAATCATTTCATCTTATTTTGTGTATTTTCAAAAGGTTACGAAGGACACCAAAGTGCGGGATATTAATCACCGTTTGTTGAAAATTGCGTCGCTTTAAGGATGGCTAAGAAAACTTCATTAAGTCGTTTTTTATTGTTATTTGAGCACAAAAAGTTACTAAAATTTGATAAGGTTTATCAAGGTATTTGGTGTTCTTTTTTTCCGTCCCTATTTTTGGAAATCTTTAATATTTCTTTGATATTATTGAAAAAATTGAACTTCTATTGAATAAAAAAATTCGCCTTTGTCAACGAAGTAACTGAATATTTCAAAACGGAATAATTGCAATAATCCTTTACATCCCGCAACACCACATCATAGAAAAAATTCATAGACTGATTTGCGTGAAATAAAAAACTTTCACGATTGATTCAAACTTAGTCTGCATTTTATGGAGTATGTAATGAAAAAAATAATTTCAGTTTTATTAGTGGGGTTTTCAGGATTAGCTTTTGCCGGTGATACGGTGATTTACACAACTGATGAGTATTGCGCCCTCGACGAAAAAAGTCGCAGCGCTTATGATGAACAAATGCTAAGAGCTTATTCAAAAAAGCTTGGGCAAAAGCCAGACTTAAAACTTTGTAATCAAGTTAATAAAGAAAACAGGGTCGCGCAAAAAAAGGCGAAAGTCGATCGTTGGAATTACAAGTTTAATCGGCCTTATCAAGGCTCTGCTCGTCGCTTATCGAAAAATCAGATTGCTAAATTGAGAGCGAAAAATATTAAAGGCTACGAACTGTAATCACTCATTTATTGGAAAAAACCAACTCTTTGAGTTGGTTTTTTTATGCCCGGTGTCAGGAAAAGAGTTAAGTTTTGTCGAAAGCTATAAAATTTGCCATTTTATAGACCTGGCTAACGGAATGCCCTGGTTAAATCGATTATTCTGGTTATGATGACTTTCTTTGACTATTAAAGTGACAGTCATATAATCTTTAAAATCAATGGACTCGAAGTGTGAATTCCGCTGTTTGATTGTGCAAGCTATCTTTAAATAACAGGTTTGGCTTAGCTTGATTTGTATGAAGCCGGGAGTTCCACATGACCCACTATATTAGTGTTAAAAATAAAATTCATATTAAAAATAAATTCTCAGCGATTTTATCGTTATTTGTCCTGACGCTTATTGCTTGTGGTGGGGGCGGTGGAAGTGATGATACTCCGCCGCCGCAACCGGACGTGATACCTGATAGTTTTAGCTTTACCCCAGTGAGCACCGCTTCGTTATCAACTTTGGTAGAATCAAATAGCATCACTGTGAGTGGTATCGACGCAGCCACGACAATTTCGGTGAGCAACGGAGAATATCGTATTGATAGTGGCAGTTTTACCAACAGCCTTGGGACTATTAACAATGGTCAATCTGTTGTTGTGCGGGCGGAGTCTGCCGCGTCAGTTGGCGTGGCTGTTACAGCGACGCTAACAATCGGCGGTGTTTCTGCAGATTTTGTCGTTACCACAATTAGCAATGCGCCAATTTTAACTAGACTTGCAAATAGTTCCTGTATTGCACCTGCGCAGGCGAATACTGGTAATTCCAGTTTTGACCTGGAAGCTGTTTTTACTGGGCTACCCTCGTTGAGCCGGTTAGTTGGGCTTTACCAGTCGCCCAATGATAGTTCGCGCTGGTATGCCATGCAGCAAAGCGGAGAGGTATTCTGGTTTGATAACAATTCAGGCGCCAATACGCTAAACGACTTTATCAATTTAAGCTCAATTGTCAGAGATGACGGCGAGCGAGGTCTGCTAGGTTTCGCTTTTCATCCTCAGTACGCGGTGAATGGTGAGTTTTATGTTTCATACATCAATCAAGCCAGAGATTCTGTGATTTCCCGTTTTGTTAATAATGGCAACTTACCAGTGTCGTTAGCAGGCGAAGAAGTCATCTTAACGCTGGATCAACCTGCAGAAAATCATAATGGCGGCAATATCGCGTTTGGGCCTGATGGTTATCTTTATATCGGTTTTGGTGATGGCGGCGGTTCGGGAGATGACTTTGGTAACGGACAAAATACGCAAACTTTGCACAGCACGATTTTGCGCATTAATGTTGATGGAACAGATACTTATACCATTCCAGCTGACAACCCCTTTGTTAACGATAACCAGGTGCTAGATGAAATTTATGCCTATGGTTTCAGAAATCCGTGGCGCTGGAGTTTCGATATGCAAACCGGCGAATTGTGGCTCGGGGATGTGGGGCAGGGTCAATATGAAGAAGTGGATATCGTTCATGCCGGAGAAAATTTTGGCTGGCCGATAATGGAAGGCAATCATTGTTTTCAGAGTAATAATTGTGACCAGACAGGATTAGTCTTACCCGTCGCCGAGTACAACCACAATCAAGGTGATTGTTCTATCTCTGGTGGTTTTGTTTATCGAGGCCAAAGGGTTAGCGCATTGCAGGGGCATTATCTTTATGGTGACTTTTGCACGGGGCGGATTTTTAGTACTGTGAAAACTGATAACCAGACTTACGCCACGCAGGAAATCGAGCTAACCGGTATGGGGATTGCCAGCTTTGCTCAAGATCTGAGTGGCGAAGTTTATGTACTTAACTATTCAGGAAGTGCCGGGGAAGCTGTGTACCGTTTTGTTGATTCAAATGGTGGCACTAACAATATCCCCACGAATTTATCTGACTCGGGTTGTTTTGAATCAACGGCCAATAAAAGTTATACACAGGGCGTGGTGCCTTATTCTGTCACTAGTCAGCTTTGGTCTGACGGCGTCGCTAAATCTCGCTTGTTTGCGGTACCTGATGACTCTAATATCGACGTACTTAGCGATGGTGATTTCGATTTTCCAGAAGGAACGATATTGATAAAGAATTTTATTCTGGATAATCAATATTTAGAAACGAGGCTATTTATGCGCCATGTTTCAGGGTGGGGCGGGTATAGCTATAAATGGTTGGACGATCAATCTGACGCAGTGTTGGTGGAAGGCGCAGACTCAGTGACTGTTGGCAATTTTGAGCACATCATTCCTTCACGCGGACAATGTTTCGAATGTCACACTAGTGGTGCGGGAATTTTACTGGGGCCGGAAGCCAGTCAATTGAATTTTGATTTCCAATATCCTAACGGAAATTCAGGCAACCAGTTGCAGGCGTTGTCTGAGGCCGGGTATTTGTCCAGCTTGCCCACCGGGGAACAGATTGCACCGTTAGCTAGTATTGATGATAGTGCTGCTTCAACTGAGTTGAAAGCACGGAGTTATCTACATAGTAATTGTAGTAACTGCCATCGGCCGGGTGGCACTGCACCGCAACTTGATTTGAGAATTCGCACCAGTTTGTCTAACACTCAGGCTTGCGATCAAGCGCCAAACAACGGTGATCTGGGAATTGCCAATGCTAGAATTATTGCGCCCGGCGAGTCAGCGCGCTCAGTGTTGTTGGCCAGAGTGAGTTCGTTAAATGCGGAGCACCGTATGCCACCACTGGCGACGCAGGTGGTGGATGCTCAAGCAGTAGAGGTGATCGAAAATTGGATCAATGGTTTGACTGGTTGTGAGTGATACTAATAGATTGAATTTAGAGCGTTAAAAAAACAGAAAAAGATCGGCCAAGCTGATCTTTTCCGTAAGAATAACCAGTGAACTTAGGTTAATTACTATCGTAATGTTAGCCAGATTTTTGAAACTGTTTTGGGGTCATTCCGTAAACTTCTTTAAAGCATCGCCCGAAATAAGATTGTGATGTAAAGCCACAGGATTGTGCGACTACGCCAATCTGATCGCCGGATTCCAGTAGCGGCTTTGCTTTTCTTAAGCGAAATTGTTTTAAGGTTTCTAAAGGGCTAATTCCAATCAGGGCTTTGATTTTCCGCTGAACTTGCCGATCGCTCATTGCAAGTTCGTGTGCTAAATCGAGAATTGAAAAGTCGCAGTTACGATAGTTCTTTTCAAATACCTGTTCCAGCTTTTGTACAAACTTATCTTCAATCAGATTGGCTGGAAGGAGTTCATGGTTGTGTTGCTGCCATTGCGCGCTGAGTTTTTGTTGTAGTTTTAATCGCGACTTAAGTTGATTGTTCACACGTAAACGCAACTCTTTGCCATCGAAAGGTTTGCTGAGATAGTCATCAGCCTCAGCTTCAAGTCCCTTTATTTTGCTGTCAGAATCACTCAGTGCAGTTAAAAGAATGATTGGGATATGTGATGTCATGTTGGTTTTCTTTAAAGTCTTTAATAACTCATAGCCGTCGACACTCGGCATCATGATATCTGAAATAATAATATCGGGGAGGTAGTCAATTGCCAGGCGAATGCCTTCTTCGCCATTATCTGCTAGCAAGCAATGGTGGTGAGGAGAAAGTATTTCATTGATGTGGCTTAACATATCAGGATTGTCTTCAACCACAAGAACTGAGTTTTTGGATTTTTTTAACGGTTGGTGCTGTCTACTGGTTTGTGCTTCAAAGGATTCTGCCGCCATGCTTTGCTGAGTGCTTTCTGATAGTGAAACAAATTCATCTATGCTGCGGTGATGTGCATCCACTTGTGATGATAGCGCCTGAGCTATCGTGACAGTAAACTGAGTTCCCTGATTTAATTTCGACTCGACTTCAATGTTCCATCGCATTGCATTACAAAGTTCTTTAACAAGTGCCAGTCCGATGCCTACTCCATGTCTCTGCTTAACTGTTTGACTCTCGACGCGATGAAAACGTTCAAACACAGCTGCTTGTTGTGGACCATCAATACCAACGCCGGTATCTGTCACGGTTAATTTAAAGTTCTCAGCAGATAGTTGTAAATCAATTTGAACTTTTCCACGCTCAGTATATTTAAAAGCGTTTGAAAGCAAGTTAAAGAGAATTTTTTCCAACGCTTGAGGATTGCCAATTACCCAGGCTTCTTTCGGCAAGCGGTAATTAAATTCAAGTTGTTGATTTTTAGCAATTTCATCGAAGGAAGTGCAAACAAAATTTATCACGGGCGAGATATTTAACGGCGATAAAGTGATAGGGTCGTTTGCTATTCGAGAAAGTTCCAGTAGCTGCTCTACCATTCTAATCATACGTAAAACATTTCTTTTCGCAGTTTCAATTTGCTCTTTGTCGTCCTGGTAATTTTCATGATTTAATAAGTTTTCCAACACGCCGTTGATTATTGTTAATGGCGTTCTAAATTCATGTGAAATATTCGCTGTGAATTGATCTTTTAGATGATGTGCTTCCTGTTCCGCCTGTTTTTGCGCACTGATATTGACAAGCGAAACAACCAGAAAACCTTGATTACTTTTAGTTTCCTGGGAGAGGGTTACATGAACGGGGATCTTCTCACCACTGGCATTAACAATCAGAGATTCAATTTCCACACCGCCTGTTGTTGAAGACAGTTTTTGTCGATAGCTTTGGTAGGTAAAAAAACGACTCAACTCTCCCTCAGCTTGAGTAACTTCGATAAAGACTGCATTAATCAACGTTTCTTGCGAATAACCGATTAGTTCGCAAGCAGCAGGATTACAAGACAGTATTTTTCCATCTCGAGCGAGTGTAAAAATTGCGTTGTGAGTGGTTTCCAAAATGGTTTGATTGGATGCCGCCTGGTCGATGAGGCTTTGAGCCTGTTGCTCCATTCTTTGTTGTAGTACTTTGCGAGAGTTATTCGCCTCCAATAGTTGGGCCCTCGACTTTCGGGCTTGTTTCCCAAGCAATAGCAATTGTATAATTGCAAATAGTAAACATGTTGCAATCCAGAGATTAAATGCGAGTGTTTGCGTGCTATTGAGAGAAGTAAATAGATGCGAATGATTGTTTATCAACTTCTCAAGAGTCAGGCATATTATGGTGAAAAAAATCGGACTGTTGAGTAAATGTGAGCGCGTAAAATTGGGGACTGCGTTTTGATTGTCGCTGCTGGTTACTTTCATTTGCAGTGCGACGTAGATCAAAATGTAGGGCGTGTACCAAAGCCAGTCACTCCAATTTGCAGGTGATAAATTCCATGTCCCGTCTAGATAGTTGGTGTAAGACAATCCTTCGACAAAATCTGCGACACCCCAGTTAAAAGCGGCTAATCCTAAAAGAAAATAGGCATGCCAATGACTGTTACGGCAAACCCAGGAAAGATAGAGCCAGCGAGCGCAGAGGTAGAGATCCATTAACAAGTAGAAAACAAAAGTGTAGTGAAAATGGTTAGCGGTTACCGCAGCTCCTTTTGACTGAGTTAAAACCAGGAAGATAAATGCGCCAAGCACAAACGATAATGTGCTTCCCCAAATAATCAAACTGGGAAGTTCGCGCAGTTGGCGATCAGAACGATAGCTTTTCACTTCGATGGCGGCAATTGATAAAGCGAAATATAAGAAGTAGCCCAAATTGGTGATCATGTCTTTAACAGTGTTAGATAACTCCTGCCACAGAGCGATTCTTAAAATACTGACACCAAACCAGGAAAAAAATGCCGCGCCGAGTAACAACCAGTAAATGGGGTCGACCACAAGCGCTGGTTTTCTGAATTTTAGCGCGATAGAAATAATGATTACTGATAGAAAAATGAAATCAGCATAAATACGGTTGAATTCAGCCAAGGTGTTTTCGGACAATACGCCGCTGGCGTAAGCAAAGATTAAAAAAGCAACAGCAGTAAATGCGATTGAATTGATAGCGTTTAATTTTAATCGGTTAGGCCTTTTTTGTTCACTACCCTGCGTAACGAAGTTCGTCATAGTTATTTTTGGACCTTGGGTATTAATGATGCCAATAAAGTGATCGGGTTCTAGCCAATAATAGCAGAGTTATTAATGGGAAAAAGAAGTTAAAAAAAAGCCACCCAGAAGGTGGCTAAGCCATGCGCAGTTGTTATGATTATTAGACTTCGTGCAATGTGATATTGGAATCTTGTTAAAATCGATTATAAGTGAACAATTGGATCTGGATTACCGTCAGGGTCATTGTTCGCAGAACCGTCGGTGCCGGGATTTCCATTGCGTAACATGATGACTGCACAAGCCGCCGGGGCAGCCATGGACGTGCCTGACATAGTCGTTGTTCCACCACCCATGCGAGTCGACAATATGCTTACACCTGGGGCTGCATAATCAACTGGCGGGTTGCCATAATTTGACCATGACGGCATATTGTCATTAGAGTCTGTGGCGGAAATTGTGTAAATTCGATTGCCGTTGGCTCTTGCTGGTGAATGGTTGTTTGCATGGTCACCGTCATTACCGGCAGCTAAAACAAAGTAAGCACCTGAAGATTGTGCCGCGTTTTTGACTGCATCATCGAGCGCCGAGCTTACGCCTCCGCCTAAACTCATATTGACACAATCGCCGGGGGACGCATTAGCCGCAACGTGTTCAACGCCGGCAATAACGCCAGAGTTTGAACCTGAACCGCGAGCATCTAATACTTTAACAGGAACAACTGTCGCTCCAGCTGCAACGCCAATGACATCGATTGAATTGTCAATTGCCCCAATAGTACCTGCAACGTGGGTACCATGACCGTGTTTGTCGTCCATTCCCGCATTTCTGCCCTTAGTAAATGCAGAGAAGCCTCGGCTACTGTCAACATTCAGGTCCTGATGGTCCAGATCGATGCCGGTATCGATAACCCAGGCTGTATATCCTGAGCCGTCTGCAGCACCACCAACTCGGGTGACACTCCAGGGAGTTGTTTGCGGTTGAGAACCACCGCCACCGCCGGGTTTGCCTTTGCTAACTGAAACAATGCTATCGGGGGTTAAGCTGTGAATATTAGCGTCTTTACCTAGCGCCTTTTCTGCTGCAGAACAAGGCATTGTCATAGTAAAGCCTTTGATAGAACGCTGATAAGTATGCTTGATAGAGGCACTTTTGCCGTTCATTTGATTGGCTTTTTTAAGTAACCCTTTTGCCAGGCCTGGAACATCGGTAGCATTATCTTTTAAACGCACAATACATTGATTATGTACATTGGATAAATCATCGGCACTATAAGTTGGCTGTGAATTATCAGCAACAACGCTAAAAGCAGTGCCAGTTATTGCCACTCCAACGGCTGTTGCAACTATATTTTTTTTCATTACAAACTCTCCTTTTTAGACCCTTTTTGTTTGAGAGCGCCATTTTTAACATTATTCAACATTTTGAAAATAGTAGGAAAACGACAAAAATTCGTTGAAAACCGACATTTTCGTAAAAAAGATGAAATATAACTTAAATATCAGTTGGTTAGAGTTTTCATTCGATTGTAAAAAGAGTAATCTTCTTAACTTGATAATCAAGGATATTGATAATGCACTTGGTATTTATTGACAGACTTTTCTGCAATTTAGCAGTTTAGACGTCTTTATAACTGGTGATAAGTTGTTTTTTTGAGTAATTTTTACCAATTTATTAAAAACTGGTGCATATTAATAAGTTTAGTAATAGACTGATAAAACTTCAGGGATAAAGGAAAAAATAAGAATAAAAATAAACCTATATATTTCAATAAGATATATCTGTATTTAAGGGTGTGTGTGGTTATCTTAATAACGGTTTTATCTTTTGCAAGAGGTGAATGATGAAGTTTATTCCAACAAAGCTCGACGCATCCATCGTATGGTTGTCTGCGAGTATGCTCATTGTTTTGGTCGTAATTAATTTAAGCCCAGGTAATTTAAGCTCAAGTAATTTAAGCCAAGGAAAAGTGACCAATGAGCAGTTTCCAACGGTAGTCGAAAAGAAAAGCTATCTGATTCAAGGTCCTGTCGATAAGCAAACAGTCATAGAGGCGGGTGCTGAAATTACCCATACGCTCAGGTTAATCAATACCGTTGTTGCCAATTTATCAAAAATTCAATTCGATATGCTTTCAGAGCAAGGTTTGAAGCTCATTCCTAATTTTTCAATTGAAACCGATGGTTGGGCTGTGGGTCAGCGAATCAACTTTACCCCGGCGTCTGCTTCTCAAATGACAAATGCCAGTCAGCTTCATAGTGCCGGCATCCTGGGAAGTGGGATTACGATGGTTGTCATTGATAGCGGCGTAAAAAGTATGAGTGGAATCCGTCAGGATGCCTATGGTCGCCATCGAGTTTATGGCACCTACAATGCCATCGAAAACAAAACCTCAATGAACGACGACGAAGCTAGCGGCCACGGAACCCACGTGGCAAGTATCGCCTTGAATAGCGAAAGAGACATCAATGGGAATTTTTACGGGGTAGCGCCAAATACTCGGCTTATCAGTATTAAAGCGTTTGATGAGGCGGGCATGGGTAACTATGCGGATGTTATCCGCGGAATAGAATGGGCTATTTATTTTAAGGAACGATACAACATCAGGGTGATGAATCTTTCCTTTAGCACGACACCACGTTCATTTTACTGGCAAGACCCACTTAATCAGGCAGTAATGAAAGCATGGCAAGCGGGAATTGTTGTGGTCACGAGCGCAGGAAATCGCGGTAACTCACCGATGGGAATTGGTGTTCCGGGAAATATACCCTACGTTATAACGGTTGGCGCAGTCACCGATAACTACACGCCTGATGATACTTCTGATGATCGTCTGGCCAGTTTTTCTTCCAGTGGTCCCACTGTCGAGAGGTTTGTAAAGCCAGAGATTGTTGCACCTGGCGGTCATCTGATGGGATTAATGGAATCAAAAATGAGAATTGCGTCGGAGCATCCTGAATTTCATGATGGCGGCAAATATTTCACTATGTC
The DNA here is from genome assembly GCF_007004725.1 of Aliikangiella coralliicola. Taxonomy (GTDB): domain Bacteria; phylum Pseudomonadota; class Gammaproteobacteria; order Enterobacterales; family Kangiellaceae; genus Aliikangiella; species Aliikangiella coralliicola. Next base: position 11,048 of record NZ_ML660175.1, on the reverse strand, counting down.
CGGCACATCACAATCGTCTGCAGTTGTCAGTGGAATCGTGGCACTGATGTTAAGTGTTGATGCCGGGCTAACGCCGGACGATGTTAAGTGTCGCTTGATGAATTCTGCGAAACCGGCGAGAAAGGCTGATGGCAGTTGGGCTTATTCACCGTTTCAACAAGGCGCAGGACTGGTAGATGCAAAATCAGCAGTTGAGAGTGGCGAAAGCGGCTGCGCCAACAGAAATCTCGATATTGTCAAAGACCTTGATGGCAGCCAACATTATGCCGGTGTCACTATGATTAATTCCGACGGTGAGTACTATACGCGAAACTTTGAGTCGGCTACCTGGAAGGGAGAATATGATCAATCGCAAGGCTATACTTGGAGTACAGCCAATGCCTGGAACGACGCCAATGCCTGGAATGATGCCAATGCCTGGAATGATGCCAATGCCTGGAACGATGCCAATGCCTGGAACGACGCCAACGCCTGGAATGATGCCAATGCCTGGAATGATGCCAATGCCTGGAACGACGCCAACGCCTGGAACGACGCCAACGCCTGGAACGACGCCAACGCCTGGAATGATAGCACTGTGTCGATTAACCTGTGGGTGGAACAAGAATAAATCTAACCTCGCAAGTAGAAGGTCTTAAAGCCGTGAGTCGTAACCACGGCTTTTCTATTTAGGTGGTTCATTAATGAAAAATGTAACAGTTCTTATGTTGTTAGTAACGACGATTTTTCTCTTGGCCGGCGCTAATGCCGCTGATCTGGAAAACACCGGATTTAAACATATTTCCACTGAACATGGACTATCGCAAAAAACAGTACAAGCCATCTACCAGGATAGTCAGGATTTTCTATGGTTTGGCACGCAGGAAGGGCTCAATCGTTATGATGGTAAAGAGTTAAAAGTTTTTCGTCACCTAAGTCACAATCAGCACAGTTTATCCCATGACGTAATCAGGGCTATTATTGAAGACGCTTACGGTGATCTTTGGGTTGCAACTAGCGGCGGATTAAATCGATATATCGCGGAAAATGAAAGTTTTGAGCGAGTGAAAGTTTTCGACGGCCAGGAGGAAGTTTCGCGATTTAATACACTTTTTCTAGATTCGAACAAAGTGCTCTGGGCGGGGAGTGATGGCAATGGTATTTTTCTAATTGAGGGAGAAAACTCTCAGCGAAATATTCAGAAATTCAGGTCAAATGACATTCTTGAAAAAGCCGACGTGAGAGCAATTTTCGAAGATTCTCGTGAAAGGTTTTGGGTAGGTACTGATGGCAACGGTGCATTCCTGTTTAATTCAAGTAATGTCACTCATTTTCTGCCAGATGATAATAATGCACGGGCTATTTCGCACGCAAGAATTCGAAGCGTGTTAGAGGATAGTCGCGGCCGAATTTGGTTGGGCACGCGGGGAGGCGGTCTTAATCGATATGATGAGCTGAGCAAATCTTTCGAGGTTTACCGGCATGCTAAAAATGACGACTCAAGTCTCACCCATGACCGAGTTTACCAGGTGTTCGAAGATCGAGATCAAACACTATGGATAGCCACCGATGGTGGTATCAGCATTTTTAACGCAGAGAAAAATAACTTCCTTAGAATTGTCCATAAAAGCTCTCAAAGAACCGCCCTCAACCACAATAGAGTGCTCGCGGTAAACCAGGACAATGGCGGTCTTCTCTGGTTTGGTACTTTGTCAGGGTTGAATCAATGGAACCCTAATCACGCTTCTTTTATTCACTATCGTAACATTATCGAAGATGCTAGCAGTTTATCTAATAATACTGTTTACGCGCTTGCCGAAAATATAAAAGGTGATATTTATATCGGCACATTTGGTGGCGGACTTAACCTGCTCAACGCGCAAACAAATAATGTTGGTGTAACGAGAAACCCGGCAGGAGAGACATTTGGAAGCAAAATAATTATGTCGCTGATGGTGGCGGCAGATAATACCATCTGGGTTGGCAGTATCTCCGATGGCGTAGAAGTTTACACACCTGATTTTGAATTGCTCAAACGTTTTAAAAATAATCCCGAAAATGAAAAAAGTTTATCCGCCGACGGCGTCACCAAAATTTTACAAGATTCTGATGGCGAAATCTGGATCGGCACTTACCAGGCAGGAATAAACCGATTAGATCGAAAGAGTGGCACTTTTAAACGGTATCGATTAGATGAGACAGGGAAAAGCGAGAATGGAAATGGTGTGCTAAAAAGCGAAAATATTTATAATTTTATCGAGGATGATGAAGGTTATCTCTGGCTTGCCACTGACGGTGGTGGAATTTCTCGCCTGGATAAAAATACTGAAGAGTTTCAGTCGTTCATGAATAATCCGCAAGATCCTGAGTCATTGTCTGGCAACATTGCTTCCTTTATTTATCAAGATTCGAAAGGGCGTATCTGGGTTGGAACTCAGGGGAATGGCTTAAATCGTTGGGAACCAGGAGATCGAAGGAAAGGACTTAACCGCTTCAAACATTATACGATTGAAAATGGACTGAATAGTAGTACGGTAAACGGCATTGTTGAAGACACTAATGGGCATATCTGGATCAGTACCGTCAAAGGGGTTAGTCGATTAGATCCTGACAGTGATCAAATCGATCATTTTAATCTGACTGATGAAATTCATAAGAATGAATTAAATCAGGGCGCGATTTTAAAGGCATCTAATGGACGTTTGTATTTTGGTGGTCTTAATGGCGTCTCAGCATTTTTCCCAACCGAAATAAAACAGAATACCCATGTACCTCCCGTGACGCTAACCAAAGTGTTGAGCGAAAACAAATTGCGCTATTTTGAGCAACCCTTAGCGACTTTAAAAGAAGTGACTTTTGATCATAATGACTATCTTATTGCCTTCGAGTTTGCAGGGCTAGACTTTGCTCAACCTGATAAAAACAGATATCAATATAAATTAGAAGGGTTTGATTCTGAGTGGATTGATTCTGGTCATTTAAACCGGGCAACCTTTACCAATCTACCGGCGGGAAGTTTTATCCTGAGAGTGAGAGCGAGTAATAATGATGGTGTCTGGAGTAGTGATTCGATTAATCTAAAAGTCAACGTGTTACCGGCACCGTGGGTGTCCTGGTGGGCATTTGCTTTGTACGGCCTTGGTTTTTGTGTGTTGTTATTATTGATTATTCGAATGCAGGCAAAGCGACTTGCCAATCAAGAGTTATTTCAGAGTCGAGTATCAAAACAGGTGTCAAAAAAGATCGCCATCCATAGTAAAAATAATGAGTTTTTGAAAAAGCAGGTAGAACAACTTAAACATCAGGCTAATGTGGATATTGAAACGGGTCTCCCTAATCAGCGCTTTATGAGTGACTTTGTTGCTGCGAATATCGACTGGGTCAGTCAACTGGAGAGAGATAGTCAAAAAAGTTTGTCAAAGTTACTGGTGACTCTGATCAGAGTTTTTATTGAGCCTGACGCTGAGAAAAAAGAAGAAGATCTTACCCGTGAAGTGGTCGAGTTGTTTAATCGTGAATTGAGTGAGCAAGAATGTTTTTTGCGAGTTGCCAGGTGGAGTGAAAATGATATTGGCGTTGTGAGTTTTTTGACGGAAGCAAAGAAGAGTCAACAGATTATTTCTCAGTGGCTAACAAGTTTAAAAAATATTGCTAACAAAATTGTTCCAAACGCTGATCAGAAAATTTATTTTAAACTTGCTTATTCCTTGAGTCCATTTGATGGCGTTCAGCAGGATAATATGAGCGGCGATAGCCTGATGGTACTAACTGAGCATTTACTGCACCTGGTTGCCGATGAGTCTGATTATGAGTCTGTTGGCATAGTCCGAGTTAATCAAAATCTTAACAGTGTCAAAATGGCGCAGATTATGGATGCAAAGCGAATTGACGAACTCGATGAAATTTTTACCCTGGAATGCCGCTAACCAAGCCAGCCGGCTAAATCTTAACTTTCTATAATGAGAGCTAGTATGCACGTTATTTTTTCCATTTTGTTGGCTCCTATACTCATCTTTCAGGGGCTGCTGGTTCGATTAAAAACACCTGTGCTAGCCGAAGCTGAAGGGCCTCGCTTCGGCAAACAAGGCAGGGGGAAACGAGACATTAGCTTAATGATCCTTGGTGATTCTGCTGCAGCGGGAGTTGGTACTGATAATCAAGTTAACGCGCTGGCAGGAAGAATTCTGAGTTATCTCGATACTGATTTGAGAGTACACTGGAACCTGAACGCGAAATCAGGCGTAACAACTTATCAAGCGTTGCAAAAGCTAAATGCGTTGCCCGATTTTCAAATTGACCTGATTGTCACTTCGCTGGGGGTAAATGATGTCACTTCGGGGATCTCGGTGAAACGATGGATAAGTTATCAAGAAGAGTTGATTGAACTTTTAGAAGAAAAATTTTCAGCCAAGTTAATCATCATGACGCAGACCCCGGCAATGCACGAGTTTCCTGCTTTACCTCAACCGCTCAGGTGGCATTTAGGCCGGCGAGCAAAGCGCTTTAATGCTGCACTGGAAGATTTGCTTAAAGACCGGCAAGGTTGTTATTTCTTAGAACTCGACATACCTTTTTCGCCGGAGTTAATGGCCGAAGATGGATTTCATCCTGGCGCCAGAGCCTATGATTTATGGGGCAAAAGTGTCGCGAAGGTTATTAATCAGCACTGCGCAAATTATTCCTGAAATCACATCCAAAAATAAAAATTAGAACTAATGCAAACTTTTTCTCTACCCATCCCGTCTATTAGATAATCTCGCTACTTTTTCAAAGCTGGATCGTTTTGTCGCTTCGGCTTTGGTTGTTTAAGTGCGAGAAACAAAACAAGAAAAGAATCAAAAAAGTTACCAAGTCGATCATAGTAATCAAAGCAGTCATCAACCAGAGGGCTAAGAATGTTTTTGTATTACCTGCGTATTTCTATGCATAGTATGAAGCGAAACCCGCTTCTCAGTGGATTAATGATCGTTGCGATTGCCCTTGGGATTGGCGTTAGTATGACAACGATCACCGTGTACTACCTGATGTCTGCTGATCCAATTCCTCAGAAAAGTAGTCAGCTTTTTGCCGTACAGCTGGATAGTTGGGGAATTAATCACCCGTTTGACCGAGACCGACCGGAAAGAGCACCTCACCAGCTGACTTATCGAGATGCCACTGCGTTGGTGGCTGCTAAAAAGGCCAAACATCAGGTCGCAATGTTTGAGTCGACGCTGATTGTAGAACCTGAAAAAGACAAACCTTATCTCAGTATGCTGCGCGTCACTAGCAGCGATTTTTTTCCGATGTTCCAGGTTCCTTTCCTTTACGGTGCAGGCTGGACCGCGAACGACGATGAGAGAGCATCGCAAGTGGTGGTTCTTTCAAAGGAAACTAACGAAAAACTATTTGGCGGCGAAAATAGTGTTGGCCGGCGTTTAAGAATGGGCGCAAAAGAATTTGTTGTTTCAGGTGTGATGGACACCTGGAATCCGACACCGCGATTTTATGACGTGATTAATGGTGGCTTTAACGAAGTCGCCGACATGATGATCCCGTTAAGCCTGACCGAGCCAATGGAATTAAAATCTGCTGGTAGTGACTGGGGATGGAAAGCGGAGAGTATTAATTCGTTTAAAGACTGGTTGAATTCTGAATCTGCGTGGATGCAATTTTGGGTTGAACTTGAAGATAGTATGGCTGTTGATGATTATAAAAATTTCCTCGATGCCTATGTCACAGAACAAAAAGAGTTAGGTCGGTTTGAAAGGCCGCTCAATAATCATTTGCAAAGCGTTATGCAATGGATGGCACACAATCAAGTAGTACGAGAAGATAATAAAGTGCTTGTGGGTTTATCTGTTTTATTTTTATTAGTTTGTGTGTTGAGTGCGGTTGCTTTGTTGCTAACTCATTTTCTGGGAAAGTCTGAGGAAGTTGCATTACGTCGAGCATTGGGAGCCAATCGACTATCTATCTTCGGGCAACACCTGGTTGAAGTTTCATTGACAGGTGTGATTGGTGGAGCGTTAGGTGTTTTATTCGCTTTAGGCGGGCTACAGGCGATTAAGTATTTATATTCGGGGCAAGGTTTCGATCATCTTGTTCAACTCGATATATTTTTAGTTTTATTTGCTGCAGTGTTGGCCTGGTTGGCCAGTCTTTTAGCTGGCTTTTATCCATCCTGGAAATTATGTCAGGAGTCTCCCGCAGGCTTTTTAAAAACACAATAAAAGGAGCTAACCAGTGGAATTCAGACCCATTTTAAATGCACTTAAACGCCGTAAAACAGGTGCTATTCTGGTGGCCTTGCAGGTCGCGATTACTTTGGCCATTGTCATTAATGCGATTTTTATTATCGGCGTTCGTTCTGAAAAAATAGGCCGTGATACGGGCATGGATGTGAATAATATTTTCACTGTCAGTGTAAGAGGATTTGGCCCGAATTTTAATGTGGTTGAAAGCATTAAACAGGACTTGCGAATGATCCGCTCAATGCCCGGAGTTGTGAGTGCAACCATTAGTAATCATATTCCCCTGAGTGGTTCTGGTTCCGGTACTGGATTAAGAACAGTGCCTGATTTGACGATTGAATCGACGGGAACGGCTCGTTATCGTTTTTCTGAACATGGCATTGAAACACTTGGCGTTAATATTTCTCACGGACGAAATTTTAAGGCGAATGAAGTTGAGTTTGTAGAGGCAGATTCTAATCCTCCCACGCCACCAGGCATTTTGGTGACTCAAGCTTTGGCCGACTCACTCTTTCCGGAAGGAGGCGCATTAGGAAAGCAGGTTTTCTGGGGCGATATGAGCGAGTCAACGATCATTGGCATTATTGAAAAAATGCACGGTTCTTGGGTGGGCTGGGACAAATTGGAACATGTTGTTATTCAGCCGGGTAAGCCGGCCTATCAGAGAAACCGTTACATCATCCGAACTGAGCCGGGAGAGCGCGATCGTTTGATGCTTGAAGTTGAAGAGAAGTTATCCGCTAACAGTCCAAATAAAATTATTCAAAGGGTCAGAAGTTTAGAAGAGCACGCCGCTCGTTCTTATCAGAGAGATCGTGCGATGAGTATTATTCTGGTTTCGGTAATTGTGTTGTTGTTGGTGATAACGGGATTGGTTTTTCTTGGGTTGGCTTCGTTTAATGTTAAGCAACGGACGAAACAGATTGGTACAAGGCGTGCGTTGGGCGCAACGAAAACTGATATTGTTCGTTACTTTATGTTGGAGAATTGGATCATCACAACCGGCGGTGCGATTTTAGGTATTGTATTAACGGTTGGTTTGGCGTATTGGCTGGAGACTGAATATTCTTTGCCGCGGCTTAACTTTATTTATATTCCGGTAGGGGTAGCAATTTTGTGGGTGTTAGGGCAGTTGGCGGCTTATATGCCGGCGCGGAGAGCGGCGACTATTTCTCCGGCGATTGCTACGAGGACGGTTTGATCGTGTGATCTACGGCTGGCTGTCAGTGGGTATTTTTACGATTATGCAAGAATTAGATCATTCGTTTGGAAATGGTCGTTAGAATGAAAAAGGTATTCAGGGTGAAATCAACTAAATTATTATTAGCAGTTTTAGTTTTAATGTCTTTCAGTGCAAAATCAGAAGAGAATTTAATCACTTTAAAATATGGCGTTGATAAATCTGGCTATGTAACTGAAGATTGGGTTGATTTTGATTCGAATATTGAAGTGCTTACTAAAGATAAAGTTTCAAAAAATGCAAAGAAACTGACAGTGGAAGAAATTGAATGGGCCAGTCTAATCTCTTCCAGGTTGAGTTTATGGGAAACACAATTAGAGAAAATTGCAGTGCCCTACGCGACGACGGAAATCCCAAGAAAGGTGTCTATTGTTGTTGGAAATAGAGGGAATCGAGATGCCTTTACACATACTACAAAGTTTCCTTCTAAAATCTTTTTTAATTTAAGTGTTCTTGTAAGAGCCTATGGCAGTGGAAAGGCTGTAAAAAACCAAAATAGAATTGATCGAATTTTTGCGCATGAATTTACTCATCTACTTCAACATGCCTGGAGCAAGCAGAACCCTTATCAATTAACAAATCATTTTGAGCGTGCATTAAATGCTTCTTTTAAAGAAGGATTCGGTCATTTTCGCTCGATATCAAATAAGTGGAAAGATGAAAATGGTCATATTACTGAACATGCTGAAAAAACTTTAAAGTCTCTCGAAATAGTATTTGTGGAGCGAATGATATCGCTAATAAACGCTAGCGACGATGAGGCAAACGTTCTCATGAAAGGTTTGTCAACCGGACCATTTAATAAAAAATGGGGGGCGTTGACTGTTGCATTGTGGTTAACAAAAGAAGCAAAAGGGGATGATAAAAAACTGATTAAGTGGGTAGACTTAGGCCCTGAAGGGATAATTTTACTTGCGAATAATCATTTGTCCCGGGAGTTAAAAGTTAGGTTTAATAAAGCGCTTAATTTGTAATAATTTTCTACCATATGTCAAAAAGAATAAAGCAGGGTAGGTTGGGTTGACGAAGGAAACCCAACAGCGATCTCAAAATTCTTAAAGGGATGGTAATTTGAAAACCAGCATTAAAGAAAGTCTTTTATTAATTAAGATTTCGCTTTGACTTCAAATTTTGTTGTTGGGTTTCCTTCGTCAATCCAACCTACGGTCCTTAAAAATCTGCAATGTTGTAGTCGGTCATGTGGTTCTGTGTTGCCATATGTGATTGACATACTATGGAAGTGTGCAGTAATGTAACTAGTACCTATATGTCGAGTTTGCGTATACCTCTCAGCATATTAGAAAGGATATCAATATGAAAACTCAAAGTGCAGCCTTGCTATTAATTTTATTGTCAGCTTTCTTAGTTTACATATCTTTATTTCAGGCTGGCTTATCTAATAAATCATCATCAAAAAATTCAATATTAAATCCTCTAACAGCAAGCTCATTAGATGAGACTACTGCTTCAGTAAAAACTAACTCTGTTAAGACTGATGGAAGCTGGCTGACTCAAGCTAAGGAGCAAATAGCTAGTCATGAATATAACATCTCTAATGTTGACGAGGATATTCAGGCGCGAAATTGGATGAATGATTTTGGAGTGCACTTTAGTAATAAAGGACTTGCTATAAAATCACGTTCTAATTTTTCTAACATCTTACAGATGCAATACGCCGGTCTAGTTAGAGAACATGACAATCCATTAAACAAATCTGAACCTATAACTGCTAGTAGTTTGTCATTTTCGGAGAATCAAGTGACGCTTGAGCATGAAAATGATGTTCAGGAATGGTTTATCAATAATGAAGAAGGTATTGAGCATGGATATAATCTCTATAAGCGCCTTGAAGGCGATGGCAGATTACTTTTAACTATTAATGTAGTAAAGGGAGAAGTGATTCAAAACAGAGACAACATAATCATTAAACTGAACGATGGTAGAAAAATTGATTATAAAAAGCTAGTCGTTTTGGATAATAAAAAGAAGATTTTACCAGCAAGTTTAATAAGAACATCTGCGCATCAGATACAGATAGGGTTTGATGATAGCCAAGCGGTCTACCCTATCATAGTTGATCCTATACTTTCTTATACCCCCGATACTATCCTTCAGTATGATCTCAGGGTCAGTAATGTTTCTAGCGCAGGTGACGTCAATGGTGACGGTTATGAGGATGTAATAGTCAGTATCCGCAATGCGGATAAAACAGTGTTTGTTTATCATGGTAGCGCTAATGGGATTGGTTCTACCTTTAATACCAAACTAATGGGGAGTGGAATTAGTGTCTCTGGTGCTGGTGACGTCAATGGCGATGGTTATGATGATGTAATAGTCGGCAACCCTTACTATAGCAATTCAACAGGTGCTGCTCGTGTTTATTATGGTAGTCCCAATGGGATAGATTCTACTTTTAGTACGCTTATAGAGGATCATACTCACCAAGGGTTTGGCGCTAGTGTCGCTAGTGCCGGCGACGTCAATGATGATGGTTATGATGATGTGATAGTCGGTGCTCCTGATTATAATGGAGTAACGTGGTTTTATGGTGCTGCTTTTGTTTATCATGGTAGTTCCAGTGGAGTAAGCACTACCGTTAGTACAGAGCTTATTCATATCTGCGAGGCTACAGAGAATCATTGTACGGTGGGGTTAAGTGTTTCTAGTGCCGGCGATGTCAATGGCGATGGCTATGACGATGTGATTATAGGAGGGCATAGTTCTTTTTACCACACGTCCCAAACTTATATTCATCTTGGTAGTGCTAATGGGGTTGATTCCAGCTTTAGTACCAAACTATTGGGGAGTGGAGCTAGTGTCTCTAGTGCTGGTGACGTTAATGGTGATGGTTATGACGATATAATAGTAGGCGCTCCCGCTTATGACAATTTAACCGGCGCCGCTTTTGTTTATCATGGTAGTTCTAATGGTATTAATTCCACTTTTAGTACCCGTACCCAAATTGAGGACGCTCAGCAATATCTTCAATTGGGCAGCAGTGTTTCGAGTGCCGGTGATGTAGATGGCGATGGTTATGATGATGTAATAGTAGGCGCATCAAAATTTAATGGTTCTGCAACAAGTACTGGTGCAGCATTTATTCATTATGGTAGTGCTAATGGCATCAGTTCTACTTTTAGTATCCAGTTCGGTAGTACGCAGGAGTGGGCAGAACTGGGCGCAAGTGTTTCTGGTGCTGGTGACATAAATGGTGACGGTTATGATGATGTAATAGTTAGCGTTCCTGGTGAGCTTGCGGCTTATATATATCAAGGATACGTTGATAGCGACCATGACGGTGTTGGTGATGACTCTGACACACCTCCTAATGATGGTTCTGCAATAGTTGATACAGATGAAGCTGCACCAACACCAAGCTCTGGTGGTGGCTCAACTGGTTTCAGAATATTATTATTAGCTTTATTAATGTGTGGGAATAGGAGAAGGAAGCCGCTTGATTAGAATTTTATGGATAGACTGATGGAATGGACACCTTCACCTATATCGGCGTCGCAATGCGCCATACTTGTGTGTTGGTAACAATTACAAGTAGAGGAGAAGATGTCCATGAACGATATTAAACTAATGGCCGTTGA
>NZ_ML660174.1 GCF_007004725.1 Aliikangiella coralliicola | reverse complement strand
AATTCATATGGCTATCCCTCGTAAAAAACTGGTCGACTCTCAAAACCCCGGCTTTTACCACTGCACCAATCGCTGTGTCCGAAGAACCTTCCTCTGTGGTGTCGACCAACACTCCGGTCGTAACTATTCGCATCGTAAACACTGGCTAGAAAAACGCATGAAAGCGCTCTGTGAGCTTTTCGCGATTGAAATCTATGCCTATGCCGTTATGAATAATCATTATCATATCGTCCTCTACCTCGACCCTAAGGCCCCCTTAAATTGGACCGATGATGAGGTCGCTGAGCGTTGGCTGGAATTGTTTCCCGGACGGCCTGACCAGGCCATTAATCCTCGTTTGAGAGCGATGAAAAAAATGGCGATTCTACATGATAGTGAAAGACTCGCACTCTACCGACAACGACTCGGTGATTTATCCTGGTTTATGCGCCGATTAAACGAGCCATTGGCTAAAAACAGTAATCGGGAAGATGACTGTACCGGGAAGTTCTGGGAAGGTCGTTATACTTCTCAAGCCTTACTTGATGAAGCCGCCCTTTTCTCCTGTATGGCTTATGTCGACCTGAACCCGGTCAGAGCAAAGATCACGGACAAACTGGCTGAGTCTCAGCATACTTCAATCAAACAACGACTCGATAATATTGACTCAGTTAAACAGCTTTGTCCCTGGAAAGATGAAGTCACTCCGGTAGCCGGAAAAGTGAGACCTTACCCGCTGCCGATGCGATTGCAGGACTATATTGAACTGGTTGAATGGACTGGTCGCGCTATCGTTAAACCTGGGAAGGCTGACATTCCCGTGCATATTGCTCCCACACTTGACCGCTTAAACTTACGCAAGAATCATTGGCTTAAACAAATTGAAAACTATGGCAACAATTACTTTCGAGTCGTTGGTTCTATCCAGAAAATTCGGCAGAAAGCCAGGCTGTGGGAGGTTCGCTGTTTACATGGCATCGCCGCTGCTAAGTTGTTGTATAAATCCTTATCGAACTAGCAACGATTTAATATTCGCTTATTGCAAGTATGTATTTTATTTTTCAGCAGAGTGTCTAACTAATTCAAAGCTAAATTATGCAAATAATGATAATTGTTTACACTCTCAACTGTTTTCATATTTGTTCAAATAAAATTCAGCGAGCGGTAAATCTTCAGTATTTGTAATTTTTATATTATCACTTCGACCAAGAACAACTCTGACAGGGTGCCCTGATAAGGTTAATGCGGAAACCTCATCTGTGACCATGTTACGGTTATCAATTGCCTTCCCTAATGAGTTGTTTAAATCAATAAATCTCGCCATTTGGGGAGTAAACGCACGAACTAAATGATCGCGCTCCACAACATTAACAACTTGTTTTTCTGGTGTAATTGACTGCAACGTGTCAATCACCGGCGCAGCTAAAAGACATGCCTGCTGGTCAGCTTGAAAAGATTGGTATAGTTTTTCCAAATCTTCATGGGTTATACAAGGACGTGCCGCGTCATGGACCATTACAGGTACATCATCTGCTAAACCACTATCGAACAAGTATCGCAAAGCGTTGTGCACTGAATTGCTCCTTTCCTCGCCGCCTTCAATAACGACAATATTTTTATGCTCGATGTTTTCGAGTTTGGTGTAGTGTGAATCCTGCGGAGAAATAACAAGAACAACTAGCGAAATTGGTTCAAACTTTAGTAGCTTATCAAGCGTAATATCTAATATTGTTTTGTTGTTTAGCTTTAAATATTGTTTAGGAACATCTGTTCCCATTCGACTACCGACACCTGCTGCAGGGACAATCGCAACAACTCCACTAACGCTTGACAAATCTTGATGCATTAATAAACATCTCCAATAATTATTTCATGATTAACAGTTAACTGACGAAGTTTGCTTGAATGACTGTACGTACTTTTCAAAGTGGGACAACATTATTTTTCTTTCGGAATAACGCGGTAAAAAGTTTCACCAGGCTTGATCAAACCAAGTTGTTCTCGGGCTTTTTCTTCAAGTACGGCAGGATTTTTTCTTAGTGCCAGAATTTCTTTTTTTAATAATTCGTTTTGCTCTTTTAACAAACGATTTTGCGCCTGTTGTTCAGCTATTTTTGTTTTAAGTTCGTTAATTTCACGATAGCTACCTTCGCCCCACCAAATTCGATATTGCAGTAAGCAGATTAAAACAAAAAAAATGACACCAAGTATTTTCATATTATCCAAAAAGAGAGCAAGCCTTACGGCTCGCTCTACTCACTATTTCTCTAAAAACAATTAAATGCTTTCTTACCAGGATAAACAGCTTTATCACCTAGCATTTGTTCAATACGCAATAATTGATTGTATTTCGCCACTCGATCACTTCGACATAACGATCCAGTTTTTATTTGACCGGCATTAGTCGCTACAGCTAAATCAGCGATGGTACAATCTTCAGTTTCACCACTTCGATGCGAAACAACCACAGTATAATCCGCTTCGTGTGCCATATCGATGGCCGCTAAGGTTTCAGTCAACGAACCAATTTGGTTAACTTTAATAAGAATAGAATTAGCAATTTTCTTTTCTATTCCTTCAGTCAAAATTTTAGTGTTAGTGACAAATAAATCATCTCCAACTAACTGGACACGCTCACCTAGTTTTTCCGTGAGAATTTTCCATCCTTCCCAATCACTTTCATCCATTCCATCTTCAATTGAAATAATAGGATAACGGTTAACCCAGTCTTCTAAATAGCACGCAAACTCTTCTGCAGTTAAGGATTTTCCTTCGCCTTCTAAATGGTATTTACCACCTTTATAAAACTCGGAACTCGCAACATCAAGTCCGAGGAAAATTTCTTCACCAAGTTTATAGCCGGCTTTTTCAACAGCTTCTACGATAGCTTGTACAGCTTCCTCGTTAGATCCAAGGTTAGGAGCGAAGCCGCCTTCATCACCAACTGCAGTGTTTAATCCCTTCGATTTTAAAACTGACTTAAGCGCATGAAATATTTCTGTGCCATAGCGTAGTGCTTCAGAGAAACTTGGCGCGCCAACCGGTAAGATCATAAATTCTTGAATATCAACATTGTTATCCGCGTGTGCGCCACCATTAATAATATTCATCATTGGCACAGGCAAGGTCACGCCATCGGAAATTTGAGAGAAAAGCGGTTGCTTATTATGGCTGGCCGCGGCTTTAGCAGCTGCCAACGAAACAGCCAAAATGGCATTCGCACCTAATTTTGACTTATTTTCAGTTCCATCAAGGTCAAGCATAATTTGATCAAGTTTGCTTTGCTCACCGGCATCGATACCAATCAACTTTGGCTTAATCAAATCATTAATATTGGCCACTGCTTTAAGTACACCTTTACCCAGGTAGCGAGTTTTATCACCATCTCTTAACTCTAAAGCTTCGCGAGACCCGGTAGATGCGCCTGAAGGAGAGCAGGCAATACCTAATGCGCCTGACTCTAGAATAACTTCTGCTTCTACTGTTGGGTTTCCGCGAGAATCCAATACTTCGCGTCCAATGACATCGACAATTTTACTCATTCCTTCCAACCTCAATTTGGTTTACATTTAAAAATTAATTAAGTGAATTTGATTTTATCTCTAATCGATTCAGAGCTGAACTAACTTATTCTTTTTAAGAAAATCGAGTTAAGTTCGCGCTAATATCCACATTCTGGTTAAACATCAAAGGCTCATCTCTGCAAAACCTGACTGCTTAACGACCGAGTCAATTTCTGTTAATGTTTTCAACAGCTTTTCGATTTCATACATCGGCCAAGAATTTGGACCGTCGCTCTTTGCATTCGCCGGATCCGGGTGTGTCTCCATAAAAATGCCGGAGATACCCGCAGCAATCGCCGCCCTTGCCAACACAGGTACGTGTTCCCTTTGACCGCCAGAAGAACTCCCCTGACCGCCGGGCAATTGCACCGAATGGGTTGCATCATATACAACTGGCGCGCCGGTTTCGCGCATTACCGCCAGCCCTCTCATATCAGAGACCAAGTTGTTATAACCAAAAGATGCGCCTCGCTCACATACCATAATATTTTCATTACCTGTCGAGCGAGCCTTATTAACAACGTTAACCATATCCCAAGGCGCTAAAAACTGACCCTTCTTGATATTAACTGGTTTACCAGCTTCGCAGACTCTTTGAATAAAGTTCGTTTGTCGGCATAAAAATGCCGGTGTTTGCAGTACATCAACGACTGCAGCAACTTCATTCATTGGCGTATCTTCGTGGACATCAGTTAATACGGGTACATTAATTTGTTTTTTAACTGTCTCAAGAATCTGCAATCCTTTCTCAATTCCTGGGCCGCGAAAACTAGTGTGCGAAGAACGATTCGCTTTATCAAAAGACGATTTATAAATGTAGTTTATCCCTAAACGATCAGTGACTTCTTTCATATAACCAGCGGTGTCCAACGCGAGCTGTTCACTTTCAATAACGCAAGGGCCAGCAATAAGAAAAAATGCTTTATCAATACCAACTTCAAATCCGCAAATATTCATACATGATACTCTTAATTGATAAGTTCGCCTGTCAAAGAAAGCTTTGACTTTATCTTACAGTTATAACCTCAACACTTCGAGGATTTACCTTTCAGGTAATTATCCTTCCTGAGCAACTCTGAACTCTTTAGCAGCATTCACAAATGATGCAAATAAAGGGTGTCCATCGCGAGGGGTTGAAGTAAATTCCGGGTGGAACTGAACTGCAACAAACCAGGGATGGTCATTAAGCTCAATCGTTTCCACCAGGTTATTTAAACTAGAGCGACCAGAAATAACCAATCCACACTCTTCCATCTGAGAAACATAATTCTCATTGACCTCATAGCGATGGCGATGTCTTTCATTTACTTCTTGTGCGCCGTAAATTTCTGCAATCTTAGTCCCTTTCTTCAGGTAGGCCGGTTGTGCACCCAAGCGCATTGTGCCACCAAGGTCAGAATCTTCCGAGCGTTGCTCAACGCTACCATCTTTATCGACCCATTCAGTAATCAGTCCAACCACAGGCGTTGAAGTATTTTTGTCAAATTCAGTACTGTTAGCGTCCGATAGTTTCGCACTACTTCGCGCAAACTCGATAACGGCAACCTGCATACCAAGACAAATACCCAGATAAGGGATATTATTCTCCCGAGCATAAGCAACCGTTTGTACTTTTCCTTCAACACCCCGCTCACCAAAACCGCCGGGGACAAGTATTGCGTCGGCGTTATCCAAAAGACCAATACCTTTTTTCTCAATATCTTCGGCATCGACAAAATCAATATTGACAGTTAAGCGATTTTGCAAACCGGCATGTTTTAGCGATTCAATCAGTGACTTGTAGGCTTCGGTCAAATCCATGTATTTTCCAACCATGGCAATATTCACTTCACCATTCGGATTCGCTTCCGCATATAACACTTGTTCCCATTCAGTTAGGTCAACTTCTTGCTCAGGTAGTTGAAAGCGTTCACTGATTAAGCGTTCTAAACCCTGTGAATTCAAAATTGAAGGAATACGATAAATACTATCGACATCTTTAAGCGATATAACAGCCTTTTCTTCAACATTAGTAAATAAAGCAATTTTAGCTTTTTCCGAAGGCGGTAAAGTGCGATCAGAACGACAAATTAAAATATCCGGCTGGATACCAATTGAACGTAGCTCTTTAACCGAGTGCTGGGTCGGTTTGGTCTTAAGTTCGCCGGCAACAGCAATATAAGGAAGTAAAGTTAAGTGCATAAAGAGCGCTCTTTCTCGCCCGAGCTCGTAGCCTAATTGGCGAATGGCTTCAAGAAAAGGCAACGACTCAATATCCCCGACAGTTCCACCTATTTCTACCATAGCAATGTCGGCATCTCCCGCACCTTCAATCACTTTCTGTTTAATTTGATCAGTTATGTGGGGAATAACCTGAACGGTGCCGCCGAGATATTCACCTTTACGTTCCTTTTTAAGCACATCAGCATAAACACGGCCCGTCGTGAAATTATTAGCCTGAGTCATACGGGTGCGAACAAATCGCTCATAGTGACCGAGATCCAGATCAGTTTCGGCACCATCGTCAGTCACAAATACTTCACCGTGCTGAAATGGACTCATCGTACCCGGATCAACGTTGATATAAGGATCAAGCTTCAGCAAGGTCAATTTAAGCCCTCGCGACTCTAATAGCGCTGCTAATGAGGCTGCCGCAATACCTTTTCCGAGAGAAGATACAACACCGCCCGTAACAAATATAAACTTAGTCATGTAAAATCGCCAAAATCGTTTAAAAACAAATTGTTAGAAAGAAACTTCTGAGCACGGCTTGCTGTTTTTTTGTTACTAACTAGCACTAACTCCAACATAAACATCTTGAAATGGGAGTTGTAAAAATTAAAAGTTTAGTTAAAACATTATTGACTTTTTCGCAAGACACTGTTTTTGCTAGCAAAAAAGCTGGTTTGTGTAACAAAAATCAAGATCACTAGAAGCTATCAGGACGGGAAGCTATTGTAACAAATAATTTCTTGCGAATCACGAGATTAAATTGAATATTGCGGTATTGTGCGGAATTCGGGTGAGAAACTTTGACTAACAGGTATTTTGTTCGTCTCCCCCTTCAAGTCTAATTGGCAAAGCTAATAAAAAAGAGATAACGACAAGTTGAAGCAGCTGAAGTTAACGAGTTTTTTTCGCCCGTTGCCACAGTAATTCCAATTCCTCCAGAGTCGACTGGTTAAGCGGTTTCTCACTGAAAGTTTCTACTTTGCGAAATCTAGAATCAAACTTTTGATTTGCTTTTCTAAGCGCCATATCGGCATCAATACCATAGTGACGACTCAGATTAACCACGGCGAATAAAAGGTCGCCGACTTCTTCTTCTAAATTTTCAGAATCGCCTTGATCAGCTGCCAGGGTTATTTCTTCGCACTCCTCTTTCACTTTGTCCCATACTTGGTCAACATTTTCCCAGTCAAATCCAATTTTTGCGACTCGCTTCTGTATTTTTTGTGCTCGCTTTAGCTCTGGAAGTGCTTTAGGAATATCATCTAAAACACTGGTATTCGTTTTCGATTTTTGTTGCCTTTCCTGGTGTTTCTGTTCTTCCCATGCTTGCTTCAGTTGTTTTTCACTTTCAAATTGAACATCTCCAAATACGTGCGGGTGCCTTCGTACCAACTTGTCACAAATATTTTCTACAATGGCATAAAAATCAAATCGTTTTTCCTCTTTCGTAAGTTGCGCATAAAAAACCACTTGAAACAACAAGTCACCTAATTCATCTTTTAAACTGTCAAAGTCTTTAGATTCAATTGCCTCTGCCACCTCATAAACTTCTTCAATAGTAAAGGGTAAAATAGTCTGATAGTCCTGCTCTAAATCCCAGGGACAGCCCCCTTCCCGATCTCTTAGTGAGGACATTACCGCCAGCAATTTATCAATTCCTGAACTATTCTCAACCTGGGCTAATAATTTTTCTGCAATATTTTCTTTTTGAATTTCAGACACAATCTTCTCAATCGATTCGGTTACTAATTTTGCGATTCAACAGGTTTTACGACTCAAGTGATTTTACAACTTAACAGTTCTACTGGTTTATTTTCTCTGTACACTCACGATTGTTGGCAATCTTTCAATCCGCGACATAATTCGAGACAAGGCATTGATACTGGAAACTTCAATTTGAATATGAATGCTGACCATTAATCGCTTTTTATTAACATGAGTATTGAGACTGGTTACACTCACTTTTTCATCTGCCATTAATGTGGTTACGTCTCCTAACAAACCTTTACGATCATAAGCTTTAATGAGCAAGTCAATAAGATAACTTTCGTTGACCGAGTCACTCCAGTCAACGCTAAGTACTTTTTCAGGGTTCGATTTTTGTGATGTTAACAAATAATGACAGTCCGAACGATGGATCATAATCCCCCTCCCCACCGTGACATAACCTGCTATCATATCGCCTGGAACAGGTTTACAACAACCTGCCATTCGCGTGAGTAAATTGCCGACGCCTTCAACCAGAATATCACTGGACGCGCTGCGCTTGGTAACCTTAGCGGGTCTTTTGATCACTGTATCGCGGTTGATCGGCGGTTGAGCTTCTTGAATACTGCGAATGTAGTTAGTGACCTGATGTAAGCCTTTGTCGCCAACACCGATACCAGCAAATAACTCTTCTTCTTTGTTAAAGTTAAAATGCCTGGCCACTTTTAAATAATCAACTTGGCGAAAATTATGCTTATGGATTTCTTTTTCTAATAATTGTTTACCCGCCGCAATATTTTTATCTTTATCCTGGTGTCGAAACCACTGGTGAATTTTGGATCGGGCGCGAGAGGATTTAACGTAACCTTGATGCTCGCTTAACCAGTCTCGACTAGGTCCGCCGGTTTTACTGGTTAGAATTTCAATTCGTTGCCCCGTTTCGATTGGCTGAGTTAAAGGAATAATTCTGCCGTTAACTTTAGCCCCTCTGCAACGATGCCCTACTTCGGTATGAACTCGATAAGCAAAATCGACAGCAGTTGACCCGCTCGGTAAGTCAATTAATTTGCCTCGCGGTGTAAACACATAAATTCTTTCTTCCAATACCTGGTTGCGAAACTCTTCAACAATATCAGCAGACTCAGTCACTTCATCTTGCCACTCCAGCAATTGCCTCAACCAGGCTATTTTCGCCTCATAACCATCGCTCGGCGCAGCTTTGCCTTCTTTATATTTCCAGTGCGCGGCAACACCTAACTCAGACTCCTGATGCATTTCGTGTGTGCGAATTTGAATTTCAAGCGTTTTACCTTCCATGCCAACCACTGCCGTATGCAACGACCGATAACCATTCTCCTTTGGCGTCGCAACATAATCATCAAATTCTTTGGGAATGTGTTTCCAAAGGCCATGGACTGCACCAAGAACCGTATAACAATCCTGTATTTTTGGAACCAGAACACGCACCGCACGAACATCATAAATTTCTTCAAAGCCAACTTGTTTACGTTGCATTTTTTTCCAAATGCTAAATATGTGTTTCGCTCTTCCCTGAAGCTCCGCATCGACATTAAAGTCAGCTAAAGAGTCACCGATAATCTGTAAAACCTTCTCCACATAAATTTCACGCGCTCCACGCTTTTCTGCAAGGCTTTTGGCAATTTTTTTATACTCATCGGGTTTTAAAATCCGAAAGGCCAAGTCTTCCATTTCCCACTTTAACTGCCCGATACCTAACCTGTTCGCCAAAGGTGCGTAGACATCATTGACTTCCTGGGCTACAAGAATACGTTTTTCAGAATCGGACTTTACTGCTTTGCGTAATATGCATAATCTTTCTGCCAGTTTGATTAATACCACTCTGACATCATCAACCATCGTGAGCAGCATCTTACGCAGGTTATCAATATGGCCGGGATCATTACTTTCAGCGTAGTTTGACTGCAAAGCCCGAATAGCATCCATAGTCGCAACGCCCTTAATTCTATTGGCAATTTTGCTTGAACATTGCTCCTGAATTGTTTCGATATTCAATAACTCAGCATCAACAAAGGGATAGAGAATAGCGGCTATCAATGTTGTATTATTAGCATTCAATGAGGAAAGAATATTTCCCATCTCAAAGCTCTGTTCAAAAATATCAGGGAGTTTCGCCGCTTTATCGCCGGTTTCCTGTTGACTTACCTGTTGTAAAAGCTCAGTCGCTTTATCCCACCCTTCTTGATCATTCGGATCATTTTCAGGTTGAATTGATAAACACCATTGATGATAGTGACTATCATTAATATCTTTCGGTGTGCGAATGTCGTGTACTTTTACCATTTGCTTTCCGCTGCCAGTCTTAATTTACAACATTAGTCTGTTGATATTTTTTATTTAATATATATTTTTTCTTTTTTAACTAAACTTTTTCAAATAACGCGATTGATTCAACATGCGTTGTATGTGGGAACATATCCATAACGCCGGCTTTACATAAACGATATCCAGACTTCACCAACTCTCCGGTATCTCTGGCCAATGTTGCGGGATTACAAGATACATAAACAATTTTCTCCGCATTAAATCGAACAATATTATTAATAACTTCTAATGCGCCACTGCGCGCCGGGTCAATTAATATTTTGTTGTATTGGCGCTGATTCCATTCTTTATCAGACAAATCAGAAGTCAGGTCGGCCTGGTAAAATTCAACATTATCCAACTGGTTAAAACGCGCATTTTCTGCGCCTCTTTCAACCATCGCCTGTACACCTTCTACGCCAACGACTAACTTCGCTTTCGTGGCTAAAGGAATGGTAAAGTTCCCAAGTCCACAAAATAAATCTAACACCTGATCCTCTGGCTGAACGTCTAACAACTCTATTGCAAAAGGGACCATTTTACGATTAATGCTGGCATTAACCTGGGCGAAATCTAAGGGTTTTTGAAGCAACTCAACACCAAATTCCGGTAACCGATAACTGAGTTGCGCCGCCTCATCATCAATCGGCCAAAGACGAGTAATTGTGTCCGGCCCTTTGGGTTGCAAATAAACAATCAAATTATTTTCTTGGGCAAATGAAAACCATTTGGCACGATCCGAATCGCTCATCGGTTTAAGATGACGAATGATTAATGCCACTTTATCATCGCCACAAGATACTTCTATTTGCGGTATAAATTGACGACCATCAAGTGTATCGATCAACTGACTGGCAGTAACCAACAAATCTGATACTTGCTTTACCAGCACAGGACAAGAATCTATATCTGCAAGAAAGTTAGAGTATTTTTCACGAAAACCTATCAGTGTTCGCTCTTTTTTCATGACGTAACGAACACCCAACCGAGCTTTTCGTCGATAGCCTAATAAATCAGCTTGCAGCGGTGGCAGCCACTCTTCAGGCTGAGTTTGTGCAAAATGCGCCAGTTGTTCCTGTAAAATAGACTGTTTATGACTGATCTGTGCTTCACTGGACATATGCTGCATGCTACAGCCACCACAAACCTCAAAATGCTTACAAGGCGGCTCTACTCTGTCATCTCCAGAGGTAATAACTCGATGAATTCGACCTTCATCGAATTTTCCTCGCTGGTAAGTATAGAGCATTTCAACCCGTTCACCAGCTAGCGCGCCATCGACAAAAACAGTCTTTCCGTCAATTCTGCCAACCCCTCTGCCTTCATGGGAAAGACTATCAATATCAATGACGACGGGTTCAGTAGGTAATGATTTCTTTTTCCGGTATTTTCTGGACATCTAACAACTTCCGCAGTGAATTTCAGGTCACCTACAATGGCAACAACTTACTAACCCGGCCCCCATTTTCTTAGTTATCAACGGGATTCGGGCTAAATCGATGGTGCATTATATACTTACGAAAGTGAACTATTAACAAATTTATCCGTTGCTTTAACAATTCAGGTGGGTATAGTCAGTGCAAATGGAATAATACTCGCCTCAAACCTTAAAAATAGCTAAAAATGCGTCGAGAACAATACAAAAAAATGGGACTACCTGAAAATCAGACAACTGTTTTCAAGTATCTTCTTTCAATAACACGAACAATTTGGCATTCAAGTCTTATTCTCTTTTTTAGTGCTTTCTCAAATAATGTCCTGTCTGATTCGGACAAAAGCACTGGTATCTCAGAGAAAAATCAATATAACCTATTGATTTTTCACGATAATATGAGCGAAGTTCAAAATCAATTCTCACAATCTTTGCAAGCTCAACTTCTGTTGAAAATGCCTGATTACAACTATGAGCTAATCGATACTAGCTCAAAATCCAGGAAAAAAATTGAAGCTCATTTGACACAACCTGCAAGCTGCGCAGTAACCATCGGTGCCGTTGCGACTCAGAAAGTGCTCAGTGTCAGGCACCCGGTATATATCTTTAGTCTTTATGTCCCTCGATATAAACTGGATAATCTTTACCGAATCTATCAAAAACTTGGTATTCCATTGAGTGGAATTTATGAAGAACAGCCATTTACCCGGCAAATGTTTCTTGCAAAAGCGCTAAATCCAGAACTCAACCAGGTAAATATTCTCCTGGGCCAGGCAGATAAATTTTATTTGCGCGAATTTCAAAAGCTCGCTTCAGAAAATCAACTATCACTCAACTATCAAATACTCAAACCCGCCGACACCCCGGAAAAGTTTTTGAATAATGTCACTAAACCAACTGATTTTCTGCTAATTCTTAATAACGCCCAGCTTTTCCAAAATTCAAAATTAACGGGGGTTGTACTAGCCGCTTACTATCAAAAAGTAAATCTTATCGGCAATCGAATAGAACATGCTAAAATTGGAACATTAGCAAGTATTTATACATCTCCCAATACGCTGGCAATTGAGACCACCGGAGAACTAAAAAAGATATGTGAGGCAAAAATTAATCAAAACAATAAGCCTGAGGGCAAAACTAAAAGTAATAGCGGCAAAAATAATCGAGACAAAAATCAGAGCGATAGCCAAACAAAACCAAGATTCGCCAACAGTTTCAGTGTCATCATAAACGATCAGATTGCGCAAAATATGCAATTGGGAAATCTGAGTTCCAACGAGTTAAGTAAACAAGTGACTCGAATGGAAAATGAACAAAATAGAAGGCACGGTAATGAATGAATGGGGTATAAAAGCAAGAGTTATCCTGCTCGCACTCATCCCAACAGGATTAGTCGCGCTGGTGATGGGCGCCTATTTTATTGCCACCAGAATGCATGATCTTGATGTCTCACTCAAAGAGCGCGGTCAAACCATTGTTAATTATCTAGCACAAACCGCAGAATATTCCGTTATCTCTGCGAACACTCAAGCACTTGAAAGACTGGTTTCAAATGCGCGAGACGGCGATGACGATATTCTTGCTGTCGCAATTTTCGATAAGAATAATCTGCTTTACGCCAAATCAGGAACCGCCGGGCTCATTCAAAAACTGGCAATAAACTCGCAAAGTTTACCGAGACAAACATTTACAGAGATTGTCGGTGAAGGGATTGTCGTTAGAACCCCCATCGTCACTCGGCCAATGCTCGACAATAACTTTCAATTTAATCAATCGGCCCCCGAACTACCAACCCTTGGTTATGTTTCTGTGTATCTCACGATGAAAAATGCCAAGTTACGCCAATACCAAACTGTTGCCACCGCGTTGGTTATTTTGATTATCGGTTTAGGATTGGGCGGCGTGCTCGCCCAGGGAATGGCCCGCTCAATTACGATCCCAATTATTCAACTCGCATCTGCAGTTAAGAGAATTAAGGAAGGACAACTCAAAGTATCAATCAAATCCCAAGCTACCGGAGAACTTAAAACGCTAGTTGATGGGTTTAACGATATGAGTCAATCCATTTACGAAGCCAGTGAAGAAATGCAGGCAGCTGTCGAACAAGCCACCGCGGATCTTCACGAAACCAACGAAGCATTAGAATTACAAAACGTCGAACTGGACATGGCCCGTAAACAAGCCATAGAAGCCAGCCGAGTTAAGTCAGAATTTCTGGCGAATATGAGTCACGAGATCCGAACGCCAATGAACGGCGTTATCGGTTTTACCAACTTGCTATTGCGCACTCAACTAACCTCCAAACAGGCCGATCATTTAAATACCATCAAAAAGTCTGCCACCGGTTTATTATCTATTATCGACGATATTCTCGACTTCTCGAAAATTGAAGCAGGAAAAATGGATTTGGAGAAGCGCTCACTTAACATTAATGATTGCGTTGACGAAGTGCTTAATTTATTGGGCCCGGCGGCACAAGGAAAAAATATCGAATTGCTCGGAATTGTCTATCAGGATGTTCCCGAGTATTTGTTGGGAGACTCCGTCAGAATTTCACAAATATTGACTAACCTTACTAACAACGCGATTAAGTTTACTCAGCAGGGTAACATCCAAATCCGGGTAATGCTTGATGATGAAACCCCTCAATCGGTTCGACTCAAAATTAAAGTCACAGATACTGGTGTCGGCTTATCAAAAGAACAACAAAAAGTGCTGTTCCAGGCATTTACCCAGGCAGACACTTCAACGACACGGCGATTTGGTGGTACGGGGCTGGGATTAGTTATTTCCAAAAAACTGGTCGAGTCGATGAATGGTAAAATTGGTCTTGAGAGTGAAGAAAATGTGGGCTCGACCTTCTGGTTTACCATCGAACTTGATAAAGATCCCGATGATAGTAAACAAGCCGACTTTGGTTTTCCTGGGCGACGAATATTGCTCCATGATTATAGCCGGGTTTCTCAACTAGCCACCCAACACTTACTGACCCGCTGGAATACCAAAGTTGAAACAACCGATGATTTAAATTCATTGGTTAAACTAGCAGAACTTAACAAACAGCAAAAGAAAAATGTCCATCTGATGCTGGTTGGCGGTTACCAGAGTTACGAGTATCAAGATGCTTTTTCCCAGTTAAAAGAACTCGCCGGCGAGCTCAATTGCCCTATCGCGGTTTTACTCAACACCAACGATGAAAGTGTTATCAACCAATTTACAGAGTTAGGTATTAAGAAGCACTTGAGCAAACCAATTATTCGCAAAAACTTTTATAACGCATTGTTCGGCTGGTTCGAAATTGGAAAAGAAACTATCATCAAAGAAGTTAAAACCGTTAGTAAACCTGAGCAGCTTGAAGGTGGTAGTTCGAAAATTTTATGTGTCGATGACAACGAAGCCAATCTAAAGCTAATTGCTGAACTATTATCTGAATATAATGTTGATACTTCACTCGCTGAAAACGGAAAGCAAGCGGTACAAGCGTGTGAAAAACAAGAGTTTGACTTAATTTTTATGGACATTCAAATGCCTGAAATGGATGGAATTCAAGCAACACGCCATATTCGAAAAATGAAAAACAGGCGAGCGAGAACGCCGATAATCGCGCTAACAGCCCACGCGATGAAGGGCGAAAAAGAGAAGCTTTTAAAAGAAGGTATGGATGACTATTTAACGAAACCCATTAGCCAGGTTCAACTAGAAGAAACTATTCAGAAATGGACTCGAAAAAAACTGGTATTTTCAGAAGAGCATGAACACACAGAACCACAAAAGGATAATTCATCACAAGATGGCTCAAAACCACAAGAAAATGCCGCTGACAAAATCATTGATTGGAAACTCAGTTTAAAAGCAGCCAATCAAAAAACGAATTTAGCAAAAGATATGTTATCGATGCTAGTTGCCAGTTTTAAAGATGCCAAACAACAAATCTCCGGTGCGTACCAGGACAAAAACCTGGAACAGCTTACCCAGCAAGTTCATAAGCTTCATGGAGCGACAGCTTATTGTGGTGTCCCTCAACTTAAAAAACTCGCTTACGATTACGAGACTCATCTGAAGCAAGATGGCCTTAATGATAACTCTCCTGTTATCCATACTAACTTTATGCAGGCCATCGATGCGGTAGAAAAAGCGGCTAAGGAATATATTTAATTGATACCAATTAAATATAAAATAGCTTTAATTGCTCATATTTAAATTAAAGCTGCTTAACAATCAGTTTGTTTTGATTTTGAGACTCAAGTTCCGACATTGCTTTAGCGACCAGAGTTTGTGTTTGTGCGTCGTAATCGACAACTTCACAAGGTATCACTTGATTAGCAATATCAATATGCTGATCGATATCCAGAAAAATTTTGTGGTAATTCTCAGTGTGTCCAAAAAATCGAAAACGCCCTTCTTCGGTTCTACTTGCTTTGCCTTCCCACAAAATATTTTGCCGTTGGCCAATCATTGACATCATATTTTGCTGTTTAGCATTTGCCGCCAATTTATGCAGTTGTTGACTGCGTTTTTTCTTGGTTTCATTATCAATTTTTTCTGGCAGTCTAGCGGCTTTAGTCCCTTCACGATCAGAATAAGAAAAGATATGGACATGGCCAAAGTTTGCTTGCCCGATAATCTGTTGCGACAGCTCAAAATCTTCTTGTGTTTCTCCCGGAAAACCGACGATGATGTCTGTGGTCACGTTAAATTCAGGGATCACTTCGCGCGCTTTTTCAACTAGCTTCAAAAAAGTCTCAGATTTACAACGCCGTGACATTTTTCGCAGAATACGATTACTGCCGCTTTGAATCGGCAAATGCATATGCGGCATTAACCGTTCGTTTCTGAATAACTCAAAAAAGTTTTCAGGTAAATCCCATGGTTCGACCGAAGCAAATCGGATCCTTGGAATTTGTGTTTTTTCTAAAATGGCAACAACCAGTTCATACAATGAGGTACCTAAATCCGAGCCATAACCACCAACGTGAACACCAGTTAAAACAATCTCATTAACGCCCTCTTTTTCAAGTCGCGAAATTTCATCAATAAGTTCGTCAATGGTTCGACTTGATTCATCTCCTCGGGCAACGGTGACAATACAATAAGTACAACGATAGCGACAGCCATCCTGAATTTTGATAAACGCCCTTTCTTTGTTGCGCACAAACAAAGCAGATTCTTCGGGCTCTGTGGCAGCGAAAGGCATAGAATTCGACTCAACCAACTCTTTTGCAAGTGACGGTAGTTCTTTCTTATCGGCATTACTAACAATCAGGTCAACACCCAGAATTTCTTCAGCCTGTTGTTTTTCAAGCGAAGCATAACAACCGGTAACAACAAGCTTAGCTTGAGGGTTTTTTCGATGAAGTTTACGGATCGTTTGCCGTGATTTACGTGCAGCCTCACTGGTCACTGCACAAGTATTGATGACCATTAAGTCAACATCATCAAGTTGTCGAGAAATGGACATACCTTCACGACTGAACTCGTCCGCCCACATTTGAAGCTCAGCTTCGTTTAATCGACAACCCAGGGCAGTTAAAAATACTTCCATAAAACACTAACCTCTTCGCTTGGGTACCCAGGCCCAAGTCATTTGACACTCAACCGGTTCAACGCCTGCTTCGTCAGTTACCACCACCGAAATAACCGTATCGCCTTTTTCAACCTGATGGAGCTGTTCAATTTGCGCCTGCTCAATAGTCGCCACTGCACGCAAGTTGCCTGTTGATCGTTTAACATAATCAATGTGCATCGTTTTAAGTACCGGAGTTTTATCATCCGGGATGTTCATGCCTATCACCATGCCGCTCGCCGTTTCCGCCACCAAGCTGGTTGCAGCTGCGTGTACTGTGCCAATATGATTGCGAACCTTTTTTCGGTTTTTAAGTAAAAAACACGCTCGTTGTTGTGTTAGTTCTTCGCAATGAAGCCCTGCAGTACCAATAAATTTAATCGTTGAGCCGAGTGCAAAATCCAACAACCAACCTCTCAACCATTTGGGTTTTGATTGCAACTTGTCAACTATCTTCGCTAATTGATTTTTCATATTGTTCGACTTTTATTTATTTTTACTCCGCTAACTCAACTCATTGTTAGCACGTTTTTTTTCTAGCTGACGCCTGTGAATTCTAAACAAAATCAACTCTTGCAATCTATCACAACGCGACCATGCTTTTTTCGATCTAACAAATCATTAAACACCGACGAAACCTGACTTAAGGGAACTGTTTCTGTCACAATTGAATTGAGATGTTTCGGTTTGAGCTCTTTGCCCAATCTTTGCCAGATTGCTTTGCGTAATGACATTGGACAATTAGTTGAACTCACTCCCAACAGGCTGACACCACGCAAAATAAATGGAAACACCGTTGCATCTAGTTTGTGACTGTCTGCTAAACCAATACTGGCAACATTTCCCCACAAATTAGTATGCGCGATAAGTTGCGACAATAGTTTGCCGCCAACATTATCAATAGCACCGCCAAACCTGCTTTTTTCCAGTGGGCGACCACCAAGCTCTAAATCATCAGGCGAACAAACCTGGCTTGCACCAAGCTCCGTTAAATACGGATAATATTCCTGTCGACCGCTTACCGCTATAGTTTCAAATCCAAGACTGGATAATATATCAACAGCCACCGATCCAACTCCACCGCTCGCTCCTGTGACTGCGATGGGCCCCTGCTCCTTGTTTTGATGATTTTCCAACATTCGATGAATCGCTAGTGCAGCGGTAAAACCCGCAGTTCCTAAAATCATACTTTCAAGCAAACTTAATCCTTCAGGAAGTGGCATTACCCAATCAGCTGGTACACGCGCCATTTCTGCCAGTCCACCATCGTGACTCTCACCCAAACCACATCCATTCACAATGACTTCATCGCCCTGGGTAAATCTCTCATCAGTTGATGATTCAACCACACCGGCCAAATCAATTCCGCCATTCAGCGGAAACTGCTTTAAAATTTGACCTCGTCCTGTGGCACCAAGCGCATCTTTATAGTTCACTCCTGAATAATGAACTTTTATCACAACTTCGCCTTCGCACAGCGCATCAAGCTTGATTTGCTCTAAACGATGCTCAACGCCATTATCAGTTTTATAGATACGACAAGCTAGAAAAGTCACTTTTTATATCCCGTTTTCAAATTTTGGCGCTATTGTACCCCAAAAGTAATCATTGTCTTGCGCTTTTTAGCCAATTTGCGCAAAAGATAAACGATTTAAATAAAGCTCCAAATGTCCCGAGTCTGCTCGGATGACAAGCTAAATCAGCTTAATTTTCATAGGGTTGTTATAAAAAAGGGTAATTCTTCACTAAAACTTAACTTGTCAGGAGTGGTCCAAAAAGGGTATAAACGCTGACTAAATCAAAATTAAAGACCGCTAGCACTAGACTTGGCAATAATAAAAAAGCGGACGAAAGAAAAAACATTTCAATTTCAATAGGAGTTTTTCATGTCGATCAATATTCCAAAGGGAGAGTTTCTCGGTCATCCGAAGGGACTTTTTCTTCTTTTTACCACCGAAATGTGGGAGCGGTTCAGCTACTATGGTATGAGAGCACTTCTTGTATTAACGCTGATAGCCGGCACCGAAGCCAATAATGCAGGCTTTGGTTGGGACCGCTCAGAAGCACTTGTTCTTTATGGGTGGTACACCGGACTTGTTTATTTCACACCGCTTATCGGTGGTTGGTTGGCAGACAACTACATAGGCCAACGTAAATCAATCATTATTGGTGGTTTATTAATGGCCGCCGGGCAATTTACACTTGCAGCCTCTATTCCAGGAAACCTCCCATTATTCTACTTTGGTTTAGTGTTAATCATATTAGGTAACGGATTCTTCAAGCCAAATATCTCGACCATGGTCGGCGATTTATATGGAGAGCACGATAACCGTCGCGACGGCGCTTTCACTATTTTCTACATGGGTATTAACGTAGGTGCTTTCTTAGCTCCGCTTGTATGTTCAACCTTAGGTGAAGATCCAGATTTTGGCTGGAAATATGGTTATGTAGCGGCTGGCGTTGGAATGGTACTCTCAGTCATCATCCAATTAGTATTCGCAAACAAATACCTTGGTTCTGTCGGTGTACAACCATCAGCAAAACTTTCTCTTGAACAAGACGGCGGTCAAAAGAAACCTCTAACCGCAGAAGAAAAAGATCGACTCCGCGTAATTTTCATGTTGTTTATATTTGTGGTTCTTTTCTGGGCTTCTTTCGAACAAGCTGGCGGCTTAATGAATATTTATGCTTCAGAAAAAACTGATCGTGTGGTAGATGCGTTTAACTTTGAAGTTCCTGCAGGATGGTTTCAGTCTTTAAACCCTCTTTATATTGTTATTTTAGCCCCGATTTTCTCTTTATTGTGGATAAAGCTCGGTAGTAAAAATCCAGCAACTCCGATAAAGATGGTTTTTGGTTTGTTACTAACAGCCATTGGCTTCCTGTTCATGGTTGGTGCTGTTGTAGAACAACAATCTAGCGGTATGGCTTCAATGTGGTGGTTATGTGCTGCTTACTTATTCCATACCATGGGTGAGTTATGTATATCGCCGGTCGGCCTTTCAATGACAACAAAATTATCCCCTCTGCGTTTGGCAAGTTTGATGATGGGCGTATGGTTCTTGATCAATTTCTTCGCAAACCTGCTGGCAGGTGTTGTCGGCTCATTTGCTGAAGAACTAGGCGAAATGTCAATATTCGGCGGAATTGCTGCTGCAAATGTTATCTTCGCTCTTATTCTTTGGCCACTATCTGGTAGACTTGTTGAATGGATGCATGGAGCAGAAAGCTATCATCAGTCTCCAACCGTTAAAGACGAACTTGAGACTGCTTCAGAAGCAGTGTAAATCATGCAGAAGAAAAAACCGGCTTTACGCCGGTTTTTTTATATTTGAAAATAGACACAAATAATCGATTTCCAGTTAAATTTTAGACATATCTTTTGGAATTAAAATGAAGTCATTTAAAGTCCCACATACCTTAGTTTTGCTCTTCTTAATGATGATTTTTGCCTACCTCCTAACTTGGGTATTGCCATCAGGCAACTTTGAGATGGCCACTAGTGAGAGCGGTAATAAAACCGTTGTGCCAGGCACATACCAGGTTAGTGAAACAGATGTTAATTTGCCTATCTGGAACTTATTTACAGTCATTCCAAGAGCGTTGGGAGAAGCCCAGGGGATCATCTTCTTCCTGTTTTTAATTGGTGGCTCAATCGCCGTTTTAAGATCAACCGGCGCAATCGATGCGGTTTTAGGGAAAATATTAAAACGATTTTCTCACAGACCGGCCTTATTATTATTTATGAGCACAGCAGCTTTCATGGTTGGTTCTTCAACGATAGGCATGGCTGAAGAATATATTCCGCTGGTCTTGATATTAATTACACTATGCATTTCATTAAAAATGGATACGGTATCTGCAGTAGGCTCCATGGTGATTGGCTATGGTGTCGGGTATGGAACTGCAATTCTAAATCCATTTACGGTTTTAGTCGCACAAGGTGTGGCAGAAATTCCACCAACATCAGGTTGGGCTTATCGGCTCATTATTTTTATTCCCTTTATGTTAATTGGTTTTCACCATCTGTGGAAATATGCCAGTAAAGTTCGCCAAACCCCATCAGCAAGTCTTGTTTATGATGTACCTGAAGCCCAACCACCTGAAGTGACCAACTATCCACAATTGGATAGAAGAAAGCTGGCAATCGTCGCATTAACTTTTGTCGCTCTGGTTGTCATGGTCGTTGGCATTGCTAAATATCATTGGTACTTCATTGAATTGGGTGCCATGTTTTTTGTACTCGCAATTATCATCAGTTTGATCGCGGGCCAAAAATTTGATGATGCGGCAAAAACTTTTACTCAAGGTGCAGCAGAGTTGACAGGTACCGCACTGCTTATCGGTTTTGCTCGTAGTATCGAGTTATTACTATCTGACGCACAAGTATTGCACACAGTGGTTAATGGGCTCGCAACCCCGTTAAGCGAAGTTGGCGCTGAATTTTCAGCTGTGGGCATGCTTTTAATTCAAAGTCTGCTTAATTTTTTCATTCCATCAGGCTCAGGTCAGGCTTATGTAACAATGCCAATCATGGCTCCCATTTCCGATCTGGTTGGTGTATCACGCCAGGTTGCGGTGTTAGCTTATCAAATGGGTGACGGCTTTATGAACATGGTTGTGCCAACTAACGCGGTGCTAATGGGTATTCTTGGAATGTGCGGAATTCCTTATGGTCGTTGGTTTAAATTTATTGCACCGTTAATACTGAAACTTTTTGTCGCCGGTAGTTTAGCTCTGATAATCGCAGTATTAATTGGATATCAATAATTGCAATTGTGACCTACTGCCCTGCGCGATCGCTATAAAGTATTCTTAGCCCTAACGATTTCGAGGGAGGTATGAGAACCTCTTAATTAGCTCAGCCTAGTCTGAGCTAACCTGGGCATTACTACAATCTAACTAATCAGGTTTATCTTCAATTGCACTCGTTGAAATTCGAGGTAAACCATTTTATTAGAACTATCACTTAAAACAACACTAACAATCATCGCCAAAGTTACGTACGACCCTCCCTCTACTGCCAACTCGAACAGCACCTGCATAGCTATCTCCTGGTTTGACGCCAAAATTTTGGTCTATACTCAAAAATATCTAATAGTCTTGGAAGTAATAGATATGGCCAGTATTGAAAGCATTATGACCCCTAATCCTGTGTTTGTTTCTCAGCACTCAAATATCAATAAAGCCAGAATGCTTATGGCAGAAAAAAAGGTCCGTCACTTACCCGTGAAAGACGCAAGTTCTGGGAAGTTAATTGGAATGGTTAGCCAAAAAGCGGTGTTGGCCCACGCGATCAAGGTGATCAATCAAAGAGGCTTTGAGCAACTTGAACACACCGAGAAATCAATGGATGTTGCCTCAATAATGGACGACTCCCCTGCCGTTTTTGACATATCTACTGAGCTTCTACCGGTCGCAAAGAGCTTACTTGAACAAAGAAGTGGCTGTATCGCCATTGAAAGTGAAGGCAAATTGGCGGGCGTAGTGACTTCCAGCGACTTTGTTAAGCTTGCTGTGCAAGAACTGGACAATTAGCTGTGAATGACAAACTCACTGTCTGGCCAAGCGAGTGTTTGTCATCTTTACTTCGAAGTCACTTCTCCAGGGATTAATATCCAACCCGCCGCGCCTTGTATATCTCGCATAAACAGACAGCTTCTGTGGCTCGCAAAATTTCTTTAAGTCACAAAATATTCTTTCGACACATTGCTCATGGAACTCATTGTGGGAGCGAAAAGAAACCAGGTAAGCCAGTAATTTTGCGCGATCGATTTGTGGGCCAAAATATCTGATCTGAATTGAAGCCCAGTCAGGCTGGCTGGTGATAAGACAATTACTTTTTAGCAGATGGCTGACCAGCGTTTCTTCAACCAAACTATCAGGCCGACAAGCATTAATCAGCAACTCCGGCTGATAATCATAGTTGTCTATTTCAATATCCTGATGATCGATTAACTCGCCGTTAAACTCAGACACAGCAAACAGGTCAAATTCCTGAGGACTGCACAGTTTCACCGATACTGGTTTTCCAGTCGCACGACTCAAATCGGTGGTAAGAATCGCGGCAACTTTCTCACTACTTTCAAAGGACGTCTGATTAAACGAATTCAAATACAGTTTGAAAGACTTGGACTCAACAATAAATTCACTACCAGCACTCACCCGAAACTCGGCGATTGCGACTTGCGGCAATCCCTTAGGGTTAAGCCAGCTTATTTCATAGGCGTTCCAAACATCTTCACCATTAAACTGTAAAAATCGCGAATCTAATTCATCACGTTTTTCACTACGAGGGATCGGAAACAATAGCTCAGGCGAATACTGGCTAATATACAGGGTGGGTTTGCCTAATGGATTTTCAGTCACCACTGTCAACCCTTGGTTTTATCAGGTCTGGGCAGCGGAAAAGCCGTGACAACATCGCCTTTTAGTTCACTGATTTTGGCGGTGCCCTGTTTTTCAACTTCATCAATGCGAATCACCGAATGCAGTGGTATATTAGTACGGCTAACACCTTCAAATTCCGCTTTCAGTTTTTCTTCTGCGGGATCAACAACCAAGCCTGAGCGCTCATCAAACAAAAGCTCTTCTACTTCAACGAATCCATACAAATGCCCCTGATGGACGCTATTCGCGTATACTTCATAGGTTTTTCCATTGTTAATGAAAACCACACGAAACACTGGTTTGTTCTCCACAAAAATCCTCATCCCAAATTTGAACCAATAAGTTGAATTTTATCATATAATAGCCGCCCACAATCAACCTGATCATTTAAAACTGAGAAATAGATAATGTGCCCCTCACCACTACCCGAAGCTGCAAAAATACGCCAACCACTTAAAGTGTCCGCTCAGATTTGTGGCGAAGATCTGGTATTTGAAACAAGCTTCGGCGTGTTTTCCCCCAAAGAAATCGATGAAGGCACTCGGCTTTTACTTAACTATCTGGAAGTTAAGCCAGAATATGACTGCCTTGATCTGGGTTGTGGGTATGGTCCTATCGGCATTTGGATGGCTCGGAAAGCAAGTGGTGGAAAAACCCTATTGCTTGATAAGGATTTCGTCGCAATAGAACACGCTAAGCAAAACATAGCGCTCAACAAAACAGACAATGCCAATGCAATGCTCAGTAACGGTTTTTCGGCACTAAACGATGAGAAATTTGATCTGATAGTGTCAAACATACCCGCAAAAGTCGGTAATGAGATGCTCTACCTGTTTTTATACGACGCATTTCACCACCTTAAACCCGGCGGTCAATTTGTGGTAGTCACAGTCAATGGATTACGCCATTTTTGTAAAAGAACCTTCAATGAAGTGTTCAATAACTACAAAAAAGTGAAGCAAGGAAAAACCTATACTGTATCTTCCGCAACAAAACTGTAGTTTGACCGTAAATTGAGAACACAATTTGAGATAATTGGCAAGAATTATGTCAAAAATAAGTAACTTTTTTAGAGAAAACAAGTGTTTAAAGTATTCCACAAAATCTGTGGATAACTTTGGGGAAAAGAATTATAAAACTGCTGCAATCCCGCATTATTACTTACCCTGTAATAAATTGGCTATATTTTAACCAGCATTTTTAAATCTTTTAAAAATCAATAACTTACGATATTTTTTAGGAAAATCAGCAAGTTACCGACGCTGTATTTTATTTGTGCAGAGCGCAACAAAACATCGAAAAATTTTCTGTGGATTTTTGTTGACACGTTACCCCAAAAATGTTCCAGATGACAAAAATATGACTAAAATTGGCGGTTGTTAGGAATTACGACTGATTCAACGTAAAGTACCCACTTACATGTCATAGAAAAGCGACAATTTGGCTCACAAAGTCTAGACTATAATCCAAAAAAAGGAGTAAAAAGTTGGTTTAATATTGCAAAAATAGATGATAAGAAATTAACCAAATGCAAGGAGTTGTTTAGCGTCCCTAATTATTATTAATCTTCCCTTTAACTCGCAAAAAACCAGTAACTCACCAAAATGGCAGCGATAATTCCCGCAAGATCAGCGAGCAACCCACAACCGATAGCATGGCGAACTCTTTTAATACCGACAGCGCCAAAATAAACCGTTAATACATAGAAAGTTGTCTCAGTACTTCCCTGCATAACCGCGGCCAATTTGCCGACAAAAGAATCGACACCATGGGTTGACATCGTTTCTAACATCATCGCCCTGGCCCCGCTACCACTGAATGGTTTCATAATAGCCGTAGGTAGTGCTTCAATAAAACCGGTATCAATACCAAAGAAAACAAATATCCAGCTGACAGCTTCTATCACAACTTCTAACACACCCGATGCCCGCAATACCCCAATCGCTACCAACATAGCAACCATATAAGGAATAATGCGCACCGCGATATCGAAACCCTCTTTAGCGCCTTCGATAAACCCATCATAAACGGCAATCTTACGGATGTAGGCCATTAATAAAATGGCGACAATTGCGCTAAACAATAGCCCATTACCAACACCGGCTGAGAGTTCAGCTAATTTTTCTGACGGTAAGCTGCTCAATCCCCAGAAAAGCGAACCAATAAATACGATTAACGCGGCAAAATAAGCGCCAATAACCCGGTTAAATAAGTTAATTTTTTGAATCAATGCAACCGCTAAAAGGCCCACGGTGCTGGAAACAATAGTGGCAAGTAAAATCGGCAAAAACACTTCTGCAGGCGACACCGCTCCCTGCTGAAAACGGTACATAATAATAGTAATCGGAAAAATGGTAACTGAAGAAGTATTTAAAACCAGGAACAATATCTGCGCGTTACTGGCCGCCTGTTTGTTAGGGTTAATTTCTTGCAAACTTTGCATCGCCCTGATCCCCATCGGCGTAGCGGCATTATCAAGCCCTAACATGTTAGAGGCCATATTCATTGTGACGTATCCCAGTGCAGGATGTCCCTTAGGAACTTCAGGCATTAACCGATTAAACAAGGGAGACAATATTCTTGATAAACCGTTTGCCAATCCCGAGTGTTCCGCTAATTTAAGAATGCCACACCAAAAAGCCAAAACGCCAATCAGTCCGATCGCAATATCAACACTCAGTTTTGCCATTGAAAATATACTTTCAACCACCGAATTGAAAACGGCGATATCGCCTAGAATTAGCCAGTGGTAAAGACAAGCAATAAAGGAAACCAGAAAAAAGCTAAGCCAAAGTCTATTAAGCATTATAAATTGTTGTTTTTTAAGGTTGATTA
This sequence comes from Aliikangiella coralliicola, assembly GCF_007004725.1. GTDB lineage: Bacteria > Pseudomonadota > Gammaproteobacteria > Enterobacterales > Kangiellaceae > Aliikangiella > Aliikangiella coralliicola. Next base: position 95,155 of record NZ_ML660174.1, on the reverse strand, counting down.
ACGCCAACTGCGTTTGATAGTACGCACTCAAACGGACAAATTCAATTAAAGCCGTTTATTTAATTTCTTTTGATCAATAAGATATTGAGCAATCAAACTTACCGTAATCCCTTAAATAGCAGCGTGTTTGAAGGTCAATCACACAATTTGCTATTGTCCCGAACCTTATTTTTGTATAATCCCCCACCAATTGATTATTGAGTTAACCTGTAAAAGGGTTTACCTGCGCAGCATCCGGTTATATTAGCAATGAGTGATATACTATCCATCGATAGAAAAAACAAGACAGAGTTTAATAAACTCCAAAAGCGTTTACGACGAAATGTAGGTCGCGCCATAGACGACTTTAACATGATCGAAGACGGCGACAAGATTATGGTTTGCTTATCTGGCGGAAAAGATAGTTATACTATGCTGGAAATTTTGCTTAATCTGCAAAAAAGTGCGCCAATTCAGTTTGAGATTGTTGCTGTTAACCTTGATCAAAAACAACCGGGATTTCCCGAAACCGTATTACCAGACTATCTCTCTTCGTTAAATATCCCATTTCATATTATCGAGGAAGACACCTACAGTATCGTGCGTGAAAAAATTCCAGAAGGAAAAACAACCTGCTCACTCTGCTCCAGATTGCGACGCGGTATCATTTACTCATGGGCACAAGAAAATAAGATCACCAAAATTGCCCTTGGACACCATCGTGAAGATATTATGGAAACACTTTTTCTGAATATGTTTTTTGGTGGAAAAATGAAATCAATGCCGCCTAAGCTGCTGAGCGATGACGGAAAAAATACCGTTATTCGCCCACTGGCCTATTGCAAGGAATCTGATGTAGCTAAGTTTGCCGAGTTAAAAGAATTCCCTATCATTCCATGTAATCTTTGTGGCTCTCAGGAAAATCTTCAGAGAAAAAACATTAAGCAAATGCTTAAATCCTGGGAAAATCAGTTTCCCGGAAGAATTGAAAATATTTTTAAATCAATCAGCAATGTAGCGCCTTCACACTTAATGGATCGCGATCTTTTTCCATTTCAAGATTTAACCAATGACATGCAAGTCAAGCGCGAAGCCGAAACACTTTTCGATGAGCCAGAAATTTCATCAAGTGACAAGCAAGCAAACGCAGTCGAAATTCAAGTGAAAGCAATTTAACGTCCAGTTTACAGCTGGATTATTCCCTCAAAAAATTCATTAATAATATATTGATTTAAAAGATGGGTTGCCGTCAAACAGACGGCAACCTCAATCAATAAAGAGATCCGAAAATACTAAAAAGTATATCGCGCTCCTATAACAAAATTCCTTCCAACTCTTGGTGCCAGATCCTTTAAGAAAGAGGCATGATCTCGCGCTTCTTCGTCGAGTAAATTCTTGCCTTTAAAGAACAGAAATAATTCGTCCTGTGCAAACGGAAGCCGATACGCGATGTCTAAATCAACAATGTCAAATCCCTCTGTCGGCAACTCATTATCACTGACATTCTTTTGATCTTGGTAGTGTAACCAGTTTAAATCGGCAGAAAGCGCTTTAAAATCGTAGCGGAAAGCTGCACCGACTTTAACCGGCGGAATTCTTGGAATATACCCACCACTATCCAACTTGGCTTCAACATAATCTCCTACAAAACCAAGCGCAAACTGATGCTCATTAATATTTCCGAGTGGGATCTCTAACTGTAATTCAATACCTTTAAAATCAGCATCAGTCTGTTTATAACAGACCAGTTGAAGTTCTTCTTCAGCCGCCTCAGTCGATGCTTCTGCGGAAACACAGGGATCAGTATCCGCAACATTAGCCGCATAAATAAAATCACTAAACTGATTGTAATAAAGGTTTAATTCGCCGCTCACTTTTTCGGTTTCAAACCGGTAGGAAAAATCCAGATTGTTTGAAATTTCTTTATCCAAATTTGCGTTGCCAATCTCAAATGAACGAGTAGCGATATGCGGGCCTTCAGAATAAAGTTCCTCGACACTCGCGAAACGAATAGCGCGAGAAAAATTAAACGCTATTTTATTGTGAATACCTAATGAATAAACCGTTCCTACCGAAGCACTAACACCACTTTCATCTGTGTCATTCGCTCCCATGACAGAGATAGATTGCGACTCAAAGCGTGCACCAAGCTCCCACTTAAGGTCACCATAATTTTTTTCTTCAACGATAAACAAAGCGCGAGACTTCGTGACAGATGGCGGAACAAATGCTTCTTCGCCGATTGCGGCAAAATCTCTTTCGCTGATTTGAATGCCCAATACACCAGACCAGTCATTCCAGGCGTCATGTTTTATATAAGATTTAAGCTCCCACGCTTCGTTATCAAAATGTGTACCTATTTCATCACCTTCAATTTCCATGTGTTCATAATCAGTGTATGCATAGCCCACAAATAATTGCGCAATATTTGGCATAGGTGAATTAAACTGTGCCTGTAGATCGTAGCGAGTCTGTTTCATATCGATCAGCACCGCTTCTTCTTCGTGCTCTTCATGTTCTTCTTCTTCGTGCTCTTCCTCACCTTCCTCATGCTCTTCTTCATGATGAGCGTGACCAGGAACGCCGTACTCTTTATCGATTTTACTTACAGCGAGACCAACATGGCCCCAGCTACGAACGAAGGTTGTTCCAATGCTCCCGCCTTGAGTTTCAACAGCGCTATTTTCTAATACCCCAACAGCCTCTTCTTCGTGCTCTTCTTCATGTTCACCTTCAGCCTCCTCCGATTCGTGAAGAATTTCTGACTCTGCAAGGCCCGGAATTTCCAGATCATCGGTCGAGTTAGTATATCCGTCGATATGCCAGTTCCAACCGTTGCTTCCACCGTCAAGAGTAAACACGACAGATTCTTCACCAGTGGCACCATCGCCGAGCCGCATTTCGACTCCGCCACTCACTCCCTCGAGAGAGTCGGCATTAATCTTACGGTCAGTCGCGTTAACGACTCCGCCAATTGCACCGCTTCCATATAGCAAAGTGGCAGGTCCTTTGACTACTTCGATCTGGTCAGCGAGTAATGGCTCTATACCAACATCGTGATCGGCACTTGTCGTGGATGCATCTTGCACGATCATCTGGTTATTAGTGACTTTCACTCTATCACCAGCTAAGCCGCGGATAACTGGGCGTGAAACAGCAGGACCAAAAGAAGATACGCTGAGTCCCGGTTCAAACTGAAGAATTTCGCCGAGTGTACCGGCGCGCTTCATCACCAATTCTTCACCGGCGAGAATAACTGTTGGCGTGGCCATATCTAACGATGTATGTTCAAGCGGATTGGCTCTTACAACAATTTTATGTTCGGGTTCGCTTTGCAAAGAAATCAAAATTGGTGCTTGTTGCCCGTCGACAACTTCAATTTCCTGATGAAAATGCGCCTGATTTCCTGCTTTTACATCAAGCGTATATCGGCCGACATCTAAATCAATCTGAAACTGACCATTGTCGTCGGTTTTTACTTTTATTTGGCTTCCTCTAACCTCCAACACGGCATTTGCCAAAGGTTCACCACTCGCATTACTAACCTCTCCGCGAATCACTTTCGCAGAAACACCACTACCCCAAATTGCTGCACATACAGCAGCACAAATTACTGACTTTTTCATTAATCTACTCCAAAAGAACGAATCTCGGAAATGCGTAAAACATCCGAGAACTAATTAAACTTGTTAAATAAAATAAATCAGGAGTAGAGAGGTGGTGCCCTGGGCGGGTTACCTTTGGGGAGTTGTAATGCTTTCGAGGAAACAAATTCAGTTGCTAAGCTGAGTACATCTAGCTCAAGTGGAAGCGTTTTTTCGTCGCCGTCGGCATGAACAAAATCATCAAGCTGAGTTGCCTGACTCAAACAAAGGTGGTTTCCACTTGACAGCAAATGTTCTGAACTAAATTCATGATGCAACGCAGTCGACTGAACGGCAAGCCATCCAACCAATAGTATTAACGCTGTTATTGAATTTCGTTTGTTAAACACTTTAAGTTTTCTTTAGTTACTGTTTTTCTAATTACTGCTACAAATGAAACTGTCATTTCGTTTTAAAATAAGGACATCCCATATTTATAAACAAAAAATCACTATAAACAAAAACCACATATTCGGTTAAAAGTCGACCAGATAACTCATTTAGAGAATCTAATCGACGAATGTTGCCAGAATGTGACCTGACTTATCAAGTAATTCTTACACATTCTCGTAACAAACAGTTAAAACATCGATAGAACCATATTATTATAACTTAATATTCTTGCGCAAAAAATTCAGACAGACTAATCGAGCGAATGTGTGGTCAACCGACACTGCTCTCCACCCCATCATTTCTCGCACGAATATTACTTTAACAATTCATGTCCTTCGGGTAATTGCTTGGAAATCCACAAAGCTAACTTATGCTTCATATTCAGCTGATTTTCTTGATCTTTTGCGAGCGGCTGGACAAGTTTATCGTGAACTAACAAACGATAGAGACTTTCTATTTTTTGTTTCGCAGAATCAGTTCCTGAAAACCCTTTATAGCCGCGATTCTTCGCATATTTTTCACCGATTTCAATTGCTTTTTTTAGCAACGCTGTTTCATTTTTTATCTTTTTCATAATCGATTTCTCTGCGCCAGTTGATCTTTGCAACACCATAATGGAACCGGGTATCATTGTAAACCAGCGCGTTTTTCCTCAAATGAGGCAAAGTTTAATATTTTGTTGCACTTCATCTAAAACTTTTAGGACAAAAAACGTCTAACCACTGGAAATACCGAGTATTATCAGTTAAAAATGCACCCCAATTCGAAAAATTATTACAAAAGGCCGTATTCGTATGTTATTGAATGAGACCAATTCATCATTAAAAGACAGTTTCGCTCAGCTAAAAACCAATCTCTGTCAACAGATAATTGGCCAGGAGTCACTTGTTGACCGTTTAATGATCGCTTTATTGGCAGATGGCCACCTGATTGTCGAAGGAGCTCCTGGATTAGCCAAAACACGTGCCATTAATGCCCTATCCAAAAGTATTGAAGGCAACTTTCATCGCATACAGTTTACCCCTGATTTGCTGCCTGCCGATTTAACTGGAACTGAAATTTACCGGCCTCAAGACGGCAGTTTCCGCTTCGAAAAAGGCCCGTTATTCCACAATCTAGTTCTGGCTGACGAAATCAATCGTGCTCCGGCCAAAGTTCAATCAGCGCTACTCGAAGCCATGGCTGAAAGACAGGTCACTGTTGGCAGCAAAACATATAAATTACCTGAGTTGTTCCTGGTCATGGCAACGCAGAACCCGATCGAGCAGGAAGGAACTTACCCACTTCCAGAAGCACAACTTGATCGATTTTTAATGCACGTAAAAGTTGACTATCCAGACGCGAGTGCTGAAGCCGAAATACTCAAGTTGACACGCGCCGAAGCACACAAAGCATACCAGGACGACGAACAAATTGTACTTAAGCAGGAAGATTTATTTGTCGCACGGGATCAAGTTCTCGACATTCACATGTCTGAGCAATTGGAAGCCTATATAATCCAACTAATTGTTAACACCAGAGACACAGCATCGTTAGATAAAGATCTAAACCGGTGGCTTGATTATGGTGCGAGTCCGCGTGCTACGATTTCTCTTGATCGTTGCGCGCGTGCAGCTGCATGGTTGGCCGGTAGAGATTATGTCACACCAGAAGATATTCAAAATATGGCCTACGATATTTTGCGTCATCGATTAATACTCACCTACGAAGCGGAAGCGGAAGGCGTTAACACAGATATGGTTATCAATCGACTTATTCAGATTACGCCGGTTGCCTGATTAAAATTGATGTTGGAGAGGTTAAAATTAACAGCATATTTTAAAGTTATTAAACGCTCTTTACGAACTTATGTAACCACTAACCCGGTAGGATTTGGAATAAATTAATGACAGTTTGGTCAAAACCATCACATAAATTTGCTACCAGTACACAAGAAGAACTGCCAGAGGATTTCAAATTTGGTATCGACTTATCCTTGGGCCAGCTGATAGAAACGCGCAACAAACCAGTTATCCAATGGCTTGCGCCCGATTCGCGAGTAAAAACCAATCGTGTCGGTGGATTTCGTTCTCGCTTTAAAGGCCGCGGAATGGATTTTGACGAAGTTCGTCTCTATCAAATCGGTGACGACATTCGCAATATTGACTGGAAAGTCACTGCCCGCACCGGCGAAGCTCACACAAAACTATTTAAAGAAGAAAGAGAACGGCCTGTATTTGTTGTACTCGACCAAATGCCTAATATGTTTTTTGGCACTGCAGAGGTATTCAAGTCAGTCGTCGCCAGCAAAATAGCCGCCCAGCTGATGTGGAATACTTTGTCCAACGGCGATCGATTTGGTGCTTTGTTATTTTCCCAATCAAACCATGTGGAGATGAAGCCATCGAGTAATCGCAGAAACTGCATGCGTTTATTAAATCGAATCGTTGAAAACCATCAAAAGATTCTTAACCTGACATTCGGCGAGCAAAAAACAGTCGGCAAAGAAGATACTTCGCAGGTTGATAGTCAATTTAGTCAGACATTAAAACGTCTCAAGTTTCTAGCTAAGCCGGGAACGCTGATTCACATTGTTAGCGACTTCAATCAGTTTGACGAGAGTTGTCAAAGACATTTAAGTAAACTCTCTCAACACGCCGACATTCATTGCATTCAGATAAGTGATCCCATAGAAAGAGAGTTACCCCCTGACGGCTTATATGGAATTACCGATGGCACCACTAATGGATTTTTAAATACTCAACAAAAGGGTATGAGAGAAAATTACCGACAAGCCTTCGAAAATAAAATTGAACTCGTAAAAGATTTCGCGCTCAGCCACCGTGGAGCTTTTTCTCAGGTGGATACTAACTTCAAGCAGCAATCTGTCGGCCAGCACCAAACTAATAGTGGTCGCGCGCTAAACGAAAAAATGGATGCCTCCGGTAACAACAATATGTCGGGAGGTCGCCGATGAACCAGGCTGAAAATCCTCTCGATCAACTAAGAGACATTCATTTACCAGAACAGATTAATCAATTGCAACTCGCCCCCGGCTGGTGGTTTTTAATTGCCTTGGCGTTATTCCTGGTTGCTTTTATTATTTATCGCTGGTACAAAAAACGTCGCTCACTCTACTTGCTAAAACCAGCCAATGAAGAACTCAATCAAATTGCGCAACTTCATCCTGATAATCAGGCAATCGCAAAACTATCGGCCTTACTAAAACGTATTTGCCTGCTGTATTTTCCTGCACAACAAGTGGCGGCGCTTTCTGGAAATCATTGGATCAGTTTTCTCAATCAGCAATACTCAGAACAAAATCCAAAAGGTAATCATCAGTTGTTGTTTAGTGAAGAACAGCAACAAGTTTTTAGTGAGAAAATATATCAAGCCAATGCACAGGTTGATCATCATCTCTGGCAATCATTAATTGATACTAGCCGAACGGCTATCGATACGATTATTCGTAAACAAGCCGGTATTCGCAAACAGGCCGGGGAACAAAAACTATGATTCAGATCGCCTATCCCCTGGTATTTTTGTTGATACCGCTACCACTAATTATCTGGTTGTTTACAAAATCAAGACAACCTCAACTGTCCCCTATTCGAACACCTTTGTTTGCCAAATGGCAGGCGATGCAACAGGCTCACTCAACCACATCAAGTAGTTTTTTAAAACGTTTACTCGTGTTTTTAACCTGGGTTGCACTAGTCACCGCAGCGGCAAGAATTCAATGGATTGATGAACCCATCGAGTTGCCGGTTAGCGGTCGAGACCTGCTTCTTAGTATTGATATTTCTGGCAGTATGGAAGAAGAAGATTTGAAACTGGCTGGTCGCCCGGCTAATCGACTTGAGGTGGTTAAATCTATTATTACGCAGTTTATTGAGAAACGTGAAGGCGATCGACTTGGTTTAGTGCTGTTTGGCGAAAACGCTTATTTACAAACGCCGCTGACATTTGATTTAACAACTGTAAAACACATGTTAAGTGAAACCGAAATAGGACTGGCGGGCGCCTCTCGAACTGCGGTTGGCGATGGTATTGGATTGGCGGTAAAAAGACTGAGAGAACGTCCCGAACAAAATCGCGTTTTAATTTTGTTAACCGATGGTCGAAATAACTCAGGCGAACTCGATCCAATAGAAGCGGCGAAGCTCGCCCAGCATGCTGGTGTAAAAATTTATACCATTGGTGTTGGCGCAGATGAAGTAATACGCCGCTCATTATTGTTTGGAACAACCAAATTTAATCCATCAGCTGAACTCGACGAGAAAACACTCAAGCAAGTCGCTCAACTAACCGGCGGCCAATATTTCCGCGCACGGAGTACTAACGAACTTGCAAAAATTTATGATTTACTCGATCAATTAGAACCCGTTGAAGATGAACCAGAAACTTATCGTCCAGTTCAAGAATTATATTTTTACCCGGGTTTGGCGGCACTTATTTTATTAATGCTACCCATACTGTTTAATTTGTTCTCCGAGTTACTAACGTCCATTAACAAAACTTCTAGCAAGAAATCTTTTGTTGAAACACCTCAGAGCAAACGAAAAAACATGACGAATGTGGAGCGTTCAAATGCCCATTGAAATAACTGATTTTCATTTTTTACGCCCTTATTTATTGTGGCTGCTGATTCCGGTGTTACTGATCGTTTTCTATCTGAAACACAGTGCCAGAAAACAATCAGCCTGGCAAAATGTGATTTCCCCTCACCTGCTCGAATTTCTGTTTGTCAGTGGCGAAAAAAATAAAGTTCGATCATCTATCTGGTTAGTCGGATTATTAGCCTGCTCGATTATAATAGCGATTAGTGGACCGAGCGTGAGACAAAAAGCAGTACCTGTTTTTGAAACCGAAAACGCACAGGTTATTCTGCTCGATCTTTCATTGTCAATGGATGCGACGGATATCAAACCATCACGTCTTGAACGAGCAAAGTTCAAGTTACTCGACGTACTTAACCAAACAAAAGAAGGCACAGTTGCACTCGTTGTCTATGCTGGTGACGCCTTTGTGATCAGCCCATTGACGTCGGACTCAAATACAATTGCTAATATGGTTCCGACACTTTCAACCAGAATAATGCCAGTGTTAGGAAGCCGTCCTGATGTTGCCATCAACCAATCAATTGAGTTGTTAAAAAATGCAAAACACACCAGAGGCAGTATTATCTGGCTGACCGACGGTGTCGAGAGCAAGTTTGTTGATCCTATTATTTCAAGCGTTCAACAAAGTCATTACCAATTGTCTATTTTGGCTGTTGGAACTGAACAAGGTGCTCCTATTCCTTTGCCCGATGGCAATGGTTTTTTAAAAGATAACAGCGGCGCGATTGTCATTCCTAAGCTGGAAGCTTCTTCATTAATCGAAATCTCCGAAAAAACCAATGCTGGTTATGTTAAGTTGACAGCGGACGATAAAGACATTGAATACTTACAAAGACACCAGCAATGGCAAGCTGAAAATTCAGACGAAGCTGAAGAAGGAAATCAGGCACTCAGTCGTTGGATTGATGATGGTTATTGGATAATCTGGCTAGCATTATCCCTATTGCTAGTGAAAATTATCCGCCAACCGTCAGGACAATTTAACCAGGTAAATATCGGGATAACTGTTTTGTTAACGTTTGGCCTGATGACCCCACAGCCAGTTCAGGCAGTTTCATGGGATGATCTCTGGTTTACCAAAAACCAACAAGCCGACAAAGCCTATGCACAGGGCAACTATGAAAAAGCCGCTGAACTCTATGAAAATCAACAGTGGCAGGCAACTTCTCAATATCGAAATGGCAATTTTGCCGAAGCAGCGAATAATTTCGATCCTGAGCAATCAATTCAGTCGCTATATAACCACGCTACCAGCATGGCGAAATCACAACAGTTGCAGCCGGCACTAGACGCCTATAATCAGCTTCTGGAAAAACAGCCTGATCACGAAGACGCACAATTTAATAAAAAAATTATTGAAGACATGCTAAAGCAGCAACAGCAACAAAACCAACAGCAAAAAGATCAGGAATCTGATCAACAAAACAAAGATCAACAGTCACAGGATTCTGAATCAGACTCTCAAGAACAACAAAAAAGTGATGAAAATTCTGAGCAACAACAGGAAAATCAACAGCAAGAGCAACAACAAAGCGCTGAAGAACAAGAACAGCAAGAAGCTGAACAAAAAGAAATGGAAATGACGGAAGACCAGCGAAATAAATCCGAAAAAGATCAAGCTTTAGAGCATTGGCTGGAAAAAATCCCAGATGATCCCGGTGGTCTGCTACGTCGAAAAATGTATCGAGAATATCAACGCCGAGGGCGTCAACAAAAAGAAGAGAAACTTTGGTAATGCAATCAATGAGACTGACACTAAAACGCCCAAAAATTAAACTTTCGATGATTAAGTTTCTTGCTCTATTTCTATTGCTTGTAAGCAATACGGTTTCAGCTAAATTAACTCAAACCATCGATAGAACCGATATTTCTGCCGGTGAAACATTTGTCCTTGATATTCAAATAGATGGAGAGACAAATGTACAGCCAGACCTATCGTTAATCCCTTCTAGTTTTACCATTGTCTCAAATAGCCAATACCAACATACACAAATTGTAAATGGCAGTCGTTCAGCGATTAAGGGCTGGAAAATAAAATTAAAAACCCTGCAAACAGGCAAAGTCACCATACCTTCAATAACGGTAGGCAATGAGTCAACCAAACCCATTGTTTTGACCATAAAAGATTCCTCAGATCAATTAGATCTCAACGGTCAGTCAAAAGCGATTTTCCTCGAAGCTGAAGTTGACCAGGAAGACGCCTACGTACAACAACAGATAATATACACTATCAGCCTTTATCGTTCAGTGAATACGCATTATGCCAGTCTGACCGAACCAACGGCCGAAAATAGCATTGTTGAAAAACTTGGCGACGATGTTCAATTTGAGAAAATGATTAATAATAGAAGGTATATTGTCACGAAACGAAAATACGCAATTTTCCCACAACAAAGCGGAAATTTGCTTATCAGCCCCGTCAGTTTCACTGCCGATGTTAATGACAACAGTCAGCGCCGACGCAGTGTTTTTCTTAATTCGACCCGTCCAGTCAGTATTACCACTAAACCGATTAATTTAGCAGTTAAACCCAAACCAGCTTCTGCATCTAATCCCTGGTTACCTGCGCAAAATGTGATTTTAGCGGACAAATGGACACCGACGACGAATGAATTAAAAGTTGGTGAACCTGTCACCTGGACCTTGCTTATGACAGTTCAAGGTTTAAGTGAATCTCAACTACCGGAACTCTCTCTACCGACGATCGATGGTTTGCAACTCTACCCCGACACACCGCAGAAAGAACGCCAGATTGATGGCAAAGGTATTATGGGCCAGCGAATAGAAAAATATGCAGTTATCCCCTCAAAGGAAGGAACCATCACAATCCCGGAAATTAAGCTTAATTGGTGGGACACCGTTAATAATGTCCAGAAAACAGCGATTTTACCGTCTAAAACATTTAATGTGCTAGCTGGAGAAGCTATCACTAAAGAACCACAACCAGTTGATTTACCACCCATTGGTGTAGACAGCGATCTAACAACGCCAGTAAACGATAAAGCGTTAAAACAATGGCAAATGATCTCTGCCGGACTACTCGCGCTTTGGTTATTGACTTTAATTGCCTACTTTAACAAAAAGTCAGGTGTGCCCAAAAACAGCGCAAAGACGAAAAAGGCCCAGGACAAAATCGTTGGAGAGTCTCAAAAGGAAAATTTAAGACTTGCTCGTAAAGCCATCAATAATGGAGACCTTGTTGAGTTGGAGAAAACAATAATTAACCTGGTTAAAAGTCTTGGTTATTCAAATATTCATTCAATCGGCTCACTCAGCAATCAGGTGTCAAATCAAGAGTTGATCGACAAGTTAAATTCTCTTGAAGCTGGACTTTATTCTGCAACGCAAAAAAATCACTCAATCGTGCTCGAAAATAAAGATTTAGACCTATTGATTAATGAGATATCCGGCCAACGTAGTAGCAAGGGCTCCGAGTCCATTCCTCCGCTGTACCCCAGATAACTCCGTCGCTAGAGCAATTTCAAAGCGCTAAATTTTCGCAATTTAGTGCTTTACTTTATCCCCCTCCATCTATATATTGTGTCGCATGCAGAAGCCATGCTACCAGATATAGTGATTATCAGGTTTGTAAATAATTTCTGCTTGTCTACACTTAAATAACATTTTACTCAGTGTTTAGTCACAGACTTACACACAATCTTGGCGTAGTTAGCTTACTTTTATGACATTAGACTGACTCTAAAGCCATAATTAAGCGAACTCACAAAGACGAAAATACGATTAAGGAACGAGGGATTCCATTAATGACCGCTTCTTTAAAAAAAGCTCAAACTCCAGAAAACTTTCAAATTAAATTCCAAGATACCTCCATTGATATTTGGGAGACAAAATACCAATTAAAAACCAAAGAAGGCCTTCCGGTTGATAAGGATATCGATCAAACTTATGAGCGCGTCGCAAAAGCGCTCGCAGAAGTAGAAAACAAAGAAAAACGACAAGAAGTCTACAATGAATTTGTCTGGGCGTTGAGACATGGCGCAATTCCAGCAGGTCGAATTATGTCTAATGCCGGTGCGCTCAAGCACAAGCCAGCGACCTCTACCATCAATTGTACTGTTTCAGGCACTATCGAAGATTCGATGGATGACATTCTAGACAAAGTCCATGAGGCTGGATTGACGCTCAAAGCAGGTTGTGGGATCGGTTATGAATTCTCCACGTTACGACCTAAAAACGCTTACGTCTCTGGTGCAGGCGCCTATACTTCTGGCCCCCTCTCCTTTATGGATATCTACGATAAAATGTGCTTCACCGTTTCTTCAGCTGGAGGACGACGTGGTGCACAAATGGCGACTTTCGATGTAAGCCATCCAGATGTTATGGAGTTTATCAAGGCTAAACGAGAAGATGGGCGCTTACGACAATTTAACCTTTCTTTGCTGATCACTGATGAGTTCATGCAAGCTGTTATCAACGACGAAGATTGGAAGTTAGTTTTCCCTGTCACCATGAAAGAAGTTGAGATTGACGAAATTGATATTTCTGATACCAGCCAGATCGTTTGGCGAGAGTGGTCTACTACCGAAGGTTATATTACTAATGAAGTAGGACAGGTCGCTTGTCGAGTCCACAAAATCATTAAAGCGAAAAATTTGTGGAACTTGATCATGTCCTCCACCTATGACTTTGCTGAGCCAGGTTTTATTCTGATCGATCAAGTTAACGATAAAAACAATAACTGGTTTTGTGAAAATATTCGTGCAACGAATCCTTGTGGTGAGCAACCATTACCCGCCTATGGTTCTTGTTTGTTAGGTTCGGTTAACCTGACTCGTTTTGTTAACCACCCTTTCACCGAAAAAGCCGCATTTGATTGGGATAAATTCCGTAAAGTCGTCAGTATTTTCACGCGAATGCTGGATAATGTAGTTGAAATTAACGGGCTACCTTTAATCGGCCAGCGCGACGCGATTCATAATAAGCGACGCCATGGTATGGGCTATCTTGGACTAGGTTCCACGCTAACGATGCTACGTAAAAAATATGGTTCAGCTGAATCTATTGATTTTACCGAGCAAGTCACCCGTGAGTTAGCCGTTGAAGGTTGGCGAACTGGTCTGGAGCTGGCCAAAGAAAAAGGCCCTGCGCCGATAATGGAAAGGGAATTTGAAATTACCGGAGCTATGCTGCACAAACGTCCAGAAATGATCAAAGACGGCTTTAAGGTCGGCGATAAAGTTAAAGGCAAAGTTCTTCACGCCAAATACAGTCGTTATATGCAAAAAATTGGAGAAGTTGAGCCAGAATTAGTTGAAGAGTTAGCAGAGGTTGGCGCGCGCTTTACCCATCACTCGTCAATCGCCCCAACAGGCACTATTTCTTTGTCTCTCGCCAACAATGCAAGTAATGGTATTGAGCCAAGCTTCGCGCACCACTATTCGCGAAATGTGATCCGTGAAGGTAAGAAAACCAAAGAAAAAGTTGATGTATACTCTTACGAGCTTCTTGCTTATCGAAATATGGTTAATCCACAAGCAATGCCCTATTCGGAAAATCCTGAAGAGCAACTACCTGATTACTTCGTCACATCAGATAGTATTACGCCGACTCAACATGTAGATATTCAGGCTGCGGCACAAAAGTGGATCGACTCTTCAATTTCGAAAACGGCTAATGTCCCAACGGAATTCGATTATGATGAGTTTAAAGATATTTATCTTTATGCTTATAAAGAAGGTCTCAAAGGTTGTACAACCTTCCGCTTTAATCCTGAAGTTTTCCAGGGCGTTTTGGTGAAAGAAACAGACCTTGAGAAAACCACTTACCAATTTACATTGGAAGATGGCACGTTGGTTGAATTAAGAGGTAATGAAGAGGTTGAGTACGATGGAGAAATTCATACAGCTGCCAACCTTTTCGATGCACTCAAAGAAGGATACTACGGAAAGTTTTAAGCTTTCCGTATTTTATTAATGACAAATTTCTAACCTATGAAAAGTTAACGGAAAAGAAAATGCCAAAGATTATCAGTCAATCGATAGTTGGATATAAAGTTAAGGCAGATGAAAAACCTGTCGAGGAAAAAAAGCAAAGCGCCGAAATCGTGCAAATGCATGAGAGCGTTGCGCGACCAGAAATGCTATTAGGTTCTACCTACAAAGTAAAAACACCATTATCAGATCATGCGCTTTACATGACGATTAACGATATCGTGTTAAACCCAGGAACAGAGCACGAGCTACGTCGTCCATTCGAAATTTTTATTAATTCGAAAAACATGGATCACTTTCAGTGGGTTGTTGCACTAACTCGGGTAATTTCTGCTGTGTTTCGTAAAGGTGGTGACTGCACTTTCCTGGCCGAAGAATTAAAAGCAGTTTTTGATCCTAAGGGCGGATACTTTAAGCCCGGCGGGAAGTTTATGCCTTCACTGGTGGCTGAAATCGGCGATGCCATTGAGTCTCACTTAAAAATGATTGGTCTTTTAGAAGATCCTGGATTAGATGAACATCAACAGGCACTAGTGAACGAAAAAAGAAAAGAGTATGAATCTCTACAACAACAAGGCAATGCTACTGGGTACAACGGAGACTACCCTGAAGGCGCGCAAATGTGTAATAAGTGTATGACCAAAGCCGCTGTACTGATGGATGGATGCATGACTTGTTTAAGTTGTGGTGATTCTAAGTGTGGGTAAGCAGCCTAGTTTAGAATATGTCCTGTGAGAACCACTGTAAGTTGCAAATTGATACACCTTGCCACTTATGCAATGCCTTGGTTAACCAAGGCAGGTAATTAATAAGAATTTGGCTGATCTAATTTTGAGCTGGAGATTATCTACTCAAAATTAATACCACCATGATGGCCCGATAGCTTTATTGTCGGGCTTTTTTTTCTTTAACGCGCATTGTGGCCCCCTCCCCCAACAACACTTCTAGTTCCTCCTAAAGTGCTCTTGCATCAATTTCGATTTGAAAAGATAAATTGAAACCACAATATAGTTTGTGACTTCTACCACATAGCTAATATAACGGTCTTCTCTTGTCATAAAGTCAAAAGTCTGGATAAAACACATGGTTGCCAGGCAAGCGTATATAACCACTTTTACATTTGGCGTATATTTCCATCTTTTGAAATAACCAAAGAGAAAAATCGCGCCTGAAAGACTAATCAATAGCCAATGAATAAATTGAGTTCCGGGTGGAAAATTCGGATTCTGCAGTGGAATAATAACGGTAGCACCAAATAAATACTCAATAAATCCAGCGAGGCCCCATGCCGTCATTCCAATAGCACCTAAAATCAATAAGTATGAATAATATCGAGATATTTTTCTAATCATAGCGCGTCTACCTTGAATGTTGCACCAGTTAACTCTTCTGACAGACTCCATAATCGGCCGGCGACATCTTCCCTTTGAGAATATTTTGTTCGTTTGGCAAATCCAGGTTTTCCCTTCATCTCAAAAAGGCCGGTTGGTCCAAAATAATCAGCTCCCTCTGCTTCGCTATCCAGAGCAGCTTTTAAAATTGGCTTTGCCGCGTTCTCTGTGGAATGGAGAAAAATGGGTACAAACGTATACCTCATAATACCCATCAAAATTGGCGACATATGTTCAAACAAGCCTGAATCAGTACCACCAGGATGCGCAGAAACCGAAATAATTTTTTTACCTGCTAGTTTAAGTTTTCTCTGTAATTCGTCAGCGAAGATCAAACAAGCCAGTTTCGACTGGGCATAGGGAACATCCCACTTAGTTTGTGACTCACAGTTTATGTCATCAAAAAATATTTCAGATTTTTTATGGGCTAAACTGCTTAATGATACAACCCGAGAACTTTTCGAATCTGGCATTAATGGGAGCAATAATGATGTAAGTAAAAAATGCCCGAGATGATTAGTGGCGAATTGCATTTCGATATTAGCGCGATTTTTCTTGGGTTTATTTAATAATATGCCTGCATTGTTGACCAGAATATCTAAGCGCTGAAACTTTGATTGAAATTCCTGGGCAAAAATTTTGACCGACTCAAAGTCAGACAAATCGACCGTCATTACTTCAAGTTTGGATGAAGGAAAATCGGTAAGAATTTGTATTTTAGCTTTATTCGCTTTTTCCAAACTTCGACAAGCCATCACAACATGAAAACCACTTTTTAATAGCCCTTTAGTCACTTCATAGCCAACACCGCCATTAGCCCCAGTTACAATTGCCACTTTCTTGTCATTATCCACGCTAACCTCCAAATTAAAGTTCTTGACTAAGATATAGATTAAATTACACTACACAGTGTAATTTAATAATTAGAGGATATCAAGTTAAATTACACTGACCAGTGTAATT
Organism: Aliikangiella coralliicola; assembly: GCF_007004725.1. Classification (GTDB taxonomy): domain Bacteria; phylum Pseudomonadota; class Gammaproteobacteria; order Enterobacterales; family Kangiellaceae; genus Aliikangiella; species Aliikangiella coralliicola. The sequence continues at coordinate 78,233 of NZ_ML660174.1, read as the reverse complement.
TAATCATAAAAGGCTGATATGGTTAGAAAAAAAAGAGATACTAGCGCAAAGCGGGAATCCATATTAGATGCGGCTATCGACGCATTTATCGAGTTTGGCTTCGAAAAAACGAGTATGGATTTGATAGCGGAGAGAGCTAATTCGTCAAAGCGAACCGTGTACAATCACTTCTCCAGTAAAGAATCATTGATAGAAGAAGCATTTAATCGATTTCTCAGAGGGGCTTTCGAAAGCAAAAATATTGAATATGACCCTCAAAAATCTATTGAAGACCAGCTGGGTGCTTTTGCCGATTCGAAAATGAAGTTAACCGAAGATTCGAAACAATTAGGATTAATGCGTGTCACCTTATGTGCTTTCATTACTCACCCCTTAATGGCTGAGCGAGCAGTTTTATTCTCCGACTCCCAAGAAGACGGATTAGTTAAGTGGCTGAAAAAAGCAACACTCGATGGCCGTATGAATGTTAAGGATCCTGCACTAGCAGCTGAATCTTTTTGGTCTTTATTTGCTGGTACTTTCTTTTGGCCACCGATTGTAAGAGGCCCAATTGAAAAAAAGGCAGGTCAAAAATTAAAGACCGAGTTCATCCGACTTTTCTTAGCAAGATACGGAAACGAATAATAAGCGAACTGATAGATTTATCTTGGCGGGTACTAGATGCAAAAAAGTGCCTGCTAAATATTTTTAACTTTTTACTATTATCTGATCAATAAACCTCAGTTAGCACAGTGTAAAATATACAACAGGTGTCAACCAAGGTTTAAAATCACAACTGTATTTTTTGTGGTGATGCTTACAATAAATAAATCGTTTAAAACTGAGTACTAACCCCTAACATCAAAACCCAGGGATCGATATCAACATCAACACTCGCAGCAACAGCATTATTGACAATCACATCGGCAGTGGTATCGATTTGAATATAGTAGAGACTTCCACTGAAATTCCAATTTTTTGAGACCGGCGTATCAAACCCAAACTTCACCGCTAATCCGGTCGAGGAATCTAACTCTAAATCGCTTTGTACACCCAACGCATTGTTCAAGTCCGCATCACTTTTTTCGTCAAAAAACTCTGTATAGTTAAGCCCGGCACCAACATGATATTTTGTTTCATTACCCCATTGGTAAATCAGGCTGAACGTTGGTGGCAATTGTTTGGTTTCACCTATTGAAACACCCGATAATGCCCCGCTGCCTTCAATGTCGTGAGTGAATGGCAAGGCACCAAGCACCTCAATTCCCCAATTGCTATCAAGCATATAAGTTAGGCTGAGCCCTACCCCGGTACTCGAATCGACACCGACACTGCCACCAAGTATAGTACCACTATCATCATTGGGAGTAACCTGAGCGACTCCAGTTCTAAAAATCCAATTTGAATTGCTTTCGTCATTTGCAAATATTGGCGTAGAAAAAGCAGCCAGAACAGCTGCCGCAAGACATGTTTTTTTCATCATTCAAAGACCTATCAGGTTGTTGTAAAAGCACCGTCAGTCTAGTCTTTTCGATCGATAAAGAATTGATTAAGATCAATCGAGCTGAATTATTTTTTTAAATTAATAACAATCAATATTTTTGACAAAGCAAGCTTAAAATAGAGTTAGAAATTCGGGCTCAACAAGCATATCAAACTTGTTTTCGAAGGTCTTTTAGCAATCGTTCCATCGGAAAGTTTTTACCGGGGCACAAAGTACGTTCACCATTGATATGGCCATGCCCGGAAATATTATCGAGCGGAATATTGTATTCATTAACCAGTCGCCTGGTGAGCTCCAGCAGGGATAAGTATTGCGGTTCAGGAACTGAGTCGTTTTGAAAGTTTCCAATCAAACAAATACCCAAACCACGAAAATTCCTGTCAGAATTATTACCAGATACATGTGCTCCCCAAAGGTCATTTTCCTTTCGCCAATCTGAGGCAATTTCCCCCATTTTCATTCCGTTACCATTGCCGATAACAAAATGATAAGGAATCGCATCAATAGGATCGTTTGCCTGACGCTGTCGGTGTACTTTTTGTAAAAATTCGATGTTGCCGTAGTTACCAGCCGAATGGTGGATAGTGATATATTTCCAGCGGCGAGGCCAATAAAAAACGCCCAAAGCAGCAAGACTGCCACCAGTTAAACTCCATTTTAATAAATTTCTACGACTAATATTTTGTTTTTCCATGCAAGACAACCAGCAACGAACACAAGTCTTATTAATATTGAAACTTTTGACACTAAAAAAGAAATTATCGTTCCATCGACAAGCAAAAAAAAGGCCTCTTAAAGAGGCCTTTCATCGCATTATTGCAAATTATTTAAATTTGATTATAGCGCGTCTTTTAATTCAGGAAGCACCTTGAATAAATCGGCAACCAAACCATAATCGGCGATTTGGAATATTGGCGCTTCTTCATCTTTGTTAATTGCGACAATAACTTTACTGTCTTTCATTCCCGCTAAATGCTGAATAGCACCGGAAATACCGACAGCGATATAAAGCTCAGGAGCAACAATTTTACCGGTTTGACCAACTTGGTAATCGTTAGGCACAAAACCAGCGTCAACCGCTGCCCTGGACGCACCGACAGCAGCTCCCAACTTATCAGCAATCTCTTCAATCATCTGGAAGTTTTCGCCGCTTCCCATACCTCTACCGCCGGAAATAATAACTTTTGCCGCCGTTAATTCAGGGCGTTCGGACTTGGTTAATTCTTGTGATTCGAATTTCGACTTATCGAAAATATGCGCTGCTGCATCAATCGCTGCGATCTCAGCGCTTCCACCGCTCGCTTCAACGGCATCAAAAGCAGTACCACGAACGGTAATCACTTTGACTGAATCACTCGATTGAACAGTGGCAATCGCGTTTCCTGCGTAAATGGGTCGCTTAAATGTGTCTTCACTCTCTACGCTAACGATATCTGAAATCGGTTGAACATCAAGTTTTGCCCCGACTCTCGGCGTGAAATTTTTACCGAAAGTTGATGCTGAGGCCAGAATATGTGAATAACCTTCAGCGTTAGCAACAACAATTGCCGCTAAACTTTCTGCAGTAGGATGAGCCAAATCAGCATGCTCGGCATGAAGTACCTTGCTGACACTTGAGCAAGCTGATGCTGCTTCAGCGACCGCCTGTGAGTTACTTCCCGCAACTAACACATGAACATCGCCACCAATTTTCGCCGCGGCAGCTAAAGTTGAAAGTGTCGAAGCGCCTAAAGTTTCATTGTTATGTTCTGCAATTACTAAAATAGCCATTAGATCACCTTCGCTTCGTTTTTCAGTTTTTCGACCAATTCTGCAACCGTTTCAACCTTAATCCCTGCTTGACGTTGAGCAGGCGCTTCCACTTTTAAAGTGGTTGTGCGAGCAGCAATATCTACACCCAAATCAGCAGGAGTGGTTTCTTCCAGCGGCTTGCGCTTCGCTTTCATGATATTTGGTAAAGATGCAAAGCGAGGCTCATTCAATCGCAAATCAGTGGTAACAACCGCAGGTAAGTTCAACGCTACAGTTTCCAATCCACCGTCAACTTCACGGGTAACTGCCGCTTTTCCGTCCGCGATATTTACTTCCGAAGCAAATGTTCCCTGTGGCCAGTCAAGCAATGCAGCCAGCATTTGGCCTGATTGATTATTGTCACCGTCGATAGATTGTTTACCCATAATAACGAGCTCAGGTGACTCTTTCCCGATAACCTCTTTCAACAATTTAGCAACGCCTAATGGTTCAACATTCTCTTCAGTTTTAACCAAAATCGCGCGATCAGCACCCAGTGCCAAAGCCGTTCTTAAAGTTTCTTGTGACTGGGCTGGTCCAATTGAAGCAACCACAATTTCTGTGGCAACACCTTTCTCTTTAAGGCGAACCGCCTCTTCAACCGCAATTTCGCAAAATGGGTTCATCGACATTTTAACATTTGCGGTTTCAACACCTGAGTTATCATCTTTTACACGTACCTTGACGTTGTAATCGACAACTCGCTTAACAGTCACTAGTATTTTCATGCAGACACCTGTCGTGGTTAATTGAGCTTCAACTGGTTATATCGTTAACTAGTTATATACCATTCCAGCGAGAAAACAATTGGGCGTTTACATAGAGTTTTCTAATCAATAAACGCTAACAAAAGGCACAACCGCCTCGCAATGAGCTTCTTTAACGATATCCATTTTTAAAAGAAGCCGCGATCTTGCCGCTTTATGCGTTTAACGTCAACCAAAATCAGGTATAATGCCCCACTTTCCGGCTATAACCGATATGTGTCTGGCTTATGTCGAAATTGCGGTTTAAGGGCGGTGCTCTATTTGCCGTGATTCCGTAGCGTTATATTAATTATTGTGCGCCCGTTCGCCTTGCTTAATCAGGCTTACACACCAAACAATTGGTACTATGGCAGACATTAGTTGAAAATACGGACACAAATTCGAACGTCCATCATTCTAACGAGGGGGGATCCATGGAACGAGAGTCTATGGAATTTGATGTAGTAATTGTTGGCGCAGGTCCTGCGGGGTTATCCACTGCTATTAAACTAGCCCAGATTTCACAAGAAACCGGGCAAGAAACGATGATCTGTGTGGTAGAAAAAGGCTCTGAAGTCGGTGCACATATACTGTCCGGTGCCGTATTTGAGCCAACAGCGCTTAACGAGCTATTCCCAGACTGGAAAGAAAAAGGTGCACCACTGAATACAGAGGTGACAGGCGACGATATCTTGTTGTTAAGAAATGGTGAAAAAGGTCTTAAAATTCCAAACCTGTTCGCCCCCAAAACAATGCATAATCACGGCAACTATATTATCAGTCTCGGCAACCTTTGCAGATGGCTTGCAGAACAAGCAGAAGCGATGGGCGTTGAAATATTCCCCGGCTTTGCCGCCTCAGAAGTGATATATAATGAAGATGGTAGTGTTAAAGGAATACTCACCGGTGATATGGGGGTAGCCGAAGATGGATCGCAGAAAGACGGTTACATGCCGGGTATGGAACTTCACGCCAAATATACTGTTTTTGCCGAAGGCTGTCGCGGTCATTTAGGTAAACAACTCATTGAAAAATTCCAGTTGGATCAAGGAAAAGATCCACAACACTATGGAATTGGAATCAAAGAAATCTGGAAGGTGCCGAGCGAACAACACCAACCTGGCAAAGTTGTTCACAGCGCCGGTTGGCCGCTCAATGAAAGCGGTAGTGCCGGTGGTGGCTTTCTCTACCATATCGAAGATAACCAGGTGGTAGTGGGTCTGATTACTGACCTCTCCTATTCCAACCCGCACGTCAGTCCATTTGATGAGTTTCAGCGTTATAAACACCACCCTCTCATCAGCCAATACCTCCAAGGCGGAGAGCGGATTTCTTACGGCGCACGAGCGATTAACAAAGGCGGATTACAGTCTCAACCTAAAATGACATTCCCAGGCGGATTGTTAATTGGCGATGATGCCGGCACATTAAACTTTGCTAAAATCAAAGGTTCTCACACGGCCATGAAATCGGGCATGATAGCTGCTGAATCTATCGCCAACGCAATTTCCGAAAACAAAGCCAATGATGAGCTCGAAAGTTTTTCTAATGCTTACAAAAATTCATGGGCCTGGAAAGAACTTCACGTACAGCGAAATTTTGGACCGGCTCAACATAAATGGGGAAATATTTTAGGTTCAGCTTACGCTTTCATCGATATCAACCTTTTTAACGGCGCCCTACCCTGGACACTACAAGATCCGGTTGCAGATCACGCACAAATGAAAAAAGCATCTGAGTGCCAAAAGATTGATTATCCAAAACCTGATGGTGTCTTATCCTTCGACAAACTCAGTTCCGTATTTATTTCGAATACTAATCATGAAGAAGATCAACCTGTTCATCTTCAGTTGAAAGATAAAGATGTTCCTATTCAGGTGAATCTTAGAGATTTTGATGAGCCGGCGCAAAGATATTGCCCTGCGGGAGTTTATGAAGTCATTAGCGACGACCAAGGGGAAAATCCCAAATTTCAAATTAACGCGCAAAACTGTGTTCACTGTAAAACTTGCGATATCAAAGACCCTAGTCAAAATATAAACTGGGTAACACCGGAAGGTGCTGGTGGTCCTAATTATCCAAATATGTGATCAAAAAATATTTGATTGAAAATAAGTTTAGCAAATTTTAAAAGCCACTAATTCTAGTGGCTTTTTTATTACCGCTTTTAGTATTTGAAACTAACCTGGCTTGGGGTTATTAGTCTAAAATTTTTATGACCTCTAAACAGGTAAAATGTTGCCAATAATAAAAACAGCCAACTCACCGAAAAACTTCCACCTCCGCCAGAATTATTTTTCGCACAAGCTTTCGGAGATACACCAGGCCACGGAACAAGCATATTTAAAGGATATTTTTAACCGTATCAATTGCGAAATAAGACACACTTTGCAGAAAGAAAGTTCCTTCGGAGAAAACTGAAAATACGCTTGTTTATAAAGAGGTATTGAGGTAATTAAAAACAGCAGAACGAAACTAATATATTTTTTTTCAAAACAAAATTTTAAGAAAAATTTCTGAAAAAATTAATTATTAAAGTTTTTAAACTTAATCGATGTATGATTAAAAAATCAGGCATTTCACTCATAAAAAAAGCCGCTAATCAAAGCGGCTTTCTTTTTCAGCTCTTTACGAGTTAACTTTTTCGCCTAACCCATATTCCACCAACGAGCAGAAAAGCAATCCAACTTAGCGGAAAGCTACCGCTACCAGAACTGTCTTCAGTGAAGAAAGGTTGGCAAGCCTGGGGTTGTTGTCCGGGTCTTGGAATTAGCATAAAACCTTTAGGCACACCATCCAGAATTCCATTACCAACAATCACGCCATTATCATTGATAGCCCTGGCTTCACTTAAAGTCCAATTTGCAGGTGCTATCGGCTCGCTACCGTCAACTTTACAATCAATCAAGTCGTTTAAATCTTTCATCACGCCATCTTCATAGATAAAAGCGTGATTGGTCGTTGGAAATACAGAATTTGTTGAAGTTCCTACGATTTGATTATTGTTGTTAATATCAAATGCTTCCGAGAATGGAGAATTTTCATTCAGTACACCAAGATCAGTCACAGACTGAGTTGCAACATCGTATGAGAAAGCGGTGAAATGGGTCTTTTCCGCATCTGCCGCTCTACCAACTATAACTCCTGCGTTGTTGATGGCCCAGGGAAAAGAATTTCCATCGCTCAATAAGGACATTTCCACCACATTAGTGGGATCAGCATGGTCGACATAAAATGCGACACTCAGGACAATATCGTCAACATTCTTCTGCGCCCATCCAGTGGCAATGCCGTTATTGTTCACGTCTCTCATAACCGATAATAACCCAGTGTTATCAGTTAGCGGATCAATTCGAACTAAACTGCTATCTGAAGAGTCGTAAATGAAGCCTCTATCGTAATAGGTATCCAGAGCATTACCACTATCGTCAGTATCATCTGGCGGGTTAAACTTTCCAAAACCGACAAATAAAGTATTGTCATTACCTGAAAGTGCTCGGCCAGGTTGCTCGTCTGAAGCGTCAAAACTGGGTATTTCAGTAATCGCCTGACTAGCAGTATCAATATAGATGGGTTTTTCGATTACTGTTGTGAAGGGATCTCCGTTCGAATCGGTTCTCTCTACTTCTTTGAATGAATATCCGATGGCCACATTGTTTTCATTAATCGAAAATGCAACGCTTAAATCAAATGACTCAGTATCGTTAACAATCGCCCCTAAGTCAGTCATGGTCGGATTATCAAAGGCAAACGCGTGGGAAGTAAAATCGGGTTGCTGCGTGTCGCTACCTTCAACATCAACTAGCGGACCCGCGGAATACCCAACGGCAATACCGGCATTATTTACATCGAAAACAAAGGCGGGATTAGTACCCAGATTACCCAGGTCGATAATATCATATGACTCAACTGCTGCTGCACTTGAGGATGCAAGGGCTAACAGGCTTGATATCAGTGTTCTTGAATGCTTCACAATAATATTCAACTTCTCATTAATTAATGGAACGACTAAACAGCATCAGGCTGATTTTCTGGTACTGCGTTTTGAATTCGCTCAAGTTTTAAGCAATTTTCATTGATCATCGCTAATTTTGGAAAATCATCCATGGGAAAATTAAAACGATTTGCGTTATAGATCTGCGGTATAAGACAGGCATCTGCTAGAGAAAGTTCCTCTCCGATAGAATAAGGTCCATCAAAGTCATGTTGAGCAAGAATTTGTTCATAGGCAGTAAAAGCAGAACGAATCCAGTGGTGATACCATTCCATCTTTGCTTCTTCGCCCACTTGAAGGTTATTTTGCAGATATTTCAGTACTCTAAGATTATCCAGTGGGTGCACATCACAGGCAATAATTTGGCAAAGCTGGCGTACTAATGCTCTTTGCTCGATGGCTCCAGGTAACAACCTGGGTGACGGGTATTTCTCTTCAAGGTATTCCAATATCGCCATTGATTGCCCGATGGTCACAGTTTGTCCAGTTGCGGATGTATCATCCACCAGCGCAGGCACTAAAGACTGCGGGTTAACAGACTTGTATTCTGGTTTATGCTGCTCTCCACCATCTTTTGCCAGATGAACAAACTCTTGAGAATAGGAAATTTGTTTAAGATTCAGTGCAATACGGACTCGGTACGCTGCTGACGAACGCCAATAACCATAAAGTTTTATCATAAATTACCCTCAATTTTAGAATGCTCTTAATCATTCAGAGCTTAATCAAACAATCGTCGATCGATATTTGAACTTATTTTGACTTCTTTATTGTACGATATTCTATTTATGAGCTTCTTAAGCCAAGCCCTTCTTTGCTATCTCGCTCCACCACCAGCTGAAATTTGCCCAACAAATCCAGTAACGGAGCATTTTACACGCTATCGATTTGAGCACAAAGGATTTTACACTTTCTGACATTTCGCGAGAGTTAGGAGCCCGGCTCATGAAAGACTATTCCCATTCATCTTCCTGCTCGTTTTCCATATGTTCAAGATGACGGTCAAGTTTGTTAAGCAGATGATGTAACTGCTCTTTTTCTTCATAGGAAAAGCATGATTCAATTAGCTCGCCTGTTTCAAGACGCCTTGGAATAATTAAATCATGGAAGTCAGCGCCTTCTTGCGTGAGATAAATTAACTGTTTACGCCGATCTCTTTTGGAATTTCTGGTATCAACAAAATCAAGCTTTTTTAATACTTTAACAGCGCGAGTAACAGTAGCGGCATCTGTTTTAAGCACGTCTGCAACGTGACCATTGGTTAAGCCTCCGTAGGAGCCTAACACCGAAATAACACGCCATTCTCGTTCGCCAATCGGTACACCTGAGTCGAGCAATAACGATGAAAGCTTATTCCCCGCCTGAGACATCTGCGCCGCAAGACGGTACATGCGATAAGGCAGAAAACTCTGCAAATCCAGTGTATATCGAACTTTCCCTGTTGGCTTTCGTTGCTTAGCTGGCTTTTCCTGCGATGGTTCGACAAGCTCGGTTTTAGTATCGGTTAATTTTTCCATCATCAAATCTCTGCGAGAAGGGTTAATTAAGTTATTAATCCATTACCACAAGACTTTAACCTGAAAAATCGCTTAAATCACTAAAAATACGTGCCGATCATACACTTATCTCTGACAAACGTGACTTTATCGAATGTCTAAAACCTTCAAGTGTAACCAATGCCCACTTCGAGACGATGAAATTACGAGCTAGAATTTAGTTTTCCTGTAACAGACTCACATCAACATCAGGCCAGATAAGTTCGCCGTTTTTCGCCTGTAGTTGTTTTAACGCCTCTGTCAACTTGGTGGCTCCCATCTGTCTGGCCTGGTACATCGGGCCACCCTTGTGGCGGGGAAAACCATAGCCATGTAACCAGATGACGTCAATATCAGACAACCTTTGTACAATACCCTCCGCAAAAAGCTTTAATCCTTCGCTAGTCAGCGCCAATAAAGCTCGTTCAACAATATCTTCGTCGGTAAATGTTTTCTGCTCAACCTTTAACTCCTGAGCTTTCTCCTGAATTAACGCAGCAGCTTGCGGGTCCGATTGCGGTTTTCCATTTTCATCATAGCGATAAAATCCTTGTCCAGTCTTTCTACCTAAGCGCTGGTTTTCTACCATGACAGCAGCCGCTCTGAAATATCCCGGATCATAGTCTGGAAATGGTTGCGCGCTACGGGCGTTGTGTCCAATATCAATACCCGATAAATCTTGAACCGCCAGCGGGCCCATGGCCATTCCCCAAGCGGTCATCGCACGATCAATTTGTTCAATACTCGCCCCCTCCAACAGCATTTGCTGAATTTCACGGCCATAACGGGTGTACATTCTATTTCCGGCAAATCCGAAACAAACACCGACTAATACCGATACTTTTTTCAGCCGCTTCCCAACGGCCATCGCCGTCGCTAATGCCTGCTCGGAAGATTTTTCCGCACGAACAACTTCTAATAACTTCATGATGTTGGCAGGGCTAAAAAAGTGCATACCTATCATCTGCGACGGATTAGAAATCACTGACGCGATTTCATTAATATCCAGGTAAGACGTATTGGTCGCTAAGACACAGTCATCACGACAAATTTTATCTAATTGTGTAAAGAGCGATTTTTTAACCTCAATGTCTTCAAACACTGCTTCAATCACAAGCTCACAATCAGACAGAGTTTGATAATCAGTAGCAGAACTTAAATTAGCTAACAGATTTTGAGCTGCAGCCGATGTCATTCGCCCTCTTTTAACATTGCTCTCAAAGTTAGCTTTTATTTTGGAGACACCTGCGTCAAGTGCTTGTTGATTTTGTTCAATTAGTTGCACCGAAAAGCCGCTACTTAAAAACGCTGTCGCAATCCCCGATCCCATGTTTCCGCCACCGATAATGCCAACTTTGTTAACCGCAAGAGGCTCTGCAGAAAAATTAGTTTTAGCCGCTTTTTTTTCAGCGCCAAATGCAAACCGCAGCGCGGCAGACTGTTCCGATTCCCGCAACTTCAAAAACTCAGCTCTTTCATAATTCATACCGTCGGCAATCGACAAATCTCGAGTTTCAAACAGCACCTTTGCGGCCACCGTTGGCGCGAGTTTTCCTCGTGCTTTTTTGCTCACCTTTTTTATTTCAGCGTCCCAATCGATATCCTCTTGATTAATCGTATTTTCACCGACTCGGTTTAGTTGAAGTGAGTTGGAATCGATCAATCCTTGTACGAAATCGATGGTGGCCTGATCGAGATCTTTATCGCTAGTAAACAAAGCATCAAATAAAAACCTATGACTATCACTATCTTGAGGTAACTGAATTTCATTCAGTGCAGTGGCTGAATAGTGCTTTCCACTGGTGACCATCTCTAGCGCTTTTTTTGCGCCGACAATTCTCGGTAATCGTTGGGTTCCTCCGGCGCCGGGAATCAGGCCGAGATTGACTTCAGGTAAACCTACTTTTGAGTTTTCCAGCGCCACTCGGTAATGACATGCTAACGCAACTTCAAAGCCGCCACCTAACGAAGTGCCGAACATTGAGGCGATTATTGGTTTATTACTCGCCTCAATTCGATTTACAACATCAGGTAAAAAAGGTGCTGTCGGCGGCTTTCCAAATTCCTTTATGTCCGCACCGGCGACGAAAGTTTTGCTTTTGCAGCGAATAATAATCACTTTTATATCATCGTCATTTTCAAATTGCTCAACACCATCAACAATGCCTTGCCTTACCATTTGTGACAACGCATTAACAGGTGGATAATCGATAGTGATCAGTCCAATTTGGGCGTTTTTTTCCAGTGATATTTGTGTATTTGAAATTTGAGTCTTGTTAGATTCGTTCATTTCCAATCTCTAAATTAAAATAATTAAGTCAATGGTGGCAAAATTGCTTGGTGCTATTGAATCAATCTCTACTGATTAAAACGATCGTTAAACGCTTTGATCGCGGGAGGTAATTCTCCATCCATGTTAGCTAAGTAATTAACGATATATCGACAAGAACCTTTTTCAAATTGACGATATAAATTCTTAACCAATTGGTTGGCCGGATAACCGGCCCAGTCCTGAGGTAACATATTTTCGGGTAGTTCGTGATCTTTCAGTAAAACGCGGCGATATTCATGAATTAACAACAATCTCAAAAGAAAACTCTGCCTATTACTTAGTGCAGAATGCACGTCCAAATTTTCTTTAAGCGCAGAATAACAATCCGTTAAATCACAATAACTCTCATGCAAATCTTGCAGATTCCATCTCTCAGATACCAATCTTTTGAGTACCTGGTTAGAAGCATCATCAATAGTCTGGCTGGAAAAAACAATCACCGAGTCGTTAAGCTTTTGCTCTCGTAAAGTTTCTTCTAAAGAGCTTTGATCGATAGAGGGATGCGCAAATGCACCTGATGATAGTGGGCTAAAACCGAGCCAACGCAATTGACGTTTAAAAGCCGGTAGTTTTTCTTCACTGACAAAAGTTGGTAGAACAATTAACCACTGTGTGTCTCGCTGGTGCACTCGGCTGGCGTAAATTCTTCGTGCCGCCTTTGTGTAGTGACGGTTTGCAGACTCGGTAAACGCATAGTAACTTTTGCGACCGACTTTGTTCACCTGTAGCCAGTCGTCCTGAACTAACCGAAAAACTGAAGTTCGTATAAGCCTTTCAGAAAAACCTAGCGGTTGTAATGACTCGATCAAACTCCCTAGCCAGATCCAGCCACCATGTTGAGAAATCACATCGCCAAAAACAGTCACGATAAATGACTTGCAACTAATACTGGCAGTGTCTATTCGACTGGCAATAAACGCATCCAAATCAAATATTTTTTTTGTTGGCTGCTTTTTTTCCACTAAAAAAGTATCTCTCGTCGATAAGAAAGGCAGGCATTATCAAGCAAGATCGAAATCAATTTCAACGTTTTCAGAAACTGGGTGTGACTGACAAGTCAGTATCATCCCCTCTTCCACTTCCTGAGGCGTTAACGAATGATTTAGATCCATCTCAACTTTGCCTTTTAAAACTTTTGCTTTGCAAGTTGCGCAGACTCCTCCTTTACATGAAAAAGGTAGATCGGCCCCATGCTCCATCGCTGCATCGAGAATATTTTCTCCAATCATGGAAAGTTCCATCACTGTTTTACGACCAGCCACTTTAACAGAAACAGTAGATGTTTTTTCGCCATATTTTTGCGCGCGTTTAGCTTGACTCTTCTTAGCTTTTTCTTCAGCTGAGCCGGCGAAGAATAACTCATAGTGAACCTGTTCATCGGAAAATTCATTTTGCTTTAGATACTCGGCCACATCTGTAATCATTTCTTCTGGCCCACAAAGGAATACATCATCGAAGCTATTAATATTGATAACTTTGGCTTTATCGAGTGCAGAAATTCGCTCACCATTAATTCGACCGTTAAATAACTCGGCTTCGTTTTCTTCTCGAGTGAACAAGTTAATCCACTGGAAACGAGCCATATACGCATTTTTGATGAAGCATAACTTATCCCGAAACATCATCATCGGCGTTGATTGATTACCGTAAATCAATGTCACAAAAGATTCAGGTTCAGCTTCTAATATCGATTGAATATGAGAAAGCATTGGAGTGATTCCGCTGCCAACAGCGACCATCAAATAGTTTTTCTTATTTTCAGCGCTAAGTTCTGTATAGAAATGACCTTGCGGTGCCATCACCTCAATTGCCATGCCTTTCTTCAATGACTCATTAGCAAAATTAGAAAAAATGCCTTCTTCAATTCTCTTGATACCAACAGTTAAATTTTGCTCTTGAACGCTATTACAGATCGAGTATGAGCGCCTGATATCCTGACCATCAATATCCAGCTTCAAAGTTAAGTGCTGCCCCTGAACGTAGCGATATTCTTCAGTAAGGGACTGAGGAACTTCAAGACTGACAGCAACGGCATCTTTAGTTAATTTTTCAACCGATTGAATGGTTAATTGATGAAACTCAGTACTCATATTTTATCCTTGCTACCAATATTTTTTTGTTTAGTGACCAACATTGTTAGGCGATCAACAATACGTATTTAATAACGACCCAAACCTGTTAATTTATTTGTTCCGATTTACGTAAACCATCAGAAATGTTTGAAATAATCAAAATTTTCAAAGCAATCATCACATTGATAGAGAGCTTTACAGGCCGTCGAACCAAATTGACTAACGAGCTTAGTGTGACTACTTCCGCACACCGGACAATCGACATTATCATTTTCATCGGGTGGTGCAATGTTAATACTTCTTAAGTGTTTTTTTCCGGCAGGCGAAACCATTTCAGTGCTCCACGCAGGTGCTAACACCACTTTAACTTTAACTCCGATAAAACCGGCATTAGAAAGTACTTCAACCACATCTTGATTAATTGCGTCAACCGCCGGGCATCCGCTGTAAGTTGGCGTGATATCAATTTGCCAACCATTATCCAGTTTCTTAACGTCTTGCAGTATTCCTAAATCCCAGATAGTCAGACCCGGCAATTCAGGATCATAAACTTTATCTAATAAATCCCACACTTGTTGAAAACGTGATTGTTTTCGATACGCGAGTCGCTCAGCAAATACAGGATTAACCGTTGGAATAATGTCCATGGACTTTTCGCTAGCTACCATTGCAACCCAGGATAAGCTCTTTGCATGTATTGCATTTCACTTAACATATGTCCGAGGTGCTCTGTGTGTATACCATCTCTTCCGCCACGAATTTGCAATTGGCTATCTGGGAAGTTGATTTCGGATTGCGCGAGAAACGCTTGAACATATTTATCCCAACCAGACTGCAACACTTCGCGATCAACCGCGACTCCTTCAGCAACTAGTTCTTTTTCCCAGTCAGACATAATGAAAAGTTCGCCAACAAAATTTTCTAACTCAACTAATGCCGCTTGAATGCGGCGGCGACTTTCATCAGTGCCTTCTGATAATTGGCGGATCCACGGCTCACTTCGCTTTAAATGGTAACGACTTTCTTTCACCGCTTTAGCTGCAATTGCCGCGATTCTTTCGTCGTTCGACTGAGATAGCTTTTCAAGATATTCGCAATAAAACACATCAACAAAAAATTGTCTTACCATGGTAAAAGCGAAATCGTTGATAGGTAGTTCGTGAATGAGCAAATTAGTATATTCTCGTTCTGTTCGTAGATAGGCAATGTCGTCTTCGGTTCGTCCTTTTCCTTCGACCTCAACGGCATATTGATAGAACATACGAGCCCGTCCGATATAGTCGAGTGCAATATTTGACAGCGCAATATCTTCTTCCAGATAAGGACCGTTGCTACACCATTCTGACAAACGATGGCTTAGGACAACGGCGTCATCACCAAGACCGACCAAGAAACGATAAAGATTGCTTTGTTGTTGATTCATCAGTTTTTCCTGTTCATTGCCCACTACATGTTATTGACGCTATCAGGTAGCTCGTAATGAGTCGCATGCCGGTAGGGTTTGTCGTCCATTGGATCAACAAAGTTTTCAATATCACCTTCTTGAGAAGCGGTTATGTTTTTAGATTCAACCACCCAGATACTCACCCCCTCTGAGCGACGAATATAACAATCGCGAGCATACATCAAAGCATGTTCGGGGCTTTCTGCGTGCAAACTGCCAACATGTTTATGATCTAATCCACGTGATGATCGAATGAAAACTTCGTAAACCGCTAAATGTTCCTGGCTCATAATAATCTCTTCCGCAATTTAAATTGGTTTCGGTTAATAACTTAAGCCGCGTTTTCGGCTGACTTCTCTTGTTGTTTAACTCGATAAGCTCTGACCGCTTCTCTCACCCACTCACCTTTTTCGTGAGCATTAATGTGATGTTTGAGTCTTTGGTGATTACAGGGACCGCTACCATTAATGACTTGATAAAATTCTTCCCAATCTATTTCGCCGGAATCGTAATGGCCTCTTTCTTCATTCCATTTAATTTCCGGATCGGGCATTTCTAAACCCAGCACTTCAATTTGAGGGACTGTTTGATCGATAAATTTCTGTCGTAAATCGTCGTTAGATTGACGTTTAATTTTCCATTTCATGGAACGGCCAGAGTGAGCAGAGTCACTATCGTGAGGCCCGAACATCATCAGCGATGGCCACCAGAATCGATTCATTGCATCTTGCGCCATTTGCTTTTGTTCCGGGCTACCTTTTGCCAATGAGTACATAATTTCGTAGCCTTGACGTTGATGAAAGCTTTCCTCTTTACAGATGCGAATCATCGCACGTGAATAAGGACCATAAGATGTTCTTTGAAGCGAGATCTGGTTAACTATTGCTGCGCCATCAACAAGCCAGCCGATAGCACCTACATCAGCCCAGGTTAATGTCGGGTAATTGAAAATTGAGGCGTATTTGGCTTTGCGCGTTTGCAGCGCTTCAATCATTTCGCTTCTTGAAGTTCCAAGGGTTTCAGTTGCACTATAGAGGTACAAGCCATGACCTGCTTCATCTTGAACCTTTGCCAGCAACACCGCTTTACGCCGCAAAGTTGGTGCGCGGGTAATCCAGTTTCCCTCTGGCTGCATACCAATCACTTCCGAATGAGCATGTTGCGACATTTGGCGAACCAGGTTTTTGCGATAATCGTCCGGCATCCAGTCAGTAGGCTCTATTTTTTGCTCTTCTGCTATTTTTCGGTCAAATTCTACTTGTTGTTCGGCATCATCAACAGTTTGCATGGCCAATTACCCTCTCATAGTATCAATTCAGTTATGATACCAATTGAATTAAATTTCTTCAAATACTGTATCATATTAATATGCAGATCATGGATCTTTGAGTTGGTGATTGACGCGCAGGCACAAAAAAGGGAGGCCTACTTTGCCTCCCTTTTAAAATCTTTATCGGGTTAAATCAGCCTCAATGGATACAATCCATTAGACTCTCTCAATAATTAGCGCGATCCCCTGGCCTACGCCAATACACATAGTACACAGCGCATATTTTCCTTCTCGCCTTTGAAGTTCATAGGCAGCTGTCGTCACCAGGCGAGCACCGCTCATTCCCAAGGGATGGCCGAGCGCGATTGCACCACCATTGGGGTTAACTCGCTTATCATCGTCTGCCACACCTAGCTCTCTTAAGACTGCTAATCCTTGCGCAGCAAATGCTTCATTAAGCTCGATGACATCCATTTGCTCCAGGCTTAAACCAGTATTTTTAAGCACTTTCTGGGTGGCAGTTACCGGCCCTATACCCATAATTTTTGGCTCTACGCCAGAAGTCGCCATACCAACAACCCTTGCTATCGGCTTTAACTGGTTCTCTTCAACAACATCTTCTGCCGCTAATAACAAAGCACAAGCACCGTCATTAATGCCCGATGCATTCCCAGCGGTCACTGTACCGTCTTTTCTAAATGGCGTCGCTAATTTCGCCAAACCTTCAAGAGTGCTAGGACGCGGATGTTCATCCACGGCAAACTCTTTGGTTTCTTTACGGTTAATCTTAACAGTAACCGGAACAATCTCTTTGTCAAAAACGCCATTTTCTTGTGCTCTTTGAGTTTTCTCTTGCGTTCTAAGTGCAAACAAATCCTGGTCTTCACGGCTAATGTTAAACTGCTCGGCAACATTTTCGGCAGTTTCAGGCATACTATCGACACCGAAATTTTCTGCCATTTTCTTATTAACAAATCGCCAGCCCATGGTGGTATCAAAAATTTCGGCCTTGCGTGAAAAAGCTGATTCTGCCTTTGGCATAACCAGAGGCGCACGGGACATTTGCTCTACACCACCGGCAATCGCTAAGCTTTGTTCGCCACAGGCAATTGCTCTGGCTGCTGAGCCAATGGCGTCCATACCTGAACCGCATAAGCGGTTGATTGTCATTCCCGGCACCGATTGTGGTAAACCCGCGAGCAATGAACTCATTCTGGCAACATTTCGGTTGTCCTCACCAGCCTGATTAGCGCAGCCATAATAAACATCATCAACCGATTCCCAATTAACTTGTGGGTTTCTTTCCATCAACGCTTTAATCGGAATCGCTCCCAAATCATCAGCTCGAACTCGCGATAAAGAACCACCAAATCGCCCGATTGGTGTTCGAATGGCATCACAGATATAGACTTTTTTCATGGATTCGTTCCTAACAATTATGTGTTCGTGCTAATTATTTGTACTACTTAACCGTGCTAATAATTTATGTTAACCGGACAGGTACAGATGTTGTTTTTGCGCAAAGTTTATTCCGCTAATCGATATCATTCAAGTGAAACCTGACAATCCGCTCAGGTCATTGTATTGCCAGTTAGGCCGTAGTATTTTTGCTGATGAGTTGGCTTCTCATCAATGCAACGGCCTTACCATGTTGGTTGGTAACTGATACATCGCAAAAAAGTCGTCTGCCGCTAATACAGTTGATACTTGCTTTGGCGGTGAGTTCATCGCCTAGTTTTGCCGGTAGTAAATAATCGATTTGGTTACTCGACGATAGCACTGTTTCTCCTTCCATCGCCCCGGCAAATGCACTAGCAGTGTCGGCGAGTGTATAAACAAATCCACCGTGGCAAATATCGTAGCCATTGGTCATGTTTTCCTGCACCAGCATAAAAACGCTGCAACTTCCATCATCGATATCAGTTAATTCTATGCCTAGCATTTTTGATGCAGGGTCGTTGGCGAGTAACTGGCTGGCTGTGGTCATGTTTTTTCCAAAGGTTGGACTAAAGTCGATTTATTGATAGTTGTTAACTTTATTATATGACGGTTTTAGCTTAGCAGAAATTTTAAATTTATTTGATTGCTTTTCCTAGGAAAGATTACCAGAAGTCTCAACAGTTATGCTTTTAAGCACAATTATAGTTTCTTTAATCTTATTCATGAATAAAGTCCCGTCGTTAATATTTTGTGTCCTAATTTTAATACCTCATCAAAGAGGTCACTGTGTATCGTAAGCACTCGGTTTTTAAACACATTAAGATTCTACTCAGTGAACATTTCGAGGAAATGGACGAACATCCTACACAGTGGTTTTCTAAATCGTCGTAATGCTTCTACTTGAATAGAGTTCCGTACACCAGAAATCACGAGCGTGTTATCAACTCACATCAACTTAGTTAAGTTTGATTATTAAGATAGGAATACTTTATGAAAAAATTTTTAGGAAAGTTTGTCACAATAATATTTGTATGTCTGGCGACTTTAGGGATTACACAGGCAGGAGTCACACCTACATCACAACCACTCAACCATTTAGGGGTTTATTTGGGTATGTCTACCAGTCAAGACGTTACAATGGACTACTATTGTGATGACATGAATGAACCATCCGGAGCAGATTTGGATTGCATCATTGATCAAATAATATATAGCAAAGCCAACGTATATTACTATTCATTTAGTGACTCTCACTATTCGCATTGGGATCTATTTGACGACTTTCTTGCTCAGTTAGCAGATAGAGCGCCAAGTGTTCGAGTTTATGCTAACTTCAGGAGTCATGGTATAACATCACTACCATTTTCAGTATGCCAAAAAGATTTGAGTACATGCAATTATCTCGGGGATGGGCAATGGGGCGCTGGGGCGCTTTGTAATTGGAGAGGAGGATTACAGTCAGATCTAGATAATTGCAAAATGTTAGATCTGCGAATTTGGGCTGATAAATTAGCCGAGCTTAAAGCCAAACACTCCAATCTAGCAGGCATATCATTGGATGATTTCGACAGTGAGCTTGATGCAAATGGCATTAACAATCTTTCTGAAGTGGCATATGGCAATGGAATGCATGTCGACAATCACCAATATTGGACTCCGTCTGAACTTTTATCAGTCAAGTACATACTTAACTCAGTAGGTATGAAGTTATTGGTTACCGCGTATTATACTAACGATTTGTTGTTAAATGACGGCTTTTTACAAAATTATAAATGGTTAAGTCGTTGGGCCTTTGATGGAATCAACTTCCCAGTGATTTATACCTCTAATGGTAGCTGGGGCTATGGAGACGCCGATGATTTTTCAATTCAAATTAGTAAACTAAGGAATCAATTACCTGGTTTAAACATTTACACAATGCTATATGCTACACACTATAACTACACGATGCCTCCCACTACAACTCAATACGTTCGTCAAATGGCACATCGGGCAATTTCTCTTACTGATGGCGTAACTATGTACCGCTTACCATCGGGTTTAACTGAGCAGGATGTACCAACTTTTAATGTTCCAGAAAAAAGAGAATTGATTCGAACTTTGTTTATGTGCGAACTTAAATTGTGGTGTTAATACTTTCGTGACTTTCGTTTTTACTTAGCATCTCGGAACAAATAAGCTGCTTCAATTTGAGCAGCTTTTTTATGTATGGAATATTAGTAGTTATCTCGGGAAAAACTATAGTTGCTCAAAGTTTAGTTTTCTCAACCAACAATGTGAAGTTAGCATTAAGAAATAAAATATTCCTGTTTTGATAAATCTAAAATATTTAGTTTAAACAGTTGAGAAAATTTCCGAGGCACAGCTCAATTGCACTGAGTTTTCACTTATCGCTCTATTGGAAAACCATCTATTAATTCTTGCCTACTAATTATTCGTCAACAAAACTATTTGCAAAAGTGAATAAATGATAAACCAAAGGGCCAGAATCCAATTGGCCCCCATCGATTGTTTAATTGACAGATTTTGCTAAGATGTATAGTAAGTCGCTGCCCCTGGCCCAACCGGCATACCGAGCAAGAACACCCAAACGTAAAACAGAATCGTCCACGCCAAAAAGAAAACCATCGAATATGGCAACATCATGGCGATCAAAGTTCCCATCCCCAAATTCTTTTGATAACGAGCCGCAATTGCCAAAATTAAACCAAAGTAACTCATCATCGGCGTGATTACATTAGAAACAGAATCACCAATTCGATAAGCCGCCTGAATAACTTCCGGCGCAAAACCGATCAACATGAGCATAGGAACAAAAATAGGCGCTGTTACCGCCCACTGCGCTGAAGCGCTGCCTAAACTTAAGTTAATCATTGCACACATAATGATAAATAAAATGAAAACTTCAGGCCCATCTAATCCAAGGTATTGCAAGAATGCAGCACCTTTTACAGCGAGAACAGTACCAAGATTCGTCCACTTGAAGAAAGCAACAAATTGTGCAGCGAAAAATATCAGTGTGATATAGAGACTGAGACTACCGATACTTTTCGACATTGCTTCAATAACGTCACGATCATTTTTCATGGTTCCGGTAACCCGGCCATAAACAAAACCAACCACCGCAAATGACAAAAAGATAAATACGACGATGCCTTTTAAGAAAGGCGAACCAGCTATCGAACCAGTTTCCGGGTTAAGCAGAATTCCAAAACCAGGTAAGTCGACGCCTGGAGTTACCGTCATCCCTAGAACAAGGACAAGTACTAAAAACGCAATTCCAGCGCATTTCAATCCACGCATTTCCAGGGCCGTGGGCTTATCCATTTTTTGCTCACCCAGATTAATTGACGCTTGATCATTGTTGTATTCACCAAGCCTCGGCTCAACGATTTTCTCGGTAACAAATGCCCCTGCTGCGGCGATAATAAAAGTGCTGATAATCATGAAATACCAGTTCACTTCAGGCCCAACAACATAATCAGGGTTCAAAAGGTGAGCTGCAGATTCGGTGATTCCGGAAAGTAACGGATCGACCGTACCGAGTAACAAGTTCGCACTATATCCACCGGATACTCCGGCGAACGCTGCAGCAAGTCCAGCCAATGGATGACGGCCGAGAGAATGAAATATCATTGCAGCAAGTGGAATAAGTACCACGTAGCCTAACTCTGAAGCTGTATTGGACACAATCGCAGCGAAAACGATAGTGACTGTCACCATACGTTTAGAAGCATTCATCACCATGGCTCGCATCGCCGTTGACAACATACCTGAATGCTCGGCCACCGCAACACCCAACATCGCAACCAAGACGGTACCTAAGGGGGCAAAGTTAGTAAAGTTGGTTACTAATCCGGTGACAATGCGCTGTAGCCCTTCAGCGTTCAACAAGGAGACTACTCGAATCATGCCGTCTGCGGCCCTTCCAGCGGCACCTTCTGGGCGAGGATCGATGACACTTACGTCAAAATAGCCCAACACTCCGCTCAACAAAACAATCGCTGTGGCAAACATTGCAAATAAAGTTACTGGATGTGGTAGTAGGTTACCCAACCATTCAACCATTGAAAGAAACCGGTTAAACCAGCCTGTATTGGCAGTCTGCGCCATGGTATTGACAGAGGTAGTAGACAAATCTTGATCCTGCTTTTGTGTGCAAAAAGGCACAGTTTATAACGGTTGGAGAAAAATTTCGAGCGACTACGTGGAGAATTTGAGGCTAATAAAGACCTTAGTGATGTGTGAGGCCTCTATTACTGCGCTAATCGCTGATTACCTGAAGCACTTTAACAAGACAGTCTCACAGGTGATTTTTTCTTTGTGGCTTGATGAAAGATATCAGGAAGGAATTTTGTAAACACAGGCTTCAAACTGGCGAGGATGCCCTGCGATCTACAGGGCATTTTTGCCAATATGAACGTTATAGCAATCTAACGTGCCCGATATTTCCATATGATGTTCCCGGCCAAACTTCGGTACAAGCTTCGGCGACATAAACATTAAGCGGCTTTTTCGCGGCGTAAGCAGTGAGAAACATCGAAAACCAGGTTTTGTGGGTTGATGGGTCAAGAATTATGTGTCCAGATGAATTAACTTTGCAATTCCCTGGATTATTAAATGAGGATAATTCTATTAATGCCCGAGTTTCATTCAGTGTGTAAATGCTTTTTACAGTGACTTCCCCCGTCCAATCAGAAGCAGCGCCAACTTTGCCACTGAATGAGAAAAAGCAAACAAACATAATTAAAGCGATACTCATGCTTTTCATATTGAAATTCCTTAGTGTATTAGTAAACAGAAGATATAACTCAACGCGCTATTATAAACTAAATAAAACGATATTACTCCCCTTCCCATTTCGATATTGCGGGTTATTTACGAGAAGGAATTAGTTGAAAGTAACGAAAGAGAATAAACGAAGCAAACGCTTCGATTAGGTCTAAAAATAGAAAGAATAATTAAATTTTACTCTTTCGACCATTTTGATTGCTGCGGTGTCGGAAATACATTTTCGAAAATAATATCTTCTGAACTTCATAAAGCCCAATGTTCAAATCCGTTGCCTGGTGTTTTCAGTTAATAACGAAACTGCTAACGTACCCAATTCACTTCGAGGCTTTTTGTCGATACCATTCCAAATAGGAACCTCTAAAAACAATGATAACTTTTTCGCGTCTGTTGTTAGTTCTTTTTCATCGCCATGGGACATCACATGAATTCTACTTCCAGTCTTTAGAACAAAGTTTAACTCGTAGAATAAATAATCACCATCGTCTTCACGGACAAGTTTGTCTAACAACTGCAGCGCGTATATATCACTTAACCTGACTAGGAAATCACTGGGAACATAGTTTTCCGAAACAACTGTTTTTTTTCTTCCACACCAGAATAAGCCCAACTCCTTGTCAAATACTATTGGTGTACTACCGAAATACAAACCAGCCACCGAAGCTAGAATAAATAATCCCCCAATTGAAAATGGCATAATCGCTAACAGTTCGTATCCGCTTCTTTGCATTAGATAACCAAACAATACAGCGACGACACCTGACAGCATAAAGACTAACAAGAAGCCAATCGATTTGTCTGAGCTGAAGAACTCTAGTCTATTTTCATTAATATCAACCAGATGGTGAGTACAAAAACTTGATGAAGAATTGAAGTCAGTTGCTGACCAACTGGTTACTTTGGCAATTGGATCATCAGAAAAATCATCGAACTCTTTTGTTTCTTGGGGAGCTACATTGCTGGTGAAATGACTTTCCCTTTTACTGAGTTCCTTTTCTAACGCAATGAAGTTTTCAGGGTTTCTGCTAGCATCAATATCTGACTTCACGCTATAAAGTTCAGACAAAGAGTACTTTGAATAATCTATTCGTTTCATATGGCATTATATTACATAATTTTTGTTAAATTTCATCCATAAAGAATAGATTTTTGTTTAAACGCCAATTTTTTCATAGCCGTCAGGACTGGCTTAATATACTTCAATAGATACTCTGACGGGTCCCCATTTTTCATACCAGACCGAATCAAAATTTGGCAGGATATTAGTTTGGCACAAATCGTGACTCGAATTCAGATGCCACAAACTAATCTAATTTGTCATAGAACTGACTGACTAAACGCACTCAAAAACTTTTTCTGTTTCTCAAACTCATCATACACTTCATCAACGGATAACCACTCTTCCAGAGATGTTGACTCAACATATCTATAATCGAGAATATTCATTAAATTTTCCGAGACCGCTTTAGCGGCTTCTTTATTACCGGTTTCCAACAGAATACGCCAATTGTCCATGACACAAAGAAACTCAACAAACTCCATTTCCATTTCTATAGCATGCTCATCATCTTCTTCAGCAATTTGTGTAAGCTCGTCCAGCAAATTTCCGGTCTCTAACCAATTTATGGAGTTTGATTTTACTTGTTGAATAAGCGAGTCAATCCGCACTCGCTCTTTATCATTTAAATGGTCTTTAGCAGTATCGTCAACAAAATCCAATATTCGTCCTACAACGTCCGCGCAAAAGCTATTTAGATGCTCTAAGTCACATTCGGTTACTCGTTTTAAAATTGTATCTTGATAAACTTTAAGACTCATTGTGCGACAGGCCTTGTTAACTGTAGTTTCAAATATGAAATAATGTGACATTTCAGTTTGTGAACAGAGATTATCTTATTTTGTTGATAAATCCAATACTCCATATTCAACTGTTGATTACCCTTCCTATAAACACTTGAATTTCCCAGTTCTTATATCTGCAAATTAGCTTTGCTCAGATTTAAGAATTACTTCTGCAGCAACAACCAACAAAGTTAATGAATTAAGGGCTTCATCAATCGTCACCTTACGACCAGATAATACACCAGAAACCTCATGCTTTAGTTTATTCACTTCTTTTCGAGTATTTGGAATAAGGTCCTGTCTCTTTCCGATATATTTCCCTAAACGCTCACACGCTGGAGAGAGCCGTTGCAACGCTGTGTTAAAATAAAATCCAGCAAGCCATTTATCATTATCAAGGTCACCACTTGCTGCTAATGCTGATGCTAGCTTTTGGAGTTGTTCTGAATAATCTGATGGTAGCTTGTCCCCTGTGCCATCAATATATCCAAAGTTTATAGTTTCTCTTAATCCGTATGATGCACCGACTAAAAATCCATAAATTGCTTGCTCTTCAGCATTCCGAGGTTGAATTAATGCTAGCTTTTCAGCAGCATCTAACAGCTTTTTATTTAGTGAGTCATAATCCATATTTCACCTGTTCTAATATAAAAATGTTAGTTATTAAACAGCGCTCCTTACTCTTCCTATGAGGCTACTTTATGTAATAGTAACAATACTAAAAACTAATTAAGAGTTATTCAGAAAATTCACTGGGAATATCCCAAAAATTAAATCTGTATGCCTGTTGCAACAATTCTCTCAATTGTTCTCGATCTCCAACCAATTCTGGCCAATTCATAGAAAATAAAATATTATCCAGCAATTCCATTGCTACTCCATCTGAACGATTTTTGATATCTGCTGCAGTAACATCAAGTTTTATCCCGAATCTATCATCTAATAATGACGAAGGCCCTTCAACAGGATTGTTGGTTCGAGCATAAATCCAGGGTACCCCTCTAATCCCTTCAAAATCTAACTCAATACTCATATCCAAGTTTATATCATGACTTGCCATTAACATTTTTGCATGCCTTAAAAAAACACATATGTTACCCAAAAATTGGTAAAGATGAATGCCAGAATATTCATCATACTCCTCTTGAATTTCCATTGCGTAAAACATGAGTCCCCAAATATTAAACTCCATAATTGAAAAAACCGAAGCAGGGAACAACACTAACGCACTATCATTTTGTGTTAAGTGTCCTTGTTGTCTTCTCGGAAAATTCACCTGTCTCCAACTAATCTGTCTATTCTTAATCGTATCTAGTGCTTCTAATTGCGAAACGACAGGCTTCGACGGAAATCGCGGTACGATAGCCATACTTAGTCGTGCGCCAATCCCCCTATTTCTTGTGCCCAAATCTGAATATTTCGAGTCAACATATGTGTTAAATCGAGTTCTAGCTCTATCAACAATGGATTTTTTACGACTATGAATTACTTTTCTTCTTTCTAACATCGACAAAAATTCATCTTGTGTAGCCAGTTTTGCTTTAAATAGTTGGCTTTGTTCGTCAGTTCGGACATAACATCCTTTTCTGCCATTAATAAAGTGAGGTGCTAAGTCACTTTCGGCAACGTAGATAACATAACAGGCTTTATCAGGATCCTCTGGAGATGGAATAGGCTCTGAGACTTCAACATTCAACGGGGCTGAAACTCCTCCAAAACACCAAGAGTTTATTGTCTGTTTATAATCACTTCGAGGATCGATACCAGGAATACTAGAAATAGTTCCATCCGATTCTTCGGCAACCCCGACTATCAAATAACCACCAAACGTGTTTGCAAACGAACTAAGTTTTTTCAGCATCTCATTTTTGGAAGGAGCTTCTTGTTTAAACTCCAACCTGACATTTTCTACAGCTCTTTCTTCGAGCAAATTTTGCAAATCCTCAGTTGTGATAGATGATACCGGTTTAGAAAACATAAACACCCCTTGCTTATTTTTGTTAATTTTTACTGACTCGGAAATATGATCACTTAATGTTAGTGAGTTTCTTTAATTTTTCGTAAAGATTACTCTCCATTAGTTCTTCTTTCAATTCGTCCGGCTGATAGTCGAAACAGTTAAGGTTCCTGGGTGCTATTAATTTCGATAAAATGAGCGACGTTAGTTCCTCGTCTTTATTAATATTTCTAGAGTTGCAAAATTTATTGGAAATCCTAACAACAGCCAACAAGCTTTCTAGTTCAGCTATCTTAGAAGCAAATATAAGATACATTCTTCGCATATACGACTCCTGCCTCACAAGACCGCGAGCAGCAGCTAGAAATAACAAACCTAGAGAAACTCCCCCTGCTATTATTCGCCAGTCTCGCGTCGAGGAAACAGAGTCAAAGCTTACACTGGGACCGATACTTTTGATTCTCTCCAACGCAGAAATCATGCTGTCAGTTATCGGTTCCAAAGATACATATATTGAAAATGACAATATAGGTGAAAAAACACTTAGCACCATAAATAAAGTACTTATTATGAATAAAGTGTTCGATTTTTGTTTTGTAGAAAGCATACTTAGCTTTTCTTTTTCTAAAAGTAAGTTCAATTCATTTTCAATTGCACTTTTCAAATTTTGGGGAGTCTCTTCTAAACTCTCATTAGTCTCCTTTTCGATGACAGCACTAATTTTTTTCTCTTGTTTCTTTACCAATGTACCGAATGAGATTCTCGAAACAACCAAAGCTGCCATAAAAATTGAAATGATTAGACCTGAAAAAAACCACGAGAAATTTCTATTAAGAAAATTAGACGCCAGTCCCAAAAAATTTCCCTGAACCAAAATAGCTCTATTAAGTGTAGCAAGTCCCAACGGAGTCTCCTCACCATCAAATAGCAATAGACCATCAATGGTTATCAGAAAGAAATGCAGCCCAGCATTGTCAGACTCCACACTCCAAGCCCAATTATAATAGTCTTCATCGAATTTTGTGGAACTTGATATATCCCGAAACTTCAAATTTACAGAACTTATTGCAGCGTGTAATTTCCGAGGGTTATTTTTATCACGAGGAATTGAAAGTTGAATTACTCCTTTACTTCCCAACTCCAATATTTCTGTGTGTGTGCTAGGTTTATGCTAGCAAGAGGTATTTGATAATCTAGCACTGAAGGATCATTGCTAATTTGTTCTCGATTAGTCAGGGCCTTAGCTTCATCTTGAGTTTCCTTAGCCGAGATTGAAGCCACTTGCAGAGTGAGGAATATGACTATTAGAGCTTTGATTTTACAGCGGTCCATCTTGACTATCCCTATCTTTATTATTCGAATAAACAGCGCTACAGATTGAATACTAAATAAGATTTGAGAAAAATCCCACCACAACTTATTCAGTTCAACCAATAAAATAGTAGCATTTAATAACTAAAACTAACAGATTTTTAATGTACTTCTAATCTAATTAATAAACACAATTCACCTGTACAAAACGTGTTTCCAGTTGTCCGCATTTTCCTCAAACTCCTTTCGAATTGGTTTTGAATTGTGTATACGAGAAACTCTGTTTGAGATTGGGTAACGCTTTGATGTTAAATCCAGAGCTTCATCTCCGAACTCTCGGTATTCTTTCAAGATCTTCCTAAGTGTCACCCGCATCACATTCATCTCACGAGCAATGAAAGATTTGCTGTAGCCCTCGGTTAGCATGTTTTCCGCGATTAATATCTGCTGCTTGGTCATTTGTCTGATTGGCATATTGCACCTCTACTTTCTGATGTTTATGTCAACCACAGCAAATGAGATTAGGATTGTGGTCTGGATTGTTGGTGTCTTATTTCAAGACGATAAGTTCCTTTGCAAGTAACATTCGTTGAGTTCGTATTACTGCTTCCAGATGCATGAGTTTTAAGTCCTCGTGACTGAAATTTGTTTTTTTTCAATGCCTCACAAGCGCGGAATTCGTCTTTTCTAAGGCATCTAACCGAGTCTCTAGAATGGCAATTCGTTCTTCTAGCGATTTCTGGCTCATAATTATTCCAGCTTTAGTTAGGATATGTTTGGTAGTGATTTTCATGTTAATATTACTATTAGTGAAAAGCTCACAAGGACGTTTCTATGGAAAATAACGATAAAATACAGATATTTATTGAACACTTACGGAGAATTCACTTTACTATTGTTTCCTTATCATTTTTAGCAATTGCTTTTCTGCTTCTCCCTAAGAATACTCTATTCAACAAAGTACATTCACAGGCAGAAATGCTTATGGTATTAAGAAATTATATGGTTCAGGAAGAAAAGATAATTTTACTAAATGATGAATCAAGAAAGTTATTTCAGAAACATCATAACTTATTCCTTAATAAGTACGCGACAAAAACATATACGTCACCAAATTTGCGCCATAAATTTACTTGGGAACCCCAACTTCCATCTGAACTATTAATCAGTATTCAAGGAGCGAAAAAGATTACTGATACTTTTCATATTGTGGGTCATACAATAATTAATAATAACAAAGATGAAAAGCTCAATTTTTACATACGACCAACTAATAAAGTCGAAAGCTATAGTGAATTTATCTCAAATTTTAATTTCTATTTTAATCAGCTTTATTATGAAATCCCTGTCGAGCTTGATCTAAAAAAAGTGACTTTATGGCCAAAATTAGAAAACACCGAATACACAGAGCTTACTACAGACAATAGTAAATCTGATAACTATGCAAAAAGTATCGTTTTATTAACCAAGAATCATCTCGATGGAAAGTTGAACATTGATAGCTTTCCTGTCATAAGTATCGAATCTCCAAAAAACAGTGTGTTCAGGCGTTTATTTACTGGTTCTGATTACCAATTCTTAATCCCGGTTATTAAATCTAAAAAAATTTACAAGAGCAACAATGATTTTCACGCATACCTGTTAAAGCATATTGAAAAAAATAGACTCGATAAAAAACTAGTGAGCCTTACACCTGAACTTGGAAAAGCATACAAGGACCAGTTTAAAGAAATTCACAACCTTGTGGACGGCATGCCCCAAATTCCTATAAGTGAATTGAAAAGTTACCTGGATAAATTAAAGCCTATTTTCGATACACAGCTCGAAGCTTTTGGAGCAAAATTTAATGGTTCTGTATTTGGCGTTATCTTGATATTTCTATTGGTTGGCTCAAATATTTACTTTGGGCTACATTGGCAAACGCTGACAATTCTATGCGGAAAAGATAAAATCGAAATTGCAAATCAATTTCCCTGGATTGGAATATACTCTAATTTTTTATCCAAAATTATTTTTATCTTTTCATTATCAATCGTCCCAAGTGTAGTTTGTTTATTAATTTACCAGGAATCAATCGACTCAACCTATTCGGAGATTTTGGGATTAGGAACATCGCTCGCATTGCTTACGGCCGCTGTGAATATATGTAATGTAATTACTACAAAACTGAAATAAGCAAGAGCGCTAAAAAATAAATATCAGACACCCCGATTTTATAAAGTATCCTATATCAAACATCGACAATTTCTCACACACTAGCACGACATTCTTTGGATACCAATATATTAGAATGTGATAAAAATGAAGGTGGTAAATTTAATAGAAAGAATTTGGTCGGAGCGAGAGGATTTGAACCTCCGACCACTTGCACCCCATGCAAGTGCGCTACCAGGCTGCGCCACGCTCCGATTGGATTAGTTTGAACAAACTAATTTGTGGGGCCGAATATTACCCGATTTAAATCTCATTGCAAGCGATAGTTTCTGCTATCGCTTGTTTTATTTAAGATTCAGATAAATCAGCTTTTTAGAATACTTAGTACTTCTTCAAGATCACTAATAATAGCCTGGATTGCTTGTGGATCAGGCCCATTTTCAGCGGCTTCGAGTTGTTGACGTGCACCACCAATGGTAAACCCTTGATCGTACAATAACTCTCGGATTTCTCGGATAACTAGAACGTCATCACGCTGATAATAGCGACGATTACCTCGCCGCTTTACCGGTTTAAGTTGTGGAAACTCTTGTTCCCAATACCTTAGTACATGCGGTTTGACAAGACAAAGCTCGCTTACCTCACCGATTGTGAAGTATCGCTTGTCAGGTATCGGTAAAAGTTCGTTATTATTGCTCGCTTCCAGCATAGGCCTCTACTCGGGCTTTAAGTTTCTGTCCGGGGCGAAAAGTCACTACACGCCGAGCGCTAATAGGTATCTCTTCGCCAGTTTTTGGGTTACGTCCAGGACGTTGTTTTTTATCGCGAAGGTCAAAATTGCCAAAACCGGACAATTTTACCTGCTGATTAGTTGATAAAGAATTACGAATTTCCTCATAAAATCCTTCAACCATCTCTTTTGCTTCACGTTTATTCAGTCCCAAATCTTCGAATAAACGCTCTGCCATATCTGCTTTAGTTAATGCCATCTCTACTCCCTCAAAACTGCACCCAGTTTATCTGATAACACTGAAATAATTCGTTCCATTGTCTTATTTATCTCGGCTTCCTTAAAGGTTCTGTCTGACCGTTGAAGCGTAAAACCAATCGCTACACTCTTATAACCAGGCTCAATCCCCTTGCCGCGATAAATATCAAATATCACAATATTATTTAGCCAACTTTTGGCTGTTTGTCCAATTAAATCAACAATTTGCGTAGATGTCACGCTTTCTTTTATCAAAATTGCCAAATCTCGACGAATGGCGGGAAATTTTGATAAAGGGCTGAAATCAGGTATTTTTCTTGCTAACACACGCTTTAAGTCTAGCTCAAATACGTAAGCAGCCTCGTCAAGATCAAATTCTTTTTGCGTTTGAGGGTGTAATTTCCCAATAAATCCGCAGTTTCGGCCATTTCGTAATATTTCGGCGGTTTGTCCAGGGTGAAGTCCATCTCGTTGCGCCGCAACAAAAGTAAATTGCTCACTTGCGGCAGTTAACTTAAATATCGCCTCAAGATCCCCTTTCAAATCGTAAAAATCGACTTTCTCATTGGCTGCTTCCCAATTTTCCGCACAACGCCGGCCAGAAATAACGCCGGCTATTACTGGCGTTTGAACCAGACCGTCTTCACCAGGTACAAATTTTAACCCGGTTTCAAATAGACGAACCTGGTCGTGTTGCCGCTTCTGATTATATTCTACAGATTTTAGAAGTCCGGGCCACAACGAAGTTCTCATTACGCCCAACTCTGATGAAATCGGATTTAATAACGCTAGTGGCTCTACTTCGGGGTCTATGAGTTGCTGAGAATCCTTATCGACAAAGGTATAAGTGATTGCTTCCTGATATCCTCGATCCGCTAATGCATGGGTTAACTGAAGCCGTTGGAGACGATTTTCAGGCTGTCTGATCATCGACATTTCACTAACAGGTTTTCGGCTTGGAACTTTGTTGTATCCATAAATTCTGACGAGTTCTTCAATCAAATCCGCTTCAATTGAAATATCAAAGCGGCGGCTCGGAATTTCAACTAGCCAACCTTCTTCGTTTGAAGTCAATCCCATGCCAAGGCGAGTTAAAATATCTTCGATTTGCTCGTCTTCCAGTTTAATTCCCAGTAAGCGCTCGATACGAGCTCTGCGCAATTTGACGCTGCGCGATTCTGGGAAATGTGCCTGATTGATTTCGTCAACTAAAGGCCCTGCTTGCCCACCAACAATTTCTAGCAGTAATTCAGTTGCTCTCTCAATGGTCTCTGCACTCAGATTGTAATCAACTCCTCGCTCAAATCGGTGCGATGCATCGGTGTGCAGTCCATAACTTCTTGCCTTTCCTGCAATATAAACAGGATCCCAGTGAGCAGCTTCCAGTAATAGATCTTTTGTGTCTGGGTTTATTCCAGTGTATTTACCACCCATTATTCCCGCTAATGATAAATTTTTCTCATCATCAGCAACAACCAATGTATCAGTTCTTAATTCAATTTCCTGATCGTCGAGCAAAGTAAGTTTTTCGCCTTCACGCGCAAAGCGAACTTCAATTGCACCATTCAAATTATTTAAATCGAATGCGTGCATTGGATGGCCAAGCTCCAACATCACGTAGTTAGTCACGTCAACCACTGCATCGATACTTCGAATATCTGACGCAAGCAACCTGGCTTTCATCCACTCAGGTGTTTCTGCATTAATGTTGACATTCTTAATAACTCTAGCCACGAAACGAGGGTTAGCTTCAGGGGCAGTCAGATTCACTTCAACCTTGTCGTCGATAGTCACTTCTGCCGGCTTAACTTCAACCTGCGTAACAGGAGTTTGGGTTAAAACACCGACTTCGGTCGCGATGCCTTTTATACCTAAGCAATCTCCTCTATTCGGCGTTAAGTCAACATCAATTGCAGTGTCTTTCATGCCAAGATAATCAATTAATTGTTCACCAATTACGGCGCTTTCAGCAAGCTCCATAATGCCGTCATGCTCATCAGAAATTTGCAGCTCTTTTCCTGAGCAAAGCATTCCGAATGAATGAACACCACGCAATTTAGCTTTTTTAATTTTAAAGTCACCGGGCAATACACATCCGATAGTAGCGACTGCGACTTTCAGTCCCTCTCTCGCATTTGGCGCACCACAAATAATTTGTAAATTTTCATCCGCTCCCACATTGACGCTACAAACCTGTAATTTGTCAGCTTCGGGGTGCTGTTCTGTTTTCTCAATTAACCCGACAAGTATCCCTTCCAATTCGGCTCCGATGTTCTCAAAACCATCGACTTCAAGACCTGCCATTGTTAAGGTTGAGATTAACTCATCCGTCTTAATTTCAGGGTTTACCCACGTTCTCAGCCAATTTTCACTAAATTTCATTATTTATTTTTCCAAACATTTCAGGCGAAATCAGAAATCAAATTAAAGTGTTCGTCGCCAAATTTTTAATTCTAACAACCACAAAACTTGTCGCTGTGGCACGCTCTAGCGGATCAGCAATCTCTAGTTAAACTGTTTCAAAAAGCGCAGATCGTTTTCAAAAAATAATCGTAAATCATTGACGCCATAACGTAGCATCGTCATCCGCTCAACTCCCATACCAAAGGCGTAGCCAGTATATTCTTCGCTATCGATTCCTGCAGACTCTAGTACATTAGGATGCACCATTCCCGACCCTAGAATTTCTAACCATCCTGTATGACTGCAGACTCGGCAACCTTTGCCTGAACACATCACACATTCAATATCTACTTCAGCTGACGGCTCGGTGAATGGAAAATAAGAAGGTCTAAAGCGAACGGCAAGATTATCGTTCTCGAAAAAATGTTTTAAAAATTCATCTAGTACGCCTTTTAGATCAGCGAAAGATGTTGTTTTGTCCACCAGTAACGCTTCTACCTGGTGAAACATCGGGGTATGAGTCAGATCCGAATCGCATCGATAAACTCGGCCTGGTGCAATTATTCTTACTGGCGGAGCGGTTTTCTCCATTGTCCTTATCTGAACCGGCGAAGTATGCGTTCTTAACAAATCTCCATTGCCAAAATAAAAAGTATCATGCATTGCTCGCGCAGGATGATGGCCCGGGATGTTGAGTGCCTCAAAATTGTGATAGTCATCTTCGACTTCTGGACCTTCCTCAACACCGAATCCAATTTGAACGAAGTAGTTAATAATGCGTTCCAGTGTTCGATTAACTGGGTGGATGCCGCCCATTTCGCTACGGCGACCAGCAAGTGTAACGTCGATTGATTCGCTACCTAGTTGTGCTTCTATTTTCGCTTGTTCAAACTTAGTTTTCTGGCTGTCTAATTCTGCCTGAATCGTTTTTTTAACTTTATTAATTGCTGCACCAACCACCGGACGCTCTTCAGGGGCCAGTTTCCCTAAAGATTTTAACTGTTGAGTCAGCTCACCTTTCTTCCCTAAAAATTCAACTTTAACCTGTTCAAGCTGTTGCAAATCTGATGCATTAGAAACAGCTTCTAATCCGCGATTTAAGAGTTCATCAATCATGTTAGACATTTAATTTTTCCAATTATACTAATTGTTTTTTCTATCAGTTTTGTAGACAGCCTACTATTTGGCTTAGCTACTTACTTTAGCCAATTTACTTGGCTCAATTACTTATTTGACTAAACCATTAATATCCCACGCAAACTGACCAGAGTATATGGTTTAGAGCTTATTCTTATATCAAAGCCCAATAAGCAATCTTGGATAAAAAAAAGGAAGGGTAACAATTACCCTTCCTTTCAAATTACTGTTGGGGATATTTAGTAAATAACTAAATCACACCCAAGTCAGCTAGTGCTTAAGCAAGAGCGGCTTTTGCTTTTTCTACCAAAGTAGCAAATGCAGCCTTATCAAATACAGCAATATCAGCCAGAATTTTACGATCAATTTCAATTGACGCTTTTTTCAGGCCATTAATGAATTGACTGTAAGACATTCCATTAACACGAGCTTCAGCATTAATACGTTGAATCCACAAAGCGCGGAACTGACGTTTGCGCTGACGACGGTCACGGTAAGCATATTGAGCAGCTTTGGTTACAGCTTGTTTTGCAACACGGAATACTCGACTACGAGCACCATAGTAACCTTTTGCAGCTTTTAAAACTTTTTTGTGACGCTTATGGGCTGTCACACCACGTTTTACTCTAGGCATCTTTTAATTCTCCCATTCTTAAGCGTAAGGAAGCTGACGATTCAGCTGTTCAACATCAGCAGGTGCAACCATTTGCATATCACGCAAATGACGCTTCCGCTTGGTGCTTTTCTTTGTAAGAATGTGGCGACGATGCGATTGAGCATGCTTAAAACCACCTTTACCTGTTTTCTTAAAACGCTTTGCAGCGCCGCTATCAGATTTTATTTTTGGCATTGCTTTTTTACTCCAATTATCATCTGTAGGTCGAACCTTAATAAACAATTCATAAAAACTGCGTATTTAGCCCCGTTAATTACCTATCAGTGCTTAACAAAAAGAAGGCATTTAAGCCTTCTCACCAGTTCATACAGGGTTGCCAAAAACCTTGCACGAACAAAGCGCTAGCAGGTTTCCCTCCTAGCGACTTATGCTACTTCGAACCATTGACTTAAGATTACTTAAACGAATGATTCTCAAAACTTCAATTATTCAGTAAAACTGAATAATTACTTTTTCTTCTTAGGGGCAATGACCATAATCATTTGACGCCCTTCTAATTTTGGTCGCGCCTCGACTTCACCATACTCAGCCAAGTCTTTTTCAACCCGCTGCAGCAATTCCATTCCGAGTTCTTTATGCGCCATTTCTCGACCGCGAAATCTTACAGTAATCTTGGTCTTATCGCCATCTTCCAGAAACTCTTGCAACTTACGAAGCTTAACATTGTAATCGCCGATATCTGTACCTGGACGGAACTTAATTTCTTTTACATGAACAATAGTCTGTTTCTTTTTCGCAGCGGCTTTGGCTTTCTTCTGCTCAAAGATATATTTGCCATAATCCATGATTTTACAAACAGGAGGAGTCGCTCCTGGTGAAACTTCAACTAAATCAAGATTTGCGGTATCTGCAGCCTGCTGTGCTTCACGAATTGAAACAACGCCTATTGCTTCTCCATCAGAACCAATCAACCGAACTTCTGGTGCCGTTATTTCATCATTAATACTGGCACGTTGTTCTTTTGGGCCTGTTTTTGGTCTTGGTCTTTTAATGTTTTTTATCCTCTTTTATTAAAAATAATCTACAACGCTACGATTGATAACACTCAATTTATCCACCTTAACTATAGTGGAAAAATATTTTTATTCCTTAAATCGTCCTTTTAACGCAATATCAGCATTTAACTGCTCTGAAAAAGCCTCTAAGCTAAGGCTCCCCAAATCTTTACCAGAGCGAGTTCGAACCGAAAGAGTTCCAGTTTCCACCTCTCGATCACCTGCCACCAATAGGTAAGGAACACGTTGCAGTGTATGTTGGCGAATTTTAAAGCCGATTTTCTCGTTTCTCAAGTCCGAATTGACTCTAAACCCTTGAGAAGACAAATATTTCACACAATTTTGCACATATTCACTCTGTTTATCGGTAATATTCATCACTACCGCCTGTTTTGGCGCTAACCAAGGCGGAAATTTTCCAGCGTATTCTTCGATTAAAATACCAATAAATCTCTCAAGTGAACCTAATACCGCCCGATGAATCATGACTGGCGTTTTTTTAGTGCCATCTTCGGCCACATATTCTGCTTCCAAACGACCTGGCATAGAGAAATCTAGCTGCACCGTGCCGCACTGCCACACTCTATCTAAGCAATCTCTCAAGGCAAATTCGATTTTAGGCCCGTAAAAAGCGCCTTCACCCGGCTGTAATTCGTATTCGATGCCCTTCGATGATAAGGCTTCCGCTAAAGCTTTCTCTGCTTGTTCCCATATTTCATCACTACCTACCCGCTTTTCAGGGCGCGTTGAAAGCTTAATTTCGATTTTTTCAAAACCAAAATCAGCATACACGTTGTAAATCATATCTATTAATATCGAAACTTCGTCCTGAATTTGTTCTTCAGTACAAAACACATGGGCATCATCTTGCGTAAATCCACGCACTCGCATTAAGCCATG
Organism: Aliikangiella coralliicola; assembly: GCF_007004725.1. Taxonomy (GTDB): domain Bacteria; phylum Pseudomonadota; class Gammaproteobacteria; order Enterobacterales; family Kangiellaceae; genus Aliikangiella; species Aliikangiella coralliicola. The sequence continues at coordinate 40,972 of NZ_ML660174.1, read as the reverse complement.
TAGCGCGCCTGAAGGCTCGTTGCGATGACACGAACCAAACTCTGCAATGCGGAGAGGAAGGTCTCGATATGATTTAAGTCCTTGATTGTAAATAAGAATATGACCTGGACAATTCATTGGCTTAACCGCATAGGTCCGATTTTCAGACTCAGTGGTAAACATATCTTCTTTAAACTTATCCCAATGACCAGACTTTTCCCATAGAGTTCGGTCAAGTACTTGTGGCGCCTTAACTTCTTGATAATCATGCTTTTTCAAAACCTGACGGATATAGGCTTCAAGTTCCTTGAAAATAGTCCAACCATCGTTATGCCAAAACACCATGCCCGGAGACTCTTCCTGGAAGTGAAATAGTTCTAGCTGCTTACCCACTTTGCGGTGATCACGCTTCTCAGCCTCTTCCAGACGGTGCAGATAAGCTTTCAGATCTTTCTTATTGGCCCAACAAGTACCATAAATTCTTTGTAGCATCTCGTTGTTAGAGTCACCACGCCAATAGGCACCTGCAACTTTCATCAATTTAAAAGCCTTTAGTTTTCCAGTACTTGGAATATGAGGGCCCCGGCATAGGTCAATAAAATCACCTTGCTTATACAAGGAAATCTCTTCATTACCCGGAATACTCGCAATAATTTCCGCTTTGTAGGCCTCTCCCATATCCTTAAAGAAAGTCACCGCCTCGTCACGCATCATGACTGAACGCTCAACAGCAAAATCTGCCTTTGCCAATTCAGCCATCTTCTTTTCAATTGCTAGCAAATCTTCTGGAGTAAAAGGACGCTCATATGCAAAATCGTAGTAGAAACCATTATCAACTACAGGACCAATAGTGACCTGGGCTTCAGGGAAAAGAGCTTTAACTGCTTGTGCGAGCAGATGAGCACATGAGTGACGAAGTACCTCAAGGGCGTCCTCATCTCTTTCAGTAATGATCGCAAGTTCAACATCTTCTGAAATTTTGTAAGAGGTATCAACGTCTTTGCCATTAACTTTACCAGCCAAAGCAGCCTTCGCCAGGCCAGGGCCGATATCCGCTGCAACTTGATGGACAGTGACGGCACTATCAAACTCTCTTTTACTACCGTCAGGAAGTGTAATTACTGGCATAGTTTTCGTTAAACCTTATCTCTACAATTTTTTGTTGAAAGAAGTCTATTCGCTTTAATAGTCGAATTTCTCGCCCCTGAAAAACCACGAAAAGCACCGAATAGGTGCTTTTTAAAGGACATGCTGACAATCTTTCTTTAAATTACGCGGATAATAGCTAATAAGCAACCAGAAAGCAAAGAAAAGAAAGCGGTAATAAAGACAAAAAGTTAGCAATAATTTAGTTACCTGACTTTATTAATCGCCGTTATTTATCAGCACATTAGCGAATATTTCTTCATATTATCATAGTCAGTCTTACTACCTGCTTTCCCTCACTCAAAATAATCGCAAGAGAAAGCATTTAAAAAAGAACATATAGCACTGGTTTATTTAATATATCCCATACCTTCGAGCTTTAGAATAATTCTCTGGGCAGCTTCATCTGGCGTACATCCAACGGTATCAATAACAAGCTCGGGATTTTCTGGAATTTCATAAGGATCACTAATGCCAGTGAATTCTTTAATAATTCCCTCTCGAGCTTTTGCATAAAGTCCTTTTCTATCACGCTGTTCACAGACTTCCAAGGCCGTTGAAACATGAACTTCGACAAAACCTCCAACAGGCTTAATCATTTCTCTAACTTGACGGCGAGTTTCCCGATAAGGTGCAATTGGCGCACAAATCGCGATTCCACCATTTTTGGTTATCTCGCTAGCAACATAGCCTATTCGCTGAATATTTAAATTCCGATGCTCTTTTGAAAAACCTAATTCACTTGAAAGGTGTTTTCTGACCACATCTCCATCAAGTAAAGTAATTGAGCGCTCGCCAAGTTCCATTAATTTGGTCAGCAACGCATTTGCAATGGTCGACTTGCCAGAACCTGAAAGCCCCGTAAAAAACACAGTTAAGCCTTGTTTGTGGCGCGCTGGATAGCGTTTTCTGAGCTCTTTAACAACCGTTGGATAAGAAAACCACTCCGGCACATCAAGACCTTCAGTTAATCGGCGACGAAACTCAGTTCCAGAAATATTAAGCACTGTTTGCCCTTCTTGTACTTCATCAATTGACTCGTACTCTGCTTTTTCTTCCACATAAACCATCATCTGAAATGGGACCATTTCAATTCCAAGCTCGTCCTTATATTCTTGCATCAACTCTTGCGCATCATAAGCACCGTAGAAATCTTTGCCATTAGAGTCTTTACCAGGACCGGCATGATCTCGACCAACGATAAAGTGAGAGCAACCATAATTTTTGCGGATAATTGCATGCCAAACAGCTTCTCTTGGGCCCCCCATGCGCATAGCCAAAGGCAATAGACTCAGCATGGTTGTCTGTTCAGGGTACTCTGCCAATACATGTTCATAGCAACGCACTCGACTAAAATGATCAACGTCGCCAGGCTTAGTCATACCAACAACAGGATGAATTAATAAGTTTGCTTCAACTTGTTTTGCGGCTCTGAAAGTTAGTTCCTGATGAGCTCTATGCATTGGATTTCGAGTCTGAAATGCAACGATTTTCTTCCAGCCCCATTTTTCAAATTTTGCACGAAGCTCTTTTGGAGAATCTCTTAAGCCCCTGAAGTCATAATGGCTAGGTCGAGCCAGGCCTATCAACTTACCACCAAGATAAACGTCACCGGCTTGATTAAACAAATAATTAACTGCTGGGTGTAATTGATCATTAGTTCCGAAGACAGCTTCTGCTTCCTTACTTTTATCAGGACTCCATTTATCAGAGACTTCAAGCAGTGCGATAATGACGCCTTCTTCATCACGAAGTGCTATCCTCTCGCCAGGTGACAAAGCTTCTGCAAAATCTTCGCTAACATCTAAAGTCACTGGCATAGGCCAAAGCGTGCCATCTGCTAATCTAGAGTTCTCTACAACAGAATCATAGTCCACCTCGCTAAGAAAACCTTCCAGAGGAGAAAAGCCACCATTTAGCAACAATTCGATATCACACAGTTGCCTATGAGATAAATCCCATGATACAAGCTCCTTTGCAGCAATTTTTTCTGCTTCGGCTTGCGCTTCAGGTAAATATAAGTTTTTTAATTCGCCCCCATGGGCAGCAACCAAAGATGACATTGTAAATGTTTCCAAAAATTGAGTGATTTTTATGGCACTGAATGAAAGTATTGGTAAGAATTCTATCACCCTGCTTATAACTTACTGAATAGCAGATTGGAATGTATCTATAACCAAAGTATTCAGGTATTATGCGCGCTAATTTGCTGGTTCCACTTAACAATCAATGTTTAAAGCACTATTTAACTCTAAATCATACAGAATTTACTGGAAATTTTTTTTCTGGGTTGTTTTCGTCACGATGCTTTATCTGACATTAATTCCAACACCGCCACAACCGATTTCAATCCATAACATCGACAAACTTTACCACTTTGCAGCTTTCGCTGGATTTACTTTTGCTTTCAGGATAGCTTTCCGCAAGCTCCCTCCTCTAGCACTCTTAGCGGCCTCTCTGTTGTTTGGAGTATTAATCGAATTTGCTCAATTATACATTCCAGGAAGAGGTTTCAGTATTGGAGACATGATAGCAGATAGTGTTGGTGTTTTATTCGGGTATTGCGTGGCTAGCCAATTGATAGTCAATAAAAAATAGACCACTTAACTCAAAAGCAAGCGTCATAGTCCAGCTTACGACTCCGTTAATTTAACATTTTACAATTTCTTACTTACTCAGTTCCCCCAATTAACGTATTATACGGCTCAGAATTTATATCAATTATCTCAATTTTTGCAATATTTTAGGGAAAGGAATTAGTCTTGTCTTTTTATAATAAAAAGCTATTAGGCGTGCTCCTTGGCACAGTTTTGTCACTGCCAGTTAATGCACTCTCAAATAATCATTACTTGCCATTAAAAACAGATCCACTATTTGAGCTTGAACTAGAAAAACTCGCAACTGTTGCCAAAATGCCAACGCTTGCGAAACCATACTCCTTGGCCACTGTACAAGTATATCTGGATAAAATTAATGATAGCCACCCCGAACTGTACCGGCGCATAAAACGGTATTTACAGCGTTATAAAAAGGATTTTAATGTCACTCAGGCAAGTATTGAAGCGAGTTATAGTACCTACGAAAAGAAAACACTGCCAAATGCTCGTGGACGAACTGCCGAAAGTAACATTAGTGGGCATTTTGCCACTCATTGGAGTTTTGCCGATAATTGGAATTTATCGCTAGGCGGAACCGTCAAAGATGAAAGTGATGACTTTGTTCCACACAACACTTACCTGTCTTACATTCATGATTATTTTCAAATTGACCTTGGTTATAAAGAGCTTTGGCTATCTCCATTACAAGAAAGTGCGATGCTTCTCTCAACTCAGGCGGAACCTATTGCGCGATTTTCGATTAGTAGCCCAAGGCCACTGACTGATTGGAAAATACGTTACGACATTTCATTCGGCAAACTTGAAAAAATGGAAGGTATCAGATTTGGCGAAGAAAGATTTCCAGGGCGCCCAGGATTTTTGACGATGCATTTTAGTGGTCAACTTGTGGATTGGTGGACAATTGGTGTTAGCCGAACCATGCAGTTTGGCGGTGGAGAAAGAAAAGTTACCTTAAGCTCATTGTGGGAAGCCATTATTGATCCAGTGAATAGTGATAATTGTGGCGGCGCTTCTGACTTACAAGATTGCACTCAAGAAATCGGAAATCAACAGGCATCTATTTCTAGCAAATTTGACTTAGACTGGGGGACTCCTGTAAGTCTTTATTTTGAACTCGCGGGTGAAGATACCAATGATTTTAAGCCTTACAAACTTGGGAATAAGGCATATAACCTTGGTTTATTTTTTCCGTATTTAACGAGTAAATCTTCATTGTTAGCTGAAATTCAGTATGTTGAAAATGGCTGGTATACTCATCATATCTATCAAGAAGGTTATCGCAATGATCAGAATACAATTGGTCACTGGTGGGGAGATGAAAAAGCGCCAGATGATGCTATTGGTGCTCAAATAATTAGTTTTAAGTATAACTACGAACTAAGTGACGAACATAAATTAGAGCTTTCATATAAAAGCATTTACAACGACCCTGACGCCGGTGGCGAAGGTCCATTTAATAATTATAACTATGAACGCGGTCATGAATTGAATTTAAGACTTGACGAAGTGAATAAAGATGGCATTTGGCATTACGATCTTTACGTTGGTAATGATGTTTTCGGAGAAGACTTTTCTCGGCTTGCGGTAACTTATCGTTGGAGATAAATTTAGCGATACTAGTAAATAGAAAGATAATAAACAGATTTGACCTGACAGCAACTGTAAACAAAGTTATTTACAGTCTCAAGTTGCTGTCAGATTTCATCGAGACCACCAAAACTAAGCTGAATTAGTTCAGACCAAATGTGACATGTCTTCAATTTCAATCAAAAGAAGATTTAACTTCGCCTTCTAAATGGCATTGTAAAGAATTTTAAACTCAACAAGCTAGTTCGTTGATTCTTAACAACCTTGGAATAGAATGCTCCATCACGGCTTTCAAGAGCTTTTGAGCTTAATTGGTATTCTTAGATTTGGCTGTCTTTTTTGAACAGTGACGCCGCCTGGTCCCCCTACCATTAGCCATTTTGTTCATGTTTGGCTAAACCAAAATGTCTTTCAAGCTGGCACTTATAGCGGTTTGAAGGAATTTCTTCTTAAACACTGAGAGAAGCCCTTCGAAACAGCTCTCCAATTTTAAGTTTTTTACCCTACTCTTCAGCTAACTTCTCAACAGTTTCAAGATCTAACTGACTCACAGTGCTCTATTCCTTAACAAAGAATATTAGATTAACTCATTTACTCAGTTTGATTTACTAGCGCGACCATAACGATCATCAAGTCGAACAATATCATCTTCGCCTAAATATGAGCCAGTCTGTACTTCTATTAATTCCAAGGGAAGCTTACCAGGATTTTCGAGGGCATGGATTCGGCCTATCGGAATATAAGTAGACTCATTTTCAGAAACAAGAAAGGTACTATCCCCATTAGTAACTTGCGCAGTGCCAGAAACAACGACCCAATGCTCAGCACGGTGATGATGCATTTGAACACTTAATTTAGCTCCCGGATTTACACTGATCCTCTTAACTTGATACCTTGAACCAATGTCAATTGAATCGTACTTTCCCCATGGTCGATAAACTTCCCTATGAATTTTCCATTCATCTCTATTTGAAGACTTCAATTTACTAACAATATTTTTTACATCCTGAACTTTACTTTTATCTGCAACTAATACCGCATCTTTGGTATCGATAATCACTACGTTATTAAGCCCAAGCACGGAGATCAATCTATCTTCCCCATGAACCAAACAACCTGAAGACTCATGAGTTATAACATCTCCAAGAATACGATTTCCATCAGAATCTTTTTGACTGACATCCCAAATCGCTGACCAAGAACCAATATCACTCCAGCCGGCATCGAGCGGTACAACCACAGCGGAATCAGTTTTTTCCATTACCGCATAATCGATTGACTCTGAGGGACAGTTTCCAAAAATTTCTCCGTCTATTCGAATAAAATCAAAGTCTTTAGTCGACGAAATCATGCTTTTTCTGCATATCTCTAGCATTTCCGGCTGATATTTTTCTAACTCGCTTAAGTACTGACTAGCTTTAAACATAAACATTCCGCTGTTCCAGTAATAATCGCCAGTATCTATATAGCTTTGAGCTGTCTCCTTGTCAGGCTTCTCAACAAATTGAGAAACAGTAAACCCACCTTCGCATGCTTTTCCTCGGTGTATATATCCATACCCGGATTCAGGTGAACGTGCGACGATTCCAAAAGTCACCAATTTATTCTGCTCCGCTAAATTGGTTGCTTCACTTACCGCGTTTTCGAAAGCATTTCTATTCTGAATAACATGATCAGCAGCCAGAACAAGCAACAAAGGGTCATCACCTGCCTCAACGGCTTTTAGTGCAGCTAATGCAATAGCTGGTGCAGTGTTCTTACCCTCGGGTTCCAAAATAATCTTGCCGTTGACGCCGATATCCCGCAACTGTTCAGCAACCAAAAATCGATGCTCATTATTACAAATAATTAGAGGTTGAGCTGCATCCATATTCTCTAAGCGAAAAACAGTGTCTTGAAGCATCGTGTTTTTACCGATGATATTCAAAAACTGCTTAGGATACAGAGAACGTGACATAGGCCAGAGCCTAGAGCCAGAACCTCCAGCCATAATAATAGGATAAATCATATTCATTCTTTCTTAACAATGCTCAAAATACGAACTAGGTATTAAAATAATCTCTATACCAGCTGACAAAATTATCAATACCTTCTTGAACGGAAGTATTTGGTTTAAACCCAACCTCTTTTTCTAACTCAGAAACATCGGCACAGGTGGACGGAACATCACCAGCTTGCAACGGCATAAAGTTCTTAATCGCTTTTTTCCCAACAGCATTTTCAATTGCTTCAACAAAGTCCATTAACTTAACTGGATTGTTATTGCCAATATTAAATACTCGATAGTTAGCGTAGCTTGTAGCAGGATCAGGTTTATCTCCTGACCACTCAGGATTCCCCTCAGGAGGGTTGTCCATAACGCGAACAATTCCTTCAACAATATCATCTATGTACGTAAAATCACGAATCATTTCACCATTATTAAAAATATTAATAGGCTCTTCTTCCAATATTCCCTTAGTAAAAAGAAACAGAGCCATATCAGGTCTCCCCCACGGCCCGTATACAGTGAAAAAACGTAGTCCAGTCGTTTTCATTCCATACAGATGACTATAACTATGTGCCATTAATTCATTAGCTTTTTTACTCGCAGCATATAAAGAAACGGGATGATCAATATTATGGTGCTCGGAAAATGGCTGAAGCGTATTCGCACCATAGACAGAACTTGATGACGCATAAACTAAATGGTTAATTTTATGATGGCGAACGCCTTCCAGAATATTTAAAAATCCGGTTATATTACTCTCCATATAAACATGTGGATTCTCAAGTGAATAACGAACGCCTGCCTGAGCCGCTAAGTTGATAACAGCATCAAACTGATTCTCCGCAAAAAGATTCTCCATACCACTTTTATTAGCGATATCCAATTTCACAAATGAAAACGCTTCATATTCTTTCAGCATTTCCAACCGCGAGAGCTTAATATTAGGATCATAGTAATCGTTAATATTATCAATACCAACAACACTGTCGCCTCGCTTCATTAAATATTGAGAAACGTGAAAACCAATGAATCCTGCGGCCCCGGTTACTAATACTTTCATCTATATTCTCCAAACATCAATTCCAAGCGCAGTTAAGTCTTTGCGTGGAAGAATTCCTTTGATATCAAATAAGCTGCCATCTTTTGTCAACATTGATGCAAAGCTCTCTGCTGATATAGCTTTATATTCTTTATGTGCGACAGCTACCAAAATTAGATCACAATCTTTCATAGAGTCCATGCTAGATAGTTCTACGCCGTATATATTCATCGCTTCTTTTGAGTCAGCCATGGCATCATGAATCAACGGCTCAACACCATAGCTTCTAAACTCGGTGATTAAATCCTCAACTTTTGAATTCCTAAGATCGGGGCAATCTTCCTTAAAAGTCAATCCAAGAATTCCGACCCTGGCACCTTTGATCTTCTTATCTTTCTTAATCATCTCTTTAACACAACGCCCGACAATTAATTTACTCATATTGTCGTTAATCCGGCGACCAGCTTGGATTACCTCAGGTCGGTAGCCAACCTGTTCAGCTTTATAAGTTAAATAATAGGGATCGACACCTATACAGTGACCTCCAACTAATCCTGGTCTGAAAGGTAGAAAATTCCACTTTGTGCCAGCAGCTTCTAAAACATCAAGTGTATCAATATTCATCTTTTCAAATATAACAGCTAGCTCATTCATCAATGCGATGTTGAGGTCTCTTTGAGTATTCTCAATGACCTTAGCTGCTTCAGCGACTTTAATAGTTGCTGCTTTGTGGACTCCAGCAGTAACTACACTGCTGTATACATCAGCTACAATATCAAGAGTTTTCTGATCTTGGCCTGAAACAACCTTCGTTATTTTGGTAAAAGTATGTTCTTTATCACCAGGATTTATTCGCTCGGGTGAATATCCGACAGTAAAGTCTTCACCACACTTCAGCCCAGACTCTGCTTCCAAAATTGGAACGCAATCTTCTTCAGTCGCGCCAGGATAAACAGTGGACTCAAACACAACGATGTCGCCTTTCTTAAGCTGCTGCCCTATTGTTTTCGAAGCGGAAAGCATAGGCCGTAAGTCGGGCTGCCTTGCATGATTAATAGGAGTGGGAACTGCAACTATATGAAAATCAGCCTTTTTTAAATCAACAGGGTCGCAGGTAAAATGGATATCAGCAGCAGTTAGCTCTTCATCACTAACTTCGAGCGTTCGATCTTTTCCATTTTTTAATTCAGATATTCTCTCAGAGCTAAGGTCAAAACCGACGACCTGATGCGAATTTCCAAATGCCACCGCGACCGGCAAGCCGACATATCCAAGTCCTATTACCGATATTTTTCTATCCATTAATCAGTCCTTCCCAAGTTAATTTTAAGTTTTCTAATAACTAAACCATAATTCGAATTAAGGCCGAATTATCCAGTTATTTATCTTAAGGTCAAATAATTACGAAACATCCAAAACTTTAATTTGCGGATATTTTCGTGCTAATAAAAATTTAGGACTATTTTAGTAATCTCTATATTTTAAAAGTAGCTTCAGTCAAGTTACTCCCATTGACTTATAACTATATACATTCATAGCTCTATTTAGAAACCGAGCGCCCTCTTCCTATTGCATAATACGCGATACCTTTCTTTTCCATGGTATTCGGATCATACATATTACGGCCATCGACTATCAGCTTTTCATTTAGACTATTCGAAATCAGGTCGAAATCAGGTGCTCTAAATTGGCTCCATTCAGTACAGATAACTAAAACATCTGCACCTTTTAAAGCAGCTTCTTTAGTACCAACTAGCGTTAAGCCATCTTTTTGTCCATAAATTCGTTGGCACTCTTCCATTGCTTCAGGATCATAGGCTTGAACCTTTGCGCCATTTTCCCATAGTTTTTCCATCAAAACGCGACTCGATGCTTCCCTCATATCATCTGTATTTGGCTTGAAACTCAACCCCCACAGGGCAATTGTTTTACCTTCGATCGCACCTTGATAATGACGGTCAAGATATTCAAACAATTTATTTTTCTGCCGATAGTTCACTTCTTCAACAGCTTCTAAAATTGAAGGTTTATAATCAATGTCATTTGCAGTACGAACTAGTGCTTGAACATCTTTCGGGAAACATGACCCTCCATAACCACAACCAGGATAAATGAATTGATAGCCAATTCTAGGATCAGAACCTATTCCATGACGCACCGCTTCAATATCAGCACCTAACTTCTCAGCTAGATTAGACATTTCATTCATAAAAGATATCTTAGTAGCAAGCATACAATTTGCAGCGTACTTGGTTAGTTCAGCAGAACGTACATCCATGACAATAATTTTGTCGTGATTACGATTAAATGGGGCATAAAGCTCGCGCATCATTTCTTCTGAATGTTTATTAACTGTACCTACGATAATTCTATCGGGCTTTAGACAATCATTTACGGCGGCTCCTTCCTTTAAAAACTCAGGATTTGAAACAACATCGAAATCGATCACCTCACCTCGTTCAGCTAAAACCGTCTTTATTTTCTCGCTAACCTTATCTGCAGTTCCTACCGGTACAGTTGACTTGTTAATTATTATCTTAGGAGTTTGCATATTTTTTGCAATAGTCTCAGCAACAGCCAGAACATATTTTAAATCAGCAGACCCGTCTTCATCAGGTGGAGTACCAACAGCAATAAATTGAAAATCACCATGACCAACTGCAAACTTAGAGTCTGTAGTGAACTTCAATCTACCTGATTGGTAATTGTCTTCAACAAGAGAAGTCAGTCCTGGCTCATAAATTGGAATAATGCCTTTTTCCAGATTTTTTACTTTTTCTTCATCTACATCTACACAGACCACATCGTGGCCAACAGAGGCAAGAACCGCACCTTGAACCAACCCGACATAACCAATCCCAAATACCGTGACTTTCATTCCATTAATCCTAGATAATTTAAATTAAGCGTTTTAAAAATTGGGAGGTGATTAACTAGATCACTTCTCCTTTACCAATACCAAAATACCGAATTTGATACTTCCTCAGAAGGTCTGGGCTATAAAGATTTCGCCCATCAAAAATAGCTTTGTAATTTAGTGATTCAGCTATTTTATCAAAATCAGGACTCCAAAACTCCCTCCACTCAGTACAAATTGCTAGTACATCTGCAGACTCAAGTGCAGCATAAGCACTTGGGGCAATACGAAACCTCTGATTATTCGAATAATGGTGTTTTATTTTTTCGTTTGCTGATGGATCGTAAACGACGACATTAGCGGACTGGGCGAGTAATGCATCAATCAATACTATAGCAGGTGCTCGATCAATATTAGAACTATCTGGCTTAAATGAGCCCCCCCATATCGCAATTGTCTTACCTTTAAGCTCAGTTGCAAAAAAAGACCAGATTTTTCTAAACAACAGATCTTTTTGTCTATCATTTATTTTTGTGACGACATCTAACAAACCTAAGTCGTCAGACCGCAATCTCAGTTCTCGAGCAACTCTCTCAACATTTTCTGCTAAAGCTTTGCCACCGTAACCACATCCTGGATATAGATAATCTCGTCCAATACGAGGATCGCTCCCGATACACTCTCTCACAATGTCTATATCAACATGACTCCGTTCAGCTAAATTCGCCATTTCATTCATAAAGCTCAATCTAGTCGCCAGCATCGCATTGCCAGCAAAGCAGGAAAACTCAGCCTCTCTAGTCTTCACAACTTTTATAACATCAGTTACGCGATTGAAAGGATAAAAAAGTTCCCTCACTTTAGTAAGAACCTGAGCATCATCACACCCTAAAATTATTCTGTCAGGTCGCGAAAAATCACTGATTGCCTTCCCTTCTCTTATTAACAACGGAACACAGCAAACTTTAGCAGAGTTACTTATTTCATTTATCTCCAACTCCAATTGCTCTGATTCTCCAATAAACGAAGGAGTAAGAATGACAAATGTTGCACCATTGATAACAGAATTCTTGAGCTCCATTTTAAACTGTGCATATGACTCTATAGGTGAAACATCTGTGATGATGATAATGTCGAGTTCGCATTCAACTATTTCACTCAAATAATTTAATCTTCCAGAAGAATGTTGTTCGGTGAGTAAATTAGCTAATCCCGGTTCCATTAACAATTCACAATCCGTATTTGTCGAGTTAAAAACAATGACCTGATTACCTACAGAAGCCATCAGCCCTGCTGTAACAAGGGACTTCATACCATCACCTATTACAGCTACTCTCATTTATCTTCCTCTACACCTTTAAAGGTGGCAAAATTACTTTTTACATAGTTCATTAGGTAATTAGTTGACGCATCAAAACACATTGTCATTGAATCTAAATTCAGTTCGCGCAACGTATCATTAGCCATCAACTTTCCGAGTTCAACTCCCCATTGATCGAATGGATTTATGCCCCATATTGTCGCCATTACAAATACTTTGTGTTCATACAGTGCAATTAGTTGCCCTAAACTGTAAGGCGTTAATTCAGGTATCAAAATCGTAGTTGAAGATTGATCGCCAGGATAAAACTTATGGTTCTTTAACTCAGAAGAGCCTCCACCATCAACAGCCGAAGAACCGCCTACCATAAGAGCCCTCGATTGGGCAAAACAATTAGCTATTGTTAACAAATGTTGATTATGTAACGACTTTTCATGTTCAGAAGTTATTGTTGAAAATCGATTAACCGGAGCAATAAAATCACAAGCGACTTTTCTAGTACCTTGATGAAGTAGCTGATAAAACGCATGTTGGGCATTAGGCCCGACTTCTCCCCATAATATTGGGCACGTATCAAACGAAATCCGTTCACCTTGTAAGGTTACAGACTTCCCATTACTCTCCATTTCCAGCTGTGTTAAATAGTCTGGAAAGTATTTTAGACGAGCATCATAGGGTAAGATAGCTTGAGCTTTAATATTGAGAAAGTTTGTATTCCAAATACCGAGCAGACCGAGAATAACTGGAATATTCTGATTAATATCTGTACTAAAAAAATGTTGGTCCAACTTATTAGCTCCATTAAGGAGTCGTCGAAAGTTAGCCATTCCAATTTTTAAAGCAATTGTCAGCCCGACCGCTGACCACAATGAAAATCGTCCACCGACCCAATCCCATAATTTCAGCTGATGCTCAGGGTGTATACCCCACTTTTCCATTTTCGATTCTGAAACCGATATTCCAATAAAATGCTGTTTGATAATTATCGATTCATCCTGGAATGCATTGAGCAGCCATGCTTTTGCCGACGCTGCGTTCGATAGAGTATCAATAGTAGTGAAGGATTTGGAAACAATGACAAATAACGTCGTTTCCGGATTAAGTCTTTCAAATAACAAGGAAACCTGAGAACCGTCCATTGTTGATGCGAAGTGTACATCGACAGGATTTGAGTGAGCTTCCTTAAATTCATCAAGAGCTTCGCAAACTAAAAGAGGCCCCAGATCAGAACCACCGACTCCTAAGTTGACAACATCAGTAATCGGTTTACCGCTATAGCCTCTCCAATTACCAGTAGTAATATCATCAACAACTTTCGACATTCTTGCTAATTCTATTTGCACATGCCGATTAATATCATCGCCATCTAAAACTAAGCTATCATTTGGATTTAGTCTTAATGCAGAATGAAGGGCTGGTCTATTTTCAGTTGTATTAACTTTATCGCCGGAAGCTAAGTTTTTAATTGCATTTGTTAGGTTAAGCTCTTCTCCTAATTCAAATAATAACTGCATTGTGTTGGAGTTTACTTTCTGTTTCGAAAAATCTACAAGTAACTGATCAAAGTTAAAAGAAAGTAAGTCAGAACGTTTATCGCATTTATTTAGCTCTTCGATGCGAACATTCGCAAGTTCATCATCAAGATGTTTTTGCAACTTATTCCATGTTTTGGCTTCGGTGGCGTTCATCAAATTCCTTATTTTCTGGAGAATAAAGTATGAAGTACCTATTCACAATTGAACAATATATAGTGACAAGATAAATATTTTCATTGTTTTTAAGCCTATTTATTCTGGCTTAATGAATTAATGAACTCTCTATATTCAGTACCTTTAGTTTCATGCCGTAGTCCATATTCAACAAATGCCTTCATATAGCCTATTTTTGAACCGCAATCATGGGATTTTCCTGTCATATGAAAAGCTTCCACAGTTTCATATTCCATCAAACTCGCAATTGAGTCCGTCAACTGAATTTCATCACCAGCCCCAGGCCGCGTACTCTCTAGCATATTCCAGATTTTTGCAGAAAGTACATACCGCCCCACTATCGCCAAATTAGACGGAGCTTCATCTAGCGGTGGTTTTTCAACTACTTGCACCATTCCAACTGATTCCCCCGGCTTGAGTGATACTCCTTGACAATCAACAACGCCATAATTAGATACTTGTTTCTCCGGCACAGGTTCAACCATTATTTGACTCGCACCAGTTTCATCAAATCGTTCGATCATCGCAGCGAGATTGTCTCTTTTTAAGTTACAAGACGCGTCATCAATTAAAACATCAGGTAAAACGACTATAAAAGGACAATCGCCAACTAACGGTCTAGCCACAGAGACTGCATGCCCTAACCCTTTTGCTTCACCTTGCCGAACGTGCATAATGGTAACGTCTTTTGGGCAAATCGCCTGAATTTCTTCCAGTAATTGTCTTTTCACCCGCTTTTCGAGCGTCGTTTCAAGCTCAAAAGACTTGTCAAAGTGATTTTCAATACTATTTTTGGATGCATGGGTAACAAGGATAATCTCCTTAACACCGGCCTCAACGCACTCGTTAACAATATACTGAATTAGTGGTTTATCAACTATTGGGAGCATTTCTTTTGGAATCGCTTTTGTCGCAGGTAACATTCTCGTTCCTAATCCGGCAACAGGAATTACAGCTTTTTTAATTGCTCCACTCATATTTTGATCCTTAGTATTTCTATTAATATAATCCTAATTTTGATGGGAACGAAGTATATTTACTTTATGCAAATTATTCTAGTCTAACAGGTCAACCTAGTAATAGTCGCTCCGATAATTTACTCAATTGTATAAGTTCTCACCTACATCACAAATTTCAGTGATTCTGGTAACAAACAAATCCTATCATTGCACGCTTGAAGCGGTAGAGTTAAATGTAACCTGTTCTTTGTTCTATTTTTTAATCGAATTTCAAAGCTCCCCTCGTACACACTAAGCGCCTCATCCTGAAATCCGAGCTTTACCCTTTTTTCTTCAGGATAAGTCACTTCAACTCCCTCAGGGATGTCTATTTTAGTTGGAATTAAGTAGTTTTGTAACGGCTGATTGGAGTTGATATGCCACCCATCTTCTAATTTCACATTAATGGATAGCTCACGACAATGGCGATTTGCTGTGTATTCAGAGCATTTAATATTTAATCGTCCCTTAGCCGAAGCAAAATAGCGCCTGTGCCACGTACTGCCTTCTTTACTATCTTGAAGCGATAATGCGCTGTATAGATGATTGAGTGTTTCTTTTGCAATCTTAGATTCTTTAACCGCGATGAGTTTCGAGAACTTCTTCTTCAAACCTTCTTCACCTAATCTCTTATCCAACTTCCAAATAACGCCCAGCATTACCGCAGAGGCAGCGTAAAGCTCTCCGTCTTGGGATTTTTTTAAAGACAGTAGATTCTGGCGAGGCGCAATGTTGTATAACGCACCTTCAGCGTCCAGAAAAAGCTTAGTGGCTTGATGTTTAAGGATCTGCGCTTTTTTTAACCACTTTATATCATCTGAAACATCATATAAAGCGATTAACGCATCACAAAAATAAGCGTAATCATCAAGATAGCTGCGAAGGAGTTTCTCGCCTTTAAATCCAACCCTGCTTATCATGCCAGTCGACTCTTGGTAACGCTCTTTCCAGAACTTATCTGCAAGCTTTTCTGCAACTCGAACCAGACTTCCTGTTTCTAAAATCGTCTCTGCGTCTATCAGCGCTTTAATCGCCAATGCATTCCAACCGGTGATAACCTTCTGATCAATATGAGGGGAACCGCGCTTTTTGCGCGCATTTACCAATATCTCTTTATGTGAGCTAATAGTCTTCTTTAGATCGGGACTCAGTTGTTTTTTAGGAAAAACTACACCTAGTTTCTGCGAACCTGGTATTTGATATGTCTCATATGCCAATTTATCCAAATTAAAAAGCGCAAGTTCGTCAGGGGTCCACAAATAATAACCTCCCTCCTCTCCGTTAAAATCTGCATCTATCGCTGACCAAAATCCACCATTTTCGTCATATAACTCGGTGAGCATAAATTTAATTGTACTTTCAACCACATCAAAATAAACGGGATCTCTGAAATACTGATACGCCTGGCTATAAACAGAAACTAACTGTGCCTGGTTATATAACATTTTCTCATAGTGGGGCACGACCCAGCCAGGATCAGTTGAATAACGGTGAAATCCACCACTAATATGATCATATAACCCTCCTTGGATCATTTTATCGAGTTGAAGTTTTAACGCCTTTTCAAGATCCGTATTTTTTCCACGTCGTAACTGATCGAGTACATATAACAGCATTGCCTCGGACGGAAATTTTGCTGCACCGCTAAATCCACCATTAACAGGGTCCAGTGCCGCAAGTAGTTTTTGGTTAATCGTCTCAAAGTTTATTTTGTTGGCAGAAGTACCAATAGTTTGATTGAAACGGTTATTGATTAATTCATCAATATTTTTCGCACTTGCCAGTAGAAACTCCGGCTGTGTACGCCAAATAGAACCAACTCGACCAAGTAATTTACGCAGCTTTTCTTTAGGCAAATAAGAGTCGATAAAAACGGGCAGGCCATCACTGTTAATAATCGCAGTAATCGGCCAACCAGCACTTCCTTTTACGTGTTCCAATGCGGCTGAATAGTAGTCGTCGATGTGAGGTAACTCTTCACGATCAACTTTAATTGAATAAAAATTTCTATTTAATATCCTCGCTATCTCAACGTCAACGAAGCTCTCTTTTTCCATTGTATGGCACCAATGGCATGTCGAATAACCAATAGAAAGAAAAATCAGTTTATTATTTTTCTTTGCTTGATTGAGTAACTCACTGCTCCATGACTTCCAATTGATAGGATTAAATGCGTGCTGTTCTAAATAAGGAGACTGGCTATAAATTAACTCATTCAGATAAGCAGGTTCTTTTTTCAGCCTACTCGCCAAGCTCTTTTTATTTTCATTAAAATATCTTTGCCAACGGCCAAATTGTTCTATTTCTGATTGACTGATTCCAGGAGGAGGAAGCAATTCGGCGTTTATTTTATTAGCGTTCAAGACAATCGAAATCGCGAAAAAAAACAATACCCAAATCTTCATTACTTACTTCCAACTGTAGATAAGCGGTCACTATTTTCTTGCTTAATTACATGGAGTTTACCTAGCTCTATATTTTCAAGTATTTGACGCTGCCCATTCGGCCAGATAATTTCAGCTAGTTTGATTTGTGATTCTCCTAGACCAAAATGCTGCATTTTGGGATGGACTGACATGTAGCCGATAGAACCGTGTATTTCTCGCCAAATTTTCCGGTTATCATTCGTAGTAAGAATTATCTGTGCGCCTATTGCATCTCTATTTGATTTATTCGCAACATCGCCTATTAGTTTTAGCTTAACCCAATGATTATTTTTCTTGTTCAAGTTATTGGTATAAAAGTTAGCTTCCTGATGATAATTATTAACAATAATGTCCAGGTCACCGTCATTATCAAAATCGAGATAGGCTGCACTACGAGAATTACCAATCAAATCAAGGCCAGAATTTTTTGATTGATTAACGAGTTTCCCCCCCGAATTCACAAAAAAGACATTCGACTCTTTAGTGGAAACCGGAATATAAACATCTTTTTGTTCTTCACTATGAGGATCTGTGTAATAAGGGTTTTCATTGCTGTACAGGTTGAATTCATTCATCCCATTAAGTACATAGAGATCGCTATCACCATCATTATCATAATCAAAAAAATCTGCGTCCCATGACCAACCCGTTGATGAATACCCTCGTCCAACAGCATCACTTAATTCGTAACTCAAATTGCCCTTATCATCAACACCAGACAAAAATAAATCATTGGCTTCAACCACTCTCATATTTGCCAATTTCTCAGCATTAAATTTCATTGTTGTGTCTTCATTAGGAAGAACATATTTTTCATCCTTGTTCATTGTGACGATATTGGAAATATAAATGTCCGGGCGTAGATCTTGATTCAGATCGCCGATACCAATATTCATTGTATATGACGGCTTATCAGTACCTAAGTCAGCAGCAACATTTCTAAACTTCCCGTTGCCTAAATTTTCAAAATAAACATTAACGCCGAAATCATTACCAACAATCAAATCTTGCCTTCCATCACTATTAAAATCCGTATGCGCGATTGCTTGCGCCCAACCAGTGTCACCCGTATTACTATTTTCGGTAACATTCTTGAACTTGAAATTACCTGTATTTTTAAACAATTGGTTAGGTAAACCGTTATCGTTGCGTCGTTTTAATGTCGGTAAAATTCCCTTTGTATAATGGCCAAAATAAGTCACATAAATATCGAGTAATCCATCATTATCAAAATCAGCAACAGTCGCAGGACCACCTACTAAATCAGCGCCTCCTAAATTTGCCACATCGGTTAAATCTTTAAATTTTGCATTCCCCAAATTTTGATAAACTCGATGCTTATCATTAACGTAAGTAATAACAATATCTTGTAAACCATCATTATTCAGGTCAGCAATAAGTGGTTGTCTTGGCTCGCCAGGAGTATTATCTTCAGGTCGTTTCCAGTCAATTCCTGACTGCTTAGTTATATCAACAAATCGCTTTCCTTGATCATTTAAATAGAGCTTATTTCCCAAGCCACTTAAAATCAACAGGTCAATGAAACCATCGTTATTAATATCTTCTGCTGCTACTCCGCTTCCGCCAAACGCGGGAGGTATAGTAATAACACCAACCCCTTTTCCTTTATCAAGGTAGCTTCGTAACAGACGGTTAAGCCAATCAGAGGAACGATGCATTAAATCAATGCCAACACTTTCAGTTGTATCGCTAAACATGGCCGTTTTTTCACTAACAAACACATCTCGTTTTTTCGCTGATACAATTTGAGCGGTGGCTTCGCTTTTATCTTTTATCATTGAATGCTTTGTAACTCTTCGCTGAATGAGCTTCAGCCCATCAACAAAATATGACTGCTTTAAACGACTAGCACCAATTCTTTTTCCCTCTTCTCCAGCAAGTCTCAGACTAAGAACACCAAATTGCGCAATATTTTCTACCATTAATTCCAAAGCAAAAGGATCTGGTTGAAGTTGCGCCTTAAAACCGGGTTCGTTTAGAGCAAACTCTAAATAGCGCCAATGAATGCCGCTGTCTCGAAACGAATCCATATCATAAGATTCAATATTAACTCGCTCACCTCTAGGAAGTTTTGGGAAAAAGATGGCATCTTCATACTCGTTGATCTCGTGAGGTATAAATTGCTGAATTAGTTCATGGACGTCACTCTCCATAATAATTCCATGCCCATTTTTTAATGCAATTTTTTCTGTTTCTTTATAAAGATCATTGGCAAATTGGATCATCGTCTCGGTAAATAAATTCTTAAACCTCTTACCTTCTTCAGGATCTTTCGGCCAACTTAATCGGGCAAAATAAACTTGTAGGTTGCGGACAAAAAGTTGATTCGAAATTTGATTGTAAGCTGCATATGACTCAACTTTTTGTTGAATAATTTTTCTTACTATTGATAAATCTGCTACGTTTTTTGAGGTTTTGGGTTTCGTCACTAACTCTTCATTTTTTAAGTTCAGCAATGTCGACCAAACATCGTTTAGTGAAGCGAGTTTCACATCATGCTCATTTTTTTTCCTCGCTTTAGCATCGGTTATTTTTAGTACGGCCAGGCTGAACAAGTCGAGGCTGTCTTTTAAGCTTTTAATTGCATCAGGATGTAAAGGAAGCAATGTTGAGTCGAGATCCATCAATGATTCTTGTTGTACCGCCAAAATAGCTCTTAATGCGTAAGCAATGGTAGAATACTGACGTTTATCTTCTTTATTAATCCGAACTTCTTGTCCGCCTGCAAATTTTATCGCCCAGTGTTTCTTTTCATCTTGTTTGAAAGTAAAGTTCTCCGCAATTACATTCATAAGAAGTGATTGAGAAATGGCGGCTTTATTTTCTGCGGACGCGATTTTTGAAGCTCGCTCCCAAACTATCTTAGCCCAACTCTTTTGCAGTAAGTTTTTACGAAAACGAGCTTCATCAGTCAGTGGCGTGCCAAACATAAAATCTTCAAGGCGCGAAGCAGTCGCATAACACTTGGGATCTCTTGCTTTTTCTAGCGCCTTAATTTCGTTAACAATATCGTCAACAGATTCCTCTGCCTGGCTAATACCGCCCAAGCTGACTAATACGCTAGCAATCACTAGTTTTAAAAGACGAGATTTAATAACAAACTCCTACTTAATTGGTTTACCAATGCTCATAATTCACATAACCAGAACGGTATTATATTCCGCAGTGAGTGGCATAACAACGGAATTAGGTCATTAACAACTCAACAGTTAAGCAGGTGATATTTTCCAAACACCGGTTGATATAGCTCGGAAAATTGAACAGGATTTACGTATATAGCACAAAAAATAAACCGAAACGGTGAAAATAGGTTGTTTTCACCGTTTCGACGTTCGAATAGATATCTATGCTTTAGAAGTAGTTTTGCAGGCTTAAAGATACTAAATAAGTGTCCTCTCCATATTGGTCAAAGCCCAGCTTCAGGGATCGTCCATCTTTTTTATCCCAATAAAAGCCAAAACCTAATAAGGTAGCATCGTCATCATCATCAGCAATAAAGTTAGAATTAGTCTCCAACGCGACCAAGCCAGCTTTAAAATAAAAACTATAATTGCCTGTACTGGGTTTTAGCCGATACCCAAGCGCCGCCTCTGTAGCGTTGTAATTAATAAATCCATTATTAGAAAATGCCGGATTTTGGCTTACGAGTTTGGCTTTTCCTAATCGGCTATAACCAAATTCAGCGAACCAGTCATTTTGAAAATCGAACCCTACAGCAAATTTATATGCTGTGTCAGCGTCTCGAGATACATCCCAACTAGTATTTTCTGTAACTGGATCAAAATGTGAGCGGCCAACACCAAGTTCCGCATACCAACATGTTTCACCGGTATCTGAATCGCAATTTTCAAAAGCCTGCGCAGAAAACGCCGAACCGGCACAAAACAAAATGACCAGCTTACGAGTAAACTTTTTGCGATGGGCTAACGCCAGCAAAAGGAATAGTATAATCACAACTCCCATCGACCCGCCGCCAGATGTTGCGCGAACTTCAACTACAGCTTGCAGACGATCATTTACACCATCACCATTAAAATCTCCATTTTCATTAATATCAGATATTCCATCTCCATCTGTATCGCTATCTCTGAAAGCTAATACTCCATCTCCATCAATATCATCGCCGGATATAGTGCTATCGTCCTGACCATCGCCATTTGAGTCAGTACCATTGGTAGAATCGACGTCAACAGCATCATCCAATCCATCCATGTCTGTGTCATTACCTGACAGTGTTACGGTCAGCTGTTCTTCAGAATCAGAAATGCTGTCATTGTCACTGTCGTTATCCAGATAATCAGCAGTACCATCACTATCTGAGTCGGTATTAACAAAAGCATCATCTACACCGTCAGCATTCGCATCGTTACCGCCAGTAAAATCAACGTCATATCGATCGTCGATACCATCTCTATCAACATCATTGCCTGAAGGCATGGGGCGATCAGCTTCATACATATCTGCTAAACCATCATTGTCGCTGTCGGAATCAAGAGAATCGATAATGCCGTCTCCATCCGAGTCTTGATTACCTTCAACCAGGTCAGATATACCATCACCGTCATCATCTCGATCCACGCTGCTCGGCACTCCATCAAGATCTCTGTCACGACTGGTCCCGAATTGGTTTGGTTCATCATCCAAAGCGTCGATGATACCATCACCGTCAGCGTCGGCCGACGCGTCATCAACTTGGCCATCACCATCCAGGTCAAGTGTCGCAGCCCCGCTCGTTTCGATATCAAAACTACCATCATTATCACTATCTAGATCTCGGTAATCCGCCAATCCATCGGCATCAGTGTCTCTTGGTGTATCGGTACGTTCAGCAGCAGAATCAACTAACGCGTTTAAATCCGCATCGGTTAGACCAGCTTCGGTTACGTCATTATGACCATCATTGTCGGCATCAAGATCAAACATATCCGGCGTTAAATCGTTATCAGAATTTTGCAACATTGCCGCATCATCGACCCCATCCAGATCAACATCAAGTCCACCGGTAAAATCTACGTCAAATTCATCGATAATCTGATCCATATCGCTATCGATAATGCTGGTGGCAGCCTCTGCTAAATCGCTAATGCCGTCTTCATCACTATCAGGATCGAGATAATCCATTACACCGTCGCCATCTGTATCAGATACAGCCATTTGTGTATTTTTATAGGTTTCGGTTGATAGTTTAAGCTGCAAACCTACCCGATTTTCGAGTGCGTCAGGTACAGAGTCATTGTCACTGTCTCTATCAAGGTGGTCTGGAATACCGTCCCCATCACTGTCTAATAGAGCAACATTGTCATCAATTCCATCTCCATTAGCATCGGTGCCGCCTGTAGCATCGACATCAAATGTGTCATCAATACCATCGCCATCGGTATCAACACCGCTAGCACCGGATTCTTCTAAATCGGTTATTCCATCATTGTCACTGTCACTATCAAAAGCATCAACAGTTCCGTCGCCATCAGTGTCGATGTTGGCACCACCTTCAAGTGCATCAGGGATACCATCACCATCTTCATCGAGAGATGTATCAAGATAATCTGGAATACCGTCTGTATCAGAGTCGCCATTACCCTCTTCACTATCAGGAATACCGTCATTATCGCTATCCTCGTCTAGATAATCGGGTATACCATCTCCGTCAGAATCACCAGTACCTTCTTCAAGGTCAAAAATACCATCGCCGTCAGAATCTAAGTCAGACACGGTGCCACTTTCGGCGCTAACTAACGATTCGTTAGTACCACGTAGGTCGGTATAACTAACGATAACGCTAAAGGTTTGCCAGACATCATCTTCACCTAAAACGTATGTGCTATTAGTCGCTCCGGTAACATTTACACCACTTCTTCGCCATTGATAACTAAATGGGCCAAAACCGTCGTCGTCACTCATCAATGACGTATCAACACTAAGCGTTTCGTTTCGTAATAATGTGCCGGTGACTACCGGTAATCCAGTAGGTAAGTCATTTGTATTGACAACGTCTATCACAAAGCTCTGAGTGTCTGTTGCGCTATTGCTATCAGTTACCACCAAAGTAACATTGTTATTTCCAACATTAGCATTAAGCGGTGTGCCAGTTAACGTAGCGGTCCCATTCCCATTATCAGTCAAAGATAACCAAGCGGGTAGCACACTAGCACTGAATGAAATACTATCACCCAAATCCACATCACTACCTGTGACGTTATAAATATAATTAGCGTCCTCAGTACCAGTAGTAATAGCAGTTGAATCAAAGGTTGGTGCATCATTGGTATTTCCAACGACAATCGTAAAGCTTTGTGTGGCAGAGTTGTTAGCAGCCCCACTATCGTCCGTAACAACCAGCGTTACTGAATTATTACCAACATGTTCATTAAGCGGAGTACCGGTTAGTACTGCAGTACCATTCGCTCCACTAGTCAGGGATAACCATGACGGAATTGTTGTAGCAGTAATTGCTAAATTATCACCAACATCAATATCTGATGTTACGATGTTATAAACGTAAACAGCATCTTCCAACACGGCATTAACAGAAGTTGAGTCAAATACTGGCGCATCATTTTCAGGATTAACTTGCACATTAACCACAATACTGTCAGTCAGTGGATCTAACGCATTGCTGTCTGTTATTTCAACGGTAAAACTATCCGCGCCATTAAAGTTAGCGTTTGGCGTATAGTTGATGACCTTGCTGGTACCATCCCCACTCGTACTTGCTACACCATTGCTCGCGGCTGAACTAACACTCCAGGTGATAGTTTCATTTTCAGGGTCGGTCGCGTTTAGTGTCAAACTAAAGGGTGTAGGCGTGCTGTCTTCACTCATGACAACATTGGTTGTCGCACCTTCTGTAATTACTGGTGCATCGTTATATTGTTTGATGATTGTGTCGGTAGATGCGCCACCGGTATTACCAGCAACATCAGTCAAAGTAAAACTTAAGGTTAACGTCCCTTCGTTAAAACTACTAACGTCAATTCCAGTAAAACTGCCGCTTGCAGTTGTAATAGTTCCCGTCACTGGTGTAGAAGTATTAACACCATCAGTTATCGTATAGCTGTATTGACTAGTTATTTCAGCACCACTATATGAAAATTGGAATGCTGTATCATTTGATGCATTGATAAATGGTTGTGGTGTATCAATTGCAACTGCATAACCATTTGGAGCTTCAATATCATAAGTTACAGAAAATTGCGGGGCTGCGACATTTCCGTTGCCATGATCATCAAACGCCACGGCAGAACTAATATCAACAGTTACATTTCCATTATTAGTAGGTGTTATCGTGGCAGAATAACTGCTACCGCTGCCAGTAAAACCACTAATATTTGCGTTACTTAAAATTACATCCGAACTGGTAAATCCTGTAATTGAAGTATCAGGACCACTTGTTGCTGGATTTGTAAAATCAATATTAATTGTAAATGCAGAATTAGTCGGATCAGAAACACCACTAGTTATTGCAACTGTTGGCGCTGTGTTGTCGACGCTTATGGAATTTGTGCTATCTGCAATTGCTTGAACATCTCCCACATTATTTCGCGCCGTGAGAGGATCAATTCCTACGGCAATTGTTCCATCACCTACAATATTCGAGATCTGAATCGTCGGTGTAGCAGTTGTTCCATTAATAACCGTAATGTCGGGATTAGGCGTATTATTATCAACAAAGTTTGCTGTACTCGCGGTTCCGGTGGTAATCAGATTTACTTTGTCATTGGTCAAACTGTGTATTGTCGCATTGCTGTAAGTAACAGTTGCCGTTGTCGGTCCGGTATTGACTTGTACGTTTGCCGGAACAGTGACAATGCCGGTCGGTAATGCCGACGTATCATAACCAATAGAGAACACACTAGAGGCAGTATTGGTTTGTGTCCCAGCGCCTGCCTCCTCTACCACACCCGCTAGTAGCTGAACATCAATTGTTGTCCCATCCACAGGAGAAGTAATATCAAATGTGTAACGGTCAGCAGTCACCTGAACTAAATTGCTAGCCGTTCCGTTGGTCACCGTAATATCTGTATCGACAAACCCCTCTACATCCTCGGAAAATACGATTTCCATAGGAATAGGCGCGACTCCGGTTAGTGGAGAAACACTGGAAGTGATTGAAAATATTGACGGCGCTGTATCAGTCTCAATATTAAAATTAGTGGTCAACGGGTTAAGTGCATAAAGTGTGGAGTTTTCAGTAAAACTAAGTGCGTTTGAAAGCAAAGTATAGTCACCGTCGGTAGCGGCACCAGGAACCGTTAACGTCACGCTGAAATTACAACTACCACCCGCCGATAGTTGTCCATTGGTAAAACTCAAGGAGTTTGTCCCTGAAATAGAGGAACCTGCACCACAAATATTGTTAAGCGTACCCGAGCTGGATACAAGGCCACTCAGTGCACTATTTAGATCCAGCCCAAATCCTATAGCACTCTGATCAAGTGTCGAATTGTTAGTAAAACTAAAATCAATAGTTGCAGTGGTGCTTCCTGGCTGCACGTTGTTATCCGCATCTCCATCATTATCACTAACAACCATACTTGCTGTAAGTGTAACAACATCAAAACTTGAAGTTACTGCGGGGCTAGTTACCGCATTTCCATCAACCGTCGCATTGATCACACTAGAGGTGACGTTAACATTACTTGATACTCCACCACCTGGTAATTGCAAAGTCGCATTAAAACTACAACTAGTACCAGCCGCTAAAGCGCCATTTGAAAAGTCTATAATTGAAGTACCTGACAATATAGAACCGGCACAAGTATTTGAACTGAAGCCAGTTGTTGTTAAACCTGTTAGCGCCGCATCTAAGTCAACAGTAAAAGCGACTGTAGTTGCGTCAGTTGGTGAGTTGGGGTTATTGGATAGCGTAAAGGTTGCCGTATTCGATCCACCAGGGATTAAAGTTGTGTTATCAAACTCTATCGACAACGTTGGAGCTGAAATTATCTGAAATGAGTCGGACGTAGTTCCTCCTGTCACTGTAGCACTATTAATCGTCGCACTAATTTTCTCAGTGGTCATCGTATAATTTCCCGGTGACATTGTGCTCGGAACTGTAATATCTACATTAAAGTTGCAAGAAGCTCCCGCAGCCAGATTACCGCCGGTTAGTGATAAAACTTGAGTGTCAATATCTGGGGTCGCTAACGAAATTGACGAACCGGTACCACAAGGGTTTGTTGGAAAGCTTGGTATAGTCACCGGAAAAGGTAAAAATGCGGTCAGTTCAGAGGTAAACGCGATATCAGTGGCGGCCTGCACAGTATCGATATTGTTAATAGCAAAACTTGCGGTAATATTGTTTCCAACAATGACAGGATCTGGCGTAACACTTAAGCTAATCGTAGGTGCCTGAGTTATTGTTAGATTGTGCGAAACAGCAGGCTTTATCACACCACTTCCGTCAAGATCATAGGTGAAGGTACTGGTAGTGTTAGTATTACTTGAAGCAGCCGCCCCCGCAGGGATCTGCACTGGAACACTAAAAGTACAGGACGCCTCAGGTGCAAGTGAACCGCCGGTCAAACTTATTGTCGACGTACCACTTAATGAAGAACCTATTCCGCAAGGTTCTGCTGGCAAGCTCGTTGCGACTAAACCTGACAAAGCTGCGTCCAGATCATCGGTAAAAGCAATGTTAGTCGCCGTACCAGAACGATCAAAGTTAGTTAATGTCACTTTTAAGTTCGTAGTTGCCCCTGGCGTTGTCGGGTTATCCTCAAACTCCATCAATGCAAATGCCTGAGTCGACACAATAGCAGCTTTAGCGCCCCCCATACTGTTAAAATCAGCTAAAGCGTCAGTTTCGACGGCTGTAAAGGTACCAACTCCGGTACTTTTTACATCAACAGTAACTGTGCAACTTGCCCCCGCAGATAGCGCCTCAAAACCAGGAAAAAATGTACTTCCATCTGCATTAAAAACAACACTACTTGCTCCTGCATTTGCAGTAATGGTGACAGGAGCGTTAGCTGAGCCACAATCTGAAGTCGCATTCGGTTCATCTGCGATAACTAAGCCTAAAGGTAAATCAACGGTCGAACTCAAATCTCCAACTCTTGCTCCATTTTGGGTATTGTCAAAAGTCTGCGTGAGCGTAGAAATCGCTCCTCGATTGATAGAGGTTGGTGAGAATGACATTGTATATCCAGGTCTGTTGGTAACAACTGTTAAATTAGCCGTTGCGCTACCACTATTTCCTTCGCTGGAAGTTAAGTCGCCTGTTAAGATGGTGTATACGCCAGCCGTCGTCGACGCCAAAACATCGATCGTTACCGTGCAAGACGAACTACCGGCTAAATCGTATCCTGAAAACGTGAGTGTTGTACCTCCATCAGCCGCAGTTAAAGCCCCATTCGCACATGTCGTTGTTACGTCAGATGGTGTCCCGTGAACGAGCCCTGCTGGCAACGTATTCGTAAAACCTGCACTGGTAACCGGTGTTGCATCAACATTTGTAATAGTAAAAGTTACTGTCGCAGTACTTCCTGGCCCCACCGTAGAAGGTGTGACAGTTGCGTTAAACGTCGGCGGCGCAGCGCGAGCTGAACCAATGTGTAAACAAAATATAACGAACACAACGCAACCAATTTTAAAATTGGTGACAAGATTAGCTAGTGGCACAGGAGGTTCCTTATTATGAGGCGTATTATTATTTAGAGAAGTTTAGCTCAGTAACTCCTTAAAGACCAACGGAAAGTAGAAAATGATTTTATTATGACATAGATAAGTTCAATGCTATTTAATCATAATTGCTATACCCAATAGTCAGTGCTAAAATTCCGAATAACCAGTGTAATCCCTAATTATCAAAAAAGCCTTGGAGGGAAATAATGAGAGTACTAAAATCAGTAGTAGCTACAAGCCTTGCTATAGGATTGGCAGGCTCCGTAGTAGCAAATGATGTAAAACTTTCAGACAATGCTATTCAAATGAAAAGTAGCTTATATGGTGACTCTGTCAAAATGACAATCACCGGACCAGATAAATTTCGTTATACATCAGAAAAAGCTGGCGGTAACGCACTTCTTTCTCTTGACGAAGTGAATGCACGTAAAGATGGTCTTTATAAGTATGAGTTCGTTGAAATCAAGACGCTTGGTGAAGAAGACGTTGTTGATGAATTTAATGGACGCGGTAAAACAAAAAGAAAAATTGTTGAGTCTAAAAAAGTTTCGGGGCATTTTAGAATTTCAAATGGCGTACTAGTCAGCAAAAACAAGCTAGAAAAAACCAATATCACTATTAATCCTCGTACTTTGAATAGCGAAAACTAATTGACCCTAAGGAGATCATAATGAAAAAAATTGCAATAGGGTCAATTGCGGCTCTTTCCGTTTATAGTGCTTTAGTCTTAGCAGATGTTCAACATCTAGACGATGTCATTATCACTCAAAGTCTTTGTGTTGGGCAGGACTGTAGTAATGGCGAATCTTTTGGGTTCGATACATTAAGACTTAAAGAAAACAATCTTAGAATTAAATTTCAAGACACAAGTACCTCCGCTTCATTCCCAAGCAACGACTGGCAATTAACAGCGAATGATAGCTCCAATGGTGGTGCAAACAGATTTTCGATTGATGATATCACCGGGAGTAAAACTCCATTTACAGTTGAAGCTGGCGCACCAACAAACTCGCTTTATGTAGATGATGGCGGGAGAATTGGTTTTGGTACTGCAACACCAGTAGTTAATTTACACGTTAAAGAAGGTAACTCTCCAACACTACGCTTAGAACAGGATGGTTCCTCTGGTTTTGCCTCTCAGACTTGGGATGTGGCTGGAAATGAAGCTAACTTTTTTATTCGGGATACAACTAACGGGAGTAAGTTGCCGTTTAAGATTAAGCCTGGTGCGCCTACAGGTAGTATATTTGTTGCGGCAGATGGAGATATTGGGTTAGGTACTGAATCACCAGACGCTAAACTAAATGTAGAGGGGGCTAGCGCAAGTACTATTATTAGTGACACCGCAACTGGATCTGCAGACGTTCGCACATTACTGACCTTAAACAGCGAACACGGAAGTAACATTAAATTCGAGCACAGAAATAACGCCGGTAAAGAATGGACAGTTGGAACCTATTCTTCAGGAAATGGTTTCTTGATATCAAGAGCAGACACTGCAGATGGAAACGCGGATCCACACGATAATTACAATTTGCTGCTTAATGACAATCAATTTGTTATAAGAAATATGGCGTCTGATGAGCTTATGAGACTCACTAATACACAACTTGTAGTTAATGGAACTGTGGTTTCTAGCTCTAGTCGCACTGTTAAAGATAATATAGTATCCGTCGACTCTGGAAAAATTCTTAATATGCTCTCAAAGCTAGCTATTAAAAAATGGAACTATATCAATGACGGTTCTTCAATCAAACACATCGGGCCGATAGCTGAAGAGTTCTATGAACTATTTGGTTTGGGTAGTGACGATAAACACATCGCCTCATTAGACACCAGCGGTATAGCACTAGCTGCCATTCAAGCATTGAATGAAGAGGTAAAAGACAAGAATAGTAAAATAGAGTCTTTAGAAAAACAAAACAAATTACTTAATGAAAGATTAGCTTTAATCGAAAAAACTTTAGAGCAACTCTCGTCAAAGTAAGTTATTTAGTCATTTTGAAGTATTTATTAAAGGCTCCATGAATTAGTTTCATGGAGCCTTTTTTATTAAGAACTTAAATTTAAGAATTGCTCAATAGTTCTACTACTTTCTCTTGCTGGCTTTCCGACATACCTAGCCATAACGGAAGTCGGACTATGCGTTCTGAAAGGCTCTCAGTTTGGCTTAACTTCCCACTCACTTTTCCGTAATGGCTCCCGGCAGGAGACGAATGTAATGGCACATAATGAAATACTGCTTGAATATCGTTTCGCTTAAAATCAAGAAGTAATTCGTTTCTTTCTATTTCAGGACTTAATAAAACATAATACATATGAGCGTTATGGACACATCCATCAGGTATTACAGGACGTCGAATTATACCTTTGCTCTCAGCATCTTCTAATGAATCATGATAATACTGCCACAACTTTAGGCGCGACTGAGTTATTTGATTAGCTTCTTCGAGCTGAGCCCACAAAAATGCAGCTATGAGTTCACCGGGTAAAAACGAGGAACCTTGCTCGCACCAGGTATACTTGTCAACTTCTCCGCGAAAAAATGAACCACGATCGGTACCTTTTTCACGAATGATTTCAGCTCTCGAGGTCAAACTAGGCTCATTGATGAGCAATGCGCCCCCTTCTCCTGAAATAATGTTTTTAGTTTCGTGAAAACTAAACACACCAAGCTCTCCAATACTGCCCAAAGCTTTACCTTTATAACTTGCCATCATGCCTTGTGCTGCATCCTCAACAACTTTTAGGCGATGACGTTTAGCAATAGCCATGATTTTGTCCATTTCACAAGCAACACCTGCATAATGAACAGCCACAATAGCTATTGTCTTTGAGCTAATTGCAGCTTCGATCAAATCTTCATTAAGATTTAAAGTGTCTTCTCTTATATCAACAAATACTGGTACGCCCCCCCTTAAAACAAAAGCATTTGCAGTCGATACAAAAGTATAAGAAGGCATTATAATTTCGTCGCCAGGCTCTATATTCAGTAGCAAAGCCGACATTTCCAAAGCAGCCGTGCAAGAATGAGTCAGGAGTGCCTTGTGGCAATTTCCTCTCTCTTCTAACCATTGATGGCACAATTGAGTAAAAGGGCCATCGCCAGCCAACCGACCGTTTTCGTGCGCCTCTGCGATATGCTTTAACTCTCTTCCTGTCATATAAGGTTTATTGAACGGAATACTATATTCACTCATTATTATTTTCACTTTTACTGCTAGATTTCTCAACAGACAAACCAATAAGCACAGGAGATTCTTTGAATAATTCAGAAACTTTAACCGTGTCTTCCCTAAAAAATTCGGACGCTATTTCTATATCCCTATCGGTGTGTGTTGCATTTTTACTCGACTCACCTCGGTTTTTTGAACTAATGCGATCAAATAAAGCTCGAAGTTTCATGATTAGTTTTCGCGGCACTAATTTTCCTATTGTGTTGATAACTAGTTCCCGACTAAGTAACCATGACACTAATCTTATATTTCTACGTTTTGATTCGTTTATTCTACGGTTGTCAAAGTTTTCTGAAGTAAAATAGTTAGATATATCCAGAAATTGCTCAATCGTTTTTAGTACGTTTAATGGATTCTTTTTAAAATAAGAGAAATTATATATCAGGACATTATCTCCGAATTCAGCTTGATATTCCTTAATTCGTTCGCCTATCCAATTCCCAGAAAATTTGAGGAATAATTGTTCATCTCCAACATTATATAAATGTCCTTTGGTTAAAAACTCATTTAGTGAAGGCATGTTATTTGTAAATGATTTGAACTGGTAGTAAAAAGAAACCGCCCACTCTGCCGGGTCCCGTATTACTAATATCACTTTAACCTCTTTACTATAAGCCTTTATTTCCGAAATAGAGTCGCGGTTAAAAAAACACAATGGGCTAATGTCACCGGCGATTAATTCGGAATCCATTTCTCGGTATAAAGAAAGATACCAATCAATTCCGAGATTGTTTTTCACATTAAAATAATTTATTTCTTTCCTAAATGGTAAAAATATTTCTGGATGCTGCGATAAATAGTGATAAAGAAATGTAGTCGCCCCACGGGGCATTCCAGCAACAACAAACAGTGGAACTTTGGCACTCTTTGGCATACGTATACCCTTAAAATAATTGTTTTTATCAAATACTTTTTGCAGCTTTTTTTAAGTGCTCTGCTACAACACTGACCCCATCTAAATAAATCTCGGTAAGAAATCCGATAGCTGAAAACAAATACTTACTCAAAATTACAATCATGGCTGTGAATAACGCTAGCTCATGACTGACCCCGAATCCCTCACTGACAACCACCAAGGCTATCTCACCGGCACTTACTCCCAATATCGAAAATGGAACCAATCTTCCAATAAAGCTCATAAATACTATAAAAATAATATGGACGAAAGATAATTCCACACCCGCGGCAACAAATGCAAAATAATATGAAATTACACCTGTTCCAAAAGACGAAAAAGAAACAAGGGATACTTTAACTATCTCATCTAGTGCTAACCATTGCTTAAATTTAAACGCAAACTCACTAAATAAACGCCTAAAACGATAAATAACTATTATTAGAAAAAAAAACGTAACAAGAATAACTAAATAAATGGTGTGAAAGACCTCTTCTCCAAGAAAGTTCGCTAACTTGTAATTTGATACAAGAAAAGCGACAAGAGTACCAATACACAGAAATAACAAACCAATACTTCTATCAACTAAGATAGCTAAAGTAGTTTTTTTTAAACTTAGATTATACTGAGAAAGTTTAAATGTTCTGACCAATTCAGCGCTGTAAGTTGTGGGTATCACCACACTTACAAATTCAGAAAATAACAAAATTCTAAAAGAACTAAAAAATCCAAGTTCATTACTACGTTGAAGAATATCAGCTATCTGTTTAATCCGGTAAGCGTTGAATGCTCGATTAAAAAGGCTAAAAAGCATGAAAAGAACGAAGAATTCAATAACGATGTTTTCAAACAACGAGAAAACATTTATAAATTCGGAAAATATAAACAAATAGCCCGTTGCTACCAGTAAAACGGACCATTTTACTGCAACTTTTAATCTCTTGTTTGAAAAAACTCGTAACATTCAACTATTTATTGCATTAACAACGCAAAAAATACTCCATAGCTGCCAGCCGTAATTTTTCTTACCATGAATTGTAGAGTCTATCATCATCTTTATTTTGTTAAGGTTGAAATACCTATCCACCCAGGGTAAATTGCAAGTTATCTTTAAAAAGAGTTCTTCGGAATCATAATCCAGAAAGTAAGGTTGCAAATCTAGCCTAAAGCCATGTTTAGAGAAATCGAGGATATAGTCAGGGTAATCATTTTTAAACGTCTCTCTAAGAAAATACTTTTGTCTAAGGCCATTGATTTTTTGACTATCAGGAAGAGAGAACAAACCCGACCTTATAACTGGGTCCATAAATGGACTCACTATTTGAACCTCTAGTCTTTTGGCAATCGAGCTATGGATTATATTCCATGCATCAGTAACCGAACGAGCGTCATACTCTAGTCTTTTGTTCAAACTTAATGGGTTCTCTATCTCTTTCCAAATATCATCTTCTGCAACTAGATCTATAGAGCTACCAGTCAATTCAATTAAATCAGCATCGGCAGTCACCGTTAGGCGGTTCTTATGAACCATGGCTTTCTGGAACTTATCTAGATGCCAAGAATACCCGGCTAAGCAATCATCGGGGCCTTTTCCATTTACAATGGTACTAGCGCCTGAACCAACAATTCTCTGATTCAACAGATACTCAACAAGATGACTAGGATGCGCAACAGGAAAACCCAAGCAATTCTTTAGTAAGCTTTCCCCTTCTTTAAATATATCAACATTAGTTAGATCGTAAATAACCAGGTCGGCACCAATATCTTCAGCTAGTCGTTTTGAATTATCTAACTCGTTCGAACATCCGTCTCCCCTAGTTAAGCATGTTGCTAAATGAATGCTTCTTTCCGGAAATACCCTAGCAGCTCTAATAGCAAGTATAGATGAGTCTAGACCTGAACTAATATGAAAAGTAGTATCACTCGGATTTAACTTTTCCACAATTGCATCAATATGGCTTCTCAGGTTATTACTGGTATAGCGGTGATGAGCATTTGAAATTCTTTCTACAAATTCTGACTTAAGATTTCCTTGTTCATCAAAAAATATCCTTTCGCCAGGCCTTAAACGCTTTATTTTTTTTAAAAGAGTTCGAGAAGTATTCGGAGTCTGAAAAGTAATGTATAACTTTATATATTCACTATCGGGAAACAATGCAACTTCTTTTGTTCTCAAAAACCCGGTTAGCTCCAGATAGGAATCCGAAATGATCAACTCATTTTTATCAACAAAATAAAACAACGGAATAGAAGAAAAAAAATCTCTTGTTAATGATATTTTCCCACAATTCGATATATTCGTGTCGAAACCTTCAGGAAGCTCTATGCTACTGTCCTTTATATCTCCTCTCAAGATTTTAATCATTACTTCTACCTGTCCTTTCAAATATTCTCTTTATTATGGTTGGCCGTGACTTAACTTCGCTAAATATTTTCCCAAGGTATATTCCCAAAATTCCGGTGCACATTAATGTTAATCCTCCAACAGCCCAGATTGATGCAATTAAAGACGCATAACCTAATTGCAAAGAGAGAAACAATTTCTGATAAAAAATCCAGGCAATATATAATGATGAAAACAAAAACACCAAACACCCAACAACAAAAATTAAATATAAAGGCCTATTACTAAATGAAGTTATTGCGTCAACCGATTGTTTTAGCCTTTTAATAAAACTGTAACTTGTATGCCCTTTATATGATTTTGTTACCTCTACAGTTAGCTGGTTAAATCCCGTCATTTCACACAGACCTGCAAAAAACAATTCTCGTTCCTTGAACTTCTTTAATGAATTGATAAAAGGTCTATTCATTAAGCGAGCAGTCGTAGCGCCTTCAGGAACTTCTATAGAAGAAAGAGTATTGAATATTTTATAGAATAAATTACCACCTACTCTTTTTGTTAAAGTCCCTTCTCTCGTCGATTGAACACCTATAATTACATCTGCTTGTTCTTCGACTGCACGAGCGTGGAAACAACTCAACCACTCAGGAGACTCCTCAAGATCAGAGTCTATTAAAAAAACATACTCGCCCACGCAAAAGTCAAGCCCAACCATAATAGCTCTATGATGGCCAAAATTTCTCGACAGCTCTATTATCTTAACTTTCTCATCACTCTCATAAAGTGTAATTACTTTCTTAAGAGTACCGTCGGGGCAACCATCATTTACAAATACGATCTCATAATCATCAGTAATTTTTAGTGCTTCTAAAGTAATTCGTTCATAGAACTCATTAACAAATGGTGCAGATTTATATAATGTAGTAACGATTGAAAGTTTCATAATAGAAATTTGAATATATTCTTATTAAAGTTGGTCAAGATTCAAAAATAAATCGCTAAGAAATGGACCATTATTTTTTTAAAGCTACAAGTTCCCCTGGTAATGGACTCGATAAGATTATATCTAGTGAACTCGGTCCCTCGTTCATCAATAAATCGAGTACAGACATGTAGGGAACAAAGCTTTCGGAAAAGTTTTGACGGTAAGGAGTATGTTTATAGTCTTGAAATATAACCGTTATACCGCTATCTATAAACACTTTCTTATCGATAAAATTGGCTGCAGATTTGCCGTCGTACAAAACGTCGGCGTTAAAATATTTTACTATTTCAATAATCCGAGTGACTTTATCATTCGAGGAGCGAGGTACCATTGATGTTAATTTTATGGGAGTTTTAATTCCTAAATATAAGGCGATAGCTGAATTAAGCTTATAATTTAAACATACCAGCTTATCATGATTTTCTAATACGACATTCGAAATCAAATCAAATATTTCTTCAAAATAAGGCGCCCTGCGATACCAATTCATTACTTTATTTAAGAACTCTTTTCGCCAGTCTCGATTGTTCGAAATTAAAACTTGATTAATTAGCGAATACTTATTAGTTTTTTGGACCGGAATAGAAATGTTTTTTGGAACAGATTGACACAGCAGCCTATTATTATTACGCCAGTTTTGCCTAGAATATTTCACATCATCCATATAGACAAAAAGATCTGCCACAGCCATTTGCTCAAAATATCCCAACCACGGAATAAAACATGGTTGAATTATAGATATCAACACGAATTGTTTTCCTTATTATTTACTTGTGAAGATACTCATATTGAACTTCTCGAGTATTCGATCTTAAAATCACCAACATTTAAAAATCTAAGCTAAATATCTGGTTCGCCATTTTTTTTGGGCTTCCAGAGTTCTTGTTGTTCATTTCTAAAGCCACTAGTGAAAGAGCCGACTTTCTCATATTCTATATTTTTGTATCCTTCAATTTCAAACAATATATTTTTATCAAATCGATAATGCCCTTTAGGGGCTAACAAAAGCCATGCGCTATTTAAATCTCTGGTGTCAGCATGGGAAAGTACTTTGCGAAGCCATTGTTCACTATTATCCCGCCCTCCAAAATACCACGGAGTCACAATCACTTTAGCCTTTAGAAAGTACGAAGCGAATGGGGTTCCTCCAGTTAAGTCAAGTAAAACCATGCCTTCTTTCCATTCAGCCTTCTTAGCACTTTTAGATAGATCATTAATATATTTTGCAGTTTTAGTATCTACTTTATGAGGTTCACCATCGATAGGTAACAAGACCTTTGTATTTTGCTCGGCTATAGGCGTTATTAATCGATAAGGCTTCAATTGAGCATAGTTAATATTCAAGGTTATCATTAATAGTATGGCCGCCATGTACAAATACTCAACTTTGATCGTTGCGCTCTTGAAGTTAGTAACCCTGATAATAAAACAAAGACATCCAACGCAAAAAATAAGGCTATGAGATGATTTGAGAATTGGATGAATGGTAGAGCCAATAGAGAAAGCCATTGAACAAGAAAAAAGCCAAATTAGACAAGCCAAAATTTCAATATTCGATATTTGATTACATTCTTTTTGAATTCGTTTTGTTTCAAAAAGCCAATACCATGCGACTAAAAAGAAAAGTAACGCGACCCCTCCTTTACCAACATCCGAACCATAAAACAATTTGTAGTTGAAAATGAGAATAAATACGCCAATAAAAGCCACAAGCTTAATTGATGCTTCCGAGTCTTTAATAAACATTGGTAAATTTATAACATTGCTCAGTCTGTACTTAATGTAACCAACAACAAGAGCAATTACGCCGATTATTAGTACCACCTCTTTACTCAGAATATTTCTTAAATAGAATAAGAATTTATTAAGAATAAAAGACGGCTCTAAGGTTGAATTCAGTAAGGAATTGAGTTCCCAGGCAAGAGAAATTCTATCCAAATAAATATTCAATGATCCATCAAACAAAGAGACGTGAATCAAAAATAACGCTAACCACGCTAAACCAACAATTAACGCTTTTGATATTGCTCTTATCGGTACATAGGCACTAAAAAATACAATTGTCACTAATACATACAACAACAACGCCGAAGGGGGTTTAGATACAAAGCAAAGGTGTAATCCTGCTATTATGAGAGATATATAGAAGTAGTCTTTGGTACTTGATTCTTGACGTTTACTCCCATTAGTAGTTGCACCATTCGTTACAATACGGATAGCAGAAGCGCTTACCAGCAAGCAACCAATCAACACCATGAAGTTGTAGGATGGTGAAACTAACCATGTTGAGTAATAAAAGGTCACAGATATTGCCAACGTTAATATCCATGAAAGTTCAAGCAATTTGTCACCACACAGAATTTTTCTGGTGATGTAGCAATTTAGCGACCATGAGAAAAAAGTCGCTGATAAAAGCAATATCAAAAAGCCTATGAGCCTGAAATAATATATATTTCCATCAGCTAAATAGAACAGAAAACTGGAATAAAATCCGAAAGAAGTTAAGCTGGAGCGGATATTTTCGGGTTGAGAGGAATGAAGAAAATAGAAACTTTCGTCTGTTAAGTCTATACCACTTTGAAAGTTTAATATAAATCTACTAATTATAATTAGAACTATTGAAGAAACGATTAGGAAGGGAAACGTCTTTGAAAATAATTCTAGAGGTTTAATATATTTCTCAGAAATAGTCAGTAACATAGATATTGTCAGTCTTTTTTAAGAGCAAGATTATAAATTATTTTACTGAAGACGGTTGATTTGGCATTTGAACAGTATAATTTTAGTTTAGAGTTGGACTGTTTAATAAATGGAAGGGCTTGCCTTGCGCAGTATTTAGATTAATCTTGGTTAAGCTATTATCCCTCACGCTGTGAATTATGATTAACCAGCTATTGCCAAAATTCGCTAGATATAACTTTAAATCAAATTAGCCTTCCTAAACTTGGCTTAAAAAATAAGCTCTTTTCTCAATCAGTTTTACTAAGAGTGATTAATGAACCAACAATGGTTGTGGCTCTATGAAAGAGTTTTAAACCTCAAAACATTATTCTTGTCTTTATTACTATCCCATAACAAATCACAAACTTCATGTTGAGGGTTGTATCCTGTTGGTATTT
The DNA here is from genome assembly GCF_007004725.1 of Aliikangiella coralliicola. Lineage (GTDB taxonomy): Bacteria > Pseudomonadota > Gammaproteobacteria > Enterobacterales > Kangiellaceae > Aliikangiella > Aliikangiella coralliicola. The sequence continues at coordinate 2,076 of NZ_ML660174.1, read as the reverse complement.
TAAGCAGCATTTGTACAATTCCATCACAATCCATCCCATCACAAAGCTCATTTAAAAGAATAAGTGCTCTCTGCATATCGCCCCAGGGAAGAAGTTCTTCATTCGCAGTCATTATTTTGGGGTGATTAGTCCCTACAACATTCTCACCAACCAACAACTCTTCATATAATTTCTCTCCCGGGCGAAGACCAGAATACTGAATTTCAATATCTCCTTGAGGATTTGCACTATTTTTAACGGAGCGTCCCATTAAGTGAATCATTCTCTCAGCAAGTTCAGAGATCCTAACTTGATCTCCCATATCAAGTACAAAAACATCGCCGCCTTTACCCATTGCTCCTGCTTGAATTACTAGCTGAGCGGCCTCTGGGATCGTCATAAAATAGCGTATTATATCTTTGTGGGTAACAGTAACTGGGCCGCCGGTTCTTATCTGTTCTCGAAAGAGAGGAACTACAGAGCCAGAGGAGCCCAATACATTACCAAACCGAACCATTGTAAAAACAGTATTCTCTCCTCGTGTATTTAGAGCTTGTAAAACGAGTTCAGCCAGTCTTTTAGAGGCCCCCATTACATTTGTAGGTCGTACTGCTTTATCGGTGGAGACTAAAACAAATCTCTCAACCTTGGCTTCTGCAGCCGCCTCAGCAGCATACCAGGTACCAAAGACATTATTTCTAATACCTTCAACTATATTGTGTTCGACAATAGGTACATGTTTGTATGCTGCAGCATGATAAACGGTTTGAACGCTATAGCGTTCCATAACTTTGATCAAACGGTTCTTATGCTGAACAGATCCCAACAGAGCTTTAATATCTACATCAATTTCTAATTTAGCACTAAGTCTTCTGAGTTCTTTTTCGATAGAGTAAAGGGCAAATTCGGAAAGCTCGTAAAGAATTAAACTAGATGGTTTCAAAGCTATGATTTGGCGGCAAAGCTCTGAACCAATAGAACCACCAGAGCCTGTAACCATAACTACTTTATCAGTAATGCAAGAATGTAGCAGTGTTTGGTCCGGGTCTACAGAATCACGACCAAGAAGATCTTCAATCTCAATTTCTTTTAATTGTTCAATTTGAACCTTACCACTAACTATTTCTTCCATCGAAGCAATGGTCTTCACTTTAATAGGGAAAGGCTCTAAGTGCGTTAGTATCTCCGAACGACGAGCATGAGATGCCGATGGCATCGCCAATAAAACTTGAGAAACAAGTTTTTTCTCGATTATATTTTCGATCGAAATTTGCGAATAAACTTTTACTCCGTCGATTTCTGAACCAATAATAGTAGGTTCATCATCAAAATAAGCCGCAATCTTATATTTGTCACTTTGGCTTAATGCCCTTGCGAGCTGACGACCTGAACTTCCCGCACCATAAATAGCAACAATAGTATATGAGAGATTTAGTGTTGAACGGATTAGTGCAATAGCCAGTAACCTGGCACCACCAATAGTGACAAGAGAAAAAGACCAATAAAGCAATACACTGGTAGGGGTAATAGGAATTTCTAGATAGAGGCAACTAAGGGTAAACGCAGTCGTCGAAAGTGTGATACCTGCAGAAATGGTAAAGATAGCCTTTAACCCCATATAACGAAGAATAGCTCGATAAAATCCAATTCTGGCAAATATGACTAAACTGACCAACGAAGTGGCTGCAAAATAGAAATAACTACCTATTTCTGAAGCAACATAATCTTTTATAGAAATATTTAGTGCTAAATAAATACTAGATACAATTGCTACGAAATCAAAAGCCAGCGAAACAATTCGCTTGGTTGGCCTGGAATATTCTATAAATGAAGATATCATTGAATTTTTTCTATCCACTTAATTATTCCTTTATTAGTGCAGATATTGTTATAACGGTTCTGTAAGCGAAAAGAGTACGTGATTGACTGATTTTAGCCTCAAATTTCTTATTGTGCTGAATTTTATAGAATTAATTGCAAGTTTGAAAGTTTAAATAAGAGTTGGCTAATATTCATACTAAGTGAAAATCCATAGCGTTGAGATTACAAGCGACAAAAATGATTGGGGAGGCAAAAATCCAAGAATCACCTATTTAC
>NZ_ML660173.1 GCF_007004725.1 Aliikangiella coralliicola | reverse complement strand
GACATAACTAACAGTAATGCAGTAATAAAGATATAGCCTAAGGCCTTTTTTACGTGCTTATTGCTCTTTCTTCTACCTAGTGTTTTTTGTGCCTCTAATAATAATTTGATATCCATAGTATTTCTTCCTTACTCTTTTAAAGATTTGCCATCGCTCAGTTTTAAATCCGGGTATGGTTTTCACAGATAAATCCTCTAGTTAAATTGAAAAGCCTTCGAAAAGGCTTCGGTTTGTTTTAAAAATCCTGCTAAACCTCTTAAATAATTCAACAGTGCTTTTAAACTAAGTATTCCTTTGACACATAAAACTTGCTTCAATTGGCGAACAACTTTCATCAAGTAGATTCGTTTATCTAACACCTCACCAACCTTTATGTGCCGCAGGAATTCTGTCAACAATGCTGCTATCCTTGCAGCACTCAATCCCTCGAGTTTTTATCCAAACTTTTCCTTTTAAATAGCTTCCTTGCTACAGTACGAGTTATCTTACCTATTGCAATTAATACAAAAGAAAATCGAAATCCTCAATAACTCTGTCCATATAAAATAAACGCTATTCAGCCGTTAATATTCCTAATAACCTCACCTTTTTACAGGCAAAACTATCCCCTTGTCGCCGCATAAAATTGGCAACACAGTTAGTTAAATCGATCGAATATCTTGTTCGAGAAAATTTCTAGGTGGGCAAATAAAAAGCCCCAACTATTTTACTAGTCAGGGCTTGAATTTTTATCCTGACTCGAAAGATATTTATTTTTACCTTCCGAGCAGTGTGCATATGGAAGGCAGTTAACTGTAATTAAAAACGTGAACTAAACTTTTAATTGCTAGCATTAAACATGCTCCTCAAAAAAAACAATTGATTACAAAATGTATGATCGCAATCATACGATAAAAACAACTTTTGTCAAATAAATTTTAAACGTAAATCTAATTTTCCAAAATATACCACTTCTATTCAGGTTGAACGAAAAGATGCAAGGGAATGTAGTGGGAGATTACCGCGACTGAAGTCGCTCCAACAGGAAGTAGGGAGATTCTGCGGGAGGGGCAGGATAAGGTTTGATGCCTCGCGGCATTAATGCTTTATTGGTTTCAGAATATAATACTCTCGAATAGCGTCAACTATATCTGCTGAGCCCTTTTCCATTAATATCGAATAGTGTCCTCCTTCAATACAATGATTAATCACTTTGCAGGCGGTCAAAGATTGAAGTCGTTCAGCGTATTCCCTGTGATTTACCCAGGCAGAAGATTCGGGTGTGTGAATATTTAAAATGCTACTTTCTATTTTATGACTGGGGCAATGCTCTTTCATTAAACGCACATGAACTTCAAATAACATCTTCATTTTGTCGAGTGTTTGTCCATCAACATCCTTAAGAAATAGCTGTGCTTCTCTTGTGCCTAATAATGACTTCATGGTAGCAATTTGTTGCGTGCTTTTAATCCGCTGTTCGCCGCTTAATGAATCTATAAACATTCGACTATCAATTAGAATTAATTTTGCTTCTAGTCCCTTTGCGTTTAATCTATGCACCAATTCGTGAGCAACCATGCCACCAAATGAATGGCCGACTAAAAAATAGGGACCTGTTGGTTGCTCTAATAAAAGCGCATCAAGAAAATAGTCGACTAACTCAGTCATTGTGTTATGAGGTCGATTATCATCTAGCAACCCCTGATAATGAAATGCCTTAACATTAAAATATCTGCTAGCTTGCTTGGCTAAGTGGCCAAAAATCAATCCCAACCCACCTGCTCCTGGAACGCAATAAAGTGTTGGGAAAAAGTCATTTATGTGAGAGAATTTTTGAAACTTATTCGACTGATTTATTGAAAGACTTCTCATTGAATCGCTGGCACTAGAATCAACAATTTTAGCAAGCTCTCGAATATAAGGATGGTTAATTAGATCCAATATTTGCAACTCCACCCCGCAATTCTCTCTGGTTTCTCTGAGTAGTTTAAACATTAATAACGAATGGCCGCCCAAATAGAAAAAATTATCGGTCACGCCGACTTTTTCCACCTTCAACACTTGTTGCCAAACTTTACATAATGCTCGTTCAGTCGCTGTAGTCGGCGCAATGTATTTTACTTGTCGCTTTCCGTCGAGCTTCGGCAGCGCCTTTTTGTCTATTTTTCCATTAGGAGTTAGCGGCCATTCATCAATAACGGCAAACATTGAAGGGACCATATAGTCAGGTAGGCTCTGCTGCAGGTTTTGTCTCAACTGTTCGGTAAACTCACTTTCAACAACTTGCTCGTTGTTCTCTAGAACCACGTAAGCGATTAAGCATTTGTCCCCTGCTCCATTTTCTGATACTACAATCAGAGAGGAATTGACTTTTTCACATCGTGATAGCTGATAGTCGATCTCTCCCAACTCAATCCGAAAACCACGAATTTTTACCTGGTTATCAACCCTTCCGATAAAATCCAGACTACCATCCGGGAGATAACGCACCAGATCTCCAGTTCGATACAAGCGCTCCCCAGAGTCAGTACTAAATGGGTTTTTGACGAATTTTTCAGCAGTTAATTCAGTTTGATTGAGGTATCCTCTGGCTAACCCCGGACCGCCTATATATAGTTCACCAGGCACTCCATATGGCGTCAATCTTTCTTCTTTATCTAATACATAACAACAGGTAGCATTTATCGCATGGCCAATTGGTATCGTTGACGAAGAAAGCGCCGTTTTATCACGGGATACTTTGTGAGTAGTTGTAAATGTTGTATTTTCTGTTGGCCCATAGCCATTGACAAATACTACCTTCTGGTTTTCCTTATAGAGCTTTTCAACTGAAGAAGGCAAGACAATATCTCCACCCGCAAGAACCGTTCTTAATGACGAAATAAATATTCCGCGCGTATCAACCCATAAATCAAACAAAGCCGAGGTCAACCATAAAGTATTAACGGAATTATCTTCAATGGTCACGTTTAATCGTTCAAGATCAAGTTTCCCGGACGGCATTATTACCAATCGCCCGGCAGAACTTAAAGCCGACCAAATCTCAAAAGTAGCAGCATCAAAAGAGATTGAAGCAGCCTGTAAAACAACCAACGGCTCGTCATTTTCAATGTAATTCAGATCAGCAACTAATCGAACGATGCTACTATGTTCAATCATCACTCCTTTTGGTTGACCAGTGGAACCTGAGGTGTAGATAACATATGCCAACTGCGACGAAGTGTATCCTGACACAGAGCTGTTAATATTTTCTGTTGAATAATTTTGTAACAAGCGCGAAAACATTCTTTCATCAACAGCGAAAACACTCGCCTGTTCAAATTTCAAAGCCGTCATTAATTCGCGTTGCGCCAAAACGTATTTGATACCTGAATCACTTAAGATCGATTTTATTCGTAACTCAGGATAACTCGGATCCAAAGGCACATAAGCTCCTCCAGCTTTTAAAATAGCAAGAATGCTAATAATTAATTCCAGGCTGCGTTCCGCATAGATACCTACCAGAGACTCGCGTTCGACTCCTTGTTCTCTCAGGTAATGTGCCAATTGATTCGCCTGTTCATTTAGTTCTCGGTAGGTTAACTGCTTCTCTTCAAATATCACCGCAATCTTATCTGGCAATAATTCTGCGTATTCTTCAAACAACTCATGAATACATTTGTCTTTAGGATAATTGGCCTGAACATCGTTCATCACATGTGTAAGATGATGGATTTCTCGTACCGATAACATTGATAAGTCACACAAATTCGACTCTGGCCTTTCAGCTATGCCGATTAACAAACGATTTAAATGTTTACTTAATATCTCAATCTGCGCCTGAGTAAACAATGAAGTGTCATAAACCCAGAAAAAGTCGATCCCTTCTTCGGACTCTTGAGCGCTGATCTCTAAATCAAATTTAGCAACAATTTCTTTTCCGTCCAGAGGTTTAAAACGGACTCCGGGAATAGCTAGTTCACTATGTTCATTGGTATCCATAGTAAAAAGTATTTGAAATAATGGCGAATGTTGTGTGCTTCTAGGTACATTGCAATGCTCCACCAGTTGTTCAAATGGAATATCCTGATGTGACTGCGCATCGAGATTAATCGTTCGGATATGTGCTAAGTAATCGGTGAGGCTTTCATACTTGGTATCAACTCGAAGCACCAGCATGTTCACGAAAAAACCAATCAGCGGTTCGAGCTCTGCCTGCAATCGATTGGCTACCGGTGTGCCCATCACAATATCCTGGCTATTACTATGCCGAGATAAGACTAATGCCAACGCCGCTTGAAACAACATAAAAGGTGTCAGCTGATGCAACTTGGCAATTTGCTGCAGTCGCTCCGACACATCTGCGCTAAGTTGACTCGTCACCAACGCCCCTTGGTGCAATTTCATTTCTGGTCGTCGATTTTTCAATGGCAAGCTATGAACGGCTGGCACTCCGCATAATTGTTTTTTCCAATACTTCAATTGTGCATCAAGTACTTCATCACTCAACCATTGCCTTTGCCAAAGAGCGTAATCGGCATACTGGATCTCAAGCGATGGTAGTGGATCTGATTTACCTTCAATAATTGATTGATACTGAGTGATAAACTCCTTCAATAAAATTCCTGTTGACCAACCATCAGAGGCAATGTGATGCATGTTAATCAGCAAAATGCCCTGACCAAACTCATTAGAGTCAGACAAAAGAAGATAAGTTACTCGGACCATTAAGTCCCGGCTTAAATCAAAGGGTTTGAGACTATCGTCGAGAACTAAAGATTCAACTTTACATGTTTGTGCTGTTTCATCCAGTTGGGTTAAATCATGATGAACCAACTTGAACTGGAAATTAGACTGGATGACTTGCCGAATTTCGTCGTCTTCGGTTTTAAACACGGTCCGCAGTGATTCATGACGAGCAATAATTCGAGTAATCGCTCGTTCGGCAACCGCTGGGTCAAAATCACCTTCAACCTGCAAAGCAAAAGGCATATTGTATTCGGCACTACCACCTTGCTGTTGATCGATAAACCATAAACGTTGCTGCGCAAATGAGGCGATGACAGGCTTACCCGGTTGGCGCTTTTTCGATGTCACCGGCGTTCTTAATAGAGTATTAAATCCAGCATCAATTCGCTTAGCTAAACTACGAATGGTTGAAGATTCAAAAATGATTTTTACTGCCAGTTCTTGTTGCAACTTGGCGCGAATATCCGCCACTAGTCTAACCGCTAACAATGAATGACCACCTAATTCAAAAAAATTGGCGTTAATACTCACGTTGTCTTTTTTCAGTTTAAGCAATTTGGACCAGATAGCCACCAGGGCTTTTTCCGTCTCGCTTTCAGGGGCTTCATACCCGCCAGACAGGTGACTGAAGTCCGGCACTGGCAGTGCTTTTTTATCTACTTTCCCGAGCAGGGTCAACGGCCAATCATCGATCACCACAAACGCGCTCGGCACCATATAGTCGGGTAACGACTCGGAAAGTCTCGCTTTAATCTCAACGACTAACTCGGCTTTTTGCTCTTCGAGCATTGCCTCAGCATGCGTCTCACAATTGGCCACTGGCTTCACATAAACAACTAGCTGATTATCTGGCCCTGAAGCCTTAGCTTCCACTAGCACAGAGTCCACTCCTTCAAGTTGACTCACTTGATGTTCAATTTCACCCGGTTCGATTCTAAAACCTCTGACCTTTATTTGATCATCAATACGTCCAATAAATTCAATATTACCATCGGGCAAATACTTCGCTAAATCTCCTGTTTTATAGAACCTATCGTCTTTTAATCCAGAGATTGTTACAAACTTTTGTGTATTTAACTTGTGATTATTAAGATATCCGACAGCAACCAGGTCACCTGCTATATATAACTCTCCTTTCATTCCTTGTGGACAAATATGGCCAAACCTATCGACGATATAACATTTTAATCCATCAAGTGGTTTTCCGATTGGAATATTCGATCCTTCTAAATTAAATTCATCTAAGTTATATACAGTACTGACTACCGTTACTTCAGTGGGGCCGTATGTATTCAATAATTTAATACGATTAGAAAAAATGCTATGCCACTTTTTTACCATTTCTGCCGATAGTTTTTCTCCGCCAACGATTATCAAGCGCAAAACATCAAAATATTCGGACTCTATCGCGACTATATTCTCGCACAAAAGATGAAAGTATGCGGTGGGTAGACTGATTACGCTTGTTTCGTTAGCCTTAATAAATTTCGACAATTCTATAATATCGGTATTAACCGAAGCACCTCGAATTTGCAAGGTCGCACCATTACAAATCGAGCAGAATAACTCTTCAACGAAAATATCAAATGATATTGAGGAGAACTGTAAAACATTATCGACTGGAGTAATATTGTAGTGTTTGTTAATAGCACTAAGATAAGCACGTAGGTTTTTTTGTGACACTACTACGCCTTTCGGTTCACCACTCGAACCCGACGTGAATGCGATATAAGCGATATTACTATCGGGTATTTCTAAGTTTAAATTATTATCTCGTTCTTCATCGATTTTGACTAAAGTATCATTGGAAGCAATGTTAACAACTTTAACATCTCTATCAAATTCAAAGCCCACCTTTTCATCAGTTAATAACAGGTGCGCATTGACTTTTGCAACTATGTGTTCAACTCTCTTTTGTGGTTGTTTTTTATCGATAGCAACGTAGCATCCTCCAGACTTCAAAACCGCGAAAATACCAATGGCTAATAAGTCTGAACTATCCATATACACAGCTACAGGATCATTAGGTTGAATTCCGAGTCGCTTTAAGTAATGGGCAAGTTTATTTGCCTTACTATTGAATGTACCAAAAGTCGTAGTTACTCCATCAAAACTTAACGCAATATTGTTTGGGAATTTTAAAGCATGATATTCGAGTAACTCATGTGCTAATTCTTCAGCCTCACTAACAATTCTGTTAAGAGTTGTGCTATTGTCAGTTTGAGCTTCATGCTTTTTCAGATAAAATGACGACAACTTATCACGAGGCTTTTCAACAATTTGACACATCAAGTTATTATAGCAATCTGACATTAACTCTATTGATGAGTGATCAAATAAATCACTATTATAACTCCAGGACATAGAGTGCCCTCTTTCGGTAACTTGGCACTGAACTGACAAGTCAAACTTAGATCTTGTTACCTTTACGCCAGGCATACCTGTATACTGAGTCGAGTTATAATCAAAATTATTCGCTTCTTGTTCTATATGTGTACTAAACATGATTTGAAAAACAGGTGAGTAACTAGTAGATCTCTTAATTTTTAGCTTTTCGACTATTTGCTCCAATGGCATTTGCTGGTGGGCGTAGGCCCCGATGCATATTTCCTTAGCCTGCATTAACAGATCTTCAAATGAATTGACGGATGACAGGTCAAAACGTAAAACGAGCGTATTCACAAAAAAACCGATCACTTCAGACATTTCTAGTTGTTCTCTATTTGCAATCGGCGTAGAAAAAACGATATCATCCTCGCCACTAAAACGACTCAAAAGATAGGCAAAAGTAGCACTCAGCCCCATAAACAAAGATGCATTCGAGTTAACACAAATCGTTTTGAACCTAGAAATATCATCTTCGTTCATCATGGTAGAGTATTCACTGCCATTATAGGTTTGTATAGTTGGCCTGGGCCTATCGAGCGCTAAGCTATGAACGTCAGGGATATTTTGGAGTTTATTCTCCCAGTATTGTAAATGTTTCGATAAAACCTCTCCCCTGAAAAAATTTCTTTCCCAATGGGCATAGTCTGCAAATTGGTAATTTAACTCAGGTAAAGGTCTCCCCTTATTTGACGTGTAATAGATATAAAAATGAAGAAACTCTTTTTTGAAAATGTCCTGCGACCACCCATCAGAAGCGATGTGATGTATATTAACTATCAAGTAGCTTTCATTCTCTTTGACATAACATAAATCGACTTTCAATATTTTCCCTTTACTTAAATTAAAAACATGCCCTGCACTAGCGTCTACGACACTCTGGACTTTTTTATGTGCAAGCTGCTGGGGAAAAGTCTTGAAATCATGGAGTTCAATTGAAGCAGCGACAGGTTCATTGATGACCTGATAGACGATCCCCTCAGACTCTATATAGTTAGTCCTCAAACTATGATGTCGTTCAATTAAATCACTTAGTGATTTATTAATTGCATTGATATCTACGATTTCTCGGATGGGTAAGCAGCTTACCATATTGTAGTTACTGCTCCCTTCTAGCATGGTATCGATAAACCACAAACGCTGCTGGGAAAAACTGGAAGGGGCTAGCTGTTTGTTTGAAATAATACCTAACTCTTTATAACAAGATAAAATAGCGCCCTTTTCTTTTTTTAATTCTGCCTTTATTTCATCTGTAATAGATTCTTGTTTACTTTTAATTAGCAGCTTCTCATTTTTTAACTCTACGTAAATGGATAGCTCTTTGTACCTAACTAAGTTTTTTATTATTTTCATAATTCGAACTCGTCCCACTTTTCCTTGCTCGTTGTTTCTTTGGATACTTCGTGTAACCGTGCCTGTAGTTTTCTGGCGACAACATCACTCTGTTCTTCTATTGTTTCACAACCGATAAAATCCAGGGATAAAAAACTAGTTTTAAACTCACTATTAATACCTTTTACGATGTGAATCAACGATAGCGAATCCCCTCCCAATCTAAAGTAATTATCGTCAATGGAAATTTGACGGTTAACATTAAGATGACTCCCCCATATCGCCAACATCCTCTTTTCAATATCATTAGTTGGTTCTAAGTATTTTTTATTAAATAATGCAGTTGGTTCAGGAAGACTGTTTCTATCTATTTTTCCGTTTGCAGTTAATGGCAACTCATCTATCAATATGATGCTGCCAGGTATCATATACTCAGGCAACTGCGTTTTTAAAAAATCAAAAAGGTCACCAATGACATTCGCTTTATCGTAGTACTCATGTTTGGTGATGTAAGCAACAATTTTCGGGAGAGAAGTATCAATCCCATGCGCTGTAACATAGACATTTTCAATAGCACGGTGAGACATGATAATATTTTTTATTTCATTTAACTCTATCCGGTAACCACGAATGTTAAGTTGATCATCCTCCCTCCCTATATATTCAATATTTCCATCGTCCAGGTACCGAGCGATATCACCGGTTTCATACAATCTTATTAAACCTATTGTTTTAACGTGATGAGTAATAAACTTTTGTTGGGTTAACTTTTCGTTATTCATGTAACCCAGTGCTAAGCTATCCCCACTTATATATAACTTGCCCATTTCATTTTGCTTACACAAAGTCATGTCATCATTCAGGATTAGTAATTTATTATTAGCGATTACACGCCCAATGGGGACTGAAGGATGCTCTTTTAAATTGGCGCAGTCGAAAGCGCTGACTTCAACAGTGGCTTCTGTAGGTCCGTACATATTTAGCAAACGCGCATAAGGTATTTTTTGGTAGAAAGTTTCAACATGATTAATTTGTAATGCTTCACCACTGCAAATGACACACTTAATGTTTTTTGAAAAATGAGTACCAGGATGCCGCAGAAAAACATCTAGCATAGAAGGCACAAAGTGAACTAAATTAATCCTGTATTCCTCCATCAGTTCACTAATATAAACCGGGTCTTTGTGACCTTCTGGTTCAGCAATGACTAAAGTTCCCCCAAAGCACAATGTCCATATTATTTCTCTTACCGATACATCAAAGTTAAATGGGGTTTTAAACAGAACTCTTTCACCGCTAGCCAATGGATATATATCTTGCATCGCCAGTACATAACCTACCAGTGAATGATGGCTGATCTTGACTCCTTTAGGTCTTCCCGTTGTGCCGGATGTGTACATTACATAGGCAAGTCGGTCAGCAGCATCAACGCTATCAGGTTCAAAAGCCAAAAATATTTGTTGATTATGCGTTTTTCCCTGGTGTTCCTCGAGACAAACAATTTCGTAATTATTACGATAACAATTCGCATATTTATTACTGGTTAGAAGAGTCCTGACATTGCTATTTTCTAACATATAAGTAACCCGTGCATGGGGTAACGAAGGGTCAATGGGTAGATAAGCATGCCCAGACATAATAACCGCCCATACGGACTCAACCATATCGACTGATCTGTCGAGTAAAATACCTATGACTTCGCTGCTATTCTTAGCCTGAATTAAACTAGCTAAATAGTTTGCTCTTCTATTTAACTCGTCGTAACTATACTGCTTCTCTTTATCAATCAAGGCAACATTTTCTGAATTTTTACCTGCTTCCTGTTTGAACAATTCGTAGACTAGTTTATCCATAACATCCTCAAGAAAATGTTAACGAGAAGAAAATATTAACGAGTGGACACTTAAAAGCTTAGAATCACTTTACTGACTAACCTGAACTCAAGATCAGTAATCACTTTCAGGCTTATATTTCAAATTCGACATCTGTATCTTCATCCATATGCTTTATTGCTTTTTCATCGGGAAGATCACCCTGGCTAAGTTTCACTTCAATAAAATCAGATAATTTTTTAATATCGGGATAAATGAATAGATCTTTGACTTGAATCGAAACGTCTAGCTCTTCCTTAATTTTCGCCAAGATTCTTACGGCAAGTAACGAGTGTCCACCTATTTCAAAGAAGTTGCTGGTTATACTAATTGAGTGTGTCTCTAAATCTAGTAGCTCGCCCCAAATACTCACTAGAACTCGTTCGGTTTCGGTACTCGGTTCGACATATTCTGTTTGAAACGAACGCCCCTCAGGCAAAGGCAACGCACTTTTATCAATCTCACCATCGACTGTTAACGGCCACTGTTCCAGGAACATCAACACAGACGGAAGCAAAACGTCCGGTGACTGTTGCTTTAAATACTGCCTGAGAGCTTCCTCATTAACCAGTGCTTCATCATTTGCTATCGACTCTCGTATCACGTAAGTCACCAGTAACGGGACAGGCTGCACTTGCTCTGGTAATAAGGTGACAACTTCCTTAACCATTGGATGCTCTAACAGTCGTGCCTCTATCTCGACTGTCTTAATTCGAAAATTCCGCTGCCTCGGCTGCTCTTTTACCCGACCAACAAACGCCAGCTCGCCATCCGACATGTAACGCACTTTATTCCCAGTGCGATATAACCGCTCTCCAGGAATTTCGCTAAAAGGGTTTGGCACAAATCGTGTGGCAGTCAAAGGCGCTTTATTCAAATAATCTTTTGGTAAGCTACTTCCACCCAGATATAACTCGCCAATTGTTCCAACTGGAACAAGCCTGTTATCAGCCATAACATAACGCGTCATATTTGATAAGCGCTGGTTAATCGGAGCGTATGTCTCTATCGAGGTTTTTGCGGTTAATTCAACAGGCTCCTTTTCTTGCTTAAAGACTAATGATGCGCCTTTGACTAACGTATTCCATATTTCATAGCAGGATAAACCCGTCGATGAATCTGACATTTGAACTATCGGTTTTTCATTTTCAGGGTTGGTTGAAACGCTATTTCCAACTCCCTCGCCGGGGCTAACTAAACTCACAATACTTTCATGATTGACCGATAAACCCGCCGGTATACTGACATCATTCGGCGCATAGATGACTGATGCCAGGTCTAACGGGCTTGACGAGATAACAGGATTGTCCCTCATCGAGTCTCCCGCTTTTCGAACCCAGTCACCGTCTAAATCGAGCCAGTTGAGTCTTCGTGTTGCTTCACCGCTTGTAGCATCAATATACATTTCGGTTAAGCACTGAGCGCGATTCAAACCAGACTGAAATAGGATTAACTCAATATCACTATCCTCAATCAGATACTTCAATCTCAGAGATGGAAACTCCGGTTCAAGAAGAACATAACACCCTCCGGCTTTTAAAATACCCAAAAATCCAACCAGCATTTCTAACGAATGTTCAGCATAAATTCCCACTCGAACCCCTGGCTTGATCCCTTGCTCAATCAAATGATGGGCTAGTTGGTTGGCACGGTGATTTAATTCGCCATAGCTTGTTCGTTGGGTTCCACATGCAACCGCGATTGCATCGGGTGTTCGCGCTACCTGCAACTCAAATAATTCCTGAACGCATTTATCTTTTGGATAGTTAGCCTCGGTATCATTCATCTCATAAGTGAGATGATGGATTTCTTGTCTGGATAATATCGATAAATCAGATAATTTCGATTCCGGATTTTCTGCTAAATCATTTAACAAACGAGTTAAATGCTTACCTAACATTTCAATATGCACTTGAGTAAAAAGCGAGGTGTCATACCCCCAGAAAAAGTTGATCCCCTCTTTGGACTCCTGGGCACTGATCTCTAAATCAAATTTGGTAACCACTTCATTGCTATCTAAGGGTTTAAAATGCACACCGGGAATGGTTAGCTCATTCTGCCCATTGGTATTCATGGTAAACAGTATTTGAAATAACGGCGTATGCTGTGTGCTCCGGGGAACATTACAATGATCGACAAGTTGCTCAAACGGAATATCCTGGTGCGATTGTGCCTCGAGATTAATAGTTCGAATATGTGCTAAATAATCGGCTATTGTGTCATGGTTGGTATTCGCTCGAAGCACTAGCGTATTAGCGAAAAAACCTATCAGCGGTTCAAGCTCTGCCTGCAACCGGTTGGCGACCGGAGTACCAATAACAATATCCTTGTTATTACTATGCCGAGATAAAACTAACGCTAATGCACCATGCAATAACATAAAAGTCGTCAGCCGGTGTGTCTTGGCAATTTGTTGCAATCGGTGAGTTAAGTCCGCGTCTAGCCGACATGTTACAACTCCCCCTTGATGGGCTTTCATTTCAGGTCGGTGGTAATCCAATGGCAGGCTATGAACCGCTGGTACATTCTCCAGCTGTTTTCTCCAGTAGTTCAATTGCCTGTCCAGTACTTCACCAACTAACCAGTGATTTTGCCAATGGGCATAATCAGCATATTGAATTTCAAGCGGCGGTAACGGGTCACTCGTTCCCTCAATAATAGCTTGATATTGAAACGCAAACTCCAGTAATAAAACTGCAATTGACCATCCATCAGAAGCAATGTGATGCATGTTAAATAGCAAAATACCTTGATTGCTGGATCCTGATGTTGAGAGATGAAGATAAGTGCTTCTGACCATTAAGTCCTGACTGAGATCAAACACTTTCATACTATCTTCTCTCATCAACGATTTGATTTTAGCCTGTTGTGTCTTTTCATCCAGAGCAGTTAAATCATGACGAATTAACTGGAATTTAAACTCGGGTTGAATAACTTGCAAAAGGTTTTCACCATCGGCTCTAAATACCGTTCTGAGCGTTTCGTGGCGCTGTACGATTTGAGTAATCGCTTGCTCTGCAGCATTTAGATTAAAGTCGCCTTCAACCTGCAAAGCAACAGGCATATTATATTCTGCACTCCCTTCTTGCAGTTGATCAATAAACCATAATCTTTGTTGCGCAAATGAGGCAATAACCGGCTCATCTGGTTGACGTTCAACAGGTGTCACAACACTCCTTAAGGTTGCATTAAAACCTGCATCAATTAACTTTGCTAAAGCACGAATAGTTGATGATTCGAAAATAACTTTGATAGCCAGCTCTTGATGCAGTCTGATGCGAATATCTGACACCAAACGAACAGCCAGCAATGAGTGACCACCTAGCTCAAAGAAGTTGGCCGTGACGCTGATAGCATCGGCAGGCAGCTTCAGCAGCTCAGCCCATATGGAGACAAGAATACTTTCGCTCTCACTTTCCGGCGCGATATATTCGTCCTGTAATAATACGGCTTCGGGTGCAGGCAGTGCCTTTTTATCAATTTTACCATTAGGTGTCAGCGGGAATTCATCCAATATGACAAAAGCACTGGGTAACATATAACTTGGCAATCTGTTTTGTAGATTGTCTCGAAGCTCTACAACAAGTTTTGTTTCATCTTCTGATTTAACCTGAGCCAGGTAAGCTATTATACTTTTTTGTCCAACCTCATCTTCACGCACAACCACCACACAAGAAGCCACACTTTCACAGGCGGACAACTGATTTTCAATTTCGCCAAGTTCAATCCGAAAACCACGGATTTTTACCTGCTCATCAATTCGCCCTATAAATGCTAAATTACCATCAGGTAAATAACGCACTAAATCACCAGTCTTGTATAGACGATCATCCGCTTTGTCACTAAAAGGATTAGGAACAAATTTTTCTGCCGTTAATTCAGGTTGGTTAAGATAACCTCTGGCCAGGCCTGCACCTCCAATATACAGTTCCCCAATACTCCCAAACGGCAATAATTGTTGCTTATCGTTTAAAATATAATGGCTATAGTTTTTTAGGGGCCCTCCTAAAGAAAGAGTATCCTGAGACAAGTCATCAACGGTAATTGCTTTGACTAAAGACCAAACCGATGCCTCTGTGGGACCGTAACAGTTCCATAGTTGATGGCTTCTAGCTAACAGTTGCTTAGCCAAACAAATTGGTAATGTTTCTCCACCAGATAAAACAACAAGATCGGTTTTACCAGACCAATTAGCATTTATTAGCAATTCCCAGGTCGCGGGAGTTGCTTGCATACCCTTGATATCATGTTCTTCGAGTAATTGAATTAAACGAATCGGATCAAGACTATCTGCTTTGGATGCCAGGACCACTTGTCCACCTTGAGAAATTGGACCCAATATTTCTAATGATGCAATATCAAACGAAATGGTTGTGACCGCAAGCAGCTTAGAAGGATAGCAAAATATCGAAGGAAACTTATCATTCATTGACATCAAAAAATTAACCAGCGCACTATGCTCAACCATTACTCCTTTCGGATTTCCAGTTGAACCAGAAGTGTAAATCACATAAGCCAAAGGTTTTTTTACTAGTTTTCTGATCTTTGCAGGGTTAGTTTTAGGGTAGTCAAGCAAAGACATTGTAAAACTCTTTAAATCTAGTTCCACTACCTGCACATCATTACTCAAACTAAATTTTTCAGTTAAATCTGACTGAGTCAGTAAATGCTTTATGTTGCTATCCTTTATCATATATTCCAGTCGCGCTTTCGGATAACCTGGATCGAGCGGAACATAAGAACCACCAGCTTTAAGAATCGCAAGAATACCTATCACCATTTCCAAACTACGTTCAACACAAATACCCACCAAATCTTCAGCTTCAAGCCCTCGCTCCTGAAGATAATGTGCTAATTGATTGGACGACTCATTAAGCGCCTGATAGGTTAGATGTTTATCCTCAAACCAAATGGCAATATTATCGGGCGTTTTATTAACTTGTGCTTCAAACAATTCATGAATACATTTATCTTCTGGATGATCGGCCCATGTATCATTCATTTGTTGTGTCAAATGATGGATTTCACGTGTTGAAAGCATCGATAATTCAAACAGTTTCGATTCTGGCTTTTCTGCAATGCAGGTTAATAGGCGATTCAAATGCTCATGCAATTTTTCAATATGCGCCTGAGTAAAAAGCGAAACGTCGTAAATCCATTCAAAACTCAACCCCGCTTCTGACTCTCGAGCGCCAATTTCTAAGTCAAACTTAGCAACAACATCAGTGCTTTTTAAATTTTCGAAACTCAGCCCGGGAATATCTAACTCACCCTGTTCGCTTGCGTCCATGGTAAACAGTATTTGAAATAATGGTGAGTGCTGTGTACTTCGCTGAACCTTCAAATGCTCGACCAACTGCTCAAACGGAATATCCTGATGTGACTGCGCATCGAGATTAACTTTCCGAATATGTGTTAAATAATCAGTTAATGTGTCGTACCGAGTATCAACTCTAAGCACCAGAGTATTCACAAAAAAACCAATCAATAATTCTAGTTCCGCCTGTTGTCTATTCGCGACAGGTGTACCGATAACGATATCATGATGATTACTGTGTCTCGATAAAACGATAGCTAACGCAGCGTGAATTAACATGAAAATAGTCACTTCATTCTCTCTCGCTACATGTCGCAATCGATTAGTTACTTCGCTTGAAAGCCGTCCTCCAACCATTTTGCCGATATGCTGTTTTGTATCCGGACGTGAAAAATCCAGAGGAAGGTTATGAACCACAGGCACATCATCTAACTGTTGCTTCCAATAAGCCAGCTGACTCTCCAAAACTTCGCCTTGCAACCAATCTCTTTGCCACTGTGAATAGTCAACATATTGGATTGCAAGGGGCGGTATCGGATCGGTTTTTCCTTGTTGTATAGCCTGATACTGAATAACAAATTCGTTCACTAAAACACCAATCGACCAACCATCTGATGCGATATGGTGTATATTAAACAGTAATACACCCTCTCCTTTTTCTCCTTTACCTTGTAGATGAATATAAGATACTCTCACCATTAAATCTTTGCATAGATCGAATATTTTACTTGTATCCTTTGCGATTAACTTTTGCAGTTCTTGTTCCTGTATTTCTTTTTCTAAGCCACTTAAATCATAACGAGCCAATTGAAATTGAAATTCATTAAGAATAACCTGTACAGGCCCAGAAGCCCGTTCCTTAAAAACAGTGCGCAAAGATTCATGTCGGAGAATAATGCGTTTAACGGATTGTTCAGCTGCATCAATATCAAATGAACCCTTTACCAACAATGCTATTGGCGTATTATATTGAGAACTCCCCTCTTCCAATCGATCGATAAACCACAACCGTTGTTGAGCAAAAGACAGCGTAGATTCAAATATATCCTGATTTCTTTTTCGGGCAGTTATCGGTGGCAACACCTTATTTAACAGTGTTTTTTCCTCAGATTTCTCAATCCGCTCAGATAAACTTTTGATTGTGGCAAATTCAAACAAATCTTTAACTGATAATTCAATATTAAGTGTTTCTCTGATTTCATTAATCAAACGAACGACTAAAAGAGAATGTCCTCCAATCGAAAAGAAATTGGATTCCGTACTAACTTTGGGTTGATCGAGTACCTTTTGCCAAATCAATTGTAATTTCTGTTCCAACTCAGACTTCGCTGCCACATAATTTCCTGTGTCAATTGCAGTTAATTTTGGCAAAGCCGACTTGTCTATTTTCCCACTATTGGTCAAGGGAAAATGCTCTAAAAGTAAATAAGCACGAGGCAGCATAAATTCAGGAAGCCGTTGTTCTAATTGCCTCTTTAGTTGCGGAACTAACTGATGGGAAATAGTCCTTAACTGGGGAGCATTCGTCCGTTGCTTCTGCTGATAAGGCTGAAATGCCATAACGCCTGGTCTCCGCAGAACTTTATTATCAATAAATATGAGATCTAAATGCTCAAGCTTATCTTGTCCCCAAGTCGCTTTCATTTGATAACCGAATTGAGCCGCAAGCTGTTTTAAATTCGCCAGCTCATCCCAGTCAGCCACGCGTATCTCGCTCTTAGTTGCTGGCAAATCAAAATCTTTATTAGTACGTAAATCTTCGTCAGCTAATATATCCTTATGTATTCGCTGGTTTCGAAATCCGGTAACGCCAAAACAATCTTTCGGCTTTTGAGTAAACAAATCTTTTAACTGGTTTGTATTTTCCCAGTGATGCCATTGTTCTACCTGTGTATTTTTGCCAGTTTTTTTATGCAGCACAACATCGTAACGATAGCGCATCATTTCGTTCATGGCGACACCGTCTTTAACCATAATATCAACCTGATCGATACAAGGTTCTATTTCGGGTAGTGACGAGAAAAAGCTTGGACTAATCAATAATTCGGTTTCATTTTGAGAGGCGGTTTGAGAAGTTTGACGTATTGACTCGACACTAGCATTTTCTTCCGCTTGAAATATTGCCACTGAAGAAGAAAAGGCGCCGAGCAGGTCCATATTACGCAAGTCACCTAAGAAGATTTTCCCTCCATCAACTAAGCAAGTCAGGGTGTCATGAATAACTTTGGATAAATAATTAGCACCGGGAAAATACTGGATCACTGAATTTATTACAATGACGTCAAATTTGCCACCGATAAACTCGGATAATTCACGCGCATCTCCTTGTCTCAACTGAATGTGATTCCATCCTCGTTGAGTGACACCTTCTCTTACTTTACCCAAAGCGCTTGAAGAGATATCGGTTGCTACAACATACTCACACTCATCAGCATAACGATACAATAACATACCGGTGCCCACACCAATTTCAAGTACCCGCTTGGGTTTGAATTCTTTTATCGATTCTATTGTACCGTTAACCCACTCTTCCATCTCAGAATAGGGAATTTGTTCATCTCGATAGCTACAATTCCATCCAGTAATGTCTAGCGTTATCTCTCCACTTGTGGAACTAATACTTTCGATTTTTGTTTGAGAATAGGAATCATCAAATAATTGTGTCCAGTCATCGACACTTTCATTCTGAACGGTACCATCCTGAGCTTCAAGCAAATTACGCGTCGGAAGCAAATAGGCCGCCAAGCTTTTATCTCCCCCTGAAGATTCTTGAACAAGCACAACAGCTTGTTCAATATCCACATTTTGTTGCAACAGACTCTCAATCTCGCCCAGCTCAATTCTAAATCCCCGAATTTTAACCTGATCGTCAATTCGTCCTGCAAATTCAAGCTCACCATTGCTAAGATAACGAACTAAATCACCTGTGCGATACAACCTGGCAGATTGATCATTGTTGTATTGATTATCGATAAAGTATTTTTGGGTTAATTCAGGGTTATTTAAGTAACCTCTGGCCAGTCCTTTGCCTGAAATACAAAGTTCTCCATAAGCTCCGTGGGGTGCGATTTCCAAATTTTCATCCAATACAAAACATTTTACATTCTCGATGGGTGATCCAATAGATAATTGTTTATCGGTTGGTTTAATCTGACTTATTGTCGCAACAACCGTGTTTTCTGTAGGTCCATAAGCATTATAAAAATTCCTGCCTTCCGCCCATTTTTGAGCCAGTGCTAGTGAAACACTTTCTCCCCCGACAGCTAAAGTTTTCACGCTGCTGAAATCCTCAATCGTCAGCGTTTGTAACATTGCTGGCGAAATGAAACTATAAGTGATCTGGTGACGTTTAGCGTATTCTCCAAGTAACTTAGGTGATAACCGAACATGCTGTTGCACAATGTATAGTGTCGCCCCAGCACTTAAGGCCATACTCCAGTCCCAAACAGCTGCATCAAAACCAAATGAGGCTGATTGCAATACCCGACTTCTTTTATTAAGACCAAATAACCTTACCTGTGATACTGCAAGATTAACTAAACCTGAGTGCTCAAGCATCACTCCTTTCGGCATTCCAGCTGATCCAGAAGTATAAATAATATAAGCTAAGTTAGTCGGCTCTTGATCTGTCGTACGACTAAGATTAGTCAGAGGAAAAGTCTCTATTTTTTTCTGCAAATGAGCGGTGTCTAATTCAATCAGAGTGATGTCTTTCGATAGTTCTAATTCGGTCGTTAAACCTGTTTGCGATAATAAATATTTTACGCCAGAGTCTTTCAGCATATATTGCTTTCGCGCTGTTGGATAATTCGGTTCTATCGAAACGTATGCTCCGCCCGCTTTTAATATTGCCAAGATCCCCACAATCAGGTCCAATGAGCGGTTAATACAAATTCCAACTAATATTTCAGCACCAATCCCTTGCTCGCGTAAATAATGAGCCAGTCGATTGACTCGTTCATTAAGAGCTCGGTAAGTTAGTTTATTGTCGTTAAATACAACGGCGATATTTTCTGGATTCAGAGATACTTGCTGTTCAAATATTTCATGGATCAATTTGTCTTCTGGATATGCAACACTCGTCTCATTTAACTCATGAACCAAATGGTGAATTTCACTCGCCGACAACATTGATAAGTCTCGAATATTTGCATCAGGAGCATCAGCTATTTCTTCCAGTAAGCACATTAAATGTTCGTTTAAGCTTTCTACTCTTTCGGGGGAAAATAATAATTTGTCATAAACCCAGGAAATACCAATTCGTCCCTCGGAAACTGTCGCTGTAATATCCAAATCAAATCGAGATGTCGCCTCAAAACGATTAACCTGGGTGAATTGTAAGCTCGGCAAGCTTAAAGTATTTTCTTCGGTCGTATCCATACTGAAAACGATCTGAAAAAGTGGCGTATGCTGGTTACTGCGTGGAACTCCACAATGCTCTACCAAGTAATCAAAAGGTACGCTTTGATTGTCTTGAGCTTCCAGATTTACCTGTCTGACGTGTCTCAAATAATCAGAGAATCCTTTGTAATTTGTGCTAACCCGAAGTACTAATAAATTAACAAAAAAACCAATTAACGGATTCAATTCCGTCTGCATCCTGTTCGCTACTGCCGTCCCTATAACAACATCATGGCTTCGGCTATGACGAGATAAAACCAATGCTAATGCAGCATGAAGCAGCATAAATGGCGTAACTTCATTTTCCAACGCTAACTGATTTATTCGTTGACTGAGCTCAGTAGAAAGATCGCCCGAAACGACTCCCCCTAAATTTCCTCTTGTTTCTGGCCGCGAATAGTCAAGTGGTAAACCGTGAAGCACAGGAACATCGGCAAGTTGTTGCTTCCAATAGGCAAGTTGTTTTTCAAATGACTTTCCATTCATTCTTTCTTTTTGCCAAAGAGCGTAATCAGCATACTGAATGGTGAGTGGAATAGCGGGATCAGGCTTATTTTGCGAAAGAGCTCCATATTGTTCAATGAACTCGTTGACTAACACTCCCAAAGACCAACCGTCAGAAGCGATATGGTGGATATTAAACAAAAGAATACCTTGTTGATTTTCACCGCTCCCCTGTAGATGTATATAAGTCGTCCGAAGCATCAAATCCTGACTTAAATCGAAAACGCGATACATATCCTCATGGACCAAAAATTTCATTCGACTATTCTGTTTTTCTTTCTCCATATTTCTCAAGTCATGGCGAACAATACGAAAGTCAAATTCATCTCTTATCATTTGAAAAGGCTCACCGTTTCGCTCGATAAAAACTGTACGCAAACTTTCATGACGAACAATAATTCTTCTTAGCGCACGCTCTGCTATTTCGACATTAAATTTTCCCACAACGCTAAGAGCTCTGGGCATATTGTATTCAACGCTACCGCCTTCCATTTGATCGATAAACCACAAACGCTGCTGGGCAAATGATAAAGGCAATTCAATATTATCAAGTGCTCGCTGATGCCTGGAGAGTATTTTATTTGACTTTATTTTATCTTTCTTTTTCTTTTCTGCGAGGAGTTTTACCAGTTTCGCTCTACTAGAAAGCTTATCCGCCGCAACACTTTGTTCAGACTTGATAATTGTCATATCTTTGTTAATCCCCATATTCTTCATCAGATAATTTAACTAACATTGCTTCAACTTCTTCATCGGACAGCTCATCAGTTTCTTTTTCAGCTTCTTTCAGGAATATGTCGTTATTTCGTATCAACTCGTCTATTCTGCGACTACAATCCGCTAACACAGGATTGTTAAAAATATCACCGATGGTTAGATCGATTAACAGGCGTTCGTTCACGGCAGATAATAATCTTACTGATAATAGAGAATGCCCTCCTATCTCAAAAAAATTAGCCGTGGAACTTATCTTCTCTGGTTTTAATTTAAGTAATTGCGCCCAGATATCTGTAAGTAGCTTCTCCGTTTTTGTTTCCGGCGCAATGTATTCTCCCTGAGGAAACATGCTGTCGATTGTAGGCAACGCACTTTTATCGATCTCACCATCACTCGTTAACGGCCACTGTTCCAGGAACATCAACACAGACGGAAGCAGAATGTCCGGTGACTGTTGCTTTAAATACTGCCTGAGAGCTTCCTCATTAACCGGTGTCTCATCATTTGCTACCGGCTCTCGTATCACGTAAGCCACCAGTAACGGGACAGGCAGCACTTGCTCTGGTAATAAGGTGACAACTTCCTTAACCATTGGATGCTCTAACAGTCGTGCCTCTATCTCGGCTGTCTCAATTCGAAAATTCCGCTGCCTCGGCTGCTCTTTTACCCGACCAACAAACGCCAGCTCGCCATCTGACATGTAACGCACTTTATTCCCAGTGCGATATAACCGGTCTCCAGAAGTTTCGCTAAAAGGGTTTGGCACAAATCGTGTGGCAGTCAAAGCCGCTTTATTCAAATAATCTTTTGGTAAGCTACTTCCCCCCAGATATAACTCGCCAATTGTCCCAACTGGGACAAGCCTGTTATCGGCCATAACATAACGCGTCATATTTGATAAGCGTTGGTTAATCGGAGCGTATGCCTCTATCGAGGTTTTTGCGGTTAATTCAACAGGCTCCTTTTCTTGCTTAAAGACTAACGATGCGCCTTTGACTAACGTTTTCCATATTTCATAGCAGGATAAACCTGTCGATGAGTCTGGCATTTGAACTGTCGGTTTTTCATTTTCAGGGTTGGTTGAAACGCTATTTCCAACTCCCTCGCCGGGGCTAACCAAACTCACAATACTTTCATGATTGACCGATAAACCCGCCGGTATACTGACATCATTCGGCGCATAGATGACTGATGCCAGGTCTAACGGGCTTGACGAGGTAACAGGATTGTCCCTCATCGAGTCTCCCGCTTTTCGAACCCAGTCACCGTCTAAATCTATCCAGTTGAGTCTTCGTGTTGCTTCACCGCTTGTAGCATCAATATACATTTCGGTTAAGCACTGAGCACGATTCAAACCAGACTGAAATAGGATTAACTCAATATCACTATCCTCAATCAGATACTTCAATCTCAGAGATGGAAACTCTGGCTCAAGAAGAACATAACACCCTCCGGCTTTTAAAATTCCCAAGAATCCAACCAGCATTTCTAACGAATGTTCGGCATAAATTCCCACTCGAACCCCTGGCTTGATCCCTTGCTCAATCAAATGATGGGATAGTTGGTTGGCCCGGTGATTTAATTCGCCATAGCTTGTTCGTTGGGTTCCACATACAACCGCGATTGCATCGGGTGTTCGCGCTACCTGCAACTCAAATAATTCCTGAACGCATTTATCTTTTGGATAGTTAGCCTCGGTATCATTCCACTCGACTAATTGCTGATGCTCCTCTGCGGAACTCATAATTGGCAAATCAGACACTCTGGCTTGCGGTTTAGCGAGAATGTTTTTCAGCAAAACTTCAAAATGATTTGCCATTCTCTCAATAGTTGAAGCATTAAATAGTGCTGTCGCGTAGGTCCAATAGAGACACAATAAACCGTCTCGTTCACTTATATTTAAAGTTAAATCAAACTTAGCCACTGAATTAGATAGCTCAACATTTTTTACTTTAATATCAGCTAGCTCTAACTCTTCTATCTTGTTGTTGTCCATAGCCAACATAATCTGAAAAACTGGTGAGTGAGCTAAATTTCGTTCCGGTTGTAGTTCATCTACCAGCTTCTCAAAAGGCAATTCCTGGTGTTCGTAAGCGCTCAATAAATAGCGCTTGCTACGCTCCAATAAAACTTCAAAAGTGGGGTTATCAGATAAATCAGTGCGCAATACCAGAGTATTGACAAAAAAGCCAACCAAAGGGTCCAGTTCAACCTGATCTCGATTAGCTACAGGGCTTCCAATCAGGATATCTTCTTCGTTGGAGTAGCGCCCCAATAACACAGCCAAAGCCGAATTTAAAACCATAAACAAAGTCGCGCTATGCTTGTGTGCAAGTGAATTCAAACCTACCAGGATATCTGTGCCAAGTTTTTTTTGAAAGCTTGAACCTCTGTAATCTTGCTCTGCCAATCGAGAATGATCCAGTGGAATGCTATGAACTTCTGGCAAATCTCTTAATTGCTTTTTCCAGAAATTTAAGTGATGTTCATAGCATTCTCCTTTAAGCCAATTCCTTTGCCAATGGGCATAGTCGGCATACTGAATTTCCAGGTCGTCCAAAGGAATATCTTTACGATTTACATAGGCGTCATATAATGCACTTAACTCCTTGACCAATATGATCTGAGACCATCCATCCGAAGCGATATGATGCATTGTCACTATCATAATGTGAGATTCTTTCGCTCTCTTAAGAATCTGAACACGCAACATTAAGTCCTTGCTCAAATCAAATGGTTTCGAAGCCTCACCTTGGTAAATTTTTTTAAGCCTTTCTTCTTGTTTTTCATTCGATAAACTAGATAAATCAATCAGTGGAATCGAGAAACCATCGTGATTTCGAATGACTTGAAAGGGTTCTCCTTCCGGCGTTGAGTGAATCGTTGTTCGTATTACCTGGTGGCGCTCAATAATCTTTTTAAACGCTTGTCTAATAGCGTCAACATTCAACCCACCGTTTAACTCCAATGCCATTATCATGTTATATTGAGCGCTACTTGATTGCATCCTATCAATAAACCAAAGGCGATTCTGAGAACAAGACAAGTAGGCTAATTGAGTGCACGAACTTATCTTTAACTCTTCCAACAACTGGAGGATTTTCGCCTTATTTTCCTTTAAAAAAAGCTCATCCTGGCTATCAATAAAACCATCAGACGAAGAAACAACTAGCTGCTTAGCATCAATTTGAACGTCAATTCCTTTTGTAACTAGCTCGATAATTCTTTCTATTATTTCCATTCAGCTCAACCTCTTAAATATTTCCTAATTATTTTTATAAATCCTTGCATCTCTATGTAGCACAGGAGCAAAAACACTTTCTTATCAAATCACTCAATTTCATACATTCATGATGACTTTCGGGGTTATTAATGTATTCAGCACTACTGATTAACAACGCATAATTATTTTTTGCCCCCCTAATTACGACCATTAATGTTATTCAATTTAAAACCACAAAGCAGGCCTTCCCATCAATCAAATATACTCGTAAAATAGAACAGCGATTGGGGCGATAATAAATGCCTTAGTATTTATTACAAAAAAATGAAAACTGTATGAGATAAACTCCAGTTTAAGAAATACTCATTATCAGTTATTAGAAAGTATCGACTATCAAAATTAAAATGGAGTTGCAAATATGAAACAATTTCCTAATAAAAATATTTTCCTTCAACTTTTTCATCTCGGACTTATCATTTATGTCGCAGTGGCGTTAATTACTGTAGTCAAAAAGTTGTTTGTCGATGTTCAAGACATTGAGAGTCAATGTAGCCGCTTTACTTGTTTAGGTGAATGGACTGTTCAAGCTTATGCTTTAGCTGGAATATCTGCGCTAGTCGTCGTCATTTTCTCAATTCGTTGGTCAACAAGTGTACAAAATCGAAAAATAGGAGAACTGATAGAATGGAGTAAACTTCAGTCGTGGCAATTTAAAACGTTTGCAATAACTAAAGAGAACCCTGAAAACCATGTTCATTGTTTGCTTTGTAGTGAAAAAATACACGTTACTGAAGATCCTAAATATGGAAAAGGCTATTCCAACGAAGATCAAACCTGGATGTGTCAAAACTGTTATGGAAATCATATCAAAAATTGACAAAATGACTCTACGACATGAACGAAATAAAGCAGCCGAACATTATTACCCTATCTTAATTCCTGTTTTGGCGTACAGGCTCGGTTTAGGCAAAGGCTGCTGCTACCTTTCTGAAACCGGATCCAGGAGTCCAATTACTTACCGAGTGAGCCCAAGTTAAATTGTTTTGGATAATGAACTCTCCCGGTTGTAGTTTACGCGTAATTTTACACTTAAATAACTTTTCATAATCGCTTCCAAAGTGTCTCACTCGTCGCTCGTTTGAATCGTCTAATATTTTAACATCACAGTTATCAGGTGGTAGTTTAAGTAAACCATCTTGTTCTAAAAGCTGACTGTATGCCGTTACTGAATCATAATCGACACTTTCAATTGTATCCCAGTAAACAAATACTTCATTGTCTAGCAACCTGGAATAAGTTTTTCGAGGTTTAGCCAATACATCAAAAATCGTGAAGTAAGGGCTGACTTTAATTTCCTTTAATATTTCATCGTCATCTTTTAAAACATCTTCTGGCATGTTCAAATGAGCCATTACTTTTATCTGCTCAATTTCGGTGCGAGTTAATTCCTTTGTCGCTTTGCCACGAGTTAGCAACTCTCTTAGTTCCCCCCAAATTTCGCTGGATTGATCCACATTCATAAGAATTGTCTCGCCACCATCCGTACTATTTTCATAACAATAAAAAGACGCCAATTGCAAATTCGAAAAGCTTCCGCCTTCAGAATGCGGTGGTATAAACTGATAGTCTTTACGCTTATTGACACTCATGTAATAGCGTCCGATATTCTCTCTATGCCCTTTACTTGAAGCAAACGCTGCCTGCACTTCTAACGACTCAGCTAATCCAAACTTCGCTGCGATGGAATACATTAAACTATCTGCTTCATGTGGTTCAATGCCTTGTACCAAAACCACTTGATCTTTTTTTAGTAAACCAACAATCAGTTCCTCATTTTTATCGTCAGAACCCAAAGCTACAAGGCGACTCCGATCTTCCGAAATACAATTTTTTGTTTCGGTACAAAGCAATTCAGCATCATTCTTATTTATCATTAATTTGACCGCTCCATGATATATTGAGGTTTATTGGTTATTTAAAGCAACGCCTGGGGATATTTTGGAGGCTCTTATCGCCGGGCCGGTAGGTGCTAAGATACCAACCAATAAAATAATACCGGTAGCGCCCATATACGTCATCGCATCCCAGGCATCGACGCCAAACAGAAAGCTACTTATCAAGTTTGCCGAAATCGCCGACACCAGCAGTCCAGCAGCAATCCCAATTAACACTGGTCTGGTTGAGTCTTTTAAAATTAGAAAACGGATAGTTTTAGGTTTAGCACCAACAGCGATACGCACCGCAACTTCATGTGTCCTTTGACTGATCATATAATTACTAAGGCCATAGATGCCGACGACGGCCAACAGTATTGTGAAAATTGAAAACCCAAGCAAAATCTGTAGCAACGATCTTTGTTTCGCAACTGACTTATTAATTAAGTCAGTTAGTGCATGAAGTTCAATCATTGGAATTGAATTATCAATTTTTGCCAACACCTGAGACATTTCTTTCAACATTTTCTGCGGGCTGAGATAGTTCGATTTTACTACGAAAGTATAACCACCAAATCCAAGTTGAGGCATGAACATAAACATTTCTGGTTTTATCTCAGCATCCAGGTTCGCATGTCGGTTGTCTTCGACAACGCCAACAACAGTGAATTCAATTCTGTCACCCAAACGAGGAAAGCGTATTTTCTTTCCAAGTGGACTCTCATTTGGCCAGCTTTCTTCAGCCATAGCGCGATTAATGATAACAACTTTCGTTTCATCCATTTGATCGCGTTCTTCAAATAAACGGCCCTCAAGCAAAGGGATCTCTAGTAAACCGAAATAACCTTTACTAACCGAGCGCAAAAAAGTTCGAGTTTCTACGCCTATAGGTAACGGTTTTTGTCCGGTGAAAGTGTAAGATTCGAAAACACGCTGCTGGGTTGTAACCGGACCAAAAGGAATAGAACTAATGCTCTCAGCTCCCGCAACACCAGGTATTTCTCGCAACCCTTGTAAAATAGATTGATAAAAATCTATTCTAGCTTTGTCTACATAAGCTTCTTTTGCCCAAACGTGACCGGTAACAATTCCCTGGTCATTAAAGCCAGTCTCCTGTTGAATTGTCTTTACGTAGCTTCTCAACAACAGACCAACAGCGATTAGTAACACCAGTGAAAACCCGACTTCAATGGAAATAAGAAGTTTCCGAAGATTTAGACTGCCTGACGTTCCACTTAAGCGGCCACTTCCTTGTTTTATGCTGTCAATCAGTTTTTCAGGTTGCACGATTTTATAGCTTGGGATCAGTGCTGAGACCAGGCTGACAACCGCAGCTAATCCAAACGAAAAGAGCCATGCGACTATATCAATTTGTATTTCCTCACTTCGTGGCAAAGATGTTGAAACCAGCTCCAACACTAACTCTAATAACCAGATTGAAACCAAAATTGACACTAATCCAGCAACAGTTGCGAGCAACATATTTTCGACAAGTAATTGTTTCAACAATCGTAATTTTGTAGCTCCGAGAGCCACTCGCACTGAAAGTTCATGCATCCTATTATGGTAGTAAGCAAAAGTTAAATTGATTATGTTCAGTATTGCTACAATCAATAATGCAAGTACACCTGCCATAATTAATCCAAGACGCGAAGATACAGAATCCGTTATTTGCTGATGATAGGATGCGAAATTGATTTGAGTATTCTCAACCATTTTATTCGCAATTAAAGCAAGTGACTCTAGATGTTGTTCTTTCATCGCAGGCGTCATATTATCACCGAGTCGACCAACAACTTCTCCACCACGATAAAATGTATCGATTGGTTGAAATACTTTTGCTGTGGGTGCTAAAAATTTAGCGAAGTTTTCAGGCATCACGGCCAACACTGTGTGAGGTTTTTTGTTTAAACTTATCGCTTTGCCAATAATCTCAGCGTCTGAAGAAAAATGTTGCTGCCATACCTCGTAGGTAATAACGATAGCATTACGACCGATATCATCCTTGTTGAACCATCTTCCCATCATTGGCTGAACACCCAACACAGACAAAAAATTATGACTGACCATTAAACTGGTTGCATAAACAGGAGTGTCACTTTCAGTAATGACTGAAGATTCGAAAGTGAAAAATGCCATATCGAGTTCTTCCAACTCTAAGTCTTGCCATTGTTGGTATAAATTAAACTCTATCCATTCATATGGACTACTCTTGCCAGTATTCGCATCCTTTCCGGCTACTTCGATCAATTGATGGGCTTTCGGTACCGGTAGTGGTTGCAAAAGAACCTGGTTAGTCAAACTAACCATCGTAGTAGTAACCGATACACTTAAAATCATGGTCAATAGGACAACCACCGAGTATTTTGGATTTTGAATTAAACTACGAAATCCAATGTTGCATTCTCTCAAAAAGTTTCTCATCACTCCTCCTCAACCACGGCTTCCTCAAGGCTCGATAACGATTTGGTTGCTTCTAGTACTCTATTTGGTGTATCTACAGAGCTCTTGTGATTACTCTTTTCATTTCGAATTTTTCCATCTACCAACTGAATTTCGCGATGAGCAAATTGCGCAAATCGTGGGTCATGTGTCACCATGCAAATAGTTGTCCCATTTTTATTTAGATCGTCTAACAATTGCATCACATCTTCACCATTTTTAGAATCCAGATTTCCGGTCGGTTCATCAGCTAATAACAAAGAGGGTTTTCCGACAATCGCTCTTGCAACAGCAATCCTCTGTTGTTGCCCTCCAGATAATTGATGTGGCCAATGATCTTTTCTATGAGCCATGTTTACCTCTTCAAGTGCAGACAAGACTCTGTCATTAACTTCGTTCTTATCAAGATCTTCCCTGTAAATCAGTGGTAATTGAACATTTTCAAAAATACTTAAATTTGCGATAAGATTAAACGATTGAAAAACGAAACCGATTTCTTTGCATCTTAATTCAGCTTTTTGGTTAATATCCCAATCTTCCACAGAAATTCCGTTTATTTGGTAATTACCGCTAGTAGGAAAATCTAGTAGTCCAAGAATTGAGAGTAAAGTAGATTTTCCACAACCTGAGGCACCGGTAATTGCAAGGTACTCTTTTTCGTAAATATCTAAATTAATATCCGATAGAGCGTGCGTTGTCACTTCATCTGCTTGAAATATTTTGCCGATACCCTGTAAGCGAATCAAAAGATTTGAATCTGTCATAAGCTGAAATCCTTTAAAGTCTATCTAGTTAACCCCGGTTCGGGATAATAAAAGCTATCCAGCACAATCATTTTTTTGTAATGGATTAATTGTTAACATTTTCTAGCTTTTCTTATCCCAAGCTGGGGTTAGTTAATTTTTATTAGCGGGTGCTCAATAAAATCGCTAACATCAGACACGATCACTTTTTCGCCTGCTGCGACGCCACTTAGCACTTCAACAAGCTTGACAGAAGTTCTACCAAGCTTTACCTCCCTGCGTTCAGCAGTTTCTTTTCTATCATCAAGCACAAAAAGAGATACCTGGTGTTGCGTAGACACAGAACTAGGACGATCGATGTAAAGCGTTTGTGCTATATGCTCTACTTCGATGATCGCGGTAATACTTTGATCTGGTCGCGTACCCTTGGGAAGTTCATTGATTTGAACATCGACTTGCACATTGCCGGCTTTAACTCTTGGGTCAACTCTAACTATTTCGCCCATGGTCTTTCCATTACGGGTATCAATTTCTACTTTTAACCCGACTGTGAGATCTTTCGCCTGTACTTCTTGCACATCAAGCTCAGCTAACAAAGGCCATGCCTTGGCTACTCGAGCGATATTACTTCCAATCTCTAATCGTTCACCTTCCTCAACGGTTAAATCCTGCAAAACCCCCGACAACCCTGCTCTGATTTTAAGTTGGTCAACTAGCCTTTGACTACTCTCCACTTTATACTTTAGCTGCTCAACAAATGCTTTTTCTGAATCCAATTGTGCAGTATGTGATTTATTCAAATATGGCAGGCGCTCCTTCAACATTTTTAGTCGAGATTTAGTAACTCTCGTTGCCTGGAGTACTTTGAGAAAATCCAATTTTCCTACAACATTCCGATCGACCAATTTCCGCTGAGCATTTTCAATTTCTTGCGCAGACTCATATTCCAACTGCGCCTGTCTGATTGAAAAATCATACTGTAATCTTTCATCAGTTAATTTTGCCTGTAAAGAGACCAGTTTGGCTTCCGCCACTTTTAAGTCTGACTGGCTTCGGAGTAGGTTCCTAACCAGTAATGGATTACTTAACTCAACTAAGACTGTTTCCGATTCGACAATAACGCCGGGTTTGACAAGAACCTGTTCTACAACGCCACTTGCTTCTGATGTAACCCGACGATCAATCATTGAAACCAGTTTGCCAACCCCTCTCACCTTGCGTTTAAAATCCCCCGCAGTCACTTCGCTAACCCACATTGTTGACGAGTCAATAGTGGGCATAGCATTGCCTATAAAAATGGGAAGTGAGATCAAGAGTACAACTACGATTATACTACTTGCGACAATATATAAGGTGCGCGCCTTTCTCCATTTTTGAGTTTGTTTTGGCGCGGGAACGTCCATCTTATATTTTCCTTCTTGCTAGTTATAGCGCTCTTTAAAAACACGCCTTATTGATTAAAACAACAAGTATTTTAGCCGTTAGCTATTTAGGGAAGAAAGTTATCGAACCTGTGCTCAATCGTTCGTTCGCAGGGGATTTATTCATTCTCACCTGATGCCAGATGAAATCCAACTGAGGTTTTCCATTGACTTTATTACACATACCAATCCAGGAACTTATACTTGTCCATCCTTGCCACCGGACTGCGAAAGTGACTGCATTAGATGAGTTAACCCAACCCTTGGCGACATATTTGGTAGCGTCGATAGACGCAGGAAGTTGATAAAAGCCACTCAATTCCCCAGTTTTAACATCGGCTTTTTCGATAGTAAATATTCGACCAGAAGAATTAGTCCATACTCCTGCAAGGTTGTCACAATCAGTGGCTTTTTTTGCGTAGGTTGGCATTGAGAAAACGGTAGAAACAAACAGACTAATGACAATAAAACTTCTTTTCATAACAATATCTCCATTTAGTGATAATTAAAGTGATTTATTCGCCTAAAATCTCATTAGGCTACAGCTCTATTGATGTAATTCTGAGTGGTGAAATGCAAAATATTTTTTTCTTATAACTTAAAAAAATATAATTTATTATCTATTACGTTGGTTACTTTGTAAATCGAATAATACGTAAATAGCGTTACATTAAAAATATTTAGTGTTGCAAACTAATAAGTGACGACATTATTTATAATATGAAAATAGCTACGATAAACATTTGTCGTATTGTACTGACCGCCTTCTTTTATTACCGTATGTAACTTCTTTAAATTGTAGTATGGAACATTAGGGTACAAGTGATGTTCGATATGATAATTAGCTCTGTGAGGGTGAAAAAAGTAAGCTTGAAGCGGGTTAATAATTGTGCGCGTTGTTAACATGGAATTATCATCCACTTTCAACCCGCCATGCTCACAAACACCTCGTATTCGAAAAAACACAAACAATATACTGAACATTGGAAGAAGCCATAAGATTGGGTACATTAACGTAGCGTCTAACAAATAGAAAAAGAGGATGATTATTCCATTACCCAGGAGCATCGAACTAAGCACCATATATTTGGGCAGCTTATGTGGGTGAGTACGCCTTCCTTTAACGTTCCCCCCGCTATTTTTTATTTCAATTTTTTCGAGCTCCAGGTCTTCCTTTTCGGCTTTTAATTTGTCGGCAATCCGTTTTTCTTCCTCTTCCTTTTTTGCCTCCTCGTCTCTTTCTTTTCTTCTCCTTACCTTTTTTGCAAACGCGACAATAAAAAGTTTCATATAACGAAAATAGGAATAGCAAAAAAGATCCTCTAGCAACTCAACAGCAAATTTACTTTTTTTCAGCGGATACTGGTCGTCATCCGAAGTCGGATGTCGGTGATGATTAAGGTGGTTACTACGATAAACAAATAGCGAAAATAGCGCGGGACCGGCAATTGCAAATTGGCCAATATAATTATTAACTAAAATTGAAGAGTGAAGACCAAAGTGTGCCGCTTCGTGCATCATCATATAGAGAGCATGCTGACATCGAGCGATAAAGACCATAGCAATCAAATAAAACAACCAATGGTCCACCATTATAGCAACGTAAAAGGCCGCAAAGATTTGCAACCAATCTAAAGCCAACGACAAAATCGCATAATTAGGTCTAATTTTCTTTAGTCGCTGAATTTCCTGTTCATTTACCATTAGCACCGCACCTCAAAAATATTCTGGCTAAACTTTATTTATTAGGATATATAAGAATCGACACTGATTAGATAGAGAACCAGTAGTTAGGCAAGTTGCTCTTCAGTAAGTTGTACCTCGGAAACTTCTGCTTCGACAGATTTTTTATCTTTAGTCGTTATGTCTCTAATTTTTCCATTTTCCATAGTGACTAATTTATCTGCGTGTTTGAAATACCTGTCATCATGGGTTATCACCACAACCGTTTTTTGTTTTTGCTTTAAATCACCAAGAATTTTTGTATAAAATATTTCCTTAAACTCTGGGTCCTGATCCGCAGCCCATTCGTCAAATATATATAAGTCTCGATCTTCTAAAAATGAAACCAGAAGTGCTAATCGCTTTCTCTGGCCACCAGATAAATCTATCGTTGAAAACTCATTATCATTAACTGATAGCTTATCATCTAATTGGAAATATTTAAGATAGCTCTCGGCCGTTTCGGTGAGCTCCGATGTTTTCGCGTCCAGTATTTCGTCAAATAAATAGAAGTCCAGGTAAATAGCAGAAATGATTTGACGATAGTCTGCCGTATTTTTGTCACAAATAACACTATCTCCAAAGACAAGATGACCTTCTTCGGGTTTGTACAGAAGAGCCAAAACTTTTGCTAATGTAGATTTCCCTGAACCGTTACCACCAACAATAAAAGTAGTTTCACCTCGATTTAACTCCAGTTGAATAGGCCCAATTGAAAAATTTGTACCTGCAAAATTATCAGCGGTTGATAAATCGGATGGCTCTAGTTCAGATGACTCAAAATCATTAGCATCTGAAATATCCGCATTTTCGAGTTGGTTCTTGTATGTAAATACCACATCATTCAATATGATTTTATCCCATGGTGCTATTTTCTGATTTTCAATTTGAGTATTTTCTGCAGGGTAGTCGTTGAATAAATCATGTACTTTTTTGAGTGAAATTCTAGCCAGCGGTAACGCAGGCAAAACATTGAGTAGTTCAGCGATAGGACCTCTCATATAAAGTAGCGCCATGATTATTCCAATCAGTTCAGCCGTATCAATAGCATAATAATTTTGAATAACAAAAACGACTAACCCTATCACCATAAAACTAAGCAAATCTCCGTACGAAATTGCCAGATACATTGTATACCACCCTTTTCTGGCTCCACTTCTAATTTCATCTTCGGTAGAGCGCAGCTTTTCCTGGTAGAAATATTCTCGTTTTGAATCGTTAAGTTTAAGTTCTTTAGAACCAAGAATTAACCCGCGGATAGACTCTTGCAGTATTTCAGTATAGTGCCTCGCATGACGAAAAAACCTTACTGAGAGGATCATCGGAATATGATAACTCACTATCGCCAGAAATATTGTCAGGATTAGTAATAAGAAGACTTCAACATTCAAGTAAACAAGAAATCCGAGAAGACCAATGATAGTCACTATGTTAATCAATATGACGGGTAACACTCGAACGCCTCCAATAATATTACCAATATCAGTCGTTAATCTAACAATAAGATTTGAATGGCCTATCGACTCAATGTCTCTTATTCTCAATTTGGCTATATGCCGATACATACGCAACCGCAATGCTCGAGTCGCATCGATAGAAACATTACTCATTATGATTTGTGAACCAGCCTTCGAAATCATAATGGTCAAAAATAAGCATAGATATGCAACGGCAAATCGAATATTTGATACTTCCAGAGATAGGAAAGTCGCGCTTGAATCACTTGTTGATTGAAATAACCGAGTGCTTGCTTCCTCTAACGATATTAATATCAGTGGCATTAAGAAAGCAAAACTCAAACCCGCAATGATACCCAAAAGGAGCGAAGCAAATACCTTGTTTGGGGATTGTTTTACAAGTATGTCAAAGAGGCTCATTTTTATACCTACTAAAGTTTAATAATTTTGATTTGAATCGTTCGGGCTAACTGCTTTCATCGACCTGTCATCCGGAATAGTTAATTCAGCACAATTGATCTAATATTCGATAGTTATTGAGGGAGTAATATCAGCTTTTCACCTTCACCATCACTCAATTTCATTTTAATAAAAGACATATCACGATGCGCTTCAAGCGAGTCATTGTAGTGGGCGCTGAAGATGTTTCCTGACTGACCTGGAGTAATGCTAAATCGACTTTTATCTAAATTGCCGAGGTCGACTAATTGGCGATAAGTTGCACCTACATATTGTTCATAACCATCAGTCATCGAAAACGATGATTCGCCAAGATTGATAGTATAGTTATCACCAACAGAGGGAATTCTTTCATCGAAGATAATATCGAGCAGATTTAAACGGCTAAAAGGTGTGTGGGGAAAATAAGCCTGATGCACTTGCTGCCACTCCCAGTCATCCATACTACTGCCTACAAATTTTTCGAGTGTTGATATCGTGTCATCCAAAGCTGCAGATATGGTGTCTTCACAACTCTCTCTGTTAACCGTCCTTACGTTATCGCACCACTTAACGTCCTTGTTTTTTAATACTTTTAAATAAAACGAGTGAGGGATATCATCGACTGCCGCCAGCAAATAATCAGCTCTCGAGGCATTAAGTAAATCCCCCCATAAGTCATCTTGTAGCAGTTTTCCTCGAAAACTCATATACCAGGTTTCAAAAATAGTAGCGCCGACACTTTCCAGTCCGAACTCTCCATTCCAGTTTTTCAAATAGCTTAACGCTTCTGCTTGTTTATCATCAGCCGGCTCAACGGCTAACAGGTAAGGTAAGAGTTCCACCGCAGCGAGACTTAAGCGATCTCCCTGTATTACTTTCATTTGTTCTAAATTCAACTCTTTGGGAGTTTGTTCTATAAATTGTTGTAGCTTCTCAGCAATTCTATCTGCCCTATGTGACGAGGGCCAATCAGCGGTAACGAAATAAGGATAAGAGTTATCAACAAGTCTCTGGTTAGCTAAGACTAAATAACCATTTTGAGGGTTAAAGGCGTTTGGATTTTCCTCGAAAGGAACATAGCCCCTCCAATCTTCATCACTATTCCATCCGTTGTTGGGAGCAGTTCCGTAACCTTGTTTTCTGATTGGAATCTTACCGCCAACCAACATGCCGATGTTATTTTTCTTATCAGCGTATACAAAAGCCAGTGTGGGGGTAACTGCCAGCTTTACGGCACTGTTAAATTCAGGCCAGTCACTGGCATAGTTTATTTGTAATAGAGCCTCATAGGTTTTGTCTTGAGGATCGAAGCCAGTCCACTTTAGCGAGATAAGCTGGTTAGAGGAAATTCCTATTACATCACTGATTATTGGACCATGGATGGTACTGCGTGCTCTCCACTTTTGCGGTGGAATAGCAGCTCTAAGAAACGATGGAAAATCTTGCTTAACCAAAATAGTTTCTTCGACAATTTCCATCTCTCGAGTTTCGCCATCGTAAATATATTGGTCGGGATTAGTGACTTTGACTTGCTCGATATATAAGTCCTGTACATCTGCAGCAAATGATGCACCTCCCCAACTGATAAAATCATTATGACCGAAAACAATAAAAGGCAGCCCGGGAAAGGTAGCACCTACCGCATTTAAATTACCACCTTTTAAATGCGCTAAATAAAACATTGACGGCGTTTTCATTTGCACATGTGGGTCATTCGCTAACAAAGGTAATCCGCTTTCAGTATAATCCCCGGAAACAACCCAGGCATTACTGCCGATATGATTCCCATTCGTCGTAGTCTGTTGTTGGAACTCCTGGGTAAACGATCTGAGCTCGGCCAAAGATTGATATAGTTCGATTTCACCATGCTCGGTAATACTCTGTTGAATACTGTTCTCGCCGAAAAACAAAGCCTGGGCTTTTGACTCTCCAAGTTCATGGGTTAACAACAACCTGTCAATCTCTGTTTTGTAATTGCTCGATAAATTCCAGGCGATCACTTTCAGCCATACCAGCGAATCGATCGGCGTCCATTTTTCAGGTTGGACATCAAACGCAACAAATTCAATAGGCAATTCATGGTCATCTGATAAAAGCCACGCATTTATCCCGGCGGAATACGCGTACAACGATTGCTGCGCGAACTCACTCAATTGAGAAAAATGTTGTTCGGCTAATCTTCTAAACCCTAAGGTACGCATCATTTTATCGTTCGATAGACTTTCACTACCAAATATTTCGCTTAGACGTCCAGATCCCAATCGACGTTGAATTTCAAGTTGCCATAAACGATCTTGTGCATGTAAATATCCAATGCTGAAAAAAGCATCAAGATCATTCTCTGCGCTAACATGAGGTACGCCCCATTTATCCCGAACAATCTCAACTTTGGCTTTAATCCCTTCTATGTGATTCGTACCATTGGTCATTGGAAGACTGGCATTAAAATGAATCAACAGGCCGACCAATGCCAGCCCTACTGGTAATATCACGAAGATTAAAAAACGAATTAGTATCGGTTTCACAATATCATCCTACTATTATTTGTTTGATCATCAATTATTAACTATCAGTTATTCCGTGGCGGCGTCTTTCATTCTGGGAGAGCGATAGCTTATTCCCGGTTTTAATGTTTTGCTGGAACGCTGTTTTCTTTTTTGCCGCCTGACAGCACGCTCTTGTTGTTTAACAAGTGCCTTGATTTGTAAAATCGATTTTTCAGGGCATGCAACTGCAACAGATAAAATATTTTCGAAAACATCAACGATACGTTGTGCAGTTGAAGGTTCGAAATACTCAAGGGAATATTCTAGCCAGCCTTCGATTATCGAGTCTCTTAACGTTAGGTCAATCAAAAGTTCAAACTTCGAAGTTCCCCTGGAAAAAGGTTTTAACTTCATTTTTACTTCCGGTAGCTTTAGGTCCTGTATCGGTGCGTTTTGGAGTACAAGCTTTACCTGAAAAATAGGCGATATGCCTGAGACTCTATCGTGCTTCATTAAATCGACAACCCGGTCGAATGGAAAAGCTTGATGTTCAAAGGCTCGATAACTCAAGTCGCTGACATGAGTGGCAAATTGCTTAAAGGTGCAACTTTCATCAATTTTACAGCGCAATACCAACTGATTAA
Source organism: Aliikangiella coralliicola (assembly GCF_007004725.1). Classification (GTDB taxonomy): domain Bacteria; phylum Pseudomonadota; class Gammaproteobacteria; order Enterobacterales; family Kangiellaceae; genus Aliikangiella; species Aliikangiella coralliicola. The sequence continues at coordinate 85,229 of NZ_ML660173.1, read as the reverse complement.
CAAAAAAACCGATTAACTGCTCTGACTCAGCATTAGGACGGTTGGCAATATCGGTTCCAACACAAATATCGTCATCATCACCTAAGTAGTTTAATCCAATATAGAAAGCCGAAAGCAGTGTTATAAATAACGTTCCCCTTTCATCTAACTCTCGGCTTCTCGCAACGGTGTTATCGCTTAATTCCTTCGAAAGGCGAATAGGAATTCGATCGCCTTTGAAAGTGGGAGCATTAACGATATTTTGATCTCTTGGTAATGAAATCCTTTGTTTCGCGCCTTGTAATTCCTTCTTCCAGAAGCTGGACAACTTATCGAGGTAGCTCCCTGATAACATTTGCTTTTCCCAAAGTGCATAGTCTGAATATTGAATAGGAAGTGGTTCCAATCTTCCTTTTTTCCCCACTAAAAAATTCTCATAGAGAATTTTCAATTCACTCAAAAGAACCCCCATTGACCAGCCATCACTGACAATATGGTGCATAAAGAATATTAGCAGGTGTTTATTAGTGCCAGTTTTGATTAACGTTGCTTTACATAAGTGATCATTGGATAAATCAACTTCTGCGGAAGCATCTTCCTTGTAGAGTTGGTAGACTCTTTCATTAACTGTTGCAGATGGCAAATCAGAAAGGTCAATCATATCAATGGGGAACTCATCGACTTGTTGGATTATTTGAACGGGTACGCCATCGACTGTCCGAAATTTTGTTCTTAGCACCTCATGCCTTTGTTGAATTTGTGAAAGCGCTGACTTTAGTGCATTAAAATTAAGTTCTCCTTCTAATTCAAGAAGAATAGGTTCATTATAAAATGAGTTTTCGTTCGAAGAAGTATGCAGAAACCAAAGCCTTTGTTGTGCATAAGAAAGTCCCCTCCCTTCCTCTGCATTATCTTTCTCAATTCGAAAAACGGGGAATAGCGATTCTGGTAAGCAAGCTTTATCCATCATTAGTTTAACCAAACTAACTTGTGGCATTGAAAGTAGCGGTATATTATCTTTCATCGACTAAAGCTCTACTCTAAATCCTTCGACCACTGAGTTCGATTTTCACGAAAAAAGCTGACGGACTTGTTAATATCTTCAGCTTGAAACCGATCATCTACAAGTTCGGGCACAACCTCTCTAAACGCATCATAAACCTGTTCCGTGAATGACGATTTAATCAATCCAGTATTGAGGCTAATAGCCTGCATCGCGGTTAACAACTCGATTCCCAATATATGTTCTGTGTTTTCTACGATTTGCTGCAACTTATAACCGCTTGTTCCACCCATGCTGACGTGATCTTCTTGCAGTTGACAGGTTGGAATTGTGTCGACGCTAGCAGGTGTGCTTAATACTTTATTTTCGTTAAGTAGTGCTGCAGATGTATATTGAGGAATCATCAGTCCTGAATTTAATCCAGGTTTCTTGATCAAATAATGAGGTAAGCCGTGCTGACCTGAGAGTAATTGATAAGTTCTTCGTTCTGAAATATTCGATAAAATTGTAGTGCTTGCCGCCAAATGATCCATTGTTAATGCGGCACTCGCACCATGCAGGTTTCCGCAAGTTAGGACTTCGTCAGTCTCGTAGAAAAACAATGGATTATCGGATACGCTATTGCAATCATTTTCAATCACTTCTTTAGCATAAGAAAATGCTTTTCGAACTGCCCCATGCACTTGCGGCACACACCGAAATGAATAAGGGTCTTCTTTAGGTGGATCGCACTGTGGCAAACTAAAATGATTGCTCCCGGCCAATAGTTTATTCAGATTATTCGCGACATGAATTCTTTCCTTATGTCGGGAAAGTTCATGAAGTCTCACCTGATAAAAAGTATTTGCTGTACTAAATCCTTGCATAGATAGTGCTGCAATTAAGTCTGCAGATTTAATGAGCTCTTCAATGGTCCATAAACTTTGAACGGCCATTGCGTCGAGATATTGGATACCGTTGGTAAGCGCAAGTCCCTCCTTTGGTTTTAACCTTAATGGTTGCAAATCAACAGAGCTTAAAGCGACAGAGGCATCAACGATCTTACTATCTAGATACATTTCTCCCAAACCGATAACAGGTAATGACATGTGTGCTAACGGTGAAAGATCACCGCTAGCGCCAACGGTTCCTTTCTTAGGAATAACCGGTGTTATTTTGTGATTCCAAAAGTCTATTAGTCGCTGCACAACTTCGAGACTGATTCCACAATGCCCAGTACGAAATGTTAATAATTTGATAAACATTACCAATCTGGAAAGTTCCTCAGATATTGGTTCGCCAACACCACACGCGTGCGACATCAATTGTCGATGTTGTAGTTCTGATAAATTTTGTGGCGAGATTTTCGTATTACAAAGGGAACCAAACCCTGTATTAACGCCATATATGGGTTTTTCTGACTCTTGAATTTCCTTGATATATGCTGCGCCTGAACTAATTTTACTGGCGATGGAATCCGACAACTTAATTTTCACATTTGAGCGAACAATATTTTTAATTTCTTCCAGCGTATACTTTTTCTCTGTTATTACATGTGTTTCCACTCTATGACTCCTTGTAATCGGCTCTAGGATTGAAGTTCTAAAATTTTTTCTTTTACTTGTTTGGGATTAAGCTGGATGACTTCCGCTATTATTTCCTGCACCAGTTTATTGTTATCTCGAGACACTTGAAGTCTTTTCCGTTCAAGATTTAGCGCTAAGCTCTCTATCGATTTAGCATCTGTGATATCCTGCAATCGAATATCCAGGCCGTAGTTTTTGTTGATATAATTAATGCATCTCATTGCTAAAAGAGAGTTACCGCCGGCATCGAAGAAGCTGCTATTGACATCGACCATGTCTATCTTAAGTACATTTTTGACAACATCGATAAAATCACCTTCGTTTCGATTAGATGACAAAGGTTGCTCGAATGTTGCGAGAACTTTCATCGATGAATTATTTGCCAACGCTCCTCTATCTACTTTCGAATTGAGATTTCTTGGTAGTCGCGGTAACGAGTAATATAAAGATGGTATCATCGAAGCTGGAATCTGTTTCGCCAGATGCTCTTTCAACTCGGCAAGTAGCTTGCTCTGAGTATTAATTTCGCCAGGCGCGTCATTTTCAGGATGGTTTCTGAATACAACACAAGCACACAAACGTATGTCGCCTTCATCAAATTTCTTAATAAAAGTGCTAGCTTCAACAATTGAGCCGCAAGTTAAAATATTTCTATCGATTTCTTCAAGCTCTATCCTGACGCCATTAACTTTTACCTGGTTATCCTTCCGACCCTCAACAAACAGCTTCCCCTGAAAATCAAATCTACCAAGATCCCCACTGCGGAACACCTTTCCTCTTTTGCTAAAAGGTAGGTCGCTAGAAAACAAGTGACAAAAAGACTTCTTTGTTAACTCTTCCAGTTTCAAATATCCACTTGACAACGCGCTTCCACCGATACAAATCTCTCCAACCTCTCCTTCACTACAAAGCTCATTATTTTCGTTTAGTAAGAAAATCACTCTCTCATCAATTGGTTCACCAATTGAAATCGGATCTGTAGCAGTAGCACTGTTAACTTCATTATGGGTCGCCGCGACGCATTCGGTGGGACCATAAACATTATGAATTTTTGCGCAGGGAAACATCTTAGACGCCATAGCTACCACGTCAGCAGTTAAAGCTTCTCCGACAAATAATATGTTTTTTAACTGGAAGGAATCCCTGGTAGTTAGGTAATCCGAGGATTGAAAAAATATCTCTGCCAGTTGTCTAAAATAACTAGGAACTAATTGAATTACATTAATTTTTTCATCCGCTAATTGGCGCATCAATTGTACAGGGTCTTTCTTAACACACGAATCGGCTAAAGCCAGCGAGGCACCAAAACACAAGGCACCGAAAATTTCACAAAGTGCAACATCAAACCCCATGCTTGCTTGTTGTGCTACAGTCACGTTATTTTCAATTTGGACAGCCTTGGCTTGCCATTGAATAAATGAAACTAAACTTGCGTGTCGATGAACAATGGCTTTAGGCTTTCCCGTTGTACCAGATGTGTAAGCGTAATACGCTATATCCTTACCGCTAATGGGTAAGTCCAGGCGATTTGTCGATTCAGCTTTGACAAGCTGCTTCAGGCTCCCCGACTCGATATCAACTATTTTCGCGTCTTTACTTGAGCTACTAATTGAATCACTTAGAAATTTAAATGCTTCCTTGTCAGAAGAACTATTCAGAAAAATTAGCGCCGGCTCACAATCCTGAACAACATACTGTATTCGTTCCATAGGCTGCTCTTCGGAAAGACAAACGAAAGTCACGCCGGCCTTAGACAAAGCGATTAGAACACAGATAACTTCAACATTTGCAGCTGCAACAACAAGTGCCGGGCCGGAGACAGAACTATTACACTTAGTAACAAAAATATAACGTGCAATTTGATTTGAATAATCTTCAATTTGGCGGTATCGTATTTTGTTTTTCTTGTAACTTAAAGCAACTAATTCCGGCGTATCATCGCACTGCCTCTCGAAAAGTTGATGTAAGGATGGGAAATTTTCAATCTGCTTTTCAATGGGAGTTAAGCAGTTAGTAGATACTTTTTCTATGTCCAGCTGGGCAACAGCATCTGCAATTGGATTTTGTAAATTATCACAAAACCATGTCAAGAATTGAATCCAGCCATCTCCCAAATATTCAGCGAACTCTCTGTGAACAAGATCCTCACGATAGATAAGTTCCGCCTTCAGTTTATTTCGCGACTCTGTGAGCCGTAACTCAATCGGAAACTGGTTATACTCTTCTTCTATCCTTCTACTCTCTAACTTAACTGGACCAAGCGTACACTCAACTTCATCTTCAGCATGAAGAGCAAAATCTGAAAGAACACCACCTAATTTCTCGGAAACCGAAAGATAGGTCAGGATCACATCAAACAATCCGTTTCTATTTAATAGATTCTGACTACTTTGTTGTTCGACTATTTCCGCGATCGGCAGCGAACCATGCGACAAAGCTTCATTGATCAAACGCTCTGTTTTTGAAATAAAATCAATAACGGTTAAGGATTGTTCCACCTGCTGAACCAACGGAACAGGATTAACGCAATATCCGAACAGAGATTGAAATGCGCTTTTGTTTCTTTGATTCAATGCTGTGCCTATCGCAACTACGTCTTGTTTTAACTGTTGTGCGATAAAAGCCTGTAAAGATGCTAATAACAAAGTATAAGTTGAAAACTGACACTTACTTTTGATCGCCTTCAAACGTTTAAACAATATCGCAGAAATCGGCAACTTTTTATTTCGAGAACGATACTTCTCGCTACACCTAGTTTTTTTGCCAGAAAAAAAGTTTAGCCTGGTAATAGGGTTTTGAGCGAGATGAGCCCGCCAGTACTTTCTATCTTCTTCTGCCTTTGTTGACGAACTATATTGAGTTTGATTATCGACAAAATTAGTGAAGTTCCCTCTTTCCCGTCGTGCAACTACTTCGTCACCCAGGATAGTTGAAAGATCTTCATAAAGAATAGCTAATGACTGGAAATCACAAATAATATGATGAAACACAAATAGTAAAACCGGCTTTTCCGCGTTGGAAAAAAATACTATCCGATAGAGTTTCTCATCATACAATTCGAAAGCTTTATTCGCCCATTGATTAAGACTAAGGTTAAGTGCTTTCTCATCCAGTTTTTCGCTGACAATTTGAACAGGCACAGCATCGTCTTGTTTAAAAGTCTGAACTACGTTCCCCATATCATCAACATTGATGATGATATTCAACGCAGGATGAATTTCTTGTAACTTCTTAAAGGCACTTTCAATATTCGCCAAATCAAATGGAGAGTTCAGGTTAAATGCCCTGGATATATGATATAAAGAACTCTGTGGGCTCCTATTTTGTAAATACCAGAGAGATTCCTGACTTTTGGTCAAACACATCGAAAGACTGTTTGTATCAATTGCTCTCTTTCCAGAATCCTTTTGTTGTGATTTTGGTTGTGACTCTGTAATTAGATGCAGCAGTTCGTCATAACCACTGTTGTCAATCAATTGCTGAAGCTCCAACTCAACATTAAACACATCTTCTAACTGGCTTTTAAGCTGCATGGTTAATATCGAGTCGAGTCCTAATCTGTCAATCGAATTTACTGCGAAAACTTGTTGAACCGGCAGGTCACAGCATTGTGAAATAGTCAGGCAAAGCTGCTTTCTCAAGTTAGTGCCATCTGTGTGTTTTTCGAAAATACCTATACTTTGCTCTTCATTAAAAGTTTTCTGTAAACTCTCCGGTGTTGCGAGTTCTTCGTGGATAATTTGCAACTTCTGCTCTTTTAACATTTTTTTGCAGGCGCTGCGTTGAATTTTACCGCTACTTGTTTTCGTTATAGTGCCACGTTTAATCAAGACGACTTTATAGGGTCTGATATAAAAATCAGTAAATATTTTATCGCTTATATCACGAGCAATTTGTTTCCGGTTGTTTCTCGAATTGTTGTTTATTTCCTGAACGACAATCAGCTGCTCCTTTCCTTCAAACTCAAGCGAGAAACTGGCACCACTACCATGACGGAGCGAAATATTCGCAGACCACACACTCGATTCGATATCCTGCGGGAAATAATTTCTCCCATTAATAATAATGAGATCTTTCAAACGTCCCGATACATAAAGGTGCCCATCATGCATAAAACCCAGATCGCCGGTTCGATAAACTTTTTTCTCGTTGGCTTCAATCGTAACGAAACTTTTTCTGGTTAAGGCTCTATTATTCCAATAGCCTCGTGTTATATTTGGACCTGATACGCAAATTTCCCCAATTTCGTTTTCAGCACAAGGTTGGCTTGATTCTTCTCGTAAGATATACAGATTTTGATCAAAAAGAAGGTTACCACAGCTGACAATTTGTCTCGCTCCAGGAGAGTTTTCGGCCACTTGTTTAACTTGCATTTGTTGCAACTTTTTATCGCTCACATTTAATATCTTTGTGCCTTTATCAGCTTCACACCCGCTCACAATCAGGGTTGCTTCCGCTAGCCCATAACAAGGACTTAATGCCTTAGGAGAAAACCCATATTGAATTGATTGGCTCAGGAAGTTATCGAGCGTTTTCGCTTGAATTGGTTCTGCACCGCAAAATGCTGTTCGCCAACTACTTAAATCGATTCGGTGCTCCTTCGAGCGTTTTAATCGGCGAGCCAGTAATTCAAATGCAAAATTGGGTCCTCCATTAACGGTTCCTCTGTAGTAGGATATCGCCTTAAGCCAATTAAGAGGCTCTCTTACAAAATGGTAAGGGTCCATAAAAACACAATGCATGCTGGCATAGACCGTTTGCAATAAACACCCCACCAATCCCATATCATGATGAAATGGTAACCAGCTGACACAAACTGAGTCTCGACCAGTCAGAAAAACACGACAGATTATTTTCTCGTTTGCCATCAAGTTAGCATGAGTAATCATGACTCCTTTAGGAGTACCAGTTGAGCCTGACGTATATTGCAATAACGCTATGTCAGAGCCACAAGGAAAATCATTTTTTAAGTCCTTCGTATCTGCTGGATTACACTGCTCGACTATTAGCCAGTTATCTTCATTTTCGAAAAACTCATCCGTGGAAGAAAGAAAATCACTACTTCGGATGTCAGAAAGAACCTTACTAGTAGTCAGGGCTAGTGACGGTTGACAATCTTTAATGACAGACACTAGACGCTTTGATAAAACTGGATTAGTCGGTGGGTAGACCGGCACTGCGATCATGCGAGCATAAAAGCAAGCGAATAACGAATAAATGTATTCAAGCCCATTGGGCGCAACAATTAGCACCCTGGAACCAGGCTTATAATGCGTTAGATATTGTTCTGCAATAGCTTTAGCAGTATCATTGAGTTCAGCAAAAGTTATCACTGACTCGTCGCTCTTTCCATCTTTAAGAAAAGTAAATAATTTACGATCAGGGTGAATCTTCGCATACGAAGCCAACACTTCAACCATTGAGCTTAATTTATCCATATTTAAGCCATTAACAATCATAACGTATCCTGAAATATCATCTTATTGTATCTCTACTTTTTCTCACTGTTCTAAGCTGTCGACCAGGTGTTTTTTCGAATAACAAAGCTCTCCCATTCCAACCCAAATGGTTCGATTACCACTATAAGTTTCACGAGCGTGAGAAAAGAGCATATTGTCCACTAACAATACATCCCCTTGATTCCAGTCGAATGTAATCCTCTCAGCTTCGTAAGCACCTCTGATTGTCGCAATAACTTCGTCTTCTATTGGTTCACCGTCTCCATAGTAAGTCTGGTTAGGCAAATTATCCTGGCCATAGTAATCGAGTAGATTTTTAGATAGCTCTTCGCCAAGCGTCGAGACATGAAAAAATGCAGCATGATTAAACCAAACAAGAGATTGCGTTTCGGGGTGCCGCAATATTGCTTCCCTGACGCTCGTTATTTCGAGTTGACTTTCATCTTTCCACTTAAAGTCAATTGCCTGTTTTCGACAGTAGTCCTCTACCTGTTTTTTGTCTTCCAGTTGAAAAACGTCTTGCCAGGTTAGTCCATGAGTTGGACTAAAATTTCTAACGTATTTAACTTTTCTTTTATGAAAGTTTTCCTTTATTGGTTGAGGTATCCGGTCGAATACCCTTCGCATATCTGCTATTGGCGTTCTCCCATCACATTGAGCTGGCAGCCTACAATAAAACATAAGTACCTTCGGCCAGCTTGACTGATATGAATTCTCATTATGAAAAAATATCTCTTGATGGCTAGGGTAATCTGTCGACGTATATACTTTGTCGTCTATTTTTGTTCGTGGCGAAGACCTTTCTTTATACTCTAAAGGGTGCTTACAAACCTTATTTAATACCAAAGAAACTTGCGACGCAGAAAACTCGGAAAAACCTCGAAATAACACGGCACCGTCTGTATGAAGTTTTTTCTTCCAAAGGCTCTCGTTTTCCGTCAGCCAATCTAGTAAGTCTAATTTATTATCGTTTGACATTATCACTACTGGAAGTGATTTGGCGCCACTTTGCGCATATTTTATTTGCACAGTCTTGCGCGGCGAGTATGGAACTCTTTTGACCGAAAGAGGGCTAATTTTAGATTGGTTATTTCGCATTAGTTTGGTTTTGGCTAGATTAGGTTATGATAAAAAATCAGGTTGTGATAAAGAGCAGTTTTCAGTTGTTTTTCTATAAGCTTTTTCTAAAGGTTTTTATTTTTCAGGCTGCCCTTTCGAATCCCCTTGAGCAATTCAGCTTTTGAATTTTGAAACTTTTCAACTTCGCCTTTTTTGCTTTTGTCCGCTTCATTCTTGATGATATCAACATAATAGCTAAGGCGTTGCTCAGTACCAGACACCAATAAATTTGCGAGTAGTCGATATTGTTGGATGATGTTCAGAATAGTCGACTGTTCAAATAAGTTGCTGTCATATTCGACCGAAAATTTTATACCTTCGTCGGAGTCGATAGCGTTCAGAAGGAATTCAAACTTCGAAGTACCTCTGATGATATCAACAGGCTGAAACTTGAGTTGGTCAAATGAGAACTCAGACAACGCATTATCCTGAAATACAAATTTTACCTGAAAGATCGATGCTTCACTTCTCACTTTATTTGAGAGCACTCTATCAATTATCAACTCATAAGGTGCATCTTGATGGAGAGAGCCTTCCAGAAAGTTTTCGCGAATAGTTTCAAGCATTTCACTCATCGTAGACTCTGCTGAAAAGTCAGTTTTTAACACAAGTTGATTGACAAAAATCCCTATCAACCTTTCCGTTTCCACACGGCTACGGTTCGCGGTATCGGTGCCAACAACAATTTCTCTATTTCCACTTCTGGCGTATAACAAGGTCTTAAACAACGTCATCAATGTTATAAAAAGCGTCACGCGGTGTTCTTTGCTAACAGTTTTCAGTTTCTTACTGAGGTCGATGTCGAATTCGAAAAATTCAGTCTCGCCTTTATATTCTCTAATTCTTCCTCTTTCGTTATCCGGCACGATTAAGTCTGTTTTCCGATGATTTCTTAAGCGTTCTTGCCAGTAATCTAATGACTCATTAAAAGCACCTGATTCGACTAGTTTATTTTGCCAGCTCACATAATCCAGATATTCAATTTGTGGCACTTCTAATTGAGCTTTACTATTAGCTTTTATGGATTGATAAACACGGGTGAGATCTTGCAATAAAACTCGAAGAGACCAACCATCTGAAATAAGGTGATGCAGTACCAGCGCCAGTATATGCGTATCTTTGTCCAGCGGAATTAAAATAGCGCGGGCCAGATATCCATCCGAGAGGTTAAAGGGTTTCCGTACAGCATCTTCAGCTAATCTCAACCAATCTTGCGTATCATTTTTAGCTATGACCTCAATATCAAATGGTTTATATTCTCCGACCTGCTGCACCGGTACATTGTTGTCGATAAAAAACTTTAACCTCAGTGTTTGATGCACTTTCACTAGTTCATCGAAACTTTTGCACAATATATCGACATCCAGATCTCCGCTAATTTTAATTACTGCCGGCTCATTGTAAATTGAACGGTTTCCAGAAAGCTCATCTGCAAACCATATCCCCTGCTGCGACGCGGACAGTATTTCACAGGGTGACGAATTAGCTCGCTTTTCGATACTTGCGAAGCCCGACTTTTTATTTAATGAAAAACTGGAAATAAATAGGGCGAATGATGCCGGTGTCGGTGCTTCGAATAAACTTTTCAACGGAATTTCGAGGCGGAATACCTTTCGCATCTGTGCAATTGCCTGGCTAGCCTGGATGGAAAAGCCCCCGAGCTCAAAGAAATTATCGTGAGGTTGCATTTCCGCTCTCTTCAGCACCTCTGCCCAGATACTTGCAATAAGTGTTACAACATCACTGCTTGCCTCAGTTCTAACTAGATTCTTATTAGTTGCTGTTAGCCTTGGAGCCGGAAAAGCATTACGATCGAGTTTTCCATTAGCTGTTTTGGGGAAAACATCAATAGTTTGAATGATTGTTGGGCGCATATATTCAGGCAACTCTTGAACTAGATACTGCCTTACATCACGCTCAATAAATTCAACACCGGGCTTAACGATCAAGTATCCGACCAAACCTGAAATTAAACTATTATCTTCGTCGAAATAAGGCAAAACAACAGATTCTGAAATACTAACGTGATTATTGAGGACGGCTTCAATGTCTCCCGGTTCAATCCGATACCCTCGCAATTTGATCTGATTATCAGCACGATTTAAAAACTCGATTTCGCCGTTTTGCTTCAACCTGGCAACGTCTCCGGTCATATATAATCGCGATTCAGGATCAGGCGAAAAGGGATTTCTTTTAAAACGTCTACGAGTTTGCTCCTTCAAATTTTGATAGCCGTCGGCAATTCCATCACCACCGAGATATAAATCACCATAGACATCCCGCGGAAGTAATTGCATCTCTTGCCCTAAAATATATGCGGTGGTATTTAAGATTGGCTTACCAATCGTGACTGTATCATTTGCTGATTCAAACTGTTTTACCGTTGACCAGATTGTCGCTTCTGTAGGACCATACATATTCATCAGTGTCTTTGGTGGAAGCGTTTGTTGTAGACGGTCAGCTAGACTTTGAGGAAGTGACTCACCACCGACTAACATTTTTTTTATGCCGGAGAGCGCTTGCAATGCATTTTCTTGTTTTGCGATTGACGCAGCCAGGCCTGGCGTCATTTGGATATGAGTTATATTATGCCGCTTAATTTGAGCAGTAATGGAATAATCAACCTGAATTGACTCTTCTGCTTTCAAAATCGTCTTTGCTTTATTAAGAAATTCCAGGCCGCGCATGACTTTATCTGTTTCGATACCGAAATCAATTAAACAGCATACCTCGTCAACCCCCAATGTTGTCAGCCGATCGATTTTTTGGGCGCATTGGGTGGGAGTGCCAAACAAGCCGCTTTGATTATAATAGCGTTCAAAGCCAAACTTGAGTACCTCACCGAGATCCTCTGTTGACAAACTCTCAGTCATCTCGAGATTACTCAACAGGCTTTTTGCGAGCCCGACGGAATTGCGCAAATAATTAATGAGAGGCTCTTGCACTATATCTTTAATTTCGTCCGTATCATCCCAGACAAATGTATGAATCATTAAAGAAACCTGTCCGGAATCAGGGTCATAGCCAGCTTTTTCCCTTGCCGCTCGATATAATCGAATTTTTTCCATCAAGTCCTCTTCCGACTGTCCAAGAAAATGGGTGAGCACATTGGCTCCAGCGGCACCAGCAGCTTCAAAAGTTGCTGGGTTACCAGCTGCAGTAAACCAGAAAGGTAATTTTGACTGTACCGGTTTTGGAAAAAGTTCAACCTCAAATTCCTTATTACTTCTTTCTATCACTTGTTTTTCACCGGACCAAAGTCGATGTATAAAACTCAGCCCGCTGCGCAGCACCTCGATCCGTTTCTCATAATTTTCCGGCGCAAAAACAAAATCATTTGCATGCCACCCTGACGCGAGTGAAAGTCCAATTCTACCGTTCGAAAGATTATCAACCACCGACCATTCCTCTGCGACTCTAATTGGATCGTGAATTGGTAATACAACGCTCCCTGAGCGGATGTGAACCTTATTCGTTGTTGAAGCGACTGCTGCGGCCAGTATCGCCGGGTTCGGGTAGAGCCCACCAAAAGAATGAAAATGTCTTTCTGGTATCCACACAGCTTCAAAATCGTTATCATCGGCAAAACCGGACCCGCCTAATAGCAATTCATATTTCTCGCTTCCAGGGTTAACAGAGTTACTGTCTGCTGCAAAATAAAATAAACTAAATTTCGGACAACGTCCGCTGCGCTTCTTCGAAGTTGGGCTACTGACTAATTTGCTATCTTCAATAGTTTGTAATACCAGGGTAAGACCTCGAGTTATACTCCAGAAAATTTCTAATACCGAAATATCAAAAGATAGGTTAGTTAATGCCAACCAGGAATCTTCCGGTTTGGCTTCGCCGATTTCCAGGTCCATTGCTGCGAGGAAATTAGAGACACTCTTTTGAGTAATTCGAACACCTTTAGGTTTTCCGGTAGAGCCAGAAGTAAAAATAATATAACAAAGGTCATCAATTGAATGCTCTTGTTGAATTGGTTCTGCCGAATGGCCCAGTATTTCTTCCCAGGACTGGTCCAATGAAATGATATTTGAAGTGACCCCTTCTAGCTCACTGGCATTCGAAGACAGTGTCAGCATGCAAGATAAACTCACAGATTCGGTGATATTTAGAACTCGATTACGAGGCAAACCTAAATCAAAAGGAACATAATGTGCGCCTATTTTCAATATTGCTAATAGTGAAACGATCATCTTTTCAGACCGATCAAGACAAACACCAATCGAGTCGTTACTTTTAACACCAGTGGATAATAAATAGTGCGCAAACGCGTTTGACATCTGTTCGAGCTGTTGATAGGTATATTGTTCGTTTTTAACTTTAAGTGCTATTTTTTCCGGGAATTGTGCCGCGGCTCTCTCAAATTGTTTATCGACACGTACATAGTTCAACTTGTCGTTCGTCGGCCCACAAGCATCACTGAGAATTTTCTTTTGCGTGGCATTATCCAGCAATTGAGCGTTCAGGTATTTTCCTTCTGGTTGATTTACCATATTCTCCAGTGTATTTTGGTACATAAGAGAAAACTCCTGGACCGCCAGTTTAGAAAAGCACTTCCCTGAACACGCTAAACTACAGTGAACTCTATCGGTCATTGGATCAATATGGAAGTTTCCGACAAAAGGAAAACTGGAGACTTCGTGTGGAATCAGCTCTTGAAACTCAAGCTCTCCGGCTTCAAATGCTTTATCAAAAATATGATAGTGTGTATAGTAAAATAGCGAGTCTGAAATGGGATTGCCATTGTTCATTTCGCGCATTTTTCCTAAAGGAAACCGTCTAAATGGTAAAGACTTCTTTTCTAACTCAAATACATTTTTCGCAAGGTTAGCCCATGTATCTCCAGTTAACTTAATCCGCATCGGAATACTGTTAATAAACAGGCCAAGTATTTTATCGCCTTCTTCCGTTTCCAGTCGCCCTGAGGAAACCATACAGGTGGTAACATCGGATTGATTGGATAGAAAACTAAGTACTCTAAGATGCGCAGCCAAAAGTATATTTTTAACCGGCACATTTATCTTTGAGGACAACGCCTTAATTTGATCGGATAAGACCAAATCGATATTGACAGGCTGTACATGAACAACGGATTCATTACCGTCAGATATATTTTTTGGTAGCTTTGTAAATTCGAAATTATCAATTACAGATTCTCTCCAATAATCGCTAAATTCCTGATTGTCAATTGCCTCCTTTTCCAATTTGACATACTCATAAAATTGTTTTTCAGGTTTAGGAATATCGAACGGCTCGCCTTCGACCAGATTCAGGTACTGTATGAAAAGCTCGCTCAACATAGTTGCGTCACTCCAGCCGTCTATGATGGAGTGATGGAAACTTAGCGTAAATTGAATCAGGTCTTTACCCCGTTTGTGGACATAAAATCTCGCTAAAGGCGGTTGGCCGATATTAAATCCTCTCGACTTTTCATTGGTGATCCAGTCTTGAATGATTTCATTTTGTCGAGTCGCCGTTTGCTCACTGATATCTTCAAACTCGATGATTCTCGCAGGCTCTCGATGAACTAACTGCAAAGGTTCGCTGAAACTGGATAAATCAAACGTGGTTCTAAGCACCTGATGTCGCAAACAGAGCTCCCGCGCTACTCTCTCCATAATCGAGAAATCAACTTTACAGCGTAGTCGATAACTAAAAATATCGTGGTAGACCGAGGTGGCTTTCGCGTCAATTTCATTGTGGTAAATCATTCCACCTTGCAGTACCGTTATGGGGTATGCATCTTCAATTCCTTTTGGTACACGCTGTTTGTCGGCCTCAGAGATCAGACTAAATGGTGAATACCCTTCATGCTTTTTGTCTTCACTTTCCGCTTCAGACAAGTTATTTTTTGATAAGCTATTTTTAGATAAATTTTTCAATAAACTTCTAATGGTTGGAAAGGAAAACATCTGTTCGATGTTGAACTCTATATTCTCTTTTTTCGCCAACGCGATAACCTGGATGCTTCGAATGGAATCGCCTCCTGCAGCAAAATAATTATCTTCCACACCGATTGGTTGCGCGTCGTTTTTGCCTCGGTTTAAAACGCTTTCCCATATGTTACACAAGACAATTTCCTCAGCAGTCACAGGTTCGATATAAACTCGTCGCTGTGCCGGGTCAGGTAATTCCTCTATCGCCACTTTTCCGTGCGCATTTAAGGGTAAGTCATCAAGCGACACCCAGAGGTCTGGAACCATATAGTCAGGCAATATCTTCAACAATTCTTGCTTCAGCTGTTCAAGCTCTTTGTGAGAAAAACCGATATGCTCAATCTCTTTTTCCCGAACAATATAGGCAACCAACTGTTTAGCAGTATTCGCTACATCATCAGCTGAACGGGTCGTTACGCAAACTCGATCCACCCCCGATAATTGTAAAATCGATGATTCAACCTCTCCCAGTTCAACACGGTAACCGTTAATTTTAACCTGATAATCTAATCTTCCTTGAAACTCAAGCCGACCGTCAGACCGGAATCTTACAATGTCACCAGTTCTGTATAAGCGTTCGGGTTCCTTTCCAGCCGCTACTATTTTACTGAGAAATGCTTCATTGGTTGCTGTTGAATTATTTAGATAACCTTTCGCAAGTCCAGTTCCAGCAATGTGCAGTTCGCCGGAATTCCCTATAGGGACGACTTTGCCTAAATCATCCAAAACATATAAACGAGTATTTGAAATCGGACGACCGATTGCAACTGAACGGTTACTCTTATAATTATTGTTATCAAAAACACTGGACTCGAAACCACTATTTACAAAATCGTACTCAAGCGGATCAATCTGTTCTACGCAACAACCAACAGTAGCTTCCGTTGGCCCATATTCGTTAAATAGCCGAGTATTAGTCGCGTAAGTTATCCAGGGTTTTATCTGCCGCACAAGTAAAGATTCACCACCAATGACAATAGTACGAACACAGTTCGACATCGCTTCATGAGACAATCGAGAATTCAAAACTTCAAGGTGTGAAGGGGTCAGTTTTAAAAGCGAATAGTCATCGCCCGTTGACAAAAATTGAATTAGTCCTTCAATACCATCTTTTTCTTTAATTAAAATGGCTCTTTGGCCAATTACTAGTGGACATAGCAGGCTGGTTACAGTCAAGTCGAAACTAATGGACGAGTGGACTAGACTTCCCTTCCCCTCGGCTATTTTATAATTGGTTATCGCGTGACTAATGTAATTTAAAACACTTTCATGGGTAATCACTGTCCCCTTCGGTTTACCGGTGGAACCTGAAGTGTAAATAAGATAAATCGTATCTTGAGGTTTAATCTGATTAGCCGGGTTAGTTTTTGCCATCGATGCACAATCAGCTTCGACTTGATCCCACATAAGGAAATTGAGTTGCGCGTCAGGCTCGACCACAATTGATGATAGTTCATTAGAAACGAATATTTTTGTTACCGCAGCATCATTGATCATATATCTTAACCGCGCACGGGGATAGCTGATATCGAGTGGGAGGTAGGCTCCGCCGGCCTTGAGTACACCTAAAAGAGCAACCACCATCTCAGAATTACGATGCATGCATATCCCAACAATCTCGCCAGCTTTTAGACCGATTGATTGAAGATAAAATGCTAACTGATTTGCCTTTTCGTTTAGCGCTTTATAAGTAAGCTCAATTCCATTATGCTCTAACGCGATAGCATTCGGCGTTAAAGCTGACTGATGCTCAAACCAGCAGTGATAACTATCAAAAGGTTGTGGTTGCTGCGAAGTACGATTCCATTGTTCGATTTGTTTATCTGTTTCTTCTCGTGATATTAAGTTAAGCGTATGATTCTTTCCCTCTGCCTCTAGAAGGATTTGGCTCAACACCCTCACAAATCTCGAGCTCAGCAACTCTATGTCCGAGAGCTCAAAGCTGTCTTTATTAAATATCAGGCTAAAAGATAGTGAATCAATATTCTCTTGAATTGAAAGCTTTAAACTAAAAGGTTCAGCGGTGCTAGTGGTTCGTAAAACTCTCGCGTTCATATCCGCAGTAAACGCATCTTGATATAACTCTGAATACTCGAAGGCATAGGGAGAAAATACTAAACCCTTAACTGAAGTGTTCTCTAATATATCCCAACTGAAGTACTCCTGAATGTCAGATATCTCTTCGTAGTCCAATAGAATATCTTGTTTGGCATCATCAAAACTCGTATTGCCGAATGTATTAATCACGACAGGTATCGTTTTACTGAAGGCACCACACGATGTTTTAAGTTCGTCAGTAATCCGCCCTGAAAAAGAAAAACCAACTGAAAGCTTGGAAAATTGACCTAATTTCAACAGGAATAGACTCCAGAGAACGACGCAATCGTTTTTGCTTAGACTTTTACTTTTCGAGTGCAACTGTTCGGGCAAGTCGATATCAAACCGATCTATTCTCAGCAGGTCTTCAGTATCATAACCTTTGTCAAATGGTATCTTGTCTGGAGTTTTTGTTGATAAATTTCTATCGCGAAATAGTGACCGCTCTTGTAGCGCTTCATCGCAGGATAGTAATTCAATCTGCCATTGAGCTAAGTCCGCATATTGTAAAACTTCCTGAGTATCTTTTTTAGCAAGCGGATCGTTGAGGGGATATTCCAGATATAAACTGGAAGCTTCTTCTAACAGGTTTTTCAGTGTCAAAGTATCAGCAATATAGGCTGGTGCTGTGATGGCCAGAACAGTACTTCCATCTTCAACGCGATAAAACTGCAACTGAAGTGAGGGTTCAAAAGGTGGGCTTTGGCTAAAATCAGGTTGAATATCACCACTGTTTAAGAGTTCTTGCAAAGTAGCTCGTGAGAATTTGTCATAATGCTCTACTTTAAACTCTCCTCTTTCGATTATTTTTTGAAATGGTTCTGTCTCTCCTTGCGGACAAATTAGCCTTGTTTTAAATATCTCATATTGCTCGAACAAAAACTCGAAACACTCTGATAACTTGCTACTATCGAGTTGTCTTTCGAATAAGATCAACAACTGCGAAAACGGGAAAGCCCCTGTTCCTTTTTTAACGATCTTCCACAAGCGAGTTTGCTGTGGTGATGCAGGGAAAACATTATCCATTGTTATTTTCTCCTAGACGCAGTTGGATTACACGATCAATTTGTGACATGTAAAACCAATAGTTATAAAAAACCCGGCCAGTAAAAATACTGATAAGGAATGAGCAAACACTTGAATGATTATATTTTTTTTGCATTTAACTTATTTTAATCAACCATGAAAATACTTAGGCGAGATGATTTTTAATGGAAATTAAAGACTAACTTTTACTTACTAACCTGAATTCTGGATAAGAGTAACCATCCAGCATGACGATATTGGCAGCTCCCCGCGCTGGCGAGCCTTTATAAAAATTTTCCCCATTAATACATAACGATAACTTTGTAATTATTTGATCAGTTGGGATTTTCTGCTTCCTCTTATCCCAAACTCAGGCTAACTAATTTTCAACACCAATTTGTCAGTTGAATTTCGCTTCCTTACAACTTTTGATGAGCGCACCGTTATTCTCTTAGTTATTTTCCTGGAAAACCTATCTCCATCTTGATGAGATTTTGATGAGTTTTCATTGGCAACTGACGCTGCACCAACTTTCTCAGACAACTTAGAAATGGTTGGCGTGTCAAAAACATCACGCACATTGAAGTAAATTTTCTTTTCTCTCAGCCGGGAAACAAACTGTAAACAAGATAAAGAGTCCCCTCCAAGATGAAAGAAGTTACTATTTATTCCGACTCTATCAACCTTCAAAACTTGTCGACAAACTGAACAAAGAATGTTCTCCAACTCATTTCTCGGTGGAATGTATGTATCATCAGCCGAACCAAGATTTAGCTCAGGGAGTTGCTCTCGATCTATCTTACCCGACGGTGTTAAAGGGAAGGCATCGACAAAAACATAAAAGTTGGGAATCATATAGTCCGCTAGCCTTCTCTGTAAAAAGCCTCGAAGACTATCTGACAATTCCAGCTCATTGCTCACCTTCCGCTTTTCAGCGATATTCTTGTTGGTCTCCTGATCATTAGCGGCCGTTTCGCTAGCATTTATAACGTTAATGTGCTGCTCGGGTTCCAGCACGATATAAGCAACCAACTTGTCGCCGAGCGTCTGATCAGATCTTAACAAAACAACGCCAGAACTAACTAAAGGGTGATTGCAAATTTCATTTTCAATTTCACTCAGCTCAACTCTAAAACCACGAATACTGACCTGATCATCAGTACGTGTTATAAAACATAAGTTATCGCTATCGCACCACCGAACAATATCGCCAGTTTTGTACATATAATCGTTCGAGCTTTGTGAAAATGGGTTCTTAACAAATCTATCATCAGTTAATTCAGGACGATTCAGGTATCCGCTTGACAGATATTTACCGCCAATAAAAAGCTCACCGGAAACACCGTCAGGTACTAACGCATATTCTTTATTGAGCACATACATCTCTCGACCTTTCATGGCTCGACCTATCGGTACACTGGGCACGTTTTCACTAATTGTTTGATTTAGAAAGAAACCATGAGCAAGCGATGTAATGACAGTTTCCGTTGGACCATAAGCGTTAACAACTCGACAAGATAATCCAGCCTTTTTTAAATGCTGATAGGTCTGCAGACTTAACCTCTCTCCCCCAAGTATTAGTAGACGAATATCATTTCTCAAATATTCGAACGGTGACGACTTTTCTTCGAAAAGCGCGGAAATATAAGCAGGTGGCAAGTCCAGAATAGTAATATTGTTTTCGCTGCAAAAATAATCAAAATCGCTTCCCTGCATTATCCCCTGATTGTACATACACAAACTCGCACCGGCACTCAGTGCGCAAAAAATCTGCTCTTGAGTCGCGTCCACACCAACAGTAGAAAATTGCAGTACTCTATCCTCTTTAGAATACTCGTAGAAACTCATCATCCCTTTTATGTGGCCTGATAAGTGACCGTGTTTAACCATAACCCCTTTAGGTTTTCCTGTTGACCCAGAGGTATATATCACATAGGCCAGCTTTTCGTGGTCCAGTTTAGCCGTATCCAAATTAATAATTTCACTACAGGATTGCTGAAGCTCTCCCTGCAAGTTCTCTTCGTCGATACACAAGACTTTGCCACTATAAATGGGAAGCCGCGCAGCTAGCTCTTGGTCAGTTATTATCACGGCTAAATTAGCGTCCTCAACCATATACTCAATTCGCGAAGCTGGATAATCGGGATCCATCGGCAGGAAGGCACAGCCGGCTTTTAACAAAGCAATTGAAGAAGTTACAAAACTTGTTGAACCACTTAAAAATAAACCAACTATCTCACCGGGTTTGACCATTCTTGTTCCAACGAGATAATTAGCGAGGCGATTCGCTTTATCGTTGAGTTGTCGATAGGAGAGTTCGAGTTCCTGTTCAACAACGGCGACTCTTTCAGGATGCAAACCAGCTTGTTTCTCAAATAGTTGATGCACACAAAGCTCATGCTGCTGATTAGCTTCTTCATTGCAGGATCGCGCAAACATCCTGCGTTCTTCCTGATGAGGAAGTATTGAGTAAGAATAAACATTTCTATCAGCATTAGCCGAGATCTGATGAAGCAGCAGCGCAAAACCATCAACGATAAGCTGCATTCCAGACTCGGAATATAAAGCACCGTTATAGGCTAGGCTTAAATTGTATTTATTTTCATTATCCTCACGCTGAATACTTAACCACAAATTAAACTTAGCCTTAATCTTTTCCTGTTGACCAGGTAGATAAATAACACGTTGAGAAACTTCGGGATCGGTTACTTTATGGTCCAAATTGAGAAAGATCCGGCAGTTAGATAACTCCTCGCGTGAGTTAGAATCTTTCATATGAGCAATGATTGATTCAAATGACAAATCACGATACGGAAGATCTCGTTTTGACTCCTCAATATGCTTTTTGATCAATGCTGTAAAACTAAGTTTGCTGTTTATATCAGTTCGAATGGCGATGGTACTGATTAGTTTCAGTACAAGAGCGTCACTGGCTTTTACATTAAGACTATTTTCTACGCGGCGAATAAGTACTTTATCCTCGTTACCATGCCGACAGAGTAGTATCGAAAATAAACATTCAAATAACATTAAATCTGAAATTTGGTATTCGTTACAAATTGACTCAATTTTCTTGGATAAATCACTTTCTAAAATGCTCGCAACACTTTTTTCAATGAAGCCCTTAACTTGATAGCTTTTACCAACAAGGGGTAAGTGTGGCGGTTTGGGACAATTCGACAACCGCTTTTCCCAATACGAGAGTTTTTTAGAACCCGGTTGGTTTAACCAATAGTCTTTTCTCCATTGAATGAGGTCAGAATAGAAAACCGAGCCTCTCTTTGCGCATAACTCAGACTCTAAATATTGTCGAGTCGAACAGCTATAAACTGAATCAAACTCGCAATCAACTGACTGGCTAATTTCCTCTAACAACTCCGCAAACAATAAGCTGTAACACTCATTCTGCTCAGCGGTAAACTGACTGGCGTTACACTCTACTTCACCAGTTAGTAACTTTGATTCAGGATCAATATTAAAATGAACGACTAACGGGAAACTACTACGTTCATACGGTCTCGTTTCCAAGAGTTTGATCCCTGTCTGCTGATAAATTCCCTCAAGATTGTGATAGTCAGTGAAGTAAAACAGCGCATCAGAAACGGAATCTAATCCAGTAAAGGTTTTCATTTTTCCATAAGGGTAACGGCGATATTTCATACATTGATTTTCTTCGGAAAACGTTTCCTCAATCAATTTCCGCCAAGTCGCTTTGCGTAGCCCTCCAAACTTAATTCTTAAAGGAATACTATTAATAAAAAGCCCCAAAACTTGATCACCATCCTCACTCACCGGTCTGCCGGCAGAAACCAGGCAAGTGGTTATGTCATCTTGAGCAGCTATTAAGTTCAAGACTCTCATATGGGCCGTTAAAAGCAGTGTCTTCAATGGAACACCGATTGTTTTTGCGATAGCCTTTAAATTATTAGAAACAGGCTCCTCGATAACAATTTGTTGACTATGAACTTTACTGGTTACTTTATTTCTAGATACATTCTTAAGGGCCGGTATAGAGGTATAACTCAGATCTTTCAGCTTATCTCGCCAAAACTGCTTGAACTCAGGGTCATCGAGAGCACTTAGCTCAAGCTTAACGAAATCGCTAAACTTCGATGAAAGAGTTCGTTCTGGAAGCTCTTTTTCTTGAGACAAACTAATGATTGCCGTTAACAACTCGGTTAATAAAATTGCATCACTCCAACCATCAATAATAGAGTGGTGAAAACTTATTGAAAACTGAATTTCTCTGTCGGAAAGCAAGTGAATAAAACATCGCACTAAAGGTAGTTCAGAAATATCGAACCCGGTTTCCTTTTCGCGCTGTATCATGAGTTCAATTTCTGCTTGTTGCCGTTCGTCATTTAGACCTTTAAGGTCTCGAATCACCAAGCTTTCTTCATTTCCTCTTTTATGGACCAATTGCAAAGGATGTTCAAATTCCGACAGAGAAAAGGTCGTCCGTAAGACCGGGTGTTTTCGTAAAATATGCCGATAAGCTTTTCTAATCACCAAGTGGTCGACTTTCAAGTTTTCTGGAAGCATTAAGCGATAGCTAAAGATGTCATGATATAACTTCTCATCCTCGTAAAACTGGTTGTGATAAATCATTCCCTGTTGAAGTGTCGTCAGCGGATAGGCATCCTCGACTGTATCAGGAAGACGCGCACGGCAATCCAAGGTTATCATTTCAAATGGTAGAGTATGGCATTCTTCTTCAGCCTCATTACTTTCACCAATCACCTGAACCAGTTCTGCAATGGTAGGGTTGCTAAAAAGCTGATTGAGAGTGAATACGATACCTTGTTCTCTGGCAGCTGAAATCAAACTGATACTCCGAATAGAATCTCCCCCCAGCTCAAAATAGTTATCCTTTACACCGATCCTTTCGGCGCCAAGGAAGCGCTGCCATAAGTTAACAAGTGCTTGTTCAGTATTAGTCCGTGCTGATACATAAGCTTGTTTATTCTGAGGCAAAGGTAGTTTTTCTTTATCTAGTTTTCCATGCTTATTTAATGGCAAGAAATCCAGCGCGACCCAATGGACCGGGATCATATATTCTGGGATGCTTTCGGCCAACCTCCGCTTTAAAGTTGTGAACAAATCAGGAATCTTAACTTCGCTTTTTACAATATAAGCAACAAGCCCCAATCTTCCATTTTGCGGAGTTTCAATATTTTCGGTTTCGCTATTTTGGATTCCAGTCTTCTTGTTTCCAGACTCTAGTAATCGAACAACAACTTCTTCGACTCCTCTACTGTTCTGCAAAATCGCTTCGATTTCCCCAAGCTCAACCCTGTATCCACGTAACTTAACCTGTTCATCACATCGCCCTTCAAAACTCAGACGACCATCTTCAAGATATTTAGCCAGATCTCCCGTACGATAAAGTTTTTGGTCAGCCTTGCGCCCCATAAGAATAAATGCCTTTTCGGTCATATCGGGGCGATTATGGTATTCGAGCGCTAGTCCCATCCCTTCAATATAGAGTTCGCCGATAACACCTATCGGCACTTCGTTTTGCGATTGATCCAGAACGTGGAGTTTCGTGTTGTGTATGGGTTTGCCAATTGGCACCATCCCGGTTAAAGCTGGATCATGTTGCCGTATTTTTTCAATACAACAACCGACTGTCGCTTCTGTTGGACCATATTCGTTGACGATTGTCATCCCTGGATTATTTATCAACCATGGATTAATTCTATGCCAACTAAGTGCCTCACCACCGACGACTATCACCCTGACCGCATTTTTCATGTTCTCGTGAGAGAGAGCCGCATTAAGCATTTCCAGATGCGAAGGTGTAACTTTCAACAACGTATAATTGTTGTTTTTTGACAGGCGATTTATCAAACCTTCAATCCCTTCTTCCTCTGGAATAAGAATAACCGACTGACCTACAGAAAGCGGCGCTAAGAGACTGGTAACCGTTAGATCGAAACTGATTGAGGAATGAACAAGAGAACCATTACCCTCAGCTAGCTCATATTCAACACCCGCCCATTTAACGTAGTTATAAAGACTTCGGTGAGAAATAACGACTCCTTTTGGTACGCCCGTCGATCCGGAGGTATAAATCGTATAAGCCGCTTGCTCACTTAATACCGAAAGCTGAAGATTATTATTTGGGTACTTCTTTATTTGCTCGCCAATATCATCTAAATTGAGCGTTTCATTGAAGTTAAAAAGATTACCAGACCGGCTGTTCACGATCGTCAGTTTAATCGCTGAGTTATCTGCTATGTAGCTGATTCTCTTTGCAGGATACTCAGGGTCAATCGGGACATAGGCTGCACCAGCTTTCAATATGCCTAACAATGCCACCACCAGATCAATTGAGCGGCCTAATGAAACACCAACGTAGTCACCTAAACTCACTCCTCTATCAATCAGCAAACGTGCAAACTGGTTTGCCTTTGCGTTTAATTCGGTATATGAAAGCTTGTGTTCCTGAAAAACAACAGCGGTATTCTCGGGTGTATCGCCTGCTTGCTTTTCAAAAAGTTGATGGAAAGGTATTAGCTGTTCGAAATGCCGACTTGTAAGATTCCAGTTCTGCTGGTTTTCTCTCTCCCAGGGTAATGTCAGGTCGAGTTGTGACAGCTTTACATTAAAGTTTGATCGAACCTGGTTAAGAACTTTAATATAACGTTCTTTCAAATGTTCAATAGTCTCTGAGAAATAGAGGTCTGGATTATACGAAAAACTCAAGTAAGTTTTTTGATTATACTTTTTAATACTGCACTTAAGTAAGTAAGGCTCAACTTGAAATATTGCCTTTATCCATTTAGTACTCGCAATACCTTGTTCCTTGCTATCTAGATCGTGAAATTCAAAACTGTTAAAACAATAAGAACTCGCGTTGCTAGCATCGGCACTTTTAAGTTCATTCCATCTAAAGCATTCCTGGTATTGCTCACCTTCCGATACTGTAGCAGTAATATTATTAAGAAATTCCTCGAATGTACTCATCCAATCGAACTCAAAAGAAATCGGTAGTGTTAAACTCAGATTACCAATTGCGTCTTTAAGATCATCGAGAGTTCGCCCGGAACACAACTTGCCAACAGAGACTCTTTCACAGCTTGAAAGCTTTGCAATGCAAAGAACCCAGATGCTTAAGAATAAATCTTCGTTTAACTTACTTTGGTCCGAAAAGTTATCACATGACAATAAATAATCGGCAGTTACAACAGAACTAAAATGAGGCTCTGACTTAAGTACTTTTCCATCCAATAGCGGTTGACTTCCAATGGTTGGACAATCTAGTTTTCTCCAATACTTGAGGCCTTCTTTTCCGAGTTCTTCATCCTGTAATTGATTTAGCCATTCAGATAGATCGGCATACTGCAAAATGCCTTCTTGTCCGCTTTGAATACAGTTTTCAGGCCGTCCGTCAATAGACCTGGCTAATAACTGTACTGTTTCTAAATCAACGATTTCCGGCGGCGCCACAAAGTATATTCCGCAGAGTTTTTCACTCGACTGATAAATGTACAGACCAACTCGGCGGTCATCACTTTCAATAGTATTTCGACGTAAGCTTTCTTTTTTTTGCAATAGTTCCTGTACACTAATCTCGTTACTGAGCTCCAACTGCATTTGAACTTGAGGGGCAATTACCTGGACATTTTCTCCGTTAGCGTGGCGTTGTATTTTTGTTCGAAATATTTCGAACTCCTCCATCCGACTGACTAGCTGAGTTTGAAGAGACTCTAATGAAGAATGCCAGGGCATTTCCCATTCACATTCACACATTAAACTCTTTCTGCTCTCCGAAGAAAAAGAACTAAGCCGAGCCTGTTGTGGAGATAGCCTGGAGATTTCTGGCTCAGATATATCTTTCGATAACATCCAAATACCTCAATTTTTTCAATGGCATATATTCAGTAAAAAAGGTCAAGTTTTTCTCACGTTTAACAAAAGGTGCGAGTTTCCAATATTTCGATGAATCTAAACATCTGAACTATTAAGTCAATCGAAATGGAGGATTTCAGTCACTAGTCTTCAGAAGCAAATACGTAACCTCTTGTATTCGAGTTTAGTATTTTATTGTGTTGATAATCATCTTCCCCAGAAACTAATACTGTTCCATATTTTTCAAGTGACAAAACCGTTCCATATTCATCAACAGTATCTGTATCTGGATAGACCTTTACACAAGTGGGTACATATCTCGCAGTAAAGCCTAAACGGGTTTTGTTTGTTGTCGTATTCGGGAAAGATGAATGCATTAAAGTCGACCAAAAAATGACAAATTGCCCTGCTTTCATCGTTATTGATGCGGCTGCTGATTCATCAGGCACAAAGCTAGGATCTTTTTGTAAATTTCGATAGTCATATCCAAAAAAACCTCTTTTAATTCCGTCCTTTTCAAGCTTATTGACTTCTTCTGGCTTATAAGCCATTTCTTTCGACTCGTCATAAAACATTTCTTCTTGCGTACCGGGAATGAACCTGAGACATCCATTTTCCTCGTTAGCTTCGGTTACCGCAGTCCAAACAGTAACGGCACCGCCGAACTCAGAGCTGGGCCATTCTATTTGTGGTGCGCCTGAAGCGTGGGCAAAAGTATCGGCCTGATGCCAGTCGGTACCTTCATCGCCAGGGTATTTGGGAAACAACTCTGAACGCCAGCATAAAATGTCAGGCCCTAAAATGCTTTCCAATTTGTCGAGAATTCGTCTTTGCATGATATGCTGACTAAAGAAATCAATGTCTAAATGTCGATCATAACCTGCCAGCAAGCTGGTATGATCTAAGTCGTAAACCGCGAATTCTCTATCAAACATTTGCGGCCTGAGCTTCTTATAGGTTTCTCCAATCTCTTCAGGGCTATAAAGATCAAATGGGCCGATGTAACCATTTTTTCTAAATGCCGCTAGCTCATCTTCACTCAAACCATATTTTTTATCCATAACAAGACCCACCCTCGATTAATTTGAATATTAAAAATCAAAAAACTTAAACACTAGACTCTTCTACTGAAAGTTCACGTGCTTTTTCTTCGTATACTTCAACCCATTCTTTTACTGTCGGAGCTCCCATCAGTTTGCTCGTTGAAACCTCAAGCCCTAGAGCCTTTTCAATCACTATTTGTAGCTCTACAACTGTCAATGAAGACACGCCAAGCTCGAAAAAATCTTCGTCTTCAGTCAGGTCTTTCATGATTTCTTTTTCTCTGAAAAAACCTAGTATCTTGCTGCTAATTGAACCTTCTATCATTTTATTTCTCCCTATTCTCACCCTTCTATTGTGCTTAAGAATTTTCTGGTATCTATTTTCCCATTATCATTGATTGGTAATTGGGAATTAAAAACGAATTGATCCGGAATCATGTATTTAGGAATAACTAGTTCAAGGCTTGCTTTCATCTTTTTTATGTCGGGTTCAAGGCCTTCAGTAGTTTGAATGTGAGCCACCAATAATTGATCCCCCGACGAAAATTTTTTAGTAATCACGAGTGCGTCGCTAACATTTTCTAACTCAACAATATGAGTCTTGATTTCCTCTAGAGAAACACGATAACCTCGAATTTTCACCTGATTATCTTTTCTACCGATAAACGCCAATTCTCCGTTAGCATTTTCCTTCACCAGATCCCCGGTTCGATAGATCAAGTCGGGCGATATGTCTTTGTTAATAAAAAAGGCATCTCCTTGGTTTTCTTCATTCAGATACCCAAGTGCGACACCTGGCCCACTAACGTATAACTCGCCTACCTGTCCACTCTCAACAATGTTAAAAGCGTCGTCAAGTATATGAAGTGTCGTGCCTGAGATCGCCTTTCCGATGGGCACATTGCCGGAAGGTTTATTCTCCAAAGTCATTAAATGACAACATGTAAAAGTGGTATTCTCTGTCGGTCCATAGCCGTTAATAACTGTTATATTTGGAAAGGTATCCAAAACTTTGTTAACGTACTTGGGATTAAGAACGTCTCCTCCTGCTAACAACACGCGCAAGGGTTCCAGTGCTTCAATAAACTTATCGGTAACCAGGTGAAACAACGCAGCTGTCAGCCAAAGGATTGTTACCTCATTATTCCTGATATCGCTTTTTAGAACATTTGGATCGACTACAGTGCCAGAATAAGGAACCAATGTTGCACTGTTAAGCAATGCTCCCCACACTTCAAAGGTCGAAGCATCAAACGAAGGTGGTGCAAATTGTAAAATTCGGTCCGACATCTTAATTTGAATATAGTTCGTCTCTCTGACTAACCTGATCACTGCACGGTGCGGTACCAAAACACCTTTAGGTGCTCCTGTGGAACCTGAAGTAAACATGACATATGCACCATCGTCTTCTGCTGAAGAATAGCTATTAAATTCTTCGAGATTAGAATTAAACAACGAACTTTCATTAGCTATCAGCGACTTCAATCCATTTGAATAGTCGTTACAAGAAGCGTCTTTTGAAATTATAACTTTAACTTTTGCGGTCTCTAAGATTGCCTTGTTTCTTGAGGCCGGGCTTGCATCGTCAATTGGCAGATACGCTGCTCCGCACTTTAATATTGCTAACATCGAAATAATTAACTCTGCCGAATGACTAAAAGCAATTGCAACTATGTCACTGTGTTGAACCCCAATACCTTGAAGATATTTTGCCAAATAGTTCGCTCTCTCATTCAAATCCTTATAGGTAATATCCTGGCCCGAAAATCTGATAGCCAAACCATTTGGGCTTTGCCTTGCTAGATGCTCAAAAACTTTATGGATGCTTATCATCTTATTAGGCGGCATTTGATTTTTCGACACACAGGTAATTCCAAATGGTCACCATCACACTCGAGTCTTCTCTTAAAATGCCGTAATGATCAGCTTCCGGATCGATGTAAACTTCCGAATTTGGCATGAGTTCGTGAATTTTTTCTGTACTAGTCGCATTAGCTTGCACATCACGCTCACCGCTTATCAACAGCGTTTTATGCGCGACAAAACGAGCTAGTTTTTCAAAGTTGACATCTTTGTATGCGAGGTAGTTTGCCGCATAGCGCCGCAAATAAGCCAATTCAGTAAATGGTAGGTCGATTCCATCAGGTCGGTTGGCACTTTCTTCAAATCTCTGACTTTTTATTTTTTCAAAAACTAGCTTTAAATGTTCTTCGTCGCTTGCTGCAAGCGACAATAAACTATCGATTTCCATTGCGAACTGGGTCGTACACGCAGCGTCATTTAGCATTGTATATTCGCCATGAACCAGGATGAGATCATCGATTAATTGAGGAAAGCGATTCGCCGCAGCCAGAGCAAGTCCTGCTCCAGAGCAATAACCAACCATTATAAATTTTTTTACAGGGCATTCAGTAAGTATCGTGCGTAAGTCTAGAATATGGTTTTCGATATCGAATTCATTCTCTGTAACTCCACGATCTTCCGAATCTAAAATCGAACGAGTTTCCCAGGTAATAACGTTATAACCAGGTCCGAAAAAATCGAAAAAGTGTTTTGCCATCGATAACTTAAGACCGAATGGAATGATCAGTGCGATCCAGGGCTTTCCCGGTTGCGATTCACTGACAGCATAATTGAGCTCGAAGCCATCATGGCTTTGGATTTTTTTCTCTTGCATGAATTTACCTACCTTTTTCTTCTTTTACATTTCCATATTTCATCAAGTCGACATCATTACCTTTAGTCGTTAAAGCCAGCGTGGCGATTATCCCTTACAACTAATTTTCTACCGCGTCATAACTAATGATTCTTACAACTCTGCCAAGGTTTCGTGAGATAATTCAATGGTCATAAAGCTACCGAAAGTTGTAATAATGAAAGCTTGGAAAACTAACGAAATACGAGAAAATTACTTGACGCTTAGCCACTTACATTTCGCTTGTTTTCCCCAAGCCACCAAAATTGAGATGCAACAATCCCGTCACTTCTTGTCATGATTTTTTCAAAACTCGAAGTTAGTATCGATTAGGTTTTTAGTTCTTTCTAGAAACTGACGACAAAGACTTATCGCATTAACTAGTTACTTGAGAGTTAGTTTTTTACGACATAAAGATTCATAGTTCCTTAGTTTGAGTTAGCATAAATTCCTGTTCAATAAGACCTTCACTAAGCTATCGTTTTATAGCCTCCATAGCGTGCTTATTCCTTCACTTGTTTATTTTTTGTGACATTTATTCCAAGTGTTTGCGTAAACTTAGAGGGCGTATATCAATCCAGATATTGTCAATATTGTGCAAGGCATTCCGCTTTAGCTCCTGAAGCTCCTTAGTTCCTCCAGCCTAAAGCATTTTTCCTATCAGCTAACCAATTAGAGTATTGTGCTTCTCCATAAGTGACAACATTATAAGTTCGATTAGCTTCGTCCATATCCTCGATCTTAGTAATGATAACTCATTGAATTGTGATTAAATTTTGTTTGATTTGATTGACTTCAGATGAAGGCACGCTACCGCCCTAAGGTAACCGCTCCCCAACGGTATTAAATCGTCCATATTTTTATGCCTCTCCCAAAAGGCTTTTTTTATTCCATATGATTTTGGAAAATTGAAAATATTAAACGACATTCGAATATGTCGAATGGCATTCGAAAATATCAAACAATATTCAAATACATCAAACAACACTCAAATACATCAAACAACATTTGAAAATACGTGAAGATGCGATGAGAAAACTCACCGTTTTATTGTGAACGCGATCGCCTAGAATCAATCGCTAAAAACAAAAAATGCCGCCCCCAGCATTTACTTTTTGTTTTATATTTTATACAGGTTCATGTATAACATCTCGCGCTACACATTTCTATCTCAGAAATTAAAAACAATATTTTTTTTTGCAAAAAATCTCACATAAGAGATACATAATTACAAGAACATTTAAATTAAATTTCAATTTGAGTTTTTTTAAACAAATAGCAATTCGATTCAAATATATTTTCAGAAAAAATCTATTTTTGAAATCATCAGTAACGCAACATTCAGTTCGAAGTGACAACTTTTTGAACATCAAAATACATTTCGAAAAGAGATTTTTTTTTGTCGAACACAAAACTTTTTGGCGCAATAGCCAATTCTTTATTGAGCTCAATTAAGACTTATCGAATTGGTTGCAACTTACCTACATATCTAAATTCAAGCAAGGTATCTCATACGACAATTCATGACATTGACTCGGAGCTTTATCTTTCTGATACGTGCATAGCTATACAATTTTTGTTCTAAGTGGAACTGAATGTCAGGCTCTTTGACAGGACGAGAAATCTACCAGATAGGCGATTAGTTTTTTAGCGAAGCCCATGTCCAGCATCAATGTGCTAACGAAAATTAACGTTCTGTAAAGTCGGAAGATTATTATCTATAGATTCTCAAGAGACTGTTCGAACGACTTGATTTAACTCTTATCAATTTACCTTTTTTCATAACCAGTTTCTTGTGTCTGAAATATTTTTGTCTGAGTGACCTTCTACAAGAACAATATCGACGAGCCTTTTCAGCAAAAGTGTGCCCCACTTATCTTTCATCAACTTTGCCACATTTTTTGGTGGCAGTAGAGATAGCTTCCAGCGGAGTACGTCCAGACCAGTTCAAGCATACCTCGAATTTTCTCCCTGAATAAGCGACCGTTTACTTTCCAACAGCCCCATCAAATATTCCTTACAAGCCCTGACTCTCGCTGTTGCTCGTAAATCAACATGGTTTAAAACCCAAACACCCCAGTTTGAAGTGCCGATATCTCTGTCTAATCTGAATAGTCCTGGCTGAGTATCTCCGATAAAACATGGCAACTTAGCTAATCCTAAACCGCTGGCCGCGGCGACAGCCATCGATCCAACATCATCCACTCGAACAGATACCTTTGCATTTTTAAAATGTTCTTTCACCCACTGGGGTGATGAAACTTCGCTCTGGAATAAAATGACTTTTACGTTTTTAGAAATGTTTTCCAGCATCGATTGAGAGGCATATATTCCATG
Organism: Aliikangiella coralliicola; assembly: GCF_007004725.1. Taxonomy (GTDB): domain Bacteria; phylum Pseudomonadota; class Gammaproteobacteria; order Enterobacterales; family Kangiellaceae; genus Aliikangiella; species Aliikangiella coralliicola. Next base: position 53,110 of record NZ_ML660173.1, on the reverse strand, counting down.
TCGTAATTTCATAATTTCTCGACCAACTAAATATTCAGGCGGGTTTGGCGTCATTCGAATCGCGAGATCGGCTTCCATCGCCACTAAATCAACTAAGTCCTTGGTCATCAAAAGCTGCATATCAATATTCGGAAAACGATGGCAAAATTCGCCGATATCAGGAATGATTAATCGATTTGCTAACTCAAATGCGACTGTCAATTTAAGCGGCCCGGCTAAAGCAGAATCAAGGTTTGCGGCCTGGCGATCAATGCTGCCAACTTTTTCTTCCATTGATGTCACGAGATCGAGTAAATTTTCCGCGGCTTGCGTCATAGAGTATCCGTTCCTGGTCCGGTCAAATAAGCGGGTTCCCAAACTTTGCTCTAATGCTTGAATGCGACGAGCCACCGTCATGTGCTTCACGCCAAGCACTCTTCCAGCGGCGCTGACAGTGCCCTCTCTGGACAAAACTAAAAAATATTTAAGGTCGTTCCAGTTTATCATTTCAATTTTCCTAAATTTCTTCTAATGCACATTTTTGAACATATGATGATTATAATAGATTATTTACGCACAATTAAGAACAAGCTATCTTATCGACATGACTGACCAACTACTCAGGAAAAATTCATGAAATCTAGTTCGCTAAAACGCCTAACGGCATTCACTAACAATCCCGAAGGTGGAAATCCTGCCGGCGTGTGGGTTGGAGAGTCGCTCCCAGACCAGGATGAAATGCAGCGTATTGCTGCCGAAGTCGGATTTTCGGAAACAGCATTTGTTGCCCCCTCGTCAGGAAAAAATAGAACCGTACGTTATTACAGCCCAGAAGCCGAAGTCCCCTTTTGTGGACATGCCACCATCGCAACTGGCGTTGCTATCGGACAAGAAAGTGGAGATGGAACCTATTTATTTGAAACCAAAGTTGGGGATATCCCTGTCACTGTCGCAACAAGTGACGGTATAACTAGCGCATCCTTAACTTCTGTTGAACCAAGGTATATGCACGCACCGCAATCTCTGGTAAAAGATGCTATGGCAGCCCTTGGCTGGGAAGAAAACGAATTGGATCCATTGATCCCTCCGGCAAGAGCATTTGGCGGCGTTTGGCACCTTGTACTGGCAGTAAAATCGAAAAAACGGTTAGATGATTTGCAATATGATTTTGAAAAACTAAAAACTATCATGTTGCAAGATGAACTAACCACCCTACAGCTGGTCTGGCGCGAAAATACTCGATTATTCCACTCGCGCAATCCATTTCCTGTGGGCGGTGTTGTCGAAGATTCAGCAACCGGTGCAGCCGCGGCAGCGCTCGGCGGTTATTTACGAGAGGCAAACCTGATCGAAGCGCCTGCAGAAATTAATATTCTTCAAGGCGAAGTAATGGGCAGGCCCAGCCAATTGAAAGTAACCATTCCTGCCGGAGGTGGAATTACCGTAGCAGGTTCTGCGGTCCAGCTACCGGAATGATTTCTTTTCTCTAAAGATATCAAACAATCCCCTGTACTCAACGAAATACCAACCATTTGCTGAATGAGAACAAACAGGGGAAATCTAACTTTAGTTCCGATTACAAATTAATAGAGTCAGAGTAATACATTCTCTGACAATCTCGCCTAATTTCTTTTCAAATTTCATCGCTTAAAAAATTCAAATATAGATGCAATCACAACTAAAGCTCAATCAATATCCCCTCAATCCCATGTAACATTAAAAATCATGTTTGGCTCTCTTGCGTCTTTTATTTATATCTCAAAAGGAAATCTTATGTTCTATAATTAACCAAAGTTCGAGATAAAAAAACCGAAAGAATTATCAATTCTGATTATTGGTAATTGATGAATTATTTGTTAACAGCAAGTAGCATAAATTCAAGTAAATCAATTCGATAAGAATATAAGCCAAGTTTTAATAACTCGTTTATATAATCGGGAAGTAACCACTTAATGAAACCAGGTAGTAAGCTTATATTTTTAAACACTGTATTTTTTATCAGTTTGTTTCTGAATCAAAGCTTACTTGCAAATGAAACAAAAAAACGCGTTTTGGTTCTTCACGCCTATCATCAAGGGTTTCATTGGACAGACCGAATAATGGCCGGTATTAAGTCAGTATTTGATGAACAAAATGACATCGAGCTATTTATCAATTATATGGACACGAAGCGACGATCCGGTCCGTTTTATTTCAAACAGCTAAGAGATCTTTATGCGACTAAATATCAGTTCGTGAAATTCGATGCAATCATTTCCTCAGACGATCATGCTCTCGATTTTTTGCTCAAGTACCGAGACGACTTGTTCCCAGAAACACCGGTTATATTCTCAGGTTTAAATGCTTTTTCGCAAGACAGATTGCAAGGGCAAAAAAATTTCACCGGCGTTTATGAATCTTATGACGTAGCCGGGACCATAGAACTAATGCTAAAGCTGCATCCAGGTACGAAAACAATCAACGCGATTACCGATGAAACTCGCTCGGGTTATATTTTTAAAAAACTCATTGAAAAAGCTGAGCAGAAATTCGCTAACCAAGTAAACATAAACTATATGCACAACCTAACGCCTGAGGAACTGCAGCGCTCGCTTACCAATTTATCTGAAAACACACTGGTACTGTGGGCAATTTATTTAAGAACGCCTTCAGGTACAACTCTGTCAAGCGAAGAAAGTGTCAGACTTGTTAGCGAGGCGAGCCAGTTTCCTACCTATTGTGTGTGGGATGTTGTTGGACAAGGCGTGGTGGGCGGAAAAATAACAAGCCCAAATTATCAAGGCGAAACTGCAGCTAAGATCGCTTTAAATATATTGCAAGGTCAATCAATAGAAAGCATACCTGTAACCGGGAGTCCGTTGATCAATATCTTTGATTTTAATGTGATGCAACGCTTTCAACTTTCGGCAGAGAAAATACCGAGACCTTATATAATCCTAAACAGACCAAAGAGTTTTTACGAACAATACAAAAGTTACATTTTGATTTATTCAGCTATTACTTTGCTACTTGTTACCACAATAATATTTCTTGTTACCACCATGCTATTAAAAAGAAAAAGAGATAAATATGAAGGTATGGCGATGCATGATCAATTGACCGGATTATATAATCGATACTATTTACAGGAAATGGCTAGCCATAAATTATCGGAAGCCAACCGACATCAAACATCCTTGTGTTTACTCGTACTAGACCTCGATCACTTTAAAACTATTAATGACACTCACGGTCATCCTGTTGGTGATATTGTATTGCAAAAACTCGCAAAGCTACTGAATGAGCAAAACCGATTCGAAGATGTTATTGCCAGAATAGGTGGCGAAGAATTTGTTATTTTACTAGACCATTGCAATGCAGAAGAGGCCGAAGAAAAAGCACAGTCTATTCGAAAGATGGTTGAAGCATTAAAACCCAATGGAATTGCTGTGACTATCAGCATTGGAATTGCACAACTAGCTCCCGATGGAGAAACATTTGAACAGCTACTAAAACGCGCAGATGAAGCCGTTTATCAAGCAAAAAGTCTTGGTAGAAATCGCGTTGTGTGCGTGAATTCGACAAAAGCATCGAGTGCTTAACTGTCGTATTTTTTATATCAATCTTTTTCTGGATAGAACGTTTTCACATCAATCAACTCAACGGGAACATCTTTCCAGTAAAACTCAACATATGGAAACGGAAGATTGATTGCCTGAATATGATAAAATGCATTCTTTTTTTGTTTTTCATAATGATACTCTCGCATTTTCCGCGTAGTAACAAACAGGTTATTTCTCACACCATCTAAAAATAATCCTCTATGTTGACTGAAAAATGGCCGTAAATCGAAATGATAGAAATCTTCAACTTTTTCAGATTGCGAGATAAGACTATTGGTATATATGCTGTAGTCTGCTATATGTTCTTGCTTCTCTCTTTTTTCATCTCCATAACTTACCATCGTATTTCTCAACAGCATAATGTGCAATGTATTAGTTACAGGTTCTTTACAATTAATATCAAAAATATTGTGATGAACTTTTAATACCGCCGAACTATTTGAGTCCATAGCAATAATATCGGCAATATTGCTGAGGACAGGACTTCTGAGTTGAAAATCAACACCATCAACTTCGAGGGAAATCAGGGTGTCATCGTAAATCGACGACAATATGGAATCTTCTTTCACCAGAGCAGCCAAAGAATTATTTTCTAACTCCAGTTCCGGTGTGACATTGGTTGTTTTTAACGTCTCAATTTCGTGCGCTTTGAAACTCTTCAAGTTATTTCTATATTTATACTCTTTAGCATAGTTTTTAACGTAATCATCAGAATAGGCTGGATAGCGCTCAGGGTTATCTTTATAGATTTCTTTTTGAAGCTTGCAAGTATAGCTTTTTTTCAAACCCGTCTGCTCTCTCACAAAAACACAGCCTTGATTGCAATAGGGAATGTAGTGGCAACTAAAGCATTCTTCGTCGGCATCCAATGTGTTTTCGATTGATTCTATGGTTTGCCAACCATTGTTTTGTATTGACGAGACAGACTCCTGAAATACGTTTCCATAGAAAAATTTGCGCGACGACTGACCTCTTGGGCAGGCAAACACATCTCCGTTACTTTGTAGTAAAAAAAACTTATCTCCACAATTCACTGCGCTACAACAAAACTCAGGTGTAAACTCTTTAAACCAATGCTCTTTAAAGCCTAATTCTAGCGAACTTCCCTTAAATGCCTTTTTAAGAGTTTGATAAAAAAACACCTGTTGCTCTTGAGTCAACATTTCAGTTCCGGGATATTGCTCGCTAAATTTTTCAGTATTTTTTTCGCTATCGAATGAAAACATCACGTTGAACTTAGTCATATCTAGACCAATGTCTTGATGAATAAATTTAATGTCAGCAATGAACTCATCTAAGTACTTGAGGTGTTCCTGTGTCACGACACACGAAATTTTTTTGTGATAAGGGTACTCTGCCAGCAACTTAAGATTGGAAGTTATTTTTGCGAGCGTGCTTTTTCCTTTTTTGTCTGTACGGTACTTTTCATGAAGTTTTAAAGGTAAGTCGACGCTCGCACTCACACTGACCTGGTATTCCGTAAATAAATCATATAACTGATCAAAATTATATAAATTCGTTTTAATATGAATCGGGTTAAGCGGATATCCAAATTGCTTTATCGTTGCGCCATATTTCTGATAATGCTCACTAGCGACCTGGAGGAGCTGCCGAAGTATTGTCTTAGGTATTGCTGTAGCTTCCCCACCATGAAACGATAAGTTAAACGGCAACGTATTATCTTTTAAAAACTGGCTCAAAGTAAACTTGAGCGTACTGACAATTTTATCTTTTTGGGTCAATTCGTCAGTACCTGTTCCAAGATAACAATATTTGCACCCCATATTGCAAAAATTCGTTGGCGCATATAACAGATGGATAAATTTACCTGGCTCTGTCTGTGTGTTAGCAAAAGTCATTCAATAATCAACCTTATTTCTTAGCAAGCGACTTTATATATTGCCCAAATATGAATACAGACGCCGCAATAACCACTGACAATGTCACGAATTGACCTGCCTCAAATGCTGTACGCCCCCATCCCCAAATAGCGACAAGTCCTCCCAAAATTAGAAAAACTAATAAAATTGTTAACTTTGTTTGATTCGCCATTTTGCTCAAAAACTCACCACGTGTTCCGTTAAAAATCAGTGGTGGCTTGGTGCTTTCCTTCGTATCACCCAGTAAAAAGCCGCTGTTTGTTTTCTTGAGAATCTTGCCCCAAATAGTCAGTTGACAGTTTTTGGGAAGAGAAAATATGGTCGACTCATATGATTGATATTTAGCTTTCCAAATTTCAGGTTTGACGGAGACTTGCTCTTCAATCTTTGGCGGCGAGTTCGATTTTACCGTATCTTTATCTGAGTTAACTATAAGTCCTAAGTGAGACCTAAATGTCATTTGAGCACACATAACACCATTTGACACCATAAATGGAAAATCTTCTGAACTTGCCTTGAGAATAGCTGGGCGGTGAGTTTGCAGGCCTTTGTTTGGTTTTTTTCGCCTTGTTGTGAATACAGCTTTTATGATCAGCCCCCAATACCCGCAAGTTTTTTTATTAATTGGCGCTTTGGTTGGCGGTGTCGACAAACGACCATAAAAATAAATATAATCGCCGATACTTGATTGCTCCGACAACTGCTCGGCTTTAGATAACCCTTTTTTTGTCTTAGAAATAGTTTTTAATCCAGCTAGACTTTTAATCAGCAAGTAAAGCATAAGAAAGCTACATAACGCTGCAACAGCATAGACAAATCCCATTCTACTCCCCTATCCGTTGTTGTTTCCGTTATTATTGTTGTTATTGTTATTATTGTTGTTGTTATTACTAGACCAGGATCCCGACACGCCTGACGCAGCAAACAGCCCGCTACCGACATACTTTTGAGGGTTTTCTTTGGTTACTTTGCAACCATCGAAAACGTAAATTGCGCTATTTTCCTCCTGACTGGCTGTAGGCAGAGCATTATTGATCATCCCTGCGGTATAAAAATATAACGTTCCTCGCTTATAAACGACCTGCTTTTTAGCACTCTCTTCCCGGAAAAAATCTAAAATAGAAGCCCGAAGCTCACTTCTTTTGCTACTTTGCCCAATTCTGTCTAACAGCAATTCAACCTGTTTAGTGATGGCCTCCATATTTTTCTCCTACCTTCTCAAAGTTTGTTTCACTCAGATAATTCGCCAAAACCAGATTACCTGATATGGTTAATAGTTTCTAACAGCCTCCCAATATTCAGGAAGGCAAACCATAAACAGAACGGCAACAAAACGTGTTACCGAACATCTTATTCCATGTTTTTGGATGCTAGTAACTTTACTATCATTCGGGAATTTCTATCCCTTGTTAAAATTATAGAGATACCCACAATTCCTGTGGATAAATCTGTCAGTAAACATTTTATAGATGATCACAGCTCAATAAACACGTAGCCTGCGACGCCATGATCAAATTTTGATCGTTGACTTCTGTACTAGTTAATATTCAAGTTTAATCCCTTGGCGTTTTTTTCACCAACGAGTTTAACAATCTCCTCACGGACTAAAGCGTACTGGAGCCGCTCAAACATTTTTCTAGCGTCACCTTCATTAAACTTTTGAAGATACCGTTCCTGCTTCAAATACAGCTTCGACCGCGACTCGTAGTCGGTTATTTCTTCATCAAGCGCTGCATTAGTTAAATCTTCAGACGCCGATTGTTTCAAATGAATTATTGCATTGAGCTGCGTCACATAAGCCTTGGCAAAATCTCCCGAAGCGGCATAAATTGCAGCCAGTGTATCGACATACCGAGGATTAGTTGTCGGCTCTGGAATTAAGAAATAGTCAGCATAGTTCATTGCTGCATTTGAACCATTTAACTGTGGAATATCAGACGTAGCCAAAAACCACGCGACTTCATTAACTTGTTCGATATCACCTGCCGTGGCGAGTTCTTCAAACCACTTCAGCGACTCAGGTAAATTTTCATTCATACCAATCCCAAAAAGATTAGCCATCGCAAGCAAGTTGAATGCTCTTTGATCGCGCTCTTCAATTTCTTTCGAAAGAAGTTGCTCGACTTCATCAGCGGTCATTTTATCATTGAGTAATATCGCACTGGCGAGCATCATCGGTGCATTTTTATGACCTTGAGACAACGCCTTGCTCAGCCAATACTTTGCTTTTTCAATGTCCTTGTCCGTTGAAAGCGAATATTGATACTCAAATCCTAAAATCAACTCGGCCACAACACTGCCCTTTTCAGCTGCGCTTGTTAAGTAATCAATTCCAGCTTGATGACTATTATCGCTGGCGATTGAGAACAAATTCTTGATACCCAAAATTTCCAGCGCCTTCACATTCCCCGAAGTAGCTGATTGAATACATCTGAGGACAGCCGATAACTCATGGTACTCACTTAAAATTAGTTGGCAATTTTCAAAATTAGACAATGAACTAAAGGACTTTTCCTTCAGCGGCGCTCGCTTATAATATGGCTCCTCTTTTGGACGTTCAGTGTCTTTAAATAAGGCGCTGAAAACTTTAGGTAAAACAAACACTGCAATAATCCAAAATAACCAATACCCACCTGAACCTGAAGACTTTCTTTCCTCTATAACTTCAGTCTTCGGACTCGCCGCTAACCCGTACGCATAAGTCATCACATTGTCAATTTGGTGGGTTTGATAGTGATAGGTTAAACTGATCTCATCTTCTCGCCAGCCGAAAAACTCGCTCACCCGTTTAACAATGTTTGGCTTTATTGGTGGATTTGAATAATTTTTAAATTCGCTATCTAAAATATTGCTGAAATAGTGAAACACTCTGAAGCGAAGAATTTCCTTTGCTTCTATGTCATCAAGTCGCTCGTCCTCAAACAGCTCTCGCCATAAATCGAGATTATTTCTCTTCTTTTTCGTTCGGCAAAGCTTATCAATTTCTTCTAAAAAGTATTCAATAAATTCGTAAATACTTGTCTCTTGATTTTCGGCAACATCCTCGCTCGACTGAACAATAATTTCGCTGTTACTCCAGCTTCCATCCTCTGTCCAGCCCTCGCTATCACTTTGCATGAAGGTATTTTGAACTGACTCCTTTTCATTCGTATTACCTTTGTTAGTTTGGCTATCAACCTCATATTCTTGCGGACTCCATTCAAAACCATCGGAAATCCCTTCGTCGAAATTAGAACCATCAATATTGGTAAATTCTGAGTTATTAGCAGAACCCACCTCGTCTTCTACCATCTCACTTTCTATCGAATCCTCATCCACAAACTCTGCCATTGAAAGTGCCGATTTATACGATTCAGATAATATTTGAAATGACTCTGGATCATCTTCCGGATGGGTCACTTTCAAAAGTTTCGAATAAGCTCGCTTGATATCCTTTTTATTGTTGGTTGGTTCTATTTGTAAAACCTGCCAACAATTCATGCGAAGACATCCTCTTCAAGTGCGCTAATCTCCTCGTCGAACTCAGCTTTGTGCGAGGAGATTTTCGCTAAATCCTGAGAATTTAGCGTCGCTTCAAATTGTGCAATCAGTGAAGCAACATAATCTCTTTTATCACCCAAAGACTCCTCAAAAAGCCTTTCTGCTTTTGCCAAGCTCAGTCGATTTTCGGCCTGGTCTCTTGGGTGAATCTTTAACTTTTCTAGCTTTTTTAGACTCTCTTCTATTTCTTTCTCACTCAGACTGCACTCTTCGCTTTTGATAATAGTTCGTTTGACTTCACCAGTAGAAACCACTTTAACACTGACCTCTAAAATACCGTTAATATCATAGGTAAAGCGAATATCGACAGATTCTTCACCAGCTTTATTTTTAGGAACTTTCACTTCAATGTTTCCTAGCTTGATATTATTTTTAACTAGCCGACTTTCCCCCTGATAAACAGAGCAATCGATTACCTTTTGATTATTGGCGATAGTGCATAAAGTTTGAACTTTACTGACCGGAATAGTGGTATTTCTATCGATTACCGGCAAAAAGTATCCCGATTGATGTTGGTTCGCTGATACCTGCTGCGCAATTTCGACTCCCAATGTATATGGACAGATGTCAGTCATAACAATATCTTTTAATGCCTTGTGACGTGACTTTAGTGCCGCTTGAACGGCCGCACCTAGAGCAACAACTTGATCCGGATCGATTGTACAGGCGGGAAGGCGTCTGAAAATTCGACCAATTAGTGAGCGAATAAGCGGCATCCGAGTAGCACCGCCAACCAACAAAACGTCATCAAGTTCGCCAGGTCTGATATTACTGTCTCTGATAGCGCGTTCTATCGGAGCTTTCAGGCGACCGGTAAGTTCAGACAGAATTTTCTCCAGACTATCTCTGGTTAACAGCAGCTCATAATCTTGACCCTTTAAGGTGATTTTGAGGTTGTATTCATCATTGCTCGACAACGCATGCTTCGCTTTCTGAGCAAGTTTTTTAAGTTGATTAATCGAAGCTTTATCGAGCTGTTTAGCCTTTAAATTGTGTTTTCTCAAAAACGAACTGGCTATCTCATTGGTAAAGTCATCTCCGCCCAGAAAGTTATCTCCAGCCGAAGCATGAACTTCCATAACCCCTTCAAAAAGTTCAAGTACCGATACATCAAAAGTACCGCCGCCAAGGTCAACAACGAGAAAGTGACTTTCCTGTTCACGATCGTGGACCCCATAAGCAACTGCAGCGGCAGTTGGTTCATTAATTAACCTCTCTACCTTCAACCCAGCTAGCTCTCCAGCAACTTTAGTCGCCCTGCGCTGGGCATCATTAAAATAGGCAGGAACACTGATCACCGCTTCAGTTACCGGCGCACCTAAGAATGCCTCAGCGTCTTGTTTAAGTTGACGAAGCACTAACGATGACAGCTCTTCAGCTGTAAATTCCTTTTTGCCGAGTTTAATCCGACTCTTAGTACCCATTTTTCGTTTGAAGCCAGCCACGCTCGATTCTGGATGAGAGATCATTCTCTCTTGTGCTGTCTTCCCAATTAATATTTGGCCATCCTCATCAATGCTAACCGCTGACGGCGTTATTACATCGCCGAGCGCATTAGGAATTAACTGAGGTTTTTCTCCATCCCAGTATGCAATTAGACTATTGGTTGTTCCTAAATCGATTCCTATATGTGTCATTTTCTTCTCTAAATACTTTCTAAATGGGTTCTTCTCAATAAGTTCTTCTAAATAAGTTCTTCTAAACAATTTACTCAAAAACGAGCGCACGTAAAATATGCGTTATCTTCATTAACGGTTTTTGTCGGTATACAGGTCTAGTCAGTGTATGGGTCTAAAGGAGTATGAACACTTGAAATTTTAATTCTTGCGAACCCAGAGTTGGGTATTAAGGCAATTATAATTATTGTCTAACAAATTAACTATTGTCTAACAAACTAGTTGCTGCTTAGCAGATTAGCGAGTGAAAAATTTATGTTTCAACTCATTTTTCACTGCGATAACAGGCTAACAATCTCCCAGGCTCCCCAAAAAACGACCTCTTCCCTATCCAATACAGTCGAGCTGGTTAATCATACATTATTGGTTGCTTATTAACCATATTTTCACGTCTGACATCACAAAATTCTTCAGATTAAGAACAATTTTCAATTTTGTACTGCTCTGCAATTTGCCTCGCCTGATGTTCTCTACCAAGCTTATTGAGTGACTTAACGGCCACCCTTGCTGTCGCCGGATATAAGTTGTTTCGCCAGTTACCTGTCCAGGTATTTCCAAGCTTCTTAACCACTTTTAAAGCATCTGAAGGATTATAAGAAGCGACACGATACCCAAGTTCAGGGTTAAACCATTTTTCTCGACGAATCGACGCCATTAAACCGCACATTAAATCTCGGCGAAAAGCCTGATAAAATTGTTCACCTGCATTGTTGTCATCTGCCATATAAAATAGCTTGATTTTGTCATGCTCGCTTAGCCGAGTTATTTTTCTCGCAATCTTGATCAACGCAGGAATCAGCTGGGGACATTTTTTAACTTCTGGCAGGTTAATTATCAATGGGTAAGTTAACTCATTAATTGGAAGCGGGCTTAGCGCCTCTGTTAACTCATTTTCAAATGTACTCTCGTTCATTTGGGCAAGTTGCCTCCGAAATTCAGAACCATCTTTCAAACATTTGATATTGTTACCGACATCAATCGCACCGTCATCATACCACTCGGCCGCTACGAGCTTAGGAATATATCCTTGATCGGTTAGCGTAAAGCCCGCAAACTCAGCCCATGATTGAATATATTCCATCACTTTTGTATGAAACTCATCATCAGAATGATGACAATAAATATTAAACACCGTCATACCACCCGACGGTAATAATCCAACTAATACTCGACCGATAACTTTTCCGTCGGTATTCTTTCCGTATATTACCCTTTTGTTTATATCGGCAATATTCGCAAATACGGAAAAGTAGTTGAAACTTCCCGGGCTTAAACACGTCTTAAAATGACCGCCCATATTCAAGATTTCCAAGGGATCCTCAACGACGTCAATACAAATCTGATTTGATGATTTAGACTGGTAATTTTTAGGTCCTATTCCGCAGAGCCAAGCACCACGGTTAAATCCCTCTTGTTCAAGATTGCGTAAAAATGTCTCGTTTTTTGGATGGGTTGTGAATTGCCAGTCAGTGGTTGTTGCTCGGTGCTTGATAACGTATTTCGCCAAGGTTTTAGAGCCAGCATTAAAATCCATTATTGGTAAAAGGTAATGAATCATTTCTTCGCAGAACAACCAATCTGGCAATTGTTCGTTGTCGGCGTCTAAAAACTTATTCCAACTAATCTTAAATTGATGATCGAGTTCACTTCGCCAACTTCTAAACTGCTCTTTTTTAATTCGCTCTATCAGCTTTCCTTGAATTTTCTCTTTCATGGCACAACTGGCAGTTTTGTGGCTTTTTAGTTTATTTTCGAGACTGAGAATTCGATTTTGAATAGTCGAATTTGCATGTTGACTGTAGCTTTGAGAGTGGGACTTTAACTTCTTCAACTCAGACTTAATAAATTCCCTTGGCCACCAGGTTGATAAAAATATTTTTCTGGCTTTTTTTTCAGCGGAGCCAGATAAGTGGTTTAATAAAGTAAGGTTGGAATGAAACTCTTCTGGATATTGATTTAACCATGAATCTTCAATATCTAGAGTCAAATCCCCTGCCAGATCCAATGGGAAGCAAGGAACCTGGGTAAAACCATGTATTTTTTTAATAATTCTTATCTGATTACTACAGCGTCGCAATAGCGAAATATGTTCTGAAAAAACAAGATTAATAAATAGTTCAGAGGCACCGATACTGATAAATGTCTCATAAATCACTTCAAGCGTATCGTCATCAGTATATTCTTCATCAAGCTTATTCCAGATATCGATAAGCTTACTAACTTTACCTAAACTCAGCTTCTGTTCTTTAGCAATCTTAAGCGTTATCCTGGAGACCTCATCAATTTTTTCGACTTGAATCAAGTAGGTTGTTAATTCATAAGCTTTATCAATTGAAAAATTTGCGGCAACAATTAGTGATATCCCTCGCATCCAGTCTTTAGAAACTTTTCCACTATCTTTCAAATAAATGCGCAATAAGAGGTCGAAGAAGTCACTAAAATTCGACATATTAAGGTTTTCAAAGATATAGCTTTCACTACTCAACCAATAACTACTTTCAAGATCGCTCCAAGGTTCTAGTGCAGCGGTGTTTTTCGCACTATCAAGATATTTTGCCAAACAACTAACATAGTGCGAAAAGTACTTTTCGCTTTTTTCACTTTCGCGGAAGCACTGTTTAAAATGAAATAAAAATAAGACATTCAAATACTTATTTTTTTCAAGCTTTGAGTAGCTTCGAAAAAACTGATTAATTGATCCACTAATATCTGGACTTTGGCTAAATTCCTGAATAATTGAAAATATACCCGATATATCGAAACTACCGGGAAACCGCGTTCGATAAGATTCCAAAGCATCTTGTAGTTCCGCTAGAAAAGCACTCTTATTAATATTTGGATAATTGATAAGGTTTGAAATTTTCCCAGTTAACTGGTCGACGCCCTGCCACCACAGCAGGTACTTACTGATCGTTTTATCAAGTTCAATGTTTTCAAATAGCAATAAAGCTCTCTTTCTTCTATTGCTATTTAGCGCTAATAACCAATCAACACTTTTGAGTATAAGTTGAGAAGTATTATCTTCAGGTTTTATTGGGAAACTGAAGAGTTTTTTCTTTTTAGGTTTGTATCGATACTGAATGAAAGGCGTAATGTAAGCAGGACCATCTTTGGTCACAGTAGAAACGCCATGAGGGTTAAAGTGAAGGCGGAGATACGCCAGCGCCTTAGCTCCATCTAAGACATAAATGTGACATAGCTTACTGGCTAACACAATATCAGGCCTATGCTGGCTGGGTAAATTATTGATAAGTTCAAAAATAAACTCTAATGACGCTGTCAACGGAGTGCGGTTGATAAAGTGCATCCATGATACAGCCCTGCCTAATTCGCTATTCAAGACATTTTGATTAAAACGCTTGCTCAACTTTGCATGAAAACTATCATCAAGTTCAAAAAGTGACTCGATTTCAGCCTTATCGGAATTAGCAATAAGCGCCTTAGTCAAACCCAAATATGTCTTACATCTTCTTTCCCACTCTGTAGAGTCTCCAATAACACGAGGAAGCGCAGCAGGATAATCTCGACGCAACTCGTTGATAATGCGATGAGCTTTACTGATCATCTTTGCAGTAATAGTGATTTTCTGTTTGTCTAAGTCAGGCAAGTATGGACAACACCAATAAACATTTCCCTCCCTTAAATAAGGAAAACCACTTAACCAATAAAGATGCGCTCGAATCAATGTTTTAACTCGAGCTTCTCCTTTATATTTATTAATCGCTTTAAGGTTTTCAGGTTTCATAAAATTTCTAGTTTTAAAGTGATTTAATTACTCTCAACCGGTTTTAGCTGATTAACCTTTACATCCCGGCTCTTCCAATGACTTCCGCTCGTAACAATCTTCTCAATAAATTCTGGTCGAATTAATTTATATCGTCCGAGCACAGCTGCGTCGTTCTCAACTTTTAAATACAGCCCCTCCATCAGACCAGTAATATCAGTTTCTCTCAATTCAGATCCCTTAAGTTGATTAACTTTTCTCTCTGATATAAAAGCGGATGCTCCTATCAAGTCTTTCAGCATTCTCAAAGTAGGTTTCAAATACCGTCCAATCACTCTAACCGATGAGATAAACTCAGTTTCTTTTAGAATTTCCTGCCGAGAATTGGTACTCAAAAATACACCTTTCCTTCGATCAAAAATATCGAATTCCATGAAGTAATCAGGGAGTAAGTCATAGTACATAGTATGTTTTGCGAAAAGCCATTCACCAAAAAGAATATAACGATTGCTCAGGCAACTAAACAAGGCGGCATAATGTTGCCAAGCCCATTGTTTTAATAATGAAAACTCGGGTTCGGAAGAAACATAAGCCCCTCTAGACTGAATCTTAAGCTCACCGCTATTTCCAAAACTGATTCCAACCTGACTCCCATCCATTTTCTCTTCAACAATCATATGTAACTTATCACCCGCTTTTGCTTCCCTTGCGAGACTGAGTAGACAGATATCAGAACTCACTACTTCTTCAATATGTAGGGTTTTAGGACACTTGATAAACATATCCATACTCCTATATTTCATTATCAAATTCTAAATAACCAGAACGATGTAAAATAGCTCCCTTGCCATCAACGATACACAATTGATGAGCCTCATTTACAAGTGGAAACTGAAAGTCCATTAGTTGTTTTTTTAGTACTTTTTCAGGAACCGAAAAATCTCGACTATCATTATTTCGAAAGAGTTCACCTTCCGGTTGTAAAAACACTACCAGCGTTACTAACGCGTTATAGTCTCGACCGAAATCACAGAGTATTTTACGAAAATCAGAACGTAGGTTAGTTGCATCCCAAACGACATTTTGCTTATTTCTCAAACAAGCTTTTAGTCTCTCCTTCGCCAACTGTAGTACCTGGCCTTTACTTTTCTGGTTAGCACGACAGCCATTTATCTCCTCGCGAATTTTATCTAACGAAATTAAGGTGAAGTCTTCGCAATTTCGTTGAACCCAAGTCGACTTCCCTGAACCGCTTGGGCCGCATAAGACAATTAAGTTTGAGTACCTAGCCTTATGTGTAAATGATCTCGCCATCGCCTCAACCGGCAAAGAAATAATCTCCTTCTCTATTTCATAGAGCGCCCGTGAATAAATATAAGCCTTTTCACTTTCGTTTTCATTGGCGAATAAATTCAACAGTTCACTTTTCAAATTGTGAGTTTTCCCCCATACATCGTACTCTTCAGCAAACATTCTAAACTCATCGAGGTAGTCAAGTTGAGTCGAAAGATCGGAGCATATCCTTCCTCTCATATCAGCGACTTCTAACCAGTAAAGCAACTCAACATCAGCTCTCCTTGAAAGGGAGAGGTAATCTCCTTTAGTTTTGTTTTTCACTACCAATAGTTTTGGCATATGGTGTTCACCAACAAGACCTAGCACAGTCCAGATAGCATAAAAAGGAAGATCCAACTCCATTAGCTTGAAAGCCAAATAAGATCGTCCGATCGCTTCATGCTGAGGACAAGCAATTCGAACCACACCATTAATTTCGACTTCTTTTGTCCGAACCGTTTTTCCAATATCATGTAGCAGCGCAGCTAATATTAGCGCTTGTCTCTTAACACCTTGAATGTGGGACGCTTCGCGGCCTAAAGTTTTATATAACTCTACTAACACCATGCCGGTATGAATATGCACATTTCCTTCAGCGTGCCACTCAGGATCCTGATGTGTATTTTTCAAGTCATAGAGCCACTCGATATATTTACCTAAATATGCAATACACTCATTAATATCCGGCGTTGCATCATGAGCCAGAGAAGCTAACCAGTCAGCAGTTTTATTTACTCTCATCTGCTTTCTCCTTATCTATTTTGTCAGTCTTGCTCGGGCATGCCAGACCGTTAGTCTTGATTTCTGAGTACATCCAATGTTTATCGGTTTGTACGTGCCCACCACGAACCCATTTAGCGACACTTTTGTCAAAGTCACCATAGTGAAATTTATTTTCAAGTCGGACAACATATCCCTCAACGGAATTCACATCGACATTAATCGAGCGCACCAGTTTTTCATCCCACAAACCGCGATAAATCACCGGTGGCGCAGTCAAACCTAACACTTCAAACCATTCCATGGTTTCTGTCCAGCTCAAGCAAAAGTTCTCCTCATTCCAGATAGAGAAACCGTAAAAGTAACTACTCAATTGTTCATAAACAATTGAATGTTGCGCATACAAATTCTCACCGCAAATCCGCCAGTTTCCAGGTATTTCATGAGCTATAGCGGCATGAAGACGCTTGATCCAGTTTCTTGACGAATGATGGCGACTATCGACTGAACGAGCATGGGTATGATCGTTATAAAGCGTTGTATTTTCGCCATCCATTTTCTCAGTAATGACAATTTTCTTATCAACAAAAATGTCAGTGGTAACGCAACGCGTGTCATCTTTTGTTGCTCCCGGAGACCAAGGCAAGTGAGGCGTACGCGGATACTTATATCGAGTATTCATTATTCCTACTCCTTAAATTTCTAAATGTGCGCGAGCCTACATCAAGTGAGATAAGGCTCAGTTTTCTAATGATTATTAAGATGTAGGTATTACATGACTCTTTATGAAAGGTTTCCTTTCACTCCTTAAAATAAATTCTTAACTTGGAAAGCACTATTTCTCCACTAATAGCAGTTTAATTAAATCCTATCTTTCCCAATAATATAAGGCATTAACCTAGCCATATTTCTAGCATCGTCAATGCCACGATGATGAGTCCCTTTAAGTTCAAGTCCAACCATTTTCAAAGCACCAGCCATTCCAAGCCTCTTTTTTAAACCTTGTGTGATCGAAAACAATTTTTTAATATTCACATGCGCTGCACCTATCGGGAAAGCAGTGCGGTGATAACGGCTATCTTGTTCCAATTGTTTTTTGTCGTAATCACCCCATGAACAAAAAACAAAGTTTTGATATTGATACAGCCACTCTTTAAATAACTTTGTCGCTTCAGGGTAGAGTGGTGCTCTATCGACTTGCCATTGGGTAATGCTCGTTAGCTCGCTGCAAAACACCGTCAACTTCGGATGCCTTACAGGCTTTATAAACGTCATAAACTCATCAATCACCGTTAACTCTTCAGCATCGACCATCACGGCCCCAATCTCGATTGTTTCCATTTCATGCCTAGGAACAGAACCTTTATCACAACAAGTAGCTTCAAGATCGACGATCAAATGGTATTGATAATTTTCTAATTCAGTTTCCATCTTATTTATTTCTTCCCAAGTAACACTAAATATAAAAATGAGAAAAACAAGGGCAAATAATCCGCCCTTATTTCTCTGTTTATTTTAAGAACTCCGCATTTATCTCATTGATATGAAATGGAGTAACACCTGCTTCAAGCGAGAAAACAGTGTCAGCTTTCTCCACGGAGTCTACTAACTCACCTCGCCCAAAAACATGCAGCTCGAACAATTCATACAAAGATAGTTTATTTCTGCTATGCACTATCGCTTCCAGTTTTTCTTCGATTGATGCGGCGTTGGACTCAACATTATTGCCTCCCCAACCAGTTCTTCTTGATGTTGCCAAATCAACCCAGATAGCTTTCCTGGTCACCAAGTCGAACATAATTGGAATAACATTTCTGCAATTCCCATTAACATCGATCTTTTGCTCAACAGTCGCAGCATCGAAAACTTCATTGCTGTTCGGTGCAGAACGCGACATCCAACCAGCATAACAAACTTCATGATTAGCAAATGTCGGTCCTGAATAAACCATCACATTCATAGCTAAATATCTCGCACCTTTTTTAACTGCAGCGTCCAACGTGATATCGATAAATTCGCAAGCTCCCTTTGGCGCACGGGTTATATCTCCACTATGATAGGCTTTAAACGCCGATGAACGCAGATGAGTATAACTAACATATTCAATCAGATTGAATTCTGCGTCATGAAAACTAGCGCTTAAATCAATATCCTGCCCCTTCCAATAAATAAAAAAACGCAAGGTATCTTTATCGCCAATTGGTAATTGCGTGCCACGTGCCACATTAAATAGCCCTTCAGACGCGCTTCGCTGTTGCGTAGGTAAAGGGCAACCCATTAAATCAGGATCAATCCAGACTTTACCTAACGCTTCTTGTCGAGAAAAACGCTCGACTAAGCAATTTTGAATTCCCATAATAATCTGCTTTTTAACAGACCCGGCAAGGTGGTGATTAACGCTATCGATCACCACCGCTTTTTGAACTACTCCTTTAGGGAAAACGACTCGCTTACCATCTCCGTTGTTTCGACAATTCATATGCCCTAGAAGCTGGCACAAATTCCTTGTCGGAATTTTATCGATAACGCTTAAGAACGCTCCCACAATTTGCTTCTGCTGTTCAGCGGACGCAATTCTCAATACCTGATCAAGTCGACGACCAAATTCGCCAGGCCGTGTAACTAATATGCGAAGCAACGCTTCAATATTGTGCGTTTCAAAATAGTGTTCAAGATATCCATAAAAGCTCTTAAGCGTTTCGTTGTTACGTGCTTTTGACGCTATTTTAAAAACTTTATTTGAATAATCTCCAACATGAAGATTATGAAACAACTTCACCCACTTGCGACGATGGCGTCCAATATCTTCTTCACTAATCACTCGCTCAAGCGCCCCCACCAATTTTTTACGAGTGCTTCTCGGTAATGATACAAACTTAGTGTTATTTGCTAGAGAAACGTCTCCTTCCGACAAAAAAGTGACGATACGTAATACATCTGTTGCAGTCTTTACCAATGGAGAAATATCTTTACCCTGCTTAAGTAGTAACCCAGCGACAACACATTTATTTTCGTTAAATGGAATTTCTTCTGGATAGGCTAATTTCTCATCTGCGACATTTTCTATAAACCAGGAAATAATCGACTTATCTTCTTCGGATAATGAGTCACTCGATTTTAATAATGTTGTAAAAAGAGCACCAACCTTCTCGTCGGTCACCAAATCGATCTGGCGATATTTAATCGACTCTAATTGAAATTCCCGATTTAGCGTTTCGTATTCTGGGCTCCAATGTCCGAATGTCCAATAGTGCATGAGCGCGTTGAAGTATAACTCTAAAACGTCCGCATCAATTACTTGTTGCGGAAAGTTAGGGTACATTGGTTGATAAACAACATCATCGCCCTTTAAGTTTTTTAAGATTGAAATGACCTCATTAAATAATGTCACTAGTCGCTCATATCCTAATTGCAGAGCCGCGCTAAACAACGACTCACTCATCACATATCCTAAACGCATCATTTCCGCATTCAGCGTTGAAACTAGTATCTTATTGGTGCTTCTTTGCTTTTGATTAAGTTCAGTACTTTCATCATGCTCAAGTACTAATGCGTCTAATTTTTTCAGTGCAATTCTATTTTTTGTTAATGTCATTTTTATCAATTCCTTTAATTACTTCACAAGAGATTGGCAGCGCTAATCGGTAGATTAAAAGTCTACTGCTCATTGAGCAGTTAGAAGGAAGCGACTGTCATAGCCTATGAGTGAGGAAAGTAAAAAATCTTTTTAAGTCTATTGCTCTAACCATCTGAGCTACAACTGCTCGCGCAGTTGGCTGGACTCGAACCAGCGACCTATAGATTACCAGTCTTTTAGAAGGAAGATTTTCTATAGCCTCAATCGCCACTGAGCAGGTGCCGTGCCAGTTATTTTCAACCTTGAAAAAAATAATCATAACTATTTGATAAATAAGCTTTTTATTTAATAGCAAAATAAAACACCACAATCCGTCTTAATATTTTCATATCCTACTTCATATGGAAATATCTAAATAGATAGGAAGTATTAACTTAAGAAATATACTCTTTCCACGCTTCTGAATGCTCATTCATCACTAAATCTCTTAACTTTGACGCTGACAATCTTTCAATCGGTTTACCGTCGGTGCTACTCCTTCCTCTCACCCTGATTTCATTTTCCGGGTAAATCGAAAGCTCAACAGGATAGTCAAAGTCCAGGTAGATGTGGGTAAACTCTGCAGGTCGACCTGACTTTTGGATCCAGATTTTTTTTAGCGAATAGCTCCACTTAGCAGCTTCAAGGTGCGCTTGAAGATTTTCGAGGCTATTGGTGAAAACATGCAGATCGATATCACTTCCCTGACGAACTTTCCCGGTGCTAACCGAGCCAATTAACCTTGGACTAAACTCTGCTAAATTCTCCATCACATCCATTGCGAGGATTCGCATCTCGAAAAGAGTCGCTTCTAATTCATCACCTTGATGAAATTGAGATAACTGAAATAGCTCCTCTGCAATTTCACCATTCGACGGCAAGTCACGAGTTTGTTTACCCAGTATTCGTTTAGCGGCTTTTCGTTTTGCATCAAGGTATTGATCAACACCTTCTTCATACATTAAACGAGCAGCTTCGCGAACCAGAAGCCTTCTAATATCATTGCGTTTTTTTCTCATTGTTTTGGGGCGCTTTTCACGCCGATTGGTTGAATGACAAATCTTAGCGAATGCGTATCAAATGGAATGTGAAAGTACGCTTAGTGTAATATCAAGCGCTTCGTCTGGTAACCGCACAATCGCTGTTGGCGAACGACCGGCTAAATCCCAATTTCTCAGTTGAGTCAAATCAGTTAGTCGTTGTGTATTCGCCAACCGCTGTCGAGTTTTTCCAGGCGAAATCATAAGGTCTAAATGGTGTTCAATTAGCCATACGACGCGCTCAGGGAACAGACCTGCGACCATTTCAGCACCTATTTGAGCGTGATTT
The DNA here is from genome assembly GCF_007004725.1 of Aliikangiella coralliicola. GTDB lineage: Bacteria > Pseudomonadota > Gammaproteobacteria > Enterobacterales > Kangiellaceae > Aliikangiella > Aliikangiella coralliicola. The sequence continues at coordinate 31,709 of NZ_ML660173.1, read as the reverse complement.
TTTGAGTCAACTGATTTGCCTACATCGTGAAATAGTGCTGCGAGCCAAAGTTCGGGATCTGCCGAATTTTGATAAGCCAACTCAAATACCTGGAGCGTGTGATAAAGTGCGTCAGACTCTGGATGATATTCAGGAGACTGAATAATACCATCGAGCGAGAGTAGTAATTCTAAAAGGTATTCTCGTTGTTCGTAAATGATAGCTTTATTACCAGCATCATTGAAATCAGCTAGCAAATTATCAGCTTGAGTTTCGAATGAAAAATATTCTTGTCGCGATTCGTTTTGAAATGATTGGTTTTGAAATGAATGGCTTTGAAGATGCTCTCTTTGAAAACACTTTCTTTGAAACCTCTCCTTTTGAAAAGGCTTAAGTGATAGAGCTCTTTCAATTCTATAGAGCTGGCGCCCTGGTTTTGATTCGATTTTCGATTTGATGTTTTTCAATATGCATTCGGTTTGCCCGACTGTCAGTTTAGTTACGCTCAACATTATAATAAGAATTGACGGAAAGTAAAGTGCCGACATTTTGTCTGGCTCTGTCAAAACACAAAAAAATTGATATACTTTCGGCATCCTAAATTCAGCACAAATTTTTCTGTTGAGTTTAAAAATAGTAACCTTTGCCAAAGGAACAAAAGTGCAACCAATCATTTCAATAAAAAACTTGAATAAAGTCTACAGTTCTGGATTTAAAGCACTCAACAATATCAATCTGGATATTAATCGAGGCGAAATATTTGCCCTGCTTGGCCCTAATGGCGCGGGTAAAACAACTTTAATCGGTTCAATCTGTGGAATAGTTAATCCAACTGACGGAGAGATCCTGGCCGATGGTCACAACATTTCGACAGACTTCAGGAAAGCTCGTGAAAAAATAGGCCTGGTGCCGCAAGAACTCACCACTGAAGCATTTGAAAGTGTAAAAGCAACAGTTACCTTCAGTCGCGGGCTATTCGGAAAACCTGCAGATCCCGCATATATTGAAAAAATTCTAAGGCAACTATCACTGTGGGATAAACGTGACTCAAAAATGATGGCCCTATCAGGTGGAATGAAACGACGCGTGATGATTGCCAAAGCTTTATCCCACGAACCACAAATATTATTTTTAGATGAACCAACTGCCGGCGTTGATGTTGAATTAAGACGAGACATGTGGGATATGGTTAGAGGCTTACGCGATAACGGTGCAACGATAATCTTGACCACACACTACATTGAGGAAGCCGAAGAAATGGCTGACCGCATCGGTGTGATCAACAAAGGTGAAATCATTCTGGTAGAAGAAAAGTCCGAGCTCATGCATAAACTCGGTAAACGGCAATTAACACTGCACTTACAATGTCCTGTTCAATCGATTCCTGAAGAGCTAAAGCACTTACCACTTGAGCTTATCGATGATGGCAACGAACTAATATATACCTTTGACGCGCAAAGCGAGCATACCGGCATCGCCGAATTATTAAAACAACTCAGCCAACACGGCATAGATTTTAAAGATCTTAATTCCACCCAAAATTCTTTAGAAGATATTTTCGTCAACCTGGTCAAGGAACAGTCATGAATTTTTATGCCATCAAAGCAATCTACAAATTCGAAATGGCTCGCACCATGCGAACATTAATGCAAAGTATTGCTTCTCCCGTTTTATCTACATCACTCTATTTTGTTGTATTTGGTGCAGCAATCGGTTCACGTATGGGTGATATTGATGGAGTAAGTTACGGCGCATTTATCATTCCAGGCCTGGTTATGCTAGCGCTGCTCAGCGAGAGTATTTCTAACGCTTCATTCGGCATATTTTTTCCCAAGTTTTCGGGAACCATTTATGAAGTATTGTCCGCCCCAATATCCTACGTGGAAGTCGTGCTGGGGTATGTTGGCGCCGCCGCGAGCAAATCAATTGTGCTGGGGCTCCTTATATTAATTACTGCACGTTTCTTTGTGGATTACGAAATCGTTCATCCCTTTTGGATGGTCGGCTTCCTCGTACTAACTGCAGTCACATTTAGCCTTTTCGGATTTATCATTGGTATTTGGGCAGATAATTTTCAAAAGTTACAAGTGATCCCTCTGATGGTCGTCACTCCACTGACTTTCTTAGGGGGTAGTTTCTACTCAATTAGTATGTTGCCTCCCATCTGGCAGAAAATTACTTTGTTTAATCCAGTGGTCTATCTTATCAGTGGTTTTCGTTGGAGCTTCTATGGCGTCGCTGACGTAGATGTCGGTGTAAGCGTGGGCATGACTTTAGTATTTATGATTTTATGCTTAACTGGTATCTGGTGGATATTTAAGACAGGTTATCGCCTACGACAATAGTAGCGATCCAAAAGTCGACTTTTGAAACAGGACAAAAAACATCAAAATATTAAGGTGAGTTTCGAAATAAAATCGACGCTTTATTAATTTCTACAGCGTCTGATTAATATGCTCGAACTCATTTAGCAATGATATTAATGACCGAAGCCAGTGTTTTATGGGACTCTAAAGGGTGGCGTAACGAGCAATCCAGGTCAAGTTCGTACCGATTACGTCTGCCAAATCGGTGCCTGGTAACCACCCCTGCCTCTTCTAGCTCACCGATAATCCGTTGAACGGCACGTTCGGTAATACCCACATCATCGGCAATTTTACGCAGTCTGGCTTCAGGATCGCGCACTAAACACACTAAGACGTGCGCGTGATTACTCAGGAAAGTCCAATGCTTACTATTCATACTCTGCAAAGCCCCGTTTGACATTTAACAAAATACACGATATTTTATACATGAAATTTAATTCATGTATTTATATTCATAAATTGTATTTCAGTAATCATAATTAATGAAATAGATTTCATCTATAGGAGTTATTATGCAACATCAAACAGACTTGAATCAAATTAGCCAAAATTCAATTAGTAAGACCTCAACTATTCAGACCCCGATTAGCCAGACCCCAATTAACCTGAACCAAACTGAAAGAGAAATCTGGCAACGAATTTGCGACCACTCATTTGACTCTATTGGCGATCAATTGTCTTTCACCCAGCGATTAGCCCGTGAAAACCGCTGGTCTATTCACTTCGCCAAAAAAGCAATCGAAGAATATAAGCGCTTTTGCTTGTTGGCAGTTATCGCTGGCCATCCGATTACCCCCTCTATCGAAGTTGATCAAGTGTGGCACCTACATCTCACCTATTCATACGATTATTGGGAGGAATTTTGCCCTAATGTACTCGGAAAAAAGTTTCATCATGGACCGACACAAGGCGGCCCGTCAGAGGACAATAAATTTCGAGAATGGTACCAGAATACTCTGAATAGTTACCGAAAGTTGTTTGGCGAACCGCCCGTTGAATGTTGGCCCAATGTGAATGAGCGATTTAAAAATGCGGGTGGGATGGTACAAGTCAATCATGCCGACGTATTTTTGATATCCAAGAAGTGGACTAAGCGCTTGTTAGCCGCAACCGGCATTGCAGGAATTGCCACATTTGTACAATCGACCGCTGCTGCGACAGAATCAGACTCAAACTCAGCTTTCCTGGTGTTTGTGCTCATCGCATTTGCCGTTGTCCTAATTGTTGGCCTCGCTGTAAAACATAAATCCAACGGTAAAGAAAACAGTAGCGGCGGAGCATATGGGGGATGTGGCAACAGTAGTAATAGCAATGGCGATGGTGGTTGCGGTGGAAGCGGAGGCTGCGGCGGAGGATGTGGTGGTTAGTTGGTTCCAAAGATAGTTTATCTATGCAATCAGTCCATGCAGTCACCCGGCCAAGCGTTAAAAAATAAACGTCTGAAAATAATGATTTCCAAATGTTTATTTTTTAACGATGATTTCCAAGCACGTTAACTACCGACTAAATCTAACGATCAACTTTCAGTTCTTTAATCAGTTTTCTGGAAGAATTAACAAAAAAATCTTTTGGTATGTCCTTTTCAACTTTCCAGGTTCTCCTGGCAGAATACGAGTCACTAAATCGGTGTGTGCAACCTTGCGTACATGGTGTGTAGTAAAAAGTGTAGGAACCCACCATATCATTTTGTTTGACACTAATCAGTTTGAACTCAACCATTGCGCCATTAAAGGTAATTTCTCTGGCAGCGGTTTGGCTACTCCCCTGAGAATCGCTAAAAGTTGTTATTTTGTATGGTTGCTTGGTTGTGTAGGTCAATAATTCAAGAATAAGATCCGTTTCGGTAATTAATCCTATTTTAGAATAATCTTTTGTTTCCTGTTCTAAAACCTTGGCGAATAACAGCCGGTCTCTCACGATAAAACCGGCTTTCGCAAATTCCTTTTCGATAAGATTATACAATACACTATTCGCTTGTTTTTGCTCTTCGGTTACTTTATCTCCAGGATTGGGTACCCGAAGCACCATGGATAAATTTTTTGATGACTTTAAGATATTAGATAGCTGTGGCTTAGTAAAAATCTCATCCTTTTTTTGCTGAATGGTAAAAACGCCAGTCGTATAAACAACAGGTTTTCGCGGCGGTGGATCAGGAAAAAGACAAGCCATAATTGTTAAGGAAAAGATCAATACCGAAATAGTTCCTACGATATGTTTATAGAAGTTTTTCATAGAAAAATACCTCTTTGAGAAAAAGTAAATAAAAACCGCCAGGTAAATCAACAAATCCAACCAATCAAATGTTCCGCTTATTAATCCTGTAGCTTGTAAAATTTCACTCGATATCGGCATAGAAAGAAGTAATATCGAATAAAATTTTGGAACACCGGCTTCAATGAGCTTCAAGGCAACTTGAGTTAATGCGATACACCAAACCAGGTCAGAGAAATAGTTTTTCAAAAAATAAAGATAAATATTATCAGCAGATAGTGGCGTGGAGTTTTGAATTGGGAAAAGATAAAGCAAGTAAATGTTGGTTCTAAAAAGCCAGTAAACAATAGCGCCGGCCAACAATAGAAAGGTAGGCAAAAGCATGCTTTTCATGTAATACCTGGAGCTTGGCAACTGAACATCCCCTAATTAAGCAACTTGCAGGTGAAAATATCTTAAACTTTGCTATGTTTAAAATATTCGCTACAGCTCGCTCAACAATTCGTTCGATAACCAGGCCCGACTTCCGACAAGTTAAAATTTGTCAAATAGCCGAATCTCTATTGAACAGGAGAGACATGGAGTTTCCCCCATAAATTTATTGCTGACTTCAGCTCGCAACAATTTTTTCCTTGATCAGACATTGATAGACCTTTTTAACTAATCTTAGTCAAAAAGCAGCACTTTTCAATTTTTTCTCAAAAAGAGATAAACAACCTGATATTTCTTACTTTCAGCCAAATATCTCAACATAAAAATCTCATAATAAAATATATCTTTAGTTTTAGTTCTCACGAAAAGATAACCGGCAAAAGTGGGCTATATGCTCACAAGCTTAACTAACAATCGCTTACAAAAAAACGCTCTATTTACGGCTTGTCAATAAGTGAAAGATCACTCATTATTAACATTGCTTTCTCATCACGAATGATGGCTCAGCAATTTTTAGTAAAAAACGTAGTAACGAGTAAATTGATCTGGCCTGAATCGAATTTTTTCCAATCAATTTACCCCTTTTGTTGACTATATTCGTTAAGTTTGACGATGAAGACATAATCCTTATGCAGGAGAATATTAAATGCTAAAAAACATACCTCCCCCGGAAAAAACACTTTACACAGTAAACGCGATTGAACGACTGCTAACTATAAGCAATGCCGCTAATCAACGGCTTATTGCCGAAGACTTAGCGTTTAATATCAGAGAAGTTGCTGAAGGTCGCTTGAGCGAATTAGAATTTCTAAGCCAACTTATTAGCATGGTGAACACAGTAGAAAACGAACGCACAGCGCGGAACGAGATAAGATAAAGCTAAATCGATAAAACTGGATCGATAAAATAAACCCCATAAAAATATGGCCAAGAATATCATCTTTGGCCTTAATAATAGCCCGCCTCAACATTGAAAGTTAATAATTATCATTAAGACTCTGATTACTTCTTGAATACTCATTTATGATTTCCAACTAGCTCGACATGATGTCCTTCAAAAAGGACCATTTAGTCAACGGGTCTTCGCGTCATGAAAAGCCGCCCTTTTCCAACTATCTTCAATCTTGACCCAAAAATGCGTAAATCGAATATCAATGTTAAACGGCTCCTTTCCTTTTACGCCACTGGCAATATTACGTCCCGTGACTACAGCAGAGTCGCCATGAAAATAAACCTTAAGTTCTTCAGTTTTATAGAAATCATATTTCAGCAACCCATTGTCCAGTTCTTGTTTTCTCGTTTTTAGCCATCCTAGCCATGCTTGCTTTCCAAATGGTTTACTACCTGAGTTTGTATGAACATAATTATCTGTCAGCATTTTATCCAGTATTTTTAAATCTGCTTTTACAAACGCACTGGAAAACTTTTCGATAGCGCTTCTTAGTAATTTCTCTTCTGGTGAATTTTCAGAAGCAGAAAATGCCAAGCCACTCCATGTTATGGCTAATAAAAAAACGCACCAACGAAATAATGAAAGATGCTTCAGCATAGTGTTCCCCCAACCTTTTTCAGGTAAATAACTTATTTAGTTTAATTACAAAAAACAATACCAGTAAATAATTCCGTTTTCGCCCACTTTGATTTAAGCTGTTTTCTCGAATAAAAAATACAGCCAAAGGCGTTCGAGTTGTCTAGACCCAATAAAAAAGTTCCAGAAAAAACAATCAATATTTATTGTAAAAAATGTAAGGCTTTGTTGTACAAATATCACAAAGGCGGCAAAGGCGCATTAATCAAATGTTTTATCGAGCGTATCGCAGTTGACTACACTCAGCAACCCTGTACTTGTCCTAATTGCCAACAGGTCTTTGCACGCGAAACTTTAATTCGAGGCATTCCTGCTTATAAGATGATTAGCGGAAAAGTTCAATTCAAATAAACTCTCGGTATCTCAGCGAGCAAACCCGCTACTATTCACATAGGTAGTCATTCACTTAGACAGCCATCACAAAAATATGTTATAAATTGCTGAAACTTCACTGAAAAACGAAGATAAAAATAACAAAACAGAAAAGGCCTATTATTCTCAACGATCCTCGATTTAAATTGCTTTCAGATCCCAGTGTTTTCGAATCTGAATTTCAATCGTGCAACTAATTGGAGTAACTGATGATAACAAAAGCACGTGTATTGATCGCTTCCTTAGCAGCGGTAGCAACATTTTTAATTGCCTGCCAACCGCTAATTGCCAAAGACGAAAAAGAAACGCTGATGTCGAGTGATACATTTGCGGGACTGCAACTCAGAAACATTGGACCTGCCTTTATGTCGGGTCGTATTGCAGATATTGATATATCGCCCGACAACAAAAACATCTGGTATGTCGGTGTGGGTTCCGGCGGTGTTTGGAAAACCACTAACGCAGGAACAACCTGGACCCCCATCTTCGACAACCAGGATGTTTACTCGATTGGCACTGTAACAATTGATCCGAATAATTCCTCAACTATCTGGGTAGGAACAGGTGAAAATGTTAGTGGCCGACACGTTGGGTTTGGCGACGGAATTTACGTCAGCCACGACGCAGGCGCTAGCTGGCAACATAAAGGGTTGAGAGAATCTGAACATATTTCTGAAATCATTGTTCATCCAAACGATCCAAATACACTTTGGGTTGCTGCACAGGGGCCACTCTGGTCGAAAGGTGGTCAACGCGGTTTGTTTAAAACCACCGACGGCGGCAAAAATTGGAAATTAGTTTTAGGGGACAATCAGTGGACAGGCGTAACAGATGTTGTTATCGACCCACGCAACCCGAACCGACTTTACGCTGCAACCTGGCAACGTCACAGAACTGTAGCTGCACTGGTTGACGGTGGACCAGGAACGGGTTTATTTCGTTCAGAAGACGGTGGAGAAAACTGGGTTCAATTGAATCCCGCCAAACACGACCAAAAAGATCTTGAATCACTTTCAAGCAAAAGTGGTTTACCAAAATCAGATATGGGAAAAATCGGTTTAGCAATTTCACCGATTAATCCTGATGTTGTTTACGCAGCAATCGAGTTAAATCGGCGCAAAGGCGCTGTTTATCGTAGTGATAATCGCGGAGCGACCTGGGAAAAACAGTCCGAAGCTGTTGCCGGTGGTACCGGCCCTCACTATTATCAAGAACTTTATGCAAGCCCACACCAGTTTGATCAAATATTTCTCGCCAATGTCCGAATGCTGCAATCTAATGACGGTGGTAAAACTTTCAAGGCGATGAAAGAAAAACACAAGCATTCAGATAACCATTCACTGACATTTACCGCAGACAAAAACTATTTATTAATGGGGTCTGATGGTGGAATTTACGAAAGCTTTGACAACGGTAAAAACTGGCGCTTTATTTCTAACTTGCCAATCACCCAATATTATAAAGTGGCAGTTGATGATGCCGCCCCTTTCTACAATGTATTCGGCGGCACTCAGGACAATGGCACACACGGTGGTCCATCGCGTACCGATAATAGAAACGGTATTCGAAACGCAGATTGGGAAGAAGTGTTATTTGCCGACGGTCACCAACCAGCCACCGAACCCGGAAACCCGGATATTATGTATGCCGAATGGCAACAAGGAAATTTAGTCAGAGTTGATAGAACCAATGGTGAATTAGTCTACATCCAACCACAGCCTGAGGAAGGCGCACCGGAAGAACGCTTTAATTGGGACGCACCTATTTTGGTCAGCCCACACAAACCATCTCGAATTTACCATGCCTCTCAGCGCGTATGGCGTTCTGAAGATCGCGGCGATACCTGGATCGTTATTTCACCAGATTTAACCAATAACCTGGATCGAATTGAGCAACCTATCATGGATAAAGAACCTGGTTGGGATTCTGCCTGGGATATGTGGGCAATGTCTCAATACAGCACCATTACCTCATTGGCTGAATCACCAAAGCAAGAAGGGCTCATTTATGCCGGCACTGACGATGGCCTTATCCAGGTTACAGAAGACGGCGGAAAAAGCTGGCGAAAAATAACAGTAAAAAGTTTACCGGGGATCCCTGCTACAGCATTCGTCAATGACATTAAAGCGGATTTATTTGATGCCAATACCGTTTACGTCGCCCTGGACAATCACAAATTTGGAGATTACAAACCTTATCTTTTAAAAAGTACCAACCGTGGTAAAAGCTGGCAGTCAATTAGCAGTAACCTTCCCAAAAAACACCTCGTTTGGCGAATCGTTCAAGATCATGTTAACCCTGACTTAATGTTCACCGCTACTGAGTTTGGATTATTTTTTACCGTTGACGGAGGTAAGAACTGGGTAGAGTTAAATGGCGGTGTGCCAACAATTTCATTTCGAGATCTGGTTATTCAAAAACGTGAAAATGATCTGATAGCTGCCAGCTTTGGACGCGGCTTTTTTATTCTCGATGACTACAGTGCGCTTCGTTCAATTTCAAAAACTGAACTGAATAAAGAAGCCATTTTGTTCCAACCACGTAAGACCTGGTGGTATATCGAAAATGGTCCGCTCTCGCGGTTTCAGTTGAAAGGTTCACAAGGTGCCAGTTATTATTCGGCGCCGAACCCACCTTTCGGCACTACTTTTACCTACTATCTAAAAGATAGTTTAAAAACGCTAAAACAGAAGCGTCAGAAAGAAGAACAAAAACTCAGAAAAAATAATAAAGGTATCCCCTTTCCTGGCTGGAAAAATGTTGAGGAAGAAAGAAGACAACTAGATCCGCAAATATGGTTAACGGTAAAAAATGATAAGGGCCAAATTGTCAGGCGCATAAAAGGATCAAACAACAAAGGGATTAACCGCGTTACCTGGGATCTGACTATTCCTGACGCTGACGCCATCACCAAAGCAGAAGCGTCACCGGATAATAGTTACATTAAGATTAGCCTGTTATCAGCGCCCGGAGATTACAACGTAAGTTTGAGCAAAGAAGTCGACGGAGAAGTGACAATACTCAATGAGCCGGTTGCCTTTAAAGTAGAGCAAATGACCAAAGGTGCACTAACAGGTTCTAGCGCCAATGAAGCAGCCGCTTTCTGGCAAGCGATCAATGACGTAAAGCGCGATTCAAGTGCAACCCACTTCGTTTTAAACAAAGCACTCGAAAGAGTAAAAATGATCAAACGAGCGATTTCAGAATCGACTGCTGAACCCGGTATACTAGATAAGGAGATTCATCAAATTCGCGCTCACCTGTTAGACATTAATCACAACCTTAATGGCGATCAGTCACGCGGCGAAGTTTACCTTTCAAATGTTAAAACAGTGTCCAACTTAATTGATGTTGCAGAACTTGGCACGGCTTTTTCAAGCTATGGACCAACTCCAACCCATCAACAAAGTCTGGAGCGAGCAAAACAAAAATTACAAAGTGAAAAAGCAAGACTCAAAAAAATCATGGAAGTTCAAATCCCAGCACTTGAAACAAAATTGCGCGAACATGGTGCGCCTTGGGTTAATGGACAAGTTCTTCCATAATAGTTCCGATTGAATAAATACACCTAGTTTCAATTAAAAAGCAGCGCATTTTAAGCGCTGCTTTTTTATCTGTAGAAAAAAACTGACTAGCGCTTCACAAAAATACACTTTCAGTTTAATTTTATTAACGCGAAAAACAATTTAAATATCTCAATTATATTAAGTGATAAAGTTCACAATCTGGCATTGTTCGAATACCAAAAAAATGCAAATCAGGTCAAAGATACTGACTACAATTTTCGTCTCAAAAAACTCAAAACAACATCAAAAAATCGCGCAATAAAAATACAATAAATTGCCCAAATTCTTCTAATCGAATTTCAATCTTCATCAGCAAATACCTCAAAAAATTGTTCGATTAACCACACTACATAATCATAAATTTTGACGAGTTTCCCGTTTTTTTTGAAATTATGACAATTCAATTAAAATATCTTGAATTGTTATTGACAGCGCTGTCAAAAATATGTAATGGTCAAAATATACTCACGATTGAGATTCGAAAAATTGTTATAAGAAAATAAATTCTAAGAGAGGAAATTCTATCGGCAATTAATTTTTATTACCTGTTATAAGTTTTCAGAAAGCGGTTTTCTATTACAAACAAAATTAAAAAAATACCCAAAGTTCCATCTCTTTCAGATGGAGCAAATAAGAAAAAACTGAAACGTGGATGGAGAGGAAATGAAAAACGAAGTCAAACTGTCTCGACTGCTTTTGTGGTCGCTCTTATTTTTATCGCCCAATCTTTTTGCTGCTCCCGGTACACCAAATATCGCCTGGATGCCAACGCAGTATGATGCACCCGCACAATTTACCGTTACCTGGAATATGTGGTGGGGAGAAAACGGAAATCGATGGTACTTACTAGAAAACGGCTCAACTATTCATTCAGGAGATTTAACGCCGAATGGAAACAACAGCCAAACGGGCTCTTTCAATGTCAACCAAAGTGCTGGGGGTCAGTACGAATACATCATCAAACTATGTTCGGGCAATGGAGCAAGTGAATCTTGCACCCAAAGCGCCGGTAAAACAATTACAATCTCAGGCGGCGCAGAGAATCAACCGCCAGCGGTTAACGCAGGCGCAGATGCTTCAACCGAAGTAAATGTCGCCACTCCGCTCAACGGTAGTTACGCCGACGATGGTTTGGCTACACCGGTTACCGCCAGCTGGCAAGTGGTTTCCGGTGCAGGCGCGGTCTCATTTGTTAATCAAAACCAGGCAGCTACTCAAGCAACTTTCGCCTCCGAAGGCGCCTACGTTTTACGCTTAACCGTTAGCGACACTGAATTTACAGTCAGTGACGAAGTTAACGTGACTGTTGTTGCGGAAGCAGTTAATCAACCACCAGTTGCTAATGCCGGCGCAGATATTAACGCCTCAGTCAATCAATTGACTCAGCTTAACGGGAGCTATACTGACGACGGAAAATCATCACCAATCACCGAAAGCTGGACTAAAGTTTCCGGCCCTGGTGTGGTTGTTTTCACTGATGCTGCAAGCGGAAGTACCAGTGCAACTTTCGATGCAGTTGGTAACTATGTTCTTGAATATTCGGTGAACGATTCAGAATTTACTCACACAGATCAAGTTGCAGTAACTGTCACTGACGCACTGCCACCGGAGCAACCTGGAACACCAACCATCGGTTGGACAAACGGCGAAGTTGAAATTCAAAATGGCAAAGCCGACGTGACCATCAGCTGGAACTTGTGGTGGGGAGCTAATGGCAATGAATGGAGACTACTACAAAATGGCGAAGTCGTTCACACTGCCGCACTAACATCAAATGGTTCGTCCGCCCAATCAGGAAGCCACACTGTATCGCTCACTCAAGCCGGTACTTACGAATTTGTAGTTCAGTTATGTAACGTGTCTGGCACTCAGGAAGCATGCAGCAATAGCGCTTCAACGTCCGTGAATGTTATCGATATTAATGGGTGGCCAACAACGCCGGGCGACTACCCTCACCCACTAAAACAGCATAATGAATCATACAACAATACCAGCGGAAAAATGGTAGCCGCCTATTTTGTTGAGTGGGGAATTTATGGACGTAATTATCATGTTGCTGATATACCAGCCGAAAATCTGACTCACATCTTTTACGGGTTTGTTCCGATTTGCGGCCCAAATGAATCCCTACGTCAAGCCAATCCCAGCGGACATTCCGCATTGGTAAAACAATGTGAAGGCAAACAGGACTATGAAGTGGTAATACACGATAAGTATGCAGCGCTGGAAAAACTCTATCCCGGTGATGTAGACGGCAAAGGTGTCGCAGGCATTTTTGGCCAACTTCACCGAATGAAATTAGCCAATCCCGATATAAAAATAATACCGTCAGTGGGCGGTTGGACACTTTCAGATCCTCTCTATGAAATCGGCATTAATCCTGCGGCAAGAAAAATCTTTATTGATTCTATGATTAACTACTTGCGTGATTATCCGTTTTTTGACGGGATTGACATTGACTGGGAATTCCCAGGCGGCGGTGGCGCAAATCCTGATCTGGGTACACCAGAAGACGGCGCTGGCTTTGCCGATTTAATGATCGAATTAAGAGCAGCACTCGATCAATTAAGCGCCGAAACGGGACGAACTTATGAGCTTGCCGCAGCAGTGAATGCCGGATTAGAAAAGATTAGCCGAATTGACTGGGAGCGCGCGCATCAGCCTATGGATCACATTAATGTTATGGCTTATGACTACGCAGGAGCGTGGAATAACGAACTTGGCCATCAAGCATTATTGTATGAAAGTGACCTTTACCAAAACACCAATGTTGGCTTTTACACTGACGCAGCTATCCAGCACTTAATCAGTCGCAATGTTCCCCCAGGGAAAATTACAGTGGGTGTCGCTATGTATGGTCGCGGTTGGAAAGACGTCACAGGTGCCACCGAAGGTAATCCATTTACCGGTACTGGTAACGGTCCAATCAAAGGAAGTTGGGAAGATGGAATAGAGGACTACAAGGCTCTCGAAGAAAATTTCATGAATGGCCCATCCGCAGGGGCTAATGGCTTCGAGCTAGGATGGGATCCCATAGCCAAAGCTGAATACCTTTGGAATTCAACGACAGGAACTCTAATCAGCTTAGATACTGTTCGTTCGACAATCGAAAAAGGTAGTTACGTTAACCAACACAATTTAGGTGGCGTATTCGCCTGGGAAATCGATGCTGACAATGGTCGAATTCTCAACGCAATGCACCAAGGCTTAGGCCACCCTAAAAAATAATATTTCCTCATTAATAAAGGCTCGCAAATCGTGAGCCTTTGTCATTTAAATGAAAATTTGCTGTTTTTGTTTTGGTTAATACATTGCAGTTAGGCCAAGACAATTTTCAGTAACTTCGTTGAAGAAATATTAAAGCAATTAACTGAGGAAAAAGTCATGATAAAGAAAAATAAACTAAGCACATTGTTGCTATTAGTTGGCGGCTCCTTCTCTACATTATCCACTGTCAGTTGGTCTGCGCCTGCTGCACCGAAAGCGCCTAACATCGCATGGATGCCCACAGAGTATACGCTCAACAACGGTAAAGCCGATTACACCATTACCTGGAATATGTGGTGGGGAACCAACGGCAATCTATGGCGCTTAAAACAAAATGGTGCCGTCATTCATTCAGCTTCATTACAGGCAAACGGAAATAGTGCGCAGTCGGATAGCTACCAGGTAACAGTCAACGCCGACGGTAACTATGCCTATGTTGTCAGTCTTTGTAATGTTCAAGGTAACGAAGAAACCTGTGTTGATAGCGCCACTAAAAACATCCAGGTGGGTGCAGGCGATGGCGGTGGAGATCCTGGTGGATTAAAAACACCGGCCGCTCCTAGCTTATCAAATATTAATGGCAATCTGGATTTGAGTGTGGGTGCAGTAGAACTTGCTCTTGAGTGGAATAAATGGTCAGGAGAAAGTGGAACTGTCTGGCACGTTAATCAGAATAATTCGCGCGTTCACACCCAATCTATCCCTGCTCAAAGTCAACAATCAGGATCACATACAGTTAACCTGACAGCTGTTGGAGATTACGTTTTTAAAATAGAGCTTTGTAATGCTAATCAGCAGCAAGAAGTTTGTTCATCCAGTAACACAAAGACAGTAACAGTCACTAAAAGTGGCGGCCAACCCAATCCAGATAAACCGAACCCCATCCCTAAACCTGGCGGTGGTTACACCATGACCCAAGCCGAGATTGATGCAATGGAAGCTCAGTTGACCTCCAGCGAATTATTCCAGCTAGTGAAGGCGTCGATAGCCATTCGCGACAACGATGTGGTAGAAGCAGTGGTGCCAAACCGAGCGGCAAATCCGGAAAACGTTAAACGCGTTGAAGCAATTTTAAATGAAGATCAATGGAACTACACTTTCATTGAAAGACACGAAGATTACTCCTATACGCGATTCTTGCGAGCCGTTGCCAAATTTAAGGCCTTCTGTGGCACCTACACCGACGGTCGGGATTCCGATGCGATTTGCCGCAAATCCCTGGCCACAATGTTCGCTCATTTCACTCAGGAAACCGGTGGCCACAATCCAAATTCAGCGATCGAAGAATGGCGTCAAGGATTGGTTTACTTGCGCGAAATAGGCTGCACTGAGGAAGGTCCTGGATGCGGGTATAACGCAGAATGTTCACCTTCTACCTGGCAAGGCAAAACCTGGGTTTGCGGTAAAAATGCAGACGGCAGCTATAAAAAATACTTTGGCCGCGGCGCTAAACAGTTAAGTTATAACTACAACTACGGTCCGTTTTCTCAAGCCATGTTTGGCGACACTACTGTTCTCCTGAACGATCCTGACCGCGTTGCGCGAACCTGGCTTAACCTGGCATCAGCGGTATTTTTCTTTGTTTATCCGCAGCCTCCCAAGCCAAGCATGTTACATGTCATCGACGGCACCTGGACGCCCAACGCTCATGATTTGAGTTTAGGCATTACCGCAGGCTTTGGCGCCACCACCAATATTATTAATGGTGGTATCGAATGCGGTACAGCTAATGGTCAGGAAAAAGCTCAATCAAAAAATCGAATTGCCTATTACAAAAAACACGCTGCGGCACTCAATGTACCAATAGCCGCTGACGAACAGCTCGGTTGTGCTAATCAGGGCAGGTTCGATACTCAAGGCGCAGGTGCCATGCTAATCAGTCTGGACCAGGACTGGAGTTACCACGCCGATATGCCCGAAGGCAAAAGTTTTATGTGTAAAACCGTAGGTTATCAAACAGCCTACTCTGCGCTAATTCCCGGAGATTATCAAAAATGTGTTGAGCATTATTTTGATGTGGAAGTGGTGCAATAGTTCGTTCAATGCCGGATTTTTTCTCCGGCTTTTTTTAATTAAAACAATCAAAACCAATTCATAATAGAGTACAGAACAATGAAACCAACTAAGCAAAAACTTCTAATAGGTTTAGCTGGCTTGTTTTCTTTAAACAGCCATGCCTTTACCTATGATTGTACCAACCTCCCTGCTTGGCAAAGCAATATTGCCTACACCGGTGGCACTGAAGTACAACACAATAACAAAGCCTATAAAGCTGCGTGGTGGACACAGGGCAATGATCCGGAAACTCATTCTGGACCATGGCAGGAATGGAAATTTCTGGATGACTGCGCGAGCGATAATGTTGCTCCTGAAATCTCGCTGACAGCGCCGAGTGATAATGCTAGTTACACCACTGGTGATAACGTTTCAATTACAGCCAATGCTAGCGATTCTGATGGAACAATTGATAAAGTTGAGTTCTACGTTGATGGTAATTTAACCGCCACCGATAGTACGCAACCTTATTCAACTAACTGGACTGCTGTTTCCGGTGACCACACAATTTACGCAATCGCCTACGATAATTTGCAAGCGAACACGTCGTCAACAAGGGTCAATGTTAGCGTGAGTGACGCACCAAACATACCGCCAAATGTTAGCGTCTCTCAACCCGGCAGCGGTACAGTCGAAGGCAATACCATCACTTTCACCGCAACAGCCAGCGATGATGACGGAACCGTAACAAAAGTTGAATTCTTCGTCGACAATAAGTCAGTTGGCGTTGACACTACCGCTCCTTACTCTATTGAATGGCAAGCGGCTGCTGGCGACCACCAGTTATTCGCTCGTGCGACCGACAACCGCAACGACTCAACCGATTCTACCAGCGTCAGTTTTTCAGTAACTGCCAATGCAGCACCGACTGTCACTGTGGATACGCCCGCTGGTGATATTAAGCAAGGCGACGCAGTTACCTTCACCGCTTCAGCAAGCGATTCTGATGGTGACGTTTCTTCAGTCGAGTTTTTTGTCGACAGTCAATCGATCGGCATCGATACCTCGGCGCCTTATTCTGCAAGCTGGACTGCGACTGCCGGTCAACATAATTTGACAGCAACGGCCACCGATAATCATGGCGCAAAAGGTAACTCAAACAGTGTTAGTTTTACCGTGGCTGGTGACGGCGGAGGCTCTCAAGAAGATTGTCGGCCTGACGGACTATACAGCACGCCTGATGTGAATTCCCAATACTGTGCCATCTATGATCTTGACGGACGAGAAAAAATGGGCGGCGCGAAACGTCGAGTGATTGGTTACTTCACAAGCTGGCGCACGGGTAATAACGGTCCCGCTTATCTGGCCAATCAAATCCCATGGGAGCAATTAACACACATCAATTACGCATTTGCGCACGTTGATCAAAATAATCGCGTATCGGTCGGTAAAGATGGACCAAACAATCCCGCAACAGGGATGGAATGGCCTAATGTTCCAGGCGCTGAAATGGACCCCTCTTTCTCATATAAAGGTCATTTCAATCTTCTTAATAAGTTTAAGAAACAACATACGCATGTTAAAACTTTAATATCTGTCGGTGGCTGGGCAGAAACTGGTGGCTACTTCGATGATAACGGAGATTTTGTCAAAAGCGGTGGTTTCTACACTATGACCACTAACGCTGATAACTCAATTAATCACGCAGGGATCGATACATTTGCCGATTCAGCGGTCGCGTTTATTCGCCAATATGGTTTCGATGGTGTCGACATCGATTATGAATACGCAACATCGATGACCGACGCAGGAAACCCCACTGATTTCCCTATTTCCAACGCTCGTCGCGCGGGACTCAACGCTTCTTACGTTGTGTTAATGAGAGTGCTTAGAGAAAAACTGGACGCCGCTGGGCAAGCAGATTCAACTCACTACATGCTGACTGTCGCAGCGCCTTCTTCAGGTTATCTATTAAGAGGAATGGAAGTTTATGAATCTGCCAAGTACCTCGATTATGTCAACATCATGTCCTATGACTTACACGGTGCGTGGAATCAGTTTGTCGGCCCCAACGCAGCGCTTTACGATAACGGTGAAGATGCAGAATTGCTTGCGTGGAATGCCTACGGCGGACCATACGAAAATATCGGTTACCTGAACACGGACTGGGCTTACCATTACTTCCGCGGCTCACTACCTGCCGGTCGAATCAACATTGGTGTACCTTACTACACCCGTGGCTGGAAAGAAGTTCAAGGTGGAACTAACGGATTATGGGGTACAGCAGAACTACCAAATCAATCAGAGTGTCCAGATGGCACCGGTACCGGTGATACTAACAAATGCGGTTACGGCGCTATCGGCATCGATAATTTATGGCATGATAAAGATGCAAATGGCAACGAAATGGGCGCTGGTTCTAACCCTATGTGGCACGCCAAGAACCTTGAACAAGGTATTTCTGGTGATTATCTTGAAGCCTATGGACTGGATCCTGCTAACAACCCTGATCACCAACTTAAGGGCACTTACACCCGCCACTACAACACCACCATGGTTACTCCCTGGTTATGGAACTCGGAGAAAAAAGTCTATCTTTCAACCGAAGATTTAGAATCAATTAATACCAAAGCTGACTACGTGATTGACAAAGGACTGGGCGGAATCATGTTCTGGGAATTAGCAGGAGACTTTGACTGGGATTCTCAAAATAATCAATACATGATGGGTAGTTCAATGACTCGCGCCATCGCTAATAAATTTGCCAACGCAGCACCTTATGGAAATAAACGTGCAGAAATCGATATGCCTGCTGAGCAAGTCGATATTCGCGTTGAGCTACGTAACTTTGCGTTAGGTGATAGTAACTATCCAATCACACCTGAATTAGTGATTAAAAACCACACCGGCAGTGTTATTGACGGTGGTTCTGAGTTTTATTTTGATTACTCAACCTCAGCGCCTGGTTCAATGAATGATCAAAGCGGTGCTGGTTTAACTGTGGTAGTCGACGGTTCAAATTCAGCGGGTAATAACATTGGCGGTCTGGAAAACAACTTCCATCGAGTGAAGTTTACCTTACCAGCATCACAGACCATACCAGATGGCGGAGAGTGGGCGATAAAAATCAGATACTATCTGCCAACATCAATGCCTTCAAACTGGGTAATAAAAACAAAAGGATTTGAATTTGCCATTAAGCAGGAGCACCCAGAGTTACCGCCAGGCGATCTTAATTCAGGCGACGGATGCTCTGCTTTAGGTGTCGACCCAACAGACTACAATGAGTATCCTGATTGGCCACAAACCGACTGGCAAGGTAACCCAAGTCACGCAGGTCAAGGGGATCGGATGCGTCATAACAGTGCTGTTTATCAAGCCAACTGGTGGACTAAATCGACACCAGGAAGCGATGGAAGCTGGGAATTTGTGTGTAGTTATTAGGGGGGGAATGTTTGATTTAGTGAGCATCAATTTAGTAATTCTTGAATGAATAATTATGAATTATAAGTTATGAATTACTAACACGAGACGCTAAATTAAACACCGAGTAAAAAGCCACTCGCAACTTATGTTGTGAGTGGCTTTTTTTAATTCTCACGTCAATCACACTCTAGCCAGAGGTATTAATAACCCAGCTGATCAAACTCATTCATATTTTCAAGCATCAAATAAACACTTTGCTCGACGGCCTCTCGCGTTTGTGCTTTTGATAACTGGCGCATGCTATCAACGGTTGCTATCCACCATCGCATGTGAACTGCGCTCAATTGTGCTGCGACTGGAATCATGTCCCTGGCCAGAGAAATCGTTTCAATACTTTCGCGCTTTAACGATGTCATGCTGCGTAAATTTAAACGGTTTCCTTCAAGTTCTCGCATCAACGTGCTGACAACCTGCATATCCTCTTCTAATTTTTTTGTTGCGGTTGGTTCAGCATTGGGAGATAGAAACGCAATATCTAACTGGGATAACAAGCCGCGCAAAACACCGCGTAAACTTAACCATAATTCTTTTCTACGCGCTCTTTCTCGCGAAGTTTGAATTAATGATAAAAGCCCTACCAGAAAAAAACCTTCCATGCAAAAACCGATAAGCTCAGGTACAAGGTTATCGTGAAATGGCCCAGGCGGCGCTGGAAAAATAAAGTAAATGTATAAAGCGATACCCGAAAAACCAAAAATAGCTAACGGCGCAATCAGTAACATACGGCTAGTATTCATTTGACTATGCCTCCGACTCTTGAGATTGCGCCAAAGCCTGGATCACTTTTGCTATTTTGAGTGCTTCTTTTTGGGTCAGGTCGAGTGGCAAATTTTGAACATAAACCGTTTTATCTTCTCTTAAAGGAATTGAGAAAATATCCGCTGCCCTCTCACTTGTTGCGAGCGTGATTTCTTCCAATGCTTTTTGCTCAAATGATACTTCTTTTTCGGAAGCTTTGTAGCGTTTGTCTTTGCGGATGGTGTCACCGCCGATAGAAAAAAACGAACCGGGATCATCCAGCCAGGAAAAATAATCAACTAAAGCCGCGCTGGTTCTTTTATGATAAAGCTCTAAAACTTCAGGCCTGATACTGCTATCGTGTAATTTGTGAAACCGCGAACACAAAACATCTACATCGACCAGACGAAGATCTTTTCGCTCTTCGTCAGTGAGTTCAACAAATAAATTTTCAACTGCATTTAATCGACTTTTCGCGACAGCCGGATTTAACAATCCCTCAATAGTCGCCCCTCTTAAAAAATTAATTAAATGTTCCTGAGTGTAATCTTCCGCAGAGGTCGTTTGTTTTGTTGACTCAGTTTTTTTCGTAGACATAGCATTCTCAACTAAAAAATATTCTCGACTAAATAATCATCACTTCAACTCGATAATCTGGTAAACACGATTGAGTAAAAGTTTTGAAAAGGTAAATTCTGTAAAGTAAACTCTGTAAAGCAAGCTCTGTAAAAAATCCTGTTAAATAAAACTCCTCTTGTAACGGCTAAAACCATTACTCATGGTTAACATAAAATATAATATCGTGACGTTTTGGATGTGTTTTTATCCACTCTCTAAATTCATCTGCTTTTTCCAGATCTTCTTTTCCCAAGATAGTTAAGAACCGTTGGCGTCTGGTATCCTCTGAAATTTGCTCTCTGACTTTCTTTTGCCATCGCTCTGTAAATACCAGCGGCATCTCTTTACTCAACTCCAAAGCTTTAAGCAATTCCCACTCGCCTCCGTCTAACCAGGCCTCGTCACAGGAAGTACACAAATCAAGACGATTATTAGAGCAGCCTGAAATTCTAAATTTTTGCATTAGTTTGAGACACTTTGGACAACTTAAAGCAGTAGGCGTATCTTCGCTGTCAAACCCTTTAAGCAATTCTACTTCAGGCGCATCATGCACCGAACCCGATCGCTCCGCCCAATCTCGATAATAAAGCAATGAAACGAATGCTCCCTGGCACTGATTACACCCCATCGCCGACAAACCTTCATCAAGTTTGGTGGGCTTAAGATCGACATTTCGACATTTAGGACATTGCATTAATTCTACTCCTTGGCGTGATATAGCGGTTATTTAAATATAACAACGCATTAAGACACAACAAATTTCTTCAAGTAAAGCTCAAATAAAGCGCTTTAGCGATCATTTATTGCCTCAATGGTAGCGATCAATTAGGATCTGGGTGCAGCTCGACTGCGCACAATTTACTTTTAATTCTCAGGGCGGGGTGAAATTCCCCACCGGCGGTAGTTTCTGAACTTTTATCACAGAAAAAGCCCGCGAGCGCTTATCAACAACCATTAAATTTGCGTTATGTTTGATAAGGTCAGCAGATCTGGTCAAAATCCAGAGCCGACGGTGATAGTCCGGATGGGAGAGAATGAACTGGTTTTCAATGTTTTGAAGGCTGGTTTTCTGGCGCGCCTGTAAAATTCTCAGGTGACCTTAAAACGAGCTTTCAAACCAGGAAGACTCCGTTCAATAACGCCCTGATTCTGGTATCAATATGAGGAAATTACCATGAATCAGTTAACCGACAATCAATCCTTAGCCGCTCGTCTATCGTGCAATCATTCGTTTTCTAGTCCGCCGTTAGACAATCAATCGCGACCAAACGGATCTTTACTTTGCCAATTCGGTAACGCCACTGAGCGCGTAGAAAAAGCCATTGCGTTACTTCAATCCGGTCAAGGTGTTTTATTAGTCGATGATGAAGACCGAGAAAACGAAGGCGACCTGATATTTTCTACTCAATTTTTAAATGAGTCTCAAATGGCAATGTTAATCCGCGAATGTAGCGGAATTGTCTGCCTTTGCCTCACCGACGAAAAAATCGCACAGCTTAAGTTACCACCAATGGTAAAAAACAACACTAGCCAGTACGGGACCGCATTCACCGTTTCAATTGAAGCGGCAGAACATGTGACTACCGGTGTCTCTGCCTCGGATCGAGTGACCACCGTGAAGACTGCAGTGGCTAACAACGCTAAACCCAGCGATTTAAACCATCCAGGTCATGTCTTTCCACTTCGGGCGCATCCAAAGGGTGTACTTGCGCGTAGAGGTCACACAGAAGGAACGATAGAATTAATGCAACTTGCGGGTTTAGACGATTCCGGCGTGCTATGTGAATTAACCAATCCAGATGGAACCATGGCCAGGCTTCCAGCGATAATTAATTTCGCTCAGCAGCATAATATGGTTGTACTTTCGATTGAGGATCTCGTTGAGTATCGTTTGAATCAAATCGACAATGCTAGCTAAAGTTAAAGCTCGGTTTTGAATCGATAAGATTGAATCATAAGGTTGAGTCGAAAAATTTGACTCGGTAAGTTGAACTTGATAAACAAGGAAAAAAATAGCCTCACGTTACGCGAGGCTATTTTTAACCATAACTGCATTTTCCGCTTCAATTAAAAACGGGCAGTTACTGCGATTCCAGTTGTATCGTCAAAGTCAGCTGACCAATAACTTAACTTAAGGGCAACTTGATTGTTGAAGAAATGCTGAAAACGTAATCCATAATCAAACCCTTCGGCATCGGATAAGATCAAACCCGCACCTGTTTGTGCAGACCAGTAGTAGTCACCGATTACAGTGACATCTTCTGACTCATCATTGTAGGTTGCTTCAACATTAAAGTAGCGATCACCGCCCAGGGCGCCAACATATTTAGTATTTACTGAAACCGAATCTTCAAAATCACTATCAATTGCAGAAATCGAAACTAACCAGTTTTTGTCAAAGAAATAACCTAACTCACCTATCAAAACTGTGTCACTTTCTCCAATATCTGGATCAACGTCAATGACTTCGATGGCTCCGTAAAGATTATTGCCATCTTTACCAAAAAATTCACCGGCAAAACTCAGTGCATCTGAACCGCCGCTGAAATCACTATACCCGACTGAAACGTTACTATTTCGTCCCATAAAAGCAGATTCCACCCAGGCGGTATTATCGGTGGTCACCTTTTCAAAATAATAAGTTCCACTTAATCTTGTTGTGTCAACATCATCTCGTTCCAATCGCTCAATATCAACTTGAGCATTATAAGTGTCAGCCATTGCTGTACACGATAGTAATCCTAGCCCCACAATTAAAGACTTTGCTTTCATCTTTATTTCCTTATTAACCTTTTTACTGATGTCATAGAGAGGAAACTAATTTTAGAAAAACGAATGAAATATTTTTCAGCAAATTGCTTACCTCACTCCGTTTAAGAGTGAGCGCATTATAGGCATAAAGTTTTTAATCTCAACCTTGAATTGCAATTTATTACAACTAGTTCAAAAAACTCTCAACCTATTCATCTCAATCACGTGAAAGCTAGATAGAAAACCAATGAAAGAAAGGAAAACAGTTTGAACAAAAAAAGAACAAAATGTAACTTGAACAACTTTTGTACGTCTCTAAACGATAAAAATAAGAATCTAATTTTATTTCAACTACACTTTGATAGTTGCGTAAAAACATCGCACTCATAAAAACTAATGAAAGAGCACATCATTAGTGCTACGGAAATGATGAAATAACAATATCGACCTGAGTAGCTAAAAACGGTGATCCGAAATGAAAAATTCATTACTAATCTGCCTGATAATTGCCTGTGTACTTTATCCGTTCAAAAATACTCAAGCTTCAGATAAAAGACGTAGCTATCCACAGGATATTTTGACGGAAACATTTCAGTATAATGACCAATCTAAGCGCAGCATTGAACTTTCAGAACTTTACCAGGGCTGCCCGGCGAGAGATTGTATTCCAGCCATTGATAAACCCCGATTCAAATCCATTGACCAAACATCATTATTCAATGATGACGATTTAATGTTTGTCGTGAGCTACCAGGGGCTCACCAAAGTATATCCCCGAAAAATAATGCAAGTTCACGAGATTGTGAACGACAGATTTAACGATAAGCCAGTGGCCATGACTTATTGTCCGTTATGTGGCTCTGTGGTTGTTTTTAAACCTTTTATTGACGGCAAGCGGGTTGAGTTTGGCGTTTCCGGTTTACTCCACAATAGCGACCTGGTTATGTATGACCGATTATCAAATACACTTTGGGGACAGGTCACCGGCAGAGCGATTGTCGGTCCGCATACGGGAAAACGTCTTAGTACACTGAGCTCATCGGTCGGGACTTTTAAAGAGGTCAAGTCGATTTACCCAAATGCATTAGTACTTGAGCCTCCTAAAGCCGAATCTAACCAGTATCAAAAATTCCACTATGAAAAATATACTCAATCCGACAAGCTAATGTTTCCTGTGACTGCCGCAGACGCCAGGTTAGCCAACAAAAAATTGGTCTATGGCATTGAAATTGATCAAAAATTTATCGCGATTGAAGAAGAATACCTGAAAAAACGCTCTCCCTACGTCGAAAGTGTTGGAAAACGCACTTTAAGCGTGACCTATAAAAATGGACAAGCGATTGCAGTCGATAAAAAGACTGGTGAGACACTCAAAACCCTGAGGCTCTATTGGTTTGCCTGGTATGCTTTTCATCCTGATACCGAGTTGCGCCATTAAAAATTGGGGTAATTGAAGTTCCCTGTTCCACTCACCAAATCATTAATTCGGCAGGCAGGCTCTAGTGAGGGCTTAAGGATTAACCCATTAGCTGCGGCTAATCTTAACTCTTGTCAGTCAACAGCCTACAATTGCCAAAACTGTCTATTTTTTAACCTGCACCTGCGGCAATATTAGGGTATAATCCGCGCACTTTTATGTTCGACCAGCAGTAGTATTATTAACCATGACAGTTGAGACTTTCGACCCAGCCGCTAAAAGCCCGCTTCAATCTGCTAAATCAGATAGCAGTATCGATACAAAAACCGCTGATAATTCAGGTACTTCGAATCAAAGCGCCGATTCCAAAATCGGTTTTGTCAGCCTGGGTTGTCCCAAAAACCTGGTTGACTCTGAGAGAATACTCACTCAATTACGCACCGAAGGCTACGACGTTGTACCCAGTTACAACGACGCCGAGCTAGTGATTGTTAACACCTGTGGTTTTATTGACTCGGCAGTGCAAGAATCCCTCGATACAATTGGTGAAGCGCTTTCTGAAAATGGGAAAGTTCTGGTCACCGGTTGCTTAGGCAAGAAAGAAGATGAAATTCGCGAAATTCATCCTCGCGTGCTCGGTATTACAGGACCACATGCTTATGAAGAGGTTTTAATTCAGGTTCATAATCATGTACCTAAACCCGAACACAACCCATTCATTAACCTGGTTCCTGACCATGGCGTGAAGCTCACGCCAAAGCATTTTGCCTACCTGAAGATATCCGAAGGTTGTAATCATCGCTGCACATTCTGCATTATTCCTTCAATGCGTGGCGATCTTGACTCTCGCCCAATCGGCGATGTGCTTAGCGAAGCCAAGCGGCTGGTTAATGCTGGCGTTAAAGAATTACTGGTCATTTCTCAAGATACTTCGGCTTATGGCGTTGATACCAAATATCGAACCGGATTTTGGGATGGTATGCCAGTTAAGACCCGGATGCTTGAGCTCTGCGAACAATTAGGAAAAATGGGCGTCTGGGTACGTTTACATTATGTTTACCCCTACCCTCATGTTGATAATGTTATTCCGCTAATGGCCGAAGGAAAAATACTACCTTACCTGGACATCCCTTTTCAGCATGCCAGTCCCAGAATTTTGAAACTAATGAAACGTCCCGGTAATATCGACAAAACATTAGAACGCATTCGCAAATGGCGTGAAATTTGCCCCGAACTGGTTATCCGTTCAACTTTTATTGTTGGCTTCCCCGGAGAAACAGAGGAAGAGTTTGAAGAACTGTTGGACTTTTTGAGAGAAGCTCAATTAGATCGTGTGGGGTGTTTCAAGTATTCACCCGTTGAAGGCGCTAAAGCTAACGAACTATCTGATCACATTCCGGAAGAAATAAAAGAAGCACGGCTGGCGAAATTTATGGCGGTTCAAGCAGAGATCAGCACTCACAAACTTAAACAGAAAATCGGTAATGAGTATCAAATCTTGATTGATGAAGTAACCGCTGACGGCGCCGTTGGACGTACCTATTCTGACGCACCGGAAATCGATGGCGTGGTCCACCTCACAGATGAATTTGACGTTAAACCCGGTGACAAAATCTGGGCTCAAATCATTCATTCCGACGAGCATGATCTGTGGGGCGTAAAAGTTGAAGATTAATCTAATCTTGTCCGACAATGGTTTATAAAAGATTGATTGTTATCGAAGTCTGTAGAAGGTTTTAGTGCATGTCACAAATTGTTCTTGCAACACTCAACGCAAAATATATTCACGCGAGCCTCGGCCTGCGTTATTTATACGCTAACCTGAACGACCTTCAAGAACAATGCGAAATCAGAGAGTTTACAATTAAAACTCGAGCAATCGATATTGTCGAGCAACTTTTAGAATCAAAACCGTCGATTATCGGTTTCGGTGTCTATATCTGGAATACCGTTGAAACCACTGCGGTTATCAGCCAACTAAAAACGATTGCCCCGGAAATTAAAATTGTTCTCGGCGGCCCAGAAGTTAGCTATGAAACAGAAACTCAATCGATTTATGAATACGCAGACTATATTGTTACTGGAGCGGCAGATTTAAGTTTCTACAAACTTTGTAAAGAAATTCTAGCGGATACTCCTCCTGCCAGTAAAATTTTACGTTCAAAACCAACCCAATTAAAAGATCTTGAACTCCCCTACCATCTATACAGTGACGAAGATTTAAAGCATCGTCTTCTTTACGTTGAAGCGTCGAGGGGTTGCCCATTTAAGTGTGAATTTTGCTTATCCGCACTGGATAAAACCTCATACCCTTTTGAGTTGCAACGCTTTCTCGATGAAATGGATAAGTTATACCAGCGAGGTGCGAGAAATTTTAAGTTTGTTGACCGAACGTTTAATTTAAAAATAAAAACCACATTGCAAATTCTTGACTTTTTCCTCGAGCGGATGGACGAAGCTCTCTTTCTCCACTTCGAAGTCATTCCGGATCATTTACCCGACAAGCTAAAAGATAAGCTCGGCTGTTTTCCTGAAGGAACTTTGCAATTTGAAGTCGGCATTCAGACTTTTAATACTGACGTTCAAACTCATATCAGTCGCAAGCAAAATAATCAGAAGTCAAAAGATAATCTTCGTTGGCTGCGAGAAAATACCACAGCCCATATTCATGCCGATTTGATTTTTGGTCTGCCGGGAGAAACTTTTGAAACTTTTCGAGAAAGCTTCAATCAACTCTATGACTGCCGCCCCCATGAAATTCAGCTCGGCATATTAAAACGGCTTAAAGGCAGCCCAATTATTCGCCATACCGAAAACTTCGATCTTCGTTTTAATCCACTGCCGCCATTTAATATCTTGTCAAATGACACTGTCGACTTTGCGACCATGCAACGAGTTAACCGTTTTGCAAGGTATTGGGATATGATTGGAAATTCTGGTCGCTTTAAGCACTCGCTGCCATTCATGCTGAATCCGCAACCTTTTGATGACTTTATGGCGTTGACCGATTGGATATACAATAAAACCGGCCAAACTCATCAAATTAACTTGAAAAAGCTCTACGAACTGGTCGCACAGGCAACAGAATATTTATTCCCGGAAAGGCACCAAACTGTGATAGAAGCGTTGGAACGAGACTACGCCAATTCAAAGCTAAAGGGCTCATTTAAAGGTTTGATACTGGTTTCCTCCAGTCATGAAGAAGTCACTTCTCAACATCGACGTTCCAAGCGCCAACAGCGACATTTGGGATAAAATAAACGATAAAATGCAGTCATAAACTGCTGTTCTTAGACGGAGAATTTAACGATGAAGTTAAGAGAAAGTCTCGAAAGTGATTTTGTTGAGCTCGGTCAGTGGTTCAAGTCAAAGGAAGAAGCCTTAACCTGGGGGGGGCCTAAGATTAACTTTCCCTTCGCACATCAGCAATTGATTAAAGACCTTAACTGGCCAGAGACACCTTCTTATTCGCTTATTGATAACGATGGTCATTTAGCCGGGTTTATCCAGGTATTTGATCGATTTGGCAACAATCACTTGGGCAGAGTAGCAATTCACCCAAATATGCGAGGGAAAGGTCTCGGTAAAAAATTAATGACCTCAGTTTTTACTAAAGTTAACCCAGGTAAAAAATTGTCTTTATATGTTGTGAAAAATAATCTTGCTGCGGTGAATCTATACCAACGACTAGGTTTTGTTGAAGTAACACCACCAGAGAATTACCCATTAATGGAAAATTGCCTTTATATGGAAAAACCGGCACTAGTAAATAACCTCAGCAGTGCATAAGAAGAGTCATTGACAGTCAGTACTGGTAGGCATTAAAACCAAAAAACAAGTCTTAAGGATAATTGGGCCCCTCGATGTGAAGCCAGTGCAGCGATTTGAGTGGTTAGCGAGGCGAGTTTGTGCAGTAATAGCAAGCTATTAAAAACAAGCTCAACGAAGAAAACCGCTCAAAGCGCTGTATTGGCTGGCTCTTCTTATGCGCAGCTGAGGTTATATAGCTAATCGCCCCCCTCAAAGCAAACTTTTTCAGTTACAATACCGACTTAAAATAAAAAATAGACCTATTGAATTGGTAGTTGCCAAACCTATGACGCTAACTGAACAACTGAGAGAATCCCTGTTTTATTCTCCCCTATCGCTACGTAATCTAAAACGAAGCTCAACTAAATGGCTTTTTATTTACTTTGCATTAGGCCTTTTTGTATTTTCTTTGTTTGTTGGCGTATCACTAAACAATCAAGAAGCTATCAAAAGTCTGTTGCTCAATTATTTCTTTCCACAGTCTTGGCACGAAATTTCCGAAAAGCTGGGCGTATTTCTGTTCGAATCGCAAGCAAAAACGGTTTTGAGCAATTTGATTCTTTCTGGCTCATTAGTTCTCGCGTCAATATTTTTATTCCCGATTAAAGAAAAGTATTCTGCAGAGTTTGAAAAAGACGCCAAATACGCAAAAGGCTCAATTCAAGAGTTTCCGTTGCTTATTCAAGGATGGGAAGAAACAAAACTCTTTCTATTTTATGTTACTGCACAATCAATTATTTTATGGATTGGCTATTACCCTTATGCCTGGTGTAACTGGCTTTCGATTGCATTAAGCTACCTGTTTCTATTCTTTACTTTTGGCCTGGACTTTATTTCTCCAACATTGCAGAGGCATAGAGTTTCTTACACATTAATACTCAAAGTTTTGTTAAGAAACCCGGTTGTTCCGCTGTCGTTCGGTTTACTATTTAGCTTGCCGACAGTTTTGTTAAGTAAGTACATATTCACCATTGAAGATCTAACGCTAATCGAAATTGCCAGTATACTCTTTCTGGTCAACATTATTTTCCTCACTCTGGCTGTCCCTGCCGGCACCAGAGTAGCGAGGAGACTGATGCCGACAGTGAAACGGACTCTGCCACCGTTGAAAAAATCCAAGATATACAGCTATTCAACCATGCTCATACTATTAACTGTCATGCTGTTTCTTCATGGGAAACTGATCGCGAGCATGCACCACAAAAGCCAACTCCTCAAAGCAGAATACAATGTTGATTGGTCATCAATTGACTATGATCTGCCTTCTCTTTCCCAATTTTTTAACAGTAAATCGCTGAGCAACCTCTCATTTGACGTCGAGATTTATAATCCGACGGAATACGATATCATTATCGAAAAAAGTCAGATTTTTGTTGAGAAAAAAGAAAATACTATTGCCACCATTGACCTGGATGGATTTGAGATTCCATCCGGCGAAAAGCGCAAGGTGAAAGTGAAACTAGACTCACAGTCTGACTTGAGTAGCATTACTAACTTTAGAGAAATTTTAGAAGACTGGCGTGTTGATTTACACTTGGAAGTATGGCCGGGTATTCCATTTATTCTTAATATTACCCGCTAGTAAGGATTAATAAAAAAGGCGTTTTAACGCCTTTTTTATTTACTTCAGAACTGGATATGATTAAGTTTTTCAATTCGCCCGCCAACCTTACGTCAGCATTGAATCAACCAGAACTTAACCAACAATTTCCAACAACTCTACATCGAAAACTAAAGTCGAATATGGCCCAATAGCAGCGCCGGCGCCACGCTCGCCATAGGCGAGTTGATACGGAATGCTAAGTTTCCATTTTGAGCCGACAGTCATCATTTGTAGTGCTTCAGTCCAACCAGGAATCACACCATTAACGGCAAACTCTGCTGGTTGTCCTCTTTCATACGAACTATCGAATACCGTACCGTCAATTAAGGTACCATGGTAATGGGTACGAACAGTAGAAGTAGCGGAAGGCTTCTCACCAGAACCTTCGTTAATCACTTCATATTGAAGCCCAGACTCAGTCACGGTCACACCATCTTTGGTCGCATTTTCAGCAAGAAACTTTTCACCTTCTTCAATGATTCCTTTTGACTGCTCCGCTTGTTTTGCCTGAATTATCTGGCTGATATGCTGAAATGCCGCATCCATTTCTTGTTGACTAACCGGGCTCGGCTGTCTTTTAAAGGCGTCGACAAGGCCGTCAACAACGGCGTCGATATCAATTCCGTCGAAGGGCTGCTCAAACAATTGAGTCCCCATGTTTCGCCCTATGCCGTAACTTGCTTTTAGCTCGTGGCTATCGTATTTGTTGCTCATTAATATGCTCTTTAGAGAAAAAGAGCCGAATTGTACCACAGCCAGTTCAGGCTTGTCTGAGAATGAGGGAAAATGGTCCGCCTACGTCAATCTCTGTTAAGAGATACGATTTAACTGTCAGCAAGACAGGCTGCTCAGGAAAACACTTGGAAATTCTGCAGTTTAACCTATTCGTTAAGCTTATTTCTTACTATTAATCACAATATCCCTATACGCGATCGATTAAGCAAGCTCGTTAATTTTCAAGCTAAGCTGTCTCGCTAGTAATCTCATTTGTTTTCTTCTATCAGAGTCAAGTCCACGATCTTTGTGAAGCCGTTTTTGCAACTCTTGCAGAATTTCTATTAACTTTTGCTTTTCCATATCCTTTTACCCATTTCCGCCTCTCCAAACAGCTTCCTCTCCCAGGTTTCAAAGCGGCTCAAATATCGTAATCCATAAAATATTGATACTTTTCAAGGTCAAGGTTAAGTCCGGTTAATCGTTCAATCAATGCGACTTGCTTTTGAGTAATCCGATAACTCAACAACATAGGATTATCTGGACTAACATCAAATATTTTTTGCAAAACTTGAATATCAATCGGCATCACCTCATGTTGTCCTATGAAATCATAGGATGCCCTATCGTATATTCTTATACGATGCGTTACTGGGACAGAGTTCGTATTTTTGAGAGATATTGGGTGATTTAAACTGCCTTTATTCGAACTTTCTTTTTTAGAATAATAGCTCACTACACTTCCCCTTAATTCCATTTATTCACAATCAAATTAATTGATTGCCTACAACAAACT
>NZ_ML660172.1 GCF_007004725.1 Aliikangiella coralliicola | reverse complement strand
CTAACTTCACTTCAACTTTAAACTGCGTTTTCGGTCGAAGTGGGCGCGCATTATACAGTGCGCTTAACCGCTGTCAACACTTTATTTGATTCTTTTTAGACTCAAATAAATCCCTGACTTTTTCAAGCGCCAGGCCTAAACCTTAACCCTTGAGCGAGGCGCGCATTATACAGTGCGTCTTGCCTCTGTCAACTGAATTTTTTAAGCTTTTTTAAAGCTTCAATCCAGCGACCCATCTCCGTCTGAAAACTCCCTGTTTCCCCCCGAAGCGGACGCGCATTATAGGCCCTACAATTTATCACGCAACCTTTATTTTTACTTTTTATTAACTTTTTTTAAGGTTGGTCATTTACTAGACAATATTTGCTAAAATCAGGTCATATTTGACGATAATTTCAACGATGTTACGGAGTTTTAATGACATCGCCCCCACTAAAATTACTTAATGCAGCTTGCACCGCTATCAGGATTTTTTAATGGGGGTATTAAGTATAGTTCGAATTTGATAATTATTTCGATTTCTGCACAAAAATCAGGCAAAAATTATTACCTGGCTATTTCCGAGAATAATGTCGTTTTATTTCGCCGACTATCGCTTTTTCGTCAATGACCAGTTTTACTCGTTTATATAAGTGGATTGTTCCTTCGACTTGCGAAGCAGAATCGATTTCAACAACCGGCATATCTCCGGTTATCGACAATCCGGAAAACCAACCACCATTCGATTTTTCAACAATGATATCCCCCTTAACAATACTGCCATCGACCAAGCGAATATCACCATTGTTAGTTCTAACATGTCTGGCAACTAGTACTCTTGTTAACTCTATATCTCCATTAACCGTGACAATATCCTTTCCGATCTCACTATTTTCTCCAATTAAAATCCCCCCATTCACAGTGGAAAGAGATTTTTCAACACTTAATGACTTGCCTGCTTCAATGCCACCGTTAACAGTTTCCGCCTCCAGTACGCTAACATTATTTCCTATATCAATACTGCCATTAACGGTATCAACACTTCGCGCCTTTGAACCAGCGAGCAAATCAACTCCACCATTTACGCTTGAAACATTTCGAACCTGGGCACCACTACCAACAGTCACTCCTCCAAAAACACTATCGAGATCTTTATACCTATAGTTATCATTTGCTCTTACGTGAACCCCACACCCACTAACGATACTAGCAATAGCTAGTCCAAAAACACCTATCGAAAACCTGTTCATAGAAAAACAATCCCCAATTTAATTAACACTCAAAAGTGTAAGGCAAAAACCTTGCCACTAAGAATTGTCCTTTGTTTTTAGATAGTTACAAATAAACTAATAAATTTTACAAAGATTCGTTAGTGATTTTTTCCCATTTTTGGTTAAATCGACCTACGATAAAGTTAGCAATAACAAATGAAAAAGGAACAATTTATGCGATGCCATGAAGTTGACTATGAAATCTTGGGACACGACATTCAACTAGTGGAAGTTGAACTCGACCCCGGTGAAACAGTTATTGCCGAAGCCGGCGCGATGAATTATATGGAACAAGGTATTAACTTCGAAACCAAAATGGGCGACGGTTCGACACCAGATGAAGGTTTGATGTCTAAGCTTTTTTCTGCGGCAAAAAGAACATTGACCGGTGAATCTATATTTACGACTCATTTTACTAATGAAGGCCATCAAAAATGTAAGGTCGCATTTTCTGCTCCTTATCCCGGCACTATTATTCCATTAGACATGTCTCAACTCGGAGAGAAAGTTATCTGTCAAAAGGACTCATTTGTCGCCGCTGCACTGGGCACAAAAGTATCGATTACTTTTAATAAGCGTTTAGGTGCAGGCTTTTTTGGCGGTGAAGGGTTTATCCTGCAAAAGCTTGAAGGAGACGGAATGGCCTTTATTCATGCAGGCGGAACATTAATCAAAAAGGAACTGAATGGTGAAACACTCAGAGTTGATACTGGATGTCTGGTTGGCTTTACCCCAGGGATAGACTATGACATTCAACGGGCAGGCAACTTAAAGTCAATGGTCTTTGGCGGCGAAGGGCTTTTCCTGGCGACATTATCGGGTCACGGAACTGTCTGGTTGCAAAGTCTCCCATTTTCTCGACTTGCTGATCGAATATTTGAGAGTGCCCCAAGTCACGGTGGCTCTGATAAGGGAGAAGGCTCAGTTCTTGGTGGTCTTGGTCGTATGATTGACGGAAACTAAAATCCCGTTGACACAATAAGAAATAACATAACTAATACAAGCCAGATAATTCAACTATTGTCTGGCTTGCTCACTTTGGCAATATTTATGTTCTGGTGTTTTTTAAACCAACGAGCACCAAATAATAAACCAGCCCACAAAACATAAAGCATCGGCTCATTGAGATCGGATTTACTTTGCCAGATAAAATGAACCAGCCCCAACACAGTTATAATATAGGCAAGTTGGTGCAATTTCTTCCACCGTTTGCCAAGCCGTCTTTGAGCAGCCCTGGTTGAAGTTACCACTAAAGGGAGCAACAAGAAGAAAGCAACCATTCCAACTGTAATATAAGGTCTCTTAATAATCTCAGCGGCCAGTTCTGCAAAATCAAAGTGCAAATAGAAAGCCAGATAAACCAGCAAATGTAAGCTTAGGTAAAAAGCCCCGTAGAGCCCAAGCATTCGCCTAAAACGCACCCAGGCAAAACTTTTGTAAAACATTTTGGCCGGTGTCATGGAGAGAGATAGCAAAAGGAAAATAAGCCCAAACAATCCAAGCTCGTGTAATACCGCTTCCTGGGGATCTCCTCCCAACTGTCTGCTATAAGCCGCATAAGCAAGCCATATTAAAGGCAACCAGGCCCCAAAGTGGATGACCACTTTTAGTATCTTCATTCGCTTATTACAACACCTAGTAAAAACGGGTTAAGTCGAGTCCTTTATACAAATGGGCAACTTGATCAGCATAGCCATTAAACATTTGTGTCGGAATTTTCTTTACGCCAAAAAAGGATTCGTCGGTAATACGGCGCTCAGTCGCCTGACTCCATCGAGGGTGATCAACATTTGGATTTACATTTGCGTAAAAACCGTACTCTCTTCGAGCTCGTTTATTCCAGGTATTCACCGGTTGAGTTTCTGAAAAACGAATTGATACAACCGACTTTATGCTTTTAAACCCGTATTTCCAAGGCACAACTAATCGAAGCGGCGCACCATTTTGTCCAGGTAAATTCTTTCCATAAACACCGGTCGCCATTAGCGTTAATGGGTTCATTGCTTCTTCAATTGTGAGACCTTCAACATATGGCCAAGGCAAGGAATGCATACCAAACAGCCCTCGTTTTTGACCGGGGAATACTTTCGGATCATGCAAAGTCTTAAATTCGATATATTTAGCTTTTGAAGTCGGTTTCACATGCTTTATGAGTGTGCTTAATTCAAAACCAGTCCAGGGAACAACCATGGACCAAGCCTCAACGCAACGTAAACGATAGATTCTTTCCTCGAGTTGCACCCACTTTAATATATCTTCTAATGTATATTCGCCTGGTTTCTCAATTTCTCCTTCGATAGCGACACGCCAGTCATTTCCGGGAGTAAAATTCTTCGCTAATTCAGCTGGTTTTTTCTTATCTGTTGAAAACTCATAAAAATTATTATGGTGGGTTATCACATACTCACTGCTTAATTCATCTTTAAGCGCTAAGCCTGAAAGCCCTGAATTCGATTCTGCGTTAACCGGAGCAATTCCCATCATTCCAAGGTAACTGGTAGCAAGTCCGAATTTTTGGATAAATTGACGCCGATTCCAAAAAATTGATTCTGGGGTTACCTGACTTTCCGCTACTCTCGTTTGTTGCGTGCTTTTTTTCATAATGACTTACAACCACCTTTAGTAATCATTCATAAGTATTGCTCTGATGCGCAAAAAATAAACGACCTATCATCTGCTTTTACCAAGGATAAAAGCGAAATCTGTATACTTACAGAAAAGACATTCAGCAACTTTATTTGTTACATCAAAAGAAGAACCAAACGTCAATCAGTAACCTTAACTTGTAATCAGCAGCCGTAAAATAATTTTAGTTTTTTGGCGCGAATCATCAGATCCAGTTTAAAATAACAATGGAATCGCGTTTCTTTGCTACACTTAGCTAAATATAAAAGTCAGAGGCATCCGCCTATTTAGCAATGGTGTCGTCTTCTATATATGGTCATTTGAATTCTAACCTGTTTTCAGCTCGTGATATGCATTGCTGATGTTTTGATCTAAGTCTATTGACAATCAATAAGATTCTGGCATTATGCCCGCGCGTTCTGATGAAAAATGAGAAGTTTTCAATCAATGAATCCAATCGATTTTAACCGCTTGATCCTGAAAGGGATTACGCCAGATGGAAATAAGTTTCGACCTAGTGATTGGGCAGAGAGGCTTTGTGGTAATCTATGTACCTTTCGCAATCGGCGAATGTATTATTCTCCAATGCTTAGGCCTGCAGTTATTGATGGTATTAAATGCGTTATTGTCGATGCAAAGCTGAATGAGGAACACCAGGCGCTTTTAAACGACGTAATTCATTTTGCAACGAAGAACAACCTGCAAACCGAAAAACAACAATAAACCTCTCAAAACTAAATAATTTTTAATAAATCACTTAACTTTTACCCTGATTTGAGTCTATATTAGCCTTATCTGGCAAACAAATGGGATATATCATGAAATTCAGTGCTATTTTTTCCCTGGCAATGTTGTTGGCATTAGCTAGTACTACTTCGGTTCAATCGGCCGATCAACCTCAATATATGTATAAGTGGAAAGGTAGTGATGGCGAAATTCACTATACCGAACGCCCGCCAGCCAATATTCCATTTGAAAAAATACGGATGGCGAAAAAAGCAAAAGCAACAAAACCTGCTCCTGTAGCGAAACCTGCGCAAAGCGTTAAAGCGCCTGAAAGCGATAAATATTCGGCCTGGAAAAAGGAAAACTGCAAAATAGCGACCCAAAACCTGGACATACTTGAAAACGCAGGAAGAATTGCACAAGATGATGGTCAGGGCGGCACTCGACTAATGACCGACGAAGAAAAACAGGCCAATATCGACAAAATGACCGAACAGAAAAACAAATACTGTTCAGAGGTTGCAGAAGAGCAGTAAGTCGTATTTACTCTTAGCTAATATAGCATTGAAAGAGTAACAACAATTTTTGTATATAAAAAAAGGGCTTAACGCCCTTTTTTCTTTTCACCTCAGGTTGCAATCAACCATTCTCTCAATTCTTCTAATTCAAATGGCCAGCCGAGCTCTTTGGTAGAACTCGCCAGCACTGGTATTCGTATTCCATAACGCTCGACCAAAGCCTCATCGCCAGCAATTTCCACTGGTAACATATCAAAATTATGCGCAACCATATCGTCGTTTTGAATTAAATATTCCATCATCGCTTCAACTTGTTCGCAAAGATGGCACCCTGCAGTGGTATATAGTTGAATAGTTTGAGACATACT
Source organism: Aliikangiella coralliicola (assembly GCF_007004725.1). Taxonomy (GTDB): domain Bacteria; phylum Pseudomonadota; class Gammaproteobacteria; order Enterobacterales; family Kangiellaceae; genus Aliikangiella; species Aliikangiella coralliicola. Next base: position 241,148 of record NZ_ML660172.1, on the reverse strand, counting down.
CTCACCTTATTTAATAGCGCCGTCCCTTTAAGTGTAGAATCCCTGACGACAATTTGACAAGTTTTAGTAACATGTTTAACCAACCAGATTCATCTGCTACTTTCCTTGCCCCACCCCTTAATAATTTACCGATTAACTAAACTACTTTTTTGCAATTAACCATGAACGATGGAGATTATTCCGCGCGAAATCCTGCGAATGGGTCTTGGTGGTAATCTCAGTCAAACTAAACTGCTCATTTCCTTCAAACTCCATTTCGAATTTCTGGAAGTTATTTGAAAAAACTAACTCTCCTCCCTCTGACAACAACGAACCACACTGCTCAATTAACTCACAATGGTCCGTTTGAATATCAAAATGACTCGACATTTTTTTTGAATTTGAAAAAGTCGGTGGGTCGAGAAATATCAGATCAAATTTTAGACCATCTTCAATCGCTTCTTTTAACCAATCCATACAGTTACTTCGAATAAATTCGTGGCGATCGAATTTGATTTTGTTCAAACTAAAGTTTCTTTTTGCCCAATCGAGATAAGTACGAGACATATCAACGTTTACAGTCGATTTCGCACCGGCAGTTGCCGCATAAACAGAAACGCTAGCGGTATAACAGAATAAATTGAGTAGCGTCTTGCCAGCACTCTTTTGCGCCACCAACTGCCGAGTTTTTCGATGGTCTAAAAATAATCCTGTATCCAAATAGTCGGATAAATTTACCCAGAACTTACGCCCACTTTCATTTACCTGTTTAAAATTATCAGAATCAGCGTTGCTATGTGGCTTTTCATTCTGGCTGGTATATTGCCAATCGCCTTTTTGTCGGCGGCGTTGTTTGGTAAATACCTGACTACGAGGTATCTGAAACACGCCAGCTGCCACCCGTTCAATTTCTTTCAACCGGCGCAGCGCTATCGTTTCATCGATCGACTTTGGTGCTCGATATTCCTGAATATGCAATCTTTCTTCATAAACATCGATTGCTGCATTGTATTCCGGCAAATCTGCATCATAAATTCGATAACAAGTAATGCCCTCTTTTTTTAGAAAACGCTTTAATTTATCTCTTTTCTTCTCAATTCGATTGCACAATTGGAGGGCTTGTTCAGAGAGTTTCGATTTAAAATCAGTTTCGACACTATCATCCGAAACTCGTTGAATAAAATTACTCTCAGTGAGTTCGAAATTCAACAATTCACAAGGAATGCTACCGTTGTTAAATTTATATATTTTCTTCGCCCTGATCCCTAAGGCATGACCGAAGTCTTTATCTGGCGATAAAACTGAAGCATCCCAGCCTTTCAGGTGACTTTTTAATACTTCGCCTAGCTCGTGATAGAGCTTTTTCACCTGGTTATACTCTCCAAGGCGCTCACTATAGGGGGGGTTAACAACCAACACACCGTTATCAGGGTATTCGAATTGGGCAATTTGATCGATTCCGGCAATTCGAATTTTAATAAAATCGTCAAGCCCTGCAATCGCAGCATTAGTTTGTGCATTTCTAACTGATTTTGGATTAATATCACTGCCGAAAATATCAATCTCCCCTTTCTGTAAACCTTGCTGTTTTCGTTGCTCGGCCTCTTGCTTAACTTGCTCCCAGATTTTTTGGTTAAATTGCTGCCAGCCAAACAAACCGAGATATTCTCGATAAAGACCCGGCGCAATATCCAGGGCCATCATCGCCCCCTCGATTAAAAAAGTACCAGAACCACACATAGGATCGAATAGTACGCCGCTCGCGTGAGGCCAACCGGCCCTGGTTAAAAGCGCGGCGGCAAGGTTTTCTTTAATTGGCGCCCCACCCCCTTCTGCGCGATAGCCTCTTCTGTGTAATCCATTTCCTGCCAGATCTATCGACAAATTCACCTTATCTCGTCTTATCCGGCAATGAACGACCACATCGGGCTCTTCAAAATCGACACATGGCCTCTGTTCTTCAGCATCACGAAAATAGTCAACAATAGCATCCTTAACTCTTTGCGAAATAAATTGTGTGTGTGAAAGACGCGAGCGAAAACTTTGCGAATTAACAAGAAAGGTTTTCTTCGGATTGATATGTTGAGACCAATCAATAATCGATGCTTGCTGATACAAGACCTCATCGTCTTCGGCGTCAAAACTAGCGATTGGATAAAATACACGACTGGCTAACCGGCTCCACATTAATACCTGGTATACACCTTGCCAATCGCATTCAAAACTAACTTGCGAAAGTCCTTCCTTAACATTGTTTGTTCCCAGGGCGACTAGTTCGTCAACCAGTAAGTATTCTAATCCTTTAGCACAGGTTGCAATAAATTGAGGCATAGTGATATTGGCTGATAGGTATCGATTAACGCAAATAAATGCAGGGTGTCTTTGTTGGTTAATTATACGCGCACATCACTAATAACTCACCTAAACAATTGATTTTTTTAAAAGAACAGAATATCCCCGATTGCCACAAACTAAACTCCCTATTTCAATGGAGACGTCGAAAATTGCCGCTTTAAAATTTGTCGAAAAAACGACCATCAGCGATATTCTCGTCAAAATAACAAGTAGCGAATTTTGTCAGGCGAATAAGAATTCCCGAAGAGCATTTCAGGTAAGAAGCATAGATTACAGTAAAACAGTTTGTTTAAACTTAAACGCTAAAATTGCTACAAACACAATAGCCAGCTAAATCAAGCATTTAGATTTATCATATTGTAGCGATTGTACCAGCCATGATCCGCCCCTAAGCCTCTGATTTACTGGCAAACATCCCAAAATAAGCTAGTATTTAAGAAGATGGTTTTAACTAGCTAGTAGCCAGAATGACCCTAATGAAAACTCTATCAGCCTTACGTTACTTCAGAATAATCCCTATTCATGTTATTACAGTAACGATTAGACTGGACAATATTGATTTAAAACAATAAATTCGATATATGAGTTATCTTAAGAATATATCAGTTGTCAGGGTTTCGAAGGAGCTAAGCCGTAGATTGTACTTGTCATTCTCTCATAAAATAATTCAGTTTATATTTAAAAGCAGCTGTTCATTAGTTAAACGTGGTAGTTTGATTAATAAAAACGCTATTATTCTCGGCCTGCTTTTAACTTGTACATTTTCCAGCGCACAACAAAATATATCTCCCGAAGAATTTAAAACAGCCTTTATCTTCCACCTGCTAGAAAAAATAGAATGGAAAAATCAATCAAAAATTAGACAGTACAAAATCGGTATCGTCGGCGACTACCCCGAACTTCTCTCTCAACTGAAAGCGACCGCGCGTCACAAACGAATTGGTAACAAAACGATCAGCGTTACTTCCACTTTTAACATTCAGGAAATGCCGAGTTTTCACTTGTTATTTATTCCTGTCGATACGAAATTTAAGCTCGATAGAATTTCAAGTGTTACCGCCCGTTCAAATACATTGCTAGTTACTGAGGATACTGCTGATAAGAAAAATACCATGATCAACTTACTGCAAGGTGAAGATGGTACTTATTCGTTTGAGGTTAACAAAGCCAACATTACCTTTGAATATCTTAAATTAAACCGAGATATTCTATTACTCGGCGGCACCGAAATGGATGTCGCCGAACTCTTTAAAGAGTCCTCAGCACAATTAGCCACCTTAAAGGAAGAGCTGAAGTTGCAGCAGGACACGCTTGAAACTTCAAAACAACAACTTGCACAATCGCAAAAGCAATATGAAGAAGCGCTTAAAGAGTCTGAACGTATTCGCATTCAGATGAAAAAGCAAGCCAAGCTGCTGGAAGAGAAAACACGGTTAATTGAAGCCAAAAATATTTCTATTCGGGAAAAAGAAGGTGAACTCCTGGCAATCCAGAACGAGTTACGCCAAGCTAGCGATCTATTGAAATCAAATGAAGCGATACTGGGCGAAAAACTAAACACTATCGCCAGTAAAGAAAAGGAGGTTTCCAGTTTAACCGATCGTATTAACACGAACCTGTCGATACTTTCCCAGCAACGAAACTCAATTGAAAAGCAAAAACTACAGCTCAAAGAACAACAAAAAAACCTTGTTGAACAAGTCTCTCAAATCGAAAAACAACGTTGGTGGCTGGCAACAAGCGCAATTGTCCTTGTGATATTTGTTTTATTGCTAATGATGATTGTTTATTTTAACAAAGAAAGAAAAAAAGCAAATTTACAATTAGTTGACAAAAACCTGGCGCTTAACAAAATTCAAAAAGAGCTATTAATTGCCCGAGATCAAGCTCAAGCGGCTAATGAAGCCAAGTCGTCATTTTTAGCGAACATGAGTCACGAAATCAGGACTCCGATGAACGCGGTTATTGGGATGCTTCATCTGACCAAACAAACCAACCTGAATAATCGCCAGGAAAACTATATTAACAAAATAGATAACGCCGCTAATACGCTTTTAGAAATTATCAACGATATTCTCGACTTCTCAAAAGTAGAAGCAGGTGAACTGAAAATGGAATCCATCGAATTCAGTTTATCGAATGTATTGGACGACCTTTCTAATCTAATCGGACTTAAAATCCAACAAAAAGGCCTCGAGTTTATCTACGAAATAGACTCAAAAATTCCTGATACTTTAGTTGGCGATCCGCTTCGTTTAAGTCAAATTCTCATTAACCTGACCAATAATGCCATGAAGTTTACTGAGGCAGGCGAAGTTAAAGTTAAAATTGACGCTAAGAAAAGAAGCGACAATAAAATCGAATTATTTTTTGAGATTATTGACACAGGTATAGGAATGACCAAGGAAGTTTCTTCACGCTTATTCCGACCTTTCAGTCAAGCAGATAGTTCTACAACGCGAAAATTTGGCGGAACAGGCCTTGGCTTAGCAATTTGTAAAAAGCTAATCGAACAGATGTCAGGTTCGATAAACGTAGACAGTCATCCAAATGCCGGTAGCAATTTTAGCTTTAATGCTACCTTCGGTTTTAAAACCGAAAACTCTCTTTTAGACAGGCTTGATGACTCTCTCGGACTATCAAATAAACGAATCTTGATTGTCGCCGACAACCTGAGTTGCCAAACCGCAATACGAGCTATTTTAAACTCATTTGGTTGCCAAATATCAGTTGCCGGTAGCATCGAAAGTTGCCTGGGCATTTTAAAGTCGGCACAAAAAATTGAACAATATTTTGATAATATTCTGGTGGATCACCAAATTGCGCTTGCTCACACCAGCGAACTAAGAAAAATAAAGTCAGACACTCGATCTAAGCTGACTTTATTGCTCTCGGGTGTCTCTGAAAACGAAGAAATACTCATGCAAGAAATCTCTCCGGATATGACAATTCGAAAGCCCATAACTCCCTCTAGTATGCTCGATACCTTGGTTCAGTTATTCGACGACACGCAACAGCATATTCCGTCAAGAAGGTTTTCTCGTTTTATTGAGCAAGATAAAATCAAACCGCTCAATACCTCACTCGAAAATTGCAAAGTGCTTATTGTCGAAGATAACGAAATAAACCAGGAAGTTGCAAAAGAGATCCTTTCGCAAGCGTTTATCGATATTGATGTGGCGTCGAATGGCCTTGAAGCTGTGCAAAAAGTTTCAGAAAAGCATTTTGACTGCGTACTCATGGACATTCAAATGCCCGTCATGGATGGATATCAGGCTGCCAGAGCAATTCGCGAGTCCCATAGTTTTAGCGACTTACCCATCATTGCGATGACAGCCAATGCGATGGGAGGAGATAAAGAGAAATGCTTGTCTGCAGGCATGAACGATTACGTCTCAAAACCTATCAGAATCAAAGAGTTTTTTGAAACACTCAACAAATGGGTCATTTCAGCCAAGACAGGCGAGAAATTGCGCGCGATTGTTGATAGCACAAAAACAATTGAGTCTAAAATTAAAATTCATGGAGTCGACTTTGAAAGTGGTGTCGACTTGATGGGAGACGCTGACATTTTTATCGATCTATTAATCCAGTATAAATCCCAGCAATCTGAATTTATTTCGAAAGCCAAAGCACTACTTGATAAACGAGACTTCGACCAACTGGCCAAGTCGTCTCACGATTTAAAGGGGGTTTCAGCGAATTTATTTATCAACCAGGTTTCTGAAATTGCAGCTCAATTGAACAATGCCTGTACAGAGCATAATTTTGAAGAAGCCCATTTACAGTTGGGCCGACTATCTCAAACACTACCGCCACTGCTATCTCAAATCCAGGAGTATAGTGAGTATAGCGTGAACACCCATGCCTCATAGCTTGTCGAGCAGACAAACTTAACCTGGAGTGTGAGAATCACCTCCAAACTTCAAATCACGCTGATGTTTTCAGTGCTTTGGCAACTTCTGAGACCAGGGCCGGTCCTCGATAAATAAACCCGGAGTATACTTGAACTAACGAAGCTCCCGCGGTCATTTTTTTCTTAGCAGCGTCACCGCTATCGATACCACCAACGCCGATAATTGGAAAAGCGCCGTCTATTTTTAAAGCGAGCTTTTCCAGAACGGAGGTACTCGCATTCAATACAGGTGCACCACTTAACCCACCTTGCTCGTCGGCATGTGTTTCTCCTTCAACGCCATCTCGTGAAAAAGTTGTATTGGTTGCTATTACACCGTCGACCTGATGTTTAACAAAGCTTGATGCAATTTGCTCTATTTCGCTATCAGCTAAATCAGGCGCTATTTTTATCAGCACAGGAATCAAACGGCCATGAGTCTGGGATAATTGAGCCTGTTTATTTTTGATAGCCTCCAGCAACTCATCAAGCGCTTCGCCAAACTGTAATTGGCGTAAATTGGCTGTATTGGGCGACGAAATGTTAACAGTAATGTAGGAAGCGTATGGGTAAACTTTTTCCATACAGATCATGTAATCGTCAACGGCCTTCTCAACTGGCGTATCAAAGTTCTTACCGATGTTTATGCCAAGCACGCCTGAAAAATTTGAAGACTTCACATTCTCGACTAGCTGATCGACACCATGGTTATTAAAGCCGAATCGATTGATGATGCCATTTTTTGAGGGTAACCTGAATAATCTGGGTTTAGGGTTTCCTGGTTGTGGACGCGGTGTTACCGTTCCAACTTCAATATGCCCAAACCCCAGCGCAGCAAATGCATCGATACATTCTCCATTTTTATCCAGTCCTGCGGCCAGTCCAATTCGATTAGGAAATTGAATGCCAAAAACCTCTATCGGATCATCAACCACTGATTGAGTTATCAATCCACGGAAAACAGACTTCTCTATTCGGCGCAACCACCGCAATGTCAAATCATGAGTTTTCTCTGCGTCCAGGCGAAACAGAACAAAGCGGATTAGCGGGTAAAATAGTCGAAACATAGTTTTAATTCGGTCAATTTATCTGGATTTCACGGGGAAACCACTTCGGGTGGGCAATTATAGCCAGCAATAAGCAGTTTGTCTTGTGTGCCAACAAGTAAACTTGAATTCATTTTGAGAAAACGAATGACAGACGGGAAATTAAAATAATCCGAATTAGAGGTAAATTGCGAACGCATGTTTCCCATGCGCCCGCAGGAAGTTTACCGTGGAATAATCAGGCTTTTTTCTTTTTAGCAGCTTTTTTCTTTTGAGTCTCTTGCCAGCGACCATCTACATAGTGAGCGCTCCATCCAGTGGCTTTGCCGTCTTTTTCGCTAGTCACATACTGTTCTTTCGCTTTTCGGCTAAACCTGAACATCGCTTTGTTGCCATCAGGATCAGCAACAGGCGCCGTCACCATGTAGGCATGTTTAGGGTCTAGTTGCTCCTTAACAGTTAACAACTCCTCCACCAGCGGCGCGCGAGTTTCACGGTTTTTAGGGAATTGGCTAGCCGCCAAAAAGATCCCAGATGCGCCATCGCGTAAAATATAATGGTCGTCAACTTTCAAACACTTCAGATGCGGCATTGGAATGGGATCTGCCTTAGGTGGAGCCGGCTCACCGTTTCTCAATAATTTACGTGTGTTCTTACACTCTTCGTTAGTACAACCAAAGTATTTGCCAAACCGACCTACTTTTAATTGCATTTCAGAACCACACTTATCGCAATCAATAATCGGTCCATCATAGCCTTTGATCTTAAAGCTGCCTTCTTCAATCAGGTATCCTTTACAGGTCGGGCTATTACCACATACATGGAGTTTACGTTCTTCATCGATCAAAAAGCTATCCATGGCCGATTCACAAACCGGGCAGCGCTTTTTCAATAATAAATTTCGACTTTCTGCTTCTTCGTCTTTATCAACAGCTTCAATTTCATCGCCGGAAATCAAATTCATGGTGTGTTTACAGCGCTCTTTCGGTGGCAAAGAAAAACCGCTGCAGCCAAGAAAGGTCCCCATGGAAGAATTGCGGATCATCATTTTGTTGGTGTTACATTGTGGACAAATCATGTCCATTTCCACCGACTTAACGTTGTCCATGCCGCCCTCTTCAACGGGCTGCTCGGCTTTTTCCAATCGCGCTTTTAAATCTTGATAAAAATTATCAAGCGTGTTTTTCCAGGGTTGATTCCCATTCGCAATGGTATCGAGAGACTCTTCCATTTTTGCAGTAAAAGAATAATCCATTAAGTTGTTAAAACTTTCTCCCAAACGATCCGAGACGATTTCTCCAATTTTTGTTGCATAAAAACGTCTGCTTTTTATAACCACATAACCGCGATCCTGAATGGTCGAAATAATCGAAGCATAAGTTGACGGTCGACCAATACCGCGTTTTTCTAGCTCTTTCACCAAGGCCGCCTCACTATAGCGAGGAGATGGTTTGGTAAAATGTTGCTTGGGATCGAGTGATTCTAAAGAAAGGGTTTCACCAACTTTTACTTCAGGCAGTAAAACATCATCATCGTTTTTCGATTTTGGCGGTTGCACTTTGGTCCAACCGTCAAACTTCACGACTCGACCTTTGGCCGCCAGTTTAAATTCACCGGCCTTCACAACCAGACTCGTGACATCATAAATTGCATCTGTCATCTGGCAGGCAACAAACTGACGCCAGATAAGGTTGTATAATTTAATCGCGTCCTGATCAACACCCTTTAGATGCTTCTCAACCGTTCTTGCATTGGTTGGTCGAATCGCTTCATGAGCTTCTTGAGCGCCTTCTTTATTTGAATAGAGTTTAGGGTTTTCAGGTAAGTACTTATCGCCATAATTTTCCTGAATATAATCCCGGCACATTCCAATTGCGTCAGCACTGAGCATGGTCGAATCGGTACGCATGTAGGTAATGTAGCCTGCCTCATATAGTCGTTGAGCGAGCATCATGGTTTTCTTAACATTGAAGCCTAAACGCGTACTCGCCGCTTGCTGCAGGGTAGAAGTTATATAGGGTGCACTTGGTCGACTTTTAGACGGCTTTGATTCACAACTATCAACAATGAAAGGATGCTGCTTCAGTATTGCCTGAAGGTCATCACTTTGTTGTTTGTTTTGAGGGCGATATTTTTCGTTTTGATAACGACGAACTTCTAATCGCAATGCTTCACTTTTGGCCGTGTTGGTATTAGCCCAAAGCGTCCAATATTCATCGGGAATGAAAGCACGAATTTCGCGCTCTCTCTCAACAATTAGTTTAACCGCAACTGATTGAACTCGGCCTGCCGATAACCCCCGCGATACTTTTTTCCAAAGCAGTGGCGAAACCATAAAGCCGACAACTCGGTCAAGAAAACGCCTTGTTTGCTGGGCGTTGACATAATTCATATCTAAATGAGAAGGCTGGGCAAACGCTTCTTGAATCGCTTTTTTAGTAATTTCGTTAAATACCACACGCTGGTATTTATCATCTTCACCACCAATGACTTCTCTCAGGTGCCATGCAATGGCTTCTCCCTCTCTATCCAAATCCGTTGCCAGAAATATTTGATCAGCATTTTTTGCATGAGACTTAAGCTCTTTAATGACTTTTTCTTTTCCAGGCAACACTTCGTATCGGGCTTGCCAATCTTTTTCAGGATTGAGCCCCATACGCTTGAACAATGCATCTTTTGCGGCTTTTGCTTTGTGTTTTATCTTGGCTTCAGGTGACAGTTTTCTGGTTTCCGCGGCTTTTCTCGCTCTTTCTTTTGGATCGACCGGCGCGGAAGCAACTTTTGTAGGCAAATCTCTTACATGCCCGACACTCGACTTAACAACAAAGTCTTTTCCCAGGTACTTATTAATGGTTTTGGCTTTTGCCGGAGACTCGACAATAACTAATGACTTACCCATGGGTGTAATTTTATTTTCCTGACAGTTTTTATTGTTTAGCTAAAAATACCGTGAACGCAAATTAATTTGAGCGCCTGATTTACTTCCAAACGGATACTAAATCTGATAGTTACGGCGCATTTTATCTATTCGCTTCCAATCATTCTAGCAGTTGATCGATCTGAATTGCCGACATTCTCAAAACTCAATGAACCGGCCAGACAATGCGAAACTCCCTGCTTTCTTTTTTTATTTTATGGCTAACTACCCTGAAATAGTCAACCTCTATTTTTGTTTTTTTCCCAATCTCGCCAAATCCGACAACAAATTTAACGTGTCTGTTTATGAACAGCTTGGTAAAAAAGCTAACCACTTCACCTTTATTAACCTTGACGAATTAAGCTCAAGGGCGATGGGTTGGTTACTTTTTCAACACCTTTCCACGAGGCTAGTAGCATCAATATAAGTGCGCTAATCGGTAATACAGTCCACAACAACCAATGAATTTCAAAAGGGATTTCGAAAACATACTGGTATAACAAATAACTAATTAATTCAACGGCTAACACTGCCATTGACGAAGAAAGCAACGCTAACCATAAATATTCAAAACGAAAGCTCCTGGCAATAAACTTTTTACTGGCGCCTAGCGTTCTGAGTATAGCTGACTGTTTATATTTTGCATCAAAGGTGTGTTCCATTGATGCCCACAACAACGCCATGCCGGCCACCACGACAAAGATCATGATCAATTCTACTGCGCGCGACACTTTACTGATAATTCCCTGTACTTCTTCTAAAATTCGATCGAGTTCTATCACTGTGACACTTGGATATTCCTTAACCAAATCAGCTAGCAAAGCTTTGCGTTCAGCTGGCATGAAAAAGCTAGTAATGTAAGTAGAATTAAACCGCTCAAGCGAGCCTGGACTAGCAATAATATAAAAATTAGGCGTAAATGTTTGCCAATCAATCGACCGAACACTGACAATTTTTGCGCTCCAAGGTTCCGACCCAATGGTAAAGTTGAGCGTATCTCCCAGCTCAAGCCCTAACACTTCTGCTGTTTTTTCCTCTATCGAAATCAAAGGAATATCTGTTTTTTCGGGCCAATTCCACTCCCCTTCGATTACTTTATTACCAATTGGAAGATCATCAGACCAGGTAATGTTAAGTTCTCTGCGCAAAGAGTTATGTCTCTGCCCTTCTTCTGAAACAGCAGTTTTAATATCCTCATCATTTATTCCAACGATCCGTCCTCTTATCATTGGGTAAATTCCGGAAACTTCTAGACTGTTTTGATTAAAAAAAGTTTTCAGGGTTTCGACTTCAGCCGGCTTAACATTAACCATAAAATGGTTTGGAATATTCTCCCCAAGACTTTGCTGCCATTTGCTCATCAGCTCAGTTCTAACCAGTATGATTAATGCGATCACAAAAATGGTGATACTAAACGAGAGTAAATGCAGAATACTGATCCCTTTATTAGCATTCAGTTGGCGTAAACTAAAATTAACTGCAGCGCTTTGGCTTCTTGCCGCACTTTTTGTTAGCCTCAATAAGCTTCCAGCAATTATCGCGAACACGATAGCAACTATCGTGAGCCCTGCAAGCACACTCATCAACAATTGAATATCTCCAATCTGCAGCCACATAACAAAAACAAGCGTGATCGCAGAGACAATGTAAATAGACCAACTACTCAACTTCATTGGTTGTAACTGTCGTCGTAACACTCTCATTGGCGGAACATGCTTAACTCTAAATAATGATGGCAATGAAAAACCAAATAACATGATCACAGTTGCAGCGACTGGCAAAGAAAGTGCAGCGTAATTTGCCTGCGGCAGATCTTCAGTCATCCACCTGGCGAGCAGTCCAATGACAACTTCCTGAAACCCGATACCGATAATGCCACCGAGCACCACACCAAAGACACAAACGAAGAGCAAAATATACGCAAAAATAGACACGACCTGGTTGCTAGTCATGCCAAAACAACGCATCAAAGCGCCTAAGTCAAACTGTCTACGAGCATAACGATTTGCCGACATGGCGATCGCTACGCCAAGTAAAATTAATGTTAACAAACTTGATAAGCCGATATATTTTTTACTTCTGGTAATCGCCGATCCCGCCACCGGAGATTCGTCAAAAATAGTCACTAATCTCTGGCTGGTCGTTTTTTCCGAATTAATTTTTGCCGCAAATTGTTTTAGCGCTTGAGGTTCACCGGTAAACAGATAACGATAAACAACACGGCTGCCGGGTTGAATAATTTTTGTTTCCGGTAAATCATCAATATTCATGATAGCCGTTGGTGCAATATTAAATAGCGTGCTGCCCTGTCCCGGCTGCAGCATCAATGCCCCGTTGACTTTGAGATTAGAATATCCCAATTCAAGAGACTGACCTTTAGTAACTTTTAAAACGCTAAATAAACGAGGCTCAACCCAAACTTCTCCTCGTGGTGGTTTACCGTTGATTATTTTTGCAGACTGATAAGGAGAGTCCGCAATTTCTAAACGTCCTTTCAGAGGGTAACTATCAGAAACAGCTTTAATCGAAGCGAGCTGCAATTTTTCATTAGCAAATAATACACTGGAAAACTCGACGCTGGTCGCTTGTTCAAGTTTAAGTTCATCCGCGAAAGCTAACCAGTTTTCAGGGACTTTTTGCGGAGAAGAAACCACAATATCAGCACCTAACACATCGGCAACTTCTCGTGTTGTAGCTGACTCAATTCTATCAATAGTCAGATAAATAACGCTGATAGAAGCCATCGCAATACACATCGCGAAAATCAGCACGAGCAAATCACCGCGTCGCCAATCTCGCCGGAAAATTCGCCACGCAATTGTCAACAATTGGGATTGACTATTCATTAACAACCGCCTCTTGTTCTGAGTTTGATGGCGTCACAATTGCGCCTCCGAGATTAGAACTTTTTGAAATAATTTTGCCGCCATTTAAAATTAATGACTCATTACACTTTTCAGCAAGATGAATATCATGAGTAACTAAAACAAGCGTTGTGTTTAGTTCTTTATTTAAACTAAACATCAATTCAATAATTTTTTCTCCGGTTGCTGTATCGAGGTTACCGGTAGGTTCATCGGCTAACAATAACTTAGGTTCGGTGACAAATGCTCTGGCAATCGCAACCCGCTGTTGTTCACCGCCAGAAAGCTGATTGGAGTAGTGTTTTAATCTTTCGCCCAGGCCAACTTTCTGCAGCATTTCCGTGGCTTTTTCTCGCGCAAGTTTATCGCCTTTTAACTCTAACGGCATCATCACATTTTCGAGCGCCGTTAGCCCTTCGATTAACTGAAAACTTTGAAATACAAACCCCAGATTTTCTTTTCTGGATTGGGCTCTTTGTTCCTCGGTCAAATCAAAAATTGATTGATTTTTAAGCAAAACCTGGCCTTCCGTTGGGGTATCGAGCCCAGCTAGCAAACCGAGTAATGTGGTCTTTCCCGACCCTGACTCACCTAAAATTGCCAGGCTTTTACCTTCTTCAAGTTCGAAGGAAATATCGTCCAGGATAGTCAAATTAGTATCGCCTGTAGTGACTTGTTTACCCAGTTTTATCGCTGTTAACATTTAATTGCTCTTTTAGAATAGAAAGTTGGTTCAAATATGATAAATTGTTGTTTATGCGGCATCTTGCCCACGACGACTCTTTGAAATTTGCAGTTTTCTCAGATGAACTTGCATTTTTCTGTATAGTCACAAATATGTATAAATATAACTAACTAGACAATCAGTAACTAAATTAATTGCAAGTTGCACATAAGACATCGCTGAATCGAAAAAATTTGAGCTGCCTATGAAACTAAATTTTAGTATTAAAAATACCATATACGGCTTATTGCTGATATTTTCAAGTCAATTAGCAATCTTATCAAAGCCAGCTAACGCTAATCAGCCTGAGTCGCACGTTAAGAGTATTCTCGTTTTCGGCGATTCGCTAAGTGCAGCATACAACATAAAAACAGAGCAAGGTTGGGTTAGTTTGTTACAAGATTTTCTCGACCAACAAGGACATAACATCAAGGTCATCAACGCTAGTATTAGCGGTGAAACGACTAGTGGGGGTTTAGAAAGATTTGCGGCACAAATTTCAAGAAGCAAGCCTGATATTGTCATTTTAGAACTAGGGGGTAACGATGGTTTGCGTGGTTTTGACTTGACCACAACGCGCGAGAATCTGTCAAAAATGATAGAGACCAGTATTAATCATTCCAGCCAGGTACTACTTGCAGGTATTAAGATCCCACCGAACTATGGCAGAACTTACACTCGCAGATTCGAGCAGATCTATACCGACCTGGCCAAACACGAAAAGGTCGAGCTTATCCCTTTTATTCTGGAGAAGGTCGCAACTAAGTCAGAATTAATGCAAGCAGACGGAATTCATCCAAATGCCAAAGGCCAACCGTTAATTTTATCGACGGTCTGGCAACATTTGAAACCCATGTTAACCGAATGACCAACACCTCTATCGGATAACCTTCATCGAAATTAGCCTGTCGGAATCCCCTATCTTCAAAACAGATATTTTGATTCTCCTTTACACTTTTCTAATGTGATCACAGCTCAAATCAGGCTGAGTGATGAAACTCATCACTCCGCCTGTCTACCCGACCTAATAATCAAATAAACCATGCGGTTTGGAACAACTTAAGTTAGGCAAAAAATAAGTTAAACCTAATATAATTTCAATCAAATAAATTATAGCAGAATCATTTTGATGTTTAGACTGCTTTATGTATAATTTTCAAAATGAATAGAGGTTCATTTGCCGAATAATAAAAGGTCATTCGCAATATTTGCCTCATATTTAATCCGTGAATTCTGGATTTAAGAAATATCACTGTCTATTACTTCAGAGGCTTGCCAAATGACCCATTCAAAACATGTTGAAACGAAAACAATCCATGCAGGAAAAATAAAAGATGCTCAGTTTGGCGCACTAAGTACCCCGATTTATCAAACTTCAACTTTCATCTTCGACAATGTTCAGCAAGGCGCCGCGCGCTTCATGGGTGAAGAAGAAGGTTTTATCTACGGTCGTTTGGGCAATCCAACTGTGAGAGAGTTAGAGCGTCGTATGGCAGCACTCGAACTTACCGAAGACGCAGCAGCATTTGGCTCTGGTATGGGAGCCGTTTCGGCAACATTACTGGCTAATCTCAGCCAGGGTGATCATATTGTCGCTTCGGCCGCTTTATACGGCTGCACCTTTGCCCTGCTCAATCACAAATTTCCACAATTCGGCATTGAAGTCTCTTTTGTGGACATGACTGACGAAGAAGCTATCAGAGCAGCGATAAAACCAAATACGAAAGTTATTTACTTTGAAACCCCAATCAATCCAAATCTGGTTATCATTGATATCGCCAAAATCACAAGCATCGCGAAAGAACACCAGTTAGTGAGTATCGTCGACAACACTTTTATGTCGCCTGCACTACAAACCCCTGCTGAATTTGGTATCGATTTAATTATCCATAGCGCAACTAAATACCTGAACGGACACGGTGACGTAATTGCCGGTATTACTTGCGGTAGCAAAGAGCAAATTGAAAATATTAAATTAACGACGCTGAAGGATATGGGGGCAGTCATGAGCCCGAATGATGCCTGGTTAATTATCCGTGGACTAAAGACCCTTTCAGTGCGCGTTGAACGCCATTGTAGCAATGCTCAGAAAGTCGCAGAATTTCTGGAAACCCACCCACGTATTCGCTGTGTTAACTATCCAGGGTTGCCATCGCACCAGGGGTTCCCACTCATCGGCAAGCAAATGCAGGCCGGCGGCGGTATCATGGCATTTGAGATTGAAGGAACCTTTGATGACGCAGTCGCCTTTATGAATAGTCTCGAAATGTGCTCAATCGCAGTAAGTCTCGGTGATGCAGAATCATTGATTCAGCACCCGGCGTCAATGACCCACTCTCCTTATGAAGAAGAAGAACGCGCTTCTGCGGGAATCAGTGAAACACTGGTTCGACTGTCTGTCGGTTTAGAAAATATTGAAGATATTATCTGCGATTTAACTCAGGCATTGGAAAAAATGGATAAGCGGATTAAGCAAGTTAGCTAATTTTAATCTGACAGCTCATCAAAACTAACCTGAAACTTTCATTTATGACCATTATCCCCAAAACTCGGGAATGATGGTCAGGGTTTCAGAGAAAAACAATCGAAAGTATTATTATTTTTTAGTTCCTTAGTTTTTTAGTCGCTTATTTTTTAAGCACTTTTCGGTAGACGGCACGCCCGATCATTCGCACTTTAGTGTCAAAAGGTAACCGTTTAATATTCGTTTTTACCACACCGTTAGTGAAACTTGTCGGCCTGGAATAATCGATATTAACATCGACGATTACGGGCTTGTTTTGTTCAGCCAGCTCTAAAGCCTTACTGATAGCAGCAGCGATTTCTGTATTGTTGTTGATGGTTAAATACTCAGCGCCCGTTGCCATGGCAATCCCTTTGATTTTAACCGATACCAATTCGGTGCAAGTCGTTCGGTTATAAGACTTTTGTTGTGCCTGAGAAATTTGGGAAAGCTCACCATCGCTAAAAATAAAGTTGATGGTTGCAATTTCATTTTTTGACGCAGTTGCAAGCTCCATCGCCGTCATCAAAAAAGCGCCATCACCGACAATACTGACCACCTGTTTTTCCGGTTGGGCGATTTTTGCACCAATTGCTGCGGGCACCGCGTACCCCATGCAATTAAAGTCGGTCGGCGAAATCATGCCTTTTGGCTGGTGAATTGGTAATAGTTCAGCAGTTAAAAATGTGTGATTGCCGTCATCAACAACGACAATTGAATCATCATCAATTAACATTCTGAGTTCGTCAAAAAAGCGTACCGGGTTAACTACATCATCCTTGTCAGACTCTTGCCAAGAAATTCGATAAGACTTTTTATCTTCAGCTATCTGCTTTTCCAATGCATGGCAATCTCGTTTTGGCACGGCAAAATGCAGTTTATCCAGCAAAATCCGAGTAATTTCTTTAGCGTCTCCCTGCAACGAAACTCTAGCGGGATAATTACGATTAAAAACTTTTGGATTAATATCAATATGGATCAAGTTTTTGGGAACCGTCACGCCGTAACTTCCCGTGGCAATTTCACCGAACCGGGTGCCGATTGCGAGTAAACAGTCACAACCATCAAATGCAATTTTTGACGCAGGCACAGAAGCAGGACCAAACCCGAACCCGGTGTGTAATGGATGATCAGCTGGAAAACTGCTGATGCCTTGAAGAGTCGTAGCAACCGGCGCACCAAGATGTTCTGCGATTTGACGAATATTTTCAGTTGCGTCAACCGCTCCCCAACCGACAAATATCCCCGGTGATTTCGCTGCATCAAATAATGCGATTGCCTGATCAACGGCAATTTGGTCGATGGAATACTCATGTCGCGTCTTAACGAATTCGGGTAAATTAATCGCTTCTCCTCGATCTAATTGAATGTTAACCGGAATTTCTACAAACACCGGTCCCGGCTCACCGTCAACTGCAATGGCGTATGCTTCAAAAATTGTTGGGACAACCATATCATGGGACTCAACTTTAAATGTTTTCTTGGTGATAGGTTCCAATAATTTGTGCTGATCCATTTCATGAAGCTGATAGCCATATTGAGAATCAGAACGGATCCCTCCTGAAATAATAAGCATTGGTATTCCATCAAGAAATGCTTCGCCGATACCGCTGGCGGCATGGGTAACACCAGCAGCAGGCACTATTAACAAACAGCCAATTTTATCGCTGACTCGACTCATGCCATCAGCCATAAAGGCGCCGCAACCTTCGTGGGTGACCAAAACCGGTTGAATAATTTCCGACGCGTTTAATTCATCGTACAACTCGGTGTTATGGACGCCCGGGATCCCGAATGTGTGACTAATCGGTAATTGCTCTAACGCGTAACGAGCCAGCCAGGCGCCTGTCTTTTTCATTTTCTCTCCCAGTACCACCTTGATACTCGATCTTAGCGGCAAGTTTCCAACATCAATCTACTGTTTTTAGCTCAAATTGACGATATTTTCCATTAAGATCAATTTGTTATGCGAACTTCTCTATAATAAATCCCAATTGTAGATGTGAAATATTTGAATTTGGAGTGATTGTATTGAAGAAATAGTAGAAAAAGAAAAGGCAGCCGAAGCTGCCTTTTACCTGATTACAAAGAAAGTGATCGAATATTAAATTCAGCCTAAAATACTAGGCAACAACCTTGGCAACCGCTTTTTCTAACGCCGCCATGCCTTGCTCAATTTCAGCTTCTGAAACCAGCAAAGAAGGTGCCATACGAACAACATTTGGACCAGCCATTAAAATCATCAGGTTTTGCTCAAGAGCCGCTACCATAAAATCTCGGGCGCGACCTAAATATTTCTCATTAAGCGCCGCACCGACTAACAAACCTTCGCCGCGTACTTCATCGAAAACTTCATACTTTTCATTAATCATCTGCAATTTAGTTTCAAACAAAACACGCTTTTCTTTAACACCAGTTAAGACTGCAGGGTTACTAATAATATCGAAAGCTTTGCTGGCAACCGCACAACCTAAAGGATTACCACCATAAGTGCTACCGTGAGTCCCTATTTTCAGCGCGTCAGCAAATTTTTGTTTTGCCAGCATAGCGCCAATCGGAAAACCGCCGCCTAACGCTTTTGCACTAGTCAACACGTCAGGCTCGATTCCATGGAGCATATAAGCGAATAACTCACCAGTTCGACCCATACCTGTTTGAATTTCATCGAGAATCATGACCGCATCGTACTTATCACAAAGCTCTCTTACCTTTTCTACAAATGCTTTGTCTGCTGGAATGATACCGCCTTCTCCCTGCACAGGCTCTAAGACGATAGCGCAGGTATTTTCTGAAACCGCATTCTCCAACATTTCAATATTGTTATATTCCAGATGGGTTATTCCTTGTGGGAGCGGCTCGAATCCTTGGGTGTATTTTGGCTGACCACCGACGCTTACTGTAAATAATGTACGTCCGTGAAAGGATTGTTTGAAAGAAATAATCTCGTTCTTTTCAGGGCCAAAATTTTCTGACGCGTACTTTCTGGCTAGTTTAAATGCTGCTTCATTAGCTTCCCCACCTGAATTGGCAAAGAAAACTCGGTCTGCGAAGGTACCGTCAACCAGCTTTTGAGCAAGTTCCAGTGCGGGCTCATTAGTAAAGACATTACTCAAATGCCATAACTTTTCACCTTGCTCTTTGAGCGCAGCCACTAATTCTGGATGACAATGACCCAAAGCGTTTACCGCAATTCCACCAGCAAAATCAATATACTCGGTGCCATCTTTATCCCAGAGTTTACAACCTTCGCCTTTTACCGGAATGATTTTCAATGGTGAATAATTGGGAACCATTACTTCGTCAAAGGTTTCCCGAGATACATTTGTCATTTTATTAATCCTATACTTTTTAGTGTCAGGCTCTATCAACGCTTTGCGCAACGTCAACAGATCCCAATGTGTTCGGCTTTTTTACTGGGCGTATCATCGCTAATTTTCCGGGGAGTTTCCAGTTTTCAACCTAATTTTTTTTTGTGAATATTATACTCACTCCCCCCATTTAGAGGCTCTTTCTTAGCGACACCAAGCCTTATTTCAAGTTAAATATTAACCTCTCAAGTTAGCCGAAAGCTTAATGGTACTTGTTATATTTTTCATAAAAATCAGCAACTTAATTAAGATAACAGAATATCGAAATAACGACTTGATCTGAAACAGGAAATGACTTTTACCTTCTGCATAAAACCTGCGTATAATGTTGCTCTTTTGCAAATATCCATGAGACAACAATCAGGAGAGTTTGGTTTATGATGGTAATTCGTCCGGTAAAGATGGATGATCTTGATGACATTGTCGCTTTAGCGGGAAGAACAGGTACTGGTTTAACGACCCTCCCCCACAGTCGGGCCCACCTGGAAGATAAAATTAACGATTCAATTTATGCATTCGACAAATCGGAGGGAGAACCTTCGGCCGAATGTTACTTGTTTGTGCTTGAAGACAGCGCAACGGGTCAAGTTGTCGGAACCAGCGGTGTGGTCGCAGCTGTCGGTAGTACACAGCCATTTTATACCTACAAATTGAATACGGAAGTCCATTATTCGAAATCAATGGACATGTATCGAAAGCTAAACTTTTTGACCCTTACCAACGACTTCACAGGGGCATCTGAAATTTGTACGCTGTTCTTGTCACCAGACTTTCGTGGCGGTGGTAACGGGATATTATTGTCTAAATGTCGATTTCTATTTATGGCACAATTTCCACAGCGGTTCGGTGATCGGGTTGTAGCAGAAATGCGAGGCGTATCTGATGACAGTGGCCACTCTCCTTTTTGGGAGTGCGTTGGGCGCCACTTTTTTGGTGTCGACTTTGAAACTGCTGATCGAGAAAATGGCGAAGGAAACAATCAATTTATCGCAGAGCTTATGCCTCACCATCCGGTTTATGTACCAATGTTGAGCGAAGCAGCACAAGCGGTACTGGGTGAAGTCCATCCGCAAACACTACCAGCGGTACAAATGTTGAAAGCGGAAGGTCTCCGCTACACAGGCTATGTCGATATTTTTGACGGTGGCCCAACCATTGAAGCGCCAGTTTCAGAGGTTCGCACGGTCAATGAAAGTTTCGAACTCGAAGTGCAAATTGGCGAAATCCCAACCCAGGGGATGACTAATGCGCTAGTGAGCAACACAGAACTCAAATCTTTTAGAGCTTGTCTTGCCAAACTGGCACCGCCGGTGGAACATAAAATTACCATTAGCGCGGAAATGGCTGAAGCGCTGCAAGTTAAAAACGGTGATAGTATCCGCGTAAGATTTTACTGATTCCAGCTGAATTCGACTAAAATCTCTTAAGACATTCGTGTTTTATGAATCAGGTTTTGTGTTTCTTACCAGCAAAACCTTGTTCTTTATAAGTGAAAGGTCTTCCACTTAACCAAAGTGACCACGTTTGTAAGTTTCACAAAATTTTAGAAAGAGTAATGATATGCAAGCCTTTGAAGTTAATTTTGATGGCCTGGTTGGGCCAACTCACAACTACGCGGGTTTATCGGTTGGAAACGTCGCATCGCTGAAAAATGCCGACCAAGCGTCAAGCCCGAAACAAGGTGCCCTGCAAGGGTTGGCAAAGATGAAAGCTTTGTCTGACATGGGTCTAAAACAGGCGGTTCTGCCACCCCTTGAACGTCCCGATGTTTACGTTTTACGCCAGTTGGGTTTTACCGGTAGTGATGCAGAAGTCATCAAACAAGCAGCCGAGCAAGCGCCAGCCGTTTACGCTGCAACCTGCTCGGCCTCAAGCATGTGGACCGCCAATGCCTGCACGGTTTCTCCTAGCGCAGATGCTGCCGATGGTAAGGTTCATTTTACCGCCGCAAACTTGTCGAATAAATTCCACCGGTCTATTGAATCACCAACAACCTCCAGGGTTTTAAGTGCAATTTTTGCCGATGAGAAATACTTTGCACATCATCAACCATTACCACTTGGCGATCATTTTGGAGATGAGGGTGCGGCCAATCACACTCGTTTCTGCAATGCATATAACAGTGCGGGTGTAGAGTTTTTTGTGTTTGGCAAATACGCTTTTGATAACAACAAACCTGCACCGGTAAAGTATCCGGCAAGACAAACTTATGAAGCCTCTCAAGCGATTGCCCGATTGCATCAACTGAATCCGAACAAAACAGTTTACGCGCAGCAGCATCCCGATGTGATTGACGCTGGTGTCTTCCACAACGACGTCATTTCGGTCGGTAACCAGGATTGTTTGTTTTATCACGAAAATGCTTTCCTGAATACTGAGCAAGTACTGAACGATTTACAGACCGCCTTTGGCGATCAGCAGCTTCATTTTGTGAAAGTACCGGCTGAGGCAGTGAGCGTTGAAGATGCGGTGAACTCCTATTTATTTAACAGCCAATTAGTCACATTATCGCCAGGCCATATGGCGATTATCGCTCCGGGAGAGTGCCAGGAAAATGACAATGTACGTCAATACCTGGAAGCAGTTGTTGCCCAAGATAACCCGATTAAAGAAGTTAAAATCTATGATGTTAAACAGAGTATGCGTAATGGTGGTGGTCCTGCCTGTTTGCGTCAACGTGTTGTCTTGAATGAATCAGAAATTGCCGCAGCGAATCAATCGGTTTTTATTACCGATGAGCTATATGCAACGCTATCGGCATGGGTTGAAAAACATTATCGAGACAGCTTAACTGAAAAAGATTTAGCTGATCCGCAGCTGTTAGTCGAATCTCGCACAGCGCTTGATGAGCTGACTAAAATCTTGAACCTGGGTTCTGTTTATCCTTTTCAGCTTTAATTGATAACCCTTTCAAAAATCGGCGGGACGCTTGTTCCGCCCCTCTTCTTATTTCAAGCCTTTTGTTTCAAATCTGAAACTGTTAATCTAATTCGTTATTATTTAAAGCAAAAATGAGAAGAATAATGAATTTGACCACAAAAGTATTAATTGGGATGGTGCTTGGGTTGATCGTCGGGCTTGGAATTAACTGGACCGACATATTTCTGATGAATGGATCGTTAATGATGGCGGATTCATTTATTAACGAATACATCGTGAATGGGTTGTTCCATGTTGTCGGAAAAATGTTCGTCAACGCCCTGAAAATGCTCGTTGTTCCTCTAGTTTTCTTCTCGTTAATTTGTGGTGTCTGTGGCATTGGCGATATTAAATTGCTTGGTAGGATCGGCACAAAATCCTTTGCTCTTTATATGTTAACTACCGCTATAGCGATTGCCACCGCGATTATCATTTCCGCAAGTATCGGCATTGGTGAAGGAATGAATGCTGTTACAGAATCGACTTTTACCGGTAAAGACGCCCCCGCACTATCAGAGGTTCTGATTAAAATTATTCCAACCAATCCGATTCAGGCAATGGCTGAATCAGAAATGCTGTCTATTATCTTCTTTTCAATTTTAGTTGGCATCAGCATTTTACTCGTTGGCAAAAAAGCCAAAGGACTCGTCTCCAATGTCGAAATATTAAATGAAGTGATGATGAAAATGGTCGGTCTTGTCATGTCTCTAGCTCCTTATGCCGTTTTCTGTTTATTGGCGAAGGCAATGGCGAATCTCGGCGTAGACTTGCTCATCGAACTTATTGGTTATGTGTTGGTTTTAATTGGCGTCTTGCTATTTCATTTGTTTGTGACCTTGCAAACAGTTTTATTCGTTTTCTCTCGGCTAAATCCACTAGTCTTTTTGAAAAAAATTCGTAATGCCCAAATATTCGCTTTCAGTACATCGAGTTCCAACGCAACCATTCCGGTGACACTAAGGACAGTGACCGAAAGAATGGGAGTTAACAACTCAGTTGCTTCATTCACCGTTCCATTTGGCGCAACGATTAATATGGATGGAACGGCCATTATGCAAGGGGTCGCGACCGTATTTATTGCAAACGTGTACAATGTCGATTTAGGCATCGCGGGCTATCTCACAGTTATTCTGATGTCAGTGCTAGCTTCAATTGGCACTGCCGGTGTACCCGGCGTTGGTTTGATCATGCTATCGATGGTTTTTGCCCAAGTGGGATTACCGATGGAAGGCATAGGATTAATTCTCGGCGTTGACCGATTACTTGATATGGTTCGAACGGCCGTCAATGTATCAGGTGATGCAGTTGTCTCAAGTGTTGTTGCAAAGAGTGAAGGCAAACTCGATACGAGTATTTTCGATGATCCTGATGCCGGTGCATTTGACGTCGATGAAACTCATATCGACGAAGCAACTGAGAAAGAATTAGCCGAAACTGTATCAGCTGCTCAAGATAGGTAATGATAAGATCTGAGGTCAGCATTAGTGACCTCAGACTGGGTTAAAATACACTTTTCATGAAGAAACAAAATTGTGGATTTCGACTTCCGATATTTTCTCTTCAGATTGAATACCTAAAATTTTTCGATAAAAATCCAACTCAGCATTAAATGCCTGAATAATGGTTTCAGCCTGTCTGAAACCATGTCCTTCCCCTTCAAACAAAATATAACTGTAAGGGATCTTCTTTTTCTCAAGCGCTTCTACCATCAGCTCGGCCTGATTCGGCGGAACAACTTTGTCGTCAGCACCCTGTAACAATAAAATCGGACATGACAATTTATCAGTCTGATGAATCGGTGATCGCTCTTGATAGCGAGCTTTTTCTTGAGGGTAAGGCCCAACCAATTTATCCAGGTAACGCGCCTCAAATTTATGACTATCTGAGGCAAGAGATTCAAGGTCAGAAACCCCATAGCGACTCATTCCAGCCGTAAACACATCGAAAAAAGTTAACGCGCAAAGTGTCGTGTAACCACCTGCACTACCACCTCGAATTAGCAATCCATTTTTATCAGCGAGCTTCTTTTCTACCAAATGATTGGCTGCAGCAACACAGTCCTCAACATCGACGACTCCCCAATTTCCCGTTAAGAATTCTCGATATTTTTTCCCATAACCGGTACTACCGCCATAGTTAACGTCAACAACGGCAAAACCTCGATTGGTCCAGAATTGAATAGCCGGGCTCAATGAATTATCGCTGAAGGAAGTAGGTCCGCCATGGCTCATAACAATCAAAGGTGGACAAGTCTCTTCAGGGCCCTGAAAACGACTACTCGCCGGTGGATAATAAAAAGCGTGGCATTGACGATTATTAAAGGACTCAAAGCTGATTGCTTCGGCAATACTGATATCATCTGCAGGCAAGGGAAACGGAGAAATCTCGGTTAATGCGAAATATTTCTTTTGCTGAATATCATAACGATACATGGCCACTTCCATCGCCGGTCCAGCAGCACAAAAGTAGAGTGACTTATCATCACCTAACAACTGTCCTTCAAAATGCTTAAATGGGAGAGCAACGGGTTCAATGTGACCGGAATCAGGTTCAATATGGCATAGTTGCTGTTGCCCGGCTTCAAAGCTCAATGCATACAAACTGTTATCACTAGTGATAACGTAAGTGCCCAATCCAAAAATCCACTGAGGGACACCGAAATCACGGTCAATAGGCGTTAGCGCATTTAACACGCCGTCACTATGATTATAAATATTTAACCAGCCGCTTTTGTCGCAAATGTAATGCAATATGCCTTCACTACTCCACGAAGGCTGAAAGACAGAATCGGTACCACCGCCGGTCACTCGATGACTGGCATCAATTGTTCCGGCTTCAGGGTGAAAGTCCGCCAGCCAGAGCTCGGCAGAATCCCACGGCATATCCGGCTGATTCCAGCAAGTCCAACAAAGACGATGTCCCTGCGGGCTCAATCTTGGGAAGCTATAAAAATCAAACCCACTATGAAGAACCTGGATCTCGCCAGACTCAATAACGATATTAACGAGCTCATTGACCACACCACTTTCTTTGTGGCTTTCTCTCACTGCTAATAAATATTTTTGCTGTGAATCGAGGAAAAAATCTGCGTATCTTTCTTCATACGCTTCATTTTTCCGTGTAATTGCAGCGAGCTTTCCATCACTAAATAGATACACGCGATTATCCTCGGCATTGGAAAAATAAACCTTTCCATCAGCGACCAGAAAATCACCGCCACCGTATTCATGCACTTTAGTCCGAACGCTAATCTCTGACGGCAGAACTTCCTCGCAAAGGTTGTCACTGCTACTGCGCATCAGCACGCCACGGCCTTTCTCAGAGGCTCTTACCTCCAACCAATAGAGAGAACCGTTATCTAATGTCATGTGTCCAAACCGCTTGCCTTTGTGGGCTAACACATCTGCGGTTAAATCGGATTTCCAACTTCCATAAGGCTTAGTTAACTTCATTATTTTTAACTCTTGATTCTGAATTTTAAAACCTGGTATTCGATATATTAAATGGCTTGTTTAGCGGTTTATTGACCAACCTACATTTTTTTATTGATAGATGGATAATACCAATTGAAATCTCTACCAACTAGGAGTCTTTACCAACAAGAAATATTTACCAACTAATAACATAAGCACATTCATTTAAATAAGATAAACCTCTTGCAACAAACTTCGGTTCTTTCGATAAAATATTCTGGCAATAAACACGGGACACTTCTGCAAACTGAAAAAGCTCGCTCACTTCATCGCTTGCAACAGAAAAAGGCGGGCCATCCATTTCAACTTGCGGATATTCCAAGGTGATAAGTAACATTTTAGCGGATGTCATCAAAGAACGAATTTGTCTGACATAATCTTTTCGCAAGCTTTCTGGCAACGCAATCAACGCCGCTCTATCGTATATTGAAGCACATTCAGTTAATAGCGCTTGGTTTAAATCAAAAATGTCACCGATCAGAATATCGATATTAGCCTGGCGGTTATTTTCGTTAACAAAGCGTGTACTGCGAAAACAACTGAAGCGGCCAACCTGATTAATCTGTGCAGTGTCTTTTTGTTCCTTAAAAAAAGCCTGAACCGCAATATCACTTAACTCACACCCTAAAGTATAGCTCCCTTTTTCAGCGAAAAATGTTAAGTCGCTCGTTTTTCCACACAAAGGTACAAAAACACCTTTTGAAGGGGAAAATACATCTGGATAAAACTTCTTGAGTAATGGGTGAATTTGCTCCAGGTGAAAGCCGGTTTCCTGTTTTTTCCACTTATCCAGCCAGAATTGGGCTTCCATAAACTCACTCCTAGATTAATTAGTGTTTACCTGACAGTGCTATAAATGCGCTAACGCATAGAAATAATACACGCGAAGTGAGCTTTAAGAACTTCCGTAGAGAGAGTTATCAGCCCAAAAGTAACCGCTCAGATTACTTCTGGGCCTCAAATTAACTTTTAAAAAGTCGAGACTCTAAACCTTTCTGCCAAATCCCCATTAAGGCTTTTCCAACGGCTGATTGAACTGAAAATGACAATCGCTCTGCGAGTGGCTTTTTCATTCGGAATGTAATTTCAAAAATATCAGCCTCTTTGGCAAACTTGATTATGAAGTCGTCACTGGTCTGAATTTCATCAATTAATCCCAACTTAAGTGCTGTGGTGCCATACCAGTGTTCGCCGGTGGCAACTTTTTCAATATCAAGTTTTTCACGGTTTTGAATAATAAAATCTTTAAACAAATCATGGGTTTCTTCCAATTCTTGCTTAAATTTCTTACGTGCATCGTCGGTATTTTCAGCAAACATGGTCAAGGTACGTTTGTACTCGCCTGCTGTATGTTGTTCATAATCAACTTTATTGTGTTTTAACAAACGGTGGAAGTTTGGAATTTCGGCAACAACGCCAATAGAACCAACAACGGCAAAAGGCGCAGCAATAATCTTATCCGCAACACAAGCCATCATATAACCGCCAGAAGCCGCAACTTGATCAACGGCAACAATCAACTCTAGTTCAGCATCTTTTATTCGAGTTAACTGTGAAGCCGCCAATCCATAGGCATGAACCAGACCACCGGGGCTTTCTACTTTAACTAACACTTTATCGCCTGGGTCTGCTGCAATGATAACTGCAGTAATTTCTTCTCTTAAATTTTCAACCGCTGAAGCTTCAACATCACCGTCAAAGTTAAGAACAAAAATTCGCGATTTGGTATCGTCTGTCTCTTCACTTTGCTCAGCAGATTCGTCTTCTGCTTTTTCTGACGAAGCTTGTTCATCAACTTTATCTGCGACATCTTTAGCCGCTTCTTTATCTTTTGCCAGCGCTTTGGCTTTTTTCTTATTGAGCTTTTGCTCTTCTTTTTCTTTCTTTTTATTTTTCTTCAATAAAACTTTATATTCATCTTCGCTTAACAGCTCCTTTAACATTCCCTCTTTTACATCTTCAATTTCCTCTGAAAGATTGGTCACTTCAATATGTCCTTCCAGATGCTTTTTGTTTTTTTGTCCCGCATTGGCGATTGCAGCGATAACAACAATTATTGCAATCACAATCGTGACTGCTTGCGCGAGAAACATGCCATATTCAATTAAAAAGTCCAAAAATCACCTCTAGTTTTCAATTATCGGCCGATTACCTAGCCAAAACCGCCTGATTCTACGGGAAAAACTGCTCCGAATAAACAAAAAAGCCCCCACAGTTAGTGGAGGCTTTTATTGAATTTATCAATGCTTAGGGTAACAGCAATGATGGATCACTAACCAATACAGCCTTAGTTCCTGTAGGAGAGGAAAGGAAGCTGGCGATCTGTTTTTGCATCTCTGCAGTTATCTCAGCATTTTCTGCCGGCGATAGTACCGATGAATGTCCACCAGCGTTAAATCTTGAAAAGAACCGCTCGCCAGCGACAGCACCTGCCTCAGTTGCTGTTAAATTAGTTAAACCCATATATGCCGCCAGCGGTGTGGTTCCGGATTGAGGTGCTGTGGCAACAAAATTAGGAATTACCTGATCGTTAGCTGCTTGCAACATAAGCGTCGGTACACCGTTGGCCACTGCAAATGCTGAAGTGCTTGCAGGGTCCATCGTATCGATAACCGTTTGAGTAGCAAACAGGAATAAATTATAGTCAGGCGTACCTGCTTCAACGCCGTTAGCCGCAAGCCCAGCTCGAATGGTTGGCCCAAAAGTCGGCGATGCATCAAGCATAAGTGCGATGCCGCCTGATGGATTAGCTAACACAGCTGACTCGACCAAGTCTGAATGTCCTAAAAACCCAGTGCCGACGATTCCACCTAATGAATGCCCCATAAACTTTACTTGAGTGGCATCAAAGTCCGGCACCATATCACCATCAACATCCATCGCAGGAATCGCTTTTTCGAGCGTCAACAAGTCTAGAATTGCCTGACGACCATTATCTCGCGACACCAACAAGTTGGTTAGATTAATAGTGTGTGCACCCGATGGATCTGGACCATCAGGTATTTCACCTGGTTGATGAGGGAGTCTGGTAATATTGTTAACGTAGTCAACCCCAAAGGTTCTCTCACGAACGCCGCCGGCAGCATACCCTTCAAATATTCCGATCAAGCCACCAGTCGCTTGTTGCAAGCCTAAATGAACAGGATTGTCTGCGGCAATACCGTGAATAGGTAAATCCATTGAAATCACTGCAGTACAGGTAGGTGGTGCCCCCATCGTATCGGCTATTCCTAACATCGAAGTTCGGTCAGAGGTAATCCCATGCTGAAAAATCATCACCGGATAACCACCTGCAGGTTTCACGCAGCCTAACGCCGTTTTAGGCATCGAAACTAACAATGGTGCAGTTTCCTGGCCCGTCACCGCAGCTAAACGATTAGCATAAGTAGTCACATCACCAGCAAAAGGATTAGCGACTGCCCCGCCCTGTCCGTCAGGAATTTGCGCTGCGCCCCTGAAGAAATCCTGTAACACAGAAAGTGGATTTGCAACGCCAGGATGACCTTGATTGCCTAAACTATCTGGCGCAGTCAAATAATAGTTGAGATCGACTTCACCTTTATATAAATCTGCCGCACCAATGGTAGTAAAAGGCGCAGTATCAGTCATAAGGGAACTAAAACTCGATCTTGGTGGTGCACCAGCCGCAAAAGGCGCGTCAATGTAAACCAACTTTGAAGTTGAAATAACCTCACCCACAGATTGAACTGTGAACTGGAAGCTCAACATAATATTTTCTTTAGGCTGACCCGCCGCATCTGCTGCATTTTCCATTGCATTAACTAACAGACGCACTGGCTCTAATGGCGAAGTGGGCAAACCGGCGGGAATAGGATCTTCTGTTTTAGCAACAGCATATTGACCATCAGCAATTATCGGATTTCCATTCGCATCGGTAACGCCGTTGGTAACAACGACCATATATGAAGCTTGTTGTGTCAATGGACGCAACGGTAAAACCGCAACAGTCAAAGGACCGGCATAACTGGCAACAAAATCAGTGCCGGCGGTTAACTCTCTGACTACGCCAGTCACTGGCCCTGTTGGAACAGGGATACCCGTACCGGGGAGCGCTTCAGGTCGGTTAACACTAACTTCGTACATGCGAACGGTTGTTCCGGGAACAACTGAAGCAGGATTGATGTCAACATTATCGGTATTGGAAAAAGAAAAACTAAAGGGTGCTGTTGCAGACCATCCATCAATTGAGCTCGCAGCAACTAATGGGTCGCTAAAATTTGCTGGATCCGCAACCGGCGGATTCAATGTTAAATTCGTGGTGCCGGAAAAAAGTAGATCATTCGGCAAAGGGATACTTCCGGTACTAGGCGCAAACACTGGTTTAGTTAATGCCACACCACCTGCTCCACCGGAACCGACGGTTCCTGCAGGAACGACAGGCTCTTTCGGGCTATCGTCACACCCGGATAACCCCAGCACGCTTGCTATGGTAAGTCCCAAAACGAGCTTATTCATGTATATCTCCCAATAGAGGCAAAAGTGAGGAATGCAGTCGCGTATTAATCAAAACACCCGTCGGAAATTGTCTCAATTGAAGGTACCAATTGAAAATCTCGCGGAATCGATTGATCTTAAAGCAATCCTGCTTATCATTATGTTTATACTATAAAGTAGTACCGACTCGTCGGATCACTACTAATCCAGAGCCAATCCTACTCATATTCGACTATGAATAGCAAGTGTTCAGACCAGTTAAATACAATAATTCGCGGAAATCGGTTATTTTAGATAACTTACCGCTTAGTCTCGACCAATTCATCGGTACTTATTGCCGCATTGCACAACAAAGATTTCCCGCCTTTAAAAAAATAAAACTAAAGCACAATTTTCGAACAATTTTTTCTCCCCTCAGCACACTTTCGCGGCGGAATATTTGTAACAGGTATACGATTATAAACGTCTCAATAATATGAGCTTTATTTTCGAATAAAGATTGAAACAAAATTTATTTAAAAAAAATCGATCTATTTAGGCAATTTTTTATGAACGGGACTAAGCTTAAATTAAGCGTAAGAAATTCTCTAAAACCCTAGTATTCGATTGGATCAGGTTACAAATTGAACAGTTTAATCAATAACAAAAAGAGGCAACACAATTACCGTTCAAATTGACGAAGACTAGTTTAAAGAGTTGGTTATTCTATTTCACCGTGCGGAGACATTAATGAGTATTTTTAATCACTACCAAGATCGCTATGAAAGCCAACAAGAAGAAGAATATACACTTTCTGAATACCTCGAATTATGTAAAAAAGATCCATCCGTTTACGCCAATGCCGCTGAACGTATGTTGATGGCTATTGGCGAGCCAGAAAAAGTCGATACATCGCTAGAACCAAGACTCAGTCGCATTTTTTCAAACAAAGTCATTTCCCGTTATCCTGCCTTCAAGGAATTTTTTGGTATGGAAGATTCCATTGAACAAATCGTCTCTTATTTTACTCATGCAGCGCAGGGACTGGAAGAAACCAAACAGATACTTTACTTACTTGGTCCTGTTGGCGGTGGTAAATCATCCTTGGCAGAAAAACTAAAAAGCTTAATGCAAAAAATGCCGATATATGCCATCAAAGATTCGCCGGTATTCGAATCGCCTTTAGGTTTATTTAATCCTGATGAAGATGCGGAAATTTTGCAAAAAGAATATGGCGTCGCACGGCGTTACCTTAACAATATTATGTCGCCGTGGGCAGTAAAAAGATTACATGAATATGGCGGCGATATCTCGAAATTTAAAGTTGTAAAAGTCATGCCGTCAATTCTTGATCGAATTGCCATTTGTAAAACCGAACCAGGCGATGAAAACAATCAGGATATTTCATCTCTGGTTGGTAAAGTTGATATTCGCAAGTTAGAGAACTTTGCTCAAAATGATCCAGACGCATACAGTTATGACGGTGCATTATGTCGTGCAAACCAGGGCATCATGGAATTTGTGGAAATGTTCAAAGCGCCGATTAAAGTTTTACACCCTTTATTAACGGCCACTCAGGAAGGTAACTTCAACGGCACTGAAGGCATGTCTGCGATGCCCTTCCAAGGAATTGTGTTAGCTCACTCCAACGAGTCTGAATGGACAAGTTTTAGAAACAACAAAAACAACGAAGCATTTTTAGATCGTGTTTATATTGTTAAAGTGCCTTACTGTCTAAGAGTCAGCGAAGAAGTAAAAATTTACCAAAAACTGCTCGATCATTCTTCACTAAGCAGCGCTCCTTGTGCACCAAGCATGTTACCAATGCTGGCTCAATTTAGTGTGCTTTCTCGCATAGTTAAACCGGAAAACTCTTCAATTTATTCGAAGATGAAAGTCTATGATGGAGAAAGTTTAAAAGACACGGATCCCAAAGCAAAATCTTACCAGGAGTACCGAGACTTTGCCGGTGTAGACGAAGGCATGAACGGATTGTCTACTCGCTTCGCCTTTAAAATACTCTCCAGAGTATTTAACTATGATCAAACTGAAATTGCAGCCAACCCAGTTCACTTGCTCTATGTTTTAGAACAGCAAATAGAAAAAGAGCAATTTCCTCAAGATGCCCACGATCGATACCTGGCTTTTATCAAAGAGTTTCTGGTTCCTAACTATGTTGAGTTTATCGGTAAAGAAATTCAAACGGCATACCTGGAATCTTACTCAGAATATGGTCAGAATATTTTTGATCGATATGTCACCTACGCAGACTTCTGGATTCAGGATCAAGAATACCGAGACCCTGAAACCGGTGAAAATTTTGATCGCTCTTCGCTCAATGAAGAACTTGAAAAAATTGAAAAACCAGCAGGTATTTCAAACCCGAAAGATTTCCGCAATGAAGTCGTCAACTTTGTTCTTCGAGCCAGAGCAAACAATCAGGGTAAAAATCCCAAATGGACTAGCTACGAAAAACTCAGGGGTGTTATTGAAAAGAAAATGTTTTCTAACACTGAAGAGTTGCTCCCAGTTATCTCATTTAACGCAAAATCATCGACAGAAGACTCACAAAAACACGATGACTTTGTTAACCGCATGGTCAAAAAAGGATATACTCAAAAACAAGTACGTTTACTTTGCGAATGGTACCTGCGAGTTCGTAAATCTTCTTAAGAAGGGGAACCGATTATGCAAGTTATCGATCGGCGCTTAAATCAGAAAAATAAAAGCACCGTAAACAGGCAGCGATTTATACGTCGCTACCGCAAGCAAATCAAGCAAGCCATCACGAAACAAATTAGTAAACGTGGTGTGACCGATGTCGATCAGAGTGAGAGCATTTCCATTCCCACTGACGATATTACCGAGCCCACTTTCCGCAACGGAAGTGGTGGTGTCAAAGATCGCGTTTACCCAGGCAATAAAGAGTTCAACACAGGAGATCGTATCAAACGCCCACCGCCCGCCGGAGAAGGTTCTGGTCGACGCGCAAGCGACAAAGGCGAAGGCGAAGATGATTTTTCTTTCGAAATATCCAGTGATGAATATATGGAAATTCTGTTCGAAGGTTTAGAGCTGCCAAACCTGAAAAAAAACCAACTAAAAAAACTAGTTAACTACAAGCCGATACGTTCAGGATTTAATACCGATGGAACCCCTTCGAATATTGATATTGTACGTTCGCTAAAAGGCTCTTTAGCACGAAGAATTGCCAGTCAATCGCCACTACGACGAGAGATTTCCGAAAAAAAATTGTTACTTGAAGATCTGTCAGGAACTGATTCTGTCGAAGAGAAAGAGCGCCTCAAAATAGAAATAGAGGAACTAAAAAAGCGGCTAGCAAGCGTTCCCTACCTCGATAAATTTGATCTTCGCTATAAGAATTTTGACAAACTACCGCAACCTACCACCAATGCAGTCATGTTTTGCCTGATGGATGTTTCGGGTTCAATGGATCAAATGACCAAAGAAATGGCAAAACGATTTTTTATTCTTCTTTATATGTTTCTAAAACGCACTTATAAAGATGTGGAAGTCATTTACATTCGCCATCACACTCAAGCAAAAGAAGTTGACGAGCAGGAGTTTTTCTATTCGCAAGAAACGGGGGGAACAATTGTATCGAGCGCGCTCAAGTTAATGCTGGAGATTGTTCATGACCGCTATCCTGCAAGTGACTGGAATATCTACGCGGCACAAGCATCCGACGGCGACAACTGGAATGATGACTCACGCGTCTGCCACAAAATATTATCCGATAAAATATTAAAGTTGGTGCGCTATTACACCTATGTAGAAATCACCCAGAGAGAACCACAAAATCTTTGGTATGAATACTTAAAATTAAAGGAATCTTACGGCAACTTCGCCATGCAAAAAATTGCAGAACAACAAGACATTTACCCGGTTTTTCGAGAGTTTTTCCAAAAGCAATCTGTCAAATAGGAGCCCCCGTTGACAAAAACAAAGCAAAAGCCTATTTCCACTGATGCTGATTGGACTTTTGAATTAATTCAGAAGTACTACGATACCATTGAAGGTATCGCAGACGACTTCGAGCTCGATACTTACCCCAATCAACTCGAAATAATCACAGCGGAACAAATGTTGGATGCTTATGCCAGCGTAGGCATGCCGATTGGATACAATCACTGGTCATTTGGAAAACATTTTATTCAAAATGAACAATCCTATCGACGTGGCAGGATGGGATTAGCTTATGAAATAGTGATTAATTCCGATCCTTGCATCGCTTACTTGATGGAAGAAAACAGTATGATGATGCAGGCGCTGGTTATTGCCCACGCAAGCTTCGGACATAACTCTTTTTTCAAAGGTAATTACCTTTTTCGCACCTGGACAGACGCAGAAGCAATCATTGATTACCTGGTTTTTGCAAAAAATTTCATTGCTCAATGTGAAGAGCTACATGGCGTTGACAAAGTTGAAAATGTGCTCGACTCTTGTCACGCACTAATGAATTATGGTGTAGATAGATACAAGCGCCCTCACCCGATATCAATGCGTGAGGAAAAACAAAGACAAAAAGATCGCGAAACATTTTTACAATCGCAGGTTAACGAACTTTGGCGAACCATTCCAACAAGTGAACGAAATAAATCGGATGAAAATCGCCCCAGATTTCCACGTGAACCTCAAGAAAACATTCTCTATTTTATTGAAAAAAATGCACCGTTAATCGAACCGTGGCAACGGGAAATAGTCCGCATTGTTCGTAAAATCGGTCAGTATTTTTACCCGCAGCGTCAAACCCAGGTGATGAACGAAGGATGGGCTTGTTTCTGGCACTACACCATTCTCAACGAACTCTATAATCGCGGACATGTCACCGATGGTTTTATGCTCGAATTTTTGCAAAGCCACACCAATGTGGTGGCACAACCGGGTTTCGATAGTCCCTACTTTAATGGCATTAATCCCTACGCGCTTGGCTTTGCGATGATGACAGATATTCGTCGTATTTGCGAAAAACCCGATAAAGAAGATAAACTCTGGTTTCCTGATATCGCCGGTAGTAATTGGCGAGAAACATTAGAGTTTGCGATGAAAAATTTCAAAGATGAAAGTTTTGTCGCGCAGTTTCTGTCCCCCAGGTTAATTCGAAAATTTAAGTTATTCGCAATTCTCGATGATGATGAGAACAAAGATTTAGAGGTCTCCGCAATACACAATGATAGCGGTTATCAAGAAATTCGGCGCAAGCTTTCAGAGCAGTATAATCTGAGTATGAACGAGCCTAATATCGAAGTCTATAACGTCGATATAAAAGGTGACCGTTCACTGTCTTTAAGACACAGTCCTCACAACAGGGTTCCATTAGCTGAAAATAGCACCGAGGTGTTAAAACACTTACACAGATTGTGGGGTTTCACTGTTAAGCTAAGCACGTTGGAAAGAGATGGAGAACTCAAAGAGTTGGGCCGCTGCCCGCCTAAACCGAAAGATTAGAAAACCAGGGAAAAAGACTGGCAATTATTCAACCGCTGACAAATGATTCACTAAAGCTTCTTAATATTTACAATCTGCAGGTTATCAGCGGTGATTTAACGAATAAGTCACAATTCGTCGGGGTGCTAGTCAATCTCCTTCAAAGAATTGAGATTCGAACGCATTTCAGCCCAAAGCTCGCCACTTTGTCTGCCGTAGGTCCATATTGCGTCGCTTAGTTGCGCCATATCCTGATTAGCAACAATATTTTTCAAGTTTAGATAATGTGCTTTAGCTAACTTGCGCGCGTCTGCGACATTAAAATAGAAACGCCCTATTCGATGATAAATGTTTCTAAATCCATTCAGCATCAAAATATAAACAGGATTGCCCGAAAGTGCGGCACATTGGTGTTGTACGTGCCAGTCGTACTCGATGTAGTCTTTTGCTGTCTCTTTAACATTTTCAACATCAGCAAATAACTCAATCATCTTGTCAGGATTTTCCTTCATGGCAAAGCGAAAATAAATTCCGCCGAATTGCGTTCTCACATCAAGTAATTGATCAGCTAACTTTAAAGAACCCGCATCATCCAGACGCGTTATCGTATCCAGAATGTGCAAACCGGCGGTTTCCCAGATATTGTTAACCCGTGTAGGCTTGCCGTGTTGAATGGTTAACCAGCCATCTCTGGCAAGGCGCTGCAATACTTCTCTGAGAGTGGTTCGAGTGACACCTATGAGTTCTGACAACTCTCTTTCGGCCGGTAGAATTGTTCCCGGAGCAAATTTTCCATTCCAGATTGAATCGACAATATATTCCTCGGCAAAAGCCGCGGGACTTCTTGCCGTAATCAAATTAGCCATTTGACATTCCTATTAAAAATTATTGTTTTAAATTGCAACTAATGGCGTGAAGCCGTTTTATTAATTATAACATCTACCGGCAAACTGGTCAGATTTGTGATTAGCATACGCGTTTTAATCTCCCAAGGCAAAGCAGTTTCATTCATATGTAATAAAACTGACATCGCGCCCATTTTAACGAGCGAATAAACTGAAATTTTTTACGCTAAATTGCGATTTAAAGCTCAACCGATTAATTTTTAAGCGTTTTTTCTAAATTTAAAGCTTAAAAGGCTGGGAAAAATCTTGTTTTAAGACTAAAATCTGCAATAAATCCCTGCCTTTACCCAACGGAAAATATAAGTAACTAATAAATTCAGGTCGATTTTCCAAAAAGGTAGAACTTTAATAAAGAAAAGGAAAAAACATGAGCCGTTCAATACCGCAGGCATTTGTGTCGAATTTTTTAGGCAACGCGCCAGACTGGTACAAAGTTACAATTATCGCGTTTTTAATCATTAATCCTATCGTCGCACTTTCGGTCGACCCATACATCGCGGGTTGGCTGCTAATTCTGGAATTTATTTTCACCCTCGCAATGGCGCTAAAGTGCTACCCACTATTGCCTGGCGGTTTACTCGCCATTGAAGCCGTTTTCATTGGACTCACCTCCCCTGAAACCGTCATGCACGAAGTGGAAGGGGCACTCGATGTAATTTTACTACTGGTATTTATGGTCGCCGGTATCTACTTTATGAAAAGCTTGCTGCTGTATATTTTTACTAAGCTTTTACTCGGCGTTCGTTCTAAAGTTGTCTTGTCAGTGTTATTTTCTTTTGTTGCCGCATTCCTTTCAGCTTTCCTCGACGCGCTCACGGTAACGGCGGTTGTCATAGCAGTAGCAGTCGGCTTTTATGGGATTTACCACAAAGTCGCCTCCGGGAAAAAGTTTACCAGCGAGCACGATTTGGGGACTGACGATGAAGTCCACGACTTACACCGCGAAGACCTGGATAATTTTCGTTCATTTCTGCGCAGTCTGGTAATGCATGCCGCGGTGGGCACTGCACTCGGCGGCGTCTGTACGCTAGTAGGTGAACCTCAAAACCTGTTAATTGCCAGTAAAGCAAGTTGGGAATTCGGCGAGTTCTTTTTACGCATGGCTCCGATTACTATCCCCGTATTCTTTTCCGGACTGGCAACCGCTATCCTTTTAGAGCTAACCGGTTGGTTCGGCTATGGACAAAAACTCCCGGAGAAAGTACGCGCTGTAATGGAAGATTTTGCAGAGCACGAAAACGAAGAGCGCACCCCCCGTGACAACGCCGCGCTCGTCGCTCAGGCAATTACGGGCATTTGGTTGATTATCGCATTGGGTTTCCACCTGGCAGACGTTGGCTTAATCGGACTTAGCGTTATTATCTTGGCAACCGCAATGTGTGGCGTTAATGACGAGCACCAAATCGGACACGCTTTTGAAGAAGCCCTGCCATTTACCGCACTATTAACAGTATTCTTTGCCATTGTTGGTGTTATTGCTGACCAGTCCCTGTTTAAACCGATTACTGATATGGTACTGGCGTTGGAAGGAAATACTCAGGTGTCAATGTTCTATCTCGCCAATGGCATTCTCTCGATGATCAGTGACAATGTTTTTGTAGCAACCATTTACATCAATGAAGTCGCCAAGGCAGTAATTGATGGCACAATTACTCGTGAAGTTTTCGATAAACTAGCGGTAGCTATCAATACAGGAACCAATATTCCGAGTGTGGCAACGCCTAATGGCCAGGCTGCGTTTTTATTCTTATTAACTTCAGCGCTGGCACCACTTATCCGTCTTTCCTATATCAAGATGGTGATTATGGCTTTTCCTTATATGATAGTGATGAGCACCGTTGGACTAATTATGGTGATCACCAGTTTAGAATCATCAACCCAGTCAATGACTGAAAAAGGCTATATTAAACAACATACGATTGAAGAGTTATGTCAGGCAATGAGTGGAGACTGGAAAGATAATCACTGTGTTCTGCCTGAGAAAAAGTCCGGAGGACATTAAGCACCGGAACTCAGCGAAGTCTCTAAGCTTCACAACAAAAAAAGGGCGATTTATTCGCCCTTTTTTTGTTGTTTGACTTTCCGATTAACACTACCCCAGAAAAAGCTCCGAATTGGTAATTTAAGTCCTTTTAGCACTCAATCTTATTGATATTCCAAGACCAGCGAAAAACAAAGCCGTAATCAAAACGAAGACAATTAATATATCCCGAATAAACCGTCCAACGAACGGGTTAAGTATGTTCCATTTATGTAACACTGAAAACGACCAAGATTCTACTCTATCGAGGTTTCTGTTTTTATCGACCAGTATACCGGTCGCCGGATCGATAAAAAGGTGTGTCATCGCTTCATCATCAATGGCAAGACGCCAAACCGGTAAACGCTTATTTCTAAAATCATAGCCGTTGCCAAAACGCGTAATTAACTGAGCATCAGAAATTTTATCAGCGCTCACTTTCAAGTGTTCAGCCGCCAACCACTCAGCTCGCTGCTGATCATTGATATCGAGTCGCTTACCATTTTGCGGATCGATATAGATCGCACCAGTTTCTTTCGGGATCCCTTTAAAACGCTGGTTTCGAGAAATATTCTGATCGGCATTCTTACCTTCTCGCTGATGGTGTTTCATTTCATTACCACTAGCGTTGGTCGATGCTAGCCCTAGCCGAAATTGTAATTGGTTTTCTTTGCCCCTGATTAACGTGATTGAGTTAAATTGTTGTTGACTGTATTTATCTAACCAACTCACATCAATATCATTCTTCGTCGTCGCCAAAACCCAAGGTTTATCAAGCTGCATACCAGAAACTCTGTCCACGAGTTCATTTTGGAGTAAGTGATAAAAACCACTGAATGACCAACCTAAAACCGGTAACCAGATAGCATAAGACAACAGTCGATGCCAACGGCGATATCCATTGGGAATTTTACGCCAGCTAAGTGCCATCACTAACCCTATTCCAGTCACAGCCATCGCTAACAAAGTTACCATCATTAAGGCGATAACTATTGCTCGAGCGATAGATAAATCATCAGCCCAGTTCCAGGTATGAAGCAGACGAAAAACTTTCTGTAAGGCGGTGCGCCAGTCATTGGTTAACGACGCTAATGCACTCGTTTCAGTGTGAACAAAGGCGACTAATCCATCTTCTGACGAATAGCTAACCCGGAAAACCGGCAATAGCCGATTAACCCAGGGATACTCGTCTGAAAATTCCTTTATCAATTCGACAGAGTCGATGTCCTTATCGGTAAACCCAGTGTAATAATTCGCTAACCAACGGGCCTGTTTCTCATCGTAGTTAGCTAGCTTTCGCCCATTTGCCAAGTCGTAATATTCGCGCTGAATGATATCCAGAGAATTAGCTGTGCTCTTGGAATTAACTGTATTTCCCGAATTCATCCAGCCAGACTGTTTAAAAGCATCCACATAACTATTTTGCAGCAGCAATCCTTGTTGAGAGGGAACCACTTTACTGGTACTGATCTTATTCTCACCCAGTAAACTTAATACCTCAGGCAGTTTATTGAGCTCAGCAGCACTCACTATAATTTTTGGTGGAAAAAACTTAACCGCTTTCGGACCAGTCCATGACATTATCGGGTGTAAAACACCGGAAATGCCCCAAACAATCAAAGTCGCTAACGCAAACCACACTAATTTTCTATGCCAATGTACCAACGTTTTATTTATTTTTTTCATGGTTAAAATCTTTTTTTTAAATGGGTAATTTAAATAAGTTCAAGCGCTAATGAAAAGCGCTAGTAGCTATATTTAAATCCAAGATAGTAAGCTCTAGGTAAACCAGGACGATAAGATATATCCAAATCTCCCACCTGGGCAGTGGTATAAGTTGAGTAGATTTTGTCGGTAACATTCATGACTCTGAAAGTGACTTTGGTGCTATCTGAAACTTCATAACTTGACCTTAAATTAAAAAGGTCATGCCCACCGTATTTCAGCGTATTCGTTTCGTCAGTGAAATACTCGCCGACATGTTCCATTTCTAACTCAAAGCGCAGGCCCGGTATTTGTGTTGGGTAATACTGCAAACTGACATTCCCCAGCGACTCTGGCGATTTGCCAACATCAAAACCAGCAAAGTTTCTATTCTCTCTGATAGGCGGTCCTGGAATGACTCTGCCGCAGGCGGGTGAAAAGCATTGGAACAAATAACCAAACTCTTCATATTTTTGCTCAGTTTTGGTCCAGGCAAAACTGACAGAGAATGCGTCAGAAAGATCACCTTGCAACCCAATTTCTATTCCCTTGTGACTGGTCTCACCGGCGTTTGTTACTTTACGATCAGATCCGTCGATAAAGGTCACAATATCATCGCTTTTTTCCAAGTTATAAATCGCCGCTTCATATCGCCAGTTATCAGCAAAATGTCCACGAAAACCGATTTCATAACTTTTACTTTTTATAGGTTTCAGGTTTTCTGAATCTTGCGAAGAGCCCGGACGAAATAAACGACCAACCGATGGTGCGACAAACGAATAGCGGTAGTTAAAATAAGCATTGTGTTGTTCGTTTAACTGATAAACCAGGCCTAACTTGGGACTAAAATTATCAAAGTCCACTTTTTGTGATTCAGGTCTGAGGTGCCTGGAGTCGACTGCATTGCCAGCTAATTTATCTTCATAATCAACTTCATAATAATCATAGCGACCACCTAAACTGAATATCCATTGATTAGCAAATTTCCATTCTGAATGAATGTAAGGCGAAATGATGTTCTGAGTTGCATCAAAATTGTAGTAATCGACATCATCCAAAGCGTAGCCGACATAGATATCTCCATCTTGCACAACACTGATAGATTCTTCCTGATAAGAGGAAGGCGTCGTTTCGAAATCCACCCCACTTATAATTGTAAAGCTATCGCTTAGCCGGTTTCGATACTTAATCATTGCACCGTAGGAGTCAAACTTATAAGTACGAAAATTGGGATCATAAGTAACCATCCAACTCGGCGTCATCACCATTTGGTTATCACGAAAATAAGGCGTGAATGTCCACAATTCAGAATCATTTGACTGATAACTGAATTCCGCCGATAGTCGGTAAGCATCAACTTCTCTGAAACCAATATCGCCATGGAAGAGATTTTTCTTTGGATTGTTTCGATACTCGTCTTCTTCTAAACTGGAAACGCCGCTTTGTTCAACTTTCGAATAGGAAAATACGGTTTTCAAATCCCAGGCAGCACTTAAGTTATTGTCGTAGCGAACGGTCGTTGACTTGCGAGAGTATGCGGACTCGTCACGATAACCATCATTATCAGTCACATTCACATCGATCCGAAATCCACTATCTTCATCGATGTTTGTGCCAACACTGATTAAGCCTCTTTTCCAACCAAAGGATCCAAACTCAAAGTGACCTTCAAACTCTGTCGATTCAGGACTGGGTCGAGTAATTGAATTAATAATCCCACCGATTGCATCACTTCCATACAACGCAGAACCAGTTCCTTTAATGACTTCGATGCGACTGCTTTGAGGAATGTTAATTTCGTAGAGACCGTTATGGTTAAAAAAACCACTTGGTCGGGTGGGAATACCATCTTCTAGAAACAGGTAAACGCCAGAAGTGGTTATCGGTTGACGAATTGAAGACATGTGCCCTTCGCCGCCGAGATTATTAATATAAACACCAGGAACCCGATTGAGCAGTTC
This sequence comes from Aliikangiella coralliicola, assembly GCF_007004725.1. Classification (GTDB taxonomy): domain Bacteria; phylum Pseudomonadota; class Gammaproteobacteria; order Enterobacterales; family Kangiellaceae; genus Aliikangiella; species Aliikangiella coralliicola. Next base: position 198,633 of record NZ_ML660172.1, on the reverse strand, counting down.
AGCTGGATGCGAAGGAGAAATTTCCTCAATTTGTTTACTGTCAATAACAGTTACAGATTCTGCCAGCTCAGATTTTAACTTTTCTTCTCTGGTCGAAGTAATCACTAAAGTATGATCATCATCCAACGAGCCGTCTCGCTCATCCGCTAAAGATTGAAATGAAAAAACGACAGAAAAAATTGAATAGATTATTTTTTTTGAAGATGTTCTTATTTTTTTAGAAAAGATTTTGTTTAAACATCTTATTTTTATTTTAGGTTGCATTATCACTTTTTGGGTATATTAAAAGCCGAAAAGTCTAAATAGATCAACCACAATTTAGAATGCGACTAATTGTCGCACCAATTTTTTGACCAACTTCTTTCAGTGAACAAACACTTGAGAATAAGCGGGATTAACGAGAAAAAATCTCAAATTAAAATATTTAAAATAACGACAAGTTATTAGAAACTTCGTAGCGTTTTTTTCTGAACATTACTAAAGTTTTTTATTCGCAAGTTCGCTCAGCGCATCACCATCGACTCTTTGTACCGTCCACTCTTCCATTCCAATGGCACCGATACTGCGATAAAAATCAATAGCCGGTTGATTCCAATCCAGAACAGACCATTCAAACCTGCCACAATCATTTTCAAGTGCTATTTTCGCAAGACGAATCAATAGGGCCTTTCCCACTTTTTTTCCTCTTGCTTCAGGCAAAACATAGAGATCTTCAAGATAAAGACCTGGTTTAGCTAAAAAGGTTGAGTAGTTATAAAAATAAAGGGCGAAGCCCACCGGATTACCGGCAAGTTCAGCGATAATGACTTCAGCATAGGCTTTGCTTCCAAAAAGTGTTTTCTTGAGCTGCGACTGAGTAGCAACAACCTCGCTAGCGAGCTTCTCATACTCTGCAAGCTTATTGATGAAATCTAGAATTAGATCACAATCACTCTCAGTGCCGGCGCGAATGATTATATTATCAGTGACTACATTATCAGTGACTACATTTTCAGTTATTCGATTATTCATGTCGATATAATCCATTTATCGGAATCTACCAAAACAACTTCAGCCCGGCACTACCAGCGTGTTTTTCAAGTGCGGATTACAAATTTCCCTTCAACGACAAACTGACATGATCAAAATCATCACCCACTTGAGACTCATTTCGAGGTCCCCAAATGCTAACGGAAAATATCGCTAAACATGCCATAATTACGCCGGGGATCATTTCGTACAATTGTGACCAGGGAGCGCCTAAATCTGCTTTAAATTGAATCCATAAAATTACCGTGGCTGCGCCAACGATCATCCCAGCCAGGGCACCCCACTTTGTCATTTTACGCCATACCAGAGACATTAATACAACCGGCCCAAAAGCAGCACCAAACCCTGCCCAGGCATTCGACACCAAACCAAGCACTTTCGATTCTTTATCAACCGCAATCAACATGGCGATAGCAGCTACTACCAATACCGCGACCCGCCCTATTACCATCAATTCGCGATCTGACGCATGAGGCTTGATAAATCCTCGGTAAAAATCTTCAGTAACTGCGCTCGAAGAAACCAATAGTTGTGAGTCGATAGTACTCATCACCGCAGCTAATATTGCCGCTAACAAAAACCCAGCAACCCAAGGGTTGAATAAAACTTTACTGGCAATAATAAATACCTGTTCCGAATCTTCGGCAAGTAATAATGCATTTTCAGTTTGATGGAAGTACGCAATCGCAAATAAACCAACGCCGATTGCACCAATCATACTGACTCCCATCCAACTCATCGCGATTCGCCGCGCGGCATGAACTTCATTGACCGACTGGGCCGCCATAAACCTCGCTAATAAATGAGGTTGACCATAATATCCCAGCCCCCATGCCATCAGCGAAATAAATGACACAGAAAATAAATAATCCACAGCACTTTTTCCCGCGAATAAATCTGCTTTGACTGTGCCTGCTGCCTGATCAACTTCACGGGTAACCGCCATAACTTGATCAACACTTCCCACTTCAAAAATCATCACAATGGGTGCAACAACGAGCGCAGCGGCCATTAACAATCCTTGCACCATATCTGTCCAGGATACCGCTAAAAACCCGCCAATAAAGGTATAACTGATGATGACTGCGCCGCCGACAAACAATGCAACGTGATAATCCATTGCAAATGACGCTTCAAATAATTTCGCTCCTGCCGTTAAACCAGACGCCACATAAACGGTGAAAAAAACCAGGATGATGGAAGCGGAAACGATACGAAGTATTTTTGTTTCATCTCTAAAACGATTGGTAAAATAATCAGGAAGGGTTAACGAATTACCAGCATGCTCGGTATAGGCCCTCAGTTTGGGCGCAGTGATCTTCCAATTCCAATACGCCCCCAACAGTAACCCAAGGGCAATCCAGGCTTCGCTAAAACCGCTGGCGTAGATGGCACCAGGTAATCCCATTAAAAGCCACCCGCTCATATCTGATGCGCCGGCGCTCAGAGCCGTTACCCAGCGCCCTAATCGACGCCCGCCTAAAATATAATCGGAAAGGTCACTGGTTTGTTTATAGGCATAAACCCCAATACCTAGCATCATCACCAGGTAAAAAAGGAATGTGACCAAAGTCGCTGTTTGTTCCATTTGAATACCCCTTTGTTTTTATTATGTACTCTTTCGTTTATTTTTGCTTGGTTTGTTTTTGTCTAGTCTGTCTTGGCTTTGTCGTATTAATTTTTTACCAGTGCAACTTCTAACTGCGCATTACGCATATGCGCGCTATTCATAGTAGTGCGCAAGAAATTCTTCAAAGGACTTAGTATCACTATTCTCAATATCCAGCTTTTTCTGATGGGACAAAGTGGCTTCTTGCTGATAGTGGCTGAGTCGCTCTGTGTTAAGTTTTTCCTTTTCAAAAAAGGCTTTATGCGCTTGCGCAATTTCCATTGCGTAAGGAAAAAAACCATCCTGTCGTTGCTCAATGGATTTAACAATTCGGCCAGAATAAGTTTTATCCAAATCGCTTAATTGAGTTCGCAGTTTCGATAATACATCCCCGTGATCGTTCGTTTGGTAAACTTTATCTAATAGCGCAGCATAGGGTTCTATCTGACTCATTAATTCTGTCGCCACCTCATTAACTGGCACGCATCCGTTATTCATCGTCAAACAACAATCAGGGTGTCTGCCCTTACTAACAATGGTTTTAAAATTCGATTGGTATTCGCCTTTCTCTCTCGGATTAATCGGTTCAGATTTCGCGAACAAACAGGCAAGCAACAATGAATCTAAAAAGGCGATTTGTGACTGGTCGATGCCGATAGGAGAAAAAGGATTAAGGTCCAGCGCCCTGACTTCGATATATTCAATTCCCCGATTTCGTAATGCTTTGGTTGGTCTTTCTCCAGAAACGGAAACTCGCTTGGGGCGAATACTACTGTAAAACTCGTTTTCGATTTGCAGCACATTGGCATTGAGTTGCTGATAATCTCCGTTGCGAGTAACCCCAATCTCCTGATAGTAAGGATCAGGCGTAGAGATCGCGTCTTCGAGGCCCTTAATATACTCATTCAGGCAGTTATAGTTAACTGAGAGCCCGCTTTGCGCATTATTTTGATACCCAAGGTCGCTCATTCTCAATGAGGTCGCAAACCGGCCATAACGAGTGCCAGGAACCAGTTGTTCAAGGTCAATATTTTTATCCTTGATAAAACTTTCGCAAAGCGCTGGGGAAGCGCCAAAAAATAACGGGATTAACCAGGAAAACCGAAGGTAGTTACGAATGAGCCCCATATATTTTTGCGAAATAAAATCCTGCAGCGGCATTTCCGAGTTTTCACTTTGATGAAGTGCCTGCCAAAATGATTCTGGCAACGAAAAATTATAGTGGACTCCGGCAATCGTCTGCATAAAACGGCCATAGCGGAGGCCTAGTCCCATGCGATAGATTTCTTTCATACGACCGCTATTTGAGTGGCCATAGCGAGCAATCGGTATGTCATTTTCTTCGCCCATCACACAGGGCATACTCATAGCCCATAATAATTCGCTATTTTCCAGGTTCTGATAGGCAAACTGGTGAATTTCCATGAGTTCAGCAAGTGGTTGGAGTCGATCCGAACTCGCGCCGGTAATAAACTCTGGCAACGCTTCTGAATAATCTGTGGTGATATGCGGATTGGTCAGCGTGGCGCCTAGAGCATGGGGGTGGTTTTGTTGAGAGATGTAACCGTCAGGCTGGATTCTCAGGCTCTCTTTCTCAATTCCACGTTTAATTCCAACCAGGTGTTTTGCAAGTGACGCAGGTAATGATTGATCAGCTATTTCCAGAAGATGCATATTGTCTCGCTTAATATTTGCCCTGTTTTCGATAATATCAGTTGGTATTAACGGAATAACTCGTCCACTTTTTGAACAGTTCTAACACCGTTTTTATGGCGATTTAAGACCTCAGACCTAGCCGCATAAAAAATACCATAGGGCACAAGAGTAAATTAGGCATAAGTTTGCGGTTTGTTGTCGGCATGGTCAAGTATTACCAACAATCATATAGATGAAATCCGTTACTATATGTTACTCAAAGATAAAAAGTTGTTTTTATTGGAGAAAATTCCGCAGTGGTAATTTTTGGAAACTTCTAATAATGTCGCAGGAATGACGATGGATCCATGTCGAATATTCCCTTGATAACTGTCTGTCGATAATATTGCTTGAAATAAGAAAGGTATGTTTTTAAGTATTTTTTTGAAGTCAGGCTGACTCTCTGAATTGTTTGTTATGACTTGGCGCAGAATGGCGCATTATCGCTAGCAATTCTGCCTCAGCAGGCGCAATATCACACGATTGGACCACTTCTTCGATGGTCGCTCCGCGAGACAACAAAAGCCCCGCCTGATCGTAAACTTTTTCACTGGTACCTTGCACTGCGCCAGGGTGGTTATTTTCAACTTGCGCAATTTCTTTGAAGACCCGCTTGAGTTCTCGCCCCATTCCTAAATGGCCACTATTCATTGCTCTGAATTCGTTTTTGAGTTGCTCAACTTCTTTGACTAAAAGACGGTATCGGGTCTGAACCTTTAAATAGCCAATAAAACAAACCACAAAGGCACACAACAGCCCAACACTCACCAGGGAAATGTCAGTCGTTATTTGAAAGGGCCAATTGTTCATTACTGTCTATCCAAACTCTCTATTCAAATTCTCTATCCAAGCTCTCTATCCAACTTTTACCAGAATCTCTTCAACCAGGCTCTTTGGTTCTGTCTGCTGCCGGTGTTTCAAAAAACGAACAAAGTTCGCGTGTTAATCTTACTAATCTCCGTCCCGGCAACATCCGCGAAATTAGTAATCAAGAAAGTCAAGTTCGTCCCACTCTTCTTCACCCAACAATTTATTGAGATCCACCAGAATCAATAACTCGCCTTCTCGATGAGAAACCCCCTGAATAAACTTGGCAGATTCCTCATTACCAACATTTGGCGTCGTTTCAATTTCCGACTGCTTTAAATACACCACTTCAGCAACCGAATCGACCAATATACCAATCACCTGATGGTTGGTTTCAATAATCACAATACGCGTGTTATCGGTCAACTCAATTGGCGAAAGGCCAAATCTTTGACAGGTATCAATAACGGTGACCACATTGCCGCGTAAATTAATGATTCCCAGCACATAGGGCGGCGCCCCAGGAACAGGCGCAATATCGCTATAACGCAAAACCTCCTGAACCTGCATCACGTTAATCCCATAAGTTTCGTTAGCTAAGCGGAAGGTAACCCATTGAAGTACCGCATCGTCTTCATTATCTTTATTACTGATGAAATTTTCGTCTGTACTCACGACCTGAATCCTATTTCGTCAAAATTTTGTCGGACTTACCTTCTTTTTCAGCGTCATTCATAAAAAAGGCAATATTTGTACCAAAACTGTTTTGGTCCCCAATTTGTGGCCCGTTGCCCACTGATGCAACTTGCACATTTTACGCGTACTCTTTGTTAAATATAGTCAATTTTCAAGAAGTTGCGCTTTTTTGTTGATGATAAACCTCATTGCGATCCGCAACAACAACATTAAAATTGCCTATAACTAAAACCTATATCAAAGATTAGCCCTTGACAACAAAGCGACGCTTCAGATACCTTTAGCTACATCAAAACGACGGACCAAATTTAAACGCTGATTTAAACACTGGTTTGAACAAAAATTTAAACACAGATTTAAGCGAAAAGACTCTAAATCTATTTTAAAGATAAGAAACTGAAAATATGTCTACAAAGCAAAAAAATGACAAGCGTAATCAGTGGTGGCGAAGCTCTTAAAAGGGTTTTCGTAGCGTCGTGTTTGTTAATTCAACTAACAAACAATAAGAATTGAGAAAGCCCGTGAGAGAAATCAAACGGGCTTTTTATTGCCCGATAAAAAATTAAATGTAGCAAACAACAAAACAGGCAATTTAGACAAAAATGAAAACAATCGGTCACAAAATCAACTTTAATCTTCCAGTAATCCGGTGGTGGCATTCAATTTTGTTGGGTGGGTGACTTGTTGTGTGCAATCAATTAACAGGAAAACCCGCTCAAATTGCGGGTTTTTTTATACCTTTACGATTTAAAAGCAGACCAATTTTACTAACAGAATTTAAATTTAAACTATTTCACGGGAAACGATCATGATAATTGTACTAAAACCGGAAGCCACCGAAGCTGATGCCAAAGCAATCCTGGAACAGATTGAATCAGTCAAACTCAAACCTTTATACATGCCAGGTACAGAAAGAATTGTATTGGGCGCACTCGGCGATGAGCGAATACTCAACAACCTCAATATCGCGGCAAACCCAATGGTGGAAAACGTCAAACCTATTCTGAGTACCTACAAACAAGTTAGCCGTGAAATGCAGAGCCATGACACTCAGGTAAAATTTGGCGACGTTACCATCGGGGGCGGCTCTTTCGCAGTGATTGCCGGACCTTGTGCGATTGAAAACCGTGACCAGATTTTCAAGTCCGCAGAAATAGTCAAAAAACACGGCGCCGTCGGATTGCGAGGCGGCGCGTTCAAACCCAGAACCTCACCTTACAGCTTTCAGGGACTTGAGGAAGAAGGTCTGAAGTTAATGCAAGAAGCGTCTAAAGAATACGGCCTCCCCTGTGTCACTGAAATTGTAGACCCTGCTCATGTGGAACTTCTGGAAAAATATGTCGATGCATTCCAGGTTGGCGCGCGTAACATGCAAAATTTCAAATTACTGAAAGCTGTCGGACAAAGCCAAACGCCAACCTTGCTAAAACGTGGTATGTCGGCAACTATCGAAGAATTACTACTGGCTGCAGAATATATTTATAACGAAGGCAATCATAATGTGGTTATTTGCGAACGTGGCATTCGAACTTTCGAAAGAGCTACGCGCAATACGCTAGACCTGAACGCGGTAGCCTACATTAAAACAAAAAGTCACTTGCCGGTTATTGTTGACCCCTCTCACGGCACAGGAATTCGCGAACTCGTTGCTCCAATGGCGAAAGCTGCAGTCGCTTGTGGTGCCGACGGTGTTATTGTAGAAGCCCATTACGACCCTCAAGTCGCTTTATCAGACGGCGCACAATCATTAGATGAAGCTTCATTTGCTAAAATGATGCGAGAATTAACTCCCTTTGTTCAAGCAGCAGGCAAGGTATTGGCTTAATGTTCAATCACGAATCACATAATGCGGCACAATCAGCGAAAGCCCAACCTCAACCAGGCCGCGTAAAAACCATCAGTAAATCGATAGATTCGCTGTTAGAACCGGTTGAGATTTTTGAAGGGCTCAGTCGCAGACTCGAGCTAAAAAACAGCATGTTGCTTGAATCGAGCGAGATTGAATCAAGAGAAGGCGTGAAGAGTATTTTAATGCTCAAAGCAGCCATTCGAATTGAATGTAACGAACGCACTGTCAAGCTAGAAGCATTGACTCATAACGGTGCCAACGCGCTTCAGCACATTGAGGAACAACTAAGGAGCAATAGTAGCGAGCTGCAAATAGAAAATACGTTGAGCTCAAAAGCAGATTTAAGCGCTTTGCTGGTGACCTACAGCCATACGCAAAGTTTTCTCGACGAAGACGCCAGATTAAAAGAGCACTCACCAATCGATATTTTAAGATTAATTAAAAGTGCTTTTGAGGCTGAAACAGACAACGAATATTCAATTTTTCTATGCGGACTTTTCGCATTTGATTTTATCGCCAGTTTTGAAAACCTCCCCCAGGTAGACAAGGGTCAGAACACTTGCCCCGATTACGTTTTTTACCTGGCAGAAAATATTTTGATCATTGATCATCAACGAAATATCAAGCGACTATTTAGTAATCATTTCTCTGGAGATAACGAGAAAAATACCTACTATGAACTTGCCAGAAATTTTGAAACAGTCGAGCAACAACTCGCGGATCTAAACCAGCCATCTGCGCCAAAATCTGACGACTCTAATAAACACACTCAAAAAAACTCGCAGAGCAATTCAAGCATCAAAACTGATATTGATGACAATGAATATCAGCAAATTGTGATGCAACTAAAGCAGAATATCGTTAAAGGTGATGTGTTTCAGGTGGTTCCATCAAGAACTTTTTCTATTGAGTGTCTATCACCACTTGCCAGTTATCGCGAACTCAAATCTGCCAACCCCAGCCCGTATCTTTTTTATATGCAAGATCAAGATTTCGCTTTATTCGGCGCTTCACCTGAAAGCGCGCTTAAATACACCAGTGAAGATAATAAAGTATTGCTCTACCCCATCGCAGGAACTCGCCCCCGAGGGAAAAAACAAGATGGAGAAATCGATCTCGACCTCGATGCGAGAATTGAAGCAGAATTGAAACTTGATGAAAAAGAACTTTCAGAACACATGATGTTGGTGGACCTTGCACGCAATGATGTTGCCAGAATTTCACAGCCCGGAACCACCCATGTGCCCAGATTACTTGCCGTTGACCGTTATTCTCAAGTGATGCACCTGGTATCTTGCGTACAAGGGCAGCTTCGCGAAGATTTAGATGCGCTTCATGCCTACCGAGCTTGTATGAATATGGGGACGCTAACTGGGGCACCTAAAATAAAAGCGAGCCAGCTAATTCGACACGTCGAGAAAAAAAGACGCGGAAGTTATGGCGGTGCTGTTGGTTATCTCAACGGACGCGGCGATATGGATACTTGTATCGTTATACGCTCAGCATTTTATCAAAATGGCGTTGCGCAAGTTCAGGCAGGAGCCGGCATTGTTTATGATTCAGATCCATTAATGGAAGCTCAAGAAACTGAGAACAAAGCCAAAGCGGTGCTTTCTGCAGTGAAAGTTGCCAATCAAAAAGTGATGGAGAACCAGTGATGACTCAACCACTACAAATTATCATGATAGATAATTATGACTCTTTCACTTACAACCTGGTTAATCAGTTTCGCATGTTAAATGTGGAAGTGGTGGTGTTTAGAAACGACACGCCTATTGACGAAATTTTTACCGAACAACGATTGCAAAACAAGCGCTCGGTGATCGTCATTTCACCGGGACCAGGCAATCCAGATTCGGCTGGTAACTCGTTAAAAATAATCGAGCAATTCTCAGGTAAGCTTCCCATACTGGGAATTTGCCTGGGACATCAAGCTATCGTGCAGCAATTTGGCGGTGTCGTCGGACAAGCAAGAGATATTGTTCACGGAAAAGCAGATGATATTCATACCGAAGAACACCCGGTGTTTAATGCCTTACCAAACCCATTACGCGCGGCTCGCTACCACTCGTTGGTGGCAACACAAATGCCCACAAATTTAGATGTAATTGCCAAAACAGAACACGAGGTTATGGCAGTGAAACACCAGCAGCACAAAATTCTTGGATTTCAATTTCACCCCGAATCTATCCTGACCACATACGGCGGCGAATTATTGAAATCCTCATTAAGTTGGCTAGCCGACGCGCCACTTGGACAGGCGAATCATCAACCGACTAATGCATAACCGAATTCAAAACTTAAAGAGAAAAAATCATGCAAAACCTACATGAAAAAATCTATCAAAAACAGGATTTATCGCAACAAGAAACATTTGAGGTGTTTAATCAATTTGTCGGCGGTGAACAAGATCCAATTAATATTGCCGCTTTCCTTGTCGGATTAAAAATGAAAGGAGAAGCACCGCAAGAAGTCGCGGGAGCGGCTCAGGCCCTGAGAAAAAATGCGAACTTTTTCGATCGGCCCAATTATGCCACCGCCGATAGCTGTGGCACAGGTGGAAGTGGAAAGCACACCTTGAATATTTCAACTTTGGTTTCTGTTATTGCCGCAACTAAAGGGTTAAAAATGGTCAAGCACGGCAATCGCTCTATCTCGAGTAAATGTGGCTCTGCAGATGTGTTAGAACAACTCAATGTTAAAATTGATATGTCACCGGAAGTCGCTCGCAAGTGTCTGGATGAAGTAGGCGTCACCTTTTTGTTTGCGCCACTTTATCACCCGGGAGTAAAGCATGTAATGCCGGTACGAAATGCGCTAAAAACTCGTACTATTTTTAACCTGCTGGGCCCTTTGATTAACCCTGCTAATCCTGAATATCAATTGATGGGAGTTTACTCTCCTGATCATTGTTTTGCCGCAGCAGAATCTCTGAGACTTTCCGGCTGCCGCTCCGCGATGGTCGTACATAGTAATGGCTGTGACGAAATTACGTTATCAGGAAACACTCATGTGGCGGAACTTCGTGACGGTAAGATCACTGAATATGAGTTAACTTTATCAGACTTCGGATTAAATGAAGTTCCTCTTAGTGCTTTGTTTGGCGGCTCCCCCGAAGAAAATGCGCAGAAATTTGCTGAAGTATTGCAGGGAAAATCTGAGCAACCAATTGTTGATACCGTCGCGGCCAACGCCGGCGCATTATTTTATGTCTCAGGTAACAGCCAATCTCTAAAACAGGGCGTCGCGGAAGCACAAGACATTATTCACAGTGGGCAGGCATTTGATAAATTACTGGCGCTCGCAGAACTAAGTAATTCGGGAGCTTGATCATGTCGCGTAATGTACTTGCTGAAATTGTTGCTCACAAGAAAGAAGAAGTCGCTGTCAGAAAAAAACAGATGGCACTCGCATCTTTTGAAAAGACGCTCTCACCTTCTCAAAGATGCTTTAAGACGGCGCTGAGTAACCCAAACGCGGACTTTATTTTTGAATGCAAAAAAGCCTCCCCTTCAAAAGGTTTGATCCGCGAAAATTTTGATATTGAAGAAATACTTTCACAATACAAAGATTATGCCAGCGCTATTTCGGTTTTAACGGATGAGAAATATTTTCAGGGAAGTTTTCAATATTTGCAAACAGCCAGCAAAAGTGTTGAGCAGCCCATTTTATGCAAAGATTTTTTCATTGATACTTATCAAGTCTATGAGGCTCGGCATTATGGTGCCGATGCTATCTTGTTAATGTTATCGGTGTTAAACGATGATGAATATCAAGAACTCGCAGCAACAGCAAAATCACTGAACCTGGACATATTAACGGAAGTTCATGATGAAACAGAATTACAACGAGCGATTGACCTAAACGCAGAAATCATCGGTATTAACAATCGCGATTTGAAAAGTTTGACCATTGACTTGGAAACCACTGAAAAACTGGCAGGAAAAATACCGCAAGACCGAATTATTATTTCAGAGTCTGGCATTGAAACACACAATGATGTTAAACGACTAGCACCACTGGTGAATGGCTTTCTGGTTGGGTCCAGTATTATGTCCCATCAAGATATTCGTTATCACTGCAAATCACTTATTTTTGGAAAAGTTAAAATTTGCGGAATTACACAGATTCAAGATGCGGTCGACATTGACAAAAACGGCGGTGTTTTTGCGGGTTTTATTTTCTATCCTGGCTCTCAACGCTATGTTGAACTGGAAACAGCCAAAGAAATCGTCATCAGTGCTCCACTAAGATACGTCGGTGTGTTTGTGAATGAATCTCTCGAAACTGTTATCGAGCATACCAATCAACTGGGGCTTTATGCGGTTCAATTACACGGTAACGAATCTGCCGAGTACGTTAAGGATTTACGCACAGCTCTACCCAACACTCAAATCTGGAAAGCAGTGCATGTTGCTAACTCAGTAAACTTTGTGAAAGACACCAACATTGATCGTTACTTGTTAGATACTTATTCAACCACTGAACGGGGTGGCACTGGAGACAGTTTTGATTGGCGTTTATTAGAAGATATAGACGCAAGTGAGCTAATACTGGCCGGTGGTATTAATAGCGATAACGTGGCGCAAGCAATCTCACAACAAACTTATGCAATTGATCTCAGCTCGGGAGTAGAAACTGGCCCAGGTATTAAGAGCTCAGAAAAAATTAACCAGATATTTAAACAAATTCGAATTTAACCAACTTAAACATTTAATTATCAAGAATTCAGGATCAGGAATCAGCTATGACCAAACTCAATCGATATTTTGGAGATTTCGGTGGGATGTATGTCCCCGAATTACTAGTACCGGCATTAATGCAATTGGAAGAAGCATTTGTCAATGCAACCAATGATCAATCATTTAAAGATGAATTTCAGGACCTGCTCAACAATTATGCCGGCCGCCCGACACCGCTAACATTGACCAGAAATTTCTCTCCAAACGAGCAAGTAAAAATCTATCTGAAACGCGAAGATTTACTCCATGGCGGCGCACATAAAACTAACCAGGTTTTAGGCCAGGCATTACTCGCCAAACGGATGGGAAAAACTGAAATCATCGCAGAAACCGGCGCAGGCCAACATGGTGTTGCCACAGCTATCGCTTGCGCCCTTCTTGGTCTGAAATGCCGAGTTTATATGGGAGAAATAGACTGCCAAAGACAACAACCCAATGTGTTTAGAATGGAGCTGATGGGCGCAGAAGTGATTCCGGTTTCAGCTGGCAGCGGCACCTTGAAAGATGCAGTGAACGAAGCCCTCAGGGATTGGTCTGCAACTTATCAGAATAGTCACTATTTACTTGGCACCGCCGCTGGTCCTCATCCATTTCCCACGATGGTTCGAGAATTTCAAAAAATGATAGGAGAAGAGGTTCACGCCCAAGTTTTAGAAGTAGAAGGTAGACTCCCAGATTATGCTATTGCTTGCGTGGGTGGCGGTTCCAATGCCATTGGTTTATTTGCCGACTTAATCGATAAGACAGAGGTTAAATTAGTCGGCGTGGAGCCAGCTGGCAAAGGTCTCGACACTGACCAACACGGCGCAACATTAACCAAAGGCAAACTCGGTATTTTGCACGGTTCTCACACATTTGTAATGCAAAATGAAGATGGACAAATAGAAGAGTCTTACTCAGTATCTGCGGGTCTCGATTATCCGGCGGTCGGCCCTCAACATGCTCATCTCAAAGATATCGGCCGAGTGGAATATGTTACCGCAACCGATGAAGAAGCATTAAATGCTTTTCAAGTTTTGTCAAAAAGCGAAGGAATTATTCCGGCACTAGAGTCTTCACATGCACTCGCTTACACCTTAAAACTAGCGGAGAAGGTTCCCGACGGTTCAATTATTGTGGTTAATCTTTCAGGACGTGGCGATAAAGATTTGGCCCATGTCAGAAAAGTTTTAAATTAAATTGCCGCGTAAATATTTAAAGATTTACGAAAAAATAGTGCTAACCAGCAAAACAAATCAAGACAATGACGAAGTTAAACAAAACTTCAAATTCAGGAATTAATTATGAACAAACGATATCAACAATGTTTCGATGCATTAAGACAGAAAAATGAGGGCGCATTTGTTCCTTTTGTCATGCTAGGTGATCCAGACCTTGAAACCAGTTATCAAATCTTAATCCGACTAATCGAAAATGGTGCTGACGCATTAGAGCTTGGTATTCCTTTTTCAGACCCAATTGCTGATGGCCCGGTGATCCAGAAAGCTGCCATTCGCGCATTAGAAAATGGCGCCACCGTGACCAAGTGTTTCGAACTCATTGCTTCTATCCGCAAAGACTACCCTGATATTCCAATGGGTTTATTGGTTTACTCCAACCTGGTTGTGGGCAATTCGGTGGAAGTTTTTTATCAACAAGCCAGCAATGCTGGGGTCGACTCTGTATTAATCGCCGATGTACCTATTATCGAATCCGCTCGGTTTGTTGAGGTTGCCAAAAAAAATAACATCGCACCAATTTTCATAGCGACACCTAATGCCGACGATTTAACATTGGAGCAAGTGGCCAAACTGAGTGAAGGTTACACTTATCTATTAAGCCGAAGTGGTGTTACCGGCACCGATGTGAAAGCAGAGATGCCCGTTGACGGTATTATTAGCAAACTCAAGCAATTTAACGCCCCACCGTCACTTTTAGGTTTTGGGATTTCAGCACCAACTCAAGTTAAGCAGGCCATAGTTTCGGGTTCTGACGGTGCCATCAGCGGTTCTGCCGTGGTAAAAATAATTGACGAAAATCTAGACAATACCGAACAAATGTTGGAACAGCTCTCTAGCTTTATCCATGACATGAAGCAAGCGACCAAAGTGTGATACATTGATTGGAAATATGGACAATGGGGAGATTTGAAGTTTCTAGTTTTGTGAAAATTCTCTGCCATTTCAAATCCCCCTTCTTTGCCAAAAGTTTGGGGGAACTCAGGAAGGAAAAGTTTAGTATTTGAACCCAGTCAAGTTACTCAGAAACAGATAGCCATTGGCCAGGTGTTAGTTGCTCAAGATTTTCTGGCTTTAACTCAAATACGGCATTTGGTGTACCGGCAGCCGCCCAGATAACTTCATGTGCCTTTAAATCAGAGTCAAGAATAGTAAAAACTTCGCCGCTATGGGCAATCGGAGGAACTCCGCCAATTGCGAAACCCATATGATTTCGAACATAATCGGCATCCGCTTTCTCTAGTTTTAAACCCGTGTCAAACTCAACTTTCTTAATGTTCACACGATTGATACCAGAAGCAACTATCAACACAGGTTTACCGCTTTTCTGATCTTTAAAAATAAGCGATTTGGCAATTTGGGAGACTTGGCAGCCGATTGACGCTGCCGCCTCTTTAGCCGTTCTGGTAGAACTATCTAATTCTCGAACAGTAAACCCAAAACCTTTTTCGGCTAAAAAATCCTGAACTTTTTTTGCGCTCGATTTTAGTTGCTTTGTCATTATTTATCTCGAACTCAGTTTAGTTAATTTTCTCAAATCATATACATCGACGAATACCACTTTCACACTCTTCTACACCTTCTTTAATTTCTGCAGACTCATAAAGCGACTTTGCCTCTTGCCAAAATTTCAAAGCTTCGCTTTCTCTATCGAGTGTCTCCATCAATATTGCCATGGGTCTCAGTGCATTCGCCAGTTCCAGTTCAGAAGTATCAGAAGATTCTCGATATAGAGCCAAAGCTTCTCGATAATGAGTTTCTGCTGATTCAGGTTGGTTCAGCTTTCTAAGCAGATCAGCATAATGCCTAACAGTATGTGCAATCAGCAAAGTATTCTGTAGTTCACGAGAGACTTGAACGGCTTCTTCGTAATAAACCAACGCGGCATCGAAATCATTCTGATTTCTCACGACTTGTGCAGCCCCTCTAAGCGCAGCAATCAGCTCTATTTTTCTTCCATTTTGCCGGCATAAAGAAATTAAGTCTTGAAACAAGTTGAAAGCCTGTTCGAAATGCTGTTGACGCAACTTTTGGTAAGCTGTTTTAATTTTAGTGTCTAAATTATCACTCATAGGAATTTCGAAGTCTGACGATTCTAATCACTTATGCTAAAAAACTGGAACTAACGCTCATAACCGTCCCATAAAGTCTTCTATCAACTGCATTAACCTTTCGTTGAAATGTTCCTCAAAATCATCAATGTTTTTTTCAAAAACCTCAAGATATTTCGAAGCTTTCTCATAGGTGAGATTCTTATCATTCACTTTATACTGAATCTCCGCCTTAGACTTATCATAACGAGGAACAATATCCCAAATGATAAAATCCGAGTCCAACGAAACCATTTCCTGCTGTGCCAGATAACAAAAGTCCTCAATATATTTCATACCTTCAGGACCAAGGCACCCAGGCTCGACACGGTGTAAAACGGTTAATTTCTTATCTTTGGGTAGCGGTAAATCAGCTTTCATTTTTATTAATATTCTAATTTATTAACATTGTAAGGTTTAGGTAATCAATGCTTGCGACCAAACATTGTCATTTCTGCCTATAAATAATGTAGTCTTTTCTCAAAAGATATTCCAGTTTCCGCTAAGTCGGACTCGTCAACCTCTTCAATATTGAGACAAATACCACACTTATTTTAAAATAGCGTAATATCACTCAGAATTCATTAGATTATTATTTTATTAAAAGCGGCTTCAAAGTAGGCACCGTCGCTACTGGCCGAGTAGCTTGTCCTGCCAAAGTTAGCCACCATAATTAATCTCGGCGATCATCTCACCATCGTCGTCAATGCCAATTTCCTTAAAACCAAAACTTGCATAAAACCCCTTTGCGACAGGGTTCTTCGGTTCATAACAAATCGTAATGCGCTCAACATTTTCGTTTCTATTAATCTCGTCCAATAATAACTTCATCGCTTGTCGTCCGATCCCTTTTCCCTGATAACGGTGATCAATCATCAACCTGAAAATATCATACTCATTTGGTTTGTTTTCTGACTCCATAGACTCGTACATCAGAAATCCAACAACTTTGTTTTCGTAAGTGATAGCCCTGGGCTGATAAGATGGGTAATACTTTGACTCAGCTAGCGAATAAGTGTTATCTGCAACATAATCTTTCTGATCTTCGAGCACTTCTAAATCAACGACATCGTCAAAATTGTCTACAGTCACATCAGTTAAGGAAACTTTTTCTTTAATTTCTGCTTTAATCTCTGTTTTAGTTTTCGTATTGGTTTCAGTATTAAAATCATTTCCTTCGGAATGACCAGGCCCTACTTCATTTAATTCCATATTGATTTCCTAAGACATAATTAAAATATTAGTGATAGTGTTATTATGCTTCAGCTATAACTTAAATCGCCGACGAACATCATCAACCAGACGGCGTCTAGAGCTTTTTATACGTTCATGTGGGGCGAACATTGAGCTTGCGCTATCTAATAAGTTGACAGCATCAGTGAGTTGTTTCAATTCTTTATCAGTCAACTTTTCTGACTCTAATAGTTGATTAATAATTAATATCGACAATTCCTTCGACGCGATATCTTCAGGTAAACCAGACTTGGTACATAAACCGTAAACACCGTCAATAAAGTGCTTCCACTCTTCTTTAATATGGCTGTTGAGTTCAGAGTTAACTTTTGAATTTTGCGATAGAAAGCCGGCCTGAAATAAAGATGATATTTTTAACTCGTATCTCTCTTTAAAAATCGAGTAGGCGTCATCAGTATTTCGTAATGTGACTAGAATTCCTAACCAACTGGTATATCCTTTCGCATAATATTCGGTTGAATAAGATTCCGTGTGTTCTCCAAAAAATGAATCACAGCACAGTTGTGAGGTCAACCGGTAAGAACATTGTGGCATAATGCCCTTGCTTTGAAGCTCTTGAAAAACTTTAGAATCGACTTTGGATAAGTCCAGAAGTTGTTCTCTGGTATAAAAATTTTGATTGAGATATTGGATTAGATCCACGATTAATTCCCTATAAATTTTGACCTGTGTGGTATTTGAATACTATCTATTGTTTAGTTCATCAGGCTACTACAAATGAGTTAGCTAGTTGGTAATACAGGGTGGACAGACCAAGTCGGCCCCAAAAAATAAAATAATTTCACCATTCGAGTATGCTGAAAATTAATAATGGGAAACTAGTTAATCTTAAAACCCGGCAAAATATTAAAACAAAATAATTAATATCATCAAGCAGCCGACAATTTCAAAAAGGTAAGTTAACGCGGCTGAAATACGTCGAATCATAAACTTTGAAGCAAGCATGCTATAACTATGTAACACCCGTAAAACGACAAATCCAATCGCTAATGTCGCCAGGTAAACGGATTGTAACCCCATCTGCGATAACACAAAAACCACTAAAGCGAATGGGGTTGCGTGTTCAAAGGTATTCATATGGGCTCTGATGGCTTTTTTCAATGCCAGACTATCGCCATCTCCATGTGCAATTCGCTCTTTAATTCGTATTCTCGACACGTTAAACGCTAATAGAGAAACCAATAGAACACTTAATGATACGTATAGATAAAAATAATTCATGACGACTTCCTTTTGTTATTCTAAATTTTATTGGGACAACGCATTTTGGCTGTAAAATTCTATTTATCAAACTTTAATCATTGAACTTCTAATACCTGCTTGAGACGCTGCAAGTCTTTTTGGTTTGCCCGACGCATCATCAACTTCATTAATGGAGTCATCAATACAGAAAACCCCGAAGGCTCCCCGCGATTTCTCAAAATCATTCGAGTTGAAGAGTCAGAGATAGCTTGCCAGGTGTAACTGGTTTCCATTGGAAATGGCCCTTCCGCAGTTCGCATCACAAGGCTTTCATTAGTCAAAGTCACTATTTCGTAGGTATAAGCCATCTTTCGCCCGAGAAAATTTGCAACAAAAGCAATTTGAGAGCCAATTTCTACAGGGGGAGACGTTCGCCATTCGACTGATTGTATATTAACGTACCAATCAGGCACATTGTCAGGATTAGCAGAATAATGTGCCACCTTCTCAAGCGGGCAATCAATGATAATTTCAGTGGAAACATCAACTCTGCTCATAACATGATAGCCTCAGGTATCTCGTCCATCCGGTGAATTAAATTAATCACTTAGAGCGCATTCATATGCGTAGGACTTTTTGACATAAAATTATCCCGCGTTATTTTCTACAGAAGTTGGGCGCCACAACGACAGTGCTAAAGTAACACACAATAAAAAAATAGTGAATGCTATTGCAAACATCGGCCACTCGCTGTTGATCGCGTGAGTACCGATAGCACCGAGCATTATCGGACAACTTGCCATCGCAGCATATTTTCTTAATATGTTGGCGGATAACCCAATCCCGATAGCCACCTCAGCAACACCGGTAAAATACATAAACCAGAGAGGATATCCCCACCTCTCAAATGCGACTATTTCAAATTCGAGGCCAGCAACTTTAGCGCCACCAGACAATAAAAAAATAAGCGCTAACACATAAGTAATCACTTTAATTTTCATTTACAAACTCCTGAAACTTTTTGCAACAAATTGTTATCGGAAGACCTAACCAGTTGAAACAATTCAACTCGTATTCCTACTATGATGACCAACCTGAATTAAAAAGGTTACACCTGTCTTTCAGCGGGCTCAAAATCAATATCAAAACCAATGCTCAACAAATCGAATATTCATTCGCCAGTGACAACTTCTTTGATAATAGCTCACTCGTTTTTGGTCAACTCGATTCGCACATGGGGCTGCTCGCGTAAAATAATTTTTATGGTCACCAGTTGGTTTGAAAAGTTGATCCAAACTTGCAAGTATTTCGGATTTTTATGCTGAAAAACAAATTGATTATTGTCTGACTTGTTTTGCACCAGCAGTACAGGCGTGGAATTTCCGCGAAACGTCGATAAGAACTTTAGTTGAAGCTTTCCTTCGTCTTGAAAAAAACGCCAATGATGACTAGAAGCTCCCGTATCGGCAACGCCATAAAGTTGATTATCATCCGTGATAGCGAAATCAATATTATATTCAAGGGAACCAACAGGCGTTTTAACAGCCATTCCCTTCCATTCTCCGGTTAATAACCGAAAAAAATCAGAAGGTTGATTGTCAGAAGTAGCCTGAGGTGGACGCGCTTTCAACGATGGCGGTACAATTAAAAACGCCGTCACAAAAATAAAAAACAATGCCCATTTTTGTTCTGAAGAATTTTTCTTAGATAAGACTTTAACGACTCCCCTTCTATGACTTTCGCTACCATTCAACATATTATCCTCGATTTAAGCGAGCATGCTCAGTCAAAATCTGCATTAGCTTTTACTATCAAAAAGTAATTTAGACTTCACTGTTATTAGTCGCAATATACCGGCGTCCAATCCAGCAACTTTGCTGTAACTTTCCAAGTGTTTTTTCCAATTCAAGGGTATGTGTTATTACTTTATTGTTTTTACCTGTACTTCCTTTATCTGTACTGCCATTACCCGTATTTTTTATCATTGTACAAACATAGCGATATAAATAAGGCGCAAAGTTCACTTTTAAATTTCCGAAAACTGATTGAATTGCTTCTTCCATCATTTCACCTGTGTGTAAATGATGGCCATGCTCTTTTCTCCAGGCGTCTAAACCTTTCTCACCAGCTAGTACATCCTTACCTAAAGAGTCGTCACCTAAGGAAATTGCATCACAAGCGCTCAGCAACAAAAGGAGTTCATAAAACCACTCAGAAGTAATTTGGTCCAGTTCATTAAACGCGAAATCCTCAACTAACAACAAGCCATTATTTTTCAACAGTTGTTTAGCTTTCTCCAACGCTTCCAATAGTGAATGAATATGATGTAACGAACGAGTAAACAACACCACGTCAAACAAGGATTCTTCAAAAACCGGCCACTGGGCTAGTCGAGCATCAACCCCTAACTTTTTGGCACTCAAAACACTCGACTCATCCGAGTCAATTGCAATAACCTGGTGCCCCATCTGTTGCAGCGTAAAGGCGACTTCTCCACCGCCGCAACCAACTTCCAATATGCGCAACTTTCCCGGCGGTAAGCTGTCGCTAATAAAAGCTGCTGTTTCTTTAGTAGGAATGTCGGATGGACTCATTTTATTTAGCCTCGTTAATCCTCTTAACTTAAGAATAGGCTTAAACCGCAAACAATCCAAATATAGGTCGTTAGCAAAATTCACAACACTTACGTTAAGTTTTCAAAATTGCCGGTGCAGTGAATTTTATGTGAGAATTGGCACACTAAGACAGTGCATTAAGAATAGAAACTAAACTGTGGAATTTAACGTCGGGCTTTAAAGAACCGCTTCAACATTTCAGCGCTTTGCTGTTGCAAAACCCCTTCAACGATTTCAATTTGATGGTTATGCCCTGCGTGCTGTAAAAGTTGATATAAGCTACCACCGGCGCCAGTTCTTGGCTCTGAGGTTGCGAAGACAACAGTTTTAATTCTCGCGTGCACCATCGCCATTGCACACATCGCACAAGGTTCTAAGGTGACATACATAGTCGTATCCACCAGTCGGTAATTTTGTATTTTTTTTCCGGCTTCACGCATTGCAATAATTTCTGCGTGAGATGTTGGGTCGCAACTGAAAATTGGCTGGTTAAATCCCTGGCCCAAGATTTCATTGTCTTTAACTAGAATTGCACCAACGGGAACCTCTCCAGCGGCTTCTGCTTTTTCAGCTAACAGAAGGGCTTGCTGCATCCAGTATTGATGGTCGGTTGGATTTAACATTACTTAAGTAGTGGTTAACTTTTCTTTAATTCTACCGGGATTTCGCCGACAATCTAGAACAGCGTAAACGAATGATGTTTGATTTTTAACTTGATAGTAAATCGCAAATGGAAATCGCTTTGACAGCATCCTATAGTAATTATCGAAAAATATTTGGTGAGTTCCTGCATAAATCATAAGCGAGTCTATGTCAGAAAATAATGAATCTAAAAAATACTCTCCAAGCCCCGATGATTGCTTCTCATAGAATAAAAAACCTTCTGACAAATCCCGTTTCGCAGAAGATAAGATCTTAATTTTCATTAAGACTATCTCGAATTTCCTTTTTAGCTAGTTCCCAATCAGTAAATTCATCACTTCCTTTAGTGAGCGCATCCTCCCGAGCTGATAACTCATCAAGATGCCAAAGAGGTGACGCAATATTCTCCGATTTACTGCTTAAGTCATCCCAAATATCTTCCATAACTCGCAATTTCTCTTCAACAGACATTGATTCTAACGGTAATGAAATGGCCATATTAAATCCATGTTTGATCAGCTAATACATAATATTCAGAGTGAAGCATAAATTACCAAATTACAAGTCATTTAGTAACTTTTCAGTCTCGTCAGAATAAAGGAGACAAAACCTCACTCATTAGCCCCAGATTTATTCCCACTCAATTGTCGCGGGCGGCTTAGAAGAAATATCGTAAGTCACTCGTGATATTCCGTCAATTTCGTTAATGATTCGATTGGAAACAAGTTCTAAAAATTCATAAGGTAAATGTGCCCAACGGGCTGTCATAAAGTCGATTGTTTCAACAGCTCTCAATGCGACAACATAATCATACTTACGCGCATCTCCCATAACACCAACAGATTTTACCGGTAAGAAAACCGCAAATGCCTGTGAAGTTTTATGATAAAGATCGTGGTTGTATAATTCTTCAATAAAAATATTGTCCGCTAAACGCAGTAAATCGGCGTATTCCTTTTTAACTTCAGCCAGAATCCTCACGCCTAAACCTGGTCCGGGGAATGGATGTCGGTATAACATGTCGTAAGGTAAACCTAGCTCAAGACCTATCTTTCTAACTTCATCTTTAAATAACTCTCGCAATGGCTCTACTAGCTTTAAAGTCATATCTTCCGGTAGTCCACCAACATTATGGTGCGACTTGATCACATGCGCTTTTCCAGTTTTTGCCCCTGCAGATTCGATCACGTCGGGATAAATTGTGCCCTGAGCAAGCCATTTTGCGCTGGTTAATTTATCTGCTTCCTGTTGGAAAACTTCAACAAATTCTCGTCCAATTATTTTGCGTTTGGCTTCTGGGTCTACTTCGCCTTTCAATGCGTTAAGAAAGCGATCTTCAGCCTCAACCTTGATCACATTAAGACCGAAGTCCTCATGGAACATGTCCATCACTTGTTGACCTTCGTTGAGTCGCAACAAACCATTATCGACAAATACGCAGGTGAGTTGTGAACCGATAGCTCGATGCAACAGCATTGCAGTGACCGATGAATCAACACCACCTGACAAGCCTAAAATAACTTCTTCGTCACCAACCTGCTCTTTAATTTCTCGAACCGCATTTTCAATAATGCTGTCCGATGTCCACAGTTTTTCACAACCACAGATTTTCGATACGAACCTTTCTAAAATACGCCCACCCTGATGCGTGTGGGTGACTTCGGGATGAAATTGAACACCGTAAAATTGTTTTTCTTCATTCGCCATTGCCGCTAATGGTGCGTTATCTGATTCGGCAATTGCGACAAAATCTTCTGGTAGTTCGACAACTTTGTCACCATGGCTCATCCATACATCCAGTACGCCCTTACCACCTTCTGAATGATCTTCAATTCCCTCAAGCAATACTGATTTCGCTGCGTGGCGAACTTTTGCATAACCAAACTCACGTTTACTCGAACCGGCAACTTTACCGCCCAATTGATGCGCCATAGTTTGCATACCGTAGCAAATACCTAACACAGGCACACCCATTTCAAACACAACTTCAGACGCCCTTGGCGTATCGGTTGCTGTCACGCTTTCCGGTCCACCGGATAAAATAATACCATCGGGAGCAAATTCTCGAATGTGCTGCTCATCCAAATCAAAAGGATAAAGCTCACAATAAACACCTAGTTCACGCACTCTTCGCGCAATCAGTTGAGTATACTGAGAACCAAAATCTAAAATGAGAATTTTCTGAGCGTGGATATCAGTTGACATTATGTGGTTACCTTTTCAAAGTGCTGCTTCACTGTGATTAAAAACTCAAAAGCCGTAATATTAAGTATTACGGCTTTTTCTTAAAGAATCTGAAAATATTGATTGTTTATATCAGATCAATTACTTAGAAACCTGGTAATTAGGTGCTTCTTTTGTGATCTGGACGTCATGAACATGACTTTCACGCATACCCGCCGCAGTCACCTTAACAAATTCTGCTTCCGTACGATAAGTTTCGATGTCTTTACAGCCGGTAAGACCCATTGAAGACCTTAGTCCTCCCAACATCTGGTGAACAATTGCAGTTAGTGTTCCCTTGTAGGGAACACGACCTTCAATGCCTTCCGGTACAAACTTATCTGCGGCATTTGATGACTGGAAGTATCGGTCGCCCGATCCAAATTTCTGTTGCATCGCACCTAGAGATCCCATGCCTCGGTAGGATTTGTAAGAACGCCCCTGATACAATTCAACTTCACCGGGCGCTTCTTCCGTGCCCGCAAACATTGAACCGACCATTACCGAATATGCGCCAGCCGCTAGTGCTTTACACATATCACCTGAATAACGAATGCCGCCATCGGCAATCAACGGAACCCCAGTACCTTCCAATGCCTTGGCCACATTGTTAACAGCACTAATCTGCGGTACACCGACGCCCGTTACTATTCGAGTTGTACAAATTGAACCTGGACCAATACCGACTTTAACGCCATCAGCACCTGCTGCGACTAAATCTTTGGCGCCTTGAGCGGTCGCGATATTACCGCCGATCACTTGAATTTGAGGGAAGTTTTGCTTTACCCAGCTCACTTTGTCTAAAACACCTTGCGAATGTCCGTGAGAGGTATCTACCAGAATAATATCAACACCCGCCTCAACCAAAGCTGTTACTCGTTCATTGGTATCAGGCCCCGTTCCTACTGCTGCCCCCACTCGCAAGTGCCCCAATGAGTCTTTACAGGCATTAGGCTTATCTTCAGCTTTCTGAATATCTTTAACCGTGTACAAACCGGTTAATCTGAAATCATCATCAACCATCAGCACTTTTTCAATGCGGTGATGGTGCATCAGTTTTAATACTTCTTCTTGTGTTGCCGATTCCGTAACGGTGACCAGATTGTCTTTCTGGGTCATTACCGTTGAAACAGGACGGTCTAAATGGGTTTCAAATCGAATGTCACGACTTGTCACGATACCGACTAATTCGCCTTTATCCACTACTGGAAGGCCCGATATGCCATTTCTTGAGGTAATTTCTCTTAGTTCAGCAATACTGGTTTCCGGCGCCACAGTAATCGGATCCGTGACTACGCCACTTTCAAATTTCTTTACCTTGAGTACCTGGGCTGCTTGCGTTGCGATATCCATATTTTTATGGATAAATCCGATACCACCTTCTTGCGCGAGCGCAATTGCCAGATTGGCTTCGGTTACAGTATCCATCGCAGCAGATACAAGGGGAATATTTAACTCAATTTCACGGGTGATTCGCGACTTTAAACCTACTTCGTTGGGCAGAACTTGGGAATGAGCAGGGATTAGTAAAACGTCGTCAAAAGTAAGGGCTTCTTGAGTGATTCGCATGTTAAAAGTCACCATTTCAGGAAGGGCTCTCCAGCCAAAGCGGGATTATACAGATAAATTGTGCAGAGTAACAATTTTTTCCATAAAAATTTTCTATGACAATCATTTGTTTTTATTAATGAAAACCTCAAAGCGGCAAACAAAGGCACTTTTTATCACTTAAGCCTGATAATAAAATAACATCAATTAGTGATTAATTTATCCACGTAATCAGTTAAAATCTCTCAAAATACTAACAATCGACATTTAATTATTCTTTTATGATTCAGCCAGTTCTACAGCCTCAGCAACCGCCCAAGCGTACCTTATTAACAGTGAGTCAACTCAACCAACAAGCGAAACGCTTACTCGAATCTAGTTTGGGCTCGGTATGGTTGACGGGTGAAATTTCAAATCTGACCAAAGCAGCATCTGGTCACTGGTATTTTTCGTTGAAGGACGACAACGCACAAATTCGTTGTGCCATGTTCCGGTTTAAAACTCAGAATATGAAGTTTTCTCCCAATGAAGGCGACAAAGTGGTCGTCAAAGGTAAAGTCAGTCTTTACGAGCCACGGGGTGACTATCAGCTTATAGCAGACTACATGGAACCTGCCGGGTTGGGAGACTTACAGCAACAACTGAATGAACTCATGCAGAAACTGAAGGCACAAGGTCTATTTGCAGAGGAAAGGAAACGCCGCCTGCCCTTTTTACCCACTCGAATTGGCGTAATTACCTCTCCAACCGGTGCCGCGATTCACGACGTTCTCAACGTGCTCGAAAGGCGTTGTCCAATGGTTCCGGTCATTATCTACCCGACTCAGGTGCAAGGCGCGTCAGCCGTAAACGATATTATTGCCGCGCTGGAATTAGCGGAAAAACGCCACGAATGCGACGTGCTACTGCTTACTCGCGGTGGTGGTTCACTTGAAGATCTCTGGTGTTTTAATAGCGAAAAACTGGCGCATAAAATCGCTGCGACGAAAATTCCAATTGTCGCGGCCATCGGCCATGAAGTTGATACTACCATATCGGAGCTGGTAGCGGATCTAAGGGCGCCGACCCCTTCTGCAGCTGCGGAACAACTTGTACCAGAGCAAAGTGCATTACAACAAAAGCTGGATTTTGCAAACATGTCGATGATTGACATACTTTCAAGTTCACTGCAGGAGCTTCAAGTCAGGCTTAACATCGCACGACTAAAACTTGCCGACCCAGCCAACGCGATTGCCAGCAATCAACACGCTTTAGACTCTTTAAAACACAGGCTAAATTTTCAAGCTGCTCAACTGCAACATAAGTTCCAACAGCCGCTAGACAAAATTTCGCTAAAACTAAACCGGCTCAACCCTTCGGCTCAGCTTCAAAACAATCAACAAAAATTAAGTGAATTAAAAATAAGGTTAGCTTCGGGCTGGCAAAAAAATGTCGATCAAAAAATCAATCAATTACAAGTTAAAGCAAACGCGTTAGAAACTTTAAGTCCGCTGTCGACGCTTAATCGCGGTTATTCAATTACTCGAGACCAGGAAACGTCGAATGTGATTTCTTCAGTCAAGCAACTGGTGAAAAAACAGAAAGTCACTTTGTTGATGGCTGACGGGAAAGCGGACGCAATTATTCAAGGAATTGAGCCTGACTAGGGCGTGCTACTTTTCCGTTCTTTGAGATTGTTGCGGCTAAAAGTTTGCTAATCAAGGCGTGCGGAGCGCAGTTTAGTCATTCTAAATAAGCGACAAACAACGTAGAGTGGCGAAGTTTTAGCCGCAACCCGAAGGGCCGAGCCATTTTTTCGCCCAGCCGCGTTAAAAGCTGAACCTGTAGAATGACTACATAGTTCATCTTTCGCCTTGCTGGACAAAAAAATGACTTCGGCAATCTCAAAGAACGGAAGAGTAGCACGCCCTAAAGTCAGGCCTTAATTTTCCCAATCACCTCAGTCAATTTGGCACCGATATTCATAACTGAAGTACGCTTTTTCTCATCAACCAAATTGCCATCGTCGCCGAACGCGTTAAACGCCTGGCCTAATGCGTGCTGCTCAGGAATGACTGTTATGCCCAGATTATTTAAAAGCATTCTCACAAACACCAAACCACGTAATCCACCTAATCCACCAGGCGATGCAGCCATGATGCCCGCATATTTACCGCGGTAAGCTAATAAGCCTGGTTCGTCGTCTGATTCTACTCTCGAAGCCCAATCAATCGAGTTTTTCAAGAGCGGACTAAAAGCACTATTGTACTCAGGTGACGCGATCAAAAAACCATCATGCTCAATCAACAACTTTTTGAACTCACGTGCTTTTTCAGGCAGGCCCTCTGCCGCTTCCAAATCCTGATTAAATAATGGCATAGGAAAATCAACCAGATCGATAACAGTTACTTCAGCACCTTTTTCAGAAGCGCCTTGTGCAGCAACTTTAACCAGTTTTTTGTTAAACGAATCTTTTCTTGCGCTGCCGGCAAAAGCTAAAATTTTAACCATGGATATCTATCCCCTTCTCAAATTCTTTATTTTAAACAATGTTGATTTTAAAATCGTATGAGATTCAAAAATGCCAGTATGATTGTGGAAAAAATCCATTTGAAAGACTGGAGAATTTTCTGCTATCCCTGTAACAAGAATCTCACCGAAGATAAGAACAAATATTATTACACGAAATATAAATGATTATGAAAGCCAGACAAAATTTAATGGGCGTTTTCGGTCGACTCTTCCGCTTCCTCTGATTCGGTCAGGTTTTCACTGACTTTTTCAAACTCAAAGCTAAATTCATTCGCCTTACAACGGGCGTGATAGACATTAATAAAAGGTCCAAGCCTGGCCAGGTGATTTTTTAATTGCTCAACCGTTTTGTCAGGCACCAGTGCGCCGATATAGACACTTTGAATTAAATTAATTGGAAACTCCAACCATTGCTCATCGTGCTCATCTGCATCCACTAAAAGTCGCCATTCTTTAAACTGGCGGTGCGCGTAATTTTGGGTTAGCAAAGTTTTTTCGGGGTTGAATTCGATTTCAGGAATAGAGCCGACCATATGTTCAACATAGTCTTGCTGATTAACCGTCACCGCAGGCCACCTTTGATAATTAACCGGGTGACAATATTTAAATATTGAATCTTCGCTACATTTAAATTTAATCGCCGCGCCACGATATCCGGCACCGGCTAACTCCCATAGGGCAAGATCCTGAAATTTTTCACAGAAGCGGATAACTCTCTTGGAACTCACATAATCCACCCATGCCTGATGGCATTCTTTGGCTTCATTAAATGCTTTTTCTACCATTGCAGGTAACAATCCTTGCAACGCCTCCTTGATTTCAGACTCATCATTAAAGCGATTCTCCATTCGCCAACGCATAATTGCTTTTTGTAACGGGTGATTTGGCTGCCCTTTTGGCGGGCTTTTGCCGAGAATTGCGTGTGCAATGAACTTTACCGAAGCATCAAACATATCCTGACTGGTAAAAGCTAAAGACGTGTACCTGTCGGGCAAAAAAGGATCCCTTAGTTGATGCGCCTCTTGAACAGGCAGTGCCAGTTTATTAATCACCTGGCCAATATTCTGTAAGTTGCCAAAATAAGTTAGTGTGGCAGGTAAGTCGCTCATTGAGTTCCTTTTAATTCGATTTTGATGGGTAACATAAGTCTATGATAATACCAGCGATTGTGATACGAGACTTAATATTATCTAGTTTAGTCGGAAATATAGAATACCGCAGAGTGAAAGCACAACTTTTACTAAAAAATTTATTCAAATCAACAGTCCCTGATTGATCAGCCTAAAAAAAAGACACCTTTCGGTGTCTTTTAAGGGTTTACAGGTTAATAAACCAATACTTCTATTTTTATTAATCAGTTATACCGGCTTTTGCAGATCTTCAATAATCGCAGCCAGGAATCTCGCTGCTTCACCACCGGTGGCAGCACGATGATCAAAAGTCAACGACAGCGGCAACATCTTGTGCTTAGCTATCCCTTTATCCGTTAACTTCAACTCATCTCTAAACCTTCCCGTGCCAAGAATGGCAACTTGCGGCGGAGAAACAACCGGCGTTCCGTAACGTCCTGCAATGGAACCAAAGTTAGACAGAGTAACGGTCGCCCCTTGTTGATCGTCTTGCTTGAGTGATTTAGTTTCGATTTTTTGCCTCAATTCCTGAACTCTGGCACGAATTTGACCGGCATCTTTCTTATCAGCATCGTGAACAACGGGCACATAGAGTCCGTCAGGCGAATCAATCGCGATACCCACATGAACATTCGGATGAACCAGCCGCTCATATTTTTCTCCATCAAACCAACAATTTAATGCCGGCTCAATTTTCGATGCATAAACTAACGCTCGCACATAACGCGCCAGAAAATCTTGTTTTGGCCAAGCTGTAATGTCCGCATCTTCCACCAAAGTTGTGGGTACAACTGTCGCGTGTGATTTCGCCATGCCCATTGCCATTGCGCGGCGAACACCACGAACGCTTTGTGGCTCGACACTCACTTGAACCGTTGGTAAACCACCGCCAGCAGGTTTAGCAACCGGTGCGGTCGCGGTTGCAGAAGCGGCACCAACCGCAGCTTCAACATCTGCTTTTGTTATCGAACCTTTTTTACCGCTGGTTTTACAACTTGATAACGCAACTCCTAATCGACGCGCGTGTGCACGTACCGCTGGAGAAGCTTTAAAATCGAGGGGATTTTCATTATCTGCCGTACTACCAGTATTCGAAGGCGCGGCGACTGGTGCTGGAGCCGCAGCTTTACTACCAATCAGCTTCCCATCTTTTTTGGCTTGTTTAACGTCAGCTTGTGTTATTTTTCCACCTGCCCCTGAACCGGTAACGAGTGACAAATCGACTTTTAATTTTTTCGCAAGCGCTTTAACGACCGCATCCGCAGATTCAGCAACAACTTTATTACCAACTTGCACGGCACCAACAACGGTACCAGCATCATCAGAATCAGCGTCGGCACTGTCGTCGGCTTCTGCCTGAACTGAACCACTAGAATCACCGTCTCCGAATGAAACAAGCGGCGCACCGACTTCAATCACATCACCGGCCTGACCGTGTAGTTTGGCAACTTTCGCGGCAAATGGAGAAGGTACTTCAACGACGGCTTTAGCAGTTTCCATTTCAACCATTGGTTGATCAACACTCAACTCATCGCCTTCGTTGACTAACCATCTGACAATTTCTGCGTCAGGTAGACCTTCGCCCAGATCAGGCAAGTTAAAGACCGGTCCACTTGCGGCACTCGGCGCGTTATTACTGGCAGGTTTGGCCTGAGCCTGCTCAGGCTTTGCTACCGGAGCTGATTCAGTCTTTGCGCTACTTGAACCGTCGCCGTCAAACTCTACCAATACTGCGCCCACTTCAATGACATCGCCGGCCTGGCCAAGAAGCTTGGTGACAGTTCCGTCAAAAGGCGATGGTACTTCAACCACCGCTTTGGCAGTTTCCATTTCAACCATTGGTTGATCAAGAGAAACCGTATCGCCTTCTTTAACTAACCAACGGACAATTTCTGCGTCCGGTAAGCCCTCTCCCAAATCGGGTAAGTTAAATATTTTCATCGGTACTCCACTAGTCTTTTTGCTTCTTCGACAATATGCTCAACCTTCGGCATATATTGTTTTTCCAGTCGATAATAAGGCATCATTGTATCGTAACCAGAAACACGGCCAATCGGCGCCAACAAATGCATCACACCTTTTTCAGCAATTTCCGCCGCAATGTCAGAACCAACAGCGCCCGCTTTCGGTGCTTCTTGAACAATACAGGCACGACCGGTTTTTGCCACAGACTCTAAAATGGTATCAATGTCTAAAGGATTAACGGTTGCCACATCAATCACTTCGGCGCTAATTCCCTCTGCTGCGAGTTTTTCAGCCGCTTGTTTGGTTTCATGAAGCATAGCACCCCAGCTAATTAATGTGATATCAGTTCCTTCTCGGTCAACAAAACAAACGCCCAGTGGGTACTCTTCGCCGTTATCTTCAATTTCGTGCTTTTCAATTCGGTAAACCCGTTTAGGCTCCAGGAAAATAACCGGATCAGGGTCACGAATAGCGGCCAGCATCAAACCATAAGCACGAGAAGGGTTAGATGGTATGACAACTTTTAAACCTGGAATGTGGGCAAATACTGCTTCCGTACTTTCTGAATGATTTTCCGGTGCGTGGATACCGCCACCATAGGGTGCGCGAATTACCAGTGGCAGAGTCAAACGGCCGCGAGTTCTATTTCGCATACGGGCACAGTGAGAAATAATATGGTCCGCTGCCGGGAAAATGAATCCCATAAATTGAATTTCGGCGACCGGTTTCATGCCTTGTGCGGCCATACCAATCGCAATACCGGCGATCATGGCTTCAGCTAACGGCGTGTCGATGACTCGCTCCTCGCCGAAACGCTGTTGCAACCCGTCTGTAGCACGGAATACACCACCGTTCAGACCAACGTCTTCACCAAATACAACGACTTCATTATCCGCTTCCATTTCATGCGCCATTGCCATGTTTACTGCTTCAATCAAGGTAATTGCGGCCATTATTTCGCTCCTCTTGCAATCGCTAATTCACGCTGTGCAAGCGTTCTTTCCGGAAGTTCATCGTAAAGGTAATCAAACATTGCTTCAGGCTTGTCTGTTGGTGTATTGAGGTAGGTGTCAACGCTCTGCTGAACCGTCGCAACCACTTCTTCTTGCAGTGCAGATTCTTCAGCTTCAGACCATTGCCCGTTAGCTTCGAGATATTTTCTGAGACGGATGAGCGGCTCTTTTTTCCAACCCTCATCGAGTTCACCATCTGGTCGATAACGACTAGCATCATCAGCAGTTGTGTGATCACAAAGTCTTAAACTGATACACTCAATAACCGTTGATCCGCCACCCTCTCGAGCCTTTTCTGCGGCTTTTTGTGACTCGTCAAAAACAGCAATAATATCATTACCGTCAACCTGAACACTGTCGATGCCGGCGGCAATCGCTTTTTGTGCGTAGGTCTCACAGGCCGTTTGAATTTCACTAGGAACCGAAATCGCCCACTGGTTGTTGTTGATCACAAAAACCACGCCAAGACTCCAGATACCGGCAACATTCAGCGCTTCGTAAAAATCCCCCTGGGAAGTTCCGCCTTCACCAATTTCAGTGAATACACAGCGCTTCTCGCCACGTATCTGCATCGCTTTTGCTACGCCAGTTGCGTGTAAGGACTGAGTTGCGATCGGCACCGCAATTGGGAAGTCTTGTCTGGCGGTTTCATTCTGAAAATCGGAGCCTCTTTCATCGCCTCCCCAATAAAGCAG
This sequence comes from Aliikangiella coralliicola, assembly GCF_007004725.1. Lineage (GTDB taxonomy): Bacteria > Pseudomonadota > Gammaproteobacteria > Enterobacterales > Kangiellaceae > Aliikangiella > Aliikangiella coralliicola. Next base: position 166,121 of record NZ_ML660172.1, on the reverse strand, counting down.
GATTTCTTCCATACGAACGCCGTGTTGTACCATGGCCGCCTGACCGCGGTAATAAGGAACAAGAACATCTTCAGGGTTCATAGCCGCACCAAAGCCGACACCAATAGCCTCCTGGCCGGTTGCCGCTGCATAGGTTCCCATTTTACCGGTTCTTTGCAAAGCGTAGGCTTTAGAATCCATTTGACGAATTAACGCCATGTCACGGTAGAGTTTTTTAAGGGCAGTGAAATCTTTCGCGATGGCAGGAACGTCATCGGTAGTTAGTTGACCATGCTCATCGAGATATTGAACATATTTGACTTCAAATTTCGCAATTGTTGTCAAAGTGGCTTCTCCTTATAGATGGATCGCTTGCAGGAGTTTCGTGCCGAGCAAATCAAAGACTCGGTACGCCCTGTGCAGACTCAAGCGTTTCGACTGGAACGAACAACTCATTTTTGCTTAATCAGCAAATTACTCAACAAAACTAGCATAAAATCAATCAACTCTATCGAATTAATTAACCGTTCAAAACGAACGAATCCTGCTGAGCAAAATGAGTCTATTTCGGTTACTTTTTGCTGGGGGTGGATAATACGGGTTCAACGCCGTCTTGTATAGCAAAATTAACGCAATTACCCATAAATTCAGGTTAATTAGATGCAGTTGAATGCATTTCGTGCATTTTCAATAAAATTCTGGTCGTACCACTAGATTAAATGCGTCGTTGTACTCTTTACTATTCGTTTATCGCGCTGCTAAACTCCCCCCAACACGTATATTTGCAGCTTTCAGCCAAATAATCAGTTTAATTCGCTTGTTCAAGTGATGCTATCAAGGTACCCGCTATAATGAAGAATTCTTCAAAAAATCCGACAGTAAAATACCGCAAAGATTACCGACCCAGCCAATACTTAATTAAACATACCGACTTAAAATTTCAGCTTTTTGACTCTCATACATTAGTTAATAGCGAACTAAAAATTGAGAAAAACCCACTTGATAAAAGTGATGTGCTGGAACCGCTGGTATTAGACGGATTAGAGTTAGAACTACAGCAAGTTTCTGTAGATGGAAATGAACTCAGCAAGGATGAATACGAAGCGACTGACAATCATCTGACAATTAACAACGTCAGTGAAAAATTTACCCTCAATCTTCAGGTAAAAATTTATCCTCAGAAAAATAAATCACTGGAAGGTCTTTATACTTCTGGTGGAAAGTTCTGCACACAATGTGAAGCAGAAGGCTTCAGAAAAATTACCTACTACCTTGATCGTCCGGAAATTATGTCTGAGTTTAAGGTACGAATAGAAGGCGATAAAGCAGCCTATCCTCTCTTATTATCAAACGGGAATCCACTAACACGTGGCGATATGAGTGACGGACGCCATTTTGTTGAATGGCATGACCCCTTCCCCAAACCCAGTTACTTGTTTGCCCTGGTTGCCGGTGATCTGGATTGCCTAACTGACAGTTTTACCACAATGAGCGGACGAGAAGTTAAACTGGAGCTCTATGTCGACAAGGGAAAACTCGATCAATGTCGATTTGCGATGGACAGTTTAATCGAATCAATGCGCTGGGATGAAGAAAAGTTTGGTCGCGAATATGACCTGGATCTCTACATGATAGTCGCGGTGAGCGATTTCAATATGGGCGCAATGGAAAATAAAGGCTTAAATGTTTTTAACACTAAGTACGTTTTAGCTAATAAGAAAACCGCAACCGACGCTGATTTCGAAGGTGTTGAAAGAGTCATTGCTCACGAATATTTTCATAACTGGACAGGTAACCGAGTCACCTGTCGCGACTGGTTCCAGTTGAGCCTCAAAGAAGGTCTTACTGTTTTTAGAGATCAAAAATTCAGTGAAGATATGCAATCAAAAGCGGTGCAGCGAATAGACCAGGTAAAGATCATTCGCTCATCGCAATTTGCCGAAGACTCCGGCCCAATGGCTCACTCTATTCGCCCGGACTCTTATATTGAAATGAATAATTTTTACACGGTAACCGTTTATAACAAAGGCGCCGAAGTGATCCGAATGATGCACACGCTTTTGGGCGAACAAGGTTTCCGTGCAGGTATGGATCTTTATTTCGAACGACACGATGGTCAAGCTGTTACTTGTGAAGACTTTATTTGTGCCATGGAAGATGCCAATCAAAAAGATTGGGCGCTTTTCCGCAACTGGTATCGTCAAGCCGGTACACCGGAAGTGAAGGTTCAACTTGAGTCTCTGGGTAACGGAAAGTTTGAGCTTCAATTCGCACAATCTTGTCCGGCGACACCAGGTCAGGAAACAAAAAAACCTTTCATGATCCCGGTCAAAATAGGTTTTATTAATGCGCAAGGTGATGTGGCGAAGTTCCGCTTATCAGACTCAGACGATGTCTGCGGCGAAACACTTTTTGTTATGACTGAAGAAAATCAAACTTTAACCATTCACTCTGACAATGAGGTTTTAATCCCTTCTCTACTAAGAGACTTTTCAGCGCCGGTAAAACTGAAATTTGAATATGACCAGAGTCAATTAGCCACCCTCTTTGCTTCTGATCCTAACTCGTTTAATCGTTGGGACGCAGGTCAAAGTTTGATGACAAAAATTCTCTTGAATAACGAAGATGAAATTAGTGAACCAGATCTAGAGATCCTTAAAAATTCCTTTGCACAACTACTTGGCGATGAGCAATTGGATAACTCACTTAAAGCGCTTGCCGTTATATTACCCGAAATAAGTAGTCTTATTGGACGCTCTGAAAAAATTAATGTTGATCGTTTGTTTAACAAACATCGCCAATTGAAAAAGCACATTGGGCAATCACTTGAACACACCTGGTTTTCGATTTACAACACAACCAGCGGTGACCAACCGAGTGACCGTAAACTGCGCAATGTCGCTCTCGATTACATGATGGTTGCCAATGACGAGCAACACTTTGAGCTGGCTGCCACACAGCAAACGCGCGCTGACAACATGACCGACGAACTGTCTGCTTTGCAAACAATTGCCAATTCTACAGAAGGATATAAATCGGATTACATTAATCAGTTTTATCAAAAGTGGAAAGATGAAGAGCTCGTGATGGATAAATGGTTTAGTGCCCAGGTTATCAATGACGATGAAAGTATCATAGAACATGTTAACGCGTTGCTTAACCATGAAAAGTTTTCCATCGAAAACCCTAACAAAGTTCGAGCGGTAATCACCGCATTTATTTCCGGCAATTTACCTCAATTTCACAATGCCACCGGTGCCGGTTATGAACTACTCGCTGATACGATTATTCGCCTCAACGCGATCAATCCACAAATTGCCGCGGGTTTATCCAAACAATTTAACCAGTGGAAAAAACTGGATGGCAAGCGACAAGCTTTAATCAAAGAACAACTTGAGAGAATTAAAGCTGTTGATAATCTTTCTAATGATGTTTATGAAGTGGTTGAGAAATCTTTGAACATGTAGTTTAAAGTTCGGGATATCTAGTGTTAATTAATGCAACTTTGTTCAATGCTATTTTAGCGCTGTCATTCAAATAAAAACCCCCTCAATAGAGGGGGTTTTTTACGGCTTAGTATAAAACCATTTGGCTGAACTTACTGCCAGGTTCCATTCAAGTTAACACCTGAATAAGTGCTGTATGCTCGAATACCAATATACCAGGTGCCTGCTGCTGGATTATTGAAACTACAACTTTCAGTATTGCCCCAACGATAAGGACGGCAATCATAGTTAGATGTTGTAGTTTGTGATCCATGCTTCACATACAAATCAGCATCACCACTACCACCCGAAATATTCAGTTCTAGAGAAGCTGTACCTGGGTCAACTTCAATAGTGAAGTAATTCCAGTTACCTCGGCTGGCAGAAAGATTACTTTCATTGATGCTACCACCACTGCCAGGCTCACTATAGGAAGCCGTTAAGCTGGTGCCAGAGAACGCGGAATAACCACGGATCATCACATAGTAACGACCTGTGCTTGGAGAAGCAAAATCACAGTTCTCATTGTTACCTGCAGTGTACGGACGGCAATCATAAGTGCCAGTTGTTGGTGCACTACCAAATCGGACATAAAGATCGGCGTCACCAGAGCCACCGCTCATCGCAAACGATAAGTTAGTTGCACCGGCTGGAACATCGATGTAGTACTCAAGCTCATCGCCCTGAGATCCGCTCAGATTTGACACAGTCTGACCATTGGTCAATTCGCCCGGGCCACCGGTTCCATCAGAAACGGTCACTGATTTAGACGTTGTATTCGACGCACCATCGTTATCAGTTACTGTGAGTTGAACTGTGTAGGTTCCGGCAGAAGCATAGGTATGATTTGCGGATGCGCTCGTACCAGTTGCTCCGTCACCGAAGTCCCACGCATAGGAAGCGATGGTACCATCTGGGTCAGAACTAGCTGAACCATCAAACGAGCATGCTAACGCAGTACAAGAATCGGTAAAGGACGCAGTTGGAGATTGATTACCGCCACCACAACTATTTGCTGCCAGGTAATCGTAAGCAGCTTTCGCTCTTACTAATCCATACCCATACGCCTGATCGCGACCGGATGAACCGAGATCCTCTGCTGAATTGTTCAGAGCAGAACGAATTTGAGTCGCACTACAGTTGGTATAGTGACTCCAGACTAAAGCAGCGACACCAGATACGTGAGGTGTTGCCATTGAAGTTCCATTCCAGGAAGCGTATTGATTGTTCGGCAAAGTGGACAGTACGCTCACTCCAGGCGCAGCAAGTTCAACCTGGCTGTTTTTCTGCGAGAAGTTAGCAATTTGCTTACTACTGTCTAATGCACCAACTGACATTACCGCATCATAAGACGCTGGGTAAGAGAAGGCATCATTGCCACTTGCGCTACCGCTATTACCTGAAGCAGCAATAGATAGTACGCCATTGTTCAATGCATTCTGGAAAGCATTAGCTTCGGCATTACTAGAGCCGCTGCCACCTAAACTCATGCTAATAACTTGAGCACCGGCATTAACACACTGATTAACCGCTGCCACTAAATCAGAACCATAAGCCCAGTTACCAGAATCGTTAAAAACCTTAACGATATGCAGGCCAACTAAATCACTCGGGTTAACACCGACAACACCAACGCCATTGCCCCCAATTCCTGCAACGGTTCCGGCGACATGTGTACCATGCCCGTGTCCGTCATTGTGCCAATCTCCGGTATCGTTGCCATTACCATCATTGTCGTCACCGCTAATGTTACTCGCAGTGTATGGACGTAAGTCCTCATGGTTTGGCGCGAAACCTGTGTCAGTAATACAAACTTTGCGATTGGCAGTATTTGCGTCACTCACCTGCCCAGCTTGAACCATGGTAATTCCATAGGGGGTTTGTTCTGCCAAAGGTACAATATCGTCAGCAGCCATAGGCGCAATCAGCCGACGAATCGGATCTATCTCGTAATACTCGATAACCCCACTCGCTTCCAGCTGAGCCAACTGACTTTCACTCATTTCTGCTGCAATAATATTGTCACTGACCAACCTGCGTTTAACAATCCCTCCCAGTTGTTGAATACGCTGGCTGTTTCGTTGTGCTCTTGTCGTTTGTGCAGAAAGCGTCGTAGGATTACCGTCTAAGCTATCTTTGAATTTAATCATGTATCGTTGTTCGGCTGTTACTGCCCCAGCAGCGCACGCGCTGATCACCAAAGATGCAGCTACCGATTTTTTGAAAAATGATTGTGTGTTGTTTATTTTCAAAGGTCTTCTCCTTATTTGTTATTGTAAGGTGCTTTGAGAATTCAAGAGAAGCGAACCACTTATCAACTTAACCAGTCTTTAAGTAGAAAAAAATCCCAATTAAAGTTAATAGTGATTTCTTGTGTATATTTTGTTCAAAGCAGATTGAGCTTAGAGACAGAATGAAAGTCATTCCATAAACTATTGCGATATTTGACACATTTTTTAAGGTAATATTCACACTTATCTCAGAACAATTAATTAGTCTGGTGTTAGAAAATCTAGATTTGGAAAACACTTAATAAATGGCGTTTTTTGCTGCTTTCTGGTTAAGAAAAAACTACGGATTAATCAAACAGACTAAAATAATTATTCATAGATTTTCTCGATTTAACCAACCTCGTTAGATTATTCAATTAAGCCAAGCCGGTGTTTTAGTCATCAAACATTGAGCGACGAGATAGAGTGTTTTATAATCGAAAAAACTCATAAACTATTGCTAATTCAACTATGTCGATAATCAGCTGTCCATCTTGCAAAAAAAGAATTTCCAGCAAAGCCAAAGTTTGCAGCCATTGCAACTATAGCCTGGTAGAAGGCGCTACTGAGGATGGGGTTACAGAAGAACAATTAGCATCGCGAGCAAAACTCGCTCGAATGAAACAGCGCTACTCCCTGCAAATGCAAGCCATGGGCGGCATTATTTTATTCTTGACGGGTATATTATTGTGGTATTTTCTGGGTAATCGAGGCCTAAGCCAGGTATCTCACTTCATTGAGCTTGGCATTGCTGTTATTGGTGGCGCCTGGTATCTGGTTACCAGAATCCGCCTGCTTATGTTCAAAAAGACAGATTTATCTTAGCATAGTTACGCCACAAGCCAAACAGGATTAGCCAGGTGAAATTTAATTTGGTATCAAATATCGCCTGGTAACCATTTGTTTAAACTCTTGCTGGCTGATTTTTTCGCGGCTGTGACAATCGATATCGGGAAAACAATCAAATGTCTGGCACTGCTCCCAATACTTATCCATGTTTTCAGGGTCCCAGCTCATAATCTTTTCATCTTTTGGTAAATAAGTTTTCATTGCGCCTCTCCGTTAAGTTACCTGTTACTTCACAGTTTTTCGACCTGGTCCTTATAAACTACCGTCCAATTAGAATTTTCATCGGTTCAATGAATGGCGCAAATATGCTCAATTGTGTCCTAATTATGTCAATTGGTAGAAAACCCCACCTGTGAGTTATAATGAAGCATCTGGCTGCCAACAAAGATGCTTACTTAACGATGAAATCACTCAAAATTGCCACGGCTTTCTTAGGTTTAGTTTTACTAATTGGCTTCAACCAATTGCATGCAAAGGTTTACAAGTGGGTTGATGAAAACGGGAAAGTTCACTACTCCGATAAGCCCTTTAACAAAGGCGAAAAGCAGCTGGAAATTAAAGATAACCTGACCCCCGAACAACAACAAGCTGCAAAGAGAAAAGCGAAGCAATTTGTCAATATGCAAAAAAGACGAGTCCACGATCAGCTCGATACAGAATATAAATCCAAAAAACAAAAATCCGAAAAAGAGAAAGCAGAAAAAGATTTAAAGAAAAACTGTGACTATGCAAGAAGTCAACTTGAAACGCTCAAGATGCCAACTAGAATTTACCGCGAAAATGAAAAGGGACAGCAAGAATACCTGACAGACGAAACACGACAACAGGAAATAAAAAAGCTGGAAAAAGATATCGCTCAACATTGTAGCGGAGTGTGAATTAATTTTCGAAATTGCCAGTTTGGATATGAACCATTACATCTGAGCAGCACAATTCAGGTTATTACAGATTTATTCAACTAAAAGCCCGGCAAGCCGGGCTTTTAGTTTTACTAGAACCAATTGGCTACGACTTCTTAATCGTTCCCAAATCTTCCTCACGAGCAATGGCAGCCGCTCTTACACTACTTTGAACTAAAATGAGTAGCTCGCGTAACGCGACAGAGAACTTCGCAAACTCATGGCGCTTACTGGCACGAAAATCTGCAAGCATTTGTTGCCAACGTGAAAGCAAGCTTGAATTTTCAATTATCCAGCTGATAATCCTTTCTTCTGCGCTCGTTTCCTTATGAGACATATGTAATACAGCAACGGTCAAACTTCTCTGTTGCCAATCGAGATCTTCGCGAAATGAAGCTCGCGCGAAAGCTTGCCAGTGATTATCCACAGCTTGCAAATTAATTTGCTCCAGAAACCAGTGGAGTTCTAATTTAGCGCCAAGCTTGAAGTAGACTTCCGCAACCATTGAAATATTCAGGCCGGTTAATTTTGACATTTCAACAATATCAAGGGCTGAAAACATTGTGCTTAAATAGCAAATTCTCTCAGCTAACTTCTTCGGAACCCCGTGATCCACCCAGCTATTAATATCCTCTTTGATGCCATCGTTTTCAACTTTATCTAATGCTTTATGGATCGTCTTTTGCAACTCCACCACGCCATCTTTAAAATACTCAATGCCTTCCTGGATCGCCAAATTTTTACGTCGGTGACGCAGGAACCAACGAGTACACCGTCTAACCATGCGTTGAGTCTGGTAAATCATATTATGCTTTATGGACGCAGGAATAGAGTGATCAAGCGCTTCTATCTGCTTCCACATCGCCGGCATGTCATAGATTTCTTTGGCCAAAGTAAAACAGGTTGCCACATCTGCCGGGGTCGCGCCGGTTTCATCCATTGCGCGGAAAGCAAAGTTACTCCCGAGGTAATCAACCATTTCATTCGCCAGACACATAGCGATGATTTCATCTTTCAATGGATGCTCTTGAGTTTCGCCAGCATACTTACGACGAATCGGTTTTGGAAAATAGTTAACCAGAACATCTTTGTAAAAAGGTTCATTCGCCACTTCAGGTGAACACAATTCTTCCTTTAACACCATCTTACCGTATGCTGTTAACACCGCAATTTCGGCTCGGGTTAAACCTTCACCTTGCGCCAATCGTTCGATTAGCTCTTCATCGCTGGGCAAAAATTCAAGTTCTCGATCTAGTCGCTCTTCTCTCTCAAGCCAATGGATAAAACGCATTAACTCCTTAACCATTTTTTCTGAGCGTTCTTCACTAACGCTAATCGATTGAGCCTGTAAGAAATTTTCTCTAAGAACAATCTCTCCAACTTCATCAGTCATGCTCAACAATAATTTATTGCGCTGTTTTTCAGTCATGTCGCCGGTAGCAACAATTTGATTCAGTAAAATTTTGATATTCACTTCGTTGTCAGAACAATTAACACCGCCAGCATTATCAATAAAATCGGAATTGCCACGGCCGCCTCTACGCATATATTCGATACGCGCTAACTGGGTGACACCAAGATTTCCGCCCTCCCCAATAATGCCACAACGCAGCTCAGATGCATTAATCCGCAAACCATCATTAGCTCTGTCACCTACATCAGAGTGAGTTTCTGATCCCGCTTTAATGTAGGTACCAATACCACCATTCCACAATAGATCGACTTCTGCTTTTAAGATCGCGCTTATCAACTGATTAGGAGTCAGGCTTTGTTCTTCAATCCCTAATAGTTTCTGGATTTCTTCACTGAGTGGAATCGCTTTAGAAGAGCGAGAGAAAATGCCACCACCAGCAGAAATTAATTTGGTGTTATAGTCTTCCCAGCTAGAACGAGGCAACTTAAAGAGTCGTTCTCGCTCCACATAACTTTTTTCGCTGTCTGGATTAGGATCGATAAAAATGTGCATATGGTTAAATGCTGCCACTAATTTAATATGGCGCGAGCACAACATCCCATTTCCAAAAACATCGCCGGACATATCACCGATACCAACCGCGGTGAAATCTTCGTTTTGACTGTCAATACCCATTTCCATGAAATGACGTTTCACTGACTCCCATGCGCCTTTCGCGGTAATGCCCATTTTCTTATGGTCATAACCGATGCTGCCACCGGAAGCAAACGCATCGCCCAACCAGAAACCATATTTTTCAGAAATACCGTTAGCAATATCGGAAAAAGTCGCAGTGCCTTTGTCTGCCGCAACAACCAGATAAGGGTCGTCCTCATCATGCCGGACAACACGATCAGGTGGAACCAATTTGCCATCAATCAGGTTATCGGTGATATCGAGTAGTGCACTAATGAAAGTTTCGTAGCAAGCGATACCTTCAGCCATAAACTCTTCTCTGGATAATCCCGCTAAACTCCGTTTACAAACAAAGCCACCTTTGGCACCGACCGGAACGATAACCGAGTTTTTAACCTGTTGTGCTTTCACCAGGCCGAGTATTTCAGTTCTGAAATCTTCACGTCGGTCAGACCAGCGAAGCCCACCTCTGGCAACTTTTCCACCACGAAGATGTACACCTTCTACTCTGGGTGAGTACACGAATATTTCAAACATTGGTGCAGGCTTGGGAATGTCACTGATTTGAGAAGGCTTTAATTTCAGTGAGATATAATTTTTGGATTCCCCGTTTTCATCCAATTGGAAAAAGTTAGTGCGAATTGTTGCATCAATCATTTCTAGATAACGGTGTAAAATTCTATCCTGATCGAGATTGGCAACCTCATCTAACTCGCCGATAATTCTGTCTCGTAATTCTTTTTCTACTCTTTCACTTTGTTTACTAACCGGATCAAATTTCTGGAAAAAGTAAACCACCAGTAATTTTGCAATTTCGGGATATGCTGCGAGCGTTTCTTCAACGTAACTTTGAGAAAAAGACGAACCAATTTGCCACATGTACTTCGCATACGCTCTTAACATGGCAGTCTCTCGCCAATTGAGCGAGGCTGAAAGCACCAGCCGATTGAACCCATCATTCTCGGCATCATCAAACCAGATCCGTGAGAAGGCTTCCTGGAATTTATCTTTTACCAATTCAAGATCAAGATCAATTCCCGCTGGGTGCTGCATTTCAAAATCACTGATCCATCGAACTGAACCCGCCGCGGGTTTCACGCGATAAGGCGTTTCTCCAATGATATTTAACCCCATATTTTCAAGCATCGGCATAACATCAGACAATGGCTTAGGTTGATCGCGATAAAATAGCTTAAAACGGATATTTCCATGGCCATCTTCTTGCGAGCGATACAACAACATACTCAGCGCTTTCTCGTCAGTCAGCGCTTCCATGTGTTTAATATCAAGCACCGCCGTTTGAATGATTGACTCATCTTGATAGCCAGCAGGAAAACGGTCGCTGTATCTCTGAAACAATCTTTTTCCTTCAGCTTCTCCAAACTCGCTTAACAACACTTCATTCAAGTTATCTTCCCAGCTGCGAGTTGCCTGGTAGAGATCCTTCTCGATTTCTTTGACGTCATACTTAATTGCTTCCGCATTTTCCACTGGGATAATAAAGTGCAACCTTGCCAGTATTGACTCAGAAAATGTGGTTGTGAATTGTGGTTCAGAAATTGCCCCAAATGCGGATTTGAGAATCTCGGTAATCTTTATTCTAATTCGAGTGGTATAAATTTCCCGAGGAACATAAACCAGACAAGCGAAAAAACGACCATAAGGATCTCTTCTGGCGAACAGGCGGATTATTGGTCTCTCTTGAATTTGTAAAATACCAATTGTCGTTTCATAAAGTTTATCAACGTTAGTCTGAAACAGCTCATCTCTCGGGTAGGTCTCAAGAATATTTTTAAGAACCTTCAAGTCATGTTCTTGTTTGGTAAAACCAGAGCGCTCCTGTACCGCATGAATTTTTTGGCGTAGTACCGGAATACTCATTGGGTTGAGATTGTACGCCGCTGAAGTGTATAAACCGATAAAGCGATCTTCACCAATGATCTCACCCTTTTCGTTCACTCTTTTCACACCAATGTAGTCAATATGCGCAGGTCTGTGGACACGACTTATGGCACTGAGCTTAGTGAGAACCAGTAGATTTTCGGTGTTTAAAATAAGGTTTCTCGCTCCCGCCGGCAAATCACTTAGCTTATACGCTTTTGGGCTCCAATGTTGTTTGGTTTTTAATCCTAAGCTAGCTCTCTTTTGCGGCACTAATCTTAAATCGTTCTTGTCGTTATTGAGTTCATAATAGGTATAACCCAGCAAGGTGAAATGATTACCGCTAATCCACTCCAGAAAATCACGACATTCTTTGTTTTTAGCGTTTTGCAATTTTTTCGGTAACTTGTCTAATCTTCCAATCACCTGGTTCAGTTTCTTCTTCATTTTTTCCCAATCAGAAACAGTCACCCTCACATCTGACAAAATTTCTTCCAGATTACTTTTAATCAGTTCTAATTCGGATTTGTCGAGTTGTCGATCAATCTCCAGGTACATCGGCGTCACATCATCATCGTCTTTTTCCGGATCAGGCCTTGCAATGGCAGAAATGTTAGAATCCTTATCGCGAGTAATCGTCATTGGCATATGGATGTGAAGATGGATATTAATTCCCAGGCGGTTAAGCTCCATTCTCACCGAATCGACTAAAAATGGCATATCTTTATGCACAAGCTCAATAATGGTATGGCGAGACTGCCAGCCGTGAGTTTCCAACTCTGGCGTATAAACTCTGACATCACATTCTTCGGAGCATGCCTGCATGTAATTCCATAAACTGACAATGGGCGCATAAAGTTCATTAGCGTTCTTATATTCAAAGTCAATACTTGAAATACCAGCACAAAAATAATGAGCAAATTGTGAAACGAGTTCAGCCTGTTTTTTCGAAAATTTCGACTGAATTAATTTGACGACATTCTTAAACAAAATCGTGTCATGCGTTTTTTGTTCAATAGACATAAGAATTCCTTGCCTGGGTAAAAGAGTAAAGTTAATTAGTTATCTGCCAGAACACTCTGAGTTGTTCCGAAATGACTTTATGTGGAGATCGCCATATGGATTTTTCAGTTCTGGATTTATCTGTTATGAGTAGGTCAATTCCGAAATTTAGAGAATTAATTGAAGCAAATAAAATGCTGTGCCGCGCAATTGGCAGGCATTGAGAAAATCGCTCTTTTTTTGTTTCCGTCTGCGTCATTGGAAAAACGATTAAGCAGCGACTAAAGCAGCACTGTTCTATATTTATAAGTTGGTGTAATTGTAGGATAAAGACGGCGCTTTAGCACGAAATAAATCAGATTTTTTACAGAATAGCACAGTAAGCCTCAACGCTTTTATCGCATTGAGACTTAATCGTGGGATTGTTAGTTATCGTCGGTAAAATACAGTCGCCAGAGCAGGCAACAAAATAACCGCACCAAGCATGTTAAACAGGAACATAAATGTCAGCAAAATACCCATTTCTGCCTGAAATTGAAGGACAGACATCAACCAGGTACTGACACCAATAGCCAGTGTTAATCCGGTAAAGAACACCGCATTTCCAGTTAAATTAAGGGTTTTCAGAAATGCTTCGGAAATACTCTCGCCAGCCCTGATAAAGACGATCATTCGTGAAAAGATATAAATACCATAATCCACTCCAATCCCAACGCCGAGTGCAACCACCGGTAAAGTCGCTACCGTCAAACCGATATCTAGAATACTCATTAATGCCTGCGCCATCAGCGAGACGATTGCCAGCGGAATAACAATACATAAAGTCGAGCGAATTGATCGAAAACTAATCAAGCAAAGCAAAATGACAGCCAGATAAACCCATATCAACATTGGGATCTGAGCATTACTTACCGCCTCATTCGTCGCAGCCATTACGCCGACCGGACCGGTAGCCAATCGATAGGTAACATTTTCAGTTTTGTGCTCGGCAGCGTAAGCCTTGGCGGCATCGACAACTTGCTGGATAGTTTCTGCTTTATGATCTTTGGTAAATACTAAAACAGGAATAACGCTACAATCAGAATTAAACAGCCCACTGCTGGTTTCCAGGTAACGAATCGACTGAACCAGGGTTGCCTGTTCACGCGGTAAAATCCGCCACTGTAACGCCCCTTCGTAAAACCCTGCATTCAGAATTTTAGACACTGTCGGTAAACTGATTGCTGATTGAACGCCGGACAAATTTTCCAGATTCCACTGAAACTTATCGATAGCGTTCATGATTTCAAAGCTGGTACACCCGTCTGGAATGGTTTCAACAATTATTGATATCATGTCTGTGCCAATCGAAAAATTTTCGGTGACAAACTTGGTATCCAGGTTGTAGACAGAGTCCTGGCGAAGCGCCGGCGCACCAGCATGAAGATCGCCGACTTTCATATCACGTGCAAAGAAAATAGAGACAATAACGATTAAAACGGCAACGACGATTGTTTTAGTGGCCGTTCTACCCTGGGCAAACCCAGAGAAAAATTTCCACAGTACCGCTTGTTTTTTACTCGACTGTTCAACTTTCTCAGCAAAGTTGGCAGGAAATTTTGCATAACTAAGTAATACGGGTAGCAAGATCAAATTGGTCAGGATTATGACTGCGACCCCAAGACTTGCGGTAATCGCGAGTTCTTTGATGATATCAATTTTAATAAACAATAACGTCAGAAAACCGATAGTGTCGCTCATAAGCGCAATCATACCGGGGACAAACAATCTGCAACATGCGCCATAAGCAGCTTCCGATGAATTGGTGCCTGCTGCGACATTTTTACCAACCGCATTGATCATTTGCACGCCATGGCTGACTCCGATAGCAAAAACCAGGAACGGCACCAGAATCGACATAGGGTCCAGACCAAAGCCTAACGCGGTCAATAATCCAAGCTGCCAAATAACTGCCACCACTGAGCACAATAATGGCAATACAGTCAGACTTACCGAATGAGAATAAAGAAAAACCAGGATCGCGGTAATCACAAAAGCGATAGCAAAAAACATCACCACTTGTTTTGCACCGTTACTGACATCGCCAATCATCTTAGAAAAACCGATAATATGAACTTCAATATTGTCGTATTTGTTTTCCATGTCGGTGCGGATTTGTTCGAGATGGTCGGCCACCCCTACCAAATCTGTTTTTTGTTTAGTTTTAGGATCAATTGAAAGCAGTTGGGCACTCACCATCGCTGAACCAAAATTATTGGCTACCAGACGGCCCACTAAACCCGCTTTTAGTGCATTACTTCTAACCAACTGTAATTGTTGTGGTGAGCCATCAAAACTAGCAGGGATAACCGGTCCACCGACCATGCCATCTTCAACTGCCTCAACAAATCGAGTATTGGGTGTGAAAAGAGAATTCATCAATGGCTCTGAAACACTGCTGATAGCGGCTACGCGATGAGTCGCATCTTGTAATGCTTCAAAAAATTGCTGATTAAAAATATCGCCTGATTTATCTTCTAAAACCACTAAAACCCTGTTAGCCCCACCAAAGTGTTCCTGATGTTTGATATAGGTTTTCATGTATTCGTGCTCGAGCGGAATATTCTTCTCGAAGCTAGCATCGACTTTGAGTTGCGACGCAAAATACAACATGGCAGCGGTAATCAGGCCAAAAATCCATAGAATGGTTTTACATCGACGAAAAATCCACTTTTTTATCAGGTCATCTAAATTTATACGACTCATATTTTTGTTTTTTCCAACGAATTACTTTTTAAAAAGGCTATTTAATAAACAGTAAAAATAAGTTATTAAGTCATGCTCACTAAGCAAGTTCACCTTTGATCTCAACAGAACAACACCTTCAATCAGCTCAAACTAGTTAAGCTGTGCTTTTAAAACACCCTTGATACCAACAATTAATATTTCGTGATTAGGAAGCGCTACCGCTCCCGCTAAATGTGCACGATCATCCCTTTGAAACAGCTTGACTGATTTTCCAAAATCATTACTTATCAATTGCGTTCCGTCTGAACCGACGATCAGCACTTTATTCGTAGGTAATACTAATGCTTTCTGTAGCCCAGAAACCGTTCCAGTAGTAATTTCCTCCCACGACTCACCTAAATCCTTCGAACGAAATAGATGTCCTCTCAACCCAAGTGTTAATAAATAACCATTAGGTAACTCGATAATGTCGAAAAATGACCCCTCGTAAGGGCTATCCATCTTTTTCCAGGATTGACCAAGGTCATCAGATACCGCTAAAAAGCCAAGCTCGCCGGCCATAAATAGTTTTTTCGAATCTGGTTCATACGCAACAGCATAAAAATGGGAAAATCCGATTTCTTCGTCTTCGAGATTTTCCAGGTAGACATCTTCCCAGGTTTTACCGCCATCATTGGTAGTTAAATAAAGTCCGTAAGAACCTATCGCAATTCCATTGTTAGCATTCTTGAACCAGATATCAAACAACGCAGGTTGATCCAGGCTATCGTTAGAGTATTGAACGACCCACGACTCTCCTGCATCTTCTGTCTTCAGAATGACTTGTTGATGCCCAACAGCCCAACCAACTTTGCCATCGATAAAAAATAACCTTGTTAGTAAAGCTTCAGTAGGAATTAATACTTGTCTCCAGGACTCTCCTTGATCGTCGGACAATAAAATATGGCCTCTTTCTCCCACTGCTACCAAACGATTATTTTCAATTGATTGAACATCCATCAACAATCTTTGTGAAGCCTTGATCGCCGGCGTATTCAACTTAAGCGCTTCACCACTTTCTTGCGCTCCCACTGTACCTGTTGAAATCAACAGTGATATTAATACGAGAGTTCGCATAAATTTCTTTATCGTCAACATCGAATTATCCAGATTAATATTTTTCTAAGCGATCACAAATTACACATGCCAAAATAGCATAACACTTATTCGGGCACAAAAAAGGCCGGCAGAAACCGGCCTCTTAACTGACTTTACACGTTAAATTAATTTTAAACGCAAAGCCCGATAATAATCGAACGGCTTCGTCTAACGTCTGCCGGCTCTGCGAAGGGCTGCAGGCGTAAAATCTTTTTTGGTTCGCTTTGCATTGAAGTCATACATCGCATCTTCATTATCAAGGCCAATCGCGAGGTAGCGGCCAGACTTGAGATCATGAAAAACTTCCAGGGTAGACCATAGAGTCGGCACATCGTAGTAGTTAATCGCATGGGCAAAACCGACACGCCATAACTCATCTTGTGTGTCATAAATATCGGTTACAGCAATTTGCCAACTATCTTCATCAATGTAGAAAACGCGTTTTTTGTACTGGTGTCTGGTGTCAGATTTAAGATTTGCTTCCACCACCCACACACGATGTAATTCATAACGCACCAAATCCTGATTGATGTGGCCGGCCTGAATAATCTCATCGTAAGTCACCGAGTTAGAATGCAGTTTATAAGTGTTGTAAGGGATATACATTTCTTTTTTCCCTATCAACTTCCAGTCATACCGGTTAGGTGCACCATTGTACATATCGAAATCATCAGTCGTTCTCAAACCATCAGCAGCGGTTCCCGGCGCGTCATATGCCACATTAGGTGCACGACGAACACGACGTTGACCAGTATTGTAAGTCCATGCTTGGCGTGGCTTTTTAATCTGATCAAGTGTTTCATGAACCAGAAGTGCGGTTCCAGCTAAGCGCGCTGGCGAGATAACCCACTGCTTGAAGTAAAACAACATATTGTTTTTCTCAAGATCTTCTGGCTTAGTACCTTTTTTGTTGTAGAGCTGGTCTAATTCATCACGGAACTTAACCATTGTGTAGCTACCGTCACGTTGCGGCGCAGCCTGTCCTGTGTCTCGGGTAACCGTTTCACCACGATAACGCACAATATGGTTCCAAATTACTTCAAGACCATTCTGTGGAATTGGAAATGGAAACCCTACCGCAGCCTGCTTTAATCCATTACCACCTTCAACCAGTTCCGAGCGAGCAGCATTTGCTCTTGTCGCTTCATAGACATGCTCAGGATAAGAAGCGCTACGGTGAGTTGGATAAATGTTCATCTTAAAAGTTTGCGGGTAAGCAGCGAATAACGCTAGCTGGCCCGGCGTTAGCTTATCTTTATACTCCTGTGCATTAGAAGCAGTAATGGTGAAAAGTGGTTTTTCATCAGCATAGGGATCCGGATGAAAATCTCCAGATTTAAAACCAGATGGTAGTTCTTTAATTCCACCATCCCACGCTGGAATACTACCATCAGCATTAGCTGACATTTCTGAGCCCATCGGCGTTAAAGAGGTCCCTAGTTTCGCGACATCTTCTGCTGGAACTTTTGCCATTGTGGCGCTTGATGCAAACCCGAAGCAAACCACACTGGCGATTAATGTTTTTGTTAGTTTCATACCCATGTTTGCTTGCCCTTATTAAAATGAATAACTGATATTAGCAGCGACAAAATCTTTATCACCCATTACATTTGCAGTACCAGCGCCAGTGAACATGGAATAACCAATATCAGCTTTCCATTGCGAGCGATAGTCTAATCCTAAACCGAGTGTTACTGCTTTTCTATCTTCTACGAAATTTGAAATAGGTCCAGGGGTTGTCCCCTCAACATCGTGTTGAAAAACAATTCGCGGAGACATATTCCATCCACCAACAACATCGGTGTAATCCCACTTACTAACCAATCGATAGCCCCATGAAAAATCATCGGCAAATGGATTAGTTTCAACGCCTTCAGCTGTCACACGAGCAGGGTTACCACTTCGATTGGTTCCTGGTGCATTAAACCGAAGCTCATCTTGATCCAGGAAATCGAGAATTTTATTCGCACCAAACTCGACTAACATAGTCCACTGATCAGCGCCCCAGGTCGGTCCCCAGAATTTAGTAATTGTTGCTTGATATTGAACCGTATCGAATAATCGATAGCCTGATATTTCACCACCGGGCGGCGTACCGCCTGGAATTTGAGAGGTTCCGCTTGGAACACTTCCGACAGGTTCCAAAGTTGCAAATAATAATTCAACATCATCAATTTGTAGTGGCTCGTCCTGACGGTAGGTTAATTCACCCGCAATCGAGTAGCCGCTATCGGTGGAAGTATTAAAGCTGAAACCGTACATTTGAATATCTTCAAGATACTCGAAAAATCCGGTAACTTCCGTTCCATTGTGAGCGAACGCGGAAATGATCGGTCGTTTGTTGTGGTAGTTAACATAGTAAAAACCAAACTCAGTATAGTTCCAGTCTTCCGCTAACCACGCTAATTTTACCCCGAATTGCCCATCGTCTTTGGCGTCTCTATCGTTTAACCTTCTTGCAACTGTGCCTGGCGTATTTTCAGGAATAACGGCAAACCCAAGATGGATACTGGTACCAGTTTCACCAGTAAAATCTTGTGAAGCGAAGTATGTGCCGGGTTCATCCGTTCTAAAATGCTCCCATTCGAACTGCGCATAAGCTTCTAAACTGAGTGTTTCAGTCAAATCTAATGAGGCCCAAAGGGTATTCACAGGAATCAGACCTTCTTTAATTTCCGAACCAGGGACTCTCAATTTGGTAACGTCAACGGCGTTAATTTCAGAAAGACCATGTTGAATAAATGTACTTTCCCCCCAGCTGATTACCTGTCGACCAAGCCGCGCTTGCATACTGGTCTCTTCGAAGTCCCATGTTTTATATATATAGGCATCTAATAATCGGTAATCTTCACCCTGCTCATCTAGCGCAGCATCTGTAATCGGCTTTCTGCGGGTTTCAGGACTATCGTTAAGTTCAAAATCATAAAAGCCGGTGCCGCGCACAAAAAAACCAAAACCGCTAGTATGCTCCAAACCTAATTCAGTCGTGAATTTAATCACGGTTGAAAAAGGATCATTTTTATCAAAATTCAAGTTGCCGTCGTCACCATTGTGAGACCATGAGCCTTGGGTCAAATCAATGGCTGGCAAATTTAAAAGTTCAGCCAGGTTGCCATGACCGATTCTATCATTATCGCGTTCTTCAACTCGGATACTGGTACCTAATGATACGGTAGTGTCCCAACTGCCGTTCCAGTTTTCCGAATTAATCTCGACGGCTTGTGCCGTTTGTCCAACAGAGAGTGCTAATGCGACAGCCGCTGCAACTACTGCAACTTTTGGTTTATGCATTTGGTATAGCCCTTTTTTTATCATTTTATTACCTTCCCCGTGTGAGAGCGGATTGTATAATTAGTCGAAAATCGTTTTTTTGACTGGAGTTACAAAAAAGACCTTTCTGGCAGCTCTTTACAAACTCCGGGTGTAAGATGTCCTAACTATAGGCTTAAGCCTAGTCCAAATCTATTATGGAAAATCATCCGACCAGTTTAAAGTTTTTTTTAAAGTTTTTTTATTCTATATATATCAACATGTTATGTTGCGCCACTGATGACGCAGCGCATCAAATCTAGCGAATTTTACGTAAAGATACCGCTTTTCCTCCCGCTAGATATTCCAATACAAATCTTCCATTAATACCGTTATGTGACACATGGGGATAAAGCAGGTTGGCAGGAAATCTTACTTTCAGTCCGTTAATAGCACGAACTTGCACCCACTTTATCTCACCACGGTAATAACGGATGTATTCATCAGCTGGTATCGTCAGGTTAAATTCAACCTTTAATACTTGGGTTTGATTTTGGGTCTGATTATTGGTTGAGCCGCTCATATTGGTCTTCTAGTTCAAATAACCTTCTTTCAAGCTGCGGAAGCTCGTGCTCAATATCATCCTGCTCATGACGAAGTTCCTCAATTTCATTGAGAAGCCTGCGCCGGCTTTCAACCGAGGTATTCCCAGCAATAATAGTATCTTCATGGCGTTGAATTTTAGTGGATATGTGATGCAGCCGATCGTGGTGTGACGCTATTGATGACTTGAGTTGTCCTATTTCTGAGCGAAGCCCATAGAACTGGTATCCTCGGTCAAACCCACGTCGGAACTCACCGGCCAGCTCTTGCGGACAAACATTGCTAAAACTGCGTCCCTGATTACCCAGATTAAAGCCATTTTGGTAGGTGCAAAATTGACGCAACCCTTTTTTGTGACCCAAAAGATACTTGTCGAGATCTGGAACAATGCCATATTCGGCACAAGCGCTGCGGTGTTGGCCGACATAGGAGCTTGGTCTACCTGCTGAACCATCTTCAAGTCCAATGATTTCCCAATTCGCTACTTGACACTCAGACTGATTAAGCGTTGCGCACCCAGTAAGAAAGGCTAGCAAACAAACAAAAATTAAAGTAATCAGTACACCAAAACTTCGATACATACATTCTCCGGCTAGTTAGCGCTATTTTTAATATCACAATAATAGCAGTAGTTGATTGATTAGAGTAACAATATCAAAAACTTACATCACAAAATATAATAAATGGAGACCATCTATTATTCAGCAAATCAACACTAGTCTAGACGAAACATTCTGAACTTGAGTTAAATGGCGAAGATTTAAATTATTGGGGTATTTGCAGAAGAGTTAACGCACATAAACTGAGGCATAAAAAAACGGGGCTTTTAGTTAAACTAAAAGCCCCGTTACATATGGCGCGCATGGAAGGAGTCGAACCTCCGACCGCCTGGTTCGTAGCCAGGTACTCTATCCAGCTGAGCTACATGCGCGTTATGAATCTTTGGCGCGATGCGTCAAAGGGAGCGGTATTATCCTTATGGGACTTTCTGTTGTCAACGAAATTCTTTAAAAATTTCGGTTAAATCAAAAGGTTCCAAAACCGCTTAATATTTGCTTAACAGTTTCAAGTTAAGTAATGGCGGAGAGAGAGGGATTCGAACCCTCGATGGGCTATAA
Organism: Aliikangiella coralliicola; assembly: GCF_007004725.1. GTDB lineage: Bacteria > Pseudomonadota > Gammaproteobacteria > Enterobacterales > Kangiellaceae > Aliikangiella > Aliikangiella coralliicola. The sequence goes on along the minus strand of NZ_ML660172.1, from coordinate 144,833 downwards.
AACCCATACTCCCTTAGCAGGGGAGCGCCTTCAGCCGCTCGGCCATCTCTCCATTTTCACTTTAAATTCGCTGTTTTTTGCGGGGGAGAATACTACCTGATTAAAAGTAAAAATCAATCACTTTTTTACAATTAATCAGATTCCTTGTGTGGATGGTTAAATAGTGATCACTATTCACCAGATGCCATTTCTTTTTCGCGCTGTATGCGCATATATATTTCTTCACGATGAACAGAAACTTCTTTGGGGGCATTCACACCAATACGAACCTGGTTACCTTTCACACCCAACACAGTTACCGTTACTTCATCACCGATCATCAAGGTTTCGCCAACACGGCGAGTCAAAATCAACATTGCCAATCTCCTCAAATTTTGGCTATCTAAATTGGTTAATGCGTCCTTAACTCTTATAGGTCCCTATAAAAAAGGTGCGCAATTATAACAATAGACTATTTCCTAGTCACTGTATTATTTTATTTGTATACAAAAAACCGCGTTTATATCTATTTTTGTGCACTTACCCAGTCTTTGACCCACGCCAGCGCGGAATCTAATGCAGCCAAATCACTGCCTCCTCCTTGTGCCATATCCGGTCGACCTCCTCCACGACCACCAATTTTTTCAGATAATGCCTTCATCAAGTTGCCGGCATGATACTTAGGAGTCAGGTCTTTGGTAACACCAGTAATCAAACTAATTTTACCATCAACTTCTGCTGCTAATGCAATTACTCCACTTCCAAGCTTATTTTTAACCTGATCGCTCAAAGCACGCAAGGTTTTTGTGTCAACTCCATCAACTTTCGTTGCTAACACCGACACATCGCCCACTTTAATCTGTAAACTGAGTAAATCACTTCCCTGCGATGATGAAATTTTGCTCTTTAGTTTTTCTATTTCACGATCTTGTGATTTAGATTTCACAATTAACTGTTCAACTTTTTCACTCAACGATAAGCGATCAGTTTTTAACGAAGAAGCAAGCTGATTAATTAACCAACCTTGCTTCTGTGTATATTCAATAGCACTATCGCCAGTAATGGCTTCAATTCTTCTCACGCCGGAAGCGATACCTTGCTCACTGATAATTTTAAATGCACCGATATCGCCGGTACGTTCTACGTGAGTTCCACCACATAGTTCAACGGAAAAATTCGACATGGTTAACACCCGTACGGTTTCTCCATACTTTTCACCAAACAACATCATGGCACCGAGCTTCTTAGCATCATCAATAGAACTAAGTTTAGTTTCAACGGGATGATTTAATCGAATATGCTTGTTAACCAGTTTTTCGATTTTAAATAATTCTTCTTCAGTAACCGCAACTGGATGAGAAAAATCAAATCTTAATCTTTGACTATCCACCAAAGACCCTTTTTGTTGAACATGCTCTCCTAAAATTTCTCGTAGCGCAGCGTGCATTAAATGCGTAGCGGAATGATTTAACGCTGTTTCATGTCTTTCTTGTTGATTAATGGTTGCCTCTAACGACTCGGAAATTTGAATGGTTCCCTGACGCACAACGCCTTTGTGTAAAAAGGCATCTTGAACTTTCACTGTGTCTTGCACTTCAAATTCAAATCCTTCTCCGAGTAAGATGCCTTTATCGCCAACCTGACCACCTGCTTCGGCATAAAACGGTGTTTTATCAAGAATGATAGCGGCTTCTGTTCCAGAGGTAACGGCGTCAACCTGACCACCTTCCACCAGGATCCCTAATACCTTAGCCTCACAATTTAGCCGCTCATACCCAAGAAACTCGGTTTCTGACTCAACTTCAACAGTATCATTATAATCGGTTTTAAAACCGCCCTGCTCTCTGCCTGAAGCTTGTTGATTGGCTAGTAACTCGTCGAACTTATTTTTGTCAATCGTCAGGCCTTTTTCTCGCGCAATATCAGCGGTTAAATCATCAGGAAATCCGTAGGTATCTTTTAGTTTAAAAACCATTTCGCCATCAATAACGGTTCCGTTCATCTGCTCGATATAGCTCTGTAGGATCTTCATTCCGTTGTTTAAAGTTCGAGCAAATTGCTCTTCTTCAATGGATAAGGTCTTCTCAATAAAAGCTTGTTTAGCCTTGAGTTCGGGATAAGCCTCGCCCATTTCCTGAACTAACGCGCTGACAAGTTTGTGAAAAAAACTACCGGTCGCGCCGAGCTTGTTGCCATGTCTTATCGCGCGACGAATTATCCGGCGCAAAACATAACTTCTCTCTTCATTTCCCGGTAACACGCCGTCAACAATCATGAAGGAACAAGAACGGATGTGATCAGCAATGACTCGCAAAGACTGATTGCTGTGGTCGCTAACATTGAGTGTCTTAGCGATAAAGTCGATCAAATTGGCAAACAAATCAATCTGGTAATTGTTGTGGACATGCTGCATAACTGCGGCGATTCGCTCCAATCCCATTCCAGTATCAACAGAAGGTTTTGGTAATGGTTTCATTTCACCATTCTTACTGCGATTAAATTGCATGAAAACCAGATTCCAGATTTCGATATAGCGATCGCCATCTTCTTCTGGAGTGCCTGGCGGTCCACCGGCAACGTCTTCACCATGATCATAAAAAATTTCACTGCACGGACCACAAGGACCAGTATCACCCATTGACCAAAAATTATCTTTATCACCTAGTCTGGAAAATCGGTTTTGGTCGATGCCTATTTCATTAAACCAGATATCTTCTGATTCCTTGTCATCTCGATGAACAGTCACCCACAACTTTTCTTTGGGTAACTTTAATGTTTCCGTTAAAAACTCCCAGGCAAAGCGGATAGCTTCATGTTTAAAATAATCGCCGAAACTAAAATTTCCGAGCATTTCAAAAAAGGTATGGTGTCTCGCGGTATAACCAACATTTTCCAGGTCATTGTGTTTTCCACCTGCTCTGACACAACGCTGAGAACTAGTCGCACGAACATAACTTCTTTTTTCGGTGCCTAAAAAGCACTCCTTAAACTGCACCATTCCCGCATTGGTAAACAACAATGTCGGATCGTTGCCGGGAACAAGCGGACTTGAATCAACACGCTGGTGTCCGTTTTTCTCAAAAAACGCCAAGAAAGCTTCTCGAATTTCACTACTGGTCATACTCACCAGACATCACTCCCACATTATTTATACACTTATTAATCGAGTGAACAATTTGTTCACTACTAAATCCACGATACCGAAGAAATCTTTCAAGTTTAGCTCGACTGCGAGGCTCATTACTTATCCCTACAACAACCGCTTTCTTTGCCGCAGTTTCATCGCATAGCTGTTGCCAGCAAATATCTTGTAGCTCTACCACTTCATCGATCAGCGACTGTTCGATACCGTGCTGATACAATTCAGCCCTGATTCGAGTTAATCCCTGACCGCGAGCCGCCTTTGATCTCACGAAAGATTCACAAAAACGCTCGTCACTAATCCAGTTGTGCTGAACTAAATAGGCCATGACCTCATCAGCCTCTTCCTCAGTATATCCCTTAGTTAACAATTTCTGATTCAAAGTCCTTCGCGCATATTCTCTCACCCCAAGCAGGCGAGCAGCATAAGCAATGGCTTTGTTGACACGTTTAGGATCAGGCACAGTTTGCGGTTCGTTCATGTCGCTATTCTAATCGAAGCAATTTTAATCATCTAGTGCTGATTAACCTGAATTCGGGATTAGAACAGCCAAAAAGCGCTTAGACTTTAAGACGTTATTAGCATTTCGCTAAAGACTGGTTGTCAAAGACGAAGTAGAAACTCGGCCAGTATAAGTATTTTAGTGGATATCAAGGCGAGTTTACATGGTAATAGCCAGCTATTAGTAGCAAATTCAACGCAGAGAGCCGCTAAAAGACTTGTGCTGGATGGTTGTTCTTATCCCGAATTCAGGTTGATTAGACCAACAAAGCGATAATCTGGCTTAATAACGAGTTAACGGGACCAAATCCGCTAAACGACCAAAATGCTAAAAATTGGAGGTTTAGTGAACATTAACTCGCTTCAAATGAATGAAATGATTAGAAGAGTATAAAAAAGGCGCTATAAAATAGCGCCTGGGTACTTGGTATTAACTAATGCTCGCCTAGAGTGTCGATGAAACACCAGGTGGAAAACTATTCAACATATGTTCTGCATTAGATAGGGCAATAGTTGCTCGCTCTTCGGGAGAACGATTTTTGTAAATGCCCAAAGGCTTGGCAACGGTACCTCTCCACACTACCTGCTTCTTCTTGCGGTCAACAATATCAAGAACCAGTGTCCCTATTCGATATTCTCTGACAATAGTCGTTCCATTGTGTGGTCCACCGTAAAAATGCGGATAAAAAACATTCGGATGGTAATAAGGATGATAACCCCAAGTTCGATAAAAATGGTCAACATCGGTCTTCTTGTCTGTAACGGTGTGAGTTTTCAGTAGAAAATCAGCTTCTTCATTGTTGGCAACTTCACGAAAGCCTTTTCTATTTAAAATTGTCTCAATCGCGTTTGCCTGTCTTTTGTTATCCAATGTAGAAACTTTATCTTCAGCTCCTTTAATCCAGGCATAGGTTTTCAGCTGACCAAAATCATAGCTAGTATCATAATCGCTGGTTACCGGTGGCTTAACCGCACATGCCGATATCAAAATACCTAATAATGAAACAAACACCCACTTTATCTGAACAAACCGCATTGTTTTCTCCAATTACCTTAAACGATGTACAAATTCGAATACTGATTAAATAAGAATAGCTATTAAACATGACTAATTTTGCTAAAAATAAGCGCTGAATTCACGCGAGTTCTCCCTGAAATAGCTTCCGATAATGTCGTAGTTTAGTAGGCAATATGTCACTTTCGACAATAGATCGAACTTTTAGTTTAACTTATCACATTCTTTTGACTTAATTTAGACTATTAATCTACTGCAGAACCCGGACCCTAGCAATAATCATCTGAATACAAGCTGAATACAGATGCTATTTATCCTAATACGATCTAAAACGACAACTTCAATAAAATTGGGCTTTATAAAAGGTAACGGCAGAAAAAATGATGGGGTTAAAATCCAGGCAAAAAAAAAGCCGCTCAAAGAGCGGCCAACACATGGTCAAAGCTACAACCTTTCAACCAACCAATGAAGAAACTAAAATTCGAATGTTGCTGTCGCGTAAACACTTCGTCCTTGAGGACTATAGATATTTGAATCCCATGTCGTCGTTTGAGTTCCTAACACAACTTGAAACTCTGGATCTTCATCTGTGAGATTTCTAACACCTAAAGTAAAACGCGCATCCCAGGGAGAGTCATAGGTATAACTCAAGTTATGCTCCATATGAGAACCAACTGAAGAAACGACTTCACCGTTAGTCTCATTTTCCTGGCTTCCAATCCAATATGAGTAATAATCAATAGAGTGATTACCAGTGCGGTAATTGATACCCAGATTCGCACGGTCTGATGGCGAGCCAATTCGTCCAATTCGGTCAAAGCTACCATTTTCATCGATTGACTCAAATTCAAAGATATGGGAGATGCCCAAAGTTGTTCTAAACTGACCGTAATCGGTCGATAGTTTGTAAACAATTTGAAGATCCGCACCACTTTCTTTTTCCGTACCAAAGTTCGCCGTTGGCGTATCAATGTAGTCAATACGTCCTGGAACCGTCGGATCATTAGAAGGTAATCTGACAATCGCTGCGCCTGGGATAAGCGTACTAATATCAACGCCAGGATTTGCCGCTTGAATGGCTAAAACAGTACCACCACTTAACTCATCAATTTTGTTTTCAATTTCTAATCCCCAGTAATCGATTCGGAAATTAAAATCCTCGGTAACATCCCATACAAAACCAATATTCCACGATTCAGAATCTTCTGCTTTAAGCAAAGAGTTTCCACCAATATGGTGTTCTGTTTCTCTGGCTCCACAAGAATTCGCATCACAATAAGCGTCTAATGTCATACCTGCATTTGCTGCGACAGCTTGATAGTATGGAAGATCGACAACACGGTAAAAGGACTGAGAACCTGTTCTAAATAAGTCGGACAATGTTGGTGCAAAGAAACCTTTACCAAACGAAGCACGAAGCAGCATGTCGTCGTGTGGTCGATAGGTCATTCTTAACATCGGCGCGGTGTTATCTCCAAAATCACTGTAATCATCGTAACGAACAGCCGCAGATACCTCTAACTCGTCGGTCACAGGAACTAATACTTCCGTAAACACAGCATAAGCATCACGCTCTAAATTTTCGCCTGAAGAACCACCATTACCACCCGCGGTATTACCTGCTTCGGCTTGAGCGTCAACCAGAGAAGTTAATGACTCTCGCTTTGCCGATGCACCGATATGCGCCGAAATTGCGCCTGCATCTAATTCAGCAAGATCAAAAGTTGCGCCTAGAGTGACCTCTTCAAAAACAAACTCATCTTTTTTATCAAAGTTGGCTCGAATTTCAGCTGGTATTTGTGAATTAGGGTCACGTGGATCCCAACCGTCAACGCGTCCTGTAGCAGCATCCCAGGTACCAACCAAATCAGGTATAGCGCCTGTCATCGCGTAACCGGTTCCCCAAACATTGCGACGATTTCGTGAATATTGATAAGTCGCCTGCCAGTCAAATGCATCTTCAGTTCCATCCAGCGTTAGTAAAACATCACTTAAAATATCCAGATGTTCTGCAACACGATTTCCATTTGTGTTTAGACGATAAGACGCACTATCACCGGCAAAAATAGGTGTTAGCTCAATGCCTTCATCAGTGGTATAGCCCGGAAGATCTTCATTAAAATACCAAAATGCGGTGGACGGTGCGGACACGTCTTTAGTTTCGGTAGAAGTCCATGAAGTACGGAAACCAAACTCTAGTTTATCGTTAATTTCGTACTTAGAGTTCATCATAAATGTGTCACGTGCCATTCCAGACCAGAGACCAGACTCATTGGTGTAGTTATACCCACATACTCTGTCGTCAGGATAATCGGCGTCGATATACTGGCCATGAAATCCAGATTCACCGTTAATGTTGTACTGAGTACAGTCGCCGTTTGCAACCATTGGAACGCCCAACCAGGAACCGTCAGAAGAACGCCAGATGTTTCTCGAATTGGTACTGAGAGTGCTATAACTTTGAAGCACTGCCGGATCAGTTCCAGGGAACTGAGTTAACGCGTTATATTCGCGGTCTCGATCAAAAATGCCATCTCTCTCATCATGTTCGAAGAAGAATGTCATGCTGCCTTTTTGGCCGCTGATTCCACCGCCAACACTCACCTTGCTATAATCACCACCTTCCTGACTAGGAGAGTCTGCGCTCAGCTCTAATTGCAATCCTTCGTAGTCTCTCTTGAGAATAATGTTAATAACACCAGCCATTGCATCAGTACCGTAAATCGCTGAAGCGCCGTCAGTTAATATTTCAATTCTTTCAACAGCAGCGGTAGGAATAGTATTAAGGTTTGCAGCGCCACCACCTAAAACAGCAGATTTTGCCATTCTGTGGCCATCGATTAATACTAATGTGTATCGAATGCCGGCTCCCTTAAGACTAACCGTTGATTGAGAAGACCAACCATTATTTGCTCCCCCACCCCATGAACCAAATGAGTTCAAATTACTGGTACGCAATACATCTGCCACAGTTTGTAAACCTGTCGCTTTGATATCTTCTGCAGAAATAACAGTTACCGGTGTGGCTCCTTCTGCATCCACTCGTTTGATACGAGAACCAGTAATGGTAATTTTTTGCGAATCGTCTTCGTTTTCTTCCGCAATGGCGACTGATCCACCAATTAACGAAGTCGACACAAAACTCAAGCCAATCACCTTGGCGAGTGTATTAAATTTCATTTTTATTTCCTTTATTTTCGTTATTAATTAAATAAGCCAACAACCCAACCAAGGTAATTGGTAAACCCCTAAGATTTTTTGAATATAGTGTGAAATATCACGCAGACAGATACTATCCGTTATTTTTATTGTGTGCAATATTTTTTATTTTGAATACAATTTATAGTTATATAAGTAAAACAAAATAAAAATAGATAGGTGGAATTCTGTTAGAAACTGATAATTAATCCACTACGGTTGATTGGATTAATTGGAGGTAAAGTTTCTTAATCAACCCAGCCAATGTGAAGCATTGGGATTAAAAAAATTTACTATTGTTAAAATAAAGATCGGCGGAATATTAATAAGCTAAAAAAGCAATCAGCAACGTGCTAGCAATACGATAAGCTATTTTTCGATAACATCTCAGATCGAGAGATAATTTTAATAACAAGTGAAATTAAAAATAAAATTCAGTTTGTTTTTTGGCAACTTAACCCTGCGATTGGTCGACTGCAAACGAGAATTCAAAACTTAGATACGTGACGCGATAAATACCTCTGCCAGCTTTGTTAAATTTTAAAATAACGCAGTGCAATAAATATCGACGAACCGAATAGTTTTATATTATTTTAGATATGAAACAATTAGCAACCCAAATATTTTACTTTGCTTTTCGAAAACAAACTGAAGCGTAAGCCAAGGCGTTATCACTCCCTAAAATAACGCCTTAGACAGAACCGCTACCCCATCCCCTTAAGTTTTTTAAATTTCTTGTACTGCCTAAAATACTTTAACTACCTAAGCGGCTGATGTCGAACAAACCAACGAAAGCGGCTCATTCGGCTCTCCTAAAATTTCAGGAAAATATTCTCTTGGATCCCAGTCGTCATAATGTTTTTCCCGTGTGCCATCATCATAAACAATTGCTCGAGGATGTGATGGCTCAAGAAATGGTGCGTGTAGTGCGTGAGCCAACAATGCTTCGTCATCGACACCAATAAAAGTATGCAGGGTTTCTTTAGGAAACATGACTTGCACGCCAGGTTTTAGTTCGATATCAACCCATTGACCATCTCGCATTACCTGAAACAAACCAACGCCAGCAACTATGGTTATAACACGACCACCACCGTGTGTGTGAGGAACTAACTCAGCGGGACTTCCACCGGGCGGAAAAGCTAACACCAATTCGCCAACATCTCCCGGCTTACAATAGATTTTACTTAAGATCATACACTCCCACTTTGACAGCTCAATACCAGTTGGAATATTTGGGATTTCTTCTGTAGATAGTTGCTTGACAAAATTACCACTCGTCCATGCTTCATCAATTTGCTTTTCAATTTTTGTTAAATCAAATTTCATATTAACTCTCCTTTGGTCCAAATAATTTTTTTGTGATAAAGGGGATTTAATTAGAATAGATGGCTACAATTATCCTGTCTACACAATGCAAATCGATTCAATATTTTCGGCGTTTTTTTAAAAAATTAAATATAAAATAACGTAACAAAAATCAACATCATAATTTTTAAAACATTATTCTCTAAAAATAAATCTCATAGACAAATAAACACTCACATTGACTGGCAGAGATGATTCAAATATCAAATAGGGTAATGCTAGAAATTGCTTCAGATTCTGCGCGAAGTCGTAAAAACTTGAGTTAAAACAGCTCACGTTCTTTAATCAGCGCCCCCTTAGTCGAACTTTGGATTGGCGACTCAAACTCACTAAAGCAGATATTTTAGTGATTCAATTGGCAATGATGATTAATAGTTCGTCAAGTCTCATCAGAGCAATACTTACTAGACCTGTTCTACGCTTTCTTTTTTCACAATATTAAGCAAAACTAAGCTCGTAATCAGTAGATAAACAATCGTCGCAACATGCTTGGCAACAACACTGGTATCAGCCCCAGCCTGGTATGCCAGCCACCCATCAGTGATTGGCATCACTGTACCAATGATCGCGGCAAATAAGAGAGTTTTATAATTTCGAAGATAAAGCAAAACACCAATAGTTAACGAAATAAATAGAGTACGTGAAGCATAAATTTGCACCCAATCTAAATCGTCAGTTGAGTACAAAGTTGTTCCGCGAACAGTGGCAAAAGACATTGGGTCTAGAAATGCAAATAATGCATAAAACCCTTGAAGCAGAGCCATGAATAGTACTAATGTAAAACCTATTTTCTTTATCATATTTTTGATTCGCTATGTCTATTAATAGTATTGATTTAACTCAGACTAAACAGTCAGCTTACGGGTATTTATCGTAGATGTTATTAGACTCTTAGGCTATTTATAATATTCTGCGCACATTCAGAGGAATTACCAGCTGACGTGTTAATCGACAAGTCGTAAATTACACCACTGTGGACACTGTCTAGCTGCGATTCTGCTAGTCCAGGCTTTCGATCTCCTCTTGCCAACTCACGTTTAATTAGCTCTTCTAAAGGGCAATAAATTTTAATCAGACTCACATTAAATCCTTTTAATTCTTGCTTGAACTCATTATATGTTTTTAGGCCACAAAAAATTATATCTACTATTACATTGTGTCCAGTTTCTGCTAGCGCTTTAACTGATCGAGCAAGTGCTAATTTCATGTTTGGAAAATTAACAGACCCGGCAGGTATTCCATGCGGAGTCATATCCCAAAATGCATCTAAAGAACAAAGTAAATATATTTCAGAGCTATTCGATTGAATCTCCCTGGCAACTGTCGTTTTTCCAGAGCTAGATGTCCCATTCAGTACAATTATTTTACCGGTTTTATTCATTCTTATAAAAAATTGATTAGCAACCTTGTTTCGGGTGAGCGAGATAAAAGCTCTTCCTTATTCGGCCAAAAGCAGACATTGGAGAATAGGCAGAATCAAATACTCTGAACTCATTGATTAATTTCTCTGTTCTCATTCACAATCAAGATGAGCAGCTATAGTGCGACACACCACCAGCGTTAAAATATTCTTTGGGTTTTAGACGATAGTATTTGTCTTCTATTTCTTTTGATTGCTCATCATAAGGATAGCTCAACACTTCTTGAAGCTCGTTGATCAATGTGTAATCACCCTGCGCGGCTTGTTGGTAGGCAGGGACTACTAACCACTCACGCCATGTGTATTTAGGGTTAGTTTGTTTCATTTTTGTGGAAACAGTCGACGAGTCATAACCGTTGCTAACTAGATCACGCCAACTATTTAGCCATGATTGCCATTGCTCGTCGAGCTCCTGAGAAGTGTTAACATAAAAGCTCTTTTTCAACGCTGAAATATCGTCGGGTATATGGGATAATTCGCGAAAGAAAATGGTGTAATCCACTTCTGAGCGTTCCATTAGTCCCAGTAATTTTGTAAATAGCTTTGAGTTAAATTCAGCCAAGCCAAGTTTGGTCGCCCACATTTCTTGAATTTGTTTTTGCATTTCTTTTGCGAAGCCTCGGCGTACTTGGTCAAACTGCTCTAAAGCTTCTGTATCTTCAGCAAGAAGTGGTCGTACCGCTGTCCAAAACATATGATAATTTGCTTCCGCCGCAGCGGGCTGATTGAAAAATGAAAAGTGTTTGCCGCCTCCGGTCCATGGTTGAAAATCAGTATCAAAAATTTCACAAAAACCAAATGGGCCATAATCAAGTGTAAGGCCGCCAGCAGCACAGTTGTCACTGTTAAAATTACCTTGGCAGTACCCCACACGAATCCAATTGGCCACCAATGAAGTCAAACGCTGCCGAAATAACATCGCCAACTCAACTAATTGCTCAGCAAAAGCAAAGCTTTGATCTATTTCGTTTTTGTATTCTCTTTCAATCAAATGTGCGACTATCATGTGCAACTCTTCAAACGCTTTTATGTGAGCATTACTGCGAGCACGTCGGGCAAATAACTCTAACTGACCAACCCGTAAGAAAGAGGGAGCCACACGGGTAGAAATAGCCACCGGGTTGTCTACCAGAATATCAGGGTCGGTGGAGCGAGAGTTTTGAGAATACCAAGGTCGGGTAACTGTCTCAGATTTGGAAACATAAAGTGTTAAAGAACGCGATGTAGGCACTCTTAAAGCCTGCATAAATTCTTGAGCTAAAAACTCACGTACACTTGAACGAAGTACTGCGCGACCGTCGGCACCACGACAATAAGGCGTTTGGCCGCCGCCTTTTAATTGCATTTCCCATCGCTGGTCATTAATCACTGTTTCAAATACGGATATTGCTCTGCCATCGCCATAACCATTGCCAGTGCCAAATGGGCATTGTTGAGTGTATTCGGTCCCATAAATCGATAGTGCATAGCCGGTTGCCCAGCCAACTTGGCGCATAGGTGCGCACGCTACCGAAAGATCGGCTGAAAATACCCGGCGAAAATCTTCATCTTGCGCCAGTTCATCGCTTAGTCCAAGCTCATTAAAAAAAGTGCTGCTATGGGTTATATATTCTGGTTCTGCAAGCGGTGTTGGTGTCACTGGTACGAAATGGCCAGAAAACACTTGGCGAGCGCGGTGATCATCACCGTCACACCTGGCATTAGGGTCGGCATTTAAATTATCCATCAAAGAATAGTCAGCCAACTGTACAAACTCATCAAAGTTAGTCACGTAAGTTTTGCTCGGTAGTTTAAATGGGTGTGCCATTTTTCTAAAACCTAAGTTTGATTACTGATATCGATGTGCCGTAACGGTGCGCACACGGCCATTCTTCATCATTAACACAACAGCTTTGATGAGTTTTTCATTCTAAGCTGCTCTGTCGGCAAAGGCCACAAAAGTTGTAAAGTTTATTGCAACTGAGGTCGTTTATGATTGTAGTGCCAGAGCCCGAGACCAAGCTTATGCTAGCCCCGTAACAATTGAATCAAAGGAGTCAAACTGATTTTATGAAATCTTGAAACTTACTAGTAAAAATTTCAAATACTCTGACCCCATCAATACTCCCATCAATAGTACTCCGATAATCTGGTATGGAGTTCGCTGTGCTTTACACTAAACAGCCATTTAATATTTCGTTGATCGTCAGATTTACTTTGAATTAATTTGGGGAATGTAAACCAATTCTATTCCCTTCAGTATCAATGAAAATTGCAAAATACCCACTTTCATCAGCATGGAGTGTTTTCGGCACAACGATTGTACCACCTTTCGATTCTACTTTATCTAGAATGACTTGAAGATTATCTCCACCGTCGAAATAGATAGTCACGCCATTGGCTGAAGGTTTATAGTCCTTTTCTTGAACAATAACGCCGTATGTCAGTTGCCCTTGAGTTGGAAATAATCCCATTTGCATATCTGAAAAGTCCATTTTCTCGATTTTTATGTCCAAAATAGATTGATAAAAATCAACGGCTCTTGAAATTTCTGTGGCTGGAATTTCAAAAATGGAAACAAAACTTTTCATATCATCGACACCCTTCTTAAGAATTCATTTCATTTGGGTTCGATAATGCGCTATCAAAAAGGCGGGAAATTGTAAAAATGCGACACTTTCAAACTATTTGTAGAAGAGAGATGAAAGAGCCATGTTTTTATTCCCTAAAAACTCTTTAGGACTAACGCCAGTGAACTCCTTAAAGTCTCTAATAAAATGAGCTTGATCATAGTATTCACTTTTATAAGCAACACTAGTTAAGCTTTCTACTTTTTCATTAAGTAATATTTTTAAAGCTGTTTGCAATCGGATTACCTTACCTAACTGCTTAGGACTTATGCCAATCTGTTTTACAAACTTTCTTTCAAGCTGCCTCCTTTTAGATAAATCTTGTTTAAGAATATCGTTAATTGATGCTCCCCCCTTTGTCGACAAGAGCATATCAACAGTAGACTTTACTATGTTATCGATAGTTATTTTGTCGTTTAACCTATCCAAAAGAAATTCTTCTATGATTTTGATTCGTTCCTCGGTGTTGGCTGCTGCTACAATTTTCCGTTCTAATTCCGTCGCGAGGCTCTCTCCAAAAAGAAGCTCAATTGGTGTTTCTTTGTTCACTAAATTTCTTATAGGTTCCGCAGCAATATTTGCGAAACCATACGGATAAAAACTTACTGCAAAGGTGTTTACATATCCTGACGGCTCAATATAAAAAGGGTCTACTGTTTGTCCAAGTACCATAGCACGCGGTTGGAAAATAAACTCATTTTCTGAAGTATACCGCTTTATATCGTCACCAAGAATAAAAGCCATTTCAATACACCCATCGGGTATAATTCGCTGTTTTTGAGGCTCATCACTCGCAGGAACTTCCAATGTCCAATAGCGATTAATCAAAGGCGCTAAGTCTTGGTGAGGTGGAAATGTTCGGTAATCCATTAATAATTCATTCTCTATTCAGTAAATTTCAACTGTATTCAAACGCGTATTTAATAAATTAGACAAGCCGTTGACTATTACTCGAATGGTTTCTTCACGGGCTGAGTATTTATCGCCGATCTAGCAACAATCCTTATAGCTTCTTCTTTTGAAAATCCGGCATCAAGCAACATCTTATGATATTTTTTAAGAAGTTTTACTTTTACTTTCATTATTTCATCTGAATTTGCAACTTCTAAAGACTTTTTAAGAATGTATACTCCTTGTGCCTCCAGTCTCTTTTCCATCTCACTAGCATGACGTTCCTGCTGAGCATAAACATTCGCACTTAGAATTAATCCAAATGGCAGGATTATTTTAGTCAAACTTCTCATTCTATTTCCTTTTTGAAGTGATTTGTTTTTTATATTATGCATTACACTAAGAAACGAAGATACTCTTATCTCTTTCGATGGGATTGCTTGATGTAACAAAAATTTAAATAGCTTTTCTTGCAAGTGGTTCGGCTCAAAAGTGCCATTGATTACCATTCATGGCATCAATTTTGAGAGGCTCTGATGTCCGATTTACTGACCTTTGGCCTGTCATGCAATTACAAGCTTAAAGCCTCCATTTGTTTTTAAATGATGGCTCCATTGCGGCCATTCCGCCAGTCCATTTTGGGTACACTTTACGTGGACCAAGTGAATTATTGTTAGTTAAGCCGAACTGATTAGCATTAGCGGCATCATTGTATTTGCTGTTTTCGAGTCTTTATAGGGCTTCATATTTCCATCACTACAATAAAACGAAATACGTTTAATGGCTGTTCACTTTAATCGACAAATGGATTTGTTTTCTGATTGACGCGCAGTTATTACCCAATTCCAAAATTTGAGTTGTTTAGATTTGGTGTTCGAATGTGATGCATAGCAAGTAAGTTTACCGCCCACCAATCGCATATATCGGGCATTTCAACTGAAAGAGCAGGTGCAATCCACACACATACAATAGACTGAGATAGGATGTTCGGCTATATTTCGCGTGCATTGCGCTCTCTTTGTGAACTCGTAGGCGAACAACAAACGCGAAAGAAGGAGAATTCTTTATGCATGTCATGAAAAGTTTCAAGCCTGTTCAGACCTGTTTCCTGGTCGCACTAACAATTGTCTCGGTTAACCAGGTTGCCAGCGCTAGGCCGTCCGACGAACAAATATTCAAGGCGTTTACAGCAACAAATGGTTGCTTAATCGAGCAGCTAACAAATGAAAACTATGATGAGTTTCAACACCAAGGGGCTAGTAAGGATGGTCAATGGCTTTCTGTTGGCTGGAACAAAGGCAAAGACGCCGACGGTAATCCCATACGAGGTTCATATAGATTAAACCTTGTCACGGGAAAGAAGAGCGAATTGGCAGACCCCATAAACCATAACTCTAGCTTTTCAGGCGATGGTTTGTGGCTCGTCGGCGCGCACTATACTCCGGATGGAAAGACTGATATTTTCGAGTATAACGTGAAAACTGGCCGGCCAAACGTCATTGCACAAAGCTCAGCGTGGGAATTCCTGCCGAGTTATTCGCCCGATGGTCAATATATCCTGTTCAATTCTTATCGCTCCGGTAATTCGGAGATCTACCTCTATGACCGTTCCGCGAAAACTATGAAACAATTAACTAATTACGACGGCTATGACGCACATGGTGAGTTTTCGCCCGACGGTAGCAAGATTTCGTTTCATCGACAGGTGAAAAAACGAGCCGATGGCGGCTATGATTTTGATCTTTACAGCTATGATTTGGCGAGTGGTAAGGAAACTCGATTAACCTCTACTTCCTTCGAAGAAAGCTATGCCTCGTGGGCGCCCGATGGACAAACACTGGTGATGTCTTTGGAAGTTGAAGGGCAGCCTACGCGAAGAAACCTTTATGTGATGGCTTCAGATGGTACTTTTTCTCAGCTAACCTTTGGTGATTGGAAAGACAGCTATGCTTACTGGATGCGGGATGGGAGTTATATCTATTTTAATTCAGATCGTAGCGGAAAAGCGGCAATCTATCGAATAAAGATGAAAGGTTTTGTTTGTGCGAAAGCCAATATAAATAGAAAACACGAATAACCGCAACTCAATTTTTAAAACCTTTTCAAACCCATTTCTTGACCAACAATTTCCGGTCTGCTTGCTCCAATCTACCCTTGCTAACTAGTGAACATATTAGATAAAACTTCTGGCAATCAATCGGTTAATATGATTTTTTGAACTGGCTACTACGAACCTATCTCTAATCACTATAGTATTAGAGATAGGATCTACTAACCTTTATTTACAGCCTCCATATTATTCAGAAATAGCTCCTTTGAGGCTGCAAAAAATTACTCTTCTTTTTCAGCTTCAACATTTCCTGGTTGAGGCAATAACGCAGCTCGAATCTGCGTTTCAATTTCTTCAGAAACTTCTGGGTGTTCTTTTAAAAATTCCATTACTTTGGCTTTTCCCTGGCCAATACGATCACCTTTATAACTATACCAGGCACCCGCTTTGTCAACTAATCCTTGCTTAACGCCGATATCAATAATCTCGCCAAATTTAGAAGTTCCCTGTCCATAAAGAATTTGGAATTCGGTTTGTTTAAATGGAGGCGCGACTTTATTTTTGACCACTTTAACGCGAGTTTCATTACCTACTACTTCATCGCCCTGCTTAACAGCACCAATTCTACGGATATCTAACCTGACCGATGCATAAAACTTCAGCGCATTACCACCAGTTGTTGTTTCAGGGTTACCAAACATCACACCGATCTTCATGCGGATCTGGTTGATGAAAATAACGGTACAATTGGTTCGTTTAATATTTCCGGTTAACTTTCTTAGTGCTTGTGACATTAACCTTGCTTGAAGCCCCATATGAGAATCTCCCATATCACCTTCAATTTCCGCTTTCGGTGTTAATGCCGCCACCGAGTCAATAACAACCAGGTCTACCGCACCGGAACGAACAAGCATGTCACAAATTTCTAACGCCTGTTCACCAGTATCTGGCTGAGAAACTAACAGACTATCTAAATTAACTCCTAAAGCTTCTGCATAAACAGGATCGAGCGCATGTTCAGCATCGACAAAAGCAGCGGTGCCGCCTTGTTTCTGACACTCAGCAATCGCTTGAAGTGTTAATGTTGTTTTACCGGAAGATTCAGGCCCGTATATTTCAATCACACGGCCTTTTGGTAAACCACCAACGCCAAGTGCAACATCCAATCCGATAGAGCCAGTTGAAATAGTATCAATTCGTTGTGCTTGCGCTTCTCCTAAACGCATAACAGAACCTTTACCAAACTGTCTTTCAATTTGACTTAACGCGGCGGTTAACGCCTGTTTACGGTTATCGTCCATTTTTTTCTCCACAATTGTTATCTTAAAATTCGTCTGTACCAAATTTCATTCCGTGAAATCGGTCTTACTAAAAGCGTTGTATTAAACCACATTGGCTGCGAGAGATCTGTAAGACATTAACCAGTATCCTCCATGTCAATTACCGAAATGTCCTTCCATTGCTCCCAAATCCATTTTCCCACGATCCCCCTTACTTCGACTTCCTTGTTCTTATCTACCCTGCTCTTACCTCCCTGTTGCAGACTTCCTTGTTGCAGACTTCCTTGTTGCAGACTTCCTTGTTGCCGACCTCCTTGTTGCCGACCTCCTTGTTGCCGACTTCCTTGTTGCCGACTTCCTTGTTGCCGACCTCCTTGTTGCCGACCTCCTTGTTGCCGACTTCCTTGTTGCCGACTTCCTTGTTGCCGACCTCCTTGTTGCCGACTTCCTTGTTGCCGACTTCCTTGTGATTAGTTCCCCTACTCAAATTCCATAACAATTTTCCTTCAACGACTTTCCTTAACTATGACGTCCCTGTTTCTAATCTCTCGCTGTTTCTCTCAATCCTAACGCTACTCATACTACACCTACTTATACTAGTAGGCAAGTAACAATTATTGGATATCGATAAACACCAACGCTTACAACACTTGACCCAGGTTCCGAGAAGTTGCTCTTAACTGAGTACAGGTGTATTATATGTAGCTATTGACGACATGTCTATAGCGGTTACATAGGTGTGTCGCCTTTTCAAACACATCCAATTTAATGGGCGTTTGAGACAAATAAATTGCGGTTTATCGCTCACTTTAATAGAGAAACCACCAACATGACTCAACAAACTCAATGGCCATTTCGCTGGGATTTATTACTCAGATACCGACTCATCGAAATCATCACTTTATGGGAAGGAAGACTGACTACCAAAGCTTTAATACAAGCCTTTGGTATCGGCCGTCAACAAGCCAGCAAAGACATCAACAACTATATTAAAGAAGTCGCACCGAACAATTTGACTTACGATAAAAAGCTCAAGGGATATAAACCAACCAGTCAATTCAGCCCTGTACTCACTCGGGGTGAAATAAGCGAATACTTACAACTGCTGAACAGTCGTCAGGATTTGCTCAATCAGTTTGAGTCTTTAAATATTAATCAGGCAAATACACAAGTTCTCTCACCACCGGCGAGAGCTATCGAACCAGAGGTAATTAGCCCGATTATTTTGGCGGCGAGGGAAAACAAACGTGTAGACATTCGCTATGTTTCCTTATCATCACCTCAGGCCAAAGAAAGAATCATTGCACCACACACGATCGTTTTTAACGGGCAAAGATGGCATATCAGAGCTTACTGTGAGGAACAACAGGGATTTCGTGATTTTGTGCTATCAAGAATTGTCGAAGTCTATGATCTCGAAGGCACCAGCAACAACACGATCGAACAAGATGTTGCCTGGAGCACTCAGGTTGCCGTGAGTATTTCTCCTGATCCGCGACTTAACCCACACCAACAGTCAATTATTGCAAGAGACTATTCCATGAAAGACAACCAGCGTGACTTTCAACTACGCGGCGCTCTGGTCACTTATTTTTTACAGTTGCTTAAACTCGATTACCAAACGCCCCATGAAAATCCACTGATTCAACAAATTGTAGTGAACAATATGGAAGAATTGGCTCAGTGGCGTTTTTAGCATCGTGTTATTTGCCAAGTCGCTCTTTAAACCAGTCATTTAGCTGATACCACCAATAGCTCATCTGCGCAGCCACAGGTCCAAAAGGACCGCCGTTCCAGGGAAGTCCCCAGGGCTGAAATTGACGATATTGCTCACTATTGTTAGCAATCGCGTCAGCGAGTATTTCGCCGGCGGTGGTCGTCGGCGCTACACCGTGACCCCCAAACCCAACCCCATACCATACGCCAGGGGCGAGTTGTCCAATTTGTGCCATTTGATGACGGGCGTAGGACATCCAGCCATCCCAGACAAAATCAACATTAACACCAGATAGTTGTGGGAACACTTTGCACAAATCTCGAGTTAGTTGTTTTGCCAGGTTGCGTGGTGTTCGAGTTTTCGCGCTGACCCTTCCTCCCCATAAAATGCGACCATCTTTGAGTGGACGATAATAATCAAACGCAAATCGGGTATCATAAATTGCGGCATGAGATCTAAGACACTCAGTCAGCCGCTCACCAAGCGGCTCTGTAGCCATAACATAGGTGGCGATCGGTAACACCGAGTTTGCAACCGGCGGACAAAGCTTACCCAGATAACCACCACCTGCGAGCACAATATTTTTACAACGAACCTTAGCATTTGCTGTAATTACCAGCTTTTCATCGTCAGCACCTGACGACGAATATTGGACATCAATCACTTCAGTATTTTCGTATATTTGAGCCTGTGTATTATCAATCTGATGAGCCACTCCCCGAGCATAGTTAAGTGGGTGAAAATGCATCGCATTTGGCTCAAAAAGCCCGCCGTGATATCGCTCCGAATTAACAATTGAGGAAAGCTGTTTAGGCGATAAATAACGCCAATCAACGGCAAACTTCTCTTTCATAAAAGCTTGTTCGTTTTTTAACAATGATTGGTCTTTAAACCAGTTTGCCCAGATAACGCCTTCGTCTACAAGATCACAGTCGATATGATATTGATGGACTCTTTTCCTGATGAGTTCAACGGCCGATTGCGTCAATTGATAGAGGTTCTTGGCATTCTCTTCGCCCACTTGTTTAACTAACTTCCTCGGACCCAGTGAATAACCGCCAAAAACAAAACCGCCATTTCTGCCCGAAGCTCCCCAACCGACTTTGTTTCGTTCCAATATCGCAATTTTGGTATATCCCCTTTCAATCAACCCTAAAGCGGTCATCAGGCCAGCATATCCCCCGCCCACGATACAAGTTTCAACTTCAATATCGCGATCTAGATATGGAAAAACGTCGGTATCATTAATTGTTGCAGCGTAATAGCTTGGCGGATAAGCACTTTGCTCGTTGCTCTGTCGAGAAAAGTCTTGTTGTTGCATTATTACTTAACTCAAATCGAAATAAATATTTGATGCAATGCTAACATTAAATCGGAGAATATACCTTGCTGTAATTAGCAATCTGGCACATCAATATTCCTCCATTGGCGATAAACCGGAAAAACCTGTCGAATAAACAAAGGAAAACTCCGCTACCCGGGCGTTAGAAATGTCTCTGTTCCAGGCTAATAAACACTGGTCGCAGATAAGAATAGCGACCCCAGGCACGGGTTAACTATTCCAATTCCAGTTAAATTCAGTAAAATGCGGTATCTAAAGTATTAATCAGAGAAACTGCATGTCCACCGTTATCAAAAGTGCTGAACAAATTGAAAAAATGCGTGTTGCCGGAAAGTTGGCATCCGAGGTTCTTGAAATGATTACGCCTTATGTAAAAAAAGGCGTTACTACCGAAGAACTCAATCAAATCTGTCACAACTACATTGTTAATGAACAGCAAGCAATACCTGCACCTTTGAATTACAACGGATTTCCCAAATCAATTTGCACATCGGTCAATCACGTTATCTGTCATGGTATACCGGCTGACAAAAAGCTGCGCGACGGGGATATTATTAATATTGACGTTACAGTCATTAAAGATGGATTTCACGGTGATACCTCGAAAATGTTTTTCGTTGGTAAACCGTCAATTCTGGCTGAAAAATTAACGCGTGTCGCACAAGAATGTTTGTATATCGGTATTAAGATGGTTAAGCCCGGGGTTCACTTGGGCGATATCGGTCATGCGATAGCCAATCACGCCCATGCTAATCGTTTTTCAGTTGTGCGCGAGTATTGCGGACATGGCATCGGTGAAGTATTCCACGAAGAACCACAAGTTCTGCATTATGGAAAGCCAGGAACCGGCGAAATACTCAAAGAAGGCATGACCTTCACTATCGAACCAATGATTAATGCCGGTAAACGCCACTCGAGATTACTAAAAGACGAATGGACAGTTGTCACCAAAGACAAAAGCCTATCCGCTCAATGGGAGCATACTTTGTTAGTCACTAGCGACGGTGTTGAAGTATTAACCAGACGACCTGACGAAACTATCTAATTTATTCTAATCGAATCCTAACCCTGCGGAATTTTTGATGAAGCAAAGCCAGCCAAGTGCCTCCATAGGTTCTCAGTTATCCGCATTGCTGGCTTTTGAACAAACCGAAAAAACCGTGGAGCAGTCTCTGGCGAATTTAAAAGCCTACCTGGAAACTTCCTCAGCCTACCTTGTTAACGAATTTAAAGCGGGTACTAACGTGCGCAACCTGGTCCGCGCACGTGCACGACACATCGATAAAATGCTTATTGCCTTGTGGCAACGCCTTGGCCTGGACGATCATTTAGCGTTAATAGCAGTGGGCGGATACGGCCGCGGAGAGCTACACCCTCATTCAGATATCGACCTGTTAGTTCTCAGTGAAAACGAACTTCTGCCAGAACAAAAAGCATCCTTGGAAAATCTGATTTCTTTACTTTGGGATTGCCGTCTCAAAGTAGGACACTCAGTTCGGACTCTTGACCAATGCATCGAAATTGCCAGGCAAGATGTCACAATCGCCACCAACATCATGGAGTCTCGTTTGTTGGTCGGCAATCAATTTCTGTTCGACAAACTTAAACGAAAATCTTCGCCAGACAAAATCTGGGACGCGAAAGCATTTTTTGAGGCGAAAACGGCAGAACAAAAAGCTCGTTATAAAAAATTTGATGGTTCATCTTTTGATTTAGAGCCGAACATAAAATCAAGTCCCGGTGGGCTCCGAGATATTCACTTAATTAGTTGGGTTGCACAACGTATTTACTACCCAAAAACGCTGGATCAGCTCATTCGTCAAAACTTGATAACCAAAAAGGAATACTACTCACTCGTTAAGTGCCAATTATTTATCTGGCGGGTTCGCTTTGCACTTCATCTGGTTAGTGGGAAAACTGAAGATCGCCTATTGTTTGACTACCAAAAAAGCACCGCAAAAATGATGGGCTATAAGGATAGTCAACACAGTTTAGCCGTCGAAAAAATGATGAAACGCTACTATCGCGCAGCGCTCGTTATTCGGAATATTTCTGATATTCTACTACAAGTTTTGGAAGAAAATGTTAACCGCGATGATGCACCTGTTTCTATCGTACCGCTTGATCAAGATTTCCAGATTGTTAACCAGCGGGTAGACGCGATCGAACCAAGAATTTTCGTCAAAAAACCCACTCAACTTTTGAGGGTATTTCAACACGTCGCCAAAGACCCCTCAATAAAAGGGATCACTGCCTCAACCTTAAGGGCGATACGGGCAGCAAGGTATAAAATAACGTCGTCTTTTCGTAAGAATGCCGATAACAAACAGTTATTTGTGGAATTCTGGCATATTCTGCATACTTCGTCGCGCGCGATGTTTCTGATGAAAAGAAGCGGCGTTCTTGCTGATTATCTGGAACCTTTTCAGCGGATCACCGGCCAAATGCAATATGATATGTTTCATAATTACACGGTCGATGAGCACACACTTTTTCTACTAAAAAACTTGAGTGATTTTGCCGATCCTGAACAGAGTGACGCATTTCCCCTGTGCAGTGAGATTATGCAGCGCCAAGAGAATCCTGAAATCATTTTTCTAGCCGGTTTGTTTCATGACATCGCGAAAGGCCGCGGCGGAGATCATAGTGAACTCGGCGCACAAGACGCGGGAAATTTTTGTCGACAACACAAACTCAACCCGCAACATGGCGCCATTGTTGAATGGTTGGTGGCTAACCATTTACTGATGTCATTAATCGCACAAAAACGCGACATATCCGATCCAAAAGTGATTAAAAATTTCGCTCAATTGGTTGGTGATCAAAAACGATTAGAACTCCTTTACATTTTAACCGTTGCAGATATCAGAGCGACGAGTAATAGCCTTTGGAATTCGTGGAAAGATTCGCTGCTAAAAGATCTTTATCTGAACACTTTAGCTTACCTGCAACAGAGAGAGTCTGATATCGATCGCGCGTGGAAAGACAATCAATTAATCGCTAAAAATATTTTGTTAGAGCAAGGTATCTCAAGCGAGTCAATTGAAAACTTATGGCAGCATTTAGACGATATTTATTTTTCAAAACGGTCGCCACAAGCAGTCGCCTGGCAAACTCAAAAGATACTTAACAACTCAAGCGAAGGAAACTTTGTTGTGGGTATAAAAACAACGCCACATCGAAGCGGCAGCGAAGTATTCGTTTATGGTGAAGACAAAGAAAATTTGTTCGCCGCGTTGACCGCTACACTAAATCAACGAGGGTTGAGTATTCAGGCGGCAAATATTTACACCGACAAAAATGGTTATTGTTATGACAGTTTTTTCGTCTTAGACGAACAAGGAAATGCGCTGAAGGACAAACAGATTAAACAGCAAATCAAGCAAGCGATAATCCATAATGCGACGCATATCGAGTCAGCCAATTTATCGGTTCAACGACGACTACCAAGGCAATTCAAGTACTTTAATATACCAACCCAGGTAGACTTTGTTGCTGACGAATATAGCGGCTACACACGGCTTGAATTAACTACGCGAGATCAACCAGGACTTTTGGCAATGGTTGGTGAAGCGTTCAAAACAACTCACACTAAATTACACGATGCGCGCATCACAACCTTAGGTGAAAAAGTAGAAGATACTTTTATTATCAGTCATAGAAACAACTCACCTATTACTGATGAAAAACAACACGAAAAAATTCGCCGTGAAATTAAACGGCGTCTTGATAAATAGGAAACTCAAACAATCATGAATCAACTTATTCAAACTATCGAACAAGCATTCGACGCCAGAGCAGAAATTACCCCGACTAACGTATCGCCAGAGGTGGCAGAAGCGGTTCAAACGACTATCAGCCTGCTCGATAAAGGCGAGCTAAGAGTTGCGGAACCGACCGCTGATGGCTGGCACGTTAACGAGTGGGCCAAAAAAGCAGTATTGCTTTCTTTTAGAATTCTTGACAATCAAGTGATTGACGCCGGTCATACTAATTTTTATGACAAGGTTCCGCTCAAATTTGCCAATACTTCTTCACAAGAATTTTCACAAATGGGCGTTCGAGTAGTGCCTCAAGCCGTTGTTAGAAACGGTTGTTACGTAGCCCCTAACGTCGTATTAATGCCAAGCTACACCAATATTGGTGCCTACATTGACGAAGGTACTATGGTTGATACCTGGGCAACGGTTGGCTCTTGCGCGCAAATAGGAAAAAATGTTCACCTATCTGGCGGAGTCGGAATTGGTGGTGTGCTCGAACCATTGCAGGCCAGCCCGACTATTATTGAAGACGATTGCTTTATCGGCGCGCGCAGTGAAGTGGTCGAAGGTGTGATCGTTGAAAAAGGCAGTGTCATTTCAATGGGTGTATTTATTGGTCAAAGCACTCGAATTTATAACCGTGAAACTGGCGAAATCAGTTATGGCAGAGTGCCAGCTGGTTCTGTTGTGGTTCCCGGAAGCTTGCCTTCAGAAGATGGTAGTTATAGTCTGGCTTGTGCAGTGATTGTTAAACAAGTTGACGAAAAAACTCGCTCTAAAACCTCTGTTAACGAGCTACTTCGAACCATCGACTAATCTGGAGCCAATCTATGAGCAACGCACTTCAAGTATACGGTATTAGAAATTGTGATACGGTTAAAAAGGCCTTGAAATGGCTCAATGAAAACCAGCTAGACACCGAGTTTCATGACTTTAAGAAAGAATCTTTGCCTGAAGCTGTCGTCGCAGAATGGTTTTCCCAGATCGATCAGAAAAAATTGATCAATCGCCGTGGACTCACCTGGCGAAAACTGGATGATAGTCAAAAAGCGTTAACCGAACCAAGTGATTTAATCCCGTTGATTATTGAAAACCCGACGCTGGTAAAAAGGCCTGTTGTATTCCATCAGGGCGTTTGGAGTGTTGGTTATGACGAGTCTGACTGGCAATCTCGTTTTTTATAGGTAGGCCTTTAAAGCTGAATTTTAACCACAATCAATGGTCGCCTGCTCTTAACCATACAATTAAGGATCTTCATGTCACACCCATCACTCGATGCTTCAACACTGGAAATCGCGAAAGACTTGATCGCTCGTCAGTCGGTTACACCTGCTGACGCTGGCTGCCAAGCTTTTATGGCTGAATATTTAAACGCCCTTGGGTTTGATACTGAGCATATGGATTTTGCCGATACTCAAAATATCTGGTCAATTCGAACCCCGGAAAAAGCGTCTAACTCTCCCTGCTTTGTGTTTGCGGGACATACCGATGTGGTGCCCCCCGGTCCATCAGAGAACTGGCACACGCCGCCTTTTGAACCCGTCGTTAAAGATGGCGTATTGTATGGACGCGGTGCGGCGGATATGAAAGGCTCGTTAGCAGCAATGCTCACGGCAACCAGGCGATTTGTTGCAGAACATCCGGAACACAAAGGGTCAATTGCCTTTTTGATTACCAGCGATGAAGAAGGGCCTTTTATTAATGGCACTGTTAAGGTGGTGGAAGAACTGCAAAAACGCGGTCAGGCGATTGATTATTCAATCGTGGGTGAACCATCATCTACTGCGCAATTAGGCGATGTCATCAAAATCGGCAGACGAGGCTCTCTAACGGGATGGCTCAAGATTGAAGGCATTCAGGGACACGTTGCCTACCCTCACCTTGCCGATAATGCGGTCCACCGATCTGCTCACTTTCTCGACGAGCTGATTAACATCAAATGGGATGAAGGCAACGAGCATTTTCCACCAACCAGTCTCCAGGTAACACAGATAAACGCGGGCGAGGCAGTTAATATTGTTCCGGGAGAGGTAAAACTCGAATTTAACCTGCGTTATTCAACCGAACAAAGCCACCAACGAATTAAGCAGCAAGTTGAAACTCTGGTTAAAAAACACTGTGACAACTACCAATTAGACTGGAAACTTAATGGCGAGCCATTCCTGACAGAATCCCATGATCTGATTGACGCCGTCGCTAACGCCATAAAGCAGGTATGTTCAGTTAAAACCAGTCCGCAAACCAGCGGTGGCACTTCTGACGGACGATTTATCGCCAAAACCGGCGCACAAATTGTCGAGCTCGGCCCAATCAATAAAACCATTCACCAGGTGAACGAATGTGTTAAGGTTGATGATCTGGAACTATTGAGTGAAATTTACTACTTAACGCTTAAGCAAATTTTAGTCTGATCTGCGGCTCTGGCTAGTCTAAGCGGTGAAAAACCGAAATAGCTCGATTGCAAAAACAACACTCAATATGTTGAAATTTGTTCATTTTAGCGATGAAATTTTTGGCTCAACGACTTTTAAACAAATTAAAAATTGAATGGCCATGCAACTAACCTGGCAACAATCTATCGGCATTGATGAATCTCACCTGCTTCCAGTAAAGAACGCAGGTGGCCAGCCATTTTTAGTTCACCAAAGTATCTTACAACCGTTAACAGAGTTACTCGCAGAAGCAGCACGGTCAGGTGTTGCTATATCAATAATCAGTAGCTACCGAAGTTTTGACCGACAGCTCGCTATCTGGAATGATAAGTGGCAAGGTTACAAACCGGTTTATTCTCGCCACGGCCGCCCATTAAATATTTCGCAAATGTCGAGTATCGAACGCTATAAAGCCATCTGTCTGTGGTCTGCGATGCCCGGTTTTAGTCGCCACCATTGGGGAACTGACTTGGACATTTTTGCAACAGAAGCGATTGAAAAGGGACATCAGGTTGAACTTGTTCCCGAGGAATTTTCAGCAAAAGGCCCCTGTTATCAACTTGAGCAGTGGTTGTCTGAAAATTTATCTCGCTTTGGTTTCTTCAGACCTTACCGCGAATATCGCCGGGGAGTTGCAGTTGAACCATGGCACATATCTCATCATGATACCGCAAACAAGATTATCGAAAGTTTCGACTATGACGCCTGCAAACAGCATATAGAGTCATCTGTTATTAAAGAGAAGCATTTTATTATTGAAAGACTTGACCATTATCGTCAACAATACTTTTGTAATATTAGCGGAGCAGATTAATGACCACAGCAATGATCGTTATCATACTTGTGTTAGCCTTTATCGTCGGTGGTATGATCACTTTATTGAAAACTGCTAACAAATATAAATTCCCCGACACTTACGATAAGTCGAAAACTGGGTTTGATGACGAAGACGACGATTAGTCGATGATAGCTCAGGTGGTCTGGGCGAGTTTTAGCGCACTCATAAAAGCAGATTTGTTCACGGGTTTGTGTAGCACCATTTGCATGCCAGCTTTACGATACTCTCTTTCAGCTTCTTCCGAAGTATTAGCAGTTAGCGCGACGATAGCGGGTTTAATTTCCTTATTTTTCAGAATTTGTCGGGTGGCTTCTATTCCGTCAACTTCCGGCATTTGAATGTCCATAAAAATAAGGTCGAAATCCTGTTGGTCACAAAGTTCTGTCGCCTCGCGCCCATTTGATGCCGTGTGGATCGACTCAGCAGGAATACCCAGCGCCTTTAGGTAAGCGCAGGCTACTCTTAAATTTATTTCATTGTCATCAGCAACAAGAAGGTGCATGGTTAGTTCTTCAATTTAATTAACTCAATTCATAAAGGAAAACATCCATTAACGTCGAATAAACATTGACAGCCAAGGCTGTTTGTTAGCGGTTATATCATCCATGCATACGTCGTAAGCATAGTTCATAATCTATCTTTTTTCTCTGCAAATAACTTTATTTACGTTGTTTTCACGTATAATCTACGGCAAATTAAATGAAATATCATTGAAATGACAATTTCCCTGCCTGCTGTTGCAAATTTAAAGCTAATTCGATATCCGCGCACCGATGATAAATCTCTTAGAGCCTGGAGCGCCGCTGATGAATATTTAATCGATTTTTTAAGTCAGATCAATTCACAAAGTTGTATTCAATCATTTTTTGATAAAGGGAATTTTAATCAACGTTTTTCACTGAGTTTAGACCGGGTGTCCGGCCGAATATTAATTGTCAATGATCAGTTTGGCGCATTGTCAGTCACATTAAATCACTATGCCCCAGACTATTGGTGCGATTCATTCCTGTCAAATAAAGCGACCAAGATCAATTTGGGGAATAATGTAACTGGTGAAATTTTAGCCAAACCATTTGAGCTTGACTATCACCATCGTCAAATTCAGCTTACCGATACAACGACAAATAAACATCACCCAATTGAAAATAACCCGATCAATTTTTCCGTAACACCCCGTGAAAGTAAGACAATAGATCTGGTAGTACTTCGGATCCCGAAACACTTAAGTTTGCTTGAATTTCAACTCAAACAGTTAAAGCGATGGATAGGCCCAGATACTCAAATTGTCGCCGCAGGAATGACTAAAGATATTCACGTTAGTACCATTAACCTGTTTGAATCAATTATTGGCCCGACGAAAACATCATTAGCGAGAAAAAAAGCGCGTCTGATTATTAGCGAAAATAAGGCACCAATCTCAAGCGAAAGCGACATTGAAACCTATCGACTAGATAAATCAGGTATTACAATATGTGGACTGCCAGGTGTTTTTTCCCGTGATAAACTTGATATTGGCACACAGGTTTTATTGCGACACTTACCCTCTTTCAAGCCACATCAGAAAGTGATTGATCTTGGATGTGGTAGTGGCGTTATCGGTGCTTGTATCGCACGTGATAATCCAGACACTGAGCTTTTACTCACTGACGAATCTGCGCTGGCGGTAGAATCATCTAGACTGACTTTTTTTATCAATGATCTGGCAAACGCGCAATTCATCCAAACCAATGGACTGACCGATGTAGAAAGTAATCAGTATGATCATGTTCTCTGTAACCCCCCTTTTCATCAGCAAAATGTGCAAACTCTGTCGATAGCGAAAAATATGTTTAAAGAAGCGGCGCGTTGTTTGAAATCAAGTGGGGAGCTGCGCGTTGTGGCTAATCGGCATTTAAAGTATGGTCCGATTTTAAAGCGCTATTTTGGCAAAACGAGTATAGTCTCGAAAGATCCAAAGTTTATTATCTGGTTAGCAGAATCGCCTCGATGATCGGAAAATTAACATAACCGATTAACATTTTGATAGTCACATTGTGTGTTTAACTATTGAATATTATCGGTGCGAAAAATCTGATTACAAAATTATTTGTCAACAATATCAAGAAAGCCATTCAAATTCTTGTCATAATATTGTTTCATCTTGAAGTTTAAAAGATAATGAAAATTATTTTTACGCTCCTTAGATTAGCAGAGATTAATTGAGTGGCCTTTAATTTACCCAGACGTAAATTCAAAGTACACCTAAATTGGTCTGACAATCATTGGCAAAAAATTTTAAAGGGGAATCCACAATGATTAATCAATTGACACAAAACGCGCTAACATCAATTTCTTCAATGTTCACATCAAGCCGTTTAAGCAACTCCAAATCATCTCGGCTCGCCCGAAATCTATCAATGGCCTCACTGGTGTTGGTGATCGCTGCTTGTACTCCGGCAAAGCTCAATTATCTAATCGACCCTGAAATAACAACGGCGGAACAATTACACAGCCATGCTTCACTGGTGTCAGTGCAAGTGTTGGATAAGCGAAAGCAACTTCCCTCTCAAAAAGACAAACAAGTCGTCACCTCTGCTGCCGACAATGAAGCATTTATGCTAAAAGAAAAATTAGTTGATAACCTGAAACATCACAAATTTAAGATAATTTCCAAACCATTACTTGCCGACATTGCACTAGAATTCCACATTGAACAACTTTCAGCAACCGTTGCATCTGAACTTTTTAAGTCAAATGTCGAAGTCATTAGCCACCTCCGTCTGAAAGCTAAAAGTAAAGGTCGCACATTTGAAAAACTGTACAAAATGTCTCGAAGCCAGGAAGTTGCCAATCCAGCAAACCAAAACGATGTCACCGGTGTTGTTAACCAATTACTGAGTAAACAGCTATCAGGCATGTTCAGTGATCCAGCCCTCATTGAACTCGCTAGAGGTCAAGGTTAGTTAATAACCAAAATATGGGAGACAAATGTAATTCTGTGACATTTTACTCCCTTTTTTTCTTATCATGGTCCATAATTAGCCCGTACTGACAATTAAGAGAGAAAATCATGAAAAAAGTATTAGGAGCCTTGGCCATTGCTTCAGTAACTCTAGCACCTGCAGCCTATGCGGATATCGCTGGTTTTGAAGTTGGGGCATACCAGTGGACACCAGATTATACAGGAACTATCAGTTCTGACTCAGGTTCTGTATTAGGTAGCTCAATTGATATTCAGAATGACCTTGGCTTTGATGACGACTCCCATAATGTTATCTGGGCATCGCTAGAACATCCAGTGCCGTTTTTGCCTAATATCAAAGTTGTCTCATCAGATCTGGATAATGCGGCAAGTTCAACGCTAACTCGAGAAATTGTATTCGGTGGCGAAACTTATAGCGTTAATGAGGCGGTAAGCACAACATTCGACACAAGTAATACAGAATTCACCTTTTACTACGAAATTCTCGATAATTGGATTAATCTCGATCTCGGATTAACTCTTCGCAAATATGACGGAGAAGTCAGATTGGTGACACCAGCAACAGGTTCAAATCTGAACGAATTTGAAGAGCTAGACTTTACCCTGCCACTGCTTTACGCATCTGGCCGTATCGACCTCCCCTTTACCGGCTTTTTTATTGACGGACAGCTCAATATTATCAGCTATGACGACGACTCAGTTTCAGACACCTCGATTGCTTTTGGATATGAATCTGATTGGGGCCTGGGTGCAAAAGCTGGATATCGTATGTTCGACCTCGATGTTGAAGAAGACTCTTTTAAAGGCGATCTAGAATTTGATGGTGCCTACATTAGCGTTTTCTACCACTTCTAAGTCAATTCTCTCAATCAGCTCTGTTACCATTCTTAAGCAGAGCTGACGACCAGATTCAAAACTCGATTGTCAGAGGTTTCCAAATCAAATTTATGGAAACCTCTGAAAAGATTCTTTTCTTTTACTACGCCAACCCTTAAAATCCTCCGATGGCTGATTTACTTCAAATTAAAAACCTGTCCAAACATTACTCGGAAACTGTTGCAGTAGACAACATCAGCTTCAATGTTCCCGAGGGTTGCTGTTTCGGATTGCTCGGCCCAAACGGCGCCGGAAAAACCACCACCATCGAAATGATGGAAGGGATCTTAAAACCAACTAGTGGCGAAATTTTATTCGAAGGCAAACCGCTCGATAAAAATTACTATCAAGGCGTTGGCATTCAATTTCAACATACAGCCATTCAAGACTTTCTTACGGTGAAAGAAACGCTAAAGCTATTCGCCAACTTTTACCATAAATCATTGCCCATTGATGAGTTGATCGAGCTATGTGCACTTGAAGAAATTATCAGTCGGGACACACGCAAGCTTTCTGGCGGACAACGCCAAAGATTGTTGCTTGCGTTAGCGATGCTCAATGATCCCAAGATTATTTTTCTGGATGAGCCCACGACCGGATTAGATCCGCAATCCCGCAGAAATTTTTGGCAACTGATTAACAACATCAAATCACAGAAAAAAACTATTTTGTTAACCACTCACTACATGGATGAAGCTGAATCACTCTGCGATGAAATCGTGATCGTTGACCAGGGACATATCATTCATCAAGGAACACCAACTCAAATGCTCAAAGAACATTTTGATGGTGTGATTATTAGTTTGCCTGGAGAAATAAAAGGCGCACTGACAAATAACCAGATCGATTTCGAAACAAAAAACCATCGGGTCGAAATCTTGTCAGAAAATATCGATTCAAGTATTAAGTTTTTATTGGAACACGATATCTCCCTCGACGGCTTGCAAGTTCGTTCTCCGAACCTTGAAGATCTCTTTATTAAACTAACCGGACACCAGTTAAGAGGCTAAGTTGATGAAAAAGTTTTTAGCTATCCTTAGCGCAAGAAACAAAGAGTTCTTCCGTGATCGAGCTGCCCTCTCCTGGAACTTTATGTTCCCAGTTTTACTTTTATTCGCTTTTGGCTTTATGTTTTCAGATGAAAGCAATAGCTTGTATAAAGTTGGATTGATAAAGACTTCTTCAGAGTCAACTCAACTCCAGGCGC
The DNA here is from genome assembly GCF_007004725.1 of Aliikangiella coralliicola. Taxonomy (GTDB): domain Bacteria; phylum Pseudomonadota; class Gammaproteobacteria; order Enterobacterales; family Kangiellaceae; genus Aliikangiella; species Aliikangiella coralliicola. The sequence goes on along the minus strand of NZ_ML660172.1, from coordinate 112,245 downwards.
AAGTGTCAGAAAACAAGAAAGCATTTGAAAGTTTAAAGTTTATCGACTTTGTGGCTTATCAAGATGTTGATAAAGCGATTCAAAAAGTTGATCAACACAAAATTGATCTGTTAGTTGATTTTGCTCAACAACAATACTGGGTCAATGAAACCTCTTCTAAAGGTTATATCGTTGAACAACTGTTAATCGGTCAACACCCAAACATGCAACGCTCGCAAACTGATGGTCGCGCCATTCGTTATGTCGATTGGGTTATGCCTGGCATTTTGGGTATGAATATGATGTTCAGCTGTTTATTTGGTGTCGGCTACGTCATAGTTCGCTATCGTAAAAATGGCGTGTTAAAACGATTTCAAGCGACGCCGTTAACCGCTTTCGAGTTCTTATCTGCACAAATTGTGTCACGACTTTTAATTGTCATAGCGGTCACCAGTATTTTATTTATTGGCTGTAATTTTTTGCTCGACTTTTATGTTTTAGGCTCTGTGCTCGATTTGTTAATTGTGGCCATTCTAGGTGCCAGTAGCATGATAGCTTTGAGTTTACTCATCGCTTCTAAATCAAGCAGCGAAGAGTTTACCGGTGGTTTATTAAATTTTGCTTCCTGGCCGATGATGTTACTTTCAGGTGTATGGTTTTCACTTGAAGGAGCCCACCCAATCGTGCAAAAATTTTCTCAAATATTTCCGTTGACCCATATTTTAAATGCGTCGCGAGATATCATGACCGATGGTGCGAGTTTATATGATGTCCAATATAACTTGTTAGTTCTCGCAGCAATGACATTAATATTTTTGGCGCTCGGTAGCTGGATGTTTAATTGGGGTTCTGAGAGAACCTAACCCCATATCTTTCAGCCAGTATCTTCCCCCGATTGCAATTGCCGCGTATCGATAAAACTATTCGTCATCTCGCTTCCCATTCCAGGGAGCAACTTTGAGTAGTAATAACATGCCAGGAATGGCGCAGCAAAAACAGATAACGAAAAACGAAAAGTATCCTACAGCCTCAATAATAAATCCCGTTGTCGCACCAGCAAATGTTCGTGGAATTGTCGCGATACTGCTCAACAAAGCAAATTGAGTCGCCGTAAACTTCCGACTGGTTAATTTAGACATATAGGATAAAACGCCCACAGTCCCTAATCCAACCCCTAAATATTCCATACTAACAGCTGCAAATAAAACCCAGATATTGTTGCCAACCTGTGCCAAAACAGCATAGCCAAGAATGGTCCCAATCTGGAAAAAACCGAATATCCAAAGTGCTTTATTGATGCCCAGCCGAATCATGATAATTCCGCCTATCGCGGTTCCAATAATCGAGGCCCATAACTTGGATAATTTAGCAACGGTCCCTATTTCAGTCCCGTTAAACCCCATATCGAAAAAGAACGGGGTTTCAAGCGCAACAGCCATGTTATCACCCAACTTATACAAAACCAGAAAAAGTAATACCAGTGCAGCTTCTCGCCAACCATTTCGATTAAAGAACTCTTTAAACGGGTCAATCACCGCTTCCTGAATTGTGACGGGCTGGTAACCAGACTTGGGGAGCTCATTAATGATTAAGGTGGTAATCAGACCAACAAAAAGAAAAATCACCGCGGTCCCGATGGCCCACTCCCATGAAAACCAATCAGCAATAATGAGTGATAATCCGCCAGGAATTAGCGAGGAAAATTTATAGGCGTTAACGAATATCGAAGTTCCCATCCCCATTTCATCGTCTGTTAACAACTCCCTGCGGTAAGCATCTAATACAATATCCTGACTCGCGCTAAAAAAACCAATCGCCCCCACAACCATTGCGATCAATCCAATCTGACTTGAAGGTTGTAAAACAATAAGCAGTGACGTTAACGCTATCAGGGGAACTTGCGTCAAAATCATCCAGCCTTTTCGCTTACCCAAAAACGGTGGCGTGTATCGCTCCATTAAGGGCGACCAGACGAACTTCCAATTATAAGAAAAAAGAATAATGCCAAATAAACCAATGGTCGATAGATCAACCCCATTATTCCTTAACCAACCAGGAACTAACTGAATGAGGAGATAAAGTGGCAAACCAGATGCGAACCCGGTAAATAAGCAAACCACCATTTTTTTATTTAAAATAACTTCTCTAAAACTGACTTTATTTTTATTATCTTGCAAACTAAGCCCCTTAAGATAGTTTGATTTGGTAAATGCCCATCCTTTAAACTGTTGTCCATCTTATACATTTGTTAATTCAAATAATACTTGTTCATGAAAAAACTCAGTTTTAACATCATCGGTGCTGGCGCTATCGGCCATTTGTGGACGAGCTTTCTCATCAATCATGGTCATAAAGCGACTTTGTATTCGCGCTCGCCACGTTCGCCACAATTTCTTCAAATCCAGTCTCCTCTTGGTAATTTCGAACAAAAAATCAACTACCAAACTATCGAAGACTGGAAAGATGCAGATATTATTCTAATCTGTGTAAAGGCGCATCAGCTGGAGAAACTCTGTCAACAGTTAAGTCAAATTATGACAAAACCCTGTCATATCATACTCATGATGAATGGCATGGGCCTACTTGAAATTGTTGAACAATACCTTCCACAGATGGCGGTCATTCACGCGTCGATTATCCATGGCGCCTACATACAGGAAAACGAACTAGTCCATACCGGGAACGGAAAAACAGTTATCGGCAATATCAACTCCAACTACTCAGAACAAGAATATCAGACACTAATTCAACAGCTTAACGAAAGTTTACCTTGTGTTAGCTGGAATAACGCTCATCGCCAGGCGATGAACTTAAAGTTAGTCATTAACGCAATAATTAACCCGCTAACGGCCATTAATGGACAACTAAATTCGAGCGTTCTTTCTGATGGAAAGTTAAACGCTCAAGCTGAATCTTTGCTTAAAGAATTAACCCCAATATTGAAACTCATTTTGCCCAAGATGTCTTTTCATGAAATCAAGGAACAAGTAGAACTAGTCGCCCACAACACCCGCAATAATCAGTCTTCTATGCTCCAGGATATTCGCGCCAACAAGACGACAGAAATCGATTTTATTAATGGATACTTGATTGACTGTGCAAAAAAGCAGCAAATCGAATTATCTCAGCACGTTGAAATCATCAAAAAAATCAAAGCATTAGAAAATTAGAATATAAACAGCAAATTATCTCTTAATGTCGGGCTAATAGATGTTTTGATATTCTGCTAAACTCACATGAGGTAATTGATCACAATTCTGATCACAAACTGAGTAGAAACATTAATCTTCTGATAGGCTTATGGCCAATAATAACCATAAGAATATTTAAATAGGCGAGCTAACCTGGTATGACTCCATCTAGAATTTCGATATTAGTGACGCTGTTGATAGGCACAATTTTCACCGCCTTATTGGTGATAACTCAATCGAGCGTTTCGACCACTCCGCACAGCGATTCTGGTGCAGCAAAACTGGGCGCGGAACAGCTCGCCAACCAGATAGAACAAAATCTAACCTCACTGCAAGAATCTCTCGAATCTTTATCTTTTAATTCGTTTTGGCAATCCAATCCAGCATCTGAGTGGTCGTACTGGTTAGACTCCCAAAAAACACTATTCAATGCTGCAGGGTTGTCTCTGGTTGGTGCTCATGCCCGCAGCAATAATGTACTTTACTTTGAAAAACCTTCTCGCGCAGGACAGCTTTCAGAGTTGAAAAACCCACTTGAAAGATTATACAAAAACAAGAAAACAATCACGCTATTGCGTGAATTCAGAAATGCGCCCGCAACGATTATTCTCGTGCCAATTAAAAACGTGGAAAACGAAATAATCGGAACATTAATCGGCATTAAATACTTCGATGCAAAAACACTAAAACAGTTCCATCATTTTACCCAAATACCGGTTGCAGTAACCAAAAACAATCTCATTCAAACCGTCAGTATTGATACCTCTCCAAGCTTGCAAAATTATGATCTGGTTGAAGTTGAATGGCCTAAATCGATTAGCTCAACCATCTGGAAGTTGGTCCTTTTAGTTTCGCCACCAGCGGCCTTTTCCAGCAGTATGCTTTTTTTGGTTGTTGGCATTGTACTAACAATTATTCTCGTGATAATGGTATTAAAACAGGTTAATGCATCCAGAAAAAATGCACAGCTACTCGGTGATACATTAGACATCAACTTACCAATCGCTGAACAAATAAACCGCCTGACCACACTTCAAAACCTGACCCATGATGTAGATATCGCAGATACAATACGCTCAATACGCACAAGGTTTGAACAGCTCGTACAACAAAAGAAAACTCTCACCCTGGAAATTCGAAAATTGCAGGAGAGCGAAAAACGGTTGCGCCAAACCACCTCTTCTTTAACGAGCGAAAGGGACAGCGCAGTTGCCGCACCGAGAAGAAAATCCGAATTTCTATCGCGTATGGGCGATGAGATTACAACTCCCATGAAGTCTGTTGTGAGTATGCTCAGGCTTTTATCTGAATATGAATTTGAGTCTGAACCCAAGCAATTACTCAGCATCGCCAAACGCTCAACCAGAACGCTGGTAGATAATCTGAACAATATTCTGGATTTCTCTAAGTTAGACGCGAATATGCTGAAACTCAACCCATCTACTTTTAGCGTGCGTCAACTTATCGACGATTTGTCTTCTGAACTTTCCCACTACGCAAACGAGAAAGGTCTATCGCTTCAAGCCAGCAGCGATCCAGACATTCCGACAGAGGTGGTGGCGGATGTGACTCGAATAAAACAAATATTGCGCAACCTGCTCGGTAACGCGATTCGTTTCACCAAACAAGGTGATGTGAACTTGTTTGTCAATGCGTTTCAAGACGGTGACAAACAGCTATTGAAATTTACCGTAAAAGATTCAGGTGTAGGCATCCCACAAGATGCGCAAGATGGACTTTTCGACTCTTTGGAACAACAAACCAAGCTCACCAATAGCAGCTTCGCTGGACGGCTCAGGTTAATTGTATCTAAATACCTCGCCGAACTAATGGGAGGAGAAATTGGTGTCATCAGCGAACCAGGAAAAGGCAGCCAGTTCTGGTTTACCGTTGAACTTCAATAAGCTGTAATTGAAGTCTTAGGCTGTTGAAAGTGAAATAGAGCAGCCGACTCCCTGTTTTTAGGGTATCCAGCTTGCTGACATCAGCTAATTTCTGCAGAAATAGCAGAATCGGTTCAGATTTGAGCAGGTCTAGTTTGAGCTTCTGGAGTACATCCAGGGGTTTGAACTTCTAGAGCGAAGCTAAGCAATATGGGAAAAGTGCTTTTAATTAACGGATTCAGACAACAGCGACTGGATTTCCTGCCGCAACTCGCCTAGCGGCATAGGTTTACTAAAAACCTTGTCAGCGCCCATTCCGCTAGCAAATTCAAGGTAGCTTTCAGGATCAGAGGAGCCGCCGCCGGAATAGGCAATTATTTTGATACCAGGGAATTTTTCGCGAACTTCAGAGATTAATTCTAACCCCTCTTTATTTGGCATTAGAATATCGGTAATCATCAGATCAGGCAATTGATGTTCAAAATATTCGATTGCCAACGCGCCATCCTGCGCTAGAAGCACATCATGCTTATCGAGCTCAACCACATCAGTCAGAAGGCGTAACATCTGTGGATCGTCGTCAACGATCAATACCAATGCCATAACTACAACTCCCTAAAATTCCTTGTATGCCCTTTTTGAGCATGTCCCGAAAACCGCATCCTATATTCTCATTATTATTTAAATTTTTCAGATTTCAAGTTTATTCAACCAACTGGATTATATCCGAATCACCAAACAAATTAAATCCACTGAGATTATATTTATTGTTAAAATGGGACAGATTAATAATAATAACAATGAATTACAGTTAAAAAATCTCAATAATTCAACAATAGGAAGAGGCTTGCTTTATCGCATAGCCAAAATAAAATTAGTTTAAAAAATATTTATTCTTATGAGTAAAAATCTCTGAATGAAAATGATAATAAGCTCGGTGTTTTCCCTGCCCGGCCCCACTCATATCAGGCAACTCAAGATGAGAAAGCCCGCTCATTCGTTAATTTTTATTCATTCAAAAATAAATGGCTTCGTATATTTCCAGGAAAATACAAAGTTATTTATTTCACTAAGAGATAGTTTACCAAATAGCAGGTGAAATAAAGTGATAGACATCAACATTGTCTACAAAAACCCAGACTTTCTAATTGTTAGCAAACCAGCCAATATCTCAATTCAAGATAACGACGATAACATTGGCTTTTTCAATCAGCTAAAACGTCAGCTAGAAACTGAGCTTTGGCCGGTCCATCGTTTAGATCAGATGACATCGGGTTTGCTAATTTTAGCCAAAAATAAAACGTCAGCGAACCACTTCGGCCAACTGTTTGGGCAACGAAAAATCGACAAGGTTTACATTGCATTGAGTGATAAAAAGCCCAAAAAGAAACAAGGGAAAATTAAAGGTGATATGCAAAAAAGCCGCGATGGGAGTTGGAAGCTAAGCCAGTCATTAAACAATCCAGCATTAACCCAATTCTATACTCGCTCCCTGCTTCCGGGCCAACGCTTTTTCTGGGTCAAACCGCAGACTGGAAAAACCCACCAAATCAGAGTTGCATTAAAATCTCTAGGCGCTCCCATTTTGGGAGATCAAAGGTACGGCGGTACTCAATCTGACAGAGGTTATCTTCATGCCTACCAACTAAGTTTTACCTGGAAAGGCGAACTTATTAATTGTCGCTGTGCGCCTGACACAGGTCAATTTTATCTTGTGCCAGAGCTTAACGATTGTATCGATTATTTTGACCAATTATTTTAAAGTCAGGAATAGTAATTTATCACTGCGTAATCAAGTGCGAATACCGATTCCTTTCGATAGCAAATAATAGGCAAGTGAGAGCAAGCCAACAATAAACAGACTGATCAATATCAAAGCGTTAGTTATATTAATGTCAGAAAAACCGAGGAAGCCGTATCGAAAAGCATTCACCATATATAAAATGGGATTAGCGAGCGATACGGTTTGCCAGAATTCAGGCAGTAATTTAATCGAATAAAAAACGCCACCAAGGTAAGTTAATGGCGTCAAAATAAAAGTCGGCACAATGGAAATGTCATCGAACTTTTTCGCGAAAATCGCATTCACTAAACCACCGGTTGCAAACAACATAGAAGTCAGCGTAACCACGAAAATAACCACTGGCCAACTGTTTACCTGAAAGCTGACAAATTGAGAAGCGACAATAGTGACAATAACGCCTGTTAATAATCCGCGGCTGACACCGCCAAAAATATACCCCAGCAAAATGTATACGGTTGGTACGGGGGAAACTAACATCTCTTCTATCGAGCGCTGAAACTTGGCACTAAAAAATGAAGATACTACATTGGAGTAAGAGTTAGTGATCACCGACATCATGATAATTCCAGGCGCAATATATTCCATATAACTCACACCGCCCATTTGACCAACCCGCTGACCAATTAGCTGACCAAAAATAACAAAATACAATGTCATTGTGATAGCCGGTGGCAGCAACGTTTGTACCCAAATTCGAAAATAGCGAGTGATTTCTTTAATGCAAATACTTTGCAATGCTATAAGGGATTCTCGGTTAAACATGACTAGTTCTCATTATTCTTTTCTGTTAATTGAACAAACAATTCTTCCAGACGGTTCGATTTGTTACGCATACTCAAAACTTTTATTTCCTGCTTCGTCAACCACTCAAAAACATTATTTAACGCCGCAGATTTAGGAACATCAATTTCTATGCTCGAATCATCCCTATGCCGGAAACAAACTTCGTCAATACAAGGAAATTCTTGCGGCGTTTTGTCAACATCGAGAACAAAAGTCTCCCGATCAAGTCGCGAGATCAAATCTTTCATAGTCGTATTCTCGATAATTTCACCATGATTAATAATCGCAATATTACGGCACAATTGTTCGGCTTCTTCCAGGTAATGCGTGGTTAAAACAATGGTTGTTCCCTGTTTGTTTATTTTAGTGAGAAACTCCCACATCGAGCGGCGAATTTCTATATCAACGCCAGCAGTCGGCTCATCTAGAATGAGAACTTTTGGTTCGTGCATGAGTGCACGAGCAATCATTAGACGCCGCTTCATTCCGCCCGAGAGCTCTCGAGCCTGAGTGTCACGTTTTTCCCACAATGCCAGTTGCTTTAATATTTTTTCCGCGCGTTCATTGGCAACAGCTCTGGTGACTCCATAGTAACCAGCCTGGGTTACGACAATCTGGCGGCACGTTTCAAACTGTGAAAAATTAAACTCCTGTGGCACTAGACCAATGCAGCGTTTAGCTGCCTCTAACTCAGAGTCAATCGAATGGCCAAACACTTTAACCGTTCCCGAAGATTTATTAACCAGCGAACAAATAACGCCGATGGTCGTTGATTTACCTGCTCCATTTGGTCCTAACAGCGCAATAAAATCCCCTTTTTCTACACTAAATGAGATCCCTTTCAGGGCTTCAACCCGATTGGCATATTTTTTCTTCAAATCGATTATTTCAATGGCTTTTTCTGTCATAGATTATTCCGAAGGAGCAACGAGTTCTTATTGATGATATTTTGATTTGGACTAACGTTTGTAGCCCCAGGCGTGGCCGAGCTGGTTGTCAATGCCTAAATGATTCAATACACGTGCCGAGACAAAATCAGCAAGGTCGTCGATACTTTCTGGTTGACCATAAAGTCCCGGTGCAGCAGGCATAATGGTAACGCCAGCTTCACTAAGCGTTAACAGATTTCTGAGGTGAATGGTAGAAAACGGCATTTCTCTCGGTAATAAAATTAATTGTCCTTGTTCCTTAATCACAACATCTGCCGCGCGCTCTAACAAGGTATTACTCGCACCGGTGGCTATCGCAGAGACGCACCCCATACTCGCTGGACAAACCACCATTTGCTTAGGCGCGGCCGAACCGCTAGCAACCGGTGAATACCAATTTTCTTTTGAATAGACTTTTATAACATCACTGGAGCACTCACAAAGCTCAGTTAGTAATTGTTGAATTTTTTGCGGTGCTTCAGGAAGCTTAAGATCGATTTCCGTTGCCATAACAATTCTCGCGGCATCGGAAATCATCAAGTGGACTTCTTGATAATGAACCGTCAGATTTTTCAATAAATTAACGGCATAAATAGCACCTGACGCGCCGGTAATACCTAAAGTAATTCTCTTTTCCTGACTCAAACAATTTACTCCACGTCGCCGGCTAATACTTTTAGTAATCGATCATGAATACCGCCGAAACCACCATTACTCATAATCAAAACACTATCGCCCGGTTGAACTAATTTGCGCAGCTTTTCAATAATGAGTTCAGGAGACTCAAGAGCGATAATATTATCAATATTTTCAAAATTAAACTTCCAGTCAAAACTTTTAGGCATATGAAATAAAGAGACATCAGCTGATGACACAGCGTCAACTAGCGTATTCTTATGAAATCCCATTTTCATCGTGTTTGAACGCGGATCGACAACAGCAATAATTCGTCTTTTTCCGACTTTATCGCGCAGCCCTTGTAACGTCGTTTTGATCGCCGTAGGATGATGAGCAAAATCATCATACACCGTAATATCATTCACACAACCTTTCACTTCCATGCGGCGTTTTACATTCTTAAAACTGGCTAAAGATTTAATCGCATGCTCCGGCAAAATCCCTACATGATGAGCCGCACTAATTGCAGCAAGAGCATTACTCACATTATGATCACCAATTAACTCCCAGCGAAGCTCACCCACATTTTCTCCCTTAAAATAAATTTCACAATGGCTTCCATCTTGTGAAACTTTTTTCGCACTCCATTCGCTTGTTGTATTACCTTTTGACAACGCAAAAGAATGTACCGGAGACCAGCATCCTTTTTCGATGACTCGGTCAAGTGACTCTGAAACAAAAGGTCTGATAATCAACCCATTTCCAGAGACTGTACGCACAAGATGATGAAACTGAGTTTCGATAGCTTCTAAATCTTTAAAAATATCCGCATGGTCAAATTCAAGATTATTTAAAATGCAGGTTCTAGCGCGATAGTGAACAAACTTTGAGCGTTTATCAAAAAACGCTGTGTCATATTCATCGGCTTCAACGACAAAAAACGGCGAATCCGTTAGTCTGGCTGAAACGCCAAAATTCTCCATCACCCCACCAATCAAGAATCCTGGGTTATATCCATTGGCCTCAAGAATCCAAGTGATCATGCTTGCAGTGGAAGTTTTGCCGTGAGTACCAGCGGCGGCGATAACCCACTTGTCATGAAGAATATTTTCGTTTAGCCACTGTGGACCGGAGCGATAGCGCTGATTGGAATCTAGCAACGCTTCAATGACCTCGACACCTCGCGACATCGAATTGCCAACCACCACACAATCAGGTTCACTTTTCAACTGGTTTGCGTCATACCCTTCGTGCAGTGTTATTCCCAACAATTCAAGTTGATCACTCATTGGCGGATAACAGTTGCGGTCAGAGCCTGTCACTTTAAAACCTTTCTCAACCGCAAGACGCGCAATACCGCCCATAAAAGTACCGCAAATACCAAGAATATGGATGTGCATGAAGAATTGCTCGCTATTAACTGTTTAATATCAGATTTTGGGGGGAATTGTAGCACGGAAATATTACCGGGCTAACCGATGTAAACCAATTAATAGAAAGTCATAGAAATCTACAATCAATAATCAAATTTTAGCGGTATAACCAATTTAACCCGAGTCAATCTGGTTGGACACTCCTTAGTATTTTCTTCTAACCCGAAAAATACGCCTTAGGTCACATAATTGGCTATTTAGTGGCACAGGCTAGCGAGCATTGATATTATCAAAGTAGGCATTTGTTCAATCAATAGGCATTCACATACCCTATTACCTAGAGGACAAGCATGATTTTCGATAGTTTGATCATTAGAAATTTAATCTGTAACGTATTGACATTTAAGAACAAATGTTCCAAAGCGCGAAAATCACTCCACTTCTCTCTTTTATCTATTCAAAAAATAAAAACCAGTCTCAGAGGTCACTATGAAGCCATTATTTAAGACAGCAGCACTGACAAACAATAATTTTAAGCAATTTATTGCGAACATCGCTTTCATCATAGGTTTGCTCCACCTGGCATTTTCCGCACACGCCCGGCAATCGCTGGAAGCGGAAGAAAATAAGCATTACTTTCTGCTTGAAAAAACCTACATCGTCCAGTTAGATGCTTCGCCACTGGCGAGTTATAACGGCGAAATTAACGGATTGCCCGCAACCAACCTGCAAAACAATTCAGTTTCAAAAGTTGGACTTCCGGGAAAAAAGCTTGATGTTAACAGCAAAGCGAGTCAAACCTATATTCGCTACTTAAAACAACAGCAACAAGATATCATGTCAAATGCTGCCCAACACCTGAAACAGGATCTCAATATCGGCTTTACTTTCCAGCATGTATTGAACGGATTCACTGTGAACATCACTTCCAGCCAGGCGGCGCTCCTACGCTCATTACCTGGTATCAAGTCAGTTATTCTGGCCCCGAAAATCAAAGCCGAGACTGATCGTGGACCATTATTAATAAACGCACCTGCTGCTTGGGACGCTTCAGCAACAGGAGTTGCGGCACAGGGCGAAGGTATTGTTGTGGCCGTCATAGACAGCGGCATCAGACACGATCACCCTTCTTTTGCACAGGTTGACCCAACCGACGGTTACATCCATGTAAACCCATTAGGTAACGGTGTCTTCCTTGGACATTGCGCTACCAACGCAGGATATTGCAATAATAAACTAATTGGCGCATATAACTTTGCTGACGGTGTGAACGACCCTGAAGACTCAGACGGTCATGGGACTCATGTTGCTTCCACCGCAGTTGGCAATCGGCTTTCTTTTGACTTAGGCGGAGGGAATTCACTCGACTTATCTGGCGTAGCGCCTCGCGCCAATCTTATAGCCTATCGCATATCTGGCGATGACGGAATTGCATCGGGCGGCGCATCGGTGGCGGCCATTAATCAGGCAGTCGCTGATGGCGTTGATGTGATTAACTATTCTTTTGGTGGTTCCGCGTTTAATCCCTGGTCTGCGTCAGATTCGCTGGCCTATCGCAACGCCAGAGCAGCCGGTATTATCGCCATTACATCTGCTGGAAATGATGGCCCCAATCCAGAAACTGTAGGCTCTCCCGGCGATGCGCCCTGGATAACATCGGTGGCCGCCAGTACGCATGATCGTGGTGCATTCCCAACCAAAACACTCTCTAACATGAGCGGTGGTTCTACAACCCCGCCAGGCACAATTAGTGGTCGTAGTTTAACAGCTTCGATAACAGCCCCCATCGTCTATGCCGGTAACTTTTCAAACGGCGACACTAACCCGGAACAATGCCTTAACCCGTTTCCACAAGGCACATTTAGCGGACAAATTGTTGTTTGCGATCGCGGCGAAATTGCCCGAGTACTAAAAGCCCAACATGTCGCTGCGGGTGGTGCTGGCGGATTTATTCTGGCCAATATACAAGGCGGCAGTAATTTTTTAGCCGATGATATTTATGTGGTTCCTGGTATCCATATTAATGCTAACAACGGCGATACCTTAAGAACCTGGTTAGCATCGGGCTCCAATCATATGGGGACAATCAACGGCACCAACGGCGCTGTAGGTGTTGACCCTTCAGCCGCAGATATAACAGCAGCCTTTAGCTCTCGTGGCCCTAACCCGACGGCAAATGGCGTGATAACCCCCTCGGTTGCCGCACCAGGCGTTAGTATCTTTGCCGCAGGAATTGGTGATGTTGATTATGCCTTCCTTCAAGGTACCTCAATGGCAAGCCCTCACGTGGCAGGTGCTGCCGCGTTAATTAAACAATTGAAACCTACCTGGACTGCAGGCCAAATTCATTCAGCCTTGATGTCGACAGCGGTGACCAGTTTAGTCAAAGAAGACGGAACCACACCTGCTGACGCCTTCGATATAGGTGGTGGAAGAATTGATATTCAAGCTGCAGCAAACGCTGGTTTGCTGATGGACGAAACTATCAATAATTTTACCGCAGCCGATCCCTCAAACGGTGGCGATCCGCGGACCCTTAACTTACCAGGAATGACCGATCCTGAATGTAATGTATCTTGTAGTTGGACGCGAACAGTTTCCGCTGCAACGGCAGGAACCTGGAATGCCAGTTTTGTCACTGACACAGGACTAACTTTAGGTGTCACACCAGATAACTTTACGCTCGCTCAAGGGGCGACGCAAAATTTGTCAATCACAGCTGATATTAACGGTGTTGACGGAGACTGGTTATTCGGTAGATTAGTGCTAACTCCCACCAACAATTCTATTTCCACAACCCAATTTCCAGTTGCCGTTAAAGTCAATAATAGCAATATGCCTGAAGCCTTTACCCACTCCTCGCAACGAAATTCAGGCCAGCATACGCTTCAAAATATCGTCACGATTACATCACCGACGCTAGAAGCGGCAGGCTTTATGGTAGAAAGTACGCCGGTACAAAAATCACTGGCCGCAGACTCGGATAATAGTTCGGCATTTGATGACCTCACCGATGGTGTAACTTTTGAGCTCATTACCGTCGCTGCAGGCAGTACGCAATTATTTGCCCAGACTTCCAATTCAACGGCAGCCGACCTTGATCTCTTTATCGGCAGAGATACCAATGGTGACGGGCAACCGCAGGAGTCAGAAACGTTAGCCTCAAGTACTTCATCTGGCGCAGATGAGCGAATCCAACTCAACAAACCCGTCGCAGGGAACTACTGGATTCTGGTTCAAAACTGGAGCGGCGCAGCTTCAGGAAACGACACATTTACCTCCATTAGCGGCGTAATTGGAAATAGCCCAAGCCAGAACCTGACAATCGATGCACCAACATCTTCAGATGGAACGACTCCCTTTAACCTGGGATTAAACTACTCTGCCCTCAATACAAACGGCGCGCAATATTTCGGCGTGGTAGCACTGAGTCGCGGTTCAAACATCGGCGATATTGGTACTGGCTCATTTGTCCTAAGCCGCGACAATAATGATGTGTCGATTAGCACATCTGCGAGTAGCGTTGTTGTTGGTAGTAATCTTCAAGTTACTGTTACGGTATCACCAAGCTCCAACGAGCAACGTCAATATACAACGACAATTACACTGCCTTCCGGCATCACCGCAGACGCAACGAGTTTGACTAACGGTGCAACAATGAGTGGTAGCACTATTAGCTGGAACACAACTGTCAGCGGCAGCAACGCAAGTTTTCAGTTTAACTTACAGGCTGATGCCTCTGTTGCGGGACAAACCGTCAATCTATCCGTTGATCATAATGTGGATTTACCTAATGCTCAGTTAGAAAGCGCGACAACCTCGTTTAGCGTTCAAGCTCAAAGTAGCGGCGGCGGAAACACCGGAGGAAGTAGCAGTTCAGGTGGTGGTGGCGCGAGCTTGTGGTTGATGTTAATTATTGCCATTTGTGCAGGTAGATCGAAATCCCTTCGATTTCTGCGAGGCTTACGTTAAAGCCACCCATTAGCTATTATCAAAAAAATAAAGAGAGTGCTGTTCAGCACTCTCTTTTTATATTTCATACCTCTTACTCTTTCATAAAAAAATACTTCTCACCGCTTGCCGAATTGATTGAGAGTTGAGTCGATAAAAACTGACATAAGGAGTTATTGCAGGCCGATTAGGCGCTCATTGCAGCGTATAGTAGGCCTGTGGGCATAATGGGCGACCACATCAGACATTGAAATAGCCGATTTTATACTGTCATTTTATATTGATTCGGCTCTATAATACGCCAACAAAAATTTTCAATCTCAGGAGCTCTTTCATGGCTGCCAAAAAGCAAAATGCTTTTTATGCTCAATCAGGTGGTGTTACATCGGTAATCAATGCGTCGGCTTGCGGCGTTATTGAAACAGCCCGTCAACACAAAAAGGTAATCGGTAAAGTCTACGCGGGGCGCAATGGTATTATCGGCGCTTTAACCGAAGATTTGATTGATACTAGTAAAGAATCTAAAAAAGATATCGCAGCTTTAAAACACACTCCATCCGGTGCATTTGGTTCTTGTCGTTATAAACTAAAAAGTATTGAAGAAAATCGTGCTGAATATGAAAGACTTATTGAAGTTTTTAAAGCGCATGATATCGGGTACTTTTTCTATAACGGCGGTGGCGACTCAATGGACACGGCACACAAGGTTTCTCAATTAAGCGAAACGATGGGTTACCCCATGACTTGTATCGGTATTCCTAAAACAGTCGACAATGATTTACCGATTACTGACAACTGCCCAGGTTTTGGTAGCGTGGCAAAATATGTCGCGGTTTCAATTCGAGAAGCCGGGTTTGACGTGGCGTCAATGGCGAAAACTTCAACCAAAGTTTTTGTCATGGAAGTAATGGGACGACATGCAGGTTGGATTGCTGCAGCAGGCGGTCTGGCGGCAGAGAAAGAAGGTGACTCACCACACATTATCTTATTTCCTGAAATTGCATTTAATAAAGAAAAATTTCTCAAGAAAGTGAACCGATGTGTAAAGAAATTTGGGTACTGTGCAATTGTCGTTTCTGAGGGTGCCAAGTATAAAGATGGCACTTTCCTGGCAGATGCAGGTACCGTTGATGCATTCGGTCATAAGCAACTTGGTGGCGTCGCACCCGTTGTAGCGCAAATGGTTAAAGCGGAACTAGGCTTTAAATACCACTGGGCAGTTTCGGATTATCTTCAACGTGCAGCACGTCATATCGCCTCAGCAACCGATGTGGAACAGGCCTACGCAATGGGACAAGCAGCGGTCGAATTTGCAGTCGCAGGCAAAAATTCCGTCATGCCTACTATCGTTCGAAAAAATACTAAATCTTACAAATGGAGCATCGGTGAAGCACCATTATCTGCGGTAGCAAATGTCGAAAAAATGATGCCGAGAAAATATATTTCTGCCGATGGAATGCACATCACTGACGCGTGTCGTGACTATATGTTGCCATTGATTAAAGGCGAATCTTATCCTCCATACAAAAATGGTTTACCGCAATACGTCACCCTTAAAAATGAACCAGTAAAAAAGAAACTTCGTAAAAAGTTCGAAATATAATTTTCTAAACATAAAAAAACTCCGCTCACCTGAGCGGAGTTTTTTTCCTGCAGACGAAGGATTACCTTCATTTTTTTCTTTCGCGTTTACTCGCCAGCTAATTTAAATTCTAGTGTCACGCTCTGATTAAAAGTTGAAACCGCTGCACCATCTTTTTTCTCAGGAGTGTACTTCCATTTACGTAACGCTTTGCGTGCACTCTTTTCAAAGTATCCTTTTGGTTTTGCTTCAACAACCTTAATATTTACCGGGTCACCATGGGGATTAACATCAAAGGATAACGTGACATAGCCTTCAATATTATCTGCTGCGGCTTTCATTGGATAACTCGGTTCAACTCTGACTTTAGGCGCTAAACCACCATCACCATTAACAGCCGAACCGACTCCCATAGCATCACCAACAAGTCCAGGTTTAAAGGAAGCCTTAAAACCTTTGATTCCGCCTGTTGAGAATGCTACCTTCATCGGTGTTGCCTTCTCGGGCTTCGATTCGCGTACAGTTTTTGTTAGTTTTTTTACCGGCTTTAATTCTGGCGGTTTTTTAGGAGGTCGTCGCGTTATAACTTCAACGGGAGTATCCTTAGGAACTGAAATGATATCTATCGGAACCGGTGGTTCTGAGTCAATGGCATGTGCTTCCTGATCAATCAAGCTACTCATCAAACCGAAAAGAAAAAAAGAAAATACTACAGCTACTCCAAACGCAAATATTTTTTTCATAAACCACTCCTGATATTTTGTTAGCATTTGTTACAAACGCGATACGTCAAAATAGGGGTTTTAATTTATGAATTTTTATTTTTTTATTTTTTGTGAAGAAGTTTTTACCACATCTGTGTAGTCAGGTACTCGCTTTTTACGAGATTATTAAAACGCTCAATAAGACGCGCTTTGAATCGAGTATCCTTTTGCGCATTGATTGCTTTGACTGCAGTAAACAGAGATTGTTTGTATCCCTGTTGTCTATTTTGCAGCACAATAAAAGTAAATTCAAAAGCGAGCCCGATGACTTGAGCGGCGGGCAAGATTTTGTCATTGCTTAACCCTAAAGGTAATCCGGTCCCGTCGTGACGTTCTGAAGACTGTAATACAAGTTCCGCGGCCACGCTCCAACCGGACATTCTGGAAAGCAAACCTGATGCAAAAAATACTTGCTCAATAGTTAATTGGCCTGGTTCCTTTTCCACCGCGATTAACCGAGACAATCCTAAAAAAATAACCGCGGCGCTTAGCTGGTCCTCATCAACACGACGTCCAAGTTTTTCATTAAGTTTGAGTGCTAACGTGTTACAGATAGACATAAATTGTTCGTGTAGTGGATCGGCGTGAGCCTGTCTATCCGAAATAAATTCGAAAAACTCTGAGTCGGTCGCGTCAAGAAAACTAAAAGCCCGGCCATGCTCTTCATTGATGGCAACCAGATCTAAGTTAAAGTGACCGTCTTGAACTGCGATAATCGCTTTTTCTGTGATAGCAAGACGTTGACCTGATTGGTTGTTCTCGATTTGATCAATAATTTGTTCAAGACGCTCTAAAACATTTTCGTCGACTTCAGCTTTTTGAACTAACGAATCCAATTGCTTTTCAATTTCACTGACAGCTACTACCGCAAACTGTCCATAAATATCATCATAATCGATTGTTCCGCTTCGAATATCTGAAAATAAATCTTCCAGTTTGTGGCTTGCATCTACAAACCTTTCGAGGAACACCATATTGCAATTGCCTTTCACCGTGTGCAAGGCACGAAACATTCTGTCAATCACACCAGCATCTGCGCCAGACTCTAAAATTGTCGCGCATTCATTAATGTCCTTTATGGCTGCTTTAACGTCCTCATAAAACTCTTGTTTGACTTCGTCTTCTAGCTCATTGAAGGATTCATAACTCATCAGATTTACTCAAATTTCTACCCGGTATTTTTTATATTTATTCACTTCCTACCCAAACTATTTAGGCATATACCCGTACGACCCGAAACTCGGCTTGTTGTCTCATGTTAATGAGTTGAGCACAAAATCAAATTGCACTCTCTCAAAGTATGGCAAAAATAAAGAAAAAATGTGAGTTATTAATGACATAGCAACAAAAAAGGGCTCGTTCGAGCCCTTTTGTACAGCCGGGAGTGACCCCAGGAATAGCAACTATGAAAGTAACGGTGCGATCACCAGACTAACAATCGCCATCACGTTAATCAGTATATTCATCGCAGGACCCGAGGTATCTTTGAACGGATCGCCGACGGTATCACCAACCACCGCCGCTTTATGAACATCAGATCCCTTGCCGCCAAAATTCCCTTTCTCAACATACTTCTTGGCATTATCCCAGGCGCCACCGGCATTGGCCATCGTTAACGCTAACAGCACACAAGTAATCAACGCTCCCGCTAACATTCCGCCCAGTGCTTGAGCGCCCAATCCAAATCCGATCACTGCTGGCGCAGACACAGCGAGCGCCCCAGGGATTATCATCTTTTTTAGTGCCGCTTGAGTCGCGATATCCACGCACTTGGCATTATCCGGCTCGGCATTACCTTCAAGAAGGCCCGGAATTTCCTTAAACTGCCGACGTATTTCTTTGATCATATCAAATGCCGCGCTTCCGACTGCTCTCATTGTGATCGCAGAAACCAGGAATGGAAAAATGCCGCCGATAAACATGCCCATCAATACTAACGGATCGTTTACTTCTAATTTAAATCCATCAATATTTTTCGAAACAGTCTCAATGTATGCGGCGATGATAGCCAAAGCAGCAAGACCGGCAGCACCAATAGCGAATCCTTTACCGATTGCAGCGGTGGTGTTCCCTACTTCGTCTAACCCATCAGTAATCTCTCGAACGTCTTCGCCGAGCTCAGCCATTTCTGCTATTCCACCGGCGTTATCAGCAACCGGGCCATAGGCATCAATGGCCATCGTTATACCAACTGTTGCTAACATTCCAACGGCACCGATTCCAACACCGTAAACACCGGCACCTTCAAGTAACTCCGCGCTGGCAAAAATAATTCCGGCAATAGTCAACACAGGAATAACCACAGATTCCATGCCAACAGCTAACCCGGCAATCATGACCGTTGCCGGTCCTGTTTCACCTTCACGGGCTAACTCTTGAACCGGCTTACCGCCAGTATAATATTCTGTGACCAGGCCAATCACACTACCGCCGACAGCACCGCAAATGACGCAATACCAGATATTGACGGAAAGTCCCAACCAGTCGATTAACACGTACGCAGCGGCAATTAAAAGTAAGGTTGCGCCAAGTGTCCCCGTTCGAAGCGCTTTTGCTGGTTCGGCATTTGAGGCTAACTTGACGATGACAATGCCAATGATCGAACAAATCAGCCCTACTGACGCAAGCGCTAATGGAAGAAACATCAAGGCCTCTCTATTGTCACCCCCCGTCAATGCAGCCACAGTTGTCCCGGCCATTGTTGACGCAATGGCAATTGACGCAATCATGGAGCCACAGTACGACTCAAAAATATCGGAGCCCATGCCTGCCACATCACCGACATTGTCACCGACATTGTCAGCTATTACCCCAGGATTTCGAGGGTCATCTTCAGGTATGCCTGCTTCTATTTTTCCAACCAGATCAGCCCCGACATCCGCGCTTTTGGTGAAAATTCCACCGCCTACTCGGGAAAATAGCGCAACCACTGAAGCCCCCATACCGAATCCGTGAATCGCTTCCGCATGTTCTGGGTTTCCACCGAAAACATAATACATACTGCCCAAACCAAGCAGTCCCATTGATGCCACAGCTAACCCCATCACGGAGCCACCATAGAATGCGACGGTCAAAGCTGAGGCCGCCCCCTTTTCCGATGCTGCGACAGTGGTTCTGACATTTGCACTAGTCGCGGTGTACATACCGATATACCCGGCAATAGCAGAACTTAATGCACCAACCACAAACGCGGTGGGTGTATGCCATGAGCCAAAACCAATAAATAATAAAACAGTTAGAACAACTAGAAACCCACCGAGAATGGTATATTCGCGACGCATAAACACCATCGCACCATCATGAATTGCTGCGGCAATTTTTGCTGTTTTGCCTTCACCACCAGAATACTTTTGAATAAAAAGGTAAATCACAAAGGCTGCAACCAGCCCTACCACGCCTAATACTGGCGGTAATTGAACAAGATCCATACTTCCCCCAAACAGTTAAGATGATATTTCCGAGCCAACTTTCTTTAACTTTGGTTTAACTCTAATCTCTTATCATTGACCTCAAAACAGTCTGGTGACGACTTGAAGCCATTGGCCGCAGTAAGAAAAGTTAGCAAGACAAATATTGTTGTTTACAGGTATCAGCGATACCCCACTACTTACGGGCGAACCAACTGCATGACAGGGATCGTTAGATACGGTGCCTCCTAAAAATCAACAACCGTATCTCTCGGTAGCCCATCTGCCATAGGTAAAAGTTTTATAAATCAGTATTGTTCGACTGAATCAGGAAAAAACTCCTGCTTCTGTATAACAGTAATTAAACGAGAGGTAAATAAGCGAATAGTCGTTATTTTAAGTTATTGATTAATAAGCTGTTTAAATAATTTTCGCTAAGAGTTTATTTTGCGGTGCAGTATCGCTATAATACGCGCCAAAATTTTATCTTCAAAAACAAGTACACCAAAATGAGCCTGAACAAAGTACCCGCTGGTAACGATTTACCGGAAGAAATTAATGTAATTATCGAGATCCCAGCACACGCAGATCCAGTTAAGTATGAAGTAGACAAGGACTCAGGGGCGATTTTCGTTGACCGTTTTATGGCCACCTGTATGCACTACCCAACTAACTATGGTTATGTGCCACACACATTATCTGAAGATGGCGACCCGGTTGACGTTTTAGTACCGACACCTTTCCCGCTTTTAGCTGGTTCGGTTATCAAGTGTCGTCCAGTCGGCGTATTAAAAATGACTGATGAATCAGGTACTGATGCAAAAATATTAGCTGTTCCGGTTCGCAAGTTAACGCCTGTTTACCAGAATGTAAAAGAGCACTCTGACTTACCTGAGCTTCTACTCAACCAAATTCAGCATTTCTTTGAGCACTACAAAGATCTTGAGTCTGGAAAATGGGTTAGAATTGAAGGTTGGGGTGACGCAGCACAAGCGAAAGCAGAAATTACCGATAGCGTTAATCGTTACGAAGAAGCACCTGAAAAACCCGCTTTCTAATAATAGAAAATCAATAAAAAAGGCGATTATCTAATCGCCTTTTTTATTGCCTAAATTTTAGTCGAAAAATTATAGCATCACTTACTAGTTACCACTTTCACTCGTCGGTTGGTTCATGACCAACTTACCATATTGTGATTCGATATTATTTTGCATTAACTTCATACGAATCTTAAACTCACTTTTAATCGTTGAGAACATTGGGTCTTGTCTGGCAGTATCAAACGAAGGATCGGCATCAGCCCACCAAAAGTCTACAAAACCTTCTTGGACCGATTGCCTTAACAAGGCTAACGCGTTTCTCTGCTCACCCTTTAACGCAGCCAACGCAGACTGTAAATATCGAATCGATTGCGAATCAAAACCTTCTGCTTTTAATTGCTGAACTTCACTATCAACCACGCTGAGATAATGCTCTGACTTAAGTTGATTTCCAAGCGCTTTATAGGTTCGGGCTAAAAATAGTTGAATGCGAATTGTATCTTCATCAACGCGCTCCGGGTTCTTGGCACGGGCTAACGCTAATGACTCAGCTAAATCTTCAAGTGCAAGTTTCCACTTTTCCTGCTTCATCAAAGCTAAGCCTCGCCACAATCGCTGTCCCCAATCTTGGGTCGATTCCTCAAAACTCTCAACCCAATTGTAATAAGCTGGCATGTCGTCGCTAGCAATCCAGATAAACGCTTGCAACCAGTCAAATTTGTTACCGAAATCATGCTTACCCATTTCCAATTTTTTCAACTGATCGATATTTTGCTGGGCCAACTGGAATTCTCCGAGCGGGATAAATATTCGACTAGAATTGATTAACCAGGACATTTCATTATCACCCAATTGGGCAAATCGACTGTACATGCTGTAGGCTTGATCCAATTGGCCAACATTGTAACTCACCTCGCCGGCAATACTGTATGCGGCAGGATAGTTAGGATTGTTTCTCACAACAGTATTAAACACGTCCATGGCATCTTTATAATCCCCATATCGAACCAGGTCTTTAGCCCTGTTATATCCAACGACTGCAGCGCGTGGGTCAATTTCATAAGCTTTTTTCCGCAGTTTTGCGCCATCGGAAAAATTCCCTTCTTCTTGTAATATCGAGCCATACCACATATAGGCTTCGGCAATCGAGGGGTTGATATCAATAGCCCTCAGCAAATGGACTTTCGCAATTTCGAGCTCTTCTTTTTTGCCTTCCTTCTTTTTCGAATTTGCCATTTGCCAGTACATAAGCCCTTTAACTGCATGCGCCGCGCCTAGTTTAGGATTTAACTGTAATGCCTTTTCAACAAGCGGCTTCGCTTTCTCAACCCCTTCATCTTTTTTGATATATCCGTAGCTGACTTTTAACAAATGGACTTCCGCTAACATTGCCATCGCTTCCGCATAATTAGGGTCAATTTCCAGTGCTTTTTCAAAGTCTTTAATCGCGTTTTCAAAATCCGTTTTTCCACGATTGCGTAAAAAAGCCAAACCACGGGAATACTCGGCAAACGCAGCAATATTCTGGGTGCCAATTTCAGATGTCTCAGGCTCGGTTTCCCCAAGTAGACTCACTTTTAATTCATTGAGCACTGACTGTGCGATTTCATCTTGCACTTTAAAAACGTTACTTGTGGTACGGTCCCAGGATTTTGAAAAGACATGAACATCTTCGTCCGCTTTAATCAACTGAGCAGTTACTCTAATGAGGTCACCAGAACGTCTGACACTCCCCTCCAGCACATATTGAACGCCTAGTTCATGAGCGATTGTCTTAATATTAATATTGGTTTTTTTGTACTGAAACGATGATGTTCTTGCGGCAACCCGCAGCTTTTTATTTCTCGCCAATACATTGAGCAATTCTTCAGACAAACCGTCGGCAAAAAACTCGTCTTCGTTTGAGTCGCTAAAGTTAGCAAAAGGTAGAACCGCAATGGTTTTTTGATCTTTTTGCGGCGCGATCATTTTCTGCAAATTTCCAGGTTCAGCAATACTCGCTTGCGCTGGTTCACTTGCACTGTTGTAGTAAAGGAAGGCCGCTCCAATTCCAAAGAGCGTAATTACCGCAAGCTCAGCGAACCTGGCTCGATAATTCGCGGCAGTGAATTCACCATCCGCATCTCCCCTTTCAACACTGGCAACACGCTTACGCTCAATTCGAATATCAAGCATCCACCCAGCAATTAATGCGACGGGAAAACCGGCAAATGCCATCAATACCATCGACGACATAACCCAATCAGCTATACCCAGAACGGGCAGCAGAATATCGGCTATTTGGATAATACCCCATGCAATAGCAGCGTAGAAGGTCGCTGCCTTAAAGATCTTTCGAGTTTTTACTTCTTCCCAAATACCCGGCATGAGAATTCCTGACCATAAAGCTCATAAGAGTCTGATTTATCTATCATAACCTAAAGGACGACAAGTTCAACGAAATTGGCGGATTTTTGCCACTAACAATCCCATTTTTATTTCGCGTTAACGAAAATAATGAATTCCGCGCTCTCTTAGGCATTTTCGATTCAATACTATCAGATTCAAGGTTGTATAATGTTTTTGTACTATCTTTTTGTTTCTAATATTAATACTTAATTAGTCTGACTAATTCAAAGAATTAATTAGTTTTCAGCCCGATATTGCCGCTCACCGTTGACATGCGAATGACACCACTACCGTTACCGGCGGTAAAACGTAAATTATGTGAGTTGATAAAGGTACTCTTGGGCCTATCTTCAGAATATTCGTTGACGATATCACCACCAGGTGCAGTCTCCATAGAAATTCTGGCATTCAAGCCACCTTTGACGTAATAAAAAGCTTCGCCTGAAACGCTACTGAGTTTAAGTTCGCCTTCTTCCAGCAAACTGCCATATATTCTTGTGTCTCCAGAAACCGTTGAAACACTCGCAGATTCGATTTGTTCTGATTTAACTACCAAATCTGCGGACACGCCGCTAATACTTAGCTTCTTGCAACTTACTTTAGCATCGAGATCGCCGCTAACAGTAGACACCTCAAGACTGCCGTCAATATCATCCAGTTCCAACTCACCGCTGACACTATTAATATAAGTTCTGCCCTGCGTGTTCTTTACTTTAATATCACCGCTCACTGAATTAATATCGACTCCACCATTAATTTCTGCGACGTTAACATCAGTCGCGACGCCGGAGAATATCAGCTTTGAACCGACTGGGATCATAATTTTTAGCTTTGAACCTTCACGACTTCTTGAGCCAGAATTTCTTGGCAGTTTTACTTTAATAAAAGTGTGCCCACCTTCAGACTTAAACACAAACTTCTCTGTTAAATCGTCCAAAGTACCAGAAACTTTAACCTGGTTTTGCTGCCAACCTCGTATTTTTATGTCACCACGTACATTGTGAACTTCAACAATGCCTTCGGCCTCAACATCAAGACTTTTATCAACTTTGTCGCCGGCCATCGCCAGTGAACAGAAACCGAAGAAAAATAACGGGACAAATAGTGGAGCCAACTTCTTCATATTTTTTCCTCACTAAACACATCTTGATTTAATTTCGCCAGCTGGGACAACACTGTCAACTCCTGTTGATAGGTCGCCTTTAACAACTTTGGCAGTCCGGGATTGTCAGGCTGCTTTACAATCGCCGCTTTCAATTCTTTAGTCGCTTGTTCAATAATCAACAAATGGCTTTTTACTTCAGAGAGCAGATCAGAGTTTGTGTGTGACGAATTTAAACCAATCTGCGTAATAAGCGCCGACTTTGCTAAACCGTACTCAAGCTCCATTGCTTTAATCTGTAGCGGAATCACCTGCTTCGCCGATAACACTCTCTGACTATCGGCATAAACCCGCTGCGCAGTCTGTAGATTTTTCCAACTATAAAATGCCGAACTAAAACTAATCGCTAGGGTAGCTGCAATTGACCAGGGTATCCAGCGCGGAGTGTAAACTTTTGTGTCCTGTTTTGGCAACCTGGCTGCAATTTCAGGCCAAAGATCCCTTGAAGATTCCGTTTGTTGTGGCAACTGTTTGATCGCTGCCGCCAACTCTCGTTCTTTTTTCAGGTCGACTGTGGGTTCGTCTTCCATTTTCGGTCTCCTGCGTTAAAACACTTACGACTATTCATTGAGTACTGGTTAATTGAGTACTGGTCGCAAGGGACATTCACTAACCGGCATTTTTGATATAGCTGAATCAATATGACCAGGCCTTTATTAACGGCTAACGTATTGATTTCGCAATAACGTGCGGGCTCTGGATAGCTGAGCTTTGGATGTTCCTTCCGCAATACCCAGCATTAACCCAATTTCACGATGCCCGTAGCCTTCAACATCGTGCAACACAAAAACATTCCTGGCGCCATCAGGTAATTTTGTAATTAATCGGTCCAAATCCATTTTATGCTCAGCACCTAATTGGCTAAAAATAGTGCTGTCATCAAACTCTACCGCTTTTTGCCAGACTTTCTCACTTTTTAAACGTAACCTGTCGATCACCAGACGAGAAGCAATCTTTCTTAGCCAGGTGTAAAAACCACTTTCCTGCCGAAATTCAGGCAATGCTAACCAAGCCTTCACATAACTTTCTTGTAGAATTTCCTCTGCAATTTCAGTTGAACCAGTCATACGACGGCAAAACATCAATAGGCGTTGATAAAACTCCCGATACAGTTGCTCGAATGCACGAACATTGCCTGCTTTTGATTCTATAACCCAGTTGGAAACTTGCTCCAGCCGATTAATTTCGCGGTTTTCTATTTCCTGCTTTTTCGCCTGCAATGAATGTGCTCGCTTGTCACTTTTATCATATTTACTCAACGCTATTACTCTAATTGACGACAAAAACAAGCGAATGGTTTATATCAATTTTCAAAAAAGCTGAATAAATCAACAATCTGACTTATCCTCTAGATAAGAGTTCACGTAAATCAATTAACCCGGCATTGGCTCTACTAATATAAGAAGCCATTACTAGTGAATGATTGGCGACAAAGCCAAAACCATCGCCATTTAATATAATTGGACTCCACACAGTCTCTTGCGTAGATTCTAATTCGCGAATAATCTGCGCAAAACTTGCCTTAGCATTTTTCTTTTCTAACACCGGCGCAAAATCAACCTCGATAGCTTTCAGAAGATGAATGAGTGCCCAACAGGCGCCACGAGCTTCATAAAAAGTATCATCAATTTCTAGCCAGGGGGTTTTAACTGAAAGGTTCGATGCGCTTTCTGTTGATTGCGATGCAGCTGTGTCGCCAGATAGATCAGTGTTGATTCTTTCCTGACCAACTGATGCAGACAATCGCTGTGATAAACCACCAAGCCTTTTTTCAACCAGGGTTAACCAAGCTCTCAGATTATCAGCCCGGGCGTAAAATTGTGCATCGGGATTATCAAGCTTGCCAAGCTCCTCTCGATAAGCAGCCAATTGCGCGATTCCTTTCTCATATTTACTCTCTGCCGCTGGCCATATCCATAGCGTATGATCATTATTTAACAATGGCTCTGCTTCTTTAAGCAATGAATTTTCTAATGATTGCGATTGAGAACGGCTAATATGGTTTCTCAACGCTGACACCATATCTCTCACCTGAACCAATACGCCAAACTCCCAATTAGGAATATTATCAAGAAAAACTGATGGCGGGAGGACATCATTACTAAGAAAACCACCGGGTTTGTTCAGTAGTGTGTTTGCAATCTTTTCTGTTGTAATAACAGTAGTATGACCGACAATCAGTTGCTTATCCTGGCCATTAGTCCGGTAGGCACCGGCGTCATTAACACTGAATTGATCAGGTTCTGAGCTCCAGTACATTCCAAGTAGGTAAAATAAAATAAAAACCAACAAGACACTGTAGCTGATTAACCTCGTCAAAGAAGCAGTTTCCTGATCGCTTTGAGAATCTTGGACGACTTCTTCCTCGCTAACTGCGGCTTTCTTATTCCAAAATTTCAACATGGCTTATTTCCTTGGTCTGTCAATAATTTTTGTGGAGCAAACGTATCGAGTTTTAATTCATTCGATGCTTTCAATCTGGTGCTATGGCGTTACCGTAAAACTCTCTTTAATATCTTGTTCAAAGGTAAGGTGAACTTCAAACGGTTTAGTGATCAGCCCTTTGTCAATTCCCATTAACATTATATGGTATCCACCGGGGACAAATTTCAAGGATTTTCCGGACTCTATTTCCAACTTGTCGACATGCTTCATTTTTGCCACGCCATTCTCTACTTTTGACTGATGAATCATCGTATGGTGGGCAACATTTGTGCTGGCATCGAGCAGCGCAACTTTTGATTTTCCAGTATTGGTAATTGTCAGGTAAATCGCCGCTGTTGGGCTGACTGATGGAACTTTCGGCATCACAACATCTGAAATTTCTATAGATTCATGATTTCCAGCCAGCAGTTGAGCAGTTCCAAACATTAAAAGGATGGTGAGCAATAATTTCATTTTGTTCATTATTTGAGCCGCTATAGTGATGATTGATACAAAGCCAGTTAGCCTTGCTACTTGATGAAAGATAGTTGATTTTACCAACATAAGTCGCAATTTAGGATAACTATTTAACAAAAAAGCTCCTTTAGGTGAATCTAAAGAAGCCTCTTAGTAAATCCATAGGAGTATTGAAATTACCTGACTCGGATTTAATTATTCGCGAGCCAGAATCTTTATTTGAGTTAGTAAAAATAGCGTCACAGACTCCTAATTCAGGGCCTAGTAAAACAGTGCCCCTGCAATCACGTAAGCAAAAAATGTAGGTACAGTAAAGGTCAATAAACACAATACTGCGACCACTCTTACCAGCGTAACATCCCATCCAAACTGACGCGCTAGCCCAGCGCATACGCCCATTATTTTACTGCGAGCTCTTGGTCGCTCTCGATAACTGTCGTAACTTCTTCTGTCATAATACCCGCTGTCATAACGTCGATAGTGGCTATATTTACTCATATTCGTTCTCCAACCCCTGTCTTGTTTAATCGTTCAACTTGTTCCAAACAACTCTGCTTATCTAATCGGCGGACAATGGAAGTCCACCGATTGCCTCATCATTAAGACGCTTTCTTATTGATTCTGGCTTTTAGCTCAGCTAATTCAGCGTCGAGTTTTTCATCGTTTCCAAGAGCATCAATCTGTTCGCTTAAACTAGCATTACGTCCTAAATCCATGGCCTCAACTTCCGCCTCCAGTTCATCCATGCGTTTTTCAAACCGCTCAAATCTGTGAAGTGCTTCGTTTATGGCGGAGTCATCAATTTGTTTTCGCATTTGAATAGTAGACTTAACCGTTTCATGTCTTGCTACTATCGCATCACGACGCGCAATCGCCTCATTTAACTTAGATTGAAGCTTGCTGATATCCTGCTCCAACCTCATTAATGCAGTATCAAGTTCCTTTAGCTCATTTGTCTGGGCTTCAATGGCCTGCTCAACTCGGCGCTTTTCCTGAAGGGCTTGTCTGGCAAGATCTTCGCGATCTTTATTTAGCGCTTTTTCAGCCCTGGCTTGCCAAAGCTCCACTTCTTCAGCCATATTTTTTAGCTGTCGCTGCATATCTTTTTTATCCGCGATGGTTTTAGCGGATTGTGTTCTCACGTCAAACAACGTCGTTTCCATTTCGGCGATAATCATTCGAACTAGCTTTTCTGGATTTTCTGCTTTGTCCAACATGGCTGAGACATTGCTATTGACGATATCTGAAAAACGCTTAAATACGCTCATTTGATTCCTCTCTATTTAAAAGCTGCAAACTGAAATACCCCACAACCAACGGACTAGTTTAAATTGTGGTTTGCTAAGTTCTTTTCACAGATCGTGCCAAGACTAACCAAAACCATCATAAAACAATGATTTATATGGGAATTTTCATTTTTGGCACAATAATTCAGAGAGATTTTAAGACCAGTAAAAAATCGGCAGGTAGGCATACGGACTAAAAATTAGTGAAATTGACAATACCACTAACCCAGTTGAATCACACCAACGAAAAAAGAAAACAATGTTGTCTCAAGGGCTAAATAGCAGCGCCTTCTACCAGTTTAAGCGCCTGTTCAATAACTTCGCATCCGGCATTTTCCTTATGGGCATTTTCACTTAAATATCGTCGCCACAATTTTCCTCGCGGCTGGCCATGGAATAGCCCAAGGATATGCCTGGCTATATGCTGTAACCGGGTTCCAGTGGCTAATTCTTGCTCAATGTAAGGTAACAAAGCCCTGGCAACCTGTAACCTCGAAAAAGGTTCTGACGATTCACCATAAAATTTTGAGTCAACTTCTGCCAAAATAAATGGATTGTGGTAAGCCTCTCGCCCAATCATCACGCCGTCAACATGTTGTAAATGCGCTTCAGCCTCTTGCAAGGTTTTGACTCCGCCATTAATAATGACTTCTAAATTGGGGAATTCCTGTTTGATTTGATAAACTTTTGGGTAACACAGCGGTGGAATTTCGCGGTTTTGCTTCGGGCTTAACCCAGATAATATAGCCTGACGTGCATGTATAATAAATGTCTGACAACCAACCTCTGCGACAGTCTTAACAAAATTAGCTAATGACTCATAGCTATCCTCATCATCTATACCAGTACGATGTTTTATTGTTACCGGAATATTTACTGCGGCAGACATAACGCCGATACATTCGGCCACCAATTCAGGTTCAGCCATCAAGCATGCGCCGATTTTTCCTGATTGAACACGATCAGAGGGACATCCAACATTCAAATTAATTTCATCATATCCATAATCTTCACAAATAACCGCAGAGCGGGCCAACTCTTTTGGATTTCCGCCACCTAATTGTACGGCAACAGGATGTTCGTCTGATCTAAATTGCAGATATCGTTGAGCCTCTCCAAATAAAATGGCCCCCGTTGTCACCATCTCTGTATAGAGGACTGCTTTTTTAGTTATCTGGCGCAGAAAATACCGATCATGACGATCAGTCCAATCCATCATGGGGGCAATAGAAATACGTCTATCTAACATTAATACGAAGTACCGCAAGCAAGTTTGAAGAGGCTATTTTATCAATTTCATGACCACTTTGCTTCAAATTTACCGCCTGCTTGAGCATATTTTTTCTTTAAACCCAAATATTTTCACTAATTAATTCAATCAGTTAAAAAAAAATAAATAATTTTTGAAAAAAATAGTTAAGCATTTTGAGATGTTGCCGATACATCTTGTATCAACTGAACATCACATCCAATCGTTTCATCAATAAGAATCTGGATTTGAGGTTCAAAAGCCAAGGCTGGCTGTGTCTTTCGAGTTAAAACTAAAATCTCGCAGATACCGATCAAGGAGTTTTTTTATTGGCTGTTTTATTAAGCCTTTAATCATATGAGGAGCTAAATCATGAAAGCAAAAAATTCGAAGTTATCTACGACATTCAAAAGCGCACTTTTTTCAGTAGTAGCAATGAGCGCAATCAGTTTTTCCAACGTAACCCAAGCCAATGACGTAGAACGTCTAGTTGCTAGCCTTTGTGAAGCGGCTAAATCAGATGATCGAAGCGGTATGCGTAAAAAGTTGAAATCAGCTAAGTTACGCCTTAGAAATATTTATGACGGAATCCACTGCGGACCTATGGGCAGCCTTTTAAGAGTTGCTACCAAATCAGGTTCCATCGAAGCAGCCACATTTATTGCAACTAAAATCGGCAAAAAGAATTTAGCCGCTGCAGAATCTGATGGCAAAACTATCGTCCAATATACAGAAGAGCTTGTTGCCGCTGGCGACTCAAGTAAACAAGCTTTTGTAGACCTGTATAACTCAAAACTTTAATTCCTGTTTGACAAGTTGTTGTCGAAGAGTTAGCTCCTCTCGAAGCAAAGGAGCGGCTGCGGCCGCTCGTTTTTTTGCAACGAACAAGAGTTAACTTTTTGTTTTACGGTTAATAAAAAAATTTTAAATTTCTTCTAAAGTTTTTTGATAACCAGCCGAAAAATACCGCGTATTAAATATTGGCTTCAATCAAAGTCTGGATTGATTCGCGGTTTTACACAAACGAATTTATTAACACCCGAGAAGGTAACTCTTGGGTTCTTTTTTACTGGAGTACTACTGAATGAATATTGTTAAAAAGATTAGTTTTTCTGCTATTGTCGTTGCTGCTACATTAGGACTTTCTGTATCAGATACTAAAGCAGATAGCCTTGATCGTCTTGCTGTTAGTCTTTGTGAATCAGCTAAGTCAGACGATAGAAGAACTATGCGTAAAAAGCTGGACACTGCGCGAATTCGTTTGAAAGCGGTTTATAGCGGTATTCGTTGTGGAGCGGAAGGTAGCCTTTTACGAGTTGCTACTAACGCTGGTTCTATGAACGCTGCAAAATATATTACGGCGAAGATCAATAAAAAGCTGTTGACCAAGCCAGAAGATGACGGAATCACAATTATCCAATTTGCTGAAAAACTAGTGTCCAATGGCGACGCCAGTAAACAAGCTTTTGTGGATATGTACAACTCTAAAATCTAATTGATTAAGTGTTGTAAGTTTTGAAAGGGTAGCTCTCAGCTACCCTTTTTTGTTTATCCCATTTTTTAATTTCAACTATATTTTTTGGAAACTCTTCCAACTTCAATTGAGATGAAGCCCCCTAACCTAACAGACATCTCGTCTTAAGCTAATTGTCACCTCGACCAACTCGGAGAGCTCTCCTACAGACATTGAACAACTACCAACTTTCACCATCTCGCGACTAAGTACGGCGATTTAAAAATGGGTTAACTTTAAATTTTTAGCATTGTGCAATCTTTAGGGGATCTCTCCACTTCGGTCGAGATGACAGGCGTATCGCCTTGTGAGAATATGCAAATACCACCTAAATTTAAACGTCTCAACCTAACTGTTATCTCGACCAACGTGGAGAGTTCTCCTGCAGACATTGAACAACTAGCGGCTCTCATTATTTCGTAACTAAGTATGGTGTTTTTAAAAATGGGTTAACTTTAGATTTTTAGCATTACGCAATCTTTAGGGGCACTTTCCACTTCGGTCGAGATGACAGATGTATCGCCTTGTGAGGATATGCAAATACCACCTAAATTTAAACGTCTCAACCTAACTGTCATCTCGACCAACGTGGAGAGATCTCCTGCAGACATTGAACAACTAGTGGCTTTCACCATCTCGCAACTAAGTACGGCGATTTTAAAATGGGTTAACTTTAAATTTTTAGTATTGTGCAATCTTTAGGGGATCTCTACACTTCGGTCGAAATGACAGGTGAGGACTATGGTCTTATGGGGAAATGCTGATGCTACTTCAATTTAAATGTTTAAGATTGAGTTTATATTTTCTCAAATAGTGTTTTTGATATTCAAAAAAAAGCTCTCGACTTTTGAGAGCTTTTTATATTGATCAATCTTAAAAATGTCGATCAGTATTTTCATTTAAGATGCTAATACTTGAAGCGACTAACAAGCTTTTGCATATGCTCTGCAAGTCTCGCTAACTCCTGACTCGCTTCCAGATTTTCACTTGCTCCCTGTGCCGTGCTGTCAGCCATTTCCGAAATGGAAGAAACATTTTGATGCATTTCTTGAGATACAGAGCTTTGCTCTTCCGCGGCGCTTGCAATATGCGTACTCATATCATTAATAACGCTAACCGCCTGAGTGATTTTTCCTAAAGTTTCTCCAGCTGTCGCCGTTTGTTCAACACTATTTTGAGCTTCTGAACGACTCGACTCCATTACTGTAACTGCTTCTCTGGTTCCTGTTTGCAGTCTTTCGATCATTTCTTGAATTTCTGAAGTAGATTCCTGGGTTTTGCTAGCCAGGGTTCTCACCTCATCGGCCACAACAGCGAAGCCTCTTCCCTGTTCCCCCGCTCTCGCCGCTTCGATAGCCGCGTTCAACGCGAGTAAGTTAGTTTGATCTGCTATCCCTCTGATAACATCTAACACCGCACCGATATTGGTACTATATTGATCGAGTTTATCGATAACCACTGCCGCACTTTCAATTTCACTCGCTAGTTTGTTGATCGTGCTAATACTATCTTGTACCACCGATTGCCCGTCGACAGTTTCTTTGTTGGCTTTTTGAACTTCAAGTAGCGTGTTGTTTGCACTATTTGCCACCTCATCAACTGTCGCCGTCATTTCTGTCATCGCCGTTGCGATCATATCAGTCTGTTCTTTTTGATAGTTGATATTCTGGCTACTTTGACTTGAAATGGCAGCGGTTTGTTCAGCCGATGCAGAAAGCTGTTCAGAACTGGAACCAATTTCTTTGAGCATACTCCGCAGAGCATCTATCAGATCATTAAATCCGTTAGATAACTTACCGAGTTCATCTTCACTATGCACTTCTACTTTCTCGGTCAGATCGCCTTTCGAAAGTTTGGTGATGACTCTCAAGACTTCATTCAACGGGCTAGTTACACTTTGTAATACCCAATAGTTAACACCAGCCGCAACTAAAATAGCGATAACAGCAAAACTGATCAGCAGTGTTCGACTCGAACTCACCTTATCGCCAGCATCTTCTTTAATCGATTGGGTAAGTCCTTTCACTTTAGAAAATACATTATTCAAGTGCGCTTGAGCATCGGTGGCAGAAACGTCGGACTCAACCAGTTGCTGTTTAGCCTGGGCTCGAATATCTAATTGAAGCGCATAGGTTTCAAGGATATTCCCACTATCATTGGTAAGTTTTCTGAACTTGTTTATTGCTGCTTCTGTATCTGCATAATAATCGTTGTTAGTGGCTTGGGAATTTCCCTTTACTTGCGAAAACTTACCGTCAAAATCTTTAACCAGCGCAGTAATGTCTCGAATTGCGGAGTCAACAACCGTTGGGTCAGTGCTAACGAGAACATCTGTTACTGTTACCGTTGCTTCGCGCACCATGTTTGACATACTTTGCAAAACAGAAGCAGTGTCTCCGCTGCCTAAATCTTCAGAAAAGTCATAGAGTAGAGAATCAAGCTCATCTGCAACATCTTCGAACTCACCACGCATACCGCTCACGTTGTCACCTAAAGATAAATCTCTACGGTGTTTCTCAAAAACTTGTGGTACAAGCTCCGAAAACTGGGCAATGGCTTTCTTACTTTCATCCAGCGAAGACAACACTTCAGGGTATTGTTGTGCGGCTAAAGCTAACGATTGACCAGAAGACTTGTTGCTTTTCATCAAGCTTTGGTAGTTGGCTTCGAAATCAGTTAGCTCTGAAGTGACTCTCGACTGATGAAAACGATTAACTTCAACTGTTGCTTTTAGCAATGACGAGACATTTTCACTACCGGCGATCAACATCGGGGTCGATTTATCTGTTACGGCAGTAAGCCCTTCGTCTATACTGCTAACCCCACTCAGTCCGGTAAACGTCAGTGCAATTAAAAGCACAATAACCAAACCTGAGCCGCCAGCGATTCTTGCAGTAACAGTTAAATTCATTGTATGCCTCTAGTTATGATTCTTAATTTAATGACCGCAAAAACGATCGCTTCAAAAATATACCGAAATACGATCGTCACACTCTCACTAATCATAGACAAAAAAATCTCACTTTGCCTAATTTATTCTCGCTAATCGATTGAATTCTTTAGTTTTTGTCTGTAATTACAAAAAAAAATTGAGAAACTTATATTAACAGGTATATCTGTCAAAATGTTAAATGGCTAATTAATTCTCAATCGTTTTTAAACTGACCAATCTCTTCATCGTACTTTAACTAAAATGAACCACAATCTCTCTTGAATGCGGCGCATGTCTATGCTCCCAGAGATAAACACCTTGCCAGGTTCCCAACAACAGCGCTTGATTATCGAAAGGTACTGCGAGATGAGTAGCAGTTAAGACCGATTTAATATGTGCCGGCATATCATCACGCCCCTCAAATGTATGCGTATACAAGCTGTCGCCTTCTGGAACTAATCGATTAAGCCAATTTTCAAGATCATCTTTAGCCGTTGAATCAGCATTTTCCTGGATTATCATGCTGCAAGAGGTATGGCGAACAAATAAAGTACACAAACCGCTGTTAATATTAACTTCAGATAAACACTTTCTCACTTTATCCGTGAACTCGTATAACCCCTGCCCTCTGGTTTTAACAGTTATTCGTTTAATCATAATATCAATTAACCTTCGTCTGGATTTTTAGTTACCCACTCAAACTTGACTCTTGATGTCACTCCACACAAGAGTGTGTAGGGAATAGTGTCAGAACAATCGGCGATCGTTTCGACAGGTAGTCCTTTCCCCCAAAGTATTGCCTTATCACCGATAGACAATTGATCGTCATTTCCCAGATCAACAGTAAGCATATCCATTGAAACTTTACCGACCAATGGGTACTTTTTGCCATTAATCAGCACCGGAGTGCCTTCTCTTGCATGTCGTGGATAACCGTCTCCGTAACCAATCGCAATAACACCAACCCGAGTCTTTTCCTTCGCTCTCCAAGCGCTACCGTAACCAACCTTGTCACCGGGAGAGAGATTTCGAATTGCAAATAGTTGAGACTGTAACGTCATCGCCGGTTTTAACCCGTGAGTTTGCCCCTGATAACCTACCATTGGCGAGCAGCCATATAAAATAATTCCCGGCCTGATCCAGTTAAAATGGCTTTCAGGCCATGCAACAACGCCCGCAGAATTGGCCATTGAGCGCAATCCTGTATAAGATTGAGTGGCTTCTTTAAAAATACCAATCTGTGCCTGGTTCATCGGATTGGTAATATCGTCAGCGCAAGCTAAATGTGACATTAAGTTAATCGAATCGATCAACACACTGTTGGACAGTTGGGAATAAGCCGCAGAATAATCGTCGACTGTAAACCCTAAACGATTCATTCCAGAGTCCAACTTAAGCCAGACCTTAAGTTTTTTTTGCGAATATTGTTCAGGTTTCAACGCGAGAATCGAATCAATTTGGGATTGTTGGTGAACAACTGTTTGTAAATCGTATTTGAGTGAAAGTTCAAGTTCGTTCTGGCTGAAAAATCCTTCGAGTAAAATGATTGGATTCTTAATCTGAGCTTCACGTAATTTGATCGCTTCATCCAGGCAGGCAACAGCGATTGCTTCCACGTCTGTTAATGCTTCTGCAACCTGCACAATTCCGTGTCCATAAGCATCAGCTTTGACCACGGCCATGACGCCTGTTCCTGGCGCGAGCAACCTGACTACCGATAAATTATGTTGAATTGCCGCAAGATTAATAACCGCTTTTGTGGAACGCATAAAACTCGATTTTCAAAATTTGATATTTGTTGGTTAATAGTTAGTTTACCGAATGGTCAATATCTAGACCTCTAAAGCCGCTCCAATTGTGCAAAGACTTCGGAACTTAATATTCTTCAAAATTGTTCGCCGCAAGATTAGCAAAGCGGTTATGATGCCCCTGAAACGCAAGTCTGACACTCCCAATAGGGCCATTACGTTGCTTACCAATAATCACTTCACCAATGCCTTTATCTTCAGTTTCCGGATTATAAACTTCATCACGATAAACGAACATGATGATATCCGCGTCTTGCTCGATCGCGCCCGATTCACGTAAGTCGGACATCACCGGTCGCCGGTCTGCTCGTTGCTCTAATGATCGGTTTAACTGCGACAAGGCGATTACTGGAATGTTCATTTCCTTCGCCAAAGCTTTTAAAGAGCGGGAAATTTCAGAGATTTCCAGCGTTCTATTATCAGATAAACCAGGCACACTCATTAATTGAAGATAATCAATAACCACAAGCCCGACATCGCCATGTTCTCTCATTATCCGGCGTGAGCGAGATCTCACTTCAGACGGCGACAATCCGGCAGAATCATCAATGTACATTTTACAGCTGTTTTTCAGTATATTAGTCGCCACCGACAGGTTGTCCCAATCGCGGTCATCAAGTGCACCAGTCCTCAATCGCGTTGCATCGATTCCGCCGATAGAAGCAAAGGAACGCATCAACAGCTGATTTGCAGGCATCTCCATACTGAACACTAAAACTGATTTACCGCTATGAATGGATATATTTTCAGCGATATTCATCGCAAATGTCGTTTTTCCCATCGCCGGTCGTCCCGCGACAATGATCAGGTCTGAGTTTTGCAACCCATTGGTTTTCTTATTCAGATCCGTAAACCCGGTATCAAGCCCGGTTATGCCGCCTTTAGAGTCCACCGCAAACTGAATTTTATCTAAGGTTTCTTCTAGAAATGTCGAGGCAATCTGTAATCCGCCATCATTGTTTTCTCGTTGTTCAGCAATTTTGAACACTTTTGCTTCAGCCATATCAAGCAATTGGTCAGAATTACGTCCCTTTGGAAAATAGGCGGCGTCTGCAATTTCATTAGAGACAGAAATCATCTCTCTTAATACCGCGCGTTCTCTGACAATATCGGCATAAGCGCCTATATTTGATGCACTCGGCGTGTTTTTCGCCAGATCAGCAATGTAGGCTAAGCCGCCGATATCATCAGCCTCTCCTTCTTGCTCTAAAAATTCATAAAGTGTCACAACATCCATTGGACGCCCGTTTTCAGCGAGATATCGTTGTGCTTTAAAAATTAATCGGTGCTCTTTGCGATAAAAATCTTCCGGCACCAACTTCTCAGAAACCTTTTCCCAAGACTCATTATCTAATAACAGTCCCCCTAAAACCGATTGTTCGGCTTCCAGGGAATGGGGCGGCATTTTTATGTTATTAACTTGCGGGTCTTCAAGCATTCAAATAAACCTAAAATTCGTATAATTCGATTGAAATAGCAGGCACCGTGAAATCGGTTAATTTTGCTAGCCGAAAAAAAACACCTCACACTAGCCAGTGCGAGGTGTTTTATTCTGTCATTTGCACCACATTAACGCAACGCAAATGCTTCAAATCTTGATGATTTGATTATTCAGCTTGCGCTGCTATAACAACTTTCAATGTTGCATCTACATCGGTGTGTAAATGAATATTGATGTCGTACTCACCAGTTACACGAATCGCGCCGTTAGGCAAACGTACTTCATGTTTTTCCAGTGCCACGCCGGCAGCAGACGCTGCGTCAGCGATATCACGAGTTCCGACAGAACCAAATAACTTACCTTCGTCACCTGCATAGGCTTCGATAGTAACAGTTAATTCAGCAAACTTCGCTGCACGTGATTCAGCTGCAGATAGCTCATCTGATGCTTTCTTCTCTAATTCAGCACGACGTGCTTCGAACTTTTCGACATTATCTTGAGTTGCTGGAACCGCTTTACCTTGAGGCAGAAGATAATTACGACCATAACCATTTGCTACAGTAACGCTATCACCCAGTTCGCCAAGATTGCGGATTTTTTCAAGTAGAATGACTTTCATTAGTCTTTCCCCTATTCGTTAATCGTTGCTTACTTATGCGCGTCTGAGTAAGGCAATAAAGCCAGAAAACGAGCACGTTTAACCGCTGTTGAAAGCTGGCGCTGATACTTTGAGCGAGTTCCTGTGATACGACTTGGAACAATTTTACCAGTTTCAGTGATATAGCTTTTTAAAGTAGCTAAGTCTTTGTAATCGATCTCAGTAATGCCTTCAGCAGTGAATCGGCAGTACTTACGACGTCTGAAATGTCTAGACATGGGATAATCCTCCGTTACTCTGCTTCAGTTGATTCAGCAGTGGCTTCAGCCGGTTTTTCGCTAGATTCTGATTTCTCTTTAGCCGCTGGCTTATCAGAAGAATCAAAACGTTTAGCAGCTTCTTCTTTCGCTTTCGCTAGTGGCGAAGGCTCAGAGACTGCTTTCTTCATCTTAATTACAAGATTGCGTAATACGGCATCGTTGAAACGGAAAAGGTTTTCCAATTCTTCAATTGCAGAATACTCACACTCTACATTTAATAACACATAGTGTGCTTTATGAGCATTATTGATGGCATAAGCCAATTGACGGCGTCCCCAATCTTCTAAACGGTGGATAGTTCCACCTGCGTCAGTGATAACAGCGCTGTATCTTTCGATCATTGCTGGAACCTGGTCGCTTTGATCAGGGTGCACCAGAAATACGATTTCATAGTGTCGCATTAAAGATCTCCTCACGGTTTCCAGTCACCAAAGCATTTACCAAAATTTGAATTTAGTTGTAATAACCATCCAAACTTTCAAATATCTTTAATAACAAGGAGTTAGGTCAGTTTGTAAAGTATACTCCAGAGATTTAAGCAAAGCCTAAACCTTCAGGCGTAATTCAAGAGCGCGCGATTATACGAGGCTTAGCCTTGAATTGCAATGGTTTTACTGGCTCAGCGATAAATAGCCGCGGTCGGTTACGGCTTGATTTGCTCCCTGGCAACCTGCTCAATTGCCTTGGTCAAACAGGAAAGCTGATCAGGCTCGATAATATAGGGCGGCATGATATAAAGCAGCTTACCAAAAGGCCGGATCCAGACACCAAGCTCAACAAAACGCGGTTGAACTTTATGCATATCAACCGGCGACTTTAATTCTACGGCACCAATAGCGCCTTTTACTCTGACATCGGCCACTGACTCTAACTGTCGGCAAGAAGCTAATTCAGCTATTAACTGCGCCTCGATTTGTTTGATTTTCTGTTGCCAAGGTGAAGCCAACAACAATTCAATATTCCTATTTGCGACAGCACATGCCAGCGGATTTGCCATAAATGTCGGTCCGTGCATCAAGTTACCATCGCCATAAGAA
The DNA here is from genome assembly GCF_007004725.1 of Aliikangiella coralliicola. Classification (GTDB taxonomy): domain Bacteria; phylum Pseudomonadota; class Gammaproteobacteria; order Enterobacterales; family Kangiellaceae; genus Aliikangiella; species Aliikangiella coralliicola. Next base: position 72,306 of record NZ_ML660172.1, on the reverse strand, counting down.
CCAATTACATCTGCAACATTTCGAGTTGTAATGGTCGCTGCCAACGAGAGATACCCGCCAGTAATCGCTTTACCAATACACAAAATATCTGGGCAAATTTGAGCTTGCTCATAGGCAAACATTGTTCCTGTTCGACCAAACCCCGTGGCTATTTCATCCAAAATGAGCAAAACATCGTGTTGTTCACAAAGACTTTTAACCTGCCGTAAAAACTCAGGACAGTAAATTCGCATTCCACCAGTCCCCTGTACAATTGGCTCTAGAATGACTGCTGCTATTTCATCGGCTCTTGATTCCAACATCTGCCGAAACTCTGCAATATGCGATTCATTCCAGTCCTCATCGGAGACACAACTCGGAGATGGCACGAATAAATGTTGTGGTAAAGTTTCACTAAACATCGAGTGCATACCTGTTTCAGGGTCGCATACAGACATAGCTCCCAAGGTGTCACCGTGATAGCCGTTGCGAATCGTCAGAAATTTACTCTTCTGTTGCCGGCCTAGCGAATACCAATATTGCAAAGCCATTTTTAGCCCAACTTCAACTGCAACGGAACCCGAATCGGCCAGAAATACGCAATCTAATTCTGGTGCAGTCAGGTCAATTAACTGACGTGACAATTCGATAGCCGGTTGGTGGGTTAATCCACCAAACATGACGTGAGACATTTGTTGTATCTGCTCATGGATTGCCTGATTAAGTTCAGGATGGTTATAGCCATGAATCGCAGACCACCAGGACGCCATACCATCAATCACTTTCTTCCCATTACTCAAAGTTAAATAAACACCCTGTGCAGACTCTACGCCAAAGACTGGCGTCGGTTTATTTAAGTTAGTGTATGGATGCCAGATATGATTACGATCAAATTGCAGTTGTTGCTGAGAAATTGTCATATGAAATGGGCCAGAAAATTGCTACATAAAGTTCGTTAACCAAGGTTTGACAAAAGTAGTCTAAATCTTGACTAACAAAAAAATCGATGCAGAAAATAAAGTGGATGAATGAAACACGAGAGTTTAAGCCTCTTTAAAGGGTTAAGCAATCGCATTCCACGATGTAATTCAGGGCAATCAAAATGACCACTTAGACAAAGGACGCTCAGAACATTACACTAAAGCCAGTTCATTAATAACCGTGCTGATTAACCACCACCACACCACTAACAAACATAACGAACAAAAAGGGAGCATCCATGAATCATATTTTAAATATACTCACCTTTGGAGTCTTGTTGTCTACCAGTGCGTCAGCCTATGAAAAATGCCAGTTAATTGACAACGTCAAAGGATATACACCAACCAGCAAGTCTCAACAGCTACAGCAGTTCAATTGGTTAGCCTTTGAAAACGGCAAAGTTCTCGCAACAGGAAAAAAAGGTACGCAAAGTAAATATAAGCACTGTTCTCGTACAGACGGCCAGGGGCGATTTATGCTGCCAGGTCTTATCGACGCTCACGGTCACGTTTCTTCACTTGGGAATGAAATGCTCAGAGTTAAACTTCGTGGAACGACATCAGAGCAAATCGCCGTTGAAAAAGTCAAAGAATTTGCTGACAAAAATCCGGGGGCCAAGTGGATTTTAGGCCGAGGATGGAACCAGGTATTGTGGTTAAACAAGGAATTCCCCACTAAAAAATCTCTCGATTCAAGCGGAATAAAACGCCCTATTCTGTTACGCCGAATAGACGGTCATGCTGCCTGGGCTAACAGCGCAGCTTTAGCGGCAGCGGGTATTAACAAATCGACCGCCGACCCACAGGGCGGAAAAATTATTCGAGATGAAAATGGTGAAGCAACTGGTGTTTTAATTGACAACGCGATTGGGCTAGTTGAAAAAATAATCCCAGCCGCTTCTCCACTGGAACGAGAATACGCTTTCGATAAAGCCTATGAACATCTTCTATCACTTGGTGTAGTTAGTGTACACGATGCAGGCGTTAGTCAGGCGGATCTTGATTCTTATCTCAAAAGAAGTCGTGAAAACCGTTTACCAATAAGAATCTATGGGATGCTATCCGGTTCTAGTCCCAATTTAAGCCAATGGCTGGACAAAGGAATTATTCAAGATAAGCAAGATTTTTTGTCTATTCGAAGTGTAAAGTTATATTCTGACGGCGCATTAGGTAGTCGTGGTGCCGCACTGATAAAACCCTATTCAGATGATCTCGACAACAAAGGTCTACTATTAACCAAACCTAAAAAACTTGATTTACTGGTTAATGAAATTATCAAAAAAGGGTTTCAGGCGAACATCCATGCAATCGGTGATCGCGGCAATCGGCTGGTACTGGACGCCTTCGAGAAAGCGTTTAAACAAGTCGGCGGAAAACACTTGCGTAATCGCATAGAGCACTCACAAATAATATCACTCGCGGATATTCCTCGATTTAAAGAGTTAAATATCATTGCATCGATGCAGCCAGTACACGCCACAAGCGACAAAAATATGGCTGGTGCTCGACTTGGTAAAGAAAGACTGAAAGGTGCCTATGCCTGGCGAAAACTACTGCAACAAGGCACAATCATCGCTTCCGGCTCCGACTTCCCGGTAGAACTTGCGAATCCTTTTCATGGGTTACACGCCGCGGTAACACGTCAGGACCAAAGCAATATGCCTTCTGGTGGATGGTTACCTGAAGAACGTATGACTCCACAACAGGCACTCAGAAGTTTTACCCTGGATGCAGCTTATGCCGCCCATCAAGAATCAACATTAGGTTCTCTGGAAGCAGGTAAATGGGCTGACTTTATTTTTGTTGATCAAGATATCATCAATGGAAAGCCAGAAGATCTTTGGAAAACTCGCGTACTGGAAACCTGGATTGCAGGAACACAAAGATATAAGCAATAAATACCAATAAGCTAAAAGTAGCATCGATCAATTTAAGCGAAAAAAACAATACAGAATCAGGTTGGTGAGAGTTTTTTCAACCTGATTCAAACCTCTACGATACTCATCACTGATCATTTAGTTGCTTTTTACCATCTCAATATTTTAATAAAAATAAAACCATTACCTTTTCAATAAAAAGAAGAGCAAACCACAACAACAATTAAAAGCATCAGTTTTTTAATAGTTTTCAATCTAATAAAGAGAAGTTAAATTTACACCATTTGAGATAATGGTAAAAATCTATTTCCACGAGCTATACTACATAACAACTAGTTATCAAAATTGTTGCAATAGTTACGTTTTTTCGCCCCCTATTTCGGTTATCTTATTAAAGTGATATGAAAATAATAATTCAAAAACTAATCACAAATAATTGACAACAAATAATAGAAATAAAATAGATAACAAAAAACTTCTTAAAGAAGTTATTAAATACAGAGTCGTTGCTTAAATAAAAGTCATTATTTAAATAAGTATTGGGCCAAAAGTAACTGATTCAAAGCCAAGGCTTAACATTAACACATGGAAATGATTTTGTACGTAATATCACGATGCAAATAATAGTAAAATCAAAAACTCTGATTTTTTTTGCCCGCTTTTTGACAGCGCTGTCCTTTCTTGTCTTTTCTTACTCAAACGCAAGTGAAAATGCATATATTCCTCTCAGCATTGATCAGGGTTTATCACAAGCAACCGCAAACACCATCGTGCAAGACAAGTCAGGTTATATCTGGATAGGCACTCAAGACGGATTAAATCGCTACGATGGATATCGATTTACTCAATATAAGCACGACCCCAATAATGCAGCCAGTTTATCCCATAGTTTTATCAATAAGCTGGTGGCAGACGAAACCGGTAATTTATGGATATTAACCGCGGCAGGTATTGACCGTTATGATCATGAAACTGAATCCTTCGTTCATTATCACGACAAGCGAAATAGTGAGGACTTTTTTAATAAGCTTTATTTGTGGTCAATGAGAAATGGTAAAAATAATAATCTATGGATTACTTCTGCTAACGGAATCATTGAGTTCAACAAAAAAACAGGAACCTACCACCACTTTGAAGCTGGCAAAAAATATGGTTTAGTCACGAAAAACACCTATGACATTGGTATTTTTGACCGTGAGAAGACATTTGATAAAACTCACTTTGACAACAGCAGCAACAATATTATTGCAACTGATAATGGAATTTTTAAACAAGTTAAAATTCAATCGAAGAACGCTGCAGACTCACCTTCAATAACACAGTATCGATTCAAATCGGTTACGCTCAAACATTTGACGAACTCAAAAAAAGAGCCCAAAGTTCATTGTATTTCAAACCAGAAATTCAACCTGTTTTTTGCCTGTAGTCGTGATGGACTCTATTTTAATCATAAAAATCAATATCACTATATTTCAAACGCCGAGCTAGGCATTAACGCACATGCTCATCGGCTTTTGATAACAAACACTAAAGAACTCTGGATCGGCACGGTAAATGGCCTCTATATTAAGTCGCTCGATCTCGACCACTTGTTAAACTCTTTACAAAAAAGACAAGGTGTAACGTTACCCAATCAAGCCATTCACTCATTATACGAAGATAACTCTAATGTTATCTGGGTGGGGACAAATATTTCAGGTGTCGTAAAAATAATTCCAACTGCGCGAACTTTTAACCATTTCAGTGCAACCACTCAGTCACATCAACAATTATCCAACAACTCAATCACCAGTGTTGCACAATCACCACAAGGTGACATCTGGGTTGGTGACTCAAAAGGCGGAATAAGTATTATTTCAACGAACAACCAGGTGGCTCATTTGTCACTCAAAGATAATCAGGGCACAACACTTTACAATAATATATTAGGTTTTGAATTCGATCTTGAGGGCAATATCTGGATTGCAAATACGGCTGGAATTTCAAAACTGTCTGCAGACAAAAAACGTCAGACAACTTATCAACTACAAGATCCAAGCCTCACGCAACAAACATACGCGACGCAAGTTTTCAAAACAAATGACAGTAGGCTTTGGTTAACGGGTTTAGAGTCAGGTCTTAATCAATATTATCCAACGCTCAAACAATTTATTCCGATAAGGCCGCTCAACTGGCCAGAGAAAAAACCATTTGCTGCATTAACCTATACGGCAATGGTCGACAGTGAAACTATCTGGATGGCGGGATTTCAAGGGACTTTGTACAAGTATAATCTGTTTACCCGTTCGGCGAACCAATATCGAATGAGCGACGAAAATAACCATAAGTTGGGTGTCAGTCAAATCTATGGAATGGCTAAAGATAACTCAAATAATATATGGGTTGTTGGCATGGGCGGTATTGGTAAATTTTCAATAAATGATCAAAAATTTACTTACCTGGCCAGCTTGAAAGGTTTTTCATCACAAACATATTATTCCGTGACAAAAGATAATCAGGGTTATATGTGGACGACATCGGGTGACAAACTAATAAGAATCAACCCACAGGACTATTCCAGCCTTTCTTTTGACAGGGCAATGGGAATGCCGATCATTGAGTTTTCTCCAGCATCACACATAGACGAATCCGGTAACTTATGGTTAGGCGGTTTAAATGGACTGGTGTCTTTCAATCCTCAAGCTATTACTGTTCCGCAGAAAAAAACAACGCCGATACTCACTGGTGTTGAGAGCAAATACATATCGGAAAAAGAGCCAACCCAAAATATCTGGTCACGTATCACTCTTGGTACAAAGTCTTCACTGATTGTGAAGCCAACAAAAAGTACCTTGAGGCTTTCATTCGCTTCTCTCGATTCAAATTCTAATTCGAGCATTCGTTACCGTCACAGACTGACAAACTACGACGAAACCTGGAATACAACGATTGCTGGAAATCCACGGGCAACTTACACCAGAATTCCCCATGGCGAATATTCTTTTCAAGTCGCCACGAGTTTTGATGGCATAAACTGGAGCGAACCAACCAATATACTCGATATTGAAGTTTTACCTTTTTTCTGGCAATCACTTTGGTTTCAATTGTTGATCGCCTGCCTATTGGCAACAGCTCTCAAACTGATATTCCTTTGGAAAGCGAGACGAATTCGTTCCCACGCCAACAAGCTGGAAAAAATAGTCCAACATCGAACAGAAGAAATATCAATGCTGTTGGAGCAGCGAACGCGTTTTTTCACCTTTGTTTCGCACGAATTGAAAACACCGTTAACGCTGGTTCAAGATCCACTCAATAAACTGGTGAATAATCCCGACGATAATAGTAACAAACTACTCTCTACCGCACTGAGAAATGTTAACAAGATGTCGAGCATGGTCAACCGACTTTTAACGAGTGTTGATACCATCGACATTCAACAAAAGCAAAGACTCCGAATCAACCAGAAAATACTGGAAGCAGTATCACAACTATCAGAGTTTGCTCAACAGTACCGCATTTCTCTCATCACAAAAAAATTATCTAAGTGTCACGTCGATGCGACGGAAAGCGATATTGAAGCAATACTCTACAATTTACTCAGTAATGCCATTAAATATAACAAAAGCAACGGAAAAGTTTTTATCTCCTGTTTCGAATGGCGGCAACAAGTGATTATTAATATTGCTGATCAAGGTTCAGGTTTTGACCTGGAAAAAACTATTCGGAAAAATAGTTTGAGATCAGACAAGACACAAACCTCAATCGCTAAACCGGATCTCACTGTCAGCAGCGGCTATGGGTTAGAGCTAGTGAAACAATCGGTTTCGCTCCTCAACGGAAAAATGAAGGTTAAGTCGAGAAAAGGCATGGGAAGCGTAATATCAGTCATCTTGCCTCGCTCAATAGCAACGTCAAAAACAACTGAGATTGAAGCGACTCATCAATCGACCAACAATAATCGCACTGAGCATCGTAAACTCATTTACTCTCAGACCGGTTTACCGGATGACAAACCGATGTTGTTTATCGTTGAAGACAATGATGAGCTACGCGAATATCTATGTGAGATGTTTAACAATCAATATCAGTGCACACCATTTCCTGATGCGGAGTCAGCCTACCTGCACGCATCGGAAGTTATTCCAAACATCATTATTTCTGATGTAATGCTTCCAGGGATGAGCGGCATTGATCTCTGCCAAAATATTAAGTCCAATCAAAAAACTTGCCACATACCGCTACTTTTATTAACCGCAAAAGCCGATCAAACATCGATTATCTCGGGACTAAGGCACCAAGCCACCGATTACCTGACTAAACCATTTAACACTGAAGAGCTAAAACTCCGCGTCGCCAACTTGCTAAGCCTCGCCACACAAATGTATCAAGCCAACCAAAAAGTCTCGCTTAAACATTTATATACCAACGAGGATAACTCCCCGGAAGGATTAGGAGAAAAGGATCGTTTGTTCATGCATCGTTTCTTTGATGTTCTCGCGGTCAACTATTCTGATAGTTTTTACAATCTTGAACAGCTTTCGTCACATATGTATATGAGTAAAAAGCAGCTTTCCAGAAAGTTAAAAGCCATCTGTAACAAGTCGCCGATGGAATATCTTAAAGAATATCGACTGGAGCGTTCTATCGAACTGTTAGCGAAAGGCGCGCAGCTCAGCGACATCTCCATTGAGTCTGGTTTTTCGTCTCAAAGTTACTACTCGACCTGCTTTAAAAACTACTTTGGACGCACGCCGAAACAACTGCAAATTTCTATTCTAAATGACAAAAGGCAAACTTCTAAAGCCAGCTAGTTTGCAATCACTTTATCAACTATTCTAATTCAAAATATTTCCTAGCATATAAACCCTGACATAAGTGTTAAAACACGCCAGATTTCTTGGTACTTTTTAACAACTTTTTACTAGTTGGCGTTTATTTAAAAAAAAACGGCTCGAATTCAAAAAGATTAAAGCCCCTTATTCAGTAGGATTGAAGACGGTTTTGAGAGCAAACCAATACCAAGAGCAAATTGAACAACAATAACCAAAAAAACAAACCGGGCTTGCCAAAACAGGCCCATTAGAAAAACAATCCAAATAAAAACGAGGGTTAGGAATGACACAAAAAAAACAGCAAACTCCGCTAAAATTTAACCGCGTCGCTATTGCACTGGGGTGTGCATTGGCAATAACCGGAACGGTATCAAATATATCAGCGGAAACATTGAACAGAAACTCAACTGATGCCCAACAACAGCAACGATTTATTGTCAAGTTAAAAGATCAATCAGTTGCCGCAGCAACTCAATCAAGCACCAGTTCTACCCAAGCCTACGACGCAAAAGTCAGACTATTCGAATCCACCGCCGCAATGGTCAATACTCAGGTCATTCGATCGCTGGATAGCGTTAACGCGATGGCAGTGATGTTAGACGCCGATCAAAAGACAGCGCTGTCTAGAAACCCTAACGTCGAATATGTTGAAATCGATCCGAAACGCTACTTAATGGCCGAGACGACTCCATACGGGATCACCATGGTTCAAGCACCGCAGGTTTCCGATTCAAAAACCAGTAACCGAAAAGTTTGTATCATGGACACGGGTTACACACTTAACCATCCAGATTTGCCGAGTTCAGGAATCACTGGCGATGACGGTCATGGAAGTAATGATACGGGCAACTGGTATCAAGATGGCCATGGCCACGGAACTCATGTCGCAGGAACAATTGCAGCACTTGGCGGAAACGGACAAGGTGTGGTTGGCGTCAATCCTTCAGGTAACTTAGGTTTACACATTGTTAAGGTATTTGACGATTCCGGCAGCTGGGCATACGGTTCAGATCTGGTCGCGGCCATTAACCAATGTACTGCCGCAGGCGCAAACGTAATCAGCATGAGCCTTGGTGGTAGTAACTCATCAAACGCTGAAAGATCGGCATTCAATTCAGCAAACAGCCGCGGCGTTTTAAGCATCGCTGCAGCAGGTAATGCCGGCAACAGTAGCCTGTCTTATCCAGCGTCTTACGATTCAGTAGTGTCTGTTGCCGCTGTTGATAGCGCAGGTAACAAAGCGTCATTTTCTCAGTACAACAGTCAAGTAGAAATATCTGGCCCGGGCGTTAACACTAACTCAACCTGGAACAACAACGGGTATAAATCCATTAGCGGTACTTCAATGGCCACACCACATGTTTCCGGTGTTGCCGCACTCGTCTGGAGCCACTACCCAAGCTGTAGCAACCAGCAAGTTCGCGACGCAATGAACCAAACCGCTGAGGACAAAGGTTCTCCCGGTCGTGATACCTCGTATGGTTACGGTATCGTCAAAGCAAAAGCTGCATTAGACCGATTAGCCAGTGTTTGTGGCGATGGTGAAAACGTTGCGCCGAATGCGAATTTCAGCGTAGCAGTAAATGGTAACACCGCGAGTTTCACTGATAGTTCTACTGACGACAAAGGGGTAACAAGTCATAGCTGGACATTTGGTGACGGTTCATCTTCTTCAGACGAAAATCCGGTTCACTCTTATAGTACAGACGGACACTATCAGGTGACCTTAACAGTTTCTGACGCTGAAGGATTAACCGATAGTCACACAGATACAGTCACAATTGGCTCAACCCCGCCTCCTCCCGGATGCGACGGACTTGAAGCCTGGAGTGCGACTAAGTCTTATAAAGCTGGTGACAAAGTGTCATACAACAACTATGAATACACCGCAACCTGGTGGTCAACTGGAGCACAGCCCGACATCTTCAGTAATGTTTGGAGAAAAGGCGATAAGTGTAGCGGTAGTGGCGAAAATCAACCACCAAGAGCTTCGTTCAGCTACTCAACAAATCAACTGAGCGTTACCTTCTCAGACTCTTCAACAGACGACAACGGCATCGCGACTTATGCCTGGGATTTTGGTGACGGTAATAGTTCATCTCAAGCTAACCCAAGTCATACATACGCCGCCTCAGGTAGCTATCAAGTGACATTAACTGTAACTGATGCAGGCAACCTGCGAGACAGCTCGACTCAGACGGTGACCGTTTCAGAAGTTGTTGATGGTTGCGATGGTTTAGCAGCCTGGGAAAGCAGCAAGGTTTACCATAGCGGTGATGAAGTTTCTTACAATGGCAACAAGTATCGCGCTAACTGGTGGTCTCGAAATGATAATCCTGAACAAAATTCAGGACCATGGCAGGTGTGGACAAAATTAGGACCTTGTCGTTAATCGTTTCAGCTCCTTTTTAATCCAGCCAGTCACACTTCTTGGTGGCTGGTCTGTTTTAAAAATGATTATAAGATAAAACTTTCAACAAAATGATTAACCTGAGTTTGGGATAAAGAGAACTCAGGTTAATTACAACAACAAACTTAATTACCCGCCAGCTCAATTCAACTCTTTAAGTTTTAATGTTTTCTATGAGTGGACTCGTTGCCGCTAAAATGGGTTCAAATTCAAACTGGTTAATCAACACATTCAAGCTCTCCGCCAATGGTTGATTCTGCGCTTTGATTTCTACACTCAATCGTTCAAGTCCATTGACATCACCACTTAAAGCGGCAGCGTGAAGCGCTTTAAGTTGCTCAACTGATAAACAGGTTAAGTCTGCCGGACATAATGATTTATGTGTTTCCAGCATTGGCGCCTGAATCTCTTCATAGCGAAACTCAAGCGCTAAATGAGAAGCCATCGTCTTAAACAACTCGCCGCTTTCAAACGGCTTACGAATAAAATCATCACAACCGGCACTTAACACAACGGAGCGTTCTTCCTCAAAGGCACTCGCAGTCAACGCGATAACAACTGTTTCTCTACCTTGTGCCGTTTGTTTAATCATTCGAGTTGCATCATATCCATTGAGTACCGGCATATGCATATCCATCCAGATCAAAGCAGGCTTCCATTCTCTCCACCTCTCTACAGCTTCAGCGCCGTTATTGGCTTCTTTAACTTCAAAACCAATGTCACCTAAAAGGCTTGACAGTAACTTACGATTATCAGGGTTATCATCGGCAATGAGTATGCGATAGCTTGGTTGCCCTTCTGCCAGCCCAACAACTCGCCGATTGGAAATGGCATTGATAATCTCTCCCGTTTCAGTTTCCTCAACATCAATGTCGAAGGAAAAAATAGTACCTTTGCCAACTTCACTATACACACGAATTTCCCCTCCCATTAAACAAACAAATTCAGCGGAAATGGCCAGTCCAAGTCCTGTACCTTCTCTTTCTTCACGGCCGACCTCAGCTTGTGTAAAAGGTTCAAATAACGCTTTCTTGTCAGACTCAGCAATGCCAACCCCTGTATCTTCAACTTCAAAATGTATTCTTGGTTCAGTGTTTTTATAAAATGTAGCGCGTAAAACAATTTTTCCTTCACGGGTAAATTTTACTGCGTTTGATACCAGGTTTATTAAAACTTGTCTCAACTTACGTTCATCGGCTTGTACATACCTGGGAACATCAATTTCAAATATTAGTTTTAACCCTTTAGCACTCGCACGCAAACTGAACATTTCTTCAATGATGCCCAACAAATGATGTAAATCAAACTTCACTACAGCGAGACTTGTTTTTCCGGCTTCTACCTTAGCCATATCCAACACATCGTTAATCAATTCGAGCAGGTGATTACCGCTATGTTGAACCGTGTTTAGGTAATCAGCCACATTAGCAGGTAGTTTTGGTGCGCGTTGCGAAAGTTCTGTGAAACCAAGGATAGCATTAAGCGGCGTCCTTAATTCGTGACTCATATTAGCGAGAAAAGTGCTTTTGGCTAAACTGGCTGCCTCGGCGGCTTCTTTTTCGCGATTTAATTGAAGGGTTTTTTCCTCGACCAAGTTTTGCAGGCGAATTTTTTCACGATAAACTTTAAGTTCTCGCCACTTGAGCGTCCCCCAAAAAAAAGCAAAAGCTGACACGATATAAATGAAGTAAGCCCAACCCGACTTCCAGGGGGCAGCTTGTACCGAAATGTTAATAAAAACTTGATTCTCCGGTGAACTCCATACGTTGTCACTGTTAGCCCCTCTTATTCGCAGTTTATATTTTCCACCAGGTAGGTTAACGTACCTTCCGTGACGAATTTTGCCGGCATCAAACCAGTTATCATCATACCCTTCCAACTTGTACTGGTATCGATTCTCCACCGAATTAATAAAATTGAGCGCAACATATTCAAATTCAAACTGATTATGTTTCCAATCTAGCTCCAAAATTTTCAGTCTTTCCAACGCGGTTTCCGTCGAGAGATTTTTGCCTTGAGACTTTAATTCGGTAAGATAAACAATTGGGGGTTTTACGTTAAATTTGAGTTTGTCCGGATAAAAACTATTTAATCCTTCATAACCAGAAACCCATAAACGACCATCCCTCCCTTTACCGTAACTGGACGGAAAAAACTTTGTGCTATGCAACCCTGCAGTCTCGGTAAACACTCTCTCCACTTTCTGACTTACCGGGTTAAAAAGAATGAGCCCGGCGGCGCTACCAATCCAAAGTTTTCCTTGATTGTCTTCCATAATAAATAATAGCGATTGAGTGGGAAACCCATGAGAACGACCAAAATGAGTGAAACTTTTTTGATCTTTATTTAACATGCTCAAACCTTTCTCGGTAGCCACCCAAATTCGATTTTCTTTATCTTGCAAAACATCTGGAACGGTATTGGAACGTATTGAGTCAGGATTATTTTCGTCAACCATATAATGCGTAAATACCTCATTACGCTTATTAAACTGTTCAAGTCCACCACCTAGTGTAGCAATCCACATAACGTCGGAATTAGTTCGATCAATGATAAAATTCACCGCAGTCGGCGCCGTCAGACTGTTCGGATCATTGGGGTCTGCAGAATAAATCTTGAGTTGCCTGGTAAACCGGTTAAACCGATGAAACCCCATATCCCAGCCACTCGCCCATAATATGTCAGCATTATCCGGATCTTCGAGAATCGTATAATAGCTCGTGTTAGTTGCAAAAGTTTCAACGACTTTGCCAGTAGTCGGATCAAACTCGGACATGCCTGAAAATGTAGCCACATAAAACTTTCCATCACTCGTCTCAATAAAACCTGTTGGATAGTCATGAGGAATGGTTGTTGGATCGCCGGGAATATGCTTATAGTGGTAAAATCGATTCTCTGAAACTCGTAACCTGTCCAGCCCATTACCATAGGTACCAATCCAGGTATTACCATTACTATCTTCAAATATTGGAAACGCCGCCCGCGTACCTAACGAATTGGGATCATCAGGATCATGCTGATATAGCTCAAAATTAAAAGGTTCTTCTTCTACGCGATAGACCTCACCGGTCGCAAATGCAATCCAACCGAAACCATCACTATCTTCAAAATAGCCGGAGACTGTATCACTAGCCAAAGAAAATCGTTGGCCTGTTTTGTGACGGTAATTTTCAACCTGTTCTGTATCAGGGTTAAAGCGGATAAATCCCAACGCTTTTCCATAGGTTATCAATACCAATGCACCTGACTTAGTTAAATAACTTTTAGCAATTCCCATCTCTGGAAAACCTTGTGTGGTTTTGTGGTTGTATCGTCGATATTGTTTGGTCGTCGAGTTGTATTTAATCAAGCCATTCGCACGAGTGCCGAGCCAGAGATTTTGCTGTTTATCAGCAACAATCGATGTAATGTCATCAGCTGGAATAGAATTCGGATCTTCCGGGTTGTGTTGTATACGAGTGAACTGGTATGTCTCGAGATCTAAAAGTGTCACCCCATGTTCTCTTAGCGCTATCCATAATCGATTTTGATTATCGAGGTAAAGGGAACTAACGGTGTTTCCGGACAAGCTATTTTCATCGTCAGGATTGTGCCAGAAGCTCTTAAAACTGTCTGACTCAGGATCATAACGACTGAGTCCATGAGACGTTCCGATCCAGATATAGCCTCTGTTATCTTCCAGAATTCCGGTAGACGCGTAAAACAGAAATTGATTGTTAGCCAGAGAATTCTCTGGATCCTCGTTGTCTCTTATATAGTGATAAAACTGGTTAGTTTGCTTGTCGTAACGGTTTAAACCATTTCCAGTTGCAATCCAGAGTTGCCCACGACGATCGACGTATATCTCAGACACAAACTCGCTTGCGACTGTACCATCTTCCGGGAGAAACTGTTTAACATTAGTGCCGTCGTAACGAATAAGTCCACTGTTTACTGATCCAAACCACAAAAAGCCCTCTTCGTCCTGAACATTACTCGCACCAACAGCACTGGAAATAGAAAATGCCGGGTGAAATCGAAGTTTTTGCTGTGCGCTAACCGCTGGAGCGACAAGTAAAACCAGGATTGGGATTATGACTAAGAGTCTGTGTTCAATCTGCATTAATCTTTTAGCTTACCTACATTACCTGTACTTATGCGCAAATTTATCCTTGAGCAAAAGCACTCAATAACTAAAATTTAGGATCAAAAAGACAATCTGGCAATGCTTATGGCAAAGAATGGGAATTTATTGCAACACACCATGTTTAGTTAGTTCTAACTTAAGAGGTTGTAATTCCTTTTCATAATTACGCCACTTTCCCACCGATGTCCCGTAAATTGGGCTTCTTACCTGACAGGCACTCGCTGTAGTGACAGTAGCGTCATTTTGATAAAAGTGCAGGCACTGCTCCTCCCATGACAATCCACAGTGGTCCAAAATACGGCGACTAATAGTCTCCTGATGATTGACTAACTCTTCATATTTAACCACCAACAAAGCATTACCTAACACTTTTTGCCAATGTTTTATCAACCTGCGCCAGGCTGAATAATAAAGCGCGAGATCACGTAAATTGTAGGTAAACGGATAAGCACCAGTAAAAAGCATTTTATACATAGCGTAACAAGAATCCATCGGTTCTCTGATCAGCACTATCATTTTTGCATTTGGCAATGCACGGCGAATAAGACCAGCATACAAATAGTTTAACGGTAATTTATCAACAAAATGCGGAGTGTGACCTGTTTGTGGGCGAGTACCGGCAAGGTATGCTTTACCTAATTCAAAGGGGTCGATATGGAGGCTTTGTTGAACAAATTCCTGCTTTGAAAAGTGACGCCCTTCACGAATGTTCACCAAATTAACGGCTGCCTGTGGAAAAGCGTTAAGTTCTCCTGCAGCGAAAACCTGGCTGTGACTAGCAATAATCCGCTCTACTAAAGTTGTGCCGCTGCGTGGCAATCCAAAAACAAAAATAGGTTCCGAATTCTCATAACTCGACTTTTCATTTGAATTAGAATTATTGATGCTTAATCCCTCAACATTATGGTGAGTAATAATTTTATCGATAGTTTCAACGTCGCCCAATGCATCATAATCCATCGAATTTCGTTGCAAGTCACATCCTTTTTCTAAATATTGAAAAGATTGAGAGTAGTCTTCCAGATCTTCTAATTCTTTCGCCGCTGCAAAGTACAGCTTTATTTTATCTTTGACATTAATATCTTTTCGATTTATTGCCGTTTTTATTTCGTCAACATGATTATTTTCAAGCGTTTGCTGGCGTAAGGAAGCACGAACGTAGTATGCATCAGCATCTTGTGGGCGAAGTTTTATCACTTGATTCAGCCTGTCCTCAGCCTCAATAAATTGGCCGTTCATTCGCTGCGAGGTAGCCAGGTTGTAAAGTATCGCCGGGTTATCCGGAAGCAAACGAGCGGCATTCTCAAACAAAGCTAACGCTCTCGATGCTTCGTCACAACCGGTAAATAGCGTCGCCAGACCATCTAACAACCAAGGGGAAGACGGGCTTAACTTAAGTGCTCTTTCGGCCAGACCTAACGCAGCAGCACGATTTCCCCGGTGCACTTCAACCATTCCCAGCCCGATTATCGCGTGCAGGTCATTTTGATCCAATTCCAAAATTTTTTTATAGGCTTGGGAACAGATATCCCTGCGATAAACTCGTTCACCAAATTCTGCAAGCAATCGCCAAACTTCTTTATCTTCAGGGCGGTCTATGAGCAGTTGCTCTATCTCTTTGGAAGCGACTTGATTTTTACCATTTAAGATAGCTTGTCTAATTAGCTTATATTGATCCAAGTTCGCCCCTTGTAAACACATTGCTTTTCGTAAATCGTTGTTTGAATGATAGATTTAGGTAACAATAAAAAATATGGGGTTGACCCTGATGGAAAAGCTCGTTTTTAATCTCGAACACAAATAACTCGTTTTTATTTATTTCCCTTTTATCTAAACATTAGCAAAGAGCAATATTTTACGCCACTGCCTCAACCTGGCTACTCAAACATTCTGATAAAAAGCGCCTGTGTATTACCCATTTTTGATGGATTAAACCAGCCGACTTTTTCATACAGAACTACCTGAGCGGTGACAAACAAATCAACTTTTAAAAATTGACTTACCGGTAGGCAGTAACTATCTTTTACTAAAATGACTAACAAAGACTGGTGCTGGCTATGGAAGATGCACAAGTGTCAAAGGCCGAATTTCCCAATAAGAAACTACCTGACCTATTCCAGAGAAAACTCATCACTTTGTTAATTGGCAGTGCGCTCGGTCTGTCATCCTACCCCCATGCTTGCGCTAATGAAGAAGAAGCCGAAGAAGAATATGGGCACATCGTCGTTACAGCAAGCAGACGCGAACAATCAGTCCTGGATGTTCCCTACAACATAAGTGTGCTAGAGGAAGATACCTTAAAAAATGCTGGTGTCTCCAGTCTTAATGATTTGCTTAAAGTTGTTCCGGGATTATCATCAGTTGATTCGGGTCCGGCGATCAGAGGTGGCAACAATCGATTTACTCTGCGCGGTTTAAGATTAGGTCCCCCAAGTGGCACCACTGAAATAAATACACCGGCAACACTCGCAGGCGCTATCTCTACTTACTATGGCGAAACACCAATTTTTATTCCGTTGATGATACGCGACCTTGAACGTGTTGAATTGTTAAAAGGCCCGCAAGGCACACTTTATGGGTCGGGCTCTCTTGCCGGCACCATTCGGTTTATTCCGAATAGCCCTGACTTCGAATCCAGTTATAGCGAATTGAGTTTCGGTGTTGGCTCAACCCACAGTGCGGACAATCTCAACCACACTTTCGACAGCATTTTCAACCTGCCACTAACCGATAAACTAGCTTTGAGATTAAACCTTTCATATGAAAGACTTGGCGGATTCATCGATGCCGTTGGGCTCAATGCGAGAGAAGCCCCAAATGATCGCTTATCGCCAGTGAGGCTGGCCTTTCCCAGTGATCCCTACAGCGCCGCGCTAGTGACAGGCGAAAAAAATACTAACAATTCAAAACAGTGGCAAACTCGCGCCTCGCTCCTCTGGAAAGCAACAGATGATGTTGATATTCAAGTTGACTATTTCCATAATGAAACTGATGTTGATGACCAACAGTTAAGTAATCCATTATTTACTGCAACTCGTTACGACTTTGCCCAGGGATCAAATTTTCCATCATCAAACACAGCAATTTCTTTGCCTGATGGCGGTGATTTAAAAAGCCTCTTTCTGACCAAGCAACCCTATAATTCGAAAGCCGATCTGATTAGTGCAGAAGCAACCGTTGACTTTGGCCTGGCTTCTTTTAAATCTATTTCTTCGGCGTACCAAAACAAAACTTTTGGCGTCACGGATTTCACATCATTTTTCTTTTTACCGGTTACGCCTACATCACAAATCAGTTTTCTTTCGTACTATTCATTTTATCCCAGACATAATTCGGTGCAGCAAGTTTTCTCTGAAGAAGAAGCATTTATCCAGGAAATTCGTGTGATATCTGACTGGGATAAATCATACGATTATGTTCTAGGTTTTTATTACAACGACCAGTCAACTAAAACCAAAGGCACATCTTACTCCCCGGGGATTCATGCGTTTACCGAATTCGCAATTGGGCCTGTGTTAAATCCACAACTCGTTGATATCACATCAATTAATAATCGTGA
The DNA here is from genome assembly GCF_007004725.1 of Aliikangiella coralliicola. GTDB lineage: Bacteria > Pseudomonadota > Gammaproteobacteria > Enterobacterales > Kangiellaceae > Aliikangiella > Aliikangiella coralliicola. The sequence goes on along the minus strand of NZ_ML660172.1, from coordinate 54,564 downwards.
TTATGATTTCACTGATCAAGCCATTTTTGGTGAACTTACCTGGCATATTAATTCCGATTGGCAAGTAACCAGTGGGATACGTTCATTCAAACAAGAGTTAACCTTTCAGTCACTTGAACTTCAACCGCTGTTTACGTTACCCCAAGATGCATCCAATTTTGATGTAACCAATAAATTTGATGATACAGTTTTCAAACTGAATACATCTTACCGTCTTGCAGAGCATAATTTATTTTATGCGCTGTTGTCGGAAGGTTTTCGACGCGGCGGTGTCAATGGATTAAACACACAAGGACCTTTCGCATCTTTGCCAGAGCGCAATGTATTCGTCCCAGATGTCGCAACTAATTTCGAAGTCGGAATTAAAGGTCTAATGCCTGACTGGAGTTTATTTTATAACTTTTCTTTGTTTAATATCGAAGTCGAAGATCTTCAATTTCTTGACGCCACTCCTGCAGGATTTACGGCGGCTTTTAACGCCGGAGACGCTCGCTCAAAAGGCGCTGAGTTTGACTTTTCATGGAACGCTACTGACGCGATAAGCTTAGCCTTGAGTTATACCTACACCGATATGCAGTTAACTGAAACTACTGAAATTCTTGATTTACCTTTCGGGGGAGGGCCAAATGCAGATCCCGTCGTAGCACTCTCATTACCTAAAGGAACCAGAGCACCGGGCGTTCCAAAACAAGCCATTTCGCTTGGTCTCGATTACGAAATTCCCTGGTGGGGAGAAAATAAAAATTGGACTGTTAACTTTCATCTGAGCGGTATTTACAAAGAGTCAAGTCCCGGTGCTGCTGACGTCAATTCAAATTTGTTCTGGCAAATTCCTGCTAGCTTTGTCGCTAACGCCAGACTCGCAATCGATAACGGAGACTCCTGGCGAATCGAACTGTTCGGAAACAATATCAATGATGAACGAGTATTCAGCGGTGGATACGGCGTTCAAAATGTTACTCCCTGGTTCGGTCAGCATCGTTACGTTAACCGCCCAGCAACATTTGGCATTACATTCTATTACTTCGGTTTTTAATCCGTGCTGGCTGTTCATTCCTGTCGCGGGTTTAGATTATTTATCCTCGCGACTTTTATGCTTCGACTGTTTGGTCACTTCTATAATTGGCTCAAATTCAAACTGGCTGATCATTAAATCTAGTTGTTTAGCTAACTCCGGACTCGTTAACGCGACTTCTTGACTCAAATGTTCTAACCGATATACATCACCTCTCAATGCAGCATCGTGCAAATTTTTTATTTGAGCAGAAGACAACCCTGACAGATCTTCTTGTGTGATCTTTTTTATTTCAAATGAATCGGGGACAACCGTGGTTTCATATTCAAATTGAACTTTTAGATGTTTTGTCATCGCTTCAAACAACTCTTCAGCACGAAAAGGTTTACGCAAAAAATCATCACAACCCGCTCCCATTACCATCGAGCGTTCTTCTTCAAAAGCGCTGGCAGTTAACGCAATGACAAGCGTGTCCTGACCTTTAGTTGTCTCTTTAATCATTTCGGTGGCGCCATAACCATCTAACACTGGCATTTGCATATCCATCCAAATCAAATTGGGGCTCCATTCATTCCAGATTGCAACCGCTTCTTTACCATCACTCGCACCTCGCACGTTGAATCCGATATCGGCCATCAGATTTACTAGCAGCTTACGGCCATCGTCACTATCATCAACAACCAGAATACGATAGGCAGGTTGGCCTTCCGCCAACCCAATAACACGACGGTTGCTAGAATAGGAAACTACCTCATCACTATCCACTTCTTCAATATCGATTTCAAACCAAAACCGAGTCCCTTTACCCACTTCACTCTGCACCTGGATCTGTCCGCCCATCAGCTCAACAAATTCTTCGCTGATGGTTAATCCCAAACCGGTTCCTTCTCTTGCTCGACGACCAGACTCAGTTTGCCCAAAAGGTTTAAATAATAAATCCATATCAGATGCTTTTATTCCTGGCCCGGTATCTTCTACCTCAAAACATAATTGAAGTTTCGGATCGCGCACACACTCTACCAATAATGATACGCCGCCATCGCTAGTAAATTTCACCGCATTAGACAGAAGATTAATTAACACCTGGCGCAACTTTCTTTCGTCAGTTTTAATCGAACGAGGAACATCTTCAGCAACTTCAACCTTTAACCAAATTCCCTTGGTTTGGGTTCTTAAGTTAAACATATCTTCAATAGTATGAATGGTTAGCAGCAGGTCAAAAGCGTTGGGCTCAAATTCTGTTTGACCAGCCTCAATTTTGGCCATGTCCAGAACATCGTTAATTAACTCAAGCAAATGCTCCCCACTTCGATGTATCGTGCCGAGGTAATCACCGACATCGCCGGGTAGCCCGGGTGTTCGCTCAGACAGTTCAGAAAATCCCAATATAGCATTCAGTGGCGTACGCAACTCATGACTCATATTCGCTAAAAAAGAACTCTTGGTGCGGTTTGCAGTTTCAGCTTCATCTTTAGCTTTAGCGAGTTCATTGGTTCTCAATCTAACCTGTTCTTCCAAAATCTGCTGACTTTGCTTTAACGAGTTAACACGCCAACGATAAACGCCATAGATCAACATCCCGAACGAAAATCCGGTTAAAATTCGAAACCATAATGTTTGCCAGAAAGGCGGGTGAATAACAATGTGAATTGATTGCCCCTTTTGATTCCAGACATCATCATTGTTTGAAGCCAAAACACGAAAAACGTATTTCCCTGGATCGAGATTGGTGTAACTTGCAAACCGCTGTCCACTATCCACTTCGTTCCAAAGAGTCTCAAAACCTTCAAGTTTGTATCGATATCGATTTTTCTCTGGCGCAACATAACTTAATGCAGAAAACTCAAATGAAAAAATGGTGTCTTGATAAGACAGCTCTAATTGCTCGGTATTTTCAATCGCTTTTGAAAGTACTGAATTTTGACCGATGGGGACTGACTGGTTAAATAGTTTAAAATCAGTTATCACGACCGGAGGAAGAAAATTATTTTTCTTAACTCTTTGAGGGAAAAAACTATTAAAACCGTTGCGCCCACCGAAAAAAAGCTCTCCGCTCCAACCGGCATGGCCAGATGCCTCCTCAAACTCTCGATCTTGCAACCCGTTAAAAGAGTCATAATTAGTAACAGCTTCGGTTTGCAGATCAAGCATCGAAATGCCTTTCGGGGTGCTCAACCATAAGTTACCCTGAACATCGGGTAAAATTGACTGAACCAGTTTGCTGGCTAATCCATTTGATTCGGTAAATACAGTAAAAACTTCATTGATGGGATCAAATTTATTCAGCCCACCTGACGTTGCCAGCCATAAAAATCCATTATCATCCTGATAAATACTCCTGACGACATCACCCGCCAGGCTGTTAGGATCACCAGCCTGATGCACGTAGGTTTTAAACTCCTCTTTTCTCGGGTTAAAGCGCGCTAAACCGCTCCCGGACCAATTCCCCAACCATAAAAAACCCACTCTATCGAGGAAAATAGTTCTGACATTATTTTTAATGCTACTGGGATTTTCCGGATCACGTAGAAAATGTTTGAAAGTTTCCGATTTTGGATCGAAACGATTTAGCCCACCGTCTCCTGTGCCAACCCAGAGAATACCGTTACGATCTTCTTTGATCGCCAATACTTTATTGTTACTCAAACTCTGCGGATTATCTGGTTCATGGCGATAGTGTTTAAATGTCTCTGTTTCCGGATCAAACCGACTTAAGCCTCCTTCAACAACACCTATCCAGAGAATACCAGCAGCGTCTTCAAGAATAGCAGAAACGAAAACACCGGCAGGCAAACTGTTAGGATCTGCTGGGTCATTTTCATAATGAGTGAATTGGCCGGTTTTGCGATTAAACTTATTCAAACTTGGCTTATAATTGCCCAACCACAAGTTATTATTTATGTCCTCATAAATCGCGCTAATCCGAGGATGGTCCAGGCTATTAGCGTCGAATACATTAGGTTTATAATAATTAAATTGTTTTAAAAATAAGTTAAAACGGTTAACCCCCCCATCCTCAGTTCCGATCCAGATATTCTTTGTTCGGTCTTGAAAAATCGACGCAATATTATTAGAACTAATCGTCGATGAGTCCGATGCTACATGCCGGAAATTGATAAACCGATTAACCGTTCGGTCATACCGGAATAATCCATTTTTCAGCGTAATAATCCAGAGTATCGCTTCACTATCTTCTAAAATGCCGATAGGAATAACATCTTGTGACACCCCAAAATGGTTACCACCGTAGGATTTAAATTCGGCGGAGCTATGGCGGAAACTATATAGACCGCTTGCTGTCGCAAACCAGATTAGCCCGGTACGATCTTCATGTATCAGTGAATGTCCGGAATATCCACTCAAATCAACATCGGTTTCAATTTCAGGTTTAAAGTGAACAAATTTCTTAGTCTCTCGATCAAAATAGTTAATGCCATTGTCGTGAGTAGATACCCAGAGACGCCCGCTTGAATCTTCTTCGATGTCAATTACCATATTGCCACTAATACTGCCAGGTTCATCAGGATTCGATTGATAATTGATAAAAACGCCGGTGCGCGGATTAAATTGACTTAAACCTTTGCCAAAGGTCCCTATCCATAATATTCCTGATTTATCTAAATAGAGACTACGAATATTATCGCTACTGATAGTCTCAGGGTTATCAGGGTCATGACGAAAATGGTAGAAGCGCTCACTATTGGAATCGAATCTGTTGAGACCGCCTCCGAGTGTGGCGACCCAGATAATCCCATCTTCACCAACTCGAATGTCACTGACAGTAGAATGACTGATACTGTACTGGTTGTCTTTATCGGGGCGATAAATTTTAAAATCGTATCCATCGAATCGATTAAGACCGTCCCAGGTACCAAACCAGATAAACCCTTTTTCGTCTTGAGCAATTTTACGTACTGCATTGCTCGATAAGCCTTGTTCGGTTGTATAGCGGGTAAAAGAAATGTTGTTATCGTTGTGTATTGCTTGTGCCGATACTAAATTAAGCGGCCATGCAAGTAATACTAAGATGGATATTTTGAAAATGTTGAAACGGGGGACACCAACCGCACCTGCAAGTCGATCCATCCGGCACTTCCTGGTCAACAGGTGTCGAATCAGCATTTGATAAAACACTTGGCTCACAAGCGTTCTCTGTAACGGGATTCTATTAGCTTCACAAAAATCAATTCTGATTATTAAAAGCGAAGCGGCGAGTTCCGAAATTAGCCCAAAAACCTTTATGGTTTTGGCCATGTTTTCTCCGCTCTTTAGTCACTATAGAAAAAATGCTGGCAGCCCGATATTTGAGCTGGATAACCATTTCATGGTAAAAAAAATGGTCGCTAATAAATAAGCGACAAACAGTGACGCCGCTACCCATTAATATTCTTAACAATTTTTTTCTCCGACCGATGAAATTTTCGACGTAATTCATTGCCGTATATTTTTGCGCACTCTCCCGTTATGTTGAACGTTTAACAAAAGTTCAACTCACACATATCTCAATTTAGAATGAAATGCGCAATCTAGCAACCCCTGCTCGAAATATGCGCTGTCAAAATGATACTCGACCGCTTTTTTAATGCAAAAGCACTATTTAGTAGCGCTTTTCTTTAATTTGAAACAAAACATCAATAAACGAATTCGCTAGTCATATTTTAGTACAAGATCAGAGCAACATCTCACCCATTGTTCGGGATGTTTTTTTCATTATCGTTTGGCGCCTGCGTTAAGCTGATGATCGGTTCAAATTCAAACTGGCTAATCATCCGCTCTAATACGCTTGCCAGCTTTTGGTTTTGCGGCCAAATTTCACTGACTATTGTTTCTAGCAAACCGACATCTCCGCATACTGCCGCATCGTGTAACCTCGACTTTACTTCGGGAGTTAAATGAGCCAGATCTTCAACTTTGAGTGGTTTGACACCTGTCGAAACGGAAAGCGCAGAATCTTCATAGATAAATTGCACCCCCAAATGCGTGACCATAAGCTCAAACATCTCTTCTGTGCGAAATGGTTTACGCAAAAAATCATCACATCCAGCACTTAAAACAATGACTCGTTCTTCCTCAAATGCACTAGCTGTTAAAGCGATCACCACAGTGTCTTTACCTGATTGTGTTTTTTTAATTTGCTCTGTCGCTTGATAACCATCCAAAACAGGCATTTGCATGTCCATCCAGATAAAATCAGGTCGCCATTGCTTCCACACTTTCAATGCTTCTTCACCATTAGCGACTGACCGAACATCAAAACCAACATCACCCATTAATTTCATCATAAGCTCTCGTCCGTCAGCATTATCATCTGCGACTAAAATACGATATTGTCGCTGTCCATCAGCAAGTCTAATCACTTGTCGTGGCATAACGTAATCAGCATTCTGGTTTAGTTCTATCACTTCAATATCAATCTCAAACAAAAACTTTGCACCTTTGCCGGGCGCACTTTCTATTGCTATTTTTCCTCCCATTAATTCAACGAACTCCTGACTGATCGCAAGACCAAGCCCAGTCCCTTCATTGGCCTGACGTCCAGACTGGGTTTGTAAAAACGGCTTAAACAACAAACTCGCGTCGGCGTCAGTGATACCCGGCCCAGTGTCTTCAACCTCAAACGCTATGCGCGAGCTTGGCTGCCGCTTATAGGCAACTCGCAAAATGACACCGCCTTCTGTCGTGAACTTAATTGCGTTTGAAAGGAGATTAATCAACACTTGACGCAGTTTACGCTCATCGGTTTTAATTGTTCGAGGAATTGTTTCAAGACCTTCGAATCCGAGAGAAATTCCTTTCGACTCAGCCCGCAAAGTAAACATATCAAAGATGGTGTACAACATTGCCTGTAGCTCAAAACTTTTCGTGTCAAAGGTTGTTCGTCCTGCCTCAATTTTTGCCATATCTAGTACATCATTGATCAAATCAAGCAGATGCTCACCGCTACGATGAATAGTTTGCTGATAATTCACCACATTTTGAGGAAGCCCTGAAGTGCGCCTGGACAGATCAGAAAATCCCAAAATCGCATTCAACGGTGTGCGTAATTCGTGGCTCATGTTGGCAAGAAAAGTACTCTTAGTTCGATTAGCTGCCTCCGCGGCGTCTTTCGCACGAGCGAGTTCTTCAGTTCGTACTTCGACCTGGTGCTCTAACATAAACTGATGCTTTTTAAGCGAATGAACTCTCCACGCATAAACGCCATAAGCAAACAAACTTAATAGCAACCCAGTTAAAATGCGAAACCAGGTAGTTTGCCAAAATGGCGGCGAAATCATAATTTGAATGGATCGCCCTTGTTCATTCCAAACACCATCGTTGTTCGATGCCAGTACCTTAAAAACATAGTTTCCTGGATCAAGGTTTGTATAAGTAGCGAAGCGTTGTGCACTGCTGACTTCATTCCACTCAACTTCAAATCCTTCTAGCTTATATCGATATCGATTTTTTTTCGGCGCAACGTAACTTAGGCCTGAAAACTCAAAAGAAAAAACAGCATCTTGATAGGAAAGTCTCAGCGAGTCAGTGTAAACAACAGAACGGGTTAACATTGATTCTTCAGCAATTGGAACAGGAGTATTAAAAATTTTTAACTCTGTAATAACAACCGGTGGAATATTTGAATTATCAGCAATGTTCTCTGGATAAAAACTATTAAAACCATTGCGACCACCAAAGAAAATTTCTCCATCCCGTCCCAAAAAAACTGAAGCAGCCTCAAACTCTTTACCTTGCAAACCGTTAGAGGCGTCGTAGTTTTTAAACGTCTCATTTTGCAAATTAAGTTTTGAAAGACCATTTGGCGTGCTCATCCATAAGTTGCCAAAATTATCAGGCACTATCGCATGAACCAGTTTATTTGGTAAACCGTTAACCTCAGTGTAAAGCGTAAAATTCTCTTTAATAGGATCAAATTTATTCAAACCACCCGACGTCGCCAACCACAAATATCCCCCATTATCTTGATAAATGCTTCTGACAACATTACCGGCTAGACTATTAGGATTTCGCGATTGATGAACATAAGAAGTGAAAGTTTCGGTGGTTGGATCAAATCGGACCAATCCGTTTCCAGACCAATTTCCCAACCATAGAATCCCATCCTTATCGATAAAAATAGCTCTTACGTTGTTTTTAATACTCGCAACATTTTCTGGGTCACGTAAATAGCTTTTGAATGTTTCAGTCTTCAGATCAAACCGGTTTAGTCCGTGATCAGTTCCCGCCCATAAATAACCTCGCGGATCAGCAACCAGCGCAAGAACTTGATTGTTATTTAGACTGTTAGCATTGGCAGGCTCATGCCGATAGTTTCGAAACTTTCCCGTTTTTTGATTAAAACGGCCGAGGCCGCCTTCGGAAACACCAACCCAGATGTCGCCGTTGATATCTTCTACGATCCCCGAAATAAAGAGCCCGGCAAGCAAACTTTCAGGATCATCAGGGTCATGGTTGTAACGTAAAAAAAAGCCTGTATCTCTATCCAGCCTGTTGAGTCCGGGGTTGTGGCTACCTAACCATAAAATGCCGTTTCCATCCTCATAAATCGCGCTTATCCTGGGATGGTCGAGGCTATTAGAATTCTCGGGATCTGACCGATAATGAGTAAATTGTTTTAACGCGAGGTTAAAACGATTAACACCACCACCGTCAGTACCTATCCAGATGTTGCCGGTTCGATCTTCAAAAATAGTAATTATTTTATTCGAACTGATGCTGGTAAAGTCTGAGGGAGAATGTCGATAGTGAATAAACCTGTTGGCGGCCCGGTTATATTTAAACAAACCGCTCTTTAAAGTTGCCACCCAGATAATACCAAGATGATCCTCGATGACACTCACTGGTATGACATTCTCAGGCAGTAAACCGCCACCCCGATTATATGAGATGAGTTTTCTATTTTCACCGATATCAATACGGCTATTTTTTAAATTTGTACTTTCCAGGTCACTAATATCCAACGAGTATAAACCACTCTCTGCAGCAAACCAGAGCAGTCCGGCACTATCTTGCATCATAAGCGTTTCGCCGACATAACCGCCTAAATTGCGTTTGCGATCTGACTCTAATGAATAGCGCGAAAATTTTTTGGTGTCTCGATTAAAAACATTCAAACCAGTTTTGGTTGATACCCAAATTCTGTTGGAGTGATCTTCATAGATATCCAGGATCATATCGTCATTAATGCTATTGGGATCACCAGGAATATGGCGGTAATGAACAAAAGTTTCTGTCTCAGGGTTGAATTGACTGATACCACCGCCATAGGTACCAATCCATAAGATACCCGCATGATCAATCAACAGTGCACGCACGTTGTCACTTCTAATGGATTGCGGATTGTCTGGATCGTAAAGATAATGCTCGAAGCGCTCGGTCAATGGATTAAATTTATTCAGCCCACCACCTAGCGTTGCCACCCAGAATATGCCGTCGGAATCAATTTCAATGGCGCTCACTGTCGAATGATTGATGCTATCGGGATTATTTTTGTCAGGCTTATAAACCTTAAATTCATACCCATCAAAACGATTGAGTCCATCCCATGTTCCGAACCAGATAAACCCCAGATCATCCTGAACAATCGATCGAACTGCATTACTAGAAAGACCTTCTTCACTGGTATAACGCGTAAAAGTGATATTGGTATCGTCGCTCTTAACTTGCCCTAGTCCATGGTTAGTCCACAAGTCACCGCTAAATAGCAAAAGCGAAAAAATGAAAAATACGAGAGGTTTAGCGATTAATATACGACACTTGAAATACCGCAACCTTCGGTAATAGTAAAAAAGCGTATCTTGTGAGGTTAGCATTCTAATTATCAAAGATCAGCGACAGGCGTTTGCTGAAATAGCAAAAGACTTAGCTGGTAATTAAGAAAAGCCTGATAAAAATGCACGATGGTTACCACCCAGGTTAACTTGCCACCTTCACCTGCTCTGGTACTTCCTGAGGAATAGTAATAGTGAACTCAGCACCTTTTTTCAACTCACTAGAAACGGAAATATCGCCGGCAAGAACCATTGTGACAGTATTAAAGACGACATTGAGTCCCAGGCCGGCATGAGTCGCACTTCCGCGCTTTGTCGTGGTAAAAGGTTCAAATATATGATCGATTAACTCGGGGTCGATCCCCTGACCATTATCGGTGACTTTAATCAAAACTTTTTCATCCGCCGCCGTCACCTCAATTGATACCTGTCCCTTTTGTTCTGGTTTGAATGCGTGCGAACTGGCATTTTCAATAATTTGTGCAAGCACTCGATAAATAGCGTCGGGATACGATTGCATAGTGAGTTTTAACTGACACTTAACGTCGATTTCAATGCCCTGAGCGTGTCGCTTTAACAATGGTTCTGACTCACTGATAAACTCAAACAACTCAAATTTTCGACGCGTTAATCCTTGCCTGTCAGCGGCGGTTTCTTTAAAACGCTTAATTAATTTAGAAGACCTGTGTAAGTTACGTAAAATCAGATCAGTACTTGATTGAACATCATCGAGAAAACTCGTCACTGTTGAGCGCTTCAAGGTGTCACTCTGAAAAGCGTCTTTGAAATCATTGGTTTTGTCTGCAAGCGCTGAAGTCATAAACAGGCTATTTCCTAGCGGCGTATTAATTTCATGGGCAACGCCTGCAACGGTTCCACCTAACGCCGCCATCATTTGTTGTAATACTAGCTGTTCCTGAGTATCTCTTAATTCTTTATTGGCGCGCTCGATCTCCGTTAATGCTTTCTCTAACTTTTGAGTACGAGTTCGTAAGTCAAGTTGGGTTGCCACTCGGGCTAAAACCAGCGCCGGTACAATTGGCTTAACGATATAGTCCACTGCGCCAATATCAAACCCCCGCTGCTCATCCTTAACACCATCTAGTGCGGTCAGAAAAATAACCGGCACTGCCTCTGTCTCGGGCTGGCTCTTGAGTTTTTGACAAACCTCATAGCCATCCATACCGGGCATCATTACATCCAGCAATACCAAGTCAGGTTCTTGCTGACTAGCTCTCATAATCGCATCAGGTCCACTTTTAGCAAAAATAAGATGATAGTTGTGAGGAGCCAATACTTGTTTTAGCAAATTTAAATTATTAGGCTCGTCATCGACGATCAAAATAGTCGGTGCAGCATTCATTAGTTTATTTTCCAGGTTGCCTTCCAATCGCTCAATGATCTTCCAGATGCATAAGCGGCGCTTTTTTTGTTTTATCTCTAACAATTTAGGATCAAAATGCCATTCTCGCAATATTGATAACAAGATGTTTGCAGGGAATTCAATACTCGAAAAAATAGAAGAAGTCTGAACTTTGTCGCTTAAGTGTTTGTGGAAACAGCTGGTTAGCTTAAAAAAAGTCAATATCAGCGCCAAGAAAGTCGACTATCTTGCTGTTTTTAAAGACTTATTATTTTTAAAGACTTATTATTTTTAAAGACTTATAGTTTCTAAAGACTTACTGTTTCTAAAGGCTTATTACTTTTAAAATTAATTTAAGCATCGACTAAATCGCTCTTTACTGAATTCCTTGGCAAGATTTTAAATCCAGCAGAGCGATTTGCCTGAACGCCTCAGGTAGCCTAAACATCAGCTGACTAATCCTTGATCTCCAATCCGCCCTCCTCGTCGAGGTTACTATCTCCTGATTCAAGCTGCCCCTCAGCTCTTTCGTGAGGAATTTGTGGAGACTTAACTTGATCGATTGCAGCTTTAGAATTAGCAGATCGCGTCTCCTGATTCACTTGAAAAATGTCACTGGCAGAAGCCAGATCTTTATCGTTGACCGAAGCGATGGTTTGCCGATCACCAAGGAACTCACGCATTTCCCCGGTTATTTTATCAAGGTCATCATCAGCCTTATGCATTTCCAGAATACGCCGATAAAATTCAAGATTATTGCTACCGCTTTCGGCAAAGCAGCTGGTCACAATTCGAGACGTCACTATCCATGGCGTAAGACTAGAGCGCACCACAACATTTTCTGATCGCGTACTATCGTGGATACTGGTGCCGGTGCTTAACTTTGATTCAGCGTAAGTACCCTGGCACTGGAAAAATACAATCAACGATTCAAAATGCATCTCAGCCCAAAAAATATGCGCTGTGTTGCTAATGATTCGACCAAAGACCCAGATTAACATCGGAAAAACCAAGGCATCAACTGCGGCAAGCGGCGCGCTTTTAACCTGTGTCACCGGTTCAATAGCTTGATAAAAAAGCACCGCCGCTACAACCAATAAAATTTCACCAATTAATGTCCCGGACAGTCGCAAAGTTTTAAAAAAAGGCGTGCCGGGCACCTCTTTGAATACCGGTTGTGTCTCCTGAATCATTTCTCCAGAAAACTTGCCTTTGTCATTACTGCCCTGTTCAATTAAATTGGCATCAAAATCTCGATAGACTCGATTAGGAATTTCTTTATAGCGGCGATTAGCCATAACAATATTTTCGAAATTTATAAAAATTTCCTGTGGATGAATGCTCTCTTGCCAATTATTTCTAAACTCTGAAACCTGGGTTTTAGGGTCCGCTTTACTCGCTCGACAATAAGTTAAAATTAAGCCATAGGCGGCGGCAACCAGACCAAGTGCAGACATGGTTGCAATATAAGTTCCTGCCGACAAGGGTAACTCGGGCAGGTTATTCACATTATGGTGGAAGTAACTTAATCCAACCGGCGCTAAAATCGAAAACACAACCATCAGTATCACACCTTTGGAACCAGCACCGCTGACGCTCACTTGAACAATTCTTTTTAACGGTGAACGGCGACTCGCCCAAATCAGGAATAAAAACACAGCCAGAACAATACTCAGCCAGTCAAGCACAGGCGTATTACTGATTTCGGTTAAACCGGTAGAACCTGAAAACCATGCCAATCCGTAGCACAAAAAAGCAAGCAAGGTGTAAAGCAGCCCACTGGATAACTGCTGTGCGGCTGTTCTGATAGGATAAGGCATAAACAGCAACCTGGGCATCAATGTGTGAATCAAACGCGCTAACCACCCTATCGGCTCCACAAATGTCAGGTTTTTTCTCCCCATCAGCATTTGCTCTAATTCTTTGTCGCGATAAGCAATATAATTTTCTCGCGTGTGGGCTTCGCTTTTACTGATGTTTCTAGCCAGGCTTGCAGGAACACCGCGACCGACAAAAAATCGCATCATTTTAAAAAGACCGCGTCCGGCAGCTACGACGCCATTTCCCAGCAACAAAACACCAATCGCCAATGATAACCATCCAGCTTCTTTCGCACCATCGGCAACTAAATCTTTCACTGCCAGTAGCGCAACCACGCCCAAAACAGTCACAATTAATCCGCGCAGGGTAAGAACTAGCCCTTCGAATTTAAAAGGGTTTTTAATCCCGAGTGTATCCGAACCATATTCAAATGCCATTGTGTACCTCTTTTGTTTTTATCCCTTTTTCCTGTAAGCGATTTAGCGACTGGTTATTCTACCAAACCATGTTGGGCGAAATAGCGCTGACAGCAGACTATCTCAGTATAATAAGACTAGCCGGATTCTACCATCGGTAGTGGAATTCGATTTCAGCTCATTCTCAAACGCTGACATCAACCCGGCGAGATCTTAAAGCAGTAAATAATGGAAAAACTATCTATTTTTTTAATAAAATGCCCGACATGGTTTCACCATCAATATTTCCCCCACTGATGATTATGCCAATTTTTCCCCGTGGTTTAACCACACCGCTTAACAATGCAGCTAACCCCAATGCCCCCGATGGTTCTACTACTAATTTCATACGATAAAAGAAAAAACGAACAGCTTCTTTAATTGCTTCTTCGGAAACCGTCTGCATGTCATCAACATATTCCTGGATCAACGGAAAGGTTAACCCACCTAAACTGGTCGTTCGAGTGCCATCAGCGATAGTCGGTGGATTTGGCTTTGAATGTAATTTTCCAGTTCTAAAGGATAAAGTCGCGTCATCACCCAATTCCGGTTCTACACCAATCACTGAGCATTTATGACTTAAGTGCTTAGCGGCTACAGCTGTTCCACTTAATAATCCGCCACCACCACAAGGTGCTAAAATTAAATCTAGATCGGGCTGACTTTGCAGAAATTCATAGGCAACGGTTCCTTGCCCTGCAATCACCGGCTCATAATCAAATGGTGGAATGAGGGTCAATTCTCTGCCCGATAAGATCTCCGCGGCGACATCTTCACGGATTTGGGTTTGCGGATCATACTCTACGATTTTCGCACCATAGCCTCGCGTTGCAGCTAATTTGATTTCAGGTGCGTTATTGGGCATGACGATAGTAGTGGCAACACCTAATAAATTTCCGACGCAGGCGACTGCCTGAGCATGATTTCCAGATGAATAGGCAATTACACCGTTTCGTTTTTGTTCTTCGCTCAGCTGAGAAATACTATTGAAAGCGCCGCGAAATTTAAATGCCCCAACCCGCTGAAAGTTTTCGCACTTAAAATAAATTTCTGCATTGAGTTGACGATTTAAAGTAGAACTTGAAAGAACCGGGGTTTGATGGGCATATCCAGAAAGGCGTTGAGCGGCCGTTTTTATCTGTTCGAACATAAATTTCTCCCAAAAAAAAATGGCGGCATGCAAAACTTTTATTGTTTGTTTTCTATGTTTCTGTTCGACCATGGTTAGGTAAAACGATAAACAAGTCAAAAGCGTCGAATGCCAACTCGACGCCATTTTAATCTCGACATTGATATAAGTCTAATACTTTAGGCAACCTCTTTTGTATTCTCTTTTTTATCGCCCAATATCAAGTCTGCGGTTTTTATCATAGTCTCTATTTTGATAAGCTTTTCGCGATAGGCTAGTCAGTGGAAGTCAATCTGGATTGGAAACTAACACTAAGACCTGACGGTGCCTGAAGATAATAGATTCTTTCGCCATGGGCATCCATTGGCCCCTGAGGATGCAACCCTGCCTCACGAGCATTTTCGGCAACACGATCCGCATCCTCAACCACCAGCTGTAACATTATCCCTTCAGGCATTTGTTCCGATGCTTTCCAAACCTCTACCCAGGAGTCACTTTCACCCACCGGAAACACACCACCGGTAAACTCCTGGTTACTCTCAAACGTGTTTTTAAGCGACAATCCTTTCTGAAAAAAGTCGAGCATTTCCTGAGCCTGTTCATTAACTGAGCAAAATCGAATACCGAGTAAATTCATCATAGCTTCTCCCTTTTTTGTCTCATATCGATGCCTGGTTAACTTGTTTTACCTTGCTTGATTGCGCCAACGCGGAAACAATTGAAATGATGAAGCCGATAGCAAACACAGTGACGAACATGACGAAAAAACTAACCAACGGATTCATAAACATCTCTTTTTGCTGCTGCAGATCGGCTATCTGCGTATCAATTTCCTGTTGCGTTCCACCACCATTGCGAATAGTTTCAATATAATAATTAAAGTATTGGTCCATAAAGTCTGGCACCAGGAAAGTCACATAAATCCAATTATAAATACCAAACATCAGCCCAGCTATCGCGCTAACCCCACAACCAATTAACATGATCTGTTTAGCACTGATGCTCTCATCTGGATGATTTTTTTTATATTCATTCACCGCCATAAAAATCACTAGTAAAGACAGTATCATGGTGGAATAACCGATGATCTCTCCCATGCGATAACTCTCAGGTCCGGTCCCAATAATCATCGAGCCGAGCACGGGAATTAGCACAATTACCCCACCGGATATCAATCCATATTTAAGAATTTTCTGTTGCATATGAGCCTCTTTGTTTCTACCGCTGATAAGTGATCTGAATCGTCAAGTTAGCAGTTTTATCGAAGATTACGCTATCACCCAAACGGGTGAAAAAGAATTTACTTTATAATTCTCAAAGACTTAGCTTCAGCGACAGCCTGAGTTCGATTATTGACATCTAGTTTGCCAAATAGACTACTCATATGAGTTTTAACCGTATTCGGAGAAATATCCAGGCTTTTTGCGATTTCTTTGTTGGTATAGCCATGGGACAGAAAAAGTAAAATTTCCTGCTCTCTTTGACTAAACTCGGCAAGTCGTTCCAGGTCAATTTCGGGCTCGTCGGCAGGGCTTGCTTTCAGCAAAAAATAGCGGGAAACAAAAAATCCCAACAATAAAAATATCGTCGCAATAATGACCAGGTAGGTTTCTAGTGTCATCTTATGACTAAAAAATTGATACTCAAGAAATTTGAATCCGCTCAGCGCGGCAAAAAGGATCAGTGCGTATTTAAGAATTAACCGCCACATTACAAGCTTTGCAAAATAGCGATAGTTGACGGCGTTAAGGGCTGCGGTAACTGGTGCAATTTTACCCAACGTACCTGCGCGCATAAGTGAGGTTCTCGGTTACTGACTTCGCCGCGCCAATCAGTCACGCGAAACACAGCATGTTGCACATTTTGTTCGTTATCATACAAAGTGGTTAAAAACTCACCATCTAATACTTGAATCCCGACTTCTTCAAATAGTTCCCTCCGCAGTGCATCAATGTCATTTTCTCCCGGTTCAACATGACCTACCGGGAGCGCCCAATAATCAGGGTAATGTTTGGTGTTTTTACGTAAACAAAGAAGTACTCTGCCTTCTCGTTGAATTATTCCGGAAACAATCTGCAATCTTTCACTCATGCTTTGTGTAGATAAGTTATTTTTATAGTTAGCGGGTTTTATTGTAAATCGAAAACAGGAAAGAATCTAATCGCCAATTATTTTTAAGGTCTCCAGCTAAGTTACATCTCTAGCGCAACCGCCGCACTCACAACCCCCAAAGTTTTTTCTATTTGTTCAAGTTTTTCAAAAGGTTCGTTGTCCATTACGCAAATATGGCCGGCCAGGTTGCCATCATGGTCTTTGAAACTCAGTCCGATATAGTCCTCAACTCCCAGGTCCTGCAGGTATGCATCTTGCGGAAATTTCTCCGCGACCTTTTCAAACATAACACTTCCCTCAGATTGAACGACCACATCGCAAGGCGTATCCGTCAGGTCATATTCAAAGCAATCAGTAAACTTTTCATCTTCCCACATGGCTTTCAATTCCACCCGCCGATTCGATACCAACATTCGACTAATTGAGATCCATTTACAACCAGTAGAGACTGCAAGACCAGCAACCGCGGCGTGATAAATATCGATACCTTTGTCTAATGCAGCCCAGGTTACTTTTAACGCCGCTTCTTGCGGATCTTTATATTTTTCTACTTCGAGATTAAGACTATGGGGAAACTCAATGTTATTTACTTGACGATGTTGCGCATTCAAATCGTGAATTCCTCAACCAATCAATTAAGCCGTTATTTTGAAACTAGACCAATCGGTGAGAAAACACAATCGGCCATTCAACGGTTAAGGCGAAAACAACAGGTTAGCAAAACAAATCCGTTCAATTATCTCAGGTTTCAAATTATTATTAACCTCAGCTGCACACTTTCAATCACCGGTCGAGTTAATCCCACTAGTCAGCTCTTCTTGCATGGCATGATTAGTTTTTACGATTTCTATTACAGAGGTTGTTGAGATGGATGGTGTTCTTGGCAAATAGACGACTTGGCAAATATCGGAAAACTCATCAAACTTTCCTTTCCAATCGTCCCCCATGACCAAAATATCTGCTTGATGTTTTATTAAATATTCCCGCTTAAGCTCTAGCGACTCTTCCAGAAAAACCTCGTTAACGCCTTTGATCGAGTTAATCATAAACATTCTTTCTTCTTGCGTATAAATCGGCGAACGTCCCTTTTTTGCGAAATTAAGTTCATCGGAAGATACTCCGACTATCAGGCGATCGCCTAACGCCTTGGCGCGATTCAAAATCTTAATATGACCAACATGGGGAATATCAAAAGTTCCAAAAGTAACAACATTCATTTAACTAGTCCTTAAGAAAACAGCATAAGTCAGGAAAAAAAGCCAGGATGCCCCAAGCAAAATCCACGGCAAAAGAACGCCTTTACGCGCTTGTGGAATTTCATTATCTGTAGGTGTTTCCGGTTGCTGATTGTTTTTATCGTTACGGACTTTTCGCAACTTCTTATCCAGTTCTCTCGCTTTTGCTTTTTGTTGTTTTTTATAATGATCAATCCCTTTCTGTATTCCCTGCGCAATCAACCTGGTTTGCTCCTTGGTCTGCTTTGGGCGCTGGGTGGCTTTAGCGATCTTGTTCGCTTCAGCTTCAGTTTCGGGTGAAACTTTCTTATTATATTTTGCCATCTTGTTAAATTTATCTAACTAATCAATCGGTGTAGCCTAGCATACCAGTCAACCTTTGGTTAATAGACAACAGTGAAATTACCGCTATTTATTGAAATCTGCCGCAAAGTCTAATGCCTGCCTACGCTCCCCCAAAAGCTCGATTTCCAGGCCAACTTGCGCTATTTCAGGTGACGAAAGGCTCAAGTTTGTTAGATATTCCTTCTGTTTTATATTCAACCAGTTTAAAATCCACCTACTTTACAGTTGAACTATCCATTAGCTGGTGCCGAACAAATACCTTTTTTACATTTCTCAAAACTATTCCTTTGAAATACTCCGGCCATTGCAGGAAGCAATCAGGGTCAGAGGAGACGAGTGCGCCTGGTTTGTAGAAGGCTCTCACGTTAACCAGGAATATTTTCATGATAACGAAGTTCGATTAAACACGATAACAGACGCAATTAAGTACAACCCTCAAGCGGTGTTTGTTCCTGGAAACGTCGTACCGAATTTTATACCAGGCATTAAAGTACAGGTATTTCATGGCCTTGAGTGGAAGAAAAAAGGACACTTTAGAATTCGCGGTTATTTCGATTTATACTGTACTCACGGCGAAATAACTACCAGCCGCTTTAATCAACTCGCTTGTCAACACGGGTATTTTCACGTCGCGGAGACCGGCTGGCCTAAACTGGACCCGCTTTTTCAAGTACCTCCGTTCGAACTTGACACCCAATTGCCCGTGGTCTTGTTTGCGCCGACCTTCTCTCCGAATTTAACTTGTGCTGTCGCCTGCTTCGAAGAAATTAAAAAATTGGTTGATACCGGTGAATATTATTGGTTGGTTAAATTCCACCCGAAAATGGCGCCAGAGTGGATTGAGCTCTATCGTTCTATTAAGGCTGACAATTACCAGATCGTTGATACTGATTCTGCGTTACCACTACTAAAAAGAGCTGATATTCTTCTTTCGGATACATCATCAATGATTGGAGAATTCCTGCTATTAGATAAATTTGCGGTCACCTATAAAAATGCCGACCCAGGGGATTATCTAATTGATGTACAAACACCAGAAGCTTTAAAAGACGCACTAGCAAGAGCGCGCACCGCCCCTGCCGACTTATTCAAACGAATTAAAGCCAATAACCAGCGATTACATCCCTATTGTGATGGTCAATCGTCAAACAGGGTGTTGGACGCAGTGAATCAGCTTTGTGAGAAACCCGCTAAGTTACGCAAAAAAAAGCCGCTTAACTTATTACGGACTATTGAATTACGAAAGAAGCTCAGTTACTGGAAACTCTAGCGTTCAATCTTAGGTTAAACCAACATTATTCAACCTTTTAACAAGTACACCATTAATGAAGATTTTTGTATTTGCCAGCACCTATGCCTCACTTAATAGCTACCGCCCGGAAGCCGAAACATTCATGGGACTGGCGCGGCTCGGCCATGAGGTAACGGTCATGACCAAAGCCAATCCCGAACAGGTTTCTCGCTACCAAAGCGCCGGCGTAAGAGTCATAGAAGGCGAGCCCAAAAAGAAGATCTGTATTGAATCGATAAAAAAAATTCGCAAAGAACTTTCTGAAAACGACTATGACATTGTTTATGCCACTAATTCTAAGACGATTCCAAACGCTGGTTTTGCCTGCATCGGTTTCAAGGTAAAACTTGTGGTTTACCGCGGTACAACCGGCGGCTTATATCGTCATGACCCAACCGCTTATCTCACCATTCTACACCCACGAGTGGACGGCGTAGTCTGCGTTTCTAACGCAGTAAAGGAAGATGTTCGACAACGGGTCTGGAAGAAAAAAGACCAAGTTGTCACAATTTACAAAGGCCACAACATTCAATGGTATCAAGATGTAGTGTCGGCCGATTTGTCAGAATTCAACATTCCCAAGGAAAGTTTCACCGTTATTTGTGCCGTCAACGCCAGACCAAGTAAAGGTATCAGCGTTATGTTGGAAGCAGCAAACCTGTTGGCAGACTTACCCAATTTGCAATTGTTATTAGTCGGCAGAAATATGGATAAAAAGCCCTATTCTGATTTAATCGCTAACAGCAAAATGCGCGATCGAATTCATCTGACTGGTTATCGCCACGACGTACCCGAGTTAGTTAAAGCGAGTAGTGTTTTGGTGCAACCTTCAATTAGTGGTGAAGGACTCCCCCGCGCAGTTATGGAAGCAATGGGCCTGGGTACGCCGGTGGTCATCACCACGACTGGCGGCGGAAAAGAAGTGGTCGACAACGAAAAATCGGGCTTTGTTGTGCCGGTAAAATCGCCACAAGCAATCGCTGAAAAAGTGAGGTATTTATACCATCACCCTGAAATTGTGCAGATGATGACACAGCGATCTGAAGAAAAAATTCGCGGCGAACTTTCAGCGGAAAACACAGCAGTTAATTACGCCCAATATTTTAAAAAATTAATATTAAATGATTAGAGCCAGGTAGATTAACGATTGTTAACCACTCATTGAGCTTATTATTTTTAGAATATCATTTTTATCATTTGTTAACATTCTCTACCAAGGTATACTTTAATAAAGAAGGTATCAGAGCCTTTTGTCGTAATAATAGTAGTGCTTATAAAATAACCAACGAGTTAGTTCACAAATAATTAACAAAACAGTTGGCAAGATAGATTATTTTCTTCTGGAGTAATAGTCCGTGCATAAGTATTTATTTTTTGTTGCTCAAAATTATAGCTATGCGATTCTTCGCCCTCTACAACAAGCGATCAAAGAAAGGGGAGATGAAGTCGTCTGGTTTTTATACGGCAATCAAATTAATACGGACTACCTTCTTCCTGACGAAAAGCGTCTTTTTACTGTTGAAGAAGTCATCGCTTATCACCCAGATGCTTCCTTTGTGCCGGGCAATATGATCCCCAGTTTTATTTCAGGCTTAAAAGTTAGCGTCTTTCATGGCTTCAATGTGGGAAAACTAAACGGGCGCGGAAAAAACGATCATTTTAATATTCGCGGGTGTTTCGATCTTTATTGTACCCAGGGCCCCAATACCACCATACGCTTTCAACAATTAGCGGAGAAATACGGCTATTTTAATGTTGTTGAAACAGGATGGCCGGCTCTCGATCCGCTATATTCAAAGCAAATAACGCATCGTCAGAATACTTCGTTAGACACCGATAATGAAAAACCGACAATATTAATGTGTTCAACTTTCTCTCGAAACTTAACCTGCGCCCCGCACCTCTACGAGGAAATCAAAAAACTCAGTCAAAATGATCAATGGCGTTGGCTGGTGCAGTTTCATCCAAAGATGCCGGACTCAATCGTCTCCCAATATAAAGCGCTTCAAAATGAAAACCTGACTTTTATCGAAACGGATAATGTACTTCCTTTGCTACAGCAAGCCGACGTCATGTTATGCGATACTTCGTCAGTTATGCTAATGTTTATTTTACAGAACAAACCGGTGGTAACCTTTAAAAATATCTCACCCGGTGCTCACTTGATTGATTTTTCTCAAGCAGAAGAGTTAGAACAGCATTTAAACTATGCACTAAAACGCCCACCTGAGTTGATGGAGGAAATACAACGCTTTGTTGAAGAACTTCACCCCTATCAAGATAGCCAGTCTTCACAAAGAGTATTAGACGCAGTAGAAGCGGAGTTAAAGAAAACCAACCGAACACGTAAGAAAAAGCCACTGAATTTGTTGCGTAATTTTAAAATGCGCAAAGAATTAAACTACTGGAAGTTTTAACAGGGTTTACCTATCTAAGAGACAACTTTACTTCTTGCTGTCGTTTAGTTTTTATCATTCTGGTGAATACTGGTCGCAGCTACTCTATTCTTGAATTATCGGCGAGCAAATCGAAATCCGTAACCATTCGTTCAAACGACTCAATCACAGCATCTAGTTCAATGCGTTCCATTAGATGCTCTCCTTTCACTCTTTTGCCCCACCGATGCTCTTGTGAGGTAGCGCCGCTCTGCTCTTTGAGTAGTTGCTCATAACAAGAGACAACATAATTTTGATAGGCATAAGGTCCAGTTCTGTCAGGATTGCTATGAACGTAAAGACCAATCACCGGCGTTCCCACGGTAACAGCCATATGGGCAGGCCCGGTATCTGGTGCCAGAACCATTTGAGCTTGTTTAAGTACGACCAACAACTGCTTTAAACTGGTTTTCCCCACCAGGTTGATCGGGTCGCATTGGCAATGAGATTCAATCTCGGCGGCCAGTTGTTTTTCTATTTCCGTCGGCCCACCGCAAATAAGAACAGCCAGCCCTTTTTTATTGGCATAATCAGCAAACTGCGCATATCTCTCCGGCAACCAATTCCGTTCAACTTTACTGGCCGCCGGCGAAATCACAATGTACTTTCCAATGTGACCTAACTGGGTTTTCTGCCATGTAATATCCTGTTGTTCAATCGGCATTTGCCACTTCAATTGATATTCGTCCGCAACCCCGATAGCTTTAGCAAACCCCAGAAAACCATCAGCGACATGGGGCCTTACCTGCCCAGAAATTTTTCGATTAGTAAATATCCATTGAGCTTCTTTTGCTCTACTACGATCAAAGCCCCACTTTTCTTTTGCTCGAATACACAAGGTTGCCAGGCTCGCTCTTAGAGCAACCTGCATGTGTAAAAGCACGTCGAACTGCTTGTCTTTTAGTTGTGCTTTTAAATCAAGATATCCACGGAGTCCTGCTTTCTTATCAAATATTACAAAATCGACTCCGGGCAAACCTTTGAGCAATTGCCATTCTACCTTACCGATCACCCAGGTAATTTTGACCTCCGGCCAACGCTGTTGAATCGCCTGAACGCAGGCAACCGCGTGACAAACGTCTCCAATGGCTGAAAGTCGCAGGATGCAGATCGAATGAATTGTCTGGATTTTGCTTAACATGGAATTGATCGGTTTCACTAAAATTAGATTGATATCAAAGCTGTTTAGTCGAAATACTGTCAACTAACAATGACTGGCTACAACAACAGGCCTAATTGAAAAATATTATCGTCGCAGCGAATAATCACAGCAAAAATCTACCGTTTATTTCTATCCATTGCTATTCTAAAGTAAAATACCATCGGCCTCCACGTTAACGAGAAATTCGTATTGCCTATTTCAATTATTAAGCAAGAAAACAATCTATTGTTGTTGCCTGAAATTAATCAGCAGTTTAGCAAAATGCTAAAAAGTGACTGGTTTGATATCAACTTTTGGCAACATCAAGACGCTGTCACCGGCCAATCTCGCGGTAGAAATATCACCTGGTTTGTGGGTCACCAGGACGACGAATGGGTATTGCGCCATTATTATCGGGGTGGCATGGTTGCTAAATTACTCGGCGATAAATATCTCTTTTCTGATATTAAGAATACGCGTTGTTACCGCGAATTACTTTTGCTGGAGCAGATGTTTCTACAAGGGCTACCCGTACCAAAACCGATTGCTGCACGAGTTACCACTCAGAATATTTTTTATCGCGCCGATCTGCTAATCGAAAAAATCCCTCATGCTGAAGATCTCGTTCAAAAATTGACCAAAGAAAATATTGCTGAAGCCATCTGGCACTCAATTGGTTCAATGATAGCCAAATTTCATGAAGCCGGTATTTTTCATTCCGATCTAAATGCGCATAATATTTTATTAGATAACAACAATAAGGTCTGGTTAATTGATTTCGATAAGTGCGAACAACGAACTGTTGCCTATTCCTGGCAACAAGCCAATCTTCAACGCCTGCAAAGATCCCTGGTTAAAGAAAAAGGGTTGCACAGAAATTTTGCATTTGACGATCAATGTTGGCGTTGGTTGATTGGCGGATATGAATACTTTTATCAATTATCTTCCGACGGAAATCAATAATCAGTTAACCAGTTAAAATCAATTTGCTATTTTTGATGATTCAGTGGAGATTGAGTAACTCGCGGCTTAAACTCGACAAACGATCAACACAACCGCGATTGGCTGCCATAATTTGGGCCGCTTTTGCTGACAAATCTATCAGCCGCTCAGGATGATTTAGCAGTTGATGTATATTGTGTTCTAGTTCGGCGGCATTTTTACAGGAAATTAACACACCCTGTTCATCTAAGATCTGGCAAACATCGGCGAAATTATAATAAGAATGACCGATCATCACAGGCGCGCCACAAGCGATTGCTTCCAGTGGGTTTTGCCCGCCTCGCTCAATCAGACTACCGCCAACAAATACGATATCGGCGATTCCACAAAACAACATCATTTCCCCCATAGTGTCACCAACCACTATCTGGGTGTTATTGTCAGGCTGCCGGGCTTCGCTGCGAGAAATAAAATTTAATCCTGAGTTTTCACAGGCATTCTTAAAGTCTGCAAATTTTTCCGGGTGGCGTGGAATACCAATGAGTAACAGATCGGGCATTTTTGCCAGTAACTTTCGATGGGTTTCAAGAATTTGCTCAAACTCGCCTGGATGGATGCTAGCGGCAACCCAAACCGGTCGACGCTCAGCCCACAGCTCTTTTAACTGTTTTTGCCGTTGCTTGAGTTCTGCCGGCACCTGCAAATCAAACTTAATACTACCGATTTGTTTTACTTTTTTTTCTTCAACCCCCAACGCAAGAAAATTGTTCACGTCACTTTTATATTGCGCGGCGACCAACGACACATTATCAAAAAGCGTCTTGGTCAGCGCTGGATGTTTCGAATATTTTTTCATGGACTTCTTTGACAGACGAGCATTCGCCAACAACACCGGCACTTCTTTTCGTTTTAATTGGTGCAGCAGATTGGGCCAAAGTTCTGTTTCCATTAATATCACCAAACGGGGGCGAAGCGATTGAATAAACCGTTGACAACTTCCCGGCCAGTCAATAGGCAAATAAACTTGCTGAATTTGGGTCTCATCTGCCCGCTTTCCACTAGCCTGTTTTTCACCGACACTTTTTCCAGAAACCTCCTGACAAAAAGCCTTTTGACCAAAAACTTCTTCGATCACCTTTTTGCCGGTTGGAGTTGTATTGGTAATCGTTATTGGTAATTGTGGATAGTCAGCAATAAGTTGTTTGATTAACGGAATTGCCGCTCTCGTTTCACCAACAGAAGCACAATGGACAATAATCCCTCGCTGCTCTACTTTCGACAAAACGCCCAGACGCTGCAAAAAACCTTCTCGGTATTCCGGCGCTTTAATCGCACGCCAGATAAAATAAAACCAGATTAATGGCGAAGCCAGGTAGAAAATAACGGTATAAATTGTCCGATTCAATAGAGGCTCTCTTAAAATGGTCTTCGTGGGTGTCTTTTCTTACAGTGGTCTTTTCTTACAGTGTTTCTTACAAACTCTCTTAACGACGCCTTCTCACCCCAAAATGATAAGGGACTAAACAATCACGTCAAGAAAATTACGTGCAGGCCATAATATCGGCATGCTTGCGAGGGCTCAACCAATTAATACCGGTTAGATGGGGCTTTGCTTAAGATTATTTTTAGCCCACTGACCACGCTCAAATTCAACTTAAGTGGAAACTTCGCTATCAGTGGGGAAAAATCAGGCGATTACTTATCTGAAGACGAACTAGACGTAGATTGAGAGCTGCCAGAATCTGATGCCTTCTTTTTATTCTTAAAGTCGGTCTCGTACCAACCGGTACCTGTGAGTCGAAAACCGGCAGCAGAAACCAGTTTTGAAAGCTCTGGCTCGTTACATTCAGGGCAAACCTTCAAGGGGTCATCGCTCATTCGCTGTAACTTTTCCATTCGGTGGTCACAGGCAGTACATTTATATTCATAAATTGGCATAACATTATTTCCGTTCAAAACACGTCGACTTCTCGCGCTAAATATAAGGTTTTTTTGAAAAATTAAAAGGGCTAAGCCTTATTTTTATGCATTTTTCTAGTGAAATTCCTTTCTGCTCTGACGAGACCTGCGTTTTCACTGTTAAATTGCATGTTTTACGTTAAAATACGCGCCAGTGTTATCATTCTCAAAGGAATGGGAGCCCAGGCTACCATTTCGGAATTTAGCCGAGAAACCCGGTTAAAGTGCCAGTAAAACCATAAAACTTAACTGAAAGAGTACTATTTAATGAGAACCAGCCAATATCTTTTAGCCACTTTACGAGAAGATCCCAGTGATGCTGAACTTATCAGCCACAAGTTAATGTTGCGGGCAGGACTAATCCGCAAGCAAGCTTCCGGACTGTATACCTGGTTACCCTCGGGTTTAAAGATATTGAGAAAAGTAGAGAAAATCGTCCGTGAAGAAATGGACGCGACAGGTGCCGGCGAAATTCTGATGCCAATGGTGCAATCTGCAGATCTGTGGGAAGAGTCTGGTCGCTGGCATGATTTTGGCCCAGAGCTACTGCGAATTAAAGACCGCCACCAACGGGATTTCTGCCTGGGACCAACCCATGAAGAAGTTATCACGGCAATCATTCGCGACGAAATTCGCAGCTACAAGCAATGTCCCGCAGTTTATTACCAAATTCAGACCAAGTTTCGTGACGAAGTACGGCCGCGCTTTGGGGTTATGCGAGCGCGAGAATTTCTGATGAAAGACGCCTATTCTTTTCACACCGACGACAAATCGCTACAACAAACCTACGATGTGATGTATCAAGCATACACCAATATATTCAAGCGCCTCGGCTTGAAGTTTCGCGCTGTAATTGCCGACACTGGCGCTATTGGTGGCAGCGCCTCGCATGAATTTCATGTTTTGGCAGACTCAGGAGAGGATGCTATCGCCTTCAGCACTGAAAGTGATTATGCAGCCAATGTTGAAAAAGCAGAGGCGCTCGCCCCTCAAGGTAGCGCGCCTGAAGCATCCGAGTCCTTAGACAAGGTAGCCACGCCTGACGTAAAAAGCATTGAAGAAGTTTGTCAGCAGCTCGGCGTATCGGCAGAGAAAACGGTTAAAACACTGTTAGTTAAGGGCGCTGAAAAAGATCATCCTGTGGTCGCCGTCTGTCTGCGCGGAGACCATGTTCTGAATGAACTAAAAGTTGAAAAGCATCAATTAGTCGCCTCACCACTAACCATGGCTGATGATGCGGCAATCAAATCAGCCGCAGGTTGTGATGCAGGTTCTGTCGGCCCAGTTGGACTGGATATTCCGACAATTGTTGACCGAGAAGCCGCGGTGCTCGCTGATTTTGTTTGTGGCGCCAATGAAGATGGTTTCCACTTAACCGGTGTTAACTGGGGTCGAGATGTTAATCTGGGAGAAGTTTTTGATTGTCGTAATATTGTTGAAGGTGACACCAGCCCGGATGGCAAAGGTACATTGACCATCAAGCGGGGAATCGAAGTCGGCCACATTTTCCAGCTTGGCACTAAGTATAGTGAAGCGATGAAAGCCAATGTCCTCAGCGAAAATGGTAAGTCAGTTACGCTCAGCATGGGTTGTTACGGTATTGGCGTCTCCCGAATTGTCGCTGCAGCTATTGAGCAAAACCATGACGAGTATGGCATTATCTGGCCAGATAATATTGCACCGTTTCAGGTTGCCATCGTGCCGATGAATATGAAACGCTCGCCTAGAGTTGCCGAACACGCAGAAAAGCTCTATCAACAATTAACCGACGCAGGTATCGAAGTCCTTTTCGATGATCGCAAAGAAAGACCCGGCGTCATGTTTGCGGACATTGAGCTCATTGGCGTCCCACACCGCATCGTTATTAGCGAACGAGGCATTGATGCAGGTACCTTCGAGTACAAGCATCGTCGACAAAATGACAAAATTGATGTCGAAATTGATAATGCCTTCGCTTTCCTTCAGCAAAAAATGGATTAGAATCATATTATTGAAAATAATTGTACGATTAAAATTCCAGAATGACGCTATTGGGAGAATCATTTGATTTGCTTTAACCATGATGTTGCCGTTTAATGTGATGAAAAACTGGATATTACTCAGCTTAGTGATAACCAGTCACTTGCTTAGCCCCGTTTCATTCGCGGCTAAGCAAGAGAAACCCAATGAAGAATTCAGAACCAGACTGTCGGCGGCAATTGCAAAAGCCGGTGATTCTTTTGAAGACCGCTTTGATGCGGAGGTCTGGCTTCTTGAACAATCTACCCGGCTGGCCAAAGCCGCACCACATATCCCACAGGATGAACGATTTACTATACTGAGATTAGTTCATCAGGAAGCCAGCAAGTTTTCACTCGATCCTTTATTAGTGCTTGCACTCATTGATGTCGAGAGCGACTTTGACCACTTTGCCGTTTCTAATGCCGGTGCACGAGGATTAATGCAGGTCATGCCTTTCTGGAAAGTTGAGTTAGGCAAACCTGACGACAATTTATTTGATATCGAAACCAATCTTCGCTACGGCTGCGCAATACTCAGCCTTTACCTGGAAAAAGAAAAAAATGATACGACTAAAGCGCTGGCAAGATACAACGGCAGCCGCGGTCAATCCTGGTATCCGATGCGGGTGTATCGTTCCATGAGAAAAATCTGGCACTAAAACCTGGTATCAAATCTTGGTTTCGTCGGTTTTTATCGAATAAGTCATTGAAGAACGAACCCATAGAATAAACTTCATAGGTATCGACAAAAATATCTGTTATGAGCAATCTGTTATGAACAAGATATGCTACACGGATCCTGACATGCCAAAAACAGGCCTGGTTTTAACCGGAGGCGGTGCACGTGCGGCGTACCAGGTTGGCGCTTTACGTGCCATTTCCGATATTATTTATCGCTCGGAATGCGGCAACCCTTTCCCAATCATTACCGGAACCTCTGCCGGTGCCATCAACGCAACAGTGCTCGCCGCTTATGCCAGAACACCACGGCTTGGTATTCGAAGTTTACAAAAGGTCTGGGAGGGATTTAGCGTCGACCAGATATTTCGAAGTGATTTCCTCGGGGTGATGGGCAATACCGGTCGCTGGATCCGCTCGATATTTTCAAATCGATACCACCATACCCATCAACTGGGTTTGTTTAATAATTCACCACTTGTTGATCTGCTCGGTCATGTGATTCATTACCAAAATATTCAAGAGTCGATTGATAGCGGCCAGCTACATGCATTATCTGTTACCGCATCCGGCTACACCTCAGGACAGTCCATTTCTTTTTTTCAGGGAAGAGAAGATATAAAAAGTTGGCGACGCCACCGTCGCTGCGGAACTCGCACCCAAATCAATCGAGAACACTTGTTAGCATCTTCTGCAATCCCACTAATTTTTCCAGCGATTAAAATTAATCGAGAATATTTTGGTGATGGCTCAGTTCGCTTCTTAGCGCCAATCAGTCCCGCAATTCACCTCGGCGCAGATAAGATCATTATTATCGGGGTTGATCCAGTCAAAGCTGAAATTGAAAAAAGACCTGATGTTGTTCGGTATCCTTCTGTTGCCGATATTGCCGGTCATGTTTTAGACAGTGTTTTTATCGACAGCCTTTCGAGTGACATAGAACGTATTCGACGAGTAAACAAAACCATCAAATTGATCCCACAGGCGGTAAGAGAACTGCAAAGTAATCTACGTCCGATTAAAACATTTACTATTTCCCCCACCCAAGATTTAAGTTTGATAGCAGCAGAATATTTTCATGAGCTACCTAAGCTAATGCAGTTTTTTTTCCGGCGAATGGGAATTGGCTCAGATGAAGGCTCAACAGTTTTAAGTTACCTGCTATTTGAGTCAGCTTACACCAAGACCTTAATCTCACTGGGCTATAGCGATGCTATCGGTCAAAAAAATGACATAAAAGAGTTTTTCGAACAGGGTTAATGAAATAATTGGCAAAACATAAGAGATATTGTCATAAATGCGTCATATTAGGTGCGCACAATCCCGCCAATGATAACAATCCCACGGAATAACAATCCCATGTCAAAAAAAATTACAATTCTATTAGCAGTAATAATTGCAATTGTTGGTTCATTTTTCTGGCTAAAAAATCAACCCAACAATAATACAACGACTCAGTCAGAAGCGAACGAAAGTCAACCCATTGTTGAAACACTCACTTTGAAAGGTTCTAATACCGTTGGAGAAAGTTTTGCGCCATTATTGGCCGAAGGATATCTGCAAAGCATTGGCGCAATATTAATCAAGAAAATCAGTAGAGAAAGTCCAGTCGAAAAATATGTCGAAGGCTTGCTACCAACAGAAAACAAACTGGTTCGTATTGATATTCGTGCTCATGGTTCAAGCACTGGCTTTAAAGCGCTTAACAATCATAACACTGAAATTGCGATGAGTTCCCGTGCCATAAAATCGAAAGAACACGATGGTCTTAGCAATCAATTTGGACAAGTCAATGAGTTTCCAATTGCATTTGATGCACTGGCTATGATTACCCATCCAGACAACCCGATTGATCAGTTAACCACAGAACAGATATCACAAATATTTTCCGGTGAAATAAATAACTGGCAACAACTAGGTGGCAATGATCATGAAATTTCTCTGTTCAGTCGTGATAATAATTCTGGAACCTGGGATACTTTTAAAAGTTTAATATTGAAACCCTACGACAAAAAACTTTCTGAAAAGTCAGCTCGATTTGAGTCGAGCATCGAATTAGTAGACAAGGTTACGACCACGCCAGGCTCTCTTGGCTTTGTTGGCGTTGCTTATGTCAAAAACGCCAAGTTACTAAAAGTTTCTCGTGACCAAAATTCGATCGCAACGAAACCCACCGGTTACACCATCGGTACTCAATCTTACGCCTTGTCTCGAAAACTCTACTTCTACACCACAGGCACAAAGCATTCTAAATTAGCAGAATCATTTATAGATTTTTCTACCCAAAACTCTGGCCAGAAACTCACTGAAAAAGTGGGATTAATTTCTTACTATCCGACCCACTACCGCCCAGAAGTTAGTGATAAACAAGCACCAAGTCGATATCGCGAACTGATTTCAATGGGTAGAAGAATTACTGTCGACTTTCCAGTTAATATTAAAGTCGAAGATACCGCCAAAGAAGAAAGAGACTTCGAGCGGCTTAAAAACTTTATGGTACAGAACCCGTTAAGTAAGATTGTTTTGGTCGATTTTTCAAGCTCGGCTCGAGTTTCTCAAATTAAACAACAACTACAGCAACGGGAAATAGAAGTATTAGATACACTGGAAATCGACTACCTCGCCAAGGAGAGACAAAGCATCGAAGTTTGGGTGCTTTAGTTCAACCGTTAATCAATCGACAAGATCAGTGATGGTGACTCATCGTTATCATCACTGAGAAAATTTCGACACACAAAAACGCCCGGAACTGCGGCGATATCATTATTGTAATAAACAACAGGCAACCATTTTCTTCGCCAGGGCGGAACACCCAATTCCTGATAGATCTTTTTTAATTGCGTCGATTTATTTCGATAAGCTGGTAAACATTTCTCTCCACCACGGCGACAGTCTAGCCATACTTTCTCGTCTGGCCTAGGTGGACGCAATCGATTGTTAATTAGATTATCGGATAAAACACCTGGCAAAATTAGCGTTGCAGAAACTTTCACGCCATTTGATAAAATGACTGGTTCTTGCAGGTTATCCCACTGAGCCTTATCAAATTCTGAGTCAGGTTCTGTTTTGTTGGTCAACATCAATTCACCGTTGAAACTTCTCGCAAAGCAGCCGGCAAAATCTACCATAATTGAACCAGACTCCGCGGCCTTGATTTGGCTGAGCAACTCATCAATCTCGCTAACTGACGGTGGAGAATCGCCAAACATGTTTCCCCAGTAATGCAACAGATTTTTTTTACGGGCGATGGAAAGTTTTGCTAGTGAGTTAATATTCAATTGATTTTCTCGATTACCCACTTGTTCAAAATCTACTTGAGCCAAATCCTCCAGCAATTGATATTGCTCCGTCACAATCTCACTAAAACGACTTAAGGTTTTCGCATAGGCCGGCCATTTGGATCCAATGATCGGTAGCACCTTGTGGCGTAAAAAATTTCTTGAAAATGCCTCTGATTCGTTGCTTGGATCATCAATCCAGGTTAGTCCCTGCTGGCGCGCATAATCAACAATCTCCTCACGAGAAAGTGTTAACAACGGCCGAAATAAATAACCTTTACCCAACGGACGCTTTTCGGGAATAGCTCGGGCACCAGATAAACCACACCCTCTTAATAATCGAAATAACAAGGTCTCAGCCTGATCGTCGCGATGATGCGCCATTAATAAAAATTCACCGGCGGCGAGACGACGCTTAAAAAATTCATATCGCCCGGCCCTGGCTGCAGCCTCAATATTAGATGCTCTTTCTTGCTCTGAGAGACTCAGACGCGTCACACTCAGCTTAACGCCATATCGCTCACAGTCATTTTGGCACTGAGCCGCCCAATCATCGGCTTGTGGCATCAAACCATGATTAACATGAACAGCCGATACGCTAGACAATAAGCCAAGTTCTCTTAATCGAACCATGGCGTGTAGCAAAACTTTGGAGTCTACACCGCCGCTAAAGGCAATTTTTATTTCGCCTTTCAAATCAAGAGCAGACTCAATGCTAACTGATTGCAGTTTATCGAGGAGGTGGCATTCCAGTGAAGTGAGAGCGCTATTTTCCATCATCTATTTCACACGATGTGAGATATTTTTTAGCGAAGGGAAACTGGCGGTTGCCACCAAGGTTTGTTCGATGGCAACTACTGGTATTGTTATGAAAACTTTTAATTGAGCAAAATTAATATTTAAATCTCGTAATCAGATTTTATTTTTACCGACTTGTTTACGCTTGATCAGCCCAATCATCCTGAACGCCAAATGACATTAGTCTTTCATATCTTTGATCAAGTAACTCATCCAGTGATAAATCTTTTAAATGCCCTAAGTCAGTCATAATTCGTGATTTCAAGTTCATCGCCATACTTGGATGATCTCGGTGAGCCCCACCTTCCGGCTCAGGAATAATAGAATTAATCAGGCTTAGTTCTTTTAGTCGATGCGCAGTAATCCCCATCGCGTGCGCCGCATCGCTCGCTTTCTCAGCGCTTTTCCACAAGATTGATGCACAACCTTCGGGAGAGATAACGGAATACGTACTATATTGCAGCATGTTCACGCGATCACCAACGCCAATCGCTAATGCGCCGCCGGAACCACCTTCTCCGATAACGGTGCAAATTGTCGGCACCTTTAATTGCGCCATCACTTTCAAGTTTCGTGCAATCGCCTCAGATTGACCGCGCTCTTCCGCTCCAACGCCGGGATAAGCCCCCGGTGTATCGATAAAGGTAATAATCGGCCAGTTAAATTTTTCTGCCATTTCCATCAATCGAAGCGCTTTGCGATATCCTTCCGGTCTCGGCATACCAAAATTTCTTGCAACTTTTTCTTTGGTATCGCGCCCTTTCTGGTGACCAATCACCATCACAGGCTGTCCATCAAGTCTTGCAGGCCCGCCAATTATTGCCAGATCATTGGCAAAGGCTCTGTCGCCAGCCAATTCATCAAAATCAGTAAAAATGAGGTTAATATAATCTTGGGTGTAGGGGCGCATTGGATGACGAGCAATTTGAGCAATTTGCCAGGCATCCAGGTTTGAAAAAATTTGATCGGTCAGTTCTTTGCTCTTCTTTTTCAAGCGGTCAATTTCTTCGCTGATATTGATTTCACTATCATTACCAACCAACCTTAGCTCTTCTATCTGAGCTTCCATTTCAGCAATCGGTCTTTCGAACTCTAAGAAATTCATAATTATTAACTTCTTTTTTAATTTTCAATTAGTTATTTAAGGGCCTGATGAGTTTTCAGTCTAAAAAACTCAGATTAAAAAGCTTGAGATTCGCATTCTAACCGCTTTTTTCAAGGAGATAAAATTTATCTTAAACTCATAAGACCATTTGTTTCATTTAACAGTGAAACGATGGTTACTTTCATGACAAAATTAGTACTTTATGACCCTGTTAAACTTGGCTTGAACTCGGCAAGAGCAATAGCCTGTTCAATAAACAACCAGCAACTTTATTTAATCCTAACGAATAGTTCTAAAATAACCGCAAAAATAATGCCTGGTTCACATTCTATGAATGAACAACTTTGTATCATTGATCGGCTTAACAATCTGAACTCAAAATGAAAAAATTCGACTGGTTCCGGAATTTTTAATTTAATGAGAGCAATCAGGTAAATTCCATTTTATTGAGCTATATTTTAAATACGGTTGGCACAAAGCATTGTTGTTAATGTCTAGAAAATTAAGAACACTTCTCAAGCAAAACCGTAACCTTGAGGAAAAGATTTTTTACGAACCCAGGGAAACGGATTGGCGCGAAGAACTGATAACCTCGCAGGAACTATCGGACGCGCTTTCATGCCTTTCAAGTCAGATAATTGAGAGCCAATCTGATGAACTTTGCGTTCTTAGAATGCTCAATGATGTGAAAAACATCACCGGCCGCCCGCTCCCAACTTACGAGAAAAATGCACTGCAAGTTGTTGAAATTCTTTTTAATTATCTCAGAGAGCACTCGAATTTCGACCCCAAATACTATCACATTCTTAACAGCCTGCAGCTGGCGTTCACCAGACTATCTTTAAATGACTTGAGCTATCTGGATAATCCTAAACACGTCGCCGTTAAGTTTCTGGAGAAGTTGACGACCCTTGGTTATCACTTCGATAAAGATGCTGGCAAGCTTGCTCAGTATTTTATCCATGCAATTGAATTACTCATTGACCGCTTGGCAAACCGAGATCACGTTACTAATCAAACATTTATGATGGCCGATCAAAAACTGGATGAGTATTTCGAAGGGTTTAATGATAAAGCGGCAGCTAATGTGAACAAGATTCTGGCAGACATTGAAAAACAATCCCGCGAAGCACAAGCGAATGAATATACCGAGCAGCTGATTAAGAGCAAAACCCAGGGAGATGAGATGCCTATCTTCCTGTTGGATTTTTTCGAAAATCACGTCAGTCCAATACTTTATGACACCATCGCAGAGCACGGTGTTCAAAGTAAGCAAACACAGCAGCTTCTAACGGATATTGATACTTTAACCTGGAGTATCACCTGCCCATTTGGTGACCCTGACTACAATAAGCGATTTGAAGCAGACGTTTCAGACATGATGAAGCGTATCTACCAACTCTTTGAAAAATATAATAAAGTTAACAACTATATTCAGGACTTTTTCATCGAGACAGAAGATTTACATGCCCGTAAACTCAACGGTCAACGAGTTAATTATGATGTCATGATTTCTGCGGATATTTTCGCGGACGAAGAATATGAGTCAAATGACATCGACAGTTGGTATCAACCGCCGCAAGACAGTACTTTTTTTGACCTTGAATCACTCGAAGAAGGCAAATGGTATCATTTAACCCACGAAGGCGAAGAAATTAGAAGTAAGTTATTGTTAATTAACGGACTTTCTAAAGAACTCTATTTCGTTAATTTATCGGGCGAATTGGTAGTGAAAGTGAGTTTCGATGATACAGACTATTTATCGCAAAACCTCAAACCAACTCAAATCGATGAACAAATCAGATACCAACATGCTACCAAAGCCCTGGTAAGGGAGCTTACCTGTCGTTTGGATATTCTTAAAAATGAATACCGGATCTTGCTCGATAGACGAGCAAGAGATCTTGAGGAACAAAAGAAACAAGAAGAAGAAGCTCGAATTGCCGTGCAACGTCAGATCGCTGAAGACCGCCGCCAGCAAATTTTAAAACGCCAGGAAGAGATCAAATTGGAAGCTGAGCGCCAGGCTGAACAAAGGCGTCTAGAAGAACTCGACGCTAAGCAAAGATTTCATATTAAAGGTATTTATCGTAAGTTAAAGCCAGGCGCTGTCATTGCCTACAAATGCGAATCGGGTAAATGGAAAGAAGCATCATTAACCTTAATTTCTAAGACAACCCAACGCCATATTTTCTCAGATAACAAAGGTGACAAAGTTCTGGAACCTACCAAACAGGAAGTTTTAGAACTGATTGAAAAACAGCATCTGAAAGTCCTGAAACAAGCCGATAACGGCCCAGACCCGTTGCAATCACTGGTGAAGGAAAGACGCCAAAAACTATCTCAAATGTAGATTGATTATTATACTTTCGCTAAGCACATCAACTCATAAAAACCTGTGGGTGGTGGTAAGCATTGGGACTCAACTAAACCGTGATTAAACCAAATTAAATTAAGATCCGCTTTTTTCCCGCCGATATCAATAACAGATCAGTTAGCCATTGATACAAAAAAATCATGAAAACCATGCATTTAGCCGAGAAAATCGAGAATTTACTCATGAAAGCCGAATATCTGGTGCGGATAGCAATTAATAGCGCTAACCTGAATTTGTTCAGAAGGCAAAGCAAATCACAACTAGGATTGGTGCTTAAAATAGCCTTACTGTTTTGCAGTTCTGCTGCATTTGCTCAGCAGGAAAATGAAATCAATCTGAACGCCCGTTATTTCGAATATCAACAGGCAGCCATGTTTAGTCATTTACAATGGCCAGAATCTCTGACGAAAATTAGTGTTAATTTACTACCGATTAAAAACTATTCGGGTATTCCAATAGAGCAAAGAGATGAGAGACCCGAATATTTTTACCATGGCAAATTGCCATTGGCGATGAATAATATATTTCGAGATGCGACGCTCGCCAGCCGTTACTTTGTGCCAACCAATAACAAAGCCGACTATCAGATGGAATTGATTCTGGACAGTTACCAACTCCCGTTTCAATACGCTCCCGACGACCAGTGGTGGAAGAAACTCCATGGTCAGGCAGACAGATGGTTGCAAACACCAAAAAACGCCAGTATTACGATGACAATAAAAATTACCAGCGGTAACAAAAAAATAAAACCCTGGATGGAAAAAGTTCAAATGATGCTTTCAAATTGCGACTTGAACACGCTCCCGCAACCCCAAAGCTGGATGAACAATCGCGATCAGATTACACAGAACTACCTGTCAACTACACCAGGACAAACCTTTTTGGCAGCGGCTAATTTTCTGATACTCAAGTCGATCAATCGAATTCACCAACAACCGCTTCTTGGCCAGATAAAGCATAAGCATGGAAGTACATTGCATTTAATCAGCAATGAAACCAACTTCACCATGGGAGAGACTTTAAAAGTTTATTACCAAGACGCCGACAATGGAAAATCAGGTTTGAGTGCAGGTACAATAAAGGTCATTAACACCGATAGAAATCACGCCATCGCTTACCCAGTAACTTTACGTGCCGACCACTTGAAAGTTGGCGACTGGGTCGAATTAAAATCACCCGCTCCTTACTCAAAACCTTTGTCAAAATTTCGTTCAGCTAGCCAGTGTGCGGAAGTTGTTGTCGCGGAAGTCGCTGACGCAAATGAGGGCTAAATGAGCCTAAAAACAAAATCGTATTTTTTCTGTCTTAATAAACCCTGTAATTAAAAACCGGTGAACTCAAGCTGGTTGGCCACAAACGGGGCAACCCGCCCGCTGCTTAAACTTAATACTCCGCCACTCCATGTCCAGCGCATCAAATAGCATCAGTCGGCCAGAAATTGGATTACCCGCCCCGGTGATTAATTTAATCGCCTCCATCGCTTGCATAGAGCCGATAATTCCCACCAGTGGTGCAGCAACTCCATTTTGACTACAAGTTTGGTCATCAAAGGTATCTTCTTCATAAATACATCGGTAACACGGCATCTCAGGCTGCATCGTAAAAGTTGAAAGTTGACCTTCCCAGCGAATCGCCGCGCCTGAAACAAGTGGAGTTCGAAGTTTAAAGCAAACTCGGTTAAGCATAAATCGAGTAGAAAAATTATCGCAACAATCGACCACAATATTTGCTTTGCCGACAATTTCCGTTAAAGCTTCTTCATCTAGTCTGGCATTGATTGGGTTGAGTCGACACTCAGGATTAAGTTTTTGAAGCGTATCTTCTGCAGACTCCACTTTATCTTTATCGATAGCCGATAGACGATGGATAATTTGTCTTTGTAAATTGGTCAGGTCAACTTTGTCATCATCGATCAAAGTGAGTTCGCCGACGCCGGCTGTTGCCAGGTACATTGCAACAGGAGAGCCCAAACCGCCAACGCCAAGCACAACCACATGGGAATCGAGTAATTTTTGCTGTCCGTCAATATCAATTTTCGGCAACATGATTTGACGACTGTATTTTAACAACTGGTTGTCGGTAAGCATTTTTTCGCCCTCAAGCTCGTTTTTTCAACCTCAAACAAGATCTACTATCTGACATACCCAAAGAATAAATCGACTACGACAGACTCCCCAGAGTCACCCTGTCTAAACCAGCAAGATCCTGCACAGTTATGACGTCTCGATAACTAGCGTCAATTAATATTTTTCTCACCTGATCACCCTGTTCAAAGCCGTGTTCTAACATTAACTTTCCGCCGTGACACAGATAACCAACAGCATTGCTTACAATCCTTCTAATATCGTCTAAACCATCTCCGCTGGCAACCAAAGCTCCATCAGGCTCAAACCTCAAATCACCGCGCTCAAGGTGTGGGTCTCCCTCCGCAACATAAGGTGGATTTGACACA
Organism: Aliikangiella coralliicola; assembly: GCF_007004725.1. GTDB lineage: Bacteria > Pseudomonadota > Gammaproteobacteria > Enterobacterales > Kangiellaceae > Aliikangiella > Aliikangiella coralliicola. The sequence goes on along the minus strand of NZ_ML660172.1, from coordinate 15,865 downwards.
ATCAACTCGAAAGACGATTCGTCGACATTGTTCAGCCAGTCACTTTGGAAAATAGTCGCGTTTTTAATCTGATTTTTCTCGGCGTTTCGCAGCGCTAGCTCAACCGCCTGTTGATTATAATCACATGCGTATACTTTATCCGTTGGCCTTTCAGACGCAATGGCTAAAGCAATTGCACCGGTTCCAGTTCCCAGATCGAGGACTTTCGCCGTTTGATATTGCGATAAAAAGCTTAACGCTTGCTCTACCAGTAATTCTGTTTCCGGTCGAGGAATTAATGTCGAAGGGTTGGTTTCAAGCAATAATGTCCAGAAAGCCTTTTCGCCGGTGATGTAAGCAATGGGTTCTCCTGATTTTCGCCTTTCAACCATTGCTCGATACTCGGCTTCCTGCTGATTCGATAACTGATAGTCCGGCCAGGTTTTTAGCCAGGTAAAATTTTTATTTAATAATTTTGATAATAAATATTCAGCGTCAACAGCAGGCGACTCTGAGAAGAGTGAGTTTTTTGCTAACTCAATAGCGTCGCTAATGTTCATTTTTTGCAGAAGACTTTTCTGAGTCGAGTGGTTGCAAAGTCGTTAAAGAATAGCTGAGGGGATTACACAAACACATTGCAATTTTTTGGTCGTAATAGGCCGCTTCATTTACGAAAGCGACATGGGCATCTGCTCCCTCGTAGAGAATATCTTCACCAAAAAAATCTTTAAAAATTGGCGTACCGGCGGATATTTTGCTGTAATCATTGCCAATTAGTTCGGGGTGAACAGTTGCACAAATTTCTTCTGCACTATCAGTTGGAAAATACAATTTGGAAAAGTAACTCATGACTTCAAGCTCTTCCCCTAATTCTGGCAGTGTGCCCTGATTGTACAAGTTGACAAATTCTAAAGTTTTTCTCAACGCCAGATTGGTTTTCTCAAAAATAATGCCATCCAGGCTCCCCTGAGGAGTTGGACCGACTTCAATCACAATTCCTTTTGGTGCGATAGAACATAGAAAATGGTGATCATCCATCAACTGAGTTTCTGAAGTGATAACCACATCCGGCAACTCGCTTTTCAAATAAGCAGCGAGTTTAAGATGAAACTCATCCATCGTAATAAGAACAATATTAGTTTGCATTTTTGCAGTGCTGGTATGCAAATCGACAATAAAGTCAACTCGCGAATCTCCCTTTGGACCCAGCTGCTGGTTAATTTGTTTTGCTAAAACTTGCTCACGATTTTTTTTATCAGAATCTTGTAAATCGCTTTGTTTGAAACAGCGATTAAGATCGTGTTCCAGGTAGCGTTTGTTATCTTTAATCGCCGCCTGATTAGCAAGTAAAAACTCAATTTGAAACTCAGGGTACTGAAGAAATAATTGATTTTTTTGCCAATGTTTTACGGTGAAAATACCAGTGAGTTCGTTACCATGGGTACCACCAACCACCGCGACTGCGCCTACTTTTTCTGCGCTAGGCCTTTTAGTTTCAGTCAACTTATTTTCAGGCAGTTTTGTTTCAGAAAGTTTTCCGTAAGACATATTTCCCTCAGACATTGCCACTCACTTTGTTGCTAGCGCAGACACGTTCACCCATTCGCAAGCTTATTCTTGCTCGGAAAGACTAGCGAGTTGATCAGCCTGATGCTCGCCGACCAGCGGCTCGACGACTTGAGCCAAATCCCCTTGCATGATTTCATCAAGCTTATACAAAGTTAAGTTAATTCGATGATCAGTCATTCGACCCTGCGGGAAATTATAAGTACGAATTCTTTCTGAACGATCACCACTGCCAACCAGATTACGGCGTGCTTCAGCTTGTTCATTATGAGCCGCAGTTTCCTGGGCAGATAACAATCGAGATTTTAAAACGCTCATCGCCTGCGCTTTATTTTTATGCTGCGAACGGCCATCCTGACATTCAACCACAACACCGGTTGGTAAATGAGTGATTCTAATTGCTGAGTCTGTTTTATTAACGTGCTGACCACCAGCCCCCGATGCACGGAAGGTATCAATCCGTAAGTCGGAAGGATTGAGCTCGATATCATCCAGCTCATCAGCCTCGGCCATTACCGCAACCGTGCAGGCAGAAGTATGAATTCTTCCTTGCGATTCTGTTTCCGGCACCCGTTGAACCCGATGTGCACCCGATTCAAATTTCAACTTGGAATAAACCGCATCACCAGAAATTTTGCAGATGATTTCTTTATATCCCCCTTGCTCGCTGGGGTTTTCGCTCATCACTTCAATTTGCCAACGGTTTTTCTCTGCAAATCGGCTGTACATGCGGAATAAGTCACCGACGAAAATAGCCGCTTCATCTCCACCAGTGCCAGCTCGAATTTCAAGGAAAATATTTTTATCGTCGTTCGGATCTCTGGGCAGTAATAATTTTTGTAATTCAATTTCCACCGGCTCGATCAACTTTTTACTTTCCTTGTAATCTTCCTCAGCCATTTCTCGCATTTCCGGATCAGAATCCTTAAGCATTTCTTCCGCAGTGGCGATATCTTCAATGATTTGGTTGTACTTGTTGAAAGTCGATACCACTTCTTCTAATTGAGCGTATTCTTTGGAAAGCTCACGAAACCGGTTTTGGTTGGTGATCGTTTCAGGATCACCTAATAAATGACCGACTTCCTCATGGCGCTCTGCCAATCCTTCCAGTTTACTTAAAATCGATTGTTTCATCTGTTACTTTTAACTCATTGGTAACTGTTTTAATAAAAACAGGTTTTCTGAAAGTTTATGCGCCATCACAGCCGCATTCAACTGAAATATTTTATCAAGGCCCATAAAATAAATTATCAATATGATTCAGCGATAAGACAATGTCTATTTGCGCTAAAATCTGACTATTCTTCATTACGAGGCTTTAGTGAAAAAGCATCAGCAACAATCTCCAGCACCTGTTGCTTATTTTCCTCTCCCGCCTGGCGAATTAACTTACTGGGCGAATGCATAAATTTTTGGGTCAAACGATTCGCAAATTCCTGTAACACGCTTTCAGTATCCTCGTTTGAATTCAACTTTGCGATTGATCGCGCTAACTCTGTGCTTTTTATCTCATCAATTTGTGCCCTGAAGTCCTTTAATAAGGATACCGCAGAAAGTGATTGTAGCCATCCCATGTACTTTTGACTATGCAGGCCGATTATATCTTGCGCTTCACTGGCAGCCTGTTCTCTGATCTTGAGGTTTTCTTTAATCACATCCTGCATATCGTCGACAGTATACAAATACACGTCGCTCAACTCCGCCACTTGCGGCTCAATATCCCTGGGCACAGCAAGATCAACGATAAAAACGGGCCGGTGTTTGCGAGTTCTTATTGCTTTTTCCATGAGCCCTTTACCTATAATTGGCACGGGGCTAGCGGTTGAACTGATAATAATATCCGCAGATTCAACTAATTCTGGTAAGGCATTCAAGCTGTATGCTACCGCACCGAACTCACTCGCCAAGGTTTGAGCGCGCTCAACGGTACGATTTGCCACACTCATTTGGACCACTCCCTGCCGAGCCAAATGTCGAGCCGCCAGTTCAATCGTTTCACCTGCACCGATGAACAAAGCTTTAACCGGTGCGAAATCCGCAAAAATACGTTTCGCCAGGGTCACTGCGGCGTAAGCGACTGACACGGCACTTTCCCCGATCTGGGTATCCGTCCGCACCTGCTTTGCTAGTGAAAATGTTTGTTGAAACAACCGATTAAGGTAAAAACCTATCGTGCCCGCGCTGTTCGCGTATCCATAAGCATCTTTCACTTGCCCTAATATCTGTGGTTCTCCCAAAACCATTGAATCAAGTCCACAAGCCACACTCATAATATGATTAACCGCAGACTCTCCAGAGTGAGCATATGAAAATTCCTCGATACTACCTATGTTGAGTTGATGATGCTCAATCAACCAATCGGAAATTTGTTTGAATTTTGCGCTAAGCAGCTCAGGTTTCGCGGATAAATTCTCACAACAATAAATAATTTCCATCCGGTTACAGGTGGAGATAATCGCCACTTCTTCGAGCTCTACATCGTCCTTTAACGCTAATAAACTTTCACCCATGCGATCCGGTGCAAAAGCAACCTTTTCACGCACCTCGACAGGCGCAGTTTTGTGATTTATTCCAAAAATAGAAACCGGCATGATTTTTATCGGTTAATGTTGAAACAAACGGACGAAATGAGAGTCTACCGACTCTGACAAGAGTATATTTTGGAAGTTATTCAGTCGAATGCTGTTAATTTGAACATTGTTAAAGGCTGTCGTAAGTAACATAATCAGGTCGGCGGCAATCTTCTTTAAAATTGTGCAACGATTATTAAAATAGCCATTTTAGTCAAAGCCATCTTAATAATCACTGATTTATGATGACTGGCTCACGTTTGCCTCAAATAGTCCGCATCAAATAAAATGATGTAACAATATAAAATCAAACTTGAGAGCAAAGCCATCATTATCGAAGTAAACTCATTTATACTGAAGAAATAACACTGCATATAGCCCGACATAGTTGCAGATTATCTACAAATTATCGGTGCTCGGCAAAGCAGTATAATAAGTCGTGCACTTTGGTATTGTTGTCAAAGCGCAGATTGTACCTGAATTGCCACAAATTTGTATCAATAACCTACTTACAATGGCAAAATTAGGTGGCGGGATTAAACATTTAGTAGAATTAACATTGTGATGAGGTTTGTCGATTAGTGAGCAAAACACAAAACTTTCAAGCCAAAAACATGTGAGAAATACAGCAAAGTACAGCGGCGATTCACTTGATAACCGTGTTTTCAGACTCGATTCACCCAGTTGTATAAAGAGGCAAATTTGAGCCAATATATGAAAGATATTAAACAGTCCAAACTGACTAAACTAACTTTACCCGGCATCACCTTAAGTTTAGGGTTACTGCTTTCAGCTTGCGCAGGGCAAACTAACCCACCTTTTAAAACCGCCCATAACAGCTATGATTTGTCTGGTATTCAGACTTTAGACGACCGGCAGCGAGCAGACCTATATGAAACTATTATCGCAGCTGATATGGCAGAACATAACTCTGACCACCTTACTGCGATGAGTTACTATCTTTACGCAGCGGAATTATCTAAAAATCAACAGCTTATCCAAAAAAGCATCGACGCTGCCAGGGCAGCGAAAGATTCTCTCGGTTTAGAACAGGCGGCCAAAATTTGGCTTTCCGCCGACACAGATAACCAGCAGGCCTATATTATCCTGTTAGAAGCGCAGCTGAACCTGAATGATACAGCTGGCGGCTCAGTTACGCTGAAAAAGCTATTTGAATTAGAAACAGAGCCTCAGGCACGCTATGAGATCCTCGAATCAGCAGTTATCAATCAGGATCCTCGCTTTTCCTTCAGCTTCTTACGCAGTTTTAAAGACCAGTTTCCAAAAGAACCAGCAATTCCGACAGGACTGGGGAAGATCATTTTTAACCTGGCAAACGCCAACAACCGGCCTAGCAACATGCTAGAACGGGCAATGATTGCTATAGAGCAAGCCCTGACAATTGATCCCTACTTTGTTCCGGCAATACGTATTAAATCGCACACCCTCTATCAATTAAGAGAAGACGCTAAAGCGGTTAGTTACCTCTCAAACCTGTACAAACAATCGCCTGACTCAAAACCAATTAGTCATATGTTGGGACAACTTTACTATGACTTGAGGAATTTTAAGGCGAGCGCCAACCATTTTACTGGTTGGATCAAAGAGCACCCAGAAGATCTTGAGGCACGCTATTATCAAGCTGCCAGCTACTATGCTATGGGTCAATATCATCTGAGTCTGGCAGGTTTTCAAAACCTGCTTGGACAAGATTATGAGAGTCAAACAGTCGCTTTTTATTGTGGTGATTCTGCCAATAAAACCGGTGAGAAAAGACAAGCAATTGCCTGTTTTCAGCTGGTTACAGAAGGTAAGTTTCAGATTAATGCAAAAATACAACTTGCCAAACTACTCGCTGAAAGTGGCAAAATTGAACAGGCATTGAGCACTATCACAGACCACACTTCTCTCAATGAAGATGAAGCAGTTCAGCTGGTTGGCGCGGAAATCGATTTACTCAACCAATACGTCTCTGTCGAAAAAGCAAAAGAGCGTTTAGAACTGGCCATGAAAAATAGCCCGGACAACCTGGCGCTGCTGCTAAAGAAAATAGAACTCTATCAATTGATTGATGATCCTGAGTCACTTATTAAACTCCTTTCTCAAGCTAAGCAATTAATTGAACCCGGCACAAAATTAGATCGCTTTAATATGGCTACCGCCGCACTGTTGCGAAACAATGGGCATTATCAACATGCAGTTTCCTGGCTAAACCAGGCAATCGAAGCCAAGCCTGATGATAAAGATCTGCTCTACACTCGGGCGTTATACAAAGAGCCCTTGGGTTTGTACGATGAAATGGTGAGCGAATTTAAGTATTTGCTTAAACTCTATCCGGAAGATCACAACATCCAGAATGCCCTTGGTTACACTTTGGCTGATTTAGGTAAAGAACTTGATTACGCGCAGCAACTTATCGAAAACGCATTTGCAGGGTTGCCTGATAACCCGGCAGTAATTGATAGTAAAGGCTGGCTCGCATATCGTCAGGGCGATCTGGAAAAAGCCAGTATGTATCTTAAAAAGGCCTTTGCGATGTCGCCAAGTGCTGAAGGCGCGGCTCATTTAGGTGAAGTTCTGTGGCAACAGGGCAAGCAGGCGCTCGCAAAGCAGGTATGGCTTAAAGGGATTAATCTGGATAAGGACAACAAAGTGCTGCAAGAAACCTTAACGCGGCTAAAAGTTGAAATGTAACCAGAAGAGTTACACACGCTAGATTTTGGTTTATTTTGACTTCATTCAAGTCTTTACAATAACCAATAACAAAATGATTAAGACTGGAAAATGACGGAAAAACTTAGAACACTGGCTGCGATAATTGGTCTGACACTGCTGGTTGGCTGTCAAACAAATCGGCCAACCAATGGCCTTGGCGGCCCGGCTTCTTTAGAAACATTAAATCACTGGGAGCTCAAAGCCCGCGTAGCGATTAAAACACCCGAAGAAAGCGTTTCAGCAACCCTGGACTGGCAAAAAAAAGATTCCGATTTCGACTTTCATATTTATGGTCTTTTCGGCGCAACCTACGCGCACCTAATACAAAAAGGTCATGAAGCGACACTAAAGCTTCCTGAAGACCGGGTGCACTATCATCAAGATGCAGAACAACTACTTTATCAGTCGTTAGGATGGGACTTTCCAATTGATGCCTTGTCTTTCTGGATCAAAGGGCTACCATCAGGAAAGTCGGGGGAACAATTCTCCAGAAATGACGAAGGCGAACTCCAACAACTCACTTTTAACGGCTGGCAGGTTAATTTCTCTCGCTACCAGACATTTTCAGGTTATTCGATGCCAAAAATGATAAAAGCGAAACATCCTCAGCTTGGTTTAAAAGTAGTGATAAAAGATTGGGAATTTTTACCGACGAATTAGAACAGGTATATACCCGTGCTAAGTTTTTAACCGTTAATCCAAAGCAAAGATAATGAATAACCACTTGCCTTCAAATAACGATGCTTCTTTAACAACCTGGCCTTGCCCGGCTAAACTCAACCTGTCCTTGAAAATTGTCGGCCAGAGAGACAATGGATATCATAATTTGCAAAGCGTCTTTCAACTACTTGATTATGGCGATAAGCTGAATATTGAAGTGACTCGAAACGGCCAAATTAATTTTACCTGTAGTGCGCCGGAATTAAGTGGAACAGATAACCTGGTTATTAGAGCCGCCAAAAAACTTCGGGAATTTGCGATCAACCAACTCGATAATCAATCGGGTAAGCAATTTGCTGAAAAAAATTGGGGCGCATTCATTCATCTCGATAAAGTTTTGCCTGTTGGCGGAGGCGTCGGCGGTGGTAGTTCTAATTGTGCAACGACATTAGTTGCGCTAAACCAGTTATGGCAGCTGGAACTACCCCTGAAAACTCTGGCTGATATCGGCCTTTCACTCGGCGCTGATGTACCAATTTTTGTGATGGGTAACAGCGCTTTTGTTGAAGGTATCGGTGAAATATTAACCCCTTTTGAACTGCCGAAAACCTGGTATTTAGTAGTTCAACCTGGTTGTCATATATCCACCGCAAAAATTTTTTCAAATCCCTTATTGACAAGAAATAGCAAAGCCATCACAATACGCGACCTCAACGCACTGGAGCTACCTTTTCAAGGTACAAACTGCATGCAAGACATCGTATGCGATGACTATCCAGAGGTTAGAAAAGCATTAGAATGGCTAAAACAGTTTAATTCTTATGCACGAATGACCGGAAGTGGAAGTTGTTTGTTTGCACCCTTTGACAATGAGCAAGAAATGCGTAAAATAGCGTCCCGATGTGAATGGCCATGTTTTGAGGCCAGTGGAGTTAACATTTCACCACTTCACGCCGGAATGTGAAATTCGTACTAGACTGATAGTACAGCACTGATGTTACAGTGCTAACATAACAGGGGTATCGCCAAGCGGTAAGGCAACGGGTTTTGATCCCGTCATGCGTTGGTTCGAATCCAGCTACCCCTGCCATTTTATTTTCCTTTATATTGATTTCCTATATATCGATCAAATGGCTAGTATTTTTCAAATAATAAAAGCACAACTAGCTATCCTGATATATTATTCTTATTCAACAGTTTATTTTTCTCGCTCTCTATTTAATTCCAGGTTAAGACAATTGGGGTCTAGTAATGTCTGATATGATGCTCTTTAGTGGAAATTCCACACCAGAATTAGCCAACAAAATTGCCAATTTTTTAGATGTTGAAATTGGCAAAGCGAAAGTCGGTCGATTTAGCGACGGCGAAGTCGCAGTTGAAATTCTCGAAAATGTCCGTGGAATGGATGTATTCATTATTCAATCAACTTGTGCCCCTACCAATGAAAGCCTGATGGAGCTTGTGGTTATGGCCGATGCATTACGTAGAGCGTCTGCAGGCCGCATAACAGCAGTTGTCCCCTATTTCGGTTATGCCCGCCAAGATCGACGTGTTCGTAGCGCCAGGGTTCCAATTAGTGCCAAAGTCGTTGCAGACATGATGGCAGTTGTTGGAATCAACCGAGTTTTAACTGTTGACCTTCATGCTGACCAGATTCAGGGCTTTTTCGATATTCCGGTTGATAATGTCTACGCAACACCGGTACTTATTGAACACATTCAGAATAACTGGTCAGGCGATGAAATTGTTGTTTCTCCTGATGTTGGCGGTGTGGTTCGAGCGAGAGCCGTTGCCAAACGCCTTAATGACGCGGAATTAGCGATTATCGATAAACGTCGCCCAGAAGCAAACAAATCTGAAGTTATGCATATTATCGGTGATGTTGCCGGGCGCGAATGTATTATCCTCGACGATATGGTTGATACGGCAGGAACACTTTGTACCGCTGCAGGTGCACTTAAAGCCAACGGTGCTAAGAGCGTATTAGCCTATGCGACACACCCTGTTCTGTCTGGCAAAGCAATTGACAACATTAATAACTCGGTTCTTGATAAACTGGTTATCACCGATACAATACCTTTAAGCGAAGAAGCAAAGAATTGCGAAAGAATTACCGTGTTGACGCTTTCCGAAATGTTAGGTGAGTCCATTCGACGTGTGAATGAAGAAGAGTCTCTTAGCTCCATGTTTATGGATTAAGTCACTCATTTAAATGATTTTATTATTAAAGGCGCTAAACAGCGCCTTTTTTATTATTTTCTATTAATAAGAGCATATTCAGGTTATTTTGAGTAACCTGCGTTTAAGCAAACCAAATCTAAACGCTTGTGAACGCCCTTAACACTTGCACTTCTACCCCTCCCTACTTTATAATTCGCCGCCCTTTTTGCAAAGGGTAATCATCGCCTGTCAAACGATTGACGGCGATCCACTCCTTGTACTGGTCGCGGACAAGGAAAAATATTGTTTTTTGGAGAGTTACAAAATGAGTGATTCATTTGAATTAAATGTAGAGCTTCGAGAAGATCTGGGGAAAGGTGCGAGCCGCCGCCTACGTCGTCTTGAAGACAAAATTCCTGGCATTGTATATGGCGCAGGTAAAAAACCTCAGCCTATTTCTATCAGCCATCCTGAAATTCTCAAGCACCTTGAAGAAGAAGCTTTTTACTCGCACATCCTGACCTTAAAATCAGGTAAGAAAACAGAAAAAGTGATTCTTAAAGATCTTCAGCGTCACCCTTTCAAGCCAAAAGTTAACCACGTTGACTTTTTACGCGTTAAGGCAACAGAAAAGCTACACACTGCTGTGCCAATTCACTACTTAAACGAAGAGAAATGCCCTGGTGTTAAAGCCGGTGGTGTTGTAAGTCACGCTTACACCAGCGTTGAAGTAGCTTGTTTACCGAAGAACTTACCAGAGTTCATCGAAGTTGACCTGGCCGATCTTGAAATGGATCAAGTAGTTCACTTGTCAGACATCAAGTTGCCAAAAGGCGTTGAAATCGTTGAGCTATCTCAAGGTGACGACCACGACCAAGCTATAGTGACCATCCATAAAAGCCGTGGTGCGGCTTCTGCCGGTGGCGATGCTGAAGGCGACTCAAGCGAAGAAGCTGCTGAGTAGTCTTCTTAACTCTTAGGTTGTTGATTATTAATTAACAATCTAGAGATCAATCGATATGGCAAATATCAAACTTATTGTAGGGCTCGGAAATCCGGGCCCTCAATACTCTCAGACCCGACACAATGCTGGCGCTTGGTATGTCGAAGCCCTGGCAAACGATTACTCTATCCCGCTGCAACTGGAAACTAAATTTTTTGGTCACGTTGGGCGAGGCTTAATTGGCAACCAAGATTGTCGATTACTCATTCCGAATACTTTTATGAATTTGAGTGGCAAAGCCGTTGGGGCTTTAGCAACTTTTTATAAAATTTTGCCCGATGAAATCCTGGTCGCTCATGATGAACTGGATATTGATCCTGGCACTGTAAAATTAAAGAAATCAGGCGGCCACGGCGGCCACAACGGCCTGAGAGACATTATTAAGTCATTGGCAAACTGCCGCGATTTTTACCGGCTAAGAATCGGTATTGGTCATCCTGGCAATAAAAACCAGGTACATAATTATGTTCTGGGTAAGGCATCTCCAGATGATCAGCGTTCAATCGATGAAAGCATCGATAAAGCATTACGCCATACCAGCGATATTATTACCGGCCAGCACGATAAAGTCATGCAAAGCATGCATGCATTCAAAGCATAGATCTTTATCACACAGCCGTATTTTTAAAACAATTGCGTTGAGCATTTAATAAAGTTCAGGGATTTTATATGTTCCCCTGAATTCATAACTGATTTTTAGGAGTAACACCATGGGTTTCAAATGTGGAATCGTTGGCCTACCCAATGTAGGTAAATCGACTTTATTTAACGCACTGACCGACGCAGGCATCGATGCTCAAAACTATCCTTTCTGTACTATCGAGCCAAATACAGGTGTCGTGCCAATGCCTGACCCTCGCCTTGACGCACTCGCAGAAATAGTTAGTCCTGAAAAAGTCATACCAACCACTATGGAATTCGTTGATATCGCCGGCCTGGTAAAAGGCGCTTCCAAAGGTGAAGGTTTAGGTAACCAATTTTTAGGCAACATTCGTGCAACTGATGCAATAGCCCACGTGGTTCGTTGTTTCGAAAATGATGACGTCATTCACGTTGAGAATAAAATCGATCCTCTGGATGATATTGAAGTTATTAATACTGAGCTAGCGCTTGCTGATTTGGAGTCAGTAGAAAAGCAGATATTGAAAAACACTAAAATTGCTAAAAGTGGCGATAAAGACGCTAAAGCGATGCTGGTTTTATTAGAAAAATGTCGCGGGCTGCTAGATGGAGGCCAACCGATTCGAGCGGGCGACTGGGATAAAGACGAATGGGCAGTTGTCAGCAAAATGCAGATGATTACCAGTAAACCCACCATGTACATCGCAAATGTAAGCGACAATGGTTTTGAGAATAATCCTTACCTCGATCAGGTTGCCGAATTAGCAGCAAAAGAAAAAGCGAGTATCGTCGCTGTATGTGCGTCTATGGAGTCTGAGTTAGCTGGATTAGATGCAGAAGAACAATTAGAGTTTCTAGAAGAAATGGGGTTAAATGAGCCGGGTTTAAACCGAGTAATTCGTGCTGGTTATGACTTGTTAGGCCTACAAACCTATTTCACTGCTGGCGTGAAAGAAGTTCGCGCATGGACAATTCCAATCAACGCGACTGCGCCACAGGCTGCAGGTGTCATCCATACTGACTTTGAAAAGGGTTTTATTCGAGCCGAGGTTACCAGTTATGATGATTTCGTTAATTTTAAGGGCGAAGCAGGCGCTAAAGAAGCCGGCAAATGGCGCTTAGAAGGCAAAGAGTACATCGTAAAAGATGGTGATGTGGTTCATTTTCGCTTTAATGTTTAACCAACAACAAAAGTAGTAAAAAATAACTAAAATAAGTGTAATACTGTTGACAAATGAGCCGCTAATCTTCAGAATACGCGGCTCTTGAGTCTTGACCAAAATTTCAAGAAATCAATACCAAATCGATTATGGCAAGGTAGCTCAGTTGGTTAGAGCACATCACTCATAATGATGGGGTCGGTGGTTCAAATCCACTCCTTGCTACCATATTAAAAAAGCCCGCTATTTTAGCGGGCTTTTTTGTATCTATTCGATTGTCTAACTAATCTAAGTTACTTTCTTTTCTCTTTCCTACGTCGTTCAATTTCTTTCGCTATATTTTCACAGCCAGTCGCAAATACCGGTGACTTTTTGGGGATACTATCGCAATGACGTTTCTTTTGATTTAACTCTGCATCTGACATTTTGCTGTATTTACTTTCTGTGCAAGCAGTAGCCAACATTCCGACCGACACTAATAAGATAATCTTTAGCTGATTCATACTCACCCCAAACTCAAATTTGCTTAGCTAAGCATAGTCGTAACTTTAAAATAGGAAAAGAATTATTGTCATCAGTTCACTACTCATTGCTGCATTGAGTGTAATAGCAAGCCTTCCTTTGGCAACGCCAGACAATGCACCAACAATCCCCGCCATCCCATTGTAGTAAAACCTCCGCAAGACTCATTAATGAAATCTGCAACAAGCGTAAATAGAGATAAAGCCTTATCACGCTCCACTCAAGTATTGGCATTAACAAACTCTGATGGTGAAAGACCGTACTGAGCCTTAAAACACTTGCCGAAATAACTTTGTGAAGAAAAGCCGACCTCATAGGTGACGAAATTTGATGGTTTTCCATCAATCAACAAAACCTTAGCTTTATCTAATCGAAAACGCCGCAGATACTCTCTTGGAGTCAAATCTACAATGCTTTTAAGCTTACGGTGAAATTGGCGCTCACTCATTGAAATTTTCTGAGAAATATCGCTTACTTTAATTTCACTGTTTGTGTAATTATTCTCAAGCACCTCATTAAGTTTTTCTAAGAACAGTTGTTGTTCTTTATCTTGGGAGCTTCCTGTTCCAATTTCATCAGTAATTGGGCTTTTTTCTGGCTGCTTAAAAGCCAGTTCAGCAAAGCGTTTTTTAAGAATATTACGAATATCTAATAGATTTTTGATTCGTAACAATAACTCATCAACACTAAATGGTTTCGTTAAATATTCGTCAGCTTTTTCCCTCCAGCCTTTAAGTCTACTTTCTAAATCTCCTTTCGCAGTGAGAAGAATAATAGGAATATGATTGGTAATATTACTCTCACGCAACTTTTTAGTAACCTGATAGCCATCCATTTTGGGCATCATAATGTCACTGATAATAACGTCTGGTACGTGCTGTAGAGCGAGCTCAACTCCTTCTAAACCGTTTTTGGCGATTAATACATGGTAATTTGGTTCGATACTCTCTCGAACATATTCGAGCATATCTAAGTTATCTTCTATTATTAGAACGGTGTTTCTTGTATCTTCAAATTTTATCGCCTTTTTTCCTTCGCCTAATATACTTTCCTGCGAAGTGATACTCATTAACTCCATTACCGCTAACTCTTCGTTTACTTGACTTTCAGTAGCTTCAAAAGAGGTTTCATTAACGATAGGTAAAAAAGTAGATATTTTGGTTCCCTTGCCAACTTCGCTCTCAAGTTCGACGTAACCGCCATGAGCCTCAACCAAATCTTTCACTAAAGCTAAGCCGATACCAGCACCAACTATGTGCTCTCTCTCTGTATCAATTACACGCTGAAACCTTTCAAAAATATCAGCTTGTCTATCTTCAGGTATACCAACCCCAGAATCCTTAACTGTAATCAATAATTCATTATTAGTTGTTCTTAATGAACTAATTTCGACAGTACCGCCGCCAGGCGTATATTTGATAGCGTTGGAAATTAAATTTAAAATTATTTTGTCGAATGCATCCGCTGTAAATTCAAAATAAACTTTTTCAAGCCTGTCAGCCTTTAATACGATATTCTTCTCATTGGCAATATGCTGAAATGCTTCAGTGGCCAACCAAATGATTTGAAAGAAATCTTGAGGGGTACGATTTACTATTGAATTAACACGGAAAGTTTCCATATTCAGCATTTGGTCAACCATACGTAATAATCGATAGCCATTGCGTTGAATAATATTGAGTTGTTTGACATCTTGTTCTGCGCCCTTGGATAACAGACGCTGTACAGGCCCTAAAATTAACGTTAGTGGAGTTCGAAACTCATGGGAAACATTGGCAAATTCATCATTTTTTTTAGTCAGTAATAACTCAACCTTATTTTTTTCTTGTGCAAGCTCTGCTGTTCTTAACTGCACAGATTTTTCCAACGATTCAGCTCTTTTAGTTAAACTGCGAGTCCTAAATACGATTATGAAATAAATAGAAAAAAATACAGATAAAATGTAAAGAATATAAGCAATATCGGTTTTCCACCACGGTGGAGAAATATTTATGTCAAATTTCGATACTTCCCCCCAATGACCTGCGTTATTCGTGCTGCTGACTTCAAACGAATACTCGCCTGGATCCAAATTAGTAAATTGCACTTTTCGATCCCCAATATTTAGCTCTCTCCATTCATCATACAATCCTAGAAGCCTATATCGGTATTTGGTAGATTTTGGTAAAGCTGTACTTTGACTAAAAAACTCGAACTCTACTATATTTTGATTATGCTCTAGTGTATTTTTTTCTTCCTCAAGGCTATCAAAATCAAATTCTTCATAGTTTACCTTAACACTAGAAATAGTCGTTTTCGCAGGGGTTTGTGTCTTAATATCGAATTGAGAATCAATAAGTACAAGCCCTTTTTTACTTCCGAAGAATGCGCCATTTTCTAGAAGAGCCCCTTTAGCTCTACCATAAACGCCAATATCTGGTAAGCCATCGTCACTATTAAAGGTTCTTATTAAATTACTCTTTCTATTCCAAGAATTTATATTACTGTTTTCTCCTAGAAGCCAAAAATGGTCCTCTGATTCACTAATCAGTATGTCATAAATGGGCTCATTTAATGGAGTGGAAATGGTCCTACCTTCTCCAGTAGTGGGGTCAAACCAAGATATGAAAGGCTCAGCATGAGTTATCCAAATTTTATCTGAATATATGCCTTTGCTGACTGCCCACATTGAATCTTCTCTAAATGGATGCGGATTGTTTCTCGGGCTATCATTTCGAAGCAGGTAAGTTCTTTTTAAAGTTCGGTTCTGAATATCAAATTCTCCGAAGCCATCGCTCGACTTAATATAAGTGAGCTCTTTTCCATTTTTTGAAATTGCTAAATTCATCCAATCCCATGAGTGAAGCTGTTGTTCAGATAGCCTTTCTTCTCTACTAAGCTGCTTAGATTTTGGATCTAGTTTAAACATT
>NZ_ML660171.1 GCF_007004725.1 Aliikangiella coralliicola | reverse complement strand
GGCAAGCGGTCTCAATCCTAATTGCTTAGTAAGGTACGCAACATAAGAGCTGTCCACCCCACCACTAATTCCAATAAGGCAATCATAGTCTTTATTTTTACCATCTTTTTTTACTTGTTCAGCAAAGGTCTTTAAGAAGTCATCTGGTAAGTCGTTGTGAATTTCAAGACTAATTCGCTCATCAAACTCTTTGCAAAATGAACATCTACCATCTTCGTAGAATACGATTTCTTTTGCTGTCGTGTCCATAACACAACGTTCACAAATTCTATAAGTTGACATATAACTATTGACCTTATATTAAAAATTTACAATAACTTTAGTTAGCAAGAGTAACTTGAAGATTCACGATTCACTAAGATTAAAATAGCTAATTAGCACAGCTTTCCTAGGTCCTTTATATACAAACATCGAACCTACGCCCGTCGCTGACGCACCAGAGTTTCTAGAATTTTTTATGTCCTGCAAAGAGCCAACACCGCCGACATACACTAAAGGAATAGATAATGTACTCGAACACATTTCGATTAAGCTAGAATCTACGCCAGTCATCGAACCATCATTATCTATGGAGTTAATAATGATTTCTCCAGCTCCCTGATCTTCAAAAAGCTTTAATGTATCTTGAAGCCCTAAATCATGTTTCTTTTTACCAGCATAAGTATACGGAATATACTTCTTACCAAAAAAACTCTTCTTGACATCAATGCTAACGACAATACTCTGAGCCCCAAATGCTTTTGACGCTTCTTGTACTATCTTGGGATCTTTCAATGCAGCTGAATTTAACGAAACTTTTTCGACCCCACTTTTAAACAATTTTTCAATCTGCTCAATTGATGTTATCCCTCCCCCATAGGCGATAGGCATAAAAGCTTCTGAAGCCATATCTTTTATCAAATCGAAGTTCGGACCATTTCCTTGTGTGGTTGCCCTAATATCTTGAATAACAAGTTCGTCGACTTCTTTTGCATTGAAAATTCGAATGGCATTTATTGGATCACCAATATAATTAGGATCTTTAAACTTAATCGTTTTTACTAAGTTCCCTGAATCGAGACCTAAAAAAGGAATAACACGATGATTCATTTAAGCGCACCACTGAGCAAAGTTACGAAATAATTGGATACCAAATTTATGACTTTTTTCTGGATGAAACTGACAACCAAATAGGTTATCTTTTAGAAATGAAGCCGTAAATTCAGAACCATGAACAGCCGAAAGTAAAACGTCACTCGCTTCTTTACACTTTACGAAATATGAATGGACAAAATAAAATCGAGAGTCGATATCGAGGGAGTTAACGAGGTCGTGTTCTTGATGAACTTTTACCTTAGACCATCCCATATGAGGAATTTTTAATACACTTGGATGATCAAACTTAAATTTTACTACATCCGCTTTTATAAGCCCTAAGCCTTTAACATTGCCTTCTTCGCTAGAGTCACACATCAAATGCATTCCAAGACAGATCCCCAAGATAGGAATCTTTCTACCAAGCACAGCTTCTTTAATGATATCTGAAATCCCTGTCTCATTTAACAAATACATTGCTTTGGCAAAATTTCCAACTCCGGGAAGTATTATACCATCAGCCTGATAAATAGCTTCAGAATTTGTAGACTCTATAGAATATGGAACAGATATATGCTTTAGCATATTCGCTATTGAGCCGATATTCCCCATACCATAATCTATTATTACTAGAGACATGTAACGCTCCTATAAAAGCTCTATAATCTAGAATGATCTAATGAATAGTAATAAGACAGGAAGATATATATTAAATAACTCACCGACCTGGCGATAGCTAAGTAGACTAAGCAGCTAACAATATCACCAACTACGTAACATCCAATATATAGAGCAACGGTGCTCAAACCTATACTTAGAATTTGCCAGTAAAGAGAAACCTTAATTTTTTCCGCGAAAATTAAGGTCCCTCCTAAAGACATACTTACAAAATTAAGGTAATACATCGCCATCATGATTTGAGCATATTCGCCGACTATCCTCCAATCTTCGCCAAAAACGAGAGGAAATAATTCAGGCGAAAGAAAAAATCCAAGCGTAAAAACCAACAATCCAAAACACGCGATCACCTTAAAAAGACTTAAATAAAGACGCCTGCATGATCCATACTCTGAATATTCAATACTCGCTTGCTGTCTAAAAACATCTTTTATGGATGAGCTCACAATTGTTATAGGAAGGTACAAAGCTGAAAACAACAAAGCTACATAGCCTAATTCCTTCGGACCAAAAGCAGTGCCAATGAATAGAACATGCAGCGACCCTCCCAAAATATTAACAAATTGATCAAAGACCATCACTCTCGGGAATTGTGAAAACCTTTTCTTTAGTTTTGAAATCCGGGGCCGAGAAATTTTTAAGAATATTTTATGGTCGATCTTTGCAATCGTCATTATTGACATAATCGAACTTAAAAAACGCCCAACTAGTTCTCCAATAACTAACGCCTGGCTAGATACAAAAGCAAGTCCTATAACTATTTTGGAAGCGACTAAGAAAACTCCCTGAAAAATACGATTCCTTGCAAGAAACGAATACTCTTTATACTTGATCAACCACTCAGAATGACAAGCATATATGATCCCGCCCAAAGCAATTAATGGGGCATAATATAATGATGTCGCCAGCTCAGGATCATTAAACCAAATTGAGAGCTCGTTATTAAGCAGCCAAATGACAGGGAAAGATACTAGAAGTATTAAACAGCTTCTTAGCAATGTCAGCACAATGACATTTGCAGCATCTATTTTAGACTTTGTTATTAAAATGGCATGCTCATAACACCCACTAGCGAATATTCCAAGTAGCGAAGAACATAAGATAGTAGTAGCAAAAGTCCCAAAATCCTCCGGAGAAAATATTCTAGTGAGGAATGGATATGCCAGAAGAGGTATGGCTTGGGCAACCGCGGTTCCCGAAGACAGTTTATATATATTTTTATAAATTTCGTTCATTAACAATGGTGGCAAATGATAATTTTAATACCTGTTGGCTCAAACCTAATACCAATACTTATTAAAAAACTTATAGATACCTGAACGAAATAAATACAAAACTATATATAAATATGCAGTTAATGGCTGTCTTTCTCGAGACTTTACCAACTCACTAAAACCTTCTTTTTTCAACTCACCAACAGCGGTATACAGCCACTTTCCTTTGATCAAAGCGTGAATATATTTAAATGGTGGATTCTTTGTTGCGGATTTTGTAAGTGCACAAAATAGCTCTTCCATTGAATCCGAAGCGTCAGACTTATCCATATCCCATGCACTGAAGCCGGGCTCTGCTAAATCCAACAGGACCTTTCTTTGAATTAAACATAAACCGATAGCCGATCTGTATTTGACGCCCTTAGGGAGCTCACCAATAAGTAAATCAGTTTTAGAGTCATAAACAATAGGCAAATCGGTGGATAGTTTAACATACCCGGCGTTTAGGGCTTCTGCTTCTCTCACAATTCTTTTAACTTTTTCGGTATCAACGTCAGCAGAAAATATTACATCGTCCATCCACAATAGAATCCATTTTGATTGGATTTGGTCTAATGCAGTTCTAAGATTATCTGCGTACGATAGATCTTCTCCTACACATACTGTCGTAACCCTCTCATCTTCATACTTCTTATGATTACTTATCAAGTAAACTTTATAGGGGAAATCAGGCCAATACTTATAAAAATTAGTGAAGAATGGCTCCCATAAGTCACTGTATTTGTCACACGAAGAAACTAAAAAGGCTATATTGTCATTATCCATCGTATCGAACTCAATTATCTAATCTAAACTTTGCTAATTATTTGGAATTAGTACTTATTGAAAACAGTAATGTACTTTTTCTTTTCGGTGACCCAATTAAATTTTTCCTCAGCCGCTTTGCGAGCATTGATGCCCATCGTTCTAGCTAGTTCTCTGTCACCATTGATTGTGTTTATGGCTGAAGCAATTGCAGCTACGTCACCCGGCTTAACATAAATTCCACATTTATACTCATCAATGATCTCTTTCCAAAGAATATAGTCAGTACAAATGATGGGAAGGCCGGCTTCCATATATTCGAATATTTTATTGGTGCCATAAGAGCCCAAATTATGGCCAAGATTGAGTTTATAATCATAAATGACTACCCCAATTAGAGACCGTAAATAAAGCTCTCGCAAAGCCACTTGATCGATTCTGCCGTGAAATTTGGATTTCTCACTACCTGGCATCGCGAGTAAGTCCTGCTGATGCTGCTCGTCCATATAACCTGCAACCTCATATACCGCATTATCGATCGAAGAAATCGCTTCAATGGTGGCTTCTTGGTTGCTATAGGCATAAACGGTACCCGAGTAACATAGAATCAGGTCTCTATTGGCAACGTTTTCAATGACCTCCGGGTCTAACGCTTTAATCAATGGAAAATTGGCAACCAAAACACCTTTGCCAATTTCTTCATTTATTTTCTGTACCACGTGAGAATGCGGGCTGACAATTTCGTCTATCTTTCGGTAAACACGATTCATATATTTAGCGACAACAACAGAGATGAATTTCCGAGAAACTTGCGGCAACCATTCTTTTTCCAAAATATGCGCTGGCATATCTTCGTGGGCATCGTAAATAACGGTTTTGCCCATTTTCTTTAACATCACTCCCAAAGGTAATAACTCTGGAGAATGTAATTGATAGATATCGGCGTCAATTTGCAACGCTTGCTTTTTAAATTGATACAAGGCAAAAAGTAACGTTTTCCACCTTGGCCAAACTTGCTCGCAAGCATAGATATTGATACCTTCTAGAACTTCATTTGGCTCGCCATCATTGGTTAGGATGGAAACTTCATACCCTGCTTCTTTTAAAGATAAGCATTGTCTTTTGAAGACTCTGGCGTCATTTCTAAAATAACCGCTTATAACATGACAAACTGTTTTCATAGATTATTCTCGATAAAATCAATAATGCGTTTTGAAGCGGTGCCGTCGCCGTACGGATTGATTAAATTGCTCATTTTCTGATAATGCGCTTGATCGGTGAGCAATAATTCGATCTGAGATGTTATTTTTTTGATATTAGTTCCAACTAAAGTAACGGTCCCAGCTTCAACGGCTTCGGGTCTTTCGGTAGTATCACGCATGACCAACACAGGCTTACCCAATGATGGCGCTTCCTCTTGAATGCCACCTGAATCAGTCAGAATAATCCAAGACCGCTGCATCAAAAATACAAAGGGAAGATAATCCTGCGGTTCAATTAGAAAAACATTATCTAATCCACTTAGAATTCGATTTACCGGCTCTTGAACGTTCGGGTTTAAATGTACTGGGTAAACGACCTGGCAGTCTTTATAGGTTGAAGCGGCTTTGGCAATTGCTTTACAAATATTCTCAAACCCTTCACCGAAGCTTTCTCGACGGTGTCCGGTCACAAGAATTAGTTTCTTGTCCTGCGCTAAGAAATCGAACTTGCTACTAAATTCCTGCTGAAGATTTTGGTCAGCTTTAATCTTTTCAACGACGTCTAACAATGCGTCCGTTACTGTATTTCCAGTTACAAAGACTGAATTTTCTTGCTTGCCCTCTTTTATCAAATTGAGCTTGGAAATCTTCGTCGGAGAAAAATGAAAATCGGCAATAACCCCGGTTAAGCAACGATTCGCTTCTTCAGGCCATGGCGAGTAAAGATTGCCAGTTCTTAGACCAGCCTCAACGTGTCCGACCTTTATTTTTTGATAAAAGGCCGCAAGGCTCGCGGCAAATGTCGTCGTCGTGTCTCCATGAACCAAAACCAAATCAGGTTGAAATTCTTCTAGAACAGGTTTTAACTTTAGCAATATATTTGAAGTCAAGTCGTACAAGTCCTGCCCCGTTTTCATGATATCCAAGTCATAATCAGGCTGTATGTCGAAGAGTTGCAGCACCTGGTCCAACATTTCGCGGTGCTGTGCTGTGACACAGACGCGAGACTCAAATCGATTATCTTTTTTCAACCCATTCACTAGCGGCGCCATTTTTATGGCTTCTGGTCTAGTTCCGAATATACTGAGTATCTTTTTCATATAAATTTGTAGTAACCCATTAAAGTAAAATGGCTAGTAAAATTCTTTGATAGATTCAATGATGTAATCGATCTCTTCGTCGGTTAACTGAACCGCAGAAGGCAACCATAATCCTTTTTCGCCAATCAATTCTGATGTTGGGTAACTTCCATCTTCAGCGTAGGCTCTTTGCTGGTTAATTGGTGGGTACATGACTCTAGAGCCTATCCCCTTTCCTTTTAGATGCGCGATCAAATCTTCGCGTCGCTCTACCAATGCGTCATAAAACCATGGCGCAGTCGTCGATACATTATTTTCAAACAGCTTTACTTGCTCGACGCCTTCCAAACCCGCTTTATAGCGCAAAAAGATCGCTTTTTTACGCTCTACTCGCTCGCTAAGCTTTTTCATTTGCTCGATGCCGATACAAGCTTGCAGCTCGGTAAACTTGAAATTGAAACCGATAGATTCATGCACGTCAGTGCCTCCACCGTCGCGGCCAAAATCTTTAAGCCTTCTTAAGCGTAACGCGACATCGTCATCATCTGTAATAATCGCTCCGCCTTGACCTGTCGAAATTATTTTAGGCGCCGAGAATGAAAAGCTACCGACCAATCCCTTACAACCTATGTGGGTTCCGTCAGGGTAATAGGAACCCAGCGATTGAGCTGAATCTTCGATCAACTTCAAATTATGCTTTTCGCACAGCGCTAAAAATTGTTCGATTCCAGCATCAGGATAACGACCATTGGCAGATACGAGCATGATGGCTTTTGTTTTCGGCGTAATAGCGGCTTCCACCAAATTAATGTCAAGGCATAAGGTGCTCTCTTCGACGTCAACAAAAACCGGAACAGCGCCAAACATTTTTAAGGAATTTGGCGAAGCTATCATAGTGTAGTTAGGAACGATTACCTCATCACCCGCTTCTACACCTGCGGCCATCGCGGCCAAAGTTAAACTGATAGTCCCATTATTAACGGCGATACAATGCTTCGCACCAGTAAACTCCGCAATCATTTTTTCAAACTCTTGGGTACGCTTAAACTCCGTAATAAAGCCATCTTCATCCATATATTCACAGATCGCTTTCTTTTCTTCTTCGCCAAATAAAGGCCGCATTTGCATAATAAAATTATTGGTCACTTGAGATACTCTCTTTGTACATGGTTTCTAATTTTTGAATTTCGATTGCATCGCGATCGCCGATATAACGTGATGGAACACCCGCATTTAAACTCCACGCTTTTAGGGATTCTTTGACTAAAGATTGAGCGCCGACTGACGCGCCTTCATTGAAAGAAACGTTCGGCAAAACAGTTGTATTTGCTCCAACAATAGAATGCCTACCTATCTCGATAAAACCTACCTCTACATTGCCTTTATATTCTTTTGGAACAAGAGGACCAGCTATACCGGATCGGTAATCATCACTACCGGCAGCAAGAACTACATTTGGCGCAAGCGTTGAAAATGACCCCATTGAAACTTTGGCTTCAGTTCCACCAATTATCTTACAACCCGCAGCAATATGCACATGATCGCCAATTTCGAGCGCGGTCGATATATAGGTGAAATCATCAATAATTACGTTATCTGCAATTGAAACCAATTCGGGATATCTGATTCGAACAGTCTTTCCAATAATGACATTTTTCCCACATTTTTTTAATGCAGATCTATCAAAGAAAATATTCTCAGGCACGGTTACTCCAATAATAAAATACTTTGTTTAGAATTTAGTTTTATCGGTATCTACATCAATGAATGGTCCATTCTTACTTTCTATAATCTGGGTATCATCTTCGAGTATTTCATAGCCATGCCCACCGTATGCAAAAACTGCAAGTTCACCCTCTTTAAGGTCAAACGTATCTAAAACAGCTAGCTCCTCTGTGTAGACAGTAACGCGCATACTACCTTTGCGCACATACACACATTCTTGAGTTCGTTTTGCCACGCGATCAAAATCTTTATGTACGTGTTTTGCAAGGACCTTACCTTGGTCATACCACCAAGAACCTACTTGGACAAACATATCACCTGGAGTAATAAAGTTTAGGCCTTTGACCCAGTCTTCATCTCTATAGATAATTGAAATAATTTGTCCGTCATGCTCAATTACTTGCACTTTATAATCTCCTGTCTCGTTCCGAAAGTATTGGATCTGTCGTTGGCCACTCTATATTTATTCTCGGGTCGTTCCATTTCACAGTGAACTGTTCATCAGCATCGGCATAATCTCCGTCATAAGCAAGCTTGTAATGATACGTAGCCAAATCGCTCTTAACATAAAAAGCATTTCCTAACCCAGGCGGAATTAAGATCATCTGTCGATTATCACCACCTAAATCAAAGCTCTCCCACTGCAAGAAAGTATCAGAGTCCTCTCGCATATCTACCACGACCTGCAAAATACTTCCTGATACGCACGACACCAATTTCCACGATTTATGATCTCCGTGGATACCTCGGAGAACATTCTTCTTTGAAACCGAAAATTTGTCATGCTTGAAGAACAAATCTTTTGGCAAAAGAGTACCTACCTCACCGGTAGTGTATGAAGTCCATATTGAACCTCTAGTTTCTTCAAACGCCGATGGCGTGATAACCTTAAGATCCTTTATTTTGGTCGATTCTGTCGTATTAAATTCAATTGCCATCATTCACCACCATAAGAATCATGAGCTAAGTCATACTTGACCATTTCAGCCACTAGTTCTTTTAGTGATGTTTTTGCCGTCCATCCTAACTCTTTCTCAGCCTTAGCCGGATCACCTAGTAAAAGCTCCACTTCTGCAGGTCTAAAATGCCTAGGATCAATCTTCACCAAAACCTTACCTGTTTTGGAATCCTTAGCGACTTCATCAAGCCCACTGCCTTCCCACTCAAGATCGAAACCAACCTCATTGAAAGCAAGATTCACAAAATCTCGAACAGTATAAGTTTTGCCAGTCGCAATCACATAATCTTTAGGCTCATCTTGCTGCAACATTAGCCACATTGCTTCCACGAAATCCCTAGCATGCCCCCAGTCTCTTTTGGCATCAAGATTTCCAAGGGTGAGAATTTCCTGTCTACCTTGAGAAATTCGAGCAGCAGCCTTGGTAATTTTCTTTGTAACAAATGTTTCCCCCCGTCTAGGAGACTCATGATTGAAAAGAATCCCATTACAGGCAAACATATTATAAGATTCCCTATAATTAACGGTAACCCAGTAGCCATATAGCTTAGCTGCGCCATATGGTGATTTCGGATAGAAAGGAGTTGACTCACTCTGCGGCTCTGTGCCTGGTAGACCACCAAAAAGTTCTGAAGTAGATGCTTGATAAAAACGGCAATTGACTTTCGAATCCCTAATCGCATCAAGAAGCCTAACGGTTCCTATACCTGTCACTTCTGCTGTATATTCTGGAACTTCAAACGAAACTCCTACATGAGACTGTGCACCTAGATTGTATATTTCAGTTGGATTAATCTCTGAAATCAATCTATGTAGATTACTTGAATCAGTTAAGTCACCGTGATAAGTCGTGAGATTTTTATGGGTTAGTAGATGCTCGATTCTCGCCGTTGTAAAAAGCGAAGCTCGCCTTAGAATAGCGTGAACCTCATAACCCTTATCTAACAATAGCTCGGCCAGATACGAACCATCCTGACCTGTGATACCCGTAAGAAATGCTACATTTCTTTTATTCATTTTCTCTCCACAATTAACATTAATCTTTTATTCCCGACCATTCGAAGAATGCTGAGCACTCGATTTATTTAAAGATCTTCCACGCCCAATGTATTTTACTTCGCAAGTCGAAAACTAAACTTGTAATTTCCTAACAGCCATAGCGCCCACTGAAACCTAATGTTTCGTCTCCACGAGATATACCGTCCTGAACCTCGATGATTTCAAGAGCACCCCCCTCAGTTTTTCTTGCGCTGGACGATGCCGATAGATGTATAGGTAAGTGCTTTCTATGATTTCAGAAAAGCCTACTTGTCATAGGTAATTATTGCGGTACTGAACGCTACTATCCAACCATCTACATAATAGCAATACATTCACTCGAATGAGCGAATGATTTTATACTGAGACACTTAGTTTTGTATTGTTAACCTGTATCAATCGAGTCATCTTTACCTCATGATCGATCAATCGCAACTCCCATTCGGATCTCGATTCATGTTTCTGGCTAACAAATCAGTTATGACCTACGAAAATGTTGGATGAGCACAATCATTACAGCTAACATTCCACCCAACATAATACCTAATACAACGATCAAAGCTCGTTTTGGTTTAGCTTTCTGTTCCGGCACTTTAGCGGGGCTGATTGTCTTAAAGACATACTCTTCACTAACTTCGGCAAGCATTAGTGTTTTAGTCTGCTCTTCGATTAATTGGTAGAAAACTGATTGCATGTCAGCGACATTGGTTTCCTTTATCTTATCATTTAAATAAGCAATACTTTTAATAGCTTCTTCTCTATCTTGTTTTTGAACATGGGCATTAATCGCCTTTACTAAGTCATCGGTCCATAATTTTGCAATTTCCGGCGAAAAATATTCGACAGACAAGCTTATTAAACCACTGCTTTTATCTTGGCTGATGCCAATCCTACTTTGTATTTTATCAAACAGCTCCCAACTACTCGGCTCAGCTTTCTGGCCTTTGCCTGAATCAAAATTTCGCACCCACTTTTTGTTGATTTCATCATAAAGCTCAGAATCTATCACTAATTTGTTATTCGCTTTATCCCAACCTTTTGCCGCAAAGACTTCAACTTGAATATTGTTATCTTCAATAAATTTTTCTAGAAACCCCCAAGTTTTAATAATCTCCATTGCAACAACTGATTTATCTTCAGCTCCAGCACCGCCTAGATTAATTCCTGCCAGTGAAGCTAAGCCACCAAACTGCCCAGCTAACTTTCCTAGTGAAGAAGAATTTGATGATGATGCTGGTGCTAATAATACAGTTGCTCTATATTCATTGGGTAAGCTTCGAGCATAAAAAATAGAGCCGAGAGCGAAAATAAAAGTGATTCCAACAATTAACCACTTACCTTGCCAGATTGCAGACCACAACTCTTTTAAATCAATCTCATCGCTTGATTGAAGAGAGTCAGAAACCGGGTATTGTGAACGGGATGCTAACAAAGAAAGTTCTGCCTCGAGTCGCGAATTGCGAGCAGCAAGATCATTCATTTTGTTTTCTAAACTTGAGTTATTGCTTTCTGTCATATTTGTAATTTCTAGTTGTTAACTGTTAACCGGTGCTAAATCTCTTGGTGGATGGGAACTTAACTTTCTAATTATTATCCGCGTTCTAACAAACTAATTTTATCAAGCACTAGTTAGGAGAATTAACGATTTAGAACTTATTGTATCTTGTCCAAGCAGGTTTCTGCCGCATGGCTACTGCAACCGATATTCCCAATCAAGCGAAAAACGCGTCTTGTCTTCAATTTTTATAAACTCATCATATATGTTGTCAGAATAGCTAATCCCAAAATTGACATTGCCCAACTTAGAATACTGAAATGACCAATCAATTGTAATTCGTTTAATATCAACAGTTTGTTTACCTATAGTAGGTAAAACAACATCCGAGCGATTTGAATTGTCTTGATTCATTTTAATACTAGAAATTGAAAATTTAAATCTGTTCTGTCTATTTAAGGCCCCTAGAACACCAAGGCTAACACCGTCTGCGTCATTATCATAAGTTGAGCCTATATTTCTAGAATAATAACGATACCCTGTTTGATAAACAGGACTTTCGTAAGTTTGACTAAAACCTTTTCCACTCGATGTGTCACTTGATTCTGCAAACCATTTCCAATGCGAACCAAAAATTTGGAAACTCGAGGTTAAACCAAATTGCTGTATAGTTTTCGATGGAATTAATTCAGACTCATTTTCTCCGTATAAACTCGCATAGAAACTCACAGGGTAATCAAATGGCAACTTCCAACGAAAATCGAGTCCAGCTAACCGATGGCCATTTTGACTGTAGTAATCATCTCCATATAAATCCAAACAGTGTCTTTCAGAAATTAGTTCACATTTGTCATTCCCAATGAAATTATCAATCAAACTAGTGAAAGATTCTGTCCGTCCTTCTCCTCCCCACAATCCTGTCGCACGCAACCCAATTTCTACCGAGTGATGAGGCTTAAAACTAAACGACAATCCTGTTAATTTAGTGTCCTTAATTACACGTTGATCGTCGAGCTGTCCGATAAAGCCATTGAAAGTCCAAGCACCTAACCATCCAAATATAGGGTTACTTGAATTATCGGAATAGTTTCTCTGAACCGAGATCCCTACAGGTGGTCGAGCATTGTTAGATAGCAAAATTGCTGAGTTCCAAGTTGGTCCCCACCACTTTTCAACTGCCCCAAGTGTCACTATCCAATTGCCAGAAACAACAGAACCATAACTACCATCAAACCGAACAGTTTTCTTATCTTGCGGGCTCCGAACCCTAGTAATCTCTATATTCCATGCAAACCGTTTATTCATCCCAGAACGCCGGGCATTTATTTCTGCCTTAGCACGACCCTCATCACCAAAACTTCGAATCGTTTGCTCTTGGTTCGATAAAGAAACTCTGACCTGTCTCAAGTTCTTATATAAGGCCTCTTTCCCACTTTTTTTAACTCGCCAATAAACATCCTTATAATTCGTTGAAATATCAGCTATATCAACATCATCCAAGTCTTTAATAATACCTGACCACATCAACGGATAAGTTGTTATTGGTACTGTTATTATTCCTTGATCCGCAAGTAGCTCTATATCAGCTCTCAAAAATTCATCGCGGGTATCGACCCAAGGCTCGGAATTAACAGAGGAAACCAACAAACCAACAACAAATAGGTAATGTTTCATAAAAACTTAAATATTTTAATTAATAACTGATCTTAATTACTTAAGTTTTTGATTGCCGCGGCTCCCAGTGCAAGTTGATAAATGACTTGACTTACATTTGTCCAAAGTGTCAGAGACTTAATTCTATCTGTGTCCAATGGAACAACTATTGTATCTCCAGGACTTAACATTTCGTTTTGATGTGTCAACCACCCGCTTTGATTTGGAAGAAATACTGAACCATCAGCTTTAACAACATATATTCGATCATCATCTGCGCGATTAGTTAATCCCCCGCTTTTTTCCAAATAATCATCTAGAGTCCAATCGTCGTTAAATATATGAGATGTTGAATGCTGTACCTCCCCAATAACTGAAACTTCCTGACGGAACGTGGGAACGACCAAACGATCACCATCCTTCAACTGAATATCGTCTTTTTTACCGGTAACGATATCCTCTAAAGAAATAACCAAGCGGCCAAGAGCTTCAGTTTCCGAAAGTGCATTCAGCAGGCTTTCAGCATCTTTTAACGATGAACCTCTTCCTGCTGCCGCATCTTCCAGCTCACTAGCAGCGATATCTTCCCGCATTTTCTCTCTTAATTCTTCTAACCTCTTTGTCTCTTGTTTTTTCAGATCAGCTCGAGTGAACAATGCCGCTTGAATATATGCCATAGACGTGAACCCTCCCGCACGAGTAATCACTTGAGAAAGAGTCTCTCCTTGTTTAAATTCATACAAACCGGGAAAGCGAACCTCACCTTCAAGCACAATAGTTAAATGCTCTCGATATTCTGGCGTCGCATAAATTGCTAGTTTATCTTTTGGACTGAGCCTGAAAGAACTTTTTCCAACTAATTGCTCAGCTAAATTAATGTCAATGTGTTTAATAGTCGCAGATTCTTGGTTACTTAGATCTCTTCGCGTAACTTCCGCATTTCCAAGGTAAGATGCTTCTTTCAGGCCACCTGCAAGCAATATTAAATCCCTTACCGCCATTCCCTCAGTTAATGGATATGTGCCTGGAAATCTTATATTTCCACTAATATCAACAATTTTAATCAATCCGCCATCTGAAGTTTGTTCTTTTAATCTTTTAACAATAGGAACGAGTACTTTAGAGCGAATGTTTTCTTTTTTAATGAGTTCTACCAGCTCATCACTTTTTCGCACTTCTTCGCCAGGATCAATTGCTTTTTCCGCTTTTTCTAGCTCAAAATCCTCAAGCTTTTCCAATCTTTGCTGGAGGCTTGTAAGTTCCTGAAGCTCTTGCTCAAAAGTATTTTTCTTTTCTTCTGCATATAAACTAAATGTAATTATCTCATCCATAGGCTGTAACAATATGCGACTATCCTTGCCTTCCTCAATTACGCTCTTTAGATTAAAGTGAAGTACTGATACCTGCCGCAAAGGCATTTCTTTACGCACAATCAAACCAATATTCATATCTGTATTCTCATTAAAATCCTTAACAGAATGAATGACATCTCCTAGACTCAGTTCTTTGGACCACTCGATGGCGCGAGGTCTATTAAATGTGCCGCTTAGCTGGACGACATCTTCTAATTGCTCTAATACAGTGCTAATCTCAATTTGATCGCCATTTTTTAGAAGTGTCTTTTGGGAAGATGATTGACTTAAATCAACATCAATAACTGAAGTAAATCCGCTTTTATTTTTTCGAGAAATATGCGAAATATTCGGATAAGCATTAGCAGAATACCCCCCTGCTAATTTGATCAAATTCTTTAACGTGCTTTTATCTTTTAATTCATAAATAGCGGGTCTTTTGACTTCTCCTGATATACCAACGGTGGCTCCAACTGGTGGAATATAAATCACATCACCCGGCAGTAATCGAACATCGTTGCTTGTATCACCATGTTGTAAGAGACTGTATAAATCGAGTGTCGATATCACTTTTCCTTGGCGTTTTAACTGAATTTTCCTCAAAGATCCTATTTCAGTAATTCCACCGCTGGCGAACAATGCATTAGTCATAGTGGATAGAGAGCTAACAGTATATGAGCCTGGTTTAAATGCCTCACCCAATACAAATACTCTGATAGAACGTAATTCCCCTAAAGAAACAACAGCTCTAACACCAATCATTTGTTCATTGACTTTCTGTTGGACTAATTGCTTTGCTTCAGTGAATTTAAGACCGGTTACCGTGATAGGACCAAGTTCAGGAAAGCTGATCGATCCATTTCGATCTACGCTAAGCTCGTAACTATCGCTAACCTTTCCGAGCAACTGAATCTGAAAACGATCTCCCGGCCCTACAATATAATCTACAGGAATAGGAATATCAGTTGCGGGAGCAAAGGTAGTTGGTACGCCAGCAAACAAATCATAGCCATATCGCTTCAGTCCTTTTGAATTCTGTTTTTTGTTACGCGAGTTCTGAAGGTCAAACATCTCGACATCGGCAGAATTATTCTGATTCCTTATTACACCTCGTTCATCGACCGTCACTTGCGAACCTCGAGGTAAAACAGTTTCTAAATTGCCATTATCATCTTTATCATTTTTGGAAGTTAAATCTCTCAGCGATGAACAAACAGAATCAACATCATAACCAGCGGCTTTGGCCATCTGGCGCTGTTGAGGTGTAATATTTTTACACTGCTTCTCAAGTTGAGAGCGATCGACTTGCGCCGCAATAGAAGATAACGAAATAATCAACCCGGTAATAATAGAAGTTATTTTTATTCCCATATTTTTTGTTCGCATATATTGTTCGAAAAATTATCTAACTAGCCAGAAAAGCGCTTTTGGAAATTAATTTTGTAACTTTTACAAGACTTACACAAATTCAGGCACGCTACCGCCCTTAAGTTATGGCTCTCAAAGTACCTGGCTAAATTAGTTCCAACGAGATCATCGAGAGAGTTAATACTTAATATTAACTAGCAAAAAGACAATTCGGCTAGAAAAACTGGCTGAAGATTAAAAATATCTTTCCCTGCGTCAATATCTCATTGGTTATGATTAGTTTTTCAGACCGCAATATTCAATTATTTTAACGACCCGATTTAGTGCGCGAGATTATACCCGAAGGTAATGTTAAAAACAGCCAAAACCTGTTAAAAAAAGAAGGCATTCTTAAGAAAAAGTAAGGTTTGATATCTAATCAGTCGCTATCTGTTCATTTTTGACAGTTAATTGGTTAACTTTACCTAAAAAATCTATAAGAATCATAGATCTTTCTTCTCCACTGCTAGCTTCATAAATTCCTTTTAAACCTCTAAATGGCCCTGATAATACTCTTACAGATTGACCTTCATCAAAACACTTTTTCGTTATTTTATTGGTATTTGACGACTCTTGAGAAATGAAGCTTTCTACCAACTTTTCTGGTAATTTGGCTGTTTCTCCAGAGAACCTGACCCAGTCACGAATTCCTCGTGTAGATTTAACTTTGTGCCACAAACCGTCTTCAGGAGAAAGGTTAACAAAGACGTATCCAGTGAACATTGCTTCAGAAACAATTTTACGCTTACCAGCCCTAATTTTTTCGACATTGATCGTAGGAGAATAGGCTTTAATCCCTTGATTTGTAAGGTTTTCTATGGCCCGAAGTTCTTGACGAGGTTTACTTGTGGCTAGATACCAGCTATTAGTCATATTGTGTTTGGAGGGCTCTAAACTCATACTGCAAATTTTAAATTGGATTAGATTGAATGTATAGAGTAATGCAAAGTAACGCTCTATCAACTCAGTTATGAGCAGGGAGTTTTAGGTCTATAGCTAGATTGTAGATAGCCTTTATTTTTTTCATTAACTGAACTAAGCACACCTTCCACGCCTTTGGATTCATGCAGTTTTCGAAAACTATCTTTCTTCAATTTTATATAGCTAACACCCTTGACCATTACATCGTATAACACCCAATTAGATTCGATTTGTCGGATTTTAAAGTCGACGTTAAAACTGGGCAAAATGGTCGGAATAACTTTAACGGTCAAAAAACCGTATGCTTTTTGGGGATGGAGTTTCACATTAACAAACTCTAGTCGCTGTCCATCGTATAGCTTGAATCCCTCTTGAACATAGCGTTGAAGAGTGTCGTTAAAACTCGAGATCAATTGTGTTTTGTGTTGTATTGATATGCCTTTCCAATACTTTTTACCCAACAAACCTGACATAGTTTTGCTTGAGGACCAAATAGGAATTAAGACCTCATCGACGTATTTTACAAGTTTAGCTGGCGAGTTCTCAAACTCTTTTTGTTTACTGCTAAGTGTTTGATTAATATCGTAAATGATGCTTTTAAAATGGTTTTCAACGAGGATGTTTCTATGCTCAATTGAATCGATAGACGATGCGTAAGCAACAGACAGATTAGCAAATAACATCAAACCAATAAGGAATTTTAAATAGGACACTGAAATCGGGAGCTTTTTTAATATCATCCGTGAAGATTACTCTAAAAGGATTGGAAAAAATACAAATGAATCACAACTTCGCATTTTTTTCGAGATGGTACATCTATTATATGTCCCTTACGCAGTTTACTTCAAATAAACTGGTAGTCGCGAGTGGACTCGAACCACCGACCCCCACCATGTCAAGGTGGTGCTCTAACCAACTGAGCTACGCGACTAAAATGCCTGACGGATCAATATCTTTGTTCGCTTCTGAAACCGCCAATTCGGCGAAGTAGTACAAATCTTCCCAGAAACGAGGCGCGTATGTTATCAGAAAGATAAAATTGCGCAAGAGGACAAACTAAATTTTTTACTTTGAATATGTCATAGTCAAAATCAGTTTTCATAACCATCAGGGTT
The DNA here is from genome assembly GCF_007004725.1 of Aliikangiella coralliicola. Lineage (GTDB taxonomy): Bacteria > Pseudomonadota > Gammaproteobacteria > Enterobacterales > Kangiellaceae > Aliikangiella > Aliikangiella coralliicola. The sequence continues at coordinate 308,730 of NZ_ML660171.1, read as the reverse complement.
TTTATTTTGCCAACGCCAGGTATCCCCGATCATTTCTTTTAAGCCACGGGAGGCTTTCCAACCTAATTTTGATTCCGCAAGGCTGGCGTCAGCCCAACATTCCGCAATGTCCCCGGGCCGCCTGGCCACTAATTCGTAAGGCACTTTTTTATTCGAACCTTCCTCAAACGCTTTCACCATTTGCAAAACGGAAAAACCGTTCCCAGTACCTAAATTAAAGGTTGCTACGCTTTCTATCCCCTCAAAACTCTGAACTGCTTTAACATGAGCATCAGAAAGGTCAACAACATGAATATAGTCACGAACCCCCGTTCCATCTATCGTTGGATAGTCAGAACCAAAAACAGATAACTTCTCACGTTTCCCAACTGCCACCTGGCTAATATAAGGCATCAAGTTATTAGGAATCCCTTTGGGATCTTCACCGATCATGCCACTTTCGTGTGCTCCGACTGGATTGAAATAACGTAAAATGACCATTTTCCAAAGATGGTTTGATTCAGCAAGATCCTTCACTATTTGCTCGATAAATAACTTGGAACTTCCATAAGGGTTTGTTGTTGAAGTGGGAAAATCTTCTGTAATTGGAACAGATGCAGGATCGCCGTATACGGTTGCTGAAGAGCTGAAAACTAACTGATAACAATTAAACTGTTGCATTACTTTAAGCAAAATAATTGTTCCATAGATGTTATTTTCATAGTATTCGAGTGGAATTTGAGTCGACTCACCTACGGCTTTTAAACCCGCAAAATGGATGACGCTCTCAATTTGATGTTCCTCAAAAACCGACTCAAGTTTAGTCCGATCACGAAGATCAACTTTATAGAATGTGATTGATTTACCAGTTATTTTTTCAACTCTTCTGAGCGACTCAAGGGAAGAATTTGATAAGTTATCAACCACAACCACTTCATAGCCAGCTTCCAGCAATAAAAGTGTTGTATGACTACCGATATAACCAGCCCCACCAGTGACCAGAATTTTTTTTGGCATCAGTTAATCTCTATGATCAAGAAATGAATTGGCCGAAATTATATATAAAGCCCCCACTTGGGGGCAATCTGTCGTGGGTGTTATTGGCGATTATTTTTAGACTGGATTATCTAAAGACCAATTGCCCACCATGAATGTCTAGCAGTACAGGTTTCTGGTGTTCAATTTTACCGGCCAGAATTCTCTCTGCCAGCGGGTTTTCAACCCACTGTTGAATGGCCCGTTTTAAAGGCCTGGCGCCATAAACCGGGTCAAACCCTTTATCAGAAATACTCGATAAAGCTTCATCTGAATAATCAAATAAAATACCATTTTCCTTTAAACGGTTAGCTAATCGTTTTAACTGAATCGAGGCTATTTGCTTCACATGCTCTTTTTCCAAAGAATGGAAAATCACGGTTTCGTCAATTCGGTTCAGAAACTCGGGTCGGAAATAATCACCGATAACATCGGTAATCTTTTGTTTCAAGGCCTCGTAGTTCTCCTTCCCTGCAGACTCCATAATAAGATCAGAGCCTAAATTCGACGTCATAATTATTACCGTATTTCTAAAATCAACAGTCCTTCCCTGCCCATCGGTAAGACGCCCATCTTCCAGCACTTGAAGCAAAATATTAAACACATCAGGGTGCGCTTTTTCAACTTCATCGAGTAAAATCACTGAATATGGCTTGCGGCGTACCAGCTCCGTTAAATAACCGCCTTCGTCATAACCCACATAACCCGGCGGCGCACCGATCAATCGTGCAACCGAGTGTTTTTCCATAAATTCGGACATATCAACCCGAACCATGGCGTCTTCAGAATCAAACAAAAAGTTTGCTAGTGCTTTACAGAGTTCCGTTTTTCCGACACCTGTAGGCCCGAGAAATAAAAATGAACCGTTAGGACGATTAGGATCAGAAAGACCGGCTCGGGACCGACGCACTGCATTGGATACAGCAGAAACCGCTTCTTCCTGTCCGATGACCCTGGTATGTAAATGCTTTTCAATTTTAAGTAATTTTTCTCGCTCTCCCTCAAGCATCTTATTAACGGGGATCCCGGTCCATTTCGATACTATATGCGCTATCTCATTTTCGCTGACCTTATTTCTCAGTAACGTCATGTCCTGCATTTCAACCTGCGCGGCCATATCCAACTGTTGTTCTAATTCAGGAATCCGCCCATACTGCAGCTCAGACATTCGTGTTAAATCACTCGCACGTTTCGCCGCTTCCAGCTCAATTCGAGCTCGTTCTAAATCAGTCTTAATCGCCTGAGTACCGTGCAATGCAGCTTTTTCCGCCGTCCAGATTTCATTAAGCTCCGCAAACTCTCTTTCCATGCTAGATATATTTTCTTTCAACTCTGCTAATCGTTTCTTAGAACTATCATCACTTTCCTTTTTCAATGCTTCGCGTTGAATCTTTTGCTGAATCAGCTTTCTCTCTAAGCGATCCATCTGTTCAGGCTTAGAGTCAATTTCCATTCGTATTAAGCTGGCTGCCTCATCAATCAAATCGATGGCTTTATCGGGTAGTTTGCGATCAGAAATATATCGATGGGATAAGGTTGCTGCAGCCACAATAGCAGGGTCGGTGATATCAACACCATGGTGAACCTCATATCTTTCTTTTAACCCTCTTAAGATAGCGATTGTGTCTTCAACCGTCGGTTCTCCAACTTGAACTTTCTGAAACCTTCTCTCAAGTGCAGCATCTTTCTCAACATATTTGCGATACTCATCCAATGTAGTCGCTCCGACACAGTGGAGTTCTCCTCTCGCCAGTGCTGGTTTCAACATATTTCCTGCATCCATCGAACCTTCTGATTTACCTGCACCGACCATTGTGTGCAGTTCATCAATAAACAGAATGACTTGCCCTTCTTGTTTAGCTAAATCATTCAAAACCGCTTTGAGCCTTTCTTCAAATTCACCACGAAATTTGGCGCCGGCGATTAATGCTCCCATGTCTAAAGACAGAACTCTTTTATTTTTCAGCCCCTCGGGAACCTCTCCGTTAATTATCCTCTGAGCCAAACCTTCAACAATGGCCGTTTTACCCACGCCCGGTTCGCCAATTAAGACAGGATTATTCTTTGAACGTCGTTGTAAAACCTGGATAGTTCGACGAATTTCATCGTCTCTTCCGATTACTGGATCTAACTTTCCCTGCTCTGCTCTCTCGGTTAAATCAATGGTAAATTTGTCAAGCGCCTGACGTTGCTCTTCCGCGTTAGGGTCGTCAACTGCGTGACCACCACGGATCTGCTCGATTGCAGCGTCCATTGCGCTTTTGTTAACACCTAACGACTTAAGAATTCTCCCTAGTTCACCTTTATCATCAACGGCTGCAAGTACAAATAACTCGCTGGATATATACTGATCTTTGCGTTGCTGCGCCAACTTATCACAGTGGTTGAGTAACCTGGCTAATTCATTAGATATGTGCACATCTCCGGGCGTGCCTTCAACTTGTGGCAACTTATCGAGCGATTCAGCCAAACTGTTACGCAAACTATGCAGGTTTGTTCCAGTTTGGGTAAACAGATGACGAACGCTGCCACCTTCCTGATTAAGTAATGCAGTCATCAAATGAACAGGTTCGATAAATTGATGATCTCGTCCCACTGCTAGTGATTGAGCATCTGCAATTGCCAGTTGAAATTTACTGGTAAATTTATCCATTCTCACGGGAAGCCCCTTAAATCAATCATATATCTCAAAACCAGCAATCATTAAGCCAGCTAACGCTTAACATACTCGTTCAAGATTATTTAACAATAACTCATTGATGGGGGTTGGTAGTTATATTTCAAGGAAGATTCCTCGAATGATTGACCCTAATCAATCATTTCAGATTGGTCTAGTAGCCATTTTGCAAAACTGATTCTAAAGTCAATTGCCGAAGCTTGTTCGACCGAAATTAACGGATGAGTATCGAATGTTATCTGGCTACGACAAAAAACCGACTTAAATAACGTGCCTGGCGCGCCAACTCCCTTGATCCTCACGGCAAAGATCGGACATTCGCTTAATTGAGCGAGTCTTACAATGCCAGGTTTAATTGCCTTATCAACCTGATCTTCACGATGAATTCTACCTTGTGGAAATAATGCGACCAATTCGCCGGAATTTATCGCTCTTAAAGCGCTGCGAAAAGCCTTCTCCACTCGTCCACTTCTATCAACCGGAATACAGCCGGCCGCGCGGAACATCCAGTTTAATAATGGTCGTTCGTATTCTTCTTTGGCAATCATAAAGCGAATAGGACGATCAGTTGCTGTAATCAATAAAAAAGGATCAATTCCAGAAATGTGATTGGCGGCCAACAGCACGTGTGGCTCAAGCGGAATTTGCAATCGAGTGTTTCTTAACCGATGAAACTTGCTGCAATAAACACGGATCCATCCGTCAAGAATATTGGTCGCCCAGTGCCCCCAGTCTGCCCGATTATTAATTTTCCCAACAATCAGTATTCCTCCCAAAATACTGACTAAAACAATTGTAGTAACCATCGATAACCTTAGAATAATTGAAACTTATTTCGGCTAAATATTTATTTTCTTAACAAGGCTTATTTGTTTAATAAAAAGAGCCTCTTTCGACTGGATCAAACGCTACTCAAACCAGATCATACTGGCCATGCGTCCTGTCTGTCCATCACGTCGATAAGAGAAAAACCGTTTATCATCGGCGAAAGAGCAATGTTTCCCACCAAAAACCTGAATACCGGCCTCGCTCAATTTGTGCCTGGCAAGGCCGATAAAATCGAATTGAAACCGATGTCGTGAATTGGGTTCAAAAAACAACTCATGCTCAGCGTTTAAAGCAATAAATTGGTCGTAAACTTCCGCCCCTACTTCAAAATATGGCTGGCTGATCGCCGGTCCAATCCAGGCCATTAAGTCAGACGCGGGGCCAGAATAACAGGCGATTGTGTTTTCTATTACCCCATTTGCGAGTCCACGCCACCCTGCATGACACGCCGCCACCCAATTTCCCCGGGAGTTTGTGAGCAAAATTGGCAAGCAATCTGCGGTCATGACGACACATACCTGATTGGAGCCGCTAGAATAGCTAGCGTCGGCAGAAACCAAACAGCTTGGAGTCTCCCAACGAACACATCGATTCGAGTGTATTTGATCGAGCCAAAACAGAGAAATTGAATTATCCGACCTACGTTCTCTGTACTGTTTAATGTTTCTGTTTTGCCGAATATGGCTTTCAAGTTTACGGCGATTTTTCTCCACCATAGCTTGCTCATCATCAACATGGTGCGCAAGATTAAAACTCGCATAAACGCCCTGACTGAAACCGCCTGCACGTGTCGTCACAAGTGCATTGACATTTTTCGGCGCCGCCCAGTCTGCATGAATAAAGGAATCGCCAATATCGTAGTATTTATCAGCCACTAATGCTTCTCGTGTAACTTATCATGTTGACGAATTGCTTCTAACAAAAGCTCAATATCTGCAGGTACTTCGCATTCCCATTCCATCCATTCTCCACTAACCGGGTGGGTCAATCCGAGTGTTCTGGCGTGTAATGCTTGTCGCTGAAAGCCCGCCAACACCTGTTCAAATTTTTCACTCATTCCTTTCGGTTTCAGGTTACGAATACAGTAAACAGGATCACCAACTAACGGATGCTTTAAGTGGGAGAAATGGACCCTTATTTGGTGTGTTCGCCCTGTTTCTAACTTAACCTGCACCAAAGTAAAATCATTAAATTTCTCGCCAATTCGAAAATGGGTGATCGCTTCTTTACCTTGCGCATTAACAGCCATTTTCTTGCGGTTAACCGCATGACGACCGATGGGATAGTCGATAGTGTCGCCAGCGACAATCTCTCCATGGACCAGCGCCAGGTACTCACGTTTAAACGCCCTGTCCTGCAGCTCAGAGACCAGATGATTGTGGGCTTCGGCAGTTCTCGCTACCACCAGCAATCCTGTGGTGTCTTTATCCAGCCGATGCACAACGCCTGCTCGGGGAAGTTTCCTTAGCTCAGGAAATAAATAGAGCAATCCATTAACGAGCGTATCGGTGTAGTGACCTGGAGCTGGATGCACCACTAATCCGGCAGGTTTGTTAACAATGATGATCGCTTCATCCTGATAATGGATTGTGATTGGTATATCTGAAGCTTGCCACTCGCCTTGATCTTCGAGTGTTGTAACCACCTCCAATAGCTCATCCCCAAGGATTTTATGCTTTGGCTTGATCACAATTTCATCATTGACCTTAACCTGTTGATTTTTTATCCAGGCTTGTAATCTGGAACGAGATAATTCCGGAAAATAAACCGCCAAAACACGGTCAAGTCGTTCCCCGGCATGAATTTTATCAACATGAATTAATTGTTGTTGCTCTTCAAGTGAACTTTTTGTCACTATAACGGCCTTATTAGTTTGCTTACTATAGCGATTACCAACCCCGTAAGGTAGAATGAATCGTTTACATGGTTAGAAAAACGCTTAATCGATAGATTTACAGCTGCCCCAAAAGGGCTACTATAAATAGAATTAATCGATCAAGCACTAGTTATTGATTATTTTAACGGCTTTAGGAATCAATGAGAATACTAAAAATCGTCAGCACACTCCTCCTTCTTGTTGTGGTTTCCGCATGTTCGGGCAAAAAAGAAGTGTTAACTGAAGCACAGCGAGTTAACAATGCATTTAAGCTTTACGAAAAAGCACAATATTCAATGCTTTCGGGAAATTTTAGAACGGCAATCGAGTACTTAGAACGCCTTGATAGTTTATATCCCTTTGGTGCTTATTCGCACCAGGCTCAGCTCGATTTAATTTATTCTTATTACAAACTTGATGATTTTGCTTCTGGCGTATCCGCTGCCGACCGGTTTATTCGCCAAAACCCTCGTCACAAAGACTTGGAGTATGCCTATTATATGAAAGGGCTGATTAATTTCTCATCAGACACAGGTATCGGTAAAGATTTATTTTCCGCGCCGCTTTCTGAAAGAGATGCCAGCACCGCCAGACAGTCATTCGATGACTTTTCAGAATTAATCAGGCTTTTCCCCAACAGCAAATATGCCAAAGATGCACAGCAGAGAATGGTTTATTTACGCAACCGACTCGCTGAGTATGAACTTCATGTCGCTAATTATTACATGAAACGAGAAGCCTACCAGGCAGCCGCATCTCGAGCCCGTTATGTTGTCGATCACTACCCTAAAACGCCTTCGGTTCCTTATGCTTTACGAATGATGATGGTTGCATATGATTTATTAGAACTACCTGAAATGTCAGAAAGAACACGAAGAGTTTTACTACTGAATTATCCTAATTTTGAAGGATAGCAATAAGAAGAATAGTAATTAGATAATTACTCAGGATCAAAAAAGCGAGTGTTCAATGAACACTCGCTTTTTTATTTCAACTGTCAACGCCATCTTTCTAAAAAAACTTCCCCTTGATAGCAAGCCTTGCCTTTTCTTTCTTAAAATATCTATACAGCACTCTCATTTTCTTCGCCGGTTCGAATGCGGATAATTTTTTCGATAGGCGTCACAAATATTTTACCGTCGCCAATTTTTCCTGTTCGTGCCACTTCCATAATGGTTTCAACGCAAAGGTCTAGCAAATCATCAGCGACAATAATTTCTATTTTTGTTTTCGGTAAAAAATCTACCATATATTCTGCACCGCGATATAGCTCAGTATGCCCTTTTTGACGACCAAAGCCTTTTACTTCAGTTACCGTCATACCGGTAATTCCCGCGTCACTCAAAGCTTCCCGTACATCATCTAATTTAAACGGCTTAATAATGGCTTCTATCTTTTTCATTGTAACCCTTTACTCTCACAATTCAGTTAATTTACAGCGCGATAGGCTAATTATCGGACAATTATGCCTCAATTTGCAATTCCCCGTTGGTAAACGAGAAGAATATATCTGCTCAGCGACATTCTCAACAATTTGTTTCTCATATAAAAAGAAAATCATTTCAACGGGCTTTTTCCGAATTGAAAGCAAACAAAACTGACAAAGCTTGTGCTAACATATGGTCTATGTAACTGAATTTATTAGACCAATTTAAAGAGATCCCAGTGAGTAACGCACAATTAATAATCGAAGAAATGAAAGTGCTCCCCGAAATTGACCCGGGAAAAGAAGTTGAACGACGCAAATTATTTATCAAAAAATCTTTATTACAATCAGGTCTAACTCACCTCGTGTTAGGAATTAGCGGCGGAGTTGATTCGACAACGCTAGGAAAAATCGCTCAACTTGCAATTAATGACCTTAACGCTGAAAATCCGCAAAACGAACCTGCTTATCGCTTTGTCGCCGTTCGCCTTCCCTATAGCGAACAGGCAGATGAAGTAGATGCACAACTTGCACTATCATTTATCCAACCTGATATTAATCTAACCGTCAATGTCAGCCCTGGCGCAGATGGCATTCATGCGGCAACAGCTGCAGCATTATCATCGAGCAATTTACTAATCCAATCTGATTCGGCAATTGATTTTAACAAAGGCAATGTCAAAGCAAGAACGCGTATGACAATTCAATATGAGATAGCAGGATTACTGGGTGGATTGGTTCTGGGAACAGATCATTCCGCTGAAAATATCACCGGCTTTTATACTAAATGGGGTGATGGTGCTTGTGATATAGCCCCGCTATTTGGTTTGAGTAAAAGACAAGTAAGACAAATTGCGACCCATCTTGGTGCACCTGAAACTTTAGTCACGAAAGCACCAACAGCCGATCTCGAATGTCTTACTCCAGGTAAAACTGACGAATCAGCGTTGGGATTGACTTACGATCAAATCGACGACTTTCTTGAAGGCAAGACGGTGCCTGTTGAAGCTTCTAAAAAACTGATTGAGATTTATCAGAAAACTCAACATAAACGTCGGCCTATTCCGACTATTTATGATTAAAAAGTGACTATAATTCCAAACAGACGACTGGCAATGAACAAGTTAGTTAAAAAATAAAATGCAAATTATATGGGATCTGATTTTTATGCGGTCTAAATTTCGATGACTCGTTTTAATAACCAAGCTCTCCCCTTTTCAGCTTCCTGGCGAGCATTACAGATTTTTTCTGGGTACAGAGTTATTTTGTCGTTATCGCTGCTGATTGCGTTTCAATTAGACTTCGATGTGTCTTTTCTCGGCGCAAAAAATCCAGAACTCTATTATACCTCTGCACTATTTTTTTCAATCATCGCATTAGTCAGTTTTTCGCTGAGTTTATATTTAAAACGCCTCTATTATTTACAATTAGAAGTTCAGATAATTGTTGATATTGTTCTGATTATCTTGCTCATGCACGCCAGCGGCGGCGCGACGAGTGGCTTGGGCGTTTTGATCGCAGTGAGTACATCTGCGGCCAGTATTTTGACTGGCAATCCCGCCGCTCTCGGTTTTTCAGTTCTGGCCTCATTCGCTGTACTTGGAGAGGAAATTTACGCAAGTCTGACTCAGTCCCACGACCGGAGTGGTATGACTCAGGTCGGTATATTATCAATGACTTTTATGGCAACCAGCTTGCTATCGTTTTACCTGGCTCGTCGAATCATCGAAACAGAACATGTCGCTGAAAAATCGATGAGAGGCCTTGAAAGTATGGAAAAACTGAATGAGAAAATTATTCAGTTTATGTCAACAGGCGTTCTTGTTGTGGATAATCAAAACTCTGTATGTCTTATCAACCGATCAGCCTGGATCCATTTAGGTATGCCAGAATCAACCAAGTCGAGACGGCTAGAACAAGTCTCAACCCCTTTAGCCAGGCAACTCAATTTATGGCGAAGAAAACAAAGTTATCGCTCAAAGCCGTTTAAAAATACTGCTACCGGGCCAAGTTTACTACCTAACTTTTCACCTATCGGTGAAAACAAAGACAATGTGATTATATTTCTTGAGGATACAACAGTCCTTAATCAGCAAGCACAAAGTTTAAAACTAGCTTCACTCGGTCGGCTGACAGCATCAATTGCCCATGAAATCAGAAACCCTCTGGGCGCTTTAAGTCACGCGGCACAACTGATGAAAGAGTCGGATGAAATCGATCCACTTAATTTAGGACTCGTGGAAATTATCGATAAAAATACTAAGAGAGTGAATGACATCATCGAAAATATAATGAAACTTTCGCAGCGAAAAGCGGTGCAGGTAAAAGAAATCAATTTATCACGCTATATGCCGGTGATGTTACAAGAATATGCCAGCGGTAAAGACACGCCACCTGAAATCGATCTGCAGTTTCAAACTGACAACTTAATCATACACTTTGACCTGTCGCAACTTTCCCAAATACTCACAAATCTGATCGAAAATGCAGCAAGATATAGCGAAATCAATACAGGAAAACCCATTGCCCAGGTTATGGTGGGTATCGAACCTCACAGTAGAACTGCTTTTCTTGATGTCATTGACAAGGGTGAAGGAATTTCCCCTGATCTTTCCGAAAAGATATTTGAGCCATTTTTTACGACCTCTCGAACCGGAACTGGTCTGGGCTTATATTTGTCAAAAGAACTTTGTGAAGCCAATAGAGCTCGGCTAGATTACATCCCAATTCCAACTGGCGGTTCTTGTTTTAGAATTAGCTTTTCCGCGGCTAATCTGACACAACAATGATCGTCATAGATTAATCGGATTTTTTATTGGATAATGGTAAACAGAGGTGAAAGATAGTCCGTATATCATTGTAAATAATTAGAAATAATCAATGATGCAGTTTGCGAACTTAATCAACAACATAATAATATGATCAATCAGGTAACTCTTTTTAGAGAACAGCGATCACCAGAGAACGATAACCACTAGAGAATAATAATCACGGATTAGTTATGGCGCAGACTCCCTTAGCATTAATTGTTGATGATGAACCAGACATTTTGCAGCTACTGGGTATCACTCTATCGAGAATGAACATAGATACTCGCCAGGCAGAAAATTTAGGTCAAGCTTATCAACTATTAGAAAAGCACGAATTCGATATCTGCCTGACCGATATGCGTTTACCTGATGGTGATGGTATAGAACTCGTTGAGCACATACAGAACAAACACCCTGAACTGCCAGTAGCGTTAATTACTGCCCACGGTAATATGGAAATCGCTATTGACGCGATGAAAGCCGGTGCTTTCGATTTTCTTTCAAAGCCAGTTGATCTCGGCTCATTGCGAAACCTGATCTCTGCAGCACTCAAACTGAAGCAAACCCCCGAGCAAAAATCGAAAGCAAATAGTAAAGTGAAAAAACAGCTCATCGGCGATACCCCGGTGATGAAGCATCTCAAGCAAACGATATTAAAACTGGCCCGTAGTCAGGCACCTGTTTATATCAACGGCGAGTCAGGTACCGGTAAAGAATTGGTGGCAAAACTTATTCACTATAAAGGTCCTAGAGCAGATAAACCATTTGTTCCCGTTAACTGCGGTGCCATCCCATCAGAGCTGATGGAGAGTGAATTTTTTGGGCACAAAAAAGGCAGTTTCACCGGCGCAATTGCTGATAAAAAAGGGCTGTTTCAAAGCGCAGATGGCGGTACGCTATTTCTCGATGAAATTGCCGAATTACCTTTGAATATGCAGGTCAAGTTACTCAGGGCAATTCAGGAAAAAACCGTGCGCCCGGTCGGTAGTGAAACGGAAATCAACATTGACGTTCGCATCTTAAGCGCCAGCCACAAAAACCTGTTAAAGCTGGTTGATACGGAAGAGTTCAGAAAAGATCTTTTTTATCGGATAAATGTTATTGAACTTAAAGTTCCGCCGCTTCGAGAAAGAACTGACGACATTCCAAAATTAGCCAACTACTTGCTCGAACAGTTAGCTAAATCTCAAGGACTTGGTGTTTCTTCTCTGTCTGACACAGCCTTGGCGGAACTAAAGCGCTATGACTTCCCTGGAAATATTCGCGAACTGGAAAATATTCTGGAGCGGGCGATTACACTTTCTATGGGAGAACAAATTCAACAAGAAGACCTCAATCTGGGAACAGTAACAAGAACGCAAGAATCGGATACCGACCAATCATCAGCCCCCTCAAATATGCCACAGCGAAGTGGTCTATCGCTAGATGAATATTTGGAGAAAATCGAAATTCAGGAAATAATGAAAGCGCTTGAAGAAGCCAATGGTAATAAAACTCAAGCGGCGAAACTATTAGGAATTAGTTTCAGGGCAATGCGTTATAAACTCAAGAAACTACAGTTGGATTAGGCTCGTTTAAGCCCAATCAACCGCATAGTCAACCCAGCGCCAAAAACATTGACATAGTCAATGGAGAATTTCCTACAAGCCAATACGAAAATATCCGCATTGTGCGCATCTATTTTCAGCCGCGAACTTAAGCCTTTTACTCTCCTTCTTTCACCGGAACTCAGCTAAACTTTTGAGTTCTGAAATTGATAGAAAAATTCATATATCCTCAGAAAATTATTCGCCCCTCGTTTAACTATATCACTGGTTAACTAACAGAATTTACTACCTGCCAGTGAACAGGTTAAATAGTCAGAGGTTAGATAGTCAAAAACTAAGATTGACCAAATTACATTTTAAATAGGGAATTATTAAAGGGACTTTACAATGGCTCATAAAAAACAATCGGCTTTTACACTTATCGATATTCTTTTCACACTCGGCTTAGTCGCTGTTCTGCTGAATATTGCACTGCCGGCATTTGATGACCTTATCAAAAAGCAAAAAATAACTTCAGAAGTGATGAAGCTTAGAACAACTTTACAAAACACCCGATCAATTGCGATTACTCGCCACCAGAAAGTAACCATTTGCCCCACGCTTGATGGTGCTAGCTGTAGCAAAAAATGGTCAGATGGTTACATGGCTTTCGTTGACAACAACAGTGATCGCAAACTCAGCGCCGACGAAGAGCTATTGCATCAATCAAAAATAAAAGACGATGATATTCAATTACGTTGGCGTGCCTTCGGGGTGAGAACTTCCTTTCAATGGCACCACACTGGAATAACCAACCATCAAAATGGAACCTTTGAGTATTGTTTTAAAAACGAGCCTGAACTTTCCCGCGCTTTAATCATTTCCAAGGCAGGAAGGATCAGGCACTCAAAAGATAAAAACGGAAATAGAATCCACGAAAATGCCCGTGATGAAGATATCAGTTGCTGACGTAAGATGAATTAGTTAAGGGTAATAGTCGATTTCAAAAGTTAGCAGATAGAAATCCTCGCCACTGACTTTATCAGGCGAGGATTAGTTATCATCAGTTTTTATCTGAAACAATAAAAACTAAGGCTGGTAAACTTTTACTTTATAGCCTTTTAAGCTGAGTTCCTCAGCCTGTAATTGACTCATGATCCCTTTATCACAATAAAGTAGATAAGTTTCATCTTTGTTCAAGTTATCACTGGATTGCAGCTTGAAAAATGGAATAGGTAACACATTATTTTTGGTTAACACAAGCGGTTTGATTGCCAGCTCTTGAGGATGCCTGATATCAATAACAACATCGCTTGCTGCAGGTGTTTTCACCACTTCAATATCATCAAGATTTTGGTGCGACTGATAGAGCGCATCAATATTCTCAACTTTGCGATCGGTAAATGCCTGTTCTAAAACTTCGAAATCGAAATTTGATTCTTCCGCTTCTATTTTATGCAACTTCGCACAAGTAGTTGGTTTATCAGAAATTACACCACAATATTCAGGCATAACTGCAGCAAACTCTTCGGTGCCGGTTTGTTTCGACAAAGCAATAATATCCTGCTTATCCATGGTTATTAATGGACGCATTGTCAAAAAGTCAGTCGCCTTATCGATAACCGCCAGGTTAGTTAATGTTTGGCTCGATACCTGACCGACACACTCGCCGGTCACAAGTCCCGGCGCGTTAAATTCTAACGCAACCTTTTCCGCCACTCTTAACATCATTCGCTTCAACACAACGCCCATTTGCGAGTGATGGACTTTTGTAAGAATTTCATTAACAACATTTTCGAATGGAATGGTAATAAACAACACACGATGAGACGAAGAGTATTTTTCCCACAAATAATGCGATACCTGTTTAACACCAACTTCATGGGCAATTCCGCCTAAATTAAAAAAACAGAAATGGGTACGAATTCCGCGCTTCATCATTAAATAACTTGCAACCGAAGAATCATAGCCGCCAGAAATCAAGCTCACGCAAGATTCCTGTTGTCCCATCGGAAAACCACCTAACCCTTGTGTTCTTGACTCTATGGTATAAAGCTTCTCCTGCTTAATTTCTAACTGTACTGTAACTTCCGGCTGCTTGAGTTTTACACCTGCTGACTCACTATTGTGTAACAGCGCCCCGCCCGCCTTTTGTTCCGCCTGAATGGAATTAAATGGGTGGCGACCACTTCGCTTTACCCTCACACAAAAAGTTTTATCCTTCACCAATTCAGCATATTCTCTTACCGCTATCTCGGCGATATCGTCAAGCGTCTCAAAAGCATGAGTCTTAACTTTTAGAATAAAGTCAATTCCCGGCGTATGTTTTAACTTCTCCAGAACAATCGCTTCCAAATGCTCATGCTTCTCATCAAACCTGACCTCGATAAAATCCCATGAGCCGGCAATGACAATCGACTCATCAAGCGGGCTCAGAATTTTCTTAAGATTTTTCTTAAGCTGACCAATGAGCCTTTTACGCACAGGTTTGCTTTTAATAATAATTTCGGGGAATAGTTTAATGATAAATTTCATGGAGAAACGTTTAATAAAACCGGTTAGAAAACAGAATTGGGCGCTATTTTATCTGAAAAAACGGTAAAATACACTGAAAAACCCGGGGAGTCCCCAGGTAGAGAAGATAAGAAGCTAATATCGATTAAAAGCTTCTTTTTTGTAACATATCAGCTTGGTAACTCAGTACCAATCTATCGATAATACGCAACAAAGTGAAAATACCAGGTCGAGAACCTATTGGAAACAAACGACCACATTCACTTTGCGACAATTCAACTAAGCTCTGATAAGGCCGACGAACTGCCCTTCTATCGCTAAGTTTTCCGCCGGCAGAACTATCGGCTCGTAACACTCGTTAGCTGGTTGCAGTACCGCATTGTTACCCTGCCGCTCAAGTCGCTTAACGGTCACCTCATCGTCAATTCGAGCGACTACAATTTGCCCGATTTCCGCAGTATTCGACTTTCTGACAGCGATTAAATCACCATCCAGAATACCTTCGTCAATCATACTATCGCCACGTACTCTCAACAAAAACGTCGGCTTTTTCCTTTTTAGCACTTCAGGAATCGTAATATAAGCTTCGACATTTTCAACAGCCTCAATCGGCAATCCCGCAGCGACAGAGCCAATTAATGGCAATTCATTGTCGTTACTTTCCAATACCTTAATTCCACGAGGCTTATCAGGGTAAATTTTGATGACATTTTTCTTTTCTAGTGCTTTAAGGTGATCGGCGGCAGCTTTTGAAGAACTAACCCCGATGAGCTCCGCGAGTTCAACGTGAGTTGGCGCGATACCATAATTTTCGACGTATTCCTTAAGAATTTCAAATACTTCGCTTTGTCTGCTGGTTAGTTCTTTCATACTCAATCCTCAGTTGCCCTAATTATTCAATGTCCTTTTTATTGCCACATTTAGCAATTGGTCGCTTTAAATCGGCTAATTCGTAATCAGCTAACTCATAATCGGCCAACATAGCGTCAAGTGTGCCAATATGCCCTCAATCAATCTAACAAGGCATAACTAGCACTGGACAAGATAGCAGCCACACAATTACTATGTAAACAAATAGTAATCTAAGGTTTCGCGAGATTCAAGTAATTTATCTTTTTTGTTTTATTTAGAGATACTTAGGTAAGTTAAACAGCGACAATTGGCTGAAAAGTTGAATACTGAAGGGTTCAGTAACAATGCGGAAACACTGAAGGAATTATTTTTATTGAAGATTTAACAACGTGTTGAGATTAATGACAAGGTGCGTTAATAACTATTAAAATCAACGAGCAGAGAGGCTATCACGCACTCTCAGAAGAATGGTGACTAAAACTGCTTGGTCACTGAAAACATTATTTGAGGCTTTTTGAGCGCAGAATCTTTAACTTTGTTAAAAGTCCAAGTATCAGTTTTATAATTAGAATACTCTACTATCGAATAACCCTTAAGCGTCAACCGATATACCGCCGGAATAGTATTTTTGTATCGATTACTCTTTCCGAAAGACCTCGCAGCGAGCGAATGCCCATTTGATAAGTGAACAGATTTAGCGCTTTTTGCGGTGGTAAATAGTGAAATTTCAGGGCGGAATACAACTGATTTATCTGAAGAATTGGCCTGACGTGATTGAGAATAATAATCATTCGATGAAACCAGGCTAAACTCAACACCGCCGAAAGATAGCTCTTTCGTCAGAGGCTTAAATACAGATGAGCTTGTTTGCTCGTCATTCGCAAAACAATTACTACAAAAACAAGCAGTTAACGCTGATAAAACACCTAAAATCTTTTTCGTCAAACTTCGCATCGAATCTACCTCTTTCACCTACAACTGCAAGTAGTCCGTTCACCTTGATTCCAATTCAATGGTTAAAAACTAACCTCTACACTCTCAGCATAGCAAATAATATAAATGTGTCATTATGTTTCAATGGCAATTGTGAAACGACGCACATTGGCGATTGGCAACGATTGAATAGTTTTATTTTGAAAAGACTCGTAATTGTTTGTTTTTATTATATTTTTAGTCGATTTATAGTGGTATTTTGGAGAGATACGACCAGTTATTCAGCGGTTATTCCATTACTTCCACTTGCTCAAACAGTGTTTGCAGCTTCTTGGCTGATACGCCACCTTTCACTTTTATGCCAGGTGAAAACAAGCTGATCCTGAACTCCTGCAACGTCCAGAAGAGTCGCTCCAGTTCATTTTCAACAGCCGGCCCACTCTTCTGCTTAGTCAGTTCGTTCCACCAACTGTGCCACGCTAACCAGGTATCCAAAGCATTCTGTTCCTTTGGATAATTTTCTTTGATTCGTTTAATTCGCGCTTTAATGGCCTTATGGTAGCGGGTGTAGTTTTCGAAGAACGGCTCTTCAGCGCTCAGAAGGTATTTAGTTTGCCACAAGGCTTGGAGCTGCCCCCTCATATCCGAAATTGAGTCGGTGAAGGATGATTCATTGAGTCCCCCGATATCCGATGCGATTGCTTCTCTTAACTTTGCCAGTGGCAGCAATGCGTTTAACTGCTCAGCCATAACAACTCTAAAGTTCTGCTGAAATTGATCGCAAAGTTTTTTAAATCCACTCTCATCTAACTCGCCGTTGGACGCGAACCGCTTTTCGGAACTAATCAGAGATTTGGCGTAGGCCAATGCTAAAACATCAAAGATCATTCTAAAACCGTCAAATCGAATACTTAACTTTTCCAACTGACTTTTTTCGGGCCAGGCATTAAACATTTTGTTGAGATGAGTCTGATTGGCGATCAAGATTAACCTCGATACACCAACAATATGGCTTTTGAGCGCGCTCTGTTTAGTAGGAAACTCAACCAGCTTTACATGTGAACCAAAATCTTGAAGTCCCTGGAAAATTCGACTAACGAAATTATTTTGTGAAATTTCTTGCTCAATCTGAAAATTTCCGAACACCCAATGTTGGAATTTTTCCTGTTTTTTTATTGCTGTCTTTCCCTTTTCTTCAAAGCGACTTATTTTGTCCGAACTCAATGAAGTGATACTTTTGAGTGCCTTATTACTGCCGCTCGAATTCTTGCCTCTTAAATTCGTATCAGTTTTTCTCCCACCAAGGATTTTGTATTTCATTTTTAAATGAGGCTCGACGTTCTCTAGGTTGAAATCACTCGACTGAATATGTTTACCTGTCAAGCGTTGCAAAACTTTAGCTAACTCATTGATAAAAAGTTTGCCCGTCTGATCAATGGCCCAAAGCATTTCACAACACTTAGTCGCGGTATCACCTAAAGGAATTAAATCTCGTCTTAAACTTTTGGGTAACGACTTAATTGTCGCGAGCACCTTTTCTTCCAGATAACCAGGCACCAACCAGTCAAAATCTCGGTCACTGAATTGAGACAACATGTTTTGGGGAATTTCGACGCTCACCCCGTCCTCTTCACTACCGGGTGCAAAACAATAAGATAAGTTTAGATCAAACCCTTTGATGGTAATTTGCGAAGGGTAAGCTTCTTGGCTGTCTGATAAATTGTTAGTTAACGCTTCGATAGAAAAGCTGAGTTGTTGATTTCTTTTTTTAAAGTCTCTTTTTAACCACTTTTTCAAACTAACCAAGCTACAGATGTGGCTCGGTAAGTGTTCAGCATAGAGTGCCATCAGTGAATCGCTGTCAACCCGAATATTATTTTGTCGTTGTCGCTGCTCCTGTTCCTCTAGTTGAGCCAGCTTTTGCCGATTAGCCCGAAGAAACGGAAAGTCCTCAGCAAGTTGGTCTAACGCTAAACCATCTTTTAAGAATATTTCACGGGATCTCACCAGGTCAATGGTGGAATAATTAACTAAGCGCCGATTGACTAATGGTAATCCCAATAAAGTCTGGCTTAAGTATGCCATTACTTTTCCAGATTTTTTGCGCCAGTGGATATCGTCATAACGACTTTTCATCAGGTGTTGCGAATATTTTTCGATCCACTGTGGCTTAACCTGGCAGTTCATTCGTGCGTATAGCTTTTCAGTTTCGATCATTTCAGCTGACAGCAAACAGTCAACACGCTTTTTAAAACTCAGTGAAGATGGATGAACCCAAACTTTTAGACCTCTGACTCCTTGATAGTGTTGCTCCTGAGTTTTTTGGAAAATATGAGTGATAAAACCAGGAATTAAAGCGCTATGAACTTCGTCTTCTTGACACGGATTCTCATTTATTTTGATACCAAGTGCAGCAACCGCCTCTTTCAATTGAGAGTAAACTCGACGCCACTCCAGCCAACCAAGAAAGTTGATCAGGTTTTTACTACACCACTGCCTGAATCCATTAGAAGAGGTCTCAGCCCTTTTTGCCTGTAAATCACGCCAAAGCTTAATCGCAGTTAAAATATCCGAGTCGCTCTGGTGATAAGCAGCATGTAATTGATCCGCTTTTTGTTGTTTATCGTGTGGACGCTCTCGTATCTCTCGTACACTCATCAGAGAGCAAATCACTAGCATTTCATCAACGGCTACCAGATCCGGCTGTACTAAAATACGAGCTAATTGTGGATCAACCGGCAGCTTGGCCATTTGTCTACCGATAGTCGTTATTCGTTGTTGCTCATCAATCGCACCAAGCTCAAATAAACTATTGAACGCAACTTTCCAGGCTCTATCTGAAGGTTGCTCGATAAACGGAAATGACTCGACATCATTAACTTTCATTGCTTTGAGTCGAAGGGCCACCGATGACAAATTTGTGCGCTTAATCTCTGGAGAGGTAAATTCGTGACGCTGGAGATAATCTTCTTCAGAATAAAGTCGAATACAAATTCCCGGAGCGATTCTGCCGCAGCGGCCTTTACGTTGATCAGCACTTGCCTGTGAAATTTTTTCTACCGGCAATTGCTGAATTTTATTTCGCTGGCTAAAACGACTAATTCTGGCAGTACCAATATCGATGACAAAAATAATGCCAGGAACGGTTAATGAAGTTTCTGCAACATTAGTCGATACAATAATTTTTCTTTTGTTGGACGCTGAAAAAATCTTCTGCTGCTCATTAATAGAAAGTCGGGCGTAAAGGGGTAAAATTTCGCTGTTACTGAGATTGGCATTTTTTAACTGTTTAACAATATTTTTAATCTGTCCCTCACCGTCAGCAAATATTAAAATATTACCTGTAGACTCGCCGCAACATTCATCAACAGCCAAAAGAACAGAGTCCATTAAAGAGTCGCCTGCCCCCTGTCTCTCAACATCGTTATCTGCTGCTTGAGGACGATACCTCACTTCAACCGGGTAACTACGCCCCGCCACATTAACCATTGGCGCATTGTTAAAATTCTTGGAAAACTTTTGTGGATCGATTGTGGCAGAAGTAATGATCACTTTTAAATCTTTACGCTTGCTCAAAATAGTTTTTAAAAAACCGAGTAAAAAATCGATGTTTAAACTTCTTTCATGAGCCTCATCAATAATGATAACTTCATACCGTGAGAGCAATGGATCTGACTCTATTTCTGTTAAGAGCACGCCATCTGTCATTAATTTAATTCGAGTTTTGTCGCTGGATTTATTATTAAAGCGCACCGAAAATCCAACAATGTCTCCTAGTTCAGTATTCATTTCTTCTGCAATGCGCTTCGCAACGCTGGTCGCGGCAACTCTTCTAGGTTGAGTGTGAGCGATTAATCCTCGAGCGCCTAAGCCTGCTTTCACACAAAGTTTCGGCAGTTGTGTCGTTTTCCCACAGCCGGTTTCTCCTGCAACAATAATGACCTGGTGATTTTGCAACAGACTGACAATCTCATCCGACTCATTTGCAATCGGTAACTCGTGAGGGATACTAATGGTTTCCGGCTCTATACGGTTTTTTAGCGTCTCGCTATTAGAACTTTCTACAAGCCGCTTCAGTTTTGCTTGCAATTGATCGACAGCGAGCCCTTGTTTCGAGCGCTGGTTAATGGTCTTTTGCAAATGAAAGACTTTTCCCTGGTGTTTTGTTTGAAGCTGGTGTAATTCCATAACTTGTCAATGCTTTGTGTAAATCTTTTAATTCATCTCTATTAATGAGAACTGACTAGACAAAAAAAAGCCCGCTTACGCAGGCTTTTTAATCTGGCTGCTAGCCCTGATCAACCTTGCCAAAACGAATGTGGTGCTCGGAGTTCAGCGATAAAATCAGCAACTGGACGATAAAAATCTTTATCTTCCCAGTAACCGGAATGACACGCTGGATTCCATGAAGTCGCTGCACTACCAACATTGATTTCAAAATCACCATGTACAAATTGGTCGAAATCATCTGACAGCCCTTTAAGCGGATAAGCGATAATATCGTCTTTATCGTAAAAGTTATACCAGCGCGCTCTTTTCTTCATATCATCGTTCAATGCTTCACCGACAATATTGCAGGGTACGCCCAATTCTGAGTTAGCAGATTCCAAGGCATATAATCCCATTGGATTCCCAAAGGTAATGTAGCCCGCTAAGGTTTTCATCGTCTCAAAATTGCTCAATTTAGAATCGGCATTTTTCATCTCACCGATGAAATGAGACATCATCACCGCACCATATGAATGAGCAAGTACTACCAGCGGCGTTTCATCTTGATTAACTCGGCGATGGGAAGCAAATTTGCGCAAACCATCTTTTATCCGATTATTAATTGATTCGTATATTTCAGTTCCCGGACGGTATAACAGAGCTAGCGCCTGAGCATCAGTCATGATCTGGCGTAAATTTTGATAGGCCAAATCACCTTTATAGTTTGCTTTTTTTCTAAACTGGTCTAGCTCTTCTTTTACCAGGTCTCCCCAGTAAATTTCATGGAACAGTAGTTCATCTTCTAAACGACCTTCCGCACCTTTAACATACTCTTCGGCGATTCGGTGTTTTAGTTCAACAGAATAGAACTCTTCTTCACTACCCAAACCATGAATAACAGCGATAGCAAGTCTTTTCATTTTTGTCCCTCTTTACTGAACAATTCGTTATTTTTTGTTGATTATCAACATGATAAATTATTCACGAAAAATTAGCCAGTAGCAATAACCTGGATTTAACCCCAAGCTTAGCACCGTCATGGTCAAAGATCACATATAATCTAAAGACGGAACTCGCGAGCGCTAAGATACACCAGCTATTTAATAAGAAGAGTAATTTAATTCAGATTGTGGGCGAGGTAAGCCAATCGTTCTGTAGTTAGTGAACAGCAGGCTATCAACTTTGATAATCGATGAGTAATCAGGAGCGAACTTGCAGATTAATATGATTCTACAATCGCTAAAAAGAAAATGGCGGAGTGGACGGGACTCGAACCCGCGACCCCCGGCGTGACAGGCCGGTATTCTAACCAGCTGAACTACCACTCCGCACCGGTGTAGCCTTAACAATTTATTCTACCAAGTTAGCTTTCTAAGAAGCGCTCTTAGTAGAAATAACCGTAAAAGAAATTCGTTCAGCAGAATCTCTGGCTACTGCGTTTCAGCGGGCGCAATAATACGGTTCCCCCCGATTAGTGTCAACGATAATTTGCAAAAAAATGATCTTTTTTTTTATATTGAATATTTTTTAAACTAAATGCTTAATTTTCATCCGATTTTTTATCGCCGCTCTCTTCAAAAGCATCATCCCAGGTTGGTTCATCGTCTTCAGCCGTCGCCCCCAATTCGAGTCCATCTAATGCGCTATCGATATCATCCAACTCACTATCTAACGAAAAATCCAGGGATTCCTCTTCTTCTTCAGGCGTTTCATCACTTGTTGTCTCTTCCGCAGAAACATCTGCCACCCCTTCTTCCGGGTCATCAATCTCTTCCCAGCCAACATCTTCACCAGCAGTTTCTTCAGGAGCGGCTTCTTTCAGCGCTTCGTCAGCACCTAAATCTTCCTCTGCAAACGCATCGGGTTCATCCTCTAGTGTGTCTTCAACCTCAATATCGACCTCCTGCTCAGAAGCAGCATCGGTATTCCCGGTTTTCCCAGAAAAGGATTCCATCGCAGTAATGATCTGATCCACGGACATTTCCGTCTCCGGCACCTCTTCTCCAAACATCGAGCTGAATTCACCAAAAATATTATTTAATGTGGTCAGCGTAACATGAACCTCATGCTTTAAACTCTTGATTTCCTGCTTCAGCTCATCGATATCTTCGCCTTTTTCAGTTTCTTCATCTTCAGGCTCTTCTGCGACTTGAGCAACAACTTCAAGCTGATGATAGTGGCTAGTTATTCGTGTGAGATCGTCTTCAAGACCCGATAACGCCTCGGTATTTTTATCGAGAAGACTGCTTATCAGATTACGGAATAAAAACTTTCTTTCATTAATAATTTTTTTACTGAGTTTTTTTGCTTTAGCATCGTCTATCGATAACTTTCCGGTCAGGAAATTCATCAGCTCCTGTTTTTGACTATCTTCGTTGTTTTTAATTTTAAGTATTAGTCTGCGTGCAGCCTCTTTATATTTTTTACGTCCACTGACGAGCACCCAAATTAGTAAAAGGCACAATATAAACAAAGGTAAAGCGACCTCGATGACAATCAACCAGGACACAAAATCGTTATTCATTCATTTTCCCCACTATCTTATTATTAATAGCCGTTTTAATTTTAATCTTGATTTTATTATTGATGGCCAGATTATTCATCATCATCTTCGTCATCTTCGTCATCATCGTCATCTTCAACACCTAACTCGTTTGCCAGAAGTGCAGAACTGTGCTGTCCTTTCTTCTTAATGAACCGCCATCCAAAGAAACCGAGAATAATCAATATCAGGTTAGCGCCACCACCGACAATTAACCAAAAAGTCCAGTCAACCTCTTCTTCTGGTTCGGGTTGTTCAACCGCTTCTTCGGTTGGTTCGGCCGGCTTTTCCTCTTCCTCTTCTGGCTTCTTTTCTTCTTCTGCCGGGGCATCAGGCTCTTCCACTACCTCTTTTACCTCTTCCTCCTGAGGTTTGGCTTGCTGCGATAAAAGATAGGATGGTGTTGGTGAAGTGCTAAATACAATCGGTTCTGGGGAAACAGAGAAGTCTCTGCCAACAATCGATTTTCCTTTGATATCTAGTGCAATCGCGTAATCCCCTCCAGCAGGAGAAACTCGCAGCTCTATCGGCTGATCAAAGTCTTCCAGCGCCATATACTGCTTCTCACCATCTGGCTGAGTAACAGTTGCATTCACTTTTAAGCTCTCGCTCTGGACGATATCGTCCCTGACCGTGAAATGAATGGCATGTGGTTTAGTTTCTTGATCGGAGATTTCTACCTGGTGTTGTAACGGCGACCCGTAAATATTAATAGCATGATTGCGGGTTCTCTCGAAAGTAGGACTTTTAACTTCTAGCGTTAATTGCAGTACGCCCTCGAAACTATCGGTAAAAAAGTTCTGCTTAAACTGATGATTGCCGCTGTCGTAAAACATGGCGAGACGACTCGTTTGCCCTTGTTTACTTTGGACTAATCTGGCCTCAACCAAGCTCAGGAAATCAGGTTTAGTGATCGGCTTTCCGTCTTCTAACAAGCCAACTTGATAATTAATGGCCTCGCCCGCTAATAAATTATTCGGTACCGGCGCAACGTCTAATCCCAACTTACTAACAACCATCACGCGGTTATCAGGATCGACTTTCGCATCGATCTGCCAGGCGCCTGGCGCTGGCGATTTTACTGTGACTAAATCGTATCCGGCCGTGGTAAACCAACGCACGCTACCATCGGGGGACGCATCCTCAATGACACTTTTGTCCGGTGCCACCAAGCGAACTTTTTCTAATGGATCCTGTTTAAATACCAGTAAGGTCATTTCTTCAATGCTCGCATCAACATTGAAGTTGTTATCAGTGAGGGGCAAACTGTCTCGTGCCGCAGATTGCTCGAAAATTTTCAAGAATACCTTTTGTAACTCTTCAGCTGACTCAACCGCCTGATACCAACCATCGGTCTGTGTAGATAAGGTTTTTAATAATTCATGATCGGCATTTTTTGACAACGCAATAGTGTGGATCGACACTTTAGCATTCACCAGTTTTGGTAATATCTGGTTAAGAATTCTTTCTCTTTCTTTCGCGTTAACTTTGGGATCTTTTGAAATATCAACCATGCCGTCAGTTAGCAAAATCAATGAGCGTTTTTCACTCGGATTTGGCTTACTCCAGCCATAACTGGCTTTTTCCAGCACTCCACCAATATTTGTGTACAATCCGGCAGAGTTTATTTTGGTTGCGCTTTTGGTCGCATTTTCTTGCCATTGAGCGTCGACAGGAGCCAGACGAACCATCATGTTGACATATCGCCCGAAAGCCCATACTCCAGCTTCTGAGCCCTGTGGCAGTAGATTGGTCACCAGCTGTAAAGCTGGCACTCGTAAATTATTGGGGTCATTTTTCTTCATACTCCCTGAGATATCAATCAGCAGACGAACATCAGGTTTGGCGTTTGATGCCACTGATTGCGCGGCCATGACAATGCTCGTCCATGTGACCGTTGCCAAGGATAGTACTAATATTTTTAATATTCTCATTTTTATTGCCAATAATAGACTGAAAGAGTACAACCCTAGTGTAGCTTAATTGTAAATAATTTTCATAATATTCAGGCAGATAGAGACGATAGTTATGGTAAAAAGTGAAGTTTATCGCAACACTCCGCGATTTTAGCCTGATCGAAATCAAACAGGGTCGGTTCATGAGCGTTTAGAATTAAGATATATAACCTGATCTTGGGATATATAATTAAGTAGGTAAGATATACAATATTGTAAAATCGTCAGTTGATGAGGAGCCTTAAATGATCACCCTGGAAGAAATTATGACTCCAAACCCGATCACACTGTCCAGATTTCATAGCTTAAGCGACGCTCGCCAATTAATGGATGAAAAAAGATTTCGGCATATTCCCATTGTAGATGACGACAAGCGGCTGATTGGTCTGGTAACCCAAAGAACCGTGTTAGCCAACGCAAGCTCATCACAAAACTTGATCGATGCAGAAGAACTAAAGAAAATCGAGCAAGGAACTTTACTGGCAGACTTAATGACTGTCGACCTGACAACCGCCACACCAACAATGAAGATATCCAACGCCGCTCGCCTACTTCAAAATAAAAAGTTTGGGTGTCTGCCTATTGTTGATAATGATTATAAATTGGTCGGAATCATTACCAACCATGATTTTGTCGCTATCACCATCCAATTATTAGACATCATGGAAGTTGCAGAGCCGCCTGAGTTGAGCTGAAGAACTAATATAGCAGATAGCCCGGCGGCAATAGGTTAAAAGCGAGTGAGCAAGCAAGCGGGTTAACCGGTAGAGAGGCTCGCTAGCCAGTTAATCAGCATTAAAATAATCATCATCAACGATGTAATCTTCCATATCTTCTTCCTCAATATCAGCCTCGCTGATAACCTTCCCTGTTACCGCAATTCCTGCTTTTTTTGCTGAGTGTTGATCGCCAGTTTCAAGTGGGTGCCATTCGGGTAAGGGCTCTCCCTGCGCTAATAACCGATAACCGCACGTGTCCGGCATCCAGGGCAGATTACCGGCATTTTCCGGTGTGACTTTAATGCAATCAGGAACATATTGATGGCGCTTGGGATAAACTGTGCATTGACACTCATCGGTATCTAAATATTGGCAGACAACATTAGTTTTATATAACTCATCAGTGTCATCATCTTGTAGCTTATGGGCACAACACTGGCAACAACCATCGCAGATTGATTCCCACTGCTTTTCATTTAACTCTTTTAGCGGAATACGCTCCCAGAAACGATCTTTTGCTACCATCATTAACTCGCCACCAAGCAACTAAACAACTTGGGTTTCTCCTATCAAAACCTGATTAAGCGTGAATTTCAGCTTGTCACCCTGAGCTAACGCCCCAACACCTTTCGGCGTACCAGTCATGATAATATCGCCGGCATACAAGGTAAAATTTTGCGA
Source organism: Aliikangiella coralliicola (assembly GCF_007004725.1). Classification (GTDB taxonomy): domain Bacteria; phylum Pseudomonadota; class Gammaproteobacteria; order Enterobacterales; family Kangiellaceae; genus Aliikangiella; species Aliikangiella coralliicola. The sequence continues at coordinate 282,168 of NZ_ML660171.1, read as the reverse complement.
TACTTCCGCAATTAACTGATCGATTGGAAAAATCATGTCGCGGGTATTTCCCTGTTGAGCAACCTCGCCGTTTTTTTCCATACAAAATTCGATGTTTCCCCACTCTATATCATCATTCACGGGATGAAAAAATGAAACTGGACTAGCCCCGTCAAAAGCTTTCGCTCGTTCCCACGGGTGCCCCTTGGATTTGAGCTTCTGTTGCACATCTCGTAGCGTCAAATCAAGCCCGATACCAATGCCCGCAATCACTGAAGCCGATTGTTCGGGTTGAAGTTGAGTCGCTTTTTCGCCAATTAAAATGGTCACTTCTAACTCGTGATGACATTCTCCAGAAACCGGCAGTTTGATTGGCTCAAGCAGGTTTTGCAAACATGAATTAGGCTTGATAAATAGTATTGGCGACTCAGGGACAGGATTATTCAATTCTTTCGCGTGTTCGGTGTAATTTCGTCCAACGCATACGACCTTGCTTGTTGGATAGTTAAAATCAACTTCACCACTTTGAGAAACAATACCAGGCTTAAACCACTCAGCTGACATATTTTATTCCTTGACCATTCAAAATAATAACCCTCTTTAAATTTTCCGCGAGTATGCTTTTGTTATCAATTAATTTTGGGGAAACCGATTCTATCTGCAAGATAGCCAACACCTGTGGCGAAATAATGGGAGCGATTCCAGCGCATGATGACATCAAAGTTTTGATAGACCAGGTAAATTCGTCCCTTCTCTCCACCAGGAGCGATAAGATAAGCGTCAATATTCACTTCGGGTAAATCGCGTAAGTCGTAGCGTCGTACGCCAAGTGCCTGCCACTGCTTTAACGATTGTTTGTGTTTTTTTCCTATCTGATAAGTCGCAAACGGTTGTGTGAGTTTAACTTGACGCCCCCACGATTTATCTGACTGCCAACCGGATTTGGCCAGGTAATTTCCCATTGAAACAAAAATATCCTGTTTATTACCCCAGATATCTTTTTTACCATCACCATCAGCATCTTTTGCAAAGGTTAAAAAACTGCTGGGCATAAACTGGCAGTGTCCCATTGCCCCGGCCCAGCTTCCTTTCATATTTTCAACAGAGATATGACCTTGCCCCAAAATCTTTGTGGCAGCCATCAATTCCCGGGTAAAAAACTCTTTTCTGCGGCCATCAAACGCCAGCGTTGCTAGTGCGCTTGGCACATGATAATTACCTGTTATCGTACCAAAATTACTTTCCTTTCCCCATAATGCAGTAATAAAACGCGCTTCAACACCCGTTTGCTCCTCAGCCAGTTTTAACAAATCCTGGTTGACCTTAAATTGCTTGCGCGCTTTTTTGACTTTCCATTCAGGAATAACTTTGCTCAAATATTCTTCATGAGTCATGGTCCCTTCGGGCTGTCTGCGATCTAGTCGAATAACTTTGGGGAGATATTCAAGTGAATCTATGATGCTATCGACCAATGCTTCCGAAGCGCCTTGTTGCATCATTTCCGGCTTGAGAGTGACTTTCCACTCCTCGAACTTTTTCTGGGGATCAGCTTTAATTTGTATACCCACTAGCAACGAGAACGCCAGTAATAGAGTCTTTCTCATCAGCCCTTCTCCTTTCGTAATTATTCAGTTTAATCGTTTCGATATTTAATCACTTCAATTAAACTGTTTTACTAATTTTTTTCTATTAAACTCGCCACAAATATTTCTATTACACTGTTGAGAGTTGCGTTTATTTGTTGTCTGCCTGGTTAGAATGGATGACAGGTGGCATTTGCAAAAAATATCCATCGGCTTCCATTTTTAACTTTACTTCTTCAATATCAACTCGTGACAATTTGTCTCTCTTAGCTAAGTTGATTTGTAATGCGAACTCAGGTTTTCCAAAAGCTTTCAATAGCGCTTCGGGAACCGCTGAAAAATCATCCTTAACAGGAACATACAAATACATTTCATCTTTCTTTTTACTTCGGTAAATACTTGCGAGCATACAAAATCTCTTTTGGGGAAGTGTTTTAAAACAGGTCGGCCGACCAGCAATATACTTTTGTTAATTTTAGCTGACTTATCAATTAATTCGTAGTGCCAAATTGGGCAAATATTGGGGCGAAAGCTGGCTTTAACATGTCTCCGCGCCAACCTTGCCAAATTTTTGGGAAAGGTTCGCCAGTTAAATAAGCGGTTGCTATTTTACCGACTGCGCGCTTGCTTGCGACAACATTGGTTTCCAGCCCTACTTGCGCCGCTAATTTTTTCACCTCAGTTTCGAGTGCTTTTTTTAGCGGTTTCAGGGTATTAATTTCTCTAGGGTTTATCACAGGGTCGAGCGCACTGTGAGATGAGCCTTTAAAATTTTTGATCAGCTCAATTATTCGATCACCATATAGTCGTAATGTGCGCGGATGAATATCTTTGATGTTATTTAACTGTCGTTTACTTTCCGGTTTATTAATTGCCACCTGCACCATCTGTTGATCTTTCAGAATATGGTTTCGGGTGCGATTATCATGTTGACCAGTTTGCTCTCTCCATTGAAATAGTTGTTTAAACAAAACCAGCTGCATGCCGTTTAATCTATTCGCTTCTTTCGCCAAACGATAATCCTGCTCAAAATCTATCAAGTCTTTGACTTGAGCGCACATTTCATCGCATTCGGCGACAAAGTACTGATAAAATTTCTGTTGCGATATCTTTTGACTAAGTAACTCGAAAATTTCTGGTAAATAGAGAACATCATTGACCGCATAGCTTTCTTGTGTCGGTGTCAACGGTCGTTGAGTCCAGTCGGATTGAGTCTCTTCTTTGCTCAGTGTTTTATGACATAATGAGTTCACCAAGTTAGCATAACCAAGAGAAATTTCTCCCTCTAAAAATGCATAGGCGACCTGGGTGTCAAACAACGCGGAAAATTCACACTGCCAGCAGGTAAAAAGCACTTCCAGATCTTCTTTGGCAGAATGCATAATTTTGGTAACTTTTGAATCTGCACATATTTTTCGAAAGCTATCCGGGCACTCCACTTTAAAGGGATCAATCAGATAAACCGACTCTCCATCATAAATTTGCAGTAAGGCTAGTCGCGGATAATAAGTCGTTCGTCTTTCAAATTCAGTATCTATCGCCAGGTATTCACTGTCTGACCACCTTTCTGACGCGGCGGCAAATTCTTCACTATCTTCCAACCAGATAATTTTGGCGTCGGCAGTTTTTGTTTTATTTTTAGAAAAATTCAATATTTATTTCCAATAACTCACCGGTACTCGCAAAGTACCGGTTAAAACCTTTTTTAAGCTTCCCTTAATTCCCTTCTCAATATCTTACCGACATTTGATTTCGGTAAGTCATCCTTAAACTCGACAATTTTTGGTACTTTGTAGCCGGTAAGGTTGGTTTTACAATAACCAATTAATTCCTCTTTAGTGAGGCTAGGATCTTTCTTTACAACGAAAATCTTAACGACTTCGCCGCTGGATTCAGACGGAACACCAACTGCAGCCACCTCTAAAACTTTATCATTAGCGACAATCACGTCTTCAATTTCATTCGGATAAACATTGAATCCAGATACTAGAATCATATCTTTTTTACGATCAACTATTTTGCAGAAACCTTTCTCGTCCATGCATGCCACATCACCGGTGGCAAACCATCCATCACTAGTCAATACTTTCGCCGTTTCTTCCGGCCGGTCCAGGTAACCTCGCATCACTTGCGGACCTCTCACCCAAAGTTCTCCTGCTTCTCCAATTGGTAAGGCATTGCCATCATCGTCGCGAATGGAAACTTCGGTAGAACTAATCGGTAACCCAATAGTGCCGTTATATTCGGATAAATCGAGCGGGTTCATACAAACTGCCGGCGAAGTTTCGGTCAGCCCATAAGCTTCCACTAAAGCAACGCCAGTAGTTTCATGCCACTGTTTAGCAACCGACTCTTGCACTGCCATACCGCCACCAAGCGTCAGGTGTAATTGACTAAAATCAAGGTCGGCAAATCCCGGCGTATTGAGTAAACCATTAAACAAGGTGTTCACGCCAGTGATGGCTGTAAATTGATATTTACCCAACTCTTTAACAAATCCCGGCATATCTCGCGGGTTAGTAACTAAAACATTTAAACCGCCGGTTTTGCAGAAAACCATGCAGTTAGCTGTCAATGAAAAAATATGATAGAGCGGCAACGCAGTAATAATGATTTCTTTGCCAGGTCTCACCAGGTTAGACAACCAGGCATGGGCCTGAACAATGTTAGCCACCATATTTCGGTGAGTTAAAACAGCGCCTTTGGCCACACCGGTTGTTCCCCCGGTATACTGAAGAAATGCGATATCATTTTGCCCAAGCTCGACTTTATCTAATGACAGAGTCTGCCCTTTTTTAAGTGCTTGCTTAAAAGTAATCGCGCCCGGTAAACTGAATTTCGGCACCATCTTCTTAACGTATTTAACAACAAAATTGACCAGGTGAGATTTAAACCCACCAAGCATGTCACCCAGTTGAGTAACAATAACGTGTTTTAGTGGCGTTTCCGCAATGACAGATTGAAGTGTGTTGGCAAAGTTAGCAATAATCAGGATAGCATCAGCGTTTGCGTCATTCAGTTGATGTTTTAACTCTCTTGCTGTGTAAAGAGGATTAACATTGATAACCGTTAAACCCGCTTTCATCGCTCCAAAAATAGCGATCGGGTATTGCAGTAAGTTGGGCAACATGATTGCCAAACGATCACCGTGTTGTAGACCCAACTCCTTTTGCAGATAAGCAGCAAAGTCTTCAGCTTTCTGGTTCAACTCAGCATAAGTCAGTTCTGTTCCCATATTGGTGAACGCAGGACTGTCAGCATAATTTTTGACACTCTCTTCAAAAATTTCAACGACAGATTGGTACTCGTCAACATTGATTTCATGGGGTACCCCTTCAGGGTAGGAGTCCAGCCATATTTTTTGCATTGTCAATCTCCCAACACTTCAATCTCTGGCCACTAAGCCATTATTAGATTGATCGATAAATTATGATTATTTTTTTAGTGCGAACATCGTATCCGTCCAATCGTCAAATAATTGCTATCTGGAAGTAGCAAACTCAGTGAGAATGAACGCAGCCATTTGCAAGTACATCACGTCCACAAGATTTCGTTAGTGAGTGCAACTTGTCATACGACCCAAAATACTAAACTCGACACCGGAGTATACCGCTAAGGTATACTAGTCCGATGAGAATGGCAAAGTGGTTTTTCAGGATATTTTTAACAATTTCATCTAATCTGAGCGAAATTTAACCGATTTTCTGAAAAAATGTCTGAATTTGCGCTGCGCAGGTTTGCGGTTGCTCTAAGTGCAAGTGATGTCCACCAGGTATTTGTACAACTTCAAGGTATTGGATAGATTGCTTACGCGTTTGAAGAAGTTCACTGTCGGTGATGAATCCTTTTTCTCCTTCGATCAGCAATACCGGCGCTTCAATATTTGATAGCACTTCAACCAAATGTGCCTCCGACATTCTGACAGGAGAAGTAATCCTCAGCCTTGAGTCTGCCCGCCAGGTATAGCCATCTTCGACTTTGACTAATGCCCTTTCTACCAGCGGCTTGATTAAATTCTTTTCTACTTCAGACACATCCGCACGGGCGGTAAGCGCCTGGTCGAATGAGGTATATACCGGTTTTCGTTTGCCCGCCAGTGCTGCTCTTTGATTCACTGACCTGTTCAACAAACTAACACCATCTTCCGGCTTTGCGGTCAATGGCCCGATAGATTCAATTAGCACCATCGCTTTAACTCTATCAGGTAGGCTCGCGGCGTATAATGTTGAAATTGCCCCCCCCATCGAATGCCCTAGCAAGTTGATTTGTTTTTGTTCAAAATGGCGCAGTAAATCGTCGATCAAATAAATACCATCGACAAAGTGATAAGTCACTCCCGGTGGGATATGATCAGAGTGACCATGTCCAGGAAAGTCGATAGCGACGATTCTCAAATCTGGCATAAACTCAACTAAACTTTCAAATGTCGCCAGGTTATCCAGCCAGCCATGTAGTGCGAATACCAGTATTGAGCCATCAGGATTCCACTCGACTACAGAACACTGACACCCGGCAAGGTTTAATTTATATTCAATCATTTTGAAAGGTAGCTATTCGACTAAAAAATCCATTCTATCGAATAGCGTTTGGATTTTCTAATCGTGAGGAGTCTCTTTGACTTTTTTGAGTGCTTTTAATACCTGTCTTTTAGCGTACTTTTTTAAATCCTTAACTTCTTCTCTCAACTGCTCGCCCGGTGACTGCTTTTCGAGAAAATTACAAACATACTTGGCGGGCATATTATTGAGGGCGATGGCAGCAATGTCTTGAATTGATACATCAGAGGTGGGAACCTCGGTTTCATTATCTTCAATCAGTAAATGAATTTGCTCAAATACAATTTCTTCCGCTAAATTTTCCAGATCGTCGTTATAATACATTTCTTTATACATTAAGGACTCCCAAGTTAAGAACTTATGTTATTTTTTCAATCCCAAAGCAAGCATAGTAAAATCAGTATTTAATGAAATAAGTTTCTGATTTTGTTCAACAGAGGCTGCATTTTTAAGCCACTCTGCTACAAGTCTAGAACATATCTAAACATTTTCCCGGCTAGTTTTTTGTTAAATGTCGCGTAAAATACCCCTGTTTCGCATTAATCATCTCGTATACATATAAATGTCGCCAAATAAAACAATTGAAAACAACACCGCTGGGCCGGAAAAAGTTCAAAACTATCAGGTTATTGTAATCGGCGCCGGGGCTGCAGGATTGATGTGCGCGGCCACAGCAGCGGAAAGAGGTAGAACAACCATCGTTTTAGACCATGCGAATAAAATGGCCAAAAAAGTATTGATGTCCGGTGGTGGACGCTGCAACTTCACCAACCTTTATGTGGAACCAGAAAACTTTCTGTCGCAAAACGAGCATTTCTGTAAATCTGCACTTAGTCGTTATACCCAGTGGGATTTCATCTCGCTGGTTGAAAAACACGGCATTGAATATTATGAAAAGGAGCACGGGCAGCTATTTTGCAAAAATTCATCGAAAGATATTCGCGACTTACTACTCACCGAATGCCAGCAGGTCAATGCAAAAATACAGCTCAAGTGCCACATTGAAAAAATCGAAGCACTTGCTGAAAACCGCTTTGAAATAACCACCTCTCTGGGCTGCTACCAATGTGAATCACTGGTAATCGCGACAGGTGGTTTATCAATTCCAACAATGGGCGCAACTGGATTTGGTTACCAGGTTGCGGAGCAGTTTGGTCATAAACTTGTACCGACTTCAGCAGGTTTAACACCGGTAACTTTCAACGGGAAATTAGGCCAGGCTTTTAAGACGCTTGCCGGTAATTCAATTTCAGTTGAAGTGTCTTGCAATGGCGCTAGCTTTAAATCTGCAATGTTGTTCACACATAAAGGTCTTAGCGGGCCTGCTATTTTACAGATTTCTAATTACTGGCGTCGCGGTGAACCACTCACTATCAATTTGCTACCTGATACTGATATCACTGAATGGTTACAAACGAATATAGAACAACGACCAGAAATACAATTAAAAACGCTACTCTCCACTCAATTCAGCCAGGCTGTCGCCGGTTTTATCAGCGATTTATTAGCACTGAACTGCAAACTCAAACAACTGAACAGTCAACAAATTGCTCATGTTGTAGAGAAGTTAGAACAATGGCAGGTTTATCCCGACGACGTTGAGGGATATCGTGTCGCAGAAGTGACACTTGGTGGCGTTGAAACCAACGATATCTCGTCAAAAAGTTTTGAGTCTGGTAAACAACCTGGGCTTTATTTCATCGGCGAAGTACTGGATGTCACAGGACATTTAGGCGGCTTTAATTTCCAGTGGGCATGGGCCTCTGGATACGCTGCAGGGAGTTATGTGTAGAATGGGTATGTATAGAACAGGTATGTGCAGAATGGATATGTGTAGAGCGGATTTGAAGCACTAAATATATCTTCAGGTATTTAATGCTTCTTTTTTTACAAGTAAAACTGATGGATAGCAAAGAGTGTCGACACTCTGTAAATAAAACAGTGTAACTTACGACTCCTCGACGCTCTCCTCCAGTTCTGCAACCGGCTTTTCTTGATTGACCATCTTAAACAAAATACCGGCTATTCGGTCTCTCATCTCACGGCGATCAACAATCATATCGATAGCGCCATGGTCGAGTAAAAACTCACTCCGCTGAAAACCTTCAGGCAAGGTTTCACGAACCGTTTGTTCGATAACACGAGGACCGGCAAATCCAATCAATGCATTGGGCTCACCGATATTAATATCACCCAACATGGCCAAACTGGCGGAAACACCGCCCATTGTAGGGTCGGTTAATACGGAAATAAAAGGTAGGCCTTTATCAGACATTCTGGCTAATGCTGCGCTCGTTTTCGCCATCTGGAAAAGAGAAATCAGCGCTTCCTGCATTCTCGCACCACCACTGGTCGAAAAACAGACCAACGGCAAGCCTTCTTTAATACAACGTGAGGCAGCGCGAACAAACTTTTCACCAACAACTGCTGCCATTGAGCCCGCCATAAAGTTAAACTCAAACGAGCAGGCAACAATCGGTAAACCTTTTAGAGTACCACGATAAACGACTAAAGCGTCATTTTCGCCCGAGGCCTTTTGCGCTCCTGCGATACGATCTTTATATCGTTTTGAATCTTTAAATTTGAGTCGGTCAATGGGTTTTAGATCAGTACCTAACTCTTCCAACTCTCCTTCGTCGAGAAAACTAATCAATCGAGTTCGTGCACTAATTCTCATGTGATACGAACACTTAGGGCAAACTTCAAGACTGCGTTCTAGTTCAGCTTTGTAAATCACTGCATCGCAGTTTTTACATTTAGCCCAAACGCCCTCGGGAACCGACTTTCTGCGGTCCGCGACTGAAGTTGTTCTTTTAGGTAATAAACGCTCAAACCAACTCATTATTGTATGGCTCTTTTCTATTTATAATTAAAAAACTGGCGGTATTCTACCACCGTTTATTCAAAGGTTAAGAGTTTAATCTTTGAAAACTGGTCTAATCACTAAAATAAAATGATAATGCTTAGGGCGTGTTTATCTTTCGTTCTTTGAGATTGCCGAGGTCATTTTTTTGTTCAGCAAGGCAAAAGATGGGCCATGTAGCCATTCTACAGGTTCATCTTTTAACGCTGCTGGGCGAAAAAATGGCCCGGCCCTTCGGGTTGTGGCTAAAATTTCGCCACTCTGCGTCGTTTGTCGCTCATTTAGAATAACTAAACCACGCTCCGCTCTTCTTGATTGGCAAAATTTTAGCCGCAACAATCTCAAAGAACGAAAGATAAACACGCCCTAGTCTCTCTTTACTAATTTAAGTTCCTGTCATTTTCTAACTGTTAATTTCTCAACGCGAAATTTTAACCTTATTACACGAGATAAAAATGAAGTTTTTGTTAAGTATCTTTTGGACTTTTTTTCATCGAAAAGCTAATCGATACAAAGCTCTGACTGTTCGCTATTAAACCTATCAAGTAGTCGACAAGTTATCAGGAAGTAATAATGGCCCCAAGGACGATTCAGGAACGGAAAACTCATCAGGATAGCCAACATCAACCAGGTAAAGGCCATCAGGCTTGGCGGTTTCGGGTGCCTGAGTGCGATCCTGTCTAGAGAGTACTTCTGCCACATAATCAACAGACTGCTTGCCTGTGCCGACATTGAGCAAAGTACCAACAATATTTCTGACCATATGGTGCAAAAACGCGTTTGCAGCAATATCGACAATGACATAGTCATGCCAACGAAATACACCAACTTTTTCAACGAAACGAAATGGCGTTGGTGACTGACACGAAGAAGCTTGAAATGAAGCAAAGTTTTGCTCACCTAACAGTGCCTGTGCGCTTAAGTTCATCGCACTATCATCAAGCTTATCTCTCACCCAGGTCACTTTTCCTGACAAGGTTGCAGAACGATGTCGCGTGTTTTGGATAACATATCGATAACGCCTTGAAAATGCGCTGTGTCTGGCGTGAAAGTCTGATGGCATTTGTTGCGCCCAGGTGATCGAAATATCGTCAGGCAACAGTGTATTTGCGCCAAGAAACCAGGCCTTTAGCGGTCGCTCCGATTTGAGTTCAAAATTAACAACCTGTCCTGTTGCATGAACACCAGTGTCAGTTCTACCCGCGCAAAAAACACTCACCGGGTGATTCGCTATTTGAGATAAAACTTGCTCCAGGTTTTGTTGAACTGATGGAGAATGGGATTGCCTTTGCCAACCACAATAGTTAGAACCGGAATACTCAACTCCCAACGCAATATTCATCGAATTCACCATAACAACTTCTAATCAACTAAAGCTGAATCAATACATCATTTTATATCGAATTAGCTCTACTACTATCATCTTTAAACTCAGACTTTACCACTAATTTTCTGACAATAATCACCGGTAAAATTGACCAATAAAAAAAGGCGGTCAAACCGCCCTTTTTAATTAACTAGCCATTATTCACTAATCAACTTTATCTAACAACGCTTGTGCCTCAGATTTTTGTGAGTCGCTGCCTTCCGATACAACTTCAGATAATATTTCTTTAGCACCGTCAGCATCGCCCATATCAATGTAAGCTCGGGCAAGATCTAACTTAGTAGCAATCTCATCGGTAGAGTCATCACCAACAGCACCGTCAAAATCTGATGTGTCGTCATCATCAAAGTCAAACTCATCGTCATCAAGGTCTAGCCCAATATCATCGCCATCGTCTAGCTCAATATCGTCGGCATCCTCGTCTAAATCTAAAGCGAAATCATCTTCATCCAGACCCTTTTCTTCACTTTCCTGCTCTTGCATTAAATCTTCATCAATTGAAAAATCATCGTCATCAAGAGAGTCAAATGTTTCAGTTACCGCATCTGAAGATGCTTCGGCCGGTGTTTCTTCATCGTCGAGACCCAAATCCATATCGATATCAAACTCTTCCTCATCAGCCTCCGTTTCATCAAGACTGAAATCATCTGAGATATCGTCACTGCTCTTAGCTTCATCATCAACTGCGTCAATTTCGGCGGCGAAGCTGTCATCTTCATCATCCCCAAAAATGTCTTCTGTTGAAGGTAAGTCAAAGCCGTCTTCACTATCGGCTTCGCCTGACCAGGCCTGAGCTCTTAAATTACCAATTTGTTCAGCCCATTCATCGGCGTCAACCGCTTGCGATACCTCTTGAGCAAGCGCTTCAAATTTGTCTTTATCTTCTGTCTCAGCGTAGCATTCCATCAACTTCACTTTAACATCAGAGCGAATTGGATTTTCTTCAATGGCTTCAAGCAGCAAACTTTCGGCCTGCTCATATTTTCCATAGGCAATGTATATATCTGCTTCGCCTAATGGATCAAAACTTTCCTCTTCTTGTTCAGGGCTGGCATCTGCAGACTCATCCATATCCAGCTCAACCAGCATATCATCGCCTACATCAGGTAATTCGAAAGTTTCTGTCGTATCCATTGAACCCGCACCAGCACTAGCAACCAGGTCATCCTGGAAATCGTCTTCTTCCATACGCTTGCGCATACGCCAGAAAACAGCCATCGCGATCAATGCAATAACGCCCAGTATCCCGCCCCAAAGCAAGCCACCCGACTCCATCAGTTCTTCAACAAAACCCTTTGGTTTCGGTTCCTGAGCAAAAATAGGTTTCTTATTATCTGTGCCCGTAGTAGCCTGATCATTGGCAGGCGTTGGGGTTTGCGTAGCATCCGAACCGCCGGCTTGCTCTGCAGAAGTCGCGGAATCACTATCTGTAGCCGTGCTATCACCTAGCGTTGAGTCTGTGGTATCTGATCCAATATCTGAACCAGTTTCAGCGATCGAAGAATCAGAGTCGCTGATTTCTCCACTGATTGCTTCGCCTTCTGTGGTATCTAAATTGCCGCTTGAAACTTCATCATTTTGCCCTGTTGATGAGTCCTGACTCTGCTGAGTCAACGCAGCTAGCTCGGTGTCAGTAATATTAACGGCTGAATCACTCACTGACTCTAACTTTGCCAGAGCATCTGCAAGACGCGCTCGCAATTCATCATTTTCAGCTTGTAGCGTCGCACTTTTCTCTTGCGAACTAACCAGCTGGTTTCTAACCTGCGATAATTGACTGTCTGAACCACCGGAGCTGCCATCAGTACCGCTATCAGTGTCTGGCGCAGCTAACGACAATCGACCTTCTCCTGTCATTTGGCTAGAAGTAGTGCCGCCGGTGTCATTGCCAACAATACGTCTGGCACCACCTGATCGCCATTGTCTGTTCTGGGTAACAACATCCTGCAAAGCAGCTCGGTGAGGAACTTGTGAAATAGTATTCGCATCTGGAATTTGCAACACTTCACCACGCATCAAGTTATTGATATTTCCATTCGCAAAAGCATGGGGGTTTGCACGATAAATCGCTACCAGAGTCTGGTGTATGGTCACTTGAGAATCAGGTCTGGTTTTGCTGGCGATACTCCAAAGTGTATCGTTAGGTGATACTGGGCCATAGGTACTTCCGGAAAACGTCGGCTGTGTATTTTGACTTGGCGTATAAGTAGTTTGCGGAGCACTTGGCTCCGCTCTTTGCGTTGATTGTTGTGATGATTGTTGCCGACTAGTCTGAGTTCTTTCTATCGTGGATGCCGTGGAATCTTCAAAAATGGGCGGGTCCAGTAAAAATGTATATTCCCGAATAATTCGCCCATTCGGCCAATTCAATTCAACCAGAAAGTTAACGAAAGGTTCTTTAATTGGTTCTCTTGTGGTGAGTTTGATAATGACCTCGCCACTGTCACTTCTAATAGTTTCAAAACGAATATTATTTAAAAAGAATAAACGCTCAACCCCGACCTTTTCGAACTCTTGCGCACTAGCCAGAGACGCATGAAGCTCATGTTCGGCTAAGTCGCCTGCAGATAAAAGCACTATTTCAGCGCTAAGTGGTTGGTTTAAACCTGACTTCAACTCATATTCGCCCAGTCCGACCGCAACAAGGGTGCTCGAATAAAAGCCGACGGCAGAAACGATTAGGAGGATCAGTTTGCGAAACATACGCTATTTCCCTTGTATTTTAACCTTTATAGCCCAAATCTAGTGTCGAAACTCAACTTTTCTGAATAATGGGAATAGTTTCAGCTATTTGTAACTATTCCATAAAGTTACGACAACAAGTTAAGAGTTTTCTTTATGATATTGCGGTAACTATAGCTTATAATTGGCTTTTTACCAATAGCTATCCCGTCACAAATTTTACAAAAAACGCATAAACAACCAATGATCACACAATATATTTTGTGCCCTATAGTATTTTAGTCGAATCAACGGCGCTTTATTGAGTTAAAGTTCAAGAATTTGTCATTTTTAACCGGATTCTTACAAGTGTGTCATTTCTACTTTTGTGTCACGCATTAAAAAAGGGCTCATCGCCCTTTTCCAGAGTATAAACTGAGAGGATTAAATCGCGCTAAATTAGCTCAGAATCAGCCGCCATTACAGCTTCATAGCCACATTCGACTTTTTCACACAACCTTGCGACATTGGGCAAGACTTGATCTCTATAGTAATTGGCAGCGAGTAATTTGCGCGCCTTGAAGTTCGGCGCAGCGCTCTCACTTAAACTATTAACAATTTTCAACCACATCCAGCCATAAACCAGGTGACCTGCTGCGTGTAAATAATCAACAGCTCCGCCCTGCAATTCGTATGAACGCGCTGAAAAGTTGGCTTTCAACCACTCGCTGGTGCTTTTAAACTGTGACAAAGCAGTTTGCAGTGCCTGTTTCAGTGCTTCTGACTCAGCTGATGTCGAAACCTCTATTTCCTTCTCGATGAGTTCACAAACAGCGTCAAGTAAACCATCTTTATCTAAACATACTTTTCGAACCATGAAATCCTGAGCTTGAATACCATTGGTTCCTTCATAAATCTGTGCAATTTTGGCGTCGCGAACTAACTGCTCAAGCCCCCACTCGCGCACGTAACCATGCCCACCGAGGACTTGAACACCATGATTACAGGCTTCATACCCTTTATCAGTGAAAAACGCTTTCGCAATCGGCGTTAGCAAGGCCATCAACCCCGCTGATTGTCTTCTTTGTGTTTCGTCTGCATGGTGGTATTGTTTATCGATCTGCAAACCCATAAACACCGCCAATGCACGACCTGCTTCGTTAAAAACTCGCTGTTGCAACAGCATTCTTCGTACATCTGCGTGCTGATCAATTGAAGCGAACTCTCCATCGGCATTTCTTCCCTGTTTACGCTCGCTCGCATAAGCTTTCGACAATTGATAGGAGGTTTCACCCAGACCAATTCCCTGGATACCAATAGACAGACGTTCAAGATTCATCATGGTAAACATCGCAAATAAACCACGATTCTCCTTACCCACCAGATAGCCTTCGGCACCATCAAAGTTCATCACACAGGTTGACGAAGCTTTGATGCCCATTTTATGTTCAATGCTGCCACAAGTGACGCCATTAGTATCACCAAGACTTCCGTCAGCATTCACCTTGATTTTAGGAACCAGGAACAAACTGATCCCTTTCGGGCCTTCCGGCGCACCAGGTAGTTTGGCTAACACCAGGTGTATTATATTTTCCGATAAATCGTGTTCTCCACCAGTGATAAATATCTTAGTGCCACTGATGCTATAGGTTCCATCATTATTATTTTCGGCTTTAGTTTTAATAATTCCGAGATCAGAACCAGCGTGTGGTTCGGTTAATCCCATCGCGCCTGCCCAGCGTCCTTCCAACATCGGCGGTAAATATGTTTGTTTGAGCTCATCTGACGCGTGAGCATGAATCGCATGGTAAGCGCCGTTGGTAAGACTGGGGTATAAACAGAAAGCGGTATTTGAAGAATAAATCATTTCTTCAATCAATACGTGGAGCGCTTTGGGTAAACCTTGGCCTCCATATTCAGGATCGCCATTAGTCCCTTGCCAACCAGATTGACAGAATTCCTGATAAGCCTCTTTAAAACCTTTAGGCGTTGTTACTGTACCATTTTCAAAGTGACAACCTTCTTCATCACCACTGCGGTTTATTGGGAAAAGGACATTTTCTGAAAATTTAGCCGCTTCTTCCAGGATAGCGCTGTAGAGTTCCGAATCAAAATCAGTGAAAGCTTCAACTCCACCGAGAGAGTCTTCAATCTTGAATACTTGATTCAAAAGAAAATTCATATCTTCAAGGGGGGCTCTATAACTCATAATCTGCCTTAATCTGGTTAAATAAAATTCGTAAAAAAGGCTCTAAAAAGAGCCTTCAAATTCAACTATGCCAGATATATTATCACATATTTTCAAACGCGTGTTTTAATCTGATTGATTCTTGTCAAAATGTTCCCAATATTTGACGACTGTTTGCTTCATATCCTTATGAAGTAACAGGATTCCCACCAGGTTGGGAATAGTCATCATCGCAACGGTGACAAGGGCAACGTCCCAGATAATTGATGAATCGATGATTGATGCCAGGAAAAAGGCAGAAACATACACAATTCGATATGGAAGAACAGACTTCTCGCCGAACAAATAAATCATCGCTCGATCACCATAGTAAGACCAGGCAATTGCAGTACTAAACGCAAATAACAATAAACCAATCGAGACGATATATTGCCCCCAGTCACCAAAAAATCCTCGCTTAAATGCTTCAGAGGTAAGCTTCACCGAATGGACCAGTGATTTGCCGGACACCACCACATCTTCAGTGCTTAGCTTACCGTCTTTGATCTCAATCGAGCCGCTGTATACCTCATCATTCAAATAATAAGTCACATCTTCAGCAACAGAACGAGCTGCAATCAAAGTAAAGTCATTGCTGATTGCCTTGCCGTTTTGAACATTAATGCTGCCAGAAAACTCTTTGACGCCGCCGTCTTCCTCATTTTCAGTATTCAGATAGTGGAATAACTGATTCACATTTTTGGCGTCTTTGTCAGAATAACTGCCTTGAACATAGGTCATGTCCGCGCGATCGAAATTGTTCTGATGTTTTTCAGTCCACACACCCGATGAAAGGATAACAAGTCCGGTAATGGTACAAATGACGATAGTGTCAATAAATGGTTCTAACAACGAAACCATCCCTTCTGAAGCCGGCTCTTTACCACGGGCGCTTGCATGAGCGATTGCAGCGGACCCTTGCCCTGCTTCGTTGGAAAATAAACCA
The DNA here is from genome assembly GCF_007004725.1 of Aliikangiella coralliicola. Lineage (GTDB taxonomy): Bacteria > Pseudomonadota > Gammaproteobacteria > Enterobacterales > Kangiellaceae > Aliikangiella > Aliikangiella coralliicola. The sequence continues at coordinate 265,966 of NZ_ML660171.1, read as the reverse complement.
CGACCAACACCACGTTGCATGGCATAGGCAAAACTGGCCCCCAGGAAACCGCCTAGTGCAGCAGAGCCAGAAAACGCGTTTTGAAAAATAGAGAGGAATGATGGTCCGATATTTTCAAGGTTGGCAAATATGACCGCCAGGGCTCCAATGATATAAATTGCAGCCATTGTCGGTACGACTTTCTCCGCAAAGTGTGCAATACGCTTAATTCCGCCAATGATGACCATTGACAATACAACTGCCAGTACCGCACCGGTAATCCATTTGTCGATACCAAAAGACTCATTCATACCCACCGCGATATTGTTAATTTGCGGCATGTTCCCGCTTCCCATAGAGCTAACAACCGTTGCAATCGCAAAAATCACAGCTAACCACTTCATGTTCAGCTTCTTTTCCATGTAGTACATTGGCCCACCTGCCATAGTACCGTCAGCCGTCTTTTCTCGATATTTATGGGACAAAGTTACTTCGACAAACTTGGTAGTCATTCCAAAAAAAGCAGTGACCCACATCCAGAATAAAGCTGCTGGTCCGCCAAAATAAATAGCTAAAGCCACTCCACCAATGTTACCTGTGCCAACGGTTCCGGATAAGGCTGTTGATAAAGCCTGAAAGTGACTGGTATCACCAGGCGCATCGTCTTTCGCATATTTCCCACGCAAAACTCTGGTTGCATGTCCAAAGTAACGAATCTGTGGAAAACCAAGATAGAGGGTAAAAAGAACACCCGTGCCGATTAATAAATATGGAAAGAAAGCATGACCACCCAAATAGGAGTGTAGCAACTGTATAAGATCAGAAAACGCGTCCAAAAGATTGCCCCTTATTTAATGTTATTAATAATTATTCAGGGCATTATAAACGAATAAGAATAGAAATAGCTATCTAGATGGTTGAACCTGATTTATCCAACCAATTCAAGGTTTAATCCGCATTCTTACGCCTTTGTCAACAGATAAGAGGATTTCGCTGGCTTCAATATTATCGGGAAATAAACAGCCAGAGATTTGCGCCGACGCGATACTGGCAGAATATAAGTTTGCTTGGCTAAAATCGATTCCTCGAAGATCCGCAGCTCGAAAATAACAACCACTAAAGTTAATTCCCGCTGCATCTAACCCTCGCAAATCAAGACCTCGAAAGTCACTGTCATGAAAGTCAACCTGAGGGACACTTGCCTTTTGCTGGTTAAACTCCTCAATTTTCCCATCGCGAAGTAGATGATAGAGTGGATCTTCCGGAAATCTCAAAGCCATCGGTTACTCCTCAAACCTGAATGATTAACGCTAATAATTTTTAGCTTTCAGTCTTGAGTATAGACATATGAGCGAAACTCGCCCAATTTTGACTAAGCGGACAGGGAACGGCCTCTCTTCCCGAGAATCCGCGGTTTAGAAAGAATATTTAAGCAGCGCTAATTTCCAACCAACGCTAACAACACACCGGCGGCAACAGCAGAACCAATCACCCCCGCAACGTTTGGTCCCATCGCATGCATCAATAAGAAATTATGTGGATTTGACTCTAACCCAACTTTATTAACCACTCGCGCAGCCATCGGCACTGCCGAAACACCGGCAGCTCCGATAAGTGGGTTAATCTTACCACCGGTCATTCGAGACATTAGTTTTGCCATTAGCACGCCACTAGCAGTACCAATTGAAAACGCCACCGCGCCCAACAACAATATTCCAATAGTTTCCCAATTTAAAAACTTGTCGGCTGAAAGCTTTGAACCAACGCCTAATCCGAGAAAGATTGTTGTAATATTAATCAACGCGTTTTGCGTTGTTTCTGAAAGTCGATTGACTACGCCGCTTTCTTTCATCAGGTTACCGAAACAAAACATACCGATGAGTGGTGCCGCTGCGGGCAACAACAAAACACACAATGCCAATACCAAGATTGGAAACGCGATTTTTTCCCGCTGAGAAACCGGTCTTAGTTGAGTCATTTCAATCGCGCGTTCTTTTTCGTTAGTCAATAAACGCATTATCGGCGGCTGAATAATCGGTACGAGTGCCATATAAGAATAAGCGGCAACCGCTATCGCACCCAATAAATCTGGCGCAAGTTTTCCCGCAAGAAAAATTGCAGTCGGACCATCGGCCCCACCAATGATTGCAATCGCAGAAGCATCCTGAATTGTCCAGTTAATTCCCGGAACTGAATTAAGCGCAAGCGCGCCAAGTAGCGTCGCAAAAATACCAAACTGCGCCGCAGCGCCTAAAAACAACGTTTTGGGATTGGCGATGAGGGCCCCAAAATCGGTCATCGCCCCGACCCCCATAAATATAAGTAGCGGAAATACGCCAGTATCGATACCAACTTCGTAAACATAGTGTAAAAGACCACCAACCTCTGCAATACCCGCCACGGGAATGTTACTGAGGATCGTGCCAAAGCCAATTGGCAGCAACAGCAAAGGCTCAAACTCTTTGCTGATGGCCAGATACAAAAGTACCAACCCCACTACAATCATTGCCATTTGGCCAACATTAAAATTTGCGATACCGGTGTTAAGCCAAAGTTGTAGCAAGCCTTCAGACATTGTTATTTCTCTTATCGTTTTTTAAAAGCTAAAGTGATTATCTACAAGCATCTTTTGACGACTACTTTCAAATGTCTGCTGCTTGAGTTTTAATTGAGGGCAGCAATGCTGCCTTTAGCGCAAGTCGATTATGCCAACCCGAGTAGAGGATCGGATAAATTGACAGAGTCGCCTTCCTTAACAAAAATTTGTGAGACACTTCCCGCAGCGTTAGAACGCACTTCCGTTTCCATTTTCATCGCCTCAAGTACAAGGACAACCTGCCCTTCGGTCACAGTGTCTCCCGGGCTCACCAAAACTTTGAAAATATTACCCGCCAGAGGTGCTTTAATCGTTACATTTGATGTGGACGGTGCGGCTGGCGCAGGCGCTGATGCCGTTTGAGTCGCAGGACTGGAATTCGAAGATCCTTGTTTAACCTCTGTCAACGCGCCGCTGGGTGCAACGGTCACCTGGAATACTTTTCCATTAACATTAACGTCATAGCTTTCCGGCGATGTCGATACGTTAGACCCTGGACTTTCCGCTGCTGCTTTTTCAGTCTCTTTGTCGAGTGTTGGAGCGGGTTCGAAAGCATCGGGATTGTTTCTATTTTTAAGAAACTTAATGCCTATTTGCGGAAACAATGCGTAAGTTAGTACATCATCAATTTTATTTTCAGCAAGTGAAATTCCCTCTTCTTTTGCAATACCGCTAAGTTCAGTACTCAATTTATCAAGTTCGGGTTCGAGTAAATCAGCAGGTCGACAAGTAATTGGTTGTTCTCCCTTGAGCACCTTCGCCTGAAGCTCTCCATTAACCGGCGCCGCTGTCGCGCCATATTCGCCTTTTAACACGCCGGCTGTTTCTTTACTGATATTTTTGTATCTTTCCCCGGTCAGAACATTCAACACCGCCTGAGTACCAACAATCTGCGAAGTGGGCGTTACCAACGGAATGTAGCCCAGGTCTTTTCTGACTTTTGGAATTTCTTTTAAAACATCATCCAGTTTGTCACCCGCTCCCTGCTCTTTCAGTTGGTTCTCCATGTTGGTCAGCATGCCACCGGGCACTTGCGAAACCAGAATTCGGGAATCGACACCTTTTAAGCTGCCTTCCCACTTAGCGTATTTTTTTCTGACTTCTCTAAAATAGGCTGAGATTTCTTCAAGCGCAGGTAAACTTAAACCGGTATCACGTTCTTCCCCTTCTAAAATCGAAACAACAGATTCAGTCGCAGAATGTCCATAGGTCATACTCATGGATGAAATACTGGTGTCCACGCTATCAATTCCAGCTTCAACCGCTTTAGTAATTGTTGCAGTACTCAAGCCTGTTGTCGCATGAGCGTGCAGTGCGATAGGAACTTGAATCGATTCTTTCAAGCGAGTGACGAGTTCTTCAGCCACATAAGGTTTAAGTAATCCAGCCATATCCTTAATACAAATGGAATGGGCGCCCATATCTTCAAGTTGCTTCGCCATGTCCAGCCACATATCAATCGTATGAACCGGGCTCACGGTGTAAGACATGGTTCCCTGAGCGTGCTTGCCAGTTTTGATGGTGGCTTTGATTGCCGTTTGCAAATTGCGCATATCGTTCATGGCATCAAAAATTCTAAAAACATCCATACCATTAGCTGCCGCGCGATCAACGAATGCCTCAACAACATCATCGGCATAATGGCGATAACCAAGAATGTTCTGCGCTCTGAATAACATCTGCTGTTGAGTGTTTGGCATCGCAGCTTTTAGCCGACGTAACCTTTCCCAGGGGTCTTCACCTAAAAAACGAATACAGGAATCAAAAGTTGCGCCGCCCCAGGTTTCAATGGACCAATAGCCAATTTGATCCAACTTCTCGGCAATAGGAAGCATATCTTCGATACGCATCCGAGTAGCAAACAAAGACTGGTGGCCATCACGTAAAACAAGTTCGGTAATACCCAATTTACTGGTCATTATGTTTCCCTATTTTTTTGAATATTTTTGTCGATAGGCGTGCACGGCGCTGGATATCGCCGCGATTTCTTGGTCGCTTATTACATTATTATTTCGTAAATTGTTGTCTCGAAAATTATTGGTGTCTGGGATACTTTCTATCATCGGTTCACTTAAAAACTTCTTCATGATGCTGATAACGATGACCAGAAGCGATAAAAAGACAAAAACCATTCCCATGCCCACAAGCATGAGTTGGATACCATCAGAGATAAGATTTGATTCGTTCATGGCGGCGCAGTTTAAATAGTTTTATAAAAAAAACGAAATAACTCGATTTAATATCAAACTAGTGAAACAAAAGGAGAATTATCTGTCAACAGGGTAGCTCTAAACGAAGTCTGAACCAGTGAGCTCGCCTCATCACTTTTTGAAATAATAAAAAATTATTAACCGGAATTCGGGGTAACAAGAACAAAAAAAGCCAGGCTAAGCCTGGCACAAAAAGGAGTATTACGAATGACGAGTTTGGCGACTAAACCTGAAAAATTAAACAGATGAGCCACCAGATAATTATCTTTCTGCTTTACGTAAACGCAACGCTAAAGGTTTCAAGTTTCCAGATATCAGCGACTGGCTCCGGCATGTTTTAACAGGCAACCAGCAGTAATAACAAACTCTGACTTCCAAAAATCGACATACGAGATAATACTGAATAACCGTAGCGTCAAATAAGGTAAATATTTCACCTATGTAAATATTTACTATATTTCATACAAAATAAAATTAACTAGACAGTGCCTAGACTTGAGCAGCATTTCTTATTCCAAGTCCAGAATTCTCATATTGCTAATTAACCTCAGGTTAATTAAGACATTGAAGCGAATAAAGATGCCGGGTTGTCAAGCCTGCTTCGTGGTACAACATAATTTGTATCACGAAGCCGAAACAGCGCAACCGGCTTTGAGAAAGTTTTTTTATGCCGAAGTAGACTACTTTCTACTTCGGTAAAGCACGAATAAGGCCATTAAAGGGATCAAAAAGAATAAGCTACCCGCTGCTTCAAATTCTGCTTCAGTGGTGGGCGCAGGCTCTCCTCCTCCGGTTTCACCGCCACCGGTGTCTCCACCACCGCCGTCATCACCACCTCCATCGTCTCCACCACCGTCATCTTCCGAATCATTATCAGAAATGGTGGTGGTCACTGTTGCCGGAGAACCTAACAAAGCGCCATTAGTCGGGTTAGATAATTGTAAGCTGAATGTTTCATTTTGCTCTTGTTCTTGATCTTCAAGAACAGTCACTGTGACAACCTGCGATTTTACCCCTTCAGCAAAAGTGACTGTCTCACTAACCATATTGTAGTCTGCGCCAGCAACCGCAGTGCCATCGGAACTATTTAAATCAACAGTCACTTCACCAGTAGCGCCAAATGACCTTAATATCGTTACATCGAGAGTACCGTCCCCTTCACCGACAGAATAATCAACTCGACTAAAGAAAAATGTGCCTGGCTCAGCGGCAAACTCATTATCAACAATGGTTACTTTGGTCTGTACCTGGCTACCAAGTACTGCCCCGTTAACGACATTACTGAGGGTTACCGAGAACACTTCTGAGCCTTCGAATATATCGTCATCGGCTAGCGTCACAGTAATGGTCTTAACATTTTCACCGTCGGCAAAAACCAAAGTTCCGGCGTCAGCAACATAGTCATCGGGTGAAGTGGCAGTATCGGTACCAACAGTTGCCACTGCATAATCGACGCTTACCTGACCTTGCGTTCCTAACGCTCGATTCACCGTCAGCGTAATGCTGGCGTCAGTTTCTTGGGCGGTTGCGGTAGTTGTATCCAATTCAATTAAGCCAAACTGTGCGGCCGGACCAATTGAGATAATCCAGTCAAAAATAGTATTTCTATCAGCCACACTAATCAGGTTACCACTCGGCGGCATCACACCACCGCAGCCAGGATTTGCCTGAGTAATTTTTTGATAAAGCACGGAATTGTCAGGATCTCCTGGAACAACTCTCTTCATGTTACCGTTACAGGTTGCGTCAACATCCACAAGCTGTGCTTCGGAGGTTGCAGCGTCAACTAAAGATAAATTCCCGCTCGGGTTATTCGCACCATGACAGTTAAGACAACCGTTGTTAACAAATACTGCCTGAACCTCAGCTGGCACATCAGCACTGACATGCCACGAAAATAATGAACAAGCGAACGCTGAAACAAAGCCAAAGATTGTTTTAGTTGGTATTGATTTTTGGTAAGCACGCATTCTGTTACTCCGCGTATTTTTCGGATCATGTCGAATAGTAAAAATTGCTACTACCGGCCAAACACTAAGAAATATCAGGTACAGGCCGTAGCAACAGCAAACCGTCGCGACGAGATTTTAAAGACTAGTATAATAAGCTAGATTTGATTTATAACGGCTAAAACTATCACAAATTGAGGTAAAGTTGACGGTTATTGCAGGATTTTGTGAACTGAATTGCAATAACAAGATAACAATTCTTTACGACAGAGCTGGTTATTTAGCGGAACGGAATAATCAGGTAATAAAAAAGCCAGACTATGTCTGGCTTTTTTACAAGATTGACAGATTGTGCAACCTTACAGGTTATCTGCTTCTTCAGACAGGTATTTAGCGACACCTTCTGGAGAGGCTTGCATACCTTTGTCTCCTTCAGTCCAACCTGCAGGGCAAACTTCACCGTGATCCTGATGGAATTTAAGTGCATCAACCATTCTTAACATTTCATCAATGTTACGTCCTAATGGAAGGTCGTTAACAACTTGATGACGAACATTACCTTCTTCGTCGATTAAGAAAGATCCACGGAATGCAACGCCTGCTTCAGGATGCTCAACATCGTAGGCTTTACAGATTTCGTGCTTAACATCAGCAACCAAAGTATAACCCACTGCTCCGATACCACCGTCTTCTACAGCAGTATTTCTCCAGGCATTGTGAGAGAAATGAGAGTCGATAGACACACCAATTACTTCAACACCACGCTCCTGGAAGTCTTTTAAGCGATGATCAAAAGCAATCAACTCTGATGGACAAACAAAAGTAAAATCTAGTGGGTAAAAGAACACAACCGCTTTTTTACCTTTGGTTGCTTCTTTGAAATTAAAGCTATCAACAATTTCGCCATTTCCTAACACAGCTGCAGCTGTAAAATCAGGTGCTTCGCGCCCAACTAAAACGCCCATAACAATCTCCTAGTTTTTTCAAATATAATAATCAATTGATTGAAGAGTCCCTAAGATACTCCGAATCCTTTAGTTAACCCAATTGAGCCTTTCAATAGCTTATATTGGGCAAGTCTATTAATCAGTTTTTTTATCAATAAAATCAGAATGCTGACCCCAAAATCTGTATTCTTGGGGCGGCACTGCCGGCGTCCACACTAACAACACAATGACGCACACCTTAAACTACTTCCAAATCATAGTACAAAACCCGATTAACATCGGGTTAATTAGCTGAATCACATCGTTGATAATCTCATTTGTGACTCGTTAAAATCCAGCTCAGAGATGATTAAGAAAACTCTCTTCATTTTGGCTGGTTATTATTTCTTCAGTCATTTTAATATTGAGTTTTTCTAATTCTTCCAAAACAGGTTCATAAATGTCCTGAGTAACTGGAATACACACGCCTTTGCGAGTAATTTTTCCTGACAATAGCAGATCTGCTGCTATTGCTGCGGGATAACCGACAGTTTTAGCCATTGCGGAATAACCACCCACATCGCCCTTTTCGATCAAGGTTGAGCGGTGGAATGTCTTGTTGCCTTTCTCGTCAACTAGTACTAGACGATGTTGCATAACAATCATGTCCTGCTCGTCATTTTCATATTTCAGTTTGTCAGTCAGAAGATTACAAAAGGCCTCAATAGGACTATTTCCCTTCACTTGTTCATCAGAAAAACAACCTAGCCAGGCAAAACTATCATTAACAGATTGATTATCGACCAATTTTTCGCCAAGTTGCTCTGGCTCCACACCGCTCAGAGAGGACATTAATTCTTGCCAACTTGCTGGCGCTTTATCGGCAAATGGTTGAGCAGATAGCAAGCCAACCCGTTTTGCACTATCAATCACCGGGCCAAATCCAGCGTAGCGCAATGTGCCGCGTAGCAAAGTTTGTACTTCAGGAATTCTGTAATCTTCTTTATAACCCAGGGAATCTCGATTCGCGTAGCCCTTCAGGTCCATTTCACTGGTTAGCGTGACATCTCGCATAGAATTTAGCAAATCATCGCCAGGAATCGATTTCTTCTCGCCTCGGCGCAGATAATAAGCATCGTTTGAAACAGCCGATAGCACGGCCATCGGAGACCAGGAAAATTTGTAGCCTAACGGGTTGTTGTTAGCTTCAGGTGCCGGAATACCACCACACCAGGAGACTAACGCCTCAACTTTAGAGCCTTGCTCGTGCGCTTCATCAATAACCTGCATTGCGGTCATGTGATCGATACCTGGATCAACACCAATTTCATTCAGAATGGTAATTCCCGCTTCTTTCGCAGCCTCATCCAATTTCCACATATCTTCATGGGTATAGCTAGCGGTAACCATCGATGTTTTTTCAGCGACGCAAATCTTGGCGACTGACACATGGAATTGGAAAGGAACAAAAGAAACAACAAGATCGGCTTCTTTGACTAATTCTCGCATCTCAGCTTCATTAGTCACATCGACCTGGAGCGGCGTCAATCTGTCCCTGCCTCCCACTAGTTCTTCAGCTTCATACAAAAACTGGGAACCAACGGTAATGTGATGATTTTTTGCGTGTAAATATTCGACAAGTGGTCCGGTTACAAAGCCCGCACCAAGAAGTAGGATGTTAGCCATAATCGATCTCGGATATGTTTTCTAGATGAATTGCGCAACCCGATTGGGTTACCAATTCTCAAGTTGAATCAATCAGCTCAAAAGTTATTCATTTTGAAGTCTGAAATCTGCTGGCGATGGAGAATAGCTAGTATTTGAGGCAGTGTAAACCTCAATCGCGAGTTTTACGCCAAGATTTTGATCAAGTGAGCGCTTTTTTATTTTGCTATTTGATGAGAAAAGAAAACGGTTTTAATGTCCCAGACATTTAATATCTCAGACACAAAAAAAGCCCTCAATGAGGGCTTTTCAATACATACTATCATTATTTTAAAGAAACAAACTGTGTCTGGAGCTTTATTGCTTCTTTGGTTTCATGTTGACCAATTATCCCCTGTTTAAAGCTTTGTGATGGCGGCCGCTCGCCAACCCACATGCGTAGTAACAAGCGATACAAATCACGAGCTTGCTCAAAAGTTCCTATCACGCGCCCATTGTAGGTTATGCTGATTTCACTTCTGTTCTGATAGTCAAAACGAACGATATCGCCTTTTTTATAACTGCCTCTAAATAATCTGACAAACTGCTGTAGCTTTTCTTTTTCAGCATCAATATTCGCTTTTGAATTGTTAATTCTGATCCCTTGAGCTAAATTACGCCCAAAACCCCTTGCTGAGACTTTACTTTCGGAAGCAAAGCGAAATTCCATTCTTCTTGGCGCATCGATGTAGACTAAATCTTCAGCATCATCATATTGTGCTGCTTCATCTACATAAAAAGCGCCTAGATAATAGTCCTTTTCCATCATTTGAGTGAGGCCCACACCGACTAATAGCAATGAGCGTTCAGCACCTTTAAGTTCAACCTTGCTAATCGCAAGTATTTTATCTGCAACGGTTTCTTCAGCTTCTACACCACTGAATATACCGAATGACAGTACTACTATAATAAATTTAAAAAGTTTCACTTTTCACCCCAATCTTCGTTGTCGAAACACCACTAATTAATAAACTAAACGCTCTCGCGTTCTTACTTATATCGTCCATGAAGATTGATAAAATTGCCGGAACTTGCGCTAATGACTGTTTTTATTGTTTTTGCCGTTTTTTCGTCTTTTATTCTATTTTTTTATAGAAACAATCAATGTTTTAACTTAACCGCTAACTATATGTCAATCATTTATCTCGGCAAAGTGACTTAATTACGTAAATTTTCATTAAAATTAACAATAAGTTAACTGACAAAATTAATATTTTTGATAATTTCTAACAAGTTTTGGTAATTTTTAGCAAGTATCTAAGTATATAGTGAAATTGTCTCTTGAAACATCAAACAAATTAGCTTTATCATTAGTAGCCCACAAGTGAATATCAATATTGCGACGATAAATTTGGCTTAATGTAACTAGCTAAACACAATTGATAATCAACAGTGTTTAGATGCGATAAACATAACTAAGACGCATCGATAATAATAATGACATTTCGAGTAACTTCACTGAAGTACTTGCTGGGGAGGGGTTGGAAGTAGAATATATTTCTCATTTCTCCATTTAGAGCTTCTTCGGGTTCCAGTTTAGAACGGTCCCCAATAAAATATACCCTTATCGCAGGATGCGTAAAATAGGAATTATTTCCATTCAATGGGAATTGGTTTTTATTAGATTAGTAGTATTACACGCGATGCGGAGATAGAAATGCTGAAACACCAATTTGATTTACGAAAAATAGTCATTTTCGCAATTTCCATATTTTGCCTGTCAATAACCTTTGTTCAACAGTCAAAAGCGGAGTTAAGCGCAAACCTCCCAGGTAACTCATTAAAGTTGCTTGGTATTGGGATGCATCAGGAATTAAGAAACGATATTTATATCGGCGCCCTATTCGCGCCAGAAACGGTTACCGACGTGGAACAGTTAAAAAATGACACTGTCGCCAAACGAATGTCGATTCGTTTCGTTTCAAAGTACTCTCATCGTAAGATGGCTCGTCATTGGAAAGAAAGGCTTGCGATGAATAACCCCAGAAATCGATGGCAACCACTGACACGTGAAATTGTTGGATTTTCCAGAATTTTTAAACGCTCTCTAGAAATCGGCGATGAATTAAATATTGATCACGTGCCCGGTGTCGGCACACAAGTTTATCTTAACGGAACCTTATTTCAGACCATCAATAAAGAAGGCTTTGTTGACCTGTTATTAAACGTCTGGTTAGGCACAAATCCACCGACTAAAGCTTTCAAGAAAAGTATCCGTGGACAAGATACTCAACCAGTGCAACAAGATTTCGTGACAAAATATGAAGCTTTACAGCCTATTCCAGGTCGATTTGATCAAGATCTTCAACCTGTTACTAAAGTTGCCGCAGTTGAGACGCCGGCCAAAAAAACTACCGTCGTTAAGAAAACGCCTGCTAAGAAAAATACCACACCAGCTAAGAAGCCGCCGGCTAAAAAAGTCGCCAAAACAACTCCGCCTCCTAAGAAAAAGCCTGAACAAAACCAAAAGAAGGTAAGTACGCCGAGTAAAGCTGTTGCCAACAACAAAAAAACTGAAACAAAACCAAGTTCAAATGCTGATCCAGCTAAAAAACTGGCCACAGATGCCAGCAAGGTTGCTAAGCTCGATAAAGATAACTTTAAGCCAGACATCAAGCTCGACTCAGCTATCGCCAAAGAAATTGCTAAACCACCGGTTCAGAAAACAGCCTCTTTGGAAAAACCTTCAAATACCACGACCACTACAGAAGATCTGGAAGAAGAGTTCTTTGATGCTGACTTGATCAGCGGTTCGTATACGCGAGATTTGTTAAATTCAATTAGACAATTTCAGCAGTACCCTAAAAAAGCACTGGTCAACGGTGATCAAGGGGATGTATTGGCTAGAGTTAAGATAGATTCTAATGGAGAAATAATTGACTTCTCTATTGTTGAGCGCTCTGGATCTCGAATTCTGGATAAAGCCGTGACTAGAATGGTCAGAAAAGCGGCGCCTTTTCAGGCAATTCCTAAGGAGTTAAAATTACAGGAGTTTGAATTTGAAGTGCCGATATCTTTCCAGCTGTAAATATCTTTGATCTCAACCAGCAAGAGTAGTTCACCTGCTCTTGCTGACTTCCTCTGGTAAAGCACAATTCTAATGGGTAAAGTTCAGAAAAATATCGCAGTGAAGTTCAGGATAGCTAATTCGAGTTTAAATTAACTATTGTAATTCAATCCAATCAAATCCCTTTTCCTGGTCTGCAATAATGGTGCTTATATCAGAAGGTAGACCAACAGCTTTAATCCCCCGCTCCACCAGCTCACGTCGGTTATTTTCCTCGCTAAGATGCATTGCCGCCAAGTATTTTAATTTGCCCCAGGATTGCTGTGCGAGAAAGTCACAAGCCTGGCGATTGCTCAAATGTCCAAGTGGTCCGGCGACCCGTCGTTTTAGCTTTTCAGGATAAGCACCTTGAAGCAAAAGGTCTAAATCATGGTTGAATTCGAGCAGCAAAATATCCAGATCAGAAAATTGCTCGCTAACATAAGGTGTAATATGCCCTAAATCTGTCAGGATCCCTACACGCCAATCGGCTGCCTGCAAAATAAATTGGCATGCTTCCCGAGAATCATGGGGAACCGCAACCGGCGTAATCTCAAACTTGCCAAGCTGAAAACTCGTATGTGTATTTAAATAATGGAGATGGGAAATTTTCTCAACTCGCGGATGCATACCAGTGCCACAACTCATCCAGACAGGTGTTTTATATTTCCTGGAAAATGCTGGTACACCATTGAAATGATCACTGTGCTCATGGGTAACCAAAATTGCACAGATATCCTGGGGTTCTATTTGGCGAGCTTTTAAGCGGGCTTCCAGTGCTTTACAAGAAAACCCGCTATCAATTAGCACCAATTCATCGTCGTACCGAACAACAGTGGCATTGCCTTTGCTGCCGGAGCCTAAAGACGTGACACTAAACAATCTTTCTAACGCTTATCGCCAAATAGTTTATTAAGAATTGGAAAGAGTTTAACCATGGCTGAGGACTCAAGTGGAGCACCTTGACCATCTTTGAAAGTCACCGCTGTGAGCTCACCAACATCAGTCAAACTCACCTGATAATCGCCGGGTTCAATCGGTAGCGCTTCGGGTTCATCATTAAAAAGCGAAGCAAAAAATCCGGGCTCTTCAACTTCGTATTTTACAAAATAAGTCATCAGACGGCGATCTTTGTCATTCACTTGAAAATTAACGCTTTCAAGCACTCTAGGCAACTTTTCCCAAACAATCTCTCGATTGGTCGCGGTAACTAATGCCGCATTATTATCAGCATCTTTCGCTAATTCAACCTTAAAGCCGGCAATGGCTCGTCCTCGTTTTTCGCGCTCCATTTCAGTCACTTTTTTATCGTAATTCGAAATGATAAGGTTGAGCATTTCAGCTGAATCTTGCCAAAAGCTAGGAACATTTTCCCATTGTTCACTATCATCATTATATTTTTGGGCTTTACTTCTTACGACTTCAATGCGGTTCTCACCTCTAATAACCCCAGGTTTTATCTTAACCTGAAACTCCGCTCGAAATTCGTCAGACTCTTCGTCACTTTCAATGCCTAACCAAACGCCTCTCTCATCCAGTGCAACCCAACCGGTATTTAAAAAGTATTGGGACTTATCAACAACAGTAGGGTTGATTTCATTATTAACAAATAAGTCGACCGTTATCTGCCACAATATGTCGATATTTTCTTGTACAAAAACGGCAGGATTTGGCGCTTTTTTGTCTTCACGGATATTATCCAATACCGCTAAAATTTGAACTGGTGCGGCGTACCTGACCGACTTACCGATATCTGCCTGCTTCGCTTTTTCACCAATTGCGGGAACCTGTGTGTAGTCTACTCTTGCTTTTTGCTTTAGTTCTTGTGGAACGACTAATTCTTTAGTCTGCTTAGCTTCAAGATAATCATAGGTTCGATCCTTAATTAAACCATCTTCGCCATAAATATAACTACATGCAGAAAGCCCTGCAGACAAAATAATTAGTATAATTTTTCTAAAGCAATTCAAGTTATTATTCTCCACTGACTAAACGATCTGGCTTTGTCTCATCGCCAAAGCAATCTTTTCTTGTGTACTTTTTTCTGGCTGGGTTAACGGCAATCGAATACCCGCCTGTATTTTATTCAACTCGGCTAGCGCCCATTTTACTGGTATAGGGTTTGCCTCAACAAATAAGTTCTGATGCAACGGCATAAGCCCATTAAATATCGACCGTGCCTGATCTTGATCTGGTTTGGCATCTAGCATCAATTGACACCATTGACTCATTCGTTCAGGTGCCAAATTAGCAGTCACAGAGATAACGCCGTGTCCACCTAGCGCCATATACTCAAATGCAGTTTCATCATCACCGCTCAAAAACAAAAAGTTTTCGAGTTCATTAATCAGTGACTTAGCCCTGCCAAGATCGCCGGTAGCATCTTTGACTCCTACAATATTGGTATGTTCAGCTAATTTGATAATTGACTGATTATCGAGATCACAAGATGTTCTTCCGGGCACATTGTACAGCAATAAAGGCGCATCAGATGCATCTGCAACTTTACTGAAATGCGCGATCATTCCTTGCTGACCTGGCTTAACATAATAAGGCGTTACACATAAAAAACCGTCTGGTTTTAGCCCATTAACTTTTTTAACCAGAGAAATAGCGTTTGCAGTTGAAGCACTGCCGCATCCAATTACAACGGGAACTCGACGGTCAACAATAGAAAGCGCAGCTTCAGCAACGCTAATATGCTCATCGACAGAGACTAATGAAGACTCTCCGGTCGTCCCCATAATGACCAAACCACGGGTGCCGGATTGAATATGCCATTCAATTAAATTGTCTAAAGCCTGGTAATCAACTTGTCCATCAGCCAGCATCGGTGTGACTAAAGCGACAATACTACCTTTAAATTGACCGTCCAATAGATACATTCAAACCCTAATAACGCAACCGGATATTGGCAAGCTCGATTGAAAAACTTGCTAAATCGGTATTTGAAAAATACCAGACTTTCAAAAATACCTGGCCCTTAATCAATACTCATCCCGACAAAACAGCGGTTATCGTCGAGCTGCTGAAACAGGCATGCTATGTTACTTGCAGCAACCGGCCAACTCAAGCAAAACTCTTCGTTCTCGACGCTATTCTTCCCGATTTGGCAGTTAAGACCGAGCATTCGTCGTTAGGTTCCAACTCAAGCGGTAAAATCCCGAAATGCGCAGACTTTTATCTCAACAGTCATACACACCTTTGCGCTAAAATTCTCTATTGAGGAATGCCGCTATGAAATCGGAATTCGACATCACTGCCTTGAATAAGGTCAGCTTCATGTTGCAAAAACAACTCTACCCGTTCGCTAATATCTTCGTCAGAATATAACTGCGCCAATTCAAGATAATCTTCATAGTGCCGAGATTCTGATTTCAGTAGATATTGATAATAGCGTGCTAAATCTGGCTCTTTGTCTGCCAACAGCGGTGAAAGGCTAGCGAAGCGCTCACAGGATCTGGCTTCAATAATGCCACCGATAATGCAGAAATCGACGAGCTTATGGGGCTCGCTTCCGCGAGCTAACTTTCTTAAACTTGCTGCGTAACGCGAAGGTGAAAGAATGGTGTATTCGATGTTTCGCTGCTGGATCTTTTCAAAAACTTGCTCAAAATGAAGCACTTCTTCCCGCGCCAGTTGCGCCATTTTTACCTGCAGCTCACTTCGTTCCGGATACTTGAACATTAAGCTGAGCGCCGTTGACGCGGCTTTTTTCTCACATTTAGCATGGTCAACCAACAATATTTCGACATGCTTTACTGCGTAATCCAGCCATGCCGCGGGTGTATCACACTTTAGAAAATTACGAATGTGGGAGATATCCATCAAGATTTACGCACTACTTTAAAAACGACTGATTTAAATTTAGGCGGATTATAGGGGAATTGACCGACGTTTACGAGGTTTAGCTCGTTTTCCACACGATAACGATCAATCTGAAAACTAAACCTGTCTAAACTGTAGCAATAGATTCTTTTTAGCTTTGAAGTCTGGTTTATCATTCTGGTAACGATAATGAATATAAGCCTCAATCGCTTTAATGTGTTGCTCATACTTAGAGCGCACAGACTTATGCGGCGAGCGAACCAATGCGGAATACTCTAACTCTTTCAGTTGGTTAATTAATTGCATCGGTCCGGTTGTGGAGTCGACATTCACCAATCCTTCTTTCGCCAATTTACTTTGAAACTTTTCGTAAGCGCGGGCGACCTGGTCTTTGCGATCTTTTTGATGCAACCAGCGAAAGCTGATAAAACCGAGAAATAAGCTTACGATAATTAACATGAAAGCAATTAATTGTTCGTTGGTTATCTTGGAAAAGCCCCAATTTGAAAAAAGCTGTCGTTGACGCTGGCTGTTATAGTCTAAAATCCAGTCATTCCAATTGTTGTTTACCTGGTCCATCCAATATTCGAACTGTTTGAACAATCCCAAATCTTCAAGATCAACGATATCAAAATTATCAAATAAGCTTTCCCTTTGGCGATAATCAGTTAGCAAATCTTGCTCGACGCGATGAGAGGCAATTGCCGCAGTTGGATCAATTCTCACCCAGCCAAGATCTTCATACCAGATTTCGGTCCAGGCATGGGCATTGGCATATCGGACAATCCAGTAATCTGAAAGTGGATTTTTTTCACCGCCCTGATAGCCAATCACCACTCTGGCCGGAATACCGGCAGCTCGAGCAATAAACACCAGCGCCCCCGCATAGTGTTCACAAAAACCTCGTTGATAATCAAACCAGAAGCTATCAACCACATCTTCTCTCATAATCGGCGGTTGAAGTGTATAAAAATATTCCTGCTGGTTGATTTGTACTAAGACGCTATGAATAAACTCGGCATCAGACTGATATTTTTGCCGCTGTTCCTGAGCCCAATTTTTGGTCTTTAAATTGCCATCTTGCGGTATATTGGTGTAGAAGGAGCGTTGCGTGTCAGATAACTGGGTTTCAATCGGCAAAGTTGGCGCGGAAGTCACCTGATAGCGCGTTCTATCCATAATTCGAAATGGCGTATAGGTGGTAAAGTCTTTCAGCAAAGTACTTCTTTGCGGAGCCTTAATCGGACGGTCCAGTGTGACTAAATAGTTTAACCGGGTAGCCTCCAGAGTGATGGAGTAATCGATTAATTCTTTACCAGTGAGCTCCGACTCTGGCAATTTATAAGGTGTTGTGCCAGCCCTTGTCCAGGTAATACCGTCATACTCACCCAGGGTTAACATTCGCCAGTACAAGTCTTTTTCATTCGGCGCGCTGCCGTTAAATTTAGCCCTGAAGGCCACCTTATCAAATAGTTGAAGACTGCTTACATCTCCGGGAGTCATTGAGTCAGACACCCCACTCGCCGCAGTGCTCGCGCCAGGCATTCGCCAAATGGGTCCACCAAGGCGCGGGAAAAATAAAAACAGAACTATCATGATCGGCAATGCCAGTAATAAATATTGAGACAAGCTTCTTATTACCTGTCCCAAAGACCTTTTCACGACTTTGCCCCGACCAATACTTTGCATTGAAACCAGGGCATTAAGTATGGCTATAATTGGGATAAATTGATAAAGCGCTATCCAGGGTTTCTGAGTGAACAGAAAGCCAGCCACCAACATAAAAAAGCCTAGCGATAATAATAAATTCGCGTCTCTGAGCTTTTTGGTTTCCAAAATTTTCAAACCATACATCGCACTGATGAGTGCCACACCTGCGTCTCTTCCCGAAAACTTTCTAAACACCACTAAAATGCCGACAATTGCCGCAGCCGTGATGACAAGTTTTAACCAACGGTCCACTTCAAAGCTTTTATTTTTCATCGACCAGACGACTAATCCGGCAGCAAACAAGTTTAATGCGACAATCCAGAGAGGTATAAAAAAGTACAAAGGTAACAGCACACATTGTTGCGCGATGACAATTGGAATGATTGGCAACTCTCTGGTTTGAAGTTGCCTTTTACTAATCGCTGAATTCATCACGACGGTGCCACCTTTTCGCCGTATAGCGCTAATGCTTCCAGGCACTGCGCTCGATGCTCTTCGCCATCGCCAGGCCCGATGTGGGTGCCCGGAAAAATAAGGGTATAAGTCAAATTTTGACTAGCTGCCTGCAGCACCATAAAAGTTAGATAAGACAGTCGAACTTCATCATCATTACCAGGGAAATCCTGCCAGTTAAAGCATAGTTGCTGTCCTTTGTAGGCAACGAACTCGCGCACAAACATGCCTTTTTCACGGGCATAAGCTTTCCAGTCAATGCGCGATAAAGACTCACCTGGCTGATAAGATTTTAATCCATAAAAATCTTCATTCCCTTCACTTTTAACGCCCTCATCACTGTCCTTACCATGGTCTTGTTCATAAAGCTGGGGTGGTTCAATTGGTTTTGGGTAGATTAAGATCGGGGTTACAAATCGGAAATATGCCCAGGTTTTCAGCCAGCCAAATGGAAACTCGCTGGTGACCATTAATCGAGGTAACTCAAAATGTCCTCGCCTGGAAGCCTCAAAATTGATAGTCGCAGTGGCATTGCCGGTATCAGGAACATCACACACCAATAACTCATTGTTGTTTTGGCCGATACCAATGCTGTAGTGCTCTTTTCCCGAATTGCTTGTCAGACTCATTGATATCGCTAATGGTTGCCCAACAAAGGCTTCATTAACAGGCAACACAGAAAACTGAATACCTTGCATGTTTTTAAACGTGTAAACGATCGTCACCAAACCAATACCAATCAATAAAAAGGTCAGTAAAAATGCCAGGTTATTTTGATAATTGGTTGCGCCAATCATCATCAAAATGACGATACCTAACAATAAATAGCCGGCCCTGGTTGGCCAGATATAGCTCGACCGCTGATTTAATGTGACACTGTCGCCAACCGGCATGCGGCTGCCAAACCAACGACCCACTGAGTTTTTTATCGATTTTGGTATTTTCACGTTAAGGTCTGCTTACCTTCACCTATCTAGGAATTTCTGTCGATTCTAATATAGCCAGAACCGGCGAACTGCCAGCAGCGCTAGTGCCTGTCTGGTTCATAAGTCGGTGGCTCGCCACCGGTTCCCAAACCGCTTGAATATCTTCAGGCACAACAAAATCCCGACCTTCAAGCAAAGCCCAGGCCTTTGCCGCTTTTAGTAACGCTAGTCCGCCTCTTGGGGATAGCCCATGGGACCATTGGGTGCTGTTTCTAGTCGCTGCAACCAGCGCTTGTAAATAATCGAGCAAAGTATCGGTTACGGTGACAGCCTCAACTTCACGTTGAAACGCCAATAATTTTTCAGCATTCAATACCGATTGCAATGCCTCGATCTGAATTCTTGTTTCCTGTCCTTTGAACAACAGCCGCTCTACTTCCTGGGCAGGATACCCTAATGAAATTCTGATCAGAAAACGATCAAGCTGAGACTCAGGCAATGGGTAAGTTCCTATCTGATGGAATGGATTTTGTGTTGCGATAACAAAAAACGGCTCTGGCAGTTTTCGGCTAACCCCTTCCGAGGTCACCTGGTATTCTTCCATCGCTTCCAACAAAGCACTCTGAGATTTTGGTGTCGCTCTATTCACCTCATCGGCAAGAATGACCTGGGTGAAAATAGGTCCTTGATGAAACTTAAATGTCTCATCGCTGCGACGATAAATTGCCGATCCAATAATATCTGCCGGTAATAAATCACTGGTGAACTGAATACGCTGAAAATCCAGCCCAAGTACCTTTGCCAGCGCATGAGCGAGAGTTGTTTTTCCCATGCCGGGAAGGTCTTCAATCAACAAGTGACCTTTCGCCAGTAAGCAGACAAGGGCTAATTTGATTTGATCTTTTTTGCCCAGAATAATTTCGTTTAATTGATTGACGACAGTTTCAAGTTGTTGATGCATAAGTTAATTAAAGCCTATTTACCTTTAAAAGTGAAAGATACAGACTGAGAATGGGATAAGCCCGGAGATATTGCAAGCCCGAATCTTAGAAATTCGTCACAATTTGTATCAAATCGAGATATTTAGATTAGTGGCTAAAATTTTGGTGGTCAACGGCGTTAACAGATAAACAGTCTTGCTCTAAATTAATAAATAGCACCACTCTAAATTTTTATCTATCACTTTAATAGTTCATCCATCATTCGTTCAGCCTGATTTTCATAGCCACCGCCAAATAAATTGACATGGTTTAAGATGTGGTACAAGTTGTAGAGGGTTCGCCGAACCGGATAACCTCGATCAATCGGGAAAACCTGGTGATACTCTCGAAAAAAAACTTCGCCAGGGTTTCCGAATAATTCAAGCATCGCGAGCTCCGCTTCATGATCGGCAAAATAACAAGCAGGATCATAAATGACCGGGCGTCCTGTATGGGACTCAGCATTTGAATATTGACCTGAGTTGCCCCGCATATATCCATAATTACCTTGCCACAAATCGCCGTGAATTAAAGCTGGCGTGGGTAAATAATCGTCAAAAAACTGAGCGATATTTTTCTGTACCGCTTTGCCCTTTTCTAGCAAACGGCTACTCGCACCTTTTTTTGATAACATTGATAATTGGAACCCTATCCTCTGCTCCGCGTAAAACTCTAACCAGTTATCACTTTGCTGATTAGACTGCGGTGTTGAACCGATATAATTGTCGCTGGAAAAACCAAAGTTTGCATTTGAGCATCGATGCAATTCGGCCAGTTCCACTGCAAATTTTCCAATGTTCTGAAGCCCGCCTAAATGAAGATGTTCTAACACCAGAAAACTTTGGTTCGAATACTCACCTGATGTGATGACCGAAGGAACTTTGATAGTTTTAGTCGCCGCCATACACTCAAGTCCATTTGCTTCAGCGACAAACATCTCCAATAATTCTGCTCGATTAAGCTTAATAAAAAAAGTGCTCTTCGAGGTCTCTAATCGGTACGCTTGATTGATGTCACCGCCGGACACAGGAGAATGTTGAACCAGTTGAAGATCATCATCAATGGCCTGACTAATCGATAATCTGATATGCTGCCACAAATCCACAAATCTCTCCTTAACGATCTAATCAATACTGGCGATTATACCTCTGCATTGTGAAATAGCACAGGTTACTTTGCATGACCGCTCGCCACCGCTTGAGTACGATATTTCTGTCGACGTTTTGAACGCTGCATAAAAGTTTCGTAAAGCACCGGGACAACAAATAAAGTCAACATGGACGAAAAAATTAATCCCCATACAATTGCAGTGGCCACCGGCGCCCAGATTAAAGAATGTCCTCCCAACCCGACAGCCAATGAAAATAATCCGGCCACAGTTGTTAAAGTCGTAATAATAATCGGTAGAACTCTTCTTCTTGCCGCGTAAAAGGTCGAATGTATTAAACTCATTCCCTTATCCAGGTTTGCATTGGCTCTCGAAATCAAAACAATCGCCGCGTTAACCGCGATGCCGGCTAACGCAACGACGCCATACAATGTAAATAAACTGAGTGGATTACCAGAAACAATCAGGCCAAGTACAACACCTGTAAATGCCATAGGTACTGTAAACAACATCATTAAAGGTTGAAAGTAGCTCTGAAATTGCGTGCTCAGGATCAAGTACATCAAACCAATTCCAAATAAAAATAATACGCCCATTGCATCCATACTTTCCTGAATGTCATCTAGCTCTCCTGAAAAGTCGAGTGACACGTTGGGGTAATCTCCGTCTATTTTTTCCCAGTGCGCTTTTAATAAATTGTTTGCTGCAACCGTGTCGGTCAATTGTTTGTTGATATCAGATTCGAGTGTGATGGTTCTGCGAAAATTATAATGACGCAAGTTACCTTTAACCTGTTCGACTTTAATTTCAACCAGCGAACGTAACGGCACATTTTCGCCACCGGGCGTTGGCACCGATAAAGTGAGTAGCGCATCAATATCTGTAAACCGGTTTGTGACAGCCTGGGTTGACTTCAACCTCAGCGCAATTCGATCACCTTCGTGCTGCACATAACTGACTATTTCGCCGTCAACCAGAGACTTAATAATCCGATAAACAGTATTTGGCAAAACGCCCAAACGATTAATCGCATCGTAATTCAATTTTAAAGTGAGTCCTTGTCGACCTTTACTGTCATCATCGGTGACGTCAATAAATCGCTTTTCTTCATCGGCCTTAAGAAAATCACCTAGCGTATCGGTAGCCGCTCTTAACTCTGCATAATCATCACCGCGAACTTTAACACTAATTGGTTTACTAGTCGGCGGTCCACCTGCTAACTTGGTAAATGAAACATTCACCGGCCCCACCACAGACGTAACTGCTCCCCGCATCTCTTCAATAATTTGTTCGACGGTGCGCATCTCTCCTTTACGAGGTTTTAAACTCACCAAAACCTGGCCGATATTTTCCGCGTACATTGGCGCGGTTTCGGTAAACATTTGCCCAGCATAACTCACAACCGATCGTGTTTCTTGTTCGTCTAATTTTTCTCTCGCTTGCTTTTCCACCAGTAATATTTTTTCCATAGTCTCGTCGAGTGAACTACTCGTTGGCATTTCGACATTGACATAAAATAACCGAATGGTGTCTGCAGCGAAAAAATCGACTCTGACTAATCCGATCGCCAAAGAACCCATAGCAAAAATTAACACACCAAATAAACCTGCGAGCGTTTTCCTCGGATGTCGCATGACTTTAATCAGTGCCAATCCATACTTAATCTTTATCCAATGAATAAATCGCCGTCGATACGCATCAATCTTCGACGGGTTATCAAAGCTGACCTTCGCGGCCATTACATGGCCCGGCAACATCCAATAAGCTTCTATCAAACTAATCAGCAATGCCAAGGTAACCACCAATGGAATAACCATCATAAATTTACCTAAAATTCCAGGCATTAACATCAAGGGTAAAAACGCGGCAATAGTTGTAAACACTGAAGCAGTGACCGGACCGATAACTTCAGTTAGCCCACTCCATGCCGCTTCAATTCCATTAGCGCCGCGACGTAACTTGTGATAGATAGACTCGACCACCACGACCGCATCGTCAACCAACATTCCGAGCGCAATCACAATCGCGAGCAACACAGAGGTATTTAAAGTTTGACCAAATATTTTTAGCGCAATAAAAGTTCCCGCTAAAGTAAATGGGATGCCGATTGTAACCAGTAAACTAATTTTGGATCCCAGGAAAATCCAGGTCACAAACAAAACCAGAATTAATCCATAGAGCGCGTTAGTTTGCATGATATCTAGCGCATTACGTGTGATCAGCGTTTGGTCATCAACCAATGAAAATTCAACGCCCAGTTTTTCGCTATTGGTGTTGCGTTGGTCAACGAACTCACTAATGCGTTTTACTAATTCAAGCGTGTTAGAATTTTCCTGTTTCATCACCGCAAAAAGAACTGCCGGTTTTCCATTTAACCTTACAAGACGTTCATCTTTCGAGCGCTCTCTCACGACTCGTGCGACATCACCCAGACGTATCTCCGTATTATTAATGAGTCTATTACCTTCTCGGGAAAGAATTGGGATCTGCGCTAACTTGTCAGGTTCGGTGGTCGTTCCCTCAATTCGAACTAACCATTGGTCGTTAGCAATTCGAGCAGAGCCCGCAGAAGTATCTTGATAAAAACTACGAATTGAATCAGCGATGGTCACCGGCGAAATATTTAACAACTGGATTTTTTCGATATCAAATTGAACTTGTATTTCAGGATCTTTTAACCCGGTAGGCTGAACTCTGTCGACTCCTTTGATACGGCCAAGATCTTTTTCCAGAATGCGTGCATGTCGACGCAAATTTTCATCATCAGACGGCCCACTCACAACTACCGTTGCTGTCGGATAGGCATTAGCCGTAGTTACTTCAAAAATATCCGGGCGCTCTGACTCTTCGGGTAATTGATCTTCAATATTATTAATTTCACGCCGTAAATCAGCGAGTCTTTTATCGAAAGCGTCATCACCAATATCGTTAAAACGTACCAGGATACTGGAGATACTTTCGCGACTGGTACTGGAAACAAATTTAATATCTTGAATTTTTTCAATCGACTCTTCGATAATATCAGTGACCTTCCGCTCAACGTCTTTCGCTGAAGCGCCCTGAAAAAAAGTCGTAATCTGCACCCAGTTAAAATTAACCGTTGGGTCTTGTTCTCGGGGCAAACTAAAATAAGTGATCGTTCCCATCAATAAAATGAGGCCAAACAACAAATTGGTTAACACATGATTTTGGATTAACTGGCGTAGCCACATAAATAATTCGCTCCTGCAAACTACAAATATTTTCTCTTGTCTAAAACTCTAATTAGCGCTTTTTTAGCCTATTACTTTTTTATAGAAATTTTCTGTTTGTCTTGTAAACCATGGCGGCCATCAATGATAAGTTGAGCGCCCGACCACTGTGATTCATCAAGTATCGGAATCGGCCTGCCTTCTTGTGCCTCGGGAATGGCAATGAAGTGTGCATTAGAGTCGTTACTAATAAATACGCCAAACTGTTCGCCTCTTTTTTGTAGTAAGTGTGCAGGCAAATGAGGAGTGGGAGAACGCCACACTAGTCGGCCGATGACTCCCGGCAAAGTACTTTTATCCAGAAAAACCAACCGGGCCTCTCGGCTTCGTGCACTATCAACAACTGCCGCGGTCAACTGACGCACTTTAACCGGGTAGTTCTGAGAGTTGGCTTCAAGGTAATATTGATTGGCACCGACAAAGGAAACTTCATCTGATAGTGCAATGTTGGCAGAGACTTCCAATTCATCCGTTTGAACTAATTCAATGACAGGCGCTCCCTTTTCTATCATCTCTCCTTCACTAGCAAGTCGAGAAATCACTACTCCGGCGAATGGTGCCAAAATTTTACAGCGAGACTTTTCTAGTAAGGCGCGGTTAACTGATGCCTGTTGAGCAAGGGCTTGTGCTTGAGTTGTTTGTAAAATAGTCTTTCTTCGATCAAGTTCAGCTTCGCCAAGATTTTTTCGCTTTAATAGTTTTTCGCCTCGTTTGACTTCTCTTTGTTCAAATTCTTGCTGTATTTTTAATTGCTCTAACTGCGCAGACTGAACCTGAAAGTTTAACTCGAAATCACGACAATCAAGCTCAGCAAGTAACTCGCCCGCCTCGACTATTTTTCCTACTTTCGCGGTTAGCCTGGAAACTACTGCTCCAACTTCTGCAGGTATTCGGCTTCGATTAAGCGACTCAACTTTAGCAGGTGCATTTCTAGAAGGATTAAAGCGTAAGGATTCGAATGCTTGTGTCGTAACACTAGTTGTCAACTTTGTATTTTGGCTTTCTTCAAATGCGCTCACCGATCTGGTTGTAATCAATGCTGACAAAAGAAAGAGAGTGCCCAAGAGTTTTATCAAAAAAAATTTTGTGAATTTCATCATAGTGCTATTTTTGAGTTTTATATTTTCAAACTGGTTTGAAATCGCTTTAGTTAATTCTATTTTCTCGCTGTAAGTGACTTCTTTTCACTCCTTTTACCGCGTAAAAATAGAGTTATTGTCAGGTTGTCGAAAAAGCGAATGAGAAAAAGAGTGGCGAAACAGATTTTTGCCATGTTGCAAATGAAAAAGCGTTTTTCTCATTTCTGTTCGTCTTTTCGAACCGGGGTGAACCATTTCGAGAGTGGATATTATCACTGACCGACCGGTCGGTCAACAAAACTCAAATGGAAATAATTATCATTTATATTGAATTTTTATCTATTTTTCAAGAAACCGAACGAGCATTTCGCTAAATTCAGACCACAATTTTTGATACTTATTTTTATCCTCAAAAATGACATAGTGAATACAAAAACCGCTGACAAACATATCGACCATTCTTATGGCATGATCAATCTTTTCATTGGTTAATTTTCCACCATAAAACCGCTGAAAAGCGGGTGTAATGCGATCACATGCCCCTTCTAACAGTTCAACGGCCAATTTCTTGAATTTGGGGTCTTTCATTCCTTTTGGAATAAAACCGTAAATCGTGTTTAAGACCTTGGGATCGTTGATACAATCACTCATCAGGTACTCTCCCATCGCCTCTAAATATTCAGCTAAACTG
This sequence comes from Aliikangiella coralliicola, assembly GCF_007004725.1. Classification (GTDB taxonomy): domain Bacteria; phylum Pseudomonadota; class Gammaproteobacteria; order Enterobacterales; family Kangiellaceae; genus Aliikangiella; species Aliikangiella coralliicola. The sequence goes on along the minus strand of NZ_ML660171.1, from coordinate 239,530 downwards.
TCATATTTCTCTACCGGAACTCCATCTAACGACTGCTCAACCAGAGATTTGATCATGGCATAAACGACTTCGTCCAGATTATTGAAATGGTGATAGAGTGTGCCCTTGGCGATACCGGCCTTGGCAATTAGCGAGTTGGTCGTAAGGTCTTCATAGCCTGATTCGCCGACGATTTCAAATGCTGCCTGGATGATTTTCAGACGGGTTTGTTCAGCGGCTTGTTGGCGGGTTTGGGTCATAGATTTTGGGGAGTAAGAGTTTAGTTTTTTAATTGTAGGATTGGTCGACCGATTGGTCAATGGAAATTAGCGGTCTATTGTTTAAACTCTATTTATTATTTACGCCTTAAGATTATGTTTTCATCGGGACTTACTGTGGTCAGGATGTACGGCGCCCAGTAAAAAGGATCTCTATATTTTCTGTTCTTTCTTAACTGGCTTTGCGCTAATCGAAGAGCTTTTGAAATATCCCCTTCCTTAATCAAATGACCATAAAAATACTCCATAAACTTAGCGGAAGCTTTATCCGTAACTGGCCACAAAGTAGAGATCACATGTTTAGCCCCTTGTGCAAGAAATCCTCTTGTTAACCCGGTAATTCCTTCGCCCGCTTGAGGTTCCCCCATTGCAGTATCACAACCATTAATGACGACAAGTTCGTTAAGGAACTCATTATTAAACAAATCAGTGACAGTCACAAATCCCGGAATAGAATTCCCAAATTCGTCAACGATAGAAAGTGCTAATCCAACATTATCCGAGTTGCTCTCTCTAAAATAACCGTGTGTAGAAATATGCAAAATCTTCGCTCGTCGGGCTACATCACTATATAAATTTTGCCTAGTGGCTTTTTCTTGACCGAAGACAATAGCATTATCATTTAAAAGCTCTTTTAGCTTCTCCGATTCGATATGAGTATAAGGCAAAGGCTTTAGTTCTCGCGACCAACTTCGAAAAGTTTCTGATTTATCATTGCTCTCGTCTTTAGCTAATTTATTACTCTTACTGAAGACTGGATTTGCAATGACTGCTAAGTATTTTGAAAACTCGTAATCTATTTTATTTTTTTTCATCAGGTATGTATTTAGCGAAGGAATGACTTTTACAGTATAATTTTCTATTAATGGTTCGTATTTCCCTGCAACTTTTGAATTTGACAATGCTGAAAAAGGAATCGAGTGCAAAGATAGATGGGGAACAAATAATAACTCAGATATATGTTTCCCAATATTTATAGGCTTAATCAGTTTGGACGAAATTTTATCTAAATGCTGATAAGTTTTTATCAAGTTTTTACTTGTCAATATATCTCTAGTGGAAGAATGAGTTTCGAAAATTTCGTCAGCGTGTCCTATCAACTGCACATTTGCATCATTACGAGTTAAAGTAAAAGCAATAATATTTTCAGATAGTAGCAAATAGTAGATAACCATTTGTTTTTCGGAAAGCTTCTCTCTAGCTTTAACCAACTCAATCAGAGGTGGCAACTTACTCTTCGTTCTTTCACTCATTCTCCCATAAGTATTTATTTCCTGTTCATGAAAACGTTCAACCATTAATTTTTTACGCTGCTCTTTAGTCTTGCTTACAGCTTCTTCCTTTGCGATCTCACTTATATAGTCAGCTTTATCATTCATTTCTTTTAAGCTAGAGTTTGCCTTATCAGAAGCTATACTTAATCGAAGGCTAATTGCTTTTGATCTTTCAATTAAGTTAAATATTAAAGCTAATCCCTCTTCACTTTCATTATCTCTGTATTGACTTAATCTTACATCTGCAAGCGTCATATAAATTGCATTAGTTTTATTACTCCAAGCAGGCCCTAATCTCTCTGAATCTAACTGTTCATGTAAGTACTCTATTTCCTTTAACGCTAGCTCTCCATAGTTATTCAGTTCTTGAAACTTATTAATTGATTTAAAATAGTTAATAGCGAATTCTAAACTGTCAATGTAGGAAGCTGGTAATTGTGCCTTCTTCGAGCTCTCGATAGCTTCGTGTATGGCATTTATTGCTTGACTTTGTTTTCCATCCGCATCTAACATTCGAGAAAACTGAATTAAAAGTTGAGCTTTCAAATCGAAACTAGTAATCATGTTTAGCTCATTCATAGCTAACATAACTTGTGCCTTAGACTCTGAGCCATTACCATTTATTAAGTGGTCTTCTGCCAGCTGAAGCCTTGCATTAACAATATCATTCTCAACACTTTCTTCCGACTCGACTTTCAATAGTTCCAAACAAGACTCATGTAGTCGCCGAGCCTTCAAAACCTCTCCCATAAGCCTTAAAGTTGTTCCTTGAATACACTTGATATTTGCAACCTCAATAGTGGACGCTTTTTCTGATAATGAAACTGCCTTTGATAAAAAAGCTTCTGATTTAGAGTAATCGCCTAAGCTTTGGTAAACCTTACCCAAGTTTTTATATAACAATGCTAATAATTCAGATTCTTTTTCATTATCGATTCGGCTTAACGCACTCTGATAGCTTCTCAAGGACTTGCCTAATTGCCTAGTTTTTAAATATAAACTCCCTAGATTGTTTTCAATTAGAGGTAAAGAAAAGTTATCGTTTGCAGATACAGCGTACTCTTTTGCTCTTTCGTGCTCGCCAATCGAAATCAACAACTCTTCAAGTCTAACTTCCCTTGTAACAATTCGACTTTTTAAAATATGATAAAGTCCTTTATTATTATGTATGTGTGCTAACAACTGACTGTTTCCTATAGCAAACATATAAGCTTTATCTAAAAAAAGTTTTCCATGATGCATTTTCTTATAAGCAGTATTTCCAACTAAGCCTCTCGATTGTGAAAGAAGTATTTCTCCAATTAAGTTTCGAATTTCGGCTTCGTCAGCACGGAAAGAATATTTATGTTTTTTTACATACAGCTCAAGTGTTAATAACGCGTTTTCTGCGACAGGAAGTGCTTCATGTAATTTATGTTGTCTAACAAGCGCTTTTGCTTTTATCCGTAAAACATGATAATAAAAATATTCATTGAGCTTCAGCCTCGTGGGTAATACTTTATAGAGGCGAAATACTTCATCATAATTGTACAGATTGAAATTAGCTTCCAAAAGGTTAAGAAAAGCTAGCAGTGACAAGTCAAATTCTCTTGTGTTGTTTTCGAACAGCGTTGCATAGGCACTAATGGAGTTCAACTTTGAATGTTTGTCATTTTTATGCCATAACGAACTAGCCTCATTTAAAAGAAGTAATGACTCTCGTACACTTCCTCTAATTTCTTTAATTTTCTCAAAAGAAATGCCTTCAATGCTTTTACCCGAGTTACTGTATTGAGAATAGATGCACAAGGTCGCTTCAGATTGAATTTTATTTTTATCGATAAAAATAACTTGTTTGACGTTATTTCCTAATGGATTCCGATACCAGTTTTTCCCTTTGCTATGTATAAGCAGAGTAACTAATTTAGTATTTCGCGGTATAATTGAAACCAATAAGTTAGATTCATTAGGCGTCTCTAGTTTTACCTCGCGAAGTGGCTTACCCCTAGGAGCATGAGGGCAAGCCTCTCCACTTACAGCAAAGACGCTAAAGCAAAAAAGTAATAATAACGAAAAGCTAATCTTTTTCAAGGCGAGGGAGTACCCCACTATTTATCATTACAGCTGATCTGTTTACATTTGTATGACCCGGTAGAAATTTTAGTTATCTCTCCATTAATATTTGAGAACCAATCTAACCAGTGAACCATATAACCTTCATCATCCATACTAGCCTTTTCTTGAAACTCTAGTTCATTACCAACCTCTTTCCTTGGAGCAATTATTTCATTGCCTTCCAAAATAAACTCGACTTCTTCTAGATACCTTTCGCCATCATAGGTTCCCCCAGTTGGCAGCACACTAATTTTAACTGCGAGTTTATCCTCAATTTGATTTACTTCGAACATTACATCTGGGTTTGGATACCACTCTTTTCTAACAGGGTGATCTGGATTTTTTACATCAAACACTTGCCAGCAACCTAAAAAAGTGTCCAAAACTTTCTGATCTGACATTTCATCGTCTCCTTATCAAAGCCATCAATAGTTTTTCATATTAAACTAACCATTGTATGACTTAGCATATTTAAGTAACTCAGTTATCGCATTAGTAGTATTTCGCTTTACATTTCTGGGCTTACCAATAACATCGAACAAGTACCAATCACTGTGATAAATTGATGGTTCGCTTTGATTGATTAAAGTACAAAAAGTTTCCGCGATGATTAAACTAGCAAATGGTCCCAAACGCTCACCTTTATGAATCGAGGCAGCCTCACAGAGTACAAAGTACCATAGAGGAGGCTTGTTACCTATTTCCTTAAGACATTTATATAGCCGTCGGCGTTTCTCCGGCGCGCACTCTTTTAATTCAGGTAAACTCGGCTCAAAATCAATTTTTGAAAGACTATCATTTATGTATTCGTATAAACGTTGCTCTTCCTCACCTTGCTTTTTTCTCAACTTTGAGAGAATGTGGTTTGCAACAGCCCTGCCATTTGGCAGTTTGAGTTCATTTCCTCTCAATAGATTCCGTACGGCGACGTTGTTGCTAGAATTATTAATTGGTCCAAGCAGAAGTTGAACATCCGTATCAATACGCCGCGCAAAATTTTCTCTAAACCTAGTTCTATCATTCCCACTACCAGCTAAGTCAAAAAAGTATCTCCAGTCTATGACATGTGTTTCCGGAAGAGTTCGAATACCTAAAAAGCCGCCATTACCAGTCATTCGAAATAGTCCCGCAATAGTTAGAGATACCTGATCATTGATCCTATACTCACCTCTTATCATTGAGTGCCCAAATCTAAAGGTAGCAGCCGAAAATTCAATTGGCATCCTAGGCTCTTCAAAACAAAATGAATCTAATAAAAACCTTTTACCTATAGCCATAGAAATATGAGAGTCTTTACGTTTCTTTTTTTCCCCCATAAGTTCAAGATCTTCTTGAAAAAAATAGTTCCATACATGAGGATCAATAATCTTATGAAGAAAATCGTATAAAACAGAATACTGATAATGCAATATTACCTGTCGTCGTGCTTCACAATATAGTTGGCGAGGGCTTTTACAACCGACCTCTTTAACAATAGTGCTAAGCTTTTTATCTTTAACGTCATGAATTGAGCTATTAGAAGTTTTAAGCTTGTCAACAAACAGATTGTGCAAACGTAAAAATTGAACATGCAACTGAGCAATAATTAAATTCTCGTCATTTCTATCATCTCCTATCAGGGCTTTTCCTGTCTTTAGATTTCTTGGCAAGTCGTCTTCCCTCAAAATGTCCTTTCTGCTACTTCCATCTTTGTTAACAGTTTTACCTAGAAACATTTTTCCGTTAGTTTTATCAACAGGTATATCTGGGTCGTCAAAGCCTTTACCATAAAGACTCTCTAAGTCCAATGCGGGAGTCCTTAACTGCTTTAACGAATCAAGCTCTTTCGGTCGTTCACCTGGAGGCTCTTTACCGGATTTCAACCGAGTAATATCGTGATCAATAAATTGTCCGAAATACGCATACCCTGAAAATAATCTGCTAGTTCCATGTACAACTGTATTTGTCATCGCCTGGCCTAGCTCTTCAAGAATGTCTTTCTTATACCTAGTTTCAGGCAGCTCAAAAATAGAAAAAAAACTACCGCTTATTTTGTCACCATGATTATTCATGATACCCCCTGCTGTTTTTCTTGGTATCAACAAAGTTTAAGTAGTGATTACAATTATTCTCGTTCAAACCTAAAAGTATAGCTTTCTAAAATCGTCGAGCTGTTAGCTTCATATACTTCCAAAACGTAATCAGCATTCTCAACGAGAACAGTTGGAATTATTACTGAAAAATATCCTGTTCTTCCCAGAGACACAGAAGAACGCTTCTTAATAATTTTCATTTCCGCTCGCTCTCTAATTACAACATCAAATTTCGATATTTCAAAGCTACCAGTCTCAACTGCTAGAGCAATAAATTTCTTGTCATTAGAGATTGGGATAGAAGTAATAATTCCTGAATCACTTACTCCTCTAGTAGACTCGTATGAAGATTCAGGAAATTCTATATCTCCGATAGATATCTCCATATTTCTTACTCGATTTGAATCGAATACATCAAAGAAAAATAATTGAAACCCAACAAAAACAATCAACACTGCAGCTAAACCAGAAAAGGGGCTAAAAACACCAAACCAACGAGTCTCACGACCTATGTGGTTTTTTTTATTTTTAGTTTTAACTTCTGGTAGCGCTTTATACAAAACACTATCCATCTCCACCAACTCAACCAACTCGGGCTTATCTATCAAGTATGTTTCGAAGTCGATTGTTTCCTCAGGCGTCAATTGCCCGCGTAAATATTTAGCTACTATGTCATTTTCGTCGATATATGTTTTATCCATTTCTTTTCTCACTCAACTAACATCGGTTTTCGATGTTGACTTCTATCTGAGTTAAATGTGAATCCGTTTACATTCTTACCCATTAAGTGCTGCGCTCCGCCAATATCTCTCAGCAGAGTTTGAAAGTTTTTAGAATTATCATAATGTGCTTCATAAGTGCCTGACGAGACAACAATAAAGACAAACACAATACTTAGGATTTCCTGAGATGAAGGATTGGAACTGCCAGTACTTATATTCATTAAAATCAACTGTTTTAATCGCGTCCTTGCTCGAAACAACACACGATCAAAATGCTGGGGCGTAAGGTCTAATTCGCTACAGATATCTTTTTTATCTTTTTCTTCCAGATAATAAGACTTTAGCAACAGGCGATCCCTTTCGACCGTCATTTCGTCCACTAGCTGCTGCACCTTTTCCAACATTTTCTCTGAGTGAATACAGCGATAAAGCGACGGACTATCATCAGGTGCGTAAACCTGAATGTCAGACTCAGTTTGAGTTGCCCTCCGTTTTTCTTTTCTGTAGTGAGCAATCATTAAATTAACCCCGACTTGCCTGATATACCCAGACAAAGCATCGGGGTTTTCGATTTTGCCCTTTCTTGCACTTTCTATCACCACGATAAAAGTGTCTTGCGCAAGGTCGGCGGAAAGATCGGGATCGTTAGTTCTGCGATTGAGAATAAAGTAGAGCCCGCGCCAATATTGATCGACGAGCTTTTGTTCTGCGGCTTTTACCCCATTGGCAATTTGAGTAACTAGGTTTTCCGACAAATCATTTGTTTTGAAACTAGTATCCATCTTTAGATGTGTCCTTCAGTGATTTTTATTCTTTTATCCTGAAAGCTGAAGCAGGATTATCATGCCCTTTATTATTTCCGCTTAACTACAACTCATTCCAAACTGCATAAACAGATAAGGCATTGATAATTAAGACTAGTAGAGATTTTCTACTATGTCGATGATTCTAGGGTGTTTTTTTGAAAAATTGATGTAACTCAATATTAATTGGTCAATTGTTCTGAATATTAACGCCATGCCGAATGATGACGCCAATATTTGAACTTGATTATCTAATTAAATACGAATTGGATTGATCAAGAAATATCTCTTATAGAGTTTTTTTTTGACAACTATCGCCATTCAAGCAAATGGCTTAACCCATCTTTATAACAAATTCATCAGCATCCAGATAAGCAGGAAACTTATCTCTAAATGCTTTTTGCTTTGAAAAATCTAACTCAGCAATAATGACTTGCTCATTATCATCGCTTGCCGATTCAATGGTCTCGCCACAAAAATCATAAATAGCCGTTCCACCTGAATGTGGTGTTCCTTTACCATCTTCTCCCACACGATTAACGCCAATCACATAGGTCTGATTTTCCATTGCCCTAGCTTTTAACAAAGTATCCCAGACATTCCTTCTCACCGCCGGCCAGTTGGCAACATTGACCATTAACTCATAATCATTCTGATTTCGAGACCAAACCGGAAACCGCAAATCATAACAAACTAGCGGCAAAATTCTGATCCCATTAACTTCCAGAATTTTCCTCTGTTCTCCCTGAACAACATAATCTTGCTCATTACCTAATCGAAACAGGTGGCGTTTGTCGTAATAGTCAACCTCACCTTCAGGTGTGACCCAATAGAAACGATTCGCTTTTTTGTCGTCCACTTTCACTAACACAGAGCCAGCAATCACTACACCCAACTCGGATGCTTTCGCCTTCATCCATTCGAGAACTTGTCCGCCACCCGAAGGCTCTTCACAGCCTTGAACGTCGATTGAAAACCCGGTGGAGAAAGTTTCCGGTAGCAATAATAAATCAACCGATGGCAAATTCTTTAATAGGGAATCCAGTTTTTGAATATTGGATTCCTTATCCAGCCAGTCAATATCATACTGAACCGCAGCTACCTTCAAAGTTGACATAATTTCTCAGCTGCCTCCAGTAAAGTTTTCTCGCTTTTCGCAAAACAAAGCCGAATCACTTTATCCTGTTCAGGATTTTGATAAAAGGGGCTAAGAGGAATTGCAGCAACTCCTATTTCTTTAGTGAGCCAATGGCAAAATTCTCGGTCATTCAAGTCTGAAATATCACTATAATCAACCAGAAGAAAGTAAGTCCCTTTTGAATCTAAAAGCTTAAACCTGGAATCGGCTAAGGAATTAATCAAAAAATCTCGCTTTTGCTGATAAAAACTCGACAACTCACTAACATGTTCAGTGTGGTTTTGAAGCATACTCGCGATACCGATTTGAGCCGGCGTAAAACTGCAAAAAGTCACATACTGATGAATCTTTCGAAATTCAGCTGATAATGCCTCTGGTGCAGTACAATACCCCAACTTCCAGCCAGTACAATGAAATGTTTTACCAAAACTGGACACCACAAAAGCTCGCTCAAATAAATCTGGATATCTTAATACGCTTTCGTGTCTCTCGCCGTCAAAAGTAATAAACTCGTACACCTCATCACTAATTAAAAACAGTTCATTATCGAGCACTAATTGCTGCAAGATTTGCATATCATTTTCACGTAACAAGCTGCCCGTTGGGTTATGAGGACTATTAATAATAATCGCCCTGGTATTCGAATTGATTACCGATTTAACCTGTTCCCAATCAACCCGATAATCAGGTGCATGCAATGGAATATGCACACACTTGCCGCCCGCCAACTCTACCGAGGGTTCATAGGAATCATACGCCGGGTCAAAAACAATCACTTCATCACCTTGACGAATAATCGTCTGGATAGCGACCCAAAGTGCTTCGGTTGCGCCCGAAGTAATCGTCACAGTTTTTTGCGGATCTAATTCAAACTCATACTGTCGTTTGATTAATAATCCAACTTCCTCCAATAGCTCTGGCATTCCTGTTGAATGAGCATATTGATTTTTCCCGTCGGTTATTGCTTGATTTATCGCAGACTTTAAGAAGTCTGGCGTGTCAAACTCGGGAAACCCCTGCGACAAGTTGATCGCGTTGTGTTGATTTGCCAGCACAGACATTTCCGTGAAAATAGTCGTGCCGACGTGAGGTAATTTGCTCTGAAAATTATTCAATTGTATTAATCCATTTCAGTTTTAAATCGATTTCGAAAAAGGTTAAACCGCCATTGTGTGAATTTTAGATATCAAACTCAGCCCAAATAGGCGCATGATCGCTTGGCTTCTCCATGCCACGAATATCATAGTCAATTCCCGCATCGGTGCATTTATCGTAGAGTCCCATCGTCGCCAGAATTAAATCAATACGCAGCCCTCTTTTAGGATCGTCAGCAAATCCTTTACTACGATAATCAAACCAACTGAAGCGATCTTCGACTTCTGGGTAGTGTTTGCGGAATGTATCGCCAAAGCCTTTATCAACTAACGCTTGCAACCACTCACGTTCTTCCGGTAAAAAGCTACACTTGCCAGTCTTTAACCAACGTTTGGCATTCGGTGCGCCAATACCAATATCTTGATCTTTAAACGATATGTTCATGTCACCAACAACAGCCCAGTTTTTATTAAGCTTGCTTTTGGTCAGGTATTTATTCAAATCTTGATAAAATTTTTGTTTAGCTGGAAATTTAGTTGGGTGATCTCGATTTTCGCCCTGCGGAAAATATCCGTTAAACACAAATACATTTTCTTTTTTGCCTTTGTGCTCAGTGATTATCGCACGGCGTTGAGCGTGAGCCTCATCACCAGGATAACCTTTTTCAAAAGAAACCGGTGCCTCTTTACTTAACGTCGCCACGCCATAGTGTCCTTTTTGCCCGTGAAAAACAGCATGATATCCAATTGATTCAACAATCTCGTGTGGGAAATCAGGATCATCGACTTTGGTTTCCTGAAGCGCAATGACATCTGGAGAATGAGCATCAACAATTGCTTCTATCTGGTGTGGTCTTGCTCTAAGGCTATTGATATTAAAACTGATAATTTTCATTATTTCTTCTCTTATTTTTATGCCGGTTATTATTCAAAAGCGCTTGTTCGACTCAGTGTCCAACCGCCCATTGTAAAAATGCATCACTCGCTTTTTCATTTTTAAAACTTAAATAACAAGTATTTGCTTCACCTTCGGTGAGTTTAACTTGTGTATGGTAAAGCCGCTCTCTTCTAAAGTAACTAATCAAAACCTCTGTTCCAATCGGCACTCTTGCAATCACTTGATCGAGTTCACTTGAAGCGATTCTGATGTTATCGACAGCAATAATAATATCATCATTGGATAATCCAGCGACGGCAGCACAGGAGTTTTCCGTGACCGAATGAACTTTCGCACCAAGTGCATCAGCCTTGTGGGTGATGCCCAAAAAGGCTACTGATTTTCGGTCTTTGGCTTTGGCCGCAAAACCACCTTTTTCATTATGTAAATACTGGGGAATAACTTGAAACTCAATATCTACCGATTCAAAGTAGGATTTTAAATCGAGATCTTTAGTTGAATAAAGCGCGTCAGCGAAAAAATCGTTTAACGACTGCCCGACCAATTCTTTCGCTAACAGTTGGATTTGCGTTTCACCAACACCTTTACCTGACTTACCATGTTGATTCCATACCAGACGCATTAAATCATCGAGGGACTTTTTTCCTTCCGAAAGTCGGCGTATTTCAAAATCTAGTCCTAAGGCCACCATTGCCCCTTTCGTATAATAACTGACAATCGCGTTAACGGCATTTTCATCTTGCTTATAAAACCGGGTCCAGGTATCAAAACTGGATTCAGTGACGGTTTGTTTTAACCGTCCTCGACTGCGCAATGTTTTAGTGAGTGTTTGTGCCAACATGTCAAGATAAGATGAAGGTTCAATGACTTTTGATCGAGCCAGTAGCAATTCGTCATAATAAGAAGTGACCCCTTCAAAAAACCACAGGAGTTCTGTGTGAACTTCTTGCGACATATCCATTGGAATAAATCGCGCGGGCTTTATCCGCTTAACATTCCAACTATGAAAATACTCATGGCAACAAAGTGACAGAAAAGTGCGATAATTTGCGTCTATGACTTCCGGCGAATCTCCAATGAGTGGTAAATCTTCGAAACTACAGTGCAGGGCCGTGGATGCCATATGCTCTAAACCGCCAAAACCTTTTTTCTGCACAAATGTCATAAACACATAATTTTCAAAAGGTGGCTTTTCATCGCCAAAAAAAGTGATTTCAGTTTCACAAATTTGTTTGATATCTTTCGCAATTCTTTGTAAGTCAACTCGGGCAGGCGCTTCAGTGAAAACCATCTTATGGGGCACACCAAAAACTTCGAATTCCACAGAAGTTAAATCTCCGATTTCAAAGGGATGATCGATTAATTCGTCATAGTTTTCGCTGGTATATTTACCAAATCCCTGTTGATTAATTTGTTTAGCCATCATCGCAGTTGCCACCTGCCAGTTATTTTCAACAGCATGGTCTGAGGCGTTCAGAATGACCGTATGTTTCTCTGCTTCGTACCCTTTAATACCTAAAAACAAACTGGTGCCGTTAAAAAATCCGTGTTGGTTATCTAGATGGGCAGAACGAACCGATAAATCCCAGGCGTAAACCTGGTAATTAATTTCCAGGCATTCCACATCTTCCAGTAACTGCCAGGTTGATTTATCTACTTTTTCCAGTGATACCGGGAAGCCCTTCGTATTCCCTTTAACTGTAATCAGGTTTCGAGCAAAATCTCTGATCATATAGCTGCCCGGAATCCAGTTGGGCAAATAAAATTGCTGTCCCTTATGGAGCGTAAAATTGATATTCAGTTTTACATCAAATAAATGGGCATTAGCGTTTTCGAAACTGACGGTATAGTGAATCATTCAATTACTCTTCTCAATTGCTTTGATAAGTTGGTATTCGATCCAATGTCTAAAAACCTGAATTTGGGATAAGAACTCAGGTTAACTAAGATCTGCCAGATCCTAGTTGGTTTTTAGCTGAAACTGACGATTAAACCACACAAACAAGAGTCCGCCTGTGGTGGTAATACTTAAGGGTAATAATAGCGCATACTTGCCATAACCGGAATGTAGAGACTCTAGCCATTGATAAAAACTAATACCAATCAAAGGCATAATTAGCCCACGAACCCCTGTCAAAGTCACATGAACGGCCATATATTCCATCGGACTGGCATTGCCAACAAAGTCATTATGGCCTAAATTCCATCCTATGACGCCGCCGGAAATAGCGATACCATAACAACAGGCACCAATAAAAAACAACCAGTCTATTCCTGACAACTGGGCGACAACAAAAGCAACAAGCGCCAATACAAACCCCCAGCTATGGATGGAGCGGTAGTGGAAGATGTGGTTACCATCGAGCAATCTTGCCCACCAGCCGACAGCCACCGGAATCAGGGCTAACGGAATGGCCGTTGTGATAAGTATCTGACTACTTTTACTTAGTTCAGTATATTCATTGAGGTACACGATTAGCGGTGCCATAAACATCAAGTTTCCACTGCCCAGAACAAACATCGACAACATATACCTGGCGAAGGGTTTGTTATTTTTCAGCACCGAAAATATCTTGGCGAAAGAGATTTTTTGCGTCGCTGTTTGCTCCATTGAAATCGACTTTTGTTGATGTCTCACTGACAAGAAGCGATATCGATAAGCTCCAGCCAGGGATAGTATGGCAAAGCCGATATATAACCATTGGAACGCCTGGAAATTCCAATCAAGAACCCAGCCGGCGAAAATAGCGGCTATCGACATCAGTAGTGAGGCGAAGGTTGCTAATTTTGCGGTGACTTTGCCACGAATATAACGGGGATAATTGGCACGCCAGATTGGAGAGCGGATCGTCATTATTCCTGACCAGCAGGTCCTCGCAACGATTAACAATACTAATAAAAAACACAACCCAACTGCGCTAAATGAAATGAAACTGATCCCAAAAGTGCATAAGCAACAAATCACGGCCAGGTCAGACACAACTTTGGCTTTGTCTCTTCCGTGGCTAATTTTTACCCAGATAAAACTAACCAGGTTGGAATAAAATGGTGCACCGGTCGCAATCGCAACAGACAAGTTAAGTAACCAGTCAGAAACCAACCCATTAAACCCATTTTTTATGAGGACACCGACAACGCCCCCTTCCAATAACGCCAGGGCAAAAGCTAAGCTGGTCCAGGTAGCCATTTCGGTCCGAATTCGGGCCGCTAAAGTAGGTACAGACATTAATGATTATTCGCTAAGAAGTGAGCAGCCTATACTAGATTAATCTTATTAGAATTCAACCCATATTTGCTTAGGGGCTAGAAATAGTGCTTAGCAGCTATCATCTTGTTGTTTTTTCCAGTAAAACGCAGCCATAGTTCAGACCAGTCTTATTGATAGACAAGTCTGAACAGATTACGAGGTGGTAAATAGACTAATCAGAGTTAAACAACTAACGGCTTATTTTTTGTAATATTCATAAGCCTTGTTAAACGCCGCGAACATCAATTCCATGTGACTTTCACAATAAACGGGATGGGCAGGAAAAACCAATGTGCTCTCACCAAGGAATCTGGCAGTTTTACAATCGAACTGGCTATAATCAATGTGTCTGTGAGCCGGATCATTGAAAGGATAGTTCTTAAGCCCTGCGCCCTGAGTTTTTGTAAATGCCTCTTCATAATATATTTCTGGCCAGGGCACATGAAACGATGGTACCCCTTCGGCTGCAATCGATTCAGCAAATGTTTTTATGTCACAGCTGATTAATTGCATATCTAAAACGAAAGGCGCCCACCAGAAAGAGTTGACTCTGATGTCATCATCAACTGGCGGATGAAGCACTAACGGGTGTTCCCCTAATTGAGCCGAGAGGTATTTTCCATTTTTCTTTCTTTGTGCCAAGTTCCAATCTTCAAACCTGGCCATCTCCTTTATGCCAATGGCAGATTGAACCTCGGTCATTCGGTAGTTGAAACCAAGTCTCGGATGGATATAGGGCAATTTTTGTTCAAGCTCTAGTAATTCAATCCGCTTAGCCACATCAAATCCATGATCTCTAAAGGAGCGACATTTCCAGGCAAGCTCCTCAGATGAAACAAAAATTGCGCCCCCTTCTCCGCCGGTCGTAATATGTTTACTTTGACAAAAACTATAACAACCCGCATCGCCAATTGTGCCTAAATGTTGGTTACCGAACTTCGAACCGAGCGCCTGAGCACAATCTTCTATCACTAACAGATTATGTTTCCTGGCAATCTGCATTATTGCCTCCATATCGGTTGCAACACCAAAAGTATGAACAACTAAAATTGCCTTTGTTCGTTCATTAATATTCTCTAAAACCGATTCGGGATCCAAAGTGTGTGACAGATCAACGTCTGCAAAAACCGGCAAAGCGCCCGCTTGCATAATCGAAAATGCGGTGGCGATAAAAGTATAAGGCTGACAAATCACCTCATCACCCGGGCCAATTCCAAGAGACGAAATTGCCGTATGCAGTGCCGAGGTTCCGTTGGTTGTACTTATAGCATAACCTTCTCCTAAATAGGATTGTAAACTCGATTCAAACTGCTTTCCCTTATCGCCGGTCCAATAGTTTACTTTTCCAGTTTCGATAATTTCAGCAATATCTTCAACGATAGTCTTGTCAAAACTCGGCCATGCCGGAAAAGCTGTTTTGTTAATCGGTGTACCACCATGAATAGCTAATGTATTGTTCATTTTAATCCCTAATTAAATATTTGATGCTAGCCAGCGAGAGACGGCGCAAATGGTTAAAGCTGGATTGGCAATTCCTAATCGAGGAAAAGCACCAGGCCCAATCGCGTAAACCCCAGGCATAGTCGTTAGTTCAAGTTCTTCTGTTAGTGCGCTCGGCCCTTCACTCCCAATAGCGTGACAACAACTTTCATGTTCAAATGAGCCATAAGGAAGTGAAAAGCGCGAATAAACATTGCTTTGCTCAGTTGTATTTAGCGTATCGAGTGAATGGTTGTATTCATCCCATCGAATATCTTTTCCCGAAGATTTGAAAAACTTTCCAGAACTTTCAACTTCGACACTACCGGTAAGTGGTTTTAGTTCTACGCCTAATACTTCAGAAGCGAATGCAACTAATCTCTTCGCGATTTTATTAAAAATGTCGATATCGGATTTCGAGTGATGAGAATCAATTTTTAAACTCGCTTTTCCACCGCTGTAGTGACAGTTAAGTTGACTTAAATCAGAGTGAAGTGGACTCTGTTCCATAACCGCCATAAATTCTAAAATACGATCACCATCCTCCGCGCGCGGTCTTTCCAGCACAAATATATTTGAGCTGAGATCGTGATGCTCGCTATAGCCGGTCCAAATCATTTGGTGCCGAAACTCTCCAACGGGCTTACCACCGTCAACTTTCACAAAAATTCCTAAACAATAATGATCAGTAATCTTTGAGCTAAAACTTTTCTCTATCGAGTTAGCGATAATCGCGTTATTGACAATGGCAGAAGTCGCCAGTACACACTTGGAAAACCCCGACCGATTAACCGTTTTTCCCTGGTTATCCGTTAAGTAAAACCCATCGGTCGACTGACTAATTTTAGCAATGTTTGCTCTCTCAATCGTTATAACACCATCATTTAAAAATGACTCAAGAGAGTAGAGAGGGCTGTAGGCAAAAAACTTACCATCATCGGTCAACTTAGCCGCCTGTGGCGTGTGGGAAAGTTGAGTTCCTTCTTTTTGTTTGCGGGACATTTCAGGATAGCTTTGCGATAGTAAATTAGACACCTGGCGATATAACCCCTTTTCTCCAGTTAGAATTCTTCTCCACGCAACCGGCCAAGAAGAAAGAGCCTCATCTTCAATCGGAATCATAACGCCGTGGTAACAAAGGGAACGGCCGCCCAATCGTTCGCTAATACCGCCGCCGAGCCCCCAGTTTTCATCCGATGTCCAGTGTCTTTTTTTCTCGTCTCCCGCTAACTTTCGAGTATCAAAATTGACATGTTTTTTCCTTAAGCTTGGGCCTGCCTCATAAATGTGGACTCGCTTTCCTTTAATTGCAGCATGGAGCGCAAACTCCAGCCCTGAAAGCCCCCCACCCACAACACACAACTTACTCATATACGCTCCTTTTATTCAAGTAGTCTTCAAGTACAGAAAAATAATTTTGGATTCGCGATTCCAATATTCCTACGAACCTCAAATTGAGTGAAACTGACTGTAATTGATCAAACGTGCTATTTTTGTGATTGTCCGAATTCTATTGCTATTTATTGTCTAATATTTTTTCTGATCGCTTTTATACTTTCCGTTAACGATTTTGTTTTCAGATAGTGGTTCGACTTTCTATTAACTGACTTGCTTTTTTACAAGCTGATATGTTTTTTATGAACTGAACTGTTCTTTATTAGCTGACTCGTTCTCTATTAAATAAATACAATGCTGCCAGGCCAATAACACCTACCGCCGATGAAAACCAGATCGCACCTTTGGTTTCGAAAAAGTAGGTTCCAGAAAAATAAACCAGAGATGAAACTGACGAAGAAATAAAAAATGAAATTGAAAGAAGAGAACTTCCCACGCCCGCGCGTCCTGTCGCTAATGACTGTAAATATCCAATGGGAATACTAATGAGGCAGGAAGCCCCGAGCGCTACTAACGGTACCAACAAATACACATGGATCATATTTTGAGTCATTGATAATAATACGTTGGACAGCGCGAACAGCAACGCACCTACGATGATAACGTTTGACGCTTTTCTACTGGTTGCTTGTTTTGACCAATAAAAAATAAAAAATACTTCAAAAACAGCGATTCCCGCTTCAAATATTCCAATGCTAGAATACTCACCACCAGCCTGCCCTACTATTATCAGCGGAACAGTCGCATCTAAGGTGAAAAGCATGTTAGTCACTAACGATACACTAACCAGCTTCATTAAGTTCTTTTTGGTAAAAACTTTAAGAATAGATTCTGATGCTAAAGAAGACTTTTGCCGAGGGCAGACTAGCTTTTCATTTGAGAATAGTAAAAAAATCAACCCCGCGAATATTCCCGCAAAAAGCCACACTAAAACCAGATCATCTTTAACTAAAGCGATAGAGCCTATCACGCCTAAAGTTAGTACATAGCCAAGTGAATAAGTAGAACGTAAAGCCGCATTTTCGTTGTGTATTTCATGGTTTTCAGATTGCTGTTTCTTCGCTGCGGCATAACCAAATATCAAGGAGTTGAGCACGGAAAATACAGGCAACAGCAAACAGTTTGAAATAAAATAAATGAGCTGATTTGGCCAAATATAAAGCGCAATATTCCCAACTAGCCCACAAACACAGCAAGCGAGTATATATTTAACAAAACTACCTTCTTTATCTGACTTAATGCCAAAGTAGATACTAAAAAAAGTGATCACAATGCCAGATAACAGCATAACGATACCATAATACAACTCTGGTAACCCGATGACTTTGACGCCGAAAATATTTTTGTATGGATTGACTGCCGCACATGCACTCGCAAACAGAAAGATAGCCAGGACCTGCTTATTAAAAAACAGCGCTGTCATTGAGTCCTTATATTCAAACATCCTTATTTTTTTAAACAAAACAAAATCCTCTTAATGTGATACTTTACAATTTCTATGGTTTCGATTTGATTCCAACTTCCGTTGTCGTCATTCCTCAGTGGAAGCAGGCGTGAGAGTTGTATTCAATTTCATTTCAGTCACTCGGCTAAAATGAAAGTTTACCAGTTGCAGCGCTCGAAAAAATTAACGCGGCGGCTAGAAGTGGCTTTAGTCTATCGATCTAAATTTTTTTTAACAAGAACTTTTGTATGAACTTTATATGAATTTGTTCTATCACAAAATTTTCACAATAGCGTTGATAAAATTTTTTAAAAAACGTGAATCCTACAATCTCAAAACAAGATAAATATTCGTTTCGTTTGAATTTGCTTTTCGATTGAAAAATTGATTTAGATTTGATTTTTGTCAGAGAACTTAAAGCGGCAATTAGATGGCTTCGTCAATTAAAAGCCGGCTTTGTCTATTCGATGAAAACCGTTTTTGCCAACAAGTCAGGTGAATTAATTTAAAACTCTGAAAAATTTCAGCGTGAATTCCTCATTCACCTTTAAGAAAATACAACCCTACAGTATTCTGTTAAACTAAGTGCAGCTAAATGCAGGGTTGTATTTTGCTATCGCAACATTATTTTCTGGACTGTTGATATGTCTGCATCAACAACGGAGTCATGTTAGCAGGAAGCACTGAAGATACAACAAAAGGTGTTGCCACCACCACATTGATCCCATTCATAAAACCACCAAAGGCTCTGAATAAAGGTCCACGTGCGGCGTTAACATTTCCCATTGCATCATAACCGAAGAATTGATTTAAATAGTCGTGTGGTCCAGCAAAGGCTTCTACAATTCGATCCCAGATAGATCCCGGTTTATAATCAAAGAATAAAAACTTACCGGTTCCACCTTGCATCCCTCCCAACACGCTTCTCATTTGACCGAAATTACGACTCGTTGGCGCTTTAAAGAAGCGCTTCCAATCCCAGCGCCCTCCCCCTAACTTAAATCCATCTCCCATAAAACCCACGCTAATTCCTGTCGCATTTAACGGGTTGAGTTTTGATTGGGCTATCATAATTTTTCGCATTTTAATCGCGGCAGCTTTTAACATCCCCTGTACAAAAACGGTTTTAAATCCATCGATAAATTTTCCGCCATCCATTTCTGATGAAATCCCCGAAGCGGTTCCTTCAGCTAGCGCTCGACCAAAACTATAAACCTTTTGATAATAACCGGAAATCCCACCAAACAAGGCTCCCGATACGGCGCCTTTGAGCGCTGCTTCAAGAGAGCCCCCCATCACTGCGCCACCGACAAAGCCTGCTACCGCCCCCTGAATTACACCGGCGGCCACTGATGCGGCAGTTCCAGTAAACCCGGCACCGGCAGCCCAGGCCGCCGCTACGCTGGACATGGCGCCATAAGTCACCACAGTCAGAACAATCGCGACAATTGGCCGCCACCATTTTTTTAGAAAACTCTTAACGCCACTTAGAAAATAACCGGAAGGATCCGTGTAGGACAAGGGGTTGTTATTCACATAACTGTAACGATTTAAACTTTGTAAATCTTCAGGAGTTTTCACTTGTGGATCAGCACTGACAAATCGACCAATCTCCGCATCATATAATCGACCATTCATATGAATGAGTTTGACGGTATCCAATTGTTCATGGCCAGTAAATCCACGAGTGATAATTGATGAAACTTTTTCTGAGGGCTTCCAATTACTCTGTCGCCGTTTACCCCAGGCATCAAAACTTAATCTCTCAAGTAACGTGCCAGCTTCATCGGTCACCGATTCAATCGAGCCCAAATGATCCTTATGCAGGTATTTTGTATTCGATTCGATGCCAGATTGTGCATTATTCGACTCGGTGTAAATAGCAATAGTTTCACTACCTTGCTGAATGAAGTGAATGTGCTTAACTTCATTACCTGAAGTCTCTCTTTCGTAGCGGCCCTCAACATAAATCGTCGTTTTCGTTTGAGCGGCCTGAGTGTCAGTCTTTTTAACACGATGATTAAGCGGACCATATTCAAACTCGACCAGCGAGCCATTATTGCTAATTCGACGAGCCTTATTAAACGAGCTAAAAACCACGCTGCCGAAACTTCCGCTACTTAAATCCGACGCGTGGCTAATACGATTACCATTAGCGTCATAACTAAAATATCGATTGCCGGCACGCACCACCGCATGCGGTCTCTGGCTGTCATAGGTATAGTTACCGACATCAGATTTATAAGTAATATTGCCGATATCATCGTAATTGACGACAATCGCAGACTGGCCTGAAACCGTCGCTCGAGTTAACCGATTTAGATTATCATAAATGAAACTTTCAGATACGCCTTGAGTGGCATCAGCCCGATACTCCATATTGCCCAGCGAATCATACCGGTAACTTAGCGATTGAACCGATGAAGAAAGTTTTTTGCCGAATTTCAGCGCACCAGTAGATTGAATAGATTCCAACCAACCGGTATCTGAACGATAGCTTTTGGTGGTGTTAATACCATTACCCAAAGATACCTGTTCTATTTGTCCGCGCGCATTGACGCGTTTCGCTTGCCAGTATGTGTGGCTTTTGTCTTTACTGGTCAACTTAGTTTGATAGCCATCAGCGTTGTAAGCATGACGGACGGCAAACCCGGTTGGATAAGTATAACTATCAACATGTCCTGCACGATTATGAGTTCGCGAGCTGGGAAAAGATTCGTTATCAATTTGGCGAATCACTTCAGACAATCGACCGAAACTATCATAATGATAAGATTCTTTGTTGCCGTTTGGTCCACGAACATAATCCAGCTGACCAACACCAAATGCCGCTGTATCATATTGATAGATTGTCGTCCCTTCAGGCGAAATGACTCGACTAACTCGCCCAAGTTTATCGTAACTACTCCGCACCCATTGTTGTTTTGCATCTTGCTGGGTCAGCATTTCGCCCAACCCGTTATAGGTGTAGTTTGTTGTTCCTGTGTCGCCCTCAGTTATTTGAGTTTTATTACCGCGAATATCATAGCGCATGGTGATCCTGTTATTTTCTGGATCACTCGACTGAATAACATTACCAAAACCATCGTACTGGTACGTTAAAGCTTTGTTGCTATCATCGTATGAGGTAACCAGTCGTCCCCGAGCGTCAACAACGCGTTTTGCCGTTTGGTTTTTAGCATTAGTAATCGTGGTTTCCAACCCTTGATATTGATGCCGCGTGACTCGATTACCTGGGGCGGTTTGGGTGGTAATTCTTTGAAGCGCATCATAATTAAACACAGTGAATATCGCTGAGCTACCAGCAAAGTGCGGTTCCGAAATACGGTACTTCTCACCTTGCCCATTAAACTGCGTATCAACATAAATCGCGTTGCCGTCAAAACCACTAACCTGGTTTCTGATCACTCGGCCTAAACGATCAAAGTAATCAACTTTACTCGCTTTGCCGCTACCATCTTCACGAATGAAATAAACAGCATCGCCTGGACAAGTCAGGTCGCACTTAAAATAACTGGTACGAACCTGCTCTCCGCTGGGCGATGTTTGTAAAACAACCCGGCCGAACGCATCATAGGAATATCGCGTGGTCAACAAGTTAGCGTCGGTTTGTTGACTGAGTTTACCAAGCAAAGGTTCATGAGATAAAGTTTCACTATGCCCTAAAGAATTTTTTCTTCCGGTTTGGAATCGTCCATAACTATCGTAAGTAATTTCCTGGGAACGGCTGACAATTCCATTACCACTAATGGTTACTTTGGTACGATTGCCAAAGTCATCTAAAGTAAACTGATTGATCAGTTTCAAATTGGCGTGATCAGGTTGGACCGTTTCAGTAATCAGTCGACCATAATCATCATAATCGTAAGCCATCGTTCGCGTTTGAGGAGAAGAAAAATTGGATTCAGCAGTGGTTGATTGTCCTTTCATTTGCGACAACAGCCAAGCATTGACATTATTATCAAACGAAGTCTGAACTCGCTCCTTGTTACCATCATTCCAGTCAACCGTGGTATCTATCTGGTGACCAAAGTCGTCATAAATACTAGTTCGAATAACATGCCGGTAAAGACTCGAATCCAATTCATATTGGCGACTTTCACTGCGAGAAATGTAACTAAAATAATGACCGTTTCCACCAAGAGAATTAATATCCAGGGTGTTATCAACTCGCTCAACTAAAATATCATTTCCGACATAGTGGAATGTTTTTACCGGCATATCAGACAGGCGATAATCGTGACTGTACTGATTTTTTATGGTTTTTTGTTCGCCGCTGCGGGTTTCTGTCACTTCGCTAAAACCTAAAAATTGTTTGCGGCTGAAATCGTACTGCCCATCTTTATATTGAAAAGCGTTTTCGAAATTTCCACCAATACCGTTTGGCGTTAAATATCGCGACACAACATAAGTTGATGGCTGAATATTCGCTTTTGGATAAACAGCACCCTGCCCTTTAGCGTAAATAGCGTCGTTGGTTAAAGGCGAGTACTCGATATCAAAATTAAAACCATCGGCATTGGTAATACTTTTAATTAACGGCAATTGGAAATCTTGAGAATAAATAAAATCACGCCGTGTATTTCCCCATCCATTGACCTTGTAAATATCGGTTTTACCGTCGCCGGAAAAGTCTCCATGCTTTAAAGTTGAGACATCGTATCGCGCTCTTCCCAGATCATTACTGACAAAAGTATTCAAACCATCTTTTGTCACAAATTGACCATTTCCAAGTGTCAGATAAATCGTATCAACCTGATAGTTCCCCCAACCGCGTACCCGATAAAGATCGGTTTTTGAGTCAGCGTTAAAATGAAATAATTTGATCCGCGCGATATCAACACCAGCGCCTTGAGTTGAGGAGTTATTGACTGACGTATTAAGCCCGAGTATGCGATGAAATTGTCCATCACCTTTCGACAGGTGAATATAATCACGGGTGCTAAGATTGTCGTTACGCCACCCATCAACATAATAAATATCAAGATTTCCATCACCGTTAAAGTCACCAAATTTAAGACGCGCCAAATCAACATTTGCCTGGGAAACATTGCTCCTTACTTTGGTTGAAATACCATTGACACGGGTAAATGTTGTATTCCCTGTATTCAAATGCAACCAGTCATTGGTGAAATAATTTCCCCATCCGTTCACATAATAAATATCGGCTAAACCGTCACCGTTAAAGTCACCTGGAATTATTCTCGAAAGATCAACACTCGCTCGTTCACGCCCGCTATTAACGATGGTTGAAGGCCCAGTTACTGGATTGGCAAATAGATCTGCACGAGTTTGCCCAGTGTTACCTAACGAATAATAAACGTAATCAGTGAAAGAACCCG
Organism: Aliikangiella coralliicola; assembly: GCF_007004725.1. GTDB lineage: Bacteria > Pseudomonadota > Gammaproteobacteria > Enterobacterales > Kangiellaceae > Aliikangiella > Aliikangiella coralliicola. The sequence goes on along the minus strand of NZ_ML660171.1, from coordinate 216,271 downwards.
GTGACCCCCAACCACCTCTCACATAATACAAGTCAGTGCGCCCATCACCATTAAAATCCCCTAATTTAATTCGTGATAAATCAACCCGAGCTTCACTCACATCATTTGAAATGTAGGTATTGATAGCATTAACCGGCGTACCGAATGTCCCGTCCTCTTGGGCAAAATAAACTTTATCAATCGCGTTGTTTCCCCAACCGTTAATTTGATAAATATCAGTCCGGCCATCGCCGTTGAAATCGCCAAACTTTAAGCGATCAATATCGAGTTGCGCACCACTCACGGTATCTCCGATACGCGTCACCAATCCATCAACTCGGTGATAACTGCCATCACTATTTGATAGATAAACATTATCGGGATCAGGTGAAGGCGCCTGGCTGGTATCCCATCCGATCACTTGATAAATATCTGACTGTCCGTCACCGTTAAAATCAGCAAACTTAATTCGAGATGAGTCCAGAAAAGCGCGTTCCGCCGAACCACCTATTTCCGTTAATAATCCCTGGAATGAATCGTAGCTGCCGTCACCAGGATCTTGCCATGTAAGATTAATCGGCTCATGACATTGCCCGTTGTTGCCGCACTCTGTTATCGATTCGAGATAGGTTCGATCAAGTTGTAATCCATTTTTTTCCAGCGCCGACGTTTCTATATTCATCGCTTCTAGATCATTCGTTTCAACCATATTGCGATTAAAATCTGAGTCATCAAAGTTCGATTCTTTTGTTTGCGTATTAACGTATTGCAATCGATATTCCCTGACAATACTGTTACCGAAATAACTCTGAATTGTTGCTAGTCGTTTACTGATTGTCACCGGCGACCCGGAAACAAATCTAACTCGACGGTCAACTCGACTCTGATAATTAAATGCCACATGTGCAAACGGCAGTGTGCCGGCAACTTCATTACCGGTATAATTGATTCGAGTGGGATAATATTCACCGTCTTTACTATTTTCAAAGTATTCAACCGTTAAATAATTGCCGCTCCTATCAGATAGTTTGCTCATTGCCCAGGAAAAAATATCAGCGCGACCGCTCGCTTCAATTCGCCCGACGTCGCTGTTTGCATTCCCACCATATTCAACAATTTCGCCGCTTTGATACCACACTTTAAAATAAGCTGGACCATTACCCGCAACGCCATAAGAAATAATTCGACTGAAAGTTTCTCGTTCGGTCCGATATTCAGTACCATCTTCTCCATACACGCCACTAATTGCGATTAAGCGCTGACCATCAAGGCAAAATCGGTCATTGCCGTCAAAATCAACCCCATCAACAAAACCATCTTGCGCCTGGGTCGCTGCACATCGAGAGATCCCTGACAAACCAGATAGATTCCAACCAATGCCAAGTAACCCAGAGCTAACCTGGCTGGTATAATTTAAAGATAATAATGGCTGAATTCCTTGTACACCCGGAGAAACAATTAATGGTACTTTATAGTTAGCACTGCCTGTTGCATCAACGCTAAACTCTGCTGGAGTATAACCAAATCGGCTGCCGGAAACCGGTGGTAACGTCGGTAAAACAGCGCTCTTAATGTTCCAGGAAGTTTGTGCACCATTGAGTGTCATGGTGATAGTCTGCATGCCGGTACCCGTTGCTGATCGGCTGCGAATGGCTAGTGTATCGCCGTTGTCAACTTGTGCTGAACTACCGACAACATTGTCATTTTTAATCAATGTACTGTTAGCACCTCCCTGAATGCTGACATTAACGGGACTGTCCAAACCAGCTAACACTATCGTGTTCGAAGTATAAAAAGTATCCGGCACTGCCGCATCTACATCGGTAAAACTAATCAGTAAATCACTGCAAAGAATGTCATAGTTTAATGATGCTGATCGCGGGTTGTTAATACTCCCAACCGCAAAAGTTTCATCGGTATACGCCCCACATAACTCCGGGGAAGTTAATACGCCGCTATTTTCGAAAATACCATTACTGTTAGTTTTGCCAATGACCACACCATCTCTTTCTACTTCGCCGTCTTTCAAACGCCAGCTATAAATATTCTGATTGGCTTGAACGGGATCGGTCGTTATTTTTAACTGTGCGGTATTGCCCAGGCGGTAAGTTGGGAAAAACTCATCAGGGCGCGTCGCAACAGGCGCTTCAGGGACATCACAAGAAATAGTATATGTCAGCGAATTTGAACGCGGGCCGGTACTGGAGCCTACACTAAATTGCTCTCCGCTATAACTACCGCAAATTGACGGATCTTCTAACACCAGCGTATTTTCGAAAATGCCGGCGGCATTTGTTTTTCCAACAAAGTCTCCGTTACGTTCCAACTGACCGTCCTTAAAACGCCACCCAAAGACATCTTCATTGGACTGAATGGGGTTAGTAGTCAGTCGTAATGTCGCTGTTTGACCGATCACATAGTTAGGAAAGTTTGTATCAGTTCTTTCCACATGAGGCGCTTGAGGACAAGTGATACGATAAGACAACGCGGTCGAACGAAGCCCATTTGTGCTACCCACGGCAAATTGTTCGCCGCTGTACTCACCGCAAACGTCAGGATCCTCTAAAACCAGCGTATTAACAAAAATCCCGTTGGCATCGGTATCTCCAAGATATTCAGCATTTCGTTGAACCTGACCGTCTTTTAAACGCCAGGTGTAAACCGGTTCTTCAGGCTGTTTCGGGTTGGTCACCACCCTGAGCTGAGCTGTTTGTCCCAATTGATAGTCGGGGTAGTGGCCATCCGGGCGCGTGGCTACTGGCCTGCCTGGTGGTGGACAGGTTACCGTATAGGAAAGCGAAGATGACCGAGGATTTGAGCGTGAACCTACCGCAAATTTTTCTCCAGAGTACTGTCCACAAACATCCGGATCAGTTAAATAGAGTTCGTTGACAAAAACTCCCTGAGAATTTGTATATCCTAAATGTTCACCATTGCGTTGTAGCTGACCGTCTTTGTATCGCCAGGTATAAACAGGTTCATTAGGTAACGCCGGCGTTGTTGACACAGTAACCCGCGCGAAATCTCCTAAATCATAATTGGGATAGTTATTATCGTTTCTTTGTGCAACCGGCGTTGGGCAGGTCACGGTGTAACTCATCGAAGTGGAACGGTCATTAATGATATTGCCAACCGCAAATTGTTCATTCGTATAACTACCACAGGCGTCAGGATCATCAATGGTGAGGCTGTTGATAAACACGCCGCTAGCATTAGTTCGGCCAATTTCCTCGCCATTTCTCTCAACCGAACCATTTTTCCGACGCCATGAAAAAACCGGTGCATTCGCCATCACTGGGCTGGTTCTGATTTCCAGCTGTGCAACATCGCCGATTTCGTAGTTCGGAAAGTGGCTGTCGTTTCGATCGGCGTCAGGAGCCGGGCAAATAATTTTATAACTTAATGAAGCAGAACGAGGATTACTCACCGCGCCCACCGAAAACTGTTCGCCACTATATTGGCCACATAAGTCGGTAGCCTCCAAAGTGACATCAACTTCAAATACTCCCTGTGAATTAGTCTCCCCTATTTCATCGCCATTTCTCTGTACGACACCATCTTTGACTCGCCAGGCAAAGACCGGCTGTTCAGCTTGCACCGGATTAGTGGTTAGCCTCAAAATTGCTCTATCATTCAGACGATAATTCGGATAATTTCCATCCGGCCGTGTCGCATTCGGTGCATTAACTGACAGGCCAGCCCCGAATTTATTAGCTGCTCGACTATCGGATGCACTCTCATCTTGAGGGCTATTTTTAACAGCGAAACTATTCAAACTAATCAGTAGCGTACACAATATCACGATCAGATTTAGCATCCACTTTCGTATTCTCATTAAGTGATAAAAGATTGATAGGCTCATATTGATTCCTGTGGTCAGATTTGAAGTAAATTTCTATTTTTATTTTTTTCAAGCCGACTTTTTCAATCTGCCGGCTGACGTTCCCTTGTTTCTTTCAAATAAAGAAAAACACTTCCATTGGTAGACTATCAATATAATTGCCACAGCAATATTTAATAAAGTGAATAAAAGTCTATTCAGAAAAAATTAGTTCATGTGAAAAGTTCACTTACGCTTAACAATTAGAAAAATCACTGTTAAGAGGCTGAAACAACTTAGATTTTGCAAGTGTTTAATCGATGAAACTCCAACCATAAACAATTCTCAAAAAGAGATTAACATTAGTTAATATTTCACAAAAAAGTTTCGCTAACCAACCTTCTCCAGCTTGATTTATTAAAAAAAGGTTGAATTTCATTTCAGTAACAAAATCTCCTAAAATATTTTGTTAGATTCAAGTATTATTCATTATTACTAGACAAAATACTGGCTACTAAAACCCAACAAAAAGACGCAAAAAAACTGAACATGGACACTGAAATTATTGATAACTCGGAAATCCTTTACACAAAAAAACAGGCCGTATACAAATCCGGCACTCGTAATTCAAACAGGTTAAATTATCCTGACTTTGAAATCGGCGGTTACTTATTCTGCCCCCGCGATCGAAAAGTAAACCACGATGGAGAAGAAATCATTCTGGCCGGGAAAGTGATGCACACTTTATGTTTGTTAGTAAGCTGCCAGGGCGAAGTGATCAGTCATGACTATCTGATAAAAAAAATCTGGAATGACGATTATATTATTGGAAAAAAAGGTGTTAGCAATGCAATTTGGCAACTGAGAAAAATATTAGGTAAAAATAAAGCTCTCAACAATTGTATTCAAACAGTGCCGAGAAAAGGTTACTTACTCAATGACAACATTGAAATTGGAACAGCCGAAAAATCAATAAACCAAAGACATCGTGTTCCGAATAACACACCAACATCTGCTCATTCGAAAGTCAAAAACTTCAAGCTTTACAATCGAGGGAAAATTAAAAAAAGACTCGCCAATATCAATTTAAGCAAGTTGTGCAAACAACTTTTCACTCATTTATTGATGTGCTGGACTACAGCGATTATGATTTACATTATGCTTAAATTTTTCCCATGAGCAAATAATCAACTGAAACGATAACTTGATACTCACGAATAGTACGTTAAAAATCAAGCCGTCGATTAGGCCAATATACCATTAGTAATAACATTGAAGTTAACGCCAATTATCTATTTTCAACTATAATCAGTATTTAACCTTGTCGATCTTTGCCGTTTTCTGCATGATTAAATACTTGCTATTCGCCTTTACTTTCATTCATTTAGTGTTAGCAAAACCAGCCGATGCTAACAATGCGCTGAGGTTCGAACCCTATTCATTAAGCCAGGGACTGTCACAGGGGACTGTCAACTGCGTGCTTCAAGATCAACAAGGTTTTATCTGGATAGGAACGCAAGACGGTTTAAATCGATTTGACGGCTACACATTTAAAGTTTTTACCCATGATCCCGAAAACAGTCATTCCTTATCATCCAGCTTTGTTGATTCACTTTATGAAGACAAGAATGGCGTTTTATGGGTTGGAACCAGTAATGGCCTCAATCGATTTGAACGCACTACAGAAAGCTTCACGCGTATCAATTTAGCGGGTGAGAGTCGAGAATATATTGGCAGTCAATTCATTAAAGAGTTATCCCCAGCAGTAAACGGAAAGTTATGGGCAGGAACACTGGGCGGTTTATTTTTATTTGATCCAACTAGTCTAACTTCACATCAATTTTCTCATCAGGAAAAAGACGCGAACTCGCTAATCAGTAATCGCGTTTTTACCATGATGCTCGATCAAAAAAAACATCTCTGGGTTGGCACGCAAGGTGGATTGGATATTTTTAATCCAGAAACTAATTCTTTTTCAAGATTCCAATACTTTTTGCAGGGTGAGTCTCATATTATTGACGATATCATTACCATACTACTCCAGGACAAAATAGGAAATATCTGGATTGGCACTTACAATTCAGGATTGTTCCGGTTTAATCCAGAATCGGGCCAAATAAAGAACTTTCGATATGACTCCAATAATCAATATAGTATTGCAAGTGATCGCGTCATCTCCATGTTTCTGGATCAATCTGGAGACCTTTGGGTAGGGACATTTAAAGGCCTTAACTTATTTGACCGCAGTAGCGAAAATTTTTCTCGTTATCAGCATGATCCGGTCAACAAATATAGTTTAAGCGATGATAGAGTTTGGAGTATCGCAGAAGACTTCAGCGGTGGACTATGGTTCGGCACCGGAAATGGCATCAATCGAGTTGATCTGGGGTCGCGTCAATTTGGCCATCAAACCGAAGCAACCAGGCGGAAAAATGGACTCAGTCACAAACGCGTCAGATCACTACATAAATCAAACAATGGTACCTTGTGGATTGGCGTTGACAATGGTCTTAATCGCTATGATCCAATATCAAAGCAATACACATATTTTGTACACAACCCGGATGATAATAATTCGATTAGTTCCGGTCTAGTTATGTCTGTTCTGGTCGATCGAAAGGAACGTACCTGGGTTGGTACGAGTGACGGCGGATTGGATTTATTTATCCCTGAAAACAACCACTTCGAACACATTGACTACAACGAAAATTCACAGCGTAAAACAAACTTAAATCGGGTTTACTCTATTAAGGAAGATCGAAATGGGCAACTATGGGTAGGAACATTGAATGGCTTATTTCAATTTGACCCTGAAAAAAGAACGTTCAAGCAGTTTAAACATGATCCACAAGATCCGGAATCAATTAGTGATAATGAAATTTATTCAACATTGGAAGATAAGTCCGGCAATATTTGGGTTGCAACAAGAAACCATGGATTAAACCGACTCAATCTATCGACAGGCCATTTCGAGAAATTTATTCACGACGCAAACAATCCAAACAGCATAAGTCACAACCGAATATTCGCACTCTATCTAGATGTGAATCAAACCCTTTGGTTAGCAACCTCCAATGGACTGAATAAACATATTCCAGGGACGAATGTTTTTAAACTATATAGCAAGAAATATGGAATACCGAATGAAAAAGTTTACGCGGTAACCGGTGACAGTCGAGGTTTTATCTGGATCAGCACTAACCGCGGGCTGGCGCGATTTGACCCCAGAAATGAAACTTTTAAAAGTTACGATGAAAGTCGTGGAGCGCAATCCAATGAATTCAATAATGGAGCATTTTTTAAATCGAGCGATGGCGAGTTATTCTTCGGCGGCATCAATGGCTTTAACCGATTTCATCCTGAAAACATTGTGGACAACCCTTTTCCCCCAAAACTAATTATCAGCGACTTTTTATTATCAAATCGACTACCAGGTTTAAGCAACGAAAACCCGACTTCACCACTCGACCGAGTCATATCCGAAACCCACAAACTCAATTTGACTTATAAGAACTCCGTTTTCTCATTCGACATTTCTGCCTTACATTTTTCAAGCCCGTTACAAAACCAATATGCCTATCAGCTAAAAGGGTTTGATGAGAACTGGATCAATACCGATGCTGCCCACCGACGAATAACCTACACCAATTTACCATCCGGCTCTTACCTTTTTCAATTTAAAGCCAGTAATGCCGACGGTATCTGGAGTAAGACTCCAAAAATGATTACTATCGAAATTGAACCTGCACCATGGCGAACCTGGTGGGCTTACTTAATTTACGTGACTCTCTTCAGCATCATTTCAGGCAGTTTCATTCGCGTAAAATGGCAGCAATTGATGTTGGAGAGGCAGGCAGCGAAAGCAATTGCAATCAGCCAACAAAGACTCTCAACCGCGCTTTGGGGCAGTCGTAGTGAAATGTGGGAATGGCACATACAAAAAGAAATAGTTGAAAGAGAGAACCTGTTACCTGACATTATCAAGATATCGGGGCCGGCCAAATTTCCAAAGGACTTTATTGCATTAATTCATGAAGATGATCGAACGACATTTGTTAACGCGTTTAATGATCACTTGAATAGAAAAAGCCAATTTCTTGAAACCTCTTACCGAATAAAGTCACATAAAGAAGAGTGGCGCTGGGTTATGGACAGAGGTCAGGTAGTGGAATGGAATGAAAAAAATGAAGCTGTCGTCATGCGAGGTATCTTAGCCGATATTAATGACTTAAAAGTCGCGGAAATCAACCGGGTACTTTCCATTCGAAAATTAATCACCGGGGTCGCCCATGAAATCAATACGCCATTAGGTGTTAGTATTACCGCGATATCGCTGGTGAATAATGAATTAAAAGCTGAGATGAAATCGGAGTCACAAGAAAACCAACAATTAGCCGGCAAACCAGAGCTTAATGAAACTATGGAAGATGCATGTCAGTTGATTGAAGGAAATCTTTTTAGAATATCTCGCCTGATTACAGAGTTTAAGAAGCTCGCAGAATTTTCCGGCGTCAGAAAATACGCCTTTAAACTAATCGAAGTCTTAAACGACTGCGAAGCTCAGTTTCGCTCTTATCAACTCCCTTTACCGCTCCAATATCATATAGAGTGCCGAGACGACATCCTGGTTTTAGGTGAACCGCTGATCTTAAAACAAGTACTGGATATTTTCTTTGATAACAGCATCGAACACGGCTTTCTCAATCGGACTTCAGGAAAAATCACCATTACAGCTAAAATGGCTCAAGGGAAAGTATTACTCACATTTTCCGATAATGGTATTGGAATGAAACAAAAGCATCTCGATCAAGCGTTCGATCCTTTTTTTACCACCAAACGAATTGATCGGCATATTGGACTGGGATTACACACCGCATACTCTTTGATCGTCAATGAACTACAAGGAGACATATCAATCACAACCAACGAGAATGAAGAAGGTGTATCGATTACTATTGAGTTAAAAGCAGTATGAGCTTAATTTTTTCACGCTAACTCTTCGTGTAAATAAAATTAACTATTTTACGCCGAGTTGAGATTACTTTAGCTTTTTACAAAATGTAATGACTTTTTCGGTAGCGAGCTGCAGATTTTTATCGAGTGTTGTCCCCGACTTAACCCTTGGCTTAAAACTATGATCGCCATCGAATAGAAATTCAGTGCTCACTTTTTCAGACAAATCAAATTCGACGACCTCTTCCCTGCTCCCGAAAGTATCTCTTTCTCCCTGTAAAATCAGCGTTGGAGTTTGTATCGTTTGCAGGTGTTCTCCACGATATTTCTCGGGTTTACCTGGCGGATGGAAAGGAAATCCAAAACAAACCACGGCGGCAACCCTATATGCAAATTCAGGCTCACAAACCAGGTGGCTGGCCACTCTTCCCCCCATCGACTTACCACCAATAATTAACTTTTTATTTTCTGATATTTTTTCCACTTCTAACTTAAACGCTTCTAATAATTTTGGCATTCTGTCCGGCGGCCGTCGTTTTCCGTCTTCTAACCGTTTGTTCATATAGGGAAAATTAAACCGTATGACTTCAACTCCATTAACAGTTAACAATTTATCCATCGCCAACATCCAGTCAGAATCTTTATCTGCACCGGCACCATGGGCAAAAAGAAAGGTAAAATGATTCGTGTTTTTATTTGAAGGCATGATCTTTAGAGCTGACTAAAAAGCTTATTTGTGAATTCAGGATGACTGATTGTATCCAATACTCAGATTATTTTATACAGCATAACGACATTTAAGTGATAGAGAAACTCTAAACAATTCGAGTCTTCTTGAGCAAGCAATTATATTTTTATCTGGGTAAAAAAAAGAGGCTGGCAATTATTTCACCAGCCTCAATCATCGGGGATGATTATTCTGAACTAACTGAACAGACTATGGCTTCCATTCAGCATTCAGATTGACACCTGTAAACGCTCTATAACCACGAATACTGATGTGCCATGTACCTGCAGCAGGATTATTAAAACTACAAGACTCTACGTTTCCGTTTCTGTAAGGTCTGCAGTCATACGAGCCAGTAGTCGGTTGAGCGCCTTCACGAACGTAAAGATCAGCGTCGCCAGTACCATCAGCAATGTTGACATCTAAACTCCCCATTCCCACTGGAATTTCAACGGTGAAGTGAGTCCATGATCTTCTCGCACCTGATAAATCACTCTCAGTTAAGCTACCGCCTGTACCGCCAGAGCCATCAGAGAATGAACCAGTTAAGCTAACGCCTGAGTAGCTACTATAGGCGCGTAACATGACGTGATAAGTACCCGCCTGTACATTCGAAATGGTGCAGGTTTCTGAGTTACCATTTCTGTATGGACGACAATCGTAAGTTGTCTGGGTTGGTGCTGCACCGAAGCGAACATAAAGGTCAGCATCACCACTTCCACCGCTAATGACAAAGCTTAGATTGGTCGCACCGGCCGGCACTTCCATGGTGTAGAAGTCTTCGTCACCAGTCGTTCCAGATAAGTTAGTTTTAGCAACGCCATTTTCCAATACATTGTCGCCACCGCCACCACCGCCGGTCACAGTAATAGACTTAGAAGTTGTGTTAGTCGCGCCCTGATTATCAGTTACAGTTAACTGCACATTGTAAGTACCAGCTGTAGAATAAGTGTGAGACGCATTTGCCCCAGTACCAGTGTTGCTATCGCCGAAATTCCACGCGTAACTAGCAATGCTACCATCTGGGTCTGAACTTGCAGAACCATCAAATGTACAAGCTAGATCGGTACAAGAATTGGTAAAAGATGCCGTTGGAGATTGGTTACCACCGCCTCCGCCACAGCTGTTGAACTTAAAGCTAGAAATATAGGTGCTCCATTGACCACCAGACTTACCATATTCACCGGTGTACCAGAAAGTGCAACCGTCAGCTGGATCCAGTGCTAAATGGCTATAGTCGCCGTAACGGTTACTGGAAACGCCTGAAGTACCGTTCACTAGCACAGCTTCGGCTTGAGTCATGGTGCCGCTTGCGTCGTTAGCTAAGCGTCCAGTGTAGCGTAAACCGGCAAAGTCAGAACTACTTCCCCAGCTATAAGCCAGCGCGATGTTTCCATCTTTATCCATGCCGATTGAACCCATCCAGCGGTTTTTGCTATCTGGAGAGTAAGTACCTTCTTGATGAAGACCCCATGCCCCGCCGCCAGAACGTCGTAATTCAAACCATCGAATACCGCCACGGTCGTTGCCGTTCACATCGGTGACATAGTTACCAACGATGGTTTCATAGCTACCGAAGTTACGATATTGTGCGCGGAACATTACGACTTCACGTAATGGATCCAGGTTTGAAGAAGAACCTGATTGTGGGAAACAAGAAAACGAAGTTAGTCCACAAAGCGAAGAATCGAATTCAGCCACAGGGATATCAAGAACTTTAGTAAAGCTTGAATTACTAGTGGTGTTGAAATCAGCGTTAAACTGCCACAACTCAATGTAGTCCTGGCTAGGATTATTGGAGCTAGAATTGTGAACTTCGTCATCACGATGACGTAAGAAATATCCCGGCGTACCATTTGGCATTGCCGTTGTTCCATCGTGATCAACCGGCTGCAACATCTGGAAACCGAAACCCGCTAAATTGGGTGCAGTTAAACGAACAAAATTTGCAGAAGCACCGCTTAACATTGCTGTTCGATTTAACGCATAAACAGTTGGAGAACTTTCGTTAGTGCCAACATAATAAGCGTCAACACCAACACCATACTTTGGATAATCCGGGAAGGTTGGTGACTGGAATGCATAAGCGTACCAACCGCCACTAACTGGATCTGAAGTTTTTGAAATATAAACACAAAGATAGTTTCCTGAAGAAGAAAACTCGCTCAATAACCAGCGCTGTGCCATATCATCAAACAACACAATGGGATCGCCAGCGCCGCTTGCACAGCTACCGCTACCCAAAGTTTCCATGTTAGTCGGTCCACTGACTAAACTACCATTTGATTTATTGTAGACTGAAAAAATCGATCCGCTATTGCCATTGATAGATTGGATATAATAATTAAGACCAACATCACCTGTCGGATCCGGCGGGTTAACACCAGTAAAACCATTACCTTCAAAATTTTGCTCTAAAGCCCTCGCTTCAACTGCCGGTAATTGTGAAGCGATAACTTGTTTTGCCATCAACTTGTCATTTTTATTGGCGACTTTGTTTTTAGGCGCTGCAGGTAAAACATAGTCTTCGCGAAAACGACGGCGAGGCATATCTTTGATTGCCATACCAGCCTGCCATGAATCAGCGGTTGGTAAACTTCGGAGGTCGACGTTCACGTTCTTAGGACTCACTTGCTTAGAACTCCACAAGCTGTCCGCATGAAGTGTTTCATCTTGCGAACTTGCACTAACACCAATACTTGTTGTCAATAGTGCGATCGCTGAAAACTTCAAAAGTGAATGAGAATTATTTGTTGTTGTCACTTTCTTGGTCCTTTTTGTTTATAGAAATGTTGTAGACTGTTTTTTAAATTAAAATCTGGTAACTCGATTCGCTATTTAAAAAACGTTCTCCTTGGTACCTCATATCCCTTGTGCAAAATCAATATACATAATGCAAATGTTACAAAGTACGTAAATAATGCACAGAAAATAAACAAGAAATTAATCTAACCGCGTTTACTTATATTAAAAAAGAGATAACTATTTTTTGTTACGCATAAACAAAATAAGGCTGAATAAATCAGCCTTAAAATAGGTTATAAATAATTTAATAAATGGAAAAAACAATCAGGATTTTTTGCGACTTTTATTTTTTGAATTATCTCTTTTATCATCACGATCAAAGACAGGATCACCAGGTTTCCATAACTTGGCTTTTGGTAGATTACGAAGATCAACATCCACTGCATGAACATTTGAAGGTTTAACTGATTGAATTAATTCCGGTGGAGAAATAATTTTAACTTTGATATCTCCATCGTCTGAAATTAATTTAACTAACGACTGATTATTACCTTGCTGAAAGTTTAATTTCGATTGTTGTTTTCGATTAAGAGTAATCTTTCCCGCTGTCTCTCCAGTTAAATGAATATCCATATCGCTAAAAACATCGGCTTTAATCAATCCGCTTTTTGATTTTGCAGATGAATGCCCCATTTGTTTTATGCCACGTAACCTCAGCGCAATTTCTCCGCTATCAGTTCTCGCTGCAAACAAACCAGTTGTGGTCAGTTTTATATCACCACTTTTTGAAACAGCTTCAACATGACTAGCAGATTTGTCTATTTTAATTAAACCACTGTCAGTTTCTGCGTAAATGCTCACAGTATCAGGAAAAAGTATTGACACATCTGTTCGGCCACGTAACTTACCTTTTTTATCGTGAACGTTTTCTAAATACACAACTTCTATCAATAAACGACCTTCCTTTTGCTCGATTTTAAATTCAGGTCTAACCGGATACTTACCAATTTCCTGATAAGTCGCATGCATAAATATTTTTTCGCCACTATGATTACGAGAACGAATGCTCCCGTAAGGATTTTTTAAAACCACCAGTCGTGATTCAGGAATTTTTCCTTCCCAGTCGTAACTATTAATTTGAACTTTAGGTGTTGCTGCTTTTTTGACTTTTTCGATCGATTTATTTTTGTCAGCCGAGTTTGCTGAAAGAGAAACACTCGCCAATAAAAATGAAATTGCACCGAAAGCGAGTATATGTTTGTTTATGAGTTCCATTATGTCGCACCGTTTGTTGTTTTTCTAGATTGTTATTTTATTAATAAATGTTCCAAACAGGTTCACCTACACTGATAGGTATTCAAAACCAGTAGGAGTTCTCTCCACTTCGGTCGAGATGACAAGGACTGTACCTGCATACTTACCCGAAACATGTATTTAGCATATCGACCAACCTTGCAGTATTCAATGTGTAAAATACCAAATTGTTCTCGACAATATTTAAAAAATATCTCAAGTTATTTAAAACGCAGGACACGTTAATAGTTGGAGCAAGATTTAAAATGAGGCTGAATAAAAATAAATGACGACTGCGGCTAAAAATGACGGTGGTTAAAACAATGTTTTTCATTTACTTTTGGCAGCTTCGCTAAAAATGCACCGAAAACTTTTTCGCTGAGCGATAACGATCGAGCAATTTCATTTTCTGTCTGCTGTTTAATTTGAGCAATACGATCTTGAGATTTATCCAATCCCAACTCTCGCTGATGCACCGGTAAATTAAGCCAGCGTTGAATTAGTGCTGAACTCGCTTCAAGGTGAAACTGAAAACCATAAACATTATCTTTAACTCGATAGGCCTGATTCACAATTTCTTCGCCTTGAATAAGCAACTCAGCATCTTTTGGTAAATCAAAGGTATAACCATGCCATTGGAATATATTTTCCTGTTCGCCGAAGGCCTGTGTTACTGAATCATCTCGCCCAGCAATCGTCGGTAGCATTTTATACCAACCAATTTCACTCTGTTTTGCCCGGTAAACCTCTGCCCCCAGTGCTGCGGCAATTAATTGTGCGCCGAGGCAAATTCCAAGGATTGGAATATTTTGCTCAATTGCTTCGCGAATAACCTGCTTTTCAACGTCCAGATGCGGATACTCTGCTTCTTGACCAATATTCATCGGGCCACCCAGAATAATTAACGCGTCATATCCCTCAATACTAGGCTGAGCGTCTGGGTTACGGCCAAAGTTAACGTATCGAATACGGTGTCTCTGGGAACGAATGAGCGGATCCAACGTGCCTAAAGGTTCGTAAGGGACATGTTGGAAGACCATTATTTTTGCCAATGCAGTAATTCTCGTATTAAAAATAGAATGTTCAATCGATAACTCTAGCGGTTATCGAGTCAGGCTAAGTGTACAATTTTCGATAAATCTTCAAAATATCTCTTGGGCATATAAAAATAACTTTACTATTTCGTTTAATATTAGTGTATTGAGTGCTTTTTTGGAAAATGGCTCAGGTTTCATTTTTGTTGGCTTTTAAATTCATTCCGCAGCATTCTCACCAAATCACAATAAAAAACAAATCTCCCCCTGATATTTTAATGCGCGTTGATCATCACTTCGCTATAATCACCGCAGTTTTTCGGCCGGTACAAGAATTGGGATCCAGTATGGTCGATTTGGTAGTAACTAAAGGAGTAATCAATGAATTCATTTACTAAGTTAGTGGGCAGTTTGAGCTTTTTAACTGTATCCACCATTTCCTCTGCAGCGGGAAGCTATTCACATGATCAGGAAATAAAGCAAATTCAACTATATGAGGGACATACTGGAGTTTTAATTAAGCAGACTGATATGGTCGATCCCGACAACTGTGGTAGAAATGACTATTATATTTTGCCTGAGACTCGAACAATGTTTAAAGAAGCTTATTCTACAGTTCTTGCCGCATACCATTCAGGAAGCAAAATAAAGTTCTGGATTGATGGCTGTCATGAAGGGATCCCTAAAATCAAGCACATATATTTGATTAAGTAATATCTAGCTAGAGGTTAACTAGCTTTATCATATTGACAGTTCCACTTTCTAAAAAAAGTGGAACCATGAATTAGCTTTCAGACAATTAACCCGAACGAGTCTAAGATCACAACTCATACAACAATCACTGACTCGCAGGCTGTTTCCTTCTAAACGCAGACCCAATCCACCGAAAAAGCGCGGCAACCCTGCCCGGCGTATCCTCAACCAGAGAAATTGTCGCCGGCAAAAACACCGTTGTTAACACTGTTGAAAACAATAACCCACCGATAATGACGTAAGCCATGGAATAATAGTACACACCGCCTAGCGAAGGCTTTTGAATCACGATAGGAATCAAACCCACCAATGTAGTTAAAGCGGTCATAATAATCGGCCTTAGTCGTTCCTTCCCTCCTTGAATCATCGCTTTTGATCGCTCCCAGCCTTCGCGACGATAAAGATTGATGTGTTCGATCATCACAATGCCATTATTCACCACAATGCCTAACAACAACAAAACCGCCACTGAAGCAGGTTGGTCGAAATCAATGCCAAATAAAAACAAGGTCCAGAAAGCCCCGGCAAGCGCAAAGGGTAAACTAATCATCAGCGCTATTGCCTGACGCATTGACTCAAATAAACTCGCCATCACCGCGAAAATTAAACCGAGCGCCAACAGCAGATTCAGCACAAACTCCTCCTGACTCTGTTCAGCTCCTCGCCAACGATTATTAAACTGCCATTGATAACCTGTCGGAAGCGGCATGTCTTTTAATAGCTCAACAATCTGCTTGTGATACTCCTTACGTTTACCCTCTTCAAATCTAGCTCCAACCCAAATGCTGGATACTTTGTTTTGCCGCTGAATTCGTCCTGGGCCTTTGCGCGTCGCAAAATTCGAAATACTATCCAGTGCAATTGCTGAACCGTCAGACTTTTCCAGGGTTAAATTTTTCACATCAGAAACATGAGTGTCCTGATCTTCTCCGAGCAATAATCGCATTTCAACTTCACCATTTTCACTTTTAAAGCGCGGTAAGTTTCGACCTCTAAAAGTCATTTCAACTAAACTGGCGGGCTGATTAGAAGCAACACCATAACCAGACATTCGATCGCGATCGAGTTCAGCGTGAAGCTCCAATCTTCCCCCTTCTGCGGTGGAGTAAAAATCAAATAAACCTGGTATATTTTCAATTCTTAGAAGCGCCTTCTCAGAAAGCTCACCTAAAGTTTCAGTATCAGGTCCGTTTAACCGAACTGCAACGCGCTTACCACTATTACGACGCCAAAATGGCCCATTGTCCTGGACCTGAAGCTTAACGCCGGGAATAACAGGGAGCAACTCAGGTAACTGACGGCGAACTTTGTTCATTTCTTCCTCATTCTGGAAACCTTGTTTCATATATAAACGAGTAATCGAGTTTTGTTCACTCCACCAGCTATAAATGGACTTAATATTAAGTTGTTCTTTGTAAGGCGCTAAAGATTTTTCGACACGAGTAACAAGGGCTTCTTTTGCCTGTAATGACATAGGTTCACTAATATCAATTCGGATCCCTACAAACATTTCGGTGGGTGCGGCATCAAAATTAAAGTTAATATTTTTGACCGGATAAATAGTGGCGAGCAAAACACCGAATCCTGATACCACAGCCATCCAGCGATGTTTCAATGTAAACCCAAGTATTCTCGAATAAACCTTTTGTAACCAGTCCATGATTGGCGTTTTAGTCACCGTTTTCTTTTTCTTTAATAGTCGCGTTGATGCGAGTGGAATCAAAGTCTGGCTAATTACCAGGGAGGCAATCAAGGTAATACAAATGGTTAAACCAAGCTCCTGCAAAACAATATTCATGTTCGTAGGCTTGGAAAAAATCATTGGTAAAAAAACGATCAGTGACGTCAGAGTTGCTGTCATAACAGCGATTGAAACTTCTTTCGAACCTAATATTGCCGCGACTCGACCGTCATAGCCTTTCTTTTGATAACGGTCAATATTTTCCATTACGACAACGGCGTTATCCACTAACATTCCGAGGCCAACAATAAGACCTAATAACGAAATAGTATTCAATGACTTGCCTTGCAACCAGATAACGCCACAAGCCACAATCAGTGAAAATGGAATACAGGCAACGGCCACAATTGTAGTCGAAACTTTTCTTAAGAATAAAAATAAAACAATAGTGGCAAGTATCGCGCCGAAGAAGCCGGTTTGCTCTAAGTCTCCCAAAGTGTTGCGAATTTCTTTGCCCTGATCTTGCCAAACCAGGAAATTAATTCCATCCAATTCAGGATCGTTTTGCATTTCATCGATTTTCTGGTAAACCGCATCAGTGATTGTAATCGTATTTGCTGATGATTCCTTGGCAACATTTAGTCCAATTGCAAAATCACCGTCAAGGTGTCTACCATATTCCAGTGGCGGCTCTTCATAACTAATCTCTGCAACATCTGATAATCTTAATTGCGATCCAGTTAAGGGCAAACGACCAATTTCATCGGCAGTTTTAAACGCGCCAACCGACCGCAATAACACTTTAGACTGTGAATTTCTGACGACACCGATGGCAGCATTCTGATTATTCTGAGCAATGTCACGCCACACAGATCTGGCATCAATACGATGTCGTTTAAGTTTTTGCAGGTCGAGATTTATTCTGACTTCTCGCGGGTTAACACCATCAAGTGACACCACTGCAACGCCCGCAATTCTTTCTAGTGGTTTAACGATTTTCCGGTCGAGTAAATCATAGTTTTTACTTAAGTCTCTGCCGGAACTTAAACGCGCTTCCATAATGGTTTCGCCGGACTCACGCGGATTCCAGTTTTCAGATATAACAATTCTTTCCAGATCTTCGGGTAGCTCATCTTTAATACGATCGAGTCGTTCGTGTATTTCCACCCTGGCCAAAGCCATGTTGACGTTAAATGAAAAATTAAGATTAATTCGGCCACCGCGAGAATCACTGTTAGACCACATGTGTTCAAGGCCATTCATTGACGCAAGGCTCTCTTCGATGGGTTTAACAATCATCCGCTCGATCGCTTTTGGCGAAGCATTGGGATAGTTGACCACTACAAATAAATTTCTTTGCTCTGACTCAGGCATGAACGCCAGTTCAAGTTTGAATAAAGCAATAATACCAAGCACCAAAATGCTAATCAGCGCCATTAAGGTGCCTATGGGCTTTTTAACAGCTATTTCTGGTAAGGTCATGATCTTTACCTCTTCACTCTTAAACAATACCTGGCAATTCGAAGTCTTACTTAGCTATCAGCTATTAACGGCCGGGTGCAGGTTCGATCGATTTATCGGCAATCGGATTATCTTTCGACGCTTCATTTGGTTGCTCGTGATGACTCTCAATTTCTTCTGCTTTTGCCACCCTTTCATCAAGAATTTGTAGTTCTTCATCAGTGGTAACATGAGATGGCATGATTAGATAAGCTGCAGGAATAATAAATAAGGTTAATCCTGTAGCGATGACTAATCCGAAAGATACAACCACAGCCAGCGGAGCCCTGAGTTCAGCCCCCTCTCCAAATCCGATAGCCATCGGCAACAGCCCTAACACAGTGGTGCAAGTGGTCATTAAAATGGGTCTCAATCTGGACTTGCTAGCCTCGACAATGGCCTCAAATTTATCTCGCCCACTACGTCGACTCTGGTTAATGGCATCAACCAAAACGATTGCGTTATTGACTACCACACCAACTAAAAAGACAGCACCGATTAAGGAGATAACACTAATGGCGTAACCACTAACGTAGAGCCCGCCGATCACACCAATCATCGCTAATGGAATGGTAAACAAAATAACAAACGGATGTCCTAAGTGTTCAAAGGTCGCCGCCATCACCAGGTAAACCAGGAAAATCGCCAACAGCACCGCAAATAACATACTATCAAAAGATTTTTCCATTTCTTTTTTCTGACCGCCGAACTCAAAAACAATACCGATCGGCGGAGGATTATTTCGAATGACCTGCGCTAATTCTTCAACCACATCATCTAAGCTTCGTTGCTTAAAATTGGCTGCGATTATCGCCACCCTGGATTGCTGTATTCGATCAATAGCAGCTGGACCTTGTGCTGATGTTACCGTTGCAACGGCGCTTAAGGTAACCGGCCTTTGTTGTGCTTGACCAATGACAATATTTTCAATATCGGTCACACTATCTCTATCAACTTCGCGATTGCGTAATCGAATATCGATTTGTCGATCCGGCTGTTGAAATCGTGAAACAATGCTGCCGTTCACCCGTTGATTTAATGTCTCTGCCACATTTTGGATAGAGAATCCCAAGCGCGCCAACTTTTGGCGATCAAACTGGATCATCAGTTCTGGGTTGCCGGTTTCTAACGACGCCTGAATGTCTACCAACCCTTCAACTTTTTCAAGCTCGGGTAAAAGTTGCATGCTGTACTCACGCAACAAATTGATATCTTCGCCAAAAAATAATAATTCCAACGGTGTTTTTAAACTGAAAAAGGAAGGTCTGCCAAACTGCACATCAGCTTGTGGAATATCATTAAATTGTTGCCTTAAATGCTCAGCGACACGCTCTTCCATTTGGGCATCGCTACGATCTTTAATAACCACGCTGATTTGCCCCAGATTTTCATCTTTGGTTTTTAACGAAAGCCCACCACTAACATTACGACTACCAACCGACGTATACACTTTAGCAACATCGGGATGAGCCAGGGCGACATTTTCCATGCCGGTTAAGACTTGATTGGTTGTTGGTAATGCAGTTCCTTCAGGCAAACTGATATCAAAATAGAACTCACCTTCACTCATCTGCGGAATCAGTGCAGTGGGAATTCCAGGTAGCAGTTGTACTGCAAAAAATAGCGCAATAAAACCGCTACTAACGGTTAACCATTTTATCGCTAGCGCTTTACGCAAAACCGATTCGTACCATCGTGAAAAGAAACCTAAGGACTCTCTGTCTGCTTTTGTTATTTTGTCAGTTTGATTAGCGTTTTCTATTTTTGTTGTTGAGGAATCAACTGATTTTAAATCATCAACAGCGGACTTTTTTCGAGCTGACGACTTCCCCAGTGAGGCTAACATCGGAATTAGTGTAAAGGAAACCACTAGCGAAGCTAATAAGCTAAAAGTCACCGTCAATGCCTGATCACGAAACAACTGACCGGCGATTCCTTCGACAAAAACAATAGGGATAAATACGGCAATAGTGGTTAACACTGAAGCCGTCACTGCGCCGCCAACTTCACTGGTTCCAACAATTGCCGCTTGAGCAATACTTAATCCTTTTTCACGTTGTCGGTGGATTGATTCCAACACGACAATCGCTGAATCAACCAACATTCCGACACCAAGCGTTAGTCCGCCTAATGACATAATGTTGAGGGAAACATCGGAGCGGTACATAAAAATAAATGTCGCTACTACAGACAATGGTATCGCCGTGGTAATAATCGCAGTTAAACGGAAATCCCGTAAAAAGATCCACAAAACGCAAATTGCTAACAGACCGCCAATCAACAACGATTTTTTTACTTCATCAATTGACTGTTCGATAAAGCGAGACTGATCAAACTGAACATCAATCGAGGCCCCTTTGGGCAACTTACGCTTTAATGCCTTTAATTGCTTTTTAACCTCTGCCGCCACTTCAACAGTGTTAGCATCACCTTCTTTGTACAGGGATACCAAGATACCTTCTTGGGAATTAAAGCGTGCAATTTCTTCTCGGTCTTTGCTCGACCAGATAACTTCAGCTACATCTCCCAGTCGCACGGCAACTTTTCCAGGCGGTGTAATTCGCAAGTCTCGAATTTCCTGAAGGTTGTCATATTCATTGAGAGTTCTGACCAATAATTGAGTTTGTTTGTTTTTTAACGAGCCGCCAGGCCGGTTGATATTGGAGTTTCGTAACAGCAATTCGAGTTCTTGAGGAGAAATTCCCATTGCGGCAACTTTTCCCTGATTAATGTTCACATGAATTTCTTCTTCTTCACCACCTTGAATTTTCGCAGACGCAACACCTTCAATTCGCTCAAGACCTTCTTTAATTTCCTTGTCGCCTAAAAGCCTGAGCTGGGTTAACGGCAAGTCGCCGCTAATACTTAATTTCAAAACCGGATCTAATGATGGGTCAAATCGCAAAACAATCGGCGTTTCAGCTTCAAGCGGCAAAAATAGACGATCGAGTTTTTCCCTGATATCCATAGCGAGCTCGCTCATGTCAGCCCCCCAACCAAACTCAAGCGTTACCTCTGAGATGCCAGAGCGGGAAACTGAATGAATTTCTTTAAGTCCTTTTAAAACGCCGACAACTTCTTCCACAGGCCGAGTAATTAATTGTTCGACTTCTGCAGGGGCTGCATTAGGAAACTCGGTTTGCACGGTTAACGAGGGATAACTTAACGAAGGAAGTAAATTAATCGGTAATCGAGAAAAACCAACCATACCGAATGCCAGGGTCGCAACCGCAACCATCAGCACGGTGACTTTACGTTTTACTGAAAACTCGACCGCCTGACGGATCATGAATCACGTCCCTGCTTTTTCTTTGGTTTGTCTTTTTCTGCTTGTTGTGGTGACTTAGCTTCAGGATCTAAAACACGAATATCATTACCCTCGTTCAGATTTCTCTGTCCTTTGACAACAATCTTGTCACTCTGACTAATGCCGCTAACCACTTCAGTCTTATCATCAATAATGTAACCGGCAACAATATTTTTTCGTACGGCCTTATTGTTTTCCTCCACAAATAAATAGTACTGACCACGCTCTTCAATTAAAGCAACACTAGGTAAGAGCAACGCATTCTCACGTTGATCGGTGATCATTTTTACTTCAGTGAAATCCCCAGGTCGTACACTTGCGGGATATTGATCTAAACGCACTGTTACCTTTACCGTACCTGTCGTCGGGTCAACGATGGGACTAACCAGATCAATCACGCCCTGTAGAGTGTCTGGTGTACTATCTACTTTTAAATCAACCAACTGTCCTTTCGCGACCTTTCCTATTCGATTAGCCGGCACATGAACTCTTACCAGCAGTGGATCAATCGCCATCACTCTGAACAATAAATTACCGTTTAGCACATGTGCACCCAGGTCAACATCTCTCCATACCAGGCGACCATCAAATGGCGCGGCAACCTTGGTGTAAGATAGCGCGAGTTCAGCGAGTTCCAGATCGGTTTGTGCTGTCAGGTAGTTGGTATTCGCAACTTCCCACTCGTTCGGAGAAACCGCCCCTGCATTGCGCATTTTATTGAGACGATTAAACTCTCGCTCAGCACTCGCCAATTTTTGTTTGGCTTGTTTTAATCTTAACTTCTGGTCATCATCTTCTAATTGCAGAAGAATTTCGCCCGCTTTAACATCATCTCCCTCTTCTCGAAATATCTGCCTGACAACACCCGCTCCCCTCGCGTAAATCTGTGCATCGCTGCTGGGTTCAATCGTTGCAGTGGTCAGGTAATAAGAAGCCGCAGTACCAATTTCTGCATGGCCAACTTCGACAGGAACAGATTTGGCGGCCCCTCGGCCTTTCCCTTTTGCCTTAGCGTTGCTTTTAGAATTAGCACTGTTATCTGAACAGGCAGCCAAACAAAAGATCGAAAGAATAAGCAGGTAAACAAAGGAGTGAGGTCGTTTAAACAAAATACTCATACGGTAAACAGGCCTTATAATGAATTGAAATCTATTATCTTAAAAGTAAAAAAGAGTTTCTTAGTTATTTACGAATATTTACATTTTCGGATCAATAACAGTCCTTAAGTATACTATGTAACCTGAATTCGGGATAAAAATAGCCGCCGAGGACGACTATTAAGACGTAATAATTTCCGAATGGTTTGCACAATGGCTAATTCAATGATTTACGCCTAACAGCTTTTAAGTGATTCATAGCCTCAAATTTCAGTTAAAAGGCCCATGTTTCAATGCCTTAAGCGCAATTTCGATGAAAAGTCTTGCCTCAACCAGGAGTCAATCAATTGTTTTAACAATTAAACAAAAATAGGAAAAGAGGCTTTTTCACTATACCAATACTTTAGATAGCCTGAATTCGAGGCAGATATTTTCTTAACATTCAAAGTGTTACTCGCGTCCAAAACAGGCAAATTCGAGTGACTCAAAGTACTAATGTTACTACCAACGTAATCCATGTTATTGGTAGCGATTAGCGGCTAGAATTTGGTCGTTAATACTCAATGGCCAGGCTAGATAATCGCTCATTCATGACTAATGACTTTATTTTTTGGCAACCTTGTTTGTTGGGTTTAATCAAAGTGACTAAATCAAAAACTTCTCTTTGTGTTTCCATTTCCCATAAAAACAAGTTGTCTTCTTTCAAAGTGGCCTCGTCAGCCTGCCGCTGCGATTGTTGCATTGTGATAAATTCCAGGTAGGCCAAGACAGAACTTTGCGACAGTTGACTGATTTCCCGAGCGCAATTTATTTCTTTATCCTGAAATGACAGAAATAAACACTCCATGCCAGTACAAACATCAATAGCAGGGTAAACAGCGTAGATTTCAAAGCTGGAATCGTTGGGTGTTTCTTGTTGGAGTTTATCCAGTTGAGCGTCGACATTAAACTTGATAGATAACCCGGCTAATTTTTGCCAAACCAGGTCGAGTTGATTAGTCAGAATCGAATAATCGCCAAACTCAGCAGTTTGAGAAAAATACGCATAATTCGGCAACATTCTTTGCATCAGCGCAGCCGCGAATACTTGCTGTTGCCAGAAGTTAAGCGTATTAGCATCAAAGTTCATAGGAAATTAATTGATATTGGTCGTCGATTGACGCACCTTAATACGCCTTGTAATTAAACTCAACAAGATCTCACATAAAACCGCTTCGTCGTTCCATATTTTAGTCTCAATAATAATTCTCTTTGTGCTAACCGTTTAGTTGCATGCCAAATCATCATGAAAGATAGCTGTAGTCTCTATCAATATTAAAAAAACAAAGTAAACTACTCATATTGACCACAATCAGTTACTTACCGTTATCGGTGATCAACAATATGCCTAAAATGGAACAATTTGACAGTCGCCTTCCTGAATTGAGAGAGCAGCGAAACCGGGTCCACGACATATGTAGACAATTTAATCGAAGCCCCAGCAAGGGCAACCTCAAGAAATTAAAAACGATCTTCTCTCGCTGTGGCGATGAAGTTTTTATTGAACAAGGTTTTTATTGTGATTATGGTGACCGAATCAGGCTGGGTGATCGTGTCTACATAAATGTTGATTGTACCTTGTTAGATGGTGGAAAAATCGCCATTGGCGATGATTGTTTAATCGGCCCCAAAGTCCAAATATTAACCATCAACCATGCACTTTCTCCCAAAGAAAGGTTGAAAAAAGAGAATTTTTGTCAAGACGTCATTATCGGTAAAAATGTCTGGATTGGTGCTAGTGCAATTATTCTACCAGGCGTCACTATTGGCGATGGCGCTGTTATTGGCGCTGCCAGCGTTGTCACTCGTGACCTCGACAGCAATTGTTTGTACTTAGGTAACCCCGCCCGAATGGAGCGCCGACTGGACGACTAAATAACTTATTTGATTCGTTCATTTTCAATGTCACCCAGTTATTTTGTGACTATACTTGTAACTATTGTCACGGAAGGAATAATTGATAAAATAGGTCAGATTCCTGATTCACTCTAAACACTCGGTACTTTTAACACGATTTTAAATCAAAAAATGTCAAACAACTCATTCGGTCAACAAGACGTCAACTTACCGAACAATGATAATCAAAAAGTCGACAAATATGTGTTTATTCAACAGTTATTTGATGCGATTTCAGAAAATGATAATTCATCGGCCAGTCAAACAGCGATAATTGCTGAAATTGACGATTTATTGCACAAACAAGTCAAGCAATCGCAAACACTATTAGAAGATTATTCTTCAATAAGCTTACTAGAGTCGCTGGAGTCAAAACAGGATATTCAATTATCTGCACCATTTAAAAACGTAATTTCTTTGCTCGATAATCTATTCGACTTTATCTTGAACGACAAAAACCTGAGATTAGAAATCATTGATTTAATCGCTCGTTTACGTGTCCCATTTTTAAAGCTATCACTCATCGACAACAGTGTATTTCTGGATCAAAGTCACCCAGCTCGAATATTACTTAATGAAATGAGTAAAGTCGGCTTACTCTGGGAAGTGAAAGATTCGAAGACAAATTTAATTAAAGAACAAATCAATAAGGTTACAGCTCAAATTCTTAAGGCAAGTATCGAACAAGATTTAGCCAGCCTGTTCGAAACGGCTTGCGAGCAATTTACACAGTTTTCAAGTAGTTTGATAAAACGAACTGAGATCTTCGAAAAACGCATACGCGAAGCCGAACATGGTAGAGCCAAGGCCAAGTTGGCACAATCAAGAGCGGACCAAGCGCTTAACCAAATAATCAACAAACAAAATACGCCGGAATTTGTTCAAAAGCTAATTCACGACGCTTGGAAACACGTGGTTTATTTGGAATTATTAAAATCTGGTGACAACGATCAATCTAAGCCAATTGTTTCAATTAATACTGCAAAACAACTACTCGTCAGCTTACAACCTTTAAACTCAGTTGATGAACTGGATAAGTTTCTCGAACTCCAACCCATTTTACTCGACGCGTTAAAAAATGGCTTAGAAAAAACTTCCTATTCATTTGCAGAAACCGATGCTTTCATGGAAGAGCTAGACTCCTTTCACACCAACCTGGTGATGCAAGTACAAACTTTTATTGAAAAAGAACCGGAAGAAGAAATCCTCAGGTTAAAACCTGCCGATCCCTTTGATATGAACCAGGAAGATCATTCATCCGAAACACAACAACAAATTGAGCCAATAGAAAATGTCGATGTAGAAAAAATGTCACTCGAAACCTGGACCGAATATATGTTTAATCGATTGCCGGAAAATTCGACTGACAATGAAATCATTATTGAAAATATTCCATTCAGACAAGAAAAAGATGCTGCGGCTAGCAAGAAATTAATTAAGCTGTTAAAACCGGGGCGGTGGTTTGATATTGAAATGAATGGCGATTTTACACGGTGCAAGCTAGCGACTTACCTGGACCAAACTGACCAGTATATTTTTGTCAGTGGCAGCGGCGCCAAAATAGCAGAGCTAGACAGTGAAACACTGATTGACTATTACCAAAATAAGCACGTCATTATTCTTGATAATACTCCCCTGTTTGAGCGCGCATACGGCTCAGTTATTGATCAGGTAGTTGCCACGCACCTAAAACAGCAAGCGCTCAAGCGAGCGGAAGAAGAAGCCGAACTTGAGAAACTCAAAAAACAACAGGAAGAAGCGAGATTAGCTGCCGAAAAAGCGAGGTTAATTGCTGAACAAAAAGCACAAGAAGAAGAACAAAAACAAGTGCTACAAGTGATGGAAAGTCTATCTCATCTAACTGTTGGCAGCTGGGTTGAAATTCAAGTTGATAACGTGATGAAAAAATGTCGGCTGGCGGCTAAAATAGCGTCATCCGGGAAAATGATTTTTGCTGACCGAACCGGGGTTAAAGTAAAGGAATGCTCTCTCGAAGAACTAGCAATTATGTATCGAGCAGATAGACTTCAACTCAAGCAGAAAAACGACCTTTTCGATCAGGCGCTGGCTTCGGTCATATCTAATGTCCGAAATTTAAAATCTGAGCGAAGTTAATCGCTCTGTAAAAAATAGACTGTATTCGGTTAAATAGAACTGTTCATCTTTTACTCTATTACTCTTTTACTCCTTTACTCTTTTAAATCATTCGCGTAGTTTTCAACCAAAGCGTGAGTAAAGGCAATATCTCCAGAGTAACGCGCCAGATGAGTCGTATCGCTGAACATTTCAGGCGTTATCGATGGTATGTTTTGAAAATCCTTAATCTTAATACCTGTTTCCATTTCAATCCGTCGTAAAACCCTATTTTGCCTTTCAAGCGCTTCTGGCGTATTGACTATCCATTTAGAATTTTTTGGCAATAAAATAACTTCGACCTGATCGGAAAACTGTTGAAAGTTTTTAACAATACGAATAAAAGCTTTAACTAATTCTTCCTCAAAGTGAAGATGAGTAATGTCCGCCGAGCGTTCACGCCAGAGTTTATCACTCTCCATTCGATAAGGCGTACGCAAGGTTTCATAATACTCTTTGAATACCGCGATTGTTTCCGCCGATCTTTCTTCTGGAATAGTTCCCCCTCCCTGCCACGATAACGACCAATCCTCATCTTTATAATCTGGGTAATCTTGCTTAAACCTGGTTGATAGCTCATCGCCTAACTCTCGACGCCGGTCAATGATCTCCTGAGAGTCTTTTTCCGCCTCAGGTTTCGGGCGTTCCTGGCTGAACAAACCTCTGCCAAAATAAAAGGTAATCATTTCTGCAGAAATATTGTCACGAATATAATGAATATTGTAGATTAACGCACCTCTCGTCGGATCAGACAAAGCAACTTCTTTAAGCTCTTCTTCACTTGCCAGCATTCCAACATAAGCGTCCATAATTGCCTTTGCGCCGTTAAATCGATTTTTAGTTGTTTGAAATGGATTAAATTCTAAAATTGCCAACTTAACTCGTTTATTATTTTTTTGATAATTTTCCTTAATCCTCCGCGACAAATAATCCTGAAAATAAGGGTTGAGTCCACCGAATCCAAAGTTATAAGATTTAATATCGATCCCCTTCTCTTTCATTTCACGGTCAAACTGACGCGGTGAAAATCCAGCATGTACCATTGATGAACCAAACACCATCACATGGTCTACTTTTTCTTCGGTCATAACCGGCAATGCATGAACAGCTTCAAAAACCCGTGACAGAAAGTTCTCTCCTTTAACTCCCATGGCAAAGGTAAACAGTCTAACGAGTAGCATGGCTGCCGCCATGCCCAGCAAAGCGACTAGCCAGATTTTCAAATAGGCTTTTCTGGGATTGAGAGCCACACTTCCATCTTGTTCTGAACCGGAATTTGAATCAGAACCTGAATCAGGGTTTGAATTAGAATTGGAAATAGATGAATTCATTACTGGGTTCTCCAACGAGTAAACATAAGCCTTGACCAATCACCAATAAAGACCAGAATAGCCAAGCTTTTTTCTTCAATTTTTCCGAGTGATTCAATACAAAATAATCTAACAAATGCATTAACAACAAAGCGAGTATCGCCAATCCAAAAATTAACAAAGCAACATTTCCAGATTCAGGTAGCGGCGCGCTCAATCCATGCATTTCGATAAGCATTAACCAGGCACTTGATAAATCTGGCGCACGGAACAATACCCATCCGAGCAATACCAAGTAAAAGGTCATCGCCCACTTTATGATTACAATTCCTTTGGATTTATTTTCGACAAAGCTAGCGAATTTCGGTAATCCCGCTAAATAATGAGTGACGCTAATAATAATGCCATGAAATACTCCCCAAGCGAGAAAAGTCCACGCAGCTCCGTGCCATAATCCACCCAATAACATGGTGAGCATCACATTGCGATATCGGTTATTTCGATTTCCACCTAATGAAATATACAGATAATCACGCAGCCAGGTAGACAGCGAGATATGCCAACGACGCCAAAAATCAACTGGGGACAATGCAAAATAAGGAACACGAAAGTTTAAAGGAATTTGAAATCCTAGTAGCAAGGCGAGCCCAATAGCCATATCGCTGTAGCCAGAAAAATCCCCATAAATCTGACCGGCAAATGCCAGCACACCAGTCCATGTTTCGATAAGACTAACCGATTGTTCAGCATCAAATGCAAGTTGCGCCGGCCCCGCTAACAAGTCGGCAGTCGTCTTCTTCATCAGCCCAACAGTTATTAATAAAAAGCCATGCTTTACCTGCTCCCATTGAGGAACCTTTATGGCATGCATTTGTGGCAATATTTGTCGCGCCCTTAAAATTGGCCCCGCCACCAGCTGCGGAAAAAAAGATAATGCTGCGGTAAATTCAACGAGTCCTTTACGCGGCTTCATATCACCACGATAGACATCAATGGTGTAACTCAAACTTTGAAAAGTGTAAAAAGAAATACCGACAGGTAATATCCATTCAAGCGCCGGTAAGGAAGCCTGATAATTAAACAGTGTTAAAAAATCTGCAACCGAAACTAATACAAAGTCAGCGTACTTAAATAAGCCTAAAATACCGAGATTGATTGCAATTGAAAGCGTCACCAATCCTTTTCGAGCCCGCTTATCCGACGACGCACCAATCGCTTGAGCGATGAAATAATCAGCGATGGCACTGCCGACCAATAGCGGAATAAAATTATAATTCCACGCACCGTAGAAAACGAGGCTTGCCACCAGAGTAAAGTAAACTTTTGGTGTCTGTCTGAGAAAGACAAAACCATAAAAAAATAGAAAAATAATAAAGAAAGCAAAAAATATCGGGGTGTTAAATATCATCGTTGGTTATTCCCCAGAAAATGTTTGAAATAAAATTTTTATTCTTTGAATCAGTTTCTCACAGCCACTTATTCAGCAAGCTCAGGATAGCCACCGACTTTATAATCGATTAATTTCCTCAATCGATATCTGAAAGTGACAGTCTAACCACCTGCCAAGCAATCATCTACCAAACACTCACCTGCCAAGTATCATTTAATAAACCGTCAGCAACTTAGACGTATTAAAATCGTTTTTCGTTGTCACCAAACGTACATAATTTAGCCACATTGCTGAAACATTACAAGCTGATAATTTATGTAATATGTTAGCAGTATGAGAAATACTTATGTTAAATCGAGTTGCAATCACAGGTTTAGGCGCTATCACGCCCGCCGGTAATACCGTTGAAGAAAATTGGCAGAGTGTCGTGGCCGGTAAATCAGGTATCGATTTTATCCAGAAATTTGACACAGAAAACTTCCCGATAAAAATCGCAGGAGAAGTTAAAGCTAACGTACAAGATTTTATTGAAGGCAAGGAAATAAAACACTTTGATCCATTCATCCAGTACGCCTTAATTGCAACTCAAGAAGCGGTACTTGACGCTGGCATTCAAGACCTTAAAGATGTTGGTGTTGTCATCGGTTCGGGCCAGGGTGGAATTAGCAATATTGAGCGCGAACACTCTAAGCTTATCAATGGAAAAATTCGCCGCGTTACGCCATTCTTTATACCATCGTCAGTGATTGGCATGGCATCAGGGGTTATCTCCTCCCGATTTGGTTTTCGCGGCCCAAGCTACGGTGTCAGTTCAGCGTGTGCAACTTCCGCTCACGCGATAATGGACGCCTGTAAAATGATCGCTGTCGGCGAAGTCGACACGGTTGTTACCGGCGGTGCGGAAGCAACCATTACTCCGCTGAGTTTGGCCGGTTTTTCTCGGCTCAATGCACTCAACACTGAAACAGAAAATCCTCAAAATGCTTCTCGCCCTTTTGACTTACAACGAAGTGGATTTGTATCAGGAGAAGGTGCCGGTATTATTGTATTAGAAAATATGGCAAGCGCTATTCGACGTGGCGCAACTATTTACGGCGAAATCGCCGGCTTTGGGGCAACCTCAGATGCAAGCCATCTTACCGCACCTTGTCCAGACGGTGTCGGCCAAAGTTTAGCAATGCAAAAAGCCGTTGATATGGCAAATATTACGCCGCAGCAAGTCGGTTATATTAATGCTCACGGAACTTCAACGCCACTTAATGACAAAATCGAAACACTGGCGATTAAAAATGTATTTGGTGACGGAGCATCTGAAGTTGCCATCAGTTCGACTAAATCGATGACAGGTCATTTACTCGGGGCTGCGGGTGCAGTTGAATTGATCTATTGCATTGAAGCAATAAAGGCGAGTCAAATTCCACCGACGATAAATCTTAAAACGCCAGACCCAGATTGCGATTTGAATTACACCGCTAATGCCGCCGAGTTTCAAAACATTGAATATGCCCTTTCAAACTCATTTGGCTTTGGTGGTACCAATGCTTCTTTGTTGTTGAAAAAAGTCGCCTAATTCAACCTCTACTTGTAAAGGCTTAAACCTGCTCATAAAGTGAATTGCATTACCACGGCATCTTCTCTCCCCTGCTTGCAGGGGTAATAATTTTTTCGTACACCAATTTCTTCAAAATCAAAATTTTGATACAGTTTCATCGCTGTTTTATTCGACTGTCGAACTTCCAGAAAAATACTCACAATGTGATTGTCTTTAACAAATTGAATTAAATGCTCCATCAACAAACGACCCAACCCCATCCCTTGTTGTTGTGGACAAACAGCAATATCCAGCAATTCGACCTGGTCAAAAACAGGTAATACGATTAAATGTCCAATGACTTGCTTTTTGTGCTTGAGCACCCAACAGCGATGCTCGCCGTTGAGACTCTCGGCTAACATATTTTCGCTCCAGGGGTGTTGATGGCTTGCCTGCTCGACCGCAAGCATTGACTTTAAATCTAGAATATCAGCTGGGACAATAACCAAATCATTTGAATTAATCACTGAATAAAATCGCTCAAACTATTTGCCTCACAAATCAAAACCTGCCAAATTTAAATTAACTTTTCTTCTCTTAGTAAAGCTTTAGCAACCAACCTCAAATCTTCGAGCGCATTTCTCTTAAGTGGCGGGTCGGAAATTAAGCTATACGGGTGATAACTGACTAAGGCCTCAAAACCACCTTCCATTTGTTGCAGCTTTCCTCGCTGCTCCGACACGGTCGCATCTTTATCAAATAAATGACGTACACCTTCTTCGCCAAGCACTAACACCAAATCAGGTTTCAATTCAGTTAACTTCTGCGTCATAGGCTCACAGTCACTTCCTAATCCAGCCTCAGTTAAATGTGCTAAACGCATTTCAATTTCAGCGCCCGAAACCGCAACATATTCCTGTAATGCTTTCAGGTAATCGGACATAAACTGGCTCGGCCCGTTTGATCGTGCAAAACTTTGTGCGGGCTGATCTTTATGGTGCCGGCAAATAATAAGAAGTCGCTTGTCCGCTTTGTTAGTGGATCGCCAGGAAATTAACTTTAGATAGCTTCCACTCACCAGCTTCTTTTGAGCGGTAGTTTGACTGACAGCATGAACAACCGGTTGTTCAGTTTCACCAATTTGTGACTGTGCGTGATTGGTCTTATGCGTGTTTGTTGTATTGTTATGCTTAGCTTCAACTTCCTTACTTTCATTGACACCGGCAAAATTTTCCGTTGGCATCTTGTCAGATGCAGCAGACGCTTTAATTTCAGAAATTGATTGGTCAATCTTTTGCGCAACACTTTCAACCGGTGCCATTGCAATTTGTTGAGCATTTTCAGACTCAATTTCAAGTTCTACTTCATACTCAGGCAAATCTCTTGGTATCCATAGCGGAACTTCCATCGCTTGCAAATAGGCCAGGCGCTGTGCCTCGGATAATGGCTGAAATGCATTTGACTCATTCATAATTTTTCACCGCAAAATTTACAGAAAATTGCATCTTCATCGTGTCCCTCTTCACCACAGTTAATACAAGCATTGTTAGTGATACTTTGTTTATAAACTTTGGCTAATTCAGTACTATATATTCCGGTGGGCACAGCAATAATGGCGTACCCCATAATCATCACCGTCGATGCAATCATTTGCCCCAGGTGAGTTTGTGGCACTATGTCACCATAACCCACGGTCGTTAGTGTAATAATTGCCCAATAAACAGCCTTTGGAATACTGGTGAAGCCACTATCTTCGCCTTCCACCAAGTACATGATCGAGCCAAAAATCACCACGAATATAAATACAGTATAGAGAAAAACGGCTATCTTACGCCGACTCGAGCGAAGCGCTCTCATCAGGTAATCAGCTTCACCAAGATATTCAGCCAGCTTAAATACGCGGAAAACCCTTAAAACTCTCAAAACCCTGATAACTAACAGTGTTTCCGCCCCGGTGTAAAAAAGGCTCACAAAGCTTGGAAGAATCGATAGTAAATCAACGACACCTAAGAAACTCGTGGCGTACAGCAATGGCTTTCTAACAGAAATTAATCTGAGGATATATTCAACCAAAAATAGGAAAGTAAATCCCCATTCCAGAATATCGAGTATATGGCCATACTCATACTTTATCGTCTCAACACTGTCGAGCATTACTGCAATAACACTCAGCGTTATTGCTGCAATTAATACTGCATCAAATGTTTTTCCTGCTGGCGTGTCGGCTTCAAAGATTACTTCGTGAATTTTCTCTCGCCAGGGTGCTAAGGGTTCTCCCTGACTATATTTTTTTAGTTTTTTTCCCATGGATATTTTTATGAGTTCTATTAAACTGACAGCAATTTCAAAGGGTTATGGTTGAATTTAGCCAGTTTTCTTTTTTAAATGTGCTTATCTGTTAAGGTATCTTTTGCTGAGCACTCAGTTTATAAATAGCGCGATGGCAGACGGAACTACTATACTCGAATTTTACACTTTTTGCTTAAATCATCCTATTTCTTAGAGAAAAAGGTTTTTCTGCAAAAATGGCAAAAAAAAGCCGTAAAAAAAGCCACTGAAAAGTGGCTTTTTCTCAAAGCAGTTGATTATCCCTGGGCTTCAATTGCTCTTAATCGAATTTCAACACGTCGGTTCTGTGCACGTCCTGCCGCATCGCTATTTGACGCGATAGGATTAGATGGGCCTTTTCCTGAAGTCACCAGTCGCTGGTAAATGATACCGCCACTTTCAAGATAACCAGCAACCGCGCGAGCGCGAGACTCTGACAGTTTCATATTATGTTCCCAAGAACCGGTAGAATCGGTAAATCCTTGAACTTCAACAATAGTCTCGTCAAACTCTTTTAATACCGTAACAACTGAATCAAGTACTGGGTAAAAATCAGATTGGACGTGAGATTTATTTGTCGCGAATGTGATATTGCCCGGCATAATCAAGCGAATTTGATCGCCTTCACGTTGCACGCTAACACCCGTATTTTGTAATGATTCGCGCAACTTTGATTCTTGCGAATCCATATAAGCACCGATAGAAGCGCCAATGACCCCACATCCAACAGCCGCGTTCCGTGCGTGTTTCCCCGAATCTCTTGATCCGATGATTCCGCAGATAGCTGCACCGATAGCGCCATATTTAACCGCGGAACTGGTTTTCTTTTCGCCAGTGTATGGGTCAAGGGTTTGACACCCGGTGACAAAAGCTAAAGAACTGGCAAGCGCGATTGAAATAAATTGAAGTTTTTTTGCAGACATATCGAAAAACCTTTTCTTTGTTAAAATTTGAGTCCTGAATTACTGCAATCATTCACAGCTTAAATAAGCCACGTTTTAATCTACAGTAAACACAGTTGATATTTGGATTTTAGCGTTGTTAGCTTAATCCAGGCTGAACTGATGGGGCAATAATAGCACCGTCAAACTCAAGAAAAAACGAGTTTGTTGTGAATTTATGTACCAGGTCAAAAAAGCCACTCATGTTGAGTGGCTTTTAAGTCTTTGTGATGGTTATATAGTTATTGTCAGTCAAAAACCGAAGCCAGTTATCAGGCAGCTCTTTCCGGCGCTGATTTAAGCCCTTCTTCAAATTGACCAGCAATATATTCTTTAGAATATTCATCAACTTGAATAGCATCCAGACGAAGTGCTTCAGACTCTAGATAATCATCTGCTTCTTGCTGGCTCAAAATACCGGCGGCAAGTGCAGTAGCAACTGTTTCTTCAAGCTCTCTCGCTGGAGCCAGCTTGCCCTCTTTCACCGCTTTCTTGATTTTCTGCGCTACACTTTTTGTTGCCAATACTTTGTTAAACGCATTTTCAATTCTACCCACCGGATCATTCTCGTCACCAACAAAGATGTTGCAAGTTAATCGATCACGCAATTCATTGTGGTTAAACATCGACTTAACAATTGTATGGTCTAAGTAATCGCTCGGTTTTTTGTACCAGATTCCATATGGGAATACGACTCTTCTCAACACTTTACCCAACCAGGCTGGTCTGAGATTTTCGAAAAACTCAAGAAATGCTTTTTGCATCAGGTGAAGATTATTTTTCAGGTTCCACTCCACATAAGGCAAATCAGATTCCTGACGGCCGCTATCTTCGTAATATTTCAACACTGCGGAACTTAAATAGAGATAACTTAAAACATCACCTAAACGGGCAGACAGTCGCTCTTTGCGCTTTAATTCACCACCGAGTACAGCCATTGACAGGTCAGATACCAAGGCTAGCGCCGAACTCATTCGCGTGAGTTGCTGATAATACCTGCCAGTTGGTCCTGGTACCGGTTTTTTAACTATCCGGCCTGAAGTTAGTCCCATGCTGATACTACGGATAAAGTTGCTCAGGCCATAGCCGATATGGCGGAAAAACAACGAATCAAAATCTTCTACACCTTGCTGTTCATTGGGGTTGGCAGCTGCTTGCATCTCACGGAAGACAAACGGATGACATCGCACAGCACCCTGACCAAAAATCATCAGGTTACGAGTGAGGATATTAGCACCTTCTACAGTAATGCTGATAGGCATCGACATATAGCCACTGGAGAGGTAATTTCGTTCTCCCATAATGACTCCACGACCACCGTGAACGTCCATAGAATCCTTGAGAATATCTCTTGCGGCTTCAGTCATATGGTACTTGGCAATTGCAGTGACCACTGAAGGTTTAACCCCAGCATCTACCGCACCGGCAGTCATTAGTCGAGTTGCCTCTAATTGATAGGTTGAGCCGGCAATTCTCGCCAAAGCTTCTTCCACCCCTTCAAACTTACCAATTTCCGTCTTGAATTGCTCTCGCAGTACAGAATAAGCACCGGTAGCTCGGTAAGCCAGCTTTCCAGTCGCAGTTGAAGACGAAGGTAATGAAATACCACGGCCCGCAGACAGACACTCAACCAACATACGCCAGCCCTTCCCGGCATAGTCTTGACCACCGACAATCCAGGATAAGGGTATAAATACATCTTTACCCCGGGTTGGACCATTCATAAATGCCTGTCCCATCGGATAATGACGTTCACCGATTTCAACGCCTGGGTGGCTAGTTGGAATCAAAGCAACGGTGATGCCGATATCTTCTTTATCGCCTATCAAACCGTCTGGGTCATACATCTTGAATGCAAGTCCAAGTACAGTCGCAACCGGCGCCAGCGTAATATAGCGTTTGTTCCAATTTAAGCGAATGCCGAGAACCTCTTCGCCTTCGTGTTCACCTTTACAGATAATGCCAGTGTCAGGAATAGCGCCCGCATCAGAGCCAGCCTTAGGTGCTGTTAACGCGAAACAAGGAATCTCGTCGCCTTTGGCCAGTCGTGGCAGATAAAAGTTCTTTTGCTCTTCAGTGCCGTAATGAAGTAAAAGTTCAGCTGGTCCCAGAGAGTTTGGAACCATTGTCGTCACACCCAATACGCCGCTTCGGGTGGATAACTTACTTACGATGGTAGAGTGAGCTAGTGCTGAAAACCCTTTACCACCGTACTCTTTTGGAATAATCAGTCCCCAGAAGCCCTCTTTTTTCAGATAGTCCCAAGCTTCTTGCGGTAAATCTTTGTCTTTAAAGTTGATATCCCAATCAGAAACCATATTGCAAACAGTCTCAACCTGATTATCAACGAAGCTCTGTTCTTCTTCAGTTAACTCAGGTTTTTCGTATGCCAGCATTTCTTTCCAGTTTGGGTTACCTTTAAATAGCTCCCCGTCCCACCATACGTCACCGGCCTCCAAAGCTTCGCGCTCTGTCTGGTTCATCGGCGGAAGAACGGATCGGAACATTTTAAAAATTGGGCGAGTAATTTTGTCCTTACGAAGATCGTCGGCAAAATATAGCAAGGCAACAGCGCCGAATAACAACCAGGGAATGACTTTAAACTCCCCAAACATTGTTAGTAGTACGAGCGCTGCACCAGCAACGGTCAATGCCGTCCCCATGCGTGCGCGCATGTAGGCCGACGCCCAGATAACACCAATTAAAACAAGTATTTGGGTTAAAATAACCATTATTATGCTTCTCCTGCAGACAAATAGTTAGCTGGTATATCAGTATTAGAAAAACCAGCAGATAAAAACGGAATAAGGCGAGCGATAATTTCCTTAACATCAACCACTTCACCAAAATCACTCTCAGAAATTTCTTGTAGCGCTTCGTGCCCCGCCAGGGTAAAAATAAATGCCCCTAACATAAAATGCAGTCGCCAGAACATTTCCGAGGGCTTTAATTCAGGACTGGCTTTGTGCAGTAAACGGGTGAAACGGGCTAAAACATGGGAATATCGTTCCATGGCAAAACGTCGAATATGGCCTTGAGTTTCTGCGTATGCTCTACCGAGTAGTTTCATAAAAACCGATGAGCCATTGGGTCTGACGTTATCAATTTCTAGTAAAGGTCTCACCAAAGTGTTGAGCACTTTAGAGACAGTAATTTTCTGATCTTGTCGATCAACCTTAACCATCTCACTCATCAACTCATTGGTAAAGCATTCCATATATCGATCGAAAACGGCTTCAATTAGCGATTTTTTTGAGCCAAAATGGTAGTTGACTGACGCGAGATTCACCTCCGCATTCGCAGTTATCACGCGCAAACTGGTTTCGGAGAAACCATGCTCGGCAAAGAGTTCTTCAGCTGCGTCGAGGATTCTATTTTTAGTAGATACCTGATTAGACATTAATCGTTTCGCGAATTTATTAAACACTTGTTTGAAACATACGTTCAAATTAAACTTATGTCAAGGATAATTATCCCTCCAAACGCCCGCCATTCAGCCAATCTTTCTAAAAATCAGCCTATTCTTTTAAACAACCACGGCGACATTTTCCATTTCAAATGTTGTTACTTCATTTCAGCTCAGCGTATCTCTGATAGAAACAACCTCCGCCAGACTTCAATATTGCCGATTAACCTTGCACCTTCACGCTTATATAGTGGGGCCGCCTGCAGCTGACAGTGAGCGAAGATTAAGAAAGAATCGATGGACATAAAAAATCACTATCTTAGATTTAGTTGTCTATACTCAAAGAAGTTTTAATGAACGATTTGCCATTTCAGAAAAAAACCAATAAACCGGGGTAGTCATGGATCCATCTTGCAATCAAGTAATGCTTCTACAGTTGGCTGCCGCCCAACTCGCATTATCACTTCAAGAAACAGAGAAACCATTTAACGATTTGACCAAACTTTTCCTGGAAATTGTTCAACATCACCGACAAATTGACGATTTACTACAGCAAACTCCAGCTCCCGACATCCAGCTTTTGCATGAGCTACACAAGCAAACCGAAGCTAAAGTTAAAACATCAGTGATGGATTTTCAGTTTTATGATCGTATGAGCCAGCGGTTGCATCACATCCTAAGCAACCTTCAGCAAGCAATCCTGGTACTTAATGACAATGAGAGTTTTCAGGATGAAAATGAGTGGGAAAAAATATTCAATAAAATTGAAGAAAGTTACACGATGCAAGAGGAAAAAGAGCTTTACCTGGCAATTAAGCGTGGCGAAGGTTTTGAAACTGCGGTGAAGAACTTAATTTCTAAAACTCAGCAAAAAGACGCCATCGAGTCTGATATTGAATTGTTTTGACTTATAGTCAATGACCATTCCCAATTAATATTGATAACCTACTTAAACGCCAACAATTTTCGTTGGCTTCCGATCTCGCTTACCGGCTTGATAGCCTTTAGCCAAAAAGACCAAGATTTAGCATTTATTACTACTCATATTGCGATATCCACCGACCCCCTCTCCCACAATCAATAGAAGATTACGCTGGAATTACTCGCCTTAATAGTGAGTGTAATATTGCTTCAAAGCCAGAATCTTCCCATTACCAAATAACATTTTTGCTATAATTTGTAGGTTCTGGGCTGTGCTCTATAGAGAGCGTAACAGATTATCGAGCAATAGCACCATCTTAGTTCGAAACGCATAAAAACACGGCTCAGCATGCGCAAAATCAGAATTTTGACAAGTTTTCCCAGACCAGAAAAAACTTAAGACAGAAGAATTGGACCACAGAACACATCTTTTGTTACAAATAGCACACAGTTTGAAAGGTGTTATAGTCATATAATACAGCATACAGCAGCAGACTAGCTGATGTTAATGAGCAAAAAGGGAAAAATATCTCACTTGGCACAATTTCTGCTTTTCATCTCGAATAGCGAGTTTTGAAAAATAAGTTAAGAAACAAACTAAAGTGGGAATATGACATACAGCTATCAGACGTGTAATTAACGTAAAAATAATAACGGTTTGTAATGCTGATAATAAAAAAATCCCTGCAAATTAATGACGATTTTATTTTGCCATAGGAAACACAATGAAAACTTCTACCTCTACTTTTAAAAAGACAACCAGTTTATTTAAGTTGGCACTTATATCGAGCATTCTAAGCACGTCAATGTTAATAACAGCGTGTTCCGATGATAGTGCAAAAGATGATAAGCAAGCCAGTTCAGAACAATCCAAAAAAGATGATAAGAAAAACAAAAATGATAAAAAAGACGATAAAAAGCAAACCGATAAAACCGCAGAGGCAGAAGATAAAAAAGACGGCAAAGGAAAAGACAAAAAGAAAGAAAAACCACCAATTCCAGTAGAAGTCGTTACTGTTAGCAGGGGAAATATTCAACAAACCTATCGAACAATTACCACGTTGGAAGCAGAACAAGACGCCCAAGTTGTCGCTCGCTCAACCGGGCTTCTACAAAACATTTTGGTTGAAGAAGGCGATGAAGTCACTAAAGGACAGCTTCTTGCCCAGCTAGACGTCGAGCAATTAGCACTTGAAGTTGCACAACTTGAAGCAACAACCAAAAAGCTGAAAAAAGAGTTAGAACGTCAACAGACATTATTCAACAGAAAACTGGGAAGTTCTGACGCATTAGATAGAGCCAGATTTGAATATCAAGCTCAACAAGCGCAATTCAAATTATCAAAATTAAAACTGAATTACGCGAGCATTAAAGCGCCAATCGATGGTGTCATTACTGAAAGAATGGTCAAGCCAGGAAACTTAATTCGTGACAACGATATTTTGTTTAAAATAGTCAATCCATCATCATTAAAAGCGGTACTTCATCTGCCAGAAAAAGAGCTGAGTAATGTTAAAAAAGAGCAGAGAATTTTACTAAGCGTTGACGCATTCGAAAACAAAATCATTACTGGACTGGTTGAACGTATCAGACCTTCAATCGATACAGACACAGGTACTTTTAAAGTTGTCGCTAATCTGAATAACGAAGAAAACTTACTGAAGTCAGGAATGTTTGGAAAGGTCGAAGTAGTGTTCGATGTTCACGAGAATACACTGCTACTCGAACAACAAACCATTGTGACCCAGGATAACCGTTCGCATGTATTTGTTGTTAAAGATAATAAAGCTATCCAAACGCCAATTGTGGTTGGTTTCCGACACGATGGTATGGTAGAGGTTCTAGACGGCCTCGCTGAATCAGACCAGGTAATTAGCACAGGTCAGCAAATTCTAAAACATGAAACTCTGGTTGAAATTGTTGGTCAAGAAGAACAGGTCGCAGAAAAACAAGAAGCAAAGTCACCGGGCAGCGTCGCTGTTAACCCATAAAGCTGTTAATCCATAAGATAATCTACTCCTGTCGTCTAATAATAAAGCTTTGTAGCAAAAACACCGCTACAAAGCTTAATAAAAAGGAAACTCTATGAACATCATTGCTACTGCGATCCGACGTCCTGTAACTGTTGCTATGTTCACTTTAGCAGCATTAGTTTTTGGGCTCGTACTAGTGAATCGACTTGGGTTCAACTTACTACCAGAACTCACCTACCCGACCCTGACCGTGCGAACAGACTTCGAAGGCGCTGCACCAGCCGAAGTTGAAAATTTAATTACGCGTCCACTTGAAGGCGTTTTAGGCACAATAAAAGGACTTCGCCAACTACGTTCAGTCTCTAAAGCCGGTCGTTCCGATATCTATCTGGAATTTTACTGGGGCACGAATATTGACGTTGCCAGCTTAGATGTCCGTGAAAAAATGGAACAGGTACAATTACCAGTCGAAGTAGCGGCCCCTTCACTACTCCGCTTTAATCCTAATAATGATCCGATCATTCGCATGAGTTTAAGTAAAAAGTTAAACGAAGACGAAGATCCAATTGCCTCATTAGCTCAACTAAGACGTTATGCCGATTTACAACTTTCTCGCCGAATGGAAACTGTTGAAGGCGTGGCGGCATCAAAAGCCAGCGGTGGATTAGAAGACGAAATACAAATACTTTTAGATCAATCTCAACTCGCCCAGCTCAATGTTTCTGTAGCTGATATTGCCAATCGGTTGAAAACGCAAAATATTAATATGAGCGGCGGCCAGATTCGCAATGGCCAACAACAGTTATTGGTAAGAACCTTTAATGAATACCGTTCAATTGAAGATTTTGCCAATACGATAATTCTGTCAAAAAGCCAACGAGTTGTGCGGCTAAAAGATGTCGCTCATGTCAGTTTTACTCATAAAGATCCCACCGCAATTATCCGACATAACGGAGAACAAGCGGTCGAACTTGCCATTTACAAGGAAGGAGACGCCAATACTGTCAAGGTAGCAGAAGCAGTTAAGATTCAACTAAAACGATTAGAAAAATCACTGCCCGAAGGCATGCAATTAGTGATGTTGACCGATGCATCTAAATTTATTGAACAAGCGATTTCCGAGCTCATTTCATCCGCCATAATTGGTGGCTTGTTGGCGATGATCATTATCTATTTATTCCTTGGCGAATTTATGCCGACTTTGATCATCTCTGCGACAATTCCATTGTCAATCATCATTACCTTTAACCTGATGTTTGGCGCGAAGATTGACATGAATATAATGTCACTGGGTGGGCTCGCTTTAGCTGTCGGTATGCTGGTGGACAACGCCATAGTCGTGCTCGAAAACATCGCCAGAAAAAAAGAACAAGGAGCCTCTCTCGCCCAGGCAGCCCTCGAAGGTGCTACTGAAGTATCAGGTGCTATAACCGCTTCAACATTGACCACAATCGCCGTATTTTTACCATTAGTTTTTGTCGAAGGAATTGCTGGGCAACTCTTCCGTGATCAAGCTTTAACCATCACATTTTCTCTGATTGTTTCGTTAGCTGTTGCTTTGACATTAATACCAACAATGGCAGCCTATGGCTTAAAAAAGTCAAAAGAAATTCCCGTTTTAGAAAGAACAACAAAACCAATCTGGCTGAGAATTTTGATCTTTCCATTCGAGTTATTAATTCTCATTTTTACGACTATTTTTTTCCTTATAAAAATGACGGTCTTTGGTATCAGCAAAGTTCTAGGGTTCGTTTTTGTTCCTGCTCGAAAAGTGTTTGAAGCTTTCTTCAACACCATTGCTTCATTCTACAAGGGGCTATTACGAGCGTCTCTCAACGCTAAGTCGATTACCTTAATTTTAGCTTTCGGTATTCTGGCGCTGAGTTTGTTTTTTGTGAAACAAATTCCCCAGGTTGTACTCCCGGAAATGGCGCAAGGAGAGTTCGTTGTTAAAGTACAATATTCACCGGGAACCGCAATCGAGTTAACTGATAGAAAGGTAGTCGCATTATCTGAAAGTCTGGTTGCCGTTGATGGCGTTAAAGAAGTTTTCGCCACTGCCGGCGTCGGTAACAAACTGACTGCAAATCCAGAACAAGAAGGTGAAAACCAAGCAGAGTTTACCTTACTACTTGAGTCTGGAATTTCCCGAGAACAGGAAAACCAGTTACTCGGAAAACTGAGGGAGCTATTGGCCGAAGAAAGTGGCGGGCTTACTGCAGATGCAGAGAGACCACAATTATTTAGTTTCTCAACCCCGTTAAGTATTCAAATTTACGGTTACGATATCGATACGCTTAAACGCGCCGCTGAAATGACCGTTGCAGCGCTTTCTAAATCTGATCGATTTATTGATTTACACAGCAACATGAAAAAAGGATATCCAGAAGCCCAAATTACTTTCGATCAAGAAAAAATGGCTC
This sequence comes from Aliikangiella coralliicola, assembly GCF_007004725.1. Taxonomy (GTDB): domain Bacteria; phylum Pseudomonadota; class Gammaproteobacteria; order Enterobacterales; family Kangiellaceae; genus Aliikangiella; species Aliikangiella coralliicola. The sequence continues at coordinate 173,091 of NZ_ML660171.1, read as the reverse complement.
AGCTTGGTCTGTCAATTGAGCAGGCAAATCGCGCCGTGGTTAACGCCATTCGAGGTAACAAAGCAACTCGCTATCGATTACGTGAGCAACAAATTGAAGTTTTAGTCAGGCTGGAAGACTCGGCACGCGACGAATTGGACGATGTTAGAAATTTGATTATTAATCCTGCATCACCCAGACCAATCCCACTACATGCTGTCGCCGAAATAAAAGAAACTCAGGGGCCCAGCGAAATCATGCGAATTGATCAACAACGCGTCATCCTGGTTGAAGGTCAATTGCGAACAGGTGGAATCGGTGAAGCCGTTGCAGAAGCAAAAGAAATACTCGATAGCGTACGTCTCCCCTTTGGCACCAACTTCCAGTTTGGTGGTCAAGGCGAAGAAATGGAAAATAGCTACAACTCTTTGATGATGGCGTTGGCTTTGGCTATCTTTATGGTTTACCTGGTAATGGCCTCACAATTTGAATCTTTACTGCACCCTTTTATCATTCTGTTGAGTATTCCATTAGCTGTAATTGGCGCTATTTTTGCGCTGATTATTACGCAGACAGAAATAAGCGTAGTGGTATTTCTTGGGCTTATTATGCTGGCAGGAATCGTGGTTAATAATGCGATTGTCTTGATTGATCGAATCAATCAATTACGAGTCGCCGGTGTCGAAAAAATAAAAGCGATAACGGAAGCTGCAGAATCTCGATTAAGACCAATTTTGATGACGACGCTAACCACAACACTCGGCATGATTCCGTTAGCAATTGGAATCGGCGAAGGAACTGAAATTCGTGCGCCCATGGCAATCACCGTAATCGGTGGACTATTGGCTTCTACCCTTTTAACCTTGATAGTTATTCCGGTGATGTACCAGATACTGGATCGAAAAGATTATTCTAAAATAGTAGAAGTAAACTCAATTCAAATAGACGCGGAGGCATAATAATGTGGTTCACTAAACTCGCATTAAAACGCCCGGTTACAATCTCCATGATTTTTGTCTGTGCAGTAGTCATGGGGTTGGCCAGCAGTCGTTTACTACCGCTGGAGTTTTTTCCGACAGTACAGTTTCCAGGGATATTTGTTCAGGCAAATTACCCTGGATCGACTCCCGAAGAAATTGAAAAAAACATTACGAAACCGCTTGAGGAAGCTTTATCGACCATCGGCTCAATTGAGCAAATGCAGTCGTTTAGTAATCAAAATCAGGCTTCGGTTTTTATGCTTTTCGACTGGGGGATTAACGCGAAATTGAAAGGTGTCGAAGCACGAGAGAAAGTGGACGGCATCAAAGCCGAACTACCTTCTGATTTGCGCCGAGTTTTTATCTTTACCGGTAGTACTAACGATCAACCCATCGTAGAAGCCAGACTATCGGCAGAGACCGACCTTAGTGATTCTTTTCAGGTGCTCAACCGTCAGCTAAAACAGCGGCTGGAACGAATTCCTGGCGTCTCCAGGGTTAATATTCATGGCGTTGCACCGAAAACTTACCAAATTGAACTGCTACCCGAAAAAATTGCCGCTTACCATATTAATACCAACCAGCTTTTAGCCAAGCTTCAAAATTCAAACAGCCTGGTTTCTGCCGGCGAGGTAAAGAGCGACAAAGAAAGTATTCGCATCACCATCGATCAACAATTTGCTAACCGAGATGATATTGCCAATTTTGTCGTCAATGAACGCGGGCTCAAACTGTCTGATATTGCTAAAGTCTCTTTTGCAAAGGAAGAAATTGAAGTTGGTCGACACCTTGACCGCAAATACGCCGTGGGCATTCAAATCACGCGTGAAGCCGATGCTAACCTGGTGAACACTGCGAACGCCATTGTCGAAGAGATGAAAAAAATCGAAGATCTGCCCGACTTTGAGGGGATAAAACTTTTTGTCATGGAAAACCAGGCCGATGGTGTCGTCAGTTCACTACAAGATATCGCCCAGTCAGGGCTTATCGGTTTCGTTTTATCCTCAATCGTTCTGTTCGCATTTTTAAGGGATATCCGCCTGACCTTGATCGTTTCTTTAGCAGTGCCTTTTTCACTACTGATTACATTTGCGGCAATGTTCTTTTTAAATGTCAGCATTAATCTGTTAACTATGATGGGACTGATGTTGGCAATCGGTATGTTAGTCGACAATGCCGTCGTGGTGAGTGAGAGTATTTTTGGGTATCGTCAACAAATGCCCGATAAACCGTTAGAAGCAACTTTAAAAGGCGTTAAAGATGTAGGCATACCAGTGGTAGCGGGCACCATCACAACCGGTATTGTATTTCTGCCTAACATCATTGGAGAAAAAGTCGATATCACAGTATTTCTCAGTCACGTGGCAATAACCATTGTCATTTCTCTGGTCGCTTCGCTGTTTATTGCAACAACGATCATTCCGCTTTGCCTGAGCAAAATGAAGTCGCGCACCATGGAAATCAGCCATACTGATACGGTTAAAGAGCACGGCCGATATTCAGCCTTTCTTTCGTGGTTGATGGTTCATCCATTCTGGTCAGGAATCATTGTTCTGGTACTTTTGCTTTCGGTTATCTTTCCCGCAATGTTTGTGAAGCAAGATATGTTTCCCGATGAAGAAGATTCCAGGTTATTTATCACTTATAACATTCGTGGTACTTATGAACTGGAAAAAGTGGAAAGCGCGGTTACAACCATCGAAAACTTCTTGTACGCCAATCAAAAAGAACTCGATATTCAGAATGTTTATTCTTTCTATGTCAACAATCAGGCAGGCTCAACTCTGTTATTAATCGATGATGACCAAAGAACCAAAACCAATAAACAAATTCGAGAGTTTATCGAGAAAAACATGCCCAAGATTGCCATTGGAAGTCCCGGATTTGAACGACGCCGATCCGGTGGGCAAGATGCGCTAACCGTCGGACTCAATGGAGAAGACACAGAAACATTGCTCGAAATCGCGCAACAGGTATCACCATTACTGGGGAATATCAAAGGAGTCACCAAGGTGACGCCGGCATCACAAAATGGCACCCAGGAAGTTCGCGTAGTACTGAATTCTCAAAAACTTAATCAGATAGGATTGACGCCACAAGACGTCGCCACCACAATCTCGATCGCTTTACGCAAACAGCAACTTCGAACTTTCCGTTCGGAGCTGGGCGAGACCGATATAACATTAACCTTTGCTGGCCAGAAGAAAGCTTCTATCCAGGACCTCGCCGGACTACCGGTTGAACTACCAAATCCAAAACCAGGTGGTAGTAAAAATGTCAGACTTGATACTGTCGCCAAGTTAGAAGTAAAACGCTCACTACCGCGCATTACGCGATATGATCGCCGCACTTCTGTCAGGTTAAAAATCGACTATTCTGACACCACCGCCCAAGAAATCCGTAAGGCAGCAGACGAACTAATGGAAAGCGTTCCGCTACCGAATGGCTATAGCTGGGGGTTTGGTCGAAGTACGGATAGAGAAAAGAAAATCGGAAGAATTATGATGACCAACATGTTGCTCGCTGTGTTGATGATATTTATCGTCATGGCCGCCCTGTTCGAATCATTAATATTTCCGCTAGCGGTTATCACGTCAATTGCCTACGCGATTGTCGGTGTATTCTGGTACTTCTTTTTAACCGGAACGACATTATCGATGATGGCCTGGATTGGTATCCTGGTACTGATGGGCGTCGTCGTCAATAATGGTATTGTGTTAGTTGATCGAATTAATCATTACCGTAAAGAAGGCTACCATAAGCGTGACGCCATTTTACATGCCGCGAATGATCGTTTCAGACCGATCATGATGACGGTGTTAACGACCATTCTAGGCTTGTTACCACTTAGTCTGGGAGAAACACAATTAGGCGGCGGTGGTCCACCCTACTTTCCAATGGCTCGAGCAGTAATTGGCGGCCTGGCTTACTCGACTATCGCAACTTTAATCTGTCTGCCGGTCATCTATTTGTTTTTAGATTATACACGTGTCTTTTTCGCCAGTTTGTGGCATGCGACCGGCCGCTCAGGAACTCGCTGGAGCTTTCGCAACTTTCGTATCTCTTCAGAGTTAAAACGTTAATTATTCGATGAAAGGATTGATTGGTTCAGGAAAAAGAAAGTTACTATTGAGCCATTAAGACGCCAATTGATTACGCTGGGTTAGTCACAAGAAAATGTAACTAACCTAGCGGAGCGAGTACAAAAAACAGCATACATTTTCTCTACTTTAAATCACTTCTTGTGTTTTCCTTACTTCCCAGCTTTTTTATCCTGATCCTTTTCACTATCCCGATTCTTGTCATTATCCGGGTGCCGGGTTTTATTTTTGATTTTGAGCGACGTTTCAATTGCTGATTTAGCTTTGGCTGAAATATCCCCATTTTTATACTCTTTAACCAGAACATCTTCAACCTGTGCCAGAACGCTATCTACTGTTCGCCCTTCTCCATCATATTGATCAAACAGATTAATTCTTTTCTCACTCATTCTTCCAAATTTTAGCAATGTTTCAAAATAGCTTTTTTTGCCGCTCCGACCTTCGATTAGATCCAGCACAGTGGCAATAATAGATACAGGACTTAATAGGATATCCCGAAGCGCATCAATTGCCAGCTTTAGTTGAAACACCAAGAGTCTACGCACCGGGTGATGTTTGTCACTCGCAGCACTTTTCCTGTTTTCTAATTTTTTCTTCAATACCACTGAGTTTTCTCCAATCATCTGGTTATTGATATCTTTTCGCGGTCGCTAGACAACCAATCATATTGACAATTTAAATCGATATTTCTTTGTTAATCAACTACTACCAAGCTAACAATGCTAACTTTACTGGACTTGCTCTGCACTTGCTTAATTGGTATTTGGGTATATGCTTATTACAGAGCAAAGTACGCGGGTGAAACCATTGCAAGTTAACAATCATGCTGAATTAGTTGACAGTTTAATCTCATTGATTAAGCGCAATATAGATCATACCGGAAATATCGATTTAGATGAAAAGTTTCGTCGCCAACTTGCTGATGTTGTTGAACAAAGCCGACAGCAAGAAAAACTCGCAGAAACCAAAAATATCAGTATTTTGCTGTCAGACTTGAGAGGTTTTACCAGTATTGCAGAAAAGTATTCACCACTGACAGTTATCGAACTACTCAATCGATACTTCCAGAAAATGAGTCAGGTCATTGATAGTCACCAGGGGGTTATTGATAAATTCATGGGCGACTCGATCATGGTTTTGTTTGGCGCAAATGATAATAAAAGTTCTGATATCGGATCTGATATTAAGTCAGATATCAAAAAACCGCTGGCCTGCGCCATCGAAATGCAAATCGCGATGAATGAAATAAATGAGATCAGCGATGCACTAGGGATGGCTAACCTCTACATGGGAATTGGCATTAACACAGGCGAGGTTGTCGCAGGCACTCTGGGGTCAGATATTTATCGTGAATATACGGTTATCGGCGATCAGGTGAATCTGGTTTCCCGTGTTGAGGCCCATAGCCTTAGAGGCCAGATTCTTTTGAGTGAAAATACTTATCGTCTGGCAAAGGATATTGTCGAAATAGGCGAAGTCAATGAAGTGCAAGTTAAGGGTAAATCTCACCCTGTAAAAATGTATGAACTGTTAGCCATCACTCAACCAAGCCACCTCAAAGTCCCCCGAAGAGAGATACGTAGAAGCCCTCGGGTTGAAGTTAATATTCCGCTGAGCTATCAAAAAATTGATGGCAAACAAGTGTTATCAACGCAGTTTACCGGCCGAATTATCGATATGAGCTATGGCGGACTTTTTACTCAAACAACCGAGCCACTTGCACCCTTTTCCGAAATAAAAGTAATAGTCTCGTTATCTTTGATGGGTGGTGGAAACAGCGAAATTTACGCACGAGTACTAACCTGCAAAAAAACTCCTGACTGTTTTGAAAGCCACCTGGAATTTACCGCAATTGAAGACCCTGCGAGAAAGGCTATCAAGTCTTACGTTGATCAGCTCATACCTGGACAAAATGGCTAACAAATTCAGGCAGGGATAGATCAATAAGATAAACTTTATTTAGTGTAAGCCAGCTCTCTGAGTTTGTATTTTTACAATACGGGGATTGAATCAATGTCGACCATTTTGGCAATTTTATTTGCAGATTTAGTTTGTTGTGCCTGAAGAATTAGCTCCTTAGAAAGCTGTGGCGCCAATGCTTCCATAAAGGCAAAAATATATTCTCTGAAATAGAAGTTACGGTCAAATACGATATTAACTAAGGAAGGGCTAATCAAGTGCTCAATTGGGATTTTAACTAAGTCTGAATCAAGATGTTCCTCATAGGCCATATTCGCAATAATCCCCACGCCAAGACCCATACGAACATAAGATTTGATCACTTCGCAGTCTGTGGCGCTAAACACGATTTCGGGAGAAAATCCGTGTTCTTTAAACTTTAATAAAATCGGGTTTCTATCTCCCCCCATGCTGGTATGGGTTAACAACGGATATTGCGCCAGGATATCAAAATTAATCGACTCTTTTTTTGCCAGGGGATGGCTTGAAGGAACAACAATGCAGCGTTTCCAATAAAAACAGGGTAAGTGAATTTTCTCGACAAAACCATTTTCACTTTCGTGAACCAACGCAAAATCCAGTTTTCCTTCGTCTAAATCGGCATTGGTTCTCTGTCCGCTACTTTGAAAAATATGCATCGCCACCTTGGCATATTTTTTCCGATAACTTTCTACCACATCTGGCAAAAAGTAACGAGAAAAAGTGTGGGTTGTTGATAAGTTTAAGCGACCCTCTTTGTGATTAACATGGCTTGCAGCGATATCCTGAATTTTTCTAACCTGTTTCAGAATGTGCTCGGCTACCGGTAGAATTTCTCTACCAGCAGGCGTGATGTTGGTTAAGTGTTTTCCACTCCTCACGAAAATCTCAACCCCTAACTCGTCTTCCAACAAGCGAACCTGCTTACTGATTCCCGGTTGAGAAGTAAACAGGCTTTCGGCTGTTGCAGACACGTTCAGCTGATTTCGCGCAACTTCATAAATATACTTGATTTGTTGAAGCTTCATGTGGTTACCAAAATCAAATAACTATACACAACTATTAACCACTCCTTTATAGTAAGTTGCAACTAGAAGTTGAAGGCGCTGAACACCAGTAAACCTTGACGCAGCTCAACCCCCTTAGTGTCCCTTATAGTTAAAACTTTTAAGACCTCGATTTCCTATAAGCATAGTCACAATTTCCTATTTCACAAGAAAATCAGGCTAAATCCTGTAAAATCTGATGAATTATTTGAAACTGATTATGTGCAACTAATCTATGAGCAGTGCAATCTCATGAGTTAATTATTGGCGACACCGTGGGGTACATGGCCAGTTGCAACATGTTCTGCCGCATCGTCACAATGGGTGGTTTGATCATCGAAAAAAACGTCTGCTTCAAAAGACCGCAAAAATTGCCCTTTTGGCATGCCTCCTAAAAATAATGCCTCATCAATTCGTATTTGCCAGTCTCTTAAGGTTCGAATAACCCGTTCATGTGCAGGAGCCGATCTCGCGGTAACTAGCGCAGTTCTAATCGGGCATTTTTCGACGCTATATTCCTTTTGTAATCGATGTAGCGCCGCCAGAAAACTTTTGAAGGGGCCGCCCATTAGGGGCTGGTTTGCCGAAGTAGTTTCATTTTCAGTGAATGCTTTGAGACCACGTTTTTTATATATCTGCTCTGCTTCATCGGAAAAAATGACCGCATCTCCATCAAATGCGAATCGCAACTCAGTATTTGACTCATTATGTTGATTATTTCTGGGCAAAATGGTTGCCGCTGCATGCCCATTATCCAGTGCGGTTCTGACATCATTAGGATTGGTTGATAGAAATAAATGACTAGCGAATGCTGAAACATAGCCGTACGGATTTCTACCACTGGTAAAAGCAGCCCTGGTAATATCTAACTGGTAATGCTGAATTGAATTAAATATTCTCAGGCCGGTGTCAGCACTATTACGTGACAACAACACCACTTCAACCACTGGGTTATCAGATTTATCGTTATTTAATGCAAGTAGTTTTTTCACCAGCTGATAGGCTGCGCCGGGTGGCAAAGGTTTATCTTCATTTTCTATCTGATAGCGTGAATAAGCCTCTACCCCCTGCTTTTCGTAGATTGCGTGACTTTCATCCAGATCAAATAATGCTCGGGAAGAGATTGCAACGACTAATTTATCACCAAGTTTTGAAGACATGTTCTTTCCATAATTCAATGTTTGATTGGTTTTGTTTAACTGAATCAAATTTCCTGGTACCGTTAATTACGCTATTATTTCTATTTTATCCCAGAATCTAACTATAATTCTTTAATAATGTCTTTTTTTAAACCCCCTTTTATTAAATCCAAGTAGAGGTACCCTAAAGAACATGGTAAAAGTACGCAGGCAGACACCCTTCAATTAACTATGACAAGTATCTACTATCGCTAATAAAATGCAAGAACCAACACTGTTAATGAAAAAACCGCTAGTTCGCTACTCGCAAAAATCAGTTCTGGTCATCGAAGATTTTGCCGAGTTTGCCCGCTCGCTGCGCGGCATGATGATAACCATGGGTAGCAAGAAAATTGATCTTGTCTATAACGGTGAAGATGCTGTTCAAGCTTGCAAAGAAAAGAAATATGACATCATTCTATCTGATTATAATTTAGGCGATGGAAAAGATGGGCAGCAAATTCTGGAAGAACTCATCAGCTTTAAAGTCCTCAAAACTAACTCAGTTTTCATTATGGTCACCGCGGAAAATACAACTGCGATGGTTATGGGAGCGCTAGAATATCAGCCCGATAGTTACCTGACAAAACCCTTTAACGGACATATTCTCAAATCAAGACTGGATAAAGCCATATACAAAAAAGATTTGCTGGCACCTATAGCCCGACTCGAACGTAAAAAGTCCTGGAACGAAGCACTAGAGCAGTGTGATCTAATTATTGCGGAAAATCCCAAGTTTAAAATGGCTTGTCTGAGACATAAGTATGTCTGTTACAAAGCCCTTAAACGGTATGATAAAGCCTTGGAGTTAACCACTAAAATTGTTAACGAAAGACCTATTCCCTGGGCAATGTTAGGAGTCGGCGAGATATTCTTTGCCAAAAAAGAATACGAGCGGGCCATTGAGATTTTCAACGATATGATACTTGAGTTTCCTATGGTTCTCGAAGGGTATGACTGGCTGGCAAAAGTTCAATACTTACTAGGTCGCCCGGTCGAAGCTCAACAAACGCTTGCGAAGGCAGTCGAACGCTCACCCAAAGCTTTAAAACGACAAAAGTTACTGGGAGAAATTGCCGAAGAAAATGAAGATATCGAAACCATGACTTCTGCATTCAGGCAAGCGGTCAAATTCGGCGCTAACTCAGCCTTTGCCAGCCCAGACGAATTTATCAAGCTCACTAAATCGATTGGCCGCCAATTAAAAGGTAACTCTGATGTTGATCGACAAAAATTAATGGATGAGGCTGAATCTGTTTTTAGCAAACTCGACAACCGATTCAAAAATAATCCAAGCGTTCAATTTCGAAGCGCGGTGGCACATGCCGACTTTAGTTCAATTAGTAATGATGAGAAAAAAGTCGATAAATACCTGTCCACTGCAAATCGCCTCTACGATCGAATAGAAGAACATATGGGCTCTAGTGAAAGTATCGAAATATCAGAATCGCTTAAGCAGTTAGGTCAGCAGGAACTTGCTGAATGTATTTTAGAAGAAGCTGTCGAACAATACTTTGACGACCCTGAGTTTATCAAAAAAGCAGCCAAACTAACGACCAATAAAAATCTTATTGAGAATAGTAAAAAAGCTAATCAGATGAATAATAAGGCGATCAAGTTTTTTTCCGCAAAAGACTACACACAAGCCGCCGATTATTTTGGCAAAGCGACTCAGATTGCACCCAATAATGTTAATATCAACCTTAATCATGTGCAAACTTTACTCAAAAACTACCAGTCTGGGGAAAAAAATAAAGCGTTACTCGAAAAAGCCGAATCCATCTTAAGTGGAATAACTCGCCTTCCGTTTGACGACCCAAGGTATGAAAGATATTCAGAACTTTCCCGCCTCACTCAACTAATATTACAAAGTTTATGAGGCCCAATTAACATGAAAAATAGCAGTAAAAGATAACAATGAATAAAGACAATAACAATTTGTTTAGCATCATTCTTGCGTCAACCGTTCACGATATGAAAAATTCTTTAGGAATGATGCTCGATGCACTCAATTCTATTTTAGCGGAGTTGCCGGTTTCACAGCAAGGTCCAGGTAATACTCAGTATGGTATCGTTCAATACGAATCATCAAGGGTAAATAACTCTCTGATGCAGCTATTAGCCTTGTACAAAATTGAAAACAATCAATTACCTTTTAACCCTAGTTATCATCACTTGTATGATTTTATCGAGGAACAAATTCTTGAACATTCTCCTTTGTTAGATGCCAAGGGTTTTAGTTATAAAATTGACATAGACGAAAGTTTGGAAGTCGTATTTGATGAAGCTTTACTCGCAATGGTGATATCTAATATTATCGGTAACGCTATTCGCTACGCTCATTCCGAGATCTTGCTAACAGCAGAAATTGATGACGGTGTTACCATTAATATTTGCGATGACGGCCCCGGTTACCCAGCCCAGATGATAGAGCTCAGCGGCAACTACATTCAGGGCATCAATCAAAGTACTGGTTCAACTGGGCTTGGATTATTTTTCGCTCAAAAAATTGCGATTATGCATCGTCATGGAAATAAAACAGGCCACGTTGAACTTGCCAATGGCGGCCCATTAGGTGGTGGTGTATTTAAAATAACCCTACCATAAAATTTGAACTAGACTTAAAATAGCTATCCATTAGCAAAATTTATGTAATCGACCTGCACGTACCTGGAGCTTTCTTTCCACCAGACACTATGCTAGGTCGTTTCAATATTGACTAACTGTTTGGGAAACTAAGTATAATTTAATGAGTTCTTTTGTCATCTTCGCAGTGATACTGGCTATATTGGTGGTTTGCGTCGCCGCAATTTCGATTATTCAGAAACGAGAACATGAAAAAGCCGCACTCCGCCAAAAAATAGCGCAACACCGGTATAGGGCTAACCAGGCATCCAATATCTTAAGTAATTTTAGCCAACAACCGATTGGACCTGAGGCCCGTCAGATATTGCTACAGTATTGCCTTGCTAATATGAAGGCAATAGAAAAACTAGCGCCGGGCGATCTCAATGCGAAAAAAAGTATTGAGGCGCTCAAACAAAATATTAATAACCCCAAAGCAGCTGCCGATAACCAAAAGCTCTCGATTCCGAGCGATCTCAACTTGCTCACCCAGCAAGTCAATCAACTGTCAACACTAGCAAAGTTTATCTTAAAGCTCAGTAAAACCAATATGGTAACGCCTAGCCTTTCGGCGGTAGCCGTAAATAAAATAATGGCACTCATTTCAGAGTCAAAGATTTGTGCTTACATTCAACAGGGAAAGGAGTCTCTCAGTAAACACGAGTATGTGCCTGCTCAGCGCAATTTTATTATGGCACAACAAATGCTCGTGAAAGTACAAAATAAAAATGAACGATTGAAGACACTTGAAGTAGAACTACACGAACTAATCAAAAGCTCTCCTACCGAAGCGATGAATACTGAACTTTCGTTTGGGCAACCAGGGGATCAACAGCAGCAACCACAACATGAAACGGAAGAAAATGGGTCTCACGATGATTTGTTTGGGCCACGAAAAAAATGGTAAAACATTAACTAATCAACTCTGCGCTAAAAGTAACCTATTTTAGTGCGCTGGTGATATCCTTATAAAACTTTTCATTTTGATCATCAATTGATGCCAGGCTACGATGAGCCTCAATCACTCGTTTTAAAATCTGTTGTTCATTTTGAGGCGTGTTTTCCAGCTCTCTATACTCCCCTTTCAACGGCGAAAAGTCATCGACAAAAATGTTGAACACCTGATCAAAACATACCCTTTTTAATATATTAAACAGCTCTCCCTTTTTGACAAAGATCACGGGCAAACGCTCACTGTACTTTCTGAGTTCTATGGCTATTCTTGCCAACAAGCCGAGAGCGGTACTGTCAAGAATATCAGCATTTTCGAGGTCAATGACAACCTCAGAAAAATCCTTCACATCAAACAAACTATCTATATGAGCCTCTAAACCGGCGCAATGAGAATATCTAACAGTACCTCGAAATTTGATGTACTCAATATCGTCAACCCTTGCCGCCAAAATTGCCCCGTCCATTATCATTCCTTAGTCACAATAAAAACTGTTATATCATCTGGCATATTATCACTTGGATATTGCTTAACCGGACGCATAAAAGAAGGGATACTTATCTGATTATCTTTGACATAATCTAATAAAAAAGATTCCCCGGTGGGTCCGCTTTGCCCCGAAATCAATTCTAACCAACCATCTGAAACCATCAGCAGCTGAAAGTCTGAGGAGATTTCAATTTCATAGTTTTGAAAATTAGCCCAATCAAACAGACCGATTGGAAACCCACCTTCTTTGAGCAATCTGACCTCTCCGCCATTGACCAGCGCAGGCGCAGGATATTGACCGGCCACTGAATAGGTTAATGTCATCAAAGAGCAATCGATTACACCATAAAAGATGGTGATATGTTTGCCGAGGTTGGCGCTGATTAATTCGCGGTTAAGATAGCCCATAAAATCGGCGGGATTAATGATAGAGTCACTATTTCCCGTCCGATAATGGCGTAACGGCTGATTAATCAAACTTTTCAATGTCATGGTAACGAAAGCCGCCGCCGCACCATGACCTGAAACATCAGCAATATAAAAGCCCAGGTATCGCTCCGAAATTTGAAAGTAATCGATGAAGTCGCCACTCAAATTAAGCGATGGGATTATGATATGCTGGAACTTAAAGCCGCCCAAATTTGCATCTGGCTCGGGCAAGAGTTGTAGCTGCGCTCTGCGCCCCGCTTCCTGATCTTGCTGTAATAATTCGAGGTTTCGCTCAAGCTCCAGATTGGCAAGCTCTAGTTCTTTTCGGTAGGTTTTATTCTGTTCTTCTAATTGGTGGCGACGTAACGCATTGATGACTGCATTTTCGAGCACAGCCATATCAGTAACCGGTTTCACCAGGTAATCAAGCGCTCCGAGTCTTAAGGCCTCAACGACATCATGAATTTGTCCTGCACCGGATACGATAATAATAGGTGTTTCAGGAGACATTTCACTGATGACCTTAAGCACCTCAAGGCCATCCATTTTTGGCATGCGCAAATCACAAAGTACAAGATCTGGATAGTACTCACAAAAAAGCTCAACTCCCTGTGCTCCATCCATTGCTTGAAATACCCTGTAACCACTGTCTTCAAGGTAAATTGCAATACTTTCCCGAACAAGGTCTTCATCGTCAATCACTAAAATCTTGCTTTGGTCCAGCGCTGCATATCGCCCTTGCAAGCTAAAATCCATGGTTATAATAAACCCTATTATTAATAATTGTGCGGGAAATACCGTTTTATAGCATAACCATAAATAATCACAAGTGAATTGTTGTGTCTTTTTGATTGACGCGAAGAGCTTATTTTTCTAGTATGAACTGCAAGCCAATAATAATCGATAACCTGCTGGAGGACCTTCATGTCTTCAGTCAACCTAGACTATGAAGAAAAACGAAACTTTATTCGCATGTTTGTAGATGCGACGGTTAGTATCACCGATCCTGAAACAGGTCAAACTTTTGAGGGTGATAGCAAAAATCTGAGCGGTGATGGTGTGATGTTTACAACAAACCAAGATTTCAAAGAAAATCAAAAACTTAATGTGGACATTCGCTCTGAACAAAGCAAGCTATCTCCACTCAGCGCTGAGTTTGAGGTGGTTAGAACGAAAAGTATTGGAAATGGTCGATACGAAGTAGCCGGCAGGATTAGCCGCGTTCGCTAGTAGCGATGTATTTCTAAACAACGAATATAGCAGTTCCTGGACTGCTATATGATTTAACTTCTTTACCGATTTAAACGCACTCTCCCCCGCCGAATTTATCCTACTGAAATAACCCTATCTAATGAAGCTAAATACGATCTGCTTCCATCCTGGAGCCTGTGTCTGAATGTCAAAATTTCAAAACAGAAGCACTCTTAAATTAATCTCGGGGACCTGGTTTCTTGCTCGTGGAGTTTAACAGCAAAATTTCATGATTATTTTTCACAGATGAGTGCATAAATATAAGGAGGCCCGGGATAAATTACAGATTAAATTCCGTACCGGACCGATACTGGATTACATCAAGACGGATATACCATCAACAAAGACATATCAAGAAAAACGCATACAATCAGGAAAAACGCGAAATTTAAAATTCGCAATCTTCCTCATCTTCCTCTTCGCACTCTTCTTCGAATGGTATGTCTCCATCCAACACTTTGTAGCGTCGATTTTGTAAATAGACATCCCGAATGAACGCGTACTCATCGGTTGCATCTTCCAATTGATCTTCTAACGCCATTAACCTGGCGCGACCATCAATCATCTGCAGTACTTTAACCTCATAGCGAGTCCGCTTGTGATCAATCTCGTTGATTAAGTCCATTTGAGCGTCGACAATCAATGCGGCAGTATCTCTTAATGTTGAAGGCCCGACTAAAGGTAACATTACATAAGGCCCGCTGCCCACTCCCCATGCGCCAAGGGTCTGCCCGAAATCTTCATCATGTTTTTCCAACCCTAATTTTGACGCCGGATCCCATATGCCAGCGAGCCCAACCGTCGTATTTAAGACGAAGCGACCCAGGTCAGAAGCAGAGTCTGTAACCTTACCCTGAAGCAAATTATTAATCATTGTTGGCACGTCAGCCAGGTTTGAGAAAATATTTGAAACACCTTTTTCTACAACATCGGGTGTTATCGCTTTATAACCCTTGGTAACTGGTTTTGCTATTGCAGTATCAAGTGCCTTATTAAATTTATAAACTCCTCGGTTCCATCCCTCCCAAGGGTCATCCTTATTAGGTTCTGTGGTAGTGGCGCATCCGCCTAACGCAGCAAAAGTAACTAGTACTGCTATTCGTCCAATCGTAGTAATTCTTTTGTTCATTGTGTTTGTAGTCCTGAGATTTTTAGCAACTGCATTAATTTTCATATTCGACACAAAAACGCCCCGACAGTTTCATCGAACACGAAACTTTGCATTGTATTTGAAAATTGACACTTCAACTAGTCAATAAAGGTGATATTTTTATGATCAACTTCAATTAAATATTACAGTAAAAAAGATTATCGAATTGATTAAAATTTGCGCATTATATTTTGCACTAAAATTGAGAACTTATCATGAACTAAAGAACCTTTTCCTAAATTCAGAAAAGCAAATATCGAGAGATAGGTGACATAAAAAAATCCATAGCTTGAAACTCAAACTATGGATTTAGCACTCAATAAATTTGGTGGGTAATTAATTATTTACCGCCGCATTTACCTTCGCCGCATTTACCTTCGCCTTTCTTTTTCTTTTTGTCTCCGCATTTACCTTCACCACATTTTTCTTTGCCTTTCTTTTTCTTTTTGTCGCCGCCGCATTTACCTTCGCCGCACTTGCCTTCGCCTTTCTTCTTAGCTTTGTCGCCGCCGCACTTGCCTTCGCCGCACTTGCCTTCACCTTTCTTTTTCTTGTCTCCGCCGCATTTGCCTTCACCGCATTTGGCGTCTTTTCCGTCTCCGGCTACAGTTTGAACCTGATCAGCTTTTGCAAAAGGATTAGCTTCAGCTGACGCTGTGCCGAAATACATCGTCGCTAACAAAATTGAACCGACTAGTGCCGCAATTTTAGATAGTTTTTTCATGAGAGTTTTGCTCCTAATATTATTAAATAAACAAACCCGATTTCATTTGGGTATCTCAAAGAGTCGGGCTTTCTCTAAATGTTACACCTGCCGATATTGAATATATCTCCCACCGTCCAGGTAATTCATTGTTATGTAAATAATTAGACGAGAACCGCCACTACAATTATTAGAATATTATTATTAAATTATGAGTATGTCGGAAATACCCATAACTTAAGATGCATCAGACTAGGGAATTTTGCAACAGAAAAACGTGCAATTCGTCACAAATGTCACTCGTTACAACGCAGCTAGCAAAAGATTTGCTATCTAGAAGGCTAAACTCAGTAAATATACTGAAAAATCCTTGTCTTAAGCACCATCAATCAAGGTAGACACAATCACAAAAATATCAAGTTTTCACCAAAAATTCTTAATATCAAGGCTTTTATGAGCTTTTCATCGCAAAAATAGCGTACTCAAAAAAACGACCAACCAACTGATTTTTAAAGAATTTATATATTTTGGAGCGCAAAAAAGTCTTTTTACAGCTATAATTTTAATATCATCATTATGACTTCCAACCTCGGGCCTTTACATTGCAAATTTCTAGCCTTGAAAACGAAATCTCACAGCTTCGAAACTTGCCTCTGGACCCTAAAATCATCCAGCTGATCGAAAAACTAGCCAATAATCCGCTGCTAATTCAACGTCTGGCTATCAATTCAAACTCGCCTGTTAAGCTAGATTTAACGCCGTCGTCCATTTTACGTCAATTACAGCTGCCAACTAGCGCTATCAAGGATTTCGCGAATATCACCCAGAATAACGCAAGCGTCAAAATAGCAACGCAAAACAACCTGGTAATAATTGATATCTCGACTACACCAGATAATCGGGCGAAACAATCACCAATAGCTCGACTAGTCTTTCAAAATGCGAAATTAATTGACGCTCAAACCATTCAACTCACCAAACAACTAAAATTGGCGGGCAATCCGAAATTAGCAGAATCTTTAAAAACGACGCTTGCAGCAAATCCTTCATCAGAAAAGAGCTTGTCGGAAAATGCACCTTTGGTTAAATCAACCAATTCCCCCAGCGTTGACAAAGCCGCGCTCAACAAAACTTTGACAGCTAGAAGTGCCTCGCTCACTCAGTCAAAATCCGTTTCCCCGAATAGCCAAATAGACTCCAATAAAATATTAACTCAAAGCGATAATTTAACAATTAAGCAGGCGATATCATTGTTATTAAAAAGTAAACCTGTTGAATCAAACCAACTGGCTCACAACCTGTCAAAATTAACAACAGGCATCCATCAATTACTTGCGAATCAGAACGAAAACCAAGTGGCGGGCAAACCTGGTAACCCGCCAATCAATCTTGATAAAGCGGCATTAAGCGAGTTACTCACTAAAACGCTCAACTTACCTGTCCCCTCGTCTAAAAATCTAAAGACTGAAAATTCTGAGCGCCAACCAATCGTTGGCTCGGCTATTAACAAAACAACGGTTAAGCAGCTAGAAATACTATTTCGAACAGCTGAAAAAATTAGCCAGGTGATTGGTTTTAATCAAAGCAACCAGCCAACAGCAATTAGCCAACGGTTAACATCAAGTGGTAATTTTTTTGAGTCCCAACTCCATCAGTCTAATAGTCAAAATGGAACGGCAGTAAAGGTCGGGGAGGATCTAAAACTTTTAACACTCCAACTTAAGCAATCACTACAAACGCTTTTAAAGAGTTTAACGGGGACGAGTTCACAACCAATCAGAATTCAAAACCTCATCAGTCAATTGATTTCCCAGCTTAGCCCAAATTCGCAACCGCAAACATCTACCACTCAAAATGCACAAACACCTGTGAGCGCTTCTGTAGCGGAAGGCAATAGTGGCGTTTCGTCTTCCGCAAAGGCGGAACAATCAAACGTTAGTTCTCCGCTATTGCGAAAATTGATAGACTCTCAAAAATCACTATTAATCGGAAAAAACCAGCGATTAACTAAAGAGCAAGAAACAGTTCTGCTCGATATACAACGAAAACATATTAACGAATTGATAAAAGCTGCCAGCGCCGTTATTAACCGCATTGAAACCAACCAACTACTCAGCTTGAGAAGCGAATTAATGCCGCTTCAACAGTTTCTCTTTGACCTGCCAATTTTACGTGATGGTCAAATTGATTCCTTTGAATTATTGTTTGACTTGAAACAAAACGAAGCTCAATCAAAATCAAGTAAAAGCTGGGCGGTTACAATCAAGTTTGACCTAGAGCCGCTCGGCCCAATGTTTGCTCGAGTGACCCTGAAAAACCAGCGGATTACCACTCACTTTTTTGCGCAAGAAGAAACCACCGCTAAACTTTTAGAAGATAACTTACATCGACTAAAAAACACGCTATTTCTTTCTGGACTCGATATCGATGAAATTTCCGGGCAACAAGGTATAGTCCCTGATAACCTGCTTAACAATGATGAGCATTCCGTGGATATCCGAGTATGAACGCCGGCAACTCAAGCAATCAAAAGCTGGGGTCGCAAAAGGCAGCAGCGCTTAAATATGATGGTGAAAACGCCCCTAAACTGGTGGCTAAAGGAACCGGCGAACTTGCCCGGCAAATTATCGACTCAGCCAAAGAGCACGACATTCACATCCACAATGATCCGCTGCTAATTGACGTTCTCGGCCGACTCGAACTCGGTGAAGAAATTCCCAGAGAACTCTACTTAGCTGTGGCAAAAATAATTGCTTTCGCCTACTTCCTTCAAGGCAAACACCCCGAACATAAACCTGATCAATCGATAAGCATTGACAGTCGATTAACCGAAAACAAAGAGCTGGAATAATTACTTTATAGCTGCTAATACTTATTAACGATTATGGACAAATAATTAACATACACTACTACTTAAAGTGGTATTTGTATCTATACTTACCACTATGCCTACCGATTTTTTGCTGTCACAAAAAGAAAACCAGATAAAAGCACTTCGCCGATTATTTGCGCTAGCGGTATTTTGCTTTGCCATTTTATTGCTATTGCAGGCGGTATTTATTAGCCGAGTTCAGTATGATTATCAACAAGACATGATGGCCTCGGTGAGCCAATCCATACTCAAAGAACTTTCACAGAAACTCAATACTCAACGGCTCAAAATGGCACTAATTCATAGTAACAATAAAGTGAATTTTGACAATGCTTATAATGATAACAATAACATCGATGAAAAAACCTATTTAACTTTGCTAGCAGAAATAAGAAAGGACTTTCCAAGCAGTCGTCTATTCACTTTAATCTCTCCCACTGGCAAAAACTTGCTACAGCACATAACAGGAAACTTTTTAGACGACTGCCAGGAAGAAGTGATGGAAACAGTCAACTCAGGCAGACAACAAAGACTTTTTCTACACCGAAGTAAAACCTCGGTTCATTATGACCTCATTCAGCCGAGAAACGAGAAGCAGCCAAGTGACGGTTACCTGTTTGTCGCTTTCAATATCGGATTTATTACCGAGCTACTGAATAAATACCAACTACCCTACCAGCAATTATTTTTATTACGCGACGATAAACAAGGCTTCATTGAAGTCTCTACTGAGCCTGAAAGTGAACTCACTCAGTCACGCCACTTGAGTCCAAATGCATTGGCCGAGTTTGAACACGCGCAAAAAATCCCGGATACACGATGGAATATTGCAATTAGACTCGACCCGGAAACCAAGTCAGGGTTATTGAAAACGGCACTCATGCAATCATTTACCACCTGGAGTGTCGTCACTATTTTACTTTATCTTGCGTTAAACCTGATAAAACGAAACCTCGAATCAAAATACCAGGCTGAAATTCAGCTAAGTCATTCTCGGAAACAAGCAGAAACAATCATCAACTCAGTTAATGAAGCAGTTTTCTCGATTGATTGTCACGGTAAAATTACCTTTGCCAATAGTAGAGCTGCAACTCTGATTAACAAAAATAAAAGTGAAATCATCGGTTCCGTTTTCTCTGATGCCTGTCAATTATTTAATCTCTCAAACGATGAGTCACTTCAATTTCCGCAAATACTTGATGCATTTAAAAATAATAGAATAACCGAATATGCCAATTTGACACTAAGGCTTGAATCAGGAAGTGACATCCAGGTTGCTGTCAGAATATCGTCAATTTATGATCAGCAAAACCAACTCGATGGTTACACCATTACACTAGAAGATCTTTCAACTGCAATTGAGTTGTCAAAGCGTTTAGTATTTCACGAAAGTCGTGATAGTTTAACCGGTTTAATCAACCGCAGACAATTAGAAAAAATACTCAGCCAATTACTTCTCAGCACTAAATCAAATCATACTGCAGAGCAATCGGCCATCATTTTAATTGACCTGGATAAATTTCAGCTTTTAAATTCATCTCACGGATTTGAAGCAGGAGATGAGTTCTTAAAACGCATAGCTATTTTGCTACGCCAATCAGTCGATCCTCATCATAACCTTGGACGTTTAAGCGCCGACGAGTTCGCTATTATTTTACAAAAAACGAATACCGAAGAAATTAAAGCGGTCTGTGACACTATTAAAAAACTAATACGAGACTTCAAATTCATCTGGAAAAACGAAACGCTAACGGCGAGCATTTGCTTAGGAGTCGTTATCATCGATGAGAATTTTTCAGATATTAACGAGATATTATCTGCTGCCGACCATGCTTGCCGACTCGCCAAAACGAAAGGTACCAATATAACCCAGTACTATCAAACCGATGATCCTGAAGTTAAAAAGCATGCCGAAGAAATTACTCAATTCGTCGATTTAAAAAAGGCCATTAACACCGGAAGGTTCATACTTTATCGTCAAAAAATAACACCGACAAACTCTTCAAAAAACGGTCCGCAAAAATATGAGATACTCATTAGAATGGTGGATAACACAGGTAAAACTGTCGCCCCTGTTCACTTTATTCCGGCAGCAGAAAAATATGGTTCAATGGCAAAAATCGACCAATGGGTTATTCGAAATACATTTGCCCACTTAGCAGAACTTAACTCAGACGATCAAGCCCATTACAATATTAATATTTCCAGTAAAACATTAAGTGATAAAAAGATTATTTCATTTGTGAATAGACTGTTTAGTGAATATGGAATATCCCCCGATAGAATTAATTTTGAAGTGACCGAAACTTCAGCAATCTCCTATCTGGATAATGCACTTGATTTTATGCACGCAATGAAATCTAAAGGATGTTCCTTTTCCCTGGATGACTTTGGAACAGGTCTCGCCTCGTTTGATTATTTGAAAAAACTACCGATCGATTATCTAAAAATCGACGGAATTTTTGTTAAAGACATTGAATCGAACCCAAATGACTACGCATTTATCGAGGCCATTCATAAAATATCGAACCAGATGGGCATTAAAACCGTCGCCGAGTTCGTAGAAAACGAGACGATTCTTAACCAATTGACAAACATCGGAATAGACTACGCTCAAGGGTACCATATTCACAAACCAGAGCTTTGGTTACCGTTAAAAAGTGAAACAATGGACAATGTCTCACAAACCAGCTAGCAAATGTCCGCTAGTCAACAACGTTTAGTCTCGGTACAATTCTATCATTGGACCAGATGTATAATGGACTAAAAGATAAAGGATCAGAAAGATGGCTACATTAAAACAAGACCCTCCAAAGAGTGATCGTATTTTTCATAAATCCAGTGGCTGGTACTTTGCTACAAGAGAAGGGCTGGATATGGGCCCGTTTCCAAGCAGGCGCTCCGCCGAACATGAAATTTCGTTTTACTTACGCAGTATGAATAAGTTAAAACGTGTTAGTTGATATCATTTAAGAGACGTCATTAACACAAAGCCAAATAACGAATAACCCGCTACTGAGCAAAACACGCAAGTAGCAAGTTATCACTCGCAAAATAAAAAAACAGTGGAATAAAAACCACAACTACCGCTCAAAAATAACTTACTCGATAACTGATTCACCAATACAAATAACAAAACCACCGGCTTATTTGACAGGTTTACTTAAGTTAATTAATCTCGAATATTCTCGACTAGTTAGTTACAGCAATACATTTAGTCGGCACTTTGACAACCACAACTATTATTTAGTAACAAGACGCCGGCTAACGTTGCGTTAACCGGGGAGCCTTAATCAAAGCTTTTCAAGTGCCTGTCGAATATCTTCAATCAGATCTTCAACATCTTCAATTCCTACCGATAAACGAACAAGATTGTCCTCGATACCAAGCTTTTTACGAACATCTTTGGGCACGGACGCATGAGTCATTATTGCTGGGTGATTAACCAGGCTCTCAACCCCGCCCAAACTTTCAGCTAACGCAAAAATTTTAAGGTTTTGCATAAACTGACTGGCCGCTTTTGGCCCGCCTTTCACCAGGATAGAAATCATTCCCCCGTAGCCCTTCATTTGTCGATTAGCAAGATCAAATTGAGGATGCTCAGGTAAGCCTGGAAAATAAACCGCGTCAACCTTTGGATGTGCCGTCAACCATTGAGCAATTCGAATACCGCTGTCATTATGTCGACTCATCCGAATTGCGAGCGTTTTTAATCCTCGAAGCGCCAGATAACTATCGAATGGTCCAGCAATCGCGCCACAAGAGTTTTGTAAAAATGCCAGCTGTTCAGCCAAATCAGCGTTATCTCCCACCACTGCCACACCACCGACCATATCGGAGTGTCCATTAATATACTTGGTCGCAGAATGCATAACTATATCGATACCAAAATCGAGTGGCTTTTGATTGTAAGGCGTTGCGAAAGTATTGTCTGCAACGGTAATAATCCCTTTCGACTTCGCTATTTCTGCAATCGCCTGCAAATCAACTAATTTCAACATTGGGTTTGTCGGCGTTTCCACCCAAATCATCTTGGTTTCCGGTTTAATCGCTGCTTCCAACTTTTCAATATCAGTTAAGTCAACAAAGTCGAAGTGTACTCCGGCGGACCGTTTACGGACTTTATCGAACAGTCGAAAAGTGCCGCCGTATAAATCATCCATAGCAATAACATGATCGCCAGTATTAACTAATTCGAGAATAGTCGAAGTCGCCGCCATCCCAGAAGCAAAAGCATATCCGCGAGTGCCGCCTTCTAAACTTGCGACACACCTTTCGTAGGCAAAGCGAGTGGGGTTTTGTGAACGAGAATATTCAAACCCCTGATGTTCACCCGGCGCGGACTGAACATAGGTAGAAGTCTGGTATATTGGCGGCATGACTGCACCCGTTGTCGGATCAGGACTCTGCCCACCATGGATCACCAAACTATCAAATTTTAACTTCATTTCATCATTCATAATGTTTTCTCAAAACTGATTCTTTATTAAAAACTCAACACAGATTCTTTATTCAAAACTCATCAATAACCTGAAAGTTACAATTTCATAAAGCAATTCTGCCTAACAAACCATACAAATTCATTGAGTGACTGGCTAGAGAAACCCTTTTTCTTTCATCCAGTTGTCATTATACAACTTGGATAAATATCGATTGCCCGTATCACATACCAAGGATACGACGTTTTTTGGTTCGGTTTGTTGCAAACAATAATTCAGCGCTGCTTTCAACAAGGTTCCGGTGGACGATCCTGCCATAATACCTTCTTTAAGCAACAATTCTCGCGCAGTTAGCATGGCATCTTTATCTGATATGGGGTAAGCCACATCAATCAAGTCCATATCACAAATACTAGGAATAAAATCTTCACCTATTCCTTCCACTAACCAACGACCGGGCTCAGGCGCATGCCCGGTGTTATGCAATGGGGCAAGAATAGAGCCTTCTGGATCTGCCAGAACCATCTGGACGTCCGGCTTTTTCGATTTAAGATAGCTGCCCACGCCTGACAAAGTTCCACTTGAACCGACGCCACACACAAAGGCATCAACCGTGCCTTCTGTTTGCTCCCATATTTCAGGGCCTGTGGTTTCAAAATGGGCTTGTACATTGGCAGGATTAGCAAATTGATTAACAAAAAATGCACCTTTTTCTTTGGCTAACCTTGCCGCCAAATCTTGATAATGCTCAGGATGACCCTTGTTAACATCTGAACGGGTGCGTATAACTTCCGCCCCCATCGCGCGCAAATTATATTCTTTTTCCATACTCATTTTATCGGGCAGTACGATAATAAGTGGATAACCTTTTTGACCGGCAACCAATGCCAGGCCAAGCCCCGTATTACCGGCAGTTGCCTCAATTATGGTGTCACCCGGTTTTAATTCGCCATTGGCTTCCGCCACCTCAATCATTTTGAGTGCGATACGATCTTTAATTGAGCCTGTTGGGTTATTAAGCTCCAACTTCACAAATAAACGACAACAACCCGTGTCGAGATGAGTAAGCTCGACCATCGGCGTATTGCCAATCATTTTCAGAATATTACTGTGTATTTGGTTCGTTTCGAACGGTTTCATTGATACTCCATACAACGGCTAAAGCCACGCTATTTTTCGACCGGGGTACTTTATCACATTTGGTTATATACCCCTAGTCCAGATTAGCTGTTGATATCAATCCTTTTCGGGTTTGTCTCTCAGAGTAAATTGATTCCAAAAACACTATTGGTTTCAGATCGCACTCAATACTAATTTAAGCCAATTAATCAATGCCTTAAAATCACCACAAGATGCAGATTTTGTTGGCAAAACTCGAATAATCTGTTGTCAGATAAGTAAAATCAGCTATTCTTAAATCTATAATCGGTATATCTGACCGGCACAAATTTGCGGTGTTGTCAGTAATAGTTAACAAACGAAGCACTATGGCTAATTATTACCCCAAAATACCGACCGCTGGCCTTGGCATATGACGTTAGGCATATGATATTGGATAGTGTTAGACACCCAGGGTGCGAAATAACAAATCAGGACATAAAATAAGAAACAATAGTGAAACGAAAGCGACCACCTTTATCATTTCGAGCTCAACTGACGTTAATGATGACAATCATTGTTATTGTCATGACTATTGCGTTTGTCTTATTTTTGTATCTGACAGTCAATAAAACACTTGAACAAAACACCATCGATAAAGCAGTTCAACACGCACATATCACTGGTGAAAAAGCTAAAGCAGCGGTCAAATCAATAGACGATGCAGCTGCTAATCAAGTCGTCAAACAATTGGGTAGTTCACAGTCGGTTCATGTGGCAGCTTTGCTGCTCGCCAATGGTAGTTTGCTCGGTTATTACACCGACCAACAAGGTATGCCGTTGCCTGAAATGGATATTAGTCAACGCCTGGAGAGAACAGAAACCGAGCTTTTTATCGCCGAGCCTATTTTTGATGACGAACAGTTAGTTGGCTACGTTTATGTTAACCACAACCTGCAGCAACTCCTGTCACAGGAAAACCTCTTTATTTTCTTTATTGCCGGGTTATTTGTTGCTTCAATAATCGTTTCAATTATCCTCGCAGGGTATTTTCAGAATCTACTGACACTCCCCATAAGGCGGATGGTTCGTCACGTTAACAATGTCTATAAATCCAAAAATTTCGAAAAGCGACTAAATCCGCGAAGCGACGATGAAATAGGTCGGCTGATAAAGGGATTTAACAAGATGTTAGATGCCGTTCAGGAAAGAGAAAACGAACTCACCATGCATGGAAAGCAACTACAAAGACTGGTTGAAGTGCGTACCGAACAACTTTACCAAAAAGCTCACTTTGACTCGTTAACCGGACTACCGAATCGATATTTATTGGTCGACAGATTACATCAAGCAATCTCAAAATCCTCTCGTACCCAATCTATTCTCGCCCTGCTCTTTCTGGATCTGGATCGATTTAAAGTCATTAACGATAACCTAGGTCATCAAAACGGTGATCAGCTTCTTAAAGAAGTGGCAAAGCGACTATCAAAAATGGCCCGCGAAGGCGATACCGTGGCCAGATTAGGTGGAGATGAATTCGTATTTTTACTCGAAAACCTCAATTCTCCGCGAGACGCAGCCATTACAGCAAGAAGAATTATCGATAGTTTTAAAACGCCGTTTCGACTGCAGGAACACATTTTACATGTCTCTACCAGTATCGGAATTAGCATTTACCCTAACGATGGTTCTGATGACAAAATACTGCTAAAAAATGCTGATATCAGCATGTACCATGCAAAAGAGAAAGGCCCCGGTAACTATAGTTTCTATTCCGACGACATGAATCAGACCTCACTCGAAAGATTAGCGATTGAGAGTAACCTGAGAAACGCTATCGAGAACAACGAGTTTCACCTGGTATACCAACCCCAAATGCGCTTAAAGGACAATCAATATAAAAATGTTGAAGCGCTAATCCGCTGGAACAATAGCGATGTTGGCGAAATATCTCCCGCGGTTTTCATCCCTATCGCTGAAGAAACCGGTATTATCAATCAAATCGATCTCTGGGTAATCTCGCAAGTGTGTAAACAACTCAGGCTCTGGCGAGAACAGGGAATGAACGATATTACCGTCGCCATCAATGTATCCGCCGGTCATTTAATCAGCGATACATTACTTGAGCATTTGAAAAAAGAAATATTACTGAATCAGATTGTCGCCCGACAACTTGAAATAGAAATTACCGAAGCGGTTTTCGTCGAGCATACTCAAAGAACCATTGAAAATCTTACAGCCATTAAGAAAATTGGCGCTCGCATTGCAATTGACGATTTTGGTACCGGGTATTCTTCCTTACAGTATATTCAAAATTTCCCTGCCGATACGCTAAAACTTGACGGCATGTTTATTAAAAATCTGAAAGAAAGCAAAGCTAGTCAGGGGATCGTCCGTTCGACCATCATTCTTGCTCACAGTTTAGGGTTGGAACTGGTGACAGAATGTGTTGAGGATCAATACCAGTTAGATTTTTTAACTAAACATCAATGTGATCTGGTACAAGGATTTCTGCTTTCGAAACCGGTTTCGCCAGAGGAAATATTGGTAATCTGCAAATAACGTTCTTACATCTGATTTCTGAATAGATAAAACGAAGAGTAATCGTTCAGTTTCGAAACCTTCCCTGGTCAAAAAACTCAGTGTTTTTTAATCGCTACCTATTTCCTTTTTACCAGGGCAACACTTCTCCATTGGAGTGCCAGAAAGAGCCAGTATTTTCCAGGTTTAAATCATCGATCCTCTGCGCCAATCGCTCCGCTGCTAAGTCAGGTTCGATCTGGCCGCTATAATTAACCATCTCAGTATTCACATAGCCTGGATGCAAAAGTGCCACCGATACGCCTTTCGATTTAAAGTCAACCGCCAGAGATTTTCCCGCTGCATTCAGAGCAGCCTTTGACATTCTATAGCCATAAGAGCCGCCAGAAGTATTATCGTCAATTGAGCCCATTCTACTGGTGATCATTGCGACTTTACTGCCATTCTTTAAATTATCAGCGAGAGTTTGAACAACTCGTAGCGGTGCTACCGCATTAACCTGAAACTGCTCATCAATTTGATCAAAATCGAGACGATCAAATGTCATGCTTCTTAAAATACCAGCGTTGTTGATCAGTATATCAATTTCAGCTGATGCGATACCTTGCTTAAGCTTCTCCATATCAGAAGCAGAAGCCACATCAACACCTGAAATGATAGTTACTGGCAGGGCTTTAATTTCATCTGAAACGTGACGACATACCGCAAAAACATTATCGCCTCTCGAAAGATATTCCTGGCAAAGTGCTAAACCAACCCCGCGATTTGCACCGGTGATTAAGACATTGTTAGACATAGTAACTCCTATTCTAATATTTTTGCTTCAAGTTATAGCTGACTCAATATAACCTTGAGCAGGATTGCTCAGCTAATGATGATGTCCACCGACGCCATGGGCATGGCCGTGAGCGATCTCTTCATTAGTCGCGTCTCTGACGTCAACAATTTCAACATCAAACTTTAGCGTTTTACCGGCAAATGGATGGTTAAAATCTACGGTTACCATAAATTTCCCAACTTTAACTACAGTCACCTGGCGTCTGCCCTTTTCAGTCTGTACGACACCAACCATTCCTTTTTTCCACTTTTTGGCGCCTTGTAAGTGCTTAACTGGGATGCGCTGTTCCTGATCGGGTCGAATTTCACCATAAGCCTCACTGGGCTCTAGTATCGCGCTAAATTGGTCACCAGCTTGTTTACCTTCCATTTCTCGCTCTAGCGCCGGTAATAGATTCTTATGGCCATGCAAATAAGCCATTGGTACTTTTTCTCCAGACTCTTCAAGTACCTTATCGTTAGCGTCCGATAGCTTATAGTTAAACTGAACAACCTTATCATTTTCTATTTTCATAAACTGCCATTTCTAGGATTGAATTGATATTGGGCACATTATAGCTAGCCTGAGAGATTATCGATATTAAAAATTGGGTTAAAACTGCCTGATACCTTTAGTCTTAACATATTAGACACTGACTAACGACAGATACTTCAATCCGGTAAATTCATATAATTCTTCTAAATTAATAAGCCAGAGAAAAATCATGCGTAACTTCTTCATAACCCTTGGAAGTGTGATTTTAGGATTTGTGTTAGGTACCCTGTCAGCATACGTGTGTATTTATGTCATCTTTATATTGGTAAGCCTATTGGTCGATTCGAGTGTTATATTTGTGGCCGTTTTTTGGATTTTTGTACCAGGTGTGATAGCAGTCGGTATTGGTGGCGTTGTTGGCTCAATTGTCTTAACGAAATATGCCAACAAGCGACTGCACCGGGCTAAAAATTGCAAAGGTTAAAAACAGGGTTGTTCTCGCGGCTTAATCGTCGGAAAAATTACGATTCAAATAAGTTAAATTTTACTTACTTTGTTTTTTATTTTTTTGAATATAAATGAATATTAACAAAGCCATAAATAGAACTATTCCGATCCAGGTGTAAATCAGGTTTTGTGATTTCGATATCAGGTTGTCCTGGTATTTTCTGAGAATCTCTGTGTCAGCATCCGATGGATTTGTTCCGTCAATTTCATTTAAATAAAAGTCTTCAAATTTTGAATTAAGCAAATCAATTTCATCCCTCAATTGATTAAAAGAAATAAAGAGCATCACGTACTTCCAATCATTAAATCGCTTACCTGTAATTTCAGCATTTTTAAAACCACTTCCTTTGGTTTTGGTTGTGTACGAGATAACGCTACCGGTCGCTTCTATTACAACTGTCGGGTAAGTAAATCCGGCATAAAAAAGAGCAATTAGTATTGCTGCGAGAAGTCCGATTGCAGAATCTGGAATTTTCATAACTACCTCACTAGCTTGTCTAAACGACAATTATTTAGATAATTCATTTTAAAAAAAGTTTAAATTAAATTATCTCCTCGAGAAATAGTCTTTAGTTTATAATTAGTTAGCAGAGAACTTTAACCAGCTCTATTTTAAAAAAACTACTGAAATTCTGTTTCTATAAATTCTAATTCGTGCAAAAAACTAAATCATTATCGATATTGGAATTTATGTTCGGACAATTTTCCAAGCCAAAAAACACACCGACAACTGCGAACATATTGCGCTACGTTAATAGTTTTAATGTGGAGTTACTTAAAAGTTTTCAGGCATAAAAAAAGCGCCTAATTGACGCTTAATAAGATGAAGTATTTTAGTTTTATTTTCATTGTTTCGAGTTCAACACGGCTTTTCTTTGCGCTTCTTTATATCGACGTATATTTTCGTTAACATCATCAGTTTTTTCAATATTGACTTTTGTGGGCGGTTCGACCCAAAGCTCATCAACATCATCACACTTGATATATTTGAATTTAGATGTGCCTGGCAAAACCCCGAAGTAGAATAAAATAAAACTTAACAGTACATTTCCTCCCCAAATTATATAGCCGTAGGAATCCTTAAACTGGTTAATTGCCATTCCAGCCGCCAAGGAGGCTTTTTGGTCATGTGTTAACTCGAAATGCTCATCTAAAGCATCTACACTTTTCTGAATATGTGGTTCCTGTGCAGTTTCTAATACAACGACAAAGTTAGTTGCAGTAGAAATCACATATCCAAGGAAAAAAAACCACAATACACAACATATTAATCGTGTGATGAGGTTTCTTTTTGCTTTAACTAATAACTCTTGATGGGTATCTGGTGCTTTATAAGGATCGCGACTCAAGTCCTTTTCCTGTACAGGTCTAATTTTCATACTATAGCTAACTATTTTCCATAATAAAACCGCATCCAGTTAGAACGCCGATTTCAGCCTAGCTATTTCAGACAGCTCTTATTATCAGAAACAACACTAATGGTTTCGCATTAGTTATAAAGGGGAAATTTTGTGACAGAAACAAAAAGGCTCAATGTAAGAGTTCTGTTTAATTCATTTTTCTCACTATAGTTAGCTGCATATTATCGTTCGAATTATTTCGCTAACTTAATGGGTAGGAGCAACCTTAGAAACAGGACTATCTTTGGGAAACCCAAATCGCCGATAATTCCAATTTGATTGGCTCTGGAAGTCTAGTGTTAGTTTAACCCACACTATATTACTGTCCCATATCCGTATATCTCAAGTTTTAAGACATTCTACTTCTATTTCAAAGAGTTAAGTGTAAAACCCAACCTTACAAAAACAGTAAAAATACCCTTACCCACTCTAACAAAATCAATAGGTTACAAACCCCTTTTGGGGAAGATTTTAATCGTATTTTTTAATTGGGAGGCTTGGTCAAGCAAATGAATGCACTCATAAAACCGATTTCAATTTCCGCAGATTTAAATAATAAATTACTGGCTTACTTCAAACGAAATATTCATTCCACGCGGATATTAGAAAAGCCATCCGGTACAAATTTTAAACTGCTCGAATTAAAACCTGATACTGATTCTGTTGTTTTGAAAATGCTCAACGCTGAGCTTCCAGGTTATCAACTCAATGTCGTTCGCATTCACGAGTTTAATCAAGAGCAACACGCAGTCGAGCACGTTGATAACGCATTCCCAGGTAACGACACAATTATCATCAGAATGGATTGTGGAGAGAGCCGGTTAAAAATTAACAATCGTGAAATGTCTGAATCCCCTACTCTCGGCTATCACCTGCCCGAAGGTACACCGCACGAAATTACACCAGGTAACAGCACCCGATATTCTCTTGTGATTTGGGGGAATGAAAAGAATCAATTTAAAACTGAAGAGGCTTAACCAATGACTATCAATCTCAAATACTTCGATTGGATTGTAATCAACAGCTCAGCAGGGAAAGATAGCCAAACCATTTTAGATGTAGTTGGAAAGCAAGCCATCGAACTTGGCATTCAAGATAGAGTTGTCGTGTTTCACGCAGACTTAGGCCGCGTGGAATGGCCTGGAACCGCAGAACTAGCAGAAGAACAAGCCAATCGCTACGGTTTCAGATTCGAGAAAATAGCGCGCCCTCAAGGAGATTTATTGACACATATTGAACAGCGCGGAAAGTTCCCAGATTCAGCTCGTCGATACTGCACCAGTGATCATAAAAGAGGCCAAGGGCGTAAATTACTAACGCAAATAACCTCTGAAACATTCACTGGAGAACGTCCATTAAGAATATTGAATTGCATGGGATTCCGCCGTCAGGAATCACCAGCAAGAGCGAAGAAGCTATTTTTCAAAAAAGATGAATCGGCCAGCAATAAAACGAAGCGTCATGTTTATGAGTATTGCCCAATTCTAGACTGGAGTGAAGACGAAGTCTGGGAAAATATTCATAAATCAGGGGTTCGATACCACTGGGCTTATGATGAAGGTATGCCACGTCTTTCTTGTTGCTTTTGTGTTCTTGCCAGTGAATCAGCATTAATTCGCGCCAGTCAATTGCGGCCAAATTTAGCCCTTGAATATAAATCTGTTGAATCAAGAATTGGGCATAAATTCAAACAGGGGTTGTCGATGGCTGAAATCATAGAGAAAGGCAAATTAATCAAAACTACTCAAATTGACAACTGGGCGGCTTAAGGAGATTAACCAATGCCAATATTGAATTACACAACATCAATTAGCACTGAAAAAACCGCGGCTGAAATTCAAAAGAAGTTAGCTCAGGCAAAAGCTCAAGCGGTTCTCTGCGAATATGACGATGACGCAGTTATGAGCGCTATGTCATTTCGAATCGCAACGCCTCATGGGCAAGTATTTTTTAGACTGCCAGCAAATATCCAAGGTGTTCTCAAAGCGTTAAAACGCGACGCTAAAGTGCCTTGGAAAAAGAAAACAAGAGAGCAAGCTGCGCGCGTCGCCTGGCGAATAATTAAGGACTGGGTCGAAGCTCAATTGGCAATAGTTGATGCGGAAATGGCAGACCTGACAGAAGTATTTCTACCTTACGCCCAAGGAGCTGACGGAAAGACCTTGTATCAATCAATTGAACAATCAGGTTTCGCTGCACTTACACACGACAAAGAGGCTTAACCAATGTCATACAAACCTAAATGGCAAATGAAGCCACTTGATGAGTGGTCCATCTGTGGCATGAACCATTATCACATTGACGGAGAAAAGCGCCTTTTTGTATCAATGGTAAAGGATGGTCGTTGCATCACAGAGGAAGGGAAAGACGATAAATATCTGTGGAATCGACTATGGAATAAGGCAGTTGAAATTAGTAACGAGGAATAAATTATGTCGTGCGTCGGACTTAAAGAACACCAGGTAAACCCGCGAAAACCTCACAATTGCGAATGGTGTGCAGAAAAAATACCTGCCGGTGAAAAATGTATGTATAGAGCTTACGTGTGGGAAGGTGTTTTTCACAGTGCTTATCAGCATCTTGAATGTTACGAAGCAATGCAAAAATCGGCTATCGACGACAATAACCTTGAGTTTGATGAAGGTATGTTTAATCGAGGTCAAACCTACGCTGAATGGGAGGGTTAGTAATGTCATACACACAAGAACAGTTAGAGGCGATGAGTGATTATGAAATTAATCGACTAGTCGCTGACAATGAAAATGTTGATTATGACATTTTTCACCATATAGATGCTGAATGCACTATTCATGATGTCAATGACCAGTCAGAGATTAACTACTGCAATAACCCTGCTCAAATAATGCCAATAGCGCTTGGAAGTAGAATAGGCTCCGCATGGTCCTATTTCGAAGGTATCAGCGATTATTGGAAAGCGAAAGGAAGCACACAAAGGAAGCCAGGACCATTTGTCCGGTTTGAATCTATAAGCAAAGATGATCCTTACCGCGCTATTTGTATTGTTTATCTGTTAATGCAGGGGGATGAGTGAATGGTCTCGGCAGAAGAATGGCAATCAAAACTAAACACTGTTTATCAGCAAACAAAGGACATTAAGCGCAACCCTAACAAAAATACTCGCTGCAGTTGTGGGCATTACATAACACCTCTTAATTCTTATCGGTGCCTCTACTGTTCGGAGATTTATTGCAAAGAATGCGCTGAGATTCATTTTGGCAAAAGCGTTGATGAATGGCGAAGAGATAACCCAGTACAGGGGGATGAGTGATAATGGATTGTTGCCCTCATTGTGGTAGCCAAGAATCTTTTGAGCGCCATATAACGGAAAAATATCACCAGATCTATATTTTTGGGAAGAGCATAACCGAAGGAGACAGGACGTCCCCTCACAAAGTAATAGCGGGCCATTATAAATGCAGTTCGTGCGGGAAAACAATTTCAAAGTCGTTGGTAGAGAGCGAGTTTCCCCGAACCACCGGCATCAATATATAAAAGGATAAATAACAATGCTATCCCCAAAGATGATGAAAAAGAATCAGGAACTATTGGTTGAGGCTAATGAGCGGATTGAGGAACTTGAAAATTGCATGGCCATGACAGAGGTTAACTTTGAAAACTATGTTGAAATGAAACAGGAAGAAGTTAAACAAAAAGACAAACAAATAGAAGAACTTAAACACCTGGTTGAGCGTTTAAAACAAGAAGCCCAAACACACGCAATGGAAGCCAGAACGCAGCGATCGACGGTGTTAGAAATCTATCAGGCTCTGGGTATTCAGAAAGGCACGTGGAATGGTGCAAGGCCAATAATTGAGAAATTTGGCAGCTAGACTATATTTGCAATCCTGCTGTAGAATTCCTATGAATATTAATGAGGTTTAACGTTTATAATAATCACACCGACTTTAAAGGGAGTTAAGATTTTGGAAAACTTTTTGTTTAGTAGTATCGCAGCATTAATTATCGGCATTGCAACTGGAATAATTGGATTCATTTCGCGGTATTGGGTAGAAGCGCTAATTCGAGGAAAACACCACGATTACGTGTCAGTACTACCTGGGACTTGGGCTGGTAAAGTAAGTCAACAAAAAGGTGTAAAAGGAAATAATGAGATAGTCTTTGAATTAAAAACTTTTCTCA
The DNA here is from genome assembly GCF_007004725.1 of Aliikangiella coralliicola. GTDB lineage: Bacteria > Pseudomonadota > Gammaproteobacteria > Enterobacterales > Kangiellaceae > Aliikangiella > Aliikangiella coralliicola. Next base: position 138,940 of record NZ_ML660171.1, on the reverse strand, counting down.
AAGTTGTTTACGGGACAATAATGTACAAAGGCGAAGAATACACTCTTAAAGTTGTTGGTGGGTTTGTTCAAGATAGATATTTGAGTTTGCACTATGAAAATATTGACAAGGCTACACTTCAACACGGATCTTTAGTTCTTCAATTAAGCGGTACAAAAAACGATCTATCAGGATACTTTCTAGGAGTGGGCCCTTTGTCTGAGAATATCGTACATGGGTCAGTACAAGTGCAGAGGCAAGAAACTTAACAAGAAAGTTTTGAGGTGCTTATTTTTGACGCACAGTTCCTCACGACGAAAATCCGAACGAAATTTGCGCGTAAGTCTATATTTATAACTCTCCTGGCTGGAGTTTAACGACGTTATTGAAGCCCTGCTTAGTGCGGGGCTTCAGTTCTCATTTAAAAGGAACATTATTCAACTGTGATAGCTCTCACAAAACAGTACTGACCATCAATATTTATATTATCAAAAACAAAAAAACGCACGGCTTTTTTTGCCATCTTTGCAGCTAAGATCATTGACAATATTTGAGAATCGTCCTTTTTTACTAGCACGATACTAGTCGAACAATTTGTCTCAGCACTCCATACAATATAACTACTTGGGTAAACTCCGGTAACACCTTCCCAATCAGTGCCGATTGCATTTGAATTACTGTGAACGGTTATTTTAGATATTTGCAAACCAGTTCCAGAATCAACACTTTTTGCAAAAGATTTTAATGAAATAATCATAAAAAATACGAGCCAACAATATTTCATAGTTTTTCCTATATTTGTAGCCAATTAACTCAAAACGAGATTATAAACCAAAAAGGACAGTATTACCCGCCCCATATCCCTGATTAGTTCCCTTTAATAGAGACAAGCCTGACTACAGAGCATTTACTAGTATTTGCTGCGTCTGACAACTAGCCGGTGAGAGAATAATACGATTTATTGTTGCATTTGTGGATAGTAAACCTCTGAGATACACCTAGGTAATAGCCGATTGTGACTATTATTTACATCACCCCATCACTTGAATCTGGATAAGTTACAGTCACAGTCCAAGTTCCATTTACTTGTAGTCGAGCAGTGACTTGAGCGCCTTCTTGTAAGTAAGAATTTTTAACTTCGGAAAGTTGTTCATTCGGTACATTTGTCATAGTGGATTGTCGGCCTTCTAAATTTAGCTCAGTTACTGCACGAACTCGCGCATCTTCAAAAGATTCTGCATGGAGGAGCATAGTTATTGAGCCTGGGCCAGAGATTTCGGAATTTTCTAACCATGCTTTTAGTTTTTCTTCATTCTTCTTTTCGACATTAATACCATCGGGCTTCCAGAAACGTCGCAACAAATCACCACTCTTAGCTTTTTTAACTCTAACCAGCAGAGTTACACCAATTTCCTTAGGAAAAGCAACTGAAATGACATGACGCATTATCTGTCTCTGTCTATCGTCTTCACTAAATATCGTCTCTCGGTGTTGACCTATAAATTTTGCAGCTTCGATTTTCCAAAGCCTTTCGCTTTCAAGTCGTTTTACATCTAATTCCTTAGATTTATTGACTTTAGCAACTTCAATTTGTACATAAGAAACTATAACAGCAGCAATCGACACTACAGCAGTGATGATTGCGCCGAAATGCCGATTTACCAGACTCTCTTCCCGTGCTACTCTTTGCTTTTTATTTAGTTCATGCAGTAGCTCAAGTACAAGTTTTGATTCCGCTTCGTCCATTTTAATCATCCCAATCTTTTTGCTTATACCATGCGTAATCGCTGTTCAGACTTTTTCATCGCTATCTTCACTCCGTGTACGCAAAGTATAGCTTACTCTGATCACCACTCCACCAAAATTTTGGGTAAAAACATACTCATGTTTTCAAAATCTCCTACTTAAGTGAAAGGGACGGTTTCACCCGCCCCGGCATCAGCTGTACACTCACTAGCACCTGCAAAATTGATAATACTGCAAACGCATAATATTGTAGATAGCCGATTTCTGAGTTATTTGTGAGAGTATGGCTATTCTGCTATTTTTAATCATTAATTTAACCAATTTATATAGACCAAGATTTTCATAACTCAGCCTTACCGCTCTTTCCTAATAAAAATAAATATGAAATGGAGTACATTTATGAGTAAAAAACCAGAATATAAAACTTTTTTAGGCGCTGTGACAAACATACGCAACTCACGTAATTCAATTGACAATCTACTAGAAAATTCCACCATGGGGAATGAACGTAATAAGAGCTCGCGTTTATTTGTTGGTTTTTTTGGCCATGCAGAAAATAATAATCAACAAATGTCGAATGAGTTATACCAGTTAATGTCTTCTGTTGACAACTACTTAGAAATTACAGAGCGCTACTTCGAAAACGAATTAGAACAACAGAAGATAGAATTTCAAAAAAAAAGGGCAGCGACTATAAAAGAAGCAATTTATGCGTGGATTCCTTGGTTTTCAAAAATAGTGAGATGGTCGCTAGGGGTTGTCGCCACCGTTTTGTTGTATTCCTACCTGATTTATTGGTCAGCGAAATCACAAGCGCCCAACTGTGACCCGGTCATAGAAAAGACGTGTAAGGTAGTTGAGTGGAAATTCGTCATACCGGTCAAGGATTCAATTAACCAAATAGTTAATAGGAAATAAAGCAATGTGCGGAAGATACACCCTTACTCAACGATACCCTGATTTGAAGCTGTCAGAAATCGATGATTTGATTATCGAGAATGACTATAGCCTTTATAATATCGCGCCCTCTGATTCCGGGCTTGTGATTATCGAACAAGATGGGGAAATAGTAACCACTCAAATGCGCTGGGGTTTCCGGCCTTACTGGGCTAAACCATCTTTCGCGAAAATCAACGCGAAGTCTGAAACCATGTTTGAAGGGAAGATGTTCAAGCACTCCGCATTTAATCGCCGGTGCTTAGTGGTTGCTGATGGATTCTTTGAGCCTAAAGGTCCCTCAGGTGGGTATAGGCCGTGGTATTACTTTAGTTATGAAGATAAGCGCCCTTTCGTATTTGCAGGAATCTGGACGGCATTTGAGACGCCAGAGGAAAGTTATAACAACTTTGCCATTCTCACCACTTCACCGAATTCTCAAATGGAAGCATTCCACCATCGAGCACCGGTGATATTAAATGACCATCATGCCGCGTGGCTCGATACATCGAATAAGAATGTCGACGATTTAAAGGCTATTGTTGCACCCACTGAATACCCCGGATTAGTTGCCTACCGCGTTCCAGAATACGCAAAGAAACCAGGTGATAAAGATGAGCATTGCATCGAATACGTTGAGGATGAGTTCAACACAATTGATTCATTTCATTAATTTTATTTACCTGGCTTAAGCCATCGCTGATTCGTAATAGCATTATTCATGTCGACCTGTAACACCGGGTATTTGACCGGATCGAGGTCGGGTAATTCATTACAGTAACGAATACCAATCTCTTTCCCTGACCAAGTTGTCACTATTAAGCTTACTGTTTCACCATAAAAATTGGGTGCATATTCGTTAAGCTCGTTTTTGACTGGCGGTATTACAGCTTCTTTAACCCGAACATAATGTAAACGACCTGACTTATAGTGTGGGATGACAATCCACCCTGAAGCATTATAAAAGTCTCTCCATTGACTCGGTGTTACCGGGTAATTTTCCGCAATTGGTTTCTGTGTAAAGTGCATAAAACAATAACTACTTATTTGAGTAGTATTATTTTAGACCTAAGTATCGATAAAAATCAAAGAATATCTCAAATTATAAATTGCACTCGTGCTTAGAATTAGGTCAGAATTTCTGTATAAAAAACCATCAAAAGAGCCGACCAAAAAATGATTACTAATATATTAAACAATCTCGAAAAGCGTGTGGGTAAAATTGGCGACCGAACCTATAAACACCGAACCGCGATTTTATACCTGTCAATTATTATGTTGCTCATAGACTTTAATGTAAAACTAACAATTGGCAAAGCATCTTTGGCCGGAATCGGAATCACAGTTGCACCCGCACAATCATTCTCGATAGCATCCATTCTATTCGTATTGCTACTATATCGTTTGTGCGCTTTTTTAGCTTTAGCTCTAATTGAGAATGGGACTAACTCATTAAAAGCCAGGGAAAACGCTAGGATAAAAATTGAGCCTGCCCTGCGCGCAAGCAGAGTCGATACGGAATCCCTAATACGCGAACAAGCTGAAAGCTCTATTCATGCTTGGGGGTTGAGAAGATTAACATGGGATTTTATCTTTCCAGTTCTAGTCGCGTTACTAAGCATGGGAAGGTATATACTCTACTCATATTTTCAGTGATTCAAAAATCAATTCAATGTATCTTCAATCCGTGCAGCCAACCGCACAGCTGCCTGCTTAAGCCGAACTGATAATATAGGCCAATTATTTTCAAAGTAATCATCAGGCAAAGCCCGCGAAGGCCTACCAGGATCATTCGGGATTTTTTCACATTTTCCGGAGCTGCTCAATTTACAATACTCAGTATTCTCCTTTATTGCGATTTGAAGTGACTCATTTGCCATATCCTTAACTGATGACGATTTCCATTCATCTAATGTTGATTTTAAGTCAGCATTATCTTTCATGTTAGCAATCGATTTAAGTAGCGACTTTGCTAACTTTGACTCGGATAGGTTCGTTTCTTTAATTATACAACCATCCCATACACTATGAAGATTTGAGCATCCACTGAAATTTCGAATCTTAGTGTCACCCCCACCTATATCATCCGCGAATGAAACGTGAAGTGGTTGATGAATATCGCCATACCAATGACCAAGAAAATATAGAGCGTATGCTTTTGAGAGCTTGTCACTTTCACTCTTAATTACTTTAGAGTGCAAGTTAATACCTGTAATTAAACACCCAACCAAGCAATCATCAAGTTGAACTTCAGATTCATCCCTTTGAACATTAATATAATGCCAAATCTTTACCTTGTTCCATGGATTGTTATTTTTGATTGAATCGGGCCAAACGCAAGCGTTAGAGAACTTAACTTTAGAGGAAGCACCTACCTTCTGATAGTCGTTCAATTTCTCTCGATCCCATTTTGGCATCAAGTCCACCAGTTCTTTAACTTTTTTCTGTGTATTCTTGCTCAAAAGTTGAAAAGCCATATCACAAACAATGCGATGACCGTTTTGACTCAGTGCGTGGGTACCATTCGAAAAAAGCAGGAGTAATGAAATTAAAGTTACTTTAGCGAATATGAGCTGCATGATGACATCCATTTCCAGTTTGAAGTGTACTTATTATAGTCAGGTTCGCCGACTCTGCCAAATTTTCGCCACCGACTAAAAAATAGGTAATTCAAATATAATTACTACTTGAATTTGTTCGGTACTTAATCGATTATTGTGTTCATGGAACATGACGATAAGACACTTCAAGATTACGTCGATAAATATTATCCCAAAAAGAAAGAGACCTTTCTTTCGGAGCTATGGGATCTAATTACTGAGCCTTCGGTATTGATGGTTAGCTGGTTGATAATCGTCATAGTCATTACAGTTTTTATGGCGACTTAGTTTGCATCGATTTTACTGTATTCTTTATTGAAGTTATCAATTAGTTTCTTTTGCTCATCCTCAAGAAGTTTTATTTGTTTTTTCTCGAATTCAGTCAGTTTATCTTTTCTGCTTAATACTTTAACTCTATCCCTGAATTTCTTTAGTTTTGCTTTATATGCCTTGCCCAAGCTTGCTAATTTGAGAGCTGCGATGTTTTTATCTCTAAATTCCGCCTGCTGCTTCCATGGTAAATCGATAAATTTCTGGTGAATTAACATCACTTCATCAACTCTGTCATAAAAATCACTGATGTCTTGGTATGGGTGGGTTTTGCCTACTAATTTTCGAGCGATTGGAAATTTTCGAATATCGGTAGCTTTATAAGAATCATTCAAGGAATTATTAGTATCTACCACATTATTGATGAATGTACCGAATCCGCCAGTCGCGTACTTAAATAGGTATTCGAAAGATTCTGGTGCAATATCGACATAACCTTTCTCATATTCATCGCCGCCGGTTATCTTGTTAATTGATTTGGCGAAGTCCTTCCAGGCTTCTGAGGTCCTATTTTTTCCTAGTGAGCTGTCAGGCTTTTTGGGATTAATAAAGCGTCGGTCTTGATAAATGGGAGAACCGAAATAGTTTTCATTAAGTGCCATATCTACAAAGGGTTTAGCAACTGTTGGGGTTACTGTCTTAACCACACCGGTCTCAAATTCTTCTGAATTAGCGGTCCCGATGGGTGAGAATGAGCCTAAGACCGAAAATGTCAGAAACTTACCAAGCCAGGTTTTGCTCTTTCGCTTACTTCCATTGATTGTCTGCTCTATGCCAGTACCCACGTTGTGAAAAATATTGTAGCCATAAGGTAATGGGATTTTAATGTAGGTCTTTTCTCCGGCGTTACCAAACCAGCCAGGATTGTTTTTGATAAATGCTTTGCTAAACATCTTTTCGAATGGAAGGAAAAACACCATATTTCGCTCTAGGATGTAGTCTGGGATTTTGTCAAACCAATCCTCTCCATCCTCAGCTTGCCCACCAACAGCTCTCGCTAGCATGGATAGCATGTAGCCAGCGCCAGCCATGGCAATTCCGGCCATCTGTGCTCCTGTCAATTTGATATTTCGTTTACCAGTAAATGGATCTCTACTGATAGGGTTTTGACCTAAGGAGCGCACAAAATTAGCCGAGCCTTGAATGGAAGCATTGGCAAACATGTAAGTCGCATTTAGAACCGTAGTCGAATTCCCACGACGATTGAAATTAACCGTTAAATCTTTGGCAAAAACTGCGGCTTTTTGCTGACTAAGGCCAACATCTCGCGCGTATTTGAAAGCCACCAACCTGGTAGTATTTTCAACAGCGGCATTTAAATCATTCACAAATTTAAGAGATTCTTTCCCATATTTAATTGCTTTCCCTTTAAAGGTTCCTTTCTCTATTTCGATTAACCTCTTAATATCTCGGACTTGCTGCTCAATAGTTTTCGAGTCAAAAAAACCTGTCTTGGCGCCGGAATCAAGGAACTCTCGATAAACTTTATCCCATTCGTTATTTTGTCGAATGGGTTTGCCGCGTTCCTGCCGGTAAATTGCTTGTAGCGCTTTCTTGTACCCGCCTTGTAGAGCGCCGAGATTTAACAGTTCACTCACCTTTCCTGATTTAAGTTTTCCGTCTTCCCTGGTAGTTTCCCCGAGTACATTAAACAAACCCGTTTGTAAGTCACGAAAGAAATTACTGACGATAAAATCAGGGCTTAATGAAGTGCTGACTGTCGAAAGATAACGATTAATTACTCCCATGGCTCTGATCACAGCATTAACTTCATCAACTCCCATGTTTCTCATTGCAGCGACTAGTTCAGGATCATTGATTTTAATGTAATACTGCTTGCCATCCCTTTTGACCGGTACGAATTCATTCGAATCAGCCATATTCTTTTCATTCATCTTGGTTGGCATACCGGTCTTTTGAGACTTAATTTCTGGGGCGTTTTCCGCGGTATGAATTGACCAGTAATGTTTATCAGGATTATTTTCAACGAGCTTTAATAAGGACTGAGCAACTTTATTCTTTTCAGAACGTAGAATAGCTGCGGCCACATCTGCTGAGGTATGGGCCAGGATAGAGCCTGCGGTAGTACGGCGACCCAGCGCCTTTAGAGATTCTTTGCCTTTTATCGCAAATCCTCGGCCAACAATAGGTTGTCCGGTACGTCTTAACTTATCATTTTTACGTGCCAGCCACTTTTTAATAAAACCTTTTGACGCGTCTGCTTCATCAGCTGCGAATCCTTTTAATGGCACATAATGTTGATATTTTTTGTTCCAGGTGTCAGATTCTTCATCCGATAATAAACCATTTTCTTTGAGAAGGTTTCTCTTATGATTGAGCATGCGATAGACATTATTTGCCGCATCTTCGAGCTTAGAAATTCGACCTTCGCTCTGAAATGTTTCAATAATCTGCTTGGCTTCGGCGTCGCTCATCCCAGACAGCGATTCACTTACATTCTCTACTTCTTGCTCCTGATAAAACTCAACCAACGCTTTGTTACGTTCCGGAGCGTGTTTGGCGTAGAGAAATAAATCTAGTTCTTCGGGCTCGATTTTGTGCTTATGCAGGTATTGCATTAACGGCTTGATATGTTGACGTTCGAAGATTTCGAGATCACGCTCGACTTTACCATGCATCAAAGTTTCTTTTTCGTAGACATTTGCCTCATCTGTTATCACTCTGCCCTGCTTCTCAATTGATTGCTGAGTGCGCTTTAAACTAACGTATTTATCCTGGAAAGTACGAACTAGCGAATCATATCTTTTTACTTCTGGTGTGATGACGGTGTTTTCGTCTGTTCGATAACGAGTATCACTTGTTGGCGAATTATTGCCAACCTCACCTTTCTTAAGCTTACTTTTAGCTTTTGAAAGAGCAATGCGAATGTCTCGTTTGGAAATTCCTAACTCTACAAGTGGGTTTAACAACTCCTTGAGAAAAACGATAATTCGATCAAGTACAGAAGGATTAGTATTATTTTCGGCAATTTCAGCAATGTATTCATCGGCAATCACTTCTTTGTTATTTAACTTAACACCATGACGCCTCGCGGTATTGATTCGATCAGAGGCTTTCATTGAATCCCATACTTTATTGATGAATTCTTTATGTTTATCGCCCAACAAGTTCCGCAGACCATGATGGCCAACTAGCTCATGAAATACCGTTTTGGTTAGGTCGCGAACATCTTTATGATTATCACCCACGACATAGATTTTGCCATCAGAGTAGATCCCTTTAACTTTTCCGCCATTGCCATCGATTTTTATTTTGTTTCGGATTCCACTAGGCAAATCAGCTTCAGTCAAATGATAAGAAATCGGTGAATTTGGAAATTCATGTTCAACACGCTCCCGAAATTTCGAAATTGCACCTTTCGTTATCGGGTTACCCAGCTGTAGTCCTAGGCGATATAGACTGGCTTCATTCTCAATTGGGTTTTTCGTGTCACCTTCTTTTAACCAGGATTTAAATTCGAAAGAAGTTAATTCTGTAACTGGCCCGACTTTCCAGCCTTTCTCGTAATTGCTCAGATAACCGTTGACAGCCTCTTGCTTGTTTTCAAATCCGAGCATAACCTTATGTTCGTCGAACTTACCATTAGCATCAACTTGATCGATAACAAAGACATTTTCGCTTTCAGGTTTATCACCAACAAACACATCAACATGATCACCATCGGCACCTTGAGTTCTCTTGATATAGCCATAATGATGATTGATTTTACTCTTCCATTGCTTACCATTAGGATCAATTCCACTACGTTCAGATCCTTTAGGATTCTCAATGGAAATATTTAAACCCTGAATATTAACGTGTGCCTTTTTATAGTTGCCTGCTTCTTTTTGTGCTTCACTGGGATTTAGTTCAACATCAGCAACTTTTTCCTCAATTTTTTTGTTTAATTTAACTTCGGGCTCTTGTTCTAAATTTTGTTCTTGACTAAGATCAGAATTAAGCGGTTCATTTGCATTTTCTGAAAGAGTCTCCAAATCTTTACCGATTGAATGTTCCGCTACTTGTTTATCTTCGTTTAAATTGGCGCCTTTATACTCTTCACTAAACGAATCGGTCATTCCATCTTTTGCAGGTCGTTGTTTTTTATTTTCTTGACCAGCAAAAATAACGTCCTCTTTTTCAATAAGTGGTTGTTGGTAATCTTTTGGTATCGCATTTCCTTCCGAATCGACAACAAAATCGCTTTCAGGAACGGTTACTTGTTCGGTCTCAATTGACAATGAAGTTTTAGAGAACTTATCTTTAAGATTTATGATTGCTTCTGAAGATGAATCAGAAACAGAATTATCCAGCTCACTTTCAGATTTTTCTTGGTTAAGCCTTTGTTGTTCTCTTAGTTGAGCTTTATGTCCACCAGCTCCCGCAACGGAGCCGGCAACTCCACCGCCGATTGCGCCTAGAACAGCATTCCCGAACGATCCTTCCCATGGATTTTTTTCAAATCCGCCTGCATCGTTATACGCGCTCTTTTCGGTATAACCTTCGGTAACTTCCTCAGCACCTTCTGTTATTGCTTCAGCGGCCCCTTTAGTGGCGATATTACTTCCCAGTGAATTTCCTCCAAGCTTGGTCAATGGTGAAAATATATAACCACTTAACGCCCCCGTAATGGCTGTTGTTCCCGCAACATCAGAAAATACTTCTCGCTCCAGTACAGATTTGAGATCATTTCTGGCATTCTCTGGACTTGCTCCCATTTTGACAACTTGATTAAAGAATTCAGATTGCTCAGCTAATTCTTCATCTGTGAGATTATCGATAACAGTTTCTACTTCCCTACTAGCTGCCCCTCCTGATTGCATCGAGCCGATTGCTGCACCTATTCCCATTTGCGCTCTTAAGCTTCGACCCCGAGTCAGATAGGCCGCTCCTAGTTGAGGCAGCATATTACCCAGCAAATCAGCAGCTTGTGCCGTATACCCTAGCAAACTAGGATCTTTACCAGCAGTCCAGGTCGAAGGGTCATTTATATCCCCATCAGGGATTGAATTTTCTTTCGCTTTTTTAAATCGATAGCTCGTATCATCTTTTATTATTTCACCAATATTTATTAATGGCTCCGAAATATATTCGTTTGCGAAAGAACGAACGGTATTACCAACTTTGTTTTCAATCCCTTTACCTTGAGTGATGTTTGCGTTGTGCTGCATGGCAAGACGCTTCAGAACATCAGCATCGATTACCTCCCCTCTGGCTTCAGCTTCCTCAACATATGGCTTAAGTAACACTGCGGCTTTGTGAGAATTTGGAAGTTTCTCATAGTCCACATCCGAAAATGTTTTGACTGCGATGTTTTTAACTCCGTCCCATAGTGGATCAAGTGATTGACGAAGAAAACCTGGCTTTGCTATATCAACTCCCTCTTTTTCAAATTCAGCTAAAAGCGAGTTCAGATCATTTGGTTGAATATATTGTTCACCCAAGAAAGAACGCGCACCTTCGGCCAATCCACGGGCTACTTGACCGACTCCTTGAATCGCTGAGCCGGTGAGTTGTTTACCAAAATCAGTTGATTCCGCACTTGTCTGAATATCGCCGCCGGTTAGCTTTCTAAAATTGGAATAACCGGACTCTTTTTCATCATCTGATAAGTTGGGTGAAATGAAATCTTGAAAATACTGGTCGCGAACGACTTCCCGATCTGACTCACTCAGATTTTTGTATTTTTCTGAGGACTCGAGTTCTTTCCATTGCATTAATCAGCACCTAGAACACGGCTAATGTAATCGTCGGCATTTTCGCCTTTTTTACGATCAGTTGAAGATTCTTTTTTGCTCTCTTTACCCGAATTATCACTATGCTCGTTCTTGAAGTTTTTAAGCAGTTTGGCTTCATTTTTAGCCTCATCAAGCCATATTGCTTTTTCTTCGCGACCGGCGAACTCCCCACCCGACCTGATTTTCATCAGGTAAATATCAGAAGCCAGTTCCTCAAGTGACCGACTGTTTTTAGAATTGACTAACTTGATTGCGTCATCAGGTTTAAGACCGTGTTGCTTGACGTAGTATTCAATCATTTGTTGGTCTTTTGGGATAGAGCCTGCACCACCATAACGCGTTACTCCCCTGATCCCATGAGCTCGATTATTTTGGTCTTTTTGTACGAAACCAGCACCAAGCCTTTCTGGATCGCTAAATCGTGGCTGAGGCTCCACGCCGCCCATCGTCATCATCTCTCTGAGCTGATTTCTTAATGCGTATAATTGTTGATCATCATTCGCAAGATGCTGCCGGGTTTGAATGTCGCCTAAAATTAATTCGACGGGGATTTGTTTAACCTTGTCATTCTCGTCAGTTGAGCGATTGATGGTCGCTGGTGCACGGTATTCAAATGGTTGACCGTCCTTATCTACACCGGTAATTAATAAGTCAACAACGACAGTTCCCGGCTTTTTACCGGGCATGATTCCAGCAACTTGTTTGCCCGTTATTTTCCCGCCAGGGTAATTCGGCGTTACACCTGGTTCGAATTCGCGATTGATTTTAGTCGCGAAAACTTTGTTAAAGGCGCCCAAGAATTTTGGGGAATTAATCGCACCGCGATCTTTTCCGGACAAATAACCGGCAACGCCATTAGTCAATTGCTGAACATTATATTTAGTTGCATCATCAGCAAGAGAAGATAATTCAATATCGAGATCTTTTATCAGCCGCCTATCGGCTTTAGTCGGTCGATAATCTGGTTTGTTCATTCTGTCGAAAAGAACTTTTGCACTTAGTCCACGATCTTTGCGCTCATGCATCTTTTCCTGGCGATCAAAATTCTTCTTCTGCATTTCATGTGATTGCCTGGCCAATCCTAAACGAGTTTGACTCTCAGTCATTCTCTGATCGTTCATGCGACGCTGCTGCTCACGATCTTTTGCTTGCTCCGCACGATCTTCCTGTCGTTCTTTATCTCGTTGATTACGACGCTGAATACCATCAACGAACTCATAACCTTTCATAGCTCCATCAATTAACGCTTGTGCTTTTGTGCTCATAGCCATTCACTCAGTAAAAAACCCGCGACTGCACCCATTGCCATTCCAGCGGGACCACCAACCGATCCAGCTTGAGCGCCAGCCATCCAACCAACCGTTGCGCCCGTCGCAGTATTCGAAGTCTGGGCCGCATCTTCAGCAGCTTCATTTAAATCATTTTGGTTTTCGCGTTGTGTTTGCATCTGTGCAACACGAGAAAAGCCCTGTCTTGCGTCAGTTGCGTTTTGTCTTCCTAAGCCAATAACGCCTGCCATATTAGCCTCCACTTAATCTTGAATTAGAACTGTTATTATGAGAGCCGGCCATTATCCGCATTTGTAGATCGTTGTGAGCAACACGCGTTTGATTCTTCGCTTGGGCAATCGCTGCAGATTTAGACAGGTTCCTGTTGCGTTCGGCGCCGACTCGCAAAGAAGGATCACGAATACCATACCGCTGAGCCGTCATTGCGGATTGTTTAGCTGCACTTTCAAATCCTGAATTTACTTCATCACCAGCCCTGTTGATTGCCGCTCTTTTTTCTTCGGGATCTGAAGCTAAACGCATCAGTTCGATTTCCAATGGTAAATAGCGTTGTCGATAATCTTCGTATTCGGCGCGAATTAAATCGGCATTAATGTCTGCCGCATCTGAATTGGGATGATAATTAATAGTTCGGGCATTTGAGATCGGATTGTACGGGCTTCTTCTATTCGCATCACCTGGACCGATAAGTTGTCCGCCGCCGTAATATCCAATTCCTGCCCCTCCACCAAAATGCGTACCATCATTAATACGAGAAACATGACGTGACTGATTCGGATTGAAATAGTTCATCAAACGCATGTATTCCAATCTATCCATTCGCTGGTGAATCCTCTGGTTTGGTATCGCTGTTGTAGAGTCGAGTGGCGCCGCCCAACAGAGTTCCTACTGCGCGCGCATTACCGAGTGATCGAGTCGAAGCCGATTCAGCATCTGAGACAGCTTGACTATGCGCGTCAGCCGCAAGCTCGCCAAATCCACGAAACGCATCAGCTTCTTTTCCTCGGCCAATTGAAATTGCAGATTCTAAGCCGCGAACTTGCTGTTCATTCATGTCATTGTTTACATCAGTGTTCGCATATCCCAGTGAACGACCTTGCTTTTTTAACACTCGTTCCAACGCTCCATCAAATCGGCCCGAGCCAGGTTTAGCGCCAGCCTGTAGCTCCTGGTTAACAACATTTTGCCTTGCTTTTCCAAACGCAGAATTTACCCCTGCTGTTGCAATTCCTCTTAAGTTATCGCGATCTTGATTCGTTACTTCAATTCGTTGAATAAATTCGTTCTCAAAGGGAATATAGCGACCAACATAGTCATTCCACTTATCTCCTGCGACTCGTGCGAGTTCTCTTTCTTCTTCGGTTTCGGGAACCTCGTTACTGCCACCGCCGCCCATTATTCAACGCTCCAACTATAAGAAATCATTTTAGTCTGCCATTCTTTCGGTAATATTCTTTCATAGCCTGCTCGGTAGGTTTCAAATTGAATGGACTTTGCATTAACATCCTTTGCCAGTGCTTTTAGCCACTCAAAATATCGTTCTTCTGCCAAAACATTGTTAGAAGCCTGGTATGAATGAAGAATCCAAATAAATAATGTCTTGTGTAAGTTAAAACGATTGGTATTTACTTTAAGAATAATAAAACCTTGCTTATTCTCGAATAATTCGGCTTTACCATTCACACACTCGGCGAATACATCTTCTGGTTTCCAGTCCGTTTTATACCGTTGATGTAGTTTCGATAATGCGAGCATAACGCGTTGGCGCGTTTCTGGAATTCGTATATCGGTCGCTGCTGGTATTTCAATCATTTAACCGACTTCACAGTTAATCTAACAAAAATAGCAAAAGTGAAAATCTATCCAACTTAATACAGCCCTAAGTCAGAAATATTAATCTGCTTGGCATCAGGATAAATTTGGTTTAAGTGTTCATAAGCCTGTTCAATCAACTGCTTATCATTATCCTCGGGCTCAAACAGAAATCCGGCTTCCTGATTTTCTTCATTGATCATTAATCCAATAGGAGGTTGCCCCTCTCTCAATAATTTTTCGGAACCGAAAATACTTACCTGGTAATTTGTATGACGCCGGCGGTTTTCTTTGCTCACGGGATCATACTTAGTGACCATATTGCCTGAGGGTTCCTTAACCATCTGAGACTGAACAGCATAATGGAAATTATCAGTACAACTGTCTGAAAGCATGGTGATTACGAGTAAGGCTTTTTTTAATTCAATGCCATTTGGGGTTTTTAAGGGGGTTTCTAACGCCATGAAATTTAACCTCTGAAATGAGCTGATTGCGTTCAATAGTTTTTTAGTCTATCAAACAGCTCATCTCTGAAAATCTATCCAGTTCAGGCGTTTCTAGCTCGCTCCAAAGCTCTTTCTTCACGACGCGTTAATACTGGCGCAACCATGAGATTCGAAAGCTCTAGAATACGCCCCTTTAAAGTCTCGAAGTTTTCCAGAGTTGTCCAGCTGCCAGGTTTCGTTGCACCTTGATATTCGTAAGTATCTAATGCTTTATGTTTTTCTATATGTCCGTCTTCATACTGCACGATAAGAAACTGTATACCAGCATTGGGCGCGGCTTCGAATTCTGCTTTAGTGGTGCCAGATATAACAGTTTCGTCCTCGTAAATGATCTCAAATGGTTCAGGCATCTGCGGCCTCTCCTATCCCGGTTGATGAATCAAGTATTGTTGTCTCTCCGCTTCTCCTAATTTGAAAAATTCCGCTTGCAGTATCACTTCCCGCGCCTTCCATTAATGTGCGTAGAACCATCCAAGATCGATCAGATGAAAGAGCCACCCAAGTTCCAACCGCAGCCGCTTGAATATCCCAACTTCCGGAAATCATTTGCGAGCAACGTACATCATAGTTATCACCAAGGGTTGTTTGTGGAGCGCCTGCATTCCAATTTGAATTCGGTCCGCCATCGAGCTCTATGGTTCCATCTCGCTTAAATTTGATGGTCGCAGTTTGAGGTAAAGCGCCTATCGCTTCGGAGCTGAACTGGCTCGGCATGTTGACAAAATCGCTGGTTCCGCTGCCATTCTGTGCCATGATTGTCGGAACAGTCCAGCTTAAGGTCGAGTCTGTTCCAGTATCACCGGAAACGCTAGCGAGTGCTTGAGAGACCCATAAAGGATCGTCACCTGATGGGACGCTTGTGAACCAACTCGACGGTGCAGTCGGTGTATTAGTGCCAAAATTAAAGCTCCCGCCAACCGGTGTACTCGGTGCAAAACTTGAACGACGATAGACGCTAAACTGATACGTGCTCAGCCCATTGGTTCCATCAGCACCATCATTGCCATTATTCCCATTTTGTCCGTCTTGACCATCTTGCGCGGCGATGGTTGGTGTGGTCCATGTTTGTATTGAATCAGTCCCAGTTGTTCCCTGGATAGAAAAACTCGCATCACTCACATAAAGCGGATCGCTCCCGGCTGGAACTGATGAACTCCAACCTGGTGGGGGTGTCAGTGTGTTGGTTCCGAAATTGTATGAACCACTATTATTAGCTGGCGTTGCTGGTGCAGTACTAGCTCGTCGATACACGCTGCCCTGATAAACTGATAAACCGTTCGTTCCGTTTGTGCCATTCGTACCATTACTTCCATCAGCACCATCTTCTCCATTTTGAGCAAGTATGTCTGGCGCCCCCCAAACAATTGAATTATCGACGCCACTCAAACCGATTATCGATGCGATACCAACTGATGCATACAATGGATCTGTACCGGCAGGGATTGACGGCGACCAGTTAGCCGGCGCAGTTATGCTGTCGGTTCCAAAGTCATAATTACCGCCTGACGGCGTACCTGGTGAACTTGCTGCCCTCCTGTAAACAGTTAACTGAGCAACTGATTTCCCATCACTACCTGTAGCTCCATCAAGGCCGTCAGCACCGTCTCTCACTAAAATTTCAGGCACCGACCAGGTTAATGTCGAATCCGTTCCTGTATCCCCAGACACGCTTGCTAATGTCGTACTCACATAAAGCGGATCGGTTCCGGCCTGCGGGCTAACGGACCAACCTGCCGGCGCAATTGGCACATTCGTTCCGAAGTTAAAACTACCACCAACAGGCGTCGTTGGTGCAGAGCTTGCGCGTCTATAAATTGAGAAAAGATACGTACTCTGACCATTTACTCCATCATTACCATCGTCACCGTCTTGTGTAAAAATGACAGGAGTCGTCCAAGTTTGTGTCGAGTCAGTACCAGTAGCCCCAGGAGCTGCGAACGTGGCTTCAGTAGCATAAAGTGGATCAGTACCAGCAGGAATCGTATCAGACCATCCACTAGGAGGTGTTAACGTGTTCGTACTAAAGTTGTAAGTAGCACTATTGTCCGGCGGGGTTGCTGGTGCACTCGCTTGGCGCTTAAATACTCTCGCCAAGTAAACTGAGGTTCCATTAGTTCCGTCTATGCCGTTAAAGCCGTTGGAACCATCTAAACCATTCTGCGCAAGAATGTCAGGTAATCCCCAAGTAATTGTTGTATCAGTTCCGTCGGTCCCATCGATTGACGCGATACCAACCGATGCATATAAAGGATCAGTTCCTGGCGGAATACTAGCTGACCAATTTGTTGGGGCTCCAATTATGTCGGTATTAAAATTATAACTACCACCTACCGGTGTGGCTGGTTGAGAAGCTGCACGACGATAGATAGTGAGTTGGGCGACGGACTTTCCATCAACACCATCTGCACCAATGGCGCCTCTTGAAACCGACTCAATTGAAAAAAAGTCGCACTCCATTTCACCATCACCACCATTATAATTTAAGATGAAAGTTGGGCGAATGTACGCGATACCAGCTGTCAATGGTGTTGGGTTTGTTTCCGTATTAGATGTAAAAACGCCATACCCAGAAAACCAGCCGTTGAAAGTTTGCCACTCTCCTATTGGAACCTGACTCATATCAAAACCACTGGTTGCGGCATAATGTTGAGACGAAAACGTATCAGTGCCATTGACATTAATTAACGTGCGACCATCTGAGCTAACACCCGTAATACCAGCGAAAACTCTTTCTTTTAATGGATCTGTTGCTGCAACGGTTCTGCGGATTCTGCAGCTCACTCGATAAATCCATTCAGCATTGTAGGGGATCAAATCTTTATGGATCCGCCAGGTGTATCCGCTGGCATTTAATACATGCCCACCAACTTCACCATTCTGTGGAAATGAAATATTGGTGTCGCCAAGGTATTCATGCCAATCTTTCGAAGATCGAGAACTCCAGTCCTCAAAAAAATTCACCGACGAAATATTGCTCGACGAGTCGTTGTCATTGATGAGTGATAATCGATTGGTTAATTCCGATAGTGAGACAAGAGGATCATTGCCAACCTGCCCGTTCATTTGATTTAAGTTGCTTCTGATTGCATTTAAAATTGGATGCAATGACTTTGGTACCGAACCACCAACAGCTGGAATAGCCGGTAACCGTTTGACTTTAACCATCGCGCAACTCTCTCGCTGATTGCGCTAATGTAATACTGTTAATCCGTTCGGTTCCAGAGACTTCAATTTCCCATTCATCGGCAAGAAATCCCGCAGGCATTCGAATGGCGTCGCGACTAGTTATCGTACCCTCAAATACGTTGTTGCCATCAGCAAAAACTTTGAAGTTAACTGGGTACCCTCTCGCTCTAATTTCCAACCAACCAAAATTGACCGGTCTCGGTGTCACAAATACTTTTGATCGCCAGGTATAAGTTTGTAGTGTTAGTGCTTCATCCCATATTTTGATTTGTGTCGAGTTTTCTTCAGTAAAGAAAATTGAATCTTCTTCAAGATCTAAATATAAACATTCCGAATATTGCGTGAGTTGAGTTAAGCCGGCCTGCGGCTCTGTTGGATCGATAATAAATCCAGCTTTGAAACCGCCGTTTGCAGTCGCATCATAAAAACCGTAGTAGCGTTGATCATGAAAAACGCCAACGATGCTCGAAGGATTTAGAGCTTGCCATTCCTTTTTTTTCATCAATGGCTCAGTCAGTACACTCGCCCCACCCGAAATTCTCACAAGCCCATCAGGTGACGCGTATAACACCGAACTCCCCGCCTCGACAATCGATTTTTTAGAGATGCATGCTTGGTTAATTTCGATGGCTTCCAACGAGTAAGCACTCGGATGGATCCCGTGAGAGATGTAAGGAAAGCCTTTTGTTAGAACTACAATTGAAGAGTTAAGTTTTGCCAGCCCTACAATTTCATAATCTACCGTAAGCGAATAACTCGGGGGCCAAGCATGTGGGACATAGGGTTCACTCAGCCGAATTTCGTTGCCTTTGAAACCAGCTAAAACACCATTAGGTAAAGAGATTAACCCTTCAAGAGTTGCACTTGGCGAATACCACTCTTCACTGACTAACGGACCGCCTGTTTCAGAATCTTTTATTTCATCAATATAGGTCGTTTGAGCAAGAGGAATATCTGCTACAAAAACATATTCACCTTCTAAGGTTCGGTAAATCCTTTTAGTTGTAATATTGTGATCACCAGCACCTGGATTAACCAGGTTTGATAAATCCACTCGTTGCAATTCGTTTGGTTCAAATTCATCAGAAATTGGACTTGGCGGACCTTCTTCACCGTATGCTGAAACATAGGTAAACACATAGAAGACCGTTCTTTGTTCTTCCTCGCTAGCACCTGAGGCAGGATTTGAATGTGCATTAAGAGCACCACTTGGTTTCGTGGCCGGTGCTGGTATTCCAAGAGTGTAACTATCAGTTGGATAAGGTGAGGCGGCGTTTATTTCTCCAGCGACGCCCATTTTAGGATCACCATCACCAGTCCAATAAACACGACCAAACTGATCATCAGGTACAGGAGAACGTACCACATCAACGTCAGAATTCCATTGTAACCACTGATTAGCGGCATAACGAAAAATCGTTGTAGGTATTGATGGAAGATTAACATCATCGATCGACTCTCTCCATGATTCCAGGGAGCCAGAGAATAGGCGGCAGTTGTTTGCAACCTGTGCTTGATCACCACGGAGTTTTAATGGGTCTTGTCGTGGCGCAATACCTCCGAAAGAATTGATTCTGATCCTCGTCATCGTTCACTATTTGCCTTTCGCTGCCGCCGGATGGATCGCAGAATCAATCGAAATTTTTTCCCCTAGACTTTGTAAGAAAGCGGTGTAATGAGTGTTTGCCTTACCGGGATCTTTTACTTCCGAATCCTTGATGTAAGCTCGGTAAAGCATGTAATCTAAAATAGCGTTCGCGTAAATATCATCGATCTCGATAGTTTGGTTGTCCGTATCGAAATCCGATATGATAATTGCTGTTGGCGCCTTTGCATAAATGATATTGATATTTCTGGGGACGGTCGGATGCGGATACAAATAGAAGTTTTTCGGATCTCGTAAATCATAAACATATTGCTCGGGATCACCTTGAGCTCCATGCCAATCAATAACATGAACATCGATGATGTCCCGATCAACAAAACGAATGATTTTATTGGTTGTCGCATCATTTACCACATCAATTAACCGTAATCCATCAGCTGGCAAAGTTTGTTTAGAATTCGGTTGTGCCGAAAATACATCATTAACAGTCAAAGCATCGGGACGCTTCAAACAGACTTCTCTTTGACCTGCATTTAGCCAATCTAATAATTGTTGCTTTGGCCATCGGACACCAGTGTCATGTAATAAACCAAGAGCATCACTGATGAGTTTTCTTGCAAAAATAGTCGCCATGATTCACCTAAATAAATTTGTTGAACTGCTGTTGTTCTGCACCGTTCGCGGTAAGCGCCTGACCTTTTGCTTGAGATAGATTGGTAAAATACCTTCCTCGATAAAAACTCGCACTTTCTGGATTTGTCCATGGTTTCTTAGGCTGCATCATTAGCTTAAATAGTGTCGCCGCAGCAAATCCCTCCTCCCACTCATCTAGAACTGCATCATCGATATAATTTGATGACTTGCTTGGCCTGAGAATGACGTTGAGTTTTATTTCTGTCGCCACACTATTAACCGGAAAAACTTCGAAAGTTAATAGTCGTTGTAAAATTAATCTCGGAGTTGAGGAACTAACGAAACGATTTTTTGCTTTAAGAAGAGTATCTGGGGTTGCCTTGCGTAACGGAATACCCGCAGCAAACGCTGAAGAAATTCGCATGACTTCTGCATCAGTTGGCAACAATGTCGATAAATCGAGAAAAGCGGTATTACCTGGTAATGTGTATTCAATTTCTGTTTGCCAAACTTCCGTCGAACGCAAGAATTCCCTCACAGCATCTCTAACCGCAGAAGTCGCAGTAATATCCATCAGTGAAGGACATTCTTGTTTAACGCGTAAAACCAGGCTATCGAATGACGCCATTTATCTTAGCCTGCAGCTACTTCTTCCGCAGTGGCCGCAACAAATCGTGCACCCTGCTTAGCTAACGCTGGCGTATACGCAAAGAAACGACCTGTTTTCACACACTTAAGATACGGAGGCGGAACAAAGTCAGGATCATCAGAAAGCAATGGTGTGTGTTGTTTACCTTTTTCCAATGCATCACGTTCCATTTCCAGTGCTGCTCTAGCCTGTTGCAAAGCGTTTCTTTCAGTATTTAACAGTGCTTGTTCTTCCTGAACTCTTGCTTTTTCATCTTCCAGCGCTTTACGTTCAGCTGTGACTTTTTCCTTTTCGGATCCGATTGCTTTTTCCTGCTCATCAAGCAACTTTGCTCGTGCATCAAGCGCTTCTTCTTGCTCTTTCAAAAAGTCTTCTGCTGCATCAGAAACTTTCTTATCAGCGGTCTTTGATTTTGACTTAGTCATTTGAAATTACCTATTTTAAAAAACGAAAAATCCCCATCCAGAAGATGGGGAAATGTACAATTACCGACGGATTACACAGTGAAGTAAAGACTCAGGCTTTATTACCTTGTAGCCGTAAACGTTCAAGCCGCGAACTAGTCGACCAAAATCAAATGGATTAGCAACATCTTCCATTTTGACCATTTGAGACGCGAAGGTAAGCGCCGATTTGTGACCAGCAACTGAGTGATAAACAGTGTTTGCACCATCAACTGCAGTCGCAATATTGTTATTACGGTAAATGTGCAAACGGTCAATCATTCCGATATTGCCAGTACGCAAAATAGATTTCGCATCACCGGCAATACTCGCGTCTTTTAGATCGGACTTTTTGATCATGCCGCAAGCCCAGGAAGGTAGTCCGATCCATCGTTCAGAGTCAGGAAGATTCTGTTCATCCATAACCGTGCCGACATCGACTAAGAAGTCGATAATGTTGGCTTTAGTCAACTGAACCGAATTACCACCTACTGCACCGAGATCAAAAGAACCGGAAATTTTACCTGCTGTTTGGCCTGAGTTAGCAACATCAGCATCGACATAGATATTTGACAAAATATCGGTATCGATGACGATACGCATCTGTTCGGTAGCATCATTCGACCAATCATTCATCAACTGTAAATCAGATTGATGGGTCTCAATGTCATTGCACTCAAATGCAAACGACTTGGCTTTATCGATCGATAGTTCGACCGACGGGCTTGTTGGTTTCTGGTAAGTTAATCCGGCACCAATAACATAATCACTGATAGTAATATTTGGTACGGTTCGGATGATTACGGTATCACCTAGCGCTTTGATTTCGCCTTCGTAATCAGTGTTCGCAATTTGCGCGAACATGGTTGTTGCATAAAACTTGGTGACTAACTTCCCACTCCAAATCTGTGGGATAAACTTGCTGGCACTCGTTGAGCTAATATCCGGCCAGCCGGGATCTCTATTTGGACCTGCCATATTGGATAACCTTTATTCTATGGCCAGGCTTTCGTTTTATTTCGGTTTAAATGATTCGACCGTGTTTCGATGCCTGGGCAATTTTTTGTTCCATAGCATCAACTTCATCTTCTCGACCTCTGTACTTACCACGTGCAACATCTTTGTAAAAAGTATCAATATCCTGTCTGGTCATATAACCATCATGTGGATCGTTTTGATTCCCACCTTGACGTTGTTCAGGCAGCACAGATTCGTTAGACAATGACTCATTATCTTTAGCGTTCTCGCTAACTTCATTGTCTGTTGAAGCTGATTGCTTGCCTGATTCACCAAATTTATTGAAAAAGAAAACCACGCGATTAATATCCTGATTTCTATCTGCTTCTTGCAGTAAAGTGCGGTAGTCATGGCCACTTAACGGATCGACCTGGTCAAGCCAGTCATTAAACTCATCACTTGCGTTAATTCGCTGCCAATCGGGAACTTGTGCGCTCAGTTTTTCGATGAATGTTTGCTCTGCATTTGCAGCGTTTTGTGCATTCATTGAATCTATTGTTGCTTGCTGTTCCGCTAGTTTTTGATTGGTTTCCTGTTGAGTTTTGCTGATTGTCTCTTCAACCAAATCGGCGTATTCGCCAAATTCTGTCTTTTTGTCGGGACTAATTAATTCGCTCGATTCAGGTTTTTTGCTCAACAATTCAACCTGTTTTTCAAGGGACTGAATTTTTGCATTAAGCTGTCTGGTTTCGGCATTGTATTTGCCGAGCATCACATTGCAGCGATTTTTCCAGTACTCCACGTCCGCGTGACGAGGGTCAGATTTATCGTCTGTCTTAACCTGAGTTGGTGTTTTTTCAGCTTGTTCCGGTTCTTTCGCTTCAGGTTCCTTTTTTTCAGGTTCCTTAACCGGCTCTTGCTCTTTCTTAATCTTTGCTTCGTAGGATTCAACAGCTTTTTGTTGAGCTACGACGTGCTTTGGTAAACCCATATTTGCTCCGAGTACAAGTCGTAATGGTTCGATTAGATGTCGCGAACATTTCGTCGAGATTAACCGTTGTGATTCGATAAACGCAGTATTGCGTTACTGAAGATTCTATTTGTTGAAATTAAGTTGTCAAAAAACTGGATACATGTTGGAGAGCAAGCGCTTTTCCCTGAAGTTTTTGGAAGTTTTCGGCATCAACTTTCCTTAACGCGAGATCAGTTTCCTTTTGCGCCAGCTCTATAGCGTCTAGCAAAAGCCTCATTTCTGGTTTCGATTGCAAGGCTTTGATTGCAGCTTTTTGCTCTTGAGTAACATTATCAAACATCACGCAGCCTCCTGCATTCGTTTAAATTCTAGTTCGGCCATGGCTAACTTAATTTCGCTGGCCTTGGCCTCCGCTTCTGCCTTCTTCATTTCGAAGATTTGCTTTTGTTGCTCAGGACTGGGCGGTTTCTCGCTGTTTTCTTCTTCTTCAAATTCCTCTTTACCAGGAACAATCCCATCCATTTCCATATGCTCAAAGACTTTTTCTAAGATGTCTCGGCGCCCAGTCTTTTTAATAATCTCCATATCAAGAGGATTCGCAGTTCTATCCAGTAACTCAAGACGGCGAGCATGTTGTTGATCTTTTGCAATAATGCCATTGACGCCTGCAGCAATAACTTTTGTATCCCCCATGATTTCCGGATCATCATTGTTCACCATGTTGTGGTACCAAATCATTTCGATGGCTGGTCGCAATACGTAGCGATCGACATGTCTTATCGCAGACTTAATTCCTTTACTTGCCGCGTCCATTAATAA
Source organism: Aliikangiella coralliicola (assembly GCF_007004725.1). Lineage (GTDB taxonomy): Bacteria > Pseudomonadota > Gammaproteobacteria > Enterobacterales > Kangiellaceae > Aliikangiella > Aliikangiella coralliicola. The sequence goes on along the minus strand of NZ_ML660171.1, from coordinate 114,738 downwards.
CTCAAGACCGCCAAAGGTTTGCCCCGCTCCGCCCACTTTCTCATTGCCATACATGTATCGAGGGATATTGGTTGCGTCATCCGCTTTCACTTCAAACTCGTTATAGATTTTGAGGAGTTCGCCTGCATTAGATTGCGGCTGGAAAAAATAAAGAGGCGGATCTGCTTTGTTACCCATTCCAGTTGGATCGCTCTGGAATCTAAATTGCGCCCACGGACGAACCTGGGGAACGTCACCTGGCGCCATACGAGAAGTATTAATACCGACCATCGGGCCACTTGCCATTCCCATGTTGTTGATAAGAGCTCGCGCAGTCGCATTACAAGTTCTTTGAATATCTTCCATTAATTCCGGCGGAGACATTCCCCACCAAGAGCCTTGAACGCGCTGGAAGCTTGCCTTGTGATATGGTCTACGAGATAGAGGATCGGGATTAATTACCGCCCTGATGACGTGACTACCAATTAGTATCCCATCGATTTCATACTCTGCTAAAGGGTCTTTAACTTTTTCAATACTGTAACCCCATTCAAGTAGCATTTTACCCTGGACGCTTCCCCAAAAATGCAGGCCATCAATGAGAATATCTGAGCTATTCCAAAGGTTTTTATCTTCTAATTCACGACGTTCATTTTCACCAAACAACCATTCCTTCAAACCAGATTGACCGTATTCATCGAGAACCGCGTCAATTTCATTATCGTTGTAGCCTTCAACTCCTTTTAGTGCATAAATATCGCCTCTACGCAGTCGAAGATGTTCAATCAAATCCCCTTGATTTGTTTCACTGGCGTCTGGGCTTGGGTAAATGTCAAACGGACTTGTGCGCTCATAGGTTGGTATTGTTTCTTCATGAACAACAGGCTTTGCCCCCTGCCATTTTAAAGTTTTTCGTTTCCTGTTAATTGGTCCTTTAAGGATTGCCGATGGAAAGGTCACAAAGTCTTCAATGAATTCTTCCATTGCTTGAGCCCATCCGCCTTCAGCAAGCTGGTCTTCAATTTTTGTTTCCATTTTTCCAGACGCTTTCTTTGCTTCCTTTTGAACTTCGTTAGTTACCTCTTTTCTCAGTCGATTCATTTCCTTTTCGGCTTCCATCGCCATCTGAGCTTCTAACTCTGGCGTTATTTGCTCACCTGCCTTCTGCAATTTCATCAATTCATTTTGGAATTTATACGCGACCTGTTCTTCCGCAGCTGATTCTATTTCTTTTACTTTTTCTTCGGGAATATCAGCAATCGGTGTTGGTTTTAATGCCCATGCTTTGTCATTCGTAGGAAGAATAATATCTTTAACCCAGGCGCTTGCAGAACGACACTTAGTAGCAGTAATTTTCATGAAAATGTCACTGCCGCCCATGTCCTTGATTGCGCTCAATGTTTCAGTATCGTAAACGCCCTTGCGAAGCTGCATGCAATTAATTAACCGGTCATTAATTTTGAATCTTGCGCGTTTATTTTGCTCCCAAACGGTTCTAATATGCGCAGCTAACCGGCTTTCTTGAATTTCATTGATACGGTCTTCGAGCCTTTTAGAAGCAGCGTAATTTTTATCAACTTGTTTTTGCTCTTGTTCTAACTGCCCTGCACTTTTAACTATCACAGAACCTTGGTTGTAACCTTCATCGTTTATCATTATGCTCACCAATTAATGCAATAAAATGATTGGTTTTTCTTTCTTGCGATTTTGCTTCGCATCCAATAGCGCATTGGCTAAATCTTCCATCACGCCATCAATATATTTCTGATAATCTTTCATTAACTCAACAACCTCGACTTCAAACTTGATACCGAAATCACCTTCGGCAATAAATTGAATTCTCAGTCGCCCTTCCTTATTTCCTTTTCCTTGGAGAACCTCTACATTTCTAAAAGTTGCTTTCTCATCAAGTCTTCCATGATGATTTCGAGCAACTGGAGCAAATGCGTTTTGAAGCGCTCTTTTTAAATCCGTGGCATCAAATTGAATATATTGTTCCATTAGGTCCACCCTTTGTTACTAATGTTTTGCTGGCGCATTTGACGCGCAAGTAAGTCTTGATTTTGGACATTTACCATTGGTTTGAATGGTGCAAAAGTAAGTGCAAGTGATTCTGCAAGGTCTGGAGAAAAACCAACTCTTTCTTTTAGGTCTTTTTTGGATTCGAGCTGAATTTGCATTTTGTTGTTGTAACCGTACTCTAGATAAACGAGATCATCTGACATTTCATCGGTGAAAATAATATCTGCACCTTGCTTTAACCAGGCGCGCATTTCTCCCCAGATTTCCGCGCGTAAGTTTGCATACTCGCGTGGTTTTGTCGCAGCATTTGAGACAACAACATCAACAACTGGTAGACCTAATTGTCTGAGCCTGTCAACTACTCCCGAACCGTTACCAATTCCATCGACGTAAATTGCATATGGCTGATGCTCTCGATAGAGTTCAACGACTTTTCCAGCGAGTTCCATGTTATCCATTCCGCGATAAATATTTGGATCAAACATCTTCATTCCCTGCCGAATGGTAATGACAGAGCGGTCATCACCGAACCGAGCGACATCAACCCCCATCAGTTTTCGATAGGAAATATATTCTCTGAGTTCAAGCTGTCTTTGCTGTGCTTCAAGCACGATGTCGGAGCCAATAAACTGATTGCTGCCAGCTCGTGGGAATTCACCGCGAACACGAATACGGAAAAAGTCAGAGTCTTCGCCATAATCCTCTAACCACCCATTAATTTTTTTCTTATCGGTCATTTTCGCGGTGCGAGAATCGATTTTTTTGTGGCCCCAACGATGCGCGAATTTACCACCAGGAAAACAGTTTCTAAATCTCCCGCTATTACGCGTTGGGTTTCCGAATGCAACCCAAACAGCCTCTGGTGTGGTCATAGCCCCTTCGGACACTTCCCAAATGCAATCAGGGATCGCGCTCGCTTCATCGTAAATAATGAGCACGTATTCAGCATGAAGACCGGCGAAAGCCTCAGGGTTATTTTCTGACTGGGGGATTGCTTGAACAAACCAGGTTTCAGGATGTTGAACGTGAGAAAATTTAGTTGCGGTCCATTTAAACCAGTGATTATTAAGCGCGAGCTTGTGCCAGACAGCGAGTTCTTTCCATGTTTTACTCGAAAGTTGAGCTTGGGTATTTGCAGTGACCACACCATTCAAATGCGGTCGCAATGACATTAACGTAATAATTATCCACGCACACTCACAACTTTTGCCAATTCCATGGCCGCTCGAAATGGCTTCCTGGACTGATTTTCCTTCTTTTAATTGCGCACCAATATCGTCGAGCAGTTCCTTTTGCCATTCATCTGGACCATCATGTTTTTCAAGCAATGTCCCCTTCTCGCCCCAGGGAAACAGGTACATGACGAGCCCGTATAAATCGAAATAGAATTCCGAAACATCTTCAAGAAGCTGCTTTTCAAAATCGACGGCTTCAGCGTATTCACTCACGACAACAAATACTCCTAACTCTACCGCCGGTGTAGACATCAATAGATGCCGCGTGCTTAACTGCTTCTTTCGCGTTTAACCCTAATTTAAGAGCTGATAAACAGAGGGGAGCGCCGGAACCTACAGCAAAACTGTCGTTAATAAGACAAAGCCTGCCATTTGAATCGTCACAAAATGAATACGCTTTACTTTCAGTGACAATAATCCCACCTATCTCCATGCAATCCGGTAAATCATCAAGGCAATCATTTTTGATCCAGCTCTCTATATAATGATGTGCGTCCGCATCCCCAGATAAACCAATAGCAATAACTCTTTCACCGCGCAAATTGGCATTTATCTTTCTAACCTTTGAAAAATATGAATCAACTATGTAACCGTTGACAGTGAGTCGACCATCGCCAGCCAATGATTTTCCATCCCAGACGATACTAGTCACGATTCTTTGCCCTCTCCCTGGCTTTCTGAAGTTTTTCAACGTGATCAACAAAGACATGCTCGTTCTTGGAGCGAATTTTTATCGCTGCTAAATCACCGTCCATTTTGTTGAGCTCAGCAATTGCTCCAACTGCGGTTTTGCCGTCGAATTGGTATTCACCGGTTTCAGTCCATTCACCCTCAACCTTTATCATCACGGGCTCTGCTTGAAGGCAACGCTCGATGACTTCGCGAAGCTTTTCACGCTTCCATTCGGCGGTAATATGAAGGTCTTCTTTGAGTTTGTTTTGCTCGGCTTCGATTTTTTCTGCGATGTGGGGTTTTCGTAGGTTTTCTTTGGCTACTGATGCCAGCGTATTATCCGAGCCTTTATAACCCGCACTTTTAGCCGCTTGTACGCCATTGCAGCCATTAGCCAGGTAATTTTGAACGAAAAGTTCTTGTTTTTTGGTGAGTTTCTGGGATTTTGAGGTCATCCCGAGATTTTACGAGATTTGTTTGAGAGAAAAATCTATCCAATTGATAGCGAAATAACATCCCGTAAACTAAACTTTGAGTTATTAAGCTCAAGAAGGGATTCTGAAATGATAATTAAAAAGTATATTTTTGATGTCGCTTTATTACTCACGCTTATCATTGCAGGATTCATCTATGGTTATACAGAATCCTACAAACCAACAATATCAAGCTCATTCGCGGGATCGCTAGTTTTTGTCTTTTTTGCGTCGCCCTATTTCATAATTAGAGCGATTTTTATACGATCTATAAAGAAAATAACACTTGGAGGCATAAAAACCGAATCAGGAAACAAAACTATCGCTTATCTGGTTAGTTTATTTAGGATTCGAGCAAAACGATTAACTTTTGCGGCTCGAATAATATTGGTATTTATATTTGTCACATTACTTGGAGGAGCACAAATATACATTTATGCAGATTCGATTGCACGAAAGACAACTCAAATGTCTAGAAACTATGAGACTACCCAATTTATACAAAAAATATCCGAATCAGTGATCACCTCTATGATGAACAAGAGTGAAATTGTTATCGATGATACAGCCTTTATTCAGAAATTGGAGGAAACTAAATATGGTAGAGTCCCACTTCCATTGAAAATTGAACGAGCTCTTACAGATAAGCTTAACAAAGATCTAAATAATATTCTTGCGCCGCAGTTAAACAGCCATTTGGCAAAAGTCCAAATTGAGCAGCAAGCGAAGGGTTGGAGTTCCTCCGAGATTTCAGCACTAAGTACTAGGGTTGGAGCTGTTTTTATGCTCTTGTTTTTGGTTCAAATACTGGTTTCTCTTTATAAGTACAGTACTCGACTTGCTGCATTTTACGATGGCAGAGCTGACGCCTTACAACTCAGCAAGCGAATTGATAATTTAACTTTTGAAGAACTTGTAAAATTAACTTCGCCGGATGACCTTGACTATTCCAAAGCACATAAGGCCCCTTCCGACCAAGCAGTCGAACTTGCAAAACAATTGCTAAAATCTGGTAAATAAGTTCCGGTGATGTTTCAAATTATCATAAAATTGGTTGTTTTATCAAAACCAATACGCCCATGTTCTTATGCTCATTATTCTAAGTTAAATTAGCCACACATTTATACAAACTTAAGTTGATTAGAAAAATTAACAATAAAACAAAGACTCTCCAGCCTATTTTGCTTGATGAACGATATTGCCGATTCTCTAGAAAGAGTAAAAAATCATTAAACTTTGTCTGAATCGGCCCCCAAACACGATATTCAATCCAATTGTAATGGTATGCATCGAACTCATAATTGTAAAAATCCCCATAGTATTGAGCTCTAATTTTAGCGATGTCATGAACAACCAATTTGGAATATTTGACATTCTTTTCAGCCAATTTATTAACTAGATAGGATTGCAATTTATCTTTTGATTCAAGCTCCTGTTTACTCAGGGGGAATCCACCCAAAATATTAACTACCTTATCTGTAGAGCGAATTGTTACTTTTTCGACTTCTTTATCTTTAAATATAATTTCGACAAGAAATATTACGTTCAAAGTGCATCGCACACTTCTAAACTCAAACGCTTGAGGAAGAACTTCGACGGTCAAAGAGTTACTCGAGAGATGCTCTTGAATCGGCTCCCATTTATTAATAAATTCACCAACCTCATATTTTCCTTGGGATGTCGCTAAGACTAAATTTCTCTTTCCGTCATATCCCATCAATTTGTTCAGATTGATTCTGTCCACACTACAGCTGTAAAAATCAGGTGGGTCGTAACTATTTGAGAAAACTTCAAAAGGCTTTAATATTTTCGGGTTTCCCGTAAAATCTTCTAACTTGATATAGTAATTCTGTCCTACTTTTAAATAGATTTCAAAAATGATGACAGTACGATCTTTGAGGTTTTCTAGTACAATATTTCCGACATATGGAACGGGGCCTCCCATTACAATGCAATAAGTCCCACGCACATATACTCCTGATTTTCTTTTGAAATTGCGTGTTGTGATAATCAGAGCCGTAAGAGAAATTAATAATGCAACCATAGGAAGTGCAGTTTGTAACAAGCCCTTCAATTCCAATAAAATCACCATTTTTATTTTTGCCTTGATTCTCGGTTCTTTACAATTAAACTAATATCCCCCGTAAATGCAAGGTTGGATTAAAAAAATACCAAACAATTAGTCTCACGCCATCCCAATAATACCAGCCACAGTTGTGCCGGTCGCATGAACTCTCTTAGGTTGTGCAACAAGTACCTGGCCTGCCGCGACTGTGAATGTTTCAGTGTTTCCGTCTGCGTCTTCTAGGACGACATTGCCTGCGCCATTAAAGTAAAGCGCTCTGACTGCTACTTCTAAGCGATTAGTGTCGTGCGGAACGATTGCTTTCCATTTGCGTGGGGGTTCTGTTGCGTTGCTCATAAGCTGATTCCTATTTTGATTGATATACCTGGTGTGTACTCGTCGAGTTCTGCGGCACTTGCAGGTAGCGTTGTAACCGACCAAATATCGGTTACTCCGCCGACGTCGAGAGTGACTGTTGTTTCCGTGCTGTTGATAGTGGAGCTTGTTTGTCTGAGTCTTACCGTTTGGCCATTGTTAATGGTTGTTGCGACGTTCGTGTAAGCGCCGCCGTCAATACTGAATTCACCTGCTCCCGTGATACTAATTGATGCCACTGCGTTTATGCCTGCAATCGTAATTTCATCTGAAATAATCTGGCTCGATAAGTTAACACCGGTTTGGTCAGTGAATGTAAATGCGTCTGGTGTTGTATCTGCGGCGCCAATAGTTGTTACATCCCATTGGTCTGCCACTCCCCCGATATTAAGCGTTCCATTAACTGACGTGCTGTTTGCTGCAGAGCTCGTGACTCGTAATTGAACGGTGTCACCATTGTTTACTGTGCCCGCCGTGGTAGTGTAAGCCCCGGCATTAATCCGGTATTCCATGCCGGCTGATGATGTAATTGAAATTGATGCTGGTGTGTCGATACCTGAGACTGTGATTACATTAGATTCAACCTGAGTACTTAACGCTATGTCGGTCTGGTCGATGAAAGAAAAAGCGTTAGGTGTTGTGTCTGGTCCGGCGGGTCCGACATTTATAGTTATTTTATCCGAGTTGCCGGACTCACCAGATTCGTTTGCACCAAAGGCCGATATTTTAGTTGCATCGACCGCGCGAATTACATACTCATAATTTCCATCTGCAACGCCTGTTAGAACCCCTTTCAATCCCGAGAAACTTAAAACTGGATTTACCATGTCGCCAGTTTCGTAGACGTTAAATTTTGTTATTCGATAACCTCTATCCGAACGGTATCTTCCTATCCTGAATGTGATTTCATCTGCTGCAGTTGTTGAGGCTGCGACTCTTAAAGGTGGTACCGTTCTGCCAAAGTATCCCCAAATATAATCAGATAATGATTCTCCATCAGCGCAAAAACCTCTGGCACCCGAAATCACTCCATCAAACTGCGTGGGGTTTTGAGTGTGAACCGGGTTTCTGACTGGTAGATTCGTTTTCCCATACTGACGCATTCTTTCTCGAATACGAGTCTCTGCCGGGTATGGCCATGCCCATCTGTTGGTTGCTGTCTGCCAACCTGGATCGCCTGGCATTACATGTGATGGACATTTAAATTTCGTCAGGTCTGCACCGTGGCCAGATAGCGCCAGTGGTGAACCTTCTTCAATTCTTGTCGGATAATCCCAGCCGTTCGCATGGGGGTCGGTCGTTATGGTTCCGCTAACCGTATAAGCACCGCTGGCGTCGATTGTGCCTTTAAAATCATAAACATTGTTATCAGTGAAGGCACTGCCGGACGTTCCGCCGGTTGCATTTAGTAGTGGTCCGACATCAATTGTCGCTGACACACTCCAACCGCCCTGGCTGAATATTGATTTAGTAATCGTAATATCGTTAGTTGAATCACCCGCTCTGATAAATCCATTTGAACCCGCCATGACCTCATCATTCCAGGTGCTATTTTTATCAAAGCTGGCGTTGTCCAGATTAAGAACTGAATTTGAATTAATGATTGCCGGGCTTGTTGCGCCTGTTTGTGGCGTTATCGTATTGGTGGAGTCGATGACCACGAAATGACTTGCATTGATAATACTTGTGCCTGCAGAACCATCAGCAGTGAATGGCACCATATGGGTATTGAGGCTTAGGTTGCCATGAAATACCTGGTTATTAGGGAATGCTTCGTTACCCGTCGCTGGGAAAGCAAAAGCCCCTGCATAATTTGAGTAAAACGGCGATAGGTGTTCCTGGTCACCGTCAACAACAAGGTTTGAGAATACGCCGCTTCCTTCGGTTGAATAATGGGTAATTGCTCCACGAGGTTGGTCACCGTGATATTCATCTGGGCGCACTAGACAACGTGACATCAAAGTATCTGAAATCACATTCCCAAATTGCAGGCCATACCGAAATTGTCCGAACGCAAAACAGTGCTCATAAACCGAACCATTACCCTGCATGTAACCTGAAGCTACTGAGCCATAGGAAGCATCAGCTTCTGTGAAAGTTGTTGGATTCTGAGCGTACCCGCTATCAGTTGCACCCACTAATTCGAGTACGTTACTCGCAGCGGCGTTTAATATCGCCTGGCGGTTTGCGCCAGTGAATTCCATTGAAGCGAATTTAACAAATGATTTAATCGTCGCCTGGTTAGCCAGAATTTCTAAACATTCATCTTGTCTAGGGATCGCATCATGAGGACTCGAGTCAACAATAACCTCACCGGCACCGCATATTGTTGTTAGTTGATTAGCAGTGCCGGCAGGTATATCGCCGCCAAAACTATCAGCGAAAGAATTCTCAAAACTTCCATTAGCTGATACCGACGCATAATAAAGCCCACCGGGAACAGCTAATGTATCGCCGCTGGCAAAAATCGCTTCAAGTGCACCAATTCGAATATTAGATGATGTGGTATCTGTACCAAGTACAACAAGTTTTGACGTGCCGGTGTTATCAACGTGGAGCACAAACCATTTGGTGTCTTCTCCCCATTCGTTTGAACAACCGATTGCAATCGGAATACCCTGCCCCCTTGGGAATCCCGTTGTATCCCAGGTAATTTCCCCTGTTTCTGGATTAACCTGCATACTATCTGGACCGTACTCCTTGAACCAGAAAACATCGGAGCCAGCTGAGAGAGTCGGTGTATACGAAAATGTGTTGCCCAGGGCTACTGTTGCGTGAGGCGGCTGATTAATCACCGGTGCGGGCGGTGGAATGTACTGGAGGTAATGCCGACCTTCACTAATAATGATAATGCTGCGATCCGGTAAGATTTCTACCCCTTCAGCCTGTGGATTGACAGAAGTGTCGACCTCCGAATAATAGACCCCTGTCTCAACATCGACCTCAATGGCTTTGCCGCCTGTATGACTTTGAATAATTATTCGTCCGGTTTTATCGTCGAATGAGCATCCACTTAAATCAAACTGTTCTCCGGTCGCCCCCAGGATAGCAAATGTGACTTCGGGATCAAAAGGCTCGGTGACAACTAATTCTGGATCGGTGTATGTGTAATCGGTTGTTGTATTCGTCGGTCTGATAACTTTGAAAAATTTTCTTGGCGTATTAACCTGCTGTCCCTCACCTACCCCATAAAATACCTTATTTACTTTGTCGTAAGTTAATCCCTCTAACCCACTATTGTTATCGATACCTGGTTCTGCGAGAGTCAAAGATTGTTTTGCACCAATTGAAATATCAACTGTGCCGGTCGGCAAATCCAGAATATGGATTTTATAGGCGCCGCCGTCTTCGGTACCGACTGCAATTTCTCCATTACCCATATAAGTAATAGATTCGGAGTCTGAACCATTATCGAGACCATTGATACTTACGGTTCGAATGGTTGTACTGTAGTCTCCAATCGCATACTCATGTAATTCTCTGGCGCCGTTACGAATGACACCTATCCTGCCGTTTTCAATATCAACACCAACACCCGAGCTATTGCCATCAGGGTGAGGGAATTCTTGAACTATTCCGACCGGCGTATAAGCCGCTAAGTTAATGCCGCCGATGTTACTGGTTCCACCGCCTCCCCCTCCACCGCCAGAACCACCAGTTGTGAATCCAACGGTTTCTGCCAGACTGTCATTAGCAGCGGCATCAGTGTGGACAAAAAAGAGTTCGTAGTTAGTGGATTCTGATAAGCCGGTAACTGGTGTAAAACTGATAACGCCAGTTGATAATATTGCTAGATTCTCAGCTGCTATTGCCGCCGTTCCGTTGCTTTGTTGGCCTGCTTTGATTTGCGCAATACTTGGAACATCGCCATCGGGAACAACAACTATATAAGCCGTGCCGTTACCTTCATCTGTGATTGCCTGTGGTGTAACACCATCTGCAGTTACAGTGCTCGCTGTCGGGTTAGTTAAGACTGGCGCTGTCGTATCACCCCCTCCTGGCGCCGCATTTAAGACCATTGCGAACCAGCCCACTTTATCAGTGGCTAACCCGCTTTGAATTGTGTTGCTTACGTTCGTCGCATCAGCAGTTAATACTTTAATCGCCGCAACGCCTGATGTATTTGTTCCCTGTGTCCACTGAGGCGCAGAATCACCCGCGACTTGCGTATAACTTCCGAATGTCCAGGCAGTTCCGGTCGCCTTTGAACAACCTACGAACGCAATTGCCATTCCATTTTCAATTTCATCTAGAACGTAGGTTGCGTCCTGTGTGGAGTTTTGAGCACCGACGGCAAAATCAGTGACTGTAGTCGTTTGGTCCACACCTGCAAATAAAATCGAAATAATGACGATGCTTGAACTCGCAACCGTTACCCCTTGGAAGACAATCGAGGTATCCGTGATGTTTGGTATATCAGCTTCTTTGATGTAAAAACCAACGACATCAATCGTACCGGCTAAAAGTTCGGTATGAATTGTTGCCTGGACGCCACCAATCGTTATCCCTGTTAATCCCGCCAGGTCTGTTCCTTCACACAATACTGCGCCGGCTAATACTCTATCTGGTCCAGCTATTGGTAAGCCAGTCGGGAGAGTGTCGTTATCCCCTAACCCGAGTGCTTGTTGTAGGATACTTATTGGCACGACTTATCCCTACTGAGTACCGAGATACTTCCAGGCGGCTAGAATGAGTCCCCAGACAGCTGAAATAATTATTGCGGCACCGAATGCTATTCCTTTTGTTCGTGTTAGAAACTCGTTATTTCGCTCTACCGCCTCAATTAACTTTTCTACTCGTTGTTCGAGGTTTTTGTTTTTTTCTTTTAAGACTGCGATTTCGACTTTTTGTGATTCGTCTGCCATTTGATTGGAAAGTGTTGATTACGGATAACTGATGTTATCAACTTCGAGAGATTCGAAAATCTATCCAGTTTAAACACTCTGTACATTTAAATTGCGGTAGGCTAAAGTATTTAAAATCAGCTATAGGGATATGAAAATAATAAAGAACTTATGAATACGTTACTGCAATTAGGAGCAGGGCTAGCAATATTTTATGCGGTAGTTAAATTTTTTAAGACTATCGAATCTAGCTTGTCAGAATATTCAAAAAATCAAATCACAGTGTGGCTCAAAGGGCAAAAGCCAAATATTATCATTCCGAACGAGTCTGCAGAGAAAACAAACTTTAGTTTAGCCCATACATTCTCAAATCTGCTAGATGTAGTTTTCACTAATAAACACTTATCGTTGAAATGTCTCTATAGAAGCACCCTAGCGACATTTATTGCAATATCACTTTTTACACTCTTGCACTACACAATTATTGATTTCAATCCGTTCGAGTTACTGTTCATTAATTCAGAATCTTTCTTTTTTTGGTTGCTGGATTTCTTTGGTTCAATTCTATTAATTTCAGTCTTACCTGACTATATCTCGCTACTTCAGAGTCGTTTTATAATACATAAAATGAAATCCTCAAAATCAAGAGGTATTATACTTCTCTTGTTAATTGATTTTGTTTTAAGTGCAATAATCGCATTATTTTCAGTCACAATTTGGCTATCCTTACTATATAATGTTGGAGGAGAATTCGTTAGTTCTGGGCGATATGAGTTTTCATTTTGGTTGGTAATTAACGATTTCTTCGATAACTTGACACAACGGGGTCTGTTTCTATCTGAAAAAAACGCTTCTATAAGTATGGGGAGTTATTTCTACGCAACCTTTATTACTTCAATATGGGTTTGGATATACGTTATCGGAGCATACTTGCTTAAATTTTTACCCAGACTTAAATCTGGAAAAGTTCTCGTTTTAAAACTAATGGATATTGATAACAAACCTTTGCAGTCTATTGGTGTAGTTTCGGGAATGTTTATAGCCTTGGTCTATTGGGTGTTCCTGCTTTTTTAATGCTGGCTGACACTTAGTAAATTAAGCTTTCTAATTGCACAACAACAAAAAATATCAAAAAGAGATAAAAGGACTAGTCATGAAAGACCTATCACACCGCTGGAAACTCTTCGGCTCGATGTTGTTTGACCCCTGGACGCTTATTCTCGCCATCGCGGTTCTTGCACTACTCTGGCTTTCATATGGCCAACCAGACCCCAAGTTTGCAACTGTACTCAACATATTAATCATACTTTCCTCCACCATCGTTGGTGCCAGGGTTACAAAACAATGGAGTGAAATTAATGACGGCGGTATCGTTAAAGAAAAGGGAAAGTCAGCAGTAAGAAACTTAAAACTTCTCTTGCGAAACATTGAAGCGTTAGATATTCGCGTACGAACCTTCAAAGAAAACAGTAGCGACTCGCCAATCGAAACCAAGCTAATACAAAATAATTTCGAAGAAATAAACGAATTCTGCAACCTGCTAAAAGAAGAAGTCGTTAACTCCATTGAAAATTGGACCGATATTCTTCCCGAACTGGACATCGCAACACAGATAGGTGAAATAAGTAATTTAGCTAAAACGCTGAAAGATACCGAAGACGAAAAGAATTTATTAGAAATGAAGCTAAAAACCAAAGAGGAAATGTCAGCTGAAGAAAGTAACAGAATTCACAATCTAATCCAAGATAAAGACCAAATGATTATAGATTTAGTTAAGCAAATTGATTCGAGCTCAAAAAAATTAACAAAAGATCATCGATTGCTCCAACCGATAGGGAATAACACATTTGCTTCATACGTAGCAAAATCCGGTTTTGAAAGTATAGCCAGCTCGGGCCTTAATCACTTTCACAGAGTAGGAAAGGCTCCTAGTATCTCGAAGGTGGGGTCAGTTATGGAAGAGTTTGCTGAAGAAAAAGATAAAAAATAGCCGGTAATTAAAGCCAAAGGAAAAGCCATGAGCAAGAAAGTAATCGCCGGATGGATACTAACTGGAGTTTGGGTTCTGATTTGGAGCCTCTATTTAACCGCTAACTGGGATGCGCTCACAACTCGCCCCTTTAATGAATGGGGAGACTTCTTCGCAGGTATATCAGCCCCTCTAGCTTTTCTATGGCTTGTTATTGGGTATTTTCAACAAGGAGAGGAATTAAAACAAAATACCGAAGCATTGAAAAAACAAGATGAAGCATTACGCCTTCAAGTAAAAGAGCTTAAACAATCCGTCGAGCAACAAAAGATACTCGCTGAAGCAGCTAAAACTGAAAGTGAGATTAATCTTAAAAATTATGCTGCCCAAGTAGAGAGCGAACAAAAGAGAAATTTACCTAGATTGTACATGTTAGACCAACCGCGTGTTAAACAGCAAGAAAATGATCGGGTCTTCACATTTAGTCTTATGAATAAGGGAGCCGACATATCTCTGGTTAAGTTTATTCCCTCTGAGACCATGATAGAAGCAGGTATAGCAATCGCGAGCAAATCGGATCAAGCGGATTGGCCGCAAAAAAATCAAAGAACGGTGAGTGTTTGGGTGAAAAAAGAATATTTTAATAATCCTCGAGATCGTCATATCACATTTTCACTTGAATTTACAAATTTAGATGGTGATCGTGCAATGGTTGAAATAAAATTAATAATTAACGATGAACGAACATTAACAATTTATATGGAGCCTCAGTCATATACAGTTGTTGAATAGTTTTGATATGTACCACTCCACTCATAGTGAAACTCCGTCAGCATGTAGCATCTGACCCAAAAATTTCGAGAGCTCTTCCTATAGGGTTGCTTGATTTATATATTTAGAATGAGAATTGATTACGAATGATTAAGCCCACAGTTAAATATTGCGAGCTTCAAGATAGGGGTAAGAAATCTCAAATTTATGAGATGACCACCCCGCCCATTTTGCGAAACCGAGTAATCGGCTTCGATCTCCCATCAATAGCTCTTTCAAGGGCTTTTTCTCTGGACTCTGACGATTTTTGAAGCTTTTTCTTTAAATCATCCTTCATGCAATCACTCCTAAAGTTATAGCGTAACCAATTAATTCTATCATAAATATGCTTTCATGCAGTTGGCAGTACAAATAATCTCCAAGAAACAGGCAATTAGCCACATTCATCTCCAGAAAGATTTGAAATATCGTCAATTTCAACCTTTTCTATTAATCGCCCCAAAATGGCAATATACGGCTTCATCAATGGCACAAAAAGTTCCAAGTCCTTTTCATGAGTTTGTAACATGCTACGTCGATCACAATGGATATTTAAAACTCCGACTGGTAGTAAATTGCCATCAACCTCAGATGAAGTATTAGTAATTGGCAGTGAAAGTAACGACCCCATAGTCGGTGCATATTCATCACAGAAATATTTCAAGATCTCATTTTCAGTTTCAGTTTTATAATTACACTTTTTAAACCAACTTTTCCAAAGTTCTTTCGAGCGAGTATCTTTAATTGCGATTGATGGATGATCAGTGTGAAGATTAAATGCGGTCGGAGCACCAGGTAAGCTATTGATAACCCCAAAAGAATCTACATGTTTTTTGTGAACAGGGAGACATAACCCGCAAGGAATAGTATTATCAATATCAGAAATCTGTGTTGACAGAAAACGAGACCCAATTATTCTGATACTTAGTGCACTATAAAGAACAAGAAAGCCTCTAAGATCTTCAACGCCCCCTGAATCTAATAGCCGTAAACCCTTAAATTTTGATCGAATGCTCTGACTTGTTGGGTTATCACCGAAGCGTTCGATAGCTTCAAATAACATAATGTTTAAAGAATATTTCTCGTCACGCTTTCCACTACCTTCGGCTTCGAAATCGTGTAAAAGTATCCCAATAATCTTTAATATAGCTTTAATAGAGTCAACTACTGTTTTTTTATATTCAATATCCTGCTTTTCTTCTTCATTCAAATTAAGTTCGAGAATGGAAAAAATAATATTGTTTGCCTGAACGTAAGCACGACTATGATGCTGAATGATATTACCAGGCGGTAAGGAAGAAAAATAATACCTGAGCTCTTTAACAGAATCAGAGTATGTTTTCGCTTTAATATATGTCCGTGTTACTAAGCAGAATCCTAAAATAATGGCAGTCCAAATCAGGTATTTAATTACAACTAAACTCTCCCCAATTAACAACTCCTTAGTAGCGCATATCCAATAATTTTTAGCCGAATCACAAACAGGAGATACTTTCTCCGAAATTTCTTTATATCTCATAGAGCCAACAATACCTATTCCTGTCATTAGTAATACACTTAGAGCCGGAATAATATGTGAAGAACAAATACAACTCCAAATCGACCAAGCTTTTCTAAATGGAAAAGTAAATAAATTAAATATCAACTCTAGAATTCGCATTCTGATGGACTGATTATTTCCTTTAAATTGCTCTAAAAAGTAATTACGAATTGAATTTAGACTCAACGTACTGACTCCTTCATTAGTTTTATTCCTCACCCAATAATAGCATAAACATCTAACCGGCCTGCCGATAAAGTACTCTCCTCCAACTCTCAGCATTCTCTTCAAACTCCTTCCGAATTGGCTTTGAATTGTGAATGCGAGATACTTTACTCGGCTTTGGGTAGCGTTTTGAAGTGAAATCCAGCGCGGCGTCACCGTACTCTCGATATTCCCGCAAGATCTTCCTAAGTGTCACGCGAGTTACATTCATTTCCCTGGCAATGCATGACTTACTGTATCCTTCAAGTAACATATTTTCAGCGGTAAGTATTTGCTGCTTAGTCATTTGTCTGATTGGCATGTCGCACCTCGATTTCTGATGTTTAATGTCAACCACAGCAAATGATATTTGGATTGTGGTCTGAATTGTTGGTGTCTTATTTCAAGACGATTAGTTCTTTCTCTAGCAAAATTCGTTGAGTTCGCATTACTGCTTCCAGATGCATGAGTTTTAGTTCATCGTGACTAAAAGTTGTTTTTAATTGGCCGTCCATTGCCGCATGACAATTCGAGCAACCGTAAGCCCCCTCATTGTCATTGTTTTTGAGCGCCATGCCAGCGCCATTCAGATGGCAAAACACAGTTGTCTCTTCGTTAAAATTGCAAACACCAGGTATTCTGATTTGGCATTCCTCCCCTTTTGCGCTTTGAGTAATTTTCTTGCTTTTATGCTTCATGGCTAATGATTCGCTCCATATGCCGTTCTCTCCATGCGTGTATTAGCGTTCTGGCTTCTCCAGACATCAATCCTTAATTCAGCCGCTTTAATCATAAGGCGCAGTTTCTCAGCGTCATGCATGGCGACTTTGAGGCCGTCTAGTAACTCAATGTAGTCTTTGTGAGCGTAAGCAAAAGCTTCTCGTGATTGAACGGTTTTAACCCCACTTCGTTCAGCCTCGATAATTAGCTGCGATTTTTTGGTCTTTCGGTATTCCTTCAGGTATTCCATTTGTGATTTAGCAACTGCGTATTCGTCAGCTTTATCTCTAATGAATTGGAGAGTTTTTTCAATATCCAGTAAGTCACTCATTTTGCTATCACCGTAACAACAGTCTTGTCTTTCACTACTGCTTTAACGCCGTTACAAACTGGATACTTACCGTTACCCATCTTCTCAATAATCATTTCCATATTTTCATCCAGTATTTGTTTTTTGATCTCTGCAACATCTAAGCCTTTTACTCGTTCCAGGTAGCGCAATACAGCGTGATCAGTAATGCCTACCATGCTTTTTTCCAGTGATTTAATATCTTCTTTTATTTCTCTAACCGCGTTCATCGCCTCACTATGAGCTCGCGCTGCGTATTTCATTTCTTCACACAAAGCCTTTTCAGCTGTTTCAATATTCGCCAGTTTCTTACGCAAATCAGTCAACAATTTTTGTTTAGATGAACTCACTTTTTTAGCCTCTGAATTATCCATTCCAAAATCAAAACCACTACCATCACTAACACGATTTCCATCTTTTGCCCCAAATTTCCTTTTCATTTCCAATACGTTCAACAATCGACGCATCATTCACAGCAATTTCAAAGTAGTTATCAGCGATGAATTTACCGCCCATAAACCAAGCCTCAAGCTCTCGCTTCTTGTGCTTGATTTTGTACCTAGTTCGTTCTTCGGGTGATTTCATCTCTATGCTCTTCACAAATTTGTTTGGCTCTGTCTTTGTCTTGCGTGTAACCTAAAATTTTTTCTCGATAGCTAACCGTCAACATCGGTTTATCAGCCCCCGTCCAACAAATTGCATACTTCCCACACTTGCTTTCTGCATGCCATTCGCTTTTGACGAAGAATTTCATCTCACTACAGTCCGTCAATGATTTTCTTAATTTTCATTGATGACTTTTTGCGGTTTACTTTTACAACCTCTTTCGGAATTGCCGTTGGATGCTCTATGAACTCATCACCACTTAGCGCGGCTCGAATCATTTTCCTGTAGACCTTTGCCAAATGTCTTTCACTTTGCTCAACCCGAGATTCCAAGAACCGTTTAGCGTCTATGTTTCGCCAGACCCAATAGCAATATTTATCCAATCTCGGAATTTGCCCGGCGTTGAATCGAATTAGCGTCCGGTTAATATCGTATTCATCGGGAATATTCAGAGACTCAATAACTCCCTTCTCGCACCATTTGATGAATTCTCCAGGGGATGGCCAAAGCGGTTTGGCTTCGCGGCGAGCAATCTTTAATCCAAGCTCTAACTTTTCAATGGAATCGATATTGTTTTCTGTTAACGCCTTCAACCAGGTTCCGCGCATCCGGTTGTATTCTTCCTGTTTTTCAAAGTTAACCCGCCAGGCAACACAAATCGCCTTAAGCTCCTTCATGAGCTGATTAACGACATGTTTGCTTTGGTCACCAGTCGATATTGCTGTCGTCAATTCCATTAGCGGCTCCTCGGTTGTTAGAATTCAAATTCAAATACCATTGATAATTCACTCCCTTCCACCCCTTGTCCAAACACATCAAAATCATATCTGTTCGAGAAACTCCGTTTTGCACGCATTCATCCAAGTTTTTAATTAATGAGCGTGTGGCCCTGACAGTCTTTTCTGCTTTTTTGCGCTTTCTCAATGAAATAAATTCTTTCCAAATTCCTAAATCCACGCAATCAGGTTTGAAAAACACGAGTTCTTTTTCAGAAAGTAACTTTTCAGGTGGCAAAGATTTCAACGTATTAATATCTTTAAGATCTTTCTTTACATTCTT
Source organism: Aliikangiella coralliicola (assembly GCF_007004725.1). Taxonomy (GTDB): domain Bacteria; phylum Pseudomonadota; class Gammaproteobacteria; order Enterobacterales; family Kangiellaceae; genus Aliikangiella; species Aliikangiella coralliicola. The sequence goes on along the minus strand of NZ_ML660171.1, from coordinate 95,816 downwards.
TTCATTCTTTAACTTCTTGTTAGTGGTTAGCTGTTGGTTAGTTGTTGGTTGCTTGTTGGTTAGGTCGTCGGTTAATTGTTGGTTGCTATTCCGCCCCACCCCTTTTGTGTCAACGCTTTCCGCTGGTTGGTTGTTGGTTGATTCGTTGGTTGAGTTTTTAACGATTTTTTCAAAAGTACCATTTTCTGTTGGTTGCTCGTTGGTTATTTCTGCTGTTGATTGCTTGGTTGAATCGTTGGTTGATTGTTCTTCACTGTCTTGGTGTAGGCTATAATTCACAAGGGTTACAATCGAATACTGGCTGGTTGATTTGATGGTTATTTCGTTGGTTGATTGCAGTCTTTTCAAACAGGTTCTAATTTGCTGTTCCGATAACCTTAATTCAGACGACAAAATCTTCCTTCCTGTGACTAATTGCCCTCGCTCGATCACCTTCCCACGCCAATTTTTAGGCCGATGATTAGCCTTCAAAAGAAGATGAAGAAATACAGCAAAAGTATTTATATCGCCGTACCATTCCCAGTCGATAATCTTTCTATGAAGCTTAATAAATCCTTTCATGAGATATAAACTCGTCGCTGAGCTTTATATTGAATCATTCTCCTTTCGCGTCTAGAATCGATTACATCTGCACTTTCCGTAACTGTTAATACTATGCAAACCATCCATGAAATAAGGCTTACTAATGTACGCGGAATTCTCCTTAAGTACGCCAATGGCAAACAAAAAATACTTGCTGAAAAGTTAAAGTTAAATCCTAATACTGTCTCTCGTTGGCTGGGTGATAATGAAAACCGAGCAAATATTTCAGATGACTCTGCCAGGACTATTGAAAATTTACTTGGTTTAGAAATTGGTTTCATGGACAACACGCATACTCAACTTGACATAAAAAAAGTTAGAAAATACTTTTCAGACTACGCTTCTATAGCTGCTGCCAGTCCGAAAACTGTCAACCCATTAATAATCTTCGATGCAGCCTTGGCTCGATGGGAAGCTGAAATAGTTGATCCAAAAACAAACCCGATGGATATATTTATGAATCTCCAAACTGATAACAGTGACCATTAGTTGCCACTTAACGCACACTTGAAAACATTGGAAAATCAATTACATTAGCGGGCTTTCTTGCTAAATATCTTTTTCTTTCATTAGCCTGAATTAAAGATAATTTTCTTTCTATTTCCATCAGATTGTTAACCGTTGGTTCAAGCAGCAAAGCTGAAACTACCTTCAGGTCATTTAGGACTCGAATCAACCTTGCACTCTTTATGTCCGACTCATCTATTAGGTTTACTCTTGGTAATGAATTACATAAAAAATTCTTTTTGTCGTTCGCTGCCGTAATAAAAGAAATTTCATTGACCAATTTTTCAAGCACAATCTCGCTTTGAACTTTGTAAAATCTGATGGCAGTTAATTTTCTGATAAAACTTGATACATTCGTTCGTAATTTCATACTCATCTCTCTTTTTGGTCCTAATAAGGGCCCCGAATTTGTGTAAAAAAGGCCCTTTCCAGGGCCTAATCTTGACCTGTTAACCTCTTCGATTGCGGTGTATGCTAACTACCTTTGATTTTTCGCCATCGAGGTAAGAATTGATTAAATCATCAATAATGGCTTTTTCGTTCAATGGCGATTGGCGAAGCTTTTTCTCAAGCTCTTTAAAACGTGGATGCTCCCAAACAATGCAGGCATATATCGCTAAATCTCTTAAAAGAGCCGCGTGTTTGGTGCGAAGAAATTTGCAAAGATCAGTAAATACTTTATGGCAATATGTAGTCGTTTTCGTTTTCAAAGGTATTTCTTTTTTTCCTAAAAAGCTCCCTATTGACATGAGGTCTCCTTGCTCATCATGAAATGCTCGACCATATCACCCTGCGTTAGATCACCATTCGAAGCATCGATCAGTTTATTCCAAAGCCTTTTTCTAGGTGTTTTATACGGTTTCATTAATTGTGTATTGATATACCCCTCAGTAGTTTCTGCTTGCAAAGCAAAATTCCTGAGAGTACCGCTTACTTTTAAGTTATTAATAAATTGTCTGAATTTAGTCATTTCTGCCTCCGACAGAAAGAATATACCTTATTGGTATATTTCGATCAATAAAATTTTAAATATATACCAAGCAAACAAATATTCTATGCCTTTATGGTATTTTTTAAGAGTTTAGCTAAAAGGTATAATTCCTAGATGAGAAAATTTACAGAACTACAAAAAATAAGGCACAAGAACCTAAGAAAGATCATCGAATCGAAAGGTTACGGTTTCCAGAAAAGACTTGCAGATCTATTAGATCAAGATCCCACATACACTGGGCAATTTGCTGGTAAACGCCCTAATCGCCCTATCAGCGACGATATGGCTAGAAAAATTGAAGAATCTTTGGACCTGATCCAATTTTCACTTGATGGTATGCCAGAAGAATCCATTAAAGACAATCAGGAGTTAAACAACTCCCGTATGCTGTTAGCAGTAAAATTCGCCCAAAAAACTGAGAAATATTTAAAGGAACCTTCTACTCCTGAGCAATTTTCCAGAATGCTTACCAAGCTTTACAACGGAGATCCTTACACCATCGACTCCATTTACTACAAATCAGAAGACCCTAAGAAAGAATTAATGGTACAAGCAGGCGTTTTAGCGCACGAAACACTTCAAAAAGTTAAAGATGAACCTGGTGTTGATATATCAAACGAGGAAGCAAGAAAACTATATGCGGAAATTATTGAAGAGATATATATTGATTTATTGAATGAATTTGGGAAGTTAAGAAACGAACACGAAAGGTCACATACTACCGCACGATCTTAAGTTATTTTATTGTTTTTCACGCTGTTTCACACTAAATACACTGGAATCAAATCTCTCGTAGTGATAGTTTCGATCACTATCAAATTAATGAATACATGGAAGATGCAATGACCCTAAAAGAATTACTTACTAGAATTTTTAAGCGCAGTGCTGATTCTGGCAAGTCGCTCGACTTAGACTATATGGTTGCAGAAAAGCCTGCGGATCTTATTAAGTACAAAAAGCTGAAAGAAGTAGCACACGATTTACTAGTTGAAAGATACGCTATTGAACAAATGGATGCTAAGACAAAACCGTTAGCACTTTCTGTTTGGTGGAGAAGGTTTCACAAACACGCAGCTTTAAACCCTGAATACTTCCCTAAAATTGAAGACGATGAAATTGTTACGAATCTAGCTCTTCTGGATAGTCGGAAATAAAACTTTCGGCTTCCATTTTACAAGCAATCGCTTGAATTGCGACATCATCCGCCGGTGCATCGGAATCAATATCCAATACTTTTTTAATAATTAGCCGTCGTCGCTGTTCCAGGTTTTTCTTGCGCTCCGCATTTTGAATAAACACAGATGGATCGCCAGAAATTTCTGAAATCACTCTCTCATCTAGTACGTCGGCCTTCGAAATGACTTTACTCTTATTTAACCGTTTTACTACGATGAAACAAACTAGGGATCCTGCTAATGCTACCCCACATAAAACTAAAAATCCTAAATACTCCATAACGCTCCATTTTTTTGATATTGCTGGCACTTCTAGTTACTAAAGGCCAGAAAATCATAAAGATAACTAACGCATCAAAAACTAGACTTGAGACGCGGTAGATCTCTAAAAACGAATTATCTTTCAAAAGATAACGGTCAAAATGCATAATTAAATTTCTTAAGATGCCCAAAAAGAAAATGAATATTATGCAGCAATCGGCCTTACTTATACTTTTCCATTTCAAAAACAAGACCCCAATCATACCAACTAGAAACAGAGAGCCAAATGACACAAACCACCAAGCACCTAAACCATGCTCCTTTAGATAATACTGAACAGCTAGACCTGCATAAAATAAGAGGCATATAAACGCGTTTCTAGCGAGCTCGTATTTTAAAACAAAACTGAAAATAACACTGATCACCAAGATGACCAGCATTATATTCTCAAGAAGAACGCTTAGACTCATTTAACGATATTACCGTTATCCTTGCCCTTATTATCGTTTGGATCGTTCGGTGGATCATCTGGCGGTGGATCGCTACCAGGGCACATATCCAAATACTTTTGAAATTTCATAAATAAACCTCCCGTTTTACTTACCACAGAAAAGTGCAATCAAAGCCAACATAGAAAACAAGCACAAATATATACCATTAAGGTATTGACAAAGTATACCATTAAGGTATACATTAAATCTACATTGTCACTTACACCAACTTATGTTTAACGCTATTTTCAACAAAGAATCTACCAAAAAAGCGTTAAAAGCAGTCTAGCATGAGGCAAAACATAATTGTATGCGATATGCCAATTATTTTATCTCATATAGAGAAGCTCACTATCAGTTTAGTAAGCAATTATTAAATCATCCAGCGGGAGAGCTAAGTGGAAAACCTACAAACTGCCATCAGAGAGAATAATTTCGCTATCTCGGAGCACTGCAAAGCCCTGAGTTTAAGCGCTACGCAACTAGAGCTAGCTAGCGAAGCTTCAACCCACAGTCTTGAAGCAGGTCGAACACAGTTCGCAGCCCTATCAGCAGGAATGGATGTGGTGCTAAAGGAATCTGGTGTCTCCATTCAGGAAGCAATGGAAAAGGTAGAAGCCTACGAAAAAACACAAAAAGAATTACGTAAAGCTCTTTTCCCATCACTACTAAACAGCACTCACTAATCGGGCCTATCCCGGGGAGAGCAGAAATGAACAGACTTCAGATTTTCACGGAAGCAAGCTCGCAGTTGATGGATTTATCAGAGCTAGCGGTCAAGAAGAACCTACAAGCTGGTATCGCGGCATCAATTCAGGAAGCTGAAGATTTCGAAAACTACCTTATCGAAGCTATATCCGAAGAATCTGAATACATTCAGGAACTCTTTCAAACCTATTGCGAAGATGAAACCGCCCTGCACTCTGCCCTTGGACGAATCGTTGCACAAGCCTACGCAAACCAAATCAAAGACGAATTCAAAGACATTGATATTGAGGGCGAGCCTGACGATCACGGCATGAAGCAATCAGAATTTTTAATGCCTGAACACAAAGTTGCATAACAGGGAGAACCAAGATGAGTAACACTGCAGAAAAAATTGATATTTTTGACAAAGCCAAAGCAGAAAAAGAAATCGGTGAGCTTTGGTTTGATGGCGCGTTAACCGAAGATCAAGCCAGAGAATCCGCTTATCAAACCGGTGCTGATTTTGATATGTGCGAATACTGGTACGGAAAAAAATACCATCAAATGGAGGCGTCTAGCCATGGATATAATTCTTAATCAATTCAAAGAGCCCTTTAAGCCAAACGAAATCCACTGGCGTATTGGTCGCAAATCAAGAGCTAAAGATAAGGCGACAGCACTCGCTTACCTCGACGCGCGAAATGTGATGAAGCGTCTCGATGATGTAATCGGTTTTGCCAACTGGCAGGACAAATATATTGAGACTGCCTCAGGACGACTCATTTGCGAGCTCTCAATTCGAATTGGCGATGAATGGATCACAAAAAGCGACGGTGCCGGTGACACGAATGTTGAGGGTGAGAAAGGCGCTATCTCCGATGCGTTTAAACGGGCTGCAGTTAAGTTTGGTATCGGACGCTATCTCTATTATCTAGACGGCAATCGTTACTACCCTATCGACCAATGGGGAAAGTTTACAACTCCACCCATACTGCCCGACTGGGCATTACCTAAACAAAAACAGGTGGCTTAAATGAATCTCTACAAAATATCGAAAGACTATCAAGACGCGTTTCTAGCCATGGCAGACATGGATGAGTTAGACGAGGAAATTATTAACGATACGCTATCGGGAATTGAAACCGAGTTTAATGATAAAGCGATTGCTGTATCAGGCTTTTTCCAAAATATCGAAGCGGATATTAAGGCGATGAAAGACGCGGAGAAAAGAATTGCTGCTCGTCGTAAGTCGAAAGAAAAGCTTGTTGCAAGAATGAAAGACTACCTGCGTGAAAACATGGAGCAATGCGGCATTCAAAAAATCGAATGCCCTGAATTTCGGATCACATTAAGAAAAGCAATGGACGTTGTCACCATCGACGAGATTGATGACCTACCAGAAGATTACGTGAAAACGAAAATTGAAAAAAGCGCCGACAAAACAAAACTCAAAGCTGATTTGAAAGAAGGTAAATCTATACCAGGTGCACATCTTTCGAAAGGCAAACGCTCTCTACTGATTAAATAAAAAGGAATCGTAAAAATGGAACTCGACATGAGCAACGATGATTCTCGATTAAGAGAGTATAAAAAAAGCGTTATTAATTTTGCTTTAAACGAAGGGATAAAACTTTACCTGGAAAACGAAGAAAGCAAAACGAAAGTTAAGCGATTCATTAGCAACCTGAACAAAGTTAATCTGCAGTAGTACCCCAATTCCCCGCACTTTTCTTCCCGGGGTGCGGGGCTTTTTAAAGGACAAGTAAATGGCAATAAATGTTTTAACGGTTAGCGGAAATATCGGACGCAATTGCGAGAAGCGCTACACGCCTAACGGCAAATGCATCGCTGACTTTCCTATAGCGGTAACTTCTGGTTTCGGAGAAAGAGAAAAAACATCTTGGTTGAAATGCAAGCTACTGGGTAACCGAGCAGAAAAACTAACAGAGTATTTAACAATTGGTACAAGAGTTGTCGTTTCAGGCCAGTTTAGTATCGAAGTTTGGATGAAAGGAAACGAAAAACAGTATACCCCAGAGTTACTGGTTAACAGTTTGGATTTTGTGAGCAAATCAACCGCGGACCCGATGAAAAATAACACGCACCAGCAACAACAAATCGCCGGTGCAATCGATAACGAATTTGATGACGATATTCCATTTTAGTCTGCAGGTAGTAAGCGGGTGACGCGCTTAATCGGTCTGTTTGTCTACGAGTAACGAGGCGGCGCGTAGACAGACGATCCCGCCTAGAGCCCAAACATTGCTTAGCATTGGTTCAAGCTCCGCGCAGGCTGGAAGGTCTGCACCAATTTTGAGAAAGGCTTTGAGTGCAGGGGGACGCACTTAAAATTCAACCCGCTCCAGCACCGACTGGAATGCCAGCTTAAAGTGGGACGGCAGTATCAAACGGGAACCAGAGCCTTTCTCAAAAAGAATCCCTATGCAGTCATGCAAAGTAGCTTTTGATGATGGATTAGTACTCGCATTGTGCGCAGCTCAAAAGGCGCGAGGTAGCTTGAGAAGATGACCGAATGGGTGCGAGGCCCAACGAATACCACAGTGAGAAGAGGTGATGAAGTTGATTAACTACAAATACATTTATTCGCCGCGAGTTTATTTGTAGTCAACTGAGCCTAAAGGATGGCGACGGGTGTAAACGATGAGAGCCCGTTAGTTAAGAGATAGAACAGAGCTGGTAATACTCTCTCAATTCGTAGTGATAAAGGTTTGCTGTTCGGCCTTTGTTGCGATTAAAAACTTTTAGAGCGGAGTATGGATAAGGAGTTGATTACCTTGTCACGCAATGAGCCCTAACAGCTACCGCAGGCATACTCGCGGGAGGGACGCAAAGTTAGCTAGAAGTACGGACTAATCAACCGTACTTCGCTCTAAAAGTTTTGATAAGTGTAGACCCCCACCCTACTACTGACTAACTGTTCCTTGAGTCGGTAGCCAGGGTGGGACTTAACAAAGGTGAGCTCATGACAACAAGCATCGACCAAATGAGACCAGGCATGAAGTACACGCCTCAAATGTTAGCTAAGCAGACAGGAATGTCAGTTAACAAAGTGAAAGGTGAACTGAAGTCAGCACTAATGGGCGGCTTTGTGGAAGAAACAAAAGTAAAAGGTCAGCGCGGCAAGTATTACGAAACTAAACAAATCGATATTTTTAACTGAGCACACTATGGACGTAAACACTGATTGCTATTCCCCTGATGAACTAATAAACCATTTACAAATATTTGGTACACCTCAGGAAAAGAAACTTATTCAGGAACTCGAATTCGCGACTCGTTCGGTTGAAACTCTTCAGGAGCAAAACAACCAGCTCGAATTTTTCTTAGAAGAAAAGAAATCCGAAATTATCCAGCTCGAAGAAACAATCGCAGAACTCGAAGAGGAATTAAAAGAAGCTCGTGAGGTAGAAGCATGAATGCCATAGATTTATTCGCTGGAATTGGCGGCAATACCGAAGCAGCAAAAATGGCCGGTCTAGATGTCGTATGGGCAGCAAATCATAATCCTATTGCGGTAGAGTTTCACAGCCTAAATCACCCGGAAGCTATTCACAGCTGCCAAGATTTGCAACAGGCAGACTGGTCCCAAGTTCCAGCTCATAATTTTGGAATTGCTAGCCCATGCTGCCAAGGTCATACGGACGCAAGAGGAAAAGAAGGGCCGCATCATCATAAAAGCCGCTCGACCGCCTGGGCTCCTGTTTCTTGCTGGGAATATCATAGACCAGAAGTTTTTTTAATTGAAAATGTGCCCAAATTTTTAAATTGGAAATTATTCCCACAATGGAAGTCTTGTTTTGAATCTCTTGGATATAGCCTCTCTATTAACACATTCGATGCGGCTGACTCTGGTGTACCGCAAAACAGAGAGCGCGTATTCATCATTGGAACTCAAAGCAAAAACCCTATTGAAATAAGCATACCGAAACGGCCACACGTAGGCGTTAACTCAATTATCGAATGGGACTACGCCAGATGGAGCCTAATTGAAAAACCAGGTAGAGCCGCCGCTACCCTCGAACGCGTTAAAAATGGCCGTAAGAGATTTGGTGATAGATTCGTAATGCCTTATTACAAATCTGGTTCAGGAAAAACTGGGCGGTGCCTTAGTCGCCCCATTGGGACAATCACTACTAAGGATAGATGGGCGGTGGTCGACGGCGACAAAATGCGAATGCTGAATATTAACGAGTATCGCAAGGCTATGTCGTTCGGTGATCACATCAAACTTCCCAAAACCAGGACACCAGCAATTCAATTACTGGGTAATGCTACTTGTCCGGTTCAAGTTCGTGACGTTCTTAAAGCAGTTAAGAAAGCGATTTAAAAAATATTAGCTAAAGGTGTGTTATGAAATTCAAAGCATTCGACAAAGCTAAGAAAGTCTGGCTTTACAATATTTATGTCAGTGCAGATGGACGCATTTTTCATAAGGAAGGCGATAACTTGACGGTGAGAATTAATGTAGAGCTCGTTTATTCACCTGGCTTTAAATATTCAAACGGCACAATTGTCTATCAAGGTGACATTGTTAAATCGAGCTGGTACGACTACAACCTGGAAGTCACTTTTGACCCTAGTATTTGTTGCTTTGCCCTACTCAACCACAAGACTGGCCACACGATGCAATTAACCAAGCGCAGCTTTGAAGAACAAGCATTTAAAAAAGTTGGTCACGCATTTGAAAACCCTGAAATGATAAAAGGTGCGGCATGAGAGAACCAGACCAGGTAATAGGCGGCGATTACTTAAAGCGTTGGTATGTGATTCCCCGTAATCGCTTTTTTAACATATATCTGCATTGTTTTAATCGCTCAGATGATGATCGTGCGCTTCATGACCACCCTTGGTGGAGTCTTTCAATCTTATTGAAAGGTGAGCTCATTGAACACACTTTCAATAGCGTTAGACACATTCCGCGACTTCTCCCGATCATACGCTCTGCAAAACTGGCGCACCGATTAGAACTGGTAAAGGGACCAGCCTGGACAATTTTTATAACCGGTCCAAAGGTTCGTGAATGGGGATTCCACTGCCCTATTTCTGGCTGGAGACATTGGAAAAAATTTACCACTGAGGATGGACTCGGAATTGAAAGAGGATGTGATTGAGGTGTAACTATGAAAATAACTTTGCAAGAATGGGACAAACAGGAATTTAGTGTAAGGCACTCTATGAATACGCTTCGAGCTTGGGCCACCAGTGGTCTAATTCAACCTGCTCCGCTAAAAATAGGTGGACGTTGGATGGTAGAATCTTATGCTCAATATGTCCCACCAAAAGTGAATAATAATAGTGGCGATCCAATCGTTGACAGGATATTAAAAAGTGTCTCCTAAGAAGCGAAACAAGCTCAACAATCACGGTATAGAAAATCTCTACCTGAGTAAAGATAAAAGAACAAATCGTGTTTACGCGCAATACAAAGATCCAAGAGATGGAAAATTCAAAGGCTTGGGGCCTGATATTGCAAAAGCCAAGCATCGGGCAAAAATGCTGAATGTCGCGATTTACGGAATGCTGGAAAAGCAAAAACTGGAATTGTTATTATCGAGTGACAAACAGGAGCTAACAGTCGAAGAATGGGCAGTGCACTACGTCGCAGAACTCACAAAGCAATATAAAAGTGGTGAGATTTCATATAACACTTTCAATGGCCGCAAGTCTCACATCAAACCTTTGCGCATTTTCCACGGCGATACACTATTAAGGGCAATTACCACAAAACAGATTACAGGTATTCTCAACACCTATTACGATGATGATAAACGAAGTATGGCGCAAAAAATCATTGTTGGTTTACATGATTTCTTTCGTTCCGCTATCGCTGAAGGCGAAGCAGAAACCAACCCACTAGATGTGATCAAGAAAAAATCAATCGTAATTAAACGGGCTCGATTCACTGAAGAGTCAATCAACCAAGTTTTGCAAACATTGAACACTGTAACCAGGCCGAGATTTCAACCCTGGTTAATCAATAGTATTTGGCTGGCAATAACTACAGGTCAACGGCTAGAAGATATTACGAAGTTCCGTTTTCGCAAAGGCAGAGACTGGGAAAAACTTTATCAAAAAAGAATAGCTGGAGATAAACGCGCTAAACCTTATTCGTATATTGATGGTGACCATTTACACGTATTCCAACAAAAAACCGGCAATATGCTCAGAATTCCCCTGGCGCTTAGAAACAATGTTTTCAATGTGTCGGTTAGAGAAGCAGTTGAGCGTTGTAAAATATACTCGTTCGCAGTTAACTTGATCCACCATGCTAAAAGTAATGGAACGGTTAGAAAAGGTACACCAGTTTCTCCGAAGACCTTATCTAAAAAATTCAGCGAACTTGTCTCTTTGTCCAACATTGATTGGGGCGAAAATACACCGGCCACATTCCATGAACTAAGATCTCTTGCTGAGCGTACTTATAAGAAACAAGGCGTGAATACTTCCACTTTGTTGGGACACAAAAACCCACAAATGACGGCCAAATATCATGACGCTAGAGGGTTCGACTGGGAGACTGTTCATGTACGCTGATTTGGAGAGGATTTGGGGAGGATTTGGGGAAAGGTTTTGGACCTTTAAAATCAACAGCTTAAAAATATGGAGTGTCCCATATCCGGACAGTACACTGTTCGATTACCTCAAAACCGGACACTTTTCCAATCAATCAGCACTACATCTTTCATTTTTTACCTTAACAATCAATAACTTACAAAAACAAAACATATTGGCCCACCTATTGCATTACTGTTAATAACAAAGCAACAAATCGCGTGCATAATCTGGAAAACCAAGTCGCGATATTAACCAGGTATTTACCAACTGTCAGAGAAGTTGACCATGAGAAACATAAACATAAGGATAGTAAAAGAAAAAGTATGTATGGCGTTTTTAGCCATTGGGCTAGGATTAGCTGCCGTACACGAGTTTGGGTGTTCTGTCGGCCATGCCGCCATTGCTGACACACCAGAAAAACCGCAAAAAGTTATCATTGTTCGAGGCTAAAATAAGCTAACGATAGCCAACGCGGAATCTAGAGCTAGCGCCCAAAGTGGCGCTAAGAATCTTGTCTGTTACCTGAAAATTCGATATTCCCACCAATCAAACCGATTTAACAACCCAGCCTTCTATTTATTAATTTTCATAAGCTTCAAAAAGACGTTTGGGAATTGCTCATCTTCAGCTACAATCCACTATTAATTTACATTATCGACAATATTAACCAGCAATCAATCAGGGATCAGTTATGGCGGTATTGGTACAACTACTCGACGGAAATGTTCTCAACAAATTTAACATTACAGAAGCGGGATTATCGATCGGTCGGTCAATCAACAACAATATTTACCTGGACGATCTTTCCGTCAGCCAGAAGCATGCGAAAATTGAGCAAAAGCAACTGACTGATGGCGCCTACGTTTGTTTTATTCACGACTTAGAAAGCACGAACCACACATTTGTGAATAACCAAAAAGTTACTACTCACCTATTATCCGATCAAGATGTTATTGTCATCGGCACACAAAACTTTAAATTTATTGACGAAGAAAATGAAAAGTTAGCGCAAACAAAAGCTTTTAAGAAAAGCTGGATACCAGGAATGTATTATCTGGAAGACTAACTTCCTTAATCGATAATTAGCTGAGAATATCGACTAAGAGAAAATCTTTTTCGGGATTGTAAAATCAGAAATAAAAAACCGCTCTAACTAAGAGCGGTTTTTTGCTATTTGCGAAACATAAAAACTAATGATTCATATTTAAACCATCAACTTTTACTCCACACATTCCAAATCCATGTTAGTCTGGAACTTAAAGTTCGAACGCGTGGTATGACGTTCAGCGAAGAACAAATCAAATGAGTATCGATTACCAACAGTAATGCCTAACTCATCAGCAATCTCATCCAGGTCAATTGTCCGCTCAATCGCCGAGTGAATTCCACCGATATCAATTGCCAACTTACCATTGATAAATAACCAGAGATCATCGTCACCACGGAAAGTAAACACCTCACCACCTTTATAATCAAATGATAAGTGAGTCTCCATGGTAAAGTGATAGTTGTGATCAGGATTGGTTAATCCAGAATTACCATAACCTTCACCATCAATTGGGAAGAAGCTTGAATTACTGTAACCCCAAATTGTCGAGTCAGGTTCTCTGGTAATCACCAGCGTTTTCGGAATATTCAAGTTAACGCCGTCGGTGTCTCGATACCATTGGTAGAAATAGGCCGCACCATTTGTTGTTTTGCTACTACCGTAAGAGCGCGCATAAACAGGTAGCCCATCGGAACCTAAATCCTTTTTAACAATTCCATAATCCGTTCCCATATTGTGATACTCAAAATCAGGGTGGGCAGGTGTAAAGTCTCGAATGGTAACCGGGATCACTCGCTGGGTTTCATCAGACAAATCACAAGTCGCCGGCGCCACTTCTATCGTTACTGTGTCAGGTACACTATCTAAAGCACCATCGTTAACAATTAACTGGAATACATAAGTTCCCGTTTCATTAATAGTCACTTCCGGCTCGGCACTTTCAGCATTAACGATGACTGGCGGCGTACCACCAACAACTGTTAACAAACTCCAGCGATAAGTTAAATCATCGCCATCAGAGTCATAACTTCCGGTTCCGTCAAGCTTAACCAATTCCATGATATCGACAGACTGATCGTCACCAGCGTTAGCAACCGGACGCATATTGAAAGTCGAAATCATAACGGTATCGGGTTCGCTATCCAATTCTCCATCGTTAACAATTAATTGAATAACGTAATCACCAGCAACATCAATGTCTAATTTTGGCTGAACACTGCTCGACGATGAAAGCTCAGCATTACTATCTGCAGGCTTGTGCAAAATACTCCAACGGAAACTCAAGGGATCACCATCAGGATCACGACTCGCTGAACCGTCAAGTGTCACCTTACTTCCCGTGTGCACACTCTGGTCTTCTCCAGCGTTTGCAATCGGCGCTGTATTCGCTTCATCAATAGTCGCCACTAAGGTATCTGGTTCGCTGAGCACCACACCATCACTCACAACCAATTCAATGACGTAACGACCGGCAGTGTCAAAAGTGATTGAAGGATTCACAATCTGACTGTCAGATAATGCACTGCTGCTTCCAATTGGCGCTTCAACAATTCGCCATTGGTAAGTCAACGGGTCGCCGTCGAGATCACTACTACCGGCACCCGATAGCATAATAGTCACACCAACCGTATCACAGATATCCTCACCGGCATCGGCAACAGGTTTAGTATTGTCGAGTTTCAACTCAACAAAGTCTGGCGCGCTATCAACTTTTCCGTCATTGACAATTAACTGCAGACGATAATTTTGACTGTCACTAATAATGACGTTTGGTGTTACATCATTTTCATTAGACAGCTGAATATTATCTGTCACATCAGGTTCAACAACCGACCAACGATAAGTTAGCGGGTCGCCATCTCTGTCACTACTCGCTGAACCGTCGAGCTGTAAAGTCTGGTTTCTTTTATAAGGCTGATCAGGTCCCGCATCGGCAACAGGCGGGTTATTCGGATCTTCAACTGAAACAGTCACACTATCAGGCAAGCTATCGCTAGTTCCATCATTAACGATGAGTTGAATTTCATAATTGCCTTTCACATCGGTCATCAAAGTCGGCGAAACACTTTCGTCGTTATCCAGCGTCGCGCTGCTACCGCTTGGCAATTGTAAAATAGTCCAACGATAAGTCAGCGGATCTCCTTCAGGATCATTACTGGCCGAACCATCCAGTGTCACCTGGGTACCAGTCGAAGCATTTTGATCTTCTCCGGCATTTGCCACAGGTCTCAAATTGACAATGCTTATTTTAATGTTAACGCGATCAGCATCACTATCTTCACTGCCGTCATTAACAATTAGCTGCGCGACATAATCACCTTCCAGGTTTGGTTCAAAGCTTGGATTAACTTTGTCCGCATTATTTAAAATCACAGAACTTCCTGCGGGAGACGAAGTCATCGTCCAGCGATAAGTCAATGGATCGCCATCAGGATCTGAACTACGAGATCCATCTAAGGTAATGGTATCCCCCACCGCACCGGTCAAATCAATTCCGGCATTCGCCACAGGCTTTTGATTTTTTGCTTCAATCGTTGCTATTGCAGAATCAGGTACACTATCCAGCTCACCATCATTCACAATTAGTTGAACGGTATAACTACCAGCAACATCGGCAATCAAACTGGCTTTAACACTTTCTGAATTATTCAATAACGCATTACTTCCAGCCGGTTTGCTAACCATTGACCATTTATAAGTTAGGCTATCGCCATCAGCATCTAAGCTAGCCGAACCGTCAAATACAACAGTCTCTTGTGTTAGCGCTTGATGATCACTTCCAGCGTTTGCAACCGGTTGAGTATTATTTTTGACTGCCGAAATGGTCGCTGTATCGATATTACTATCAACCTGACCGTCGTTAACAATCAACTGCATCACATAGTCGCCTTCTACATCAGGCGTAAAACTCGCGTTCACCTGATTAGCACTAAATAACGAAGCGCTGCTGCCCGTCGGTTTTGATTGGATACTCCAGCGATAGGTGAGCGCATCACCATCAGGATCTGAACTGCCGGAACCATTCAAAGTAAAAGTTTTACCCAGGTCATCGGATTGATCATTACCTGCATTCGCAGTCGGCGCATTATTGACCGGTGGAGCGCCCGCAATGATGTTGACGGTATCAGGCGCACTATCAACTTTACCGTCGTTAACAATCAGTTGAACCTGGTAGCTACCAACACGATCCGGCGTAAACTCTGGTTCAACAGTTGTTGAATTTGAAAGTATTGCCGTGCTCTGAGCCGGCGCGTTTAGAATTAACCAACGGTAGCTTAAACTGTCTCCATCAGCATCAGAACTATTGGCTCCTGATAACTTAACCAGGGTTCCAATATTGACAGTTTGATCAGCACCGGCGTCGGCTTTAGGCACATTATTAACGACCATCACTGTCACGTTAACATTATCCGGCGTACTATCAGCTTCCCCGTCGTTAACCACCAATTGAATTCGATAAACACCACCAACATCCGTTTCTAAATCAGGCGTTACGCTATCGCTGTTAACTAAGTTAGCCGCACTTCCTTGCGGTTTTTCTGTGATTGTCCAGGCGTAAGTGAGTTCATCGCCGTCAGGGTCGTAACTCTCAGAGCCATTTAGTTTATAAACATTTCCGGCAACACCTCGTTGATCGGCACCGGCATTGGCAATCGGTAAATTATTCGGGAAATGACAAACGATTTCGGTACCATCTTCGTTATCGGTAAAGTCTGCGTCGAACACTTGCAACGAAGAAGGCTGAGCAACAATAGGTTGGCTGATCGCAAGCTCAGTAAAAACAGTATCGGCTTTCACTCGAACCACCGGCAAACGACTGTCATCGCTAGGGTTATAAACCCAGATTCCATACTGAACATCTAGTTCTGCGCCAGAATCTGAAGCGCTACAAAAACGGTTAATTCCCTGGTCTATTATTGAACACTGTGCCCAACTTACCAGTAAACGCGAAGAGTCGTCTCGGTATGGCCAAAAAGTGCTGAACCAGCCCGCTAAAGAAAGTTGTTCCGGGTATAAATCGACGTTTTTAGACGTCAAACTACGGGGAGAAAATTCTGAAAAAATATTGTCATTTTGCTCGCCTTGAACGGGTAATAACTCATACACGCCCCCGCCCAATACACTGTTGTACTGGTGACGAATTAAAGTCATCAAACTGCCGTTTTCAATTTGTAATAACTTATCGAGTGCAAGAAAAGCGGCGTCAGAATTATCCAGCGTAGTGGTTCTGTACAACTGTTGCATACTTTTAGTTTGCGCATCAATGGTTAGCAGTTGGTAATGGTTAGTGACAAACACCGGACCATCGGCAGTTTGTTTCGCCAGATTACATTGATTAGTATCCGACCAGGTGCCAGGACTGTTTAAGCCTGCAGCAAAATCAGCCTCGAATGAGTGACCACTATTCGCTGAACATTGTGGTGCCGGTTGCATACTTCGTTGCCAGCGAACAAAAGCAATTTTATCATCACTCAATAAAGTAGGATTTAAATCGTGGTTTGTTGTACCGAAAGTTAACTGAACAATATTTTCACCTTGGGCAGTCATTCTGTGCAACAACGAAGGGTTTTCGATTGGATCAACTTTTTCACAAAGATCGCCTACAAGCTCAATATTTTCTCTCGGAAAAGCCGGGTCACCCGCGTCACGATCAGAAGAGAAAACGATGACGCCTTCATTGTTAATCACAGGATTAGTATCCTGGCCGGCATTAGCGATAGCGTCATCTTCTATGACTCGTCGTATCGACTTGTTATCGAAGGAATAAATAAAGATATTCCAGGTGAAGTTTTTCAGATTAGCGTCAGAACCCCGTGCAGCAAAAATTAACTGCTTACCGTCAGCAGATACATTCAAATCTTTGACATCATAATCTGTGGAGCCAAAATACTCAGATAGCACTTCGCTTTCTATTGCATCAACTTCCAGACCAGTACGTACCATAAGGCGAGCACCGGTGTTAAATGCGTAAGGCGAATGTAAATCAAGCGGTGATAAACCCGAGTTTTGTAATGACTGCTCGAATTGATTTTTATAACGCTCAGCCTGCGCTGCAACGCTACGCTCGACATAAGCAAATGGTATTGACTGCTTTACTTCAACAACCTGTTGGCTTTCTTCTTGCTCTTCGGTTGACTCATCTTTACAGCTCGCAATCAGCAAAACACTCAAGATTACGAACAACCATTTTTTTGTTATATGCGATAAAGAATCCATAATTCCCTCGAAATATAAACATTTTTATTTCAAGGGATCTTGCCATTAAACTCGATCAGAAATATGGAAGAACTTCACAAAGAATACAAGAGAATATACCGTTCATCGAAAAGTTTCATGACTTCTCAAAAAAATAATTTATCGAAATTCGACCGTTCTAAATATTAAATTCAAAGCGGTACTATCTTCCATTAATAGATGGAAGTTTTCAATAAATATTCACTCAAAGTTAAGCACTAACTTGGGATAAACACGAATTTATATTCGACCTCAGTTGAGGAAACATCATCAGGCCCAAAATCAATTTGTTGAATTCTGCTTAACATATCTTGTTCTAAACTATTTAGCGAAAGCTCGCTGGAGACCAACTTAAGCCCGGTTATTTTTCCACTTGGCAAAATAACTAAACGAAACACAAATTTTCCGTTTAAGTCTGGATATTCATCAAGCGCTCGGTTGTACAAAGCATAAATAGCGCCTTTTTTCTCTTCAAAAATTCGTCGAATACTGTCCATATCACGCTGCCCGCTTTTATAGCTGCGATATTCAACCGTTCCATTCGACACACCTTCGGTAACAACACCGTCAACAGCCGTAGTTTGATGAGCAGCGAGCTTGGACACCTCTCCTTTCATCAAGTTCTCATTAACACTGATCCCTGTCGCCCTTCTGTTGGCAGTATTTTCGCCTAATTTTTTATGACTAACAGTGGCGACGATCCCTGCATTTTTACTGGTGATTTTTTTCTTTTTCATTCCAGCAACATTGAGCGCACCTCGCAAAGCATTCAGCTCACTAGATACCTTCGCTAAACCATGAGACTTGGCGACTGAAGCTTTGGTGCTAACTGGTTTCTTTTTTACCGATTTAGCTTTGTTATTTCCTAATTTTGGTTTCGCTTTTTCTTTCTTGACCTTTGGTTTTACTTTTTCCGGCTTTGGTTTTACCACAGGTTTAGGACGGCTTTTTACAACTTCGGCCTTCGGCGTTGGAATTTCTTTTCGCTCTAAAATAACTTTCGTTTTAACAAGCCTTTCTTTTGGAATTAACTCCGCTTCAAAAACGGGTAAAAAAGGAACGATAATAAACAGTACCAACAAAAAGATAGCGGCCCTTATGCTCCACCGTTTAAATTTCTCTTCTTGTTCTACCAGCGGTTTCCATGGTAAAGCTAAATCTAACGCCAGCGGTTGTAAGGTTAGTGTCGAGCTCATTTCAACCTCCCTAATTGGCAGTCAAATCAATTGCATCGATAGGTAACGCTTGTTCAGCGTCACCAGATACAGTTAAAAAAGATTGAGTCGCAATTCGGTTAACTGCTAGTGATATTTCACGAAAATCATTTTCGCTGCAAATAGTCATGACTCGTTTTAATAAGCTAAATGAAACATCTTTATCGCCCATAATAGTCACCGTCAACCCATTTTCTTTTTCGTATGCAGATAATTCACCGCGCCTTTCTTTATAACCAGCTAGCGCTTCAGAAAATACTTTTTCTATCGAATCGTCAGAAGAGTTAAGCAGGTCATCAACCTGAACAACCTGTTTATCATTCAACCAGATATCATCCTCGCCAATCATAATAATTGCTTCCACATGCGGCGCTGTATCAGCACTTGAATCTGGAAGTTTAACAAACTTGGCATTTTCCAATTTTTGACTGTCGCCCGCATTGAGCAACAGAAAAAAAACCAGAATAGTAAATATATCCATCAAAGCAACCAGATTTAACTTAGTCGCAAACACTGGCTTTTTAATTTTGTTAAAGCCAAGGCTTGTTGAACTCAAACTGGTATTGTTCGCACTTAAATTTGGATTAGCCATATTATTAATACTTTTTAATTAATACTTGTCATTTAATGCTTGTTTCAGCCAGAGAAATCTCTGGAAATAATTCAATCTCTACCAAACTGGCTGCTACGACCGTTTTATGGGATTTAACCGCATCCATCGTTGAGACGAGCGTTTGATAATCAACACCGGGTTCAGAAAGAATCAACACGTCTCGTTTATCTGCCAGCTGCTGCTTTACTTTCTGCAGCACCAATGACAAGTAAGCGAAATCATAAGTTTTTTGCTCTTCAACCATTTTCATCGGTATTGTTTGAATCAGTACGTTGCCGGGATAAAAAACTTTAATCCCCTCTTCGGCAGTCAACATAACCTCCAACTGTGAAGGTTTTTCCTGCGCACTCTCAGAACTAGGCGTTAAAGATGGTAAGCTAATCTCATGCACAGTAATTTGTGTAAAGGTTAAGCTCAACAACATGACTGGCACTAACACGATCATTAAATTCATAAACGCCGTGACATCCAGTTCAGCATCCTCGCGACTATATTCTCGAAAATTAAATGCCATAGTTACCTCATTCCGCAGCAGCTTCGGCTTCTTGTGGTGTACCTTCAACAACTGGTGCGCCCGCATAAATTGCTTTGTTGTAGGTCATAATATTCAAAAACTTTACCGCAGCCATTTCGATGCTACCGATAATTGCAGCCGTCTTATTTTGCAACAACGAATGGAAAGCAAGTAGCGGAATGGCGACAATCAATCCAAACGCAGTGGTATTCATTGCTACCGAAATCGATGCCGATAACAAGGATGATTTTTCTGCAGGGTCGGCACTAGCGACGGCAGTAAATGCACCAATCAAACCGATGATTGTTCCTAATAAACCTAGCAACGTTGCAATGTTCGCTAAAACAGAAAGATAGCCTGTTCGTGTTTCAAAACGAGGCATAGTCTCTAACATCCCCTCACTCATTGAGTGCTCGACATCTGCGCGATGCTTGGTGACTTTCATCATGTCTAAGCCACATCCGATCACTCGGGTGATAGGCGCAGTGTTTTCTCGGGTGTAAAGCTGCATTTTTTCTAAATCTGAAGTTCTTAATAACGGAAGAAAACTATCAAAGGCTTTAATGTTTCTTGCTTTCTCTCGTGAAAGAAAAAGCCACCTTTCAAGACTGATAATTAATCCTATCGCCAGAACGATTGAAATAGGATAGATAAACAATCCACCTTCTTGAAAAAATTTGACAATAGTACTGTAGATATCTGACATAACGACCTCATTTACTCTCAGGTTTAACTTTTAAATTCGTTTCTAACTTTAATTCTTGATAAATAGCCGTTGAGCGAAGCATCACTTTTCGATCAACTAAATCCAATGTGCGATCAATTTTGTCGCTGATTTGCCACTGTAACTTATCCGGTGTTCCAATTCCTTCCCACGGAATAAAGTAACTCACCGAAGGTTGTTCTTTATCACCAATAAAACTCGATTCCAGTTTT
This sequence comes from Aliikangiella coralliicola, assembly GCF_007004725.1. Classification (GTDB taxonomy): domain Bacteria; phylum Pseudomonadota; class Gammaproteobacteria; order Enterobacterales; family Kangiellaceae; genus Aliikangiella; species Aliikangiella coralliicola. The sequence goes on along the minus strand of NZ_ML660171.1, from coordinate 74,986 downwards.
ATTGATGTAGGACCTGACTCTTCATCCTCATTGGCACTCAATGGTAGCGACAAGATTGACAAAGATAACGCGAGAATAAACTCACTTTTCATCAGGAGTCTCCCTTTTTGTCTTGGCTGTTTTCCGCTTGCTCCGCTGCAAGCCTGGCTAGAATAACCTGTTCTTTTTGTTGGGCATCTTGCTCAATATAATTCGCCTGATTGGTTCGCTGGCGAATATCTTTTAACCAGCTATCGACTTTCGCATGCTTTTGCTTAGCCAATAATTGATAGGCTTCCATGTGCTTCTGTGCGATTTCAGGTTGATTTAAATAGACGTCATATAAGATCGACAAATTGAGGTGCGCCTCAGGAAAGTCGCTCCACTTCGAAAGCGCTTTTGCATAAGTATTCTGCGCATGTTTAAACAAGCCAGACTCCCTTTGCATTTTCGCTAACTTGATATAAGCGTTGACGTTATTCGAATTAACCGAAATAGCTTGCGCATAATATTTTATCGCCGCCTTTGTCTGCTGTTTTAGTTTTGCAATATCTCCCAACAAAACAACCGGGCCCGATAACTGTGTATTTTGTTCGCTTATTGACAGCAATATTTTCTCAGCTTGTACAAACTTTTTTAACTTGATCGCGCGACGAGCTTCGATGAATTGCACAACAATATTTTTATCGAGCTGTCCTTTTTCTTTGAGATAGGGATTTTGTTTTGACGCATATGGTAATCTTTTACCGGTTTCTTCGTTAACTTGAATAAATGGTAAGTATTTTTCAGTGCTCAAAACTTCAGGAGTTATCGCCTGGTCGGTTACAATAGAAATTTCGGCAATTTTAGGCGTAGAACTACAACCGCCCAAAACTCCAAGCCCTATGGCCATTACTATATAAATTTTAATGCTAACTAACTTCATAAATTTACCTGTAACCTTGAACTGCCAGAGAATTACCAAATTTCATCGCCATAACTCACGATCACTTCTGTCTTTGCAAAACGCTCTGGATACAATCGACCCATAGCGATAAAACTCTTCTCAATCCATTCGTCAAACTCGCCTTCCCATGCTCTCATCACATTGCCTTCATGCAATTCCAAAACGGCCTCCATTAGAGGTGCCGCCTGCTCTTCGATAATTTCTCGATAAGCTGACACTTCTGATCCTGACAAGCCTTTGGGAACTGGTGATTTTCTCAGCTCCGCTACTAAGGTTTGGTACAAGTCAGCCGTCTTGACGCTGGTCATAGTAACGAACTCAAGAATTCCGTAATCAGCCGCTTTTTGATAACGCTGAGTGGCCTGACTCAAGGCCTTGTTTTTCTTTGGCAGACTTTTAGCCAGTGGTAATGTCAACCGCCGCTTTTTAAACTCAGAGGAAAAATAATCACCATACTTCACGTTTGCCCATGCCCCCAACCAACGGCTTCTTGAATTACGCTGCTCTCCTCCTTTTGCATCGCCTTCAATGATTCGCCTTAGCCAGAATAACTGTTTAGAAATGTCATCAGTTTTTTCATATAGATCGGCCAGGTTATACCGTGCCTCCATACGCACAGCAAACGGCTGTTCATAGGTTCTGGCATACCGCTTAAATAACTTAATTGACGTCTCGTAATTCTTGCTGTTCTTATTCATTTTCGCAGCCAGAAACAAACTATCTCTGCGAACTTCTTCGTCGGGATCTTTCTTACTCAGTGTTAGATAGTGTTCTGCCGCCAGCGTCCAATTAGTGTTCTGTTCGTACGCAAAAGCGAGCTTACGTTTAATATCTTGGGCATGAACATACTTTGGAAACAATTCAATCAGTTGGGTCAATTGCGTTATTGACTCATCCCAGCGTTTTGCTGATAACAACAACCGCGTTGCGTCGTATTGAGCTGTTACTCGAACCGAGGAATCTGGCGCCAATTTGGTAATTTTAAGAAGCTGTTCAATTGCCGTATCACTTTGCTTGATTGCAATGAGTTGTTCAGACTTTTTGTAAATTGCCGTCGCAAGCCTCTCAGTAATTTTTTTGTACTCGTCACTGCCTTGTTTTGTCAAAGCACGCTGGTTGATATAGTTATCTTCTGCTGCCTGGTATTGCTCTAACTTAAAATTCGAGTGAGCCATAATGCCATAAGCTGTTTTCTTTAAAGTTGCGTCCAACTTCGGATTATTTGCAACCAGTTGTCCGGCTACCTGCAATGCTCGTGCAAACTCATTCAGGGTAAATAAATACTCTGCAGCATTTGTTAGAACGGTTGGCGAGCGCTTGTCGTTATGAAACTTAGTGGCGAAACGCAACATGCTTTCAACCGCTTTCGCTTGCCATTCTGCGGCACTGCCTTGCTGAGTAATTTGATCAATATGTTTCTGATAAGAAATTATCGCTGCATATCCAGCGTCAGCTGAAAATTTGGCAACCGGATTTGATTGTGCCTGACTTTCTGACGATTGATTAGCCCTGTTATCTATTTCATAGGCGACGGCTTCATAATCTCGAATAGCATCGGCAAAGCGCTCGGCCTGAAAAAGTACCTCTGCCCGCAAATAGGTCATTTCACCGAACTTTTCGTCATTCGGGAATGTTTTTAAATATTCGGTATAAAAATGAGCGGCGCGATTAAACGCTATGATTTCTTTCTCAGATAACTCAGCGTGTCTCTTAGCAGCAACAGCACTTAACTTTACAGTCTTTTCCTTGGACTTATCTTTTTCTAATGCCTTATCTAACTTGGCAAGTGACTTTTGAATGCCTTGCCCCTGATTGTGATAATGCTGCGCTAATTCTTCAATATAGACTTTCAGGTGCTGGCGAATTTCATCGCTTAGTTTTCCAACATTTTTAACATAATCAGAGCCAAGTCCATAAAACTCGACATAGGATTCTTTCTCCTTTAATGCCAATAATGGAAAACTGCCTTTAATGTAAGTTTGAATCAGCTTGTGGTGCAGCTCCGGCGCCTTTTCCGCGTAGTTGTATTTATTGACATACAAGCGATAAGTTTTAGCAGAATCTTCATAGCGCTCTTTTTCCAGGTAATAATCACCTAACTCGTTATAAACCATCCAGATATGTGGCTGATTTTGCAGGCGCGCAATTTTCTCAATGGTTTCGGCGCCGCCATGTTTAGAAAGCGCGAGACTCATCGAATGGATGGTATCTTTTATCAGTGGCTTTTCAGTTTTGGTTAATGCCTCGCTGGTCTTTGATTTTGCCATTAATTGATTAAGTACAAACGCAAACGCGTCCAGACTCTCATCATAATCTAGCTGTTTGTAGTTAGCCCACCCCAGCATATAGCGGGCATAAATCATTAACTCGGGGTTTTGATATTGCGTGACAATATTAAATTCATTTTCGGCATTTCGATACTCTTTGCGAGAGAAGTAGATATCGCCCATTCTAAAGTGCGCTTCAGCGTTATTTTCATAAGCAGGATGATATTTCGTTAACTGAATGAGCATCTTCATCGCCTGCTTTTGATTGCCTTCCATATCATAAGCCCTGGCTAATTGATAAAGGACATCGGCATTGTTTGGCGAATTCGGATACTTTTCCAGAATATTCTGATAGTTTTTTATGGCTTCGGTGTAATAACTTTTTTTCGGCTCCGCTTTAAGCTGAGACTCACCGCTTTCAATCATGTAAACATCAGCAATGCGACGCTCAATCTGTTCTTTTAGCTCGTCATCCTTAAATAAACTTAACAGCTCCTGGTATTCTTTACGGACTTCTTCATGGCTTAGTTGCTCCAGCACAATTTCTTTTTCTTGCTCCGGCTTATATTTCAGATCGGCTAACGTCTGATGTTCTGAGCCAGCACAGCCCAGCATGATAGTCACTAACAGCAAGCAGTATATAATTCGACTCATACTTATTTATCCTTCCCATCACTATCAGCGGCTTGACGTTTTTGTTTTGCCTTGTGCTTCGCTTTATCCAGTGTCATTAACGTGGTGTCATAAAGCCTGGCTTTGGCTAAACGAGACTGTGCCCAGTAATACCGCATTCGCTCTTCGTGTTTATCAAGTTCAGCATTAACTAAACTTCTAACAACAGGCTCAAGAATGGCAACATATTGATTAGTCTCTCTTAACTTTTGCTTGATTTGCTGGTGTTTATCATTCACCTGTTGCAGGTAAACTTCAGGTTGTTGGTAGGGCTTATCAACCAACTGTAGTCGATCAACTTTGCTCGTCAGTAATGACAGGTCACCTTCGATATTTTCAAGTAGTGCACTAAACCGCTGTTGTTGCTTTTCCGATAACGTCAGTGCATGAAGTTTTAATTCAGACTTTTTATCATCCAGTAAACGCTTCAGTTGTTCACTTTTATCTAATATATTTTTGTCTTGCTTATCAAAGCTTTTACTTTGAGCATTTTTAATAATTAATTGATGCTGCTTCGCTTGTCTGTCCCAATGAATCAGGTTTCTTTGAATGGCGTAAAGATCTGAAAGCTCCTTTAATGTTTCGTTCAGAACCTTACTCGACATTAAGTCAATCAGGAAAGGTGTGAGTTTCTTATAATCAACCGATGGCTGTGATCCAAACCAGTCAGTATCGTCAATTATCACCTCCAGATTTTGAATAAATTCTTTTGGTACTTCTTGTTTGGCGATAATAGTTCGGGCCACATCAACTTTCGCGACGCCGTCTTCAAATGCATCAATCGCGAGTAAATTTGCTTTTAGCGCTTTGCGCGATGAACCTTCCTGTTCATAAAGATGAGCCAATAATACTTTCGCTTCCTGTACTTCAGGTATGGCAATTGAGCGACTATTCAGAATTTCAAGAGCCGCTACCGCATCATTGAATTGTTTAAGTTTAATCGCTGTCCAGGCATAAGTTAACAAAGCTCTGTTCGAATACAGACCATGGGTGCGGATAGCAGTCAAATGGTTCCACGCAATCAGGTTCTGTCCCTGTTGTAACGCAATCTGTGCTAACCCATGCTTTGCCCGGTCAGCCAATATTGCCAATTCTTCATTCTGCAGCTCAAAACTAACGACCTTTTTTAATTTTTCAATCGCTAACAGTACCTGCCCGTCACGAAGTTGCTGAATGGCCAGATTGAAAACAATGTAAGGGTAATGTGGATGCTCCTCCGGCAAGCTGTCTAAAATACTTTCATCAACACCAATATGCTCGGCCGAACTATTGACCAGCGTCGCCAGGTAATGATATTCCGGATGTAGCTCTTGAGGAATTTGACCGTGAACCTGTTGCAAGGCATCAAACGCCTTAGCATGTTGCGATTTATGATAGTAAAGATTGGCTAAATAATACCAGGCTCTATTTCTTATGCCTGGTGTTGCCCCGAGCTCTAAAGCCTCTTGAAAAATTTCGTGAGACTCATCTGCAAGTCCGTAAGATAAAAGCATTCCGCCTTGTAGTAATTTTCCTGACAAGCTTTGAGCGATTGTGTTATCAATGGTCGCTGCATATTCATATTCAACCAGCGCGGAAAAATAATCTTTCTGATAATACTCAAAAAGCACTGCGCCCCATTCTAAGTCTTGTTTTGAATGCTCATCGCCATGACTAACCGAAGCCATTGAAAAAGCGGAAACGCAGCTACAATAAAGCGCGATACTCAATCCGCGAACTGACTTAGTCATGTTGCGTTTGACATCATGCTTTATAAGAAATCTTCCCAACATCAGCTACCACCGCTTCATCTTAAATACGGGTTCTTGGGTATCACCATTATCTCTTATTGCAATTTCCAGATACTCACCTGCCTGCCCTTTTTCAAAATCGAGTGTTTCTGCGAGTTTCTGTGCCCTACCATTCACATCTGTTCCAGTAAAAAATGCCGTGACATTATGTTTACCGGGGCTAAGGTTAGTCAGGTAGAGCTTTTGAATTCCGCCTCGCGCCATTGCCTGCCGTTGGTTTTCGGAATAAACATGGGAAGTTACCAGCTCTCCGTCGAGCTTTAACTTAAGACTCTCAAGCTTGAAAAACTGACCTGTGGTCAATGAAACAAATACAGTAAATTTGGTACTTGAGGGATAAAGAATTTTTTCTTCCGTTAAACGAAGCTCTTTGTTCAGAGAAACTACGTCCTTTTTTAGAGACTGCAGCCCCGCGGAAACTTTTCTCAAAGTTGCTAACGCCTCTTGCTCCGACTGGTTATGGCTTCTTTCGCTACCAACGTCCTCGGCGGAAGGGTTAGAATTATCAGTATTTTTTGGTTCAACAGTTTCAGCAGTAAAGCTTATAGTGCTTAGTACTACCCAAAAAGATAAGATGATTTTATTCATTTTTTACTATCCGCTAGTGATAATTTTCTTCCTATCAGGGCCTGAACAAGTTCAATTAATTAGATATTTTTTCAATTAATTACGTTTGGTATCGGCTAATTCGAGAACAATAAAAGGAATAAAGCTAACGCTCTGAGAAGCTTGTAACAGGTACCGACTATTTCGTTGCTAACACTATACAAAATTCATCTTTTCTTCTGAATGTCGATCTATAAATAGATCCAACTCCGTCACATTTTTCGTGCAACATCTTTCAGAAATCGAACTTAGTTCACAAGAAAGCAAGCCGCACGTTCGCACTCGAAATGAGTTTAGTTACAATTCATCATCGCTAAAATCGTAACTGATGCATGGAATAAAACACGTTACTAAAAAAGATAACGCATCAGACTTTTATTCCACCGAGCGCATATCAATATTTTTAAACAATGCCATTTAGGGTATGGGATAGGTATGTCTAATTACCAGCACGCACTAAAAAGAATAACACTTTTTTTATTTTGCACTTTTTCTCTACAGCACAATGTAAAAGCGGAAGAGCCAATATCAAAAGATGTCAAAATTATTAAACCGAAGAAAGATGTGGTCACAGCTAAAGCGGCTGCGATTGATACTGAAAAATTTGAACTGGGACTGCTAGCTGGATTCCTGGCGGTTGAAGATTTCGATAGCAATCTGACACAAGGAATTAACTTCACCTACCACATCAATCAAGATTTCATCGTCAGTTTAGAAAGCGCACAATCCAAGGTTGGGCGGGCGACATTTGAAGATGTCGTTGACGGTGATTTCTTAAGAAAATCTGACGAAACTTTTAAATACACTTCGGTCAGCGCTGGCTACAAGCTTTTTCATGGCCGCTCCTTTTTAAGTAAGGAAAGTAAATATGATTCCAATATCTACTTTCTTTTGGGTGTCTCTGAAGTGAAATTTGCCGGCAACTCGGAAACAGGTTTGGTCATTGGTACCTCTTATAAGACAGTGCTAACTGACTGGTTAACCTGGGACTTGTCAATTAAGGATCATGTTGTTAATCGCGACTTTCTTGCCGACGATAAACGAACTCATAATATTGAAATGTCACTCGGCCTTAATTTACTGTTTTAGCCAAGTCAGATCGGATTTAAAGGAAACATCAATATGAAATATATACTCTGGCTTTCACTATTACTGACGGCTTCATATTCTTGCCTGGCCAAAGATATTATGATCCGATTGGAAGTGATTGACCCCTACCTGGAAATGCATACAGGACCGGGCGACGGTTATCCAATTATTTATACTGTTGAGCAGGGAGAAATGATAGATCTTCTTACTCGCCGACCCGATTGGTATGAAATAAAGTCAAGTACTGGCCGTATCGGCTGGGTAAAGTCTTCTCAAATAGCACGCACTATTCAACCAACAGGAGAACCCGTTGATCTGCCAAGCGTAAGCTATGGTGATTATTTAGAAGATAGTTTAAGCCTTGGTTTTAATGTCGGCCAATTTACTGGTGGAGAGTTGAAAGGTTCGCAAACATTTAGCTTCACCAGCGAGCAAAGGTGGCTTTCGTGGTTTGGCACTGAGTTAGAAGTTGGAAAATACTATGACTCAGAAGTCAGAGGTCGTTATTACGGTCTCAATCTTTTATTTGAGCCCTATTCCGATTGGGTTGTTTCGCCAGTAATCATTGTTGGAACCGGCAACATGAAAACCACAGTACAACCTAAGTTAATTCCACTTTCAATAGAAGATTCCGGATATTATCAATATGGCATAGGAGGAAATTTCTACCTGGGCCGTAACTTTGTAATTAGAGCAGGCTACCGTGAGTATACTGTTTCCACAGAACAAGACGATGAGAGATTAGATCGATGGCACATTGGTTTCAACGCGTTCTTTTAGGCGCTTCACTTGCTACATTCACTTTAGTTACTGCCACTGAAGCGCAAGCCGAACAAGTCACCACGATAGATTCGATTGAACAACTCGACAACGAGTTATTTGAGCTTGGTGTGACGACAGGAATTATCAATATCCAAGATTTTGGCAGCGAATTTGTAACGGGTATCAACGCTGGTTTTATTGCATCTGAAGACATTTTTATGCAATTGAATTACGTGTTTGCCGATGCAGGTTTGTCTTCTTTCGAAAAAAGTCAGGGTGCCCTTTTTTCGGGCGATGATCGAAAGTTTCAACATTTTGATTTTCTGGTTGGTTATAACTTGTACCAGGGCGAACAATTTTTTAGCGGCACCGATGCGCAGCTCTCCTCGTTATACCTGGTAGCAGGAATTGGAGATACTGATTTTGGTGGCGAAGAAAGTTTTACCTACACTGTAGGTATTGGATATCAAATCGGTTTATCGCGTACCTACAATTTAAAATTTGATTACCGTGATTATATTTATGACTCAAGTTTATTACTTGAAGATGAAAGTACCCACAATGCTCAGTTTTCAGTCAGCTTAAATGTTCTTTTTTAACAGGATAAGCGCTTAAATTTCTCGAAATGCCGAAGAATAAATCTCAGTTATCCTCTCCTTTAGCAAAGGAGGGTTAGAGAGGATTTGATATTAAAAGTCAGGCTTGTAGAAACAGTTTTTATGGTCAAAATTTGAAGAAAATTAAATTCCTATCACTAGTTTATCGGTGAAAGTTTCAAGCCAGCGAAGATTTAAAGATGAAAATAAATTCAACTGTTCCATTTTTAACCGTGCTGTCTGTCCCGGATTGACAGCGTATTTGTTTGTGACGATAGTCGCAATGTGTCCAATGTGATTGGACTCGACAAATATGTCATGCAACTTATCATACGCTTTCCCTATTTGCTCAATGTTGGCGATTTGGTGTTGGTTGAGTGGTTTGCAGTTATTTAGGTAAGTAATTTTCATCAAATATTTTTCCAGTTTAAATTGCGAACAAAAGACAATGCTATGAATTTTTTTGCATTATCTCGGACTTCATTAAAAGAATCAGATAAAATGAAGGGCCTCGTTCCTTGCGGCCCAGCTAAACTAATCTACTCTACATGATCGATTTAGAATAAATATTACAGAATTAGTACTTGAACATATTCGGGCAGATCGGATATGTTCGCGGCTAAAGGCGTGCCACTACGAATATCAAAGACTTCAATATTGTTTGTGGCGTTATTAGCATCCAGCTCGCGTCGAGTACAAACTAAAAACTCGGTATTTTTAAGCGTAACTGCAACGCGTAAGCCATCATCATCCTCTCTTTCACCAGCATCAAACGCATTGGCAACTGCGCGTAATGAAAACCTGACAACATTATCAATATCAAGTGTTTCAAAACTATTCTATGCGGCTAGCGCGTCAACAACAGAGCAAAATCCCGGTGACTCCGACACACGAACTCTGGGCTGATTGTTCTCATCAAGATGGATGCCATCAAAATCCTGACTGCCTGGATTGCCATTGGGCGGGTTAACCGCAAAGAAAGGGGCGCCTTCGGTATTACCGTCGGCATCCCTGGATTCTCCAAGTACACCGAAGATGATGACATCTGTCCCTTCTCCGCCATCAAAAAAATCGCTTCCATCACCCGGCGCCCAAATAAAAACATCATTACCACTATGACCAAACGCTCTGTCGCGATTGTCAGATCCGTTGCCATCACCATTAACACTGGAATTAAAATCTTCAGTGCCGCCAATAAGAATGTCATCACCGTCATAACCCATTAGCACATCAACTCCCAAACCACCGATAAGAATATCATCTTGCTCGTCACCGATTAAAACGTCGCCAGCTCGTAAACTTTGGTTTGGTGAACCACCCGGTCCCCCCGGGTTAGCAGATAACAAAGGACGATTTTTCTGGTTGGTGTCCGTTCCTTCAACTGGCTTAAACTGTTTAGGTGTTGGCGCAGGATCTGGCTCAATATCATTGTCATCGTTATAACTGCTATCGCTACTACAACCTGTCAATAAGACGCCCAACACAGCAGCAATCAGTGCTGTTGAACGAAAAAAGAAACGGTCATTTTGCTGTTTCCTTTGCTGTTTTTGAGCGATGAAGTGCGGTTGAGAATTGTTTAAAAGCTTGTCATTTGTCGTATTAATTTTCATGATATAAACTCCGGTTTTTTGTCAATTTTTAAGCAGGTTCTTTTGTCACAATATTTAGTCTGCTATCGGAGCAGAAAGAAGCTGGTAGGCCTGTAAAGGAAGTTGTGACGCGTCGACTTCTTGCGCAGGTACTTGCCTTAGATCGAAAATTTGTTGAGTGCCGGCAGTTTTACCAGTACAAACAAGAAACTCGACATTTTTCAGGTGAATCGCCACCCTCAACCCATCGTCTAGCGTCGCGGGGTCCAGATTGGGATCTGCGGCTACTTCTGATTCAAAGTTAGCGCGAGGTCCTCGTAAAACAAACCTGATAAGGTGCTCAAGACCCAGCTCTTCCAACGCTGTTTTGTTTTCCGCATCCTGCTCAACAATTTCACAAAAGCCCGGTCCTGCAGGAACATTGATTACAGGTAAATTTTGATCATTGAGATGAATGCCATCAAAATCTCTTAAATTGGTAGGCGATGGCGGGCTAACAGCGAAAAAAGGCGCTTGTTCAGTATTACCGTTTGAGTCTTTCGACTCACCGATTAAGGTCATAAAAAGAACATCGGTACCAGGCCCGCCATCAAAAAAATCATTACCATCCCCTGGCGCCCAAAGAAAACTATCATCCCCTTCTTCGCCAAATGCTCTATCACGATTGAACCCATTAAAATCTTCAGTGCCGCCAATGAGAATATCGTCGCCGAGACCGCCAAAGAGAATATCGATACCAAGGCCGCCAATTAAAACATCGCTATCGTTGCTACCGGTTATCATGTCTCCCAATTGCAGACTCTGGTCTCCACCACCATTCGTGCCGCGATTTGCGCTATAGATAGAAACGATTTCATTTTCCGTGCTGCTCGCGCTGCTCTGGTCGGTTCCAATTAGCACTTCAGCAAATGCGTTATTGATAAACAATCCACTCAGCAGAAATGTTTTGGTAAAATACATTGTTTTTTTGGAGGTCGTCATTTTGTTGGAGGTTTTCATAGTATGTCCTCAATATGGTTTTAAAGGTTGTTTTGTGAATGGATATACTGGAGCCGAAGGTAAAGGTTGCAGTACTTGGAAATTTTTTTTATAAAATAAGTTGAATGGGAACTAGTCGACATTTTTCGCTAGACTGAAGCCAAGGACTTAGAGCCTCTCTAGAATTCAAGTTACTATCAGGAAAGCTCAAGACGAGACAAGAGAATTTCGGACCGGAAATTTTTATGCAACTTTTCCTACAACTCGTCCGTATAATGTTATGCCTAGCTCGTATAGCTTGATGCAAACTACTTTGGCGGCTTGCCCGTGACGTAGATTGGGATTCGATATAGATTGGGATTCGATATAGATTGATATTTGATATAGGTTTATATTCGATAACTGTTTTCGGGTATGCCGGACGTAACAAATTAACTGGATAGATAATTTTCATGCATGACCAAGATGCTTTAATTGATCTCCTCGCCCGTTGTGCGTTAAAGGATCAGCAAGCGCTAAAACAACTCTATGAGCGCTTATCTCCTTACTTGAATCGCGTGGCTTTCAATATTGTCAGATCAGACGATCTGAGCAATGAAGTTTTGCAAGAAGCATTTGTCCAAATCTGGAACAATGCTGGCGACTATCGCCCAGATAAATCCAAGCCAATAACCTGGCTGACTAGCATCACTCGATATCGTGCGTTAGATCGTTTGGCGAAAGAAAAACGCCATAGTGAGAATCGTTCCGAAAATATTGAGTTGGATTCAGTACACGCGGAAAACAGCTCTCCTGAAGACAAGGCGGTACACGGTCAACAGCAGGGAGATTTGCTTGCCTGCATGAAAACGCTCAATGAACGGGCTAGAACTTGTATTACAATGGCATACATACAAGGCTATTCACGTGACGACCTTGCCAACAAATTTAACACCAATGTTAATACCATTAAATCCTGGTTACACCGGGGATCTAAAAGGTTAAAAGAATGTCTGGATCAGAAAACGCAAATAGCCTGAATAACGATAGCGCTGCATTTGAATACGTTGTAGGTACGTTAAGGGGAAAAGCTCGAACTGATTTTGAAGCGTTGATGCGTCAGAATGAATCTCTTCGGTTTCAGGTCTCAGAGTGGGAAGAGCGGCTTATGAATCTCAATACAACAGAATTAACCCGAACGCCGACAAAAGATAACTGGTCGGCCATCGAAAATAGAATTAACACAACCGCCCAATCATCGCATCAGTCTAAGCCTGGATTGTTAGCTCGACTATTTTGGCTGCCGTGGTTATTAACCGGCGTGATGACGGTGTTATTAATGTTTAATAGCACGCTATTTCAAACCGATCAGGAAAATGGTATCGGCAAATTACCCATCGACTACATGGCGGTGATGACGACCAACGATGGTAAGGCGGCACTAAGCGCTGTCGCCAGCGGTGATGCGAGACGTATGTGGTTGCGTTGGGAAGATAACAGGCTAGAAGCAGATCAAGATTTTCAACTGTGGGCAGTATCCAGAAGTGACGGAGAGATCCGCTCGATCTCGGTTATCGCAAACAGTGACACCGAGGTACTAGAGTTATCTGAAGCCGAGTGGCGTCTGGTAAAAGATGCAGACTCTTTGCTGTTGACGGTTGAAGATGAAGGAGGCTCACCAATTGACGAGCCCAGTGATAATTTAGTGGCTAAAGGTCTGTGTGTAAGGCTAACCAGGACTGATCGCGATGTTTAAATTTTTGTTTAATCGAGCCATTTATATTTCAGTTTTAGCTAATCTGATTTTATCCAGTCAAACTAACGCCACGCCAGTTTTAGCTGGCGTGGCGGATACAAAATTTCGGCAATGTATCGAGAAGTTAATGGCAAAGCATCAATGGCAAACGGCGGCACAGGTAGAATCAATAAAATGCCATAATCAAGAGATAACATCGGCTGAAGGAATTCAGCAATTCGAAAACATTAAATCATTATCCCTTTACAAGAATACAATTAAAACTATCGACATCAAAAATTTAAAAAATTTAGAGACGCTGAACCTCGCCGGGAATCGGTTAAATCGGCTGATACTTTCACAGCTACCGAAATTACAAAAAGTGTATATTTTTAAAAACCAGCTAACCAAGTTGAATTTCAATAACTTGCCACAACTCACTCAATTAAAAGCGAATGACAATCAACTTGACTCAGTGAATTTGGCTTCGACGCCTCTGCTAACCAAACTCTATTTGTTTAATAATCAACTTGAATATCTCGAGATTAAAAACCTTCCAGAACTTCGTTACCTCGACGTAAGACAAAACCCAATGCCTGATGAGTTTTATGATTTTCTCGATGATCAAAGTGATCTGACTGCGCGCCACGACGGTAATATGGAGGACTGGGATTGATTGTTAGTAATCGATTTTTCAATTCATTAAAGTTCACTGCTCTATCATTGTTATTCACGGGATTGATAAATGCCAAACAAATTGTCGCTGCCGCAGAGAATCTTCCCGATAAAATTGACGACAACAACTCAACCATAAGTGCACTTTTCAGTACTGAATTCGAGTTCGGTTTACGTGTTCGTCATGAACAAGTTGAGCAAGGCAATCTTTCCGCCCATGCCAATACTGCTAAATTCAGACTTCATACCAAAACTCGTTTTAATGATAACTGGCGTATCGAATTTGAACTGGACCATATTGAGGCTTACGCAGAAGATCACCATAGCGACGGAGTGCTAGCAAATGGAGAATTGGTGATCGCGGATCCAGAAGGCACAGAGATTAATGAAGCTTTTCTCAACGCCAATTTTGATGATCTTCAAATACGTGCCGGCAGGCAGAAAATAACATTTGCTGATGAGCGTTTTGTTGGCAGCGTTGGTTTTCGCCAAAACGATCAGACATTTGACGCACTATCTTTAAAATCAGATCTTCTAACCGCCTCGCAACTGGATTACGCTTATATTTTTAACGTCAATCGAATTTTTGGCGATGATGCCACAGCACGATTGTCCCCAACAGATTCTCGTTTTGAAGCACTATCAGGCATCCGCCCGGCAGGTCTTCGTGGTGACCACCGTGTTGAAGGACACCTGATTAATTTCGCGATAAAAGAATGGGATCATCTGGAGCTGAATAGCTATCTATACAGTGTGCATAACCAAACATTTTCTGCTTTTTCTAATCGTTCTCTAGGGCTCAGGGCTGAATATCGCCGAAAAATAGCCAGAACTCGTTTATTTGCTGATATCGAATTAGCAGCACAAAAACAGCAGGAATCATCAGTAGATGACTGGATTGGTTATAGCTTGTTTGAATTTGGCGCGCGTTATCGTTCATTACAACTCAGCCTGAGACAAGAACGACTGAATGAGAAAGACGGACAGGCATTTATTACACCGCTGGCGACTCTCCATAAATTTCAGGGCTGGGCCGATCAGTTTCTCATCACGCCATCAGTAGGTCTAAGTGACCAGGTTATACGCTTACAATGGAAACAGCGTCCAATAACCGTTGACGTTCGCTATCATCGTTATCGTAGTATTAAAAATAGTATGCTCATCGGTAATGAAACTAATGTTGATTTTGTTTATAAAGCTAATCGGCAGCATGAAGTGAAACTTAGGTATGCAGACTTTGAGGCGGCGGCCGATCAACAGATAGTGCTCAATTCAGTTAAGAAAATGTTCTTGATGTATTCATATAATTTATAAAACGAATGAGCCAGCGAGCTTTCTGAAAAAACGGCCTCTTTCTGTTTATTTCAAAAAACTCTGGTATCAACTTTTTATGGGCAAGCCAAAAATAACAGTCATGCACTCAACTATTAACAAGAGCCGTTTTACTCTTAAGCTCACTGTCAACCAGCTGCGAAAGAACTAACGAAACAAACGCCATCAAAGCACCGGCATAAAACACCATTGACGGATTCACTAACCAGATAATGCCAAAAGAGGCCGGAATAACGACTGCAGCAATATGGTTAATCGTAAAACTAACACCTGAAGACGACGCAATGTCCGCAGGATCAGCAATTTTCTGGAAAAAAGTCTTTATCGCAATCGCCATAGCAAAAAATATGTGGTCAATAATATATAGTGCAGCTGCTACGTGCGCGTCTTGCACTAAGCCATAACTGACAAATACGACAATAAGCCCAATGTATTCAAAGGTCAGTGCTTTTCGTTCTCCGATACGCCCTATCCAGTGTCCAATCTTAGGCGCCAGATAAAGATTTAATAAATGATTAGCGATATAGAGCAGCGCAATGTCAGAGGCATCGTAACCAAATTTTTCAACCATCATAAACCCGGCGAAAACCATAAAAATCTGCCTTCTTGCACCGCTAAAAAAAGTCAGTAAATAGTAAAGCCAGTACCTTTTTCTAATAATGAGTTTCTTATTTTGCTGAACTGGAGAGTCAAATTTTGGAAACCCAAGCCATAACCATAAAAATAAAACGAATCCAATACCGCCAAAGATCAAGTAAGCAGAAGAGAAACTGATCATTACCACCGAAAAGAAAAGCCAGATAGCGCCATAAGCTATCAGAGAGGCTAAGGAACCGACTGATATCAATTGACCTAAAACGGCAGGGGCTTCCTGTTTACTCAGCCACTGTAACGACAAGGAATTGTTGACCGTTTCAAAATAGTGAAATCCTATCGACATTAATACCGTGGTTGCGTAAAGACCAATCTCAAACGGAAATAACCCGGTGAGTGCTACTCCAATACTCAGCAAACAAAGTGAAACCAGCGCGAGTGTCTGCTCACTAATCACTAACAATAAAAACACGGCAGTAAACGCCATAAAACCAGGTATTTCCCTTAAACTCTGCAACATGCCGATTTCAGCGCCGGTGAACGCCGCTTTTTCGATAGCGAAATTATTTAACATGGCCATCCAGCCGGCAAAAGTGAAAGCCATTAATATTCGAGTTGTCACCAAAAATGCTTTTCTACTTCGCAACCATTCAAAGTTCATTCTCTACAGTCCTTATTGCTGCTGTCTTGTATAAAAACGATTATATCGCTACACTAAAATGCATTCTTTCGCATAAGAGACAGATAATTTATCATTTCGGACATTACGACAAACAGGTTTCTTTAAATAGAAAAAATTCAACAAAACATGACCAACTCCACTAATAGAACAGACAATGGCACAACGACGCCTCCTACCTGGGCACGAGGGCGCTCTCCCCGATTGCAAGATACGCTCGCACAGCCAATACTAGCCAGGGTTTCAGAAATGCCTGAGAATTACGTAGTCGAAGAACATCAGCATCCCTGGGGGCAGCTCGCTTATGCGTCTCGTGGTATTATGAAAGTAAATGTTCCGGGCGCGAGCTTTATCATTCCACCCGAACGTGCTTTATGGATCCCCAAGTTTACCCCACACCTGGTTTCAACCCGTTTTGGTCTCAGTTTCAGAAGCCTTTATATCGACAACGATTGGTCAACAAACCTGCCGACGACTACCACTTCCATTAACGTCAATGGGTTATTAAGAGAATTAATTTTAACAATCACTCAATGGCAAGAAGAATATGAACTAAATGCACAAAGAAATAACCTGCTTAAGGTAGTGATCGATCAGATAGAAAGTGCGAGTAATGCACCACTTTTTGTTAATATGCCAACCGATAAACGCCTCATAAAAATCACTTCAACACTCAACAAAAATCCAGCTGACAGCACCACACTGGAACAATGGAGTCATACCATCGGGGCGACCCCTCGTACCTTAAATCGATTATTTCACAAGGAAACTCAAATGGGTTTTGTTGAATGGCGACAGCGACTGAGAATACTTTACTCACTCGAAAGAATTGAAAGAGGTGAATCGATTAATAATATCGCCGTTGACCTTGGTTATGAATCTGGTTCGGCATTTATTACTATGTTTAAAAAGCATTTAGGCACTTCACCTAAACGCTATTTTAAGGAAACTAATGAAAATATGAGGGAATTACTCAACTGCTCAATCGAGGCCGCGGGTTAAGCGACTGGAGCTGAATTAATCGCATTTTATGTTGATTCTGCTCCACAATTTAGTCTTGATTAAATCACTAAACAATCTCGCCCTAAAGTTTTTCTTTAACCTGCTTTATCAAGTTTTGATCCTGAGTCTTACCTGATATTTTTTGATAAATGACTCTCGCTTCATCATTCTTGCCCTGAGCTTCAATCAAGTTCGCTAAACGAAACTGCGCCCATTCCTTGCTCGGTAAACTTTCATGTTCAGGCGCTTCAGCAATATAGCGTTTAAGGAATTTAACGCCTGGCTCAATATTTTTCTGGCTTAAAACACTGGTTCTTCCCAATTGATAGATTGCAGCATATTTTGAAATCGAAAACTCTTCTTTCTCGCCCGCGTTTGTAATTGCTTGTTGAAAACTTATTGTGGCACGTTCAAACTTTTCTTTACCCTGTTCAATAATTCCTTTATTAAATAATACGTCAGCATCATTCGCCAGCGACTGAGGAATACTATTAAGTAACGACTGGGTAGATTCATCATCTTCTATCGATGTATAAACACTCAGCAGAGCGATAAAGCCGCGCTTTTCGTTGATTTTCCGAATAGCTTTAGCCTGTTCTACCGCAATCTCTTTATCGCCTCCGGCAATGCCCGGCGCATTTAAGTGAAAATTAATTAAGCTTAGTCGATAGTCAATATTACCAGGCTCTAACTCTACCGCTTTGTTAAATCCCTTCAGACAATCTTTCACATAACCCATCGCAGTAAACACACTGGCATCTCTTGCAATGCTTCCATACACGGCGCCACTCAAATGTTGAACTTCCGCATTTTCCGGCGATATTTCTAGTGCCTGTTCAATATAGTTTTCCGCGTCGTCCAGTTTATAGCCACGCATACTAATACGGGTAAGGTAGATAATACTTTGTAGATGTTTATTGTTTGACTTTAATATCTTAATAAACTTTTTTTCGGCGGATTGAAATCGACCTGAATCAAAATCTTTAATCGCCAACTCGAGTTCATTTTGCGATCCAGGATTATTTTTTGCTGGTGTTTCTGCCGACGCATCAATCATAAAATGTGGGATACATAAAATGGTTAGGACAATGAATGCCTTTCCACTTAATACTTTTTTACCTAACATCTTTTCACCTAACACCTTTCCAATTTGGGGGAGCATGAGTATTAATCCTTCTTATCTTTATTAGTAAACCGAGAAAGATAAAATGAGTAGCCTTAACGGTTCCTGAACAACGGTTTGCCAGTTATTAGTTATCAACAATGATGACTTTAAAAAATCAAAAAACACTGTCATCTCGACCGCAGTGGAGAGATCTCCATCAGATATACGCTAAGTTACTATTATCAAAGACGCTTAACTAAAAACTCTCCGCGTAAGACTTACTTAAAATAACAGACCATCAAACGCTTTGGGAGATCTCTCCACTGCGGTCGAGATGACATTGAACTATCTTTTAGTATCTGTCTTATTGAAAACTAAAAAAAACATCTTAAAAACTAATACCAAGATAGCTATCAAAAATTGTCACCAAAGAGATAATACCTAAAATTATCGGGCAAATATAAGCGATAGCAAAATTAACATATTGGCGTAAAAATCCGTTAACCGCTGTTTCATTTTCTACTCTCACTTCATCCATAAAGTTTTTCCTACGCCAGATAAATGCAACGAATACAGAAATCAAAAAACCACCCAAAGATAAAAAGGTGCTGCCACCGACTACGCCAACAAAACTCATAAAACTCAGAGAGCTGTCACTGCCAGGCAGCTTGACAAAATTCGCAAAAAATTCTGATGCACCACTACCTAACATTGAAGGGATCCCAATCAGAAAAATAATACCGGCCACAATCCAGGTTGCTTTACTTCGCTTAATTTTCTTTTCATCAACCAGGAAAGCTGTTGGAACCTCCAGCAACGAAATCGTGGAAGTTAGCGCAGCGAATGAAAGCAGCAGGAAGAAAATACTACCGACGACAATGCCTAACACTGGTCCGAGCGACTGAAATACTGCGGGCAGGGTCTCAAATATAAATGATTCTTCTCCAGAAATAGAATTGATTGCAGCCAGATCACCTTTGGTTAAATAAGCCACTAATGGGAACATCATCAGACCTGCGAGAAATGCGATACAAACATCGCTAAAGGTTATTATTGCCGCCGAGGAGACCAGGTTAGTTTCTTTTTTCACATAGCTACCAAAAGTAATTAATGCGCCCATACCAAGTGACAATGAAAAGAAAGCTTGCCCCAATGCGCTATAGACGACAGCGCCGGTTACCTTTGAAAAGTCAGGTAATAAGTAATATTGAATGCCGACCATTGCGTTCGGTAATGTCAGCGAGTAAATAATTAATCCGAAAATGAGAGAGAGTAAGAGCGGCATCATAATTTTGGCAGCGCGTTCAATACCATGGGAAATACCACGGCTCACAATAAATGCCGTTGCTGACATAAAAATAATGCCATAAATCCCAATTTTCAGCCAATTGGAAACGTACTCACTAAAGTGTGATCCAATTTCAAAATTTCCAACAACCATTTCAAAAAAATAACCAAAAGACCAGGCGGCAACGACGTTATAAAAAGAGAGAATTAACAGTCCCGAAGCCAACCCTAAATACCCAATTCCTGACCACTTAGAAAACCCGAGCTTGCGAAACGCACCGACCGGGCTAGATTGGGTGTGCCGTCCAATCGCTAGCTCAGCGGTCATCACTGGAAAACATAACACGAAGGCAAAGAAAAGATAGATAACGAGAAAAGCAGCGCCACCGCCCGCACCGACTTCAAACGGAAATTTCCAGATGTTTCCAAGACCCACAGCCGAGCCTGCTGACGCTAAGATGAAACCGAGCCTCGAATTAAAATTGCCTCTAGATGCCATGAATGAACACTCCCCTTTTTCTTGTTATTGACTGGCTATTGTTATCGACTGACTATAACGTACTTTGCAATTATTCATCCAATCAATTCATTGAGTTTGACCACTATTGAGGTGAAGATTTGGTGAAGACTCCAAAATTCGCCCAATTTTTAACAAAGTCACGAGAATTGTTCAGTATGAAAATAGAGAACGCCAGTAAAATTGATTTAGATCATCTCAAAAACAGGCTTCATTGCTTAAACTTACCAAGGTAATTAATCACGAGGAAACTACCATGGAACTATTTAAAGAGTTGTTTTCAAGCGCAGAAGGGTTACTGAGCTTAGGCGTAATACTATTTATGATTTTCATGGGAACCTATCTGGCCAGAATGTTTATCAAGAAAATGAACCAAAAGCCTGATGCTGACTAAGTTTAGCAATTCGATAGGTTATTCAATCGACGAATCAACCGCAGATTAGTCAGCAACACGAACCCAGGGCTGAGAAAACCAGAAAAATCGATTGTTCTTTCGATTTTTCGCTGTGCAGTTGTATCGATTTCTACCGTATTTCAAATCGACTTTCGACTGATAAATTAATTCGCCATTTGTTTGAGTTAGCCAACCTTGAGCGAGCCCATTTGAAAAGCATTGTAGATTAATATTTTGCATATCTTGGTCCTTCAAATCAGCATTTCGCCGTTTTGTATCCTGTGGCCTTTCATTATTTAATTCAGCATTGTGAGAATTTTTTTTCAAATGGGATTTTTTTAACTTGATAACTAACTTTGGCCTCTTTACCTTCGAGGGTAAAACATGGTCGATAAGCCGGTTGTCTTTTTCATCGAGCAATGTCACTGACGCTATTGGTAACGGCAAACTATTTACTTTAACCGCAAAGTCTTTTAACTCTCCGTAACTGCCACCAAAAGGAAATCGCGGAATCGCCTGATGATCAACATCAACCGAAACTGCACCTGATTGCTGACCAAATGCGATGTACCCCATTGAGTCGAGTATATTTTTCAACGCCAGGTTAAACTCACCATAAGGGTAAGCGAAGGCTTTAACACTCTTTCCCAAACGAGATACTATTTCAGCTTGAGCCACGCTGATTTCTTGCGATACTCGCTTCTCCCATTCAGACTCAGACTCGCCGCTCCCCTTTCTAATTAAATATGCATGACTCACTGAATGATTAGCGATAGTCCCTTTATTTCTGGTCAATTCCTTCAAATGTCGCCAACTCATAAACTGCTTTGAGTTTTCCGATACCGCTTTGGTATTAACAAATACAGTGAAGGGAAAATCATATTGTTTTAACAGAGGAAGTGCATTTTCATAAATGGATAAATATCCATCATCAAATGTAATGACCACAGATTTATCAGGTAGCGTTTTTTTCTGATTTAACAATTTAATCAATTCGGCCATAGCAAGCACTCTGAAACCATGAGTTTTCAGATAATTCATATGCCGCTTGAATAACTCGGGAGAAGTGCTAGTCACTCGTGGAGTACTTTCAGAGATATGATGGTATTGAAGAACCACTGTCGCTTTAGTATCTCGACAGAAACTCAATATCAACATTAGTGTCAATCCAGCCAGAAAACGCATTTAAAGTCTCCCATCACTAATCTTTATTATTTTGGGTAATTCGGCTTGAGCTCAAAAAGTTACATCACTTTATTACTTCAAACAATCAATCTTTCAAAAATAGCCCGCCGCCTCGGTAGCTCCATACATGTAAATAAAACAGCATTGCTCATTCTTCGACAACTCTTGTCGATCAAAAAAGGCGCAATTACTGCGCCTTCTTTTGAGTGTTTTTTAGCAACTTTTCACCAACAGACTTAGGTGAACTCGCTCAGCCTATTTCTTTTTGCGGGCTGGTGGTAAATCAGTACAAGTTCCTTCGTAAGCTTCAGCTGAGAATGCCAAAGATTCAGAGAGCGTTGGATGAGCGTGAACGGTTAGTGCGATATCTTCCGCGTCACAACCCATTTCAATTGCAAGCCCAGCTTCACCGATAATCTCACCGGCGTTAATACCAACAATAGCAGCGCCTATAATTCGATTATTCGATTTGTCATAAATTGATTTGGCAAAACCTTCAGTACGGCCGGCGCCAATCGCTCTGCCGCTGGCAGCCCATGGGAAAGTCCCAACGCCATAATCGATGCCTTTTTCTTTGGCTTCTTTTTCCGTTAATCCAACCCAGGCAATTTCCGGATCAGTGTAAGCGACGCTTGGAATACATTGAGGCTCGAATGCGTGCTTTTTGCCGGCAATCACTTCCGCAGCAACATGCGCTTCGTGAGTCGCTTTATGGGCAAGCATTGGCTGGCCAACTAAATCACCGATAGCATAGATATGAGGAACATTAGTTCGGAGCTGTTTATCTACGGCGATAAAACCGCGCTCATCGACATTAACGCCCGCTTTACCTGCGTCGAGCAAATCACCGTTTGGTCGACGTCCAACAGCGGATAAAATCTTGTCATAGCGTTGCGGTTCTTTCGGCGCTTTCTTACCTTCAAATGTTACCCAAAGGCCATCGTCTTTCGCTTCAACTTTGGTGACGCTGGTTTCAAGCATGATGGATTCATACTGCTTTTTCACATAGCGATGTAGCACCTTAACCACATCTTTGTCTGCCGCAGGAATCAGTTGGTCGAACATTTCAACAATTGAAATTTTACTACCTAAAGCGCGGTAAACAGTCGCCATTTCAAGACCGATAATTCCGCCACCGATAACCAACATATTTTCAGGTACATCTTTTAACTCAAGCGCGCCGGTTGAATCGATGATTCGATCATCTTCTGGCAAAAATGGGAGTTGAACAACTCTGGAACCTGCAGCAATAATACAGTTTTCGAAGTTAATGTTGCTGACTTCGTCATTACCTTCGATCGCTAAAGTGTTTGGAGAAGTAAATTTGGCAACGCCTTGCACAACCTTAACCTTGCGCATTTTTGCCATACCGCCTAAACCTTTGGTCAGCTGGCCGACAACACCTTCTTTGTATTCTCGGATCTTATCAATATCGATACTGGGGTCACCAAAAGAAACACCATGAGATTCCATGCTTTTCGCTTCGTCGATAACTTTAGCAGAGTGCAATAAAGCTTTCGACGGAATACAACCAACATTTAAGCAGACACCGCCCAATGTTGAATACTTTTCAACCAAAACAACGTTTAAACCCAAGTCAGCCGCGCGAAATGCGGCGGTATAACCGCCCGGACCAGCGCCAATCACTACCACTTGTGCTTGAATGTCATTACTCATAGTGCTTTCACCTTTTAAATTATGACAATGGCCTTAGTGACTAAGGCCATTATTTTTAACCATCAATGATTTAGCGGATCAGATAAAAACAATTCTAACTATCTTGATCCACTATCAATTATTTCAAAAGAACGCGACGAATATCGTTCAACGTCTGTGACAAATGAACCACAAATCTCGCCGCATCAGCACCATCGATTACTCGGTGATCATAAGAGAGCGACATGGGCAACATCAGTCTGGGTACAAATTCGCTTCCATTCCATACCGGCTGCATTTTGTTTCTTGAAAGCCCCAGTATGGCAACGTCGGGCCATTTTACAATAGGAGAGAAAGCAGTACCACCTATTCCACCTAATGAAGAAATAGTAAAGCTACTTCCCTGCATATCATCGGCTGACAATTTCTTCTCTCTGGCTTTTGCGCTGATTTCTCCCAGCTCCGTGGCCAGTTGATAGATGCCTTTTTGATCAACATCTCTGATAACTGGGACCGTCAAGCCGTCAGGCGTTTCAACCGCTACACCAATATGGTAGTAATTCTTAAATATCAGATTTTCACCGTCACTCGCTAGCGACGCATTAAACTTGGGAAACGCTTTTAACGTGTGAACGAGCCCCTTCATGATGAAGGCAAGCGGTGTTAAACGCACACCATCACGCGCCGCTTCATCTTTAAGTGACTTTCGAAAAGCATCTAAATCAGTAATGTCGGCATCTTCATGTTGAGTCACATGGGGAATTGTAATCCAGTTACGATGTAAATTAACGCTGCTGATTTTTTGAATTCTGGTCAAAGGTTTAGATTCAATCTCCCCCCACTTAGCATGATCCACTTCAGGCATTTGAGGCGTTGAGAATGCACCAGTCGCTGCGGTTGCTTTAGGGCGTGATAATTCAAACTTGATGAAATTTTGAACATCTTCTTTGAGAATTCGGCCTTTCGGTCCTGAGCCCTTGACCTTCGCAAGATCGGCTCCCAATTCACGGGCAAACCGACGCACAGCCGGGCTAGCGTGAACAATTCCCTTGGAAGCTTTCTTTTTCATTTGCGGATGATCGGGTACCGGTGCACTTTTACTTTCTTTAGCTACCGGAGCAGGTGCAGTAACTGCAGCAGGCGGTTGAGAGGCTTTTGGCGCATCGGCAGATTCAGTTTTAATACGACCAATAACATCGCCCTGCGAAACTTTATCACCGACCTTCACCGAAACCGATAATATAGTGCCATCGTCAGAAGCCGGAACCTCCATTGTGGCCTTGTCAGTTTCTAGAACGATTAATCCCTGATCTTTTTTGATTGAATCGCCGTCAGCAATCAGCACTTCAATCACATCAACATCGCTGGCATCGCCAATATCAGGTACGGTTAGATCTTTTTCTTCAGCTTGAGAAGCTGCGGGCTGAACATTTTCGACAGGCTGCTCTGGCACAGACTCAGCGACTTGCTCAGATACAGCCTCTTGCTCAGCCGCGACATCAGGCTCTGCCGCTGAAGTTTTTGCCTCAGTGACGCCTGAAGCACTGGCTTCTACTTCGAGAATCAAATCGCCTTGAGAAACTTGATCGCCGACCTGCACGTGAATGGCTTTTACTACACCTGATTCACTGGACGGAACATCCATCGTTGCTTTGTCGGTTTCTAACGTAATCAATGAATCATCTTTTGCTATGGTGTCGCCTACGTTGACTAATAACTCGATTACATCAACCTCAGAAACGTCACCAATGTCGGGAACATTGACTTGAACTAAATCACTCATTTTCAATCTCCCCTTTAGCTGATTAATGGATTAGGTTTATTGATGTCGATGTTGTAAAGCTCAAGCGCTTTTGTAACATCTTTAGCCGTTAAAGTGCCTTCATCGGCTAACGCTTTGATTGCCGCAACAGCCACATAATAACGGTCAACTTCAAAGAAACGGCGCAGATTTTCGCGGCTATCACTTCGTCCGAATCCGTCGGTTCCCAACACTCGGTATTTTGCAGGGACAAATGCACGAATTTGTTCGGCGTAGGCTTTCATCGAATCTGTTGAGGCAATGACCGGGCCTTCTTGGCCACCTAAGCACTGCTCAACATAACTGACCGCTGGCTTATCCGATTCAGGGTTTAACATATTAAGTCGGGTCACTTCATTGCCGTCACGCGCCAGCTCGTTGAAACTGGTTACACTCCAGATATCGGCGTTTACTTTAAAGTCTTTTTCAAGTAATTCTGCTGCTGCAATCACTTCATTTAAAATTGGACCGCAACCTAACAATTGCACCCTTGGCGCAGTATTTTTTCCACGGGGTTTTTTACCCGACTTTAACAAATACATTCCTTTGATAATGCCTTCTTCGCATCCTTTAGGCATTTCCGGATGCGCATAGTTTTCATTGAGCGTACTGATGTAGTAGAAAACATTTTCCTGGTTTTCATACATTCGACGCATCCCGTCGCGAATAATCAACGCTAATTCATAACCATAGGTTGGGTCATAACTGACACAGTTTGGAATAGTTGAGGCAAGTATATGGCTGTGGCCATCTTGATGCTGTAGTCCTTCACCATTCAGTGTAGTACGTCCAAAAGTTGCGCCGAGCAAAAATCCTCTAGCCTGCATATCACCTGCGGCCCAGGCTAAATCGCCTATTCGCTGGAATCCAAACATTGAGTAGAAGATATAAAACGGAATCATTGGCAAGTTATTGCTTGAATAACTGGTTGCAGCCGCAATCCAGGAAGACATCGCACCGGCTTCGTTAATGCCCTCTTCCAAAATCTGGCCTTTTTTATCTTCGCGGTAATACATCACCTGGTCAGAATCAACCGGCTCGTAAAGCTGACCGACAGAGGAATAAATACCGATTTGTCGGAACATACCTTCCATTCCAAAGGTACGCGCTTCGTCAGGAATAATTGGTACAATCCGTTGGCTCAATTCTTTATCTTTGAGCAGAATATTGAGGATTCTGACAAAGGCCATAGTGGTGGAAATTTCCCGACCATTTGATCCCTTGGTAATCGCTTCAAATGCTTTCAACGGTGGAACCGTTAGATTAGTCGACTTTGAACGCCGTGCAGGTAAATAACCGCCCAGTGCTTCGCGACGCTCTCGCAAATATTTAATTTCCGGGCTATCTTCACCGGGATGGTAGAAAGGTGTTTCCTCTAACTGTTCGTCACTAATTGGCACATTGAATCGATTTCGGAATTGTTTCAATGCGTCCAGATTCATTTTCTTCACCTGGTGAGAAATATTCTTTCCTTCACCACTGTCTCCCATACCATAGCCTTTCACCGTTTTAGCCAGAATGACCGTCGGCTGGCCTTTATGGTGAACTGCTGAATGATAAGCGGCATATACCTTGGTTGGATCATGTCCACCGCGATTTAAGCGCCAGATATCAGAGTCGGACATGTTAGCGACCATTTCCAATAACGCAGGATCTTTACCGAAGAAATAATCGCGAGTGAACTTACCACCTTTTGACTTATAGTTTTGGTATTCACCATCGACTGACTCGTCCATGACTTTAAGCAATTTGCCTTCGGTATCACGAGCAATCAGAGGGTCCCAATAACGTCCCCAGATAACTTTAATAACATTCCATCCGGCTCCGCGGAAACTGCCTTCGAGTTCCTGGATAATTTTACCGTTTCCTCGCACCGGTCCGTCAAGACGCTGCAGATTACAGTTGATAACAAAAACCAGGTTATCCAGTTTTTCACGGCCAGCGAGCGAAATTGCGCCTAATGATTCCGGCTCATCCATTTCACCGTCACCCATAAATGCCCAAACCTTACGTTTTTCAGTACTGGCTAACTCTCGGTTTTGTAGATACTTTAAAAATCTCGCCTGGTAAATGGCCTGAATTGGCCCGAGGCCCATTGATACGGTTGGGAATTGCCAGAAGTCAGGCATAAGCCAGGGATGCGGGTATGAAGAAAGCCCTTTTCCGTCCACTTCCTGACGGAAATTTTTCATTTGTTCTTCGGTTAATCTTCCTTCAAGGAAAGCTCGCGCATAAATTCCCGGTGATGAATGGCCTTGATAATAAATCAAGTCACCTTCTTGTTGTTCATCAGTTGCACGAAAGAAATAGTTGAAACCGACATCATATAAAGTAGCTGAAGAAGCAAAACTAGAAATATGACCGCCGAGCTCTTTGTTCTTTTTGCTCGCCTGAAGTACCAGGGCAATGGCATTCCAGCGAATAATGGAGCGCAAGCGTTGTTCCATTTCCTGATCGCCTGGAATTCGAGCTTCTTTGGTTGTTGGAATCGTATTGAGATAAGCAGTGGTGGCGCTGTAAGGTAAATAAGCACCTGAACGGCGCGCCATGTCGATCAGCTTTTCGAGTAAGAAATGTGCTCTTTCAGTTCCTTCTTCTTCAAGCACAGCCTCCAGGGCATCTAGCCATTCATGAGTTTCAATGGGATCGACATCGTGATTTTTATCAGACATAGGATTCCTCGCTGGAATAGTATATTTTTTATTTGGTGCTTCAGGTTTTATTTGTCACGTTAATCGGCTGTTAAAATAGTATTTCTTTTTAAACCAGTACTTCGAATTAAGAAGGACAAATAATAAGGCGCCAGCAATAAAAGACGCTAGAAAGTATAGCAGTTAACCATGAAGCTGCATTTTCAGTCAGTATTCGGCTTGTCGCCATAAACTGCGCACAAAGTAACACTAATCTGCCAAAAACTCAATATTTAGCCTGGCTAACAATATTTAAAACTGTCTTTTAGAAAATATCCATGACATCACAGAAATTTCAATGGCATAGTGGTCCAATCACAAACTTGTTAAACGGTAATCGAAATTTAATTAGCCAGGCTAATTGTTAACTATGCCACGAGCAAATTATTCCAAATATTCCCATCTCGATACGCTCCAAATATCATCAAAATTAAATGAGAAAATATCTCAATTAAGTTAGCCCGGATTCTTCCATCATTTATCCCTATCGCATTATAATAATCCAATCATCTATAGCTCATTGGAATATCTCAATCGCGATTATGCGAGCCAACAACGGAAGTGAAGATCATGGAAACCTCAGTCTCTAACGCAAACCTTACATCAAACTCGAATACCGCTAATCTCAACGTGTCCAGCCAGAGCAAAGAAAATAAAGACGAAAAAGCACCTGCTCAAACTGTAACCGACATATCACAAAACAACGAAGAACAACCTGCACTTGTTGTGACGCCCGAAGAAGTCGAGCAGCTCATAAACAAAACAGTCGATAAAGTAGCACAAAGTAATAAACAAACATTCTGGACCAAACTCAAAGTACAATTAAGCGACATTGGTAAAACGATTATGGCGTCAACACTTGCCATTATTGTCGCTATTGTTACTTCTTTGATTTTTAATTCGCAAACAACTGAAAAAATTCAGACCTTTATCGGCGAAGTTCGAGAAAAACTCCCCACCGAAGCAGACAGAGCTCTAGTTGCGCAGCTTTCTAATTCGTTAGGTGAAAACAGCTCAATACTGAATCAGCTACAAATAACGCAAAGTAAACAAATAGAAAAGACCGATAATATTTCAACACTCGGTGATGAGCTTAAACAACAAATGCAGCATGTGGATCTTAAGTTCACCTCTCTCAATAATCTGTACAACGAACAGAAAAATAGTTACACGCAAAATAATAATAAACTCAAAAATCTCGAATCAACAGTGACTAAAATTCAATCTAAGCTATCCACCAACAAACGAGAGATTAACACTGCCTTACTGCGCACTTTGGTTGAGTTCAGGGAAAAAGGAGAATTAATCGCGCAGCGACGGCTCAATGGAAATAGTTCCATGTCTCAAGAAAGCAATCGGTGGTTAAAAAGTGTTTACTATTTTATCAACACCTTGCCAACCAACGGACAACCTAAGCAATTGCTAACGATTCAAACGGCAATCAAATCGATTCTAAATCGAAAAGATGAGTTTGACGATATCGACTCAAGACTTGACGAGTCATTGATTATACTCTCGACAATGGAATCTCTCGTTCAGGCGGCAGTGTTGGGGTAAAGACTGTCACCAGTTTACCTTTAGCAAAGGATTAAGTCCCCTCTCCTGGAAGGAGAGGGCTAGGGAGAGGTTGATAGTTCTCAGCGAAAAACCGAACAGAGTTAAACTTTGTAAGTCGAATTTCCCTCTCCCCCCCCTCTCCCAAAGGAAGAGGGAGGTAAGAGATTGATAAATTTCAGCACGAACCCAAACGGAGTTAAACTTTGTAAGTTGGATTTCCCTCTCCCCAACCCTCTCCCAAAGGGAGAGGGAGCTAAGAGATTGATAAATTTCAGCACGAACCGAACGGAGTTAAACTGAGTTGGATTTCTCCCTTACCAAAATGCGAGCGGCGTTAGTGCGGCCGCCACCACCACATAAATTATCAAGGTACGCTCGACCATTGCCATTGCGTTACGATTTTCTTTGATCCCTTGATCAGAGACGCCCATTTCTAAGCCAAGTGCGGCAACACCAGTTTCACTGATAATATGTTGGCTATTCGCAGACAAATCGGCAAAATAATCTTTCACCCGATAAAAGCCATTCACAAAATCGCCAGTCAGCAGAAACAAAAAGCAAGTCAATCTAGCCGGCAGCCAATCAACAACGTGAAGCAACTGACTCATCAAAGGCAGGTGTTCTTCCTTGTTATGCTTTTTACAATCACAATAATATTGATGTGCCAAACGGTAAAACAGCGCGCCGAACGGACCTAAAAAGATAAACCAGAAAAGTACACCGAAATAACGAGCCTGGCTTTCTACCAAAATGACTCGGGTGGCATTTCTGACAATTTCATCACCTTCAGGCACGTCTTCAGCCTGGGATTCCTGGTTTAGCAATAAATAGGCGGCCTGCTCATCTCCTCTTTCCATTGCCTCGAAGTATGAGCGAAATGAAACTTCAAGTGGACGTGGTCCCAGACATAAAAACAAAAC
The DNA here is from genome assembly GCF_007004725.1 of Aliikangiella coralliicola. Taxonomy (GTDB): domain Bacteria; phylum Pseudomonadota; class Gammaproteobacteria; order Enterobacterales; family Kangiellaceae; genus Aliikangiella; species Aliikangiella coralliicola. Next base: position 44,604 of record NZ_ML660171.1, on the reverse strand, counting down.
CACACAAGAAACAATAAACAAAATCAGGTAGTAAAATCCGCCATCAAATATACCCACAAACAAACCGACAATCAGTACCGGTATTAATAGTATCAGGCCTATTCCTCCCCAACCTTCAAAGAAAGAATGCTCTCCAAACATGTCATCGAGTTTCTCTTGCAAACTTGAGAACCAGCCAAATGATCGATATTCGGCCCCCCATTGAAAATGGTATTCCAGTGCAACTACCAACAGTACGGTTAAAAGCGTCATTTTTTAATCTCTGTGTTTCTTATTGGCGTAACTTATTGTGCTAACAACCCGAATTCGGGATAAATAGTTTATCGCTCTGAGCCTCTATTCACCCCGATAATTCGTTCGTCAATTAACAGACTCGAACTCGTTCAAGACAGCGTTTTAAAAACGGGCAAGATACTAACTGATTTTAGTATAAAAATCAGGCTGATATAAAATCAATCTAATGGAAAGCTTGAAAGAATCAATCCCAACGGGCTCAGTTATTACAGGCTATCAAGATATCGTGTCCAGTCGAAACTCTCGCCCGGATCTGTTTTACGTTGCGGCGCAATATCACAGTGACCAACAATTCGACCATTGGTTATCTTTGGATATTTTTGTTGTAAATAGCGTGTGACTTCGATTAGCGCGTCATATTGCTCATCTGTATATTCAAGCTCATCCGTCCCTTCTAATTCAATTCCAATTGAAAAATCATTGCAGTTTTCTCTTCCTTTGAAGTTTGATACGCCAGCGTGCCAGGCCCTTTTTTGAAAAGGTACAAACTGAATGATTTCACCCCTTCGACGAATATATAAATGGGCGGAAACCTGCAAATCGGCAATCTTTTGAAAATAAGGATCACTCGCAGGCTCTAGCTGCCCCTGGAAAAATTTCTCCACATAATTCGAAGAGAAATTACCTGGCGGCAGGCTGATATTATGGATAACCAACAATGATATATCGTCGGCATCTGGTCGCTCATTATAATGGGGGCTCTCAATAAAGCGAGCTTGTTTAAGAAGACCACTAACGATCATTTGACGCAGGTTAACTAAGATTGAATAACCAGAGGCTAACAGTGATTGGAAAGTGACGCTAGTGGTAATTTTATCTGAAAACGAATAATAGATGCTCCAACTCAATAGTTGAAGGGGGCATCATCAAGTCAATCCTGGCGAATTTAAGCCCTGACAAACTTAAGTCCTGGCAAATTTAAGTCCTGATATTAAAGCATCAAGCGTCGGCTTTCATCGCTCGTAAATTAGAAATAACAGACTCAAGCGCACGATCAAAAAGCGCTTCGTCATCGAGAATTTTCAGCCGGCCGGTTTGATACTCAAGAGCAAGCGCGTCAGTATAAAATTCAGCTAATTTTACACCATTACGATTAACAAAAATAAACTTTCCGCTTGATGAAATTTTAGCCGCCAGCTTACAACGCTGGGAATTAGAGTCAATTTCAAGTTCAACCCATTGACCCGCAGTTAAACTTTCGATTGCCTGTATGCTCGCCTGACTGATGTCGACATCGAGAGTATCTTCCAGCTGCGGCTTACCAGTTTGTTCCGGCGTAAAACCAATGTCATGAATTTCAATGGATTCGACTTCTTGACTCGGTGCTAAATCAACGGCCCCACTTTGCTCTTCCTGCTGCAGTAAATTCAATTCGATTGAATCTGAAAAAGGAGTCGGTGCTAAGCGAATAATTTCTTCCTGGTTTTTACCTTCAATATATTCCTGCGCTTGTTTGATCACCTCTCGGTGAGTTTCTTCTAATTGATCCAACATGCGCGTGGCATCAATCGGCGACAGTGAAATAATATCAAAACCTTTGCGGATATTTTTAACAATGCGAGGGACTCGGCTGATCAGTTTTTCTAAAGTTGTCGCTTCCTTAACCGGCTGCACACTCCAGATCAATAACTTACCAATCTTAGTGACCTTATCCCATGAGTCTGGATTGTTCTTCAGACTTTCAAGAAACATCACGTGAACCCAAACATTTTTGAGCAATTGACGCACAGAATCAGGAATCGACTTGCCCTTACACATACGTGCCAACTCTTGATTAACTCTCGCCCGAGCAGATTCGGCCTTTGCCTTGCCCTCTTCCGCTTCTTTGGTGCGGCGCTCAAGAATTTGAGCTCGTCGTTGGGTAGTTTGCTTAAAGTTTAAAAGGTCATCAAGTATCCCATTGAAAATGGATATGTCATCTTTAAACTCCGAAGTAATTCGTTCAGAGATTTCCTCGATTTTACTCAATACCAGTTTTGAGTCTGTCGCTTTTGGATCCCAGGAAATACCCGTGTATGCGATTTCATTGAGCAAGACTCTGGCAGGATGCTTTTTGTTTGAGAAAAATGTTCTATCGACCAGACCCACTTTCAACATCGGAATTTGTAATCGAGCTATCGCCGATTTTATCTCCGCATGCACATTTTTATCGTCAAGAATAAAGTCAAACAACATCGATACGATATCGATCATATCGTCATTGAATTGTCCCAAAGCACCTTCTTGAATCGCTTCAGGTGAGGTATTTAGTTGCGAACCCAAAACATTGCGCAAATCGACAATGGTATTTCCACCTTCAGCGGATTGGGCAAACTGCGATGCCTGCAGGTTTGTCAACGCGTTGATCAATTGTGGTGTATCGACCTGCGTCGTCGGGACACTATTATGCATCTGGATTGAAGGTCGATTATTCGCCAACAAGCTTTGCATTAGTGAGAGCACCTGATCGTCAACCGGTGCTTGATTTAAAGAAGTACTAGCAGATGTTTCGCTAATCGCTGTTTCTAACAAACCTTCTGAGGGTAAAGCAGTGTTAGGTGAGCTCATTGGCTTTTGTTTTTGACGTTGTGGTGTTGAAACTTTAAGGTCCGGTAACACGCCTTTAGCCACAAAAAGCTCGTTCACTTTTTGATAGCCAATTTCAAGTTGTGATAAAACAGTTCGCTCGAATAATTTATAGACCACCAGCAATGAATTGAGGTCAATATCAAGCGCGAGAGAAGCATTTTTAAATGCAGTGCAGATACAAACTGGTTCAAATGGATTATTTTCGCGAGTTACCGATTTGTTAGGGATCAGTGTGTCTAAACGAGTACGAATTTTATCCAGGGCATCAACATTACCACTTCTGGCCTTTTTGACCATTCCATCAATAGCGATACCTTCTTCTAATTCACTATCTCCAACCAGGGCAATATTTTCGAATGATAAACTCTCAATTGAGGGCTCTTGATAATCATCTCGTTTACCCAGACTTTCGGTAAAGCTGTTCAGCATTTCTTTGTAGAAACTTTTAAGTAGTCCGTCTTTTTTCAGACGTAGCATTCGCATCGCGTCAAAATGCGCGTTCTGGTAACCGCCGTCAGACATGTCAAATAACATATCGTCAGCTTCCTCGAACATTTGTTTTAGATTACTTTCGAGCTCGCCGATAAAAATTTTGCGAGCGTCTTCGACCATCACTGGTAAAGAAATCGCTTTTTTGCCTTGAACAGACTTAGCGTTTGAATTGAAATCTAAGATGTGGCTCTTATTGCCCACAACGCTTACCTCTTGGTTAAAAAAGATAAGATTTGAGAACTGGCCTCGTAAGGCTAGTCACTCAAAACTGACTACTGGGAATGTTATTTATAGCCGATCCTCTATGTCACCGCTGTGACCCAACCCCCAAATCAGGATTATTCACGGATATACGTCAAATTTAATAGCAACTTGAGATTGCACCGCAGAGATTGTTCACGGAATTTGTTTCCCTTTGAATCTAAGTATAGTCATCAGGACAGGTGATGTGTTCATTATTCGCTCAAAAATCAATCGTTTATTTTGAGGGAGTATAAGAAAAATATTGATGATTCTGTTGGGGTATTAAGTCCAGTTACCGATTCAGTTTAGTTTCACCACAAATTCATTAGCACCATGCCCGCGATATTAAGTAATTGATTAGATACTAAAACTTTCAACTATGGCGCTATTTTAGCAAAAACTACTTGCTCAAATAAATAGTGGACATTATCTGTGCTGATAGATACACTGACCTAATAATTGTACATCCGTTATAAAAAATATCAGTCTTATATCGCGGAGTGTACTTTGTCATGACTTTATTGGATTTCGCCAGGTAAAGTTTTGAATCAAGAATCCAGGGATAGGACGACTTCTATTGCTGTAATTAATTATCGATTGAAGTATTTAAGGGATCTAAATATGAGCATAATCTTTCACAACCTGATGGGGCATAATCAAAATAACCGACACCCCAACTTATTCGTTATTTTTTCAGTTTTCTTTCTTTATTTTTTCTCCACTACAGCCAATGCAATCGGTGAAGACTTTCGACTAATTGAAGAAAATTATAAACCTTGGATAGCGCCAGGAAAAGTCGGTTCAACACAGAACAACGCCATTACTGCGGCTCAGATTGGATGTGACGATTGGAAGTTCCACTGGGGAAATATCAACTATGAGGTAGAAGATTGCAATCCAGAAGAGCTTCAACCCAATCCTAACCGACCCGGTGACTATTTAGTTTCCTATACGAGAGTCAATTCGTTCTTGAATATTAGAACGAGTTTACATTTTAGTGTTTTCCACGCTCTTGAATGCACAAGCTCTCCTTACACTAAGCCAGTTGATATGGACGGAGATACTAAACCCGATGTCTGTATGAAACCGGCAAAATGCGAATCGAATCGTAGTGTTGTTGGTGATCCAATTGTATGTTCCACCGGCGAAAGTATTCAAACGACTCCGATATATTCGGGTAAGGGAACAGATCCACTTGAATATAATATTTCCTACAAAAGTCCACTATATAGTGATGAGCAGGAAGAATACAACCAACTCAATTCTCATCTGGGCCAACAACTCAACGATAACCAATTTAGAACACTTAATACGATTTACACAAAAGGAAGTGGCAGAATAGTAAAGCTCACCTGGGGAGGAGGCCATAGTCGACTTTATGTTACCTTGAATGGCTCCCCCATCATGAAAACCGTTGGCTTTGACACGAAAAACCAGGAGCGATATGGGTATATCAATCTTAACGGCGATGGGACGCTAACTTATACAACTAAACGAGGTGATACCCAAAAATTTTCCGCTAATGGAAAAATCCTCTCAAAAACAACAAAGAACGGAATTAACCGAAGCTTTAGTTATACCTCTACCGGTAAATTAAAAACCGTTACCAACCACTATGGTAAACAACTTACCTTTTTCTACAATACGTCCGATGAGCTGGAAAGACTTGTTGCTCCGGCTGGCGAAGAGTTCTGGTTTGAATATGATAATACCGGCAATCTGGTGAAAGTTATTTATCCAGACGATACACCTTCAACGAATACTGATAATCCGTTTATTCAGTATCTTTTCGAAGATGCACGATTTCCGAAAAGTATGACTGCAAAAATCAATGAAAAAGGTATTCGATTTGCCACCTGGTCTTATGACGAGTTTGGTCGTGCCATCGACAACGAATTAGCGGGTGGTGTCGAGAGAGTTGAGCTTGACTACTCTGTGGAAAACCAGACCAAGGTCAAAACATTTATTTCAGATAATTTGTCTAACGAAAAAATCTATCACTTTACTACTGATCTTGAAGGGCGACGTCTACTCACTAAACTCGAGCAGTTGGCTTGCACTGATTGCGTTACTGGCGACTATGTTTACGAATATAATGCAGCAGGAAATCAAACCAAAGCGACTTCTCCAACTGGTAAGGTTAATACCTATGAGTATAATAGCAGCGCCTTGCAAACCAAAAAGATATTGGCTGAAGGAACAGCTGAAGCACAACAAGTCACCACTAACTGGACAAATAACAGACCAACTACAATAACTGAAGGAAATCTAAAAACTGTCATTGGCTATAAAACAAATGGTGATATTTACTATAAACAACTTAACGATTTAACGACTGGTAAATATAGAATTACAATCTATCAATTTTATCCTCAAGGAAAATTGAAATCGATAAACGGCCCAATTTCTGGCTCATCAGATACAACCAATTATTACTACGACTCAAACGGTAATATTTCAAAAGTAAGAAATGCGCTTGGACATGAAACGCTATTTACAGATTATGATGCAAGCGGCCGAGTAGGTAAGGTGACTGATGCCAATGGTGTTGTTACTACACTAACCTACATCCCAAGAGGTTGGCTCAAAACGTCAACCACTCATGGTGCTGTTACCCAATACGACTATTTTCCAACTGGCTCGCTAAAATCAGTCACCTCCCCTACCGGACAAGTTATCAACTACGAATATGATGACGGTGAGAGATTAACTGCAGTGACAGATTCGCAAGGTAATCGAATTGAATACACCCGTGACCTGATGGGAAATATCACGGAAACTAAAACGAAAGACTCTAATGGTGTTTTAAAACGATCACAACAATCAGTGTTTAATGCTCTAGGACAATTAACAAAAAACTTAGGCAATAATGGCCAAAGCAATGAGCTCACTTATGATGCTGATGGTAATCCGGTTACTGATAAAAATGCATTGAACAATCAAACCACTTCCAGCTTTGATGCGCTCAATCGCATCAAAAAAATTGTTGACCCGGATAACGGAGAAACCCAGTTTGGTTATGACCAACACAATCAAATCACAAACGTCACTGATGCCGAAGGTCAATCAACCCAATATGAATATAATGCCTTTGGTGATTTAACCAAACTCATCAGCAAAGACACCGGCACGACCACTTTTACCTATGATAAAGCCGGTAACAGGTTGACTAAAACCGATGCTCGCGGCGTAACCGTCACTTTCACTTACGATGCATTGAACCGGGCGAAAACCCAGTCTTATTCGGATTCAACTGAAAACATCGTTTACACTTATGATGAAACCGCTAACGGAAATAAAGGCATTGGTCGTTTAACCTCAGTCACCGACCAAAGTGGTTCAACCCATTACGTTTACAACAGTTTCGGACAGGTCACCAAAGAAACCCGCGTAATTGATGGAAAAAATTATGTCACTGAATATCACTTCGATAACCAAGGTCAAATGACTGGTGTAACTTATCCCGGTGGCAGAAAACTGACTTACACTTTTGATGCTTTGGGTCGCGTGAATGGGCTGAACTCAACACTTAATAATCAAACCAAAACCCTGGCTAGCAATATCGCTTATTTACCTTTTGGCCCGATGACTCATCTCACCTTCGGTAATGGAAAAATGCTAACCCAGGGATTTGATTTAGATTATCGACTGACCAGCAAAACAGTCAGTGGTATTGATGAGAAAAGTTATACCTATGATTTAACCAACAACATCACCGGGATTGTTAATTCCCTGGATAACGGTAAAAATCAAACACTCACTTATGACAAGTTATCCCGATTGTTAACGGCTAACGGGGGTTATGGTGATATCAGTTTTACTTATGATAAAGTTGGTAACCGGAAAACCAAAACCGATAATAATCAAACAGGCACTTATGCTTACGCGGCTGATTCCCACAGGCTAACGGAAGTCACCGGTAACCAGGCCAAAAGTTTTACCAATGATGCAATGGGCAATACCCTCACCCAGGGCGACCTCACTTTTACCTATAACCAGCATGGGCGCATGAAGACCGCCAGTAAAACCGGCATGAATGCCAACTATGTTTATAACTTCAAAGGTGAGCGAAGCATTAAACAAGTCAATGGCAATACGAACCATTTTATTTACAGCTTAGATGGTCAGCTGATTGCTGAAGCGAATAGTCAAGGACAAATCCAAAAAGAATATATTTATCTCAATGGTCAGCGCTTAGCCACCGTTGATAACAATCAGCTTTATTATGTGCACACCAATCATTTAGATACGCCGGTGGCGATTACCAATGAGACTGACACTATTCAATGGCAAGCCCACTACACGCCATTTGGGAAAGCGATTGTTACCACCAATAACCTTAACCAGAGTATTCGTTTTCCGGGGCAGTATCTGGATGATGAAACCGGTCTTCATTACAACTACTTCCGGGATTATGACCCCGAAATAGGACGGTATATTCAGTCGGACCCGATTGGGCTTAATGGGGGGATAAATACTTATGGCTATGTTGGAGGGAATCCAATTAATCGCATCGACCCTGAAGGTCTCAGTTGGCTTAATCCGAGAGCAGTCTTTCAGTTTGGGCGGATGATTGGAAATGCACAAGCAGCCTATTTGGCCGCCCAAAGAGAAGCTGATTCACAAGCGAGACACCGTGCTTGCTCTGCAGGAATCACCGCTGCCTGCCTGCCTGATTTTCCAAATCAATTTAATGAAGGTTCGGACGACAATGTGATACCATTTCCTAGCACGAATGAGACAGATACAATCAATAGCCCAGCATTGCCAGACGCATGCGAGTCTGCTTGTAACAGGAGATACCAAGAACAACTTAGGAATTGTAATTCAGATGGATGTAGTGATAACGACCAGAGATTACAATGCATTGAGTTTGCTAAAAGAACATGGAATTCATGTATTGCTCGCTGTAGAGCGAACAAACAATAATGCCTAAACTTTGGATGTTCGAAACAGCCATATAAAATTAACTACATAGAAAGCATAAATTATGTTAATAGCTAACTAAACAACAAGGTCAGAGTAATGTTAAAAGTTACAGATAAAGCGCAAGAAAAATTGCGTGAAATGATTGATGTTGAAAAACTCTCTTACTCCGAGAATGATTTTAAAGTGCTAGAGAAATTCGTTTTTGCAATAGCATTATACGCATCTCATGACGATGATTTATGTTGGGAGTTATTTGCTACCGCAGCTTCAAAAGACATGCCCAATGAAAGTTTTTTGGTTGTTAACGGCATTATGTTTCATGACCCAGCCATCAGGACTATAGAGGCTGATGTGGATTTTGTTGAAGGGGAGTTTTCTGTCAACGGTCAACGTGTTCGCCTTTTGCCAAGACAATCAAAATGATGAATTCATGAGCTTAAATAGTCAAAAACGCCTGGGGGATAGCTACAATTAGAGATTTCTCGAACAATTGGTTGTCGGCTATTAAAGGTATTTTTATGTTAAACCGCACTTTTCATATCCAAGATATAGTCGGTAGAAACTGGGGAACATTCACCGTTGAAAAGGAAACAGTCGACTTTTTAGGAGAAAAGCAAGTTCACGGTTATTTGAAACCAGCCCCGGCTTTCAAAGAGGTGAGGAACTTATTTTTAACCCACGAAATAGAAATGTCTCAAGCTGGAAATAGCATAGATTCAAATTGGCAAGAAATAGTTGCTCTAAAACCCTATCTAGTTGATATTAAATCCAATAAAAACTTTGATATTGGAGGCGTAATATTTATTGGTGAAAACTTTCTAGTTACTTGCAAAATAAAAGATCTTACGTAAGGCTAATGGGTAGCAAGGTAGCCTTGAAAAATAACATTCATGTAGCCTCGGTTTCTAATCGAGGTATTCTCAACGCAAAATGATAAACCAATTAATATCCGTGAACACCACGCAAAAAATTTTCCCTATCTGCTTAACATTTTTCTCGCTGAAAGTTCGTTCCCTGACTCCACGAAGCTCGATCAAGGCTACAAAGACTTAAGATAATTAAAGCCTAAAAGAATCTCAGAACGAAAACTCCGCCCTGAGAAAACATCACTTAAGGTTTCCACCTCGCTTCCATAGTCAAACCATCAACCGCTTCATAACCATAAATTCCAATATACCATCGACGCGATTCAGGATTATTAAAAGTGCAAATCTCATTACTGTCACCATCATAAGGTCGACAATCCCAATTATCTTTGTCTGGATAACTCGTTTTCTTCACATAAAGATCAGCATCACCATTGTTTGCAGTCGTCTTAACGGTGAGTGTTTTCATTCCTTCAGGAACCTCTATCCAATATCGCCTCCAACTACCTTGACTGATATAAATGTTGTCATCTTTATAACCGCCACCGCCGCCAGAATAAGTGGTCTTTAAACTTAAACCACTAAACGATTCATACGCGTGCAACATTGCATACCAACTTCCACTACCGGGTGTTTTAAAACTACAAGTTTCATTATTGTTATTTTTCCAGGGACGGCAATCATAACTACCGGTCGTTGGCAACCCTCCCAACTTAACATATAAGTCGGCATCACCCGACCCGTTAGAAGCCGCAATTTGTAAATTACTTGCACCAGCGGGAACATCAATCTTGTAATAATATTTCGCTCCCTGGTCGCCGTAGATATATTTTTTAACTTGCCCATTTCTCATTGGCCAAATCGTCGGTTCTGTATCACCATCAACGCCAGGGTTATTAATCCACTCCCATGCACAATAATAATTGTTATTTTTTCGTAACCAGAAGTAATTACAGTTACTATCATAACTATTACGCCCAGTGTGCACCTTAAAACCTGATAATGAAACATTATTCAAATGATAATACTGACCATTCTTTTTTAAGGAAAAATGCAAGTGAGGCCCAGTAGAAGCACCACCATTACATAATGCCTGATTTCGATTACTGGCATAATTTGCTAACCGAGTATTTCTCGAAACAGTTGAGCCGTGATTTACACGAATACCTGATAAATGATAATAAGTAGTCGACCAACCACCACGATGAACAACTTCTAAAAAACAAGAAGAATGACGTACAACTCTCCCACCAGCTGAAGACGTCACCCAAATTCTGGTAAGATTGTCCCCCCAACGTCCACCATTATTAAAGTCCAACGATGATTGCGGATAGCTGCCACTTCCAGTACTGGTATGGCTACCTCCGTAAGTCCAAGTTTTACCAACGGGGTAAGGTAATTGCAAAAAGTTATTTGCAGGTACCATTTGAATTGCACCGCCTTCTCTTTCATTGCTTTTTAATTTGGTTTCTGGAAAAAGTTGCCTAAAAACCGAGTTAAATGACCGCCTCTCATTCTCAACATTCGCATTGAGTGTGTTTGTTTTTTCGCCTGACGCTATGATAGTTTGAATTGCCCTGTTAGCATCTTCATCGCCAGTGCGCTTAGCATTCAAGCCAGTATCATGAAATGAATGTCCATCATAAAATGCACGTGACAACCGATCAGCGATGTCGGCAACTTGCCCGTTAAAATCCGATTTTTTCGATAAATTACCAAACGGTAATTTAAGATCCCCGTTATTTTTTCTAACTAGACCGGTTTGATATTCGATTAACGCGATAATTATTTTAGGGCTTATGGAAGATCGTCCTGCATAATGAGAAATTGCCTCAGAATGAGCAGCTAAGTGAGGCGCATTTTTTTCTAAGTAATTTTCAATATTAAAATTAAACATCTCGTCATAGCTGTATACCAGGTCACTTTTGGATATAGCATTTGTTAGAGTTTCAGCACCGCTATCTTGAACCTGTTTATCATTAACAACCTTGTTACTAGCAATCGTATGAAAACTCTTGGTTGACATCAAAACCAAAAGAATAGCTACGCCAGCGATAAATTTATTATTTCTTATGATACTACTCATTATTACCCTCCTATTTTAGTTAAGCGAACGAGCAAGCAATTAATATTGATTAACCGGATATTTATTCTTGTTAATCACCGTTCTTATGTTGATCGCCTTGATGGAACAAAACAGTAAAAAGTCATCTTTGCCTTGCGATAAATTCATTAACATTAATTTATTAAGTTTCACCTCCCTACTTTTAACCCCAACAAAATATCCTCAGATACAACAAGGATACAATCAAGATACATTAAAATCTAAAAAAATAATAGAAGATATTGAAAACAAACCAATTTATTCTCGCTAAGAGATTTTTCGATAAAACAACATAGCCAAAACTACCTTCTATGGTGTGAAACTTTGCTATCGCCATTTTTAAATAAATCGAAATGTAGATTGGAAGTTGCTGAGCACTTGATATGACTTAATCGATGCGATTAACACTAAGTTGGTACTTGGATAAGTTATGCAGTCAAACTCAAAACGGCGTAGAGGTGACCGTAAAGCTGAATCATTATGGCCATTACCTGGTTTCTGGCACTGTTAATCATAACGACGCGACATTCATACTGGATACAGGCGCCACACTAGCAAAGTATCCCTGAAAAAAAACATACGTAGCCTCGGTTTCTAACCGAGGTTTTCTCAACACGAAATGAGAAACCAGCTGAAATTTATGAACGCCATGCAAGAAAAATTCTCTATCTGCATAACATTTTTCTCACCGAAAGCCAGCTCCCTGATTACGCAAACAACATCGGGTCTACTGTCTAAAAATCGAATTTTGGTGGGGGTCGCTAGACGCTCGCCAACAAATTAGCCGTGATGAAGATAACCAATCTATGACAAATATTGACGATATTCGACATAAAGATTATGCTATCGAATAAACCTCACATATGGAGATGTCAAGATGTCGAGCAGTTTAAACTTGTCCCTGACTGAAGAACTAAGAGACTTTGTAGATAGTCGTACTGGCGACTCTGGCCTATATGCCACCCCGAGCGAATATCTTCGTGATTTAATTCGCCGTGATATGGAGTCTCAAAAAACGGTTGTCCATGTTTTGGACGGACTTAGCGACATAAAACATAATCGCTTTTCAGACTTGTCCATTTTAGATATTGCAAAGGAAGATTAAAAGTAATGCCAAGGAAGGTTCAATATTACATACTTACATCTACCGCGGAGCGCGACTTTCGAGAAGCACGTCAGTGGTCTCTAAGGCGCTGGGGTAAAGAGTTAACAAAACAGTATTTTCTAGATCTTCACAAAAGTGCAGAAGAGATAGCGCAAAATCATCTCTCTTCTGCGAGAAATATACATTTAACTAATAAAGCAGGCCTGAGTATTCATGCTGTTAGAGAACACTACATTGTTTACGTACCATTAAGTGATAAAAAGATAATAATTGTCGCATTGATTCGACAAACCCGAGATGTCCCCGCAATTCTAGAGAAAAATTCCTATATTATCTCTCGCGAGCTAAAGGAAATCTCGAAGGCTCGAATGGAAGGTCATCTCGATATATAAGATTCCCTAACCAACTCAATACTCCAATAATCTCAGGACGAAAAACTCCGCCCTGAGAAAACATCATTTAAGGCTTCCACTCCGCTTCCATAGTCAATCCATCAACGGCTTCATAACCATAAATTCCAATATACCATCGACGCGATTCAGGATTATTAAAAGTGCAAACCTCATTACTGTCACCATCGTAAGGCCGACAATCCCAATTGTCTTTGTCTGGATAACTCGTTTTCTTCACATAAAGATCAGCATCACCATTGTTTGCAGTCGTCTTAACGGTGAGTGTTTTCATTCCTTCAGGAACCTCTATCCAATATCGCTTCCAATTACCTTGACTGATAGAAATGTTCTCAACTTTGTATCCACCACCGCCACCGGAATAAGTCGTCTTTAAACTTAAACCACTAAACGATTCATACGCATGTAACATGGCATACCAACTTCCACTATCTGGTGTTTCAAAACTACAAGTTTCATTATTATTATTTTTCCAGGGTCGACAATCGTAGTTGCTAGTCGTGGGTAATGCCCCTAACTTGACATACATATCCGCATCACCCGATCCGCCAGACGCAGCAATTTGTAAATTGCTTGCATCAGCAGGAACATCAATCTTGTAATAGTATTTCACTCCTTGATTTCCAGAAATATTATTTCTTACCTGGCCGTTTTCCATCGGCCAAATCGTTGGTTCAGTATCACCATCAACACCCGGGTTATTAATCCATTCCCAAGCACAGTAATAGCTATTGTTTTTTTCTAACCAAAAATAATTGCAGTTACCGTCATAACTGTTACGACCCGTGTGCACTTTAAAACCTGATAATGAAACATTATTCAAATGATAAAACTGGCCATTCCTTTTTAAGGAAAAATGCAAGTGAGGTCCAGAAGAACTACCACCATCACACAATGCCTGATTTCGATTACTGGCATAATTTGCTAACCGAGTATCTCTCGAAACAGTCGAGCCGTGATTTACACGAATACCTGATAAATGATAATAAGTAGTCGACCAGCCGCCACTGTGAACAACTTCCAGAAAGCAAGAAGAATGACGCACCACTCTCCCGCTAGCTGAAGACGTCACCCAAATTCCGGTAAGATTGTCCCCCCAACGTCCACCATTATTAAAGTCCAACGATGATTGCGGATAGCTACCGCTTCCAGTATTGGTATGGCTGCCGCCGTAAGTCCAAGATTTACCGACCGGGTAAGGTAATTGCAAAAAGTTATCTGCGGGTACTACTTCAACTGCACCGCCTTCTTTCTCATTACTTTTTAATTTAGTTTCCGGAAAAAGTTGCCGAAAAACCGAGTTAAATGACTGAGTCTCATTCCCGGCATTCGCATTGAGTGTATTTGTTTTTTTGCCTGACGCGATGATAGTTTGAATTGCCCTCCTAGCATCTTCATCACCGGTGCGCTTAGCATTCAATCCAGTATCATGAAATGAATGTCCATCATAAAATGCGCGCGACAAACGATCAGCAATGTCGGCAACTTGCCCGTTAAAATCCGCTTCTTTCGATAAATTACCAAACGGCAATTTAAGATCCCCGTTATTTTTTCTAACTAGACCGGTTTGATATTCGATTAACGCGATAATTATTTTAGGGCTAATCGAAGACCGTCCTGCATAGTGAGAAATTGCCTCAGAATGAGCAGCTAAGTGAGGTGCATTTTTTTCTAAATATTTTTCAATATCAAAATTAAACATCTCGTCATAGCTGTATACCAGGTCACTTTTGGATATAGCATTTGTTAGAGTTTCAGCGGCACTATCTTGAATCTGTTTATCGTTAGCAACCTTGTTACTAGCAATCGTATGAAAACTCTTGGTTGACACCAAAACCAAGAGAATAGCTAAGCCAGCGATAAATTTATTATTTCTTATGATACTACTCATTATTACCCTCCTATTTTAGTTAAGCGAACGAGCAACTAATTAACATTTATTAATCGGATATTTATTCTTGTTAATCACCCTTCTTATGCTGATCGCCTTAATGGAACAAAAAAGTAAAAAGTCAGCTTTGCATTGCGATAAAATCATTAACATCAATTTGCAAAGTCTCACTTCCTTACTTTTAATCTCAAAAAAAACAAATCTGAGATGCATTTAAGATACATTAAAATCTAAAAAAATAATAGCAGATATTGAAAACAAACCAATTTATTCTCGCTAAGAGATTTTTCGATAAACAAATAGCCAAAACGACCTTCTATGGTGTGAAACTTTGCTATCGCCATTTTTAAATAAATCGAAATGTAGACTGGAAGTTGCAGAGCACTTAATATGACTTAATCGATGCGATTAACACTAAGTTGGTATTTGGATAAGTTATGCAGTCAAACTCAAACGGCCCCCAAAATAGAGAACCAGGTAAAGAAACGGACACCCAAACCGCCGGTAACCGCATGATAATGATTGCCTGGATTATTGCGATAGCCTTATTGACAACTATTTTTGGCTCCTGGGAAGATAAGCAGATAAACCCTAATAGCGCGCCCGATACTTATCAAACTCAAAATGGCGTAGAAGTGACCTTGCAACGCAACCGCTATGGTCATTACCTGGTTTCTGGAACCGTCAATCATCAGGACGCGATATTCATGCTAGACACCGGCGCGACACTGGTTGCCATACCAGGAGAAATTCAACAAGAGCTAGGGCTGATTTCTGGTCAATCCCACTACACCCACACTGCGAATGGTACAGCCAAGGCTTATTACACTGTAATTGATAGATTGACCATCGGCGATATTGTCATCCGGGATGTAAAGGCATCTATAGTACCGAATATGGAAGGCAGGCAAATACTTCTTGGTATGAGCGTTTTAAAAGAACTTGAGTTTACACAAAAGGGCAAACAATTGACCTTGCGACAAGTTTACTAACTGTTAGAATAGCGCCAGTGTAAAAATTACTTCACGGAATTTCAGTTGGACCAAAAACTATTCCAGTCGTTACTTGAGCAAGAAATAGCCCAAATGTGCCAGTTTGCGTTAGCGGAAGATCTTGCTGACTGTAGTATTAATGCGGACTCAGCGCGGGATATTACGGCAGAATTAATTCCGAAAGATAAAATAGCATCAGCGACACTTATCACCAGAGAAGCAGGTGTATTATGCGGAACTGCCTGGGTAGATAAAATCTTCGAACTACTTGGCGGAAACGTCACCATCAAGTGGAACTTTCAAGACGGTGACAAACTCTCTCCCGAAGATGTCATTTGTACATTGGAAGGAAATGCAAGAGAATTGCTCACTGGTGAACGAAGCGCAATGAATTTTGTACAGAGTTTATCCGCCACCGCTACCCTCACCTCTCTCTACGCCGAACCACTTGTTGGTACAAATTGTCGCCTTTTGGACACCAGAAAAACACTTCCAGGAATGCGCTTCGGCCAAAAGTATGCTGTCAAGTGCGGCGGTGGGACTAATCACAGAATTGGTCTTTCGGATGCTTTTCTTATCAAAGAAAACCATATCATGGCCTGTGGTGGAATACCGCAGGCATTAAATCAAGCCATTCTCAATCATCCCGACAAACTACTGGAAATCGAAGTTGAATCATTGGATGAGTTGCAACAAGCGCTAGACGGAAAAGCACAAGTCATCATGTTGGACAATTTTAGTCTGGAACAAATGAGAGAGGCGAAAAAGCAGCGAGATCAGCATTCCAGTAAAGTGCTGCTCGAAGCCTCCGGGAATGTATCATTAGAAGCTATCAAATCAATCGCGGATACTGGTGTCGACTACATCTCGGTAGGCGCGCTGACAAAAAATGTCCAGGCTTTAGATCTATCTATGCGAATCTCAATAGATTTAAAATAAAATTAGCCAGACGAAAACAATTCCCTTATAAATCTCCTCTTTTTTGTCAATGTAACAAACTATGTCAGTCTAAAAGTGTCATGTATGACACTTTTTGTCACATGTGACACTTCAGGTTTACCTGATATCTCGATTAATTATTTAATTCATTTTATTTTTTACTAATCAATTACATTTGTGAAGTAGTAGAACTTATTCTCTAAATATACCTTATATCATTGAAATATAACGACTAATCATATGATCGTTTAAAAATGCCAGTTAATAAAAAATGAGAATCAAGTCACATTAAATGGACACTGGTGATAATTCTGGCATTAACATTGCTCTCCCTTAACCAAAGGGATGGTTCTTGTGAATTTTTAGAAATAGTCTACTTTGTTTTATTAAGAAACTTTTTCTTACTATTTAAATTACTAACTAACTGAGGTGTTAATTATGAAAAAAGTCCAATCTGGTTTTACATTGATTGAATTAATGATCGTTGTCGCGATTATCGGTATTTTGGCTGCGATTGCATTGCCAGCTTATCAGGACTATACAATTCGTACTAAAGTAGCTGAGTGTATGGTTATGGGTTCAGAAGCTAAAACAGCTGTCGCTGAAACTGCAGCCTCTCTAGGCGGGCTAGCTAACGTAACAGCCGCAAATACAGGTTATGTTTCTAGCGCCACAACTTATTGTGCAAGTGTCGCCATTACCGATGCGACGGGCGTTGTAACTTTAACTACACAAGCAACAGGCGCTACAACTCAACCTGTAATGACCTTAACACCTGCTCAAGCTAACCCAGAAGATCCGCTAACTTGGACTTGTGCAACAACTGCTGGTTTGGCTAAGCACGTTCCTGCTAACTGCCGTTAATCAATAGTTTACTGATTAAATTAAAAAAGCCGCGAATAGCGGCTTTTTTATTGTCTAAGTCAAGGTGAATAAAAAAATTTGCATTTATTTTCAGCAACGGCAAAATATCAGCATCTAACTCAACCAATTGCTTGTTTTAAATACGATTACTTGTGTTATGAAATCTATTAAGTCCAAATCAATTGCATTTCTTGTGCACCTTATAATTAGTGTTTTTGTCATTGCCGCATTTCTTCTTTTCTTAAAGTTATTTTGGTATCAAGACATATTCTTCGAACTGGAGAATGTTTGGGAAGGTCTCAAAATTCTAATTATCGTAGACGCCATTCTCGGGCCATTGTTAACTTTTATCGTCTACCTGCCTGGTAAAAAAAGCTTGAAATTTGACCTTTCTACAATAGCCGTATTACAACTATTAGCTTTAATTTATGGCGGACATCTAATTTATCATCAACGCCCTGCGGTGCTGGCGTTTGTTGGAGACAGGTTTGAAGTACTGGCCGCTTCTGAACCAGTGGTAGAAGGGTTACCAAATTCTCATTTTGATGGCCTTTCATTTAACTACCCAGCTATAACTTATGCGTTACCGGCCACATCAGACAAGGAAAGGACAGATTTCATATTTAATAACGTACAATACAGCAAAATTGCAGAAAGACATCGCCCAATTAGAGATCATATTGAGATACTTGCTAAATCATCATTGAACATAGACCAACTAACACCGAAATCACCCAAGTCGGAGAAATCACTGCAAGAATTCATTAGTGAATCACAAAATAAAGAATATCTCCTATTACCGCTACAAGGTACGAATGGGAATGCCATGGTAATAGCCATAAGCGTTTCAGATACAAACGTACTGGGTTACATACGCATCGATCCGTGGAAAGAATACCAAAGATAAATAGTGTTAATCGTTTTAACAACTAAATCCAATACGCAAATCAGCGTCTCCAAATTCAAGTCTCATTACAGTAATATGTAATTTGTTTATGATAGTCGTCCATAATTTACTAAAATCAGGTGAGAATGGTCTGCCTATACAGATGAAGGTAATATATTAATAATGTGCGCTATCTAATTGTTTTTAAAATATAATGATGAAATATATTTACAATCGCACTATACTCTCTTTAGCTTAATATAAACCTTTGGTGGGCTTTTGAATAAAAAGTTATATCAAACATTGACACTAGGGATTTAATCCTCGAAATGGCTACACCTCAAACAAATATCGTTCTTAGTGGACTTGTTCGCAGATTAATTCAAGATGGCGTTCTTAACGAGTCAGATGCTCTTGATGCCGTCACTAACGCTCAAAAAAACAAAACTAACTTAGTCTCATATTTAGTGGAAAATACTTTAATTGACTCATTGTTGATTGCAAATTCAGCCTCAACAGAGTTCGGCGTGCCTCTTTTTGATCTGAGTTCAATGGATTCGGAACAGATTCCAACAAGTTTAATTAGTGAAACTCTTATCAAAAAACATAATGCGGTCCCTCTTTTCAAAAGAGGAAAAAGGCTGTATGTGGCCGTTTCAGACCCAACCAACCTTGCCGCGCTAGATGAATTTAAGTTTCACTCAGGCCTAACCACTGAAGCAGTTTTAGTTGAAGAAATCAAACTTAACAAAACAATCGAAAAAATCGTTGAAGATAAAGCAAACGAGGAACTCGGGGATTTTGACGACGCTGATTTAGAAAATTTAGATCTTGAAGCGGTTGACGAAGAATCACAAGATGATGCGGAAGCTGCAGGTGGGGCTGACGATGCCCCCATAGTCAGGTTTGTAAACAAAATACTACTTGATGCTATTAAGAAAGGCGCCTCTGATTTACATTTCGAGCCATACGAGAAACGCTATCGAGTAAGGTTCAGAATTGACGGAATACTAGCTGAGGTTGCGGGACCTCCTATCAATCTAGCGACAAGAATTTCAGCAAGACTGAAAGTAATGTCAAAATTAGATATATCGGAAAAAAGGGTTCCTCAAGATGGCCGGATTAAACTTAAGTTATCTAAAACTAAAGCGATAGATTTTCGTGTCAGTACACTCCCAACCTTGTTTGGCGAGAAAATTGTAATGCGTATTCTCGACCCAACTAGCGCGCAACTCGGAATTGATGTCCTGGGATATGAGCCTGAACAAAAAGAGCTATTTCTGGATGCTATCCATAAACCTCAGGGAATGGTTTTGGTTACTGGCCCGACAGGTAGCGGAAAAACAGTATCGTTATATACTGCAGTAAATATTATAAACACACCGGAAAGAAATATTTCCACAGCAGAAGATCCCGTGGAAATTAACCTTGAAGGAGTTAATCAAGTTAACGTCAATCCAAAAGCAGGGCTCAACTTTTCAACGGCACTTCGCGCATTCTTGCGCCAAGACCCTGACATAGTGCTAGTTGGTGAAATTAGAGACTTAGAAACAGCTGAAATTGCAATTAAAGCAGCTCAAACAGGTCACTTAGTGTTGTCGACTCTACATACTAATAGCGCGCCAGAAACTCTGACAAGAATGGTCAATATGGGAGTTGCTCCGTTCAATATAGCAACAAGTGTTAATTTAGTTATTGCCCAGCGTCTCGCCAGAAGGCTGTGCGAAAACTGTAAAAACGAAGCAGATCTTCCCGACGATGTGCTAATAAAAGTTGGATACAAGAAGGAAGAAATAGGTACTTTTAAAATCTTTGAACCAGTTGGTTGTGATAATTGTACAAACGGTTATAAAGGACGTGTAGGTGTCTACCAAGTTATGAAAGTCAGTGAGACTATCGGAAAAATCATAATGGAGGGAGGCAACGCACTAGATATCGCCGAACAAGCGACAAAAGAAGGGGTTAACGACTTGCATCGTTCCGCCTTGGTAAAGGTTATGCAAGGAGTAACTTCTCTTGAAGAAGTTAATCGTGTAACTCAGCACTAAGACATTAGGATTACTAATATGGCTGTTCAAGCACTTAAAAAAGACAGAAAAACCGTTAAGAGAAAATCAACTGCTGCCAAAGCACCGAAACAACACAGTTATGCTTGGGAAGGTGCAGACAAAAAAGGACAAAGAGTTAAAGGTGAAATGACGGGAGAAACGCCTGCAATTGTCAAAGCGCAACTGCGCAAGCAAGGCATCAGTCCTATAAAAGTAACCAAGAAATCTGTCCCGCTATTTGGCGGTAGTAAAGGAAAACCTGTAGAGCCTAAAGATATAGCGATGTTTTCTCGTCAGATAGCAACGATGATGAAAGCCGGTGTTCCACTGGTGCAATCTTTCGATATCATAGGGCGTGGCCACGAAAAACCTTCCGTTCAAGAATTATTACTTAGTGTCAAAGCGGATATAGAATCGGGTAATACGATGGCCGATTCCTTGCGTAAAAATCCTAAGTATTTCGATGATTTATTTTGTGATCTTGTTGATGCTGGAGAGCAATCAGGTTCTCTCGAAGGCATGCTTGATAGAATCGCTACCTATAAAGAAAAAACTGAAGCGCTAAAATCAAAAATCAAAAAAGCTTTAAGCTACCCTATCGCGGTAATCGTTGTTGCGGTCATTGTAACCTCAATTCTATTAGTTAAAGTGGTTCCACAATTTCAAGATATCTTTAAAGGATTTGGAGCTGACTTACCTGCATTTACTATCTTTGTTATCGGCATATCAGAATTTATGCAAGAGTTTTGGTGGATGTTCTTAATTGGTATTGTCGCATTTATTGCTATATACAAAAGGGTTTATCAGAGTTCAAAAAAAGTTAGAGATCGACAAGACAAAGCATTACTTAAATTTCCAGTTATTGGAGTGATTTTACACAAAGCCGCAGTGGCCAGGTTTGCACGAACTTTAGCGACAACCTTTGCCGCTGGTGTACCATTAGTCGAAGCACTAGACTCAGCAGCCGGAGCTTCCGGAAACGCATTATATAGAGATGCTATTATTAAAATTCGTGATGATGTTACTACCGGTATGCAGATGAATTTATCAATGTTATCTACTGGTATATTTCCGAATATGGTAGTTCAAATGGTTGCCATCGGTGAGGAATCCGGTGCAATTGATGCAATGCTTTCAAAAATTGCAGATATTTATGAACAAGAAGTGGATGATGCTGTTGATGGGCTTAGCGCACTTCTTGAGCCCCTCATAATGGCCGTATTAGGTGTTTTGGTCGGTGGACTTATCATCGCTATGTACTTGCCAATATTCCAATTAGGTGCTGTTGTATAGCTCCTTTTCTCTTATTAATAAAAATTCAAGCCGAACATATTAAATGTTCGGCCATAGCGATAAAATGAATCAAATTATTCAAACTCTCGAGTACTATCCTGCCGCACTAACAATAACGACGATGGTCTTCGGTCTTCTCGTAGGTAGCTTTCTTAATGTCGTAATTTATCGCTACCCTGTTATGCTATTTCGCGAGTGGGAATCGATGGCGAAAGACGTGCTAAAAGATCGTGGTTTCACACTCTCCCCTCCTAAGGAAGCTGTCGACAAGCAACCTGAAAAGTTTAACTTAGTCGTACCCCGCTCAACCTGTCCGAAATGTGATCACAAAATAACCGCGCTTGAAAATATTCCGGTTATTAGCTACCTGTTTTTAAAAGGAGCATGTCGCAATTGTTCTAGTAAAATATCGCTCAGATACCCTTTTATTGAATTGTTGACGGGAATAACATTTGCCTTATGCTCGTGGCATTTTGGTTTCAGTTGGTCCCTCCTTTTCGCACTGATAATTACCGCTTATTTTATTTCAATGAGTATGATAGACATTGATCATCAAATATTACCTGATTCAATGACAATTCCACTACTTTGGCTCGCATTACTAACATCGACTCAAAGTCTTTACGTGCCTTTGGGAGACGCTGTAATCGGGGCTGCTGCAGGGTATATGGTACTTTGGAGCATATATTGGTTGTTTAAACTCATCACTGGCAAAGAAGGCATGGGGTATGGTGATTTTAAACTTTTAGCTGTCATTGGTGCGTTGGTGGGGTGGCAAAAGTTAGGACTCGTAGTTGTACTTTCAGCAGGCGTCGGTGCCGTTTTGGGCGGGATTATTTTGCTTGTTCAGAACAAAGATTCTCAGACGAAGATTCCATTTGGTCCTTATCTGGCTGTCTCGGGATGGATTACATTCTTATGGGGTGACATGTTGATGAAACAGTATTTAGATTTAGTCGGCTTATAAGTACCGAAGATATCAGCATTTACAATTCAATATTTCTGGCAGTAAAAACTAATAGTACAATCAATAATTGTCAACGCATACATAAATTGCACTTAGGAACAGTAAAACATGTGTGGATTTGCAGGATTCATTAGCTTTAATTTTCAAAATAGTTGTACTAAAAATGTGCTCAGTGAAATGGGTAACGCCCTGAAATACAGGGGTCCTGACGACGAATCAATTTATCAAGATGAATTTCTTTCTTTTGTATTTAGAAGACTGTCAATTATTGATCTAGAAGATGGTGCCCAACCAATTTGGAACGAAGAAAATTCGATTTGTGTCGCGGTAAATGGGGAAATATATAACCACCTTGAACTCCGAAATAACTTAGAACAACAACATACTTTCAGCTCTAAATCAGACTCGGAAATAGTGCTACACCTCTACGAAGAAAAAGGTGTCGAGGCTTTTGAGTTATTGAACGGCATGTTTTCTATTATGATTTGGGATAAAACAAAAAACCAACTTGTTTTAGCAAGAGATCGATTGGGAATAAAACCACTATACTATGTCACCACTCAAGAAGGGTTACTTTTCGGCTCAGAGCTAAAAGCGCTATTGCTTCACCCTGATTGTCCTAAAGAAATCGATTGGTCTGATCTAGAGCAAGTAGGCATACAAGATAAAGTAGAAGTTTCATCTTATGTCAAAGGGGTCAACCACTTTCCAGCAGGGTCATATCTTATTTATTCAGCAGATGAAAAAATAGAAACTCAACAGTATTGGAATATCAGCCAGTATTTAGCTAAACAGAACTCTGTTGAAGAAAGCGAAGTCCTTGACGAATATTGCAATTTACTCAACGATTCATTGTCTAAACGGTTAATGTCTGATGTCCCTGTGGGACTATTTCTCAGTGGTGGCATAGACTCTTCAATTTTAGCCGCACTTTCAGCAAAGCAAATATCTAACCTTCATTGCTTCACGGTTGTAGAAAAAGCCTCATTTGAATCAGGCGACGTCAACAACGCGAAAGCGGTCGCAGAGTCGTTAAACCTAAAGTTCTACCCGATTTTATTCGATCTGAAAAACATCATTGAAAATTTTGGACTTGCTGAACTAGAAAAAATGATTTACATGATCGAGTCGCCAAGATTTGATTTAGAATGGTTTTATAAGTCTGAACTCCATAAAGCAGCTAAGAAGCTAGTTCCAGATCTTAAAGTTATCCTGTTAGGTCAAGGGGCAGATGAATTTGCAGGCGGTTATTCTAATTATTTGGGATCAGATTGGAGTTCGTGGAATGAGTATATTGAAAACGATGTTATACCATCACTCATTAACAGAGAGAGTATTTCTGAAGCGGTCCCATCAAGACTCCAAGAGTTTTTCGATAAACCTCAAAAGACCAAAGGTTATAGCCCATATAATAATAAGATGAATGCATATGTTTCTCAGCTACAATTTTTTAATTTATGGCACGAGGACAGAACAAGTTCGTTCTATGGAATTGAATCAAGAGTCCCATATTTGGATCACCGAATAGTTGAGTTTCTCGCTCAATTACCAGAACAGTATCATGAGTCACTTTTTTGGAATAAAAAGTTAATTAGACAAACCCTCGAACGTGAGCTCCCTAATTATCCGAAAACACATCCTAAAGTGCCATTTTTTGTGACAGACGACCAATCCTCATTGAACTTAGTCGCAAAAACTATTTGTAAGAATGTTTTTAACGATTTCTGTCGGGATTATTTTGCTGATAGCTCACTTCCTGTCAATGAAGAGAACTTTAGATATCTTTATTCATCATCACAAGAAAATAATCTTAAGAGTGCAGAATCTGCCTGGAAACTAATCGAATTAATGTCGATAGTCATTTTTGACCGATTTTGTAAGAAACCCAAGGAATTTATTGAAAAGAACGATCATTCTTTATCATCCGGTTTTCCTTTATTCGACGTAAATAATTGGGAAGATCTACCCGAAATACTCAATAATTCAGCGCTTGATAAAGAAAATGCAGACTGGCAATTAGATACTATCATTAACATTCCTGATAGATGTGAAATATTAAATCCATTGACAGAAAATGAGGGAGCAACAGATCTAGTTCTTATGAATGAAGGGCAACAAATTAGCCGAGTCCAAATTCCCGACTCGCATGACTGGGTAGTCATGTTGCTCGACGCTATGGGAAAATATGTTGATACCCCCAAAGATGTACAATTTTGGGCTGAAAAAGCCAAAGTATCACCGCAAGATATAGTCAATATTGCTAACAACTTGGTTCGAGGTGGTTTTTTGATAAAGTTAGCGAACAACTAAAAGAGAACTAGATGATTAAAGACTTTTTAAAGAGAAAGAAAATCTCCCAATTTGCACACGAAATTGTGGCAACGCACTTCACCGAAGTAGAAAAAAGAAAAATTGAAAGCTCTGTCGATGCCAAACGCGAGAAAAGAGTTAAAGCTCTCACGAGCAAATTAAAATCCGATGTTATTCGCTTTAAAAAGACAGAAAATTTAGGTGTGTATGGAAAGGCCAAACTTCTCAAAGATATTCAGACAGAGCTGGACAAACACTCACTTAATTCTGAACTGACACATTATGTCATTAACTCGTTATTACGCTAGCTACTGCCCAAAACTGATAGTATCTTTTGCAATGATAAGTTTTCGATTATGCCTTCGCAACAATTAAGAGTCGCCCTGACTGGCGGAATTGCTTCAGGGAAATCTTCGGTAAGCGATTTATTCGCCAAAAAATCAATTCCAATAATTGATGCTGACAAAATCGCCCGAGACTTGTTCAAATCAGGTTCTCCATTACTTAAAACGTTACTAGAAAAGTTTGGAGAGGATATATTTCATAACGACGGGCAACTTAATCGAAAAGCGCTAGGAAAAGTCGTGTTTAACTCTCCAGAAGATTTAAAATGGCTTAACGAATTTACTCACCCGAAAGTTTCAGCTGAGATTAACAATCAGCTAATCAAAGCCAAATCACCTTATGTAATTCTGGATATCCCTTTGCTGGTCGACAAATCGGGAAATATTCCGCCTCATTTAGCCAAAGTAGTCGATCGCGTTTTAGTCGTCGATATCGATCCAGAAAAACAAATAGAACGCCTTTGCAAAAGAGAGAAGTTGTCAACTTTAGATGCCAAGGCAATTATTGCCAATCAATCAACTCGAGAACAAAAAATTGCGCAATCTGACGATGTGATCGACAATAATGGAGCAATTGAAGAACTTGAACAACAAGTCAACCTCATCCATAATCAATATTTACAACTATCTC
The DNA here is from genome assembly GCF_007004725.1 of Aliikangiella coralliicola. Taxonomy (GTDB): domain Bacteria; phylum Pseudomonadota; class Gammaproteobacteria; order Enterobacterales; family Kangiellaceae; genus Aliikangiella; species Aliikangiella coralliicola. The sequence goes on along the minus strand of NZ_ML660171.1, from coordinate 18,428 downwards.
AGAATGCAAACTAAAGTAAAACGCTAACATAGCATGGAGCACCAGTGAATAAGGCGGCCAATCAACCAACCTCTTCTAGTCCTCAACAGAAGGAAAAATTGTTATTTGAGTATCCACTAAAGGAAAACATCCGTGGTTTTCTTCGGCTGGAATCTTTATTCACACAGTTCGAAAGAAATCGACTTGCAGTACACAGTGATAATCATTTACATGCATTAAAGCTGTTTTTTGAAATACTGGAAATTTTGGAACGCGGTGATACGCGCTCTGAACTAATCAAAGAGCTAACTCGCCTTTCCACAATGTTCGAAACACTCAGAAAAAGTCCTGAAGTTGATGTCGCAAAACTTGATAATTTTTTGAAGCAAGTGACACAACTCTACCAATGGGTCATTAAATACCAGGGAAAGTTCGGCGACAAATTACGTAAAGAGCCGTTTATTGAAACGGTTAAGCATAGAGCCAGTATTCCAGGTGGCACTTGCACTTTTGATTGTCCCGATCTTTTTTTATTTTTGAGCCAACCTCACGACATTAGGCAGAACCAGCTAAACGGTTGGCTTGAAGATATTCGAGGTGTTAAAACCAGTATTGAAGTGATTTTGAGAATTATGAGAGACAGCGGTCACTGGCATTCAAAAGTCGCCCCGCTTGGTAGCTTTCTGATTGAAACGAATGAACAACCAGTTCAGTTGCTACGACTGAAACTTGATCAAAGCGACAATTTATTTCCCGAGTTTAGTTGCGGGAAACACAGAAGTAACATTCACTTTATGCGCTTTAATCAACAACATCGAAAAGTTCCCGTTCAAAAAGAAATCGGCTTTGAATTAGCATGCTGTTATTAAGGTTTAATATTATCAAAATAATAGCTTTATGAAGTAGCACGCAAATCTAATCCTATAAAAAGAAAAGCCGCATAATGCGGCTTTTGATCATCTTGTTAAAACTAACCCACAATAAGAACTAGTTCTGTCGCCTTCTCACAGCCAGCAATCCAAGCCCCAGAAGAACAAATCCAAAACTACCGCCACCTGATTCATGAACAACAACTGAAGATCCACCGCTCACAGGCCCTTGTGAAGAATTCGGATTATCATAGTGATCATCATAATCATCAGACTCGATTGGCAATTGTGTAAGTGAGCTAAAATCTTGCGCCGCATTTGCTAAAACCTGCCCAGTATAAACATCAATCAATCGTATTTCGATATCATACCAACCGGCGACATAGCCACCTTCAAAAACTAAATCGATAAACTCAGTTTGATTACCTAATTGAAAATCTACAGTTGATACTGTGCGACGATGCAATGAAGTTGAATTGGTCAAATCAATCTCAGCGTAAACCATTCTTCCAGAGTCTAACGTATCGATATCATACTCAAGTGTTAAGCGTGTATAAAATCCGTCAGCATCAAAATCTGTCGATAATTCCGACGCTACATAGGTAATTAAAGTCGCATCGCTATTTAGCTCGTGCTCAGAATCTTCAAGTGGTAAACTAAATAAATCACCATCTTCATTGGGACCTGCCGTTGCAACAATTCCAGAAAAACCAACTTCATAAAGATCGATTAAAATATCATATTCGCCGGTAGGAAAGTCTCTATTAAGTAAAGTAGTAACCCGGTAATAATCGTCATCGTCAGAACCATAAATAGTAAACGCATCTGTCGTCACAATATGTACCCAGGAACCGCCTTCAAGACTCAGGTATATATCTGCAAAAACATCAGCGTAACCGCCAGAAAAATTAGCGTCGAAATTAACGGTGAACTCACTGAAATAACCATCTCCATCTTTGTCATAATTTAATGTTACCCAGGAATCATAGATATCAAAATAATGAAAGCGCTCTGCAGTCGATGGTGATTCGGGTCTATATTTTTTTTGACCCTTCACTTTTTCTAACTGACTTTTATTGCGAACTTTTTTTGCTTGCTGTCGACGACTAACCTTAACATCACCTGAACTAACCTGTTTAGTTACCTGAGGCGATTGTTTTGTGTGAGTAACAACAGAACTTAAAAACGATTCCTTTTTCAATTTAGTATCTGCGCCACTTGCTAAAGCGCTAAAGCTCAAAGCACATGCAACGGTTAACCAAAGCTTTTTCATCATAAACTCCAATTTTCTTAAGTGATGCCCCTATTAAATACCTTTGTACATGAATAAATCCTGAATCATTTTTAAGAATTTGGTGATTAAAAGTGTTAATATTCAAAAACTAAAAAAACTACTGAATAATATTTCTTGGAGGGATAATGAAGTCATATGAGACGAAACTCGGCACAGTAAAACCTGTTACGAAAAACCTCAGGTTAATCGCTGGTTTACTGTTAACCATGCTTGTTGCCAGCTGTGGTCAAGAACCAACCTCAAATAAAAAAGAAGCACAAGTAGAAAATAAGCCCGCAGAGCAAAAAAAACTGGAAGCTCCAGTTTCCAAACCTAAGCCAACTAATCCACGATTTGGGATCTATAAAGAAGTTGAGCTCAACAGCGATTTATCTCATTTGAGCGCAAATCAAAAGAAAATGATTGCCCTACTCATAGATGCCTCCACGATTATGGATGAGCTTTTCTGGAAACAGGCTTACGGCGATAAACAAGCGTTACTCGACAGTATTAGTGACAAAGCCACTCGCCGCTTCGCAGACATCAATTATGGACCATGGGACAGACTTGATGGCGATAAACCATTTATCAAGTCGTTCGGTGAAAAACCACTTGGTGCGACATTTTATCCAAAGGATATGACAAAGGAAGAGTTATCGGCTTCGAAGCTCGCAGAGGAGAAAGGACTATATTCAATAATCAAACGTAATGCTGACGGCGCGCTTTATTCTGTGCCCTACCATCAGGAATTTAAGGAAGAGCTCACTAAAGCAGCTAGCCTGCTGAGAGACGCTTCTAACCTGGCAGATAATTCAGAATTTAAGAATTACCTTAAGTTAAGAGCCGACGCCCTGCTTACCGATGATTTCCAAAAAAGTGATTTTGCCTGGATGGATATGAAAACCAACCCTATTGACGTAGTGATTGGTCCAATTGAAACCTATGAAGATCTTTTACTGGGTTATCGAACCGCTTATGAGTCTTACGTATTGATTAAAGATCAGAGCTGGAGTGAAAAGCTGGCCAAATACGCAGCATTTTTACCCGAACTGCAGAAAGGACTTCCGGTTCCGCAACAGTACAAGCAAGAGACTCCAGGTACAGATTCAGACCTCAACGCCTATGACGTTGTTTACTACGCAGGTCATAGTAATGCGGGTTCAAAAACTATCGCCATCAACTTACCAAATGATGAGCAGGTTCAACTAGCAAAAGGTACTCGCAGACTCCAACTAAAAAATGCGATGAAAGCAAAGTTTGACCATATTCTAATTCCTATTGCTGGTGAACTGATTGCTGAAGACCAACGTCAATTTATTACTTTTGACGCGTTTTTCGCCAATACAATGTTTCATGAAGTTGCTCACGGACTCGGCATTAAGAACACGCTGGATGGAAAAGGAACGGTGCGCAATAGCCTTAAAGAAACAGCATCGGCTCTCGAAGAAGGCAAAGCAGACATTCTAGGGCTTTATATGGTATCCAAGCTATTTGAGTCTGGCGATATCGATGAAGGTAAGTTAATGGACAACTACGTCACCTTTCTCGCCGGCATATTCCGAAGCGTTCGCTTCGGCGCTTCCAGCGCACACGGTAAGGCTAACATGGTTCGATTTAATTTCTTTAAGAAGCTTGGCGCCTTTTCACGAAACGAAAAAACAGGGCTTTACCGAGTAAACTTTGACGCTATGACAGTTGCCATGAATGAGTTGTCACGTCATATTCTGACATTGCAAGGCGATGGAAACTATCAAGGGGCAGTTGAGCTATTAAACGAAAGCGGCGTTATTGGCAGTCAACTGGCTAAAGATTTGGGTCGATTGGAAGAGGCCAATATTCCTGTCGATATTGTATTCAAGCAAGGTAAATCGGTGTTAGGCGTTGGCGAATAACCTTAACTAAAATTTTATTCCCTCAAAAAAAACAGCGAGTTATCTCGCTGTTTTTTTTGAAGTTTAATAACCGGCACCACAGTTCATTTGTAGTGATTCACACAATACAAATATTTCACTGAAGACGTTGGTGCAATTGATAAATAACCATAAACCACGCAAGCCCCACCGCCATTTTTCTATCACTGTCGACACTAAGCATTTCATCACGCCACTGGTTTGCAATGTGAATATCATCTTTATATCGATCATAAATGTCGGCAATTAAATTCTCTTCCTGACAATCAACCGGCAGCCATTTATTTTCAAATGCAAATGCCACAGCTGCTGCTTCCTGCGGAAATTCATTGGCTAAATCTCGAGCTAAAACTTGCCGTACGTAATTTCCAAATGGCGTATCAATTAAATCTTGTGGATTATCAGCTGCTGACTGTTGTTCATGCACCTGATTAATTTTGTTACCATACTTGGCTTCCATCTGTTTAATCAGCTCTAACTCATCAGCCGAAAGTTGGCTAATATCACCATTAATTTCATTTAGACGTTCTGACAAATTATTAAATATTACTTTATCTTCATCCGACAGCTGAGCGATCATCTGCTCTAATAGACTATTCATTGATTTACCCTGGATAATTTAGAAGTTGAAAAGGTTGACCTATGGCAATTTGACTTTTAACCCTTTCTCGGCATATTCCTGAAGATCGACTCCAAAAGCCATATTCTCATATGCTTTGATGATCTTATAAGGTTTTGATTCTGGGTCCAAGTCCATTTTTGCCATATTGATGAGTCTTTCTTTACGCGGTTGCTTATACTCGTCTAGAACGAGAAGAACTCTAGGCTTTAATTTGTGTTCGCTATTGGCACTAATTACAATCCCGACTTCACCATTTTCCATTTCGACAATCGAACCTGGTGGAAAAATGCTACGCCACTTAATAAACTTGAGTATTAGCTGCTCGTCGAAGTGGCTGTTTTTACCAGCCATGAGTACTTTATAGGCATCCATTACCGACATTCCTTTGCGATAGGTTTGGTGGCTGGTTAGCGAGTCAAATACATCAACGATACTGATCAACCTGACATTCTGAGATATCTGCTCATCCTTCAACCCACGGGGATATCCCTGGCCGCCCAGTCTTTCATGGTGAGACATAACAACATCAATACAGGAGGGTGTGAGATCATTTTTTGCTGAAAGAATGTCAAAACCGAATTTAGGGTGCTTGCCAATCTCTGCGCGCTCATTTTGATTAAGCTTACCTTTTTTCTTCAGAATTCTTTGGTCAACCTTCATTTGCCCAACATCATGCAGCAATGCCGCCATACCAATATCTTCAAGTTGGGCCTCTGAATATCCTAACGACTGTGCAAAACCAATCGATAATATACTGACATTTAGACAATGCTCAGCGACGTCTTCATTTTTACTTTTCAACATCGTCATCATCAGCATAGCTTCATTGTTCTGTAGTACAGCTTTGACGTTTTCTTTAACAGAGTCACGTACAGCATGCAGATCAAAATCTTCGCCGAGCATTATTTTATCCATCACCCCTTTCATCAGGCGACTGGTTTTTCGAGTTCGAGAGAGTGCAGGTTTTAATTTTTGGCGTAAGTTATAGTTACCGCCAGCCATAGAACTCTGTAATTGTTGTTTATAGGTCGTCGATGCTGTCGTCTCCAATTTATAATTCTTAAATTGCTCTTCGCTGCGAAAGTCAACATAAACAAACTTACACTGGCGTTTAACTTCATCCACATCTGCCGGGCCCTCGATGGTAAACCCTTGCAATAGGAAAGTGGTTTCGCTCCAGTCGCGATCCAGCTCCGACACAAACATGCCCGGCTGCAGGTTCTCGCTAAATACTTTTACTCGCTTTAGGTGTTGCATATTACTTAGTTTAGCGCCTTTTAATCTGTTTGAGGGTATGTTTCTTCAATTGCTCGAAAAAACTCTTAATTTGCACAACCACTAAAGCAGCTTTTTCTTCATCATAGTTTAATTTATCTTCATTAAGATAAGTCGCTTGAGACAACTCCAATTGCAAACTATCAATACCATTTTCTGGTTTGCCGTAATGCCTGGTAATGTACCCACCTTTAAAGCGGGCGTTAAAAACTTTGCTATATCCCTCGGGTTGCCAATCATCGACAAGTTTAGTGAAATCCTTAGAGCTACTTTTCTGATCAAAATTTCCAAAATTAAAATCCGGTAGTTGGCCTTCAAAAAAGCGCGGCACGACAGACTTAATTGAATGCGCTTCAAATAGCAGCGCATAACCAAATTGATTAACCATTTCATCTAATTCTTCTTTAAGCTTCAAATGATAAGGTTTCCAGAACTCATCCACTCTACTTTTTATCTCATTCTCAGATGGTTGTCGACCTTCAAGGTAAATTGGTTGCCGATCGAACTGAGTCGTTGGACAAAGTTCAGTGGTGTCTGCGCCTGGGTACAACGACTTATTATCTTGTGGACGATTTAGGTCAATCACGTAACGAGAAAATAGCGGTTTGAGCAAAGAGCAACCCATATCTTGGGCGAAACCGTAGATCCGGTCCATAAACCAGTCGGTATCAACAACCTCAAGTGCAGAAGTCGTCATATTTTTCGCAATTTTATCCGGGATCAAAGTACCGTTATGCGGCATTGATACCAGGATCGGTAAGCTCCCTTTACAAAACTCATAGGTTTTCGACATTCGTTTCTCTCTTATTTAACAGTCTATTGACGGACAGCCTAATCTAATAATGCGGTTCGCTTTAGCGAAAAAACGCACGCTTATTCAATTTCATTCAGGCGCTTTGAACATTTTACCTTATTTTAACCAAAACTTAACTTGTATATACAACTAAAAAAACGCATAATTAACCTAAATATCGAATTGTGCTGAAAAAGCGCTTCTTTGAGGACGATAAGTTTCCTATGAAAAAAGCCGAAAGTCGCTACAGTCAGGTAAAAAACTATATTCTCGACGGCATTAGTCAGGGTAGCTGGATTGCAGGCGAAAGAGTCCCCTCAGAAAACGAATTAGTCGATTTATGCGATGTCAGTCGAATGACAGCACGAAGAGCACTACAAGAACTATACATCGAAGGGACCCTGGTTCGGATAAAAGGTAAAGGCAGTTTCGTGGCGGAAGAAAAGCAGCAATCTTCATTACTGCAAATTCGTAGTATTGCTGCTGAAATAAAAGAGCAAGGCTTCAATCACCATGCTGAGCTTATTCATTGTGCAAATGAGATTGCCTCTCAAAATATCATCAGAGAGCTACAGCTTGGCGACCAGCAACCCTGTGCTCATTCGCAATTATTACACTTTCAAGAGCAACTCCCGATTCAACTTGAACTCCGCTGGGTTAACCTGGAAATCGCACCGGAATACTCCAATCAAGACTTTACTGAAATGACCCCGAGTGAGTACCTCACTTCTATTGCCCCAGTAACCGAGGCAGAACACAAGGTCGAGGCTATTATTGGTGATAAGAAAACGCGAAATTTGCTGGAAGTTGAAGAAAGTGAAGCTATTTTACTGTTAGAACGAAAGACCTGGTGTAACGGCAAGTTAGTCAGTTACGCCAAACTGTATCACCCCGGCAATCGTTATCGTCTGGGAACCAAATTTAAGACCACCTAAAATTAAAACAAATTAAATTTAAGACGAGTTGGTGTCTGCTCTATTAAGACTCAATTTGAACATAGATTAACTACGTAGTAAGAAATTAAGAGTGAGGAAAGCAAAATGACGTTTAGATATGGTGTTGATCATCTGAATCTTGATATTGTCAACGGCATTGCAGACGGCAGTATCAAGACTGAGCTTTGTCAGCTAGCGTTGGATAAAATCAATGCAAGCCGACAGAATGTCGAAATTATGGCTAACTCTGATGAAGCCGTTTACGGCATCAATACTGGGTTTGGCCCGCTTTGTGACACCCAAATTTCACCGCAAGAAACCCACTTACTTCAAAAGAACTTACTTATCACACACGCTGTCGGTGTGGGTGAGCCTATTAATAAAGCCATTTCAAAATTAATGTTGATAACCAAAGTTCACGCGTTAAGCCAAGGTTTCTCAGGCATCCGTCTGGAAGTAGTCGAAAGAATGTTAGCTTTTATCAACCTGGACCTGATTCCTGTAGTGCCTGAGCAAGGTTCAGTAGGAGCGTCGGGTGATTTGGCACCGCTTTCTCACTTGTTTTTACCACTTCTTGGAGAAGGTGAATTCTGGCAAGACGAAAATCGAGTGCCAGCGGCACAGGTCTTAGAAGAACATGGTTTGAAGCCTATGGAGTTGCACGCTAAGGAAGGTTTGGCACTAATCAACGGCACCCAGTTTATTCTGGCGCATGCGATTACAGCTCTTACCAAAATGCGTTACCTGCTAAACCTCGCCGATGTCGCGGGCGCCATGAGCATTGAAGGCATGCAAGGCAGTAAACAGCCATTTAGAGAAGAATTGCATGCGACTCGCCCTTTTACCGGCAACGTCGAAGTAGCTAAACGCATGTGGTCTTTCTTCGAAAACTCGCAAAATATGAGCGCCCACACAGATTGCGACCGAGTACAAGATCCCTATTCATTAAGGTGTATCCCGCAGGTACATGGTGCCTCCCGTAACGCCTATACCCATTTATTAGAATTGTCAGAAATTGAAATGAACTCAGTCACAGACAATCCAATTGTAATCAGCAGCGAAGAAGCGATTTCAGGGGGGAGTTTTCACGGCCAACCTTTGGCAATGGTATTGGACTATGCGTCGATTGCTGCAGCCGAGCTAGGTAATATTTCTGACCGTCGTTGTTATTTGATGTTAGAAGGATTACATGGCCTGCCCAGACTGCTTACCACTTCGGGCGGTTTAAACTCAGGTATGATGATACCTCAGTATGCTACCGCAGCATTAGTAACAGAAAACAAATCACTGTGTTTCCCTCCATCAGCTGATAGCGTACCGACTTCGATGGGTCAGGAAGATCACGTTTCTATGGGTAGCATATCCGGTAGAAAATTGAATCAAATCTTAGGTAATTTAGAAAAGATACTCGCTATTGAATTAATGTACGCAGCTCAGGCCATAGAATTTAGACGTCCAAATACTTGCTCTGACATTATTGAAGACAACTTCAGTTTGATCAGAAGCAAAGTGGCCAAGCTGGAAGAAGATCGCCTGTTAAAACCCGACATTGATGCCATGGTTGATTTAGTTAAATCACAAGCATTTAAAGTTAATTAAGAGAGGCAAAACGATGAATTTCAAAGAACAAATCATACAAGGTATCCCAAGCGTATTGCCCGAAGCCAAGCCCTACCCCGCAGACGCAAATCGTGCCCCTAAACGAAAGGATATTCTTTCTGCAGAAGAAAAACAGTTAGCGGTAAGAAATGCATTACGTTATTTCCCTAAACAATGGCATCAGGAATTAGCACAAGAGTTTGCTCAAGAACTGAAAGATTTCGGTCGCATTTATATGTATCGATTCAAGCCAAGTTATGAATTAAAAGCACGCTCAGTTTCTGATTATCCTGCCAAATGTGAACAAGCTGCAGCCATCATGTTAATGATCGACAATAACCTGGATCCTGCTGTCGCTCAGCATCCAGAAGAGCTAATTACCTATGGTGGTAATGGCGCAGTATTCCAAAACTGGGCGCAATACCTGTTAACTATGCAGTATTTGAGTGAAATGGAAAGTGATCAAACGCTGCATATCTATTCAGGTCACCCAATGGGGCTCTTCCCATCTTCAACAGACGCTCCTCGTGTAGTTGTCACCAACGGCATGATGATCCCTAACTATTCAAAACCAGACGACTGGGAGAAGTTTAACGCTTTGGGTGTCACTCAATACGGGCAAATGACCGCAGGGTCGTTCATGTATATTGGCCCTCAAGGGATTGTTCACGGCACAACAATTACTGTGATGAACGCATTTCGTAAAGTGTTAAATAAAGATGAAAGCCCTAAAGGAAAAATATTCTTAACCGCAGGCTTAGGAGGCATGAGTGGTGCCCAACCTAAAGCAGGCAACATCGCCAACTGTATTACGGTTTGTGCTGAAGTTAATCCTAAGGCCGCGACTAAACGTCATCAGCAAGGTTGGGTTGACGAATTAATTGATGACATGGATCTGCTCATAGCACGAGTCAAAAAAGCGCAAGCGAATGAAGAAGTGGTGTCGATTGCTTTCATAGGCAACGTGGTGGACGTATGGGAAACATTTTATGAAAAAGAAGTTTTTGTTCACCTGGGCTCGGATCAAACGTCTTTACATAATCCCTGGTCAGGCGGCTACTATCCGGTAGATATTAGTTATGAAGAATCGAATCGATTGATCCGAGAAGAGCCGGAAGTGTTCAAAGTCAAAGTGCAGGAAACACTCAAACGTCATGCCGATGCTGTTAATAATCATACCGCTAGAGGCACTTACTTTTTCGACTACGGCAATGCTTTCTTGCTAGAAGCTTCACGTGCGGGTGGCGATGTTATGGCAGAAAACGGCGTTGACTTTAAATATCCGTCATATGTTCAGGATATTCTTGGACCTATGTGTTTCGACTATGGTTTTGGGCCGTTCCGTTGGGTATGTGCTTCTGGAAACCCTGAAGACCTGGATAAAACCGATGCCATTGCTGCGAAAGTTCTCAACAAGATTATGCAAGAATCACCGCAAGAAATTCAGCAACAAATGCAGGACAACATTACCTGGATCAATGACGCCAAACAAAATAAATTGGTGGTTGGCTCGCAAGCTCGAATTCTTTACGCTGACGCGCAAGGTAGAATGGAAATCGCTAAAGCCTTTAATGATGCGATTAATCAAGGCGAAATTGGGCCGGTTGTATTAGGTCGTGATCACCATGACGTCAGTGGCACAGACTCGCCATTCCGCGAAACTTCAAATATTTATGATGGCAGTCGCTTTACCGCTGATATGGCAATCCACAATGTCATAGGCGACAGTTTCCGCGGTGCAACCTGGGTGTCTATTCACAATGGCGGTGGTGTTGGCTGGGGTGAAGTAACAAATGGCGGTTTTGGCATGTTGCTTGACGGTACACAAGACGCAGAACGCCGCCTTAAATCTATGTTGTTATTCGACGTAAATAACGGTATTGCGAGACGTAGCTGGGCCCGAAATGAAGAAGCAAATTTTGCTATCAAACGCGAAATGGAAAGAACACCTAAACTCAAGGTTACTTTGGCCAACCTGGTTGACGATGATATATTAAATGAACTATCACTGTAGTTTGGTATTTCAAATTGAAAAATTAAAAAAGGGCCTTGTGGCCCTTTTTTCTATTTCATACATAAACCACTCAAATTTATTCGCTATAAAAAGCTTCGTTTTGATCACGCAAATTATAACGAGACATCATCACTTCGCCGTAAGCACCGGCGCTACGAATAGCAATCAAATCTCCGCGTTTAGTTTCTGGAAGTTTGATTGCTTTACCGAAACAGTCAGTGGATTCACAAATGGGTCCAACAACGTCGTAAGATGTCGGCTCGCCGTTGCTAGTCAGGTTATTAATATGATGATAACTTTGATAAAGTGCCGGTCGCATTAACTCAGTCATTCCGGCATCGACAACTGCAAAATTGGTGTTTAATCCATTTTTAATAAACACCACTCGGCTAATCAAACTACCACACTGAGCGACGATGGAACGACCTAATTCAAAATGTACTTTTTGATTAGTTTTTCTTCGCAAAAACTCGGCGAAAATTGCGAAATATGTTTCGAAGTCAGCGATTGGCTCAGCATCAGGCTCAAGATAATTAACCCCCAAGCCTCCACCAAGATTAAGGTGCTCAATTTCGATACCACGATCACTGAACCAGCTTTCAATTTCATTAACGCGTAGACATAAACCTTTAAAAACGTTCATATCCATAATTTGAGAACCGATATGAAAATGCAAACCAGTGAGCTTAATATTGCTCAGCCCATTAAGTGTTTCAATAACGGTCGGCAAATCAGTCTGATTAATTCCAAACTTATTTTCATCTAAACCGGTTGTAATATATTTATGAGTTTTGGCATCAACATTGGGATTAATACGTAATGAAATTTCAGCGGTTTGAGAAACTTCTTGGGCAAGCTCATTGATCACTTCCATTTCTTGTATCGATTCGCAATTAAACGCCTTAATGTTTTGTTCTAATGCATAACGAATTTCTTTATCCGTTTTACCAACACCGGCAAACAACACTGTCTCAGGAGCAAAGCCACATTCAATTGCGCGTTTGACTTCGTTGCCACTAACACAGTCGGCGCCGAAACCTGCCTTAAGAATTTCGGCGAGTATTCGTTCGTTACTATTTGCTTTTATCGCATAATGAATTTCAAAGTCATACTTTTCCGCTAACCCTTTCACCTGGTTTAACGAGTCATTTAACAAAGCTAAATCATAATAATAAAACGGTGTCTCGCGATTTTTAAATTCGCTGATAATTGACGTACGGAACATTAAAACAACCTCTGATGTAACGCGTTTAACGCATTAACTTTATGTTCTTCTGAAACCAAAAGAGAAATATTATGGGAACTTCCACCATAAGAAATCATTCGAATAGGAATATCTTCCAGTGAGCGAATGACCTGTGATGCAATACCACTGCTTTCAACCAGAAACTCGCCAACAACACAAACAATGGATAAGTTTTTATCTACTTCGACCTGTCCAAATTCGGTCAGCGTTTTAACGATTGATTCCAAATATGATGTGTCATCAATAGTCACAGATACTGCAACCTCAGAAGTGGTAATCATGTCGATAGACGTATGATACAACTCGAAAACTTCAAATACTTTACGCAAAAAACCAGGCGCTTGAAGCATTTCACTGGAACGAATTTTTATCGCAGTAATACCGTCTTTCGCAGCAACAGCTTTGATTCTCGCTTGCGCGCTCTTGGTTGAAATAACTGTACCTGAAGCTGATGGTTCAAGCGTGTTTAATAGCTTGACCGGTATGTTCTTTTTACGAGTTGGTTTAATACTGCTTGGGTGTAGGATTTTGGCGCCGAAATACGCCAGCTCCGCAGCTTCATCAAAAGATAATTCTCGGATAGGCTTGGTTCCGTCAACGTACCTCGGATCGTTATTGTGCATTCCATCAATATCGGTCCAGATTTGCACTTCTTCACTATCGATCGCCGCCGCAAACAATGATGCAGAATAGTCACTCCCGCCACGTTTTAAGTTGCATATTTCGCCAAAAGCATTGCGACAGATAAATCCTTGAGTCACAAAAATATCAGTATTACTATGATTCGAAATTTGTGCACTAAGTTGCTCCGACAGATAATCTTCATCGGGTGCACTATCTTGATTTAGGCGTAAAAAGTCGAGAGCAGAAAGCAACGACGCAGACTTCTCTTGTTCTCTTAATAATAAGCTGAATAACTCAGTTGAAATCAATTCACCTTTCGCCAAAATATGAAACTCTAAAGCAGGTACATATCTTTGTTGGGCGACGTCAGAAATATCCGCAAGTTGCGCTTCAACAAAGTCTCTAGCTTCAGACTTACTGGTTTCAAGACGATATAGATTATCAATGTAGCGTTGATAGTGATTTTGTAAGACTTCAACTATGTTTCTCGCCTTAGCTAGCTCGCCATGTTTAACCGCGTCTACAACTCTCACTAACGAATCTGTCGTACCGGCAACAGCCGACAAAACCACCAGAACTTTTCCCTGTTGGCACACAATGTCTGCAACATTTCGCATTCTTTGGGCATCGCCCAAAGATGTACCGCCAAATTTTAGAACTTTCATCGGTTTACTCATTATTAATAAGCAGTTCAGCAATTTGTACAGCATTTAAAGCCGCACCCTTCCAGAGCTGATCCGCTACAACCCAAAACGCCAGACCATTTTCACATGAGATATCTTCTCTAATTCTTCCCACATTTGTTTCCATGGTTTCACTTACCTCAACAGGAGTTGGGTAACCACCGTCTTCTCTTTGATCGACAACATTAATGCCTTCGGAACTTGCAAGCAATTCTCTTGCTTTTTCGACTCCAACAAACTCTTCAGTTTCGATATTTATTGCTTCAGAATGCGCACGTATAACCGGTACTCTCACACAGTTTGCAGCAATTCGAATATTGGCATCCCCCATAATTTTCCAGGTTTCATTCACCATTTTCATTTCTTCTTTGGTATATCCATTTTCCTGAAATACATCGATATGAGGGATAACGTTAAAAGCGATTTGCTTAGTGAAATTCTCAACAGCAGCAGACTCTCCTGCAAGCACAGCTCTCAGCTGCTCGTTAAGCTCCCTAACGGCATCCTGACCGGCTCCCGAGACAGCCTGGTAGGTTGATACGACAACACGTTTAATTTTTGAAAAGCGATGGATTGGATTTAACGCGACAACCATCTGAATGGTTGAACAGTTCGGGTTAGCAATAATGCCATTATGATTTTTCGCCGCTTCTGGATTCACTTCTGGTACGACTAGCGGCACATTATCATCCAATCTGAAAGCGCTACTATTATCAATAACCACGGCACCAGCTTCGGCCGCAAGTGGTGCATATTTTTTACTATGCTCTCCACTCGTTGCAAAAAAAACAAAGTCTTTTCCGGTGAAACTATCTTCAGAAAACTCTTCAATAGTTAGCGATCCGAATTCAGAATCAATGGTCTTACCAGCAGATCGTTTTGAGGCTAACAGCGTTAATTTTTTTACCGGAAAATTTCTTAAACTGAGAACTCTAATAAGCTCTTGTCCGACAGCACCACTGGCACCGACGATAGCTACATTGTAACTTTTCATATCTGGTTAACCTTTTGATTTTTCATAATAAAAATTCACTTTCCGCTTTTTCTGAATGAGTATAGCGTGAAGAAAATGTTTGTGTTACCCGATTTGGCACTCAACCAATATCATCGACTGTATAGCAATTTTGGGCGCAAGCATATAATAATTAACTGCGCCCGACGCATAATTTTTTGTTATATTTTGCTCACAATATAACCAAATGTTATTTTAGCCGTCTTGACGGCTTTCTAATAAGAATGTTATAAAATCAACCAAGCGGAGGCATTAACCTCAAGAAAACAGTTTTGGTTTCAATAAGTTCGACTAAAATGGATTGAAACTTTGTTAAAGTATTTTAAAAGCGCATTGAGAAAAGCGTTAATAAATAAACACTTAAATAACTAAATTTATAAAAAGATTACTCAATATTAGAAAACAATGAATACTAACCAATATACCAACATTAACATGCCTACAGTCACAAGCTTTATTAAGCCTGTGATTATTATCGCATGTGCGTGGTTAGTCTCTATGTTCAAGCACATGCTCTTTACAAAAAAACATAGAGTCGGAGTGGTGTTCTAATGCTTTAACCAAGAAAAGAATCAAGAAACGCCACTCAGTAATCACTAAGTGGCGTTTTTTTTTGACTTTAACTATTTAATTTTATTAATAAATAAGGAAACACAAAATGAAACTTCAACAACTTAGGTTCATACTCGCAATCGCTGAAAGTGATTTAAATATAACTCAAGCGTCTGAAAAGCTTTATACCTCTCAACCTGGCGTAAGCAAGCAACTAAGATTACTTGAAGATGAGTTGGGGATTAAAATTTTTGCTCGTAATGGTAAAAATCTAGTTGGTGTAACTGAGGAAGGAAAAACAATATTGGAAAAAGCGCAGTCCATTATGGCTCAAATCAATGAGATAAAAGAATTCTCAAATGAAATGAACCCTGAGCGACGGCCTTTACCCATTCAGTCTTTTTCAGTGGCAGCGTAACTTATGGTAAGTGATAAGATCAGAGATTTACCACTGAACTAGCCAAGTTAAAGTTTCTAAAACTCAAGCTCGCTAGCCAAATGGTAAATCTCGAATATCAATGCTATCCATTAGCAGAATATTCGCGTGCTCTTAAACCAGAACTTAAAAATCTCCCACTACTGAATAAAATTCAACTGCGCAAAACCTATCATTCCCGTTTCAAACTTTTCTAATTGTTTGGTGCATAAATAATAAAGCTCTCCCTGGGTGTTTGGCTTTCCTTTAACGTAATAATACTTAATATTTTTGTTTTTTCGATATCTTGAAGCTACAACATCGACAGTTTTGCTTTCTTTGCAATAGGTAACTAATTTCCATGGCGCTGCAGGCATCGAAAACTTTCCCGTCGCTTTTGGAGTTGCACCTAATTTTAACGCAACACTTTTCCACTTAGCCCCATGCCCTATTTCTCCATATAATTCGTGAGCTATTGCATGGGCAAACTCATGCAATAATGTATCTAACACCACATCTTGTGCATTATTATTGATATGGCATAAGCTAATACTAATTTCTTTTTTGTCGGCTCTACAAATGCCTGCCCGTCTTTTCGCATTATCAAAATTGACAGTCCATTCCGACAAAAATGAATACTCATCTGTTAATCGCTTATGAATATCACTCGCTAGCTTGTCAAAACTCGTCTTCTCCAACTTTTACGACTCCTATGACTCACAATCCAGAGAACAATACCTGACAGTGATGTTATCACGGCTAAAAATGCGAAAACTTGTAATAAAATATGGTTAAAATTGTCCCGAGTTTCATAATCCATCACATGCAGCATCCACATAAAATCAAATATTCGCCACTTTGTAGTTCTTAAACTAATGACTTTTCCACTATAACCATCAAGATATAAATGTAGGTTATCTTCACCATCAAAAACAACTCGGTAAACCGGTAAAGGCTTCCCTCGATATTCACTATCCTGCTCAACAGAAGTAATCCAGTTGATTGATATAGGTTC
The DNA here is from genome assembly GCF_007004725.1 of Aliikangiella coralliicola. GTDB lineage: Bacteria > Pseudomonadota > Gammaproteobacteria > Enterobacterales > Kangiellaceae > Aliikangiella > Aliikangiella coralliicola. The sequence goes on along the minus strand of NZ_ML660171.1, from coordinate 1,612 downwards.
ACCGGCGTTTTGTGTTGCGCTTTTTGCTCGTTTTAGAGCTTCTCCTTTTGACATTTTTTCTAGAATAAATTTATCTTTTGCATTAACCCATATGACATTTTGATCAATCAATCTTACTTTATAAAATAACTCGCCGTCTAACGGTACTAATTGAACGCTTGTAGTTTTACTTATCTCTATCCGATTACTTATAAGCAGTGTTCTTAATTCCTCCAAGGACATGGCCGAAAAGCCTGATTTCCAATCAAACTCTCCAGCAGGTGTTCGAAGGTGATTGCCATGGATTTCCTGTATTGGAATTAAACTAAAATATAGTCCGCCAATTGACCAGAAAAATAGCTGGAGTCCAACAATTAGAGCAATATATCGATGTATTTTTCGAACAAGAATTTTGTTATTCATTTTTCTAGTAATTCTACTGGGAGTATGTTTTGGACGATAGAAATCTCATTGGCTGGAGAGTTTATCATGTTTATCTTATCTGCTTTTTTCATTCTCTTAATTTTTGCTTCAACTGTTGAAGCTTCCGAGCGGTTTTCAGCTTGAAATATGAATAATAGTGCTTTTGGCTTTCTTCCCCTAAAAAACTTAGCACCTTTCTTTGAGTTCAAATGCTCACTCCAACGTCTCTGAATATCAGTTGTTATGCCTGTATATAATCGCTCATCTGACGATTGAATTATATAAACATACCAAGTTGTTGACACCAATCTATATTCTCTTACCTGCCTAAAATAGCTGACGCATTTTTACATACAAAACCTTCTATCCACAAGTAATCCGATAGAATTTGCTTCCACATCGATTTATAATCACCTATGAATAAACTAACCGAGTATTTTTTAGATGAATCAAGAATTACCAGATATTAATATCGATAGCAGTTCACTTGTTAGAGAAGAAGTCTATACAGATCAAAAAGTTGGAAGCGTCAGAGTTTTAACGCCGGTTACAACCGACGGTGACATTGATGCGTCTAGAGAGGTAAGTTACTTTGGCCAAACTCAGGTCATGACTGCAGCGGGCCCACTTCCCCTTAACTTCGAATTGAAAGCGGATAGTTTAGCTTCTGCTTTTACTATGTTCGGAGAGGCAGCAAAAGAAAGTATGGAACAAACTATGAAAGAAATACAAGAATATCAACGTGAGCAAGCTTCTAAAATTGTTGTTCCTGGGCAATCACCTAGCTCAAAAATTCAAATGCCATAGATAAGCAATTTCAAATCTGTTACTGCCCTTTTAGGGCAGTTTTTTAATGACTATTCTAACAATCATTTCAGAAGTCTGATTTTCAAACTCAGGTCAGTACGAAACAAATTCAGTTGGCTTTCTTTCACTGCTCTTTAGCAGCAAAATAATTGGTACAAATAACCCATCACTTGCAGACCCATAGTCCTAAGCCATTCACACACAGCGACAACTCTTAATCAATCACGCGCTTTTTCCTACCAGCAATAAAAAAGCCCACCATAAGGTGAGCTTTTCTCTTAATTAAATGCCTGGCGTTGACCTACTTTCACATGGGGAAGCCCCACACTATCATCGGCGCTAAACGTTTTCACTTCTGAGTTCGAGATGGATTCAGGTGGTTCCCGTTTGCTAATGTCACCAG
>NZ_ML660170.1 GCF_007004725.1 Aliikangiella coralliicola | reverse complement strand
GCGAATACGTTTCAGGAATGAATAGACAGTCACGAGTTTTGCGGTTGAGGAGTTAAAGCCTGACACCAATGCGGTGACTGTCTGCTAAAGAGTGCACTAAACGCAGAGACCAACAATATTGAGAAAATAAGCGACTGTCTGTTAATAGAGTTAATTTAGAGCATAGGGGCGCGTAACCATTTTCTGTGGTTTGGAGTGACCGAAAATCTCTCTGTAGCATCCTTCGCAAATTTTTAAGTCAGGATATTCTGAGAGTAGTGTTGCTAACGCATTTGTAATTTGATCTTTGGCCGAGCGCAGATGCGGGTGGTATTCAGAATTACTTCCGCTGAGATGGGTAAGCGATATAATAACTTTGTGAGCCTGCAGTAGAATATTGCAGGCCATTTCTACCTCGCCTTGGGCAGTGTAACTTTCGCTGTAATATTGGTATGAAGTTGTAACACACGCGATAGCTTCTTTTGGTACCGGCCAACGATAGTATAGATATTTTGAACGCTCCAGAGCTTTCAAATACTTTTGTTGGGATAAACTATACTGCCCGGCATTATAAAGTTTGTTGCCGTCTCTTATAAGTTTCTTCCATATGTCCACAATAATGACTCTTATTATTTGCTAATGAGAATCATTATCGTTAATAAGGGAAGAGTTGTCAATAACTCATTCGCGATATTAATTAACCATAATTTAAATTAGGAGCAAGCCATCTTTCAGCTTGTTCTAGACTCCAATTTTTTCTCTTGGCATAATCTTCAACTTGTTGTTTGGAGATTTTTCCAACACCAAAATATTGTGATTGGGGATGCGAAAAATACCATCCTGAAACCGCTGCAGTAGGAAACATTGCGAAACTCTCAGTGATGTTTAATTCAATATTTTCGTCTGGTTTTAACATTTCCCAGAGGGTCGCTTTTTCAGTATGATCTGGGCAAGCAGGATATCCTGGAGCGGGGCGAATACCTTGATATCGTTCTGATATAAGTTCTTCATTCGATAGATTTTCATCAGTAGCGTAACCCCAGAACTCTTTTCTGACTCTTTCATGCATCCTTTCTGCGAATGCTTCTGCTAATCTATCGGCGAGCGCTTTGAGAAGAATGCTCGAATAATCGTCATGTGCCTCTTCAAATCGTTTCACGTGCTGGTCAATGCCAATACCAGCGGTCACAGCAAACGCGCCAATATAATCGGTTACGCCACTATCTTTTGGCGCAATAAAATCTGCCAAAGCATGATTTGCTTTGCCTTTTCGTGTCTGCTTTTGCTGTCGTAAAAAATGGAGTTTATGAGAGACGTTATTTTTAGATTGATCTTCGTAAATCTCGACGTCGTCATGATCGACACTATTCGCGGGATAGAAGCCAATTACCGCTCGGGCGGTTAACCATTTTTCAGTGATAATCTTATCGAGCATTTTCTGGGCGTCGTCGTACAATTTTGTTGCCGACTCTCCAACCACTTCGTCTGTTAATATTCGCGGGAATTTACCCGCTAGTTCCCAGCTGCGGAAAAAAGGCGTCCAGTCAATTCTATTTCTCAAATCGTCGAGCGGATACTCATCAAATACCTTTGTCCCGAGAAAACAGGGTACAATTGGTTTGTATTCTTGCCAATTAATATCAATTTTATACTTGCGAGATTCGTCGAGATCTGTCGACTTTACTTTGGTTTGTTTTCCCTCTCTCTCTACTCTTAGAGTTTGATATTCAGTTTTTACTTTCTCGACATATTCAGGTTTGTGATCGTCGCTTAACAATTGACTCGCAGCGGTAACAACTCGTGACGCGTCGGTAATGTAAATGACAGAATGTTCATAGTTAGGTTCAATTTTCACTGCAGTGTGAATTTTAGAGGTTGTCGCACCGCCGATAAGCAGTGGAATGTTTAACCCGTGACGTTGCATTTCTTTAGCAACATAAACCATTTCATCAAGAGAAGGGGTGATCAACCCGGACAAACCAATAAGATCACAATTTTCTTTTTTAGCGACTTCAATGATTTTTTCACAGCTAACCATAACGCCTAAATCGATCACTTCATATCCGTTACATTGAAGCACTACACCAACAATATTTTTTCCAATATCGTGCACGTCTCCTTTAACTGTTGCGAGCAGGATTTTTCCATTTGATTTGGTTTCAAGGTTGAGCGTTTTCTTTTCTTCTTCCATAAACGGTTCAAGATAGGCTACGGCTTTTTTCATCACTCTTGCCGACTTAACCACTTGTGGTAAAAACATTTTTCCAGAGCCGAAAAGATCGCCAACAATATTCATTCCATCCATTAATGGGCCTTCGATGACATGCAGCGGCCGATCATATGATTGACGTGCCTCTTCGATATCTTCATCGATAAACTCGGTTATTCCTTTCACCAGAGAATGTTCAATTCTTTGATTTACAGGTTGTTCTCTCCAGGCAAGACGATTATCTTCTTTTTCAGAATCGGATGTTGCTCGAAAACTCTCAGCGATTTCTACTAACTTTTCAGTGGCTTCAGGATCAGCGTTTAGCACAACTGCTTCGACAGCTTTTTTCAGCTCAGGATCGATTTCAGAATAGACCTCCAACTGACCCGCGTTAACAATTCCCATGTCCATACCAGCGCTAATTGCATGATATAAAAAGACGGCATGGATGGCTTCTCTGACCGGATTGTTTCCCCTGAATGAAAACGAAACATTTGATACGCCCCCAGAGACCATCGCACCTTTTAGGTTTTGTTTAATCCAGCGGGTTGCTTCAATAAAGTCCACTGCGTAATTATTATGCTCTTCAATTCCTGTGGCTATCGCGAAAATATTTGGATCGAAAATAATATCTTCCGCAGAAAAACCAACATCTTTAGTTAAAATATTGTAGGCTCTTTCGCAGATTTCTATTTTTCTCTGATATGTGTCCGCTTGACCTTGCTCGTCAAAAGCCATTACGATCACTGCTGCACCATAACGGAGTGCTTTTTTTGCATGTGAAATAAATTCTTTTTCGCCTTCTTTAAGTGAAATAGAGTTGATAATTCCTTTTCCCTGAATACACTGTAATCCGGCTTCAATTACTTCCCATTTGGAAGAGTCGAGCATAATCGGCACGCGAGAGATATCTGGCTCGGCAGCTATGAGATTGAGAAAGCGTTTCATACTTTCAACAGAATCAAGCATTCCTTCATCCATATTGATATCAATTATTTGAGCGCCGTTTTCAACTTGATCTCTGGCAACGTCAAGTGCAGTTTCGAAGTCATTTTCTTTAATCAGCCTGAGAAACCTTGCAGACCCAGTTACATTGGTTCGCTCTCCAACATTAATAAACAGACTTTCTTTATCAATTGTCAGCGGTTCTAATCCTGACAAATGGCAAGCTGCTCGAAGCTCTGTGATTTTTCTTGGCGAGTGATTTTCAGCGAGCTGATTGAGCGCTTTGATGTGGGCTGGCGTTGTCCCACAACAACCACCGACAATATTGAGTAATCCAAGTTCAGCCCATTCTGAAAGTTCGTTAACCATATCTTCAGGAGTTTCATCGTAACCGCCAAATTCATTGGGTAATCCGGCGTTTGGATGGGCTGATACATAGCAGTTGGCCACACGCGAAAGCTCTGAAATATATTGACGAAGTTCTTTTGCTCCCAGGGCACAATTTAAACCAAAACTAATCGGTTTCGCGTGTTGCAGAGAGTTGTAAAAAGCTTCGGTAGTCTGGCCGGTCAGTGTTCTTCCCGAGGCATCAGTAATAGTGCCGGAAATCATTACTGGACGACGGATATTTTCATTTTCAAAATATTCTTCTACGGCGTAAATTGCGGCTTTAGCATTGAGCGTATCGAAAATCGTTTCGATTAAAATAATATCTGAGCCACCTTCAACAAGTGCTTTTGTCGATTCATAGTAAGCGGTCTTTAGCTCTTCAAAAGTAATTGCTCGATAGCCAGGGTCATTAACGTCTGGTGAGAGACTGCTGGTTTTATTGGTAGGTCCTAATACACCAGCAACGAAGCGCGGTTTGTCTGGAGTAGAAATTTCTTGCGCAACTTGCTTCGCTAATCGTGCAGATTCGAAATTAATTTCAGCACTAATCGCTTCCATTTCATAATCTGCCATTGCAATACTTGTTGCGTTAAATGTATTGGTTTCGATAATATCTGAGCCAGCTTCCAGGTACTCACGATGGATCGATTTTATGGCTTCAGGTTGAGTAATACTGAGCAGATCATTATTGCCTTTTAAATCACAATGCCAGTTTTTGAAACGATCGCCGCGGTAATCATTTTCTTCAAACTGATAAGACTGGATCATTGTGCCCATTGCACCGTCTAACAGCAGAATTCGTTCTTGAAGTAGTTGATTGAGTAATTCAGTTTTGTCGCTCATAGATCACGTCAGTATTTGTTAAACCAGGACTTATTTAAACTAGATTTATTATCAGCCCTTTGATCAATTTTTTATTGACTGGTTAGTAATAACTGACGATGGAAGCAGGTATTTTGCTAACCACCAGCTATTACTAGACCAGTTCATAAATACAGTTAATTCGCTTTTCTTTGTTAGTGTATCAAGTGCAATACTGATGATTGACTGACTACGCATTTCCTATTCGATGCATCGGAAGCGATTGTTCTTCTCCCTGACTGATAATGCCGCCGTCAACCGGGATTTCTTTATTGACATATCCGTTGAGCCACTCGCGTGTGATATGAGGTGCAAACAACTCGATAAAACTATACATGTAGCGGCGTAGCAATAAGTTTTTATTAAACGCAATCCAGGTCGTGCAGCGGGGTAAAATATTTTTTGCCGAAAAACCGATCAAGTCTTGATCTGTTCTTGGGTTAAAGGCCATGCTCGCAATAATTCCAATGCCGAGTCCATTGCGCACATAAGTTTTTATAACATCGGCATCTCTCGCAGTGAAGACAATGTTAGGTTGTAATCCTTTTGCTTTCATTGCTTTGACTAAGCTTGACTCGCCAACAGCTGGTTTTTTATAGGTGATGATTGGATACTTGGCAATGTCTTCAATCGTTGGTTTTGTTAAGTCTCCCAAAGGGTGGTCTTGTGGAAAAACAATAACCCGATCCCAATGATAACAAGGGATCTTAATTACATCGGGAGACAAGTTGGTATTATCAGAAGCAATTGCAAAATCAATTTGTTTTTTATCCAGAAGATCACTCATCTGTTCTGCTGAGCCGTGCTGCAGATCGATTTGTAAATTGGGAAAACGAGCGTGAAAGCGTTTAAAAACTTCTGGTAATACATATTTGGCTTGAGTTTGAGTTGTTGCCAGGCTAAAGCTACCTGACTCAACTTTGTTTTTATCTTGCGCAATTCGTTTAATATTTTCGACTTCTTGAAGTGCTCGACGTGCGTGTTTAACAACATCTTCGCCAAGGGCGGTTAGCCCGATTAATTGTTTGCCGCTACGCTCAAAAATTTTCAGGTCTAGTTCGTCTTCAAGCAAGCGTAATTGCTTGCTGATCCCAGGCTGGGATGTATAAATCTTTTCAGCGGCAGTTGTAATATTAAAATTGTTTTCAACTATCGCTACCAGGTACTTCAATTGGTGTAGCTTCATCGTATTCACTTCATCTATGGTTTGGTTACTGCTTTTATACAACTAAATCGCTATTTAGACGTCTAGACGTAAAGAAGGCGCAAATTTAACACCCTTTGTAAAGAATATCAACTTATTATTAATAATAGATATTAACAGCAATTATTACCATCAAACGCCCGTCGTTGTGCGGTATTTCCACTGGTTATGTATAAAGAGCGAATGTCTATTTCTTGAATTTGAGAAATAGTGGTCTTATGGTTATCGCAAAGAACTATCGGAAAATGTTGTGGATTACTTACCAATTACAGTACAAATGAAAGGTCGGCGTTGCCTCATCGTAGGCGGCGGAGATGTGGCTGCACGTAAATTAAAACATTTGCTAAAGTCAGACAGCCTGGTGACTATGGTAAGTCACGATTTTTGCGAAGAAGTGGCTGAAATAGCTGAAAACAATGGTGTTGAGCTTATTCGTGGAAGTTTTACCCCCGATATACTCGATAATATTTACCTGGTAATAGCTGCAACCGATGATCGAATGGCTAATCGCCAGGTGAGTATCGCAGCACAACAACGTAATGTGTGGGTTAATGTTGTCGATGACCTGGAATTGAGCACATTTATCATGCCCGCAGTGATTGATCGATCGCCACTACTAATTGCTGTTTCCAGTTCAGGCGTTTCGCCGGTTTTGGCAAGAAAAATTCGTGAAAAGATAGAGTGGTTACTTCCTAGATCGCTTGGTAAGTTATTGTTAAAACTTAAGGGTTTAAGGCCGGAAATTAAAAAAAAGTTTAAACAAATGACCGATAAACGCAGTTTTTCGGAATGGTATATCGAGTCAGCATTAAAAGATGAAAACCAGCTTGAGAAAGATACTCATTCTTTATTTGAAGATTATCAAAATAACCATCGACCTACAGGCAAAGTTTACATTGTAGGGGCAGGGCCTGGTGCCGTTGATTTATTAACCGTAAAAGCACTAAAACTCATCCAGAAAGCTGATGTTGTGTTACATGATGCGTTGGTAAGTGAAGAGATTTTAGCCAGTGTCCGTAAAGACGCTACTCTTGTTTATGTTGGCAAAAGATCGAGTCAACACTTTGTCACTCAGGACCGTACTAACGAACTACTAGTTGAATATGCTCAGAAAGGACTATCTGTCGTCAGATTGAAAGGAGGCGATCCATTTATCTTTGGGCGAGGTGGTGAAGAAATTCAAGTTTTAGCTGAACATGGGGTCGATTACGAAGTTGTACCGGGTGTTACTGCGGCAGCTGGTTGTGCTAGCTACGCAGGTATTCCTTTAACTCATAGAGATCATTCTCAATCTGTACGATTCGTTACAGCGCACGAAAAGGGAACTGACAGCAAAGTTGACTGGCAAAGTTTGGCGAAAGAAAATCAAACCCTTGTTTTTTATATGGGATTGATGCGAAGTAAAAAAATATCTGACTCGTTAATTAAGCACGGCGGTAAGCCCAGCACACCTGTCGCGATAGTCGCAAAAGGGACAACATCAGACCAAAAAGTCGTCGTTGGCGAGCTTCATGAACTATCATTAATGGTTGATAGATACTCTATTCAAGCACCAGCCCTAATCATTGTTGGCGAAGTCGCCAAGCTAGCGAAAGATTTACACTGGTTTAAACACGGTCAGCTGATCGAAGCGAAGCCAGAACTCAGTAAGATCGTTAATCAATAAACTTAATATCCAATCTTTAATACGGGAAATACTACTATGAAATACGAGTCAATTCTTGACACTATCGGTAATACGCCAATTATCAAGATTAATCGTTTGGCCCCGAAGCATGTCAATATGTATGTTAAACCTGAATTTTTTAACCCATTGGCGTCGGTTAAGGATCGATTAGCGTTTGCAATTATTAACGATGCGGAACAAAAAGGGCGTTTAAAACCAGGTCAAACTGTCGTAGAGGCGACTTCAGGTAATACCGGTATCGCGTTAGCGATGGTATGCGCCGCGAAGGGCTATCCTTTTGTTGCAGTAATGACTGAGACCTTCTCTGTTGAGCGCCGTAAAGTTATGCGTGCCCTTGGGGCCAAAGTTGTTCTAACTCCAGCAGCTGAACGTGGTACCGGAATGGTGCGAATTGCAGCGGAACTTGCGGAAAAAAATGGATGGTTCCTGGCGCAACAGTTTGAGAATGAAGCTAACCCAGAATACCACCGCAATACAACTGCTCCTGAAATTTTGCGTGATTTCGCTGGTGAACGGCTAGACTACTTCGTCAGTGGTTATGGTACTGGCGGTACAATTACAGGCGTTGGAGAGGTGTTGAAAGTTGCGCGCCCTGAAGTGCAAGTGATTGGAACAGAGCCTGAAGGTGCTGCGTTACTAAGTGGAAAAGATTGGGCTCCGCATAAAATCCAGGGTTGGACACCTGATTTTGTCGCGGAAGTACTAAATCGTGAAGTCATCGATCAGGTTATTCCAGTTAATGATGAAGTCGCACGGGATACCGCCCTTGAGCTGGCGCAAAAAGAGGGTATTTTCTGTGGTATTTCATCTGGTGCAACATTTGCGACTGCACTTAAAGTTGCTGAGACAGCGCCTGAAGGCTCAACCATTTTGGCGATGCTACCTGATACAGGAGAGCGTTACTTAAGTACTTTCTTGTTCGATGGAATTGCGGAAGGTTCTGATGAAGAAATTCTTGAGACCTTGAAATAGTCTGATTGTATTAGATACAAACTGATGACTGGCATCTCATAGAAGAAATTACCACGTTGAATATAAGCATATTCAACGTGGTTTACCAATATTTGATTGTAAAATATAAGCTGTATGCTCCAGTTCAGGTTTTTATTATTCCGGTGACTTTCATATCTAAGAAGTAACCAGAATATAACCTGAGGTGCCTTAAGTAACGACACAGAGTTCTAGCTTAAAGCAAAAAATCCATTTATTCTTAGTGCACTTATCAAGAACTTTTGCTTATATACTGGTTAGACCTTCCTTGCGCTATTCTGCGCTTTCATTGGACTCAACATACTCAAGGATATAGTCAGTTTTTTCCTTACTTAAGTCTTCGTCACTTGGTAGCGGCTGCCCAGTGTAAGCATGTAAAAACGCCTCACACAAAAGCTCGCTATTCGTTGCGTGGCGTAGGTTTGACACCTGACGGCGAGTTCTTTCATCCGTCAAGATTTTTAGCACCGAGAATGGAATTGAGACGGTAATCTTTTTGACATTCTCTTTTTTCGCACCGTGTTCAACATAGGGATTAATGAATTCCCCGTTCCACTTTTTAACCATAGAAACCTCAATTTTTAATAATCCACCGTTATTTTACACAATTTTAGCCATCTAAACATCTTGACATGACAAGAATAATGAATATACTGCTGGCCATATAGACGTCCAAACGGCTTTATGGGTATTAGCCTAGCTGTTTGAACTAGATAAACAGCTAATTGATATTCGAGGTAACAGCTATGACAACTTATAACTCTTCAGAATTCGCCAGCGATACCATCGCAGTACGAGCTGGTATTGAAAGCGATACTCAGCATGGTGCGATAACTCCGCCACTATATCTTTCCAGCAATTATAGTTTTGCAGGTTTTGATGAGCCGAGAGAGTTTGATTACACCCGATCCGGCAATCCTACTCGCCAAATATTAGGCCAGGCAATCGCAGATCTAGAAAAAGGAGCGGGCGGTGTCATTACCTCGAGTGGCATGTCGGCTGTTTTTTTAGTTCTACAGTTATTGAAAGCCGGTGACAAAGTTCTAGCGCCACATGACTGCTACGGCGGCTGCTTCCGACTTTTTCGCTCTTATAACGAGAAGGGCATCATAGATGTTGACTTTATCGATCAATCTGATGAAAACGCATTATTAGCTGGATTAGAGAAAAATCCTAAGATTGTCTGGATTGAAACCCCAAGTAATCCATTGCTCCGTGTGGTTGATATCGAAAAGATTTCTGCTTTGGCTAAAGAAAAGGGAGCACTAGTTGTTGTCGACAATACTTTTTTGTCACCGGTTTTACAAAAGCCACTGTTATTAGGTGCAGATATTGTTCTTCATTCAACCACTAAATATATCAATGGTCACAGCGATGTTGTTGGTGGCGCTGTTGTCGCAAAAGATGAAAAAGTGTATGAGGATTTAAAATGGTGGGCAAATTGTACTGGAATTACCGGTGCGCCATTCGACAGCTTTTTAACGCTTCGTGGTCTGAGAACCCTTGATGTTCGGGTGAAGCGTCACTGTAAAAACGCGGCCCGTGTTGCTGAATACTTACAGGCCCATCCGCAAGTAGAGAAAGTTTATTATCCTGGGCTATCAGATCATCAAGGTCATGAAATCGCAGCTCGTCAACAAACCGGTTTTGGGGCGATGATTTCTTTCAAATTAAAAGGTGATGTTGAAGATGCTAAAAAGTTTCTTTCCGGGTTAGGTGTATTTTCGCTAGCAGAATCATTAGGCGGAGTGGAGAGTCTTATTTGCCATCCTTCAACCATGACTCATGCTGCGGTAGCACTTGAAGATCAAGAAACTGCAGGTATTACTCAGAACTTGCTCCGTCTGTCAGTGGGTATTGAAAATATTGAAGATATTTTAACTGACTTGGATAACGGTTTTGAAAATTGCCGTTTACACGAGGTCAAAGAAGTTTCTAATGGCTAACGAAGTAGGTCTAATATTAACTCCCGCCCAAACTTTTGATCGACAAGCGATAGCCGTTCATAAGTTTGGTGGTTCGAGTTTAGCTAGTAAAGAACGACTAAACAATGTTGCTCAAATCATTGAGCAACAGACTTTGGCTGAAGATTTTATCGTTGTTTCTGCAAATGGAAATATAACAGATTGGTTGGTAGAGTTTTCAGAGGGAGAAAAAGAAGCATTAGATAAAATATCAGATTACTACCAGGAGCTTGTTTCACAAACTCTCAACAAGCCCGAGAATTGCTTAGCTGATTTTCAAAGAGATATCGATGAATTGAAAGTAAAGCCATTTTCTTCAGAGGAAATTTTGGCGAATGGCGAAATTTGGTCAGCAAAATTATTGGTAGAGTTACTCAATGAACGAAATGTCAGTTCGCTTTTTATTGATGCGAGAAGCATTTTGTCAACTGATTCAATTGAAGATTATCGTCATTTCGATGTGGACTATTTCGATAAAGGAATAGAAAGAGAGATTTATGGCAATTTTGGCAAGCGCCTTATTGTCACAGGATACATTGCGCAAGATTTTTGCGATGAAACTATCACTCTCGGTCGTAATGGAAGCGATTATAGCGCAACTCTTTTAGCGCGTTTTGGAGAAGCCGAAAGCGTGACTCTATGGACCGATGTTTGCGGTATTTATACTGCTGACCCTCGTCTGGTAAAAAGCGCGCATCCGGTTAATTTTTTGACCTACGAAGAAGCACGAGATCTTGCTTCTGTAGGCACTAATGTGCTTCACCAAAAAACCATAAGCCCGCTAGTTGATAAGAATATCCCGTTATTTATTCGTTCTTCACTTGAACCACAAAAGCAAGGTACGAAAGTTTGTTCTCAGTGTGATAGTGAGGAGAGGGTTAAATCAATCGCATTGAAAAATGACCTATCCAAAATCAATATAGCTTTCAATCAAGATATTTGTGTTGATACTCTATTACATCAATTTTTTGAAAAGCACATAGTTGCATTGATTTGTGAACACTCGTCAAACGATAAAAAGATATCACTACTTATCGGTAAGGCCGATTTACCTGCTGCAGAAAACATTTTGGAGCAAGAATCGTTACAACGAGATACGCTAACTTTTGAAATTCAGAATGAAACTAGAAGTTTGATATCTATCGTTGGAAAAGGCGTTTTGCAAAACTCAAAACTTTTCGAAAGCCTGGAGTTCAATCTTAAAGATAAAGTTCAGTACCGATTTTTTCAAGGAACTCAAAAAAACGCGATTAACCTGGTGATTCAAGAACAGGATGCAATCTCAATTTTAAACCAGGTTTATTCAGCATGCTTTGAACTTGAGTCGGAAAAGTCAACACACGCGAATCGGCAGTTTTCGAAACAGTCTAATTCTCTAGCGTTAAACCAACATCCACAAAAAATTGCAGAGGCGGTTGAATATGGGATTTAATCACGCGCAACAAGTTGAAATTTTAAACCAGAATTTGTTCGATCTTTCCGGCAAAGTAAATGTTTCGTTTGAGTTTTTTCCACCGAACAGTGCCGAAATGGAGAAAACGCTTTGGAATTCGGTTAAACGTCTTGAAGGGTTATCTCCAAAGTTTGTTTCCGTCACCTATGGAGCTAATAATTCGACACGTGAAAGAACCCACAGAATTATTTCGAGAATTCAACAAGAAACTGACTTAGTGGCTGTGCCTCACTTAACTTGTATTGGGGCTAGTCGTGAAGAACTAGTAGAAATAGCGCAGGAGTATTGGAATTCAGGTATCAGGCATATCGTTGCATTAAGAGGTGATTTACCTGATTCAGATAAAGTTGGGCAGCAAGCCGATATGTATGCCTTGGATTTAGTGAAGTTATTAAAATCGGTTGCCGATTTTGAAATCAGTGTCGCCGCTTATCCGGAAATTCATCCGGAAGCACCAAACCCGCAGTTTGATTTGATTAATTTAAAGCGCAAAGTTGATGCCGGAGCAAGCCGGGCGATTAGTCAGTTCTTTTTTGATACCGAGACCTATTTGCGCTATCGAGATAGATGTTTAGCATCTGGTATTGATGTCGAAATTGTTCCGGGAATCTTACCTGTGACTAATTTCAAACAACTGTTGAGATTTTCTAAAATGACGAATGTTACGGTGCCCGGTTGGATGCACCGTCTGTATCAGGGGCTTGATGAAGACGCAACTACTCGAAACTTGATTGCTGCGAATGTTGCGATTGAGCAAGTTAAAGTTCTCGCGAAGGAGGGCGTTAGAGATTTTCACTTCTACACACTGAACCGCTCTGATCTCACATACGCTATTTGTCACTCTTTGGGCGTTCGGGAAAAAGCGTTTGAACCACAAGCAATTGCTGTTTGATAAATTCAAGGGCACGTAAAGTGCCCAGCTTTCCTTAGATACATCAGTTCTATATCGCCGTCTATCTCAAAATCATTTCTGCATCGCTTTTCTATACCTAACCATCTCCAATTTGCTAGAATGCCCGACATTAATCTTTGTGGTTTTGTTTGCAGGTAATTCATGTCTTTAATTCGTGGTGACAAGCTATCTTTGTCTTTTGGCCCTCAGGTGTTATTAGAAAACGCTTCTTTTGCGATTGAAGAGAAGCAGAAAGTCTGCCTCGTAGGTCGTAATGGAACAGGTAAGTCTACTCTTCTCAAACTAATTAATGGCGAAGCAATGCCTGATGACGGTCTTATTAACCGTTCTCGTAGCCACCGTGTCGGTTTTTTACCCCAGGCTTTACCTGAAAAGTCAGCGTTATCTATTCGGGAGTACGTTGAATCTGGTTTGGCAGACGTTAAACAATGGGTCGAAGACTACCAATCATTGATTATGCAAGATGTTAATTCGCCAAAACTGGCCGATTTAGAATCGAAAATAAACACGCATGATGGTTGGTCCATCGAAACGCGGGTAAAACAGACGCTGTCTCGGCTGGATTTAAATGGTGATATTAAAATGTCGGACCTGTCTGGAGGATGGCGCAGGAGAGCTGCGTTGGCAAAAGCGTTAGTGCAAGACCCAGATTTACTGATTCTCGATGAGCCTACTAACCATCTTGATTTGAGTAGTATTCAATGGCTGGAGGAGCAATTGGTCGTATTTAAAGGTGCGCTCTTGTTTGTTTCTCATGATCGTCATTTTGTCAATAAAGTCGCCGATACGATTATGGAACTTGACCGGGGTACTTTACGTCTTTTTCCAGGCAATTATCAAAAATACACAGAGTTAAAGGAACAGCAGTTGAAGGATGAAGAGAAGGTCAACATGGAATTCGATAAAAAGCTGGCTGCGGAAGAGGTGTGGATTAGACAAGGAATTAAGGCCCGAAGAACGCGAAATGAAGGGCGAGTTAGAGCGTTAAAAAAAATGCGTCAGGAACGAAGCGAAAGGCGTAATCAATTGGGAACCAGTAAACTTCAAGCGAGCGTGTCTGTTGCAGGTAGTAAAATTGTCGCCAAAATGCGAGATCTTGAAGTAGGGCATGACCGTAGTTTAATTCTTCCTTTTAATTCAATTATCCAAAAGGGAGACAAGATTGGAATTTTAGGAGATAACGGTAGCGGCAAGACCACTTTCATTAAAACTCTTCTTGGTCAACTTCCTGCCTTTGCAGGAGAATTAGAAGCGAGTGACTCATTGGAAATCGCTTATTTTGACCAACTTAGGCAAGCTGTCGATTTGACAAAGACGGTGTCAGAAAATATTGGCGAAGGTAAAGAATTTGTCGTCGTTGACGGCAAAGAAAGGCATGTTATTAGTTACATGCAGGATTTTAATTTCACCGCTGACAATGTGAGGGCGCCAGCCAGTTCGTTATCTGGCGGAGAGGTTAACCGTCTTCTATTAGCAAAATTATTTACTCGGCAGGCCAATTTATTTGTATTGGATGAGCCGACAAATGATCTTGATGTTGAAACACTTGAAATTCTTGAGCAGATGTTAGTTGAGATTAAAGCAACTGTCATTATTATCAGTCATGACCGGTTATTTCTTGATAATTGTTGTTCGTCTTTATTAGTGTTCGATAATCAATTACCGCCGCTATATCAGGTTGAGTCGGATCAATATCAAATCATCGATATTGTCGGGGGCTACCAGGACTGGTTACATTATTTTAATAATGCGATGCCTGTAGAAAAGAAAAAAGAGACTGAAAAGAAAGAGAAAGTTAAATCTAAGTTAAAACCGGCAAAATTGTCTTATAAAGAACAAAAGTTACTCGATGAACTACCCGAGAAAATTGATGAGCTAGAAGGAAAAATCGCGGAAATTGAGAGCGATATGGGAGCACCGAACTTTTATCAGGATAGGGAAAAAGCTGATGCGGTGGTTAAGGAGTTTGAAAAACTTCAACAGCAACTCAGCGATGATTATGAGCTTTGGGACGAATTAGAGGCGAAGAGGGATGCGCTTTCAAAAAATTGATTTTATTCCGATAAATCTAGGCAAGAGTCAGGTTTTTGTTAAGATTCATTAGTTTGGTAATTGCCCGCTAATAAAGCAATTGCTTCGAGGGATACTCTATTTAATTATGTTCTGGAACCGTGCAGCGATAGTCGCAAATCAAGCATTGGCTAATGGCGATTTAATGCCAATAGCTACCGAGCCAATGACAGTCAGGCAAAATAATACTGATTTCGTTGTAAGAATTCGAAATGAAAACATGGAGAAGAAATTTACGCTCTCTAAGGAGCGTGGCAACCCTTTTTTACCTTATGATGATAGCATGTACGTACATGCCGCGGGCGACTCTCATGTTTGCCTCTTAAACAAGTTTCCGGTTCTGTCACCTCATTTACTAATTTGTTCTAATGAATTTATCGAACAAACAAAGCCACTTGAAAAAATCGATTTTAAAGCCTGGCTACTAGGGTTTTGTGAGTCTGATGTGCTTGGTTTTTACAACAGTGGCGGTGATGCAGGGGCGAGCCAACCGCATCGACATATGCAGCTAGTAAAGACAGGTATTCCACTTAGGTCAACGATTGAGAGTGGCGAGCTGCCATTCAATCATAAAATTGCGCGTTTCGAAGAGCTTGATGCGGAGCTGATACACGAGCGTTATCTAACGGGAATGCAAGAATTAGAGTTATATGACAAGAATGTTTGCAAACCACACAATTTGTTACTCACCTCAAACTGGTTGCTGATAGTTCCGCGTAGTCGTGCGAGTCTCAATCACATTTTTGTTAACGGATTAAACTATGCGGGCCAGTTTTTGGTCAAAGATCTGCAAAGTAAAAACCAGCTAGAGGCGCAAGGTATATTGAATATCCTCAAAAAATGTAGTGAATACTGAATGATTCCGAATTCAATTTAAGTCAAAGAATACTATTTACTAATTTGAAGAAATAAATCACGAAACACGAATTGATTTTACTGGTATCTCAAAATGAGAATTGATTAACTGTGGTGTCAGTAGTATAAGTGGTTTATCTAAATAGCCTCGTTCTGCAGTAACACGCGATTAGCTGATTGCGTTAAGAGCTAAACTGTAAGGACACATTCCACAAAATTTTTTCGTTAGTGAACTCTTCCTGAATCAGTTAGGCAAGTTTTTATTTAGATCAAACGAAATTGAGAACATGACTTAATAAAGGACTGAAACCATGCTATTTATTACCAATAGAGAACCTAAAGGATCAATTCGATTTAAAAGAGATCGCACCTATAAATTTGATTTAGACAAAAATGCGCCTTCAAATTCCGTTTATTATTGTGAGCGACTAGAAAAGGATAGCTATAAAGAAATCGGCGCAAATAACCTGTTGAGCCGATTGAAAGATTGTGAGGCGAAGCAGTTATTATTTTTTATCCACGGATTTTCAAATTTACCAGAAAAGCATATATTTCCAAGAGTGGAGCAACTACAAGGCTATTTTGATCAAAAACAAGCAGGTTTGATAGAAGTCGTTCCGTTGATTTGGCCTTGTGACAATGATTTTGGAATCATTAAAGATTATTGGGATGATCAAAAATCCGCGGATAATAGTGCGTTTGCTTTTTCTCGTGTGTTGCAGAAATTTATGGCGTGGCGCGACGAAGCAAAAGAAGATGACCCTTGTTTAAAGAGAATTAATGTTTTAGCCCATTCGATGGGAAATCGAGTGCTTCGAGAAACTTTGTCTAAATGGGACAAATATGATTTGGCTAACGGCGTTCCTTTATTATTTAGAAATACTATTTTGATGGCTGCAGATATTGTCAATGAGTCTTTAGAAGAAGGTGAGAAAGGTCGTTTGATCAGCCAATCTTCAAGGAACGTATCTGTCTATTATGCATCAGATGATCTCGCGTTACGCTCAAGTAAAATTTCTAATCTGAAAAATAAAGTCGCTTCGCGAAGACTTGGTCATACAGGCCCGGAAGATATGCGTAAAACCCAATCGAACGTGTACGCTATTGATTGTGATAACTTCAATAACAAATATGATAGGCCGAAAGGACATTCTTATTTTCTTGATAATGGTGATGATCAAATTGGCGCTGTTTTTGAACATTTATTTAATACTATTAAAACTGGCCGAGTCGACGTCGAAGGTAATATTAATCGGAAACATATACTAGGCTAACCTGCATTCTTATCTAGAATTTTAGCTAGCTTACTCAAGTAACAACAGGAAAGTTATTACTTGTGGTAGTCATTTTACTAAGTTAAGTGTTTTTGACTCATAAACGACACGGATTGTCGTGATTGAGTTTGATGGACAACATAAAACCGATAATATGCACGAGGTAGACCCTAAACTGAGAGGCTAGCGTTGAAGCGGTCTTTCCTGTATTTATTAGAATGAACGGATGATTAATATGAATAAAATAGTATCAGTATTAGTTTGGCTGTCATTACTTGTTGTAGCATCAGTGTTAAAAGCGGAAGTCCCTGTAGAAATAAAGCATGCGGTGGCCAGTAAGGAAAGAGCTCAATCTGATAAGTCGAGAGATCAGCATCGTAAACCTGCTGAGATACTGGCTCTGGCTGGACTTAAACCTGGAATGAAGGTGGTAGACCTATTGTCGGGCGGTGGTTATTACACGGATATTATTTCTAGAGTTGTTGGTGATAAAGGACAGGTTATCGCTCATAACGCTCCTTACGTAGTCAATCGTTTCGCGAACTTTTTTAATGATCAGGAAAAAGGCTGGCCGGCCAAGTTTCGCTCGCCCCAATGGAAAAAAAATGTGGTAAAAAGTATTGAAGAGTTAGACACGATTAATTTACCTGTTCAACTCGATGTTGCTTTGATGGTTTTGTTTTATCACGATACGGTATGGCAGGGGGTTAACAGGGATATGATGAATCGTCGCATATTTAATGCATTAAAGCCTGGCGGTGCTTATGTAATTGTTGATCATAGCGCGAAGGCTGGCTCAGGAATTAAGGACGTTAAGAAATTGCATCGTATTGACAAACAATTCGTGATTGATGAAATTACCAAAGTTGGATTTAAACTTGAAGCTGATTCTAATCTTCTTTCTCACCCGGAAGATACTCGCGATTATATTTTTACCAGGGACAGACAAACGCGACGTGACCAGACCGACAGAATGGTTTTGAAGTTTGTTAAACCGGCAGAATAGAAAAACGTTAGGTTTAAGATTGATAGGCGGCATATCTTAAGCATTTTTCTCAAGTTTGCTTTAATGGTTTTGCCGCCGATTGCCTGTTAGAAACTATTTACAGGTTATTTAAACCAGCGGGTAATTTGAGAGCTAATGGCGTTCATTAAATATTCCCGGTCTTCCTGCAAAATTTGAGTGTGTTCAATATTTGGAATGTGATCGACGGTGACTTTGTTAGCGAAGTCGATACCGTTAAACATTTCCGCCAATTGTTTTCTGTGATTAAACTTGGGTAGCATCGCACCGGTATAAATGTAGTGAAGTAGTGTTCCTCGACTAATTAACCCTGACAATATATTGCTCGACTCGGAGAAATCCATATATTGGTAATCAATTAAACTACGAGACTGTTGTTGCTGCTCGTGATCTGTTTTCTTATTTTTTTGCGTTAACTTATCCCATAAATTCATGAACTTGACGATAATTTTTTTTACGGTAAATGTCCCAAAATATTTTCGTCGATGAAAACCTGGAGTCTGGTAGCAATGGGGATCGATCATGACAACAGCATTAATGCGTGGGTCGAGACTGGCATAGCGAAAAGAATCTTCTGCGCCGGAACATAAGCCGCATAAAACAATATTTTCTGAATTCTGTTCGTTTACCAGGTAATCCACAGCATTCTCGATATCTTTGTTGGTTCTTTCTTGTAAAGTTAAGCTTGGGTGAATTTGTTCACTATTACCAATTCCACCCAGATCAAAACGCAAAGTTGAAAAACCATCCTCAGCCATCTTTCTGGCGAGTAAAGTGTAAAGGCGGAAGGGGCCTGGTGTCGAGAGAAAGCCGGCATTAACCAGAATAATTGATGCGCGTTTTTCCTTATTAATACCTGGTTGAGTCAAAATACCATGAAGTCGATTTTGTTGCCCAAATTGACAGCTTTTTTCAATCATTCTGGTTGATCCGTTATTAAGTTAATTAGTTCACTTAAAATTTGGTGATTGGTCAAGGCATTTTCGGTTTTCTGGTAGTCTGTCCAATGACAATTTTCCGTTAGCTCAACTACCTTGGACTGATCTAGATTGCCCACAAAATTTTCATACTCAATACTATTTTGTATCGATTCACTGGTTTTCAGTAGTGCTACTTGTTTGTGGTGATTTAACTGACATTGCGAGATATCAATTGAAGTTATTTCTTTGAGTAGCTGTTTGCTGTAGTTAAAGCCGATAAATTGATTTAAGTGAGGGTTGCGTTTGATCTTACTAAACAGTTTAAGAAAGCGCAGTTCTTTTATCAATTCCTTCTGGTTAACTTGTTGCTGATTTAAATATTCAGTGCCGTTTACAACAGGGTCCCATAATATGAGTTTTTCAAGATGACTTTCACTGAAAGCACTTGCAGCTATTGTCGCGCCCAACCGAACGCCCAGCACGACAAAATTATCAAATCCAGAGCGAACACTAAGTTCACTCAACGCGAGATTTTGATCTTGTTGCCATCGTTGAATAGTCGCCTGGTAATCAACACCGAGAGAATCACCGCAGCCAAAATAATCGAAACGCAATACAGGATGTCCTGATGCGGCGAGTTTTGTTGCCATATTTTTAAGGAAGTAATTACATCTGACGTGCTCTTGCCCAACTGGTGGACAAATAAGAACAGCCGTGTTTATCGCACCTGATTCGTTTTTAACGGGGCGGTGATAAGTGCCGTACAAACTTTTTTCATCGCCAAAATAAAAAGATTCTGTTGGATTTATCGTTATGGTTTTTACTGGTAGTTCTGACGCTTGTTCCTGGTGTTTGTCCGTTTGACAAATATTAGCTAATACACCCAGACACTCACGTGCAACGTCCAATCCGTATAATGATACGCCTAGCGTTGATTTAACTCGAGCAATCATATCAACCGCGAGCAATGAGTCTCCGCCGATATCAAGGAAGTTATCTTCAAGAAAAACATCTTTCAAGCGCAAGACGTCACACCATATTTTAGCAAGTTGTTTTTCAATATCTGTTTGCGGTTTAGTTCCAGATGAAGATGAGACTGAGCGGTCAACCTCGCCTGGATCGGGAAGGGCATTACGATCGACTTTAAGGTTATGGTTTAAAGGCAAAGCCTCTAGTCGAACAAATAAACTCGGCACCATATAGTCAGGAATATTATTTCTTAAATATTCTCTGATTTTTTCTGAAATCTTATTGGAGTCGGTGTCTGCGCCTTGCTCTGTTACATAGTAGGCAACCAGTGTTTTGTCTGTATTGCCGACAGCTTTTAACGCCGCAATTGCATCTCGGACTCCATCAACCTGTTTAACGTGATATTCAATTTCACCGGGTTCGATGCGCATTCCTCTGAGTTGAATTTGAAAATCAGAACGACCAACCAATTCCAACTGACCTTGGTAAGAAATTTTGCCTCTGTCACCGGTTCTATAAAATCGTTTTCCATCGTGTTGGATAAATTTTTCCTGGGTTAACTTTAAGTTGTTTAAGTAGCCGGTCACAATCCCGTCTCCGGCAAAACAAACATTTCCAGTTACACCGATTGGCACGGGTTTATCATAATCATCAAGTACAATGACATGAGTATTGCTGAAAGGTTTTCCCACAAAAGTTTTTTCAATAGCACCTTCGGTTGGCACTGGCCAGGTACAACCCATACAACTAATTTCGCTACATCCATAAATAACAAAAAGTTCAGCATGAGGAAACAACTGCCGCGCTATCTGCAAAACTTCCGGCGGAATCATATCGCCACCTGAAGACAGATGTCTTAGCTTTTTGAAGCTGCTATATTCCTGATAGTTGGACTTAACAAAATTGAGTAATAACTTAAGTAAGCTAGGGCCCATATGCAGAAAAGTAATTTCCTGTAGTGTTTTGGCCATGTGCTCGACATTGAGTATATGTTCTCGTTTTAAGATCTGTAATGTCGCCCCGTGAGACAGTGGAAACATCAGTTCGAACATGTTGATACTAAAAGTGTAGCGTGCACACGAAGCCATGATATCTTGATTATTAATCGCATATTTTTCCTGGGCGGAACGAATATAGTTAATCAAGTTATAGTGGTTCGCTAATATACCTTTTGGTTTGCCCGTGGTGCCGGAGGTGTAATAAATGTAGGCCGTTTGTTTCAGATCATAGTCTAATTTAAAGTTTTCTGTCGGTTGCTCAGAAAGTTGTTGTGAGATTTTGTCAATCGCAATGGTTTTCTTTTTGTCGAAATCCAATAACTCCATAAGATGAGATTGAGTGATTGCGATTGATGGACAAATGTCGTCGATAATTGTTTTAAGACGGTTTTTGGGAAACGATGGATCGAGCGGAACGTAAGTGCAATTATATTTTAAGATAGCCAGTAAGCTAATCGCGATTTCAAATCCAGGTTCGACAAAAACCAGAATTCGACTCCCAGGTTTGATTCCTCGCTCAATCAGGTAATGTGCAAGTTGATTCGCGTTAGCATTGAGCTCAGAGTAACTCAGCGTTTTGTTTTCATACTTAATTGCCGGATGGGAAGGTTGGTTTAGTGCGAGTTTCTCAATTTCAAAATGTAATGGCGTTTGCGGGTATTGACATTGACCACCGTCGCCAAAGGTATTTAACCAATTTTTCTCACTTTCGGAAAGAAAGTCTATTTTGCTTATCGCCCGGTCGACTAATTTCGGCGTTTGGATAATCAGTGAACGCAAGTTACCCGCCATAGACTCTAAAGTTTTCAAATGAAAAATCTGTTCGTTGAAAATCAGCGCAACAGATAGAGAATCTTGTTTTTTAACGATGGTGATACATAGGTCATTGTATTCATCTTGTTGCGATAAATGCTGCCGGGTTTGCTCGGTCCATTCTTGTACACTAATATTTTCTTGCGCTATATCGTGGCAGATTAACCGCAATGGGCTAGTTAATTCATTTTCTGCAAAACTTGGCTGACCTGGTGAGAAATCCCGTTGTACCTTTTCACATTGTGCTTTTATAGATTTTCTAACGGATTCAAATAATTCGTCAGCATTAAAATCTAATAAATATTCATGGTCAGGTAGTTTGATCCAATTGGTATCAAGTTTAAGACAGAGTGGAAGTTGTGACTGGCCGGAATATTTAGAAATAATAAAACCAACTGCCGCAACTAATAAACTCCATTGGTCACCACTTTGTTGCTGTTGCTCACTTCCCAATGGGCTAAGTTGCGTGCCATCAAGATTAAATTGGACACAAGCTTGCTGATAAGGTGTACCTGGCGTTTTTAAGTGCGAGTAGGGTAGTTGTAAGTCACAGTCACTTAAACAAGCAGAAGCGGCCTGATTTGCGCTGTTATCGGCTGGTAATGCGCTTTCGCTATTTAAGCAAGTTGCTTCTACCTTCTCTGACGCTAATTTTTTTGTTTTTAATTGATCGGAATGGCCGAAAACTTGTTGCCTTGATTCCATTTTCTTTTGCACTATTTAGTTCCTTGGTAGCATTAGACGTTTGTGAATCACTTTTGTTACATTATTGTTGAGTGTTAATGTTTAAACAATAATGAGACGAATAAACTCAACTAAAAACTTTGGGCAAAGAGAGCATTACTTGAATGAACTCCCTCCTTAATTGTATGCCTTATTGACAAAAAAATCTCAAATATAGACATTAGAATTAATCGAATTGACTTGAATTCCTGCAGATCAGCACAATGAAGAGAGTGTTGATTGTTGGGAGTTAGAATTCTTTTTATGTTTCCTATCATTGTTATTAGTGCTATTACATTATCTTTAATTGGATATATCGTATTTAAACCTAAATGGCGAGAATATCAGAGAAAGAAAATCAAATCGCAACCCTTTCCTAAATCCTGGCGTAGTATTCTTCGAAAAAACGTTCCTTACTTTTACCGAATGCCTGCTCATCTTCAGTTACAGTTAAAGCAGCATATTTTGGTGTTTTTGGCGGAAAAGCGTTTTTATGGTTTTGAGGGAATTGAAATTAACGATGAAATAAGAGTAACAATCGCTTCTCAGGCCTGCCTGCTGTTACTGAACAGGAAAACCGATTATTACCCAAAGTTACAATCTATTTACGTGTACCCTGCGGCTTTTATCACCAACCACCAGGGGGTTGACGCCGCAGGTGTGTTACAAAGCCAGCATCGAGTGCTGAGCGGTGAGTCATGGGAGCTGGGGAAAGTGATACTCTCATGGAAGGACGCGCACGAAGGCGCGAAAGATTATCTGGACGGTCAGAATGTTGTCATACATGAGTTTGCTCACCAACTGGACCAGGAAACGGGGGCCGCTAACGGTGCGCCTTTTTTACGGCATAATAACCGCGACTGCTGGTCTAAGGTGCTTTCCGATGAGTTTGAAAAACTGCGTCAGCAGGCCTTAAAGCAAGAAGATTCTTTGTTAGACCACTATGGCGCGACTAATCCCGCCGAGTTTTTCGCTGTTGCAAGCGAAGTCTTTTTTGAACAACCTCAGTTGATGTTTTCACGCCATCCTCAGTTATATAATCAGTTAAAAGGTTTCTACCAGGTTAGTCCATCGGACTGGCAGTAGATCACGGCTTCCTTTGCTTATTTCCGTTCTGGAGCGAGTATCGTATTTCTAAAATACACGAAGGTTAATCGCTTTATATTTGAGTCGTTCCGACTTTACTCACTTGTATTTTCCAGTTCTTGGTGTCTGTTTTGTAGCGGGATCTCAGGCTCGGCTGACAGTATCTTTTGTTGAACTCGCAGATTGACGGTTGCAGCTGCAATTATATCGTTGAAAAGACAATTTAACTTATCTTATAATAAATACCATCAATTTCAGGTGTTCAAAAAAAGACCTAGCTGTTGGTTTATATTGTATAAAATATAGCCATAGGCGGTGATTTAATTATCTTTTGAGGATGGTAATAATGGCTGTTGAAGCAATCGACATTAATTCCCCAAACCCCCACTTTGACTGGGAGAAAGTAGCCTATACTTTGCTTCTGTCGCGCGCGATGGATGATATTGAAGAGCAAAAACTGGTTCCGGCTAAACTGGTGTTTAATCAATTTTCTGCCCGAGGGCACGATTTAGCGCAAATTCTGATTGGTTCATTACTTAACCATCCCCACGATGGTGCTACTGGATATTACCGCTCAAGGCCTTTTGTGTTGTCATTGGGTCTGGATATCGTTGATGCGGTTGCATCACCCATGGCTAAATCTGGTGGTTATAGTGATGGCAGAGATATCGGTGTGGTCTGCAATTATCCCAATGTAAAACGGGAAGGTGCCATGCTGTTTCCTATGTGTGGTGGGGTTGGGTCACAATACTCTCCAATTTCTGGTTGGGCTCAGTCGATTTTATACCATCGTGATGAGCTGAAAGACGAGCGATACAGGGGCGCAATCGGTATATCAATGGGAGGCGATTCTTCCATGTCAACCAGTGGCTTCTGGGCGGCATTGAATATATCAACAACCAACAACCTGCCACACCTTTTTTACATTGAAGATAACGGCTATGGCATTTCGGTTCCACAAGAGGTGCAAACGCCGGGAGGCGATCAGGTTGCAAATCTTGCGGCTTACAAAAACCTTAAAATTGTTGATGGCGACGGCACCTGTCCGATAGAAGCGCCCAAGTTAGTGAAAGAAGCGGTTGATTTTGTGCGAGCGGGCTTAGGTTCCTGCGTTTTACGTCTAAAAGTGCCACGGCTATGCGGCCACACCTTTCAAGATACACAAACCTATAAGCCTGAGGCAATGATCGCAGAAGAGCTGGCGAAAGATCCGCTACCTAAACTGAAAGAGTACCTGGACGAATATGGCGTCATTTCCACGGCTCAATGGATCGCGCTGGAAGAGAAAGCTTATTCTGATGTGGAACAGGCAGTTGAAAAAGCGAAAGCGAGGCCAGAGCCAGATATTAGTAAGCTAAAGCGATACGTATTTGCAGAAAAAGATAACTACGATAATCCTGAAATTCAGCTCCGTGGCGGATTACATGCAGACGATCATCAATTTCCGGCGGTAACCGAGACACCTGCGCCGCAAGGGCCGCGTTTAAATATGCTCACGGCGATTCGCAATACGCTGGATTATGAATTGCAGACTAACCCTAAAGTGCTAGTATTTGGAGAAGATGTTGGTCCTAAAGGGGGCGTCCATGCGGCGACGCTTGGGTTAAATCAGAAGTATGGTAATAACCGTGTTTTTGATACCAGCTTATCTGAGGAAGGAATTATTGGGCGTTCAGTGGGTATGGCGTTAGCTGGTTTAATGCCGGTTCCTGAAATACAGTTTAGAAAATATGCAGAACCGGCCGCCGAGCAAATAACAGATACCGGAATCATGCGTTGGCGAACAAACAATCAGTTTGCTTCTCCGATGGTGGTGCGGATCCCTGGTGGGTTTGCAGGCAGAGGCGATCCCTGGCACTCAATGTCCGATGAGGTAGAGTGGGCACATAAAACAGGTTGGCAAGTCGTGATGCCGTCAAATGCCGAAGATGCGGTTGGACTATTGCGCTACGCGCTGCGGGATAATAACCCGACTATATTCTTTGAACATCGTTCTTTACTCGATAACCGCTGGGCCAGACGACCCTACCCGGGAGACGATTATGTCATTCCCTTTGGCAAGGCGAACACGCTGACAGTCGGACATAAGCTGACCGTTGTCACCTGGGGGGCGATGGTAGAACGCTGTGAGGCTGCAGCACTAGAGTTGGCCAATGGTGTTGAAGTGATTGATTTACGCACTATTCAACCGTGGGACAAAGCAACTGTGTTAGCGTCAGTTAAAAAGACCGGCCGTTGTCTGATTGTTCACGAAGATAATCTGACCGCAGGTTTTGGCGCGGAAATATCCGCGACCTTGGCAAAAGAGGCATTTTTCGATCTGGATGCACCGATAGAACGACTGACTATGCCTGATACGCCAAATCCTCACAACATCCACTTACTCAACGCTGCGGTACCGACTCAGGAACGTATCCAAGCGGCAATGAAAGACTTATTAGAAGTTTAACCCGGAGAGTTTATTAATGAGTAAAGTAGTTGATATCGTTCTACCGGAAGGACAACTGGAAGGGACTTCTGCCACGCTTGCAACCTGGTTGGTAAAAGAAGGAGACCGGGTAAAAGAAGGCGATCCGGTTGCAGAATTAGAAACTGACAAGGTAGTGATGGAAGTTTGCGCTGTGGAAAACGGTCAAATTCAGAGTCTTTCCGCGAATGTGGGCGATGATGTTGTTACCGAGCAGGTGCTAGGAAAAATCACAACGGAAGTTGGTGCAGGTTCGATCAGCCCGCAACAAGATAAAGGCGAAGAAAACAACGTCGTTAACCTGGAATCTGCGACTAACGAAACCGATGGTGAGCCGGGTGGCGCACATGAACATGCAGAACAACAAAGTGCCCGAGAGTTTATCAGTCCCGCAGTAAGGCGTTTACTGAGAGAAAATAACCTGACAATCGACTATATTCGTGGAACTGGAAAGCGGGGCAGGGTCACTAGAGACGATGTCATTGCCTACTTAAAAAATCCGACGCCAAAGCCAGCACCTAAAACAGAAGGTTCGGTTGTTTTGCCAACAAAAAGTGAGAAGCAGCCAACAGTCAGTCCAGGCACACCTGCCGCAAAAACTGCGTCTGGCACCTCACCATATTCTACCGTTGCGAACAGAGAAAGTCGTCCACTAGAAGGAACCAGGGTACCTCATTCGCAAATGCGCAAATCCATTGCCAGTCACATGGTAGAAAGTTTATTACATACTTCCCCCCATGTGACCAGTGTTTTTGAAATGGATATGACCAATATTATCGAGCATCGCAAATGGCATAAGAAAGAGTTTGAAGCGCTCGGCGTTAAATTAACTTTTACAGCATATTTCCTGTCAGCGATGGCTGCCGCAGTTAAACAGGTTCCGCAAGTTAATGCCAGGTTCCATGATGATTCGCTAGAGATTTTTAATGACGTCAACATTGGCGTTGGAACAGCGCTAGGTGATTCAGGATTAGTCGTACCTGTGGTTGAACAAGTTCAGGAAATGAATCTGTTTGAAATTGCACAAAACTTGAATAAGCAGACCGAAAAAGCAAGAGATGGAAAACTGACACCGGCGGATATGAGAAACGGGACGATTACTATTTCAAACCACGGTGTGAGTGGCAGCTTGTTCGCCGCGCCAATTATCATTAACCAACCTCAGGTGGCAATCTTAGGTGTCGGAAAGCTGGAAAAAAGAGTTGTGGTCGAGCCGGTTAGCGGTGTTGATACTATGGTGATTAAACCTAAGTGTTATGTTTCGCTGAGTATCGATCATCGCGCCTTAGATGCCCATCAGACTAATCTCTTTTTGAGTGCATTCGTTGAAATCATCGAAAACTGGGGGCAGTAATAGTTTCAATCATTGTCTTGCCTGTATTAGTTATTTATCCTGAACTCAGGTTATCTAATAGTGTCAGGCGTCGATTTCATTTTGACTTGAGTTTTTATTTGAGCCCTGGTTTTTATTTCAACTTTGGCGGTTTATTAAAAATTATTTAAAACTCAAACTTAGCATTTTAACCCTTGTGTTATGAACCCTGAAAAAATAATTTTCAGGGACAATTATTCAGGAATAAAACATGAAAATACAAAGTTATTTAGCTGGTGAATGGTGTAGTGGAGACGGTCGTACCGACACGCTGGTTAATTCTGTTAACGATGCATTCATCGGTGAAGTAAGTTCTTTGACCAGCGGCTTCGATCAATTCCTCAATTATGGTCGTACGGTCGCTGGACCGGCGTTACGCCGATTAACCATCCACGAACGAGCTGAAAGAATTAAATTTCTGGCAAAATATTTGTTAGATCGTAAAGAGGAGTTTTACCGGATCTCTTCAATGACCGGCGCTACCAGAGCTGATTCGTGGGTTGATATCGAAGGTGGTATCGGAACCATGTTTAGCTACTCAGGTATCGCAAGACGCGAATTAAATAATGATACTTTTGTGGTCGAAGGGAATGTTGAGCCATTGTCACAACAGGGAACATTTGTCGGTCAACATATTCTCACCTCGAAGGAAGGTGTTGCGGTTCATATTAACGCGTTTAATTTCCCTGTGTGGGGCATGTTAGAAAAAATTGCACCCAGCTTAATTGCCGGTGTTCCCGTTATTGTTAAACCTGCGACAGTGACCTGTTATTTGACTGAAGCTGTGGTTAAAGCCATTGTCGAGTCGAAGATTTTGCCTGAGGGCAGCGTGCAACTGATTTGTGGAAGCGTTGGTGATACGTTTGACCATTTAACCGAACAAGATATTGTGACTTTTACCGGTTCAGCTTCTACCGGACAAATGTTGCGAGTTCACCCGAATATTATCGCGAAAAGTGTTCCCTTCACGATGGAAGCAGATTCTTTGAACTGTTGTATTCTTGCACCGGATGTTTCTGTCGAAGATCCGGAATTCGATCTTTATATCAAAGAAGTTGCGCGTGAAATGACGACTAAAGCGGGCCAGAAATGTACCGCTATTCGCCGCGCAATTGTTCCCCAGGATAAAGTTGATGCCGTGACTGAAGCATTAATTAAAAGGCTTACCGGCACAGTAATTGGCGACCCTACTCAAGAAGGTGTTCGTATGGGCGCGTTGGTCGGCAAATCTCAGCGAGAAGATGTATTAGCAGCGGTTGAGCAACTGAAGCAGAGTAGTGAAGTTGTACTCAACGGCCTGGATAATTTTCAATGTGTTGGCGTTGAAGGTGATAAGGGCGCGTTTATGGCGCCGACGCTGTTACATTGTAAAGAACCACTCGTTAAAACAACCTCTCACGAAGTCGAAGCTTTTGGTCCGGTGAGTACTTTGATGCCTTATCAAAATCTTGAAGATGCAATCCAGCTGGCAAAAATGGGCAAAGGAAGTCTCGCTGGTTCGGTGTTCACAGCAAGTCGAGAAAATGCGCGTGATATTATTTTAGGAACGGCATCGCACCATGGTCGAATGCTAGTGATTGATAGAAATTGCGCCAAAGAATCGACCGGTCATGGTTCGCCACTCGCCAGTTTGGTGCATGGCGGCCCTGGCAGAGCCGGTGGCGGTGAAGAATTGGGTGGATCTCGCGCAATTAAACATTATATGCAACGTACTGCGATTCAAGGTTCACCAACGTCATTGATGGCCGTTACCAACCAATATGTCCGTGGCGCAGATGTTAAGCGCGATCGCGTTCATCCCTTTAGAAAATATTTTGAAGAGCTAGAAATTGGTGAGTCATTAACGACCCACCGCCGAACCGTTACTGAAGCTGATATTGTTAATTTTGGTTGCTTATCGGGCGATCATTTTTATGCACATTTTGACGAAATTGCGGCCAAGGATTCGTTTTTCGAAAAAAGAGTGGCGCACGGTTATTTTGTGATCTCTGCGGCTGCGGGAATGTTTGTCGACCCAGGACAAGGTCCGGTGATCGCAAACTATGGTATCGATAACTTGCGCTTTGTTGAACCGGTTGGGATCGGCGATACCATTCAGGTCAAGCTGTCGGTAAAACGTAAGATTAAAAAATCGAAAAAGCCAGATGATAAATATGTCACCGGTGTTGTTGTGTGGGATGTCGAAGTGGTTAATCAAAATGATGAGCCGGTCGCTATCTATGATATTTTAACGCTGGTGGAAAGACAAAACGAAGACTAAGAACGCTGTGCAAAGTGCGTGGGTTAAAGCTCCCTCCTTTAGCAAAGGAGGGCCGGGAAGGATTTAAATTGATGGAATTTTATCAAGCTAACTAAAAATTAATTCGGTGTATTAGCTTTTTGTCTGGTGAATTGAATCTTGAAAGCGTGGTCTGTTCGGTTGTTCTTCAATTAATGCTTCAGTGATTCGCATGGTGTTAATTGAACGCTCAGCGAGGTCAATATATTCTTGAGTACCTTGGCCTTTCCAGTGAATTTCCTGCTCGGTCATTTGCCGAATAACTTTCGCAGGAATTCCCATAACCATTGAGCGCGGCTCGCACTGGAATTTGGCACGAACAAAAGAGCTCGCTGCCACCATCGACTCTTTGCCGATAACAGTATCGTCCATGACGACGGCGTTCATGCCGATGAGAGAGTTTTCACCGATGCGACAACCATGTAAAACGGCACAATGGCCAATATGGCTATAAGGCTCCAGAAAACAATCTTTATCTGGGAAGCTATGAAGAACACAGTTGTCTTGAACATTACTATGATGGGATACGTGAATTCGGCCAAAATCTCCGCGTAATACCGCGCACGGGCCGATATAACAGTTTTCTTCAATGATAACATCACCGATAATCTCGGCGCTGGGATGAACATAAGTATTAGGTTTTACGACCGGAATAAAATCATCGATAGCGTAGATCGGCACGGTGGGTTCTCCAGTAATGGGCGGTAGTTTTAAAAATTGCGTAAATTATAAATGAGGCATCAATATGTACCAAACGATAGTTGTTGAAAAATCAGACGGGGTCGCAAAACTTACTCTCAACCGTCCTGACCGATTAAATAGTTTTAATGTCCAGATGCACGAAGAATTGCAAACTGCACTGGACGAAATATCGACTGATAAAGCGGTTCGCTGTTTATTATTGACCGGTGCAGGCAGGGGGTTTTGTGCCGGTCAGGATTTAAACGACAGGGCCGTCAGCGCTGATCAGGCGCCACCGGATCTGGGAATGTCGGTGGAGAAATTTTATAACCCGTTAATCCGGCGAATCACGAATTTGAAAATGCCGGTAGTTTGTGCACTCAATGGTGTCGCGGCGGGTGCCGGCGCCAGTCTGGTCATGGCATGTGATATTGTGGTTGCAGCTCGTTCATCGTCGTTTATTTTATCTTTTGCTAAAGTTGGGCTAGTACCAGACTCTGGAAGTTCGTGGCATTTTGCCAGAGCGATCGGCCTGCCTCGGGCAAAAGCAATGGCGATGCTGGGTAATAAAGTGAAAGCTGAACAGGCTGAACAGTGGGGATTGATCTACCAGGTTGTTGATGATGATGCGTTAACTGAAGAAACTGACGAGTTGTCAAAATACCTGGCAAAGCAACCCACTGAAGCACTAGCGAATATCAAGACGTTGGTTCACACTGCTTTTGACTTTAGCATGAACGAGCAGTTAGAACGGGAAAGACAAGCAATGCAACATTTGGGGAGAAGTCACGATTATAGTGAAGGTGTTGCAGCGTTTATTGAAAAACGCGAGCCAGATTTTAAAGGAAGGTAGGCTCTTCAGGTAAAAATCAGGACTATGTTGGTAAAATCTGGAAACTGCTGCTGGCCGATTTTGCCAACTGGCAATGGGCAGGTGTGCCGATTGCGAGCTAAACTCATGAAGCTATATTGGATGAAAATTAGGCGAATTGTGCATTGGGGAAGGTGATTGCTAGCGGCCATGGTCGATATTTGCGATTTTATTCAACATTAACTAATTTTTCGCAATTGCTTAAAAGCATGTATACTTTACGTTAAGGCTTGCTGCTCGATGCTGAGCCGGGGTTTAAAACGCTGTGCATCGAACCTATCAAAGTTGAGCAAGTCTAAAGTATCGCGTCATTTACGGAGATCTGCGTCTGTATACTTTTGTAAGCTAAGGTTTGGACTAGCAGTGTGATCCAGGGTAGAAGTTTAGGAATTCAGAAGTTCAGGAAGTTAGTTTTTGCGATTGTCGATAGCTTTTAACATTTTTATATTGCTTATTATGGGAGTCCTTCCCAGTGTTGCGGCGGCTTCGGATTCGGCTTCCGTGACCAATAAAATAGCAATATTTTACCCTGACGCCAAAAATCCCTATCGTTCAATTTATCAGGAAATCATTTCAGGTAGCAAAAGTCACAGTCACCTCGAATTTCACGAATTCCTGATAAAAAGAGATTTTGATAGCAATCAAATTATCGAGGAATTACGTAAGCTCGGTATTAAAAAAGTAATTGTCCTTGGCAGGCTCGGTTTTAGGCTGGCTAAAAAACTTCCTGAGGAATTTAGCGTTGTTTCAGGCGCATTACCCATTTCACCTAATGGTGTTTCTGGTATCAGTTTAATTTCTGACCCGGCCAACCTGTTTGATTATTTGAAATTAGTTGCACCGGAAGTTAGAAGGGTTCATGTTGCATTTAGCAAAAGAAGTGAATGGCTAATTAACAAAGCCAAAACAGCGGCGAGCGCACGAGACCTGGAATTAGTTTCTATAAAAGTGAGCGAAACGGCCGAAGCAGTCAAGTTTTATGAAAATTTGTTTGAGTCAGACATTTCAAGTCAGGACGCCATCTGGTTACCTGTTGATAAAATCTCTTCTCACGATAAAGTGACACTTCCATTTATTCTGGAGAAAGCCTGGTCTAAAGAAGTCGTGGTTTTTTCGAGTAAACCTTCTCATGCAAAAAGGGGGGCATTATTTTCTACTTACCCAGACAATTTTGGTCTTGGGAAACAATTATCATCAATGGTTCAGGAGTTAGCGGAAAAGCCAACTGAAAAAAAGTTTGCCGCGCTTACTTCTCTGCAACTCGCCGTTAATTTAAGGACAGCCGCACACCTCGGCTTTAAGTATAGCTCGGAGCAACAACAGAATTTCAAGATGACGTTTCCGGAGTAATTGCTGTTATGGTTATGGGATACGTCACATTTAAATCGTCGGCAACACTAAAACGTCAACTACTCAGTTTTTTTATTGGTAGCGTGGTTATTCTTTCGCTAACAACTTCAATTATTACTGCGTGGCAAACGAGCCGAAATGTGCGCCTGGAAACGATTGAAAATGGTTTACAAATCGTTCGAAATTTCTCAGATCAGGCGATTCTTGCTTTGTTAACCGGTAGTGAAGAAAATGCACAAGAAGCCGTCAACAGAACTTTAGGATTTGAATCAATTAACGGGGTCGCAGTATTTAAACCTAATGGTGAGTTATTAATTAGTTCCACTAAAAGTCCCAATAGCCAGTTTTATCTTGACGTTACTAAGTTAACCGGTGAGCCGCAGTTAATCGATGAATATGAAGATCATTGGGTATTTAGTGCGCCGGTTATTTTTGTGGATGAGCAGTTTGATCCGGAAACATTAGATCCTGATGAAGAAACCGTCGAAGAACAACTCATTGGCCATGTGCTCGTGGATTACGATAAGCACAGTTTGCGGGAAATTCAACAATCAATTTTTGTTAACAATATCGTTATTGGTGGGGTTATTACCGTTGTTTTGGCGTTTTTAATGAGCTGGGGAGTCAATCGACTAACGCTGCCTTTATCAGCGCTGTCACAAACAATGGAAACTGCCAGAGATTCAGGAAACTACACCAAGGCTGATGTCAACGGAGCCAGCGAAATTCGTCAAATGGCAGCAGTGTACAATCAAATGATGACTCATCTGGAAAAACAGAAGTCTCAACTGGAAATGCATCGAGCAACCCTGGAGTCTGAAGTTGAAATTAGAACGCAGGAACTCAGAGTGGCGCGAGATACCGCACTCACTGCCAACCGCCACAAATCAGAATTTTTAGCCAATATCAGTCATGAGTTAAGAACGCCGTTACAGGCGATAATTGGTTACACTGATTTGGTTAAAGAAGATCTAGAGCTTGAGTGTATGGATGCGCAGGCTGAAGATTTGGCTAAGGCAATTCGTAGTGCAAATACACTGTTAGGATTGATCAACAATATTCTGGATCTTGCTAAGATCGAGGCGGGTCGAATGGATCTCTACCTGAAGCCGGTCGATATGGAATTTTTAATCAACGACACTCTTGAAACAGTGCAACCGATGGCGGCCGCGAATAACAATCAATTACTGATTGATAAAGGTAATCTCAATAGTACTTTGGTTGTTGATCGCCAAAAGTTAATGCAGATATTTCTTAACTTGTTAAGTAATGCCTGTAAGTTTACCAAGAATGGCAAAGTGACCTTCGAAATTCGAAATGACAAGAATTTTCTTTATGTTTCTGTGACTGATACCGGCGTTGGTATTCCAAAAGATAAGTTAAACTACATTTTTGAAGAGTTTACTCAGGTTGACGGAAGCCAAACAAGAAAGTTTGAAGGGACTGGATTGGGCATGGCGATTACTAAAAATTTCTGTGACATGATGCGAGCAAAAATCGAAGTTGAAAGTCAGGAAGGTGAGGGAACCAGATTTTCAATTAAGCTGCCATTGCAACCTGAACAGGAAACCAGAAGAGTCGACCTATCTTCAGCTTGAGAAAACTGTATTCTCGACTAAACTATTTAGGGTCTGTTGTTAAAACAATGAGCTAATTTATTGCGTTGTCCCCGTATAAACAAAAACATAAGGTGGTTTCAATGTTGTTTCCCCGCAAGCTAGTCAGCCTCTCAATTGCAATTGCTTTATCATTGGGATCTGCTGCGATTTTAGCTGATGAGTATGATGAACTCGATGAGCTTGAAGATGATTTGGCAGATTTTTACGGGGATGAAGATTTTATTTCTTTAGCGACAGGTTCTAAAAAGCTCATTCATAAAGCGCCATCAGTGGCAACGGTAATTACGGCGGAGGAAATCGTCAATACCGGCGCTATGGATTTAGACGATGTACTTGAGATGGTGCCAGGTTTACATGTATCGAAATTACCCAATGTTTATTTATCTATCTATACTTTCCGTGGCATTTATAGCAGCTTTAACCCACAAGTTTTGATGCTCATTAACGGGATTCCGGTCACTAATGTTTTTACTGGTAACCGCTCTCAACTGTGGGGCGGAATGCCTGTTCATGCAATCGAGAGAGTGGAAGTCATCAGGGGACCTGGTTCGGCAATTTATGGTGCCGATGCTTTTTCTGGTGTCATTAATGTGATCACGAAAACTTCAGAAAACATCGAAAAAAATACTGTCGGTTTTCGAGCAGGTAGCTATGATACGACTGATTTTTGGTTTTCTCATGGCGGCAAACTCGGTAATGTTGCGACGTCACTAATTGTTGAAGTTCATAAAACCGATGGCCACGATGAAATTATTCAAAGTGACGCACAGACAATATTGGATGCTGTTTTTGGTACCAATGCTTCACTAGCCCCGGGGAGTGTTAATAATAAAAGAGATAATCTCGATTTAAGGTTAGATTTAGCATTTGAAAAATGGAAGTTGAGAGGCGGGTTGCAAAGTCGTGAACTGGGAGCTGGTGTCGGGATTGCAGAAGCACTGGACCCGACGAGTGTTCAATCCAGTAATCGATGGAATATTGATCTTACGTATAAAAATGATGAACTGGCAAAAGATTGGAATATTGAAGCTTTACTCAGTCATCTAAATACCACACAAGAAATTGACAATAACTTAATTATTTTTCCTCCCGGCGCTGATATTGGTTTTGGAGCCCCGTTTCCCGATGGTGTCATCGGTAATCCTGAAGTATTCGAAAAACACAGTCGATTAAACTTTACGACTAGCTATAAAGGGTTAGATAGTCATGAATTAAGAATTGGCATCGGGCACAATTATAGCGATTTGTATAAAGTCAAAGAGTCTAAAAACTTTGCGTTTGGACCAAACGGCGAGTTTCTTGTCCCAGGTAGTCCAGTGGTTGATGTCTCTGATACGCCTTTCGTGTTTCTTACCGAAGGTGATCGCAAGAATAATTACTTTTTTGTTCAAGATATATGGGCGTTTGCCAATGACTGGGAGTTAACCGCGGGCATTCGCTACGATGATTATTCTGATTTTGGTTCAACCACTAACCCAAGGCTGGCGCTAGTCTGGTCATCTTCGTTGAACTTAACGACAAAGTTTTTATATGGTAAAGCATTTAGAGCGCCTTCATTTGCAGAAACGCGTAATATTAATAATCCGGTCGCGCTCGGTAACCCTAACTTATCTCCCGAGCGAATCGAAACTTTTGAATTAGTGATGGATTATCATCCACAAACGGGTTTTAGCAGTGGTGTGAGTTTCTTTTACCATGAATGGAACGAAATCATTCAATTCGTTCCCGATACAGGCGCTACCAGCAATACGGCACAAAACATCGGAGAACAAACAGGTTATGGCGTTGAAATCGAATTTGAATGGGAAGCAACAGAACATTTCAAATTGAAAGGAAACTATTCCATTCAGCGCTCAACCGATGAATTGACAAAACAAGACATCGCTTTTGTGCCACAGCAGCAATTGTTTTTGCAGGCAGACTGGCAACTTGAAAAAAGCTGGCATATGAACACCAAGTTTAATTGGGTAATGGATAGAGAAAGAGCTCAGATAGATACAAGAAGTGCGATTGACGACTATCAGATTGTTGATGTTACTATCCGATGGCAAGCGCCTGAAAGCAATTTATCATTAGCCTTAATCGCTCGTAATCTATTCGATGAGGATGCCAGAGAACCCACAGCGAACAGTGGCCCCATCGCTAACATTCCTTTTGATTTACCGTTAGCGGGCAGTAATTTCTTTGCCGAAATATCCTATGTATTTTAAAACTATCAGTTAAGTAAGAATTCCTGGCTGTTTTGCTTAATGCTGTTATGTTTCTTTCATTTGCTCAAATTGTTTCAGCTTGCCTAAGCTGATAAATCAAAGTGCTGTTGAATGAAACATAAACTGAGAATTTCGAGTAATATCGCTTCGGTGCTTGGCCATTTTTGTTCGGGTTGATTTGGCGCCTGGTCGAGCATTTCAATAATTTTTTTATTATCAAAAAATGGTACTTTATTCAGCAAATCACTTCGCAAAGTATCCTGAACGAGTTGGTGCAATTTTTCTCCCGGGGTGATAACTGAGGGTGGTGCCAGGAAAGGGTGCTTTTGGCGGTTATAAACTTCTTCGGTGACAAAAGGCTTTATCGCTTCTCTCAAAACATACTTTTCCCGCATACCTTTTATTTTCATGTTCACCGGCATTTTTACCACTTGCTCAATGACTTTGTGGTCAAGGAAGGGGAGTCGGCCTTCCAGAGAGTGTGCCATTTCCATTCTATCGCCCAGGTTGGTAAGTACATAGTTTGGCAATGCTGATTTTGACAACATATACATTGAAGTGTGAACAGGATTGATATTATTAATTTGAGTAAAATCAAGTTGGTTCAAAAAACTTTTGATCGGATGAGATTTTCCCAGCGCGTGCGATGTTTCTGAATTAAAATTGGTTTTTATTTCGTTAAATATATGAACCAACGGAATCAACCAGGCAGGTTCGTAACCCAAATAACGATTGATGAACTCGGTGGACTGTGAACTTTCTGTTGCCAGCATTAGTCCGGCGGTAATTTTATTTTTCTGTTTTAACTCATCGAGTAATTTTTCTGAATTTGCTTTATCATCCAGCATATTAAGCATATCGCTGCGGAAAGGGGGATAGCCGGCAAAAACTTCGTCAGCGCCTTCGCCGGTTAATACGACTTTAAATCCTTTATCGTGAACCGCACGACTCAACATAAACTTTGCGACACTGTGTGCATTCATGCAAATGGTTTCACTATGCCAGATAGACTTTAAAAAGTTGTCCGCCAGATCTTCTTGAGAAACTGAAATAATGTGATGCTTTGCTTTCACTTTCTCTGCCATACGAGTTGCAATAGATGCTTCATCGTAGTCTTTATTAGAAAAGGAAAGAGTAAAGGCATCAACGGTGTTTTCTCTGAGGTGCGAAGTCATTCCTAACACTGCGCAAGAGTCAATACCGCCGCTTAAGTAAACGCCCACAGGTACATCTGCTCTCAGACGAGTTTGCGTTGCTTCTAACAAACTTGCCCGTAGACTTTCAACAAATTCTTCTTCTGTTTTATGGTCGAGCTGTTGGTCACTGACGTAGCCAAAGTCCCAATATTTAACGAGTTTAAAGTTGCCTTTTGAAGCAAGTAAAAAATGCCCAGGGGGTACCTGACTAATGCCGCTAAACAATGTTTTATCGGTAAAATAAAAACTTCGTCTTAAATAAGATTCTTTATCCCAAACCGCCGGAACACCGGCGGCGAGAATGGCTTTGATTTCGGAGCCAATAAATAGCTTTCCCTGGTAGTGCGCGTAGTACAAGGGATTGATACCTAAACGATCTCTGGCGGCAAATAAAGTCTGGTTGTTTTGATCCCAGATAGTAAATGCAAATTCGCCTCGCAGGTGTTGCAAACAAGCGGTACCGTGTTCGTGATACAAGTGAAGAGCGATTTCACTGTCTGATTTGGTTTTGAATTGATAACCTTTTGACTGCAGATCTTTTCTGATTTTTTCGAAGTCGTAAAACTCTCCATTTGCAACCAGGTGAGTTGAATCGTCGCCGTTAGAAATCGGCTGATCGCCGGTACTCAAATCAATGATACTTAACCTGGTGTGACCGAGCGCAACTTGTTTATCTGGCGAAAGCCAATAACTGCTGTGATCGGGGCCTCTGTGGTATAAAGTATCTAGACCTTTCTGGATGGCTGATTCTTCGATTGGAGAATCCGATGAAAATACCGATAGTATTCCACACATATTTCACTCCACACCTTAATTGCGTTCGAATATTTAATCTATTGTTCTGATGGGGTGACCATCATATTCGATGTCATCACAACGTTGTGGTAAAAAACTACCACTCGTTCTTTCGTAATAGTCCACGTAACAAGCCGTGACGCCGCTGGCAACCATTAATGATTTAATTCGATAAACTTCTTGCGGAGAAAAGCCCTGGTCTGAAAGAAATGCACAAGAATAACCGGCGACGTTCATCGCCAGGTCATGGTGTTGCTCAAGATAGTCATTAATCTCCCAGGCGAGTTTAAGGTGTTCTCCCACGCTGAAGCCTAATTTTTCAGTCATTCGCTGATGGGGTTCCAGTCTTTCGTCGTTTCTTGCGACCGGACGGGCATAACCGGTAATTACTGGTTTTCCATTTTTGTAATTTGCATTTTTAATAATTTGTTCGAGTGTCATTCCAGATTGTTTCTGTTTGAGGGCATTTTGAATAAACTTCATGCCGTAAACGCTGGTTTGACTGCCGCCGTAACCACGAGAATCTGCCGCCAGTGTTCCTGCAACCGTCGCTGAGACAACCGACGTTTTTGTTGTACCGGCCAGTGCGCCAATTGTATTACACCAGATTCTGACGTCAGGGTAGCTGACACCAATAAAATTACCTTCTAGCCATTTGGCAACTTTTTCATCTACCAGGCGGCCGGTAATATTCAGTACCAGCATTTGCATGTAGGAAATATTTCCCAATAAATCTTTCATCATCAAATGACCGTGGCAGATAACGTCTTCTCCACCGGTCCACTTGCCAACGCTTGTCGAAATTTTATTTCGCCTGGTTGTCCAGAAAGATAAGTTCTTATCTTTTTTGCTTGAGTTCATATTGTGAATCTTCCAGGAACGGCATTGATGATAGTGGCTTGTGAGTTTGTTCAAGTGCGTGGGCCGCAATACCCGGCGCACACAATAGTTGATAAAGTCCGATTCCTTCTCTTGGCTTGATCCCTAAATCCAGAAAAGTAGCGGCAGCCAGTCCAACAGGTAACCATCCCGCACTATTATTTTCGCTGTCGATAATTTGAGAGTGGAGCCAATTTAAATATTTGGTTTCAGGAAAGGCGATCAGTTGTTCTGCGATTTGATGGGTGACTGGGCATCTTTGGCTAAAGTAGGATCCGAATCCCGGCGCAATTTTAAAGTCGCCCTCAGAAGTGTCTGTCTTATCAAAGTCAAATGACGAATAGAATCGATTGTTGTTTGAAAAAGCTTCTAAAATAAAGCTCATGGATTTTTCTACTTCGGTGGCTCCGCCATCTTCACCACCTAATACCATTAAGCCAATAGGTAGCAGGTGAGGCGTGTTTGACTTACTAATCCCGGCGGTCATTGCGGCTCGCACGGCTGGATTTCTTGGTCCTGGGTTTATTAATCCAACCATGAGCGCGTTCATCAATGCCATAGCATTTGCGTTAGGCAACTCTCCGGTAAAAAGTAAAATAAGCACTTCTACAAATGACTTTTTACTGGTGAGCTCGGTTAAGTTATACCCGTGGATATAAACTGACT
The DNA here is from genome assembly GCF_007004725.1 of Aliikangiella coralliicola. Taxonomy (GTDB): domain Bacteria; phylum Pseudomonadota; class Gammaproteobacteria; order Enterobacterales; family Kangiellaceae; genus Aliikangiella; species Aliikangiella coralliicola. The sequence continues at coordinate 297,450 of NZ_ML660170.1, read as the reverse complement.
CGGCGACAAAAGGGTTGTCTTCGTTCGGTTTTTCATAAAGGATGCTAGTGCTGGTTTTCTTTGCGTAGCCAAAGTTTTTTTTGTTACTCACTTTAGATTTTAGCCTCCCGGAGTAGCTGACTCATTGGCCAACCCTTTGACCCTTTGACCCATGGGTGGAATTTCCTCACCGTCAACCAACAAATCGATCATGGTTGGTCCTTGTTTTTCACCAAGTCTTTTCCAGTCAATATTGACCAAATCTTCAGGGGTTTCCACCCGGATACCTTCAATGCCCATTGCTTCGGCCATTTTTGCGAAATTGATGGGCGGCAGTTGAAATCCAATCTGTTCGGCGCCACCGAGTCGTTGGCCGTGCATGACCATTCCCAGGGCACTGTCATTGAAGACCACGTAAATCACCGGTAACTTTTGTTGCAGTGCGGTTGTGATTTCCTGACCAGACATTAAGTAACTACCATCGCCGGTAATACAAACACTCGGCTCGTTGCTACCTAACGCGTTACCGACCGAAGCGCCAATTGCCCAGCCCATAGAACCCAGGCCCATCGCGATATGATAGTGGCCTTTAGCACTGGCGCGATGGAAATAGTGAGTGAACCACGACCAGACGTTGCCGGCGTCCAGGTGAATTCTGAAAGTAGATGGAATACGCCGACTAAATTCTGTGGCGATACGCTGAGGTTTAAGCGGTATGTCATTGGAAAAGCACTTATCTGGCTCGTTCTGACGGATTTGGTAGCCGTGGTTGGTACTTGGAATATGATGATCGAGATAGTTTTGCTTAACTGGATCAACGGCATCCCAAGTGCGACCCCATTTTATTCCTAGCCTCACATTTTCATTCAACTGTTGAAATATAGATTTCAAATCACCGCAAACGTGCAGCTGCGCCATGGGGGAGCGGGAAAAATGCTCGACGGTTGAGTCAATATGCACAAGTCGATCACTTAGTAATGATGATTGCCAACCCCCGGTTCCCAGCTCGGTAATCTGTGTCCCGACGGCCAACACCAGGTCGATAGTATCATCCTTCATGGTTTCTTCGGCACTTTGATGTCCTGCAAAACCATAGACACCGCGGTAGAGGGGATGAAACCCATTGATCCAGCGTTTACCGGCCGGTCCGGTCATAATCGGTGCCCTGGTCAGCTCGGCAAATTCCATGATTTCATCAATTGAGCTTCCGCAACCTTTACCTAAAAACAGGGCGACTCGCCACGCGCTGGAGAGCATGTCGGTCAACTGTTCGACCGCGGCATTGTCCGTTAAGGTAAATTCTTGTTTCAGTCGTTCGGCTTTAATCTTCACATTTTCAGAAGGTTTTTGCCGAAGAATATCAGACGGAATACTAATATGAGATGGTCCCGATGGTACTCGGTTAGCCGACATGATTGCGCTAATAACTTTGTTGTTTAGCTGCTCGGTATGGGAGACGAGTGTATTATACCGGGTGCAATGGCGGAATATGCCGACGGTGTCGATGGCGGTACACGATGACTCTTGCAGCGCATTTTTCCCAAATTTTGGTAGTGGTGTTTGCGCTGTGATAACCAGCATGGGGACATTATCTGCGAAAGCCGAAGCCGTGCCGGTGAGCAAGTTAGTTGCTCCCGGACCTGTGGTTGCACAACAAACGCCTAGTTTACCTGTTTCCCTGGCATAGCCTTCTGCCATAAATGCCGCGCCTGCCTCATGTCTCGCAATAATGGCTCTGGGGCCTCCCGCGGCTTGACTTCGGGCCAGGGCATTATAAAGCGGTTCGATCGCACCACCAGGTACGCCAAATACATAGTCAACTTCCAGTGTTTTCAGATATTCGATAATTAGATCTGCGTTATCTTGAGGATGGGGCATCTGAGCCTCAGGTTTCGAGTCGTCGTTGGCGATCAGTGATAAATTCATACCATACCTCTTACATCTTATTGTCTGGTAACTGCAAAAACAAAGCGCCGAGAAAACACTCAGAGTTATAAGCTTAGAACAAAAATTAATCAGAAGAGATTTTTTTGTCAAACAATCTCAATATTGCGATAGCCTAAAATAACCTAAAATGGCCGTATTAGTCATCTCAAGAGTCAATAAAAAATATTAATAACCCTCGTCACTAGTGCACTGCGGCATTTATAAGGACTGTAAAAGGGCAAATTTAGCAGTGATCTGAAATTATTAGTGAAAAATTAGGAAAGCGATGTTGTCTTTGGCCATTTTGGCAAAAAACGGAATGTTAAAACTGCACTCGTTGATTGCCTTTGGGGGGCCTTGGTCGTCATGAATTCAAGCTTGAAATCATATTGTGAATTTTCACATTTCATCGACGCTGATAACTAACAAACGGCACTTTGAGCAAATAGCTTTTCTACTGGCAGCGGTTTACCCAAATGGTACCCTTGCGCATAAGTCACACCTATCTTCTTCAAAAGAATGAGGGTTTGCTCGTTTTCGACAAATTCGGCGACCGTTTTTTTGTCTAGCGCTGTTGCGACTTCATAAATAGCTTTAACCAGGGCCAGGTCGACCGCATTGGTCGTTAAATCAACAATAAACGAGCCATCTATTTTTACCGATTGGGCCGGAAGTTGTTTCAGATAATTGAAAGTGCTAAAACCGGTACCAAAGTCATCGATGGAGAACTCGCAGCCCAATTCTCTGATTTTTGAAACAATTTGTCTGGTGGCAGTAATGTTGCTCAAACTAGCACTTTCAGTGAGTTCAAAGATGATACGCCGACCGTCAACTCGGTGTTGTCTGAGTTTTTCTTTTATCAAAGGTACCAGCCTCTCATCGCCGAAACCTTGGGCGGAGAGATTAATGGCTATTTTGTTGAGAGAAGGGTAGTCGTGTAAATATTTGATCGCCTTACTGACCACTTGGCGATCGAGTAAATTCATGTCGCCCTCGCGTTCAAGCGCGGGAATAAATTCTCCAGGTGATACTACTCGATTTTCTATTTTCAGTCTGACCAGCGCTTCATGGTAAACCGTCTGCCGACTGGCAATTTCAACAACTGGCTGAAAATAAAGTTCCAGATTATCGTCTGCGACTGCCTGGTGTAGTTTTCGCGCCCATTCTAAGCTGGCTTGTAATGCTTTGCTATGAGTGTCATTTTTATCATAAACGTGGGCTAGATTTCGCCCTTGCTTTTTGGCCGCGTAGAGCGCGATATCGGCCTGTTTCATGTATTCTTCGGCGCTGGCTTCGACGCCGCTGATTTCAGAAATACCAATCGAACAGTTAACCTTAAACGATTGTCCTTCGAGGCTACATTGATAATCATCTAATAGTCGACAAATATCGTCGGCGATCATGAGTGCCGTTTGTTGATTGGTGTTAGGTAGCAACAGGGCGAACTCGTCGCCACCGATTCTGGAAAGAATATCTGATTCTCTCAATCGGGTGGTAACAAGCGATGAAATATTTCTTAATACGATATCACCGTGATGGTGGCCAAGTGTGTCATTGATAACCTTGAAATGATCAAGATCGATGTAAAGTAGTGAATGTGGGCCGTTTCCACGGGATGCGGTGGCTGTAAATTGTCTGAGTTCAGTTTCAAAATAGTGGCGATTAAATAACCCGGTTAATCCGTCATGCATGGCCAGGTATTCAAGATCTCTTTGGGCTTTTTTGCGCGCAGTTACATTATCGATGGTGCCGGAAATACTGCGAGACTTGTGATCTTTTGAAAGGGTAATTTCAAATCTTGCCTCAACCCAAAGCTCTTCTTTGAATTTATTTTTCAATCGGAATTCAAAGCGGTGAGAAGTAACATTACCAGATAAAACGGTGTCTAACTCATTTGAAATGTAGACTCCCGGTGTATCTGGTTTCACCATAAAGTCGAGCAGGGAGCGTTGATGGCATTCCTGTATGGCGTATCCCGTGAGTTTTTCCCAGGCACGATTTAGAAAACAGATGTGGCCGCTAGTATTGAGTTCGATAACGACACTGCCTAACTGATCGAGCAAATGTTGATGGGCTTCAAAAATACGTTTGTATTCTTTTCGGCTTCGGTTAAGAGAGTCTACCTTCGCTGCAAATTCTTCATTACTGATAATAAAATCTTCACGGCGTGCCGCCGTTTCGCAGACGCGTCTGAGTTGCTCCGCTCTAAAGGGTTTTGTGACAAAATCAGCGGCGCCCTTGAGCATCAATTCCTCGGCCAGCTCCATGGTATGGTTTGCGGTCATTATAACGACAGATTGAGAGGGGGTTTCTTTTAAAATTTCGCCCAAGACCTGATTTCCGGAAATACCCGGCAGCATTACGTCAAGAAGCACAAGTGAATAATTACGCTGCCGCCATTTCTCCAATCCTGACTCTCCATCTTCAGCAACTTCAATTTGAAAACGGTGATTTAATATTCTGGTCACTAAATGTCGTGTATCCTGATTGTCCTCAATCACCAGAACAGAAGCTTTTTTCATGTCTTCCAGGGGAGTTAACTGATCGCCATTAATAATATCGAGGAGTTTGGGGTTTTCTTCAAAAGCAATCAGTCGATTAATACCAAATTCTCTCGCTGTTGTGCTGGCGATATGTTGACACCAGGTATTAGCGACAATGACGAAGGGGGTATCTGCGGCACATCTTAGCACTCCGGAGCGGACTAAGCGCGCTAAACGCCAACCGTCAAAATCCGGTAATTTAATATTACTGACCACAAAATGGATTATTTCTGCTTTAAGAAGTTCGACGGCCTCTTTTGCATTTGAAGCTGTTAAAATCTCGAAATCGGTTCCATTCTTTAATAAAGCCTCTAATGTTTTGAGACGGTCAGGATTTGAATTAACTAATAATAATTGTCTAGCTTCCGCCAACTGCGCCATATTACCTCGACAAAAATGGTGAAATATTCCTTAAACTACAGAGCCAGTTCTAAAACGCTTGTCTCAGGTCACAGTATAAACCATATCCTCAATATTGGTTAGTTTTACGCTCGATTGGTTAAATCAAATGATGATCGAGATAATTATTTGAGATAGTGCTCAATGTTATTAAAATATAAGGCAAAATTATTAATTCTGTTATGACCTAAACGATGTTTGTTGATAGAATACGTAGCAGTAAAATTTATTGTTAATTTGCTTGGAGATAGAAATGAGAGAATTATTGGTTATTGCAGATAAGGAAGGCGGAAAGCAGTCAGCTTTTTATCATGCGTTAGAAATAGCTAAAAACACGGGAGCGAAAATCGAGTTTGTCGGTTTTGTTCATGCGCCGGGTGTCGATAGTTCTGAAATTCTATCTCATGAAGAAAAACGCAAAGTCCATCATAACTACATCGACCGCAAACAAGAGGTAATGGATACCTTTTTAGAAGGTATCGACTTGGGAGATGTTAAAATCCATGTTGATGTTGTTTGGGAAAAATCTTTTGAGCGTTGGGTTATTGCACGATGTGATCAAAAATCGTTCGATATGGTATTTAAATCAGGTCATCGCTCCGAAGCGTTTATGTATACACCATCTGATTGGCAATTAATGCGCCACTGTCCTGAGCCTGTGATGATTGTTGGCGACAAACCATGGAAAGAAGGGGGTGTAGTATTAGCAGCTCTAGATTTAGGTTCAACCAGCCAAAGAACACTCGATCTTAACGAAGATATTATGCGCCAGGCGATTAAATTAGCCGGAGCAACCAACAGTGAAGTTCATGCGTGCTATTCGATCGCAGTGCCGAAAGCTTTGGCTGACCTGGACTTAATTGATCCGAAAACTTACGAAGATAAGATGAAAGCCTCGTTAGATCCGATGATTCGTCGATTAGTTGAAGACGCAGGACTTGATCGTAGCAAATTGCACCTGGTTGCGGGTAAGCCGGCAAAAGAAATTTGCCGAATTAGTCAAAACATTGATGCGGATGTTGTTATTTTGGGTAATAAAACTCGCACAAGCTTAAGAGGGCGCCTGTTAGGTAATACTGCTGAAAATGTATTGCATAAAGTACCGTCTGACGTTGTCGTGATTAAATAAAAATCGAACTAGTTTTTCGTAAAAAAAGCGGGAGTTGCATCTCCCGCTTTTTTATTGCTTAATAATTATACCCGTGCTATCTGGAAATTCAGGATTCAGGTTGCACGGGTATAAGCCTGTTGCCGTCAGCAAGATTTTCAGTTGTTTGAGTATAAACTCAAAGAAGATCGGATATTCAATTAACTACTAGTTTGGTTGTGGAAATTTGATAGATGAGTAGAGATAAACAAGCGTATCAACAAAATAGTCAAAATGAACAGCAACGGCTGAAGGACAGGCAAGGAGTCGAGCAAAAACAAAATCAGGATAGCATCGGGTTGATGGTTCATGCCTATAATAATTTCCTGTCAGGTATGATGGGCTTTAATGAGTTGGCGTTACTCGAATGTGAGCAGAGTGAAGTTGAGGAGCGACTTCAGATGGCGCTTAGCTCCGGGAAGAAAGCAGTCATATTCGGCAAGGAGTTATTATCATCTATTTCCAGGCTGCAAGTCGTTATTTCCCCGGTTGAAATTTTATCTACTTTGAAATCTGTTTCGAGTGAATCTAAATGCCCTATTGATATTCAAATTGATGAAAAGATGCTTTTTGTTAATGCTGAGACAGAATGGTTTAAACACTGTTTAACTTCTCTGGTCGGCTTCTGTCGTGATTACCTCGCAAGTCATCATTCTTCTCAAGATAAATCTGATACTCAAAATTTTGATGGTGGCGATATTGAAATGAGCGTTTTGCGACAGGATGACGAGCTAATTATTACTGTGAATTCGACTGAGCTTAGTTTTGACGAGGAACAACAGGAAAACCTTTTTGTGCCATTTTATTCCAGTCGGAATCTGCTTGGACAAAAAGATGTTGGCTTGGCAATGATTAAGGGATTCCTCATTCAAATAAAAGGCACATTCGAATGGCAGGAAGACAAAGGCTTTTTATTAAAGATGCCGGTAGTGGAGTTAGGCACTGATTAAGTGCCTGGTTTGCTAGAAATTAACACTCAATAATATTCACTGCGAGTCCGCCACGAGCCGTTTCTTTATACTTGGTTTTCATATCTGCCCCAGTTTCTCGCATGGTTTTAATTACTTTGTCCAAAGACACTTTATGGTCGCCATCGCCCTGCATTGCTAAACGTGCTGCGTTGATGGCTTTGACAGCGCCCATTGCGTTCCTTTCAATACAAGGAACCTGAACTAATCCGCCAACTGGATCGCAAGTGAGCCCCAGGTTATGTTCCATACCTATTTCTGCGGCGCATTCTACTTGTGCAGGAGAGCCGCCGAGGGCTTCAGTTAATCCGGCGGCGGCCATTGAGCAAGCCACACCGACTTCTCCCTGACAGCCAACTTCTGCGCCAGATATGGAAGCGTTGAGTTTGTATAAAATTCCAATCGCTGCCGAGGTTAACAAGAATCGGCGAATATTTTCTTGTCCGGTCGGTTGGTAAAAGTGCTCGTAATATTTAATTACTGCTGGAATAATGCCTGCTGCTCCGTTTGTCGGCGCAGTCACCACTCGGCCGCCTGCTGCATTTTCTTCGTTAACGGAAAGTGCGTAAAGATTAACCCAGTCCATCGCTGCGAGCGGGTCTAGATTATTACCACGAGACAGTAATTTTCGGTGTAACGAAGGGGCTCTTCGTCTAACTTTCAGACCGCCGGGAAGAATGCCTTCGGTACGAATGCCTTTATCAATACAGCCGCTCATGGTGCTCCAGATTTCATCCAGGCGGGAATTAATTGCTTCTTCTTCCTGCCACACTTTTTCATTTTCCATCATCAAGCTGCTAATACTTAATCCACTCGTTTTTGTTAAGTTAAGCAGTTCTTCGCCAGACTGAAAATCATAGGGCAGTTTCAGGTGTAAATCTTTTAAAGGTTGGGTATTGGTTTCGTCACTGATGACAAAACCACCGCCGACGCTGTAGTAGATTTTTTCCGACAGTACATTGCCATCTACGTCAAAGGCTGTAAATTTCATGCCATTTGCGTGGCGCGGCAGGGTTTTCTTTCGGTGGAATATTAAATCGTTTTTATCATTATAATGAATCGAATGTTGGCCGTTCAGGTTGAGTTCGTTTTGTGTTCGTATTTCCTTCATTCTGCCTGGAACTGAATCTGTATCAACCAGGTTGGGTTTTTCACCTTCAAGACCTAACAACACAGCCACATCGCTGCCGTGCCCTTTACCGGTGTGACCAAGGGAACCGAACAACTCAGATAAAACCCTGTGGACCGGTTTTTCCAGTGACAGTGCATGTAAAATAAATTTGCGCGCGGCGCGCATTGGGCCCACGGTATGAGAACTGCTTGGACCTATGCCAACAGTAAAAAGATCAAAAACTGAAACAGCCAATGGATACCTCTAATTAATGTGTCTTATTAAAACGAGTTGCGTGCTTTTGTGAGCATCGACACCACCGCTGGTAACTATGATTTACCAAAAGTTGTGGCATGGTAATGCTCGTTCATTTTTATTATCAGAGCCTGATAAAACCAGGCACTAGTTATAGTTAGTTATCACCGTTATTGGTTTTAACGTAATTTGTTTATGCTTAATTCGTTTATGTTTAATTCTCGTCGCGGTTTAGGCGACGGGTAAAATTGACCAGAATTTTAGCAGTCGCTCCCCAGATATTATAATGCTTATATTGTATAACGTAGAAACTATATTGTTTGCCTTTGATGGTTTCTTCCACCTTTTTCTGATTGGTCTGATCAGTAACAAAGCTAAAAGGAGCAGTGAAGACTTCGGCCACTTCATTGTCGTCAATGGCCAGTTGATAATCGGGATCGATAATACCGACATAGGGAGTCACGTTATATTGGGATATCGTTTGCTGTTGTGGCAGCCGTCCTATTAATTGAATTTGTTTTGGAGAAATGCCGATTTCTTCGAAGGTCTCTCTTATCGCAGTGTCGCCCAGTCCGTCGTCTTGAACTTCATAACCGCCACCGGGAAAGCTGATTTGACCGGGATGATGTTTTAAGTGTTCAGCCCTTCGCGTGAAAATGACTTCCCAATCTCCGCTGTGACTATTTTTAACAATCGGCATGAGCACTGCCGCGCATTTTAACGAATCCGATGACTCACTGGGGGTCGAAAGCGGGAGTAATATTGACTGTATTTTTTCGATCATGCTGTTTTTCGTCAACCCTGTTTATTTGAGCGTAAGCGGTTTTCAATCACTAGTGTCGCTTTATTTTGCTTGCTGAGTTTATCTGTATTCATCCAATATCGGTAATATTTTTACCAACTTATCAAAAGTTTCCTGGTACTCTGTGAGCGCATCTGAATCTGCGACCAGGCCACCACCTGCCCAGCAGTATAGTCGGTTATCTTTCGCAATTAGGGTACGAATGCAGATATTCGTATCCATATTCCCGGCAAAATCAATATAGCCGATAATTCCGCAGTAAAGATTTCTTCTTACCGGTTCCAGTTCTTCAATTATTTCCATGGCGCGAATTTTAGGCGCACCGGTAATTGAGCCACCGGGAAGAGTGGTTGCTAGCAAGTCTAAGTTGTCGAAGTCTGAGCCCAGTTTAGATTCGATAGTTGAAATTAAATGATGGACTGATGCAAATTTATAATGTCCGAATAACTCGGTGACTTTAACACTACCCGTTGCGGCGGTTCGACTCAGGTCATTTCGCAGTAAATCAACAATCATCAGATTTTCAGCCTGATCTTTTTCACTGTTGATCAGGGCTTGTGCGAGTTGCGCGTCTTCTTTGGGATCATTACTTCTTGGTCGAGTTCCCTTGATTGGCTGTGTGATCACTTTGTTATCGTGGCTCTCGATAAACCTCTCAGGCGATAAACTCAGAATCTGGTGATCATTAAAATTAAGATAAGCAGAGAAGGGGGCTTTGTTAGCTTCAGAAAGCCCCTGATAGGCTTGAAACACATCACCTGAATAGTCAGCACAAAATCGTTGTGCGTAATTCACCTGGTAACAGTCGCCTTCACGAATGTAATTCTGAATGTGATTAAAAGCATCTATATAGGTTTCCTTTGTTGTATTACTTTTCCAATCGGAAACTATTTTGAAATCTTGAGGAGGTTCTTGCCTTGAATCTATAGGCTGGGATGATTCTGCTGTCAGGTATGTGTTAATCAGTTGATTAACGGAGTGCCACTCTTTCTCCGGCAAGCCAAAGTTATAAAGCGCGGTTGTCTGTTTATGGTGATCAGTGATTAAGGCCCATTGGTACAAACCCATTTTGATGGCGGCCAGATCAATGTCATCGGAGGCAATCTCGGGTATTTTTTCAAGATGTCTGCCAAAATCGTAGCTGACATAACCCAGCCAGCCGCCATTGAAAGGTAAATCTGTTGTCCGTTCTTTTTGTGCCGAGGGTTTTAAGGTATTGAGGATTTTTCGCATGCAGCTTAATGGCTCATCCAGTTTAAGCGCAGGCAGGTTTATTTTAGAGTCAACTTTAACCTTTTCATTTTTAAAGGTTAATTGTACTGTCGGCCGACAACAGAAAATATCATATCGGTTATAATTAATGTCATTTCCACCGCTATCGAGCAACATTGCCCAGGGATGTTTGAGTAGGCCAGCAAGTGATTTGAGCTTGCTTTCTCGACTGAGGTAGGGCAGGTTGATCCCGTTCATTAATACTGCTTTTCGTAATTAATTTATTATCCAACACAGCATTGTATCCCATTCAGCGAAATCGACAAAAATAAACTCTGTGTAAAGCGTGTTTTTGTGATTGCTTCTGGTTATTCAACTGTGTTCAGATCCCCAGAATAAATTCAATGGGTCTTTTATGTTGCATATTTTTTCTCACTTTTTTATTCCCGCTCTGGTTGCGGTCGCCATTAGCCGGAAAAATTGGTTTAAAATCTGGCTGGTTTTGTGTTTAACCATGTTGGTGGATCTGGATCATCTGTTGGCTGATCCGATTTATGATCTAATGCGGTGTAGTATTAATTTCCACCCATTACATTCATATTGGGCAATCGCATTGTATGTCGGCTTAATGTTCCATCGTAAAACTCGGTTAGTCGCAACTGGTTTGCTCATTCATATGCTGTTAGATTGGCAAGATTGCCATTTTAAGTTGGCTGATTGGCTTTAAGTGGCTATTTGATTTAAAAGCGTGTTTTATGTCTTCCGTTTACTAGCCGATTAAGATTCAATAATTAGACGTTTTTTCCTTTGAGAGCATTATGTGTATCTAAAAAGTAGATATAGTTAATAAAAAATAATTATATAGTTAAAAGTCAATTTACTTTTCCCCGGTTAGACGTTTTAATTCTTCGCATAAACACAAACTGTGGACATTCACTCTTGAACAGAGAAATTATTCCAAACCAAAAAATCAATGCAAGTATTCAACTACCTGGCAGCAAATATGTCGCTAATCGCTTAGTACCAATGTGCGCGCTGGCAACCAGCAAGTCAAAACTAACCAATGTGGTTAATAACAAGGATATTAATACCGCCATCGAAGGGCTTTCAAACCTGGGTTATCACTTTGAAAAGACCGCCGATGGCGTCAATATATTTCCCAGAGAGCAGGGGATCCAATCTAAAGCTTCGCTTTACACCGCCCATAGTGGCACATTTTCACGCTTTGTCGCGGCTGTTGCAGCGTTGGAGCAACATCCGGTATCAATTGGATGTTCCGATAAAATGGCGACACGGCCGATGGTCGAATTGTTTGATGCTTTGACTGAGCTGTCAGTCAAGATTGACAGCCCTAATCAGTGTTTACCCGCGACAATAACTGGCCCGGTCATAGGTAATGAGTGCCACCTTGACGCAGCTAGAAGCAGCCAATACTTGAGTGCCTTGTTAATCATAGCGCCATTGCTAGCCGACGGTTTACAAGTCAAGGTTGACGGAGAAGTCGTTTCTCGAGCTTATGTTGATATGACCATTCAGCTTATGCAAAAGATGGGCGTTGAGGTGGTAGAGCAAGACAACTGTTTTAGTGTTAAACCAAATCAGTCCTATCAAGGATTGAATTATGCAATTCCTGGTGACTCGGTATCTGCGACTTACTTTATGGGAGCTGCTGCGATTTCTGGTGGAAAGGTCACGATCAAAAATTTCGATCTGGATTCTGTACAGGGAGAAGCGAAGTTCTACCAGGTATTGGAATCGATGGGGGCCAGGATAGAAATCAATGGTGCTGACTTGACTATTATTGGGCCTGAAGAGCCGTCAGCCATCGAAGTTGATATGGGGGGAATGCCCGATGCGGTCCAAACATTAGCCGCTGTCGCTTGTTATGCCAAAGGTACAACTAAGATCACCAATATCGCTCATCTTGCCTTTAAAGAGTCTAACCGAATAGAAGATACAGCAAAGGAAATTCGCAAAACCGGCATTGAGGTTGAGTCGGGAGAAGATTTTCTTATCATTCACGGTGGCGCAGTTGGTCCTGCCGATATCAACACCCATGAAGACCATCGGATGGCCATGAGTCTGGCTTTGCTAGGGATTAAGACCGCGGGAATTCGTATTGTGGCGGCGGATGTGGTGGAAAAATCTTTCCCTGATTATTGGGAATATATGACACAAATAGGCATTGATAGTCGGTGTTTCTAACTTCCCATCAATTCAGTCGCAATATTAAGCAAGGAGAACATCGCGGTGAATCAACAACCAATGATCAACGTCGATGAATTAACGCTTGAAGAAATAGATAAGCAGATTCATTTATTGAATGAATATAAACAGAAGCTGGTCGCGCAGGAAAAAACAGAAGATACACCATCACAAAAATACGAATGTGTAAAAAACGGTAATCGAAAAGTGGTTGTGATAGGTGGAAAGGGGCAGCTTGGGCGCTTATTTGTTCGGCTGTTTCGTGATTCGGATTACCCGGTAGAAACTCTCGAGAAAGATGACTGGCCTCATGCTAGTCAACTATTAGCGAATGCCGCTCTGGTGATAGTCGCGGTTCCTATTCATCTGACAGATTCAATTATCAGCCAGCTTAAAGGTCTCGCCGATGATTGTATTTTGGCTGATATTACCAGTATTAAACAAAAGCCGTTATCCGCAATGTTAGATGTTCATGGTGGGCCGGTGGTTGGATTGCACCCGATGTTTGGGCCAGATGTTGAAGATTTTTGTGACCAGACGATTGTGGTTTGTCACGGCAGGGAAGAGGAACAATATGAGTGGTTGTTGAGACAGTTATTAATCTGGAGAGTTCGTATCCATCGAGTGACTGCAGCCGAGCATGATCAAACCATGGCGATTGTCCAAGTACTACGCCATTTTTCGACAGTTGCGTATGGCGTTCATTTAGCCAAAGAAAATGGGACGTTAAGTGATATATTGGCGATGAGCTCTCCTATTTACCGACTTGAGTTGGCGATGGTTGGTCGATTATTTGCTCAAAACCCTGATCTTTATACTGAAATCATTTTTGCAAATCAGGATAATGTCGATATGATGCAACGGTTTATCGATCGCTTTGGCGAGTTGCTTACACTAATCAAACTTGACGATAAGGCAGCATTTAAAAAAGCCTTTTTGCAGACCCGCGAATGGTTTGGTGAATACGCTGATCGTTTTTTAACTGAGAGTGGTCAAATGCTCGCCGCGGCTCACCACTCGATAAGAGATAGCAGGTGATTATCTTTTATCGCAGTCGGTCTTACTTAAACCAATTAGATTTGAGTGGCAAACTGGTGATTAGCCATTTGTCGAAAATTAAAATTATTTACTAAAAAAGAGTATTGCAAGAGATGTCTGGAGATAGTCTTGGAAAATTGTTTAAAGTCACCAATTGGGGAGAGTCCCATGGCCCCGCTGTTGGTTGCGTTGTTGAAGGTTGTCCGCCAGGAATTGAGCTTAGTGAGCAGGATATCCAACCCTATCTGGATAAACGCCGTCCAGGTCAAAGCCAGCTAGTTACACAGCGTAATGAAGCCGATCAAGTGAGAATCTTATCTGGAACTGTCGATGGAAAAACCACCGGCACTGCGATTAGTTTAATGATCGAAAATAGTAACTCGCGCTCCAAAGATTATAGCGAATTTGCCAAGCTTTACCGTCCCAGTCATGCGGATTTCACTTATCAGCAAAAGTATGGCATTCGAGATGTTGCCGGTGGCGGTCGCAGCTCTGCCAGAACGACGGCAGCAAATGTCGCTGCAGGCGCAATCGCGCAAAAAGTTTTGAGTGAGATTGGCGTTGAAGTGCTTTCCTGGGTTGAAACGGTTGGCGCAATCAAATCGCAATTACCGATTGAGCAGATCACTGAGTCTTTAGTTGAGAGTAATCCTGTTCGATGTCCTGATCAAAATATAGCAAAAGAAATGGAACAAAAAATTCTGGAAATACGCAAACAGGGAGATACGATTGGCGGTGTGGTTCGATGTGTAGTTAGAAATATGCCGGTGGGATTAGGTGAGCCGCTTTTTGACAAACTTGAAGCTGATCTGGCCAAAGCCATGTTATCGATCAATGCCAGTAAAGGATTTGAAATTGGTTCAGGTTTTGACGGAACGACCATGGTGGGAAGTGAACACAACGATATATTCTATCGCGATGAAGACGGTGCGATAAAAACTCACGGCAATAATTCCGGTGGCGTACAAGGCGGCATATCCAACGGCATGGATTTGGATTTCAAAGTGGCGTTTAAACCGGTAGCAACACTAATGCAAAAACAGAAAACCGTCGATTTAAACGGTGATGAAATAGAATACCAGGGAAGAGGGCGTCACGATCCTTGTGTGTTGCCAAGAGCCGTGCCAATTGTTGATGCAATGGCCGCGCTGGTATTATGCGATCATTTGTTGCGATACCGCGCTTATCGCGCTTAAATTTTAGTTGTTTATCTTCCAGGCTGTCTGATGAAGGTTCAACCTGACTATCATTCAGCCTGAAAAGCCTATTTTTTTGAGTCAGAACTTTTGGGCAGCTGCAATCCGAGTTGCTCACCACGCCATTTCGCAAAGTACATTCCACCGAATAAAAACATTGCCGCAAACACCAGTTCTAGCAAAATGGCTGCGAGTTCTTCAAAATTAGTAACCAATGATGTCAAAGCGTGACAAATATAAATCACAGCGATAAAGCCAGACCAGGCATGAGTGTAAGCTTTTCCTTTGATTAATCCATACAATGGAAATATCAGCGGAATTAGCCAGAACCCAGTCAGAACTTCATTCGAAAACTTATCCGAAGGATACCAGAGCAGGTTCCATATCGGAATCAGAAGAATCAGACCAAAATAGCCAATCAGGGTCACTCGGTGCGCTATTAACATTTGTGGTGTCGGGGCCTGTATACTCATAATTTGATGTTCGATGTTGATGGGGTTTAAGTTTTACGGTTCGGAATTTAGAACCACGTTAATCGTATTTTCAGTTGTCAATTTTTTAGTTTAACTGCCAATTGAGCAACTCGTTTTCCTTGCGCAATGGCTAATCGTTTTTCGTGCTCGCTGATAGCCTGATCACTATTATGACCATCCCAGTGGCTAACTCCATAGGGCGTCCCGCCGGATTGGGTATGCAATAAGTCCGTTTCACTGTAGGGAAGTCCGCAAACCAACATTCCGTGGTGTAAAAAGGGAATCATCATTGTTAAAAGTGTCGATTCCTGCCCGCCATGCATTGAGCTGCTAGAGGTGAAAAAACTCACTGGTTTATTCGCCAATTTTCCGTTCATCCATAATTCGCTAGTTTGATCAAAAAAATACTTTAGCGGCGCGGCCATGTTACCGAAGCGGGTTGGACTGCCGACAATTAACCCATCACATTCTGCCAGTTCTTGCTTGGTTACATAAAGGTCACCGGTTTCAGGTATCGGATTTTCAACCGCTTCCGTTTTGCTCGAAATTGCCGGAACTGTGCGAATGACCGCTTCAATACCTTGGTGTTCCATACCCAGAGAGCCGGGTTCTTGATTTTCGTGTTCAAGACTAAATTCTCCGACACCGCGAGCAATCAGGTGGGCAAGGCGACGGGTACTGCCGCCTGACGAATAATAAATGATGAGTACTTTCAGCATTATTTGATCAGTTCCAGTACATTTTCAGGTGGGCGTCCAATTACCGCTTTGTCGTCCTTGATAACAATAGGCCGCTCAATCACTTTTGGATAAGCAATCATCAGATCGAGTTGGCTGTCGATGTTCAAGTCCTGGTTATCGAGCCCCGATTCTTTATACTCGGCTTCTTTTTTGCGCATTATGTCTTGTGGCTTCATGCCCAGAGCCTTTAGAACTTTCTTAAGCTGCGCTTTGCTCGGCGGCGTTTTCAAGTACTCAAGGATCTCAACTTCAACGCCATTGTCATTGAGTATTTGGAGGGTTTGACGGGATTTTGAACACCGGGGATTATGATAAATTGTAAAGCTTGCCATTTGTTATTACCTTTCTTGTTAGGTAGTATCTTTTAAAAGCCGTTATTTTAGGACTAAGTTGTAATGGAAGAAAGGGTTAAATACCTTGGTGCATTTATTTCCTACATTTTTAAGCAATATTCGAAGGATCGCTGCTCCTCAATTGCGGCTGAGTTGACCGTTACCAGCTTACTGGCTTTAGTGCCGTTAACCGCAGTGGTTTTTGCGTTGCTTGCCTTTATTCCCAGTTTTCAGGAACTCGGGCAGCAATGGCAAACTTTGATTTTTAAGTACTTTGTTCCCGGAACCGGAGAAACCGTTCAGTCTTATATTAATGAGTTTGTCACTAAGGCGAGGGGGCTTTCTGGTGTAGGCTCTTTGATGTTGTTGGTGACTGCATTATTAATGATGCAAACGATTGATAGCAGTTTTAATAAAATCTGGCACGTCAAATCGAATAAATCATTTGTCAGAACTTTCCTGGTTTATTGGGCCGTTTTAACGCTGGGGCCAATTTTGTTGGGGTCTAGCTTACTCATCACTTCTTATATCCAGTCATTACCAGTTGTTTCCGATGTGGTGAGTGAACATGGTCAGTGGCTGACTTTGTGGCTACCTTTTTTAATGGCCAGTGTTGCGTTTAGCATCATGTACTACGTCATTCCCAATCGCAAAATTTTGATTGCCCATGCTATTTCATCGGGGGTTCTGACCGCGACGCTGTTTGAAATCGCTAAGTTTGGATTTGGATTGTTTGTGTCGAGTTTTTCCACTTACCAGATAATTTTCGGTGCGTTAGCTGCAGTCCCCTTATTTTTAATATGGATTTACCTCAGTTGGGGCATTATTTTGTTTGGCGCGGAGTTTTGTCACGGATTAGAGGCTTTTGAACTAACGTTGGAAGAAAAGCGGCAACATCCATTTATTGAGGTGGTTGCTGTCTTATTATTTCTGGCTGAATTTCAGGCTACTGGAAAAACTCTGGATGAGGAACAGTTAAAGCAAATTTCAAAAAAGGGAAAGCGTGAAATTAATATTGAATGGATGGAAAAGTTAGTTGCTAAAGGTATCGCGGTAAAAACCCAAGACCAATCATACTGTTTGACAAAGGCTTCAGATAGTATCGATTTGTGGGGGATTTTTCAGGTGGCTGATAGAAGATTTCCTTCTTCTTCACAAATAGAGAACGCCGAGCTGCCGGAACAAACCAAACGGCAGCTGATGGCTTTTTCAGAGGAAATGCAAAGAGTGCTTAGTGATCGCCTGGTAGTCTCAAATCATCAAGACTCACCGGCTTTGAGTCATCTTCAAGTTGAAACTCATCGTTGATATTACCTTTCTCATGAGGAATGGCGGTCCAGGGAATAACATCCGAGACTTCTTCTTGAACTTCTTCAGCTAACTCGTCACGCAGTTCATAGGTTTGGAAGAAAAACCGTTCGATACAAGGAGTTACTTCAACTTTGACTCGTGGTCGTACTTCGACCGGCTTTTCTATACCAAGCATGGCATAGACTCGATCGCCCTGATACGAACCTCTGGTAGTGATAATGGTTGAAGAATTGCTGCCTTCCACCACCGTATCTGACACAACGATTCCTGGCTGGCCACCTTTTTCATTTTTACCTTGATAAAGAATAAGGCGTACTGGCTGGTATTTGCCTTCAATATATTTCAGACCCAACATTGTTCCGTTATGCTCATCGCCAGTATGCCAACGACACACGGCTAATCGCCAATGAGGGGCGGGCTTTCCATCCATATACTCACGGATCAGCGCCAAATCACCCAGCGATAATCGAGGGATCAGGTATTGACGAGAACAGAGGCCGATACCACCGCTGCTCACATTAATTGCGTCCCAGCTTAAATGATCGGGATCTTTAATTTCGGTTAATGCACTAATTTCGTCAAAAGAAAGTGGCTTGCGGCCATTTTGTTCAGCCCGGCCGAGCACTCTGCTGATATCGCTAATTCCCCAAACTACGTCAACCTTAGTGACTATGGGATAACGCCGCGCGGTTCTTTCGATTCTTTTACGCCAGTGTTTGTCCAAATGCTCCCACAAGTATTTCGCAGACGCGAAGTTGACCGAACGATGAAAAGATTTTTCTGGGAGTTTTTTGGATTCTTCAAAACTTTCCAGGTCATATTTCATCTGGCGCAATAAGTCATATGTGAGTAGTAAGCGAATTTTAGGGTCTTCAGGGTCGTCGAGTTCACTGGTGACAAAATTGGGTTTGTTTTCACTAGTGACATCGATAATAAAACATTCTTCCTTGCGGAAGTCGTCAGGATCTTCTGATATTCGGGCAAGGTGAACCCAGTTTTGTAAATAATAGAACACTTGCCAATGTTCACCTTTGTCCAGGTGATATGGGTCGGCGAGGGCAATCAGACAGTTCCTTACATAATTTTGTTCAACTGTCGCCATACAGTAAGATTGTCCGGTTTCGATTTCAAAGTTTTCCAGTTCATCTTTGCCTGCGTGGGCAAACAGCGCGTTAATTTCTCTCCACAAATAAATAGGGATAGGCGTGTAGACTTCATATTGTTCTATCAGCATCATGCCAAGGTAGAAAATAGCAAATGCTGTAGCCTTAGCCTTTAACTTGTTTTTTCCCCAGAGTTGTCTTTTATGTTGGCTGTCATTAACAATGATCTTATGGGCAAAAGCCATTTCACGAGTGAGATTATGAAGTTTTTCCTGGCTTTCTCTTTCCGCTAGTAGATTTTTACCGGCAGGTGAAATCTTGGGGCGATAGTAATCGTGGATAAGTCGATAGGTTGAGTCAAATAACTCGACTAATTCTGCTCGCTGTTTATAGGATATTTCGGTTCGATTGAGACTTGAAATTGCGCGGGTTACTTCAGGAAGCGTCTTGGCCATATCAGCGAGAGGTAATGACCGTAACCAATCGGATAGCTTGGCACGATCGGTTTCAACCAGAATATGTTGCCCTTCCTGTTGTGAGGGGATAGTTAATCTTAGACTTTCCATGACTTATAGACTGCGCTCTTGTTAAAAAACTGACCTAACTTGCAATTATCTACTGACTCGAATTGCTCTACCTAAATGTACTGACTCTATTATTGCTATTTTGTAATTCTTATTTAGCTTACTCTTACTTAACTTATTCTCACTTATATTATTCTGGTGCTTACTAAGTCCGACTTTGACAGTTTGCCTCTTATTAAACTATCTTTTTTATCAAGCTTTTCTAGTATTGCTACAATTATTGCCACAATCATAATTCACTTGATTCTTTGACTAGTAATCGCAGGTTAACATCTAAACCTGTTATTTTATTTTGTTTTTTGTTAGCCAACTGCTATCCTGCTTTCGGCGATTTTCGAGGCATCCAAATCCCTGCACTAAAGACCCGACATAAAGCATCATAACATCCTGTTTTCTTTAGTAAGTCGGAAATGAACTTGCTTTTACGGTCGACAAATTAGCAAAGTCTGGGGCTTTAAACTTCCCATTCAAAATCAATACGATAACTAGCGAAATATTACCAGATCTATGAAAACTATAGCATATTTTTTTTGTTTAATTCTATTCCCAGCGGTTTTATTTATCTCAAGTTGCAGTCAAAATGGTCAATTTCAACTGTTAGACGGCAAAAAATATTCGCTTGATGATTTTGAAGGGCAATGGTTGATTATTAATTTTTGGGCGGAATGGTGCGCTCCGTGTTTAGAGGAGGTTCCAGCTCTTAATCAAATTGCAGCAAACGGCGAAAGTCTTAATCTAAAGGTTATCGGCGTCAGTTATGACCCTTTACCCAAAAACAAATTAATTGAAATTATCCAAAAATGGGAATTTAAATACGCTGTTATGTTAACTGAGCCCACGCCGATTCTGCCGTTTGGATTACCACCAACCCTGCCATCCAACTACCTTATTAGCCCTGATGGACAAGTTGTTCACAAGCTCGTTGGCACTCAAACAGTTGAGTCACTGGAAAAAGCGTTAAATCATGCAAAGCAACAATATAACAAGTGAAGTTTAATTTTCTGACGATAGATATTTGTGGCGTGTTTTAATTTCGAGCTCAGACTCGTTAAGTTATTGTAAATTAATTATTTGTGATGAAATTGAATACTGTCCAGCTTAAATGACGATAAAATGAGGACTGGTATAGATTTTTTTATATGAGCTTGAGATAAAATCTGGGCAAGCTTTCACTTTTTGCAGTGGCTAATTTGCTTGAATTTAGTAATTTAGTGAATCTTTACTAGCTTTGTCATACGCAATTGGCTATTAATAGACATTGTTATCAATTTGAATAAAAGCGATTAATATATTGGTTTTATTGGGAATATCTGGTTTTTGCAAATGCAATAATGACCAAGATAGGCCAAAGAAACTGATTTTAGATTAAACTGTTACTCAATATTTAAGATTAAAGCAGGTGACCTTGCTGAGCATTGGTTTCAGGCGGTCAAATAGTCTATGGTCTTGAGAACAGATCGATAATGCAAAAATGAAGCGTTAGAAAGAGCACTGATGTATAAAATACTGAAGTAATGTATAAAGTGTACTGTCAGCATGACGACTACGTTGTGTGTGCAACCTACTTTTGCAGAACATTTAGTCCGGCCAACACCTATATTGTCATTGGGAATTAGTGGATAAAAATGCAAACTCGTTTGACTTGTTTCAAAAAAATATTGAAAAAATTAGTTTTTTGCCTTCTCTGTCTATTTTCTGTTGTGGCTGGCGCCGCAGAAGAGCAGACTACCGCCGCTAAGCTAGAAGCACTTAAAAAAGAAGTTTTGAGTGTTAACAGGGATCTCTTTATTCTTGAAGAAGATCTATTATTTCCTGCTTCCACCCAGGTCGCTATTTATATGTCGGTTGATGTCGGGCATTTCTTTGCTCTTGATAACGTCAAGCTAAAAATCGACGATGAAGATGTGACCCACTATTTATATACTAAAAATGACATTGACGCGCTGCACCGTGGCGCAATTCAAAAGCTTTATCTCGGCAATTTAAGCACAGGTAAACATGAAATTGTTGCAATTGTGATTGGGATTGGGCCTCGAAAACGAGAGTATCGTCGCGCGATATCTTTCGACTTTGAGAAAGGTAATGAGGCCAAAGCATTAGAAGTTCAAATTCGAGACGATCAATCTAAGCAACAGCCTCGGCTAAACATTGTTGAATGGTAAGAGTTTTTAAATGAATCTCTCAAAAGTTATGCAATGCTTGTTAAGACCGAGCGTTCGAAACTGTTTATTAGCGATTACTCTGAGTCATGGGATGCTTGTGTCAGCGGCTGAGCCCTCTGTTGAGACGACATCTACCGAAGCTTCCGCAAATGAAGCTGAGCAACCACCTAAAGAAGACCTCAAGAAACCGGTTATTCTGGAAGATTTAGCTTATGGTAATATTTTGTTCGAATATTATCGAGGCAATACGATTGAAGCGCTTAATGCGATTTTAGTCGCAAACGAAAGGCAACAATTGCCAAACCATCGGCAAAGTGCTCAACTTTTGTCAGGTGTTATTTATCTTGATTTGGGCATGTTGACCCATGCGCAGAAAATATTTAACGACCTGTTGAGTGAACAAGATCTGAAAACTGAACTCTTGGCCAAGTTAGAGTTTTACCTCGGAAAACTACACTATCGACAAGGGGATTTCACCCAAGCTCAGTATCGATTAAAGCGAGTCGTTGATGCGTTAGAAGCTTCGTTAAAGGACGAGTGCTTGATTATGTTAAGCAACATGGCTTTACACGCTGATGAAAAAGAGCAGGCAAAAAGTTGGTTAGCGGGAATCTCTCAAGACTCGTCAATGGCAGCTTTCAGTCGTTTTAACCTTGGAATCTTATGGTTGCGTGAAGCCAATCTTGTGGAAGCGGAGAAGTTTCTCAACAACATTCATCCGAGCTACACAGAAGATAAAGTCATTAGAAGTTTGCAAGATAAAGCAAAGGTAGCGCTCGGCTATTTTTATTTATCACAGAAAGATTATCAGAAAGCGCGGATTAATTTACGTAAAGTTCGTTTAAGTTCTCCCTCATCCAATAGTGCACTGCTAGGCATTGGCTGGAGTTATCTTGAGTCTGGTTCTTACCGCATGGCTTTGTCACATTGGCTTGAATTGAGTAAACGAGATGTTCGTGATACTGCCGTTCAGGAAGCGTTGTTGGCAGTTCCTTTTGCGTATCAGAAATTAGATTCGATGCAACTTTCTCTGGATAATTATCTACACGCGTCGGATGTTTTCCAGCAGCAAATGGACTTAATTGATGAGTTGACACAAAAAGTTGAACAGGGCGATCTGATTGATCGATTTATTGATAAGATAGTACTTGCTCAAATGAACGATAACGATCTTTTTGGTAATAACAAAGACATTAGAGATCAAGGCATTCAGGACTCAAAATTATTTGGCGATAAATACGATTACTATTTATTTGAGTTAATTTCCCAACATCGTTTTAATGAAAATTTCAGAAGTTATCAAAAGCTCGGTAAGTTAGCGAACCTTTTGCGTCATTGGGAAGAACAGTTGCCTATTTTTGACGAAATTCTGAAAGCAAACACTTTACGTTTTGAAGAAAAAATTCCGCTGGTTGAGCGGTATTTAACTGAAGGCGCGTTTGATAAATATCAACAAGCGTTAGCCCAGTTAGAGTCTGATATTCAAGCATTAAAAAATAATGAAAAACTTCACTTATTGGCTGATGCTAGTGAACTTAGAACCCACGCACGTATTAGCCGGCTGATGGAAAAAGTGGCGAGAATTCCCGATGATATGTTGACGCCAGAAAAAAGACTCAAAGCAAAGAGAGCACAGGGGGTTTTTCAGTGGCAGCTGGAAAGTGGCAAGGTGGGAAAGATCTGGTTACTAGAAAAAGAAGCGAAACAAATTAAGCGGATACTAGCCGAAATCCAGTCCCGTAAAGGTGGTCTGGAAAGAGCGCGCGCAAGTGCTAAAGTTCGTTTTAGTGGTTACCAGGAAAAAGTAGATGTGGGTAAAAATCAGCTGCTTGGTCTGAGAGATAAAATACAACTGCATATTCGAATTCAAGCGGCAGAGCTTAAGTCTCAAATCCTCGCTGTTTTAGCTAAACGCAGAACAACAATCGATCATTACCTGTTGCAATCGGACTTATCTGTGGCGAGACTCCACGAAAAAGCGGTTGTTATTCCGGAGATTGATTGACGTGAGCATTAATGAGTTTTTCAATCATTCTAATTTATCGGTTGGGTCGGGTTTGGTATCAAAGTTTTCTTGCCTGGTTAAAAAAAATAGAAAAGCGGTAGCGAAAAAATTGTTCAGATTGAGTTTAGGAGTTTCGCTCGCTTTGGCTA
Organism: Aliikangiella coralliicola; assembly: GCF_007004725.1. Taxonomy (GTDB): domain Bacteria; phylum Pseudomonadota; class Gammaproteobacteria; order Enterobacterales; family Kangiellaceae; genus Aliikangiella; species Aliikangiella coralliicola. Next base: position 273,810 of record NZ_ML660170.1, on the reverse strand, counting down.
TCGCTTCGTGTGCCAGTATTAAGCGGTTAATTCCTATTAGCGAATTGAAACCCGAAGATCTTGAGCCGCGCGTTGAATTTATCGATCAACAAGTTGTTGAAGTGGAAACTTCTCAGATAAAAGGTATTGATGCGGAGCAGGTGGTCAAAAGTTACGAGCGACTACTTAACCGCGGTAATCCAACAATTCGAAGAGAGGCTTTACACCGATTAGCCGATCTAACTATGCGTTTGGCTGAAGCTAAGATGTCGGCGAGTGAGTCAAGTAGTCAAAGTAATCTAACACCAGCGATGAGAGACGCGTCGTTTAATAAAGCTATTCAGCTATATCAGACTTTACTCAACGAGCACCCTGATTATAAAGCAATCGATGAAGTAAAGTATCAATTGGCTCGCGCGCATTCTCTTAATGCTGACCCAGAATCATCACTGAAAGTTCTCGATCAAATTGCTGTAGTTCATGTGGAATCTAATTCCTATGTTGAGAGCCAGTTTCGCCGTGGCGAATCTTATTTTGTTCGCAAACAATACCAGGTGGCGGAAAAGGCATATGGAGAAGTTATCACCAAGGGAGTTAACACCCAGTTTTATGATAAAGCGCTCTATAAAAGAGGCTGGTCGCTGTTTAAACAGAGTTTATTTCTTGAAGCACAACAGGATTTCTTTAAATTATATGAGAGATTACTTTATCAGCAAAAACACGCGGCCAATAAAAACAAACTGACTGATGATTTGATCGTCGATACTGGCAGAGTGATAAGCCTGGCATTCTATAATATGGATGGGGCAGACTCAGTTAAGAAATATTTTGAAACCTATGGTCGCCAGCCTTTTGAAGATCAGATATATGCTGGGCTGGCGGAACTTTACATTGAACAAGAACGCTTTCAGGATGCTGCAGATACCTACATGGGATTTATCAATCGAAATCCTTTGTCCTTGTCTTCTCCAGAATTTCATTCACGTGTAATTGAGGTCTATCGAAAAGGCGGCTTCCCGAGTTTAATACTGCCGGCCAAAGAAAGTTTCGTGGTGAATTACGGACGCCAAAGCGCGTTCTGGCAAAAATATTCTGGTAAAGTTATTGATGATTTAAAACCTTTGTTACGCCTTCACCTTGATGATGTTTCTAAGTTTTATCACGCCGCCGCACAAAAATCTAAAAAGCCAGCTGACTATTTAGTTGCAGCTAAATGGTATCGAGAAATTCTGGCGACTTTTACCGATCCGCAGATCGATTCTCAATATCGGTTCTTGCTCGCAGAAACTCTAACCGATGGCGGTGACTTACTACAGTCGGCGAAAGAATATGAGATCGTTGCCTATAAGAACGCGAAGAGTAAATTTTCACGAGATGCCGGTTACCGGGCGCTAGTTGCATACCAGGGAGTTACGCACCCTAAAAACGCAACCACGCAAGAAAAACTCTTACCATCAATCTTAAGTGGATTAAAATTTAGTAGCACATTCTCTAACGATGCAAAGGCACCTGAAATTTTATCCAGAGTGGCTGAGCAGCAACTCTCGATTAATGATGTACAAGGTGCCATTGATTCAAGTAATAAGCTCCTTGTTTTGCCGGCCAAACCAAACAAAAAGCAAGCTGAACGGGCAAAAATCATTATTGCTAACGGACTGTTTGATCTGAAGCGTTATGCAGAAGCTGAAGTCGCAATTACTCAGTTGTTAAACACAGTACAATTATCTAAAAAGCAACGTGCAGAGTTCAGGCAGAGACGAGTTGAGTCGGTCTATAAGCTGGCGGAAAATGCGAAAGCAGAAAATAAGCTTGATGAATCGATTAACCTGTTTTTAAAAGTTAAGCAGCTTGAACCTTCATCAAAAATTGCGATTAATGCCCATTTCGATGCTGCAACATTGTTGTTACAGACAGAAAAATGGCAACGAGCCTCTCAACTACTGGAGTCTTTCCGTAAGGCTTATCCGAAAAACGAGTTATCGAAAACGATTCCAGAGAAGCTGGCTTTAGTTTATGAAAAGCAACAAGATTGGAATAAAGCAGCCAAAGAATATATTACACTCGCTGAAAATCAAAACGACCCTCAACTTGCTCGTGAAGGTCGCTGGCGCGTCGCTGAGTTATACTTGAAAGCTGACAACAGCAAGCAAGCGATTGCAGCCTACAAACACTACGTTTGGACTTACCCGAGTCCTTATCTTCTTTCTCAGGAAGGCAGAAATAAACTGGTTGAGCTTTACGAAAAAACTGGCGACATTACCAAGAGTCACTTTTGGCGCCAGAAAATTGTTGAGTTTTATGCTAAAAATAAATCTGAAAATAATACCCGAACGACGTTTCTTGCCGCAGAGTCGAAGTTTATTTTAAGTGAGTCTCTATTTAGCCAGTTTAAGAAGATTAAACTGAAGCTTCCATTAGCTAAAAGCTTGAAGAAAAAACGTGCTGCGATGAAAAAAGCGCTAAGTGCTTACAATTCGATTGCGAAATATAATGTGGCAAAATTTACGACGGCAAGTACGCACAAGGTTGCCCAAATTTACCATTTACTATCCAAAGATCTAATGGCTTCGCAAAAACCGAAAGGTCTGAGTGAAGATGAGTTGGAGGAGTATGGTTACTTACTTGAAGAGCAAGCATTACCTTTTGAAGATAAAGCAATCAACTTTTATGAAGTGAATGCGCAAAGGACCGTTGATAAAATTTATGATGACTCAGTGAAGGCGAGTATCAACGAACTGAAGTTATTGAAGCCTGCACAATACGATAAGTCTGAAAGATTGGAGGCATTACCTGATGTTCATTTTTAAACGCCTTCAGATGTTGAAAAATATTCAATTCTCAAGGTTTTGCGGAATTCCAAAGTCTTTTCGGCTACCGTTAGCCATACTTGCATTTTTGACTATCAGCGGATGTGCCGGTCTGTTGCCGGAAGAAAAAACACAGCCGGATCAGACTGTCGCCAAAGAGCAGGTCGATGAGGAGCAACCAGCTGATGCGGCTGGTGCAGAGCAGGATGCAACCAAGGTTGCAGCAATTACGAAACCTGATCCAATGAAAGAAAAGGTCGCGCCGCTTGAATTGGTCAAGGGATACGGCGCTATCAATCAACTTATTAAAGGAAAAAAGACCGGGGATGCCATCGCAAAGCTCCAACAGTTGCAAACAACGCACCCTGAGCAATCTGGGCCAAGCTATCGAATGGCAAGGCTGTATATGCAACAAAAACAATTCGAAGAGGCGTTGAAGGCTGTTAATGAGAGTATTAAAATTGATCCGCAAAACTATTATGCGCATAACTTAAAAGGCGTTGTTTTACGCGAACTGGGAAGTTTCGATAAAGCCAAAGAGGCTTATGTCACAGCGATAGACTTATATCCGGGTTATCCTAATAGCCATCTAAACTTGGGCATACTGGCTGACATTTATCTGTATGATTTGGGGTTGGCTCAGCAACATTACCAAGCCTATCTCGACCTGATTGGCACGGAAGATAAGAAAGTTTCAGGTTGGGTGCTTGATTTGCAAAGACGAATTCAGAGAGGCAATTAAAATGAAAGTAGTTACTGGTCGTCTAGTTTATCCGTTATTAATTGTTATCAGCATTATTTATGCCGATTTTTTACCAGCTGCCGAGAATAGTACCGTCGATACTGAGCAAGAACAGACTGAAACTGAAAGCCAGAATTCTCAGCAGCAAGATTCACAACCTGCTAGTCAGAATAGGCCTCGATCGGTGATAGAAGAAACGGTTTTGGGCATGAATGTATCGGGTAATAAAGAATTGCCCAATGTCCTTTATATTATCCCCTGGAAGGCAAATGCTACCCAGGCTTTGCAACCGCAGGTTAGCCGGTTGGTTGACGAAATTTATGCACCGGTTGATCCTGAGGTTTTTAGTAAGCAGGTTAAGTTTTACTACCAGCTCACTTCAGAAGGTGAAAACTCGAAAATTAAATCGGGCCAATCACAAGATAATAACTAAGAAAAAATCAATAGCTAGCACCTTTTAATGTGAACTGTTCATGCTTTTATAGCAAAAATTATCGACTATACTTGTGTGACATTGAAATTCTGTTATTTTTAGTCGAATAAGTTTTGTTTTGAATTGTATTTATTTAATTAACACCCCCTAGAGGAATACCATGGCTCAAGTAGAATCTACCAACCTTATCGCCGCAGCGGAGCAATCAGATCCAGGACTTTTTACAACGATTGTCAGCTTTTTCCAGGACGGTGGGGCGTTTATGTATCCAATTATGATTGTTTTCATTTTTGGCCTGGCAATCGCAGTTGAGAGATTCATCTTCCTGAATTTGATGAAAGCGAAAAATCAATCAGCGTGGAAAAAATTATTGCCAATTTTGAATCAGGGAAATTTCCGCCAGGCGATGGAAGTCGCATCGAGCTCTAAGTCTGCTGTTGGTCGAATCTTAGCTTATGGTTTGTCGAAGGTAGGCAAAGGCCGTCGTCACGATGACCTGGAAATGGCGATGGAAGAAGGTTTGATGGAGATTTTGCCACGACTGGAAAAGAGAACACCTTATCTGGCGACCTTTGCTAACATCGCAACCTTGTTAGGATTACTAGGAACCATTTTAGGTTTGATTAAAGCGTTTACCGCAGTTGCCAATGTGGATCCTGCTGAAAAAGCTAACATTCTTTCCGCCAGTATTTCCATCGCTATGAATACGACAGCATTTGGATTGATGGCAGCTATTCCTTTATTACTTGCGTTCACATTCTTGCAAACTAAAACGACTGAAATTGTCGATAGTATTGAAATGGCGTCAGTAAAGTTTGTTAACCTGATTAGAGATGCAAGACCGTCGGAATCTGCTAAAACACCTGCAAGCAAGCCGAAAGCATAATCAATATTTTAGTGTTAATCATGCACATAGACAGGTGTTTTAATGTTTAATCGTAAATCGAAACGATCAAGAGAAGCAAACGCTGAACTCAATATTACAGCCTTTATGAATTTAATGGTTGTGTTGGTTCCGTTTTTGCTGATCACAGCAGTGTTTTCTCAAGTGTCTATTTTAAACTTGAATTTACCCACCGGAACCAGTGAAGCATTGCCCACAGATGAAGAGCCGCCAAAGGCATTGGAGGTGGTGATTCGAGCCGATAAATTTGATGTACTGGAACGTAATTCAGGCCTACTGAAGCGAATTGAAAATACCGAAGAAGGATATGATTTTAAAGGATTAAACGAGTTTTTACAGCAGGTTAAAGCACACCCCGAATTTAATATTGATACGGGCGTGACCTTGTTGATGGAAATGGATACTGAATATGACACTTTGGTACAGACAATGGATGCGGTTCGTTTGATTGTTCGTGATGAAAGAGAACTCGACGAATATGGTAATGTCATCCAGGGTGAATTATTTCCCAATATATCGATGGGGGATGCACCACCTGAGGCAGCCGCGACCACGGAGGTAAAAAATCCATGAAGAAGTCCTATCGTGCCGTGCGAATGGAAAGACACCACAAGCGCTTTGGAAGTGGTGGCCTGAACCTGGTTTCATTAATGGACATCTTTACCATTTTGGTTTTCTTTTTGCTGGTTAACTCTTCCACCGTACAGCAACTTCCAAGTAGTAAAGCGGTGAAGTTACCAGAGTCTACCGCGCAACAATTGCCTGAAGAAACGGTAATTGTGTTAGTTAACAATGAACAAATACTTGTGCAGGGAAGAGTTATTGCGACGGTGGCAAATGTACTCAAAAATGAGGACGCGATAATTCCAGAATTACTCGCGGAAATGAAGTTTCAGTCACAAAATAGCTGGCAACCAGAAACTGCAAATGAAGAAGAAGAAGGGCTTGATGTGACAGTGATGGGAGATAAGAAAATCCCTTACAAACTCTTGAGAAAAATTCTTTCTACTTTGAGTCAGGCTAATTACACCAATATTTCGATGGCGGTTATGAAGCGCAGCGAATCAAAATCAGCGGGAAGGTGATAGATAGGTTATGGCTAGTTACTTGTTAAGATCTATTGTTGACCCAATTCTTCCCTGGGACACTGACGAAAAGGAAGCTTCACGTTTCCGTCGAATTCTGGTCAGTTTCCTGGTGGCAAGTTTAATTTTGAGTATTATTATTCCTTTTCTCGAAGTGGAAAAAGCTGATCGGAATAAACGAACCAGTATCCCACCACGCTTGGTGAAGATGGTGTTGGAGCAAAAGAAAAAGGAAGTCAAACCGCCACCGCCACCGAAAGAAGAGCCTAAAGAAGAAGAGAAGCCTGAAGAAAAACCGGAAGAGAAAAAGCCGGAGGAGAAAAAGGAAGAGCCTAAGCCAGAAGAAAAAAAGACCGCCAAAGAAGTGGCTAAAAAGCATATAGCGGTTTTCGACGCGTTGGCAGACTTGCGTGACCCTGATGACATGCAAGATTTGAAAAAGAATCAGAGCCTCTCGAATGATGCCGGTCAGGCGGCAACAGTGACCCGTTCTTTAATTACTAAAAAAGCCACTCAGGGCAGTGGCGGTATTAAGGTGGCCACTGCAAGTCAATCTTCGGGCACGGGAGCCCTGGCTGGACAAAATACAACCAATGTTAAGAGCGATATTGGTGATGCAGTAGAGAACACTAAACGTCGCACTAAATCAGGTACTTTGAAACGTAGCTCCGAAAATATCCAGTTAGCGTTTGAAAAACACAAACCAGCGATATTTGCCTTGTATCACCGAGCGCTGCGTAAAGCGCCAAGTTTGCAAGGACGAGTTAATTTCAGATTAACCATTTTGCCCAGCGGTAAGGTGTCTAAGTGTTCGATTGTTTCCAGTGAACTTAACGATCCAGCCCTTGAAAAAAGATTAATCGCGCGAATTAAGCGAATTAATTTCGGTGCGATGGATGTTGCTACCTGGAATGATACTTACCTGATTAACTTCTTACCCACCTAGATTTAACCTGGTTTGGTGCTGGCTGATCAGATGTTGGATTGTCTGCCACAAGTTTTTGATGAATAATTGCGTTTAATTGATTTTGAAACTTGTGGCGTCAGCTTCTAGCCACCAACGGAATAGAAAAATGTCTAATATTCGAAAATACCTGAAAGCATTTGCGTCCGGGCTGGTTTTGCTGGTTTTAGCTCAAGGGGTGAATGCCCAATGGTTTAATCATTCCTTTGAAGTCATGGGAACCCAGGCAAAGGTTGAGTTTGAGCATAGTGATGAAGCGGAAGCACAAAAGCTGATTGCGCAAGTTGTCGATGAGATGCACCGAATTGACAGAGCGATGAGCCCTTATAAAGAATCGAGTGAACTCTCCAAAGTTAACCGCGAAGCTGCCATTAAGCCCGTGGTGATAACCCCGGAATTATTCCAATTATTGCAACGCTCGCTCTATTTTTCCCGGTTAACCAACGGCGCATTTGATATCAGTTTTTCAAGTGTTGGCTATTTGTATGATTATCGCGAGTCTAAGAGGCCAGACGAAAAACAGATAACTGAGCTCAAAGATTATATCGATTATCGACGAATTCAGCTGGATGAGTCCAAATCCAGCGTATTTTTTACCGATAAACGGGTAAAAATCGACTTGGGCGGTATCGGTAAAGGTCATGCTGTGGATCGATGTATCCAGATTTTACAGAAAGCGGGCGTGAAAAATGCTTATGTGAACTCTGGTGGCGATAGTCGGCTAATTGGTAAAAAGGCGGATCGCCTCTGGTATATTGGTATCAAGCATCCACGGGATGAAAATAAATTAATCGCTAATTTGCCGTTAGAAGAGATTTCTTTATCGACTTCTGGAGATTATGAGCGATTTTTCGAGGAAGATGGGGTGCGATATCACCACATTATTGACCCGAAAACAGGTAAGTCCGCCTGGGAAATTCAAAGTGCGACCATATTAGCGAACGATTCCACCACCGCAGATGCGCTTTCGACCAGCATTTTTGTTCTTGGTGTAGAAAAGGGGATGGCGCTGGTGAACAATATGCCCGATGTTTCCGCCATAATGGTTAATAAACATGGCAAGTTATTCATCTCAAAAGATCTCGCCTCATCAAATTAAACACCACATTACGCAAGTTCATTTCCTAATTTTGAAAGTTTCGTGAAGTAACTGATTATTAAACAGAAAAAATTGATTACACTGCGATTTTAAAAGCCTTGGTTCTCATAGAAACTTCGATTATCATTGGCAGCTTACTAGTTTTGGGAAAAATATGAGAATTTCGACCATTAAAGTCGTGACGTCTAAAGTTATGACATTCAAAGTGATTTTATGGGCAATTGCCATTTTATCGGGCATTTATCAGCCGATAAGCGAAGCTGTAGAAGTCACTAATTTATACCAAGTTAAGGTAGCTGTACCAGACCAGTCTGCTAAAACCCGTTGGGGAGCATTCGTGACGGGCTTTAAAGAAGTGCTGGTGCGCAAAAGTGGCAGTCGAAATGTCTTAGGTGCTTACGAGGTGCAACAAGCTTACGGCAAAGTCAGCGCCTTTATTCAGAGGTTTCAGTACGCCACGCTAACCGAAAAAGACGCTGAGTTTTCATTTGAGTTGCAGCTGGACTTCGATCCTCGCCTGGTGGATGAGTTAATTCAAGAAGCAGGCATGCCTATTTGGGGCAGCAACCGTCCAGTAACAATTCTTTGGCTGGCCATTGAAGAAAATTTAAAACGCCAAATCATTAAAGAGGATAGCGCTGCGCAAAATAGTGCAGATAGCAGCCTGACTGAGCAGCAAAATAACCTCAAATCCTTCGCCGAGGTGTTCAACAAACATGCTGAAAGAAGGGGCGTACCTGTCATTTTGCCATTAATGGACCTCGAAGATCAGCTTAGTATCACGATCAGCGACGTTTGGGGCAGATTTATTACACCGGTTATCGAAGCAAGTAATCGTTATGCGGCAGACTCAATCATCGCGGGAAGATTGCTTAAAGTGGGAGAGCAATGGCAAGCACAACTTGTATTCGTGAATGATGATCGAGAAACTCGACTGGAATTCAACGAAGCGACACCTGAGCAGCTTTTTGGCACACTCGCCAATCGCTTGGCAGAACTATTGTGTGAAAAATATTGCGTAGTGGAGTTAGCGGAGTCAAATCAAATAGAGATTCAGGTATCAAATGTTAAGAACTTTGCTAGCTACAAAAAACTGCAGACGTATTTGGAAGGTCTTTCGTCAATTCGTAAAGTCGAATTAAGTAAAATTGCAGGTACGTTTGTGAAATTAAACCTGCGCTTGCTCGGCGATCTGGAAAGTTTGAAGGACGGAATAAGGCTGGGTAAAAAACTCATCGAAGAAGAAGCACATAAAGTTGATCCCTTCGCTATTTCAACCGAGGCTGCTGTCGACGAATTTGGTAACCCGGTTCAAGTTGTTGATTGGCAACTCGATAAAGAATCCGATACATTATTAACTGATCCTCAACAATCGACTGATGAATTGACAGGCGAGCAGGTGGCAACATCGGAAGTTAATCAACAAAATGCCGACAATACCGGTGAAAACGCTGAATTGGTGACGCTTGAAAATAGCGACACCGCTCAGAGTATTATTCTCTACTATCGGTGGCAGGAATGAATTGGAGCATGTTGCCTAACTTTATCACTCTGCTAAGAGTGGTTTTGTTGGTTCCACTGTCATTATTACTGCTCGATGAGAATTATACCTATGCCTTGATGCTATTCATTGTTGCAGGATTTTCAGATGCTCTCGATGGTTTTTTGGCGAAACACTTTAGCTGGGTAAGTCGTTTCGGCGCAATCGTTGATCCGCTGGCGGATAAAGCGTTACTTGTGGTTACCATGACGATATTGGTCATTAATGGTGTGCTAAGCTGGACGCTACTTATTGTGGTGGCTATTCGAGATATTTTCATTGTGGCTGGTGCGTATTACTATCACTATCGGCTTGGTCCATACAAAATGCAGCCGAGCTACCTCTCTAAGTTTAATACTTTCATACAGTTGTTATTGGTCTCTGGATTATTGGTTTCTCTTGGGTATCATCCGATTCCGCCGACATTTATTACGGTGCTTATCTGGTTGACCTATTTCACCACCGTCTCCAGTGGCGTGCATTATGGGGTTGTATGGGGGAAAAAATTCAAACAAGAACTCCAACTGAAAAAAGAGTCACAACACGGAAATGACGAAGCCGATAAGGCCGGCGAAAATTCAGGAGAAGGAGAGTCCGCTGGTTAATTTCTGAATGATCAGCGTTTCAGTATTATGCTTCAACTACCTCTCAATGTTCAGCTTAACGATAATGCTAATTTTGACAACTTTCTGTCAGGAGATAACTTACAGCTAGTCGAAAAGCTAACAAAGCTAACCGCGACCAGTGCAGAGTTTATTTTCGTCTGGGGATCGGCTGAAAGTGGAAAAACTCACCTTGCTCAAGCGTTGTGTAATCACTTTAACCAACAAGCTTGGTCGGCTGCTTACTTACCACTCGCCAACCGTGACTTAAGTGCTGAAATTCTTGATGGTATGAGTGTTATGGAGTTGGTTTGTATTGACGACCTGGCGTCAGTTGAGAAAGATAAAGCATGGGAAGAAGGGCTGTTCGATTTGTACAATAACTTAAAATTAGAACAGAAAAATCTGGTTGTTTTTAGTGCGTCGCCACCGGCCAAGTCTTCTATCAAACTCGCCGACTTAAAGTCTCGATTATCGGCGATGGAAATATACAAGATTGAACCTTTGAATGATGAGCAAAAAATTACCTTGTTACAGAAGCGTGCGGCCAATCGTGGAATGGATGTTCCGGCTGATGTCGCCAAGTTTATTTTATCTCGCCAAAGTCGTTCAGTATCTGATTTAATCGATATTCTTGATCAGATAGACCATTCAAGCATGGTTTTACAGAGGAAAGTAACGATCCCTCTGATCAAAGAGATATTAGACCTTTAGGGCCTGTTTTCAAGCAAGGCGGGATTGAACCTGTTTAGTGCTTGACCAAAATAAGGATTGTGTTCTCCCTCCCTTTTGGGAAGGAGCTAGAGGGAGGGAATATAATATAGCTATTTTGGCTAAATCTCGAACTCACAACACTGTAGCGTATCATTTCCGCTTAGGATTAATGCCTTGTGCGTTTTAACACGCGGTAAAATTCGAGCGAAATAAAAGGTCATCGTCTGTTGTTTCGCCTGTTTGAAAGCCTCGCTTCTATTCGTAGTTTTAACAATTTCTGCTTGTTGCAACAGAATGTGCGCAACTGAAAGATATCCTGAGTACATTAAAAAATCGAATGCTGCTGCGCCGACTTCATCCATATCTTCTGAGGCTTTCTGACCGATTTGTTGTGCGAGGCCCAACCATTCGTCACAGTAGTGTGCCAATTGCCTGGCTAGCTCAGAGTTAGTTTCAGAAGATTTTAATGCTTGAGTTTTTACTTCACTGACCCAGTCTGCCAGCGCAGCACCTTTGTCTCTAAGGACTTTTCGACCCAATAAATCCAGCGCCTGGATCCCGTTGGTTCCTTCATAGATCATTGCGATACGTGAATCACGTACCTGTTGTTCAAGTTCCCATTCTGAAATATAACCATGACCACCAAGCACTTGAACCGCATGATTCGTCGATTCAAATCCAATTTCCGACATAAATGCTTTACAGATTGGTGTGAGCAGGCTGAGACGTTGCTCAAACTTGCCATCAGAATCATGATGAGTTTCTACTTTATCTACCAGCGAAGCGACGTAGTAGGCTAACCCTCGAGACCCTTCAACTAATGATTTTTGCGTAAAAAGCATTCGTTTGACATCAGGGTGAACAATAATAGGGTCTGCAGGTTTTTCCGGCGCTTTAATCCCGGATAACGACCGCATTTGAAGGCGATCTTTCGCGTATTCTAAAGATGCCTGACGAGACAGTTCTGCAATGGCATAACCTTGGACACTGGTTGCTAATCTCGCGACGTTCATCATAGTGAACATACAGGCGAGTCCTTTGTTAGGTTGTCCAAGCAAAAAGCCTTTAGAGTTCTCAAAGTTAATGACACAGGTTGCCGAACCGTTGATCCCCATTTTGTGCTCGATGGCACTACAGGTAACCTGGTTGTCAGTTAGGGTAGACGAGGCATTTGTATCCAGTATTTTTGGCACCAGAAATAAAGAAATACCGGCGCTGCCCTCGGGCGCGTCGGGAAGTCGAGCGAGCACCAGGTGAATGATGTTTTGTGACATGTTGTGTTCGCCGGCTGAAATAAAAATTTTGGTACCGGTTATGGCATAACTGTCATCTTCTTGAGGAATTGCTCGCGTTTTTAATAGTCCAAGATCGGAACCGCAATGAGATTCTGTCAAGCACATGGTGCCGGTCCATTCACCGGTAATTAGGTTAGGCAGGTATTGTTGTTTTAATTCGTCTGTTCCGTGATGCAACAGCGCACTGATCGCGCCATGGGTCAAGCCCGGATACATACTCCAAGAGGCGTTGGCTGCCGCGTTCATCTCTGAAGTAACCACTGATAGAGAGTGGGGAAGGCCTTGACCGCCATATTGGGTTGGAAAAGCCAGCGCTGACCATTCGGCCTCGCAGTATTGTTGATAGGCTTCAACGTATCCCTCGGGGGTTACAACCACGCCATTTTCTATTTTGCAGCCTTGTTGATCACCAGAGTAGTTAATCGGAGATAGCACTTCACCGGCAAATTTTGCGGCTTCTTCCAAGATAGCGTTAACTAACGATTCGTCAGCCGCATCCTGATACCCGATGTTTTCATAATGGTTGGTAATATTAAGACAGTCGTGCAAGATAAATTGGATATCTTCAAGTGGTGCGGTGTATTGAGGCATTGATTAGCTCCTGAGAATATTTCCCTTAATCTAACTGGTCAGATGAGTGTGGTCAAGTAGCAATTTGGCAACATTCGCTTTATCTCGATCGGCCGATTTGTTCGGTGATATAATCCGCAGTCTTCTTTAACCGACATTAATTCATAAAAGGTAGAGGGTTTGCAGAAGGATCAAGATATACAGCAGGTTCAAGATTTACGACAGACTCAGTCTATTGAAGACAGCAGGTTTGGCGGTACGCAGCGATTATACGGAAAACAGGGACGGGAAAAACTGGCGAATGCCAGGGTCACGGTTGTTGGTATTGGGGGAGTTGGTAGTTGGGTCGCTGAAGGGCTGGCAAGAACTGCAATTGGCCATATTAAGCTGATTGATCTGGATGATATTTGCGTGACAAATACCAACCGACAAATTCATGCCTACCAGGAAAATATCGGTCGCCTCAAAGTAGAAGCAATGGCTGAACGTATCAAAGCCATCAACCCGGCTTGTAATGTCACCGCGGTGAGCGATTTTATTAGCGCTGACAACCAGGCCGAATTATTGAGTGATAAGCCTGATTTTGTAGTTGATGCAATCGACAGCGTTCCAGCGAAGGTCGCGCTGATTGCTTATTGTAAGCGCAATAAGATAAAAATTATCACTGTTGGTGGTGCAGGTGGCCAGCAAGATCCGCTAAAAATAACCGTGGCAGACCTGAGTAAAACCTGGCAAGACCCGCTTGCGGCACGGGTGAGAAGTGAGTTAAGACGAAAATATAACTTTACTAAAAACCCCAAACGAAGATTTGGTATCGAATGCGTGTTTTCGACTGAGCAGTTGAGTTACCCAACCCCTGAAGGGGAAGTTTGCCAGCAAAAACAGTTTTCCGATGGTAGTGTAAAACTAGACTGTAGTGGCGGTCTTGGAGCAAGCGTTGTAGTGACATCAACATTTGGCATGGTGGCCGCGGCAAGGGTTATCAATAAACTTTCGGAATGCTGATTTTTGGAGTAGCCCGGTATATACCACATTGATTAAAATGCCAGGTTCGACCTGGGTCACCGGTAATGTGGCGTGAATGAACAAATTGTATGACTTTTAGTCAGCTTACTGCGTAATCTACTGCTGAGCTGTGAATTGATTACAAATTTCGTTGGCGTTACGAATGTAAATAATCAGCTCGTGCTCTGCTTCCAACTGAGAGACGTAAGGGCCTTTTTCTGTCTTTTCTCTAGTTAGAAACCACCAGCCTTCGTTGGTGTGATAGAATCGATCAGTTCTAAACCAGGGTCTCGCAGCTTCTCCTGCTCGTGTACGCATGGTCGAAACCTCCTTTGCTAAGTCGTCCAGACCTGGGTATCAGTTTAGCTCAAAAATTCGGCAATTCCATAATAAGAATTGTCGATTAAAGCTTTTGCCTTAATAGACTGCAGGCATTAGCCCTAGAGCACCTTTTATAAGAGCATTTTCAAGCGATAGGTTCAAACAAAAATCACAATATGAGATTGTTGAGTTAGTGAGAAAGCGGCTTGGCAGACAACTATTACACAGTTTGATTATCGCAGGGCGAATTCACACTTTTTAGACTAAAATAACTAGTGCCTGTTGACCAACCGGCCTTAATCGGTAATATGTTAATTCACACAAATTATTGTATTTGTTAAGATTTCAAGGACATCTCTAAAAAAGGCATTCTCCAAATAATAATGATTCAAAAAGACGGGGTTCATAAAAGAAATTCATTAAAAGAATTCAAAAGGCGGTTTCGTTTTAACCAATAGCTTCGTTCGTTAATAGCGGATTTTGTTTTTAATGGCATGAAAATAATAATATTAATAAAGCAACTAATCGGGATAACTTTGTGAGCGCGATTGAAATTCCAGGATATAAAATTGTTAGAACTTTGGGTGTAGGTGGCCAGGCAACGGTCTATTTAGCGATACAACAAGGGTTTGACAGAGAAGTGGCGCTTAAGGTGATGTCGCCTGCATTGGCTGCTGATCCAACTTTCGGCGAGCGATTTGTTCGCGAGGCTAAAATTGTCGCCAAGCTTTCTCACAAGAGCATTGTGACAGTCTATGATGTCGGCGAAAGTGGGAATTTCTATTATCTTGCGATGGAATATCTGCCCGGCGGTGACCTGAAAAAGCGGATTTCCGACGGCATGAAGGCGCGCGAGTGCCTGGCGATTATCAGTAAGATTGCGAATGCGCTGCACTTTGCCCACGAAAAAGGGTATATCCATCGAGATGTAAAGTCTGAAAATATCTTGTTTGACCGGGATAATGAGCCGTTGCTCACCGATTTCGGTATCGCTAAAGCATCTAATTCTTCTACTCAAATGACTCAAACTGGCAAACTAATTGGTACGCCCGAATATATGAGTCCAGAACAATGCCGTGGTAAAACGGTTGATGGCCGTTCCGATCTTTATAGTCTGGGTATTATTCTGTTTGAAATGTTAACTAAAGGTGTTCCTTTCAGCGGCGAAGATTCGGTCGCCGTTTGTATTAAACATGTGACAAAGCCCATACCTGAACTGCCCGCCAGGTTAAAGCATTTTCAGTGGTTGCTAGAGCTATTGCTCGCTAAAGAGCCTGCTAAACGTGTTCAGACCGGGGTCGAACTCGTTAAAGTTATCAGCGACTTCAAAGACACAGGAAAGCGAACCGAGGTGCCCAAAGCTGAAGCGCCACCAATAAAAAAATCCCGGGCTAAAAAACAGAGTATCCAGAAAACCGTTGCGACCAATAAACTTGATGAGCACGACGATTTTGATGATTTGCATTCGGAACGTCGCTTTCACGTGCAAGAGAAGGAACCCAAAAATAAAGTTCCTTTATTTGTCAGTATTATTTTACTCACACTACTGGGAATTGGCGGCTTTTTCACCAAAGACAGATGGTTACCGGCAACTATGGCTTGGTTCGATGAAAATATTTCAGGAAATGCCGCGTCCGAAAAGTCGACTTCAACTGCCGAGCAAAAATCTGATAAAACTGTTTCAACCGATAGTGGCGGACCAAATTCTGCCACTCAAACAGATAGTGGTTCAGAAAATTTATCTGCGAACAAAAATGGCGGCCAGTCCGTTAGCGGCTCTGAAAGTAACGGCGTGAAAAGAACGGCAAATGTTGAGGAACTGTTGCAAGAAGCTGACACGCTGGTTCAATTTTTACCACAGAAATTAGATGATATTAAGCAAGCGCTCAAATTGCTTGCAACCGTTAACACTTTGCAACCCGAAAACAAAAATGCGCAATTGATTTATCAAAATATCATTAGTGTGAGTTTATCTGAGGCGACAACACTGGCTGAAAATAATAACTTTGAGCAGGCGGGGGAGTGGATCGCCTTGGTTGAGTATGAACAACCGCAACACACCTTGCTGGACGCAACCAAGCAAAACATTGCTCGCTTGAAAGTTGATTTTGAATCGAAGGTGAAAGAACGTGAACAAAGCCAGATAAAAATCGATGAGCTCATATCTCAGGGAAATCTGGCGCTAAAAGAAGAGAGACTGTCCTCTCCTCAAGACAACAATGCTATCTATTACTTTCAACAAGTTCTCAAACTTGAACCACAGAATCAAAATGCGAAAGAAGGGCTTGAACAAGTCACTGATACATACGCTAATTTAGTTGAAGCAGCCATTAGCGAAAATACTTATTCTCGAGCACGGACTTTGTTAGCTCGATTTAGTAGTCTTTCTGACGATGAAGCCAAAAAAGTGAGTTTGCGACAGAAGATTACCCAAGGAGAGAAAGCTTATAATATCGCCAGGAAAGAGAGACAAAGACTAGCGGCAATCGCCGAAAAGAAAAAGCAGGCGGAATCTGAAAGGCAAGCCAGATTAAGTGATCCTTTGGTGCAGATGCGATTGCAAGGTAGTCTGGACGCTGCAAAAGCACTTGAGCAACAAAATTTGCTGGTTGAGCCAGAAGAAAATAATGCGCTCGCGAAATATCGACTAGCACTGGAAATGGATGATCGCAACGAAGAAGCAAAAAACGGTGTTGTTAGAATAGAACAAGCTGTGCTAAGTGGTTTGACTAATAGCATTGCGGCGTCAAACAAATCAGAGGCATTTAAATGGTTAAATAAACTCAAACTATTTGATGCTAACCATCCTCAGTATGCATCGTTTAACCGGGCTGTGGAGGATATTATTGAGATAACTCCCCAAACTGAAGAAAAACTACCGACGGACTCTGAGAATAATAATACAACATTGGATATTAATGAGGCAGAGTTGAGTGTCGATTCATCTGAACCTATAAATAGCACCGAAGGTGAGAGCAATAGCGCTTCTACAGAAGCGGCTGATGAATTACTACCCCAAGAATCTAAAACTGCAGATGAAACCGCGGTAAAAGCTGAGTTGCCGCCAGAAACAAAACCACTATCAGAAGTTGGTTCGAATTCTGGCGACGAACTAAATACAGAAGAATCGTCTGCTGATCAGAACCCACCGCCAGTAGAGCAACAATCTGAACAAAAGAACGAAGATAAAGACAAAGACGATCCGCCTTCGGCTTCATAACTTGAGCCTTTTTGTGCTAAAGTATTCTCTACAAATAAAACGATAAATCATGCTATCTGAAAACTGGTTAACGGATTTTGTTATCGGTCGACAGTCAAATAAGCAAGCTGCTGAATATTAAGGTTTCAAACTCATGCAAAACAAATTAATTTCATTAATTACGGCTTCATTTCTTTGTTTATTGCTCGCCTGTGGGGGAGCCAATAAAGCACTTATTTCTCAAGCGGAGATAGATGCGGCTCGTCACGGTGGCTCATTGGAAAATTTGTATGATAAAGCATCGGGATTTGTTGCTGAAAGTAAGGGAAGTGCGAGGAAGGATGCGGTTGAACTACGTTCTAAAATTGCACAGCTTCTGGTTGTAGATAAAGGCCAGCAAGTAGAATCTGTTTTGTCTAAATTAACCGAAGATAATACAAGTATTACTCGGCAGCAATTGTTGCAAACTCAACAGTCGATAGAAGGAATGCAACAATGGTCTGCGACTGACTATACGCGCCTAAACACTAAACTCGCACGAGCAATAGAGTCTTTAAATCAAAAAATAAAGCGCTTTGTCGATGAATCTAAAGAGTCAGGTAAAGATCAAGTTGCCAGTGTACTCGCGCTCAAAAAAGCAGCAACCTTGGCGGGTAAAGAACAGCCTGAAACTAAAATGTACCAACAAACTCATGAAAAAGTGATTTCTCAACTACTTTATCAAGGGAATGATGGGCTTTCCAAGCGCTTGTTTAGTACGGTGGTTAGCGCGGCCAAATCGGGGTTGTTACTTGACCCTGGGAGTATTCAGTTTGAGTCAATGTTATCTCAAGGACAAGCAGGCTTATTCGAAAAAGATTTTCGTTTTGCACTGGAAAATGGTAAGCCAGAATCTGCCTACCAATCTTTACTGCAGGTAGCTGACGAACCTATCTTTTTACAGCTAAAAAAATCAATGGGAACTAGCATTCCTGTGTTGGCAACTTATTTTGCCGGCGCCGCTAAAAAAGCCTATGAAAAAGGAGATTTGTTAACGGCTTATCAGAACTTCCAAAAAGGTCGAACAGTTCAGGAAAAGCTGGATGTTTCGCAGAAAGGTTTTATTCAGGAAAAACGATTCCTTGATTTAGTGATGTCCAGAGCTCGGCAAGAACAGAGTGGGGATGGTAAACGACAGGCATTAATGCGGGTTGTGAATGAATTTGATCCCAACTACCCAGGATTAAAAGCAGAGTTTTTAAAGCTTAGTGACGAAGTAAAAAACAGGGCGATGACAAAGTTATCTGTTGCTGAATTTAAAGAGGTTCAGTCAGGGGATTCTGTTGTCGCATCTGTTGGAAGAAGGGTCGGTAGTAAGTTAGAAAAAATTCTCTTTGAACAATTAGGCAATGAAGTGCTTATTGTTACCGATACTCCGAATTCGACAGCACAAAACTATCAGGGATTACTTCTGAAGGTTGATGGGGAAATTCTGCAAGCTGCGATCGAAACTTCAGTCAATAATGGTCAAAGATCACAGCAGGTTCAAACGGGAATAAATCGAGTTGAAACCGAAGAGTATAAAAAATGGGCAAAGCGAAAACGTGGCGAAGCGCCAAAGCAGTACAATGAGTCTCCGATTGTTGAAGAAGTGGTACTGAGAGTTGAACATGTTCGTAAACAGGCGATTGCGGAAGTTGCCTTTAGAATTATTGAACCTTCGACTGGAAAAATTTTATTAACTGATAATTTTGTTAAAGAAGCAGAGCATGCCGGCGAGTCTATCAATGAATACCAGAAAGGAGACTTTCATCAGCCTTATGTGCGAGCAGATTTACCATCAGATATTAAAATAATGGATAGCCTTGCCACTGAACTGGCAGCAATGCTGGGTGAAAAGTTGAGCAATTATTTACGTAGTCCTGAGCAGGTTTTTCACCACAAGTATGTCGAAGCCAAAGCACAAGGTGATGTGCCTGGTGCCACCGAACTTTTAGCCAATGCACTGTCAATTGCCGAGAGTAAAGGAAAAGACATTGATAATTGGTACAGTGAAATAAAAACTTTGGTGCTTCAATAAACCCGCGAGGGTTTTTCGGGAGGTGTTGGCTCAACAGCTCCCGTTAGTTATGCATCTCTTGGCAGCATGTTGGTAACGCAATTAATTAGTTTTTGAGTTTTTTTATTGACCGTTAAATCATTTGATTGGCGATTTTTTAATTGTGAAATAGCCCAGTCAATGTGTTCGCAGACTAAATCGTTTGCTTCTTGCTTCTTGTTAACGAGTAACTCAATGGTTTGTGGCTCGTAGACAGAATTACCGATTGCCACTGCCAGATTACGCAGCCAGTTTTGATATCCAATTCTTCGTATTGGACTACCCTGAAAATTATCAAGAAACTCTTTCTCATTCCATTGCCATAACTGGAGCAATGAAATAGTGTCGAGATTATTTTTGGGTTGAAACCCTGTTTCCTTAGATATTTGCGCGTATCGATTCCAGGGACACGCCAACTGGCAATCATCACAACCATAAATCCTGTTACCCATTTTACTTCGAAGCGATATTGGTATGGGGCCTTTATTTTCGATCGTTAGATACGAGATGCAACGGGTGGCATCTACTTTCTTGGAGTCGATGATAGCGTCGGTAGGGCATAAACTAATACAGGCGCTACAGTTGCCGCATAAATCTTCAACGGGCTCATCAATTGGCAGCGGTAAATTAATAAATATTTCACCGAGGAAAAACCAGGACCCCGCTTTTTTGTTGATAATCAGAGAGTGTTTTCCCTTCCAGCCTAACCCGGATTTTTCTGCAAATGAAGTTTCTAACACGGGCGCGCTATCAACAAAAACACGATAATCAACGGCATCGCTTGTTTCAATTTCAGCTTGAAGCTGACGACAGACAGCATCGAGTTTTTTGCGCATTAATTTATGATAATCGCGTCCTAATGCATACCTCGATACATTGGCTTGCTGAGGATGTTTTAGCGGTTTCACAAAGCCTGCATGTTCGGGAAGGTAATCGTAACGTAAAGAGACAACTCTGAGTGTACCCGGGTGCAATTCATCAGGTGATGAGCGTAGATTTTGATTTCTTTCCAAAAAAGACATATCGCCGTGAAATCCATCGTTGACCCATTGTTTAAATTTTGCGAAATAACCACTGGTTGAGGTGTCAGACACTCTGGCGTCTTGAAAGCCGTGTTCTCTTGCCTTGATGACAAGTTTACTTTTTATTTCAGTGAGGGCTTCTGTTGACAGCATCGGCGCTAAATTTAACTTGAAGGAAAGCAGTGAGTAACGAATGAACTCATTATCTAATAAATTACAGGTAGGCTCCAGATTTCTGATCTTAGATTCATAAATACATTGATTTTCGTTCAAAAATTCAACACTTAAAAATCAAATTGATCCTAATCTGAAAATTAATGAGAAAATTGCTTGAGTCTTTTATGGCATTCAGTTAGATTAAGCGCCTCAACACGCGCCATTAGCTCAGCTGGATAGAGCATCAGGCTTCGAACCTGAGGGTCGGGCGTTCGAATCGCTCATGGCGCGCCAAATTTTGTTAGTAAATTGACACTATTTGTGTCGTTAAAAAAAGTAATATTGAAAAGGTCACCATTGGTGGCCTTTTTTGTTTTTGGATTTACGACTATCGAATCACTTTTTTAACGGTGTGTACCAGGGTTTCCGGGTTAAAGGGCTTAACAATCCATCCAGTTGCACCTGCTGCTTTTCCTTGGCCTTTTTTCTCCGCTGCTGATTCTGTGGTTAGGAGCAGAATAGGGACAAACTTATAGTTATCCAGACTTCTGAGTTCTGATGTTAGCTCAAAACCACTTTTATTTGGCATGTTAACATCAGATAAAATCAGTTCGTATTGGGTTGACTTGGCTTTTGCCAGGGCCTCGTTGCCGTCTTTGGCTTCTTCTACTTCATGTCCTGCAGCTTTTAGTGTAAAGCTGACCATTTGGCGCATACTGGACGAGTCGTCGGCAATTAAAATTTTGGACATTGTGCTTTTTCCCAAATAAATCGGTGTTTTATGTGAATCAAATGATCTTGTTTAGTTAAGAATAGAACATATACTAAAAATCTCACAAAATAATTGCCGAAATGAGTGCCCGTCAGTATACAATAATCCAAAGTTTCTCCAATTATAGATTGAATATCAAAGGGTTGTAATGCGATGCTAATTGACTATAAAACGCTGTCTGATGAAGCCTTAAAAGGGGTGTGTGAGCAGTACGTTGTAACCCATTTATCGGAAACTGAACAAGATCCAAAGTATTCCGGCTGGGTTGATAGTGTGATAGAAAAAGTTAAGTCGGGAGAGTTGATCATTGAGTTTTCGGAAGTTGACGAAAGCGTCACTTTAAAATCACGTGACGAAGTTTTTGTAGATGGAAAGGATGGCTAAGAATCAGACAGAAATATGGTTTGATCGATATCATGATTTGAAGTTCGATGAGATTAAATTTTAAAGAAATTAATCTGTCGAGAAATTAAACAAACAGAACGTTGAGCTGGCTCGACTAAATCACGTTAGCCGCGGAAAATACCCCAAAAGACTGAGAGGAAAAATTAATGAAACAAGCAAGCATTTACTCAAGTTTATTTCGTCTGGTTTTGCTATTGAGTTTCTTTTCACTCAATAATGCGTCCGCTGAAAACCAAGTTAATCTCTCAGATATTTCAATGAAAAATGCCAAGATTTTTAATGGCAAACTCATTACTGGCGGCCAACCTTCTGCGGAAGATTTGGCAAAGCTTAAAGCGATGGGCGTTAACAATGTTATTAATCTGAGGACCGAAGGTGAATTTAATCAGTTCGATGAGTCTGAGCAAACAAAACTTTTGGGGCTTAATTATACTTCCCTCGAAATTTCTGGCGCAACAGGCATTACTTTTGAAAATGCGAATAAACTCGACAAAATATTAAGTAGCCATCAGGGAATGACGCTGATTCATTGCGCCAGTAGCAATCGCGTTGGGGCGTTGATTGCTTTGCGTGCTTATGGTGTTCAGCATAAAAGCCTCAAAGAGGCTATCGCCGATGGCCAAAAAGCGGGACTGAAAAGCTTAAAAGAAAAAGTGGTTAAATTGATTAATCAACGAGAGCAATGATCATTTGCGTAAATTACTGACTAGCAAGGTTTTACCTTTTTCTTCTGGCCTGCTGCATTTGGCGGAAATAGGGCGGGGCTATCTGGCAGCCTGTTTAATGTCATCTTTAGGGGTCACAAACTCCAGTTTGTTTAAGGTAAGCACGACATCCGGTTTATCTTGCTCAACCTGGGCAATTTTAATGGGAAAGTAGTTATACTCCGGGCTTAGCCATAATGAGAAGCGACTGTCATCGCCGCTGATTCTATCGAGTCTAATGGTGTTTATTTCACCCATGGGGGTGATGATAGTTTCATCTCCGGTGATTTGATAGCTATAAGTTTTACGCTTACCTTTATAGCTGATGATGTAGTTAAAATCTTTAGCTCCCGATAATAAATCTGAACGCAATTTCACCAAGTGGGACATGCGGTCATATAAATGTTGATCCAGCGGTAACTGCCAATTTCGTTTTCCTTTTTTACCCGCTTCCATTTTTTGTTGCCAGTCAAAAGATTGCTCTACTTTACGCTCAGATTTAAAGCTAATTTTAGTAGACGTGAAAAACTCATTGGTAAATAACTTGTTATTTTGAATGACGAACTTAGAAAACTCCCTGCTTTTTAGGGTCAGCATCCATTTTTTCAATTTAGTCGAGACCTGCAGTTTCCAGTTTCCATCTTCAAAAAGCATATTGCGAGAAGCGCTACCCAACCTGTCACCGTCGGAGTAAATATCATAGGAAGCGTTATAAGCATGAAGAAAAACCCAGGGATTTTCACGTAGGCTAGAGGTTAGCCTGTTGTGCTCGTTTGCAGACAAGCCACTGTTATCCGGAGTTTGTGGGTTACTTTGTTCCGCTTTAAAATCATCAAGACTGTTATTACCTTGTCGGTGGTTTTCGGCACGAGTGTCGTCAGGAGCTTGTTTGTCTTCATTGTTTTTGACGATATCTTCATCAATTTTTTCACCACTTAACTCGACAGTACCTTCCTCTATTTGATCGGTATGTGATTGTGAACCGTCGCCCACTTGTGGATTGTTTAAGTTGTTGGGAGCGGTTGAAGAGTTTTGATTGACTGTTTCAACTGGTTGGGTTTGTTCTACAGCAATTTCATTGTCGTTTTGTGTTTCATTTGTTGCTGTTTTATCCTGGTTTTGATTTGCCTGTTCGTTTTGAGTTGGTGTACTGGAATTGTCAGGCGATGTTGGTTCGGCTAAGGAAACAGGGGAGTTTAACGAGAACAGCAAGGATGCAATCAGTAATACCGAGTTCAGGCTCGAAGTTGGGGTCAATTTTTTAGCTAATCCTTTGCATTCGACTAAACGCACACTTTTTGCCAAATGGCCAAAAAGCGACATATCAGTCGCCAAAAAGAATTGGTCTTTCCAGTTTTTTGTGATCAAAATAAACGCCGTCCTTTTCCATTGTTAGCCTGTTATTCAAGTACCAGGATGCAACTTCTGGATATAATCGATGTTCGAGTTTCTGAATTCGTTGCATGACCTGTTGTTCATTGAGCTCATTTTCTTCGTTGGATTCTGAACCTACGATTAATCGCATTTGAGATTGCGCAATAAGTGGACCACCGTCCAGCTCTTCTGTTACAAAGTGCACGCTGGTACCATGAAATTCATCATTATTTTCCAGCGCTTTTTTGTGAGTGTGAAGTCCAGGATATTTCGGCAACAGAGAAGGGTGGATGTTCAATAATTTACCACGAAAAGTTTGCACAAATTCGGGCGTCAAAATACGCATAAATCCTGCGAGAATAATTAGATCCGGTTGGTCCTTCTTAATTTCTTCTGCCAATTCTTTATCAAAAGATTCACGACTAGCGTGAGTTTTATGGTCTAGTGATACTGCTTTTATTCCTGCCTCTCGCGCTCTGGTAAGGCCATAAGCTTCTGGATTATTGCTAATGACCGAAACGATAGTACCGCCTAAACTTCCTTGTTGTTGCTTCTCGATAAAAGCCTGCAAGTTTGAACCACTGCCGGAAATCAGTATAACTAGTCGTTTACTACCCATTTTAGATCCGTTAATTCGTTTAATTAATTGTAAAGCAAGAAAACAATAAGATCGCGCGCAACAGGCCTACTTTAATAAAACGATTTCATAAAGGCCGTTTCATAAAAACTAGCTCATAAAGCGTATAAAAACTAGTTTATTGCCAGTTGGCACGACTAAGTTAGTGAGAATAAACTGTCTCAGTAAAAGTCACTGAACAAATCGTCAGACACAGAGTTAAATGAAAGTCACCTGTTGTGAGTTTTCAGCGCTAACAATTTCACCCAAATGCCAGGCATTTTCGCCAAGCTTTCTAAGGAGGTCTAACGCTGTTTCAAGCTCTTCTGAAGAAACGACCAGAACCATGCCAATACCACAGTTAAAGGTTCGATACATTTCCTGCTGTTCAACATTCCCGTTACTTTGCAACCAATTAAATATTTCTGGCATTTGCCAACTAGAACGGTTTATCTGAGCACAAGTGTTTTGTGGCAGAACACGTGGAATATTTTCGAGTAAACCACCACCGGTGATGTGGGACAAGGCCTTCAAATTAATATTTTTGGCAAGTTCCAGGACCGACTTTACATAGATTTTTGTCGGCTCTAGTAAAGTTTCCGCCAGTGTTTTTCCGTGGAAGTCTTGCTTGAGATCGGCACCGGAAACTTCAATGATCTTGCGAATAAGCGAATAGCCATTAGAGTGGGGGCCGCTCGAAGCTAACCCGATAAGCTGGTCGCCGGTTGCAACCTGAGTACCGTCAATGACTTTTGATTTTTCAACGATCCCGACGCAAAAGCCGGCTAAATCGTAGTCTTCACCGTCGTACATACCTGGCATTTCCGCAGTTTCACCGCCAATTAAAGAACAGTTAGACTGTTTGCAGCCTTCGCCAATTCCTGTAACCACGCTTGTCGCGATATCGACATCAAGCTTTCCAGTGGCATAGTAATCAAGGAAGAACAGCGGCTCTGCACCTTGAACTATCAAGTCGTTAACGCACATAGCAACCAGGTCAATACCGACTTTATCATGGATGCCTGCGTCAATCGCTAAGCGGAGTTTAGTGCCCACGCCGTCGGTGCCAGAGACTAATACCGGCTCTTGATAACCTTTCGGTAATTCAAACATTGCGCCGAATCCACCTAGATTAGACACAACTTCCGGTCGGCTAGTCGCTTTGGCGACCCCTTTGATTCTATCAACCAACTGGTTTCCGGCTTCGATATCGACGCCTGCGTCTTTGTAACTGAGTGATTTATCGCTTGTTTCTGACATACTTTAAGCTCTCATGGTATTGCGGCAATAATTTGCGCGTATTCTACCATGGCTTATGCTGAGATCGAGGGTTTTGAGAATTAATTTGAAGAATAATCCAATATCGGCGATAAGCCGATTTCCCTAATCGGTGTCAGGCGAAGGGGTATTTTCGTTTGTCAGATCGATCGAGCTTTGCTTGTGCTAACTGGCCTTGCGTTCAAGTGACATCAGCGCTTCATTCATCGCATATTCGTTAAATGCCGGATCTTGGCGATCGATTTCAAACGGACCTGTCCAATCTTCAGGTGGTGCAGTTTCAATGGGGACCAATGTTTTCCATCCGCTAAATTCGAGCTCCTCGATTTCTCCGTCGAAATATTGGATTTCGATGCTTTGTTCGTCGTAGTCAATGGCGACAACTTCAAATAGTGTTTCACTGGAAAATGGGCGATACCAATGTCCGATTTCTGCGGAGATTTGTCCAGACATCATGGTCAGACTCCTTAGTCTTTTTATTGCGGGAAAATTTTGATATTTAACGATCTTCCTTCAATCTTTAACAATATCTACTTTTGAGAAAACCTTTATATAACAGGCTTTTCACCATAATCATCGTCTAAAAAGAGACATTTTCCAAGGACCGTTTTGTTAGCAGTGGAAGAGCTATTAGAATGTTTTTTTATTAAGCAATTGCAAACTTGACACTTAGCGGCTCGCGGCGCCACTTTTTATTTCATTTAAGGATAAAATCGGGTAGCTATCTATCTGTGAGATGAATGTGGCTTGCTCTTTTTCTAAGTGGGCATAGATTGTTTGATACGTGAGTACGTTTTTGACGTATTCGCGAGTTTCTTTATAGGGAATTTGTTCAATCCACTGAATAGCATTTTGAGTTTTCGATTGATTTAACCACTCTTTAACCCGACTTTTTCCCGCATTGTAAGCAGCGGTTGCCAACACTGGATGCGCTTCAAAGCTGCGATACATTTGCCCAAGATGGGCGGTACCCAACTGGATATTGGTGTCGGCTGTCAGTAATTGCGAGGCTCGCCGATAAGATTTCGATTTGCCGGCAACCTGTTTAGCTGTGCTAGGCTTAAGCTGCATTAACCCCCTGGCACCGGCGCTTGAGATCGCATCAGTCTTAAAGGCACTTTCCTGGCGGGTAATCGCGTAAGCCCAACTCACCGGAATTTTATTTCGTTTTGATTCGGCTGCGTAGGTTTGATAAAGGTGGAGCGGGAATCTTTTACTAACGTCATTGATTTGTCGGCTGCGGGCGAAAGCTAAAATTGCCTGGTGTTGCCACCCCCAATTATGCGCAATGACGGCTAGCTTAATCTGGGCGTCTATCGGTGTTTGAGATACAAGTTGATTCCATTCGCGTCGAGCATCGGTGAGTCGATTGAGTTCAAAAAACTCTTTCGCTCTTTTGGCTGAGGGCAAGCGAGAGATTTGTTGAAGCGCATCTGGGTCAACTGTCACAGGACTATCTTGTAATTGTGGTTGCTGGTTAAGTTGTCTGGCTGCGAGAAAACCATAATAACTACGTCTATCGGCAATTGATGAGAAAAGTGACTTAGCTTTGTCTAAATTTCCGAGCTGAGTTTCGGCGACACCTTGCCAATATTTCCACTTGTTAAAGTCGTCTCCATGAGTGGCAAAGCTTTGAGCGTATTTGGAAATGCTGTGCCAATCGTTGTTATCCAGCGCGGTTGCCAATAGCCATTGGCTTACGGTGGAGTCCTTGTGATCAGTGACTGAGTTTAACCAGGCGTGGGCTTTTGGATCTTTGTCAATTGCAAGACTGAGTGCGATAGCACGACGAGTTTTTGGGAGAGGGAGGTTAAAGCCATATTTTTGACTGAGCTTTTTCCAGGTTTTAATGGTGTGGTTAGGATCTCGCCAGGCCAGTTTGTTTAATCCAATTTGAATAATATCTTCTGCTTTTGCGGTCAAGGGGACACGAAAAGTAATTTTGCTTAAATGCTTCGGCTGTTTAGCCACTTTCACAAGGAGCTTACCGGCACCTTGTTGATTGGCAGGCAGCTGGCGATTAAGATAGTCTGCTAGTTGGTATCGTTTATTTTTTACCGTCAGTAACAGACGTTTCCAAATGAGTTGTGCTGTTAACCCACCAGACTTTTGCCATCGTTTTATTAAAGTGTCGCAAGCTTTAGGTAATGAATTTCCGTTCAGCCAGATTTTTTCAATTTGAGGGTAAATATCTTGTCTGGGTTCGCTGGTATTCAGTTTAAATTGGAGCTGTTTGCACTTTAGCGGCGTACTGCCAAATTCTCGATAATGATGTAAAAATGTGGAGGTATACCCGTTATTTGCTAACCAATTCAACCACATATAACGTAATTTTCGAGCAACGGCATCGTTACTGTGTTGATTCAAAAAGCTTGCGATTGCCTCAGTATTTTCGATACTGAAGTTGCTCTGCAGTTTATCTCTTTCCAGATAAATTTGTAGGGGATAGTCGGCTAGTTGTTGATAGTTTCGATTAAAAAGAGACCAATTCTTGTCTTTTATGGCTTGTTCGGCTTGCAAAAACAGCTTTCGCTGCGACTTCAGTGAATCGTTGTTGGCAAATACAGGCAAACAACAAAAAACCAGCTGTGTAATGATTAGCTGTACGATTAGCTGTCGTGATGACAACGCCTATCTCCCGATTATTGATTTTGGTAATCTGGTCTTAGTAATTCTAAATCTATTCTACTGTTATCGCGCCAATTCACAATAAGTTTAGAACATTCTTAAAGTTGTTGGCCAAAATTCATGTTGTTTATCAGATTCATTCAACTAATTGGGTTTGACCAAGTTGTGGTGTAAAAGATTCAATTATCGTCATAATAAAAAGTTATTGCGATGGGATTGATGGCTTGATTAGGGGATTTGAAATAAAAAAGGCATACCAAGAAGGTATGCCAAAGGGTGGAGGTAGGGAAATAACCTCGTATGGAAAGATGATTAATCCGATTTCCTGATTTTAGTTTTGTGCAACCAGTTCGTCGGTTTGGGTAACAAAGTTCACGCTAACTTTTCGAGCCATTGCGTAGGCGTCCATATTACCTTCAATGCCCGTTCCAGATACTTCGCCATGGGCTTTGGCAATTACTCGGTCAGCGCTAATTCCGTAGGTTTCAAAAGCTTGCTTAACGGCATTGACTCGATGTTGCGACAATTTCAGGTTGCTAGCCTTGGTTCCGCGGGGGTCGCTGTAGCCGTCGAGCTGAATGTTTAATTCTGGAAACTTGACCATTAAAGCCGATAATTTTCTGACATTTGCAAAGTCATTGTCTGATAACTCGGACGAATTGGTGGTAAACATGACATTGAGTGTTAATCCTTCGGTCATCCATTGGCTGTCTATGGCCGATTTGTCAGTATTGGTTGAGCTATGCTCGAATTCCATGTTTTCTTGAATCATCGCTATCTCCTGGCTAAGTTGTTTTTCTCGATTAATTGAATCGGAAAGTTCTTGTTTAACTTCTTCAAGGTCGTTGGCTTTTTCTACCTGCTCACCAAGTATTGCGCCGGTAGCTGCGCCAATGATTAATCCAATTGGACCACCTAGCGCCGCGCCTGCAATTGCACCTGATGCGAATCCGACGTTTTCTTCCTTGCTGGCTTCGGCGTGAGCCTGGCCTGAGTTAACGATAGCTGCAGCGACTAATGTTGAGATAACGATTGCTTTTTTCATTTCAATTTCCTCTGTTCCGGTTTGTTTAATTTCTGGTTTGTTTAAATTTCTTCAGTTTAAAAATCTATTCGCACTAACATTTGATATTCAAAATTCGTAACGACTAACCTGCGAGTTGACTACTTTTGCTAGTTGACCATCCCTGGTCTTCGTCTTTGTCCTTAACATCGTTTGGTCAGGTTTATGTCTAAGTTATCCAGGAGAAAGTGGCTGATGTTTAATTCCTGTGAGCTACTCTATTTGCTTCCCTTCGTCTGCCTCATTTCCCTTGGATGATGCTATTAAACCGCAACAATCGGGCAGGGAAACGAGTCAAAAGAGGTAAGTTTTAGTCAGAATGTGGCAAAATAATGGCATTGCGACTGATTGAATGTCTTTGCCGATTGATTCGGGTATTATTCTGAAAACATTCATTAGGTTCTTAATTAATAAAGCAGGTGAGTTAATGGCTAAGAGAATTGCGCTGGTAGAGGACGAAAAAGCGATTAGGGAAAATTATGTGGCTTCATTAAGAAAACAAGGATATGAAGTATATTCGTACGAAACTAAACAAGAAGCTTTATCTGCATTTGAAACTCGACTACCTGATTTGGCGATACTTGATGTTGGATTGGGTGATGAGCCTGAAGGGGGCTTCGAACTTTGCCGCTATTTACGTGCACAATCAGCCACTTTACCTATCATTTTTCTGACGGCGCTAGATAGCGAGTTTGATACGATTTCGGGATTGCGCCTTGGCGCTGATGATTATTTAACCAAAGATATCAGCCTCACCCAGGTTCTGGTCCGTATTTCGGCTTTGTTTAGACGGATTGATTCGCTAAAAAATACTCAGGATAACGCCGATGAGTTGATTGAAGTGGCGGCATTGCAGTTAGACGTCAATCGGTTTACTGCCAGCTGGCAATCTGAGCCGTTAGAAATCACTTTAACTGAATTCTGGATATTGCACGCGCTGGTTAAAAGACCTGGACATGTTAAAAATCGCGACCAACTGATGGAAGCCGCCAAGGCCATTGTTGATGATAGTACCGTCACTTCTCACATAAAAAGACTACGAAAAAAGTTTGTTGCGATTGACGCCGAGTTTGATCGTATTGAGACCGTATATGGGATGGGATATCGTTGGAAAGCGTAAACCCGGCGCGTTGGTCCTTAAGGGCGAAATTCACCTCAATTGTATTGCTGGTTTTATTAATCCCGGTGGCTGCAGTCGTTCTGCTTAAAGAAGTTGAGAAGGCACTGGTTGAAAATTTAAAACACAATTTATTGTTGTCTTCTCGACTCGTCAGTTTGCAACTTGAAGCTAATCAATCTTGGTTCACAGAGAGCATCTTGCCCGATAGCCAGAACTTTGTCGCTGATGAGTTGTTTGTTTTTCCGCTCAATCAGCCGGTATTACTTGATGGCTTTTTTGAAGAGTGGTTATTTATTGAGAAATTTCGACAATCATTTAAAACTGAAAGTTCGGCCAGTCAGCAAGGCGCTTTTTCTGCGCTTCTCGCCAGCTATGATAAGCATCTTTATTTATCAATTGAAATTGATGATGAATCGATTATTTATCCCGAACCTGATCTTAATTATTTTTCCGATCAGATAACGATTGATTTTCTTGATAATGAAAGTGGGCTAGAAAGAATTTATATTTCGCCAAGGGCTCCGGGAAATATTCCCGTTAAAAAATTTGCCGATGGTGAAATCCGAATTGACTGGCGATATTCGGCAGTATGGCAAGAAACCAACGACGGATTTAATCTGGAATTAAAATTCCCTTCGGGTTATCAACCCAAGCAACTACGTATCACTTATCTTAACGTAAATAATAAAGGGCTCAGCGAAGCGGAAAGCGTTGTTTCAACCAGCCAGTTTGAACTTAGCCCGGTGGTATGGCCCTCAACGAATATTAATCATTTTGTTTCTGAGCTTGATTTGTTACCTGGCCAGCGGGTTTGGGTGCTGGATCCTGATGGGAGGGTGTTGGCCCGAAATGGCAACTTGCAAAATATCCCACTAACAGTTGATACTAATCCGTTAGTCAACTGGTTGTTGAGTAGTCAGGCTACCGAGGTGATTGATCGGCGAGATGATAGAGTCAGGCTTGATTCCACTGTCATCTTTGAATCATTAAAAGGGAGGCCATCTTCATCAGTTGAGTCTTCTAAAGATGGCTCTTATTCTATTGCGCTAGCGTCAACGCCCATTTTGGTTGACAGCCAGGTTATCGGTGCTGTTTTTATCGAAGAAAATGTGGCGCGAGTTCAACTGCTTCAGCGTAAAACATTGGGGCAAATGTTGTATGTCATGACAATTATTTTTCTCGCGATTCTAGCTTTAGTGGTGTGGTATGTGTCGCGCGTCACTTTGAGAGTGAGTCGCCTTAAAAACAGAGTTAACCAGGTGGTTGACGAACAGGGAAGAATGCTGGCTCCAATGGAAATCGAAGCAAAAGTTGGTGACGAAATTGATGACCTGACCAATGCATTCATTCAAATGGGTAATAAATTATTTGATTATAATGATTATCTGGAAAAGCTTGCATCAATGCTTTCCCATGAATTAAGAACACCCATTGCAATCGTTAGAAGTTCGCTCGACAATTTATTGATTAACACTGACGATGCACAAGCTAAAGAGACTATTCAAAGAGCATTACAGGGAACCCAAAGGCTGGGCGAAATCATTCGCCGAATGCGACAGGCGACAGGCATCAAAGAGGCCATGCAGTCGGCGCAGTTCGAACAAGTAGATTTAGTTGACTTCGTAAACCAGGTTATTGCAGGTTTTCAACACTCGTTCGCTGACTATCAGTTTAAGTTTGAAAGTGAACAGAAACAACTTGAGAAGTCTGTCTCGACAGATCTTTTAGCAGAGCTGCTGGACAAGCTATTGTCTAACGCGATGGACTTTTCGAGTGTCGATGCGCCAATCATTATTGGATTAGAACGATCGGACAATCAAGTTACTTTGTCAGTGACTAATTCAGGCCCGACAATTCCGCGTAAAAATCAGAAAAAGATTTTTCAATCATTAGTTTCAATCAGAAATCACCAACAACCAGGTGGTGCTAACGCTCAAAAAGTTGATTCGCACAGCCCAAACCTGGGGCTAGGTTTATACGTTGTGAAGTTAATCGCCGATTTTCATGAGGCCAGAGTGAAAGCTGAAAACCTGGCTGATGAAAGCGGGGTCAAATTTAGCTTAACCTGGCAACTCTAGGTTTTGAATTTTCAGTTAGATAGTTTCAAGTGTTAGATAATTTTAAGTGTTAGGTAACTTCACGTGTTAGATACAGGTGAGACTATTTATTCCGAACTCAGGTTATTTACTCAATAAAAGTTTTGAGCATTGATATGAGTTCTTCACTTTTAGCGACATAGTAGTCTGAGCGCCATTGTTGTGGGTCTTTATCTCCCGGATATCCCCATCCTACACTCATAGAAATCATATTTGCTGCATTGGCCGCAATAATATCTCTTTCGTCGTCACCGACATAAATTGATTTTTCAGGAGGAACTTCAGCGCGCAAACAAGCTTGAATTAAAGGGTAAGGATCCGGTTTTTTTTGTTGAAAAGTGTCACCGGAAATAATCACCGATGCGCGAGTTTTGAGTTCGAGTTTTGCGAGTAAAGGCTGCGTTAAGAAATCAGGTTTGTTGGTGACAATTCCCCAGGGAATATTATGTTTTTCTAATTCAGTTAAACAGTTTTGAATGCCTGGGAACAAATGTGAATGAGAGTCAAGTGCTTGTGCGTAGTAATCGAGAAATGATTGTTTCAGTTGTTCGAAATCATTATGCTCTGATGTGATGTCAAACCCCAGTTTTATCAATGCCGGTGAACCACCGGAAACATAAGGACGAATAATTTCCTGAGGAAGGGGGGCTTTGCCATGTTCTGTCAGAACTCGATTAATGGCGTTACCTAAATCACGTGCTGTATCAACAAGTGTTCCATCCAGATCAAAAAATACTGCTGCTATCATTTTTATGGTATCTATTTTTATTTATAACGAAGGTTTCAAGTGTGCAATATAATTGACATCAACACCAGCAGCCAATTTATAATTTTTGGTAATAGGGTTGTAGTGCATACCGATCATGTCTTTGATTTCTAAATTTGCGCCACGAGACCATCGTGCAATTTCGGAAGGCTTGATAAATTTGTCGTACTGATGGGTGCCTTTGGGAAGTAATTTTAATAAATATTCGGCACCAACAATCGCAAACGCGAATGCTTTGGCTGTGCGGTTGATAGTTGAAAAGAATACATCACCGCCAGGCTTCACTAACTTTGCGCAAGCAGTGATAACTGATTCAGGATCAGGGACGTGTTCCATCATTTCAAGACAGGTAACAACGTCGAACTCTCCTGCATGTTTTTCTGCCATCGCTTCAACCGTTGATTGAATGTACTCGACTTGTTGACCAGATTCTAACTGGTGAAGTTTTGCAACGGAGAGCGGCGCTTCCGCCATATCTATACCAATAACGCTAGCACCTTTTGCTGCCATAGAGTCAGTTAAAATGCCACCGCCACAACCAACGTCAATAACTCTTTTACCGTTTAATCCTTTTGCTAACTTTTCAATGTAGCCCAGACGTAACGGGTTAATTTCATGAAGTGGTTTAAACTCACTTTCTTTATCCCACCAACGAGAGGCAAGTTCTGAAAACTTTTTTATTTCGGCCGGGTCGACATTTTGAGTTGTGTTCATTAATTTTTTCCGTATGACTTTTACAGTGTCAATTCACTTTGTTAAAAAGCGATGACTTAAATAGTTTTCAATGACTCAATAGTTGAGAGCAGTTTTACTCTTGTAAGTCGTTATCGATTAATAATTTTGTGCCGCCAGTTTTGAGCGTGTTGTAATATTAGCGGTGAATTTAAGGTGCTTAACTCGCGGTCTTTGAGTAGTTGTTTACCGTTAACCCAAACGTTGGTGACCTGATCTCGACTTGCTGCATAAACGATTTGAGAGATTGGGTTGTAAACGGGTTGAGTTTCTATTCGGTTTAGGTCTATGGCAATAATATCAGCGGCTTTGCCGACCTCCAACGAACCTATTTTTTCCTGAAGGCCCATCGCTTTTGCTCCACCCATAGTTGCTGCGTACAGAGATTGATAAGCGGTTAGTGCTGTAGGATTAAGGTAATCAAGTTTAGCTAGTAGTGACGCCGACCGTGTTTCATCAATCATATCAAGATCATTGTTACTAGCCGCGCCATCGGTACCAATAGCGAGATTAACACCGGCCTCTATCAAGTGAATAGTCGGGCAAACGCCGCTGGCTAGTTTCATATTTGATTGTGGACAGTGAATGACATGACAGGCAGATTCAGCTAACCATTCGATTTCGCCTTCGTTAAGTTGTGTCATATGAACGGCATTTAGTAGCGGCGATAAAAGGCCAATTTCTTTTAAGCGAGCAAGCGGCCTAATTCCATGTTCTGCGACAAATGATTCTACCTCATTGGCTGTTTCGTGCACGTGGATTTGCAACGTAAGATTGAGCTCGTTAGATAATGTGCCGAGCTTTTCCAATGTGTTTTTTGAAACGGTGTAAGGCGCGTGAGGTGCGAAGTTAAAATTGATGGTATTACTATGTTTGAATTGATCGAAAACGTCGAGCCCTTTATCAATACATTCTTGCGCATTTTTTGCCCAGCTTGTTTCAAACTCAACCACAACTAGCCCTATATTGGCTCGAATTCCAGACTCTTGGGCTGCTTTCGCAATTTGATTTGGCATGAAATACATGTCCTGAAAGCAGGTTGTGCCGGAGCGTATCATTTCGGCAATTGCATGCTGAGTTCCCTGATAGACGAAAGTATCGTCGACAAATTGCGCTTCTACTGGCCAGATAGCTTGTTCTAGCCATTCTTTTAAAGGGAGATCATCGGACAGACCGCGCAACAGATTCATTGCGGCATGACAATGGCTGTTGACAAATCCTGGCATTAACACTTGCCCGTTTAGGGTTGTTATCGGTGCCTGAGGATACTTGTCAATTGCCTGATCTCGATGAAGAATATCGGTGATTTTGTTGCCGGTGATAACAATCGCGTGATGTTCAAGCCAGTGATTAGCCTGGTTCATCGGAATTAACCAATCCGCGGTTATTATTTGCTCAATGTTTTGCTCTCTGGAATCTATCTGCATCAATTTGCCATTTTTTCTGTTGCACGCGGTTTAACTGACTGATATTTTACCTGTTTTTAGGTTGAGTCAAAAGCAGATCTAAACGCTAAAGGTGATTTAGTTTGTTAAATTCACCTGATGAAAGATCCTGATTTGACCCTTATTGTTCATCTATGATGAATCTTACTTAACTGTCGGAAGATAAATGATGGGAAAGGATAGTAGAGCAAAGACGCTGCGAATGCCGATTACGAATGTGTATGCAAGAGGTGGTTTTTCGGTGACTGTGAGTTTTGGCAGCGAAACTGATACTGCAGAGCTAGTGCTTGATACTGGAAGCAGCACATTGGTGGTTACTCAAGCGGCGTATGAGACAAAAATTGATCAGGAATTAAAACCAACGACTTATGCTCAATGTATACAATATGGCATGGGTGGTTGGTATGGGCCGGTTGTTAAGACTGGCGTTGATATGATTACACATAACGGTAGCATGCTATTAGACAACACTAATGTCTCGGTCGCGACTGTTTACTCTGAAGGCTCATTTGCCGATGCTGATGGAATATTAGGATTGGCATTTCATGAGTTAAATGATGGACACAATTTACAGGAATATTTGGTAGAGAAGCAGGTCAATCCAGAAGTGACGTTTCCCTGGCAAAACACAGGAATAGAAAAACAATCCGTTAGTGATTTTAGAAAATTTTTGAGGTCTCAACCAAAGGAAGACTTGAAACCTTATTTTACTAAGTTGGAAGAACAGGGAGTGTCCGCTAATAAGTTTTCCTTTGTCACTCGGCGCTCAAGTATTCATCACGCTGCGCCGAAATTAACTAAGGAAGAACTTAAGAAAGATCCGCTAAATCAGGGAATGTTTATTTTAGGGGGAGGCGAGGAAGACACCGATCTCTATGAAGGCGAGTTTACTCGTATAAAAGTGATTGACGATGTTTACTATAATGTTCGGTTGTTACAAGTAAAGGTTGGAAATTGCGAACCATTTGATGCGCCTCTACTTAAAGGCAAAAAACTAGAACGACACCATTCTAATGCTTTTGTTGATACAGGCGCTTCTTTAATGGTTTTGGATAATGTTGTTTACAACTACATCATTGATTGTTTTGAGAAAATAAACCCAACTTTTAAAGAAATCCTCGAACCATTTTTGACTTTTGAGTATAAGGAAGAGGGAATTCCGCTTGAAAAGTTAAATGTTGAAGAATGGCCTGATATTGAGTTTATTTTTGAAGCCTCGGAAGACTGTCAGGAAAAAGAGGTTAGTTTAATCTGCCGTTCAGACGACTATTGGCAAGTTAATGCACCGCAACATGGGCAGGCATCTTTTAAAATTATCTCGCAACTGGAAGGATGGCCTGATCAATCAATTTTAGGTTTGCCGTTACTAAGTGACTACTATGTGATTTTTGCTCGTTTTGAAAATGAGTTTGGAGACATAAAAGTTGCGAAAGCTAAGATCGATTGATTTAGCTTTAAACGTATAATTATGCAAACAGACATTCGATCTGGAGAATTAATTCTTAAGCCGGTGGAGGAAAGTGACGAGCAATTGTACATGTCACTTTTCCAGTGTTCACGAACGATGAAGCATGTCAGGTTTTTGAGTTTAACTGAAATTTCTTCAAATTTTAATTACATTGTTAATAATTCAAGAGAGTTATATTTCTCCATTTATCGAGAGGATTTGGGAAAAAAACTGGGGCTAATAGGAGTCAGTCTCGACAAAAAAAACGAAAAAAGTGGTGAGTTAGGCGTTTTATTGTTGCCGAAAGTTAGCCCAAAAGGGACGGCGAAGATTGCAATGATTACCTTGATTACCCACCTGTTTGATAGCACAGATATTGATGAAGTCAGGTATACAGTTGCCTTGGATAATAAAGCTGCGATTCGCTCTTGTCGATCTATCTATGTTGATTTTAGTCAGTCTGAATTTGACAGCGATCCGCAAATTGGTTGCATTAAAAAAAGTAGCTGGAAATTGTATTAATTAGGAAGTTTGTAATTATGGTTGAAAAAGATGGCGGGTTAGTTTTTGTCGGCACTGGTATATTGCTCGGCGGGCATATGACACCGCGTGCGAGAGAGTATATCACCAATGCTGACATTGTTTTTATGTCGGTTTCGAGCGGGATTATGGAAGCCTGGATTAGTGATATGAACCAGGATGTCCGAAGTTTACAGGTATTTTATAAAGAAGAGGTTTCTAGGAAAGAAACTTATAACTCGATGGTTAACGCAATTTTGAGTGAAGTTAGAGACGGAAAAAGAGTGTGTTGCGTACTGTATGGCCACCCAGGGGTATTTGCTTACGTATCACATAGAGCAATAGAATTAGCCAGGAATGAAGGGTTTACTGCAAAAATGGAACCGGGCATATCTGCGGAAGATTGCTTGGTTGCTGACTTAGGGATTGATCCAGGAAAATATGGCTGCCAGCAATATGAAGCCACCCAGTTTATGCTTTACCAGCGCAAAATAGACCCATCAGCTTATTTAATATTATGGCAGATTGGAGTCGCAGGTGATATTTCGTTGAAAAAACTTGAAACTAAAAGCTCTCATCGAAAAATTCTACTCGAATTATTAAGTGAACATTATCCTGATGACCATGAAGTCATTGTCTATGAGGCGAGTAGTTTACCGCTTAGTAAAACTCGAATTGAAAAAATACCATTAAATCATTTAATTGACATAAAGCTGCACGATTACTCAACATTAGTTATTCCACCAAGTTTACCATTGTCAATTAATAGTCGAGTTGAAGAAAAGCTAAGGCAATTTTCATACTAATTGTTTGATTTACATCGTTAATAACGTATTATTGACGGTTCCAAGCACTTGAACTTTATAATTAGGAATAAAAAATGAAAAAAATTCTTGAAGCTATCGAAAAACTAGGTTGCGGTGTGTC
This sequence comes from Aliikangiella coralliicola, assembly GCF_007004725.1. Lineage (GTDB taxonomy): Bacteria > Pseudomonadota > Gammaproteobacteria > Enterobacterales > Kangiellaceae > Aliikangiella > Aliikangiella coralliicola. The sequence goes on along the minus strand of NZ_ML660170.1, from coordinate 235,404 downwards.
TTTTGATGAAGATTTTGCTAGTTTGGATAAGGTTTTGGGTGATATTGAATTAAGTGATGACGAGATATCTGCTCTCAAGAGCGGTGATCGAGCTCAACTAGAGCAATTACTTGGGACTCGTTCAAAAATTGTTTGTATGCTAGTTCCTGCGAAGGATGACGACGATGAAGATCAGGATTCAGATGACAAAGGAGATGACAAAGATTCTGGTGAATCTAATATTGTTGTTAACTTCTGATTTCACGATACCCAATGCGTATAGTAACTAAGTGGCTTTGCTGCTTAAGTCTTAGTTTGTGTTTATTAGGCGACCTGGCTGCGGCTGAGGTCGCCGATATCGATTTACTCCTCAAAAATGCCGATTTGGTAAAGTCATCAGACAAAACTCAGTTTTCTTCTCTCGTACAAGATTTGGAAACTAAGTTCGAAAAAATGTCTATTCGGCAAAAGTATTTCTTTCTATATTTAAGCGGGTATAAAAGTGCTTACAGTGGCGATGTGCCAAAAGCTATAAAGCACTATATGCACGTATTTGACAATTCGACAGATAATGAATTGCGCTATCGCGTTTCGCTTTCCTTGGTGAATCTGTATGCGTTTAGAAGAGAATGGGCTGAAGGCTATAAATTTATAGACGTCATAGAAAAATTAAAAGATCGCATATATGACAATGATGTTAAAACTCAAGGATTAATTGCTGCTGGTGTTTTTTACAACGAGGTTGAAAATTTTCAGCAGACCCACGACTACATGTCATCAATAATTCAGGAAGGTGTGTCAGGAAGAAATCTTTGCATGGCATCTGGCTTGAAACTTAATGCAGAGTTATCGCTTAAGAAAAGCGTAATTTCTGAAGAAAAGTTTAATGATGCAATTAAGTTATGTTTGCAAAGTAATGAAAAGCTTATTGCAAACGTAATTCGCAGTTACTTAGGAATGTTTTATCTAGATGAAAATCTAAGTGAAAAAGCAATCAATGTTATATTGCCGTACTTAGAAGAAATAGAAAAAAGCGGCTATCAACTCCTTATTAAAGATACCTATTCGATTCTGGCTGAAGCGTATTGGCTGGAAAATAAACTCGATTTGTCCGAGAAATATGCACTATTGTCTATAGAGAACAATAGTGATCGAGCGACGAAAATTAGACCTATTGTTAACGCTTATCGGCTGTTATATAAGATTTATTTTAAGAAAAATGAATTCGAAAAAACGGTGACCTATTTAGAGGAATTGCTTGAAGCAGAAAAGATTCACTTTAGTGACCTGAATGCAAAGCAGTTAGCAATTGAGTCGGCGAAGAGATATTCTGCGGAAAAAGACAACCAAATAGCATTACTCAACAAACAAAATGAAATCCTTCAATTAGAAAAAGAATTATCCGAAGAAACGGCTACATACAACAAGTGGATAATCGGTTTATTAATCTTATCAGTGTCTTTGCTCATAACCTGGATGTTCTATGTTAAGCGTTCTCAGCAGCGTCTTAAATACCTGGCTGAATACGATAGCCTTACCGGGATTTGCAATCGAGCCCACTTTACTCAAAGCACTGAAGATGTATTAGAGTACTTGTCAAAGTCAGGAAGAAGCGCGAGTTTAATCTTGTTTGACTTGGACAACTTCAAGAAAATCAATGACACATACGGTCATCCTGCGGGTGATGAAGTGTTGCGATTGGCGGCCGGCTCTTGCAAAGACAGTGTGCGTAAGGTGGATATCTTTGGACGAGTCGGTGGTGAAGAGTTCGCTCTCCTGTTGCCAGGGTGTGATATAGAACAAGCCCATAAAATTGCTGACGAGTGCAGAATTCGAATTAGCGAGATGGAAACCTCCATCACTGGATATGACTTTGATGTTAGTGCGAGCTTCGGTATTGCCGACACTAAGTCCAGTGGCTACCTACTGAAAGATATCACTGCAAATGCGGATGAAGCGATGTATCTGGCAAAAAGGCGTGGACGGAATCGAGTTGTGGTTCACGCGGCCGAGTAATTTTTTTGATTGTTTTTTGTACAAAGACAACCTTTTTCTAGACCAATAGAAACCTTCGATTAATTTGTAACAATCCCCTCAACTAAGGCTAAATTAACTGGGCAATAAGTCGTGCTTTTGTGATACAATCCCAAGCTTTATATTGTCATTAATAGCGACAAAATTTGAGTGTTTTTTGAACAATTTTTTGTTAATAGTTGAAAAACAAAAAAGCACGTAAAATCAATAAGATAAGGAACGATGACCGTTTATGGGTGAGTTTGCAAAAGAAGTCCTTCCAATTAACATTGAAGACGAGTTAAAAGTATCCTACCTCGATTATGCGATGAGCGTTATTGTCGGGCGCGCATTGCCAGATGTAAGAGATGGTTTAAAGCCTGTTCATCGCCGCGTTTTATACGCCATGAATGAGCTTGGAAACGATTATAATAAAGCTTATAAAAAATCGGCCCGTGTTGTCGGGGATGTCATTGGTAAATACCATCCTCATGGTGATACTGCGGTTTACGACACAATTGTTCGTATGGCTCAGCCATTTTCTCTCAGGTATATGCTAGTCGATGGCCAGGGAAATTTTGGTTCAGTTGATGGTGACTCCCCAGCTGCGATGCGATATACCGAAGTCCGCATGGATAAAATGGCGCATCAGCTGTTATCTGATTTAGAAAAAGAGACAGTAGATTGGGCTGAAAACTATGATGGAACCGAATCTGAACCAACTGTACTACCAACCCGAGTCCCCAATTTATTAGTAAATGGCTCTGCTGGAATCGCGGTTGGTATGGCGACCAATATCGCGCCTCATAACCTGAACGAGGTTATTAACGCTTGCCTTGCGGTGATGGATGACTCCGAGATTGACGTTGCAGGTTTGATGGAGTATATCCCAGGCCCAGACTTTCCAACGCAGGGAATTATTAACGGCCGTGCAGGTATCGTTCAAGCGTATACGACCGGACGAGGACGAATTTACATTCGCGCCAGACACCATATTGAAACTGATGATAAAAACGGCAAAGAAAGCATCGTTGTTACCGAGCTACCGTATCAGGTAAATAAAGCGAGACTCATCGAGAAAATAGCCGAGTTAGTGAAGGAAAAGAAGGTCGAAGGAATTACTGCGCTGCGTGATGAGTCTGATAAGGACGGCATGCGCATGGTGATCGAACTGCGGCGAGGCGAAAACTCCGAAGTGGTCATGAATAATCTTTATGCGCAGTCTCAGATGCAGACCGTATTCGGGATTAATATGGTTGCGCTCGAAAACGGACAACCTAAGTTATTCACGTTGAAGGAAATGCTTGAAGCGTTTATTCGTCATCGTCGTGAAGTTGTGACTCGTAGAACCGTTTTTGATTTACGCAAAGCAAGAGAAAAAGCACACGTTTTGGAAGGTCTTGCTATTGCACTCGCTAACATTGACGAAATTATTGAGCTGATTAAAAAAGCACCGACCCCTGCTGAAGCCAGAGAACAATTGATGGCCAAAGGTTGGGAAGCTCGCGCTGTGCTGAGTATGTTAGATGCGGCTGGGTCAGATGCCTGCCGTCCAGATGATTTGGAATCTCAGTATGGTCTTCATGATGGCATATACCATCTTTCTCAGGTTCAAGCACAAGCCATTCTAGACTTACGACTACACAAGTTGACCGGTTTGGAACATGAAAAAATCATCAATGATTACAAAGACTTAATTGCTGTAATTAGTGAGTTGTTAGCCATTTTGGCAAGTACTGAGAGATTGATGGAAGTCATTCGTGAAGAGCTTGTTGAAGTGAAAGAAATGTTTGGTGATGAGCGTCGAACTGAGATTACCAATAGCTCTGCTGATCTTTTAATTGAAGACTTAATTCCTGAGGAAGATGTTGTTGTTACCCTGTCCCATGAAGGGTACGTAAAATACCAACCATTATCGAGTTATGAGGCACAACGTCGTGGTGGAAAAGGCAAATCTGCCACCAAGATGAAAGATGAAGATTTTATCGAAAAGCTTCTTGTTGTTTCTACTCACGCAACCATTCTTTGTTTCTCAAGTATCGGTAAAGTTTATTGGTTAAGAACTTTTGAATTGCCACTTGCTAGTCGGGGTTCTAGAGGGAAGCCAATTGTTAATATTCTACCTTTGGTTGAAGGCGAAAGAATTACGACCATATTGAACGTGAAAGAGTTTGATAAAGACCAATTTGTCTTCATGGCTACCGCAAACGGTACTGTTAAGAAAACTTCTCTTGAAAACTTCTCTCGACCACGTTCTAACGGAATCATTGCATTGAAGTTAGATGAGGGCGACCAGTTGATTGGTACTGTAGTTACCAATGGTGAAGATCATCTGATGCTATTTAGTGACGCAGGAAAAGTAATACGTTTCCACGAAGATAATGTCAGACAAATGGGCCGCACCGCTAGAGGTGTTCGCGGTATGCGACTGGGCGAGGACCAGTGTGTCATTGCTTTAGTCAGGGCCGATGAGAATAGCCAGATTCTTACAGTGACAGAAAATGGATACGGTAAGCGAACTTGCATGACCGAGCATCCTGTGAGAGGCCGTGGTGGACAAGGTGTTATTTCGATCACATTAAGCGAGCGAAACGGTAAAGCAATTAGCGCGGTTCGTGTAAGCGATGGTGATGAAATTATGCTGATCAGCAAAGGCGGTACGCTAGTTAGAACACGAGTTGATGAGATTCGAACAATGGGTCGTAATACCCAGGGTGTCCGACTAATTCGCCTACAAGAAGGAGAAACACTGGTTGGATTGCAGCGAATTGATGAATTAGAAAACGATGATGAAATAGAACAAAATGATGCTGAAGTATCAACTGAAAAGGGAGAACAAAACTCTTCTGTTAGTGAAAATACTTCGGCCGAAGAAATACCTTCTAATTCTGCTGAGCAAGACGATTCTGACGATGAGTAAAACATATAATTTTTGCGCGGGGCCGGCTGCGTTGCCTGAGCCTGTGATGTTAAGGGCACAGCAAGAGCTGCTTGACTGGAATGGTCTTGGCGTTTCAGTGATGGAAATCAGCCATCGCTCGAAAGACTACCAGGAGTTAGCCAATAAAGCCGAAAAAGATCTTCGTAACCTGCTTGATATTGGTGATGAATTTGCTGTTTTGTTTTTACAAGGCGGCGCGTCGTTACAATTTGCCAGTATTCCAATGAGTTTGTTGCACTCTGGAAGAGAAGCTGAGTATGTTGAAAATGGCGTATGGTCGAAAAAAGCAGCTGAGGAAGCCGCCAGATTTGGCAAAGTTAACATGATCAATGCAGTAAATATCGACGAAAATGGTATTCGCTCGTTAACAGATTCGCAAAGTTGGAACCGGACTGAAAACCCTGCTTATACTCATTTCACTTCAAATGAAACAATAGAAGGTATGCGTTTTAGTCAAGTCCCGCAAACCAACGGGCCGCTTATTGCAGATATGTCATCGTGTATTTTATCTGAACGCCTTGATATGAAAGCGTTTGATTTGATTTATGCTGGTGCCCAGAAAAATATTGGGCCGGCGGGAATGACCATTGTTATTGTGAAACGCGAACTTTTCGAACAAATGAAGTTTGACGGTTTGCCAAAGGTATTCAACTATGAGGCACAGGCTAAAAACGGTTCTATGCTGAATACACCACCAACTTTTGCCTGGTATTTAGCCAGTCTAGTTTTTGATTGGTTGCAAGAGCAAGGTGGGGTGATGCGGATGGAAGAACTGGCGAAACAAAAATCTCAATTGGTTTATGATTGTATTGACGAAGATGATTTTTTTACCAATCCTATTGCTGTTAAAGATCGTTCAATGATGAATATTCCCTTTTTCCTCAAGAATGAGTCGTTAAGCGAAAAGTTTTTAATACAAGCCCAAGAAGCTAAATTAATGGGGTTGAAGGGGCACCGAAGCTTAGGTGGTATGAGAGTTAGTTTATACAATTCTGTGCCACTTGAAGGCGCTCAAGCATTGGTTAAATTCATGAGAGAATTTAAGACATTAAATGGTTGATATAAAAAAAATAATAACGATTGATGGTCCATCAGGATCTGGCAAAGGCACAATCACACAACTCGTTGCGCAAAAGCTTAATTGGCATATTTTGGATAGTGGCGCGCTATATCGCGTGCTAGGACTAGCAGCACAGCGCCATGGGATCGCTTTTTCTGAAGTCGCGACTGTTGCTGAGCTTGCGCGAAATATGGATCTTCAGTTTCGCATCAATGATGAGAATGGCGAAGTAGAGCCAATATTAGAAGGTGAAAATTTAGCGCCTTTTGTTCGCACAGACGAAGCTGGGCAGGCTGCATCTCAAGTCGCCGTGATTGCTGAAGTTAGAGAGGCGTTATTAGCGAGACAGAGAGATTTTTATCAAAGCCCAGGTCTTGTGGCTGATGGTCGAGATATGGGGACGATCGTGTTTCCCGACGCACCTGCCAAGATTTTCCTTACCGCTAGCGCTGAATGTAGGGCAGAAAGACGCTTTAATCAGTTGAAAAATAAGGGTGTTAATGCTAATATGCGCGCGCTTTTAGACAGCATTAAAGCACGCGATGAGCGTGACCAGACGCGTTCCGTGGCACCATTGGTACCTGCGGAAGGCGCTTTTGTTGTTGATAGTTCAAATTTAACTATTTCCGAAGTGCTTACTCAAGTGCTTGAATTCGCTTCTAAAAGCATGCCGGATTTACTCCCAAATTAGAAATTTGGTGGGATGATTATCCGGTGTAAGAAGTCGAATATCTGGGGAGTTTAACCTCAAATTTGATTTCCTGTCGTATGTTTCAGATGCATTTCTATGTTTCTGTGCGGCAGCTTTGTATTAGTTAAATATTAATTTTATATTTTTGGCTTGTTGAGGGAATAACTAACCATCCATTAATAATCCCGAACTAACTGGAAGTTATTCGGAGTTTAAAACAAGTGCAATAGATATTTTTATTGTGCAATTTTAGGTAACTTAAGATGAGCGAAAATTTCGCAGAACTGTTTGAACAAAGTTTAAATGAAATTGAAATGCGCCCTGGTGCGATTGTTAGAGGCACAGTGGTAGCAATAGATAGTGAAACGGTCACCGTTAATGCAGGCCTTAAGTCTGAAGGTGTTATTTCTCTATCTCAGTTCTTAAATGAACATGGTGAATTAGAAGTTAATGTTGGCGATGAAATCGATGTTGCATTAGACGCAATTGAAGACGGTTTTGGTTCAACTCAACTATCTCGTGAGAAAGCTAAGCGATTCGAAACTTGGTTAGATTTAGAAAAAGCTTGTGAAGCGAACGAATCAGTTATCGGTATTATTACTGGTAAAGTTAAAGGTGGTTTCACGGTTGAAGTTAAAAATGTTCGTGCATTCTTACCTGGTTCTTTGGTTGATGTACGTCCAGTTCGAGATACTGCTCATCTTGAAGGAAAGGAATTAGAATTCAAAGTTATCAAACTTGATCAAAAACGTAACAATGTTGTTGTTTCAAGAAGAAGTGTTATTGAAGCAGAGAGTTCTGCAGAAAGAGAAGAATTGTTAGCTCGTCTTGAAGAAGGCGCACAAGTTAAAGGTATCGTTAAGAACTTAACTGATTACGGTGCTTTCGTTGATTTGGGTGGCGTTGACGGCTTACTTCATATCACCGATATGGCTTGGAAACGTGTTAAGCATCCATCTGAAGTTGTACAAGTTGGCGACGAAATCGACGTTAAAGTACTTAAGTACGATCGTGAACGTCAGCGTGTTTCTCTTGGTATGAAGCAGCTTGGAGAAGATCCATGGGCAGACTTGAACCGTCGTTATCCTGAAGGCGCTCGATTATTTGGTCGAGTTACTAACCTTACAGATTACGGATGTTTCGTTGAAATCGAAGAAGGTGTTGAAGGTCTTGTTCACGTTTCTGAAATGGATTGGACGAACAAAAACATCCACCCAAGTAAAGTGGTTAATCTTGGTGACGAAGTTGAAGTTATGGTTCTTGATATCGACGAAGAACGTCGTCGTATTTCACTAGGACTTAAGCAATGTGTACCAAATCCTTGGACTGAGTTTGCGAGCAAGTTCAACAAGAACGATAAAGTAACTGGTAAAATCAAGTCGATCACTGACTTCGGTATTTTCATCGGTCTTGACGGTGGAATTGACGGTCTGGTTCATCTTTCAGACATCTCTTGGACTGCAACTGGTGAAGAAGCAGTGAGAGATTACAAGAAAGGTGATGAAGTTGAAGCAGTTGTATTATCTGTGGACGCGGAAAGAGAGCGTATTTCATTGGGTATCAAGCAAGTTGATTCTGATCCATTTGCTCAATACTTGGCTGAACACACTAAAGGCACAGTTGTTAATGGTACTGTACTTGAAGTTGAAGCTCGAGGCGTTAAGATTGCATTAGCAGACAACGTAGAAGGTTACTTACGTGCCTCTGAAATTAGTGATGAGCGAGTTGATGATGCGGCTAAACACTTCAGCGTTGGTGATGCTGTTGAAGCTAAGTTTACCGCGGTTGACAAGAAAAATCGCGTAATTACGCTTTCAATTAAAGCTAAGCATAAGCAGGAAGAAGCTGAAGCAATTGCTGAGTTCAGTAAAGATGCTGACGGTTCTGCTGCACCAGCAACACTTGGTGACCTGTTAAAAGAGCAGTTAGATCGAGAATAAATCGGTCATATAAAAACTCAAAAATGCCCATAATCTATTGATTTTGGGCATTTTTTTTTGCTTTTTACAAATAAATTGTCTATTGTATGTTTATTGAATGGTCCCTAAGAAAAGCAAAGGAATGGATTGATGACAAAATCCGAATTAATCGAAAGACTAGCAGCACGACAGACACAGTTGTCGCTTAAAGATGTTGAGTTAGTTGTTAAAAGCATATTAGAGCATATGGCACAGTCGCTTGCTAAAGGAGAGCGGATTGAGATCCGGGGCTTCGGGAGTTTTTCGCTTCATTACCGAGCGCCGAGAGTCGGAAGAAATCCCAAAACAGGGCAGTCTGTTGAGCTTGAGGGTAAGTATGTCCCTCACTTTAAGCCAGGCAAAGAATTGAGAGATAGAGTTAACGACGGGCTCAATAAAATGGACTAGTTGCCAATAGGCAATAATCTCAAAAAAGCATATCTTGGATATGCTTTTTTTGTATCTAAGCAAAACCACTAAAAGCTTATCGACCATCGCCTGTGTTCTGAGATAAAATGCGACGAGACTTGATAAGGGGATCAAATTGCGAAACTTTATTACGATTATTTTATCTTTACTTCTGTTCGTTGTGTCTGCGTTATTTTTCGCACAAAATGACTCATTAGTGATGATTAATTATTTTAGTGGGCAATTAGAGTGGCAACTCAATTGGGTTATGGTACTTTGCTTGCTAGTTGGTTTTGCACTAGGAGTTGCCTCCGTTATCGGTAATTTATTTAAAACCAAATTTCAATTACGCCAAGCAAAAAATAAGTTAGAAGGATGCCAGAAAGAAGTTAATAACCTGAGAGCACTACCTATAAAAGATGAATATTAATTTAGGGATTAATTGATTAAATATGAACGAGTTATTATTAGTCTTTGCTTTGCTGCTTCCGGTGGCATGGTATTTTGGCTATGCAAAGGGAAAATCGTCGAAAAGCACACAAGCTGATCATCAGCATTCAGGGTTATCAAGAAAGTATTTTGTCGGCCTTAATTACCTGCTTAATGAAGAGGCTGATAAAGCTATTGATACTTTTGTCAGTATGCTTGAAGTTGATTCTGAAACCGTAGAAACACACCTGGCACTTGGAAATCTCTATCGACGAAGGGGAGAGGTCGATAAGGCGATTAGAATCCATCAAAATTTAATTGCTCGTCCTTCTCTGAGCGCTTCTCATCGCAAGATGTCATTGATGGAACTCGGTTATGATTATATGGCGGCGGGTTTGCTGGATAGGGCGGAGAATATTTTTAAAGAACTGGTGAACGATCAGTCACACAAGCAAGCTAGCTTCAAGCAGCTGTTGCATATTTATCAGCAGACTAAAGACTGGCAAAATGCGATTAAAGTATCTGAAAAACTACAACATAGCGCATCGCCAACACTAAAAATAGAAATCGCCCATTTTTACTGCGAATTAGCAGAAAACTGTATGTACTCTGAAGCGCCAAGAGAAGCCGTTGCCTACGTTAAAAAAGCGTTAAACGTCGATCCTGGATGTGTGAGAGCAACCTTAATCAGCGGCGATCTACACTACTCGATGGGACGGTACAAGCAGGCAATTAAAGCTTACCGTGAGCTAATTCGTCAGGACATAGGTTTACTACCCAAAGCAATTGAAAAGATTCATTCGAGCTTTATCCAGCTTAATGACAGAAAAGGATTGTTAGCCTTTCTTGAAATGGCGATTGAGCAAGGAGCCGGTGTATCAACGATATTAGCCTATGCGCAAGAAATTCAGTCGTCAGACGGTGATCGAGCTGCGGCGGAATTTATCGCAATGCAGATGGTAAAACATCCCTCAATTAAGGGGTTACTCAAGTTAATCGATTTACATATTAAACATGCGAGTGAAAGTGGTAGGCCAAGTTTAATCATGCTGCAAGGTGTTGTATCAAAGCTTCTGAAAAATAAACCGGTATATCACTGTAATCACTGTGGGTTCGATTCAAAAACATTATTCTGGCAATGCCCAGGGTGTAAAACCTGGGGAAGTGTAAAACCTATCCAGGGGATTGAAGGAGAGTAAGTTTCAAATGCACAACGAAGAATCATCAACGCAAGAATCAAAAATAATCGTCGCTTTAGATTTCGATGATTTATCAAAAGCAAAAACACTAGTTAGTAAACTTGACCCTAATTTATGTAAACTGAAAGTTGGTAAAGAGATGTTTACTTTATTTGGGCCCGACTGGGTTAGATACCTTGTCGAAAAAGAATTCCAGGTATTTCTCGATCTCAAGTTCCACGATATTCCTAATACGGTTGCTAAAGCTTGCAAGGCGGCGGCGCAACTAGGTGTTTGGATGGTGAATGTCCATGCGTCTGGCGGGGTAAAAATGATGCAGGCTGCGGTTGAATCATTAAACTCTTTAGGAGGCAACAGACCGCTACTCACCGGAGTTACCATATTAACCAGCATGGACAAGCATCAGTTTGACCAGATCGGATATCAGCGTGATATCGAATCTCAAGTATCGCATTTTGCTCAAATGGCTGAGTCAGCAGGATTAGATGGTATTGTCTGTTCGGCTCTAGAAGCAGAAATGTTGCGCAAAGAAATCGGCAAGGAGTTTAAGTTAGTCACGCCTGGAATAAGGCCCGTTGGCAGTGATCAAGGCGATCAATCACGAGTAATGACTCCAGAGCGAGCCTTAAATGCGGGTGCAAATTACCTGGTTATTGGGCGTCCTATCACTCAGGCGGAAGATCCGCTAAGTGCTTTGTGCGAAATATCTGAAAGTGTTGCGAGCCTGTAGTCAACTCAAAATTTTTATTGTAAAGTTTGGCTACCTTTTGAGGGAAATTACTTACTTAATCTAAGGAGAGACTATGAAAAAACTATCTTTAATCGGTACTGCACTATTAGCTGTTCTTGCATTTTCGCAGCCTGCTTTTGCCAAACCTGATAACATTCAGCCAAAGACGACTAAAACAATTGTCAGCAAAACAGTCAATAAAATTAACTTAAATACTGCTGGCGCAAAAGAAATTGCTGATGTGTTAACTGGAATTGGGATGAAAAAAGCAATTGCGATTGTCGATTACAGAAAAGCTCATGGAAAATTTGAAAAAGTTGAAGAGTTAGCTGCAGTTAAAGGAATTGGTGTTGGAACAATTGCCAAAAACGAAGATAGGATTATTCTTAAATAAAACTGACTAATTGTTAAAGAATTGGCTAAGGAAAGACATTTTATAAAAAGGATTTTTTATTCAGAAAGGCGCTACTTAAGCGCCTTTCTCTCGTTTTAAAAACAGTCGATAAGATGTAATGATTGCAAAATAGATGATGGCTGAAATTGCCCCATATAAATGTGCTTCCTCGACTACATTGGATTTAATAAACTCTGCAGTAACCTGATTAATATCCCAGTTCAATTCCGCGAACAGTTTCCCGGTAACAACAATTAAAATCAGCGCGTTGATTAGCTTATCCCGTTTGAAGCTTAAAAGCGCACCGCCCACCAGATAGCCATGTAATGCCCCTGAGAGTCCAACATACCACTCAAGCTTTAGGATTACATGTAATAACACTACGTTGAACAGCATACAGAAAAGAAGCAAGCAGGCACGGTGAATTTGAGTAATAACAGGTTGATAGAAGTAATCAATCAGAAGTAAACCTGCTAGATTTAACAACAGGTGATTCCAACTACTGTGAGTAAAATTTGCTGTTAGTATGCGCCACCATTCGCCCTGTAACACTGAGTCTCTTTGGTATCGAAATAAGGCCACCGAATCTGGTTCTAGCAATTGCACTAATAAAGCGAGACATGAAATTGAGATAACGAGTAGAAAAGGTTTAATTAGCGCTGTTTTTAGCATATTAGAGTTGCAGCTATGGGCATTTTGAATAGACGATTTAATTGTTAGCCCATGATAACACGATAAAATAAATGACAAACTACAAATTAATACATAAAATAAGTAAGATCTTTAAAAAAAGCAAAGGGATAAGTGTGAATATTAAACTAGTTTCTACAATATTGTTGCTGCTGATTAGCTTCCAGGTTGCAGCCAGACAAAACGATTCGGCGAGAGAGATTGCTTTTAAACCAGAGTGGAATATGTTCATGGAGGTCGCTGTTCAATCGGGGGGAGACGGCACTGAACCGCTGCCGCTTTATAATCGTGCAGACGGTCAGTTTTACAGCGGCATTCCGATAAGGGTAGTAGGGCCGTGGGCTGGCATTGATAACCAAACCTGGGAAGATGAAGCAAAGGCTGGTGGGTTCCTGAAATTTGCTGCGGGTGTTGAAATCCCGTTGTTTGATCAATTTAGCCTCTCAACTGCTTTTGGTTACCAGTTTGACGACATCGAAGGGGATTTAACCGATGGCTCAAATGGTTCTGGTTTTGTTTCAATGAGTCGACGAACCATCGATTTTATCGGGTTTTATAATTATGGACGACACCGGTTTGGCCTGGGCGGAACTTACCACTATCAACCTCAAATTGTACATAAAGAATCCAGCGCTGGCTTTAGCCTGACGTCCCGTTATAACTTTGATGACGCTATTGGAGCCGTTTTGCAGTATGACTATCTTGTTACTCAAAATCTGTCATTTGGGCTACGCCTGACTGAAATCGCTTACGATTTTTCTGATCTGTCAGTTCGTTATAATGTTGGGAATGTGAGCATCGATGCGAATTGTACTGGAAACTGCAAAGAGCTAGTAAGTGCAAATAGTTTTGGGGCGCATGTGACTTATCGGTTTTAGTGAGAATTGAAAAGAGGGTGCATTCGCACAATGCTTTTAAATTTACAAGGTAGAGTAATATCTAATTAATTTAATCGATAAGAACTAATCAGTGATATGGGGACGGGTAATACTGTCCTTTTTAGTTTATAATCTCGATTCGAGTTTTGTTAGTGTTTTCTAAAAGGTTTAGCAATATGAATAAAGTTTTTTTGATGTTAGTTATGCTAATGGTGAGTATACCAGTTTCAGCGGGAACTGATTTCATTAATGTAAAAATATCATCCATTTATGTCCGAAATGAAGCGCCCAAAAGCGTATATATTAAAATATCTCCTACACCTACTAATTGTGGTGGCCCGGACTATTTACTGACTAACGATGCGACGTGGGACGACTACACAAACGCGCTTTATTCGTATGCCCTTGCCGCCCATGTGAGTGGAGCGAGTGATCTTCAAATTGAAATATCATGTGATCAGGCAACTAAAAGAATAATACGAATAATGAAAGCTAATCAGTAGGAATATTGCGATTAAAATATACAGGGCCCGCACTATGCGGGGCTTTCCGGCAACATTGTTATATTGCTAAATACCGCTCTGAATACATTACGATTTACCAACTTGTTGATTCGATACCAAACAATTTCGAAGCGTCTTCTTTAGCTTCTTCAATGGTTTGATAGTGATAATCAACCACTCCAAATCCTTCAGGTTCCATTATTAAGTGCAACCCGTTTTTTGTATCTCCAATCATAGAAAGTTTAACACTTAGCACCTTTCCATATTTTGGGTTATCAGATTCTTCTGCAATCTTCCATCCGCCTTTAAGGACTCTGATTATAGACTTTACTCAGTTTTTCATTTTGTACGAAGTAAATATCAGTAATATTATTAAGAAATTCTACCTGGGGATTTTCAATATAGTCTAGTTACTGGGTTAAAGGTTGAATAGTCATGCTCTCATAAATTATTAGCGTGTTGACCCATAGTGTTTTCAAACTTATATTTATTTATGGTTTTACTTCACGAGTAACTACATATGAGATTTGATGATGAAAATAAAGGAAGAGATTTGCGGCGCACAACTAACGCCAGAGAGATAGGAAAAACACCTGCGAACTTGTCGCAAAACACTCATTCACCCGAGTCTTTACGCAGCTCTAAAGCTGGTCAAGGTGCTTGGCCAAAGATAAGGTTGGATGAAGCTAAGACTGCCATTATTAAACATGACACAGCAGGAAAATTCTTATTGCAAGTTAAGAATGTAGGGCGCAAGTCGTAGCATTTCTCCCACAATAATACCAGTAATCGGATATCCACAATTGCTAATTCTCCTTAAATTCCAGGTGCGCGAAAGCACCCATGAGAGGGGGGTAGGATGATAAAAAACGAGGAATATTAAGAAAAAATATTAGGAAAAATTCGGAAAACAAAAAAGCAGTTACAAATTGAATTTGTAACTGCTTGATTTTGAACCAAAATTTGGCTCCCCCTCCCCGACTCGAACGGGGGACCTGCGGATTAACAGTCCGTCGCTCTAACCAACTGAGCTAAGGGGGAATTGCGTCTCTCCTTGAGAGCGAGCGCAATAATAATGAAGAATGGTCGGGCGGTCAACCTTCAATTTTAAAAAAACTGAAATCTTTTTAATAGTTACGCGGTTTCGCCCAAAAACTGGTCAGTTTTGTCTAAAAAACAGGCGGTTATGTCAATTCTGTGGCTTATTGGTGATAGGTGAAGTCTGGTGGCGAGAAGATTAAATACTCTTATTAACCACTTCAAGACACATAGATAGTGGTGGTATAGTGCTCGTCCAATAAACGAAATTGATTAACTTAAATTGCCTTCTATGTCGACGGAACAATCATTCTCTATTCAGTCCGATTTTAAACCTGCCGGGGATCAACCAAAGGCGATTCAACAACTTATCGAAGGTTTAGATGATGGCCTCAGCCATCAAACACTTCTGGGGGTTACAGGCTCAGGCAAAACTTTTACTGTTGCCAATGTTATCCAGCAGACGGGGAGGCCGACAATTATTCTCGCGCCGAACAAGACACTAGCGGCTCAGTTGTATGGGGAGATGAAAGAGTTTTTCCCGAATAACGCGGTGGAATATTTTGTCTCCTATTATGATTATTACCAGCCAGAAGCCTATGTTCCCAGTAGTGATACTTTTATCGAAAAAGATGCTTCGATAAACGACCATATAGAGCAGATGAGACTATCTGCGACAAGAGCGCTATTAGAAAGAAAAGATTGTGTGATAGTTGCCTCTGTATCAGCAATTTATGGTTTGGGCGATCCGAAACAATTCCATGGTATGGTCATGCACTTGCAGCCTGGAGACGAAGCTGATCAACGCCAAATACTAAGAAAGCTGGCGGAGCTTCAGTTTACTCGGAATGATATGGAGTTGCAGCGAGCTACTTACCGAGTGCGCGGGGATGTGATTGATATTTTTCCGGCGGAATCTGAGCGAGATGCTATCAGAATCGAGTTATTCGATGATGAAGTTGATTCGATTAGTCGATTTGACCCGCTAACAGGCGAAGTCTTACAAAAACTTCCAAGGGTCACTATCTACCCCAAAAGCCATTATGTTACCGCCAGGCAAACGCTGTTAGATGCGATTGAAGACATTAAAGTCGAGCTTGCCGAACGTCTGGAAAAACTAAAGGAACTCAATAAACTAGTAGAACACCAGCGCTTGGAACAAAGAGTTAGGTTCGACATTGAAATGATGCAAGAACTGGGTTATTGCTCAGGTATCGAAAATTACTCGCGGTTTCTCTCTGGTCGAAAAGTTGGCGAACATCCGCCCACGTTATTTGACTATTTGCCAGCGGACTCATTGCTGATTATTGACGAATCTCATGTCATGGTTTCGCAGATAGGGGCAATGTATAAAGGCGATCGATCGCGCAAAGAAACGCTGGTGGAGTATGGTTTTAGACTGCCATCTGCGTTAGATAACCGTCCGTTGAAATTCGACGAGTTTGAAAAGCTGGCCCCGCAAACGATATTCGTTTCAGCGACACCGGCTGATTACGAAAAGACGCACTCTGGTGAAATTGTTGAGCAAGTTGTCAGGCCGACCGGATTGTTAGACCCTGAAGTAGAAGTGAGACCTGTGGCTTCGCAAGTTGATGATCTTTTATCGGAAATTACTCAACGGGCCAAAATTAATGAAAGGGTGTTGGTAACCACATTAACAAAACGAATGGCGGAAGATTTAACGGATTACTTAACCGAGCATGGAACTCGGGTCAGATACTTACATTCTGATATTGATACCGTCGAAAGGATGCAGATTATCCAGGATTTAAGAAAAGGGGAGTTCGACGCGCTTGTAGGCATTAACCTGTTACGAGAAGGGCTAGATATGCCGGAAGTCTCGCTAGTGGCGATTCTTGATGCTGATAAAGAGGGTTTTCTTCGTTCAGAACGGTCCCTGATTCAAACGATTGGCAGGGCTGCACGAAATTTAAGCGGAAAGGCGATTTTGTACGCGGATAAAATTACCGGTTCAATGGAACGTGCCATTGGAGAAACTAACCGACGTCGTGATATTCAACATGCCTTTAACCTCGAACACGGTATAAAACCGAAAGGGGTAAGCAAGAAAATTAGTGATATCATGCAAGCTGGCGGCGCAGAAGATAGGAAAAGTCGACAAAAACTCAAGAAAGTTGCAGAAAACACGGCGGATTATCAAGTTGAAAGTGCGGCTAAAGCCGGTCAATCTATTGCGAAGCTAGAAAAACTGATGATGGAAGCGGCTAAAAATCTTGAATTTGAAAAGGCGGCTGAATATCGAGATCAAATTGCGCTTTTGAGAGAAAAACTGTTCAAGCAATAAGGGGCTATTAAATCCTGTTGATTTGGAAAGTAGTCGACCAGCTTAGTGATAATGACTCTGCATGATCGACTTTTGTTGATTGCGGTTTAGTAAGTAAACCGAGTAATCTAATTGCTCGAATTTGCTTTTTCTTCAAAAAGAAAATCAAGACTTTCTGCAGCATGGCGAGCGTGGGGAATGACTATCGAACCGCCGACAAGCATGGCGATCCCTATCGCCTCGTCGATTTGCTCTCGACTAAAACCAAGTTTAACCGTTGTTTCCAGATGGTAATCTATACAATCATTACATCTCAATACCATTGATGCCGTCAATGCCATAAGCTCTTTGGTTTCCACTGGCAACGCGCCGTCACTGTATGCCTGCTTATCGAGCGAAATAAAGCGTTTAGTCACCAGGTTTTTTGTATCAATGAGCTTCTCGTTACCTTGTTGGCGTTTTTTTCTGAATTCTTCAAATGGGTGTGACATTGTTGACCCTCAAATTTTCAAGTTGATTGAATGATTTTCACTTAAAGTGAAAGTACTGCTTTAGTCTGTATTCTGCCAAAATCGTTATGATCGCAGAAATATGCCTGTATTTTTACCGAAACACCATATTTTTCCATATTCAAGGTGGGATTTATGGCATTATAAAATAACTGCAATATAATACCGCAATATCACATAATTACGCTTACATCGGTCGAAAGAAAGGATAACGTGGAACTAGCTATGAATAAGGCGCTGACTGACCCGCTCTTTTTTGTCAAAGCGGAAAACTGGCAAAGATGGAAGGATTCCCATGGGAACAAAGATATTGTCATTGAAGATCTTGAGTTTAAAGATTTTGATTTTTCGGGCCTCGATTTTTCCAATGTTCATTTTATTAATTGTCTATTTGATAGTTGCTCATTTCGTGAAACTAATCTGATATCAACCAACTTAACCCGCTCTAATTTTCAAGGTTGTGATTTTGCTAATGCCAAATTAATTGCGAGCAACCTTTCGCACTCTGAATTTAGAAAATGTAACTTTGAAGAGGTCAATTTTTTGACCGCTATTTTAAATGACACTTCTGTCATTAATTCTGATCTGACTCACTTAGATCTGCAAAGTTTTAACCTGATAGGTATTACGCTTGACCTTTGTGATCTCCGCAAACAAAATCTAGCGGGCAAAAACTTGAGTAATGCCAGCCTGAAGCGTGCTGATTTACGTGGAGCAAATCTGGACAAAACATTACTCAACCATACCGATCTCACTGATTGTTTATTAAGCGGTGCGCAAATCAAGAATACACAATTTAAGTCGGCAAATTTAACGGGAATTGACTTTTCCGGCGCTGATTTATCACGGGTTAATTTTGAAAATGCGAAGCTGAGAGGCTGTGATTTTCGAGATAGTGATCTTTCCGGCACTTGCCTGGCCTATGCTGATATTACCGGCGCTAGCTTATTTAATGCGGATACAATGGGCTGGGATATTCGAGATATTAAATGCCAATATGCTTATTGGGACAGAGACAGTACCTTAAAAACCGAATATCAACCCCATGAATTTGAAAGAATTTACGCAGAATCGCTGATTATTGAGCTCAAATATGAGTTCCGTTTAACAGCGAATGAAATTGCGACCTTGCCAATACTGATAGAACATTTACAAGCGTGTCACTGGGGCGTATCGCTACGACTCAAATCGGTCAAAGATATCGCAGGCGGTGCATTGGTACAGCTGGTGGTTGATGAATCAGGTAGCTATTCGCTTAATGAGTTAGAGATCTCCTTAAAGGAAGAGGCTAGCAGAATTCAATACGCCCAACTCGCACTGCGTGCGGACAGAACCATGCAACGCCGCTTAAAAGAGTCAATCGCGGGAATTAAAGAGCAGTTCTGGCCCAGATTGCTTGAGTTAGCGGCAGAACACGAAATTGATCAGGTGCGTAATTTTTGCGTCCTGTTTATTGATTTGAAGGACTTCACCCAGTGGAGTGAAGGTGTTGTGTCCGAAAAGCTTTCCCTTTTCAGGGGATTGCTAAAACCGATTCTGGCAAAATGGAAGGCGAGTTATCCTAATATGGAAGGTGATTCTCTTCGCGCCACATTCAGAAGTGCTAAAGCGGCGGTTGAATGTGCCTGTATGATTAGAAACGTGCTGATGTCCGCTGAATTCGAATTGCGTATCGGGATTGACCTGGGGCATGTCAATATTGTTCACAATGAGGTGACTAATCAGTCTGATTTAGAAGGTAATGCTGTTAATATGGCTGCACGCTTGGAATCAATGGCTGAGGCCGGTGATATTGTTGTCTCAGAAAAAGTGAAGCACTATTGCGAACAAGAAAGTGGCGATTTCACTTTTTATCCTCATAAAGGCCAGCTGACGAAAGGGATCGGCAATAAGAAAGCGGGTGATTGGTTAAACATTTACCATGTACATAAAAAGTAAGCTATGACTCGACGTCTATTTACAAATATTATTATCGCTTCCCTGATGGTTGGGGCGGTTTACTGGATTTTAGTATTTAATCCTGAAGCAACTGATCATGACATCGTCGTTTTTCAGTTAGACGCTAATGGCGGCGAACTTAGAATCAAAGAGCCTGTGATGGTTGCGACTAGTCCTGGTTATGATAATCAGCCCTATTTTAGCGAGGACTCTGCTACGCTCTATTTTACACGCATGCTTGATGAGAATGCGGATATCTGGAAATGGTCAGAAAAACAGAAACAATCAACCAGAATGACGCGAACACCCGAAAGTGAGTTTTCGCCGACAACAATGCCGTCAGAGAAGGGCAGCCTTTCGGTGGTTAGGATTGAAGCTGACGGTCGTCAGAGATTGTGGAAGTATTCTCCCGAAAATGGATTTAGCCCATTATTTAATAGTGTTCAACCCGTGGGCTACCATACCTGGAACAAGGATAATGTTGCCTTATTTGTTCTCGGAACCCCACACCAATTACAGGTGGCAAAGCTTGGTCAGGAAACGACGCAGGTGATTGACAATGATATTGGGCGTTGTTTGCAAAAAATTCCTGGTAGTAGTTTGATTAGCTATACTGTTATAGAAGGTGAGAATCATCGTTTAAAAAGCTACGATTTCGAGACTGGAAAGATTACAACGCTTAACAAGTTGCCTGGAAAAGCTCAGGATTATGTTTGGTTTGATGACAACGTTGTTATTTCCTCCGATGGTAAGAATTTAATGTTTACCAATTTAAGCCGTGATTCTGAATGGAAAATAATTCCAAACTTACCTGACATTGACTTGTCTGACATTACTCGCCTTGCACTGTCCCCAGATAAACAAAAATTGGCAGTGGTGTTTGCGAAATAGGTTTCCTGAAAATTCGCTGGATGACGATAAAACTGAATCACAATAAAACTGGATCAAAATAAAAAATACACTCAGTTAAGCAGGAACTGAATTGAATTATTAAGCGTTAGTTTAAACATCGCTGACGAACGACTATCAAGAGAGGACGATAGAATTTCATCAATGATTATCGAGAAAGACATATCACAGTTAGGGGCCGGTTCTTACGTGATAGAAATAGTGAAACAAACCGGTCATTTCAAAATTAAGAATCCAGGCTGGGTGAGAGATTTTCACGCAATTGAAAAATTAATTAGTAAAGGCGTGTTGAGAGTTAAAGTTGATACCAGTAAAACAATACCTGCAGATGAACTGGAAAGTGCAAATGATGATCAACTGACTGAAGTTGATAGTGCGTTGCTATCCGAAAATGATAAGTTGGATAAGAATAAAACTGAAAACAGTTCCGTCAGTGATCAGGTCGAAAAAAGCAAGCGCTCAGAAGCTGCGAAAAGTAAAAATCTAGCGGTTCAGATTGTCGAGGCGAAACATCTTTATGATGAAGCCAAGTCGATTCAATCGAAAGTGCTTAATGACATACAAGAAGGTAAACCGATTGATTCAAGTCAGGTAAAAGACTTTACTGAGCAGTCGATTGAAACTATTTTTGAAAATCCTGACGCGTTAGCGTGTGTTATGAACATACGATGCAAAGATGAATATTTGTTGGAGCATTCGGTATCCGTTTCCATATTAATTTCAATATTTGGCAAGTTTCTGAAACTTAAAAAGTCATTAATTAATGAGTTGGCAGTCGGAGCATTCTTGCACGATGTTGGGAAAATAAAAATTCCTGACAAAATTCTTAACAAACCTGGAAAGTTGACCCCCGAAGAATTTGAAGAAATAAAAAAGCATGCAGTTCATTCTAAAAATATAGTTGACCAGACAAATGGCATCTCTGATCTCTCTCGAGCAATTGTTGCCAATCACCATGAAAAGCTCGACGGTACTGGCTATCCCAGGGGATTAAAATCTGAGCAGTTGTCAAAATATGACAGGATGATCACTATCTGTGATATATATGACGCCTTGACCGCTGACAGAGTTTATAAAGATGGAATGGCGCAAATCAGAGCGTTCGCGATTTTGCGCGAACTGGCAAGTAATGGTCAATTAGATGCGCCGCTGGTTGATCAATTTATTCGTTGTTTAGGTGTCTATCCTGTTGGTTCTCTGGTGAAATTAAGCTCTGAAAAATTGGCGATAGTAGAAAGCCGTAACGCTGACAATCCAACTCGACCAAAAGTTAAAGCCTTTTTTAGTTTGCGCAACAATGTTTTTACGATGGCGAAAGAAATTGACTTATCTGTGGCGGAAAACGAGCAAATCGAAAGAGGAGTGAGAGCTGGAGATTTCGATCTGGACATGAACAAAATCACCGAGTTCTTATTAATGCAGGGATAATATTTTCAAGGGCATATTTGAGTGGTTTTTACTGATTGATCGGAAACCGGCACCAGTGACCGCCGATATGCTGTCAATTTCATTTTTAATTCAAAAGCTTTTCACACAAAATTAAATTGATTCAGCTATATCAATTTAACTGATTGCAATTATTTAAATTGTTGACTTCCCTTTACTGAGCTTCAGTTCAAATTATTTTGTTATAGAGATGATGAATCTCAAATTGGTATAAAATTCTGATTAAACAACAAGATACTGGTAGCCGCGAAATAAAAAATATTGAATTGTTGGGAGAATTTGATAGTTTAGTTTGAATAATTCGGGGGTAAGTCCGGTATTAACCGGCATTAGGTAAATAAATAAAAAAATGAATTTACTACGATTCTTCACACTTGTGTTGCTTGTGTGTGTGATCGCCGTTGTTTTTGCACAGCGATGTGAAGCTGAAGTGACTGTCATCGGTGAAATCCCACAAATAAAGCAAGCTGTAGTGCTTGATGGAGAAATTTCTGAGGATGTTTGGTCACAATCTTTGACCATTCCAATTCGCTATGAAACGAGGCCTGGAGAAAATATCGCTGCGCCCGTTGATACGCAAGTTTACCTATTTGAAGATGGCGAAAACCTGTTAGTCGCTTTTAAGGCGATTGATCATGATCCACGGAAAATAAGAGCCTACCTGTCTGATAGAGATAAAATAGCCGCTTCTGACCTGGTTGCTATTAAACTGGACACTTTTAATGATTCCCGCAAAGCATTCCAATTTTTTGTTAATCCGCTAGGCATTCAAGCTGATACGGTGATCGACGAGCATACCGGTAACTCAGATATTAGCTGGGATGCTATCTGGTATAGTGCTGGAAAATTGACAGACGATGGTTTTACCGTTGAACTAAAAATTCCTTTTAAAGCGCTCAGGTTTGAAGATAGTAAAGACATAAAAACCTGGGGCATCGAGCTGACACGAATTTGGCGCAGGGATGTAATGCATCGACTATCAAACCAGCCAATTGATAGAAATATCAGTTGTAGTTTGTGTCAACTAAATAAAGTGGTTGGATTTAAGAGTGTCGAGGCTCCGCAAAACTTAACAATCATTCCTTCATTGACTGTCGTAAAAAGTGATACACGAGATCTCGAGAATGAAACCGGTTGGCAAACTGGAGATGCAGAAGAGCGGGGCAGTTTGGATTTACGCTGGGGATTAAACCACAATTCTTTTGTCAATGTGACTGTCAATCCCGACTTTTCACAGGTCGAAGCCGATGCCGTTCAACTGGATATTAATAATCTTTCAGTTTTATCTTTGGAAGAAAAGCGTCCTTTCTTTCTTGATGGCCTTGATTACTTTAATAATTGGAGTCGACTGGTCTATACGAGAGTTTTCGAAGAGCCTGAATATGGCGTTAAATACACAGGTAAAACAGATAAACACAGTTTCGGCTTAATTAATCTGAAAGATAAACACACGAACTTTCTGGTGCCATTTAGCCAAGGTTCTTTCTTTGAGCGAAACAATAATAGCGAAAGTGATAATACCGTATTTCGATATCGTTATGACCTTGGAGAAAGTAGCAATGTGGGAATGACCATGACTTATCGGGACGGAGAAGGCTATTCAAACCGAGTTGCAGGTGTCGACGGAAAACATTGGTTTAGTAAGACAGACTATTTTAAATACCAGGCGTTTTGGTCCGAAGGAAATTACCCTCAGGAACTTGTCGATAAATACAGCGACACAGAACGTTTTGGTGATATCCCGCTGGTTAAAAGTGATATGTCTGATAGTGCTTATTCATTCAATTATACGCATCTGAGTCGCGACTGGTATTGGTTTGCCACTTACCATCACTTTAATAAGGATTTTAGAGCGGATTCTGGTTTTATGAGTTTTAGTAACTGGAAGCGAAAAGCGGTAGGAACGACACGAAAATGGTATGCGGATAACGGCACCTGGTGGAAGCATTTTTCCATTCACGGCGGATGGACTGATACGCAAGAAGTCGAAGGTGGAAAGTTAAGTGAAGACTTTAATCTTAATTTTGAAGTCGCGGCGATTTATGAATCCTTATTCGGTTTAGACTTAAATGAACGAGAAGAATACTATCGAGGTATCCACTTCGATCTTCAGAAACAGATCATATGGGCAGAATTCAACCCGATTTACAATTTGCTGGTTAATTTCGAGTATGCTAATGCTGATGCAATTGATTTCAGCCAAGCTCGCCAGGGGAAAACTGACACTTTTGACCTCACATTGGAGTATCAAGTCACTCGGCAGCTAAGTAGTGAATTAGAGTTTATTAATCAGATATTTGATTTGCCACAGGGCGAGTTATACGAGGCTGAAGTAGCTAACTTGAAGTTGGGCTATCAAATCAACTTAAAGAATTTTTTGCGTTTGACTGTTCAGTCTCAACGATTCAAGTATGGGCTGGATGTGGCCGACGAGGTTAAATTTATGGGGACTCAACTAATTTATTCATATAAAGTTAACCCATTCACATTGGCCTATATCGGTTATTCGGATAATGCCGAAAACGACCCAAACACTCTGCAACTTCGCAAAACAGATAGAACTTGGTTCATAAAATTCTCTTACGCGTGGCAAACTTAAGAGCATCGCGAAAACATCTTAGTGTCATCTTAACCATCCATTAAAACTCAGGCATTTCGGATTACTCGGAACTCTATTTGAGTATTCCGTTTAATGTAATCGATAAGTAATCAACGGTAAATTTCAACAAAATCCAGAAAAATAGGCTAAATTTATTAATTTTGGCGGCTTATCATCATATTTTTAGACTCTCGCTATTCTTAAAGTTGATTGACGCTGGTATGATCGCCACAAATTCGTTTTAGGACAACAGGACATTTGGCCAATGACAAACTACTTTAAAAAAATACCAACAATTTTAGCGTTAGGGTTAATATCCTCTTCCGCTTTTGCCGATGATTTCTTCCTTGGAAAACCGGCAAGTTCAGAGGAAGTTGATGAAAATTGTGAGCAGACCGAACAGGGTTGCGAAGGCAAATGGGCTGGTAGCGTAGAGTTTGGATACGTCGCTGTTTCTGGAGATAATGAATCAGATTCTCTTAATGGCAGATTTACTTTGGGATATGAGGTTGGTCGATGGAGACATGCGGGAGCGCTCGCCACTCAGAGCAGCTCTACTGAAGATTCAAATGGTGTCAAAACAGAAGCGCGAAAGTTTACGGCTCAAGCTAAGTCAGATTATAAATTTAGCAAATATGCTTACGCCTTTGGAATAGCCGATTATGATGATACCAAAGATTCTGGTTTTGATTATCAGGCGTCGCTGGCGTTGGGTGCTGGTTATCGATTTATAGAAGATGAAAGTCACACTTTAGATGGCGAGCTTGGTTTTGGTACACGTGAAAGTAAAATTGAAGCAACGTCAGAAACCAATAGCGAAGGAATTGTCAGGTTAGCGGGTTTGTATAAATGGAAGATAAACAAAAATGCTGAATTTGAACAAAAACTATCCAGTGAAATTGGCGATGATAATACCGTATCGAAATCTTACTCCGGGTTGTCCGCAAATATCATGGAAAGCCTGGCGTTGAAGGTTTCATACTCTGTTAAGCACCAATCTGATGTGCCTGTTGGAAATGAGAAAACGGAAAGCGTTACTTCGTTTACCGTTGTCTACTCGTTCTAATTGAAGTCACTCGAAAACAGTGTTTTGACTGGATAAGTCGTTATCAGCTGATTATGTGGGCAGCATAATCGCTGATAGGGGATTTAATATTTTCAAACTCAGACTCAATATCAAGTTTGTTAATATTAAATCCCTTGCAAAGTTATGCTGATGCGAGTTTAGCGTCGGAAACGAAGGCGTTACTTGCTCTTTCACTCGCAAAATCAGAAATGGGTCCATGCCCGGAAACGAATCGTGTTTTATTTCCCAGTGGCCACAATTTAGTGGTAATCGAATTAACTAATGTTTGAAAATCACCACGCGGAAAATCAGTTCTACCGATACTACCTTTAAATAATACATCGCCTACAAATGCTAGCTGCGATGATTGGTGATGAAAGATAATGTGCCCTGGCGTATGGCCGGGGCAATGATAAACATCGAGTTTTTCCTTACCTACGTGAATGCTTTCTCCTTCATTTAACCAGCGATCCGGCACACAAACTTCAACGCCTGAAAAGCCATAGTTTTGCGCTTGTTGCTCCATACCTTGAAGCCAAAAGTCATCGTCCTGATGTGGGCCTTCTACAGGGATACTCAATTGCCGAGCCAGGGCTGCTGCACCACCTGCGTGATCAAGATGGCCGTGAGTCAAAAGGATTTTCTCAATATTGAGTTGATGTTTCGATATGATCCCCAGGATCTTATCGAGGTCTCCGCCCGGGTCGACAACTGCAGCTTTTAATGTTTCGCTACACCAGATAACTGAACAGTTTTGTTGAAACGGTGTCACTTTGGTTACTTCGACGCGCAAACTCATAATCTACCTGAGATTCTTCAATTAAAATAGGGTAATGTTGTAGAATATCTTACCGCATTCAGCGTTAAATTTGCACAAGCTTTAGCACTATTTGTCGAAGATATTCCTGCGCTTGTTTTTTGCCTGTGAATGTAAAACTGTCAGCGAGTAATTTCCAGTCGTTGGCTTTGAATAGGCAACAAATTAAGAAATGTAATTGTCGGTTATCAAGTAGTTTCTTGTCCGTTATTAAATGTCTTTTGGCTTGAAAAAGTTTGAGTGCGAGATCATCAACCATCTCAAAACTTCTTGCGCTATTCACAAACTTTTTTAACTCATCAAGTTCATAGTCGGTCAGCTCGACTGGTGAATATCGCCATTGAGAGAGAATAATTTCACTAACCATATCGTCAGACAAATCTGCTAATTGATTTTTGAGTTTATAGATAAATGATCGACTGAATCGGCTTGTCAATAAATCTAGTATTTCCGTCGCTTCGGCATTTAAAGAGCTTAATACTTCGAGACTATGAGAACCTGACGAAGAGTCTTTGCTTGAACCAAATCGAATACACTGATAATTATTTTTTAACCAAAATTTTACTACGTCATTGGTAGCTGCAAAGCTGGCGCCGACAAAATCAATCTGGCTGGCCTTCGCTAACTTTTTGATGTGGTTTAACAGTTGTGTTCCGACACCATGCTGTTGACAGTTGGGATGTACGGCGATTCTCATGATTCTAAAATACTTTTTCTCGCCGGCTTCAACAAGCCCAAAATGGCTTACTATAGATTGCGGTAGTAGTTCTCCTTTGATTCGTTTTTGTCCATCGCTGAGCAGTCTACAATCCTCAGGACTAAGTTCGCCTTCCTCGCTAATTAGAGCAACCGCTATAATGGTATTTGATTGAGTTTCTTGGTTGCTATCTTCTTGACCGGGGTGGCGCAAAACAACAACTCTTAGTTTATTGTTGCTGAGTAGTTGCTGTAGATCAGCCGGTCGTGTCTGATAGTGCGCGTTAACGAGCAGGGCAAAAATATTAGTGAGATCTTGGTTGTTCTCTCTAAGCTCTGACTTTGATATTTCTTCGAATAATAGCGAGTGTTTTAGATCGGTCTCGCCAATTGAGGTTTGTGTTAATTCAGCATTCAATAATAGGGCGTTAAAGGTTGCGGGCTCTAACTGATCATTTCGATCCCAGCGAATCGGCAGTGAAAGTTGAGCAAAGCGAGTCTGGGGCCTGATGTCCAACAATTTTTGTTTGAATCGAACTTCAAAACCTTTGCCATTTCCTTCGTATCCATGACTAGTTGTGGCGAAAACTAACCGAGTAAATTGTAAAGTTATTCGATTGAGTATATTGACAGGAATGGCCGCTGCTTCATCAATCATCACAAGTGATGGTGTTTCGTTTTGTTTTAGTAATTGATCGGGTGGTAAGAAGCGGATCGCCGAACCGTTTTCTAGCGAGACTATGTTTCCTTTGCTTTGATAAGCGACGGAGTTCTCGGCGAGTTGTTGGTTTAAATGTTTATAAAATGACGGTAAGTTATTTTTACTCGGAGCAGTTACAAATATTTCGATGGTTTTCTCTGAAGCAATTTGCGCAGCGGCAATACCAAGGGCCGCTGATTTTCCGCGCCCTCGGTTAGCGGTAATTACCAGTGGTCTTTTACTATGTCCATTGGCAACTCGGATAATTTGAGAAACAACAGTCGCCTGAGAATCAAGGGCGTTGTCATGACCATCGCAATTAGTTAATTGTGCTTTATCGTTTGTTGTATAAAAAGTATCATTGCAAATAATTGCAACCGAGCTTTTCTTAGCAGAATAGCGTAAAACTCGATCCAGAAGAGGGCAAATAGTCTCTGGAGAATTTACTGTTGATACATTTTGGACCGGCGAGTCTCCGCAAGACAAATTCGGTTGGGCCAAATGCATTGCATATCGAAGGGTAGTTTTATCAACCACCAGAAATAGTAGCCCACCACCGACTAAAGTGCCGGTAATGGCGGCAAAAAGGTTAACGTCGAAGGTACTATTGGTTAATTCAAAGTAAACGTATTTAAACTCTCCTCCAAGAATATGATCGACCTTGGTACCAGAAGGCTTTATTGAGTGCGCTAAGTTCGAAAAAACAGAAGAGGGGGATTCACTGATTTGCCCTGTTTTTATTTGCTCGAACAGAGCACTTTCTCGCGCAGTAATGATCACCCCTCTAATATTAAGAGCCTCAATTCGGGAGTGCCACTGATAATAATTTTCTAATTGATTCTGGCTTTCTGCCATCGAAAATAATCTTAGTATTGTTACCTGGAAAGTATGACTTGATTATAAACTAATTTTATCAATAGTTTGGTATCCAAATCGTCGCTTTATAATCATTAGCCGAAATTACTGAGTCAATATTCATGATTTAATATAAGCTAGCGAAGATTTTAGCAGCTTTTTCGATATTTCCAGCGTAACTTGACAAGTGCCTGTTTGTTTTTATCAAACTGTGCAGGACTTTGTTTGGTTCGCAAACGGTTTTGATGGAGTTCGATTTTTGAAGCTAGTTTCGCGCAGTTGGCTTTTTTGTTTTTCTTTTTATCAGTCTGCTTTTGTGAATTTTTTCGATTCGACTTTCGCTTATAGTGGTTAATTTGTGGCGTTTCCTGCCACTTTAGGGTATTAATTTCAAGTTGGGCTCGTTCTTTGAATTCTCCTTTAGCAGGAGGAATATCTGAGAAAACTTTATTACCGTTTTCGTCTTGATAAACGTAGAGGGCAAAGCTATTCGCGGGAAAGCTGAGTAAAATATAAAGACAAAAATAAAATAGTCGAATTATCATCGGGCGTCCTTGTCTGATGCAATGAGTTAATTATCGTAAAGGGGTTGGTTTTAAACATGACACGAAAGTCAGTGAATGATTCTAGTACCCGGCAAATTAATTTGAAAGCGAGATGTTTACTCATTGGCGTAGGAAAATAACCTGTCTTGTTGCAGGGGATTAACCAAAAGTGCAAAAAAGTATTGATTATCGACAATAAAAAAAGCGGCCATCGAAAAATGACCGCTTTTGATCTTACGAGATAATCCCTATCTCTAAAGTGAACGAATAGTGAATTCGAACGCTTAGCCTGCAAAGTTTCCTGATACGAAGTCCCAGTTAATAATTCCCCAGATAGATTCCAGGTATTTAGGACGTGCGTTTCGATAATCGATGTAGTAAGCGTGTTCCCAAACATCGATGGTTAACAACGGAGTATAATTTTCCGTCAGAGGGCAACCGGCGTTACTGGTGTTTACTATTTCCAATGAGCCTTCAGCATTTTTTACTAACCAGGTCCAACCTGAGCCAAAGTTAGTAGTCGCGGAAGTGATAAATTTAGACTTGAATTCATCGATTGAGCCGAAGGCTGCGTTAATTGCTTCAGCTAATTCTGCAGAAGGGGCTGTTTCATTTGGTGTCAAACAGTTCCAGTAGAATGTGTGGTTCCAAATTTGAGCGGCGTTATTAAAAACACCACCTTCTGATTTCACGATAACTTCTTCCAAACTCATTGATGCAAATTCGGTGTCAGCAACCAGTTTATTGAGATTGACAACATAAGTGTTGTGGTGCTTGCCATAGTGAAAATCAATGGTTTCCTCAGAGATTGTCGGTGCAAGTGCATCCTTAGCATAGGGTAATGCTGGTAGTTCAAAAGACATTTTAGCTCCTAGAATGGTTATTTTGTTGTGCTGTTGTATTTTAGTCGCTTTTTAATTCAGGATACAGAAAAATGAAAGACCGCTTTCAGGACCTGATAGAAAAAATCAATATATCGATTAACCTGATATGTTCCAGTGTTAAAGATTAAGGGTATGCGTAGCCTTCTGCATTAATAGCGTTTACAATCAATACTTTGACATTATGGTCTTAAATACTACTTAGATTTTAGCTCCTGCAGTCTCTCGCTGAGAAGGTTGAAGCAAAAATCTAGCCATTGAGTTCGTTGTATTGAGGAAAATATGGAAACTATTGATAGAATTAAGCAACAGATAGAAGAGAACAAAATCATTCTGTATATGAAAGGCTCACCTGAAGCGCCGATGTGTGGATTTTCTGCCCAAGCTTCTCAAGCATTAATGTCTTGCGGTAAAGAATTCGCCTATGTGGATATTTTGCAGAACTCTGACATTCGAGCAGAGCTTCCAAAGTATGCTAACTGGCCAACTTTTCCACAGTTGTGGGTAAATGGTGAATTAATTGGCGGTTGCGATATTGTGTTAGAGATGCACCAAAACGGCGAACTTACTGAAGTTATTAACGCTGCATAGAGACTAAAAATGCATCGGCAATTGATAATATTGCCGATGCATTTCTCTATTAACTAAGCCTTTTTTTGTCTTTTCAGACTAAAGCGAATTATTGAAATTGATAAACCAGGCGCTTATTGAAGCTAGTCTAACCAAGCTGAAATTTGAGTTAGCCCTGCATTTTGGTAATTACTGGCTTCCTCTTGCAGTGCATTAATAGCACCCTCAAGATTTTCTTCTAAAGCTTCCTGTGAATTTTCCATATTTTGAAGTTTTGTCGGCATTCCTTGCTCCATTTTTGTTGTATTTTGTTTGTCTAACATCGAATACTCCAATGAGCAATTATAGAATTTGTCGCGGCTTTAATGGTAAGTACAATTTTTCATGCCAAAAAAGTGGCGCGCTGTATTATTGATTTTGTCGTTTATTTTTTCGTCAGAATACCAGTCTTCAGGAAAGGAGCCGATCAACTCTACATGTTCAACTCTTAGCGGTGCCGTAATTTTCTCAGGTAATACCACGTCTGTGGCAATGTGAAAATTAGCGTACTGTTGTTTATCTGTCCCCAGGCACAAACGGCCATTGTCAAGCGTATACCATCTCATTTTAACCCCACACAACACTGTTAATTATTTATTGATGATTTTTATTGCTATTTGCATTTTTTGAACAACCGATACTAGCAAATGTTTGCAAAGGTTTTGTGAATTGGTTCACGTATTACAAATTTGGTGGAACTTTATAACATGTTTTGAAAATCAATAAGTTATTGACTAAATCAGTGAAAAAATTTGAATCTGAGATTTATTACAGGCGGATTAAATAAAAAAAATATTGCAACGTAAATATTGCATGTATAAGTGGTCATTTTTTTATAATTAAAATACTTCTTGTTACAAGTATTTGACATTATGGACTAGGTGGAAAAAGTCTGTCAGCGTATACTTTGTTGCGTCAAAAAGTGAGGGGAAGCTATTGAATTTTAATGGTAAAATAGTTTGGGTTACAGGCGCATCTTCTGGGATTGGGCGAGAGCTTTGCCTGAAACTCGATCAATTGGGCGCGAAGCTTATTATGTCATCGAGAAATATTGAAGCGTTGGAGCGGGTGCTTAGCGCTTGTGCAAATCCTGATGAACATCGTTTACTGGCTTTCGACCTTACGGATACACAAGCGAGCCAATGTATTGTAGAAAGAGCTCTGGGATTTCACCAAAGAATCGATGTCTTGTTCAATAACGGTGGAATAAGCCAACGGTCGCTTGCGGTCAATACCACTTTGGAAGTCGACAGAAAGATTATGGAGGTCGATTACTTTGGTACCATCGCGATAACCAAGGCGATATTACCTCATATGATAGACAGGGTTGAAGGGACGATCATTAATATTGCCAGTGTCGCCGGAAAACTTGGGTCGCCTATGAGAAGCGCTTATTCTGGTGCAAAGCACGCGTTAATAGGTTTCATGGATTGTTTGAGGGCTGAGGTGGCGAGTCAGGGAGTTAATGTCATTGTTGTATGCCCCGGTTTTGTCAAGACCAGCATCAGTGAAAACGCGCTCACTGGTGATATGTCGAAGTACGGCAAAGTCGATGATGAAATTGAACATGGGTTACCGGTAGAGCGTTTTGTCGAAATATTGTTAAAGAAACTGAACACCTCTAAAAAGGAAATTATAGTCGCGAATGGGTTGCCAAAATTGGGTTATCAGATCCGACGTTTTCTGCCCAATGTGTACCATTGGGTATTGCCAAAAATCTATAAAAGAAAGAGCTGATTGTTTTAAAGGAGTATGAACAGGTGTTAAAAAAAATAATAATTTGGCTAATCACTCTGATTTCAATCATGGTGATTTTAGGCGGTTTATTTTTTTGGCATGAGTGGTCGGCAAGACCATTTTATATTAATAATTTCTTTAACCGATTTGCCTTAAAAATTGTTTTACAAAGACCCGAAGCATTAACTTCTTTACATTTCCTGGAGCCTAAAGGGATTAACGGGCATAACGCAGAATTGGACGATGCGAGCCCTGAGTTTACCGATCAATTATTTGAATATTTTGCCGAAGAGTACGAAGTTCTTAAAACTTACCGCAACGAAGACTTGGATGAAAATGAAAGAATTTCCAAGCGAATTGCAGAATATTTATTCGAGTTTGCTAAAGAGGCTGCACCATTCGCCCGCCATAACTACCCGGTTAATCAACTCTTCGGTGTGCAAAATAGTTTCCCGTCTTTCATGGAGTCGCAACACCAAGTTAATACGATAGAAGACGCAGAGCACTATATTTCACGGTTGCAAAAATTACCGAGAAAATTTTCTCAGGCTTTGAGAGGCATCAAACTGAGAACCGAGCAGGGAATTATTCCACCAAAATTTGTGATCGCACGTGTTGTTGAGGAGATGCAAAATTTTTCCAATACCAAGGTTGAGGAGAATATTCTCTACGTGGCGTTGAAAGATAAGTTGGCAAAACTTTCGGAAATCGAACAGGCGGAGAAAGACGCTATTCTGCAACAGGCAAAAACGGCAATTGTTGAAGATGTTTATCCTGCCTATGTTGAAATGACCCGTTATTTTGTTGGCCTGGCTGATAGAGCAGATGATAGAGATGGCATCTGGAAGTTACCGAATGGTGATCAAGCTTACCGTTTAGCATTAAAGTTGTTTACCAGTACTGACTATACGCCCGATTATATTCACCACGTCGGTATTCAAGAAGTTGCCAGAATACAAAATGAAATTCTCGAAATCTTAAAAAGTGAGGGCTTTGACACTACCCAGGGGTTTAGTGCCGCAATTGGTGAGCTGGCCGCCCAGGAGAAATTCTATTATCCAGATACTGAGGCGGGAAGGGAACAGATACTAGCAGATTATCAGACGATTATCGATGAGATAAATGACGGGCTAGGGCAAGCATTTAATATTCCATTTGACGCGGAAGTTGAGGTAAAAAGAATACCTAAGTTTAAAGAAGAAACCAGTGCCGGCGCTTACTACATTCCACCGGCAATTGATGGTTCGAGACCGGGCGTTTTTTACGCCAATTTATACGATATTAAAGCAACACCTAAATATAGTATGAGGACGCTCGCCTATCACGAGGCGATTCCCGGACATCATTTTCAGATAGTTGTCGCACAAGGCCTGGAAAATATCCCATATTTTAGACGTTTTGCGCCATTTACTGCTTATACCGAGGGGTGGGCTTTGTATGCCGAAAGGGTTGCCTGGGAGTTGGGTTTCCAACGGAATCCATTCGACAATATTGGTCGTTTGCAAGCGGAACTTTTCAGAGCTGTCAGATTAGTCGTTGATACCGGCATACACGCAAAACGCTGGACTCGACAGCAGGCAATAGATTACATGAGTGCCAATACCGGCATGGCGATATCGGATGTTGTGTCAGAAATTGAACGCTATATCGTAATGCCTGGACAAGCTTGTGCTTATAAGGTTGGAATGATGAAAATTCTTGAGCTCAGAGCAAAAGCCAAGGAGTCTTTGGGTCAGCAGTTTAATTTGGCTAAGTTTCACGAAGTTATACTCAATAATGGTGCAGTCCCGCTGGATATTTTGGAAGAGCTGGTTGATAGATACATTCAGGAAAATAAAAGCTGAGATAGTAATACTCATTGTATTAAGAATAACAATGGCGTTAAAATAAATATTAAAAACAAATAGTTAAGGAGAGGGTCTCTGTCTCCGATTGTATAATCGGGCTTCGGTTTTTGTCCCTTTTAGCAAAATCATAAAAGCTAACCTATACTCTAAGTTAGTAAAAATCTCATTTATGAAGTTTGTTAAATGGCACAAGAAATTATTGAAGAACTTGATGACTTAAGACGCCAGGAGCGGCGGCAGAAAAGGCACTCGATTGTTATTCGGTACTCAAGTCAAGATGGCAGTGCCCGGCAGGAAACTCACGAGTGTAACACTGAAGATATCTCTGCTGGAGGCTTAAAGCTCGTCATTCAGAGACCATTACCACTTGGTTGCGTGTTGCCGGTGATTGTTCAAGCGAGCAAACCGGATTCACGTTTCGAGTTTCTGGGAGAAGTGAAGTGGTGCCTGGAAGTCGATGAAGTACCCACTTATTTTATTGGGATTAAACTGCTACAAATTATTGAAAATAGCTATGAAAACTGGGTTTCATTAGCATCACATTAATACAAAATAATGATAAGTTGATTGCAACGTAATATTAAACCACACGTTCTAAATAGTGGGAGCGGTATAAGTTTTGATGGTCGTAACGCAGAACTTGTATACAAGGAAAGGTTGAGAAATATTTAAATGAGTATTGAGCAGAGAAAACATCACCGTCAAACCAGGGAAGAAAAAATCTTCATAGAAGTGCTTTCTGCGTCGGACAACGGAGCCGATGACAATGTTATGCTGGAGTGCACGACCCGTGATATTTCAGAGAGCGGTTTAAAAATTCAATCCCAATATCCCTTCATTATCAGCTCCATTCTAGAATTATTGATTAACTTCGAATCTGGTGGTTATAAGTTTTTGCTAACAGGTGAAGTCAAGTGGTTCGAAGAAGTTCCCGGCGGGGAATACCTGGCTGGATTTGAATTGATCGATGCTGAACACTCTGATTTTCTGGTTTGGCAAAACATGTTTACAGCCAGCGCTGAGAGTTAGTCTAGAGCGTTTCTATTCTCGATATATCTTCAAAAATTGGAAAGTTGACTTTGCTGCTAATAGAAGCTGCAGGTAAACCCAGATCATGCTAATTCCGGGGCGAGCTAAATTGAGCAGAGCATAAGAAAAAGATTAAATTTATTGAATTTATTGAATTTTTGTTCTCATAATTTGATTTAGCGGCTTGTTTGCAGATATAGTCTGTGGTTATTAGCTTAGGCGTCGCTTGTTTTTCGGGGGAAATAATGTCGACAAAACTACAGCCTACTCAGGCTGAATTGCAAATTTTACAGGTTCTATGGCAAAAAGGTGCGGTGACCGTAAGGGAAGTGCACGAGGTTTTGTCAGCGGATCATGCTACCGGATATACGACCGTTCTAAAAATCATGCAAATCATGTACGAGAAAGGACTGCTTACGCGAGATGAATCGGCTCGTGCACATGTCTATGAAGCTTGTGTTGGTCGCGCTGAAACTCAGGGGCAATTAGTGAAAGACATGATTTCAAAAGTATTTCAGGGATCGGCCTCCCAGCTAGTTGTTAGTGCTTTACATGGTCGAACGAGCAAGGAAGAGATTGCTGAAATTCGGGAAATTCTTAATCAGCTAGAGCACAATAAGTAATATGGAATTTATTCTGCAGTCGTACGACGCGCATTTAATATCAAGCCTGGCGTCAACGCTATTGCACTTTTCTTGGCAAGCGGCACTTATTGCGCTGTTTTTAAAGAGTATTCTTTTAGTCACTTCTAATAACTCTTTTCATTTTAGATATATTTCGGCGATCTTAGCGTTATTGATGTGTTGTATAGCGCCGATAGTTACTTTTGGATATTTTTATCAAGACCCGACAATAATCAATCAGGGGCTTACACTAGCCACCCACGGCGAGGAAATCGTGGTTCAATCCCTGTCGAGTGACATGGGGAAAGATGAACCCAAAAACACCTACTTTATCGAATTTTTAGGTAAATCTATTAACCAGTCTTACCTGGTTCTTTTATGGGCTGTGGGAGTCTTTCTCACACTACTAAAATTCGTAATTGATGTGCAGCGAACTTACGTTTTATCGAGAAAAGATACTTGTCCGGTTTCAGCGGAAATCCAGGCAATGGTCGACCAGATTGTTTCGCAGCTAAAAATTACACGGCCAGTTAGAGTTGTAAAGTCAGGTTTGGCAAATGTACCGGTTGTTATCGGTTGGTTAAAACCAACAATCTTATTACCTGTGGCTATCACAATTGGGCTGGATAAACAGCAATTAGAACTCATACTTGCTCACGAGTTGGCGCACGTTAAACGGTTAGATTTTCTGGTTAATCTAATACAAAGTACCATTCAGGTGCTGTTTTTCTTCCACCCATGTATTTACTGGATTAATCGAGTCATTCGTGAAGAGAGAGAGTACATTTGCGATTCCGTTGCATTAAAGGTCGTAGGAGATGATCAGGGGTCGCGTTTAGAGCTCGCAAAGGCCTTGCTAAGTACTGCAGAGTTAAAAGAAGGGAATTTGTCTCTCATTGCTGTTGCCGCTTCGGATGGACATCTGAAAAACCGAATTACCCGGATTGTATCAATTGAGCGTCAGCGATTACCCTCGTTAAACGCATTGTTGTTTTTGGTTTCGGCGATCGCATTTAGTTTCGCAGCGATGGCAGCAACGAATAGTATTGATATGGTTAAAGATAATGCCCTGGTTCTCCCAAAAACTGAACCTTCTAACGAGACTCAACCTGGTGTTGTTTCTGATACAACATTTCGTGATCTTGACGATGGTGGAAAGGCAAAATCTAAAGCCGTCGATCTTCCCGCTAAAATAGCACCTGCTAAATCCTTAGAAAGAGGGCAATCAACTTCGGACAAATTTAATATCGAGAGAATAGTTTCGAAAAAGAAAAGTTCGACGCTCAATTTTACGCCAAAAACTGAAAATGAAAAGGCTGATTCTCATTTGAGTGAGCTTGTTGTTGATAAATCCAAAATTGAACAGCGAGTAAAACAAGTCCCTAAGTATGTAAAGAAGAATAGCACAGATAACAACTCGAAATCTGACAGCAGAACTATCAAAAATGATGTGACTAAGAAACCTGTGATGGAGCTTGTTGTTGATTCTGAAAGAAGAAATCTGAACTCAAATCGTTTGGTCAAGCCGCTAAAGGTTTCCAAAGCCGATAGTTCAACAGAAAAAAGAATCATTGAGTTCCAAAAATTTATTCGAAACTCAAACGCAGAAAGTAGAGCTGTTGTTGCGAAAGTTAAATTGGCTAAAGAGTTAGAAGTTGAGAAACAAGCGCTTAAAATTGCTTTGTTAGATGCTAAATCCCATGCCAGAACAGAATATGTAGAGCCAAAAGCGTTAAAAACCCCTTATCCTGCCTATCCAGCAGAGGCATATTATCAAAAACTGAGAGGCAGCGTAAAAGTTGATTTCGTGATTGATGAGCGAGGGAATGTAAGTAATATGCGCTTTAAAACTGACGGCCCTCATGTTTTTGTGAATGAAATCAAGTCAAAACTTCGACGCTGGAAATACGAACCAGCACAAAAAGATGGCGCATACGTTGCTCATCGAGCCTCGATGTATTTCGAATTTGAAGTACCTTCTAATCAGCCTTACTATAAAGTTAAAACAGGATCGCGTATTAAGCGGCTATAATTGATAAATTGTCGTTTGATTGTCCAATCAGATATTCGTATTATTGGACCACTCTCTAATTTTTAGTGAAAGATAATGTTTAAAAAGCTGATCGTAATTATTATTCTTTTCGGACTCGTTGTTGCTGGTCTGCAGATGTTTGGTGGACGAGATTTTGGACAGGTTTCCTTAGCTTGGGACAAATATAATCACGGCGGCGATATTTCTTCGTTTTTGTCTGATATAGGGACAATTTTCAGTGGCGGCCGTGTGAATGAGTCGGCATTGCCGATGGGACGATATGCTGATCAAGTAATGTACCGATGGAAAGATGAACTTGGTCAAATTCATGTCAGTGAAAGAAAGCCCAATGTTGATGTTTTCGAAGAGATCAGACTTGGCGATATGAAGTTCGATATTCAAGAAGGCATGTCGAAAGAAGAAATAGAAAAAATTCTCAAGAAAAAGGACGAATAGGTGTCGCTGACTACAGACGCCGTTTTGTTTAGCTGTTAACGGATTTGTTGATTCACGGCATTGCTCGAAGACTGACCTTACTTTCTCCCTAGTCGTATTTAGCCTGGTTAATTTTATCGGGTTCAGTCGGCTTTTTAAGTAGCACATAAACTGATCCCGTACCACCATGACGAGGCTGAGCTGAGTGAAAGGCAACAACAATGTCCACCTGCTGAAGCCAGTGATTAACGTAACTTTTTAGCCTCGCCGGTGGATTGCTCATAATCCCTTTTCCGTGGGTTATTAATAATGAGCGATGTCCTAATCGGTTGGCGTTTCTGAGTAATTGATAAACTTCGTTACGCGCTTCGGCAACCGTTTTTCGGTGCAGATCCAGATGATACTCAAATCCATATTTTCCCTGTTTTAACTTTTTAAATACACCGGGTTGAATACCGCTCAGTTTAAAGTTGAGAATTGCCTCGGGCTCAACCGGCTCAACTTCTCCATCAGTTAAAAAGTTAGTGTCTTTACGCGCGAAAGATTCGGCAACTTTTTTTCGATACTCGTTGTTAATGACATCTTTTTGAGTACGAATTGACGCCACCTTGTCTTGATTTAAAGGTTTTACATCTGCTATTTCTTCGAGAAAATCGCCTGATTCTGAGTTCGAATGACTATCTGAACTGCTCATATTACTGCTGTTTAAGATTGATTTGAGACCGTTAAAGAAATGATATCACTTGTTAAATCGGATGCAAATTCTATTGTGATTTTCTATAATCCTATTATCACAGTGGATAAATTCTGGAAAATCAAAATGATAGAAGGAAAGTTTGACGTGGTTTTCAGAGGCCAAATCGTTAAATCCTTTGAACTTGATGATGTTAAAAACAACCTTGTGAAACTTTTTAAGTCGTCACCGCAAGCTGTAGACCGATTATTTAGCGGCAATGAAGTGGTGATCCGTAAAGGAATTGATTATGGCGATGCCATGAAATATCAATCGGCATTAAGAAATGCTGGGGCTCTCGCATTAATTAAAGAGGTTGAAAACGACGAAAGTTCAGCTTCAGAAAAGCCTCAGGCCGCTCCTGCTAAAGCCCCACAATCAGCAGGGCCAACGACCGCTTTCCAATCTAATGATTCCTCATCAGGTTCTAATTCTTCCAATACAGAAGTGACGCAAACCGCCGAGGCTTCTGCTCAGGAGGGGGCGCAAAGTGACGGACTGACCGTTGCTGCGGTTGGTGCCCAGATTTTACCAGATAAGGTGTATGAGAAGAGAGAAGTAGATACGAGCGCCTTGTCTTTAGCTAAGGCCGGAGAAAGGATTCTGCCGAAAAAGCCACCGGAAGAACACCCTCAGCCTTCGACTGATCACTTGTCGCTCGACGATAAGTAAAATTAGTAAAACAAGGTTAGAAAAATCTTTTTCGCACTGTCCTGAAATACTTCGAAGCCCACTTACCAAAATTGGTTCATGATGGTCAATCGGGCTTCGGTTAACTGCATCCTATACTTGAGGCTTGGTTGTTTGTCTCTTATTTAAGTTTTATTCCCGGTAATGATCAAACCAGAGATTCGTTGCGCCGGCGACTGCCACCGGCATGACGAAAATATTGACCACTGGAATCATGGTCAGCAGCATTACCACTGCGCCAAAACTAAATGGACCGGAACGCCTTTGTTTGATCATATCTAACATATTGCGAAAAGGCACTTTATGGTTATCCATTGGGTAGTCAATATACTGGATTGCGGCCATCCATGAATTAAACAAAAACCAGATAATTGGCGCGATAATCGCCAGTGGGGTAACAAATAAAAGCAGGCATCCCAGCGCTCTGGGTAAGTAATAGGTTAACTTACGCCACTCACGGGCTAAGAGTCTTGGAATGTCAGCTACAAGAGACTTCATGCTGGTTGGCTGTTGATTAAGGGAACCACCTGCAAGGTGCCGTTCTACGGCTTCAGATAACAGTCCGTTAAAGGGCGCAGCTATCCAGTTGGCGATAAAGGCGAAAAAGAAAATGACAACGCCTAAAACACTAATAACAATCAGAGGCCACAGTAACCAACCCATATTTTCGACCGACCATTGTACGATAGAATACTCACTGTTCTTCAGACCTTCGTACCAATCTGACAGATTGCTGATGGCATAAAAAGTCGCACCGGAAAGAAGCACCAAATTGATTAACAATGGTATAAAAACAAATGCTCTTACCCC
This sequence comes from Aliikangiella coralliicola, assembly GCF_007004725.1. Taxonomy (GTDB): domain Bacteria; phylum Pseudomonadota; class Gammaproteobacteria; order Enterobacterales; family Kangiellaceae; genus Aliikangiella; species Aliikangiella coralliicola. The sequence continues at coordinate 194,703 of NZ_ML660170.1, read as the reverse complement.
TGGTTGCCATATTAAAGACAAGCCTTTGCTCAAATATTGAGCACCACCAATTGTAGATTGCGGCATATGGAAAGTTTTACTCCTAATTCTTATGTTTTTGATGTGTTTTAATCTGGAAATAATTTAAACTAATGCGTTTGATAAAACTAGCCGAAAATTGTAATGAATTAATTGTCGCCATTGCGACTTTATTAAAAGTAATTCGTGGTATTTCATGTCTTAATTTCGGCGAGCGATGATACAAATTGTTTATGGCTAAGCGCACATAAACCGAGATAAACATAAGAACTTAGACAAGAACATAAAGAGTATTGGTAATAGAATTTTATAATGCGATTAAAACAAATAAAACTAGCAGGCTTTAAATCATTTGTTGACCCAACCAGCGTCCCTTTTCCAGAAAACTTAACGGCCATTGTCGGTCCTAATGGATGCGGAAAATCTAACCTGATTGACGCGGTCCGTTGGGTAATGGGAGAGTCTTCAGCCAAACACCTGCGCGGCGACTCTATGACGGATGTCATATTCAACGGTTCTACATCACGTAAACCAGTGGGTCAGGCGAGTATTGAGTTGGTCTTTGATAATACCGATGGAACTGTCCAGGGTGAGTACGCTAATTATGCCGAAATCTCTATTCGAAGAACCGTTAACCGTGACCCCCAGGCCAGTTACTATCTCAACGGAACTAAGTGTCGCCGTAAAGACATTACCGATATTTTTCTCGGAACCGGGCTAGGCCCAAGAAGTTATGCGATTATTGAGCAGGGCATGATTTCAAGGCTTATCGAATCTAAACCACAAGAACTACGAATATTCCTGGAAGAGGCCGCCGGTATTTCTAAATACAAGGAGCGCCGTCGGGAAACTGAAAATCGTATTCGCCATACGCGGGAAAATATGGAGCGTTTGGCCGATATTCGTGAAGAATTGGGCAAACAGCTCGCTCACTTGCAGCGTCAAGCAAACGCTGCCACTAAATATAAAGATTATAAACAACAGGAAAGGCAACTGAAGAGCGAGCTTTCAGCGCTAAAATGGAGAAAGTTCCATGGCCAGGTTGAAACGCTTTCTTCGGAAATCACCAAGCTCGAAACCGAATTGGAATCGCGCATTGCTGAGCAACGGCATGCCGATAATCAGATTGAGCAAACTCGAGAAGCCCATATCGATTTAACCGAACAGTTTAACGCTGCTCAGGGTCGATATTATGGTGTTGGTGCAGATATCGCCAGACTTGAGCAAGGTATCGCCCATAAAAAAGAACGCCGTGGGCAGCTGAACGATGACTTACAACACGTTACTTCATCGCTCAAACAACTGATGGAACAGATGGGTGAAGATGAAATACAAATTGAAGAATTTAAGGCAAGACTGTTAGAAGCCGAGCCAGAACTCGAATTGCAGCGAGATACAGTGGAGCAGGCTCAAGAGTCTCTGACTGAAATTGAAGCAGCGATGTTAGAGTGGGAACAAGAGTGGGATAGCTATAATAAACTGAGTTCCCAAAATAGTCAGAAGATGGAAGTTGAGCGCACTCGGATCCAGCATTTTGAAAAAGTCATCGAGAGACTGGCTAAGCGTATCGAGAGCAATCAGCAAGAGAAAGAAAACCTACAAGCGCAGCCCATAGAGGCAAGTATGCTTGAGGCGTCTCTGGAGCTTTCGAAAGCCGAAGAAGAGACGCTGTCATTGAGTGAATCGGTTGAAGAGCTGCTCGATCAAATTTCTGAACTCCGCGAAATTCGTAGAAACCGACAGTCAACAATTGATCAATCTCGCCGCGAATTACAACAAACGCAAAGCCGTCATATCTCTCTTTCTGCTTTACAAAAAGCCGCGTTAGGCGTTGACAACAAAGCTGCCGATGAGTGGCTGAGTTCTAAAAACTTAAGTGAAAACAAAAAACTAGCACAATCTATTAAAGTAGAATCTGGATGGGAGCTTGCGACGGAAATCGTATTGGGCGATTATCTTGAAGCTATATCAGTGGATGGTTTAAGTGACTTACTGGCAGATTTTGAACAATTATCAGCCGGTAAACTGACATTGCTCGGTAGCGAAATCAATGGTCAAGTCATTGCTGAGTTTTCGGATAACTTATTGGCGAAAGTCTCTAATGCGCAGAGCGTTGCTCACATTTTAGACAAAGTGAAAGTTTGTGAATCTGTTGAAGAGGCAATTGCGATTCGCTCATCACTGACTGGAGACCAGTCTGTGATTACCCGGGAAGGTTTCTGGATCGGGCCAAACTGGGCACGGGTCGCGAAAAGAGAAGCTAATGAAGCGAATGTTTTAGAACGCGAAGCGGAAATCGAAGAATTAGCTGCTGAACTTGAAACAATGGAAGCCAAGCTAGATGAGCTCAATGAGCAGGCTGATATTGAACGAGATAAGCTAAAAGATCTGGAAGCTGCGTGGGAAGCGAAACAGCGCCAATTGGGAACGGCCAATAAAAGATACAGTGAGTTAAGAGCGCAAGTTGGTTCGCAGCAAGCAAAGCTAGAGCAGATAACTAGTCGTAAAGACACGCTAGCAAAAGAATATCTGGATCTGACTCAACAACTTCAAGCCGATGAACAGTTGGTTGCGCAAAGTCGTTCTTCGCTGGAAGGGTTGGTTGATGCAATGGCCGACGATCTCGAGCAAAAAGAAGCCCTGACGCGTTTAAAAGATGAGAAGCGAAATGCGCAAGAACAAGCGCGCGTTCAACTTCAGTTAGCCAAAGACAATGCCCACAAAATTGAGCTTAATGTTGCTAACTTAAAATCAGAAATCAACTCGGTTCAATCCACCAACCAGCGAATGAATTCTCAGATAGCAGAATTACAATCGCGTAAGATTACTCTTGAGGAAAATCTCGGCCAGGTGAATTCTCCCGATGACGATCTACAAATAGAACTAGAATCGGCGCTGGAAAAACGGCTTGAGTCTGAGCAGGAGTTAGCAAAAGCGCGTGAAGCTTTAGAAGAAGTTGATAAGCAAATTCGAGTTTTCGAAAAACAACGACATGATGCAGAGCAAGCGTCCCAATCGGTTCGTGGTCGATTGGAACGATTGAGAATGCAGTGGTCTGAAAATTCAACCATGCAAAAAAACCAGGCCGAGACTTTGTCTGAAGAAGAGCAGGATATTGAACAGATTCTGGCGAATATGGAAGAGGGTGCTAACGAGCAGGAATGGGAATCCAGGATAGAAACGATTGCTGCAAGAATACAAAGGTTAGGGGCGATTAACCTGGCGGCTATTGAAGAACATGAACAGCAATCAGAACGTAAGATCTATCTGGATGCACAGAATGAAGACCTTGAAGAATCTTTACAAACGCTGGAAGGCGCGATCCGCAAGATCGATAAGGAAACCCGAACGCGATTTAAAGAAACTTTTGATAAAGTTAATTCTGGAATGAAAGAACTGTTCCCGAAAGTATTTGGTGGTGGTCATGCTTATCTTGAAATGACCGGCGAGGACCTTCTTGACACCGGTGTTGCTGTAATGGCGAGACCACCAGGAAAAAGAAATAGTACCATTCACCTGTTATCGGGTGGAGAGAAAGCGCTAACGGCACTATCGTTAGTATTCTCAATATTCAGATTAAACCCAGCGCCATTCTGTATGCTTGACGAAGTTGATGCGCCGTTAGATGATGCAAATGTTGGACGATTCTGTAAGTTGGTTAAAGAAATGTCAGAAACCGTACAATTTATTTATATCACTCATAACAAAGTATCTATGGAAATGGCTACCGCACTGGCCGGTGTGACAATGCAAGAGCCGGGTGCGTCAAGACTGGTTGCTGTAGATGTTGATGAAGCGGCTCAATTAATCACGCAATAAGGAGAGTCAAACACAGTGGATTGGCAAATACGTATTGCTTTACTTATCGCAGGAATCGGCGTTATTGGTTATATTCTGTATGACTATCAGCGCCGGAAAAAAGCACAAACCGAAAAACAGCGGTTAATCGAACAGATGCGCAATGCTGCTAATCAAGTTGATTCGCAAGGCTTTGACTTTACTGGTGTAGGCAATGTCCGTAAAAAAGATCAAAGTGATAGTGAGCAGCAGGAGCCAACTGGCGAGCCAGAGATTGACAATCGATCGACAGGAGCACACACAGATTCTGACGTTAAAATGCCCAAACCTAGTAAACCAGCGAAAAAGCAGCCGACCGAACAACTCGCACTGGGAGACTTGGCTGATTCACAGAACCAGGTTGACAGTAAAGTTGCTGCCGAGCCTGATTTAGTTTGTTCACTAATATTGCGGGCTGAAGAGGGTAAAGCTTTTAGCGGTAAAGATTTTATGCCGATTTTGTTGTCACAGGGACTAAGACATGGCGAACTCGGTATCTTTCATCGACATACCGCAGGCGTTTCAGGCAAGCCCGGCGCGGTTTTATACAGTGTGGCTAACGCAGTCAATCCTGGAACTTTTGATTTGTCCAATATCGAAGCTTTTGAAACACCAGCATTCGCCTTTTTTATGACTTTACCTGGACCGAAAGAGCCAGTAAATGCTTATGAAGGGATGGTGAAGACAATTCGATTGATTAAACAAGAACTCGGTGGCCAAATTCTCGATCAATCGAAAAGCGTTTATACAGAACAAACCCATCAACACCAGGTCGAGCTACTACGAGACTATCAGACGAGACATTCGCTGTTAAAGAAATAGACAGAACAAACTATCTAAAAATATTAAAACGGTTAGTTTTAATATCACTAGTTTTGCATTGCGTACCATCAATATTATCAGGCCGTGAGTTGTATGAAATCAGATGTCATTGAAACCATTAATAAAAAAATAGACCAATTAAAGCGTCAGATAGAAGAGTATAACTATCAATACTATGTACTTGATGATCCTACTGTACCCGATGCTGAATATGATCGTTTAATGCGTGAGTTACAGGCGATTGAAGCAGAGCATCCTGAGTTAGTTACAGCAGACTCGCCAACCCAGAAAGTGGGTGGAAAATCAGATTCGGTTTTTCAACCAATTGAGCATTTAACGCCAATGTTGTCGTTGGATAACGTGTTTAGTGAAGAAGAGTTCGCTGCATTTAATCAACGCTTATTCAATCGGTTGGATGATTCAACAGAACTGGAGTTTACTTGCGAGCCGAAGCTTGATGGGCTGGCAATCAGTATCGTTTACCGTGACGGTGTTTTAGAATCCGCTGCGACGCGAGGCGATGGTAAAACTGGAGAAGACGTTACCCAGAATATTAGAACGATTAAGAGCATTCCCCTAAGATTGCGCGGAGATTTTCCACCATTACTTGATGTGCGTGGCGAAGTTTTCATGCCTAAAAGTGTGTTTGAGGAAATTAATCGAAAAGCGCTGGAAAATGACGAAAAGACTTTCGCTAATCCTCGTAATGCGGCCGCTGGAAGTTTGCGCCAGCTCGATCCCGCTATTACTGCTGAGCGAGAATTATCAGTCTATTTTTACTCGATTGGAACCTTACAAGAATCTGAGCCAGTTGAATATCACTACGATAGATTACTTCAGCTGAGAAAATGGGGCTTGCCAGTCTGCCCAGAGACCGAAAAGGTGGCCGATTCAAAGGGATGTCTGAGTTACCATGAGAAGATTCTTGCTCGCCGAGAATCTTTACCCTATGAAATTGACGGTGTTGTTTATAAAGTTAACGATATAGCAACTCAGCAACAATTGGGTTTTGTTGCAAAGGCACCCCGTTGGGCGATTGCCCATAAGTTTCCCGCACAGGAAGAACTCACCAAACTGGTCGCTGTCGATTTTCAGGTTGGGAGAACTGGCGCAATTACACCAGTGGCGCGACTAGAGCCGGTATTTGTCGGTGGGGTAACCGTATCGAATGCAACATTACACAATATGGATGAAATAAAGAGACTCGATGTACGCGCCGGCGATACCGTGATAATTAGACGGGCGGGTGATGTGATTCCCCAGATCGTCTCAGTTATTGTTGATAAGCGCCCGAGCGATACTGTTGAAGTCGATGTCCCTGAAGAATGTCCAGTTTGTAAATCTGCGGTAGAAAGAGAAGCTGACCAGGCCATTTATCGATGTACCGGCGGACTTTTTTGCGATGCTCAGAAGAAGCAGGCGATCAAGCACTTCGCGTCTAGAAAAGCGATGGATATCGAGGGTTTAGGCGATAAACTGGTGGACGTTTTATGTGATGAAAACCTGTTAAAAACTGTTGCTGATATTTATCGATTGCCGAGAGAGCCACTACTAGCATTGGAAAGAATGGCCGAAAAATCCGTTGATAACTTGTTGTCAGCGATTGAAAAGAGCAAGCAGACAACCTTGGCGAAGTTTATCTACTCGCTCGGAATCCGCGAGGTCGGTGAAGTTACAGCAATGAATTTGGCGAATCGATTCCTGACCATTGAAGCTGTCCAGGCTGCGACCAAAGAAGAACTGGAAGCGGTTAAAGATATTGGCGAAGTTGTCGCGGAGCACCTGGTGTCATTTTTTGCCAATGAACATAATAGAAAAGTGGTGACGGAGCTACTTGAAAGTGGTGTTGTCTGGCCTGAAATTGAAGTGCCTGATGAAGACCAACAGCCATTATTAGGGCAAACCTGGGTATTGACCGGAACTTTGGTTGAAATGAAGCGAAATGACGCGAAACAGCGTTTACTAAAACTCGGCGCAAAGGTCAGCGGTAGCGTTTCGAAGAAAACCACTATGGTCGTGGCGGGGGAGTCTGCCGGTTCAAAACTGACTAAAGCTCAAGAGTTGGGAGTGGCGGTCATTAATGAAGAAGAGTTTATCGCGCAACTAGCAACTTACGAAGGCTAGTTTATTTCGCGTCGACAACCTCTAAAATTAATAGCCGCTTATAATCTAAGCGGCTATTGTCAACAATAAGCGGCATTTCACAATAAACATAATAAGAGGTTTTTTTAGATTAATCTCAAATGCCAATATTTATTTAAATAGCAAACCATTCGAAAACCGCTGATTTTTATCTCACTAGAGAATTTAAGGCGAATTTCTTACAAATATTGAGACATATCTCACAAAAAGCCCGGCAAATTTGCCACACCTCTTTCAGATTCCTGTCCTATGCTTTCATTGCAAATTCGTGGAAAATGCTCCCATAGAATATCCAAGGAGCTTTAAGAGGAAACTAGTTATGGTTAAGATTAAACACCAATGGGCAACTTTTCATAAAGGTAGAATGAAAGTTAAAGCATGTGCTACTTGTGGAGAGTTACACTTACCGAGCAATTCTGAAAAAGAATGTGAAGGAAGTGATGTTTTGGATAGCCAAATAGTTAAAGCTGGCTACCGATTGTATGGCGGCCATTCATCCTTACATTGATACTTTTATCGAAGTTTGTATTAATTTATTTGTATTTGTATTTGTATTTGTAGAGTTACTTAATCCCCGTCTGTAGGTTACTTCAAATCCCTGGACCTCTCCAGGGTATTTTTTTAGCTCTTATTTTTATTAGTTATTTTTTTGATAGTTCTTATTCAGTATTTATTCGTCTTTTTGATTATTTTATCTTGAACCTAAATTCCGCAGAATAGGTGTCTTTATCACGAAATCTGCGGATTCAAGGTTGAAGCCAGTTTGAATCAATTTTTGAATCTGACTTTCTTTTCTCATGTCACAGCCTGGTTTATCGAGAGGCTGGTTGTCGATTAATCGGCAGACAAAAACTCGTGTAACCAGTTGTTCACTTCTTTGTGCCATTGAATGCTATTCGCTGGTTTCAAAACCCAATGATTTTCGTCAGGAAAATAAAGAAGCTTGCTCTTTATTCCCTTGCGTTGCAGTGCGGTGAATGTTGCCAAAGACTGAGTCACCGGAATTCGATAATCCAGTTCGCCTTGAATAACGAGCATCGGTGTTTTCCAGTTGTTAACATAATTAGCGGGGTTATACTTCTCATGTGTTGCAGATGCCGCATAGTATGGACCACCGTGTTCCCACTCGACAAACCATAATTCTTCGGTTGTGTAATACATCATTCGATTATCGAAAATACCGTCGTGATTGACCAGACAATCAAATTCATCTTGCCAGTTTCCTGCTATCCAGTTAACCATGTAACCGCCATAGGAAGCACCCAGTGCACAGCTTTTTGTACCGTCAATAAATTGATACTTTTCTAACACAAAAGCTAAGCCTTTCTGCAAATCTTCCAGTGGCTTGCTACCCCAGTTTTGAGAAATTGAATCGGTGAACTTTTGCCCATATCCTGTTGAACCGTGGAAGTCGATCATTACAGCGACAAAGCCTTGTCCAGCATAAGTTTGGGGATTCCAACGGTAATGGAAATGATCACTAAAACTACCTTGTGGGCCACCGTGGATGAGAAATGCTAATGGATATTTTTTATCGTGCTGAAAATTAGCTGGTTTTATGACATAGCCACTTACCAATTCATTATTCCAGCCTTTAAATTGAAACTGTTCGTATTCGCCGAATGCTATGTTATCTAGTTTGTTTTGGTTGTTAAAGGTAACTTGCTTTTGATTTTTTCCGTCAAGATCACTGCTATAAAGTTGTACTGGGCTTTTTAAGGAGTCTTTAGCAAAAACAATCTTATCATCGGAAACCGTCACGCCAACAACCGCGCCTTCTTGATTGATTTGTATTTTTTTCCCTGTTTTGATATCCAATTTCCAAAGTGCTTTGATTCCTGAATGGTTACCGGTTAAATATAGTGATCTATCGTCTTTGGAAAATTGTAAACTGTTGAATGAACGATCCCAATTCTGTGTTATTCGAGAAATTTTTCCAGTACGAATATTTCTTATAATCACTTCAAAACGATCAGCTTCATATCCGGGGCGAGTTGTTGCCAGATAGGCGAGTTTTTCACCATCATTGCTGATTACAGGATGAGTATCCCAGGCAAGATTTTCTTTTGTTAAGTTGATTGCTTTTTCTGGTTTATCAATTGACACACGATAGATATCAAAATTGGTTGATGTCGGTTCTTTTGAATTTTGTAGTCGTGCCGAAAAATAAACCGCGCTACCATTTCGAGCAAATTCATATTCCTCGTCGCCACCAAATGGGTTGGACGGAACATTAGCGTTAACTGACTTAGATACCGGGGTAATTTTGTTATTTTTTAACAAACCTTTGTGATTAAGCTCAGTTACAAATAGCTGCGACTGAGTTTGGTCGAGCCAGTGATCCCAATGTCGCACGAATATTTTGTCATAAACGACGCCACTCGACTTTTGATTTTTCAAATGTTCTAAACGTGATTGAGTACATTTAAAATCATTACAGTCGGGAAAGACTTTTGCTGAAAAAGCGATGCGGTTATTTTCCGAGGATAATTTAAAACTAGACACATCGACTTCAAATTGCGTTACTTGCTGTAGTGCATTTTTATTTATATCGAGCTTCCATATTTGTGAAGAGCCACTTCTTGACGACAGAAAATAAAGCGAGCGACTATTTTTAGTCCATTTAGGTGAATAATCCGCGCTGTGATTAGTTGTTAGTTGCCGAGTTTGGTTATCACTTAAACGTGTTAGCCAAATATCTGTAAGTCCCTTGTTCGCCTGTAAATCAGTTTTACGTACCACGTACGCAACATGTTTTCCATCAGGTGAAAGGGTGGCACTTCTGATCCTCTCCATTGAAACTAAATCTTCTGCGGTAAATGGTTTTTTGTTTGCCAAACTCGAAGAGGAAATAAAAATTAATGAAAGATAGGTGAGGGCGTGTATTATTTTTATCATAGACGCGTTTATTATTTTCGGTTTCATTAAAAGGTTTCCTATTTTTGTTGATTAACTTGGAAGCGAGAGAAGAAAAAACAAAATTGATAAGCTCTGCTCAATTCGTCAATATATCAGTTTATCTTTTTGATTACTTTATGAGCTTTTCCTTCGCTTTTTTAATTTTTCATTTGCGTCCAATCACCAGGCCAATTCATTTAGAATCTGACGCAGTCACCAGGCGCTTAAGATTTGTTCAATTTAGTTGCTGAGTTGTTATTCTGCTGACTAAATATCGATAATTCAAGTCAATAAACACGCCCATTAAACTCAATAAAATCGATCATGTTCCGGGAGTCGGAACAATTACGTAATAAAAATATAACAAAGCGGTTGACAGGCCCAAGGTTAGCCCTTAGAATTCCCGCCGAATTTGGGGCTATAGCTCAGCTGGGAGAGCGCTACACTGGCAGTGTAGAGGTCAGCGGTTCGATCCCGCTTAGCTCCACCAATTTTTCAACTGACATTTACTTAATGTAGACATCAATTGAAAAATAAATTCACAATCTAGTCCCCTTCGTCTAGAGGCCTAGGACACCGCCCTTTCACGGCGGTAACAGGGGTTCGAACCCCCTAGGGGACGCCATATTTAACTGGAAAAGAAATTCGAAAGAAGTAACTTAACCAGAATATCTATTAAAAGTAGATCTTAGTAAAAAGCCAGTCTTATGACTGGCTTTTTTATTGCAAAATTTTAGTTTGCAATAGGTCTGACAGGTTGTTTCGCGATAGTCTTAAACGAACGCTTTTTTCAGAGTGATAAGGAAGAATATCTCTGAATCATTTAAAATCAGGGCTGATCAATTTAACCAGTTGATCTATAATACGCGCACCTGAAAACGGGACTTTATTATGATTGGTTCCACTCGCTCCAAATTGTAATTTTCTTGCACTAGTCACACGTTTTAGTGTATTGTCCCAAATCAACAACTGGACAGACCAGTTTCCTGCTTCGCAATCTTAAGGACTATTAAAAATACCAGTTCCGGATTGTCACATTCCAGGAGTCATACCAGGAGATTTTTGAATGACGGTCATTAATAAAACTGACTTTATTGATAGCGTAGAAAGTGCGCTCCAATATATTTCCTATTACCACCCCAAAGATTTTATCGATTCGCTTTATAGCGCTTACCAGAAAGAACAAAACCCTGCAGCTAGAGACGCTATGGCTCAAATGCTGATCAATTCTCGCATGTGTGCGGAAGGAAAAAGGCCAATTTGCCAGGATACCGGGATTGTCACTGTATTCGTCAAAATTGGAATGGGTGTTCAATGGGATTCTGATTTAACGGTACAGCAGATGGTTGATGAAGGTGTGAGGCGCGCTTATCTGAGCGAAGATAATCCACTCCGTGCTTCCATTGTCGCAAACCCGGTCGGGCCACGTAAAAATACCAAGGACAATACGCCTGCTGTTGTGCATGTCAAAATGGTTTCAGGAAACACTGTCGATGTTACTGTTGCTGCAAAAGGTGGTGGTTCTGAAAACAAATCTAAGTTTGTGATGTTAAACCCGAATGATTCTATTGTTGACTGGGTACTGAAAACTGTTCCTACAATGGGCGCAGGCTGGTGTCCGCCAGGGATGCTGGGTTTAGGGATTGGTGGAACCGCAGAAAAAGCGATGGTGTTGGCTAAAGAGTCTTTAATGGACCCGATCGACATCCATGAACTGATTGAAAGAGGCGCGGAAACCCCGGTTGAGAAGCTACGCCTTGAATTATACGAAAAAGTGAATCAGCTCGGTATTGGCGCGCAAGGTCTTGGTGGTTTAACAACTGTTCTCGATATTAAGATTAATGATTGTCCAACGCATGCTGCGTCATTGCCTATCGCGATGATTCCAAATTGCGCCGCGACACGACACGCCCATTTTGTGCTCGACGGAAACGGCCCGAGCTTTGTTGAAGCGCCAAGTTTGGAAGATTGGCCCGTGATTACCCAAGAAGCAAGTGACAGTGTTAAGAAAGTCAACTTGGACAACATCACTCAACAAGAAATAGAGTCATGGCAACCTGGAGATACTTTGTTGCTATCCGGCAAGATATTGACTGGTCGCGACGCTGCTCACAAAAAGATTAAAGATATACTCGACCAAGGCGAGAGCTTACCTGAAGGCGTCGATTTTGAAGGTCGGTTTATTTATTACGTAGGACCGGTTGACCCGGTTGGTGACGAAGTGGTGGGTCCGGCAGGCCCGACAACTTCAACCAGAATGGATAAGTATTCAGACATGATGCTCAATGACAAATCGGAAGGCGGTCTCGGTCTGATGGGAATGATCGGTAAAGCCGAAAGAGGTGATGCGGCGTTGGCATCTATCAAGAAAAACAAATCAGTTTATCTGATGGCCGTTGGTGGTGCTGCTTTTCTTGTTTCGAAAGCAATCAAACAATCTCGTGTCGTTGCCTTTGAAGAGTTAGGAATGGAAGCCATCTACGAATTTGAAGTTCAAGATATGCCTGTCACTGTCGCTGTTGATACTAATGGCGATTCAGTACATAAAACAGGCCCGCAAATATGGAAAGTCAAAATTCAGGAAGCTGGTTAATTCTCGATAATTAATCAGCATTCGTTAACTCATTATTAGCCGGTTGATACCAAAGTCTAATAGTGAGTTGGCGCTTAACAGAGTTTAATTAACAAGGGAAAGACTTTACCAGGCCTCTGTTGCCGGTAATTACATTTATTTTTATCACACTATTTGAACAGGTTTAGACAATGACTGAAAAGCAAACTCCAGGTGCTCGTTTTCGGCAAGCTGTTGCCGACAGTAGTCCACTTCAACTTGTCGGGACAATTAACGCGTTTACAGCTCATATGGCTAAACAGGCTGGTCATAAAGCAATTTATTTGTCTGGCGGCGGGGTCGCAGCTAATTCACTCGGAATACCTGACTTAGGTATTAGCACGATCGACGATGTCCTCACCGATGTCAGGCGAATTACCGATGTTTGTGATTTACCGTTAATGGTTGATGCGGACACCGGTTTTGGTGGCGCATTTAACATTGCACGCACAATTCGCTCGTTGACCAAGTTTGGAGCTGCCGGTTGTCATATCGAAGACCAAGTTGCCGCCAAACGGTGTGGCCATCGACCTGGTAAAGAAATCGTTAGTTTGCCTGAAATGGTTGATCGAATTAAGTCCGCTGTTGACGCGCGAACAGATGACAGTTTTGTCATTATGGCTCGAACTGATGCGTTGGCGACTGATGGCATTCAGGCGGCTATTGATCGCGCTAATGCATGCATTGAAGCAGGTGCTGACATGATTTTCCCTGAAGCAGTATCTGAATTGGCACAGTACCAACAAATTAGCGATGCAGTTAATGCGCCAATCTTGGCGAATATTACCGAGTTTGGCCAAACGCCACTTTTTTCAACGCCTGAACTTGCGGAAGTCGGCGTTGATATTGTGCTTTATTGTTGCGGTGCTTATCGAGCAATGAATAAAGGCGCTGAAACTTTTTATCAAGCGTTAATTAATGACGGACATCAACGCGATGTTGTAGAAATAATGCAAACTCGGGATGAATTGTACAACTATCTTAACTATCACCAATATGAGCAAAAACTGGATCAACTTTTTGCTAACAATAAGGAGAAGTAAGCATGAGCGATTTGTCAAACCAAGACACATCTAAATCTGAATCTGTACTACCAAAACCGAAAAAGTCGGTAGCGCTGTCAGGTGTGCCGGCGGGTAACACCGAATTGTGCACAGTCGGTCGAACCGGAAATGATCTTGCTTATCGTGGATACGATATTCTGGAATTTGCTGAAACAGCAGAGTTTGAAGAAATAGCGCACTTATTAATTCACGGTCGGCTTCCTAATAGAGCCGAGTTGGCTAACTATAAGCGCAAGCTGAAGTCTTTGCGTGGACTACCAACAGTTGTCCAGGAAGTGCTAGAGTCAATTCCTGCGGCAGCTCATCCAATGGATGTTTTACGGACTGGTTGTTCTGTGCTTGGAACCGTTTTACCAGAAAAAGATGAGCAAGCACCGGCGGACGCACGTGATATTTCTGACCGCTTGTTGGCATCTTTTGGTTCAATGTTGCTTTACTGGTATCACTATAGTCATAACGGCAAGTGTATTGATGTTGAGACCGATGATGATTCTATCGGCGCGCATTTCCTGAATCTGTTACATGGTGAAAAGCCAAGTGAGCAGTGGGAGCGGGCAATGCATACGTCGCTGATCCTGTATGCCGAACATGAATTTAACGCGTCTACCTTTACCAGCCGAGTGATTGCCGGGACAGGTGCTGATATGTATTCTGCGGTCAGCGGTGCAATCGGTGCGTTGCGTGGACCTAAGCATGGTGGCGCTAATGAAGTGGCACTAGAAATTCAGAAGCGCTACGCCACGCCGGACGAAGCAGAAGCAGATATTAAAGAACGAATTGCACGTAAGGAAATAGTCATTGGTTTTGGTCATCCTGTTTACACGGTTTCTGATCCACGTAACGAAGTGATTAAAAAAGTAGCTAAAGAATTATCTGAAACTCAAGGTGATTTAAATCTGTTTAGCGTTGCGGAACGATTAGAATCTGTAATGTGGAATGAGAAGAAAATGTTCCCTAACCTGGACTGGTTTTCGGCCGTTTCCTATCACATGATGGGTATTCCAACTGCAATGTTTACTCCTATTTTCGTGATGTCTCGAATTACTGGTTGGGCGGCTCACATTATGGAGCAGCGAGTTGATGGAAAAATTATCCGTCCGAGCGCGAACTACACTGGTCCAGATGAGCGTCCCTGGGTATCAATAGAAGAAAGATAAATAGAGAGTGCTATCCTGTTTATGAGTTATTGATTTTGATTTAATAATTTTGAGATAGCCGAATTCAGCAAAAAAATAGCTGCGATGAAATGGAAAGGTATTTATTATATCTTTCCATTTTCTGTTTTTAGCGGTCCTGATCCTAATTCAGAAAGACGCTATTTTTCATTATTTTTATCGGAGTCACTAAATGAGTGCAAATGCAGAGCTGAACATTAAACCTGATTATGATCAGCCGATCAGGGATATCGCTGAATATGTCACCGAGTATGTTGTTAAAAGTGATTATGTTTTTGATGTCGCCCGTTACTGTTTGATGGACTCATTGGGCTGCGGTCTACTAGCGTTACGCTATCCAGAATGTACTAAGCATCTTGGTCCAATCGTTTCAGGCACATTAGTGCCCGGAGGGGCGAGAGTTCCCGGCACTCAATTTGAAATGGATCCGATAAAGGCTGCGTTCGACATAGGCTGTATTATTCGTTGGCTGGATTTTAACGACACCTGGCTTGCGGCAGAGTGGGGGCATCCTTCTGATAACATTGGGGGAATTCTGGCAATTGCTGACTATATATCACGTCAAAGATTAGCCAGTGGCTATGAACCCTTAACGATGAAAGAAGTGTTAGAAGGCATGATTAAAGCGCACGAAATTCAAGGCGTTATGGCGCTTGAAAATAGCTTTAATCGTGTCGGTCTAGATCACGTGATATTGGTAAAATTAGCATCTACTGCTGTTGTTACTCAAATGTTGGGTGGTGATCAGGAAGAAATCATGGACGCTGTTTCACAGGCGCTGGTCGATGGCCAAAGTTTACGAACCTATCGTCATTCACCAAATACCGGTTCGAGAAAATCTTGGGCAGCCGGTGATGCCACCAGCCGTGCTGTTCGTTTGGCACTGATTACAATGAGCGGTGAAATGGGCTACCCGAGCGCATTAAGTGCAAAAACTTGGGGGTTTTATGATGTGTCGTTTGGGGGCCGCGAATTTAAATTCCAGCGATCCTTTGGCGAATACGTTATGGATAGTGTGTTATTTAAAATTTCTTTCCCGGCGGAGTTTCACGCTCAGACGGCTGTTGAGTGTGCAGTAAAACTTCATTCTCAAGTAGTCGAACGACTGGACGATATTGATCGAATCGAACTGAGCACCAATGAATCAGCCATTCGAATTATCAATAAACAAGGTGAGTTACATAATCCGGCTGATCGTGATCACTGTTTACAATATATGGTCGCTGTTGGTTTGATTTTTGGTAACCTGGAAGCTGATCATTATGAAGATAATGTTGCTATGGATCCGAGAATTGATGCTTTGCGCGAAAAGATGATTGTGAGAGAAGATAAGCGTTACAGTGAAGACTACCTTGATACTGAGAAGCGCAGTATCGCTAACGCGATAGAGATTTTCTTTACCGATGGTTCGTCAACGAAAAAAATTGAGGTTGAGTATCCCATCGGACATAAGTTTCGCCGTGAAGAAGGCATTCCAGTATTGCGCGCCAAGTTTGACCGTAATGTTAGAACTCGTTTCCCAGACAAGCATGCGAATGAGATCGTTGAGTTATGCGACAATAAGGAAGTTTTTGAAAACTTACCTGTGAATGAGTTTATGGATCTGTTAGTGATCTAGATTATGATTATTAAAACTGATAAAAGGGCGTCAGGTTACGCCTTTTTGTTTTCTATTTCGCGCACCAATGACACCTCTGACAAAGAAATAGCAACTAATAGCCAGCCCTGTTCCAATGACTGCAATGATTACCCATTGCATTAAATTGACCCCTTCCATGATGCTAGTTCTAGAATCAATATCGCTATTTGCGACAAGCCCAAACCAATTTAGTATTTTTACGCCTGCACCATTTGCACAGGCAAAGTTAAGCGTTAAAACCGTCGCTGCCATCGCTAACAGTGCTCTGATAGCATAAGAAAAATAGTCAGGCTTTTTCATACTTTTTAGTTGCATTATGTTGGGATAGATTTAGCAGAACTGGCAGCTGTGTTCGTTTGCCAGTTGTCATTCAATCAGTGAAATTATTTTTCTAGATTAACACAGTTTCGACCAAGATCTTTAGAACGAAAAAGTGCTTTTTTGGCTTTGTCCATTGAGAGATCAAACGAGCCTTTTCCGCTAAATTCTGCTACGCCCACTGAAATGGTAAAATGAACAGGGGACAGGCTACCTTTTTTCTTGAGCGAAAGGCCTGAAATTTTCTTACGTAATTCATCGGCTAAGGAAACACCATCATTGATTGTTGTCTGTAGGAGAACCACAATAAACTCATCTTCTTCGAACCTCGAAATAATATCGGCTTCTTTCAAGTGGCTAGACAAAGATTTGAACAGATTTTTGAGCACTGCATCCCCCATCATTTTTCCATTAGTATTATTAAATAACTTAAAATGATCGATATCAATTCGCAGTATCGACATCGGAAAATTTTTGCTCTCGGTGAATGCTTCTTTTATTGCCACAATAAGTCCTTTCTTATCTAGAGCCTGGGTTAATTCGTCCCTTGAGGCTACTTCCTTGGCAATGGCGCTTTTAACTTTACTTTTAGTTTCTATTTTTTCAGACCCATTTTTTTCGGTCTCTGTTTCTGTGTGGGAATTGGATTCGTTTGAAAAATGCGATTTAACTTTGTCGACTACTTTAGACATATCTCCTAGTTCTTCTTGAGAATCGACCAGTAATGCAAGTATCTCTGAAACATACTCGTGAACATTTTCACCAGACATGGAGAGGTTAGAGTAACGCCTGTTAAGGATGTTTTCTTTATAGATTTTTTCCAGAGAGTGTTTGTAATCTTCGGATGAAAGGTCGAGAGAATCGACATTTTGCTTAAGCTCTGAGTTTTCGGTAAAAAGATATTCGTAAGCGACGGTATAACAGATTGGTTCAGCAGGTAAGTGATGGTCTCTCAACCAGGCCATTGCAGTCCTTGATTTTAAGCCCGCTTCTCGGATATCTGTTTGTCGCTCTTCCGGCACGCCATACACCATTAATTCGCCATTCTATCTAATAGTATAGGTGAAATTCTCGCTTAAATCTGAACGAAAAATAGGAGTTGAATATTGAATTTTAAGAGTTTTAGCAAAGCCAACCGATTGAAATGCCTGAATCATGCAGCGGCGTGACTCTAAGGCATTGATAACCCCTGAACACTTATTCTTTGACTGGTGAAGCGATCAGGTGTCGGATCCCTTCAAGTAGCTGTTTTTTCCTGAACAGAAAATGCCAGCGGGAGCCACCTGATTGGCGCCACAGAAAGCAAGCTCTGATGGCGGCGAGAAGAGCCGCTCTCACTCTGGCCTGATTCTCAGGGATTTTTAAAAATTTGGGCTCTCCTTTGACCTGAATACGATTAGGCAAACGCGAGAGCGTCTGTTTATAAGTTTCAGAACAACCATTAACCAGATCCGCAAACAATCCTTCTTCACTATAAAAAGCCTGATCTGAATATTCTGTTGAGAGCTGTTGGATCCGCTGAGTTAAAACGTCCATGAGTTTCTGGTTGCGATCCAGCTGAGTTTGCAGAGACATGACATTAATCGCCAAATTTACGAACTCTGGGTCTTTATCTCGGTGCTGCGGATCAAGTTGCTGATTGAGTATTCTTAATCCGCTACTCACTTCAAAAGAACCATTATAAACTCCAGCAGCAGATACCGCGTCAATTCGTAACAGGCTTGCAATAACGGCTTTAAAATCCGATTCGCTTGTTTGACCTTTCCAGGCAAGGTTTTGGACGACTCTAACTGATTGGGCTAACCCGGCAAGAGCAATACATTGGTCAATAATTTTTTCGTTAAAACTCATAAAAGTCCGATTATAAAGCGATTATTAATGTTATTGAGTTTTCACAGCATCTAGCCAATTTTAAGCTTAAAACTCATTCAATTGATATTCGATATCGACCGTTACTGATTACTTGAAGATCGAATCGATGATACCGCCGCCGAGGCAAATGTCACCTTGATAAAAAACCACTGATTGGCCAGGGGTCACAGCTCTCTGTTTTTCATCAAAAGTTACTTTCCAGTTTTCATGGTCCAGTTTTTCAACCTGACATTCGAAATCCTGTTGGCGATAGCGGCTTTTTGCTGTGCATTTAAATTGATCTTCAATTTTATCCGGTTCAACCCAGTGGAGTTGTGACGCCACTAAACCCTGGCTTTGCAAGCGCGGGTGGTCGTGTCCTTGTCCTACAATCAACACGTTTCGCTCAATGTCTTTTTCTAATGTATACCAGGGCGCTTCTCCCGCGTTACTCATACCGCCAATACCGATGCCTTTGCGCTGGCCAAGGGTATGATACATCAGTCCGGAATGTTGCCCGATTATATTACCTGCGTCGTCTTCGATATTTCCAGGCTGTGCGGGAATGTACTGTTGGAGAAAATCTTTAAATTTTCTTTCACCAATAAAACAGATACCTGTACTATCTTTTTTGCTCGCAGTCACAAAGTTTTGTTCTTCAGCAATTTTGCGAACTTCAGGTTTTTCTAACTCACCCACGGGAAAGAGTGTTTTGTTAAGTTGTTGCTGCTGTAATGTGTAAAGAAAATAGGTTTGATCTTTATTGTTATCAACGCCTCGGAGCATAACAGAATGATCATCTTTGTGTTCGACTCGTGCGTAGTGTCCTGTGGCAATATAGTCTGCACCGAGCACTTTTGCATAATCAAGAAATGCTTTAAATTTGATTTCCTTATTGCACATGATATCAGGATTTGGCGTTCTTCCTGAACGATACTCTTGTAAGAAATATTCAAACACTCGGTCCCAATATTCCGCAGCAAAGTTTATCGTTTTAAAGGGGATTTCTAACCTCTCAGCCACTGATTTTGCGTCGGCCATGTCTTCGGCTGCAGCGCAATAATCATCGGTATCATCTTCTTCCCAGTTTTTCATGAAAACGCCGATAACATCATAGCCCTGTTGTTTTAATAAATATGCGGCGACGGATGAGTCGACGCCACCGGACATACCGACGACAACTTTCGTGGCAGAATTCGGTGTATCAGCAGCAGTTTGAGAATTTGAATGGGAGTTTGGCATAACTTGTTAACATTGAACCTTTAATATTCGTATGTCCTTATTAATTTTCGATTGCAACCCTTTAGATGATTTTACTGAGCAACTTGAAACAGTTTTCTCCTAAAGCAACTTCATTGGAAGAAAACATTAAGGATTCGAGTGGAATTCTCTTTCCTTCCTGGTAGTCACAAAGACATTGAAGCACCAAGGCACTGCGCAGCTCTTCTCGGGGTAAAAGTGCAATTTCCTTAACGCTCATCCAGCAATTATCGAGAATATCGCTATCCTGCGGGCTCGGCTGCTGTTCATCGGGGACATCACCAACAAAACAGAAACGCAAATAGGTTTTACCATTGGCGGCAGGACTTAATAAATAAGTTCCCAGCAATGCCGTTGGAGTGTAGGTTAATCCGGTTTCTTCAGCAACTTCTCGCACAACCGCATCAGTTAATGATTCGTTAAGCTCTACATGTCCAGCCGGTTGATTGAATACAATTTGACCGCTGCTGGCTTTTTCTTTTACTAACAAAAATTGATCATTTCGCCTTATAATGGCGGCCACAGTAACGTGGATTGAGTCCATTTAACTATTTTCCTTAAAAACGACTTGAATAATATGACGCATTTTACTCATTTAAACGAAAAAGGCGAGGCCCAAATGGTCGACGTGACCGAAAAAGGCCACTCTAGCCGGGTCGCTATTGCATCTGGCTATGTCGAAATGCAACCTGAAACACTGCGCATGATTACCCACGGCGAACATAAAAAGGGTGATGTGTTGGCTGTCGCGCGAATTGCAGGAATTCAGGCAGCCAAAAAAACTTCTGAACTAATTCCTTTGTGTCACCCGTTAATGTTGACTTCGGTCAATGTTGAGCTAGAAGCGGATGGGCAAAATAATGCTATACGCATTTCTGCTACCTGTAAATTAAGTGGCCAAACCGGTGTTGAAATGGAAGCACTGACTGCGGTTTCTGTGGCTGCGTTAACGATTTATGACATGTGCAAAGCGGTCGATAAAAATATGGTTATCTCGGCGATTCAACTCGAACAAAAAACCGGCGGAAAGTCGGGTGATTGGCGGCGTGAATGAAACGAAAACGAGAATGGGAAGAATATGGTTAAAGTAAAAGTATTGTTTTTCGCAAATTATCGCGAATTATTAGATTGTAACGAATTAGAAGTTGAAATTAACAAAGGTTCTTCGGTCGGCCAGCTTTGCCAATTTTTGAGTCAAAAAGGTGATGTCTGGCATCAATTATTTGCCAACCCTGGCTCGACTATCAAAATTGCGCTGAATCAAGAAATGGCGGAATTGAGTAGCATAATCAATGAAAATGATGAAGTGGCTTTTTTTCCGCCGGTAACCGGGGGATAAAATGGGTCATTCACCGGAAAACATTATCATTACTTCTGAGCCGCTTGATATTGGTGAACTAACGCGTCAGGTGCATTTAAATCAAGGGGAGAGCGGCGCTGCGGTGACCTTTACTGGTGCCGTGAGAGTGTCCGCCGAGGAAAACGGCTTAACTGCGATGAGCCTTGAGCATTACCCGGGAATGACAGAGGCACAGCTTGCGAAGATTGTTGGTGAGGCTAATCAACGCTGGCAACTTAATAAAGTAATGGTGGTTCACCGAGTAGGGCATCTGAGTCCAGGCGAGCCGATAGTGTTTGTTGGTACTTGTGGCTTGCATCGCAAAGAAGCCTTTGAAGCGGCTGAATTTGTTATGGATTTTCTAAAGCAAAAAGCGACCTTCTGGAAAAAGGAACACTACGGTAGTCGTGAAGTTTGGGTTGAGGCAAAAAAGACCGACGCTGAAGCAGCTGAACGTTGGTAGGTTGTTCGGGTGGCAAAAGCGATTAAAGCAGTGCGTCTTGATAAGTACATCGCTCAGGCGGCAGGTGTAACGCGCTCCCAGGCAAAAGATTTGATTAAACACCGGCGAGTTAAAGTTAGCGAACAAATCGTCACTGATCCTGCGTGCAAGACCCATGTGAGTGATATTGTTAGTCTCGATGATGAGACGTTAAAAGGTGCCGGGAATTACTACCTCGCGTTACATAAACCTGACGGATTTATTTGTTCCACCCAAGACGAAATTCACCCGAGTGCGCTCAACTTAATCAAAGATATTCCTCCTCAAGATTTGCATTTTGCGGGCCGCCTGGATGTTGATACAACAGGACTGGTTTTAATTAGTAATGATGGCCAGTGGACTCACCGGGTGACTTCTCCGAAGCGGCTGTGTGCAAAAGTTTATCGCGTTTGGCTAGCTGAGAATATTTCAGAAAGTGCTTTAGAAAGGTTACGTAATGGTTTGATTTTAAAGAGTGATGTCAAGAAAACTCTCAGTTGCCATGTTGCTAAAGTGAGTGAGCGAGAGCTGTTGATGACGCTTTATGAAGGGCGTTATCATCAGGTAAAACGAATGATTGGTGCAGTTGAAAATCGAGTGGTTCGATTACACAGAGAAAAAGTTGGTGACATTGATGTCAGTGGCTTAGCTGAAGGGGAGTGGCGGTATTTATCGGACGAAGAAATTGCGGCATTTGAATAATATAACGCTTGAGTGAACCTGCTGAAATAACTGAAAAATAAAAGAAGCTAGCAAGGAAAACGCGCCAAAAGACACCAAACATTAAAAATGTTGGTGGCCGAAAGACTATTTTAATTAACTATCAAACTCCGATATCAGCTCGCATTTGCCATTTTTCTTTTTTACCAGTGTCACCCTGTCGGTGCGCAAGCTGGCAAATCCAATCAAAACTCTAACATTGCCGGTATAGACAGTTCCAGAATCACTTTCATGACTGCGATCAGCTTTGATATTCACATGACATGAAGGCAAATCAATTTTCTGGAATTTCCCATACTTGGCGGCTTCCACGGCGGGAGTCCCTGCGAGCAACAACAAAGGGAGTAAGCTGTTTAATTTTCTGTAAAACATCTTAACCTCAAGTTGAGCAATTATTTTTATTAAACACTGCTCCTACACTATACTCTTAAGTTCGGCAATTGTTAAGCTTTATTTTCCTAAAGAATCAAAGGGTTAAGTGTTCCTACTCCGTTTTTTGTTTAAATTCACAAAGATCTTCGATTAAACAGGAACCACATCTGGGCTTTCGAGCAACGCAAGTATATCGTCCATGAAGGATGAGCCAGTGGTGGGCATCCATCAGAAATTCTTTCGGCACGAATTTTAACAGTCGCTTTTCAACTTCAACGACATCTTTTCCTTTGGCGATTCCGGTTCGATTCGAGACACGAAAAATATGAGTATCGACGGCCATTGTCGGTTGTTTAAAAGCTGTATTGAGTACTACGTTTGCGGTTTTTCTGCCAACACCGGGCAAAGCCTCAAGCGCCTCGCGAGTTTGTGGCACTTCTGATTGATGTTCTTCAATCAGCATTTTGCAGGTTTTAATCACGTTAGCCGCTTTTGAGTTAAAAAGGCCGATAGTTTTTATGTACTCCTTCAAGCCATCAACACCCAGTTCATAAATGGCTTCAGGCGTATTAGCCACAGGGTAAAGTTTACTGGTTGCTTTATTAACACCTACATCAGTTGCTTGCGCCGATAAAATGACGGATATCAGCAATTCAAAGGGGGAGGAGTATTCCAGTTCGGTGGTCGGATTGGGGTTTTCGTTCCTTAAAATCTCAAATATTTTTTGTCGTTTTTCTTTATTCATTTTTTAAAGGATAGAGGGTCTTAGTTAATCGGAGGCCGGATCTTATCACAATGCTGGAATTGACTTGAACCTTCGAGCTGAAATTCAGTTCGAAGGTAAGGCTGGTAAAGATCGAGTAGTAAAGAACGACAGGCTAATTAAGAGAATGCTTTTTTAAGAGAATACTTTTGATATAGCCTGCATTAACGTTATATAGGTCAAGGTGAGTTGTATTTTTGCTAAATCTCGGTCAAAGACAACTTTAGCATTTCGACGATTTGCTCAACGATAGCCTTAGTTGCTTCCGGATCGTATTTTTGAATCCGGGGCGTGTGAATATGCCCGGTTGGAATTTGTGAACCTATCTGATTTCTCAATCGAATACTTCGATAGGATATTTCATTAGACAGATAACCGCCCCCTGATCCAGACACGGCGATAGCGTTTTTTAACTCCGAAAGTGACGTAGGTTCGAAAGTTTTTTGAGTGGTGGTCACTTGGTGATTGTCGTTAATTTTGTACTTTCCCCTGGCAGATTTCATTTTTGAAACAGGCAAGCTAAATTCAACAAATTCGGGACCAGGAAGCTGTTGATTACCGAGTTTTGAAATCACCGGTGATTTGCTGGTTCCTCCCGATAGTATGTTCAGATTGTCGGGCGCAGTGACACTGCGTCGTTTACCTGGAAATCTTTCAAGGTCAAAATCTTTACGACCCATACTAACCGTTGTAATCATATTCAGGTTGTTTAACAGATAATACGGGGAGAGGGTGGTTTCGATGAGTCCTTGATCAAAATCTCGATATCTGACCGGCGCCACAAAAGTGTTTATTTGTGCACTGATACCATCTTTTTCAATCACCAGTCCATCAAGTAGCAGAGCAACCACACCTGATGGGTTGCTTTGATTGATGTTTCTGTCAAGAAGAAAAGGATCAAAGCCTGTTAATAAGATTTTTTTATTGGCTGGCTGATCAAAATGAATATTGTTAATGCCACGACTTGACTGCTCTAAAATATTGAGTAATTCAGAAAGCTGCTTTTGATTGCAACTAAACTGAGGTTTTATCGAGCGAATAATTCGTGAAATTTTCAGTCTTTGCCAATAAAGAGAACGATCATCAAAGCTTTCAGTTTGCCTGATTTTGGTTTTGGCGTTATTCCAAAGCTGGTTACCTGAGTTCAATACGAGAACTTTGGCTTGCTCAAATGATTGGCTTTGTTGCCACTGAGACTGGAAGGTTTTGCTATGTTGATCCAGCAACGAAACAACTTTTGGAATAACTGATGCCGCTTTACTGACCCTGGTTTCTTCAACTGTCGTTTCAGCAACTTTTTTCTCAGAAACGCGTTTGGCTCCCAGGTTTTGAAACGCAATAGAATTAGGTAAGTAAATGCTACTTAAAACTATCAGGTAGCAAGAAAACTGCTTATTCATAATCTTTCTCTGTTGGTATTGACGTTATTAAAATCAAAGACGTTATTAAAATCATCGATGCTACTAAAACCATGATTTATCAGTCATTTCAATTTGATAACTCACATGGTCAAACCACTCCATTGCCTCGTCGTAGGGAATGTATGGAATAATAACTCTATCGGAAGCCAGGAAGAGTTTCAATGTTGCGAGCTTGCTTCTTTTTTGAATGAGCGATTGACTGATTTCCACTCGCTGAACCTTAAATAAAGGAAAAGTGATTTTTCTAAAGCCTACAAAACCAGTCCTTAAGGTAGCGAAATGGCTAGCCAACTGATAGCCGAAGTTTTTCCACCGCAGAACCACCAGTGGCCAGATTAATAAGCCGACAAGTAAAATCAAAAATGGCCAATAAGATTCTGAAACGATGGCGAGTAATATAGACAACAATAATGGAATGACCATAAGTTGAGACCAGGTTTTTAAAATATACCGCCGGTCAATTGATCTCAGGTTCGTTAACGGAGATTCGAGAGACAGAATCATGCTCAAAAGTTTATTCGATTGTTGCGCGGTTCGCGTTGGAATCACAAACAAACCGGAGCGGGCATTTTGTTGATTAGTTTGCCCGGAAGCTTGTTTCAAGATGACATTTTCAACTTTTAATCGTTTACCAATAAAGTTCGTCTGGCTGACAAAGGCTTGAATTTTGGCGAGCTTAGCAGATTCTTCATGGGTATTGAGTAAGCCACTGTGTCTTTTCAGCGTGTCGTCAGTTAGGGTTAAGCGATATCGATAGTAACGAAAAATTGAGCCGAGAATTGAAAATATTAGCATCGATGAAATAAGACCCAAAATAATCAGCACGACCAGAGTAATGCTACCTGTCACTCCGCCGCCAAAAAATTCGGCTGCAGATTTGAAACCCTCTTCACCAATCCACTTTTCTAATACATCATCCATCATTCCAAACAGGGGAGCAATAACCACGAGAAACCAGAACATTGCGTTACTGGTCAGTCCATATTTTACCAATTGCTTGATGTCGGCCGTTGCGATTGTATCGACCGTATTTTTTGCATTGTCGAATTCTTCAAGGGTATCATTCGGAGTTAAGTTATCGACTGAGGCAGCGTCGCTAAGTATTGATTTTTCTTGATGAGAGGACAAAACCTGGGCTTTGATTTCATCTGCATGGTTTGAATTGATTCCAGCCAAATTGGCTTCATTACTTTTCGAGCCGGCGGTTTCCAGTTGCAGGGTTACCAGGGAAAATGGCCGAAAGTAGGCTGGCTGAATTATATTAATATTTTGTATCCGTTCGAAGCTTAAAATACGATGATTTCTTTTTAACACGCCTTCATTAATGAGTACTTTGTCTGCCTGAATCTGAAATTGAAAAAATAAATACTGCAAAATTGCACTCGTGATAATAAGTCCGAGAACGCCAACAACAATTAAGCTGGTTAACCAGGCTTTATCATCTGAATTAAAAATAACCACGGCAAGAGGGGCTAAACCGGGGAGAGCATCTTTAAGTAATCGTGAAACGACTTTTCCCAAAAAGAACAAAACGGAAATGGGCGACAAACGATGCCATTTAAGATCACTTGTCATTGCCAATTAACCCATTTTTCTCAAGAATGTGAGTGCGAAGCGCTTCTGCATCCGATTGATTGAGACCACTTATTTTTAAGTCAGCAAATGCGCCGCCGGCGGTGAAAAATTTAATTGTCGCAATTTGAAAGTGCCGTTCGACCGGACCGTGTGAAATATCGATATGTTGAATGCGTTTAAAAGAGACGCCGGTTTGTTTTTTCCAGAAAAGGCCTTCTTTATATAAAATATCCCTTTCCCTGAGCGCGAAACCTTTGACTTTTGCGCCGAAGTAACCCAAAAGCGTGCTGAGTACCGCGATACCAATTAGCCCATAGTAAGCGGTTGGTGGTATGGAAAATTTGTCGACGAAGAAATCAATTGCGGTGGCAGGAATTAACAAAATAATCCAACCGATAAACGATTCAAATGCGGCTAACATCGGATATTTAGCAGCGAGCGGTTCAAACGCTATAGTGTTGAGTCGCGGAATTTCTCTAACGAGAATCTGTTCATTAGAAAGGTGTTCCATAGGGATCCTTATACGTAATTAACGGGTATGGCAATAAACATACGAGAGTGATGCCGAGATATTCCAAAGAGAATATACTGCCATAAATGTCTTAATCTTCAAATAGTTAGTATTCCGTTAGTTTTCGTGGGTGTGGGTTTCGAATTCGCCAGCCTTGTCAGACCAGTTGCAGATTTTGGAACCGAGGGCATATTTGTAATAGACTGATTTATTCTGCGGATGTTAGTGAGCCATCTGGTGAAGGTGTTGTTTGCGAAATCTGTAGGGTCTGAAATCAATAGGGTTTGAAATCGATAGCATCGATAGAATATTCATGGGGCTTATAGAATGACATTAGTCATCAATTATGCCCAAATTTTTGGTAGAATCCGGCTCGTGCTTTTTCTCATTGATTATAAACCAGGTAAAGATTCTAGAATAAGCGTTTGTTTTCAAACAAAACGCAATCGTTTTCCTCTTAAATCGACCTGTGAATTGACAATAAACTTAACTAATAAACCGGGAATTTTCAGCTAATGCAAATAAACAGTAACTTTGATGGAGGCAATATTCGTTGTTTGAAATGCGACGATCCTTCAGACATTCAATTGGAAATCGAAAATGATAATAACAGTGACTTTTACCAATGGTTTTATTTTCGATTAACCGGCGCCGAAGGTCAGGATTGTCAGATAAAGTTTGCCAATGCGAGTGGCGTTGCTTATCTCGATGGCTGGAAAGATTATCAAGCGGTAGCTTCTTATGATCGAGAGTTCTGGTTTCGAGTGCCCACCAGCTATCAGGATGGTGTGTTGCAAATTGATCACATGCCGGAATATCAGTCTGTTTATTACGCTTATTTTGCGCCTTATTCAACGGAAAGGTTGGCCGATTTCGTCGGCTGGGCAATCGGCGATCCTAAGGTTCAGCTAAATACTCTGGGCAAAACGCTAGACGGACAAGACCTTGACCAGCTTATTATTGGTCGCCCAGAGGAAGGGAAAAAGAAAATTTGGGTGCATGCTAGACAACATCCTGGCGAAACCATGGGCTCTTGGTGGATGGAAGGGTTTTTACATCGATTACTTGATGAAGACGAGGCGCTTTCACGCCAATTGCTTGATAAAGCCGTTTTTTACGTAGTCCCTAATATGAATCCAGATGGTAGCCGAAGAGGACATTTAAGAACCAATGCTGCGGGTGCTAACCTCAATCGTGAATGGCTAGAACCAACCATGGAGCGCAGCCCTGAAGTCTATTTAGTTCGAGAACAGATGCATAAAATTGGCGTGAACTTCTGCCTCGACGTTCACGGTGATGAAGGCTTACCATACAATTTTATAGCAGGCGCTGAGGGTGTACCTAAATGGAATGAGCGGTTGGCAGATCTCCACGGTCGGTTCGGCGAATCCATGATGAAAGTCAACCCTGATTTTCAGATGAAGTTTGGTTATCCGGCCGATGAACCTGGTAAAGCGAACATGACGATATGCACCAACTATATTGCAGAAACATTTGAGTGCCCATCGATTACCCTGGAAATGCCATTTAAAGATACCAATGATACACCTCAACCATTACAAGGTTGGTCTCCCGAGAGGTGTGTTAAGTTAGGTGCTTCTGCAATTGACGCTTTGTATGAGATTATTGATGATCTTTAGTTAGTCCTGCATTAAGTAAAAACCGTTCTGTAGAGACTGAACAGTCGATAAAAACCGCGTTTGTTACGCGGTTTTTTAATTCCGAAAAAAATTGATATACTCAATGTAAACACTAAAACTGTTTATCGAGTTATTTGATCGAAATGAACGATAATTTCAACTTAGTTTTTTTGTTGACGATCAAGCTTGAGTGAATTGTTAAAACCAAAAGCAAACGAGCAGATTTAGCGTAAGAATTCACTGACCAGATTTAAGAGATTAGCATGGAAGAACTAGATATAGAGCCTTCACTTAATGTATTTGATGAGCCTTTGATTCCTTGTAGTGAAGATCCAGTAACCGGTTTTTTTCGCGACGGTTGTTGCAATACCAGCAAACACGATTCGGGTTCTCACACCGTATGTGTTGAAGTGAATAAAGAGTTCCTGGAGTATTCTCGATTTCGTGGTAATGATTTGTCGACACCGATTCCAGAATTCGGATTTCCAGGGTTAGTACCCGGTGATCGCTGGTGTTTGTGCGCGGCGCGTTGGCTTGAAGCCCACCAGAGCGGTATGGCGCCTAAAGTTTTTCTGCAAAGAACACACAAAAAAGCACTGGAAATTGTACCGCTAAAATTACTCTGTCAGTTTGCTAAAGATCTTAATTGAGACAGAGCGCCTGCACTTGGCCAGAATCTGCACTTGTCATCTCTCCGCCGCGGTTGAGATGACAGTAGACTGTCCTCTGATCACCCTTTAGCTAAAATAACCTCACCTTTTTTAATCACCGTATGACAGGGATTTCCGCCAATTCGATAACTTAATTCGGCAGGGGAGTTAATGTCCCAAAGGACCAGATCTGCTTGTTTTCCTTCTGCGATACTCCCCACTTTGTGACTGATATTGAGCGCTTTCGCAGCATTAATGGTCACACCCTGAAGCGCTTCAAATGGTGTCAGCTTAAATAATGTTGTTGCCATATTGAGCATGAGTAATAACGATAAGCAGGGTGAACTACCGGGATTAGAGTCGGTGGCTATCGCTATGGGAACCTGGTGTTTTCTTAAGGCTTCGATTGGCGGTAATTGAGTTTCATTGAGGAAATAAAATGCGCCTGGAAGCAGCGTTGCGACTGTACCGGCATGTTTGAGTTTCGGAATATCTTGCTCATTGAGAAATTCCAGATGATCGACTGACCAGGCTTCAAATTCACACGCCAGCCGAGAACCGCCTAAATCTGAAAGCTGCTCAGCGTGTAATTTAACCGGCAAACCTAAAGATTTTGCTTTCTCAAATACTCGTTGCGTTTGTGACACAGAAAAACCGATACCTTCACAAAATGCATCAACACAGTCAATCAGTCCTTTTTGGTGGAGCGCAGGCATCATTTGCTCACACACCAAATCAATATAATCGTCAGCTTTTTCTTTATATTCCGGTGGAACGGCATGTGCGCCGAGAAAAGTCTTACTTACTTCAACCGGCGAGTACTGACCTAAATCACTAGCCACTTCTAACATTTTTTGTTCAGTATCGAGATCTAATCCATAACCAGACTTAATTTCTACAGTGGTAACACCTTCATCAATCAAGTAAGTTAAGCGTTTCGCAGCTGCGTCAAAAAGTGCCTGTTTGTCGGTCTCGCGAGTTGCTTTAACGGTTGAAACAATGCCGCCGCCTGCTTTGGCGATCTCTTCATAACTGGCACCTTCGAGACGCATTTCAAATTCGTTAGCTCGATTACCACCATAAACCAGGTGAGTATGGCAATCGATTAGGCCAGGAGTCATCCAGCGACCTTCGGCGTCAATCGCTTGTTCCGTTTCCAGGTTTCCCGATTGCTTGTCCATTTCAGAAATAATGGTATCGATTTGACCATCCTTAATACAAACGGCCGCATTATTGATAATGCCGTAATTGTCATTTTCAGCCATCGTGGCTAAATTTACGTTATGAATTACAAGATCAAACACTGTCGACATTGGATTACCTGATTTGTGTGATTTTGCGAGTCTAATTTGCCGGTAACTTTTAAGTATTTTGGTGCGACAAAACTTGCCATTTCCGATTGAGGTGGTTAAGGTTTCGCTTTAACTAAACGGGCAAAAATCACGGTTGAAATAAAAGTGAAATTATACGCTGAAATGGTTTTGATTGGGAACCAGTGGCAACAGAATAAAACCCTATCAATTGGCGAACAAGGTACGATTCTCTCGATAGACGATGGTCTTTTGAGCGGTGCGGAGAAAGTAAGTGGGGCACTTGTGCCGGGCATGGTCAATTGTCATTCGCACGCATTTCAGAGGGCTTTTGCCGGTTTTTCAGAGTATCGTGCAAGTCAGTTGGATAGTTTTTGGAGTTGGCGAGATATTATGTATCGCTTTGTTGCCAAAATGACGCCGGAAGATGCTCATAAGGTCGCCAAATATCTTTACCTGGAAATGTTGAAAGCAGGATATACCTGTGTCGCAGAATTTCATTATTTGCATCATCAGGTGGGTGGTAAATTTTACGATGACCCTGCAGAAATGTCTCACCAGGTTATTAATGCTGCAAAAGAAACTGGATTAGCGATTACCCATTTGCCTGTTCTCTATACCTACGCTGGTTTCGGCAAGCAAGCGCCATCGGAAGCTCAAATGCGCTTTATTCATCAACTTGATGAATATTGTCAGTTACTGACCGAGATTAACTCCGCTTACCAGCAAGAATCGACCATCGGATTAGGTATTGCACCTCATTCTTTAAGAGCAGTCAGTGAAGAGCAATTGTCTGAAATTGTCCCTTTTATTCGTAATATTAATCCCGGTGCGCCAGTTCATATTCATATTGCTGAGCAACTTCAGGAAGTTGAAGACAGTCTGGCATTTTATGGTAAGCGTCCAGTGGAGTGGTTGTTGGACAATCATTCTGTCGATAAGAACTGGTGTTTGATTCATGCGACTCACTTAACAGATCAGGAAGTGGCTAATCTATCAAAAAGTGGGGCGGTGGCCGGAATATGTCCAACTACTGAAGCTAATTTAGGAGATGGAATTTTTCCGACGAAAAGTTTTCTGGAACAGGGCGGAAAATTTGCAATCGGTTCAGACTCACATATTGCGGTCAATGTAGCCGATGAAATCAGAACGCTGGAGTATGGTCAGCGTTTAACTACTCACCAAAGGGCAGTATTAACCTCACAATCTTGTGCCTCGGTTGGGCAGAATTTGTATTGCCACGCGGCGAAACAAGGTGCGCTAACGGTGAATCAAAATGTTGGTGAGATCAAAGTAGGCAACCGTGCAGATATAGTAGTGCTTGATCGAAATCATCCAAGTCTTTATTTAAAGCAGGATAACTTTATTCTTGATGCAGCTATTTTCGCTTGTGCCGAATTACCGGTGAATGACGTCATGGTGGCTGGACAGTGGAAAATTAGAAATAAAAATCATCATGATGAGGAAAATATTCGACTAGACTATTTTGAAGTAATGAAGAAACTAACAGCTTAATATCAGGTATTCTTGATTATCTAGTGCCATCAAGTTGGAGTGCTTGCTCGGAGATAACATTTAGTTATTTGGGTAAGATAACTTTTGACTTGGTTGCACTAAGATTAACAGAGTGAGGTGCTCAATAGATTCAAATATTGAATAGACCTGACTATTCACTTGACTATCATTCGCATTGCGGCGCTTAAGATTAAAGCTATTCTAGAAATTATCAAAGCGCCAACCAAGACAAATTCGTTAAATAAGGATTATTTATGAATAAGTTTGTAGTAGTAGCATTCCTAATTTTCATTATATCTGCCTGTTCACCCTCTCGTGTTTCCGTGATGTCTACTCAGCAAATTGATAACCCGGAAAAAATCAGACAGAAAACTTTATTATTATTTGCGATAGATTCGCAGGCTTACATAAAAGAAATTCATCTTAGCGGCAAAAAGAATTTGGTGGTCGAAGCTAAGCCATATCAGGTCATTTCTTTGCCTCCTGGAGAGTACCAGATCAGCAAATTAGATTTTGGCCGTGGGTATATTTCGTTGGAAGACAGCCGCTTTCCTGAAACGTGGAAATTTGATGTTAAGCGTGGGGCACTCAACTACATCGGACATATTTATGTTCAGCATCTCGGTAACAATTACTACAATTATGATTTACTTAACCAGTCAACGGCTGCAGTAAAATACCTGGAAAATGAACAACCGTTGCTACTAAAAAATACAGTGCTGAATTATGGTGGAAAAGATCGTGATGATTTTATCAGCTATGCATTGAGTTTAATTGCCGCTGAGAAAAACAAAAAGTTAGAGGGTGGTGAAGCCGTCAATAACCCTGAAAGAGAAAAAGTCGAGCGTTCACAAATACCAGCCCCCGAGAAGCATCAACAAAAAGAGGCGGGAGCAAGTCATGAATAAACTATTTGCGCTGTTTCTTTTTCTTCTGAGTATTAACGTATTCGCTGCGGACTTTATTGCGACATCAAAACTATTTAGCTCGCGGGAACATAGCGCTATTAGTATTAGCCCTGGAGGAGAGTTTGCACTGGGGAGAAGAAATAGCCCGAATCACACCATTATTTTTGTTCGTGACATTAGAACCGGCGAAGAAATTAAGCTTATCGCCTTGGACAAAGATGAATTACGCCGGGTCTCGCAGGTTAACTGGGTTGATGAAAATACAGTGTTCATCAAATATCGTTTAAGATATTCCCACCTGAAAATAATGGAGATATTTTCAGACGAAGCAGGGATTCGATTTAACGAGTATTCCCCGAAAGTTGATGGGCATCTGGTTGATCCCATGTTAGAAGTTAAAGGCGAATTTATTTTCGCTCATTTGCTTGATGGAGAGTCGGATTATCGTGTTGTTCAGGCAAACCGAGAATTATTAATGTCTGGCGAACTCGCTAATCTAAGAAAGCTCAACAAGGGGGTTGATAATGCGGTTGGTTTTGTCACTGATGGCTTCCATCGACTACGATTGGCATTGATTAAGGAAGATGAAAAAATGTCACTCAATTACCGCCATTTGAAGGACAATAAGTGGATAAAAATTTATCAGAGGAAGCATCATCGCGATGTGTTTCGTCCGATTCAAGCGCTTGATAATGACGAAATTGTAGTGCTGTCTAATATTAAGAGGGATAAGACCGCTGTGATTCGTTATAACGTGAATCAACCGGAAAAAGCGCAGGTTTTATTTGAATCTGATATATACGATGTTATCGGCGCGACAGTCGACCACACTTCTGGAAAGCTTGCCTCTGTCACCTACGTTGAGCATGGGTTGCCGACTACACAATACTTGATGGAAGAGAGCAGTGATAGCCAATCAAAAATTGCGCAAAAATTCCCTCAGCAAAAAGTTTATTTAGTGAGTGAATCTCTGGATTCTAACCATTCGATCTATTTTATGATTAACTCTGATTTTCCAGGCGCTTATTATTACTATGACAAACAAAAAAGAGAGTCTATTCGATTATTTGATATTCGCCCCCAATTTGCTGAACTCAAATTTCAAAAGACCCTGACCAAGAGAATCAAAACACCAGAGGGGCATTTTGTTGAAATTTTTTTAACGCTTCCCAATACCAGTAAAACGAAATACCCATTAGTTGTGATGCCGCATGGCGGTCCAATTGGCGTCAGCGATACCAATTCATTTAACCTCGAAGTTCAGTATTTGGCTAACCGCGGTTTTGCCGTGTTACGAGTTAATTTTAGAGGTTCTGCCGGGTATGGAAAAAGTTTCCAGCAGGCCGGTGTTTCTCAATGGGGAAAAGGTATTGAAAAAGATATTGATAGCGCGGTTAATTATGCTATTGAACATTATCAAATCGATGAAAATAAAATGTGTATCATTGGTGGTAGTTATGGTGGTTATTCTTCACTGATGTCTGTGATCAATTACCCTGGAAAATATCAATGTGCAGTGTCTTATTTTGGTGTGACTGATTTGACTTTGCTGTATTCGGCGTCAAATATCTACCAAAGCGAAAAAATCAGAGAAGCAATTACTAATACCGTCGGTGATATTTTAAGTCATTTTGAGGAGGCGAAACGCAATTCACCTGTTTACCGTGCCGCAGAAATTAATGTGCCGATAATGATTATGGCAGGCGGCAAAGATAGGATTGCCCATCCTGAGCATTCATACCGATTGAGTTATGTTTTAGATAAACTAGGAGTTGACCATGAATTCGTGCTGTATCCAGATTCTACTCACGGCCATCCAACATGGAATGGGGAGCGACATCAATTTATAAAAATTGTGGAGTTTCTGCGCGAGCACTTGGGAATTGTTCGAGAATACAGAGGGGAAGATAGGCGCCAAATGGGAGACGATATGCATTTTATGTCGTTTCAATATCGGGCTACTGGAGTCGCCAAGGCAGATAGAGATAAAGTCATTAGTTATACCCAGCAAGCAGTCGAGCTAGGCAATATTGACGCTGCATATCGATTAGCCCGATTTTATGAAAGGGGGATTGGATTCGAACAGAATTATAAAAAAGCTTTTGATTGGTATCTTTATGCAGCAAAAGCAAATCATCTTGAGTCGCTGCTTAAAGTTGCAAAAATCTACCAATACGGGTTGCTTGGGATCACAAGAAATTGGCCATTAGCGTTTGAAAACTATGAGAAGGCCTTTCATATGAATTCTTATGCTGGCGGAAGAGAAATGGCTTATATGCTAATTTGCAAAGGTGAAAAACAAAAAGCGATAGAACTGGTGTCTTCTCTGGAGGGTAAAGCCGACGATTATCCCGCGTGGGCTATCAGTGAACTTGAAAAAGTGCATAAAGAGAAACTCACCTGTCATTAACACTCTGTCGTTGATTGTTACTTAGAGTCGAAATTACCGCAGTCTCCGGTGAAAATTGAGGTGGTCATTGATTTAAACCACCACCATTTCACCCGGCTTTTTCGCTGAGAGCATAACCCATCGGTGCAACAATAAAACTGCAGCCGTTGATAAACCGGCGATCAGTCCTATCCAATAGCCACTTGCTTGATAACCGAAATTTTCAGCCAGAATATAACCCACTGGAAAACCGACCAGCCAGTAAGATATCGCTGTGATGAACATCGGAATTTTAGTGTCTTTAACGCCTCGCAAGGCGCCTGCTGAAGATACCTGAAGTGCATCTGAAAACTGAAATATTGCTGCGTAAAAAAGTAGCGAGGCGGCTATTTCTAAAATTTGGTTATCGATGGTGTAAAAACCAACCAGAACAAAAGGAAGCAAGATCATCGTACTTGCAGAAAAGCCAGAAATCGCTGCTGACAGGCCAATTCCGGTGTAGCCCGCCAGTTGAGTCGCTGTGGGGTCTTTTTTACCAGCAAAGTAACCCACTCGTGCCGTAATTGCCTGTGAGATCCCTAACGGGATCATAAAACTGATCGAGGCGATGTTTACAGCGATCTGATGGGCGCCCATCACTTCTGTCGGGTAACGAGCTATCATCAGTGAGACTGCGGCAAACATGGTAATTTCAAAACCAAGCGTAACCGCCATTGGCAATCCGAGACGGAGTACTTCCTTGATTTCGACCCAGTGTGGTAGAGAAGTGTGTTTGAATATTTCCAGGCTCGCATATTTGGGCGTGAAGATCGTGTACAACAACAAGCCCAGACACATCATTGTCCACACCAGGCTGGTGGCGTAACCGACACCAATCGCACCCATTTCGGGAACACCATAACCACCATACATAAACCAGTAATTAAAGCCGATGTTAAACGGAATAGAAAACACCGTCGAAGCCATAATTGCCGGTGTAGAAAACATACCTTCGTTGCAAAATCTGAGTGCCAGGAATATCAACAATCCCGGCATCCCCCAAACGGTCGCGTGTAAATATCCAGTTGCTAACTCTGCAACTTCTGGCGCCACCCCCAACAGGTGCAATACATACTGTGCGTTAAGAAGCACTAAAATTGCGATGGGAGAGAAAGCGGCTGCGAGGATAATTCCCAGGCGGAAATGCATACCGATTTTGGTTTGCGAATCGGCTCCTCTAAAGTGGGCGATGATTGGATTGAAGGCTAAAAACAACCCCATGAAAAAAATCAGCACTGGGTGTAATAGACTTGTACCAATGGCGATAGCCGCCAAGGCGTCGTTAGAGTAGTGTCCGGCCATCACCGTGTCGATGACGCCCATAGCCATTTGTGCTAACTGAGACAGTACCGCAGGAATAGCGATAGGTAACAAGTATTTTGTCTCTTGCGATATTTTATTAAACACAATGAACCTGAGCGGAATTTAATAGATCCAAACCAGCGTTTGGTGAGGGGTAGCTGAGCCGCAATATACGTGAATTCTTTTTCTAACGCTAGATGATTTAGTGATAATCAATATTAGGGCGTGTTTATCTTTCGTTCTTTGAGATTGCCGAGGTCATTTTTTTGTTCAGCAAGACGAAAGATGAGCCATGTAGCCATTCTACAGGTTCATCTTTTAACGCAGCTGGGCGAAAAAATGGCCCGGCCCTTCGGGTTGCGGCTAAAATTTCGCCACTCTGCGTCGTTTGTTGCTCATTTAGAATAACTAAACCACGCTCCGCTCTTCTTGATTGGCAAAATTTTAGCCGCAACAATCTCAAAGAACGAAAGATAAACACGCCCTAAAGTATTGTCATCATTATGCATTGCCACTGTTTTAGAGCGGCGGTTAAATTTCTGGTTAAAGCTGCATTTATGCTCTAAAAAAATCAGTTCTAGTTAAGCTGCTCGGTCACCTTCAGGTAAAACCATCTTTTGTCGCTTCTTGAAGCGCTCACAGAGTAGTGGTTGT
Organism: Aliikangiella coralliicola; assembly: GCF_007004725.1. Classification (GTDB taxonomy): domain Bacteria; phylum Pseudomonadota; class Gammaproteobacteria; order Enterobacterales; family Kangiellaceae; genus Aliikangiella; species Aliikangiella coralliicola. The sequence continues at coordinate 157,479 of NZ_ML660170.1, read as the reverse complement.
TGCCCGGTTGCTTTCGCTGATGAATCGCATTATTGCCACTAGTTGCCGTTGTGCCGGTGGAAGCGATCAAAACCCAATGACCGGGTGTCGCGTCAAAAACACTATTTGCCTTAGACGTTTGAATAGTTTGAGAGTGCTGCCCTTTGCGGTTTTGCTGTTGAGTTGATATAGAGACTTTAATTTTGTTACCAGGCATTTTATGAATTGTTGCATAGAAGCCGCTATTCACTTTTTTATCTTTTGTTTTCGGGATAAAGCTACCATAGTGTTTGACCAATTGGTGGGTTGGAAATGCTTCTCCCGTATTAATAAAACTTTGGTATCCTTCGGTAGTTCTCACAGAGAATGTTTTATCTATTTTGTTTCTGCCGGATGTTTGATAACGGGATACGCCGGCACTTAATTTTTTACCGGAAGACTTAAGCTGAGCTCCCGCCATTTCCCAGTTATCCAGCCGACGATCTAATACTCTGACCTGCACGAGAAAGTTTCCTGGTTTTTTATCCAGCATGAGCATCATCTGTTTAATTTTTTCGTAGTCCTTTGGTGTAGACTGAATAAACAATTGATATCCTTTGGCGGTCAATCGGGTTTGTTGGCTTAAATGCGGTTTTATCACAGGGATAACTTGCTCTGCTTTTAGATATTGCATTTGATGAATATAGGATTCGGCGTTGGCAGAAAATGAGAAAGCCATCAATATCAGGCAAAGTGAGATGCTTACGATAAACGGGTTAGTCGTTGATGATTTATTGATCTGAGTCGGATAACTAAGCATAAAAGACTCCTGATATTAGTAGATGATATTTCGCTAATGTTGATTCGTTGAGGAAAAAACTCCTGGCAACCAGCAGTGCGCTTTAGGCTTATAAATGAAGCGCCCTCAAGTGAATTGCCGGTGAACTTTTCTCCCAAACTTCATCAAAATACTTGGTTTTCTGTTTTAGATGACTGCTGGGCAACTGGTGAATTTCACTTTCATACCTGTCTGCGACATTGCGATAAATCAATGTTCGACCGTCAATTAAGTAAAATGCAAAGTGATTTTCGTGATAATCCTTTGGGATCACCTTAATTGAAACAAAACTGGTATATTTTTGTGCAAGACTCACTAACCGGTGATCAATACCCTGCAAATTTCTTTCCTCGGTTATCAAAATTTCCACTTTAACGAAACGACTGGAGCGAATGAAACGAGAGAGCGATTGTTCCAGCTCACGGCTATTTAATACCCTGGGATCAAGGTTCCGCGTATAGATTTGAATTTTCTGTTTGGCGGTTGAAAAGTAATCGTAAGTTGACTCACACAGCGCTTTTAGAGAAAGGACTCGCGTTATCTTTTGCGGTTGGCGGCCTTCATTTTGAGTGTCGTCGGTATTTTCGTTAGTAGCGTTCATTTCAGAATTATGGAATAAATCCGGTTTTATGTAAAAGTATATCCAAAATTCTCATCACAGACTGTCGAATAATACAAGAATATCGAATAATGCAGACAATCTAATGGAGAGCGCTTTTGCGTAATAATGAAGCTGTTATTTAATTTTGCTGCCCAGGCGCTATAATTTACTTTTCTTGTGAAAAAGTCGCTAATGTTAAGCTGACAATTACTGGACTGAATAAAAATGGAAAAAATCTTTGAACGTATTATGTATGCCAGTCGGTGGGCCTTAGCGCCCATTTACCTTGGGTTAAGTTTGGGATTATTGATGCTGGGGTTGAAGTTTTTTCAGGAGGTGATTCATGTTTTTCCTGATATTTTTAGTACCAGTGAGACCAATCTGGTACTTTTTATCCTGTCATTAGTTGATTTATCGCTGGTTGGCGGATTAATTGTGATGGTAATGTTTTCTGGCTACGAAAACTTCGTTTCTCAATTGGATATTGATGAAAGTTCGGAGAAGCTATCCTGGTTAGGCAAACTCGATTCTGGATCGCTGAAACAGAAAGTTGCCGCTTCTATTGTCGCCATTTCGTCGATCCATTTATTACAGCAATTTATGAACATTTCTACTAATGATGGGCCTAACGAAACTAAGTTAATGTGGTATGTCATCATTCATATGACTTTTGTATTATCAGCGCTAGGTATGGCCTGGGTTGATCGCATTAATCGAAATTAAGATATGATGCTCAATACAAGACATTTGAAATAAAACATTTGAGATAAGCCTGCCAAAATAATACAGGCAAAATCATACAGTAAGAATAATATAAACAAGTAAGCAGGAATCTAATATCAATATGACAATCTGGAAAAAGCAGGTTTCGGTCGAAGAACTTAACCAGGAAAGAAAAAAAACAATGGTTAGCCACTTGGGAATCGAAGTGACAGAAATAGGGGAGGACTACCTGGTGGCTTCTATGCCCGTTGACGAGCGAACTCATCAGCCGATGGGGATATTACACGGCGGCGCATCCATTGCTTTAGCTGAAACAGTGGGAAGTTTAGCAGCTAACCTGGCCGTTGATGAAAATCACTATTGTGTCGGTTTGGAAGTAAATAGCAATCATCTTAGGTCTATTCGCTCTGGAACCGTGCTGGCGAAGGCGTCCGCTGTTCATTTGGGCCGATCAACTCAGGTCTGGGACATTCGCATATCTGATCAAGCCGACAATAAAATTTGTATTTCTCGATTAACCATGGCGGTATTGAAAAGATAGGCTGAGACGAATACGAACGGTGCTTATTATCGTTCAGGCGAGACGTTTGGTCATTCTTTGGTGGGGGACGCCCTGCTTCATATAGACGGGTCCGTCAGCATAAAACTTTTGCTGGTCATAAAAAGGGCTCAGATCCGTTTCTACATTAAGAGAAAGACTGGGAATACTGCTTTTTTCGGCAATTTTAATGAGTTTGGCGAGTACCATAGTTCCAATACCCTTACCGCGATAATTCATTAAGACTGCGATTCTGCCGATGCGTCCGTTTGGGCAGAGTCGTCCGCAGGCGATAGGTTCTTTATTATTGTTGGTAACCAGAATATGATAACTGTTGTCGTCGCGGTTATCGCAGAGTATTTCCTTTTCGAATCGTTGTTCTATCACAAATACCCGCTTGCGGATTTCCATGATGTCACCCGCGGCCGTCGACCAGTCGACTTCTTTAAAATGTAAAGTCTCGGTTATGCCCATTGCCAATATTTAAGATTTATTGAGAATTTAATAACTCGTCAGAAAATACCCCTTATTTATTAGCCTAGCCAAAGATCTGGAAAAATCAAATTTAGGGTGATCTCTCTGAAGCGCTCTAATATCAAGGGGTTCACCGGAAAGTACACTTTCTATCAATGGTTGGCTCTCAATCGGAAACCCCAATGTTTCTCCCTCAATATTAACAATAATGCCATCTTTGGAAATAAACCAGTTGGCATTAACCCCATCTATCATTTTGATTGTGTGCAGTTTTTCGGACTGATTGACAGGAAGACTGACGACAGGATCCGGAGAGTCAATCTTAGGATTGCTTAAGAACTTGCTTAACAAAGACGTTATAAGCTCTTGATTATTAGATATTTTTATTATTTCTTTTTGAGCCCATTGGATGAGCTCTGGCTCTATTTTTCCCGAATAATTTGGTTTACTGCGGTATTTATCCGTAAAAAACTCATTGAGTGATTCTGTGGTTGGTGGTGTTAACGCGAAGTCTTCAGCATCAACTTCCGGGGTTACGTCCGGACACTCAAATTCACCAGCGAGCAGGGCGATCACATCTTTAGTTTGCAGCGTTCGGTAACCAACCGAGTATCCAATGGATTCACCAATGGATTCTCCCCAATGGGGTGTTCTTGGTGGAACATAAAGAATATCGCCCGGTTGCATAATGGCATCAATCTCGGCATCGAAGGGTTTGACGTGTTGAAGTCCTTCAATAACAGAGTCCGGCTGAGATATGTCATCTTTACGTCCGACACGCCATCGTCTTTCGCCGCTGGTTTGCACCAGAAATACATCGTAGTTATCAAAATGAGGTCCGACGCCGCCGCCATTAACTGCATAACTGATCATGAGATCGTCAAATCGCCATCGGGGGATAAAATTAAAATTCTTAAGAAATTCACTAACTTCAGGTAGCCAATAGTCAACGGTTTGAACCAACAGGGTCCAATGAGAGTCTGGTAACTGATCGAAAGTGGCTTCGTCAAATGGTCCGTGAAATAGCTGCCACTGATTATTATCACATCGAATAATTCGTGATTCGACTTCATCTTCAAGTGATAGTCCAGCTAGTTCCTCTGCGGATAGGTATTCGGGGCGATGGGTTAGTGCGTTTTTGATCAGGCAAGGTGACTTTTGCCAATGGGTAGTGAGAAAGTGGGCTGGGTCGAAATTGTGAAGCATGAGTCGCCGGTATTTTTCAGCAATGTTCGTTAATTGGGGTCGACATAGTAAGGTCCGACATTAATCATAATATCGGACCAACTGACTAATTAAACTTTCTTGGCCTGATCGACTGCATTGCCAATGTAGTTTGCTGGTGTCAGTGCTTTCAGTGAATCTTTTGCTTCCTGCGGTAATTCCAACTGATCAACAAAAGCTTGCATACCTGCTTGATCAACGCGTTTACCACGAGTGAGCTCTTTTAGTTTTTCGTAGGGCTTTTCGATGCCATAACGGCGCATAACTGTCTGGATTGGCTCAGCCAAAACCTCCCAGTTTTGGTCCAGTTCTTCCGCTAACGATTGCTCGTTAACTTCCAATTTCGAGATTCCCTTGAGCGTCGCCTGATAAGCAATTAAAGAGTGAGCTACACCCATTCCTAAAGCTCTTAAAGCGGTTGAATCGGAAAGATCACGTTGCCAGCGGGAAACTGGAAGTTTTTGACCAAGGTGTGTGAAAAGTGCATTGGCGATCCCGAGATTTCCCTCTGAGTTCTCAAAATCAATCGGGTTGACTTTATGGGGCATGGTCGACGAACCGATTTCTCCAGCCACTGTCTTTTGCTTAAAATGCCCAAGTGCAATGTAACCCCAAATGTCTCTATCGTAATCCAACAGGATTGTATTAAAGCGTGAAATCACGTCAAAGTACTCAGCGATATAGTCGTGGGGCTCAATTTGAGTGGTATAAGGATTCCAGGTTAAACCCAGGTTTTCAATAAAGTCCTGGGCGAACGCCGGCCAATCAACTTCTGGGTAAGCTGAAATGTGGGCGTTGTAGTTACCGACAGCACCGTTAATTTTTCCCATTAATTGTACGCGACCAAACTGGGCTTGCTGGCGTTGTAATCGAGCCACAACGTTCGCCATTTCTTTACCCAACGTAGTTGGTGAAGCGGGCTGCCCATGGGTTCTGGACATCAACGGAATTTCAGCGTATTGATGTGCCAGGTCGGCGATAGCATTGACAACTTCGTCCTGGTATTTGTTGATAACAACAGAAGCTTCTTGCAGCATTAACGCGTAGGAAAGATTGTTAATATCTTCTGATGTGCAGGCGAAATGAATGAATTCTCCTACTGCGCTAATTTCTTCGTTGTCGGCAGTTTTTTCTTTAAGAAAATATTCAACTGCTTTCACGTCATGGTTGGTCGTTTTTTCAATGTCTTTAACGCGTTGTGCATCAGCTTCACTGAAATCATCAATAATGGCACTGAGTATTTCGTTGGCTAATTCACTAAAAGGGCTGACTTCCTGAATTTTTTCGTTAGCCGCTAATGCTTGTAACCATCGGACTTCTACAATAACGCGATATTTGATTAATCCGAACTCGCTGAATATTGATCGAAGTTCTTGAGTTTTGCTGCCGTAACGGCCATCTGCCGGTGATATTGCGGTTAGCGCAGAGAGTTCCATGGTTGCTCCTTAGCAAAGGAATAAAGGTTGAATCAAAATAGGGCGCTATTTTAACCGAATTTCAGATAATTGCACACTTTGCAGAGCGGCTTTGCAATGGAAGCTCAGTTGCCGAGAAAATCTCTGTATTCTGCTGTTTTGAGGTCGCCAAGGTTGGCTAAAATGTCAGGCGAGGAAAATACTCCGACATGTTTTACATGCACTATAGGAATTAGCTCTAGAGAAACTTGGTCTATAGTTACAAGGGTTTCGTAAAAAATAGAATCAGGCCGTGATAAAAAAGATGCCGTCAACTTCTTGCGTTTTTATCTCAAAATTGAAGTTAAATAGTTAACTGCGGCACTTTGTATTATAAAAATATTCATTTAATATGCTTATTAGTAATTTTTTATTCGGGAATAACTTATGAAAAATACCATTTTTCCAAGTGCTGACCATTATCAAATTCCTCGTGCGCTTTATGTCGGTGCCTGGAAAGTCTGGTTTAAACGATTTTCTGATCATGAAGCCTGGCGCGAAGGTGTGATGCCCGCTGTTTCCGAGAATGCTAAGTTGCATCAGCTTATTGAGGCAAATAAACGATTTAGTCTTGAAGTGATCAACCGGCTGATGGTTCCCTGGTACTACCGTGATAAGTCGCAGATTTGTGAGTCGTTTTTTCTGATGAATCAAGACATGCTAAAACGGGTCAAGTCTGACGATAATCCTGAGCTGGAATTGGTGCGTCTGAGTGATCAGGCCCTCGATTATTGGGATGGTCTGACTTTTCTTGAACAAGATTTATTTACTGCCTACGCAGAAGCAAGGATTCAGGCGGATATCGAAACGCCCAGTCATGCACCTGTGGTTATTGACGACCATGGCCTGGAAGTTATCGGCGAAGATATTTATCCGCCGGTGGTGCCTGATAAGTCGGCTTCCGACAAAGAGTTCGCCAGCGCAATTGTTGCCTGGATTGAAGAAGATCCATTTACGCCAATGTACCAACGATTGCCGGTGGGCGAAGCGGTGAGTAGCTGGCATGATCGACTTGAAGCGTTTTTCTGGCCAAAGCCCCGCAACGGCCTCATGCAGGTTTCTCATTCGGCTGATGCATTAATGTATCGGGCGGAAATACTAGCGAAGGGGATCGAAACAAGCACGGCCAAAGATGGTTCCGAGTGGAATAAAGAAGACAGAGATATGGCTGTGAAAACAGCTAACGAAATATTTTTACAGGCCGGTGTACCACAAAAGGATGTCACCTGGGAAAATGTCTACCAGGTGATGAAATCGGCGATTTCTGCTGATGAAAATTCGAGTGCGAAAATGAACAGTGGTTGGAGTTTGTTGGCTTCATTTGCGACTCATTGGTTGAACAATAAACCCGATAGAATACCAATGGCATGCTGGAATAGCCGAGTATCGGCGTCGATTTTGTCCCGATTAGATTTTTTGATGGTTGAAGCTGGGTATGAAGACCATGAAAATCGGTTTGAACACATTGGTAGAGTTCCGGGCGTGGGAGGGACAAGACCGAGGGAGCTGAGCTTGAACTGGCCTGATGGCTATCGCAGCTGGAAAAATCAGGTGGCGGCCAGTCGGTTTATAAATCTGATTGTGGAATGTCTGAATAATGAAAAGAATTCCGATGGAAGTTTAAAATATGAGCCTATGCCAATTCCAACCGGCGGACGGGCACCTTGGTCCATTCAGGGCGTACAATTGGTATTATTTTCTGACGGATACTAATAGGCCGCAGTGGTAGTCAGCAAATATAAACAGGTCTAATAACCTTGTTATATCAAAAGAAAAGGGGGCAATTGCCCCCTTTTTGATGTCACAGTTTAGGTTGAACTACCAACCACACTGGCGCCCAGCATTTTGAGTATCAAGCCATTTTTGTAATGGTGCAAAATAGTCAAGAATAGCTGACGCGTCCATATCTCCTGAACCAGTCATTGTTTTAAGCGCTTCTTGCCAGGTTTTGCTCATGCCAAGTTCTAGCATTGCATTCAATTTAGCGCCAGCTTCTTTGCTGCCGTAAATTGAGCAACGGTGCAGAGGACCTTCACTACCGGCAATTTTACAAAGTTCACGGTGGAACTGGAATTGTAAAATATGAGCGAGGAAATAACGCGAGTAAGGAACGCTGCCCGGTACGTGATATTTAGCACCAGGATCAAAACTCTCTTCGGTTCTTGCGACTGGTGCTTTTACGCCTTGATACTCTTCGCGCAGTTTCCACCAACCTTCGTTATATTTATCCGCTGGAATTTCGCCGTTAAATACTCCCCAGCGCCATTTATCAACAATCAGGCCAAAAGGAACAAAAGCAATTTTATCAAGGGCCATCTTCATCAGAAACGGCAGATCCGCTGATTCGTCAGGGATTTGATCGATCAGGCCGATTTCCTTTAAGTAGCTATCATTGATCGACAGTGCAACAGTGTCGCCGATAGCTTCATGAAAACCGTCGTTAGCGCTAGAGCGATACAACATTGGTTGTTTTAGATTGTAAGCTCTTTGGTAAAAGTTATGCCCGAGTTCGTGATGGATAACAATAAAGTCTTCAGCATTTTTCTTAATGCACATTTTGATTCGGTAATCAGTAGTGCTTAAATCCCAGGCGCTTGCATGACATTGAACGGTTCTGTCTTTCGGTTCAACAAACAAAGAACGGTCCCAGAAAGTATCAGGTAGACGTTCAAAGCCCAAAGAAACAAAGAAATCTTCAGCGGTGCGAACCATCTCAACTTCACTATATTGCTTTGCTGTTAGACGTTCAGTGAGATTGGTTGCTTTGGCTTCGGTTTGTGGTGCGACATCTTCGAAAATATTACCCCAGCTTTGTGCCCACATGTTACCCAATAAATGAGCAGGGATCGGCCCGGTCTTGGAAACAACATCATCACCGTACTTTTCGTTCAGTTTTGCTCTAACATGGCACTGGAGAGAATTATACAAAGGTTTTACCTGTCCCCAGACACGATCCATTTCTTTGGCAAAATCATCTGCAGGCATATCATATTTTGAACGCCATAGCGCGCCGGTATCTGCAAACCCAAGCTCTTTCGATCCTTGATTAGCAATTTCTACCATTCGTTTATAGTCTTTGCGCATTTGTGGTGAGACTTGACGCCAGTTTACCCAGGCATCCAATTTTTCCTGGTTGCTTTTAGACGGATCGGCAAGAATGCCGCTTAATTGTCCAAGGTTAAAGCACTCGTTTTTATCAGTGCAACCTTTAGCATAAATGGCATCTAGGTTTGAAGTTATCTTGGCTAATTCGGCGTTTAGCGCGTCATCTTCAGGTGCAGGAAGCGTTAAGCCTGCCTTAAGAATTTCCAGTTTGCGGCGCGTATCGTAATCAAGCTCAAGGTCATTAAACTTTTTTGCGCCAAGTGCAAGAGATACGCCTAGCTTGGTTGCCTGCTCGCTTACTCTGGCCATCAGCGCATTGGTATCTTCAGTGACAAAGTTTGCCTGAACCCAGGCAGTCTGACCTTGATATTCGTAATCCTTTTCTAACTGTTTTTCTGCTTTTTCCACATAAGCCCTGGCATCAGCCGCGGTGGGGCCTGCTGGTTTGATTTCTTCTTTTTTAGCTTGTTCCGGCTGGCAAGCTGCCAGTGCGCCGGTCAGGCAAAGCGCCATCGCAAGCTTATTTAATGGTGTATTTTTTTTCATTTTGGATTTACCTTATTTGATATTTCCCGCCAAAAGGGATGAGTCATACTCGAATAATCAGGCATGAGGATATACTGCCAATTTACTGCCATCAAGGCGAAAATACGCCTGTCCTTGAATAAATAATCTGAAACGGAGATAAATAGGCGGAATTTTGCTCATGAGAGGTTTTTGAAGCGAGTTATCAACCTTTTTAGGGGCTTTAGGTGAACATTCGCTATTTCGTGTTGTCGAAAATTACGGCCTCGGGTTAATTGGCATTGTTAAGGTCCACTGCTTATTGTGGACAATTGCGTGAATTAATGTCCAAGTTGTGACCTGTATCTTAGATGTGGGTTAATTATTGTTCTATTATTGAGTTGCATCAGGATGTTTCTTATTGTAATCTCAGTCTTCGCAATCCTTTGACTACAATAAGAATGAGCTTCTCAAGGATTGGTTTTTTCACGTCGTACAATTTTTGGGGTGGGTTTTGAATCGAATTGCATCTATCTGTTTTTGTTGTCTTTTTAGTGCCTTTGGCATGTCTTCTTTGTGTGTCGCAAAAGAGTTAGCTGGTGTTGAAATAGAAGAGGTGGTAACTGTTTCTCCCGGCGGAGAGCAATTACGTTTAAAAGGTGCTGCGGTTAAAAGTAATGCGCGTCAGGCTGTTTATGTCGGTGGCTTATATTTGCAAAATGATACCGAATCGGTATCGGAGATATTGTCTAATGACGGTGCCAAGCGATTTGTTCTTTATTGTCAAAATTCATCTATTAAGCCCGACGCACTGATTCGTGCACTCAATTTAGGTATCACGGTTAATCACACTGAAGATGAGCTTGTGGCGCTAGAGCCAATGATCAAGCAGTTCAACAAAATCTGGAATTCTGAAATTAATCAAGGTGATAAAGTCTGGATTGATTTTTTACCTGGTAAAGGTACTTTGGTTACCATTAATGGCTCTGAAAAAGGGTTAATTCCCGGAAAAGCCTTTTATGACGCTTTTCTTAAAACCTGGATTGGTGATAAGCCACTAAACCCAACAATGAAAAAGCAGTTGTTAGGTAAAGAATAGTTAATTTATCCTTTTAATTTAAATCCCGCGATTGCGGGATTTTTTTTGCTTGTTAAAATAGCCTCCGGAAATTAAGTTAGGAACTTTTCAGCGCGGGGTTAGTCGGTTTTCTCCATGTATTCGATATATTGCCGAATCAATATAAAATGATGACTTTGTTGATGAACTCAGCTTCGCTGGCTGAGACCATTGGTAGTGCCGAAATACTTAATTTTTATATTTATTAATAGGTTAGCATATATTCTTAATGTTGATTATGGGATTGATCTAGTTCCAGATGGCTGAAACTTTCTTGTTGTTTCAGTTTTAAAAAACTTAATAAACAATATCGTTGAAAATAAAGAGAGCAAGTTTTATGGGAAATGTAGGACCGGTAATGCTGGATATAGAATCGACCCAGCTTTCAGACAAAGATCGCGAACTGATTGCGCACCAGCAAGTTGGCGGTCTGATTATTTTTAGCAGAAACTTCGAATCTGCGGATCAGATATTGACACTCACAAACCAAATTCGTGAAGTGAATGATTCAATTATCATTGCCGTTGATCAAGAAGGCGGGCGCGTGCAACGGTTTAAAGACGGGTTCTCTCGATTACCGTCTTTAGCGAAGTTTGGGCGGTTAGCCGAGCAAAATTTGCCGCAGGCTAAAGACTTTGCCCATGATCTGGGAGAGTTAATGGCGTTGGAAGTCCAGGCTGTTGGTTGTGATATTAGCTTTGCGCCTGTGCTGGATTTAGGTTTTGAGACCAGCCAGGTTATTGGCGACAGAGGGTTTTCAACTAAAGTTGAGCCCATCGTTCAACTAGGCAGTGCCTATATTTCAGGTATGAAAAAAGGGGGAATGAGAGCTACCGGTAAACATTTTCCCGGCCACGGTTCTGTTGAAGCAGATTCACATTTCGCAATTCCTTATGACGACCGCGAGTTGGAAACGATTAAGAACAATGATTTGGTCCCATTTGCCCGATTAGCAGAAGAACTCGGTGCGGTGATGCCTGCCCATATTGTCTATTCAAAGGTCGATTCTCAACCGGCTGGTTTTTCGCAAGTCTGGCTGCAAACTATTTTGCGCCAGGAGTTAGGGTTCGATGGAGTAATATTTTCGGACGATCTATCGATGAAAGGCGCTGAAGCCGCTGGTGATTATGGACAAAGAGCCAGATCGGCATTAGATGCGGGTTGCGATATGGTTTTAGTTTGCAACGATAGAGAAGCTGCGTTAAAAGTGCTTGCAGAGCTGGAGGGTTACCCAACGTCTCCGAAATCGAATCAACGACTTAATTCGCTTAGAATGTCTTCATCTCCAACAGGCTTAGCCGAATTAAAATTGAGTGACCGTTGGCAACAACTAAGTGCTCGATTAAACGAGTTTAACAATCTCTTTTAACAGGAGTTTTCTTGATGGATTTAACGAAAATTGAGATCTGGTTTGATGAAAATCTAGGAGATTCGACTTTTATCATCAAAGTGTTCCTGGTTGTCTTTGTGACACTTCTGGTTAACTTTTTATGGAAGAGAATCCATAACAAGCTACATAAACAGCTTCAAAGAACGAAAAACGAATGGGACGACGCGCTAGTGATGTCGCTCTTTTCACCAGTTACTTTGCTAATTTGGGGCGTTGGTACCTGGATTATTGTCAATTATCTGTTCGGATACCAGGTAAAAACAACGGTGCGAGATATTGGTCTGGTGATCGTTGTCAGCTGGTTTTTGGTGCGCTTTATCAGGGAAGGTGAAAATAACCTGATGCGGTCAAATGTTAATAAGGCCGATGAAGATAAAATCGACCAATCCACAATTGAAGCCATCAGCAAACTGCTAAGAGTTTCAGTGTCGATTACCACAACATTAGTGATTTTACAGACCATGGGTGTGAGTATCAGTGCGGTGCTGGCCTTTGGTGGTATCGGCGGTATTGCGGTTGGTTTTGCGGCGAAGGATTTGCTCGCGAATTTCTTTGGCGGATTAATCATCTATCTAGACCGACCGTTTTCAGTCGGCGACTGGATACGTTCTCCGGACCGCAATATTGAGGGAACGGTAGAATATATCGGCTGGCGGCAAACTCGCATCCGTACTTTTGATAAACGACCTCTTTATGTACCTAACGCGATTTTTAATAGTATTACAGTGGAAAATCCATCACGAATGAAAAATCGTCGAATTTATGAAACCATTGGAATTCGGTACGATGATATCAAGCAGATGGAACCGATTGTCGCTGAAGTTAAGTCAATGCTGCAATCGCACCCGGATATCGATGTGAATCAAACGCTGATTGTCAATTTTAACCAATTCTCTGATTCTTCAATCGATTTTTTTGTGTATACCTTTACCAAAACCACTGACTGGATAAAATTTCACGAAATAAAACAGCGGGTTTTACTGAAAATAGCGGAAATCATTGAAACGAATAATGCTGAAATTGCCTACCCAACTCAAAGAATTCAAGTGGATGAAGTTGAAAAGATAGCTGCGATAGAAAAAATGGCTCGATAAGAGCCATTTTTCATCCAATAAATCTGAGTTTAAGAAAAGTTATTACAAGGTAATTTATCGTCTGTTATCTAAGAACGATGCGCGACTGAGTGGATCACCTTGTCATGCTCAAAATAAACGGTAAAGTTGTCATAGCGCCAACGGCTAATTGGAGGTTCTCCAACAGCAGCCACTCGTTCAACTGGCGCGCCAAACGCGTTTTCGACCTGTTCCATTGACTGGCCATGTCTTGGTTTATCAACAGCTTGCTGTGATTGCTCTGAAACTTTTATCGGCGCGTTTTCAGCAGAGAGATTAAGTGGACAAAAGATCATCGTAGCCGCCATCAAGGGCGTTGCTAGTCCAAGAGATATTTTTTTGCTCATTCTATTTTTCAGCTGCACCATCAGTTTTGTTTCCGTAAAAGTCATTAATCCAGATTTGAAGGTGATCATGATGAATTCTCCAGATTAGAATTATTATTAATATACTCCGCTAACTCGCTGATTTGAAGCAATATTCCAATTTTTTAACAACGACTACCTCAGAATGTTAATTAGTACCATGTATGATTGATAATTTGAGGAGATTAGCGCGTACTATCATTGTTGTCCGGCCTCTGACTTCGAAGCTGTTCTGACTGGATCTTAAACACATGCCTTACAATTGCATCCCTGTCTGCTTCGCGTAACTTAATGAAAACCAGCGCTATTTCATGATGTGGCGTACCTTCGATTGGTTTGCAGTCGACAACTCGCCCATGGGCTAGCAGGCCGACACATTCTGGCACCAATACAATTTCCAGCTTTAATAGTTGGTCAATTGGATGTGGGTCGACGCTTTTGAAGCGAATTCCGCCGCCGCTGATGTCAACTTCGCGTAGCTCGTCTTTGTTGCCGCTTAGTGATTCGATGACAAAACGAGTGAGCAATTCCATCTTTTTATTCATGTTGATTAAATAGTTACCAAGCTGGCTTTGCTTATCGGTGAGTGAGCCCAGATAGTTTTGGTTTTCGGTTTCTAAGCGGGAAAGTTCCTGGAGTAAGGAGATTCGTGGTGAACTTTTAAAGCCAAAGTCATCTAAGTCTTGGTTATCCTGGTCTTCATCAATCTTTTCAAAGTTAATGATAATCCAGTTTTTGATACGGAAGTATTCTCGTCTTTCATTTTGGTTGTTGTTGTCTGTCATCGGCGAATTGGCTCTTAATTACTGAAAGTTTGGAATAGAGAATGCATGAATAAAGCAGTTCATTTGCAATATTTGCTTTTGTCCCAAGTGTGAGGTTGTTAGAATTCCATCACTTTCATAGATAGTAGCAGATATTGTGAAATTTTTTATAACTATTCAGTAGGCGTTCCATTTCCCATTTTGGCGCCGAACCGGTCAGTCGAAATAGATAGGTCAAAATAGAATAGTCATGAGAAAGATTCGACAAGTCGTTGCGTCTTTTCAGAAATAGTTGTTTAGGAGATATATGAAAAAATCTGTCGCGTTGATGGTTGGGCTGAGGTACACCGGAGCGAAAAAAAGTAATCACTTTATCTCATTTATTGCGCTGGTCAGCATGATCGGCATTGCCCTTGGCACTATCGTGCTGATAACCGTTATGTCCGTGATGAATGGTTTTCAGTCTGAGCTTCAGGAGCGAATTCTCGGTATGGTGCCCCATGTTGTCGTTGGCGAGCGAGGCGAGGGCGTCCATGATTGGCCAGAAGTTGAAAAGCAGATTGTTCAACATAAAGACGTTATTGCAGCCGCGCCTTTTATCGATACTCAGGCAATGTTTAAAGCCCGAGGTAATACCCGATATGGTCTGGTACAGGGAGTATTGCCTGAAAAAGAAAAGAAGGTGTCTATTATCAGCGATTACTTTATTGCCGGTTCGCTGGATAATCTTAAACCAAAGGAATTCGGCATTATATTAGGCATTGGCGTTGCGAGAAGTTTAGGGGTGAGCATGGGTGACAAGGTTACTCTGTTAATCGCTGATGGCGGAACGGTATCGCCGGCTGGATTTGCGCCAAGGCAAAAACGTTTTACCGTTGTCGGCATTTTCGAAGTACGCTCTGAAGCCGATAGCATGATCACAATGATTCACATGCAAGATGCTGCTGCATTCACCCGTAAAGGCCAATTGGTGTCAGCGTTGCGAGTCACAACCAATAATGTTCTTGATGCCCAATGGACAGCTTATGAGTTGAGAAATCAACTGGATGACAAGTTTTATGTCAGCGACTGGAATTACACCCATGGAACGCTTTTTAAAGCGATAAAAATGGAAAAAACCATGATGGGGGTTTTGCTCACTTTAATTGTTGCCGTTGCGGCTTTTAACATCATTACGACTTTGGTAATGGTGGTTAACGACAAACAATCAGATATCGCTATACTAAGAACGCTTGGTGCCAGCCCTGCGACCATTATGAAAATATTTATTGTGCAAGGGAGTTTAAATGGTTTTATCGGTACTATTCTCGGTGTCATCGGTGGCGTCGCGCTAGCGATTAACCTGCCGCAAGTAGTCGCTTTTGTAGAGCAACTTTTCGGGGTGAATGTAATACCTGGCGACGTTTATTTTATCGGTTTTCTACCTTCTGAATTACATTGGGATGATGTTATTTTAATCACCTCTGTTGCGCTCTCGTTAACAGTTTTAGCGACACTTTATCCGGCCTGGAAGGCTTCACGTACTAACCCGGCGGAGGCTTTACGCTATGAGTAATCCTGTTTTACGCGGTATTGATATCCACAAGTCATTTCGCGATGGTAAAAATAAAGTGGAAGTGTTGAAGGGCGTTAATCTGGAAATTGAGCAAGCCGAAATGACGGCTATTATCGGTTCTTCGGGGTCAGGCAAAAGCACTTTACTGCATGTGTTAGGTGGTCTTGATTCGCCGGATACCGGCCAGGTATTTATCAAAGATAAAGATATTCATAAGGTGTCTACTCGAAACCAGGGAAAAATCAGGAATCAACAACTCGGTTTTGTTTATCAATTTCATCATTTACTGGCAGAATTCACCGCCCTTGAAAATGTCGCAATGCCTTTGATAATTGGTGGAGAAAATCAAAATGCAGCTTATGATGCCGCTGAGCAGGTCATTAAAAAAGTGGGGTTGGGTGAAAGATTAACCCATAAACCATCGGAGTTAAGCGGGGGAGAGCGTCAGCGTATCGCAATTGGCAGGGCGTTAGTCACAAAACCCGCCTGTATTTTAGCCGATGAACCCACCGGTAATCTGGATACCATGACAGCGCAGGCGGTTAATGAATTAATGTTTGAGCTTAATGAGTCTGAAAAGACCAGTTTTCTGATTGTTTCGCACGATTTAAAACTGGCTGACAGCATGCAAAAAACCTATCAAATGAAAGATGGTGAGCTTGAATTGATTAAACATTGAACGTCAATGATCAAAGATTGTACATGACTAAAAAAATTATCAAAAAAAGTAAAATTAGACTTTGACATTCTGAATAAGCCTCTATAGAATGGCGCGCTCTTGAGGGAGCACTTCAAGAAACTTAGTCCCCTTCGTCTAGAGGCCTAGGACACCGCCCTTTCACGGCGGTAACAGGGGTTCGAACCCCCTAGGGGACGCCAAATTAAAAACCCAGCTTTTGCTGGGTTTTTTTATGCCCAAATTAACAGCCTTGGCGACAACAGCTGCTAGTCAAAATTCGCTGTACTAATCGAATCTGTGCTTAATTCCTTGATAAGCCAACAAACATCAAAACAACGATATTGTTGCGTTTTGCTATTTTCTCCACAATTGACTATCTTTTTCTCTAGCGCTGATTAACCAGTTGTTACCAACGGGCAGTGTCAGCCGATTCGATTTACCGGTAAATGTCAGCGATCTTTGCATAGGCATTAACAATAAAGAAAAACTAATTTAAAAATCTCGCTCTTAAGTATTAACTCTCATGAACTAACGCTTACGTATTCAACCGTTTCTCATTATGACGGCCAGTAAGCAAGGGATAACCAAGTGTTAAAGAAAGTTTCGTTTGAGAAAGTTTCGTGGTACAACAGCCTGCAGTTTTCGCTTGCTTTTAAGTCCTTGCTAATTTTCGTATTAGCTGTCCTTTCCTTTTTAATGATTCTTTTGTTTATCGTTAAAGATCTATTGGTGGAGGCAGAAAAACAGATCTTGATCGAAACCGGAGTTTCGGTTGTTGGTGAGATTAGTAAAATAACTCAGTCAACGGAAACTCTGACCAAAGCAATGGCAAGCGTAGCCACTTCTTTGCCAAAAGATCGTGCGCTTTTTAACCGCACAATTCCAAAAGTTATCGAACAGGCCGGACTCAATGAAGTTGTTGCCGGTGGAGGCGTATGGCCAGAAGAATATCGATTTGACCCCACGCTTAAGCGTAGTAGTTTTTTCTGGGCAAAGGACGAAAGTAACCAGCTACAATTTCTTAACGATTATAATTTACCGGGTGGGGAAGGTTACCATAATGAAGAATGGTATGTTCCGGTAAAGCACATTCCCAAAGATCGGTGTTACTGGTCAAAATCCTACCAGGATCCTTATTCTTTTGAACCCATGGTTACTTGCACTGTACCGATGAAAAATAAGAGGGATTTGTTCACTGGGGTTGTAACTATTGATATCAAGTTAGATGGTTTAACCGAGTTAATGAAACAGGCCACCGAAAAGACTGAAGGATACGCATTTGTGGTTGATAGAAATAATCGTTTCCTATCTTACCCTGACTGGGAGATATCAGGTGATAAACCACTTGAGCAGCTCAGCGAAAAATCTCAAGAATTTCTTTTAGCAAGTGATTTCGCAGCGAAATTTCCTGATTTTTTACCAGTATCTAAACAACTGGATATGATTAACGAAAATATCATTAACCTGTTTAGGCTTGGCAATGCTTATGGCAGTGAGCTAGCGAGCAACCTGGCATTTGATAGCTATCAGATTGATGAAGGTGAAGCGATTTTACTTGCCGCAATATTACTTGATGACGGCGTAAGAAGATTTGAGAAGGAGCGTTTCTTGTCATCAATTCATGTAGAACGAGATGTTTTGTTTAAAGAGCCGGTAATCGTGCAAATATTTTTGCTACCGGAAACTTATTGGAAGCTGGTATTTGTAACGCCAGAACGAACCTTTACCCAAAAAATTGATTCCGAAATCAATTCAATTTTATTCTACTTTATTGCCGTTGTGCTGTTAATTTTTATCCTCGGGTACCGGCTTATCGGAAAAAATATTATCAATCCTTTTTCTAAACTGGTTTATCAACTCTCTTCTCAATCGGACGAACCCCTTGATGAGTCTTCAAATGATGAGTTTGGTCTGGTCGCTAAACAGATTAATCGCAAAACTCAAGATTTGATCAACAGCAACAAACAAATGGCCATCGCGATTGATAATCGCGAGCACTCCGATAAATTACGCAGACTTTCCGAGAAGCGTTTTAGAGCGATTGCTAATACTGCACCTGACGCAATAATATCTGTTGATCAAGAGGGTGGTATTATCGATTGGAATACTGCAGCCTCGGCAATTTTTGGTTATCAACGGGAAAATATTTTAGGGCGACCTTTTACGCGTTTAATGGTGCCTGGAGAGGTCAACAAGGTATTGCAAGAGATTAAGCTTTACCTGGACGGTGAAATAGACGCTTTGGACAGTTCTCTCATCCAGGTACAGGCAGTGAGAAAGGACGGCGTTATTTTTACAGCAGAACTTTCTGCGACGTCATGGAGCGCTGAAGAAGATCGTTTTTTCTCAATTTTTATGCGCGATATTACAGAGCGTATCGAGGCGGAATATCGGTTAAGGCATCAGGCGTTGCATGACCCATTAACTGAGCTGCCGAATCGAAATTTGTTTAATGACAGGCTATGTAACGCGCTTATCCAGGCCAAACGCAACCAATCATTAGTGGCAGTAATGATTATTGATTTGGATAACTTCAAAATTATTAACGATACGCTGGGTCACGGCACGGGCGATAAGCTTCTGCAAGCTGTCGCCGAAAAAGTTAAAAAACAAAAGCGGGCGACAGACACCATTGCCAGGTTAGGCGGTGATGAGTTTGGAGTTATTCAAACCAACTTCGAAGATCCGGCGAAAGCGATGCTGTTCGCATCAAGAATTCGCACCGCGATTGCGCAGACTTCGACCATTGATAGTAACAGTTTTCAGGTGGGCTGCAGTATCGGTGTAACAATCTACCCAAATGATTCGACTACCAGTGAAAACCTGCTACGTAATGCCGACATGGCAATGTACCAGGCCAAAGAGGAGGGGCGTAATTCGATTCGGTTTTTTGTTGATGAAATGGATCAGGAAATTCAGAAGCGTAAAGAGATTCTGGAAGATATCGCCGTTGCGATTGAAGAAAACCAGTTTGATTTAAGTTTTCAGCCATTAATTAATTTGCGCAACGATAAAATGGTAGCAGCTGAGTCGCTGATTCGTTGGTATCATCCGGTAAAAGGACCTATCTCTCCAGCAGAATTTATTCCAATCGCCGAACAAAGTAATTCTATTAATGATATTGGTCGCTGGGTGGTAAAAAAAGTCTGCGAGTATATCAAAGAAATGGATAAACTCAGGCTCCCGCAAATTACCATGGCGCTTAATATTTCGCCCGCGCAATTCAGACGGGAAAATGTCTATCAAAGCGTTAGTCGTATTGTTGAAAGTGAAAAAGTATCACCAAGGCGAATCGAATGTGAAATCACCGAAAGTGCGGTGATGGATGATATGGAAAGAGCCATTGAAATCATGCACGGATTTAAACAAAGCGGTTTTAAACTTTCTATTGATGATTTTGGAACGGGCTATTCTTCATTAAGTTATTTAAAGCAATTTCCGATTAACAAAATTAAAATTGATCGGAGTTTTATTGCTGATATTGAAAACGATGAAGACAGTGCATCGATTGCTAAGTCGATCATTAATCTTGGACACTCGATGAATCTTGAAGTACTGGCTGAAGGCGTTGAAAACGAAGCTCAACAAAATTGGCTAATTGAGCATCAATGTGACTTAATGCAGGGATATTATCGTGCTAAACCCATGCCATTTGATCAATTCGTTGAGTGGATTGGTGATAACTGTTAGCATCGTTAGTACGATCGAATTTAATAATCTTACCTTAAAATATGACTCCGATAGATTTGTTACTAAGTCGAAAATCTCATAATAAATTAACCTCTCCAGCGCCTGATAATGACCAGCTAGAAATACTTTTCAAGGCTGCTTTGCGGGCACCCGATCATGCACTACTTAAACCGGCACGCTATCGTGTTTTTGAAGGTGATTCCCTGGCTCGTTTGGGCGATTATTTTGTGACTGCAGCGCTGAACAAAGAACCTGAACTGCCGCAGGAAAAACAGGATAAATTACGAGGTAAACCATTAAGAGCGCCAATGGTGATTGTTGCTTCGGCAGTATTGAAAGAGCATTCAAAAGTGCCTGAAGTTGAACAAATATTATCTGTTGGCGCTGGCGTTCAGAATATGTTGATGGCTGCCCATTTCCAGGGAATCGGCGCAATGTGGAGAACCGGTGGTATGGCGTACAACGAAAAACTGATGGAATTGCTCGAATTTGAAGCTGGAGAAATGATAATCGGCTTTATCTATCTTGGTACAGAAGAAGGTAATAAAAGAGCGGCGAAGCCACTAGAAATTGAAGAGTTTGTAACTCGATTTGGAGAATAACCTGAACTCATTTGTATAAGTTCAGGCTAAATCGCTTGTTAGTTGAGCTGAGACTTAGATCAACCAAGTCTCAGCAAAGCTAAAGCCCTTTGCTCGCAATTAAAACTCTGCGCTACCGGGAGCCCTTGGAAATGGAATCACATCCCTGATGTTCTGCATTCCTGTGGCGTAGGCAACCATTCGTTCGAAGCCAAGTCCAAAGCCCGAATGGGGCACTGTGCCATAGCGGCGTAAATCGCGGTACCACCAGTAATTTTCCTTAGGTAAACCCATCTCATCAATGCGCTTGTCTAAGACGTCAAGGCGCTCTTCACGCTGACTTCCGCCGATAATTTCTCCGATTCCAGGCGCTAGAACATCCATTGCAGCAACCGTTTTATTGTCATCATTAAGGCGCATATAAAAAGCTTTGATGTCTTTCGGATAATTCATCAAAATAATCGGGCGTCCTACTTTTTCTTCCGCAAGATAACGTTCATGCTCTGACTGAAGATCACAGCCCCACTCAACAGGATATTCGAACTTCTTGTCGCTTTCCTTGAGTATCTTGACTGCGTCAGTATATTCCATTCGCTCAAATTGGTTATTAACAATGGTTTCCAGTCGTTCGATAACCGTTTTATCGATTCGCTGGTTAAAGAAAGCAAGATCATCGGCGCGTTCGTCCAGAACTGCCTTACAAATGTATTGCAACATGCCTTCGGCCAGGTTTGCAGTATCTTGCAAGTCGGCAAAAGCGATTTCTGGCTCAACCATCCAGAACTCAGCCAGGTGACGGCTGGTATTGGAGTTTTCTGCACGGAAAGTCGGCCCGAAAGTGTAAACTTTTGACATCGCCATACAATAACTTTCAACGTTAAGCTGGCCTGAAACTGTCAGGAAAGCTTCTTTACCGAAAAAGTCCTGAGTGTAATCAACGTCACCTTTATCAGTTAGCGGCAGATTCGTCTGGTCCAGTGTACTGACCCTGAACATTTCGCCTGCGCCTTCGCAATCGCTTGCGGTAATAATTGGCGTATGGATCCAGTTAAACTGTTTCTCGTATAAGAAACGATGAATCGCTTGTGCGAGGCAGTTCCTTACACGTGTGACAGCCCCAATTGCATTAGTTCGTGGTCTTAAGTGGGCGACTGAACGCAGGAATTCCATGGTGTGAGGTTTCGGCTGAATAGGGTAGCTGGCCGGCTCGTCTACCAGGCCAAGTACCTCGATTGAGGTCGCCTGTATTTCAAAGGATTGGCCTTTGCCCTGACTGGCTGCCAACTGACCATGCACTACTAGCGAAGCACCTGTTGTGGCTTTAAGTATTTCTGACTGATAATTATTAAGTTCAGCGGGAGCAATAACCTGAATGGGATTAAAGCAGCTCCCATCGTGCAAATTAATGAAGGAAAAGCCCGCTTTCGAGTCTTTACGGGTTCTAATCCAACCTTTTACGGTTACTTCGCTGTCGGCGTCAACCTTTCCAGCGAGGAGGTCTGAAATTGACCAATGCTTGCTCATTTGCTTACTCCAAAAAGCTATTTTGTTTAATTAGTAAATACCGGTCGGCAATCTTAACCCTGAATGTCCAATACTTCCAGCATAAATGCTCGTAGGTATATAACCAGATTCTTGAGTAACGACTTATAACCAATCGGAGTTCGGGATAACCAAAAAGGACTTTGTTAAAAACGCCAGGATCAATTATCCTAATTATCGAATTAAATAGACCTGAATTTTGAAGGTATTCGGGTATCAATCTAAGAGAGTCGTTTTAGTGAGTGAATCGAAAGAACAATTTTATCAATCTTTGAGCGAACAACTAACAGCATTGTTAGAAGGTGAAACAAACTGGTTGACTAACTTAAGTCAGTTCAGCGCCTTCCTTAATATGCAACTTGAAGATATCAACTGGGTTGGTTTTTACCTCAGTCAGCCTGACAGTGATCTTTTATTGGGGCCATTTCAGGGCAATGTCGCTTGTGTACGTATCCCGCTCGGTAAAGGGGTTTGTGGTACAGCGGCTCAAAAGCAAAAGACGCTGGTTGTCGAAGATGTGGATCAATTTGACGGTCATATCGCCTGCGACGCTCGTTCACGCTCTGAAGTTGTCTGCCCGCTGGTCATTGATGGCAAGCTTTGGGGTGTGCTAGACATAGACAGTCCTAGTCTAAACCGATTTGACCAGCAAGACGCCGATGGTTTAGAAAATCTCATGAAAATTCTGATTGACGCTACTGAGTGGAGTCGATAATTGCTTGACGTTCAAGTCGAGTGAAAATATTCAACAACGAGTCTCTCAGTTATACCCAAACTACTTGAAGATGCAGGTTTCAGAGCTTAGCTAGAAAGCTTGAGTAAGGCACCGTCCGCAGGGAATGACTAGTCCTTTTCAAGGACGGTAACGCGACGCAAGTTTTCTAGCTAAGCTCCCGCAGGGCAAGGCGAAAAGCCGTTATCTTCTTTGTTATGGGTCCTTGAATTAGAGTGACTAATCCAGCGAACCCATGCCTCAAATATAACGGCTTTTCGCCTTGCTGAATCCTGCATCTTCAAGTAGTTTGGGTATAAAAGCACGATAATTTGAGACTCGTTGGTATTTGAGACTTTTTTATTCTGATTTCAATCCCATTGCTTCTTCGAGGTGAGGAGGGAGTTTCGGCAATGAAGAGCGAGGAATCAAAAAGGTCGACATGTTAAACAAATCTTTAAAAAAGCGATTGTTCTGAGTCGTCTGCTTTAAATAGTCGTGCCCAGAGCTTCCTCCGGTCCCTATCTTAGCGCCTAACATTCGATGCACCATAATTGTGTGTCGATAACGCCATTGGGTAAATTCTTCGTCAATATCGACTAGTTTGCCAATCAGCTGATAAGGCTGCTGGAAGGCAGGTTCATCGCGATATAAGTTAATAAACACGGCGCTTAATAGAGATTTCTGGCTCATTCTAAAATGCCCTTCAGCGCTCAAACGCTCAAAAGTCTCTTTGTTAAAAAGGGCGTCGAATTGCTGTCTGGTCTTTTCCAGGTCTTTGATTTGGAATTCTCGGTCTTTATCGGAGAGACAATCGATGTTATCAATAATTTCTCGATCATTGCTCAACATCTCCTCAACTGCATTTTGATAAGCTTCAACAAAGGAAAAGTTCTTTTTCTCAAGAAATGGCATTCTTTCAAGCCAGGCTTCCAACTGATCGAAGACTCCGGGCTTTTCTTCAAGCGCCATTAAATGTTCTCGGTCTTCGTCATTTAATCGGTTGTAGAAAGACTTTTTATCGAAGTTGATGCGATATTCCATTTTTAGCCCAAGCAGAATTTCGATCTCTTTAAATTGAATGCTCTGAAATCCGCTGGCAGGAACCAGGTAGTCTCTGAAATCGAGAAAATCCAGGGGAGTCATGGTTTCCAGTATACCGATCTGCTGATTCAGTAGTTTTTGAATCTGAATAATGCGATCAAGTCTCTGTACGATACGGCCATACTTTTTGGTATCCAGTACTGGTTCGTTAAATGCCTCGAGCACCCAATTAAGCTCATGGAGAATTTGTTTAAACCAAAGCTCGTAAGCCTGATGAACAATAATAAAAAGCATTTCATCATGGGCTTCTTTGTCTTGATATTGTCCACTGACCGGCTTCTGCGCGTCTAGAAATTTGTCGAGCTGAAGATATTCCCCGTAATAGCATGGAGTCGTATTTTTTTGCATTGCGCACATGTTATTTTCAGAATCCTTTTGGGTTAGTTATCTGTTGAATATTACCACTAATTATCATTACCAACTAGCGAGCTATTATTATGACTGGTTAAGAAAAGCAGATTAGTCTAAATTATGTTCAGGAAAAAAATAAATTGAGCATGTGGGCAAAATATACCGTTTAAATCTTTGTTTTTGCGATGGATTTAGCATGAATTTAAAATTCAACTCAAGTATAATCCCGAATCTCAATAATTGTATACAGAAAAAATAAGCTACAATTAGTCGCGAATTCGCAAAAGTGGTTGGCGACAAAATAACTAGCTAATCGTTATTTATAAGACCAAATAATAGTTGGTTGCCAGATTTACCAGTTAAATAAGTATTTATCCCGGTCGTTAATCGAAAATACTGCAAATAGTCATTAAAAAGTAGTCGATAATCATCTCAAGGTGATTATTAACATAGATAAAAATTGAGCTACTAAACTACGGATCTCTTTATTAGCTGAGGCTGACAGACAAGGCTTAAGCGACAAATAGAGATTGATTGATAAGGAACTATCAAGGAAGTCATTAATGAGTCGTATATTCGGTCATTACATACCAAGAAGTTTGACCATACTGGCATTTTTTGAGTTTGTTGCCGTGCTCACCGCATTTTATAGCGGGGTCGGTTTACGTTTTTCTAATGATTCAATCACACCTGAGTTCGAAGAACTGTTGCATTTAAAAGCGGCGGTGTTTTCAGTATCTGTATTTTTATCAATGGTTGCGGTCGGCCTTTACTCGAGGAGTATGCGAGAGGGTTTTGGCCAAATTATTGTCAAACTTGTGGTTGGAATGTTTCTCGCATTTTTTGCCCTGGTTGCCCTTTATTACTTGTCTCCCAGTTGGTTTGTCGGCCGTGGAGCCTTTGTTTTATCTCTAGTTATCGCATTTTTCGGACTCATTGGGGTTCGCTACCTATACTCATCGTTAATCGATACCAAATTGATGACATCCAGAGTGCTGGTGATTGGTACCGGCGCGATGGCACGTCAGCTCCAACAGCTCAAACGTCGCAGCGATTGGCGTGGGATTACCTTGGTGGGCTTTTTCCACTTAAGAGGTGATCAGGATGAAGTCGAGGAAGAGAAAATTATTCGGTCTGAGCAACCGTTAAGTAAATTAGTCACCGATTATGGGATTGACGAGCTCATTGTGGCGGTTGACGAACAGCGTAAAAATTATCCTGTGGATGAGATCATCGGCTGTAAAATGAAAGGCATTCAGGTAACTGAGATTAGTGATTTTTTTGAGAAACGATCTGGACGTCTGCAAATTGACACGCTGCATCCCAGTCGATTTATCTTTATTGAAGGATTTAACCAGGATTACACGCGTATTGTCGTTAAGCGATTTGTCGATATATGTTTAAGTTTATTGATGTTGTTAATCACAGTTCCGATATACCCAATTCTTATTTTCTTGATTAAGAAAGAGTCAGGTTGGAATGAGCCGGTATTTTACAGTCAGGTTAGAGTGGGGCAGGACGAAGAAAACTTCGTCATCCATAAATTTCGCAGTATGGTTGTTGACGCTGAGCAGCAAGGCGCACAGTGGGCATCTAAGAACGATGCTCGCGTAACCAAAGTGGGTAATGTCATGCGTAAAACCCGCCTCGATGAATTACCACAGTTATGGAATGTATTAAAAGGGGATATGAGTTTTGTCGGTCCACGACCAGAAAGACCGGAGTTTGTCGAAAAACTGGCAGAAAATATTCCTTACTATCGCATGCGCCATCGGGTTAAGCCCGGTATTACCGGTTGGGCTCAGGTCTGTTATCCTTATGGTGATGATGAAAAAGATGCCAAAGAAAAGCTTCAGTATGATCTGTATTATATAAAAAATTATAGTGTATTCCTGGATTTGGCCATTTTAGCGCAAACTGCACAGGTCATACTGTGGCAAAAGGGTGCACGTTAGCGCTAGTCAATCTAGAAGCCGAAGGGTGTTATTTAGAGAATTTTATTTAAACAAGGGTATCGAATGTACGAATCTTATTATAAATTGACCGGAAAACCGTTTCAGCTAGCGCCCGATCCGTTTTTCTTTTTTGGAAGTAGCACCCATAAAAGAGCGTTGGCCTATTTAAAATATGGTTTGTCACAGGGAGAAGGATTTATTGTCGTAACCGGCGATGTCGGTACCGGTAAAAGTACACTGGTGAGAACGCTGTTTGGCTCTCTTGAAGGTAAGGATGACGTTGTCGCCGCGGAATTGATCAACACGCAATTAGATTCTACCGATATTTTAAGAATGGTCGCAGCGACATTTGGCCTGGCTCACAAAGACAATGAAAAATCATCGCTGTTAAAAAATCTCGAAAACTTTTTTATTGCCAGAAGCCGCGAAGGTAAGCGTTGCATGTTGGTGGTTGATGAGGCTCAAAACTTGCCTTTTGAAACCATCGAAGAGTTACGCATGCTGTCGAACTTATACTACGATGGCAAGACCTTATTGCAGATTTTCCTGTTGGGACAATCTGAATTTAGAGAGCATCTTAGAGATCCTTCATTAGAACAAGTTCGTCAAAGGGTGACAGCGTCTTATCACCTGGCTCACCTCGACGTCGAAGAAACTCAGGCGTACATTGAGCACAGATTGAAAAAAGTTGGCTGGGAGGATTCTCCCGGTTTTACGGCAGAGTCTTTTCAACTGATCTATGAGTTCTCCGAAGGCGTTCCACGAAAAATTAATACCACCTGTGACCGCCTATTGCTATACGGATTCTTAGAAGAAAAATCGCGTATTGATGGTGAGATTGTTAAAGTCGTAACCAGCGAAATTACCGAAGAAAATGACGCTGGAAAAGAAGCTGCAGCAAAATCGATGACGCCCCTGGTGCGGGAACCAACATTGTCGGAAGATGCTTCGGTAGTAGAAGTTAAAGTTCATCAACTCGAAAGAGAAATACAGGATTTGAAAAAGCAATTCCGCAAAGAAAGAGAGTTTATGCGAAAAATAGTACAAATTTCTCTCAACTTTGATGAGGACTAGAAGGTACGCTAATTTTCTAATAAGTTAAAAAGAAAAAAGGCTCCGTATGGAGCCTTTTTTTCATATCAATCTGCAATAAAAGTTTTAGTTCATGACGTCCGCAACATTGCTTCTGCAAATTGCTTCTGTCACGATTTTATCGCTGCTCGATAGGTTGCACATCTCGACTAGATTCACCAGTGTACAATTGTCGAGGTCGACCTATTTTTTGCGTAGGTTCTGCAATCATTTCACCCCATTGAGATACCCAACCGACTGTTCTTGCCAGTGCAAAAATAACAGTAAACATATTCGTTGGAATGCCGATAGCCTGCAAAATAATACCTGAGTAAAAATCAACATTGGGATATAACTTCTTCTCAACGAAATACTCGTCTTCTAATGCAATTTTTTCGAGCTCCATGGCTACCTTTAAAATAGGATCGCTATCTTTGCCGGTTGCTGCTAATACTTCGTGAGCACTTTCACGCATTACTTTCGCGCGAGGGTCGAAGTTTTTATAAACGCGATGACCAAATCCCATCAGACGGAATGGATCACTTTTATCTTTAGCTCTGGCGATGAATTCTGGAATTCGGCTAACGTCGCCAATTTCGTTCAGCATATTCAAACAAGCTTCGTTTGCACCACCATGGGCTGGTCCCCACAATGAAGCGATACCTGCAGCTATACAGGCGAAAGGATTAGCGCCGGAAGAGCCTGCCAATCTTACTGTAGACGTAGAACAATTTTGCTCGTGATCTGCGTGAAGGGTAAAAATTCGATCCATTGCTTTGACCAGAACCGGATCAGGCTTTCCATCGTGCGATGGCATGCTGAACATTTGGTTAAGGAAGTTTTCGGCATAAGACATTTCGTTACGTGGGTAAACGAAAGGGTGGCCTTTTGAATAGCGGTAACACATGGCTGCAATTGTTGGAACCTTAGCAATCAATCTGAACGCGCTTTTTTCTCGGTGTTCAGGATCATTGATATCCAACGAGTCATGGTAAAAAGCAGAAAGTGCACCGACCACACCGACCATAATTGCCATCGGGTGAGCATCACGACGAAAGCCACGGAAAAACATTGCGAGTTGTTCGTGAACCATGGTGTGATTGTTAATTCTATCAACGAATGCTGCTTTTTCTGCGACGCCGGGAAGCTCGCCATTAAGCAGTAGGTAAGAGACTTCCATGAAGTCACATTTTTCAGCGAGTTGGTCAATCGGGTAACCACGATAGAGTAATACTCCCTTGCCACCATCAATATAAGTTATTTTAGATTCACAGGATGCGGTAGACATGAAACCGGGGTCATAAGTGAATACCCCATTTTTAACGAGGCTCGAAACATCGATGACATCGTTACCTTCGCTGGGAGAATACATCGGCAGGTCGAGTTCTTTTCCATCCGGTAAAGTGAGTTTGGCGGACTTATCCGTCATAATTGTTAGCTCCTGTATTTTCAATTTGCCTGTATTTTACGGCGACTTATCAACAAATGGTCGCATTTTCGTGTTGTATTAATTATTTTTGTTAGAGCGCGCTACTATAAAGCGAGAATGAGTTTTGTCAATTACAATTGTCGAGATATTTGTTTGAGTAGAACAATTATTAACCAGTTTTGACTAACATCAAGCTGAGTATCGTTAAATCAGATAATCATTTGTATTCACTGGCCTGCGCTTATATAATTCGCTCGCCGCGGGCGCTTGCCTGAATTAGAACAAAAGTACATAAAAGTTTAGCAGAAGTTGGCTTTTCTGCTTAAAATTACAACTTATCTCTACTCCTAATAATTGAGAAGAATCGATACCGTGAACAAAAATAGACCTGTAAATCTTAATCTGGCAGCCTTCCGGTTTCCAGTGACTTCGATTTCATCGATACTCCACCGAATAAGCGGTGTAATCTTATTCCTTTCTGTTCCGCTGTGCCTGTGGGCACTCCAGTCAAGCTTAACGCCTGGCGGTTTTGCGGAAGTAAAATCCGTGTTATCAAGCGGCATTGCTAAATTTATCACCTGGGCTATCTTGTCCATGCTCGCCTATCACATTATTGCTGGCGTCAGACACCTCTTAATGGACGCGGGAATCGGCGAGACGTTACAAGGCGGTAGATTCGGGGCTAATGCGGTCATAGCGCTTGGCGTGTTAACAGCTGTCGGTATAGGAGTGTGGATATGGTAACTTCAGCAACGAGTTTTGGTCGTAGCGGTTTACACGACTGGGTTATTCAGCGAGTCACCGCAGTTGTTTTAGCGGCTTATGTGATCTACCTGGCTGCATTTGTCTTTTCTGCTGAAAGCCTCGAATTTATCGTATGGCAGGGTCTTTTTGGCAAACTCTGGTTTAAGATCTTTTCATTATTAGCGCTTGCTTCGCTATGTTTCCATGCCTGGATCGGCATGTGGATAGTATCTACGGATTATATTAAACCGACCGGAATTCGAATGGTATTTCAGGTTCTGGTTATTTTAGCTTGTTTCGCGTTTCTTATTTGGGGCGCTCAAATCTTCTGGAGTGTGTAATGGGCGTACCAGTTTATACCTTTGATGCGGTAATTGTCGGGGGCGGTGGTGCCGGAATGCGCGCTTCATTGCAATTGGCTAAATCCGGTCAGAAAGTAGCATTAATATCGAAAGTTTTTCCAACGCGTTCTCACACTGTTTCTGCGCAGGGTGGTATTACTGTGGCTTTGGGGAATTCTCACGAAGACGATTGGCGCTGGCATATGTTTGACACCGTTAAAGGGTCTGACTATATCGGTGATCAGGATGCGATCGAATACATGTGCCAAAATGGTCCAGATGCAGTTTTAGAGCTGGATCATATGGGCTTACCATTTTCTCGTTTAGAAAATGGCAAAATTTATCAAAGACCATTTGGTGGCCAATCGCTGAACTTTGGGGGCGAGCAGGCTGCACGTACTGCCGCAGCAGCTGATAGAACCGGCCACGCGCTATTACATACGCTGTATCAGCAAAACTTGGCGGCTAAAACTCAATTTTTTAATGAGTGGTTCGCAATCGACTTGTTAATGAACGATTCTGGTCAATGTTGTGGTGTTTTCGCCATGTCCATTGAAACTGGGGAAGTCGCTTTGTTTAAAACTCGAGTTACGGTTTTTGCAACCGGCGGCTCAGGAAGAATTTATGCATCCACAACTAATGCACTCATTAATACGGGTGACGGTGTTGGAATGGCGTTGAGAGCAGGTATTCCAGTTCAAGATATCGAAATGTGGCAATTCCACCCAACCGGAATTGCGGGCGCAGGTGTATTGGTCACTGAAGGCTGCCGTGGTGAAGGTGGTTACTTGATCAATAAAGATGGCGAGCGCTTTATGGAGCGTTATGCGCCAAATGCGAAAGATTTGGCCAGCCGTGATGTTGTGGCGCGTTCGATGACCAAAGAAATCCTTGAAGGACGTGGTTGCGGACCAAACGGTGATCACGTCATGCTGAAGCTGGATCATCTGGGAGCAGACACGCTGAATTCTAAATTGCCTGGCATATTAGAATTATCACGCACCTTTGCCCATGCCGATCCAATTGAAGTGCCGATCCCCGTTGTTCCGACTTGTCACTATATGATGGGCGGTCTGCCAACCAATAAATATGGTCAGGTTATCGGTAAAAAAGCTGGTCAGAAAGAATATATTGTTGACGGTCTATATGCCGTTGGTGAAATTGCCTGTGTATCGGTTCACGGTGCTAATCGACTTGGCGGTAACTCTTTGCTTGATTTGGTTGTATTCGGTAGAGCGGCAGGTATGCATCTTGAAGAAGCACTTGCGGAAGGAATGCCTCAGAGTGAATATACCGACGAAAATGTCGACACTGCGATGAGCCGATATAATCGATGGGAAGCGAGTGAAAAAGGTGAAGATCCTGTAGAAATTCGCAAAGAAATGCAGCAAATCATGCAAAATCACTTCGGCGTTTTCCGAACCGGTGAATTGATGGAAAAAGGTATGGTTGCATTAGAAGCTGCCGCCGAAAAACTAAAATCTGCTGCGCTTGCCGATAAATCTAAAGCATTTAACACTTTGCGAGTGGAGTGTCTTGAGCTTGATAATCTGATGGCTACAGCCCGTGCAACTGCTAAAGCAGCCAATTTCCGTGAGGAAAGCCGTGGTGCACACAGCCGCGAAGATTTTCCAGACCGTGATGATGAGAACTGGTTAACCCATAGTTTGTATTATCCAGAGACTCATGAAATGGATAAGCGTCCGGTGAATATGTCACCGGTTACTGTCGAGGCTTTCCCGCCTAAAGCTAGAACTTATTAGTGCAAGTGAGAGATGACTATGCAATTTTCGATTTATCGCTATAACCCGGAAACAGACAAAAAGCCACGTATGCAAGACTACGAGCTTGAGATTGAGGCCGGTTCAGATATGATGTTGCTCGACGCTCTAATTGCGCTGAAAGAGCAAGATCCAACATTAGCTTTTCGCCGTAGCTGTCGCGAAGGGGTTTGTGGTTCAGACGGACTCAATATTAATGGAAAGAATGGCTTGGCCTGTATTACGCCTGTCAGCGCGCTAAAAGGTAAAAAAGTGATTGTGAGACCACTGCCAGGATTACCTGTTATTCGCGACCTGGTTGTTGATATGGCGCAGTTTTATCGTCAATACGAAAAAATACGCCCTTATTTGATTAACAATGACGAGCCGCCAGCACGCGAACATTTACAGTCGCCGGAAGACAGAGCCAAGCTTGATGGATTGTACGAATGTATCTTGTGTGCATGCTGTAGCACCGCATGTCCTTCATTCTGGTGGAACCCGGACAAGTTCGTTGGACCGTCTGGTTTGCTGCAAGCTTACCGCTTTTTAATTGACAGTCGTGATACGGAAACGAGCTCGCGTCTAGCAGATTTAGACGACGCTTACAGCCTTTTCCGCTGCCGTGGCATTATGAATTGTGTTGATGTTTGTCCAAAAGGGTTAAACCCAACTCGGGCTATCGGTCACATTCGCTCAATGATGTTGCAACAAGGTTTGTAATCGACTCCTTTGGCGGGCTAACCATTTTTACAATTATGGTTAGCCCGCAAAATGACTTATCTAATAGGCATTTCTGCTGTTTTCTCATCGCTAATTTTACCCCGCATTTAGGCTAAATAGTCTATTATCTAGTAAGTAGAATTATTTGAATGCTAATTGTTGCGTATACCGCGTACGACTGGCTGAAATCGTCAGCTTGTTTGGGAGTTGGCGGGGCATTAAATTTAGTTTAGGTGGTGGTTGATCTAAGTTCATTTAAATCATTGGTTTAACTTAGTCAGATCCGGTCTATAAACATTGATCAAAGCGGTGGTCAATTGGCGCGTAAGCCACTATAATACGCGCAAATTTTAAGGTGATTGATAGACTTGATAAAGACCTTAGATGGCTTGGTATTAGTCTTAATCGAAAAAAGTTAATTGAAGTCGCTAATCGATAAAAACTCAACCGATCAATTCCTTAATAAAATTATTTTTGAGAACTCTTTAATTTCAACCAAAAGTGGAAAGTAAATCATGAACTTACACGAGTATCAGGGTAAACAGTTATTCAAAGAATACGGTTTACCTGTTTCTAATGGAATCGCAGTTGATTCTCCGAAAGCGGCTTTTGAAGCGGCTGGTCAAATTGGCGGCGATAAATGGGTCGTTAAAGCACAGGTGCATGCCGGCGGTCGTGGTAAAGCAGGCGGTGTAAAACTGGTCGACAACAAGGAAGATGTTAAAGAGTTTGCAAAACAGTGGTTAGGTAAAAACCTGGTTACTTATCAAACAGACGCTAATGGTCAACCGGTCACTAAAATTCTGGTTGAAGATTGTACCGATATCGCACAAGAACTTTACCTCGGTGCTGTAGTTGATCGTTCTAGCCGCAAAGTAGTTTTTATGGCTTCTACCGAAGGTGGTGTAGAAATCGAAAAAGTAGCTGAAGAAACTCCTGAAAAGATTCACAAAGCCATTATTGACCCATTGGTTGGTGCGCAACCTTATCAAGGTCGTGATTTAGCGTTCAAGATGGGACTTGAAGGTAAAAATATTAAGCAGTTTACTCATATTTTCCTGCAGCTTTCTAAATTATTCCACGAC
Organism: Aliikangiella coralliicola; assembly: GCF_007004725.1. Classification (GTDB taxonomy): domain Bacteria; phylum Pseudomonadota; class Gammaproteobacteria; order Enterobacterales; family Kangiellaceae; genus Aliikangiella; species Aliikangiella coralliicola. Next base: position 123,990 of record NZ_ML660170.1, on the reverse strand, counting down.
CTTGACTTAGCGCTACTTGAAATCAACCCACTGGTGATTAAAGAAGACGGCGACCTTCATTGTCTTGATGCAAAAATCAATATCGACGGTAATGCAATGTACCGTCACCCACAACTTCGTGATATGCACGATCCAAGTCAGGAAGACGAGCGAGAAGCTCACGCTGCATCTTTCGACCTGAACTATGTTGCACTTGATGGCAACATCGGTTGCATGGTTAACGGCGCTGGATTAGCGATGGGAACCATGGACATCGTTAATTTACACGGTGGATCACCGGCTAACTTCCTTGACGTTGGCGGCGGCGCGACGAAAGAGCGCGTTGTTGAAGCGTTCAAAATTATTTTGACTGATGAAAATGTTAAAGCGGTATTAGTGAATATCTTTGGCGGTATCGTACGTTGTGATCTGATTGCGGAAGGTATCATCGGCGCTGTTGAAGAAGTCGGCGTAAAAGTCCCGGTTGTTGTTCGTCTTGAAGGGAACAACGCGGAATTAGGTCGTAAAGTTCTTGCAGAAAGTGGATTAAATATTATCGCTGCGAGCGGTTTGGCAGATGCAGCACAAAAAGTTGTTGCAGCAGCGGAGGGCAAATAAATGAGCGTCTTAATTGATAAAAACACCAAAGTTATTTGTCAGGGCTTCACTGGTTCTCAGGGAACTTTCCACTCAGAGCAAGCTATCGAGTATGGTACGCAAATGGTCGGTGGTGTTACCCCTGGAAAAGGTGGGCAGACCCATTTGGGATTACCAGTATTTAATACTGTTGCAGAAGCTGTTGAAACAACTGGCGCTGATGCATCAGTAATTTATGTACCAGCACCTTTTTGTAAAGATTCAATTTTAGAAGCGGCTAATGCAGGAATTAAATTAATCGTTTGTATTACTGAAGGTATTCCGACGCTTGATATGCTTGACGCAAAAGTCAGGTGTGATGAGCTTGGTGTTCGATTAATCGGACCTAACTGCCCAGGTGTTATTACTCCCGGTGAATGTAAAATTGGTATTATGCCTGGTCATATTCATAAGCCCGGAAGAGTTGGAATCGTTTCTCGTTCTGGTACTTTGACTTATGAAGCTGTTAAGCAAACTACTGACGCTGGTTTTGGTCAATCAACTTGTGTGGGTATCGGTGGCGATCCAATTCCTGGCACTAACTTTATCGACGTATTGGAAATGTTCCAAAACGATCCTAAGACCGAAGCGATTGTGATGATTGGCGAAATTGGTGGTACTGCTGAAGAAGAAGCGGCTGCTTTTATCAAGGCGAATGTGACCAAGCCAGTTGTTTCATATATTGCTGGTGTTACTGCTCCTCCAGGAAAGCGCATGGGCCATGCCGGCGCAATTATTTCTGGCGGTAAAGGAACTGCTGATGAAAAATTCGCAGCTTTAGAAGATGCGGGTGTAAAAACAGTTCGCAGCCTGGCTGACATTGGTAGTGCATTGCAAGAAATTACTGGGTGGTAAGCCAGTGATATTTTGTTCAGAAATGTAATTCTGGATTAAATATTATCTGTTCAATCACAGAGAAAAAGCCGACAATAATGTCGGCTTTTTTGTACCTGCGTTGTTTGCTCTAACGCGATTGTTTTTTCATGATAAGCATTTAGGACTATTATTCATTCATCGATAAGAGAGGCGAAATATGTCATTTTGGGTAAATTCAACTGAACTGAAAGGCCGACAGGTTTCTCTTGAGCCCATGACAATTAAGCACAAAGAGGAACTGTGGATTGCAACCAAAGATGGCGATTTATGGAATTTGTGGTATACCCATGTGCCTCATGAAAACGATTTAGATAATTACATCAAATCAGCCTTGGCCAAGCAGAGAGAAAAGCGAGAATTGCCTTTTGTTATTCGACACAATCAGAGTGGCAAAATAATCGGTAGTACCAGGTATTGTAATATTGATAACGATAATCAACGACTGGAAATCGGTTATACCTGGTATGGTAAGAGCTTTCAAAAAACAGGCGCTAACACCGAGTGTAAATTTTTGTTGTTAAAACACGCTTTCGAAGAACTGGAAGCAATTGCCGTGGAATTTAGAACCCATTGGCTTAATCAGGCGTCGAGAAATGCGATTTTAAGATTGGGAGCAAAACAAGACGGTGTTTTAAGAAATCATGTCAAATTGGCTGATGGCTCTTATCGAGATACCGTGGTTTTTTCGATTATCAATTCGGAGTGGCCTGCGATTAAAAATCATTTAACCCACAAGATGAAACAGAATTATCAGTCGTGACTCAATTGATTGAGATCTAATTCGACTAAAGCTTGTTCATTTATCACGAGTTCAGTTTCTTTAGAACAAGAGCTTGACCCAAATCAATTTGATACCATCTGGTATCATTAGAATAAACTCACTTTTAATCAGGTGTAAATATGTCTCAAGTTGAGTCTTCGAACGATAGCGAATTATTCGATGTCAGAAGGGAAATCGATCAGATTGATGAGAAAATTATCCAATTGCTGACGTTACGATCAAAATGTGTCGAGCAAATCGCTGAAATAAAATGCCGTCAAAATTTATCCATCTACGATAGTAGCCGAGAAAATAACATTATCGAAAAGTTTACTCGGGATAATCCGACTCATTATCAGTCAGTGGATATGGCCAATATTTTTCACGCGATACTTCGTGCAGGACTTAATCAGCAACTTTTATACCGAGCTGAACATGAGGGTTAGCTATGGAGCTGATTTGTCCGGCAGGGAATTATCAATCGCTAATTAAGGCGGTTGATCACGGGGCCAATGCGGTTTACATCGGCCTTAAGAATGAAACCAACGCTCGTCATTTTTCCGGTTTAAACTTTTCTGAAAAACAGATCTCCAAGGCTATCGATTACGCACACCAACAAGGTTGCAAAGTTTACTGCGCGATTAATACTTTTCCCAGAGAACAAAAGTGGAGTCGCTGGACTAATGCTGTTGATCAGGCAATGGGTTCTGGTATTGATACGTTAATTGTTGCTGACATTGGTGTGATGGATTACATTCGATCCCGCTCTAGCGATTTTCCTATTCATTTGTCAGTTCAGGCATCATCCACAAACCTGGAGTCGCTAAATTTTTATCATCAACAATTTGCCATTCGGCGAGCCGTATTACCGCGGGTTTTATCATTAGCTCAAGTCGAAAAACTAGCTAAAAACGCGCCGGTGGAAATCGAGGTATTTGGTTTTGGCAGCCTTTGCATTATGGCAGAAGGACGCTGTTACCTGTCATCTTATATGACGGGCGAATCTCCAAATACACAGGGGGTGTGTTCTCCAGCCGCTTATGTTGAGTGGGAGGATAAGGGGGCGCAACTTGAATCGCGATTGAACGGCTTACTGATTGATCGTTTTCGTGAAAATGAAAATGCTGGTTATCCTACGCTGTGCAAAGGGCGATTTGAAGTTCATGGGCAGGTTGAACATGCGCTAGAAGAGCCGACTAGTTTAAACACCATGGATATTCTTCCCCAGTTAGAATCTGCCGGCGTTGCTGCGATTAAAATTGAAGGACGTCAACGAAGCCCTGCCTACGTCACTCAGGTCACACGCGCTTGGCGGCAGGCAATTGATAGCCTCAGTAATAAAGATGCTGACGGAAAAACTCGGCAAATTGTCACTGAGGATTTGGCTGACCTGGCTGAGGGCAAGCAAACAACCATTGGTGCCTACGAAAGAAGTTGGCAATAAGGAGTTGATGATGAAAATATCGGTAGCCAGCGTCCCTTATTTCTGGTCAAAAGAAGCTTACGGTGCATTTTATTCTGCGCTCTCTCAAACGCCAGTTGATATTGTTTATTTGGGGGAAACGGTTTGTTCCAAGCGACGTTCAATGAAATTTTCTGACTGGATAGAAATCGCGGAGGTTTTACGTGATTCCGGTAAACAAGTCGTTTTATCGACTTTGACTTTGCTTGAAGCGGAGTCTGAACTGAAATACCTGACAAAAATTGCCAGACAAAAGGATTTTCTAATCGAAGCTAACGACATGGCGGCGGTTCAGGTTGCCTCAGAAAATGGCAACTCATTTGTGACTGGTTGTGCGATCAATGTCTATAACAACCAGAGTTTTTCAAGGCTAAGTCGGCTTGGTATGAAACGGTGGTGTGTCCCGGTAGAACTTGGGCAGCGAGATATCATCCCTATGGTTTCATTGGCCGACAAGCTTGGAGTTGAAGTTGAATACCAGGTTTTCGGTCGGATGCCGTTAGCTTATTCTGCGCGTTGCTTTACTGCCAGACATCATCAACTTGATAAAGATAATTGTCAGTTTAAATGCTTGAATGACGAGCAGGGGATTCTGGTAAAAACGCAAGATGGCGACAGCTTTGCTCAAATAAACGGCATTCAAACTCAGTCTGCGAAAGTGAGTAACTTGATTAATCGTTGGTCTGAACTCAAGGAAGCGAAGATTGATATTGCGAGAATCGTTCCTGTTAGCGCAGAGGACACGTTACAGGCTGTGGATGTCTTAAGCAATTCAATCAATAAAAAGACTCAAAGCAGTTCTACATATTTGGCACAGGATTACGAGTTCTGCAATGGTTACTGGTTGCAAATAGAGGGAATGAAATTCGTCTCTTAAACTTACCTATCTTAGCTTATCTTTTTAGCCGTAACTTACAGTCATTCACTCCGTTTTCGCCAATTGTGAGTGACTAATCTTTAATTGCTTAGTCGACTAATATGCGCGATTGATAGTCTGATATTAATTTCATTATTACAGGCGGAATTAACTCTGGGTTTAATGTATCAACTGTATTTTTAATATGGTGGGCAAGCTCTGTGTCACCACTAATTTTTAATCGACGTTGAAAAAATAATGTATCAGGATCAACTTCCTGTTTGATAAGACGAATTGCGTCCGCTGTGATTATTGATAGATCTGCGTCTGCAGAGTTTTTTATCTCACTAAAATGTTTACAGTGTATTTTATTGTTGTCGAAACTAAATGCGATAGACAAATTTGCATCTGAAAAACTAATTTGTACCGTTCTATTTTTTAAAATATCAAAATCTCCTTCATGAATTTGTTCATCAAAAATACGATTACAAAGTTTGCTTACCAGGTTCGTATTGAGCGCCATTGGAAAACGCGTGACCATTTTAACCAGTTTTTTGGGCTGGAAAAGACACTGAGCTATGGAACTAAGCGATTGATGAATATTTTTGCTGAAGAGAGAGGTTGGGAATTTTACCGGGTGTGTTGTCATTAGTTTGGTGTTATTGTTTTAGTGAATACTAGGGAGTATAAGCTGTGGTGAGGGAAAAGCTTTGATCCGAGTCAAATTTGAATGGCGATTATTTAACATCAACACTATGCTTCATTTGGCCACTATAGATATCTATTTCAATTAGGTCCGTAATTCAGAATAACGAGCGTTGATTACAGATTAATAAACCATATTAATGCGAGGAAAAAAATGAAAACTATCATTCTAACTATTTCAATTGTAGTGATTTCGGCTTTTTCGGTACTGGATTTTAACAGCACTGTTGTTGCAAAAGAAAAATCTAATAAGACTGTCCAGTTTTTGAATTCCGAACGCTCGGGTCTATCTGACTTACCTTTTTCAGAGGCCGTCAGAGTTGGTAATACCCTGTATTTATCGGGAAAAATCGGAACTGATCCGTCTACAGGCAAACTTGTTTCCGGTGGTATAAAAGCGGAAGCCAGGCAAACAATGCGTAATATTAAAAGCACGCTTGAAGCTCACGGATATCAAATGAGTAATCTGGTTAAGTGTACAGTAATGCTTGCAGATATCTCTGAATGGAAATTATTTAACAGTGTTTATGTTACGTTTTTTACCAAACCTTATCCTGCGAGAAGTGCATTTGGTGCCAACGGTCTGGCGTTGAATGCGCGAGTAGAAGTTGAGTGTATTGCCGCGGTAGGTGATTAGCTAAGTGGGTTTTATTATTGATTGTGATTGATATCACAATCAATATTCCCCAAGAACAATACTGACATTAAAAAGAAATAAAACAAATTTAGTATCTTCTCAAAACAAATATTAATAATAACGAGGAGTTTTTTATGTACAGATTTATCGCGTCGTTTTTATTCATCTTCTTAACCGTCTCACCGGCGTTGGCTGACACCTATGTTTATTTAACTAACAGTACAATGGAAACATTGTCTGTTTCTACAGTGCAAACGGGTCACAATAATATCAGACAAGGTAACCATTGGGAGCAGTTGGAAACTACTGTGCCGCCGCTGGCGACAGTGAAATTTTTACGCTACAACCGGGACCAGGGAATTAAATGGGGCAAAGATTATTACTTCACGACGACGATAGAAGGGGTGAGTAATTCTGTACAGCTGAAACAAAAATTAACCGGTACTATAACTTTTAGTAAAATGTGGTTATCAGCAGAAAACGAACCCTGGTATTACGACCGCAATATCCACGAAATTCCGATGAGTTTTGACGGTAAAGACTCCACACTCGCGTTTCGTTCACAGTTTGCTCGCGTATCGGGAGATGATATTTATTACGTGATTAATAATGATTGGTCACAACAAAAACGAGAATTAGCCGGCAATCATTTTAAGGTTTTGACCTACAATGTCTGGACTTTGCTTCCTGGCATCGAATCAAAAAATTCTCATAATCGTCTGGACACTATCGCAGAATATGTAAAAGGCTATGATGCAGTAGTGTTTCAAGAATTATTTGATCCGGTTTTAACCGCGCATTTTCGAAATAAAATTAGCCATGAGTATCCTTATCTGACAGAAATTCCTTTTAAAGTTGGTAAGTTGTTAACCGGTGGATCATTTATTGCCAGCCGTTATCCGATTATTAAACACGATAGTAAAGTGTATGAAGCTTGTCGCAACGACGGTTGCTTAGCTTCAAAAGGAATGAATTACGCGAAGATCAACAAAAACGGCAATATTTATCATTTGTTCGGCACTCACACTCATGCTTATGCAACAGCTGAAGATATTGCCGTTCGTTTTAAACAACTAGCTGAGTTAAAAACTTTTATTGATAGTAAATATATTTCTTCTGACGAGCCGGTTTTGATGGCCGGTGATTTTAATGTCGATAAGGTTCATTTTCCGCAGGAGCATTATGATTTTCTTAACTTGATGAATGCCAGTGAACCTATGGGAATTGGCGAATATCCACATTCTTATGCCGGTCCGGTTAATGTCTATGCCGATGATCAGTACACTGAGTACCTCGACTATGTGCTTTATTCTAACGAGCATTTACAGCCTTTTTATTCACATAACAAGTTACTGGTACCGCGCAGTATTGAGCCCGAGCATTGGACCAGTTGGGACCTTTCTGATCATTTTCCGGTGGTCGGTGAATTTATTTTCGCGCAATAATCTGAGTGATTCTTACACTAGGATTACTAAGTGAGCGGCAGGTTAAAATAAAGGGGCTGTAGATAATTTAGTTGAAGGTTTGAGCGTAGCCCGCTTGAACATAATACTTATTGAAAATAATACGTTTGAAAATAATCCACCTGAAAATAAAAAAGGGCGCTTAACTAGCGCCCACTCATTCGATTTTGAAAATGTAGTTTCTAAATTGTCCGAATTATTTTTCCAGGTGTTTTAACTTATCTTTCACACCGTCCCACTTGGCTGCTTCGGGAAGCGGGTCTTTTTGTTCAACAATGTTATCCCACTTTTGCGCCAATTCAGCATTGAGTTCAATAAAGTGCTTTTGATCTGCTGGCACATCATCTTCTTCAAAGATGGCTTCTGCTGGACACTCTGGTTCGCACAGCGCGCAATCAATACACTCATCAGGGTCGATAACGAGAAAGTTTGGACCTTCATAGAAACAATCGACAGGGCATACTTCCACACAATCGGTATACTTACATAAAATACAGTTGTCAGTTACAACAAACGCCATCGCAATTCTCCCGGATATTGCTGCATATTAACAAAATAGCAATTTTGGCGCTATTCTACCCAGTTAGCCAAAATTGTCCAGTCGCTATTGAGCTAATTAACCTGAGATTCGGATAAGGGAATTCAGGCAAATGGATATTCAACACCAATTAAAACCAACATGCTCGATTAAGATTGCCGAGTCAGTTGGTAAATAAGCTCTAAAGCTTCCCTGGGAGAAACATCATCGGCGTTGATTGATTCGAGTAGAGTTATTCTCGGATCGGCTGCAATCGCCTTCGCTATCGTTATTTCCGGCTCGGGGTCTGAGGGAATAGAGTCTAACGGCATAGACAACTGTGTTGTTTCGTTTTCGCCGTGGTGTTTTCCCTGTTCAAGATGCATTTGATAGTCACGGGCCATTTGCAGAACACTGTCTGGAACACCGGCAAGTTTCGCCACATGAATACCGTAACTCTTGCTGGTTGGACCCGGATGTATCTGGTGATCAAGAATGAGTTTATGGCCGTGCTGGATGGCGCCAAAATGCATATTTTTAATGCGTGAATTTGTTTGAGTGATCTGGGTTAGTTCGAAATAATGTGTCGCAAAAAGTATTAGTGGGTCGATTCGATTGTTCAGGTAGTCGAGGGTAGCCCAGGCCAAAGCTAATCCGTCATAGGTACTTGTGCCGCGCCCAATTTCATCGAGAATAACCAGACTATTACTACTCGCATTATTCAAAATATTAGCAGCCTCGCTCATCTCAACCATGAAGGTAGAACGCCCGCTGGAAAGGTCATCGGACGCGCCAATTCGAGTATAAATGGCATCGAGAATGCCAAGACTTGCGCTCTCTGCAGGAACAAAGCAGCCGCAGTGGCCGAGCAGGGCGATAATGGCCGTCATTCTCATGTAGGTCGATTTACCACCCATATTCGGGCCGGTAATGATTAGCGCTTTTTCCCGTTGTTTGATAACCACATCATTTGGAATAAATGGTTCTGCTTGAAACGCTTCAACCACAGGGTGACGACCGCCTTTAATTTCAATATCGTGGTTCGTGTTCAAGCTGGGTCTGACAAAATTAAGCTGGCAGGCAACTTCAGCATAACTCTGGATAACGTCTAAGGTAGCAATTTGCCCGGCAGTGAATTGCAAATCGTTGATCTGTGGTTCTAAAGATTCGATTAGCTGTTGATAAAGCTGTTTTTCGAGTGCCAGGGCTTTGGCCTGACTGGAAAGCACCTTTTCCTCTAACTCCTTTAATTCGGGCGTAATAAATCGCTCGGCATTTTTAAGGGTTTGCCGCCGAGTATAACTAATGGGGGCCGAGTCAGATTGTGCTTTGGAAATTTCGATGTAAAAACCATGAACTCGATTGTAGCCGACCTTCAGGGTAGAAATGCCAGTCGCTTCTTTTTCGCGCTCTTCCATATCTGCGAGTAAATCGCTCGCGTTGGTGGAAAGATAGCGCAGATCATCGAGTTCTTTACTAAATCCATCTCGAATGACATTGCCGTCGCGCAGCACAACTGGCGGATTATCAAAAATGGCCTGTGTGAGTAAATCATGAATGTCTGAGTGAGCGCATAGTGCTTCGCCTTGTTCACGCAAAAGCGGGGTGTCCTGTTGTTTTAACCAATTGATCAGGTCGGGCATGACTGCCAGGCTTTCGCGTAAACCAGTGAGATCCCTCGGACGACAAGTTTGTAATGCAATTCGAGTGAGAATTCGTTGCATGTCGCGCACGGGGGTAAGGATTTGGCGTAATGTGTCGAGATCGCCGCTAGCGATAAGAGCGTCAGTTTGATCAAATCGCGCTTCAATCAGCTTTGCGTCGATCAGTGGCGCGTGTAACCAGTTACTTAATAAACGGCAACCCATCGCAGTCTTAGTCCGATTAATCACGTTAAACAGCGATTTATCCTGCTCACCGTAAAGATTTTCTGTAATTTCAAGATGTTTACGAGTATGAGAATTCAGGTAGAGTATTTGTTGATTATCAAAGGGCTTGAGCTGGTTTAAGTGATTGAGCAAACTTTGCTGGGTCAATTTGGCGTAGTTCAGCGCGGCACCTGCAGCACAAATTGCCGCATGCAACTTGTCACAACCAAACCCGTCGAGGTTTTTGACCGCAAAATGTTGTAGTAGCGCGGAATAGTTTTGCTGAAAATCAAATTGCCAATCTTCTTGCAACTTAATCGTCATTCCGAGCTTCTCAAGGCTATCGGCATAGGCTTCATCAGTGAGAATTTCTGCTGGCTTTAGACGCGCCAGCTCACTGAACAGTTGTGATTCTTCTGCAAACTGGTTGCAGAAAAACTGACCACCTGCCAAGTCTATCCATGCCAGGCCGTAAGGTTTGTCTTGCTTACTTTTTTTAAAATGATAAATAGCAGCGAGTAAGTTTTCTTTATCAGCCTCAAGTAAACTATCTTCACTCAACGTACCGGGCGTGATGACCCTCACGACTTTTCGTTCTACCGGGCCTTTACTTGTCGCCGGGTCTCCGACCTGTTCGCAAATAGCAACAGATTTTCCCTGTTTAACCAGGCGAGCCAGGTAGTTATCTACGGCATGGAAGGGGACACCGGCCATCGGTATGGGTTCACCGTTGGATTTTCCACGGTGGGTTAGTGTAATGCCTAACCAATCGGCAGCTTTGTGAGCATCGTCAAAGAAGAGCTCATAAAAATCCCCCATTCTATAGAACAATAGAATATCTGGATGTTGTTGTTTTATTTCCAGGTATTGCCGCATCATTGGCGTGTTTTGGCTAGCCTGATTTTTGGCCGGTTGATTATTTTTCAATGATAAATTCGCCTGAGGTTTCATAAGCGTGGATTTTACAAGAAATATGGGCTAAACCAAATAGAATTATCAATGTTAATAACTGACTATCTGTCGAGCAAAATCGTATTGAGATCATTGAGTGATTTCTATTCAGTTATAAGCTGGTTGCGAGCTCAAGTATAAAATCAGGTATAGTTCACACTATTGAAATGGCACGTAAATAAGGCGAGCAAACTCATGCAAAAATTGGTATCACAATTATCTGTCAGGCTGATTTTTAAACAATTAAAAGTGGCGACGGTTGAATCCTGCACCGGCGGCTGGATTGGGAAAATACTTACCGACCAGGCAGGAAGTTCCGAGTGGTTTGCCGGCGGATTAATTACCTACACCAACGAAAGCAAATCACAGCTGGCTGATGTCCCGACTGCCTTGTTAGATAAGTATGGCGCTGTTTCGGTTGAGGTGGCCGAAGCCATGGCAGCTGGCGCGCAAAAGCATTTTCCTGATTGTGTTTCGGTTGCGGTAAGCGGCGTTGCCGGACCAGGGGGAGGGAGCAAGGATAAACCTGTTGGAACTGTTTGCATCGCAACCAGCTTGAACGGTGTTAACAACGCCAGACGTTATCAGTTTGATGGCGATCGAAATCAGGTGAGAAGAGAGACGGTTAAGCAAGCACTGCAAATGGTGTTAGATGCACTTAACTAATTGGAAGTTCTAGTGCTGCAAAGTAACTAATTATTAATTAGGGGAGAAGCTTTATGCAAAGATTACTAATATTCATGGTTGTGCTGGTTTCGCTGGTTTTATCCGGCTGCACAACCATGTCTGGAGATACGCCAGCACAAAAACGTCAGTCGGTTCTTAACATGAAAAACGAAGTGCTTACTGAATTGTTTAAATTAAAGCCGGATACTCGCACCCAGGTCAGTAGCGCACCTGGCTATGCCGTGTTCAGCAATGTAAATGTGAATATTATTTTCGCCAGTTTTGGTGGTGGTTATGGCGTGGCTAAAAATAACGCCACCGGCAAGCAAACCTACATGAAAATGGGAGAAGTTGGTCTTGGTTTGGGCGCCGGCGTTAAAGACTTTAGAGCGGTATTTGTGTTTCACACCAAAGAAGCCTATAACCGATTTATTGAACATGGGTGGTCTTTTGGCGGACAGGCTGATGCAGCCGCGAAGGCCAGTGATAAAGGTGGAGCCGTTGGTGGCGAAGCCGTCATTGATAATGTGACTGTCTACCAATTAACACAAAGTGGATTAGCGCTTCAGGCAACATTAAAAGGGACTAAGTATTGGTTGGACGGTGAGTTAAATTAATTAACTTTATTAGCGTGACGGCGATGGCAGGTATTTTTATCGCTAACAAGCCTCAATAATCTAAGGAAGTTGAGGTTTGTTAGCGACAAAAGAGTGATAATTCAGAGCTTATAATTCGCCGATTAAGACTTCGCGTTAGCAATTCGCTTACGTGCCAGTTCATCAGCAACCACATTAGTAGTTTTGCTTTCTTTTTCCGCAGCTTCAAAAATTTCCAGTAACGTACCGTAAATTTCGTCAACTTTGTCTAAAGCATTTTGTTTGTTATAAGTCGCGCCATTTTGTTCAAAAGATACGTTGATGATACCACCAGCATTTATCACGTAATCTGGCGTGTAGAGAATGCCTTTTTGCTTGAGGATATCGCCGTGACGATCTTCAGCAAGCTGGTTGTTAGCCGCGCCGGCAACAACAGAGCATTGTAGTTGTGGCAGTGTCACGTCGTTGATGGTTGCACCTAATGCACAAGGTGCGTAAACATCTACTTCTTGCGAGTAAATTTCATCTTTATCTACTGCGGTTGCGCCAAGATTACTGACAACCCGGTCAATGGATTCTTTGTTAATGTCGGTGACAAAAAGTTGCGCACCTTCACTTTTTAAGTGCTCACACAGGTAATAACCAACATGGCCAAGACCTTGTACCGCAACTTTTACACCATCAAGGCTATCACGACCCAGACGATGTTTAACCGCTGCTTTCATGCCCTTATAAACACCGTAAGCAGTCACTGGTGAAGGATCACCACTGCGGCCTTCAAGACCTAAAACATAGTCAGTTTTGCGGTGAACAATTGCCATGTCAGCCGGCGTGATACCGACATCTTCGGCAGTGAAATACTGACCATTCAAGTTGTTTACAAAAGTACCAAATGCTTCAAACAAAGCTTCTGATTTTTGTGTTTTTGAATTACCGATAATTACTGACTTACCGCCACCCATCTTCAGGCCGGCAAGGGCGTTTTTGTAGCTCATTCCTCGGGATAGTCGTAAAGCATCAATTAGCGCGCCTTCGTCTGAGTTGTATTCCCACATACGACAACCGCCAACCGCCGGTCCAAGTGCCGTTGAGTGAACACAAATAATAGCACTTAGGCCAGACTCCTTGTCACGACAAAAAACGACCTGTTCATGATCGTCATATGCACGTAGATTAAATACAGCCATACTTTTCTCCTGATGAGATTAAATTGGAACACGCAATCCAATCTGAAAAAATTGGATTGCGTTATATTGGACATTTCCAGAACGGAATTGCTCAAAGGAATTCAATGGGTTATTAACCAATGTTAAAGGTGATTCCCTGAGCCAAAGTTGGGGTGTCACCCCAGAAAATAGTATTGGTTTGACGTCGCATGTAAGCTTTCCAAGAATCAGAACCAGCTTCACGGCCACCACCGGTATCTTTCTCACCGCCAAATGCACCGCCGATTTCTGCACCGGAAGTACCGATGTTAACGTTGGCGATACCGCAGTCACTACCGGCATAGGACAAGAATTTCTCTGCATTACTCAGGTTTTGAGTAAACATAGCAGAAGAAAGTCCCTGACGCACGCCGTTGTTGAGTTCGATGGCTTCTTCAATTGTTTTGAAAGTCATAATGTACAAAATTGGTGCGAATGTTTCATTTTGCACGACTTCCCAGTGATTTTCTGCGCGAATAATGGTTGGCTCAACGTAGTGGCCAGGGCGGCCAATTCGAGAGCCGCCAAACAAAATTTCACCGCCTTGTTCTTTCGCTTTAGCAATCGTGGTTTCAAAGTTGGCAACAGCCGTTTCATCGATTAACGGACCCATTAAGTTATTAGTGTCAAGTGGATCACCAATAGTGACTTGCTTATAAGCGTTAATCAAAACTTCTGTTACTTTATCGACGATAGACTCATGGACAAACAAGCGACGGGTCGTAGTACAGCGCTGACCAGCAGTACCAACTGCGCCGAAAGCAACAGCAGGGATAGCATGTTCCAGGTTAGCGGTTTCATCAATGATAAGAGCGTTGTTACCGGCAAGTTCAAGTAAACATTTACCCATACGCTCTGCCACTTTAACGCCAACCATTTTTCCAACGACTGAAGAGCCGGTGAAAGACATTTTTTTCACTCGCTTATCACCGATGAAGCGTTGTGCAAGTTCATTGCTTTCGCCGTCAACAAACATATAGAAAATCGGCTTATAGCCTGACTCGGCTAATACTTCATTACAGATATTTTGTACTGCAACTGCTGTTAATGGTGTCTTAGGACTTGGTTTCCAGATGGTCACGTTGCCACATATGGCAGCGATAAATGCGTTCCATGACCAAACTGCAACCGGAAAGTTAAATGCCGAGATAACGCCAACCAGACCGAGTGGCTGCCATTGCTCGTACATGCGATGTTGTGGACGCTCTGAGTGCATCATTTTGCCGTAAAGCATACGCGATTGACCAACAGCAAAATCGGCCATATCGATCATTTCTTGTACTTCACCGTCACCTTCGGCTTTGCTTTTTCCCATCTCTAAAGAAACCAGGCTACCTAGTGCATCTTTTTTCGCTCTTAATGCGTCGCCCATTTTACGGACTAGCTCACCGCGAATAGGGGCTGGAATTGTGCGCCATTCGGTGAATGCTTGCTCAGCATTCTCGACGATAGTTTCATAGTCGCTTTCAGAAGCCGCGTAAACCTTGGCGATTTCTTCGCCGTTGGCCGGGCTATAAGAGGTAATTACTTCAGATTGAGATTCAGACCATTGATCAACGCCCCAGCAGGCACCTGGGTTAGTGGGGTTAATTCCTAGTTCGGCTAAAATATTCATTGGATTCCTCTAATTGTGTTCGTTACTCGAAGCATCGTTTAGTGGCGGTGACTTATTCACCAAAGATTTACAGGCCCTGGTTTAGCGAACATATTCCTCAGAAATGATGAATATCAGTCGGATACCAATGTGTAACCAGGGAGCTCGTGTTCGCCATAACGAGTAGCAGCTGGAAAATGTGGCGCAAAGATACCACCGCTCCCCGAGAATAGCCAGTTTTAATCGATACAAATGCCTTGGATATTAACTCAAAAGCCTTCACAATCGGCGCATTTAGAGGCTTTAAGGCACATCCGACCAGTTACGTTGTCGTAAACGTAATGCAAAACACAGGACACCCTGTTTTCTCTGATTTTGATCAAAACCGCATTTTTAATTTATATATCAAAAGGTTACATGCTGATGACTAGTCTGTTTCGGTTAATTTTGTCGACCAGAAACACTTTCTTATCGATTTTACCTTGAACTAATGGAGCAAATATTTTAGGTTATGCCGCAGATTGATGCCGTGTTCTGGAGATTTATAACTGGCATCTGTAGTAACTTACTCTAAGCGAAAGCTTGCTGGTCGATTTTATTGTCGATGGCATTTTCAAGCGGCAGCTTAATAATAGGAAGGTTAAAATATGTCTCAACAAGCCCAAGCAGAGGCGCTATCTCAAGAAGAAGCCGAAGCTAAAATTAAACGCTGGAATCAGGAAGAATTCGTCAAGATCCAAAAGTTTTGCCAATCTCAGGGTGTTCAGATAAAAGGACTCAAACAGAATATGTGCCAATGTTTGCCACCTGTCATAGGGGTTTGGTACATTCAGTCCGCTACTAAAGGGGAAGATTACTGGGTGATTAGTGGCGATTTCCCCACCGATTTAGCGAATGCTTCTGTGGCGAAAAACGCGAGAGAGGCGCTACGTTACTTTTCAATGAGCTGGCAGATTAAAGCAGCAAATCTTGAAGATGCATTAGCAGAAGGAAAGATTCAATTAAACGATAAAGAGACCCAGCAAAAGTTTGCTAAAGATTTGGTTGAAAAGGCTGAGAAACTCTATGTAATTTCTCACGATGAAAAACTATGGGCACAAGTTGGATTGAAGTTAAGCTAGTGACTTTTGCTGATAGGCTGAGGTAACTTGGTAAAAGTTATTTTATTCATAAAAAAACCTGCTTTTAAAAGCAGGTTTTTTTTCGCAGCGACAAAATCTTAAATTGATTTGAGCGCCAAATAATTCGTAGCTAGTATTCCCACCAACAAGTTTGCCACCAACCGATAAACTCTTCGAAATCGATATGTCCATCGTTATTTTCGTCAATAAAAGCAAAGCCTTTTTCCGCTTGTTCCCGGGTGGCTTGAGGAGAAATCACTTTTAATAGTTTTGCGAATTCGTCAATATCGATTTCATTATTATCGTCGCGATCGAAAAAAGCGAAGCTCTCTTTAATTTCTGCCAATTTTTCTTGCGAAATTTCTCGTATTTCTGTCATAACAAAAGCCTTTTTATAATTTAAAATCTGCCAATATTTTTTTTCTAGTTAAGCGTAAATTCTTCAATTCGATAATCGACGTTGCGGTCTTTAAGGTACTTAAGAATATATTGATAAGCTTCTTTTTGCACGCCTAATGTTTCTGGCGCAAAAACGCCCGATTCAGGTTTGTGTTGAAGCAGGTAGTTGGCAATCGCCGTTGCGGTGTAACCGGTAGTGCGTGCCATTGAGGTCGTCTTAGTATTCTCACAGCCTTTATCCAGCAGCCGATAAATATAGCGGCGAGACTTACCATTTTCATCGCCTTCAATACTAATTCGCATCACAGTGAACTCTTCATCAGAATTTTTTAGCCGCCAATTATCGCGCAAAATACGTGCTGTCACGTCTATAGGGCGAAATGCGATACCGTCAACTTCCATCTCGGTTTCTGAGAAAAAACCAGACTTTTGCAACACCTGGACATATTCCGCGTGTCCTGGGTAACGCAAGGTTTTTTCTTTCATATTCGGAATATGATCCATGGTATAAATCAATGTTCGTAAGCCATCGGTATTAAAAGCTTCCAGGGTTCCCACTCGCTGAATGTCCATTAGCTCGCAATCGGAAAGTGCTTCGCGAATAACAACCTCTCCATTTTCGACATAACGGGCAGGGCGTGTATATTCTTCGATCACATCAATGGGTGAAAAGGGTGCTTTGTAGTTAAAAGGCCATTCGCGTTTAGAGGGTAATCCGCCGACTAAACATTCATAATCTTTAACTTCCATTTTGCTGTCGAGATAGCCAAGAATGACATTTGACATTCCCGGTGCGACGCCGCAGTCAGTGATGGCCCATACGTCGTTCTTTTTCGCAAGGTAATCCAGATCAAAACAATTTTCAGGGAAAAAAGAAATATCCACCACATTTTTTTTAGCTTGCAGAATTTTCTTAAGTGTCTCAAAGCCCATAAAACCGGGTACTGCACAAATCACCAGATCATAAGGCGCCAGTAGTTCGGTGAGATCTTCGGTCTCTTTTAAGTCTGCAACGGTGGTTTTTATTTTTTCATTTTGTTTTGACAGGCGCGATAAAGCTCTCTTATCGATATCGATCGCGGTTATATCATGGTCATTTGCCAGATCTAACGCCATCGCATTACCAATCATGCCAGCACCTAAAACAACAAGTTTAGCCATTAGGCTCTCCGTTTTTCTATATATTTAAATTGAAGGCGGTAATCCAAGAGCGTCTGGAGGCTGCTGCTCTTCCATTTCATAAGGCCTTATGATGACCAGCATTCCAATCAACGGGTGGTCAAAATAGTGGAGTTCTCCACTACGCACTCGACGAGATTGCTTCAGCCGATAATTAAACAGTCTTTCTATATACATTTTTTCAGACTCGGCCTCAAGAAAATTATCATCAATTTCCCATGAGAATTGATGATCGTCTGGCTGTGAGAAGTTAAATGGGTCACTTGCATTTGATTCTGATTGTGGATTCGTTGGAAAACCCGCCACATGGTTTTTGCCAGAAGAATCTTCACTTTTAAGAATATCTGAATCGATAAAACCACTGTTTGCAGACTGCGAAGCGTCGCTTATCTCACTACTATTAATGATTGAATTGCCCAATTCAGATTGGCCTAATAATTCTGTCGAATTTTTCAGCGTTGATAATCGATCTAAATCAAATACATCGAGATCGATTGCTTCTATTTCTTCCTTATCAGGACGGCGTAAAAATAAATTGGTTTTAATATGCAGATAACGCCCCAGGTAAATTTTAATATCCCCATCGAGCTCAGGAACCCAGATTGTCGGTACAATCTGATCAATATGGCCCATTTTATTTTGATCATCTGCCGCTGAATCTTCCGACATTTTTTGCTCGTGTAAAACACCCGGCTGATTAATCGCATAGGTTTCTACTTGTTGCGTTGTTGTTGGGGCATTTGGCTGGTAATCGTCACCACTGTTTATCCCTTGAAAGCCGTCTTGCATTCCCGGTTGCGAATCATCTCCAAAATTAGGATTGGTCATGAGCTTGTTACCTTGGTAATCATACTCCAAACCGAAATCCTGACCGGCGGCAATGCGAATGTGGGGGGCTTCTCTCTGACCTAGCACGGGTTGTCGCCACGCCAGATGAGTCAACAGTTTATAGTCAGGGTGACGCTTTAAACTAGCGGCTTCATTTTTCAGTTGAAGAAGCTCATCTGCTAACAACTGAAATGGTTTTTCTTCAGGTTTGGCATCGGCCGTCAATTCAATATCCAGCCCTTGCTGAATGCCATCGACCAAATTGTTAACCAGTGTCGTATCTGTTTCCTGAGGAGTGTTATTGGTTGTTTCCTGAGTGATTTCTTCTTCAACTGGCGGCAGTGCATCATCGGGTAAATTTTGAATATCGCCGGGAATTAATCTGTGGGGTTGTAAGAAGTCGATCAGATTTTCTGATTTGGTTAAATCGACTTTACTGTTCCAGGATTCTTCCAGTAATCCCTGAGTGCTGGTGGGCTTAAACAATATAATCTCTACCTCAAACCAGCGTGGTTCTTCTTCTGTAATACTTGCAAGGTGTTTTTTACTTAAATTTTTCGTCGAACTGGTTTCCGCAGCTAAGTTTAAGCCGCTGTAGCTAATTAGAAAAGCAACAATAAATTGCGATAGTTTTTTAATATAAATCATAATTTTGCGATATCTGTCATTTCAATGTTTCTGTCGGCTGATAGTCGGCGCCATCAATTTTTCAACAGGCTTCTTTTCAAAATACTTCACAGGCGTTTTAATTTTCGCCCTGACGCCTGATTTGGTGCCTATGATAAGTGGTAACAGGGGCGCCGCGCTGTGTCTGTTTTCACCAAAATTATTAATGTGTCGCACAAACCGGTGACATTGGGTCCGATAGTTGGAATACTAACCTTTAGCCGCCCAGCGTTGCAATCAAAGAATCTATCTGTTGCTTACGTTGTTCTACCGATTCGTTTGGACTGCTCACTTTTAACACTGTTCCCTGAATAAGCTTATATTTAGTCGGATTAGTCTGAATAAGCTGGATCAATTTGGCCGTATCAATATTGGGCTCTGCGGTAAATTCCAGGGTTATGCTGGATTGATTCGCGTCTAACTTAGTAATGCCGAGTTTAGACAGTCGTTGTTTCAGTTCGGTGGCGTGGAATAACGCTTTTGTTGCATCAGGCAGCAAGCCAAATCGGTCAATCAACTCAACTTGCAGCTGGCGTAGCGCCTCAGCGTCTTTTGCGCTGGCGATTCGTTTATACAAAGACAGGCGTAAACCAACATCCGGTACGAAAGATTCCGGTAACAATGCCGACTCGCCCAGACTAATTTCTGTCTGGTTGTCCTGCGTCATTTTCAGCGAAGGTTCCAGGCCACTCTTCAAAGCGTTAACCGCGCGGTCGAGTAAATCCATATACAGCGTAAAACCGATGGTTTGCATGTGTCCGCTTTGCTCATCGCCCAGCAATTCGCCGGCGCCACGAATTTCCAGGTCGTGCGTGGCGAGGATAAACCCGGCGCCGAGGTCCTCAAGATTGCCTATTGCTTCCAGACGTTTTTTCGCATCTTTGGTAATGGTTTTCGGATTCGGTGTTAACAAATAAGCATAGGCCTGATGATGTGAACGGCCGACTCGGCCACGCAACTGGTGTAGTTGGGCCAATCCAAGTTTATCGGCGCGATCCATAATAATGGTGTTAGCGGTGGGGACATCAATGCCTGTTTCGATAATGGTTGTACATACCAATACATGGTATTTCTGATGATAAAACTGCTTCATCACTTCTTCCAGATTTCTTTCGCGCATTTGTCCATGGGCGGTGGCAACTTCGATTTCCGGTAATAATTCTTTTATTTCGCGAGCCACGCGTTCGATTGAGTCTACCGAGTTATGTAGAAAATAGACTTGCCCACCACGGCGAATTTCTCGTTGAATCGCTTCTTTAATGAGTGGCAGGTTATGCTGACGTACAAAGGTTTTAATCGCCAGGCGTTTTGCCGGTGGTGTGGCGATAATTGACAGGTCACGCATTCCCGACATCGACATGTTCAGCGTTCGCGGAATAGGGGTCGCGGTGAGAGTGAGAATATCAACTTTGGCACGATACGATTTAAGAATTTCTTTTTGGCGTACACCGAAGCGGTGTTCTTCATCGATTAGCAACAAGCCTAATTCTTTAAATTTAGGCTTTCCGGTCAATAAGCGGTGGGTGCCAATCACAATGTCTATTTTGCCGGACTCTACGTTTGCTAATAACTCTTCCTGTTCTTTTTTGGTTTGGAATCGTGACAACACGCCGATGTTCACCGGCCATTGGGCAAACCGATCTTGAAATGAATTAAAATGTTGTTGCGCGAGCAGGGTGGTGGGCACCAACATGGCTACCTGCATACCACTTTGAATGGCGACAAAGGCGGCTCGCATAGCGACTTCGGTTTTGCCGAACCCAACGTCTCCACAGACTAACCTGTCCATTGGCGTAGAAGCTTGCATGTCTTTGACCACTGCTTCAATCGACTGAGCTTGATCGGGGGTTACTTCAAATTCAAACTCACTGGCGAATTTTTCATAATCACTCAAATCGAGTTTATGGCGAATGCCTTTTTCCGCCGCACGGCGTGCGTAAAGGTCGAGTAACTCTGCGGCTGTGTCTCTGGCTTTTTCAATGGCCTTGCGTTTCGCCTTACTCCACGATTCGCTACCCAGCTTGTGCCATGGAGCCGTTTCAGGATTGCTGCCAGAAAAGCGATGGATCAGATGAAGCGACTGAACTGGTACATAAAGCTTGTCGCCGCCGGAATATTCCAGCGTCAGAAATTCGCTGGTAACACCACCTGCTTCCAATGTTTGTAACCCAAGGTATCGACCGACACCCTGATCAACATGCACGACTGGATCACCCGGTTTAAGCTCTGCCAAACTGTGGATCAGTAAATCGGGCGAAACACCTTTGTCACTGCGACGACGAGATTGTAAAACCTGGCTGCCGAATAAGTCACTTTCACAAATTACCAGAAAATCGTCTGAACCAAATCCTTGTTGGGGGGCAGCGGTGGTTAACGCGACACCATCGGAAATTTCTTTAAATGACTGCCAGCTGGTGACATTTTCCGGTTGAATATCATTCTTTACCAGAAGCTCTCGCAACACTTCCTGCCGGCCGGATGATTCTGCGCAAATTAATATTTTCTGATAGTCATCGAGTACTTCTTTCAGATGGTTGAAAGGGCTGGTTGAACGATGCTCAATTTGCACCGACGGACATTTGGAATAATTGAGAGAAATGGCGTTCTCTGTTTTTTCTTTTGTCGATTTTTGTAGAGAAAGCGATGCAAACTGGTTCAGCTGAGAAAATAGCTCGCTATCATTTAAAAACAGGCTATGTGGTTCAACAATCGGGCGCTCAATATCGTACCGATATTGTTCATACCTTTCATTCAATTCATTCCAAAATGAATTAATCGGTTTAGTCAGATCGCCTCGGCGAACGATGAGTAGTTTATCGTTATCAATAAAGTCAAATATGGTTGAGAGTTGATCAAAAAATAAGGGCAGATAATACTCGATGCCAGCAGGAAAAATACCGTTACTCACATCACGGTAAATTGAAGATTCCTTAATATTGCTATCAAAGGCAGCACGCCAGTTTTGGCGAAATGTCGCTACTGCATTTTCATTGGTTGGATATTCTCTGGCGGGCAACAAGTTTATTTCAGAGACTTTCTCAGTGGTTAGTTGTGATTCAGGCTCAAAGTAACGGAGTGAATCGATTTCATCGTCGAATAATTCGATTCGAATCGGCGATGAGGCGCCCATTGGGAAAAGGTCCAGAATTGATCCTCTTACCGCAAACTCTCCGTGCTCCATCACGTTTGCAACGCAGGTGTAACCATTATTATCGAGTTGAATTCGAAGGGTTTCAAAATTGATGGTCTGGCCGGTTTTAAGTAGCAGGCATTGCTGTTCGATATAATTTCGAGATGGTAGTTTTTGTAACGCGGATGACACAGGTAATAATAAAATGCCTTTGTTTAACCGGGGAAGCTGGTAAAGCGTCTGTAAGCGCTCCGAAATGATATCCTGATGCGGTGAAAAATAATCATAGGGTAAAGTTTCCCAGTCCGGCAACGTCATGACTGGCACTTGGCTATCGCCTAAAAAATATTCAATTTCTCGTTTTAGCGGAAAGGTGCTGGCTGCATCGGGCAGTAACACCATCAACAATCCGTCATATTCAGCCGCAACCTGTGCGATGGTCAAAGCAAATGCGCTTCCATGAACCTGACTAAATCGATTAGTGAACCCTGGTTTGTGGTTCAGGTCCTGGAGCAAATTGTCTGAAGGAATCATGGTCATTTCGATTCTGGCGGTGAATAGTGGGTTAGAGCGAATGAGGCGCGGATTATACCTCAGCCAAATTAAGGGACCAAATAGTTGTTATTAATCTAGCGAACATTTCCAAAAACGGGAGGATATATCAGTTTAAACGAGTTATTCTCGCCATTTGCCCTAAATAAAATTTAAAGGAAGCGGTGAACTGAGTGCTATTATTGATAACTCTGTCATGGTTTAAATGTGAAAATTTCCACTTGAGCGCTAATTACTACAATTAACTGCTGCTGATGCTAGTATGAAAGGTAGATTTTTGGTTTGTCAGGCATTTAATATCGAGAAGTATACGATGTTCCGGTTTTTTACACTAAGTCCAGTCAATGTTTAAAGTTTTCCCCTGGTTATTCAGGCATTTTAACCCAATTCTGCTAGCCACATTCGCAGTTATCTTTGCTGTGCATGTGATTTCTCTGCAGGATTTTACCCGACATCTGACACCACATAGTATTTACTCCCTGACCCTGGACATGAGTTTTGAGCAGGACGATGAATCGATTAATATCGAAACTTATATTCCGCAAGATGCAGAAAGACAGCAAGTTATCAAAGAAAGCGTTGTTGCTAACGGATTAGGTTATCTGGTGCGCGAAGAGGTTAGTGGTAGAGTGGCCCAGTGGAGTGGCGTGGCGACTGCCAATAATGTTCAGTACAAAGCACTGGTCGCCACTCAGGAAGTTGAGTACGAGATTGGTGACGAGTTAATTATTCCTAAAAATTATCCAGAATCGCTGGCACTTTTCTTAAGTGAAACCAATGCGATTCAGATCAGTCATCCAGAAATTAAGTCGTTATGGCAGCTTATTCAGCCTGAAAACACACGCAATGTTAAAGCGG
The DNA here is from genome assembly GCF_007004725.1 of Aliikangiella coralliicola. Taxonomy (GTDB): domain Bacteria; phylum Pseudomonadota; class Gammaproteobacteria; order Enterobacterales; family Kangiellaceae; genus Aliikangiella; species Aliikangiella coralliicola. Next base: position 100,486 of record NZ_ML660170.1, on the reverse strand, counting down.
TACTCCGCTCTATTTATAATTACACTTATCAGCAAATTGAGGGAGCACCTTTTAAAGGTTTTACTGACGCTTTAACGGCACTTCGTTTAAAGCAAGCCAGTTGCAATGGGAAAAGCCGGTTATTTGTCGCATTAGCGCGGCTCAATAACATTCCGGCACGGTTGGTTGGCGGTGTAATTTTAAATGAAGGCAGCAAGAAAACTTCGCATCAGTGGGTGGAAGTTTATGTCAGAGGACACTGGATCCCTTTTGGCCCTACGAACGGAAATTTTGCCCGACTACCTGCCAATTATTTAAGTTTATATTTAACCGACCAAGTCTTGTTCAGACATACCGCAGATATAAATTTCGATTATTTATTTAGTATTGATAAAAGACTGGTTGCCTCCAGCTTGTATCAGATTGATCAAGGCCAGCCTAACGACTCGGATAGTCAAAGCGGCCGATCAATTGATAGTGCGGCGATCAATATTTCCCACTTGTTATTGGTCATGGGATTACAGCCGGAAACCATCGGGCTATTTTTGTTATTTCCGTTATGTACTTTACTCATTACTTTTCTACGCAATGTTCTCGGCGTGAAAACTTTTGGCGTATTTATGCCAATGTTAGTCGCTGCCGCCTGTACTTTTACCGGTTTTTATAAAGGTATCATTGCCTTTGTTGTGATCTTATTGATTAGTTATTTAGCCCATGTCATTTTAGATCGTGCTCGATTATTAAAGGTCCCGCGGCTAGCGGCAATTATAACCATTAATACCATGGTTTTTATTGGCGGCTTAAGTTTAATCGGTACTAGCAGTCGTCTTGAGTTTGGTATGCTTTCTCTGTTTCCTGTGGTTATTATCAGTTTTATCGCAGAAAGAATTCATCAAATGTCTAGCGATGAAAACTGGTTAGAATTGATCAAAGTTTCATTAGGAACTTTGCTGACAATCTGGCTGTGTTTTCTCATTCTCGGCTCGTTTATGCTGGAAGCTTTATTTTCGTTTTATCCTGAGTTTTATCTCCTTGTTCTGGTCGCGCAAATTTATATCGGACGCTGGACCGGATTGAGGCTCAGCGAGCTTTATCGGTTTAAAAATATATTGGGTAATAAGGACCATCCGGTATTGGGAATTAATAAAAGAAACCGGCACCTGGTTTATAAACTCAATCAAAAATCACTACTCAAATTGGCGGCAGATAAGCTGCAAAGTAAAGCGGTTTTAAAAGCACATGACATTCCTGTTCCAAAAACTTTGCTGGCCGTTGAAAGCCTGGCAAATCTCAATGATGTTGGTAAGTTACTCGAGCAAGTGAATCAATTTGCGCTCAAGCCTAATCAGGGTTCGCAGGGAAATGGGATTATGATTATCGTGGACAAAAAAGAGGGGGAGTTTATTTCCGCAAGCGGTAAAAAGATTAGTAAGCAAATGATTTCACAACATTGTGCTGAAATTATTGCGGGCAGTTTTTCGCAAACCGGAGACACCGATTGCGCTTACTTCGAACCACTGTTAACACAACACGATAGTTTGCAAAAACTTGCACCTTATGGTTTGAGTGATATTCGAGTAATCGTGAGCAAAGGTAAAGTCATTAGTGCCATGTTAAGAATGCCGACCAAATTGTCTGATGGTAAAGCAAACCTTCACCAGGGTGCAGTTGGTATCGCCATCGATGTAATAAGTGGCAAAACGACTAATGCAAGATTAAAACAAAAAACGGTGTCTCATCACCCTGACAACAATCAGCCGCTGGTTGATGTAGAGTTACCGTTTTGGAAGGAAATTATTGAGATGTCACTCGCTTGTGAAAAAGCGATTGGCTTAGGCTACATTGGCGTTGATATATGTATTGATGAAAAACTTGGGCCGCTGGTATTGGAGGTGAACGGCAGGCCGGGAATTGAAATTCAAAATGTTCAGAATAGAGGGTTTTATGGCCAATTCCAAAACACCTGATATGATCAATGAACAGGGTACAGATGAGTCTGAGTCAAGGGCATCAGTATCAAGTATATCTGCTCCGAAAAAAAACGCTCCGAAAAAAGCCGCTTCGAACAAAACAGCTAACGATTACCCACAACAATATATGGACGAAATTAGTGATGATAGCGGCGATATTACCCCGGTTAAACACCTCGCCAACGCAATTCCTTTGACGGTTTCATTTGTATTTTTAGGTATTGCATTAATATTATTTGAAAGTGCCTTATCCAATCGGGAAGAAGCACCGATTAAAGTTTTAGTCACCACAGAAAGCGATGAACTGGCAGAGGAAAACCCGTTAAACAATGAAACTGAAAATAGCTCGGTTGATTACAGTGCGAAGATCATTGACTTAGCTGATGAAATAGAATCACTCTACGTTGGCGGAACGATTGAAGCCGCTAAAATTATGACTCATCCTCAAGTAGTCGCGTTAAAAAATCAAAACCAGACTTATTCGGTAATCGTTCATATTGTTGAGAGCTTGCTTGCTCGTAAAGACTATACAGCGGCATTGCCGTTGATAACGCCACTTGAAGAATCAATCAGAGACCAATATGGGTTATCTTTCAGTTATGCAAAGTGTTTATCTAACACCGGTGAGATAGCGCAGGCTATCGAACAATACCAGTCATTACTCGCCAAACGGCCGGCTCATCAGCGTGCGTCGATTAATCTGGGGCTGCTACTGTTGCGACAGAATCAATTCCAACAAGCCAAAACATTATTTGCATCGGCGGTGAGCTATACATCTGCCACTCGTAAAGCGAAATCCTACGCGGGTCTGGCTGATGCGGAGGTCGGACTGGGAGAGTTTCAGTCTTCAATTGCCAACTACAAAAAAGCGATTGAATATCGACCTTCTCATCCTTTGACCTGGCGTAAGTTAGCCAGGGCAGAGCAAGCCAATGGAAGTCCGTCAAAGGTGGTCAGGCAGGCCTATGATAAAGCCGTTGGGATCGACCCAAGAAACTTCCGTTTATTGGCTGAATACGCCGATTATCTGTTTTCCAACATGTTGTATTCTGAGGCGATTAGCGTTTTGAGAAAGGCGCTTAAACAGTCGAAAGAATCGGTCAATCCGAGGCTTTTGTTATTGATGAGCTACTTAGAACAGGGTAGACCGTTAAATGCGAGTAAGCAATTAAGGCTGTTACAAAAACACATTTCGAGTAATCAGGAAAAAACGCTGGCGAGCGCATTGGAGCAATATATTTCCAAGCAATACCGGCCAAGTTTAACGACCGCTAAATCCAGTTTGAAAAAAAACAGGGATAACAACCTTGCCTATTATTTAATCGGAAGGGCTTATCTGGCACTGGCAAAACCAAGAAATGCAGAAATTTATTTACGCAAGATAGCGACGGACAGTGTTTACTATTTACCTGGGCGTTACCGATTAGCATTAGCACTCATTGAGCGAGGTGCTAATAATAAGGACAAAAAAGTGAATCAGTCGGCGGAGGAGGCAGAGAAAAAGCCGTCAGATAATGGCGTTGAGATGCTCGCTGAGTTGTTTGAAAGACTACCTGACAACCATAAGATCGCCTATCAAGTTGCGTTACAAACATACGCAAAAAGAAAGTTAAGTATTGCCGAAACCGCGATAGACAGGGCAATTCAGCTACGCCCAAAAGACAAAAAGTACTTATTGCTGAAAGCGCGTATTTTATGGCGAAACGGACTGTCCGAGCAGTCGGTCGAACAGTTGCAGGCGATTCTGGCGGAGAACCCCCGTTATAAAAGGGCTATTTATCGTCTCGCTGACTACCTTGAACAGGACGGCAAGTCAGATCTGGCACTACAGACTTTTGAAAGCTTGACTGAGGTCAGTCGCGAATATAGTAATACGCTGTATCGCATAGCACGCCTGCGCTCCAGCCAAAAACAATCGCAACAGGCGCTGGTGTTGCTGGAGGAGTATTTGCAGCAAAAAGAAGGGGATGTGGCGGCAAGGCTACTATACGCCCGCAGCTTTTGTGAAACTAGTCAATTCAATCTTTGCGATAAACAGATAGAATTGATCCTTAAGCTCGCTCCCAATAACAAAGATGCGCTAGAATTAAGGCGAGTTTTTATTTCTGACGGCACAAATAGTGACCAATAAGCCTAAGATAAATTGAGTTATGCGGTTTATTGAGTTCAGAACAGCCCGTCAGTTTCAGGTGGTTTGAAATTAAATAGTTGCAGTTGAGATAAAAATTGATAAGAAAATACGTCAAACGAGAGTTCGCCAGGCAGGTTGTGAATGTTCGCAAAGGGATGGGCGAGAGCTCTCATAAACAGCTCGTTATTCAGCCAGTTAAACGGCGAATTAAACAGTCTATCAAGCAATCGTTAAATCGAAACATCTTGATTTCCGGTCTGCTAGTTTCTGGCTTATCGTTTTATGCGCCAATGGCGTCTTCGGCTGATTTATACTTAACCGGACTGTACGGGCTGGATGACAATCCGCATAATTTATCCGATGCTCGCGCGCCAAAGCAGGAAGAGTTTGCCTTTGCTGATTTCAAGCTTTCCGCAAATTATGACAGGATGTTTTACGCCAAAGCTTATGCTAAAAAAGCCCATTATTTTAACGATGAAAGGGCAGACTGGTTTAAAGGTGAGCTAGATCTTGCGTTTAAGTCGAAGTTTAAAATTAAGAAATATCGTTTTCGCTACAAGCTATCTGCTGATCATATGGTCAATGATGAAACCTACGTCAGTAAGGTAACTGGTTTGGTGGCGACATTTGGTGGTCAGTCAATTGCCGATCGATATGATGCAGAGACCACCAATTACAATGGCGAGCTGTCTTATAAAACCAAGCAAAATACCACCTTTAAACTGAAACTACAGCAACGTCAAAAAGCCTATGAAGAGTTTACCATTGCCGGTTTAAGTAACCTGGATTATGACCACAACAGGATCGGTTTTGATATTGATTATCGACCATCGGACAGCGGGCGTTTTTTCCTTGATACTGAAGTGACTCAACGTGATTTTGTTGATCGCCGCGCGAAAGACTTGCAAGGGGATGATATTGCTGACTCTCAATTGGAATATAACTACTATGGCGTGAAAATGGGTTATGTCTATCGCCCCGATAGCAGTGTGCGTTGGAGATATTCCTTCAAATATAATAATCGCCGCGATAATTCCAGCGGTTATTGGAATGCTAACGCCAGTTCTATTTCAATTTCTACCAAGTATGTTTTAGCTGATTATCATATTCTCAAGGGACGACTTAAATATTCTAAGTTCACCTATGAGAATCAGCTCGATCAAGACACCACAGGGCTTGATGAGGAAATTAAGGAAAGGCATGGCGTTACCTTGAGTTTTGATTATGAGTGGATTTTAGCGACTTTATACGACACCAAACTGGGCCTGTATTTCGGTATTGAGTCTGGTGCTTTTGTCAGTTCTAATCCTGATTATGAGTATGAAGGAACGAGTGTTTCAGCTGGTATTCGCTGGCGAATTTTTTAGGTGGACTATTTAACCCGAACTTAGATTAATTTAGCTTGATGGCAGCGTTCATTTAAGCGAGAATATCGCCTGGATTTTCCGGGCAGATGATTTTAGAGTCTCGATTTTATAAAGTCTTTATTAATCTTTCTTTTTTGGTCAATCCTGATTTTCTTAATATGCGCTCGTAGCTCACTTGGATAGAGCGGCCCCCTCCTAAGGGGCAGGTAACAGGTTCGACTCCTGTCGAGCGCGCCATTGATTTTAGTTCCTGCCTTTTCAACCAATTTTTATGTTTTGAATCTGCGTGATTTTGAGACTATATTTTATCTAATTATTTTAATACTAGGTTATTGATATGGATGATAAAGGTACAAGTAATACGCATAACATAAGAGAAGTAACTGTTTCATTGACAAAAGGCAACGAACCTACAGTAATAAAACATCAAGGGAAAGAAATTGACCTTTCTCATACCATCAGACAAGCCAAATCTGAACCGGGTAAACATCATGAAGTAAAAATAGATGATAATAGAATGGCGAGAATTTCTTATTCCAATAACAAAGGGAAATTTTCTGTACAAATCAGGCGTTTTGATGGGAGAGAGTTAAGGGCAAAATTGTCGATGCCGATGAATTCTCGCATTCAATCTTTTGTTAAAACGGTCGATAATACTTCGCAGGATTCCGGGCAAATTAATTCGGTAAATACTACCCAAATTCACTCACCAAACAAGGCCAATGTCAGGTCGACGACTATCTCACAGTCGTGTTCACACCAGGGAAAATTTCAGCAGAGTTTTAACAATGATGACCATCGTCGCGGGGGCGCATCGCCGCGTTTAGCTGTTTCGACTGGGGTTAATGTAGGTCGGAAAGGTTAAACCAAAACTAAAACACAAAACTAAAACAGACACCCCAATTTAATTTTCAAGTGCCGAAACGCTAGCAAAAAAGAAAAGATACGTAAAACGCATGATATAACTCGATTCCTTAATTTATTTGTGGGAATGTTCTCAAATAGGATTTAAAGGAGAGTGAATTTAGAGTGGATAAATAAACTTGTGGATCAGTAATTGTTGCTCACGATTGACTGGTCGAAACGTAAAGCAGCTTGGAGAAGCTACTACCCTTAATCCATTTCCGTTTTAATGCGCTAGCCCTTTGTTTGAGTTTTTCGATGGAGCCAATGGCCCGGTTGTTCAATCCCAGTCGATGAATTTGAGTGAGCCAGTTGTCTTGCTGTAGATTAAGTCTGTTAAAGACACTGTCGAGATAGGGAGGTATCGATGCTTTGTCAGGATGGACGATTGCTTTACCTGTCCATTCAACGAGTTGGAGATAATGGTTCAGTTTCATTTGAATCGGGCGCCCGTTGATGTTTCCCGCAACGGGTTGTATGGGAACATCCAATCGTCTTTCTTCATCAATTCTTTTTTTGATTGAGGTATGCAGGGATTTTTCCAGTTCCTGAACTACTCCTGCGCGCACGGGATTAAGATCAACGTAAGCCATGCAAGATAAGACCGCGGTTTCATCGAGAAGTGCAATGGATTGATAGCGAGACTCCCAGAATCGACCTTTGACATTATCCTCAATATTGCTATTTTTGGCCAAAGGCTCGTTGAGTCGCGCCATAAACCAGGACAAGCTCCCGAGTCTTTTTCTATATTTCTTCAGCTTTTTATCGTTCGCCATAATCGCTTGTTTTTTCAACTCTCGAAGATGCCGGTTTTCGAGGTTGTCAAGTTTGCCTGGATAGGCTCGTAACCAACTCTCAGCAACCTTTTCTTTGCTCCAATTGAGGGGCGCTTTTGGATCGAGGTAGAGCACCAGATGGTAGTGATTATCCATGATTGCGTAAGCATAAAGTTGGACGGCAAAAATTTCTGCCAATTCCAACATCCGTTTTTCTAGCCACGCTTTTCGGTGATCACAATTATTACCGGTGAATGGATCGTCACCACACAAAAAAGCGCGTCGAACACATCGAGATATGCAGTGGTAAAAGCCAGGCGTTTCTGAATCAACGAGTTCTTTTCGAGCGATTGCCATATTTCGTCCTTGAAAATAGTATTGGCCGTAGTTTATCCGACCATTCAAAATATTCGAACTGATAATTGATTAAATTGTTGTAAGAAATTGCTGATTGACTTTGTCGGTGTTTGTTTATGATCGGGGTGTCTGGTTTATTTGAGACAACTCAGAAAGGCGAGACGAAACGCGCGCCTTTGAAAGCAGGGGAGTCTAATTTGCTATTCAAAGCGCAAAAAAATACTAGATCATAAAAATCCAGACAGTCACTATAAAGATCTTGGCGAGGCTGAATTTTCTCACATAACTGTTTCACTCATCGAAATCTCGATTATTTTTTCTTTCCAGATTAATATAAAAGTTGCACATTCAGTAAAAGGTAAACAAAACTGTTGGCTTGAAATTTTTACCCGAATTTTTGTAATTTTAGAACAAGAATACTATCCTTTGTACGCGATATCTTGGCGTGCTAATAAGCAGATTGTGTTACTAAAATGGAATCCCTTTAAAGGAATTAGAATGATGGAATCAAGAAAACATCGAATTTACCCAACAAATCCATTAGGCATCATTGCGCTATTTGTGTTTTTTATCGAAGCAATCTCTACTTTTTCTTTAAAGATATTGGCGGATACCCATTCTGAATATGTCAGTGCTTTGGTCTATTTTATTATCTTGTTTCCTTCAGCTATTGCGGTGATGTTTTTTCTGACCTTGTGGTGTAAAAGAGAAGCACTATTTGCTCCAGGCGATTTTAAAGATGAAAGTAATTTTCTTTCTCTTTTTCCCGATAATTCTGACCCGATAGCGCTCGATCTTAATTCCATATTCTCGACAATAGCAGCCCAGAAGGCAAGCACGCCACCAAATACCACCCAGGGAAAAAAGCTGAATAAAGTAGAGCGCTCGTTCGCGCTTAGCGCCGCTACTTTAGGCGTGCAGTCTAACCTGAGCCCTGAAAATTTAGGGCCAATCATAAAAAAGTTGGAATCTTTGCCCTGGAGGAAACCCCTTGACCCGCAAGTCGCTTCTTATCTAACTTTGCTTTACAGGCGAGTTGGTAAAGTAAAAAAGGCGATATCAATATTATCTGAAGTATTGAGTCTCGGCGTACAGTCAGAAAGCTTGTCGAAAAAAGAGCAGGCACATTTTTTATATAATCTTGCCTGTTATAACTCGTTACTTTCCGCCGATTCGGATAAAGATAAATTTACCCAGCGAGCATTAGCGCATTTAAAACGCGCGATTGATATCAATGAAAAATATAAGCGTAAGGCCCAAACTGACCCTGACTTTGATCCAATCAGGAACTCAGGTGAATTTATAGAGGTCATCTCATAAGAACCGAGCTGTTTAATATTTCGTTCGATGTGAGGTAACTTAGGGTCAGCTCCCTGAATTTAGTTTTATAAAAATCAATGAGTTAAAGTGAAGAATTCTAGAAACGGGTGATAGATTTCTGTAGGTATGGGTTAAGAGCTAAACGTACTTGATGAATAGTGGTTTATAGGAAGGTCTTTAATCAGCGTCGGCAAGTAAAATATTGTCTATAATATTTTATATTATTTCTTATTGAGATTTTTTTCGTAATAGTTGGTTCGGCTGTTGACCGTGTTGTTTTCGTGAGCAGTATTATTTGGGCGTTAGATCAGCTTCGTTATCATAGTAGGCTTGGCGCACGGACGTTATTTCTATATTTGATATCCCAGATGTTTATGACAGAGAAATTTTTACGCTAATGAGTGTTCGTCCAGGATTTTCATTGTGAACGCAAAAACGATTTGCGGGTTATTGATCATTCTTTCAGTGAGCGGGGTGACGTGGCAGTCAAATGCGCAACAGAATCCTTCAATCATTGAAAAACGCCTGGAACAGAGCGAGGGTCAAGAAAGGCTCGAGTTGTTGATTGAGTTAACTCACGCCTACCAGGTTAAATTTCCTAACAAGTCCATTTCATACGGTAACGAAGCACTCGCTTTACTAGCAGAGTTTCCAGACGAAACTCTTGAGCTTAAGTTACTCAACGCTTTGCTTCAGGCTAAAATAAAACGCCGTAATTTTGGTGAGGAAATTCTCATTCAGCGCGCTCGTGCGGAAGAATTGGCGCGCAATCACGAGAACTCCGCTTTTCTTGCCAAAGCCATTCAAAACACGGGTGATATTGAACGCCATTATCTGGCGGCTTACGATAGTTCAATTGAGATTTACAAATCATTGGTGAAGTTACAAGAAGAGCGAGGTGATCTGACCGGTCAAGGGAAAGCTTTAAACAAAATGGGAAATGCGTATTGGCGGATGGATAAATATACGCCGGCCCTTGAAGCCTATTTCCAGGCATTTGATCGCTTTACAAAAGCTGATAATGAGGTTGAAGTTGCTAAAGTGCTTAATAATTCTGCTAACGTCTACCATCTGCTGGATCAGAATGAGAAAGCGTTAGAAAACTATCGACAAGCCGTCGCCATTTACCAGAAAAATGGAAATGTAGAAGATATGGCTAAGACCATTAGCAACATGGGGATTATCTTTAGAGAACAAGGTAAGTTTCAAAAAGCGATGGACCAATATCAACGATCCCTGGTGCTAATGCGTGAAGTTGGTAATGAGCGGGGTGTCGCGTCCGGTTTGAGTAATATTGCAGAACTTTATAAAGACATGGGGCAGCTTCAGCAAGCGAAAGAATACACTCTGGAATCTCTCAAGCTTAAAGAAAAACTCGGTGATAAAGTTAACCTTTCCCATGCCTATTTCACGTTGGCAGAAATTTACTCAGAGTTAGGTGACAAAACATCTTCACTAAGTGTTCTTGAGCACACGCTAGAGCTAGCGACTGAAATTAATGAAAGAAGCGATATCAGAGATATTCATTTGCTGCGTTCTCAAATTTATGAATCAATGGGGCGTTTTAAAACGGCATTGGTTGAACATCAGCTTTATGTTGAAATCAAAAATAAAATTACCAATGAAGAAAATAATAAAGCGATTGCGGAAATGCAGACCCGTTTTGATGTTGACAGGAAACAACATGAAATTGAAAAGCTACGTCAACAACAGGCGATGAATGAAGCCAATCTTGAGCGGGAAAAGACGACTAGCCTGGCATTTCAGGGAGGGTTAGTTTTATCCATATTGATAGTTTTTTTACTGATTAATCGAGTTAGGCTAAAAACCAGGGCCAATCGAATTATCGGGGGTAAAAATACTCAACTTGAAAAGGTAAATATTGATCTCAAGAAAGCGAGAGATGTAGCTGATGCAGCGAATCAGGCGAAAAGCGTATTTCTCGCCAATATGAGTCATGAACTACGCACTCCGCTCAATGCGATTCTTGGTTTTTCAGAACTCTCGAAGCGTGTTCCCAGCTTACCGAAGATTTTGCTTAAGTATCAAAATACAATCCATCGTAGTGGTGAACATCTGCTCGATTTAATTAATGATGTATTGGATATGGCGAAAATCGAAGCTGGCCGAACCACCTTTGATCCAAAAAGTTTTGATTTACATCTAATGCTCCACACTATCGAAGATATGTTCAGCCTGCGTGCTCAGGCGAAAGGGATCGCGCTGAACTTCAAAGGGATAAGTCACATTCCTCACTTTATTAAAACTGATGAGAGAAAGTTGCGGCAGATCTTAATAAACCTGTTATCAAATGCGGTGAAGTTTACCGTTAGTGGTGGCGTGACATTGCGAGTTGCTTGCGTCAGGCACTCAGCGCTCAGACTCTGTTTTGAAGTTGAAGACACTGGCTCCGGTATTTCCAAAGAAGAGATTAAATTGCTTTTCAAACCTTTCGGTCAAACAGCGTCTGGCCGTCAGGCAAAGGAGGGAACCGGACTAGGGCTGGCTATTAGTCAAGAATTTGCTCAGTTGCTCGGAGGGAAAATTAACATTGTTAGTAAAGTCGGAAAGGGGACTAATTTTGCATTTGAGATCGACATAGAGGAATCAGACGATCTAGACATCATTCCTTATACAAAAGCGCAAAGGGTAGTGGGGTTGGCTGATGGGCAGAAAGTTTTTCGGATACTGGTGGTTGACGATAGTTCAGATGGGCGAGAGTTGTTGGTGAAGCTAATGGATGAGGCGGGCTTCGATGTCCGCGACGCGGCAAATGGTCTTGAGTCGATTAAAGTATGGGAAGAGTGGCGCCCAGATTTAATTTTGATGGATCTCCAAATGCCAATTCTCGACGGTTATGAAACAATTCGAAGGATTAAGGGGAAACCAGAAGGGCGGGAGACAATTATTATCGCATTAACCGCGAGTGCCTTCGAAGAAGAACGTTCAAAAGTTATGTCGACTGGGTGCGATGATTTTGTGCGCAAACCATTCCGCGCCCAGCATTTGTTTGAAACCATCGCTAAACATTTATCAGTATCTTACCGGTATGAATCTGTTCCGTCATCGCGACCCGAACCAACTAGCGCATTAAGTTCTAAAGATCTTGAAAACTTGCCACACAAACAGTTGGAGATATTACGAGTTGCAGCGGCTGGAGGTGATATCGAAGTTCTGGAGCAACTCAGTAAAAATATCGCAGACAGTAATGAAAGCCTCTCACGAAAGTTAGACAGTATTATCGAGTTATTCGAGTTTGAACAAATTATTGAAGCGATTGATGACACGGGTTTTTCTATTGATAGCGGGCGAGAATAAAAGAGATTCTATCAACGAGCCCATATAGCATTCACTGTTATTTTAGATACATAAGAATTCTTCTCCTTTTCGGCGGACATTTCAGTTCGGTCATTTTGATAAATCGGGCATTTCTCTTTAAAAAATATTGGGCTTGATATTTTATTTTGTAAATATGGGAGACTCTAAAAAACAAGACAACCAGAGAGTGATAAGGAGTGCCCGTGTGAACGCCGTTACTATAAAACTTATGTTATCAATCAAGGGCGGCTTGGACGGTTGAGTTGAGAAAGTCAGTAATCATGTAATCAAGTGTAATGGCATTCATTTGCCAATACATTAATCTCGATTATTATGAGTTAAGATTACGCGAGGTGTGCATGTATTCATTTAAAATATCTTGTGGTAATTGCGATGCGCATATGGGGACGCTCGTATTTAATAACGTGCACATTGAAAGCAATGTTAGTCGCGTTGATATTAATGAGTCTATTGAAGTGCTTTGTGAATTATGTAGCCACAATCCAGAAGAAAGCTTCCGGCATTTAGTTCGTGGTGAAATGAATAAACGAATTCGACTACACAAATACATGACATCAGTATTTAATCAAAGCATTGGACCTGCTGGTGAAAGCAGTAGCGTCATAGCTGGAAGGGCCGGGCATCCATTACTTTTAAAAGCTGGTACTCACAGTGAGTTGCTACTTGGTTTTTCCGAAATTGAAATCAATTATTTGCGACGGGCCGGCAGTGGTATTGTTAACAAAAATCGTAGTGCAATAGAAACTGAACTTCAGTGTGACATGAGTACAGCGTTTATTCGATGGCTGTATTTGGTTCAAGAAATCGAGTGCGGCAAAATGAATACAACTTATGTTCGTCTGGTATTAAGTAGTGCCTTACCGAAACTGCCTGATTTGAACCAGTTAAAGAAAATGAAAGGCCTACGCGGAAGGGGGAAGCGCATTGACTTTCTTAATAGCTACCAAAACAAAATCAAGAAAGTAGGCACTGAGTTGTCAAAAAGATTGACACGATCAAAACAACTACAGCGAACGGATAGAAGCGCTGTCAGGGTGAGTTTAATGGAAGGTGAAGATTCTGACGGGTAGATATTAATCTTTCAGGTTACAGGTTTATATGAAATAATACCCCAATGGTGAGGTATTTGTGTTTCTTATCTTGGGATTAAAGTTTGTATGAATAGCGGTGATAAAGTCATTATTGAAAGAGTTCGTGAAGACGATGCTGCTAGTCTACTTACGTTTGCGAGAGAAACTTTTATCGAAGCTTTTGCGCGATATAATAGCGCTTCAGATATGGAGAGCTATCTGGCTGAAAAATTTACTTTAGAGCAAATAAGAAAGGAGCTTGGCACCGAAGGGGCTGAGTTTTATGCCGCAAAAATAGCAGAGCGTCAGGTTGGGTATCTTAAGGTAAACTGGGAAGCCGCTCAGTCAGAAAATCTTGACGATGCGACATTAGAAATTGAACGCATATATTGCCACTCAGATTTTTATGGCCAAGGTATTGCGCAAATTTTGTTTAATAAAGCCCTGTCACTAGCGAAGGAAGGTAAAGTAGATTATCTTTGGTTAGGCGTTTGGGAGGAAAATCCTCGTGCTATTCGCTTTTATGAAAAATGTGGTTTTGTTCCTTTTGGTAAGCACGACTTTAAGTTAGGTGAGTCGATTCAAACGGATATTATGATGAGGCTCTTGTTAAAGTAAATGCCATTAAGAATCACAAAACTAGCCGTATCAACAGTACTGGTTTTGTAATTCTTATTTTACAGAGTTAGCGAACGACGAGTTAAAAAGAGTAAGAAAGCGCGATAGAATAAACAGTAAAACCATTGTCATAACCAAAGTCTCTCACTAAATTTCCGTCAATAACAGTCACAGCATTGTCTTCATTAAATTTGATGTTATATTTATCCGCAGTTAGCGACAGGTTCACATTGTTATTAAAATGATAGGTCAATCCAACACCCGCAAACACGTCGGTTCCTTTTTCGACAGTCTTCATTTGTAAGCTGTTTAATGTTGCTTCTGAACGCCAGTCGATCATTCCAAGCCTGATAAATCCGCTCCATGGTCCATCTCCAATATCACTATTAAGTATTCCAGCAAAGGTGTAACCGTTAGTTTCCGTGTTCGCGATAAACGCATTTGATATATTCGCGTTAAAAACATCGGTATTAACTCTCGCATCACCTAAATCGATATGTCCCAAGCTCAAAGCGAAACTGTCTGTCATTTGATAGTCATAATTAATCGCGTAGGAGCTTGAAGTATTGGTCGCATGTAGCACACTATTATCGTTTAATGCATGATCCGAATTCCCTAAGCTAAAGGTCAATGAGTGTCGATTAGCCTTTGACTGCTCATCATCGGCGAAACTCTCTGTAGGGATAATAGTTAGCAAGCAGAGGGCAATTAAGTTAGCATTGAATACTGTTTTTTTCATTTTTAAATCCTTGTAAGTTGTCGAGAAGCTAGGATTTTAAATTCGATAACTTAACCGAAACTGAATATTCCATAGGGTATGGCAACAACGATTTTTTTGAGAAAAGGGGTTAACACAGATAGTATTAAAAGTATGGGAAAAGGTTTAAGGCGTTAAAGTTCTATTGAATTACTTTGACTATGTGTTGTAATAGTGGAAATGTATTTTGTAATAATCTCAAAAATGTAAAAAAGCAGGTTGTTAAGGAAACTGTAGCATTTTCTCTAACTGATTTGTAACGAGGTCTTGTCTGTTGAATTATCATCGAACGAAAAACGCTAATAATTTATTAACAAACTTGCAGTTTTTTGGCACTATGTATTCTCTAAACGCAACCAAAGGGGCTGATTATGGACGCTGAAATAATTCCATTAATCGCTGGAGTCATTTTTCTATTATTAGGACTTTATATCGCAATCGATACGTACCGCTTTAGAAAATATGCGGTAGTTACTCAAGGAAAAATTGTAAAGTACGAATCTTATATTTCTAAAGGTAGCGATGGAACCAAAAGGACAATGTACCGGCCATTCTTTGAATTTGAAGTGGATGGTCAGAGTTATCAGGTTAAATCAGATACTTCATCCGCAGGAAAAACTATACCCGTAGGTGGGGCGGTCGAAGTAATGTACCATCAGGATAAAATTGAAAAAGCGAGGATTCGAAGTGGCGGCGCCTATGGGTTAAGTATCCTATTCATTGTATTATCAATTCCAGCCTTTTTGCTTGGGTTATAACAAAATTTGACTTAACTTTACTTAATTTCAAGTCACAGACATAGAGGTTCCCTAAAAACTCAAAATCGTGCCCGAAAATGCCAGTCGTTTTCGGTCATATCATTGCTAACCGCTTGCACGATCGATGTGTCAACCGTATTATCTTTTGGATTGATAAGTCCACAAAGTTTTAGTGCTTTTCTAATTTCTATTGAACGCCCCAGAAACTCATACAGAACCCTCGCGCAGCAAGGTGCTCTTTCGCCACTACCGGATACGCCAAGTTTTAAACCGGTTAAACGTGTAATTCTATTCTTAAATGATGGATAAAGAATTGTCTGTGTCATTTCGTAACCGGTGAGCGATTCATAATCGATTAAAAATAATCGGTCTGTTAGAAAGTGGGCGACACCCTGGTAAACGCCATGAAATACTTTTTTGTGGGGTTGTTCGCTAAGTCTTTCCGTCCGTTGATAGAAAATTCTATTGTCTCTTTTTTCGAAACAAACGAGCGTTCTCAAAATCATTCCGGGATAAGCCATCGAAATATAATATTCAAAATAAAATCCTAAATATTTTTCTAACTCACTTGTTCCTTTATTACTGAGTTCGTTGAGTATCTTCGTGTCCGGCGTATCAGGTTTGGTAGAATCATCGAACCGCCGTTGAACACTTAATAATCGCTCGAACTGATCATGGGGTAATAGAATTTCGAAATCTTCCAGGCCGAAAAAGTCACACATCCGCCTGAGAATGTTTGGCGATGGTTTATGACGGCCGCTCAAGTAGCGGTTAAATTGTGGTCTATTAATATTGATTCGACGACAAACCTCTGCAATCGATTTGTAGTAGCTACACAGCAGCCTCAAATTTTTAGCGAAATCTTCATTCATTAATGTTATCTAGCCTTTGATGATATCCACTTACCATAATACAACTTATCTTGAATAGAAATTGGCAATATGGCGCAAAATGGTGCGTTAATAGTACCAAATAGCGCCAGAATGCAACAGTTCGCCGATTTTCTTCCATTCGCAGATTGGCGTCAATAGCGCGCCAGATCGCGTCATGTAGAGATAGATTGTCAAATTTACTGAACTCCGCGCAATTGGTTTAATAAATGTTAAATCATCAGCGCTTTACGGTTTTTTTCTAATCAAACTATTTCAAAAATTCGATGATCGCTGATGATAATTTTTGATGATTGAACCTATTAATATTTCAAAATTTGCAATTGGGAAACTGAGAAAAATGAATGGAAGATTTTTTAAAAAATCAAAACTGATCATCTTTAAGACCACGTTGATTCATAAATGAAGCGAAAGGTTTTGATTCTGTATACCGGCGGAACCATAGGAATGCAACAGTCCTGTGTTGGTTATGTCGTGGCTAAGGGATTAAAAAGTTTAATTGATAGCCACCTTGATAAAATGAAGGATCATTCTCTGCCTGAATACGATTTGATAGAAATGAATTCTTTGATCGATAGTGCAAATTTACAGCCTGAGCACTGGTATAAAATTGCAACAATACTAGTCAATAATTGGTATGACTACGACGGCTTTGTTGTTCTTCACGGAACCGACACTATGGCATACACTGCGTCGGCTTTGTCGTATATGCTACAAGGGCTTGATAAGTCTGTCATACTAACCGGTTCACAAATCCCAATGATTGAACCTCGAAGTGACGCTATCAATAATTTGTTTAATGCTATCGATATAGCAGGAAATCATTGTGTACCTGAAGTGTGTATTTATTTTAGTGGTCGACTGCTTCGTGGTAATCGCAGCACTAAGTTAACAAGCATAGGGTTGGAGGCATTTGACTCACCAAATTTTCCCTGGCTGGGAGAGTATTCTGTGCCGTTTAAGTTAAATGATAAATTGTTTTTAAAGCGAGGCAGCAATCATTTTATTGTTCCGGAATTTAGCAATCAACAAGTTGTAATGTTACAACTCTATCCGGGTTTTTCAGCTCAGTTAATAGAAGCTGCGATAGAAACAACTAATGTTAAAGGAATTGTTTTACAAAGCTTCGGTATGGGTAATATTTCAGATAAGAATTCTATACTGATTGATATTTTAAAAAAAGCCATCGATAAAGGTATCGTTGTGTTCAATGTCTCTCAGTGCCGATATGGAAGGGTAAAACAAGACGTTTACGGGAGTGGTTCGGTGCTTAATAGAATCGGTGTTGTCTCAGGTCATGATATGACCGTGGAGTCGGCATTAACAAAGTTACATTTTCTGTTGGCTTGCCACTTATCTCCAAAATATGTGTGTCAACAACTCACTCAACCTTTATCGGGAGAAATGACAGTTGAAGTCCCTGTTTACGAGCAGGTGAATTATTTTTGATGAATGATCCGAATTTTATTTTATGATGGAGTGTATTGGTTTCTAGTTTGAAAAAGTTTTTCATTACCTCCCTTTCTGTCCTTTTTTGGGTGGATTTTTAACCGCTCTTTTGAGCGGCTTTTTTTCTGATTAGGCTATTTTTCTTTATCTTTTCATTGTGGGAAAGAGGAGTTTTTCTGCATGTTTGTTTCTTGAAAAATCTTAGGTAATAGTCACTTTTGTAGTGTGATTTTGTTTATAGAAAATGAAAAAAATAAAAATTATTCTGAATTTAGATAAACTTTTTTTGAAAAAAAGTTTGTTGTAAGTTCGGCTGGTAAGTGGCCGGATAGTAACTAAATGTAAAATGAGAAAAAGCTAATGAAGATGAAGAAAATAGCTGTTTGTGCAGCGCTGTTTTGTACGGCGACTAACCTGTTTGCGTTTGACGATCAGGATAGCGTGCCGAAAAACAAAAATACCGAGAGTGCAGTTGTAAAGAGTTTACGGTCTGAAAGTTCGAAACTTGACAGTCGATTGATTAAGCTAATGTCTGGTGATCAGGTTTCAGTGGTTATTGTTAACGGTAAGGTTCAAGTGAGAGCGTTTCCAGCCGGCGATATCGGAGTGCTTGTTTCTGAGTTAAGAGAAGTTGGTGCAACAAAAACTAAAATACGAGGAAAGTATTTAACGAGCTGGGTGCCGGTCTCAAAACTAGGGCATGTGGCAAAAGTTGACTCGCTAAAATATGC
This sequence comes from Aliikangiella coralliicola, assembly GCF_007004725.1. Lineage (GTDB taxonomy): Bacteria > Pseudomonadota > Gammaproteobacteria > Enterobacterales > Kangiellaceae > Aliikangiella > Aliikangiella coralliicola. The sequence continues at coordinate 82,071 of NZ_ML660170.1, read as the reverse complement.
TACTGCGATTGATTCTGGAAGTGGAAATGCACAAAGCTGGAAACGATATATTACCTCACAACAACCAACTGGAAAAGTTGTCAGTCAAGGTGATCGTGCAATGTTAGCCGATAATGTGAGAAAGCATCTTGGCTTAACTGGAAAAGGAATAAAAATAGGTATTGTGTCAGACAGCTTTAACAGTCTTGGCAACGCCGAGAAAAGTGTGAAGGATGGAGACTTACCTGGTTTAAATAATCCAAATGGTTACACGCTGCCAGTCAATGTTTTAAAAGAAGGTCCAAGTAATAATAATGACGAAGGTCGAGCAATGGCGGAGATAATTCATGACGTTGCTCCCGACGCTGAGATTTATTTTTATTCGGCACGATATGGTCTGGAAGACTTTGCTGATGGCATCAGGCAGTTAGCCGCAGCAGGGTGTGACATTATTGTTGACGATTGGTTTTATTTTGCCGAGCCAGCATTTCAAGATGGAATCATCAATCAGGCAATCGATGAAGTAACTGAGAATGGCGTTCTCTATTTTACGGCCGCGGGTAATTTTGGCAACAACGCTTACGATAGCCCGTTCGTTGATTCTGGTGTTGATATGGGCGGAGAGTTTGGAAGAATGCATGACTTTCAAAATGGTCATCAAGAAACCGTGACTTTATTTGATGGTTCTGAGCACACGATTAGTAGTATTCCTATCGTATTACAGCCAGGCGACACCACTGGCCTTTATTTATATTGGGATGATCCTTCAATTTTAGCGAACGCCAATGGAGATTTTCCTGATGGTGATATGAGTATCATTTTAATCGGTGATAGAAACGGAAAAAGAATGCCTGTTTCCTGGAGCGTGATTGACAATACGAGAAGTGGTGTTCCGGCTGAAAGCAACTCATATCAAAACCAGACCAATCAACCTTTGAATTTGAGTATTGCAATCGGCTTGGTGAGAGGGAATGCGCCGAGAGGAATTAAGTTTATCAATTTTGCGAAAAACTTTGGCTTTGCTCCTTTCTCTGGCGCACTTGTTGGTCACGCAAATGCTGAAGGTGCGTTTACAATTGGTTCTGTCAACTATTGGAACACGCCGCAATTTGGTAACCAGCTGCGCGCGGCCGGTTATTCCTCTGTTGGTGGAGCAACACCAATTTTACTTGATCCGACAGGCAATCCCACTGCACCGATATTTCGAAACAAGCCTGATTTAATGGGGCCAGATTTCGCGAATACTTCATTTTTCGGCAATGGGGATGCGGACAATGATGGTTTCCCGAATTTCGACGGAACTTCTGCGGCAGCGCCGCACGTTGCTGCAGCCGCGGCGTTAATTTTGGAAAAATATGGGCCGCTGTCAAGAGAAACGGTGTGGAATGCATTAACTACTACTGCGCTTGATATGGGAAGTGATGGATTTGATTTTTCCACCGGTCATGGGTTTGTCCAAATTGACGCCGCGGTTGCGAGTCTGGATGACAAGCCATCAGTTTATCGTCTTGAATTATTTGATCAAACTTCTGGTAACTTAATACAAACTTTATTTGATGGTGATGATATTGATTTAACCAGTCAATCAAAGGATATTAATGTTAATGTGAGAGCTCTGGTCAATAACGGGAAAAATAACGACAGTGTTAACGGCGTAAGGTTGGGGATTTCCGGCTCAGAATATTTTTATCGATTTGATAGCTCTCCAACCTATACACTATTTGAAGATTCTGATGAGGTAGGTTTGCTGTCAGGGAACTATTTCTTAACTTCGAAACTTTCTGTTCCTGGTGTTTACACTCCTTTCGATTTTTACTCCTTTTCATTTGTCAAAAATGAAAAATAAAAAAACAAATCCAAAACCGAAGCAGGGCTGACGACTGATAATGGATTGGAATTCAAAATTGGTAAACGATTGGTCCGTATTTGGTAAGGATGTTTTATCACGCAGGCAACAACTGATTTAAACTTGGTTTAGCGGTTGTTGTCTTGTTGGGTAGTGCACTTATAGAAATACTCGCGCTATCGAGTAAAGACACGGCTCTTTTAGAATTAACAACGAGATTAACAACTGAGTTAACAAGCTTATTAAACACCAGCCAAAACCGATTTAATTTAGCCTGTTCGGTTTAATCCAATGTAAAAGTCACGATCAAGTGAAGTCATGTTTCTATTTTTCTAATGTTATTTAATATTACGCCATACTTTTAATTTATACCGTCTTAATCATCAATTATTTTGATTTCAAAAATTTTTTATGAGTCAATTTTTACATCTCTTATTTGCGATAATAAATAAGAAATACGTATAAATATGACATAAATTGCAGTTTATATTGTATACAAACTAAAAGTATATTGTGCACAAAGTATGCTCTATGTTATTTATTAGACAGCCTGATTGTGTCTTACAGGCGGACCAAAAATAGGTGCTGTTACATACCTACAATAACTAATATAAATAGAGGTACATTAAAATGAAACTCAAGAGTGCTCTAGGAGGAGTTTTTGCGACAGTGATCGGGGTTGGTATCACATGCGCAACCACACCATTATTTGCAGAAAAACTTAAATCCCCGCCAAAGGCAGTGAAACAAGAATCTGCGCCCACAATGCCATTGCAAAAACAGGAACATGGCGTTCCGATTATACGAAAAAGTCAATTTGAACAACCGCGACTAACACCACCGACACTTCATTCACACAAGCATCCGTTACCCAAGCAAAACACTTTGCATGATTCAACTCAGTCAAAGCTCAAAGCGGCTGCGCCGGATTACGCAGAATGTAATTTTGATCAGTTTGGATTCGAAAGTGGTAGTACGCTGGTTAATCATATTAAGTCTGTTGATCCTGTTTGTACCTATGGTTTTTTTGGGCAGACGACCACCAGTAAGAATGCGTTATCGCCGGCAAATATGACGACGGTATTAAATGCAGCGAGAAGTGCGGCTGTTAATTATAAAGGCACTAATGAAGAGGGTATGGAGCAATTATTTTTGTATATCCGTGCCGGATATTATCACGTGTCGACTAATTATTTACCAGAATATAGCGCCGCGCACCAAAGTCTGGTTAAGGCGTTAATCAGCGACTTTTCCAGAAACTCCCACATGTATGATTCGTCGGATCAACATGGAGAATCATTGTACGAGTTTATGATCTTAATCCAGAATGTTAAGGAGACAGCGCTTGGCTTGCCGATCGCAAAACGCCTGATTGATAACTACAATCAAACGCGATCGGAAAGTTACGAGCAAACAGCAGCGGTTAACGGCGGTTTGGGCGTTTTATATTTTGGTTCATTTAACGATGAATATAAAGCGGCGGTCACTGCAGATAACTCGATCATCGATTCTTTATTTTCGTTTATTCGTGATAAAAAATGGATCCTGGATACGAACAGAGCCTGGTTGTATAACAATTCTGGTTCTGAATTTGGTCGTTTTCTTGGCATTGCAGGAACAAAGTCGCGGGCGAAGTTTTTGATCAAACAACTGTTACCGCAACTCGATTTATATTCTCCGGTCTGGTTGAACATCGCGGCACAAATTGATTATCACACCAGTAGCGAGTGTGGTGAGTATAGTAATGTATGCGGATATAAAGAAGCGGCGATTAATCAGATTTTACCAATCACCAATTCTTGTGGTTCAACTTTGAAAATGCGCGTACAGGAAATGACTGCTGCACAAATGAGTGGGATCTGTTCCACATTGGCAACGCAAGAAACTTATTTTCATAATCGGTTGAACACTGGAAATAATCCAGTTGCGGGCGACTTAAATGAAGATTTGTTAATGATTATTTTTAATTCTGATCAGGATTATAAAAATTACGGTGGTCCTTTGTATGGAATTCCAACAAACAACGGCGGTTATTACCTTGAGGGGGATCCTTCTGATCCCGATAATCAGGCGACTTTTTATGCGGAAGAGGCTGATTGGTTGTTGCCTGAATTTAAAGTGTGGAATTTAGAACATGAATATGTCCACTACCTGGACGGTCGTTTTAATATGTTCGGCAGCTTTAGTGCGCCGACGGTGAAAGTTGTTTGGTGGAGCGAAGGTCTCGCAGAATATATTTCGCTTAAAGATGATAACCAGGCGGCGATTGATACCATTAAAGACGGTTCCACTTATACCTTAGGTCAAGTGCTCGACACCACTTATGATGGCTTTGTGGTTGATCGCATTTATCGTTGGGGTTATCTGGCTGTTCGATTTATGTTTGAAAAGCATCCTGCCGAAGTGACTAAGTATTTGAATGCTGCAAGAGCGGGTAACTGGAATACAATCCAAACCTTGTACGATCAATGGAAAAGCAATTATAGCAGTGAGTTTACCCAATGGACTGAAGCGTTAGCTGCCGGCGGCGGGGGAGATAACAAACCACCGGTTGCGGTTACTGATGGTCCTTACACTGGAAACGTCGGCCAAGGTATTGCGATGAGTAGTAACAGCTCGTCAGATCCTGATGGCACTATCACCAGTAGAAATTGGAATTTTGGTGACGGTACCAGCAGCACTTCGAGTAATCCTAATCATACTTATTCTGCAGCGGGAACCTACACTGTTACATTGACTGTCACCGACAATGATGGGGCGACAGGTACCACAACGACAACTGCTACGATTACCAATGGCGGTACTCCAGATTATTGCGCGGCAACTGGAGGCGGAAGTTATGAGTGGATAGCGAATGTAATGGTCGGCAATTTGAATAATAGCTCAGGCGCGGCCGAATATTCAGACTTTACTGGCCAGACAGCTAATCTGATAGTTGGAAACAACAGTGCAACACTCACACCCGGATTCCAGAGCAGTGCTTACACGGAATATTGGTCGGTATGGATCGACTTTAATCAAGATGGTGACTTTAGTGGTGCCGGCGAACAACTTATCAATGGACAAAGTAGTAACGCTGCAATCAATGCCACTTTAAATATTCCTGCGTCGGCTTCGGGAGTTACTACGCGCATGCGAATTGCAATGAAATATAACGCCGCGGCAAATTCTTCTTGCGGTGATATCGGCGATGGGGAAGTTGAAGATTACACCGTTTCTATCGCGGGAGGTTCTAACCAGGCGCCAATTTCTCAGGCCAATGGCCCATATTCTGGCGCCGTTAACTCCGCAATCAGTTTTAATAGTAACGGTTCATCAGACAGTGATGGTCAAATCACCAGTTACCATTGGGATTTTGGCGACGGCTCATCGAGTAGTTCCGCCAACCCAAATCATATCTACACAAGTGCTGGAAGTTACACGGCAACTCTCACGGTAACCGATGATGATGGTGAAACGGGAACCGATACTGGGGCTGTTACTGTAACCGATAGTGGAGGCGGGTCTAACGTCCCCGATGCTTGCGCTAATGAAAACCCGGTTACCGGTGGACGATTGGTTGCCGGTGATGCCGCATGTTTGGCAAGTCAGTCTGTTATCTGGTTGAGTATTCCCGGCGTGAGAGACCATAACAGTATTGCGATTACAACCGGCAACGGCACGGGCAATCTCGATATAGAGTACAGTAACCAGGGATGGCCGAACGGCTCAAATAATGATGGCAGTTCTTCCAATGCAGGTAACGGAGAATGTATTTATTTAACCGGCGGCTCACAATATTGGGGTTACATTAAAGTATCCAATTCAACCGGTGGTGCTTCTATCGTTGTTGATTTTGATAGCGCTGCATGTCGTTAATTTAATCTAATTGAAAAGGTAAAATTAATTCTCCCTCCCTATGGGAGGGAGCTAGAGGGAGGGAAACTTTCTGTACAAACCGGAGACATCGTTTACACGTCCTAATTAAGACGATATTGCAACTCTCGAAATTTTTTAATTACCGGCAGTGCGCCATCATCACTATTTCGAATACCCAGGTTTTGATAAATTTCTGATACAATTAATTTTTGCTCTCTCGCTTCTCTTGCCGAGTTTTTTGCTTCCAGTTTTAACTGCCTGTTTTGGTTTTCCAATTCTTCTATTCGTCGGTTAGCTGCCACCAACAGTTCATGGTTTTTTCTCATCATTTTCGGGGATAACATATTAATTGACCTCCAGAATATTGAGACAATCATCAATGGCTTCGACACCAGTAATAATGAGTCCGGGTTGGTAGTTTGCGTTACATCGTCGGTGGACATACTGCATGCCATTTTTCGTATTTTGATACATTGCATCTGCATCACTAAGAATATGAAAACAAGATTTGCAAACTAACACTTTTTGATATTCTTTATGCATGACTAGCTCCTGCCGGCAATACAACAACTTTGCCAGCGTATTTCGTTACATTCTTTAGAAAGCAGGAAAACTGAAGAGTTCAACTAAGAAATGTTGACTACTTCGCAATTTGCCAATTAAAAAAATCTGTGTTTTATAGAAAGGTTGTGGGACATAAAATTAACTGAATAGTTATTGATAACTATTCAGTCATCGCTAACATCGCTAGCGAACACCAATAATTGATCCCATAAGCGAGCGCAGTATCGTTAAAATCATAAAACGGATTGTGTAATGGTTTTGAGTAGTGCTCGCCAGTATCTCCGTTGCCCATCAGAATATAGGCGCCGGGTTTTTGTTTTAACATTTTTGCAAAATCTTCCGAAAAGCTTACGCGACCATAATTGCCGTCGATTGTCGCATCGGGTAAATTTCCCGCAGCCTTAACGCATATCTCGGATTGTTCTGCGTGATTGACTAAGGGTTCAAAAGAGGTTGAATAATTGAAACAAAACTTCGCACCAAATGCGGCACAGGTGTGACTGATGATTTGTTCCATTTTTGTTTTTATCAAAACTGAGGTCGCTTTATCAAAACCTCGACAATCACCGCTGATAGTAACATTGCTAGCGAGTATATTACGCGCGCCGTCGGTTTGAAAATCGGTTATCGAAACGACTGCATGATCACTTGCCGGAACAAATCGCGATACAATTGATTGCAAATTCATCACAATGCTCGCACCGATAACAATTGGGTCGATGACTTTATCCGGCATTGAAGAATGCCCACCGCGTCCTTGAATAGTAATCTCGAAATTATCTTCAAATGAACAAAAAGGACCAGACTGAATGGCAAAATGCCCAACGGGCAGACCAGGTAAATTATGTAAGCCATATACTGCGTCCATTGGAAATTTTTCGAATAAGCCATCGTTAATCATTGCATCTGCACCAGTACCATTTTCTTCATCGGGCTGAAAAATAAAATGAATGGTTCCTTCAAAATCTGAGTCGTCTATCAACTGTAAAGCAGCGCCAAGCAGCATGGTTGAGTGACCGTCATGACCGCAACCATGAAATTTACCTTGTGCCGTTGAGCGATGACTAAATTGATTTGCTTCGGTAATCGGTAAGGCATCCATATCTGCTCGAAAACCAACAGCTCTGTTATTGCTCTTTGTTGATTTTGAGCCTTGCGACAATGTCGCCACCAATCCTGTTTTACCGATATTTCTGGTAACGGTCAGGCCGGCGGCTTCAAGTCGATCAGCAATTATGGTGCTGGTTCGATTAACATCAAATGCTAACTCCGGGTTTTGATGCAAGTCTTTGCGAAAGCCGATCAGTTCGTTAATTAATTTGTTTGATGGCGTCGACTCTTTCATGATTCTGGCTCCAGAAAATGATTAATGACATTTGTCTTACAGACTTGCCTTAATTGATAAACTAGTTAAAGATTATAGGAGAATGGACCAGTCGACAAATATTCCAAACAATCTGCAGGGAAATTGGTTTGGTTCAATTGAACAAGTCTGATTTTTCTGAGATTGCTACAGGTTTAACGAGGAACACGCTGTGAAGAATGAACAGGTAAAAGAAACATCAAGGCAAAGTCATTTTTTTGCCTATATCAGTAAAATACGTTGGATTATTCGTTGGGGTTTAAAGCGTAACGCGATTCCTGAAAATGTGATGGAGCACAGTTGGGAAGTATCGACAATTGCTCATGCGATGGCGTTGATAAGCAACAAACGATTTGGCGGTCAATATGACGCTAACCTGGTGGCAACCACCGCTTTGTATCACGACGTTTCAGAAGTGATAACAGGGGACATGCCGACACCGATTAAATATCATTCTGCGGGAATGCAAAAAGCGTTCAAAGACGTTGAGATTCAAGCAGAACGAGAATTGATCGGATTACTACCGGATGATTTAAAAGAAGATTTTACCAGCTTAGTTGTAACATCAGAAATTTCGCCCGATATTCTACGTATTATTAAAGGCGCGGATACGGTCGCAGCCTTTTTAAAATGTCAGGAAGAATTAAAAGCTGGGAACAGCGAGTTTTCAAAAGCCGCAGAGGATATCGCCGCGAGACTTTCAGGTTTTAATATGCCGGAGGTAAATGCTTTTCTGGAAATTTTTGCACCCAGTTATAAGCTAACGCTGGATGAATTGCTTAATGGCGGCGAAAAAGTCAGAACGTTGCCTTTGCATCAATCGCGGTAAAGGTTTGTCAACGAAGGTTATGTTTATCTGAACGATTCCTTGAACTGTTGGGTTAGTCTCAGACTAACCCAACAAATTAAATTTCTAATAATTCCTAATTCCTAATTCCTAATTCCTAACTTAGACTCAAGACCGTGTTTCACTCGCAGTAGTCAATACCGAATGACCGGCTTGTACGTCAGGCTGAGTTTCTTGCGAGGGAGTAAAAAACAGTCCTTTCACCACTTGCCAGCTTACCGCTAAGGCACCGATGATAAAAACCACATCGCCGATGGTACGTATCCAACGAAGCGTTCGTAACAAATCCGTCTGCATGAAGCTTTCGCTGCGAGCATACCACAAGCCTTCTGAAGCGCTCGCGACAAATTGAATGATACCGATTGGCAATAAACTGGTGAACAACATTAGTACCAAGCCTGCGTTCAACCATTGAAACCCGGTTTTCATCAGTTTTTCATCGAACACCATTTGCGGACGAATGTAGCGTAACACCAATAAGGTGAACCCAAGGGCCAGGAATCCATAAACGCCGAACAGGGCACCGTGAGCATGAGTCGCCGTGGTGTTTAAGCCTTGAATGTAGTAGAGAGAAATTGGTGGGTTAATCAAAAAGCCAAGTACGCCTGCACCCAACATGTTCCAGAAAGCAACTGCAACAAAAAAGAGCAACGGCCACTTCACATTTTCCATCCAGGGGGCGCGATCTTTTAGACGCCAATGTTCCCAGGCTTCGTAACCGAGAACAATTAAAGGAACGACTTCTAGCGCGCTAAAAGTTGCGCCAACCGCCATTACCGGTGTGGTTGTTCCTGAAAAATAGAGATGGTGGAAAGTTCCCGGCACGCCGCCCAGCATAAACAATGATGCAGAAGCTAACGAAGCGGCTGTTGCGACACGTTTGGAAACTAGTCCCATGTTGCAGAAAATAAATGCTAACGCAACGGTGGCAAAAACTTCAAAGAATCCCTCAACCCATAAATGTACAATCCACCAACGCCAGTACTCCATAATTGAAATATGGGTGCGTTCTCCGTAGAAGAAACCAGCGCCGTAAAATAGACCGATAGCAATAACAGATAAGGTGAGTAGGGCCAATAGATTTTTGTCACCGGGTTGACGCAGTGCCGGGACAACACCACGCAACATTAACCCTAACCAAAGTACGACGCCGACAAACTTTCCAATTTGCCAGACTCGACCCAGGTCGACATATTCGTATCCCTGATGTCCAAACCAGAAACTGAGTTCGGCTGGCATTATCTGGGCGATCGCAAGATAGTTGCCGATAAAAGAGCCAGCAACCACCACTAACAGAGCATAGAACAAAATATTGACGCCAAGCTTTTGGTATTTTGGATCTTTACCGCCATTAATAATCGGTGCCAGAAAAAGACCTGCCGCTAAAAAGCCGGTAGCAATCCAGAATAGCGCAGCTTGAATATGCCAGGTTCTTACCAGACTGTAAGGAAGCCATTCGGAAGTCTGAATCCCGTAAAATCCCTGACCCTCGACTGTATAATGGGCAACAAAACCGCCGAGAAAAACCTGCAGTGTAAAAAGTGCAACGACAATAAATAAATATTTACCTAGCGCTTTTTGAGAAGGGGTTAATGAGAAACTGGTGAGCGGATCTTTCGCTGGTGCTTCAGGTTCTTCTTCGTCCTGTTTTTGCAAGAAAGACCAGCCCCAAACCAGGCCGCCAATTCCTGCGATTAATAGCACGACGCTGATGACTGACCAGACAATATTTTCTGCGGTAGGCTGATTGTTAATAAGCGGTTCATGCGGCCAGTTATTGGTATAAGTGGCACCGTCAGGCGTTCGCTCGGTTGCCGCCGCCCATGAGGTCCAGAAGAAAAACTCGGTTAGCCTCGCTCTTCTCTCGTCATCGGGTAAAGTGACTTCTTTCATCGCATAACTTCGGCGAGTTGTTTGCAGCTCTTTGGCGCCGCCAAACAGGCGATTGTAATAATCGGCAGTGAGTTTGATAGCCTCGATACGCCGTTCGGAAAGTATCAGCGTATCGGAATCCGAATTGTAACTGTTGTTGCGGTATGCCTGAGTAAGCTGGTATTGCAGTGTGTTTTGTTGTTCACCGCTGAGTTGCTCGTAGGGCTTATTGAAACCAGCTTGTGCCGCTAAATCCAACCAGGTGATTAGCTCACGGTGCAGCCAATCTGCGGTCCAGTCCGGCGCTTGATACGCGCCATGTCCCCAAATGGAGCCGAGTTGCATACCACCAACTGACTGCCAGGCTGTCTGGCCGTCGAGAATCGATTCTTTAGTCATCAGCACCTGACCTGTTTCGGATACCACTTTGGCTGGAATAGGCGGAGCTTCTCGGTAAATTTCCTGGCCGAAATAACCCAGGATCCCAAAGGTAATCGCCAGGGTGCAAATTAGTGTCCACCATAACCGACGGTAATTGGTTATCTGGCTGCTAGTGGCAAGATCTTTGGTCATAAAACACCTCCGTAGTTTTCTAAAACAGTGGTTACAAGGGTTGTTTTGGCATCACAACTTGCTGCTTGGTGCTGGTGTAACACCGCCAGCGACGAAGAAATTCTGTCGATTTGCCGACTGAGTGTTAACTCGACAGTGTTCATGGTTGACTCCAATGATTGAGAGTTATTGCTCGGTTGTTATCAGTGAGATTTTTAAAGATGTATTTTGCATGCATCTTTAAAAGATGTATAATAGATGAATCTTTTAAAAGGATCAATCATTCTGGCGATAAAATCTTAGGAATTAGGAATTAGGAATTAGGAGTTAGGAGTTAGGAGTTAGGCGTTAGGCGTTAGGAGTTAGGAGTTAGGCGTTAGGAGTTAGGCGTTAGGAGTTAGGAGTTAGGCGTACTCTTGAATTCCTGATAAAAAGTTTTAAATCGTTGAAAAATACCAATGATGGACAGTAGAGAATAAATTATATGCATATTACTCGTTACACCGATTACTCGCTGCGTGTGCTGATGTATCTCGCGGCAAAAGGCGACACACTATCAACGATTAAAGAAATCGCAGATAGTTATCAGATATCTAAAAACCATCTGATGAAAATAGTGCAGGAGTTAAATACCAAAGGTTATGTGATTGCTGTACGCGGTAAAAATGGTGGCCTGAAGCTGAAAAACGAACCCAGTGAAATCAACATTGGCGATTTAGTGCGTGATATTGAACAAGATTTGTCTTTGGTGGAGTGTTTTAAAGATGGTGCCAATTGCATAATTACTCCGGGCTGTCAGTTAAAAGTCATCTTTGATCAAGCGTTAACTGCTTTTCTCGAAAAGCTGGATGAGTACACTCTGGCAGATTTAATTCCAGATAATAAACGCGCTCAAATTAGCCAGTTACTTAACATTGCAGGTTGAAAAGAGGTTTATTGAATCATGTTAACGAATAACGCAACAGCGAATCAAAAACAACCGCCGCCGATTCTGGCATTAGCGTTTCGTCCTTTCTTTTTATTGGGTGCCTCATTCAGTATTCTTGCGCTATTAATCTGGATTGCCGTTCTGTCTGGTCGATTAGATTTTCAACCTTATGGTAATGGTTTCTGGTGGCATTCCCATGAAATGCTATTTGGATTTGTTGCTGCGATTGTCGTTGGTTTTCTATTAACCGCAGTGCAAAACTGGACCGGTATCCCTGGCGTAAAAGGTTGGCGGTTATTTTATCTGGTCGCATTGTGGCTTACCGGCCGCGCGATATTGTTAGTTAATCCAGATCTGTCTCCGTGGATTGTTGCAGCGATTGATTTCGCTTTTATTCCGAGTGCAGCTTATTTCCTGGCGATGCCTATTTTGGCAAAGAAAATGTACCGCAACCTGATTTTTATTCCGTTATTAATTGCGATGAGTTTGTCTAATTTTGTGATGCACTGGGGATTAATCAATCAAGATATGTTGCTTGCCGCTAAAAGCAGCTATGCGATGATTATGTTGGTGACATTGTTGATGTGCATTATGGCGGGCAGGGTGATTCCAATGTTCACCGCCAATGGCACCGGTACTCAAAAAGTTAACCCTAATCTGTGGATTGAACGGTTATCGATAGGCTCCATGATTTTGGTCGCACTGATTTTTATTTCGGGTGTCAGTTTGCCATCGGAATTAATGGCATTGGTGACGTTGCTGGCCGGCATTATTCATTTAGTTCGATTTATTCGCTGGCGTTTTTGGGTGACAACGAAAGTTCCTTTGGTGTGGTCTCTTCATATTAGCTACTTCTGTATTCCGTTAGGAATGATATTGTTATCTTCCCATTATCTGTTTAATCAGATTACTTTTTCTGCAGGACTCCATGTTTTGACGGTAGGGGCGATGGGGACGATGATCTTGGCAATGATCTCACGAGTTTCTTTAGGTCATACTGGCCGTATGATTGTGGTCGGCAAAGTCATGGCGGCGGCATTTTTGGCGGTTACTTTTGCTTTTATTGTGCGCGTATTTGGCACCAGTTTAAGTGATGACTACATTTTCATTTTGACCCTGTCAGCGGCCTTGTGGAGTGTTGCTTACGGATTGTTTGTAATCCGATATTTTATGATGCTAATTCGCAAAAGAGCTGATGGGCGTCCTGGCTAGTTTCTAATGGGGAGCGCGCAATAAAGTGAATGCGCACCAAATGATTAAAACTGGTAGCTTAAGTTGAGTGAGATGCTTCTCGGTTCTTTACGAACGTCATAATAACTATCCGGCGCATAGGTGGGATTATAGTGTTGTTTATCTAAGACGTTTTTGATCCCAAGCTCCAATTGAAAAGAAGAATGCCACAAGTTTTTAAATTGAATGTTTGCATCTAAAATCCAATAGCTTTGTTTGTTATTTTGTGCGCGAACTTCGGGAATAGTGACACGCGTATGGTAAAGGTCACTCGCATTCCGTTTGTCTAAATAGTTAATACCTAGATAGAGGGATTTATTGTTGTCTTGAGCAAATAGAATTAAATTGGCGTTGTTTTTGGCGACTGATGCCTCAGTGGTATTGACTCGCGTAAAATTAAAACTGAGCCCCAATTCATGAAAGTTTTCCCAGTGTTTTTTCACTTTACCATTAAATTCTAATTCGAATCCCGGAACCTGCATTGTCTTGTCAATGTTCTCATAGGCGGCTCCGCCAATCGTTTGAATAAAATTATTTAAATGACTTTCGAAGTAACGAATACTTAGATTATTTTTCAGATCAAAATGATAAACAAACTCGGTTTCCCAGGTTTCAATGAGTTCAGGCGTTACCGATGGATTGCCGGGAGAATTTCCATCGCTGCGAATTTCATATTGTTGCAGAAACGTCGGTGGCCGAAAAGCTTCGCCCCAGATGAGTTTTGCAGACCATTGATCATTTTGCTGATAGGTGAGAGCGACTCTGGGACTGGTTTCATTGTCGAATTCTTCAAAGTGATCAATTCGAGCGCCCAAAGTCAATGCTAACGCGTTATCAAGAAATAACGATTCTGTTTGAGCATAAAGTGCATAATTATCTGCCTCAGGTGTTCGGTCTCCCTGGCGCAAAATAATCGATTGTAATTCCAATGTAGACAAACTATTACGAACGGTGATCGTTTCATGATACTCGTCAACTGCACGACGCTCGTAAACAGCACCAAATACCCCTTGGTGTTGCTGATTAAAGGCATAAGTCAACTGACTACGAATTCCCGTGAGTTGCGTATCTAACTGTGAAAAAGACGCGAAGTTAAGACTTTCATCAGCGTTTCTGATAGTTCTGTCAAAAAAACGTTTTACCTGGTAACGATAGAGCTGATTTTCCAGATAAACCTGGCGCCACTCATGATTGTTTTTCAGATAAAAACTGTTGGTTCTATATTGCTGAGATTTATATTGTGGAGAAGAATAGAGTGGATATTCAGTGGTGTAGTCATCATAAATGTAAGCGATTTGCCAGTTTTCATTCAGTAGTTTGGCGGTAAAACTGGTCGCTTCCACATTATTATCATGGGTGGAGAGGTTTCCCCGTCTGTCTCTTTGCTGTTGATAACCTTCCTGGTCCATTGCTCTTGCAGAAAATAAAAACTTTGCCTGTTCAAATTCATGGCCGGTGCTGATCTTTGCCTGTTGGCCGTCGAAGCTGGAAACACCAACCGTTACATTTGTCTTTTGCGGCACTTTTTCTTTTGTGTAGATGGAGATCAATCCAGAATAAGCATCGCCTCCATAAAGTGCAGAACCCGGGCCGCGAATCACTTCTATTCTGGCAATATTATTAATTTGAACCTGCTCGTCAGGTGACCAGCCGCCAAAAATAACTTCACGCTGGGGAACACCGTCGATGAGCAACATGATTTTTGTGTTACGGCCGCTGGGAATACCGCGAATCCAAACCATATCTCGCCCGTTGCGACGGTTGAGCAGTTGAATGCCCGGCGCCATTTTTAAGACATCGGATAGTGTTCTTGCTCCCATGGCTTTAATTTGAGACTCGGTAATAACTGCAATAATACTGGGTGCCATGTTAATTTCTGTATTCAATTGAGAAGGGCTTTTTACTTTGACATCGAGTAGATCTTCCAAGGGCAAATCGAATAGTTGTTCAACCTCCATCACTCTACTATCGGCTATGACGGGATTTGAATTGATAACGATTAGAAAGGACAGTGAAATAAAACTGGCAAAGGCAAATCTCGTGCAGAGAACCGTGTAAGCATCTTTCACAGAATTTATGTACCTTTAATTTGAGGGCCTTTAAACAGGATTATTATCTGAATCGAAATGAAACTAAAAACCCAAAGTAAGATTTACGATAAAGTTTAGTACAAAAATCTTAATTTGCAGTTAAGCATTTTTGTAACACAAATTATTAACTTCGAGTAACCTCGTTTTAAATTTAATTAATATTGAGTGTGGTGAATTTGACTTGGCATTATTGCTAACCAACTTGCGTAAAACTACGTAGACAAAAAGTATTATTCAGTAAAATTACGTAGACAGAAAACTGACATTGTCAATTGCCCTTTTATCAGTGGTGCTCGAAAAATTATGTGAAACACATTGCACTGTTTGTAAGCCATTGGAAGTTCTGTTTAATAACAGGATAGAGATTGCTGCACAGACAATATTCGGCTTTGGTCTGTTAAGCGTCTCTGAAGCTCCCGGCTAACTTGTTGATTTTGTATGTTCTTTCGATTAGGCTGCAATCAACAAAATAATAATTTACAGCGCTAAACCAGAACCGTTAGCTGGTTGCCTGATAATGAGAACACGTTGATGTCTGAGTTTGAATACGTTGCGGTACTGGTTTCTTTAGTTTTAGGTTTAGGTATTGCGAACATTCTCACCGGAATTGGTCGTATGATTAATCGCCGAAGTGAGTTTTCGTTGGATCTGGTCCACATTATGTGGAGCCTCGCGCTTTTCGTGGTTTTAGTGCTAAATTGGTGGGTGTTCTTTCAGCTCAATACCTTTACTGAGTGGAGCTTTGAGTTTTTTCTGGTGGTTGTGATTTGGGCCGTTTTTTTCTATTTAATGAGTGTTGTTTTATACCCAATAGAGAAAAATACTGTTCAGGACTACGGTTTAATATTTGAGAAAAACAGACCCTGGTTTTTAGGTCTGTTTATTGCCTCAAACCTGAGCGATATAGCGTTAACAGCATTGCGCGGTCAATTGCTCAACCCGCCATTTTACTTACCTTTTGTTTTACATTTTGTCGTACTAGGCATTATAGGTTTGCTAACAAACTCAAGAAGATACCACACTTTCCTGGCAAGTTATGTTTTCGGAATTAGTCTGACCTGGGCATTCTGGGTGAGATTGCTTTTGGGTAATTAAGTTGGTTCTCTTTTAGTTTTTTCGTGGCCAGGAATAGATGATCTAAAATAGCTGACTGGGAGTCCTTATGGAAAAAAATGTCCTATTTTTACGCGGTATCAACGTCGGTGGTAAAAATATTTTGCCGATGAACGAACTGACTTTGATACTTGAAAACCTGGGCCTTAAAAATGTTAAGACCTATATTCAAAGTGGTAACGTGGTTTTCGAGGGAAAAGGATTATCCTTTGAAAAGTTATCGAGTGAAATAGGTGCTGCTATTAATGAAAGATATGCTTTCACGCCCAGCATCCTGTTAATAAGCGGCGCTGACTATATTCAAGCGATTCAGAATAATCCCTTTGACGCCACAAATGGGAAGTTGCTTCATTGCTTTTTCACAGAGACGCGACCGGACAATCCCAATCTCGATAGTTTGAAAAAAATTCAATCAACGACAGAACAATTTAAGCTGGTTGACAGATTTTTCTACTTATACGCCCCAGACGGAATAGGCCGCTCCAAGTTGGCATCCAAAGTTGAAAAAGCCATCGGCGTTCCAGTAACCGCGAGAAACTGGAATACTGTCAGCAAAGTCTTGTCAATGTTGGATTAAAATTTAACCATCCTGTAAACCCGTCTTCGCCTCCCGCTGACAGTGGGAGTTTCTGCTTGTTTTTTGCTCAATGCGAAATAGGCATATTGAGCTATACTCTAATCTAATCATTATTTGAGTTTCCATTTATGACAGTGAAAGAAATTCGGCCGGATATTCTGGTAGTCGATGATATGAGAATGAATCTCGTGGTTCTAAGAAGTTTGCTGGAGAGTTTTTCGGCGAATATTGTTGAAGCAACCTCTGGAGCAGAAGCGCTACATAAAGCAGTGGGATTAAAGAATCTCGCATTAATATTACTTGATGTTCAAATGCCTGAAATGGATGGCTACGAGGTTGCTGAGTTATTGAAAGACGAAGAAGAAACTGAAAGTATTCCGATAATCTTTGTGACTGCAATTCATCGTGACGAAACTCAAATCCTCAAGGGCTACTCATATGGAGCCGCGGACTATTTAACTAAACCGATAGTACCTGAGATATTGTTATCTAAGGTTGGGGTGTTTCTCGATCTCTGGCGTCTCAGATCTGTTTTGGAACAAGAAGTCAAAATGCGTACTGAGGCAGAAATCAGATTACAGCATTTGGCTCATCATGATGAACTGACGGGTTTGCCGAACAGACGCGAGTTAATGGATGCCTTCGCCAAAGAAATTAACCGTTCTGTTCGATTCGAAAAAAGAATGGTTGTTTTGATGATCGACCTCGATGGATTTAAGCAAGTTAACGATGATTTAGGCCACGAAGCTGGAGATTTTACACTGGTTAAAGTCGCTGCAAGAGTTAGTAAAATAATCAGGCAGTATGACACTTTCGCAAGAATCGGTGGAGATGAATTCGTTATATTGATGAGCGATATCGAAGGCGTTATCGACATTAAAAATAAAGTCGAAGAAATTATTACTGAAATTTCAAAACCAATTTTATTTGATTCGAAGCCGATCAATATCGGCGCGAGTATTGGCATTGCGTCGTTTCCTGAGGATGGTACTTCGATTGATGAAATTCTCAGTCATGCAGACGATGCGATGTATGCAGCCAAAAAAGCTGGCGGGAATAGATTAACTTATTATAAATGATTGAGATAGGGAAGTGATTAATTCATGCGTCTTAACACTAAAAGTAATTTTCGGCCATCAATTCTCATTGTTGATGACATAGCAGCTAACCGCTTCGCGTTAAAAAATTTGTTGAAATCGATTGACGCAGAACTGATTGATGTTGAGTCTGGAGAGGAAGCGTTAAGCAAGGCTATCGAACTCAACAATCTTGGGTTGATTTTGTTAGATGTACAAATGCCTGTTATGGATGGGTATGAAACTGCAGAATTATTAAGAGAAGAAGAGCAAACACAAAATATCCCCATTATATTTATTACAGCTGTGCATCGTGATGAACAACACGTATTAAGAGGATACTCTTCCGGTGCTATTGACTATATTACAAAGCCTGTTCAACCCGATATATTATCGGCGAAAATATCCTTGTTCATGGAGTTATGGCGTTTAAAATTTGGCCTTGAACAAGAGATCAGAACAAGAAATGAACTAGAGGATAAAAATAAATTTCTCGCCGATCACGATCTTCTAACCGGGTTGCCAAATCGTCGCCGGTTATTTCTTGAAATTGAGAGAGCAACAGCCAGATCGCAAAGAGATGGAACCCAGTTTGCGATGTTGTTTATTGATTTAGATGGATTCAAATCTGTTAACGATAGCCTGGGACATAAAATTGGCGACGCAGTGCTAATCAAAATTGCAGATCGTTTTACCAAGCTTGTCAGAAAAACAGATACCGTAGCCCGTTTTGGCGGCGATGAATTTGTCATTTTATTTGCCGACGTTGAAGATTCACAAAACCTGATTGGTAGGATTCGCCAAGTTTTACATGCATCAAAGAAGTGCATGTTAATCGAAAACGAAGAAATCGTATTAAGCGCGAGTATCGGCGTATGCGTCTATCCTGAGCAAATTGATGATCCTTCAAAATTGGTGGATTACGCTGATATTGCTATGTATAAATCGAAGCAAATTGGTAAAAATACATTTAGCTTTTTCTCTGAGGAAATGGATGCGGCGGCTCATAAGCGAGTTAAAGTTGAAAAGTTACTTCGACACGCTATAGAAAGAGACGAATTTGACGTTTATTATCAACCGGTGGTCGATGCGCAACAGGAAAAAATAGTTGGTGTTGAAGCATTGCTACGCTGGAATAATCCTGAGTTGGGCAATGTTTCTCCCGAGTACTTTATTCCCATCGCTGAATCTACCGGGCTCATTCATAATATAGGCGCCTGGGTATTTGAACGATCTGTTGACGTTATTTCAGAGTTATCCTCAGTATTGCCACTAACGCTTAAGGTTGCGGTCAACGCATCAACATTACAGTTCAGGAATTCAATTTGGTACAAAACTGTCCTTAAGGCGATAAAAACCAGGAAGATCAAGCCAGAAAACTTAGAGATTGAAATTACTGAAAGGTTGCTGTTAGACGATTCACGAGAAGTCAGTGAGCAATTAAAAGCGATTAACGATTTAGGAATTGAGTTTTCAGTTGATGATTTTGGCACCGGCTATTCTGCCTTGAGTTATTTGAAACGCTGCCCAATCAGCACAGTAAAAATAGACAAAAGTTTTGTTACTGGCATTCCTGACGTTAAAGAAGACATGGTACTTATTCGAGCCATCATTGCGATGGCTCATGGCCTTGAACTAAAAGTTATTGCCGAAGGGATCGAGACAGCGGCGCAGTTAGAATACTTGAAACAAGAAGGTTGTGACTTTGCACAGGGATACTATTTTAGCAAACCGCTACCTATTAACGAACTACGGATCTGGTTAGAAAACTATGTTAGCCAGTCTGAAAGACTCCCCAATGGTTTAGATGACTAATACATTTGTCGATAGGGTAAACAGGGTTGTTTTCAATGAGCGAAACCGAAAAAATAAAAAGTAAAAAAAGTTTAGGGAGACGGCTACTCATCAATATGGTCTCAATGGCCATCTTTCCACTATTGATGCTATCAGGAATCGGCTATCGTTATGTTAGCAATGAGGTTGAAACTGCGGCGATTGAAAACTTAAAAGCGCTAGCGTTGCTTCAATCAAAATCTATCAGCTTATATTTCGAGATAATGATAAAAGATTTATATGCTGAATCTGATCGCTATTCAAACGTCGAGTTTCTTAAGCTTCTGGAAAGTGCTTTTAAAGAAAGTGATAAAACGATCGCAACTTTTGTTAAAGGTTATCAATGGAATTCAATTATCGATAAGCTTGGGGGAGACTTAGAGGTTTTTGGGAAAACATATGGCTACTCCGATGTGAAGCTAGTCGATAGTCAAGGGAATATACTATTCACATTGAAAAAAAGTTCAGATTTAGGTACCAACCTTTTCTCCGAAAAGTTATCAACAACAAGGTTATCAAAAAGCGTTAAGTTGTCATTGAAAAGCGAAGACGCTTTTTTTTCGGACCTTGAATATTTTGAAGCGGATGACGAAGTTTATGGTTTCTTTACCAAAGCACTGATTGATGATGAGGGGAATGTCAGCGGAGTATTAGTTCTGGAAATTACCGATAATACAATGAATACACTGGTTTCCGAGCAAGCTTCGACAATTCAGTCGCAAAAAGAGGAAATTTTTCTGGTAGGGATAGATCATGTGTTTAGGACCAGTGTCGCTCGCTCTACAGGAAAGGCACCATTGTCAACTCGATTTGAATCGAAAGAGATTGATAGCTGGTTTAACCATCACATTAAAGACAATGAAATAGTCGATGCAAATCAAGAGGATGTTACCTATAGAGAACCCGAGGGGAGAGAGTTACTTGCCGTCATTCAACCAATTCAAATTGCGAATGTCGTATGGGGCGTTGTTGCACAGGTTGAAACACAACATGTTTATTCGACAACTCAAACATTATTAAAGATTTTTCTCATACTAACTTCTTTGAGTATATTGATTATCCTGTGTATTGCGATACCAATTGCTCAAAAAATTGTTAAGCCGATTTTAAAATTAACCGGGGGCGTCCGTGAAGCGAGTTTGGGGAATCTGGACATAGAGGTCAACATAGAAGATCAGACTGAAATTGGGGAACTTGCCAGTGGTTACAATAAAATGCTTTCCAATATCAAACGAAATAGAAGAGAAATAAGTGAAAGGGAATGGTACGAAAGTGGTATTCGAGAATTAAACAACTTGATGCGTGGTGCACAGGATAAGTCGGAATTAGCACAAAGTTTACTTAGTCAACTCGTTCGATATTTACAGGCGCAACACGGCGCTTTTTATTGGGCAGAGGATTCCGAACTACGATTAAGAGGCTCATTTGGTTTAGATACCAGTCAAAATCAGAGAACTAGAATCAAGCTAGGTGATGGGTTAATCGGCCAGGCTGCAAAAGAAGGGAAACCTTTGTTAGTAGAAAATGTCCCGGAAAACTACGTGGTCATTCAGTCTGGAATAGGAGAGAGCCCGCCAAAGTCAATTTTGATTTTTCCGTTTGTATACAATGGAGATACAATCGCTGTTGTTGAGCTTGCATGGCTAGATGACGTGACGTCCAAAGCAAAGTTACTGCTCGAAAAGAGTTCAGAAAACATAGCAGTAACTTTAATTACACTTAATCAAAGAGATCACGTGTTAGAAATGCTCAAGGAAAGCCAGAGTCAATCTGAAGAGCTTCAGGCCCAGCAAGAAGAACTTCGTGTCACTAACGAAGCCTTGTCAGAGAAAAGCCGAGACTTGAGACGCCAACAAGAAAACTTAAAGAAAGCACACAAGGATAGCGAAGAAAAAGCGAAAGCGATTGAGGAGGCGAGTAAGTATAAGTCGGAATTTCTGGCAAACATGTCCCATGAGTTACGTACGCCGCTTAACAGTTTATTAATTCTTGCACGTTCATTGGCTGAAAATGATGAAGGCCATTTGTCGAATGATGAAGTTGAGTCAGCAAAGATTATTCAGGAAAGCGGTCATAATTTATTAGAGCTAATTAATGAAATTCTTGATTTGTCTAAAGTAGAAGCGGGTCAGATGAAGCTGATTGCTGAGGATGTGAGAATCAGTGATTTTATGATTGTTTTGAATGGTCGCTTTAAGCATATGGCGGAAGACAAGAAAATTGATTTTGAAATTCGTTGTGCTAAAGACGTTCCTGAATTTGTCGTGACCGACGGTAAAAAATTGGGGCAAATACTTACTAATCTGATCAGTAATGCGATTAAATTTACTGCGGATGGGAGAGTTTTATTAGATGTTACAGTGAAACACAGTGAAGGTATTCTTGTCGATCAAAACCAAGTGCTTAGTTTTAGTGTGATAGATACGGGTATTGGTATTGCAGAAGACAAGCAAGAAGCTGTATTCGAGGCATTTCAGCAGGCAGATGGAACAACCAGTAGAACTCACGGTGGAACCGGTTTAGGTCTTTCTATCGCATTAAGTTTTGCCAGGTTGCTTGGTGGTGATATTAAGTTAAAAAGCGTGCCTGGAAGCGGTTCTACTTTCAGTTTATTTTTACCATTAGAACACAAACAAGTCATGTTGTCAGAGCCTTCCACTTTTACTTCAGACGACTCTCCAGTAACTCCTGTCGCAATTAATAAAATCAACCCGACGCCACCGCCTTTCACCGATGATAGAGATCGATTAGATAATAGTAAAAAGTTGGTCCTGGTTATCGAAGATGATGTTAAATTTTTGAAAATCCTGGTAGATGTTTGTCATAAGCAAAATTGCCAGGCTGTTGTTGCCACAGACGGAGAGTCCGGACTGGCATTAGCTGAGAAATACCCGGTTAGCGGCGTTATTTTAGATTATATGTTACCGGGATTAGATGGCGGCGAAATTCTTGGACAAATGCGTAAAACACCTTCACTCGAAAATATTCCCGTTCATATGATTAGTGCGCTTGATAATCTTCAAAATGTCAATGAACTTGAGTTGAGTGGTTTCGCGACGAAACCCGTTAGCAATCAAAAACTTGCTCAAATAATTCAATCTCTCAATAAGGAAAACAAACGAGTCGAAATTCTCGCAGTTGAAAATGATCAGGCGACCCTATATGCACTAAAAAAATTGTTTGAAAAAGAGAATGTCAACATCCGAGGCATCGATAATGGTTATCAAGCACTTGAAGAGCTAAAAAACACTTCTTATGATGCGATGATACTCGATCTCAATTTGCCAGATATTTCGGGATTTGAATTGCTTGAAAAAACATCACAGGAAAAAATTGAGTTGCCCACGGTGTTTATCTATACAGGCAAAGATATTTCTGATACTGAACTTGAAAGGCTAGAGCCTTTTACCGGTAACATCATTACTAAATCGATACGCTCTCCAGAGCGGTTACTCGACGAAGTTCATTTGTTTGCTAATCAGCTATCGAGTCAGACTGAAGGTGATTCACTAGTTGAAAGAAACGATGAGAAAATACAGTTAGATGTCACAGATAATGACTTTGAGGGACGGACTATTTTATTAGTCGATGATGATATGCGAAATACATTTGCGTTAGCGAAGGTGCTAAGGAAAAACAAACTCACGGTTCGCTTAGCTTCCAGCGGTCAACAATGCATTGACTTGTTGAATGAGCAAAATGATATTGAACTAATTTTAATGGACATCATGATGCCTGAAATGGACGGCTATGAAACAATGCGAAGAATAAGAAAACAGGCAGAATATAAAGAGTTAGCGATGATAGCTGTAACAGCGAATGCGATGCCTGGTGATAAAGAAAAATGTATACAGGCGGGTGCCAATGACTACTTAACTAAACCGGTAGATATCGATCAATTGCTTACAATGATTAAGTTATGGCTGTAAGCTCTATGGAGCGATGTGTTGATATGAATTCAAAGGTCGATATTGAAACAAGAGAAGTTAACTTATTAGTTGAGGCGATCAAAGTTTTCTCCGGTTACGATCTCTCAGGGTATGCCAAGTCTTCATTAAAGCGCAGAGTTAAGGCTTATATTGACTCTGTCGGACTCAAATCAATTTCAGAATTAATTCCGCTACTGGCTCACAACGAAAACTACCGTCAAAAATTAATCAACGATTTGACGGTTAATGTTTCCGATTTATTCCGTCATCCTCACTCTTACTTAAAAATGAATGAGTTGGTGTTTCCTTATCTTTCGAGTTTTCCCCGGATTAATATTTGGGTAGCTGGTTGTGCTAGTGGAGAAGAAGTTTATTCGATTGCGATCATTCTCAAGGAATTTGGACTACTGAATAGAGCAAAAATTTACGCAACGGATATTAATACCGAAACATTAGAGCAAGCCAAGTCGGGAGTATTGCGGAAAAACCTGCAAAGAGAAGACGCTATGCGTTATCAAATGAGTGGAGGGGCTGATAGTTTGAGTCGATACTTCTCGACCGGTTATGGAAAACAAAAACTGTCACAGAGTTTATTAGATCATATTCATTTTACTAGTCATAATTTAGTACAGGATAGCGTATTTTGTTCTTGCGAGTTGGTTTTGTGCCGTAATGTGATGATTTATTTCGACTTCGATTTGCAGAATAGAGTACTTGATTTATTATTCGATTCCGTTGTTAATAATGGTTATCTCGTCATTGGTGCAAAGGAAAGTTTGGACACCTCTCGTATTTTTAGATCGCTCAAAGTTATTGACGATGAGTCCAGAATTTACCAACGTAAAGCAACATGAATCAACCGATTGGACGTGTGGTCTTAATAGGCGGGTCCGCAGGCTCGATTAAGACAGTCCATCAAATAATTACCAGCTTACCGGCCGACTATTGCTTTCCAGTCATCATCGCTATTCATTGCGCCTTTGATTCTGATCCAAATATCACGCGGAATTTAAGAGATAAGTCACCTCTCAATGTCATAGAGGTAACGGATAAGCTGAAGATAACTTTGGGGAGTATTTTTGTAGCGCCTTGCGGCTATCACTTATTGATTGAAAACGTAACGAATTTTTCTCTTTCGCTAGATGAAAAAGTTAACTTTTGTCGGCCTTCGATCGATGTTCTTTTTTCGAGCGCGGCAGAAGTATTTGGCGCGCGTTGTGTCGGAATATTATTGAGTGGCGCAAATAAAGACGGGGCAGATGGATTACTTGACATTGTGCAAGCGGGCGGCTTTGGAGTTGTCCAGTCTCCTGAGTCATCACTTGTTAGCGCAATGCCCCAGGCCGCGATCGACTTAGGGATCGATAAACGTATACTTGATCCTGAAGAGATCGTTTTATTTCTTAATTCACTGAGCAAAAAAGTTGATAGTGACCAGGCTAATAATTAGCTTAAGTTAATATCAAATGCTACAGTTGAATAGATAATATCGGATAAATAAAGCAGTCGGATCATAAAACCGGGTTGCTAAACTGAGTTAATCCCGGTTTCTTGGTTTCTTAGTTTCTCGGTTACTGAGCACTGCAATATACTTTTTTGGGGCAAACAGATGAGAGCTCAATGAAATTCTATTTACTGTTAATCATATTTTTATCAAACTTTGCCGCCGTTCACTCTAAACCTAAACTATTTTCTTCAGATTGGCCTGTCTGGAGCATCACTGAAGGGATGAAAGATAGTCACTTACTTGATGGTTTTGATTATAAGATTAAAAAGTATGAAACGTCACTAAAATGGTTCAGGGCTGGCAATCTAGATGTGACATTTATGACGCTTTACGATTTTATTTCAATTCAACCCAGTAAAACGCCGACGGTGATCCTGGGGGTTACAGATTATAGCAATGGTGGAGATAAAATTATTCTTCGAAATGACATCAAAAAAATCAGTGATTTAAGAGGCAAAAAGATCTTATTAGCCAGCAATACAATTTCGCTTTGGTTGCTGCATAATTTTCTTCGTTCCCATGGTTTAACTTTAGATGATGTGCAGATTGTGAATGAAAGCGTGACGTTAGCTCCTTTGTTATTTAAAGAAGATAAGCGTTACTCTGCTGTGGTTGGTTGGAATCCAAGCATTGATGGGGCGCTTGATGAAGACGCCTATGTTGCAAGTACTAGCTCAGATTTTCCAAGAGCAATATATGACCTAATTGTCGCGAAGAAAACTGTTGTTGATGAACATCCCGAACTCATCGAAGCGTTTGTTAAAAGCTATTATCAAAGTATTCGGAGCGACTTGATTATCAGCAAGACTGCGCAGACATTATCTGTTTCTGTCGCCGAGTATAAATCCTGGCTGGGAGATGCGAGTATTTTTCCAACGCGAACAGCATCCAATAATGAGTATAAGAGCCTGCTTGATAGTGCAAGGGATATACAGGCCTTTCTAACTGTCGCACCATTATCGGTTCAGGATAACGAAACCAGAAAAAGATTTAAACCGAGACAGCTCGATTTTAAATCATTGATGATTCAAGGAACTGCCACCGAGATCAATCGCTAGATGATTTACTGACAGCTTTCTCTGAACGCCGATGGCAAAGCGCCAAATTGCTTCGAAAATTGACGACTGAAATAACTATGATCAGAAAAGCCCACGTCATTTGCGATGACTGAAATGGGCAAGGTAGTTTCTACCAAGATTCGACGAGCATTTTCAAGCCTTATTTCATTGATAAACTGTTTCGGGGTTTTACCCAGGTGCTTTTTAAATCGCCGCTCTAGTGCGCTTATTGACAGGTGGCTTATTTCTGCGAGTTGTTTCAACCGGATGTCGTGCATGTAATTGCGTCTGATGTAGTTGACCGGCACTTTAATTGCCTCCATCCCACTTAGCACTAAAGAGCTTTTCTCAAGGTGTCGTGATATGCCATAGGAGCCAATGATATTCTGCTGAGAGTCGAATAATGGTCTTTTTGAGGTCACAAACCAGGCAATGTCACCGGATTTGGACAGGTTCATTTCTAAACGGTCATTCACCCATTTGCCTGACATTACTTTTTGATCGTCAACGATAAATTGGCGCGCGATATGAGGCGGACTAAAATCAAAATCGTCACAGCCGATAACTTGCTCCAGGCTTGAAACGCCGACGTGCTCCAGAAAATAACGATTACCAAAGACAATGCGACTTTCAGCATCTTTAATCCAGAAAAGTACATCTGAAAGCAGGTTGAACATTGAAACAATCTGCTGCACACCGATCTCGTTCATAATGTCACTAGCGGTGAAATGATTATTATCGTTTGTTTGATACGTCATATTTATTCTTGATCCCCAGTTTATCCTAAACCCCAATTTAATCTTGAGATTCTAGCAAGCTAAAATATTGTATGCAAAATCATGGCGCCGAATTTGTTGCATTGCGAACCGAATTTATCTTAACCACTCAAATTTTTTTTCTTTAGTATTGTTTGAACGAGTTTTTGAAGCCTGTTTCTCAGACAAAATCGTTTTTTAAGCAGTCATTGTTAAACTGCAAATCGAGGTAAAATGCGCAAAATAAGAATGGGGATGGTTGGAGGTGGTGAGGGCGCCTTTATTGGTGCAATCCACAGAATTGCTGCGCGCATGGATGGTGAAATAGAGTTAGTTTGCGGTGCCTTCAGCCGTGATGCCGAACGCTCGAAGGCATTCGGCGAGTCGCTGTATTTTGAGCAAAATCGCTGCTACCCAAACTATCATGCAATGTTTGAAATGGAGGGCCAAAAACCATCTCAGGAACGGATGGACATGGTCGCCATAGTCACGCCGAATCATTTACATTTTCCTGTGGCTAAGATGGCATTGGAACATGGATTTCATGTGCTTTGCGATAAACCGGCGACGCTTGATTTAGCAGAAGCCATCACACTGCGGCAGTTAGTCGATAAAACCGGGCTGCTCTATGGCTTGACCCACACCTACACCGGTTACCCCCTGATTAAAGAAGCGCGTCACAGGGTCATCGCCGGGCAATTGGGCCAGATCAGAAAAGTGGTGGTCGAATACCCTCAAGGTTGGCTGGCCGATAAACACAGCGAGCAGAGTAAACAGGCGAGCTGGCGCCTGGACCCTGCACAAGCAGGTTTGAGTGGTTGTATGGCTGATATTGGCGTTCATGGGGCGAACCTGGCGGAATATGTTACCGGCCTTAAAATCTCGGAGGTTTGTGCTGATCTCTCGACCGCCTTCGATGACCGAATGTTAGACGATGACGGTACCGTATTAATGAGATTCAATTCCGGCGCTCGCGGCGTGTTAATGGCAAGTCAGGTCTGCGTCGGTGAGGAAAATAACCTGAAGTTACGGGTCTATGGGGAGTTCGCCAGCATAGAGTGGTCGCAGATGGCGCCTAATGATCTGTGGATGAAATATGCTGACAGGCCTACGGAATTGATTCGAACCGGTGTCGGCTCAATGGCCGCGAACACACTGGCGAATATACGTACACCGGCCGGTCACCCGGAAGGTTACCTGGAAGCGTTCGCGAATATTTACCGAAACTTTGCACACCTGATACAGGCGAGAATCGCCTCAAAACCTGCTTCACAGGCTTCATTAGACGTACCGGGAATCGACGAGGCTATTCGCGGCATGGCATTTATTGAAAATGTCGTGGCGGCCAGTCGCTCAGAATTAAAGTGGCATCCGTTTCGAGTGGAGTTGGATTCTGAATAATTTTTGTTTGCAAACTGACTTGGCATCAACAGACGAATACGAAGATTAATTGATTAGTATGAAAAGACAAAAGCACAAATGAGAAAAATCAAAGGGCCGGCGATATTCCTGGCACAATTTATCGATGATTCAAAACCCTTCAATGATTTATCGTCGATTTGTCGTTGGGCGTCACAACTCGGTTTCAAGGGCGTTCAATTACCAACCTGGGATAAGCGGTTATTCGATCTGGATTTGGCCGCCGAAAGTCAAACCTATGCTGACGAAGTTCAGGGAATAGTCAATCAGTCAGGTATGGAAATATCAGAGCTATCAACTCATCTGCAGGGACAATTAGTCGCGGTACATCCTGCTTACGATAAAATGTTTGATGGTTTTGCGCCGAAGAGTGTACGAGGCGATAATCCGCAAAGAACGAAGTGGGCGACAGGTCAGCTGATTAATGCGGCTAAAGCCAGTCGGCGGCTGGGCCTTAAAGCACATGCCACTTTTTCCGGTGCATTATTATGGCCGACGATCTATCCCTGGCCCCAAAGACCTGCGGGGTTGGTTGAGCAAGGTTTTGCGGAACTCGGAAAACGCTGGATGCCAATTTTGCAAGCTTTCGATGAATCCGGCGTAGACCTCTGTTATGAATTACACCCCGGAGAAGATTTGCACGACGGTGCGAGTTTTGAGCGTTTTCTCGAGGTTGTCGATAATCATTCAAGGGCAAATATTCTTTACGACCCAAGTCATTTTGTCTTGCAACAACTCGATTACCTGCAGTTTCTCGATATTTATCACCAGCGAATAAAAGCCTTTCATGTTAAAGACGCAGAGTTTAATCCTTCTGGTCGTTCGGGGGTTTATGGGGGATACCAGTCCTGGCAGGAAAGACCGGGTCGTTTTCGTTCGCTAGGTGACGGACAGATTAATTTTAATGGCATTTTCAGCAAGCTCACTCAATATGGGTTTCAAGGTTGGGCGGTTTTAGAGTGGGAGTGTTGTATTAAAAATTCGCAAGCTGGTGCAGAAGAGGGGGCCGAATTTATTCGTCGCCACCTGATTGAGCCGGCAACTAAAGCGTTTGACGATTTTGCTACAACGAAGAGTGATGAAACATTGAATAACGCGATCCTGGGATTATGAAGTCAGGGTAGTTATAAGCCTGGGCAGTTATAAGCCAGCATAAACATGGGTTGTTTATACATTCAATTAAGAATGCTTAAAAGCTTATTACATCATCAAAAGATATTAATTAATACGAGAGACCTTAATATGCAACAACATTCTACTTCCCGCTTATTCAGTGCATGTTGTTTTGCGTTAATTGTAACCGCAATGACCTTCGCTATTCGTGCGGGAATTTTGACGCAGCTGGGTAAAGATTTTTTACTGAGCGATAGTCAGCTAGGTTGGATTAATGCAATGGCTTTTCTCGGTTTTCCAATAGCGACTATTTTAGGTGGGTTGCTCTACAATAGCCTTGGCGCAAAGAAACTACTAGTGATTGCTTTTAGTTGCCATTTATTTGGATTGGTATTCACCATCTTTGCCGGTGGTTTTTGGACGCTGTTGATTTCAACCTTTTTTATCGGATTTGCCAATGGTGCCGTGGAAGCCGGCGCCAACCCTCTGATCGCCAATATCTATCATCAACAGAAAACAACGATGTTAAATCGTTTTCATGTGTGGTTTCCTGGCGGTATCGTTATTGGCGCGATTGCTTCCAAACTGATGACCGATGCGGGGTGGAATTGGCAAGCACAAATTGCCATTATGTTATTACCTGCTCTTGTTTATGGGGTCATGGTTTTACGACAAAATTTTCCACAACCAGTCGCTCATCAGAACCAGTTAGAAACCTCAACCGCTACCAATGCAAAAGCCCTTTTATCGCCGCTGTTTTTATTGATGGTTGCCTGTATGACGCTAACGGCAACTACCGAGCTGGGTACTCAGCAATGGATTGAGCGCATTTTGGGAGCGTCAGGTGCATCGCCCATGCTAATTCTGGCCTTGATTACCGGTTTAATGGCTGTCGGTCGCTATTTTGCCGGTGGATTAATTCGCCGGTTTAATTCTGTTGGGGTACTCTTTTACTCCGCGATTATTGCGACTTTGGGAATATATGCGATGAGCCAGTCAACCGGTGTTTTTGTCTATTTTTCCGCTGTGTTATTCGCGTTAGGCGTCACTTATTTTTGGCCGACAATGCTCGGCTTTGTGGCTGAAACTATTCCGCAGTCTGGCGCTTTGGGACTTTCGGTATTGGGCGGCGCCGGTATGTTTGCGGTGAGTCTCTGGAACCCGGTTATTGGCAGTTGGATTGATAATGCGAGAGAAAATATTTCGGCGGTCACCAACTCTGGCGTTCAAACTGAGCTATTGGTCGGCCAACAGGTATTATCAAACCTGGTATTATTTCCGTTGGTGTTGATACTGTGTTTTGGTTTACTTTACTGGTTTCAAAGTAAGAAAAACTCGTTAGTGATTGCAACTGAAAAGGGATGATTTTTCATCAGGAAATCTTCGAAAGCTAATGCTATCGGTATTTGAATAATTTTAAAACTTAAAAAAGAAGTGTAATAAAAGTCAAAGAGAAATAGGATGAAAGAAAACGAGAATCAACCAAGTAGTTTCTCAAAAAGACGCTTTGTGCAAGGCCTCAGTTTCATAATTGGCGGAACGGCTGCGAGTAGTTTGCTCAGTGGCAACGCCTTTGCACACGCTATAAGCTATCAAAAAAGTAATGATAAATTAATTCGAGAAGGGAAAGTGCTTAATTCTGCGGAAATGGCGCAGCTTAAAAAAATCGCCGAACTAATCATTCCAAAAACAGATACGCCCAGTGCGGCGGATGTTGATTGTCATGGCTTTGCCGATAATCAGTTATTTCATTGTTATGATAAAGTGCAGCACCAACGCATTAAAAAGTTGCTCAGAAAAATTGCGCTTTCTTCTGATGATCGTTTTCAAATTCCGTTTTTAAAGCTGAAAGAAAATTTACAATATCGACTGCTTAATAATGTTGAGCAGGCAAAGCAAGAATTTCTGCCAGAACACCGAAGTGACTTTAAATTTTTAAAATACCTGATTGTTTTTGGATATTACACTTCTGAAGTTGGCGCGACACAGGAATTAAGTTATCAAGCGGTTCCAGGCGGCTATAAAGGCTCTGTTCCATATTCAGAAATTGGTAAGGGATGGGGCTCGCTTGCTTATTATTAAACTTGCTTAGAAAAAGCAATAAGGCGATGACTTAAATTGAGACTTGAACGATGAGTTTATATGTAAGCAAAACTTCCGAAGTTTTTGACGCTATTGTTGTCGGCTCTGGTATAACCGGCGGCTGGGCGGCAAAAGAGTTTTGTGAGAAAGGATTTAAAACCCTCATGATTGAACGGGGGAGAGTGGTTGAGCATCAAAAAGATTATATCGGTGAAAATAAAGCACCCTGGGAACTTCCTCTCAGAAGTAAAGTTGACAATCTTTTAATTGAGCAACAATACAAAATTCAAAAACAGTGTTATGCGTTTAGCGATACTACCAAGCATTTTTTCGGTAACGATAAAGAACTACCTTATCAAACTAAAGAAGGAACAGAATTTAGTTGGATACGCGCGAATCAGCTCGGCGGCAAATCGTTACTGTGGCATCGACAGTCTTATCGTTGGAGTGATCATGACTTCAATGCGAATAAGCTGGATGGGTATGGCAATGATTGGCCAATCCGATACAAAGACCTGGCTTCTTGGTATGCCCATGTAGAAAGTCACGCGGGTATTAGTGGAAGCACGGAGAATTTACCGCAATTACCTGACAGCGTTTATTTACCGCCGTTTGAAATGAACCAACCGGAAAAGTTTGTTAAAGCCAAAATAGAAAAACATTTCGATGATCGTAAAATGATCATCGGGCGCTGTGCTCATTTGAGCCAACCAGAAAAGCATCATTTAGAACAGGGAAGGGGGCCGTGTATGGCGCGAAATGAGTGTCATCGAGGCTGTTCCTTCGGCGCTTATTTTTCGACACAGAGTTCTACCTTGCCCGCAGCTGTGGCAACCGGCCATCTAAAAATTGCGCCAAATAGCGTGGTGCACAGCTTGATTTATGATGATAAAACTCAGCGCGTAAAAGGTATTCGAGTGATAGATAACGAGAATCTTACCCAACGAGAATATTTTGCCAAAGTTGTTTTTCTATGCGCATCAACTTTAGGTTCCACCCAGATATTATTAAATTCGAAATCCAGACATTTCCCAAATGGTCTGGGAAATCGTTCAGGTGTGCTCGGGCATTATTTGATGGATCATAATTATAATGCAGGCTCAACCGGTTACATTGACGGCTTTGAAGATGAGTATTACGCCGGGCGTAGACCAACAGGAATTTACGTACCCAACTTTAATTATACGCCAGATAAAAGTCGTGGTTTCTTACGCGGCTATGCATTGTCTGGAAAAGCATACCGAGAAAACTGGAAACACATGCAAAGCGCTGACGGATTGGGAGTTGAGTTCAAAAATCGTTTAAAGCATGCGGGCCGTTGGAAGTTTGGTTTACATGCCCAGGGAGAAATGTTACCTCGTTTTGAAAACCAGATCAGTTTGCATTCTAGCTTAAAAGATAAGTGGGGAATTCCGCAACTGGAAATCAATTGTCAGTATTCGGATAACGAAAAAAGAATGATGCAAAGTGCCGCGGAAGAAAGTGCAAAAATGTTAAAAGTGGCTGGTGTGAAGGATATCAAAAGTTATGTTTCGCATGATGCGCCTGGACTTGCCATTCATGAAGTTGGCACTGCTCGAATGGGAAATGACCCCAGAGAATCGGTTCTCAATGGTTTTAATCAGTGTCACGATGTTAAAAATTTATTTGTCACCGATGGTTCCAGCTTTTGCTCAACCGCGGTGCAGAATCCTAGTCTGACTTTTATGGCGTTAACTGTTAGAGCAGTTGATTACGCTGTGAAGGAACTGAAAGCACGGCGAATTTAACCTTTTATTTTTCTAGTAATATTTTAATCAGGACTTATCAATGAAACCAATCAAACTAGTGAGCTTTATATTGCTCATCGTTGCCAATGTCGGGTGTCAAAATACAGTGCAAGAAAAAGCGCAGAATAGTGCTCTACAAGAGCAAACTAAAGTATCTTCGATGCCAAAAGTTAGCGTACAACTTTATTCAGTTCGAGATAGCCTGAAAAAAGACTTCATCGGCACACTGAAAGAAATTGCCAGTTTTGGATTTGAAGGAGTAGAGTTTGCCGGTGTATTTGGTCCTTACGAAAATGATCCGCAAGGATTAAAAAAGTTGCTGGATGAGCTTGGTTTAAAAGTCAGCGGCGCTCATGTTTCTTTTAAGCATTTTACTGAGGAAAAATTTAATAGGACCGTAGAGTTTTATCGAGCTTTGGAAGCTCCAATGCTAATTGTTCCCTGGGATGACCGTTCGATCGATCCTGATAAAATTGATGAGTTTGCAAAGGACTTAACGGAGTTGTCGAAAAAGCTTTCCGCCTATGGAATGAAAACTGGATATCACAATCACGATGATGAGTTCGCCGAGTTTAAAGACAGTACTTACTGGGATTATCTTGCGCGTAGTACACCATCAGATGTTGTTTTGCAGTTAGATGTAGGCTGGGCCATTTATGCAGGTAAAGATCCGGTGAGCTACGTTAAGCGCTATCCTGGAAGAACTTTAACCACTCACTATAAAGCCAAATTACCGAAAGGAGCCAGCGACAAGCTTCCATTAATCGGCCAGGATGCTATCGACTGGGAGTCCTTAATTCAAAGTAATATTGCTGTCGGTGGAACTCAGTGGTTAGTTGTAGAGCAGGAAGATTACCCGAACGGATTGTCTCCGCTAGAGTCAGTCAGGGTTTCAAAACGAGGGCTTGATCTCATATTGCAAAAGATGAAGCTCAAGTAGTCTAATCGTAAAACCATATCGAAAAACGCTTCATATTGCTCATTGCTTTAAGCGGCTATCAAAGATGGTCGCTAATGCTTTTGTAATTATTTCAATCACTCAAAATTGATTGCCTTGCAACTTTCTCCACAGGAAATAACCCTAAAATAAAAATGGGTATTTTAAAGATTAGTTAACAAAAATTAGTTAACAAAATTAGCGTGGTCTAACTCGTGTTAACAAGCCTCAACTCTGCAGCAATTAACCCTAAAATAAATATGGATATTTTATAAAGTTAGTTAACGAAAGTTATTGTGTTGTGAACGGTTCTAACTGGCTTTTAAGATTGTCTTGCTGTTCAAAAAATTACTTTCTTCAGGTGTTTTTTTCGATTTCTTTAAACGCCGGTTGGTAACTTGATTTAGGTCAAAACTTTGTTTTGTTTAGCACTTAAACTTATTGTTGCACAAAACAAAAAATTTAAATTTTTGACCTTCCTGGAGGTAACCAATGAGTTCTTCTCGTGTCGTGCTCTGGTCAGTAGCAGTAGGAGCTATTTCTCTTCTTTCTTCCCATCAGTTGTTAGCTGAAAAAAATTCTGACGCTGCGCTCAAAACTGATGTTAACAAAGCGGGTATTCATAAAGCGCAAGTCGCATCGGCGTCATTTGAAAAGTCGATTGAGCGAGGAAAATCGCTTTACCTGAAAAATTGTTCAGCTTGCCATCAGGCATCAGGGACTGGGCTTAAGGGCGCATTTCCTCCGCTGGCCAAATCAGACTACTTACTTAGCAATAAGATGCGAGCCATCAAAGTGGTCCTGAAAGGACTGCAAGGGCCGATCACGGTTAACGGCGTTAAATATAATTCGGTCATGCCAAATCTCAGTAATATGAGTGACAGTGAAGTAGCGGATGTCATTAATTACACAATGAGAGCCTGGGGAAATAAAGGGCCAATGGTGAGCGTCGCTGAAGTTGCCAAAGTTCGCGGCGGACAAACTGATCGCTCCGCAGGAGAGCCACACAAAGGTGCGACTGAAACCGAGCTCAGGTATCGCGGTTCGCCTTCACCGATAAAGGCAGAAGATACTAAACAATATGTTTCTACCACTGGCCCCAAAATGACTACCGAAGAATATGCCCACGCAACGCAGCTTTATTTCGAGCGCTGCGCCGGTTGTCATGGCGTGTTGCGTAAAGGTGCGACGGGTAAACCTTTAACAACTGATATTACTCGCGAGAAAGGTGTTGATTATCTAAAAGCGCTAATCACGTATGGTTCGCCTGCGGGCATGCCGAATTGGGGAACTTCTGGCGAGTTAAGTCCGGCAGATATTGATGAGCTTACGCGTTTCTTGTTGCACGAACCACCGTCACCGCCAGAGTATGGTATGAAAGAAATGCGAAAATCCTGGAATGTTTTTGTGCCCGTTGATAAACGTCCCAAGAAAAAAATGCACAAATATAACATCGAGAATTTCTTTTCAGTCACATTACGAGACTCTGGTGAAATAGCGATTATTGATGGTGATAGTAAGAAAATCGTTTCGATTATTAAAACAGGATATGCGGTGCATATTTCGCGTTTCTCTGCCTCAGGGCGTTATTTGTTTACCATAGGCCGTGATGCAAAAATCGATATGATCGATCTCTATATGAACCCACCCACAAGAGTTGCTGAAATTAAAGTGGGTCTTGAGGCGCGATCAGTTGAGACGTCTAAATATTATGGACAGGGTGGTAAATTCGTGGATAAGTATGCGATTGCCGGTTCTTACTGGCCGCCACAGTATACCATTATGGACGGCGATACCCTTGAGCCATTAAAAATTGTGTCGACTCGCGGCATGACGGTGGATACTCAAGAATACCATCCTGAGCCGCGTGTGGCTGCTATCGTCGCTTCCCATGAGCACCCTGAGTTTATCGTGAATATTAAAGAGACCGGAAAAATTCTGTTGGTGAATTATTCCAACCTGGATAGTCTACAAGTACAGACGATAAACGCCGCACGTTATCTGCACGATGGCGGTTGGGATGCGAGTAAGCGTTATTTCCTTACCGCGGCCAACAAGTCAGATAAGATTGCGGTGATTGATTCGAAAGACAGAGAACTAGAAGCGTTAATCGACGTCGATAAGATCCCACACCCAGGTCGTGGTGCTAACCTGATTGATCCTGAGCATGGTCCGGTTTGGGTAACCAGTGCTTTGGGTAACGATAAGATTACTTTCCTCGGAACCGATCCGGTCAAACACAAATCTAAAGCATGGAAAGTTGCTCGTGTTTTACATGGACAGGGCGGCGGATCATTATTTGTGAAAAGCCATCCCAAATCTAAAAACCTTTGGGTTGACTCGCCTTTAAATCCTGATACCGGCATATCGCAATCAGTCGCGGTATTTGATGTGAATAACCTGGACAAAGGCTACGAAGTTCTACCGATTGCGAAATGGGCAGATATTGGTGAGGGCCCGAAACGCGTGGTTCATCCTGAATATAATCAGGCGGGCGATGAAGTCTGGTTTTCAGTTTGGAGCGGTAAGGAACAGCAATCTGCGATAGTGGTTGTCGACGATAAAACCCGCAAGCTAAAAGCTGTGATTAAAGATCCAAAGTTAATTACACCAACGGGTAAGTTTAATGTTTATAACACCATGAACGATGTGTACTAAGCATCAACGATAAAACTCAATTCAATCACAGGCCAAGGATGGCCGTAAAGATTGAAGTTAGAAGTAAAACATCAAGTGATTAGTTTGGAAGGGGATTTCGTTTCTGATAAAAGTAGAGAATGAGCATGCTGACGATTGAACCGACAGTTGCCACAAAGCTATCTTTTTGAGCATCCCATTCATCCCCCTGAGTACCGAGGAAAGCAGCCCCGAGTTCGGGACTGACAATAACCGCCGTAATTGCTTCTAACAACTCATAAAGGGCACTTAATGCAACAATCACCGTTATTGTCATAAGATAACGCCAGGAATGCTTCAACCCTGACTGGCGGCTAAGGAGTTCATAAAACGGCGCCGCTAACAATAATCCAAAAGCGCAATGCACAATGCGATCATAGTGGTTTCGAGACAAATCGAATGTCTCCTGCAGCCAGAATCCAAGTGGCGTTTCTGCGTAAGTGTAGTGTGCGCCAATTAAATGCAAGCTTAAAAAAACACAAAGTTGAAAATAGGATGCATTTGAAAAAGTAAATCTGCGATAAGTTAACCCAAGTAAGATTAGCGTGGCGAAAACTAACAGGTTTTCCAGCAGCCAGTCGCTGCGATCAAAAGGTTCGATAGCGGTCAATGACCAAAGTATGATTAGCCATACAATCATGGCTTGTAGAAAGTGATTATCTCGAAGTTTTCTTGGTTGCATGTCGATCAGATTATTCTGCCTGTCATGCGGTTAAAATATACCTTAATGTCGTCTGGCAGTTCCTGTTCTCGATCAATGTCCTAACCATAATAATTCTTAATTCTGATAAACTGCCTTCTCAGGCTGTAATTTTGTCTATATTTCAATTGGGTTATCAAAAATAAGGTTAACGAGAATAAATTCGATGACAGACCCTCAACCGAAATTCGTTACAGGCTCTATAGTCAGACATATCATTACCATGTCGCTGTCTTCTTCAGCGGCGATACTGGGGGTATTTTTTGTCGATCTTCTCGATATGTTCTTTCTCAGTTTGCTCGGTGAGTCTGAGCTGGCTGCTGCAATCGGTTATGCCGGAACCATTACTTTTTTCACGACATCTATTTGTATCGGTCTTTCGATCGCAACAGGAGTTGTTACCGCCAAAGCCATTGGAATGACCCAATACCAGGAGGCGAAAGACAAGTTCATAAGTTCTGCGTCCATAACGTTTGTCATTAGCGTGATAATTGTTGCACTGATTGTCCCTAACATTAAATTGTTGCTGAACTCGTTAGGCGCAACCGGAAAGACGTTAGAGTTTGCTCAGAACTACCTGCTGATTGTTGTTCCTGCGTTACCATTTTTGGGATTAGCAATGTGTTTTAGTGCGACTCTGAGAAGTTTGGGCGCAGCTAAGGCGGCCATGTTTTCGACGCTCGGTGGCAGTGTTGTTAATGGCGTTCTTGATCCAATACTAATCTTTTCGCTCGATATGGGAGTCGAAGGGGCCGCAGTCGCATCAGCGCTCGCAAGAGTTTCGATGTTTTTAATTTCCGGTTATGTGTTATTCAAGCACCACTCGTTTTTTACTCGAATTTGTTATGCAAAAATAAGCGCCAACGGCAAAGAAATTTTTGCTATCGCTTCTCCGGCCTTACTCACCAATTTGGCGACACCGGTTGGTAATGCTTACATTATCTATGTAACTGCGAGTTTTGGCGACAGTGCTGTGGCGGGTTTTTCGATAATTGGCCGAGTGATACCGGTTGCGTTTTCTGTGGTATTTGGTTTGTCTGGTGCGGTCGGACCAATTATTGGCCAGAATTACGGCGCGAAGGAATATCAACGAATTAAGCGCACAATATCGTTTGCGTATATTTTTGTCGCTAGTTATGTCTTGTTTATTTGGTTAGGTCTCATCGTTTTATCGGACTATCTGGTTGCTGTATTTAATGCCACAGGCGACGCAAAAAAATTACTCTTACTTTTTTGTCATTATGTCTCTTTGTCATTTCTATTTACCGGCATTACATTTGT
Organism: Aliikangiella coralliicola; assembly: GCF_007004725.1. Classification (GTDB taxonomy): domain Bacteria; phylum Pseudomonadota; class Gammaproteobacteria; order Enterobacterales; family Kangiellaceae; genus Aliikangiella; species Aliikangiella coralliicola. Next base: position 43,117 of record NZ_ML660170.1, on the reverse strand, counting down.
TAGTAATGCGGTCTTTAACAATCTTGGGAAGCCTTTTTATTCAACGCTGACAAATTGGATGAAAGCAACGGTTGGCACCATTCCATTTGTCTATATTTTTAGCGTACTTTACGGTGTTGAAGGAATTTTGATTGGGCAGGCAATCGGAAATTTTGTATTTGGCGTTGTGGCTATTATTTTTGTTCATTATTTTATTACCAAAAGATGTGAAAGTGGTGGTAACGAGAGAGTTGAAATTAAACCATAAAGTTAATTACCAACTGGATTGAAACAGGGAAGGACTTGTGTAAATTGCCGATTCTAACCAAGAAAAGTGTAAGGCAGAAACTCTTTTTAGCGCAACTAAGCGTTTTTTTTTAGCTCCCTCTCCCTTTGGGAGAGGGTTGGGGAGAGGGGATAAATCACATGCTTCAAATCTCGGCATTATGGTAGACATTTTGAACGTCGTCCAGGTCGTTCAACATATCTAGAAACTTTTCAAACATTTCTTGATCTTCTTCGCCAATCGCAGTCATTGTTTGTGGAATAAATTGTATTTCATCAATTTCAAACTCAATATTTTCAATAATATTGATTAGCGTCTGTTTGGCTTTGAAATATTCTGTATTAGGCGTAAATACCGTAATTTTTCCATCGTCACTTTCGATATCGGTCACATCAACATCTTCTTCCATTAAAGCTTCGAGCACTGCCTCTTCATCATCACCCGCAAAAACGAAAATCGCACTGTGGTCGAACATATGTGAAACCGCGCCTTGCGCACCAATTTTCGATTTAGTTTTAGTAAAGCATTGACGAACATCGCCGAAGGTTCGATTGGGATTATCAGTGAGACAGTCTACAATCACCATGCAGTTACCGGGTCCGAAGCCTTCGTAACGGGCTGTATCAAAATCTTCTCCACCGGCACCTTGTGATTTATCAATTGCTTTTTCGATCACATGACTTGGCACTTGGTCTCGTTTTGCGCGCTCAAGCAAGCTACGTAACGCGAGGTTAGCTTCAGGATCGGGTCCACCCGATTTAGCCGTGACGTAAATTTCGCGACTATATTTGCTATAAACCTTGGCATTAGCGTCAGAGGTTTTTGCCATGGATTCTTTTCGGTTTTGGTAGGCTCTGCCCATAACTTGATTCTCTTTATCGTTTAGTTAAGGTTTTCGGGTGGTGGATTAGACCACATCAGTTTAATAGCGACTCAAATACTTCAGCAACTGACTCGCCGTCAACAAGCCGTTGGATAATGCTTTCACGGTGGGCTTTGACGTTGACTTTGGCGAACTTTTCTTTGTTAGCAAAATAATATTGAGACATTAATTTAGTCGCCGCCGCGATATTGGTTTTGGCCGTTTTGCGCTTGTCTATGGTCATCTTTTTTGGCTGCGCTACCGGTGCTTTTTTAACCTTAGGCTGGTATTCATTAGCCAGAACAGAGTGACTTTGAGGTTTATCGGTAACATGGTTTGCCGCTGGGACGGAGGTCATTTCTTCCGTCGACGTTTGCACTTCATCTAAATCCGGTGAGTTTTGAATGACTAGCCCTGCAGCGGGTGTCGCCGCAAATCGTTCCAGTAATGCCATTCTGCCGCGGTGAAAGGGGAGCTGTGCCGGGTCGGTCGGTTGATTGGTTTGAAACCAGTCAGTTTTGTGTATCGCCGTAATAATTTCGTCCCAGTACCGTTGAAAATCCTGTTTTTTCAACGGTTTTATTTTAAGGGCGCTGTAAAAAGTGTCAGCGGTTGCTTCACTAATTGCAACAAATTGATCGGGGCGCTTCATGCTTAGCAGACGGGTAGCGGGAAACAAAACAGACTGCTTGAAACCGTTAGCGGCGAATAGCTGTTGGTAGCTGTCAATAAATTGCATGAAATGCCAACCATCAATGGGTCCGGTTTTAGGAATAATTTTGAGTAATTTTGCAATACCAGCGGGATCGTTTCTTAGCAACTTTTTAAATGATGCAAAGCTTTCCATGTTACCCAGAATCTGAGTATCAAAGGGAAATTGGTTCGCGGTTTGTGCATCTTTCACGCCTCCAATCAAGTAACGCTCAGTTTGAGAGGCATTTGCCGGATCGTCTGCTTGATTGAGAATCTCGTCGGCGGCATTCAGTAATTTTAAACACTCGGGTATCTGGTAGTTAGCAGCTAGTTGCGACAACGCCTGGTAATAATCAGTCCAATTAGCGTTAATCAAGGTGTTAAGTTGAGCAACACAATGTTCTTTGTCTGTTGTCTCGGTTTGGTCCGCAGATGTTGTAACGTCTTGGTCTAAAAGCGCTTCTTGTTGTTCGTTTAGCATAGATCCCAACTTAATAATTGATAAACAGTGGTAGATAGTAATGATCGCACGCATTTTACGATATAAGCGACATCATTCGCATCATTATTTTTGGCTAATCTGTTATGTGGGGCTAAATCGAAGTTTTCCTTACTGATATAGACTCTACTGGCTGCAGGGAATATGGCAAATGATTGGTTTAATTGAACGGATTAATTGAGATAGGGGGAATTGGTTGGTTCTGATTCGAAGTATCTATAAAGTAATATTCAGATAAATCTATTTCTATATTTTTCAACTGGTTATGTGTTTTTCTTAAAGTAAAATATTCTAACCTGAGACTTTTGAAAGCAAACCCTAAAGAGCCACAATTCGCCGTTTAATTTTGTCCATATCAGACAGAATCGCTTTGTACTCATTCTCCAATTGCTGTGACGCGAGTTTCTGTTCATTATTTACTCGAAATAGCAATTCCTCAATCGAGGGCTCTTTAGTCGTCCGCAAATTAGTTGCTTGCGAATCAACTGGGGCTGTTATTTCCGATTGAGTGGCAACACCGGGTGAAGGCTTCTGTAATTGACCTGAATTAAAATAGACTGATAGAGCCAGTAGTGAAAACACAACACTGGCGGCCAGCGCAAAGTGCATTTTCCTGGTTGGCTTGTCCGATGTTTGCTCGCTTACATTTTGTTGTTTTAGTTGATGGAATAGTGATGACCTTAAATCGTCGTCTACCGAACAGGGGAGTTCCTGAGCTTCACGCTTTAACTGTTTTTCGAGTGAAGTGTCTTGTGACTGTCGCGCAGTATCAAGTTGTGTGATTGTTGGTTTGTTGGCCATAGTCAATTGTTCTCCCATCATCAGCTCGAAATTAAGTCGATAAGTTTGAGGTTTTCACTGGTTAGCGCCTGTTTGAGCTGTTGTTTGGCTCTAATCAAATTAATCTTAACCCAGGGAAGACTTCTATCGAGCATAAATGCGACTTCTCTACCAGTATACTCCTCAGCATAAGTAAACCACAACAGGCAGAACTGTTCGTTGTTGAGCGTTTTTTTAGCTAAATGCCAAATATTTTGAGTGGTATTTTGCGTCGTCTCATGATTCGCCTCTAAAACTGGTTCAACGGTCGGCAGGTTCGAGGGCTCCAGACTGTCTATTTTCTGGCTGCTTTTTTCCAAACCACCTTTAACGTGTTTTTTAATCAGGTTTAACGCAATATTAAAAAGCCAGGTGCTAAACGCATAACGCGTGTTGTAACTCTGTAAATAGAGGTGCGCATTTAAAAAGGTTTCCTGAAATATGTCGTCGGCGTCATTTCGACAGTTGCAGCGTAGTATTAAAAAGCGCATTAACTTTTTTTCATAGCGAATCACCAGTTGCTCAAAGCAACTGGTGTCGCCGGTTAAACTTTGACTAATCAGTTCTTGTTCTGTCAAAGCGTAATCTCTAGTTAGTCTTTGCCATTGAGTAATGCTTTAAAAGCTTCGACCGAACCTGACATGATAACTTTCAACTCGCCCGCATCTTGCTCGAAACGAATATTCGCGAGTAGGTTAGTAATGGCTGGATTTTTGACCGTTAGTGATTTGAGCGCTACGAGGCCTTGAACTATCGATTTAATCTTGGTTGCCGTTTCCGTGGTTTCAGCGCTTAAGCCGAGTTGCAGCTCGGAATCCATATCATTCTCGTTGTATGAAACTGATACTTGCGACAATTGTTTAGCCGAAATTGATTCGAAATTAAAGGCTTGCGCTTCTTCATCCAGGTTGATTCCAGCGTGTAACATGGCTTTCTGAATATCGACCACGACTTTAAAAATTCCCGGTTGCGTTTCGGCAGGCGATGCTTTTTTATCTTGCAATAGTGATTCTATCTCTGAAATGTTGTTGCTGAAGATAATATTGTCATCATGGGTAAAAGCGGCATAAACAGACTCTTTAAACTCGCTTTTTTCTGTGAGTTCTTTAATTTTGATATCCTTGTCCGATTCGATTAATCCTGCTTTCTTGGCATCAGCGTGAAGATTGGTGAGCACTTTTTTGAGAGTACCGTGATGGATAGCCTGTTGATTAATTTCGCTGGATTTAGTTAAGCCCAGTTGTTGCAGCCTCTCACGAATTTGCTTTTTGTTGACGGTAAAGTCACCTTGAACGAGTAGTGCTTTGTCGCGCTTTTTCTGATTGGCATTTCCAAACGCGGTGATGAATTCCACCTTATTAAAAACTTGTTCGCCGAATAAAAGCTTTAGAAACTTAATTCCTTTTTTGGAATCTACATCGACTTGTTGGCTCAATACACTCTTTTGTAGACCGTTGACATCAAGATGAAGGTACCAGTCAGACGGCTGACCTATCTCGGCGAAACTCGTTGAGATATGGCATGATGCCGCAATCACTAACCCGCAAACAAACTTTACATGCTTCTTCATTTATTGCTCCTGGAATGGTTGTCTTTTCACTGAGTTATAGTGAGACAATATTAAAAAGGATACAGAAAATTTTAAAATAGTTGATCAATAAGGTGTGAATCGGTTGGGTAAGATGTTTCAGGATGTTTATTTGTAGTGGTTTAGAGTTAAATTGAGCGTTTCGACATATTGCTTCAATTAATTCTGGAGATGGTAGTTCATAGTCTTAATCTGTCATTTGTGAACGATATATGATTGACCCAAACGGATCCAAAACAGCCGAATAAGTTATTTTCTCGACAACCAATTCATTCAACAAAGCGATCTATAACGTGTTCGTTATATTAAACAAAGTTGGCTTTATGCCGTTGGATAGGTTGCCGAATTTCACTTAAACACTTGAATCTAATATCTATTTTTAAAAACACGCCAATTGACTTTATTTGGTAAAAACATAAAGTCAAACCTGCTAGAATACGGCTACTTAAATAATCTATTGAAAGCAAAAAGAATTTACTCAAACTTAGTTTTTGACTGGTTGGCTTTATTTTTAGCTGAATAAAATCACTGTTAAGTATCGAAATGAATATTGAAGATATAAACAAGAAAGTAAAATCATTGATAGGTGAAACTTGGAAAGATAGTTCCAAATGGCATCTGAACTTCGATGAAGCCAAAAGGCTACTAGAACGCGCTTTGAGTTTGGCTCCTGATGATGAGACCACTCTAATAAACTATGGTACTGTTTTGTGTGATATGGGCAATCATAAAGAAGCTGCTGAGTATCTTAGAAAAGCAATAGATCATGGTACTGTAAACAAGCACGCATTTTTTAACCTTGGTGTGGCATTAATGAATTGTTCCTCTCACGAAAATGCGATGATGTTTATGAAAAAGGCTAAATCAAAAATGGCTGGTGCTTTAACATGGGAGGCATATTTTGACCCAATGGGGCACTAGAAACTTAATACCAAATACCCAGTATCATAATGATCCGGATTAATAAGAAGTTACGTTTTAAAATTAGTGACTCGTTTTCGCTTCGCTTAGTATTAACCTATAATTTTTAGCCCATTACTAGGACATTAAATGTATATATGGCCATCACTCTAGAAGAAGCAAAATCAATTGTCGAGGACTACAAAAAAAGTCACTTTGTAACGGAGTTTGATAGCAATGTTGTTGAGCAGGAAAAGTTTTGGTACTTTCGAGTTGGGTTTGTTGGCTCTTCGGGTGTAATAGTAAATAAGTTTGATGGACGCCTTTTTGTCATGGGGTCAGGATTATCGAATGAAGAAATGTTTTGGGGTCATGAAAACGGTTTTTCCCCAGATAAAGTTGATATTGAAATTTTTGAAGTAAATAATCCACTAAAGGTTAGCGGTATGGTCGGGGCCTTGTTAGTTCAGTTGGGAAAAGCTCCATCGCACCCAAATCGGGCGGCCCGAGAAATTGCACGAGAACTAATTAAGGAACTGCCTCAAAAATTTCATGGAGTCTCTTTGTGGCTTCAAATACCGTGGTTTATAGAGGCAGTTGAACAAAATTGGTTAACCTATAAAATCAATGAACATCGAGCAAACACTTAACGACTATCAGTTGAGTGTCTGATATTGCTTGAACACAATATTTAGTAACAAGACTGGAGGATAACGTGACACACTATATCGACGGGTTTGTTCTACCTGTGCCAAGTGACCAGCTACAGACGTATAGAGACGTCGTTGAAAAGGTTGCGAAGATTTGGAAGGAACACGGCGCACTCGATTACTCAGAATATGTTTGTGACAATTCAAATTTGGAAGGCACCCGATCTTTTTTTGACGCGGCAAGTTCAAAAGAGGATGAAGTCGTCATCTTCGGCTGGGTTGCATTCGAATCTCGTGAGGCACGTGATCTTGTAAATAAAAGAGTCGCAGCCGATCCAAGGATGGTAGATTTGATCAATCCACTGACTAGTTCATCAAGGCCCATCTTTGATGCTGAACGGATGGTGTATGGCGGGTTTCGGTCGCTCGTTTGATCATCTAATTAGAAGCACCGTGTAGCCAGTGTTTTCACTCGACATTTTTCCGCTACGATCTGAAAGTACGAGTGAAACAAAGCGCTGAATGGTCGCGATTGGGAAAGTAATCAACAAAATCGGATTTGCTAGTTAGATTCAGACTTTCCCAGTTTATTATTGTCTTCAACGGCCTGGCAGGAACGAAATATTTAGAGGTTAATTAGTAGAAACAAGCATGGGAGGATAGCTAGAGTGATGACACCACAAGCTAACTATTCGGTGAAAACTGAGAATCTCATTTTAGTATATTTGCTGGTTGTGACCGCATAATTCTTGCTAGTCTTACATCTGTGTGTTTTGTAGCTGCGCGATTATAAAGAGACAAGAATCTAAGCCCCAATGATTGCTGTTTAAATGGAAGCTGTATGAACTACATAAAAATAATAAAAAATTCGGTTGTGTTAGTTTTGATTGGTTTTCTGACCTTGCTGGCTACGTCGAATAAATCGCTTTATGAGCAAATATTTTCGAGCTGGCTTGCCCAATGTCGTATAGCGATTGAAACTCGCTTTGAAACAAATGTGGGTTCATCAGACACCAGCAAATCTTTCGCCTATGTTTCTGTATTTGCTTTTGGTGATGCTCCGGAAGAAATGCTGATGCGGTTTAAAAGTAAGGTTCCCATGCACAAAGTCGAAATGTTGCAGTCCCGAAGAAATAATCGGTTGCTTCATCAAGATGTTGCTCGCTTTTGTCCTGACACCAGTGGTAAAGAGCATTGTCAAACTGATGCGCAAACTCACAATCGCTACCCACAAATTGACTGGAACATTACCGCATTTAGCGCCAATCTAAACCCGGTTTTCAGGGTTGAGTTATCACCCGGAGATAAAGAGCTGACTGAAGAAGTTTTTACCGCTTATGTGGTGAACTCGGCATCGCTAAAACAGTGTAAAGTAGAGCAGGTGAGTGCTTGGAATTTCTGGGCTTGGGGTAGTAAGGGGTACTCGATCATGTTACTGCTGGCGATCCTTATTGTGCTGACAGCATTAATTCAAATTCTCAGGTCAAGCCTCAATGAATCTAAAAGTGAAACAGCGAAAGCTGATCCTGAGACTGCGGCTGATCCTGGGGTTGCACCAGCGGCAGATAATAACGCTAATCAAAACCATGGCAAAGGAGAAAAGCAATGATGACCGTTAAGCATCCAATTGTGATAGGGGGCATTGTCTGGTTGTATTCTGCCGCAGCTTTCGGTGAGGGAGTCACTGAAGTAAAAGTGAATGCGCGTCATCAAGATGCCTTTGAAGCCGGGGTTTCTCATCCTATTGCCCGAGTACCTTTAACTATCGTCGATACGCAATTTGGCAATGTGACTGATGTTAAGTGTGGAAAAACGAGCCAGCAGGGGATTGCCGGGTGTCGTGTGGTTAAATCTGATTGTGCGAATGATACTTCTGATGTTTCTTATGAACTCCGCTTGGAGCAATATTTTGACGGTTATTATCTTGAACGCAATATGGTTGAGCTGGAAGTCAATCAGTGTGAGTTTAAGTTACCCGAAAGCCACAGCTTTTTATATGTACCTGAGAATCTGATTGTTTATCAAAATTCTGCTAATAGTCTAAAAATCGCTTTTACCGAGTCAAGCACTGCAATCGGTGGATTCGATAAGGCTAACCCTCAGTATGTATCAACCATTGATGCTTTCGCTGGGTTCGCAGCGAAGCAAGAGCCTCAGGACGTAAAAAAACTCATCACTGATTCCAACAATTTGGTTCAATATTATGTCAAGGTGGCTTCGTCTTACGAAAAGGGAAGTGAGGAGTATAAGCGCTATCAAGAAAAGGCGACTTATTTTGAGCGGCTTTCAGTTTTAACCGCCAACAGTGAATTAGCCTTAATTGCGCAAAAGTCTTTACCCGATTCTCAACGGGAGAAATTTAAGGTTTCGCCTTCATTAAAAGACTACATGAGCAATATTAAAAATATCGCCGAGTATCAAACAGAAATTTTAGCAGCTTGCGCGAGTTGTGATAAACAACAAATTGAACTCAAACTCAAAGACCTGTCGTCGCGAGATAAGTTAGATGCTAAGGCTATAAAGATGCTTAAAGACATTTCGAGTGAGATCCGCTCTTTCGATTAAGCTTATTCTCTTGATTAAAAGCTGTTCTTTCGGTTGAGAGAGTTTTTTTTAGTCATCTTAGATAAGCGCAAATCTATTGCACAGTGAAATAGACTATGGGGTTGTTGTTAAACGGATTCTCTAAACAAGGAGTTATAGTAATGGATAAAAACAGCACACTCGCGACACTATTGTTGATTATTTTATTTGTCAGTTTACCGGTTATTTCCGTTGTGCCGGAACAATCAATGACCTTTAAGGAAATGAGTTCCGGTGGAAACTGTTCTCATTGCTCCTGGATAGTCGCTCAGGGAACCATAACCAATCAAACCGTCGCTGAATTTGAGAGCCTGATTGCTAATGGCGATATGAGGACTGGAGGGATCGTCATATTGAACTCCCTTGGTGGGGAACTCGGCGCTGGCTTAAGGCTCGGTCATTTGCTTCGAAAAATGGAGGCCAATGTTCATGTTGGCTCTGAGTTTTCCGGGGAAGGTGAAGGCACGGGAGGCGTTTGTTACTCGGCATGTGCCTACGCGTTTTTGGGTGGAATGACCCGAAGTGTTTCTCATCAAAGCAGCTATGGTGTACATCAATTTTTTATAGCAAAAGAATCGAAAAAAATTGCTGGCAGTTTTTCCAGTATTGGTGATATTTCTTCGACTCAATTAGTGGCAGCCGTTATTCTTGACTATGTGATTAGCATGGGGATTGATCCGAAATTGGTTGCGATAGCGTCGAAAATTCCGCCGAATATTCCAATTCGCGAATTGAATGAAAAAGAACTACATGAATTGCAGATCGATAATTCAACGCCGTTGGCAAGTCCGTGGCGATTAGAGCCCGTTGAGAATGGGATCGTCGCGGAAAATCAGCAGAAACAGAGCTTTTTCGGCAAAAAACACCAGGTGATAACTGCGCAAGTATTTTGCAAAAAAGGAGACCCATTGCCTGTTTATTTCCTCAGAATCAAAGAGAAGTTATCACCCACGCTGTTGAAACTTGACTGGATAAAAAATCACTCGATTCGGCAACAAACTTTTATCGATGTAAAAATTCATATCGATGAAACATTTAACATTAACAGCGAGGATTTTCCTGTTGTTAGTAACCTGATCGAAAATAGCAAAACTTTGACTTTTGAAATATTGTTGAATAGGAAGCTTGTTGAACGACTGATTAACAATACTGCCCAATTTTTTTATGTCAGTAGTAACTCCGCACATTTTACCTGGCCGGTTTTAAGGGCTTATTTCCCCTTGGAAGAGAGAGCGACAGGAACAGCAAACAAAATTAAGTTTGCTGTCAACCAATGTCACAACTAAAAGCTTATTCTACGCTGACCAACATGAACCATCGATTGTGCTTGATAAACGGCTTAAGATAAAATGGCTTAAATATAGCCAAAAGCAATTTTTTGTGTCTACAATGTAATTGTATGGTTTTTATAGGATCTTGAGTTAAGTACCCCGCCTAAGCAGTCCATCATCTTGATTTTCAATGTAATTTATTAATGTTTTTTGAATACAGAGGATTTAATCCAAAATAATGCGCTGAAAAGGACTAGCATGGCTGAAACACTTCAAAATTGGATGCGTCAGGGCGTTTACCGTGTACTTGACTATCATCATGCCGATAGCGATGGAGAGCTTATCGACTGGGATTCTCTCGATAAGGAATTTATTAAGCTGTTTGGTAAAAAGAATAGCAAAACTGTCAGAATTGCCGTCCTCGACACCCCGGTTATCGCTCAAGGCTACTTAGGTGCTAACGATAAACTGCAACACGCTGCCAGAGAATTTTTTCCAGCGACAATCAGGCGCGAAAACTTGGGGGCACATGGTACCTTTGTCGCTGGTCGCGCAGGGTGGGGCACACCGGCTATTCGTATTCTTGATGTACCGATAGGCTACCATCACGGAAGCGCAACCCACAATATGCGCGATGTGTACGACGCAATTGTTTATGCGATTGAAGAAGAAAAAGTTTCGATAATTTGTTGCTCAGTAACGCTCAATTTTGCAGCGAGTTTTCAGGTTGGCGAACAATCAACAACGCTTTCGCAATTACTCGCCGCACACCCTGATATTCTCTTTGTCATGACAAGCGGCAACAATCATGGACCGATATTACCCGGTGATGAACAGGAATCGAATTTATGCAGGGGGCGGCGATACGCGCCCAAGTTAGACCACGTACTTTGTGTCGGTGGCTGCACTCGCCGCGGCCAACTGCACTGGCAAAGTATGTACGGAGAAATCGACGTTTGGGCGCCTTCGGGCTACTTTCCGCAATTTCGTCCGAGCAATGCTGACATTCACGGCGGCGGCGCGCCGAAAGATACAAGGTCAGGGACTATGAACCGTGTGATCCTGAGCGAAGTTGATGAGTTTAATGCGACTAATATCGTACCTTATCAAGATGACGAAGCAATCAACTATGTCATGGATTCTGGCGTTTCATTTGCTGTGCCTATGGTGGCAAATGTTGCCGCAAAAATTAAGTTACTCCAGCCAAAAGCAAACGCCAAAAAGATTGCGCAAATCATCAGGAAAACATCTCGAACAACCCATGAGGGAATTGATTTCAAAGCGTCATTATTTAACCCAACGACAGGCCGTCCCTTAAGTAGAACCGGTTCGACTCAAGTGAAAATGCTTGATCCTGCTGCGGCCTACAAAACTGCGAAAAAATCAAATAATGTCGTGATTGGTATAGCCATTACCGCGATATTATTTCTTGCGGCCGGCGGGATTATTTATAAAAAGGAAAAAGATAAAAACTGACGCAATCGTTACTCTGAAAATAATGATTTTAGAATAAGAAACTAAAAACAAAAGCGACCCCGGAAGCAAAAATGCATATCCAACAGTTGAACGAAAAGCTGGATGAGAAAATCGATCACAATCAATTGTCTATCAGCGACTTAATTCTCGTCCTGCCTGAAGTTGCCGACCTGATATCCACGTTTCCCTTTCCGCAATCAGGCAAATTACAAAATGTCGACCAAGCGCTAACGGCAACACGTTTAAGGCTAAGCGGCGAGTTTTCGATGGAAAATACGGGAGTCGTTAAATTAGGTTTTGTGTTTAACGGTCCGAATGTTAAAAGCGATATTGCATTAGAAGCCGATTTGGAAAGGTTCTCTGCGATTAGTTTCGCAAGTTTTGATAATTTCGCTTTAAAACAACTAATGATTAGCTTGCAGCTAAAAAATAACGAGATAAACGGTAAAGCCTCCGCGAATTTACAGATAGGGAATAAAGTCAACTTGCCGATTAGCATTGCGTTTCCTCCACATCCATCTCATTGGTATCTTGAGTTAGAACGTGCAGTCCACCTATCAGATTTTGCTGATTTCTCCAGCCAATTTGGCGGGCAATCACTCCAACCTGTCACCGAAATTCTAGGTGTTGTTAGTGGGGTTACCATTAATGCTTTTGGAGTGGGTTTTGATATCGAAGAAAAAACCATCAGTCGACTATTTTTTCAGATCGATCTCAACACCGAATGGGATATGTTGCCTGGCGTCATAAAGTTGCGTTCTCCGTCATTAGGACTTGGTTTTTCCGGTAGCTTATCGAGTCTTGAAATTACTCTGGGTGGTTCGGTTGTTGTTGACGACTTTGAAATACCACTCGCTGGACTACTTAAAAAAGACTTTTCATTTGGCGGCGGAATCAGCCACTTAGCATTAACAAAAATAGCGAGAGAACTCTATCCCGCATTACCCGAAATGATTCCGGAAATTAATTTAGATGACGCCGTTGTCAATGTCGACTCTACCGGACTATTCGCTTTTAGCGGCAACCTCGCTATGAACTTTAGCACCTTGGCCAGTAGGTTTAAGCTACCACTGTTACCGGGTATGACAGATTTAAGTTTGTCTGACTTATCTTTCGAGTTTAATCCAAAAGCCGATAAATATCGTTTGGCGGGAGAGTTAGATGGGCCAATTGTTTTTCCCATTGGCAATGAAGAAAATAATAATCTGCAAATAAACCGGTTAGCCTGGTCTTTTTCAAGAGAAGATGGAAAAGCGAATACCAGTTGCCAGCTATCACTGAGTGGTCAAACGAAAATCTCTGAACAGCTTTATCTCAACTGTGAAAAGTTGGAGATTTCCTGGGATTCTGCTGCGCAACAATGGAAAACGCTCGGGCAAGCGAGAATTAGTGCATGGGGAGAGGAGTACGCATTTGAAGTTGAAGTTGTTCAGAGAAAGTCGGTCCAGCAAAACTCTCAACAGGGAGAAAGTGAATTATCGCTAGTTTTTAGCTATTTAAAAAGTATTCGATTGAGTAATCTTGGCGGTTTAGGCCAACTACAACTCAATGAATTTTCGATTTTTACCCGGTTAGGTAATCAAGGTACTGAGTGGGGAGTGAGAGGTAACGCTCAACTCACCATTGATCATTTGTTTGACGAAACTGCCGAGTTACAACTCGCGCATACAACCGAAGGTAATGAACTAATTTTTACGGTTAAAACACCAAATATACCGGCTATCGATTTACCGATAGAAGGTATTCCTCATGCGCCCAGTTTCGATATTGAGCTGGATGACTTAAGGCTGTATCTGCGTGCCGCTGGTAAAAAGTCAGAAGCCAATGATAGTGCTTCCTGGGAAATCAATGCAGCCGGGAAATTGACCGTTAATGATTTACCTGACTGGTTATCACAGTATTTTCCCAAAGCGATGGGAGGGAGCTTCGCTGCAAGTCCAAAAGGAATTAAATTAATCATACCCAAGGAAAATTTACCTCAACCGGATTTTCCAGAACTCAAATTAACCTTCGCTGATGAAAGCGTGCTGTCGCTGGGAAAACCGAATGTTGTGGTTGAGTCACTCGAACTCAATCTGAGTAAACCGCTCGCGATCAAACAGACACTTTGGGTCGGCCTGCCGCAACAACTTAATTATCTTTTTGGACGCAAAGGGGACGAACCCAATATTCAATTTATCAATGAATCATTTCGACTGGAATTGCAACTGGCGAAAAAGCTCAGCCTCAGACCACTAAGCTCGCCGTTTAGCAGTTTAACCATGTATGAACGCGATGGAAAAATGTGGTCTGACTGGGTATTCGGTGAGTTTGCCAGTTTTCGATTACAAACCCCTGAGTTTGGTTATAGCAACGGCAGTTGGCAAGGTTCAATGGCGTTTGAACGATTAACGCCAATTAAAATACCGATGACGCCAGTTAAGTTTGTTCTTAAACAGCTTGGCATCAGCGAAACCTTATTAAATTCGTTACCGGATGCTATTGAACTGGTTGAGGTCGATTTTGGCAGTGAGCACTTTTATGACCAACTTGAAAAACTTTTGGGCATAAAGGCACTCGCGAAAAAGCAACCTAAACTGGTGGAATTATTAGCGGAGCTGCTGGAAAATATTAAGAAAGTTATCGAGCGGCTGCCGCAAGATTTTCAAGATTATTTGCAAATAAGAATCCCTGAAACACTGGCTGTAGAAATTAGCGTTGGCGGGGGAGGTAGCACTCGGTTTAACATCGCAACACAAGATGACAAGCCATTAAAATTACTCGTTCCCGGCGTATCACTCACTGGTCCAACGCTGTTCGGTTTCACTTTTTACCGACTTGCTTTTGGACAGATGGCTGGTGGCTCATTGGCGATTCTTGAAATTGATGGTCACATTGATCCCTTCAGCTTAATTACTTTAGTGGGCGCGCCGTTATTACCTGACGAAGGTGGAGTTCAGTTACGCAATCGAATAACTTTGCAAGACACCACGATTGTAGCGCCCACCGCTTTGCCGATCCCAATTCCGTTGTTTTATAAAAAACTCGGATGGGATCTGAAGAACTTGTTGGGCCTGGAAATTAACAGTCACTGGTCTTATCCACAGCCTTCGGCGTCCATTTTTGATCTGGCTGGTTTGTTTTCGAAACTGGTTAACTTTTTTAAAAATCCAGATTACCTGTTGCATAAACAACCGCAACCGGAAAACCTCGAACTTGAGTTTACCTTAGGACGAAACGCGCTTTGCTTACCGAGCTATTTAGGTGGCGCCGAAATTGGATTACCTAAACCCTTACCACCACTCAATGTTTACCGAAGCACCGCTCGCTTATTAGATGCCATGAAAACCGGCAATGCGAGTTATTTTATTGAAGCTGTCCCGTTACGTCATAATGGCAACTGGATCAGAATTGGCGAGGTTGAACTGAGTTTTGGACCGTTAACTTTACTAAAAGC
Organism: Aliikangiella coralliicola; assembly: GCF_007004725.1. Lineage (GTDB taxonomy): Bacteria > Pseudomonadota > Gammaproteobacteria > Enterobacterales > Kangiellaceae > Aliikangiella > Aliikangiella coralliicola. The sequence continues at coordinate 28,075 of NZ_ML660170.1, read as the reverse complement.
AAGCTGGTGTATTACCACTGAACTTGAATTTCAAAAAGAAATTTTAAACGACTCCGAAGCGCTCGCTTTAATCGGTGTTGAGAAAGATAACAGTTTAATAAAGACGTTACACGCGGTTCCGAGCGATGAAATTAGCGATAAAGGATTTATCGTTTTACTAAAAGCGGGGGCGGGTTTAAAAGGTGTTCTCTCTGGCGAATGCCAGTTTGGGTTATCAGTCACCGCTAGTGGCGGTTTTGCCACTGGTTTTAAATGGCAATTAAAAATTGCCGAAGCGGTTTCAATTAATATTCTTGGTGTCATTCAGATCAATAATGATGCACTGTCAGTGGACGGCAGTTTAAATTTATCCTTCGGTAATAAGATGCTCGCAGAAACAAATGCGGGGCTGGAAATTAGCAAGCAGCATTTTAAAACTTACCTGGAATTTAAATTAACCGACGCTTTCCGAGTTCGCGGTGACCTGTACATTGGCGTCAAAGGGGTTGAAATAAAGGGCACTGTCGCTTGGGGAATTCGCGCGAAGGACAAAGCCGATCAACTTGAGTTATTGGCGAGGTTTGATAAGCAGGGAATTACCTTTGGAATAAACAAGTTGTCCGTATTTGGGAACCGGGCCAACGCGAAAATAATTTTGGGAAATCCGAAAGCGCCGCTTATTGCCAGTATTGAAATAGAACCCCAGCCAGGTATCGCGAAAGCGTTACAGGATAGTTTGAATCAATTGGGAAAAGATGTTGCTAACGAAGTAGATAGGGCCACTAAGGAACTCGACCACGCCGCAGAAAATGTCAATAAGGTGACTCTCGACTTAAATAACATTAAAAATTTCGTCGCACAACAATTGATAACCACTGCGAATGATTTACCCGGCATCGTTAATCGGCGAGTCCATGTTGCGGTTGCTCGTTTTATCCGTGGTGTTCCAAAAAGTTGGGGGCGACGCTGGGCAGTAAAAACAGCCTGGAACCTGGTTAAAGGCGGCGTTATGAAGACTATTCAAAGAGATCTGGCAGAGCCGATAAAAGACATGCGCATGTTATCGGCACAGCTAAAAAGAGCTGATGAAGCCACCGCTAAGAAGCTTATGCTACAAGCGCTTAATGATACTTTGAAGCGCTATCGAAGATATCGGTATACTTACCGAGTTCGAATCGTCAGAAACTTTAGTTATACCTACACCTACCATATGCCAGCTAGTTTACAGCAGCAGATTGCCGAGGGAATTAGCGCGCTTAAACAACTTGATGTGGGCCAAAAAGTGGTTGTGAATCGTCAACACTTTATTGCCGCAGAAAAACGCAAACAGATTTTGCTTAAAGATATTCAAAAGGGAATAGAAAAACAGACTGCTGGCGTAGTACCGCAGGTAAAATACATACGCTTTACTACTGGGTTAGGGGTGATTAGCGCGGCACAAACGAAATTGACAATTGGCTTAAATTATAAAGGAAAAACACACCAGTATGAGCTGGCCGGCGACTTGTCTTCGCCGGCTGGTGCGCTGAAAAAAGCACTCAATCAATTGCTCAATTAAAGTGCGGTTGGTCAGGATGGGAATAGCTCGAAAAACTCAAACAGTCTCTATTCAAAATGTATCACTGTGCGAATACTTTCCCCTTGATGTAATAGTTCGAATGAATGGTTGATGTCTTCCAGCTTCATTGTGTGAGTAATAAAATCGTCTAACTTAAATTCACCTTTCAAGTAGCGTTCAACATAATCTGGTAATTCTGAACGACCTTTTACACCGCCAAATGCTGAGCCGCGCCATACCCGGCCGGTCACTAATTGAAAAGGGCGAGTGGATATTTCCTGACCCGCGCCGGCGACACCAATGATGACCGATTCGCCCCAACCTTTATGGCAACACTCAAGTGCAGAGCGCATCACATTGACGTTGCCAATACATTCAAAGGAATAATCGACACCGCCGTCGGTTAATTCGATAATAACCTCCTGAATTGGTCGATCATAGTTTTGTGGATTAATGCAATCTGTGGCACCCAGTTTTTGCGCTAACTCGAATTTCGATTCGTTGATATCAATTGCAATGATGCGAGACGCCTTCGCCATGGTCGCCCCAATAATCGCCGATAATCCGATCCCTCCTAAACCGAAAATAGCCACGGTTGCGCCTTGCTCAACTTTCGCTGTGTTCATCACCGCGCCCATACCTGTGGTGACCCCACAACCTAACAGGCAAATCTCTTCTAACGGGGCGGCAGGATTAACCTTGGCAAGCGAAATTTCCGGTAACACGGTATATTCAGAAAAGGTTGAACAGCCCATATAGTGGTAAATCGGTTTGCCATCTTTATAAAAACGTGTGGTGCCGTCAGGCATCAAACCTTGACCTTGAGTTTCGCGTATTTTCTGGCAGAGATTGGTTTTTCCAGACAAACAAAATTTGCATTTGCCACATTCTGGCGTATACAGCGGAATAACGTGGTCGCCGACTTTTACATCGGTGACGCCTTCGCCGACATGCTCCACAATACCACCGCCTTCGTGGCCAAGTACGCAGGGAAATATGCCCTCAGGGTCGTCTCCTGATAAAGTGAAAGCGTCAGTATGGCACACACCAGACGCGAGTATTTTAACTAGCACTTCGCCTTTCTTCGGTAACATAACGTCGATTTCTTCGACAGATAGTGGCTGTTTTGGCCCCCAGGCTATCGCCGCTTTTGACTTAATAAATTGTTCAGACATGTCGTTTCTCACTCTTCAGGGTCAAACGGGTTAGAAAATAACAAATTGATTTAGTGATGGACGCTATTATATTTGTTTCTACTTAATTGATAATCTAGTATTTTAGTAATTCACTTTTACTGTATGGTAACAATCATGAATTGGGAAGGTATTAGCGAATTTGTCAAAGTTGCTGAAACCGAGAGCTTTACTCAGGCTGCGAAAAAATTACAAATTTCGACGGCCCAGGTAAGCCGCCAGGTGAGTGCATTGGAACAGCGATTGAATGTGAAGTTGTTCTATCGTACCACTCGAAAAGTATCGCTTACCGAAGAAGGGCGTGTCTTTTACCTGCATTGTCGAGGTGTTTTGGAAGGACTCGATGAGGCTGAACGAGCGATCACCAATTTACAGACACGACCACAAGGAAAAATTAAACTCACTGCGCCGGTGACTTATGGAGAGCATCGGATTTTGCCCCTGGTGAATAATTTTATCGAGGAATATTCTGAGCTTGAAATTACGGCTTATTTAAGTAACCGGCAAGTCGACCTGGTTGAAGAAGGTTATGACCTGGCAATTCGGCTCGGTAAGCTCAATGATTCAACCATGATGGCAAAGAAATTAGCAGAAAGAGTGAGTCACCTTTGTGCGTCACCAGCCTATCTGAATAAATATGGTAAACCTCAATCCCTGGCTGAACTTGAAAATCATAATTGTTTGTTAGGTACTCTGGATTATTGGTTTTTTAAAGAATCTGGAAAAGAAAGAAAACTTCGTGTCAGTGGTAATTTACGTTGTAACAGCGGATTGTCCCTGGTCGATGCTGCGTTGAAAGGTTTGGGAGTAGTACAGTTGCCAGATTATTATGTTCAAGCTTATTTAAAAAGCGGCGAGTTAGTATCTTTGCTTGATGATCATCGCGCTGCTAACGAAGGGGTTTGGGCTGTTTATCCTAATAATCGTTACCTGTCTCCCAAAATTCGTTTGTTGATAGATTTCCTTGCAGATAATTTGTAAATGAAACCACATCCGTCGTTGATTTATTGTTTCGCATCAGCATTGTCAGTGGCGTGATTTTTTATCAGTCCGACGACAGCTACCGTTGCCCAAAAGGCATTCAATAATGTGTAATGGTATAGTTCAGAAAAATAACTATTCGCAACGAGCAAGGACGCACCCAGAAAATTCACAATTAAAAATGTTTTTGATTCTGAAGTGAACCGTTTAACTAATACGTTCAACGAAAAGCCAACTAAAATTAAAGACACACCTAGCCAGCCTGACAGGTAAATAAGCAAATTAGTTTCGTTCATTGCTGAGTGGACCTCTGCTATAAATATAATAGTGAGTTTGTAAAACAAAAATGCTAACGATTGCTCGGAACGATAGGACAACCTGTTCTATGAATATAGTACAAGAACCGATGGAACTGCGATAATTAATCCTATTATTTATCGGCGTATTTATCGGTATTATTAGTGATGTATCTCGCGTGGAGAATCAGATTTGTCGCAAAGATTTTTTGAATGGAAAAATACTGACTAAGTTGCTTTTGAATGATTGAGAGGCAACCGCAATTAGTTGCCTTCAATCAATTGATTTTAACGGAACAACAAGTCGCTAGATCTTCAAAAATTTAAAACAGGGTAAGCTTGATTAGTTAACTTGTCCTGCAACTTGAACTCCTATCATTAGTATAGCGGCCCACGAAATTAAATAACTCGGCGTTCGCAAATAGGGAATTCCCAATATGTAAACAAGCGCATGAGCTATTCTGGAGTAGAAAAATACTTGAGCCCAAAGCGCGATGGCATCGAAGTTGTTTTGAACGATACTGCCTGCAGCAACGATCACTGCGATAAATGCCGGCATAGTTTCAACCAGATTTAAATGAGCCCGATGTGAACGCTGTGCCCACAAAGGTGGCTCTGGTTGCTCTGCAGGATAGCCTTTTGGGTAGTTATTTAAAAACGTCGGCACTCCCCACAAAACCATTCTGGCTAAAATGTAAGGTGTCCATAAGAGAACTGTAAGCACACCGCTGAGTGCTAAATATAAATAGGCTGTTTCCATTTCTAACTCCTGTTCGTTAAAAGGTTAAACTGTTTTATCATGATGATTAGCATTTTGTTGAACCAACTTTCTATTACAGTTTGGTTGCTGCGACATGCTTAATTTTTTTCCAGTTCGACGCTGCTTTTTTAATTGTTCCTTTGCGATCTTTTTGAAACTCTTTGAAAATGGCTTCGTTTAAAAAGAGATAGAGTTTGCCTTCTTCAATCGCAGCAAAGCGTGGGTTACCGTCAAACTTCTTGCCGACTGAAACACCAAAGGTGCAAAAGCCACCATTTTGGGGAACATAACTTTGTGGAGACTTTTTGAACATTTCCAGGTTTTCTTTCGACGCGAAGTAATAGGCAACATTATTGTGGACGCCAGTGTATTTTGCAGTGCCCGTGATTCGATTATTAATGTTAACAAATGCGACCGGGTCAATACCGTGCATGCCTAAAGCGGCACCCGCAGCAGTGAGACCCGGCACTGTATTATTTTCGTCTGCGGAAAAAACTGGAGACGTAAACGTGCTGAATACGATTAATGTAGCGATAGTAAATTTTCTCATTTTGATGACACTCCAAAAGTGAATTGATGGGGCGGCGCTGATTTCGCCGAAGTAAGGTGACGCTATTATTTGCGCCAACTTAATTCGCCCATTGATTACAACGAAATATGTTCAATGGGCTTAAAAATGAATTTACGGAAGATAAGACAGTAGAGCAATAATGGGTGAATAGATGTGGATTAACTGCAAATCATTCAGGACGATCTGCATGTTCAGGCGAAATTTTGTCGATATTTAGTGGGGGTGATTCCCATTTTTCCAGTGAATGCTCGCGTGAATGCCGCTGGGGATTGGTAACCGGTTTTACTGGCTACTTGTTGCACGCTGCAATGTGAGTCGTTCAGTAAAGACAACGCTTTTTGTATTCTCCAATCGCCGAGGTAAGTCATCGGTGCAATCCCGATAAGCTGGTTAAAACGATCAGCAAAACGGCTTCTAGACATGCCGATTTTCTTTGCCAGACTTTGAACTGTCCAGCCGTGTTCTGGATGCGCATGAATTAACTCTAGCGCGTTGCTGATATGCTGATCATTAAATCCGGCGAGTATTTGTTTCAATCTCTCACTTTGCTCGATTCCAATTTTAAGTAACTCGATAAATACACTTTCTGATAATCGAGTTACAACTGCATCCGAACCGACATCGTTGGAAAAAATTCGGCGCACAATTAACCTGAGCATATCGTCCAGCCAAGGTTGTTTCGCTCGCATTGTGCCGGTGGTTACGAGGTATTCAGGTAGTGCGCGCAAAATAGGGTGGTCAGCTCCTTGACGAAAACTATAGTGACCACAAATCATTTGCGTTGACGCATCAGGATCGCCGTTACCAATAACTAAGACGCCTTTGCCATCGTATCGAGATTTTTCGAGAACTTTTTCCAATGAAGGAGCGCGATGAGTTTTTTCGTTAGCTAAAACATGAGAATGGCCGCGTGGAATTAGTACCAGATCGCCCGCCGCAAGCTCTGTCATTTCTCCTGACGCGAAACTAACATGGCATTGACCTTGAACGACAAGATGAAAGCGTGCGGCTTGAGGCAAGTCAGGCACCTTAATTGCCCAAGGTGATGAGAAATCGGTACGAAAGTATAGTGCGCCTTTCAAATTAAGGGTGTTGAGTATATCCTGAAATACATCCATCAAACGCTTTCCTGCGACAAAATTTGTCGTTTTTTAGCTTACTAAAAAATAAGCGGTTTTTAAGGGATAATGAGTTTTAGAATAAATCGCGTCAGAATTGTTACATTTTGGTGCAAAAAAATGGTGCTATGAACAGCTAAAATACTTAATCGGCGTTTAGTTGTCTCATTTTTTGATTGATTATAAAATTGGCGTTCTGGAAAACGGACTAATAAAAATCTGGCGCATTATTTATATAAAGGAGTTACCTAAGTGATTAAAATTTCACAGAATGTCACCATCCCTGACGAGGAGATCGACCTGTCTGCAATTCGAGCGCAAGGGGCTGGCGGACAAAATGTGAATAAAGTTTCTTCCGCAATCCACTTGCGTTTTGATATCAAAGCTTCGACATTGCCCGAGTTTTATAAAGAACGATTATTAAAGCTGAAAGATAGTCGCATTAACAAAGAGGGTGTTGTTATTATTAAAGCGCAAGAATTTCGCACCCAGGAGAAAAACAGAGAGGCCGCATTAGCAAGATTAAAAAATCTGATTGAAGCTGCAACCATTGTTCAAAAAGTGCGAAAAGCGACTAAGCCAACCAGAAGCTCTCAAAAAAGAAGAATGGATAATAAATCTAAACGAGGTCTAACAAAATCTCTGCGCGGCAAAGTCAACGACCGATAAAACTAACGGTTGTTAAAAATCAATCATTAATAAAAGTTAACCTCAAGAAATCTACAAAGTTCTCACTTTCCGCAACCCTGCTTGACATTATTATCGCGACTATGTCATTAATAGTTGACAGCGTTGTCAGTTAGGCTTGATTTCGTGCACTTGATTGCCAGACAACGCTTTAAAGGATCTATAAAGTTTTATCAGCTTTGTTGTTAGATTTTCAGTCATGTATTTTAAAAATAATGGGATCAGAATAAAAAGTGATTCAAATAAGACTGTTGGTTTTTCGGCTTTGTATTTAGGCTTTTGTTAACCGTTATTTGTTTTTAATAAGAACTGTAACAGTCGAATCACTCGCAATTTAGTCCCATCAAATCTAATAACTAGGAGGGTCTAATGAAAATAATAAACAGCGTTCCGATAATTGTTGTCGGTCTATTTATCTCTCAGTCTGCGCAAGCAGTTAATTGCGACGGGCTATCAACCTGGGACAGTAGTACTGCGTACCTCGGTGGTCATCAAGTTCAGTATAATACCAACGCCTATGAAGCTAAATGGTGGACGCAAAATCAAAATCCTGAATCTCATTCAGGGCCGTGGCAAGAGTGGAAGTTGTTAGGTGCCTGTGATGGAAGCGGCGGCAATCAAAACCCGATTTCGAAAGTGAACGGTCCTTATAGTGGCAAGGAAGGCGAAGCGATTTCTTTTAGCAGCGCCGGTTCTAGTGACCCTGACGGAAATATTGTTTCGGTTAATTGGGATTTTGGTGATGGTAATAACAGCACTCAAAACAACCCAACTCATACTTATACTTCGGCTGGAAGCTACACCGTCACCTTGAAAGTGACTGACAATGAAGGCGCCAGCCATTCCAGTTCGACCACGGCGACCATAACCTCAGATGGCGGCGGTGGTTCTTGTGATGGCGTACCTCAGTATGTCGTAGGAACCGCTTACAGCACAGGCGATTTGGTCAGTAATGTTAATAAAAAATACCGCTGCGACATTGCCGGTTGGTGTTCGTCAAACGCTGCCTGGGCTTATGAACCCGGTGTTGGCGCACACTGGCAGTCAGCCTGGTCATTTGTGAGTGATTGTGTGGGTGGTCCGCAACCGCCGAAGGCTATGGCCAATGGGCCTTATTCGGCAACAGTCGGTAACGCCATTGCGTTTAGTAGTGCAGGGTCGAGTGACGCTGACGGTAATATTGTCAGTTACTCTTGGGATTTTGGTGACGGCAATAGCAGCACTCTGGAAAATCCGAGTCATACCTATAGTTCCATTGGAAGTTATACCGTGAGTTTGACTGTCACTGATAACGATGGACAAACCGATACAGCAACGACCAGTGCGTCAGTTAATGATGGCCAGGTTGACCCGCTACCACATCGATTATTGGTTGGTTATTGGCATAACTTTGATAATGGCTCAACGGTTATCAAAATGAAAGATGTGATTGAGGCATGGGATATTATTAATGTTTCGTTCGCGGAAAATAAGCCGGGTGGGCAAGAAGGAGAAGTTGCTTTTGAACCTTTTAATGATACCGATGCTGACTTTATTGCAGGGGTAAGATTACAACAATCCAAAGGTAAAAAAGTTCTGATTTCATTAGGCGGTGCAAATGCGCACATTCAATTGAAAACAGCAACTGCGCGTGATAATTACATTCGCACCATGGGAGACATTATTGCTCGATATGGTTTTGATGGAATGGACATAGATCTAGAAGGTGGTTCGCTTAGCATGGACGCCGGAGACACCATTGCCAATCCTAAAACACCAGCCATTATTAATCTGATTGATGCAACACGCGCATTAAAAACGCGCTTTGGCCCAGACTTTATTCTAACTATGGCACCGGAAACGGCTTATGTTCAAGGTGGTTTGAATAACTTCGGCGGCATTTGGGGCGCTTACCTACCATTAATTCATGCACTACGAAATGATCTGACAGTGATTCATGTACAACATTACAATACCGGATCCATGTATGGGACTGACGGAAAAATATATCAACCGGGAACAGCTGATTTTCACGTTGCCATGGCTGACATGTTGATTACCGGATTTGACGCGGCCAGCAGCGATAACCCATTTCCTGGTTTGAATCCCAGCCAGGTTGCTTTTGGATTACCTTCAGGCGGCAGCTCGGCGAGTTCCGGTTATACCACACCGGCGAATGTACACAAGGCGTTGGATTGTCTTATTAAACTCACTCAATGCGGCACTTATCAGCCGGGACAGGCGTATACTCATTTTAGAGGGCTGATGACCTGGTCGATCAATTGGGATGCGAGTGATGGTTACAATTTTTCCACGCCACATCGTGCTTATTTAAACCAAAACCCTTAATCGTCAGTCGATAATTATCTGGTGTTTCGCGCAATGCGAAGCATCAGATGATTTGTTTTACTTTTCGTAGCTTGGGTTGAAAAATGAAACCCAACATCAGAGTTAACATCGGCCAGGGATGTTGGGTTTTGCAACCCAACCGACAATATTTTACTAACTCCATTTATACGAACTTCAGAATATTTACTCATAACGAAGTGAAGTGATTGGCGTTTCGTTGGCGGTGCTAATCGCGTGAGCCGCAATAACTCCCCAGGCGGTTAAAATGCTGATTACACTCGCTACTATGATTAATGGAACGACAGACTCAATCCGCTCAGGAAAAAAGTTTAGATAGATATCGGCCGCAAAATAAGCTGCTGGTATAGCGATCAACATTGACCACATCACCGGCAGCGAGATTTGCCATATCAGTAACCGCACAATTTGATTAACGCTCGCGCCCATGACTTTGCGAATACCTATTTCCTTAGTACGCCGGCGGGCCATAAAAGCCGAGAGCCCAAACAGACCAATCAATGAGAGTGACAGTGCGATACCAGCGAAGAAAGCGATAACCTGGTAAATCACCGACGGAATGCGGAAAAAACGATTGAAATAAAACTCTAGCGGTTGTCTTATGATCGGGTAGTTTTCGAAGACCTGTGACCAAGCCCGATCAATATTGACCAATGTTTCAGCGTCGGCATTTTGATTGAGCCTGATTGAAGCATAGCGGTGGGTTTGTGGTTTGACTAAAAAAATAATCGGACGTTTTTTCATATGAACACCCAGAAAATACTGATCGGGCATCAAACCGACAATGTTATATTGAAGCGTCTCGCACCGGTTAGAAGGACGGTTAGAAATACACTCTCTATTTTGTTGTTCGCTGTCTTCAGGCAAGCTAAAGAATGATTGCCCAATGACATTATAATTTCGACCAAACCCCAACTTTTCTGCAGCGAGTGGGTTGACGATAACATTGGCTTGTTTGGATCCGGGGGTTAACACGTCTGCGTCGATTTTCGGGTCAAATGAACGACCGGCGAGAAGTTCGATATCGTAGGTTTTCATAAAATCAAAGTCGATTGAAACCAGGTAAAGTTTTACCTCGAGTGACTCTCCATTTTTAGTGGTCGCAACAATTCCAGAGCTTCCGGTTTCAAGGAATGGTACGCCGGCTGAGAAAGTCATTGATTGAACACCTTTAACTTGTTTTATTTCGTGACTTAGCGCTTGATAATTTTCCTTTATTTGATCAATGCCCATGCGTTCCAACACGATAATCTGAGATCGTGGAAAAGCACTACTCAGTGTTTGTACTTTCTGATTTTGAAAATAAATAATCATAACCAGCGCCAGAATAAAAATAGAAATCGAAAATTGCGCGGCGATCATCAGGTTACGAAAAGAGTGACCCTGGCGGCTTTTTAATAGCGTTCCATGAAGACTGTTAATAGGGCTGTCACGAGAAATCAAATAAGCAGGGTAGGCTCCGGCCATGAAGCCGACGATGAGCGTTACTAGAACCAGTTGTGGCAATATAGTTTGGTAATTAAGTATCACTTCTTTAGAAGACCATTCGTTATAGGCGGGTACTAGTAACTCGATACTGGATAAGGCGATCAACATGGCGAATGCTGTCAGGGTTAAACTTTCTGTGAGAAATTGAGTGTAGAGTTGTGATTTTTCTGCGCCGAAAGTTTTACGTAAGCCGACCTCCCGGGTTCGGCCGAAACTTTGCGCTATGGCAAGATTTGCATAGTTGAGGCAGGCCGTTATTAAAATGAGTAGTCCTAACAGCCGCACCGATTCAAGCACGGGAAAACCCAGTGCCTCCCAAACCTGGGTATTCTGTTCTATCAATGGCCGAACTTTAAGCGCGCTAATATAATCTCGTTGTGACTCTGGCGTGAAACGGGCGTAAACCAAATCCACTCGTTCTTGTAACCAGGCTCTACTAATATTTTTTTGCAACAAAACATAAGTTAAATCTGCTGGATTTAGCGAATTCCAATCGCCTGTCTCGTTAAAGTCGCTAACCGCAACTAAAGCTTGTAGTGAAGCAAACGCAGTCAGCTTGGTATTTGGCATGAGAGACGAATTAAAATGACTGTCTGCGCTAACGTCTTCAATCACAGCCGTTACTTTCATGTTGTAGACGTGTTCCAGAATAACGGATTCGCCCAAAACATCGGTATGGCCAAAAAGTTTTTTTGCCGTTGACGCGGTGAGAACCAGACCGTGAGGATCATCTGTCGCAGTCTGGTCACCGTGAATGTATTGAAAATCAAAAATGCGAGTAAAATCTTTTTCTACAAATCGAATCCCTTCGTAATAACTTTTCCTTTTTGTTTTCAGTATTCTTTCTCTTAGCACTGAACGAGCCACCAGGCCCGCCTGCTTTATTTCTGCTTTCAGCAATGGCGCATAAGCTAATCGAACGTTGGGAAATTCGCTGATAGGTTCACCTGATGCTGGCGAAAAAATACTGCCTACTGTAAAAATGCGATCACGATCGGAAAACATATGGTCGTGATTTTCTTCGTAATTAATCAGTAGTGAACTAAAAACAAAAATGGTCAAACCGAGAGTGAGACCGGTCACATTAATAAACGCATACAATCGATGCTTAGTCAGATTTCTTAAGGCTAGTTTAAAATAGTTGGCTAGCATCGGCGGTTTCCGGTTTTCTTTTTATCGCGAAAATTTTCTTTCGCGGCGTGATAGACTGTTGAGTTTTCACAATGGTTAAATGGCGAATAAGGTTAAATGGAAAATAAAAAATATGGTAAAAGTTCATCACTAGATTTCATGGTCCAAATTTGCACAGCTAAAAACTGACAATTAAGCATCAGCAATCAAGAGACGGCGCGAATGTTTTCGGTGACAACTTGCCCGTCAAACAGATTAATCGTTCGACGCGCGTAGTCTGAGTGAGTCGCCGAGTGAGTCACCATCACTATCGTGGTGCCACGTTCGTTCAAACCAACTAACATGTCCATCACTTCATGACCGTGAGTGCTATCAAGGTTGCCGGTCGGTTCGTCAGCTAAAATCAGTGTTTGATTACCGACGACCGCACGAGCTACAGCAACGCGCTGTTGCTGTCCACCGGATAATTGAGACGGTAAATGTCTGCCACGGTGAGCAATAGCGACTTGATCCATGACCTCTGCGACGCGTCTTTTTCTTTCTCTTGGTTTGATGTTTTGATAGAGCAGGGCTAGCTCGATGTTTTCTTCGACGGTTAACTCTTCAATTAAATTAAAATTCTGAAAAATGAATCCAATATTTTGTTTACGAATGTGTCCAAGTTTTTTTTCATTAAGCGGCGTTACTTCCTGGCCGAGAAATTGATATTGGCCGTCATCGGGTTTATCCAGCAGACCGATGATATTGAGTAAGGTTGACTTTCCACAGCCGGATGGCCCCATAATAGCGACAAATTCACCCTGGGTAATTTCAAGGCTCACAGAGTTCAAAGCAACGGTTTCTACATTGTCAGCACGATAGATTTTGCTAACCTTATCGAGTTTCAACATCCTTCTTTTCCTATTGATATTCAGTTTTTTCGGGGCTAGCCGCAAGCGCGGCACAAATCAGGTAAACGCCGAGTAACACATCAAAGCTTCGGCAAAACTCAGCCCCCCACAGGAGAGTGCTAGCGTTGTCGAATAGCGATTGATGGATCACGTCAAAGAGCCCATGGCTGATATATCCCACTGACAAAACCAACAGACCGGTAAACTTATTCTGCTTATAGCCTAAATAAGCTAGATAGGCAATCGCCAAAAACAATAAACTCATCATCCCGGCCGAGTTATCAAGAGATTGATAATCTAAAGGGTAGCTGGCTACGCTCCAGTAATAAGCGGGGAGCGTCGGCCATAGTGCTGCTGAAGACCAACGTTTTTTGTGAAACTTAATAACAATAAAAGCCGCGATAATTATCGCAGCGATTAAGGTGAGAATATTCATCTTTTTGCTAAATTCTTGTGTATCGATTCAACAGGCGAACTCGTACCAACCAGAACATCATTAATAAAACAATCACAATGACAGGTGCCGCCAGAAACTCAATTTTCCTGAGAGGATCAGGAAATATTTTCGCCTGCCCCAGAAAAAATGCGGCAGTGGCCATAAATAGTGGAAAACACATACGCCAAAGGTGACGAGTTATTCGGATGGTGCCGGCGACACCGCCATGATAAATCATCTTGATATCTAGCACAGCGCTAATTGCGGCAACAGATGCAAAGAAAAAGAAAACCTGTGGTGGAAAACCATCTTTTGAGCCGGTCTCGATAGCCTGAAAACCGAAGGTGAGTAACATGGTAAAAATACAGAGTGCCAGAGCTAATGCGCCTTTCTCAAAATTACCGATTTCTCCAGCTTTTCGTTTTACCGCCATCCAGCCGGTTGAGACCAGATAGATTACCAGGAGTCCGTTGGCAAAAGACAACATGATTGATCTCGAGTAAGCTATGAATACGCCGGTTAAAGCCATGACTAACATTGCCACTAAAAATATTTTTCCTGATTTTTTATGTTGATTCGAGCCTTTGCGAAACATCAGTGCTAGCGAGCCGGATATCAATCCGATCGCTCCGGCACCAATGTGGATAGCGACCAACGAAGAAATGATTGATGAAAAAATTGTCATTATTTACCTCTAGTTCAAATTATTCCAATGTGTGCCAATACTCGTCATATGCGAGGCAGCCACAATCCCATGGTTGCTGCAAATACGCCTGCTCCTGTTGCAATTGTCACGATGAATAAACTCAAGGCGACGGTTAATTGTCCCAAATTGCCGGCGCGCTCTTTGGCGTAAAAATAAAGTTCCAACATGATCAGGGGCAAAATATATTGAGCGTAACTTAGAAAATCGAGGAAAGGGCCTTCAAATGTTTTCGGATCGAAGCCCACCGGTTCGCCGTGAATTAATAGCCATAACATCAGGCCAATTCGAAAATACCAGACGCCGACGGCAACAAAGAACAGACGAAGTGCCCAGCGACGATGGACTTTGATGTTGCGTTTAATCGCGAAAAACAACGCCAGTAAAGCGCAAAGTATGATCAAAAGCGCGTTGATGCTGATAGCTACCTGCCCGCCGCCGAGGGTGCCGCGAGTCCAGACCATAAAAAGTCCGCCGATGCTAAGCAGGATAGTGGTTGTAATATAAATTCTGCCGTTCCAATGGTGAAAGGTCGGCAGGTGAGTTCGAATCTGCGGAATAAGTTGTAGTGGCCCGCCAACTAGAATGATGATCGCTAAGAGAATATGCATGCCAACGGCGAAATTACCAATGGTATCACCGGGAATGTGGCCCTTAGGAAGCACTTTATTCCAGGCTTCGAAATCTCCTTCTATTGCGGTAGTTCCGTAAAATGAAATAACGTAGTAAGCAAAAATCCACTGACCGATAACAGTGACCAGAAAGCAAAGTTGAGCCGCTGATTTTAGCGCCTTGTTCGACAGAGCGTTAATTTTTAACTTCTGCGCGACGACATTTCTGTCTGCGGTTTCTATTACTGAAGGGGTTGTGATGCTATCTGTCATTTTAGCTCCGCCGATAAACTAGAAAATTTTGCCATTAAGTCATATTGATTAATCGCTGTATCGCAAAGTGTGTGCCAGTTTTTATCTCTTTGATATTCATAGAAAAAATATCTAGAGCTATAAAAAGTGTATTAATCCGAACACCTGCTTGTGTATAAAATCGGACATAAACTGTATAATAATGAACACTTTTCTGAGTCAGTTTGAGCTGGTACCGGGTTAGCCGTTGCTGGCCGAGACTGATTTTTCATCGAAGCACGCGAGAAAGCGTATTAGATTTTAAGAGAGCTCTTTGAATGAGTATTGAGAAGCGCATATTAATCGTTGACGATGACGAGGACATATTAGTTGCGGGCGAACTATTATTAAAAAGACATTTCAGAGAAGTTGTCACTTGTAATCGGCCTGAACTTATTCCCGGAGTGATGGCGGAGCAGACATTTGACGCGGTGTTACTCGATATGAATTTTTCCCCGGGCGAAAGAAGTGGACAACAGGGTTTTGCCTGGCTTAAACAGATCTTAACGATTGACCCAGATGCGGTGGTCGTGATGATCACCGCACATGGCGGTATCGATACTGCCGTTGAAGCAATGAAGTTTGGCGCCACCGATTTTATTTGTAAGCCCTGGCAAAACGAGAAAGTCATTGCAACTTTGTCTGCCGCTGTTCAGCTGCACCAAAGTCGTGTAGAAGCAAACCGGCTAAAGCACAGCAATCAATTATTGATGGAAACATCGGCGGCAAACCATCAAAACCTGCTAGGTAATTCAGCAGCGATGAAAGCCGTACATTCGATGATTCGTCGTACTGCACCAACCGATGCCAATGTGCTGATTATTGGGGAAAATGGCACAGGTAAAGAGTTAGTCGCGCGCGAGTTACACCAACAGAGCCATCGAACGGGTAGCATATTTATGTCAGTCGATCTTGGCGCTGTTTCTGAAACACTATTCGAGTCAGAGTTGTTTGGTCACAAAAAAGGCGCTTTTACCGGCGCGACGAAAGATCGCATTGGGCGTTTGGTTGCGGCTAATGGTGGTACGCTTTTTCTGGATGAGATCAGTAATATTCCTTTGCATCTACAAGCCAGATTATTAACCGTATTAGAACAGCGCAAAGTGGTCCCAATAGGTAGTAATCAAGCCGTTGAGATTGATGTCAGGGTGATCGCAGCGACTAATATTTCAAGAGAAGCGCTCAACGATGAAAAAAAATTCAGACAGGATTTGTTGTTTCGTTTGAATACAGTAGAAATTAATGTGCCTCCACTACGACAACGTGCGCAGGATATTGGTGAAATTGCGATTCATTATGCACAAATGTACGCGCGCAAATATCGTAAAGAAGAGAAGTCGTTCACCCATGAGGCGCTTCTGGCAATCCAGGCGTATCACTGGCCGGGTAATGTTCGAGCGCTACGCCATGCGGTTGAACGAGCGGTTATTTTGTCGGAGGGAAAAGAATACCTGGCTAAAGATTTTCAGCTGGAAAATGTTTTGCTAAATCATCAAAAAGTTCCTCACGAAGATTATTTGGAGCGGATGACAAGGTTGCCCAGTGTTGATAGTAACGCACTGCAAACTATGCAATCGTCATCTAATGATGAAAGCCTTGAGAAAGCGCATTCAGATTTTGAGACTTCAGCAGGAGCGTTAGAGACGTCCACAGATTTGAACTTGGTTTCGATGGAAAAACGACTAATCAAAGCGGCGTTAACTAAGCATCGTTATAACATTAGTAAGGCGGCTAATGAGTTGGGATTAACTCGAGCAACTTTGTATCGGCGGATAGAAAAATATGGTTTTTAATCGCTTTGCAACGCTTTTGTTTTTTCGCGTCATTTTGCTGACCGTAACTTTAGCTGGATTAAGTGTCGCTCTGACTAGTTCAGGTTATTATGGGATTACTTTATTACTCACCATTGTTGCGACGGCGTTGTTTTATGAGTTGTATCGTTATGTCACTAAAACCAATGTTGAGCTATCGCGGTTTCTGGATGCTGCCCGTTACGAAGATTTTGGTCAGAGGTTTAAAGCGACTGAGTCTCAGGGGCTAAAGGCCGGCGCAGGTTTTGAGCGGTTGAGTGATGTCTTTGATGAGATCATGCATGGTCTAAAACAAACTCACCAGCGACAAGAAGAAAAGCTTCGACATTTACAATCACTGACCGAACACGTTCCTGTTCCTTTATTGTCTTTATATCCAGACGGTCGTGTTGAATTACATAATAATGCAGCGCGACGTTTGTTTAGCGGTATTGTTGTCAATCGTATTGAGAATTTGAGTATTTTTGGTGAGGAAGTTGTTGCGGCAATTGAATCGTTAGAGCCAGGTAGTCGGCGCTTGATTAACTTTTCTTTTGATGAAGTCGAACGACAATTATCGGTGTTGGCAACGCAGGTTGTCACTGCAACGGGGAACGAAAAATTAATTAGCTTGCAAGATATTCAGAGTGAGTTAGATGATGTTGAATTACGAACCTGGCAAGGCCTGGTCAGGGTGTTAACCCATGAAATTATGAACAGCATTACGCCGGTTGCCTCGTTAGCAAAAACAGCGACTGATCTGGTTGATGATGCAACAGGTAAACTGGATGGCTCAACCAGTACCACCAGAATCCAGGAAGAACTTAAGGTGGAGTTGCAGCAGGAGTTGGGAGATGTTCGCCGTGCAGTCGATACCGTAGCTAGACGTTCTGATGGTTTAATGCAGTTTGTGAAGAGTTATCGAAGCCTGACTCAAATGTCAACGCCGCGAAAACAAACTTTACCTGTGGTGAGTTTGTTGCAACGAATAAAGGCGCTGTTTGTAAATCAATGGGCGGAAAAGGGAATAACGCTCAAAATAGAAGTTGAGCCTGAAGATCTGCAGCTGAGTGCCGATCCAGATTTGTTGGAGCAGTTACTTATAAACCTGTTGCAAAATGCTGAACAGTCGTTGATGGATAGCCAGAGCACCGCAATAGAATCTCAGAGTGAGCCAATGGTAATGGTAAGAGGGCGCTTAAACAGAAGAGGTTACGTGTTACTAGAAGTGATTGATAATGGACCGGGAGTACCTGCGGAAATTGCCGAAGAAATTTTTGTTCCATTCTTCACAACCAAACGACAGGGCGCCGGTATTGGTTTAGCATTAACGCGTCAAATAATGATCGCCCATGGCGGAGCCGTTACACTTAGCCAATCAGAGATAGGAGGCGCGAAGTTTACATTAATATTTTGACCGCAAAGGAAGGGGGAGGACTTGAGGCCAGAGGTTTAATAACTGAAAATGATTCGATATTTAATCGGAAAAAACTGAAAATCAAAAAACAAAACTAAAAAATCAGGCGGGAATAACTAATGCATAAACAAGTGGCGGGAAAGCTAGTATTGAGAAAAGAAGTATTGAGAAAAAAAGTACTGAGAAAAAAAGTACTGAGAAAAAAAGTACTGAGAAAAAAAGTACTGAGAAAAAAAGCCGCGAGAAAACCAAAAAAACGATTGCCAATTAATATAAAACTATCACTCAAAAACAAACTTTATGTCATTATACTCTTGTTTACCGTTTTAACCGGCTGGATTAATGCGCACCCAAAACATGATAAAAAACCGGCGTTGATTACGCAATCTCAAGCACTTTCTACCGCTAGTCATCATGTTAAGCGACTAGTGAAAAGTGGTAAACTGGGAAAGTCCTGGAAAGATGCTATCGCCGTGAAAGCAGCAATGGAACGTCGATCGTCGCGTGATGTTTGGGTGGTATCGTTTAACCGGCAAGTTGACGGCGGGCAGAAAGACAAAACTTTATATGTCTTTCTGACTAACACCGGTTACTACAACCATAATAACTTTACTGGCAAATAACGAAAGATAAACACGCCTGGCACGAGCAGCATACTAAGAGAACAGCTGAAACGTTTTACCATTGCCTGAATAGATTGTTTGCTCAACCAGTTTCACTTTATTCAATAAACTATTTCGTTGCGGATCACTCAAGTTGATATGGCCAAGTTTTCTACCAGGCTTATCCATTTTGTTATATAAGTGAACGCTGGTTTCAGGCAAATTGATAGCGGCGCTTTCAGATTCGGTTCCAAGAATATTAACCATTGCCGAATAACCTTTACTCATGGTACTACCCAGGGATAAGCCTGATATTGCCCTGATGTGATTTTCGAACTGACTGGTGACAGAACCTTCGTCGGTCCAGTGGCCGCTATTGTGAATGCGGGGCGCAAGCTCGTTTACCATAATTCCATCTTTGGTTACAAATAGCTCCATAGTGAGTACGCCGACATATTGCCATTTCTCCAGCAGAGAGGTCATATTTCTTTTCACATTTTGCAGCCAGTCTTCAGGAATAAAATCAGCAGGCGCCATTGACCGTCTCAAAATACCGCCGACGTGATGATTTTCTGTCAATGGGTAGAATTTAACTTCTCCTGATAAAGCGCGAACGCCTATCAGGGAAACTTCCGTATCGAATTCAACGATTGGTTCGGCGATAGCTTTTATTTTCTCATTGGGCTCGATGAAATTATCAATGTATTCGTTGAGTGCGTTTTCATCTTTTATCCGAGCCTGGTTTTTGCCATCATACCCGTGTTCTGCCGACTTAATGATAAACGGATAATTAAGGTATTTAGCGGCTTCGAATAATCCTGTGGTATCAGTGACCGCAAACCACGGAGTGCTGGCGATATTCAGTTGACTAAGTGCAATTTTTTCTTTAATTCTGTTTTGACATATCGCAACGCTTTCCGGTCTTGGAAACACGTTAACCCGCATCGAAAGGTCCAATAACAATCTAATGTCGATGTCTTCGCGTTCCACGGTTACAACATCGGTTTCTCCGATTGCTTGTAACAAAGAAGTCGTACTGACGTGTTTGGACCAATGGACGATTTTTGCCAGCTTGTCAACGCATCGCGTTGACTCATTATCGATCGCGACAAAGGTAAAATCGATAGCCATCTTTTTGCCGGCTAATGCCATTAGTCGAGCCAGTTGACCACAACCTAAAATGGTAATATGCATTATTCAACCTCCGTTGGAACATTGTTGGTTTGATGAGCGCGCCACTCGACTAACCGACTTCTAATTTCTGGATCGTTTAACGCTAAAATTTGCGCGGCCATTAATCCGCCGTTATAGGCACCGGAACTGCCAATGGCTTGCGTTGCGACACAAACGCCTTTTGGCATTTGCACAATGGATAACAAGCTGTCCATGCCTTTTAGGGCTTTACTTTCAACCGGAATCGCGATAACCGGCAGGGGAGTCAGTGAAGCGACCATACCGGGCAGGTGAGCCGCGCCGCCCGCGCCGGCGATTATTATCTGGAGACCGTTATCGACAGCTGAACCGGCAAAATCAAACAGTCGATCCGGCGTTCGATGCGCCGAAACAACCCGGGTTTCAAATGGGATCTCAAATTGGTTTAGTAAGTTGGCAGCCTCTTTCATTGTCGGCCAATCCGATTGGGATCCCATCACGATACTAACAACGGGTTTTTGACTAACTTCGATTTTTTGCATAATTGATTTATCTCTTGCCTTTGAATTTGATTTATCATTCCGTTAGTTGGCCATCAGCCATTGTGCAAATAACCAATAAATTGGCAGCCCGACAACAATGTTAAATGGAAAAGCAACACCCAAAGAGGCGGTTAATCCCAGCGCTGGGTTGGCGCTCGGAATCATAGTACGCATCGCCATCGGGACCGCAATGTATGAAGCGCTGGCGCTTAACACAATCGTCAAAAATATACCGCCGGCAGAAAAACCTAATGCGCTGCCAAGTAAGCCTCCGGCAGCGGCGTTAATGAGTGGCATTAAAATACCGAAGGCCACCAGGAACGAGCCATTCTTTTTTAAGTCGGCTAATTTTCCTGCGGCTAAGATTCCCATTTCGAGTAAAAATATTGCGAGTACGCCGTAAAACAAATCTGCGAAGAAGGGCATAATTTTGGCAGTTTGTTCGCCGGCAATAACACCGATAGCCATACCACCGAATAGCAACACCAGACTCTGGTTGGCGAAAATTTCTTTCAGCCAGGTTTTGGCGGACAATTTTTTATTAGTCGATTTGGCGAGAATGACACCAATAATCATGGCCGGAAATTCGAGTAATACCACAAACACCGGAAAGTAGGCTTCATAAGCAATGTTTTGAGATTCAAGTAATGCAACAGCAACGGCGTAAGTTCCGATACTCACTGAGCCAAAATGAGCTGCAACAGAAGCTGAATTATCGCGAGAAAAACCGCCGAAGTAAGTGAGTAATGGATAAGCGATTAAAGGAAATAAAAAGCCTGACATCATGATCACAAAGGATTGTTTCAGGATATCGTAAGAAATATGCCCCGCGAGCGCTATACCACCTTTTAAACCAATCGCCAGCATCAGGAAAATGCTGATCCCCTGGTGCAGACCGGCCGGAATATTTAAGCCTGATCGGGATATCTTAGCGATGACGCCGAGAATAAAAAACAGGATGATGACATCGAGTTGCATGACCGCGCCTTAGTTCGACGAGCGATTTTGTGGAGAGCGAGCAGCCAACAGCAACGGCTGTTTTATCTCGACCAGTTTATTCGGGTTTATTAGCCAGAAGTAGACGGTCATCGCCAATAGCCCGAAGCCAACGAACACCAGTGACCACTGACTAGGGTCGACAGAGAAAACAACAAAACCTGCAGCCATTGTTAAAATACTCACTGCGAAGCAAAAAACGGTTTGTCTTAAATTCATCGCAAATAATCTCTGGTTTGCTTGTTAATGATAGACATATTTTGTCAGAGATTTTATATAGATAAAAATAGATATTTTCTAGTAATGTTATTTATGATTATAAATGTTAAATTTTCGAGGATTTATGCAAAACAGACCAGTTTTGGAAGGAATAACCAGGAAAGGGGATTGAAAAAGAGGCGTTCGAAAAAGATGTAATGAGAACAGTTCTGCGCAGAAAATTAACATCAAACTGCAGAACAACAATTTTTGCAGCAGACGCAATGGGTTGCCAATTAACTGGTTCTTAAACTCAAATGTAATTGGCCGCTGGCGAATTGACTAAAAGGTTACCAGCAATTTGCGCGCCTTCATTCTCTAAATATTCAAGAAACGTTTTTGCAACATCCGACAATTTTTTATTACGCAAATAAACAACATACCAGTGATAAAGCATTGGGAAACCTTTCACATCGAGTATTTCTATTTCTGCATTTCTTTCGAGTGCCAAGGTATGTACAGATAAAATCGATAAGCCAAGACCTGACATCACAGAGTGTTTAATAGCTTCATTACTCTCTATTGTCATTTTCTCATTAATCGAATTACCTGACTGAAGCAAATATTTTTCGATAGAATAGCGAGTTCCTGAACCCGGTTCGCGCATAATAAACGGTTCGGCAGCCAACTGAGAAAACTTGATGTTCTTTTTGCCGGAGAGCCTGTGATTAGAGGGCGCAACGACCACCAACGGGTTTTTGATAAACTCAAAAGTTTCGATATCAATATCTTCAGGTGGATGGCTAAAGACATAAAAATCATCTTTATTTTCTCGAAGTCGGTTAACCATCGAATTCCGATTTCCGATATTGAAGTTAACTTCAATATTTGGATATCTTTGACAAAATGGGCCAAGTAAGTGCGGAAAAAAATACTTTGCTGTGGTTACCACAGATAATTTTAGCAAGCCGGCCTGGAGTCCGGAGAGGCTCGCCAATCGACTTTCTAGTCGGCCGACAGAATCAAATATTTCGAGAGAACTTTTATATAATTCTCGTCCGGCATCAGTTAAAAAAAGTTTTCTACCGATTTGCTCTAACAGCGGTACATCAAGGTTGTCAGAAAGTTTTTTGAGTTGAATTGACACAGAAGGTTGTGCCAGGTGAAGCTCGTGTGCGGTTTGACTGATACTACCCGTTTCCGCGAATTTTACGAATAGTTCGAGCTGACGAAATGTACCTAACCGGGCATGAAATCGAGAATGTGGTAGTGACATCATTGCTCCTTTCTAAAAAAACAACACATTTATAATGATAAATATTATCGTTAATTTAAATATATTATCATAAATATTACTTGAATGACATAATTGGTCCATCAAGTCACTAAATTTAAGGGTAACGATTGAGAGATGCAATTTATTCGGTGGGTACAGATGAACAAAACGTTAATTAGAAGTTCTGGCATATCGCCGAGTTCCAGGTTGCTTTGTTGTCATTTAATTTCGAGGGCTTATCATGTCAATTTCTAAGAGTATTTTTTCATTGTTGCTTAATTTATTAATCATTAGTGGTTTAATTTATTCCCGTTCTGCAGGCGCAATACAGCCTTTGGAATCCAAGGAATTAGCACTTCTGTGCGAAAATTACCAGGCGCAACCTGATTCAAGTGAAAGTATGCAGTGTATTCGTTATATCAAAGGTTTTATTGACGGTGCAATTGCAACCGATGGTGGTGTCGCAAAAAATGCACAGGGTGACTCTGATAAAAAACCATCGTTTACCGAGCGAGCTATCAACACTAGAATTGGTTCTCGTATTAAGCGGTACAATATAACAGTTAATAGTGATTTTTGCCTTGGCGAACCGCTCTTGATCAGAGAAATCGTCGATAAGGTAACTGCCGAACTGATGAGTTCCTCCCAGCCCGAAAAACTAGCGCTTTCCGTTGTTTATAAAGTGCTTCGCAAAAATTATCCTTGCGAGAAAAACTAACGAGAAAAATCTTAGTTTACGAGATTCGTAATACAACACGCATTTTTCAGAAATTTTCAAATAGTCAACAAGTTTTGATGGGCAAACTCGTGCCTTAATTATTTTTTTCTTAATGGAGCGTCGGAAAATAAAATGGTGGATTCGGTAAAGTATTTGTTCAGGAGCGAAGCGGCTGGCGGAATTCTATTGGTTACAGCTTCAGTGCTTGCGTTGATGATTGCCAACTCGTCGATTCAACATTGGTATGATTCTCTGTTAGAAATGCCGGTGGTTTTTAAAATTGGTTTATTTGAAATCAATAAACCCATGTTACTCTGGGTGAACGATGGTTTAATGGCATTGTTTTTTTTCCTGGTTGGCCTCGAAATTAAGCGCGAAGCAGTTAGTGGCCATCTTTCCAATATTCGACAATTAACACTGCCGCTTGTCGCGGCTATTGCGGGTATTGCTGTACCAGCGCTCATCTTTTTGTGGTTTAACGGAGACGATCCGATCGCCTCTAACGGTTGGGCCATTCCTTCTGCCACAGACATTGCATTTGCGCTCGGCATCTTCGTGATATTCGGTAAGCATTTACCCTTAACGTTAAAATTATTTTTATTATCGGTTGCTATTTTTGATGATATTGCTGCAGTGATTATTATTGCGCTATTTTATTCTCAGGATTTATCCGTTGTTTCAATTGCCGTTGCTGTGACGGGATTAGTTGGATTAGCCGGGCTCAACTATTTTAACGTACAGAAAAAGGCAGCATACATTTTACTGGGTCTTATTGTCTGGGCCGCGGTGCTTAAGTCTGGTGTTCATGCAACTTTGGCCGGGTTTGCTATTGCATGGTTTATTCCGCTCAAGCGTGAGCAATCACAACAACCATCAATGTTGGAAGACATAGAACACTCACTTCATCCCTGGGTTACATTTTTTATATTACCGTTTTTTGCTTTTGCCAACGCGGGTGTCAATTTATTAAATGCAACCATAGAAACCCTGACTAACTCGGTGACGCTGGGGATCGCTTTCGGTTTATTTGTAGGTAAGCAATTCGGAATCTTCTTGGCATGTTGGTTAGCGATAAAGCTACGATTGGCAAAACTACCGGAAAATACATCCTGGATCCAGCTTTACGCCGTTTCTTTACTTTGCGGTGTCGGTTTTACTATGAGCTTGTTTATCGGCACACTCGCATACGAGCAAGAGGGGTTGATATTTCTGGAAAGCGTGAAAGTTGGTGTTTTGATCGGGTCGGTTCTTTCTGCGCTGTTTGGCGCCATAATCATCTCACGGATTAAAGTGAAGAAGTCGTTGCAGAATGAATCAACGGCGCACGCCAATGTTCCAGCGCAAAATGCTTAATATTATTGTTGGAGCTCAGTTTTACTGGGCTTTTTCCAAATATTCGATAACGGTTGAGATGGTCTTTGAAACATCAAAATGATCATCCCAGTCAATATCATCCCAGTTGATACCTGTATCTAATTCCATCACATTTGTGGTCAACAATGACTTGATAGTTTTAGCGGATTTAATGGGTTTTAATTGGAAATTCTTTCTCGGTGGAGAAGTTTTTTCTTTACTAAATAATCTGGACTCAATTTCTTTGGCAATTTTTTTCTTGTCAGTAATATTCAACACAGATTTATCGTGTTCCGCTTTATAATCAGATTCTACTTCAAGCACAACTTTTTTGGTTTTAACAAAAGGGTAGCTTAGCCCGGCCTGATACAAATCGAGAACACATGGATATCGAGTTAAAACATTATAGTTGTCAAAAGCGCCCATCGAAATTCCCAAACTGGTTGCCGTTTCCTTTACCGTGAGTTTTTTTAACCCAACTTTTATTCTAGCGGCGCTTAATGCTTCTATTTCCGCCATAGCGTTGACAAATGCGGCCAATTTGCCATATTGAGGCAAATCTTCTCTGCTGGCATTTTCCTGAAACTGCTTAACTTTGGTGAGCAGGGGCTTAGATTCGTATAACTTAAATTGCGCAGCTGAGCCATATCCTTTCGCATAAACCAGGGCAAAGAATCGTCTGTGACCAGTCAATACCTGGTATTTTGAATCGCCGACAGGGTAAATTGTTGGCGCCTGAATAAGCTCGGATACTGAAATATTATCACCAAGTTCGAGAATTGATTCGATAGTCTGATTCGCTTTTTTCCAGTCAGCAGAGCCATATTCCAGGCAGTTAACAATGCACGACTTGCCAATAATCACATGATCTTCAGCGTTATACATATTGACCAGTTGTTTCTTGCTCATTTTTCGACTAACAAATAGTTTCGCGTCTTCGTCCTCGATAAGAACGGCCGGCAAAAACCGCGCATTGGAAGAGTCTGGAACGATTGAGCTCAAGAAGATTGATTGATAGGTAAAAGATTCAGTATGTAACTTTTTTTCTTGGTTATTAAGACTACTGACCAATAATTGGTCATATTTTGGGTCGTTCATTGATATACCTGCAGATAATAAGGCACATTGTATCACAAATTAAAAGTATATCGATATCAGGTCATAGGGCAAGTGAAGATCACCCGACTAACGATAATGCTTATTAACTTTAGATAAAAAACGCGGATTGCGCCTCAATATACCGAGTTTCCGTCCTTTGTGTGAGTGATAATTTTAGATTCTTGTACAGAACAGACTACCTGTAAAATGGGGAGTTTCTGTGATTGACCGCTTCGATGGGTACCAGACATTATTGATTTTTGTTTGACTCGATGACATTTCTGGTTAATCTCCTTTGGTTGTTTTTTAACCGGTTACAATCTTCCGGTGACTGAATTTGGAAGAGGCCTGCAAAATATTGCATTACCTCAGCTCCTAAAATTAAACGAAAACCTTTGGTTTACAACCCTAACGATTAAGCGGCAAAAAGGTTACAGTTTTAAAAGAGCAATCTTTTAAAAGTGAACTGCCAGCCAATGTGGAAAATCGTTTGGTAATCCCTCGTAAATGATAAGTACAATCCTGATAATTTTCTTCCAATGTTTGCGCCTTTTCTGAATGAATTATCATTGGCTATTCTTTCGACTACTAATCAAGCTCAGAGTTTCCTGAAGTATAATTTTTGTCATATTTCTAAAGTAACAATTCACTGCTCATTTTTTGTTATGCAGAACTTGAAGTTTAAATAATATATCTTAGAGCAATAAATATTTTTGTCATTAATTACCTGTAATCTTCTGCGCCGTCGTCGAAGTATTTAATCTGTGTCTGGTTAAAATAGTTGCTAAATGCTGTGAAAACTGTTTGCGGTTTATATCACGCATGAGACGGTAAAACTGAATTCGCTTGAGGCATTAATTATTAGTCTGGTGTTATTTTTATTTATTCTTGCAACTTCAACAAAATTAAATATTTGGTAATTTTGTTGATTAAAATTGAGCATTTGTAACGCGTGATTTTAAAAGTAATTATCTAGCTCAATACAGAATAAAAAAAAATGAAATAATATCTCAAAGCGAGTATTGTGTATCAGTTTGATAAAGTCTATCTTGGGGAATCTCGAAAAAGGATTGGAAGTAAAAGTTATGTATAACAATATTGAGGACATTGAGAATATCGATGTTATAAAATGGGCTTTTAAGAAAGGGTACGATTTAGGTACTAACGATATCAAGGAAGACGTTCACATCAGTTTTGCCGAGACTCAAAAGTTTTTTTTGGACGAATTAGCAAAATTTTATGCTCAAGAAAATCAGGTTAAATATGTTTGTACGTAACTGATCGTCGGTATTATCGTTTTTTCCACTTGTTATAAAAATGATACGGCTGACTAATAGTAGTCATGTAAGTCAATATAAAATAGTCAAGGAGTTGATATGTATATTCAAAGAGATGATATATTCACCGTTTTGGTTGGACACACCAAAAAATTTGTCGCCGATATTGAAGAAGAAATTCCAGATATCACCGCAGACACTCATTTTGTAAATCTCGGAGCGAGTTCTTGTGATCGAGCAGAGATCGCTGCAGAAACTTTAGAATCTTTATCTGTTGAAACCCCACTAGAAGAAATATTAGTCGCGAGTACACTTGGTGAAATGGTAGAGCTGATCTACGCTGGACATGAAGTTCGACACCAACGATATGGTTAAATAACCTTATTTAATTTTCGTAATACGTGTTCTTGTTCGACCAGTTAACTAGCAAATTATGAGATGATAGTTACCTGAGATTTCGATGATTAAAAATGAGATAATTTTTCAGAGAAGTGCTCAAAAGTTGAGCGTTTTTTGAGTACTGTAATTTCTATTTAAAAGTTTCGAATGAAAGACAACAAAATTAGATTTTTATATCATGCATGAGATGTTTTGTGCGTTTTTCCAGTAAAATTTTA
>NZ_ML660169.1 GCF_007004725.1 Aliikangiella coralliicola | reverse complement strand
TGTCACGCACTGTTATGTAATTAGATGACCAATCGGTCGTGCCAACACTGTTGCGCGCCTTAACCCGATAATCGTGTCTGCCCACAGGTAAAGCCTGCTCTAAACTTTCTGAAGGGCCTACGTAAATGGTTTCACCATTTCTTTCGACGGTATATTCTAGAATGGCTGGCTCGGAAATATATTTGAATGTGAAGGTATCACCGATATAGAGCGAGCCGCTATAGCTTATCGCTGGTTGGGTTGGCGCACCAATCACTGAAATTTCTTCACTCAGCGACCAACCACTGCACTCGTTTAAGTTATTACAGTTTTTGCCGCGATATTGGTAGGTTCCCTGAGGGATATCCTGGTCTACATAAATCGTGCTCGTGCCGAAATAGATAGGAGTCCAGGTTCCACTCGTTTCTTTCCGTTCGACCAGGTAGTTTCGCTGAGTCCCCATGTAGTCCCAGCGAACTTCTGCTATCGAAGTACCATCATGCTCTACGACGCGAAAATTAGTCAGCGGGACAACCGGTCCACAACCCTGTGGCAAAAAGTCACAATCCTGGTCCCAGGCATAAACCGTCGGTATTCCTGACGACATACCAAAGAAGCTAACCGGACTAAACGAAATCAATACCAACAACCACAAATAATTCAATTTCCTTATCATTGGACTTCTCCCTGTAAGTGACCTTCATCAGCAACAGTCAACCGGCCGAAACCTGCGACCAATAACTTGCCCGCTAAATTGTTGATGATGATGAAACGGACTGTGAAACTTCCCGCAAAAGATAATGATGACAATAACCCTTTAATAACGATTACCACGCCTGATAAATAGCGCCAGGCTATGCGACCTTGCAACTCCATATTAATCCCCCGATTAAACCGACTACTCAATTTCAAAACATCTCGTTTCTTGTATATTTTTAAACTACAGGATTTGCCCGACAAACCACTATCAATATTCGGACATCCACTAACAAAAATCGGACATTGTTGATAAAAATCAGCAAATTGGCGGTCAATAGAAAGAGAAGCTTTAGAAATGACATTCATAAACTCCCTGAAAAACTTCAATGCGTTAGTTAGGCAAACAGGAACAGAAGTCACGACGTCCCTGGATGATGATCTAAAAACTTTATCAGCAGGGCTGATCAATATCCAGTGACAAACCAGTGCTCAAAAAGGTACTGTCGCTTTTTCGAGCAGACTCGAAAAATGGACAGGTTGATAACCGTGTAACAATGTGATTAACCGACAACCTTCGGCCTGTTTTATCATTAAATTCATGGTTTATTCCTAACGCATCAATGTGATTTTTAGTGTTAATTTTTTTGATTCAATTAATCGATAAACTCGTTTTCGTCGTTGGATGTTCTGGATTAAGGATCGCATTGAGGCGGATGTTTTCGCTGTCGGTAAGTCCGCTCAGTTTGACGTTCATTGGCGGTGGTTGTACTGCCTGGGGCTGTTCCAGTAACGCATGAATTTCCTGCTGAAACTGGCTGATTTTTTCTTCGAGTTGTTTCAGTTTTTGTAGATTAATGGCGGCTAATTGTTGACCACCATATTTTACTTTAAGGAAATAAGCAGACACTCAGCTTAAGATTCTCGTTTTCGCATTTATCTTGTTCTTTATTAAGAAGGATGTATACCAAGTTATGGTAAATCTTAGAGGTGGCAAGACTAAAATAGTCACGCTTACGAAGGAAGAGTTCTCAACGTTACAAATGATAATAAGTAATAATCATCACAATGCTGTAGCAGCGAGCTAATAAAAAGCTTAGCGAGTTAGCCTAGCTTCCCTATTAATAAATTTTGCTGAATACATTCTCACCAACGGCGCGCACTCTCTCCATTTCTAGGAAAAAAGTGCACTTTTTTAGCTCACGGAATAGAGACTGGCTTCAAAGCCTCACTTTTTCTGAGCTTTCAAGACTTGCGACTTTTCACGATTTGAAAGTAAATGAAGACTTTTGAAAGATTAATAATTAGTTAAAAGTCGCTACAAGCCTTTGTTCATAGGCTTTTCGAGCGTGGTAGCTATTAAAGCATTAAATTACGAATGGATTCGTAGCAAATTGGCTTTATCGGGGGTTGAAAAGCTAAAGTTTGACCATATATTAACCAGTACTGTAGTAATAAAAAAAGTGTTTTTTAGTGTGCATAAGTCTCAGTCTATACACCTGAGCCTAAAACTCTGATAAGGCGCGGAGTGGATAGGCTGCTCCAGAGAGGCCAACTTTTTTGGTCAATTCTCCTTTAGAGGTGTCACATGGCGAAGACAAAAAGTCGTAAGCTAAAGAAGGTACATGTACCTGCGCACACCAGAACAGTTAAGGGTAGAAAAATTAGGATCCCGGAGCATTATCGCTCTACTCCTGATTAATCCCTAACTTCGCGCCTGAGCTTCTGTACACTAAAAAACACTTGATGTTCGGAAAGTCGAACTATAAAAGTATGAACTTAGTAGGGAAATTGTTGATGAAGTTTACAAATAACTTGTTTCAAGAAAGGCTATCGGAAAGGGCATTAAAGGCTCGCTGGAATTTGCTTCTGTTTGGAGCGGTCTATTTGCTATTTGTTTATTCGGAGGCAAGTATTTCACAGGTTGCATTTCTAAAGTTTGAACTAGGTAAAGAGCTTTCTCACAATTTTTTTGCTAATTGTTTGCTTCTGTTATTTTCGTTTCATGCAGCAACATTTTTATATTTAGCTATCGAAGGTAATTCTAACGATTTGTTGTCTAACGAATTAATAATGATTAAGGATTTGGAAACACCTGTGAAGCAATTGGCAAATAATACAGGTAGGTATAATCAGTCTGGCGTAGTTGCAGTTGACGATTTTGTTAATAAATATAATTCAGCATTAGAACGCGCGGAAGCGAATTCAAAAATGGGGATTCGACGCTATATATTTGTGGACTTACTACCGCCGTTTGTGATCACCTTGCTTGTAATATCGTCGGCTATTCAGAGATATTGGATCTAATAATCAGTAGCATTTTTCAAATCGTATTAAACTCGCCTTCTACATATTTTCCACCAAAGTTGACATTCAAATTGCCTATAACTTAGGGGGAAAATAAATTGGTAATAACCTTAAATCTATTAACTACATTTGGGCTACCCCGATTATTCGTGATTAATTTTATTCTGAGCTTCTTCTACGGAGTCTTTTAAATAGTCCATTACAGATGGGTCTTTAATCTCTTTTTTCGTAACAATTTTGATTGCATTTTCAAAATTTAATTTAGCTAAAGTAAATTTTTCGGTAAACATATAGCCTCTAGCTAAGCTTGTGTACGCAAATGATGAAGCGGGGTAAGTAGAAACCCATTGTTTCAGAGTGTCGATTGCCAGAGAATTTTTGTGATGTAGAAATTGAGCATCGGCTAAATCCGAAAATACAATTTCAGGGATAGTTATGTCATATTCGTATCGTTTTGATAGCTGTGCGTAGTAGTTTTCAATATCACTTACTGATGCATATTTTCCTAGTTCATCGCTGATCTTAAAGTTAATATCTTCGAACAAATTTGTCAGGCCTTGATAAATGCTAGGGTAAATCGTTGATTGATGTGTTTCATTTTCAAACTGTTTGAATACCCAGTGAAGCGATTGAGGAGCTTTTGCTTCTAGTTGAGCTGCTATTCTTAGCGAATTTGAATACATTCCTCTACCCTCACCTGCGACGGTTAAAAAAAGATTGCCACTATAGCTTTCATGAGATTCACTAAAGTAGGTTAGTTTTTCATCAATTTCATTTTCACCCCACCACGCAGCTGGACTAATTAATAAGTAGTTAGTAAAAGTGCTTGGTGAGCTGACAAGGGTATGCAACCCAAAAACGCCAGAGTTTGAATAACCAATCATTGTTCTATTGGGTTTTACTGGGTAATTTTTTTCGACGAAAGGGAAAAGTTCAGATTGTAAAAATGCGGTAAAATTTTCAGTGCCGCCGAATTGTGGAAATTTTTTCTTAATCCAGCTTTGATGGTTATTTTGGGGCTCTCCTTCGATTGGTGGAATAAAATCTCTCGCTCTATTAGTTGACTCTATACCAACGATAATCGAAGGAGGAATTTTTCTAGCGTTGATTAGCGAGGTTACAATGCCAACTGTAGATGTGAATAGATATTCTGCATCAAATAAGTAAATAACGTGATATGGCTTACTTTTATCGAAATTATCTGGAGTGGAAATCAATAGAGTGCGGCTTTCGTTCAAAAGTTTGGAGTTGATCGTTATTCTCTCGCCTATTGAAATACTGTCTTTTTTGACTTCCTGAGCAGATAATGTACTGCTTAAAAACAAAATGCTAAACAATATGACTCTAAAAAGGTAAGTATTAATGAGTGACGAACAATGTGAAAAGTTAAAGCTGGACCACATATGATTTCCTTAATTAAAATATTTAATATCAATGTGTTACGATAGCGAAAAGAAATCCTCTTTAACAATTAAAAAGCTGACTTTTTGCTGATATTTGACTGAATTTCTATATTGAAAAATGAAATTAAATAAATTTTTACTCGAAGAGCATCAAGTAGATGTTTCTCGGAATCAGATAACAATCAATAACAAAGTTCATAGCCTGCCTCCAAGAGTCATTGCCGTTTTGTGTATGCTTGCCGAAAAACAAGGAGAAGTCATTCACATAGAAGATCTGATGCAAACAGTATGGGAGGGGAGGGTTGTTTCTGCGAATACCTTACAGCGCTGTATTTCGCAATTAAGAAAAGCATTGAATGATGACGCCTCGACTCAGAGAGTCATAAAAACGCATAGCAAAAAAGGTTATAGCCTTGAAATACCGCTCACGCCGCTTAAGCCATTAGAATCTGAAGTAAATGATTCCCAGATAAATGGTTCTGAATTAAATAAGCCTGGTTTGACTAGTTCAGGCTTGATTAATTCAAGTCAAGAAGCACGAGAACCTAAAACGGTTTGGCTTATTTCATCAGCTATCTTGGGTTGTTTAGCTATCGCTCTATTTTTCTGGATCAACCTTTCAAATGAGTCGAACATGGGAGCTTTAGAGGTAAACCAAGGACTAGCCCCTCTAATAACCGTTACGCCGATTACAAGCACTGATGATTGGGAGTCCGCCGCTAGTTTTCAAATGCAAGGCGACTATATTATTTTTCAAAGGCATATTGATGATTGTTACAGTAATATCTGGCTAAAAGATATTTCAACCAGCAAAGAAAGAAAATTAACCGTTAAAAAAGGTATATTTGGAAAGCCGAGCTGGTCACCAGATGGACGTTATATTACCTTCACCGAGAGAAACTCATGCAGACAACTGCAAACTACAGATGAACTATGCTGGTCAGTTAATTCAATCAATATAATTGACGCGCTCTCTGCTCCACAAAAGCCGGCAATAAAAGTAGAGTGCCGAAGCATCCCAACGTGGCAGCCCAAATGGTTACCCGATGGAAGCATTAGCTTTTTAACTGAAAATGATGGAAATGCGTCGATTCAAGTGTACAGTCCGAAAACACAAAGCATCGATACGTTGTACAGAGAAAGTGATAATTATGCTTATGATTATGATTTTTCAGTAGCTAAAGAGTCTTTTGCAGTCCTTGGCTTAAACAAGAATCATGACCACACACTGAGTGTTTTAGACGTGGCTGGTAATCTACTGTCTATCTCTCGAATTAAACTACCGTCAGACTTTCCGACAGATAGGCCGTTAGGTGTTCAGTATCATTCGTCTGGAGAATACCTCATTGCATCGGGTGTTGGCTTTGTATATAGGCTCGATTTTGACGGTGAAATTTCAGAAATAAATTTGGGAGGCAGAAAAAATCTCGCTGAACTTTCCATTCATCCAAATGGTCAGTCTTTTGTGGCAACCGAATTTATTGCTGATACCGACACTATTCTTTTGAGTAAGACGTTAATTGAAACAAATGAAAGAATAATGAATTTGGACATTCACAGATTAGCACGCTCAAACCTCAGTGACGATCAACCAATATTTCAACCTGGCGGTTCTCTAATTGCATTTACATCAAATCGTGCAGGTAACCGACAAATATGGCTATCTAATGGGGAAGTGAGGCAATTAACTAAAAGTACGCAGGAATTGCAAAGTAAAACAATTCGATGGTCGCCTGATGGAAAGAACATATCAGGTGTAATAGAAAATAAGGTTCATATTTGGCAATTAGATGGTACTTACCAAATCATTAACTCCAAGCTAGGTATAGAGTCTATTTTGCAATGGATTTCTTTTGACGAAATGTTAGTCACAGCTATTGTTAACGGACAAAGCACTTTACATTCTCTTAATATAAAAACTAAAACGATGAAAAATTTAGGCCTTAAAAATATTATTTGGGCAAATTATGACGACAAGGGGCTGCTTATATATTTGGATCGTAATGGAAAACTTTGGCGAGGTTTGGAAAAGCCTAAAGAGATTGCTCGATTGAGAAACCAATTAGAACAGCCATCTGTCGTTCTCCGTAAAGGTGTTCTTTATGGGTTAAATAATGCTCGACAATTATGGTCATATAATATTGCTAGCCATTCATTTAAGATTCTTGTGGGATTGCCTGAAAGCACACGATACTTATCGGATTATAATGGTGAGGATTTCCTTATAACCAATATGGCACAACTCAAGAAAGATTTGATTTCAATTGAAATTAAGCGGAGAAAGAACCAACTTAACTAAAGCTAATCCCCGCGACATTTCGGTAAATTCGTTTATAACCGATACTAAATATAGATAGATAAAAATCATTCCGAATGTCTCTTACTCTTAGGATAAAATCGTAGCCTGCTGCCAGTCTGGATGTTTCTTCTTAAGCAAATCTTGCGGAATTTGATTGATTCAATATTTATATTCAACCAAAAGGTTGAATATTGTTTTTACCTGATCTAATATTTAACCAAATGGTTGAATATGAGGTGTCTAGTGGCCAAAACGAAGCAGGAGCCATTGGATCAGGTGTTTATGGCATTGGCAGATGGTACCCGCCGAAAAATGGTGCATATGTTGGCTGAATCGGAACTCAGTGTTTCCGAATTATCGGAGCCATTTGATATGTCGTTAGCTGCGGTTTCGAAACATATCAAAGTGTTGGAAAATGCGCGGCTTATCAAGCGCAGAATAGAAGGCCGCAGTCATATTTTTCAATTGGTGCCAGAACAATTAACCGGGGCTTTAGACTGGATCAGTATTTATCGATACTTCTGGAGTAAACGGATGGATAACCTCGAGCAACTTTTTAACGAAAGCGAGCAAGTGAATGAAGGTAAAAAAAGTGAGGATTAGTCATGTTTGAATTAACCATTAATCGAAAGTTTAGTACATCAGTCAATCAATTGTTTGAAGCCTGGAAGAACCCTGAAGTGATGCAGCGCTGGTTTGCACCGGGGGATATGAGTGTTCCAGAAGCTAGTGTTGATTTTCGTGAAAATGGAGAGTATCGAATTGTGATGCAAGAAAGCGATGGTGAGCAACACGTCGTTGGTGGAACTTACAAAAAAATTGAAGAAAATAAAACATTGGTATTCTCCTGGCGTTGGGAAGGAAGTCCTGCGACGACTTTAGTGGCGTTGCAATTTAATGCGATCAACGAATCGAGTTCTGAACTCGTATTGTCACATAGTGAGTTTGCCGATCAAGAAGCTTGTGATAAGCATGAACAAGGTTGGAATGGGTGCCTGGCCAATTTATTAAAGTTATACCCTTGAGGAGAAAATCATGAAACTCTATTATCATCCGGTATCAACATACTCGCAGAAAGTGTTAATTGCGTTGTATGAAAAACAAATCACCTTTGACTCTGAAATTGTTCAGTTATTTGATCCTGAAGTGAAAGCGAATTACGAAAAAATTTATCCCATCGGAAAAATTCCTTTATTGATTGTGGAAGATGACTGGAAAATTCCCGAGTCAACAATTATTGTCGAATACTTGGAAGGAAACTTTGAACAGGGAACTCAGCTAATACCTTCAGCAAAAGAAGCCGCTCGGCACGTGAGATTTCATGACAGAATGTCTGATTTGTATTTAAACGATCCCACATCAACTTTATTGTTTGAATTGAAGAAAGCTGAAGATATTCGCGATCAGGATAAAATTGCTCGAGCATGCAAGTACCTTGATTTGAGCTATCGATACCTGGATGACAAGCTCCGTGATAGTGACTGGCTGATGGGAGAAAGTTTTACTCTTGCAGATTGTGCCACAATTCCTCCGTTATTTTATGCTCAGCAAATACATCCATTCGGTGATTATGCAAATTTAACTGCATATTACAAAAGAGCAAATGCGCGCGAGTCATACGAAAAAGTATTAAGTGAGGCATTGCCTGCGTTAGAAAAAATGGGAATGTAATTTATTTATTAACTTAACAGGTTGAGGAGTTAA
Organism: Aliikangiella coralliicola; assembly: GCF_007004725.1. Taxonomy (GTDB): domain Bacteria; phylum Pseudomonadota; class Gammaproteobacteria; order Enterobacterales; family Kangiellaceae; genus Aliikangiella; species Aliikangiella coralliicola. The sequence continues at coordinate 352,881 of NZ_ML660169.1, read as the reverse complement.
CTTATGAATTCACAGTCTAAGCTAACACAAAATAAGAAATTGAGAATAACTTCGGGCATAGTTCTGTTCTTGGTTGTCGCCATAAGCGGTTTCGCATACACGCAAAAGGTATCTCCTTTGTCCTGGGGATGGTGGGGGCCTGTTAATGTTGATGAAGGTGTGGCTATTGGGGGATATGATCCTGTTGCCTACTTTCGATCTGGGACCCCGGTGAAAGGAGAGAGTAAACACCAAGTATCGAACAATGGTGTAAGCTGGTATTTTTCTAGTGAAGAAAATAAAAAGCTATTTGAGTTGACTCCAGCAAAATATCAGCCACAATATGGCGGATTTTGCGCTTTCGCCACCAGTAAAGGTTTTACTGCCGTATCTTCACCGGAAGCCTGGCATATTGAGCAAAATAAACTTTATCTGTTTAACGATAAAAATGTAAGAGAGACCTGGATTTCAGAAATTTCCGACGGTGTTATTGCTCAATCAGATAAAAACTGGAAAACACATTAATATATCGCTCACAATAAGTCTGGATAATTCAATTTGAAAAAAATAGCCATTTTTGTCGACGTTCAAAATATTTATTACACAACGCGTCAAGCTTATAGCAGGCAATTTAACTATCGAAAATTCTGGCAACGGATTTGCGAGCAGGGGGAGATTGTTTCTGCAACGGCTTATGCGATTAACCGTGGAGATGACAGTCAAATTAAATTTCAAGACGCGCTCAAACACATTGGTTTTGAAGTTAAGCTGAAGCCGTTTATTCAACGAAGTGATGGTTCTGCCAAAGGAGACTGGGATGTAGGCATTACTATCGATATTATGGAAGCCGCGAAGGATGTTGACACTGTTATTCTGTTGTCGGGCGATGGTGATTTTGATTTGCTACTGGAAAAAATAAAGTGGGATTATGCTGTCAATGCTGAGGTTTACGGCGTACCGGCGCTCACGGCAAATTCTCTGATTGACTCTGCCAGTGTATTCCACCGTATTGAAGAAGAACTATTGTTATAACCTGTGGAATTTAGCTTGCTTTTAGCATTGGGCTTATCAAAGAGTGGTTACACCATGATTGCTTTTTCTTGTCGGTGCTCAAACCAACTTTGCCAAGTGATAGGCACGATAATCAAAGTTATTCCAAATACTGTCCAGAGATCCAGTGGTTCACTAAATAGAAGCCAACCTAATGCGGCTGCAAAAATTAACCCTGAATATTCAGCCACGGTAATCGCGCCGGCGTCCGCTTTTTGAAATGCCATGATGCTGCAGCCTTGATAAATAATCAGACAAACACAACTGCCCACCGAAAGTAATATCATGTCGAAGGTAATTGGTTGCCAATTGAATAAAGCAATAATTCCTGTGAGTGGTATCGTGAATAAATTACTCCAGAAAATCGTATTAATGGTACTGGAATTTTTCGGTAGCCACTTTACCGATAAGTTATAACCCGCCACTGCAAGTGCAGTGCAAACAGCCAGCAATCCGGCGATACCAAAATATTCCGGGCGCAATGCGACCGCGACACCAATAAACCCCATTAGCGTGACTGCAACACGGTGAATCTTTATTTTTTCTTTAAGCAATATTGTGGCCAGAATAATGGTAAACAGAGGCGCAGAATAAAAAATTACATTGGCGGTGGCCAAAGGTAAATATAGCAAAGCAACAACCGCAGACGGTGCACCAATGTTGGTGAGAATCGCTCTGGCTGCATAAACTTTATTGTTTCCTCGTTGCTTGCTGGCCTCAGGAAGTTTTAACCATAAAGGAAACATCAATGCTAAAACCGCGAGTTGACGTAAAAAAATGTATTGGTAAATACTGACGTCTGTTGCTAGTAGCTTGACAATGACGTCGACAAAAGTCGCGAACAGATTGCCAAGAACGAGCAATATGAAAGCAAATAGAATAGTGCTGTTTTTTGGCATTTTTTCCTCTCTGACTAAATAAGTGTTGCTAATCTGTAACCAGTTTCCCACGCCCTTTACTATGCCTGTTCCTCACTGTCATCTCGACTGAGATCCACGTTGGTCGAGATGACAAGTGTTGTTTACCTGGGCACTCATTAGGAACACTTATTTAGTGGTAGGTTGGGTTGAAGAATGAAACCCAACATTGTCGCTAATACCCACCAATGATGTTGGGTTTGCAACCCAACCTGCAATATTTCACCAGCTAGCATACACAATCAGAACTATGACTTTTCGATTGCAATTAGGAGTACATAAATCCAATTCAAGCTATTGGCCACAGCGAGGTTGCTACTTACTTGCTACTCTCTCCATACCAATATGGGGAATGTCATCTTCCAGATATCCTTCTCCCACGGTAGAAAAACCATGTTGTTGATAAAATTTTTCCAAGTAAGATTGTGCGGAAATGTGGCATGTCTTGTCTGGCCAGCGTTTATCAATAATCTGCAATGCACGTTGTAACAATTCGTGGCCGATACCTGTGCCTCGAAAGTCTGGGTGAGTGATCACTCGGCCTAGCGAAGGCATCTCTGGGTAGCTGATACCTGGCGGAAAAATCCTTAAATAACACGCAATTTGATCATCTTTAACGGAAAAAAGGTGTAGTGCACCAGGTAAGTTGTCCTTACCATCAATATCACTATAAATACAATTTTGTTCAACCACAAAAACGTCAATTCTGAGTTGTAAAATGGCATATAGCTCATCAGTTGTCAGTTCTTTAAAAGATTTAACAAACCACATCATCTTTTATGTTCCTCTTGTTTAATGAGGCTAATTTAGGCGATATTGAGGGAAAGGTAATTAACAATTGTTAATTAGTGAAAATAAAATTTTCATTAAGCCAAATTGAGTCGCTTCTTAATTCGGCTTAGACTAACGGGGCTTAGTCCAAGGTAAGTTGCTAATAGTATCGCGGGCACTCTGTTAACAAAGTCAGGAAACAATCGATAAACTTCTTCGACTTTCTGTTGATTTGAATTAATTAGCAATAACTCTTCCTTAATTTCCTTGTAGAGCAAGTGAGTTTCAACTTGTTTGATATGATAGTTTTTCCACTCGTGATGTCGGTCAACTAATTCTCGGTAAGTCGCTATTGGCAACTGAAATAGTGCGCAATTTTCGACCGCGATAACCGAATAGGGGAGCGGTTGATTAGTCAGCATACATCTAATACCAAAAATAATGTCGTTTTCCCAGTAAAACTCTTTACTGAATTCCTTGCCGTCAGGCGTCACATAAACAGCTCTCAACAAGCCCGACTCAACCAGGTAAAAATGCTTGGGTGCCTCGTCGGCTTGCATTAACACCTGGTTGGCTTTGATTGCCACTTCCTTTGATTGATCAAGTAGTCGTTCAATCTCTACTTTTGGCGCATCAATATGGTGGTTCAGCATTCGAAAAGTTGTCGAATCGTAACGGCTCATTAAGTGATATTCTAATGATTGGGTTTAGCCAACCTTAATAAAATATAACCAAGAATGCCAGAACTAAATGAAGCCACAATGATGGACAATTTATCGGCTGATTGATACACCTGGGTGTCGGCAAAAGCGAGTGAGTTGACGAACAGGCTCATGGTAAAGCCGATACCGGTTAAAATGGCGATGGCATAAAGTTGTAACCAGTTTGAATTTTCAGGTAGTTTTGCTATTCCCATCTTAACTGCGATCCAGCTAAAGAAAAATACACCTAATTGTTTTCCGAAAAACAGGCCAAAAAATATTCCTAGTGACACGTTTGAAAATAGTTGCTCAGTGGATATTTTTTGAAGATCAATTCCAGAGTTAACAAAAGCAAATAGAGGTAGAATTAAAAATGCAACCCACGTGTGAAGCTGTTCTTCAGTCTGTTTTAACATGGAGAAGTTCTCTCCTGAGCGATTGGTAGATTGAATTGGAATAGTAAAAGCCAGTGCTACACCGGCAAGCGTTGCATGGACTCCTGATTTTAATACACTGGTCCATAAAATCAGGCCGACGAAAATGTATGCGGCGCGGATTGCAACATTCAATCTGTTCATGATGACCAAAATGACAAGTGACGAGAGGGCAATTATTATGGAAGTTACCGATAGATCGACGGTGTAAAAAAGCGCAATGATCAGGATAGCGCCCAGATCGTCGATGATGGCTAATGCCATCAGAAATATTTTGAGTGAAAGTGGTACACGGTTTCCAAGCAGTGATAATACGCCAAGTGCAAACGCGATATCCGTTGCCGTTGGGATTGCCCAACCTCGCATGGCAAAGTCGTCCCCTTGGTTAAAGTAGTAATAAAATAAAGCCGGAATTAACATGCCGCCAACGGCAGCGAAGCCGGGCAAGGCGATTTGATCGAAAGAAGAGAGTTGACCTTCCAATATCTCTCTTTTGACTTCTAAACCAATTAAAAAGAAGAATATTGCCATTAATCCATCATTTACCCATAAGATCAATGGCTTATCAATATGGAGCGAACCAAGGCGAAGTTCTACAGGAACATGAAGAAAGCTTTCATAGTGATCAATAAAGTGAGAGTTTTTAAGAATTAATGCGAGAATAGTCGCAAATATTAACAGGATTCCTGCAGATGATTCTTTTTTAAAGAAAGCTTCGATAGTTTTCATTGGTTTTGATGGTTTCCTCATGAGAAAAAGACAAAGCAATGAAAACGTTAATCGTCCAATATTATTCCAGAAATAATGCTGGCTAGTTGGAGTGCAAGAATCAGATGAATTTAGACATAAGCGAAAGGTCGGTCTTGTTTTCGATAAATCTCTCAAAGAGAATTTGTAGAGCTGAATTTATTTATTTTTGTTGATTTTTAGTCGCATCAGTTTATCTCGCCGTCAAATCGCGGTATGAATAACAAAATTCGTCCTGCCGCACCGTTGCCTATACACGTAAAAAACGGAAGGAAAAAAGTAGAGCTTAAGGAAAAGAGGTAAGTAAAATACAATGAATATGGAACCCGGCCTTAACGTCATTTCTGTCATTTTGTTGTTGACGGTTGGTCAGGGACTATTTTTAAGCTATCTCTTATATTTTTCCAAAGGCAGTTTTCGTCAGGCAAATTTATTCCTTTCTTTATTGGTATTGGTGTTTAGTTACATGTTGTTCGATGCTTTTATGAAAGTGTCCATGTACTACTTTGAATTTCCCCACTTAATAGGGATTCATTGCGCCAACAACTATTTGTATGGGCCGCTACTTTATTTCTATGTTCGAAATATGACACAAAGACCTGCGGCCTTCTTCTCACTTCGAGACTTTTGGCATTTTTTGCCCTTTGTGATTTCAATTATTAGGTACATGCCATACTACTTTTCGGAAGAGCAGCAAAAGATCGATGAATGGGTTAACAATATGGCATCTCTTACTGATGCTGGCTACGAGTGGAGTATTTCGTGGAGCAAGATAATGCACTTAATACACATTACAGGCTATTTACTTTTTAATATCAGTTTGACTTCAAAACATCGAGTCAATATTAAGAATGAATATTCCAACATCGAAAAACGTAATCTGTGCTGGTTACAAAATGTATTGTGGCTTCTATCTGCATTATTAATTGTTGCGCTCATTCGACACACGGTGCCACCGTCGCAAGTTAACCTGTTGTTATTTGACAATATTCTAAATCTTAGCATTGCGATCGTTATCTATTTCTTGGGCTTTATGGCAATTCATCAACCTCAGATTTTTACTGCGCCAAACAGGGGAACACGAGATGAAAGCCACTCCAAGAATAACAATTTCGAGAGTGATGTCGGACCTGAGTTATTCAAACCAGACTTAGTCAGACCCAAAGTGAAATATCAAAATACTAATGTTACTGATGCGCTGGCAGAGGATATTAATCGCCAACTTTTGGTTCAAATGAAGTCTGCTAAGCTCTATCAACAAAACGACCTCTCCCTCACTTCGCTAGCGGAAATTCTTGAGGTATCTCCCCATGCATTATCTCAAGTGATCAATGAGTCGCTAAATTGTAATTTTTATGACTTTGTTAATTCTTATCGAATTAAAGAAGCACTGCGTCTGCTGGAACTGCCTGACAAAAAGTTATCGATTCTTGATATTGCCATGGAAGTTGGGTTTAACTCAAAGTCCTCCTTTTACACGGCTTTCAAAAAAAATGTCGGGTTAACTCCCTCGCAGTATAGAAAACAAAAATCCCCAAAAGTACTGGCGACGGAGCAGTAATAAAATTTCAAAGCATGGGTTAAATAGTTCGAATCGACCGAGAAAGACTACTTTCGAAAAAAGACTCGATAATCTGAATGGGTATTTGAGCGTTCAGCGAATCAAAAAGTCAAGTAATCGAAAAATTTTAGTCAACGCAGGAAAGGTGATTCATGATGAAAAACATTTTTAATCGATTTGATATCCGTTGTTTAAACCAGAGCCTATTACTGATTCTACTCTTGCTGAGTTTCAATGCGCTTGCCGTACCTCAGTATTCCTATGTCCCCGCATATCTTAAAGGCACCGAAACCATTAATGGAATTGAGTATAGTGATTTTGGCATATCCGTTGTTAACCTGGGCAATGCGGCGGCCACAGTCACCCCTTATTTCACCAATCGCTCCGGCCAGACGACCACGGGTGAGCCATTTTCCATTGGTATAAACTCGAGTGTTCGCCTTGAAAATGCGCCTGATGGATTTAGCGCGGTCAGGTTGAAGTCCAATCAACCGATCCGTGCCATCAATAACATTATCGCTGATAATAGCGAAATGACCGCTTCTCATGTGGGATTTGAAAAAGGAGCAAACAAACTCTTTGTTCCTCTGATCATGTGCGGTCATTATGATATTAACACCTGGCTTGCCATACAAAATGCCAGTAGCCTGCCGAATCGCATTAAAGTGAAATATTATGATGGGACAAGCCAGGTTGCTGAAGAAGAGTTTACCCTTTTGCGGCATTCAATGAGAATTCTGGATCAGGCGCAAGGTAGCGGCTCAGTAAGTTGCGGCAACGGTTTAGATGAAGATTTCGTTGGTTCAGCAGTCATTACAGCCAGCCAAAAAGCGACGACAGTGGTTAACCAGGTAAGTCCAACAACCATACTCTCTTCGGAGGCTTTTGTCGGTGGCGCGTCGGAATTGTCCCTGCCATTGATTAATATCAATAACTATGGTGTGGGCACTGGCATTGCCGTGCAAAATACCTCGGCACAGGAATCGTTTAATGTGTTGTTGGACGTGACATGTCAAGATCCTGCCGCTTCTTTTCAGAAAAGTGCTGAATTAGGTCCATCGAGTTCGCACAATTTTATTTTTCTGAATTCTGATCAGGAGACTTGTGTAGGCTCCGCAACCTTGACGACTGATTCTAACTCCCCGGACGCTAAAATTGTCGCACTGGTTAATCAGCTAAAGGACGAGCAGGGCTCCGCCTATAATGGTATTGACGTTGAAAAAGCAACCGCAGGCGTGGCCTTTCCCATTATTATGGACAGGCACTATGGCTATTCAACGGCGTTTCAATTACAAAATGTTGGGTCTCAAAGTGCTTTGGTTACTTGCTCCTTCTCAAATTGTTCCGGCAATCAAAATTGTGTTGTCGCAAAAAACATTCAGCCTGATGATAGCGTGACTTTCTATCAAAAAGGCGCATTTGAAGCTGGCTATGTCGGTGCTGCTCTGTGTGTGTCTGATAACCTGAATAGATCGATATTAGGCGTTGCTAACCAACTCGCAGACAATGCTGTTGGCGATCAACTGCTAACTCACAATGGTCTTTCATATCAGCCAAATATTGATCAACAATGCGTTTCGCCCGGAACTTCGGAAACCATTATTTTTGATGATGTCATTGCTGGCGAACAAGTCATTCTGGAAATCAGCGAAGGCGATCTTCACCAGCCTACATGCTTTTACGCCAATTTATCCGAACCCATCGGTATCGATACTGCCATTAGTGAAGCGGTGTTAATTGGTCCAACTCAGTCGTTATTCAATGAGCCTGTGTGCGTGACCTTACCGTTTGATCAGGAACGTTATGAGGCGCTGATAAATGAGGATTATGTAGGAGAGTCCATCAGTATTTTTATAAAAGACCTGGCTGATTTTGGTCAGGGTCAACATCATTCAAATGGTTATCGTCGTTTGAAAACGACACTGGATGTTAGTAACAACACTGCAACTGCCTGCACACTTCAACTGGGTGTTTTTCAAGTGATTGTTTCTGAAAAATTACGTAGTAGTCTGGCGCAAATAGATAAGATAGAGAATCTTGATATGCAGGAAATATGCAAGCCATTTAAAGAATATGTTCAGGCCCCTGATAATGACTGGCCTGAAAACATGGGAATGAAAGTATTGTTTAACGAGGCCAGTGTATTCGAATTTACCCGTGGCACTGTGAAAAAACAAGCGGGTAGTGATAGTGTTTGGGGAATTTGGGATCAGCAGTTCGCTTCGTTTGCGTTTGCCGGAAATGGATTTAATTTTAGTCCTAGTTCATTGGGCGGCGGCGTTTCTTCAGGTGTAGCATGGTCGTCAACAACGGCGGTGTTGGATGCCTGGATTGGATTTTTTGGTTCTTTGGCATATGGCGATAATTGGGATTTAGATAAGTTTGAGAGATTGATCAATCCTTTCACAATATTACTCGACGCCGGCGTTAGTATCGAGCCGTTTATATCCTACACGGATGATCCTGAACAGGGAGGGCATGCTCACATTCCACCTGACGGAACTTTTGGTGCGTCTTTTGGTATTGGTGCTTCGCTAGGTTTGGATATTCCGCTCGACATTCTTGATGATGTCGCTTCGACGGTTCCCAGTATTTCTCTGTCAAATTGGATACCCAATAATGTGGTAACCCAAGCCTTTTTTAATGAGCTTGATGATGGAACAGCATGGTTGAAAAGCAAAGAAATTGGTGGTGTGGATTATAACTACGTGAGTTTTCGACACAGCCTAGACTCTTCCGAACCCTTCGAAAAAAGCGCTCGGAGAATGGCAAAAACCATCGTAAAATCTTCGGGTGGTTTGAATCCGATCGCCGATCTGATTTCGAAAAAAGCAGTTTATGTGGGAGCATGGCGAGATACGCAATGTAAAGACGGGGCTTATCGAGTGGGCAATCAGGACATTCCGCCAAATTTGATCAGCTCTTGTCAATGCGAACTCGGTCATTGTGATTACTATCTTCAGCATTATTCAAAAAGACCGGCTGATACCGATGATTTGTGTAAGTCGAAGTTTAACCTTCTGCCAGGAAGAACCCGCCAGCCAACCTGGAGAGAAAGTTTTTGTCAGGTAGACAAGCGGGGAAATCTGACCGCGATAATCACCCAGGGGATCGGCGGGGACATTATTGGTGATCCTGCTACGCCAGAAAAATGTTCAGAAGCGCAAAAAGGGAATACCTACGGGATTATTTGCTGTCTCAATGAGAAAAAAGGAAAGTTTAAATCTGAAACGACTAAAAACGCTACCGTTGAAGACATTATGAAGACTATGGAGAGCTATCAATAAAGAAGCTCAACTAAACGTATCGGATTTAAGCCTCACCTTGGCTCATCGTTTAAAGGTGAGGCTTAAAACTAAGCCATGTAACTAAAAAATGTGAGTGCCTTTCAATGTTTTTCTCACTCTGAGTCTGCTTTAGTCAATCGCTCGACAGATTCGAGCCGTTTTACAAAGATTTTATTTAATGCTAAGTATCCCAGCCTGTCGCTGGTTGAAATCATTTCTTTAAGCAGCGCTTTTGCTTCAGAAACTTGATTTTTCATTAACAAGAAATTGATTTTGACATTTTGCGCATCTAGCGTTACTTTTTCGTTTTGTAGGGCTTTGGCATTTTCAAATAACTTATCAACAAAGTGAGCTGCTTTAGTTTCGTTTTTTTCACGGATCCAGAAATTGGCTAGTACAGAAAGCCCGACTTTTTCTGCATTTTTGTCGCCGACTAACTGGTAAATTTCTAAAGCTTGAAGATAGAGTTTTAGTGCTTTTTGTTTATCGTCTATTGCAGAATAAGCACCCATTTTAACCAGTGTTGCGGCAACACCTAACTGATTTCCGGCCCTGTTTCTGACTGCGAGTGAATGCTCAAGATAAAGTTTCGCCTGTTCTAGCTGATTAATTTCAAATGACCGTTCCGCTAAAAACTGAAGTGTCCAACCTTGACCGCGTAAGTGCTCAATTTTTTGGTAAAGCGAGAGAGCTGTATTCAGGTGTTGGATGGCGAGCATGGGGTTACGATTGAAGCCTGCGATGCGGCTTTTTAAAATATAGGTCCAGGCCAGCCATTTGTCATTTTTATGTTTTTCAAATATCGCTTGCGCGTAGTTGAAAAGAGAATCAGATTTGTCATAGTGGCCTTGATAGTAATGAATTTTTCCAAGCAGGTTGGCAGAATGCGCGGCGAGCAATTCGTCGACTCTCAATCGCTCAGCGGTATTATTTTGTGAGTCGATAATTGCTTCCAGCAGATTTTTGGCGCGGTTGAGATCGCCGAGTTCTACTTCTGTTTTAGCTAACTTAAACTTGGCTTCCAAAAACTCTGGATGATGTTGTAATACAATCTCAAAGTAATGTTTAGCAAGATAATGCTGTCGTGATAATAAGGCTTCGTTTCCTTCCGCAAAAATTCTTACCATAAAGTCATCTTGCATCGCCGCTGGGTGGTGCTCGAATGTTAAAGCGCCGTGAATAAAGCGGTCTGTTAATTGAAAGTTGAGTTTGTTGATTAAGTTACCGAGAGATGAGTCTTCTATTTGCCTACTAACAGAGAGTTTATCTTTGGCGATATAAATCGAGGCATGCGCACCATAATCATTGCTTTCTCCGCTCACTGTGACTGATACAACATAGTCCGCAGATGTAGTTTGTGCGAGTTTTTCCAGTTGAAACTCATCAAGCAATGTATTGGGCTTGATGGATTGTTGTGATAGTAAACTCAATATACCTTTACTGGGGTAGGTAATAAATGAGTCCTGGTAAGCAACGTTATTTTCCAGTATATCCATCAGCCCCAAGGTAATCCAACTCGCATCAATGTGGGAAGTTTGATTAACGAACGGGAGAATCGCGATCATGGGTTTTCGATTTGAATTGTTAGCCATTGATTGATTGGACGTCGCATTACCCGATCCAGAGGAGTCCGCTATCTCACTCAATAAGTTATCGTTTGTTAGTCCCGTCAAGTTTTTTGATGCCTTCACCGGTTCAACTTTTAACCAATAGGACACCATCATTAAGCCAATGATAAAGATACCGGCAAATGCAAATATTTTAATCAGGTGTCGCTTAAGCTTATTCATTGTTACCCGATTAATGATCGTTTCGGGTTGGTAGGTATCGTAAGGATAGATCCACTGATAGCCTTTTTTGGGAAGTGTTTGGATAAATAAGGAGTGTCGAGGGGAATCTCCTAATGCCTGACGAAGCTCCTTTATTGCATCATAAATGACGTTTTCGCCCACCACTGATTCTGACCATACAGAGGCGAGCAGCTGGTTTTTATCAACGATTTGTGATGAGTTTTCCAGTAATACTTTTAATAAGAGTTTGGATTTCGGTCTTAGTTCAATGACGTGACCGTTTTGGGTTAGCGTGAGTGTCGTGGAATCAAATTTAAACAATGAGAATTGATAAATATCCATAAGATTCCGAAATGAAGTAAAGCTATTGCGAAGCCGGAGTTCGCCTAAAACAATCAGGAGTTAGTAAAAGGTGAAAATAAAATAAAAAATCCAGCTGAAAAATAGTAACAAACATGATGCTTTACGGTAAACGTAAATATTAATAACAAAATGTCTTTGTCGAAAATACTTTTGTATTTTTTGATTTTAATCTCTTCGGGAGATTGTAGGCTTTAAAAAATCCCTTCTAATGCTTAATTAATGTACGAAATAGAAAACACTAGAAAACAATAGAACCCTTTTCTCGACGGTTATTTTAAAAAGGAGGTGCTTGTCAGCATCGCTATTCGGTTTTAATTGAATCGTTTTCGATGATGCTGTTTCGAAGTACTTAATGAATGTTTTATTCAATGGATCTGTTTACGATTTTATACTGGAGAAAAGCCATGCCGAAAAAATATTTTTCACTCTTGTTTTATCTAATTTCTATTGCTTTGCTACCGACTTTTTTTATCGATGATGCTCAGGCAAGGCCAGATTATGGTGATCCTTGGTGGTGTGACCATCTGGATGAAATTCCAGAAGGAAAGCCGTGGCCTGATTGTGATAATCCGACGCCCACGCCGCCCGCGCCACCTGAATTTATTGCTTATACACCTTATTCAGAAAGTGGAACTTTTAAAGTTCGCTGGGGAGACTCACCAACCTCAGGCGTGACTTATCAGTTAAGTCGCCGTGTTAACAATGGAAGCTGGAGCCTAATATATTCTGGGTTGGCGTTAAGCCATCAAGTTTCTGCTTTAGGCAGCAACCGATACCGGTTTGGGGTAAAAGCCTGTAAGGCAGGAAAATGCAGCAATACGGTTCATATTGGCAATATGCTGGTCAAACGGCCAAATCCGACTAGTGTATTTTCTGTTCAAAGTAATCTCAGCACTCAATCTCAAGATGCTAAAGGTGCTGGGGCTATGACACTTTCCAGACAGGCGCTTTCCAGAGATACGGATTTAAACGACGAACAGATAGGTACTCGAGCGATTGCGCCCGATGAAGGAGAGCCTGATGAAGGAGGAGCCGGTTCCGGTGGTTCTGGAGGTTCAGGGGGATCTGGTTCAGGCGGATCAACAACACCCGAAATAGATATCAGCATGCTCGGTAATGGCTACGATAGTTTGAAAGTTGTTGCATCTCCAAGCGATTGCTGGGTTCAAAATGATAACCAGCTGTTGAACGGCGAACTACAACCTTACGATAACAAAGTCTACTTGTTTTCGTTGGCGAATACGCGGTCTGAGTTAGCGACTCATCTGGATTTAAGTAACTCAATCACGGCGGAAGGCGCATATGGTGGATTTTCGGCCAGCTACAACAATACAACCGAACTATATCAAGCCATCAGTAAAGTTGAAGAAACTTCAGTCATTGTAGCGAAGTTAGAATTAAGCTCTTATCGAGCGAATATTGTCGATTCAACTCAACGCCAATTGAGGAGCGGTCATCTTGATGATTTGATTTCGCAAGACTATAACCGCAGAAAAAACTTTCGGCATAACTGTGGTGATGAATACGTCAACCAAATTGTTTTGGGACGACAAACTTATGTGACCATTCAGGTAAACAAGCAAGATGCAACCAAAGAAGAAAAAAGATCAACAACATCTTCGTTGAAAGGTGACTTGAGCATATTTAGCGCAGATCTATCAGAATCTGAGCGCTCATCGCTTTTATCTAAATACTCAGGCTATAGCTTTGAAGTTTTGGCGGTTTCCAAAGGTTCTTCGGTTAATGTTACCAGTATTGGTGGGCTCGCCGAATTGACTAGATTTTTGCAAGATTTTGAAAATGAATCAGCGCTGAGACAGGTTGCTATTCAGCTTTCTCACAAAAAATATGAAATGCCGTTAGAATTAGCAGGCAGCAGCCATTTTGATGTGTTTCTTGACTATCGACCTATGCAAGCCAAACTCAATGCTTGGGAATCCCTTGATCGCCAGGTGGCGAGTAGGTGTGAGCTGTTTCATGTAGACCCAGAGTTTCCAGACGATGCTAAAGAAGATTTAGCGCAGGCCTATAGTGTCGAGGTTTATAAGCGATTAAACATCTATCCACTCAATATCTGCCATTCAACCAAAAGCATGATTAAGTCTGGGGTTGCGCAATGTGCCGATCATGAAAACTGGGCGAACTGCTATGTGCCATTAGATTCTAATTGCCAGGACACCGTTAATAATAATGGTCAATGTATGGTTTTACCTAACAAACTACCGATCTGGCAGATTGAAGAGCATCATGGTTTTATTAGAACGAGAGTAGATAGCTGCTCACTTTTTTCTACTTGTAAAGAGGAGAAAGAATCTGAAATCTGTCTGTCTTCAGCCGATGCCATTCGAGACCTGAGTGTAGGCAGTGGCAATACCGTCGGTGCCTTGATCAGGGTGTCCAAGTTTGGAGAAACCTCTTCATCTCACAGCCTAACTCAAAACGGCAGGTGCTTAAAATCATATGGTAAGTCGGTTAAGCACGGGTGGGGAGCCGGTGCTAAATATAACAGTGACCAGTATTTTTATGGTTATGAGCCGTTGTTTATCGGCTATGGATTTTAGTCAATAGGTGGTCAGATATGTGGCCCGATACATGGTGCCTACACTATTTGTAGGTACCACGTTTGAACTTTTTGTTATTAAGAAAATCTCAGCTAGAAATGTTAATCTTTGAAATTGTACGCAAATATTAATGGTTGGATAATCCATCTATAAATTGGATAATTTCAGTGATAATATTCGCCCTATTTAATGGAGGCTGTAGCCAAAAATAGTTCTAGTAGGAGACACTATGAGATTTACATTTTTGATTAAACTTTCAGTAATAGCAGTTCTAACCGTCGGCTCCTATGCAGTTAGCGCCAATACGTTAAACAAACATGGCAGTGACTGGAAATTGGCGAAACAAGCCATGGCTGAAACAAACAGTGCGTCATTTTGTTCCATTTATTTATGTGAATCAATACTGCCTTATTACGATACACCGCGAGCACGCCGCGATAAAGATCCTGTCGATGGAATGGTAGAAGTTACTTATTGGCATTATATCGGCGGACCAGGTCCACTCCCTCAAGATCCAAGACCAACAGACGGTACGGATGCATCATAAAAGTTTAACGGCTTAATGAAAGTTTTATTATGGATTGGCATTTCTATTTACGGCTTATGTGCACCATTTACGGTAGCAGGCGAGCAATTACTTCATATTGAACCCTACTTTGAGCATATTGCTAACGAGCAAGGACTTTCTAATGTAACAGTTAAAGATATTGCGCAAGATGCGCAAGGGTATCTTTGGTTCGCAACAGATGACGGACTCAACCGTTTTGATGGCTATTCGTTCAAAGTTTATCGGCCTGTAAGTGGCGATGAGTCCTCGATTGCCCACTTTCGCCCCAATGTTTTACTTGTTAACAGTTCAAATCAATTGTTGGTGGGAACACCGCTAGGTTTAGAATTGTATGATGAATCGCAAGATAGTTTTTTACCTGTCAGTACAATACCTGAAATTGCGGAGTCGTTGTCAGGTGTTTCCGTCACGGCACTTTTCGAAGATAAAGATAATAATTTGTGGGTGGGCACCGCCAGAAATGGATTAAAAGTTGTTGATTTTAATCTAAATCAAGTCACGGACTTTAGCGCTTCAGAGGATAACGAGCGTAAGCTTAGCAGTAATTTTATTACCGTAATTAGCCAAACTAAAAATGGCAAAATATGGGTAGGTACTCGAAAAGGTGTCAATGTTATAGATAGCAATAATTTTAAAGTCGCTACCAATTTTCAATTTAAAAGCGATAGCCGTCGCTTAATTGAAGATGATGTCTGGGATGTGTTAATCACGGACCAAGATGACATCTGGTTAGGCTCTAATAAAGGTTTAAGCCTGTTTAATATTAATACTGGAAAATTTGAATCGTTTTTCTCTGGAATAAATCAAGAAAATAACGCAAGTGTTCAGATTATCGAAGAGGGTCCTGATGGGCAATTATGGTTAGGGACTCGTAACGGTTTAATTCTATTTGATCCGGCCACAAAAAAATACGTTCATTATCAACACAAGGAAAATAAACCTGAGAGCCTTGGTGGTCAGTCGATATTGTCAATATTTAAGGATAGAGAAGGATTGTTTTGGTTTGGTAGTTATGCCAAAGGGATCGACAAATATAATCCAGAGATGAAGCGATTTGGCCACCATGTGAGTTCAGGCAATGACGATGAATGTCTTTCTGGTAACCTTATTTATTCATCGTATATAGATAGTTATGGTGATATCTGGTTGGGCGCTAACGGCAAGGGGCTTCATCGTATTGATAGGAAAAACAGTCATTGCTATTGGTACCGTCAGGGAACAACAAATCTTGAGGCGGTAACTTTCAAGAGTATTGTTGACATATACGAAGATGCAGAATCAAACTTGTGGTTTGCCACCTTAAGAGAAGGCCTCATTCAGTATAATCGTAGCGAGAACCATTTTCGACAATTTCTCCATAACAAAGATGAAAATAGTATTAGCTCGAATTACACGCGATCTGTGACTGCCGATCACCTGGGTAATATCTGGGTGGGTAGTTACCGTGAAGGCCTTAGTCGCTACAATATTCGCGAGAATACTTTTACTTCATTGACAGGTAAGCATTCTGAAAGCTTTTCGTTTGATCGTAATGTCATCACAAGCCTTGTGGCAGACAAGAAAAATAACTTATGGGTCGGAACATCAAATAATGGTTTGCTAAAAATTGAACAAAATTCAAATTCTTTGATTGAATTTCAAGGAAAAAATTCACTGTTTCCTCCAAATGTTAGTGCACTAGCATTTGACCAGGCGGGCAGTCTTTGGCTGGGGAGTGCTGGGTATGGTCTTTATCATTTCGATATTAAGACAGAAGAATTAATCCACTTTTCAACGGAGCAAGGATTAGCCAGCAATTTTATTTACCACATTGAAATCGATAATCAGAGAAATGCCTGGGCGTCTTCTAGTGCCGGACTATCTCGAATAGAATTTGACTCCGGTAAAATTGCGAATTTTACTCGTAAAGACGGCCTACAAAATAACGAGTTTACAAGCGCTGGATCTTATCATTCAAAAACGGATGAAATGCTCTTTGCGGGAATCAACGGGTATAATCTATTTAATCCTCAAGGTGTTTTTAGTGATGTTATTCCTCCTCGTATCGCAATTAACCAATTACAGATTTTCAATAAAGATGTTCAGCTAAAAAGAGAGCAATCTGACTCGGTGCTTTCTCAAACAATAAACACGACTCGTCAGCTAAACCTGGATTATGATCAAACGGTATTTGGTTTTGAATATGTTGGGCTAAACTATTTAAACCCTAAACAAACCCGTTATGCATACCAGTTAGTTGGATATGATGATGATTGGATTTACGTTGATTCAAATCGGCGTTACGTCAGCTATTCGAACCTGGATGCCGGCAACTATACGTTTCAATTAAAGGCATCGAATAAAAATGGTGTTTGGAGTGAAGAACCTAAATCAATAGCGATTTCTATTGCATCTGCTCCTTGGAGAACTTGGTGGGCTTATTTACTTTATGCCGTCTTTACTATTGCGATCATGACAACGGTTATCTGGTTATCTTGGCGCAAAAAAGTGGCGCAACAGGAAAAACTTTCTGCACTGGAGGTTGCGAAGGCAAAAGATCGTTTATTTACCAATGTGTCACACGAATTTAGAACGCCGTTGACTTTAATGCTGAGTCCGATCGAATTAATGCTGAAGAGTAACCCGTCGGAGACTACTCGAAGTAAATTAATGATGATGAAGCGTAACGGCCAGCGATTGTCTAAAATGGTTGATCAATTTTTAGAGATGGCTCGACTTGATTCGTCAAGCTCTGAAGAAACACAAATCTATGAACTAAAAAGTTTTATTCAGTCATTACATGCATCCTTCCAATCATTATTAGATGCCAAGAACTTATCTTTAGAAGTCAATATTTCCGAAGAAATATCGCTTAGTCTAACACGTGACTCTCTCGAAATTATCGTCACTAACTTATTGTCCAACGCGGTAAAATATACGCCAAATGACGGCAAAATTATGATAACCGCCGAACGAACTAACGATGACCTGATACTCTCTATTTCGGATACTGGCCCGGGAATCAGTTTAGATAATCAACCATTAGTTTTTGAACGGTTTACGCGATTAAATGATGAGAGTACAGAAAGTATTCAGGGGACGGGTATTGGACTCGCCCTTGTGAAAGAGATTGTTGAACGTAATGACGGTAAAATTACCCTCGAAAGTGAGTTAGGTAAGGGGAGTTGTTTTAAAGTTTACTTACCAATGGAAAAGATAAGCATAACTATGGACTCAGTGGAACTCTCCACTACACCTATTTCGTCGTCGACAGAGTTAGAAATCAAGGTTCTAAGGAATTCTGACTCAAGTGAGCAAGTGACAAAAACTGATGATAGTCTTACACAAGATTTTCAGCTCAAAACGGACATCCCTGAAAATTCGGCTCACGAGAAAACGATACTGTTCATTGACGATAATCGTGACATGAGAGAATTGTTATTGACTATTTTTAAACCCCAGTTTCATTGTTTGGTTGCTAACAACGGCACTGAAGGGTTGAATCTGGCATCAAGCTATGTTCCTGACATAATCATTTGTGATTTGATGATGCCAGGAATTAGCGGTTATGAAGTAGCCTCCAGTCTAAAACAAAACGAAATGACCAGTCATATTCCCATTATTATGTTAACGGCGAAAGGTGGCGTTGAGAGTCGTATGAAGGGCTGGAAAGAGAAGATTGATGATTATCTGACCAAGCCCTTTCACCCTGACGAACTTCAGTTGCGCGTTCAAAATATACTCGATATTCGCAGCATCTTGCGGAAGCGATTTGGTAGTGAAATCACTCAAGGGCCGGGTCAGCCAGGAACAAAACAAAAGCCAACATTGGTTGGAATGAGTGATAAAGATAGCCAGTTTATCGAAAAGTTTACCAAGATCATTGATGAAAATTTCACATGTTCTGAGTTTAATCGAGAACAGGTTGCCAAAGAATTAGGGGTGAGTGAAAGGCAATTAAACCGTAAACTCAGCGCATTAATTGACCACAACTTTTCTGATTACATTAAAAAGTATCGGCTAAATCGATCAGTTGAATTATTTTCGTCGGGTCGGCAAATTGCTCAAATTTCTGAAGATGTTGGTTTTAGCTCGCCTTCTTATTACATCCGCTGCTTTAAAGCGGAATATGGGAAAACGCCAAAACAGTATCAGGAAGAAACCATTCAACGATAACTGTTGTGTTTAAAATCAATCGGTGTGGAAAATATTTATCTTTTGGTATCAAGTGGTTAGCTTTATATTGACCAATATTACTATTTTTGGTCCCGTTTTTAATACTTGCTTTTAAAGCGGGCTGGTTATCATCTCATTGTCATTAAGTTTTTGTATTATTAAAAATGAGAACATCTGAATTCTGATGTTCAAGGAGATTATTCGATGAAAATCATGGGCGTTAAAAATTTAATGTTTGCAGTATGTCTTTTATCTGCGATCGCCTCTTTTGAGATTCTTGCAAGTACTCATAACCCTTCTTTTTCATCAGGTCGGGCATTTCTTGATATTTCTGAAATTGAGGATTTTTGTAATTGGGACGGTGTTTCATATCCCCAGGGAATCGGAAAGTGGCGTCATTGTGTGAGTATAAAAAATTATAGACCGTTTGCACCAATAGGTTCTGAACCTGAGCCTACTAATCTGATGGATGTTTCATACTATTATATCGTTATATTAGGACCACAAGCGCCGGATCCTAAGCCAAAAGGGGGTTATGACACTAAGTAAATTTGCCTGAAGTAGAGTTGTCGTCGTGCCGGATAACTGGGCTCGAATTCTAACGGTTAAGGAGATTATTTAATGAAAATTTTTAGTATTAAAAAGATCACATTGTTGCTAGGTTTCTTATTAGCGTTGGACTCACACGGCTTTCCTCCTGTCAAGGAAGGTCCTGTTGGGCTCGAAACTGTGCTTGTTGATGCTTCTAGAGTTGAAGATTTTTGTAATTACGAGAGTGAAACATTCTCAAGACATTGTATTAGCACTGAACCATTCATTCGCCCTGGTCAATCGGAGCCTTCAAATTTAGTGCTCGTTACCTTTTTGGTGAGGCAGCCGTCGGCTCCAGATCCAAAACCAAAAGGCGGTTATGGTACTCATTAATCTGAGTTCAGGATAAGTTACCAGAGCGTTAATGATCAAGGGGATTATTGGTGAAAATTGTGAATGCTAAAATAGTCACGCTGGCGCTAGGCCTTTTGTTTACAGTTGCCTCTCAAAACACACTAGCTTCGCTGTCAAATCTTGGCGGTTCCTACGATTTGACCACAACGCGTATTAATGTTTCTGAAATTCAGGATTTTTGCAATTGGGACGGTGCGTCAGATCCAGGGATCGGAAGATGGCGCCACTGTACTAGCATTAGACCTCTGAATATAACGGGTCAAACAGAAGCCTCTAATGCCGTGATCGTCACATATTATTTGATTGATGTGGTTGGGCCTTCAGCTCCTGACCCAAAACCAAAAGGCGGCTATGGTACTAAATGACCTTCGTTATACGAGAGTCGGCCATTGAACAGTACTAAAATTATCCCCTGAAGCCGATATGGGGATTATTTTCCACCAAGCTTTTTATTCGGAGTAGAATCAGATTTTGTCTTGAATCTTGTTTTGCTTGGCCGCAATGTAACTTTCCTATCTATGTCTGTTAGTTGTGGTATGCCGGTACGAGTGTGGGCGCTGCCAATCTATTGAGAACCTGGTATTTTTTAACCTTGGAATTAGCCGCTTTGCCGCTCGGACTAAGTATGCGATTCGCTGGTAAGTCGTAAAAAGTAACAATGAAAATAGTGACTTAAATACTTGTGTAAATTAACAGTCACATTCCATATTTACTATTTTCTGTCCCAATCTTAATACCGCCCTTTTTCACCGCCCTTTATTATTTTACCTACTAAATCCTATCCGGTTTTACATAACCTGATTTTGTATTAACCGCTGTTTAACGGTGGATAGCTACTGCTATTTAAAATCCAAATATCAGGTATGAAGCCTTTTGAAATTAAGATATGACAGAAAATATACACTACCAAATGGCAATATCATGCCTGTGCCTTGTGGCTCGCTTTCATCAGGTTCCAGCTGAGGCGAGTGCATTAATTCGAGAGTTTGGATCAGATTCCGAGCAACTTAACGACATTAATTTGTTACGAGCCGCGAAAAGCCTCGGATTCAAGGCAAAGTTGTTGCGTACAAAGACCAACCGCTTACACAAACTGATCTTACCGGCAATTGCCAAACGCCATAATGGCACGTATTTCGTTATCGCTAAAATTTCAGACGATCAAGTGTTAATTCAAGATGTCGCTCTTGGTAAACCTGAACAATTGAGTTTTTCAGAATTGAATGAACAATGGAGCGGAGAACTTGTACATATTGCAAAACGTACTCGCTTATTAAGTGAAAACAGCAAGTTTGGTTTTGCCTGGTTTATTCCTGCGCTGGTTAAGTATAAAAAATTATTAACTGATATTTTACTGGCCTCTTTTTTTATTCAACTGTTGGCGTTAGCAACGCCCATCTTTTTCCAGGTCGTGATTGATAAAGTTCTGGCCCACAAGGGCTTAACTACACTCGATGTTTTAGCTGTTGGCTTTTTCGTAGTGATCACTTTCGAAGTGATTTTGACGGGGCTACGGACATACATCTTTAGTCACACGACCAATCGAGTTGATGTGGAACTGGGCAGTCAACTCTACCAACATATGCTTGCACTCCCTTTCGCGTATTTCGCCGCAAGGCGAGTCGGTGACACGGTTGCGAGAATTAAAGAACTCGACAGAATACGTGAATTTATGACCGGTTCTTCATTGACGGTAGTGCTTGATTTATTTTTTACCTCGATTTTTTTTGCCGTCATGTTTGCCTACGCACCTTTGCTCACCTGGATTGTTGTTGGCACCATTCCTTTTTACATTTTGCTGTCTGTTCTAACAACACCCAGGCTCAAACAGCATCTTAACGACAAGTTTCAGCGTAGTGCAGAAAATCATTCTTTTTTAGTCGAGTCGGTTTCAGGAATAGAAACAATTAAGTCGATGGCAGTAGAGCCACAAATGCGTAATCGATGGGATGAGAAGTTGGCTGATTATGTTAACCACTCTTTTAAAGCGAGCCAACTAAGTAACGTTTATAGCAATGTCGCTGCTTACATTAACAAAATATGTAGTTTGTTGACGCTTTATTTTGGCTCTATTGCTGTTGTCGCCAGTGAATTAACCATTGGCCAGTTCATTGCGTTTAATATGCTTTCTCAACGAGTGTCTGGCCCGATTATGCGACTGGTTAATTTGTGGCAAGACTTTCAGCAAGTCAATATATCGGTTGAGCGACTGGCTGATATTCTGAATTCGCCAAAAGAGCCTGGATATAGTCCGAATAAGACCACGCTAGAATCGATTAAAGGTGAAGTAAGATTTGACGGAGTGAGTTTTCGCTATCGACAAGATCAGCCGCCGGTGTTGCAAAATGTCGAATTGACAATACAACCGGGAGAAGTGGTTGGCATTGCGGGTCGCTCAGGATCGGGCAAGAGCACATTAACTAAACTGATCCAACGTCTGTATGTTCCGGAAAGTGGTCGAGTATTGATTGACGGTAACGACTTATCGCTGGTTGAACCCGCATGGTTACGCCGACAAATTGGGATTGTGCTACAGGATAACTTTTTATTTAATCGGACCGTTCGAGAGAATATTGCAATAGCCGATCCCAGTATCCCAATTGAACGGATTATCACTGCTGCGAGAACTGCGGGCGCTCATGAATTTATTTGTGAATTGCCGGAAGGTTACGACACCATTGTTGCGGAGCAGGGGAACTCTCTGTCGGGCGGACAGCGCCAAAGGATTGCCATTGCTCGGGCGCTGGTGACCAACCCCAAAATTTTGATTTTTGACGAAGCAACCAGCGCCCTGGATTATGAATCAGAAAAAATAATTCAGTCCAACATGCGTCAAATCTGTAAAGACAGGACTGTTTTTATTATCGCTCACCGACTATCTGCTGTGCGGGATGCGGATAGAATTATTGTTATGGAAAAGGGCAGACTCGCCGAGCAAGGCAGGCATGATGAGCTAGTGCAACAGGGTGGGATTTATGCTCATCTCTACGCGATTCAGTCGCTAGTTCAATCGAATGTTAAAAATGCTAGTTCAGTCATTAAAAAAACACCAAAACCAATTCCTCAGGAGACAAGCTCATGAAGTCTTCATCTCTTCAGGATTGCACAACAAGAACAGAGAGTGCGAATAATTTCGAGGCTCCGAACAAGTTCTTGAGTCGCGAGCAGTTAAGTTTTTTGCCTGCTGCACTTGAAGTACAACATGCCCCTCCTGCAAAGTTTAGCCGAATTATTTTGTGGACCATCATGTTGCTGCTGTTCCTGATGATGCTTTGGGCATCTTGGGCCAGCGTTGACATTATTGCGACTGCTCAGGGAAAAATAGTGCCGTCTGGTCAGGTCAAAATTATTCAACCGCTGACTCCAAGCGTTGTCCGTGACATTCACGTCAGCGAAGGTCAAAAAGTTAAAGCGGGCGAACTATTAATTTCTCTAGATAGTACTCAGTACAAAGCCGATTTAGCGAGGCTGGAACAGGAGCAGTTTGAACTATCTGCAGATTTGGCTCGCTTTTCTTTATTGTTAGCTCGACTGGACGCTTCTCGAAATAAAAATCAAAGTCAAAATGATGGCACAGAAGAAGTCACTTCGGCTGAACTCAACTTGCTTCAGAGAAAGCTACTGGAAAATCAATGGGAAGAATATCAAGCGAAGATAACTGGGCCGACAAAACAGTTGAACGGTCTTCAAGGACAATGGAATGATATTACAAATGCGACACACCGATCTAAAAAAAACCTGCCAGAAATACAAGAGCGTCTGAAAAAGCTCACTCAAAAAATGAACGATGTTCAATCCCAGTTAACAACCATCAATCGACACTATGAGAATCAATACCTGGTCGAACAGCAGCGAATTAGTCGTGGGCTACACGGGATAAAACAAGAAATTATCAAAGCAAAAAATAATATTTTAGCGCAGCAGTTGAGATCGCCGGTTGATGGTGTTGTAGACCATTTACGAGCTAACACTATTGGTGGTGTCGTTGCGACTGGTGAAGAAGTCATGCGTGTCATACCTGACGGACAATCATTAGTGATTGAAGCAGGGTTGCTTAACAAAGACATCGGGTTTGTGGAAGTGGGGCAGATAGCGGAAATAAAGGTCGACAGTTTTCCTTTTACTCGATATGGCATTATCGAAGGCGAAGTCATTCACCTGTCATTCGACGCTATGGAAACTGACAATGCAGGACTAATTTTTCCAATAAAAACGAGTATCAGCGATCAATTTATCACTGTAGGAAATAAACAAATTGCTTTAATTCCCGGAATGTCGGTTACCGTGGAAATTAAAACTGGACGGAGGCGAGTGATTGAATTTTTACTCGCGCCTCTGTTTAAAGCATGGAGTGAAGGGATCAGGGAGCGTTAAAGCAATAATGTAGTTGATGTTGTTCGAGTTGTTTTTTCAATAGTCGTATATTTTTTAAGTCGAGCTTATTTAAGAAAATAATTTATCCGAGGTTATTATGAGTTTTCAGTTTAATTTAAATAGTGAAACAGGGGCGTTTGAAATTTCCGACGCCGAAGACAATAAAATTACAATAGATAAGGATGGTAAAGTCACTTTAAATGGTCAAGATATTGAAGTCGTATTTGCCGATGGTAATGCATCCGTCACCTATACATTTGATGGTCAAACTTTTTCGCTAGATAGCGAAGGCAAGTTGAAAATGGAATTATCGATCGCGGATGCGAGTTTTACCATTGAAGCTGCACCTTCCAATGGCGAGCTGAAAGTGAGTAATATTGGTGCCAGTACCGGCGAATATACTTTTGGTGCACCGACATCGCCGTTAGCTGTCAAAATGAAGTTGGATATCGGTTGGACGCCGGAAAAAGGTTCAACCATGTCGGCCGAAGGCAACGTTGCTCTTTTCGGCAAAGATGTTTTAGGTGCTGGCGAAGAGAGTTGGGCTAAATTGCTTCACGAAACACTTATGGCATCTGGTTTCGGCGCGGTGGCAACTACGCTTCAAATGCGCGCCGAATACACCAAGTTTGTTATTATGCTGCAATCTAAAGGGATGGATTTCCCTACGTTTGCTCAGTACATGGCTTTTTCGAAAAGCTTAATTCATGACTCTCAGTCTGATCTTTTCGATAAAATTGAAAACCTGATCCCGAGACCTGATCCATTGATTTTAGATCGAGATGGTGACGGCGTTGAAACGGTTAGTGTTGATCAGGGCGTGTTATTTGACCACACTTCAGACGGTTTAAAACAGGGAACTGGTTGGGTATCTGCGGATGATGCATTGTTGGTTAGAGATATTAACCAAAACGGTACAATTGATTCTGGCAGAGAAATATTTGGTGATAACACTTTGTTGCCAGATGGAACACTGGCTAAAAACGGCTTTGAAGCTCTGGCTGCATTGGACAGCAATAACGATGGGTTGATTGATCAAAATGATGATGATTTTGCATCATTACAATTGTGGCAGGATGCAAACCTTGACGGGCTGACTCAGATTGGTGAATTATCCTCTTTAGCGTCGGCCAATGTCAGTTCTATTAATGTCTCTGACGCCGTGCAGTCGACCGACATTACTCAAAATGGTAACCGAATTGCTTTTACCAGTTACTACACTGCAACCGATGGAA
This sequence comes from Aliikangiella coralliicola, assembly GCF_007004725.1. Classification (GTDB taxonomy): domain Bacteria; phylum Pseudomonadota; class Gammaproteobacteria; order Enterobacterales; family Kangiellaceae; genus Aliikangiella; species Aliikangiella coralliicola. The sequence goes on along the minus strand of NZ_ML660169.1, from coordinate 327,443 downwards.
GCATTCATGATATCGGCGCTGTTGATTATGTCGCTGATACTTTTCATTCTGAATTCACGGATACCCTGGATTATGATAATACCATTGCGACACTACCCAACATGCCCGGTTCCGGTGGCGTTAGAAGTTTACGTGAAGCTGCTTCGCTAGATTCAAATCTTACCAATACCTTGTCATTATTTTCACAAGCAAACACTCGCGAAGGGCAACTTGATCTCATTGATGAAGTATTGTGGTTGTGGCACAAAAATGCTTCGACTGAAACGTCCAAGACACACTCCGAAGCCTGGATGCAACGCTTGGGAGAAGTCCTAGGCGGAAATGTTAATGGGGGCTATGGAGAGTATGAGGATCCTTATACTTTTGTTCATATCACAGAAGACAATAACCCCAATGATAATTACGACGCGAGAAAAGTTGATCGTTATACAACTTCATTCCAGTTTGACGGCACAGAAACAGCGACTGAGGATTTGACACTGGATTTGCGCAGATACGAAAACATTGAGCATTTTTCGCGAGTCAAAAATAGTATTGTAGAAGCATTTAATGGAAGAATGAACGATACGCTTTCGAGTGAAGGAGGAATCGTTACTCATGAAGGTACGAACAAAGCAACCAGTAGATGGTCGTGGTTAAATCCATGGCAAGGATTGAAAGCTGACAATAAAGCGGTCGCGGAAGCTGTTCAGGAAACTTATGCGAATCTAAGAGAACAAATATTTGGACCGCTGATTTTTCAAACTCGACTAAAACCACTGATTAATTCGATCACTCTGGAAGTTACCGCGGCTGGCGCAGTTTATGATTTTAGCCAGTTTGAAGCCTTAATGACCGATCATGTTCGTAATAATCCCGCTGAAGGAATGGCAGATTTTTTTGATTTCATTAAAGGTTTTGATCAATTTATTATCGAGGCCGGCTGGTCGCCAACTTACTTATTAAATACCTTTTTAACTGAAGTCTTACCTGAAGTCGATCCAACAGAAACCTGGAAGGAATATGTTGGCAATGAAGCAATCGAATCTGGTTTCCTGACTAATGATGGTGATATCGGTTCCCATATTCATGGGATTAGTACAGCACATATAGAATTGGGTAACGAGGGTAACGATCGGTTACACGGCGGAACAGGAAACGCCTTCCTGGATGGCGGTAATGGAAATGACGTGTTAATCGGCGGTGAGGCTAACAACATTTATGTTGGTGGCGCCGGAGATGATAATCTTTCGGGTCAAAAAGGTAATGATACCTTTCTGTTCTCTCGCGGTGACGGTTATGATTCTATTTCGTTGCGGAACGATGGTAGTCAAATCAAGCGGCTTATTTTCGGTGAAGGTATTACTGCTGATGACGTTGAATATTATCGCGAAGGTGTAGGACTTATTTTCCAAATAAAAGGAACCGATGATATTGTTCATGTTCTAGAGTGGTTTAGTGGTGAACAACATCAACTATCTTCTGTATCTTTTGCCGACGGTAGTTACATCGATATGAATAAAATCGCTTTTAATGTGACACAAATTACCGGCGACGAAAACGGTTTATACCATTATGGCTTCGAAACCGACGATACCATTTGGGGACTGGGCGGAAATGATCGTCTGTATGGAAAAGATGGAAACGATACATTGTTTGGTGGCGAAGGGGATGATGTACTGCTTGGCGAAGACGGCGATGATGTATTAAGTGGAGGCCAGGGTAATGACAATTTACTGGGCGGTGCAGGTGGCGACACTTACCACTTTGGTCGAGGCGATGGACATGACACTATCACTGAAGAAAATAACGGTTCCGATATTAACCGCTTAATATTCGGTGAAAATATTTCCCTCGCAGATCTCACTGCTTTTCGCCAAGGTGATTCGTTAGTTTTTCAGATAAAAAACACTAACGATCAGTTAACAGTTAACAACTGGTATCTTGGTGCTGAATACCAACTTTCCGTTGTGCAATTGTTCGATGGGACGACTATTGATCCAATTGCTTTGACTAATACCCTTAATCAGATCAATGGCGATGAACTGGACAATACACTTCACGGCGAAAGTAGCGATGATGCGCTAAATGGATTGGGTGGTAACGATCAATTGTTCGGCGGTTATGGAGATGATGTACTAGATGGCGGTACTGGGAACGATACTATGACAGGAGATGTCGGTAAAGACACTTACCTGTTTGGCCGCGGTGACGGATACGATAAGGTTGTTGATAACAGTTACTACGAGCGAGGGGATCTAGCACAGCGTGGCGTGTTGCAATTTAAGGCTGGTTTATCAGTTGATGACGTTGAATATTTTCGGCAAAGTTATGATCTGGTATTCCGTATCAAAGATACAGGTGAAACGGTTACTATCAGTGGATGGTTTTTTGGTTCAGCTTACCAGTTGGCAACCGTTGAGTTTGCAGATGGCGGTGAGATAGACGTTAGTGCGATTGCCGAAAATGTGACTCGTGTTAATGGCACCGATGGTAACGATACTCTTAACGGATTTAATACCAACGATACTTTAACCGGGTTTGCCGGAAATGACACATTACGCGCCGACAGTGGTAATGATTTATTGCTTGGTGGAGAAGGCAATGATCAATTATTTGGCGGTTATGGTGATGATATACTTGATGGTGGCACGGGCGATGATACATTGACCGGTGATGTCGGCAAAGATACTTATTTATTTGGTCGGGGAGACGGTTTCGATAACATTGTCGATAACAGTTATTACGAGCGGGGAGACTTGGCTCAACGTGGAGTTTTGCAATTTAAGTCAGGACTTCAGGCAAATGATGTGGAGTATTATCGAAATAGTTATGACCTGGTGTTTCGACTGAAAGATACCGGAGAAACTGTCACTGTAAATGGCTGGTATTTTGGAACTCCTTACCAATTGGCAACGGTTGAGTTTGCCGATGGGGGAAGTCTTAATACGTCTGAATTTGCTTCGGCGAGCGATAATCCAACATCAGCTGACTCGATACTTATTGCGTTCAACAGTTCTGTTGATGAGTTAAGCGGATATTCGTTTGAGCAACAGTTATCACAATTGGTAGATTCAATGAGCCAATTTGGTGTAGTTGATGCCAGTGATATTGATTTAGCTTCAACTCAGCCAGATACAGTTAATGGTTATTTAATAGTGACAGAAAATACCTAAGAGGTACTTTGTAAAAAAGTAACATGCGCTTACCTGTTGGATAAGTGCATGTTTCTTTCAAATTGTTCACCTTGAATCATGTAATTGTTGAACGAAGCGAAGCTTCGGGTGGGGATTTTATTTTAATATAACCTCAATCGAATTTCGTAATCCAATACTTGTTATGCTACGTTTTTGAAGCTCGGTTCTTGCTTCGAGAAATGAGTTATAAGCGGAAAAAACATCGTAGCAGATGCTCCAGTCCATTTTTGTTTTTGAGTCACCGACCCAGCAAGCGCGTCCGTTAGATTCATTGTGAAAGAAAAAGTTAATTTTCTCAAAGTCGACAGAAAACTTTTGATCAAACCCACTTATAGCGGCGCTACGCTTGAAATATCGGGCTGAGTAATAATTGTCTATTAGTTGTTCGTCTGTCAGGGGGGAGCCGTGAGCAAAGTCCCCCAAAAGTAACAAACTACCCAACGCTATTCCTGTTACTAATTTTTTCATCATGGTTTCCTTATTTTAATGGTTAGCTTTTGTTATTGCGAAAAAATAACTCAGACAGGTTAGTTGAGAAGTACTGTTGCTTCAAACCTTAAAATGAAGCGAATTGAAATGATTTGTGATAATAGTTGATTTTATTTTAGGGGAGGTTAATTATTACTATTTCATAAATACAAGTGAGTTATTTCACTTAATAATTAAAAGTGAGCTTTATGGTTTTTTCGAACAGGCACTTGCTTTTTGAGTATTAGTCCCCATTAATTAAACTTAACGCTTCACGACAACAAGCAATTTACTGGTAGTCATTAAACTAATGTAACAATGTGCTGGTGCGACAGGAACTATGAAAAGCTGGATTAAATTGATTGTTTTAGTTCTATCATTTGCTTCCTTGTATGGCGCAGTGAATATAGGCGCGCCGGCTTTCTTGTCAGATAGCGCCATTGTCGAGACTCAGTCACCAACTCTCGAACAACGGTTGTTAGTAACGCTTGATAAAAAATCAAGCTATTCACTGGCGAGTGAGCCAGATATAAAAGAAAGCTCTTCTGATATTTTTTCTTTGTTGCCGAGTCGCATCAACGCGACATTGTTTAGAGATGGCAACCAAAATAACCCAGATTATCGACTCAAAGTTGAATTTTTACTGCCTGATTTTTCAATTCAGTTATTTGAAAATTTATTTTCTTTACCAAAAATATCGCCGTGGTTTATATACTTCAAAAATAGTTCGAATAACCGATTGTCCGGTTGGAAAGACGGTAATTCGCTTTATGCGGCTAATATTACCTATCATTAATTAGTTCTCATCTATTTGCTAAGCGACTATTCAGCTCAGAAATTTTACGGGTAGTTACATTACTTCATTCTGGCAACCGGAAACTAGTTCGCTGGCACACTTCAAAAAAGCTCAATAAATTTAAACTATTCACCGGATAAATATCGGTGAGGTCACCTTTTTATTGCCCGTATTATTGTTTGGCAAGGGTGGCTCATACGTAAGAGATTTCAAGATGAAAACGAACAATTTCAAGACGTTTAGCGCGGCGCAATCGAGGCCGCCATTTACACGATATTCAAAGTGGCAGTACATTGTCATTTTTATTTCGATTATTTTCTTGCTGATTAATGCACTGCCGAATATTTTTCAGGAACAAACAACTTTAGTTGTTTCTGGAAAAAGTGAAGAAATAGAGATGGTTAGTGCTAGCGAGTTGCGAAGCTTGCTTTCGGTTAAAGGTTTTGCAGTCGATACAATACATTCAAACAAAGATGCTAGTCGTATTTTGCTTAACTCAGACAGGCAGAGTTCAGTTGCTCAACAGTATTTAGCTCAAGCACTAGGCGAAGGTTATTCTGTCGAATCCATCGTGGAAGATACCACACCTGAGTGGTTAAAAAAACTGGGTGCCAAACCCATTAAATTAGGATTAGATTTAAGTGGTGGCGTTCTATTTATCCTGAATGTCGATAGTGAACAAGCCTTTTCTGAACGAATATCATTTATCGAGCAGTCGATAAAATCTTCGTTGAGAAAACATAAGGTGCGTGGTGTTCGGGTAACAACAAATAACCATGGAACCATCACCTTGCATCATTCACCTCAAGTCAGACTATTCGATATCACTAGCGAAATTAAAAAACAATTTCCTTTTCTAGTATTAAACAAAACGAAAGAAAATCAAACTGCAATTGATTATCCAGAAGTAGAAAGAAAAAAATTTCACCAGGAAATCATGCACCAATCATTAACGGTCATGCGAGGAAGAATTGATGAGCTAGGCATTACTGAAGCTGTTACTCAGCGTCAGGGGGCCGACAAAATTCGAATTGAATTACCTGGGGTTAAAGATCCTGAGGAAGCTCGACGCATTATCGGCGCGACGGCCTCCCTGGATTTTTATCCGGTGAAATCCCACGGCAAAAAAGTATTTGAAACGCCTGACGGAGAGAAGGTTTTTGTCGAGCCAATTGCAATATTCTCAGGTAAGCATATTAAGGATGCCCATGCTGGTCGTGACGAAATGGGCATACCGCTGGTTAACCTGGTACTGGATAGTCAAGGTGGAGATAAAATGCTCACTTTTTCTTCACAGAATATTGGTCAACCCATGGCGACTGTTTTCTCTGAGTACTATCAAAATGCTCAAGGTGAAACAAATAAACTCAATCGAGTAATCAGCGTCGCAACAATTCAAACGCAACTTGGTTCTCGGTTTAGCATTACTAATCTTTCCAGCACTCAGGAAGCGCAGGAGTTAGCACTGTTACTTCGCGCTGGCTCGCTTTCTGCGCCAATTACTTTTGTTAAACAAAAAGTGATTAGCGCGACTTTGGGGGAGTCGAATATTGATAATGGACTGGCAGCCTTAGCGCTAGGAGTTGGATTTACATTGTTATTTATGGCCTTGTGGTATCGCCGTCTGGGTATAGTTGCTAACTGTGCCTTGTTGTTAAATTTAATCTGCCTGTTAGGGCTTATGTCTCTGTTGCCGGGAGCCGTGCTCACATTGCCGGGAATTGCGGGCTTTGTGCTCACGGTTGGAATGGCTGTTGATACCAACGTGTTGATATTCGAGCGAATTAAAGAAGAAAAGAAGCGAGGTAGAAGCTTACCTTTAGCAGTCGAGTATGGTTACAAAAATGCACTGACTACCATTTTTGATGCCAATATCACCACACTGATCACTGCTTTTATTTTGTATTCCATTGGCTATGGTCCGGTGAAAGGGTTTGCGGTGACTTTAGGTTTGGGAATTATTACCAGTATGTTTACCGGCGTATTTATTTCTCGGGCCCTGACGAATTTATTTTATGTAGAGTTTAATGGGAATTCCAAACGAGCGGGAGCATCATCATGAATTGGTTTTTAAGTTTGCCGATGAATTTTTCTCGGGTTCGCTTCCTTGGTTTATCTTTTTCGCTTTTACTCATTGTACTAGCGCTATTTGGGTTGTTTAGTCGAGGTCTCAACCTTGGTATCGATTTTACTGGTGGATTCATCACCGAATTTTCGACTAGCCAACCAGTTAGTCAGGAAAATATGCAGCGTTTGCTAGAAAAGCAAATCGGCGAAAAGTTTCTTCTGACAGCTTCAGAAGAAAAAACAAACTGGACGGTTCGCCAACCTGATGACGCTAATACCAGTATTAGTAAAAATTGGCTTGCTGAGCTTAGCGAGGAGGCCGAGCTAACCCGTGACCAAATCCAAGTTTCTGCTCTCGACTCTGACTATATTGGAACGCAAATTGGTGCTGAGTTAATTAACCAGGGAGGATTGGCGATGATGGCCGCACTGATAATCATTATGTTGTATTTATCAGCAAGATTTGAATGGCGCTTTGCCCTGGGGGCCATATTGGCATTATTTCATGATGTCATTATTATTTTGGGTTTATTCGCCTGGAGTCAATTAGAATTTAATCTTACAGTGCTCGCTAGTTTGCTGGCTATTATTGGTTATTCTTTGAATGATTCTATTATCGTCGCAGATCGAGTTCGAGAATTGATGCGGTTTAATAAAAATAATTCGCTCAGTGATTTGATCAACTCGGCAATTAAATCGACGTTAACTCGAACTTTAATTACCTCAGGCACAACCATTGCTACTATTAGCGCAGTTTGGTGGCTGGCCGGTAAACCATTAGAGGGATTTTCTGTTGCTTTATTTTCCGGAATATTGGTTGGTACATTATCTTCAATTTGCATTTCTGCAACTTTTCCGCAAGTGGTCGGGTTGAACATTGATTGTTATCGGCTTGATCCAGAGAACGATGAGGAGAAGACTATCAATTATTAGGTAGTTGCCAAAAAAGTTCAGGTAGAAGAGAATTTATTTCTCTTCTACCTATTCGAAAGTTACTCGCTTGTGAACTTATATTAATAACAGTAACTTATAAATCGCAACTCGGGGGTAGCTTGATTGCTCTATCCGCGCCACTTTTTATTCTGTGTAACTCATTTCCGTAATACTCTCGACAAGTGTCATCATCTCCTGGCCCGGGGCCGGTGCCTCCACCTGTAACAATCCGAAAAGACTCCGCTGGCGTATAATTCGCTAGATGAACGCTGCAAGACTGATTTCCAGGGAAAGTGATTTCCACTAACTTGGCTGTCTGGTATGCGTCTAGTCCATCCTTCCATCGTTTTTCGTGTGAATATTCGTATGTGTAGCCCAAGTTAAAATATTTGTGTTTATTTTGTGAGAATTCAACTTCATAAGTATTCTCATCATAGTTGAGCGCCATTCCGGTAATTTTGCCCTGACAGGTTGTGGCAGAAGCTTCAAAATTTGCAAGAATGGCTAATGAACCTAGCGCAATTAATAATTTTTTGTTCATGATAAATTCCTTATTAATAAATTATGGCTGTCTGATCAAAAGAATACGATTAGGAAGACGTTGATTGTGACTTTCACTGGCTCCTTTGCAGGCACTTTCATAGTTATAGTCCAGTCGCACTCCCCATTTTCCATCTGTAATTCTAATGATATCCTCAACAGCCCTGGTAAATTGATTGTATTGATTGTATTCCTTGTAGTATTCGTTATGGACTTTATACCAGCGGTAACCATTTCGTTTTTTGCCCACTTTAATTTCCTTGGGGGCTGTGTATCTTTCAGCGGAGACTTCTCCGCGACACTGTACCGCTGCACTTGCGCTAAATGCACCAAAAATAGTGTTTGCTAGCACTACTCCTACCATCAATTTTTTCATCTTTATTTAACTCCTTAGTTAACGGTCATCTTTATCAAAACTGGCTCGATACATTGCTGTAGAAAGCTGTACTTTGGTACTGCTTACGTTAATCGAACATGGTTCTTAAGATTTAGCATGTCATTAGCTCTTCACCATTTTGACGAACTTGTCGGCGTGGTTTTTTGGCTAACGCACGAATGCTATGTTAAGTCTGTTTCTATCAGGCAAGGTATTAATTTTAGGACAAGAAATATTAAATAAGAGTGTTTTATCGTCATGAAAATTTTAATATTCAACGTCTTAAAATTAGTATTTTTTGTCCCAGTATTAATACCGAAAAATAAAATTCCTCGTTATTAGTACAGTTGGTTAGAAAGCCAAAAACCCAATTGTTAAATAAAAATACCAAAACTATTTATTTAGAATTGAAAGTCACTATTACCTTCCTTAATGAGAAAAAGCTTCTCTCTATCTCTGTTATTGGAGGAATACAAAGATGAAAAATAATATCGTTTTTGAAGAAAAATATTTAGAAATGAGATGTGCTAATAGGTTGGCTTTGTCGTCCAATCGGCAGTGAAATAATTGTTCAGGATGATGTTGAAAATAAAGTTTTAGGCGAGACTGCTGGCTGTATTGCAAAAATAATTGGCGAACAAGATTTACTTTTAAGTTAAGTCTCTAATGATTTAGTTTTAATCTTTATGCAACCGAAATAACTTTTTTGAGTGCAGTAAAATTATTTTATAGAAAAATCTCGTAGTGAGTTTGTTCGGTGGTTGTGTGCTAAAACTTTCACTAGAAATGTCCGTTTATTCTCATTTCCTGTCCTTAAATTGATACCGATTTTTTGTGGTGGTCCCTAAAATTTGTCCAGCATACAACGCAGTTAATTCCACAGAACGATGGAGGCTTCGTTGTTTCCAGGATTGTAGTTCTCCTGATTTATTGAATGACTCATCTGTGTCGCTTGATAAAACGGAGGTAGTCAAATTAAATTCTCAGATCGCTGATTTGTTATTAATGAATTCGGCTGTTGAGGAAATCATTTATAGGATTCGATATGCATAATCAATCAAAAGGTCAGTTTACGCGATCATTATTTAACCTTAATGTAGCGGCATTGTTAATCGGTTGTAGTGCCTTTGCTCAGGCAAAAGCGCCACAAACTTACACCTACAGCAATCAATTTGCCGGTAATAACCAATGGGTTCAATATGGTAGCTTTCCAGTTCACGGCGGTTCAACACTAAAAGCGGTAATGTCGCCGATTGCCAGTGATCCTGATAGTGATCCGGATCTTTATGTGCAATGGGGAGCTGAGCCTGCTTACAACAGTTTTGTGTGTCGACCTTCTACTGAGTTTGTTGATGAAGTTTGTGAGCTTACCGTTCCAGTGGGTGTCACCGAAGCATTTGTTGGCGTTAAAGGATGGGCGTTTAACTCTGACTTTGACTTGACTGTTACTCACCAGGCTCCTGACACTGACTATTGGGCGGGAGACGTAGGCAACACAGAGTGGGCGAGGCATGCACCATACTCGGTGACTCCGGGCAGAGTATTTAAAGTTGTTATGACGCCTAATGACAATGGTTATCCGGACAGTGATGCCGATCTTTACGTACAGTTTGGCAGTGACCCCTGGTTTGGCAACCATAGCTGTTGGGCAAGCACGCAAAGTGAGGAAAGAGTTTGTGAAATCGTGGTGCCTGAAGGGGAAACGCAAGCATATGTGGCGGTTCTTGGGTATGGTTTTCACGCTTCATATGAAGTTAAGGTGACTTATCAGTAGTTGCTGTAGGTTTTGATTCTGTGAAAATATTGAGACTGTTGTTGGGTTTCCTTCGTGAGCGAAACCCAACAACGTTGCTTGAAATTAAAGGTTCGCCCAGAATATTTTAAGATTATAGCTGCGTGTGAGAATTGCTGGGTTTCCTTCGTCTACCCAGCCTACGAGCAGTTAATTTATTGAATTGCTTTTTATTTTAGGTCATATAAAAACTTGGCCAGTTCGCCAAAGTCTGCAGACGTTTGGTGAGAAAGATCTTTTTTCTCTGAACAATCAGCCAGAGCTTTCGGGAGTGGTAATTCAATCGCTAATATTTCCTCTACTGTCGATTTAAATTTAGCAGGATGAGCAGTCCCTAAAAATATTCCAGTTTCATCTTGTTGTAGTGAATCGTGTAGCCCTTTATAAGCAACAGCAGCGTGGGGTTCACTGGTATAGCCTTGTTGATAAAGTGCTTTCAGCGTTTCCGCCGTTTGCTCTTCATTCACTGCTCCGCCGGTTAACAAATTAGAGTCAAACTGATCGGTCTCCATTAAATATTCAATCCGCGGCCAGTTATTTGGCTTGCTTACATCCATCGCATTTGAAATAGTGGCGATAGTTTCTTTTGGGGACCATTCTCCAGTTTGTAAGTATCTTGGGACAGTGTCGTTAAGATTAGTCGAAGCGATAAATCTTTTAATGGGCAAACCTAATGTTTTGGCGATGATTCCTGCACAAAGGTTGCCAAAGTTACCGCTAGGTACGGCAACGACGACTTGCTCTCGCTTTTCTTCTGGAAGTTGGGCAAATCCATCGAAGTAGTAGCAAACTTGAGCCAGCAAGCGACTAATATTAATAGAGTTCGCAGAGTTTAATCCAACTTTTTCGACTAACTCAGTTTGATCAAAACTTTGTTTTACTAATTGCTGACAATCGTCAAAACTACCTTCGACCGCAATTGTATGAATGTTGTCGCCTAAAGTCGTAAACATTTTTTGCTGAAGCTCGCTAATTTTTCCTTTAGGAAATAAAATAACAACGCGAATGTTTTCCAGACCGTGAAAAGCATGCGCTACTGCCGCACCGGTATCGCCTGAAGTGGCTGTTAAAATGGTGATTGGTTTGTCTTCAGCGAAGCTTTTGAGACAGTTGGCCATAAAGTTTGCGCCGAAATCTTTAAAGGCTAGTGTTGGGCCATGAAACAGCTCTAGACAAAATTCGTTTTCAGATACTTTTTCTAATTGAGAAGGAAATGCAAAGGTCTGATCGATAATTTGCTTTAAACTAGAGTCGTCAATATTTTCGCTAACGAAATTTTTCAGTATCTGAAAGTTTCTCTGGTGAACATCCAATTCAAGTAATTCGTCGATATTCGACAGTGTCGGAATTTCTTTAGGGAAAAATAAACCCTGGTTTCTGCCTAAGCCAGTTTTTACCGCGGTTTCAAAATCAACAACTTGTGCTTCATCTTTTAAATTGTATAGCTTCACTGTAGTGGTCCCATATTTAGAACATTAGTTGTCCAGAGTTAGGTTTAATTCGTTTTTCTCGCGCCAGAGTTATCGACTTTGCAAATATGCACAAATCCTTCATCGGACCGAAGGTAGTTTTGTTTCAACCACTGTTGGCTTTTTTCCGCTGTTTCAAGATTATCGCAGACCGCAAATAATGTTGGACCTGAACCTGAAATTCCGGTAGCTAGACAACCATATTCTTTCAGTGTCTGTTGCGCGGATTCGAAATTTGGCAGAAGTTTTTTCCGATAGGGTTCGGCAACAACGTCTTTTAAAAGCGAAAAGGCTTGCTGCTTATCCTTGCGATAACAGGCATCAACAAAGCCAGCCAGGTTTTGGCCAAACTGAATGAGTGTTTTTCTATCGTAGCTATCAGGCAATATTTCCCGTGCTGCTTTGGTGCTCACTTCAATATCAGGATAGGCAATAACCCAATAACAGTCGTCAAAGGTCGGTAAGGTCTGCGTTATTTTTTCTGGGTCATCGAGCATCAACTGCAGCCCGCCGAGATAACAGGGAGCCACATTGTCATAGTGTAAACTACCGCTTATTTCAGCTTCGAGGGCTCCCATTAATTTGAGTAACGTCATTTTATCAAATGGCTGATTATAAAACTCATTGAGTGCGACGAAACCGGCAACTACTGAGCAAGCACTTGAGCCCAGCCCACTACTCACTGGAATATTTTTTTCGAGTGTGATTTTGACAGGTTGAATATCGATAGATTGTTTTGAGAGCGCTTGATTAAATGCTGCTAAACACCGCCATACGATATTTTCATTTTTATTTGACGGAAGCTTGTCGGCATGGCTTCCAGCCAAAACAAATTGGCTGTCTTCTTGAGAGCTGGCTGAAGTTGAGAGAGACTCAATTGAAACTATATCACCAACTAATGTTCCATCAATCGGCGTTACCGCTAAACCTAACGTATCAAAACCAACACTTACGTTGCCGATTGATATCGGTGCAAAAACTGAAACTGACATTGACGACTACCTGTTGTTGCTGTCTAAATTTATTTCTTAATGCTCATGGTCCCAGGCTAGGGTTCGTAGCACATCACCAAATAACCCTGCCGCGGTGACAGATGCGCCTGCGCCATAGCCTCTAATCACATAAGGTTTTGGTTGATAGTAGCGAGTGTGCAACGCAAGCGCATTTTCGCCGTCAGCAACACTGTAGAGTGGGTGACTTGAATCCACAGACTGAATGCCTACTTTGCACTTACCGCCTTCAATACTAGCAATATATCGTAGATATTCGCCATTTTGCTGCGCTTTTTCTATCTTGGGTTGAAAAGTTTGATCAAAGTCAGGCAGTTTTCTCATGAATTCGTCAGCGTCGGTAATGTTAGCGAGCTCTTCGGGTACAACTGGTTCCAGTTCAATGTCCGATAGTTCCAATTCAAGTCCAGCTTCCCGTGCAATCACTAAAACTTTTCTGGCGACATCCAGGCCGCTGAGATCTTCCGCGGGGTTAGGTTCTGTGTAACCCAGATCTTTCGCTTTTATCGTTGCTTCTGATAGTGAAAGGCCTTGATGTAGTTCACCAAATATATACGAGAGTGAACCTGATAAAATTCCTTCAAATTGAACCAGCTCATCTCCAGCTCGCATCAGTCCTTGCAAATTATCGATCACAGGTAAACCTGCACCGACATTCGTTTCATATAAAAATCTTCGTTGTTTCGCATCAGCCGCATCGCGCAGTTTTTGATAATAATCAAAGCTCGCTGTATTCGCCTTTTTATTGGCAGTGACTACGTGAAATCCGCTTTGCAGGTATTCGTGGTATGACATAGCGATGGCTTCGTTACTGGTGCAATCAATAATCACCGGATTATTCAGGTGTGCTTCCAGAATGAATGCTTGCAAACGCTGTAAAGAAAGTTGATCGCTCGCGTCATTCAGTGCAGGCAACCAGTTCTCGAGATTGATCCCCTGTTTGTCTAATAGTAACTTTCGACTGTTAGCGATGCCGACCACATTCAACGAAATATTTTTATCGTTAAGTCGCGGCTGTTGTCTGTGTATTTGCTGGATAAGTTCTTTACCGACAGTTCCACAACCGATAACAAAAGCATCGATCGCTGGTTTTTTTAAGAACAGATTTTGATGGCAAACTTTAATGGCATCGTCAGTTCGTTGGCCTCTTATCACTGCAGAAATACTCCGTTCAGATGAGTCCTGGGCAATCGCAATGATATTGACTCTGGCTTGTGAAAGCGCTTTGAAAAACTTTGCGGCAATTCCTTTTTGTTGCTGCATATGGTCGCCAACTAAAGTCACTACCGCCAAATTCTGTCGAACAGAAATGGGTTCGAGTAGTTCATTTTTGAGTTCTAGTTCAAATGTCTGGTTTAAGCAGTCTCTAGCGGCTTCAGCTTCACTGCCGGGAACACAAAAACTAATACAATATTCAGCCGAAGACTGACTTATCATAATCACTGAGATATCGGCGAGACTAATCGCGGAGAAAACACGACTTGCCATTCCGACCATGCCTTTCATACCGGGCCCTGAGACATTGATCATTGCAACATCAGATAAATTCGAAATCGCCTTAACCATTTCGCCAACCGTTGATTCACTTGATATCAGCGTGCCGGGATTTTGTGGAGAGTGCGTGTTTTTAATGCGGCAACGAATTTGATTTTGAGAAAGTGGTGCGATTGTTTTTGGGTGAAGTACCTTAGCGCCGAAATAAGAAAGTTCCATGGCTTCGTGGTAAGACATTTTATCAATCAGATGAGCGTCGGCCACTAATCTCGGATCGGCATTATAAACACCGTCAACATCGGTCCAGATTTCGCAAGTTTTTGCTTGGACACAAACCGCTAGAATTGCAGCAGAATAGTCTGAACCATTACGGCCTAGTGTACCGGTTTCACCATTGAGTTTTACACCGAAAAAGCCGGGCATTATTGCAATGGTTGATAAATTAGAATAGTTATCTGAAAATCGTTTTTTTGAAATTTCCAGTTCGGCAACGGGTTCTGCTGCACGATCATCAATTGTCAGAAATTTTTCTGGGTCTATGAGTGAGGTTTCATTACCGAGTGTTTGCAAAATCGCATTGAGTAAAGCCACACTGAATTTTTCGCCGGTTCCAAGAATTTGAGCCTGGGTTGCTGATGGGCAATGTGATAAGAGTTTTGCACCTTGAACAAGTTGGTTGAGTCTGACACTAAGGTCTTCGAAAGCAACAGCAATGGCATCGTGGTCAATGGAAGGAAACTGAGTAAAACTGTCTTCTAAGATTGCGGAGAGTTTTTGCAGGATGAGTTCTTGATCAGATTGATTGCTATTCCCTTCGTTTAAACTATCGACCAGGGAGACCAGTAAATTAGTTATTCCTTGAGGCGCTGACAAGACCACTGCGATTGGCCCGGTTTTGCCATAATCGTGAACAATGTTAGCGACTTGTTTGAAACAAGTCGTATTTGCTAAAGAAGAACCACCAAATTTAAGTACTTTCATTTTTTCTCTCTTAATAACAAAAAGCCCGTGAGTCTTGGAAGAGTCACGGGCTTTTGGGAATTTCTTTTATTACATTAGCCTATGACCTTCCAGCAACGCATAATCGTGCCGGTACGCGAGGTCCCGGTAATAATCGCGCTGGTAATCGCTCTGATAACTAAACTTGTAGAAGTAATACGGTTATTTGTCATTTCTCAATCGTAGCAAGTAGCTTAAAATTGTTATTTGTTTTTTCTTATATTGTTTTTTAGTCGTTCTTTTATTACCTGATTTTATTGCTTAAGCTCTATCATTCAAATTTGATTCGCTGAATAGACAGAAGCATCCAGACGATACCTAAGTTTCTCGGGATTACCAAATAGCTTGTAGTTATAATTATCAAGTGTAGACCAGCTATATGGTATTTGCGCTATTCGTGTTTTTGAACAACGATTCAGTCACCTAAGTTTTGTTGTTCCTCAAGCGCTGATAGATTGACAGGTTTTTGTATTTCCCCATGGCGATAAAATTACCGAGTAGAATTGCTAGTAATCCAAATAATCCTTCGAGGGTCCACTGGTAATTTTCGAAGAAAGTTGAAAGGATCATCGCAATGACCGGATAAACCAGGGTCACATAACCTGCTTTGTCCGGGCCTATTCTGCCCAGCAAGGTGAGAAAAGCGCCGAAAGCAATCACGGAGCCAAATAGTGCGAGATAAAGCAGTGAGCCAATATAACTGAAAGACGCATCGAAGCTGAATTGATAGCCGCTGATTAATGCAATGACACCAATGAATAATGAAGCATAGCCCATGCCCAGAGCGTTGGCTTGCAACACTGGTATTTTTCGACGTTGTGTTTTCGCTGAAACAATATTGCCAAGAGAAGCGAACACACTGCCTAAAAGCAGCAAACTGATTCCATACCAGGCATTATTTTGATCGCCTGAAAACTCTAACTCCGGCATAAAAATTAAAACGATTCCTAATACGCCAACTGTTGCGCCAACGAGCACTTCATTACGAATTTCATCGCCCAGGAAGACCTTTGCGAAGACGACATTAAAATAGACGATACTGGTACTTAAAACTGCGGCAAGTGCGCTGTTGATGTGTGAAATGCTCAAATAAGTCAACCAGTAGTTAAAGCCGAACAATAATAAGCCTTGCAGCAAAATGAGAAACTGGTCAATGGGCTCAAAGCGAAACGACTTCTTTTTGATCAAACAAATACTGAACAAAATGAGACTGGCTAATCCAAAGCGGTAAATGACCGATATGATAGGTTCAACGACACCTAGCTGAAAGGTAATCATCAGCCAGGTTGAGCCCCAGATGACTGCGGAAATGATAAACAAGCCAATATTTTGCATAGATTTGATATGCCGGATAGATTAAATGAGTGGATTAAGTGTTTACTATGTCGAAGCACTCATTTGAGAACTTAATGAGCATAAGCATCACTGCTTAACGGTAATAGATAATTCGCATAAAATCGAGAAAAAACTCACTAAAAAGTAATAAAATTGTTTCTAAATAATTTCAAAATGATATAAGACTCTGCGCTAATTACCACCATAATATTCTATCGCCCAAGTAATTAACTTGAGATACAGGCTTTATCAATGGTACTTTGTCACGGGTATTCAATCGCTGGCATTTGAGCTGCCTGATTTAAACCGGCACCATGATGGTGAGAACTTTGTTTGATTGAATAGCATTACTTACTGGTTTTATGGCTTGGTCGCTCATCAACATTTGAATAACTTAATGGAAAAAATCCACCCAATTCTTAACTCCATTCAGGCATCTTATCGCGGACGCATACCGACCCGTGCAGACGGAAAAAAGCGCCGTGAAAAAATCCTCAAAGCGGTGAGAGATATCATTGTAGAGCACGGTGTTCAAGGGGTAAAACATAGAGCAATCGCTGAAATGGCAGATGTTCCGCTCGCAGCTACCACCTATTATTTTCCTGATATCCATGCTTTGTTACATGATGCATTTCTCGATTTTTGTGAGCGTAATATTAACCAGCTACAATCACTTGAAACTGCAGGAAGAGAGTTGTTTGATTCCTTTGCAAGTCTGAGTGAGCTAGCAGATGGTGATTATCAAGTAATACGTGAACGGTTAACTGACATGATTTTGCGGCATATCAGCGTGCAGGTCAAAAATAAGGATGACCGTATGATCGAACGCGCTTTTCGCAATGAGTCATTACGCAATCCCGAATTAGCGCAACTGGTTAATGACATGGAGCTGCAACAACTCAATGCTATCGCGCAATTTTTTCAGGCGCTAGGCTCCAATGACCCCGATTCTGATAGCCGTGAGCTGATCGCAATTATTCTCTATCTTGAACATAGCCTGTTAGCCGGTTTTGTGAGTGAATCGCAAGCCCTGCAAACCTTACAACGAACATTCACACGCCTGGTTTCGTAAATCCAGTTTTTTGATTTGTTGCTAATTTAACCCGAGTTTTGTCCCGAACTCAGGTAAATTTGGTGCGTTCTGTCTTCCTGCTATCATTTTCGTGATGGCGTAAATAACTTATTGATTTTTAATAATAAAAAATAATTTCTATTAATTGTTAATGATTGAACTATCATCAATAATTGACAAGCCTTGTTCTAAAAGGTACTTTCGTACCAGATAGGTTGTTCGCCGATATCAGACGAAATTGCAGTAAATGGTCTGCTGAACGTGTGATTGGAAAGCAAAATAATGTAGTCATCGATCTTGCTCAAAATTAAGAAATAAAAAATAGAATAATTCAAAAACGAAAGATAAAAGGGACAGCAGATGAATTTAACATTAACTAGCGGTCGAATACCTTTTGCCGCAAGAAAAACTTATTTAGCAGTTTGCACAATACTCTTTAGCAGTTTGCTCCCAGCTACTGGTGCGGCAGAAGATCAGGTTATGGACGATAAGCTGATGCATAAAAGCCCTGCGCCGGATGGTCAATCAAATGTTAGTCAACCAGGTGTTTACCAATCACAAAGTGCTGAAAATTCCGCTGGTGATCGCCAAGAAAAACAAAATGAAAACCTGATTGTTGTTACCGCGCAGCATCGTGAAGAAAACCCACAAGATGTACCAATTTCAATTAGTCTTTTTCAAGATAAAGATCTGCAAGATATGGCGGCATTGAGTATTAATGATCTGGGCAGCATTACACCAGGATTTGAAACAAACAACGCTAGCTTTACTCAACCGAGTTACAACATTCGTGGAATAACCACCAACGATTTTGGAATTGGCTCTGACCCTGCAGTAGCGGTTTATGTTGACGGCGTTTATGTGGGTAGAGGCGGCGCGTCTCAGGCTAATTTTAATGATGTGGAACGAGTAGAAATTCTTAAAGGTCCGCAAGGAACTTTATTTGGCAGGAACGCAGCGGCTGGATCGCTTCACGTGATAACAAAAAAACCAGAGAAAGGTTCAAGCGGCGAGTTTGGCGTTACTGTCGGTGACTTTGGACGCAGACAGATTAACGGGATGTTCAACACTGAATTTAGCGATGATGTCTATTTTCGCGCTAGCCTGGTTTCCAATGAAAGAGATGGTTATATTCCTGTGGTCGGTCAAAGAGACACTGGTAATCAGGATAATCAATCGCTAAAAATGTCGCTGCTTTGGGACTACAGTGACGCAACCGAAGTTTTATTTCGAGTAGACTATGACACGGTTTCTCAAGATGCACCGATAGTTGCCAGTATGAACACCGCGATTGCGCCTGCTAATCCATTTGGTGCGATTGAATCTGATATTAACTCTTTGGAGGAGCGAGATCTTTGGGGAGCTTCACTCGAAATTACATCGGATTATTCAGATTTTACTTTAACTTATATCGCAGCATACAGAACCTTCGAATCATCAAGTTTTGAGGAAGAAGACGGTAGCGCCAACCCACGCTTTTTCTTCGCGACCAAAAATAATGAAGATCAAGAGCAAGCGAGCCATGAGCTAAGGCTGTCGTCAAAGGGAGATGGTGATCTGCAATGGACCGTTGGTGCGACATACTCTTGGGAACACGCGAAGCAAGCTCATGAAGTCTTTATCACGACAAATACATTAGATACTTTTTTCTATACCGCTGCAGGCGTTCCGCCAGAAATGATCCCTAATCTTCCGTTGGGGGGAGGGTTAGCTGGATTTTTCGGAAGCGAATTTAGCAATCAATTACAATTGCTTTCATTTTTGAGCGGCCTTGATCCTGCAACCATTCTAGATATGACCGTTGCCGCTAATGTTAATCGCGATTGGTTGGAAACCACTTATGACGATGGCACTTATAACAGTGTGGCGTTTTATGCTGATTTCACCTACGCGATGACTGAGAGGCTTGATGTAACTTTTGGTATCAGGTACACCCATGACAAAAAGTCTTTCGACATTTTAACTTCATGGGATAACGCATTTATCATTCCAATACCCGGTGTTGATCCCGTGCCCTTTGGATTGGTTTTCTTTGATCAGTTTAACCCCGCAAACAAACAAAATGATTCCTGGGATGCGTGGACTCCAAGACTCGTTGTTGATTATCGGTGGAGCGATAATGTAATGACATATTTTAGCTCGGCGAAAGGTTTTAAGTCCGGTGGGTTTAATAGTCTTGGCGTTGACCCTGCTTTCAACGAAGAAAAAATAGTTAACAACGAGCTAGGTTTAAAAAGTAGTTGGTTAGACGATCAATTAATTTTTAATCTCGCTATTTATGATTATGAGTATGAAGATTTACAGATTTTAAAATTGTCAGGCCCTGCCGGTACTATCCCAACTTATAATGTGGGTAACGCGGATGCCGAGGGTAATGGTTACGATATCGATTTACGCTGGCAATTCAATGATAATTTTCGAGTGACCGCTAATTACGGTAATGTGCAAACTGAGTATACGAGTTACTCGTTGTTTCCCGGAGAAACTGCGGCAGATGATTTGACTGGTGAGCCGCTTTCGTCAATTCCAGAAAATAAGTGGAATATTATTTTTGATTACAACTTAAATATGGGAGAGGCGGGGGATTTGGCATTTAGATTTCATCATAATTTTACTGATGATCGGGTTGACCATACCGGGGCTGATCAGTCACGTCATATTGGTGATTATACATTGCAAAATGCTCGGCTTAGTTATTATCCGGCGGATGCTGATTGGGAGGTTTCTATTTGGGGGACTAACCTTGGGGATGAGGAGTATTTGCTTTCTGTTGGGGGGCAGGGGGAGGCGATTGGATCGCCTACTACTACTCGGGCGGAGCCTAAGATGGTGGGGATTGATTTTAGGATGTATTTTTAGTTTTTTAGAGCGGTTTCGCATCGCTTCGCTTGCATGCGAGTTACTTTTGTCCAAAGCCACAAAAGTAACCAAAAGGGCTTTTACGCTGAAGATAACTAATTTTCTGAGTGTTGTAAGACTTGGTAGGCCTTTGCTTTCCTTTCTTGTTGAAAGCGACTCATTGGGCGGAAAAAAACTCGGTTCCCTCAGACATTTTTCCGCTTAATCCAATGAGTCATGAATTCCACAAGCTCGTTATAGCCGCTGGGCGAAGAACTTTTAATGACTGCTTCTGTTTTTCAACCGACTCAGTTAATTTTTGCCTTTCATCCCCACTTGTGGACTTTCAATTTATCTCAATTCACAAACCGTCATCGGTGGGAAGCTAATTAAATACGAGTGGGTAGGCGCAAAAGAACCATTATAGATTTTATGACTAACGTACTCGCGTTGCCTAGCGGCCAAGCGTACGGGCATTTTTGGTTACTTTTTTTGCTCTTGAAAAAAGTAACTCGCACGCAAGCGAAGCGGTGCGAAACGCTCTAAAAAGCTATAGCCAAACCTCCAGTTTGACTATAACTCTCAATAAAAATCAAACAATCCCAAACTGCTGCAAAGGCAACCGCCGATACCTCTCCCCAGTAGCCGCAAAAATAGCATTACACAATGCCGGAGAAAAAGGCGGCACTCCCGGCTCACCAATGCCGGTTGGCAACTCATCACTCTCCACAATGTAAGTGTGAATATCAGGAATTTGATTCATTCTTGCCATTTGATAGTCATGGAAATTGCTCTGCTCAACCACGCCATTTTTCGCAGTGATGTCGCCGTAAAATGCCAAGCTGGCAGAAAATATTGCGGAGCCTTCCATTTGTGAACGAATTCGATCAGGGTTTAAAGCCCTGCCAACGTCAACGGCGCTGTGAATGGCTTCAAGTTTAACGCGACCATTGTCCATCGAAACTTCGACGACTGTGGCAACATAACTACAGAAACTTCTGTGAGCTGCGATTCCCATGCCATGACCTTTAGGTAATTGCTTACCCCAATTTGATTTTTCAGCAACCAATTCAATAACACGTTTCAAGCGCGCGGTATCAGCTGGATACTTATCAAGCGGCTCACCATAATTGCCATACTTGTAACTGTCTTTAGCAAAGTTAACATGCTGATCTTTTCCGATAAGAGAAAGTAAAAAATCTTTTGGATCTTTGCCTGCAGCGTGAGCGAGCTCATCGACAAATGAACTGGCAGCGAAAGCATTATTGATATTAGTCACTGAGCGAACCCACCCGATACGCAAGAAAGTATCGGTATCGCCGAGGTCAACCAGAATATTCGGCACGTCGTACATCATGTCACCCTGGCCCAGGTCTGCACTGCCTGCGGTTTTGGCGGCAGGATTAAAAGTTGCGCCAATTGGATGATTAACCATGCCGTGGTACCAACCTGTCACCTTGCCGTTGTTATCGAGTGTGCCGGCTAACTTTTGATAGCTAGGAGAATGATAGTAGCCATGTTGTACTTCATCTTCTCGCGTCCATAATACTTTGATTGGCATTTTAGTCTGGTTGGCTAAATAGGCTGCTTCAGCAACATAGTCAGGTTTAGATTTTCGGCCAAATCCACCGCCTAAAAGCGTCACATTAATTTCTACAGAGGCTGCTTTTTCTTTGGGGATTTGTAGTACGCCCATTACATTATTTTGCGCTGTTTGAGGGGTTTGTGTACAGGTCCAAACTTCAACGCCATCGTCTGTCATTCGCGCCGTTGCTGCTGGTGGTTCCATCGGTGCATGGATTAATCCTCCAACATAATAGTCCGCTTCAACTACCTTGTTGGCAGAAGTTTTGGCTTGATTAAAGTCGCCTCGTTTACGTACCACCGTTGATGGTTTTTCCAGGGCTTGCTTGAATACTTGCTCATGAGCTTTTGAGTCATAGCTGGCATTTTTTCCATGATCCCACTCAATTTTTAGTTTTTCCCGACCTTTTATTGCTGCGTATGTATTGTCAGCAATGACGGCAATACCACCGAGCATTTTAAAAACAGCAGGTGGTGTAATCGCTGGCAGCTCAACGATCTTTATCACGCCGGGAACTTCGAGTGTTTCACGGGCATCGAAAGATTTTACTTTGCCAAACACTACCGGTGGGCGGGCAATAACGGCAACTTTCATGTCATCGATATCAACATCAAAACCAAAAGTGGCGCGACCGGTTACGAACGCTTTACCATCAACTAACGGAATATTGTCTTTGCCGATGTAGCGCTGTTCTTTTTCTGTTTTTAACTTAAGAGAACTTCTCTCAGGAACAGGCATAGTGGCAGCGATGCTGACCAATTCCGAGAAATCCAACGACTGAGTACTATCTTTTAATCTGGCGGCGTGGTTTTTGATGGTTACGACAGAAGGTTTTACTTTCCAGGTTTTCGCCGCAGCTTGTTGCAGCATCGTTCGGGCGATTGCACCTGCTTCTTTCAACTTTTGATAATTTTTTCTAACGCTACGAGAGCCGTCGGTGTTTTGGCTACCGTATTTTTGATCGCCGATTGCCTGCTCAACCGTTACTCTTTTCCAATCTGCTTCAAGTTCGTCTGCTACCAACAAGGGCAATGTGCTACGAATGCCTTGGCCCATTTCAGAACGATGGCAAATGATAGTGACTTGTCCGTCTGTTGCGATGGAAACAAATACGTCGGGAGAAAATAGATCCTCGTTGTTATTTTCTGCCGCCGCTAAAGCCGGTGACAATTGTATGCCTAACACCATACTGCTACTGGCAATTCCGAGACCTTTTAAAAAGTGTCGACGACTCACATTTTTTATCACTGTTTCGTTTGCCGTTGGATCATTTAGTTGTTCGTCAATAAGCCAATCCTTATCTAAATCTTCACCAATGTTATTAATCATTTTATTTTACCTCGCGAGCGAGTTTAGCGGCTTTATGAATGGCTGCTCGAATACGTGGATAAGTGCCGCAACGACAAATATTTCCAGACATAGCGTTGTTGATATCTTCATCGGTTGGCGCAGCATTTTGCGCGAGCAAAGCTGAGGCAGACATGATTTGACCGGGCTGGCAATAACCACATTGCGGCACGTTCAGATCTTGCCAGGCTTGCTGTACAGGATGATCTCCCTGTTCGGATAGTCCTTCAATTGTTGTGACCTGTTTATCCACTACCGCCGATATTGGCATAATACATGAGCGAACTGCCTGGCCATCGATATGCACTGTGCAAGCGCCGCATAATCCTTTGCCGCATCCATATTTACTACCGGTGAGTTTGGCGATATCACGAAGCGCCCATAGCAGCGGCATTTCCGGATCGACATCAAATTTTTGTTTAGTACCGTTAATAGTTAATTCGATCATAGTTTCTCTCCGATTTACGTTGACCCTTCAATGACCCATTGATTATTTTTAGAAGGTTTATTTTGATAGTGCTTTTTCTGTAGTGATTTGTTCTGGTTTGATAATTGATTTTTAGCTGTATTCAGTTTTTTATTCACCAGATTAAAATGTTTAAAATCTGCTGGTATATCCAGGTCAAACGCAGCATTGTCAATTTTTACTTTTTCAACGTCACTTTCATGTCGCATCAGCAGTTTTCGCGCACCAGTTTCGCGTAACTCGGTCAATTCTGAAAAAAAACTTCGTGGGAATATCGCTGGTGCGCCCATCACCATTTTTTTATGTTTGTGATCGTAGTAGTTCGCTGCCACAATTTTGTCCGGTGTTTTTTGCCATTGTGTTGTCAGTGCTTGCAGATCGACTGGTGTCAGTGCCCACTGATCACACAACAAAATCATCACGCCATTTGTATCATCGCTGAGTGAATTCACACATGTAGCAATTGACGAGCCCATGCCTTGCTGCCAATTCTGGTTAAGGATTGGCTTAACATTTAAAGTCTCAATTTCCTTGCAAAACACCTCTGCACGAAAGCCTAAAACGCAGCTGACATTGCGGCTAATTGCTGTAGCTAACATCGCGGCCTTATTCAGCAAACTTTGTCCGTTTTGTACAACTAATTGTTTTGCTTGACCCAATCTTGATGAGTTTCCAGCGGCGATAATTGCGCAGGCAAGATTGAGTGTCGGGCTCTGTTGTGAGTGCTTCGATGTCTCAGACCTAAGTTCAGAAATTGGCTTTAGTGAGCTGTTCATTATCGCGTTTTGTCCTGATAGCAGAAGCCGACATCTTTTTTCGTTTTCACTGCTTGAATTTCAGCGACGATTGCCAGTGCAATGGTTTCTGGAGAGTCGGCTCCAATATCCAGACCAACCGGACCAAATATTCGGCCTTCGTGGTCGGCAAATGCGGTTCCGCACTCTTCAAGTAACTTATCGCGACGTTTGCTAGGGCCAAGCAGACCTATATACTGGACAGGGCTATCGATTAACCTTGATAAATACGCCTGGTCTCTTTCAAATTGATGACTCATTACGACCACAGCATCGAAATTTTCTAACTCAAATGTTTCCCATTGGCTTCTTTTTACGTGAACAACTTTGTGCGCAGCTGGAAAGTTTCCTGCAGAAGCGAAGTCTTTGCGATGATCAATAATCGTTGTTTGCCAACCTAGCTGCTGGGCAAGTGAAGTAACTGGCGGAACATCAGGTGACGCACCGCAAATTAAAATATTGAGTGGCGCATTGAAAGGTATGACTAACTGTTGACTACTCTTCTCTAACCACGGAGCGGAAGCAATAGTCACTTCCTGGTTGTCGATTTTTATTGTTGCCTGCCGCTTTTTTAGTGCCAGATAACTAAAGCTGTTGTGCAGCGGGCTTTCGGACGCCGAGGCTGAGTTTATCGATACCCGGTCAATTATTAACAGATGATCCTGACCAGCAGACACTCGGTTTAATATTTCGAAAAAACCAAGATGGTTTTCAGTCGCCGGTAAGTATTTTAGCAGCACGTTAATGGCACCGTCGCAGCCTAATCCCATTCCCCATAGTAAATCTTCGTCGCCACGCATATCGTAGTGGAGGATTTTATCTTTTTTCTGCTTAAAAACTTCCGCGCTGTGTTGTTGAATGTCACCTTCAAGACAGCCGCCGCTGATGAGCCCCCAATAATCCAGGGAAGAATTCAGTAACATCATGGCACCGGTTTTACGATAGGTTGACCCTTGCGTGTCGAGTATGACTGCAAGTACATAGTCGCTGTTCTGATCGAAATTTTTTAGTGATGTTAACAAGTTAAGCATTAGGATTTTCGTTTAGCTTTGCGTTGATTTTTGCGCAGTTTGTAGCGCTCTGCCTAGTGTTTGCCAGGGTAACAAAGCACAATTGATTCTACTGGGATAAGCGGAAACAGCTGTTAGACAATTGAGAGGGCTGCTAGTGCAAAGGGACTCTGAAAGAGTCGTTCGATTTTTAATCGATATAGATAAATCGTCGACGCATTTTTGTAACTCTTCTACCGTTTTACCTTCACTATGTTCACAAAGCATTGAAGCTGAGGCTGTGCATATCGCGCAAGCATCAGAGTGAAACCCAATGGCTTTAATCTGCGTTGTCGATGCCGATTTTGTTGGCTCAAGTTGCAAATAAATATCGAGTTCGTCACCACAGCTCGGATTATATCCTTCTGCCTGATGGGTCGGCGTAAACTGAGCGTTAGCGCCAATTGGCGATTGACTGTGCTGTTTGATTGTTTGCTGATAGAGTTGTTTTAGTGACATTTTATTAGTCGTAACGGCCTCTGTGCCTTGGTAAGGTGCATATCCAAGCTTAATTATACATTTTTGTGG
This sequence comes from Aliikangiella coralliicola, assembly GCF_007004725.1. Classification (GTDB taxonomy): domain Bacteria; phylum Pseudomonadota; class Gammaproteobacteria; order Enterobacterales; family Kangiellaceae; genus Aliikangiella; species Aliikangiella coralliicola. Next base: position 301,309 of record NZ_ML660169.1, on the reverse strand, counting down.
TGTAGCTGATGAAAGCTTAGCGTCAGTGTGGCCAAGTTTCAATGGTGTTTAACTCGGTTTGCTATCTTTAGTGAGTCAGTTTGCCCCAAATTCACAGGAATAATCTCCGCTTGAGTATAATCAATGGGCTATTGAAGATTAACCAGCTAGCGATGAAATGACCCGAAATTAAGTTAAATCGCGTCATTCTGAACAGCTAATAGGATAATAGATTTTTAGGTGTCTATGTCGAAACCCAGCGTAATTTGTCGATCAACTTTGTCGGTAAACAGGAATTCATTTTCTTGAGAGTTTTCAATGTTTCGGATGTTTAAATAAATATCAATTGTATTGGATATTCGATGTGTCAGCTTGAAGTTAGCGATAACTTTACTGGCGATGTCATTTTCTACAATCACGTGGCTCATTCTATGGTCATCATAAAAATAAAAATTCCAGTTATAATTCCAATTTCCTTGAGTGTGATTGAGTAAAAAACCGCCATAGTAATTGGGAGTGGCCTGGCTATCGAGATCAATCAGGTTGATATCAGGTAAGCTGGTTATTGGTGTTTCAGGCGGCTGGATGTGGTTGTCTATCTGGTTTTCTACAAAGGTGACAAAACCGCGAAAATAAGTCTGCTCGCTCAGGGATTGGCTATGGCTTAAAGTCACTCCGTTCATTGAGGTTTGCAGTGGCAAATTTTCGTATTGACCGCTTGTTCGAAAAAAGTTGCCGTCATTGCCAACAAAATTCAATTGGACGTCACTATAGTTTTTATTCTTGGCATAAAAAAATTCAGCTTCAAACAGCGCTTTGCTGCTTATTTTATAACGTACTCCTATTTCTGCGGATTTGCTGACTAATGGATCAAGCTCCTGGTTTCCCTTTAATTCGAACAATAACCCTGTCGGCGTTGTGAATGCTGTATTTTGAAATATATCCAGAATAAAAGGTGCTCGATGGGAGCGGCCCATACTGAATCGCCAATGAAGTTGTTGATTCGGATAGTAGTTGATGGCTAGTTGAGACGAGGTTTCTGTTGTATCGGGAGTATGATACTGATCTGCTCTAACAGCACCAATTATTCGCCAGGATTCGGCGGGGCGAAAGTCGGCATGAACTGAGGCTGCATTGGTTATGAGGTGTTTTTCTCCCTGGATAAAAATGCCGTCATAAGATGCGTTGCGATAGCTTAGCGCTGGTCGTAGTAAAAAGTTGTCAGTCACTTGGTATTGGTATTCGAATTGTGCATCGAGCGTATCGAATTGCCATTGCCATCCGGCAATTCCTAGTGCTTCTTGTTCGCCATCCAGAACAGAAACCTGGGCTTTAAAACTTTGGTGTTGAGCGACTAAATCCAGGTAAGTTGAATTTGAAACAGTGGTATTGAGCGGTGTTACTCCATTTTCAAAATAGGCTGTTTGCGCTTTTGAATCCTGGTGGCCAAGTCGCATTTCATAGTGCCAGCTGTTTTCCGGTTTAAATAAAAGAGTTGTATTAATGCCCTTTAATTCTCGTGCAAGTGATTGATCGGGAAAACGCCTGTTGTTGAGTGGTGAGGGGAGCTGAGTATCGAATTCAACCAGGTCAAGTGCATCGTTGATGTACCTTTCTTCAACCAGGCTAAAATATTGAGAATCTTTTCTGTCTCTTTGTTGATAATTCGCTGAAGTTAACCAGGACCAGTGCGATGATTCATATTGAATCCACAAAGCAGCGGAATTTGTGTTGTTTTCCCCAGCCTCGGCCCGACCATTGAATCGGAAGCCTTCAGATTTTGCGTGTCTGGTGATGATGTGAATGACGCCTGATACAGCATTGGGACCATACAGTGGCGATGCTGGCCCCCTGACTAACTCAATCCTGTCAACGTCTAGCAAACTGATTGGCAAGGTTTCCCAAAAAGTTCCCCCGGCAAAATAGTTGTACACGATGCGGTTATCAATCATCACTAAAGTCAGCGAATTAGCAAGAAAAGGTAGCAGAGAATTGGGTGGGATATTATCAAACCCGCGAATATGAATATCATAATTTCCGGCAGACTGCTCCCTAACCAGCGTACCTGGTAATAGTCGTAATGCATCACCCCATGAACTAGCACCAGCTTGAATAATTTCTTTTCGAGTGATAACAGAGATCGATAGCGGGGCTTCCATTTGTTCTTCATCGCGTTTGGTGGCGCTGATAACTCTGACTTGCATTAGCTCTTCAAGAGACAAGTCCATGATGTCAATTTGTTCAGCATTTGCGTTCATATGAATAATTGCAAAAAGACAGGCAACGCAGACAAAGTGTTTCATTTTTTGATGAGCAGACTTCATTATTGTTTGGGAGCTAATATAAATATAGGAGATGGCTGTTAGAACTGCCATTTCGTTATCTGTTGTTTCAAGTGACAGTTTTCTCCAATGTCATCTCGAGCGCAGTCGAGAGATCTCCTAAAGGTTTGGACAGGCATTGAAATAAAGACTGAATTGGAATGGCTTTCTTAAATAAGTAATTGATGGGTTATTGAGTGAGTCAATGTCTGCGGGAGATCTCTACCGTCAAGCGGCACCGAGGTCCACGTTGGTCGAGATGACAGTCCTCCCTGTTGTCATCTCGAGTGCATTCTCAACCCTCCTTTGTTAGCGAGGGCGCTAACAAAGGTTACTTTTTAACATCCAGCATATACTTTGCTGCAGCGATTCTCACTTCCTCAGAAAGGTAGTTTTGGGGTGGCATTTCCGGATAGTCATCGCGCTTTTTAACCGGGTTGGTAATGTAATCAACAATCCCTTGTGGGTTTTCCATGTAAAGTGCCTGGATGACCTGAGTGGGCGGCCCAACCATTTTGACATTGTAGGCATGGCAACCGGCACATATACCGTAGTATGCAAGCTTACCCCTTTCTTCCGCAGTAATCTTTCGAGGTTCCACTGGTTTTTCAAGTAAGTAAGTCTTGGTGCCGTAGGTACTATCGAATGCACAAGTTCCAAACTCATCGATACCGAAAGTTAAGTATTTTTCTCGGTTCAAAATGCAACTTTCTTTGCTTTCTCCCACGCGAATGATATCAGGGCCGCGATTAGACAGCTTGGTCAACATCAGCGCTTTGACTTCATTAACAGGTTCATTGCCATTGTTGTACATCACATTATCAAGTATCGCGATTTTGTCGGAGTTGGGTTCCGCCTCCGGATCGAGTGTCAGGTTGGCTGCGTGTCCATGATCGGTAATGATGATCCCGGCATTATTATTACCAGTAATCACATTGTTTTGCAGTGTGACTTCGTCGCCGGCCATAATTAATATGCCGGTCCCCTTTGGAATGCCTGCGACGATCGAACCCGGTGCACCGAAGTTCTCATGGTTGTTATCAATCACGAAATTGTCACGAATAATGACATCGTAGGTCGTTTTAATCGGTAACCCGGGTGTGATGAAAACGAGAATGCCACCTGTGTTGTTATGAGCAAAATTATTTTCGACAATTGCGTGACGTGAGTTTTCGATTTCTATGCCAGCAACATTGCCGAATACTTGATTGTGCGCAACATGAATGTTGTCGCACATGCCGACGTAAATCGCCGCATCTTCAATTCCAGTTAAGACGTTGTACTCAACGATGCCATTTTTACCAAACTCAGGGAAAATACCGTAAACACCGGTATCGATAATCATGTTGTTTCGAATGATAAAATTGTTGCCTGCCTGTCCCATCACCCCATTACCTTTGTAATGGGTAATTTTGAAATTCTCTACAGTAAAGTTGTTGCCGGAGTAAAGTATGGCGTCATTCAATTTTTTCTCGCCGTCAAGTACCGGCCATTCGCCTTTGACGATGACACCGGTTAGCGTGATATCGTCTTTATCAATATAGACTGTCTCTTTGTAAACACCGGGCATAACTTTTACCATGTCTCCGGCTTTGGCTTGGTTAACGGCTGCTTGAATTGACTCGCCGTCGTTAACTGTATGAACTTGGCCATTGAAAGGGCGGCGTTTAATGGTGGCGACTGAACCAAAACTGACATTGTTATCTGCAGTTGATTCCAATGCTGCGCTTTTCTGGTAACGGTTGGCGTCGCCAACAATTGTGGCTGAACCATCGATGTTCATCTTGCCGACTAACAATCCGATAGCGAAAATGACGATCATTAACAGGTAGGTTTTCCAATTTCGCGTTGTCCTTTTGCTGGTTTGGCTCATGGTTTTTCTCCTCTAACAGAAGTATATTTTTTAATTTTTTTGGTAATGTTTTGGCCAACATTCACAGGTAGTCCTGACGGTACTTTCTGTGGAATTTTCGGGGTAAAACTTTCATCGGTCAGGGTGCCTAGAAAATCGACCAAACGATCAAGTTCTCGTTCGGTTAAATCCGGTTCCCATATGTGCCAATGAAGCAGGAGTTTTTCGCCTTCCGGTACAGCATGGCCTCGGCCTTTAGTATAAAACTCCACAGTATCTCTCAGGTTTTCGAATCTTCCAGAATGCATGTAAGGGGCGGTTTTTACGATATTTCTCAGTGACGGAACTTTAAAACCCGCGCGAAGGTCTGGGTTATTGAAGGTTTTTTCTGCGCCGATATCTAATTCTCTACCTGGCGGTTCTGGTGAACCAAGCACCGCAATTTGTTGGTTGGTAAACAGGGGAGGCGTATGGCACTCGGCGCAACGGGCGACGAAAGAACGGAAAATATTGAGTCCCTCTATTTCATTCTCTGTCAGAGCCTGATGATAACCATGGGCATAGTGATCGTAGCGACTGTTTAAACTGATCAAAGATGCTTCAAAAGCGGTAATGCTGGTGTAAATTTGTTGCAAAGTAATCTTCGCTGATTGACCGTTGGGAAAAGCTTGCCGAAACAAGCGCTGGTAGGTTTTATTGTTATTCAGCTCATTGATTAATTGAACTGGCGTAGTCGCCATTTCTTTTTCGGAGTAGAGTGGTCCAAGCATTTGCTCTTCAAGTGAATGGGCGCGAGAATCCCAGAAAAAATTGCTTAGAAAAGCGACGTTCCAAAGTGTTGGAGAAGCTCTTCCAACATCAACCTGATTAGCGCCGATTGAGCGCGGCAGGCCGTCGCTAAATCCCTTGTCGGGTTCGTGGCAACTTGCGCAGGAGAGCGTGTTATCGCCAGATAATAAGGGATCAAAAAAGAGTAAACGGCCCAGGTCTATTTGCTGTGGAGAAAAACCGTCGCGGACTGTCGGTAATGCGGTTTTCAATCCTCCGACTCCTTTATCGTATAAAGAATCATACTGTTGGTAGAGTGAGCGTAAATGACATTTTTGTTCAATGTTTTCAAAACCAGGTGGGCAGTTAACGGATAAAGTAAATGCGCTATCATCTTGCGAGTTTTGCGTGGCAGGAATTGTTTTGAATTGAATTGGCAGATTTGAATCTGCGGAAAGAGCGTGAGAAAAAACAATAATCGATAGAACCAGAAAAGAATCAATGTATCGTCTAGTGTTCAATGGTTTTTCCTATAGTGTCTTGATGTAAGCGACGACGTCCAGTATTGCTTGTTCATCGGGGAGCGTTTTGGCCATCATAGCCATTTGTTTGCCATATTTGTCCTGAGGGTGAGATCCTCTGAGCCCTGCGCTGAAATTCTTTAATTGATGGATCAAATACCTGTCGCTCTGAATGGTTAATCCTGGCGAGTTGAGCTGTTTGTTACCCCGTCCTTTACTACCATGGCAGGCAGCACAATTAGAGAGGTAATATTTTTTACCTGACTCGGCGTTTGTTGAGTTTGCCGGGGTGTCTGGATTTTGGGATTCTGTATTTTGGGATTCTGGCGTTTGGATTTCTGGTGTTTGAATTTTTGGCGTCAACGCGGCTAACTCTTTAGCAAGACTATTGATTTGAATGTCAGTCAGATTGGCGACGGCACCTTTCATTTGCAAACCAAAAATATCTTCTGACTTATCTCCACGAATACCTTTTTTAAAATTGTTTAATTGACGAACGGTATACCATTCCTCTAAACCGGCTAATGCTGGTGCAGAGAGCATTTCGTTACCTTCCGCTTTTTCCCCATGGCAAACTGCGCAAGTTTGGTAGTTGTTCGTTAGCTCTTCTGCGCTTGCCATTGAAACGGTCAATCCAAGGTAAACTACGAAAAAAGTGATACTTTTCAATAACTTCATAGCGGAGACTCTTGGTTACTTTACTTGTTATTGTTTATTAAGTGGTACTTTCGTACTAATTATATAGGCATATTGGCGAGGTTTTGGGCCATTTGCAAGTAAAAATCGCAGAAACTCAATCTGATGTTCCGTTGTAGAACATTCCCCTACGAAATTTATTCACTGATCTCGTGTATCCATCTCTTGGTGTAATGAATGAGCTGAAGCTGCGTCTAGTTGTTAGCTGGTTTAGTCACAAAACCAGACAATTTCAACGCTGAACATAAAAAGTTGGATATTTTAATATTTGAGTAGGAGTTATTATGCAGTCGTCGGTATTTCGGAAAGTCATTGCAAGCGCGGGATTATTGTTTATTATTGCGGGGTTTGCGGTGTGGAAGTACTTACCTCAAACAGAAGTTTCTTCGCTGCCACCTGGTAAAGTAGCTGCTTCCGGTGAGAAAAAAACTGATGTGCCTTACCAGGGAGTTGACTGGTCTTTAAAGAATCTTGAAGGCCAGGAAGTACGACTTTCTGATTACCAGGGACGACCAGTATTACTCGTTTTTTGGGCTACCTGGTGTCCCTATTGTAAAAAATTACTTCCCGGAATTGCAGAGCTTAATGAAAAATATGAAAGCAAAGGGTTAAAAGTTATCGCAGTTAACATTCGGGAAGACTGGAAGCCTGAAGTATATTGGCGTAACCATGAGTACAAATTTGATGCTGTGCTTGAGGGTGATGCCGTTGCAGAAAATTACGGAATTACAGGGACGCCAGGTTTGGTATTTATCGACCCTGATGGTGAGGTACTCGGAATACGGTCTTTTTCAGATCCTCAGCACCCGTTATTAGAAAAATTTGCGGTGTTTTATACGAAGGAATAATCTACTGGTTGAATAAAACGCCCTGAAATCAAGGGTTTCTGGGCGTTCGTCAATGCAATGGACTAACCCGCTACTTAACAGTACTCAGAATAGGGATTATCTGTACTGAATTTTAGCTGGTTTTTAAATTTGTCTAACTCAATACCGTCTTTGGTGATTTTCAAGTCAGTTCCTTCCATCACTTCAGTGCCGAAATGATAAATCACTTTAAAGTCGCCGCCAATGACTGCTTCGTCATAAGCTTTTGCGTTCTCTTTCACGTTTTGATTCTTCGTTTGATACTTAGCAATGGTTTCTGCGCCATATTTTTTCTCAAGCATTTCCATCGTCGTGTGGGGAGATAGAACCAGACCGGTGGCGTTGTTACCGCCAAAACCTTTTGAGTTCAAAATAGCGGCTTTCATTTGGTTGCCCTTGTCACCAACGGCTTTATGCTCCATGCAAAATTCAAGATTAGAATCATAAACATCGTCAGCGATTTTAGAGATGGTATTGATTGAAGGAATAAAACCATATTCCCAAACGCCCAGAGTGGCTGTTAACTGATCGCCACCAGCCGGTCCAAGGGAATGGCCAACATAGGATTTTATTGCAGCCACCGGCCACTTTTCGATATCGAAAGTTTTGGCTACCTCATTTAATATGTGAGATTCGGTTACTCTGTTTTGTGGGGTTCCGGTTCCGTGTGCCTGGGCAAATGTTTGTTTTACACCTTCTTCGCCTAATATATTTTTCGCCAGCGCCATGGCTTTCGCAACGGTAATATAGTTGCCGACACCAGGAGATGAGATGGACTTTTTGTTAGCGTCAGCATTTACGAAAACGTCGGGAACCGAACCATAGATAGTGGCGCCCAACTCAAGTGCTAATTCGTCGTCCATGAGGATAAAAAACTGAGAAGCTTCTGCAATGGTAAAGCCTGCATTTTCGGCAAATGGTCGGCATGCCCTTTTATTGTCAGCTTGTTCTGTGCCATCAATTGCCGCTAATTGGGCATCTTCGGCTAATGCGCCCATCGCTTTAAAGCCTTCGATAACCTCTGGTTGAATTGGGGCTTCTGCACCGCCTACGATAACAACACGAGCGCGTCCGGCCTGGATATCACCGACGCCTTGGCGAAGATTATAGAGAAAGGTCGCGCAAGCACCGATATTCGCGCCAGTAGAGCCAACGCTATTAATCATGTAGCTGTTAACAAAATCAGCGGGCATTTGAGTCAGCATAAGCGGCATTTGCTTAGACGTTACTCGACCGCCCTTTAGCATTGCTTGCGCTAATCCACGACCACCGAAGTCGTCAAGTTGTCCAATGGCAGATGCGGCATAGACAGAAATTTCATCAGGACCGATGTGTTCTAAAACTGTTTCCCAGTCCATTCCAAGCGAATGGATAGCGTCAGAGGCGCCAAAAACGGCCAATTGCAACCCTTTTGGTTGGTTGCGCGAAGTGTAGAGTGCGGCAGGATCAAAACCAGTTGGTAGTTGTGCGGCGCTGGTAACTGCTGGCGTGTAGCTGTCGTGAGTCATCACTTCCATTTCGCCTTTTACAGTGACATTGACGGTTCCACCACCTAAATCTTCAACCTCCCAGTTTTCAGGGAGTTCGGTAGGCAATTGGCGTTTGCGAGTCTGAAATTTAATCGCTTCACCATCAGCTTGCATGGTGGTTTTACGATGGGTTTTGACGCTATTAATATCAAAGGTTTGGGGTTCTATCTTACGAATCAACGTCTGGTCGAGCATCGCCTGGCGATCACTGTCTTCTTCTTTTCCCATCAGTTTGGCCAGGCCTTCAAACATTGGGGCCAGATCTTCTTCTTTGAGCGCTTCGTGGACCATGCGCCGATAGCTATGATGAAAAGAACTTCTTCCGGCGGCATTGACGCCACCAAAACCTACAATTACGGGTAACCTTTGCATTTTGACCTATCCAGATGTAACGAAAGTATTAATTTGCTGACGCTAGTTTATTTGACCTGACTAAAAATTATATAGGATAATCTGGCCGAGTAATTGTATATTTAAGCCATGTTTCTTATGAACCTGATTTGGCTTGTTCAAATGAACTGACTTAAATCTTTAATCTCAGGTTAATTACTTCGATAACGCTGACTTGATCGGGTATATATCATGGGTCCATCTCTATTTATCTGCTATCCACGGGCATTGCTAACCAGTATAAGCTTACCAATGGAAATGATTGCTGCGGCCACGTCGGTTGCAAGAATCAAAAGGGCTGAAAACAGGCACTGGCAGTGCCATATTGTTGCGGCTCATTCCAACGCAAAAGAGCCCATCGAGTTCGCCAAAGGACTGAATATATTGCCAAGTTATGATTTGTCGAATAGCCCGCAGCCGCAGACGATTTTTCTTCCACCTATTTGGGGAAAGCCTGATGTTATTGTAGATAAATCGCCTCAGCTCGTTGACTGGCTTTTGCAGCAGCATGAATCTGGAGCACAGATATGTGCAACCGGCACCGGCGTTTGTTTGTTGGCACAAGCGGGTTTATTAGATGGCAAAGTTGCCACAACCCATTGGTATTACTTTGATGAATTCGAAAACAAATATCCTGATGTGAGTCTGCAACGGCATCATTTTATTACTCAAGCCGGACGTTTATTTTGCTGTGGAAGCATCAATGCGCTTGTGGACTTGACGGTTTATTTTATCGAGAGTTATTTCGGGAAAGATGTCAGTCAGGTTATCGAACAACACTTTAGTCACGAAATCAACCGAACTTATGACAAGCCCTGGTATAGTACAGGCACTTCGCGTCATCCCGACGAAGGCATTATCGAAGTTCAACAGTGGATGCAATCTCACTATTCTCAAGAGTTTAATTTAAAAGCTCTGGCTGAACTCGCGAATATGAGCGTCAGAAACTTTTCCAGGCGTTTTAAGGTGGCGGTTGGAAAGTCTGCATTAGCTTATGGCGCGGATTTAAAAATGCAAGCTGCCAGAGATTTATTAAAAAAAACCAACTTAAGTCATCAGGATATTGCCGATCAAGTTGGTTTTAAAGACGCTGCTTATTTTTCTCGACAATTTAAACTAAAAAACAAAATTACACCTAAAGAGTATCGTGAAATGGTGAGAGGTAAGTTGTTTAACCTTTAGCTGATTTAGCCTCAACAGCTGGGTAACCACAATATTTGTGAGCGAGGAAAATAAACCTGTTTTAAAAGAGGCTAGAAAATAATTTTGCCAAAATAAATAGTATCGAGAAATAAGCTGACAAAAATATTGTAAAGTATAAAAAATCCCAACCTAAACATAGGAGACTCTTATATCTGGTTGGGACAAAGGGGCACATGGCTGTGCAGACTAACTCGGTTGATTGGTCTGAGTAACTTTCAGACCGCTAGTTGCTAAGCGATTAGCTTTCAGGTTAACTGTTTTCAATCCTTTTACCTTAATCGACGAACCATGAGGTTCTTGCTTCAATTTAACTCCGCTTAACATTCTGGAGAAAGCCGCTTTCATTTTTTCGGCAGGTATTAGTACAATTAGATTACCGCCGGCGACTAATAAGAAGCCTCCGATAGTAAACTCAGTCCAGGTAAACCCTTCATAAAGCGTACTTAAAATGACTGCGACAACCGGAAAAAGAACGATGCTGTAACTGGCTTTTTCCGGGCCGATATTTTTAAGCAATACAAAGTAACTGTAAAAGGCAACAATTGTTCCAAAAATAGTTAAATAGGCGAATGAAATCCAATAACTGGGTTGAGTGCTATAAGTAAACTCAGCTTGGTTAAATAACGCAAACACTAGTAAGAAAAATGTACCGTATAACATTCCCCATCCGCTGGTTTGCAAGACTGGAAAATCGTTTTGAGAATTTCTAACGCTGACCATGTTACCCAGTGAAGCCGAAAAGGCGCCGCCCAATACTAATCCAAGACCTAGTAAGGTACTCTCACCAGCTTGGTAACTAATCACTTCTGGCCAAAACAAAACCAATATGCCAGAGATGCCTACCAGTGCACCAAAGTAAGTTTTTATCGGAATTTTTTTACCGAAAAATATTCTTGTGTTCACAATATTCATTAACAACAACATCGAAAAGCCAATCGAGGTTATTGCCGACGATAGATATTTTTGTGCTTCATAAAGGGTCACATAATTTAAACAAAAATTGAGCAAACCTAATACGGCGATGTAGCCATGTTGTTTGAGGCTAAAACGTAAATTAAGTCCTGCGATTTTACTAAAAAGTAAAATAAGAATACCTGCCAGACCAAATCGATAAATCAGTGATACTTCAACAGCAACTTCGCCAAGTTGATACTCAATGGCGAACCAGGTTGACCCCCAGATCAAAACCGTGATCGTATATAAAAATGTATTCTTCATATTGGTGGCCCTTTTGCAAAACCATTTGCAAACTGAATTTATTGTTAAACAGGATGATAAATATACGCTTAATGTGTATACTTAACATACACAGAAAAATGAAAATACGACCTATACAGATTTGTGAGTAGCTTTGTTGTAAAACTTGAGCTGTTTATAATTGAAAATAATTTGGTTTCGAGGCCTGTTAGTTGGGCGTTTCAGGCACAATTGAATGCGGTAGGTAATAGTTTTGGAGACTATTTATACTAACCAATATATGAGAACTTTTTGTTATGTCTAGCATGATTCAAAAGGGAAGCGATCATTTTTTGTATCAACAGGTGATTGACTTAATTCAGGCGATGCAAACCTCCGGTACTTTGAGGCCGGGAGATAAATTGCCTTCCTTGCGTAAATTGAGCAGTCAGTTAAATGTGAGTATTCCCACCGTTAAACAAGCTTACGTTGAACTGGAACGATTAGGTAAAGTTGACGCCAGGCCCAAGTCGGGATATTACCTACGCTCTGCGCGAATGGGAATTGCCAGTCCAAAGCGTCCGACTTTTGTCAGGCGTCCGGTAGAGGTGCGGTGTCAAACGCTTATTGAAGAAGCATACGAAGCCGTACATTCACCTAACATGATGCCGCTAGGTGTTTCCCACCCGGTTATGGCGAGCCCACCTGATAAAGCGTTAGCACGAATTATGCGCCGAGTTTTAGCGCAAGCAGGCCCAAAAGCGATGGCTTACGGACCGATGGATGGATATGCGCCCTTAAAACGTCAAATCGCACAGCGGTATTTAGAACAGGGCGTTGAGGCCAGGCAAGAAGATATTATTATTACCAACGGCGCTCAGGAAGCGCTGGCGATTGCAATTCAATGTACTGCAAAAGCAGGGGACATTGTTGCGGTTGAGTCTCCGACTTATTTTGGCATTCTTGAATTAATCGAAAACCTGGGGATGATGGCTCTGGAAATTCCAACCTGTTCTCTTGATGGAATTTGTTTAGACGATTTACAAGAATCGCTTGATGCTCATGATGTTAAAGCCTGTATATTCTCTTCATTAATTAACAATCCCACCGGTTCTTGTATGCCGGAACGTAAAAGACAAAGATTAGTTGAAATTATCGAGTCGAGAAACATTCCGCTGATTGAAGATGATGTTTACGGAGAGCTACATTTTTGTGATGAAGAGGTATTGCCATTGCAAGCATATTCAAAAAAAGGATTAGTTATTACTTGCAGCTCATTTTCAAAAACAGCCGCTCCCAGTTATCGAATTGGCTGGATGCTGTCTAGTCGATATGAACAAAAAGCGAAGGGATTTAAACGAGCATTATCTTGTTCATCATCGCTGTTAAATCAGTGGGTGTTAACTGAATATGTGCGTAGTGGTGACTTTGATCGCAACATCAAACGATTACGACAGGTATTGCGCCAAAATAAAGAACGAATTTTGTCATTGATCGAACAATATTTTCCTGAAAAAACCTGTGTGTCTAATCCTCAGGGAGGCGGGGTAGTGTGGGTTGAATTACCACCAGGATGTGATTCGACTGAATGGTTTCGGCTGGCAGTGAGTGAGAGCATTAGTATAACACCTGGAGTACTGTTTTCCGCCACTGGAAAATACAAGCGATGCGCCAGAATCAGTTATGGTTTACCCTGGTGTCAGACTGTAGAAAGTGCGGTAAAAAAACTGGGAGAGTTGAGCTATAGCCTGTTGAATAAAAAAATGAGTAAGGCGGGGTAGCCTTTTCATGCTACCTTCTTCACAAAGACTCTCCACTCTAAAACCAGTAACGGATAAGTTAGTGGTTTTAGAGCAAAGCGTGTAATTTTTAATTGATATATTTTGCTATTAATTATCTCCGGCACTGATTATCTATGGCATTTATGTTGCTCAGGCGGCAGGCCAAAGCCAACCGAAAATTCCACCGGTTAGTAGTGCATAGATAATTCCATCGAAAATAAATTTCGCTGTCGTACTCCAGGCACGAAAATACCAGATAGAGTTTTGCGGTAACGAGAGTGCATACCCGGCAAATGCGCTGGCACCGACCATCTGCATCACGGCCAAATAATTGGCACCAACCTGCAAAGACTGGACAGCAATATAAGCAGCGAATATGCCTACGACCAAACTGTAGATAAACCATTGCACCAGGCTTTTTCCCATGGGCCACGGACCATTAGGTAACGATACCAGTATTCCTACTGGACCTTCTTTTAACTTTTGTTGATATTCCTCTGACTCCATATTTTTAGGGCTTCCCGCGTAGGGAAACATGTATTCTCCGGCAGGGATTTGAAGTGGTCTGACGGTATCTCTGAAGTTTTGCTCGTCGGGAACGGCGGACAAGTTCGAGCGATGGTATGGCAATAACATATGGATAATTGAACTAACGATAAATACAGCGACAGCAGAGAGTAATATTGGCAGCCAAAGGCTTGCGATTGAAATCATAGGTTTCTCCTTATTATTAGTTAACCTGAGTTCTTATCCCTAATTCAGGTTGGTTATTGATCTGATGGAGTTTCGGCCTGAGCATGCATTGTGTTTAAAAATAACTTTGAGATTGCAATGTTTTGTTAGCTGGCCTTGCAACAATATTAGAATATTTTGTAATAGTTTGCGATTAATGTGGTCATAGTAGTGTTTATACCCGCTATTTGTGGGGCGGGTCGTTGATTCAGGTAGTAAATATCATTACTATTGTCGACCCATTTAATGGAAGCTCGACTCACTGATCGGTGTTTCTTGTTAAAGCGTTATATGAATTTATGTTTGCCGAAATAAGGCTGGAGATATCAGATGTTGGTCAAAAAGATGTTAGTTAAAATCAAGCTGTTAGCAGGGCTATTATTGTGTGTAGTTTTTGGCGCTACGTTTTCTGCAAGTGCTGCCTCTGCCGATGTTGCGGCTTCGCTTAATGGTGAAAACATCACTTATGATTCGCTGACAAAAGGTAGTGAACTGGAGATTTATGAAGCTGAAAAAGCGCTTTACAGTTTACAGATGGCCAATCTGCGAAAACTACTCATTGAGAAGCTGATTAAACTTGATCCGCGTAGCAAGGAGATGTCGGAAGAGCAGTATATCAGTCAGTATATTGCGCAGCCTAAACCTGTTACAGATGCTCAAATCGATGCTTTTATTGTTAAAAGACGGATCCCTCAAGATAAAATTAACACGAACTTAAAAGAGCAGGTTCGGCGTTACATGATGAGCCAGCAAATTTCTGAGCAAATTGATTCCTGGTTTAACGGTCAGACTAAGAAACACAATATTCAAATTAATCTGCGGGAACCAGAAGAGCCAAGGTTTGACGTTGATATTGAAGGCGCGCCTTATCGGGGTGGTGAAAATGCAAAAGTCACTATTATCGAATTTTCTGATTTTGAATGTCCTTATTGTTCGCGCGCGAATGACACTTTATATCAACTGAGCAAGATGTACGGTGACAAAATCAAAATTGTTTACAAACATTTCCCACTGTCTTCCATTCATCCCGGTGCTGAAAAAGCCGCTGAAGCATCAATTTGCGCACAAGAGCAAGGCATGGGGAATTTCTGGAAACTCCACGACAAAATGTTTGAGAACTACCGAAATTTGTCTGTGGGTATTATTAAAGATATGGCAAAAGAAATTGGTTTGAATACAGAATCGTTTAACCAGTGTTTATCGACGGGTAAATATGCTGCACGAGTTGCAGCGGAAGTCCAGCAAGCGCAGCGACTTGGAATTCAGTCAACCCCGGCATTTTATGTTAATGGTCGTTTTATCAAAGGCGCACAGCCAATTGATATTTTTCAACAGATGATCGACGAAGAAATCAATCAGTAATTTTTTGATAAAATATAGAGCTGTTGTTTCCTTTTTTTAGTAAGTAGCCTCGATTTCTAATCGAGGTTTTCTCAACACAGAATGAATTAAGAAATTATTTATCGAGACTACTAGCTTAAACGACGATCCTAATTCTTATTCGGGCTTTTTATTTGGAATCGCTAAAGTAATTTTGAGCCCGCCATTATTACGATTGTTAAACATCATTCTGCCGCCATGGGCTTCAACGATTTCGCGACATAGCGGTAAACCCAACCCTGTTCCTTCTGATTTTGTCGAGTAAAACGGCAATAGTGCGTTACTCAGGTTTTTATCGCTCATACCTTTACCCCTGTCATTAATCTGAATTTCAAAAGTATCGGCGTTGCTATTGGCAATTAATTCGATGGCTTCTATTTCAGAACCTGATTCGTGTGCATTTTTTATCAGGTTAATAATAACTTGTTGTAGTTGTGAAGGATCACAATATAAAGGCGGGGCATTTTCATCGCAAATTAGTCTGAATTGTTTTATTTTTGCAAGACTGTTAAGAAATTGAAAGGTTTCAATTCGTTGAATTCTTGGCTTGGGAAGTCGGGCAAATTCGGCATAACCTTCAATAAAATGTTGTAGATACTTAGCTCTTTCTTCAATGGTTGAGAAGATACCATCGAGTTTAGTGAGTTGGTCTCTCTGACTCAATAGTTGACCAGAGTGTGCCAAAGACGAAATGGGAGCCAGGGAGTTATTGAGTTCATGGCTTATCAGGCGAATCACTTTTTTCCAGATATTGACTTCCTGGCGATTAATTTCTTTAGTTAAACTCTTGAACAGGTACAGCTGGTGTTGTCTACCATTGAGAAGAAATCGATTTTGCGTTAAGTGGTAAGTCTTGTTGATCTCTTTTTCCGACACAGTAAATAAGCCATTGAGTTCCGATTTAACTGCTCGATTAAAAGAAGTTGGCAATGCGTCTAACAATTTATCGAATTGATACCCATTAATGGCTTTTCCCTGGTTGAATAGTTTGCGTGCTGCACTATTGCTGTAAATGATTGTGTGGGAGTCGTCGGTTAATACTAGCGATAGAGGCGTCGTCTGAATAACAGTGTCAAGCAAGAGTTCTCGCTGATAGAGATAAACACGCTCGTTGCGTAGTGCTGTACCGACTTTATTGTAAGTTTCGATTAAATCTCCGAGCTCATCATTTCTGATTTTAGCGATGGAAACGCTAAAATCATTATCGAGAAAGTTATGAAAGCCATCGTTGAGTGCCACCAGAATCCGGTTAATTGGATTCATATAGAATCTTAATACGGCAAAGCTGGCGGGGATAATCAGAGCGGCCGAAAATAGAACGGCAAGAGCGATATTATCCAGCCAATAGTGAAGGCTAGCTGTCACGAAAATAATCGAGAGCACCAGCGTAAAAGTCAGAATTGTCAGTTGTGCTTCAAGCGTTAATTTAAGTTTCAAAAAGAACCCTATGGTTGTTGAGTCGTTGTCCGATTGCCGTTATTTTGCTTTGTGGTTTTAAGTAATATTTTTTAGCTGGCTTTATTTGGGTATCGAAAATTTATCCATGCGACGATAGAGCGATTGGCGACTTAATCCGAGTTGTTTAGCAGCCTGGGAGATATTGTTTTTGTTTTCTGCTAACGCTTGAATAATCATCGCTTTGTCCGGTTCATTAGATTGTCGTTGAGTAACCTCAATTTTTTCTACAGAGATACCAAAATCTTCAGCTTCAATGCGTTTATTTTTTGCTAATAAACTTGCTCTTTTAATCACGTTTTCAAGTTCACGTACATTGCCTGGCCAAGCATAGTTTAGCAATGTTCTTTCTGCGTCGTGGGAAAGCGTATGATCATCAGGCATAAAATGCAACGCAAGGGGGAGTATATCGTCTACACGTTGGGAAAGTGGTGCCACTTTAATTTCGATGACATTCAATCGATAATAGAGATCTTCTCTAAACTGACCTGTCTTGATTTCTTCGAGCAGGTCGGCGTTAGTTGCGCTGATAACTCTTACATTAACTTTTCGAGTTTCAGAACTACCTAGTCGTTCAAACTCCCCGGTTTGCAGTACACGCAGAAGTTTTATTTGTCCTGAGAGTGGCAGGTTGCCGATTTCGTCTAGAAAAAGCGTGCCGCCATCAGCAGACTCGAAACGGCCGATTCTCTTTTTGGCTGCACCGGTAAATGCACCAGCTTCTGCGCCGAATAGTTCTGCTTCTAACAATTCCACCGGTAGCGCTCCGATATTTACTTTGACAAAAGGTTTATCTTTGACGCTAGAGTTTGCTTGAATGGTCTCAGCAATTTTTTCTTTACCACTACCATTAGGGCCGGTAATCAATACGGGAATGTCTGAATGAGCTACCTGAGTCGCCATGGTTAAACTCTGTAACATGCGTTGACTACTAAAAATAGTACCGCATAAATCATATTGGTTGGCGAGCTCATTGGCCTGGTTGGATTTTTGCGAAAGCATTGAGTTGGTTTGTTGACGTAGTTGGCCAAGTTCGATCAGATTTTTAACAGTGGTAATTAATTTATTGTCGTCCCAAGGTTTGGTTAAATAGTCAGCTGCACCTGCTTTTACCAGTTCTACTGCCATCTCAAGATTACCCCAGGCGGTCAGTAAAATTACCGGCAAGTCAGGATACGCCGTGTGAATTTGATTAAAAAGAATATGTCCTTCTTCTCCTGAAGTCGTGTCTTCTGAAAAATTCATGTCTTGCACAACCAAATCAACTGGGTTGGATTGCAGCAGAAACAGTCCTTTTTCAGGAGAATCAGCATGGATTGTTTCGATGTCGTACAACGAGAAGAGAACTTCCAACGCGGTTGCTATGCCCTGGTTGTCATCAATTACCAGAATCTGGTTCATCGGATTATTCGTGTCCTATTATTGGTTAATCAAACAGTGAGTAGTTGGTGCTAAAAGTAACACAAAACAGATATCTTTAAATGACTTATTGATAAGCCGGGTATTTTAGTTGAGACTGCTCACGAATTCCAACTAAGAGCGTCTTTAACTATCTCTAACTCAAGTTAACTAGTTCGAAGTTGTTCATCAACTTTCCAACAATTAACTAATCATTGGAAAGTTTAATGAGACGCCGGAATAATTGATTAGATACTTTGTGTTGCGACAGCCGGCGAAACTGAAGAAGCTCTTTTGGCCGGCACCCAAACTGCGAGTATCCCCGTTACTAACATGGTAATCATTCCCACTGGAATATAATGCCACTGGATGGGCGGTAGTTGGTAGCTGTCAACCAGGTGCATATTGAAGGTAACTGCCAGAATAGTTCCGATAACAAGACCCAGTGTTGTCAGGATAATTGTTTCAGTGACAAAGTAGCGCTGAATATCTGCTTTACTTGCGCCTAAAGCGCGACGAGTGCCAATTTGTTTAGTGCGTTGACTGATATTAAAGCTAACTATTCCAACGATGCCGAGTGCAGTTATGGTAACTAGAAGGGCAATTACCACGGTGAGTATTTTACTCATGGCGACGTCACCCTGATAACTGAGCTCTCTATTTTCCGCCATCGTTCTTGCGGCAAAAACCACTCGATCAGGATTGCGTTCGAGTAATTTTTCTTCTATCTGTCCCATGACTTCTTTTAGAGCGCCTTTTTCAGTGCGAACAAGCACTCTATGGAACGCATCTAAATGAACTAACGGGTTAAAAATTGCCATATCATGATTAGGGTGGTGTACCCAAGGGCTAACCGCGTAGTCGACGATACCGATAATGGTGACTTCATAATTATTAAAGTAAATTTTACTACCGAGCGCATTGCCATCAGGATACAAGCGTTTGGCGACTGTTTCGGTAATAATGGCAACTTTCGGATCAACATAACCTCGGTTGTAAATTATTTCCTCTTCAGTAAAATTTCTTCCACTAATGAGATTGATACCGAAGCTATTCAGCATATGTGAATCGCCGCGATAAAATGCAACATTGACGTTGTTGCCATTATCGTAATCTTCCTTGGTGCCGGCAACGCTGCTGTTGTCGCCGCCTCGTCCTAAAGGCGTCGCATTAATAACAACTGCATCGACTACGCCGGGCATATTTCTTATCAGTTCCTGGTCGGCTTGAATATCGTATTTGAGGTCAGGGTTTTCTCCAAAAGCATTCATGCCTAATGTAAATATTTCTGATTCGGGAAGCCCACTTTTTGAGTCAATTAAACTGAGACGTTCTGAAATAATATAAACTGCATTGACCACCACGGCTAAGGTCAGTGCTATTTGTAAAACGATGAGTAACGTGCTGCTCTTGTGGCGAAGCAAAGCACTTAAAATTGGTTTTATTTCTAACATGTGCTTCTCCTACTGAGTCTTCAGATAAATAGATGGATTGGTACGACAAATTAACCATGCCGGATAAAGTCCAGCGATGATACTAGCTCCGATTGCTAATCCAATTGCCGTTGCGATGAGCGTTAAATCCATGTTTACCAGGCGTTCGTAATTTGCATAAAGACTTTTTACTCCAAGCAAGCCTAGCTGACCCAGGAGCAAACCTAACGCTCCTCCTGCCAGCCCAATTAAGCCAACGTCTACTATATGCTGAGTGAAAATTTCTAATTTGCTTGCACCCAAAGCGCGTCTGACACCAACTTCCGGCGCACGTTTCAAATATTTGGCCAGAAGTAGTGCGATAGTGTTAAGCATACAGACTGCTAGAAACATGAAAGACAATCCAACTAATACTGAATTATCGTCACTAACAACACGGTTATTCTCCATCCATTGAACAACATCTTTGATATCGGTTTTCGCATCTTCTTTTTCAAAGCGGCCGAGTGGACGTTGTTGTTCAACATAACCGGCGAGAAATTCACGGTATTCCTCTTGTTTCGCTTTGGTATCGAGTTGTACCCAATATTGAAGCCACATCGTTTCTGATCTGAGTTTATCTTCATAAGATTCGAATACTTCAGATTTCCAGGCATTGTTGCTACCCCAACTGGGAAGTTCCAATACTGGAATTAGCGAAAAAGGAATAAATAATTGTTCGGTATCGCTAAATGCGCCGTTGTTCACGTCGTAAAATCGTGGTGTAGGTTCCCAGGTATCAATCACGCCAACAATGGTAAACAATTGCTTATCAAGATTGATGGTTTTCCCAACACTATTTTCGCCATCAAACAATTTGTCATTGAGTCGCTTTGCGATGACCACAACTTTTTTGGCTTTATTGTTGACTTCATCTTCCCACGGGCTACCAAACAAAAAAGGCACCTTAAACATTTCAAAAAAATCATTATCGATAACTCGTGCTGAACGTGAGAATGGAGTAAGCCCGACTTTTTCCGGTATTACTGAAAAACCTGAGCGTAAACTACGTGATTGTTTGGAAGGAATTTCTGAACGAGACAGGTTCATAAGATCCTGATAGGTTAGCTGGTATGGCAAACCGCCCGGCGCACTATCAGTATTTCCTTTGTTATAGGTATCTAATTGAACGTGAAATAGCTTGTGGCTTTTTCCCGGTAACGGATCCTTAGACATAAGATAGTCAACGGTAAGCACTGTAATACTCACCGAAATTCCAAGACCAATCGCAATCACCATTAGTGCTGACAACATCGGCGTTCTTTTTATACTTAACCAGGAGAGTTTTAAATAATATTGGAACATCGTGAATTCCTCTTAAGCTTCCGCAACGTCAAGAACAGGCTGTAAATCTTGATAGTCGCTGACTTGGCCATCAACGATATGAATATTTCTATGAGCTCTGCGTGCTAATTCAGAATCATGCGTAACCATAATAATGGTTGTTCCTTGTTGATTGATCTCTTCTAATAACTGCATTACTTGACGAGCCATAAGCGAGTCGAGGTTTCCGGTTGGTTCGTCAGCAAGCAAAAATCTTGGGTCACCTGCCAGCGCTCGAGCAATTGCAACCCTTTGTTGCTGTCCGCCGGAAAGTTGTGACGGTAGATGTTTCAATCGAGCCGATAAACCAACTCTTTCTAACGCATTTTCAATTCTTTGTTTTCTCTCTTTGGCGTTAAAACCACGATACCTTAGAGGCACGTCGACATTGTCAAATAGATTTAAATCTGGAATAAGATTAAAGCTTTGAAAGATAAAACCGATTTTTTCGTTTCTTAGTCGAGAACGCTGTTTGTCATTGAGTTTGCTTACATCTTCGTTATCGAGTTCATAGACGCCACCGTCAAAGGTTTCTAACATACCGGTGATATTGAGAAATGTTGTTTTCCCAGAACCGGAGGGGCCGGTCACCGCAACAAATTCTTTTTCTTCAACCTGTAAACTAAAGTCTCGTAAGGCATGAGTTTCAACGAGATCTGTTCGAAAAACTTTTTTAATATTATTCATTTTAAGCATGTTAGATTTCCTCTTAGGTCAAAATTTTTGGGTTGAAGATCAAGATATTTGGGTTGAAGATCAAGGACCCGGAATTAGTTTAAAATTAAAATTTCTGCGTCGCGTACAAAGTCAGTGTTCGAAATAATGATTTCCTGACCTTCTTGCAAGCCAGAAATAATTTCGATTTTGTTAATGCTGCTAGTACCAAGGTTGATGTCGGTCAGGGTGGCGACTCCTTCGTTCACAACAAAAGCGCGGCGACCACCGTGGTGTTGCACAAATGAGCCCCGAGGCAAAAACAACACGTTTTGTTTTTCATCTAAAATGACTCGGCTTGATACGCGCTGATTTTGCTTTATTCCTGGCGGAGGTTCAGCAGTAAAAGCGAGCCGGCCTTTTACCACATTGTTGGTGACTTCCGGTGAAATCGTCGCCATTGCTGCGTCGAATTCTTTGCCGTTGTAAGTGACTTTCGCTACCATGCCGATTCCTAATTCGTCGGCATACGCTTCGGGAATATCGATCTCTACTTGAAAGGCAGACAAGTCAACCACCGTTAGTAAAGCTTCATTCAGTGACACCGCTGATTTTTGCTCGACAGACCAGGAGCCGACAATGCCAGATACTGGTGCAATAATATCGAGTTCATTGACCAGGCGTTGTGTGTTTTCTACCTGTAGTCGGTATTGGTTAACTTCAAATTCGGCTGTCTGAGTTTCGAATGCCAGGTTTTCTTTTTCCAGCTCGGCCTGTTCGACGGCGAAATCATATTTCAATTGTGAGCGCTTTAGATCGTCGATGGCTTTTTCATAATCTAACTGACTAATCGCTTCAATTTTGATCGACTCAGTTGCTCGTCTCATTTCCCGCTTTGCAGCGTCGAGTACCACTTTTTCCAACTGAATTTGCTGGCGGGTTTTTATTTTGGTTTGTTTTGCCTCTATTTTTTTTCGTTGTAACTCAATCGCCAGGCTTTTCAGTTTCGCTTGCTCTTGCTGTAGTCGATTGGTCAGTTCAGGGCTGCTGACGGTTGCCACCTTTTCCCCTTTCTCTACAGACTGGCCGGGGTTGGCAATTAAAGTGACTGTCCCTTGGGCCGGGGCATAAAGTTTTGGGCTGTTAGCAGCGACAATATTGCCCTGCAATGAAATGTCTTTGACAAAATCGCCTCTTTTTACCGTGGCTAATCGAACTCGTGAAGAATCCACAGACACATCTGCGGAAGACCAGTTGGCCAGAGAAGGGTAGGCGAAGATCCCCAGGGTAACGATTAATCCTATGACTATTCCAAGTTGTAACCAGTGTTTATTGTATTTGGGTTTATCTAATATTACGTCTTGAGATGATGTGTCTCGTATCATTGAAGTAAGTGCTCCCGGTGGATAATAAACCTATTATTGGCTTGTATATAGCAGGAACTATGCCAAAGCAATAATTGCATCTTATCTCATTGATTTAAAAGAGTATTATATGAGCGATAGCTTGTGTGTACGGTTTGAATTAATGGATGGACATTGTCCGTAATATCCGCCGGACAATAACGGACACCCGCATCTGATTGGCATGGTTGGGACAAGAATGTGAGAGATAACTTACATGACTATGGGAAAATTACGGTGCCATTTTACTACTAATAGGGTTATTATAGTGCCGATTATTAATTAAAGGGATTTCATATGAACCGCGCAATTCACCGAAAAACAGATTCGCTTAACAAGACCTACGCCAAGACCCAAAGGATAATTATTAATGATCGTGGCGTTTTCTATAAAGTTCGCGGAGGCAAACTTAATGGTCCCTTCGAAACAGAAGCTGATGCAAGAAATGATCTGAAAGTTTTTATGCAGGTTGTGGAAATAGAAGAACAGCTAGATACAGAAGATCTAAGAATATTCTCTTAACCTGAACACGCTGCCAGAGAATCGGCTATTTTCGAAGGTCTCGATGATTAAAATATTTTCTAGTAAATCATAGGGCCTTGCACGTATCTTATCTTTTGTTTTTAAAGCACACCTCAACATAAAAATCTCCCGCTTCGGTATTAAAAGGAACAATAATAACTGCACCGGAGCTTGAGGCATGAGTTATCTTTTGGCCTTTTCCTCTAATCACTGTTGGCGTAGCCATGTCAAAATCATAACCTTTACTCTCTAATAATTTTTTTGCACCACCGGTCACCATATTGGTGAGCTCTCCTACGAGATCGGCAATCTCATCGTCAATCTCACTAAATGTATCGCCGAGCATATTGGAGGCAATATGCAGTATGACTGGTTCAGAAAACGAAAGTGCCAATGTACCATCCGCTTGTGGTGAAGACATTGGTATGATACCGGTGATGTCTCCTGGAGGTAATTCAGAATGTTTGATTTGTGGTCCGTTCGCTTGGGGAACCAGGCTTGCCATTGTGGCGAGTACGTTTGTCATTGATGAAAGAAATGGGTTAATAAACTCTACGTTCAAGGTTTTTCTAATCCGTTGTGGTTTGCTTGTATATCAGTGTAGACAGTAAAGTGGCAGGTTTCCAGATAGCCGGTTTAGTAATGATAAAAGGTTAATTGCTGGTAGATGAAAATTATTTTTTTACATTAACATTCTCGTCAGGAGATTTTTTTTGGCAAAAAATCGACCGAGATATTAATGCAAAATAGCAGAAGAAAAATTTGATCTGTTTGTCCAGATTAGATACCCGAGTTCAGGTTAGTTAAAAAATACGCCAACATTGGTAATGAGTTCTGATTAACTGACTAATTTTATCGAGCTTGTAGATAAAAGACTTACAGAATTACATGAGTGACTAGCAGAATAAAAACAGGATGGAATCGCAGTAATATTTTCGAGCGGAATTTTTTGCGCCATTGAAATAACTGGCTACAGAATTGTCACTACTTTAGATAGCTTCGAACTTTCTCAAGGGCTTCCATTAATTTATTTAGATCATCTTCGCTGTTATACAACCCGACTGAAATCCGGACACAATGTTTAAACCCTAATGCTGACAAGCAAGGCTGCGCACAGTGATGGCCCGCTCGTATAGCCACTTGTTCGTCTGCCAGAATCGAGGCAATGTCATGGGAGTGGAACTGAGCGCTGGCTATTGACACGATATTTTTACTTTTCTGATGTGAAATAATTTTATAGTCAGTAGGCTCAATAGCTTTTCTAATCTGGTCAATCAACCTGATTTCGTGTACCGCAATTTTTTCAATATCTAACTCAGTCATAAAGTCGAGAGCTGCATCCAGTCCAACAATACCTGGCATATTTATGCTTCCTGCTTCGAAGCGCGTGATCTCATCCGTTAATTGGTAATTGCTATCTGTTACTCGATTAACAATGCCACCTCCTAGCAGCAGGGGAGAAATTGAGTCTGGCTGGCGGGAATATAAAACTCCGATGCCGCCAGGGCTGTATATTTTGTGGCCGGAAAACGCGTAAAAGTCGCAATCAAGATCTAAGACGTCGACTTTATTGTGAGCGACAGCCTGAGCGCCATCAATTAATGTGGCGACATGGTGTTTTTTAGCAGCTGAAACCAACTGGTTAATCGGGTTGGATGTACCGATAACATTACTGCAGTGAGTGAATGCGAAAATGGCACAGTTATCTGCCAGAAAGTTATCGAGGTTATCGAGCTTCAGTTCGCCGTTCTGGGTAACCGGCAACAGATTTAATCGGGCGCCGGTCTGCTCGCTCAATCTTTGCCACGGAAGCAGGTTGGCGTGGTGCTCCATTTGAGTGACCAGAATTGTATCATCTGAATTGATTTTATTTTGAAGGCTGTTGGCCACTAGGTTAATTGACTCAGTTGTACCCTTGGTAAAGGCTATTTTTGTCGATTGACAATTGAGAAAGTTAGCTACTTTTTCTCGACAACGATTAAAAATTGCTTCCGCATTTTCGCTATAAGAATACATACCTCGGTGCGGGTTGCCATGGCCCTCGCGTAGATACTGGCTGACCGCATCAATAACTACTTCGGGGACTTGGCAGCTGGAAGCCGAATCAAGGTAAGCGATGTTGGAATTGGTCAATGCGGGAAATAAGTTTTTCCAGTGGTTGCTCATTTGAATAAAACCAGGGTTGAATCTGGTTTTCACTTTAATCATAAAAAAGCTGAATAGCAAAAATTAATCGCTCGTTAAAAGGAAACATGGGTGAGCCAAAGAACGTTCTGAGGAAATTGTTCGTTATTTGAAAGGGGCGAATACTAGTCTAATGCTGCTTAATATTATTGCCCCTCTAACTATTTTGTTGGAGGCACAACATTAAAAAGGCTTCGACTAAAAGTGGAAGCCTTTTTAGTTACACTGCTACAACGGATTGAAATTTATTGAATGTCCGTTTTACTTTATTTTGAATTCAGTTTATTCCTGTCGGCCGAAGCCTTTTGGGTATTTGAATTGTCGTTGCCGCCACCTCCCGGCCAAACTACGCAAGCAGGATAAGGTTCGCAAAGATATAAAACATCAAAAATATTTTTCTCGCTTTCCTGTTTTTTAGACTGGGTTTTTTTCTCTTGCTGGGTATTTTGTTTCGAATTTGACTTTTGAGAGTCTGCAAAACTAGTTACTGAGCCTAAAAGCAACAACAACCCTACAACAATACTGGTTTTATGCATATCTTCTCTCCTAAAATAAGATTGATTAAGTTAGTAGAGACGTCTCAGGGCATACTCTAGTGAATTATTCAGATAGTGAGAGTTAAAAAGGAGTGAAAATAGCGTTAAATTAATATCTCTAATAGAAATGAAGATGGAATCTCAATCGTTTCTTTTCAAAAAGTATTCGTCGTCATTGCAGGATGACGATTTCGGTTTTCCCTTCGAGGTTTTTACTGGTGATTAGTTGTTTGACTTCTTTTGAAATTGTTACTGAGCCAGACGGAATTGGAATCGGGGAAAATGGTACCTTGTTATTATTCGCTGGCAATAAATGGAGCTCCCACCCGAGTTCGCCCTTTTGGGAATAAAAGAGTCCAAGCTGCGTCGTATCCCACTGGTATGAGTAGATGATTTTATCGATTAACTGTATGGTTTTTTGATTGCTCGACATATTATCTTCAATTGTCATTGCTTTTCCGCTCAGAGACATATGGTAAGTACTATTGCCATCGATGCTGTCCACAGCCAGGTAAGTGTCAGTATTTAAGGTCGAATTGGTCGCAGCTGTTTCGACATCGAGAATTACCTGACTCCATCTTTCACCGGACTCTTTAGCGAGGTAAGCTTTATTCGGATCGCTGGTCCACTTAAAGTTATTGAATTTGCCGTTAGCGTCGTCGCTCCACTTTATCTGGTTTTCGTAGATATCATACACAAACCACTCGCCATGTACCGTGCCGCCAATTTTGGTGGCATCAGCATTGATATCAAGACTGGTAAAACGCCGGTTTTTGGGCAGGTTAGTTAACTGTTTTATTTGGCCTTTGCTATTTTTCAACCACACCTGGTACCTCCCAGAACGATTTGATATCCAGGTCAGGAGCTGACCGTCTGGTGAAATGCTTGGCATATAGTCATTGTAATCAGACTCAATCAGTGTGGTCTGCTCCCCGGTCATCAGGTCGTGGCTGATAATATCGTTAGTCGAAAATCCGCCATGAACTGCAATGATGCTGGGGGGATCAGAGTTAACCAGCTTGGGATAATAGATCGGCACTGATGCTCTGGATATTATCTGCGTTTCGAGTGTTTCAATATGTGTCTTAACAACTTCGTTTGAAGCATTCTTGTAATAGAGGTTTTGATCATCAGCAGACCAACTGACGCTAAATAAGGGTTCCTCGACCTGATCGATTAACTGGGATTCCCAGGTTTTGGTATTGAGTACTCTGATCTCAGTGTCAAACCAGTTTTTACTGCGCAAGACCGCAAGTTTCTCGCCGGAGTTCGAGAGTGCAAGATAATAGTCTCCACGTCCTTTAGGGGGAGATGCTGTCACCTGCCAGCCTTGTTGGTTCTCAAAAGCGAACGAGTACAAATTGTATGGTTCACTAAAAGACTCTGTGGTGGAATAAAAAATTCCTTGCTCATCCGGCCAGAATACAGCGTACGAACTTTGCGCATCATGGGGACAACGATGAACCGCGTTAATGTCGCTCAGGCTTTGGGTTTTGGGATGAAAGTCTGCCTGCATAAAATAGCATTGTCCTTTCTTTATCCGGGTAAATAGTATTTTGTCAGAGTCTTTGTTCCAACTCACATTGGTATCGACAAATTCGCCACGGGTGAGCTGGGTGATTTGACCGGTGTTGAAGTCTTTGACAAATAGGAGCCAAAATCCACTTTGTGGTGGTTTGTGGCCAAATATCATCCAATTTCCATCAGGTGAAGGGCTGGGATAAAATTCAATCCCTTTTAGAAATGTCAGTGGTACGAACTTTTTAAAGCTGTCATTGACAAGTTTCTGGTCGGTCGGCTCGGTATAAAAACTCAAAATTGCAACCGTTGTTATAACGGTGAACAATAAAACAGCCATTAAATTGATTGAAAGATTGTTGCCGACTGTTTTTTTAACGAAAATCTCTTCTACTTCGGCAACCAGACGGTAACCACCACCGCGCTTCGAATTGATGTATTCTGCCTGTTCAGTTTCATGGATGCCGACATGAAATAATCCTCTGATATTTTTAATATGTTGTCTGATAACCGCGACTTCGACATATTGCTCACCATAAAGTAGATTTAGTATCTCAGAAGATTTTAAGTAGGTTTCTCGGTTATCAATCAGAATTTTAAGAAGCTCAACGTGTTTGTTGGTCAGATGACTGGTATTACCATCGGGACTGGTAATCGACCGTTCAGAAAAATTAACTTCAAATTTCCCTATCCGGTAATGTTGACAACTGTTTGGTTTGGCTGCTTCCATGTAATCTGAACTGCCCTTAAATCAATTTATCATGATATGAGATTTTTATGGATGAATTAGGTATAGCATATTTCGATTAAGAGATTAAGCTCTTAAAGCATTGAATAGTACCGAAGGACTTATTTTACTTTTCAATGGTTTCCATCGATAGAAACTTCTCAAACCAGGTGAGAGTTTCCAAACTATTCCTGTGACTTATGTTACTACAGTTTGACGGATTTAAGCCTCTGAAATTTTTAAAAAAAAGATTAAAAATCAGACAAAAGCGTTGTTTTTAACGCTAATTTCACTTTCGTTCACTCCTAATAATTCGTTATTTAAAGTAATTTTTGGACTGTCAGTATCAGAGGATATATTTTAACAAGAAGCGCTGCTTGATTAGCTGATTTCGATCACCTGTCTTTTTAAAGATAGCGTCCATATTACTGGAAGTGAATAACATGAATTTTACAAAGGCTACGGCTAATAATGTTGAGAAGTTGCTTGGGGATTTTGAAAGTACGGTCACTGATACCATTTCGTTGATCTATGAAAATAAGCATGAAGAGGTATCCAATGTTAACTCCAGGCTATTACTCATGGCCAACATGCTGACTGGAAAAATGCCTGAACTCAAGGATTTAGATTGGTTTAAAGCCATTGTAAAAGAATCAATAATTTTTCAAGAAAAACAAACTGAATCTCCGGGACAAAGAGCTTCTTTATTGAACGTGTTATTTGAGAATCAAAAGCATCTGGTCAGGTTTCGGCACGACGAATATCGTAATATAAAAAACCACCGAGTCATCAAAGATGACTTGTTTGCAACGGCGATAAAGACATCAGGTATTGAATATGAGTTCGAGCAGCTGGCCTTGACTCTCGAAAAGCTGACACCGTCACTCAATCAAACAGAACCTGAACTATCTCGTGTATTAGAACGAATTAATACCATCGTTAACCAGTGTGAATTTCACTCTTATTTATCAATTATGATCGCCTGGGAAATCCTTTGTGGTCTGATTTATGAGTTGCGCGAGCATACTGATCGTTCTAAAACTGTTTTCAGAGATAAGCTGCCAGGACTTGAACAGGATATTCTTCAAATCGAATATTGTATTGAAGAGTTTCATGAATTGGTCAATATTGCGGTACGAATCACTTATGATTTGAAAAAGTCGAACTTTAACTATCAAAAACGATTTTTAGCAGATTCAATATTTATCTAATCCTTGTGGGCAATCTGAAGGATGTTAATGATAGCTGTAGCAAGCTAAAGCGAGTCGATCTTTAACCGGGTGATTATTGCCTGGAATTCTTTATCATTGCACAAATTGATAAAAATGGGTTCTATGTGAATTTTAAGGCGCATGGATCACCGTGTTGTTCTAGTTCTTTCAAGGTGTCAATCGCTTATTGTGATTGACCGGGCCAAGTATAGAGCTTAGCTTCAGTGTATTGGCCGGCTCTTCTTATGCGCAGTTGAGGTTGACCAGTAAAAAGCCTCATACTATTTAAAATTCATCTTATTTTTAGGTAAATTTCCCAATTGGCTTGTGATCCGCCGAAAAGTCCCCATCAATTCTTTTGCAGAGCTTCACATTGCAGGTAACCTTTACCTAGCAGTGGTTAAAATTTAAGAAGTTTAATTTAAGAAATAATAGTGCTAAGGCTATTAAAAAGGTACAATTCCGCGGTTTAAATTAGCTAATTTATGTGGAAAATTGAGCTTTTCTACATAAATTGCGAAATTATTCGGGACTTGTCAGCAAAGCCCGTCTATTTAAAAGCTTTGAATATCGTCAAGATTTGTTTATAAAATTGAATAAAAATCAGGAAACTAGCGTCCATGTTTGGGAATATCCTAACTAAAATTTTCGGAAGTAGAAATCAGCGGGTAGTCAAGCAACTGAATAAAAAAGTTGCACGTATTAACGCGCTGGAAGAAGAAATGCAGAAGCTCAGCGATGAAGAGCTGAAGCAATATACGGAAAAATTTAAAGGTAAACTTTCCGAAGGCGCAACCCTTATTGATATTCAAGCAGAAGCTTTTGCTGTTGTGCGGGAAGCCGGTAAACGTGTGCTCAACATGCGCCATTTCGATGTCCAGATGATCGGCGGGATGGTGTTGAATGACGGTAAAATAGCCGAAATGAGAACTGGGGAAGGTAAAACCCTGGTTGCGACTCTTGCGGCATACTTGAACGCGCTAAGCGGCAAAGGCGTTCACATTATTACAGTAAATGATTATCTTGCCCAACGTGACTCTGACTGGATGGGGCCGCTCTACCAATTTCTCGGATTATCCGTCGGTGTAATCCTTTCGGGCCAGGAAACTGAAGTTAAGCGTGCAGCCTATGCCTGCGATATTACTTTCGGAACCAATAATGAATTTGGTTTTGACTATTTGCGCGACAACATGGCGTTTTCCACAGAAGATAAAGTTCAACGAGACCTCCACTATGCGATTATTGATGAAGTTGACTCAATCCTGA
This sequence comes from Aliikangiella coralliicola, assembly GCF_007004725.1. Classification (GTDB taxonomy): domain Bacteria; phylum Pseudomonadota; class Gammaproteobacteria; order Enterobacterales; family Kangiellaceae; genus Aliikangiella; species Aliikangiella coralliicola. Next base: position 270,446 of record NZ_ML660169.1, on the reverse strand, counting down.
TCGATGAGGCTCGAACGCCGCTGATTATATCGGGCGCTGTAGAGGATAGTTCTGATTTATATCGACAGATTGACAAACTTATTCCTGAACTTAAACAACTTGAAGATGAAGAAGATCAGCAAAGTGGAGATTACTCTGTTGACGAAAAATCGAAGCAGGTGCATCTCAGTGAAAAAGGCCAGGAAAATGTCGAAAACCTGCTTATTGGTGCGGGTCTTTTATCCGATGGCGCATCCCTTTACAACGCTAGCTCCATCTCTCTTTTACACCACGTAAACGCCGCGTTGCGAGCCCATGTTTTATTTAAGAGAGACGTCGATTACATCGTCAAAGACGGTGAAGTGGTGATTGTTGATGAACATACCGGACGCACAATGCCGGGCCGTCGTTGGTCCGATGGTTTGCACCAGGCAGTAGAAGCCAAAGAAGGTGCCAACATTCAAAATGAAAATCAGACGCTCGCATCTATCACCTTCCAGAATTTATTCCGGCTCTATGACAAGCTATCCGGAATGACCGGAACAGCTGACACAGAAGCGTTCGAGTTGAATCAGATTTACGGACTGGAAGTTATTGTTATTCCAACCAATAAACCAATGCTGCGTGACGATATGGGAGACCTGATTTTCTTGACTAAGCAAGAAAAATATCTCGCCATTATTGAAGAAATTGAAGAGCGTACGGCAAATGGACAACCTGTTCTGGTAGGAACAGCTTCGGTTGAATCGTCGGAAATTGTTTCTTCTGTGCTAAAACAGAAAAAGATTAAGCATCAGGTATTAAACGCTAAATTCCATGCGAAAGAAGCAGATATTATTGCCCAGGCGGGCCGCGCCGGCGCAGTTACCATTGCGACAAATATGGCTGGTCGTGGTACGGATATCGTGTTGGGGGGAAGCCTTCAAGCAGATATCGATGGTTTGAAGAACCCGACCGAAGAAAAAGTAGCAGAGATTACAGAGGCTTGGAATACAAGACACCAACAAGTGCTTGATGCTGGTGGTTTGGCGATTATTGGTACTGAACGTCATGAATCTCGCCGCATTGATAACCAGCTTCGAGGACGAGCAGGCCGTCAGGGAGATCCCGGATGTAGTCGTTTCTACTTGTCTTTGGAAGACGATTTAATGCGAATTTTTGCGTCTGACCGTATGGCCAACATGATGCAAAAAATGGGTTGGGAAGAAGGCGAAGCGATTGAGCATAAATGGGTATCGCGAGCCATCGAAAACGCCCAGCGTAAAGTTGAAGGTCGTAACTTTGATATTCGTAAAAACCTACTTGAATATGACGATGTTGCGAATGATCAGCGTAAAGTTATTTATGAGCAACGAGCTGATTTGATGTCCACAGAAGATGTCTCTGAAACTGTGAAGTCTTTGCGCTTTGACGTTGTGAGTAGCGTATTTGCCCAGTATATTCCGCCACAAAGTATTGAAGATATGTGGAATGTTGAAGGACTTGAAGAACGTCTTAAGAGCGATTTTGCGATTGGGCTGCCAATCAAACAATGGTTAGAAGAAGACGACAATTTGCACGAAGAGACTTTACGCCAGAAGGTTGTTGAGTCTTTAATGGAAGATTACGCTGAAAAAGAAGAGAAAGTCGGTGATGTCGTTATTCGTCATTTCGAAAAGTCAATAATGCTACAAAACCTTGACAGCCATTGGAAAGAGCACCTGGCTGCAATGGACCATTTACGTCAAGGTATTCACCTGCGTAGCTACGCTCAGAAAAATCCGAAACAAGAGTACAAGCGGGAAGCTTTTGAGTTATTCGCTCAAATGCTCGATAACGTCAAATTTGACGTGATTTCTATCTTGTCTAAGGTACAAGTGAAAGATTCTGAAGATGTTGATGCTGTTGAAGAACAACGTCGACGTGAGGCAGCTTCTCGTGATGTTCAATATCAACACGAACAGCAATCAGCGATGCCGGGTAATGAAGCCGAGCCAGCAGATGCGCATACTCCGTATGTGAGAGAAGGGCAAAAAGTTGGGCGCAATGAACCTTGTCCTTGCGGCTCTGGGAAGAAATATAAACAATGTCACGGAAGGTTAAGCTAGGTTAACGGTATTATTTTCACGATTATAGTCGGCTGAATTCGTGTCATTAGTTCAAGTAGCTGCGGCAATTATTATCAAAGACAATCAGGTATTGATTGCGCAGCGACCTGCCGAAAAACACAAGGGCGGCTATTGGGAATTTCCTGGTGGTAAGATAGAAGCTAGCGAAAGCGCCGAGAGTGCCTTAGCGCGAGAGCTACTTGAAGAATTGGATATTCACATCGCTGATCCTGCAGAGTTCTCTGAAATACGATTTGATTATCCTGAGAAAAGCGTCCTTCTGAAATTTTTCCTGGTGACTGAATTTAATGGTGAACCTCGAGGGTTAGAAGGTCAACCGGTTCAATGGGTCGCCATCAACCAGATCGAGAATTATCAGTTTCCAGAAGCCAACTTGCCTGTTGTAGAAAAGTTACTCAGTATGAGTGATTCTAAAGCGGAGTATTAACCTTTTAATATTAATTGGTTAAGCTTGAGTTTTCCCATCTTTATAGATTACCTTTAGCTCGCTTTCGAGTTGTTTTTTGCGATTGATTTATTGGCCGCCGCTAGTCAAAATATAAAAATATCTAACCCGTGTTCGAGATAAAAAATGACTTCAAGCCTTGAGATCCGTGATATCCGTAAAGAAGAGTTTTTGTTGCTTGGCCAGTTGATGGTTGAAGTTTATGCAAATCTTGAAGGTTTTCCATCGCAGGAAGAGCAGCCCAAGTATTATGAAATGCTGGCTAATATTGGTCGTTTTACGGAAAAAAAAGACACAAAAGTATTAGTGGCATTATCGAAAGAAGGCGAATTAATCGGTGGGGTCGTGTATTTTGGCGATATGGCTCAGTATGGTTCCGGTGGAACTGCAACCAGTGTCAAAAATGCCTCAGGGATCCGATTGTTAGGTGTCGATCCAAAATATCGGGGAAGTGGTGCTGGAAAAGCCCTAACCAATGCCTGCATTCAGCTAGCCAAAGAAAAAGGACACGCTGAAGTTGTATTGCACACCACCCAAGCTATGCAAATTGCATGGGGTTTTTACGAAAAGCTTGGGTTTGAACGCTCAAAAGACCTGGATTTTATGCAGGAAGGCTTTCCCGTATTTGGTTTCAGGCTAGCCTTGTAAGGTCAATAGAACCTTTAGAGCAATATTAAATTAAAACTTGAACTCGGGAATCCGGCTGTGTGACCGTTTAGCTGGCGTTCGAGCTTAAACAAGCGTCGTCTTAAAACCAGCGTCTTATAGAGGGAAAGCACCTAAAACAGCTAGTAACTTAGCTTTTTTTCTGAACCACCGCTTTGTTTTCACGAACTTTGGATAAATCTGGCGTAATCTCAAAACAATAATTTTGCGTGCCTTGCCAGCTGATGTCTGTTACCAGACCTGCTTCGGTGTGAGTGACCAAGCGACTGCAGGCATCATCCTTACCGCCCAAATCGAATAAGGTGAAACCAACGCCTATAGCAGAATGCCTGCTGTGGCGACCAGTTCCGATAGTCACCGCGGTATTGCCGGGCTCACTGCTCTGATTGACCCATTCAGCATAATGTTTATCGCCTACTTGGCGCTGATTGCTCGGTAGACCCCAATATTTAACGAGTTCATCAATATGAAGCCCTTTCCATGCACTGATGCGACCGTCAACCTGCTCTATCGGAATGCTAGTACAAGCGGATAAAACGAAAGCGCCAAATATCATTAACAGTGGATTAATTAATCTCTTCATGGTGCTTATTCCTCTTCAATATTTAGCTGGGCTAACTGCTACAGTTTTAGTAGAATAGCGCCCTCTAACAAAGGGCCCGGCAAACTTGGGTCTATTAACCAACCCTAACAAATATAGACGAATTTTGCGATGATAGAAGTCACATCTATTCGAGAACAAATCAAAGAGTTACAGTCCCGTAAAAGTTCTCTTAGGGGGTATCTTTGACTACGATACCAAAAAAGAGCGTTTAATCGAAGTCGAAAGAGAGCTGGAATTGCCTGATGTCTGGAATGAACCAGACCGTGCCCAGGCCCTTGGAAAAGAGCGATCTAGCCTTGAAGTCGTTGTTAACACCATCGAAAACCTGGAGTCAGGATTGGCGGATGCCGATGATTTGCTACAGATGGCTGTTGAAGAAAATGATGAAGATACCGTTAATGAATTGGTCAGTGATTTAGCCGGATTGGAAAAAGAACTCGCCAAACTTGAGTTCAGACGGATGTTTAGCGGCGAAATGGATACACAAAACGCCTACATCGATATTCAGGCTGGTTCGGGTGGGACAGAAGCTCAAGATTGGGCAGATATGCTATTGCGTATGTATTTGCGTTGGTGTGAAAGCCGTGGATTTAATGCCGAACTGATCGAAAAATCTGACGGCGATGTTGCAGGCATTAAAAGTGCGACGATACAAATTCAGGGCGAATACGCTTTCGGCTGGGTAAGAACTGAAACCGGTGTCCATCGCTTAGTTCGTAAATCTCCATTCGATTCAGGCAGCCGTCGACACACAAGTTTTGCCAGCGTATTTTGTTATCCTGAAGTTAAGGATGATATTGAAATTGATATTAATCCTGCAGATTTAAGAATTGATACTTATCGGGCGAGTGGTGCTGGCGGACAGCACGTTAACAAAACTGATTCTGCTGTGCGAATAACCCATTTACCGACAAATAGTGTCGTGCAGTGTCAGAATGATCGCTCGCAGCACAAAAATAAAGATCAGGCCATGAAATTACTTAAGGCCAAACTTTATGAGCTAGAAATACAGAAACAAAATGCTGAAAAACAACAGATGGAAGAGTCAAAATCTGATATCGGTTGGGGAAGTCAGATTCGGTCTTATGTGCTAGATCAGTCAAGAATTAAAGATTTACGCACCGGCTATGAGTCTACCAATACGCAGGCAATTTTGGACGGTGACTTAGACGGATTTATCGAAGAAAGTTTAAAGGCTGGCTTGTAGTCACTGAATATTAGCTTCGGAATATTAATCGAGTAAGGTGCCGATAGTGGCGCGACAAAATTTTAAAACAGTTAAAGAAAGTAAAAATTATGAGCAATCAAGAAACCGGTTTAGAGAATAACGCAGAAAGTAGAGTAGAGGCGAATGCCGAAGACAATAAACTAATTGCTGAACGACGTGGCAAACTCGAAAATATCCGCAAGAACTGCGAGTCAAATGGTCATCCTAATCATTTTAAACCGGCGAACTATGCTGCTGATTTGCAACAGGAGTTTGGCGATAAAGATAAAGAAACTATCGCTGAGCTTAATCAAATTGTCAGCATTGCTGGTCGAGTGATGGCTAAACGGGGCCCATTTTTTGTGGTTCAGGATATGACCGGTCGCATTCAGGCATATGCCAGTAAAGATGCGCAAAAAGATATTAAGGAGCGTTGGTCTGGCATTGATATCGGCGATATTATCGGCGTGAAAGGGCAGCTTAAATTATCAGGTAAAGGTGATTTGTTTGTAGGGATGGATGAGTATCATCTGTTGACTAAGTCATTGCGTCCTCTTCCTGAAAAATATCAAGGACTAAAAGATCAGGAAATTAAATATCGTCAACGCTATGTTGATCTAATCACTAACGAAGAAACTCGAAAAAACTTCCTGGTGCGCAGTAAAGTGGTTGAGGGTATTCGTCGCTTTTTAGTTGAACGAAACTTCATGGAAGTGGAAACTCCAATGCTACAGGTTATTCCTGGTGGTGCGGTTGCACGACCTTTTGTCACTCACCACAATGCAATGGACATCGATATGTATTTACGTATCGCGCCAGAACTTTATTTGAAAAGACTCGTTGTTGGCGGGTTTGACCGAGTGTTTGAAATCAACAGAAACTTCCGCAATGAAGGTTTGTCTACCCGTCACAATCCAGAATTTACCATGCTTGAGTTTTATCAGGCGTACGCTGATTATAATGATCTGATGGATCTGACGGAAGATATGTTGCGCACCGTTGCCAACGATGTACTAGGCACAACAACTGTGGTTAACACAGTAAAAGATTCCGATGGCAATGTAACCGAAGAAATTACTTATGATTTTGGCGCTAAATTTCAGCGTTTATCGATGGTTGATGCGATATTAAAATACAATCCTGATTTTGATGAAAATGTATTTAGAAATCCAGAAGAAAACTTCGATAAAATTCGCGAGTATGCGAAAAGTGTTCACGTTAAAGAGCCGGAGGTTGATGGCATCTGGGGACCAGGAAAGTACATCACTGAAATTTTCGAAGAAACAGCCGAAGACAAACTGATTCAACCAACTTTCATCACGGAGTATCCATGGGAAGTGTCACCACTTGCGCGTCGCAATGATAAAAATTCATTCATCACTGATCGTTTTGAGTTTTTTGTTGGCGGTAGAGAATTAGCCAATGGATTCTCTGAGCTTAATGACGCAGAAGATCAGGCGGCGCGGTTTAAAAAGCAGGTTGAAGAAAAAGATGCCGGTGATGATGAAGCCATGCATTTTGACGCCGATTATATTAATGCGTTGGAGTACGGATTGCCGCCGACTGCGGGGGAAGGTATCGGAATCGATCGATTAGTAATGCTGTTTACTGATTCACCAACAATTAAAGATGTTATTTTATTCCCACATATGAAACCTCAAGGCTAGCTCTTTTGGCTCAGGAACTTGAATAAAAAAATGCCCGACTAGTCGGGCATTTTTTATTGAAGCTAAACTTTACTCAGACAAAACTTACACTTCAAAACCGGAAAATTTAATACCGGAAATACGACTCATTTCATGATGCCAGGTCGCCAGATCATCATGGTTAAAATCACTTAACTTTTCATGACCGCAGGCGCGAGCCATCACTTGCATTAATTCGACCGATGCTTCAAAAAAGTTTTTCAACTTTGTCGCGGCGTTATCTACGTTTAATTTTTTTCTCAGCTCAGGTTTTTGTGTAGCAATTCCCGATGGACAATTGTTGGTGTTACACATTCTTGCTGCGACACACCCGATTGCTTGCATTGCACTATTAGAAACTGCGACTCCGTCAGCGCCCAGCGCAAGTGCCTTAACAAAATCGATAGGCGTGCGTAGCCCACCGGTAATAATTAATGTAATCTTTCCTGAAAGACCTTGCTTATCCAGGTAGCGGCGCGCGCGCGCCAGTGCAGGTATTGTCGGTACGCTAATGTGATCTCTGAATATTTCCGGTGCCGCACCCGTGCCGCCGCCGCGCCCGTCAAGGATGATATAGTCAGCGCTTGCGTCAATAGCAAACTGGATATCTTGCTCGATGTGATTGGCACTTAATTTAAAACCAATTGGAATTCCACCGGAAACTTCTCTTACTCGATCGGCAAACTTTTTAAAATCATCGACACTTTTCAAGTCCTTAAATGTTGGCGGCGATACCGCTGGTTTTCCCGCTTCAATTCCACGAACTTCAGAAATTTTACCAATATTTTTATTACCGGGTAAATGTCCGCCGGTTCCTGTTTTAGCACCTTGACCACCTTTAAAATGAAATGCCTGAACTCGCTGCAGTAGCTCTTCTTTGTAACCAAATTGAGCGCTTGCCAGTTCGTAGAAATAACGCGAGTTATTTTGTTGTTCTTCCGGTAGCATGCCTCCTTCTCCCGAACAAATTCCAGTTCCCGCTAGCTCAGCACCTTTTGCTAGTGCTGTTTTCGCTTCTTCAGATAATGCACCGAAACTCATGTCTGAAACAAACAATGGAAACGCGAGTTCAAGCGGTTTCTTTGCATTGGGCCCGATAACCAGTTTAGTGTCCACTGGATGATCATCAAACAGCGGTTTTCGCGCCATTTGTGCGACCATGACCTGAATATCATCCCAATGTGGTAACTGGTTTCGTGGCACGCCCATCGAAGTCATAGGGCCATGATGGCCAACTTTGGAGAGTCCATTTTTAGCCAGTTCATGAATGTAGGCAACTGTCGGTTCTTCTGGGGTTGGTTCAGCGGTTGGCAGTTGGGTTGTCTGGATTTGAACACCGGGGCCTTCTTTTCCAATCTGCTCGGCAGAAAACTTCTTATGAGTGCCATCGCAAAATGGGGCATTAGCGGTATGTTTGCACATACAGAGGTAAGCTGTTTCATCGTCTTCTGCGACGAAATGCTTTGGAGTAAAAGAGGTTCCTTTATGCGAGCCATCGCAGAAAGGCTGGTTCTTTGATTGGCCGCAAGCGCAGAAGTAATAATCCTCGCCTTTGACCAGCTCGACACCTTTCGGTTTGTTGTCGGCAATTATTGGTTGATTCATGGGAGCCCATCCTGTTTTCGTTGTTTAATTGCTATTAATCTCTCATTTAACCAGTTTAGCCCATCGCTTGATCTGGTTAAGTAGATATTCTATTGTTTCTTTTTTGTTGGTTAAACATGCTATTTTTGAACTTATTGTTCTTTATTTATGGATAATTTGAGTCCTAGAAACAGGAAGTTTGCGAATATTGCTGATCGGGTAGCTCTAGCAAATTTTCTGATGAAAAGTTTGCCAGAGCAGGGGGAAAGGCTTGAATACGTCAGGTTTAATTCACTGTGTCAGGGTTAATTCACCGTAAATGTTGTAGAAGCGCCACTGTAAGGGAAGATCGTGCCTGTTATGGCCTGTTTCCAGTGGCCATCGTGTTGGATACGATAAATACCGCTTGAAGCATTACTGGGAATCGTCCAGATAGCGTCAACGAATGAACAGGCCAGGCAATCAATCGCTGTGTCTCGGCGCCATTCATAGCGGGTACTCCAATCCCAGTCTTCAGCAATTGTGACCCAGTTAAAACCGACCCGTTTTTGAATTTTGATAAAAGAGTCCTGTATCTTCAGATTGTTTTTTGGGTGACCGGCACGAAAGGTCACGGTTACTGTATTACCTTTCGTGTAAGTTGCGTTGGGCCCTTGCATTACCTGGCCAAAAGATTCGAACAAACGTTTATCGTCGTATGCGACGCCGGGAGACTGGTAAAGCGTGGAAGCGGTGCTACTTAAATCTACGGGTGTTGCTGAACCGGTAATTGCTGTGCCGTTGGCCAGCGCGGTAGAAAGCTCGTTAAAAATTTGTTCATAGGCGTGATGTGTGTGGGGGCCGAACAAAGTTGATGCGCCTTCATAATGTTGAACCTGGTATTCTTCAAAAGTCGATAAGTAGCCAGAGTATGAATTAGCCAGGCCGGCAATAACTGCATAGTCGACATCTTCGTTAGCTAGCGTGGCTAAAACCTTTGCCCGTAAACGGCGTCCTGACATGGTTGTGATTTCAGCAGGGACTGCAATGATAGCCAGCTTATCAATGACAAAAATCTGGAAAGGCAAAATCTGTGGTTCTAGCCCTAAGGAGCCTGTCGGCATGAATACTGGTTTGGGATGTTGGCAGGGATCATCGGTACCTAATAAAATTGCACCCAGGATAAGTTGAATCAGGCTGCCAATGAAATTATCGGCGGCTGCCAGCGCGTCATTCATGTTAAAACCGCCGACCACCATTCCTTCATAAATACCTGGAATATTAGCCGGTCCGTTTTCTCCGCCGGCTAGCATTGAAAATCCACGAGCTGCCTGGCAGAGCTGTTTATTCGTGGTGCCGGTGTAAGCCGCGTTTACCTGATAACCGTTCATGTTTACCCACTTATGTCGGTAGTCCAGGGCTCCATCCATCGCTTCGGTGGCCGATGAATACAGAGTCACTGCTTTTTGGTATTGCTTTAACGCGGCAGCCTGTGTATTTGAGTATTCATCACTACTTCCCTGAAATCCAGGCATTGAAAAAGCGTTGCCATCGGATGGAACGGTGTCTCCTTCATCACTATTGGCAAAAGCCGCCACGAAAGTTTCCGCGGCTCGATAATCGGTTCCCTTATCCTGTTCAAACAGGTAAGAAGCGTGGCCCTTATGATCGCCGCTTATCAGCGTAAAATTCTTGCTAAAACTGGTATTATGGGTAGAAAACCAGTCGATCATGCCAATTTCCTGCCCGCCGTCCTTAACAAATTTAAGCAAGGTCATATCTGTGTTGGTGTTTTTTGGATATGCTGTTTTGTCTGGATTCTGATTATAAGCAGTCAAAGAGCGATTAAGTGCTGCACCCGTTAACTCTCCGCGGGAAAATTTAATTGAACCCGGCGCGAGGTTAGCGTGAGCGCGTTCAATCGATTGCACGATACCGTTGACCACCGCTTCAAAATTTTGTGGAGAATAGCCCGTAATTGATGCCAGCACGAAAAGTCCATGATGGCCTGAACCACCTGGTCCAGTATGAGTGTGGGTTGCTGTGAGCATGACATTATCATGGGTGTAAAGCGTGCCATATGTTGCAGCCAATCGTTTCACCACTTCCAATTTCACCGCCGGAAAAATCGCAGAAACATCGGCGCTGACAAAGACAATCCGCTTATTGGTTGAGGGTTTATTGACAATAAAAGCTCGCGATCTCAATCGCTGGTGGATCCCTCTGGCTATTTGCGATTCATTCACATAACCATATAAACCTATTTCGGCCGCCGGTCCGGTAATGTCATAAATTCCTGTTCCTATTTGGTAAGTGCTTTCAGCGCCTTTGCATGGAAAAGTTAAGAATAGTAATACTGTGAGAAACGCAAGTTTAATGGTAGGCATAATTTCAATCCCTTTGATTGTGGCTTCCAAGTCGCATTTTTATAAATGCTCCATCTGGATGAGCACTCATATATCCTGCCAATTAGGAAATGGCTAACAAATATTTGGGTCATGTGATTTACACAATTAATATTTTTGTAGCAGTAAAGTACAAACTACAAGGATATTCGAAGAACAAAATAGAGTATGGTTTTCACTATATGATTGTTCAAGTTTTTGTTTAGTAAATTTTGGATTAAGGAGCCTGTTTTTTCATAGCATTAAGTTTGGATGAAACCTTCATTGACGTAGCTGGAGCCTGCGGGCACGTTGAAGTGAAATTTGCTAATTGGTCAAAGTGTGTCTATGTTTAAATAGTCGCATTTGAGCTGGTTTTTCGGTTTTTTTATAAGAAAAAATCAAGTCATTTTTTTAAACTGTACTGGTGTTTTTTATAGTCATTTTGTATAACTTTAATGTATAAAAACATTTAGCAATGGAGTAAAAGAGTAACGGATTATGAGATGTTATTACCAAGCCTTACAGACTTTTTATTTCTACTTATCAAACTTCATTCCTGATCATTTTTTTCATATTAATAACAAAAAATTAGAACCTTATGTTACTTCTAGTTTCTCAACTTTTGGTGTTTGCGAGCATCGAGGTATTGCGCCTGTGAGATTAACCAAAAAATTAAAACTGGTTGTAATCGCATGCTTTTGTTTTTCCCATTCTGCATTAATCGGTCGTTGAGGATAGCACCTTGAAAAAAAATATTGCGGGCTTTCAGCTGACTGATAAATGCTATGAAAGTGATCGTACTTTGATCTATCGTACTCTAAATAAAACTAATCAGCCGCCTGTCATCCTGAAGGTTCTTAAGCAGGATAAGCCGTCCGTTAAAGAGTTGGCAAAACATCGCAGAGAATTTGAATTAACTAAAACCTTAAATTCCGAATTCGTAATTAAAGTTTATGGTTTGGAAAAATATGAAAACACATCGGTGATCCTCATCGAAGACTTTGATGGAGAGTCTCTAGTTGAATTACAAAGAATAAGGAACGCTGCTTTTTCTTTCGAAGAAATTCTTTTTATAGCAATAAGAATTACAGAAGGCATAAAAGATGTACACAGTGCAGGAATTATTCATAAGGATATTAATCCAGCCAACCTGGTGTGGAACCCTGCTACAGGCCAGGTAAAAATCATTGACTTTGGTATTGCGACTTCGCTGAGTGAAGAAGTCACTTCGGCTCAAGCTCTCAATAGTCTGGAAGGAACGCTTAATTACTTGTCTCCTGAGCAGTCTGGACGAATGAATCGTGCGGTTGATTATCGAACTGATTTTTATTCTCTGGGGGTTACACTTTACCAATTATTGACAAACAGGTTGCCTTTTGAAGCTGATGATACGATGGAGTTGATCCATTGCCATCTGGCACAGCAACCTGTGTTACCTCATCAACACAATCCCGAAATTCCTGTAATGCTTTCTGAAATTGTCATGAAACTAATGGCGAAAAATGCAGAAGAAAGATATCAGAGTGCCGCAGGCATTATCGTTGATCTGGAAAGATGTCGATCTGAGTTGGCTGAGACCGGAGAAATAAAAACTTTCCCATTAGGCCAACGAGATATCACCGCACGGCTTAATTTATCAAAACGGCTATATGGGCGCGAGTCTGAAGTAGCAGCGTTATTGAGTGCCTTCGAACGTGCTAGCAAGGGCCATGCTGAGTTACTGATGGTGACCGGTTACTCGGGGATCGGAAAAACATCGCTGGTGCAGGAAGTGCATAAGCCAATTGTCGCCAGAAGAGGAAACTTCGCATCAGGGAAGTTTGATCAATACCAGAAAAACATTCCTTATTCTGCTTTTAGAAAAGCGTTTGATGGACTGATCCACCAACTGTTGGCTGAGCCTGAGAAACGGCTTGAGGAATGGAAAAGAACTATGCTCAAAGTACTTGGGCGTAATGCACAGGTGATTGTTGATGTGTTTCCCGTGCTTAAGCAACTTATTGGACCACAGCCGGAAGTTCCATTATTGAGTGCCGCCGAAACTCAAAATAGGTTTAACCTGGCTTTTCAGGATTTTGTCAGCGTTTTCGCTCAAAAAGATCATCCTCTTGTTATTTTTATCGACGACCTGCAATGGGCTGATATGGCTAGCTTAAGTTTACTTGAAGTACTGCTTGTTAATCCAGAATATCAATATCTACTCGTGTTGGGAGCATATCGAAGTAATGAGGTGGATATGTCTCACCCGTTAGCCAGAATATTAGAGGAAATTGGTCAGAAAACTTCAAAAGTTAATTCGTTGGAAGTCGGTCCACTGGATAATTCGAATTTAACCGAGTTGATTGTTGATACCTTTAAAGTCGAGGTTGACGCTGCGGAAAGCCTCAGTGAGTTGGTTATGCGCAAGACTGCAGGAAATCCATTTTTTGTTAATCAATTTTTAAAGAGCCTTTATGAGTCTCAGTTAGTTTCATTTAATGAAGCGCAGGGAGATTGGGTTTGGAATGTCGCCGAAATTGACTCTTTACAAATGGCTGACAATGTAGTCGATCTGATGACTCAGCAAATCGAACGAATGCCAGAATCGACGCAACGGTTATTAGAAGTGGCAAGTTGTATGGGAGCACAGTTCGATGTGCGAGTCCTGGCTTTGGTAACCGGACTGTCTCTTGTCGATGCTTGCCAGGCATTATGGCCGGCATTACAAGCGGGATTAGTGCTTGCTCGGGAGGGCACACAAATATTGCAATGGGCTAGCGATCAGGAAGAGCAAGATCAAGAGGAAACGCCTGTCATAGTTTGGTTTGCTCACGACCGCATGCAACAGGCCGCATATGCATTAGTTGGAGAAAATCTGAAAGAACAATTTCATTTTGAGATCGGTCGAGTATTATTGGCGAGCCTCTCGAAGAAAGAGCGAGAACAACAATTGTTTAGTCTGGTTGATCATCTCAACTATGGTGAAGCATTGATAGAAGAGGGCGAAGAGCGTTTGCGACTGGCCCGTCTTAATTTACAAGCGGGCTTGCAGGCTAAACTTTCAACGGCTTATCAGGACGCTGGTAGTTATTATCAAAAAGGGATTGACTATTTACCTGATTCTCCCTGGCAAAGTGAATATACGCTGACATTTGAACTCTATCTGGGATTATTTGAAACCGCGTTTCTGACAGCAGATTTTGAACGGGCGAAGACTCTGTTTGAAGAACTCCTCACTAAAGCGCAAACGCTGATGGAGCGCGCTCAATTGTATATAATCAATATTACGCAACTGACCACTCAGGGCTATTTTCAAGAGGCAGTGTATGCCGGGTTCCGTGTTCTCGAGGAGTTGGGTTTGCCGCTATCAGAGGAGAATCTGGAAGAAGCTATTCAGAATGAGTTAGGGCGTTTTCAACAGGGATTGCGAGGACGAACATTCGAAGAATTGTTGGAGCTACCACCATTGTCAGATGAAAAGCAACAAATGACACTAGATATATTATCGACGCTGTTATCCCCCGCTTTTTTATATAACCAAAGCTTGGTTGGCCTGTTTGCTTTCTCCATGCTTAATATCTCTTTACGTAAAGGTCTGTCGAGTGTTCACGCTTATGCCTGTGGCGCTGTAAGCACTGCATTTACAGGAATGATGAACGATTATAAATCAGGTTACGAGTTGGGGTTATTAGGCACTCGTATCGCAGAAAAATTTGGCGATCCGCTCGCACTGGGCAAAGCTTATTTTAGTTATTGCGCTGCCGCTTGTCTGTGGCATCGGCCATATCGAGAAGCAAGAGAATATTCTTCTAATGCGCTTCGGTATCTCGTTGAAATGGGCGATCTGCAAAATGCAGGATATACTTACTTGGCAAGGTTTGGAATATTTCTTGAAGAAGGTAAGGCTTTATCCGAGGTGTTAAAAACTGTCGAAGAAGGCATGGCTTTTTCTGCTAAAACAGGTAACCTATTTTGCTATCAGGGCTCAAATTGTAACCGACACATTCTTCTCTGCCTCCAGGGAAAAAACGAGATACCTTTTAGTTTCAACAGCGACGATTTTGATGAAGAAACCTTTATCGAACAGTCACAACATGCGGGGATTGATATCGGTGACTATTATATATACAAGTCATTGAACTATTACCTGTTTGGTCTATATCGTGAAGCGCTATCGATGAGTCAGAAAGCCAGAGAGCTTCTACCATTATTCAAACCCTTTATATCTGCAGCCATCCATTATTTTTATGACTCCCTGATCCTGGCGCGCCTTTGTTGTGATGGGACAGAATCAGAAAAAAAAGACTGGGCAGAGCAACTCAACCAAAACCAGCAGCAAATGAAGATGTGGGCTGAGTTATGTCCAGATAATTTTCTGGATAAATATCTTCTTGTCGAGGCGGAAATTTGTAATGATCCTTTGAAGGCCGCTGACTTATATGATCATGCAATTGCCGCATCCAAAGAGCAGGGGTTTACTGTATATGAAGCACTCGGTAGTGAACTTTGCGGGCAGTTCTGGTTGAGACAAGGGCGTAAGAAAATTGCAGCGACTTACCTTGCTGATGCCGTGTATGGATACAAGTTATGGGGCGCTGAAAGTAAAGCTAGAGACCTGGAAGAAAAGTTCAGTCAGTTATTTTCATTCAGTTCGCAAATGGCTCAGAAAAACACTCAAACTAGTACTGGCATTACGCCGACTGCAGGTACTCAGGAGATTGGCCCACTTGATCTGATGACAGTAACCAAAGCAGCAAATGCAATCGCCAGAGAAATCAATCTGGAAAGGTTGCTGGTGGTCATGTTGAGAATCATGATGGAAAATGCTGGTGCAAGAAAAGGCACGCTGCTGCTTGATGAAAAAGGTGATTTGCGAATTGAAGCAGAGGGTGAAATAGCGCCGGGGAATATTCGGGTATGTCCGCAAATTTCAGTGGAACAAAGCGACTCGTTGTCGTTGGCAATAGTGACCTATGTTCAGTGTACCGGCGAAACAATTGTTCTAGATGAAGCATTGCTGGATGAGCGTTTTGCCTCAGATCCCTATTTAGTTACCAGTGAAGCACAATCTATTTTGTGTATGCCAATTACGCGGCAGGCTGAGCAGATGGGGTTGCTGTATTTGGAAAATAATTTAAGTGCTGGTGTTTTTACCGAGGCTCGAGTTGAACTTTTGGAGATACTTTCTGCGCAAGCAGCGGTTTCACTTGATAACGCCAAGGTATATGCTGAACTTGAAGAACGAGTACAACTTCGTACGGCGCAGCTTGAAGAAGCTAATGCGGAACTGCTGCAAGCCAAAGAAGTTGCCGAGGAAGCCAACAAGGCTAAAAGCGCTTTTTTGGCGAATATGAGCCACGAGCTACGCACACCTTTAAATGCTATTCTAGGATTCTCAGAACTCTCTCAATTTGCTGCTGGCGTTCCGAAAAAAGTTAATGAGTATCTAGGAACTATCCACCGAAGCGGTGAGCACCTTCTTGACTTAATCAATGATGTTCTGGATATGGCAAAAATCGAAGCAGGCAGTAGTGCTTTTGAGCCAAAAGATTTTGACCTTCACACTGCTTTAAACAATATTGAAGAAATGTTTAGTTTGCGCACGAAAAACAAAGGTATCTTTTTGCGTTTTGAAAATATTGAGCTAACACCCAGAACAGTCAGAACTGATGAACGGAAATTACGTCAGGTACTGATTAATTTATTGTCTAATGCAGTTAAATTTACGACACAAGGCGGGGTAACGCTAAGCGCAAAATACCAAAAGCTACCTCAGCCTCGTTTAGGCTTTGAAGTTGAGGATACCGGTCCAGGTATTGCCGATTCAGAATTGGCTCTACTGTTTAAGCCTTTCAGTCAAACTGAAGTTGGGCGCCAGGCGAGGGAAGGAACAGGTTTGGGGTTATCAATCAGCCAGGAATTTGTAGGGCTCATGGGGGGGCAGATTAAAGTTGTTAGCAAAGTAGGCTCAGGTAGTCGATTTTGGTTTGATATAGACATTAAAGAAGCCGGTACTCACTCAATAGCATCCTATTCCACCGGACGAA
Organism: Aliikangiella coralliicola; assembly: GCF_007004725.1. Lineage (GTDB taxonomy): Bacteria > Pseudomonadota > Gammaproteobacteria > Enterobacterales > Kangiellaceae > Aliikangiella > Aliikangiella coralliicola. The sequence goes on along the minus strand of NZ_ML660169.1, from coordinate 253,776 downwards.
GAGTAATCAGGCTTGCAAAAGGACAACGCCAATACCGCATTTTGGTCGTGGATGATAGTTCAGACGGTCGTCAGTTGTTGGTTAATCTCATGCAGAATGTTGGCTTTGAGGTTCACAGTGCAAGTAATGGCGAAGAAGCAATAGCTGTCTGGAAAGAAATAAATCCTGATTTAATCTGGATGGATATGCAGATGCCCGTGTTAGATGGCTATGGTGCCACTGAAAAAATAAAAGAGTCGGTTAATGGAAATAACACTGTGGTTATTGCATTAACTGCCAGCGCATTTGAAGAAGAGCGCTCGATTGTGTTAGGCGCAGGTTGTGATGATTTTTTGCGTAAACCATTTCGAGCTGAAGAATTATTCGAGCTTATGACTAGACACTTAAATGTTCAGTTTGAATATCAAAACGATATTTCTGCTGAAACGGATAGCACGAAAAAAATTACCGTTGAAGATTTAGCTGTGCTCTCAGTGGCGCAGCTAACTCAGCTGCATAATGCTGCACTTAGCGGAGATGTAAGTTCTATCGAACAGTTGAATATTTCTATCGAACAACAAAATGAAATTTTAGCCGAGAAAATTAATCGGGTGGTTTCTCAATTCGAGTTTGAACAGATAACCGATGTGACTCAGTCAATGATTGACAATAACTAGTCATTTCAACCAGCTACTACCTTGATCTCCTTCGGCCTATCTTCAGTTTCAATTTTTAAATGATTTTAGACCCGATAGTTGTGGAAAAATCCACTACTATCAGGCCTTGATTATTTTAGTTTTTACTGGGTGATATTTTCACATTAAGTGAGTTTTATCGTGCAGCTCGGGAGTTCATAGACGAGTTGCGGCTGCTATCTTTATATTGCGCGGTATCCCGCATTCCCGTTGTGTGACACCAACCTTTTTTGTGGCCTTTGTTCACTGCGCCGGATAACTGTCCCGCCCATTTCTCAGTGGTTCCATCTTCTGGATCATCAAGAAATAGATCGGTTGCTAAATGGCAATAATCGTAAGCCCACCAGCGAGTTTTAAACGAGGTTGTATAATAATCCACTTCAGCTCTTGCCCAACTAGGAATTGTTGCCAACCAGTTTGCCGCGCCGCTGTATGTCATGTCGGTATTTGGGCCACAGCCGATTCCAAATAACTGACCGAGTAGCGCTGCGTTTCCAGCCAGTGCAGTTCCCTGGTAAGGTGTGCCCAATGATTGAATTTTACGACCGCCGCTGGCATTGTCTAAACCGGTCCAATATTTCGCAAGCAGGTGTAACGCTGCTGCGCCACCCTGACTGTGAGCGACCACACCAAAGGACGAATAGCTCGCGCCAAAATTCTTTATTAGCTGGGCAAATTCATCATGAGTTCGGTTCTTTTTGTAGTCTTGAAATTCTATCGAATTGGTGAAGTGATTAGTATTCCAGACACCGCCTGAGCAATAGCCATGAACTAACATTAATGCGCTACCCGAAGCAGCTTGTGTGGTTTTGTTTAGTGATACTGGTGGTTTGCCTCTCAGCATTTCAGGTGTGATTTCAAGATTTCCATCAAGCGCGTTTTTCTGCCACTTATTTTCCGCTAAAACGGCTTGCAGATTGCGTGATGTTTGATGAGATAGATTGAGCGGTAGCTGTTCTACCTGAGCAATTGGTACATTGGTATTAACGGTTTGCAAACGGAGAGATTTCAAAACGAAAGGTGCCGTTAGTTTTGCGCGTTTTAACCAACGAATATCGAACGACAAGTTCAGATTAGCATTCTGATTACTTTTTTCCGGAGATACGATGCCGCCGATCCAGGCAGCAGGTTTTTGTAAACCATAGGCGTCAGTTCCCCAGATTTCTCCGGCCATGAAAACTGAAGTTTCTGGCTCCAATTGTTTTACCGGTACAGAAACTATTCCGGTTGTTTGGCCACTAAGTGTTAAGTTTGCCGCTGCTTGAGTGAAATTGAAAGCGGGGGCTTCGACAGGATAAAGATCGGTGGTAGTGCGAGAAAAACGGATGCCATCTGAGCGAATGCCTTCAATAGTGACTTGGCTGGTGTAAACCCCAGTTTCATGGGTGGGTATTTTCGCAGAAAAAACTCCATCTCCTGCCAGTTTATCTCCGTTGAGCCCATCATCTGCCAAATCAAGTTTAACCAGATTATTGCCTGGCGTTGTAATTCTTGCTGTTGCTTTGGTTATCATCCCTTGAAGTGGATGTTTCCGTAACATAAGCTCTCGATCACCGCGATCAGTTTTAGCATTGACCATGTAAGCTACAACATTAATATTTCTGTTGAGAATAGTCAGGTTATCGTCCAGGTGAGAGTATAGCTTGAAGTTTGGATCGCCTTTGAATAATAGATACCCAATTGGCTGATTTGCAGTATCAATTTTATCGTTGGTCGATGAGACTGAGGTCGAATTTTTGACGCGTTCGTTGCGGGTAAGTTGAACATTCCATTTTCCTGCTATTGGCGTCTTAATTAGCAGTTGTTTTCCTTTAAAGCTCTTCTGTCCAACTGTAATGTTTTCTACTGTCAGTCGATTGTTGGTGGCGTTAGTTTCATTAAGAACTTGTCGTCCGTCAGGATCGGTAACAGTCAACAACCATTGTTCAGAGTCTGGGCTGATAAACACTAACGGGCTATTCGATTCTCCATCGAAAAGAATCGATTGATTAATAGTGAGCGGTTGATTCGTAGCCTGTGAAGTAGACTTAGCATTGAGTGTTCCACTAGTAGAACGAGGTATTAAAATGGGTAACATGCTTGAGTGGCTAAAAATACCTTTGGATTGAGCACTCGGTAATTTTTGTTCGGCAAGATTTTCGGCCGCGACGGCGACATGTTTGGCTAGAGAAGTGGGAGGTGGGTTTTGCGCCGCACCAACAGTAAAAGTTGTAAAAAATAAGCTGGCAATACTGGTTGTTAATAAATTAGCTTTTAAGAGCTTGTTCGATAATTTCATTTTCATCGCCTTCCATACTCGATTGATTAATGTTGTTGGAGTAAAACGCTGAAAATGTTTTTCAGGATTAAAAATTTATTCAATTAACCACATTGATAAGACAAATTTTACGATGCAACCTTAAAAATCATTTCAGGAAACACGATACTGGGAAGAGGTCAGTGGTCTGTCCATGCTAAAAGGATTACTGCCAGACAAAGTGTGACATAATTCACATTTTTAGCGCGTTATTAATTTCGCTATGAAATAGTAGTAATTGTGATAAAGTGGTATTTTAGAATTGGACTTTGGCGTTTCTATCTCAATAAAACTTGAATGAACCCTCTAGAAGTCGAATCAATGGTATGGATTGAAGTTACATTCAATTTGATAAACCTTGTTGCATCCTAAGGCTGTCTGATTTGGTAAGCGTTTAAAAAATAAATGCTATTAAAAGGAATAAATGACAATAAACGGCAGGTGATAATCGACGATGTGAGATAATAGACTGCGTGAGGCAATCGGTTATGTACACCAATCAAGTTAGGGATGATGATAAATAACGATAAAAAAGTGCCATCAACTAGTTTCGATCGATTCGGGGGCAATCATTTTGCTAGACGTCGAATGCACAAGCTATGAAGTCATCATGAGGCATGAAGGAGATCGCCTCCGTTACCTGGTCACTGGTGACCGCGATTTCCGCTCATCTTACCTGCTCTGGAAACGAATTTATCGAGATTGCGAAGAGTATGGCGTTAACAAGATCCACGCGACCGTGTTGTTGAATGGACAAATTGACAAAATGGAAATTCCACTGCTCATCAATAAACTTATTCAGCTCAACGATTCGAGGCCAGTAACTTGTGCCTGGGTTGATCACAACTCGACATCTTACGCGGATAATGTCATGGGCGAAAAAATCCCTCGACCAACTTCGATGAATGTAAGAATTTTTAATAACGATCAAGATGCCATCGAGTGGCTAGATAAAAACTGAAATATTGCTAAAACGCGTTAGTAATATTTATCTCTAATTCAGGCTAGATAAATACAGGTTAGATAAATACGAGTCAGATAAATACGAGTCAGATAAATAAGTGCCAGTCGTTTTCTCGTAACGCCTTTATATCGCTTTCTGTTAGCGTCTTTTTCTGGTTAATATAATTAGCAATCTGTCCGGAAAACTCAGGGTATCCTAATAGAATACAACCAATAATCTTTTGATCTCGAATGACCAATTTTCGGTAGCGATCTTTCGTTTTGAAAATAATTTCTGAGTCTTCTTTTTCGCCAATAAATGTACCCATTGAAGTGAGTTCTACACCAACCACTTTCAGACCGGTCGCTACCGGCTTGTCGACATAAACCTGATCGCCTCCCAATGCGTTAATTGCTGCAATTCTTCCTTGGTCAACAGCAATGGGCCACAGGCCCGGCAGCTTTCCGTTGGAACCATCGAGCTCAGCAATGTCGCCGGCTGCATAGATGTCTCTCTGGCTAGTTTGCAAATGGTCATCAACCAAAATTCCTTTATTGGTTTTTAGAATATCGTCTTTGGTGAGCTTTTGGTTGGCAACGATTCCGGCTGCTACCAGTAGCAGATTGGCAAGAATTTTTTCGCCGGTTTTCAATTTAATGGCTTCGAGCATTTCATTACCAATTACCTCGTCAACCTCTGCCTGGTAAATAATTGTGATGCCAAGGGCGCTTAGATAGGCGTGAAGCAGGTTGGCACTTTTCTCATCGAGTTGACGGCGCAACAGGTATTTTGAGCGCTCTAACACTGTGACACGCATACCGACCTGTGTAAAGGCGTAAGCGGCTTCTAAACCAAGTAGGCCGCCTCCAGCGATTATAACGCGTTTACATTGATGATCTTGTAAAAAAGTTCTAATACTCATACCGTCTTCGGCAGTTCGCAACGTAAAGCAACCTTGAGTTGCCCAATTTTTGATTGCAGGGATCCGTGCATTGCTACCCGTCGTAATAATGAGTTTGTCGTAGTTAATGGATTCCCTGGTGGCGAGCGTAACGACCTTTTTAGTAGGGTCAATCGATTCGACCTGTGTATTTAACCATTGTTGAATGTCTCTTTTTTTATACCATTCATCCGGCATTAAAATGAGGCTTTGCAACGCTGTTCGACCATAGATTAACTTACTGATGGCCATTCGGTTATAAAGTGGATATTTTTCCGCACCGATCAAATGAATCTCGCAGTTTTTGTGATGCCGACGAATGTAATCGGCAGCAGTAACGCCGGCGATTCCATTACCGATAATCACCACTGAATGAATATTGTCGTCCTGCGCAACTTCAGATTCATCTTCTTCCTGTTCGACAGACTCTGGGTCGAGATTGATTGTTACGCTGGAAGTTGCTTTAACGCAACAAGCCATTCTCACACCTTTTTTATAGCCTAGTCGCTCAAGCGTCGCAGTTTCTTCGCCCGACTTTTCGTTAAGGTTTTCTTCGCCTTTGACAATCGCCACGGGATCGGCACCACAAGCTCCCATGCGGCAACCTGAGTTGATATTGTGACCATTCGCCTCCAACAGGTCGAGCAAGGTCATCTCCGCTTTGGCAACTAATTGCTCATTACCGGGTTGAATGGTAATCGTTGGATTATCGGTCTGTTTTGCGCCATGCTTGGTGAGATGCCGCATGCTCGCTACTTTAGTTTGTGCAGAGCTGGCGAACGCTTGCGACAAAAACATTTTTTCCTTTGCCAGTGTTTTCCAAAACCAGAAAATTGAAATTAACGCAACTGCGCCTCGAATTGACCAGGCCGACCAATCAGGAAAAGCAAACCCTGATAATTTCCCAATAGACTCAAATAAAATCACCGAGGCATACCAGTAAAAAATATTAATCGAAATAACGGCAAACAACGCTGTATTTTTTTGTGGGCTTAGTTTAAACAAGGTTTCAATCACCTGATAAGCACCTACGCCAATCAAACAATATAATCCGAACTGTAAATAAAGTTGGTAGACTGGTATTTCGGGCGTATAAGGCATATAAAAATAAGCGAGTAGTAACCCGGGCATCATGCCTGCAAAAAATTTACGATCACCTGCTAAGATTGGATCTGAATCATAGAGGTCAGCGAGGTAGGCAACTTGTGGATTAAAGTCAAAGCAGTTTTTCGTGCAACCGACACAGGGAGAGCAATGACTGTTATTTACAATTGCGAGGGGGGATTGTCCATAAAGTCTTTGCACTGGGAGTAAAGGACAAAAGCTACCACACCAACCGCTTTTTCCTTTAAACAACAAACCGCCGAAAAAGGCGAAGCCAATGATTCCGATGAGAACAAATGAAAGAATATCTGCATTGTCATTCAAGGCAATTTTTCTTAGCGGAATGGCAATAAATAATAAAGTTAGGCCTATGACGCTCGCGTAGCGTTTGAGTTTTGCCGGGACTTCTTTGGCCAGCGAAAAATTAAATAAGCGAGGGATTTGGTTTGCCGCCGCTAAGGGGCATAAATTTCTCCAAAGTCCAGGCAATAGCCAGAAAACAATCGGTAACAAAGGAACCGCAATACCCCAAAAAATAATTAAAGTTATTTCTGGAAAGTGCCAGGCTCCCCAAATTGTAAAAACAAAGACAATCAGTGATAAGGTTCGCAATACGTGCCAAAGCCATCGTGGGATGATGGGTTCAATCTGCATAAAGTTAGCAAAAATCGGTTTGGCCGTTTGGCTCATTATTATTTCTCCGAATGACTTATCACAGTATTGCTATTATGGTTCGAAAAATCTAGATTTATACTACTTGAAGTTTGCTTTGTTACAGAACTCATTGCAGAAAAATTATCGTTTAGACGCTGATAAAAACTGTGTGGTATTGCGTAATCTAATCGATAGAATTCTACCCAGGTCAAGCGCAACTTGCATGGCCAGGTTGGGGTGTTTAGCTGATAACACTGTAAAAGCGTCTCTGCTAAGGCGGTAAAGCTCACCATCGGATATTGCCCTGATTGATGTCGAGCGAGGGTTGCGATCTAAAAACGATTGCTCTCCAATAACTGAACCTGCTGAAAATGTTGTTAACCTTTCTAATTTCCCCGAGCGTCCTTTAGGTATGAGCACTTCTAATTCGCCCGACGCGACAAAAGCCAGAGAGTCGTCGTCTTCTCCTTGCTCAATAACCATGTCACCGGATTTGAACCGCCTGGTGGAGGTGAAATCCAGTAAGATTTGCCAGTCGTCATCAGTCGCATGTTCAAGAAATACAATGGCTTCTACTTGCTCACTAGCGTTTTCGCTGGGATAAATAAAAAAGTTTGATGTGTCCACTGCCTTTGTTCTCCTCGTCTGCGCTAGTCCGGTCTATACTTGTAAGAGTTACCATTGATTCTGGAACTCTACTCTGGAAATAAAAACTTTCGGAGTTTGTTGTTTTTAGTAGCTATACTGAGTTAATGTATAGAAAATAACCGGTTCATGCAAATGATGTTTTGTTCATGATCGGTCAAAATAACAATAACAACCCACCGAATTTAGAACGATCCGGCATTAATTAATCCAGTGGAAAACTTATGTCGCAACTAGGCGTAACTAACTCGACACTTTCCCGTCACCTCTGGTTTGTCGGCGCTTTTAATAGTGACCTGGCACAAGTTATTCACGATGATTTCAACACCAGAAACTTAATGTTACCGGTGCCTGATAACGTTGAAATCGAATTTATTTCCGAGCCTGAATTTAATCAGCGAATTAGAAACAGTATTTTTGGACAGCAGCGAACGCCAAAAGGTAACAAAAATAGACTGCAAGTTATTGTTACGAGTGCTGAAGTTATATTTTCCTCTGCTGGAAAAAATCTGGAAAGTTGCTTTATTATTTCGTGTCACGAAAATTCTCAAGCGGATATTTTTCTAGGAGCCAGTTTCTCTGCTAAGAACCTGGCTTCAGCGATTGCTATTGGGTTCGAATATCTATTAAATAAACAGCAAATACAACAGTTAAACCAGGATGTTGCGACAGCAACTCGAGAACGAAAAGAGCTGGGTGAAATCGGTATTGCACTGAGTTCGGAGAAAGATCTGGATAAACTCTTAGATAAGGTTTTGCGGGAAGGCCGCAAGCTTGGAAATTGCGAAGCGGCATCTTTATACTTACTGGTGAATACCCAAAGCGATAATCCAAAACTACTATTTAAGTTAACGCAAAATAGTAAAATTAATTTTGATTTTAAAGAAAAACATTTTCCACTAACCAATCAATCTCTTGCTGGGTATGTTGCGTTGACAGGAGAAATCCTGAATATTGCAGATGCTTACCAGCTGCCACATAGTTTGCCCTATCAATTTGATAAAAGTTTTGATAAAGCGACTGGATATCGAACTCGACAATTATTAGTTTTGCCGATGACAAATCACAAGCGAAAAATAATTGGCGTTCTTCAGTTTATCAACCATCAGGACCAGCACGAAGCACTAACCGGCGGCGCAGGGTTTACCGCTGAGAGACAAGAGTTGCTATTGAGCTTGGCGAGTCAGGCAGCGGTAGCGATCGATAATAGTCAGTTAATTGATAATATTCAGTCACTTTTTGAGGGATTTGTTGCGGCTTCGGTAAAAGCCATTGAGTCGCGAGATCCGGTGACCAGTGGACATTCATTTAGAGTAGCTGAATTTACTACAGGGCTAGCGGAGTGTCTGGATAAAAACCAACTGGGAAAATATAAAGACATCACTTTTTCGGCTGCACAATTACGTGAAATACGCTATGCATCTTTGCTACATGATTTCGGCAAAGTCGGCGTGAAGGAACACGTATTGTTAAAGGCGAACAAGTTACAGGATAGCCGAGCCAATTACTTATTGCTAAAAATTGAGTGGCAAAAACAGTTATTACAGAGGAAGTTCTATCAGAAGTTGGTCGCTGAAAATGAACCGGAATTAATCAAAAACTGGCAAAGCTCTCACCTGTTTTTAAAAATGCAATCGGAGTTAGAGAAGCTGGCGGGATTTCAGGAAATACTGATGCGAGCCAACAAACCTTCGTTGTTGGAAGCTAAAGTCGCAGAAGAGTTGAACTACCTTCTTGAGTATCAAATGGATGATAGCTATCCATTTGGCAAGACGTTGTTAAGTGAGGATGACTTTCTTTCATTATCTGTCACCAAGGGGAGTTTAACGCCGGAAGAAAGAGCAGAAATTCAATCTCATGTTGTTCACACAGAAGCCTTTTTAAACCAGATACCCTGGACTGATGAGTTAGGTGGTGTACCGACTATTGCCGCGTCTCATCATGAAAAACTTGATGGAACCGGGTACCCCAAAGGGAGTTTTGAGGCTGATATTCCAGTTGCCAGTAAGATTATGGCTATTGCTGATATTTATGATGCACTAACTGCGCGTGATCGACCCTATAAGAAAGCGGTGCAAATCGAACTCGCATTAGATATTTTGAAGGATGAAGCGAGTAATGGGAAGTTATGTCAAACGATGGTTGATACATTTATTGAGGCGAAGGTTTATCAAAAAATTCATTCATAAATTTTCATCCATAAACATCACAGTTAGACTGGAGTGGAAAAATTGCCATAAGATTCATGATGTTGAGTACGAGTATTGTTGAACGCAAAAAATGTTGAGAAATACTAGATGTCGTTGATAGATAACAAAAAAAAGCAAAGCTTTTTAATTCAGTGGGGAATGGTGTTAGTAGCGGTTGTCGCTATTTATCAATTGCCGGCCTGGACAAAGCTGGACGATCTCTATAATGATTATTGGCGAGTTGAAATAGCAAAAAAAACGCAGCCCAGCGATGATATTATTGTTATTAAGATTGATGATAAAAGTCTTTCTGAAATGGAAGAAGATATTGGTTTTTGGCCATGGCCACGGACAACCCACGCGTTTCTGGTAGAAGGTTTACTCGCTGCGAATAGTAAAGCAATCGTATTTGATATTATGTTTTCGGAAAGAGATAAGTTGAGGGATGGTGACGAGTTTTTCCGAGAGGTCGTTAGTCAACAGCCAAACATATTTTATGCTGCTGCGCTACTTAAAGAGGAATCACCTGAAGACCTGGTTTCACTTGAGGACTTACCGCAAAGTTTTTTCTCCAAGCCTTATGTGCGAGCCGATAGCACTGTAAACAATTCATCGAAAATTACGATGTCGTTACCCTGGATAATTGCCGTTGAAGATTGGAATGTCGGTTTAATAGATTTTCTGGCAGATTGGGATGGCAGTGCTCGGCGTTACCCGGTAGTAACCGAAGTTCAAGGTGCTAAATTAAATTCTCTCCCGAACCGTGTCGCTGAATATGTAATTAGTCAGCCAGACACAAACACTGGGAACAATCAGAGAACTACGCGGACCGAACAGGATTTTATTCATTTGAAATACAAGGGGGTCGATTATGTGCCGTTTCAATCAGTGTCTTATGCCGTGGCCTATGATTTTTTGACTAACAGAAAGCGACTTGATTTATTTAAGGATAAGATTGTCGTAATTGGCGCAACCGCAACCGGGCTACACGATTTACGCGAAACACCGATCGCGCAGTTGTACCCAGCAACGAGTATTTTGGCAATGGCTATCGATAACTTAATACTTAACGATTATTTAATTGTAGTTAATAAAAACTATGGACTAATGGTCAGTGTAATTTTAGTGAGTTTATTGCTTGCAATTACTTTTCTGTTTGATAGTTATCGGATTCAATTAGCTTTATCGATCGGTTTATTACTTTTTTCTGCATTGTGTTTGTTAACATTGAGCTACTTTTTGAGTCAGTCTGATAGGCTTTTTCCTGCAGCTTCGTCTTTCACCATTTTATTTTCCGTTTTGGTGGTGCTCCTTTTCTACCGAGGTTTAAAAGAATATATGAGCAGGCAACATGCACTGCAGACGTTTTCTCGTTTTATGGATCCGGTTGTAGTGAAACAGTTGATGTCCGATGAAGACTGGCAGGAAAAAACGGCAAACAAATCCTGTAAAGTGTCGGTGCTATTTTCGGATATTCGAGGGTTTACCACGTTATCAGAGAAAAGAACCGCTGAAGAAATTATGGCTATCCTCAACAATTACTTCGACCGGCAAGTCGAAGCAATTTTCAGCACTGGCGGCACACTGGATAAGTTTATCGGTGATGCGGTTATGGCATTTTGGGGCGCGCCAATTGAAGATGACAATCATGCGGAACATGCAGTTGACGCCGCGTTAAAAATGGTTGATAACCTCTTGACCTTTAGAGAGTCATTGCCTGAGGAGTTACGTGAGTTTGATGTTGGCATCGGCGTTCATAGTGGAGATGCGGTCGTCGGAATGTTGGGGTCGGCTAAGCGGTTTGACTATACTGCAATAGGTGATACGGTTAATTTGGGAAGTCGAATTGAAGGTGTGACTAAAGGCATTGCCAGAATTTTAGTTTCGGAGACAACTAAAGAATTATGTGGTGATGTTTTTGATTTTGAATTTAAAGGAGAGTTTGCCGTCAAAGGACGGGAAGAAAAAGTTAAGCTTTACCAACCGAGTAGGAGGGTGGCAGTTAATGAAAATTAAGCGGATAAGTGGAAAGAGCCGACTTTTAGTCGGAATAAATAAAACGAATCAGTTGGAAAAACAACATTGGTTAGTTTTTACAATGACACTTTTTATTCTCACGATAATGAGCTGGCAAGGTCATGCAACGCCGGCGACACTCGTTGTGGACTCAACTTTAAAAGACAGCCCGGGTTTTCAGGCTAAAAATCTGTTCACTGTAAAAAAAGGACAATCGGTAGAAATTAAAAAGCGGCAGGGCGGGTGGTACCAGGTCCAATTGCCGAACAAGAAAGCAGGCTGGTTGACTATGTTACAGGTTAAATTTCAACGAGTAACGCCATCGAAAAAGAAAGGTTCAAAATATAGCGAGATCAGTTTGCGTCGCGGAGGCAGTAACATAACTGCGACCACCGGGGTACGTGGTATTGGCGAGGCAGATATTAAGAATGCGAAAGCAGATTTTAACGCGTTGGAAATAGCAAAACGATTTAAGGTTTCTGAAAAGGAAGCTAAAAGTTTTGCCGGAAAAATTCCGCTAAAGTCTCAGTCTATAAAGTATCAGGGGAAACGTCATGATTAATCGATTTTTTAAAATTCCGCTGAGTTGTTTATTTTCCTGTGTGCTTTTTTTCATGTTGGGATGTGGTTTAAAAGTTGGTAGCCTGGATGTGGGAAAGCTAGCATCCGCTGGTGCAGGAGTAATCACAGGCAATAAAATGTCGTTGGAAGAACAGCAGGCAGTCGGTCAACAAATGACAGCGATTATCGTTGGCAGCAGCAAAATTCATCCTAATGCAAAGTTACAAAAATATGTGAATCAAGTTGGAAGCTGGGTGGCATTACACGCAAATCCTGAGAAAGATAAAACCGCTCAGGTTCAGTGGCAATTTATTGTTATCGATACACCTGATTTTAACGCGTTTTCGATGCCAGGCGGTTACGTTGTGATTTCGTCCGGTGTGCTTGATAGGCTTTCCAGTGAAGCTGAACTTGCTGCCGTTTTAGCGCATGAAGTTGTTCATATTGAACAAAAGCATCAAGTTAAAGCGATTGAAAAAAGTAGCACCTTTTCGAATATCGGAGACCTGGCATTTATAGCAGCAGATTATCGTCAATCTCAAAAGGGAGGCTATTCACAAGACTCTCTTAAAAATCGCCAAATCGCAAAGGGATTATTTAATACGACTCACACCCTTTATACCAAAGGATTAAGTCGAGAAGATGAACTTGATGCCGATCAAAAGGCAGTCATTTTGATGACAAGAGCGGGGTATGATCCTTATGCCTATCTTGCAGTAATGCAACTTATCGAAAGCATTGACGATAAACGCAAAACTTTAGTTTTGGCGACGCATCCAAAACCGAGTGAGAGAATTCATACGGCTTTCAATGCATTAAATTATGTTGAAAAAAATATACGTTCCACCAAGACAGTTGAAAACCGTTTTTTATCCAGCTTACGTTAGCGAACGGTGAAACAGAAAGGTATTTGCCATGAACAATAAAAGACTATTTCTATTGTTAATTTCAATCATTTCTTCAATTGGATTTGTATCTGCCGATAGCCAAAAAAAGCGAAACACGGTAAGTAATACAGAGATAACTAAATCTCCCGAAAATGCCAAAGTTTATATTATTGAGCCAAAAAATGGGGAAGAAGTTTCGACTACCTTTACGGTCAGGTTCGGTCTTTCTGGAATGGGCGTAGCGCCAGCAGGCGTTGATAAACCGAATACTGGCCATCATCATTTGCTTATTGATGCCAATTCATTGCCTGCCCATGGTGTACCTATGGGAGGAGAGGTCATGCATTTCGGTGGAGGGCAAACGGAAGTTGAGCTGACGTTGACGAAAGGCAAGCATACTTTGCAATTGATACTAGGTGATAAATTGCATATTCCTCACGAGCCAATGGTGGTATCTGAACAAATTATGGTGATTGTAAAGTGACTATTTTTGTTAGGGTAATGTTTTGAAAGGCCTGGTGGTTTGGAGTCTGAATTTTCTGTGATTAGCACCGATACAAATACCGTTTCATTATATTTAATTAACTATTCCGCTTTGACTTTTACTTGAAAGTGGTGGTTCAAGTGAGTAGAATCCTTATTTGAAAAATCTCTTATTGAGATTTTTCAAAGGGTAGTATTGATTCGCTAAAATGGCGAAATTAAAGGGATTTAAAACCTGAAGTTTCCTCTCTAATTTAATAGCGGCCGTTATATTCCCATTAGATTTTTACCCATCCGTTTGGATTGGGATTTATTTGGCTCGTGAAAAAAGCAAATTTCATCAAAATGTCTGATTAGTGATAGTCATTGTCCGATTTTTGCTAACGGTTTTAGTGAGACAAACTCATAATCAATGGCAAGTAAGTTCAATCTTTGTAAAGAACTGCATATTGGTATTTTGTTATTAACTGACACTTTTTGTGTGTACGGAAAGATTAAAAGTTTGAAGGGAGAAGGAACATGTCTAAATATTTGCCAAAAACAATTTTGTCTAGTATCAGCTTGATTTTAAACGTTTTTAAAACCAGAGATAACAATAATATTGGTACAACTCGAATTTTTAGAAATAATCTCAAATTAGTCAACTCCGTCGAAAAGTTGATAATTATTCTGTTTATTTTTACCTTCTCCACAACTTCTTTTTCAGCTCCCGGTGACGAAATTATACTTGATCACGGCGATACAGGTGTGACCGTCGATGGCAAATGGAGCAGTTCAAGCGCCAAAAATTATTATGGTACAGGCTCGCGTTACGCCGTTGTTGGTGGAGAAGTGAAACGTTATCGGTACACGCCCACTTTGGCGCAAAGTCAGTATGAAGTTTATGTCTGGATAGCCTGTCATAAAACTCGCTCCAGTAATACCGAGCACATTATTCAACACGCCGCAGGACAAACAACCCTTAACATTGATCAAAACTGTCCCACTGCAGTGACCGCCCAGTGGTTGTCGTTAGGTACTTATGCTTTTAACGCGGGAACGCAAGGTTATCTTGAAATCACTGATCAAGGTGCCGATGGGTCATTTGTCGGGGCTGATGCGGCTCGTTTTGTGGAAGTCGCGGGCAATAGTAACCAGCTTCCGGTTATTACATTGTCAGAAACTCAAGTGACAGTTACCGAAGGTGAAAGTGTCACCTTGACCGCGACAGCAACAGATGCAGAAGATGGCGATCTCAGTGAGCAGGTTAACTGGAGCGATGATCTGAGTGGACAAACCGGAACCGGTGACAGTTTCACTTTCACGCCCAGTGTTGGTGTTCATACTGTGACTGCCAGTGTCGTTGATAGTGACGGTGGAAGCAGCATGACAACTGCAACAGTAACAGTAAACGCCCAAACTGCACCGGATGATGATAATGACGGCGTGGTTAACGATTTAGACCAATGCCCGAATACCCCATCAGGCGCCACAGTAGACTCGGATGGTTGCGCCACTTCTCAATTAGATGATGATAATGATGGTGTGACTAACGATTTAGATCAATGCCCAAATACACCTGCAGGCGCTACAGTAGACTCGGATGGTTGCGCCACTTCTCAATTAGATGATGACAATGATGGTGTGACTAACGATCTAGACCAATGCCCGAATACCCCATCAGGCGCCGCAGTCGATTCTAATGGTTGTGCGACTTCCCAATTAGATGATGACAATGATGGCGTGAGTAACGATTTAGACCAATGTCCGAACACGCCATCAGGCACCGCAGTCGATTCTAATGGTTGTGCGACTTCCCAATTAGATGATGACAATGATGGCGTGAGTAACGATTTAGACCAATGTCCGAACACGCCATCAGGCGCCGCAGTCGATTCAAACGGTTGTGCCACTTCCCAACTGGATGATGATAACGATGGTGTGACTAACGATTTGGATCAGTGTCAGAATACACCATCAGGCGCCGCAGTCGATTCTAATGGTTGTGCGACTTCCCAATTGGATGATGATAACGATGGTGTGACTAACGATTTGGATCAGTGTCCTAACACGCCAACGGGAGCCACAGTAGATTCCGATGGTTGCGCGACTTCTCAACTGGATGATGATAACGATGGTGTGACTAACGATTTAGATCAGTGTCCCAACACATCTGCAGGCGCCACAGTAGATTCCGATGGTTGCGCGACTTCTCAATTAGACGATGACAATGATGGTGTGACTAACGATTTAGATCAATGCCCAAATACTCCATCAGGCGCTACAGTAGACTCAGATGGTTGCGCCACCTCCCAATTAGACGATGACAATGATGGTGTGACTAACGATTTAGATCAATGCCCAAATACTCCATCAGGCGCTACAGTAGACTCAGATGGTTGCGCCACCTCCCAATTAGATGATGATAATGATGGCGTAACGAACGATTTAGACCAATGCCCGAATACACCAGCAGGCGCCACGGTCGACTCCAATGGTTGCGAGAGTTCTCAACTGGATGATGATAACGATGGCGTAACGAACGATTTAGACCAATGCCCAAATACTCCATCAGGCGCTACAGTAGACTCAGATGGTTGCGCCACCTCCCAATTAGATGATGACAATGATGGTATAACTAACGATTTAGACCAATGCCCGAATACACCAGCAGGCGCCTCAGTCGATTCTAATGGCTGTGAGGTGCCACCTGCAGTAGAAATCATTCTTGATCATGGCGATGATGGGGTGACACAAACGGGTAAATGGAGTAGTTCAAGCGCCAAAAACTACTATGGGACTGGTTCCCGTTACGCGACTGTGGGCGGAGACTTTGACAGTTATCGATTTACACCCACGCTGGCGCAAGGCGAGCATGCAGTTTATGTGTGGACAGCCTGCCACAACAGCCGCTCCAGTAACACTCGGCATATTATTCAGCATGCAGATGGTCAGTCGATTGTTGAAGTTGATCAGAACTGTTCGACAGGTGTTACTGCCCAATGGTTACTGCTCGGACAATACCAGTTTAACGCTGGCGAACAGGGGTATTTGGAAATCGACGAAACCGGTGCAGATGGCTCCTTTGTGGGGGCTGATGCTACGCGTTTTGTACCTGTCGCGGGCGGAGGAGAAAATGAGCCGCCGCTTGTAACATTGTCAGAAACACAAGTGACAGTGACAGAAGGTGAAAGCGTTATACTCAACGCAACGGCTTCAGATAAGGAAGATGGTGATCTGAGTGCACAGATCTTATGGACCGATGATTTAAGTGATTCAACCGGGACGGGAGCGTCATTCACCTTTATTCCATCAGTTGGTGTTCATACAGTCACTGCCAGTGTAGTTGATAGTGGTGGACTTAGCAGTAGCGCCACGGCAACCGTGACAGTCACTGCGGTCACGGCCCCTGATGATGATAATGATGGTGTAGCCAATGATGTCGACCAATGCCCAGACACACCTGCGGGCGCTTCGGTTGATGCTAACGGCTGTGCTCAATCTCAATTGGACGACGATAACGACGGCGTGACTAACGACTTAGATCAATGTCCCGGTACACCAGAAGGCGCATCAGTAAAACCCGATGGATGCGCAGCTTCTCAACTTGATAGCGACAACGATGGCGTCACCAACGATAAAGATCAGTGTCCTGGCACATTGGTGGGTGAAATCGTTGACGCTAATGGTTGTGCTCAGTCTCAACTGGATGATGATAATGACGGGGTCAATAATGATATCGATCAATGCCCCGACACGCCATCGGTTGAGCAGCCTGATGCTAATGGTTGCTCGCCTTCGCAGCTTGACGATGACAACGACGGGGTGGCGAATAATGTGGATCAGTGTCCTGATACGCCTGATGGTGAAACCGTTGATGCTTTCGGATGCTCCCAATCTCAACAGGATGATGATAGTGATGGCGTTGCCAATGGCCTCGATCAGTGTCCAAATACGCCTGCTGGTGAAGCGGTGGACGCCAATGGCTGTGCGCAATCTCAGCTTGATGAAGATAACGACGGCGTGACCAATGACCTGGACCAGTGTCCGGGAACACCACCTGGTGAGTCCGTTGATGCCGCAGGCTGCAGCGTTTCTCAAGCGGATTCTGATAATGACGGGGTGCAGGACGGCGCTGACCAGTGTCCTGATACGCCCGCCGGAGAATCCGTTGACGCCAATGGTTGTTCTGCGACCCAGCTTGACGATGATAATGACGGCGTAAATAACGCGCTTGACCAGTGTCCGGATACACCTACAGGAGAAACTGTCGATGCCAATGGCTGTGCCGATTCTCAGCAAAGCAGTCGTTACCGAAGTACCCAATTGCCACAAACCGGCCAGACAACCAGTTATCAAGGGTTTGACGATGGTGACTTGACTTGGGGTGTTAATCGAAATTATACCCGTGATGCAGCCAGTGAAGTGGTGGTAGACACCGTCAACAACCTGACCTGGCAGGATAGCGGCGATAACCAGCTGCTCAGTCTGAACTGGAATGACGCGACAAACTATTGTGATAACTTAAGTCATGATGGACGCAATGACTGGCGTCTACCAACAGCACTGGAATTATTTTATCTGGTTGACTTTAAAGTATCTCTGGGCGATGGCGATGCCAAAATTGACAGCGCTTTTGCCAATGCCCTGGCTAGCGATTACTGGAGTGCGGACACCGATAATGTTTCAGGTAGTCAGCTGTCGATGGCTGTCAATTTCGATTCAGGATTACGTTCACAAAGCAGCATTAATTCAGACAAAGCTGTGCGCTGTGTTAGTGGTGTGCCACGATTCGAGGGACATTTTTCTCGGTTTAAGGGCTACCTTCCTGATGTGAATGTGGTGATTGATTCGGTTAATCGACTGATGTGGCAGGATACCAGTGAGGTTGGAACTGAATTTTATACTTACGCCCAGGCGCTAACTTATTGTGAAAATCTTGAACTGGATGGGTCAACCGACTGGCGGCTACCGAATATCAATGAGCTTCAGTCGACCTTTGATAGCTTGATTTCATTCCCGGTGTCAGCGTTTAAATATAATCCGGGGATTAACGCGGATTTCTGGAGTTCAACCAGCGCTCATAATGACGCCAACAAAGCCCATGTGATTTGGGCCAGCAGCGGCAATGGTAATCATAGGCTGAGTACCAAAACCAACAACTTTGGTGATCCCGAGAATTATGCTCGCTGTGTGCGGGACTTTAGTGCGCCTGTTGCGTTAGGAGCTGATGACCGGACTGTCTCGGTGGGCAGCCTGGTGACTCTTGATGCCAGTGAAAGCCATGATCCAGACGGAGAAATTGTCACCTATCGCTGGTTTGACTTAACCAGTGGGCGCCGATTGTTGAGTTTGGAAGTGGTCTACTCCACCAGCAGCTTATCCCTTGGCGAGCATCAACTGGAGCTTCATCTGACGGACAATAATGGATTAGTCACGGCAGTTCCTTTCACGGTGACTGTAGTAGCCGAGCCCAATGTGGCGCCGGTGGCCAGTTCGCAAAGTGTGAGTGTGAATGAAGATGAGTCGATAGATATCACTTTACAGGCCACCGATGGCAATGGGGATACCTTAAGTTATCAGTTAGTGGATTTACCAGCGAACGGTAGCGCGGTTCTGGTGGGGCAAAATACCGTGACTTATACGCCCAATGCCAATTATTTTGGGAATGATAGTTTCACCTTTAAGGCCAACGATGGGGCTTTGGATTCGAATGTGGCCATGGTGACCATTGATGTGATTGCGGTTAATGACGGACCGCCGGTTGCTGATGCAGGAGATGACCAGACTATTCTGGTGGGGGAAGCGGTTAATTTTGATGCCACCGGTAGTAGTGACGATACTGGCATTGCGACATATGAGTGGACATTCGGTGGTCAATTGTTGAGTAATGAGGCTCAATTTACCAAAGAGGATTTTTCGGCTGGTGTGCATACTGTGACTCTGACCGTGGTGGATACGGAAGGCTTGTCATCGACAGATACGGTTGTTGTTAACGTTAATTATCCGTTGCAGCAGTGCCAGGCGACCGAGGTCGAAGACGACTTTGATTTTGTTGACAGTTATCCTCAGGATGACATTGCCTGGAGTGGAGCGAATTTTAGTGATGTAACTGAAATCGAAAAAGCCTTTAATCACGCCAGGCGGATAGACAGCACTATCTGGCAATACCTGAAAATGCCCGAGCAGGCGCAGTGGGACAGCTACACGCTCCAGCAAAAAGCGTTGTTTTTAGTCAATAGTGAACGCAAGGCTCGGGGGTTAAAACCTTATGCCGGGGTGAGTCCGCGTGTGGCAACGGTCGCACAGGATTTTGCCGACTATCTCCGAACTAATAATGAAGTTATTACTCACACTCGGAGTAGCGATGGTGCTAGTCATCAGGATCGCCTCGAAGAAGATCCTTACATTCAAGAAAACCATGAAGGTGCCTTCGAAAATATCTATGCTAACTATCAAACGATTTCTGCCGGTGAGGCGATAGTCGGAGCGATTTATCAGTGGACTTATGAGGATAAGTTTCCGGCAAGCGGCGCGAGCTGGGGTCATCGGAGCGCGATTTTATGGGTTGGATTTAATGAGAACAATGACAGCCCATTCACTGAAGGACTAGTCGGTTTTGGGGTGTCCATTGGTGCTTACCAGCCGCCAGGGAGTGTTGGTGATGGTCAGGGTGCAGTCGTCGTGATGAATGGTATTGACCAAAAGGCTGCATGGACACACAATGACACTATCGACGTCGATATTTCCGAGGCCAGCCAGTGTAACAACGAGGTTGAGTTGTTCCTGGATGAGTCAGTGATAGATACCAACGGCCTTAGTGCTTTGATAATTAGTCCGACGAATATTGCGTTGAATCCAGGGGATGTTCAATCATTGACTGTTACTGGTTTATACCAGGATGGCTCGACTCAAGATTTAACGTCGGCAGTTAGCTTTACGGCTGACAATAGCTCGATAGTCCAAGTGGATAATGGGGTTATCACCGCCCTCAATTTTGGGCAGGTGAGCCTTTACACCACGTTCAATGGCTTCAGCTCTAATCGGATCAATGTTTTTGTAGGTGAACCGACCGACTTAACGAATTTAGCTGATACTTTTGCAGAAGATTATCTGCAATATATCCCTTCCAATACGACGATCAAACATTACGATCCAAAAGCGTTCAGTTTGTTTACTGGACAGGTCAATGATCGTAATGGTGTCGGTGTTTCCGGAGTAATGATTTCTTTTTACCGCCAACCTGAATTTGGCAGTGTTGTCACTGATGAGCAGGGGCGTTTTATTATTGCCGGTCAGGCAGGGCCGAGAACTATTGTCTATCGTAAGGACGGTTATTTAACATTGCATCGGGAAATTATCGCTGCAAGTAGCGCCTGGGCTGTACTGGATGATGTAATCGTGTTGCCGGTTGATAGTAAGGCCACCGCGATTGATTTAACGGCGACGGAAACACAGGTGCACCATTCTAGCGTGGTGACCGACGGCTCCGGTTCGCGTTCCAAAACTATCGTATTCGATGGCGTTAATCAGGTCACCATCACTTCGCCAGACGGTTCCACCAGAAACTTTAATAACTTTATGGTAAGGGCGACTGAATATGAACTGCCAGCATCAATGCCAGCAGATTTACCAGCAGAGTCAGCTTTTACTTATTGCGCTGAATTGGAAATTCCCGGCGTAGGTGACGATGAGATGGTTTCCTTCGATAAGCCGGTCACTTTATATACTGATAACTTCCTCAACTTTGCCGTCGGTGAAATTATTCCGGTTGGTTATTATGATCGTCAGCCCGGTGGGTGGAAAGCATCAGAAAATGGTGTGGTTGTGAAAATGCTGGATGCTAATGGGGATGGTGTCATTGATGGATTGGATTATACAGGCGACGATATCGCCGACGATATAGACGGCGATGGTGATAGTTCCGATGAAGTGGCTGGTACTTCAGCATTTAGCCCGGGGGAAACTTATTGGCGCAGCCAGATGGATCATTTTTCTGCTCAGGATGAAAACCTTAATGGTCAGTCTGGCGGTGGCATGCCATTTTTAGGTTATATCGTGATCAACGAAGATAGTCAGGAAGATCCTGAAAAAGACAATGAAAAGACTTGTGCCAATTCCTATATAAAACACAGGCCGCAGGCGTTTCATGAAGATATTGCGATAACCGGCACCGGTTTAACCTTACATTACTCCAGTCAGCGAACGGCAAATTATCATCATAAAATCGAAGTTGCCGTCAGTGAAGATAAGTTGCCCCCTGCGGTGATTGAAATGATTGCAGTGCTGGAAATTGGTGGTCATCGTTTTGAACAAAAATTTGCGCCGGCCCTGATGCAAGATGCGACTTTCACTTGGAATGGCGAATCGGTCGATGGGGAATATATTCGAGGCGCTGTGGTAGGCAAAATTAGCATTGGATACCGCTATGCGACTGAGTACATGAGTGCCGGTAACGCGGCAACTTCTAGTCAACCTTTAGAGAGTTTCCCCAATGCCTGGGCACAGGTCGGCTCCAGCTCGACAGGTGTTTCGGGCAGAGACAGCGAAATTATCTGGAGTGTTGACAGTATTCGACTAATGAATGCGCCAAACACCCACTTTGCTGAAGGTTGGTCGCTATCTAACCACCACATCAAAACGCCGTTTAATAAAGTCTATTTGGGCAACGGCGATGCGGTTGAAGTTGAAGATGCGAGTCTGGTGCTTAAAACTGGTATAACCCACAGTCTGCATACCGGTGATGATGGCTATTATCAAAAAGGTGGGAGTGAGATTGACTACGAGGTGAATGCTGATGGTGTTTTGGTCGATAAAGTAACTGGATTGAAGTGGCAATATCTGACACAAAGCGCGGCTCGATTTAAGCTCAAATCCGAAGCTCAGGCTTACTGTGAAAATCTGCAATTAGGTGAAGGGATATGGCGGCTACCGACTTATAAAGAGTTGGCTTATGCTATTGATAAGAGTCGCCGTCAGCATGACTTCCCGATCTACAATTTTGAAGCTTTGAGCCATTGGAACAAGGCCAGGGTAGATAATGATGAGTATTCACCTGTTATGTGTGTTCAGGGCGAATCTCTGGACATTCGCTATGCGGCGGGATTGAAACGTAATGCGACCGATAATGTCGTGGTTGACGAAGAAAATGGTTTGATGTGGCAGGATGTTGCTGAAAACGCAAGTGTAACTCGCGACTGGAAAGCCAGCATCGACTACTGTGAAGCTCTGGACCATGCTGGGTATAGCGACTGGCGACTGCCTAATATCAATGAGCTGGCTTATGCACTACCGAACACCACGTTTATCCATCAGACTGTATTGGATAATGGGGGAACTGGAGAGTCGTGGTATCCAGGTGTCAGTTTCCGAAAACCTTATTGGGCTTCAACACCTAATGTGTCAAGTGATGTCGGCGCGTGGGCAATTGAAAGTCCGGCTTATGCCTGGCCTTACACGCAAGATGAGCAATTTTATGCGCGTTGTGTTCGTGATGATTTAACACGTGCCAGAAGCCCTTATGTGTTTGATCAAGCTGGCAAACATATCAAGACCATTGACTTGAACTCCGGGATCACGCTGACAACTTTTGAGTATGATGATCAAAACCGGCTGATTGCGGTGAAAGATCGTTTTGATAATACTGTGATTATAAATCGTGATACTGATGGCAAGGTGCTTGATATCGTTTCGCCCGATGGTTATAAGACCAAACTCACAGTTGACGAAAATAATGATTTACGTCGAGTGGAATATGACGATCAAAGTGGTTATGACTTTGTCTACCAAAATTCACTGATGACGGAAGAAACCGATCCCAAAGGCAATCAATTCGTTAAGACATACAATACTCTAGGCAGAGTTGAGCAGGTCGAGGATCCGGAAGGGGGCGTGTGGGGGTTCTTCAACGCAAAAGACGAAGCGACCAAGATTGTTAGTTATGGTATTACAACCGCGGAGAATACTCGGTTTGAAACCCAGGAATCCAGGTTAGCTAATGGTGATACGAGCTATACAACGACGCACCAAGATTTATCGCAGACAGGCATTATCAGGCAGGCTGATGATCTGAAAGAAACTTTCACCGGATCTGGTGTTGTGACTGTGATTGATAAAGTGATTGACACGAAAACTCGTCAGGAAATTCCTCATACGATCACCACGACGTTACCGAGTGGATTAATCAGCACTTCTCAAGTTGAAAAAATTTACGGTGAAAATGGTACTGACCTGAGCCAACTGACGCTCGAACTGACCCAGAATGGCAAAGTCAGTCAGGTGTTCAGCAATTTCGTTAATGGTCAAAAGACAGTGACTTCAGCCGAAGGTCGCACGACGACCAGCACCTTTGATCCGATAACGCAATTAATAACCGGGCAACAGATCACAGGACTCAACGCGGTTAGTTTTGACTATGATGACCGCGGCCGCTTAACCCAAATGAGTGTGGGTGATCGCAGTGTGACTTACGCCTTTGACGATGCGGTTAGCAAAGGTCAATTGACTTCATTTACTGACTCGCTGCAGCGAACCACTGCTTTTGAATATGATGCGCTGGGGCGTTTGAAAAAAACTATTTATCCCGATGGTAGCGAACTACTCCAAACTTGGGACGCTAATGGTAATCTGGCGACCTTGCAGCCACCAGGACAACCGGTTCATCGATTTAACTACAACAGTGTTAACAAAGAAAAGCAATACACACCGCCAGCAGTCAGTGGCGTGACCAAACCAGAGACGGTTTATGATTATGATAAAGACAGAAAACTAACCAAAATCACCCGACCTGATAATCAGGAGATAGGTTTTAATTATAAGCCTGGGACTGACCAATTATCATCGGTGGATATTCCAAGGGGCAGTTACACCTATGGTTATGATGGTCATGGTAATGTTGGCAGTATTACCGCGCCAGATAATGGTCAGTTAAGTTTTGATTATGATGGTAGTTTGCTGATCGAGCAAACCTGGGCAGAGAATATTGTTGGAAAAGTTAGTCAGAGTTATAACGCAGATTTTCTTGTTGACGAGCAATGTGTAAATACCAGTGATTGTGTGAGTTATGGTTATGATGATGATAATTTGCTTGTCAGTGCTGGCGGTTTAACGATTAGTCGGGAAGTCCAAAAAGCCGGCTTAATCAATGGCACCATGCTAAACAAAATCAGTACTAACATTGACTATAACCTGTTTGGAGAAATGAGTGGCTCCAGTTCGGTTTATGATAACAACACCAATTTATTTGAGACAACTTATGTGCACGATAAGCTGGGAAGGATTAGACAAAAAACAGAAACTATTGAAGGTAGCAGTTCCACCGAAATTTACACTTATGATGACGTTGGACGTATAGAGACTGTTACCAGAGGGAACGATACTACAACTTACACTTATGATGGTAACGGCAACCGTTTAACCAAAGTGAAAGATGGGAGCACCGAAACCGGGGTTTATGATGCGCAAGACCGACTGCTAAGTTATGCGGGCAATACGTATTCTTACAGTGACGATGGCGAACTGAAAAGTAAAACTGATACCATCATTAGTCAAACTACTACTTACACTTATGATGTATTAGGGAATTTGACTTCTGTTGTGATTCCAAATGGTCAATCGAATACAACGATTGACTATATTGTTGACGGACGAAATCGGCGAATTGGGAAAAAAGTTAATGGGACGTTGCTGCAGAGCTTTTTATACAGTGACAAACTAAATCCTATTGCTGAGTTGAATGGCAATAATCAAATTGTTAGTCGATTTGTTTATGGCACGAAAATTAATGTACCGGATTATTTGATTAAAGGAGGGGTGACATACCGAATTATCTCTGATTATCTAGGTAGTCCGAGGTTGGTTGTTAACGCTGCAAATGGTGATATTGTCCAGCGGATGGATTATGATGAGTTTGGGGTGGTTACCAATGACACTAATCCGGGATTCCAGCCATTTGGATTTGCTGGTGGTATTTATGATCGAGATACCAAACTTGTTCGTTTTGGGGCTAGGGATTATGATGCGGCAGTTGGGCGTTGGACGAAAAAAGATCCGATAAGGTTTAGTGGGGGTGACTCTAATATTTATGGGTATGTATTTAGTGATCCCATAAACCTAATTGACCCTGGCGGAAAACTGGCCTTTGTAGTTCCGTTTGTGCCTTGGATTATTACAGGCACTGACTTAGCAATCGTCGGTCTTGGTGGGGCTTGTATATTCACGAATTGTACAAAAGAGGCGGGAGAAGCGTTAAGCGATATTGTTAATCAGTATAATGAGGAAGCGGACGATTCTAAAGAGGTAGATTGCGACAAGGGGGAAGATGGGCGCTTGAAAGATAGGCCGCACGGATACATGCCAGGAGACAAAGGTGCTGAAAAATGGGGAAGAAAAGAAGGAGTCGGAGCAAAAGAAGGACGACGCAGATTTCATGAGATAAAATGGGACGACAATATGGCTGGAGCAAAAGAAAATTATTGGGTTGATCCTAACACTGGAGATGTTATTGATCCCGCTGGTGACTGGGTTGGAAATTTAAACGATGGATAAGTTAAGAGGTTATGAATATTTCTAAAGTCAAAATAATCGAAGACGTTACATTTAGAGTTTGGGGGGAGGAATTAATACCAGAGATAATTACTAGTGCTCTCGGTATTTCCCCAACAAAATCTCAAGTAAAAGGCGAGAAAATTATGTCGAAAAATGGCAGGTTTCGCTATTCCAAGATTGGTATGTGGGTTTTAAAAGCGAATGAATTTGATGGAGGAACTATAGAAGAAAAAATATGGAACTTAGTTAAACATCTTAAAAAGGCGAATAAGCGTTTGATAGAATGCAAGGGAGTTGAAGGGATGGTTATTAATATTTTTGTGGGTGTTGAGGAAGGAGAAGATAGTATAGAATGTCAATTCTCTCCAATGTTATTAGGCGAACTAGGTACGTTAGATATTGAACTGTCCTTAACAGTCCTTTAACTCAATTATCAAAAATACTAACCACTTAATAATTTATCGTGGTTTTAACTAATGGATAATCTCTTTCAGTTTCGTAGCCTCGATTAATAATCGAGGTTTTCTTAATGCAAAACAAAGCTAAAACCAGGTATTCTATTGTCGGCTAATCTCTTGCAAACAAAAGCTACTTTTGCTGACAAGCTTTCGAGCTAAAAATATTGTAAGACAAGTAAAATTACTGATAAGCCGATCAATAGTTACTTCAAGGCTAGGACAATCTACTACAGAGCTTTCGAGAATTTGACTATAAGTTGAATGCCCGTTTAAACTTATACCGTAAAGTGATTTAGTCGTAATTGTGCTTGTTTCTAGAAAGAATAATTTGTGTGCTGATAGAATCGTGTTATTTGCTCAAATCTACTTAAATGATAGAAACATCTCCCCGCTGATTATCAAGCTAGTCCAATTAATAATACTATCCGGGTATTTGTGGTTACTGGGTCTAATTGGATCCAATCCTGCCAGACTTTTTTCCCAGGGAGCAATGGGGCGCTTTCCATAACCATCCAACCATTTTGGATAACGATAGTTGCGACAACGTGAACGCCAATTGGATCACCACTGGAAAGCAATTGGCCAATACGAATATCGTTTGCAGGAAGAGCAATCTTCTGATGCAGAAACAGGACATTTGATGGAAACCATGCATGTGCTTGACATCAATGGTAAAAGCTTTATTCAACAAGTAAGTTTTAAAGGCCCGGATACCGCAGTGCCCAGACGCCGTTAGCTTGAGAATTACCTTATTGAGGAACTTCTAACAACCTGCATAGGCACAATGACTGGCTTGTGCAGGCTTTTTGCTGAAGTATTCTTAAGGTTAATTTAATCAGGCTTCTATAGTCGTGTCTGAAAGTATTACGGTGACCGCCAAACAATGTAGGCAAGATTTTTTAGGTTTATTTAGCATAGTTCGTTTGCGAGTCTGGCGAATGGCGTTATTTGCTTAGGCAATAAATTAGAACTATGTTTTGAGTATACTTTTTAATATTCCCATTGGATGGGCATATGATATCCGGTAACAAAAGCTTAAAATATCGAATGCCGAGTTTTGAAAAATTATTCATCGTTAACGATTTAGTTGAGTTAATCTGTTGGCTGAAAAAAAAGTCGAGTGAATCAACAATACCTGTTTTTATGTGTATTTGTTCGATTCGAACTATTTTTAGCGCTACATCATTTGTTTTAGTTGTCGGACTCATAACATTAATATCGCTACGAGCCTGGTCTTCATCTATGGCTGAAGTTGGTCGCCTACCTATTCAAAATTATAGCGTTGATGACTATGGCGCTCATCCTCAAAACTGGTGGGTGACTCAACACCCTAGCGGATTACTTTACGTCGGTAACTCAAATGGCTTGCTTGAATACGATGGGGTTGCCTGGCGACATATTCGGCTTGCGAATCGAGGGATTGTAAGGTCAATAGCTATTGATAAGCTTGGTCAGATTTTTGTCGGTGGAAATAATGAGGTAGGTTATCTGGAACCTGATTCAGCTGGCACTTTACAATACGTTTCTTTGGTTGAAAAACTGCCGCAACAAGCTCGTCTCTTTGGGCATGTGTGGAAGACCTTTGCAATGGCTGACGGGGTCTATTTTGCTAGCTATAAATTTTTGATGCGGTGGCATGAAGGTCAATTCAAAATATGGAAGCCCAAGCGGTATTTCTTTGCTTTTTCGGTGGGGGAGCACATATACGTGCAGGACAGCGCGCGTGAGTTGCTGCGCCTTGAAAATGATCAACTCATACCGGTGCAAGGTGGAGCTCAGTCTGGCCAGCCCAATCGTCCTATTAACGCGGTGCTGAAAAATAGAGACGATGGCTACATTATTGTGACCGCCAGACACGGATTATTTCAGTGTTTTAATTCTGCGCCTGTCGATAAAGAATGTAATCCATTTGCGCCGCAGCTTACCCAATTTTTAAATCAATTAAAACCTTATCGAGCGACCTTATTACCAGATGGCAGAATTGCCATTGCTACCTTATCCGGTGGCGTTGTATTGCTGGATAGTTCAGGCCAATTGTTTCGAGTTATCAATAAAACTCAAGGGTTGAGAAATGACAATGTGTGGTTCGTTTATCTCGACAGACAGCAGGGCCTGTGGATGGCGCTGAATAACGGGTTGGCCCGGGTCGACATGAGCGAAGAAATTTCTAAATTTGACGAAACTTCGGGGCTTAAAGGGAGTGTCCAGGCGGTAGTCAGGCACAAAGATGAATTGTTTGTGGGGACTAATAACGGGATTTTTCAATTGAAGTCGGGAGGTGGTGAAAAGCCTTCTCAATTTTTACATGTGAAACCGATTAGAGCTTGCTGGTCAATGGTGTCGACTGAGGTCGGATTGCTCGCGGGTTGCGGCATTCAAGTTTTCAATTTTGATATTCAGAAAGTTGTGTGGCAAACCCAAAAGTCAGGCCTTGTTTATTCCATGTTCCGCTCGCGCGTTGAGCCGTCTCGAATTTACCTTGGCCTTGAGAACGGGTTGGCTGTTTTGCGGTTACACCAGGGAGAGTGGCATTTAGCCGGTATGGTGGAAGGCGTTGATTTTGAAATACGTGCTTTCGCAGAAGATGCGCAAGGCCAACTCTGGATCAAAGCAGCAACTCAGGGGATATGGCGACTCAGGTTTGAGTCATTATCATCTGGCGCAGTTCGTTTGCAAGGCAAAGTCCAGGTAAAAGGATTCACCAAGGGGTGGATGCAGATCGCATCGGTGGGAGACAAAATTCTCGTGACTAATCGGGGGAAGCTTTATCAAATTCAGGGGCTTTCTGCTAACGAACCATATTTTATTCCCGAAGAAAAACTGTCCCAAGTCGCACCGCAAGAATTCTCATTTGAACAGATTGTTGAGGATAGCCGAGGAGTGGTATGGATGGTGGCTAAAGATGGGGGAGGAGTGGCTTTTCCTCAACAAGGCGGTGGATATGAGTTTTCGTTAACACAACTTGATCTATTACCTAAAAGAAATATCGAACATATTTATTCAGAGTCGAGTGAAACCACATGGGTAGGAAGAACAGATGGTTTAATTCGCATGACATTACCATCAAAGCGAAAGCGTTCAGGCTATCCAGTTTGGATTCGGCAAGTACAGACACAGGACGATAGAGTTCTGTTTGGCGGCGACCGTTCGAATGAGTCTAACAAGCTTATCTTACCTTATCGGGAAAATACGTTGCGTTTTTCTTTCGCCGCACCTCAGTTTGAGCGCCCCGAGCTGACAGAATACCGTACCTGGTTAGAAGGGCTGGATGAATGGTCGAACTGGCGCAAAGAAACATTCAAAGACTACAATAATTTGTCTGAAGGCCAATACTCTTTTCATGTTCAAGCAAAGGATGTGTTTTCGCAAAAAAGTCAGGAAGATGTTTTTAGTTTTGTCGTTTTACCGCCCTGGTATAGGATGTGGTGGGCTTGGACAATTTATGGTTTAGCTGCCTTTTTAATAATCTGGGCGGGTTATTATCTGCGAACTCGTCGTCTTTACAAACATAACCGCGAGCTTACCCTGGCAGTAAAAAATAGAACGGCAGAGTTGGTTGAAGCTAGAGATGCTGCCGAGGCAGCCAACCGAACTAAGAGCGTTTTTCTCGCCAATATGAGCCATGAACTGCGCACACCACTCAATGCAATACTGGGGTTTTCTGAAATTTCCGGTCAATCCAAAGGCGTGCCCAAGGTTGTCAGAAAATATTTGGGGACCATTCATGAAAGCGGACAGCATTTACTAGAATTGATTAATGATGTGCTGGATATGGCTAAAATTGAAGCTGGTAGAACGACTTTTGATGGGGTTGCTTTTGACCTTCATGTAGCGATTGACACCATTAAAGATATGTTCCATTTGAGTGTAGAGGAAAAAGGAATTGATTTGTTTTTTGAAGGCGTTGAAAGTGCCCCTCGCGTGATTAAAACGGACCAACGAAAATTGCGGCAGGTATTGATTAACTTATTGTCCAACGCAGTTAAATTTACAGTCAAAGGAGGCGTGAGTTTAAAGATTCATTACAGTGAAAACAGCGCACCTGGACGATTGGGTTTTAGTGTAGAAGATACAGGACCAGGCATTTCCAAACAGCAATTAAAGTTGTTGTTTAAAGCATTCAGTCAAACCGATTCCGGCAGGCAGGCCAATGAAGGATCTGGTTTAGGGCTGGCGATTAGCCGTGAATTTGTTGAGTTGATGGGGGGAGAAATTAAGGTTGACAGCGAGGTTGGAAGAGGCACGAAGTTTTCCTTTGAAATTGACTTTGAAGAGGCAGAGCTCGCGCAATTGGACGGCGGGCCAAATAGCAAAATTATAAGGTTAGCCGGCCAAGAGAAACGGCATCGCGTCTTGGTGGTGGACGACAGTCTTCAAGGACGCGAATTATTAGCGTTATTGATGGATAGATCGGGTTTTGAAGTCCAGCAGGCTGGTAACGGAAAAGAAGCGTTTCGGGAGTGGCAAAAATGGCATCCTGATTTAATCTGGATGGATATGCATATGCCGGTGATGAATGGCTTTGAGGCTACCAAAAAGATCAGAGAATTTGAAAAGATCCGAAAGACTAAAATTATAGGATTAACCGCCAGCGTGTTAGAGGAAGAACGCGAAAGAGTGATGATGTCCGGGTGTGACGATTTTGTACGCAAGCCCTATAGCGCTAATGACTTATATGATATTTTGAGTAATCATCTGGGCGTACAATTTGAGTATGAAGAGGTGGCCAAACCTAACCAGAGTCGGCAAAAAACTTTGACCTCAAAAGATCTATCTGAACTTTCTGAAATTCAAGTATCTGTTTTATTAGAAGCTGCAACAAGTGGTGATATTGAACGACTGGAGCAGCTAAGTGACGACATTTCGAAAAGTAATAGTGAGCTTGCTTTACAATTAAATTTTTTGATAGAGCAGTTTGAGTTTGAACCAATTATTGAGGCCATCAAAGGTCAACCCCATAATGATAAATCAACCCCATAGTGATAAATAATGAAAGAACAACCTTAATTGGAAATTAAATAAGTTGCATCGTTATAAAACGGGGTTGAAAGATATATTCCAATTTTTTGTAGAAAATTGTGCAGACTAATTTACAGATACTAAAAATATTGATACTTCAGAAAGAATCTATTCCAACTAAGGCTGTTTTTAATTCATTACTCTTAATTACGCTGTTTTATCAGTCGTGCTGACCATAAGTTTGTAAGCAATCAACATCAGTATCATAGCGATAGTTGTTGGTATGACGGAAACAACAAGCTGCGGAAACGAACCGTCCGCAAAATAACCCACAAGCCGACCTACAAAAACCATCAACAATGCGATAAAACCAACACAAATATAATCAACATTGGATCTTATTGCACCAAGTAGCACACTAGCCCACACCGCGATGGTTGTTCCTCCCCAAATCGCGCGGATACTCGAGAGTCCTCCCGCAGATTCAATAGGCTCGATAAACATGTGGTTAAGCATGTTAGCAGGGCTAAACATCAGCATCAGACCCGTTCCCATAAAGAATAAAGCTAAGAGTCCAAAAATACACCGGCCTATATCTGTCTTTTTCATAAAACCTCCGATTTTAGTTGAGTAAATAGTGTTATGTTTTCAAGTCAATTGAGTTGGATTAAGTATATGGACAAATGTGTCATTATATGACATATTTGTTTTGCTATGCGTGCATCCACTATTTCCCGAATCGACAGGCTTGAGATCATCACTGCTCGATTAAAAACAGACGAACCCATAACCATTGGCGAGATTGCCAGGGAAATAGGTGTCAGTGTTCGAACGCTCAATCGTGATATTGACCTATTAAGAAGCCAGGGATTACCAATTGAAACGGATGTTGGCAGGGGAGGTGGTATTCGTTTGGATAGGCACTGGGGGGTTGGCCGTATAAATCTCAACTATACGGAAGCTGTTGATCTAATGATTAGTTTAGCTATCGCTGAACAAATGAATTCTCCGCTTTTTATGGCACACTTAAGCAGCATCCGCCATAAGATCATGGCTTCTTTTTCGCCTTCTATGAAAAGTAAAGTGAATGGAATAAAGGCACGTATTATCATCGGACACTCCGCATCTGAATTTGTGCTATCGAATTTCTCTTCTCCGAAACACAAGGCTGTAGAAAAACTCCACCAAGCATTTTTAATGCTGCAACGTATTAGCGTTACATACAGAGACGAAAGTAGTAACAAAACTACTCGCACCATTGAGCCGCACTATCTTTTCCTCAGTTATCCTGTCTGGTATGTTTTGGCCTGGGATCATTTGCGTGACGATATACGGATCTTTCGTTGTGACAGGATTGAAAATATTCAAATTCTGGAAGAGGATTTCACACTTCTAGCGCTAAGTGTATTCAAAAATAAACGGGATGGAATAGCGACAAATTAAGACTCATATTTCAGATAAGTGAGATCTGAATCAATAGGGTTTGAGTATTATTTTTTTAATTATAAAAATAGTTTATGTTTTTGTCAGAGCAGATCTTAGTTTTCAATTTATGTAAAAAAAGAGTGACATTGTCACTCTTTTTTTTGGTTAGTTTGATTCGCTGATCAAACTTCATAAATGGCACGAACTTTTCCACTCCAGCGACTATGTTTTACTCTAAACTCGCGATATCCCTGTCCTCTGACTTTAAACACAAGCGTGTATTTAAAAGTCTTAAACCCGGCATCAACATTTTCTGCTTCGATAACTCTCGCGTGCCGTAAACCATACTTTCGCTTTATCTGGTGAATGGCCTGGTAAACATCGTCCACTGGAAAGTCGTAGTGACGGATTTGCGAAAAGGCATTGTGGTTATCATGATACCGACGAATCTCGCGACAGCTTCCACCACCTAACTCGATAAAGTACTGCTGTTCCGAGGTAAATTTACCGCGTAGCTTATGACCCCATGAATCGTGACATTTAAACAGTTGCACATCATAACCATAGTCTGGCTGATTCCAGTGACGTTCATGATTGCGGAAAACTTTTGTTTGCGCTGATTTACTTTTCACCTGCGCTTTTGCCGCTGTTTTGTTTGTCGCCGCGTTAGCCGTCAGTAATGGTAATAATAAAGTAAGTGCCAGTAGCTTTTTCATTTTTAGCCGCCTTTTTCAGTATGCTTGTAGTCTATTATGCGTGGCGCGACTGAACCTTAAATGAACGATATCAAAAAAACTAAAATTGGCAATTTTACCGGTTTCAAAACCTATTTTTTAAGACAGACTTTACAATTCCTAATTCCTAATTCCTAATTCCTAATTCCTAATTCCTAATTTCGCGCCAGTAAATTATTCGATCACTACCACGATAATAACCAAAGCTCAGTAAGCCGCTGGTTGGGTCCAAAGTATTATCACCATCCCAATCAAAACTCAGCCAGTTCTGACCTGTTAAATTTAGATTAACGACAACGCTACCATAGTTATTGACGCCAGGAGCCGAGAACTGGATGCCGTTAGCAATGGTACTGATTCCGTTTGCTAAATTTTGTGTTGTTACCGGTGAAAATGTTGCTGTCTCGCCTGCGTTCAGATTATCGGTGTAGCTAGCGGCATCGAAACTGGCGTCAGTTTGAATATAGGTTGTGCAACTATCTGCGTCGTTAATAATCCAGCTAGTTCCATCATAGTATTCACTTCTTAGTCGCATTTCGAGATCGCTAATTTCAGGTCCATAACTATCGATTAATCGAATTCGCCCCAGACGAACTTCAAAAGCATTTGAGTTAACTGTGCCGCTAGTAACGTTGTCGGAATCGGTTGCAGTCAGATCGAGGCGTAAATTAAACGCAGCCGCTAAACTGTCAAATTGATAATCTGTTGTGGGAGAGGAATAGTTGGTCACACCATTCACAAAGTTGAGTGCTGCTGGTGAGAAGTTGACTTGTCCTGAAGCATTGAGCCCTGTATTTGTGTTGAATGGTTGCACCGCTATATCTGAGTTGGTTAGTTTTGCAAATGCACCCGCATAGTTTAGTGTTGCTGCGTTGGCTGAATTTCTTGCCGTGATTGAGCCTGAAACATCGAAAGTTTGCCCATTTCTATCTAGCCCTGCGTTGACGCCGTCAAAAAATCCTGCATAGGTAAATGTGCCGCATTGCTCAGTGATTGCCGGCGCAGTCATCAGGAAGTTGTCTGGAATAAATCGACCGATATTAATTCTTTGACCGGTAACATTTTGGCCGCCGCCCATAAAGTCGTTAGTGAATGCGTCGATCTGTAAAATGCCGACTTCGCTCCAGCTTTGATTTAGCGTGAAGCTACCTGCGCCTGCCGCCCCGGGGGCAGGAAAGCTGGCGAATGAGACACTGGGATTCGAAAGGATTCCATTAGAATTGGTCACTACAAGCGCACTGGGGGTTAGCGCAATATTCCCTGTAATTTGTGAAATATTCGGTGTCACGCCATTGTTACTCAAATCACCGCCGCTATCGGGTTCGCCGTTTGCATCTGTATCGATAAATGGGTCGGGAACACCGTCATTATTTGTGTCATCGCCAGCCTGCCATAAGACACTGCGAATGGTCATAGAAAAATTATTGCCCGCGGTTGCAAATACGTCGTCATTGCCGTCGTCCGCATAGGGGTCGCCGCTAATCTGAATGTCATATCCAAATGGGCGAACAACAAACGGGCTGATGCCACCGATGATTTCATCGGCGCTGCCTGCTGGCGGTTCGCCGATGCCAGTTTCGTCTTTTGCGCTGATACCGATTTGACCGACGTCATTATATTGAGCGGCGATAACGGCTACACCATTGGTAAAAGTGATATTTTGCGCAACAGAAGCAGCTTCAGTGGCGGCAATATTGCTACCATTCACGGTAACCGACGTGTTGCTGGATGTTGGAGAAGAATAGGTTGACCAAAAATTGAGAGCTTGTACGCCGTTGTACTCTTCAATAACGCCACATTCTGGTTGTAATGGCGTTTGGCCTGCCGCGGTTAAAGTAATGTTGAATGGGCGACCGGCAACCTGAGTCGTTATTGGTGATGGAGTAAACACGAAACCATAGGGGCGAAAAGTGATATTGCCTTCGCTATTATCATCAGTAATCAGACCTTCGGCAACGCCGATATTCGCAGTTTCCGCGACAGTATTTTCCAGGTATAACACGACTGTTCCGAGATCAGCTGCAACAAACTCATAGGTTGCTGCGCCATTATTATCGCCAGCAGTGTCAGTTAATGTGCCTTGTGCAGGATCAGCACTGGCTCCAAAACTATCAACGGTAAACCAGTTGCCGTGGGCGGTAGAAAGGCTCAGGTTGGTTGTTCCTGCGTAGTCTGTGACCGTTGCACCGCCACTATCAACTGCGGTAATTGTGATGGCTTCGCGCAAGCAATTGATACCGTTACCATCGTGAGTGATAACAAAGTGATCGACTGCCGGTGCGCAGGGCTCCACTCTGGTGGCGGTAATGGTGACATTGTCAATTGCGATAAACTCAGTCGAGCCACCATAGTTATTTTCAATTCTTAATCGAATTCGGGTGTTTGTTGCCAGGAAAGATGAAATATCGTAACTAAAACTACCGGTAACATCGTTGGAAAAAGATTGCAGAATAGTGTAACTGGCGCCACCATTCGACGACACTGAAATATCGAATCGGTCGCTGCTTTCCAGATTGTTTGGCGTTCTCAGGTCAAGTGACAAAGTGGCAGAGATGTATGTCGATAAATCGACTTGCCGTTCAATAGCCGGTTCTCCACCTGTATTGGGAAAATCATCCATCACCAACTCATTTCCACTTATCAACACGTTTCCTGAAGTCGCCGAGCCGTCGTCGTCACTTTCAATCCAGTTGGCTGCCCAATTCTGCGTGCCATCATTGTTGCCGTAATTACTCGATGAGAATTGATCAATAAAGGTGTCGTTAACCTGGTTACCGAGAATAAATGTCGTATTCTGAGTGGGAAATGTGGTCGATAAAGTATAGGTGGTGCCAGTCGTCAGCGTACTGGTGGTTAACTCCACGGTGGTTGAATTGATATAAGTCGCTCCGGTGACAGTCACACCATTGTCGATGGAAAAGTTACTGGGATCATTGGCTCTTGCCGGCGAAATATCAGCGACAAAAGTGACAGTGACTGTATTTGGATCTGCGCAGCTCGCGGTGGCATCATCCAGGGCAGGAAATTCTCTTATCCAGAGAATATCATTAGCATCACTGACAGAATTACTGGTGTTGTATGAAAATTCGGTAAAATCAGAGTTTGAAACTTCAATCCCGATAGTCGCGCTTGAGCCGTTGACGTCATCGTTTCCATAACGAAATCGAACATTGCCGTTTTCATAAATGACTATCTGGGTAGAATAACTGGTTCCCGGGCCGTTGTAACGAGGCACGTTCTCCCATGATGCAACGAATCGTCGATTGGGCGCAGAACCTAACGTGCCATATCTGACTGTGCCGCCAAGGCTGGGTTCCAGATCGTCCCAATAACCTAATATTGCCCTGTCCGCAGCTTCTTCAAAACCGGGCCCGTCAATAATTCCTGTGATTGCTAAAGGTTCATTCGTATAGTCTTTGTGAAAACCTTGATCAGCACCAAAATGCAGTGCGCCATTGGCCAACACTCGAACTTGTGTGTAGCCTGTTTCGCCAAGATAAAAGGTAAAACCGATATTGACCAGCTCGTAGTCATCGTCGGTGGGAAATCCGGTCTGACTTGCGTCATTTGTCCACGCCACATCTGTTGTGACGGTATCAAATGCCTCGCCGGTGACCGTTTGAAATACATAGGCTGCATACAAATTCGTGCTAGCCAGCAAGCATAAAGTGAACGCTGTCCACACTAGGAAACTGCGTGTATTTTTAAGCAGATTTGCTACTTCGTTCGAACGCATGATAGACGAATAGTAACACGGTTAAACATTAAAGTTCGTGCGAACCGATTGGTATGTTGAAATGCGATTGCCGATTTTATCAAGGTAGTACTGCTCATCAGCCAGTTTGACTGGACTAATTAGGCAAATGCCTGTTTAGCTTCTTCGACTTCAACGGCGAGTTCGTCAACCTGGTGAAAATCAACTTCATGAGATAATCCAAGTTTTCTGAATGCCGGTACGGTGGCGGTATCTAAACCAGCGTAAGGGCCTTCGCCTTCAGGATAGGATTGAAGTTTGGCCACAGTAACCACGTCAACATAATCTGCGGTAGTACTTTCGTCTCGGGTAAAATCGGTACAACCGACCGGTACCGCGCGGAGTTCATCCGGAAATTCCCAGGCTTTTAGAATTGCGCGTCCTACTTTACCGTGTAAGCGAGAGATTATTTTATCCAAAACCGCTTCGTGTTCGAGTATTTGAGGGTTTTCTTCTGCGAGCGTTAGTATTGGCAAAATACCAATTTCATGGACTAAACCTGCGAGAGTTGCCTGATCCGGTTTCAAGCGGGTGAAGTTACTGGCCAATACATGGCTAATTGAGGCGACTTCTAATGAGTGCTCCCAGGAAGCTCTAAGTCGTTGGTCAACTGCGTCATGGGTCGCCTGAAACATTTGTTCCATCGCAAGACCAGTAGCGAGGTTTCTTACAAAAGTTATTCCCATTCTGGTGATCGCCAGTTGCAGATTATCGACCACAACCGCGCCGCGCATTAAAGGACTGTTAGCTACTTTGATTATTCTCGCTGCTAAAGCTGCATCTTGTCCGATAACAGAGGCAAGTCCGCCAGAAGAAACATCAGGATCGTCAACCGCTTCTCTAATTTTCAGCGCGACTTCCGGTAATGTCGGCAAGGTCAGCCGATCGTTGGTGATAGCGTCAATTAATTCCGCAAGAAATTCTTTTTCTAAACTCATAGACAGGTCTTAGTTTAATGATAATTAACTAACTCAAGTATAGGACCATTTTCATCATTCAACCGAAAAATTTTAGCGTCCAGATATCGGTCTTTCGCTAACGCTAATAAGGTTGATGTTCCATTGTGATTAGTGGCGCCACATATCACTTCGGCTGCTGCTTGCGATTCCACGTAAATCTTGTCGGTTGTGGTTATGTTTATTTCGACGTTGCAGCGGAATTGTTGCATGTGTGATTTCAGTTTTCCTTTGTATTGCATGCGCGCAATAACTTCCTGGCCCGTGTAACAACCTTTGTTGAAGTCGACGGCTTCCAATGTTGGTAAATTTAAATTGTGGGGCAAAAAGTGTGATGCACTCGCTTGACTTATCCATGGAATGCCATTCGAAGCCACGTTAAACAACCAGTCTTGCTCGGTTAATTGAGTTTTTGCCTGTTGGTCAGCTGATTGAGCTTGCGCCTGAGCATTTTTTGTCACAGCCATAATTATTGATGAGTCTGGCTCGGTAAAAGTCACATTAATCAGTTTGTGATTGTCAGAGTCATTTGAATTTTTTGGGTCTGTTATTGTGCCATAAATGTTTGTTGAATCAGTTCGATCATTAATTTCAGTTTTAAAAAATACCGCGTATTTTTTAAAATGATTAATGGTTGCTTCAATATTGTCTTTGGGCAAGATAAACCAAAATGAGTCGTGGTTAGACTCGTTCTGACTTAAAGTATCTTGATTGGCTGCTTCTTGAGTTGATGCACCAGGTTTTTTGGTCGCAAAAAAAACAGCGACACAGCGACCTTGCGGATTACAAACCGCCGCCAGAGATAATTTATTTTCAACAATGGAATCGGTATTGATGGTTATTTGACCTTGGAGAAAACGAGCGGCATCAACACCGGAAATTTCAAAAGTACCGAAACTTTCCAGCCTGGTTTGGTTGCCAATTAGTTCATCATGCGATGTCATTTATTCCATTCTCACAGAATTATGTTGGTTGTTTCCATTTTATCTGATTAGGCTTGATAACACACCTAATTAAGTCGTGATTCTTGTGTTGAGGTTGGCGGCCTGCTCGGATTCGCGTCGGTAAGCTTTAGCTTTGCGGTTGAGACTGATATCATTTCGTATATCGTGTGAGGCCATACAGCCATCACCCTCGATGGGTTTAATTGATGGCTGCTCGACAAACATGGTTTTTGACGAAGGTGATTAAATGCCGTGGGATTGATCAAAGTGAAATGACTGAGCAGTCAAATTAAGTAATAGATAGTGGGTAATAAATAGTAGAGTTATGAAAGATACCAGTGAAAAAAAGAAACTGACCTGGCAATGTCGCAGAGGAATGCTAGAGTTAGACGTGATCTTAAGCCCATTCTTACAGCAGCATTTTGATAGTTTATCGGTAGAACAACAAACTATTTTTGCTGATTTATTGAACGAAGCGGATCCCGATCTTTACACCTGGCTGATGGGGTATGGCACCTGTGATGATCCAAGGCTTGATCAAATTATTCAATTGATCAGAGTGAAAATGCAAATCAGCCAATAACGTAACAGGGTTTTAGTTGAAAACTGCAACTCGCTTTCCGGTTAAAACAGCTAAGTTATTAGTCGTCGCAATTGGTTTATTCCACGTCATTCTGCTGTTAGTATCTTTTATCTTTTTTGGAGTTAGCTGGTATGTTTTGGCAATATTCATTGCGTTATTGGTCTCCTGGTTTTATTCGAACAAAAATTACCGAAAGATTACTAACGCCATGGATGATCTTTGCTGGAGTGGTGAAAACTGGTTGATGCAATCAGATGAACGACTTGGTTCAATCACTTATCTTGAATTACAACCTGATAGCTGGGTTTCAAGTTTTGCTTGTTTGTTGCATTTCTCCGTTGGTGAAAAGCAATCAGTTGGTGACAAACATTTAGTTAGTGAAAAACAATATCACTGGTTATTTGTGAAAAAAAATTTAGGCGAACGATTGTATAGTGAACTCGTTTACCTGGTCACTCAAGATTTAAAAGCTAGTCATCAATCTGATGATGTCTAAATTCTATGTTGATTAATTTTTGGTCTACTCAAGTTAGTAATCGGGTCTGCAACCAAAGCATTAATCAAATTTAGAAACGATGGTATCTTTGGCGACATTGTCCGTTTGCAGGTAATCTAAAGTGTAGTGTAGCCCGCGACTTTCTTTACGCCGCATTGCACACTCGATGATTAGTTCTGCGACTGTAATCAGGTTTCGAAGTTCTAACAGATTACTGCTCACCTTAAAATTCGCGTAATATTCTCTGACTTCCTGCTTCAAAAGCTGAATTCGCCGTTGAGCTCTTTCTAATCTTTTGGTGGTGCGTACAATACCAACGTAGTTCCACATCAAATGGCGCAATTCGTGCCAGTTGTGGGAAACCACCACTTCTTCATCAGAATTTGAGACACGGCTTTCGTCCCAGGCTGGAATGATTGCTGATTCTGTCTTGATATCGTTTTTCTGGGAAATAATTTTGTCGGCCGCAGCTCTGGCATAAACCAGACATTCCAGTAAAGAATTACTGGCCATTCGATTGGCACCGTGAAGACCGGTAAAAGCAACCTCTCCAACGGCAAACAAATTAGGAATATCGGTTTCGGCGTGTTTGTTGGCCACGACACCCCCGCAAGTATAGTGGGCAGCAGGGACCACGGGGATCGGATCTTGTGTGATATCGATGTCTATTTTGAGCAAGCGTTGATAAATCGTTGGAAAATGAGATTTAATAAAGTCGGCGTCTTTATGGCTGATATCAAGGTAAACACAGTCAATTCCCAAACGCTTAATTTCATGGTCGATCGCTCTGGCGACTATGTCCCTGGGGGCCAGTTCTGCGCGCTCATCAAAACGCGGCATAAATCTTTCGCCATTCGGCAGTTTTAACAAAGCACCTTCACCGCGTAGTGCTTCAGTGATCAGGAATGAGTGAGCTTTACTATGGAAAAGGCAAGTCGGGTGAAATTGATTAAACTCCATGTTGGCGACTCGACATCCGCTCCGCCAGGCCATGGCAATTCCGTCACCGCTAGAGACGTCAGGGTTGCTGGTATAAAGATAAACTTTACTCGCGCCGCCAGTGGCTAGCACTACGAACTTTGCTTCAAATAACTCGACTTCACGGGTGGTTCGATTCAATGCGTAAGCGCCCATGCATTTATTTTTCGGCCCAATGAGTCCTAGCTTGTGAGAAGTGATCAGGTCAACTGCGTTATATTTTTCGAAAAGCGAGATACTGTCTTTTGTTTTGATTAACTCAGACAGGGTCGTTTGAACTTCTTTGCCAGTTGCATCGGCTGAGTGAATAATTCGCCGGTGACTGTGTCCGCCTTCACGCGTGAGGTGATAACTTTGCTCACCGTTTCCGTTCGATTCGGGCTCAAGGCTAAATGAAACTCCTTGAGAGATTAACCATTGAATGGCCTCTTTACTATTTTCTACTGTATATCTAACGGCATCTTCGTGGCACAAATCAGCACCGGCAATTAGCGTATCACTGACATGAGAGTCGACGGAATCTTCGTTATCCAAAACTGCGGCAATGCCACCTTGCGCGTAGTAAGTTGAGCCTTCACTTAATTCACTTTTGCTCAGGATATTGATTGAGAAATGATTGCAGAGCTGTAAAGCACAGGTCAACCCTGCGGCACCACTACCAATAATGAGGACATCGGAACGATGTTGTATGGTCATATTTTAAACCAGAACTTTTCCTACCAAACCTTAACGTGTTCGGCATATTAAGACGAATTCGCGTATTTTGCTGAAATATGACAGGAAAATCCAATGATATCTGGTGATTTGAGGTTAGTTCAGTGGAATCAACCGGGTTTTGCTATAATCCTAAGGCAGTCTTTAAATGGTGTCGTTAAGAAAAGAATAATCCTGATGTTTGGGGAACTAATGGTCACACTTAGTAGTCAACTCATGCGATAATCCGCCTGAAATGGCGGCGAAACTTTTTGTAAAATTGAGTTTATGAAAAAGTCATGTAAAGAACCGATGTATAAGAAAGTTCGTCAAAGAAAATTAGCGATCTAAAAGAATAATCACTCTGTCGGCCAATCAAAAAGATTCAACGGCTGACATGTTATTGGTGGAAAATTAAAAATAAATGAGTAATACGACTGACGCCGAATTAGTAGAAAGAGTTCAGAGAGGCGATAAAAGAGCATTTGATCTACTGGTTTCAAAGTATCAAAACAAGATTTTTGTGATTATTGGCCGATTTATTAATGATCACGCAGAAGTACACGATGTGGCACAAGATACCTTTATTAAAGCTTATCGCGCCTTACCTAATTTTAGAGGTGAAAGTCAGTTTTATACCTGGATTTACCGAATTGCGATTAATACTGCGAAAAATTACCTCACGGCACGGGGTCGACGCCCACCGGCGTCAGATATTGATTCTCAAGAGGCGGAAAACTTTGGTATTAGTGCTTCTCTCAAGGAAAATGCTTCTCCTGAGAGACTGTTGGCACGTGATCAACTTAAAAAGGTCATATTCGACACCATTGATGACTTACCGGAAGATTTAAAAACTGCGATTACGCTCCGTGAAATGGAAGGTATGAGTTATGAGGAAATTGCAGAATCGATGAATTGTCCGGTCGGTACGGTAAGGTCGCGAATTTTTCGAGCGCGAGAAGCAATTGATGAGCAAATTAAACCGCTAATGGATAGTCGTGATTAATTTGTATAAAAATGAAAAGATTCATGAACTTTTTGTAAACAGCTGTGTCAGAGTGAAGCATAAAGATTGAGGCTTATTGGTAGTTAGATTACGAAATAAACAAATTTAAATAGTTAAAATGTTTATTAGCGTCAATATTATAGTTTTTATTTAAGTTAAAAAAATAAAAAAGCTTAACTTTGAGTCAGTTGTTAGAGAGCTAACCCAATGATTTACAATATATTATTGAGTTAGGGTTGAGTCAGGTTGATTAACTTCTAAAATAGAAAAGTTTGCCTGAAGTTTAAAGCAAACACTTATTAAAACGGGTCGAGAGTAGCAAAGTATGTCAAACGATAAGTTGAACAAAAATCAGCACTTGTCTGATTTAATGGACGATAAACCTAGCAATCTAGCCATTGATGAGTTGTTAGGTGATGATGAGAAGGCCGAAACCTGGTTTCGTTACCAAACTGTTCGCTCCGTTTTAAACGATGAACATTCTGCGTTCAGCTCTTATGAATTTACTCAAGCGATTTCAGCGAAGATTGCCGATGAGCCGGCGATAATTGCACGACCCGACGTATCTAAAAATACCACTAATTATGATGATGTTTTGCCACAGCCGGCAGCGACAGCTCATGTTATCAGTAGAAGCTGGAGAAGAGCGGGCGGTGGGTTAGCCATTGCTGCGTCAGTTGCATTTGCAATGGTATTCTCAGTGCAAGTGAATAACAATTCATCATCTTCGTCAGCGCCTGGTTTGGCAAACACGCAAAGTGAATCCTCAACCGCGGCTGAAAATAATATTGCTCACGCGACTGTGTCACCATCGGATGATGCAGAACAGGCTAAACTCGACGCAATTCAGCGGATTCTTGAAGGGGTTAACAGGCCTGATGTCAATGAACAGTTGGTGAGTGGCGAGGTTATGGTTCAATCATATATTGTCAAAACCAATGACCCGGTTAGCCAGTTTGTACAGGAAGTTCGTAGTATGAAAAAACCTTCAGAAGTTAAAAAAGCTTCTAAAACAAATGAGAAAAAACAGTAACTTATCCCTTTGATTGATTAATTAATGGCGGATTTTTAATCCGCCTTTTTTTTCTCAACAATAATGATGAAATCAACCTTCAGGTCATAAGACCCTGAATCCTCTCAATTTTTCCGCTAATTTCTGCCGATATGTCGATTTAAGTGCTATTTGTTTACAATAGCAGGAAGTTACAATAATCGTATTGTTTTCAAAATCTTTGAATTACTTCATTCAATAACAGGCAAATAGAATGTTGCAAGAAACCGGCTTAGTCACCAAGATAGAGAATGATATTGTGTGGGTTAATACACAATCTAAGCTCGCATGTTCATCTTGCAAGGTTGAATCAACCTGCG
This sequence comes from Aliikangiella coralliicola, assembly GCF_007004725.1. GTDB lineage: Bacteria > Pseudomonadota > Gammaproteobacteria > Enterobacterales > Kangiellaceae > Aliikangiella > Aliikangiella coralliicola. The sequence continues at coordinate 209,502 of NZ_ML660169.1, read as the reverse complement.
GTAATGCTATTCTTGAAAAGTACCTATCAGGCAAAGTGTTTGTTTCCAAGATTAAAAATGAGCTGGGTGCTAAAGTGGGAGATGAAGTCATTATCGAAATACCAAAAGCCAGCGTCACCCGAGCATCTTTCATCGCATATGTCATTCCCTTATTTGGACTGATTATGGGAGCGGTGATTGGAGAATATTGGTTAAAATCTGAGTTAGCATCAATTGCTGTCAGTTTTTTCGGGTTGATTTGCGGATTAGCTTACATATCTTTTTACAATCGCAAGCAGGCTGATAATGAACGCTATACGCCTAAGATGGTCTCTAAAGTGTCTACGTCAATCAGAGCGTTAGAATTTGATTCTATTAAAGTTAAAAACATCGAATAATTAAAGAGATAAATAATGAAGCCCATAAAAATTATTGTTCCGCTGCTAATTTTAATTATCATCCAGTACTTTTACTTTGAAAATAAGCTAGAAAACGCACAAAAGCAGACTGCCGAATTTTCCAAACCATCCACCGAGTCCACTAAAACGACTCTCCAGCTGCCAGCATTTTCCGATTTGGCAGAACAAGCCAAGCAAAGTGTGGTGAGTATTGAAGTGTCTAGCGGTGAAACACGGCGTCGCGTTGATGGGATGGGGTCGGGTTTTGTTATTTCAGAAGATGGATATCTGCTGACCAATAATCATGTTACTGATGGTGCAAGGGATATTGTTGTCAAATTGGCTGATGGCAGTGAGCATAATGCTGAGTTGGTGGGAAGTGACGCTGATACTGACTTATCGTTACTCAAAATTGACGTCGCAGGGTTGAAACCTTTTGAATTTGGTAATGTAGAAAATACTAAAGTTGGCTCCTGGGTTGTTGCAATCGGCGCGCCGTTTGGCTTTGAGCAGACTGTTACCGCTGGAATTGTGAGTGCAAAAGGGCGAAGTGTCGGCGAGCAGTATGTTCCCTACATTCAAACGGATGTTGCCATTAATGTTGGTAATTCCGGCGGGCCGTTGATTAATATGGACGGTAAAGTGATCGGTATTAATTCTAAAATTGTGAGCACCTTTGGTGGTTCGTTAGGGCTTTCTTTTGCAATTCCAATTGACCTTGCCGTCGATGTAGTTAATCAATTGAAGACCAATGGTAAGGTAAAGCGCGGTTTTCTTGGCGTGGGTTACCAGGAAGTGACTCGTGAAATAGCGGAGAGTTTTTCCCTGAAAAGAAATCGCGGAGCATTAATTAACGGGGTGTCTCGAAACTCTCCTGCTGATAAAGGTGGGCTAAGAGTCGGTGATATAGTGACTGCCGTTGATGGTAAAAAAATCATTAATTATACCGAGTTACCATTTTTAATTGGTCGGTTAAGACCCGGAATGGAAACTGAGCTTTCTATCATTCGTGACGGAGAGCATGAAACTTTGAAATTGATCATAGGTAGTCGTGATCCACAGGAACGAGTTACCTATGAACAACCTGTGTTAGAGCCGGAGCAAGAAGACAATCCGCTCAAAATAAGAGTTTCTGATGTTCCTGACGACGTTAAGCAAGCACTGAACTTAAATGAAGGTATTTTAGTGGAGGAAGTTGAAGAAGGGCCGGCGTCTCAGTCTGGATTACGCCGTGGCGACATAATCATTTCAATTCAAACGACACCTATGAATAGCGTATCTGATTTTAATAACATTATGGAAAATCTGCCACAAAGCCGGACTTTTGCCGTGTTGATTACCCGGCCCGGCCAGGGGACCCGTTATATTGTCGTTGATTTAGACGGTTAACCTTAGCCTGCGAAAAGTCATGTTTCAGAAGCCTCAAATCTTTGAGGCTTTTTTTAGCCTTTTAGGCGGGAAAAAGCTGCGCCGCAATTTGTTGCCATGTTTCACGAGGACCTATGGTTGGAACTTGCTGCAGTACAAAATTAAAATCACAGGCAGGTCGTAACAAAGACACTGTCATTAATTCTTGTTGTAATTTTTTTGAGTTAGCTTGATCGAGTAGTTGATAATTTTTTAGCAAAGTATCGATGAGCATTTTATCCCCTTGGCACAAAAATAATATTGGGGTGGCTAATTCAAGTAGCCGACTACGACCAATAATCGCATCGCCAAAATCCAGAACGCCGCACAATCGATAATTATTGTTGTTTTTCTCGACCATTAAGTTCCATGGATGCAAGTCCATATGAATGAAAAATGTTTTACCATCATCAAAATGATAATTTGAATCTGATAAATAAGTCGGAATTTGTTCAATCAATGATTGTGGGACTTTATTGCGAGTGTGTCGTGGAACGCAGTCGGTATTAAGTTGCGCAATATAATTAGGCCAATCAACATTCATCAACGAACTATGATCGACAGGCAATTGATGTAGCTCGCGTATGAATTGCCCAAGCTGCCCGGTGATTAATCGTTTATTTTGAAAGTCCAGCTGATCCCAAACATCTGCGAGTGTTTCCCCCTTTAATATCGACATTACCACGTAAATCCAATTATTAATTTTGCCATGGGCAATAACTTCCGGTGTCGCCAAAGACAGTTTGCCTGTTACCATTTTTGATGATTCAATTTCGGCGTCTCCCTGGCCTACCCAGTTAGGGGGAACAAGTTTGATAATTAAAGATTGGTTTAGCTTGAATAAAGCATTCGCGCCTTCCTTAATTCGCACGAAATCGCCGCTTCTGAGTTGATGAGCATTTCGTATATGCTCCAAGGCCGGGGACCAATGTTCATCTGGCGCATTATCAATTAAGTCGCAGCTTTGCTGGTAAGTCGGTTGCGTCGGTAAAATGGTTTCCAATATGGAATGATTAGTATTGATTTCCATAATCATTATTTTATTGAGCGTTAAATTTCGCTGATGTTCTCGTTTGGGTAGAGGACTTTGCCATTGTTTCGCTATAATTTGAAGCTTAATTGGTCAATTTTGAGTAAGAAAAAGGTTTCTTAAGGAAAGAACAGGGGGAGACAGGACATCTTCCACTTCAAAAATATTGTATTTAGTGCAGTGCTAGTTGGTTATTTTTGAAACAATCCCTATGAGATTGAGTCGATAATATAACCCCTAAAGATTTTGTTAATGTTTTAAGTCATAAGGTATAGATAAACGCACAAAACGATGCAACTAACCGGCCTGTCTTCCGTATATAGATATTAAGGCTAGCGATATTCGAACGCTATTAATTGGCCAGTTTAGAATCTGACAGAGCACAGGAAAACCATGCGTTTCATTTTTATTTTGATAATTGCTTTATCCGCTAGTACCAAATCAGCGGCTCAAGATGTCGTTGATATTTCCCAATATAAAGGTAAAGTTGTGTATCTCGATTTTTGGGCTTCGTGGTGCATTCCATGTCGAAAATCATTTCCCTGGATGAATGAAATAAGACAAAAATATTCTCCAGATGAATTGGCTATTGTTGCTGTCAATCTTGATAAAGAACGAAAGTTGGCGGAAGAATTCCTGAAAAAATATCCAGCCGAGTTTGAAATTGTTTTCGATCCTGCAGGCAGCTCCGCGAAGAAATACCAAATTCTCGGCCTGCCGAGTAGTTTATTAATTGATAGAAATGGCAAAATAATTAGTACGCAAACGGGTTTTTTCAAAAAGAAAATTTCTCTCTACAACTCGAAAGTGGAAGCTGCCGTTCGACAGAAATCGGAGGAATAGTCATATGAAATCAAGTATTCGGTTTTGGTGTGTCATAGGGCTCGCAATAATACTGACAGGCTGTTCTTCAATGGGGGTTCAACCCTGGGAGCGAGATCTTCTGTCTAAACAGGTGATGGCGATTAATAGTTTTCCAGTCGACCAGGCAACTGACGAACATATTTACTTTAGTAAAGAAGCATCCAGCGGCGGTAAAAGTTTTGCAGGTGGCGGTTGCGGATGCAATTAAAAAAACGCAGAAAATTTTCGATTGCGGACAAACTGGCTGTTGCAGCAACTGCACTAGTCGGTTCGTCTGTTAATGCGGAAGCTGAAGAAGATGAATGGTCATTTGTCGGGTCTATTTTAGTCTATGACGAACCTGATAGAGTCAAAGCAGTTGAGGCGTTATTGCTGGCCGAAAAAAACTATGATGAGACAGCAAAGCTCACCTATAAAGTGGTTCTTGATACTTTGACGGGAGCCTCTGCTAATGGCGCAATTGCCCAAAATCAGATTCAGACTTTTACTCGCCCGTCGGGTAACGGGCAGTACACCATAGCGCCTCGGGAAACTCCACTTGACGACACCTTTCGAGATACTCGTGCACAGCTGAATTTGAGTTGGAGCGATGTGTTGGGGGAAGATGATCGTTACACAGTAGGCACCAATCTTTCTCGCGAATATGATTATCATTCGATCACTGTGAGCGGAGAGTATGCGAAAGACTTTGATCGAAAAAATACGACCTTGTCAGTTGGGGCATCATTTGCATTTGATAGTGTTCTACCGGAAGGCGGGCGACCACTAGCGTTTTCATCAATGGTGATTAATCAAGGGCAATTTGCGAACGATGCAGCATTTCGAAATGCGTTTAACGCGACACGAATTGATGGTGACGGAAGTATTGATACGGCGGAATTACTATTGGGTTGGACTCAAATTGTTAATCGACGAACCATCGTGCAATTTAACTACAGTTTTGCAGATATGAGTGGTTACCTGACCGACCCTTTTAAGGTTTTGTCGGTAGTGAATAACAACGCGATTTCTCAAGATTATGTGTACGAAAACCGCCCCGACTCAAGAACCCAACATACGCTGTTTGGACTGGTTAAACACCACCTGGAAGAATCTGTTCTGGATTTCTCTTATCGGTTTTTAACCGATGACTGGGAAATCGATTCTCATACATTGGATTTCAGATGGCATTTTTTCAGTCGCGATAATACATTTTGGGAACCCCATATTCGCTTTTATCAACAATCGGCGGCAGATTTTTATCGTCCATACTTGGTAGAAAACGAAGCGTTACCCGAATATGCAAGTGCGGATTATCGAGTAGGTGAGATGACTGCCTGGACGCTCGGATTAAAATATGGGTTTACCATAAATGGTGGCAAACGTTCCGAGGTTCGAGTTGAATATTACAAGCAAATGCCTGAAGCCAGCGGAGCAGAAGTGGTGGCAGCGGCTGAATCCCTTGACCTTTATCCTGAAGTTGACGCCATGACAGTTTTGTTTACTTATTTTTTTCAATAGAAGAATTTGTTTGCATATGTGAGCTATTGGTTCTAACTTATTCGATAAATTAAGTTTGGTTAAACTGAATAAGCTCAAGACTATTATCATTTGATGTTTAAAATTATGTTTGCCTGAAGTCTATGTCCGATATTCAAATTGAGCAGCAGAATAACCACTATAAAATTGCTTTTAATGCGATGGCCAGCCCCTGTGAAGTTTTACTCAATACGCGTGATGATTCTCTGGTCAATCAAATCGCTGAGTTAGCCGTTAATGAAACTCGGCGTGTTGAGAACAAGTTTAGTCGTTATCAGCAAGGCAACCTTTGTTGGGCAATGAATCATAGTGAGGGCCAATCTGTTTCAATTGACCAGGAGTGTTTTCAATTGCTGGAATATGCAGAACAGCTGTTTGAGTTAAGTGGCGGGCTGTTTGATATTACCTCCGGCGTTTTAAGAAAAATCTGGCGTTTTCAATCTGGTGAAAAAACGCCTTCAAAAGATCAGATAACCGCACATTGCCGTCATATTGGATTTCAAAAACTCCAATTTACTCAAACGAAATTTATTATGCCTAAACACATGGAAATCGATTTCGGCGGTATAGGTAAGGAGTATTGCGTTGATAAAGTAGCTAATCTAATAACACCACTTTGCCAGAAAAGTGGTGCTAGTTTTCTAGTCAATTTCGGCGGAGATTTAATTGCTGCCAATTTTAATAATACGCATCCTCCATGGGTTGTTGGCTTAGAAAATATTCAACAAGAGGAGGCGGGCACATCAAAAGAAACAAACTCGCCAAACCAAACCTGCTTACCAAAACAGAACAAGCAAACAGTTATTGAAGTGTCGCAAGGAGCTATCGCAACAAGCGGAAGTACAAAAAGATTTTTGGAATACGAAGGTAAGCAATATGCACACATTCTTAATCCAAAAACAGGTTATCCAATTAATGGGGCACCTCGAACGGTGACAGTGTTTGCTCAAACCTGCTCGTTAGCCGGCGGCATGAGCACCTTGGCCCAACTTCAAGGCAGTAGTGCAGAAGCGTTTTTAAAACAGTCAGGAGTAAAATATATTTGCAGCTGGTAGTTTTTATAAACCAAAAATACGCCATAAATCAGACACCCCGATCATATCTCAATTCTCACGAGTTTAATCAGCAATTTCGCACATCAATTTAATCAATCGACAATTCGGTTGTTTAAGTTGATCAGATAAACTGTCCTTCGATTTATTTTCAAGGAAGAATTTATGGCAATACCACGGCGAGAAATCGTTGACTCAGAAACACCGGGCTTTTATCACTGTATTTCTCGATGTGTTCGTCGTGCTTTCCTTTGTGGCGATGATCCATTTACTGGTAACAATTGCAACCATCGAAAAAACTGGTTGGAAAAACGAATGCTAGAGCTAGCAGATATATTCTCTGTTCAACTTTACGCATATGCTGTCATGGACAACCATTACCATTTAGTTCTCTATCTTGATCCTAAGGAGCCGCTTAGTTGGAGTGACGAAAAAGTTGCCGAAAATTGGTTAAGGGCCTATCCCGGAAAACTTGATCACCCAGAAAACAAATTGCTTCGAGAAGTCAAAAAGCAAGCCATATTAGCTAACGACAAAAAGCTCAAAAAATACCGGAAAAGACTCGGAAGCCTTTCCTGGTTTATGGCTAGACTTAATGAACCACTAGCCAAAAATAGTAATTTCGAAGATGGTGTTAAGGGACGTTTTTGGGAGTCTCGTTATCAGTCTATCGCGCTATTAGATGAGACAGCGGTGCTATCCTGTATGGCTTATGTTGATCTTAACCCCATTAGGGCGGGAGTTGTTAAGGAAATAGAAAAGTCTTTGCATACTTCCATGCAAAAAAGAATCAGTAAAGTCAGTAAGCTTGATGTTCCCATCCAGGCAATCGCAGGGGCGACCGGTGGACACTCTATTCAGATAAAATCTATTGATTACCTGCAGCTCGTCGAATGGACTGGTCGCGCTATTGTTCATCCGGAAAAAGCTTCCATACCACCACACCTTATCAGCTTATTTACTCGCCTTAACCTGCAACAGGATAATTGGTTGACCCAGATACATCGATTGGGAAACAACAATAGGGCAATTGGTTCACTCGAAAAACTAAGACTAAAAGCAATAGCGTTAAAACGAAAATGGATTAAAGGGGCTTCGGTTTCTTCACAACTATACGTTAGAGCTTGATAGACACTTAGTTGAAGGTAGTGACTCCAGGCCCTAATTAGAGCTTGTTAAAATTTACTTTTCATACTTTCTCTTCAAGAGTTGATTAAAAACTTTGCGACTTTACCGGCTTTTTACTTTCAAAAACTAAAACCGGGGTGTCTTGAATAATAAGCTCGAAGATTTCGATTTCAGCAGCTAGCTACCTTATTTCTTATTCATTTTTATTATATTTGATTTGCTCAAAAAGTGTGCTATAAATATTGGGGTGTATCTGAGAATGCTTTAAGGATTGTGTTTTTTTATAATGAGGAGGTGTAATTTACAGGTATAAAAAGATGGTCACACGCCGGAGCTTCGCTATTTTCGGTCTTGAGTTCGGACGCTTGTATTGATTTTGCCCGCTAAAATTGGAGGCTAAGCGGTCAGTAGGTGCGAACCGGTAATTACATTTTAAACAACCAGCAATTGGGGAATACTTAATGATAATAAAATCCGTTCTAAAAACAGGTGTAGTTGCTATTGCCAGCTTTATCACATGTTCTCATGTGTCAGCCACAGAAAGTATGTCTGCTAGCACACTTGACGTGGTATCTGAAAGTACGCAGCAGAGCGCAATTAGCCACAATCCCTTAACCTTAGGCGCACATAACGACAGCCAGGCTAACAGCCATTCTGGAGATAATTTGTGGGGCTATTCTAGCAAGGGAAGGGAAGTGTTTGATGTGGTGACTAGTGAAGGAAATATTATTAAAGCCGTTGATGTTAATGGGACGGCCTATTCCGGTGATATTATATTGGGGAATACTAGAGCGCTCAAAAATTTCGGTTTGAAAATTGTTCAATCTGATGAGGATGAAGCGCTTATTCAGCAAAACAGGCGTCACGAAATTCACGGGACCGTTATTCAACCTACTTCAGGTGCTAAATGGCCCAATGGTATCGTGCCCTATGTATTATCTTCCAACTTAACGACTGCTGGTCGAAATGCCGCTAACTACGGTATTAACCATTGGAACAATAACACCAACATCCAATTTGTTCCCCGTACCAACCAAAGTGACTATATCTTAATTCAGGATAGCACCGGGTGTGGTTCTAATGTTGGCCGCGTTGGTGGAATGCAAACAGTGAATCTTGCCAGTGGTTGCGGTAATCGCGGTGGTGTGCATGAACTTGGGCATGCTATTGGTTTTTGGCATGAACATACCAGACCAGATAGAGATAATTATGTGAGTATTAACTGGAATAATATTCCTTCTGCTAACCAACATAACTTTAATAAACAAACGGGTTCTGCTGGGCGAGGCTCATACGACTTTTATTCAATTATGCATTATCGCTTGAATGAGTGGGGAATTAATGGTTCGCAAACTATCGTACCGCAGGTAAGTGGTGTTGATACTTCGCGAGTTGGTTATGGCTCCACGTTAACCAGTGGTGATATTTCTGCTGCTAACTATTTGTATCCTGGTTCGGGCGGTGGAGGTGGTGGTGGGCAAACCGATACACCAATCCAGAACGGTTACTCAACGACGTTAAATATTAATTCAGGTCAATGGCGTTATTTCACATTCCAGGTTTCTTCTAACGCGAATCTGCAGTCAATTAGTGCGCAAACTAGCGGTGGAACCGGCGACGCGGATGTATTTATTCGGCTAGGCCAAAGACCCACCGGGCAAAGTGGATCAGCTTGTTCATCTGCACAAAGTGGCAATACTGAAACTTGTACTGTGAATAATCCGCAGCCAGGCACTTATTATATCGGAGTGTTATCCTGGACTGGACAGGGTTACACCACGCCAGTGAGAAACGCGAACTTCAGCTTCTCAACCACTACTAATAGTAACGGCGGTGGCCGCGGCAACACCGGCGGAAGCACAAGTTTCGCTAATATTTCTGGTGCAGCAGGAAGTTGGACTAACCATGAAATTCAGCTCCCTTCTGGTATGTCTTCATTGAATGTCACCATGTCCGGTGGAACTGGTGATGGGGATTTGTATGTACGCCGAGCTTCTTTGCCGACCCAACAAAGTTTTGATTGCCGTTCTTGGAACAGTAATAATAACGAGAATTGTTCAGTGGCGAATCCTGCCGCAGGAACTTGGTATGTCAGTGTGCGAGGCTACTCCAGTTTTTCTGGTGCGAATATTAATGTTGAGTGGAGCCCCTGATTAAAGAAAGTAATTAGCCCTGCAAAAAGCGGGGCTTTCTTATTTACTCAGTAGCGTGAATCCAATTTCGCACATTTGAAATTAGTTCTCAAACGAATATCGGCGAAAGAATATCAGACACCCCGGTTTGCGCGAATAATTTACGCTAGTGAGCTGGCGGCTTTCTTCACACTCAATCCTTTTTTAGTTACTAACCTTTTAAACAAGGTAGAGTTCGGAGTGTCTGGAATTAGTTTGGAAATCAGGGTGTCTGATATCCGTTTTGCTTAATCGATTTTCTTTAGTTATTAATGCCTTAAGTAAGGTAGAAATCGGGGTGTCCGGTATTTGTTGTCCGATATTTGTTTTTTAGCTTTCTTGCTTTTTTGGGGAGATTGCCTGCAAATTTTTTAACCCCGTAAAAAGAGTCAGTCCGTTTTTACTTTGCTCAATATATCAATGCTAAATTGCCGACTGCTAATGTTGAATAATCGAGGTATTTAATGAGAAATTTACTATTAAAACTATTCTTACTATTATTTTTCATCGCTAATTCCAATTTTGCGAATTCAGGCACAGAGAATAATCCTCTGACGTCAAAAGAGATAGAGGAAGTTATCCTCTCCTTGGGAAATATACTTAAAACGAACTACGTGTATCCAGAAAAGGCCAACAAAATGGCTGAGTTACTGGACAAAAATTATAGAGCTGGTAGATATCATCGAGTTAAGGAGGCACGTCAATTAGCAAGAAAACTACAAGAGGATATAAAATCCGTTTACCAAGATAAACATTTGCGGGTCCGTTTTGACCCAAAGGTAGTATTACGAATTCGAGCGCAAGAAAAACAGAGTAAAGATGATTTTTCGGATGAAAACGAGTTTCGAAAGATGCAGTTTCGTAATTTTGGTTTTAACGAGCTTAAAATATTAAGCGGAAACTTAGGCTATTTGGATCTCAGAGAGTTTTCTGATACTAAATATGCGACTGAAACGGCTGCTGCTGCAATGAATTTTTTGAGTAATACTGACGCCCTGATTATCGATCTACGATTTAATGGTGGCGGCTCTCCAACAATGACACAGTTTCTCAGCAGTTACCTGTTCAACTCTAAACCTGTGCACTTAAGCGGTATCTATTGGCGCCCAGATAATGAATATACCGAGTTTTACACCCTGTCTCAGGTTCCTGGAAAACGCAGACCAGACATCGATGTTTATATTTTGACAAGCGACAATACTTTTTCTGCAGCAGAGGAGTTTAGTTATAATTTGAAGAATTTAAAGCGAGCGACTTTGATTGGAGAAACAACGCGTGGTGGCGCTCATCCGGGGGAGCGAAAAGTTGTGAGTGATCGGTTTACTATATGGGTGCCTAGTGGTCGTGCCATTAATCCAATCACAAATAGCAACTGGGAAGGCGTTGGAGTAAAACCTCATGTAGAAATCCTGGCTTCAAAAGCACTACTGAAGGCACAAATAATTGCATTAGAAAAGCTAGCTAAACAAAAGGAAAATTTGGATAGTATTTATACCTGGTATATTACTGCATTGAAAGCTGAGTTAGATCCCGTTCAAATTGATGATGCAACACTTCAGCAATATGAAGGGAAATTTGGTTTCCTCACATGGTCTTTTGAAAATGGTAGCTTATATTCGAAAAGGAAAGGTGAGGAAAAACGCCAATTAGAAGCAATTGATAATAATTTATTTAGATTTCAAGGAGGAAAAAACTTGAGATTCAAAGTTCTAATGGAAAACGATAAAGTCATTGGCGTGCAGGAAGTATTTTATAACCGAGTCGGTAGAACCTTATTTAAATCGTCTTGAATACATTATATTGTTTTTTCGCGAATTCTTTCTTGAATAAAACCTGGAGATTAAGTTCTAGGTCAATGTATTCATTGAACGATTCATTTTTTCAACCTGCTGATCGATATCATCATCGATCATCATTGGCTCATCGTTTAAATGGGACTCTGCTGTGGGAATTTTAATATGAAAACAAACTCCCCCGATATCCAGAGGCTTAAAAGTGAGCTGATGTTTTTTCTTAAACGCATTCAGTTTTATCAACCATCGTGATGGCAAGTTTTCTGATGGTTCAAGCCACTCAATCGGATATCTACTGTCGGTATTTATTTCAAGTTGTTGTCTATCCGTTGAATTTGACTTTAGCTCGATGGCCTCAACAGGAATATCGTAGGATAGTGTCATTTCATCTATCCAGTTGTCTTCGCTCTTATCATCTGTGTTATTGTTTTGATAAACGCGCATTTTCCCGTCAATAAACTGGCAGGTTAAGCTCGACTTTATTGATTCTCCACTTGCCAGAATAACCGTTAAATGATATTGAGTTTCAGTGTTTTCAATATTGTCGACTTGAATACGGCCCTGGTAACCGTTGATAATTTGTTTGACAAAAAACAATCCAAGTCCTTTCCCATGATGTTGCTTATTTCTTCTTGTCGAATAGCCAAGCTTGAAAATCTGTTCTTTTTGTTCGTTGCCGATATGTGGGCCACGGTTGTATATTGAGAATGCCGCGTGGTTTTTTTCGGCAGTCAGATGAATTGAAATTCGATCTGAGGCTTGCTTGAAACGAACTTTGTTGGAAAAAAACTGAGCATTCTTAATCAGGTTTTCAAGTAGCAATATAATGTGGTTATGGTTGCCGAGCAGTTCAGGTGTGTGATGTAGTTGAAGTCGAAAAATTTCATTTTCAAATGTAAAGGTTTCTTTTAATACGTCAATATTTATTCTTGCCAACGATATCAGGTTTTTGATTTCCGCTTCATCACATAACAGAGCGATTGTTAACAAGGCTGCCATTTGCGGATGAAAAGTTGGAGATGTAGGAATGCTCTGTGTGATATCAAGACTTTTTTCTGAGTCTAGTTGTAATTGATAGTAATGTTCCTCGCACTCTATCAATTGATTTCCGATGTGGAGCTGCATGTTATCAGCAGTTGATAAATCTAATAGATCCCAAAGGTATCGCATGGCGTCGATCGCATTTTGGTAATTGGATAACGCGCTTAATGTGTGTGGCGATAGTGAATCCTGATCTTCATTATCTTGTTCGAGTTGATTATTTTTCTCATAGATGGTGAGAAAGTCCTGCTGCTCAATTGCCTTGTTGAGTGCTGTTATGACTTTATCGTAGCTAATCACACCATTGTGTCTTACTTCAGACGCTATCCCTTTAAAGTGAAGAAATTTCTCATCATATTCAATGTAGTCTAAAAGCTTATCACTAATAAATGTTTTAAGTTTATCTGCGTGACCTGAGTAAGTATTGGCTCTTTGCTGTTGCTTTTTCTTGGCTTCAAGTACTTTGGCAAACTGTTGCTGTATTTCTGAAATTTGTTGTTGAGCTCGTTTTTTTCTCGATAAAAACAGGCGCGCATCGAATAGATAGATAAATCCTAGAACGACGATATAAAGAATAAGAACCTTATCAGTCAATAAGTAATCAGGTAGCTGATAGTAGGTTTGTAGTATCTTATCTGATCGTGCAATCAACAAAACAATTAGTAGCAGTGAAGACAAAATGCTCAATAGTGGATAATGGAATCCTGGTATGTTGCTCGTTATTTGTTGAGTACTATCAGTGGCCGAATTTTGTTGGCGATGCATATCGGGCGTTCGAGTAGGCTGGTTTACCTTGTCGCCATTATTATTGTGATTGTTACTGCTATTATCCATATCAATTCCTCAAAAACTGATTACCCGCTACTTCACCCATAGGTAAGCGCCTTCGTCACCAAAGGTCACGATCCCTTTGCCATTTTTACAACGTTGCAGAAAGCTTGTTTGTTTTTTTAGTGACGCTTGTTCGAAAGAGTGACGCAGGGTTTTTATATGTTGACGATAATTAGCATAACTAAATTTATCAGAATCAAGTTTTTCAGCCATTTGAAATGTTGTTAACGGTCTCGGGGAAGACTCAACCAGAAATTTAAGAATTTTTCTCGGCGTAGGAGCCAGCGGGCGCTGATTATTAATCGGATTCATCAACCGCTCACCTTGCCAGTAAACATTCCAGGTAGTGAGATCAATAGTGAGTTCACCGCTTTTTATCATATCATTGTCAGGAGGACCGCTAGAGCCCATTTTATCCGATTCATTTTGAATAACTTTGTGCCTCAGTAGCGCTTTTATTCGCCAACAAAGGACCTTTTCTACGTTGAGTTGGTGTTTAGCAATAAAATCTTGCGCATCAGTTTGTTCAAATGCCTTTTCTTCTATTCCGGTTCCACTGTGTTCAGAAAGATAGATTACCGGTACTTGCGGCCATTTCTTTACCAGCAGTTTCGATACTGTAAATCCGGCATCGTCGTTGCCATTCATATTGGCGTCGAGAATAACGATATCTGGTGGCAACTTGCGTTGCTTTATTGCCTGGCAAGCAGATTCTACAAACTTGTGAACTTCAACCTGATTCGTATTTTCTTTGTCACCAAAATCAGCGGATTCGAGCACTGGTTTAAACTTATCAATCCAGTGAAACTGGTCTTCTACCCAGAATATTATCGCCATACTCAGCCAGGAATTAATTCAGTCAGGTTTGTGATTGATATCTAGTGTATCACCACAGGAAAGTTTAATCTTGAGATTGGTCTCAGAATTGATTACAACTCTCTTAAAATTATTATTGGTGGTTAATATTGCCATCAAAATCAGTCACTTGGCTATTTCTCACAGATTTTTCACCGGCGCAAGTCATACTCCAACTTCGAAATTAAATATGCTTTGAGTTAATGCGGCGACGGTTATCGCTAGCTGGCTTAAACCAATGAAATAGAGGAGATGTCATCATGACTAACGAGCTATTAACATTGTGGTCGGATAGTCCGGCTACTTCACTAGTAATTTGGGCGATTATCGCTATTGTCGTTTTTTACCTGGGTCGAAAACAGGCACATCAGGTCTTTAAGTCTTCAGGTGCGGCGGTTTACACCACCATGCGTATATGGGCGCTAACCCTCACCAAACTAGAAAATCGACTGGCGAACCGAAATCGCGAAATTCTGTTGGCCAATGGTGCTAAAGCTGCGGAAAAGTCGATTGAAAGAGAATTCACCCGAATCAGTAATATTGTTCAACGAGATTTATCAAAATATCCCGGGCTTCACAGGCAAATTGCGGAAGCTATCGAGAAAATTGAAGTTGATTACCAGAAATCTGCTCAGTCTGCGCCATTACCGCCTGCCTGGGGAGACGTGGTTGAGACTATCGCGAGTTTGCCGAGTTCTGGTGATCCCACGGTCAATAAAATTCTAACGAACATTAAAAAAGCGGTTGAAGAGTCTCATCAACAAACATTAAAAGCTTATAAAAAATCAGCCTCGGAAAGTCACCGTTTATTAGCTGGTATGCAACCGCATTGGCGTAGTATCGACGGTAAACTCGAACAGGTGAGCGAGAAAATTAAAGGGCTGGAAGAGTGTTCTAAGAATATTGATCAACAAATTGAACATTATTCTGAAATAATGGCAAACAAAGATGCGGCGGTTAGTTCTTTGGGATCATCTGCACTCACCCAGTTTTTTATTTCTGGTCTGGTATTGGTGATTGCGGCTTTAGGCGGTCTTATCAACTTTCAGTTAATAGCGATGCCAATGTCAGAAATGGTGGGTGGTTCAAGTTATATTGGAGATATGAAAACCTCAGATATTGCAGCGCTGGTGATTATACTGATTGAAATTGCGATGGGATTATTTCTATTTGAGTCTCTGCGAATTACCAATCTCTTTCCAATCATCAGCACCATGGACGACAAAATGAGGCGTCGAATGATGATTGTTACTTTCACCATTCTGACAATATTGGCGACGATAGAAGCATCACTTGCTTATATGCGAGATCTATTGGCCCTTGACCGCGAAGCTTTGCAACAGTCTTTAATAAGCACTGGAGTCACCGGCGGTGTCGTCGAAGCACAATTCCGTTGGATTCCGTCTATTGGTCAGATGATTATGGGATTTATTTTACCTTTCGCACTAGCTTTCATTGCGATACCACTTGAATCTTTTATTCACTCACTAAGAGTGGTTTTGGGAACAATTGGGATTGGTATATTGCGTGCGCTACGCGTGGTTATTCGAATGTTTGGCGGATTGGTAAAGCACTTAAGCAAAGTGATGATTCATCTATTTGATCTGATCATTATGATTCCTTTAAGTGTGGAGCAATTGATTAAACAGAAGACACAGGATGATACTGCAACTAAAAATGACAACGAAGCAATTCATTCGAAGCTGGATAAAACGATAGTATAAAGTTTTGTGTCGTAAACGAATAGATTAGTTAGCGATCAGATTAAACAAGAGAAATTAGTCGTAATTCCTGTTTATTTGATCGCTCACAAACTAGAAATAGAGGTAATACTCATGAAATATTTTTTAAGAAGTTGTATGAAAAGTTTAGCAGTTCTTGCTTCACTGCTGTTAGTGGCGTGTGGTAACACCAAACCTGATACTCGTGCGGTATATTTGCTGATTGATACTTCGGGCACTTATACAGCAGAGCTTCGAAAAGCGCAGGCGATTATTAATTATTTGTTGGCTACGCTTGAAAGTGGTGACTCAATAGCTGTCGCTCGAATCGATAGCGGTAGTTTTAGTGAAAAAGACATAGTAGCGAAAGCGACTTTTGATTTACGCCCGAGTACCGCCAACGATCAAAAACGATTATTTAAACAACAGATCGATAATTTTGTGGAAAACGTTAAATATGGTAGTCGCAATACCGACATTACCGGCGGTGTACTCCAAGCATCGGATTTTGTTAATGAGACCCAGGCCGGAGATAAATATGTGTTGATATTCTCTGATCTTGAAGAAGACCTGAAAAAAGGTCATGTTCGCGATTTTCCAATTGATGTTCAGGGAATAAAAGTAGTTGCGCTTAATGTCACTAAGTTGCGTAGCGACAATGTTGACCCTCGCGACTATAAACAGCGACTGGTTGATTGGCAAAGCCGCGTTGAACAAGGCGGTGGAGAGTGGCGTGTGCTTAACGATCTGGAGCGGTTAGAGCGTTTGATTGTGCGCCACTAAAGTTTAGTAATCGGTTTCCTTGACTCTCTCTTGATATAGAATATTTACATAAGAGAGAGTTTTAGTTATTTTATTTTTGGGGGACCGTTTCTCAAATTATTTTTACTGGAATAACTGCAGATAAAGTAAATAAATTGACGTGCCTATTAGCATTGTTCCCATGGCAATATTAAAAATTCTCAACCTCAACTCGCTATTAAGAACAATTGACACCCTATCTCCTAAAATTGCCCAAACGGCAAGAGATGCGTAGCAAACAATAAAGTACACTGTGACAAATGTAATCAATGTTAGGTGGGTATCCGGCGCTGAAAATAACGATACGCCTGAAACACAGGCAATCCAAGCCTTTGGGTTCATCCATTGCAACAGAAAGCCTTCATAAAACTTTGGAACATTCTGTTCACTAACTTTTAAATCAGGAAGTGATGACGCAATCTTGTAACCAATGTAAATAATAAATGCGGAACCGGCAACAGCAAGGTATTTCAAAAATGCAGGATAATTAGTTACGACTTGATATAAGCCGAATCCTATAAACAGTAATAACAAAGTAAAACCAATTGTGGCGCCTGAAACAAAAGGCATTGTTCGTCTAAAGCCGTTGTTAACACCTGAAGATATTATTATCATATTAACTGGCCCCGGAGAAATTGACATTGCCAGGGAAAATGCTGCCATTGCTATCAGTAAAGACATGAAATTGTTCCTTTATCTAAGTTTAGACGGTTACCTTAGCAACCCCAGACTACCGGTAAATTTATTTACAAGTTTTTTAGCGCCAAACAAACCGATACCAAAGTATTCCAGTTTTTCTTCTGGTGTTTGTATTAGTTGGTCAGCGTACTCCTCGTAGCTCTTAGTCGTTTTTGTCGCTCCGATCAGGTCGACGACGAACAGGTCTGGTTCAAATTCTTTGAGTTGAGGTCTTATTTTTTTTAAAAGGCGCCCATCTCCCTTCAAAATGGGAATTGCTCTTGTGGTAATTCCTGCTCGAATAAAACCGTCATTATCCGCCAATTCAAAGCCAACCAGATCTGGATAGCTTTTGCCGATACTCATAGAGAGTATGGCAGCGGTATTGGCTATTACACCTAACGGCAAGTTTTCATCGATAACTAATACGCACTTATTTTCCGGTGCTATTTCTTCTTTCATCGTGTTACCTAGTTTCTGTTCCATTAGTAAGCCACCTGTTTTTCCGTGCTAGCGCCAGATAATAAGGTGCTTAAATGCTGAGTGGAAAGTAAGGCTCAATTTACAGCGAAAGCGTAGTTTTGATAACAGAAAATAGCTGAATTGTATTGTTTAGGTATCTACGGGATTGAGTTGTTAGTTATAAAACAATGAACGGAAAGTTAGTTATTTGAGCGTGAGAACTTGCTGTTTCGTTCTCGCCAGGAGATTTTTTTGAATAAAAATATGCTGCATTTCTTCTTAGATCGACAACGAAAGGTACAACGCTTTCCAAGTGTTGAAAAATTTGTATGAGTTGAAAAGCCTATTCAATTTTATCGTTCCTCAGTAAAAATACAAAATTAAACTTAGTATCTTTTTTTAGGTGAAAATATTGAATTTGTTTTTTTTGTTTTTTGAAGCGTTCAGACAGGTTGAAGATTGAACTGTTAAGGTTGGCTAAATAATAATTATTTTTTTGTTTGAATGCTTGTGAACTTTTTTTGATGCATGGTTTTTTATTTCATAGTCCTGTAATAATTAGCCTCTTGTTCACGACTTGCGTACGCCCTTTTTTTGACTGGGTTGCTTCTGTATTTTTTTTCTGAACAATATATTTAGATATTTTTGTGATTATCAAAAAACATTTTTGCCTGTAGATTAATGTGCAGCTTGATTCTGATTCTGTTTTTGAAAATGAATTAAGTTTTATTATGGGAGGCAGCAATTTGTTTTAGTTAAGAGCGGTTCGGTAGTTCTTTTCTGAACGAATAGTTGTTTAGAAATGTTTATCCTTGATTTTGAAAGCTATTGGTTGCGCTAGCAACTAATAGCTCTTTTTTTCTGGTTGTTTTAATCGTGAGTTTCCGATGTAAAAGTTGCTGTTGATTAAAGTCAATTATGGACTGTTGTTACTATGGAAGTTGTTTTTACGATTTAAGTCAATTCAAAAATACTGTCAATTGTTCAAAGTTAAACATTATTTCAATGTTAAACCATGTTTCAATCTAGGATTCTTTAGAAAGGGGAATTGTTGTGGAAAACGTAGAAGCAAGTAAAGAAATGAACAATAATAACAAAGAGAAAAAAGAAAATATTCGCTATTTGATTCCGGAAAGTGAATATGACTATGATCACCCAGAAGTCATTCGATGGACAAAATATTTCACTGAAAAAGCACAAAAAAGAAATGTCTTCATCAATATCCGTGCAACGCTTGAGAACCAGAGAACCTGTAGTAATCGTTCAATGATTGCTGCACAAACTATGGCAAGTGCATGGTATGACTTCACATGTTACGTACCTGTCTTCATCACAAAAGCGGTGACAATGACTGATGACCCTGAAAGGCAGCATCATTTAATTCAAATTGCTTACGATGAGCTAGGTGGGCGGGATAAAAACTTTATCCACTCAAACTTGTTTTTAGAAGCCATCGAAGAGATTGGTGTGAACAGAGTGGATGGTCCTTCAACTTCATCAATTAAAGAAATTCTTGATGTATTAGATAAAACACTAGTCAACACTAAGAGCCAGGCAGGTATTGTTGGTCTGTTGCTGAGTTTTGAAATAATCGCAGAAGAAAACATCGAAATGCTATTTGATTGTTTATGTCACGATGAGTCAAGCTCAGAAATACTCTCTAAAAGCCCGTTCTTTAAAATTCATCGAGCTGATGAAACTGAGCACATTCGTCACTCGGTTGCTAACTTCCTTCGGTTTTGCAACACCGATGATGATCGAGGAGAGTTTGAAGAATCTTTTGACGCAGGTATCGATTATTGGCACCGATTCTGGGATCAAAATGCACGTTTAATCAACATCGCATCTAGCATGAAAGCGTCTGCGTGAGGTTAAACATGAAAACAATCGTATTTATTGAAACCAATTTCAGCGGTCTTGACACGTTTAAATATTGTAGCGAAAGAGGTTATAAGTCGGTACTGATAACAGATAGCTTTGATCGTTTTAAACATTGGTTTCCTGAGTCTTGTTTGTACAAACTTGAACACGCCGACCAAGTGATCGAAGTGAAAAATTCTGATGATATTGACGAGTTGACCAAGGCAATTGAAACCGAAGTTGGCCAAGTTGATGCGGTGTTGACTTTTGCGGAAATCAGAACCAAGGTCACTGCGACCTTGGCACAAAGGCTTGGATTAGCAGGGTCGAACATAGAAGCGATCAATATTGCACAAGATAAGTTTCGTTTTCGTAAAGTTATTGAAGAGAAAGGCGTTGAGAAGGTCAGTTGTATTAAGGTTTCTGCGATCACTGAGTTAGTCGATATCAAAGATACCTTAAGTTATCCGTGTTTTTTAAAGCCGGTTCAGGGGCATTCTAGTCTGGGAGCAACGGTATGCAACAGTCAAGACGATGTGAATGATATTGTTGCAAAGTTCAGTCAGATTGACGAAGAGTGGATATCCTCAGCGTTTGTTGTTGAGGACTTCTTACAGGGTGACCTGGTTAGCGTTGAAATACTAACAACTTCTGAAGGTCACCATCAGGTTGTCGGCGTTTCGGACAGAGATGTCATAAAAGATAGCGTTGAAACGGGGGCTTCATTTCCTCTGGACAATGACATTCGCGAAATTGTTGAGAAAAAAGCATGTGATGCACTTGATGCAATTGGCTATGACTTTGGTCCAAGTCATGTCGAGTTAATTCTTACCCAACAAGGTCCACGATTAGTAGAAGTTAACAGCAGGGTTGGTGGTAGTGGACACTCGGTCATGATGGATCTTGCGACTTCTCGGTCAATCGTTGGCGATTGTGTTGAACTTTGTCTGGGTAACATAAAAGAAGAAGGCCGTTTATACCCGCACGTTAAAGGCGCCGCATGGAAATGTTTTGTCAGCGATTCGGCAGGTACTATCGACAAGATGCCGTCTGTTGATGAAATCAAAGCACTAGAAGGAGTTGAGGAAGTTTGGTTACACCATGGTGTCGGTGAAAAAATTGAGTCAATTGATTCGAATTTTAGCTGGATACTACAAGTGATGTGTACCGGTAAAAATCA
Organism: Aliikangiella coralliicola; assembly: GCF_007004725.1. Lineage (GTDB taxonomy): Bacteria > Pseudomonadota > Gammaproteobacteria > Enterobacterales > Kangiellaceae > Aliikangiella > Aliikangiella coralliicola. Next base: position 188,733 of record NZ_ML660169.1, on the reverse strand, counting down.
ATTCGATGCTAAAAATAATGCGGCATCAGCGGTTAATTTCGTGGCGGATAACACAGTTATTCAATAGGGGAAGAAGAAGTGATCCAGTTAAATAAAGGGCGAATAAATTTACTGTTAAGCACCGCTGCATTCACAATATCGTCTGCAGGTTCAGTCTTACTACATATCGTTTTTGCCATGGCAATATACAAGGAAACAGGCTCTGGTTTATTAACCTCATTGTTTGTTTCTTTACAGTGGTTACCGATGTTGATCGTGATATTGTACCGAAGTGATTGGGACCACGGAATGGAGCCTCGAAAGCGTTGGTATTTGCTCGATTTCGGGTGTGCAGTATTAACATTGCCAATTTTGTTTTTTACTTCGGATCACGCTTATCTTCCCATTGTTGTTTTATTACTGTTGCGCGGAATCATCGAGCAAGTTAATAGAATTAATAAAACCGTGGCGGCGCGAACGTTGTTTCCCGCCGATAAAGTCACTCACTATGCGTCATTTATGCAAACGGGATATCATTTGGGAATTGGTATCGCGGCTGTTTTGGGCATCTTTCTGGCGAGTAGACTCGAGTTATCATTAGTTGTATTAATTGATGCGGTGACGTTTGTAATAGCTGCGGTGTTAATCTTGATTACTTACAATCTAGCACCGCAATCAGAGTCAGAGAAGGAAGCGACTCCAAGACGAAAGGTTTCAGAAAGAGTCAAAGAATATGTCGATGCCTTAAGCTCAAATAAAAAGCTATTTTTTTGCGCAATTCTTCCGCCGATTACCGCCACTTTTTTTCAAGGCACTTATAGCGTATTGCAACCAATCTATCCGATTGAAGGATTAAAGTTGGATGCATCAGCTGTTTCCGCATCTTATGTGTTGGCAAGTTTGGCGATTGTCGCAGGGTCTTCTGCATTCTCACTGTTTTGCAAACAAACGAAATTGTTTGAAAGAGACTTTCGAATGACTCGACACTTAACGATCGCGCTTTCAATTGTTGCCTTCACTGTTTACGTTTTGAGTGTATGGATCAAAATACCGATTTTTGCTGCAGTCTTTTTTACCGCCATGGTATTCATCTTTGAATTTATATGGATGATGGGATATTCAGGCATTGTGACTTTTGCGCCTAAAGGGCAGCTAGGTTCAATTTTTGGAATATCTTTTTCAATAGGTTGTTTGCTTGCCAGCGTTATTGCAACAATTTTAGGTGGTCTACTCGACTATTTCGGAAACGACTTTGTTAAAACAACGCTTCTTTTCATGTCGGCATACCTTTTAATAATTTTTGCTTCAAATGCGATATACAAACGGCTTTATCAATCATCTTCATCTGATTTAAGCCAAAAAGTATTCGCTGAATAGGGGATAGAAAAATGGGAAACTGGATTAAAAACGAATTATGTGAACTTAACGAAGAAAACCTCAACTTACTGTTTGATTTCAAGATTCCCGGGATCATTGTTGAGAATTTCTTATCGAAAGAAATTTGTGAAGTCGTTGCTGAACGGCTGAAGGCTGAAAGCTTTGCTGGTTATGAACACTTGAAAGATATCCCGGTTAATCATATTGGGGTTTGTCATAACCAGTGGGCTCACGATCCCAAGTCTGTTTATTTTGAGAAAATTCGAGCGGCTCGAAAGACCGTTCAGGATATGTATCGGGGATTAGATATTGACCCTGTTCAAATGGTTATTGAAGCAATAGAGAAAAAAGCGAATAGAGCATCAGGTCTATTTTATGAGCCGAAATTCGGAGAGTATTTTGCCGGCGCCTTTCGAAGTTTTAAAGGGCATGGAAAACTTCACGCCGATCACGCTCCCAGTCACATCAAGCAAGATTGGGCGGTGACTGAAATCACCAGGCAGCTAACCTGGAATATTTACTATTGTGTCAACGAAATCGATGGTGAGCTGATTATATATGACACCATCCACACCGATGAAAACGATAAGATGAAGGTACCCGGAGACTACTACTTTCCTTATGAAGTGTTAGAGCGGGAAGACCACTTGAAAACAAGCCCTAAAGTTGGCGATCTTATTATATTTAATACTCAGAATTTTCATGAGATTTTAGGTAGAAAAGATCAGAGTCGAATTTCTCAGACGTCATTTATGGGCCTTCAGAAAGACGGTAGTTTAAATCTTTGGTCATAAATTAATGATCTTAAACTGGGTTCTTAAATTTGTGTTCGTAGATTAGTCATCTTAAATTAAACGCGAGTTTTCTCAGTCGTTATTATTAATAATATCTGCCTCTCACTCGTAGCTGAGTTGACAGGCGGCGCTGATAAATCTCGTTAAATAGGAAATTATTGGTAAAAAATGAAACTTTCAAATAAATTTATTCAAATATTTTTAGCCGGTTTGCTAACAAGCCCGATTGCTTACGCTAGTGAGAATATTGTCTATTGTTCAGAAGGTAGTCCTGAGTCATTCAATCCTCAGAAAATACTATCTGGCACTGGAAGAAATGCCACATCTTTAACAATTTATAATCGGCTACTAGAGTTCGAGCCTGGTACAACTAATGTCATTCCCTCATTGGCAACCAGCTGGGATATTTCAGGTGATAAAACTGAGTACACGTTTAAGCTCAGAAAAGGCGTTCAATTTCATCAGACTGCTTATTTTAAACCGACCCGAGAATTCAATGCTGACGATGTGATTTTCTCGATTAATCGACAACTCGATTTGAAGCATCCATATCATTTAGTTGGCGGTGGTGCCTATCAGTATTTTCAGGGAATGGGCATGCATAACCTGATTGAATCCGTTGAGAAAGTTGATAACTACACCGTTAAGATAAAATTGAATAAACCGGAAGCGCCTTTTATTTCAAATATGGCGATGCCATTTATGTCGATACTTTCTGAAGAGTATGCTGCGCAACTTGCAAATCTCGGCCGAAAGGAAAATATCGATACATTGCCTGTTGGTACCGGGCCTTTCAAATATCGACGATATTTAAAGGACAGTGTTATACGCTACAACGCTCATGCGAGCTACTGGCAGGGTAAAACAGCTATCGATAACCTAATTTTTTCAATCACGCCGGATGCGAGTGTCAGGTATCAAAAATTGAAGAAGGGCGAGTGCGATATTGCCGTCTATCCGTCACCGGCAGATATAGCTTCAATCCAGAAAAATGAGAAGCTAGAACTGCGCGAGTTAGATGGCCTCAATATTGGCTATTTGGCTATGAACACAGAGAAGCCACCATTTAATAATTTGTCAGTAAGGCGTGCTATCGCTCACGCACTTGATAAGCAGTCATACATCAACGCGATTTATTTAGGAAAGGCTAAACCTGCTATCAATCCGTACCCTTCGACAGTATGGTCGTATCATGAGGACATTGATACCTATGAGTATAATCCACAAAAAGCCAGACAGTTATTGAAAGAAGCGGGTTTCGATAAAGGGTTTAAAACGACTTTGTGGACACTACCGGTGAGTCGACCATTTAACCCTAACGGGCGAAAAATGGGAGAGTTAATGCAACAAGATCTTGCGAAAGTTGGTATTGAAGTTGAACTGGTTACCTATGACTGGGGAACATACCTTGATAAGGTAAAACGGGGTGAACATGATATCGTTCAGCTCGGTTGGACTGGGGATAACGGTGACCCTGATAACTTTTTATACACGTTATTTAGTTGTGATTCCGTTGATCGAGGTTCAAATAATTCACGCTATTGTCAAAAATCATTTGATAGTTTAATTAAAACGGCTCGTTCCGAAAGTGATAGGAAAAAAAGAGAAGCGCTGTATCAAAAAGCATTGCAAATATTTAGTCACGATGTGCCCGTTATTCCGATTGCCCATGCGAAAGTTTACCGCGCTTTAAGAAACACGGTATCGGGGTATATTATGGACCCGTTTGACGTTGATCATTTTTATAATCTAGAAGTGATTAATAAGTAGCGCTCTATTTTTATAGGCAGAGGGGAAAGAGGCTATATTGTTTTCCCTTGTCTGCTCATGTCAAAGGTATTATTTCTCATTCATTAACTACCATCATTAAATAGCAGCACTTATGAACGGAATAAAGCATACCGTTGGAATAATGATAACGGTTATCTGTATCACCATATTAGCTTTTGGATTAATTCGGTTAACGCCGGGTGATCCTGTCTTATTGATGATCGGAGAAAGAGGGTCTGATCCCATTCAGTATCAAAAAGTCGCGACACAACTGGGACTGGATAAATCAATTACAGAGCAATACCAGAACTTCTTATCCCAGGCGGTTCAAGGAAATTTTGGTACTTCAGTGGTATCTTCCAGGCCGGTTAAAGAAGAACTACTCGCGCGATGGCCTGCGACAATCGAACTGGGGTTATTCGCCATGTTATTGTCTTTGTTGATTGGTATTCCGGCGGGAATTATTGCTGCTGTTTATCGGCGACGTATTGCTGATTATGTGGTGACAATTTCTTCGTTGGTCGGTTATTCAATGCCGATCTTCTGGTGGGGACTGGTGCTTATTTTAATATTTTCAGTCACGTTAGATTTAACACCTGTATCAGGGCGTTTAGATATTCTCTACGATATAGAGCCTCATACCGGATTTATGTTGATTGATTCGTTATTAAGTAACGCGCGAGAAGAATACCAGCTCGATGCTTTTGCCAGCGCATTACACCATTTATTGTTACCCGGAATTGTAATGGCAACTGTTCCTATTGCGGTTTTTGCAAGGATTACTCGTTCCAGTATGCTTGAGGTGCTATCAGAAGATTATATTCGCACAGCAAGAGCAAAAGGATTATCTGAGTTCAGGGTGATTATGTTTCATGCGTTTCGCAATGCTTTAATTCCGATTATTACAATTGGTGGATTATTTTTTGTCAGCACTGTGGTTGCTGGCGCCATTCTTACCGAAACCATCTTCGGTTGGCCTGGAATTGGAAATTATATTGTGAGCAGTGTTTATGCGCGAGACTATCCGGTTATCCAAGCGTGCATTCTTGTCATTGGTATGTTGGTAATCATCGTCAATATGACAACTGAATATTTATACCGACTTGTTAACCCAAGAATGAGGCATTGATATGTCTGACTTTTCTTCGCAAACACAGCCCGCTCATTTTTCTGGTAATCAAAAGTTTTTAACAAAAGTTAAACTGCTTTTTTTTCGCAATAATCCTATTGCAAATTTCGCGCTTGTCATCATTTTATTGTTGTTGGCCATCGGTTATATCGTGCCAATAATTTTAAATTTAGATCCCTTTGGTACATCAAGTGAGTTGTTATTGTCGCCAGGGACAATGTCGAGCAACGAAGTTTACTATTTGTTGGGCACAGATGATCTTGGTAGAGACCTGTTTTCGCGGCTGGTAATTGGCGCCAGAAGTTCCCTCAACATTGGTTTCTTTATCGTATTGGTGTCGGCATTTGTCGGCACATCAATGGGACTGGTTGCCGGCGTTTATGGCGGCGCAATCGATGCTTTTATTATGCGACTCACTGATGTGATTATGTCGCTCCCAAGTATTTTATTAGCGATTGTCATTGTTGCGGTATTGGGTGGTGGTTTGGTTAACGCGGTTATTGCCGTGATTATCGTTTCTATGCCACGCTACATTCGCGTTGTTCGTTCCGTGGCTATGTCTGAAATGAAAAAGCAGTATGTGGTTGCTGCACAATCATTCGGAATAAAGCGGTTTAGAATTTTATGGTCAGAAATTTTACCGAATTGTCGCGCGCCGGTGATTGTTCAATCGACATTAGGCTTCAGTGAAGCTGTGCTAGATATTGCGGCCCTCGGGTTTCTTGGTTTAGGTGCCAGACCTCCGGCTGCGGACTGGGGAGCAATGCTTGCTGATGCGCGAACTTATATCGAATCAGCGCCCTACCTGGTGGTTTTGCCCGGTGTCTGCATTTTGATAACGGTGTTGTGTTTTAACATTGTTGGTGACGCGTTAAGGGATCGGTTTGACCCGAAATTAGGTGATTCAAAATGATTCTTTCGATTAAGAATTTAAACATTGGTTTTTACGATAACCAGGTTTACAAGCCAGCTATTCGAAATTTGAGTTTTGAGTTGGCGGCGGGTGAAGTTCTCGGGGTTGTTGGTGAATCTGGCTGTGGAAAAAGTATCACTAACTACGCACTGATGGGACTGCTGCCGAGCAATGCCCTGGTGACTGCTGATAGATTAGAGTTATGCGGTAAGAAATTACTTGAACTCAATAAAAAACAGTGGCGAGATTTTCGTGGCAATGATGTCGCGATGATATTTCAAGATCCGATGAATGCATTAAATCCAACCATCACGATTGAAAAGCAGCTGGTTGAAATGTTGAGCAAAATGCAAAAAGGAAAAAGTGGAAAAGAATACCGCCAGATGGCACTGAAGTTATTGGACAAGGTTGGAATTCCCGCTGCGCATTTACGTCTTAAAAATTATCCTTATGAGTTGTCAGGCGGAATGGCGCAGCGAGTCGTTATTGCTATGGCGCTTGCGTGCAAACCATCAATTTTAATCGCAGATGAACCAACCACAGCGCTTGATGTGACCATTCAGGCACAGATACTTAACTTGCTCGATCAAATCAGAATTGACTCCAATATGGCCGTTATTATTGTTTCCCATGATATTGGTATCATCAGCGAGTACGCTGATCGAATTCAAGTGATGTATTCGGGAGAAGTAGTTGAGTCGGGAACGGCCAGACAAGTTACAACTAATCCTTATCATCCCTACACTAAGGGGCTTCTGGAGTCTTTACCGGGGCAAGGCGATAAAGTGCCTAAGTCAGATCTTAACACCATTCCTGGTGTAGTCATTCCCATTGAACGGCAAGTTGAAGGTTGTCGCTATGTCGAGCGCTGCCCAAATGCACAAGATATTTGCCACACAACGCCGCCAGAACTTATTCAAATATCAAACAATCTCAGCGATTTAAGTCGATGCCACTTGAGAGGTTAGTTGTGCAAAATCAAAAGCTCATGAACATTGAAGGAATTGGTAAAAACTACCGAGTATCAAAGTCTTTTTTCGGTTCGGAAGAAATTGCTGCATTAGACAATGTATCCCTGGAATTGTTTATGGGAAAAACACTGGCAATTGTTGGTGAGTCAGGAAGCGGTAAAACAACATTGGCTAAAATTATCATGCGCCTGGAGAATTCTTCTGCTGGCAGTGTTTCTTTGATTAACAAAGCAAAGGAAATAACCAATATTGAGCAAATACCGAAAGCACAATTTTATTCTAAAATTCAAATGGTTTTTCAAGATCCATTTTCCTCTTTAAATCCGAGAAAAAAAATCTGGCAGATTATTGTTGCGCCACTGGTTAATTGTAAAACACTAACTCGAGAGGAAAGTAAGGATGTTGCTGCAAAGTATCTGGAAATGGTCGGTTTAAGCGCAAGTTTTCTCGACTGTTATCCGCACACTTTAAGCGGCGGCCAACGTCAGCGAGTTGGTATCGCACGAGCGTTGGTTCTTCAACCCGAAATATTAATTTTAGACGAACCTTTATCTGCATTAGACGTTTCAATTCAAGCACAAATTATTAATTTATTGCTCAAATTACAGCGCGAATTAGGACTGACCTATCTTTTTATTTCTCATGATTTATCCGTTGTAAAACACTTCTCTGATTATGTGGCAGTTCTTTATGCGGGGCAATTGGTGGAGTATGGCGGTGCTATCGATGTTATTGATAATCCAATGCATCCATACACAAAAGCATTAGTTGAGAGTAGTTTTAGCTTTAAAAATTATCGAGGAAAGAATGTAGAGATAAGAAATGACGAAAATATGGAAACTGAACGTCATGAAAAAAAGTGGAAAAAGCAAGCCGTTGAGGGAGAAATCGAGGTTTCCAAACTGCGCTCCAGTCATTGTAACTTTGCCTCGCGGTGCGAATCTTCCACCGATGCTTGCTATCAAAGAAAACCTGACTATTTAGAAATAAACGTTCGTGAAAACCTAAGGGAAAGGAAGAGAAATATTGCTTGTCTACATGTTTAACCAATTTTTTGCTTTAAAGAGGAGAGTGAGCAAGAAATGACTACTCAGTATTTTATTTTGACAGTCCAGTTTAATGGAAAAAGTTATACCGGCCGAGGTTGTCCTAACAAAACCTTGCTGGAAAACATTGAAGATATGTCGTTGCCAATACGAAGTTCGTGCAGGCGAGGGCGATGTGGTTCTTGTCGCGTTCAGTTGGTTAATGGTGAGCTCGATTCCGATAAGTTTTCAATTGAAGATGGAGAACTTCTTTCTTGTACAACTTATATAACTCAAGACACAGAAGTGGCCGTATCCTACGGACAAAAAATAACAAGACGTAGAAAAGTAGTAGCCGAGCTGGCCTAAGATAAATTGTTAGTTATCACTTTGTACAGAAACAATTTGATGACTGGTAGCACCTTATTTGGAGAGTATTGATGAGATTAGTTCGTTCTATTTTAGCTAGAAAGTCGCAGCCACTGGTTGAGGGTGAGATCTCGATCGAAGACCTACACACCATTTTTAGTTGTGCTTTGACCGCACCTGATCACAAGCGTCTGAAGCCCTGGCGTTTTATAGTTTGTGGCCCACAACAAAAAGCGTATTTTAAGGAAATGATCACTTTATCATTGAGGGAGAGTAATGGCGAGGTCAATGAAATAACAATGAAAAAGATAGATCGAAAATTGAATTCTGCGCCCTACATTATAATTTGCATCGCCGAGCTTAATAAGCAGACATCGGTTCCAGAGGTAGAGCAAGTTTTGTCGACAGGGGCGTCAATCCAAAATATGATAATTGCTGCCGAATCAATGGGCTTTTGTTGTTTTTGGCGTACAGGAGATTGGGCATACAATCCAATTTTACACAAAAAACTGGCGTTAAGTGAAAACGCCATTATTGCTGGTTTTTTAGGACTAGGAGAGAAAATAAGCAATCAAAATGGCGCCAAAAATAACCAACGGCCAAGTGTCAGCGAGCATTTTTCTTACTTGAAAACGGGCGAAGCATTTGAAGCCTAACGGTTGTATTTTATTGCTGACTTCACAGATTTCCGCTGAAGTCTCAAATTGCTTTCGATACAGTTTTTTCGCCACTGAATTTTAAAAACTATTACAATAAGACTATCAAATGATAGAACTACGCACGATAAAAGCTCAGATTAAGTGCAACTATCACTCTCCGGTGAAACTGATTGAATAAAATCATAGATCAAACTATTGGTTGGCACATTGGATGGCCAGACAGCATAAACTTTTAGAGAGTCAACGGACCAGTCTGGCAAAAGCTCGACTACTTTGTTATTCGCTAAGTCGTCGTTTGCTAAAAAGTCAGGTGGCACAGCAATACCTGAGCCTAATTTAGCCAAACGATAAGCAGCATCAATGTTGTCAACAAACGTCTTCGGCGAATATTTTATTTCGATCTTGTCACCTTCAGCATTGGTGAAAGTGCGAGTGCTTGCTCGCATTGTTAGTCCAATCCAGGGAAATTCCTGTAGATCTTTAGGATGAGTGATTGGCGGATATTTATCCAGTAGCTCATTGCTCGCAACAACTTTTCGGTTGAAAGAAAAAACGCGTTTTGCCTTTAAGGTGCTATCCGGCATATCACCAATTCTAAGTGCAATGTCAATGCCGTTAGCGATAATATCGTTTCTGATATCGCTATAGAGTAAGCTTAAATTAACATTGGGGTTGTTGTCGATAAATGCAGCAATTTTCTGCATAAATTCACTGTGAATAAAGAGTGCTGGTACTGAAACTTTTAAATTGTGACAGGATGTTTTGTCAGAGCGTTTAAAGTCGTAGATGCCATTTTCATATAAAGACATGATATCTTTTGCAACTTCAAACACTTTCTCACCATCGGATGTGAGGGAAAGTTTACGAGTGTTGCGATAGAGTAACGCGACGCCTAAATTCTCTTCCAGTCGAGAGACATATGCACTCACAGAGGCTGTTGACAAGCTCAACGAACTTGCGCCTGCGCGAAAAGATCCTTTCTCGACAACTTTTGCAAAAACTATGAGATACCTTACATCTTCTATCACGTTATTAACCCGTTACTTCTAACCAAATCTAAACGCTTTACTAACCATTTAGTAAAGACTAGATTTGTGTTTGAGATTGCTATGGAATTAACGCTCATTCTAACCTTATGTAAGGAATGGAACCAAGAAATATAACACAAACTAGATATGGGTATAGATCCCTGCTAATCGTTAATTGGAATAAGTGATATAAAGACTTTTGCCTTAAAAATAAGGTCCAAATTTTTTAAAAAAATATCTCTCAGGGAGAATTGTTAAGTTTAAAAACACCTGTAGTTTTATTAAAAAAGTTTTTTCATTATCATCGTTTGGTACTAATGTCATTTTTGCGAAGCGTATTTATTTCCATTTAATGTTGCAACCAATGCTCGGTTTTTGTTCATCAGAAATAGGCATTCCCGCTAACAGATTTTCAATTGCTTGTCGTATATCTTTCCCCGTTACCGGAATATTATTTCCCGGCCGAGAATCATCAAATTGTCCACGGTAAACGCAAGCCAGTTTATCATCAAACAAAAACAGATCAGGCGTGCAAGCGGCCTGGTATGCTTTTGCAACGGATTGAGTTTCATCATAAAGGTAGGGAAATTTAAATCCTGATTCAGCTGCTTTTTGTGCCATATGTTGAGGACCGTCTTGCGGGTGCGATTCAACACTATTTGAGCTAATGGCAATGATAGATAAGCCACTATTCGCGTAGTCTTCACCTAGACTGGCTAGGGCTTTCTCGATATGAATGACAAAAGGACAGTGATTACAAATAAACATAATCAATGTTCCTTGTTTTCCTCGCAGCTGTTCAAGCTTCTCCAGCTTGCCGTTGACAACATTTAGCAGGTTGAAATCGGGGGCAATACTGCCTAATGGCATCATGTTCGACGGAGTTAGTGACATTTTGAGCCTTTCCTTTTTTGAGAAATTGAATAGTATGAATTGAGTCAGTCCTATTATAGCGTTGCTTTACTGATTAGGTGGGCAACTGATTAGTTCCTGTTTATTATTGAGAGCTGGCGCTGCCTTTCAACGAATGATTTGAATGAGTTTTGCTGTTATTTACGACAGTTTTCGTTGTTAAGTCTGGTTTATCTGCTCTCGGGCTCGAAATCATTTTCTTATTATGGCAAACTTTGTGTCCAAAAAAATGTTTTAGATTTTACTAACAAGAACTCGGGATAAGAAGAGTTAACCCATTCAACGGCTTCATTATATATGCCATGGTTTAGCGGTTTTTCCTATTCTGAGTTTAGATTGACTATTGGGATGAAATAAAAAATGAAACTTTCGACCTCGTTAAGAGTATTAGGCGCGGGTAGCGTTTTGGCGACAGCACTGGTTATTTCAGGGTGTGATTCTAGTAATAATGGCACTAAGGAAAAAGCAGCTAAAGAAAAAGTTACTCAAGAAAAGCCTGCTCTCCAAAAAAATGCTTCGCAAGACCTGTCATCAAAAAATGAAGTTGCTCAATTACAAGACTTAACAAAGATTTATCAAAAAGCAACTCAGGCTTTATTTAAGAAACGAGCCTTATCTGCAACTTTATACGGGTTGTCGGAGGACGAAGTGGGGCAATATTATGCGGACCAAATGGAAGACTACTCGCCTGAGAATGAAGCGGCGCTTCGAACAGAATTATTGGCTTTAACTGAAAAGATTGCTGGTTTTGCTAACCAGTCCAAATCATCTTCTGCCATTGAGAATCAACTCGTAATGGCTAGCTTAACAAGGTATTTTGGCGGACACCCCGATTTTTCTATTGGATATATTGACGTCTGGATGGGGCTTTCTCCATTCATTGTGAATCAAATTAACGGTCCGTTAATTGATATTCCTCGTTACATGCAGAGTGATCAAAAAATTTCCAATGAGAAAGATGCAATGGATTATATTGAGCGGCTCGGAAAGTTTGATTCATTGATTGGCAGTATACAGAATAAACTCAGCGCTGATGTTAAAAAGAACTGGATTGCACCTAAAGTCAACTTGCAGGGAGCGGTTCGATACTTCGATAGTTTTTTGCAGCCAAAACCCGAAGAGCATCCGTTGGTGAATGCGTTTGTTGAAAAACTCGCGCTGTTAGACGGCGTTCCTGAGGAGAAAAAACAGAAACTCATTCAGTTAGCGAAACAAAAAGTAGCTGACGTGGTTTATCCCGCGTATCAAAAAATTTCTGAGCAAACCAAAAGCTTGATGGATAAAGCAAGAGATGAGTCAGGCATTTGGGCGCAGCCAAACGGCGACAAATATTACCAGGACGCTATTCGTCAATTGGGCGATAGTGATCGAAGTGCAGAAGAAATTCATCAAATAGGTCTGGATGAAGTGGCTCGCGTCACCAAAGAAATGGACGCGATCTTAAAGTCTCAAGGATATGATAAAGGCAGCGTCGGCGAGCGAGTCATTGCTGTTACCGAAGAACCTCGCTTTCTTTACGCCGATAGTGATGAGGGGCGTAAGGAATTACTTAACGATTTGAACGGTTACATCGCTGAAATCACCGAAAAAATGGCTGATTTGTTTAAAACCAAGCCGCCTTACCAGGTTGAAGTTCGAGCCTTTCCTGTGGAAATTCAAGATGGCGCGCCGGGTGGACAATATACACCGCCATCGGTTGATGGAAGCAAACCAGGAATTTATTGGATTAACCTTCGGGATATGAAAGCAGTGCCGAAATTTAGCTTGAAGTCATTGACCTATCACGAAGCCAATCCAGGACACCACTGGCAAGTGGCACTAAATATGGCGCAAACAGAGTTGCCTTTCTTAAGACGAATTGCGCCATATAATGCTTATGTGGAAGGCTGGGCGTTATACTCGGAACAGGTCGCTGCTGAGATGGGATTATACGAAAACGATCCCTTTGGCGATCTCGGTCGTTTACAGGCAGAACTTTTTCGGGCCGTAAGATTGGTGGTTGACACCGGACTCCATCACAAGCGTTGGACCAGAGAACAAGCGATAGCCTACATGGCTGAACAAACGGGTTCAGCTGAGTCTGATGTGGTTGCTGAAATAGAGCGTTATATGGCCTGGCCCGGTCAGGCATTGGGCTATAAGTTGGGTATGTTAAAAATTCTTGAATTGCGAGCGCATGCCAAGAAAGCTTTAGGTGAAAAATTTGATCTGGCTGAGTTTCACGATTTGGTATTACTGGGCGGCGCGGTCCCTATGGTCGTGTTGGAGCGTAAAGTGAAAGATTGGATTGCCGGTAAAAAGTAGCTTTTGTCCGAATAACTGCCTGGCTCATTGAGCCAGGTGGTTTACTCAATGCTTCTTTCCTTTAGCGAAGGAGCATTAGTTTATTTTCCAGAAACGCTTTTTCAAATTGCCAGTATGTCGGCCCTGAGGGACAAGGAATAGCGACTATTAAATACACCATACACGAACTCATTTTATTTGCAGTCAAACAGGCACATGCTTGTTTATTCGGAGGCTTCTTACTCGCAATAATGTTAGTTACCCGCTATTGGTATCCCATCGATTTTCTTCATCGTTACGACTTCATTTTTATTGCAGCTATTGTATTCCAGCTTTTTCTGCTGATCTTTAAATTAGAAACAATAAAAGAAGCCATCGTCATTATCGTTTTTCATCTTGTCGCTACAGTGATGGAACTGTTCAAAACCTCGGATGCGATAGGCTCATGGTCCTATCCAGAAGCTTATGTTTTTGGTGTTGGAAATGTCCCTCTTTTTACGGGATTTATGTATAGTGCAGTGGGCAGCTATATTGCCCGAGTTTGGCGTATTTTTGAATTTAGATATGAAAACTATCCCAACAAAAGATGGACTATCATTTTAGTTATTGGAATTTATGTGAATTTCTTTTCGCATCATTTTATTGCCGACTTTCGTTGGTTACTGTTATTTATAACCGGTTGGCTATTTTTCAATACAAAAATTCATTTTAAAATTATTAAAACATACCGAAATATGCCATTGCTGTTGGGATGGTTTTTAGTTGCTATCTTTATCTGGATTGCAGAAAACCTGGCTACCTATGCCAACATCTGGATTTATCCTAACCAAACGAATGGATGGGAATTAGTGCCTTTGGCGAAACTGTCTTCCTGGTATTTATTAATGTTATTGAGTTTTGTGTTAGTTTCGTTAATCAATGAAGTCAGGGACTACTCAAAGCCGAAAAACGAGCAGTGAATTTGGTTTTAAGTGTCAATTTACATTTTGTAGGGACTATTTTGAGCTGTAAGGCGTTGAATGATAGCTTGCAACAATTAGCCAGGTTTTTTCTTTACCACAAAATATAAAGTAGAAGGCAGAATAATAGTGAAAAAATATATCATAGTGTTAGGTTTAGTTATTGTTTTGGGAGCTGGATTCATCTTTCTGAAAGTAGATTTGGGAACTGGCCATGTATATCGCTCAAATGAAGTGTTGTGGAGCAGCGCTGAGCAGAATAACCAGAAGAAAAGAGCTTCAATTAATAAAATAGAAGTCGTTAATGAAAGCTGCGACAAAATAGTATTTAGAGTCTCTTACCAAAATACCGGCCAGACGGATGGGTATATTCGATTTAACACTAGTGCTAAGCCTTACGTTAAAGGGTCAAGAGGAGATCACTCTAAGACGTTAAAAAAAGGTGTGGCGTCAGATATTTATGAGCAATGGATTACAGATGAAGTGACCAAAGCTAATACCAATGAACTCTGGGTTTCATTGGAAGAAATTGTAGATGAAAAATTTCATGACATTGTTGACAGAGTTAAAATTCCATTTAGTAAAACATGGGATCATGAATGTAAATAAAATTGTTGATATTAAAATCGCTTTTTGATTGTTGCCAATTTTACTAAGCGACTCCCTCATTTATATTAGAGGGAGAAGTTATAAAAAGAAGAGGAAAAAATAGAGCACGGCTACTTTACAATGGCAATATCTTTTCCAATTCTTCAAACTGCAAATTATCAACTAACGAGACTTCGTTTCCTTGCTCACTCTGAAACGGTTTGGTTTTTCCGGTCCGGCAATAGCCTCGCCGTTCATAAAAAGCGATCAGTTCTGTGCGTATATCAATTACCGTCATCCATATCTTTTTGATATCCCATAAGTTCTGGACTAAAGATTCCGCTGCTTGTAAAAAGGTCTTACCGATGCCGCTTCCCTGTAGTTCAGGTTTAACGACAAACATTCCTAGATAACAGCCGTCTTTATTCCTTTGTAAATGAACGCAACCGACAATATTGTGATCTTTAAGACAGAGCAAAATGAGTGAGTTCTGAACTTCGATTAACTCTTCTACTCTTTCTGCCGTAATGCGTGTTCCTTCCAGAAGATCTGCCTCGGTCGTCCAGCCGGCACGACTAGAATCACCGCGGTAGGCGCTGTTTACCAATTGTGCAATTACCTTTGAGTCACTGGTTGTCGCGTGGCGAAAAGTAACGGCCGTCGAAATATGACTAATTGAACTGATTGCATCTGCTAAAGTTTGAGGGGCTGTCATCAAAAGCGTATCCCTGATAATGTTGAATTTTCAGAGGATACATCGATAGTGATTTTTGTAAAGATGTAATTTGCTCATTAAATCCTCCCCAGCCGTCCTTTGCTAAAGGAGGGAGTTTGCTAAACTTTTTATTGTTTTTTCATTATTTCAGGCCACGACAGTTTGCGTAGTAACTGACTGTTGCTGGCCAATCTGAGAAAACGCCCAGTACACCAACATCCTTCGCAAGCACGTCGAGAACTTTCAGCATGTCGCCGTCGTTATTAATAACGGGAGTCACAGATTGATAGTACCAACCGCCGCCTGAAGCTAATGGTCCTGATCTTTCCAGTGTCCAGGTAATAATATCGAGCCCGGCGTTTTTAGCTGACTTTGCATAAGCAGATGGAACAATCTTGTTATTGCTGTTGAGATCGATCAACATCCACATGGGAGGCGCGACGATTTGTACACCATCGGCAGCAAGCTCTTCCATGGTTGGTGACCAGGTAGCTGGATCACGAAAGTCAAAAGTTGGATCGTCATATCTGTCATCCAGATATACCGCTTGTTTGCCGAATCTTGGTTCGTTTTCAATCCAGTACTTAACATCGTCTAGATTAAATGATTGTGGGAAAACATTTTTCGGTTTTACCCTGGCCAATTTGTATTCGTTAATCATTTGCTGTGCATACTCCTCTTGCGTGTAATCTCCCTCGTATGGCATTTCGACGCTGGGAGATTTTAATTCCGGGGTCATTTTTACACCGAGAGACTTAAACAACTCAATACTTTCTGCGTGACTGAGTAGCGTTCCATTTTGAGTGTAAAGATCAGTTCGCCAACCTGCTGTTGCGTCCATATATTCTTCGACGTTAGTTGCCTGGCTGTTGCCTGCATCCATTTTTCCTTTTAGTGTTTTGAATTCTGCTAAGGTGATATCACTGGCACAACAACGAACCGATGCTGGTGACAGCAGGTTACCATCAACGTCGAAAGTTGCCGGGCTGAAAGGTTGTGAACATTTTGCGGCAAGCGGCGTTTCGAGAATATTGGTGGTCGTATGTAAGTCACATTGAGCGTGGCGACAAACTAGCTCACGGTCTTTGGTAAAGGTGACATCGCATTCTAAAATACCGGCTCCCATTCGGGCCGCGGCGACATAAGATTCTTTAGTGTGCTCTGGAAATTGCATGGGAGCGCCACGATGGCCAATAGAGAAATCAGTTTTTTTAAAGCGCCGTTTTTTGTTTGCGCAATGCTGAAGCTTACTTTTCAAATAACCCAAGTCCATGTCTTCTACCAGGTAATACGGGCGCGGGCCAATTTGAGCCGTCTTATTTTTCTTGTGTTTAAAGTAGTGATTCTCAGAATGTTTGTCTGACAAAGAGGTCGCACTGGCTGTGGTACTGATGGCAGAGCAGAATATCGTTAGTGCAGAAATACCAAGAATAGACTTAAGCTTGTTCATTTTTTCTCCGGTTATTCGTTTTGGGAGATGCTAAGTTATTCGTTGAATATTGCTGTCCTATGACAATTTAATGAATCGCCGATGACTTACTTTTTTTATTTGTCGCTATGTAAAAGAGAGCTTGTGCAACTTTTGGGTATTGCGCCAGTTAAGGCGCAATACAATTCCATATTTATTTGATAATTTGTTTATTTGATAATTCGTGGATAGTTAAGTGGTTTAGTTGACGCCGGTTACAACCAGATTGTCGATTGCCATGTCGCCACGCCAACCGCCTGCAGCTGTTGCACGAAAGCGAATTCTAATCGTTCCGTTGTAGCTGCTTAAGTCTACTGATGCGCTAATGTAATCTGCGCTGCCAGAAGTATGTTGTTCGCCAGAAATATTCCACACATCGTTGGCCCAGTTTCCATTGATGAAAACATCAACAGACAAAGTTCCAATTTGTGAGCCATACATGTGATAGTCAAAAGTCAGCGTGCGATTACTTCCGCTCAACTCGATGCTTTCCAGGTAAGCTGTTTCACCTGCGTTGTAAGCACCACGACCTCCGTCAGAAGTTTCCAGGAACAAATAAAAACCGCTATTACCTGCGCCACTAGAAGGACCGGTATTGGATGAAGGTGTGCCGTTGGAATCTCGAGTCCAGTCATAGTCATCTTCTCCAGTTGGGTTTGTCCAATCACCTAAATCTGATTCGAAATCACTACTACTAATGACCACTGGCGTGCTGCCGTCATTGACATTAATCGTCACGGTTGCCTGGGAAGATAAACTACCGTCAGAAACTTCTGCGACAAAACTGTTGTTACCGAGGTCCGAACTGCTTGGTGTGCCACTTAAGTTACCGTTTGAAGCGATATTTAACCAGGCGGGTCCAGATATTTTGCTGAATGTCAGCGCATCGCCATCTGGATCACTGGCATCATTGGCGATGGTATCGGAATAAGCGACATTTTGTGTCGCACTCGCTTTAGTTAAATTGCTGTTATTGAACGCCGGCGGGTTATTCGTTCCTGCGCCTGGTGCAGTAAAGTTTGCATAAATTGAGTAGATATAATTGCCTTGAGAACCAGAGCCGAAACTGGGTGGCATGTTGTCCCCTGAGGAACTCCATGTTTGTGACGAATGATAACGTCCGGGTGTTCCAGATTCATAGGCAATGCCCGGATTGTTTTCAAATATCCAGGCTAACCAGATTTGAGAGCCCGATGTCACTTGAACGGGCGTGGCTAAGTCTATTGTTTGCCACCCATCAGTTGCGCTAACCGGTGTAATTGCAGTCACACCAATTCGACTTCCAGGCGTGTTGTTTGCGTCGCTATAAACACCTAGCATCATGTCGCCACTGCCGCCTTTATGATACATAGTGACACTGGTGATTTTGCCGGTTTCACTCATGGTAAATGGCATGGCTCGCCTGTTCGCTGTCGTCGTATTTCTAGGAAGAACTGTGTCGTTACCAACGTTTCCGGTGACTATCACATTGACGGTGTCAGTCGAAGTTGCAGCGCCGTCATTTGCGGATAATTCAATTACATATTCGCCGATTGAACTGAAAGTCACGCTGCTATTTAAAGCGTTAGCATTACCAAAAGTGACGTTACCAGGTCCGCTCACTTTAGACCAATTTGTGGTTAGACTTCCACCGCTAGGCCGTCCATCGTCGGTTGCTGTACCAGAAAGATTGGTTGAACTTCCTGATGATGTTGAGAAGTCACCACCGGCGTTGACGACCGGTGGTTGGTTGGCTTGCTGCGGAGTCACGGTAATGGTCGCCGTATTAATGCCCGTTAGTTCCGTATCGTTGCAACTTAAAGTCAGGACGTAAGATCCGTCAGACGCAAATGAAGCCGTTGTATTGGCTGAAGCCGGGTTGGCGAAAGTTACACCTGAGGGACCTGTCCAACTTGCAGAAACCGATGCACCCACTGGTAAGCCGTCGTCACTGCAACTGCCGTTCAAAGTCGCTGACGCTGGCAATTCAATGGTTTGGTTTCCACCGGCGTTGGCAACCGGTGCCTGGTTGCTGGGAGGAGCGCTCACTGTGATTGTTGTGTCATCTGTTGAAATAAATTCGCCATCGTTTGCAGTTAAACGTAAAACATAAGTTCCTGCAGTATTGAAAGTGGCAGTAGTCGCCGCTGAATTTCCATTGGCAAAAGTCGTGGTACCTGGTCCTGACACTTGCGACCAGTTTATCGTGAGTGTTGTTCCCGGAAAATTATCATCGGTTACAGAGCCATTTAAGTTCACTGCATTTGGAATTTGGACGCTGGCGTCTGCGCCGGCATTGGCAATAGGCGCGCTGTTAGATGCCGGTGTTTTGCTAATAGAAAATACATCATCTATCGCGCCGGTTTCACGTAAATAACGTCCAGTTAAATTGTCACCGTCAATATCAATAACAAAAGAGCCCAGGTTATAGTATCTGGCAACATTTGCATCGTGTGTGTCGATACTATAAGTGACTTTGCCTGCGCTGCCAGACATTACATAAACGGCTCCACGCTGATCAGTTTTATTGTATGGTGTGGTACCGCCGTCGCCATTTTGAACTTTGTGAGTACTCGGATTAAATGTAGACTCAACGCCATAATGACCGTTAATAAAGTATGAACGATTGTAACTGTGGTTATGGCCGCCGAGTACAACGTCAACACCATATTGCTCCAATAATACATTAGCGTTTTCACGCAATTTTCTCATTCCCGTTTCACTATCGGAATTATGTCCGCTGGTTTTTGAATAAGGAGGATGATGCCAAAAAGCAATGACCCAGGATTTATTATTGGCTTGTAAATCTTGTTCTAACCATTGGTATTGGGGCGCGCCAGGATCGATATCAATGGCGCTGGAATAAGAGTCCAGGCAGACAAAATGGATATCACCATAGTCAAAGGAATAATAAAGTTCTGAACCCGAAGCAACACCACCTGCTTCACCATTGGTAGGGTGGGTAAATAAATCTTCATAAACACTTTGATTGCGTTCGTGGTTGCCTTGAGTTGACCAGATTGGTGTATTTAAAAACATACTCTGATACACGTCAAAAAACTTGTTAACGTAATCTGAGTCGCCACCATTACTGTAGGCGTTGTCGCCGAGAGCCAGCACAACATTGGTTCGTGTTGAGCCGGTGTAATTGTAGTAAGCATCCCTCACTGCGTTTTGATTGCTCGTTCCCGTTCCAGCATCACCAAGTGCCCAGATGCGAGTTTTGACTGCGCCGTTTGGGCTGGTAATAAAATATTGTTCAGCAGCATTATTGGGTGTTTCCTGGGCGCTACCATTGCCGACTCGATAATAATATTTGGTATTCGGTTGAAGCCCGGTGACTGTCACTATGTGTTTACTGGTTGAGCGACTTTCATCGGCTGAAAGATTAAGATTATTTTGATCGGTGCCATAGGTAACTCGTCCGACTCCGGCGCTGGAAGAGCGCCAATGAATGGTCATACTGGTCTTAGTCGCGTTTTGAAGATATGGTCCTACCGTTACCGCTGCCTCAATAAATGCAACCTGAAAAAGTAATAGGCTCGAAAGCGCTATTCGAATAAAAAATTTGTTTAACATGATGATTCTCTCTATTGTCAGTTATTATTAATTTTTCTCGGCATTCATTTTGCTTTTGAGTGTTTTCTTAAGCTTTTGCGAACTCGCGGAATTGAGAATTTGAGGGTTACGTGTATTTAGCTGGGTGTAGGCTTGTCGATAGACTGCGGCGGCAGCTTTTGACTGTCCGGACAATTTGAGTAGATCACCTTTTTGGACCAGGTATTGTTCTGTACGTGATTCAGTGCCTAACACGTCAATAATTTTATCCACTGCAATAATGGCCTTAGTGTAGTTACCCATTTGTTGATGGTGGTAGGCAATTTTGTTTAGGAAGAGCGGTAGGTTTCCTAGTTGTGAAACGCCTGACTCTAAAGATTTAATCGCTTTTCTATGATCACCCAATGCTTTATAAGCTTCAGCTTGATAAAGAAACAGGTCTGTTGTTGGGCGCTGTTTTATTGCCTTTCTGAAAGCTTTGGTGGCACCTTTAAAGTCTCTTAATTTCATTTTTGTACGGCCGCTTAGAGAGAGGCCTCTTTCGTTTGTTGGGTTGTTGGCAACGAAACGGTCGACAAATTCATTCGCCAGAGTGAAGTCTCCTTTTTCAAATGCGATAAAGGCGCCTTCAAAATCAAGGGATTTGTCGTGAGGTGTTTGTGCACGTAATAAAACTAACTGTGATAAGGCTTCATCGTAATGTTGAGTATCTCGTAATGCATGGATGTATTTTTTTCGTAGCTTAAAGTTGTTAGTGTCTGCCGACAGTTGTGTTCGGTATTTATCGACATAGCTGGCGACTACACCGTGCGCAGTCACCGGCTCAATGGTTAATGCTGTCGCATAAGTTATTCCAAGAACTAAGAATAATCGTTTTGGTGTTGCTTTTAACATTGTACGATTGTTTTTCTTTTTTAAACTCAATAGGTCGTTCACTTTTTTCTCCTCGTTATTGATAAGTCTCTTGTTATTAGGCGTTGTGTTGTTGTCGTGCTTTGTTGCTAAACAATGACGTGCTCTTTGTGCTCATTAGTTATTGCTTTTTGAGAACTAAACTTTTGAACAGCTTTCAAAATTCGGCTGGTTGAAAGCGGCTTAAAATAATTCTCTGTTGTTATTATTTCCGTGAGATTACTGGTTTGATTTTTAACGACGTTAAATTAAAGTTGTTTTTTACTTGTTGTTTTTTTGTTATTTTTGAGATAGTTTTGTTGTTGTGAATAGTGATGTTTGAATCTATTCTCTTGGTGTGTTTGTCGCAATGTGGTGGGTGTCTTTTTTATGTCTATTTAATCTCTATTTAATCTCGTTTTTGCTTTTGTTTTTTTATTGAGATTTTATTTTGGTTTTAGTGTGAGGTGGTTTGTTTTTTTTAGGGCGTTTCGCACCGCTTTGCTTGCGTGCGACTTACTTTTGCCAACAGCTGCAAAAGTAAGCAAAAAAGCCGTTGACGTTTGCACTGGGCCATTTATTAGCGGAGACTCTTGCTTAAACTTTACCCAAACACAGACTTCTTTCATTCGCTTTTATATTTAAACACCAGTCAAAAAGAATCCTGATTGACAATTAACTAATATGCACTAAATTCGAGACTACCCAAGTACATGAGATGTAGCTAGTTAATCATTAGCATGTCTCGAAAATAGTTCTCATTACTAATTGCCCATACATAAAAACTGATTAACTGGTGTGTAAATCTAATAGCAAGCGGAGGTGGTACGAGTTTGGGGTTGCTCGCAAAAAGTACATCTGTCAATCCATGCTCAGCGCGAGCGTCAAGGGCTTTTTTGCCTTCTTTTTTAGCTCTTGAAAAAAGAAGGTCGCACGCAAGCAAAGCGGTGCGAAACGCTCTAAAAAAAATCACCAAGAAAAACTACTAGACACCCCCAACAACTCAATTTCAAAAACCAAAACCGAATCCGCCGGAATATTCCCTCGCCTCGAAGATCCATAAGCCAGATGAGAAGGCAGTGTTATTTCCCATTTGTCTCCAACACGCATCAACTGTAATGCTTCACTCCACCCTGAAATGACACTGGCAACTCGAAATTGCTCCGGTTGTTTTTCGTTCCTGTATGAATTCGCAAACTCAGTACCATCGATCAGTCGCCCAATGTAACCAATGGTTACTTCACTTTCGTAGGTTGGCGAGGCCCCGGAACCCTGTTGCAGGACTTTATATTGAAGACCACTTACAAGTGTAGTAACGCCGTTCTTTTTGGCGTTCTTATCCAGGTACTTCTTTCCAACGATTCTATTTTTTATCGCTTCTTTTTGAGCGAAAGACTGCTCGATTTTAGCTACCTCCCGTTCAAAGCCATAAATTAAACTTTTCAAATCTTCAGAATTTAAACGTGCCTTGCGTTTGTCTTTGTCGGTCACATAACTGTCGGAAATTGCGTCGACGAATCCTTTTTTGATTTCTTCTCTATCGAGTTCAATACCTCTTTCTTTCAGATATTGATAACGGCTGATGCTACCTCGACCTTTGTCCAGGCCAATGGCATAAGCCAGCGCTTTTCGGTCATCTTGAAAACCTTTGTCAACATAGTTTCTTGAAACCTGCAGCGTACTGTCGGTAGATTGCGATTCTAAACTTTTATCGACAAAAATTGGTTCAGAACATCCTGAGAGAAGGATTAACAGGCAGAGTCGGGAGAAGGGTTTCGTCATAAGTTTACTCTAATTTTATTGATTGGATTAAGGTGTTGGTGTTATTAAAAATTTTATTTAGCTGACCTGCTTTACCAGGGACTTCATCGACAAGCTTGGTTCAACTTTTTAAAAAATAGCCAACACTCAAAAAGAGCGTTGGCTTGAAGGCCAGTAACCAGGAATTTTGTTTTCCCTGACTGGCGTGACGGGCTGTTTTTTTGAATTAATTAACGCCTGTTATTACAATGTTATCGATGGCAATATCGCCGTGCCAACCACCAACAGCTGTTGCCCATATGCGAATTTTTATCGTTCCGTTATAGCTACTCAAATCAACGGTCGCGTTGGTATAATTCGCACCTGCTGAATTATGTTGTTGACTTGAAAGCGTCCACACATCATTGACCCAGACACCGTTAACAAAAACGTCAACTGACAGAGTACCTATTTCAGAACCATACATGTGATAATCGAAACTCATGGAACGGTTGCTACCGGTGATATCAATACTTTCAATGTACGCCGTCTCGCCGGCATTGAAAGCGCCGCGTCCGCCGTCGGAAGTTTCAAAGTAAAGGTAATAATCACTGTTACCTGCGCCGGATGATGGGCCAGTATTAGATGAAGGCGTTCCGTTTGAATCACGAGTCCAGTCGTAGTCATCACCTGTTGGCGAGTTATTCCAGTCGCCTAAGTCTGATTCAAAATCACTCGTGCTCAACACTACCGGTGTACTTCCGTCACTCACATTAATTGTCATGGTTGCCTGAGAAGACAAACCGCCGTCAGAAACTTCAACCACAAAACTATTTATTCCTACATCTGAACTTGTCGGTGTGCCGCTCAGCACTCCATTTGCCGCAACATTCAACCAGGCTGGGCCGGAAATTTTGCTGAAGGACATTGGGTCGCCGTTAGCGTCGCCGGCGTCGTTGGCAATACTGTCGCTGTAACTTTGATTCTGGGTCGCACCAGGTTTCGCAAAAGGATTGCTATTAAAGGTGGGAGCTACCTGGGCGTGTATGCCGCTAACTCTCAAATTATCGATTGCCATATCACCGCGATAACCGCCAGCTGCTACAGCTCTGAAACGAAGCTTAAGAACGCCGTCGTAATTGCTTAGATCGATGGTTGCCGTGTCGTAATTGGACGAGTGAGAACCGTGTTGTTGTCCTGACAGTGCCCATACATTGCTCCAGTTGCCACCGGCGACACTGACATCAACATTGAGTGTCCCCATATTTGAGCCATACATGTGGTAGTCAAAGCTGAAACTTCGGTGAGTGCCGATGATATTGCCACTTTCCAGGATGGCGGTATCACCGTCTCGGTATGCGCCGCTTCCATTGGAAGTTTCCAGGTAAAGGTACCAGGTGCTGTTGTTCGAACCATTATCTGGTCCGGTGTTTGAAGAAGGGGTCCCGCCAGAATCACGACGCCAGTCATAATCATCACCGCTGGTGTTGTTACTCCAGCTACCCAGATCCGTTTCAAAGTTATCGCTAATTAATTCAACCGGTGAGGCAGACACAGTAACGTTCAGATTATCTGTTGTGCTCAGGTCGCCATCGTTTGCGGTCAGGCTGATGACATAATTTCCTTCAACCGAAAAAGTCACATTACTAGTCAATGAACTCGCATCACTAAAAGTGACATTACCTGGACCAGACACTGCTGCCCAGGTAGTAGTTAGGCTGCCACCTTGCGGACGCCCATCATCAGAGGCGGTACCATTTAATGCAATCGAAGTACCTACCAGCGCATCAGTATCGGTGCCGGCATTAACGGTTGGCGCAATATTTTGTTGCTCCGCGATTACTGTGACTAATGTCGAATCATTACCAGTTAATTCTGTGTCGTTACAACTCAAAGTGAGCGTGTAAGAACCTGGCGCTGAAAAGTTCGCCGTTGTGGTCGCGGAGTTGGTGTTTGCGAAAGTGACACCACTTGGGCCGCTCCAATTTTCAGCGACGTTGGCGCCGACCGGCAAGCCGTCATCACTGCAACTTCCATTTAAAACTGCTGAAGCCGGAAGTTCAATTGACAAGTTGGGTCCTGCATCGGCGACAGGCGTCTGGTTTTGTGGAGGCGGTGTAACGGTAATAGTCGTTTCGTCGGTGGCAGTAAATTCGCCATCGAAAGCGGTTAGCCTGAGAACATAGGTTCCGTCTGTAGAAAAAGTTGCGGTCGTTGTGACAGAGTTGGCGTCGGCAAATGTTGTGGTGCCTGGGCCCGATACCTGTGACCAGCTATTGGTTAGATTCGTGCCGGGAAAATTATCATCGGTCACTGATCCGTTAAGCGTTATCGCATTCGGGATTTGAACATTACCGTCTGGGCCTGCGTCTGCAATTGGCGCTGTGTTACTCGAAACGCCGCCGGTTGCAACCAGGGCATAATCTGCGTCGAGTTGTGTTGTTTGTACATGACCATCCTGGACAATGTCATCGCCGAATACTTCAATGTTCCAGGTGCCTGTTTCCGGTGTTTGGATAAAAACATTTTCAACGGTATCAATAGTATTAGAAGTGCCGCCGGGCGTTGACCAGTTTCCTTGTCTTAGACCATTATTACCCCAATAGATAACGCCGGAAGGACTAGTCACTTTTAAAGACAAATCATTAATTCGTGCGATTGATGAGGCAGGATTACCGCGAGGATCTTTGTAAACCAATGTAGCTTTGAGCGGTTGACTGCCGTCGACCGTTAATGTGTAGCTGTTACTTGTCCCGGGGAGTAGCACATCATCTTCATTGACTAATATTGGCAACTTCCAATTGTTGTTTTGCGCAGTTTGGTATAAGTTTTTAACATCTGGAAACCCCCAACCTTGTTTGACTCTACTCAGGTTGTGGCTATCGCCGGAATTAAAACTATATTGGAAAGCGGTGTGAATCATTAGTGCTTTTGCTGTTGCCGCATGGGGGCGAACGTCGAACACGTCTCTAAACTCTGGCGCATCTTGCTTACCCGGTCCACCATCAAATACGCCATCAGCCCACATTTGATACAAAATACCAAAAGCGCCTGCGACGGCCGGTGTACTAAAGCTGGTTCCGTTGCGTGAGTTATAACTAGAACCTGAACCGTCAGCGATCATATCGAAGGCATCGTACTGACCAGAGAGATCGGGTTTAATGCGATTGTCAGCCGCTGGTCCGATGCTGGCTCCGTTATTCCAGCCGTCGTCACTTCGAGAGACGGTACTTAAAGTTTTAATACCGCCCACAGCAACGATATTTTTCGCCCAGGCTGCTGGACGTGATTGTTGGTCTCCGGCGTTGCTTTGTGATTGTGTTTTCAGCAAATCTAAATCAAATAAAACTTCATCGTATTCAGCGGACCAGGTCGTGTAATTGAGCGTTCTTGAATAGTCAGTACTGCTGGTTTGTACGACGGCACGATAAGGGCCGTTTGGATCAACTAGTTCCTGGAGATGTGCGCGAAGTTCTGACTCATTAGGTTGATTATTTCCCGGAAAGCCACTGTAGCGAGAAAATACAATGGGCCGGGCTGCGTCAGGTAGTAAACCGCGATACTGAGGGTCGACGCCTTGTGCAAATAAAATACCGGAAATGTCAGTACCGTGATCGGCACCACCGCTACCTTCCGCCTGAGGACTACGAACAAGTATCGGGTTTGGTGTGTTCACCAGCTCCTGGTGGTCAATTTGAAATCCTCTATCGTAAACTTCGATACCAACGCCTTTACCAGTGTAACCTGCAGCAGATTCGAGCCAGTTAAAACCGTCTCGGGCTTTAACATCGTCAATATCCTCACCGTCTGGATCGCCTAGCTCGTCAATAAAAAGCGTAAAGGGATTTTTCGCGACAAATGATAATTGTGATGGCGTCAGGTTCGCAGATATTCGACTGCTTTTGTTAAAATGATCATTGCTCATTTTTGTTTTTATGCTGCCGCCAATTGAAGTAATAAAATTAACAAGTATGTTCGTGTGTTTTTTGGTTACCGCCAAAATTGAGTAGGTTTTGACTTCGTTATTATTTTCGGCAATTCGATTCTCCAGACCTTCCTCCAATTTATGAATTGGAAGGAAAGGCACAACTGCACGTACAGTATTCAATTGTCGTAGTTTTGAAAGTTGATTCGGTGCAATCAATACGAGCACTGCGTTTGGGGGAAATGCGGTTGAAATTTTGCCGCCTGCCTTTGTAATATCTTTTTGATAGTCTGGTAACGACTGGGTATGAAATTGGACAATATAAGCACCAATATTGTTGCTTATGCTCTCAACGTAAAGTCCGGGTAATTTTGCGCGATTGTCGCTGCTAAATGCAGCGAGGCGATTTGTGTGAGATTTTTCTAATGGGTCAAAAAGACTGCCGCGGCGAAGATGAATAAAACGGTTAAGTGGGCGTGCGCGGCTAATTTTTTGTCCTTCAATTTGAACCTGGTAAGTTCCGTTACTATTAATCAATGTCTGAGAACGACTACTTTTTATTATTCGTCTTTGCGGTTGAACCTTGGTTGACGGCGAGGTTGCGTTGCTAAGATGATTTAAGCTGTCCTGGGAACCGTGTTGTGCGCCGGCGGAAGCAGCAATCATCGTGGATAAGGTTAGGGAAGAGGCTAAGGTCGGCCAAAAGTTTGTTTTTTTCATTATTGTTCCTCTTTCAATTGAATAAAATTTATTGCGAGACCCGAAAGCTAAAAAACAAGTGGCGGGTAAAGTGCGAAATCAATTGGGACAAACTTAAATTAAAATACTGGCGTTAAAATTAAGAAGGAAACTCAGTTGCTTGATTAAAATACAAACAGTTGCATAGCGATTTTCTATTTGCCTTTCTTTTCCAGTTGATGATTTTTTGTTATTAAAATTTGAATTCGCTGATTGGATTATCAGCGTGTCAGAAAGCAAAACTCAATATGGAAGGACTCTTTTTACTGTCGTTTTAATATCTATTTAAAATCTTTTTTTGAAACTGTGGGAGTTTTAATTTTTGTATCAATGTCTTTTTATTTATTTTGTTCGTTTCGATTTATTTGCACAGTTTTCACTGTGATTCTGCATCTCAAAGAAAAGGCAGCACACATCAATGAGACAACGTAAATTCCCTTTTTAGTAAGAGTAGGGTAAATACAAAGGAATAAAAAAGTTGGACAAGAAAAGTCTAGTGAATTCTCCGCCCAACTTATCGTTTTTTTAGAAACAGATATTTTTATAAACAGAATTTAAAATGATGCAATTGCTCGAATATAATAAAAACGCTGAATTAAGTCGTAACTATACAAGTCAGTATTTCGACCGTCACGATAAATAACCGGTGCGCCTTTATCAAACACGTTGTTAATACCAAAAGTGACCTTAGTGTCTAGCTCATTAAAATGGTAACTAAACTGCATATCTGTTTTGCTGTAGTCTCCAATGTCTCGCTCACTGACAAAGTTAGGATTATCTTCATCACCTAAGTCACCGGGATCTTCAGTAACATTGCTCATATATCGAGTGCGTATACTGGCACTCATGTTATTCCTGGACCATTTCAATCCCAGGGTCGCCCGAAACCGAGCAAAATTGCCGATACCATTTCCTCTTGGTTCATAAGTGCCGAGTGGTTCGACAACAGTTGAGGGATCGCCGAGTACTTGTTCGTTGCGCCATTCTTCAGTATAAGTTGAATCGAAGTCGAAACCGATCTTACCGAGAGATGTATCGGTTAAATAATGAAATCCAAAATCAACTCCTTTGGTATTTAACAAACCCAGGTTACCAATTTGGCGATTAATATTAGTAATATTTCCGCCGGCGTCACGAGTAATCTTGTCGCAGTAAAGTTCAGCTGCACTATGACAGGAATTTAAAATCGTATCTTCACTGGTTGTTCCCAGTAAATCCTCTAGTTCAATCTCCCATCCATCGACGGTAAAACTTGCGCCTTCCAGCCAGTCTGGACTATAAACAAAACCGTAGGTTGTCACGTGACCTTGCTCTGGTTGCAGGTTTGGGTTTCCGCCGCGTGATGCAGGCACGCGCGAATCTTGTTGAACGTAATCGGCGGGTACGTCTTGACAAAATGTCGAGCCGCCGGCGCCGTCACAAGGGTCGCTCACTTCGCTTGAGTTGATGCTAATTCCACTAAATAAATTTGAAATTGTCGGTGAGCGGAAAACTTCGGAATAGGTCGCACGTACTAACCATTCATTTGAGGGGCGAGATTCAATGCCCAGTTTAGAGTTGGTGGTTGAGCCAAAAGTGCTATAGTCAGAATATCTGCTGCCCAGTGACACATCGAGTAAGCTTTCAAATATCGGAAAATAAAATTCAACGTATAAGTCATCCTGTTCATAGCCTCCAGACTCGCCAGAACCTCCGCCGTCGGTAATCAAGTTATTTTCTTCCAGATAGGAAACCTTATCCTCGCTGTCAATAGCACGGTGTTCTACGCCTGCGGCAAATTGCAATGTACCTGCGGGCATATCGACGATACTGCCTGTGATGTTAAAATTTATTTCCTGGGAGGTGAACCAGGAAGTGCTGGAATTATGTTTGACAACTAAATCTTGGATTGCCTCTATTTCTTCGCTGGTAAGGCTATCATAGTCAGTAAAAAAATTAACCGGCGTG
Source organism: Aliikangiella coralliicola (assembly GCF_007004725.1). GTDB lineage: Bacteria > Pseudomonadota > Gammaproteobacteria > Enterobacterales > Kangiellaceae > Aliikangiella > Aliikangiella coralliicola. The sequence continues at coordinate 159,016 of NZ_ML660169.1, read as the reverse complement.
CAATTATCAATAACATTAGCTGCGTCCACGCCGCAACGCCAAACTCCATCTGCATCTTGAAATGCAGGCCCTAATGCATTGGCTGTTCGTTGCCGATCAAATTGTCCGAAAGCTGAAGTTTCTGATTTTGACTGGCCCCAGGTAAAAGCGGAACTCCAGGTCCAGTCATCACCAATACTTCCTTCCAAACCCGTTGTTAACTGAAATCGGTGTGTATCAGTTTCGGCATATCTTTCTCCCGCGGCCTCGGGGCGATAGCGCCAAGTGAGATCGGTGTTAAAAACATTATAGGGATTTGATGCTGATATTATTCCCGGGATAAAACTACCGCCACTTGAGCCGTTATTAAGTGGATTTTCCGCGAGTTGACGCGCTGCATTGGTAAAGGAGAAAACCGCGTCGGTAAACCAGTTAATGTCGCCAACAAGCGACTTGCGAGAGTCGAGAAAAAACGCCAGACGTTCCTGGGGGGTTAACGCAAATTCTGACACTAAAAAATTATATTCGTCGTTGCCAAAAATGAGTTCTCCATCGCCGTCGCCTTGGGGAATAAAGCAACGATAATCATTGATATCGCGGCCGGAACGACCGTCAATTCGCGTAAATCGATCGCTGATGCAACTGGAATTATCAAATCCGGTCGGGTAATTGGCATTGGGGTCATTGTTCGTATCATATCGGCCCCAGCGACTTCGGGAAGAACCGTCGTTAGAGATTTCGCCGTTGAATAATTTTAAACGTTGATCCAATACTTCTCGATCAATCGCTCTAATTTCATCGCGTTTGTTATAGCTAACACCCCAGATAATATTCGAGTTTGAGGTTGATGTTCCGCTGATTACCGATACCGATGATTCGGCCCCGTCATCTCTAGAAGAAATACCGTATTGCGCAGAGATTTCGACGCCGTCAAAGTTCTTTTTGGTGATATAGTTAATGACGCCGCCGATGGCGTCAGAGCCGTAAATTGCCGAAGCGCCGTCTTTTAAAATATCGATACGTTCTAAAGCGGAGACTGGTATCGCGTTGACATCTCCGGTGACGAAGCGACGACCGTTCAATAAAATCAGTGTTCGCCCTGAACCTAACCCCCTGAGAGAAACTGAAGTTCTCCCCGTTCCTCCACCGTTATTCACTTGTGGGCTTGTACCGGCGCCGGAAATGTTAGGTAAAGAAACCATTAGCTCTCCAATCGTGACCGCACCGGAATTAATCAGTACGTCTTTATCGATGACTAAAACAGGGGAGGCGGTTTCTATCTGGGTACGATTAATTCGGCTGCCGGTGATAATGATGCGTTTTTCTTTATCTTCAACTTCTTCTGCGAAGCTCATTTCTGAGTAAGGTACTGCTGCGAATGTCGTAGAAATTAGGGTTAACGCGGCGCTATCTTTCATTAATTTCGTTTTATTTTTATGTTTCAAAGCATCACTCCTAAAACGATTTATTTTCGTTTTGTTGTTTTTTTGATTTAGTTATTTTTCTAAAGCTCAATGGAGCTCAAAATTGCAAATCCTCTTTTAATTGTGTTGATACGCAAATTTCGAGACTGTCAGGTTCCCCCGCTGTTATGAATGTGAATAAATATAAGGCTGTTTTTATTATGATCTTTTAAAAGAGTTCGAATGATTCCTAAGTACTGATAAATAAGTACTGATAATAAGTACTGATAAGAAACGGTTTCCAACTCATTTCAAATGACCCTTCGATGGTTGTAAAAGATTGGTTACTCTGGCGCAATATTGCCTGCCTCTTTTTACTCTCCTTTATTTATCTATTTAATCTCTGTTTATTATTTTTAATAAAATCAAAAGGTAAGAGCGTTGGTTTGAATTGACTGAATGTCAGGTAAAAATATTTCGGCGGGTTGGTGATTCCTGAATTTAAACCGGTTGTAATTGAATTTTTATTGAATAGTCGGCGGAAATATCGATTTTTTGTTAGAGGTCTAATCAGTAGATAGCAAGTCAGGAATTTTAAGAAAAATGTCGCTTTTTTTGAATTGAATATAAGGTATATTATTAAAGTCGTAAAAACTTGGAGATATTAAAAAGTTTCTTAGTTGAAATTTAGGTTGGGAAAAGCATTAAAGTCAAAAAATAATAAAATTGATTGGGGAATTGGCAATGCAATCTGATACACCTTTTAAACTGGGCCAGTTTACTGTAAATCCACGTGAATATCTTATTGAAGCATCAGATGATAAAAAAAACTCATTGCAGCCGAAATTTATTGAAGTTCTGGTTTATCTCGCAACGAAATACCCACACCTGGTTGGTCGGCGGGAATTAATCGAAAATGTTTGGGATGGCAATCACTATGTCGGTGAAAAAGCGCTGACAAATGCGATTTGGAATCTTCGACAAGAATTAAAACAAGGTGATGATCAATTGATTGAAACAGTTCGTAAGATTGGTTATCGCTTGTCAATCAAACCAGAGTTCTTGTCTCAGGAAAATAAACCTGATGAACAGCCTGTCGAGCAATTTCAGTTAAGTCAATTATTGAATTGGAAGCGATTTTCTTTAGTATTATTTCCAGTTTTTGTTATCGCTTTTTCTATATTTTACTTTGTTCATGCCCTTCAAGGAAACGCGCCGGTTAAAATTAGTTCAGTCACAACAGAGCCTGGTCGAGAGGTTTTCCCTGCCGTTTCCCCTGATGGTCGTTACATTGTTTATGCCACACGTCTTATTAGCCGCAAGTTTGATTTACACCTCAAAGATTTGTCGCAACCTGATCTATTGCCGAGGCAGCTAACCTTTAGTTCAGAAGGTGAAGGACGACCAGTATGGGGAGCGAAAGGCGAGAAGATTTATTATGTCAGAAAGTCATGGGATTATACTCGTTGCGAAGTGATGCAGATGACATTGGTGACGGCTGAGCAAAAAGTGATTGGTTTATGCCCAGGCCACGAAAATTTTTCTATCTCAATATCCGGTGATGGAAAAGTTTTAGCGTATACTGGAATCAGTGAAGGTTATTCTAAATCTGGAATTTATTTTTTAGACTTAAGCAATCCAGAAGCTAAACCTCAACGATTCTCCTGCGGTAACGAATGTACTTATAGTGATCGAGATTTTGCGTTTTCGCCTGATGGGAAATTTATTGCGGTCACTCGTCGTGAAGAATCCTTAGTCGAAGATATTTTTCTGGTAGAGCTTCAAACTAGAGAGTCACGTCAACTTACCTTTGGTCAGGGCGATATTAGAGGTCTCGCATGGCATCCCGACGGTAAGAGAATCGTATTTGGTAGTGAAAATTTTGGTGCTCGCGAAGGGTATGTGATCTCTCTGGATGATAACAAGATTACACAACTCAATATTCCGGGATTCAGTTATCCTAGTTTCTTTCCTAACAGCCATGAAGTTGTCTTTCACAGTTGGCAGGTATTATCACACATCTCTTACCTGTCGTTGTTAGAAGTTGTGGCAGCGACGCCTTTTCCTTTGGTTCAATCTGAATTTAATCACGGCAGCCCACATTATTCGCAACGAGCCAACCGTTTGGTTTATGTTTCGAATGAATCTGGTTATAACGAAATTTGGAGTTCCGCAGTTGATGGTAGTCAACGAAAAAAATTAACCAATATGAAAACCAACTTGTCTTCTCCGAGGTGGTCATACGATGGTGAGTCGGTTGCTTTTCTCGGACCTAAAAAAGAGAGGTTGGGTGATAATTTATATGTTCTGAATGTTAAGACTCGTAGTATCAAAAAATTAGTTTCGCCATTTAATGAACATTATCGTCCATCCTGGCGCCGAGATGATAGTGCTGTTATCGCGGCTGCGTCACAAAATAATGAGTCAAAACTTTATGTGTTTTCCTTAGATGGAAGCAACCCAAAAAGTTTGGGTAACAGCTCTGCAGTTTTTGCAATCCAGGCAACAGATAACAGTGTTTGGTTTACGAAAGGGCGTAATCAGGGGTTATGGCGTTTTAATCCCGAGAAGCCTGATGATGAGGCTGAGCGAGTGTTGAGTGGAGAGCAGTTTGGCGTACGCTACAACTGGACAATTACCGAGCGAGGACTCTATTATCAATTTGATCAAATTGATCATCACCGGATTAATTATTATGACTTTAACAGCAAAAAAGTGACTCCGTTAGTCAAGTTTCCCACCAGAACATTAGATCGATTTGGCTCGATCACTTATATTCCAGAAGAAGAAAAAATTGTTTTTACTCGGTCAGAATATCCGCAAGTTGACATCAAACGTCTTGATCACCCTATACTCCATTAAGGCGTTACGCTGCTAAGTGACGCTTCATCGGACAACTCGATAATTAAGAAAATGACTTGAAGCAGGTTAAAGTTTGCTTCAATATATCGGTGACTCTAATTATTGGGGCATGAGATTCTCGAAAAATAGGGGAAGAGGAACTGATCAAAAGTCGATTCATTCGCTAATCAGTGGTAACCTCCCCCGAAAAATACACGGTCACACTAAATATAAAATCTACTAATAATGACTAGAATAAAGTTGAACAGATGTTTCCGGGTAATGGCCTTTGTTGATTTGAGTCAACTTTGTAAGAAAAATGATCAGAACTATTCAATAATCAATGTACTAAACTGTCAGAGCATTAAATAGCCAAACTGAACAATAACTATAGCTAATGAATAGTCAATTATCGATAGGGTTGCTGAAATATGGGAAGAGATGATTTAGCGGAAGTTGAAGCTCGTGGTGAAAATATTCGAGCGTTGCTAAAACAAATATTGGTTTTTATTCCTAGAACTGCTCAATCAATTTCTGGTTTTGGGGATTTCTGCGGCCTCAATTTTTCGACTAGTCGTCGTTTTGTTAAAGCACTCACTGAATCTAAATCTGGCGTGGATACTGCGCTGACATTGCCTGGTCCTGATGGTTTGGAAAAAATCGGATTAGCCCTAAATAGCAAGCTACAAAACCCTGAGATTGAGCGCCTGTTTGTGCTATTGGTAGAGCAATTTCAAGATCTCATTTTAACCTACGCAAGAAGTCATGCTGAGTTGAAAAGAAATCTTTCCACCCTGGTGGCGCAAGATGGCCAGAGTGATGGCGATAAAGCAAATGAGATCAGAAAGCAGTTGTTTCAGGAAAATGCTAGCTTAATTGGAGAATCGGTTGAACACTATTTGAGTATTCATTGTGTCAGTGAAAATGAGTTGAGTAATAATTATGTTAGTAATCTGGTGATTGCTGGCTGCAGAAATGTCGGCCTCGCCCACGGCGCTCGACCTTATTTACAATCTTTTGGGGAGCATACTGGGCCGGTTAAATTATCAGAGCCTCAATTTTTAAGAGGCGTTAATTATTCACCGCTGGCACCCGATCAAAGTAGTGAATTTGTCTTAAAGCACTTCAGCCAATCGAACATTGAAGCCTACTATTCAGGCATCGATAAAAGCGGTAGTGCGATTGTGTTTTCTCCACCGTCAAACCAGTCCAATTATTTCAGTTTTACTTGTGGCCGATACGAGCCAAAGTATTTGTCACATCCTGATAATAGTAACTCGCTGGTCACCTCCCACAGCATCGTTTGTCGATCGCCGGGCAAACGGTTAACCCTGATTGTGTTGTTAGCAAATAACCTGGCCAAAAAATGTCTCGCCAAATCGGGCTGTTATCCAAGCAGTGTTAAGAGCGATGAAATCATTAAGACAAATAGTGAAGCCAGGTTTGAACAGCTGATGACCGGTCCAGATGTGAGGTTATTTAATCCTGTTTCCCATGATCTTGATAAAACTTTGAGGATTAACGGCGTTAACGAGATTCTGCGCTCGGCTATGAAGTTGCAGGCCAGTGCGCTTGAGGACTACGCTGGCTATTACATTGACGTTGATTATCCTGCCTGGTTGTCCACTTACAATCTTGGTTTTGAGTTTTAGCTGCGGTATTAGTCGAAAATTCTCAATGACCCGGAGTTCAGGTTGATTAGAATTGTTCCAAATTTACCGGTCGAGTGCTGGTTTCACTAGTCGTCAATTACACCTTATTCCAAAATTATATCGATAAGAGATTGCTTGCCTGTTGCGATCAAGTAACAGTTAAACTAATATTTTATTGCCCTTAGGTGTATCTGAGACGATTCTGTGTATATTGAGTTTGAGTGAAGTCCAGGAGTGAGTGCATTCGTTAAAAATCAATACTCTTAATACATACCAGGAGTGACAATCTATGAAAAATAAGAACGAAACAAATAGTGATAGAGCGGTAGGTTTTAAATCATTTAGCTTAGTGGCATCAGCAGTCGCATTGTCTTTCAGTTTTTCTTCTATGGCTGAGCAGGAGCGGCCGTATACGGTATCCAGACAAAATACACAATTGCAGTCTTTTTCGCTGCAAACCCAAAGTTTGATGCAAATGGATGTTCGCAAATTTCAAATTGAAGAGGCCCGAAATACATTATTCGTTGATGTCAGCGATATTGGCGGAAATTTGACCGGTGGGCTTCAGTTATTAGCGCCTGTTTCTTTTGTCACCATGACACCGTCCCAGGCTCAGATGTTAAGAAACATGGGTTATGTCGTAGAACCAGACCATCAGGTGGAACAAGTGATACCTGTCACCGAAGAACAACAGTTGGCAGATGATCCTGGCTGGGGGGTTGCCAAAATCAGAGCGCCGGAAGTGTGGAGTGATGGCTACACCGGGAACAATATTCGGATTTGTATAATTGATGGTGGTGTACAAGCTAACCACCAGGAATTTGCGAATAAAGTGCTCGCACAAAATGCCTGGCTGGGTAGCTTAAGCGCGGACAGTCACGGCACTCACGTCGCTGGAATTGCTGCGGCGCTGGATAACAATGGCGGGGTAGTGGGAGTTGCCCCTGATGCTGATATTCTCAACGCCGATGTATTTAACGGGCCTTTCGTGCAGCAAAGTACATTCATGGAAGCGCTTGACTGGTGTGTTGATCAGGGCGCTCGTGTCGTTAATATGAGTTATGGTGATCCAAATGTCACGAACAGTAATTATGAGTCGGCTCACCAGGCTGCATACGATGCTGGCGTTGTTCTGATTGCGGCATCAGGTAACGATGGCAATGGCAACTCACCTAAATACCCGGCTGCTTTTTCAAGTGTGGTTGCGGTTAACCAGAGTAATTCAAATGATTCACTCACTGGCGTTGGACAAAATGGTGAAATTACTGCGCCTGGCGCGAATATTTATTCGACCGATCTTGGCGGCGGTTATTCAACCAAAAGTGGCACTTCCATGGCGTCTCCTCATGCGGCTGGTGCCGCTGCGCTGATTTTAAGTGCTAATTCTAATTTGAGTCCTTTGCAAGTTCGTCAGGCGTTAGCCAATACTGCGGTTGATATCGGTAGTCCCAACATGGCCGGAGCTGGTCGTATTGATGTGAAAGCGGCTATCGATTCTCTAACCGGTGGCGGCAATGCTCCTCCAACCGCCTCCTTTACCCAAAGCTGTAATCAACTGGCTTGCAATTTCGATGGGGCAGGTAGTAGCGATAGTGACGGCAGCATCACAAGTTACGCCTGGAATTTTGGTGATAATAGTTCCGCTAGTGGTGTAGCGCCTGCGCACAATTATGCATCGGCGGGCACTTACATCATCACTTTGACCGTCACAGATAATGACGGGGCGACTAACAGTACTTCTCAGTCAGTAACCGTTGCTACTGACGGCGGAGGAAATGAAGGTGAACTAAAAGACGGGGATGCCGTCAACATCAATTCTTTGGCACAAAATATGTGGCAGCGGTATTACTTTGATAATGATGGCAACTACTCGCAGTTCACCGTGACCACGGCTGCTAATAATGGTGATGCTGATCTTTACGTCAGTTTTGACACTGAGCCGACCACGCAAAGTTACGACTGTCGCGGTTATACCTCATCGAGTAATGAAACTTGCACCATCAACAATTTGCAGACGGGGCGTTATTACATTGGCGTTCGTGCTTATGCAGCGACAAACAATATCACGGTGAGTTTGGCGGCAGAGGTCGATAATGGCAGTGGAGAAAACGAAGCGCCAACGGCTTCCTTTAGCCAAAGTTGTAACCAGTTGGCGTGCAATTTTGACGGTAGTGGAAGTTCCGATTCTGATGGCAATATTGTGAGTTATAGCTGGAATTTCGGGGATAACAATACTGCTTCAGGTATTTCTCCGTCACACACTTTTACGTCGGCGGGCAATTACACCGTTACCCTGATAGTGACGGATGACGATGGAGCAACTCATTCGGCTTCTCGCATTATTACGGTGACTTCTGATGGTGGCGGAACTTGCAGCGAACCTGCATGGAATGCGACCTCAACCTATACGCAAAATCAACGGGTGAGCTACAACGGTCGAATTTACCGCAGCACTCAATGGTGGTTTAACACTGGCAACAATCCTGAAACCTCGCCTGATTGGTGGGCTGATGAAGGGGCTTGTACTTTATAAATTACTGTCAAAAGTTTTGAACTTGTTTTACCTGTAGGCCCACCCGCTTTTTGGGAAAAGTCTGATTAGCATTTCCTCTCCCTAGCTGATGTTAATTAGACTGGGCTTTTTTTAAAGCTGCATCAAACAAAACATTCACTTCAAAATCGGAAATTAAATCCTAATTTCCACCAGCGACCGGTTTGAGGATAGGGAACTACCGTTGTTCCTCCCTGAAACCATTTTTTGTCGAACAGGTTTTGAACATTGAAAGTGAGGTTTAGCTGGTTAAGCGGTAGTTCCCAGCGCAGGTTTGCATTAAACAGGTAGACACTATCAAGGCGATTATTCGGCAAGGGAAATTCGACCCCTTGAGCTGGAAAATTGTCGCCTGCTAAGTTAATTGGCGATAAGTCCATTCCTGTTCGAGACCGGTAGTGTTTAGTTTTCTTGTGCTGCTGTAAAAAGGTTGATCGGGTGACGCATTATTGTCACGAAAAACAACATTGGTATATTGGTTTGAATAAATATTTAATTTTAAATCGGCACGGGAGTCTGATTAATGTTTTCTTTGAAACCAGATGCGACTTCAACTTTGATATTCATTAGCTCTTCAAGAGACAGAACAAAGAGATCCTGGTTGGGAGTTGCATGGATTGAGAAAACAAATAGAAGTGATATCTTTATTGTTAACTTGGCGAGTTTTGGGTAACTGGTCATTGGTAGTAATTAAGAGTTTGTTTGATTCTTAATCCTCTTAATCCTTACGCAGAAAGTTGCCGATTTTTTTTCATATGTCGAAGAGTTTCATTAATTATTAGTCGATAGTTAGTTATCCAATAAAATATAGTCAAGAATGATTAATTTAACAATTAGATTAATCGCTTAACTTTTACTCTGGTTATCTATTTTGATGAAATGATTGACGTTGAACTCACCTGGTTAGTTAAACTGCCAGTCTTAATCAAAATACTGAACTATCCAAAGCTTGCGAAAGTAATTCAAGGGCTGCAGTACCGGCAAGAGAGTTTCCCGCTTCGTTCAATTCTGGCGACCAGACACACACAGAATAACGGCCGGGAATAATGGCGATAATTCCGCCGCCAACGCCACTTTTTCCCGGTAATCCAACTCGAAAAGCAAAGTCACCGGAAGCGTCATAAAGACCGCAGGTTGCTAGCACTGCGTTCACTTTTTTAACATGTTCGGCTGACAATACTTGAACTTTTGAGTCGAGAGAGCTGCCTTTATTTGCCAGGTAAATACTCGCTTTCGCTAGTTCAATACAGTTCATTTCTATCGCGCAGTGGTGTGCGTAACTTTCTAATACCGTTTCGACGTTATTATCAAAGTTTTGATAGGATTTCATTAGATACGCCACGGCGGCATTTCTTGCGCTGTGTTGCATTTCAGAACGGGCTACCTTGGCATCGGTCTTAATACGATAATTTCCAGAGAGTTTTCTTAGTAACTCCAGCAATTGATAATTCGGTGCCGAACAGCGAGACTCCAGCATGTCGCAAATTAATAATGCACCTGCGTTGATAAATGGATTTCTGGGAATTCCCTGCTCAGATTCTAGCTGTATTAACGAGTTAAATTTTTGACCGGAGGGTTCGCGTCCAACTCTTTGCCAAATGTCACTATCATAAATTTTTAATGCGAGAGAGAGCGTAAATACTTTGCAGATACTTTGGATGGAAAAAGGTGTATTGGCATCTCCAGCGCTATAAACTTTTCCGTTAATGTCACAGATGGCGATGCCGAGTTGATTGGGGTTGATGTTTGCTAGTGCAGGTATATAGGCAGCAGTTTTTCCCTGCCCGATTAGCGGTGTAACTTTTTGTAAAATTTTCTCTAGTGTCTCGTTAATATTTTTCATTAGTTTTGTCTGAAATCAGCATGCTTATCGTTTTATTTTTTGAAGTTTTGTTGAAACTGTTGTTTGCGAAAGATAAACAGATTAATTAACCTGAATTTAGATTAATTATATAAGGCTTGCGTTGATTGATCTTGAGAAAAACAGGCTAATTTCTTTTTGTTCTAGCAAATTTTTATGCTGGAATGTTTTTCGGCTTTTTTTTGACAAGTTTTACTGAAAGCCATAAAAAAACCCCGAGTTAACGGGGTTTTTCCTGGTTGTAAACCATGGGTTTACAGAAGTTTAGAGCGATGGAATTATGGCTTCCACTCAACACTAACATTAGCGCCTGAGTAAGTGCGGTAGCCATAGACGCTAACATACCAGGTTCCTGCAGCCGGATTGCTTATGGTACAGGTTTCTGTGTTACCGTTTTTCCATGGTCGACAGTTGTAAGAACTAAGCGTCGGCTGAGAACTCTGTCTAACGTAAAGGTCTGCATCACCGCTACCACCTGACATGTTAACCACTAAGCTAGACATACCTGCAGGAATAGTAATCTGGTGATGTTTCCACGCACCTTGTGAGCCAGAAAGACTGTTGTAGTTAGCTGTTCCACCGTTGTTACCACCGCCAGAATTTTCTGTGTAGCTGGCTGTTAAACTAACGCCTGAGAAGCTGCTATAACCTCGAACCATCACGTGATAAGTACCAGCTTGAACATTTGAAATGTCGCAATTTTCGGTATTACCGCCTTTCCACGGACGACAGTCATAAGTACCGGTTGTTGGCTGACTACCGAATCTGACATAAAGGTCTGCGTCACCGCTACCACCGCTCATTGCGAATTTCAGATTAGTTGCGCCTGCTGGTACGCTAAAGGTGTAACGCAATTCAGCACCTTGAGCACCTTGCAATCCAGTTTTAGCAACACCGTTTGCAAGCTCGTTTCCACCAGGAGGGTTACCACCACCACCGCCTGAGACAGAATCGATAGCTGCTTTAGCGTCAACAATTCCTGAACCACACTGAGAACAGGTGCTAGGGAAACTACGTGCAGTATTTTTTAACGCATTCTCTACTTCTGTTGGCGTGATATTGGGCTTTACTGCATAAAGTAAGGCAGCTGCGCCGGCAACATGAGGTGCTGCCATTGATGTACCCTGACTATAAGAGTAATTATCGTTAGCTGGGCCGTTGGTTCCTGAATTCAAGGTTGAAAGAACACCGTTGCTCGAAGTTGTTTGAGTTAGTTCTCCGCCTGGTGCTGCAACATCAATAGATGCACCATAGTTTGAGTAGTAAGAGCGTCCGCCCGCACGGTTAGTCGCTGCTACGTTGATAACGCCAGGACAGCTTGCCGGTGTGAAGTTAGCAGCGTTGGCGTTTGAGTTACCTGCCGCAACAACAACAGTTGCACCGTTATTTCTAGCTGTATTGATTGCGTTTTGGTAAGTCGTGTTACAAGAACCACCACCACCAAGACTCATGTTAATAACTTTGGCTGGGTTAGCATTGGCTGGTACGCCTGAAACGCTGCCACCAGAAGCCCAGACGATACCTGCAGCGATGTCTGATGTATATCCACCACACTTACCAAGTACACGAACTGGAACAACTTTTGATTTGTAAGCAACACCAGCAACACCACTACTGTTATTGGTGACTGCAGCGATAGTTCCTGCTACGTGAGTTCCGTGCCAGCTTGAATTACGTGCTGGAAGCGGGTTACCGTTTTGGTCATTTCCACACTCGCCGGTAGTGGTTGCGTCACCAGGATCTCTAGCGTCAGAATCACGACCGTTACCGTCGTTAGCTGTAGCGACGTCGGTGATCATGTCATACCCAGGAAGAATATTGGCATTTAAGTCCACATGTGGGCGATAACCAGTATCTAGAACTGCGACAACGACGCCTTCACCCTGAGTGACGTCCCAGGCAGCTGGCATGTTCATACCGCCGGTCGCTTCATAGTAATGCCATTGCAGGTTGTAATGAGTATCGTTCGGCGTTGCCAATGGGTACATTTTCAAATCTGGCTCAGCGTAGAGAACATTTGAGTCAGCCTGAAGTTCGCCGATAAGGCTGTTAAGATCGCTTTGTGATAGCGATTTGTCTAATTTGAATACACCAGCACCATGTGGCGTTTTCTTAACCATTTTGGCGTTAAGTTGACGGCCGATATTGGCACTCCAACGGCTTACTACATTTTGAGTGGTTTGTGCCATTTGGCTGTTCAGAGTCGACAGACCATTTTCTTTGTACTTAACGATGATTTGGTCGGTGACAGCATTGTTGACCGCTGCGTTCATTGCTACGTCAGCAGCAGATGTTTCAAATGTGATGCCTTCGTCAATCGGAGAGGGAGTTTGAGCGAGCGCGTTGCCTACCATTACGCTAATTAAGCTCAGTCCACCTACAAGGATTTTCTTTTTATTAATAAACGTCATTGTTGGTTCCTGTCTTGTTGGTACCGGGGATGGCGTACCTGTTTTTTGTGTAACTGTTATAATTATTTGCCATCATTTTGAGAATTTTTATAAAACATTCTCAGATATGGCTCGGTCCAGTATGGATTAAATATTGCACAGATAGCACGTCATTTTTGCATGCAAAATAATGGTATTATTTACTTGTTTTTATCGCACTGTGAGGTTAGGTGAAAAATTAGGCGAATTCGGCGAAACTTTAGTTTAAAGTATATAATTCAATAAGTTAAACCTACTTTAAGTTGTCGTATAATCGCTAATTCGACGTGATATTATTCTATTGAGATTAGGAGTTTTTAGACTTTAACCGACTGTTCGGAAAGCTGATGAGTTTTTATTCACTGTTATAATTTTTATCGAAGTTTTTGTGAAAATTTCGATTAATTTCTGCGAGTTTTTGAGTTACCCATACTCAAAATAAATTCGGTAGGTAGTAAACCATAACGGATAATCCACGACAATATAATAACCCACTAAATCGCTAAGATTTCGATTATTGGCCCTGGCAGTTGCATTGAGTAGCAAGTTGAGTTCAGGAATTTGAAGTTTAGTTGCCAGGTCCGTTTCACCCGGATTGAATATTTCTAGCTGAATATTGTTAGAAAAGCGATCACTCCAGATTTCTTCAGGGAAGAAGCCGCTTTCTTGTGCGGTGTAGCTAGTTGTGTAGTTTCCTGCTTTAGCAATGGAGTTGGTGGCAAGCCTTTTATCTAGTAACGATATCAATACAATTTTTTGAGACGGGTTTCTGCATTCAACGCCATGAATGGTAATGTCGTGTTGTTGGCTTAAGGGATTAGGTTCAGAAATAGGGTCGATATGGCTGAGAGTTATATCCAGCAGATGCTGCCCTTGTGACATTTCTTTGATGTCATAAATGATTTTATTACCGTCAGGACCGAGTCCCCGGAAACAGCTTTCAATGTTTGGAGAGGAATAGTCTGTGAGTAAAAATTGGCGCGAAGTTTTTTCTGCTGAATGCTGAAGTTGTTCGCTCCGAATCAATTTGGGCTGGTTTAACTGATAGTTTCTTTCATTACCGACAAAGGGTTGGATATAAGGCCGTGCTCTTGAACCAAACTTCAAGCCACGTCGACTGGCAAGCACAACTTCCGATAGGTAGTCAGGGATTGAATCGTTAATCACGGAGCAATCTATACCCAGATTGAGCGTAACTGATTCGTCAATTAACTGGCTGTTCAACTCGAAAATAGTTTTTCTTTTGCTATTATTTTCGTCTGGCTCAAGGGTGCGATTAAAAGCTTTGTCTTCTTTTAATTGAACTTTTAGCTGATTATGGCTAATCCCAAAGTCGATCAATAAAGCTTCAAACTGCCCTATCATTTGATTGAGTTGAATTAAGTGCGGCGTTTCAGGATCTTTTTCAATGACTGCTCTGACAAACTTGTGAAGTCCCTGTGGGGAGGGCATCAGTTGAATAACTTCCAATCCATCGGATGAGGTTAAAACCTGCAAAACTCTCTGGCTGTTTGAACGGCTGATATTAAACCATTTTCCAAGTCCGGTCACAGAACGCGCATTACTCGGGAGTCGATTAATAAATTTTCGAATGATCGATTTGTATCTTTCGCCCTGACGTTCCAGGGTTTTTAGTTGTTTCGGCGTTATTTGCGTAGTGACCATTCAAACCTTGTTTTTTCAGATCTGGAAAATGACTATCTCATTGTATCAGATGTATCGGCGAATTAAAGTGGGATTAGTGGTTTTTGCGGATCTAGATTATGTCACTGAAGGACTCGGAAGTGGTTAATTGACTAATTAAGGTTTGCTTGAAAATAGTGAGACCTGGTTGCCCAACATTATGTGACTTAATTCGCCTGAATTGAAATCTTTCCGTGTATTATCGGATGTAAAATCATTGCGTTAATTTTAGTGAAACAGGCTGAGAAATAACAAAGCGATCAGTCATCTTTATCTGTCGATTTTTACAATATATTTGACTGTGAGATAGCGCTGTCATTTTGAAGGATTCTTTTTAAAAGAGGCATTGAGTCTCAGCAAATGATGACATAACCAATTAGTCTAGCCTCAAAAATAAGATCGGCGTATGCTAGGGCAGGGCACTTTGATATCGAAATTCGGGATAACAGGTTTTGAAAGTCAGGTTTTTGAAATTAGTGATTATCTTTTTTAATCAAAAAAATCCTTTTAAACGAGATAATCATTTTAAATAAAATAGCCGTTTTAAATAAAACAATAAGATTATCAGACAGTTTGGTGCAAGGGAAAAACAAACCACTTATCTTTTACTTAATTGATATCCAAGTAATTCCTTATATTACAAATCAAAATAAAAGGGGAGTCTATGAATCTTTTAGTAAAACGAATCTTGCGAACAGCGCAGCTAATAATAGGACTTTATTTTTTCAGTTTTATGACACAAGCTGCAGAATCTTGCGTTAATCTCGAACAATGGCAAAGTAACAAAGTTTATCACGGTGGAGACCGAGTTCAATATAGCAGTAACGCCTACTCGGCAAACTATTGGACACAAGGTAACAATCCAGAAACTTCCTCAGGGCCATGGGAACATTGGAAACTAGATGGTCCCTGTGACGATCAAAATCAAGCACCTTCGGTTTCTATTTTGTCGCCTGACGATGGTTCTTTTTACGCTGCTGGTGACAGCGTTGTCATAAGCGCGGACGCAAGCGACAGAGATGGAAATGTTGAATCAGTTGAATTTTTTGTTGCGGGATCAAGCGTCGCGAAAATTAATAGCGCACCTTATTCCTATGAATGGACTGCTAGTGGAGATGGGTCAATTGAAATTCGAACCGTTGCAACAGATGATGCGGGTGCGCAGGCTAGTGCTTCGGTGGTTGTTAATGTGGGCGATACCACGAATGTTCCACCAACGATTACGCTAACCAGTCCATCTAACGGGAGTCAATTTAACGTTGGTGATTCTGTCACTGTATCGGCTAACGCCAGTGATTCCGATGGTTCAGTAGAGTCTGTGAGTTTTTACATTGATGATGCGCTGTTAGCGTCTGATTCAACAGCCCCCTATTCGGTGAGCTGGCTGGCTGAAACTGGAACTCATGAAGTCAGGGCCAGTGCTCTGGACGACAAAGGTGCGACGACCAATAGTCTCGTTGCCAATATCACCGTGAATGATGGTAACGGACAAGGAAAGTGCGCTGATGTTCCTGCCTACCAGGTTGGTGGTAATTATAGCGCCGGCGACCAGGTGGTTAATGTCAATCATCTGTATCGGTGTGATATTGCCGGCTGGTGTTCGTCTAACGCGGCCTGGGCATACGAGCCGGGTGTCGGCGCACACTGGCAACAAGCATGGACCGATGAAGGAGAGTGTGGTTCTGCGCCTGAAGTGGTTTTAACTTCTCCGACCGACAATGCTGTTGTGCTTGCCGGCGCTCAGGTTAACTTGCAGGCGACGGCGAATGACGTGGATGGAACGGTTACCCAGGTTGAGTTTTTTGTTAACGATCAATCTGTCGCGGTTGATACTAGCAAGCCTTATGCAGCGAGCTGGACAGCGTCCGGTTCAGGGGAAACCCAAGTGAAGGCGTTAGCAACTGATAACGAAGGTCGGTTATCCAATCCTTCTAGTGTCATGGTGACTGTGAGTGAAGAGCCAATTGTCGCCAGCATTACTTCACCATCTAACGGAACTGTTGTTAAGCAAAACACGGCAATATCCATCACAGCAGACGCTTCGTCGATTACAGGCAATATTACCGAAGTGATATTTATGGTTAACGGGGCCGAGGTTGCCCGTGATACGAGTGCACCATACTCCGCTAGCTGGCAGACTGGGCAGGTTGGCAATTATTCCATTAATGTTAAGGCAACAGATGACCAGAATAATTCTGCTGCGTCGACTGCGGTGAGCGTTCAAGTTGTTGATCAGCAAATCAATGATCATGTCTTAGTAGGCTACTGGCACAATTTTGTGAACGGTGCCGGGTGTCCAATGGACCTTAGCGAGGTTTCCGACGATTGGGATGTCATCGTCATTGCATTTGCAGATAATGATCGAAACAGTAACGGAACGGTTCACTTTAATTTATACAGTGGAGATATTCACAGCACTTGTGACGCGATTGATCCTGATAAATTTAAACAGGATATTTTATCGCTGCAGGCGCGAGGGAAGAAATTAGTATTGTCCCTTGGCGGCGCAGAAGGGACTATTACTTTGAATACTGATTCTGACCAGATTAATTTTGTCAGCAGTCTTACTCAGATTATTCAAGAATGGAAATTTGATGGTCTGGATGTAGATTTAGAAAGCGGCTCAAACCTGATCCACGGTTCGCAAATTCAAGCGCGCTTACCCGGTGCATTAAAGCAAATCCAATCTAATATTGGTGGTCAAATGTATCTTTCAATGGCACCGGAACACCCTTATGTTCAAGGCGGGATGGTCGCTTACTCAGGAATATGGGGAGCATATATTCCGTTGATTGATGAATTGCGTAGCGATCTCGACCTGCTCCATGTCCAACTCTATAACAATGGTGGCTTAACCAATCCTTACACATCTGGCGTCGCACCAGAAGGTTCTATCGATATGATGGTGGCGGCTTCGCGAATGTTAATCGAAGGATTTGAGTTGGCTGACGGCTCTCAATTTCAACCACTTCGCGCTGATCAGGTGGCGATAGGTCTTCCTTCCGGCCCCAGCTCTGCTAATTCCGGGCAAGCGAGTATCGCTAACATTGTCGCGTCACTCGATTGCATCATGCTCGGTACTAGCTGTGACTCTTTTGATGCCGGTGGTGTTCACCCAACTTTTGGCGGTGTAATGACCTGGTCTATCAATTGGGATAAACATGATGGATTTAATTTTTCAAAACCAGTAGCGGCAAGATTGCGCGATAAATAAGAGGAGGTTATCAACCTGAATTCTTATTTTCGAGTTCAGGTTAATCAAAGTGTCAATAAAATTTGGGTTCGACTTTTCAATTCTGTTTTCTCGCATAGCGACGGCTACAAAATTAAATGTCGAACCCGCAAAAAAGAAACAGAAGTATGCGGGGCTTTAGCTCCAAATAAATAATAAAAATCATTAGGTAAATCTGAGCGGTATTGCCTTTTTAAAAACCTAAAGAGGAGGCCATAATGAATCGTTCATTAATGCTCGCGTGTGCGCGAGTTAAAAAAATATCGATCATTTCAAAAGTAATTTCATTTTTTTCCATCATTCTTTTTTCCAGCCTGTTACATGGTCATGGCTATGTTGATCATCCAAAAGCAAGACAACAATTTTGCGTTGACGATGGGGGATATTGGTGGCCGGATGACGGCTCTGCCATTCCTAACGAAGCTTGTAGAATGGCGTTTTTAGAGTCAGGAACATTTCAATTTGTGCAAAATATTGAGTTTGCTGCCAATGTAACTGACTATCACAATCTTGATGCAGTTAAAGCCGTGGTGACCGATGGTAATTTGTGCTCGGCGGGTGATAACGCCAAGCGGGGCATGAATCTTCCATCAACCCATTGGCAAAGAACCACGATCGAACCTGATAGCAATGGAGAGTTTGATTTCATTTTTTATGGCGCGACGCCGCACAACCCTAGCTTCTGGGAATTTTACTTAACTAAGCCGGGTGTCGATATCGATAATAAAGCACTCACCTGGAATGATATTGAGTTAATTGATAGTAAAGGGAATATTCCCATTAGCCAGGTTGGTGGACGTAATGTTTATCTAGCCAAGGTTAAAATTCCGGTAGGCCGAACCGGTGATGCCATTCTTTATACTCGTTGGCAGCGGAACGATATTGCCGGTGAGGGATTCTATAACTGTAGCGATATTACTATCAGTGGTTCGACTAATCCGCCGTTTGAATGGCATGATAAAGGCTACTATGTTAAGCAGGGAACAGAGGCACAAGCTGGTGATGAGATCTGGTTTAGAGTGTTTGATACTAATGGTAATGAAGTCGTGTTCGAAAAACTCGCAATTTCAGAGTCTAATCAGTCTCAAGCAATTTGGGCGGAACAGTTAGCGACACAGGTCAATCAAACCCATCAACAAATCACTCAAATCGGAGTAAGAAATTCAGAAGACATTATTGAATATAGCGCGGCTGACACCTTGACGAATAAAGTCTGGGTAAAAAATAATAATTATACTTTTGCACTCGATGTGAAAAAGCCAACCACCAATCAGCCACCACAGGTTTCTCTAGATGCTCGTTTTGAAGTTAACGCGGGTGAGTCAATCAACATCACTGTGAGCGCTTCAGATCCGGAAAATACACCATTGAGTTATCGTTGGAATGTTCCCGCTGAACTAAGAGCGACTAACACTGACATGGCCACGGTGAACATTCAGGCAAATACTCCGGCACAAACTACAAACTATTCTATTTCGGTAGTAGTTTCTGATGGTGAAAATGACGTTTCTGCTTCAACCACTTTAGCGGTCATTGTTGAAACCGGCGGGTGTCAAACGACAGATCCGGATGCGGCCAACCACCCAGCTTGGGAAGCGAGTAAAACTTATCAGCAAGGCAATAAAGTCAGTTTCAACCAACTTGTGTGGCAAGCCAATTGGTGGAATCAGAACTCTCAGCCCTCAGCAGCAAACGAAGTCTGGAAGTTGTTAAGCGATGTTGAACTAGGTTGGCAATCGGGCATTGCCTACAATGCAGGGGATGAAGTCGATCACCAGGGGCGACGTTGGAAAGCACAGTGGTGGACCAAGGCTGAACCGGGCAAAGCGTCGGTGTGGCAAGATATTGGTCCGGCGAAATGCGGTTCATGATACTAGATATAAAATAATCATTGGAGTTGTTTTATCCGGCCACATTTCATTCAGTTAGTGTGGCCTTTTTTATTGGATGCGGTTTGGAACTTACATCCTGAAAATCCATAATTCTGAAAAGTTTGTTGACATATTTTGATATTGTACTCAATATGTTTTTGTGTTGTTTGAGAATACCGATTTGAGGGACTTATCTAAAGTCGACGCTTTTAACCTCTTCTTACTAACGCGGTTCATTTATACAAATTAAACACCTACAAATAATATTTTATGCAGGCATTCTAGCGATACGTTAAATTTTGTTCTGGCTGTTAAATTATCAAGGAAAATTGATGAAGTTTGTTCTATGTTTACTCTCTTTTATTTCAAGTATGGTCTTCGCAAATGAAAAAGTACCTTTACTAACTGGAACAGTGAAAATATCAGTCGCAAATGGAACTATAGACAGTGATTTTATCTTGAAAGACATACCCAAGATAGAGGATTATGTGATATTACTCAATGCTGGTTTCAATATTGAGTACTTTAGAAATCATTCGAAACAATATAACTATTCTTTCAAAAAATATTATAGCGAGAACTCTTTTTCCAATAGTTTTAGCTACTACCTTCCTGATAGTTCAGGAAAGAAAAAATTTATTCCTGATTCTTTACAACTCAAATACACGGGAAAGTTTCCGGTTGTTGTTGATCTGAGCAAAACAGATGACTATTCCGACTGGAAAGGAAATATTGCATTTAATGGTAAAACAATCAGGACTGATGGGGCGCAAACAGGATGGTATCCGATTTTATATGATATAGAGAAAGACAAATATTACTATAAATTGAGGTACAACATAGAGGTTACTTGTGACGATTGCGATTCAATATATGTTAATGGAAGTGACCCTCTCTCCGGTAATAAAGGTCGATTCAAGAACGAAAAACCGACAGAAGTAATTTTGTTTGCAGGCAAATACCAATTCGAGAAGCATGATGGAAGTTACTTTCTAAATTCTGGATTGACTAAGCAACAAATAGAAAAGTTAGCAGGCTTTGTGAAAACATATCAACAACATTATGAAAAAATGTTATCTATTCCTTATGGCGATAGTATTGTCTATATACAAACTACTCCGGTTTGCAAAAAGAGAGCATGGAAATTTATTTCATATCCAGCGATGGTTTCAATTGGGCATGAAGGACATGGTTTAAAAGACTTGTTTAGGAAAGATAAGATTAATGATAACAAGCAAACTATAGCTCATGAGTTAGCGCATTATTACTTTGCCAGCTTTCGGCAGTTTAATTCGGAGCTTGGTGATATGATTACCGAGTCTTTTTCGGAATATTTGGCGCTAAAAACGATTCAGAAGTTTGTCGATGGAAATGCTTATGCCAGCGCGGTTGAAAAGAAAATCAATGAACTAGCTGGTAGCCAGTTTATGCCAGTCGGAAATATCACTAGTCACAAGGATTATGGTAACAGAAATACTTATGTATATATCTATGGTCCTACTGTTTTGCTGGCGATAGAAAAAGAAATTGGCGAGAAAAACATGTGGTTGTGGATGAATAAAGTCTTATCCGTTAACTCTGAGCGTACCGATTATGAGTTTATCGTTAAAATGTTGGGCGAAGTGCTGGGTGATGAAAAGAAATTAAAGTTTCTCACACGAACTTATTTCACTGGCGATCAGGTCTTAACTAATATCAAAAAAGCACTATACTCGAATTAAAAAGAAGGTACGCTTTTAGAAATTAACGTTTAAGCGATAGTTAACACGTTGGGAGATGACGAAACAAGAAAGTAACCAGTTGATACAGGTCATTTCCAAATGATAGTTAATAGAGTATGTCGCCGAATTAAACTTGTGAGTGTTTATTCATTGTCAGTTCATTGTAAGGTAGTATTATAAGTAGTGATTACTTAATTTATTGATATTGTGAACAATACTAAGTGTTAGCTATAACATAATTCAAATATATAAAGGCTACATGGAGCATTAATGAACTCACTTTCCTTCCTTTTCATTCGGGCAATTCCCTTCATTATTTTTCTATTGCTAGTGTGTATTAGCACTTCGCCATTGGCTGATGGTGAAAGTTCGAATGCTATTGAATCTGATTACGACAAGACTGTTTACAACAAAGCAAAAACTTTTGTCGAAAAATTATCACGCCGTTTTGACAAGCTTGAAAATCGCTGGACCAGACTGTTTGAAGACAGAGTGTTTTACCTCGGAGTCGCAACCACACGCGAGGATCTCATCAATAAAGCGACAGGTCGAACAACGGACTTTCAGCGATACGATTCCGTGTTAGAAAAATACCGCAATTGGCAAGCGTACCAGGATACATCGGCACGAGACTATTTCAGACGTAATATCGCTGCATTAATTAATAACTCGGTCAATCAAACCTGGCGCATGCAACAAGATGAAGCCTGGTACCGAATTAAAACGATTGAATTTGAGTTTTTCGATACGCCGGAATTCAAGACTTTCGATAAGGAACTAGCAAAGATTGGTAAGCGTTATGGTTATGTTGGCAAGGAGTATCAGGCGGCTGTTTCCGCGTTTAAAAACAAAATAGCGGTTGTTGAAAATAAAAAGAGAAATAAGGCCCTGAAAGATTACAAAAATTTAACCGGGGAAATGCTTGAGCGACGCCGAGAACTGGTCGCTGCAAGCTGGGCGTGGGTTGCTTTATTTAAAAAGCTCGGCGATACCAACTCAGCACTTGCGATTAAAAAAAATCTCTACACTGAGCTGGCGGTCGACCTGCGTTATCGTCATAAACCGGTTCATAAAGAATTGGGGATAGATTTTTTTACCTGGGATTCCACCTTAGATGTGTGGCATAGAAAAACACAACCTCAAGACAGGCTGCGACTAAACATCTACGCACTACCCAAGGAGACTCAATATTTTTTTAGTATGCAGGATGATTTTTTCAACGAGCGAGTTGATTCTGTTAAAGCCATTGCTTTAGATGATAAACCCGTCACTTATCGTATTGCAAAAATCGAGCTTGATGATATCCCGTGGTTTACTAGTTTCGCTCAACTTAAGCAAGATATCACTAACACTAAAATTGAACTCAAAGACACCAAACAACGAGTTGAACAGAATGCGCTGGTCGTTAAGAAATTGAAAGAAAAACTAGTCGCGTCGAAACAACAACAGGAACGCTTTACTGCCAGACTAAAACAAGCCAAGGCGTTTATTGAAAGGCAAAAAAGTAACTATCCCAAAGAGCTCGAATTACATTTGAACAGTAGTGAATATCTTCAACAACATATTGACTCGATTAATCAATTAATGAAACAGCTTGATGGTGAGAAAAACTCGGCTGAGCTTTTAGCGCTAGCAAAAGAAGAGGAAGCCCTTTTACAACAGAAAAAGGTGAGTGATGATATTCTTAAAAAATACCGCGATAGTAATCAAAAAATCCAAAAACAAATGTTTGAGGCCAGTAAGCTATTAGGTGAAAAAAACAGCCAGCTAATTGCCTATCAACATCAGGTTCGAATCGCTAAACGTGATCTAAGTTACGCTAATGCGAGACTGGAAAGCAGTAATCAGGAGGTGGAGCAACTTCAGCAGATTTTAGCGCCACTGGAAAAAGCAAAAAAGAAATTTGAAAAAATAGGTAAAGATATTGAGTCTAAGGGAACATTGGTCAATCATATTACTGTTTATGCTGATAATAAAATGAAGCTAAGTACTCATCGTTGGGCGCCCGGTGACGTATTGCCAGAGTTGGAGGCCGAAATTAGACAGGCGCGTCGTCGGTTGGCTGACGCAAAACAAGGATTAACCAGGGCCAGTGCACAATTTACTAATGCATTAGAGTATGCACAGGCAGAGTTGTCTCAGTTGACGCGAGTTATTTTAGGAGCTGCCTATAGCCAGGCCGTTATTGAAATTGCAGATTTTGCTTATGATGTATTAAAAGCCAATAAAAATGGCGGGCCGCCTGCAGCATTGGTTGAAGCTTTGTACAAATTGGCTGAGCAGAAGGTTACTGGGAACCAACCAATCGAAACGCTGAGTGATCAAGCAGTAAAAGACATTGAAACTGAAGTGCGTCTTGATCTTGCGAGGCAGGTGAGTGCTTCTATTCGGGCAAAAACGAAAGACATACCGGGTTACATTAAAACACGGACATTTGAGGAAACTATAGGAAATTATGGGAAGTCGGTTGCCCTTAAAACTAAGTTAGCTGGATGGGCGCAAACTATGGTAAGAGATAATAGAGCCTATTCGTTGCAACAGTTTTACAAAAATACGCCAGACCTGAGTAAACATCTTAAAACAATGCGTGCGAAACAAAAAGCGCTCGATCTTGCGCAAACCCAGCTTGAAAACCTTCAGAAACCTTTTAGTTTTGATGTTAAAGAGATTGCTGGTAACTATGCAAAGGATTTCGCGAAAGATTGGGCCAAGAGCATTTTAAAAAATGCAGAACACGCAGCCTGGTATAAATATTACCTGGCAGACATTAAAGCGAGAGCGCTTCATCCCACCTGGCAAGAATGGCAAAGGTTATACTTTGATACGCAAGACGAGTTAGCAGGGTTACTAAAAGCGAGGGAGATCCTGTTGAAAGGATATGATAAGAATACAGGATTTAAGGCTAATTTAAATCGTTCTTTTGAAAAAGGGCAAGTACTCAGAATTTTGTTAGAGGTTGATGGTTATGATACGGAATATGAAGTTTTCCTGAACAACGAAAAAGCTTCGTCTGATGACTATCGTCGCTTCCGAGTAGAAAGTAATTACATTAATGCCAAAAATCCTGAGCTCACCTTAACGATTAAGGAAGAATCAAAACGGTAGCTAGCGCTGAATCAATATAAATTCATTGAGGCTGGTGGTTGTTTTCTGATTGTTTTGCAAACAATACACGCAGCTTTTAATCTGAAAAACTCAATAATTAAAAAAACGTAAGAACTTTTTAATATATATTTTCGAATAATTGTTTTGGTCGAAGTTCTGTAACAAAAGTGAAGCTTATCATTCCGCAGCCATAAAGATTATTCCCGTTTTAAAAAAAACTGTACATATAAAAGCAAAAGATCTTGAATTTCTTTTAATCGTTCTGCTCATAAAAAATTTACTTCTTGTTTTTTTATCATGATGGTCAGCCTTTCTGTTTTAGTTTTTTTGTAAAAAAAATATCGCATATAAAATCAAATTTAAAAACTAAACGCGTTCATTTTTCATTAACAATCTCTGGTTAGGATAACGCTGTCATTTAGCGAAGGCATGTTAACCGCTTCTCTGAATAGACAGTTATCAGCGCAGTCGTTAATCCAGAATTTATTTGATTCTGAAATGCGCACTGCATTACATCCTGTTTTTAAAATGAGAGTTGGATTAGTGATGAAAAAAATATTTAAGCCACTATTAACCGGGGTGGCACTTTCGATGTTGTCGACTTCGGTGTTCGCTGATTATGTGAAAAATCAAGCCACTGAAGTAAATTTACCTGATGGTTCTTCAATCACTGTTTATATTACCGGTGATGAGTATTACAAAGAAGTTCGCTCAGGTGATGGACGTCTTTTAACGTTGGGTGATGATGGATATGTTTATTACGCTCAGCTCAATGCAGATGGCACTGATCTCGAGCCGAGCACATTAAAATTTCAAAAAGTACAGTCGGCCAGCGTAAATCGAATGCCGATTGTCAACTTACCTGAATCAGTTATTAAAGCAAAGCGAGCGGCTGCTATCGCCGAAAATCAAATGGACAAGCCGGTTGCTAATCGCGCGGCATCCGTTACTGCTGATGACCACCTTTTGGGTGACGTTGTCGGTGCGACTGTTATCGTTGACTTTTCAGACGATCCTGCTGCTTTTAGTAAGGATCAGGTCGAAGATCTGTTAAATGGGCAAAATTATTCTGAATTCGGAAATCAGGGATCCGTTAACGAGTATTTCAAAGATATTTCTGGTAACAAACTTAACTATACGAATCTTGTAACTCATTATTATCGCGCAGCTCATCCTAAATCAGTTTATAACGATCCCAGAAGTGGAGTCGGCAGAAGAGATCTGGTTAAGGAAGTGATCGATTTCTTAATGAGTAGTGGTGTTGATACTAGTCGCCTGAGTGTCGACAAAGATGGCCGAGTGCATTCTTTAAATATCTTTTACGCGGGCTACCCGAATACGCCTTGGTCAAAAGGTTTGTGGCCTCATCGCGGATGGTACAATTATGAGAAAGACGGGGTCAAATTTAGCAACTATCAAATGACTTCAATGAACCGCTCTCTCAGTATTGGTGTTTTTGCTCACGAAAATGGGCATATGCTGGCCGATTGGCCTGATCTTTATGATTATGGTCATGATTCATCTGGAACAGGTAGCTACGACCTTATGTCTGACAGCGGTGGTACATCGCCAATGCCGCCGAATCCTTATTTTCGTTGGTTAGCAGGTTGGGAAACTTTAATTGAACTTAACCCGGCGGTTGATGCGGGAGCTCCTGTAGGTTTACTTAGTGCGACTGCACACAGTAATACCAGTTATGTGTACTCAAACCCTGATAACACGAATGAATTTTTCTTTTTGGAAAACATACATCGAAGTGGCCGTTATATGCGCACACCGGATGAGGGTTTGATGATATGGCACGTCGATAAATTTGGTAACAATAGCTCGCAAGATGGAACACCATATAACCATTATATGGTTAGTGTTGAGCAGGCTGATGGCCGTAAAGATCTTGAAAATCACCGTAATTATGGCGATCAAAATGATCTCTTCGATGAAGGAGTTGAATATCAATTTAATGATATCAGTCGCGCTGCAGGCGTGTGGTGGGATCGTTCAGTTTCTAATATTAATATCAACACTGTGAGTAAGCCCGGAGAAACGATTACTTTTCGATCCGAAGGCGTCGGCGTTGTCGATATGAACAATATCAACATGGGTGAAACGCTTTATCCTGTTAATGCAATTACTAGTACACCAAAATATTATCGTCTCGAATTACCCGATGATACTTTCAGTTTTACCGTTGAAACTTTTGGTGGTGCTGGTAATGTGGATCTTTACGTGCGTAAAGGTGAGTTACCTACTGCGACTGAAAGTGATTGTATTTCTAAAGGTGAAACCAACGAGGAATCGTGCGAACTGAGAACGTCTATTTTTGATTATGTTAAAACCTATTATATTATGGCCGTGGGTTCACCTGTTGCTGCTAATTTTAATCTGAAAGTTACTTCTAAGACTGGCGAAATTGTTGAAATATACAGCGGTGTTCCAGTCGAGAACTTGAACGGGGAAGCAGGCTCTGAGAAATATTTCAAGCTAACACGTCCGTTTGGATTACCTTTTTATAATTGGTACACCTTCATGGAAACCACCACAGAAACTGGCGAGATCAAGACTCAGATAAAGAACAACGACATACCGTCTGATGACAATTTTGATTGTGAGTACACGTCGCTATCAACTGAGCCATGTATTACTAGTTCTTCAAATGATTATCTTCGTTTAGTTGGTGTGAGTGATTACACCGGCGGTACACTTTCTGCCAGACAAATTTCTACGCTTCGATTATTTGGTAGTTTTGATTACGACGCAGACGTGAGTGCCAATGAAGAACACCTTTATAATTACTGGGTAGCGAAAGGTTATGAAGCAACAATTGACTTATCAGCTGCAAGCGGTGACGCCCAGTTGTTCGTGAGAAAATCTCTTCCAGTAGTCGGTGAAGAATATGATTGTGTGGTTTCAACAAATGATGGTAATACCTGCCCAATGGTTGGTGGTAATCATGAAATTTTATTGAGAACTAACACTGATGTATCTGGTTTAAGAATTGAACTCATCGAATCAGAAATAGACTGAGTTGTTCAATCATTATTGGATAACCAATTGACGTTTAATCAACCATCCTGAAAATTTCAGGATGGTTGATTATAGTTAACGTCAGAAACGATTCATCTCGTGCTAACGTACAAACGCTTCAGAACTAATACTGATGTTGAAAATCTGAAGATTGGAATTGTTGAATAGCATGGTTGATTTTTAGGCAAGTTACTCGGAAAGGTGTTCGATAGTTGCTGGATAGTTTTTTGTATTGTTTTTGCTCTTATTAGTATCGTTTTCTTCTTAATAATAAAGGTATTAAATTAGAAAGTTTTCCTATTTCAATATAGCTATAAACATCGACTAAATTTTATTCATCTCATAGTAAGATAAAAAACAAATTTATTTTATTTGTCACTTTTTATTCATTGAAAAAAATATCGTTTTATATAGTCTGTCAAATTCGTTACGCGTGTTGAAAATAAGGTAACGAAATTAGGGGTTGTAAACTTTAAATCATTTTTTAAGGAATAAATTATGAAATCATTTTTAATGTCGATGATATTGGGTGTTTCACTCACACTATCTACTGATGGCCATGTTGAGGTGTTGAGCGACAGCGGACTAAATAACATCAATGTAATCGAACAGCCTGCGGTGGCAGGTATCCAGTCTCGCTTGTCGAGCCTTTCAGCGAGTCGAAAAAATAATTGTGTAATAAAAAACAGCAAGTATCTATTGTGTTGGGGACGAAATGGTTTTCAGGAGTGGGATGGAGAAAATATCTATCAACTTCCTATTAGTGAAAACCTGACCAGAGCTAATCTGGTTGCAACGGGTGACGCTCATACTTGTTGGGTTTACAAAAATGAAATTCAGTGTCTTGGTGAGAAGTGGGATGATAAGTTAAATGCGCCGAAATTATCTGATCCCATTGTTGCTATAGATGCGGGAGGCAACCATACCTGCGTAATGACACAAGACGATATCAAATGTTGGGGAAGTAATTATTACGGTCAAAACATACTGCCAGAAAACTTTTCCAATCCAACCGCGCTAAGTGCCGGCGGCGCACACACCTGTGCGATTGGTGACAATGAGCTGAAATGTTGGGGAGATAATACTTATGGTCAGTCTACGGTTCCTGAAGGTTTGACTAGCGTAAGCAGCCTATCTGCTGGTCAGCATCATACTTGTGCCGTTGATTCTGGTGAAGTGCACTGTTGGGGAAGAAATGATAATGGACAGACTGATGTTCCTTATTCTCTGGCTGACGTATCAGCGGTCTCTGCCGGTGATAAAAACACCTGTGCCATCACCACGGCAGGCGTTGTCTGCTGGGGCAATGAGCAAGGTGACAGTGAGCATCAGATCGTGAATGTACCGAGCGGCCTGATTAACCCAACTCAAATTTCTGTTGGAAGCGATCACGCCTGTGCTGTGCATGATACTCGTAAGCTCGCTTGCTGGGGACAGGGGCAAAATGGTGAAACAGTGGTTCCTGAATTTTCTCTTCCAATTAAGAAAATAGTCAGTGGTCAAAACTATTTATGCTTCCAAAATGTACGTTCACTCACCTGTACAGGAAATGCGAATATTATCCCACCAACGCGCTACTACACACCACTAAAAAGTGACGCAAAAGTTGAAGGTGGAAGAAGCCATGTTTGTGTGTTGCAAAATAAAAAATTAGAGTGCTGGGGTGACAATCGATTTGGGCAAATAGATATACCAGAAAGTATTACGAAGCCTTCCGATTTTAATGCCGGTGGGTCAAACACCTGCGCTGTACAAAATGGCAAAGTGACTTGTTGGGGACGTGAACCCTCAGTCAACAATGTGCCTGAGAGTGTTAGCTTTCCTGATCAGATTGATGTGGGTGGCGAACATGCTTGTGTGATAAAAAATAACGAAGTTAGTTGTTGGGGAATCGATGAGTTTTATGCGACAAAGCCACCGGCAACGCTTTCTAACCCTTCTGCATTGTCATTGGGGTCTTATCATAGCTGCGCGCTCGACGATTCTGGTGTGGTTTGCTGGGGTGCAGAAGAAGCATGGGGCTACGACTACGGACAGGCTATCGTTCCTGACACATTGTCTAATCCGACCGCGATTTCTGCCGGCGAAGCTCACACCTGTGCAATTGATGACACAGGTTTGGTTTGTTGGGGGGCGGAAGGCCTTGATGAAGGATTAGATCAAGTCGTTAAATTTCCAGAAGGTATGGGCCGGCCAACAGCCATCGGAGGTCAATATTTTACCGGATGTGCCGCAGGTAAACGTCGCGTCAATTGTTGGGGAGTTGATCCAATTCAGCGATAAGTTTGTCATATTTTTTGATGGATAACCTTCTGTGTTACGGCTTGAGAACATTCGAGCCGTGACCATTATCCTTGTTCAGGTATAAATACCCGAGACGCTGATTTCAGGCTGTCTAACATTAATACCGACTGTCTAACACTAAAACCTCTAGCGCTAATGCTCTCTGACATTCATACCTAAATAGCCAATTTTCACCAATTACTGTGAAGCTATTGTCCCTGTTCAAATTATAACCATGCCGTTTTTATCGCAATATACTTTTATATGATCTGGTTAGGCTTTCTTGAAATTTTCCAGACTCAGCAGGTAGCTATCTACCATTGGTACGAATTTTCGATTAAATAAAGCCAAATTGGTTTATTTTTAAAAAAATTAGTCAAAATTTCTATAAAAAACGATCTGCTATTTCCATCCTCTCGTATATATTTTATTAGAATGTTATCAAAGTGATGTTGGGGAGCTGATGATAAAAGTTGGGATTAGCCAGTGTTTGATGGGAGCGAAGGTCAGGTATGACGGGGGACATAAACAAAACCGGTTTTGTAAAGATGTCTTGTCAGAAGTTTTCGATTTTGTTTCACTCTGTCCCGAAGTCGGCATTGGACTAACGACCCCCAGAAAGACTATTCGGCTGGTTGGTGATCCCAAAACGCCACGAGCGGTATTAAGTGACGATATCGAACAAGATTTTACCGATGCTTTAGAGATTTTTGCTGAAGAGCGAGAAGGCTTGTTAGCCGAGCTAAGCGGCTACATTTTTTGTAAAGCATCGCCAAGTTGTGGGGTTGAACGGGTTAAAGTTTACCGTGAAAATGGTTATGCTGAAAAAACGGGCATTGGAATATTTGCCGCCAGGGTTAGAAAATTGTTTCCTCATTTGCCACTTGAAGAAGATGGTCGCCTTAACGATCCGCTGTTGCGAGATAGCTTCATCAAGCGGGTCTATGTTTACAGCGAGTGGCAGAAAATAAATAAGTCTGGTTTGTCCACGAACAATCTTTTTCGGTTTCACGCCAGGCATAAAATGACTTTACTAGCTCATTGCCAAAAAACATATCGAATGCTTGGGCCGTTAGTTGCTTCAGCCAATCCTGGAAACTTGAAAATTATTGCTAATCAGTATTTCGGCTTGTTAATGCAAGCGTTGGCGAAAGTGGCCACTCGCAGCAATAATACCAATGTGCTAATGCACTTGCAGGGCTATCTGAAAAATGAATTATCTGCAGATGATAAAGCGGAATTAACTCAAAGCATTCTTGGCTATCGAAACGGAACAGAACCTATTTTGGCACCGTTAGCCTTACTCAAACATCATTTCAGGAATTTTCCTAACTTGTATGTTGAAGAGCAGTCGTTTTTAGAACCATATCCAAAACAATTAGCAATTCGGGTGAAAATGCAATGAGCCTCAAATGCGTCTCTGGATAATTCTGGGCAAGTGGCTAAGTTTATCGTGCGAAGTTAAACAGCGCAGACTTGACCTGCGCTGAAAATAAAATAATAACGAAAATGTGGTAGCTGTTAATGAATTTAATCTGGTTTAGAAACGATTTACGAGTAGATGACAATCCTGCGCTGCACCATGCGGTCAATGACAAAGCCCAGCAAACAGTGGCAGTTTACCTGCTATGCCAGACACAGTGGGAACTGCACAATGTTGGAAATAATCAGCGGGCGCTAATTGCTTGCGCGCTGGAAAATCTGAAAGAAAAACTAAATGGGCTTAATATTCCCTTGTTGGTCGTCGATGCCGATACTTTTTCACAAGTGCCCGATATCTTGAGTGCTATTTGCCATCAATTCAATATCCAGAATTTATACTTTAATGTCGAATATCCACTTAATGAGCGTTTGCGTGATCGCCGAGTTGTTGATGTTTTAGCGGGTAAAGTTAAGTGCCATCGTTTTGTTGCTGACTCACTTGTGGCCCCCTGGGAAATTGTTACCGGAGAAAGGCAAGGCTACAAGGTTTATAGTGCTTTTGCGCGAGCGGTTTATAGAAATATCGATCAACAACCCGTTGTGACATACTCTCCACCCGATAAATTGCCGAAGGAAAACTTATCGCTAGTTGATTTTTCCAAAGTCAGCTCAGCGACCTCAGGCGAGCCAATAAAGGTCACGCCGACGGCAAAGCGAGTGCCTGATGTGGCAGAGCAGAAAATGCACAAAAAGCTGAGAGTTTTCTGTAAAAATACGATTGACCAATACGAATCCGATAGAGACTTTCCTGCAATTGAAGGCACTTCTGATTTATCTGCAGCATTAGCCGTAGGAACGATTTCGGTTCGCCGTTGTTATCAGGTGGCGAAAGATGTTGCAGGTGAAAAGGCACATAAGTGGATAGGGGAATTGATATGGCGAGACTTTTATCGTTCTGTTATTTGGCACTTTCCGGATATTTGTAAGGGACGAGCTTTTAATCCGGTTGACTCTCAACTAACATGGTCTCGCTCAATTCAGAATGAGTTAGCCTGGCAAAAAGGTGAAACGGGCATACCGATTATCGATGCAGCAATGCAGCAACTGATTCAAACCGGCTGGATGCACAATCGCTTACGCATGATTGTCGCCAGTTATTTCACCAAGAATTTGTGGTTAGACTGGCGAAAAGGAGAAGCTTTTTTTGCCCAACATCTTTTTGACTATGATTTCGCCAGCAATAATGGAGGATGGCAATGGTGTGCTTCCGTGGGCACTGACGCAGCGCCTTACTTTCGAATATTTAATCCACAGGCACAGCAAAAGAAATTTGATGTAGACGCTTTTTTCATTAAGCAGTGGGTGCCGGCATTAAAAAGTATCGACGCTAAAACAATTCACCGTTTTGAGTCGCAAGAGATTTCAGGCTATTTTAAACCTCAGGTAGACCTGAAACTTTCAAGAAAGCTTGCTATTGAAAATTTCAAGAAAGCAAAAACAGCAACATAAATTCAGCCAAGAATTATCATTTAATAATTCCTAATTCCTAATTCCTAATTCCTAATTCCTGGCTCCTATCCCCCTAATCCCTTGCTTTAGTCAGCCAATTCAAAATAGGTCCAAATGTACCGGTGAACTTAAGTGGTGCATCGGTGACCGCCAGGCAAATACAACCGTTCTCTCCTGCGATCGGTTGGTGTTCATGATGCTCATTTTGTGCGATAAATGCGCCTTGAGTGTATTGGCCTTGTTTGTCGCTAAAGTCGCCTTGTAAAACCAAGGTATACTCATTACCTCTGTGCGTGTGGCGTGGTATTTTCGCCTTGGGTTTAAATTTTAGTAACTCCATTTCAAATTGCGTGTCATTAATCTCAATATTTGCGCGAGAGATATTTCTGCTGACTTTTTCCCATTTTATCTCATCGAATTCGCGTTTAGCGAGTTGAACAACAATAGGTAAATCTGATTCGGCAACAGCGCAAATATCATATTCATTTGAAGATAGAGTCTGTTGCATTGGAACTTCCGTCTCAGAAGTTTGAGGAATTGCCTGAATATCTTCTAAGAGGCTGTCGAATCCAGTATTAGATATTTCCTCATCGGCTAATGACTCCAGCGAATTTCCTGCAAGCAGTTCAATATCTTGAACCTGACGGCGGCAAGTCTCGCACTCATGATGATGCACACCAATTGTAATCGCGAGCGCCGGTGCCAGTTTGCCGTTTGAATATTTTAACAATAAATCGATATCAGGATGGTATTGCAAATCGTTTTGCTTTGTACCTGTTTCATTGGTGCTTTCCCAACTCATATTCGATCACCTCCTATATGAGCGCGCAGTATTTTCAGTGCACTTCTAATTCGAGATTTAACCACGCCAGGTGACATCTCTAGTTCCTTGGCCGCTATTTGATGGCTTTTATCTTCGAAGTAGACTTTTTGCAAAACGTTTCGTTGCTCTTCGTTGAGCTGATTAAAAACCGAAAGAAGTCTTGATTTATCCCTGTCGATGCTAATTTTTTCACTGAAGTTGGCTTCTTCAGCAGGATCTGGCAAATTCTCATCGTTAACTTCGTCAATTCGCTTTTTTCGCAGAAAATCAATTTTCAAATTTCTGACAATAGTGAAAATCCAGGTTGATACACTAGCTTTTTGTGGATCGTAACTGGCTGCTTTTTGCCAAATTTTCAAGAATACTTCGTGAGTGAGTTCTTCAGACTTCTCTCCCATTCCATGTTGTAAGTAAAATGATTTAATTTTTGGAGCGAAATATAAATATAACGCCTTGAAAGCATGACGATCATGCTGTTTGGCGATAGCATTGAGGTGTTCTCGCCAGCGTTCACTATCTGTAACATTGACCTTTTGAGTCATTGAAGTCGATTTTTTCTTTAGGCTGGTTATTGGCCAATATACTAAATTATCGGTTGTTTGTCTCTGTTGAAGCATGCTCAAGTTGCCGGAATTATTGTTCTGGTCAAGATTCTTTTTTACTCGCTTATGTTGTCGAATCGACTCTGTAACCTAGTGTGTTAACAATAAATACGTAGAAGAACAAAAATGGATCACTTTATTTTCCGATAATTTGTCTTTAACTGATCCAACCGGTCAGTCTCATCGTAACTAACTTGAGTATCGCCATCGTGATTGCGATTAAGTGTTTATTTTGTTAACTGAGAGATTATCTGGACTTTATGATGCTTTTGAGACTGATATTGTTACTAACATCTCTAGGATTGCTCTCGTGTTCCGTGAAACAAGAATCTTACCTGGACAATACACCAAAACTCGATTTTGCCGATTATTTCAATGGGAAATTGTGCGCTTGGGGAGTTGTTAGAGAAAGATCGGGAGAGTTGAGTAGAAAGTTTGTCGCGGATATTAACGCGTACTCACTGGCAGAGTCGATAGTGTTAGATGAAGTGTTTCTCTTCGACGACGGTGAACGGCAAACCCGTCAATGGAAGTTTAAATTGTCTGGTGGTCAGTGGATTGGCACCGCGGGCGATGTTGTCGATACTGCAATTGGAGAAGTCGTCGGTGATAGCCTCCACTTAAATTATCAGCTTGAGGTAAAGGTCGATGGAGACAGCTGGGTTATTAATATGGATGACTGGCTTCACTTGATCGACAGAAGAACATTGATGGGAACCACAAACATGAGTAAGTGGGGATTTAATGTCGGAAGAATTGATATTTTAATGCGTAAACAACCTGGTGGATCTGCAAGGTGTATCAATGAACCGCATTAATTATTGGGAGCTCATCCTGGCAAACCTGATCCAATATCCTGGTAGTAACGTATACTCAAAAACAGAAACAAAAAAAGAAAAAGGGGCTGCGAAAATTGAGTATCGAGATATTTCTAATAATAGAGCGGGTCAATGGAGATGAACTTTATGGCAACACCTGAGCAAGCAAAATTGGACCAGGAAAATTCAAATCGAAAAAGTTCTAATTTGGCCGGGACCAAGCCGGATAGCTCTTCTAAATCAAAGCTTGGTTTCAAGTCGAAAGTTAATATTAAATCGACTCTCTCCGCATGGTTTGATACAAAAGCTGATAACGCAGGTTATAACACCCAAGTTGACAACTCAGAAGGACTAGAAGCAGATGAATCAGACAATCGAATAAACTGGGTGAGAGTCTTACCTTTTATTGCCATGCACTTGGCCGTTCTAGGTGTGATATGGGTTGGCTTTAGTTGGTTCGCATTTTGGGTGGCGGTGGCTTTGTACTTTGTTCGAATGTTTGCGATTACCGGTTTTTATCATCGCTATTTTTCCCATAAAAATTTTAAAACTTCTCGTTGGTTACAATTCATTTTCGCGTTTATTGCCGCCAGCTCTGCACAGCGGGGACCGCTTTGGTGGGCGTCACATCACCGAGAACATCATGCCCACTCTGATAAGGAATCCGATCCTCATTCTCCCAGGCAGCATGGATTTTTGTGGAGCCACACTTTATGGTTTCTTGCAGAAAAAAACTTTACAACTCGCAAGCGACGTATAAAGGACTTTTCTCGTTTCAAAGAACTTGAGTGGTTAGATCGCTTTGATATTGCAGCACCAGCAGCCCTCGCGCTTCTTCTTTATGTCGTGGGTAGTTTACTGGAGAGTTATGCGCCAGCTTTAAATACTAGCGGTGGTCAGCTAGTGATCTGGGGATTCTTTATTTCAACGGTTGGCCTATACCACGCTACCTACACGATTAACTCGTTAGCTCACCGCTTTGGAACGAGGCGTTTTAATACGCCGGATGATAGTCGTAATAACGCGCTGTTGGCCCTTATTACCCTTGGCGAAGGGTGGCACAACAATCATCACTATTTTTCGGGAACCGTTAAACAGGGATTTCGCTGGTGGGAAATTGATATTACTTATTACCTGTTAAAGTTGATGAGTTTCTTTGGTTTAGTGTGGGATCTCAAACCGATTCCTGCTCGAGTTAAACAACAAATGGTTGGGAGTAAATAGT
Organism: Aliikangiella coralliicola; assembly: GCF_007004725.1. GTDB lineage: Bacteria > Pseudomonadota > Gammaproteobacteria > Enterobacterales > Kangiellaceae > Aliikangiella > Aliikangiella coralliicola. Next base: position 122,982 of record NZ_ML660169.1, on the reverse strand, counting down.
GATCCTTGAGAAATTTAAATCAACCTATCAACAATTGAACTCAACTAATATTGATTCGATTGGTGAACTTTACGCCAACGAAATCATTTTTACCGATCCTTTTCATCGAGTTGAGGGACTCCCAGAGTTGAAACAATACTTTGCTAATCAGTACCAAAATATTGATACGGTGGAATTTAGTTTTGGCGAAGCGATCTACCAGGGAGCTCGTTTTTTTGTTGAATGGGAGATGAATCTAAAGCATCCGCGGCTCAACGGCAATCAACCGTTTTGCGTACCTGGGTGTACTTTATTTAGAGTAAATCAAGACAATCAAATTATTTTCCATCGTGACTATTTTGACGCCGGAACCTTATTGTACGAAAGGCTTCCGATCATTGGTGGGTTGGTTAACTGGGTAAAGCGAAAGTTCTGATATGACTTATCATTTTAAAGATAAAGTTGTCTGGATAACCGGTGCTTCAAGCGGCATTGGGAAATCACTGGCGCTTAAGTTAATCGAGGAAAAAGCAAAAGTTGTTGTGACTGCTCGAAATGCTAACCAGTTGCAAAGCTTATACTCCAAATTCGATAACGTGCTAGTTTCGGCTGGTGATATTACTTCCTTTGAGGTTAATCAAAATATTGTCGCTCAGGCGTATGAAATATTCGGTGGGATAGACTGTGTCATTCTCAATGCCGGTAGTGCTGAATATATTGATATTGATCACTTTTCATCACAGCCGTTTCAACGCATGATGGAAACCAACTTTCTGTCAATCGTTAAAGGGATCGAGATCGCGCTTCCTTATTTACGAGTTTCAAAAGCGCCCTATCTGGTTGGTATGAGTAGCAGTGTTGCCTGGATGGGACTACCGCAGGGACAAGCTTACTCAGCAAGTAAAGCCGCGATCAGAAATTTGTTTCAAGGATTAAAGATTGAGCTTGCGCCGGAAAATATTGCGGTGAGCTGGATTTGTCCTGGTTTTATTAAAACACCACTTACCGATAAAAATACTTTTCCGATGCCTGCGCGTATTACCGCAGAGGAAGCTGCTGATATTATCTATCGTAAACTGTGTCAGCAGAAAACTGAAATTCACTTACCAAAACGCTTTACTTGTTTATTGAAATTTATTTCGATGTTACCTGCCGGTTGGAGCGCAAAACTACTTAAGGGGACGGTGCCTGCTAAATGAAAATCGCAATTGTTGGAACTGGGATTGCCGGTAATGTCGCCGCACATTACCTTAACAAATCTCACGATATTACTGTGTACGAAGCCAATGATTATATAGGTGGCCATACGCACACCCACGGGATCAAAATTGGGTCGAAGACGCATAATGTTGATACAGGTTTTATCGTATTTAACGAAAAAACATACCCTAACTTTATTAAGCTTTTGTCGGACCTCAATGTTGAATATCAGAAAAGTGATATGAGCTTTAGTGTTCAGTGTCATCAAACTGGTCTGGAATATAATGGTACGACTTTGAATAGTTTATTTGCTCAACGACGCAACTTATTTAGACCAAGTTTTTATCGAATGATTCGCGATATCATTCGATTCAATGAAAACAGTTTAGAGCTACTGTCAGAGCCAGAGAATAATATTTCACTTGGCCGTTACCTGGAAGCGAATAACTATTCGTCACAATTTTGTGACCATTATATTTTTCCAATGGGGGCTGCTATTTGGTCCACTAGTCATGAGAAGATGTTCGACTTTCCTGCCAGGTTTTTTGTACAGTTTTTTAATAACCACGGTATGTTGAGCGTTAATGATCGACCACAATGGTATGTGATTAAGAATGGTTCATCGATGTACGTTGACCGCCTGATTGAAGATCATAAAGACAAGATAAGATTATCGTCGCCGGTGGATCTCATTCGAAGGGAAGACAATAAAGTTTACATTTACTCTAACGGAGAAGTTGACCATTTTGATTATGTTTTTATTGCTAGCCATAGCAATCAAGCATTAACGATGTTAGAGCAACCGACTCGCCAAGAAAAAGAAGTTTTATCGGCGATTCCTTTTACCAAAAATGAGGCTATTTTACACACCGACTCTAGTGTATTGCCTAAACGAAAGCTTGCATGGGCCGCCTGGAACTATCACTTGCAGAAAGAACAGTCAAACCAGGTGGCATTAACCTATAACATGAACATACTTCAGTCATTGAAGAGCGAACATACCTTTTGTGTGTCGTTAAACTACAGTGACCATATTAAAGAGTCAAAAATAATAAAGAGAATGCAGTATACACATCCTTTATTTACTCGAGAAGGCGTGGCCGCGCAGGCAAAACATTCAGAGATTAACGGCACCCAAAGAACTTTTTATTGTGGCGCTTACTGGCGGTTTGGATTTCACGAAGATGGCGTTGTTAGTAGTTTGCGAGCGCTTAATGATTTTGAAAAAGTGGTGAGTGATGAAAAGCAAAATATACTTTGGCCGCGTTCAGCATAGGCGTCACAAGCCGAAGTCTCATCAGTTTAACTATGGCATTTGTATGCTGTATGTTGACCTGGATGAGTTACCCAGGTTGTTTGAACCCTTTTGGTTGTGGTCAAAGGATAAACGAAACATCGCTTGTTTTCGCAGCCAGGACTACTTATGTGATGATAGTGGCAATGTTAAAAAAGCTGTGATTGACGAGATTCAAAAGCGGTATGGCGTCAGCCATAAAGGCCCTGTTCGAATGCTGACGCATTTGCGCTACTTTGGATATTGTTTTAACCCGGTGACCTTTTACTATTGTTTTAACGAAGATAACGGCAACTTAGATTTTTTATTAGCACAAATTAATAATACGCCCTGGGATGAAAGATATTGCTACACATTTGATAATCGGCAACAGCAATTGCAACATGGCTCGACTGATTCAATTCGAATGAACTTTAGCAAAGCTTTTCACGTTTCCCCATTTTTGCCGATGCAAATGAGATGTGATTGGCGTTTCTTAATACCGGGAGAAAAACTGACAGTTTTCATGTCGTCAACCTCAACAGACGTTGGTGAATCTTCGAACGACTTTGACAAGTCGGGTAGCAAAAGTAATAAAGTTTTTGACGCCACACTGGCTCTTGAAGCGAGCGAGATCAGCTCTCGTTCGCTGGCCAGGGCGCTCACTCAATATCCCTTTATGACGTTGAAAGTGACGTTTGGAATTTATTGGCAAGCACTCAAGCTCTGGTTGAAACGTGTGCCATTTTACTCCCACCCCAAACTACAACAATCTCTAAACTGGAACAAAGATTATGAATAATGAGTTATCGGTTAAGACTATGGCGCAAAAAGTCGTTGCTGCGCAGGCGTTGAGTGCTAAAGGTACTATGGAGCGTATTTTTAGACAAGAAAATTTGCAACGAAGCAAAGCCACGTCACTGTTAAAGCGTGCAATGCTTAAACAGCTTGCTGAGCTTCGTTATGGCAACTTGACATTAATTGATGGCGACGAAAATTACCAGTTTCATGGAAATGAAGTGAGTGAGTTGAGCGCAGATATTGAAGTTGTTCACGATGAGTTTTATTGGTTTGTCGCGTTAGGTGGCAGCGTGGGGGCCGGTGAGGCATTTATAAATGGTTTCTGGAAGTCGACTGACCTCACAAAAGTCATCCAGCTATTTGCAGTTAATCAAAGTGTCATGGATTCTATGGAGAGTGGGCTTGCCAGGTTAACCTCACCAATTAAGAAAATGTTTCACTGGCTCAACAAGAATACCCGAAAAGGGAGCCGGAAAAATATCGTTGCTCATTATGACTTGGGAAATGAATTTTTTGAAGCGTTTCTCGACTCAACTATGATGTATTCGTCAGGTATCTTTTTTGATGAACGAGAGTCGATGAAGCAAGCGTCTCTCAATAAGCTAGAGAGAATATGTCAGCGATTGCGGTTAAATGAAAATGATCACCTACTTGAAATTGGAACTGGGTGGGGGAGTTTTGCTATTTATGCAGCGAAAAAATTTGGTTGTAAGGTGACAACTACAACAATTTCTGATGAGCAGTATGCTTATGCAAAAAAACGAATTGAAATATTAGGACTCACTGACAAAGTATTTTTACTAAAGGAAGATTATCGACTGCTGGAAGGAAAAGAAACTTATGATAAGCTGGTTTCTATTGAAATGATTGAGGCCGTCGGCCACCAATACTTTGATACTTTTTTCTCAAAGTGCAGCGAGCTTTTAAAACCAAATGGAGAAATGTTGTTACAAGCAATAACGATTTCCGATCAACGCTTCTCGTCGGCAAAAAAAGAAATTGACTTTATCAAGCGGTATATATTTCCAGGGAGTTGTATTCCGTCAGTTGATGCAATTAGTGATAGCTTGCGCAAATCAACGGACATGCGTGTTCTCAACCTTGAGGATCTGGGCATTCACTATGCTTTGACACTTAAAAAGTGGCGTGAAAACTTTATTGATAAGGGTGCGGAAATTAAAAGTCAGGGATTTAGTGATGCGTTTATGAGAATGTGGGAATTTTATCTTTGTTATTGCGAAGGCGGATTCAGGGAACGTGTTATCAGTAACGTGCAATTGCATTTAGTTAAGCCAATGGCTCGGGTGCCGATGACGCTCTCTCCATATAGCAACAAACCTGGAGACAATGAAGATAAATTGAACATTTCACAAACATATCACGAGGAGATTTAAAATTCCTCTCTGGTTTTCATGGTGTGTATTTCAGGCGTGCTGGTTTTTGGCTGTGTTAGGACGTGATTCGATTTTATATTTATCAGTCATTCCTATTCTGTTGGTATTTATTCTGACCGAAATAAAGCTGGTGCCAAGTAAGTCGAAGAGTGCGTGCTATTCCCGCTATCTCACAAGGCTTGCTATTGCCTCTGTCGGAATTCTATTTGATTGGTTGTTAGACCATTTCGCAGTTATTCGTTTTTCTGCGGATAATAATGTGATCCCCGTTTGGTTGCTATTACTCTGGTTGACTTTCGCCTTATCTTTCCCGGCTTGTTATAGCTGGTTGCAAAGTCGGCCCGTTAAAGTGGCCGTTATTCTCGGTTGTGTTTTTGGCCCGCTGGCATACTGGGGGGCCGCCAAGCTTAATACCGTTACTATTGTTTTGCCGGTTCTCTTTACATTGTTGAGCAGCGCTTTTTGGGGCGGTTTATTCGGTGTTATTTTGGGAAATAGAAAAATACGCAAGCGAGTTTTTACAGAATGATGTTCGTATTAATAACGAAATCATTAGACCTTGCATTTAAAATGAACATCTAGCAATATTTTGTCATCATCTGTAAACTGCCGATTGAGTAAAATCAATATTCAGTGCTGATAAGACTCACCAATTTAAAAAAGTCTGCTAATTTCAACAAATAATTTGAGTTTTAGGGAAAAAAATGAATCGATTAAAAAATTTGATTTTGGGAATGCTATTGACCTCGACATTACTTGGTTGTTCAGATGGATTACCAAGGGTAGAAGAGATGGAGAATGCTGTTGTTTATTTTCGTAATGTGGATCATAATCTTCATACTTATTATTGGCTAAAAGGAGACTTGACACTTAGCTTTTACGAGAACTACGTCAAAGTTGAAGAAAGCAGGGCGGAAACTGTCCATTTTATTCCATTAGACAAAGTTGTTTATATTGGTGATCTAATCGAAATCCAATGACGAGCCGCTAAACGAATAATCAGGAGAAACATCGATTAGTAAATTCGGTATCTGATACAATTCTTGTGTGCTTATCTTCAGGTAGTCAAATTAAGTTTGAGGAAAAATAATTCATACTATATTGAAGTGTCGTATAGGCCAAGCTAATGCATTGGTGTTTAGAAAGTGTACTAATGTAGATAAGGAAGATGTTTGGAATATTTATGTTGATGCCATGCAACACCATATTGAAAAAATATGGGGTTGGGATATTGGCTGGCAAACTAGAGAGTTTAAGGAAAACTTTTTCAAGCTTAATACTTCTTTCATACTATTTGAGGGAATAGAGGCCGGGTATATTCAATATCAAGAATCGGCCGACGAAATTTATGTCAACATGATTGTTCTTAAACCAGAACATAGAAGTAGCGGTTTGGGAATGCCCACCTTAAATTTATTGCAGTCAAACCATCCAGGCAAAATTCTTAGATTGCGTTGTTTCAAGATTAACGAAGGGGCGCTTCGATTTTATCAGAAGAATAGTTTTCGCATTATCAAGGAAGAAGATAAGTTTTATCTTCTTGAGTTGAAAGCACCATTCAATAAAAACGCTAAATAATCAGAAGGAAATTGTCTACTTAATCAATAGTGAGCAGGGAATATTGATGCATTTTGTCCGTTGATTACAATTGTTGTTAATTAGTCAAAAGAAAAATTGAGTGTCAGAGTTTGGATGGTGACCTAATATGATAAAACGTGCTTTAAGACTTGCTGTAGTTCCGGTATTGATTGCTTTAATTGTTACGCCTGTTCGCTTTTTTCTTGAACTAGCTGGAATACCCGAAGTTTTCATTTTTCTTATCGGATTACTTTGGTTGACGTTGGGAGTCGCAATTTATTGGGGGATCAAGTTATCGACGGAAAAAGATCCCTACTTACTTCTCTTGCTAGCTTTAGCCATCTTTTCACCGTTATCGCGGATCCCTGTTTTTGTACTTTGGTGGATAACTAAAACCTGGGAGTTGGGGACTCATTATGACATTTTTGATAATTGGAGCCAGGCGCTGATTGGGCAACTATTTTACGGATCGCTTATTCAAATAATCCCGGGCTTTTTATTAGGCGCTTTGACTCTTGCTATTATGAGGCGGAGGAGACACCTTAAAGCGGTACAATAATTGGCAAAGATGTGTGCGAGTAATATATAGAGAAAGCGGAGTAAGGTTTAGTAATTAACCTCAGGTTAATTAAATTTTTCTGATTACCAGAGTAATGAAGAAGGCGCTTGTAATGTAGAAGAAGCCAGTAATATCATCTCCACACAAAATACATTGTGTGGAGATTTATGATAGATAAAATAAACTCGTTATTAACTAACGTAAATAAGTGCCAGCCAATGCCAAGATTGGAGCGGCAGTCGGTTTATCATGTTGCCAATCGCCAGACTCAACGCCACTACCTGCAATATCCACATGAACATAAGGTACAGGTTTCTCACTATTGTTACCGTGATTATCCAGGCCTGAAGCTAAAGATAAAAATGCCATTGGGAATTGGTGGCCACGCTTTGTGGTTGCTGATGGACCATTGTTAGAGGAAAGTACATCATCGGCTTTAGTGCGCGGGCGAATAATATCCCAGTCTTCACGACGTGAGCGACTTATATCGCATCCATCGCCCCAAAGGTCACCGGATTGAGCGATATGATCCGATAAATTTGCCTGGCGCGCCGGACCATTTTCAACTAATGCTGTGTATGGACCGACACTTAACAAAGCATGGCCAGTCAGTGTTGCGACAGTAAATAATTGTGGATTAACTTCGTTCACTGCTTGTGCGCGGAAATGAGAGAGAGAATCAACCATCGCCAAACGACCTTCTGCATCAGTGTTGCCAATGCGAACTCGCTTACCAGAGTGCCCGGTAATAATTTCGTCAGCGACATAAGCATCGGTACCAATGGAATTTCTTACTGCGGCGATTTTTGCAACTACTTTAATTCCTTTGGGTTTGAATTCCGCCAATGTTTTCATAAAGCCTGCTACTGCCGCACCGCCCCCTTTGTCTCGGCTCATTCCGGCCATATGACCACCGGTCTTAAGATCGGCACCACCGGTGTCATAGGTAACTGCCTTACCGACTATCATTAAAGTTTTTTCGATCGGGCCGTCGCTTTGATATTCGAGTTCGATAATTCTTGGGTGATGGCGCTCGACTGAGTAAGAGGCTCTCGCGACCGCGTCAAACAGCGGAAAATCTTTTGCAAATCTCTCTCTGTCGTCAATCACATTGACTTTAACTTCGCTACCAGAAAATGCTTCAACACAGTAATTTGCGAAACCGATGGGAGCCATTCTTTCTGGTTCAGTACCGCACAAATCTCGGCCAAGTCGTCGGCCTGCTTCTGCTGCCGATAGATATTGCAGGTCGACTTTTGAGTCTGGATCAAAAAGGCCAATGGTTTTAACTGATTCTATTTCTTCTTCTCCTAACGCTTGACGTGCTTCGAGCGGTTGCCACAAACCCTGGCAAGAACCTAAGTAAGCGAGTTCCAGTGCGTGTTGATAATCGTTAGTTTGAGGAACTTGGTCAACAATAATTGCCGGGTTAATCGCGCCTGCGTTTTTCGCTATCTGCAGACCGGCTTTAGCAGCATCACCAAAATTACGGACATCATCGTAATCTTTATCCAAATTACCAGTAAATGCGTGAATTAAGCGGCCACCAGCGATCTCTGAACAGTGAATAAGAACGTGGTCATTACCAATTCGGCGGTCAACTTTTTGTGCGTTTTTTAGCGCATTGTCAATTGGTGCGTAGGACTCCAATTGTGCTTTTGGAGATACCAGGATAACAGCGTCAAAACGACTGCTGTTGTTTGAAAGATCGTTTGAGCTTTCAATTCTGACGGGGGTTGGATAAGCCATTATTTTTCCTTTATCAAAATGCCTGATGTTAAGGCTTCTAGGTTAACTGGTAGATTGCTTCGAATAGCTCTCCAGTCGTTATATTCGCTTTTAAGTAATCATACCGATTTTCCTAATCAAGATAAATGGTGTGTAAAGCGTTATTCATTGAATTCGAGTCTTAAAGAGGGACTAGTTGAAGTGTATTAACCTAACTAGAACTTTAACTTGAAGCCTGCCTTGGGGCTTGCTGTGACTTTAAATCGCTAGAAAGCCTTGAATATTAAGGCTTTAATATAGATTCCTGTGGATGACGTGACAGTTATACCCAAACTACTTGAATCCTGCATCTTCAAGTAGTTTGGGTATATAAATAGGAGCAGGAGACTTAGTTTGAATTAAGTCTCGTTGACCACTGTCTCTTTATTGATTTTTGAGATTTTTCTGAAAATCTAAATAAGCAGCCTCGGCATGATGGGTGAAGTCGGGTTTTTCTGGATGCCAGCCAGAGCTACGCGTTTTGGTCGTATCTGTGAGGTAACAGGTTTGCATATAGGACGCGACTTTTCCTAAAGTTTCTTTCGCCTCTTCAAATTTAACTGGCACTAGCGGCGCAGAGTATAGATTAGAAAGCTGGCTTAAAATGCTGGATACTTTGGTTTCTACACCGTCGGCTCCGTGGAATATCCCCTCTATTTTATTTTTCGCAATATGCAAATAAAGCCGTGCTAAATCTTCGACGTGAATCATTGGCCAAGTCGCGGTAGCTGATTCTACATAATGCAAATTTCCGTCCTCCTGCTTAGGAACCATGTGCCACAGGTAACCACCCGCACCACCATAAACGAAACCAGGGCGAATAATTGACGATGGTTGAGATTGGTTTAATACCAGGTTTTCTGTTCTGATTCGCCAATTGCTGTCAGAGGGATAAGCTATTTCACTAATTTGATTTTTGACGGTATTTTGCGCCGGCAATGGACAAGCAAAAAGGTTGCCGGTGTAAATAAAATGGCTGTTGTGCTTCAGTAATTCTATTACGACGTTTTCATCGAGTTCAGACACTTCTTTTTCGCCATCGGTATAACTCATTGCACAATGAATGATTGTGTTTTGCGGTGGTAAAAGTGGTGCCCATTGCTTAACCGATTCTAATGAACCTTCTAACCAGGTTAGGTTGGGTGATGATATTTGAGCCTGCTGGGTGCGGTTGAGTTGTCGGGTGAGCGCGGTGACCTGATAACCGCTTTCTAAAAAAACTTTAACGATATGTCGTCCGACATAACCTGTTGCGCCCGTGATAAAAACTTTCATCTTACTCTCTTTAATTGATATGTTTTTGCAGTAGGTAAATTTCATCACTTTTGCTATATTGAGTAAAATTAATGATGTTGAATTAGATTATGAAGTATATTCATGAGTATGATTTAAATTTGCTGGTTATTTTCTCGTTACTATTTGAAACTCGTAGCGTTACCCAAACCGCGGAGCGAGCGGGGGTGACGCAGTCGGCAATTAGCCACGCTTTATCTCGAATGCGAACTCAGTTTGGTGATCCATTGTTTATTAAGTCATCAAATGGAATGGTGCCGACGGTTAAATCGGAGCAGTTGTATGAGTCAGTTCAACTGCCATTAAAGCAACTCCAGGTTGCGGTTAATCCTGAAATTCAATTTGATCCGCAAAAAAGCCAGAGAACCTTTGTGCTAGCAATGTCCGATTATGTTGAAACTTTGTTGCTACCCAGGCTCGTTAATTATCTTGCGGAGCACTCACGGCAAACGACGATTCGATGTACGCGAATTAACGATTTTGAATTAGAAAAGACTGGTAGCGATGTCGACCTAATCATTGGACGCTTTGAAAAGGCTCCGGAAAATTTTCGAAAAAAATTACTCTGGCGGGAAGATATGGTCACAATTGTTAGCAAGAATCATCCGCGGGTAATTTCAAATAGAATTGGGCTCCAGCAATTTGTTAATGAAGAGCATGTGTTAATCAGTCCTAAGGGGAGTGGTGTTTCATTAGTTGATGCAATCTTATCGGAGAAAGGTTTAAAGCGACGGGTTAAAGTCTATTCACATTACTTTATGTCGCCGACAAGAATTGTTGCTGAAACAGAACTGATTGCAACCATTCCAAGGAAGATAGCTGAGCTTGCAAGCCGTGAAGTCGCGATAAAATGTTTGAAACCACCAATTGAGATTCCTGCAATTGATGTGAGTATGTTATGGGGCCCAGTGGTACATTATGATCCTGCTCATCAGTGGTTAAGAAATTTGATTAATGAGATTTTAAATGCAGGTTGAAAACAGGAAGCAGGTCTGAAAAAACTTCATTCTAAAAATTTACTTACGGTAAATACTATCTTTTAAGACACACGGAGACCTTCGTGTCTCCACGTGATCTTTAGTCATACAATTTATGATCTATGTAAATGCCAAATATGATATCAGCGACACATTTGGCTATATTCGTGTCGATTCATTCTTACAGAAATCTTCCTCATGCTTATCGTAATTTTACCACCGCTAAAACGCGCAGTTTGAACCCAGTAGCTAAATTCAACCATATTGCCATAGCTATTGCTGCCGGTACATTGTCCTGCAAATCCGGCGTTTGTTCCTCTTTGGTCGGTAACGGGTACATCTAGTATCTCTAAGGTCGTTTCGATCTCTTTAAAAAAGCAACTGTCTTTTTCGTCAATAAGGCTATGCCCAACCCATTGCACAGGACCTTGCTTACCGGTTCGGCTAAAAAAGTTAGAAAATCTGATTGATGTGTTTAATGCGCCCAATGGTGGCGTATAACTATTATCTAAATCTAAGTAAGGTTCTTCACCGTCAAAGACATAGCGAGCGATACCACCATCACTAAATTTGATATCAGAATACTGACCCGTCGACCAGGCGTAGCCGCCGCCCGCAGTACCACTAACTCCATCTTTACCAAGGCTAATACTGGCGTTAATCTGGCGAACTCCATTCTGGCGTCGCTCGAAGACAGGATAGTTGCCTGCTTTTATTTGTTGTTGAAAGTAACTATTAATATCTCTTTTGATCACATCAAGAGAACTATCCATCAGCTCATTACCTTCTCCCTGAGTACAATCAGGTTTGCCATTAATTGTCATTTTCGCAATTGGTATGGTTCGATTTCCGCCATTGGCAGCCTGAAAATCGTCGGCAAAGTTTTTGAGATTTTGCTTTATTTCCGCACGGCCTTCTTTAACGTATTTTGATAGTTCTTTATCGTTAGCATTTAATGATAGTTTTTTGATGATAAGACCGTTAGGTCCTTTTGAAGCCTGGTATTTCAATAGTTCGGCAAGAGAATCATTGACGAAAAAATGAATTTCAGGATAAGCCGGCGGGATAAGTTTGATGACTGGTTCGCATTGATCACCGCGTTTAATACTAGAGCGACCATAAAAATCACAAGATGTTGGATCCTGGACTTTCATATAATGGCGCGTGATTTGACCACGCAGTACATTATCCTCAACATTAAAGGTATAGCTTAAGAAGCTCTGTGCCGCTAAATCCCCCGAAACAAATATTACACTGAATAACCCCACTAATATTTTAATAATCCATTTCATTGATTTATTTCCTTTTGTTTAGATGGAAGCTCGATTGTAAAAAGGCTGGGGAAAATTACTAATAAATCAAAATAAATATCACTAATTCAGTAATAAATATGAATAAATAAGCTCATTTTGGATTGTTTGATTTTTTACTGGACGCATTAACAATATTTTCATATTCGTTGACTATCTAATATTCGATAGTTAGCTTATCCAAAATTTAGATTTTCTAATTTCTGAGGGATGGTTAAGAAGAACTATCAATTTAAAAGCTTTCAATAAACTTTTAATCAGACAGTTTAATTATTGGCGTGGTTTGTTGTCTAGAGTGGTAGAAACCCACCCCGAAGGGTGGGCAAGTATAAAGCTAAAATTGATACGAGATTGTCATTTTTATATTTCTACCTGGCTCATAGTCGAGCAGGTACAATTGACCAAATAATGGATGAGATGAAACGCCGGTTCGCGAAGACTGTGATGCATAAAACTCATCAAATAAGTTGTCGACACCCAGTGTGAGTGCTAGCCCTTCGACACTTTGGGGTAACCAGCGAGCCGAAATGTTATGCACGGTGAAACCTTCTTTGTTATTTAACAAAGTAGGACCATCTAAGTCTGGACCTGCAGGAACGTCATCAACAACCATAAAATTCCAATTGAGCGATAAATCGGTTAAATCGAAATCATAGTCAAGATTAAAACTAATGGTATCGCCTTGAATTCGATCAATGCGCGATCCGTCGAGGCTTGAGTAATCAGCAAACGCTGACAGTTCGCTATCGGAATTTGAAAAGGTTAACAGGGCAGTTAAATTATTTATTGAATAGCCAAGATAAGCTTCAAAGCCATCAATAGTCATATCGCCAATATTGTCTTTCCATGTTCGCGGCCCATTTGGATTACTCGCATAATCGTAAATATGGTTTTCAATTTCTGTGTTGAAAAATGTAATGCCGGTGCGCAAATTATCTGCGCCTAAACCTTTCCCCTGATAGGCGACAGAAATTTCGCTGTTGGTGCCGGTTTCTGCTTCAATATCGGGGTTGGGTGTGTCATAAAGTCCGGCGCCAATAAACGTCTCGCCAATTTCAGGTCCCTTAAATAGTTGAGTGGTGCTGGCTCTTAGTAGTAAGCTTTTGTTCACTCGATATTCTGCTGCTATTGCGGCGGTGGTTTCGTTAAAGGTCTTGTCGACTACCTTCGACTGAATATCAAAGCTGTCATAGCGGAGGCCAGGAATTAAACTAAACCCATTATCGAAATCGATTCGATCTTCAATGTAAAGCGAGCGATTCGTAGCTTCTTCTCCAGAGATATCTGCGCCGTCGACTCGGTATTGAGTTTTATAATTAATGATATCAACGCCGTAAGTTAATACATGATCACGGGGTTGGTTAAGGCGGGTTGTCGCTATCAAATTGAAACCGGTATTTTGAGCTTCGCCTTCGTTGATTGTCGCAAATGGTGGTCGCCAGGCAATTAGGCCTCTTTCATCACGCCACAAGGTGCTTTCGTTGTCGAACAAAACAAATTTCAGGGTTGAGTTCTCTGTGGTCACATCATAGTTTAAGGTGATCGTGTCTCGTGTGAACTTGGTGGGGTAGACTATCGGGATATTGAGCGAATCGGCAATGGCAATATCTGTTGCCAATCCCATATCAGGACGATAACTGTAGTTACCTTCGTCGTTATATGCTTCGTAGCCAAATTCAAATCGATGATTAGCGTTAACATCCCAGCCAAATTTTATGAGTGCGTCATCCAGATCGCCTTTCAAGCCACGGACAGTTCCGTCGGTGCCGGCAATTTCATTTCCGTCTGCGTCCAGAATTTTTCCACCGCCGACTTCAAAATTGTCTCGTTCAATCGCGTTAAAGTAGGCTAGAACATCCAGCTCGTCTGTTAATTGTCCGAAGCCAGAAAAAGAGTAACCATTAGATGCGTTGTCATTGTAAGATGCTTGCAATCGACCACCGAAAGTCTGGTTGCCGCGCAGTAGCTCTTTCGCCTGTTTGGTTTCAAATCTGACTGCGCCACCTAGTCCACCGTCGATTACCGAGTTTTTACCGACTTCGACATCAACCGCTTTTAGTATATCGGCGTGAATTTGAAGGTTACCCAAATGATGATACATATAGGTGTTCTGGTTGGCACCATCAATGGTAATTCTGAGATCCTTGTCGTCCATGCTGCGGATAGTGATTCTCTGGTTAAGGGAATGGGCACCTCCGACATCCACACCAGGAATGGCACGTAACAGATCACTGATATGATCGGCTTGTTTGATTGCTATCGTCTCGTCGTCCATGTAAACCGAATTGCTGGTGACCCGAGTTCCCCAAACAATCATATTTTCTTCTTCAGCTGCTTTTTCTTCCGTTGCACTGTTTGACTCACTGTCAGTTTCCGCAGCGATGACCCATAATGGGTTTAACAATAATGATGAAATTACGACCACCTTTCGTAGCCTGAATCCCCTAAACATGTCTAACTCCAATTTACTATAAATGATAATTATTCTCATTTGTAATTTTATGGCAAACTGGGATAAGTCAGTTATCGTCTTTACATTCTTTACACTATTTTTGTTAGGTTGTTATTTGATTCTTTGAGCCCAATCTAATCTAACGATAACAATAGCCAAAACCACGAACCGCGAATATTTGATCATCAGGGTGACCTGACTTGCCAAGCTTACGGCGCAAGTTACTCACATGCATATCGATGCTGCGGTCATAGCGAGAATAGGGACGTTTCAAAACGTGCATTTGGAGGTAAGGCTTGCTGAGATATTCACCACGAAATTTAAGCAGAAGCTTTAATATTTCGGATTCCGAGCTGGTCAGGGAGATTGGCTCGCTTTTCCAGGTGACCTGATTATTTTCAGGATTAAGGCTCAGATGGTTAGCTTTTAATGCTTGTTGCCCGGGCCGCCAGCTAGAATCGGAGTTTTCAAATAAGCGGCTAATTCTCACGAACATTTCGTCTTTGCAGAACAGATTTGTGATCACGTCATTGGCACCGGCGGAGAAGGCTTGAAATCTTTTTTCAGCATTTTCTTTTTGCATTAGGAGCATTATCTGCGCGTTGCTGGATTGCCTGGCTCGGCTAATGAGTTTTATTGCGGCATTTTGTGTTACCTGGTTATGGCCTTTAGCGGGTTTCTCTTGAACTTGTTGGCATTTTTCACAAGCTATCGATTCAGTGACCATAATCAGATCAGGATTATCTCGCATAATATAGCTGAGTCCCTGACACTCGTTTGTTCGAATAGCCACTTGAAATTTCCGGTTGGCCAATTGCTCGATGGTTTCGGTTAGGAAGGGGTAGTCGTTTATTTGTTGATCAGGGACAACGACGAGGGCACGGGCTTCGGTTGACATAGGAGGCTTGGTTTAAATGGTAATGATTCTTATTATTATATGGCGATTAAGTGAGGTTGACCAGCCCTTCCGCAGGAACTAGCTAGTTGTTTGACTAAATTGGGAGAAATTACTGTTTATCTTAAATTTGAACTCAACAGTTGAAGAGGGATTACAGGTGCTAATTGCCGCCGCTCACATTATCTGCTTTTTGTTGATTATTTTCGTGGCTTTCGTGTTTATTGCGGTGGTTCTTTTCCAGAGACTTTATCAGCTTCTTTTTTTCATTTTCTTCAATTTTTTTACGGATCGCTTCCAGTTTTTTCTTGTGGGCTCTTTTTTCTGCCCGCGAGCTTTGAATTAAAGCCATTGCTCCGAGAAGAAAAGCGAAAAACATTATCCAGTAAAACATAGCAACGTGGTGAAGCCTTTAACCGAGTGATGAATTAGCTAATATCGTATATTCAAAACCGACAAATGCAATCAATATATTCTCCAATAATATTGAATTTTAGTTGTATTATATGGAAGTGTTATAAGTAGATTTTGCGTTTATCGGTTAGGCGTCGGTACTTAGTTAAGAGATTTCTCCCAAAACAATGCTTTACCCATTTCTGGATCCAATTCATACCCGGCAAAGCCAAACTTGAGATAGGCTTTTTGAGCAATGGTATTTCCTTCCAGTACCTCCAAAGTTAACTTACAACAGTTTTTTTGTTGAGCGAGTTTTTCGACTTCAACTAAAAGCTGTTTGCATATCCCTTGTCCGCGAAATTGCGAACTGACAATGATATCGTGAATATTCATTAAGGGCTGACACTTAAAGGTAGAAAAACTCTCAAAACAGTTGGCCAGACCGGCAGGTTTTTCGTCGATGTAAGCAATAACTGTGTATGCATCATTTCGTTTAGAAAGGCTAACAGCAAGATTATCAACCACTTCATCAGAAAGTGGCTTTCCGCCACCCATTGGGTCTTGGGCATATTCGTTAAGAAGTTGAGTGAGGTGTTTCGCTTCTGTTGGATTGGTATAGTCAATCAATTTGCATTCAACTGTCATTATTTGTCTCGGTAATGTCGTCAGGGTTGGTTTCAATGATTATATCGATTTAGCGATAATATTTTGCGGCCAATAAGCATAATAAACCCGAATTCAGGTTAATTAAAAAGCCGTTCGGTTCAAAATCACTTTTAGTTCTGCCTATTGAGTAACAGAAAAACCTGAAAAAGAAATTCTGTCAGGTGTCAACCGAACTAATTGCACTGCGTTGTAAGAAATACAACAACCGCAGGAGACGAATAATGATTAATCGAATAACGCTTTTTATGTCGCCTTTTATGGCAACAATTGAAATGAGGCTCAAAAGCCTTTTGTTAACGTTTTTTCTGGTTACACTTACCGCTTGTGGTGGCGGTGGAAGTGCTGTTGAAGAGGAGGTTCCAGTTGCCCAGGCGGTGAGTTGCGAAACCAGTGACGATGGTACGATTGAAGATGGATGTGGCATTTTATTATTAGGATTAACCGATGCTGACGGTGATTTTCTTAATTACACTGTTGATGTAACTGGCATTGAACTGACGCGACTGGACGGTACTCAAGTTTCGGCAATGCCCTCTACTCAATCAGTGAATTTTGTTGATTATGTTGAACTGAGTGAGCTTACAACCGCCGCGACTATTCCGGCAGGTATTTATACCGCGGGAAGTATTACTATTGATTATACCAATGCTGATATCCAGGTGGAAAAAGAGGGAGAAGCTGTTGCTGCTGACATGGTCGATGAGGTTGGTGAGCCACTTTTATCCCAGACACTCCAATTACAATTGGATGAAGACAATCAGTTGGTTATTGCACGAAACCGGCCGGCATTGCTTGAGCTTGATTTTAATCTGGCGGCCTCACACACGGTAAACCTCGAAACCGAACCGGTCACAGTGACAACTGAGCCCTACGTGATAGCTGAAGTCGACCCAATTCAGAGTAAGGAATTTAGAATTCGAGGACCGCTCATTCGCGTGAATGAAGACGAATCTTATTTTCGTGTGGCCGTACGTCCTTATTATCGACATGATGGCCGTTTCGGTGGCGTCAATGTTCAGGTTGAAGACGAAACTAATTTCGAAATTAATGGTGAAGCTTTTAGTGGTGCGGAAGGATTAACCCAGATGGCGACCCTCGAAGCCGGCACGCCGACTGTGACGCTAGGACTATTTGATCGCGCGGCAGATAGCTTTACTGCAATTACTGTAATGGCTGGTTCCAGCGTTCCCGGCAGTGATAAAGATGCTGCCAGAGGCGTAATCGTTGCACGTGATGGAAACAACCTCACTGTGAGAGGTGCATCTTTAATTCGAGACGACGGCATCGTCACATTTAGAGATGAAATAACAGTATTGATTGCTGAGACAACCAAGGTGAGTAAGCCGCGAAGAATTCAGGACGAAGTGACTATAGCTGATTTGTCCGTTGGGCAAGCTGTGACTGTCTTAGGTACGATTACGACTGATGAATCTGACGGTACTGTCATTGATGCAACTGAAGGTGGGATCAGAATGAGACTGACTTTTGCATCAGGCCATACCTTGTCGAAAGATGATGTTTTGCTAACGATGGATTTGCAGCAACTCCAGGGGCGTTTACCTGACGTCTACGACTTTAGCGGGACAGGAATGGATGAGACTTTTGATGCCTCCCCGGATGCTTATGAAGTTTCTATTGAAAACTTAATGGTGACCAATCTCGACGACGGTGACCCAGTAAGAGTCAGTGGGTTTGTTAGTCCATTTGGCGCCGCGCCTCCCGACTTTGAAGCCCTTACAGTGATTAATTACGCAGAGTCAAGAAGTCAACTTTATGTTAACTGGCCTGACGGAGATGATGTCACTGCGTTTTCAGAAATAACGACAGAGAGTTTAACTATTAATATCGTCAACGGCGGAGAAGATGGCATTTACAAGCTAATTCAAGGTGGTATTCGGACTGACCTGACATCCTTTGACGAAGCTGTAGTCATTCAGCCTAAAGGAGAAAGAGGTATTTATACGCTAAGAAGCAACGATACTATCATGGCATTTTCTGACTTCGCCGACTTTGTTGCTGAGCTCCAGCAGAAACTGGATGAAGGAAACTTAATTGATGGCATGCATGCGACAGGGGGCTTTTCAACAGAGAGCAAGACCTTTAGCGCCCTGAAAATTGCCATCAGACTTAACTGATAATGATTACCATACTATCCAATAGCGATAGCGTAATAATTGCCAATTTTTAGAATGGTAAGCGCCGTTGTACCTCAACGGCGCAATGTTGTATCCTCGAGAGCAAGTTGATGTTTGCGAAAGTTGTTGATTCGAGTATTGGACAAGACTGTATTGGACGGGACTGTATTGGACAGGCTTGTATTGGACAAGAAGTTGTTGGAGAAGACACTCAAAACACAAATGGGGGGTGGGTTCTGAGTAACTCGATAGAGCAATTTCTTGCCCAGGTGGAGAAAAAGGCTTACCGAATGGCAGAGATTGCAACACAAAATCAGTCGGACGCTCTGGATATTGTTCAGGACGCGATGATTAAGCTGGTAGAAAAATATTCTGATAAGCCGGCGGAACAATGGAAGCCCTTGTTCTATCGAATTTTGCACAGTCGAATCATGGATTATTTTCGACGCCGAAAAATACAACGGAGCATTTTCTTTTGGAAAAATTCGAATGATGATGAGCAAAGAGACGATCAAATTGCTCAGGCAAGCGACTTTATTACACCAGAACGAGAAATTTCAGGAAAACGAAATATCGAAATGGTCATTGCTGGACTCAAACGATTACCGCCTCGGCAACAGCAATGTTTTATGTTACGCAGCTGGGAAGGGCTCAGTGTCAGTGATACTGCGAAAGCGATGGGCTGTTCTCAGGGAAGCGTCAAAACACATTACTCCAGGGCTAAAGAGTCGCTTAAAAATGTATTAAGTGAGGAGTTGGTGTAATCTAATGTTTAATAGTCCTCTGATTGTAAGTTTTGTAATTGTAAATCTTGAAAGAAGCTCTGTGAATTTATTGATGAGATATCGATTAGGAAATAGACATGAATGACAATCCACCCGTTGAAGATCAAGTCAATCAGGCGCTCGATGACAGTATTGAAAACCTGTCACCTGAAATTCGACGCCGTTTAAATCAGGCTCGGATTGATGCGGTTGCGCAAAAGCAAAAATCACGGCCTTTATGGAAGTTGGCGAGTGCATTTAGTTTTTTGTTAGCGATAACTTTAGGTTGGCAATTTTGGTCGGCACCTAATGAGGAGCCGATGGAGTCATTTGCAGAAGTTTATCAGGAAGATCCTGAGTTACTTGAAGAGCTGGAATTTGTTTACTGGATGGCTGAGGAAAATGGTCGATGAAGTGGAGTCAGGGGCGTGTTAGCTTGGCCTTGCTAATGACAACGTCAACCGTATTAATCGAGCCGAGTTTGGTCTTAGCTGCGGAGAAACAGACGGGACTTTCTCAAAAAGAAAGCCTAACCTCTCAACAAAAAAAAGTGGATCAAACGAAAAATATTGAAAAGTCGAATTCGCAAAGTATAGAAATGGAACAACCCGACGAAGCTTTTTTAGAGTTTCTGGCCACTATGTCGGTTGTTGATGAAGAAATTAGCGACCCCTTAGATATGCTGGAAATTGCGGATGAACAGATGGATGATGAAGTTGATCTCGATGAGAAATTAAATAGTGAAGAGTCTCAGGACAAAACTGAGACTAAAGTAATACCTGAAGCCAAAACTGGTTCTGGTGTCCTTAACGCATCCAGAATTGCAGCGGCAAAGGAGAAGCGATAATGAAACGATTATTTTCCCGACTATTGATGAGTATTGTGATTGCTGGATCAATTGTCATTGGTCAGGTTAATGCGCAAAGCTCAGACTGGCAGGATTTAAAACCCGAAGTAAAAAAAGTGTTAAAGCAGTTTGAAAAAAACTGGGATAGTTTGCCTGAGAAAAAGCGAAAAAATCTGGTGTTGGGTGCTCAACGTTGGGTTTCCATGTCGCCTGAACAAAAAAAGGTTGCCGGTGAAAGATATAAAAAGTGGCGAGCATTGAAGCCGGAAAAGCGAAGCCAGTTGAAAGAGCGGTATCATAAGTTTAAGCAACTACCCTTGGAAACCCAAAAGCGATTACGCGATACTTTTAGCCAGTTTAAAAAGTTGACACCTGCGCAGCGAAAAAAATTAAGAGAAAAATTTAGAAATTTGTCGCCGGAAAAAAGACGTCAATTACTAAAGCGTATGTTAAATCGTCAAAAGAAAAAGGCGGCGAGAAAGCGACACTAGATAAGTGCGCCATCTCTCTATTGTCATCTCGAGCGAAGCCGAGAGATCTCCCAAAGTTTTAGGTGCACGTAAAAACAATGATTTATTTGAAAAGCGCGACTTCCCTAGATCAACATTCGATAATTTATTAGGATAATTCAATGTCTGTTGAAGAACTTTCCACGTTGGTCGAGATGGCACTACATTTTTAATTAAAAACTAAACCCAATATCAATTGAAAGACTTTCTAAATCTTCCTCTGCAGAAATACTTTTCCCGTAAGCTAAGCTACTACTCCAGTCGTTATGCCAATCGAAATTAAAAGAGAGTTCCCAGAAGCCGGAATCTGGTGTTCGAAAAGTTCCCATCAGGCGATCATTAAACTGAGTGAAAACGCGGCGTTCATCGCCTCGACTTATAACCAATAATGGGTCGCCGCTACTTGATATTTCCCAGGCCCAACTCAAGGTTAATTGAGGCGCCCAACTAAAATCATCGTTTTCAAACCAGTGACTGATATCCAGATCGACGAATGAACTCCAGCTGGTTTGGTCAAATTGCGCTGAAGCGACTGTAACGGGTTCGTTTAAAGAGGTTTGGCGAGTTCTATTTAGACTGTCGGAATGTTGGATCCCGAGGCTCCATCCGAAAGTGAATAATTCACCATCAAAATAGTCATCATAACTAAAGCTAAAAACTTTATCTTTACCCTCTACGAGCTCTAGCACTAATGGGCCTCTGGATAGCGATCGTTCATTATTTTCGATCTCGCTATAAGAAAGTGACAGATTGAAATCTTCGGTTAGCCAGCTAGCACTTAAGCCGACGGCCTGCGATTTTGTTTCTGCCCTTTCTAATACATCGCTTCCGTTTCTATCTGTCGGCCAGGTACCATCTCCCTCAAAGTCGCCGTAGCTGAGGGCTATTTGCCACTGGTCAGCAAATAACTGGCTAATACCAAGGTTGAGTCCGTCGGGTTTGATCTCGCTATTTCTGTCGTCAAAGTAATCTGACCGATTTAGTGTGTATCCGATCCACAAGGTGCTATTATAAGCGACTTCTTCGTTCGCCAAACCGTATGAGGGATTCATAAGCAGCGGCGTTCCCATCAATACAATTGCTAGCTTGAGAGTCGATTGTTTTATTATCATTTTTGGCTGCATTTTATCAATGACGCTAAACTTTAGATGAATTATTATAGTCGAAACTTTGTCAGGTTGAGCGGGACTTGTAAGTTCCCATGGAAAAGTTGGAAAATATACCTGACGATTTGATTGATGATAGCCTATTTCTCAATTGGATAATATCACTGAGTTATCAAAGTTGACCGATACTCGTTGCCTTTCCAAGATTGTAAAAATAAGACGGTAAAAATAAGACGGTAAAAATAAGACGGTAAAAATAAAATTAGTTGTTCATTTTTCGGATGCAATATTGATAGGGGATTCCCATAATTGAAATAGTCAATCAGCCCAATGGTTGAATTGGCATGTGGATGATAAAAATCGATGTTTTGGAGAACCTTTTATGAGCCAGATTTCACTGCCGGATACTCGAGAAATGTATCAGGCATTACTCAACAAAGATGCGTCCTTTGAAGGTGTCTTTATTGCCGGTGTCAAGACCACTGGCATTTGTTGTCGGCCGACTTGTAGTGCAAGAAAACCGAAGGAAGAAAATGTTGAGTTTTTTAGTGATGTTAAACAAGCACTCAGTTTTGGTTATCGACCATGCAAGGTCTGTAACCCGCTCCAGCCATACGGAGATACACCAGACTGGCTTAAAGGTTTATTGCAAGACATGGTTAAATCTGCCAATGAGAAATTTAAAGATCAAGATTTAAGAGAACGTGGTTTAGACCCTGTGAGAGTGCGGCGCTGGTTTAAGAAGAATCACGGAATGACATTCCAGGCATATGCAAGAGCTTTGCGGATTAATAGAGCCTTTGGTCTGATCAAACACGAGGATAAAATTATCGATACTGCGCTAGATAGTGGTTATGACTCGGTGAGTGGGTTCAATGAAGCTTTCAAAAAGCTGACCGGACAATCTCCATCTGGTAGCAAAAGAGCCGAAGTGATTACAGTGACTCGTGTGCTAACTCCGCTAGGCCCAATGTTTGCCGGTGCCACCGAGCGCGGAATTTGCCTGCTGGAGTTTACTGATCGAAGAATGTTTGAGACGCAAATTGCTCGTTTGTCCAAATTACTGAATGCGCGTTTTGTGCCTGGAGAACATCCACTTTTTAAAATGCTTAATCATGAGTTAAAAAAATATTTTGCCGGAACTTTAAAAAAGTTTAACGTCCCGCTGGATGTTCCTGGTACAGATTTCCAGCAACAAGCCTGGACCGCTTTGCAAACTATTCCCTATGGTGAAACTCGTTCATACCAACAACAAGCAAGGGTCATTAATCGCCCTGAAGCCGTGAGAGCCATTGCTAAAGCTAACGGTGATAATCGAATTAGTATCATTATTCCGTGTCATCGAGTTATCGGAAAAAATGGCAAGCTGACAGGGTACGGTGGCGGTTTATGGCGCAAACAGCGTTTGCTGGAACTTGAAACAGGCAAAGTGAACTGGGCTGAATAATCTGTTGCAATTCTCACGGAAGCTAAAACCGATTAATTGAAGTATTAATCGGTTGAAGATCCTTTAGTAAAAAACTTGTTAACAAGTACTTATTGCAAACTCGGGTGTTACAAATTGAAAATGAATAACCGAAATATTTTTGACCTGATTTTATTAGCTGCCCTGTGGGGAGCTTCCTTTTTGTTTATGCGGGTTTCTGTTCCAGAGTTTGGTGCGGTGCCGATGATGATGGTAAGAGTAGCACTTGCGGGACTTTTTCTTTTGCCTTTTGTGTGGTGGAAAAAACGACAACAGGTGATGATCGAAAAAGTTGTTCCGATATCGATTGTTGGCATCTTTAACTCGGCCATTCCATTTTCGCTGATTGCATACTCTACTTTGTATGTGACAGCAGGGTTTGCATCGGTATTAAACGCTGCAACGCCAATGTGCGCTGCTGTCATCGCATACTTATGGCTAAATCAACGGCTCACTCGTAGCGCGGTTATTGGATTATTTATCGGGTTAGTCGGCGTGGTTTTATTAGTTTGGGATAAAATAGGATTTTCTGGAGACGAGAGCACCTTCGCTATTTTAGCTGGATTGGGCGGCGCATTTTTTTATGGAATTGCAGCCAACTATAGTAAGAAGCGTTTGGCAGGAGTTGATGCTTTGGCAATTACCACTGGAAGTCAGATTTCCGCGGCGATATTTTTATTGCCTATGGCTGTCGCATGGTGGCCTGCGCAAATGCCTTCGATTGCAAGCTGGATAAATGTTGTTGTTCTCGCCATTGTCTGTACGGGTTTCGCACAAATACTTTATTTTCGCCTGATTGATCAAGCAGGTGCCGCGAATGCGACTACAGTCACTTTTTTAATTCCGGTATTTGGCATGGTCTGGGGAGGTCTTTTTCTGGACGAAATTGTTACCTTAGATACTTTGTTAGCCTGCGCAGTGATTTTGGCCGGAACCGGTTTGACCACAGGCTTTTTAAAGTTACCGCTAAAAAAGAAGGCCGTTAACAAAGCGTGAACGTGAATTAAACTTATTGATAGAAAACAAACAGACCAAAACCTCGGGCAGCTTATGAAATTTAAAATTATTCCTATCCGACCTGATTTCCTGCTAAAAGTGAGAAACGCGGGAATCGATGACCAAAACCAACCCATTGAAAAAATGATTGCTCAAGGAGGTGAGCCATGCAGAGATGTATTGCGTAGAGCTTTACCTGGCGAAGAAATTATTCTCGCAAGCTATTGTCCATTTACCAGACCTGGACCTTATAAAGAATACGGAGCCGTATTTGTTCTCGCTGAACAATCCTCAGAAGTTCCAGACTTTAATCGCTTACCTTTGCCGTCAGGTTCCGAAACTGATTACCTTGGAGACACTTTCGTGGTAAGAGCCTACAGTGAAGATGAGCGAATTGTTGATGCAAGTCTGTCAATGGCTGGTGACGCACAAAAGGTCATTGAACAATTTTTTTCCAATGAAGAGGTCCATTTTATTTTGGTTAGATTCGCGGCTTACGGCTGCTATGCTTTTAGAATTGAGCGTGATACAAAGCTTGAATCGAAAAGAGTAGAACAATGAATATTTCTCAGATAACAGAAGAGGACTTTAAGTCATTTTGGCCAACATTAAAGTTGATCATTGAAGCGGAAGAAACCTATGCTTTTGATCCTCAGATGAGTTTCGAACAAGCTCATCATCTATGGTGTGGGATACCACAAGTAACTTATGTCGCGAAAGAAGATGACGTTATTCTCGGATCTTATTACCTGAAACCAAACATGGCTGGACCAGGCTCTCATGTTTGCAATTGTGGATATATGGTAACGCCGGCTGCAAGAGGAAAGGGCGTTGCGAGAAGGCTTTGTGAACATTCTCAAGATGTCGCGAAAGAGTTAGGGTATTTAGCAATGCAATTTAATTCTGTGGTTTCTTCGAATGATATTGCGGTTAAGTTGTGGCAAAAGTTGGGCTATGAAATTATCGGAACCATTCCACAAGGGTTTCGCCATAAAAAGCTTGGTTTAGTTGATAGTTACATTATGTACAAACAACTAAACCCTTAGTGACTAAATAAAGGTTATGAAAGCTGGTTATTAGTTAATAAGAATCACTATTCAGACCTTTCATAATCTGCAATTAAGGTTCGGTGCGCCACTGAATTAACGAAGAATTTTTCTTTGACGACCAGATAGTTAGCATTGGAGAAAAACGCTTGTTGCTTTTCTTTACTGGGAAAGCAAAGCGTAAAGACGCGGTTGATAGGATTATCAGTCTCAGATTTAAGGACTTCACCAATCTTAAAGTCGTACCCAAAATGACCGCCGTGTTCTTTCAAAATTGGCATCATTGACTCGCGATATTGAGTGTACATATTGTCATCAACAACATTTAGTCCTACAAGCATTTCGTAACTCATGGGGTTCCCCGTTAGAAGTATTTTTGGTTTCTGGAGTATTGTTGCTAAAATTTGGGGGATTGCAACTGTTAATCTAGCTCATCAACAAAAGTTATTGGCGAGCTAGAGAGTAGGGTGCAAATTATATGAGTATTTCAGTACTCTGTAAGAGCTGAGGAGCTATAAATAATAATAAAATCAAAGTGTTAGATAGCGCACAACGATAATGAAATAGCTGCTATCGTTAACTGACAACCAGAGGCAAAGATTATGAATGATCCAACCCAGCCGATTTGTGAAAAAGCGATGGCGTTCCCTGATGTTGTTAAAGGCATGTCATGTAATCAAACGTCTTTCAAAGCATCTAAGAGTAAATTTCTATTTATCGGTCCAGGCCCAAAAGGTCAGGGGTATAAGGCGATGTTCAAATTAGATCAATCTGCGCCACAAGCACGAGAGCTAGCGGAAAAAGAGCCTGGTCGCTATAAGATCGGCGCATCCGCCGGTTGGGTGACGGTTTTGTTCACAGCAGAAAAACCAATGCCAAAGATCGTTTGGGAAAAATGGCTTAAAGAATCCTATCAATTAAGTTGTAAGTAACATCAATTTGGAACGGGTAAATAACCTGAAGCTAAATATTATGATGATGTTATAGAAGTATTCTGTGGAACATTGTTATCATTACGCTGCATAGCCAAGACTGGTACGACCTGCCAATGATGGCTATCCGAACTAATCACAGGTATAGTGCGCGCTCACTTTATAGCCAGCAGCGCAAGCTATGCTCAACTGCTGGGTCGTGTGAGGGTTTGGCTGATATTTTTTGATGCTATGTCTACTTTTATTCAGCTAAATCATCATGTTACGTCGAATATAGTGCTACTTCCACTTTGAAAAAATAGCGGAGAAATAATGTTTGTTGAAGGTTTTTACAGTCAGTCTGGAGAGTCATTTTCCTTTACTCGTGAGCAAGGTAGCGAGTTCGCCAAAAAGATTGCAGGTGATTATAACCCGTTGCATCACCCGGATAATAAGCGTTTCTGTGTCCCTGGAGACCTCTTATTTGCGTTGACATTAAGTCAGTTTGGCGTCAGCCAATCGATGACATTTGATTTTCAAGGAATGGTAAGCGGCGACACATCAGTGCATTTTGTTGAGAATGAAAATCAGATTTCCGTACAAAATGAGAAAGAGAAAACCTATCTTACTGCTGCGAGAGAAGGGGAAATAACGCGAAACGAAGGATTTGTAGAAGCACTTATTCGTTCTTATGTCGCCTTTTCCGGTAAAACCTTCCCACATATTCTGGTCGAATTGATGAATGATGAAGGCGTTATGATTAATCCGGAAAAACCAATGGTTATTTATGACATGATGAAACTTACATTTGACAAGTTTGTTGATGGTAAACCTGAGGTTGTTCTTCAAGGTTCGCGTTTCGATGTGAATGGAAAACGTGGCATGGTAATTATGAACTTCAATATTTGCGCTGATAACGAAGTTATCGGTAGTGGTGAAAAGCACATTATTATGAGCGGATTACGTCCTTACGAACAGGTTGGAATAGACCTTTTAGTGAGATCTTACGAGGAAGATCGCGTCGCTTTTAAGTAATAATCTCAACCAGAAATTGAATTGTTCGCGGCTGAAAGGCCGCGTTTTGACCTCTATAGATTATTCAGTCATATAAAATTGAGTGATTAAAAATTTGCTTTATTAGTCAAAAACTCCTAAATTATCAGTCAGATAGAAAAAATAACGATTTAAATCATTGACGATTGTGGGTATAGGTTTATGACGGCAAAAATCATATCTGTTGCTCAGGCAAAGGGCGGGGTAGGCAAAAGTACCATGTGTGCTAATCTTGCTGTCACCTTTTCTCAGTCCTCAAAAGTATTAATGGTCGATTGTGACCCTCCTCAGCACTCGCTTAGCGCCTGGTTTAAAGTTCGCTCAGATCTCTATGAAGACACTGGTCTAGTGCTCGAACAAGCCGCGACGCCGGCTCAGCTCAATAGTTTAATTGACAAAAGCAAGGAAACCTACGATTACATTCTGATTGATGGGGCACCTCACGTGAATGCCACCGTCAGAGCGATGATGTTGGTTTCTAACCTGGTTTTAGTACCCTTAGCGCCTTCATCAGTAGAGATCTGGTCGTTTAACACGTTTGAAGAGCTGATTCACAAAGCTGAAAAGTTTAATAAGTCGATGAAAACCAAAATATGCTGGAATCGAGTACGTCGCAGGGTTCGTTCTTCTGAAGAAGTGATTTCATCGGTTGCGAAGGATTCTAAGCTCACGGCACTCAAAAATCAGCTCACCTTTCGAGTCGCGTATATGGATTCCTTTGCAGAGGGTTGTAGTGTCTATGAATGGACTGATCCTGTGGCAAGCGCTGAAGTTTGGTCGCTGAGTTCCGCTATTAAGCGTGTAGTCAACAAACTGGAACCGGTTAACCCATCTAAATCGGCGGCAGCCCTTGAATTTGTTAAGAAAGGGTAGTCAGTCGATTAAAGTCCTGTTGATTAGAGTCCCGTCAAATAGAGTATAAAAAGATAAAAGGGTAAATAAAGATAAAAGAGTGAATTATGTGCGGTAAGGTTAATTGTTAATATTACCGCCTGAGAAACCACTAATTTTCACAAATCGAAACAATTTCAAGCCAACCTCATCGATAAGAGTCCCTATAATAGTCCGTCTGCACTAACTTGCCTGTATTGCGCCAGTTAAGTATTGCTGGTCAGTTTCAACTGAACCAATTTATTAAGTCCAACTAAATCAATGATAACGGAAAAAATATGAAGCGATTAACCTTAAGCGTTTTATCTGCGGCAGTGATTTTTACTGCAGGTAGCGGTATTACCGTCGCGGCTAAAACTAAAGATAGCAGCCAGACAGTGGTTGTTAGCCCTAATGATAAACGTGATTATGCAACGATTAACCTGGAAAATGGGATTACTGCGTTATTGGTCTCAGACCCGACTGTTGATAAATCTGCTGCTGCGTTAAGCGTCGGTGTCGGTTTGCTTCATGACCCGATGACTCAACAAGGAATGGCACATTACTTGGAACATATGTTATTCCTGGGAACCGATCGTTTTCCTGATACAAACGGCTACAACGATTTTATGTCGAAAAATGGCGGTTCTTCGAATGCTTATACCTGGTTAGATATCACGAATTACATGTTTGAAATTAACAATGACGCGTATGATGATGCGCTTGATCGTTTTTCAGATTTTTTCAAGGCACCGAAGCTATATCCTGAATACACAGATAAAGAAAAAAATGCGGTTAACGCTGAGTGGTCCATGCGACGAGAAATGGACTTTTTTGGTATGTACAAATTGAATCGTTCAATGATGGGCGAGCATCCTGCCAATCGTTTTTTGATTGGAAATCTGGAAACTTTAAGTGACAAAGAAAACGCAAAGTTGCACCCACAGACTGTCGAATTTTATAACCAATATTATTCGGCTAACGTGATGAAAGTTGCCATGGTGAGCAACCAGCCAATTAAAGAAATGAAAAAGTTGGCTAAAAAACACTTCTCAAGTATTAAAAATAAAAAGATCGACAAACCTGTCGTGACCGCCAAGTTAGATTTCGACAAAGTCGGTGGAAAACGAATCCATTACGTCCCTAATCAAGATGTTAAAAACCTGATTCTAGACTTCACTATTAAAAATAATCAGCAAGAATATAAAACCAAGCCGAATCGATTTATTGGCTATTTGCTGGGTAGCGAAATGCCAGGTACACCAGCTTACGTATTAAAAAAGGCTGGATTAATTTCAAGCTTGAGTTCCAATGCAGCGCCTGATTTATACGGTAACTATGGAAGGCTTTCAATTGATATTGAATTAACTGATGCTGGATTGAAAGCGCGTGAGGAGATAACTCGCGTAGTCATGAGCTACATTGAAAAAATAAAAAAAGAAGGTGTAGATAGTAAATACTTTAACGAAATAAAAACTTCTTTAAACAACCGGTTTAGGTTTTTAGAAAAAGGTAACGCTTTTGGATATGTTTCTAATCTTGCTGATGAAATGCAGTCTTACCCGGTAAGAGATGTTATCAGCGCGCCTTATACCTATGAGCAGTTTGACGAAAAATCAGTTAACAATACGCTTAAGCAGTTATCACCAACTACATTACGTATTTGGTACGTTAGCAAAAACGAACCACACGACAAAGAAATGCACTTCTACGATGGGAAGTACAAAATTGTCGACATCGATAAAAAGGAGATTGCGTCATGGAAAAAGCCAACTAAATATGCGCTGGAGTTACCTAAAGTTAATACCATGTTACCGGAAGGTTTCGATATTAAAACTGATGCATCCAATAAACAGGAAAAACCTGTTGTAGCTTACGACAAGAAAGGTATTACAGTATGGCAATATCCTTCTCAGGCATTTAGTTCTCAGCCGAAAGGCGTTCTAAGAGTCTTTATCAATAGCCCTGAAAGAGAAAAGTCCATTCAAGGGCAGATTCTTTTTGACCTCTGGTCAGATTTATATAACTTAAAACAAAGTGCATTGGCCACTGAAGCATCAATTGCCGGTATGAATCTTAATATGTACTCCACTAACGGTTTGGAGTTATCTGTTAGTGGTTTTACCGACAAACAGCCACTTCTGTTAGAAAAAGGTTTAAAAGCAATCACTTTTAAAGTTGATCAAACGGGGTTTAAACAAGCGGTTGATCGTTACATCCGAGGCGTGAAAAACCAGGAAAAGCAATTTCCTATTTATCAACTATTTGATAGTTTCAATGACGTTATTTCTAGTTCTGGTTACAGTAATAAAGCTCTGGTTGCAGCGGCGAAAAAGCTTAAGCCTGAAGATTTAACGCACTTTATGGAAAAAGTGATGGCGAACAATCAGATTCGAGTTTTTGCATTTGGTAATTATGACAAAAAAGACGTTGACTACTATGTTTCTCAAATTGATAAGGCAATGCCTGAAAATCGAAAAGTGACAGATTATGTGAGAACCCGTGTATTAGCGCCGAAAAAAGGCCAGACTGTTTCATTGAAAAGAGATTTAGATGTTGCCGACGTGGCAGTTTATGATTTGCATGTTCACCCTGAACCGAGCGTTAAGCAAGAAGCTCGTGGCATGGTATTGCGTGATCACCTCCGAACAGTGACATTTGATAAACTTCGTACAGAAGAACAATTGGCTTATGCTGTTACTGCAATTGCGCCAAAGATAAAAGACTATGCAGCGTTAGGTTTCGCTATTCAAACACCAGTAAAAAATGTCGAAGAAATGCAACAGCGTTTTGACGCATTTAAGAAGGAATATGTTGAAAAGCTAAATGCGATCACGCCAGAAGAGTTTTCAAAGTTGAAAAATAGCGTTTTGATTTCACTAAAAGAAAAACCTAAGAACTTAAGCGAAGAACAAGCACCAATACTCAACGATTGGTACGATGAAAATTGGGATTTTGATACGCGAAAAAATCTAATCGCTGAAGTAGAAAAAGTGACATTAGACGATATAAAAGCGTTTTATCATGAAACTGTTGGTGACAAGAATGCATCACGTTTATCGATTCAATTGCGCGGCAGCAAATTTAAAGATAAATCTTTTGCAAAACTTGAAGGTGAAACCGAAATAAAAGATCTCGCTGAGTTTCATAAAAAGGCTAGTTATCAGAAGTAATATCAAACTTAGTTTATTTTCGGAAAGTGAGAGCCGGCTATTAGCTGGCTCTCATTGCTTTGAGAAAGTTAAAGTCAGGGAATTAGTAGGGATAAATGAATGGATAAAGTGAAAAAACTAAATTTTTTTCAATTGGTTTCGCGAAACTTAGTTGCTTTCGCAAAAGCACTTAATACTTCCGCTACAACTTTATTATTAATGATTACTTTTGCTGCAATTTGGACAAACTTGGACGATATTGAGCGTTTTTTTGAATTTATTTTTAGCTAGCTCAACATCTAATCACGTGCATTAGAAGATTGAGAGCGTTTGAGAGAATTAACAAAAAATCTGGCGGGATGAATCGCCCAACCAAGTTGTGAACCAACTGGAGAAATATCATTATTGATTAAACTTGCCAAATATTCGCTGCCAAGAAGAGAATAAAGCAGTCCATGTGAACCATAAGCAGTATTTAGCCAAAGTCCGGGATTGTTGTAACAACTGATATTATCTCTGGCAATTCTTTTTTGACCTAATTTTTCAAAGTCCTTGCTGAGCTTTGCATGATCAGTCGCTCCGCCAATAATCGGTAATCGATCTAAGGAATGTAACCGGTAACCAACGGTACCAGCTAACTTTTTTGTATTTATTTCATTTGTTGACAAAAAAGGAATTGAAAGTTCATTCAAAAATGCTGAGGTTTTGTTGAGTATGTCATGTTGGCTGTGGAGATTGAGGTCGTCATCATGAAAATCCTCAAAGGTGGTGCCAATATGAAAATCGCCATTTTGATGAGGCACCAGGTAAACTTGCTCACAAAGTACATGATTAATGTGTTCGGTTAATGGTTGATGGCTGAGATAGCAGGTTTGACCGCGAGTTGTATTGGTTGAATCCACTGTCGATTGATCGAGTAGGTGATTCTTTGCACCAGTACACAAAACAACATGTGAATATTTGTCATTCATTTTGGCAGACTGAATAGTCCAATTGTTCCCATTCCAATTAAGTCCGGTCACTTTGTTGTTAGTAAGCAGTTTCTTTTTATGAACAGGTATTTTATCGAAAAGCAACTGACAAAAATTCGATATGTCGAGCGCTGCGCCGTGAGGAAAACTCACAGCGTTGCTGTCTGAATATTTTTCATCTTTTTTAACCCAATCCTGTATACCAATAGAATCAGCTAATAAGAGTAATTGTTTTTTGATAGTTTCATTCGCTAGAAATCGAGTAATCCCGTGGCTTAATATAACTTGCTCTTTTTCGCTTTCAGTTAATCTGGAAATAAATCTTAGTAAGTAAAGGTAAGCTAACCAGTTAAATTGACTGTTTATATTCATATCGCCGGTAAGCTGGGGATGAAATATTCCTGCGGCAGCGCCTGACGCGCCCATTGCTAAATCGTTATTCGATTCATATAAGTCGACGGAATATCCTTTACTTGAAAGGCTGTAGGCTGTTGCGCATCCGGCTAACCCACCACCGATAATGGCGACTTTATTCGAAGCATCACTTTGCGAGTAATGAAACCAGGGTTTCTCAAACTTAATATTGATAAATTTTGATTGGTTTAAATTATCAGGCCGCTGTTTTAATTGAGCGGTTAACATCTCACGTTTACGCCCAAAACCTTTACGTTTTTTAATTTCGAACCCTGCATTTTGCAACGGTTTTTTTACTGAAGCGGCAACGCTAAAAGTAGCCAATCGTGTTCCAACTCTTGAAAGCTTTGCGATACTTTGACAAAGTTTATCTCCCCACATGCTTTCATTTTTGGCAGGTGCAAATCCATCGAGAAACCAGTGATCGAACTTTAGCTTATTTTGTTGATATTCTGACTCTTGAAGCAAATCATTTAATGCTTCTTCGACGGGCATATAGAGAAGTGTTAAAGTCAGATTGATTTTCTCAAATTTAAGTTGGTGACGACCATAAGTTTGAGAAGGGTAATCCTCAATCAGTTGTTCGGATATTTTAGAAAATTGGGGCCAGTGTTCACAGGCCCGTCGAAAGTCACTTAATAGTAGCGGGTGCTTTTCGATAGAAATGTAATGCAGATGTTTTGATTTTAGTTCTGGGTGCGCATTAATTTTTTCTTGCCAAAGATTGGCTGTGATCAAAAAGTTGAGCCCACTGCCAAAGCCGAGCTCAGCCAGGAAGAATTGCTTTTGATCTAATGTAAGCCAATCATTTTCGAGTTGATTGCCTTCGATAAAAACATAGGTCGATTCCGCGAGGCCATCTTCTGACGAAAAATAAATATCATCAAACTCTCGACTATAGGGAAGGTTATTACGCCACTCGATATCTGCCGGTTTAATACTGGCAAACTTCTTTAAATGAGCACTCGACATGGCGTAAAAATCAATTGACTAAAATTACTTAACCAGTGTTAAAAACTCTGCACGAGTAGCTGGTTTAGATCGGAAAGCGCCGAGCATAACAGAAGTTGACATGACTGAGTTTTGTTTTTCGACGCCGCGCATCATCATGCACATATGTTTGGCTTCGATAATTACGCCAACACCTGATGCTTCAGTAACTTCCATAATGGCTTCGGCAATTTGTTTGGTCATGTTTTCCTGGATTTGCAGACGACGGCCGAACATATCGACAATACGTGCAATTTTTGACAGGCCGATAACTTTACCGGTTGGCAGATAAGCAACATGACATTTACCAATAAATGGCAAAAGGTGATGTTCACATAATGAGTAAAGTTCGATGTCTTTAACAATGACCATTTCATCATTGTCTGACTCAAAAATTGCACCATTAACGACTTCTTCCAGATTTTGGTGGTAGCCGCGAGTTAAAAACTGCATTGCTTTGGCCGCTCGCTGTGGCGTATCTTTAAGCCCATCCCTTTCCAGATCTTCGCCTAGTTCAGATAGAATATTCTCATAGTATCCTGCTAGTTTGTCACTCATTCGGTATTCTCTTGTTAATTTATCGGCTCGGTTGGCCAAAGACAGCTAATTGTAATCGACTGTAATCAGTTAGCCAAGCGCCAACCAGATCCCTATGCCAATAATCAAGGTGCCGGATATTCTGTTAATCGTTTGTACATTGCCGCGTTGTTCGAGCATTTTTCGCAGTGTTTTTCCACCTGAGGCGTAAACGGTCATAAATAAAAACTCACTTGCCATGATGATAAGTACCAATATTACTAATTGGGGACCTACCGGTAACTCTGGATTGATAAAGGGAGGCAGTAAAGAAATGGTAAATGCCCAACCCTTAGGGTTGGCGATCGCTGTGATAAATCCTTGTAGCGCTAGCTTGCTACCGGCAATATTGGCGTGAGAATCTTCGAGGGTGATAACCAGCTTGCCTTTCGAGCGCCACATCTGAATGCCCAAATATATCAAGTATCCACCACCTGCATATTTTAAGATGCTAAATGCGAGCGGGTAGTTGAGCATAATGCTAGCGACTCCGATAACCGCAAGAATGGATACCAGGGCGACGCCCAAAATCTCTCCCCACATCATCCAGAATGTTTTACGTACACCAATAGTCATGCCCAAAGTTAATGCTAAGGTCATGCACATGCCAGGTGTAGCTGATACCAGCATAAATGTTGGAATGAACAATGCGAGTGATGTTGTATCTATCAAAGAAGTTGCCGGCCCAGGTTTTTGCGGCAGTTTATCATAAAGTCATTTTTAATTTTAGAAACAGGTACTAGAAATTCTTAATATAAAGAGATTAAGAACTGGTGAGATTCCGTTACAATACTGTCTAACTAAATTTGGGCATGAGTTTAAATATTTTGTCGAAGCCATTTAAAATTGTCGCGGATGAAAATATGCCGCATATTGAGAAACTGTTTGGTTCAGTTGCTGATATCACCTATCGTGCCGGGAGAGAAATTACTGCGCAAGATGTGCGACATGCAGACGCACTTTTATGCCGCTCAATTACATCTGTCGATCAATCTTTGTTAGCCAATTCAAACGTCCAATTTGTAGGCACTGCGACAATCGGCATCGACCACCTCGATATCCCCTGGTTGGAATCAAAAGGAATTGCGTGGGCAAATGCTGCTGGGTGTAATGCGGCGGCTGTGGCGCAGTATGTTATTAGTGCTATTGCTTTTTGGTTAAAACGAAATGATAAACAATTTGATGAAATCAAAGTTGGTATTGTCGGCGCGGGAAATGTCGGTTCGGAATTGGCCCGGTGTCTCGAAATTCTGGGAGTAGATTACTTGTTATGTGATCCGCCTTTGCAGAAAAAGATGCAAAGCCAAACGCAAAAATCACAAGTACAGATTGAAAGTGCTCACAAGCTAAAGAGTTTTGATGAAATATTGCGATGTGATGTGGTGACGTTGCACGTCCCCATTACAAAAGTGGGTGAAGATAAAACTCTCCATCTGGTTGATGGCGAAGTGCTTAACCGGTTAAAAAAAGATCAGTTACTCATAAACTCTGCCCGCGGCGAAGTCATTAATAATGTCGATTTACTGACTTACTTAAGAGCGCAAAATGCTGCTTCGGTTATTCTCGATGTATTTGAATGTGAACCTGATATTGATCATGAACTTGCCAATTTATGTTTACTGGCAACGCCTCATATTGCAGGGCATACATTAGAAGGGAAATTGCGGGGTAGCTATATGGTCTATCGCGCATTTTGTCGGCAATTTAATCTGCCGGTTGAGGTTGATGAGGCGGACTTGTATCCAGAAAAAAACTTATTCGAGATTTGCTCAGAAAGTCCGCAGGAAAATCTACTTCAATTCTATGATATTGAAAGAGATAGCAAACGTTTGTTAAGCGTGGATGCTCCATATCTTGCCGCGCATTTTGATGAGATGCGTAAAGATTATGTTACCCGTTGTGTTGATAAACCCAGAAGAGATTATTCTGGTTGGCAAGGTAAGTCAGAGCTTTCGCCGGTGAATGCTGATTCAGAAGCCATTTATCAACTGATGGATTTAACCTGATATTGAGCAAACCTGATTTCTACCGGTTTGTTTTGCCTGGTATACCGCTTTGTCGGCCTGGTTAATCAAGTAGTTTTGAATGGACGCGGGATTGCTTGGCATTTGTTTATCAGGTTTCCAGCTACTAGCGCCGATTGAGGTTGTGACACGGAAGATTTTCCCTGAGTCGTCCAGTATTTCGATATCGGCGACTTTTTTCCGTATTCTTTCTGCAATTTCCAGCGCTTGTTCAAGCGCGGTGTTT
Source organism: Aliikangiella coralliicola (assembly GCF_007004725.1). Taxonomy (GTDB): domain Bacteria; phylum Pseudomonadota; class Gammaproteobacteria; order Enterobacterales; family Kangiellaceae; genus Aliikangiella; species Aliikangiella coralliicola. The sequence continues at coordinate 86,387 of NZ_ML660169.1, read as the reverse complement.
GGTAACAGCACGGTAAATTCTTCTCCACCGAATCGGGCGAGAATATCTGATTGACGGAGTAAAGGCTGAATGTGTTTGGCTATCTCGCGCAAAGCCCTGTCTCCTACTAGATGACCACGGCTATCATTAATTCGTTTAAAGTGGTCAATATCCAGAAACAGGCAAGATATTGGGGATTGAGAACGACTGGAGCGGGCTATTTCTTTCGCCAAGGCCTGGAAAAAGTAACGTCTATTTTTTGCTCTGGTGAGCAAATCAACCAGACTCAAATGTTTATATCTTTCCTGATTGAGTGAGTTTTCGATACAAACACTAATAATTGAACCCAAATGTTGGAGAAAGTTACTGGCAAGGTCAGGGTGAAATCGAGAGTGATCGCTGCTACCGAGGTGGAGGCTGCCGATAATTTGTTGTCCGCGATAAAGTGGGATCAGCGCGACACTTTGACTAATTGATGCCTTCTTTTCAAACAACGAATTAATAAGCGATTGCTTCTGAGACAATGTTAACGCTATCGAATCATTATATATCAGCTTCAGCGGCTGGACATTTTCGATGTAAAACAGGTTATCGTAGTCGAGCTTGCCATATATTTCAGAAATCAGCAGTTGTGTTTCACCGTCACGATCAATTAAAAACAACTCAACTTGCGCCAGTTTGAGCTTGCATTTCAGGTCAACAAGAATTCGTTCTATCAACGTCTGATAAGAACGAGATTCTAAAAAATAGAGTTCTAACGCATAAAATCGTTCTTGGGTTTGTTGGTTATGATTTGCACTCTCAATCAGTTGTTTTAAGGTATTTTTCAGGCACCTATTTTCTTCTTCTATTGACAATATCTCAGTTTCCTCGATACTAGAGCAGGGCGATGAAATTCGACTATTCGAGATTTTAGAGGGTTGCAGGCCCTGGAATATTTTGATTACCCGTAAAATTGACTGGTTAATCACTGATAATTAGATATCTACATTATTGATTATCTTATTTAAATATTTGGAACTAAATGTTGGTTTTTTGTACCTAATTGCAGCGCTAACAGCACTTCTTAGTTTGGCACAAATTTTAACTAAATTCTGAGCAATTAGACGGAAATTAAGCAATTTTAAATATTTTGCTGAAGCAGTGAGTTTTTTAGATTTTTCTGTTCTGGCAATTTATTTTTAATCGCGATTTGTTCGAAAGAAACTATACTTTAGTTACCACTCACTAACTGAAACAAACCATGGCGGCTGATGATTTGAGCTCAGATCTTTTGGAAGAAGAAGTGACTTGGTCTTCGCGTAAGCGAGTAAGAGGCGGTGGCGACCGTCGAACCGGAAATGACCGGCGTCAGCTGTCAGGACGTGCTATTACTGTGCCCGATATGCGTTCGGGTTATGATCGCCGAAGTGGCAAAGACCGACGTAAAGTCCGTTTAACCATAACCGGACGGGCAATGGATCTCTAGGCATAAAATTTTTCGATAAATACTACTTGATCAAGTAGTGGTTGTTTTGCTAGTATTTAATCTGTTGAAGATGACTTCTGACAGTATTTCTGATTTTGATACTGTCTGAAATATTGCTGTCTTTAAACGCTCTTTTTTGAATAACATTGTTTTTGAAGTTTGGATTCTTATACTGTTGCAGCTTTTTCACTGATTTACGTGATAAAGAAACTTTTATAAGAAATCTGTTATAAAACCATGTGCGGTTAAGATTAGATGCGAGAGAGATAACTTCGATTTAGGTGTGTATTAGCAAGTAATTATGAGCAATTTAAGCAAATTGAGTCGTATTTAGTGCAATTTAAATGTTTATGGACGAATCCTATGTTTGGGCGATTAAGGACGGTTGCTAAGGAATGGATGATCTATTGAATAGTGTTTTTTAGAATGACGACTGATATATTAGTCCTTAAGGTTTTGATAGAAATAGTGGTGGCGTAAATAGCGGTTTAGAAGGATCTAGGTTTAGCGGCATCTAGGTATAGAGGCATCTAGGTTTAGAAGGATCTAAACGATGGCGAAAGTACTTAAGTTCATGATCGAAATATAGAACTATAGTGCCGGCTTTATGGAAACGCTGATAATCAACTCATTGAAGTTAGTGCTATCAAATCTTTGGTCTGAATTCAGCCATATTCAAATTAACATTGTAAGATGCTGTCGGGTAGCGCTTATTATTGATAAGTTTTGTGCCTATGGGTCTTACTATTGATAGATTTAATGGAATAGGAACATAATGGCGCACAAGGCAAGTTAGTTGCACAAGGACGCGTGGTGACTGCTGGCTTGAGATTGCTTAAACGATTGTGCCTGGTTGCATATTACTTAATATTAAATCTTGTTATTTTAACTTTTCAATTCGATATCTGACACTAACCTGTTCAAGCTGAGTAGCGTTTAAATGCCTTGTCAGCATTTTAGCTGGTGTCTTACCCGGACTTTTTCTCCACAAGAAATATTATCGTCGCTGGGTTGGCTCCCGATTGGGAATATCTGAAACACTTTTTCATAACCATCACAGGGGCGTGATTATGAAAGTTGGCTGGTCTTGTGAATTGATTCGACAATGGTTGGTTAAAATTCATTGAGGTTATTCGAAAGTGTCAGGAGTTATTTTCAACACAAATTAATGACTTCAGGTTAAATGACTCCAGTTTAAAAAACTAACTTCAGTTTTTTCTGTTTGGTGAAACAGGTTAGTTGGATTTAAGTGGTTAGTTTTTCACCAGGTATTGAATTTCTTCAGCTATTCTCTTCTTGCCAGCCTGTCGCTAAAGCCAGTACTAACACGTTAATCAATAAGCGCTAAAGATGAAAAGACGAGTATTGGAGACAATATTCTAGAGGTTTTTCTAAAGAGTGGTGATATGATAGCTAATCTGAGTTAGTGATAAAAAACAACTGTGCTTTATTTGTTAAAGGACTGCAATAAGTTAAGCAAGATGGCTGTTTTTATCCTGAATTCAAGTTAGTTATCAACTTATTTTAACTGGGCGGACTGAATTGATTGAGACAGCACTTATGAATATTGGATTAACGCAAACAACTGCGATACTGCTGTTGTTAGCGTTTGCTGGTGTTAGTCTGATTTTATTGGTCGCTCTAGTGATTCGTAGTTATCAAAGTCAGCAACAAGAGCTTTGGCAGAAAACCAGTGATGCATTTGTTAATTTGCAACAGACGCTTACCGACTCTCAAAAAAATCTTGACGACAAGTTATCAAGAGACCAGCAGCAACTATTTAATACGATTCTCCAGGATCGTGAGAGACAATTATCCTCCATTAGCGAGTTAAGGATCGAACTTGAAAAGAGATTTTCAGATACCGGGTTAGTATTAACGAATACCGTGCATGAGTTTAAAACTCAAATGGTGGAGAGATTTGAAAAACTACAACGTAGTTCATCACAATCTCTTGCTGATGGTCAGCATAAACTTTCAGCAACAGTTAACCAGTTTGGTGAAAAAATTAGTCAGACACTAGAGCAACATCAATCTCTTACCCGCGACGCAATTGTTGATAATATTCGCAAAGGGATTAGTGAATTGCGGAGTGATCTTGATCGAAGTCTGAAATTGCAAAATGAGTCGATCAACAAAAGTATTACCGGCCTAACCGATAGCACTGATAACCGATTAAAAGAAATTAGCGGCCAAGTAGAAAAACGATTGAATGAAGGTTTTGATAAAACAACCAAGACATTTAATGATGTATTAAAACGATTGGCATTAATTGACGATGCGCAGAAAAAAATCACTGAGTTGTCCAGCAATGTCGTCAGTCTCCAAGAAATCCTCAATGACAAAAGATCTCGTGGTGCTTTTGGAGAAGTTCAACTGCAATCTCTGGTGAGTAATATTATGCCGGAGACTCATTACAATATGCAGCAAAAACTATCTAATGACAAGATCGCCGATTGTGTTTTAGTGTTACCTGAGCCTACTGGAAAGATTGCAATCGACGCAAAGTTTCCACTAGAAAGTTATAAAATAATGATGGATATCTCGGTTGCAGATGTAGACCGAAAACAGGCTTCAAGACAATTTGCACGTGATATTAAGAAGCATATTAATGATATCGGTGATAAATACGTATTACCTCCGGAAACTTCCGATGGTGCTGTAATGTTTATTCCTGCAGAAAGTGTTTTTGCTGAAATTCATGGTCATTATCCTGAATTGGTTGAGCTGGCTTATCAACGTAAAGTTTGGTTAGTTTCTCCAACAACACTCATGGCGATTTTGACTACAGCGTCCACTGTGATTAAAGACGAGCAAACTCGTAAACAAGTACATATTATTAAAGAGCATCTGTCTGCACTTGGAAAAGACTTTTCTCGTTTTCAAACAAGAATGGATAGTTTGTCCAAGCATATTGGACAAGTTAGCAAAGATGTCGAGCAGGTCCATACTTCGGCGCGCAAAATATCATCTCGATTTAATAAAATTGAACGGGTTGAGCTCACTCACGAAGAGGAGCTTGAACAAGAAAAAATAGGTGTCGTTGAATATGATGAAAAAACAAATCAGCGCAAAAGTATACCGCAAGACTCCCTTGAAGATGATTCAAGTGAAAGCTCAATAGTTGAAGATGAAACAGGGTTAAAAAAACAATCCAACGAAAATATTGATGAAGTAGATAATTTAACCACAGAGTTTTAAATAAAGCTGAATCAATATACCGGCATTTTGAGGTAGCACTGAGGTATGCTATATCTTTGTTAATTTCACCTCAGAATCAAATCTGATAAAAGCAAATGGTTTTAAATTGAACTTATTTTAGACTTATGTCTCACTTCTTTAGCAAATTATCACGATCAGTCTGAAAAATTGACTATATTTTAAGTAATGTTATTAAATAAAAAAGGTGCGCAGTTTGGCTATTCCAAAATCCATTGGTGAATATTTCGAAGAAAAAGATATTGAGTGTCAGATAATAGAATTGCCAGAATCTATGGATATTCAGCAAACTGCCTGGCATCTTCGGGACAAGTCAGCCAATTTGGTTCGGACGGTTGCATTGAAGGGGGCTGCTAAAACGGTATTGGCGGTTTTGCCATATCAGCATTTATTAGATATTAAGATGATTTCTGATCAGATGCAGGATGAGTTTAATGTCATGGATGATGAGCAAACGGCTAAAATCTTCGATAGCTGTTCTGAGACTAGCTTTCCACCCTTACCCGGTAGATTTGATGTCCATTTTGTAGTTGACTCTAGTGTGCTTGAATTACCCGAGTTATATATGGAAAGCGGTAATCCGAATGCCATCATTCAGCTTGATAAAGCGTCAATAGAAAAAGTATTCAAGGATTGTGAAGTGAAAGACTTTGCGTCCACTCCAGAGCGGCTTTATGCTGGCAGAAACGCTGATGCAGGAAAATATGAACTTGACGTGAGCTTTACGCCAATTCGGTTAAAACAGCGCATAGACGATACATTTGATCTACCGGCAATGCCTGAAATTGCTCAAGATATTATGAAGTTGCGGGTTGATCCAAGCGCTGATGCGAACCGTCTTGCACAAATTGTTTGTCGCGATCCATCTCTGGCTGCGCAAGTGATTAGCTGGGCGAGTTCTCCTTATTATGGTTACCAGGGAAAAGTCGACTCGGTAGAAACTGCAATTGCAAGAGTTTTAGGCTTTGAGTTAGTGATGAATCTGGCCCTTGGAATTTCAATTGGTAAATCGCTGAAAGTGCCGATGGACGGCCCATTAGGTATCAGGCAATTTTGGCGTCAGGCGATCTACTCGGCCAATTTAGCCGAAAAGCTTTGCCGGGCAATGCCCGTTAAGCAGAGACCCGAGCGCGGATTAATCTACTTAAGTGGCTTGTTACATAATTTTGGTCATCTATTGCTTGGCCATATATTCCCTCCGCAGTTTAAATTGATTAATGACACCATTCAGGCAAATCCTCATATAGCTGTGGAAGACATCGAGTTTTATATTTTGGGCGTTACTCACGAGGAAATTGGCGCCTGGTTGATGAATAATTGGCATATGCCTGATGAGTTAATTGTTGCGGTTCGCCGACATCATCAAGAAGAGTTCTGGAGTAAACACGCGGTTTATTCAAATATCGTGCTGGTGACGAACAGAATGTTGAAGCGGCTGGATATTGGAGATTCTGTTGAGACTGCGGTTCCTCAATCGACTTTGGAGTTGCTCTCACTCGACGAACCTACTGTCGAAATGGTTTTAGAAGATATTCAATCAGAATCTGAGACGCTGGACGTTATGGCAAAACAGCTTGTTGCTTAGCTAATCGTATTTGACCAATCTTATCCAGATGTCTTTCTATCCAGACGGTGAATCCACCGCTGGGTCATTATCGATGAACATTTCTTTCGGCTGCCTTTTCGTTCATCATAGTCTCTGAATTTTCAGGCTTTTGCTGCTTACCGATGGATAAAACCAGAGCCGGGCGGCACTTTCCGCAAAGTTCAGTTAGAGTTCAGCTAGTTGACGTTAAGCTTGGTTTAACATTTGCTTAAGGTAAGTAAGGTAAGATTAGCAATTGTCCCTTGTCTCAACCGTTACAGACTGATAGAGTCGCTGTTAAAATGTGTAGTAGCAGTACTTTTTCAGCTAAACCAAGCAAATAAAACTGAACTTATTGAAGCCGAGAAACTTATGTGCAAACTCAGAATCTTAGTAACCATTCTTTTTCTTTTTACAGGAATGGGATTCAATGTCAATGCACAAGAAAGTGTCCGCGCTAAAGCGCAAGATTGTCGACTCATTACAAGTAAGGATGCGGTTAAGAAAGCGCAAAAGAAAACTGGCGGTAAAGTTGTTAGTGTCAAATTAAAGCGCAAAGGAAAAAACTCTGAATATAAAGTCAGAGTATTAGTCGGCGAAAAACGTATCAAGAACATATCCATCAAAGCCTGTAGATAATTACCATGAAAGTACTTATTGTTGAAGACGAGTTACGTCTTAGAGAAAACCTTGTCGCCTCCTTTAAAAATGCGGGTTACGCCACAGAAGCCGCTGAAAATGGAGAAGACGGACTTTTTACTGCATCGGAATACCCGCTCGATATTGCCGTCGTTGATATCGGTCTTCCTGGTATGTCTGGTTTGGAAATGATTGCTAAGTTGCGCGAACAAGACAATCAACTACCGGTCATTGTACTTACCGCTAGAGATTCCTGGCAGGATAAGGTGGAAGGTTTATCCACTGGCGCAGATGATTACATGGCTAAGCCATTTCAATTTGAAGAATTGCTCGCACGCTGCAATGCGTTGTTGCGTCGAAGTGCTGGGTTTGCCTCGCCGACAATTAAGTTTGCTGATATTGAATTGGATACGATGGCGCAATCTGTGACTAAAAACGGTTCTGTGATCGATTTGACGGCCTATGAATATAAAGTCATTGAATATTTATTTTTAAATCCCAAAAAAGTTGTCTCAAAAACTGAGCTAACAGAACATATCTATGAGCAGGATTTTGATCGTGACAGCAATGTTTTAGAAGTTTTTGTCGGGCGACTACGTAAGAAAATTGATCCTGACCAAAATCTAAAGTTGATTCAGACATTGCGAGGCCAGGGGTATCGATTAAACCCTGAATACGTTTCCTGAGCTATTTTATGAAAAGCTGGTCGTTAAAAAGACGAATGAGTATTGTGAGTGCTTTGGTGCTTATGCTAGCTTTTTCAATTATTTATCTAGTTACTAAAACAGCTTACACCAGCGCAAGCAAAGCTCGAATTCAAGAGAGCCTAACTGCGCAAATATACGCCCTCATGGCGGTTGCTGAAGACAGGGATGCGCAATTAACAATTCCAGAAATACTCAGAAACGATCAGCTCAACCATCTCAATTCGGGGTTGGTTGCTTATGTACTCGATGTTGACGGTGATTTAATCTGGCGCTCTCGCTCTAGCGACACTTATGCGGTGCTTCCCGATATCTCTCTGAACTATTCCTTGCAAAAGTTAACCGAGTCGACGCTCGATGGGCGCGCGATGTTCTGGATTGGGGACAGGATTGTTTGGGAACATGAAAATGAGATGGAAGGTGAGTATCTTTTTTTGATTGGCGAAAAACAGTCAATCTTGAGTGCGCAGGTCAGGGAGTATAAAAGGGAAATAGCCACCTGGTTATGGATAACCATGTTTGTTCTGATTTTTGTGTTGGTGTTTGCGCTCAATATTTCACTTAACCCATTGAAAGACGCGCAACAGCAAATTGAGTTAATTAGTGGTGGTGATGCTGATCGAGTAAAAGGAGAGTTTCCAAAGGAACTCGCACCTTTGACCACCAGCGTTAACCTGCTGCTGAAAAGTGAGGCATTACAAAAACAGCGCTACCGAGACACTTTGGGCAACCTCGCCCATAGTTTAAAAACCCCCTTAGCGGTCATAAATAGCGAGCTACAAAACTTCCCTGATTCTCAACAGCAGACACAATTGATAAAGCAGGTGGAAAGGATCAACGACATTGTTCGATACCAGTTAAACCGCTCAGTGGTTACTGCGGGTCAAACCATGCGTCGAAAGTCGATGGTTGAACCTGAAGCGAATAAAATAATCGACGCGTTGCGAAAAGTTCATGCCGCTAAAAATATTTCCATTGACGCTAATGTTGGCAGCGAGACATTTTTCCCCGGCGAGCAGGGGGACTTGATGGAGTTGGTTGGAAATCTTGCAGATAATGCCTGCAAGTGGGCGGCGTCTAAAGTGATAATTGATATTAGTTCAAACCTCGAGGAGTTATTACTGAGCGTTCAAGATGATGGGCCGGGAGTTCCTGCCGAGAAGCGTAAACTCATTCTGGATCGAGGTAAACGACTTGATCAACAAGCCGAAGGTCAAGGATTGGGGCTTTCGATAGTGATGGATATTATAAAAACCTACCAGGGAGATATTCAAATTGACGATAGTGATCTGGGGGGAGCCTGGTTTAAAGTCAATATTCCCTTGTAGCGACCGCTGCTCAGCTTTATTTTGCCAAAAAAATATCGATTTCTTGCTTAATACCACCAATTCAATCTAAGAATTACTTCTCACTATCTTAAAAAGTGATATTATAGCTACTTATACAATTAGTGTCTTAGTTAATTAGTACTTTGATTAGTTAGTACTTTTATTAATTAGATCTTAGCTAAATAATAAATACGTCAGCAGGTCCAATGCGCAAGATTATTCATGTTGATATGGATTGCTTTTACGCTGCAATTGAGCAAAGAGACGACCCAAGCTTAGCCAATCTGCCTGTCGCTGTTGGTGGACGGCCCCATTCGCGCGGTGTCATTGCGACTTGCAACTATGAAGCGCGCCGCTTTGGTGTTCATTCTGCAATGCCTTCAGCCCAGGCGGCTAGACTTTGTCCTGATTTGGTTTTTGTAAAACCGAGTATGTCGAAGTACAAAGATGAGTCACAAAAAATTCGCAAAATATTTCATCAATATACCGAACTTGTTGAACCTTTATCCCTCGATGAAGCTTATCTCGATACAACCGACTCTCCCCATTGTCATGGAAGTGCTACCTGGATTGCACAAGCAATCTGTCAGGAGATATTTGATAAAACCAACTTAACAGCATCAGCCGGTGTCGCGACCTGTAAATTCCTGGCGAAAATTGCTAGTGATTGGAATAAGCCCGCAGGATTGAAAGTGATATTACCGGAAGAAGAAATGGATTTTATCGAAACTCTGCCGGTTAAAAAGCTTCACGGTGTTGGTAAGGTGATGTCGGCAAAACTTGAAGCAATGGACATACTGACCTGCGGCGAGTTGAGAAAGGTAGAGCTAAAGCTGCTAATCAACAAATTCGGCAAAACCGGCAAATATCTTTTTGATTTGTGCCGGGGGATCGATCCGAGGAAGGTAAAACCGCACTCGTCAAGAAAGTCGGTGAGTGTAGAAACAACTTTTGAGGAAAATATCAGCCGATGGGATGACTGCGAAAACCAATTGCTTAAACTGGTCTCCAGTTTATCCAGGCGGCTGGAACGTGTTGGTAACGCGGAGCAAATCAGGAAAGTTTACGTCAAAATTAAAACCGATAAATTCAGGCTTCATACTGCGGAATCCATATCTCAGGGGTTAGACGTGAAATTATTACTGGCATTGTTTAAACGATTACGTGACCAATATCCCGATCCCATCAGGCTTCTCGGGATTGGTATTCGATTTCCCGAAAAAAATCGTCAAAAAATGAGTCGGCAACTTAATATTCCATTTTAACGCACCGACTCACTTCACAGTGACAGTTTTCACCATAACTGTTTTCACGGTGACAGTTATTGCAGTCGAGCAGCACCATCCAGACGAATCACAGTTCCGTTTAACATTTGGTTTTCAACAATTTGCTGAACCAGTTGGGCGAACTCTTCGGCTTTGCCAAAACGAGAAGGGAAGGGAACCGTTGCGCAAAGTTGCTCGCGAATGTCATCGGGAACGTCAGCAATCATCGGTGTTTCGAAACTGCCTGGGGCAATGGCCATACAGCGAATGCCTGACTTAGAAAACTCTCTCGCCAACGGCAACATCATTCCAACGATTGCAGATTTAGTCGCAGAATATGCAACTTGACCGAACTGCCCCTCAAATGCAGCAATTGAAGCCGTGTGAACAATCACGCCTCTTTCGCCACTTTCCGGTTGATTGTCATGCATATGTTTCGCCGCTGCGCGGGTTAGCAGGAATGTTCCCATTAAGTTAATATCAATTACTTTTTGAAAGTATGAAGCGGGCATAGGGCCTTTCTTGCTGATCAAACGTCCTGCGCCTAATATACCGGCACAGCCCACTGCCAGATTAATTTTTCCAAATTTTTCAACGGCTTGGTCAACCGCGGCGTCAACCTCTTGCTCATTGCTAATATCAGTTTTAATAAACATTAATTGCTCAGGGTGTTGAGCGGCAACAGCTTCTCCTTGCTCAGTATTGATATCCAGAATAGCGGCTTTGCCACCTTGTTCGACTATTCGATTAATGACACCTAAGCCAAGGCCTGATGCCCCGCCACTAACGACGGCAATGGTATTTTCAAATGACATAGCGGTTTCTTTCGATGATTAATTTGGCGCAATTGTAGCAGTTAATTGAAGTGCTCGCATAGCGTTAGCATTCAGCAGAGTAGTATAAAAGCTGGTGGTAGCTTGCTGGCGCAATTCGACTTGTTCGTTGCGTGCAATTATGAAACGCAGATAACGAAGCGCAAAAATTTTCTCCATTTAAATTGAGCTTAAATGGAGAGCGATTGGTTAAACTGTTTTTTATTCGTTAAGCAATAATGCCCAGACCAAAAAGTCTAGCCGAATATGCTTAATATTTGAGATTTGTCATTATGCCGATTGTTACCTGGTAACGAATCATTGTTGCGACGAGAGAAGATTTCATTAATATCATCAATAGTGTCGTCATCGCGGCAATAACGGTTTTCTTTGAGTGATTCCATCATGCTGGAAGCGAAATACTCAAACTCCGTTTGCCAGAGGTGAGGGTTGTTGGCCTGTTTCATGCGGCGGTTAATCCGGCCCAAAATTCCATATAGGCGCGGAGCGTCATGTGTGCGACAATAGTCCTGAATAACTTCCTTCATCATATCGTATTGCGATGAAGTGATTTTAATTGCATTTTGTTCCTTAAATTGAGGACTCATAGTCTTCAAAATTGTTGGAATTTGTTGAATTGACATATGCAACTCCTTTATACAACGATTCCCAAAAAACGAGTTTGTGTTGTAGCATTTGCTACTCTTAAGACTATAGAAAAGTATTAGAAGAAAAACCATATATATAATGAAACAATCTCACTTTATTATGTTGATAGTGTTCTTGGGACTAACTACCAAAAACGCGATTGCGACCGAAATTTCAGAGGCTACCAGAGAGTGTTATATCCAGAAAATCGAGGAGTCTGATAAGAATCTTACCGTCGATGAGATTAAAGCTTTTTGTAAACAACAGGTTACTGAACAGAAAAATACTCAGGAAAGAGAGTTATCGGCGTTAGAGAAGCGAATTGTTCAGGAACAGCAGACTCGAGATAATCCTGCTGTTATTACACCCCATAAGCGCAATTATCTCCTCCCGATCAGTTACGTTAATAATCCGAATGCTTCTCCATTTGAGAATTTGGCCGGCGATGCTGAATTAGATAACTTCGAGGCGAAGTTTCAACTGAGTTTTAAAGCGCCATTAGCCGAATCGTTATTCCAGAAAAAAGACGTTCTATTTTTTGGCTTTACCATCCAGTCTTATTGGCAAATGTATAACAGTGAGGTTTCATCACCATTTCGAGAAACAAATTATCAGCCAGAGATTTTTTATGGTTTTATGAATGATTTCAAGGTGGGTGAATGGACTAATCTGGTTAATGTCATCGGCATCGAGCACCAATCAAACGGTCGTTCTCAACCACTGTCCCGAAGCTGGAACAGGCTTTATGCTCAGTTTGTGTGGGAAAATAACGACTGGATTTTTATGTTTAAGCCCTGGTATAGAATTCCGGAAGACAGAAAAACTGAACCCAATCAGGCAGATGGAGACGATAACCCTGATATTCATAAATACATGGGGTACTTTGAATTCACGAGTTTGTATCGTTGGGATACTCAGACCTTTGGAATCATGTTACGTAATAACTTACGCTCTGATAACCGTGGCGCGATTCAATTAGATTGGACTTTCCCAATGGGCAAACGATTTAAAGGCTACGCTCAATATTTTCATGGTTATGGCGAGAGTCTTATCGACTATGATCACTCCACTTCCAGATTAGGCATTGGCGTGCTTTTGACTGATATCTTTTAGTTTGAGGTCGTTTCGCGGGACAGCAGCAAATGCACCTAAAAGTTTAATTTAAGTTATATTTGCACTGCCACGTCATTGCTTTTAGTGCTGGTAAATAGCCGTGAATATTTTGCCGTTTTTATCGATGTAACCACGGTACATTCCTGAGGAATTAAAAGAAAACACTGGCTCGCCGGTTGGTGACATGCCGACAATACCACCATCGCCCTGCATCGCTTTGAGTTTTTCTTGTATGACTTCATCTGCCGCTTGTTGTAGAGATACCTTCTTGTATTTCACTCTGGCACAAATATCATGGGCGACTGCGGCGCGAATAAAGTACTCGCCGTGTCCGGTGGCTGATATTGCGCAGGCCTGGTTGTCTGCGTAAGTTCCCGCGCCGATAATCGGCGAATCACCAATACGACCAAATTTTTTGTTGGTCATACCGCCGGTCGAAGTTCCCGCAGCAAGATTTCCCGAATGATCCAGGGCCACCGCTCCAACGGTGCCGAACTTATCATCATCTGGCCACTGAGTTAATTGAGCTGTTTTTGCACTGTGTTCGTTGTTCAAATCTTGAGGGTTTTTACTTTGCTGAGCATGTTTATCATCTTTATCTTCGGATAGCTTGAATGAGTCGGGCTCATCTTTTAACAACTTTAATAGTTGGTTCCAACGACGATCGGTATGAAAATAGTCTGAGGAAACCAGTTCAACAGACTGACTGTTGGCAAACTCTTCTGCACCTTGGCCGCTCAGCATGACATGCTTCGAGTTATTCATCACCAAAGTAGCCAACTTAATGGGGTTTTTTATTCTTGATACGCCCGATATTGCACCGGCGTTAAGGGATTTACCCTCCATAATAGAAGCGTCTAACTCATTGGTTTTGTCATGGGTAAATACCGCACCTTTACCGGCATTAAACAAAGGGGAGTCTTCCATAATGACAATCGCGGCTTGCACCGCATTCACGCTTGAGCCGCCTGTTTTCAACACCTGATAACCAGCCTTAAGGGCTTCCGCCAACTTTGCGTGGTAAGCTTTTTCAAGCTCAGGCGTCATATTGGCCTTTAAAATTGTTCCCGCACCACCGTGAATTGCAATGGCAATATTGCCTTTGGCGGTATTACTTTTAAGGTTTTTGTTGTTATCAGCCAAGGTATTTGCACTCACTAGCATCAATAAAAAGAGAAAAGTTTTGTTAATACGCATGAAATCGGTCTATTGTCTGCGGTCAGGTTTGCCTAAAACTACCTTTAAGCTGGGTCAATTGCAACGATTGATAGAATTCTCTTAAGCACTCTGATCAGACGAGAATAAAAATTTGCATTATTCCTCTTGTCGAGACCATACAATCTGTGGTCTCATGAGGAATTTAGGGCATTTTGGCAATGGATTCGTTAGATCGCGAGTGACTTGCCATAACCAACCAATACTTATAACAAAGAAGGATAAAAAATGGCGGTTCAGCGTGGCGGATTTAGTACAAGAATGGGTTTTATACTGGCAGCGGCAGGTTCCGCTGTTGGTTTGGGTAATATCTGGAAGTTTCCCTTTGAAGTAGGACAAGGGGGCGGTGCTGCTTTTGTTGTCTTGTATTTAACGTGTTGCTTTGTGCTGTGTTTTCCTGTTTTGGTTGCCGAAATTGCAATAGGGCGAAAAACTCGTCGTAATGCTGTTGGGGCGTTCAAAGCGCTTGGGTATCACAAATGGGCGTTTATCGGCTATCTAGGTTTGACGAGTGGTGTCCTGATACTCTCGTTTTATAATGTTGTCGCGGCTTGGGCGCTAGGTTACTTTGTCGAAATGGTTACTGGTAATTTTGGCATTGGTAAGATGTTTGGCGATTTTACCGCTGATTATATCTCCGTTGGTCTTTACAGTATTCTGTTTATGGGCGGTACAGCCTTCGTTGTGTCTCGAGGGGTTTCCGGTGGGATTGAAAGAGCTGCCAAGATTTTAATGCCAACACTTTTCATAATGGTTCTTTGTTTAATCATTTATGCCATGACGTTACCCAATGCCGTCGAAGGGCTGAAGTTTTACCTGGTTCCAGATTTTAGCCAAATAACCGGTCAGGTAGTCTACTCCGCGTTAGGCCAGGCATTTTTCTCATTGTCTCTGGGGATGGGGGCATTGATTACTTACGGAAGTTACGTTAATCGAGAAGATAATATTGTTAGTTCCGCGTCTTTAATTACGCTAACTGATGTCGGGGTTGCGGTATTAGCTGGATTCATGATTTTCCCGTTTGTATTTTCACAGGGAATTGAAACCGATGGTGGAGCTGGATTAATTTTTATTACTTTACCGGGTGTATTCGAATCTCTTGGCAGTACTTTAGGGGTCGTTATTGGCGGACTCTTCTTCTTGTTGTTATCGTTTGCGGCATTTACTTCAACTATCTCATTACTTGAAGTTCCTACCTCTTATATGGTTGATGAGCATAAAATTGAGCGTTCAAAAGCAACCTGGATTGTTGCACTGATTATTTTTGCTGTTGGAATACCATCATTGTTGTCAAATGGTGCGGTGGAAGCGCTTGGTAAGTTTGCGAGTTTACCAGGAACTGGGACATTAGATTTCATGACCTTTGTCGGTTTAATTGCTAATGACCTATTTTTACCACTCGGTGGATTTTTAATTGCAGTGTTCACGATCTATGTCTGGAAAAAAGAGAATTTTAACGAAGAGTTAACTCACGGTGATTCGCACTTAAAAGGAAGCTGGTTGCAGTCTTATGTCAACTTTGCATTGAGTTATATCTGTCCGCTACTGTTAGGGCTTATTTTCCTCGTTACTGTTTTGGATAGTTTCTTCGGTGTGAAGTTAATCAACATATTGTTAGGATAATTGGTTCGTTATAGAACGGACCGTTCTGCAAATTAACATTCTATGCGGTCAAGTTATCAGGCCGCTTAGAAACTGAAAAATATTCCCTTTAAATAAGGCTTTTACGCAAAGCAACAAAAAATAATTACAAAATAAAATTATAACAATTGAATTAAAAACAAAATCATAAAATCTGGAGTTTAACTTGAAATTAAAATTACTGGTTATTCCCGCTCTGTTGGCTTCATTGCTCGGGTGCGAGGAAAAAGAAGTTGCAAAAAAAATAGAAGTTGAAAAGCCGAAACCTGTCTATGTTTCCACTTACCAACCACTTGGTTCAGAAGAGTTTGTTATTACTAATGCGACGGTATTAGTGGGTAATGGTGAGCGACATGAGAATACGTCCGTTTGGGTCAAGTCAGGAAAAATAAAAGGCGTCGGTCAAACGCTTCAATATCCTAAAGATATCACCATCTATGATGGCAAGGGAAAATGGGTCACTCCTGGGTTAATTGATGTGCACTCCCATCTTGGTGTTTATCCTTCACCGTCACATGAAGCGAATGAAGATGGCAACGAGATGACCGAGCCGGTTACTGCGCAGGTTTGGGCTGAACATGCTGTATGGACCCAAGACCCAGGGTTTGATTTAGCTAGAGCTGGTGGTGTCACTAGTCTACAGATTTTGCCGGGTTCAGGTAATTTAATTGGTGGTCGTGGGGTGACCTTAAAAAATGTACCTTCGATCACAGTTCAGGGAATGAAGTTTCCCGACGCGCCTCATGCGCTGAAAATGGCCTGTGGAGAAAATCCAAAAAGAGTTTACGGTAGTAAAGGCCGAGCGCCAATGACAAGAATGGGAAATGTTGCCGGCTATCGAAAGGCCTGGATTGATGCGACAGCTTATAAAGAAAAATGGGATAAGTATTATGAAGCGGCTGAACAGGGAGAGGAAAAAGACAAGCCAAAAAGAGATTTGAAACTGGAAACTTTAGCTGAAGTGTTACGCGGCAATGTACTGATTCACAATCACTGTTATCGGGCCGAGGAAATGGCGGTTATGATCGATGTGGCTAAAGAATTTAACTACGAAATTTCTACTTTTCATCATGCGGTGGAAGGTTACAAAATTGCCGACTTGCTGGCAGAGAATAATATTTGTGCGGCAATGTGGGCTGACTGGTGGGGCTTTAAACACGAAGCTTATGATTCTGTCAGAGAAAACGTCGCTATGGTTGATAAAGCGAATGCTTGTGCCATTGTCCACTCCGACTCTGCGATTGGTATCCAACATCTAAATCAAGAGGCCGCAAAAGCAATGGCGGCGGGAAATAAAAAAGGCCTGTCACTTAAACCAGAAGATGCGATTCGCTGGATCACATTAAACCCTGCGAAATCGATTGGCTTAAGCGAGAAGGTTGGAAGTCTTGAAACCGATAAAATGGCAGATATAGTCCTGTGGGATCAAAATCCTTTCAGCGTTTATGCGAAAGCGGAAAAAGTCTTTGTTGATGGTGCTTTAACCTATGACCGTTTAAATAAACAAAAAAATCCGGTCAGTGATTTTGACCTTGGCATTGTGGATCCACAAGGAGAAAGACTATGAGGCTTATAAAAATTGGACTGACCTGTCTGGGAGTAAGCGTACTTTCTTCTGTGATGACTTCACAAAATGTACTTGCTAACAATCAATCGAATATATCAGCAAACAAAAATTACCTGATAAAAAATGCAACTCTACATACCGCAACCGCTAAAGGTAAATTGAATAACGCTGACTTATTGATTCGCAATGGCAAAATAGCTCAAATTGGCCAAAATTTAACGGCGGGCAGTAATGTCAAAGTCATTCAGGCAGCAAATAAGCATGTTACTCCGGGCCTGATTAACGCTTCAACTAATCTAGGTTTGGTTGAAATAAGCGCGGTATCTAGTACAGTGGATGCCGCGACCAAAATGCCGGGTGCGGGCGCTTCATTTGATATCGCCGCCGCGATTAATTTTCGCTCAACTTTAATCCCACAAAACAGAATTAATGGATTGACTCGGGCAATTGTGATGCCACGTTCTAGTAATTCTATTTTTGCCGGTCAGGGCGCGGCCATAGCGCTTCACTCTACCATGCAGGGAATTTTGTCGGAAAATGTATTGCAAGCTGCTAGTTATGGGGCAAGTGGTGCGGGTAAATCCGGCGGCTCTAGAGCTGCCGCGATGCAGAAACTGGCACAAGCATTGGAAGATGCTCGTTATTTGCGAAAAAATGAGAATCGTTATTTACCAGGGTTCAAGTGGGAGTTCAGTCAGTCGATTGCTGATCTTAAAGCACTTTATCCGGTACTGGATAAAAAGATTCCTCTGGTAATTTCCGCCAACCGCGCTGACGATATTTTGAGGCTGATTCAATTAGCCAAGACCCATCGATTTAACCTGGTGATCTCAGGCGGTGGGGAAGCCTGGACAGTTGCTAAAGAGTTGGCTGACGCTAAGGTTCCGGTAATCATTGATCCTATCAGAAACCTGCCCAGTTTTGAGTCATTGTCAATTCGTCTTGATGGCGCTTTCAAATTATATCAGGCAGGCGTAAAGTTGTTGTTTTCTGGTGGCGGTAGTCACAATGCTTATCTTGTACGTCAATCGGCCGGTAACGCGGTTGCTTACGGATTACCACCAGAGGTGGCCATTGAAGCCATGACAATTAATACCGCTGAAACATTTGGAATTGCTAACTACGGCCAACTGGAAGTCGGAATGGATGCTGACGTCGTTGTTTGGGACGGCGATCCGCTAGAGGTTACTTCAAATCCTGATGTTGTTTTTATCCAAGGGCAAAAGCAACCACTAGTCTCTAGAGCAACCCGACTAAGGGACCGCTATTGGGAGCTAAAAGGCAATCATCAACAAGCATTTAAACGACAATAACGACGAAAGGTTTATTTATGAATAGCAATAAAAAACAGGCGAGTTTAGTTGATGCCCTGATTCCAGTTATCGCGTTAATTGTTATGTTAGCGACCTCAGTATCGTTGTATGGGGATGACTCTTCTTACGGCGCAAACCAGATTGCTTTACTCGTTGCTGCAGGCATCGCAATGATCATTGGCTATAAAAATGGTTACAGTTGGGTGGAGTTGGAGAAGGGAGTTATTCAAGGGATTTCGATGGCATTGGGTGCCATATTAATTCTGTTAATGGTTGGCTCCCTGATCGGCACCTGGATTTTGGCCGGAACTGTGCCAACCATGATCTACTATGGCCTACAAGTTCTTGACCCGAGTATCTTTTATGCCGCGGCATGCATTATTTCGGCGATGGTAGCGGTTAGCATTGGTAGTTCCTGGACGACGGCAGGAACAATTGGCGTTGCATTAATTGGTATTGCCGCTGGATTGGAGATGTCATTACCAATCACTGCAGGTGCGATTATTTCCGGTGCCTATTTTGGCGATAAAATGTCACCGCTTTCCGATACAACTAACCTGGCACCGGCGATAGCTGGTACCGAGTTATTTACTCATATTCGGCATATGGCCTGGACTACCGGACCAAGCATACTCATTGCTATCGTTGTTTTTGGCGTTTTAGGACTGACTGAAGATGTGTCGGGAGCGTCTGACGGGTTGGCGGTTACCTTGAGCGTGATCGAAACCAATTTTTCAATTTCATTTCTCTCATTAATCCCTTTATTCTTAGTATTGTTCCTCGCTTATAAAAAGATGCCTGCATTTCCGACACTGTTTGTTGGCGCATTGCTTGGCGGGCTATTTGCTGTTTTTTTCCAGAGCGCGTCGATTGAAAGAATGGTCTCTGCGTCAATATATTCGTGCGATGCTGTTGCTGCTGAGTCAGCTGTCGCTGAGGGGACTAACAGTCGAAAAGTGAAAGAATGCTCTGTATCTTTTACTCAGTCAAAATCATCTCCAGATACACTCGCCGCAGTTTTTGAGTTCAAAATGGAGAACGGAGAAACATTGAATGCCGACGGACTACTAGTTGAAAGTAAGGCTTCACAAATTATTTCTGTTGAACAAGATGGTCAGGTATTTCAGGTTGATGCAAGCCGACGAAGCTATCTGGTGAGCGCAATTGATGCGGTCTGGCGCGCGATGGCGAAAGGTTATCAATCGACCACCGGTGATGCCACTGTTGATGAATTACTCAGTCGCGGCGGTATGCTTAGCATGCTCAATCCGACTGTCTGGCTCATTCTTTGCGCAATGACTTTTGGCGCGGTGTTAGAGAAGATAGGATTGTTACAAAGACTGGTCACCAGTGCGCTCAGTTTGGTGTCAAGTACAGGTTCTTTAGTGACCACTGTGATTTGCACTTGTATTGGTGCCAATATTATCGCTGGTGATCAATATATTGCCATTGTATTACCCGGGAGAATGTATCGGGCGGAGTTTAAGAGGCGAAAGCTTCATCCGAAGAATCTATCGAGAGTTTTGGAAGATTCAGCCACTATTACCTCGCCGTTGATTCCGTGGAATACCTGTGGTGCATACATGGCTGCGACGCTGGGCGTCTCTACTTTTGCCTATCTTCCATTTTGTTTTTTCAACCTGGTTAACCCGATTATCTCTGTTATTTATGGTATTACTCACTTCAAAATTGAAAAGTTGGCTGATGATCAATCTGATGACGATACTGACGTAGGAAAAAGTAATGAAGAAGTTGTTCTCAATTAATGGCAATTCACAAAAGCTGGATGGTGGCGCTATGTTTGGCAACGCGCCAAAAGCCATGTGGCAAAAATGGGTTGAGGTTGATGAAGAAAACAGAATTGATCTGGCTTGCCGGGCGCTATTAGTAAAGCAGTCAGATCCGGTTGTTGGGAAAAGCCGGAATATATTATTTGAACTGGGAATTGGCGCATTTTTCGAACCAAAACTTAAGCACAGGTTCGGCATTGTTGAGTCCCACCACGTTTTATTGGAGTCTCTTGAGAAACATGGCTTAACCCACGAAGATATTGATGTTCTAGTTTTATCCCACTTACATTTTGACCACATTGGTGGCTTATTAAGTGAATGGAAAGAAGGTGAGGACCCTCATCTCTTATTTCCAAATGCTGCGATACTTGTTGGCAAAGAAGCCTGGGAAAGGGCATTAAACCCGCATTATCGAGATAGGGCATCGTTTGTTCCACATTTAATGTCGCTACTGCAAGCCAGGGATAATGTTCATATTGTTGACGGTGACAGCCACCCAATTCTTGGTGATGATTATCGCTTTTACTACAGCAATGGTCACACACCGGGAATGATGTTGGCAGAAGTCTTGATGCCTGATGGGCCAGTTGTCTTTTGCGCTGACTTAATTCCCGGCGTGCCCTGGGTGCACTTACCTATCACCATGGGTTATGACAGGTATGCCGAATTGCTCATCGATGAAAAGGAAACGCTGCTAACTCAGTTGATTGAACGCAAAGCGAGATTATTTTTCACCCATGATTCAGAGGTGGCAATGGGAAGGCTTGCGAAAAACGATAAAGGAAAGTTTTGCGTAAGCGATACGCAAACCGATTTAGATGGTGTATCGGAATAAAATTAATCGATAAGTTATTGATTTTCAGAAAATTATATAAAAAGTGAAAAAATCCTTAAGAAATTCTGAACTTATTGCCTGGCACCCGGTCATAGTTAACAGAGAATGTAACTCCCCTTCGGTTGTTAGTTAGGCAATCGGGTTTCCTGAAGAGTTCTCTGTTATGAACTTAATGCAGAAAGCTTAGAATAGAATCTCCGATAAAGTTTAAACCACCTTATTTTAGGTGGTTTTTTTTTGCCCCGTTACTTTAATTGTTCATGGACTCCAATCTCAAAGTGCAGCAATTTATGATGATTCGGTTATATCTCAGGTCCTGACTAATTTTTTTGTTATTTTCACCACTATTTGCATTAAAGCACCAACCAAATCGCCTTTTATTACGTCTAATCTGCTAAACCACCGGGCTTTCGCTATGGCATATCAATTGCTAAACAGTATTAGCGCCTGGTTTTGATTTCGTTTTGAAACAGTTTGCCTGATGATCTGAAGCAGGCCTGATTGATTAAACGGAGCAGGTTTTCGATCCAATCAACGGATAAATAACAACACGGGGTATAATTTGATGACTAAGACTTCCGCTATTTTGCCTTTTACGATAATCACCTTTTTCGCTGCGGTGTGCGGTACAGCAATTGCCGGCAGT
The DNA here is from genome assembly GCF_007004725.1 of Aliikangiella coralliicola. GTDB lineage: Bacteria > Pseudomonadota > Gammaproteobacteria > Enterobacterales > Kangiellaceae > Aliikangiella > Aliikangiella coralliicola. The sequence continues at coordinate 64,620 of NZ_ML660169.1, read as the reverse complement.
ATAGAATATGAAACCACTAAAACCTTATCTCTCGATGCGAAAGATTTAGATAAGTTTGAAATAGACGCCAGAGCCGGGTTCTTGAAAATTGAGGGGGAAGAGGGTCGCGACTCGATTGAAGTGGTTGCGGAAATTGCGGTTGAAGATGAAGATTATCGACTATCCTTAGACCGAAAAGGCAGTAAAGCTGTTTTAATTGCCGATCCAAATCCAAGTAATACCAATAACTGGTTTGGTGATAGTCCCAAGATCGATTTGACTATAAAAATGCCAAAAGCATTGGTGCTGCAAATAGAGGATGGCTCTGGATTTATTGAACTGGAAAATTTGACAGGTGATCTTCGGATTGATGATGGTTCAGGACATATTAATGCCACAAAAATTGCAGCGAACGTCAATATTGAGGATGGCTCCGGGCATATAAAATTGTCTGATATCACCGGTAGTATCAAAATTCATGATGGCTCAGGAAGCATTGAAATTAACGGAGCCGGGGAGTCGGTCGATATTAAAGACGGTTCTGGCGGAATAGAGTTGTTCGATATTGGTGGGAAAGTCGATGTTGAAGATGGCTCTGGCGGTTTGGTTGTGAAATCGGCCAAGGGACACGTTACTATCGACGATGGTTCGGGTGATATTCGAGTCGAATCTCTTGCTGCCGGATTAACCGTCATTGAAGCAGGTAGTGGTGGTCTTTCGATGAAAAATGTCGAAGGTGAAATTATTACTCACTAATTTGTAGTCACTAAATGCTGGTCAGTCTGATCCTGGCGAAATGATGTGTGCCGATTCGATTGAGAAAGTTTAGACTGGCCAGTAAATATGCACGATTGGTACGTTCTCAGATTTCTTGAGTATTTCTTGTAAAGTTTTTATCAACCAAACCTATAACTAATTGCGTTGTATTGCCCGAGGTTCCAAAGGCAACCTGCCGTATTTTAATAATTGTTCCATTATTCAAACTGTCTTCCACCTATATTGAAATACTACTTGCTCAAATTTGAGTAAATAATATTCACCGTCGATTTAATAGTAATTATTTTACTTTGAAAAAATATTTCTATGTGTTTTCATTCTAACCCGAGTCAGGTCAGTCGGCTTTCCTGAACGATAGCTTTGGCTGATATTTTGTCCGATCACGTTAAAAACTAAGTCTGCAAAGCGACCATATTGCTCATCTTTTGCCTGGTTGTTAATAAAAGGCACATTCGGCTATTTGGCGCTGAAAGTAGGTGAGGTTTTTGTTTAGTTGTTTGAAAATTGAAGTTTCTACTATAAGTCTTATACTTAAAGCTAGTTTCGCTTTACGTACGAACACATGTGAAAGTCATTGAATGGATAGTGATTTTAGGGGTTGATGCTGGGTTGATGGTTTGATGTAAATGATAACAACTGACAAAAAAAACTATTTTAGCGTGCGCAATCGTTTGTTGCTGAGATTGTTGCCTATCATTTTTGTCGCTATCGTTTCTCTACTAGCCACTTTTGAATTTCTCCAGTATAAAGAGTCGCTCGAAAAATTACGTACTAAGGAATTGAATATAGCCAAGAGCCAGAGTCTGGTTTTGAGTGAATCAGTATGGAAAATTGATGAGCAGCAAGTTCGCAATATTTTGGATGGTTTTAGTGCTTTCACCGAGTTTCAATACGCTGCAGTTTTTGATGAAGACAATAAATTAATCGCGCAAAGTGGTGTCAAGGATGAAGAGGATGATGATCGTTTATTAATCAAGCAAACTATTTTTTTAGAGAACTCGGGGGAAAAACTCAATATAGGTTACCTGCTTTTTCAATTTAATACCAAGCAACTACAGCAAGAAATTGTACGTAGCGTTTATCAAACAACTGTGCAGGTATTGCTTTTATTTGGTGTCGTGATCTGGGGCGTCACGGTTGGTTTTAAATATTCGGTTGGCGCTCCACTTAACAATCTTCTTTCTTCAATTCAAAAAACGCGACGTTCAGGTATTCAGCACCCGGCGAAAAAATTAAGAAATGATGAGCTTGGCGAAGTTGTAGAAGCCTATAACGAATTACTGGACGAACAATATCAAATTAAAGAATCTCTAAAAAAACAACAGCAACTATTGGAAGAAAGAGTTAAAGAAAGAACCGAAGAACTCAGCGTTCAAAAATTGCGAGCGGAAAAAGCGAATTCAGCTAAATCTGAATTTCTAGCGGTGATGAGCCACGAGATACGAACGCCAATGAACGGTGTGATTGGTATGACTAACTTGTTGCTTGAAACTGAGTTGAAAGAAGAGCAGCTAGAATATGCTCAAACCGTTAAAACTTCATCTGAAGCATTGCTGGCGATCATTAACGACATTCTGGATTTTTCAAAAGTTGAAGCTGGTAAGCTGGTTTTAGTCGAAGAAAAATTTGATTTAATCGCAATGTGCCGCCGCATACAGAAAATGATGAAGCCGATAGCAAATGAGCAAGGGATCGAACTTAATTTTTACTTACCGGAAAACATCAATAATATTGTTATTGGCGATGAAGGCCGCCTGGGACAAATCTTGCTCAACCTGATAGGCAATGCACTTAAATTTACTCAAGAAGGCGAAGTCAGTTTATATTTAGATGAAGGTGATTCTCTGAGTGTCAAAAAACGCTCCGCCAACACACAACTGTTTCATTTTAAAATTGTTGATACTGGTGTCGGGTTTGGACCTGATGTTCGTGATAAATTATTTCAACCATTTAGCCAGGCTAGCAAAGACACTTCGAGAAATTTTGGTGGGACTGGATTAGGACTGGCGATTTCAAAACGGTTAGTTGAATTGATGAGCGGTGATATTGGCTGTAGTAGCCAACTCGAACAAGGTAGCCAATTTTGGTTTACCGTTGATTTAAAGCTTGCTTCCCAGCAAAAAGAAAAGACGAGCGACAAATTACCGAACGCTTCGTTTAGCCGGGAAATGAAAGCATCTCAATCAGAAGTGGAAACATCACCAAAAATAAAATTATTAGTTGCTGAAGATAACATCGTTAATCAACGGGTTGTTTTAGGGATCTTAAGAAAACTGAATGCCGAAATTACTATAGTCGACGATGGAGAAAAAGCGGTAGAAGCGGCGCGAAAAAATAGGTTTGACGCGATTATCATGGATATGCAAATGCCCAAGTTAGATGGTATTAATGCTTGCCAACAAATTCGTGCATTTGAAGGAAAAGCGAGTGATGTTCCAATTATTGCGTTAACTGCAAATGCAATGAAAGAAGATGAAGAGAAATGTCGAAAAGCGGGTATGAATGACTATCTTGCCAAGCCGGTTAAGGCAGATAAACTCATTAGCAAAGTCACTTATTGGTCCTCATTGAAGTCTGAAATGTCTAACTAAATTCCTTTACCATTTATTATTTGTAAGGCTTAACGTGATGTGGGTCACATCTTGGGTTAATTATATTGACAAAGGCATGATTAAGTAATTGCTGAAAAGATTGTTATTGTTATTATGAACTTTTAGGCAAAACAAAGTCGAAGTGTTACTTGAGCTGTTGATATTCGACATTCTTATTTGAGATTGTTGACGGGTTGCAAATGAAAAAGATTTCACATCTAATATTGTTATTCGTTTCGCTAATGGCTTTGCCTTCGATGGCAAACGAACGGGTGTTGGTGCTAACTGAAGAGTGGGTGCCGTTCAACTTTTCGAAAGATAACGAAATTGTTGGGATTAGTACCGAGTTGGTAAAGGCGACACTAGAACATGCCAACGTCAGCTACGACATGCAACTTTTACCCTGGAAACGCGCTTACAAAACCACGCTCAAACATAAAAACACATTACTTTTTACTACCAACCGAATCGCGCCAAGAGAATCTCTTTTTAAATGGATAGGACCGCTTTATCGCCAAGATGTTACTTTTTATCGATTATTGTCGCGCGACGATATCAAAGCAGACAGTATTGAAGATTTGAAAAAATATAAAATGGGTGTGGCACGAGGTGGATCGGTCGAAGGTTATTTAAAGGCAAATGGGTTTGTAAATAACGTCCACTATTTTTCTTATGAGTCGGAAGAGCAAGGAGAGCGAATGCTAATGTCAAACAGGATAGATTTGATTCCTACTTCAAAGTTGAATGTTGCTTATCGCCGTTCGCGAAATGATCTCAGTTTACCGGATATTTGCGAAGCTTATACTATTGCTCATGCCGATTACTATATCGCTGTTAATAAAGAAACGCCGGATGAGTTAGTCGATAAAATTCAGCGCTCACTCGATGTTGTTGTCAAAAGTGGCTTTAGGGATAGAGTAACGAGAAAATATATTCAACAACGTATTGCAGATAAAACAGAAGAAAAGAAACTGGAAAAGCTACCCTGAATTAACTAACCTACGCTCTTGTCCCAAATCCAGATCAAGTAGTTACAACAAAGACCTTTTTATAACTTCAACTTTAAGATCGGTAAAATTAATACTAAAACACCGAGCGCTTGATCCCTGTTGTCGCTAATATTTTCGCAGCAAGCTCTTCTACAGAGCGGCTGGTTGTATTGAGGTTCGGGATTTTTTCTCGCCGATAAAGAGACTCAACTTCTCTCACTTCGTATTGACATTGTTTGAGAGAGGCATACCTGGAATTGGCCCGTCTTTCTGTACGAATCTCATGAAGCCGGTTTGGGTTGATAGTTAAGCCGAATATTTTGCTTTTATGCTTCTTCAGATCGATAGGCAGACGTAATTTTTCCATATCATCTTCAGTAAATGGATAGTTAGCCGCCTTAATCCCAAATTGCATCGCCATGTAAAGCGATGTCGGCGTTTTTCCACAGCGTGATACCCCCACTAAGATGACGTCAGCTTTGTCATAGTGGCGAGTTGTCACACCGTCATCATTATTGAGCGAAAAGTTGACCGCTTCGATCCGATGGTCATAGGCTTCTTCATCGCTCAAAGAATGGGTTTTACCCACCCTGAACCCAGAAGTTTCGCCAAGTTCGGTTTCTAGTGGACCTATAAAGGTATGAAAAAAGTCTAATACCAGGGCGCCGCTCGCCTGAATGATTTGTCGGATTTCAGGGGTAACGATGGTATCAAATACAATAGGGCGTAGTCCGCTTTCCTGTTCAGCTTTTTTAATGACCTGACAGGCTTCTTCTGCCTTAGCTATGGTATCGATAAAGGGAATTGTCGTTTCGTCAAATGCAACATTTTCAAACTGGGATAACAGGGATTGACCAAACATTTCTGCCGTTATTCCTGTTCTGTCTGAGATAAAAAACACCTTCCGTTTCATATTTTTGCGCCCTTGCAGTAAAATAGCCGGTTTCCAAGGATCGAATTTAAACACGCAAGGGATTTATCGGCAACTGGAACCTGACACAGAGTGACTGTAACGGTTCCTATTTCCACGATAGTAAACACGACTTTAGGAGTGACTGGCTGTGCAAGAATATGTGCTTTGGTACGATGGTTTAGGAATGAACGATGTCGACCGAGTGGGCGGCAAAAACGCCTCTCTGGGCGAAATGATCAGCAATCTGAGCAATATGGGCGTGAGTGTGCCTAACGGGTTTGCAACGACTTCTCAGGCTTTTAGAGATTTTATGGCTCAGAGCGGTCTACATGACAAAATTCAGGCGGAATTGAAAACTCTGGATGTTGAGGACGTTGATGCGTTGGCTGTGACCGGCAGTAAAGTACGCCAATGGGTGATGGATACACCATTTCAGCCCGAATTAGAGAAAGTCATTTATGAGGCATACCTGGCACTAAAAGGTGATTCGAATGAAGAATTTGCCGTGGCGGTGCGTTCTTCTGCGACTGCTGAAGATTTACCTGATGCTTCTTTTGCAGGGCAACAAGAAACTTTTCTCAATGTGCGTGGTTGGGAAAATGTCAAACTGGCATTAAAAGAAGTCTTTGCGTCCTTGTTTAATGATCGTGCGATATCTTATCGCGTTCACCAAGGGTTTGAGCACGCTGAAGTTGCACTGAGCGCAGGAGTTCAAAAAATGGTGCGCAGCGACATTGCGTCAAGCGGTGTGATGTTCACTATCGACACAGAATCAGGCTTTTCTGATGTGGTATTTATCACCGGTGCTTACGGCCTGGGTGAGACTGTCGTGCAGGGAGCCGTTAACCCTGACGAATTTTATGTTCATAAACCAACGCTTGCCGCAGGGAAGCCATCCATTATTCGTAAAACCCTTGGCGGAAAAGCTATCAAAATGGTTTATACCGATGACTCCGGCCATGGCAAGTCTGTCGCTACTGTTGAGGTTGAGCTCGCTCAGCGGCAACAATATTGTGTTACACCGGAAGAAATTGAAGAGCTAGCTAAGCAAGCAGTCATTATAGAAAAGCACTACAACAGACCAATGGATATCGAATGGGCTAAAGATGGTGCTGATGGCAAAATTTACATCGTTCAAGCCAGACCAGAAACTGTGCGTAGCCGTGATGACGGTCGTGTAATAGAACGATTTGTTCTGGCTGATAAGTCTGATGTTTTAGTGGATGGTCGCGCTATTGGTCAGAAAATCGGCAAGGGTCAGGCGAAGGTGATTTCTGATTTATCAGAAATGTCGCAAGTCAAGCAAGGTGATGTATTAGTTACCGATATGACTGATCCTGACTGGGAACCCATTATGAAACGCGCCTCGGCAATCGTTACTAATCGAGGCGGCAGAACCTGTCATGCCGCGATCATTGCACGCGAGCTTGGTATTCCGGCTGTCGTTGGATGCGGCGACGCAACCAGTCGCATCAGTGCTGGACAGGAAGTCACAGTTTCTTGTGCAGAGGGCGATACGGGCAATATTTATGAAGGTCTGCTTGATTTTGATGTAAGTCACAGCCAGGTTGACGATATGCCTGACCTTCCTTTTAAGATTATGATGAATGTCGGCAACCCTGACAGGGCGTTTGATTTCGCGCGATTGCCACATTTTGGCATCGGCTTGGCGCGGTTAGAATTTATTATCAATCGAATGATAGGTGTTCACCCGAGGGCTTTACTGGAGTTTGATAGCCTCGACGATGAAGATCTCAAAGAATCCATTCGTGATCATATGGCTGGATACGCTGACCCCGTCAGCTTCTACGTTGACCGATTAGTCGAAGGAATCGCAACGCTAGGTGCTGCGTTTTCACCGCAGAAAGTGATCGTCAGAATGTCTGATTTTAAGTCTAACGAATATGCAAACCTTGTCGGTGGTCATCTATACGAGCCGGAAGAAGAAAATCCCATGCTCGGATTCAGAGGTGCTTCACGCTATATTTCTGAAGAGTTCGAAGACTGTTTTGAACTTGAGTGCCGTGCCATTAAAACTGTCAGGGAAAAGATGGGGCTGGAAAATGTTGAAATCATGATCCCATTTGTCAGAACACTTGAAGAAGCTGCTCAGGTCATTCAATTACTCGAAAAGCATGGACTTAAGCGCGGCGAAAATGGTTTACGCGTGATTATGATGTGTGAGCTGCCTTCTAACGCCTTGTTGGCAGACGAATTTTTAGAGTATTTTGACGGTTTCTCAATTGGGTCGAATGATTTAACTCAGTTAACATTGGGGCTTGACCGTGATTCCGGCATCATTTCTCATTTATTTGATGAAAGAAACCCTGCGGTAAAGAAGCTCTTAAGTATGGCGATTCAAGCCTGTCGCAAAGCGAATAAGTATATTGGTATTTGCGGGCAAGGGCCGTCCGATCATCCTGACTTAGCTAAGTGGCTAATGGAAGAGGGGATTGATAGCGTTTCACTCAACCCCGATACTGTGCTTGAAACCTGGCTGTTCCTGGCTAATCAAAAATAAAAAATTTTAACCCGTTATTTCATTTGTCGGGTTCAAAGTAATCTATATTTCTACGGGCGGCTTACCGCCCGTTTTTATTGATGCCAATTAATTTCCCCTCATTTTTGTTAGCTGGCATGATAGTCGCGCTCACAGCGATAATGGCGCCGTTTTTGTCGAACTTCTTAAAACATTATTCCCCTGACCAATAGCTGACTGCGAGTCTACTAATAACACCACTTTTGCCAACGAGCCATCTAGTTGACGCATTTATAGGCCAACAGAGGTTTTCTGAATTATGAACTACACTTAACAGATGCGAGAAAATAGTGTTCGCCCATTTTTCTTGTGAGCTTCATCGCTGAATTGTGGCTTATTATCAGGTTGGTTTTGGTTAATGAGTTTTCAAGGTGGGCGAAGTAAGAGGTATTAGATTGAACTTTTCACCGTAGAAAAGATGCTTGTCGAAATAATTAAGAATAAAGCAATTAGTTTTGTGAAAGTCTTTGCGTTCGTCGTGGGGGCAGGCTGTGTTTTTTGCCAATCGCTTTTCGCCCAGGACAGATTGAGATTTAAACATATTGGGGTTGAGAATGGTCTCTCACAAGTAACCATATTAGATATGGTGCAAGATGGAAAAGGTTTTATCTGGTTCGCTACCCAGGAGGGGTTAAATCGTTACGATGGCTATGAGTTTAAAGTTTTTAAATTTAGCCAGGTTAATCCACACTCACTTTCCGACAACTTTATTAAAAAGCTCTACATTGATTCACAGGAACGCTTGTGGGTCGGTACTCGTAACGGGCTTAATCTATTTAATTACAAGACCCATCAATTTGTACGCTTGTATCATGAGCCAACTAACTTAAACAGTATTTCGAGTAACCATATTACTGCAATCGCAGAAGACAAACAGGGGTTTATCTGGGTTGGTACCGCGGGTGGCGGGCTCAACAAATATAACCCCACAACCAATCGGTTTGAGCGGTTTCGATATGATCCCGACAATGCTAATAGCTTACTCAATGACTACATTACCGACCTATTGGTTGATAGTAACGGCATTTTGTGGATCGCATCCGGTAGTGCCAGATTAGTGCCGGCCAATCGAGCTGGCGGACTTAATAAAATTCAGTTAAATGACCTGCCGGTTGACCGGCAAATCGTGGAGCGGGTTCAACTTCCCGTAAGCAGTGATTTTAATGATGCAACTTTTGGGGTGGTATCACTATTTGAAGATAAGGATCAAAACCTCTGGATGGGAACGATTAGATCCGGGCTACTCAAAAAGAGTGCGAATACCAGTACTATTTCCCGTTTAGCTTTTACTGAGCTCTCGAAAAAACAAAATCCGATTACTTCGATCGGGCAAGATCAGTTCGGAAAAATCTGGTTCGGCACACAATACAACGGATTGTTCAGCTACGACGATTCAACGGAACAGTTAACCAATTTCTCGCCTGATGCACCTGCCAATTCAAATATTAATGACAGGGATATTGTTTCCATATTATTTGATCGTACTCAGGTATTTTGGGTAGGTACATGGGCGCGGGCCATTAACCGGCTCGATTTTGGTTCCAGCCAATTTAAGCAGTATTTGCAAGTGAAAAGTACGACCCACCAGGCAGGCCAAACGATTCGCGCCATCGTCGGTGATAACCAGAACCGGATCTGGTTGGCTGCGTGGGATAGTGGTTTATTAGAATTTGATCAAGATACCGGGGAAACTCGCAGGCATGCTCTTATTGACATCGAAAAAACTGGAAATGTTCGCGAAGTTTTTTTTGATAGTAAAAATATATTGTGGTTGGGGTCCAATACGGAGGGATTGATAAAATATGATACTGAGCAAGAGACAGTAGAGTATTTTCGGCATGACCCTGAAGATTCATCAAGCCTGAGCAATAATCATGTTCTGCATATTACTGAAGATCCCATGGGCAATCTTTGGATCGCAACTCGCGGCGGAGGTTTGAATCGGTTCGATAGGAAGAGTAAAAGTTTTTCTCGTTACCAACACGATATTAATGATCCTGATTCGCTTTCAAGCAACTTGGTCAGTTTTGTATTTTACGATGATTCCAACTTGCTATGGTTAGGAACTGAAGGAAGCGGACTGAATATTTTTGACATTGAAACAGGTAAAGTGATCAAACGATATCTGGCTGACTATTCGACCGCTTCGGTTATTGGAAATAGCATAAACTCAATCATAAAAGATAGTAAAAATCGTTTTTGGATTGGAACCAACAAAGGGGCTAGCCGAGTATATTTTGTCAACAAAACTAAAAATAAAATGGACTTAACTTTTGAGTTGATTGGAGGCAGCGACGAAAATGCAACTGGCGCCGTCGGCGGGCTTTTGGAAGATAACCGAGGTGACATTTGGGCAAGCAGTATGCGAGGAATATTTAAAGTCAATACAAACACACTTGAAGTCACTAACTATCGACCCGATCACGGTACCATACCGGAGGGATATTATATACGCGCCCGATATAAAACAAAGTCAGGAGGAATGTTTTTTGGAAGCGTTAGCGGTTTGACCTATTTCGACCCAGAAAAAATAGAGTTTGATGACAAGCCGCCAAAAGTCATGATAACGAAGCTGATGTTGTTTAACAAAGAGCTGGTATTTTCGGCAATGGACTCGAATTCCCCATTAACCCAATCGATTGATGAAGTAGATAATATTTACTTTAATCACAGACAAAATGTTTTTTCGCTAGAGTTTTCCGGCTTACATTATGCCAGTCCTGAGTTAAATCAATATGCTTATAAGTTAGCCGGGTTTGATCAAGAATGGTTATTTACCGATGCACTCAATCGGCGAGCAACTTACACTAACCTTGATCCTGGCTGGTATACTTTTAATGTTAAAGCAAGTAATAAAGATGGCGTTTGGAGTGATAACATTGCCTATCTTAGAATCAGAGTACATTCTGCACCCTGGACTTCATGGTGGGCTTACAGTCTCTACCTGATTGCGTTACTTGCATTTTTGTTTTTTATTTTTCGTCAGTCGGCGTTAGCTGAAAAGTTAGATAAAGAAAAAACAATTGCGCAGATTGAAAAAGACTTTGCCGTTAAATCTAATGAACTTAAGTCTAAGTTTCTGGCTAACATGAGTCATGAAATCAGGACGCCAATGAATGCCATTATTGGTTTAAGTGGTTTGGCATTACGCGTACCTATGAATGAAAAATTAAGAGATTACCTGTCAAAAATTGAGACCTCGTCCAGTGCTTTGTTACGTATTATTGATGATATTCTTGATTACTCAAAGATTGAGGCGGATAAACTGGAACTAGAAAAACGCCCATTTTCTTTAGAGGAAGTTATTAAAGAAGTTATTAATGTCATTTCCCCGCGGGCGAATGAAAAAGGTCTTGAGTTAATTGTTTCTCATCTTGAAGATATCGATTTTAAATTAGTTGGTGATGAGTTAAGACTTCGTCAGGTTATCATTAATCTGGCGAATAATGCGATCAAGTTTACCACACAGGGATTTATTGAAATATGTTTTGATAAACTGGTTCAAAATGATAATTCAATAGAAATAAAAATTTCTGTCATTGATACGGGAATTGGGCTCACGCAAAAACAGATCCAGAAAATTTTTACGCCTTTTACTCAAGCCGACATGTCTACCACCAGAAAGTATGGTGGTACCGGTTTAGGGCTTTCACTGAGCCGACGGTTGGTTCACTTGATGGGCGGAGAAATCCATGTGGCCAGCCGAATTAATCAGGGCACAACTTTTAGCTTTAATGCGCGTTTTGGAATCGACTCTCGTGCTCAATCACTTTATTTTGAAGATAAACCACTACTCAATCAATTAAATGTCCTGGTTATTGAAGACAATAAAGAAACGCTAGTGACGTTAATTCGTATGTTGGAGTCCTTTGGAATTTGTGCAATACCCTATTTGGCTTCTGATATTAGTCCAAAGCAGTTGCAGTTAGCTTCAATGGACTTTAATCAATTTAACCTGATTATGCTGGACGCGTCTTTGCCATCGTCTAACTTTGTCGATATCGGCTACTTTTTAAGACAAAAAATAATGGCTCCATCAACCCATGTTTTATTAATGACGGGTATTTCGACCGTCGTTGAACCTATCCATCGACGTATCTTTGATACGATTATTGAAAAACCAGTCACGCCGTCAGAGCTGCATGATGGTTTGCTCTCTAGCCTTGATCTCAGAAAGCCATCGTCGAATGATGTTAGTTTTTCCGGTGAAGAGCGCGCAAGAATATTAGCTAAACTGGCATCGAAAAGTGTTTTGCTGGTAGAAGATAACGCGATTAATCAGCAAGTTGCTAAAGAACTCATTAGTGCATTTGGTGTGCACGTCGAATGTGCGAATAATGGTCAAGAAGCCATTGAAATGATTAAAATTCAGCATTTTGATATGGTTTTTATGGATATGCAGATGCCGATTCTGGATGGTAAAGAAACCACTCAGATCATTCGTAAGCAATCGTTGCTTGACGAGCAACCAATAGTAGCGATGACCGCGCACGCTATGGTCGGCGATAAAGAAAAATGCATCGCGGCGGGGATGGATGATTATATTTCCAAACCTATAAAGCCGGAAGCCTTGTATCAATGCATGCAGTCTTGGTTATTTAAAAATGAGCAGCAATCATTAGGCGCGTTGAGCTTGTTGTTAGAAGAGCTAACGAATTCCATGGTTAATGAGAAAGAAAGTCGTTTTCAGCTGCCGGAAGAGAGTTTAGAAAAAAAATCTGATTCTTCGCCGGTTAATTTTAAAGCCGGACTTGCTTCAATGGATAATAACGATGAGCTTTATCATGAAGTATTAAAAATGTTTGTCGACAGATATCAACCTTTGCGGCGTCGGGAAGACCTTTTTGAGAGGAAAAAGCCTGATGAACTGGGACGTTTTTTCCACACGATGAAAGGTCTCGCAGCGACTATCAGTGCCAGCCAATTACAACAGGAATGTGAACGTCTTGAATGTGAGTTTTCTGAGCATAACCAGGTAAAAGAACAGGATATCGATATATGTCTCAGGCAATTAGCGCTGGTCTGTGATGCGATAGAAGATATCTTAAAAGAAAATCAACTCAGCAGTCGTTAAACGACATTACCTGGCAACCGTCATGAATTTATCCAGACCGAATAGGATAAATAAAAAACTCAACAACTCAATTAATTTTGAGCGATACGAATATAAACTCGCCGGTTTTTAGCGCGGCCTTTCGCCGTTCGATTCGAAGCGGCCGGATTTTTCTCACCATAGGCTCTGATTTTGAACCGCTCCGTTTCAACTCCAACAAGCGATAGTGCTGTTTTGACGGAGTTGACTCTACGCTCAGAAAGTTTCTGGTTGTAACCACGTGAGCCTTTACTGTCGGTGTAACCGCTAATCAAAACAACTTCAATACTTGGGTCGTGTTTAATGTATTGAGCAAGCGCTTGAAGTTTTGACCGGTATGGTGAGCGAATAAACGATTTGTCGAAATCGAAAAAAAGCGTTAACCGGGTTAGTTCTTTCAATTTGTAAGGAACAAGATTCGCCAGACAATCCAGAAACTTGTCATACTCGGCTTGAAAGCCGACCGAGGATAGTGCAACCGAAACTTGATCCTGAACCTGGTTAAAGTCCTGATAGAAAAAAGTCGGAAAGCGTCCAATTTCCAGCTCATTCAGCAGGCGCCAACTCGCGATATCCTGGCTGGAAATAATATATTTGCCCGGCTGCAAATTCACTTCGCCCATTTCGCGGCTGGTCTGGAGTGGTTGCCACGAAGGCGCAATCGCTCGGACAGATGCTGATTTGTTAGCCGCAATTTGATGGCGTTTATAGCCCAGGTTAAACGCGAGTTTTTCGCCTTTTCCAGCAATTTTTTTAAACTCGGCGTCGCCGTAAGATGGAATGTTATGGTTTAAGTGACAGCTGAGAGGTGTACCGTCATAAATCCAGCGAGACTCATCCACTGGCGCTTCAAAGGCTTTAAAACTGGCATAACAGCAAAAGCTCGATGCTGTCACGCTCGCAGATATGATTAGTTTTAGGAGAATTGTTCTCATGTTACATTTTTCTGCTGGTTAATTTTGACGAACACTCAGGCAAGCAGCCACAAGACTGCCAGATGAGTTGATGTAGTATTTATCGGCGTCAAAATAGGCGACTTAAATATAATTTTATATTTTTATTAGATCGTTATTGTTCTGAGTAAAACGAGATACGACTCTTAGCAGATTCATCCATAGAATTGATTGTCTTGTTAATGCGCTAGCCCCCTCATTTCGCGATGGAGGGCGGGTTATTTAGAATATTAATGAAATAATCAATAGCAATGCCAACAGAATACTGACAGTCTGCCAGAATTTAACCGGTTCTCGCTCAATCAACGGCCGATGAGCATACTCTATTTCAGCTTGTTCGTTCGGTGTAGAAATATCGGTAATAAACTCAGAATAAGCTTGATAACGTATTTCAGGATCAGATTCAACGGCTTTTCTCAATGCGAGATCTAACCAGAAAGGTAAATCGTTACGAAAATCCAGTGCGCTTCGGTAGTGCCACTTTTGGATACTTCGCGATTTGTTATTAACGTGGTAACGAACACTGGTTTTAGTTGGATAAGGAAACCTGCCTGTCAACATTTCGTAAGCGATTACGCCGAGAGAAAAAAGATCGCTTTGATAGGATGAACTCAAATTGATCAATGTTTCGGGCGCAATATAGTTAACAGTACCTAGCGGATAGTCCTCATTAATATTATTCATGTTTTCCGCGAGTGCCGCTACCGAAGCTGTGCCATAGTCAATCAATTTAACCTGGCCATTCAAATCGATCATCAGGTTTTCAGGTTTGAGATCTCTATGAATAATTTGCAGGCGTTTAAAAATTCTTAGCGCGTTGGCAATCTGTTCGAGTATTTGTCGTACTTGCCCGCAAGAAGGGTGTGGGTGATCGTGCATCCATTGTCTTAAGGTATGACCTTTAATATATTCGCACACATGATAAAGAAATTTGCTATCGGTTTTGGGCGGATAAATTCTCATAATCGCAGGATGTTTTACCTGTGCACCAACCCAGGCCTCGCGAATAAATCCCTGTAAATAAACTTCATCGTTTTCAAAATTCAGCGAAGGTGCTTTTAACATGTAAAAACGTTCAGTGAGGATTTCTTTTACCAGGTAAAGGTGGGAGCGTGAACTGGCGTGTAAACTTCTAATAACCTTGAAACCGTCGAGGATTTGCCCGTCTTGCAATGGTGGCGGAATGACTTTATCGGCGAATTCCTGACGAATTTCTTCGGGCTTCAAAGTCGGCATCTCGTCAATTCTCACCAGCAAGCAAGTTTGATCATCCTGGCTGGCATTTTGCTGGGCTTGCCGAACGATCCTCTGGCTGATTTTTTCCACACTATCATTTGATCCACAAAGCTCGACAAGTGTATGTTCATCAATGTATTCATGCACACCATCGGTGGTTAAAACGAATTGGTCACCCGGGCGAATTGTGATCTGCTGATAGTCGACTTTCAGGTGTTTATCTGCGCCGATAACCCGTGTTAGTACACTGGTATGGTTACCCAGTTTCCGGTTATGTTTTTGAGTCAGGTGAGTTAACTTATTGTCTCTGATACGACAAATATTGGTATCTCCAACGTGAAAAATATGTGCCGTTGCAGACTTGAAAATAACACCACTTAAAGTCGATAACCACTGACTGCCTGTCGAAGAACGCTGAGTTGTGGTCGAAATAAAACTTTCACCGCGTGATGTAGTCTTCTCGGTTTGGTTGTTTTTATCCGATAACCTGTTGTTTATTTTTGCTAATACCTGGGAGATGGCATGTTGAGTTGACCAAGTGTGCGGGCATTGAAAATACTCTGCAGTAAATTCGTTAACACAATAGCGACTGGCTTTCGCTGCCTCAGATGCATAAGATACGCCGTCAGCAATCACGGCAACCGTCCCTTTCGTTGAGTTTGTTGATCGTGTAGGCTGCTTAAAAGAAAAAGCATCTTCATTGAGTGATTTTTTGCCTGAGTTTGAGCACGCACCGGACGCCAACTTAAGTTGATTTCCCTGCCCGATGAGTGCCGATTGTTGGGGTTTAGCCGACACCGATTAACTCCACTGTTCCATCTTCATTGATCTCAGTGATGGTGCCTTTGGGTTCTTGTAAAAATGCCAGGCAAATTAAGCTAACGGCGGCGCTTGCCGCAATAATCAAGAAAAACCATTGGTAACTTACGAAAGATAAAACTGTCAAATAACAGACAGCGCCAACATTACCATATGCACCGGTCATGCCGGCAATTTGGCCGGTGAGGCGACGTTTTATCAGAGGTACAGTTGCAAATACCGCGCCTTCCCCTGCTTGTACAAAAAAGGAGCAAAGCATCGCCACGGTTACCGCTAAAACGAGTGGCCATTGGTGAGTGATCAGCGACATTAACAGATAGCCCACTGATAATCCTGTGGTGAGTATAATCAAACTTCGTTTGCGGCCAAAGCGGTCACTGATCCAGCCGCCACCGGGTCTGGAAATCAGATTCATAAATGCATAACTCGATGCTAATAACCCTGCCGTGACCATGCTTAAATCAAACACTTCCGAAAAATAGAGCGGCAACATAGAGACTACTGCGAGTTCTGAACCGAATGTGGCGAAATATAGTAAATTGAGAATCGCAACCTGTTTAAATTGATATTGGTGGGCTTCCGCAACAGGTTGATTAAAAATGTCGCGGTTGACTCGATAACATTGGTAAACTTCAAACAGGTAAAGCATGATTAATCCCGCATAAATAAGTTGGGATTGACTTTCCGATAGTAGTTGAGCTTCGCTGGCAGATAATTTCCAGACTAATAAACCCATCACCAGGTACATCGGAATTTTCATTAGCAGTAACAGGAAGAAATCGCCGATGCTCGTTACTTCCATAGCGCCGGTTGATTTCGGTTTATAGTAAGTCGATCCTTTGGGTGTATCAGAAATTTGAGTAAAAAACAGGATGCTATATCCGGCACAAATAATTCCGGTTGAAGCAATGGCGTAACGCCAGCCGTCATCGCCGCCGAAAACTAATGCAAGTCCAGGAAGAGAAATCGCCGCTGCCGCCGAGCCGAAATTGCCCCAGCCGCCATAGATTCCTTCAGCCACACCAAGCTCGTTAACCGGAAACCATTCGCTCACCAGGCGAATACCTATGACAAAACCTGCGCCGATGAAGCCCAGTAAAAATCGGGCGATTGCAGCCTGTTCGAAGTTGTCGGCAAATGCAAACATAAAACAAGGCAAGCTACTGACGAGCAGCAAAGCACTGTAAGTTATTCGTGGGCCGAAGTGATCGGTAATCATCCCGATTATGACTCGGGCTGGAATTGCAATTGCCACGTTGAGTATGAGTAGAATTTTGATCTCTGCAGGTGACAAGCCAAGTGATTCTGCGATGGCCCCGAGTAATGGAGCATGGTTGAACCAGACAAAGAAAGTGATAAAGAATGCGACCCAGCTTAGGTGCAAAACTTTCATTTTCCCCGAGAAACTTTTCAGATTAAAGCGAGTCGTCATTTTTATTGCTCCTCTTCAATCACCAGCGCTTGAACTTTATTGTCTTTCATCCTCACTTGATAGGTCGCTACCTGAATTTCGTCATCTTGCAAACAGCGGCCGCTATCCAGGCAAAAGTGTTGTTTGTAAAGTGGTGAGGCGACGACTCTTTTCCCATCGATTTCCGCGACTATGCCACGGGACAAAACACTTGCCTTAGCAATAGGATCGAAGTTGTCAATTGACTTCAATTTCTTTTCTGGATGCAAATAAAAAATAGCGATCTGCTGATTGTTCAGTTGAGCGCACACGCCTGTGTTAGGTGGTATGTCCTGAATGTCACAAATGTCAGTCCAAAGATTTTCAGATGGCATTTCATTAAGCAATTGGTTTTTCATCGGTTGTTATCCTTTTAAAATCAAGGGTTGAATTACACAGGCGTTTTTTCTTCCCAGGTGGCTGGTCTGATTTGCTGGCGTTCTTCAACGAAAATAACTTGTGGGTCTGCCTCTTTACTATTAATAAAATGGTTAAAGCGCTTGAGTTTTTCAGGATTTTCTATCGTAGACTTCCATTCGCATTGATAACTGCTAACTAAATAGTTCATCTGCTTTTCCATGTCCTGATTGATAGATAGTTTGTCTTCAATGATGACTTGTTTGAGGTAATCCAGACCTCCCTCAAGACCTTCAAGCCAAACCGAAGTTCGTTGCAGTTTTTCTGCAGTACGAATATAAAAAATCATGATTCGATCGATGTAGCTGATTAGCGTTTCATCGCTGAGATCTGTGGCAAAAAGATCAGCATGTCTTGGTCGCATTCCACCGTTACCGCCGACGTATAAGTTCCAGCCTTTTTCTGTTGCTATTACGCCGAAATCTTTGCTTTGCGCTTCGGCACATTCTCGGGTACAACCGGAGACTGCCATTTTTATTTTGTGTGGCGATCGAATTCCGCGGTATCGTTTTTCCAGTAGAATTGCCATTGTCGTGCTGTCCTGAACGCCGAAACGACACCAGCTGGTGCCAACACAAGACTTTACTGTTCTTAGTGCTTTACCGTACGCGTGCCCAGTTTCGAAACCAGCGTTGATCAAGCGTTTCCAGATGATTGGTAATTGGTGAAGTTGAGCGCCAAACAGGTCGATTCTCTGACCGCCGGTTATTTTGGTGTAAAGTGAAAAATCCCTGGCAACCTGACCAATGACGATTAATTTTTCTGGCGTAATTTCTCCGCCTGGAACTCTCGGTACGACGGAATAAGTGCCGTCTTTTTGCATATTGGCTAGAAAGGCATCATTAGTATCCTGCAGACCAATATGATTTTTATCGAGGACCGGTTCGTTCCACAAAGAGGCAAGAATAGAAGCAACAGCAGGCTTACAGATTTCACAGCCAAGACCCTGGCCATATTCTGATATCAATGCGTCGAATGTACGAATTTTTTTTACGCTGATTATGTCGAATAACTCAGCCCGGCTAAAACTAAAGTGGGCGCAAATATGATTATTAATTTCTACGCCCAGTTTCGACAATTCATCATCGAGAATTTGACTGACAAGTTGTGTGCATCCGCCACAGCCGGTGCCGGCGTTACACTGGTCTTTCAAGCTAGCGATGTCTTGTGCACCTTGCTGAATGCAGTCCACAATATTTCGTTTTGACACGTCGTTACACGAACATATTTGTGCTGTTTCAGGTAGGTTGGTTAGACTCGATCCCGTATTTTGGTTAGCTGAATCAGTATCAATCGGAAGTAGCAACTGCTCCGGCGGTTGAGGTAGTTCCATCTGGTTAATATAAAACTGTAGCCAGCTACCATAGTCTTCAGTATCGCCAACCAGCACCGCGCCCAATAACTTTTTGCGATCGGCGCTAATAACAATTTTTTTGTAAACGCCAGACGATTCGTCGTTGTAGCTGTAAGACAAGGAATTATTTTGTTCGGCGTGCGCATCACCGATGCTCGCAACGTCAACGCCAAGTAGCTTTAACTTGGTGCTCATATCCGCACCGGTAAATGGCAAGTTTAACTTGTCAGTTTGTGACGCTGCCGCTAATAATGATTGATTACAATGGGTTGCCGCGGTCATCGCCATTTTATAACCGGGGGCTACCAGGCCAAAAATTTTGCCTTGCCATAAAGCACATTCGCCAATGGCGTAAATATCTTCGTCTGAAGTCTGGCAATAATCGTTTATGACTATGCCGCCACGTTCACCAATCTCAAGATTGGCTAATCGAGCTAACTCATCCTGGGGGCGAATGCCTGTAGAAAAAACAATCGTATCTGTCTCCAGGCAATCTCCATCAGCAAATATAAGACGATATCTCTGCTGATTGCCGCTAACAATTTTTTTAGTGTTCTTACCGGTATGGACGACAACGCCTAATTCCTCTATTTTTTTACGGAGAAGCTTGCCGCCGTTTTTATCAAGTTGAACGGGCATTAAGCGCGTCGAGAACTCTACCACGTGGGTTGATAAGTTAAGTTGCTTTAGTGCGTTAGCGGCTTCTAATCCCAGCAAACCGCCACCGATAACTACTCCAGATTTTGAAGCTTCAGATGAGGTTTTTATGGCATCCAGATCCTTTAAAGTTCGATAAACATGGATATGCTCATCGCTTTCCAAAGGTATTGGTGGAACAAAAGGAGTTGAACCGGTGGCGATCACCAATTTATCGTACTGGTATGATTGACCCGTGTTGGTGAAAACCATTTTTCTGGAACGATCAATATTGATGACTTTTTGACTTAAGTGGTAGTTGATACCGAGTCGCTGGTATTCGTCTGACGAAGTTAGTGACAAGTCATCAGCACTTTTTCCTGAAAAATAGCTACTGAGTTGAACTCGATCATAAGCCAGTTTTTCTTCTTCAGAGAAGGTTATGATTTCGATATTTTTATTATCGAATTCCGAAAGGTGCTGGATGATTCTATGACCGACCATTCCATTACCAATAATTATTACTTTATACTTCTTCATCGTGTTTCCTTTATGCAGACAAACGAATGCTTTTCTTGTCGTCAAACTGAGCTTTTTGAAACCAGTCCAACTGTTGCTGATAGCGAACAACATCGCCAATTACAACGAGTGTTGGTGATTTAAATTGTTTTAAATCTGCCTGTGTTGAAAGTTCTATTAAGCTAGATGTGATAACCCTTTGTTGAGGTTGACTCCCATTTTCAATTAATGCTGCAGGTGTATTTGCGTTCAATCCGTGTTTAATGAGTTGGTGACTAATAAAGGAGAGCCGAGTCAGGCTCATATAAAAAACGAGGGTATGGTCAAGGGTGGCAAGGCTTGCCCAGTTTAATTTGAGTTCATTTTTGGCGTGGCCGGTAATGAAGGTGCATCCTTGTGAAACTTCACGGTGCGTTAATGGAATGCCTGCGTAGCTAGTACATCCTGACGCAGCGGTTATGCCTGGAACAATTTCTACGTCAAGGCCGACTTCACTAATCGCTAACATTTCTTCGCTCCCTCGGCCAAAAACAAATGGGTCCCCGCCTTTTAATCGGCAAACCTGTAGTCCTTTGTGACATAATCTCACTAATAATTGGTTCAGGCTTTCCTGAGCAATGCTATGGTTATCTTTACTTTTTCCCACAAATATTTTTTTACAGCCTTTCGGAAAAGATGACTTTATTTCATCGCTGACTAGTTTGTCGTAAAGGATGACGTCACTGCTTTGAATAATTCTCAGGGCTTTAACTGTTAATAAATCCATAGCACCGGGACCTGCCCCGACGAGGTAGACTTTCCCTGTTTTTTTAGAACCAGTTTGAGTTATATGATCGACTTGCGAATCAAGTTTATGGTATCCAGTTAAATTTTTTTTGATAGTCATTTCGTTGTGTTAGCTCTTTATTTTTTTCTAAGCATCAACTCCTAGAGCAAAAGCAATGCCAGCCTTTTTGTATGTTTTGTAATTGCTCTTTTATTATTTAAATACAATAAGTTATCTTGTGTTTTTCTACCTGCTATGGACGTGGCCGTTTTTAGTGGTGCACTGAGGCGGTGCGAGAAGGTAATGCGTTTTTTGGTGTTGCACTGGCGTGGTGCAAAAGTTTTACTCGGTGTCACAATGGTTTCTAAAATTAATCGGCTAGCGTTTAGTTTGATAAATGAGTTTTGAGTCTGAGTTTTTCATCTAAAAACTTTTGAGACTTTTTAGTTCTAGTTTCTTTACGCCCTTCCCGACGGGCGAAATGCTTGTCAGGCTGAATAAAGAAGTTGACATTTTTTGCAACCGTTACTGGTCAAACTGAACTGGGTTACGGTAGTTGACAACTTAAACCTGTTTTAGTTGGCGTGATTGTTGCCTTAGTAATTATTCGAATGATTCACTGGTGACTGATTACATATATTCAAAATGTCAAAATTATCGACTTCTTTAAACAGAACAAAAACAACCTGTCCATATTGCGGTGTTGGATGTGGAGTTGAAATCGCTTGTGAAGAAAATGAAAACTACTCAGTTCAGGGCGATCAATTTCACCCGGCAAACTTTGGGCGACTTTGTACTAAAGGGCGGTTGTTGCCAGAGACTTTATCTAACGAAACTCGACTGAGTTATCCTACTGTGAAAGGGAAAAGAGCGACATGGAAAAAATCAATCGCATATGTTGCTAACCAACTTAATCAGGCGATCGGCAAGTACGGAAGAGACGCTGTTGCTTTTTATGTTTCGGGTCAGTTATTAACGGAAGACTATTATGTCGCTAATAAACTAATGAAAGGTTTTATTGGTAGTAGTAATATTGATACTAATTCCAGGCTCTGCATGTCGTCACCGGTGGTTGCTCATAAAAGGGCGTTCGGCAGTGATAGTGTACCTGTGTCTTATAGTGATCTTGAAAGTGCAGATCTCGTTGTGCTGGTTGGGTCAAATCTGGCCTGGTGTCATCCGGTGTTGTATCAACGGTTGAGAGCTGAGAAACAGCGTCGACCACAATTGAAGATAGTCGTGATTGACCCCCGAGTAACAGCCAGCTTTGAAATAGCAGATCATCATCTTACCATTAAAACTGGAACTGACTTATTGTTGTTTAACGGGTTGCTTTGTTACTTGTTTGATAAGGGGTACGCTAACACGCAGTTTTTTACTCCCAACAATATTGATGCAACTATTGAAGCTGCCAGAAAAAATTATCTCGGTATTGAGCCGTTGGCTAACGGTATCAATGTCTCTTCAGGAAATTTAGAAAGCTTTTTTCAATTGTTTGCCAAAAATGAAAAAGTAGTAACTATTTTTTCTCAAGGAATAAATCAATCCACTCAAGGTGTGGATCAGTGTAACGCAATTATCAATTGTCACCTGTTTACTAATCGAATAGGGCGGCCGGGCATGGGACCATTTTCTATCACGGGGCAACCCAACGCAATGGGAGGACGTGAAGTAGGCGGCATGGCGACGGTTTTAGCGGCGCATTTAAACTTTGATGACAGAGAGGCTTCACGCTTGTTGAGCGAGTTTTGGCAAACTGAACGATTAGCGAATAAACCAGGCTTAACTGCAGTTGAATTATTTCAACAAATCGAGCGAGGAAAAATAAAAGCTTTATGGGTCATGGCAACTAATCCGATTGTATCAATGCCAGATAGTAATCGAGTGAAAAAGGTGCTGGAGAAATGTCCGTTAGTTGTGGTTAGTGATTGTTTTAAAACCAGTGAAACTTTAGATTACGCAGATGTCATTTTTCCTGCGCAAGCCTGGGGCGAAAAATCAGGGACAGTGACTAATTCAGAACGACGAATTTCTCGACAGCGGCAATTTCGTCCTGCATACCAAGAATCAAAACCTGATTGGTGGATTATTTCTCAGGTTGCGAAAGGTATGGGATTTGGAAAGCATTTTAAATATCAAAATGAGTTCGATATTTTTAAGGAGCATGTTGCGTTATCTAATATGGCAGCGGGGCATACCGGCAGTTTTGAGTTGGCCGCATTATCGAACATTGATCGACAAGGGTATGATAACCTGGTTCCGTTGCAATGGCCTCAGCGCGATAAAAATGCCATTAAGTTGCAAAGCTTAAAACCCTTTGCTGATGGGAAATTTCATACCTTCGATCAACGAGCGAATATGATCCCGGTTTTTTCTGTTGATAGAAATTCCATTAACCGCGAAGTTAATCGGGGCGCGATGAATAGTGGGCAATTCGAATTTGTTCTAAACTCTGGCAGAGTTCGCGATCAATGGCACACCATGACCCGCAGCGGGCTCTCTCCTCAGTTAAGCCTGCATTCCACCGAGCCCAGGTTACTGATAAATCCAGAAGATGCAGCATTGCTCAAAATCTCCGATGATGAAATTGTTTGCGTGGCTGCCCAATCGTTGACAATGGGAATCAGGATTAAGATCAGTTCACAAGTTGCAAGCGGTGAGCTTTTTGTTCCAATTCACTGGAGTCATGCAAATTTCAGCGGCGGTGCGATTAACCAGTTGGTTGATAACAGTGTCGACCCACTATCAAAACAACCGGCATTTAAACAGGCGAAAGTCACATTAAGCGTTATTCGAGTTGACGCGGAAACTAAATCTTCGAGTAAAGCAGAGGTCCCTGCATTAGATAATTTGCCGACCAATCGCCGGCCGATCAGGAGTGAGGCATTGCTACTCTGTCGACTGCCGTTAGACCGACAATTGATAACAGGATTGGATTATTGGGTAAAACAGAAAGTCTCACAAGGCGTTTTGTATCATATTGCCAGTTGTGTCGAGCCCGATGAACTTTATACAAAATTAACCGGGCAATTGAAAAAAATCGGTGGTAAAAGCAAGTATTGGTTGAACACTAGAGCGAATGGTCCTAATGAATTTCAATCAACTGTATTTGACGGTGATAGACTTCTGTGGAGCATGCAGATTAGTTCGCGAAAATCCGGTATTGATGATAGTTGGTTTACTGAATTACTGAAAGCGGAAGTATCACCGCAATTAGCCAGGGCACTTTTATCAGGCAATGCGAATAAAGAAATTGAGCAGGATAAACCACTCTGTTTGTGTATGAAGGTGAGTAAAAAGCAAATTGAGAGCACTATCGTGGGTTGTGGTATTAGTGATATTACAAAGATTAGTGAGTTGACTGGAGCGGGCAGGGCGTGTGGCAGTTGTATGGGAGATATCGCCATGATGCTCCACCAACGTCATCTCACATTGTTTTCATAAAAGACGCTTTCATCGTTAATATCGCTATAAACAACAGGAATTTTCGGTAATATTTCCAGTTGGAGCGCAACAGAGCTGTATTTATGGCTTGATTGATTGGTTTAGGTGATAATCCAGTGTTAGAATTCTTGAACTATCACGGGTATAGTTCCTGAGTGATAATAGATAAAAGCAGATCGACAGATTAATAGCAGATCGACCAAAAATACAGTAATTCAAGGTAGTGTTTGGGAAGGTCTTAAGGATCAGATAATAAAATGACAATGATGAGTCGCCGGTTTCGGGGCTTTTTTCCAGTGGTGGTCGACGTTGAAACCGGCGGGTTTAACGCATCAAAAGACGCTCTGTTAGAAATTGCCGCAGTATCACTTCAGTTTGATGAGCAGGGATATTTAAAAATTTCCAACCGATGGCATTTTCATGTTGAGCCATTCGAGGGCGCGAATATCGAGCAGTCATCACTCGACTTTACTGGTATTGATCCCTTTAATCCTTTACGCGGTGCAGTTTCTGAAAAAGTTGCTCTCAACGAGATATACAAAGGCGTTAAAGTTGAGCAAAAACAGGCGGAATGCCAACGAAGCGTTTTAGTTGGACACAACCCTGGATTTGATCTGGGGTTTCTGATGGCTGCGTCAGAACGTATTAATACTAAACGAAACCCGTTTCATCCATTCACCACTTTTGATACTGCGACCATGGCTGGCCTGGCACTTGGCCAAACGGTTCTTGCGCGAGCTTGCCAAACGGCAGGAATTAGTTTTGATAGCGAGCAAGCGCATTCCGCGCTCTATGACACAGAGAAAACGGCTGAGTTATTTTGTTATATCGTCAACCGATGGAAAAAATTAGGCGGTTGGCCGCTGGGAGATTAATTTTCAGCGGTGACTGCTTTACGGTAATCCAGAAACCAAATTAAAACCATGCGGCAACATCGCCTGTATTTCCAATCATGATCAAGGCATCAGTAAAAATGCGTTAATTTGATCATAAAATTTCGATCAAAAAATATTCAGATCAAGAATTCAACAATTGTCTGCAACCAAGATATCTCAAAGTGTTGAAAGAGTTATCCCCAATGATATCCACTAAAAATGGGGATAAATGGGATAAAATATTTGGTGTTTAAAGTGGTAAGTCGATCATAATTTGATCATTTTTTTTAAATTGAATCATTTTGTTAAAGTTTGATGTTCAAAATTCGGCAATTAATTTTAATTTAGTTTCTCGGTCACCTCGGCCAGCGTGGAGATGACAATGTGTGGTTCGGACTTTTGGTTTAGCTTCTCTGCCGTCTCTCTATTGCATTCGAGATTGCAGTTTGCTGTTTTACTTCCTCACTTAAAAAAATTTTTTCGATCAAAGATTACTCAGATCAAAGAATGATCAGATCAAGAAATCAACAATTGTCTGTAACCAAGTTATTGCAACGGGTTGCAAGAGTTATCCCCAATGATATCCACTAAAAGTGGGGATAAATGGAATAACTTTTTGAGTGATTTAAAATATTTAATCGATCTAAAACATCTAATCGATCATAAATTGATCGTTTTCGAACTTTATAAACAGGCAAACTGAGTTCTTATCCAGAACTCAGGTCAGGCAGAAATAGAAGCGCTAAAATGTTTCACGGCAGTTCTATCACCGCTGGCGTTATAAATATTATTATCGGGATCGAATCCCTTAATCAAATTGAAAGTTCTTCTGCAAGAGACATTAAGAAGTTCAATAAGCCTGGAGTTCACTTCGTTTTTAAAGCTACATTTTTCTACCAGTCCCATTAATTCTCGCCAGACAGGGGCGAGTTGTTCGTCGGCAAAACAATAGTGTTTGAACTCATTCATGCTAGATACGCTAATGCCGTGCTGTTTTAAAATCGGCGGAATATTGTGTTTGTTAATCGTCTGGACCAGACTATCTTTTTCTTTGATAAGCTTAGTTAATGACGCGAAATCTCGGTTTTCTAAAGCAACCTGTTCGCTGTTGAGAATATCGTGTAACTGCTGGTAGTCTTGTTGCCATTGATTAATCAACGTTTGGCAAAGTTGAGCACTGTTCATAGTTGCACCTTATCGTAATTCGATTGAATGATTTGCTGAGCTGGCTGCAAATAAAATCATCATTCATGACCATTAATGGCGATAATAATCAGCTTCGAAATCGAGCATTTTATTGGCCACCTGCTCATATTCAATTTCGTATTTGTTATTGTCCAGCTTCTCTTTTACCGGAGAAACTCTATCTGGGTCGAGCACAGGCGCAGCCTTCATTTGTTGAATAAGGCTATTGATCTGTGAAGCCTGTCCCGTCAAACTGACAGAGTCATCCGCTTCAACTGCGTTGGAACTGGATTCGTTAGAAGAACCTTTCTTACGAGATTTATCTGTCTTTCCCAGGTTAGCTTTGGTGTGCCCCGGTACCAGACTGCGAATATCCATAACCATAATTTAATTTGTACCTGCTAAGTTAACGCTTAATTGGTTTTTTCCGGTAACTATAGCACCAAAAATGCGTTTTGATTTTGAATTTCTCACCTGGGCTGTTTCACCCAGCGCTGCGTCATTAAGCGCCATACCGTCCACGTTAATAGTAATAAATTGACTGTTTGCCGAAACACTCACTTTCTGACCTTTACAAACCATGCAAACGCTATCCTGAAAAATCACAGAACCGCTACGCATCGAGCGCTTCGGGCTCGTGTTCATAATAAGCGCAATGTCTTCAACCGGAATTTTGCGCATATTAGTAGTCAATACTCTTTGCCTGGTTAAATCTGATTTGGTCAATATATCACTCGGTCTTAAGTTCCTGGTTGTCACCCACACATGTTGGTAACGCTCAATTTTTGCAGAAAGAAACAGCTTCCAGCTTTGTTTACCATTACAACGTACGCCAACCGTGGTTTTACCCTTTAGTCGGCTGCCGCTTGGCAGAAAAGCAACCAATCCATTGTCACATAATTGCAATCGAGTTCTAGGGTCAATATGACCGACAGTAATCTCGGTACTTGCTATATCGGCAGAAGGTTGCTTTTCCTCAAGGAATTTTTTTGCCGCTTGGCGAATTTCTTCCAGAGACTGATAGTTTTCAGCGTTTTTCGCCGTTAATGGCAACGAGATTATCAATAGCAATATCATTAAAAAAAACATTGAATTGTCCGTAAACTGCCTTGTTAGGGCTAATTTCTCTGGATCGCTATCGTTAATTAATTTCATGATTTTCCTGTTGTTTTACGAATATTGACTATACTTAAAACCAATAACACGCAAGTTGCGGTATTTGTCTGCGCGCTTGTTAATTGCCTCACTTTCAGTGCTTTATCGAGGCTTAACCATTATTTAACTGGTATTTAGTCAAAAATACGTCTTAACCTGAATAAAATGTGCCGTTTTGGCACCATTGACGCTAGTCTCTACCAATATGACCCGCTACAAGTTAAGCAAAGTTAAATATATAAACAAATAAGCAAATTGTGTGCCGCATAGAGATAAATCATTCATATTTTTAAAGTGATAGGAAGGTAAGTAATGTCGAGTATTCTTGATTCGGTTAACCAGAGAACACAAATGGTGGGTCAGAACCGGCTCGAACTGCTTTTGTTCAGGTTAAAAGGCAAGCAGGTTTATGGCATTAATGTTTTTAAGGTGAGAGAAGTTCTTCAATGTCCTGAACTGACTGAATTGCCTCAACGCAACCCGGTTGTTCGTGGCGTTGCTCATATTCGTGGGATGACAATTTCAGTCATCGATTTGAGTCTCGCCGTGGGAGGACCTTCGCTGGGTAATGTGCAAAATTGTTTTGTGGTGATTGCGGAGTATAACCGGAAAGTACAGGGGTTTCTGGTGAATTCAGTAGAACGGATTGTCAATATGAACTGGAGCGATATTCATCCACCACCCAAGGGTTCAGGAAAATCCAGTTATCTAACCGCTGTTACTGACATTGGCGGTCAGTTAGTTGAAATTATTGATGTCGAGAAAGTTCTCGCTGAAATTACACCTAACGATGCAACTGTTAGTGCGGAGATCGTGGAAGAGCAAGCAGGCAAAGCGCCACAAGATAAAGTCGTGTTAATTGCGGATGATTCTTCGGTGGCTCGTGGACAAATCAAAAGAACAATTGAACAGTTAGGTTTTCAGACTAAATTGTGTAAAGACGGTAAAGAGGCATTGGAATATCTGGAGGGGATAGTCGCGAATGGTCAGTCGGTTGACGATGAGGTCTTACTACTTATTTCCGACATTGAAATGCCGGAGATGGATGGATATACTCTCACCGCTGAAATTAGAGGTAACGATAAACTCAGTCATATGTGGGTAATGCTACATACATCATTAAGTGGTGTCTTTAACGAGGCAATGGTGCAAAAAGTTGGTGCAAATGATTTTATCCCTAAGTTTAATCCGGATGAGCTGGCACAAGCTGTGCAGAAAAGAATGGAACTAGAAGATTAATAAAGTAGAAGATTAGACCCAGCTCATGGAAATATCATTAGCCGATTATGAGCGCTTTAAACTTATCTTAGAGAAGCAAAGCGGAATACTGCTCGGCGATAATAAGCAGTACCTGGTCGTTAGCCGACTCAGTAACCTCATTCAGGAAAAAGGGCTTTCCTCTTTATCCAATTTGTTAGATCAAATCTCGAGGCCCGGCGGCACGCCGCTTCTCAAACTTGTTGTTGAGCGTATGACGACCAACGAAACTTTGTGGTTTCGTGATCGTTATCCCTTCGAATATTTGCGCTCAACTATTGTCCCCGAACTCAGAAAAAAGAGCTTTAATTTTCGGATCTGGTGTGCGGCCTGTTCAACCGGTCAAGAGCCTTATTCAATTGCCATGCAATTGGATGAAATGGGCACTTTAAATAACAGTGAGATTATTGCGACGGATCTGTCTGATAGAGTGCTTACCAAAGCGCGCACTGGAATCTACCAGCAAATTGAACTCAATCGCGGCATGCCACAAGAAAAACTCAAGCGTTTTTTTTCACCTGCTGATGGTGGTGACTGGCAAGTTAATACCAAGCTACGTAACAAGATTCGCTATCAACCTCTCAATTTGCTCAGCCTGCCCTATAGCTTGGGTAAGTTCGATGTTATTTTCTGTCGTAATGTTTTAATTTATTTTTCTAATGAAAATAAAACCCGTGTTATCAACGGGTTAATTGACAATTTAAAACCGGGCGGATATTTATTTCTGGGTTCTTCTGAAGCGCTGACTCGTGGTTCTAAACCAATGAAAATGGTTCGTTGCAACCCCGGTTTGGTTTACCAGAAAGAAGCTTGATTCATTTCTCATTGGGTAATTAACCTGAGATTCAGATAAGGAAATTCCCCAGCGCCCCTATTTTTGCGGCTCTCTACGTTAAGTCTGTTTTCAATAGCTTGCTATTGCTTCACATCCTTGCCTTGATAGACACAAAAATAGTGACACTGGCCAATATTGAGTTAATCAATTCATCAAAAATTATTTTAAAGGATTGAAATAATAGTCTACTGGGAAGTCTTTTGAATTCCCTTATCCAAACCTCAGGTTAATTAACAGTCAAGCCAAGTTCTCTTGACTGTTTTCCTGCTCAAATCCACACTTTCTTTCCTTCATCTTTTGCCGCTCAAGCGGATTCGGGTTGCCGCTTTAAAATGGCGTCGAGCTTGTAGCCCAATAAAATAGCCTTCTGGTTATTGGCATAACGATTGCAATGTTGTTATTTGAATTTATTCCTATGGCGGTCAGAGGCCCGAATAAATCCTAGATATTGGAGCTGCGGAAAACTATGTCAATCAACTTTGAAAAAGCATTTGGTATTCACGAA
Source organism: Aliikangiella coralliicola (assembly GCF_007004725.1). Classification (GTDB taxonomy): domain Bacteria; phylum Pseudomonadota; class Gammaproteobacteria; order Enterobacterales; family Kangiellaceae; genus Aliikangiella; species Aliikangiella coralliicola. The sequence goes on along the minus strand of NZ_ML660169.1, from coordinate 34,334 downwards.
ACGGCGTTGACCATCCGGTCTCAGAGAGCCGAGGTGCTTGCGAATAACTTAGCCAACGCTGATACACCAAACTTCAAAGCAAGAGACATAGACTTTTCCAAAGCGCTCCAGTTAGCTCAATCGAATCAATCGGGTGCATTAAAAAGAACACACGAAGCACATTTGGATAGCAGACTCGGCACCCAGTTTGATAATGCAATTCCCGGGCTGAGTTACAGAATTCCAACGCAGCCGGATACGGGTGATGGTAATAGCGTCGATGCACAAACTGAACAAGCCAAGTTTGCTGAAAACGCCATGCAGTACCAGGCCTCTTTGAGATTTCTGAATGGAAAAATCAAAGGTTTGATCGCAGCCATTAAAGGCGAATAAAGAAAAGTTAAATAGTCAATTTTCGGAAAGCAGATCTTAGGAAAGTAGACTTTCGGAAAGTTTTTAACCGAAAAATATTTTACAGGAGAAGTCAGGTGGGTTTATACGACATCTTTGATATCAGCGGTTCTGCCATGTCAGCGCAGAGTATCAGGTTAAATACGACGGCAAGTAACATTGCCAATGCTGACAGCGTTGCTAGCAGTAGCGGTGAAACCTACAAGGCTCGCCATCCAGTATTTCAGGCGGTCATGAATGGGATTGCCGCCCAGGGACAAAATGGCAACGCGAGTGCTGGTGTCAGTGTCGCAGGCATTGTCGAAAGTCAGGCCGCACCTATAGCGCGTTATCAGCCGGAAAATCCGCTCGCGGATGAGCAAGGTTTTGTTTATGCCCCCAATATCAATATTGTGGAAGAAATGGCGAACATGATTTCGGCATCGCGCTCTTATCAAAGTAATGTTCAGGTCGCCACCATGACGAAGCACCTTTTAACCAGAACGCTTACATTGGGGCAGTGATTTTAACACTAGCACTAAACCCGAGAAACACGTTAAGTAGAAACAAGAGTATAAAGCCATGACAACAGGTATTAACTCAACCGATTATTCTGAACTGGGATTAAACACCCATCAGGCAGCAACCAGAGAAGTTAAGAAAGAACTGGGGCAAGCTGACTTTCTTGCATTGTTGACGACTCAGTTGGCTTATCAGGATCCAACTGCGCCGGTTGATAACAAAGAATTTATTTCTCAAATGTCTCAATTTGCCAGCGTCGACAGTTTACAAACGCTGGTGAATCAATTTGGTGAATTATCAAACTCGTTAACTTCCAATCAGGCGTTACAAGCTTCTTCTCTAGTAGGACGAAGTGTATTGATCCCCGGATCAGATGCCTACTTGATGGAAGGGGCCGCAATTGGTGGACAGTTAAATCTGGAAGCTTCAACAACGAACATTCGAGTGGAAGTGAAAGATGAGGCCGGCCAAGTTGTTTTTTCAAGTGATTTTGGTTCTCACGAAGCCGGCGATGTTGACTTCGTTTGGGATGGATTAGACAGCAACGGTGAAAGATTACCACCGGGTTTATATTCCATTGCCGCTTATGGTCAGGTTGGTGGTTCTACTGAGCAGTTGGCAACTTCCGTTGTCGCGCGCGTGGAAAGTGTCAACCTCGGCGGATCAGAAGGTGGTGTTTTGCTCAACCTGACAGGGTTGGGCCAAATTGAATTTAGTGACGTTAAAGAAATTGGTTAACCAGTTTACAACATTTTTTAAAGAGTTCTTTCGACAGACTTTTTTGACAGATTTTTTTCGACAGACTTTTTCGACAACATCCGGCTTAATACAGGAGAGCAGTTATGTCATTTAATACAGCATTGAGTGGGTTAAATGCAGCACAGGCAGAATTAAATGTCACCGCTAACAACATTGCAAATGTGGCGACCACAGGATTTAAAGAATCCCGAGCAGAATTTGCTGATATTTTTTCGACAACCTCTTTTGGTAGTTCGGGAACAGCGATTGGTAACGGTGTTTTGTTAGCCAATGTTGCGCAACAGTTTAACCAGGGTAATTTAGAATTTACTTCTAACACATTAGACCTTGCGGTTTCAGGAGAAGGCTTTTTTATCTTGAGCCCCAGTGAAACTAATTCAAATAGTATCTTTACACGAAATGGCGAAATGGGCGTTGATAGTAATGGTTTTGTGGTTAACAACGCGGGTGCCAGGCTTCAGGTATTTCCGGTAAACGCAGACGGAACCGTGACGGCAACTAGTTTGTCTAGCACTATTCCTTTGCAGTTACCACAAACTGCAGGTGTTCCAACGGTGACTTCATTGGTTGATATTGGGGTAAATTTACCGGCCAACGGAAATATTCTTGACCCACTTGCTTTTGATCCGCTACAAACTTCAACCTTTAACGCGTCAACTTCATTGACAGTTTTTGATAGTCTGGGCGAAAGTCATGTTGTGACCGCCTATTACGTGAAAATCGCGGATAACCAGTGGGCGACTTATTACAACTCTACTGATGCCAACGGTGCGACACTTCCTTTAAATATCGCAGACGTGGGCCCGGGTGATACTGCGCCGGTTGGTGCTGGTGGACAGACTTATCACACCCTGACTTTTGATAACTCTGGTAGTTTTGTAGCGAATGTTCCATCGGTCATTACTACCACTGCTATCGATTTCTTAAATGGCTCTGATCCAACACAGCTAATCAGTTTTAATTACGCCAATAATAATGCGACCCAATTTTCCTCACCCTTTACTGTAAATGTGTTAGACCAAAATGGTTTTCCCATCGGTCGACTAACCGGTGTGGAAATTTCTGACACTGGTGTCGTTCGAGCCAACTTCAGTAACGGCCAAACGACGGCGCTTGGAAAAATCGCATTAGCACGTTTTCAAAATGCTCAAGGTCTAGGGCAGGTAGGAAATAATTCCTGGCAAGATACCATCGATTCTGGTGCACCACTGGTTGGGGAAGCATTGACGTCGAGTTTTGGTCAGGTTCGTTCTGGGGCCCTTGAAGTTTCCAACGTTGATTTAACTGCGCAATTGGTTAATTTAATCGCGGCGCAACGAAACTTTCAGGCGAACGCGAAATCGATTGAAACTAACAACACTGTGACTCAGGCGATTATTAATATCCGTTAATTTTGATCGACGAATATTAGTAACACGCATGTAGTTTGAAACGAAAAGTTAGATTAGAGGCGAGAAGATATCAATGGATAATATGTTGTACATTTCCATGACCGGGGCGCGCGAAACTTCGCTGGCGCAAGCAACCACTGCTAATAATCTGGCGAACGCAAATACCACTGCATTCAAAGCTGACCTGGCTCAATTTCGCTCTATGCCTGTTTACGGAGAAGGTTTGCCCAGCAGGGCGTTTGCGATGACTGAGAGACCGGGTTATAACTTTGATGCCGGTAGCGCAGTTACAACAGGAAGAAGCCTTGATATTTCCATTCGCGGCGAAGGTTGGTTTGTTGTTCACAATGAGCAAGGCGAAGAACTTTTATCACGACGAGGCGATCTAAAAATAACGCCTAACGGTGCATTGCTCAATGGTGCTAATCAGCCAATTGTAGGCGATGGCGGCCCTATTGCATTACCGCCGTTTGAAAAAATTGATATCGCCAAAGACGGCACAATCACAATTTTGCCTCTGGGTGCTGAAGCCAATGCAACCGCAATTATTGATCGTATCAAGATGGTCAATCCTGATATTTCTACGTTAGAAAAAAATCGAGAAGGTCTGTTCATTAGTCGCAACAATGAGCCTTTTATTGCTGACGCTGCGGTGTCTTTAGAGAGCGGCGTTTTAGAAGGAAGTAATGTTAGCGTGGTTGAAGAGCTGACCAATATGATTTCGTTATCTCGTCAATTTGAAGTTCAGGTAAAACTTATGTCATCGGTGGAAGAACGAGGACGTTCTCTCGACCGGTTGTTACAGCCGTAGGTTAATCTGCTAATTATTAATTAGCAATTATGAATTATTTTTTTAAGAGGTAAAAATTATGCATCCTGCATTGTGGATTTCGCAAACGGGTCTCGAAGCGCAAACCAAAGATTTGGCAGTTATTTCAAATAATCTTGCGAACGCGGGAACCGTTGGATTTAAAAAGTCTCGGGTCGCATTTGAAGATCTCTTTTATCAAAATTTACGTCAGCCGGGGGCACAATCTTCGGCTGATAGTCGGTTACCTTCAGGTTTGCAATTAGGAACAGGTGTAAAGGTTGTAGCGACACAAAAAATTCACACCCAGGGAAGTTTTCAAACTAGCGAAAATCAATTAGATATGGCTATTCAAGGAGCCGGTTTTTTCCAGGTGTTACTACCAGACGGTTCGACTGCTTATACGCGAGCAGGAAATTTTGGACTCGATGAAAATGGGCAAATTGTTACCCAGGGAAACGGCTATGTTTTGCAGCCTGGTTTTACCATTCCACAAACTTCAACCAGTTTAGACGTGGCGACTGACGGTACGATTTCAGTGCAGGAGCAAGGCGTTGCTGCGCCAACGGTTGTCGGTAATTTACAGTTAGCTGATTTTGTGAATCCGAGCGGATTACAACCAATCGGCGAAAACCTCTTCATTGAAACTGGTAGTAGCGGTGCGCCAGTCGTTGGTACGCCTGGACTCGATGGCCTGGGTGCAGTACGTGGTGGACAATTGGAAACCTCTAATGTTTCTACGGTGGAAGAGCTGGTTGCAATGATCGAGACTCAACGAACTTATGAGACCAATGCAAAAGTTCTTTCTGCGGTGGATCAAATGTTGCAGTTCATTAATCAGACACTTTAAATGATTCGGCGCTTTAGAGAGTATTTGTTTATGAATTTTAATCGAACGCTGCTAATAATATTCACGGGATCTGCTTTTTTGTTATCTGGTTGCAAAACTATTTATCAAAATGCGTCTATGGATGATCCTAACTGGGCGCCGGCTTTCCCTGAAGTGACAGACACTAGTCAAAGTAATCCTGGCGCGATTTTTAATCCGGCTTCTGCACAAATGTTATTCCAGGATAAAAAAGCCCATCGAATCGGCGATATCATTACCATTGTTTTGTCAGAACGGACTAATGCTACGAAAACAGCAGATACAGAGCTTGGTAAAGACACAACACTAAGCATGGGAGCGCCGACGTTACTAGGCAATGCCAATGTCAATGTTGGTGGCGGAACCTCAAATCTGGGAGTTAGTTACACTGGTGCGAACTCTTTTAAAGCAGAAACCGATAGTGAGCAGAGTAATCAGCTTCAAGGCACAATTACCGTTACTATTCATCAAGTATATCCAAATGGAAATTTAGCGATTAAGGGTGAGAAGTGGATATCGCTTAATCAAGGGAGTGAGTTTATCCGTGTTGCCGGTATTATTCGCCCAGAAGATATTGATAAAGACAATCAGATCACCTCAACGAGAATTGCCAATGCCCGTATTTCATACGGCGGTACAGGTCCTCTTGCAGAAGCGAACGAAGAAGGTTGGTTATCGCGTTTCTTTAATTCTGGCTGGTGGCCATTTTAGGAGATTATGATGAAGTTACCACGTTTACTTTGGACACTTTTAATTCTCGCCAGTTGTGAAATTGCCATGGCTGAGCGTATTAAAGATATTACCAGTGTACAGGGCGTGCGGGAAAATCAATTAATCGGTTATGGCTTAGTCGTTGGGTTAGATGGTACCGGTGAAAAAACACGTTACACCGAACAAACTTTTCGAACCATGCTGGCACGTTTCGGTATCAATGTTCCGCCTGGCAGTCAATTAAAACTCAACAATTCGGCCGCTGTCGCAGTTCATGCAACTTTACCTGCTTTTGCTAAAGCCGGGCAAACGATTGATATCACCGTGAGTAGTTTAGGCGAAGCGAAAAGTTTACGCGGCGGCACACTTTTAATGACGCCATTAAGAGGCGTTGACGGAAAGACTTATGCGATTGCACAGGGTAACTTGGTCGTGGGCGGATTTGGTGCTCAGGGGAGTGATGGTTCGAGAATTAGCGTTAACCATCAAACGGTGGGAAGAGTGCCTAATGGCGCTTCAGTCGAGCAGACTGTGACTACTAATTTTCTGACTAATGAGTTCCTGGTTTTCAATTTACACAAGCCAGATTTCACAACCGCAGTTCGCCTGGCAAAATCAATCAACCGATTGATCGGGCCTAATACTGCTAAACCGATTGACCAAACTTCCGTTCAGGTCAATGCGCCAAGAGATGCGGCACAACGAATTAACTATCTTTCTGTTTTAGAAAATATAGAAATCAGTCCCGCCGAACCAATTGGTCGAATTGTTGTGAATTCTCGAACCGGCACCATTGTCATCGGCAAGCATGTTAATTTGAAGGAAGCGGCAATCGCTCATGGTAATTTAATTGTCAGAATTAAGGAAAGCCAGGATGTGAGTCAACCTGCACCATTAGGGCAGGGAGACACAGTTACTACCCAAGATTCTGAAATTGAAATCGATGCTGAAAATACCCGAATGTTTCATTTTAAACCGGGTGCAACTTTGCAACAGTTGGTTGAAGCGGTGAATGCTGTTGGCGCTGCTCCCGGTGACGTTATGGCGATTTTGGAAGCGCTAAAACAAGCCGGTGCGATTAGCGGCGATCTCATCGTGATTTAACTTTTTATTTCGTAACCGAGCTACTTAATGGACGCTATTAATACATCCAGACAATTTGAACAAGCGAGCATTTATTCAGATTTGAATTCGCTGGATGCTATTCGTCAACAAGGACTAAGCGATGAGGCCGGCGCACTAAAAAAAGCCGCCAAAGAGTTTGAAGCCTTTTTCCTTAACCTGATGCTTAAGTCAATGCGCCAGGCAAGTGAAGTGATCGGTGGTGATTCACTTTTTAGCAGCCAACAGGAAAAAATGTTCACCTCAATGTTAGATGAACAGCTATCTATCGATTTATCACAGAAAGGAACGCTGGGAATTTCGGAATTAATGATGGCGCAATTAATGCGGCAAAAAGGCTCGTTGTCGGCTATGGATTCGACTAAGGAAAAACAGATTAACGATCAGGATAGTCTGGTATCTGAATTAACAACAAGTGTAAAAGAACGTTTTAACCTGGATAAGTCATCTTCAATTGATGGGGTTTCAGATTCGGTATCTCTGAAGTCTGCTGAACCGTCTAATCCAATTGACGCTATTGACGTGACAAATGTTGTTTTGGCTCAGAGTAATTTAGCTACTAAGAATTCAAGTTTTTTAACCAGCGAAGATGAAAAACGAAAAGTCGACTCTGCTGACTCAGCGCTTGTTAATAAAACAGTTGTTAATACGAACGTTATTAATACAGAGGTTGTTAAGCCAGAGAAAAAGTCATTGTTTAGCGAAGCGAAAGAATTTGTGGCTGAGTTGTGGCCATACGCTAAAGCCGCTGCTCAAAAGTTAAATCTTGAACCTAAACTGTTGATCGCCCAAGCCGCGTTGGAAACTGGTTGGGGAAAATTTATTATGCACGATAACTCGGGCAAACCTGGTTTTAATCTTTTTGGGATTAAAGCAGGCAACAATTGGAAAGGGGAGAGCATCAATATTGATACTTTAGAAGTCGAGGCTCAGCAGGTTCATAAGGTCAATGCTTCATTCAGAAAGTATCAAAATTTTTCTGAGTCTTTTAACGATTACGTAGACTTCATTTCAGGGAGTCCTCGTTATCAAAAGGCACTAGAGTCGAGTGAAAGCCCGAATGTTTACATTCAGGAGTTGCAAGATTCAGGTTATGCGACCGATCCAAACTACGCAAATAAAATTTTGCGGATTCTCGGTGAAGATGTGATTCAAAAAGTTGACTCGGGAGAGTAAGTTTTGGAAGTAAGTTAAATCGCAGTAAGTTAAATCAGACTGATTTGGCTGGGGGGCGATTGACCGAGAACCATTTGATTATCAGGTTAAGACTATGGGTATTTTTGACATCAGCATTTCGGGGTTATTGACCAATCAAGCGTCAATTGCCACCACTTCTCACAATATAGCCAACGCTAATGTCGAAGGCTATTCCCGCCAGAGAATTGACCAAAGCGCACGAACGCCTGAGTTTATTGGTGGTAATTTTTTTGGTACAGGTGTCGAGGTAGGTAATGTTCGGAGAATATTCGAAGCGACCCAACAGTTAGAACTCCAGGCGGCGACTGCAGATTTTAATAACTTTGAGAGTTTTCTCAACCAAGCTCAGCGAGTTGATGGATTATTGGCCGATAGTGACAATGGTATCAACAATGCCATTCAAAAATTTTATACGGCGTTGCAAGGCGTCGTTAATGATCCGGCTTCGGTTCCTGCAAGACAAGTTATGCTCAGTGAAGCCGAGACGATGGCTTCACGGTTTGAACAGGTGCATTCGCAATTAGAAAATCAGATTAGTGAAATAAATGGAAGCATTGATTCTATCGCCAGTGAAATTTCGGCTCTTGCTGATTCCATTGCAAAATTGAATAACCAGATAGCTGGTTCTCCAGGCAGTGCACCACCTGATCTGCTGGATCGAAGAGATAGAGAAATTACGCGGCTCAGTGAATTAATTGGGGTTCAGACTCTCGAGCAGGATGATGGCAGTCTTAATGTATTTATCGGTACCGGCCAATCATTAGTTGTCGGTTCTTTATCAAATACGCTTAGCGCGACCGTTGATCCATTAGACCCAAGAAGCATGCAGCTCAGTATCACTGCAGGTAGTTCCGCAATTGATATCACAAACAATCTGACCGGTGGTGAGTTGGGCGGTTTATTAGATGTCGTGGACGATGTCATTGAACCTGCATTCAATACTTTAGGAAGAGTGGCGATAGGAATTTCAAATTCCTTTAATAATCAACACCAGCTCGGACTTGATTTAAACAACCAGCTTGGCGGTGCTTTTTTTACTGATATGAACTCTGCCAGCATCGAAGCGTCAAGAGTGATTGCATCAACCTCAAATACCGGTAATGCGACGTTAAGTATTACCATTGACGATCCTTCTTTGCTTACGGATTCTAATTATCAATTACGTTTAATTGGTGGGAACTACCAGTTGTTTGATTTATCCAATAACGCTACCATCGCGACCTTCGCGCCGCCTGGTGTAGTACCTGATACCGTGCAGGTCGCTGCTGAAGGATTTACGATTAATTTTCTTTCTGGCGCAGCGAATAATGGCGACGCATTTGAGTTTCAAAATACGCGAAATTTTGCGCGAGATATCGACGTTTTAGTAACGACACCAGAACAAATTGCTGCGGCATCGCCCATTCGAGGTGAACAAGCTTCAACTAATATTGGATCCGGTAGCATTACTGCGTTGACGGTGACTGATACATCAACCGCGCAATTTACCACAACGCCAGGAAACCTTGCGCCTCCAATTAGAATCGAGTTTGATGCGACGCCCGGAGAGTTTTCTCTCTATGATATGACAACAGGCGTTCCAGTGCTATTGGTCGGCGGTGTTACCGGGTTTGTTCCCAATCAGGAAAATAATATGTTGGCTCTGGCCGGTGCGCCTTATAACGCCTATGGATATGAAGTCACAATTTCTGGAGATCCGCAAGCCGGCGATGATTTTGACATTAGTTATAATGCTAACGGCGCGGGTAATAACTCAAATATTTCTTTACTGGGCGAGTTGCAGTTTGCAAACACATTAGACAACGGTAACTCTAATTTTCAGCAAGCCTTCGGACGAATTATTAGTAGTGTTGGTGTTAATACTCAAGCCGCTGAAATCAAACGTGATGCAGCCGAAAGTCTTTTGTTCCAGGCAAACGAGAGAAAACAAAGTACTTCAGGCGTCAACTTAGATGAGGAGGCGGCGAATTTAATAAAGTTTCAACAAGCTTATGAAGCTTCAGCCCAGGTGATCTCGGTAGCGAGAACCTTGTTTCAGACGGTCTTGGATTCAGTAAGATAAGAGTTTTAAGAAATTAGCGAGTAAAACAGGATTATTGGTGAGATCGCCTGATATCTTTAACGCCAATTTCGTTTATTAAAGAACGAGAGTAAAGTAAATGAGATTATCGACAACACAAATGACCAGTGCAGGCGTGAGAGAACTTCTCTTACGGCAGGCCGATATCCAGCATACTCAACTTCAGTTAGCTACACAGAAAAGAGTGTTAAAACCTTCTGACGATCCAGTAGCGGCAACGTCGATTAGTTTTTTACAAACGGAAATTGCGCAATTAGAACAATTTAATGTGAATGGCGACGCGGCCAAATCGAATAATGAATTAGAAGAAAGCGTGTTAGCTAGCGTAACGGATATCTTATTTCGCATTCGCAGTCTAACCGTTGAAATGGGAAATGGTACTTATGGTGAAGATGAGATCAATAGTGTCGCCGTTGAAATGAAAGAAAGGCTGGGGGAATTACTCGGCCTGGCCAATACAAAAAATGCAAACGGCGACTATCTATTTTCCGGTAGCAAAGTAAAAACACAGCCGTTTGCGCGAGATGCTGCAGGAAATTATGTTTACAATGGCGATCAAAACCAACGAATGTTAAGAGTCAGTAGTGGCGTTGTTGTCGCTGTATCAGATCCGGGATTTGATGTTTTCGTTGATACAAAAAATGGTAACGGAAAATTCATCACTTCCGCAAATACTGCGAACACCGGTTCTGGCATTATTTCGCCTGGAGACTATCAAGCGCCTCCCAACTTTTTGGCCGAACCATACACAATTACTTTTGGTACAGACATAAACGGTAACACAACCTATACTGTCACCGGTGACGTCAGTGCGGGGACGATAGTACCCGCAACCATCTGGCAAGAAGGCGATCAAATTTCTTTCAACGGCATTACAACACAAGTTGCCGGCGCGCCGGTTGCTGGTGATCAATTCCATATCGCGCCCAGTAGTTCAGAAGATCTTTTCACAACAATTCAAACCGCGATTGACGCGGCGGAAAGTTTTTCTCAAAGTCCCGCTAATACTGCTAAGTTCCTTAGCACAATTAATAGTGTTCAAGAAACTCTGGAAGGACATATGCAAAATGTTGATGTTGTCCGCGGTAGAGTTGGTAGCAGGCTAAATGCGGTTGACTCGGAATTTAATAGTAACCTGTCATTATTAATCACCAGCAAATCAACCTTGTCTGATGTTCAGGATTTAGATGTTGTGGAGGCATCGACACGGTTTTCTCAGCAGCTTGTTGTATTAGAGGCGGCTCAGGCCAGTTTTGTTAGAGTGCAAGGGTTAAATCTGTTTAACTTTTTGTAGGGGGAGGGTAGCTTTAACTTATTGCTTTATGTTTTATCGATTTTTTCTCATATCAGAACCACGTTTCAACATTCTCCAATTTTTGCACTTTCATTACTTTCTCTGATAACAATATTTATTTGATTATTTAAATAAACCGTCAGTGATAGTTAAGTTTGTAAAGAAACACCGCTAATCTTAATAAGTCCAATGTTGACTTTGCTTAGGAGTCAGGTAAATATTCGATACAGTTATGGTTAACTACACAGTGAGTCAATCTGCTAACAAAAAATAAGACCTTTATCTGGCTGTGAAATTTGATTAGGCATTAGGTAATTATATGGCGATAGCACAATTTGAAATTGAAATATCCTCTTCACCGGATGAAGTTTATAAAGTTTCTCAGGATTACTCCGTCAGATATGATTGGGATCCATTCCCTGAACGAGTTCAGCTTCTCAATGGTGACGACAAAATATCTAAAGGCACTAGAGCATACGTGAAAGCGAAATCTTCCCTGGAAATGGAAGTTGAATTTATACAAGTTTCACCTCCAACAACAACGACAATAGCGATGGTTAAAGGGCCAATATTTCTAGATAGTTTTGTCGGGAGCTGGATTTTTAAGCCTTTAGATAATGGCAGAACAAAAGCTAAGTTTCGATATTCCATTAAGTCGAAGAAGTGGGCACTACCATTTATTACTGATCGGCTAGCTGTCCTGTACTTTAGGAAGACAGTTAAAGATAGATTGGTAGGTCTTAAGAGTTACTGTGAAGATACGTTTGACAATCGCAGTAAAAAGGCTGCTGATACAGGTGACAACTGAAGGCATGGGCGCCAGAACATTATGATGAGGGGCATTGGCAAAACCCTATAAGCTCTATATCACCTTTTGTAGCATTAATAGACGGGGACATTGTTGTAAATTCAGTTAGACCCTTCTCGAAACAATTGCCAAAGTCTTTGAGCAACGGGTCCAACAGGCTCAGATTCTAATCTAACAATTCTCAACTCAACGCCAGGAGACTCAACATTACCTTCAACTTTCAAGGGAGCCAGTAGTCTCTGTTCAAGCTCATCTTTTATAAGGTGTTCAGGCAAACTCCCCCAGCCCATGCCTTGCATGATAATTTCTTTTTTAGTTTGGAAATCATTGACCCTCCACTGATCGCCGCCTTCAAGAACACCATAAGTTTTATTTGAAGATTTACGACCACTGATGATGACTTGCGGATGTTTCTTCATGACGGCTTTAGGTACAACGTCATATTCTTGCAATAAAGGAGAATCTGCTGCAATAACTGACTTGAAACGCAAATTCATAAAGTGCATTGATTCTAATTTTTCAAAATTTTCAATCCAGGGAATGATCAAAATAGAAGCTCGTCCGTCTTCCAGCAAATCGAGGGGGCCCATTCCATTTTCAGAATAAACCTCTAGCCGAGTGCCGGGAAATTCCACTTTACACTGCCTGATAGTGCTGATAATAGGCGAAACGGGAATCGCAGAAGTAAAAGCAATGCCCACCTCAAGTTCTTCTCCGGTGGCCAGTTGATTCGCCAGGTTTTTAAATGATTGTGCCTGGCCTAATACCAATTTCGCTTTTTCATAAAGGGCTTTTCCTTGTGGTGTTAGCTTGTTTCTATACTGGTCTCGATCGAATATTTTCAGGCCAAGTTCGTCCTCAAGATTCTTTATCGCTACGCTAATTGTCGGCTGCGTTCGGTTTAGATTCTGAGCGGCTACTCTCAGGGAGCCACCTTCAACGATTGCTTGCAACGATTTAAGTTGATCTAGCGTCATAGTTTCTCCTTAGAAAAAAACTTACATATTGATAAAAAATAAGAAATTTCATTAGATTAAAGCTAATGTTACCTTCTATCTATCGTTAAGTGAATTCTATTATTCAAAATAATCTCAATACTGAAGGTAATTATGCAAAAGCAAACAGATGTACTTATTATTGGTGGTGGCTTTGGAGGAGTTGGTGCAGCTCAGAAGTTGTCGAAAAATGGCGTCAGCGTTACATTGGTTGACAGAAAAAATTACTTCGAAGTGACCTTTGCAACGCTACGCGATGTTACTGACCCCGGAAGACTTGGTAATTCGCCACGTAAACTCTACAGTGATTTTATTGACGGGACCTTTATTCAGGGCAGCATTGAGTCAATGAATGATAAAGAAGCGAAGCTTACAAATGGATTGAGTATTCGGTTTAAGCAAGCCATCATCGCATCTGGAAGCCGCTATCCCTCGTTGCCGCTGGCAAAGTCGAATTCTGCATTTGACTATAGTGAGCGCAACCAGGAAATCATGAATGAGCATAAATCAATTGCATCCGCGAAATCGATTCTAGTGATTGGCGGCGGCGCTGTAGGGGTAGAATTCGCAGGTGAAATTGCAAGTGCCTTTCCCGACAAAGATATTACTCTAGCCCATTCAACCGACACGCTGTTGGATAACATGAAACCTAAGGTACAACGCAAAGCATTGGAGCAATTAACAGCCAAAGGTGTAAATGTGAAGTTTAACCGCAGGTTTACCAAAGACGGGAATGTTTATCGCTGTTCCAAAAGCCAGGAATCCCTTCAGGTGGACATCGCTTATGCTTGCGTGGGGATGCTTCCCAATACTGAGTTTTTAAAAGCTGAGCTTCCAGGTATTCTTGATGATAAAGGCTTTGTCAAAGTGGATTCATTGATGAAAGTGCAGGGCTATGAAAACCTGTATGCATTAGGTGATTGTGCAACGCTTGATAACCATAAACACGGTTACGTAGCTAGTGTTCAAGGTGCTATGCTGGCAGATGCTCTACTGAGATCGGCGAAAGGAAAAAAAATTAAACCGTATAAAACCCCGCCGTTCGCAGTAATCACTCCAACTGGAACTGATTCTGGAGTTGCACAAATGCCCTTTGGTGTAACAACCGCGAAGTTTTTCGTGAACTTGAAGCAAAAAGACTTAGGTATTAGTAATATGTACAAAATCTATGGAAGCAAACCAGACAAATTGAATTGATTCATATTAAAAAATCTAACAAACATGGTAAATTAGGATAAGGTAGGTTGGATAAATTATAAGACCGATTATTTTATGTTAGATATTGATTACTTTGATGGCTTCACAGAGGAGCTTATTTCATTTAAAGCTGCTATCGATGGAGAAAAATGTAATATTACATTTGACTGTTTCATCGGTCGGATAAGAGGTGATTCATTTACAATTGAGCTAGCTGATAGGCCACTTGATATACTAAGTGTAATGGAAGCGCTTCTAGAACTTGATGAAAGGTACGAATTGGAAATCGATGATATTGGTTCTGTGAGACTTTGTTTTAATTGGGATGGTAAAGATATTCATAGATACTTCGATGGTTGTAATCTTAGTCAATACTCAAAAGAAATAAAGCATAAAGCCCAATTGGAAAACTTAGAAAACTATTTGTTTGCTATCAGGAAGAATATCGTCGAGCGATCAAAAAAGAAAGCAAAGTTATAAGCAATCGTTTCAGTATTTTTAGTGAGTGTTCACAAATTAAGTTAAGGAGAGTTCACTTGAGTTTTGTCGCAATATCAAAGGTAAAGTTTCCACCTGCGCTGAAAGAAGCAATTCACGCGTTTGGCTTAGAAATGGTCGCCGAAGCCAAGTCGCAGGCTGGCCTTATATCCATCAGCTTCCATCAGTCACATGATGAAAATGAGACGATGATGTATTGGGAGTGGGAATCTCAAGAAGATCATGAAAGATGTATGCAATCTGAAGATTGGAATGTCCTGATGAAAAAGTCCGGTACTTTATTTCAATCAAGTGATGTCGTATTTTCGATTCAAACCTATAATCGGTTAGCTTAGTCTTAATGAGTTTTTGTGTGATCTAAGGAGCGCAATGCACTTTTTAAAAAAAATAAAATTAGTAACCGCCTTTCTAGTATTTTCTATTTTCCCCCTAAACTTATGGGCTGTTGAGCTATCTAAGCATGAGTGGAAGTTTATTGAGTCCTATTTGCCAATGGCCGCTAAAAGCAATCATTTTAGCGAAGTTGTTGCCGGCATTATAATCGCTAATCAAACGGGCCATCTTAACCAATTAGAGCTGCTTTATTCTCGCGCTCGAGCTATAGGGTATGAAAATAAGCTTTGGGTTGATCACGAGATTAAATCCTGTTTGATAGCAAAAGAAAATAAAAACTGTGATCTAGAACTTTTAATCAGTCAACTCAAAAAACTTGATAGTGAAAATGCTTTACCTTATGTCTACTCAGCGCTATTTCGAGCAAAAAATAGAGAGTGGTCATTGGCGTTGGCCGATTTGGAAAAAGCGGCGAGTCGAAAAAAATATGATGATTACTACTTTAAGAGATTTTCCTTGTTATTGGAAGTCTTGAAGAACAGTGACTTTCCTACTGAATATTTACATACTGCCTCAATCAAACTTGCACACTATATGGTGGTTCAGCCATATAAAAAACTAATGGATTTGTGTAATGCGCAGGCTAAGTTGAGCCGGGATTGGAAAGTGACCTGTATTCAACTGGGAGAGTTGCTTGAATCCGAAGGAACCATCTTTTATGCCAATATGGTTGGCTTCGCTTTGCAACGGGAAGCACTTAGTAATGATGAAAAGGATACGAAAAAGCTAGTAAAGGTAAAAGCTGATAGAGAAGCACTAAATCAATGGAGAATAAACGCGGTGCAGATTCTTGATTTCATCGAAGCGAAGAAGAAAGGGCCTGATTCCTATTATGCGGACCTCATCAATTTGGGGGAGCGAAAGGCAATCGAAAATGCGTTAAAACTGATTACAAATAAGGGCCTATAGAAGTAAAAATCGCTGCCAACCTTTTTACCGTATAAAATGTCGAACAAATATAAAGAATATCAATCAAGCACTCAATTGAATGACTATTGATATGTTTAAGCTGGTCATTAAAAGAAAAAACAACTAAAAAGAGAAATCGATGAAAAAGGGAATTTTGCTCCTTGTATCTATACTTGTTATTACTACATCTTGCTTCGCTGCTAAAAAATCATGGTTAGAGCAGGCAAACGAAAGCATTAAAAGCAACGCCTACTCTAAAATTGATAGCATGTTGGTCTACCATAAGAACTCGCTCATTTTCGAAAGTTATTATGGTCGTTTCAACGAAAACACGCTACACAGAACCCACTCAACATTTAAGAGTATTAATGGTTTACTCGCTCTGATAGCTTTCGATCAAAAAATATTACAAGCAAACGAATTTGTTCTGCCTTTACTAAAGCGGTTTGGAGAACCGAAAGCGCTTGATTCTCGAAAAAAACTTTTGCGAGTAGAACACTTACTCGATATGACGTCTGGATTAGATTGCGATGAAGCACCAGGCGGCGTCGGCCCGAGTCATGAGTGGGGCGTTGATGAAGGACCAACGCCATTTGAATATAGCTTAAATATCAGGATGAAAAATAAACCTGGGGCTAGCTGGCATTATTGTAGTGCTAATAGCTTTTTGCTTGCTGCCGTGATTTCCGCCGCGCTTGAAAGAGCGAACAGGGAAAATATTTTTGAGTTCGCACATCGCTATTTATTTGCACCGTTAGAAATTGAGAAAAATAACTATCGCCTGAGAACCAGTCATGACGGCCAATTTTTAATGGGGCAGGGCAATTCAAATTTTAAGTCGAAGGATTTAGCTAAGTTTGGATTGGTCGTTTTAAACAAAGGCATATGGCGAGGAAAAAGAATCGTATCGGAAGCCTCAATCAATGAACTTTATCAGGCAAACGAGAAAATCAATTGGTCATGGACAGATGAAATACCTGAACATCCCGCGAGTCAAACCTTATACGGAAACCAATGGTACCAGACGACATTTGAGGTGAAAGGCGAAAAAGTTACCTCGCTCCATAGTTGGGGAAACGGTGGTCAATTTATTTTCGTTGTACCGAAGCTTGAGGCGGTTGTCGTATTTACCGGCAGCAATCAAGGGAATATTAAACGGCAAAAGCAACCGTTTGATATTATGTACCGTTATGTTTTGCCTGACTTGATGTCTCGCTAGTTTTTAATTCGTTCCTCTTGATCAACATTCAATTTAAAAATATCTGGCCTAGAATAATGCCCGGAAGCATCAAAATCATAACGGGCTTTAATTACATCATCCAGGTTGATCTCTGCGGATAGTAATTTTTCTTCACCATAAATGGGGCCTGCTAGTACTTCTCCCATAGGTGAAACAATAACACTGCCGCCTCGAATCAGTTCTTTATCGTCAGGCCACTCGGTGTCGAACCCAAGACTCGATGGCGAGCCCAGATATTGGCAGGCACTGATCAAAAACATTCGACCTTCATAAGCGATATGGCGCATTGAGGCTTGCCATATTTCTCTGTCGTCAACAGTCGAAGCACACCATAAATTGAGGTCTTTTGAATACATGTGCGATCTTAGCAAAGGCATATAATTTTCCCAACAAATCACACTACCGGCTTTAAGGTTTTCAGTTTTAATCAGCGGCATTGTTGAACCGTCACCTTGAGCCCAGATTAATCTTTCACTTGCTGTTGGCATTAACTTTCGATGAACACCGTTAAGCTCGCCTTGGTTGGAAATGAAAGCCGTTGTGCAATAGAGCGATGAGCGAACTTTTTCGATGACGCCAATGATCAAATTCGTCTGAGTACGCTTGGCCATTTGCCTGATGTCTTTTAAGTCATCTGTCTGTAAGTTGACCGTCTGGTTCCAGTAATGTAAAAATTGTTCTCGACCGACCTCTTTGCGATAGCCGATTCGAGTACCGAAATCCCAACCTTTTGGATATCCACCAATGAGTGCTTCTGGTAGAACAATGAGTTCACAGGCTTCATCTTTGATTTGGCTTTCATAATCCAGAACTTTTTGAATGGTTACTTTGCTGGAGCTCAAAGCGCTACCAATTTGGAGTGCACCGATTTTTGTCTGGCTCATGTGGAATCCTCAGAAGTTTTGTCACGATGACTTTTAATATATTCTTAGTCTAACTATTATTGAAGTGAATTATCGAATTTAATTTTTAGTCATCAATTTTTTGATTGTTTGGCGTATGCGTCATCAATCAACTTACAGTTTAAGCAGCATAGGTTCAACCATGTATCAGCCAGCCAAAGACCCAAATGATCTTGAGAAATTCTTCGTTGAGCGAGCTAACGCCGGCGACGTTGAAGGACTTGTGTGTTTGTATGAGTTTGATGCAACACTCGATTCTGGCGACGGCAAGGTTGCTCAGGGCCACGAGGAAATTAGAAGCTTCTTTATCAAATTCTTATCGAGTAAGCCGCAACTTCTACCGAGCAAGCAAGCTAAACCATTGTTAAGTGGTGAGCTGGCGCTAACCTCATCACGACTTCACAACGGTGATGTCACGGCTGAGATTGCTCGGCGACAGTCGGATGGTAGTTGGCTTTGGGTTGTTGACCATTTTGCCATCGGGAAATCTGAGGTTAGGTAGAGACACAAAACGACGAGTATTTTATGTTAGAAGTATAATCAGACGTAATCTAGGGTAGGGTAAAATACTGCTTAATTTGAATCGGGTAATTTTAACATTTTTCGCGCGGTGACAGTTCTTTGAAGATATCCCTGTTTATCCCAGAAGGATTTCGCTAGGTTATTATGAGAAGTATAATTGCACTCGATATATCCAATACCAACGGATATAAAACACTGTTCAATTTCACTAACTAGCGTGTCAGCAATATGTTGTTTTCGATGATCTTCATTAATCCACAATAGTTGAATGATACCTTTCGCGGGAGACTCTAAAAATCCGTTATCATTGATGATACTCGACGCTAAAATAAACCCAATAGGTTGAGCATCAACTTCGGCAATAAGACAAAGGTTTCCAGTATCTTCCAGCTGTCCCGATAACCATTGCTTCAGGTGAACAGGAAAGTCAGCATGCGCTTTTAGTTCGCCATCGTCCTCATGATGGTGGAGCTGCAGTGTCCATTGGAATATTAATTCGATATCTTCGGTATTTGCCTGGCGAATGTCTAACATATCAATTTATTTATTTTATTAATCTCTCGAATCTACGAGTTTGATTGCCGATAAAAAACTGGTGTGGCTAGGATTTTATTATAAATAAGATTTTAGTATAAAAAGGCTCTGGTATAAAAATGATTTTAATACAAATTAGTGTTCAGTGGCAGAGTTATGTGTGTTTTTGTAGTGGTTAATCGCACGGTGGGTTTTTCTTAAATTAATACCCGACTGGATCGCCGACTCTTTGTGTTTAGCAACCGCCGAACCCACAAGTTGGTCACAGGTATTTACTTTTTGGGCAATGAGTTGCAGCTGTTCTGCACTCAGCTGATTTTGGTTTTCTTCGCAATAGTCTTGAATAAGCTGGTGTCTTTCGCCGGTTAATCCTAAAACGGTTTCCCACTCAAGTTTGTCAGCATAGCGCCTGATTTCATCATTGAGTTTATCGAGCTTGGCGGTAATAGTAGACATGTTAAGATTGCATTTCCTGTAACGCTTGTTCGCGAATGCCATCCCAACCTTCTTTTACCTGCTGCATCACTCCTAGCACGTCATTGAGTTTTTCTTCGCTATTTTCCAGGTTAGCCGCAACTAGTGCAGTACAACAGTAGTCATATAAAGCGTCCAGATTATGTGCGAGATCACCGCCTTGCTCCATGTTAAGGCTTCCTCTCAAACCACCAATAATCGAAATCGCCCAGCTGATATGTTGACCTTTTTCCGCCAGCTTTTTATTGTTCATAAAAAACTTCGCTCGGTTGATTTTTTCAATTGCACCGTCGATGAGCATTTGAATTAATCGATGTGGATCTGCATTTTCAACACCGGTCGCCGCACTCATTTTGGTGTAGGCGTTAGCTCCAGTTAATCCCATTGATAAAACCTCTTTAATGATTATTAGTTAAACTATTCGCTTTTATTACTCGAGAAACCGGGTAAGTTAGCAAATTGTTGGGCAATAAAACTTTGCGTAGAATTAAATTGTGCCACGATGGCATCCATAGTGGCGAATTGATTAGTTAATCTTAAAGTCAGCGATTCAATTCTTAAATCGAGAGAAATTCTTTCATCGGCGATTTGGCTTAGCTGCTCATTGAGTGATTCTGTTCTAGAAGTGATAACACCGCCACTGCCGGTATAATTGTCAATCAAGCTTCTAAGTTGGGTTGCAAAGCCTTCTTCGCTGGCGAACAGATCGTCAAATTGTTCAAAGTTACTATCTATCGCTGTGTCGAGTGTATCGTTGTCGATTTCCAGTTTGCCGTCTTGCGTGGTGGTGATACCGATCGCAGATAAGCTGTTAAAATCCCCGGTGATTGTTGACACCGTTGATGCAAATAAATTTCTGATTTGCGAGTCGACTTGCCGTAAAGTTGAGTCCCCAAGAAGTAGACCTGGTTGGGCGGTATCGGCTGAGCCCAGTTGTTTGGAAACGTCAACGTAAGCATTAAAAGTGTCGACAAAGTTGGTTATTAACGATTTGGTGCTGTTAGTGTCCAGAGACACCGTTAGTGTGTCGGTGGTGCCCGCTGGAGTATGCGCTTTCGACACATCAATCGTGACATTTTGAATAATGTTTTCGAATTTATTCGTGCTGCTGGTTGCAGCGAAACCATCCACTAGAATGCTAGCATCAATGGCGGTTTGAGTCTGGGTTAATCCAGTTGAGAGGTCGGCCAGAGATGCATCGCCGCTAAATGTAACAACCAGATCATTACCCGTACCTGTCGTGGTTGAGTTAAATGTCAGAACACTACCTGTGTCTGGTCCGCTGGTAACATTGTTTAGCAAGTTTACTGAAACAAAGTCGTTACCGGTTGCTGCGTTAATGTTATTACGAATATCTTCTAGCGTATCGGTAGCTGAAACAGCCACATCAAAAGTATCACTGCCGATAGTGAAGGTTAAAGTACCATCACCAAAAGTGGTTGAGCTGCCACCGGTAAAAACTTGTGATTGGTGAATGCTGCCGGCCGCGAGGGTGCTGACTTCTATAGCGTAAGTTCCAGCTGTTGCGCTGGAGGTAGCTGTTGCGGTGAAAAAGTCACTATCAGACACAGTCACTGAGCGTTTACTAAAACTTGTTGATAAGCTCAGATCGAAAGCCGCCGTGCGCAACTCATCGAGCGCTGACTTTAAACCGCCTAAGCCCGTTAGTGAAACGGTGACATCTGTCTCTAGCCTGTTAAGGCTATTTTCCTTTGGAGCTCTTTCTGCGGCTACTAAAGCTTCAACGATACTTTTTGTATCGAGTCCTGAGCCTAAGCCGCCAATTGATATGAGTCCCATAGCTGAAATCCTGTATTAACAAAAAAATAAACTAATAATCGACAAAACTCAATTACCACTAAAACTGACTGACTATTTACTAAAAAATAGCAATTTTTGCGCCAGTCTTACTGGTAACAAGTCTTGAAGGTAAAGAAAAGGGAGCAAGGCTCCCTTTTCAAGCCCTTACACTTTCTCTTGAAGAAGAATTCCACTGCTGGAGATATCTTCCTCGTTAAGCTCCTTCAACCGCTTGGATAAGTTGATTAGTTCTTCGGGTGGGAATTGCCTGATGAGTTCATCGGTTTCTTTATCGACTACTCTAACAATTGTCACGCCGAGTTCTTCGTCAACTTTGAACTGAAGGCTTCGGTCAATACTCTGATTGAAGCTTTGGAACTCTTCAATCTGTGATTTAACTTCTGCCTGGTTCTCCGTAGGTTTCTCGTTTTGATTGACCGCCACAGATTGAATGGTATTACTATTCGTTTCTGTATTGGCAACCACTTTCAATCCATCATTATCCACTTTAGCTGTTGAAGGCGCTCTGCTACTCGGTTGCGGCAAACGGCTGCCGGTCTCAACCGATGGCGGTTGAAAGTTGCCTGACAAATTATGTATAGCCATAGCACGTTACCTTTATAGAGCGAATGGGAAAGTGGTGAAAAATCGAAATAATTGTTCGTACCAACTTTCCCGCCTGACGTTAAATTTTAATTTAACGCCTGCCATCAACTTACTGAAGTAATGACAATACTGACTGACTAGAAGCGTTAGCTTGCGCCAGGATAGATAATCCAGCCTGTTGCAATACCTGGTTTTTAGCCAGATTCGCTGTTTCCGCAGCGAAGTCTGTATCACGAATACGAGACCGTGCGGCCGATACGTTTTCGATGATGCTTCCAAGGTTAGAGATGGTGCTGCTTAATCGGTTTTGAACCGCACCGAGCTGGGCTCGTTGAGAGTCTACCGCCGTTATTGCCGCGTCGATCGTACTTATCGCTGCCTGGGCACCGCTTGCAGTACTGATGTTAACGCTAGAAACCGCTGTAAGACCTGAAGCGACGCTCGCTGCTGACAACAAAGTTGTACCTGTGTCAGTTGCAACTGTGTATGCACTACCAGAAGAAAAACGAAGCTGACCTGAAATACGAGTTGCATCAGTTGCACCTGAAGCAGCATCCACCAGGTTAGTAGTAGAAGCAGTCGTTGCAGTACCGTCATAGTTCAGCGATGTGACCGTGATTGTTCCAGTACCATCATCAGCTGTACCAACGTCAAATGCGTCGATGGTGATGTCATCACCAGCTTCATTCACTAAGTCAAGTGTTGCACCGTTAGCTGTTGCGATAATACCCGTACTAGCTGAAGTTGCATTGATAGCTTCGGCAAGTCCAGATAAGTCACCCACAGAAGTTACGTTCACCGAAATACTTGATGCCACACCGCCAGTACCGGCGATATCAAATGAAACGGTTCCAGCAGTATCTAATCCACTTAATCGAACATTGGTTCTTGCATCAGCGGAGATACCGGTTGCACCAGTTTCTGCATTGACCAATCCAGCAACGGTCGCTGCACTGCTGTTCACACCAACGGTTGCAGTTGCTGAGCCTAAACTACCATTTAGCGTTAGTACTTGCGCCGCGACGGTATTTGCTGCTGGTGCCGCTGCTGCTGCCGCGACTTCACCAATACCACTACCACCAACATCAATTCGGTTATCACCAAGGTTTGTGGCTCGAGCACCACTAATGGTCACCGAAATGGTTTCATTCGCCTGTGCTCCAACCTGGAAAGACTTGGTTGAAAATGAACCGTCAAGCAGGTTAGTACCACCAAATCGAGTGGTGTCAGCGATTCGGTTAAGTTCTGATTGAAGTTGAGCAACTTCCTGTTGTAACGCGGCACGCTCTGTACCACTGTTACTACCGTTCGCACTCTGGATAGACAGGTCACGCAAACGTTGTAAGATATTGGTCGATTCCTGAAGTGCACCCTCAGCAACCTGTGCCAATGAAATACCATCGTTAGCGTTTCTAACCGCTACACCCAACCCGTTGATTTGAGAAGTCAAACTATTTGAAATCTGCAAACCTGCGGCGTCATCTTTCGCGCTGTTAATTCGAAGCCCGGTTGATAGACGTTGGAAAGTCGTTGAGAGTGCGTCGTTAGTACGACCCAGTGAGCGCTGAGCGCCAATAGACGATACATTCGTCTGTATTACATTACCCATGATTAAATCTCCTAAACCTTTGATATTCAAGAGGAAATGAAATCCGCCTGAAATTACAAAGTGCTTAAAAAGTAAGACAGCTTATGGCCTGAGAAACCGTTTGCTATCCGCATATTTTTGTTTTATTAAAGTCGTCCTTCAAGTGTTCCTGATAAAATCAACTTTATAAAAACATTGGTTGAAAAAAATGTCTGAGAAACACCTCTTTCAAATTCAACTGGTGTTTCTTAAGGAAATGAAATTTGAGAGTGCTCTTTACGAGCGATCATCGCCTGAGAAACAACAATTTGAAGTGTTCGCAATTTGCTGAGAACAAGTTGCGTTCAAAAGAAGTATCGGCTCTGAAATGGGCGACTTTACTTTTTGATCAGAAATAACTGAAAAAAAATAGGGTTTTTTGAGTAACTATTTGATTTATAAAGGATAAGTTAAGGCGTTAACAAAGGCCTGAAATCTCCAGACCTTTGTTTGGGCACCTAAAGTTGTCGTACGGTAGGGGCTTTTTCGGCTTTCATGGTATTACCCTTGTAGTAAAGATAATACAGATTGACTAGATGCATTGGCCTGGGCCAAAACAGACAATCCGGCTTGCTGAAGTACCTGGTTCTTCGATAATTCCGAAGTTTCGGTCGCATAATCTGTATCACGAATACGAGAGCGAGCTGCAGCTACGTTTTCGATGATACTTTGCAGGTTAGATATGGTTGATGACAACCTGTTTTGTACCGCACCGAGATCAGCACGGTTACTATCAATCTGTTTGATTGACGCATCTACCACAGCAATAGCGGCCTGAGCACCGGTATTAGTGGAGATATCAAGAGCACTTACCCGAGTACCCGAGGTCACATTACCTGCGACAGAAGCGACACCGATAACACCGCCAGCGCCAGTTGCAGTCGAGCCAATCAACGAGAACGTTGAATTAGTATCTGACGTTGTAAATGCGATATCGCCGGTTACCACGGTTCCTTCAGAGACTGCGTCAAGAACCACTGGCGTACCACCAGGTGTGCCGCCGGTATCAACGAAGTCCACAGTGAGATCTTCGTCTGCGTCGCCACCGGTATATGCTGTCAGTTGTACCGTGACATCGGCACCGGTCTGATCGGTGATTTCAACATAGTTATTGGTTAAATCAACATTCACTTCCAGGTTTGATAATGCGCCAAGTTGTTGGATCCCAGAACCTAATGAGGTTAAAAGATCGTCCTCAGTTGCACCGGTTACCACGATAGAGGTATTACCATTAATGCTGACACTAAAGGACTCATCGCCGTCCAGCGTTCCCGCAAAAGCTAGTCGGGCGGTTGTCTTCGCATCTGCGGTAACATTAGGCACCTCAGAGTTGATTTTGTCAGCGATCTGCTGAGCTGAATCACCGGCCGAAACTGCGACTGTTGAAGTGGCACTGTTCACGGTAAAGGTCAGATTGTCAGCGACCATTGCACTGGCAGGTGTGGTGGAAGTTGCCGCGACACGATTCGAAGCAAAACCAGCAAAATCCAGGTCGTTAATGCCGAGGTCGTCGGCTCTGGCTGAGTTAATAGAAATATTGATGGTTTCAAAAGCCTGTGCACCCACTTGAAACTGGGCGCCGGTTAATGTTCCGGTCAATATATTTCGGCTACCAAACCGAGTGGTGTTGGCAATCCGGTCCACTTCCTGGATGAGCTGTTGCACCTCGGCGTTCAGTGCTGCTCGTTCGGAAGGACCATTACTGCCGTTCGCACTTTGAATCGCTAAATCACGAATTCTTTGCAGTATGTTGGTGGTTTCCTGCATCGCGCCTTCAGCTACCTGAGCCAGCGAAATACCGTCATTGGCATTACGCGATGCGACTGAGAGGCCGTTAATTTGCGAAGTTAAACCGTTGGAAATTTGTAGACCAGCAGCATCGTCTTTCGCGCTGTTAATCCTCAAACCTGAGGACAACCGCTTGAAAGTCTGCGCCAGGCTACCGTTAACATTAATCAGGTTACGCTGAGCGTTTAGAGAAGAAACATTAGTCGATAATACGTTTCCCATTTTATGACTCCTTAATCTAATGCTTCGAAACAACAAGGCGGTCAGAGGCTACTGTTGTTTGAGCACAAAAATTAAAAATAAATATTTTGGGAAAGAAGAACTGAGAATTATTCTTTCTTGACTAATCAACCTGCTGAGAACTGGTGATGAACTTTAGATGAGGAACTGAGAATTTCTTTTCTAAAGCGAACAGGGGTGAGAAATCCTGTTCAAACCTGTTATCGGCGTTGAAAAAGTCGACTTTAAATTATTTTTAATTTTTTTTTCGTCAGCTGAAATTTATTTTACAAACTCGCTTTTTGGTGCTTCAGAGCCAGCTTTATTGGCGAAAGGGAAATTTTTGGCAGGTTTCGTGCTAGATTTAACCCATATGTTGAGATATACCTTTTATGCACACTAACTTTTAGGAAAAACAATGACAGCAGAAACGATGAGCATTCCAGAGGCATTGAAACTGGCCCAACAATTAATCACTCAGGGACAGTTGGGAAGCGCTCAAAATATTTGTGTACAGGTGTTGCAGCAACAGCAAAATGTTGAAGCAATGTTTTTGCTGGCTATTGTTTATCAGCAGCAGGCGAAACTGGATGAAGCAACCAACCTTTACATTCAGTTGTTGCAAATCGAGCCTAATCACGACGCAGCGCTTTCTAACCTGGGTTTATTATGTTCATCGCGAAGTGATTACAAATCAGCTATTGAGATATTGGAGCGGGCTTATAGTTTGTCTCCGTCGAATATGGTTACCTGTTTTAACCTGGCAAATGCGTACGCGGAGTATGGGTTGTTAAAGCAGGGGATTAAGTATTACAAAAAAGTGCTGCGAAAAGATCGCAAAAATCCAGACCTGGTTTTTAACCTGGCCAAATCATACGCCGAAAGTGGCGATAAAAAAGAAGCGGTTAAGCTTTACCGTCGAGTGTTGGCCATGCAGCCCAAACATGTTAAAGCCAATTTCAATTTACATTCATTGGTTTATTCAGATAGTGATGCCAAAGAGTCGATTGCTTGTTTAAAAAAAGTCGTATCCCAAAATTCCGCTTATCAGAATTTAGGCCGTTATTTTCTGGGGTGTATTTTGGACACTCAGGGAAACGAGGAAGACGCCAATGCGTTGTTTGCTGAAATTGAAACTACTGAAGAAGATCTTTCGCATTACCTGGATGCGTGGCAATACATTCGCGAAAACTCAACCAGCAACACGCGGTATATGACCTATAGTTTCGAGGTGTTGGATTTTGCCGTGTCACAAATTTCTATTGAAGGGTTGCACCTGGAATTTGGAGTGAGGTTTGCAACTTCGACGAATCATATCGGTAAAAGCATTCCGGGAAAACTTTACGGTTTTGATTCATTTGAAGGGTTGCCTGAACATTGGAATGAGACTGCCGGTAAAGGAGACTATTCCACTCACGGGGTATTACCGCCGGTAAGAGAAAACATCGAGCTGATTGATGGCTGGTTTGATCAGACACTCCCCAAGTTTGTTGAGTCGCATTCTGAACCTGTTGCCTTTATCAACGTCGATTGCGATCTTTATAGTTCCACCAAAACGATTTTTGATTTGCTGGGTAAGCAAATTGTATCAGGCACTATTTTAGTTTTTGATGAATATATTAGCACTTCAACCTGGCGTGAAGATGAGCATAAAGCGTTTATGGAACTGGTTGAAGAACATCAGTTAAAGTTTGAGTATCTCGCGTTTAGTCCTTCTAGTCGTCAAGCGGTTGTGCGGATTCTGTGAGGTATTTGCTAATTTTATCTTTTATTGAGGAAAACGACACACAAGAAAAAGACCGTCAACTTGATTTATTAACCTGAACTAATTGACAAAGCCATTATCCAAAAGATCAATGTGAAAACCGAGATCTTTTGCGATCTCGGTTTCGCTCTGTTAACCTTCAAATTTGATGAACACTCACAATTTTCATTGTTACTTTGAAAGTCCCTTTTGAAGCTAATCAGTTTTTTATTTTATAGGCTATTAAATAAATTAAAAATAGCTTCAAATCTTAGCTTCCAATCCTTAGTTTGACTCTTATACCTTTGATGATGTTTATAGGTTTGAAGGTGGTACATAAATAGACCGTCTGACATACCGTATATTTCCCTAGGTACTGTGTTTAAATAGGCTATGTCAGTGTTAAGGTGAGAATCATAGCCAGTCACATAAAACAAGGGGTATATTCTTGTTTTAACATTGTTTATACCTTTCTTCACCATTTTTAATTGTTCCTTAATTCCTAGCATATAAACATCGTTACCATTGCTATCCTTATCTTCATGTATATATTCTCCCACTAATGGTGAAACACCTCGATAGCTACCCACTATTTTTTCGTTTTCATCTAAATGCCTGAAATCTGTGTATTCCATCAGAACATAAATGATCCCGTCAAATGAAAAGCAAGCGCCGTTTTCGTCGGAAATATTGGTACCGCAGATAATTCTGTAGCTATTAGTTTTGCTCTGTTTATTACGTGAGTAACCAAAGAACTCGTTATGTAAATAAGCTGTTATTAATAAGTCTAATGGTCTTTGGTTTGCTTTGAGCACTTCTCTTATTGCCAATAATTCAGTCGAATTATATTCAGTAGGTTTTTCGTCGATTACCCGTGTCCAATCATCAATAGCGACCCCGGCAAAATGTTCATTAGTACCAAAATCTGTCACAAGCTTTTCAACTATTTTTTTGAGATTTCTCTCAAAAACACCTATGGGAGGAGTTCCTGGAGGAGTAGTTCCTACATTAATGTCTTCGCCTGGCGAAAGGTAAGCATATACTTTTGTGTTTGGAGCTTTTTCATTTAGTTTATTGATAAAGTCACCAAATTTATCCCAATGTGTAGGAGAGTGACCACTAAAACGATAAAAATAAGTGTTGGACTTGCTTTGCGCTACTCGATGAGCGAGACAATCTAAATTTAAACCGAGCTTGTCGTAGTTATGGTCATAACCAGTCAAATTTTGAACAGTGTTTTTCTCGCGGCAATTATCTTCATAAATACCTTCATCGTGGCTATCGCCTTCGAAAAAAACATGTTTTTGCCCATAGTTTTCGAAACCATCTCCATCTGCATCATTATCAGCGTCACTATTTTCAATAGCGCTACCAGTTCCCGTATCTACTCGATCGTCGATATCGTGGCCTTTATATAAGTAAACACCTGCGTAGGTGGCTTCCATTTTAGGATCGTTGGAGGCTCTTACTTCGATTGTTGATTGTGCTGAACTATGTTTTTCTCCGCCTGCCCAATGATTGGTACAAGTAAGCGTTTTCGTTGTTGTTTCTGTCAAGGTATAAGTTTGGGTCCCTGACGTAGAGACAATATTCCCATCCAATGTACACTCATCTGCGTAGGTGGAGTTCCAGGAAAAAATTGCTTGGGAGTTGTAGTTCATCGAGTGGGCATTCCAGTTGGCATCGACAACTGGATTTTGATTGTCAAGGTCAACTTCGACTTTAGCGGTCAGCAATCCCCCGCAACCATATTGGTTGCAACTATGAACGACATAGGCGTAACTGCCATTGGTACGACCGGACAATGCATAGGATAATGTAGAAGAGGGAAGTTTACATTCTGTTGTGATGTAAGAACCTAGCATAACATCCGTGCAGGGAATATTTTTCCAGACACCATCTTTTTTCTCCCAAAGTACGTAGTAGTCAGCTTGCTGAACTTCTCCCCAAGTGACAGTATAAGCGCCGTCTCCATCTACGAATTCTTGAACATTAAGAGGAATTGGTGGAGGCTTGACACCAATTGTTGCTGAAGCGCTTTTATTTAATTCACCGCCAGCCCATTTATTTTTGCAAGTAAGCGTTTTCGTGGTTTCTTTTGTTAAGGTATACACTTGGTTACCGGAGGTGGAGACTATACTTCCATCCAATGTACATTCATCCGCGTAGGTAGAATTCCAGGAAAATGTTGCTTGTGAATTGTAATCAACTGCATTGGCATTCCAGCTGGCATTGACAATAGGATTTTGGCTGTCCAGGTCAACTTCGACTTTTGCGGTCAGTAACCCCCCGCAGCCATATTGGTTGCAGCTATGAACGACATAGGAATAATTGCCGTCGGTACGACCAGATAATGCATAGGATAATGTAGAAGAAGACAGTCTACATTCGGGAGTGATGTAAGAACCTAACATGACATTCGTGCAGGGAATGTTTTTCCAGACGCCATCTTTTTTCTCCCAAAGCACGTAGTAGCTGGCTTGCTGAACATTTCCCCAAGTGACGGTATACGCGCCGTCGCCATCTACAAAATCTTGAACATTAAGAGGGATAGGCGGAGGTTTGACACCAACTGTTGCTGAAACACTTTTATTTAAATCGCCTCCTGCCCATTGGTTAGTACAAGTCAGCGTGTTCGTTGTTGTTTCTGTCAAGGTGTATGCTTTACTACCTGATGTAGCAACCTGGCTTCCATTCAATGTACACTTATCCGCATAGGTGGAATTCCAGGAAAATGTTGCTTGTGAGTTGTAATCAACTGCATGAGCATTCCAGCTGGCATTAACAACAGGATTTTGACTGTTCAAATCAACAGTGACGGCTGCAGTAAGTAAGCCTGAGCAGCCGTATTGGTTGCAAGAATGTATTACATAGTAATATAAGCCGTTGGTGCGACCTGAAACTGAGTAACTCATTTGTGAAGCGGGTAAGTTACCGCCGATTTGCTTCCACGCCCCGTCAGATCGCCTTTCCCAAAACTTGTAAAAAGTGGCTTGACTAACAAGTCCCCAGGTTACATTGTATGCTCCGTCTCCATCTGCAAATCTCTGAACATTAAGAGGGATAGGTGGGGGCTTTTCTCCGAGAGCAGCAATTGCGAAATTGGGGATGAAAACAAAAGTTTTTACCATTAACAAAAAACCAAAAATAAGTGTGTTTTTCACCATAATTTTCCTTTATTTAAATTTGTTCAAAACAAGAACTCATATCAGACACCCCACTTTGAATCATTGAAAAAACAATGAGATAAGTACTGATATTTGAATATGGTCTGTTGGTAATGTTGGTTTCAAATAGCCTGACGTTAATTTTTCGGCGAACCTGATTTGGTAAACAGACTGTCTATCTAAAATATTAAAACGGGAGAAACACCGAGACCTTTGGGATACTCGGTGCCACTAAGCTGACCATCAAAATTAATGATTACTCACAGTATGGTCTTCCCCAAGGATCTTGGTAGAAACAATCAGTATCTAGATCCGTGTCTGTGCATTTTTCGCTCTTCACTGTGTAGTAAGGCGATCTTTCTCCGTCTAATATATTGCGGCCATTATTTTTACAGCTGGTTACTTCTGTGCCGATCTCAGTTGTTTTTGAACTATCAGAGTAATACGTGTAAGTGTGTTTTTGGAAAACGGCTGCATAGGCCGCGAAAGAAGTCAGGGAAATTAAAGTTGTTACCAAAACTGCTTTTTTACTATTGGCAAGTATTTTCATTATGTTAAACCTAATTTTGAATTAATTGAACGAAAACCTTTTGTTGTCACTTCGACAATTAAGGCCTCTGTGCTTCAGTATGTTTGTAAAAAGTTATTGCTTAAATTTTGAACTAAGTTGTACCTCCGGTTATGTCGCTAAATATAAATTGAAATTTGAACAGTTATTAAACTTTGAATACTGGCGCTATCAGCGAGAGTTATTGTGTATCGAGATTAAGTACAGAAAGTTAGCAAATACGCGGGATGCAGAGGTAATAAAAATGAGACAGGAAATAGTAATTTTGGGAATATTTTGCGGACAGGAGTAGATAATTAGGAGGAATTCATCATTAGCTTCCAAACCAAATTTACAAAATCCAGGTTTCACTGTAGGGTCTCAGACTCTTCTTTTCATAGAAGAACAGGGCAATTGGTGACGTACTTTTTACAATTACCATCTCGATGTTTAATTATCTATTTATTCATAAAGCGAGAGTAGACAAATGAAAATCATTTCTTGTAATTATATAAAAGTAGTAACACGTTTAGTCTTTTTGTTTCCGGCATTCATTTTCACGATGCCCGCATTTTCAGGTTCG
The DNA here is from genome assembly GCF_007004725.1 of Aliikangiella coralliicola. Classification (GTDB taxonomy): domain Bacteria; phylum Pseudomonadota; class Gammaproteobacteria; order Enterobacterales; family Kangiellaceae; genus Aliikangiella; species Aliikangiella coralliicola. Next base: position 2,660 of record NZ_ML660169.1, on the reverse strand, counting down.
GGAAGTGCAATTATTCCGCATCTTAATGCTCGTGATAGTGGTGGTGACAACAGAGTTAACTGCTATATCTCTATTTCTAATATCAGTAACAAAACCGTTAGCGTTGCGGTGACATTTTATAATGCCGCAGGGCTGATCGCGGGTGATTCAGATGATAGTCCCAGTGCAGGGCATATCAGTGCTTCATTTGATTTTTCAAATTATGATGATACACATACAGATAAGTCGGTTACGTTTGATTTAGCGGCGCACAAAACTGTACAGATAAATTTGAAGAGTGATAGTAACGGTTCGTATACCACGCTAAGGGGTTATGGAACTATCAGTTGGAGCGCGTCTGATGTTAATGGAGTGGCTTTAATCAGTCATGTTAATATCGACGACTTTTGGCGAAACTCTACTAAACAGAGTAGAGGTAATTACACTGTTGAAGTCAATAATAGTTTGCCGTTTTAGTGTTCAATAGAACTATTTTGATAAGAATGACAAGGTAAAAGAACACTCAGCTCATTAGAATGCGTGACCAGGAAATTTGAAATTGATTGTTGCACAAATATTGATAGCATAATCAGATAAAAATCTAATTTTTTGGGAGATGCTGGTTTTGGGCTGAGTGTCTTGTTTAAGACTTGGAATTTTCTACATCTGGATAATTTTTAGTCAAAGAAAGAGTTTGTTTGTTGGAGTTAGAAGTTGAATGGAAGATAACAAAAAGAATAAATCAGAAAAAGAACTATCCCTTAGTGATGCTCGCGAAATAAAGTTCATTTCATTTGAAGATCTTCGATATTATCCCAAAGTCAGTAAAATCTCTCGAAAGAAGAAGTTATCGGCTCTTACTGCTAAACCTGCGCAAATTTTAAACTTTCTAATAATTAACCAGCATAAAGCGATTACTCGACAAGACATAATTGCCAATGTATGGGAGGAGAAAGGGTGTACAGATGAGAATTTTCATAAAACGATTGGGGTACTTCGTAAAGAGCTAGGTGATAGCCAGAAGCCTTGGCGGTATATAACCAACCCCACAAAAAATCACTATGCGCTTGCTCCCAAAGCAAAGGTTCACTATGTTTTTTGTCGTAACAAGTTTTGGCAGTTGACGAGAAGTCTTGCTGCTTTTTTGGTTGTTGGAGTAATGGTTGCTACAGCAATCTTAAGAATTCAAACTGCTGATAAAGTTGCGGGGTATAAGGCTGTTGATTTTGAGTTGTTGACGGATCTGGAAGGGGAGGTTGAGAGGGCCGTTGTTTCTCCAGATAAATCTATATTGGTCTTTATGCACCGTCTTAATCATCAGTTAGGTTGGGGGCTAAGAGCTCTACGAATTGGAACAGAGGAAAGTAAGATCCTTGTTAATAGTAATGACTCACAAGGCTATCATACTGAGCCAAGCTTCTCGCCTTCTGGTCGACAAATAGCTTGGGTAAAAACAGACTATCGCAGTTATTGTGAAATTATGATTGCGGATTTCCATTCGGCAAGTTTAAGTCTAAGTAATTCTCGCTCTATTTCTGGTTGTGTTAATCGATGGGCTAGGACACCACAATGGCGAACTGAAAGTTCGCTGATGGTAGCTATGTCTGAGAAGGTCAACAGTACTAAGGAAATTACAGAGATTGATCTACTAACGAATGAGCGAAATGTCATTACTTCGCCTGGGCGGTCTGATCATGGTAACTACGGGATCTTTTTTAACTTAGCTAATAATAAACTTGCCTATCTAAGATCTTCAATGGTTGATTCTGGTAGTGAACTGAGAATATTTGATTTTTCAAACAACTCGGATTCGTTGTTAAAGTTGTATTCCTACCAACCATATTCCGCGGCCTGGCTGAACTCAGAAAGTATTTTGATTAAAGGTAAAAGAAAGTTTGAAGTAATCAATCTAGAGGGAAAAACCTCTCAGGTATATTTTGATAAAGCACATCAACAGAGCTTTCCTTTTTCTATAGATAACAATCGAGTCGGTTACGTTCGTGGAAGATTGGTCGATAATGACATTTTTATTGTTAACTTAACCAATGGAAAAATAGATAATAGCCTTTCTCTACCAACTCATGACTATAGAGCTGTAATAGCAAAATATACCGGAGATATTGGATATATGTCGTTGCATGATGGGAAGCGACAATTGTTACTTCGGAAAGGCTCGATATCTTCAAAAGTGTTAGGGTTTGACGAATACGCGGGAGTTGAAGATATCGCAATAGCTGTGGATGGGACACTTTTAGCTTTTAATAAAAATGCGCAATTAAACATCGTGGACAGTTCAGGCGACTTGAAATTCAGCAGAAGTATGATAGTCAAAGGTTTTTCGTTCAGCCATGATAATAAGGCTTTGTTTGTCGGTGTTAAGGAAAATGATAAGTTGAAAGTAAAGAAAATTGATTTAGCCGATCCCACGAAAGAAACCATATTAACTGATGGTTTTATGCCCAAAGCAACAGAAAACGGCGATGTATATTTTTTCAGACAGAAAGAAAATAAGAATTATCTTTATCAGATTTCGTCTGATGGAATAATCGATGAACTATTCGAAACACCAATGTCCTTTGTTAACCTAAACTCAAATAGTTTTGATGTGATCAATAACCGACTTTTTTATGTTGAAGGAAATGGCGAAAGTAAAATGTTGGTCAGCAAAGATTTATCAAGCG
>NZ_ML660168.1 GCF_007004725.1 Aliikangiella coralliicola | reverse complement strand
GATAACGCATTTTACATCTTGGGATGGTTTACAAAGTGATGAGTTTAATAGACCTGGAATTCTGTCGTCGAATGGTTATCTATACTTTGGCGGGACAAATGGACTCGATCGGTTTTACCCTAATATCATAGAAAAATCGTTGTTTGTTAGACCGCCTAGAGTTGTAGGATTAAATGTTGCAAACAAAAAGATTAGCATTGAAGAAGGTGGAATTCTAGAAAAGTCAATGCTCGCAACTAGTAAAGTGGAACTAGGATACGATCAAACCCCATTTTCTTTTGAGTTTACTAGCCCTCAATATGTTAAACCAAGTGAAATAGAATTCAGGTATCGACTTTTGGGACTCGATGATAAATGGATTACAGCTGTACCGTCAGTTCGACAAGCTACCTATACCAACATAAACAGCGGTACTTATAAATTTGAACTTCAAGTAAGGGATATTCGCGGTAGTTGGAACGGGAAAGTAACAAATATAGAAGTCTTTATTGCGCCTGCTTGGTGGGCGACGCCCCTAGCAAAAAGTATGTATAGCATTTTTGTAATTTTAATGTTGGCTTTAGTGTCACTCTTTTATTGGAAAAAACAACAAAAAGAAAAAAAGGTACAGCAGGCAATTAAAGAAAATGAAGAGCGCTTGAAGTTGAGTTTATGGGGAAGCGGTTACGAGTTTTGGGATTGGAATATCAACTCTGGGGAAGTTTCACGCTCAGACGAATTTAGAAAAATACAAATTGACTGTAGTAAAATGTCTAAAAGTCTTAATGAGCTAGCAAGTTATATTCATCCTGATGATTTAGAGTTTGTGAGAGAAAAATTAACTAATCATATCGCTGGAAATACTAAACATTTTGATACTTGCTATCGAATAGTTGATGCTAAAAGAGGATGGCGGTGGATTCAAGATAGAGGCAAGGTTGTAGCGTTTAATAATGATGGTTCGGCGCTTAGAATGTCGGGTACTCAACGAGACATCACAAATATTCGAGAGAGGGATGCACAATTCGAGATGCTAGGGCAGGCATTTAAAAGCACGTCAGACGGTGTATGGATTAGAGATCATGAGTGGCGTTTGGTTGAGTGTAATCCTGCGTATGAAAGAATTACAGGTTTTTCACTTAGCGAAAAAAGAAATGAAGTTCTTTGGTTTCCTGAAATTCAGGAGCAACCAGAAAATTTATTACAACGTATTAGAATGAGCATTGATGAGAAAGGTAATTGGCAAGGTGAGGCTTGGTCTGAAAGGAAGAATAACGATCCTTTCCCACAAAAGCTAAGCATTGACACGTTACATGATGAGAAGGGAAATATCAGGTACTATGTTGGTGTTTTCTCCGACATCACTTTCCACAAAAGAACAGAGGAAGAATTTAGAAAGTTAGCGAATTATGACTCCTTAACTGGCTTACCAAACAGGGCTTGTCTATATGATCGACTGAATCAAACGATAGAAAAAACTAAGCGGGATCAAGGCAGGTTCGCATTATTTCTAATTGACGTAGACAACTTCAAACGTATTAACGATTCTTTAGGCCACAGTGTTGGAGATATTCTGATCCGCCAGGTCGCCTCTCGGCTAGTTAACTGTAACAAAGAAGGAGATACTGTTGCGAGAATTGGCGGCGATGAATTTGTCATCGTTATGGAAAATGTTCGGACTTCAACTTCAATTGCTGCGTTCTCTGAACTATTACTGAAAGAATTAAACCAACCTATATTTGTTCGAGGGCAAAAGTTAAAACTGAACTTTTCTGTAGGAGTAACATTAGCTCCCGATGATGCAATTATTGCAGAGCGTTTAATTCGCAATGCAGACACTGCGATGTATGAAGCAAAAAAATCAGTTGAAAATTCTTACAGGTTTTATTCTGTGGAATTTAACGAAAGAGCCAGGAAACGTCTGATACTTGAAAATGCGCTGAGAAAATCCATTGATGATGAAACGATAGAGTTATTTTACCAGCCTAAAGTCGATTTAAATAGTGGGCGAGTTGACGGTGTCGAAGCGTTAGCCCGGTGGACGCACAAAGAGCTAGGATTTATTAGTCCGGCTGAGTTTATTCCGCTTGCTGAAGAAACTGGTTTAATAATTCCTCTGGGAGCTCAAATATTAAAGCAAGCTATTAAGCAGACAAAAAAGTGGGTGGATGAAAATGTTATGAGAGGGAGGACCTCTATTAATTTGTCTGCACACCAATTCTGGAATCGTAATCTTGCCTCCGAAATTTCTCGTTTACTACAAGAAGAGAACTTAGATGCAAAGTACATAGAACTTGAAATTACGGAAAGTGCATGTATGCAAGATATGGAAGAAACTAAATCACAAATGACTGTGCTGAGAGAATTAGGAATGAGTTTAGCTCTTGATGATTTTGGCACTGGTTACTCTTCGTTAGCACAATTAAAAGCTTTGCCTTTTGATACTTTAAAGGTTGATAAGAGCTTCGTCGATAATATTGAGTTAGATCACCAAGACGCGAAAGTCGTAAAAGCGATAATAGATATCGCTAAGACAATGGAAATGAATGTCGTTATTGAAGGCGTAGAGTCAAAGTTACAATGTGAATACTTATGGAAAAACCGAGCTTATATAGTACAAGGATTCTATTTTAGTCGCCCAGTAAAAGCTAATTTAATGCCCGAACTCTTTCGGAAAACTTGGCATAAGGAAGAATATATTGGAAAACTAATTTCTAATGTCACTCCTCTAGCATGATTATTAAACGTAAGAGATAAGTATCCTCTATTTATTGGTTGTGCGTCGCAACATTTAAATTCTCATCAATATATATTACACAACTTGTACGTTTATCGAACCGTTGTGAGTATGAAAACTCGAGTCGCAAGTGTGTGTATGCTCGCATTATTAATGAGTATCATTGTTCGCTGGCCGAGATTTTGCATATATACGCTAGATCTAAGTAATCCTAAATTTTTATTGTTTAAATACAATCGGATTTAATGCGAGTGTTGTTCTGGTATCTGTCTCGGGTTGCTTCTAGAAGTGGTTACATGATGATTTTTAATCAATAATTCGTAAACACAAAAAATAATAGATTGCGATAATCAGATTTCAAAAACGCGAACTTTATCTCAACTTTGTTCGCAAGAAATCTCTTAGTAATGAAACTGAATTAGTTTATTAGTGTTGTTTAATTAATATTTATTTTGAAGGTAGGTAATACATGTCTAAATCCTTAGTAATTTTATTTGTTATGAGTATCTTTTTTTCTGTTGTTGCAAAAGGAATTACAAATTCACAGGGATTAAACGGATTGAATTTAACTGAAAATGATTCAATGGTGATGACGAACCATTTAGATCTAGAAAAGAAATCGAAAATTTATAAAAGCTCAACTATAGGAGTATATTTGAGTTTTAGTCCGCGTCAGTTGAGTGTTTTAAACGAAGTGTTGGATGGTGGGCGATTGGAGGTTGTTAATTGGAATAGCCAAAGAAAATTAACCCAACAGCTTGGATTAGGTTCTCGTCAAATGGCACGAAATAACGGTGTTGACCCACAGCAGTTGATAGCGAGAAATAACGGTGTTGACCCGCAGCAGTTGATAGCGAGAAATAACGGCGTTGACCCACAGCAGTTGATAGCGAGAAATAACGGTGTTGACCCGCAGCAGTTGATAGCGAGAAATAACGGTGTTGACCCGCAGCAGTTGATAGCGAGAAATAACGGCGTTGACCCACAGCAGTTGATAGCACGAAATAACGGCGTTGACCCGCAGCAGTTGATAGCGAGAAATAATGGCGTTGACCCGCAGCAGTTGATAGCACGAAACAACGGTGTTGACCCGCAGCAGTTGATAGCGAGAAATAATGGCGTTGACCCGCAGCAGTTGATAGCACGAAACAACGGTGTTGACCCGCAGCAGTTGATAGCGAGAAATAACGGCGTTGACCCGCAGCAGTTGATAGCACGAAATAACGGCGTTGACCCGCAGCAGTTGATAGCACGAAATAGCGGCGTTGACCCGCAGCAGTTGATAGCACGAAATAACGGCGTTGACCCGCAGCAGTTGATAGCACGAAATAGCGGCGTTGACCCGCAGCAGTTGATAGCACGAAATAGCGGCGTTGACCCACAGCAGTTGATAGCGAGAAATAGCGGCGTTGACCCGCAATTGATAGCCTTCGTTAGTGAAATTTTGGATATTGTTAAAAACTATGGTTTAGATCAACAAAATAGTGAATTTGAAAAAGCTGCTCGCTTAGGCAAAGGTAACGATCCAGCCGCCAAAATAGCTCGTCTAGGCAATGGAAACGATCCAGCCGCCAAAATAGCTCGTCTAGGCAATGGAAACGATCCAGCCGCCAAAATAGCTCGTCTAGGCAATGGAAACGATCCAGCCGCCAAAATCGCTCGCCTGGGTAATGGAAACGATCCAGCTGCCAAAATAGCTCGCCTAGGAAAAGGTAACGATCCAGCTGCCAAAATAGCCCGTCTAGGAAAAGGTAACGATCCAGCTGCCAAAATAGCCCGTCTAGGAAAAGGTAACGATCCAGCTGCCAAAATCGCTCGCCTAGGAAACGGAAACGATCCGACCGCCAAAATCGCTCGCCTAGGCAACGGAAACGACCCAAAATCAATCGCAGCATAAAACCGATCTATTTCCACTTCGCAAAGTTAACCACTTTTTAGCAATAACCTTCACTTTTCAACACTCCCTCAGTTTACAGTATCTACTATCTCATTGAATTTAAAGAGCTTATTTTCTGGCTTGTTTCTTGTATAGGTTTAAATTAGCGCGTCTATTCGCATCAACCTGAGGGGAACAAATGTCGATTATTTTTAATATTCTATGGATTATATTGGGTGGCTTCTTTGTTTTTTGTGGCTACTTTTTTGGAGGAATTGTTCTTTGTATGACTGTTGTTGGAATTCCTTGGGGTATCCAGTGTTTTAAATTGGCCATTCTCGCCTTATTTCCATTCGGCTCAGAAGTGACAAGTCGTTTTCCGGAAAGCTACCCAACTAGCGGATTGAATATCATACTCAATATAATCTGGTTGATTTTTGGTGGCCTCTGGGTTGTGTTCAATCATTTGATTTGGGGAATTTTACTTTGTTTATCGATTATCGGTATTCCATTCGGTATTCAGCACTTCAAGCTAATGAAATTAGGCTTTACACCTTTTGGGCGTCATATCGTTGATTATTAGTCCACAAAGCCCTTGTTAATTGTTAAGCCAACCGGTGGTTTTACCTTTATTCATCGTGTTGGCTTTCTTCCCTTCTAATGCTGTAGAATTGCTCTCTAATTAATCTGACCATTATCCAATTCTCAAACTTATTAAAGAGCAAATTCCATGAGTAAACCGTTTTTACTGCACTTGCAAGATCAAATTAACGAATTGCACGAAGCTGGCTTGTACAAAGATGAAAGGGTAATTGATTCTCAGCAACAGGCTGATATTCATGTGACCAGCGGCGAAGATGTAATTAACTTTTGCGCCAACAATTATCTTGGGTTAGCGAATAGCGAAGCGCTCATTGAAGCCGGTCAAAAAGCCCTTGAGCAATGGGGATATGGTCTTGCTTCCGTACGTTTTATCTGCGGAACTCAGGCAGTTCACAAGCAACTAGAAAGCCGCATCAGCCAGTTCCTGGGAATGGAAGACACTATTCTCTATTCATCTTGTTTTGATGCCAATGGTGGTTTATTCGAAACTATTCTGGCGAATGAAGATGCCATTATCTCTGACTCGCTTAACCACGCTTCTATTATCGATGGCGTTCGCTTGTCCAAAGCGAAGCGATTCCGTTACGCAAACAACGACATGGCTGATCTGGAAAAACAGTTAATTGCAGCTAACGAAGCCGGGGCAAGATACAAATTGATTGCCACTGATGGCGTTTTCTCAATGGACGGTTACCTGGCCAATCTTGAGGCTATTTGTGATCTCGCTGATAAATACGATGCGATGGTAATGGTGGATGATTCTCATGCGGTTGGTTTCATCGGCGAAAACGGCCGCGGTACTCATGAACACTGTGGTGTAATGGATCGGGTCGACATCATAACTGGAACATTAGGAAAAGCACTAGGCGGTGCTTCCGGTGGATATACTTCCGGTAAGAAAGAAATTGTTGAGTGGTTACGTCAGCGCTCACGTCCTTATTTATTCTCCAATACACTTGCACCTGTGATCGCTGCTGCATCAATCAAAGTTCTTGATTTGCTAGAAAGTGGCAATGAGCTGCGAGCCAAATTGGTTGCCAATGCGAATTATTTTAGAGAAAAAATGACAGCTCTTGGCTTTGATTTGCTACCTGGTGAACACCCGATTATTCCTGTGATGTTAGGTGATGCCGGATTAGCCAAAAAATTCGCTGATGAAATGCTCGCCGAAGGGATCTATGTTGTCGGTTTCTCATTCCCTGTTGTACCTAAAGGTCAGGCGAGAATTCGCACGCAAATGTCCGCAGCACATAACTTTGAGCATATCGACAAGGCTGTAGACGCTTTCGAAAAAGTTGGTAAAAAATTAGGCGTTATTTAATTGAATTGCACTGTCGTCAATGGCGGCAGTTACTTAGTATTAAGAGAATTTTTCAATGAAAACATTAGCAAAAAGTTACCCAAAAGAAGGTATCTGGATGGAGCAGGCCGAACGGCCTCAGGTTGGTCACAATGATGTGCTAATCAAAATTAAAAAAACAGCTATTTGTGGAACCGATGTCCATATCTATAATTGGGACGAGTGGTCTCAAAATACGATTCCGGTACCCATGACTGTTGGTCATGAGTTTGTTGGCGTCATTGAAGAAGTCGGCCAGGAAGTACAGGGATTTAACATTGGTGACAGGGTTTCCGGAGAAGGTCATATTACTTGTGGCTATTGTCGTAATTGCCGTGCCGGCCGTCGCCATTTATGTCGTAACACCTATGGCGTTGGTGTAGATCGCCCCGGAGCGTTCGCCGAATACTTGTCTATTCCGGCGGTTAATGCTTTTAAATTGCCCGATGACATTTCCGATGATATGGCGTCAATTTTTGATCCTTTTGGGAACGCTGTTCACACTGCACTTTCTTTTGACCTGGTTGGCGAAGATGTTTTGATCACTGGTGCCGGTCCAATCGGCATTATGGCGGCAGCCGTTTGCCGTCATGTTGGGGCCCGTCATGTTGTCATTACAGATGTGAATGAATATCGGTTGGATCTGGCTAAACAATTGGGTGCAACCAAAGCGGTTAATGTGGTTGATGAAGACTTAGAACAAGTCATGTCTGAACTTGGAATGACCGAAGGTTTTGACGTTGGCCTGGAAATGTCTGGCGTGCCTTCGGCTGTCAAATCGATGCTCAAAGTGATGAACAATGGCGGTAAAATAGCCATGCTGGGCATTCCCCCATCGGATATGGCTGTTGACTGGAACCAGGTAATTTTTAAAGGCCTACACATCAAAGGAATCTACGGTCGTGAGATGTTCGAAACCTGGTACAAAATGGTCTCGTTACTTCAGTCAGGGCTTGATATCTCACCCATTATTACGCACCAGTTTAAAGTTGACGAATTTCAGAAAGGCTTTGATATTATGCGGTCGGGTCAGTCTGGTAAGGTCATTTTAGAATGGTAGATTTGGATTTATCCAGAGAAAATATTGTCGTTAGCAGTCGATAATCATAGTGAGCCAAAAATTGGCGCGCCAGCCAACATCAGCCGGATATATTAACTACTGGAAAACGTATTGTGTAAATAACACGTTTTCTACAATATTCCGGCCAACTTCATCTTGAATAACTTCCGCTATTCGCTGTGTCGCTTGTTGCCGTAAACTTTCTCTCTGGGTGAGATCCTCAATCGTTTTCTTATCCTGTCGGTTAAAAAAATCAATCAAGGCATCTTGCATTAAAGGCAGGTGAAGGTCGATCAGATCAAAATCGTCTTGACCACGCACCACTATCTGAACCTGAACAACAATGTATCCAATTTTTCTTCCAGTTGATTGATAAAAAGTCAAAATGTTTGGGGCTATTTGATAATACATGAGGGGAAGTTTGTTTTCTTCCGGCTCTTCGGTGGCGGTTTCTTCGGCGGATTTTGCTGTCATTGAAAACAGCAGAGAGCATAGTAAAATCAGTGATCTCAGTTTTCTTATCATAATGTTAATAAAATGTCGTCAGTTTAAAATATTCAATCTGCCAATATTTGGGGGCCACTTAGAATTGTCCATCCCAATTTATCGGTGGTACTTAACTAATATAGCACAGTCATCAACTGACAGAGTTTTTTGAAACTGGTTGAATGAAAGGTGAGCAAAACTCCAGTAAAGTTGAATAAATATCCTACTGTAGCAAAAGGTTATTACAGTAAGGGATTATTACAGTAAAGGCGGGGTTGACGGCTTGTTTTGTGAGTAGTTGTTAATTCTGATGGTCGAGTTAAATCTCAACCATCTCAAAATCTTCCTTGCCTACACCGCAATCCGGGCACAGCCAGTCTTCTGGCACATCTTCCCAGCGAGTCCCAGGTTGGATGCCATCTTCCGGCCAGCCTTTTTCTTCGTCGTAAATCCAGCCACAAACAATACATTCCCACTTTTTCATAAAATCGCTCAATATTCGAAGGGTAAAAATAAACCAAGGCGCATTTATAAAGATTTTTTAACCAAACTGCAAGAAAGTCATTTTTTTGACGAATTTGGAGTGGAAATGCGCCAAAATGGTGGCGGTTTTTCAGAACTGGCGTAAATCAGCTACTTTGGTTCGCCGTTAAAATATAAATTTGTCTGGAGTAATTAACGCCACTAGTAGTGAAAAAATGTCATTATCGAGTCGCTATTTGGTATAATCTCAAGCAATTTACTTATTGTTCAGCAGCGCATTTGAATCCAGAAATTTTCGAATTATTGTCAGACCGAGGTAGCCTTACTGATCGGTTTAAGCAAGTGATGGGGGTAACCCCCCGCTTAACCCGGCTCAACCAGGGGCGCCAGCTCGCGTCATGGAAAGAGCGACAGATGCTTGACATTCGGCCTCGCGAATGGGCGCTGGTCAGAGAGATTAAAATGGGAAAGGGAGAGCAAAACTGGTTGTTCGCCCGCACTATTGTTCCTATGCAAACCTTGGCAGGGCCTGCTCGCAGAATTGCTTTTCTGAACCACGCGCCAATCGGGAAAATTTTATTTGGTCGAAACGGTGCCGCCAGAACGAGCCTGGAAGTACAGCTAACAACACAGATACCTCAAACTGTGGCTGAAATGGGGATTGTTACTCATTTTCCGCTTTGGCAACGATGTTCTATTTTTCGTTTTTCTTCCGGTCCTTTAATGGTTACCGAGTTATTTTTGCCGGATTGTCCTATCTACTCTGGTGACAATCAGCAACACTGTGATTTTAAGAAGGATAAAATCGATTTAATATCTCGTTCTATGAATGTCGCCTCCGCTGATAGCGAGCAGGCAAAACGCGACGGACTAGAAAATAAAACGGTGATAAATAACGCCTCGGAAAATACCCTTTCAAAAAATAGTTCATCAACTCAAAATACTCTCCATCGAAACCGCACAGGCCCTGATTATGCAGCCTAACAAGCAACCACCCAAAATTACCTTTTGGGGTACTTTTGCCGATATGTTGAGAGACTTTTGGCAAGTGCTTGCGAAGCTTAAACCGTCACCATATTGGCAAAAACGTTTCATTCAATATAGTTTGCTGATGCGGGTGGACAGACCCATTGGGACTTTATTGTTGTTGTGGCCAACCTTGTGGGCTCTCTGGTTAGCCAGTGATGGTGTTCCCAGCTTATCTTTAATTGTGATTTTTTCTGTGGGTGTCTTTTTGACGCGTTCAGCCGGTTGCGTCATCAATGACTATGCTGATCGAAATTTTGATGGCAAAGTTGAGCGAACTAAAACGCGCCCGTTAGCGACCGGACTTGTGTCAGAAAAAGAAGCACTGATTTTATTTACAGTATTATCTTTATTTGCGTTTAGCCTGGTATTACTACTGAATGCTTACTCAATTTTTCTTTCGATAATTGCCATTGTAATCGCGACTATTTACCCTTTCATGAAACGAATCACCTATTTTCCACAAGTGGTTTTAGGTGCAGCTTTTTCCATGTCGATTCCAATGGCTTTTGCGGCTACTAACAACGAAGTGACACAAAGCGCGTGGTTACTCTATGTGGCTAATTTATTGTGGGTATTAGCTTATGATACGCTTTATGGAATGGTTGATAAGAAGGATGATTTGAAAGTTGGCATTAAATCGACTGCGATATTATTTGGAGAAGCTGACTTACAGATTATCGCAATTATTCAGGGCTTTTTTCTGTTCGGAATGATTTTGGTCGGTGCCAAGTTTGAACTTAACTTCTGGTATTATTTGAGTGTTATCGGCGCTGCTGGTTTTATCGCATGGCAGTTATATATTTGTAAAAAACGTGAAAGAGAAAAATGTTTTATCGCGTTTTTAAATAATAATTGGGTCGGCGCCTGTATTTTTTGTGGTATTCTGTTGTCTAAGTCTTTTTAAAGACGTTACCAAAAATAATAAACTACGTTGAAAAAATATTGAATGGTAAGTAATTTTAATTCGTTTTACTGACAGTCGATTAGAATCGATATAATTAAATAACAAGAAATCATTCCCAAAAAAGTTTATAGAGATTGAATAAGTTCAGTAATCCATGAGAAGGTTTTCTTGATGTCGATGAAAATACTTGTAGCAGAAGATGATTTTGCAAACCAGAAAGTTGCTTCGCTATTTTTGAAGAAGCTTGGTTATGAAGTCGATATCGCCGAGAACGGTCGTCAAGCATTTGAGCTTGCAACCGGCAATCCCTATGCATTGGTTTTTATGGATTGTCAGATGCCTGTTATGGATGGATTTGAAGCCACTCGAAAAATTCGTCACCAGCAAGGCCCCAATCAAAAAATACCAATCATTGCGCTGACGGCAAATGTTGTTTGCGGTGTCAACGGTGATTGTATCGACGCAGGTATGAATGATATTTTAAATAAGCCCGTTCAATTGGAAAATATGAAGCAAATCATCGAGCAGTGGATTGATGTTGATGCTGCCGATTAACTGATTTAACCATCCTTTCGCTTTCCATTTAATGAGCTATTTTATCTCATCTCTTTTAAACAGGCTGATGTCTGATGATATTTCTATTGGCAGTCCGATGGTAAATAAAGCTGGCTCATATTTTCACTTTCACATTCCCATTCATATTTACCGCCAGTAGTAATATCAGGTGTCAAAATTAACTGATTACCTGTGACTGGTTCTGGGTTATTAAAAGTAATCGACAAAACGCCATTGGCTTCAAGTTGAATAAAATAGTACTCACCTTTCATCTTTGAACTTGAAATTTTTGCCTGTTCGAAATTAGCCGGCCAATAGCCCGTTTCCACTGCATATTCAACGATTGCTTCTTTCGTTGTTGAGGCGTGTTGGTATGCGTCAACAACTTGCGCCTTGACGTTGTACATGTGATAAGCCGGGATTGCGACGGCTGCAATAATACCGCCTACCGGAATGGCCAATACTAATACCACGACGCCAAAAATAGCACCGATTGACATGCCTGGTGGCGGCGAATCGTTGACCAGAGTAATTTGATTGGGGCCAAAATTACTATTAACAACAACAGTTCCTGCAACCATGTCGTGGAGCGCCTGTTTTCGACGACTAAATGCCGCCATCAGATAGCCAATAGTAAAAGTGAAACTCGAAATCACACCCGATAGCTGTCTGCCGGCTGCATGACCAAAACTAAGTCCGTGGCCATTAAGATCGGTTACCTTGATGCCGAGCATTCGTTTTCCGAAAGTTGCCTGAGCTGAAGAACTTTCACAGAGTGAAAAGTACATCCACCAACCTAAATAGTAGAGCGCGTTGATCATCAGGGCGAATTCTAAATTTTCAGGGATAGTAACATTCATACCGAAAACAAAAATCAGCAAGACGAAAATAATAAAGCCATAAATGATCGCATCAAGAATGTACGCGAAAAAACGCTTCCAGAATCCGGCGTAAAGAAATTCGCCGGCCATAGGGGGGGCTGTTTTTTGTGTTGCCGGCGGTTCATAAGGTGTTTCCTGAGGTTGGGCGTTCAGTGCTGAGCCGCAGTTTAGACAGAACCGTGCATTCATCTGGTTCGGTGTTTTACAGGATGGGCAAGGTAAATTAGCTGAGTTGATCGAGTTCATATTTGTATCGATTATCTGGTCCTGGTAAAAAACTAGGCTTTAACGGCATCTCTGTCAAGTGTTAAGCGTTTTTCGGACACCTATACTATTTAAAGCGCAGTGCAGAAAAGAAGTGAAATTAAAATGCCATTATTCACCACAAGTTTGCCACATTCTGTTTTCTTTTATAACTCATCTATCATTTAGATTAAAAGGCTTCGATTTTAGGAGCGGAAAAATGAAGACATTATTCTCGAATAAGTATATCTGGTTGTTCATTATTATTGTCGGGCTACAGATACCACTTTCAATGATTGAATTACAAATAGAAGACAGAACGATCCAACGAGACATTGCAAAACAGTCAGTGAGGCAAAGCTGGACTGGCGAACAAGAGATTTTGGCGAGCTTACTGGTGATCCCTTACCAGGAAAAGGTTGAAATCGATCAACTGAATAGTCAGTCTGAAAGCAAAAAAAGGCGGTATCAATGGGTTAATCGAAGATTGTACATTACACCTGATAAGTTGATTGTTGAATCGAAGCTTGATAATCAAACTCTCGCAAGAGGGATTTACAAAGTGCCAGTTTATACTGCAAGTTTAAAGGTACAAGCCGATTATCAGCTCACGAAATTTCACCAGTTAAAAAAGCGAGACACGGTCAGGTTACAACAGGCTTCATTTATGAGTATTGGCGTTAAAGATAGTCGAGGCTTAATCGGGGTACCAGAAATGATGCTTTCAGGTAAAAAGCTACAGGTTGAGCCGGGGACGCAATTACCATTTTACGACAGCGGTTTTAATGCCGTTATTCCGTTGGATAAATTGCAATCTAAGACACTTTCTTTTGATAGCAGCATTAAGCTTAACGGAATGGAACAATTGTCGTTTTTGACCGCTGGACGCGTCAATAGTGTAAACGTAAAGTCTGACTGGCCCCATCCTAATTTCGATGGCGCTTTTTTACCGGTATCACGCCAAGTTTCAGCAACTGGTTACTCGGCAAAATGGGAAACGGGCGTTTTCTCTACCAATATTGATTCTGCATTGCAAAGTTGTTACCAGAATAATTGTAACTCACTACACAGTAGCGCGTATGGCGTAAGACATATTCAATCGGTTGATATTTATCTACAGAGTTTGCGCTCAGTCAAGTATGGTTTGTTAGTAATACTGGCAACTTTTTGTATATTTGCTTTGTATGAAATAATTTCCCAAAAAATTTCCATTCACCCCATTTCTTATTTTTTAACTGGGACCGCGTTAGCAATTTTCTTTTTGTTGTTGATTGCGTTGTCTGAACATATGGTGTTTGCTCTAGCTTATTGGATATCTTGTCTGGCTTGTTCGGGGTTGATTGCTTTTTATGTAACACATCAAAGTCAATCATGGCGTCAGGGAGTTTCGCTAATGGCAATTCTCAATGGTTTATACCTGATATTATTTTTTATTATTCGTTCCGAAGATCACGCACTATTATCAGGCAGCTTGTTGCTATTTTTCTTGTTAGCGGCGGTGATGCATGTGACACGAAAGTTGGACTGGTATCAAGTATTAAAAGTTACCTAAGGTGATAACTATAGCTGAGTTAATATAGAGCGCTGTAAATAGCGCTCTAATTGTAATCTTAACTGGTTAACTTAAGGATTTAGTGTGACTTGTGATAGCTTTTCTGTAATCAAGGATTCGGCTTTTGAAAAATCGATATCGGATATATCTGAAACACTTTCCGTTAGCTGGCAAAGAATTTGTTCCTGGATTTCTCCTCTTTGTTGAGCCTCAGCGTAAGGTAAACGATGGAACATTACCAACGAGTAGCGGGGACAAAAATATTCGGGATATCGTTTTTCTAACTCAAATGCTAGCGCGCTGCGTAATAAAAATTTCTCGTCTCTGACTGAGTCTCTCATGGTGATGTAATTTTCAATGGCCATGTCAGCAATTGCATCTCCATTGGGTTTTCTTAAACGGTCTGTTTCGCTGAATACGTTTTGCCAATCTGAACCCCACTTTTCAATTTGTGCGTCAAATTCAGAAACATCTTCAAAGCCGCAGTTCATGCCCTGGCCATGAAAAGGCACTACAGCGTGCGCTGCGTCGCCGATAAGTAAGGCTTTGTCCTGATAATGCCAGGGAGTGCATCTCACTGTTGCAAGATTACCAGTTGGATTATCGAAGTAATCTTGGGTGATGTTGGGGAGTAGAGGAACGGCATCGGGAAAGTGGCTATTAAAAAACTTGAGAAGTTTTTCTTCAGTATTGATTTCTTTGAAGCTAATATCGCCTTCGTTAGGCATAAATAATGTCACAGTAAAACTACAATCCATATTGGGTAATGCAATGAGCATGTAGCCGCCGCGAGGCCATACGTGTAAGGCGTTAGGATCCATTTGGAAATCGCCATTCAATGCTGGAATGCAAAGCTCCTTATAACTGTGCCCTAAGGGCTCTACACGGTTGCTTGTGGAATTGACCTTGTGAATGGCGTCACGTACGGCAGATGCACTCCCGTCGGTGCCGATAACCCGCTCAAAAGGATGTTGATATTCTTCGCCGGTTAACTCGTTCTTAATCAAAAGTAAGTTCTTTTCGAAGTCGACATCGAGACAGCGATGGTTAAAGTGAATGGTGACATTACCTTTCTCTTCCGCTGCATCCATGCAGAGCTTATTTAAATCTGCCCTGGATACAGAATAAATCACTTCTTCAGCGCGTTGACCGTAGGGCTGTAAGTTTTGTTCGCCATTCAGACTGTGAATCATACGGCCTTTCATTGGAGTGACCATCTTATTGACCTGGTTCATCAAACCTACTTGCTGGAGCGGATAAATTCCGCGGTTGGCAAGCGCCAGGTTAATTGAACGACCTGCGGAAATATTATCCTTACGCATGTCCGGCCGTCGCTCGAAAACCTCGACCTGATAGCCTCGCTTCGCCAAAAATACGGCGCATAAACTACCGACAAGACCTGCGCCGATCAAAGTGATTTTTTGTTGTTGAGACATTGTGGTTCTCCGTAAAGCAAATTTTTACTTCAGCTCCAAAAACTATCGTCGAGTAGCGTTTTGAAGATCTGTTCGACTATTGTTTATTGTTGTAGGCTTTGTTTCAGAATATGCACAAAACGATAACAATCTTCAAAAGTGTTATATAGTGGAACCGGCGCGATTCGAATAACATTTGGATATCGCCAGTCTCCGGTAACTCCGGCGGCTTCGATTCTTTCGAAAACAGTTTTGCCGTCAAGACCATGAGTATCGACTGTTAAACTCAGCTGGCAGCCATACGCACCATCTTCAGTCGGGGTTAATATTTTGATGTCGTCGCCTAGTTCTTCAGTTAACAAAAAGCGCAAATAATCAGTCAGAGTTTTCGACTTCTTTGCGAGTTCAGAAATGCCGCCTGCTTGTTCAATAGTATCGAGTGATGCGCGAATGGCGGCCAGTGATAATATCGGTGGATTTGACAACTGCCAAGCTTCGGTACTTTCCATTGGGTCGAAAGTGTTTTCCATTTTAAAACGCGTAGACTGGTTGTGTCCCCACCAACCGGCAAAACGAGGTAGATCTTTATTCTTATGGTGTTTTTGATGAACAAAGCACCCTGCCACTGAGCCTGGTCCTGAGTTTAGATATTTGTAACTGCACCAGCAGGCAAAGTCGACATTCCAGTCATGTAGTTTCATTGGGATGTTGCCTGCAGCATGAGCAAGATCAAACCCCACGTAACAGCCTTTGTCTTGACCTGCTTGAGTGATTGCTGCCATATCGAATACCTGGCCGGTATAGTATTGAACGCCCGGTAACATGATCAGAGCAATTGATTCGCCTTCTTGTTCAATCAGCTTAAGAATATCTTCTGGCCGAATGGCTTCTTCCCCTTCTCGCGGTTTAATGAGTAACATTGATTCTTGTGGATCGAATCCATGGTATTTTATTTGAGACTCAACCGCATAATGGTCAGAAGGGAAGGCGTGATCTTCAATGAGTATTTTATGGCGGGTTGGAGTGGGGCGATAAAAACTCACCATCATAAAATGCAAATTAGCGGTTAACGAATTCATCGCGACCACTTCTTTGGTATTTGCGCCAACCAGGTTTGCGAAACCTTGTGAGAGAAATTCGTGATACGGCATCCACGGAAAATCTCCTGAAAAATGGCCTTTTACTGCATATTTTTGCCATTGTGATAGTTCGTAGTTTAAATATTTTTCTGTTCTTTTCGGTTGTAATCCTAAGGAGTTACCGCAAAGATAAATTTCATCATTTCCATCAGACTGCTGAGGAATATGAAACTCATTGCGCATCTGATGTAGCGGATCTTTTTGATCGAGCTTTTGCGCAAATTCTAGGTTGTTTTCAA
This sequence comes from Aliikangiella coralliicola, assembly GCF_007004725.1. Taxonomy (GTDB): domain Bacteria; phylum Pseudomonadota; class Gammaproteobacteria; order Enterobacterales; family Kangiellaceae; genus Aliikangiella; species Aliikangiella coralliicola. Next base: position 404,820 of record NZ_ML660168.1, on the reverse strand, counting down.
ATTGCATGAGTGTCTCTTTGTATTTGTCTTCAGTTATTTTTAACGAGCTTAAATAAAACTGGCCTTGAAGGTACTGCGTCGGTTTCTATTTGCGGAATCTGTAAGCTACACAGATAACAACCATCGGCAACTTCATCATTGACAAAAATCATCTCGGTGATTGTTTTACTGAGCAGTGATTCGGAAGATAGATTTTTATCGTCGAGCGCTACATTCCAGAAAATTCTGTGATTGCTGAGTTTTCCATCGTCATACATTTTATCTACTGATGGAAAGTCAACCATCAGGTGTTGTACTTTTCTTTCAACAATATATTGCATCGCGTCGTTAGTTAGATAAACGGGGTAGCGATCAATATTGTAGACAGCGGTTTCTTTATCGGCGCTATTGGGTAAAGTTCTGATCGCTAATCCGGTTAACTGTTCTGTGTGGTAATTATCGAGTTTCGCGGCGAGTTGTTCGCGAGTGATGACGAGGTTATTCTCATCAAAATTCGGAATATAGTTATCACTCACGGTCTTTGCGGTTTGTGGTTCGATGGAAACCAAAATCGCTGGAAAAATACTATTTTCAAGCGCTCGATAAACTGGTACAGGTTGATTGACAATATGCGCTACAGACTCAGTATGGGTGCCATTGCAGTGGGGAATAATCGTTAGTTGATTCACATTACAACTACCGCCGCGCGAAGTATCACCGATAAAGCCATCGCCTTCTAAAACCTTGCTCGTGCACCCCGGCGCGCCAAAGTGGCTAGGCTGCTCACCATTGGGTAACAAAGTTATCGCGATACTTTTGGGTTGGCTTAGGTCAGCCTGATAATTTCGCTGGTTAATTGAGAGCTGTATTTTCATTGAATTACTAATAGCCTTTTATTTCTGTTTACTTTATTACCTGCCAGTTACTCATCTTTTTCGACGCGCTTTTTTACAGGCCAAACCTTGCCGCTTCCAGTCCTAACCATTCGATGGCGGTTCCATGCAACAGTCGTTTGCGAACTGTTTCGTCAGCGATGGTTTCGTTTATCAACTTGCCTGGAGAAAGCTCGCCTAGTGGAAAAGGATAGTCGGTTCCAAGGGCGAGTCGTTCCGGCCCCATTAGATCAATCAGATAGTTCAGCATTTTCGGATCATGGACCAGTGTATCCAGGTAAAAGCGATCGAGATATTCTCGAGGGTTTACATTATTATCGACCGCGACCAGGTCGGGGCGGCAATTAAAACCGTGCTCAATCCTGCCGATGGTTGAGGGAAAAGAACCACCACCGTGAGCAAAAGCAACTTTCAGTTTTGGTAATTTTTCGAATACACCACCGAAAATCATTGAGCACATCGCAAGCGAAGTTTCGGCTGGCATACCGACTAACCAGGGAAGCCAATAGTCTTTCATTTGTTCTTTGCCCATCATGTCCCAGGGATGAACAAAAATCGCCGCGTCGAGATCTTGGGCAGCGGCAAAAACGTCGAAAAGTTCGGGCGCGTTCAAATTCCATTGGTTAACATGAGAACCAATTTGAACACCGCTTAAACCGAGATCATTGACACAGCGCTCCAGTTCTTTGATGGCTAAATCTGGAGACTGTAGCGGAATAGTGCCAAGACCTGCGAAGCGACTAGGATGTTCGTCACAAATTCCGGCGATATGATCGTTTAGTAACTTGGAGATATCGAGGGCATCGAGTGGTTTTGCCCAGTAGCTGAACATGACCGGAACCGTTGACAAAACTTGAACATGGACACCATGCTGTTCACATTCAGTCATGCGGACTTTCGGGTCCCAGCAATTGGATTCTATTTCTCGAAAAAAATGAGAATCTTTCATCATGCGCGCACAACCGCATCGATGATGGTCCAGATGAATCCATCCACCATAGCCATACTTTTCTTTTAAGTCAGGCCATTTTTCAGGCAATATGTGAGTGTGAATATCAATGGTTAACATAGCGGTTCCTTATGTTTATTCTTTTCCTGACTGTTGCTTGTCGAAGTCATATTTATTGTGAGGCATAACATCGCCGCATTTATCACATGTGCGTAGCTCTTCGCTGGATAAAAAACGATTGAAAGCGCCGCCGAAATCTTTCTCAATGTCAGTGAGCGGAAAATACTCTTCATAAAGTTTGTGATTGCATTGTTCACAAAACCACATCAATCCGTCGGTTTCCTCTGGACGGCGAACTTGTTCGACAACTAATCCTATCGAGTTTTCAAAACGCACAGGAGAGTGGGGAACTTTAGGCGGTAGCAAAAAGACTTCGCCTGCTTTTATCGGGTAATCGACAACTTGATTATTTTGCTGAGTTCTTAGCAGCATTTCGCCTTCGAGTTGATAGAAAAACTCTGGGCCTTCGTTGTAGTGAAAGTCTTTGCGACCATTAGGTCCTCCGACAACCATAATAATCATATCGCCTTCTCGGTAAACTTCTTTATTACAAACTGGCGGCAGCAGTTTGTCGCGGTTTTCGTCAATCCACTTCTGGAAATTAATGACTTGCATTGGGGCACTCATTGTTTAGTTTCCTTTAGTTTGTGTGTGATAACCTATTGCCGTTCTCATTGGTCAATAGTGGCGATACACTTGAGCTCGATTGCAATCGGTGTTGGTAGACAATTAATTTCCACCGTTGTACGACAGGGTTGATTATCTGCAAAGTATTCTGCGTAAATCTTGTTGTAAGTCTTAAAGTCATCAGCCATGTTGGTCAGAAAAACGGTGACATCTACCAGGTTCATCCAGCTGGAGCCCGATTCTTCGAGAATTGTTTTTACGTTGTTAAATACGCTGCGGCACTGGGTTTCAATGTCGTAGTCTTTGATTGAACCGTCTGGGTTTAGAGTCACCCCTGGAATATCTAAAGTTCCCGCTTGTCTAGGACCAACACCGGAAAGAAACAATAAATCGTTAACTTTTCTGGCGTGAGGGTATAAACCAACAGGTTTGGGGGCTTTTTCAGTACTAAATTTCGATTGTTCATTAACCATCATGGGTTCCCTTTTTCTTTGATGTAGCATCTCAGGCGGCATAACATGTATTTCGATGCTACAGCTAACTGATTGTATTAACTAAGTTTCTGGTTGTTGTTTGGTTTGTTCTCAGACGATATTTTCAAATTGCCCAACAGGCTGAGGTCATAAAGCTGAGAAAAGGGTATTTGCTGTTTGAAATCGGGTCTATTCCTATAAACTACCTGATTGAGAATAGCATAAATGTCAGCAATGGGCTGAATGCCCCACCGGTGGTGGTGTTAGTTTAAGATAAACTTGCAGCCGCGCTGGCTAGCGAAGATATTGAGAGAGGTTTTTTGTGTTCTGTCAAAGGTCATATTATTTATTAAAGGCCATCTGTCAAAAGGTCAAAAATGATAAATGCTTCAAATATTAGTCAGACGCCAGCTATTCTATGTTGGAATGAGTGGTTTTGTAAAGCCGAAGAAAGTGGCTTGTTAGAAATCAGCTGGGAAACTGGTCGGTAGTTAATAAATTTCGTTGTTTTGAGGGAATATACCAGGCTAGTGCACGTTGACCCTCTACGGGTAATGAATAAGCCTGGAACCGATATCTATCAGTCTGTTAAGCATTTATGTCACCAGGCTGGTAATAATTTGTCTGACACTATTTGTGTCATTTTTCGGATACCACTTAGTTGAGATATAGCGTACTATTTGATGGTTTTAACAAAAATGTCAGAGATAAGGGAATACACCATGCAGGTGTCCTCAGAATTTGAAGAGTGCCGCAAACAAGCTTTTGCGTTAGCCTATCGATTACTTAACAATCGCGATGATGCGCTTGAAGTTGTACAGTCGTCGATAGAAAAAGGTATTAATCATCCCGGCGCGCCGGCACTTGACCACCAGGAGTTCAAACCCTGGCTATTTACCGTTGTTCGTAATAAGTCAATTGATATACTGCGACATCAAAAACGTGTTCGTAAAGTTGAGCATGAAGAATATCACTCAAGCGCGCCGACTTGCACTGAGCCGGATAAATCTTTACAACAAATGCAGTTGAAAGAATCACTGGAAGAAGCTATTAATGAGTTGAATATGCAGCAAAAGGAAATTATTTTGTTGCGTGATTATCATAATTTTAGTTACGCTGATATCGCCAAAATTCTCGGAATTGCTAATGGTTCCGTGATGTCTCGTTTACATCGAGCGAGAATGGCATTAAGGGAAATACTCATCAAAAAAGGTTTTTCCCTGGGAGGTGCTCAATGAGTATTCAACAATCAGACATCAACGAAGAAAAATTTGAAAAACTATCGGGTTATCTTGATGGGGAATTAACTCAACAAGAAGCTCAGAAGGTTTCACTGTTAATTGAAACTGACTCAGAGTATCAGCAACTTTATCAAGAATTGTCGCTGATGCGGCATGAAATCCAGTCGTTGAGTTTGCAGGAGCAGGAACTGGAGCATCTAGAAAAGCTGTTTCAGGAGCCTATTGCTAAAACCACTCGAATGTTTGGTTTGGCGCTGATAGCGGTGGCTTCAGTCGCCATTGTTGGTTTTACTTTTTTTAAAATTTTTACCAATCCTGATTTAGGACTACTTGAAAAATTGTTAGTCGGCGCACTGGGAAGCGGGTCGTTATTATTACTATTTAGTGTCCTCAGACAGCGTTTGATGAATGCAAAAAAAGATAAATACGGGAAAGTAAAAATATGAGTTACGTCATACTGTCAACCACGGAATTTATTTACGGAAAGCAAATTGTTAAACATCTGGGATTGGTCAGAGGAACCAGTATTCGAGCACGTCACGTTGGTCATGATATTCTGGCGAAAATACGCAATCTTGTCGGTGGAGAGATACACGAATATACCAAGTTATTAGCAGAAAGCCGCGAGCAGGTGCTTGATCGAATTATGCAGGATGCGCGAGAACTTGGTGGTAATGCCATTGTCGGGTTGCACTTTTCAACTTCTCAAATTACCCATGGAGCAGCTGAGTTAATGGTTTATGGGACGGCTGTGCTGGTTGAAGATGCAGATGACTTGATTGATGATCGACCTGCGTGAGCTTGAGGAGTATGTCAAAACTGGTCGACTTGAGCCACACCATCGAAGACGGCATAGTGACCTACAAGGGACTACCCGCGCCAATTATTTGTGATTATCTCAGTCGAGAAGCTTCCGAAAAACATTATGAAGATGCAAGTTTCCACATTGGTAAAATTGAAATGGTCGCGAATACGGGCACTTACATTGATGCGCCATTTCATCGCTACGCAGCAGGAAAAGATATAGCAGAATTGTCCTTGTCGTCGGTTTCCAGCTTGCCTGGTGTTAAAGTCACCGTTCCTGATAATGTTAAGGCTGTAGGTCGAGAGTTTTTTGAAAGTCTTGAGTTAGCGGGAAAGGCGGTATTGGTTGAGACCGGTTGGTCGAGGCACTGGAAAAGTGACTCTTACTATGAGAACAATCCTTACCTGACAGAGGATGCTGCTGTTTTGCTAAAGGAACGAGGGGTTGCGCTGGTTGGTATCGATTCATTAAACATTGACGACACATCAACCGGCAAAAGACCGGTTCATTCAATATTACTGGGTGCCGAAATTCTGATTGTTGAGCACTTGTGTAATCTTAAGTCCATTCCTAAAGGCGAATTTAAATTTTATGCAGTGCCCGTTAAGGTTAAAGGCTTCGGAACCTTTCCAGTGAGGGCTTTCGCCGAAATTGACTGATACGAATTGAATAATAAAAATTTGAACGATAATAAGTCGAATAATAATAGGTCGAATAATAATAACTAGCCTGTTTTCAGTAGCTAACTTTTCTTTCAATAAAACCCATTCCGTCTGGGGTTAGTCCACCGGTTAGTAATTTGGTTCGCTCTAGTCTAGCCAGATCTATGACTGATATTTTGTCACCGCCTGCATGAGCGACATAAGCGTTTTGGCTTTTGTTATCGATTAAAATACCAATTGGAAACTGTAGCGGAACCTTGCTGTCGTCTGAGGCCAGTGACATTTCTTTCACCTTTTCAAGGCTGCTGGCATTAAAAATTGTTAAGGTATTCATTTTCGCGTTAGATACGAGCGCATATTTCTGGTTGGGAGAAATCTTGACTCTGATCGGAAAACCTTTTGATGGCAATGTTTTTATCACTTTTCGAGTGGCTACTTCAACGATACTCACAGTGTCATCATCGCGATTGGTCACCCAGATTTTTGAGCCATCCGATGAAATATCAATGCCTTCGGCTCCACCACCGGTCTGTATTTCTTTAATGAGTTTAAATGTTTTCAAATCAACTAAAGATAAACTGCCTGAGACAATATTTGATACAGCCGCAAAACTTTCGTCAGGCGATATGACCAACATATGTGAAACTTCTGCATTGGTTTTAGCTACGCCGGTGATTTTTCCATTGAAAGGGTTAAGTTTAACGATAGCTTTATTTCTTTCAGCAGTTACCAGGATGTGTTTATTGTCTTTAAACCATTGAATACCGTGGGGCGAAAGTAACTTGTCGTGTGTGACGGTATTAATCACTTCACCTTTGTCAATATCGATCAAACTAACACTATTCCCTTTCACGGAGTGATCGCCATAGTTAACAACTGCTGCGTACTTTTGATTGGGGCTAATGGCGACTTCGTGGGGACCAATACCGGTTCTAATTACGCGTTTAATCGAGTTGCTGGAAATATCTATGACACTTAATGTAGCCTGGCTTTTGTTACCCACCAGCAGAGTGTCGGCTTGGGTTGAGGTAGGAGCAATATTTAACATGATACTAAAAATAAGTACCTGAAGGAGTGATGGTGATTGTAGAGGTTTCATATGAGGCTGTGTTCCCCCGAAGATTCGTTTGGCTTAGTGCAAGTCAAAATAATAATAGCAATAGAATTTCAAGTGAAGAAAAATAGAAAGTAACAAATGGTGAATCAGCCAGCTTAAATCGAAGTAGGGATAATGAATTGCGTGACAGGAAAGGCGTACAAACGCCTTCCTATTATGTACAAGAATGAAGTTGAGAGAACTTCAGATCTATTTCAAGCTGTGCTCTTTTAACATGAAGCTATCGGAAAAGTGCATTTATTCGGTGCTTGAAGAGGTGTGGGTATTTAGATTTCTGGCTTTTACAACGCCGGCTCGTTTCTCGATTTCCATCTGCACTTCTTTGCGGAGTCCGAGTAAAAACATTGCTTCGGCAACAACGAAAAGAGGCCCGATTACTAGTCCCATAATATCATCGACAAAAGCGGGCTTCTTACCTTCGTAATAATGACCAATAAACTGAATTATCCAACCGACAACAAATAAGCCAATTCCCCAACCTAACCAGCTTTCAGTGGTGCCTGCAGCAAGCGATTGGCCGGCCCAGATAGAAAGGAACATCACAATAGTCATTAAAAAACCAAAGAATAAATCGAGCATCAGGTAGTAAACCACGCTAATTAAAGCGACCGCTACTGCAGGGGAAACAATTATCCCGAACAGTTCGAAACTGGGGCGAGAGAGCAGCACTGCGATGGAAACAACGATTAGCGGAATACCAACAAAATGAGTCGCAATATTGCGTGGGTCACGGTGATATTCTGCATATTTTGATAGTTGATCAATGAGCGTTTTCATTCTGTTCGCCCTCGTTTGAGTTGAAGAAATTATCCTATCTGGCTCAATTTATCAGGATATCAGGGCCAAGTCTGTCAGATAGTTGACAAAAGTTAATGTGATGATTGGTGTCACGCAGTTTATGGCAATTGCGCTTGATGTTTGAGTTGGTCCAGATCAAGGATTTCAATTTCTCCATAGGTGATCTTAATCATGCCTTTGGCTTGAAGCTCTTTGAGTATTTGATTTGTAGTTTGGCGGGATATTGATAACATCAAGCCAAGTTGTTCTTGAGAAACACTAATGACTCGTTGCGGATTTATTCCACTTTTATGTCTACCACTTATCCCGCCGTAGCCTTGTGCAATGATCACTAGACGCCGACACAATCGAGTAGCGGCGGGAAGCAATGATAAATCTTCAATTGCCTGAAAAGTTAACCGTAGTTTATGCGCAAGCAGTATGCCAAACTCCTTCCAATATTCTGGATGGCGTTCGAGCATGTCGTCCAGTTTTTCCTGGGGAATGTGAAGTACTGTCACAGCTGTTTCTGCTATAGCGTGGTGTGTACGGTTATCTCCGTCGAATAATGCTACTTCGCCAATCCAGCTGGGTGGTTCGATAAATGTGAGAATGGCTTCTTTGCCATCTTCATTTAAACCAGTAATTCGGATTGAACCGTCAACAACTGCAAATAAGCCGTTGCGTGCATCGCCCCGGGAAAATAATGTTTCTCCTGGCTCTATAGATTTCAAAACGGAAAACTGCAGCAAGTCGTGCTTCATTTGAGCCGGGATGTTATTAAACCAGCGCCCCGAATTTAACACCGCAAGATGATATTCTGAAACAGGTTGAGTGCTCACACTATCTCCAAAGTCAACGTCATTAATTGATTCTAAACAGCGCTTATAATAATACAACAGGTTATTTTGTTTGAATGGCAGTAATTGAACGTTTTATTTTTCATTTCCCTGGCTTTGGAGAGACTTATCTCATCAACATTATTCGATATAAAAGCGTTTTTCTTAAGAACAAAAAATGCTTGAGATAGATTTATTTATTGAATCGAGAGATTGAACGGACTGTCTTTATAAAGCTGTTCTATAATATTTAGAGATATTCAATTGCGGTGTTGAATTAAGAAGAATAGCCATGATTTACCGGTTAATATTCGTTTGTTGTGTTATTTTCGCTGACTTTGTTCATTCTACCGAAAAGGTTCAGGTAGTTACCGAGTTATTTCCACCGTATCAGGTGATTAATGAAAACAAAGGCGTTGATGGTTGGTCCACTGAACTGGTAAAAGCTATTTTAGCGGAAGCTAAAGTTAACTATAAAATTGATATTTTCCCCTGGCCAAGGGCTTATCGGAAAGCGACTAATAATTCATCCACGCTCATATATTCATTGTTAAGAAATAAGCAACGAGAAAATCAGTTTCTGTGGATTGCTCCACTGTGTAATATAGAAGTTTCCTTTTATAAAAATAAATATCGTCAAGATATTGAAGTTGATAGTCTGGAAGATGCGCGAAACTACGTTGTGGGCATTGGTAGAGACCAGGCTGAGTTTGAATTTTTAACTGACAACGGTTTTATTCTTGATAAAAATCTGATCGTGGCATCAAATTATAGTCAGTCGCGAAAAATGATTGAAAGAAATCGAATTGATCTGATTATTGCATCAGATAATTTTGTTGATATTTTAAGAAGCGAGACGATCAGAAGTTCCAATGAGTTGGAACTCGTTTATGCGATTAAAGAGTTGCAACAAGAGCTCTACCTGGCCGCTAACATTAATACACCTTTATCTCTGGTTTCCGAATTGCGCGGTGCCTATGAAAGAATAAAACACCGGTTTGTTAATCGTTGTGGTGGTCGACAGGGGGAAGCCCAGTAAACTAAAACCACAGAAGTTTTGAATAATTTTAGCTCACAAAAAAAGGCGAACAAGTTCGCCTTTAGTGTTTAGAGACAGTTATTTTGGTTATTCTCTATGCGCTTCCTTTAGCTTCAATTTTTGCCCAGCTGTCTCGCAAAGTAACACAGCGGTTAAAGACGAGTTGCCCGTCTTTATGCTCATAGCGATCGGCACAAAAATAACCTTCTCTTTCAAATTGAAATACATCTTCCGGTTTGGCATCTGCGAGGCTCATTTCTACGCGCGCATCTTCAAGGATTTCTAAAGAATCAGGGTTGATGGTAGTTAAAAAATCTTCTGCTGCACCAGGATTCGGCGTGTTGAACAGACGGTCGTACAAACGAACCTTAGCCTTTTTCGATTGCGCCGCCGAGACCCAGTGAATGACGCCTTTGGGTTTATATCCTTCAGGATTTTTCCCTAAAGTATCGGGGTCATAACTGCAATGTAATTCGATGATATTACCCTCAGCATCTTTGATGGCTTCATCGCAGGTGATGACGTAGGCGTTCCTTAACCGAACGCTTTTACCGGTTACCAGGCGCTTGTATTTTTTGTTCGCACTTTCGCGGAAATCAGCCTGATCGATATAAATTTCTTTAGTGAAATAAATGCTGCGGCTTCCCATTGATTCATCCTGTGGATGATTTGGGGCATTGAGTTCTTCGACTTTATCACCAGGGTAATTGGTAATCGTTATTTTGAGCGGTCGCAGTACCGCCATTGCGCGTGGTGCATTTTCACCAAGGTTTTCCCGTACCGAATTTTCCAGCAAACTCATTTCTACCGTGTGGACTTTTTTGGTAACACCGGTTCGCAACACGAAGTCTCGAATGGCTGCTGCAGGAAAGCCACGTCTACGCATGCCCGAAATGGTTGGCATTCTGGGATCATCCCACCCCTCGACATAATTACCGACAACCAACTGGTTAAGCTTACGCTTACTGGTAATCGTGTGTTCCAGATTTAAACGTGAGAACTCAATCTGTTGTGGATGGCATTCAATCGAAATATTGTCCAGTACCCAGTCGTAAAGCGGACGATGGTCTTCAAACTCTAACGTACATAATGAGTGAGTGACGCCTTCTATCGCGTCCGAAATACAGTGGGTAAAATCGTAGGTTGGGTAAATACACCACTTATCACCGGTACGAATGTGGTGTTGACGTTTAATTCGGTAAATGACCGGATCACGCATATTCATATTTGGAGAAGCCATGTCTATTTTGGCCCTTAATGCCATCGCGCCATCTTCAAAATCACCGGCCTTCATTTGTCTGAATAACGACAGGTTTTCCTCGACTGGACGGTCTCTAAATGGACTATTTTTACCCGGCTCTACTAATGTACCTCGGTAAGCGCGCATTTCGTCGGCGCTTAATTGGTCAACATAAGCCAGTCCTTTTTGAATGAGTTCTTCTGCAAAATGATATAACTGATCAAAATAATCTGCTGCATGGCGTATTTCGCCAGACCATTCAAAACCCAACCATTCTACATCGGCCGCAATTGCTTTTGCGTAGGCGGTTTCTTCTTTTGCAGGGTTAGTATCGTCAAAGCGCAAATTACACTGTCCCTGGTAATCTTGAGCAAAACCAAAATTAATACAAATTGATTTAGCGTGACCTACGTGCAAAAAGCCGTTAGGTTCAGGCGGAAAGCGGGTTTGTACCGACTGATGTTTTCCTGAGGCGAGGTCTGCATCAATAATATTACGAATAAAATTAGCCGGTTTAGTCACTTCTGTGCTCATGCGATTGAACTTCTCTTCAACTAGTCAAATAGAAAATCCCGCCGTTGTCGGCGAGCTTAAGATAGCGAAGATTCTACCTTAGATTGTGCAAAGGGCGTAGCCCAAAATAGACAAAAACGCTAATTTATCCCGAACTCAGGTTAACTTGCCCATGAATTACGATGAGGGCTCCATAAGCGATCATGATTTGAGCTGAATAATATAAAGGAAGTCCAATTAATCGGTTAACGAATCCGGCGGAAACAAATCGGTTGCGCGCTACATAAATATCAGAGACTGCAAAAATAATCGCACCCGAAGCTATCCAGTAATTATTGCTAGAAACGCCCGCGGCTGTGCCGATAATCACCATCAGAGAAATCAGTCCGAGATAAATGGAAACCAACACTCGAAACCGGCCTGTTAAGTGAGGGCTTAGCCAATGATAGGTTATCGCGGCGGCGGGTAGCGTTAACAGCGTGCTTATCAGGATTACATCTGGCTCAACCAAAAGCTTCAGAAACGCAAACCCATAAGCGATATGCGCCAGTGCGAAGGCGCCAATACCTGCCAGAAAAAATCGGCTGTTTCCCCGGGGCAACAGTAATAAGTCGCCGGCGAATGAAAACGCTAAACCAAGCAAAATCAGTGTACCGAAACTCGAGGACGAAGATAGGGAAATTGAAAATAGATTACTCGCCGCCGTGTTAGCCCAGAAAAAATAGACAAAAAGGAGAGAAGCCATCAGTTTGCTCAATCCGGAAATGAGCTGCAGCACTTTCGTGTCTGGCGTCTGCTTGTCTGAAATTTTCTTTTCTGCAAAGAGCAGCATCGTGAGGCTAATCGCCAACAACCCAAGATTAGTTGCCATTTTTATCATTCTGATTCTAATAATGAATTGAATTTAAAGGTTTTCTGTTATTTCGGCAATGAAAACTCGTTACTCATTCAAGCGACTAGAATATTTCTACGTTGAAGCCGGATAGTATTGTCTATTGGGGTCAGCTATAATTGCTGGTAGTTGTTGTAATAACCCTGAGGGGCGGTCTTTAAAGACCTGAGATGTCAGTAAGTCTTGGCTTGATTGATGAGAGCCAGATAACAGACAGACCCTTTGAACCTGATCCGGACAATACCGGCGTAGGGACAGGCAAATAGTCGTAATTCTGCAGTTGTGCTTTACCCACTATCTTTCCTTTGTACCTCGCTATCTAGATCTTCATTACAACGAATAAAGAATTCCAACTGGAAATGAATCATTATTTAGCATTTTAAGCATCAATTTTTTGCTGTAAAAATGCATCTGGAGATTTTGTGTATATGAAACAGTTTTCTTTTTCTGCAACCAGTCTGGTTGTCGCTGCAGTAACTGGAGCCGTTTTGACCACTGCTCAGCCAGCCTATGCAGATGACGTTGCAGATGATGCTAAAGACTACAATCGAATTGTTGTTACGGCAGAATTAACCGACACTAACGTCCTTGATTTGCCGGCTAGCGTGACCGTTATTGATGAAGAAACCATCGAACAAAATAACGCGCAGCACCTTGCTGACTTACTCAATTTAGCACCGAATGTTAATTTTGCCACTGGTGCATCGAGAGGACGTTTCGTGCAAATCCGGGGAATTGGTGAACGAAGCGAATTTGTTGAGCCGGTTAATTATTCTGTGGGAGTCGTTGTCGACGGTATTGATTTAACCGGCATCGCGACGGCTGCAACCACTCTGGATATTCAACAGGTTGAAATTTTGCGTGGTCCGCAGGGAACGTTATACGGTGCGAATGGATTGGCTGGCCTGATTAACCTGGTTTCAAACTCGCCGACAGATACTTTCTACAGTAAGTTAACTGCTGGTGTTGAAGAGTTTGGCGGGCGCAATTTGTCAGCGGTGGTTAGTGGCCCTGTGTCAGATAAACTGGGTTATCGATTGGCGATAGGTCATTATCAAAGCGATGGATTTATGAATAACCAATTTCTCAATCGAGATGATACCAACAATATCGATGAATCTAGTTTACGCGCTAAATTTGTTTATGAGGCCAATCAAGCGCTAACGGTAACCAGTTCAATTTTATTGGTTGATGTTGATAACGGTTATGACGCTTTTAGCCTGGATTCTAATCGAACAACATATTCCGACCAGCCAGGGAATGATCGTCAAGAAACTTCGGCTGCTTCTTTTCATTTTGACTGGCAACTGAATGAGAAATATCGCCTGGAATCCTTGATTAGTTTTGCTGATTCTGACTTAGAGTATGGCTTTGATGAAGACTGGAGTCACCCCGGCATTTGTGACAATACGCCTTGTGACTCAGCGTTATTCGGATTCGACTGGTGGTACGCCTCATTCGATAATTACACCAGAGAAAATCAGAATAACAGTATCGACTTGCGGCTTCATTCTGGCGGTGGAGAAAATGTACAACAAGGAGATGAAGTTAACTGGGTTCTTGGATTGTACTATCGCGACCAAAGCAATGATTTAAACCGAATTTATACTTTTAATCCAGCAAATTTCTCCAGCCAGTTCGACACCACAAATGTGGCGGTTTATGGTCAAGTCTCAACACCGTTTTCGCCAAAATTAACTTTGGTTTCCGGGCTCAGGTTTGAAAATCGTCAGGCTGACTATAGCGATAGCGATTTGATTTCATTTAAGCCCGACGAAGATTTATGGGGCGGTAAAGTGTCGCTGGAATATCGTTACGAATCTGGAAAAATGATATATGGTTTAATTTCCAGGGGGTATAAAGCGGGCGGTTTTAACGCTGATGGAACGATTAGCGTAGAAGAACGCGAATTTGATACCGAGTTTATGTGGAATTATGAAGCGGGGATCAAAGGAAACTGGCTGGAAGATCAACTGACTCTGCAGGCTTCCATTTTCTATCAAGATAGAGATGACATTCAAATTAAACAATCGATAGTACGTTCGCTCGCAGATGGCACAACTATTCAAGAAGGGGGGGCTTGTCCCTGTAGCTTTACGGATTTTACTGATAACGCAGCCCAGGCTGCCAGCTATGGGCTGGAAGTGGAAGCACAATGGCGTGGCTGGGATGAGTTTCAACTTTACACCACACTGGGATTATTAAAATCTGAATTTAAAAACTTCCAAAGCTTTTCACATGTTCTTGCTGATCAACAGGCGATTCCGCCGGTACCTTTTAACCTGGATGGCCGGGCTGTTGCCCATGCACCTGAACACCAACTGGTTGTCGGCCTTAATTATTTTATCAATGACAACTGGACGTTTAATTCTGAGATTCAGTCAAAAGGGGATTTTTATTTTTCTGACCGTCACGAAGAAAAGTCGGATGGATATGAAATATTAAATCTTGGTCTGGTTTACAGTCAGGATAATTGGCGCATTAATTTATTCGCTCGCAACTTAGCTGACAAAGATATTCAGACCAGAGGTTTCGGAAGTTTTGGAAACGATCCTCGAAATTTCTATGAGACCGAAGCCTATTACCAATTTGCTGCACCTCGTGTGGTTGGAGTGAGTGCTTCGTTGGAATTTGAGTAAACTGATAACGAAAAAAAACTCGAATTAATTTAAACCACCCCTAAAATGAAAGGATAAAACGATGAAAATTTCGCTTGAACTCAGTCTTTATCCACTGGATGATAATTTTCTGAATATCATCAAAGATATCGTTGAGCGGTTAAACGCGAATGAAAGCGTCACCTGTATAACGAATTCGATGAGCACTCAGATATTCGGCGAGTATGATGACGTCATGACGTTGCTTAACCAAACTGTACGCTATTCATTTGAAACTTATGGCAAACAGGTTTTTGTCGCTAAGTTTTTAAATAGCGATGTTGCTCCATGAGTCGTTAATGACTGAATTTTTTTCATTATTTTTCGAGCAGATTATCGCGACCTCCATTTGGGAATGGTGCGCAGTTATTTTGGCAATTGCTTATATATTGTTAGCAGTCAAAGAAAGTTTATGGTGCTGGCCCGCTGCATTTGTTAGCACTGCAATCTACGCGATTTTATTTTTTGATGTTAATTTGTACATGGAGTCATTACTCAACTTATATTACTTAGTGATGGCGATTTATGGCTGGTACATGTGGCGATTCAAGACTCAAGGAGAGTCGGTTAAGCCGGTTGTGAAATGGTCGTTAAAAGTTCACCTGCTGCTGATTGCAGGGATTTCTCTATTAGTTTTTGTTTCGGGTTTTTTCCTTAGCGAGTACACCAATCAGGACTTTGCATATCTTGATTCTTTTACCACCTGGTTTGCAGTGGTAACCACCTATATGGTTGCGCAAAAAGTGTTGGAAAATTGGTTGTATTGGATTGTGATTGATTCAATTTCAATATACTTGTACGTACAAAAAGGGTTTGCGCTGACCGCGGTTTTATTCTTCGGATACCTGGTTATTGCAATATTTGGCTGGTTGAAGTGGAAGCAACATTATTTGAGCTACACTGAGAGGTAAGCCTGCTAATGGTGACTTACTTATTTTGGAGACGCTCTTTTATGAATTTATTTCTTGATGAAAACAGAAGCGCCTGATTGGTGGCATTATTCAAGTTCAGCTTGGCAAAAGTTGGTGCATACGCTGTATCAAAGCAG
Source organism: Aliikangiella coralliicola (assembly GCF_007004725.1). Classification (GTDB taxonomy): domain Bacteria; phylum Pseudomonadota; class Gammaproteobacteria; order Enterobacterales; family Kangiellaceae; genus Aliikangiella; species Aliikangiella coralliicola. Next base: position 389,009 of record NZ_ML660168.1, on the reverse strand, counting down.
CCAAGCTGGACCACGTAAAACAAAAACTAGTCAGACAGGTTCAGACCACTTTACTCAAGGCTCGATTAGTCCAAGCCCGTCACAACTTTACAATAAAAGAAGCTGGACACCATTAGGCGGCGGAGTTACCAATTTTAGTTATCGAGTTAAGTTTGGCGCTGATTTCTTTTTCATTCAGCTCCTTGATCAGGATAAGTTTATCCACTTGCCCAACCAATCCTTTGTTCCAGTTTGTAAGGTGATTTCTGATAATCAGAATTTGATGCCATGGTTAGCTACTTGTCTTCTGGACACTGATGAGATACGTATTTTTGAGTGGGTTGAGGCTGAGGCGACCAACGTTCGATATTTTGATGACAGAAGTTTTTGTGAACAGCTGTGTTCATTCTTGGCGAGTTTGCACAATAGTATTGATACTTTGCCAATGTTGGACATTCGCAGCCACCTGGATAACTACTACCAACTTGCTAATCAAAAGTCCCCTGAACGGCGATTTCTCCATAAAAAACTTTATTTACATGCTTTAGATAATCTGAAAAGTTTTTCGCCTTCGAACACTTGTCACAATGATTTGTCGCCCGGCAATATTCTTTGCTCGAAAACTGCTAGTTCAAATCAATTGTATGTGGTTGATTGGGAATATGCCTGCCTGAGCGATCCCTTGTTTGACCTTGCGGGAGTGAGCGTTAATTTTGAATTAGAACCGCACCAGGAAGCTAATCTTATCAAGGCGTATACCAAAAACAGACAAACCTATTTCAATTCGGAAAAGTTCTATGAAATGAAAGTTTTATACGGTCTTATTTGCGAACTTTGGTCGGTTTGAAAAAATACTTCAATATTGAAAAATTAAAGTTGTAAAAATTCGCACTTTTTTAGGCTAAACCCCCCAAATATGGACTATATTTAAAGGGTGTATCGTGGTCTGACGAGTGTGACATATGAGAAGTTCAAATTATTTACGCCAAGCAAAAAGGCGACAAAATCGCTCGGAAATTAGTGATCATCCTGGTTTTTCGCCAAATGATAAAGTTGCCGGTAAAGATTCCCTCGCTAACATTATGGATGTATCAGTAACGACTGTTGAAAGATGGATCAGAGCTGGAATGCCAGTTGAGCAAAGGGGTGACAATTTGCACGACTGGGTGTTTGATTTATCCGAAGTTAAAAATTGGCATCTTACATACAAGCACCACGAATAACTCACCTGATGAGTTTGGGATAACTTGTTTTCGCTAGCGCTATAAGTAATCCGAGTTCAAGTAACCTGAGCTCTTATCCCGAATTCAGGTTAAATCAGTATTGTTGTTAATGCAAAATATCGATTTGTAGATTGTCGATTTTGCAGACGATCAGCCGTTAAATTTTAGATAAGTATAGCCAGTGATTTAACCAATTAATTGTTGAGACTAAGAGCCGACAGCAAACTATTCTCCGGTTGGTGATTCCAGACCAACTCCAACGACTTCTCCCTCTGGTTGCTCGCCTTTCACAATGATGATTTCTACCCGGCGATTCGTCGCGCGTCCTTCAGAGGTCTGATTATCGGCAATTGGTTTGGTGTCGGCATAACCAGTGATAACAAAGCGAGTTTTTTCCAACAAACCACTCTTAAGTAGCTCGCGAGTAACTGAACCGGCGCGAGCACCAGAGAGTTCCCAGTTGGAGCGGAAATATTCATTATTAATTGGCAAGTTATCTGTATGTCCGGCAACTCGAATTTCACCTTCTGTTTCGCTGAGAATTGTCTCAATTTTATTTAAGACCGGGACAAATTGTTCCTCGATAGTATCAGAAGCTGAGGCGAAGGAGCCTTTCTCTCTGATGCGGATAACGACATAGGCGCCTTTTGCTAACAACTCAACCTGGCCGTCGATAATTTCCCGCTGCAACTCGCTGGCGATTGATTGTGCTAGTGCTTCGGCTTCGGCCTGGGCTTTGGCTAAACGAGCGGCTCTCTCTTCTTCTGTTTCACTACTCAACTGTTCACCGGTGCCCTGGTCAGATTGATCGCCTTCTCCTTTGTTAGATTGTTCTCCTTCGCCTTCATCGGGATCATCTTCGTCCGGTTCGTCAAACTCTAAAGTCTCTTTGGTCACATCAATGGTTTGCTGCATGATGGCTTCGATCACAGTAGGTTTGGGTTTGCCCGGAGAGAATTCTTGCGCGATGATGCTGGTGCCTTTCGGAATGTCTTTGACATCTACCTTGTTCTGGACACCAAACGCAAATTGCATAGAGCCGGCAATCTGCTTAAATTTGAGCACGTCCATTTCTGAAAATGAAAGTAACAATACGAAAAAGCACATCAACAGCGCCATCAAATCAGCGAAAGTTCCCATATACTGAGGGAGTCCTTCGGGAGGGCAGTCACATTCTTCTTGGTTACTCATTAATTTAATTGCTCGTTAAACGGGGTCATTGAATCGGCTCTATTGATAAAGTCGTAGGCTATGAGAACATTCTTGCATGATATTAAACTATTCTTCCGCTGAGGGGCGTTTGCTTTCTGCGAGGTAGCCATGAAGGACTTGTTCAATAACTCTCGGATTTTGGCCGGCCTGAATACCTAATAGACCATCAATCACCAGTTTTTTGGAGATTTTTTCTTCGTTATCTCGAAGATTTAGTTTATCTGCGATTGGAATGCCGACCATGTTAGCCATAATCGCTCCGTAAAGCGTGGTTAATAGAGCGACGGCCATCGCCGGGCCGATTGATTTTGGATCGTCCATATTGGAAAGCATTGCTACCAATCCGATCAAAGTGCCTATCATTCCCATGGCTGGTGCAATATCAGCCATTGATTTAAATACGCCAGCGCCATTGGCGTGCCTTTGCGACGCCATTTGAACATCCTTTTCCAAAATCGCTTGAACAACATCTCCGTCATGGCCGTCCACCAATAATCCAATGCCTTTTTTCATGAAAGGGTCACTAATGTCGGCGCCTTCCAATGCTAACAAACCACTTTTGCGAGCCATATCGGCCAATTCGACAATTTTTTCAATCAGCTCATCACAATCTGGAGACTTAAAAGTCAGTACTTTCATTCCTGACGAGGCCGCGCCCAAAAAGTCGCCCAGAGAATATTTCATCATAATGACAAAGTGAGTGCCCACCACAACGATTAATATTGAAGGAACATCGATAAAGGTCAGGACGCTGCCGCCGATGACCATTGCCATAACGACCATGGCTATTGCGCCAAGTAACCCTACCAGCGTTGCTATATCCAAATTAAAAAGCCTCTTTTATTTCAGTTGGTTGCGTTACTGTTTCAAGTCGCAACTCATCATTTTATTGTTACTTACTCAAAGGTTAGCCAAGATTTTCAACAATTCCAGTACCGTGTGTTTATTTATACGACTAATACCTTTATTCCACCAGAATTTGTTGGCCGCCATTTTAGCGTAAAGCAAGTCCCATGTTTATCAACAACTGCAGATTTCGAGAGAAGTCCGGTTTTTCTCAAAACTGTCACGCTGATAACCAATGATTGCGTGACAAAAAACGCTTAAACCGAAGCCCTGGCAGTCACTTAAACAGTCAGATAATGTTGGCTTGCCGCTCATTGACTCAATTTTGCATGTTTAATATTCCTTTCAACAGTGAAATGCGAGACAATAACGCCCCATTTTTAAACACGAGTGTATTCTGATGAGCGAACAGGCCAATGTCGCTGACAATAGCCCCGAAGCTAAAAAGAAAAGCAAAGCGGGTAAAGGCACTAAAAATGAGACTTTTGAAGACCAATTAAAGAAATTGGAAATGATTGTTGAAAACCTGGAAAAAGGGGAATTGCCGCTGGAAGAGTCTCTTTCTCAATTTGAGAAGGGAGTAAAACTCACGCGCGAATGCCAGCAATTGCTGAATCAAGCTCAACAGAAGGTTGCGATACTGACACAGGGTGATGAAGGTGAGCAGCTGCAAGAGTTTTCAAAAGATTAAGCCTTAAAACCGATATAAACGATTATCAGAAGAATTATTAAATATGCCGCATCGCCCTTTTCTTAAACTCACTCAGCAACGTGTACAAGGGCTCTTAAATGAGTTTCTTCCTAAGGAAACTCAAGCACCTCAAAGGTTACACCAGGCAATGCGCCATTCCGCTTTAAACCCGGGTAAAAGGCTGAGGCCTGCGCTTGTGTATGCGACGGGCGAAATGCTAGGTGTTGAACGCTCGCTGTTGGACATCCCTGCGCTGGCTGTTGAACTGATCCATGCTTATTCGTTAATTCATGATGATCTTCCCTGCATGGATGATGATGATTTAAGGCGAGGCATACCAACTTGTCATATTGCATTTGATGAAGCGACAGCGGTTTTGGCTGGGGATGCATTGCAAACATTAGCTTTTGAAATACTTTCCAGTGAGCCGCGTTTAAATATATCTGCGGAATCTCGTTTGCAAATGCTGACTGAGCTCACCAGGGCTAGTGGTTCTCTCGGAATGGGCGGCGGTCAGGCGATTGATCTGGAAATGACCGACAGGGAAATTGACCTTAAGACACTTGAGTCGATGCATCGTATGAAAACCGGGGCATTGATTGATGTTTCAGTTAAAATGGGATATCTCGCCAGTGATCTGCGTGACGAAGAGCTAATGGGCTTGTTAGGCGTTTACAGCCAGAGCTTAGGGTTAGCCTTTCAGATTAGAGACGACATTCTTGATATTGAAGCGGATACAGAGACTTTAGGTAAACCCCAAGGGTCTGATCAAGAAAAAAATAAGTCGACTTTCCCGGCACTGCTTGGCTTAGAAGGCGCCAAGCTTCATGCTAGCAAGTTGGTCGACAGGGCATTAGATGCCTTGCATCAGATACCCTATAACAGTGATAATCTAGCCGCGTTTGCGCAGTACATTATTCAGCGCGAGTATTAGATTAAGAAATTAAAAAAAGCTTAGTGTTGAAAGCCAAAGCTTATGAATCTGTAGATTAAGATAAAATATGTTATGTACCCCAGATAAATACCCAAATTTAGCTCATATCAATTTGCCGGAAGATCTTCGCGAACAAGCGCGAAGTGACTTACAGACAATTGTTGATGAGTTAAGAGCATTTCTAATTGAGTCTACCAGCCAATGTGGTGGACATTTTGCTGCTGGCTTGGGAACTGTCGAATTAACGGTTGCCTTACATTACTTATTCGACACTCCAATCGATAAGATTATCTGGGATGTCGGCCATCAAGCATACCCCCACAAAGTATTAACCGGACGAAAGGAAGAACTTATTTCGATCAGGCAAACCGACGGTCTTCACCCTTTCCCCAGTCGATTTGAAAGTGAGTATGACTGTTTTGGCGTTGGTCATTCCAGTACCTCGATTAGCGCGGCGTTGGGCATGGCGGTCGCTGCCAAGGCGAGTGGAGACGAAAGACGATTCGTTGCTGTCATCGGCGATGGTGCCATGACAGCGGGAATGGCCTTTGAAGCACTCAACCATGCTGCCGATTTAGATGCCAACCTGACCGTTATTCTAAACGACAACGATATGTCGATTTCAGAAAACGTAGGGGGGTTAAATAATTATCTGGCGAAGGTGCTATCCGGTAAATTTTATAGTAGCGTCAAAGAAGGCGGTAAAAAAGTTTTACAAAACATGCCGACCATTTCCGAGTGGGCCCATCGTGTCGAAGAACATATGAAAGGTATGGTATTACCTGGAACGCTTTTCGAAGAACTGGGTTTTAACTATATTGGACCTATCGATGGTCACAGCCTGCCAACATTACTGACCACAATCGGTAACATAAAAGCGTTGAAGGGGCCGCAGTTGCTTCATGTGGTGACCCGCAAAGGCAAGGGTTTTGAGCCTGCCGAAAAAGACCCGATTAAATATCATGCAGTCCCGGTTTTTAATCCTCAAGATAAAGAACTTCCACAAACCAAGAAGAAACTCACTTATTCGAATGTGTTCGGTCATTGGCTGTGTGATATGGCTGCTCAGGATGAAATGCTGATGGGGATTACACCGGCAATGCGAGAAGGTTCTGATCTCATTGCCTTTTCCAGACAATATCCTGAGCGTTATTTTGATGTGGGAATTGCTGAGCAGCATGCCGTGACATTAGCCGCAGGCATGGCGTGCGAAAATGCGAAACCCGTATGTGCTATTTACGGTTCTTTTTTACAACGGGCTTATGATCAGTTAATTCACGATGTTGCGCTACAAGATCTCGATGTTTTATTTGCGATAGATCGAGGCGGAATTGTCGGCGGTGACGGAGCAACTCATCACGGTGCGTTCGACTTAAGCTATTTACGTTGTATTCCAAACATGGTTGTCATGACGCCAAGTGATGAAAGAGAGTGTCGTTTAATGTTGTCAACCGGTTATTATCATCAGGGGCCGGCAGCTGTGCGTTATCCTCGTGGTGCAGGCGTTGGTGTTGAAGCGGGCGATGATCTGGAAACTATCGAAATTGGCAAAGCGGTCATTAGAAGAGAGGGGCGTGATACGGTGTTGCTCGCTTTTGGTAGTTTACTCCAGGTAGCGCTAGAAGTGGCCGAAGAAATTGACGCGACAGTCGTTGACATGCGTTTTGTAAAACCGCTAGATGCAGCGATGATTACCCAGATGGCTGATATGCACCAGCGCATGGTGACCCTTGAAGAGAATGTGATAGCAGGTGGAGCTGGCAGTGCGGTGGGCGAGTTTTTGAATGCCAACGGAATTAATATTTCGGTGTTGAACCTGGGGCTTCCTGATCGTTTTGTCGAACATGGTGAGCCGGTCGATCTGTTAGCCCGCTGCGGACTGGATAAGGCAGGCGTCTTAAAAGCGATTAAAGGTTAGCTATCATCCCGTCCCAGGTTAACTAATAAACCTGAATTCGGGATAAGACCAACCATCCAGCACAAGTCTTTTAGCGGCTCTCTGCGTTGAATTTGCTACTAATAGCTGGCTATTACCACGCAAACTCGCCTTGATATCCGCTAAAAGACTTGCACTGGCCGATTTTCCGCCTCGCCTTTTACTGCCTGTCTTTAACGATAGGTTAGTAATGTCTTAAAATCTAAACGTTTTCTGGCTGTTCTTATCCCGAGTTCAGGTTAATAAGCTATTCAGGGCTTTTCTTGGCCTGAATAGCTGAATCTTCAGAATTTTCACCTACTTTATCAATAGATCTTTATTGTTCTCTCTGGACGCTACGGTATTCCGGGACGTTAAGGAGAGAACACAATCCTTGTTTTGGTCAAGAACTAAGCAAATACAACGCCGCCCTCGGCTGGTGGGAGCGACGATCTCATTGATGCAGCTGGATCAAGAATGCTGACTATTGATACCTAAGTCTGCCTGCTATAAAGTGACCTCTATCTTTTTCTCACCATGGTGCGATTGACGGCTGAAACTGATTGAGAATTGGTCGAAACTAAACACTCTTGGTCGTAGAAAAACTCAAATCAAATAATAGAATGCATGATTAAATGGGCGAAATTATGAACTTAGATTTACAAAATAAAAACGCACTTGTTTGCGGTAGTTCCCAAGGTATGGGTAAAGCCATTGCTGTTCAACTGGCAAAAATGGGGGCTAATGTGACTTTGTTTGCACGTAATCTCGAAAAGCTCAATGAGGTTAAAGCTGAACTCGCCAATAATGGAACGCAGCAACATAGCGCTATTTGCGCGGATTTTAGCGACACTGCTGCGGTTGCCGGGGCGGTAGACGAGCAATTGAAAGTCGTTTCTGAATACCATATTTTAATTAATAATACCGGCGGCCCCGCGCCTGGCCCGGCGAACTCCGCCGAAAACGAACAGTTCCTGGCGGCTTTTAATCAACACTTGATTAACAATCATCAAATTTCACAGAAACTAATCTCAGGAATGAAAGCGGCTGGATTTGGTAGAATTATTAACGTGATCTCTACCAGCGTAAAGCAACCGTTGCCGAATCTTGGTGTTTCAAACACCGTGCGCGGAGCCGTTGCCAGTTGGGCTAAGACGATGGCTAACGAGCTGGGCCAATTCAATATTACAGTGAACAATGTCCTGCCGGGTGCGACAAATACGGTTCGTCTTGAAGCGATAATTAAAAACAAGGCGGCCAAAAAAGGTGTCAGTATTGAAGCCATGGAAGAGGAAGAAAAATCGATTATTCCAATGCGTCGATTTGGTGAAGCTGAAGAGTTTGCTAATGCGGTCGCGTTCTTAGCGTCACCAGCTGCGGGTTATATAACCGGCGTTAGCTTACCAGTTGATGGTGGCAGAACCAGCTGTCTTTAATTCTGCGCGAAAGATAAAGCACTTATGCGTGCTCGAGTCTGTCATCATCAATATTGTTTATTTCAGAAATAACATTTCGGGTATTAACGATGCAAAAAATCGAAAACTATATTAACGGTGAACTGGTAGCGCCGCAAAGTGGTGAGTATCTTGATAATTATGAAGCCGCCACAGGAAAAATTTATTCTCTTATTCCTCAGTCCAATCAGCAAGATCTCGAGCTAGCAGTCGAAGCAGCACAGGCCGCGCAAAAGGAATGGGCAGAAATGCCCGCTGAGCAACGCTCCAATTTACTTTTAAAACTGGCTGACGCGATTGATAGCGCGAGTGATGATTTGGCTAGAGCAGAGGCAATCGACAATGGTAAGCCGATTACTTTTGCCAAAGCGGTTGATAGTTATCGTAGTGCAGCTAACATTCGCTTTTTTGCGAATGCTGCCACCCAGTTTGCCAGTGAGTCGCACAGTATGGGAAGCGTCGGCGTTAACTACACACTGCGCGAACCAATTGGGATTGTTGGTTGCATTTCTCCGTGGAATTTACCGTTGTATTTATTTACCTGGAAAATTGCCCCGGCACTGGCGACTGGAAATTGTGTTATTGCTAAACCCTCTGAAGTAACTCCGATGACCGCATATTTATTTTCAAAACTTTGTATTGATGTTGGTATCCCGAAAGGAGTTATCAATATTTTACATGGTACCGGACCTTCGATTGGTGGGCCGATTGTTGAACATCAAAAAATTAAAGCTATCAGTTTTACTGGCGGTAGTGCAACCGGTAAACACATTGCTTCAATTGCGGCTCCGATGTTGAAAAAAACTTCGCTGGAGTTAGGCGGAAAAAATCCGACTTTAGTTTTTGCCGATTGTGATTTTGAAAGTACGGTAAGCGAAGTGGCACGCGCGGCTTTTTCAAACCAGGGACAAATCTGCTTATGTGGTTCGCGAATTTATATCGAACGGCCTATTTACGAAAAATTTAAACAGGCATTGGTAGCCAAAGTTGAGAAGCTTCGTATTGGTGATCCTTTGGATGAATCAACCCAGCACGGCGCGCTAGTTTCCAGATCGCACATGGAAAAGGTGCTGTCGTATATTGAATTGGCGCAGCAGGAAGGCGGTGATATTTTATGTGGTGGAAAACAGGTTTCTGTTCCCGGCCGATGTGAGGAAGGATATTTTGTAGCGCCGACAGTGATTGAAAATTTGCCATTGGCGTGTCGTACCAATCAGGAAGAAATTTTTGGGCCGGTTTGTACACTGCAGCCTTTTGATAGCGATGATGAAGCGATTAGTCTGGCCAATGGAACAGAGTATGGTCTGGCAACGTCTGTTTGGAGCAATAATATTAAGCGCTGTCATCGACTTTCTCGCGAGTTAGACTTTGGCATTGTCTGGCTTAATACCTGGTTGCTACGCGATTTGCGGACGCCATTTGGTGGCGTAAAATCTTCAGGCGTTGGACGCGAAGGCGGTCTGGAGGCAATGCGTTTTTTCACCGAAGCAAAAAATGTCTGCGTAAAATATTAATTTTTTCGATTGATTACCGAATTTTGAATGCCACTTATTACTAAGTGGCTTTACTTTTTTACTTCGAAAATTTTTCTGGCTTTTCTTATCCCCAACTCAGGTTAAGTAAAATTAATTTAACTGGAAAAATAAGAAAATAATTTATCTCTGTAACAAACTTTGCACTTCACGCCTCTAGATAGGTGAGGTGAGAGAAGGTTAATAAAACTCAATGCTCAACGAATTTATTTTGCTCAGTATTGCTCACATCATTGCAGTTGCTAGTCCTGGAGCTGATTTTGCTGTTGTTCTAAAAAATACGCTACGAACAGGCAAGTCGGCAGGTATGCTTACTGCAATAGGAGTCGGTTGCGGAATTTCAGTACATCTGATTTACACTTTGTTAGGGATAGCAATTATCCTGCAGCAATCAGAAACATTATTTACAATAATTAAGGCCGTTGGCGCATTCTATTTATTGTGGTTAGCGTGGCAAGCATTTCATTCTCGCGCCAAACAATCGACAACTGAGTTTGAGTTTCAACCCGTTGAAATTGGTTCATTTCAGGCATTTAGACAAGGATTTTTAACCAATGTTTTTAATCCTAAAGTCACGGTATTTTTTTTGGTTTTGTTTACCAATATTGTCAGTCCGACTACGCCGATGTTATTTCAAGGGCTCTATGGTCTTTGGCTGGTTTTGTACACCATACTCTGGTTTGTATTAGTGGCCTGGATATTCTCACGAAAAGTTGTACTAAACTGGTACGATACCCACGGTCATTATATTGATTGGGGAATGGGAATTTTTCTCACCTTTATCGCAGTAAAGCTGCTTTTTTAAAGAGGTTTTTATCAAAAGAATGCTATTTTTAATTAGTTGTTTTTAAAAAGGACTTCCTTTTATAAAAATAACAAAATCGGGAGGAATTCAGATGCTTTCACAGGAAACTCAAACGGCGCTGGCAGTTTTTTTTCAATGGGCTGCACTTTTATTTGTCATTGCCGTCGGGATCGGAGTGGCGACTATTTTAGTCGTTTATGTATTCGACCGATTACAAACAACTCATGCGGTAAAACGTAATTATCCGGTAATAGGACGATTTCGTTATTGGTTTGAGCACCTTGGTGAATTTTTCAGACAATATTTTTTCGCCATGGATCGAGAAGAGTTACCATTCAATCGGGCACAACGGAGTTGGGTTTACAGGGCTGCAAAAAACATTGATAACACAATAGCATTTGGTTCCACCCGTGATACCAGGAAGGTCGGTAATGTTCTCTTTGTTAACTGTCCTTATCCAACAATGAAAAAAGATGCGGTCTCGCCCAGGCCGGTCACTATTGGTGAAAACACTCGTCATCCATGGACAACCAGTTCGTTCTTCGGGGTCTCTGCAATGAGTTTCGGCGCTATTTCTGAGCCTGCAGTAAAAGCACTTTCTTATGGCGCGGCGAAAGCCGGAACTTGGTTGAATACTGGCGAAGGTGGCTTATCCCCTTATCACCTGAAAGGTGGTGCTGATATTGTTTTCCAAATTGGTACTGCTAAATATGGTGTCCGCGATGAGGAAGGTAATTTGAATGATGACAAGCTCAGGGAAGTGGCGGGGCACGAACAAGTCAGATTATTTGAAATTAAACTTTCTCAAGGTGCAAAACCCGGCAAAGGTGGAATATTACCGGGAGAAAAAGTGACCGAAGAAATTGCTAAAATTCGAGGTATTAGAGTAGGTGAAGATTCGATCAGTCCAAATAGACACCCTGATATTAACAGTAATGAAGATTTGATTAATATGGTGAATCATGTTCGAGAGGTCACTGGCAAACCTGTCGGGTTTAAGGCGGTGGTCGGTTCACCAGAATGGCTTGATGACTTAATGTTGTACATTAACGAGAGAGGTGCGGAATGCGCCCCGGATTTTATTACGTTAGATAGCGCTGATGGCGGCACCGGCGCAGCGCCAATGACGTTGATGGATGATATGGGGCTCACCATTCGAGAGACTTTGCCAATGTTAATCGATGCATTACATCGACATGGGCTTAGAGAGAGAATCAAAGTGTTTACTTCCGGCAAAATGGTCAATCCGGCTGATGTCGCATGGGCTTTGTGTGTCGGCGCTGACTTTTGTAATTCGGCTCGTGGTTTTATGTTTGCACTTGGCTGTATTCAGTCACTGCAATGTAATAAGAACACCTGTCCAACCGGAATTGCGACTCACGATAAAAAGCTTCAAAGAGGTTTGGTACCAAGAAACAAATCGGAAAGAGTCGCTCATTATGCCAAAAATATGATGTATGCGGTTGGCATTATCGCGCATTCTTGTGGCGTCAAAGAGCCGCGAGAATTGGGTCGGCAGCATGCGCGAGTCATCTGTGATAATGGCCTTTCCGTGGGGTTAAATGACCTGTATAAGGGAAGTTGAAGGTGTTAAGAGAAGGCCTGTTCCCTGGTTAACCTTTAAGTCTAACAACACTCGCACAATCAGAAATGGGTTATTAAAAATGCCGTTTTAGTGCGAGTTCTTTGTATCTTCAAAGTTGTCATAATCAGTTCAAAAAACAAGCGTATTTTAACCGACAATTCAGATCCGATATTTGTTTTGGTTAGGAGTACGCTTTATGAAAACGAGATTAGAATGGCTTAGCAAGCGCTTTTATGATTCGAAAAAATTCCCTTATGGCTTTTCTCGAAGTGGTGTTTTTTCAGTCACTCAAAGTGAAATATTAGAGTCTAAGGGGAACCTCCTTCAGGCATTAATTAACAACCAGGTGATCGATCCCGACGAAAAAGATTTGGCGTTTGTTAATGCGATACGACACGGTAATATTAATTTTAATTTGGAAACCCTTGTCTGGTTTAAGTACCTAAACTACCAGCGTAAAATTTTATCTGTCACCGATACATCTTTAGAAACCAGGATTACTATTGGTTCAGACCAATTATCTGAAATCGGCAACATTGAACTTCCTGTGGTGGAATGGAATGAAAATGAGTTAGCAGACAGTGAGCTTTTAGAAGCGAGTTAACTGGCTGTTAACTCATAGCGCTGAATCAATATAATTCAATCTATTATTCAACTTTTTTGCGCATATTTAATCTCACGTTGAGAATTTTATGTTGATTTCACGTCAATATCACCTTGTTTCTATTGGGCATTGAGTTTTTTTTCTATACAATAAAATCTTTAAGGTAAAGATTTCCGTCATTCTATGTATGTTCAATAAGGATAATAATCGAACTGAATAAGGAAATTCAGGAGACAATATGCGCAAACTTTCACGACTTAATGTTAAAAAGTCTTCCAAAGTAAATCAAGCTGTTCGCGCCATTCGCGGATTCAACAACATCATCCAACATCAACAAGCTACATTTTCAAACGTCATTTTTAATATCGTCGGTGATCATAATTTGATTTTAATTCACCCTGGCGCGTATTTGAATAATGTCAGCTTTAATATATATGGTGATCATCACAAAATAATTATCGGGCCTAATTGCCGTTTTAATGAACGAGGCAGTATTTGGGCAGAAGATAACAATTGCTTGATCTCTATTGGACAAAACTCGACTTTTGAAGGTGTGCATTTTTCCGCAACAGAGCCAGGGTCGAAGCTAATCATTGGTGAAGACTGTATGTTCTCATACGATATTGATGTGCGTACTGGAGATTCTCATTCCGTATTATGTAAGGCTACCGGGGCGAGAACCAATTTTGCCAAAAACATTGTATTCGGTGATCATGTGTGGGTTGCTTCCCATTGCATTTTTACCCGTGGCGCAAGTGTTTCCAGCAACTCGATTGTTGGTACAGGATCTTTGGTGAATAAAGCATTCGATGAAGAAAATGCTTTAGTTGCAGGTCGACCGGCAAAGATACTCAAACGAAACGTTGAGTGGCTAAGAGAAAGAGTTTACGATAAACAAGTAATCACTGAACTGCCATCGCAAAGGATAACCGGAGAGCAGTTAATTCGGCAGCATACTGTAAAGAAAAAGGATTTCAAACGAAAGGAATTTGTACCTGAGCAATTTATCGCTGATAACCAGATAAACAAAAAAACTGGATAAACAGGTCCTGAAAAATTATGCATAGAAAATTTGATTGTATCGTGACGCTTATTATTTGTGTCGCGACTGGTTTTTTAGGCGCTACAACGATAAGTCTTGATGCAAATGCTGAAAGTAGCAATTACGATCCTGTCACAATGGATTTAGTTGACATTGACTCTGTATATCCACCAGCATTTTTTGAACTTTTTATTCCGGTTGATAAAGATAAACTAACTGGTTTCATGCTATCGGCTAATGGCAAAGGGCCACATCCAACCATTGTGTTACTTCATGGTTTACCTGGAAACGAAAAGAACCTCGATCTAGCTCAATCGTTACGCAGAGCAGGTTTTAATATTTTATTTTTTCACTATCGAGGTTCTTGGGGGAGTGAGGGAAAATACTCATTTACTACACTGCATGAAGATGCCCTGGCTGCCTTTAAATTTCTAAAAGAAAATGCTCAGCGCTACCGAGTCGACGCGGAAAAAATTTCAGTTGTTGGACATTCTTTTGGTGGTTACGCTGCATTAAGAAGTGCAACTAACGAAAAATCATTAGCCTGTGTGACCGCTCTTTCTGCAGCAAATCCAGCAGTAATCGCGAAAAGTGAGCGGGTCAATCCAGACTCAAGACGTTATATTGGAAACTATATTGATCAATTGATTATGTTAGATAGTTTCTCAGGTGAATCTGCGGCAATGGAATTGGTCAAACACCAAAACAAGATGGACACTCGAAATTATGGTGAGAAACTTCGCGGAAAGAATGTGCTCCTCATTGTGGGGGAAGAAGATACCGTCACCCCGCCAAAGTTGCAAAAAGAAAACTACGCGCGTTACTCAAAAATAAATGGGTTGAATGTTACCGCCAAATTTATCCCCGGTGATCATGCTTTTTCAACATCACGTATTCAAATGCAACGACTTGTCGTTAACTGGATGTCAAATCACTGCCGTTAACCAATGAGTTTGAACTCATGGCATCGTTTATGCATTGAATTATTTTTACTGACCTTTTAAGTCGCTCTGCAAGTTCTCATTATCTCGATAATCTATGATTTAGAATAAAAATGTGATTTTGGTGTTTTTATCCAGAGCTTGAGCCTCACAAAATTTCATTGATAGTGCTAATGCCTCTTGCCCATTGTATTTTAAGGAAAAAATAGTCTTTTCTAAAATTTTCGGGTTTTATTTGTCCGCGTTTTCCTAATGATAAATTGTCTATTTAATGAACATTATGCTATGTTAAAAGTTGTAGTTGGTATTTTAAAAAGGAGCCTAAGAAGCCCATGTAGTTAAAATAATTAGTCATAATAGTTTCTCAATTATGGAGAAAAATGATGAAGTGTTTTTATTATCTTTCACCTACTCTAGACATTAGTAAACGTGTATCAGACGACCTACACGAAGCAGGACTTTTAGATTGGTACTTACATGTCGTCAGCAAAGATGAAGCCGGTCTAAATCAGAAGCATATCCATTCAAGTAATTATCTTGAAACATTAGACTTGTTTCGAGGAACCACAATCGGCGGAATAATTGGTTTTGTTTTGTCTTTGATTCTTATCGGTCTAGCCGTCAAATTTGAGCCATTTGGTTTTCCTCTCTCTAATACTATTTATTTTGTCATCGTCCTTTTCTTTACCTTGTTCGGTATTTGGGAAGGGGGATTGTATGGCATTGATAGTGAGAACAAGAAAATAAAACCTTTTCACGATGATATTGAAGCAGGAAAGTACCTGGTTTTAGTTTATGCGGCTAAAGAGCAGGAAGAAGCTATCAAGAAAATGATGGCGGAAAAGCATCCTGAATCAAAGTTAGTTGCAACAGATAGACATTTTGTTAATCCGTTTTCAAAGTTAAAAGTCGTGTAGTTTTGTTATTAATACGTATTTAAGTTTTAGCAACTGCGATTACTTAAAAATAAATGTTTCGAGCTTGACCCAACTCGTTTGATATCAGTGGCAGCACCATTGTTGTTTTTCTTGTCGGTGCCCCCAAGTTATTGTTCGAAATTGATTTAAATACTGGATAAAAATACTGGTCATTGTTGAGTGTCTTACCCTGTTGTTATCACACCGCGACCAATGGCTGACCAAAAAATTAAAAATCGCAGTTAGAATAACAAAGGAATGCATCGCCTATGAAGATTGCAATTGTTCTTATCATTCTGGTAGTGGGATCGGTTATTTTTCACTTTGTTAGTCCCTGGTATTTTACGCCTATTGCGTCAAACTGGGGAACAATCGACGATACCATTAACATCACTTTCTGGGTGACCGGGATCGTATTTGTCGCGGTAAATTTA
This sequence comes from Aliikangiella coralliicola, assembly GCF_007004725.1. Lineage (GTDB taxonomy): Bacteria > Pseudomonadota > Gammaproteobacteria > Enterobacterales > Kangiellaceae > Aliikangiella > Aliikangiella coralliicola. The sequence goes on along the minus strand of NZ_ML660168.1, from coordinate 372,895 downwards.
TTTTTAGCTTACGCCGTTATTCGCTATCAAAAAAAGAAAAATACTAAAGCGCATTACGAACCTGAAAATAAAAAACTAGAGCTTGGACTCACTGTTTTTACGACAGTGGGCGTTGCCATTATGCTGGCACCTGGTCTATTTGTATGGGCTAAGTTTATAGAGGTTCCTGAAGACGCTCATGTGGTTGAGGCTGTTGGCCAACAATGGCAGTGGACTTTTCGCTTTCCCGGTAAAGATGGTGTTTTAGGAAAAACAGAAGTTGCCCATATCACACCTGCAAATCCTTTTGGTATTAATCCGAAAGATCCCGCAGGGCGAGATGATATTTTAATTAACAGCAATGAGGTTCATCTACCGAAAGATAAACCTGTGAAAGTTGTGCTCCGTTCTAAAGATGTTTTGCACAACTTCGCCGTGCCGCAATTTAGAGTCAAAATGGACTTGGTTCCTGGGATGGTAACTTATGTCTGGTTTACGCCCATCAAGGAAGGTTCCTTCGAAATTTTATGTGAAGAATTGTGCGGGCTAGCCCATCACACCATGCGTGGCAGGGTAGTCGTTGATAGTGTTGAAGATTATCAAGCCTGGCTTAATCGCCAGCCTACTTTTGCGCAGACTTTAAAAGTCGCCGAGGGAAATCCCGAACAGGGAAAAGCTTTGTATGCTGTATGTGGTGCTTGCCACGGTCAAAATGGAGAGGGAAATCTGGCAATGAATTCACCCAATTTGACCAGCTTGCCAGAGTGGTATCTGGTCAGACAGTTAGAGTATTACAAAAAAGGGATCCGCGGTGCACATAAAGATGATCCGCTCGGTCAGCAGATGGCAGCTATGGCTGGAACCTTAGCGAACACTAAGTCAATCAGAGATGTTGCTGCGTACATTAGCACGTTTAGCGATTCTCCTGCAGACAAGACTGTTGAAGGCGATCCTTCAAGTGGTTATTCCTACTATGTTACTTGTGGAACGTGCCACGGGAAAGAAGGAGAGGGGAACTTTGGATTAAGTGCACCTCAATTAGTTGGCCAACACGATTGGTATATAAAGCGACAGCTTGAAAACTTTAAACAAGGGATTAGAGGAAAACATCCAGATGATCAATTTGGATTTCAGATGGTGTTGATGGCTAGAGTTTTACAAGACGAACAAGCTGTCGATGATTTGATTGCCTACTTGAACAGTTTGAATGATAAATAAGTTTGGATGTTCAATATCTAGCTGTTCTATAGAAGTATTGAGTTAAACATAGGAATTAAGAGTTTTAGTTGAAAGTAGAGGTAAACCGAGTGGAGTTGTCAGGTTAAATACGATTGATATCAAACGTCGATTGAATTGAAAAATAATTGGTATCAATAAATCACATAAAGACCAGAAGTTTTTATAGAAAGGGGATTATTGATGACACACATAGCAATAGCTGATCAGCCCGAGGAAGAACTTCACGAGCCGAGCAGCTTTGTGACGAAATATATCTGGAGTCAGGATCACAAAGTCATAGCCATTCAATATAGTATCACCGCAATTTTTGTTGGCTTGGTGGCATTGGTTTTATCAGGTTTGATGAGACTACAACTTGGGTTTCCAGACAGCTTTTCATTTATTGATCCAAGTGCTTATCTACAGTTTGTCACCATGCACGGAATGATCATGGTGATTTATCTGTTAACGGCCCTGTTTCTTGGTGGGTTTGGTAATTACCTGATTCCCTTGATGATAGGCGCCAGAGACATGGTATTTCCATATCTCAATATGCTGAGTTATTGGGTTTATCTACTCGCTGTGATTGTACTAATGGCAAGTTTTTTTGTGCCAGGTGGCCCCACGGGAGCAGGGTGGACGCTTTATCCTCCGCAAGCCATTCTGGAAGGAACGCCCGGCGCCGGTGGTGGAATATTATTGATGCTGATTTCTCTCGCGATTTTTATCGTGGCATTTACCATGGGCGGCCTTAACTACGTTACTACCGTATTACAAGCTAGAACAAAAGGTATGACTTTAATGAGAATGCCTTTGTCGGTTTGGGGAATTTTTATTGCGACTATCTTAGGGCTGTTGGCGTTTCCGGCTTTGTTAGTTAGCGCCATAATGATGTTGCTAGATATGACTGTCGGCACCAGCTTTTTTATGCCCGCTATTGTTTCGCTAGGTGAGCAACTGGATTACTCTGGCGGTAGCCCGATCTTATTTCAACACCTATTCTGGTTTTTCGGACACCCTGAAGTTTATATTGTGGCTTTGCCCGCATTCGGTATTGTTTCCGATGTATTGAGCGTTCACGCGAGGAAAAATATTTTTGGCTATCGAATGATGGTGTGGGCCATTGTTATTATCGGCGGCCTGAGTTTTATTGTTTGGGCCCATCACATGTATGTGAGTGGCATGAATCCTTATTTCGGATTTTTCTTTGCAACCACGACCTTGATCATTGCCGTTCCCACGGCGTTAAAAGTTTACAACTGGGTGCTCACTTTGTGGCGCGGCAATATTCACCTGACAACAGCGATGCTATTTGCAATCGGTTTTATTTTTACATTTACCCACGGCGGGTTAACCGGGTTGTTTTTAGGTAATGTGGTCATCGATTTACCTCTATCTGATACTTATTTTGTGGTGGCTCACTTTCATATGGTCATGGGGGTTTCACCGATAATGGTATTGTTTGCTGCAATCTACCACTGGTTCCCAAAAATTACCGGCAAGCATCTCCATACTGGTTTAGGGAAGGCGCACTTTTGGGTGACTTTTTTAGGTACCTATGCCATTTATCTGCCGATGCACTACCTCGGATTTTTGGGTGTTCCTCGACGCTATTACGCGATGGGAAGTACCGAATTTGTTCCTGACTCTGCACAAGATCTTAATGCGAGTATTACCGTTTCTGCATTGATTGTCGGCGTGGCGCAATTGATCTTTATTTATAATGTGATTCGGAGTTTGAGAAAAGGTGAAAAGGCAGAAAGCAATCCCTGGGGAGCAGCATCACTTGAATGGCAAACACCCGACACGCCACCTAAGCATGGTAACTGGGGACCAGCGCTGCCGGTAGTTTATCGATGGGCTTACGATTACAGTGTACCCACGGCTAAGCAAGATTTTATTCCTCAGAATATGTCCGAAGAAGAGGTTGAGAGGGTTGATGATAGCGAAACAAGCTCGACTGAAGGTGGTGAAGATGTCAAAAATATTGGTGATGAACCAGTGGGAGATAATCCATGAAGATCTTCCGCACACTTTCGGAAAAACCCTGGATACCACATCCAGCTGGCTCAGAATTTTTAGCGAAAAATTATCAAAAAGAAATTTTTATTGGTCGAACGGCGTTACGATTTTTTATTTCCGTTGTGTCGGTTATCTTCTTTTTATTTACCATTACTTTTTTAACCCGATCACAATTTCCTGATTTCCAGGCGCTAGCTGGTGAGCCCTGGCAACCGCTTTCTGATGCCAGTCACTTATGGTTGAACACTGGGGCCTTGTTAATTAGTAGTATTGCGCTCCACTGGGCACATGTTTCTGCCCGGAAAAATCAACTTAATGGTGCGATTGCGAGCGTGATGATCGGCGCTTTTTTTGCTTTGCTATTTTTGCTGGGGCAAATCCTGGTGTGGAAGCAATTAATTGAGCTGGGATATTACGTGGCATCGAATCCTGCGAATAGTTATTTTTATTTATATACCAGCGTTCATGGATTACACCTGCTAGGCGGTTTATTTGCGCTTGCTTATGTGACTTTGCAGTTAATGAAAAAAAATTCACTTGTAACTTTTAGTTCCAGTGTAAGGCTTTGCGCGGTCTATTGGCATTTTCTACTGATTTTGTGGCTATTTCTTTTTGCACTGTTAACGAGTAGCACAGATACCATTAACATCATTGCACAACTGTGCGGTTTTTAAGGAGCCGACACGATGACTAATTCGACTGAACAAGCTCCGGGCTGGAAAGGCGTTGTAAACGACTGGGCCGCTGATAAGGAGACATTCAATGTCCCCTGGGGCAAATTAATGATGTGGATTTTTTTGCTGAGCGACACTTTTATTTTCAGCATCTTTTTGACCAGTTATATGACGGTCAGAATGTCTGCGACAGCAGAGTGGCCGATGACTAGCGAAGTTTTTGCATTGACCATTGCTGGACAGCATGTTCCGCTGCTGTTGATAGCTATTATGACTTTTATATTGATTACAAGTAGCGGAACCATGGCAATGGCTGTCAATTACGCTTATCGTGGTGACCGTAAAAAAACGTTTATTTTGATGTTGGCGACTGCTGCTTTAGGCGCAACTTTTGTTGGAATGCAGGCTTTTGAGTGGAGTAAGTTAATTGAAGACGGTGTCAGACCATGGGAGAACCCGATGGGGGCCGAACAATTTGGCGCTAGCTTTTTCATGATTACAGGGTTTCATGGAATGCATGTAACTGCAGGAGTGATTTATCTGATTGTTATTGCTAACCGAGTCCGCAATGGATTTTATGAGAAAAAAGGTTATGACATTGTAGAGATTACTGGTCTGTATTGGCATTTTGTCGATTTAGTATGGGTATTTATTTTCGCATTCTTCTATCTTTGGTGAGGAGGCACTATGACAGCTACAACTGCTGAACAACAGCACCCAATTAGTGTTTATCTTAAAGTCTGGCTACTACTTTTTGTGTTGAGTGGTTTTTCATACATGGTCGACTTCTATCAGGTTCAGGGGTATTTAAGATGGACTCTGATTTTGATTTTTATGTTTTTAAAAGCAGGATTAATTATTGCTATATTTATGCATTTAGCCTGGGAAAAGCTGGCGTTGATTTATACTATTTTGCTGCCGACCATCGCAATTCTAGTGCTAATCGCGCTGATGGCTATTGAAGCAGATTATACTTTCCTGACGCGGCTTATTTATTTTAGATTTGTATAGAAAAATTTAATTATTTTTATTTGTCAGGAGTGAACTCATTTGAATATAACAAAAAAAGTGACCTTAAGTTTTCTGGTTATGGCGCTAGTTTTGTTTTCAATTAGTGCCGTCCTGTTACAAAGTCCCGAAAAAAAAGCGCCGGTGATTAATGGCGTTGTGATTCCTAAAGCAAAATCGCTTAATCAATTTTCAATGATTGATCATCGCAACAACATTTTTAACAATCAGCAACTAGAAGGTCGTTGGCACCTGGTTTCTTATGGTTATACTCACTGTCCCGATATTTGCCCCAATACCCTGAATATTCTGGCTGGCGTGGTTGAAAAGTTAGAAAGTGAAAATAAGGCAGATGATTTGAAAGTCCTTTTTTATTCCATCGATCCAAAACGGGATACCGTTTCACACCTGGCAGAATATATCCCTTTTTTTCATAAAGATTTTATTGGCTTAACCTATGTTGATGAAATGCAAGAAAGTGCGCAGGCTTTTGAGCAAAGTTTAGGGATGATTTCGGTGCTGACACCGATTGAAAACTCAGACGTCAACCCAGTTTATGAAAGTTATACCGTCAGTCACGGAGTGATGTTGTACCTGTTAAATCCCCAAGGAAACCTCCAAGCTGTATTCAAACCTGAAAAGGGTGAAGGAGGAGTTCAACACTTTACCGTGCAAAAAATTTATGCCGATTATTTGGCTGTTAGAAATTATTTTGGATGAGTCTTGATTGGAAAATAATTCTGTTCGAAATTGTCACTTCTCAAAATCGCTGTCAATTATGAATTCTGCTCATCATAAGTTATGCGGTTAATATAGTAGATTTTTTCTCCCCCTGGTAATTTCACCGATACCTCATCGTCTTGCTGCTTTTTTAATAAAGCTCTTGCTAATGGTGAATCAATAGAAATATATTCAGGTTTGTAATCAAATTCATCTGAGCCAACAAGTCGATGGTTAAACAGATTTCCTTCTTCATCTTCCAACTCCACCCAGGCGCCAAAAAATACCTGTGTCTGATTTGGTGGTAAGTGCTCGACCACCTGCATTTCCGCTGTCCGTTTTTGTAAATAGCGAATTCTGCGGTCCATTTCTCGAAGTTGTTTTTTACGGTAGATATATTCGGCGTTTTCCGATCGATCTCCTTCCGCAGCAGCGGCAGTGATAGCACGAGTGACTTCTGGCCGTTTATTTTTCCACAAATCTGCCAGTTCATTTCTTAATCGGGTTGCACCGGCTTCAGTGATCAGGTTGGAGCGTTTCATTACAAGTATAATGTCTAATATGAGTTTAGCTGTCACAGATTATAATCGAGAATTAGCCAAACTGAATAGTTCGTCAAAATATCTTGGTGGTAAAATGACATTTGTTGATACGAGAGTAGGGAAGAAAGTGTGTTAAATTATTAGTCGGTTTCGATAGAGTATCGCTATTAGTTTCGCTAGTAACTGATAATATTGTTCATTATTTGCTCGGTTCTTGGTGAGTTATCCGGGTAACTTTCTCTCAAGCAGCTGATTTTATCAAGTGATAAATACCAGAGTAACAGTATTAAAAATTATAGCTATCTCGAATTCAAACTGAGGTATGATGGCCTTTTATTTTTAGATGACTTTAGAAGAAGTGCATCCTTAACACTAAAGTCAGATTAACAATTAAATTTAGAGTATTACCGTGCAATTGAATAATCTTGATTTATGGAAAACTTCCTCATTTGTTAATGGCGAATGGGAGCAAGCTCACTCCTCATTTAAGGTAGAAAACCCCGCAAATCGACAAATCATTGCGGAAATTGATGAAGTGACGCCGGAGCAACTCGAATTAGCCGTTAATTCAGCCTATCAGGCATTAGCTAAGTGGCAGCAAAAAACTGTCGACGAGCGCGCAACACTGCTACGCCGTTGGTTTGAATTGATTATTGCTAACCAGGCAGATCTTGCCGCGATTATGACAGCAGAACAGGGAAAACCGATGCCGGAAGCTTCTGGAGAAGTTGTGTATGGTGCTAACTATATCCGCTGGTACGCGGAGGAAGCCCGTCGAATTAATGGCGATGTACTTCCCGTAAACCAGGCGGGACGGCGTGCGCTTGTACTGAAACGCCCGATCGGTGTCGTCACCGCTATTACGCCGTGGAACTTTCCCAGTTCGATGATACTAAGAAAAGCTGCTGCAGCTCTTGCCGCAGGTTGTACATTTGTGGTTAAGCCTTCAGAGTTGACGCCACTATCAGCGCTTGCTCTTGCGCAACTATCGAGTGATGCAGGTATTCCTGCTGGTGTTTTTAACGTGGTTGTTGGTAGTAATGCACAACCAATTGGCGAGATTCTTACCACTCATCCTAAAGTGGCCAAGTTTAGTTTCACCGGCTCAACCTTCGTCGGTAAAAAACTCCTTCATCAGTGTGCTTCGACGGTGAAAAAAACATCAATGGAGCTAGGTGGTAACGCACCTTATATTGCGTTTGATGATGCCGATCTTGAGGTTGCTGTTAAGGGCGCGATGGGGAGCAAGTTTCGCAATTCTGGGCAAACCTGTGTTTCCGCGAATCGTATCTTTGTGCATAAAACAATTCACGATGAATTCGTTGCCAGATTACAAGATAAAGTCGCAGAATTGAAAATCGGAGAAGGAACAAATGAAGGTATCAACATTGGCCCATTAATAGAACCCAAAGCGGTGGAGAAAGTTGAGCAACTGGTTAATCAAGCCGTGGAATCTGGCGCCGAAATCGTCTGCGGCGGCACTCGTGTGCAAGGGGAAGGTAATTTTTATCAACCTACAATTTTGACCGGCGTGTCTGCAGACATGGATATTTTTAATTGTGAGATCTTTGGCCCTGTTGCATCAATCATTCCGTTTGAAAGTGAGGAAGAAGTTGTTCGCCTTGCTAACCAGACAAATTATGGTCTTTGCTCATATGTTTTTACGCAAAACTTAAATCGAATCTGGCGCCTATCAGAGAAGCTTGAATTTGGTATGGTTGGCATTAATGAAGGTGTTTTATCGAACCCTGCTGCGCCATTTGGCGGTATTAAGGAATCTGGTATGGGACGAGAAGGCGGCCGTTGGGGAATTGAAGATTACCTTGAAACTCGGTATGTGTGCATGGGGAACATTAGTTAACCAAGACTAATTAGAAGCTGGATATAAAAGTGAGCAAAGGTATGCCTGAAACCATAGACTATTCAACATATACTTTAAGCGATCTTAGAGACGTTTTGCAGCATATTGACAAGGATGCTTACCCGGAAAGAGTTGCTGAGATAGAGGCACTTATTGCCGAGAGAAGCGATGTTAATGCTGCGATTGAAACATCAGAGTATGAAGACGAGTTTGCAAAGTATTCAACCTTTGCACCCAGGTTTGTCGCTTCTATTATCGATGGAATTATCACCAGTGTACTTTCTGCTATGCTCATGTATGTAGGCACATTGCTGACTCCTGTTATCGCAAATGAAGAAACTCTGGAAACTGTCATCAGTTATGCCGATGCAGTGCAATTTACGATTTATTCTGTTTTACTACATGGATTATTCGGGCAGACTCTCGGCAAAATGGTTGTTCGAGTGAAAGTCGTAGATGCGGTTACCGAGAAGGAAATTAATTTTCAACAGGCGATTTTAAGAGATTGTGTCCCCATTTTTACACTGGTTTTCATGTTGGTCAGTGCACTTTTTGTGACTGAAGATATGTTTATTTCTGAACAAAGCCCTCAATGGTTTGCCTACGTCCTACTCGGTTTCGGGATTAGCTATTTTATTTGGCATCTGTTGGAAATTATCACCATGTTATTTAATAAAAAGCGCAGAGCTTTGCATGATTTTATTGCAGGAACTGTCGTTGTAAATATTTAAAAGTGATTAATGTTAGTTGAGTTTCTCTCATTAAGATCTTAAAAAGATTTTCGATGTGGTATAGCTAAAAATACTGGGCGTTAATCGCCCAGCGTGACCTTAGATTAGGTTATCTTTTTAAGTAAAACCTCTTTGTTTTATGCTTCAAATTGAATCCGTGGTTTGGCGTTCTCGTCCTGATCAATTTGTGGCTGACATAACAACAGTCTTGATGATTCAATTTGTCCCTGCTCGACCACCCAGGCTTTAAATGCTTCTCCTCTTTTAGTGCTTACTTGTTTGAGTTGCTCAACGTAGTTGGGATCTTCCATATCAGGTTTAATGCCTGGTAGATCTGCCGGTATAGCAATTGCGCAGGCTTTGATTTGGGTTTCCGGTTTATCTTTTAGTAGCGCCACAAACTCTTGCATAAACTGCATATGATCCGATTGAATTTCAACTGATTGTTCAGTAAAGACCAAATCTTCAAAACGAACTTTAAGAATAAAGTCTCCTGCTATGCTGGCCACAGATAATACGTTGGCGTAAGGGATAAAAGTTTTTATCAGATATGATTCAGCAGCAGACATGATCGCTTTTTTGGTGACTTGAGCAATTAACCCGGTAACGCCGAATTCTGGTGAACTCACATCGCCCGTCAGTGGAATTTCGAGCTCCAGATTTCCCTGATCATCTTTGAGCATACCGAGTGCTGAATTCAATGGAAGTGCGGTTTGATCGGCCAGCGAATCAGGTTGCACGTCGTCAGCCGAGGATAGCTCCAGGCCACGCATTGCTAACTGAGAGTCACCTTTGATGATATCGTTGTTCACCTTCAATTTAACATCGATATCAAATTGACCGCTTAGCATTTCAAAGCCCATAGCATCTTTCATATAAGGGGAAACCTGCGGTAAAGAAAATTCTTTAATATCCGAATTAACTTCCAAGTTCATTTTTTCGGTAAAAGGTAAAATAAAACCTGAAACTGAGCCACCGGCATAAGCATCCGTTTTGAATTGGATATTAAACTTTGCCTGTTTTTCATGGTCACGACTATCAATGTCGATAACTTCAACTTTTTCAAACTTTACGTTTTGAGAAAATGCAGGCTGAATGCTTGCGTCACTAAAAGTGAATTGACTATCGGCTGATATTGCCAGTTGATTTAAACTGAAAGTGAAAGGCGGTTCTTGTCCTTCTTTGTCGACTGCAATATCTTCAGCTGGGCTATTTTCACTTGCTTCTTTAGCAACCTCTTCAGTTGATTGATTATCTGATGGCGAGTTGGGAATTACCAGGTTGGCAAGCTGCTTGTTTGCGGTGAGTGCTAGGGTGCTTACAAGTTGTTGAATATCGATAGTGTTTAACGATAAATGCTGTTCAGCCAGTTTTAAATCAGTTAGTTTAAGCTGTTTAATTGTTGCCAACGCAGGGCTCGTTGAAATGGTCTCGCTCGCTTCTGGTGATTGCGAACTTTGTTGATCGTTTTGCTCTGCTTGTTCAGCTATTTTTTGTGCCATTTTTTGTGATGCGGTGATACCGTTTAACACAATATTTTCAATAGCGACGGTTGGTTGCAAGGCACGGTCGAGTGACAGGTTCGCGGGTTTTAACTGAAATTGCTCAAAACCAAATATCAAATCTTGAGTATCAGCAGTCTTAAGTTGAGTGCCTTCGCTTTCCAGTGCGAAATCAAGCTGCACTTCCGGCTGACCTGTTTGATCGAGATTGATTTGAGCATCGGATAATGATGCTTGATACATTTCGCTGTTTAGAGAGACACCGGACACGAGCAAATCGAGCGAGTCGAATTGCAATGCCAGCTCTGGTATTTGAACGTCAGTTGTTTCACTGCTAAAACTAACTTTTTGATTAAATGAAAGATTTAACTGCCCGGAAATTGATTCTATCTGCTGTTTGATCAGGTAGGCGATTTTATTTAATTCGAAATCTTTCAACTCGAATTCAACCTGGGCGTTTCCTGTTCCTTGTTCATGCTCCAGAGCGACACTCAGATTGAGTAAAGCCGAGTCTATTTCCGCTTTCAGGTCAAGTATGGCCTTTTGGTTAAGTTCGTTTAATTTTACCTGGGTTAGTTTCAATGATTTGATTACCACCTGGTGCTTATTTCCCAGGTTATCGATGAGCAATTTAATATTTGTTAGATGAAGTTTGTCTGCAATAACGAGCCATGGAGCCGATTGAGAATCTTCTGGAGGGGAAGTTGCATCAACTTCATCTTGACTATCAGAGCTATCATTATCAGAACTCTCAACCGCTTCACCAGATTGTGGGAGACTAAACCCTGCGACGTTGAGTGCAGTATCGGTAATCGTGGTATTAATTTCGACACCATCAATTGTAAACTCCTCTATCAATAGCTCTTTCGAGATGAGAGAAAAAGTGTTGATATCTAACTCCACTGACTCGATGCTTGCCTGCACGGCTTGTAATTCAGATTGAATCAATGCGACATCTGAGACCGATACTCGCAGAAGAAAAGGGTTGAGCCGTATTGTAGAGTCATCGGTTAGTTGCAATCCAAAGCTCTGCAGTTGGTCATTAACTTGCCAGCGTGCCAATGCTGGGCTAAAGGCCCAGATAGCAAGATAGAGAGTTACAAAAATAAATGCCAGCCAAATTAAAATGCGTTTGGAAACCCTGAAAACTTGCGATTTAACTGATGATTTTTCTGTATTCATTTAACATATTGATGGTTTTTTAGTCTGGCGCCTAGTCTACCTAATTCACTCGAATTTGACTATTAAAGTTAAACAGTTTATTAATGACAAGCGGTTTTAATCGTGTCCTTAAAAAATACTAGTAGCTGGGTTAGTCACTATGAAAAAAACATTAACTTTTCTCGCAATAGCAAGCTTGATGCTGACAGCTTGTGATCAAAATAAGCCGACAGAATCGGTACAAGCTGAATCATCAGCAGCGAAGAATGAGCCGGTCAGTACAAAAGCAACTGATTCGCCTGCGCCGGAATTGACTGAGTCAGACAAAGCAAATCAGTTATTTGATGCTATTTATAAGGAAGGCGTGAACCGAAGCCCGATAACCCAAACTTACCTGGGGATTAAAACGGACTATGACAAATGGGATGATATTTCTGAAGAAAACGCGCTGAAAGAATTGCAAATAACCAAGGAAAACCTCCAGCGAATTCAAGAGATTGATACTGGAAAACTCGACCAACAAACACTGCTAAGTTATCAACTGTTCAGAAAAAACCTTGAAGAAGAAATCGATGACTTTAAATGGCGGCATCACAACTACCCGGTTAATCAAATGTATGGGATGCACTCTCAGATACCTGCTTTTTTAATTAACCAACATGCTATCAAAGATGTTAAAGAAGCAAATGATTATGTTGCTCGTCTGAATGGTGCGAACAAGCTGATAAAACAACTTATTGAGCAACTGAAAATAAGAGAGAAGAAAGGAATCATTGCGCCTAAGTTTGTATTTGAACACGTGATTCGAGATTCAAAAAATATCCTGGTTGGAGCGCCTTTTGAGCCAGGAGAAGATAGTACCTTGTGGGCTGATTTTAAGAGTAAGCTTAATCAACTTGAGCTAGATAGTAAGAAAAAAGATGAACTATTAAGTCAGGCTAAAAATGCACTATTAACTTCTATCCAGCCTGGATATAACGATTTGGTCAATTATTTAGCTAGCCTGGAAGACAAGGCAGACACGCGTGATGGTGCCTGGAAGTTTCCTGATGGAGAAGCATTTTTTAACAATGCACTAAAACGAACTACCACCACCGAGCTAACGGCAGATCAAATCCATGAGATGGGTTTAAGTGAAGTGAAACGTATTCATAATGAAATGCAGGCGATTATGAAACAGGTTAAGTTTGACGGTAGCCTGGCAGAATTTTTTAAATTTATGCGTCACGATCCACGTTTTTATTATCCAGATACCGAAGAGGGTAGAAAGCGTTACCTGAATGAAGCAATTGTGCTTATTGATGATATGAAATCACGGCTGGATGAATTATTTATTACCAAACCAAAGGCTGACCTAGAAGTTAAGCGCGTTGAAGCATTCAGAGAAAAGTCTGCGGGAAAAGCTTTTTATCAGCAGCCGGCGCCAGATGGATCGCGTCCCGGTCGCTATTACGCCAACTTATACAAAATGGAAGGAATGCCTATCTATCAAATGGCAGCCCTGGCTTATCACGAAGGGATCCCTGGTCATCATATGCAGTTTGCAATCATGCAAGAATTAGAAGATATGCCTATGTTTCGTAAGTTTGGCGGTTATACGGCATACAGCGAAGGTTGGGGACTGTATTCAGAAATGATTCCTAAGGAAATTGGTTTATATGCCGACCCTTATTCAGATTTTGGCCGTTTAGCGATGGAGTTATGGCGAGCTTGTCGTCTGGTGGTTGACACAGGAATTCACACCAAAAAGTGGACGCGGGAGCAAGGCATTGAATATTACGTTAAAAATACGCCAAATGCTGAGTCTGAAGCGGTAAAAATGGTTGAAAGACATATTGTTATGCCGTCTCAGGCAACCGCTTATAAAGTCGGTATGCTGAAAATACTGTCCTTGCGTGAAAAAGCCAAAAAAGCGATGAGCGAACAATTCGATATTAGAGAGTTTCACGATGTCGTACTTAAAAACGGCGCAGTTCCCTTGAGTGTTTTGGAAAGCCTGGTTGATGAGTACATTGCTAGTAAACCAACAGCGGGACAATCGGAGGTAAGCAAAGCTAACCAGTAGATTTAGGATAGTGAAGGTATCCTTTTTTCTCCACTGGACATATTGTTCAAACAGAATAACTTCGCGCTAGCATGTTTCGATAAGCTGTTTGTTAAGAATGAAATATTAAATGTAAACATTAGGTAAATTTATCTTGCTTAATGTTTACGTTTCTATGCCTCAAACCTTTTCCTGATTAAGCGTAATCTTAACCCTAAGCCATCAATTCATTTAAGGATTAGGAGTTAATCATGTTTACGTTACAGGCAAAATCAAGCAATTCGAAGTTTACCTATAGCCCAGTGGCTTGTGCACTTGTTGGTGTATTACTCGCTCCAGTCTCGTTGACCGTGCATGCTACACAAGAGCAGCCGGTCGAAGTTCAGCATCGAGTCAAAATACAGCCCTCTCAAAGCCTTCAGCCAGCTCAAAGTCTTCAAGCTGTGCAAGACCGAACTGTACAGAAAACTCAACTCGCCCCCAGTAACCAACCGGTTCCAGTGACTAAGCCGGCGATTCTTCCTCAAAATGATGTTATACGCCCTTCCGGACGTCCTAGAATTCAGGTCGCAATCTTGCTCGATACCAGTAGTAGTATGGATGGACTGATTGATCAAACCCGAAACCAGCTATGGCAAGTAGTGAATGAATTTTCGGCAGCCAGGCAAAATGGTATCGCACCAATTTTAGAGGTGGCTCTATTCGAATATGGCAATGATGGGCTGCCGGAAAGTAGTGGATACGTTCGAAAACTCAACCAATTCACTCAAGAGCTTGATCGCGTGTCCGAGGGATTATTTTCATTGACGACAAATGGCGGTAGCGAATATTGCGGACTTGCGATTAAAACTGCGGTCAATGGATTGCAGTGGAGTCAATCAAGCAATGATATCAAAACCATTTTTATTGCCGGTAACGAGCCTTTCACCCAAGGTCCTGTTCATTACCAGGAGGCGGTAAAACAAGCTTATCAAATGGGAATTACCGTGAATACAATCTTCGCCGGTGGACACCAACAGGGAGTAGGAATAGGTTGGCAATCAGGCGCATTGTTGGCCGGTGGTGATTACATGAGCATTGATGCTAACAGGCGTGTTGTTCATATCACTGCACCACAAGACAAGAAGATTGCCGAGCTCAACGCTAAGCTTAATCAAACCTATATTCCCTATGGAGCGAAAGGACAGGAAAGTGCTAAACGCCAAATGGAGCAGGATGCAATGAGTAGCAATATTTCAACGGGTTTACTGGCGAAAAGAGCTAAATCAAAATCCTCTTCTTTTTATAAGAATAGCAGTTGGGATCTGGTTGATGCCATAGAAGAAGGCGAGGTGCAAGAAGATGAGTTAGCCGCCATGGAAGAGGCATCCTTACCGGAACCAATGAGAGAAATGTCTGCGTCGGAGCGAAAAGAATATGTTCTTGAGCAAGCGGAGGAGCGTAAAAAAATCAAAATGGATATTGCCGAACTTGGTCGTGCGCGCGACGCTTTTGTTGCGAAGAAAAAGAGTGAGCAAGCAAACGTTGCCCCAAGCGTGAGTGACGCATTAACACAATCGATTCGTAAACAGGCAAAACAGAAAAACTTTAAATTGGAAAACGACAAACTGGCTGATAAAGCAAGCCAGAAAAGCAACTAAGCAATTGAACCTGAGCCGGTTAGAGATTGAAATTCTATTCCGGCTTGGGCGCGCGTAGTCTTGAAGTAGCTAGTGAAATCAGGGAGTAAAATCTTAGCAAGCAAGGCTACGAACTCTTCAACTTTCGTTCAAGGCGACCGCTTTGAATGGTTATTCTTATTCTAAGCTCAGGTTAAATATTAGTGGTAATTCTAAGTATCTTCTGAGATATTAAACATGCTGAATTTCTGCTTTGGAAATGCTGTTTAGAGTATCATCAGAAAATGAGATTGACGTGTGATTAAGAGTGCTGATCTTGAAATCGACCCGCGTTCCCGCCGAGTAACACGAAACGGAGAACCTGTTGAGCTTTCCTCCCTCACCTATGATTTGTTAAATGAGTTGGTTAATTGTTCTCCAGAAATTGCGAAACCGGAGCATTTGCTTTCAACGGTGTGGAAAAACAAAGTGGTTGGTGTTGAAACCTTAACTCAAAGAGTAGCGATACTGCGTAAGGCTTTAGATGAAGAAAGTCAGCAGCAAAAATATATTGAATCGGTTCGCGGCCAGGGATATCGCTGGTTGCCTCAGTTGATATACGGTGAAAACAATAAAGTACAGGAAAAAACTACAAATAATTTTTTCTCGCCAAAAGTAATGGTAGCTTTATTTATTTTGGCAACTATTTCACTGGTGGCTTACTGGTTCGCTCACTCGAAAAAAATAGAGAAAGAGCAAATACA
Source organism: Aliikangiella coralliicola (assembly GCF_007004725.1). Lineage (GTDB taxonomy): Bacteria > Pseudomonadota > Gammaproteobacteria > Enterobacterales > Kangiellaceae > Aliikangiella > Aliikangiella coralliicola. The sequence continues at coordinate 357,071 of NZ_ML660168.1, read as the reverse complement.
AACACCGTCATATTCATTACAAAGCTCGTTGCAAGAAAGGCTAAGAGAAGCATGGCGCTATTATCGAAAATTTGATGCTGAGAGCAATGCTATCGGAATCAAATTGTTTCAGTCTGTGCTGAAAGAAAAGCCTGAGAATGTTTCTGCTTTAGTAGGGTTGAGTGCGGCTTATTCACAAGAATCTACCAAGTTTAATGGCCCACCCGCTGACCTGGTTAAAGGCTTAGAACTCGCGAAAAAAGCGACGCGATTGTCTCCTCAAAATGCTGAGGCCTGGTGGGCACTTGGTTTTAATTTTGATGCGAGAGGACATATTGAAGAAGCTGTAATCTATTACCAGAAAGCGTTAAAACTTGACCCGGATGATAAAGGGGTCAAGTCAAGTCTTGCCTATTTGTTGGCGATACAAGGCGACTTGGTTGGTGCGCTAAAAATGAATATAGAAGCATTTTCCAGTAATACCCATTATCGCCATCTACAAATAGCGCAGATATTGAGGCTTTTGCAGTTTAATGAGCTTGCTGAGCAATGGTATAAACGAGCAGATGAATTAAATCCCGACAGTGTCTTCGCCGCTTTCGGCCGGGCCGAACACCTTTTTACAATGGGACGCCTGGTTGAGGCAAAACAGGTCGTTGAAGCCGCAATTAATCGGGGAGTTCATCGGCCAGAGCTACCTATTTTGCTCGCGCAGATCGAGGCTCGACACCAGGACTTTAACTCGATGAAAAGCGCTTTTGAATCTGCAATTGAAATAAGTCAGCATTCATTAACGGCGCAAAGTTGGTTGTTATGGGGAGAGGGAATTAGTGGTGCTGAAACCGACTTAGATGTTGTCACCGCATTAATTTCTAAATACGAAAACATTGTTCAACAAGGGGATACCTGGCCAAACAATTTTGTAGAGCTCGCCTTGTTAGAAACTGTCAGAAAAAGACAGCAAGAAGCAATAGAGTATTTACGGCAGGCCTTTTCATCAGGCTATCTTGATATTGGAATGCTGAGACAATCTCCGGTTTTTCAGTCGCTGCATCAAAATGAAGAATTTATGCAACTGGTAGAAGCGATGCAACAGAAAATATTGGCACAGCGTGAACAAGTACTATCGGCCGAGTGGGCGCCTGAAAATTTTTTCAACCCAAAGATGAATCGCTGAGCTCAATTAAGATCGCGCTGATTTATTTTAAATAATCCTGTTATGTTGATTTTTGGCCGTCCCTGGCCAATGAGCTGATTTAGTTTAGGATGCTCGGTAAAATTGAATCCTTGAAGATTGACTGGCTTTGTTGGTGCATATAAGAGGTGTTGTAAGCTTGGCTGGTGACCAGGGCTGTCAGGTGCAGCTCGGGGACGATGAATAAATAATTTCCACCATTACCCGATGCGGCATAGGCAGTAATTTTTTTATTCTGAACTTCAAAATCAAAAATCCACCAAAGATATCCATATTCAATATTTCTGTCAGCCACAGCAACATTACGCCGGCGTAACATTTCATCGACCCAGTTTTCTTTCACTAACTGTTTCTTGTTAAATTGACCATTGTTTAACATCAACTGACCAATTTTGATCAGGTCGCGAGAACGAAATTGGACTCCACCGCCCCCCTGGATAATTCCCATCGGTGATACAGGCCATTTGACTTGTTTTATCCCCATTGGGTTAAAGAGTTTTTCTTGGGCATATTGGTCCAGCTTTTTTCCTGTTGTTCGCTCAATCGCTGAACCGATCAGGAACACACCACCTGTACAATAAGAATAGGAACGCCCATATTTTCTTTGTTCAAGTTTTGGCTGCCAGGGCGGAATACCACGTTCCGGCAAGTCTAATACAAACTGTTCCCAATCTTTCCGTAAGTACATTCTTTCTTCATTGCCCGCAGAGTATTGCTCCCAATCATTGCATTCCAGTGACGAGCTCATAGTGAGCAAATCTTTAAAGGAAATTGCCGACTTAGCAGGGAATGGGTGAGCGAAGGGTTTTTTATCTTGAAAATAGGGAAGGATTGCAGAGTCGACTGATGGTATTGCTTTATCGGCCAAAGCGATTCCAAATAAGATGGCAGTTAAAGATTTTCCTGCCGAACGAATGTCGTTGAGCGTGTCGGCACCGCCACTGTTGAAATACTTCTCGTATACTAATTGGCCTTTGTGCTGAACGAGTACGCTGGTAATTTTTTTAAATTCCTTCTTATTGATTTTTTCTTCCATTGCGACCAACTTGATTTCTCTATCGCTTTCTGAGTTGTTGTGGGGAGTCGATAGAGTGAGCTGGCTTTTGGCCGCATAACATAATAGAACGCCAAGCAAGCAATACTTGATTTGAGTTGCGAATCTAAAAGTCGTTTTCATTCAGTTGTATCTCCAGTTTAATTGATTAACCCGATTAAGCTAACAAAAGGACATCAAATTAATACTAAAGACTACAAAACGAATTCTAAAGATAAATGAAGTTGCTTAAAAATCAAATGCTTAGGCTTGTTGAGAGAACGAAAGCTAAACCTGTACTCACAACAACATTGGCGGAAAATCAACGCGCCGATTTAAAAATAGATAGTCAATGGGATTGGGGGTTAACCTAGTGAATTGGCGTGAAACTGTCATAGACAAACGGAGCTTGAGTTGATTTACAAACTTGATCCAACTAATCTGAAATAGTCGATTATCACTGGCAATGCAACTTACTTGTCGGTTACCAATTCAGTTAACAGTGGAGGTTTTATGAAATATTTTGCTTATGGCTCGAACATGTCACTTTCAAGGTTAAGACAACGGGTTCCCAGCGCTAAGCTACTCGGTGCTTATAAGTTGGCAAAACATGATCTTCGTTTTCACAAAGTCAGTAAGGATGGCTCTGGCAAATGTGATGCCTTTGACACAGGTAGTAAGGACGATTTTATTATCGGTGTTTTATTTGATATTGATGCCGGTGAAAAGCCTCAGCTGGATAAAGCCGAAGGACTAGGATACGGATATAACGAAAAAGAAGTCACAGTTGTTGATGATGGCCAAAATGTAGAAACGGCAGTGACCTACTATGCAACCAAAATTAACGACGAACTTACGCCGTACACCTGGTATAAGCACCACGTATTGGTAGGAGCCCGCGATGCTAAACTACCTGCAGATTACGTGCAAAAAATCGAAAGCATTCCGGCCATAGAAGATCCTGATACTGCCAGAGAGTCTAAGCAGATGGCTATTTATGATTAGCTGATAAGCATAGTCTGGATAACTGGCGATAACTAATTATCCAGACTGATTCGCATTTCAACCAGGTTTCTTTTAAAGCCAGCTTTTTCATAAGCTTTGATAGCGCCGGCATTCTCGCCGTAAACTTCTAATCGAATTTCATTGATACCGCGAGAGAGCGCCCATTCTTTCAATCCGTTGACAATTAGTTGATTAACGCCGCGACCGCGATGATTTGGCGAGACATACATAAATCCGAGGTAGCAGTGTTGGCTGTGGGTCAGATAAGGTTTTGACTGAACGATTTTTGCATAGCCTGAACCAATGAGTTCGTTTTGGTATTCCGCTACAAGAACTTCCACTTGATTATCATCAATCATCTTTTCAATGTCGTAGTAACTGATTTTTTCTCTTTTTAACGTTGGATCAAAAGGACGTTCGTACTCAATAATACCTTGTTCAAAAGATAGAAGCGTTGGTAAATCTGTTTGAGTTGCCTTTCTAATAATAATATCTGACATTTTGTTCCTGCATTTCTCTGTTTTCTTATTCGCTAACTAAACCAACTTCAAAGGGATGTGATTAGTTTTATCGAAAAATTGATAATTTAAAATTTAAGTTAATACATCAAGATGTAAATATTCACGCTATTTTAACAAAAAAAGCAGACCAGCTTCACAGTTTTTGAGTGTTTCGGCGCACTAGTTTACAAAGATTGTGGCATTTTTTAACAAAAAACAACCAGTGATACATAAGGCTACATTGAGGTTACAAAACGTAAAGGAAAAGGAATCTCAATATGAATATATTGACTATAAGCTTTAGTCAATTGAGCAATGCAGACTTACATGAAAAAACATCACTCCTATTTGATTTATCTTTCTTTATTTTCGATCTTTTCAGTCGTGAGCTGTGCTCAGGAAGTTGAAAGAATCGAATACACAAAAGATGACGTCAGACTTCAAAAATACAGCTGGAAAGGAGCTCTTCCTGAGAAAAATAAAGTAAAAGTTATTAATCGTTACGGAAATATAACGACTCGAAACACCAATAAACCAAATATTGAGTTAGCCGGAATTATTCAAAAAATTGGTCCGAATGCACCTAAGCCAGAAATTCAGGTGCGAGACGTTAATGGTGTAACCGAAGTTCAAGTGGTTTATAAAGATGCCACTATTGATCAATTCAATAATAGAATCGGTCGTATGGATATTGGTGTGTACGTGCCAAAAGGTGTGTCTGTAGAAATGCAAACTGATTTTGGTGACATTAAAGCAAAAAAGCATCAGTCAAACCTCATAGCGAAAACAATATCGGGAAAAATTAAATTAGCGACCAGCGGAATTATTTCTGTCAATAGTCAGTCGGGAGAAGTTGGCATTAATTTAATGAATTGGAAGCGAAGTACTTTTCGTCCTGAAAATAAAAGACGTGTATACGATATTCAATCGGGATCAGGCAATGTCAGCATATATTTTGACAGTGAAGCGAGCTTAATGGTCAAGGCAGAAGCTGGAAGCGGGATTAAAACAAAAGACGAGTTACTTCAAAACTCACTGGCACAATTTGAACATTCTGGGCAATCAGCGTTTGAATTTTTATTAGGCGACGGAGAAAGAGTGCTTAATGTTTCCAGTGGGCAAGGTGTTGTTCACTTGAACCCTGCAGGAGGAGCCGTTGAATCTGGAGCTTTAGCCGAAGCACAATCATTTGACGGTGATGTTAGAAATTTGCCTAAAGTCGAACCCTGGAAACCTGGCGATCCGGTCATTGAAATGGAAGATGGCCGTGCCGAAAAAAAGCCGAAGAAGAAACCGCCTATCCGAAACAAAACAAACGGTTAACGAACTAACCATAGCTAGCAATTTTCAACCCCCCATTATTTTAAATAAACCCATATCAGTTGGAGTCAGCGAAGATTGAGTTCCTTTGGCGACCCTGATCGATCCATGTGAGGAGGAAATAAGTAATGACAAAAAAACAAAGTAACAAAGTCAATAATGACTTCAATCCAACAAGATCAAGGAGCAGTTTGAGCATTCAGCGAGTGCTCTTATGTAGTGCTGTTTTTTGCGGTAGTACAATGATGGGGTCGTTTGTGGCTGCTCAATCAGGAGCAGCGGAAAAAGGGTTGCCAAAAAGTGCACCAGCTATTGCAGAATTAGCTGCTAAGAGAGTCGACGACCGAGTAGAAAAGCGTGTTTACAAAGGCGCCGAATTAGTTGCTGTTGCGACACCTTCGAGTTTTGACGGTGATATTCGCGACTTGCCTGCAATGAATCAGTGGGCACCAGGGGACGCCGTTAAAGTTGCTAATCCTCGGCGCATCGGTGATGTCGCTGGATTGTTACCGCCGGTTAATCGGGTCAAGAAAACACAGCAAGCGTTAGTTAACAGACAAAAAAGCAGTCGCACCTCGGTGACCGATTTACAAGTTGGCGTTAAGGTGACCGGTTTTGAATTTAACGGTGTTAATCCACCGGATCCGACAGGTGAAGTGGGCGAAAAATATTATATTCATTCAATTAACGCCAGCGGCGGTTCGGCAGTCACTATTTTTGATAAAACGAACGGTAACAAAGTTGGTGATGCGTTTACCATGAGCAGTTTGGCATCGGCCGGTGATTGTCAAAACGGTTTGGGGGATCCGATCATTGTTTATGATGAGTATGCCAAGCGTTGGTTGCTAACTGAATTTTCTCAGGAAGGGCCTAACAAACTTTGTGTTTACGTTTCAAAAACATCCGACCCCGTCACTGGTGGCTGGTATGCCTATGAGTTCGCTGCACCTACTTTTCCTGATTATCCTAAATATAGCGTTTGGGGCGGAAACTATTATGTGAGTGCTAATGAATCTGGTGGTGCAGTTTACGCATTAGACCGCGCGAAAATGTTAGCGGGCGAACCGGCGAGCATGGTTCGTAAAACGGTTCCTTCCTTAGCTGGTTTTGGATTCCAATCTATTTCGCCAGTTGATGCAGACGGTCTTAATCCACCTGCTGATGGTACGCCTGGACTTTTCATTCGACACCGTGACGACGAATTACACAACTCGGGTTCAAACAATGGTGAAAAAGATTTTCTTGAATTGTGGACTTTCACACCTGATTTTGCCAATGCAGATAACAGTAAATTAGAAGGGCCTTTCAATATTGAAATTAGCGAACTGGATTCTAATTTTACTTGTCCGGACGGATTTGGTTGTCTCACGCAAAAACCGGAAGAAGGGCAGACGCTTTCAACGCTGGACCCATTGAAAGAGGTCGTTAATTACAAACCTCAGTATCGTAACTTTAATAGTCACCAATCAATTACTGGCAGTTTTGTCACAAAACTAGAAGGCAATAATGCTGGATTACGTTGGTTTGAACTGCGAAAAACTGACGCAGACTGGACGCTACACCAAGAAGGGATTGTTCCATCCTCCGATAACAACAGTCGTTATATGTCTGGTGCAGCGATGGACGGAGACGGCAATATGGCGTTGGCTTATATGATCACTGGCGCAGAACAATTTCCGAGCATTCGTGTGACTGGACGTCGAATGGGTGATGCACTTGGTACTATTTCATCCGATGAAATTACCCTGGTGGAAGCGGATGGTTCCATCGCTACTGAACGAGATGGTGACTACAGTCACATGTCTGTTGACCCCATTGATAATTGTACTTTCTGGTATACCGCTGAGCATGGTGGCGCAGGAGCAAAATGGAAAACTGGTATCGCAAGCTTCAAATTTCCAGGGTGTACTGGCGTGGGGTCAACGGATCCCGGTTTTAGCATGAGCGCAACTAACCGCTCCCAGGAAATTTGCCGCGAAGGCGCGATGCAACCGATTGCAGTTACCGTCACCGGCTATAACAATTTTGATAAAAACGTTACTCTGAGTTACGCCGATTTGGCACAAGGTCTTTCCGGCCAGTTTTCTGTTAATCCAGTAAGCGCTGGTGCGAGTTCTAACGCGACAGTCACGGTTGCCAGTGGTACCGCTGCCGGAGATTATACTTTTTCTATCAATGGAGCAGGTGAAGGTGTTGATTCGCGCTCAGTTTCTGCCAGCGTGAAAGTGGTTGATGCCGAGCAAACTGCAACTTTAAGTTCTCCTGCCAATGGCGCAGAAAAAGTTGATGATACGCCTGAACTGGAGTGGACTTCGAGTGGTTATGTGAGAACTTATACGATTGAAATTGCGACCGATGAAGGCTTCAGTAATATTATTGCGACAGGTTCTGTTTCGAGCGGAACCAAATACCGACCTTCGAGTGCATTACCCCAGTCGACCAAAGTTTTCTGGCGGGTAAAAGCTTCAAACGCTTGTGGTGATACCTTGTCTAATGTTTTCAGTTTCACTACCGGTTCCGATAAAGATAAAGCGGAAGCATTAACCGTTAACGTGGCTAAATCGATTCAAGGCGCAGAGGGAGAGTCTGCAGATTATTATATTGATGTACCTGCTGGTGTTGAAAAGTTAACAGTGGAAACTAGCGGTGGGGAAGGTGACGTTGATCTCTACATGGGATTTGGAAGAATACCGAAAACTGCTGATGATTTAGTTTGTCGTTCTGAAAGTGATGGTATGGCCGAATCATGTGAAATTACTGATGTGAAAGAAGGCACTTATTTTATCGTGGCTTCTGCTTACGCAGCTTATAGTGGTTCGGAGTTAATTGCCAAATATGAAATTCCGAATAGCTTGCCTAATGCAGTTAATGATGAATTCACGATTAAGCAAGGAACTTCAGGCCACCAGTTTGATGTTATTGCCAATGATACTGATGCCGATGAGGGAGACACACTAACCTTAGATTCTGTCAGCTATTCTGGAACTGGCAGTGCGGCAGTTACAGACGGAAAAATCGTTTACACTCCAGCAAGTGATTTTAGTGGTACAGAAACTTTTACCTATGTGGTTAAAGATAACAAAGGCGGTACAGGTCAGGGAACGGTCACGGTTGTCGTTACACCGAACGTAGCACCACAAGCGGTCAATGATAGTGTAACCGTTAAACAAGATAGCACCAATAATCAGATAGATGTCTTGGCAAATGACACCGATGCCGATCAAGGTGACACTTTGACATTAGATTCCATTAACTACTCTGGAAGTGGAACGGCAACAATCAGTGGTGGCAAAGTTTCCTACACACCAGCGAAGGATTTTCATGGCACGGAAACCTTTACTTACACGGTGAAAGATGCAGCAGGTGCGTCGGCGCAAGGAACGGTAACTATCACTGTAGAAAAGAAACCTTCTAGTGGCAGTGGTAGTACAGGTCTATTTGCGTTGTTGATGTTACCTTTGGTTATTTTCAGAAGACGTTTCAACGCTGAAAAATAAAAGCGAATAAACTAGACGGAATTAAAACCGACCCGTTACTGGGTCGGTTTTTTTTGTGAACGCAATTTATTTTTAGATTGTAACTGTTAACTACAATTTTCTTTTGGTTGCATCGTTTAACTGGAACGCGTTGGAAGCTGGTAGAGCATGCAACCTAAATGAGTTTTCGTACTCTCTTTATTTTGCATTTGAGCTAACATTTCCAAAAGCAGTTTTTCAATTTCCCGATTGTCTTTTGATTGAATCCTGTTACTGCGTTTATTATCGATAAACTCTTTTCTTGCTTCGTTACAAGACTCAACTGTGATTGCCAAGTCTGTTCGAATAGTTCTTGAGCTTGGTGTTTTTATTGCTTGTTCAATCGGTATTAACTTTATTTTTTCTTCAGGTTCAATTCTTGTCGGCCAATATTTTAAAAGTAAGTACCCAAACACCAGTGTCAGTACAATTGTCAGAATATAAGAAGTTAAGCGCGAAAACATTTTGATTTCTCCACGTTAAGGTATGATTGGCGTTGTGACAACGGCAGTATTGTTGAGTGGCGAGGGATCGCCACCAGGACTTGATACTTCAACGGTATCGACGAGATCGGCATTGGCCGGAAAACCCGTTTGATAAGTTATTACTGCGGCCCAAAAGCGAGTAATCGCCGTTGCTCCGCCAGCAATATCGCCAAGGTTAAGATCGATTGTGGCTGTGTTAATTCCGCTGGTAGTATTCACAACTGAACCGCCGGGCGGGAGGTCTATTGGGCTCGGAAAAAATCCCATAGCGCTAACAACATTGCTGCCTGCGAGTGCTAATGAATCAGCCAGAGAAACATTAAAGGCGTCGTGAGTAGATAGGTTTTGCACGTTCACGGTATACAGAACCAGATGCAGTGCTAAGTTGTCGTTAATGTCGAAAGTAAATACTTGCGGTGACTTTTCTACCCGTAAATCAGCGCGAGTATCTCGTTCCTGAACTTGTTCGATATCAATACTGCTATGTAATAGTTCTCCATTAGCCGTCAGGTCTCCGCTGCTATAAACGCCAACCACATCTAATGGACGTGTACTACGAATTGTAATAAATCCTTCGATGTAACCCTGGGGAAAGCTGCCATCGTAAAACCGGTTACGGATTTCATCACAGTCTGTTTTTAATGATTGATTGCCTTGTAACCAATCCCACGCAATAGGAAGTACCTGTCCGGGTCGTTGTTCTTCTGGTGGAAAAGATAACGAAAGTTGTTTTTGAAATACTGTTTCTGATTGGGTTGTATTATGAATGTTTATTGTTGTTCCATAGCGCCCGCGAACAAGATCCAATCCATTGATGTCAGGTTGATCACCACAAACAAATTTCGCGGCGTATTTAAAACCGGTAGCCGGTGGGCGGAAGCCAATTTTCATAATACCTTTTCCGCGAGTTCCCACGTAAATATCAGTTCTATCGGCGGGGTCGTGATCGAAAAAAGCGTATAGCGGATGTGGAATGTGGGGACGACCCGTTTGCACGGGCGTGTGGGGATCGGTGACTAAAAGCCAAGAAGCTCCGGCATCTGTACTCACAAAAACACCGCTGTCCACTGCGCCGGCGATCATCATGTTTGGGTCAGAAGGATCAAAACTCACAAAGCTCGGTTGGACATATCTGCCTCTTGCCGCGGTTCCGAGAGTGCGAGATTTAAACTGACCGTTTCCTGACATTGCCAGGTCTAGGTTGACGTTGTTTTCCCATGTTTGTCCTGCATCATTGGAAAATACCATTTGTGGACTTGAGGCAAGTAGATTGGAAGCATAAAGGCGATTGGGGTCGTTGGGATCAACATCAAAAATGCCAATGCTGCCACTTGCTAAATTTGTGTCAATTCTCTGCCAGATTCCGGCAGGATTGGTACCGATAAAACGCCATAATTGATCGCTGTTGCCGTTACCATTACAGTTTCCCGTTTGCACGTAAAAAACAGGTTGCCCTCCGGGGGCACGTGAAGATTTTACTGCGCAAAGAAGATTTGAAGGAGGCTCTGTTGCGTTGCCCAGTTCTGTCCATATAACCGGGTCAACGGTGATGTTGTTGGTAATAAATAAACCGCCATCAGCGCCGACGCAACCGTTACTTCCTGCTGTGCAATCTCGCGTGATGGCAACATAGTCTGAAGGGCCATAGCGATCAAAATTATCAGGGAATTTAAATCCGGCAAGTAACCCGCTTTGCGGATATGAGGCGGCAGGAAGTTGGGCCCCACCTGCCATACCTTGACCACGCCGGTGAATTCGAGTTGAAGGATTTGAACCGCAACAAATTGTATAAAGAACAGTTGTGGCGGCGGCAGTATCGTCAAAGCCGTCGCAACAATTTCTGTTTACCCATGTTGGCGATGCCGCACCGCCGTCAATGGTCGCGTAGGAACCGTTGTCTTGTGCTCCAGCGTAAAGGTCTAGATTAGTAACCCCGGCAGGATTAAAACCATCCATTGCCCAAAGCCATAAAGCATGAGGCGTAACGGCTGGCTGTTCCCACTGAGGATCATGGCAGGTTGCTTCGTCGCTGAGCGTATTGTAGTAGACTCCGCCATCGCTAGAGAAAAGTGTTGGGCAATCGTTGACGCCATTTCCCGCTGGATCAAAAGCGATCGAGCCTACGTCATCGTGTCCTCCCACTGAGCGAGTAAATGGCCCAGCCCAACCAGCCGGTTGAGGCGGATTGGTTGATAAATCCAGGTTGCCCATTGGACATCTTAAACCACCGTTCGCCGGGTTACTCGTGCATCCGGCTCGATAAAGGCGAACGTCTCCGTACCAAAGATCAAAGTTATCATTGCCACGATCATTGGTCTCAACAAATGGGATCCGTCCTTGCCGACGAGAATCAGGGGTACCCAGATTTGTCCAGGTGGTGCCACCGTCATCAGATTCATAAACCCAGGCACCGCGGGTTGCGAAAATGACATCTGCTTCGTGAGGCGATGCGGCAATTGAACAACGCCCTACAGGTAATGCTCCGATTGACCAGGAGACCCCACCGTCGATCGAGCGAGCGCTGCCGATTTGCCCGCAAACATCAATGATACCGCCATGGTGAACAACAACGTCCCAGATTGTTCGGGCTAAAGCTGGCGCGAATGGGTTGCTGTAGGTCCAGCTAGCGCCGAGATTATTAGAGATCGCCAAACCGCAATTGGTGCCGATATAAACAGCGGATGGATTATCAGGATCGACAGCGATGCCGGTTGCCGAGGGTTCGCTTATCGCAGCGGCTTCTGCACAGGTGCCGCTAGCGGGTGTCGCGGTTGGGGGATTGGTCCATGTTGTGCCGCCATCGTAGCTAACATTGATACCAGCAACACTGTTGACCCGCCCATCATAAAGAGAAGAAGCGTATAGCGCAGCGCCATTTGGTGCAGATTCCACGTCAATGGTTAACATCGGAAGGTGCGCTTCCAGTCGAAACCATTGGCCACCGTTGACCTGAAAATCAGTTGTTTTATAAAGGCCGCCAAATTCGCTGGCCGCGTAGTAAATGTTAGTGTTGCCCGGCGTAGTCGCGACGCCGTTAATGCGGCCCCCGGTTGCGCCATCGGGGTCCACTGGGTCGAGTGTTGATTGGTCGGGATTGATATCAGTTATGACAATTGGCGCACCAATAACTGACATCGATACCAGCAGAAAAAATAGCGAAAATAATCTGCCCAGACTTAAGCATAAAATCGGGCGTAAAATCAGCGGGGTCATATAGAAAGTCCTCTTTTCTTTAGCGTAAGAAAAACCTCACCAAAATACTTTCTTGGGTCTTACTTGGTTGGTTTTTGTTGCTTGTCCGATACTTTGTTGTCATTCGGCCTGATTAAATCGACAGGACACACTGGCACCTCATATCTGGCTGTTTCACTGGTGCGCCATTGACCGTTGACTTTGGCGCGTATGCGCCATAAATATTCACCACCAGGATCGCCGCCGGACCAATTGAATTTTGTCGCCGCACCTTTGAGATTAGCGATGGTTTCAAATTGTTTGTTCTTCCAGCCGTTGTAATATTGCGTGATGTCTAACTTGATATCCGTTTGCTTACCTTTTAGTGTCCATTGAAAAGAGGCACTCCAGGTGCCCGGATTAATGGCACTGCAAACTCCTTCAGCCATTAAATTGTAAGCGACATCATTCGATGGTGTGTTTCGCTCTCCGGCGATAGAGAAAGTAGAGATTGCAATGCTTACGATAAACGGTGTTATTTTTTTTAACGAAAAAGTTTTATCAGCGTTTAAACGTACGACGTCTGAATTTTTGATGAGACACATTCGGTATTCTCCTTTTACCAGCGCAACGAATACTTTGTTGCTGCGTCTAAAGACTTGTGAATTTTAATCCAATTAATAATCGGTGACTGTGCAAAAAAATTTTATTTGCATCTCTAATGAAGATGAATGGCAGCGCGGAGGGAGTTATTTTATAGGCGCATAATGAACCGAATCATCTACGCTTCTTGTGGATTTCTCATTGCATCACCGCGGTATTTTTTGCGGAAAAATTAGCGAAAGAAAACAGCAAAAAGCCATTTGAGTATATCAATGAGATATTGTGCTGTCAATTTCAGCGAATTTCACCATTCGGATAAAAATAGTTATTTGAGATAAAAGTTGTTCGGCAGAGAGTTTTTATTTTTGTCTTCTACAAGTCGCCGTTTTCCCTGCCTTTAATCGGCATGAAACTTTTAATTAATTAAATGAGGTTTAAATTAATGGTAAAGTAATCTAACTCGTCAGTGATGTTATTGAAGTGGTTCAGGGTATGAGTGCAATGACAGTTGAACTCTCCAGAAAAAATCAAAATATGGCCTTTTATGTTGGGCCATGGTTAATTGAGCCTGATAAAAAAATAGTATCCAAAGACGATGAAAACATTTCTATTGAAACTCGCTTAATGGAAGTTTTGTGCTATTTGTATCAACACAAAAATCAGATTGTTAGTATTGAACAATTAATTGATAGAGTGTGGCAAGGGCGAGTTGTTGGTAATCACGCAATATACCGGGCTATTAATCAATTAAGAAAAATATTGAGGCAAGAGCAACTCGGCTATGAATGGATTGAAACCGTTCCCAGAAAAGGTTATCAACTGAATATCTCGCCAGAAGATAGTTCTGGTCGTTTATCTCTATTAAGCGGCTTTGATGCCACACACACTAATCAACTTATTAATCAAGCACAGAATCGATTAAAAGACGATGCGTTTAGTTGCGGTGTATCCAATATTGAGAGTGTTGATTCTGATAATACTGAGTCCGAAGAGCTTAAGCAGGAGAGTTCCGAGCAGGCAATTAATGTTGCTCAGTCGAAAAAAAAATATCGTTATTTGATCGGGCTAATTGGTGTGGCCTGTTTTGTCGGAGGTGTGTTAATTGGTCATCTGCTTGAGTTTTCCTCAAAGTATTTAGGGGTAAACGAATCTCTTAAAGACTCTGCCGTTGAGCAGGTTTCATTTTCTCATTCTTTGAAAAGCGACTCATCGTCAGTTGCTGTACCAAGTGAAAAAACTTATGCCTTTCAGATGTTAAACATTAAAAAATTTGATGGTGTTAAAGATTTGATGAAAATTTCGAATCTGGATGTACTCAATGTCGGTGAGTCTGATTTTGCCATCGAAGTCTGGGTAAAAACGCAAGAAGAATTTGGGGTAATTCTCGATAAAAGGGCGATGGATTTTCCTGTGACGGGGTACGAATTGATGATTTATGATGGACGGGTTTTGCTTCAGCTAGGAAGTCAAAGTAGCGGCTGGAGTAATTATTTTGATCCAGAATCGCTAAAAGTTTCTGATAACCAATGGCATCACCTGGTCGCGAATGTGAGTCGAAAAGATGAAAGCCCTGATGTTCATTTATACGTTGACGGTAAACTGGTATTAAAATCCAAACGGTACAAAGTTTCAGGCAGTCTGGATACTGAAGCAGACTTATTGATCGGCGCACACCAAAATGGTGGTTATAACTATAAGGGTCATATTCAGCAAATAACGATATACAAAAGATTTTTAACCGAGCAAGAAATTCGCAAAAATCTCCGAGAACAGGCGACTTACAAATGTAAAAGATGCCAGTTACTCAAGTAGTTTTCACGCACGAAAAATACATACACCTCCATTCGAGATTTACCTTCTTGATCTTCTCTGTATTTGATATTCGTAAAGTTCATTAGTTATTTCATTACCTGTTTTTCTTTTCATTAACTCCCATTAACTGTTCCATTAACTTTCAGTTTTCTAGTGATGATAGCATCGGAGGATTAGGGCTAACGCGGCCTGATAAAGATTCAAAATAAGCCATGAAGAGCTTTGGCTAAAGAAAGTTTGGGGGGAAGAATAAAATGAAAGCAAAGAAACTGGTTGCTGCCTGGTTGGGGATTTGTATTCTGGCGATTTGGACGTATACGATTTCGGCCGCTGAAGTTGAAACTCAGCGAGTAGATGAGTGTCGAACAATGTCGTCTTCATCAGGAGCATCTCTTTCAAGACAGGCACAACAAGATAATAACAAAGCGGCGTCACTGCCGATTGGAGGAGATTGTGATGGCGGTGGGAGCAAACCGCCGGTCACACCAAGTTCTATTTCTGTTCCAAGTTCTAACGCTAATGGGAGTTATTCGGTCAGCTGGAGTCGCTCATCTACAGCGACTCGGTACGAACTTTATGAACAAAAAAACTCGGGTGCCTGGAAAAGTGTTTACAAAGGACCGGGTGTTAGCAAGAGAATGTCCGGCAAAACCGATGGAAAGTATCGATACCGAGTACGGGCCTGTAATTTAAAAGGCTGTAGCGGTTATCGATACACTTTGACTATGACAGTCTCAATTCCGAAGCCCGGTACACCATCCTCCATTTCTCGCCCATCATCAAGCTCTACCGGTAGTTATACTGTCAGCTGGGGCGCTGCGAGCGGTTCCGTGACCAGGTACGAACTTTATGAACGAAAAAATTCAGGTTCGTGGGTGTCTGTTTATCGCGGTGGAGCGCGTTCGAAAGCTTTATCGGGAAGAGGCAATGGCAGTTACACCTATAGAGTAAGAGCATGTAACAGCTCTGGTTGTGGTGGTTATAGAACCAGCGCTAGCACATCTGTTTTACATAGGCCGGGAACACCAAGTTCTATCGCGGTTCCAACAAAAAGTAACGGCAGCACTTTTACAATTAGCTGGGGCGCATCATCGGGCACCGTCTCTCGTTACGAACTTTATGAAATGCAAGATGTAGTCGATGGACCGCCACCTTGTATTCCGGCTACGGCAACATCAGGCACAGTACAAGATCGGCTAACTGGTAAAAGCCTCGAATCAAATAAGACTGCAAGGCTTGATAAAGATAAAGTGTCTGAAGACAAAATTATCGCCCCCAGCAAAGTTTGTGAGCAGAACGGTAAGATAACTACACGCGCACCGGGCAGTTGGAGTCGAATATACAGTGGTACTGCTCGTAGTAAAGGAATCAGCGGAAAAAGCAACGGCGTTTTTAGTTATCGGGTGCGTGCTTGTAATAACTCCGGTTGTAGCAGTTATCGAACTGGCTCGAATAAAACCAAAGTAACCATTCCCGTACCTGGTTTTCCTGCTTCCATTACAGCACCAACCTCAACAAGTACATCGGGTAGCTATACGGTTTCCTGGGGTATTGCCAGTGGAAAAGTTGGTTATTACGAATTGTTTGAGCAAAAAAATGGTGGTGCGTGGAATCGAATTTACAGTGGTCCCAGCCGATCTAAATCTCTCGTGGGAAGAAACGATGCGGCGTACCGTTATCAAGTGAAAGCTTGTAATGAAACTGGTTGTGGCGGTAGCAGATATAGTAGCAGTTTTAGTGTACTGAAAAAGCCGACCATGCCGGCGTCGATCAGTGTACCGTCAACCAATACCTCCGGCAGCTATTCTGTTCATTGGGGATTTGCCCTGGGGACAGTCGCTCGTTATGAATTACAGCAAAAAAAGAACTCAGGAACATGGACTGCAGCGTATAGCGGTACTTCGACATCTCGTGCTTACTCCGGGGTTAGCGATGGAAGTTATTTGTATCGCGTAAGAGCGTGCAACAGCAGTGGCTGTAGCGGCTATCGAGCCAGTGGCGGACTCAGTGTTTTACAGTTACCAGGAAACCCCAGCTCAATTAACGTCGCTTCTACCAACGTGACAGGAAGTTATCCTGTCTCCTGGGGCGGTGCGAGTGGAACTGTCGCTCGCTATGAGCTTTATGAATATGATAATCGTGAACCCGATGATATTTGTCCACCACAGCAAAATTCTCTAACCAGAGTCGACGCAAAGGCTCAGCAAATTGAAACCGCGTTACCGATTGATGACTGTGAGTTTAGTCAGCCCAACCCGAGTACGGCGAGAACCTGGGTAAAAATTTATTCTGGTTTGTCGCTGAATAAAGTGTTGTCCGGCAAATCAAGCGGTCAGTTTAAATACCGGGTTAGAGCTTGTAACGGTACTGGTTGTAGTAGTTTTAAAAATAGTGGATTTATTACTATTGACAGGATTGGACTGATCAGTGGTTTTTCTGTTCCTGCAAATAACGTTGATGGAAAATACACTGTTTCTTGGGGGAATGCCTACAACAGCAAACGCTATGAACTCTATGAAAAAGTTGGCAGCGGAAATTGGGGACGAGTCTTCAGTGGTGTTTCTCGAAGTAAGGCCTATTCTGGCAAAACTGATGGCTCGTATAGTTATAAGGTCAGAGCTTGTAATGATAGTGGCTGTGGTAATTATGTAGGACCAAAAACTGTTGAGGTGTTATTTCCACCCGGTAAACCAACGTCGATTTCTGTTCCTGCAGATAACTCAGGTAATTACACTGTTTCTTGGGGAGCAGCCTCTGGCAGTGTGGCTAAATACGAATTGTATGAACAATCTGATGGTTCAGGATGGAGTCGAAAATATAGTGGAATAGAGCGTTCTAAAACATTTAACAAAAACAGCACAGCAGAATATTCATATAAAGTCAGAGCCTGTAATAATAGTGGTTGCAGCGATTATCGTCGAGCCACTACATACACTGCAATTATGCGTAGCTCGCCGGAAGCACCGCCGGTACCCCATGTTGAACCTGTGCCTGCAATTGATTCTTTATCAGAATCTGTCGGAAGCACATTTGGTGAGTTCAGGGTTGATGAATCAGGCGCTGCCAGCTATAGCATCCCTGTTTCTGTTCCTGCTGGAACCGCTGGAGTCGCGCCTACATTAACCCTTAACTACAACAGTCACGGCGGTAACGGTGTCATGGGCCATGGGTGGTATCTTGGTGGGTTGTCCGCGATTAGCCGTTGTCGACAAACCTACGAACAAGATAGAACTTCTAAACCTGTTAATTTGACGTCGAGTGATCGTTTTTGCCTGGATGGACAAAGACTCATGCTCCATTCGGGTAACTATGGTGCAAATGGTGCTGAATATAAAACTGAGATTGATAGCTTCGCTAAAATTGTTTCTTATGGAAATGTTGAGGGCGGGCCAGCTTATTTTAAAGTCTGGCGAAAAGACGGCTCGGTCAGTGAATATGGTCGGACAGATGATGCGCTAGTTGAGGCTAAAGGAACCGTTTATTCTGATCGAAATAAAGTTGCTGTCTGGGCGATAAATCGAATGTCCGACAGTGTCGGTAATTACATCGATTTTGAATATGAAGAAAATGACTCAACCGGCGAAAACCATATTAAGCGGATCAATTATACCGGCAAGATTGGTGCTTCAGCCCATGCGCCTTATAATTCTGTAGAGTTTGTTTATGATAATAGTCGTTCAGATAAACCGACGACTTATTTTGCTGGAGCAAAAACTCAATCGACTCGCCGACTAATTCGTATCGATAGTTATGATAAAAACCGCGCTTATCGATCTTACTTTCTCAATTACTCAATCACTGCAAGTTCGCGTCGCAGCATTCTGACATCGGTTCAGGAGTGTAGTGATAATTCGAAAAGCAGTTGCTTTCAACCGACCACTTTTTCGTGGCAATCGGCGTTGTCTGGTTTAAATGCAAGGCAGATCTCTTCTGTGCCTGATTATCTTCATGCTATTCCAACTGATGTTGATGGAAATGGTTTGCAGGATCTTATTTACTTCACACAGGACGGTACAAGATCGTCTGATTTACATATTTTATTTTCCGATGGAAAACGATTGACGCAACCGGCGACAGATAAATTCTGGGTGAGTTCGAGCGGTATGAATCTGGAACAGTTTAATGAAGCAGTTGCTGTTTCCAATGCGACGGCAAGGGCTGCTGATATTGATGGCAACGGCTTGGCTGATATTGTGTATATGGATAGAAAGTATTGGTACGCGCGCACTTCCAATCGAAAATCTCTCAGTGACAGAAAACTTCTTTTTGCTACTAACTACACGACCGCTAGCAGTAAAATTCGCGCTGCGAAATACGCATACTTTATGGACTTTAATGGCGATGGATTTACCGATGCGCTTTATCCTAATTCGGGTCAGACAAGGCTTCGTTTGAGTAGTTGGGTGACTGGTGAAGGGCAAAAACTGGGCAGTGAAAAAACACTGAGTTTTAACTTAAAAAGCCACTCTGCTGACAACGTTTCTATTTCGCGAACTTTCCTGCCTCAACCGGGTGATTTTAATGGCGATGGATATATTGATGTATTAGCCAAAGTGACAAAAAACTGGTCGGACACCGGTGGTGGGTGCCCGAATGGAAATCAGAGTAGCAATAATGCTGATCAAGAGACGCCCTCGAGTTTAACTGAAACTCGTTATATTGAACCTTGTGACGGTGGA
This sequence comes from Aliikangiella coralliicola, assembly GCF_007004725.1. GTDB lineage: Bacteria > Pseudomonadota > Gammaproteobacteria > Enterobacterales > Kangiellaceae > Aliikangiella > Aliikangiella coralliicola. Next base: position 337,774 of record NZ_ML660168.1, on the reverse strand, counting down.
GGAAGCACCAGTTACTCAACCATTACCTGGACGTTATTTACTTCAAATGGAGATTCAACCTTAAAAGAATTTTCTGCTATTTCCGGTGGCGACAAAATTGAGCTGGATAACATTCAGGTTGCGGATATAAATGCCGATGGTTTATCAGACGTTATTTATAAGCACAATAATACCTGGTATTACCGACTCTCTACCGGTAAAGGAATCGGTAGTCAGAAAACTATCGGTGCAATCAGCAACGAAGAACACATGAGATTGATGGATTATAACGGTGATGGATTTATTGATATCGCCTATCCCGGTAGTTCAACCTGGATGGTAAAACTTTGGGGTTATGCTGGTGGATATAATTCGACGGCGACAAATACCTATGCCAGCGTTGGTAATTTGAGCGAAGACATTAACCAGTTTATCGATATCAATGGTGATGGAATGCTCGATCATTTATTGATCGATAAAAGCGCCAATCAACACATTGTAAAACTGTCAAAAAATGCGAGCAGAGCGACTGATAAAATTACTAAGATCACTAATGGATTGGGCGCAGAAACCGAAATAAATTATCTTTCACTCACTGATCCAGATGTCTATACCAAAGAAACCAATGGTTGGGCGGTTTGCTGGTGGCGGTGCTCGCCGATAGTTGAATATGTCGCGCCACTTCAAGTTGTATCTGCGATTGGATCGAGCGCGCCACGGGCCAATGAATCTACGCCAGGTTTGGTTAACCGCAATGCAAAAAGTCATGTTACTTATCGTTATCGTGGTGCGAAGCTTCAAGGTGGCGGAAGAGGTTTACTAGGTTTTCATCAAGTTTCTTCGTTAGATGTACAAACCAAGGTGTTAACATCAACCACCTACCGACAAGATTTTCCGTTTATTGGAAGTCCGCTAGAAACGAAAGTGACCTGGTTAGGAAATAGCTATAACCACACCTCGTCTTCAGGTTTATTACTACCGCCGGTGGATTGTGGATATGACTGCACATTTCAACCGCCTTGTGTTGGAACGAGTACCGCATGTAGTCAACCTGAAATTCCAGCAGGCGCAGTTAAACTCAGTTCTGCGAAAAATACCTGGACGGGATTCGCTGGTCATAACGGTGGCTTTAGTCAACCATCGCAAAAAATCTTGCGACCACGCTTGCTAAAAACAGAAGAAATCAGTTATGCCCTGTCTGGTGAGAAAATTAAATCGGTCACGACTCAATATAATTTTGACTCTCTTGGAAACAACACCGTTTTATCTGTGGAAACCCGTGATGCAAATGGGCAGTTGGCTGCGCGTAAGGACGTACAAAATACTTATTTAAACGATACGTCGTCGTGGCACCTCGGGCGTTTGAGTTTTTCGAGAGTGACCCATTCTAAACCTGGTCATAACGATGTGATTCTGGAGTCTTCATATAGTTATGACGCTGATTCCGGTTTGCTTAAAGAGGAAGTTGTTGAACCGAATGGTAATGTTAGAGAATTACTTAGGACTGTTTATCAGTATGATGATTTTGGTAACAGGATCAAAACGACAAAATGTAGCCAGCAGGTGACTGGGTGTGGAACTAACACTCAGCAAGAGATAGGCAATCCACTTTTTGTTAATCGATATGGTGTGGAAAAATATAATAGCGATGGTCGTCATGTCGATGAAGTATACAACTCGGATAATGCTCGTACATCAAAGATTTATTCCAGAGGTCAATTTGGGCCGACTAAAGTTGAAGACTCTAGCAGCGTAATCAGCGAACTCAGCTATGACAATATGGGACAACCCTATTTCACACGGAGTAGTCTGGGGGAGTTCAGTCATACAACTTCACGGTTGTGTTCTCAAGTAGCTTGTCCTTCTCATGCTTCTTATCGAGAGAAAATCCGGCGAGGAGGAAAACCTGAACAGTGGTCCTATTACGATGTTATTGGCAGAGAGGTTAGGAGTGCCATTGAGGGGTTTGATGGGCGTCAGGTATTCGTGGATACGGAGTATGATTTATTAGGTAGAGTCAAGCGTAAAAGTGAACCTTATTATTCTGGGGATGTTATTTATTGGACGCATTTTAATTACGACATACTCGGACGACTAATTTCCACCAAACTACCCGATAATTCGTCATCGAGCGTACAGTATGCTGGTTTGGTTGTTACTTCGACTAACCAATTATCACAACAAAAAATAGAACGCATTAATGTGTTGGGAGAAGTAACTGAAGTAACAGACTCTCGCAATCACTCGATGCAGTTTAGCTATGATGTTTTAGGTAACGCTATTTTGATAAGCGATGCGAAAAATAATCTGACGCGCGTAGCCTATGATCGATTAGGAAGAAAAATATCAACTCAGGATAGCGACAAAGGGTTATGGCGTTATCAATATAACGCGGCTGGGGAAATTGTTGTTCAGCAAGATGCAAAAAATCAGAAGATTGAAAACTATTTCGATAGTGAAGCTAGGTTGATACGAAGGATAGATCGCGATAGTGATGGCATGATCAGTGCCGAGTCTACCTGGACATTTGACAGGCTAACTCACGGACTATTGTTGTCTGAAAAAACACTCACCTCTGATTACGAAAAACAATACGCCTATGATGACTTCGGGCGGTTGTTTCAACAGAGCCATATCATTGGCGGGATAAATTACGCGGAAAAAATTACTTACGATCAGTTTAATCGCCAGTTTCAATATTTTGATGTCGTTGGTGACAATGTCGCTTATCGAAATATCTATAACGAATTTGGTTACCTTAGCGAGCAACGAGAAGAGTTGAGTGGTGTCAGGTACTTTAAGATTATCACTATGAATGCGCGTGGTCAGATTACAGAGCATCGAAGTGGTAATGGTGTTTCCTCATTCCGTAGTTATGATCTTAGAACTGGGGTAACTAAAAATATCGTATCGGAAGATGGTATTCAGAATATGAGCTTTCAGTTTGACAGTTTAGGTAACTTGTTGAAGCGTGAAGATCATGGCGGCAGTAAAAGTCTTTCTGAATCTTTTACCTACGATGAACTAAATAGAGTTACTCGAGCTTCTGTTGCTGGAGGAGTGGTTCAGACATTTAATTATGATTCGATAGGCAATCTTACTTATAAGTCTGATGTTGGTAATTATACTTACGGCCAAAATGGTGCAGGGGTTCATGCAGTGACTCAGACTAATGGCGTCGGAGGAACCAAAAACTATCTTTATGATGCGAACGGAAATATGGTTTCCGGTAATGGGCGTCAACTGACTTATGGGGTTTCCGATAAGCTAATTAAAGTGACCAAAGGAGAGCATTCCTCTGAGTTTAGTTATGGTCCCCGGCGCAATCGGTTTGAAAGGCGAGATACTCAATCTGGAGCTACTATTAAGCGTCATTATGTTGGTAGTACTGAAGTTATTTATCATGATAATGGGAATGTTGAGTACAAACGCTATATTGGTACAAATACGTTCCGCCGATATCTTTACGATAACGAGAATAAACTGCTCGAAGATATTACTTATTATTTATTCAAGGATCATTTGGGATCAGTAAGCCTAGTTACGGATCAATATAAAAGTGTCGTCGATGAATTTAGTTACGATGCTTTTGGTGCTCGTCGTAATGTTTCGGATTGGAAAAAACTAACTAGTCAACAATTGGCCTCATTAACTGTTGATAGTTTGGTTACATCTCGCGGTTATACTTCCCATGAACATTTAGATGAAGTTGGGTTGGTTCATATGAATGGGAGGATATACGATGCCAAGCTGGGGCGTTTTATTCAAGCCGATCCGTTTGTTCAATCTCCCGATAATATGCAGAACTTAAATCGTTACAGTTATGTCCTAAATAACCCACTAAGCTTTACCGATCCTAGCGGCTATTTCTTTAAAGCTATAGGGCAGTTTTTTAAGCGAAGCTGGCGAACAATTTTATCGACTGCTGTTACCATTGTAGGGGTTATATTGAGCCCGTACACGGGTGGGGCATCGGTTATTCTAGCAGGGATGCTATCTGGTTATATTGCAACGGGGACAATGCAAGGGGCGGTAATTGGTGCATTTAGTTCGGCGGTGTTTATGGGAGTTGGAGTGGCATTTCAGGAAATGAGCGGGTTCGCGGCATATGTCGGAAAAACTGCTGCCCATGGAGTTGCGGGCGGGGCGATGAGTTATTTACAAGGTGGAAAATTTGGTCATGGCTTCATTAGTGCTGGGCTAACCCAATTTGCCAGCGGTGCAATAGATAGTATCAAAGGTATTGGTATAGCAGCTCGAACTGCTCGTGTGTCAGCGGCGGCAGCTGTAGGTGGTACCGCTTCTCAACTTACTGGTGGAAAGTTTTCTAATGGAGCAACTACTGCGGCTTTTAGCAGAGCGTTTAACGATGAGCTTCATTCCCGAGGAAAAAATCCTGATAGAAAAAAGAGGAGAGCAATCCGACGCGCGAAAAGAGACGCTAGAGAATTAGCTAAGGCTTTTCAGACGACTCCACAAAGAGATCAGATGGTGGAGAACTGGGTGACCAATGGTAGACCCTCCGGCCGTAACGGACTTCACGTGAAAGGTACAGAGTTCGGTAATAGCGGGACAGATAGCACCGGTATCACTAATCCTGACCAGGTTTTGGTTGGGGAGCAGGCTCCTGGCGTTTATGGTGGTACTCTGAAGCTAGTTGCTAATGTAGATGTTGCAGTTCACAGCCATGGATTAGAAATGAACACCGGATTTTCTCCGGCTGATGTCGCGAACTTCCAGGGGCTTATGGATCAGGGAGTAAGCCCTTATGTTTATACTGCCGAAAATAGTACTCTGTACTCACTTGGAAGAGTTATTGTACATCGACGACCGTTTCTTTTTATTGGGCGTGTTCGTCCAGTAGCAGTAACCCGTTCGCGTGTTGTACGTCGTTGGCCCTGAATAAAAAATAAGCTGAGTTTTGAGTTACTGATTAAATTAGGCTTAAAACTCGGCTTAGTTATTTTTATGACGGCCGACTATCACTAAAGTGAAGAAAATCCAAAATTGATGAAATGCTCATACAAACAGCAGTTTTCTAACATTCGGCAAATATTTTTCAAACGACCCTGTATTGAACGCAACTACCTTGTCTCCAGATTGAATGAGACCTCGCTCAATTGCTGGTTCAATGGCTGCGAGTGTGGCCGCGCCTTCTGGGCAAATCCAAATGCCATAATTGTGATAGATCGATTTTAGATTTTCCTTAATAGAATTTTCATCAACAGCTAACGCGGCGCCGCGACTTTTTCGGATGATATCGAGTACCTTAAAGTGGCCTACGCCACCGGGCACATTAAGGCCTGTTGCAATCGTTTCACCAGCTTCAACAATTGTAGAATCATCTTGGTTGCTATCAAATGCATTAACAACCGGCGCTGTTTTTTCTGATTGAACGGAGATAACTCTTGGGCGTTTATCGCCAATCAATCCCAAGGCTTGTAATTCGTCAAATGCTTTCCACATACCTAAAATACCTGTCCCGCCCCCGGTTGGATAAAGAACAACATCTGGCAGAGACCAAGCCTGATTAAGTCCATCATTTGGCTCCGCAAGTTCTAGTCCAAGCGTTTTCTTTCCGTCTATGCGCCAGCCGGGTTCCTGAAAAGTAGCCATATTAAAATAGCCTTGCGGCACATATTTTTCTTTCATTAACTGACCGGCTTCCTTGATGGTTCCTTTCACCAATTCTATAGTGACATTGTCGTGCATTTTAGCTAGCGCTGAAACACGACCAAGAATTGGCATTGGCGTATCATCAGGCATTATGACGACCGATTCCATATTGGCTTTCATGGCATACTCTGCCAGAGAGTCTCCAGCGTTACCTTGAGTCGGCACGACAACTTTTTTAACGCCAAACTGTTTCGCCATTGAAATCGCCATACTCATACCGCGATCTTTAAAGCTACCTGTTGGGTTCGAGCCGAAATTTTTGTGAGGTTGACCTTCATCCTTAAGAAATAAATTAAAGTGATGTTTCTTTGCTAGCGGATGTTGATGTAGCGGTATTTCAGGCGTGTACCCTTCGCCCAATGAAACGATGTTTCTTCTATCTTGTTCATTGTTGATGTCGAGCGCTAACAGGGAGCCAAATCGCCACATCGATTTGAGCTGTGGACGATACCAGCTAAATTCAGGTAATTCTTCTTTGACTTTTGCTACATCAATGATTATTTCGAGAGGCCTCCCATCTTTGGGGCAAAGGTTCATCAAGTCTGTTTTGGGATACGTTGTTGCACAGTAAGTACAACAAAGTTTTGATACGTAGCTCATGGGACGTCACTCGGATTTGTTGATGTTGAAGAGGTTGATGTTGAAGAGTCATCTGTGTTTAATAATTTAGCATAGTGGCTTGGCGAACAACCATACTGTGCTTTAAAGCACTTCGCAAAATGACTGTGAGAGGAGAAGCCAACGTCAAAGCCTGTGCTGCTTGGTGCGTGTCCCTGCTTGAGTAATTCGCAGGCCTTTTCCAATCGATATCGCTTGATATATTCCGAGCAACTCATATTCAGAATTGATTTTAGTTTCCGCAATAGCTGGCGCTCGCTCATAGCGATTTCTTTCGCGACATAGTTAATTCGTAAATCTGATGATTGATAGTTGGTGTTTAATATTCGGTTGAGCTTTTCAATAAATTGACTATCCCTTATATCTGGCTGGTTGATTGTAGTGTTTTTTTCTTCGTTTAAATGGAGTTTTTTAGATGCATCAAAAACCGTCTGGCTGAACCGTTGTCGAAGTATGTCTCTTATTTCAAGTAAGTTTTGTATACGAATTAGGAGTTCTTCGACATCGAAAGGTTTTGTCAGATATTCATCTGCTTTTTCGTGCCAGCCTTTCAAGCGGCTTTCTCGGTCTCCCTTAGCCGTGAGTAATATTATTGGAATATGGTTGGTTGCATCTTGTGCTCTTAGAGTGCTGGTTACTTGGTAGCCGTCTAATTTCGGCATCATGATATCACTGATAATAATGTCGGGTATTTCTCTGGTGGCGACCTCGACACCTTCTTTTCCATCTTTAGCGGTTAAAACCTGATAGTTAGTTTGCACGCTCTCAACGATATAGTTGCGCATATCATTATTATCTTCAATTATGAGAATTGAGTTTTGTTTGACTTGATCACTCTCTACTAATATTTCGCTTTCCGAGGAATTAATTTGATCAGTAACGCTCATTAACTCCATTGCAATAATTTCTTCATTGGAATGTTCGCTGACTTCGAGTGGGCCAACTGGGTTAATTATTGGCAGAGTTACTGTAATGGTTGTGCCCTCCCCAAGGGCACTTGTTAGATTGATTTTTCCTTGATGGGCTTCAACTAATTCTTTAGTTAGAGCAAGGCCAATTCCCGCGCCGGTTATTTGTTCGCTTTGCTCATCTAGAACCCGGTTGAAACGCTCGAATACCTGTTTTTGTTTATCTTGTGGAATTCCGATTCCAGAGTCAGTGACTGTAATTCTTAATTGTTTGTTGAGGATAACTGACTCGATAGAGATGTTTCCGCCAGGCTTGGTATATTTGATGGCGTTGGATAACATGTTGAGTACTATTTTCTCAAGCGCGTCAGGAGTAAACTCGAAATAAACTTCATCAAGTTGCTTAATTGAAAAATGAATGCCTTTTTCCTTAGCGACATCGGCGAAAGCTTCTGCGATTAGTTTTATTGTTGCCGCGAATGCCTGAGGGGATTTTTGAGTAATTGATTTTACTCTAAATGTTTCCATGTTAAGTAACTGATCGACCATGCGTAGAAGCCTGTATCCATTCCTTTGAACAACGTTTAATCGATGTGTATCTTCGTCATTTCTATTTTTTTTTAGTATTTGAGAAATCGGTCCTAAGATTAGCGTTAACGGTGTTCTGAACTCATGAGAAACATTGGCAAATTCTTCATTTTTGCGTGACAGGAGCTGTTCGACTTTGTTTTTTTCTTTTGCGAGCTCTTCTGTTCGTCTGTTAACTGACTTTTCAAGTTCTTGAGACCGCTTGGTCAGGGCTTTGGTTCGATAAGTAACAAAGGAATAAATTGCTAAAACTATTGTTAAGAAGTAAATCAGGTATGCGGTTTTGGTCATCCAGAAGGGTGGGAGGACTTTGATATTAATTTCTTTTGGTTGCGACCACAGCCCATGTTTGTTGGCTGCTTTAACCTTAAAAACGTAGTCTCCTGCTGACAGGTTGTTGTAGTTAGCGCGGCGATAACTTGCATCAGTGTAAATCCAGTCTTTGTCATAGCCTGAAAGTTGGTAAGCATATTGGTTTCTTTTCGGATCGCCGAAGTGGATGCCGGCGAATTCAAAGCCTATGATATAGTCTTTGTGCGTCAAGGTTAGGTCCGTTGTGTAGGAAATATCTTTGTCTAGTTTGAAACCGTTGTAATCTTTGCCTGGTTGTACTTCTTTGTTGAAGTAGAATAATTTTCTGATGTTTACTTTTGGCGGGTGTTTGCTGTGTTCGATATCGGATGGGTTGAAAATATTTAGTCCTTTTTTTCCGCCAAAATACATATTTTCGTCTGAGTCTATGATTGCTGAGTTAGGTTCGAAATAGTTACTTTGCAAGCCATCACTTTTGTGATAGTTGTAAATGGTATTTGTGGAAGGTGTTATGCGAGATATACCGTTATCACTTCCAACCCAAAGGTCTCCAGAAGCTGACTCCACTATTGAATAAAGTTTCTTTATTGCATGTAATTTTTCGCTATCGGTATAAGCTAAAATTAGTTTGTCGTGTATGTCAAAACCGAATAGACCTATATTTTCGATACCAATCCAGAGTCTTTCTTGACTGTCTTGGAAAATTTTCCTAATCGGCTTATCCTGCCATTTTGGCGGTAGCAAATTAGATTTTTTTAAAGTAAGAGAAGGTGTTAGTTCGAAAAGACCTTGCCAAGTCGCGACTAATACTCTTTTATTCTTTTGTTGCAAAATATTATACGCGTAAATAACATCATTATTCTCAACGTTTATCTTTGTAGGAATTGTCAACTCCTTTTTTTTATAGTAAACACCATTTACTGTTCCGATGTACAAATTTCCAGATTCGTCTTCAAAAAAATCAAATACTAAGGTATCTATCGTATTGCCAAAAATGTTGTCGATATTTGTCTGATTCTTTGCTATGTAATTAGGGCCTTGATTAGTACCTATATAGATATTTCCTGAACTATCTTCAAAGAGCTTGAATATATTATCACTAACTAGCTTTTTTCCTCGTATTGAGTTAGTTGTGTAAAGTTCGCACTTATTGTCATCGAGATTTACTTTGGCTAGACCTTTTTCTGTTCCTAACCAAGTTATATTGTTCTTTCTTTTTAAGACAGATTGGATTTTTATAGAGCGCAAACAGCTAAAACTGGACTCTCTGTTGTCGTATAGTTTAAATTCAGTTGTCTTAGGGTCTACCCAGTTCAATCCATTATTTCGAGTTCCCAACCAAATCGACCCATTGAAATCAGTCATTAGCGAAGTAATAGTATTGTCAGAAATCGAACTAGTATTACTTCTTTCGTTTTTATGATGCGACAGAGTTTTGCTATTGTTCAATACATAAACTCCGTCGTCAGCTGTACCTATCCATAAGTTATTTTTATAATCTTCGGTAATTGATTTTACTTCAATTGAATGAAGAGTATCGTGAAAACTTTCGACTTTTTTAGTTGTTTCATTGTAAACAAACAGACCTTTGTTTGTTCCTGCGAATAACCTTCCAGAAATTGACTCGTATAAAGAATATACGATGACTTTTCCCTGACCGGGAAAAGGTATATCTATAAATATATTGTTCTTTTTATCGTACTTTAACAACCCTCCATAGTATGCAATCCAAACATTTTTATTTTTTTTGGTTGTTAGAATCTTGTTAACTTGCGAAATTGTGAACTCTTTTGTTTTTCCAGAAAATGAAAGAAGGTGCTCTACTTCTCCTGTTTTTTTGTTGATTCTATCTATACCAATGTTGGTGCCTATCCATAAGGTGTTTTCATCGACATCTGAAATGGTATAAACTAAATTAGAATTAATTGTTAGAGGATTGCTTGGGTCGTGTTTAAAGTTAGTGAAATTTTTCGTTTTTGTATCGAATCTACTTAATCCATTATTTGTCCCTGTCCAGACAATACCATTGTCTTGAAGTTCTATAGAGAAAACCGTATTAGCCGCGATTGAGTTATGCGAATGTTCTTTATTTCTGAAAACTGTCGTCTCATAGCCATCAAAATTTACAAGACCATCAAATGTCGCCATCCAAATTAACCCATTTTCATCCTGAGCTATCTGAATGACTGTTTGATGGGGAAGTCCGGCATCCTCACCAATTCTACTAAATTTAACCGTTGGCTCTGCGATGCAAGTCGCAATATAAAAACAGAGAGTAAAAGCCAATGAATACTTTATAATTTTGGTTTTTAATTGGGAAGCAACGTTATTTTTTTCTAAAGATAAATGTATCAGTGAATAATATTGGAAAAGAGGTTTTTGTAATTTAAAGGGACGAACGAAGTTTGCAGGTAAATTGTTTGGGTACTTCCATAACATTACTACATTCCTATTTACTTTATTTCATAACAAATTTAGCATGCAATGGTTGTCTTTTAAACTGTTTAATTCCGTATTGTTTCTAATTGAGCTGTTGTTGCAACTGTTCTTACTCATGTGTAAGTATCAGTAGGTTAAAATTTTTTTTAAACCTGTAGTTTACGGAATCTAGATTAAGAGGAGGAGCGATCTGCTAGGCAGAAAGCTGCGCCTTAATCTTATCTGCCACCCGAAAAGAATTAGCATAAATAGTCCAGGTAGGCGTAATGCTCCCACCATTAGGCATAAAACTCCCATCAGTCACAAATAGATTATCAGTACCATGAACTCGGCAATCAGCATCTAGAGCAGAAGTTTTAGGATCGTTTCCAAAACGCAATCCACCTGCGATCAAGTTAGAGGTTGGAGAAGTAAAGGCATTGCCATAATATTCCTTAGCACCCATTTGCTTCATCACTTCCACACCTTTGTCGACGACATATTGAGCGACTTTCAGATCGTGAGGGTGAAAGCCGACTTTGACCTTGGCCACGTTTGAACCCCACTTATCTTTTTCGCTACTATCCAGGCTAACATGACAGTTATCAGTTGGTAGCCAATCGCAGAAAACTTCAAACTTAAAATCTTTCGACTGAGTAAAGTGAGATTTAATCTTCTGTTTTAACGCGCTTCCCCATACTAGATTATTGTTATCGTCCCACTTAAGGTCATTTGCTTCGGATGTGGGAGAGGGTGGATCAAACACAAAATCGATTGTCCCACCTTTAACCCGTTTATCGAAGGCGGATTTATCATCGATAAAATACCAGTCCTGAAGTGCCCTGTTAAAGAAAGGACCACGCACAGTTAACTCACTGACTTGTTGTTCGCTAAATTGCGTTAAATCAAAAATTCCGTGGCCCGTTCCGCCGGCGCAACAATGTAAATTTTTACCTATTTGTTGATGTTTATTACCAATTCCATTGGGGTGTTTTGGACCGGTTGAACTCAGCAACAATCGGCTCGACTCAATCGAATAACAAGCAATTGAAAATATCTTTGCGCGAATTTGGTGGCTGGTGCCATTTTTATCGAAATAGTCGACTGAACTTGCATTCCCTTTCTCATCGGTATTAATGTGGTAAACCTTGGCGTGGGTTATTACATCGCAATTACCCGTCTTAACCGTGTCATCCAAAAGTGCTGCACGTGAGCTACCTTTGGCGCCCGAATGACATCCATAACTACCACAGTATCCCGAGTATTCGCAGCTCCTTCGATTATTAAAAGGTTGTGACAGTACAGCCCTGGCCATTGGAAATGGATGAAAGCCTAATTGAGTGGCTGCTTTATCAAACCAGCCTGCAATTGGGTGTTCTGCTGTCGGTGGAAAAGGAAAGTCTTTTGTTGAACGGGGCTCAAGATTTGGATGTGGAATAACTTTACCGGAAACGCCAACCACCTGCTCAACTTTTGTGTAGTAGGGTTCAAGATCTTCGTAGCTAATTGGCCAGTCAACAATATTAGCGCCTTCGATAGGGCCAAACTCAGACAATAATCGAAAATCTTCGGGCTTTAATCGATGGAAATAACCACTCATGAAATTGCTGGCACCACCGACAATATTGCCGCCCCAGAATTCACTGGTCGTGTCGCTGGACCAGGAACCATCATCATTCGGTTCTTCTAGAACATGGCGTTCGTCTTCAATCTTGGAACGAAAAATACTACGTCTGGGCAGCATTTCATCTTTTTTAAAATCTTGCTCGTCAAACCAACCGCCTTTTTCGAGTACTGCAACTTTATAACCCGCTTTAGCTAATTCATATGCAATTGGGCCACCGCCAACGCCACTGCCGACAATACAAACGTCATACTCTTTAATCGTTAATGGTTTGTTTTTCATATAATGATATTTCTCATGCCAATCAAACAAAAATCGCTATTTTCAGATTTGCTATTTCCAGACTAGTCAAAATCTCGGTAGGTTTTTCCAGCAACAGGTCTTGGAAAACCTGGCTGATGTTTTAACCACTGCCACCCAATTGTGTCAGTGTTGCCGCCATAGACTGGATCAAGCAAGAGCGCCTCTGTGAGATAATAAACTAATAAAGATAGCCAGTTTTCTCCGGCTTCTGAACCTGCGATTTGTTTCAGAATTTGTTCTTGTTTCGCTGTGGTAATTTTTAGAAAACTGTCACCTTGAGTTTGCTCTGACAAATCTTCCAACCATCCAACGCCTTTCGCGAGAAATTCTGGATCGCCGTCGTCGATATTTTTTTTATCGGTCATTGCGAATTCCAAATAAGCAAGGGCATTGATATCGCGAGCGTTTGGACCATCTCCATCTTCTGGAAACAGGTGCATTTGTACGCTATCGATCACTGTTTTCTGATGCTCATTAAAAACAGAAGTTGTTTTGTTTGAGGTTGATTTTGCAACCGCTTTTTTACTTTCTGAAAGGACTGTTTCATCACTCGTTGGTACACTGGGCTTACAGGCTGCTAGTGCTGCTAAAAGTGAAGTTGTGGCGCTTGTTTTTAAAAAAGCACGTCGATTAAGCCCATTTGAAAGTGTCTCTGATAGGGCTTCGGGTTTATTGTGCTTACCAGAGCCGCGTTTTTGGTCACGGCTGGATGTTGCTGATTTTAACAAGTTTTCGCTTCCTCGCTACAATCTTGGTTGCCGGTTGCTACCTGCGTTGTGTCAGTTTGATTTGGGCCAATCAATTTGTTCCAATGTGCTAACTGGGGCTCAAGTAAATCCGGTACACCGTCTCGATGTTGAATGATGCCGTTAATATCAATAATAAACTCAGTGGGAGTGCCCCAAACACCGTAAAGATCAGTCACTTTTTTACCGTGATCGAAGGCCAGCGGGTAGTTAATCTCAAATCTTTTTTGAAATACCAAAGATTTTTCGACAGAATCTTTTAGCCCAGTGTTGACTGAGATGATTTTTATTTCGTCGGTTAAATCGTTTTGCGCGGCTTTGAGTTTAGGGATTTTTTTCATGCAGTAGGTGCACCAGGTATTCCAGAACACCAAGTACACGGCTTGCTTGCCACGATAGTCGCTTAGCTTAAATTGAGTTCCGTCCATCTGCGTAATGGTGAAATCTGGAGCAATTTGTCCTTCACCGGGCTCGTCGTCTTCAGCAAGTGCGACAGAACTGGTTAAGCTCACCATCAGTATCGCTATCAAGTACTGCTTCAATAATTTCACTATTTCACCCATCCTATTCTATTGATTACCTGGTTTTGACCATTATCTGAGCGCTAAAGCCTTAAAGGCTTTTGACGCTAGCAGTCGATTTGTTACTTAAAGACCGGGTTTTACGGGGAATTGTTACAAGCCTACTAGAAATAGCGGCTTTTGTCAGAGCAACTTATCGTATTTGTGGTCTGTTTTACCGAATTTAAGGATTTCAGTTATCGAATTAATTGAACTTAAATTGTGTCATTGGAGTTTCCTGAAGGCGAGGCCGTCTCTGGGGTTGGACGTATTAGTCGCTTCAGTTGTTTGGCTTGAGTGGAACACCAGTGTAAAATGTTGAATTCACCCTAGTCTGAGAGAAATTAGCTTGTCGCAGATCAGCCGCAGCACGGTCATTCAAAGCAAGACCTCCCTGAAAAAATACAATACTTTTAATGTTGAGGCTTGTGCAGAGCACTTTATTAAAGTTGATTCTGTCGCACAGTTGATGGAGCAACTGCCTGTTATTCAAAAGTTTTCTCAGAGATTGGTATTAGGAGGTGGAAGCAATATTCTATTTGTTGGTGATTATCCCGGATTAATTATTTTTCCCCAGATATTTGGAATAGATATTGTTAAGGAAGATAACGATAGTGTCCGAGTTTCTGTCGGTGCCTCGGAGAATTGGCACCAGTTTGTGCTGAACATGACAAAAAAAGGCTGGTTTGGACTAGAAAACCTGGCGTTGATTCCCGGTACTGTAGGGGCCTCTCCTGTACAAAATATTGGTGCTTACGGCGTTGAAGTCAAGCAACTGATTTATCGAGTTGAGTATGTTGACCTTGATACTGGTGAACTGAAAACGCTAAACAATGAGGAATGTCAGTTTGCTTATCGTGATAGCTTGTTTAAGCGCGCAGGGCAAGGGCGTTTCCTGGTGACACGAGTAGAGTTTGATCTCCAAAAACATCCACAGCTTCATTTAAGTTATCAGCCGCTAGCTGAGTTTTTTAACGGCAAATCAGGTGTGTCCCCTCAGAATGTCTTAGACAGGGTTTGTGAAATAAGACAAGCTAAATTGCCTGACCCAGAGCAAATACCCAATGCCGGTAGCTTTTTTAAAAACCCGGTTGTTTCTCACTCCGAATTTAGTCAGATCAAAGAAAAATTTCCCAAAGTTGTTTCTTACCCGACTGATAATGGGATCAAGCTAGCTGCTGGTTGGTTAATCGATAAAGCTGGATATCGGGGGATGCGTCAGGGAAACGTCGGAGTGCATTCGGCCCAGGCTTTGGTATTGGTTAACTACTCTGAGAGTAATGGTGCAAAACTCTGGCAATTGGCAGAGAAAATACAAGCAGATATCTACCAGCTTTACGGTGTATCGCTAGAGCCAGAAGTGAGAGTTGAGGGAGAGCTGAATGATATTTAAGTATAGTTTCGTCGACTCAACGATATTGGTTGAAAACCAGGCAAAACTCAGTTTATACAAAAATTAGATTATTTATGAGTAACCGAACCATTTTGAGAACTGAGACTTTGTTGAGGCGTCTATCCGATGGCAAGTTCCATTCCGGAGAATCTCTTGCCAACGAGTTAGAAATTTCCAGAACAGCTGTCTGGAAGCTTATCCAGAAAATAGAGAGCTGGCAGGTAGAAATATACTCGGTGCGTGGTCGAGGATACCAAATACCCGGCGGACTCGATTTGCTTGACCAGCCTAGCCTGCAAACTCATATCGAGCAGAATAATGTGTTGTTTAAAAAGGTAATAGTCTTATCTTCAATTGATTCAACCGCAGACTTTTTAGCCAGGGATTGGAAAAAGCTAGCTGGAGTTGGCAGAGTATGTATCGCTGAGCACCAGTCTGCAGGCCGTGGCAGAAAAGGCCGTCCCTGGATTTCTCCATTTGGTGCTAACTTATATTTCTCTGTAGGGGTTGAATTGCCATTGGGTTTAAGTGCATTAGGCGGCCTAAGTTTGGCCGTGGGAATTAGCCTTTGCCGCACACTAAATCGTTTCGCTGATAACCAGGTGAAAATAAAATGGCCAAACGATTTGTTAGTGGACGATAAAAAATTAGCAGGTATTTTAGTTGAAGCAAGTGGCGATACTACTGACAACAGTTTTCTTAACATTGGTGTTGGTATTAATTGGAATATGCAGCTAGACCAAGGGGAAGCGATTGATCAACCTTGGGTCAATTTGAAAGACTATGTGCCAGATACGCTATCGAGAAATCAAATTCTAGAATCGATTTTAATCGAATTAGATAAAGCGCTGAGAGAGTATTTGCAAGGGGGATTTACCAAAATCGTTGATGCATGGCCCGAGTTAAGTGCCATGTACCGAAGAGCCGTGACCATTCATTTGCCTAAAGGGCTCGTACAAGGTAAAGAAGTTGGTATTGAATCAAATGGGGCGCTAAGACTAGAAACTGAGAATGGTATTCAAATATTCCATTCGGGTGAAGTGAGCTTGAGGAAACGCAACGAGGCGAAACATTGATACTTTTAATTGATTGGGGAAATACCAATCTGAAAACAATCTGTTTGGAAACTACAGATCTGGAAACAACCGGTCTGGAAAAGTTCTGTCGAGATTCGTTACTGGAAAATGAACCTCGGGTTTATGGCTCATTAGCTGAGTTCAAAGAGAACTTTTCCCTCTCGCCTCAGCAAGTTTTGGTCGCATCTGTGCGAAGCGATGAAGATAATGAGCGGCTGAAACAGTTTCTATCGACACTTAGTGATGAGATTTTTTTCGCGAAAACTAGCCACAAAGCCTGTGGGGTTTCTTGCGCTTATGATAAGCCTGAATTTTTAGGAGTTGATCGATGGTTGGCGATACTGGCTGCCGAAGCGATAGCCGATCCGGTTGCAGTCATTGACATTGGCTCCGCAATTACGCTGGATGTTGTTAGTAACAAGAGACACCTCGGCGGCCATATTATTCCGGGAAAGCGTTTGATGCTAGAGAGTTTAAAATCGACAGGAAAGGTAAGGCCAGACTCTCAAATCGTCGAAGATGAGCAGTATTTAGGACAGTCAACCGGGGATTGTGTTCGTTTAGGTATTGATGCAGTGGTTAGTGGATATTTAAGCAATATCATGGATAAGGTAAGTAAGGATTATCAGATTGAGCGGTGGTTTTTTGCTGGTGGCGGTGGTGCGCATTGGTATCAAAAGCTAGCAAATAACGAGCGGCGTTTTGAGCTTCGCCCGTTAATTGTATTTGAGGGGTTACTGAGACTTTACCTGGATTCAAAACCAAAAACTTAACGGTTATCCTATAGCTTAATTTTATCCCAATCCAGATAAAGTTTTTTGCTATTCCTTAATAATATTGATAGTGTAACCGCTAAATTCTTCGACGTCAGGTTCAATAAAAATAATGTAGTTTTCATTAGCGTCTAGAGTCATCGGCGCTGATTGATAGAGCAAGCGCTCGCTGCCATTGTCATCCTCAGTCGTAATGTAAATTTGATATTCCTGTTGTACCAGAGATAGCTTTTTGGGTTCTGCAAAATCGACAGATTTAATGTAGTTATCGGTCGAGTTTATTGTTTCATCATTCTCTACAAAATAAATGTCAATTGTGTCTTCCTCTGAGGCCAAATTGACAACTGTCAGCGAGTTTTCATAAGCGAGGGGCCTGGTATGTTGGCTGAATGCGATGCCTTGAGCTTGAGCGTCACTGTCAGTATATAGAACGACTGTTTTGCTTTCGCCTTCATTTAAGTTGAGTAAGAGGTTTCTCAACACATAGTTTTCCGCCTGGCCTGTAATAGTTGTGTTGATGGTATAGGTGCCTTTATCAATCAGTAACTCATTTGATAACTGACCTGATTCTAAATTTTCAACCATTGGCTCGGAATTGGTGTTGTCCAGGTAAATATCGACTGCAGATATGCCCTGATTGCTGTTGTAAAACTGAATTTCTGTTTCAGCATCTATGTCCAGATAACTGGATATTACTGAACCTGAGGTAATGCGGTCGACAGCCAGGTTGCTTGGGCCAAAGTTATCCCTAATTACCAACATAAAAGTTTCCAGATAGTTAAGGTAAATCGTGCTCGTTTGAAAAATAACTTCACTCGATCCTGGTTCTGTTAAATAGAGAATATATTCTTCCTGAGGTTTCAAAATCTTGTCTGAAAATGATTGGTTATTTACCGTCGCAACTAACTGCGCTTGAGAAAAATCTTCATCAGCTAACGAAAGGTAAACATCATAACCGCTACTATTAGTGGCGAAATTGCCGATGTAGAGTTCAAATTGTTCGTCACCCTCATCGTCGTCATCGAGCGCTAAATCTTCTAAAGTGGAAGTATCATAATTAAA
Source organism: Aliikangiella coralliicola (assembly GCF_007004725.1). GTDB lineage: Bacteria > Pseudomonadota > Gammaproteobacteria > Enterobacterales > Kangiellaceae > Aliikangiella > Aliikangiella coralliicola. The sequence continues at coordinate 319,738 of NZ_ML660168.1, read as the reverse complement.
TTCAATGATTTCTGGTTGATCTATGTCTCCAGTTAAAATAAAAACTGACATAGTTTCGTTTTGCAAGTCGATTGTCTCTTGAATTACTTCAATTTCGTCTCCACCTATATCATCTCTGGTGACTGATAGTTCATAGTCGTCAGAGGTTAACGCATAGGTGACCGACACTTTTGAAAAGTCGACGATACTGTAGCTGGTTTCGTCTAAGTAGATTCTGCTGGAGCTAGAATTAGGCGAGGCATTGTAAAATTTAAAATAAGCATTTGAGTCAGTTGAACTGTCATCTGAGCTGGAGTCACATGCTGTTAATAGGGTGATCAAAAAGAATAGGGTGAGTTTTTGGGCTAACTTTGACATAAAATCCCTCGTTGTTTCCGAGTTGTGGATTTCGCAATTAATGCTTCTCAGCTCTGTTGGGTAAAAAGTCGACAAAAACACCGAAAACAGAGAAATTCTGCAGACGATTGGTAAAATTCAATCGAATTGATGATTTTTTGACGTTTTAAACCTTTGAAGCTGATCTGTCGTTAATTGGAATCCATGATAAATAGGTTTTGTGTATGCCCGGGCTTTGGCTATGACTGAGTGACTGGGAATGAGTTTTGTAAATTGCTGTAAAGCTGTGTAAAGAAAGCTTGAGAGGGTTTGTAAAGGGTTACCGTTCAACTGGTAGAATATCTTAAAAATCAATTAGTTGGCTTATTTTGTTAAAAAAAACGAAAAAAACTGGAAAAACCCATTGATCATTTATCAATAACTATTTAGAATTCGCGTCCCTGCTTGAGCTGAGAAGCTCGAAATGGTCTGAAAAAGCCGACTTAGCTCAGATGGTAGAGCAACTGACTTGTAATCAGTAGGTCGAGAGTTCGAGTCCCTCAGTCGGCACCAGAATTTTGAAATAGTATGGTCACTTTAGAACATTCTATTACCTTGCTGGAAAATTCAATTAATTGATTAATGAATTTCCAGCAATGAAGTTTAAGAGCTTGAATTTTAGTAGGAAATAGCTTGCAATTTATTTCCTGGCTTGTCAGAATTCGCCAGCTCTTAAGATAGCAAGTTAATTCGCTATCGAGTAACAATTTGGGAGGGGTTCCCGAGTGGTCAAAGGGATCAGACTGTAAATCTGACGCGTAAGCTTCGGTGGTTCAAATCCACCCCCCTCCACCAAATATATAAGTGCTACTTAATTGTTGTTTGTCGTAAGAGATTGTGGTTTGTAAATTAACAAATCAGATAAAGCGGGTATGGTTCAATGGTAGAACCTCAGCCTTCCAAGCTGATGATGCGGGTTCGATTCCCGCTACCCGCTCCAGTTCGAACAAACCGCCGATATGGCTCAGTTGGTAGAGCGCACCCTTGGTAAGGGTGAGGTCACCAGTTCGACTCTGGTTATCGGCACCATTTATATAACCCGGAACAATTCCAAGTTGTTCCGGGTTTAGCTATGTTTAGGCGTTTGTACCTGACTGCGCTGAATTGAAATTGTAATTTGCTTAAACTCTTTTGGAGGCATTTATGTCTAAGGAAAAATTTGAACGAACCAAACCCCATGTGAACGTAGGAACAATTGGCCACGTTGACCATGGAAAAACAACATTGACAGCGGCGATGTGTACGGTGTTGTCAGCGGCATTCGGTGGAGAGCAAAAAGCATTCGACGAAATCGATAATGCACCAGAAGAGAAAGAGCGTGGTATCACGATAGCGACCTCACACGTAGAGTATGAAACAGAAGGTCGTCACTACGCACACGTAGACTGCCCAGGCCATGCTGACTATGTTAAAAACATGATTACCGGTGCAGCTCAAATGGACGGTGCGATTCTGGTTTGTTCAGCAGCAGATGGCCCGATGCCACAAACGCGTGAGCATATCCTTCTTTCTCGTCAGGTTGGTGTACCAAAGATTGTTGTTTTCTTAAACAAATGCGACATGGTTGATGACGAAGAGTTGTTAGAGCTAGTTGAAATGGAAGTGCGTGAGTTGTTAGACGCTTACGAATTCCCAGGTGACGACACGCCAATCATCAAAGGTTCAGCGTTGAAAGCGTTGGAAGGCGATGAAGGTGATTTAGGTAAAGGTGCTATCCTTGAGTTAGCTGCAGCACTAGATTCATACATTCCAGAGCCAGAGCGTGACATCGATAAAGATTTCATCATGCCGATTGAAGATGTTTTCTCAATCTCAGGTCGTGGAACGGTAGTAACCGGTCGTATCGAGCGTGGAATTGTGACAGTTGGTGAAGAAATTGAAATTGTTGGTATCAAAGAGACTACCAAAACAACTGTAACAGGCGTTGAAATGTTCCGTAAGCTACTTGACGAAGGTCGAGCGGGCGACAATGTAGGAATTCTGTTACGTGGAACGAAGCGTGATGAAGTAGAGCGTGGTCAGGTATTAGCGAAGCCAGGTTCAATTACGCCGCACACTAAGTTCGAAGCAGAAGTTTATATCTTAAGCAAAGATGAAGGTGGTCGTCATACGCCATTCTTCAAAGGCTACCGTCCACAGTTCTACTTCCGTACTACGGATGTGACAGGTGCTTGTGAGTTACCGGAAGGTGTTGAAATGGTCATGCCAGGTGACAACATCAAGATGGTCATCGAGTTGATTGCACCGATTGCGATGGACGACGGTTTACGTTTTGCTATCCGTGAAGGTGGCCGAACTGTTGGTGCCGGTGTGGTTGCTAAGATCATTGCTTAATTAAGTAACAAAGAGTTGTTTAGCGATATCACTTGATATCGCTTTTATTGCAGGCCAGTGGCTCAATTGGTAGAGCAGCGGTCTCCAAAACCGCAGGTTGGGGGTTCGAGTCCCTCCTGGCCTGCCACTGCAATAAGACAATATATTAAAATCAGACTATTTGGTTAATTATTCATGACTGTACAAGAACAAGCCCCAACATCGTCTTTCGATGCAATTAAATGGATACTGGCAGTAGTTGCCCTTGCTGGCGCTGTGTATGCTAATCACTATTTAGTTGATGGTTCTGTTCTCATACGAGTTGGCGTTATTATCGCACTTGTTGCGATAGGCTTAGGAATTGGATTCAGTACCACGAAAGGAAAAACTGGATTAGCTTTTGCCAAAGAGTCTAGAATTGAAGCACGTAAAGTTGTATGGCCATCACGCAATGAAACTGTACAAACTACACTGATTATCATTGTAGCTGTAACCATTGTTTCATTACTTCTTTGGGGTATCGACGCACTCATCGTACAGCTTATAAATTTCTTAACCGTTCGAGGGTAATTCAATGTCACTTAAGTGGTACGTTGTACAAGCATACTCGGGGTATGAGAGCAAAGTGCGAAACCTTCTTGAGGAACGTGTCAAACTGCATGGACTAGAAGAAAAGTTCGGGCAAATTTTGGTGCCAACCGAAGAAGTTGTCGAAATGCGTGCTGGTCAAAAGCGAAAAAGCGAAAGAAAATTTTTCCCTGGTTATGTCCTCGTTGAAATGGAGATGGGAGACGATAGCTGGCATTTGGTGAGAGAAACACCAAGAGTATTAGGCTTTATCGGCGGAACAAGTGATCGCCCTGCGCCTATTAGTCAAAAAGAAGCTGATGCAATTTTAAACAGATTACAAGAATCTACAGATAAGCCTAAGCCAAAAACACTGTTTGAAGCTGGCGAGGCTGTTCGAGTAATTGATGGGCCATTTGCCGACTTTAATGCGGTTGTTGAGCAAGTCAATTACGAAAAGAGCAGACTACACGTATCCGTAATGATATTTGGTCGCTCGACCCCAGTTGAACTGGATTTTAGTCAAGTAGAGAAAGGGTAAAGACTCTAATTAAAAATTGAGTCAAACAGATTATGTGAAACAACCATAGCCAGTGAGCTAGCTGTGGGTGTTTTTTTTACGTTAAAGAAAGGGGAGCTTGAAAAATAGCCAATTGGTAATTTTCGGGCGTTTGAACCCAACATGAGGTGAAACATGGCAAAAAAAGTTGATGCTTACATCAAGCTTCAAATCGGTGCCGGTATGGCAAATCCTAGTCCACCAGTTGGTCCTGCTTTAGGTCAACATGGTGTCAACATTATGGAATTCTGTAAAGCATTTAATGCTGCTACAGATAAAGTTGAGAAAGGATTACCGATCCCTGTTGTTATTACAGTATACAGTGATCGAAGCTTCACGTTTGTGACAAAAACTCCACCAGCGGCTGTTCTTATCATGAAAGCTATTGGTGTTAAAAAAGGAAGTGGTCGTCCAAACACTGAAAAAGTCGGAAAAATCACTCGTGTTCAATTAGAAGAAATTGCGAACACAAAAGAGCCTGATTTAACAGCTGCTGATTTAGACGCTGCCGTCAGAACTTTGGCTGGTACTGCTCGCTCAATGGGCGTGGATGTGGAGGGTTAATCAATGGCTAAACTAACAAAACGTCAAAAGCTTATTAACGAAAAAGTTGATAAAACTAAGGTCTACACATTAGATGAAGCAATTTCCATCTTAAAAGAAGTTTCATCTGTAAAATTCAATGAGTCTTTAGATGCTGCAGTTAACCTTGGTGTCGATCCACGTAAATCTGACCAAGTCGTTCGTGGTGCAACAGTTCTTCCAAATGGAACTGGTAAAGATGTTCGAGTCGCTGTTTTCACTCAAGGCGCAAATGCTGATGCGGCAAAAGAAGCCGGCGCAGATGTCGTTGGTATGGACGATTTAGCTGATGAGGTTAAGAAAGGCAACTTGGATTTCGACGTTGTTATCGCTAGCCCAGATGCAATGCGTGTTGTTGGCCAATTAGGTCAAATTTTAGGACCGCGTGGTCTCATGCCGAATCCTAAAGTTGGTACTGTGACACCTGATGTTGCTACAGCCGTTAAAAATGCAAAGGCTGGCCAGGTTCAATACCGCACAGATAAAGGTGGGATTGTTCACGCCAATATCGGGAAGCTTAGCTTTGATAACAAAGCGCTAACCGAAAACTTGAGCACTTTGATCGCTGCACTTAAAAAAGGCAAGCCTGCATCAGCTAAAGGCACTTTTTTCAAGAAATTATCAGTCAGTTCTACTATGGGGCCTGGCTTAACAGTTGATATTGCAACTGTTGAAACAAAGGATTAGTTCATATAAATAGGTTAACTTAATCTATTTTGGAGCTAGGGTATTTGGATTAATAAAAATTTTTCAAGTTAGTACAACTCGTTAAGTTTCAAAGTTAATTCAAATACCGTCATAGACCGTAGGTGAAAATCTTTGCTGTTGTATACCTTAATGAGGTAGTTGTAAGGATGGTCTTAAAAACAGCCTGCGCAGACGGTGGTACCCGACTCAGTTTTCTGGGCGGTTCACCGTTTACACTGGAGTAACTTGTTTTACTCTTTTTTGTAAATCCTCTGACCTTAGGGTTAGACCTTTTGGAGGTGAACAACGTGGCACTTGGACTTCAAGGTAAAAAGGCGATAGTTGAAGAAGTAAATGAAATTGCTTCGAATGCTTTATCTGCCGTACTTGCTGAGTACCGTGGCATGACAGTCGGTGAAATGACTGAGCTACGTGTTAAAGCCCGTGAGAGTGGTGTCTACCTACGTGTAGTTAGAAACACTCTGGCCAAACGCGCTGTTGAAAATACAGAGTTCGCTTGCCTGAATGACGCCTTGGTTGGCCAGGTTATTTGTGCGTTTTCGCTCGAAGAACCAGGCGCAGCGGCTAGACTTGTTCGTGATTTTGCGAAAGATTGCGACAAACTAGCAACAACGGCAATTGCTGTTGGCGGTACCTTGCATGGTGCTGAACAACTTGAAGCTGTTGCTAAGCTACCAACCAAAGACGAAGCTATTGCTTCTTTGATGAGTGTAATGAATGGACCAGTAACGAAACTGGCACGTACATTGAACGAATTCCCATCGCGAATTACTCGAGTGATCAATGCGGTGAAAGAACAGAAGCAGGCAGCGTAATTTTTCGACAATACGTTTATTGCGAAATATTCATATTTTTAATTTTAATATTTTTATCCAGGAGAATGAGTAATGGCTCTTTCTAAAGACGATATCTTAAATGCAATTGCTGAAATGTCAGTAATGGAAGTTGTTGAACTTGTTGAAGCAATGGAAGAAAAGTTCGGCGTAACTGCAGCGGCTGCTGCAGCTGTTGTTGCTGGTCCAGCTGCTGATGCACCTGCTGCTGCAGAGCAAACAGAGTTTGACGTAGTTATGACTAGCTTCGGTGACAACAAAGTTGCTGTTATCAAAGCGGTTCGTGGAATTACAGGTCTAGGCCTTAAAGAAGCAAAAGCTGCTGTTGAAGGTGCTCCAACACCTGTTAAAGAAGCAGTTTCTAAAGACGAAGCTGAAGACGTTAAGAAGCAGCTTGAAGAAGCCGGTGCTACAGTAGAAATCAAGTAATTGATTTCTGCTTTAACGCAAGCTTAATTAATCCGGCTGGAGGCAATTATGTCTCCGGCCGTTTTGCCGTTTTTAAAAGCGATGTTTTAAACACTTTTTGATACGGGCCTGGAACAAAATTATCCATATTTTGAGAATGAAATCAGGTTTGTGGTAAGTGTTAAAGAAAAGATTAGTCGTAGTGAGTTTATACAAGCATCAATAGTCAGTTCCGCCGTATCAAGAATTGATTATAACGCATGAATGAAAGCTAACTGAGGAGCCCAGATGGCATATTCATATACTGAGAAAAAACGAATCCGTAAGGATTTTGGTCTTAATAAAAGAGTTTTAGATGTACCTTATCTGCTTGCAATACAGCTAGATTCTTATCGCTCTTTTTTGAACAAAGATGATATTGTCGACTCTGGCTTAGAGAAGGCATTTAAATCTGTATTCCCGATTACCAGTTACTCTGGCTCCGCTGCGCTGGAGTATATTAGCTATTCATTGGGTGAGCCGGTTTTTGACGTAAAAGAATGTCAAATTCGCAGCGTTACTTATTCAGCTTCGCTGAAAGTAAAAATTCGCTTAGTAATCTACGACAAAGAAAGTAAAAATAAAAATATCAAAGAAGTCCGTGAACAAGAAGTATATATGGGCGAAATGCCATTGATGACTGAGAACGGAACTTTTGTTATTAATGGAACTGAGCGTGTCATTGTTTCTCAGCTACATAGAAGTCCTGGTGTTTTCTTTGACTCAGATAAAGGTAAAACTCATTCATCTGGCAAATTGTTATATAACGCGCGCGTTATTCCATACCGAGGTTCTTGGTTAGATTTTGAGTTTGACCCAAAAGACTGTTTGTTTGTCCGAATAGACCGACGTCGTAAACTGCCTGCAACCATTTTGCTAAGAGCATTGGGTTACACTACGCCAGAAATGATCGACATGTTTTACGACACAGATAGTATTGAAATTGATGCAGAAGGAATTTTTACGCTCGACCTTATTCCTGAGCGTCTGCGAGGTGAAACAGCAAACTTCGATATTAAAGGTAAGCGTGGCAAAGTTATTGTTGAAGCAGGACGCCGTGTTACTGTTCGACATATTAAAGAGCTTGATAAAGCCGGCATTTCTCAAATAGAAATTCCTGCCGATTTTCTTATTGGCAAGGCTATGGCCAAAGAAATCATCGATGAAGAAACAGGCGAAGTATTTGTCGAAGCTAATGCTGAAATTACAGAAGAATTGATCACCAAGCTAACGGAAGCCGGTGTTAAGCAATTTGAAACGCTTTACACCAATGATCTAGATTGTGGTCCTTATATATCTGACACTTTGCGGGTCGATCCAACTAACAGCGCTTTAGAGGCTTTAATTGAAATCTATCGAATGATGCGACCGGGCGAGCCACCAACGAAGGAATCAGCCGAAGCGTTATTTGAAAATCTTTTCTTTACTGATGATCGCTATGACCTTTCAAGAGTCGGACGTATGAAGTTTAACCGACGTGTTGGAAGAGGTGATGATGAAGGTGAAGGAACGCTTTCTAAGCAAGATGTTATCGATGTCGTTAATACCTTATTAGATATTCGAAATGGTAAAGGCGACGTTGACGATATTGACCATTTGGGTAATCGTCGAATCAGAAGTGTTGGCGAAATGGCAGAAAACCAATTCCGTGTTGGCTTAGTTCGTGTAGAGCGTGCTGTTAAAGAGCGATTAAGCATGGCTGAAGCGGATAACTTAATGCCTCAAGATTTGATCAATGCAAAACCTGTATCTGCTGCTATTAAAGAATTCTTTGGCTCAAGCCAGCTGTCACAGTTTATGGATCAGAATAACCCATTATCAGAAATTACCCATAAGCGTCGTGTTTCTGCATTAGGACCTGGCGGGTTAACTCGTGAACGAGCTGGATTTGAGGTTCGTGACGTACATCCAACCCACTATGGTCGTGTTTGCCCGATTGAAACGCCGGAGGGGCCAAACATCGGATTGATCAACTCGCTGGCTTGTTATGCTCGTACCAATGATTACGGATTTTTAGAAACTCCATATCGTCGCGTAGAAAATGGCCAGGCGACCGATCAAATTGATTATCTTTCAGCTATTGATGAAGGAAATTTCTACATTGCACAGGCTAATGTGACTTTAGATTCGTCAGGCAAAATGACTGATGACCTGATTTCTTGTCGTTTTAAGGGCGAGTTTACACTGACAACATCTGATAACGTGCAATATATGGACGTTTCTCCACAGCAAATTGTATCTGTTGCGGCTTCAATGATTCCATTCTTGGAGCATGATGATGCTAACCGTGCATTGATGGGCTCGAACATGCAACGACAAGCCGTCCCAACTTTACGTGCTGACAAGCCATTAGTTGGAACAGGTATGGAGAGAACTGTTGCGGTCGATTCAGGGGTAACAGTTGCTGCCAGCCGTGGTGGTGTTATCGAGTTTGTTGATGCCAGCCGTATTGTTGTTAGAGTCAACGATGACGAAACAATTGGTGGTGAAGCCGGGGTTGATATTTACAACCTGACGAAATATACCCGTTCAAACCAAAACACTTGTATTAACCAGCGACCAATCGTCAATGTCGGCGATAAAATTGGCCGTGGTGATGTTCTCGCTGACGGTCCATCTACTGATTTAGGTGAGCTGGCATTGGGTCAGAATATGAAAATCGCATTTATGCCTTGGAATGGCTATAACTTCGAGGATTCAATTCTGATTTCTGAGAATGTTGTAAAAGAAGACCGATTTACTAGTATTCATATTCAAGAGCTTACTTGTATCGCTCGAGACACTAAACTTGGAGCGGAAGAAATTACTGCGGATATTCCAAATGTAGGTGAGAGTGCACTAGCTAAACTTGATGAGTCCGGTATTGTTTATGTCGGTGCTGAAGTTAAAGCGGGCGATATACTTGTCGGTAAAGTAACACCAAAAGGGGAGACGCAATTAACGCCGGAAGAAAAACTTCTGCGTGCTATTTTTGGTGAAAAAGCTAGCGATGTTAAAGATACTTCATTGCGCGTATCTTCAGGAACAGTTGGTACAGTTATTGATGTTCAAGTTTTCACTCGCGATGGTGTTGATAAAGATGCCCGTGCACTTGATATCGAAGCAAGTGAAATTGCTCGAGTAAGAAAAGACTTAAATGACGAACTTGCTATTTTGAAAGGTAACATTCAAGGTCGAGCATTTAAGATCTTAAACGGTGCGGTAGCTGAAAAAGGTCCTGAGAGATTAAAGAAGGGAACTACTATCACTGAAGAATATCTAGAAGAAATTGGTGCAAATCAATGGTTAGATATTCAGCTTCGTGATGAAAAACTACAGACTCAAATAGAAGCTCTGGCTGCAAACTTAGAAGAGCAAAAGAAAGAGTACGATAAGAAGTTAGAAATCAAGCGCGTTAAGATTACTCAAGGTGATGATTTAGCGCCTGGCGTATTGAAAGTTGTAAAAGTTTACATGGCAGTTAAACGTCGTATTCAACCAGGCGATAAAATGGCGGGACGTCACGGAAACAAAGGGGTTATCTCTAATATAGTTCCGGTTGAAGATATGCCTTATCTAGAAAATGGTGAGCCTGTGGATATTGTTCTTAACCCACTTGGGGTTCCGTCTCGAATGAACATCGGGCAGATTCTTGAGACTCACCTTGGTTGGGCTGCTAAAGGACTAGGAAGAAAAATTAACGACATGCTTGAAGAGCATCAGGACGTCGTCAGGATGCGTGAACTTCTTGACAAAATTTATAACCACCGCGATGAGCCGACGGTTGATCTTGATTCGCTCAGCGATCAAGAAGTCATGAATATGGCTAACAATCTTAAAGGCGGAGTTCCAATGGGGACACCGGTATTTGATGGTGCAAAAGAGTCTGAAATCAAGCATTTATTAGAAGTAGCAGATCAAAACCGATCAGGACAATCCTGGTTGTTTGATGGCCGTACTGGTGAAAGATTTGAGCGTCCGGTAACCGTTGGTTACATGTATATGCTGAAACTGAACCACTTGGTTGATGACAAAATGCATGCTCGTTCTACCGGCTCTTACAGCTTGGTTACTCAACAGCCGCTAGGTGGTAAAGCGCAATTTGGTGGACAGCGTTTCGGAGAGATGGAAGTATGGGCACTCGAAGCATATGGTGCTACATACACACTTCAAGAGATGCTTACTGTTAAGTCGGACGATGTTAATGGTCGTACGCGGATGTACAAAAATATTGTTGATGGTGATCATCGTATGGATCCAGGGATGCCTGAATCTTTCAATGTATTAGTTAAAGAAATTCGTTCTCTTGGTATTAATATCGAGTTGGAACAAGAAGGCTAAATACAAATGCGAAACTGCTTGCGTTCTCTATTGGTGAGAGAAACGCAAGCGATTAACCATCAGTTTTTTACCACTCCGGGAGGAGAATAAGTTGAAAGATTTATTAAACTTTATAAAACAGCAGAATCAAACTGAAGAATTCGATGCGATTCGCATTGGTTTAGCTTCACCAGAAATGATCCGCTCATGGTCGTTTGGTGAAGTTAAGAAGCCGGAAACCATTAACTATCGTACGTTTAAACCGGAAAGAGACGGTTTATTCTGTGCCAAGATTTTTGGACCAGTCAAAGACTACGAATGTCTTTGTGGTAAATATAAAAGACTTAAGCATCGTGGTGTTATTTGTGAAAAGTGTGGTGTAGAAGTCGCGCTGGCGAAAGTTCGTCGAGAAAGAATGGGTCACATTGACTTAGCGTGTCCGGTTGCTCATATCTGGTTCTTGAAATCATTACCGTCTCGTATCGGTTTAATGCTGGATATGACGCTTAGAGACATCGAGCGAGTGCTTTATTTTGAAGCATTTGTTGTTACAGAGCCTGGAATGACAACACTTGAGCGTGGTCAGTTGCTGAGTGAAGAATCTTATCTCGACGCGCTAGAAGAGTTTGGCGATGAGTTTGAAGCAAAAATGGGCGCAGAAGCGGTCATGACGTTGCTAATTGAGCTTGATACTGAAGAGGAAGCAAGAGCTATTCGTGATGAAATTCCGAATACCAATTCAGAAACCAAGCTGAAAAAATTCACCAAGCGCCTGAAATTACTGGAAGCTTTCATTGAGTCCGGCAATAAGCCAGAGTGGATGATTATGACAGTATTGCCTGTTCTTCCACCTGATTTACGTCCATTAGTTCCATTGGATGGTGGCCGTTTTGCAACATCTGATTTGAATGACTTGTACCGACGTGTTATCAACCGTAATAATCGACTTAAGCGTTTATTGGATCTTAATGCACCTGATATCATCGTGCGTAACGAAAAAAGAATGTTACAAGAAGCGGTTGATGCATTGTTAGATAATGGTCGCCGCGGTCGAGCAATCACTGGTTCTAACAAACGTCCTTTGAAATCATTAGCAGATATGATTAAAGGTAAGCAAGGACGTTTCCGTCAAAACCTGTTAGGAAAGCGTGTTGATTATTCTGGCCGTTCGGTTATTGTTGTTGGCCCTACTTTACGACTACACCAATGCGGTTTGCCGAAAAAAATGGCATTGGAACTATTTAAGCCATTTATTTTTGGAAAGCTCGAATTAAGAGGTCTCGCAACGACAATTAAAGCAGCCAAGAAAATGGTTGAAAGAGAAGAACCTGTCGTTTGGGATATCCTGGAAGAAGTCATTCGTGAACACCCTGTGCTTCTAAACCGAGCGCCAACACTTCACAGACTTGGTATTCAAGCGTTTGAACCTGTATTAATCGAAGGTAAAGCGATTCAGTTACACCCATTAGTGTGTGTTGCTTATAACGCTGACTTCGATGGTGACCAAATGGCGGTCCACGTCCCACTAACGATTGAAGCTCAGTTAGAGTCTCGCTCGTTAATGATGGCGACTAACAATGTATTGTCACCTGCAAACGGTGAGCCGATTATTGTTCCAACTCAAGACGTTGTACTCGGGCTTTACTACCTTACTCGCGAAAAAATAAATGATCGAGGCGAAGGTATGGTGTTTGCTGATACAGCCGAAGCATTGCGTGCTTATCGAAACGGCGAGACTGCGTTACATGCTAAAGTGAAAGTTCGACTGTCAGAGACGACTGTTGATGAAAATGGTGAAAGAAAAGAAACCACTTCTTTAGTAGAAACCACGGTTGGTCGTGCCCTACTTTCAGAGATTGTTCCGAAAGGTCTACCGTTTAAGTTAGTTAATCAAAAGATGACGAAGAAAGCGATTTCTAACTTGGTTAACCAGGCATATCGTCGTCTAGGTCTTAAAGAAACAGTTATCTTTGCTGACCACTTGATGTATACCGGATTTAACTATGCAACACTTTCCGGTGCGTCCGTTGGAATTGATGACATGGTCATCCCAGAGCAAAAGAAAACGATTATTGATAGCTCTGAACAAGAAGTTCGGGAAATTGAAGCTCAGTTTGCTTCAGGTCTGGTAACCCAGGGCGAAAGATACAACAAAGTTGTTGATATCTGGTCTCACACCAATGAACAAGTTGCCAAGGCAATGATGGACAACCTCAGCTTTGAGGATGTTGTTAACGCTGAAGGCGAAACTGTTCAACAAGAGTCGTTCAACTCAATTTATATGATGGCCGACTCTGGTGCTCGTGGTAGCGCGGCTCAGATTAGACAGCTTGCTGGTATGCGTGGTTTGATGGCAAAGCCGGATGGCTCAATTATTGAGAGTCCGATTAAAGCGAACTTCCGTGAAGGTCTAACAGTACTTGAATACTTTATTTCTACTCACGGTGCTCGTAAAGGTTTGGCTGATACCGCACTTAAAACAGCAAACTCAGGTTACCTGACACGTCGATTGGTTGATGTTGCACAAGATTTGGTTATCACTGAACTAGATTGTGGAACTGAAAAAGGATTAACCATGACACCATTGATTGAAGGTGGTGATGTTGTTGAGCCATTGCGCGAACGAGTACTTGGTCGTGTAAATGCTGATCATATATATAAGCCTGGTACTGACGATGTTCTTTGTGAAGCAGGAACTTTATTAGACGAAGGTTGGGTTGAAATCCTTGAACAAAATAGTGTTGACCAAGTTGTAGTTCGCTCTGTAATTACCTGTGAAACTCGCCATGGTGTTTGTGCTCAGTGTTACGGTCGTGATTTGGCCCGTGGACATCGTGTTAACATCGGTGAGTCTGTTGGTGTTATCGCTGCCCAATCGATTGGTGAGCCAGGTACCCAGCTGACTATGCGTACTTTCCATATCGGTGGTGCTGCATCTCGTGCGAGTGCGGAAAATAATGTTCAGATCAAGAACGACGGTACTTTGAAGCTACACAATGCGAAATATGTAACCAGAGACGACAGTAAATTGGTTATTGTTTCGCGTTCAACCGAGTTAACGCTTTTAGATGAGTTTGGTCGAGAGCGTGAAAGATATAAAGTGCCATATGGTTCTGTACTAGAACTCAATGATGGTGACAAAGTTAATGGTGGCGATATTGTTGCCAACTGGGACCCTCATACGCATCCAATCATTACCGAGATTGCCGGTACAATCAAAATGGTTGACTTGATTGAAGGTGTTAACATGACTCGCCAAACGGACGAGTTAACAGGGTTGAGTTCTTTGGTTATTACTGAATCAAAGCGTACAGGTACTAAGTCTAACGACTTACGCCCGATGATTAAGCTTTATGATAGTAAAGGTAAAGAGCTGCTGATCCCAGGTACAACAATGCCTGCGCAGTATATCCTACCAGTAAATGCGATTGTTAATATTGAAGATGGTTCGCAAGTTGGTGTAGGTACGGCGATTGCTCGTATTCCTCAAGAAGGTTCGAAAACTGGAGATATTACCGGTGGTCTTCCACGAGTGGCAGACTTGTTCGAAGCGCGTAAACCGAAAGAGCCTGCAATACTGGCAGAAATATCTGGAACAGTTAGCTTTGGTAAAGAAACCAAAGGTAAGCGACGTCTGGTGATTACACCACCTGAAGGCGATGCATACGAAGAGTTAATCCACAAATGGCGTCACTTCAACGTGTTTGAAGGTGAAAAAGTAGAAAAGGGTGAGGTTGTGTCTGACGGCGCAGATAACCCACATGATATTTTACGTCTTAAAGGGGTTAGCCCATTAGCAAACTACATCGCAAACGAAGTACAAGATGTATACCGTTTGCAGGGTGTAAAAATTAATGACAAGCACATTGAGAGTATTGTTCGTCAAATGTTGCGCAAAGTCATTATTACGAATCCAGGCGACAGTTTATTACTCAAAGGCGAGCAGATGGAATATGTGCGCGTACTTGAGGTGAATGATAAGCTGGAATCAGAAGGTAAAGAGTTAGTTCAATTTGAGCGAGTGCTGATGGGTATCACCAAAGCATCTCTTGCAACAGAATCGTTTGTTTCTGCCGCATCGTTCCAGGAGACTACTCGAGTACTGACTGAAGCTGCTGTAAGTGGTAAGAAAGATCGATTATCCGGCCTTAAAGAGAACGTGATTGTCGGTCGCTTGATTCCTGCCGGTACCGGCTTGAGTTACCACGAAGAGCGTCGCAAGCGATTGGCCGGTGAGTTTGACTTTGAAGTCGATGAGTCGGTATCTGCTGAAGAAGCAGAAAAGGCGTTAAGTGATGCTTTAAGCTCAACCGATTTAGGTGGAGAAGAAGCGTAAATAAGTAGTGACCACTGATCATTTTTTATGCAAAAGGATTGGTGGTCATCTTGACATCTTAGATACTGGCAATTACAATGCCGCTCCCTGAAATACGGGTTGAGCATTTTGCCCGTAAACTAGGGTGTAATAATTAACGTAAAAGTTTAATGTAAAAGCTGGAGTTATTGTAAACAATGTCAACTATTAATCAGTTGGTTCGCAAGCCGCGTAAAAAAGTGGTTCAAAAGAGTAACGTACCTGCGCTTGAAGCTAATCCTCAAAAGCGTGGTGTTTGTACTCGTGTTTACACTACCACCCCTAAAAAGCCAAATTCAGCACTACGTAAAGTTGCTCGTGTTCGTTTAACAAACGGCTACGAAGTGACTTCATACATCGGTGGTGAAGGTCACAATCTTCAAGAGCATAGCGTTGTTATGATCCGTGGTGGTCGTGTTAAAGACTTACCTGGTGTTCGTTATCACTGTGTTCGTGGAAATCTTGACTTGGCAGGTGTGAAAGATCGTAAACAAGGCCGCTCCAAGTACGGTGCTAAGCGACCAAAGTAAGCGTTTATCGCTTATTAATCGGAATCGATAATTTATTCAATAAGTTGTTCGATTCAAAAATACTGACATTCAGCTAGTTCACAGTGTTCTCCCAAACTTGCAACGGGTTTGGGTTAATAACTGGGTTGAGTGTTAACAGACATCCCTTTAGTGATGTGAGTAAGGTCCGGGCACAGTTCTGGATAAACCTGAAGAAACACATAGGAAAATATATTATGCCTAGAAGACGCGTAGTCGCCAAACGTGAGATCTTGCCAGATCCTAAGTTTGGAAGTGAGCTATTAGCTAAATTCATTAACGTATTAATGGTTGATGGTAAGAAATCTGTAGCAGAAAAAATTGTTTACAGTGCATTAGATATCATCAAAGAAAAGAAAAACATTGAAGATGCGTTACCAGTTTTTGAGGAAGGTTTGGACAAGATTAAGCCTTTGGTAGAAGTTAAATCACGCCGAGTGGGTGGTTCTACTTATCAGGTTCCTGTCGAAGTTCGTCCTTCTCGCCAAACCGCGCTTGCAATGCGTTGGTTGGTTGAAGGTTCACGTAAGCGTGGTGAAAAGTCTATGGACGCTCGCCTTGCTGGTGAATTACTAGATGCAATTGAGAACCGCGGTTCTTGTGTTAAGAAACGTGAAGACGTTCACCGTATGGCTGAAGCAAATAAAGCATTTGCTCACTACCGTTGGTAAGATTGTCTCATATTCGACTTAACTATTTGATTAGAAGAAATAAGAGTCTCCCGAGGGAATATTAATGGCACGAACTACTCCTATTAATCTCTATCGCAACATCGGTATAGTCGCGCATGTGGATGCTGGTAAAACCACAACCACTGAGCGCGTATTATTCTATACTGGTTTGTCGCATAAGATTGGTGAGGTTCATGATGGCGCAGCCACTATGGACTGGATGGAGCAAGAACAAGAGCGTGGCATTACCATCACTTCAGCGGCAACCACAACCTTTTGGCGTGGAATGCAACGTCAATATGAAAATCACCGCATCAACATAATTGATACGCCTGGACACGTTGACTTCACGATTGAAGTAGAGCGTTCCCTGCGTGTACTAGATGGTGCGGTAGTTGTTTTCTGTGCTTCTTCCGGTGTTGAGCCACAGTCAGAAACTGTTTGGCGCCAGGCTAACAAATACCAAGTTCCACGCATGGTGTTTGTTAACAAAATGGACCGAGCAGGCGCCGATTTTTTAAGGGTTGTTGAGCAAATTGAAAATCGCCTTGGTTCGACCCCGGTTCCTATTCAATTACCTATTGGTTCTGAAGAAGAATTCACCGGCGTTGTCGACCTGATTAAAATGAAAGCGATTTATTGGAATGAAGCAGATAGAGGCATGACCTTTGAATATGCTGAAATTCCAGCAAATATGCTTTCCGACTGTGAAGAGTGGCGGGAAAAGTTGGTTGAAGCAGCAGCTGAAGCCAATGACGAATTGATGGATAAATACCTCGAAGAAGGAGATTTATCCGAGCAAGAAATTAAAGCCGGACTGCGTTTACGAACTTTATCTAATGAGATCGTCGTTGCTACCTGCGGAAGTGCTTTTAAAAATAAGGGCGTGCAGGCGGTATTGGACGCGGTAATTGATTTCATGCCGGCACCAATTGATATTCCACCTATTACCGGTGTATTGGAGGATGGTGAAACTGAAGCTTCTCGCCCACCTGAGGATGATGGTCCCTTTGCCGCATTAGCGTTCAAAATTGCGACTGATCCCTTTGTTGGCACTCTAACATTCTTCCGCGTGTATTCTGGCGTTTTAAGAACAGGCGATCAGATATACAACTCCGTTAAAGGTAAGAAAGAACGAGTTGGTAGAATTGTGCAAATGCACTCCAATTCTCGAGAAGAAGTTAAAGAAGTCTATGCTGGTGATATTGCTGCCGCAATCGGTGTTAAAGAAGTTACAACTGGTGATACCTTTTGTGACCCAAACAAAAAGATTGTGCTTGAGCGGATGGAATTTCCCGAGCCGGTTATTTCGGTTGCTGTTGAGCCAAGAACAAAACCAGACCAGGAAAAAATGGGGATTGCGCTCGGTAAGTTAGCGCAAGAAGACCCGTCTTTTCGTGTGGAAACTGATGAAGAGTCAGGACAAACCATTATTTCTGGTATGGGTGAACTTCATCTCGACATAATTGTTGACCGTATGAAGCGTGAGTTTAAAGTCGATGCAAACATCGGTAAGCCTCAGGTCGCCTATCGTGAGACTATCCGAAAATCTGTTGAGGCTGAAGGTAAGTTTGTTCGACAATCCGGCGGGCGTGGACAATATGGACATGTTTGGCTAAAAATTGAGCCTAAAGCATCGGGCGAAGGATATGAATTTGTTAATGAGATCGTTGGGGGGGTTGTTCCTAGAGAATACATTCCAGCCGTTGACAAAGGTGCGCAAGAGCAGATGCAACAAGGAGTTTTTTCCGGTTATCCAATGGTTGACGTTAAAGTCACTTTGTTCGACGGTTCGTTTCACGACGTAGACTCCAACGAAATGGCATTCAAAATTGCTGGCTCGATGGGGTTCAGACAAGGTGCGCTGGAAGCAGATCCTATTCTACTTGAGCCAATTATGGCTGTAGAAGTAGTGACCCCGGAAGATTATATGGGTGATGTCATGGGAGACCTTAATCGTCGCCGTGGCTTGGTACAGGGAATGGATGACAATCCATCAGGAAAAGTAATTCGAGCAGAAGTACCACTTGGAGAAATGTTTGGCTATGCCACCGATTTGCGTAGCGCAACTCAGGGCCGTGCTAGTTATTCAATGGAATTTGCAAAGTATGCAGAAGCGCCTGCGAGCGTTTCAGAAGCGATGCGATTTTAATTATTAATATTTGTTTTATTTTATCATTTTAGTATTAACATTAATTCAACGAGGAAAAGGTAATGTCAAAAGAAAAATTTGAACGAACCAAACCCCATGTGAACGTAGGAACAATTGGCCACGTTGACCATGGAAAAACAACATTGACAGCGGCGATGTGTACGGTGTTGTCAGCGGCATTCGGTGGAGAGCAAAAAGCATTCGACGAAATCGATAATGCACCAGAAGAGAAAGAGCGTGGTATCACGATAGCGACCTCACACGTAGAGTATGAAACAGAAGGTCGTCACTACGCACACGTAGACTGCCCAGGCCATGCTGACTATGTTAAAAACATGATTACCGGTGCAGCTCAAATGGACGGTGCGATTCTGGTTTGTTCAGCAGCAGATGGCCCGATGCCACAAACGCGTGAGCATATCCTTCTTTCTCGTCAGGTTGGTGTACCAAAGATTGTTGTTTTCTTAAACAAATGCGACATGGTTGATGACGAAGAGTTGTTAGAGCTAGTTGAAATGGAAGTGCGTGAGTTGTTAGACGCTTACGAATTCCCAGGTGACGACACGCCAATCATCAAAGGTTCAGCGTTGAAAGCGTTGGAAGGCGATGAAGGTGATTTAGGTAAAGGTGCTATCCTTGAGTTAGCTGCAGCACTAGATTCATACATTCCAGAGCCAGAGCGTGACATCGATAAAGATTTCATCATGCCGATTGAAGATGTTTTCTCAATCTCAGGTCGTGGAACGGTAGTAACCGGTCGTATCGAGCGTGGAATTGTGACAGTTGGTGAAGAAATTGAAATTGTTGGTATCAAAGAGACTACCAAAACAACTGTAACAGGCGTTGAAATGTTCCGTAAGCTACTTGACGAAGGTCGAGCGGGCGACAATGTAGGAATTCTGTTACGTGGAACGAAGCGTGATGAAGTAGAGCGTGGTCAGGTATTAGCGAAGCCAGGTTCAATTACGCCGCACACTAAGTTCGAAGCAGAAGTTTATATCTTAAGCAAAGATGAAGGTGGTCGTCATACGCCATTCTTCAAAGGCTACCGTCCACAGTTCTACTTCCGTACTACGGATGTGACAGGTGCTTGTGAGTTACCGGAAGGTGTTGAAATGGTCATGCCAGGTGACAACATCAAGATGGTCATCGAGTTGATTGCACCGATTGCGATGGACGACGGTTTACGTTTTGCTATCCGTGAAGGTGGCCGAACTGTTGGTGCCGGTGTGGTTGCTAAGATCATTGCTTAATTAAGCAAAATCTTGTCCGAAAAAGGCGCTTTAGGGCGCCTTTTTTGTGCATGCGATATTTTTCTATTGCTTTAAAATAATATTGATTATCGAGTCATTTTCTTCACAAAAACTACGACAAATAGTGCCAGTGTAAAACTACCCAAAAATGCCTCAAGTGCTGCAAGCGCTCGGGCAACGCCGATTGGCGCAAGATCGCCGTAGCCAAGTGTCGTAAAGGTCACAACGCTAAAGTAAAGTGCAGTAAAGTATATTTTAATGTTCTCCCAAAAACTCATACTCGGATCAAATGCCAATGATTCACCACTAAATGAAAGACCTGAGAAAAAATACAAAGTCGCGAAGAGTACGATAACAATCAGCGAGAAAGCGATAACTTTTAGTGGACGTTCACCATAACCACAGAAGATATCGACCAATCTAGAAATGATTCTTTTAAATGAATACTTGGGGAGTTGCCTACGTCGCATAACCATTTCTTTCTGGAAAAAGTGCCCGGCAAATTCAAATAGTCCCTGATGCTCGGCGGTTTGCCTGAGATTGCGATATATCTCTTCTGCTTGCTGATAAAGATCGATTTGGTTGTCGCGGCTTTTTGCCCTTTTTGCCTGGGTTTCTTGAGGTATTTGCTTACCCCAGTTCACGTGCTCTATTCTGGCACCTTTTAGATTCACGCCTAACAGGTTGCATCCTTCGAGATTTGCGTAATGCAAATTTGCGTTGGCAAGGTTAGCTTTCATTAGCGAGCTGCCAGAAAGATCGAGCATGAACAAGTGTGCGTTTTCCAGGTTGGCGCGGTAGAGATCCGAGTTAATCAACTGAAAACCATTTTTGGAGGTTCTGTTGACCAGGTTAATTTCAGACAGATTTTCTCTAGCTAAAGAAAAACCATCCATCGGAATTCTGGTGTTAGCCCTGGTTTCTAATTGAGCTTTTATACTACTTATTGGTTCTCTGGCCGGATTTTGCCAAATTTTATCATCTGAAAAATCTGTACTTTTAATCTCGTCAGAAGTCGACATTCTGCTATCCTGCCTTGGATTAAGAACGGTAGATAATTTAAGAATAGCAGAGTTTTTTCTTTATTTTCTAATACGCTTTAGGAACTCTGAATAAGCGGGGTGACGTAGCAGGTGGAAATACGACTAGTGTTTAGTCGCATTTCCTTGCAAACTTTTATGTGATTTTAGATCGAGCTCAGAAAAGCGGAACTGATTTAAACAAAATTCACATTTAACTGAAATTTGTCCTTTTGTTTCCAATATTTCATTAATTTCTTCTTCAGGGAGTAAGCTGAGAGAGTTGAGCATTTTCTGTTGACTGCAACCACAAGTAAATTTCACCGGATCGACGGTAAGGCCGCGCACACTTTCCTGATGAAATAGGCGATGTAATAAAATATCGCTATCTACCGACAGGCACTCTTCTTTTGTCAGTGTAGATGCCAGATAAACAAGATGCTCAAAGGAATCTTGACTTAACATATCAGGCAGAGCCTGTAGCATTAGCCCAAATACTTGCTCTTCATCATTGAACAACCAAATTCGAGTTTCTAATTGTTCCGATTGATTAAAATAGTTCTCAACGCATTCTGCCAGGTTTTTTCCGTTCAAAGGGACAATTCCCTGGTAACGCTTACCTTTTAAAGGCTCGATTGTGATTGTCATCTGCCCGCCTTCAGTTAAGTCGGCGAAGGTTGAGTTTGAATAATCTGCTTGTTGGTCAAAACGGACCAGCCCACGAAATCCTAATTTATGGGTCGTCTGTACGACTAACATTTTCAATTGCCGGTTTGTCTGCAGCTGGATTGAAATTTTTCCTTCAAACTTCAGTGTCGTTGCTAATAAAACATTAACCGCCGCGGCCTGTTGTAGCAGCGTCGCGAGAATCGTTGGATAGGGGTGATCCTTTAACATTCGCTCGCACGAATCATTAAGTTTTACCAGTTCGCCACGGATCCCATGAGTATCAAAAATAAAACGGTGGATTTTGTCTGACATTTTAAAAAGCGAATATAAAGAGAATAGGAGTAATTATACCCGTGCCGGGCGCTGTCGCCAAAAAGAGTAATGAAAAATGAGATAATAGTCGGCAAACAAAGGCTAAAATCTAAAAGAGGGCGCAGGCAGCGCCCATAAAAGCATCCAACAAAGTATAAATCTAAGCGGCTTTGCTATTGGTGCTCTCGAAAATTTTGTCAGCTGAAGAAGCAATGAAACCCTTGAAGAGTTCACCATTTGCCATTGGGTGGCGCAATGCGAACTCGTAAAAACAACTCGGGATTGTTTTGCTAATATCGCTAAACTTCACTTCAACAGAGTTAGCCATGGTGGAAGACTGCTCAAGAAACGATTCTGGTGTTCCCTTAACTTCTCCACCCGAAACATTCAAAGCGAACCCATTATCTTTCACAAACTGATTAACTTGTTGAATTGATTGAAATTGAGTTAGGTCGTTAATCGAAACTGTAAAGTGATTCGGACGATAGCCAAAGGCCGCGACCCAGGCTGCGTATTCACTTTCTTCCAGCAAGCGCTCATAAACCTCTGAAGATACTGACCATGGACGGCCCGAATAAAGGAAGCTTTGAGCCTTTACGCTGTTTAAGTCAACTTGAGAAGCTAACTGTTTGATCAAGGTTTGCGCTTCATCGGAGAATTCTTCTATTTTCAGTTCGCTGATGAAAACAAGCGGCATAGAAGGATGAGCGTAATGTTTGGCTCGTAACTTTTTCTTTTCGAAGTTGTAAGATTCTACTTCTTTATAGCCGGCTTCGATCAGAGGTGAAGCAATATCTTCAACGCGTAAACCAGGCAACCCAAAGGTTCTGAAGGCAACATGGTCATTTACCACGGTATCTTTTTGATTAAACAGGTTGAAAATCTTCAATGCATCAGGGTTTAAAGCCAGATAGTCATTCCACATATTTTCGAAGATTTGCTCGATTGATTGAGTGGGCGTATTCATCAATGTGTCCATTAAAAAAACAAGTACTAGAAATTGGCCGCCACTATAGCTATTTTTTTGCTAAAGGAATAATATTGTTTCCGTATATTTGATATAGGAAAACCTTATGGATTTGCGTGAGTTACGCTATTTCGAGTCAACCTACGAATTAGAGAGTATCAGTGCTGCCGCCAAGCACTGTTTTGTGTCTCAACCGTCAATTTCAGCCGCTATTCAGAACTTGGAACATTACCTTGGTGAAGCTCTGTTCGTGCGTCATACCCGCGGTGTCACACCAACGGATGCAGGTCATCGCTTATACCCGCTTTCGCAACAGCTGACCGGCCAGGCACGCTCGATTAAACAACTATTTCAAAAAAAGGCTGCTATTCAGCCTTTTCGTTTAGGCGTAGTACCTGCGCTTGGTGCGTCCAGAATGAGTCATTTGATCAAAGAAATTATCGACTCAGTTGATGGGCTGGAGCTGACATTGGTTGATGCAGAAAAGCGATCATGCGAAGCAAGAATTATCTCCTCGAACATGGTGAAGCCCGGCGAATTATTTTTGCCTTTTTGGAGAGATGAATTCCTCATGGCTTTACCACCGGGTCACTCTCTCAGTTATCAATCAGAGTTGTCATTTGAGGACCTTGACGGGCTTAATTTTATCTTGAGGAGTCCTAGTTTAGTCACGCGAACCTTAATGCGTTCACTGGAGCCCCATGATATCAAAATGAATATTCGAGCACGGATCCGCACTGTTGAGTATGCGGTGGAACTGGTTGCAGCCGGAGTTGGCGCCGCGATTGTTCCTGAT
The DNA here is from genome assembly GCF_007004725.1 of Aliikangiella coralliicola. Lineage (GTDB taxonomy): Bacteria > Pseudomonadota > Gammaproteobacteria > Enterobacterales > Kangiellaceae > Aliikangiella > Aliikangiella coralliicola. The sequence goes on along the minus strand of NZ_ML660168.1, from coordinate 296,314 downwards.
CACCCCAGTTTTTATAATACTCAGCAACTTCCTCTGTTGAAAGTAAAGGGAATGCAGTTTGACCGAGTGATTGGGTTGGCTTATTCGAGAGAGTCGAAAGTTGATAAAGTACTCGCTTCGATCATTAATATTTGTAAGGTTAACAGAATTGATCAGTTTGACTTTTCAGAGTTTGAAGTTAAAAAATAACCCCGGATGTTTTCACAACCGGGGTTATTCGAAAAGTTAGCCGTTTTAGAAAACTATTTCTTTTCGTTACGTGCCTTAACTTCTTCAATGACCGTTTCAGCAACGCTGTTTGGACATGGCAAGTAGTGAGAGAATTCCATTGAGAATTGACCACGACCTGAAGTCATTGTACGTAAGTGACCGATATAACCGAACATTTCTGCTAATGGCACATCAGCTTTAATGCGAACACCAGTAACACCAGCTTCTTGAGACTTGATCATGCCACGACGACGATTCAGGTCACCAATAACATCACCAACGTGATCTTCTGGTGTAAATACGTCAACTTTCATGATTGGCTCAATTAATTGAGGTCCAGCTTTTGGAATTGATTGACGGAATGCGCCTTTTGCTGCGATTTCGAATGCAACTGCTGATGAGTCAACTGCGTGGAAACCACCGTCAAATAATTCAACTTCCAGATCTAATACTGGGAAGCCAGCTAAGACACCTTCGTCCAACATGCTTTTGAAGCCTTTCTCAACTGCTGGCCAGAATTCACGAGGAACATTACCACCAACAACTGTTGACTCAAATTTGAAGCCAGTTCCTGGCTCGCCCGGCTTGATACGGTAATCGATTTTACCGAATTGACCAGAACCACCAGATTGTTTCTTGTGCGTGTAGCTATCTTCGATCGCTTGAGTAATTGTCTCACGGTAAGCCACTTGAGGTTTACCAACTTCTAACTCAACGCCGTAGGTACGCTTCAAGATATCAACTTTGATATCTAAGTGAAGTTCACCCATACCCTTAAGGATGGTTTCACCAGTTTCTTCGTCTGATTCAACAACAAATGAAGGATCTTCTGCAACCATTTTACCGATCGCGATTCCCATTTTTTCAGAGCCGCCTTTATCTTTCGGCTTAACCGCGATAGAGATAACTGGATCAGGGAAAACCATTGGCTCAAGTGTACATGGATGATCAGTGGCACATAACGTATGACCTGTCTGAACATTTTTCATACCAACTACGGCGATAATGTCGCCAGCTTGTGCGCTATTCAACTCGGTACGCTCGTCGGCATGCATTTCAACCATACGGCCAATACGTTCTGTTTTTCCTGTATAGGAATTTAAAACTGTATCACCTTTATTTAACATACCAGAGTAGATACGGATAAAGGTTAACGCGCCAAAACGGTCATCCATTATTTTGAAAGCTAATGCGCGAAGTGGCTCGTCTGTAGAAACAGTTGCAACTTCACCTGTTTCGTTACCTTCTTCGTCAGTTAACGGCTGCGGTTTAACTTCTGTAGGAGAAGGCAAATAGTCAACAACAGCGTCAAGGACATTTTGAACGCCTTTGTTTTTGAACGCAGAACCACAGTATGTTGGGAAGAATGCTAATTCGTTAGTTCCTTTACGAATACAACGCTTAATATCTTCGAGTGAAGGCTCTTCACCTTCAAGATATGCTTCCATCAAATCATCGTCTTGCTCAACTGCAGTTTCGATAAGCATTTCTCGGTATTCAGCAGCTTTCTCTACAAGATCGGCTGGAATATCCTGAATTTCAAAGTTTTCAGGAAGTCCTGAATCGTCCCATACGTAAGCTTTTTGGGTTAATACATCAACAACACCAACAAAGTCGTCTTCAGTACCTATAGGAAGCGTCATTACCAACGGGTTAGCGCCAAGTACATCTTCAACCTGCTTAACAACTCGGTAGAAGTCTGCGCCCATACGGTCTAGTTTATTGACGAAGATGATACGAGCAACTTCTGACTCGTTTGCATAGCGCCAGTTCGTTTCTGATTGCGGCTCAACACCACCAGAACCACAAAATACACCAACACCACCGTCAAGTACTTTCAATGAACGGTAAACTTCAACGGTGAAGTCAACGTGTCCAGGAGTATCGATGATGTTCATTCGGTGATCTTTCCAGAAACAAGTTGTCGCAGCTGACTGGATAGTGATACCGCGCTCGGCTTCCTGTTCCATGAAGTCGGTAGTTGATTCACCGTCATGTACTTCACCGGTTTTGTGGATTTTTCCGGTCAATTTCAAAATACGCTCAGTTGTGGTGGTTTTACCAGCGTCAACGTGAGCGAAAATGCCTATGTTCCTGTATTTAGATAAATCAGCCATTGTTCTACTCTTAAAAGTTAAAAAATAAACCTGTATTCGGGGCGCTATTCGCGAAAGGCGCGCATTATACACTAGTTAATAGTCTGGGGCTATTTGGATCTTGCATAAAAATTAAACAAATTTTAGTCCGCTTTTGACGGGACTTCCAAAATAAGAAAACGAATGATGAAAAGTGCCAGGTAAAGTTGTGCTAATGAGTTGAAATTCTTGATGAATTCACAATTTCAGGTGGCTTAAAGTAGTTTGAAATACTTATTCAATTCAATAAGTTAAATGACTATTCGTCAACTCTGGAAAACTGATTTGTTAGTATGCTCAGTCAGGTTTATCAGCGTTATTGAAGTTATTGTTTTTCAGCATCAGGATTATAATCATGAATGTTTTTAAATCGATGGATCAGGCGACGCTGTTTTTTATCTGGACGACCTGAAGTCGCTGGTGCCGATAATTTGCGCATCTGAGCGATTTCTTCTCGTTTTTTCACGCTATCTTTGGTCTCTTCATAGAGGGTTTGGGCAACTTTCGCCGGACCTCTTTTATCTGACAGTTCTTTAATAACCACAGTTTTTTCGTCGAAACCCTGACGGAGCTTTACTGTTTCTCCTATCTGAACGATTTTTCCGGGTTTAGGTTTCTGATTTTGATAGTGAACTTTACCACCTTCTATGGCCGCCTTCGCAATTGCGCGAGTTTTATAAAATCGACAAGCCCACAGCCATTTATCGAGACGTACTTTGCTTTCTTGCAACTGAATTTTACTTTCCTGTGACATATTCCCAACCGTTTGGTAAAAAGTTACAAACCTACTGATTTATTTGTTATTCTTTGACCCCTTTTAAAAGGGCAGGGCGTTTATAGCGCTGAAAATAATAATTTTACCCGTTTGTTGGTAAAAACTCGAAGTTTTACGCTATTTTAGCAGTGATTATGTGTGATTCTTCGCAGTGACATCGGTTAAACTGGTTTTGTCGGCCGAACTTCTGATTATTAGCTAAGTCCGTATTATTAAAATTAGCTTAATTTAAGTTTTTACTGTGAACTTCAGAAGTATAAGCATACCGCAGATTGTTAATACGTAGAATACAAACGCGCAGTGTTAGTGATTTCCCGCAAGAGCGTAATTGTATGCGAAGTAGCCGCAACGCGATAATTCACCGGGTTTAGTGTACATGTGTGTTGTTTCAATAAAAACAACCAATTTAAATATTGAGTAGAATGAATTTTTCTAATTTAAAATCAACAGCTTGGTTTAAAAACTTTGACAACTGGTTGCCTTTGGTCCAATGGGGCGGAGGAATTCTGGTTGTGTATATACTGAGCAAGATTTTCTGGGTGTGGGTAGCCTATTTTATGGCTCCGAGCGAATTCGGACCGGTGAAAGTGACGCCAGTGGCTAGTGTGAAGAGTGGCAACAAAATTGATGTCAATAAGTTAGTTGGTATGGAGTTGTTTGGTAGTGTAGTTAAGGAAGCACCAAAAACCGAGGTTGTAGAGCAGGTAGAAGAAACCAAACTGAACTTAAAGCTGCGCGGTATTTATGCTGCAGATAGCAAAGATAAGGCAAATGCCATTATCGAGGATGGTAGAGGGAAACAGGCTGTTTACTTCGTGAATGAAAAGCTGGAAGTGAGTGGTCGGGTCTATTTACGCCAGGTATTTATGGACAAAGTTATTTTAGAAACAAATGGAAGAAAAGAAGCATTGACGCTGGAGACAACTGAACTGGTTAACACTGTCATTAAAAAATCTGAAGAATCTCGAAAACCTGCCAGTAAAAAAGCGAAAGTTGAAGATAAGCGCAGTAATCAAAGAATTAGCCGTCAACTTAATGAATATCGAAACAAGTTTCAGAGTGACCCGACAAGTGTTTCCGATGTCATTAGTGGAAGACCCCATTTTGTTAACGGTGAGCTACGTGGGTTCAAGGTTTCCCCCGGCAGAGATAAAAGGTTATTCCAAGAGTTAGGGCTTAGACGAGGCGATGTTGTCAGGTCAATCAATGGCGTTGCATTAGACAACATGCAGGATGCCATGTCATTAATGAATGATGTTCAATCTATTGAGGATTTGAATGTTGAGATAGAGCGTAACGGCGAGACGCTCAGTTTACTATTGAATTTAAATTAGAAAGTAGGATTTTAAAGTGCGTTTAGCAATTCGAAATAAAACCGAAAATACCAAGTCAAAACGACTCTTAAAAACGATATGGCTGGTTTTGGGAATGGTGTTTATATCCCCTGCTGTATTTGCAGCCAAGGCGACTCTTAATTTGAAAGACACCGATATTCAGGTTTTTATCGAGAGTGTAAGTCGAATTACAGGGAAAACTTTTATCATCGATCCGCGTGTTAAAAATAAGAAAGTAACCGTTATTTCTCAACACGAGATGGATGAGGATGAAATTTTTGCACTTTTTCTCAGTGTACTAAAAGTTCATCAATTTTCTGCCGTAGAAACTAATGGTGTTTATAAAATTGAACAGTTACAAGCTGCCAAGCAAGACTCAGTACCTGTTTATGTTGAAGGTGGAAAAAGATTCACAGGCGATCAGCTGGTCACTCGTGTCATCAAAGTTGATAATGTGGATGTTGGTCAGTTGGTTCCTCTATTAAGAACGCTTATTTCCACTCAGGGTCACATGGCTCAATATAAACCAACTAATGTAATGGTTATCCATGATACTGCTGCTAACCTTGAAAGAATTGTAAAAATCATTCGTCAAATAGATAAAGAAAGTAATGAAGAAATAGAAGTTGTTCCACTCCAACATGCTTCCGCAACTGAAATTGTTCGTATATTAGAAAGTCTCGAAAAGCAAAGTGGGCAGTCAAAAGCGCCGACTTCCAATAAACCACGTTTTGTCGCTGATGAGAGAACTAATAGCATATTATTAAGCGCAGATAGCAAAGCGTCTTTGCGCTTAAAAGTATTGATTGCTCGCTTAGATTCAGAGATAAGTAACAACGGAAACACTAATGTTATTTATCTAAAGTATGCAAACGCAGAAGAGTTAGCTACATTGCTTGAAGGGGTTGGTGAGTCAATTGAAAAAGAAGAAGGTAAAGATAATCGCAAGTCTCGCCGCGGCAACGATAAAGCTTATTCAATTAAAGCCCACGCTGAGACAAACTCACTAGTGATTACCGCAGCGCCGGATATTATGCGCTCATTTGAATCTGTCATTGCTCAGTTAGATTTGCGCCGTAAACAGGTTCATGTTGAAGCGGTTATTGTTGAAATTTCTGATACAAAAGTAAAAGAGTTAGGGGTGCAATGGGTAACTCAGGCGGGACTCATTAACTTCTCGAATAGCTCACCATCAATTGCACAAGTGGGCGGAGGAGTCATTGCAAACCAAGGGTTAGACGCTCAAGGCTCTACTGTAACCACAACTGCGCCGGACGGAACAACTACCACAACTACACCAGGCTCTACCGGCGGCGATAATGGTGCTGCGTTAGCGCAAGTTTTAGCAGGAACCACCGGGGCGCTTTTTGGTTTTACCGATGACAAATCGTGGGCAGGTCTGGTGAAAGCCTTGGCTACTGATATTGACTCAAATGTTCTCTCGACACCGTTTATTACCACGCTTGATAATGAAGAAGCGGTGATTAGTATCGGACAGGAAATACCAATTTTGACCGGCTCAACACTTGGCGGCAATAATGCTAATCCATTTCAGACGGTTGAACGAAAAGACGTTGGTATTAAGTTAAAAATAACACCACAGATCAACGAAGGAGATGCGGTTAGACTAATCATCGAGCAAGAAGTTTCCAGTGTTGCCGGTGCTACCGGAACCGACATCGCGGTGAATAAAAGCACGATAAAAACAGCTGTGCTTGCTAACAACGAGCAAGTCATCGTTCTTGGTGGTTTAATTGACGATAACATTCAGGAAAGCGCCCAAAAAGTGCCGGTGCTAGGTGACTTGCCTATTATTGGAAACTTGTTCTCTTCTCGTGCTACGACTAAGTCCAAACGAAACCTGATGGTGTTTATCCGACCGAAAATTATTAGCGATGTTGCGGGCTTTGAAAAAATTAGTTCTCGTAAATATAACTATATGCGTGCCCAGCAAATTGACTGGCAGCAACGTGGTATCTCGTTAATGCCTTCCACTGAATCAACGCTGCTGCCTAAATGGAACGAAGAGTTAGCGTTGCCACCTTCATTTGAGGAAACACTCAAAAAACATGATTTGGAGATGGAGCTTGAGAAGGTAGAAGAAAACGAGTCTCAGGATTAGGAGGGGCTATGTCTGTCAGTGAATTCATACAGCAAGACAACGTCGAGCCCGTTTCTGCTGAAGATAAAGATAGTGTTGATGTAGAGCAAGATGCTAGCCCTGATGTCATTTCGCATAATAAACTACCTTTTACTTTTGCAAAACGCCAGGGAATAGTTTTCAAATTGCCCGAAGATGGTGCTGATTTACAATCATTAAGCACGATTCATGCGGTGGTAAAAAAAGACGCTTCTCTAATCGCAATTGCTGAAGCGCGTCGTTTTGCCGGTAGAAAAATTCAGTTTACCGAAGTTGATGAAGACGGTTTTGAAGCGATTCTTTCTGAGGTTTATCAGGATAACTCTGGGGAAGCCATGGCCGCCATGGAAGATATCGGCGATGATATGGACTTGTTTCGTCTGGCAGAAGAAATGCCGGAGACAGAGGATTTGCTCGAAGCCGATGATGATGCGCCTATCATAAAATTAATTAATGCGTTGTTGACTGAAGCGATCAAGGTTAATGCGTCTGATATTCATGTTGAGACATTTGAAAATGACCTTAAAGTTCGGTTTCGTGTCGATGGCGTATTGCGTGAAGTTTTAAGTCCGAGTAAAAAATTAGCACCACTTTTAGTATCGCGAATTAAAGTTATGGCGAAATTAGACATCGCCGAAAAGCGAGTTCCACAGGACGGGCGAATCGCATTAAAAATTGCCAATCGAGGTGTTGATGTTCGTGTGTCGACTATTCCATCTAGTCATGGCGAACGTGTTGTATTACGTCTGTTAGATAAACAAGCAGGACGACTTGATTTTAGTCATTTGGGAATGCCTTCAGACTTGATGGAAAAAATGAGTGAGATTCTCCACAAGCCTCACGGCATCATATTGGTGACCGGACCGACAGGTTCTGGTAAAACAACCACACTATATGCTGGTTTAACGCTTCTTAATCATGCCTCCAGAAATATATTAACGGTTGAAGATCCAATAGAGTATTTGTTAGATGGCATTGGACAAACTCAGGTTAACAGTAAAGTTGATATGACCTTTGCACGCGGCCTTCGTGCAATTTTGCGTCAAGATCCAGATGTAGTTATGGTTGGTGAGATTCGAGATTTAGAAACCGCGCAAATTGCTGTTCAGGCAAGTTTGACAGGGCATCTCGTGTTATCCACGTTGCATACTAATACTGCGTCTGGTGCTGTGACTCGTTTGCAAGACATGGGTATCGAGCCCTTTTTATTATCATCAAGTTTGCTTGGCGTACTTGCTCAAAGACTGGTTAGAACCCTTTGTCCAACCTGTCGAAGAAAAGCGCCTGCCAATGCAAAAGAATGCGAATTGATGAATTTTGATGTCGACAATCCCCCCGATATATACCACGCAGAAGGTTGTGTTGAGTGTAACAATTCCGGTTATCGGGGCAGACAGGGTATTTTTGAGTTGCTATTAGTTGACGAAGATGTTCGTGACAAAATTCATAACGGTGCTAGTGAAATCGAGATTGAGCGCTATGCCAGAGAGAATAACTTTAGTATTCGTGAAGATGGTAAAAATAGAGTTCTCGAAGGTATGACTACCATTGAAGAAGTGTTGCGCGTGACACGTGAAGATTAAGGTGGTGAGTTAATATGGCCGCATTTGAATATGTTGCACTTGACCAGTCAGGTAAACAGAAAAAAGGAATTATGGAAGGGGATACTCCCCGCCAAATTCGTCAGCTTTTACGTGACAAGCAACTCATCCCACTTGAAGTTGAAAGTGTCACTAACACTAAAAAAACAAAAGCGTCTCAAGGACAATCCGGTTTCTTTAAAACCAAAATTAGTGCCACTGACTTAGCGCTAATTACGCGTCAGATCGCGACTTTGGTACGTGCTGCAATCCCAGTAGAAGAAACTGTTAAAGCTGTTGCCGAACAGTGTGAAAAACCTAAGCAACGAAGTATGCTAATGGGGATTCGATCGCGAGTGGTTGAAGGCCATTCTTTGGCTGATGCGCTGAGTGAGTATCCGGCAGTGTTTTCTGATCTATATCGTTCGATGGTGGCCGCAGGAGAAAAATCAGGCCATCTGGATTTGGTTTTGGAGCGATTAGCTGACTACACCGAGTCTCGTCAGGAGCTACAGTCTAAAATTTCGGGGGCCTTAGTCTATCCAATTATTTTGTCTATCGTGAGTGTGGCGATAGTCTCATTTTTACTTGGCTATGTTGTTCCGGAGATCACCAAAAGTTTTGTAAAGTCAGGACAAGAATTACCTGGATTAACTCAGGCACTCTTGTCGATGAGTGAGTTTGTTCAGAGTTGGGGAGTGGTCACGGTAATTGTAATTTTTGCTCTATTTAGTGCATTTAAATACGCATTAACTAAACCGAAACTTAAATTAGCCTGGGACCGCTGGAAAATTAAAGCCTGGGTCCTTGGAAAAGTTATCAGAGGGATGAATGCCGCTCGTTTTGCACGCACCTTGGCGATACTCAATCAAAGTAGTGTACCTTTGTTGGAAGGGATGAAAATAGCTGGAGAGGTTATGACCAATGAAGAACTCAAATCTGCCGTTAGAGAGGCAACGGTTAGAGTTCGAGAAGGCGCCGGTTTAAAAGTTTCTTTGCAGCAATGTGGATACTTTCCACCGATGATGCTGCATATGATCGCCAGTGGGGAAAATTCGGGCGAATTAGAACAGATGTTAGATAGGGCTGCGGACAATCAGGAAAGACAATTCGATAACATGGTAAGTACTATGATGGATATGATCGGGCCGGTGATGATTTTGGTAATGGGATCTTTTGTATTTACCATTGTACTGGCAATTATGCTTCCGGTATTCGCACTCAATGAAGCATTAACTTAATTTGAAATTATTAAAAATGGAAAGAGGTTCGTGATGAATAAACAGTCTGGATTTTCGCTACTTGAAATACTGGTTGCAATGGCAATCATGGCAATTTTAGGTGGCATTATGGTTACTCAGTTCATGGGAAAAACCGAAGAAGCTAATTTGCTCAGAATTAAGGGCGACATTCAAGCCGTTAAGTCTGCGTTGATTCAGTATAACGCTGATAATTTTTTGTTGCCCACTACTGAGCAAGGGCTAGAGGCTTTAGTGCAAAAGCCGTCTTCACCACCGACGCCAAAAAATTACCCTCGTCGCGGCTATCTCGATCAGTTAGCTGAAGATCCGTGGGGCAATCCATATCAATATGCTTACCCTGGTGAGTTTGGTGAATACGATATTTATTCTCTAGGAGCAGATGGCGAAGAAGGCGGCGAAGGATTAGCGACTGATATTGGCAACTGGAATATTGAAGAAGTGATTAAGTCTTTGAAAGACCAGGAATAGCCTCTTAATCGTGTCAATTATTGGCAAAGTGTTTGTCAGTAATAATTTAAACAGGATCTCCTACAGAAAGTATTATGTGCCGACAAGATTTTTCAAAATTTAAGATTAAGAATTCAAATGGATTCAGTCTTCTTGAAATTCTTGTTGGTATGGCAATTGTCGCCGTTTTAGTTGCGGTGGCTATTCCTCGGTTTGGAAACCAGGGAGACAAAATTGCCCGCGAGCAAGCAACACGATTGTTAGCTGCAGTCGACATGGTCCGAGATTTAGCAGTTATTCAAGATAAGGAATATGGATTATCAATCGATGACAAAGGCTATAAGTTTCTGGTTTTAAAAGACGATGATGAAGAAAGGCCGCCAGAATGGGTTGTGATTGAAGATATTGAAGAACTGGCTGCTTACGAATTTCCAGAAGAAGTTGAAGTCAATGTCGCAATTGACGGTGAGAATATTTTTGAGGAAGCTGAAGACGAGGTGAATATCTTCGAAGAGGAAGTTGATATTTTCGAAGACGAGGATGAAAAAGAAAAAGTCGATCCACCTCAAGTTTATTTTCTATCAACCGGCGAACAAAACCAGTTTACCCTCGCGATTGCTTCTGCTGAATATTATCAGGATGACGACGAGCCAGTATTTTTCAGAATTAAAGGCGAATTAACCGGTGTGCTGGCCTATCAGGGACCGTTACCTGGTGATCTATTTAGCGATATTGAACGCGACTATAGCGATTATCTGGAAGAAGAATAATGAGTTATTCAGGCAATAGAAATAACGGTTATTCATCGCGTGGTTTTACGCTGCTTGAAGTTCTAATTGCTATGGTGATTTTTGGAATGACGGTCACCATGTTGTTAAGCAGTATGAACAGCCAAAACCGATCTCACGTGGACATCAGCCAGCGTGTAGTCGCTCATTGGGTAGCAATGAATAAAATGGCCGAAGTTCGAATCGAAGGCAAGTGGCCTAGTATTGGAGTCACCCGAGGCGATATGGAAATGCGCAATCACAAATGGTACTGGCTACAAACGGTAAGCAAAACAACAGAAGCACAATTAAGGCAAGTTGAAATCGAGGTCAGGTTAGAGGAGTCTGATGAAATTCCAACAACCAGGTTTGTTGGATTCATTGCGCAGAAGGAAGAAAAAACACGTGAGTAATGTTTCTGCAAAAAGCTCAGGATTTACGCTAATCGAAATATTAGTAGCGATGGCCATTATGGCATTGATTAGTGTGGGTGCATTAACGATTTTGAACAGAGCCACAGAATCAAAGCGGAATATCACAGAAAATGGTGACAGGCTTAACAGCGTGCAAAGGGCATTTCTATTTTTGTCCAACGACATCCAACAAATTACGACTCGGACAGTGCGGGATGAGTTTGGTGACCCTTTAGCCAGTATGAAAAGCGATTTGCAATCTTCGACTCCTTATGTGCGATTAACTCGACTAGGTCGAAGAAATCCAGCACAGCTGCCGCGATCAAATCTGGAGCATTTGATTTACACAGTTGAAGATAAAGTTTTAATCAGAACCAGTTTTAGCTATGCCGATGGTGTACCGGTTGATTTAGCCTTGAAAAGACCGTTATTAGATAAAGTTGAGACAATGAGTTTATCATTTTATGACGGTGAAGAATGGCATGACTATTGGCCACTGTCGGAAGATGGTGGAGAAAAAGCGGATCAGACATTACCGGTTGCCGTTAAACTAAATCTGGAGCTTACTGACTATGGCGAAATAGAGCGGCTTTACGCTATTTCAGATAAAGCCTCAAAGTCAGATGGTGGGCAAAGATGAGTCGCTGGTGTCGTACCAAACTGTTTAAACTCGGTAGCCAATTGTTGAACAACCGATTGTCGAGAAACGGGTTTACCAGAAAAACTAAACTACCTAAGTTTGGTCAGCGTCAAAAGGGAACTGTATTAATTACTGTCGTATTAATTGCTGCGTTTGTCATTGTGTTGGTGGTTGAAGCGTCGAAAACGATAACTTACCAAAAACAACTAAGTAGTAATTTGATAAACCGCGACCAAGCTTATTCGTATCTATTGGGTATGGAGGAGTTAGCGAAAATCTGGCTTAAAAAAGCGTTTGAGAATACAAAGGAAGAAACCGTGCACCTAAATCAACCCTGGGCGCAAGATGATATAACCTTCCCTTTGGATGGTGGCGGCATGACCGCGTCAATCAGAGATATGCAGAGCTGTTTTAACCTGAACACAATTGCCGTTGCGAGTACTGGCGGTGAGCGTGGCGGCAATGACCCGAATGCTCGAGGCGGCGGAAATAATCCGGGGGGAAATAACCCGGGAGGTAATACCCGTGGTGGTGGGAATAACACCGGCGGTGGTTTCAACTCGGCAACCGGTGCAGCTAACGAAACGCCAGGACAAAAAATCCTCGGCCAGCTGATTCGAAAGGTAAATGATAAAACGGAAATAAGTGGTGATGCGTTGGCTACTGCAGTAAGAGACTGGATCGACGAAGATACGATTGAAGCCGGTCCCGATGGGGCGGAAGATGCTTATTATCAAGCGTTAGAATTTCCTTATCGCACAGCCAATGGGCTTATTGCCCATGAAAGTGAATTGCGAGGAATCAAAGATTTTAGTCAGCCACTTTATAATTTGTTAAGGCCTCACATTTGTGTACTACCTGATAAGGATATTAACCAGATTAATGTGAACACCATTACCGCCGAGTCAGCTGCACTTTTATTTGCGGTAATTGATGCTGGCGCTACTAATAGTCGGAGTATTACCTTGGCCGATGTTAGTAGTGCAATCTCTAACAGACCTGAAGAAGGTTACGAGAAAGTTGATGATTTTCTTAATGAATTTGGCGAAAAGAAAAATGATATCGGCGAATCTGCACGAGGCATGCTTGAGGTTAAAAGTAGCTATTTTCAAATGAGTGCTAAAGCTGAGATCGGAAAAACAAGAGTTGCGATGAAAACTCTGTTCAAGAAAGATGATGAAAATAATTTTAAAGTGGTTTCACGATATTTTGGCCGCGAATAGTGAGTAAGAAAGTATGAGCAAGTTAACAATTTTTTGGGGTGATAAAACTAGTGAAAGTTTTTACTGGTTAGCTGATGACGCTCAAAGCGATTCGTCAAGTCCTGTCCTAATGTTAGAAAGTCAAACAATACTTAAAGCTGACTTGGCCTGTTTAGCTGATATTGCCAAGGGAAAAATGGTGCAGCTTGTTTTGTCTTCGAATGATATCCACTTTAATTCGGTACAAATGCCCAACAAAGCGCAGCGCCACATTCGAAAGGCCGTGCCTTATCTGTTGGAAGAGCAGGTGGCTGAGCCTATCGATGATTTGTTTATCGCGATTGGAGAACGCCAAAAAGATGGTTCGATTCCGGTGAGAGGTATCGCGCTTGACTATTTTGAAGACTTGATTCAACAGTTCAAAGACGCAGAAATAAAAGTTGGACAAGTTCGAACTGATCTTGATTTGTTAGAGAGACCAGAAACTGGATTTCACCTGGTAATGATAGAAGAGCAGCTACTTATCATTGATGATAAAGGTTTGCGCTGGGGCTGTGACATTGATGATTTTTCCTGGTTAGTTCAGAAGTATCTAGAAGAAGATAGTGAAGATGAGTCAATGCCGATAGCAATACCATTAGTGGTGGTGGCTGAAGACGAAGAGAAATCCCAGTTATTTGAACAGCAACTTCCAGTAGGTCGCTTCGCGCCACAAGTCCAAATCGTTGAATCAGTGCAGGAATATTTGTCAAATTCCAGTCAGCAACCTCTAAGCCTTTTGCAAGGCGAATATGAGCCCAAAGCTGAAAGCTCTCCGTTACAAAATATGTTATGGAAAGTTGCCACCATTGCTGGAATTGTTTTGTCGGCGCATATTCTTTATCAAGGTTCGCAGTGGTTCGCTTTAGAAGCGCAAAAAAGTAACTTAGCAAAAGAAAGAACCGTGCTGTGGAAACAAGCATTTCCTGGTAGAAAAGTACCGGCGAACCCAGATAAATCGTTACGAAGTTATCTGAATTCATTAGAAGGTGGAGATGGCGAAAACTCTTTTCTCGCGCTGTTACAGTCCTCTACCGACAAAATTGGCGATTTACAAAAAATTTACCCGACAAACATCAGTTATGATGCGTCACGTAACGAGCTGAGAATGGATTTGATCGCGAAAGATCTACCTATTCTCAATCAATATCGCGATGATTTGAAACAAGGCGGACACGAAGTTGATATGTCCTCGGCGACACAGCGCGGTGACGGTTATGCCAGTCGCTTAATTATTCGGAGATAGAAATGGAACAGTTAAAACAGTGGTTCGAAGGGCTGGAAAATAACGAGCAAAAAATAGTGCTGGCCGCGGCTGCTTTTGTCAGTCTTATGCTACTTATTTTTGTCGTACTAAAACCGCTTAATGACAAGGTTTCCAGTTTAGAGAGGCAAGTTGAAAGTCGTGAATCTTCCGTTGCAAAGTGGAAGCAAGCGATGCCAAAAATATTGGCTACGCGAGGGCAGGCCAGTGGCAATCGATCCAACCAGGCGCTTAGTTCTGTTGTGACCTCATCAACTCGTCGATTTAATTTGAAGGTTGCCAGGGTTCAAGAGAAAGGGAGTGACGAAATGCAAGTATGGTTTGATAATATTGTATTTAATGATTTTGTTCGTTGGAGCGCAGAGTTACAAAATCGTTATCAAGTCAAAATCGCTTCAGTTAATATCAGAAGCAAAGATCGCGATGGACTTAGCAGCATCGATGTAAAAATTCGTCGTGGATAACTTGGAATAATAATGAAGAAAAAAATATTTGTACTGACTGGTTTGTTTATTTTATTTGTTTTTATGCAAGCGCCAGCTAGTTTGATAGAAAACTTTTTACCCCAAAATAACAAGGTTACTGTCGCTGGTTTAAGTGGCAGTCTTTGGTCGGGAGAAATTGCCACGGTCAACACGCCTGAACTTTCTCTAAAAAACGTAGAGTATTCAATTAATCCGCTGGCTTTATTTCTTGCGAAACTCTCGCTCAATCTTGATATTTCAGATAGAGATGTCGACGGAAGTCTTAATCTCAAAGCCGGCAGTAATTACCAGGAATCCATCGAGTTGAGTGATGTTAATTTAAATATATCTGCGTCAACGTTTGAGCAGTTTGTGTCTGTTAGAGGCGTTAAATTATCTGGTGATGTTTCGTCTAGCGACCTCGATGTAATATTGGAAAATAAGAGACCGACGAACATTAATGGACGAGCAAGCTGGCGAAAAGCTGCTGTGGTTTTTGGCGGAAAAACCTGGAATTTAGGTGACTTTGTTGTTGAATTGTCAACTGATGAAGCGAAGAAAACAATCGTCGGAAATTTACAAAAAACAAAAAATGAGCTTGGCCTGGAAGGTAAAGTCACTTTGCTTCCTGATGGCATGTTAGAATTTGTTGGTAGCATTTCCACTAAAATAGACCAAAGTCTATATAACACTGTTGCTTTGTTTAATAACGGTAAACCCGCGAATGACCGTTTGCCTATTAAATTTAAACAAAGAGTCTTAAGATAAGAGCTTTAAGATAAGACTCTTAAGGTGACACTAGAAAATAATTCATGATGTAAGGAAAAACATTGGAGCCAAAAATTAATTGGAGCGAGATAGATACTGTTTTATTAGATATGGACGGTACTATTTTGGACTTGGGGTTTGACAATTATTTTTGGTTAGAACTTTTACCAAAAGTTTATGCTGAAAAAAATCAGCTGACCCTTGAACAAAGTAAAACATTTCTTGCGGAAAGTTATGGTGCAATTGAAGGCAAGCTGCAATGGTATTGCCTCGACTTTTGGAGCGAGAGACTGCAGCTCGATATTCCGGAACTCAAAAAATCTGTTAAGGAGAGAGTTGCCTTCAGACCCGGCGCTGTAGAGTTTTTACAATTTTTAGTCGATGAGGAAAAGTCAGTCTACCTGGTTACCAATGCTCACCCAAAAAGCCTGGAAATAAAATTGCTAAACGCCAGCTTCCATCAATATTTTTGTGATTTGCATAGTTCTCACGAATTTGGTTATCCAAAAGAAGAGCAAGAATATTGGCGGATGCTAAAGGATAAATATCAATTTAACCCTCAAAGAGCTTTGTTTGTTGATGACAATGTCAGGATATTAAAATCTGCGCGACAATTTGGAATAAAACACTTGTTGGGCATCAAGCAGCCAGATCTTAGTCAGGGAGAAATCGATTGTTCTCCATTTCAATCAATCGGTGATTTTACAAAGATTATTCAAAATGCCTGAAAAGCCACAAATTAAAGCGCGCAAACAAGTGGCGCGTACAAGACTGTTTTGCGTGGAGGAGCTGGAACTAGAGTTCTCTAACGGCGAAAAAAGAATTTATGAAAGAATGGTTTCTGGTGGTTCTGGCGCTGTGATGATTGTTCCGGTAACCGAACGTAATGAACTTGTATTAATTCGCGAATATTCGGCTGGTACTGATGATTATCAGCTCGCTTTTCCAAAAGGGTTAATGGATGATGGAGAAAGCGTATTCGAAGCTGCAAACCGAGAATTGAAAGAAGAAATTGGTTTCGGCGCGCGTCAGTTACAACAACTTAAGAGTATGACACTGGCGCCGGGGTATTTTACCCACAAAATGAACCTGGTTTTAGCGCAGTCCTTATATCCGGAAAAACTTGAAGGGGATGAGCCTGAACCTTTGGAAGTGGTGTACTGGCCAATTAGTAAAATTGATGGGCTAATTGAGCAAGCCGACTTTACCGAAGCACGCTCTATCGCGGCTTTATTAATGGTTGAACGATATTTTAAAAAAGGCTAATGGAAATGCAGCAACTGAATTATTCTTTGAGCACCATACTTGAGCAAGTCATCATTACTTCCAAAAAAGCGGGTCAAGCGATAATGGAAGTCTACAATAGCGATGATTTTGATGTGCAGATAAAAGGCGATGAATCACCATTAACCAAAGCTGATTTAGCGGCGCACAACGCCATCATTTCAGATTTGGAAAGCAAGTTTCCAGATATCCCTTGCTTGTCAGAAGAGAGCACAGGAATTACCTTTGAACAAAGACAGTCCTGGCCTTACTGTTTTGTTATCGATCCTTTAGATGGCACCAAAGAGTTTATCGCGCGTAATGATGAGTTTACGGTTAACATCGCATTGGTCGTTGCGGGCAAACCCGTGTTAGGTGTTATTTATGCCCCGGTGCTCGACACAGTTTACTACGCTGCCAAGGAGCTCGGCGCCCATAAGCAGGTCGGTAATGAAAAAGCCGACAAAATTTCAGTCCGAACATTGCCGGAAAAAGAAGGTAACAAGCACTTTACCGTGGTTGCTAGCCGACGTCATGGGCTTGATAAGGTTGAAACGCTTTGTCAAAACTTTGCCAGCTTTGATCTGACAAGCCGCGGTAGCTCGCTTAAAATGTGTTTGGTTGCTGAAGGTTCTGCTGATATTTATCCGAGACTTGCACCCACATCTGAATGGGATACCGCGGCGGCACAAGCTATTGTAGAACAAGCAGGTGGCCAATTGCTTAAACTCGATTTTACAGAATTGACCTATAATCAAAAAGAGTCGTTGTTAAATCCGTATTTTCTTGTATTAGGCGATCCTGAATTCAATTGGAAGGGCGAGCTTGTTATCCCGGAGTGAGAAACTTAATTTAGCTCCGATTTAGTCTGAGCTCTTTTATTGCCGAGCTCAGGCTGGAATATTATGTTTACGCCAAAAATCTGTTGCCCCGTCCAGAATTGACTTCGGCGCTTCAACTTGCGGATAGTGCCCAACATCTTGTAACTCTACGACGTCAGCATTGGCGATCAGTTGTTTGTAGCGAGTAACCATATGCTTTCCTGAAATCGGATCTTCCAGGCCATTAATAAATCGAATTGGGCATGTGGAATTTTGTAATGCGCCTAGCCATCTACTTCTGAAAACAGTACGTTCCTTCATATACCTGATCAACCGTGGTATTGCGGCGACACCGTTGTTGTGGTTCATCAATTCCCAAAAACCACTTAAAATATCTTCCGGGATTGACTGGTGGCAAATATGATTAAAATTCTTTTTAAATTTTTTGTAAGTTGTTAAACGAGCGATTATTTTTCCTAAGGGCGTCATCAACAATTTTTGCAGAAGAATAGGTTTGGCCGTTTCCGGAAAAAGCCCGCCATTAAGTAGAAGCACTGATCGAACCGTTTCCCTTTCGTTATCCAGATCTCTCGCAAGGAGTTCCTGAGCTACTGTGTCTCCATAGTCATGGGCCAGAATATGATAATCAGACAGGTTTTCTCTTGCTAGAAAAAACTCAAACAGATCCGCTTGATATTTTGTGGTGTAATCAAATCCTTCCGGCTTGTCAGAAAAACCGAACCCAATCATATCCATTGTAAATAAATGGAAATGTTTGCTTAGTTCAGGCCAAAGGAAATGCCAGTCCCAACTTGAGGTTGGAAAACCATGAATTAACAATAATTTAGGTTTTTCCCTGTTGCCGCTTTTGCAGAAAAAAATATTATTTCCCTCATATTGAAAATACTCTCCTTGTTGATGCCATTTTTCAACTGAAATCATTGTCATTCCTAATTTTGGCTACTGGGTTGAAATTAATGTAGCGCACTATTTAACCTCAGCTGCGCATAAGAAGAGCCAGCCAATACAGCGCTTTGAGCGGTTTTCTTCGTTGAGCTTGTTTTTAATAGCTTGCTATTACTGCACAAACTCGCCTCGCTAACCACTCAAATCGCTGCACTGGCTTCACATTGAGTGACCCAATTATCCTTAAGACTTGTTTTTTTGGTGTTAATGCATATCAATACTGACTTTCAATGACTCTTCTTATGCGCAGCTGAGGTTATTTATTAAGCGCAATTTTATAGTTATCAAACAGTATAGCGTCTTTTTACCTATTGGAATTGAAGGGGCATTTTGTGAAGACAATAAAAAGCCCGGCATTGACCGGGCTGATTGGTTACTAATCTGAATTAGTGGCGCCAGTGATGCATTTCCTGTTTCATTTCTAACGCTTTTGCAGTCGCTTCAGGCAAAGATTGCAACTGGAGTGTTTCGAAGAAAAATGGCTTACGTTTGTGCCCATTTTTTCGTCCGATTTCATTCATGGTTTTAGTATCAAAAAGACGGCCATTAATCATGGTGTAAGCCACTTTTTCCGATTCACGAATGTTATTTAACACGTCACCGTCGATAATAATCATATCGGCTAATTTTCCGACTTCAATACTACCGATATCTTTATCCATTCCTAGATATTTGGCGCCGTCGATTGTTGCTCCTCGAAGCGCTTCCCAAGGCGTGAAACCACCTTGATTCATCATCCAGATTTCCCAGTGGGCCGCAAGTCCTTCACGCTGCCCATGAGCACCAATTACAACTGGAACACCTTGATTGTTGAGTGCCTTGGCCGATTTAGCGACATTGAAGTGATTGTAGTGCGAGTCTGGCGCGGTGGTACGTCGAATAGACTTGGGCTCTACAAAGTACCTTGGCGAGTAACGCATCAACTGATCATTTTTCCAAACATTGGTGCGATCATACCAGTAAGTTTCACCGGAAAGACCACCGTAAGCCACGCCAAAGGTCGGTGAATAACCCACATCAGTCTGAGACCAGAGTTGTTTTACATCATCATAAATGTTTGCAATTGGCAACGCGTGTTCGATACCTGTGTGTCCGTCAACAATCATGGTCATATTATGATAGAACTTGGCACCGCCCTCAGGCACAACCATTATGCCGAGTTCTTTACCGGCGGCAATGACTTGTTGCTTTTGATCTCGACGGGGCTGGTTATAGCTTTTTACCGAAATTGCACCCACATCTTTTAAGCGCTGAACGTGAAATTTTGCGTCTTCAAGGCTGTCAATATTGGCTGTATAGCCTGGTGCTTTTGCGCCATAAAGTATCGTTCCAGTTGAGTAGATTCGTGGACCGACAGTAATGCCAGAGCGCTGCATTTCGCTGGCAGAGAAAATTTCCGTAGTGTCATTTGAAGGATCATGAACCGTTGTTACACCGAAGGCGAGTGACGAATAGCTCATCCAGTTTTGTTGCGGTGTAATTTCGTTGCTGGCTTGTCCGCCGTGTGCGTGAACATCGATCATTCCTGGGGTGATCGTTTTTCCTGTGACGTCAATGACTTCTGCGCTCTTTGGAATCGATACTTGATCTTTTGAGCCGACCGCTTTAATTCGATTAGAGTCAACCAACACGACACCATTTTTAATGACTTCTTGCTGGCTGCCGGCATCACGCATAGTTACTATGTCTGCGCCAACAAGTGCAATCATTCCTTTGGGCTTGTCTGCTTTGGTTTTAAACGAAAGGTTGATTCCTTCGGTAACTGGTTCTGGAAGTTTCTCAGGACTACCAGCGAAATGCGCAAAAGCATCTTTCAACTCTCGTGAATATAATGTCGCTCCAAGTGCCCAGTTGAGTTGCTTACTATCTGCAGACCAATGAAGAAATTCACCACTACGTTTTGATACTTGTTTAACTGGCATTGATTTGCTTTTAGAAGTAATCGTTTCAGATTTTCCGGTCAAAACAAAGGGGGCAATATATGCGTTGAATTGTTGGGCAAATGCCACCCAATTACCGTCTGGAGAAACTCTGAATTCAGTGATATCCATGCCATTCAGGTGTTCTCTTTCTTCTTTGCCGTCAAGATCAATACTCATTAACTTTCCTTTGGCTCCCCAACCAAAAGAAGAATAAAAAATTCTTTTGCCGTCGGCAGAAAAATGAGGGTTAACGCCACTATCATGGACTCGACGCATTTCATTGCCTTTTACGTCAGCAATATATAGTCCTGGTTCCATTGAATATTCTGGTGAAGTCAGGTAACCGCCGGTAAAACGTCGGAAGACAACATTTTTACCATCATTGGAAAAAGCTGGTTCAATGTAATGACCAGGTTCCGACGTGATAGTCTTTCCGCGACCGCCGCGACTGGATACAACTTTAACGCTACCCAGCTTTTTATCATTCCAGGTAACGTATGCTATTTTTTTTCCGTCACGTGAAAAGATAGGATAAAACTCGAAGTCGTCCTTTTGTTTGGTTAATCTTTTACGCTTGCCTGATTTGACATCACGAATATAAATTTTACCGAGTGCCTGGTAAGCAATTTTGTCGCCCTTAGGTGACATTTGTGCCCAACGGATCATTTTGACATCAAACTCATCGGGGGCAACGTCAACGGCAAATCGTACTGCTGGCGTAATCTTTTTCTCTACTTCTACTTCAAATGGAATTTCGGCAACCTTTCGGCTTTCTACATTAACCTTTCGAATTTTTCCGCCTGCCCACAGGACAATTGATTGATTATCGGGGGTCCAATCAAATTGTGTGGTATTGCCATGGGAGCCATTGGTTTCCTGAAGGTCACGATCAAGCTGGGCATAGACTGGTTTATCAATACCTGTCTTCAAATCTTTGACAAATAAAACAGTTTTGGTGTCAACCCGTCGTACATAGGCCAGATATTTTCCATCGCTAGACGGCGTTGGTGCGATTGCACCACCTGAGCCACTGACTAGAGTGATTTCCTCGCCGGTTTCTCGGTCCAGTCGTCTAATGGTAAAAATTTGCGTGGTGGGGTTCTTGTTATACTGCCAGACTGTGCCAGCGGTCGAATCCATTGAAAAATAAACATAACGACCGTCGGGAGAAAAGGCTGGTTCTGCGATGTTTTTCTGAGCTTTGTCGCCGCCAATTCGTTTTTTCAGTTGATAACCACTACCACCGCTTTTGTGATAAAGCCATATTTCGCCGGCGGCAATACTACGGGCTGATACGAAACCTCGCTTAGTAGCGATGTAGTTTCCGTCTGGAGACCAATTCGGAGTGTGGACCAGATTTCGCTTTTCTTTACTAATTTGCTTAACATTTGTGCCGTCAGCATCCATTATCCATAAATTGTCCCCACCATCTCTATCGCTGATAAAGGCTATTTGCTTTCCGTCGGGGCTAAAGCGAGGCTGCATATTCCAAGCCATTCCTTCAGTAATCGCTCTGGCTTTACCACCTTTAGCTGGAATGGCATAGATGTCGCCGAGCATGTCGAACACCACTGTCTTTCCATCAGGGCTAATATCTACGTTGCTCCAGGTAGATTGGTTGGTTTTGATCTTGATTGTCTTTTCCTCACCCGGAGGATTATTGACGTCCCATTTCTCTTCTTTATCTTTTTTGTCTTTGTTTTCGCTGGTGCTGACTACTGGTTTTTCTGTCTTTTTGACTTCTTCTGCGTAGATCGCGGAAGTATTGAGCAAAAAGCCGGTAATCGCCGCCGATATGCAGGTGGTGATTAATTTCATGGTTTTCTCCCGTGGAAATAGATGCCTGAAGTTTCGTTGTTATAATTTTTTCGAGTGCTAGCCTATAGAATCAAGAAGAAAAGGTAAAGCGCAGAGTTGTTTCAAACTTTGACTAATAATGATACGGTTTACCAAGGTAAAAGTAATAATGAAAAAGAGTTAATTAATTGTTTTTATTGTAATTTATGGCTTTTTGGAGAGGAGATGCTGGTTTGTTCTTGAGATATTCGCGGCTGGTATTCATGTTAGTCAACCTGATAATTCTGTCAGTTTCAGCACAAGAAGTCGCACAAGCCAACAAAATGCGCGGTGGAGGCACCCTTAGTCTTGCTTCAGTAGAAAAGCGATTTAATGCTTTTCTTGCTGCTGGAAAACATGATGAAGCAGTTGCTTTTGCGAAGCGATTTGCCGTTCAAAAACGAGTGAGTGATTCTTATCGACAAGACGTTTTTTTGCTATTAACGATGGAGGCATTAGAAAACGGTCATAACGCCGAATATGAAGAATATATCGAATTAGCAAAAGAAGTTGATGTGAGTTTTGGGCACTATCTTAACATGATACATTTTTTTGAAAAATCCGATAGCTCGACGAGTCTTGATAGCTTTATCTGGTTGGCAACCAATCATCATTCAAAACTCAATAACATTAATAGCCAGTTTATTTTTCAAATTTTCAGAACCTTAAAAAGCGATCCAGAAAAGCAATTTAGATTTTTAAAAAGTTTATTTTCATTTGGATACCAGTCAGAAAGATTACCAGAATACTCTTCATTTTTTTATGTTGAGCTTGCCAGACTTTATTTGGAAAAAAATGAAGTCTCTCAGGCCGAAAACGTTGCAGATACTTTTATTAATCAATTTTCTGATAATATTTTAATTTGGCACGACAGACAGTTTGAGAAACTTTGGCGATTTCAATTTCAAAAGGGAAACTTTGACCCAGCGAAAGCCATCGCAAAATATATTATAAGAGTTGAGCAAGCGTTAGAAAACACCAGCGAACTAACCTGGGACGAATGGATCAGAGGGAGTCGAGTTTTAGTCGAAAAATACCTTAGTCTGGGGAAGACAGAGCAGGCGATTAATATTGCGACCAATGCGCTGGAACAGATCCCTGAGGAGTATAAAGAAAATGATTCCGCCTTATGGCTAACCCAGGCATTGATATCTGCGTACGAACAAGCCGGCGAGTGGGATAGTGCCAGACGAACTTCGCAAAATTTACTCCAGATCAATGTCGAGTCTAACTCGATAATGATTAATTTTATTATTAACTATTCCGGCCTTTTGTGGCGTTCAAACTACTCAAATGAAGCGCTCGTGGTGGCGGATAAAATATTAACGAAATACAAAAAGTTTGCAAATAGTTATGGGTTGTACATTGCCCGGGCAGTAAAAGCTTGCGTACTAACGGAATTGAATCGAAATAAGGAAGCGAAACAAATTTTTGATGAAATGAAGCAAGTTGCTGAGAACAACTATGTTGCGACGATTGAAGCTGGTTTGTGCACCAAGGATTACGATAGTGTTGCCCAAATAATAATACAGCGATTAAATGAACCAGATGAGAGAAAATATGTATTGGCTTCATTCAGCACTTATTTGGTTAATGGACTTTCACAAAAGGAATTCAAATTTTACCAGGCCTATCAAAAGCTACTCGACAGAGAAGATATCAAGAAACAGGTTCGTCGTTATGGAAGAGTGAAAAAGTGGTCTTTGCCAGCCAGTTATTGGCTCAAAATGTTCTAGTGGCGGTGCACTCATTATTAATTAATAGAACACTGTTTTATTACCAGTCATAGTTTTTATTTCCCGTTACTTTATTATTTTTTATTTCTCGCTTCTTCATTCGAAGAAGGATCTTTCAGAAATTTAACTACTCGATTTGAGATTTAAGTCAAAAAAAACACTATTTATTGTGCGCAAAATAAACAATTATTGCATGCAAAGATAAAAGTGTGGTATTTCTGATTGTGCCTGAGCTGGTGGTACTGGCGACAAAAAGTACGACTCATCAAATTAAGATCCGGTAGGAGGGAGCTGAGATGGTGAGGTTTTGGTTAGTTTTATTTGATTCGAAACTAGCCAGGGATTATCCAAAATATAAATAGCTTAATCGATCATTATTAAGCGACATAAAAAATTTAAATAAGGTACACAAGATGAAATTCAACAAGAAAAATATCATGCTAAGTATTTCGGCGGCGTGGTTGGGAGTCAGCACTTTGTCGTTAGCTGGTCCTGCACCTCAGTCAGGAATTGTGAAAAACACCCATAGTCATCATGCGAACCATTTAACTGTAAGCGCGCCAGTTGAACCAAAGCCAGATGCGTTAAAGCATTCTGAGAAATTTTTAGCGCACAACCACAGCGCAAAGACGCTTTCGAATAAACACTCGACGTTATCTTCGCTAGTCGCGCCGGCCGCAGCAGCGGCGTGCGATATGGATGGATACGCAACTAAAACCGGCCAGGCTTTAGTTGATCATATTCTTACTCAAGAAGAAAGCTGTATTAATGATCTCTATACTGGAAATGCAACCAGCTTTGCTGCTTTTCAACCGGCGAAAATGATCACGGTCGCTAATGCGACAGCTAGTTTGGCGAGTTCATATTCTGCTACATCAGGTCCAAACAATATTAACAGTTTGTATTATTTTCTTAGAACCGGCTACTACATCGAGTTCTACTTTCCTGACGATGTTGGTCCATACGGAAATGATGTGCAAAGTGCAGTGCGATCATCACTCGATAATCTCGTTAACAACGCAGACTTTTATGCAAATTCTGATCAACATGGAAAAAATATTCAGGCAGCAATTATTCTGATTGATAGCGCTGGTGAAAATGCGCGCTATTTGCCGGTTGTCAAAGAGTGGTTAACTCGATGGAATTCAAGTTATGCCAGTTCCTGGAATATGCGCTCATCAGTTAACGGCATTTTTACCGTGCTGTTTAGAGGACATAATATTGATGATTTTAAAAGTGCGACCAGTAACGACACTCAACTGATGCAAAAGCTAGGTAGTTTTGCTCGCTCTGACTGGATGCTCGACTCTGACGCCTTGTATTTACAAGAAAATGCGGCGGGAGAGTTAGCGCGTTTTCTTCAACACGATACCGCTCCTGTTTATCAAACTGTTAAAACTGAAGTGCAAGGGATACTCGACCGCTACAGTATGAATGGCAACGGCAAGAGTGTCTGGATTAGAGCGGCAACTGTCGTTGATTATTGGGGCAAGTGCGCTGAATTTAATATTTGCGGATTTAAAGAACAATTAGAAGCTCAGGTGCTTTCACTCACTCATACCTGTAGCAGTTCTCTCAAAATGCGTGCTGAAGAAATCACGGCCGCGCAATTTAACGAGTCATGTGGGATCCTGGCAGATCAAGAAGTCTTTTTTCATCAAATGCTGGTAACCAATAATAACCCGGTAGCTGACGATTTAAATACTGATTTAGAAATGGTCATTTTTAACAATAGCGACAGCTACTCAACTCACGCCGGCCTTTTCTTCGGAATTGATACGAACAATGGTGGCATGTACCTGGAAGGTGACCCGTCTAAAGCCGATAATCAAGCGAGATTTATTGCTTATGAAGCTGAGTGGTTATTACCTGATTTTCATATCTGGAACCTGACTCATGAATATGTCCACTATCTCGATGGCCGATTTAATCTGAAAGGTGATTTTGGCGATGCAAGAACGAGCACCCATAAAACGGTGTGGTGGATAGAAGGATTAGCAGAATATATTTCTCAAAAAAATCTCAATGATGCGGCAATTACATTAGCGCGTACCAAAGAATATTCTTTGAGCGAAATTTTTTCAAACGATTATAACAGTGGTCAAGATAGAGTTTATCGTTGGGGATATTTAGCGGTTCGATTTATGTTTGAAAAGCACCCGAACGAAGTTAATCAAATCTTAAGTTATTTCCGCGCCGGTAATTATGACGCTTACTTAAATTATATTAATAGTAGTATTGGTACTGCCTACAACAGTGAATGGAATGCATGGTTAGATGTCGTTGAAAGTACCACGGAAGGCCCGACTCCTCCGGGTGGCTCAAATCCACAAACTGAGTTGGTGAATGGCCAAACCGTGAGTGGTTTAGCGACACCTGCTGACAACGGTGATCTTGAATTCTTTATTGATGTTCCAGCGGATGCTACCGATCTTAAAGTCGAAATTTCCGGTGGTAGCGGTGATGCCGATCTATACGTTAAAGTGGGCTCTATGCCAACTGATAGTAGTTATGATTGCCGTCCATACAAAGGAGGCAACAACGAATTGTGTGAAGAAGCGACTCCACAATCTGGTCGTTGGTACGTTCGTCTTAAAGCTTACAGTGCTTACAGTGGAGTCAACTTAACTGCCTCGTTCTCCGAAGACGGCGGAAGTAATCCTGGCATAACTGAACTGGCAAAAGGGCAAGCAGAAACAAACTTAACCACAACGAGTAATGGCGATGAACTCATGTTCTTCATTGATGTACCGGCCAATGCGTCAGACTTAAGTTTTAAAATTTCTGGTGGTAGTGGAGACGCTGATCTTTACGTTAGACAAGGTAGCGAGCCGACCGATAGTGCTTACGATTGTCGGCCATATATCGGTGGAAATAACGAAACTTGTGATATTGCCAGTCCTCAGGAAGGTCGTTGGTATGTGAGAGTAAAAGCTTACTCTGCATACTCAGGTGTTTCGCTTGTGGCAGATTATACTGCTGCTACAGGTGGTTTTGACGCTTGTACTAACTCGTCTACCGTTAATCAAGGTAATGTAGAAGATGGCTCTGCGGTTTGCGTTGCGGCGCGCTCAGGTACTTCTTATTTCTATACCTATGTCAATGCGGGTACTTCAAGTCTGGTTGTTGAGTTAAGTGGTGGCACCGGCAACGGCGATCTTTACGGAAATTTTGCTACCTGGGCGACGTCCAGTGACTACCAATTTTCGTCGACACAGTCGGGCAACAGTGAAACTATGACAATGACAAATCCTCCGACCGGTTGGGTATATTTTTCTGTGGTCGCTAATCCCGAGCATGGTGACACCAGTTTGAGAGTGACTCATCAGTGAGCGTATAAAAAAAATAAATCGATAAAACTTTAAACGGGGCATATTGCCCCGTCTTTTTACCTGATAAATGGAAAACTTCGCTTTTACCTCGACAAGGATCGTAAGATGCCGCTAGTCTATACTTATGCTATGTTGATTCAGCTATAGTTTTTAAATTGTGCGAGTTGAAAAGGAAAAATAATGAGTGGAATAGTCGAACTAGATGTACTGCTAAAAAATATGGATCCACAACTTAGTGAAGAAGAGTTTGTATTTTGTTGTATTGCTTTACAAGACTGTGAAAAATCCTTCTCTCAAAATGTTGCAGATATTGATCCAATTGGTATTTTTAGAGAAGAGGAAGGGACGACCTTAGTACTCTCGCGAAAAAAGGCAGATGAAAATAATTTGAGTTATGAAGCTGTTTTTAAGCAAATAACTTTGCGCGTTCATTCGAGTTTAGAAGCCGTTGGGTTGACTGCTGCAGTTGCTACCGCGTTAACTAAAGCTGATATTAGCGCAAATGTTATTGCAGCCTATCACCATGATCATATTTTTGTTCCTGCGAACAAAGCAGATAAAGCGCTAAAGGCATTAATGGAAATTTAAGCGCTAATAAAACCAATTCCAAAGATCAGTGCAAATATGGGTACAAAAAACAATAAAAATGATAAAAGGGTACAGAATATCGAACGTCCAATCGAAAATTTATGAACTTCCGAAACAAACACGATATAGATAATAAACGCAAAAACTGACAGAAGCGTTTCCACAACGACACTTCCCCAATAAGCGAGATTGAGAATTTCATTTTCCATAAAGGGTTCAACGGATTGTGAAAATAAATCTTTGCCGACAAAAACAATATGAGAAAGGGCAATGATTAAGCCCACTATCGCTGGAATTGACGACCAGGCTGACGCTGTTCTCAGCTCGTCGCTAGTGCCGGAGCCACCAAGCCATTTTCCAGAAATTGATTGTAGCCAGGCGAATACATAGAGTGACAATATACCAAAAATGGCACCACCAATAACAGCTGCGATAATAATTGAAACAAAGGCTTCAGAATCTGCAGAGCCTTTAGAAATGGCCCTGTTAAGATTAGTGTGAATGCCGGATAAGACCGCAAAAAGTATCACAAATTTTTCAGGATGAACTTTAAGTACGTACCTGATAGTTCTTCTCGGGTGTAACCAGACGGATATCAGAGGATTAAGTTGTTCTACTGGCTCATCCGTTTTAAGAAGAGTGCTATTAGTCGCTGGAGATTGATAAGGGTTAGACATTGAATATTACTTATCTCGAGTTCAGGTAATCGAATTTTTACTGACGGAAAGAAAAAACGGGACTTCTAAAGTCCCGTTTTATTGTCGCTATTTACTCACTTAAGCGAACAGATCAGAACAAGTATCACGCTCTTCTTGAAGTTCTTTTTCAGACTCTTTCATTTTCTGAACGATAAAATCACTGTTCTCTAAACCGGTAACAATTGTCCAGTCGCCGTCTTTACAAGTGACAGGATAGGAGTAAATCAAACCTTCTTCGATTCCGTAAGAACCGTCGGAGAAAACCGCCATAGAAACCCAATCACCTTCTTCAGTACCAAGTACCCAGCTGTTCATGTGATCAATAACGCCATTGGCTGCAGACGCTGCAGAAGATGAACCACGTGCGGAAATAACTTCGGCGCCACGTTTCGCGACTTTAGGCATGAAGGCTTCGTTTGCCCAGGCAGTATCAACCATACCGGCAGCGGCTTCACCGTCTACTGAAGTGTGAGCGATATCTGGAACCTGCGTAGTCGAGTGGTTACCCCAGATAGTCATTTTTTTGATGCCGTTCATTGCTTTACCGGTTTTCTCGGCCAATTGGTAAATGGCACGATTGTGGTCAAGGCGAGTAAGCGCAGTAATGTTGCGTGGATTCAGATTCGGTGCATTTTTCATTAAAATGTAGGCGTTGGTATTGGCTGGGTTACCAACTACACAGATTTTAATTGCAGGATTTGCTACGTCATTGATGATTTTGCCAAGGGTGCTAAAGATTTTACCGTTATCTTTCAGCAAGTCAGCTCTTTCCATGCCCGGTCCACGAGGTTTAGCTCCTACCATTAAGCCATAGTCTGCATCTTTGAAGGCAACTGCTGCGTCGTCTGTGCAAACAACGTCATGCAATAATGGAAATGCACAATCGTTAAGCTCCATTTTTACCGCTTCAAGCACCTTAAGCGCCGGCGTGATTTCAAGCAATTGCAATATGACTGGCTGGTCTTTACCTAACATTTCGCCAGATGCGATACGAAAAAGAAGTGAGTAACAAATTTGACCGGCGGCCCCGGTCACTGCAACGCGTACAGGTTGTTTCATCTGAAATATCCTCAATTTATCGATGACAGTTTTTTACTGTGGAAGATTGCTGTGCATAAAACAGTAGCGTGAATACACATAGTTTAGTTAAGTGGGCGCGATTTTATCACATTAGTTAATGGTTACCTACTATACAAAAGGTGGAAGTGAACAAAGCTCATTGGAGAGCGTTTTACCGCTGATAAAGTGGCCAAAACGCCCAATTCTCGGTGCGCACATGAAATGGTCAGGTAGTGGCCTTGAAAAGTGGCTAAGGGTTAATTGGAACTTTTTGCGATTGGGTGTATCCTATGGGTAGAGTTATTACTGGTGTTTCTTTCAATATTTCAAAATGTCGAATCGTAAATCAAAGCTCATTTCAGTGATGTTGGTGCTATTGTCCTTTGTTGGTCAAGTAGTCGCGTCAAAGGCAGTACATTGCCGTATGGAATTGGCCGGGAATGTTATGATGAATTCAATGCATGATGTTGAAAGCGACCCAAGCTCAATTAATGGCTCTCGAACAGAACTGGCTCAAAAAGAGCACGTTCACAACGATCATATGCACAACGATCATATGAACAATGAGCATACCCAAGCTCATGCTCAGCCAGACCATAAGACGATGGACCACCAGTCTCATTCAATGACAGCAGAGTCTCAACCAATGGATTGTTGTCAACTGAGCGGAGATTGTTCTATGGGAGCTTGCGCGACAGCTTTTCTAATAGCTGACGTTGGATTTGATTATGGTTCTTTGCCTTCTCAGAAAGTTTTTCAATCACTTTATCTGATTGTTAATCCGTCGATCACTACCCACTTTCGTCCCCCAATTTTGGCCTGACATAGGATCAGTGTGTCCAAAATTTGATGGGGAATGTATTGAGCTTCAATAGCCTTCCCTGATTTTTATTGCTGTTTCAGCAGAGCTATACCTGGTTTTATTGCTTTATTTCAAAGATTGGTTCTCCAGATTTTTTATCTCAATCTTTCGGATAAAGCCCTATTGGTATTTGCTTCTCGGGAGTTTTTAGATGATAAGTGTGAGTAAATGTCTGAATTGCGGGGTAAAGTCTCCGGCCGCTTTTAAGTTCAGAATGGGGTTGCTGCTGGTTTTAGTGAGCGCAACAATTTTGATGAATTCCTCGGCGTTGAAGGCTCAGGCCAAAAAACAGTCGGGCCGAATGTTAACGCTTGAAATGGCAATTTTGCAGGCTCAGGAAAAAGATCTCTGGATAACCGGGAATCTCCACGCCCAAAAAGCTGTCATGTCGCAAAGTGTTGTTGCTGGGACACTGCCAGATCCAAAACTGTCTGTTTCTATGGCGAATTTGCCGGTGGACAGTTTTGATTTTAGCCAGGAAGCAATGACCCAGTTTAAGTTGGGTTTTAGTCAAAAGCTGCCGCAAGGTGACACCTTGCAATTAAAACAAAAACAACTACAACAATTGAGTAGCCAGTTTCCCTACCAACGCCAGGCACGCAAAGCCGAGCTCGCGTTGATCGTAAGCCAGTTATGGCTTGAGACCTATAAAGCGGAAAAGAGCATTGCGCTGATCGAAAAAAATCGTTCTCTATTTGAACAGTTGGCCGATGTTGCTCAGGCCAGTTATTCATCTGCGGTTGGTAAAACCAGACAGCAAGATATTGTTCGTGCGCAACTGGAGCTAATACGTCTTGAAGATCGCCTGACCCAGCTAAAACAGCACAAGGAGGTTCACTGGCAAAAATTATCGGAATGGTTGAGCAATGAATTTGTTAGTCAGTTTAGTTTCAACAACGTGAACCGAAAGAGCAGAGGCAACATTGAGATTGCCAAACAACCGCCCGACATCAAACTGAACAACCGGAAAGTAACAAGTTTAGATTGGAGTCAGCAGCAACTGACTGAATTATTGTCCGGTCATCCCTCAATATTAACGTTGGAGAAAAAAATAGAAACATCTGCTATTGGCGTTGAATTAGCGCGACAGAAATATAAACCTTCGTGGGAATTTAGTGCAAGCTATGGTTACCGCGAGGATGATTTGCTGGGTAATGATCGTGCCGATTTGTTTTCCATTGGTGTTAGCTTTGAATTGCCATTGTTCACTGATAATCGTCAAGATAAACAAGTAGAAACGGCGATAGAGAATACATCCGCAGTGAAAACGGAAAAGTGGCTAAAGCTGCGAAAAATGCTGGCAGAGTTTGAGTCGACGAGAAGTGAATTATTGCGACTTAGTCAGCGACAGACGCTTTATCGCAATCAGTTGATCCCTCAAATGCACCAACAGGCAGAAGCTTCGCTGACTGCTTATACCAACGATGATGGCGATTTTGCCGAAGTGGTTAGAGCCAGGATCGCGCAGTTAAATGCGGAAATTGACGAGTTGGCTATTGATGTTATGCGGCAACAAGCAGTCGCAAAAATTAATTATTTTTTGGTGGGCTCTCGGCGTCTTGAATCAGTGGCCGGTTATCTCACAAACACATACTCTACAGGAGCTTCACAATGATTCGGTTAAATAAAAAAGCGGTACTGTTTATCGGAGTCATTTTAGGTGCCGTCTTAATGATGGCCATATTGAAAGTTGTTAATTCTTCCTTAGGAGGGATGACTCATGATCCGCAAACAAAATCAGAAAATGGCTCAGTAGAGAACACCATGGAAGAAAAGCCTCTTTACTGGGTTGCGCCAATGGATGCCAATTATAAAAGAGATAAGCCCGGCAAGTCTCCGATGGGAATGGATTTGATCCCCGTTTATGCAGAAGATTCTTCTTCCAATGAAAGCGGACCAGGAGCGATAAAAATTAGTCCGGAAGTTGTCAATAATCTGGGCGTGAGAACTTCCCTGGTGGTGAAGAAAGCTCTGCAGGCAGAAATTAACACGGTTGGGTATGTTCAGTACGACGAAAATTTATTAGTTCATATTCATCCTAGAGTTGAAGGCTGGATTGAAAAACTTTATCTAAAGGCTGAGGGCGATCCGGTCAAAAAAGGTCAGCCTCTTTACGAAATTTATTCCCCGGCGCTGGTCAACGCGCAAGAAGAATTACTCCTGGCGATTGAAAGAAAAAATAGGCGTTTGATTCGGGCTGCAGAAGAACGACTCGCCGCGCTGCAAATACCGAGTTCAGTCATTGAGCGATTGAGGAAAAACAGGCAGGTTTTACAACATATTACTTTTTTCGCACCGCAAAACGGTGTTGTTGATAATCTGAATATTCGGCAAGGTTTTTTTGTCAAACCGGGGACGACGTTAATGTCTATCGGCGCACTTGAACAAGTGTGGGTGGAGGCGGAAATTTTTGAACGACAAGCGCCGCTGGTTAAAACTGGAACTCCGGTGACAATGAGCCTGGATTATTTGCCAGGGCAGGATTGGCATGGAAAAGTTGATTACATTTATCCAACGCTGGATGCAACAACTCGAACTGTCAAAGTGCGATTGAGATTCGAGAATCGCAATAATTTGCTCAAGCCGAACATGTTTGCACAAGTGACTATTCATGCACAAAGTGAAACCGAAACCGTCGTTGTACCTAAGGAAGCCGTAATTCGTACCGGTAGTCAAGACCGGGTGGTACTAGCCTTAGAAAATGGTCGCTTTAAATCCATAGCTGTTAAAATCGGCATACAAGATCAACGTCATATGGAAATTCTTAGTGGTGTAAAAGCTGGCGAAAAGGTAGTGACTTCTGCGCAATTCTTAATTGATTCTGAGTCGAGCAAGTCGTCTGATTTTAAGCGAATGCAACCAATGAATAGCGACGAACAAACAATGGTAATGTCCGCTACCGTTGATGGAAAAATAAATACCATCGACGTAGAGAAACGCGTTGTTAACATTAGCCGTGGTCCAATTGAGAAATGGGGAAGAGCTGCAACAACAATGGATTTTTCCGTCGATAATTCAATTGACCTGTCTCAATTAAGTGAGAACGCTGTTGTTCGTTTTACATTTGAGATTAGAGACGGCAGTTTTATTATTATTGAATTAGATAAAACGACTTCTCAAAACGAGTCCTACGAGGAAAATCATTCTGCGCGTAACTCTTCTAAACATAGTTTCCATAAATATTTCAGTGGACTAAACAAGGTTCAATCTGTCGAACATGATGTCACTAAGGAGTTTTCTTCATGATTGAGTCGATAATTCGTTGGTCTGTTGCGAATCGTTTTTTCGTCTTACTGACCACTTTAATTTTAGTTGGCGTGGGTGGATACTCACTGAAAAATACACCTGTTGACGCTATTCCCGATTTGTCTGATGTGCAGGTTATTATCAAGACTTCCTATCCAGGCCAGGCACCACAAGTGGTTGAAGATCAGGTAACTTACCCACTTACCACGGCGATGTTATCGGTGCCCGGTGCAGTGACTGTTCGCGGCTATTCTTTTTTCGGTGACTCTTATGTTTATGTGATTTTCGATGAAAGCACCGATCTTTATTGGGCGCGAAGTCGAGTGTTGGAATACCTCAGTCAAGTGGCACCGACTATGCCTGATGCAGCGAAACCTCAATTGGGACCCGACGCCTCTGGTGTTGGCTGGATTTATCTTTACGCACTGGTTGATAAAACTGGTAAACACGATCTGAGCCAGTTACGAAGTTTGCAAGATTGGTTTTTAAAATATGAACTGCAAACTGTTGCAGGTGTATCGGAAGTGACTGCGCTTGGTGGCATGGTAAAACAATATCAAGTCAAAGTTAATCCTGATAAATTGCGCGCCTTTAGTATTCCGTTAGCCCATATTCAGATGGCAATCAAAAGAGCCAATCAAGAAATTGGCGCGTCGGTTGTCGAGATGGCTGAAGCGGAATATATGGTGCGCACTAACGGCTATTTAAAAAGCGAAGTTGATTTGGGTAATGTCCCCTTAGGCGTTAATCAAAACGGTACACCGTTACTACTCAAAGATGTAGCTGATATTTCTATCGGACCACAAATGCGACGAGGTATTGCGGAACTGAATGGTGAAGGTGAAGTGGTTGGCGGCATTGTCGTGATGCGCTTCGGTGAAAATGCGCAAAAGGTGATTGATGGCGTTAAAGCAAAACTGGAAGATTTGAAACAAGGTTTACCAGAAGGTGTCGAAGTGATCACCGTTTATGATAGAAGTGGACTTATCGAAAGAGCAGTCGAAAACTTATGGTTTAAATTACTCGAAGAATTCGCCGTTGTGGCCCTGGTTTGTATCATTTTCTTATTTCATGTTCGTTCTTCGTTGGTCGCGATTTTTAGTTTACCGGTAGGAATTTTAACGGCTTTCATTGTCATGCACCTGCAGGGGCTTAACGCGAATATTATGTCGCTTGGTGGCATTGCGATAGCAATCGGGGCGATGATTGATGGTGCGATTGTAATGATTGAAAATATGCACAAGCACATGGAAAAAACGCCAATTACCAAAGAAAATCGTTGGCAGGTAGTGGTTGAGTCTGCCGTCGAAGTCGGGCCGGCGTTATTCTTTAGTTTACTCATTATTACAGTTAGCTTTGTTCCTGTGTTTACACTAGAGGCGCAGGAAGGGCGAATGTTTTCTCCCCTTGCTTTTACCAAAACCTATGCGATGGCTGCGTCTGCAGCGTTGGCAGTGACATTGGTTCCAGTATTAATGGGCTATTTCATCCGTGGCAAAGTGCGCTCAGAAAAAGACAATCCGCTTAATCGAATTCTAATCGCGGGTTACATGCCCATTTTGAAAAAAGTATTACGATATCCTAAAACGGTGCTGGTATTAGCATTAATGATTTCTATCTCGGTACTTTGGCCGCTGGATAAAATTGGCAGTGAATTTATTCCTCCACTGGATGAAGGCGATCTAATGTATATGCCGACAACCTATCCTGGAATTTCAATTGGAAAAGCGCGCGAGTTATTACAGCAAACTGACAAACTGATTCGAACGGTTCCCGAAGTTGAAAATGTTTTTGGAAAAGTAGGGCGAGCTGAAACTGCAACTGACCCGGCACCGCTGACCATGATAGAAACTTTTATTCAACTGAAACCCCGTGAGCAATGGCGGGAAGGTTTAACGACTAAAGGATTGATTAAAGAATTAGATTCGTTGGTAAAATTGCCTGGAGTCACGAACGCGTGGGTTATGCCAATTAAAACGCGTATCGACATGTTAGCGACAGGTATTAAGACGCCTGTTGGAATTAAGGTCGCTGGGCCAGACTTGTCAAAAATACAGGAAATTGGTCAGCAGTTAGAATCTATTTTGAAAGATGCACCCGGTACGGCTTCAGTTTATTCAGAAAGAGTGGCTGGCGGCCGCTACATTAAAGTTGATATCAAACGTGAAAAAGCAGCGCGTTATGGACTGAATATTGCCGATGTTCAACAGGTGGTAGCCACTGCAATCGGCGGTGTGAATGTGACGAAAACGGTTGAGGGATTGGAACGATATCCAGTGAATATTCGCTATCCTCAGGACTATCGCAATTCTCCAGAGCAACTGTCTCTGTTGCCGATTGTTACGCCGAGGGGGCAAAGGATTTCGTTATCTGATGTTGCCAATATTTTTATTGAAGACGGCCCACCCGGGATCAAAAGTGAAAACGCACGAACTAACGGCTGGACCTTTATTGATATTGAAGGCGTGGATGTTGGAAGCTACGTGGTTGAAGCGCAAAAGTTGGTGAAGGAAAAACTGGATTTACCGCCTGGTTATTCGCTAAATTGGTCTGGACAATATGAGTATATGTTGCGCGCTAAGGAAAAACTGACCTACGTCGTACCGCTGACTTTGGCGATAATTGTGGTTTTATTGTTTATGAATTTCCGAAATTTTACGGAAGTAATGATTATCATGGGAACTTTGCCGTTAGCGCTTGTGGGTAGTGTCTGGTTAATGTATTGGCAAGGTTTTAACTTCTCGGTTGCTGTAGGGGTCGGTTTTATTGCACTTGCCGGGGTGGCCGTTGAAATCGGCGTCATTATGTTGGTTTATCTTAACCAGGCGTATCAATCTATGTTAGAAGAGTGTCGGCAAAACGGGCGGCCACTTGAAGCGGATAAAATTCTATCGGTTGTACTCCACGGTGCCGGCATGCGAGTGAGACCTGTAATGATGACGGCCGCGGCGATCATTGTGGGGTTACTACCGATCCTTTATGGTGATGGTACTGGCTCTGAAGTGATGAGTCGAATTGCGGCGCCAATGGTTGGTGGTATGATAAGTGCCGTTATACTAACATTAGTAGTGTTGCCGGCGGTTTATTATCTATGGCGGCGTTATAATGTTCAGCAAAGCCTGATAAAAAACTAAAACCGGCAAGTAATAAATTGAAAAATAAGAAGTAAATATATGAGTGACTCGGTACAAACGATCTCCCTGCTCAATTTGGCTTTTACCCTGATCCCGGTTTTTGTGGTGATAGCCATCCTTGTCAAATGGTCCATCGGCGCGGGAAAGGGATTGTACGCGCTTTCGAGAATGTTAGTTCAACTGCTAATAGTCGGCTATTTTTTAACATTTATCTTTGAGTCTGATAGTGCATGGCTGGTTGTCGCGATTCTGGCTGTTATGGTTTTTTCATCCAGCTGGATTGCACTGGGTACTGTTAAGGAACAACGATTGGCACTTTATAAAAAAGCACTTGTTTCCATCATTATTGGTGGCGGGACAACCTTGTTTGTTGTTACTCAAGGAGTGCTCGAAATTGAACAATGGTATGCGCCGCGTTATGTTGTTCCAATCGCGGGCATGATTTTTGCGAACTCGATGAATAGTGTGAGTTTGGCTGCAGAAAGAATGCAATCTGAAATCAGTCGTGGCGCTGATTATAAAACCGCTCGCAATATTGCTTTTCAGGCGTCGTTGATCCCAATTACCAACTCGTTATTCGCAGTCGGCCTGGTTTCTTTGCCCGGAATGATGACGGGGCAAATTTTATCTGGTGTATCACCGTTAATTGCAGTTCGATATCAAATTATGGTGATGTGTATGATTTTTGGTTCGGCGGGAATTTCTGCGGCGTGTTTTCTTGTTGTTACCCGGGCAAATTTCTTAGCCAGGTCGAAAAGTTAATGGTTGGTCTAAAGGAACGAGAAAGTTTACAAAGAGTTAAGCATTACTAAGGGCCTGCCGGGTTTCGGCTATTCTCTGTTTTGCGTCGGCAACGAATTGCAAACTGCGCTCCGGGGAAAGCTGGGCTTCCAGGTGAAGTTTGATAAAGGCAGGTAGTTGGTTAATTCTTGGTGGTGGTTTTAGTTGAGGCTGACCTAAATAAGTGTGAAGTTTGGCAATTAAAATTAAGTCGGTCAGGTTCACTTCAGGCTGCTCATTACACTTCCAGTTATCACGATTTTTTGCCACATTAATAAATTTTTGTTGAAGCCCCCAGTGTTTCAAAATTGCGCTGCCGACGTTAGCTGCATAGCGATCAAACAGGAACAGCATAGCTTGATCATCGTCGATTAACTCCGGGTACTTGGCTGCCTTGTCGATCAGCGGCAAGCAACCGATATCCTGGATGAGACCTGCCAGTATCGCTTCGTCGGGATCAAAGGATTCAGAAATGTGCTCAGCAATGACATTCGCAACTGCGGCGGTGTAGGTGCTATTTTGCCAGATTTTTTCTAACCATTTTGCTGCATTTTTATTTTTGACACTGAATAAAGCTCTGATCGCGTAAGTCATTGCGATATTGCGAGTATTCTGTAATCCCAATCGTCCAATGGCTAGACCGACATTTTTAATTTCGGCCGCTCCACGATACAAGGGGGAATTAGATATTTGTAGCAAGTAGCCACAAAAAGCCAGATCAGTTTCGGCCATTTTCCCTAGTTTGCCAATATCTACATCAGGATCGGCGGCAGTTTTTTTTATCTTCAGACAAACCTCTGGTAGTGCTGGTAGTTTCACATTACCTGCAGCCAGGTCTTTATGGATTTGTATAAGAATGCTTTTTCGGCTCATTGAAACTCTAGTTAAATAAAAATAATTCGTCTTGAATTTTGCCCGACGGTGCTCAGATGTATTATCTCAATTGTAGTTGTTAAGTGGGGAAATTGCTGTAAGTTATGCGCTTGATTGTAAGGAGGCGATGTTGACCACTTGAGAATCAACTAACCGGAGAGAGTTCAATTATTGGCTGCCGGTTACTGACTGACAATTTCTTGCGTTTGAATTCCTTCCCCCAGACGACACGCTTTTGTTCTTAATCTGATTAGTGCACTGCCGCCGATACATTTCCAGCGAATTTTACTATTCGCGATAAAGGGTTCTAGCAGAATTGACTGGTTAGCCAGTAAGCTTTCCCCGTCACCAAACTGAAGAGTGATTGCATTACCGGTGACGCGCATGTCAAGTGAGATAGTTGATTGCGTGTTAGTAAGGTCTGTAAATGATAAAGAGTGGGTTTGAGAAATTGCCGGTAAGGTCCCGGAAGATTGAAATTCTTGCTCTAACTTTTCAGCATTATTAGCGAAAGTTTTTATTGCTAGTTCGAAAAGCTGGTGGTCATGGCGTTCTGGATCTGAATAAATTGCATAGAATAATCCGGCGATAATCGAAGCAACTAATAGGATGGCGATAGTAAAAGTTTTGGCCATATTCTCTCCGCAAGTTTCATCTGATTTTATCTCGATATTCCAGGTCTGATTTTGGTTCATGCGCCAGGTCAGATAATTCATCATACGATAATTAGCCAGAATTAAACAACTTTTATGCCACATTCTGCCGCTTGTTAGATAGATTTTAATCCTCAAAATCGGCTAACATTACCATCAAAGAATTTTCGAATTATGAACTTTGGAGCATTGCGTGCCTCTTTTGAAGTCATTGTTGTGTTTTAAAGGCTATGATAATGGTCGGCGTTTCCTGCTGATTAATCTGGCTTGTTACCTGTTATTAATTTTATTTAGTTCAGTGTTGGCTCAAGCGCCTGTTTTGCTTGTGCTCCTGCTGCTTGTTTGCACGCCGGTAATGCTTGCCTCGTCGATGAGACGGATTCATGATGCCGGATTCGCGACACCCTTCGCCGCCGGACCGGTGATTGTGTTTTGGGTGTGCGTGTTTGGCATTGCTTATATTAATCATGGGGCCAGTTGGACATTGTTAATTCTGGCGGTGTTAGTCACGTTGGCAATGACAACTATTAGCAACGCCAGAGTCAGGAGAGAGCGTAGTTATGTTTGGGGTTATTCCGGGCCGATAAATCTTTCTGACTCAGTTGATACTCCGCAACCTCAGCACTTTCAGCAACAACGAATTGAGCCAACAATTACCGGCGGTAGTAGTGAGTTAAATACGCATGTTGACGGAGCTGGTCAGGTAGAAACCGGCGCGTCAGGCAGCGTAGAAAACCACCAATATGAAGAACCGGCCGGGCGTGCAGCACAGGTCAGTTGGGAGCAACAACTAAATCAATGGTTTATCGCTAACAAGCAATTTACTATTGTCGGTTCTATTGTGATTTCACTCGTTGTGGTCGTCGGTATCGTTTTGTCACTATTTGATGAAGAAGTGCCGCTCCAAACTGTTGCAGAGCAACCGGTTGTTGAAGCCCCTAAAGAACGCTTAAATAAAATAGAAATGCCAGATAATTTCTGGAT
Organism: Aliikangiella coralliicola; assembly: GCF_007004725.1. GTDB lineage: Bacteria > Pseudomonadota > Gammaproteobacteria > Enterobacterales > Kangiellaceae > Aliikangiella > Aliikangiella coralliicola. The sequence goes on along the minus strand of NZ_ML660168.1, from coordinate 256,121 downwards.
TATGCTAGATAAGAATGACGCTTTAACTATTGCCTGGCAAGGTGATTTTAAAACAGACGGTGAGCTTTGGTCTGCGATAACCGGTAAGGGCGATAAGGATTGTTTTGAAATTAGTTTTAATAACCGTGATAAATTTCGAAGCATGAAAGTCACGGTAAAAAATGGGGGAGATTATTATGCTGACTTTTCTCCTGTGGATACGCAAAATGCTATCAAAGCAATCGCACTACGCGACAAATTTAAGTTATGCGGCTATGAGTTCTCTCTTAAGGGAACTCAGGCTCGATTAATGAATAATAAAAAATACTCTGTTTACTTCGAAGAGTAGTTTTTTGATTTGCATGGCTAGGGCGTGTTTACCTTTCGTTCTTTGAGATTGCCGAGGTCATTTTTTTGTTCAGCAAGGCGAAAGATGAGCCATGTAGCCATTCTACAGGTTCAGCTTTTAACGCTGCTGGGCGAAAAAATGGCCCGGCCCTTCGGGTTGTGGCTAAAATTTCGCCACTCTGCGTCGTTTGTCGCTCATTTAGAATAACTAAACCACGCTCCGCTCTTCGGGATGCCGAACCACTTGATTGGCAAAATTTTAGCCGCAACAATTTCAAAGAACGAAAGGTAAACACGCCCTAGCTAACTTAGTCCAACTCTCCGGTCAGACAGGATTATGGACTAAGTAAAGCTAGCTTTTGTTGTTGCATGTCTTTTTGAATGTATTCTATGAGCTGTTCAAATCTGGTTTCCTGGTTGATTTTTCGAAAAGCGTTGTTGTTAAGAATGTCCAGCTGCCAGATGAATCTGAAGCCTTTATTAACTGACTTTTCCAGCATCTCTAAAGCACCATTGTTATCGCCTTGAATGGCGAGTAATTCTGCTTCTATTAAATAATCCCTTGCCTTTAGTTGGTCGCGGTGCCGCCGCTGATAGGAAAGGTTTACGGTTTCCATTTGATTCATGAGCGCTAGGTATTCATCGTTCTTATTCAGCATTTTGAGTATGTTGGCATAACTCAGTAAGCTTCTGAGCCTTAACTTTTTAGGAAATGCACCTTTACTGATACTGAGTTCAGGAGAGTCTTTAAAGCGTCTGACTTCTGGGCTATATGTCAGCAAAAACTGCTCAGCCTCCAGCGGTTTGTTAAGCCATAAAAGCTGGTTGGTCACAATGCGGATCAGCAGCTCACGTGAACCATGAGAAAAACGGACATTGTCTTCGTCAAAAATAGATTTTGCAGCCTCCATAGCCTCTGCTTCTCTGCCATGATTCAGATAATATAGCGACTCGATTAACGCGCCGAAAGCATTAATCATTGTGGATTTTTGATGATTTAAAATGGCGAGATCTTCTTGTGGAGCAAGTGTCCCGAGTGTGAGGTAGCCCAGTTGCATAAAATATAAGAGCTCAGGATCATTTCTATCCATTTTTGCGGCGGTTTCTAATACTTTAATACCTTGCTGAATATTGCCTCGCTGGTTCATATAAAGCTGTGCAATCCGCCATAAGTGATTGGGATTTCTTGGATTGATTTCCGAAGCTCTTTGTATTGACTCTAGTGCTTCAGTGATTCTTCCTCGTTTAACCAGGTAGTGCCCATACATCAACCTGATGGTATCGTTAAAAGGATCTTCTTTTATCGCTTCATAAAATAAGTGTTCTGAGTTACTTTTATTGTTGGCGTATAAAACCATGGCTAATTGCGCTTTCGATTCAGAGTCATTGGGCGAAAGTTCCAGGGCTTTTCTAAACAGCGCTGCGCAATTTTCTGGTTCGTTTTCAAAGAATGAATGTTTTGCCAATACAGAATAAATACGACCATTTTTAGGAGACAGCCTTTTTGCTTCATCAAGGTGTGCTTTGGCTTGGTCACGCAACCCACTATCATTGCTTGCGCCTGTTTCCAATAAAAGTAGTTTTGCAAAGGCCAGTTCGGTCAAAGCGTTAGCAAATCCCGGCTCTATTTCTAATGCTGTACTAAAAAATTCAACAGATTGTTCAAGTGCTTGGTGAGTATTGATCTTTACTGCGTCCAGCCCCTTAAGATAGAGAAGGTATGCTTGAGTATTGAGTTGCGGAATTGATTTTGGCCTAAGTTGATCGGCTTTGTTACTCAATTCGGGCAATAAGGCGCTGACGATGGAGCGGCTGATTTCGTCTTGAATATTAAAAATATTGTTGAGTTCTCTCTGGTAGGTTTTTGACCATAACTGATACCCATTATTGGCATCGATGAGTTGAGCTGTGACTCTCAGTATCTGTCCATCTAAGCGGACACTACCTTCAACCACTGCGCCGACATTGAGTGCTTTTCCAATTTCTGGAACGCTGAGAGATTTATTTTTTAGTGAATAGGCCGAAGTACGAGCGGTTACTTTCAAACCTTTTACTCTGGCGAGCTGATTCATTAATTCATCACTGATACCGTTTGAGAAATAGGTTTGATCGCCCTCAATGCTTAAGTCATCGAACGGCATAACGGCAATCGCGTTAAAAGGCAGAATGCTTTTGCTTTGCGGAGCTGGAGAGTTTGCCTGAGAATTTTTGTGAGAAGGGAATTCTATTAGTTTTACCAAAAGTAAGCTAATAGAAGCAACCAGAACGATGACTGAACCCCAGGTTTTTATTGAGAATTTTGAGTTTGGTTGAGCTGTTTGAAAACTGTTCTCTTCAGATTCGATGGGTAATTCGTCAGGCTTACCAGATAAATCGGGAGTGACATCACTTTCGTCTGAGAAACTTCGAACCTGGGCTAATAGTCGGTAGCCGCGTTTAGGAATCGTTTCAATAAAAGCGGGTTGCTGCCGGTTGTCTCCAAAAGCTTTTCTGAGCTGGCTGAGAGCATAATAAATTGAGTCATTGTTAACTGCGGTGTCTCGCCATACTTTATCGAGTATATCCTGTGTCGTAACCACTTCACCATTAGCTTCGGCTAGCAAAACAAGCAAGTCCATTTCTTTAGGGCGAATTGTTACTTGTTTATCGCCGGCACTAAGTCTCACCAGGTCGGGCTCAACCAGCCAGTCGGCAATCCAGAATACATTACTTTTATTGCTCATTAATCGAAACTCATTAATCGATAGTAATAGTTGCTTTTAGACTAGTAATATTTATTTCTTGGGTTCAGACAAAAACCAATTCTCAGGCTTTTCAGAATAATACCTCATACATCAAAGGGTTAAATAGAACTCAGAGTTATTTCAGGTAAATATCAGGACTTTATCGGTTTGAATTCAGTTCTTTATTTTTCATTCTCGTTAAACTTTTTCCATGACAACGATGAATACCTTTTATTACCGCCGCTTTGTCGAGAGGTTGCAAATCGTGTTCTCGAAGTCTCTCTGATCAGGAGAGTATATATGAAAATTTCAAGGTGCTTAGCCAAAAAATCGAATTGTACAGTCAAAAATTGTATCAAAACGTCACTCGTCAGTTTGTTTTTATTGAGTGCTCAATTTAGCTTTTCGAATCCAGCGATTGAATCAGCGAATCAATCAACAGAAAAAGTTAAACAAGTGGGAAACAGTGTGGATAGTTATAAACCGCAAACTCTGATTTCCAGTCAAAAGGCAAAAAGAATAGTCAGGCGTTTTTTGTTTAGCAGAGGTTATTCCAAACAAATTGCACCAGGTGGTGCACAGATACGCGAAATTGTGTCTGATGGTCCTTATTGGAAGGTGTTAGTCGGTTTGCGCAAAAACTCGGCAACAAGTGTCGAAAAACATCTACTGTACGTTAGCAAGCAGACCGGTTTGCTCAGTGAAGTTCGTCCTGTCAGTCAGGAAAGGCTTGTTGATTCAACTAAGAAGTTGAGGTTAAAGAATTATAAGAAATGACTCCATGGTCATTGGTTGGCTAGTGGTAGCCAGTTTTTACTGGTTATTCACTAGCATTTTTTATTTCAAAGAGCGCGGCCATAACATAACGGCAACATGCCCTGGTATGAAAGGAGTTGGTAACTAACGGAATTAGCAATGAACAGAAAAACAGGAGACTTTAATAAAAGAGTAATTGACCTTAGACTCTGCTCAAATCTTCTTTGCTTTTAACCCACCGCGTACAAAGCGCTTCGGCTAGCTTAGGGGAGTTTTCCATAAGATCGTTTGCGCAAAAGTAAACATCGGGCAAGAGATCGCTGTCACGAATAATATCGGCAAATTGATAGGCAATTGCGCCGGTTTGGCGGGTTCCCAGAACTTCGCCCGGGCCACGCAATTCAAGATCTTTTTCTGCAATAACAAATCCATCATTGGTTTCGCGCATAACCTTAAGGCGTTGTTTGGCATTTTGCGAAAGCGGTCCATGGTACATCAGTAAGCAATGACTTTCTTTTTCGCCTCGACCGACGCGGCCTCGCAGTTGGTGTAATTGCGAAAGACCTAATCTTTCAGGATTTTCAATAACCATTAAGCTAGCGTTGGGAACATCAACACCAACTTCAATTACAGTAGTCGCGACCAAAAGATCTGTTTTTCCAGCTTTAAAATCGTTCATGACTTGTTGCTTAAGGTCATTTTTCATTCGGCCGTGAATAAGTGCTACTTTTAGTTCTGGAAGCCGCTCGATAAGTTGTTGGTGTGTCGCTTCTGCGGCCTGGCACTGGAGTTCTTCTGATTCGTCGATTAATGTACAAACCCAGTAAATTTGTCGATGGTCATTAAGACAAGCTTGCTTAACCCGTTCGATCACCTGGTCGCGTTTTTCACTGCCGACTACTGCAGTTGTGACGGGCTTTCTGCCCGGTGGTAGTTCGTCAATGACCGAAAGATCCAGATCGGCGTATGCTGTCTGAGTTAAGGTACGCGGTATTGGTGTCGCTGTCATGACTAGCTGATGTGGTCGGTATTTTCCCTGATTTGCCTGCAAGCTTTTTTCTAACAGGGTTTTTCGTTGTTCAACCCCAAATCGGTGTTGTTCATCAATGACAACTAATGCCAGTTGATTAAATTGAACTTGATCCTGAAATAATGCGTGTGTGCCAATGATAATTTTGGAGTCACCGCTTGCGATGTTTTCTAATGCCGTTCTTTTTAAAGGGGCAGACATTTTACTGGTTAATAAAGTGACATTAATGTCAAATGATCGAAACCAGTTCTCGAAAGATTTGAAGTGCTGCTCCGCGAGAATTTCCGTTGGTGCCATGAGTATTGCTTGATAGTTAGCGCTAACAACGGTCAGCATATTAAGTGCTGCAACCAGTGTTTTGCCTGATCCAACATCACCTTGGACCAAGCGCATCATGGGATGTTTTTTCTCAAGATCAGATTGAATTTCGCTAATGACCTGGTTTTGTGCGTTGGTCAGTTCGAATGGCAGAGAGCGTCTAAACTCTCCATCCTTAGCCTTGTTTTGCCGAAAAGAAATGGCATTGTGGGCTTGAGTCTTTAATTTTATTTTTTGTAGTGAAATATGCTGCGCAACCAATTCTTCAAAAGCGAGTCTTTTGATTAAAGGATGTTCCCCCGACTCCAGTGCCGCCAGCGAAATATCCAGCGGGGGTTGATGAAGCATCATTAGTGCGTCGGCCAGCGGCGGAAAATCGAGTTTTTCCAACCACTGCTGCGGGATAAGTTCAGTGACATTTGAGCGTTTTAGTTGAGATAGTGCTTGACGTATTGCTGAAGTAAAAGTGCGTTGTTGCAGCCCTTCTGTTGTTGGGTAAACGGCTTGTAATCCTTCCTGAAGCTTTGGAATTGCGCTGTCTTTTAAATAAGTCAGCTCAGGGTGAATCATGCCAAAGTTTTTTCCGGTATGACTCACTTGACCGTAGCACTGTATGTATTGTCCTCTCACAAATTGCTTTTTCTGGGCCATTGAAAAATAAAACAACCTGATATCAAGAATGCCGGTACCATCTGAAATTTTGCATACCAGCGAGCGACGCTTGCCGAATACGATATCAGAGGCTTCAATCATGCCGCAGACTTGTGCTGTCTGTCCTTGCTGCAAACTGGCAATGGGGTGAATTCTACTGCGGTCCTGGTACCTTAGCGGCAGGTGAAACAGCAAATCTTCCAGCGAGCATATGGACAGTCGGTTTAACTTTTCAGCGACTTTAGGGCCCACGCCTTTCAGGCTGCTAACTGGAATTGTGGCAAGCTTTGTCTGCAAGAGGTGATTCCGTTGTTAGCGCTCTAACTTCAAAGGGAGTAGATCAACTTGAGCTGCCAGGGCTTGTTGTAATGACTCAGCAATGACTTTGACAGCCTCTTTACGCGGAAAACTTGAACGCCATGCTAAAACAATGCGTCTTTTAGGCACTGGTTCGGCAAAGGGTCTTGAGTCTAAACCCGGGTAGTCGGTTTGTTTGGCTAATGCGGTAACAGGCATCACCGTTATGCCTAGCTTCATTGCAACCATGTGGCGAATTGTTTCTAAAGAACTGCCAACGACCCAATCATCGACGCTACTTGTTGGTGAGCTGCAAGTCGGGCATGCGGCGATTACTTGATCACGAAAACAGTTGCCTTTACCCAGCATTAGTAGATCTTTGCTGGGCACATCGTTGACTTTTATTTCAGGCATTTCGCCAAACGGGTGGCCTTCATAAAAAAGCGGCATAAAATCTTCATCATAGATTTCAAGGGTTTCTATGGCCGGATCTGAGAAAGGTAATGCAAGAACTGCGATATCGATTTCAGCTTTGAGTAGCTTTTTTCGCAGGTTTTCAGTGTAGTCTTCGTCAATGTGCAAAGGCATTTCCGGGAAATGCTGGCGAATGTAAGGGATAAGTGAGGGAAACAGGTAGGGTCCAATAGTAAAAATTGCGCCAATTTTTAAAACACCTTCCAGGGGATTTTTTTGCACCGTTTTCAAATAAGTCAGCTTTTCTGCCTCTTCGATGACCTTTTGGGCTTGCTGAACCACGGTTTCTCCTTCAGGAGTCACCTCAACCTGGCGTTTGCCCCGCTGGAATATGGTTATTCCAAGTTCTTCTTCCAGTTTTCTGATTGCGATGCTCAAACTGGGCTGACTGACATGGCAAGAGTCTGCCGCTTTACTAAAGTGCTGTGTTTGAGCGACAGCGACAACATATCTCAATTCGTTAAGAGTCATAGTTGATTTATAGAGTTAGTGTTTTTTGATATGATAAAACTATAATGGACTTACTGCAATCTCTAAATTCAATTGTTTTTTGCCAGAAGAAAACCAGCTAATTTTTATTTATTTAAAATTGAATAAATCTTTTAATTTCTTGTTATTTCCGTAGCGTAAACTCATTATCAAATAAAAATATTTCATTTAGAAATATTCGATTTTTGCGATGACAATCTAGCCCAATTCTAGTTCCATAATTTTTGTGAATAAAATATTTTGCCGATATAAATTCAATAATTATTCAATAATTTTTTTCAATCTAAAAATCATAAAATTAATTTTTGTTCATCATCTAAATTATTAATTGAGGATTTTGAATTGTGCGTAATTTAGCCTATTTATAGCGATTTATTAAAAAACTGTTGATATGTTAATCAAAATTTTAGCTGAAATTTTTATTGCAAATTGAAATGAATTTTTTCCACATCGGCTTTTGTGAATAGTAATTTCTATTTAGGTAAAGCTTTATTCAATGATTACTCAATGTAAATTCAATATGTTTGAACTTGTTAGACCAAGATATATTTAGTTTTATATAGCTTGCTTGGATTCAGTAAATAAAAAAAGAAAAGCATAAACATAATAAATAAAAGTAGTCGAGTTATGACAGGCAAATAACAAATCTCACATTAGGGATTTAACTCAACTGAAGTCTCATGAGGAAAAAAAATGAAAGTACATAATTACTCACCAATTTCAAAAGCAGTACGTTCAAGTATTGCTGCACTTGGAATTGCTATTCTCGCTGTTCCGGGAGTACAAGCAGCGGAAGAAAGTGAAGACGATCAAAAAATTGTAATAACAGGTAGTCGAATTAAAAGAATCGATGCACAAGGCGCGTCACCTGTTGTTGTTATCACTAGAGAAGATATGGATAACCAAGGTTATTCAACCTTACAAGATGCATTGGACTCTTTGGCACAAAACACTGGTGGTTCAGTAGACCAAAGTTTCACATTCGGGTTTGTACCTGGTGCATCATCAGTTAACTTGCGTGGCTTCGGTAACGGTCGCTCATTGACCTTGATCGATGGCAAGCGAATTCCCATTTATCCAGTAGCGAATTCTGGAACCAGTAACTTTGTTGATTTATCAGCGATTCCGGCATCAATGATAGAAAGGGTTGAAATTTTGACCGATGGTGCATCGGCTATTTACGGATCTGATGCAATTTCTGGTGTAATCAATGTTATCACCCGAAAAGATTTTGAAGGAACCGAAGTTTCTGTACGCTTAGGCGATACGTCTGACGGCGGCTATCAAAATGAACGTGTTTCTGTTGTTGCTGGCGCAACTAGCGGTAAAACAACTGTGAACGTTATAGCAGAATATCAACATAACGATGAACTGGCGGCAAGCCAGCGAGATTATGCTGCTTCAGATCTTGCTAACCCAAGAGGTGTGTTAAGTTCTGGTGGTGCAAGTTTCCAAGCTGTTAACCCTGACTTTTCAACTGAAACTATCGCCTACCCACTTTGTGGTGATCCAAATGATCCACTAGGTAGCAGATTGGTTAATACCGGAATTCCTGGTGATTTCTGCCGCTACAACCGAACTCAGCATCGCCAATTGTTCCCTGAGAATGAGCGCGCAGCCTTGTCGGTAAGAGTCGATAGAGAATTCACGCCAGACTTGAGTGGATATGTTCGTGCAGGTTTCTCGACTTATGAAACTCGAACAAATCTTGAGCCAAACTACTACAATGCGTGGTGGGGCGGACAGCAGCCAGGAAGTAACTTGACAACTGTTGCTCCTTCAGCGGCGGGTACAGTGTTAGCTGGTACTGATTTTGGATTTTTAGCAGATGGTTCTCCAGATTATATTTGGGGTCTTGTTCCTGCTGGTTCCGCTAACAACCCAACAACTGGAACTGCAAATGAGCGTGATGGTTTCTTCCGTCGTCGTTTATTTGAGTTTGGAGACAGAACTGGTCAACTTCGTAATGATGGCGTTAATGTCCTGATTGGTCTTGAAGGAAGTTTCGGTGATGCAATGTACGATTGGGAAGCTTCTATTAGTTACAATAAAATTCGTTTTACTAATAAACGACGTAACATTATTAGCTCATCGTTCAACAATGCTGTGACCAACGGGTTGGATTTATTCCAGATTATTCCGCAGTCAGTGATTGATAGCGTTAGTTTTGATTCACTTCGTGAAGCAGAATCTGACAACTTCAGTGCGGACTTCCAGATTTCTGGCGAGCTACCTTTTGAGCTAAGTGGCGGTAATGCCCAGTTCGCGGTGTTCTCAGATTTTCAGCGTGAAAGTTTCTTTAATACAGCTGATCCAATTTCACTAGCTGGTGATGCCTTTGATGGTAGTTCAGCTGGCGCGGGTGAGAGAGATCATACCGGCATAGGTTTTGAGATTGCGTTACCTGTGACGGATCAATTAGAAGTTGATATTGCTGTAAGACATGATAACTACGATGATGCGTCTGAAACAGGAAGCGCAGTAAGTCCTCGTATCGCTGTTACTTATCGACCAATTGAAGAGTTGATGCTGCGTTTCACCGCCGGTGAAAGTTTCCGTGCCCCTGATATGCAACGTTTATTTGGCGCGACGACTTCAGCATTCCAAACTGTAAATGATCCTAACTTCTGTTTAGATCCAAATAATCCTGGTGTAAGAATTCCAATTGCTAACGCATTCTGTTCTACCGCAGCGGCAGCAGTCTGGAGAGAACAATCTGTTCCATTGACAACTGGATCTAACATTGCGCTACAAGAAGAAGAAGGTGAAAACTATAACTTCGGAATTGTTTGGCAAGCAACGGATGATCTCGATTTCAGCATGGATATTTACAATATCAGACTTGAGGAAATTGTTAATACACCAACTCCTCAATTCATTATTGATAGCTGTGATCAAAACGGGATTTTCTGTGAGAACATTTCACGTAACCCACAAGGTGTTTTGGCAAATATCGCCGCAACAGCTCGTAACTTGTCATTCCAGGAAATTCTGGGCGCTGACTTTACAGTAAACTATAAGTTGACTACGGAACAAGCTGGTGAATTTAAGTTCAAGGGTGAGTTGGCTTACGTTGATTCATTTGAAACTCAGTTCAATGAAACCTCTCCTGTAGTTGAAAATACGGGTATCGCGACTCAACCTGACTATCGTTTCAACCTGACGGTTGATTGGACTAGAGATAACTGGGGAGCGACGGTTCGTTATGTTTGGGTAGATGAAATGTGCGGCGTTAATGGTGTTAACTGTACTGCTGATGAGTTTATCGATACTTATGCATTAACTAATATCAGTGGTCGATATGATTTCGGCGACGCGGGCAGAGTAAGCCTTGGTATTAACAACGTGTTTAACGAAGACCCAGCAGAAGATCCGACCAATAATAACTGGCCTTGGTTCTTCAACAATGGTGGTTATTCTAACCCGATTGGCAGAGAGTACTCAGTTACTTACACTGTTTCTTTCTAACTTCTTAAGTTAGTCAGTTAGCCATTTAAAAGCCTCATCTTTGATGGGGCTTTTTTTATTTCATTTATTAAGTGATCGACATTTGTAAAAGTAATCAGGTATTGAGGTGTTACTATTATGATTAATAGAAATTACAGTAGAAAGCGATGATATCAATACTAGAATACAACCCTGATTGGCCTGATATGTTTGATGAAGAGAGACGCTTTATAGGCTCCTTACTCGAAGATTTCATTCACGGAACCATTGAACATGTTGGAAGTACAGCTGTTAAAGGGCTGGCTGCAAAACCTGTTATTGATATCATGGTAGGTGTAAAAACTCTTGAATCTTCAAAAAAAGCGATACAAATAATGGAAGTCAATGGCTATTGTTATCATCCCTACAAAGGCGATGTAATGCATTGGTTTTGTAAGCCATCCCCCGAAATCAGGACGCACCACCTTCATCTTGTTCCTTTTGAAAGTAAATTGTGGTTTGAGAGATTGGCATTTCGCGACTACTTGCGTTCTCATCCCATCGTTGCCCAAGAATATGCAGCCTTAAAACGTCAGCTTGCGAGAGAATCTAATGGCGATAGAGAAAAATACACGCGAGAAAAAACATCGTTTATCTGTGACGTTTTAAAGCTGGTATCTGCAAATAATTAGGGTAGCTTAGCTTAACGCCCTTTACAGACGAAGCCTTATTTGATTGGAATGATTTTCTTATATTGATATTTGATAAATCGTTGAGTGAATCAAAGTCTGTAGGAGAGCTCTTCACGCGGGTAGTTTGTAGTTAAGCTAAGTCGAAAAGACATTCTATTGACAGCAGCGGCCTAGAGTCCAGAGTGTTTCATCAAAGCAACAAAAAAGCCGATTAACATTCGCTAACCGGCTTTTTGTACGTTTCTTAAAAACGCTTAACCTAAGTGATTATTCTCCGAAAGCATAATCAAACTGCAAGCTATATTCGCGACCATAACCGTCATACTGACCTGTTTGGTAGTATGGGTAGGTGTTGAATGTAGAATCTTGCTGAGGATTTTCATCCAGTAAGTTCTTAACAAATAAACCTACTTTCAAATCATCAGTTGCTTGATAGGCAACAGAAAGGTTATAGGTTGTAACTTCACAACATCTGTCTGTTTCTGCCCAGTTTGGAACAGAACCAGTGTAGTGAGCAAACAATGTTGTGCTCCAGTCATCGATTTTCCAGTTAGCAGACACATTAACCTGACTTCTGAAGTCAAAGAACTGTTTGTGGTGACGTCTGTCACGAACTTCGTCGCCGGCAAACTGCTGGTCTTCGTCAGAATCAGTAATGTTGTAGTTCACTCTGAATGCAAAATCACCGATTGAGTCAGTAACAAGTCTGTAGTTATAAGCGACATCAAAACCTGAAGTTTCACGAAGTGCAGCGTTAATAGGGCCAGTAACAATTGAGTCAATGAACTCTTGTGTAATTGTGCCGTTAGCTGTATTTCGTGTGATTAAACTTAGTACATTTTGACATTCTGCAGAATTAATATCGACAGAGTTACCACCTGTTGTTACACCAAGTCGGCAATCAGCCTCAACTTCTAACAAACTTGCTCTGCTTCGATCACGTACCGCGTTTTCAAGCTTAATTTGGTAGTAATCAACTGTTAGACTCATGTCATCGGTAAAGTCAAAAACAAAACCGATAGTTGCTGATTCGCCTTCTTCCTCTTCAAGGAAAGTTGAACCCTGGCGAGCACCTTCAATGTTGTAGGTTCCGTCTAAACCAACACCATCTACACTTGCATTGAGTGTACAAAGGTTGTAATCGAGATTTCCGTTAGGTAGTGTGATTTCAGCTAATTGATCACGACGACATAAATATTGGTCTGTCACGTTTGCGAAGTAACCACTCGGTGCAGCGTATACGTAATGCATGTCTGGCGCGCGGAAACTGGTTGAATAACTTCCTCTGATTAATAGGCTTTCAATCGGACGATACTCTAACCCAATATTAAAAGTTGTGGCGTCGTCAACATTGGTCTCGTCGTCATATTTATCCCAGCGAGCTGCAAAGGTGGCTTGCAAATCTTCAGTTAAAGGAACTTTAAATTCAGCGCCAAGTGCATATCGGTCACGCTCACCGCCACCGCCTGTTCCGGTAAATCCGAACCATTCGCCGTTGATTAATTTTGGATCAAGATTAATTTCATATTCTTGAGTTGCTGCTTCAACGACTAACGCTAAACCGGCAGAACCCGCAGGCATTTCGAAAATATCTTCGTTGGTTAATACCAATGTTGTCGAGACATTTTTAGAGTCCGCTGTGGTTTTGTCGATACCAGTAATAGAATCATATTCTGCGGTGGTTAGCGGTTGATAAAGTCTGGATATGTCAGCGTTGAATACGTTCCATGTTCCTTGGCCGAAGTTTGCTGTTCCTTGTTGCGCACCTAAAAAGAAAGCATCTGCAGTGGCAGCATCAATCAAACGACGTTTTCTTGTTAAGTCGTATTGTGAAATGCTTAAAGAAGCTTCGTAGTCAAACCCACCAAAAAATTCACCATTAGCACCAATGGTAATGTCAATTGCTGTTTCTGAAAATCTATTATCGTTATTCGATGTTTCTTCAGGTGTAATAAGCCTTTGCCAGTATTCTGGTCGACCACCTATTCCTGCTAAATCGGGAGAAGCGGAATTTAGGAAGTAGTTATCTCCGATACCTGATTCGCCAGAATAAGCCCAATAGGTAGTTCCTGTATTAAATTCGGTTCTTGAGTCGGTTACCACCATAGTCGCGAATAACTCGTGAGAAGAGTTTAATTCGTATGATAAATTTAAGTAGCCTGTTACGTTGTCTTTCGCGTTACGGATACTACTAAAACCTATGTCATAAGCGGTCCCACAGAAATTACCCGCGCCTGGTCGTGTTGAATACTCGATAGTGCCGTTTGCTAAATGTGAAAGTGTGTCACAAGTTGCTTGGCCTGGGTCAATATATCGAGAGCCATCACCATCAATATCAAATGGATCTAGAACGAGAAACGAGCGAGAGTTTACTGGAGTTGATATACCATTGATCACATCAGGATTGTCAAGAATAGAGTCCATATAGTCTCTGTCACTTGCCATTATTGGTTCACGATTAAACAACTCTAGTCCGTATACCATATTTAGTTTGTCAGTTTGATGTCCACCAACAAGTTGGAATCTGTAGCTTTCGCCACCACCATCGGAGGTATCTCCGAAGCGTGCTGTAGCATGCAGACCATCGACTTCGTCTTTCAATATGATGTTAAATACGCCTGCTATTGCATCTGAACCGTAGATTGCTGAAGCGCCTGATGATAGAACCTCAATTCTTTCGATCATAACTGAAGGGATATTAGCAACATTGACGATGTTACTTTGACCGTTAAATGGAAGAGGGTAATCTGCCATTCTTCTACCGTTAACCAACGTCAGCGTTCTACCTGCGCCGAAGGAGCGAAGGTTTAGAGAGTCAGCGCCCTGTGTGAAAGTACCGCCGTCTTGAGCTCCTTGATTGGAACCATTAACTTGAGTCAGTGCTTTTAAAGCTTCAAATGCCGTTGTAAAACCATTGGCTTCAATTTCTTCGGCAGTAATGATGTGAACCGGTGCTGCGCCTTCAACATCAGTTCTGCTTAAACGTGATCCTGTAACGATAATCTTGTTATCGTCACTTGCGGCTTCATCTTCTTCTGCAGCTTGGATGGATGCGACATTAAATGCCATCATTCCAGCCGCCGCATAAAGTGCACTTTTTAGTGCATACGACAAAGGCTTTATTTTGAATAATTTCTTCTTCATTGATTGATTTACCCTAATTTAAGAGGTTGTTATCTTTTTATTTGGGAACAGACAGGCAAGTAAAAATTGCTCGTAATTTCCGCAGGCGGTATCAAAGCAAAAAAACAACTAATTGAATATTGAACCGGTGTTGAAAAATTATTGAATTTTGGTTTTGAGATAATTTATGTGATTTTTTGAACAAAAAGTAAACTTATCTAGGGGGGTCAAGGTAAATATTGCATATAAAAATTATTGAATTAAATTTTAAATTTTTGATCTTTTTTTGTTAATAAATGACTGAAACATTTTTAAATATTTACGCAATATATTTTCAATTTAAATTCAACCGGGGTCCTATTGTTTATCAGGGTGGAAAAGTGGTTTCATAGAGGGGTAGCATTATTGCTACATCCCTGGTTGTAAACCCTCTATGATCTGCCGATCCGAGGGTTTTTTTTTATTCAGAATTCCATGTCAAAGTATTTATTCATACCCCAGTATTTTTCTTAAACCCGGCGCAGCAAATTCGACCATTTGTTTTTGCGTTTCAGGTAGTTCATTAGGAATATCAAATTTTTTCCCAGATAGATTCTCTCTCGCAGTACCGCTTTGTTTTCTGTCGGAACCTACTTTTATTCGCTCTTTCCAATCAGGAGGAAGCTCTCCCATTTCACAGGCATCGAATAAACCCTGAAAATAGTCCTTAGCTTGCGGGGAGTCCAGATTTTTTAGATGCTGAATAATATCTTCAAATTTTACCAGCTCAGTATGAGTCCCCAACCAGGAGACTGCGTTATGTGTATAAATTTCCTGCAGCGTCGGTGCTTTCTGGTAAATTCCAAAAATCATCATGTTCAGTACTTGTTCTACTGATATTTTGCCACTCTTCAAATGCTCCAGATTACCTTGAAATGTATCTGACAGAAAAAATCTCGCTCGGGCCAAAACCCAACTGTAGGGATCGCGGACGATGATGAGTTGTTTGACCTGATGAGTTGCTGTAGCTGAGTCGTCTGAAAAAAGTAAATGTCCCCAACTTAAATAGGGGTTTTGTGTTGAAAATGCAGCCAGATGTTGATTTAAGACTGGAATCTGAATAAATGTCTGGTGATATTGCTGCGAAACAGGAACAAACATTCTAAAAATATTTCTGATGAGGTGTGTACCACACTTAGGGACCGAATTAAGAAAAACGGGGTGTTTAAGCGGCTTTTGTTCATAATTCTGATTTAGTTCATTGAGGTTGTCTTGTTTTGCGACGATTCTAGGCATGAGCTCCCCTAACATTAATTACTAATCTTGCGGTGTGATTAAACTAGGCTAAGCCTATAGAAAATAAAGGTATAAATCGAGGATTAATAAGGCTGAATCTAAAGCCTGACCGTTTTCGAGCATGACTGGAGTAACTGAAAAACGGCTATTTCACATATCAGATGTTGTATAAAATTGGGTGTAAGTTAAAGAAATTGAAGGGATTTTTGCGTAGTGAGCACATGCAGCGTTGTGACGCCACACATGCTGTAGCTTTCGAGCTAACCGATGATAATTCCTTAGCCGATTGTGTATCTTACTTCAATCTTGGAATTATCAATTTGATTGTAGCTCTGGTTAAACACATCCAAACCTTGAGTGGGCGTTATGC
Source organism: Aliikangiella coralliicola (assembly GCF_007004725.1). Classification (GTDB taxonomy): domain Bacteria; phylum Pseudomonadota; class Gammaproteobacteria; order Enterobacterales; family Kangiellaceae; genus Aliikangiella; species Aliikangiella coralliicola. Next base: position 240,170 of record NZ_ML660168.1, on the reverse strand, counting down.
TCTGCATCGCCGAATCGGCGCTAAATACATCGTTTTCCTTTTGCAAGATATAGCCTTTCTTGGGCAGAGTGATGATTTTTGCAGGGATGTTGTAACTTTTGAGTATTCTGCGCAGATGGCAGATAGCATGAGTTAGTCCCTGTTCGCCTGTATAGTTATTGCCTCGCCAGATATCTTTGACTAGAGACTCTCTCAGCACCAATTTATTCGGTTGCCTGGTGAGCTCGATTAATACTAACCAAAGTTTACTGCGTAACCGAACAAAGCCGTGTTTGGTTTGTAATGTCTGGGTTTCCGGATCTAATAAACATTCACAAAAGCGAATTGCTGTCTGGTTCAAATCCCTGGGCTCTATAGCATTCATATCAATTATTCTCTGTTATCAGAATAAGCGGATGGTAAGTTCGCAAGTATCTACGAACTTGTTCGTATTAAACAACGAATGACTTCGTAATTCAAGACTATTTTAGGTGCAATTAGCCTTTGAATGTTTTTCCAAATGTTTCAAATTATTTTTCGTCCACTTAATTAGTCGAGAAAATTTAAAATGTATTGTTCTAACTTGTTAACAATTTCTATGAGTGTGGGACAATTTTCCCACTTAAGGGAGGTTTGACTTTATTTGCTGCTTTTTTAAGAAGTTCTAATCTCCGCAAGAGTTTTTTTTTGCGAAAAAAACTAGGTTTTTGAAAAAGTTACAGAAATAGTATTTCGTTTTTTAATAGTTTTGCCAAAATGTCGTTGGCCATAAAAATAGGTTTTTTGTTGGAGTAATTCAATAAATATTCAATGCCGAAAGGCTTGTTTGAAATACCCTAATCTAGTTTTATGGAAATGCAATATTTTTCAACATTTTTCAATATTGCTAATTAGTATGTTTCTTTCACAAGTAGGGGTAGTTCAAAAAGTTATATACCATGTTGTATATCTGTGATTGAGATAAAAAATTGCCTAACAAACACAATAAACAGCTCATAAAATGAGCTAAAAATTTGATGGGAGTAAGACTATGTTAGTGAGTAATAAGCATAGCAAGCTGTCTAAAGCAATTCGCTTTGCGCTTGTTTGCGGTACCCTAAGTAGTGCTTCTTTTGCGGCGAATACATTTGCTGCTGAAACAGAGGCTGAAGAAGACGAGGAATCTCAAAAAATTGTAATAACAGGTTCCAGAATTAAAAGAAGTAACCTGATGACTGCTTCGCCAGTCACAACTGTTGGATCAGAAGACTTTACCATTCGTGGTATTACCAAAGTAGAAGACCTACTGAACGAACTTCCCCAGGTATTCCCCGGTCAAGTATCAGGAACCGCTAACGGTGCTGTTGGTACTGCGACTGTAGATTTAAGATTCTTGGGAGCTCAAAGAACTTTAACTTTAATCGACGGCCGACGTTTACCAACGGGTTCTCCGAAGGTTGATGGCGCGGGCGCTGATATTAACCAAATCCCTGCTGCGCTGATTGAGCGTGTTGAGTTGTTAACGGGTGGATCATCAGCAACTTACGGTTCTGATGCGATTGCCGGTGTAATCAACTTCATTATGAAAAGGGACTTTGAAGGCGTTTCTGTTGATTATCAATACAGCTTTTATCAACATGACAACGACAATAGCATGATTCAAAACCTGGTAACGACTTCAGGATTTGAAACGGCTGACGGCAGCGTTTCTGACGGTGATACCCATGACTTTTCTATTTTGATTGGTGCAAACAGCGCTAACGGAAAAGGCAATGTAACCGCTTATGCAACAATTCGAGACATTGAGGCGATTACTCAAGATTCTCGTGATTACAGTAGCTGTGCGCTAGATTTGGATGCCAATAACAACTTGGAATGTGCCGGTTCGAGTACGATTCCTAATACCCGTGTAACCGATTTTGCGGGCGGTTTTGACTTCCAGGTTGCTGGAACTGATTTCGTTCCGTTTAACTCACTTTATAACTATGGACCTTTGAACCACTTTCAACGGCCTGATCAACGTCGAACTGCTGGTGTTTTCGCACATTATGAAATTAGCGATGATGCTGAAATGTACGCCGAGTTCAACTTTATGGACGATAAAAGTAATGCACAGATCGCACCATCAGGTGCTTTTTTCGTTACTAATACGATTCCATGTTCTAACCCGTTTTTGTCAGCACAACAATTTCAACAATTGTGTGGCCAATTTGGTTTGACCGCCGCAGATGTTCAAACTGCTTACGTCGGCCGAAGAAATGTTGAAGGTGGACCGAGAAATCACGACCTGAGACATACTTCATATCGTGGCTTGGTTGGTGTTAAAGGCGATATCAACGAAAGTTGGAGCTATGACGCCTTCACCAGTTATTCAACTGTTGTGATGAGTGAAGTTTACAACAACGATTTATCAACCACTAAAATTATCAGAGCGCTGAACGCGACTACCGATGCTAATGGCAACATCGTTTGTCAATCGGTTATCGACGGTAGCGATCCAAACTGTGTTCCATGGAACGTATTTGAAACCGGCGCTGTAACTGACGCAATGGTTAACTACCTGGTATTGCCTTTGTTTGCTACCGGTGAAACTGAGTCTAAGCAAACTGTCGCTTTCTTGAGTGGAGACCTAACTGATGCCGGTGTGGTCATGCCTGGTGCTTCTGATGGAGCTAGCATCGTTGTAGGTCTTGAGTATCGAGAAGATACATTGGACTATAACCCTGACCAAGGATTTATCTCTGGTGATGGTGCTGGACAAGGTGGGCCAACTTCTGTTGTTAGCGGTAAGTTAGATGTTAACGAAGTCTTTTCTGAATTCAGCTTACCAATTGTTGAAGACAGTGACTTTGCAAATTACATCACCGTTGACTTAGGTTATCGTTATTCAGATTACTCAACCGGTAAGACGACAGACACCTATAAAGTCGCGTTAGACTGGGAAGTGAATGACAGCTTGAAGTTCAGAGCAAGTTTCCAGAGCGCGACTCGTCACGCAAACATTCGTGAGTTATTTGAGCCGATTGGAATTGGTCTTTTCAATATGGACGAAGATCCATGTGCCGGCGCGACTCCAACCTACACTGCAGAACAGTGTGCTAGAACTGGGGTTACGGCAGATCGCTACGGAACTATCGCTGATAGTCCTGCGGGTCAGTACAATGGTTTAGAAGGTGGTAACCCTGATCTTGAGCCGGAAGAATCTGAAACCACTTCATTTGGTGTGGTATTTCAGCCGATGGAAGGTTTAGACGTTGCTTTAGACTATTTCAAAATCGATGTTCAAGATGCGATCGACACTATTCCAGCTGAGTTTATCCTGGAGAAGTGTGCTATCGATAATCTACCAGAGTTCTGTGCAATGATTAATCGTGGTCCTGCACAAACCTTGTGGGTTGGTCAAGATAACATTATTCAGAATAACCTGAATATCGGTTTCCTTGAAACTGAAGGGATTGACTTTGACGTTTCTTACGAATTTGAAATGGGTGAAAATGGTAAGTTGAACTTCAACTTATTAGGAACACATCTATTAGCATTTGATAAGAAACCAACGCCTGTATCTGACGTTATTGAGTGTGCCGGTTTCTGGGATCGAAATGCGTGTGAAAATCCACGACCTGAGTGGCGCTGGAATTTAGTGACTACCTGGGTAACGCCATGGGATATGAGCATTACAGGAACGCTTCGTTACTTCGGTGAAGTTGACGAGCTTAACAACGGCCCAACCGATCTAGATGCAGAAACTTATCTGGATGTGGGTGCAACCTGGGATGTGATGGATAGCACAACATTAAGATTTGGTATCAAAAACTTACTTGATGAAGAGCCACCTATCATTCCTAACGCACCATCTGGTGTCGGTAATGGTAATGCTTTCCCTGGGTCATACGACATTCTGGGACGCTATATCTTTGCTGGTGTAACTTACCGACTGTAAGTTGTTAGTTAGTAATAAGGAAAACCAGCCTTCGGGCTGGTTTTTTTATTGCTTCAATTTTGTCATACTCAATAGCCTTGATTTAGCTTAGTTGAAATTTGGCTTGCGCCATAAATAGATAAGTAGCCGCAGTTTGCTATTAAAATCTTTCAGGTTGACTAAAATGCAATATTCAGAATTTATCGAGCAACTCGATCAAGCAAAAAGACTGGCAAACCAAGGTCAGTATGATGCTGCAGAGTCTATTTACATTAGATTGCTTGAGCTGAAAGAACACCAGGAACAGGTTTTACAATTACAAGTTGAGCTCTTTCTCAATTCAAATCAAAACCAAAAAGCCATTCAGTGCCTCAGCGCGTTGGTTAAACTTAAGCCAGCTGAATTATTTTACTGTGATAGTCTGGCCAATGTACTACTAAGATTCAACCGGATCGATGACGCGATAAATTGCTATAAAAACTATTTAAAGTGCAATCCCGATAACGCAGATACCTACTTTAATTTAGCTATCATACTGAAGCAAAAAGGTGAGCTTTATGAGGCTGTGAACGCCTACCAACAAGCCTTGAAAAACAATATTAGTCAGCCAGAAGAGGTTTACAACAATATTGGTGTCATTTATTCAGAAATGAGAAAAAAACAGGAAGCAAAAGATTGTTTTGAAACGGCACTAAAAACTAATGGTAATTATCTTTCGGCGAAATTTAATCTAGCAGGATTACTCGAAGAGCAAGGACATAAAGAGAATGCGGTGGCACTTTACGAAGAAGTGCTTAAACAAGATCCTGGATATTTGAATGCTCTGGTCAGAATGAGTAACGCCCTGAGAATTTCTCGAGCGGATGATCCAATCATTAAAAAATTAAAACGCGCTTCAAGAAAAATCAACGTCGATCCATTAACACAAGAAGGTTTGATGTTTTCTCTTGGTAAAGTACATGATGATTGTGGTCAATATGATGACGCCATTCATTATTATCATCGTGCGAATGAATTGAGCCGAAAACGAGTACCTCAGTATAAACATCAAAATCATGAAGTTTATCTTAGTGATTTGATGAAAACATTTTCGAGCGACTGGTTTGTTAGCCGAAACTCTGCGGAAAATGGTAAGGTGGTTTTTATATGTGGCATGTTCCGTTCAGGTTCCACTTTAGCGGAACAAATTCTTGCCGGACATTCAAAAATTACCGCGGGTGGTGAGTTATCGTATTTTCCAGAACTAACTGAAAACCGGTTGTCGCCTTTTCCCAGTTCGGTTGAAAAAATATCTGAAAATGATTTGGCAACATTGGCCCAGGAATATCGAGAACATTGCAATGCCCGTTTTCCTGATGCTGAACTATTAACTGACAAACGACCGGACAATTTTCAGTATTTAGGTTTGATCAAAAAGCTATTTCCAGAGGCAAAAATTATTCACACTGTCCGCAACAAACTTGATAATTGTTTGTCGATTTATTTTCAACAATTGTCAGAGCAGTTTCGTTATGCAAACTCATTAAGCGATATCAATCACTATTATACTCAATACCAACGATTGATGGACCATTGGAAAACTTTTTTTCATCATGATATTTACGATCTGAATTATGAAGAGTTAGTGAGTAAACCAGAAGAAACCGTGAGAAGCTTGCTTGATTTTTGTGGATTGGAGTGGGAATCTGGCTGTCTAGATTTTCATCAGCGGAACAACCAGGTTAAAACAGCCAGTTTGTGGCAGGTGCGGGAACCTTTATATACGAGATCGAGTGAACGATGGCGTCACTATGAAAAGCATCTTGAGAGTATCACACCGTAAGTTTATTAGATTAATTGGAAACACTGAGATAATTTATGACTGAAAACGCCGGGTCACTGGGTTGGGATAGCTACTGGTTGGACACTATAGAAAATGGTGCCTATCAGTCTGGTAGTGAATTACAAAAAACACTTGCGACAACCTGGAATCGTTTTTTTACCGAACAATTTTCGGTAAAGCCAGAGCAATTTAATTTGCTCGATATTGCTTGCGGCAATGGTGTTGTTACTGCAAACGCCATTGAAATAGCAACTAACCTGGATACTAATGTCAATTTTTATTGCGCGGATTTTAGTGAAGGCGCAATTAGCGCGATTAAATCACAATGGCCGACGGTGAACGCGAGTGTAGCGGATGCGCGCGAGCTTGCTTTTAACGATAAGCAATTTGATATTATTGTGAGTCAATTTGGAATTGAATATGCTGGCATTCAGGGAATAAAAGAAGCTGTCAGAGTTTTATCTGATTGTGGGATTTTAATGTTTGTAATGCATTTAAAGGGAAGTGGAATTTATCAAGAATGTAAAAATAATTTGAATATTATTAATGAATTTAAGGCTACAGAAGTTGTTCCATTAGCAAGAAATGCATTTGCAGCTGGATATGCTATTGTTAACCAAACAGGTTCTCAAAGAGATTTTCAGAACGCAGATATTTTGTTGGCACCTGCGGTTGAAGCGACCAAAAAACTTCTTGCGCCTGCGTCTAACACGACAGTCGGAAAAACTCTGGTGAAAATATTTCAGGATATTGGTCAGATGTATGGCAAGATGGAGCAATATTCCAGTGCCGACGTATTAAGTTGGTTTGACCGGGTCTCTGATGAATTAGATGCTTATGCAGAGCGACAAAACGCCATGTTAAGTGCTGCAATTACCGATTTAGATATTGCTAATATAACGGAGTTTCTTAATTCCAGTAGTGTTATCATCGACCTTTTTGAGCCCTTGCCTGGGCAAAGTGGGCAATCGATTGGGCAAATTTTATGTTGTCGTAAAAATTAGCGTCAATAGTTCGCTTGAGTCAATGGCTATTTTCTGATTACATAAGACCTTGAGGTTAAATGGAGAATTTAACTAATTTGTGGAGATTGGAATCCATCGACATTTCCAAAACTAATACCTGCACAGAGCAAAAAAATTTGTTATCGTATGCGCTCCGGGGCTATCAATATCGAATTTATTATTGATAATGTACAAAAAAATAGAACTAACGCAAAAACCTAGCAAATCATACAAAAAAACAAAGAAATTGCCTTTAATTGTTGGGGTAGCCTTTAGTTGTGTGATGCTTTCTGGTGCGTTATCGGCACAGGAAACGCCCAAAAATACAGAAAAAGACGATAAAAAAATCGTTGTCACCGGCACTCGCATAAAAAAAATAGACATTAACAATCTTTCACCAATTCTTTCTATCAGCCGCGAAGATATTGATAAACAAGGGTACGCCACTGTCAAAGATGTTATTGACGGGCTGACTCAAAACACGGGTGGAACTTTTGATAATTCTGCCACTTTTGGGTTTTCTCCCGGCGCATCATCGGTAAATTTACGCGGTATTGGGTTTGGCCACACGCTGGTGTTGGTTGATGGCAGAAGACTACCTATTTATCCAATAGGTATAGGCGGAACGAGCAACTTTGTTGATTTATCGTCGATTCCTATGGCCTTTGTTGAACGTATTGACGTATTAACCGATGGCGCGTCAGCTGTGTATGGCTCTGATGCGGTATCTGGTGTTATTAATATTATTACCCGTAAGGACATTGAAGGGATTGCCATGAATTATCGATTTGGCGATACCAGTGACGAAGGGTATGAAAATCATCGCTTCAATTTATTAACCGGCGCCAGAAATGGTGATACCCAAATCGACCTGATCCTTGATTTCTGGCGTCAAAAAGCCTTGTGGGCGTCCCAACGGGATTATGCAGCAAGCGATGTGTCCAATCCTCGCGGAGAATATAGCGGCGGTGGAGCGACATTTTACGGGCTAGATAGCGGTCAAACCTATCAACATCCGGATTGTGGAACGCCCAATGATCCATTGGGCGGGCTAGGCGTCCCCAATGTTGAGTTTAGCTTTTTTGAGCAGGGTGAAATCTGGTGTGGTTTTGACCGGTCAGCTTTTCGACAATTAATTGCGCCGCAAGATAGAAGCTCGCTAATGAGTCGACTGACTTACGAAGTGAGTCCTGAATTATCCTTCTTCGGCCGAATTGGTTTTTCAAATACGCAGACTGATGTACAACTTGAGCCGAACTTTTATGGTGGCGCTGTTTTTAATGGATTTGGCTCTGCAGTTGCGAACAATGGCGCAATTTTGCCACCGGGTGCCATTAATAATCCAACCACAGGAACGGCTTTCGAAGAGTCTGGAGTATTTGTCCGCAGGCTAATCGAGTTTGGCCCGCGCCAAATTGATATTGATAACAATGCTTATAACTTACTGGGTGGTTTGCAAGGTAGTTTTGGCGGTGGGCAATATGATTGGGAATTTGGTGTTTCCTATAATAAAACCGATTTAGACATCGATTCGAACAACATATTATTGAGCGCGCTCAATAGCGCCGTGGATAATGGCCTGGATTTGTTTCAACCGATTCCACAATCGACGGTCAATGCTCTAACTTTTACTGCAAACCGAAACTCCTATTCGTCAAACAGAGCGATTGATTTCTCGATTTCTGGTGATCTCGATATCGGTTTTGAAGCCGGCCCAATTCAATTTGCAGTTGCCGCTGAGAAGATCAAAGAAGAATACAGTGATCAGCCAGATCCGCTGGTTGCGCAAGGAGATGCATTTGATGGCAGTAGTTCAGGCCGAGGTGAAAGGAAGCATTTAGGCGTCGGCGGTGAATTAAGCTTCCCATTTAGTGACAATTTCGAACTGGATATTGCACTACGATGGGATGATTATGACGATGCATCAAGTGTTGATAGTGCATTTAGTCCAAGGGTTGCCATGGGCTATCGTCCAACGGACACAATTTTGACTCGCTTTTCCTGGGGGAAAAGCTTTCGAGCACCTGATATGCAACGTTTGTTCGGCGGCGCGACCAGGGCATTTGTCGATATCGTAGACCCGGAGTTTCAGATCGATAGTAATGGTGTCTTTTGTCCTGATCCCGATGCTGATCCAACTTGTAATCCTGCGCTAGTTCAATCGGTTCGGGTGACAACCTTGTCTAATATCGATCTGAACGAGGAAGAGGGTAGCAACGTTAACCTGGGGATTGTCTGGGAGCCAAATGAAGATTTGTCCGTTAGTCTGGACTACTTTCAAATAAAGCTTGATGAAGTGGTTGCGGCGCCTTCCGCTCAATGGATAGTCGCGGTTTGTTCTGAATTTGATGTGTTGTGTGAGTTTGTTAATCGGGATGCAATGGGAACTTTGAGTGGCGGCGGCGCATCGATTACAACACAAGCGATTAACTTTGCAGAACAAGATACCGATGGTGTTGATTTGTCCTTCAACTATGATTGGAGCAATCAAGCAGGAAAATGGTCCGCCTCACTGAATACTACCTGGGTGAGCAATTTCAAAACGAGATTTACACGAGATTCTGCTAAAGTTGAGCGAGTCGGTCTTGGTGAGTTACCGGAATATCGAATCAATTTAATGTTTGACTGGCGCTATCAAAACTGGGGCGCAACATTCAGAGTCAATTATATTGATGAGTTGGTAGGGCAGTTTTGCGCAGCCTGCGATGATGATGATTATATCGACTCTTGGACAACTTTTAGTTTAAATACCCGCTATTCATACTCTGAGTACACAAGAATACGTTTTGGAATCAATAACTTAACGAACGAAGAGCCACCTCAGGATCCCACTCAGGTTAACTGGCCATGGTTTTTCAATGGTGGCGGATATTACAATCCGATAGGGCGAGAGTTCTATTTACAACTTGATACCAGTCTTTGATTCAAATTCCAACGTCTACTTTTGGTCTTAAAAGCGGTGAGATCCTCAGCTGTGACGAAATAGCAAATCTCACATTTCTCCCTGATTTTACAGGGTAAAACTTGCCTGGCCCTATTGCCTCCTGTACAATTCGCCCGTCCTGACATGGCTGAATTAGTGATCGGCTGTGTTGTTTGTTAAGTCGTACTATTGAAGTAGTACTAATTGGAGTATTTTATATGTCACTAACTGCTGAAGCAAAAGCTAAGATTGTTGCAGAATATGCACGTGGTGAAGGTGATACTGGCTCTCCTGAAGTTCAGGTAGCTTTGTTAAGTCATCAAATCAATCACCTGCAAAGCCATTTCAAAGAGCACATTCATGACCATCACTCACGTCGTGGTTTGTTACGAATGGTTAGCCAACGTCGTAAATTACTTGATTACCTTAAAGGGAAAAATGTCGAAAGATACACTGCTCTGATAGGTAGCTTGGGATTACGTCGATAAGCGATGAATCTTTCAAAAAGGGGCCTTGTGCCCCTTTTTGTGTTCTTTTGGTAGCAAAACTTTTGCTTTATTAAATAAAAATGAACGTCTAGGTTATTCAATTAAGAAGTCACTAAAATTAATCAAGTTGCTTTTCACAAGGCCTTAATTGAATAGTCTAGACAAAAAATTAACCCAAGCTTGGAGATTTCATCAGGTCACACAGTATTTGCTGGTTTTATAGTTGTTAATTGAATTATTTCGCCACAAACATTTCTTTTATTATCCGTTGCTCAAATACCGAGCTTAATCAGAAATTTAGTGGAATGAGAAAAACAGCCAATCAGAGTGATTAAATTGGAACTGCCAAGTCAGAATATCAACAAAGGAAATAAAGTGAATCCTATAAAAAAATCATTTAAATTCGGTAATCATACCGTAACACTGGAAACCGGCGAAATTGCTCGCCAGGCATCAGGATGCGTAATCATTGATGTCGAAGGAACGACTATTTTAGTATCAACCGTTGGAAAAAAAGAAACCAAACCTGGGCAAGACTTTTTCCCACTGACCGTCAATTATCAAGAAAAGCGCTATGCTGCTGGTAAAATTCCCGGTGGATTTATCAAGCGTGAAAACCGACCATCTGACAGCGAGACGTTAACAGCCAGATTGATCGACAGACCGTTGCGTCCGTTGTTCCCGAAGGGGTTCAAAAATGAAGTTCAAATCGTTTGTACTGTAATCTCTATTAACCCACAAATCGATCCTCAATTAGTTGCATTACTTGGTGCTTCTGCGTCGTTATCTGTTTCTGGTCTGCCATTTAACGGGCCAGTAGGTGCTGCGCGCGTTGGTTATAAAAACGGCGAATACTTCCTTAATGGTACAGTTGATGAAATGGCTGAGTCTGAACTAGACCTCGCCGTTGCTGGTACAGAAAACGCGGTATTAATGGTTGAGTCAGAAGCGAAAGAGCTTTCTGAGTCTGTCATGCTAGGCGCGGTGATGTTTGGTTTCGCAGAAATGCAGGTTGCAATTAAAGCGATCAGTGAATTTGCAGAAGAAGTTGGTAAAGAGCAGTGGGATTGGCAGGCTCCAGAAGAAAATACTTCTTTAATTGAACAAGTTGAAGCCAATGCGAAAGACGCGATTACTGCAGCTTATGCTATCGCTGATAAAATGGAGCGTCAGGATAAGCTAAGTGAAATTAAAGAAGCCGCTGTTGCCGCTTTAGTTACCGATGCAGAAGATTCTCCGGCTGAAGATGAAGTCAAAGCTTCATTCTCAAAAATTGAAAAATCAGTTGTGCGTAGCCGTGTAATTGCCGGCGAGCCAAGAATTGATGGTCGTGAGCATGATATGGTTCGCGCACTATACATTCGCACTGGTGTTCTTCCAAGAACTCACGGTTCGGCTTTGTTTACCCGTGGTGAAACGCAGGCGTTAGTGGTTGCAACTTTAGGCACTGAAAGAGACGCACAGATTGTAGATGGACTACTGGGCGAATCAAAAGAGTCTTACATGCTGCACTATAACTTCCCACCTTATTGTGTTGGTGAAGCTGGATTTATGGGTGCGCCAAAGCGTCGTGAAATTGGTCACGGCAAGTTGGCCAAGCGAGGAACTCAAGCAGTGATTCCATCACAGGCTGATTTCCCTTACACGATTCGCGTTGTTTCAGAAATCACCGAATCTAATGGATCAAGCTCAATGGCGTCAGTGTGTGGAACCAGCTTGGCATTGATGGATGCGGGTGTCCCTGTAAAAGCGCCTGTTGCCGGTATTGCGATGGGACTGGTCAAAGAAGGCGACAACTACGTTGTTCTTTCTGACATTTTAGGTGACGAAGATCACCTTGGTGATATGGACTTTAAAGTGGCTGGTAGTGAGAACGGTATTACTGCGCTGCAAATGGATATTAAGATTGAAGGTATTAATCAGGAGATCATGGAAAAAGCGCTTCATCAGGCTAAAGGTGGTCGTCTTCATATCTTGAAAGTTATGAATGAAGCTATCGGTACTGCTCGTGAAGATATTTCTCCTTTTGCACCACGCATTACAACCATTAAAATCGATCCACAGAAAATTGGTGATGTGATTGGTAAAGGCGGCGCGACTATTCGCGGATTAACTGAAGAGACTGGCGCTACAATCGAAATCGAGGAAGATGGTACTGTTAAGATTGCAGCGGTTGAAAAAGAAGCCTCTGACCTTGCTGTACAGCGCGTAAAAGAATTGACTGAAGATGTTGAAGAAGGACGCGTTTACAAAGGTGTGATTGCTAAGATCGCTGACTTTGGTGCTTTTGTCGATTTCATGGGGAATAAAACAGGGCTTGTCCATATTTCTCAAATCGCCCATGAGCGTGTGAACAAGGTTTCGGATCACCTCTCTGTGGGAGATGAAATTGAAGTTAAGGTTCTTGAGGTAGACAGACAAGGTCGTATTCGTCTAAGCCGCAAAGTCCTACTTGATCCACCGGCACCTAAAGAAGAGCCAGCTCAAGAGTCTGAAGCGTCAGACAATGATGATGGTGCACAAGAATCTTAATCATTCAGATTTGTTTGATTACTGGATTTGATTGCCGAAAAAAGCCGCGTTAAACCGCGGCTTTTTTGTACTTGTGCTGGATGGTTGTTCTTATCCCGAGTTCAGGTTAAATATCGAGTCAGTTTATTCGACTAATTGATAACAAGGAATGTATTCCGAGCCCGGTAATTTCATGCGTCTCTGTTTTACGAAAGCTTTGAGCAAATTATCCAGTGGCTTCATTATCGATTTGTCACTGTGAATTCGGTAAGGTCCATTTTCCTCAATCGCTCTAATGCCGGTTTCCTTCACGTTGCCTGCGACAATCCCGGAAAAAACACGACGCAAATTCGCGGCCAGTTGGTGTGTTTCCATTCCTGTATTCAGTGCTAGCGACGCCATGTTTTCATGAGTTGGTTCAAAGGGATTTTGGAATTCTTCCTGAATCTTCAAACTCCAATTAAAGTAATAGGCGTCATTCAAGCGGCGTCTGTATTCTTTAACTTCTTGCATACCTTGCGCCATCGTCCGCGCGACTTGTTCGGAATCATCGATAATTATTTTATACTTTTGTTGCGCTTCAAAACCGAGCGTATCATTAATAAATTCGTGTAGTTGCTGAAAGTAAGGTTCAGCCGATTTTGGCCCTGTTAAAACAAGTGGAAACGGTAGCTCGATATTATCAGGGTCGAGCAAAATACCTAGCAGGTAAAGCAATTCTTCCGCGGTTCCTGCGCCGCCGGGAAAAATAATTATGCCGTGCCCGACGCGAACAAATGCCTCCAGACGTTTTTCTATATCGGGTAAAATAACCAGTTCATTTACAATTGGATTTGGGGCTTCCGCGGTAATAATTCCCGGTTCGGTTAATCCAAGAAAACGCGAGCGATCATGCCGTTGTTTGGCGTGCGCAATCGTGGCGCCTTTCATCGGCCCTTTCATTGCGCCTGGGCCACAACCGGTGCATATGTCTAAACCACGCAGTCCGAGGGAGTGGCCAACTTCTTTGGTATATTCATATTCTTCGTCGGAGATTGAGTGGCCTCCCCAGCAAACTATCATATTGGGATCTTCGCCGGTGCGGAATATGCCTGCATTTCTGAGTAAATGAAAAACGTAGTCTGTTAAGCCTGTGCCAGAAGATAAATCACTCCGGTTGCGTCTTCTTTCTGTTTCTGAGTAAACGATGTCTCGCATCGAGCTAAACAGCATCTCTCGACTGGATGCGATCATCTCTCCGTCTACAAAAGCATTTGCGGGAGCTTGGGATAAGTTGAGTCGAATTCCACGATCTTGTTGAATAATCTCTATTTCAAAATCGGGGTAGGCTTCCATAATAGTCTTAGCGTTGTCACTATCAGAGCCTGTATTCAAAATAGCGAGAGCACATTGTCGAAATAGAGCGTAGAGCCCATTTTCGCCGACCTTTTTCAACTTCTCTACCTCTATTTGAGACAGGATTTCAAGGCTTCCTTTGGGAGTCACGGAAGCATTTATTGTCGGTCTTTTAATCACACTGTTTTCCTTAAATTTAATCGTATTTGAGCACCTTTGCTGTATATCACCTTAGTTTAATTATAGACAAATTTATGACCGTTTGTTGAACTAGGGGCACAGAATGGGCGCCGGTATATTATTTATTGTTCTATCAAGGCCATATTCTTAACCATAATCGTCAGATTTGGATAGAGGTTTTGAACTGCTTTTTTTATTTTATTTTGGCGAGTTTTATCTGGCGGCAAATGAAGCGCGATAATGCGCTCAGGTTTGATATGATGATTAATAATTTGTTTTCCTTTCCCGGTCAGAAACCAATGGGGCGTAATTAGAGTATCAATTTTTTGCTCAGGAAAATTGTATTTTGCGAAGCTCTGGTTATCGACAACTGCGTCTCCAAGGTGAAGGAATTTATGACCATTAACTTCCAGCATGATCAGACTATTATCTATCCACTGATGTCTGCTACCACCGTGGGGAACCGGAAAAATAGTGACTTGAATATCTTCATCTTGCCAGCTTGTTCGTTGCGGAGAGTACTGGATGAGCTGGTCACGTATGGGATTTGAATTCACAAAACCTTCCAACACACTTTCGGTAATTTGTTGGTTGGCAAAGAGCCGTGCTGTTGGGTTATTTTTTAAAACATGGCCAACTAGTTCAGGATGAAAATGATCGCGGTGAATGTGAGTGGCTAAAACAAGGCGTACTTCCGAAAAGTCTCCTATCCCATTAATTATCTCGTGTTGCTGTTGTTCGCTTAAATGTGAGTAGCGAAAGCCTCCCCAGTTTTTATGGAGTTTGAATATTGAATCAATAAAAATATTGCCTTTATCTGTTTTGAGCATTACTCCTGCGTTAGCAGTATAAACAAGTTCTGGAGGTTGTTTTCCGTAGCAGGAGAAAGCGATAAAAAATACGCTTAGCCAGTAGTACTTTATGGAACGCAATATGATATTCATAATCGACAAACCTTTTTTGTTTAACTTTACTTTATGGCATAGAAAGCAAATAGCCAAGTACAGAATGAATAATTCAACTTTTCTATTTTTTTGAGTTCTATAGTTTCTTGCGTACTCACAATTTGGAAGCTATTTGCGACTGGCAGTGTTTTATTAAAGGATGTATTGATATAAATAACCCTAATTGTTAGTAAGAATGTCGTAACCATATACATCAGGAATAACTTTATTTATGCTGTTGAAGCGTTACCAAATTGATATTTTGATGATTTTCCTGGTCAAACCGATATTCAAATAAAGTAAAACAGGTTGCTCAATGAAAGTAATTAGTCGATTAAAAGATAAAGTAAAAAGGCATCAAGAACGCCATACGCCGCTTGGTTATCGTTTTGTTATTGCCGACAGTATTCGATTTCTCAATGCTAATGATTGGCAAACTGTGGCATCTCAGGGCAGTATTTTTCTTGGTACTGGGTACCTGGAAACTATCGAAGCTTATTCTCCAGAAAATACGCAGCAACGCTACGTTATCGCCTATGATAATGATAAGCCGGTCGTTGTAATTGCCTGCCAGATTGCAGAAATTAGTGGGACAAATTTCACGCGAACAGATAATCGAATAAAAAATAAAGTGGCAGAAAATTTTCGCGAAAGGATACTTGTATGTGGAAATCTGGTGTCGAGCGGTTTGCACGGTATCGCTTTTGATAAAAATGTTGCAGAACAGGATGGTTGGAGAATTGTTGCCGAGGCTTTATATAAAATTCGGCGTGGCGAACAACTTAATGGCACTATTGATTTTGTGATGATTAAAGATATTAAAGGTGATTATCTTGAAACGTCGGAAATAGTCGAGCGTTATAGTTATCGGCGAATTAAAACAGATCCCGACATGATTTTAACGCTGCCAGAAGATGTTAACACTTTTGATGCTTATCTCGCTTTGCTAACGTCGAAGTACCGAGCTCGAGTTAAAAAAATAAAAAAGGCTATCGAGTCTGAAGGCTATCGATGCGAAAAACTGCAGCTCACAGAAGCGCTTGATACTAAGCTTCACCAGTTGTACTTAAATGTTGAAAACAAATCAAACACACGTCTTGCCACATTGCCCAAGGGGTATTTTTTGGGAATGGCACGAAACTTACAGGAAAACTTCAACTGTTATGGAATCACTTCCGATGAGCATTTGGCTGGTTTTGTGACTGTCATCAAAGATGGCAATCAGGCGATTGCTTATTACGTTGGTGTTGATTATGAGGCAAATGGTCGCATGCCAGTCTATTTTCGATTACTCCAACTTGTGATTGAGTGTGCCCTGGAAATGGGATGCCGAACAATTTCTTTTGGGCGTACAGCGTTAGAACCTAAAGCTAATCTCGGCGCAAAACCTGTTGAAGCCTATGTTTGGGCCAGACACAGAGTACCCGTTGTTAATTACTTCATCAGGCAGTTGTTTAGGAATGTTCCTTATGACGAAGCGCCGGAAAGGAATGTCACCAAGCGCTGATTTTAGCTGGACTTTGGGGTGAGATTTAGTATCGCTATATTGTCTTCGTGATTGGTTCAGAGGGCGATCTGGAATACTATATTGCTTATGCAAGGCCCATTTCCGTAGCGTAAAATTGGCTGGCATTGTGCTATATAACTAAAAGTTAGTTAGAAGGTTGATGCGCATTTTTGTTCACCGTAGAATTTAAAATGATCTTTTTATCTTATTGTTTTTAAAGAATAATCAGATTTTTTCTCGCTCAGTTTATGCCAGTTTTAAATAGGCGATTGCATATTGCGTATTACTTTAAACGGAAGAGTGATTAAAAATTATTTGTATATTAACAATTTACTATGATACTTATACGCACATGAGCGAAGCACATTGTCTTTGAAATTCTCTGACGAGTGCCAAAATTGATTTATCAATCAAGACTAAATAAGACAGAATTTAAATTAGAAAATTAATCAGAAATTAAAAATGCGAAACACTCAGTCAATATTAAACAACATTCTCATTCTCGTCGTGGTGATTATTATTTCCCGCGGGGGGAAGCTATTGTCTGATTAAAAACAAACACTAGATTCAAAAACCCCCGCTTCGAAAGAACCGGGGGTTTTTTGTTATCAGGGATAAATATTTTTTAAAGAGAAAAAAATGCGCAAATCAAACAAGGTTAAAACACTACTACTTGCTAAAAGGAAGCTCTGTCGATGAATGGATCCAAGCTGACTTTGGAAGTGCTTACCCGCCATGGTGTTGACACTGTTTTCGGTTATCCAGGCGGTGCCATTATGCCGTTGTACGATGCGTTGGTTGACAGTGAGGTGAAGCACTACCTGTGCCGTCACGAACAAGGCGCTGCATTTTCAGCTTTAGGTTATTCAAAAGCGAGCGGTAAAGTTGGTGTTTGTTTTGCGACTTCCGGTCCCGGTGTAACAAATTTAATCACTGGTCTGGCAGATGCTACGGCGGATTCTGTACCCGTTGTCGCAATCACCGGGCAAGTGACTTCGCATTTAATGGGAACCGATGCTTTCCAGGAAATTGATGTATTAGGATTATCATTAGCGGTGACTAAGCATGCGTTTCAGGTGACTGACGTAGAAGAGCTAGAGTCGACATTGCACAAAGCATTTGAAATTGCTTCCAGTGGTCGCCCAGGTGCAGTAATCGTCGATATTCCAAAAGATATTCAATTGGCGCAAGTGACTTCGAAACCGATGTTGGTGGGAACTAATGATCTTGGAAAAGCTAATGATGAATCAATACAAGGTGCAGTGAGTTTGTTGCATCAAGCAAAAAAACCAATGCTTTATGTCGGGGGCGGAGTTTCGTTGGGAAATGCCGTTAGTGAGCTAAGAATGTTCGCCAATAAAACAGGGATGCCAAGTGTATCGACATTAAAAGGTTTAGGTGCGGCGGATCCGAATGACAGTGCTTACCTTGGAATGATAGGGATGCACGGAACAAAAGCTTCCAACCTGGCTGTTCAGGAGTGTGATTTATTAATGGCAGTTGGCGCGCGATTTGATGACCGGGTAACCGGTAAATTGGCGGAGTTTGCGCCACACGCCAAGGTAATACACCTGGACGTGGATAAGGCAGAGGTGAACAAATTACGCAGCGCAGACGTAACGGTTCTTGGTGATTTTAAACATAGTCTACCAAAACTATTAAACGCGTTAGATAGTAACTTGTTAGATATTGAAGCATGGCGAAATCACTGCCAGGAAATGTCTCGTGATTTCGGTTTTAAGTATTTGGACAATCGTGATAATTCGACTGGTGATATTGATCCAACCTCAATGCTAAACCAATTAAGCCAAATGATGCCGAGCGATGCAGTTGTGACGACTGATGTGGGCCAACACCAAATGTGGGTTGCGCAGCATATGAGTTTTGGCGAGCCTAAAAATTTGTTAACTAGTGGTGCGCTGGGCACTATGGGTTTTGGTTTACCTGCAGCAATCGGCGCTCAATTATCACGTCCGAATGATTGTGTCATTGCGGTTAGCGGTGATGGCTCATTCATGATGAACGTACAGGAAATGGGAACTATAAAACGCTTTGGCTTACCGCTTAAAATTTTACTGATTGATAACACTAAACTCGGCATGGTCAGACAGTGGCAATCGTTATTTTTTGATCAACGATTTAGCGAAACTGATCTTTCAGACAACCCCGATTTTGTGCGATTAGCAAGCGCTTTTGATATCGAAGCAGAAACAATTACAGAACCAAAGCAGGTAGCGGGAGCACTCGAAAAAATGCTTAATTCAAAAAAGGCTTACCTGTTACATGTCAGAATAAATGAAGACCAAAACGTATGGCCGTTAGTGCCGCCAAACACAGCAAATCAAGCGATGCTGGAGGGATAGGAAATGCAACAACACTTAATAAAAATTAAAGCCAATAATCAACCGACTACCTTAGAGCAGTTGCTCAGAGTTGTGAGGTTTAGAGGATTTAAAGTCGATAGAATTTCAATGAATATTCTACCGCAAGATCAGGCGTTGGATATTCAGGTTAGTGTTAAAAGTAAACGGCCGATTCATTTGTTAGAAAACCAACTGATGAAACTTGTCGACATTAACCAGGTTTATGTCGAGCAGGCACAGGCAGCAAGAGCACATATTTCATAGGTAAGTAGTAAGTTTTATTTTAAGTTGTAAAAATTGAGGATTAACTAATGGCGAGCAGCACTCCCGAATTGATTTGGTTTAACGGCAAAATGGTTCCCTGGCATCAGGCTCAGGTACATGTATTAACTCACGCTATCCACTATGGCTCTTCTGTCTTTGAAGGTGTCAGAGTTTACGATACGCCAGATGGTCCTCAAGTTTTTCGCCTTACTGATCATGTACAACGCTTATTTGATTCGGCCAAAATCTATCGCATGGACATTCCCTTTGAACATGAGGAAATCAGTCAGGCTTGTAAACAGGCAGTATCTCTAAACGGATTGAGTAGCGCTTATTTAAGACCGATTGCTTTTTACGGCAATGTTGGTTTGGGGCTTACTCCGCCAAGAGTTCCGGTTGAAGTTGCTGTTGCTGCATTTGAGTGGGGAGCTTATCTGGGTGAAGATGGTTTAGCAAACGGTGTTGATGTTTGTGTTTCATCTTGGAATCGACTAGCACCTAACACCATGCCTGCAGGTGCCAAAGCTGGTGGAAACTATCTGAGTTCGCAGTTAATTTCTATGGAAGCAAAACGCCATGGGTATCATGAAGGTATCGCAATGGACGTTAATGGCATGATCAGCGAGGGGGCGGGAGAAAATCTGTTCGTTATCAGAAATAATGTTATCTACACGCCGCCACTATCGGGCTGTATATTGCCGGGCATTACTCGCGATACTGTTATCCAGTTTGCGAAACAACATGGGTACGAAGTTCGCGAAGAATTAATCGCGCGTGAAGCATTGTACCTTGCTGACGAAATATTTATGACTGGTACAGCAGCGGAAATTGTTCCTGTAAGAAGCGTTGATCAAATTCATGTTGGTAACGGCAAGCGCGGACCGATAACCGAGTCATTGCAAAATGCTTTCTTTGGTTTATTTGACGGTTCGACTACCGACGAATGGGGATGGTTAGAGCCGGTTAATCAAACCGAAAATAATACTCAAAAACTTGCTGAGGTTGCACATGCCTAAGTTACGTTCGGCGACCAGTACTCAAGGTAGAAGAATGGCCGGTGCGCGTGCATTGTGGCGCGCAACCGGTATGAAAGAGTCTGACTTTGGTAAACCGATTATTGCGGTAGTCAACTCCTATACTCAATTTGTTCCTGGTCATGTGCATTTAGCACCTATCGGCGAGTTAGTTGCAGAACAAATCAAACAAGCCGGCGGTGTGGCTAAAGAGTTTAATACCATTGCAATCGATGACGGGATCGCGATGGGTCATGATGGAATGCTCTATAGTTTGCCTTCCAGAGATCTGATCGCTGATTCAGTTGAGTATATGGTTAATGCGCATTGTGCCGACGCGATGGTATGTATTTCCAACTGTGACAAAATTACCCCGGGAATGTTGATGGCTGCTTTGCGTCTTAATATTCCAGTGATTTTTGTATCTGGCGGCCCAATGGAAGCAGGCAAAACATCCTTGTCTGATCAAATTATCAAACTCGATTTGGTCGATGCAATGGTACAAGCTGTCAATGACGATACTTCTGATGAACAAGTTAAGGAAGTTGAAGAATCAGCTTGTCCAACTTGTGGTTCTTGCTCGGGCATGTTTACCGCGAATTCGATGAACTGTTTGACTGAAGCATTGGGACTGGCGTTACCAGGAAATGGAAGCATGCTTGCTACTCATGCCGACCGTCGTTCATTGTTTGAAACAGCAGGGCGAAAAATTGTTGAGCTTTGCCAAAAATATTATCAGCAAAATGATGATTCTGTGTTGCCTCGATCAATTGCAAACAAAGCAGCTTTTGAAAATGCGATGGTACTGGATATTGCCATGGGCGGGTCAACTAATACCGTTCTCCATTTACTTGCAGCTGCGCAAGAGGCTGGGGTTGATTTTGATATGAGCGACATTGATCGTTTGTCTCGAGAGGTTCCCCACTTATGTAAAGTGGCTCCATCCGGTAATCAATATCATATGGAAGATGTGCACCGAGCAGGTGGCGTTGCCGGTATCCTTGGCGAACTGGCAAGAGCAAATCTATTGCATATGGATTGTCTGCATGTTGCCGAAGGCACACTGTCGGATACATTAGCTAAGTGGGATGTGAAAACCACCGAAGACAAATCAGTTAAAGATTTTTTTCGAGCTGGACCCGCAGGTATTCGAACAACGAAAGCCATGGGACAATCTTGTCGCTATGACACTTTGGACGATGATCGAAGCAATGGCTGTATTCGGTCATTTGAAAATGCGTACCGCAAAGACGGTGGCTTGGCGATATTGAAAGGAAACCTGGCGGAAAACGGCTGTATCGTCAAGACCGCAGGCGTGGCCGACAGCTGCTTAACTTTTGAAGGCCCCGCAAGAGTATTTGAGAGCCAGGACGCGGCCGTTGACGCTATTGTCGGAGACCAGATTAATCCGGGCGATGTTGTTGTTATCCGTTATGAAGGCCCTAAAGGTGGTCCGGGTATGCAAGAAATGTTGTATCCGACCAGTTATTTAAAAGGAAAAGGACTCGGGGAAAAATGCGCTTTGATTACCGACGGACGTTTCTCAGGCGGGACGTCAGGATTATCGATTGGTCATGTTTCACCTGAAGCAGCAAGTCATGGCGTCATCGGTTTAGTTGAAGAAGGCGATTTGATCGAGATTGATATTCCTTCACGAAAAATCGAATTAAAAGTAACTGATGAAGTTCTCGCTCAACGTAAAGTTGTACGTGATCAACAAGGGTGGCAACCGAAAATTGAACGAGCCAGAAAAGTTTCAGCAGCATTGAAAGCCTATGCGATGTTGGCAACGAGTGCTGATCTGGGAGCGGTTCGCGATTTAAGTCAATTAAAATAGTTTTTGCTCAATCAATTGATTGGTAACGCTTGAGCAGGTTTAAGGAAGCATCATCAATGCAAACAGCAACGGTTTCACAACAAGATACAGGACTAGATTATTTGCGCAGAATCTTATTGGCGCCGGTTTATGATGTCGCCAAAGAAACTGAGTTGACTTACCTTTCTCGTTTGTCGAAAGAACGAAATAATCAAATTTATTTGAAACGGGAAGATCAACAACCGGTGCATTCTTTTAAGTTGCGAGGGGCCTACAACAGATTGGCAAACCTGAACGAAGAAAGAAAAGCACGCGGTGTGGTCGCGGCGTCGGCTGGTAATCATGCTCAAGGTGTTGCTTTATCGGCGCAAAAGTTAGGGATAGAGGCAACTATTGTGATGCCAATAACAACTCCTGAAATAAAAGTGCAAAGTGTTCGCCGTTTGGGAGCTCAGGTCAAGTTGATTGGTACCAGTTTTAACGAATCGAATAGCGCCGCAATTCAGTTAGCTAAAGATGAAAATCGAGTTTTTATTCCACCGTTTGATGATAAAGATGTGATTGCCGGTCAAGGAACTGTTGGCAAAGAAATACTTCAACAACTACCTGATGCTGACGTGGTAATTGTTCCTGTTGGTGGCGGGGGATTATTGGCGGGCATTGCCACTTATTTGAAACAATTAAAACCTTCTATAAAAATCATCGGTGTTGAAGCTGAAGATTCTGCGTGTTTGAGTGCTGCAGTGGCTGCTGGTAAACCTGTAGACTTGCCACAGGTTGGATTGTTCGCAGATGGCGTTGCGGTTAAAAGAATAGGCAGTGAAAACTTCCCGTTAATTCGTGCCTTTTGTGATCAGATTTTTACCGTGAGCAATGATGAAATTTGCGGTGCAATTAAGGAAATATTTGAACATACAAGAGTCATTGCTGAACCTGCGGGAGCAGTGTCATTAGCGGGTTGTATTCGTTATTCGCAATCAAGTGTCGGCAATGAAAAAATTGTTTGTATTCTTAGCGGCGCTAACATGAATTTTCATACACTCAGATACGTGTCTGAAAGATGCGAACTTGCCGAGAAAAAGGAAGCGGTGTTATCGGTAACCATTCCTGAAGAAAAAGGTAGTTTTAAAAAGTTTTGCCAAATCGTCGGCGGTAGAGTGATCACTGAATTCAATTATCGGTACGGCGATCACAAGCAGGCTAATATTTTTGTTGGTGTCAAACTTACCCATGGAGAGAGTGATTTAACTAAGTTAGTATCGGATCTGTCAGAGCATTACACTGTGGAAGATTTTACAGATAACGAATTAGCTAAGTTACATATTCGCTATATGGTAGGAGGGCAGAGCCCGGTCAAGTTACAAGAAAGGTTATTTCAGTTTGAGTTTCCTGAGTATCCCGGCGCGTTGGAGAAGTTTCTAGATACGCTTGGTGGTGATTGGAACATTACTTTGTTCCATTATCGTAACCATGGTTCAGCGATTGGGCAGGTATTAGCTGGTTTTGATGTGCCGGAAGAAGAGCAATTGAATTTTTTCAGGCACTTGAAAGCACTAAATTATAGTTTTAAGGAAGAGACAAATAATCCTGCTTTTAAACAGTTCTTACAGCGTTTCGCTTGACAGTCGTTAATTGAGTTGGCTGAGTTTTAAAGTCACGCAACTTCAATTTTTTGTCGTAGTTTTTCATCTTGCTGGTATTTTATCGCGTCATTTTTATCTATACTGTGGCGCGGTAATCTTTGCCAGATCGCAATTGCTAATCTGGCACGAATAAAAACCAATCGCTAAAACTTTAGGGAACTCGAATGTTGACGCTTAAATTATTTTTTATCACATTTAGTATTGTCGTTTTATCTGCCTGCCAGACGACTGAAACTTTAACCGATGCTACTGAAAAAGTTGCTTACGAAGAGTTCGTTGTTTCTGGTGAGAAATTACCGCTTGATCAAATAACAGACGTTAACGGAATTACTGTTGATCTAGGTAACCCCGATAAAAGAAAACTAGTCGTTCTTTTTGCGACCTGGTGTTCAGATTCAAACAGGGCATTAAAGGCTTTGAATCAATCGGAAATTTTAAAGGATGATACAATTGAAGTTATCGCAATTGCCCGAGAAGAGTCTATTGAAACGGTGAAGGCGTGGCGAGATGAGCATGGTATTAATGTTCCGTTAGCGGCGGATCCTGACCGTTCGGTTTACAAAAAGTTTGCAGCAGCAGGCATACCTCGATTGATTACCGTTGCAAAAAATAATCAGATCATCAAAATGAACTTAGCCGAAGGCGAAAATCAGCTTGAGTTAATTGACTGGTATTAGCGTCTGCCGCCAGAGTTTTTTGGCGCTTATTAAGTCGATAAAGTCAGCTTACATCCCTGTTTTTGAGTTATATTGCTCACTCTTTTATGTAGTTTTTGATGGGCGCCCAATATCTCTCATGCCATCCTTGTTCCAGATGCTCCTTGTGAGTTTCTGGATAGCCTGTGTGATCAAAAACAAGTTTGGTTTGAACGTCATTTAGTGGCTCCAGGTCAAATTTCACTATCGAATAAACCCCATCCCCCCAATTTCCGGCGCGCCACGCTTGAACCAACCTTTTTCCAGGCAAAGATTCTATCGTTTGACCGGTAATCATCCCGCCAAAAGCGGTAAAACTTTCACCCGGACTAGTGCCTATTTCTGCTGGTGCACCCGAAAAATTAGTAAACTGTTGAGAATTTGTGAGTATTTCGTAAAGGGTTTTAGTATTAGTGTCGAATACGACTTCCTGGTGAATTGCCATATCGTTGTCTCTCCATAGCATTTGAGAATTAAAAGTAAACCAAATGGTTAAGTTTTATATTAAAACAAGCAATTTTTGATTGCAATACTAAACCAACTGGTTAACAATAATTTTATGAAAGTGAATTACTCCAAATCGATACCATACAATGATGACGCTCTTGATCGGTTGTTCAAGGCGCTGTCTGATCGGACGCGACGAGCGCAATTGGCGCGTCTGGTAAAAGGTCCTGCATCAATTAGTGAATTAGCGGAGCCTTTTGATATGTCGTTGCCCGCGGCATCTAAACATCTTAAAGTTCTGGAAAAAGCGAAGTTGGTAAGCTGTAAAAAGTCTGGTCGAGTCCACTATTGTCAGCTCCAACCTGAGGTTTTGCAGAACGTAGAACATTGGCTGACAGATTACCGTGAGTTCTGGAATGAGAAGCTCGATAAGCTGGCGCAGTTTGTCGCCAGGGAAAGCGACGATGAGTGAAGCTAGAGTTGTTCATGAGCAAAGGCTCAATTTGATTGTTCGGCGGATTATCCCTGCTTCTGCTGAGCGTTTATTTGATGCCTGGACTCAACCTGAATTACTCACACAGTGGTGGGGGCCAGAAAATGTCGAGTGCCCAGATGCGGAAGTGGATCTTAAAGTTGGTGGTAACTATCGGATCGCCAACCAGATGGATGATGGCAATCTGTTGTGGATTTATGGACAATTCGAGACGATTGAACGGCCACACAAGCTGGTTTACACCTGGTGTATTGCTGACGAGCGCTCGAATAATAAAAAAAATAATAGTGAAGCAAGTAGTGAAACGAGTAACGAAACAGTACATTCTGACGGGCTAGAGCATAGTGAGAGCAAAGCTAAGGCGGAGCGCGTAACAGTGCATTTTAAGCCTTTGGTACAGTCTACAGAAGTCATTGTGATACACGAACAGATCGCAACCAACGCGATTAAAGAAAGTCACACTATCGGCTGGAACGGTTGTTTGGATGGTCTCGCCAATTTCACTAAAGCCGTTATCAAAAAACAATAACCAATTTTAATAAATTCCTCCCGCCATCAGTTTTGCCAAAACCGATTCGACTAACCCCCATTTACACTAATTGGCGTTAATTTGAACAGAGCTTGTGGCTAAAGTGTTATTATTCTCAACGCTTTGTCTTATATTAATCAACTAGTTGATTGCCTTTTTTATCTGGTTGTTATTTGTGAGATAAAGTCCATTCAATAACGAACATAATTAAAGGACATCGGGCATGTTGATACGTATCACCGCTATGATTCTTCTTCTGTCTATCGTTTCGTTTGCAAGTCAGTCTGCTGCAAACCAAATTACTGCTAAAGAAATTCCTTCTGATCTGGCCGATTGGAAAGACTGGGTTCAGTACCAGCAAAGCTA
The DNA here is from genome assembly GCF_007004725.1 of Aliikangiella coralliicola. Classification (GTDB taxonomy): domain Bacteria; phylum Pseudomonadota; class Gammaproteobacteria; order Enterobacterales; family Kangiellaceae; genus Aliikangiella; species Aliikangiella coralliicola. The sequence goes on along the minus strand of NZ_ML660168.1, from coordinate 213,950 downwards.
CCGGGGCTGTCCAAATTTGAATGGCACAAAAGTTGGTAATAAAAAAAATCACCTGTGTGCCTGGCCTGGCCAACTATTAATTGATGCTAATGATTCCGGTGCGAGCTTTACGCAACGCTGGGAAGTGCTCGATGAAACTTTCATACCGTTACCAGGAGAGCAGAACTTTTGGCCGCAGAGAGTCACTGTCAACAAGAAAGACTTAACGGTTATCGAGAAAAAGGGACTTCCATACTTACTACTGGACAAAGGGGCGTATGTTGTCAGTGGAAATATTTCCTGGCTTAAGCGGCCTGAGTCATTGCGGGTTCCGGATGAAGTTTCGCTACTTGATGTCTCCGTTAATGAAAAAAAGCAGGCATTTATACTTAGAGAAAAAGGTAAAGTCTGGTTAGGTAGTGTTAAAAAGGCAGCCATCAAGCAACAAGATTTTTTAAAGTTGAGAGTCAATCGACTGATTACCGACGCTCACCCTATGCGCATGACTTTAGCTATACAGTTGGAGATTTCAGGGCGTGCCCGAGAAGAATTGCTAACTCGATTTAATCCTGAACATTACCAGCTAATGGCGATTCAGTCCGCGCTAAATACCAGAATTGATAGCCAGGGGGATTTGTGGGTTCAATTAAAACCGGGCAGGCACTCCATTCAACTCGAATTTAAAATACACGATTTTCCCCAGCAATTGATATTTACCGAAACAGGTAAGCACTGGCCTGCACAGGAACTTTGGGTTTACCAAAGTAATGAGCGACTTCGTTCAACCCAGATTGTTGATGTGTCACCGATTGATGCTGAACAGGGTTTGATGAGCGAATGGCAAAACTTACCTCATTATGTCGTTAATCAAGGTGATAAATTCACCATTAATGAGCGACAGCGTGGGCTATCTCACAATGGTGATAGCTTATCACTCGACAGACAAATGTGGCTTAGTTTTGACAATCAGACCTATTATTTTTTCGACTCGATCAAGGGAAGCAAATCTAAAGACTGGCGAGTCAATACTTTAGAAAATTACCGATTAACTCAACTGAGTAACCACGGCAATGAACGATTAATTACCTTAGATGATAAGCAGCGAACGGGCGCAGAAATACGCACTCCAGTTTTAGATATTCGCGCAGGCGGTGAAGTGCAATCTGAAGACATGTCTCACGCTTCTGGTTGGGATATCGATTTTGCTACAACGAAAGTCGTCCTGAATATTCCGCCGGGCAGAAAATTGATCAATATTTCCGGAACCGACTCTGCTTACGGTGATTGGGTCAACCGATGGAAACTTATCGATATTTTTTTCGTTTTAGTGACAGTTGCGCTGGTGTTTAAAGTCTTTGGTGTGATTGCCGGTGCTGTAGCGGCTGTGACATTGGTGTTGGGATATCATGAGTCTAATATGCCGGTATTCGGCTGGTTTAACTTGATGGTGGCAATGAGTTTAGCAATTAAAGTCACCAGCGAAAAATTATCAAAAGCGCTCAATATTTATAAGTGGGGCTCGGTGGTGATATTAGTGTTAACTTTGTTGCCATTTTTAGCGGATCAAATTCGTTATACATTATACCCGCAACTGGAAATGAACAAGTCACTAGGCTCTTCTTATTCTGACAATTATTTAGCTTCGTCACCGGTAGCACAGCTTGCTGAAGAAAAACTTATGCGAAGAGCTCCCTCTGCTGCTAAACCAAAGCTGAGGGAACAACAAAAAATAGAGGTAACAGGGTCAAGGCTAAGACGCGATGAGCTTGATACGACTTACGAACAAGGGGCGGTTATTCAGGCAGGAAAAGGGAGGCCTGGGTGGAACTGGCAAAAGGCAGGTTACGGCTGGAATGGGCCGGTCGCTGGAAGTGAAAAAGTCGACCTGATCATCTTGTCTGAAAATTGGGTCAGAGTGTGGCGGGTTGCCCTGATAATATTTTCTGTGATTTGGCTGCTTGTGATTTTTAGTCGAAATAATACGATTAAAAATAGATGGTCGAGTTTATTTAATCGAAACTCTGAAGCAGATGACAATCAAAAAAATAACGCTTCCGGTTCGCCGGTTTCTAGCCTGGTGTTTTTAATTGGGGCGATTGCCCTGTTTGGCGGCGCTTCAACTCAATCGGTGTTCGCCAATAACTATCCCAGTGATAAGTTGTTGCAGGAACTTCAAGCCCGTCTTTATCCTGCACCTGAATGTCAGCCGGACTGTGTGTTGATATCGCGAGCCGATCTGAATATTAATGAGGAAAACGCCGAACTAATTCTTCAATATCAAAGCGGTTCGAATGTCGCAGGATTGTTACCAGAATCGACGGATTGGCGAATCAGTGAGATTTTCATTAATCAACGACCCGTTAAAAATATCTGGCGAAACAAATCAGGTAGCTGGATCCAATTACCAAAGGGAAATTCTGAGGTTGTCCTGAAAACTCAGCTTAAAGACAAATCTGATTTAACCATCCGTTTTCCTGAAAAACCAAAAACACTTGAGCATCAAGTTAAAGGGTGGGAAGTGTCAGGTGTTAATTTGCAGCGTCTGGTCAGCAATAGTTTACAGTTAACTCGTGTAGTGCAAAGCGCTAAAAACGAGCTGAATAAAGATACTGTGAATTCACAGGAAGCGATGGAGCAATCAATAGCAGATTTATTTTTTGTGACGCGAAGTTTTAGTTTCGGTAGTCAATGGAAATTAACCACCCGAGTTAATCGAGTGGCGCCTAAACAAGGAACACTCACCACTAACATTCCGTTGCTGAAATATGAACAACCGTTGCAAATGACCGATAACATTAAAAACGGTGAAATGCAGGTGGTATTGCCAAACAAACGACATTCGGTGAGCTGGATTTCGAGTGTGGTGACGAGCGAAAAGGCTAATAAAACTCAATTGGCTGAATCTAAATCTGGTGTGAGTGAATTTGAGTTGGTCGCTAGCAATAATCGTTCAATGAGTGAATCGTGGGAAATTCTCGTTTATCCAAACTGGAATATTCAGCTCAATGGTTTACCCGCGGTGAGGCCTTATAACTCGGCTAATGATGATTTTTGGGTTTATCAATACTTTCCAAGAGCGGGAGAAAAACTTTCCTTTTCTATTCACAAGCCTTCTGCATCTAAAGGCGCCTCTCTGGCGATTACCAAGGTCACTCAGAATTACAGTGTGAGTAAGCGTAAGACGACCACCGACTTGAATATTGATTATCGTTCAACGCGAGCAGAACAGTTTTTGCTGCATATCGGCAAGGCTGAGCTTAAACAACTAACCCACGATGGCAAGCAGATTAACCTTGGAGAAGTAGATGGAGTGGTATCGGTAGGATTAAAGCCGGGTAAGCACCAATTGCAACTTAAGCTTGAAGCACCGCAAGAGGTCGACTTTAAACTCAACCTTGCCGGTGCCGTGGTTAATCGAGAATTCACGAACTTATCAACTCGAGTTAACTTACCGTCAAGTCGTTGGTTGATTGCTGCTGATGGTCCTGGCTATGGTCCAGCGGTGATTTACTGGGGAGAGCTCATCTTCTTTATATTACTGGCAATTGGGTTGAGTCGTTTATCGTTTTCTCCATTAAGTTATTGGCAATGGCTAATTCTTGGATTGGGAATGAGTACTTTTTCCTGGCCCGCGATGGCATGGGTATCAATTTGGCTATTAGCCGGAAGTTGGCGCCGAGAGAATAAGGCTGTTTCAGATAAGCAGCCGCTGTTGTCCGGTTGGCTAATCTTACTGTCAACGATTACAGCGGTGCTGGTTTTAATCGCTGCGGTGCCTTATGGACTACTGCAAACTCCTGATATGGGCGTTGTTGGCAACGGATCTTATAAAAATTCATTGCTATGGTTTCTAGACCAGGGAGATATTGGTTTTGGCGAAGTGACCGTCTACACTCTGCCTATCTGGGTATACAAGGGTCTGATGTTGTTGTGGGCTACCTGGCTGAGCTTCTCACTGATTAAGTGGTTGGGGTGGAGTTGGCAAGATTTATCTGAAACCAGGTTAGTCAACACCAAGGATAAAAAAAGTAAAGTAAACGAAAGTGGCGAGAAAGAACCTAAGGCAGAAGAGTAGAAAAATCTGGCCGTAACCTTTTGGTTTCGGCCCGTGGTTTTTACCCAAATTAGCGGTGTTCAATACCCTTAAATTAAACAATGTCGATTGTTACTAAGATTGTTGCCATTTCCCTGGTCGCAGCTATTTCGAAAATAATAGACTTTAAATCGAATATCTGCGCCTTTTTCCTTTTGCTATTCCCTGAAAGTCGTTAAAATTGCGCCAACTAACGATGTTCTGCAAAATTAACGATAATCTGTCAATTTGACGATATTCTTTAAATTTTCACCGAAGATCAGCTAATTTTATGGTGGTTAACCTGTAGAGTTAATTGGCCAGTTATATTTCTGAGAAATTTTTTTAATATGCAGCAAGAATACAGCCCTCGCGAAGTCGAGCAGTCAGTCCAGAAAATCTGGGATGAGAATAAAGTTTTTAAAGCCGTTAAAGATACCAGCAAAGAGAAATTCTACTGCTTGTCTATGCTGCCATATCCAAGTGGACGGCTCCATATGGGACATGTGCGAAATTACACCATTGGTGATGTGATCGCACGTTATCAGCGGATGCAGGGCAAAAATGTTTTACAACCAATGGGTTGGGACGCTTTTGGTCTGCCGGCAGAAAATGCAGCAATTAAAAATAAAGCACAACCCGGTCAATGGACCGAAGAAAATATTGCTTACATGAAGAAGCAATTGAAATCCTTAGGGTTTGCCTATGATTGGGAGCGGGAAGTAACCACTTGCAAACCTGATTACTATAAGTGGGAACAATGGTTTTTCACTAAGTTGATCGAAAAAGATCTGGCTTACAAAAAGACTTCAGCGGTTAACTGGTGTCCAAACGACGAGACGGTTTTGGCCAATGAGCAGGTGCATGACGGCTGTTGTTGGCGTTGTGACACGCCAGTAGAAAAGAAAGAAATTGATCAGTGGTTTATTCGAATTACTGAATATGCTGAAGAATTATTAAAAAGCATTGATGATCTGCAAGGGTGGCCCGATAGCGTCAAAACTCAACAGCGCAATTGGATTGGCCGTTCTGAAGGCGTTGAGATGACCTTTAAGCTTGCTGACGGCGAATCAGGAGAGTCTGTTTCGATTTATACCACTCGACCTGACACCTTGATGGGCGTGACCTACCTGGGAGTCGCAGCCAAACACCCAATTGCCGAAGCTGCGGCTAAAAATAACCCTGAATTGGCGGAGTTTATCGCCGAATGTAACCGCTCGACAACTGCAGAAGCTGATATCGCCACAATGGAAAAGAAAGGGATGGCGACCGGCATTAAAGCGGTTCATCCTGTGACCGGCAACCTGGTTGATATCTGGGTCGCGAACTTTGTATTAATGGATTATGGGTCAGGCGCAGTAATGGCTGTGCCGGGTCACGATCAACGTGATTGGGAATTTGCCCACAAGTACAATATTGAAATTTTACAGGTTATTGAGCCAATCGCCGGTAGCGAACTGGAATGCGATCTCGGTAAAGAAGCTTTTACCGAAAAAGGCATTCTGGTGAATTCAGGTGAGTTTGATGGCCAGTCATCTGAAGAAGCATTTGATAATATTGCTGCCTGGCTAACTGAGCGTGGTTTAGGCCAAAAACAGGTCAATTACCGCATGAGGGATTGGGGCGTTTCACGCCAACGATTCTGGGGCGCGCCAATTCCAATGGTAAAGCTAGAAACCGGTGAAATGGTAACAGCTATAGATTTTCCGGTTGAGCTGCCGACAGAGCTTAAATTGGATGGTGCTAATTCTCCATTGGTCAACAACCCTTCTTTTCAAGATGTTGTGATTGATGGCGTTAAAGGCAAACGAGAAACCGACACATTTGATACCTTCATGGAATCCAGCTGGTATTACGCTCGCTACACTTGCCCTGAAAGCCATGATGCTATGCTAGACAGCGATGAGGCGAATTACTGGCTTCCGGTTGACCAATATATTGGTGGTATCGAACACGCAACAATGCATTTGTTGTACTTTAGATTTTTCCACAAATTGATGCGTGACCAAGGGTTAGTTGAATCTGATGAGCCAGCCACACATTTGTTAACTCAGGGAATGGTGCTATCTGATACCTTTTTAACGCGCGATGAAAAAGGTACTAAGCACTATCATTCCTCGGAAGACGTTGAAGTGGTTAAAGACAGCAAAGGCAAAGTGATTAGTGGCACTTTGAAATCGACGGGCGAATCAGTCATCTTAGCCGGCATGGAAAAGATGTCTAAATCAAAAAATAATGGCGTTGATCCACAGGCAATAATTAACGAGTATGGCGCTGATACAGCCAGACTGTACACCATGTTTGCCTCGCCACCTGAACAGTCACTGGAATGGCGGGAGGACGGTGTTCACGGAGCACACAAATTTATCAAACGGTTATGGAAACTTTATGTTGATTACGCTTTAGTGGATGTTAAGCCTGTTGATCTAAAAACGCTTTCTGGCAAACAGAAAAAGCTTTACAGCAAAACCCATGAGACGATTGCTAAGGTCAGTGACGATTACGGGCGACGTCACGCGTTTAATACTGCAATAGCAGCAATCATGGAATTGACCAATGCGATTTCGAAGTTTGACGCGGATGACCAAAATGAAATGGACAAAGCAGTGGTTAAGCACGCATTAGATAACGCCATTATATTATTATCGCCGGTTGCACCTCATATGGCGCAGGCATTGTGGCAAGCTTCTGGTAAGGAAACGCTGATTGTTGACCAAGCCTGGCCGCAAGTTGATGAAGCCGCGTTGGTTAAAGATGAGATTCTGATTATCTTACAGGTTAATGGTAAGGTTCGCGGTAAGGTTAGTGTTGCGGCTGACGCGTCGAAAGATGAGATTGAGTCATTAGCGATGGAAAATGAAAACGTCGCTAAATTTGTTGAAGGAAAAACCGTGAGAAAAGTCGTTGTTGTTCCAGGCAGATTGGTGAATATCGTTGCGAATTAATCAATATTTAGAAATGAATTTTATGGAAAAAAGGTTCAGCAAAATCCTGCTAGTCGCGCTGATGATTGTCGGGATTTCTGGCTGCGGTTTTCATTTAAGAGGTACCGATGGTGCCAGTTTAAACGGAACCAGGCTATCGGTGATTTCGCAAACACCATACGGGGAGTTTGAAAAGCGTTTAAACCAACGTTTAAGCGCCTCAGGAGCGAAAGTTGTATCCAGTTCTCTTCAGTCGGATTGGCAAATTGAGTTGATCGAGCTCAGCTATTCTCAACAGGGTGTTAGCCGTGACGAAACTGGTCGCGCCAACGAGTTTGTCATGATGGCAAAATTGGATTATCGATTGATCAACCTATCCGATTCAAAAGGTCGCGAATTGAACGATAAAGTGTCTGAGGCAAATGAAACTGACAATGGGTTACTACCCATCAGGTCGATTACTGCCAATCAGAGCTATTATCAAGATTATCGCAACACCGTTGGCAGTGAGACGCAAAGACGAGAAACACGGCAAGCTTTGTTGACCATGCTATCCAGTCAGCTGGTACGACAAATTGAAACGCTGGCCAGAAAAAATGGTTCGAATACAGGCAGCTCAAACACTAATAACTTAAATACTAGTCGCTTAAATATAAGTAGTCCTCAAGCAAACTGATGACGCAATTCTCGCCGGTCAATATAGTCAGCTCTGACGAACCGTTACTTCAGATGGAAGCGTGCGATGAAATTGTGTCTGAAGTGAGAGCAAAAGGCGTTGAGCAAAGAGAAATTGTCGATGTTTTGGATAAGTTTAGCTGGAAGGATTTGCTCGCGAATAGCTCTAGTTTAAGCTTGTTCTCCGAAATAAAACTCACCGATATTCGATTCACCAAAGCGCCTAACAAAGAAGCACAACAAGCGCTCGTTGAACTCGCTCAGAGCGCGAGTCAGGAAAACCTGCTCCTGATTCGTTTACCAAAAATGGAAAAACGTCAGAAGAGCGCCAAATGGTTTAAGTCTCTGTCAGCCAATGCCCGTTTTCAAGAACTATGGCCCCCGAAACCCCATGAATTTCCTCAATGGCTGAAAGGTCGAATGCAACGGATAGGAGTAAGGCTTGCGGCTGATGCGGGCCAAATGTTGGCTGAGCAAACTGAAGGCAATTTGCTCGCGGCCAGTCAAATGTTAGATAAACTTCACTTGTTATATCCTGATGAAGTCATTTCTGTTGCTCAACTCTCTGACATTATTTCTGATAATGCGCGTTATTCTGTGTTTTTATGTCTAGATGAAGCCTTGGCCGGTAAAGGTGAGCGTGCAGTAAGAATGCTACATAAATTTGAGCAAGAAGCGGTTGCACCGATTTCCATTCTGGTTAATTTAACCAGAGAAGTAGAATTGTGCAACACGGCTGCATTGGCTGAGTACAATGGTCAGTCAGCGATGCAGGCATTGGCAAAAACATTCCTTTGGGATAGTAAAAAAAGATTAATCGTTGCTGCGGTAAAACGTCTTCCAGCGCCGGTTTGGCAGCGGCTTCTTGCCCGTTTGGCCTACCTTGACAGAATGATCAAAGGACAAGAAAGCGGCAATATCTGGCAAGAATTAGAGCTTTGTCTCTGGATGATTAGTGGTCAGAGAATTTGGGGACGTGCCGGTTAGTTTATGACGACATCATCGAGTCTGGAATTTCTATATGGGGGGACTTTCGACCCTGTCCATTATGGGCATTTAGCCATCATTGACGGGTTACGAACATTAGCGCCTGATACGCCTATCCGCATAATTCCCTGTGCCGTGCCTGCGCTCAAGGGAAAACCGAGCACTTTGTTTGAGCAAAGAGTCGAAATGCTGGAATTGGCGACGGAAAACTTCAAGCAGATAATCATTGATCAAAGAGAAGTTGATCGGGAAGGCGCATCTTACACGTTGGATACCCTTGTCACATTAAAAAAAGATTATCCCGACAAACAATTTGTCCTGGTTATGGGGGCTGATACAGTGGCTTCTATTCAACAGTGGTATCAATGGCAAAAATTGTCTCAAATATGTCACCTGTTGATATTTAATCGTCCGGGAATATCTAACGAAGCGGTTGAGCAAGCGACAAAAGACGCTGACTTTCGATTAGTTGAATCTTTTAATGCGCTGACAACCATGAAAGCCGGCAACGCTTATTTCCAGATTATGAAAGAAAAAATCCATTCTTCGACACAAATCAAGCAATCGGTCAGGAATAAACTAACCTTAGATTCAATGCTTCCTGAGAGTGTTATAGAATACATTTGTCAAAATCATTTATATATGAGTGAAAAGAGTTAATGCAAAGCACAGAACTAAGAGACTTTATTGTTGAGCAGTTGGAAGAAATCAAAGCCCGGGATATCAAAGTCCTGGATATTGGAGATAAATCGACTATCGCGGATTTTATGGTGATTTGTAGCGGTACTTCAAATCGTCATGTGAAATCGATCGCGACACTTTTGATTAAAGAGCTAAAAGATAAAAATATTCCACCTATTGGCGTTGAAGGAGAGGATGCTGCAGAGTGGGTTTTGGTTGATTCTGCTGATGTCATCGTCCACGTTATGCTCCCTCAAACTCGAGATTATTACCAGTTAGAAAAGCTTTGGGAGTAATTGGCTTTTTCGAGTTGTTTATAATTCGAACATTGCTAACATTTTCAGGTTACCTGGTTGACGGTTAACCTGGTGGATAAGGTAAGCAAATCAATGAAAATAAAGTTAATCGCGGTGGGAACAAAAATGCCCGATTGGGTGATTAAGGCGTACACCAATTACGCTCAGCGACTGCCACGTGATTGTAGTTTGGAACTTATTGAAATTGCTGCGGCCAAAAGAACAAGAAATTCAGTGGCAACCCAGTGGATGGAAAAGGAAGGCGAACAGATTTTAAAGGTGGTTGATAAATCCGATTGGGTGGTTGCGCTGGACGTTAAAGGTAAAAACTGGAGTACTCAACAATTGTCTCAGCGAATAACTGACTGGCAACACAAGGGAGGCAATGTTTCTCTTCTGGTTGGTGGTCCCGATGGTCTGTCGCCAAAGTGTTTGTCATTAGCTAAAGAGCGATGGTCTCTTTCTGGGTTAACATTGCCGCATCCATTGGTTCGTGTTGTTCTTGCCGAAGCTATTTACAGAGCCTGGACGGTCACTGTTAACCATCCTTACCATCGTGAGTAGTGGAACTGGGCTAAGATGTTGAAATCCAGTACTCGCTATAGCAACGGCCATTCTTTTAAAGATCACTATCAAGAAAGAAAACTACTGATCAGCAGGAGCATTATTGCTTTTGCTGTGGTGGTGGTTATGCTCTGTGCGCTATTGATACGCAGTTGGCATTTACAAGTTGTGAAGTACGAGGACTATCAAACTCGCTCGAATGACAACCGCATCAGCATTCAGCCGTTACCACCTAAACGCGGCCTGATTTATGATCGCAATGGTATTTTGCTAGCGGAAAACCGCTCAATCTATTCCCTTGAAATTATCCCTGAGCAGGTTGATGATCTGGAGGCAACGCTGACCAGATTGTTGTCAACAGGTCTGATTGAAGAAAAGCACAAAAAGAAGTTTTTAAAGGATCTGCGCGGTCAGCGACGATTTAAAAGCATTGCGATTAAGTCTCGATTGAGCGAACAGGAAGTTGCCAGGTTTTCAGTTGATCGTTTTAAATTTCCTGGTGTGAGAATAGAAGCAAGGCTAGTGAGATTTTATCCTTTTGGCGCAGAGCTGGTTCATGCTTTGGGTTATGTTGGCAGAATTAATGATAGAGAGTTAGGGCAAATTGATCAGGCTAACTATAAGGCCACGCGGCATATTGGTAAGGTCGGTCTGGAAAAGTTTTATGAAGATCAACTACACGGCACGATTGGTTTCAGAAGAGTAGAGATTGATGTTCAGGGGCGTGTCATTGGAAAACCTTTGTTTGAAAAGCCACCGGTACCCGGAAGAAATCTTAGACTTTCACTCGATATTCGGCTACAAAAAGTGGCTGCGGCGGCAATGGGGGTTGATCGAGGTTCTGTTGTCGCCATTGATCCAAGAAATGGTGAGGTCTTAGCGTTAGTCAGTAATCCCGGATACGATCCTAATGAGTTTGTTACCGGAATTTCGACGGCAAACTTCAAGAAACTAATGAACTCTGAAGACCGCCCTTTGTTTAATCGCGCATTACGCGGACTCTATTCTCCCGGCTCGACGATTAAACCGCACATTGGCTGGATTGGTCTGGAAAAAGGATTAATCACGCCGCAAAGCACAGTCGCAGACCCTGGCTACTGGGTTATCCCCAATGAAGAAGAGCGGGTTTATCGAGACTGGAATCGTCGTGGACATGGTCTTAAAGTTGATTTGAATATGGCGATTATCGAATCTTGCGACCCCTACTTTTATGATCTGGCTTACCGAATGGGGATCGATACATTATCCAAGAATATGTTGGACTTCGGATTTGGTCAATATACCGGGATCGATATGGGAGAAGAAGTTCCAGGGATTATGCCGTCGCGACAATGGAAAAGAGATACGCGTAAGATCCCCTGGTTTCCTGGAGAAACTGTAATCACAGGTATTGGTCAAGGCTACTGGATAGCAACACCGCTTCAGTTGGCCAATGCGATTGGGCAGTTAGGTATTGGCGGAACTCGTTATCAACTGAATCTTGTGAATGAGTATCAAGTTGAAAACGAGTGGGTTAAGGTCATCCCTGAGCCCTCCGAAAAACAAGCCGACTTTTCTAATGCTGCGAATTTGAGTGTGGTGCAACGGGCTATGCGCAGAGTAACCCAGTTTCCCCGCGGAACTGCAAAAACAGCATTTAAAGATTCTCAATATCAGTCCGCCGGGAAAACGGGCACAGTTCAATTAGTCACGCAAGCCGAAGAAAAATATGATGCTAATAAAGTCGCAAAGCGGCTGCGGGATAATGCAGTATACGTTGGTTACGCGCCTTATGATAAACCGGAGATCGCGGTTGCCATTGTGGTTGAGAATGCCGGTCACGGTGGCAGTGAAGCCGCGCCGATAGCGCGTCAATTATTAGATGAGTATTTTAATAATAAAAAATCGGACAGAATGGCTGCGAAAATGGCATCTGAAGAGAAATTTTAATGGCGTTGATTGATTACGATAACTCCGATCGTCGTGGTAAAAGTTTGCCGCAACAACTGCACCTCGACTTACCTTTGTTAGCTGGTTTGCTGGTATTGATAGGGTTTGGGTTAATCGTGCTTTATAGTGCTTCTGGTGAAAGCCAGGCACAACTTAATCGGCAAGTCGTGCGCCTTGCTATCGCTTTTGTCGCAATGATTTTTCTTGCCTGGATTCCGCCTCGGGTATACCAAAAGTGGACGCCGTTTATTTTTGCTGCCGGCGTATTATTGTTGGTTGCAGTTATTTTTGTTGGTGATAAAGGTAAAGGGGCGCAACGCTGGTTGGAATTTGGCGTGATCCGATTTCAGCCGTCAGAAATCATGAAGTTGGCAGTGCCCATGATGTTAGCCTGGTATTTTAGCGAAAGAGCGCTGCCACCCAATGTGAAAGAGCTTTTAGTTGCGGCAGTTCTCATTGCTGTACCGACATTGTTAATAATGATTCAACCAGATTTAGGGACTTCGATCTTAATTGCCAGTTCGGGAGTATTCGTTATTTTTCTGGCAGGAATTTCCTGGCGCTGGATAGGTAGTCTCGCGGCTCTTGCACTTATTTATGCACCCATTCACTGGTTTTTTGTGATGCAGGACTATCAAAAGCAGCGAGTGTTTACTTATCTTGACCCGGAAAAGGACCCTTTAGGCAGTGGCTATCATATCATTCAGTCACAAATCGCAATTGGCTCAGGTGGTTTAAGAGGTAAAGGCTGGCTGGAAGGTACTCAATCGCAACTTGAATTTTTACCTGAACGTAACACCGATTTTATTTTTGCAGTACTTGGTGAAGAGTTTGGCTTCTTGGGTATTGTCATGCTCTTGGCTGTTTATTTAGCGATTATCGGCAGAGGATTTTTTATTGCAGTCAAAGCGCAGGATACTTTTACTCGATTACTGGCGGGCGCAATAACATTAACTTTTTTTGTTTACGTATTTGTTAATATCGGTATGGTTACCGGGGTTTTACCAGTGGTTGGTTTACCGCTGCCGTTAGTCAGTTACGGTGGTACCTCGATGGTAACGTTGATGGCTTCTTTTGGTATTTTGATGGGAATTCAAACTCACAAAAAATTGTTGCCAGGATAGTTTGATTGATAATGACTTGGTGTTTAGTGAGTCTAAGTTGCTGAAAAAATAAGTAGCGAGTTAACAGATTGAAACAAATAATCTGCATTAGTCGTTTTTACTGATTAAACTAAAGTCTATTTTATGGTGCTAAAGGCTTTTTGATATCACCATGCATGTTTTGTAAAACAGGTTGCAAGGATATGAACTCAATGATTAGAAAAAAAATATTAGCGGGAATTTCAATTTTGGCGAGTTTCCCGTTGTTTGCCGCGGATTACGTGCCGCTTGTTAGTAATCAGCAAGCAGAAAAAGAGATTAAAGCATTTGCGCAAGATATGGCAAAAAAACATCAGTTTGATCAAAAACAGATTTTTGAAAAACTTTCTTCGATGCAACCACGTCAGGATATTATTGAAAGAATTTCTAAGCCTGCCGAGTCAATGCCGTGGCATCGCTATCGAAAAATCTGGATGAAAGACAAAAGGATCAATGATGGTGTGGCATTTTGGCAACAACACGCAGAAACATTAGCAAAAGCTGAAGCCGTCTATGGCGTTGAACAGTCTATTATTGTCGGCATAATTGGTGTGGAAACTTTTTACGGGCGAATTCAAGGAACTTTTCCCGTGATTGAGGCTTTGCATACGCTAGGTTTTTATTATCCCAAGCGATCAAAGTTTTTTCGTTCTGAACTTGAACAATATTATTTGTTAGCCAATGAGCAAAAATGGGAATTGGATGAAATTAATGGTTCTTACGCCGGCGCAATGGGAATGGGGCAATTTATTTCCAGTAGCTACCGACATTACGGTGTTGATTTTAATCAAGATGGAAAAATAAACCTGTTTTCGGATCCGGTTGACATGATTGGTAGTGTCGCCAATTATTTTAGCCGACACAAATGGCGAAAAGGGGGATTTGTGGTTCAGCCCGTTGTGCTGCAAGACAATCAAAAATCGCTGGTTCAATCGCAATTGGCATTGTCCCACTCTTTGAATAAGTTTGAATCTGCCGGTATTAATCTGGATCAGGTAAAAGGCAAATCTGATAAAGTTGGTATATTCCCATTTGAATTGACTGACGGTAGTAATGAGCATTGGTTAGCTGGTGACAATTTCTATGTGATTACTCGATACAATCGTAGCTCGATGTATGCGCTCGCAGTATTTCAGTTAAGTCAGGCAATCAGTGAAAAGAAAAACGCGCTTCAGAAAAGTGAAGCACAGCTTTTAAGTGAGTAATAATCCGCTGGCGCTAAACGCTAACTAGACTAAAATAGTTTCAGATGAACAAGCTAATAAAACAACCCATTAATTTATCGAATTTTTACCGGCTCTGCTGCGCAGGTTTGTCATTGCTGCTTGCTGGGTGCGCAGTTTTACCAGAAGAAAAAGATTCTGCGCCCAAGGTGAAATATGACTGGGCGAAGCTGGAACAGGTAACGCCAAAATATGAACCCAAAAGTCGCTATGGAAATCCTTCATCTTACGAACAAGATGGCAAAACTTATTACGTATTAGCATCAGCAGATAACTATAAACAGCGTGGTATAGCTAGTTGGTATGGTACTAAATTTCACGGTAGGCGAACCTCCAGCGGCGAAAGTTATGATATGTTTAAAATGACTGCCGCCCATAAAACTCTGCCCATACCGGTTTATGCCAAAGTCACCAACTTGGAAAATGGGAAACAAATTACAGTTAAGATTAATGATCGAGGTCCGTTTAAAAAGGGGCGAATTATTGATCTGTCTTACGCGGCAGCGCATAAACTTGGTATGGCACAGAAGGGCACTGCAAGGGTCGAGGTGGAAACTATCACGTTTTCCAACAACAATATTGCAAGTACTTCCGATATAGGAAATAAAAAGCGTTACGTGCAAGTAGGTGCTTACTCTGTTTATAAAACTGCACAAAAGTTAGCCAAAGTTCTTGACCGTGAAATTCGTTTGCCAGTCAAGATTACCACGGTAAAACGAGGTGGAAGCAAACTCTATCGAGTCCGAATTGGGCCTGTGCCAAGTGAGGAACTGGCACAAGAGTTGGTGGACACGTTGGATATCAAGGAACTCGGAAAGCCTAAAGTGGTCTATGAATAAAATTGCCTCTGAGTAAAACTATTTTCAAAAGGTAAATTTAATTTTTGAAAAATGTGAGGCAATTGAAAAATGACTCCAGGCGAATCAATCGAAATTGCGTAAGTATCAAATTGAAAACTTATTTGCTTTATTCTAATAAGGCTAAATTAGATCAAAGGTAATAGTATTCACGTTACTGTGTTGACTATATTGCGTTAAGTTGACCGCTATTCTCTATCGAACCCTTATCTCAGGTGTTATAATTCGGCCCAATCGAATTGGTCTTTGTTCAACCTACAAATTTTTTTGGATAAAAGATGATTGAAAAATTTTTTTATTTAAAACAAAAACTGTCTTTTATATCGCATAAGATATTTATTTTAGTTTTTATTTTTTTCACCTGTTCAACTCAAGCTATTACACCAAAGGCACCCGAAATTGCCGCCAAGTCATACGTTTTGATGGATTATGATAGTGGCAAAATTATCGCGGAGAATAATGCTGATTTGCCCGTTGCTCCCGCTAGTTTGACCAAAATGATGACTGGCTATGTGGTATCTGCGGAGCTTGAAGCGGGGAATATTAGCTTACAAGATGTGGTCACAATCAGTGCGAATGCTTACGCGCAAAACCCGACTTTCAAAGGTAGTTCCCTCATGTGGCTTGAAGTCGGTAAGCAGGTGCCCGTCGCCGAATTAATTAAAGGTTTAATTATTTCTTCTGGAAACGATGCGGCGGTGGCACTGGCTGAGCATGTTGCAGGCAGCGAACAAGCATTTACCGAGTTAATGAATCATCACGCCAAACAGCTCGGACTTAACAATACGACCTTTGAAAACTCCCATGGTCTGTCAGCGACCAGCCATCAAACAACTGCGCGCGATATGGCTTTGCTAGGGCAAGCACTCATTCGAGACTATCCGCAGGAATACCGGCATTACAAAGAAAAAGCCTATAAATACAACAACATAGAAACATACAACCGACACCCGCTTTTGTCAGATCCTAGTATGTCTGTTGATGGAATTAAAACAGGGCATACTGAAGAGGCGGGTTATTGCCTGGTTTCTTCTGCGCTTAAAGGAGACATGCGATTGATATCAGTTGTCATGGGAACTTCGAGCAAACAATCACGCAAAGTTGAAAGCAAAAAGATTCTGTCTTATGGCTTCAGGTTTTTTGAAACAGTTAAACCGCTGGAAGCCGGGAAAATGCTGCATAAGCCTCATATCTGGATGGGAGAGGAAGATGAAGTAGAGCTGGGGATTGCACGAGATATTTATGTCACTATTCCAAGAGGCAAGGTCAAGGAGCTTAAAGCCCATTTTGTCGTTGAAAAAGATTTGAGCGCCCCCATTAAAATGGGTCAGCGAGCAGGTAAAGTATTCTTTATGTTAGGTAAAGAAACGGTTGCTGAATATCCGTTAGTCGCGCTACAAGAAGTGAAAGAAGCTGGATTTTTTGGCCGCGCGGCAGATTCGGTTAGCCAGTGGTTTGATTCTCTGTTCGAGTAGTTTTTTATTATATTGAGCTGGCTAAACAAACGCAGGCATTAGCCTGCGTTGTTTTTTCTGGCTAGACTTAACCTGAGTTCAGAGTAACTTACGCTAGTCTGAACTAGCTTTATTATTGACGCCTGTCTATCAAAGCGGTCTATCAAAAAAGTGATTAAAAACTGAGAGTTTACTTATGAGCGATATAGAAAACGGTAATGATCAGAATGGCAACGAAGCCTTGTGGCAGTTTCCGTGTCAGTTTCTCTTTAAAGCAATGGCACAAGCGAAAGAAGGCATTGAAGATGAAATTGTCGCCATTATCCAAAAGCATGTACCTGGTGATTATGTGCCGAAACTGAAACCAAGCGGCAAAGGCAATTATGTGTCAGTCAGCGTTAGTTTTACCGCAACCTCAAAAGCTCAGCTTGACCAAATATATCTTGAAGTTAATGAGTTAGAGGCTGTTAAGTTTTGCCTCTAAGGTGAAAGACGACGCATTTCACATTCAAAATAAGCGCAATTTAATGGGTAGTAATGTCTGATTTGTCCTCAAAGTTAATTGTTCGTCAATTGGGCCGGCAGGCATATGAGCCTGTGTGGAAAGCAATGCAGCGCTTTACTGACGAGCGTGATGGGAATACGACTGATGAATTATGGTTGGTTGAGCATTCGCCTGTTTTTACCCAGGGACAAGCCGGTAAAGCCGAGCATATTCTTATGCCTGGCGATATTCCTGTTGTGCAGGTTGATAGGGGAGGTCAGGTGACCTACCATGGCCCAGGTCAGCAAGTGGCTTACTTTTTAATCGATCTGCGACGAAAAAAAATAGGGGTCCGCCAATTAGTTTCTGCGATTGAGGATGCCGTGGTCGCTTTGCTTGCAGGGTATGACATTCAGAGTGCGCCAAAAGCTGATGCGCCTGGAGTTTATGTATCTGATAAAAAGATCTGTTCTTTGGGGCTACGAATTAGAAAAGGTTGTTCGTTTCACGGGCTCGCACTCAACGTGAATATGGATAAAGAGCCCTTTAGCAGAATCAACCCATGCGGTTTTGCAGGCATGGAAGTGACTCAAGTCTCTGAGTTGGGCGGACCCGGTGATCTAGAACAAGTCGCGAATGATTTGATTGGTGTTATAATGCACAGCCTAAATTATCAACAGTTTGAACTACTTGATACAGGATCATTGAAAATTGAGGTTTGTGAGTAGTTACTAGCTATATTCCCTGCAGATAGTAAGAGCGCTTAAATTCATACAAGTGCTTTTTCTTGTAGGAAGTAAAAAATTTCATAGGTAGCGATAGAATGCAGCGTGGTGAACGTATTCCGGTAGTGGTTAAAAGCGGTAATAAATTTGAAACCGAGCATGGTTTTTCCGCGATAAAAAACGGTGTTAAAGAACGAAAAGGCTCGCATCCTGAACCAATTGGCCGTAAGCCTGGTTGGTTGAAAGTGAAGCTGCCAACTGGCGGAAAATACCAGGATATGAAGTCGAATGTTCGCACTAATCGACTGGCGACGGTTTGTGAAGAATCAATGTGTCCCAATATCGGTGAATGCTGGAGTGCCGGAACCGCGACGATTATGCTGATGGGTGCTGTTTGCACACGAGCCTGCAAATTTTGCGCAGTTGATACGGGCAATCCCAAAGGATGGTTAGATAAAGACGAGCCACAGAATGCGGCAGATTCCGTTGCGGCAACAGGCCTCAAATATATTGTGTTAACTTCGGTCGATCGCGACGATCTCGATGACGGCGGCGCGCAACATTATGCAGATTGTGTTAAAGCGATTATCAAAGCAAGTCCAGCGGTTAACGTCGAAACCCTGACGCCGGATTTTAAAGGTAATCTGGCACATTTAGAGATTGTGCTCGATTCAGGAATTAAGGTATTTGCACAAAATCTTGAGACGGTTAAACGTCTTACTCACCCGGTGAGGGATCCACGCGCAAGTTACGAAACGACTATGGATTTACTTGCCCATTCCAAAAAGTATCGCCCTGATATATTAACCAAAACCAGCCTGATGTTAGGTTTAGGCGAAACCGATGAAGAAATCATGGAAACCATGGAAGATTTGCGAAAAATCAACCTGGATATCGTTACTTTTGGTCAGTATCTTCGCCCCACGCCGAACCACTTGCCAGTAGAACGCTACGTCAGCCCTGCTGATTTTGATAAGTATCGTCAATGGGGATTGGAGTTAGGTTTTAAGGAAGTCGTGTCTGGACCATTTGTACGTTCAAGTTATCGTGCTGAACGAGCACTGGAAGGGAATAATGCCGGGATTAAAAATGTTGATTAAGCTCAATTCGTTGTTAGCAGTATAAACTGATGAAAAGGCCAGCCATTATGCTGGCTTTTTTATTACGCGATTCTCACTCAGCTCGACAATTAACGCCATTTAAAAAGTATTTTTCGTCCGTTTTTTGGTAAACGAGAAAACATTTTTGCTCTACTTTGACAAGCCTGAAATGATGTGGAACTTCCAAACTTCTGCCCATAATAACACCTTGTTCAAGATTTTGATGTTGCTTCCGTTCAATCGACAATTGGCTACTTTTGCTGAAAACAGAGTTTGATAATGTCACGGCCACTCCACCCAAAGCTTCCGACACTCTACTAGTAATTAATGTCGTTGTTTCTGCGGACGCGTTTGTAATAAGTGCTGGCGAACCTTTTTGATCCGCCAGGGTTTTACATGCTGATATTAAAACCATGACTGCTACCATTGCTGATATTTTAAATGCCATTGTCTAAATACTCATCATTTTGTTTTGCTTAAATTAACGGCTACTGACTATTTGTTAAAATACGGTTTTCCGTTAACAGTGTTCTTTTACGGTAAATTTCTGAGTCAAACAGGGAACCATCTTGGTTATTTGATTTTTCTGCAAACTGAGAAACCGATTTACCCGTTGCAGTAGGGCATGTTCCAGTTGTTCTGTAGGATAGTGCTGCGGCTATCTGGCCTTCCTGTGCGTCACCCAAAGGATTAGAGAAGTCATCGGCTACAGAACAGCCAGTTACAACTTCACCGATAGTGCCTGACGTGTTAGCAGGAGAAAAGCCGTCTGCATAGTCACCGAAGCCTTTTTGGTTTTCGCCTCTAAACTGGATGGTAAAATAAGTTGTTCCACAGTTATCCGTTGGGTAAAAGCCATAGGGTTTTCCGCAGGTTGTTGAACCAATTAAAATCACTTCAAAGTCCACGCCACGAAGACCATTAATAATGGCTTCACTGGCCGAACAAGTGTTGTCAGTTGACAGTATAAATACCCTGTTTAGGTTAAGGAATGGTAATTGTTGACCTTCTGTCACCGAAAAGCCTAATGAGCGATCATAAAAAGGCGTAGGGGAAAGTGCCTGGCCGGTGACCGGGTTAGTTGTGGTATGTTTATCATTGAAAGTCAGGTTGTCGAAAGTTCGGCCACTGGTTGGAGTCGGACCTGCAATCATGTAAGCAAGTTGGCTGGCAATTGCGAGCAACCCGCCGCCATTGTAGCGGAGATCAAGTACCAGATCGTTAACGCCTTCGTTGGACAATTGATTGACAGCATTAACAAGCCCTTCTTCCGCTGGCGCGATATGAGAATTAAATAAAATGTAACCTACTTTGCCTGTCGGTGTATCTATTGTGTTGACCATTCTCACCGGCGAAGAAGTGACGGCAGCCGACGTCATTGAGATGGAACGTGTTTGCGTGCTTCCAATGTCTCGGACCGTGAAGGTATGGGTTTCGCCTGCACCAGCAGGGAAAAGTCCAGCGTTTATCGTATTAACGCTCGCTTGGTCGCCCGCGTTAACAACATCTACACCATCAATTTCTAGTATTTCTGCGCCACGATCTAAGTTGGCCGAAGCTGCTGGAGAATTTGGTTCGTTATAAGCAACTCGAATCTCTCTCGGTGGAGCACTGGATACTATCTTCCATTTGGCACCATAGCCAGCGGAAACGCCTGACTGTTGTAACTGCTCCCATTCTTCGGTGTCGTAGGTAAAATGGAACTGGTCTTTGGGGTTTCCTGACGGGGTTGTGGCTTCGGTTTTTAGTAACGCAAAGTATTCAAGGGCTGTGCTCGAAAGCGCGGGATCGCGATCGGTAATTTCGTCATACCATAAATAGGTATTATTGCTCCAGGAACGAAGCCAGTGGTTTTCGTGAAGTGTAGTGCCTTGTCGATCAGAAGTTCCTGCGCGTGGACTTTGGCAAAGATTTTTGAAGCTGCTCTCATCGGCGAAAACTCCAGCAGTCCAGGTCGGTTGGCTAGTACCTATTGCGACGCTTCCATCACCGCCGCCTCCGCCGCCACATGCCAGCAATGTGGTTAGTGACGCTGCTGCGAATAGTTGAATTGATAACCTGTTGATTTTTTTCATGATATTTGAGCACCCCATACTACGAATTAGAATGTTAACTAATTGACTTCGAGTTCATCAATCGCTGACTTTGCAAAAGTTGCAAAAACCTTTTTTGTAAGCCTACATCAAAGTTCTTTATGAAAATAGAGATGAATTCACAATTTAATTAAGACATCGCGGCACTTATTTAGTTCTAGTCCTTAGATAAACTAATTTGAAGGTAAATGTTTGATATAGCTAATAACTTTTTGGATTTATCGAGTTAAAGTCATCGCAATTTAGCGGATTCGGTGGATAATAGCCTGGTGGAAATCTAGTTAATTCATCTTGAAGTGGCAGGCGATTAGCTTAGAAAAAATAACGCTGATATAAAAATATTCTATCAGATTTTTTATCTTATGGAGTTTTACTATGTACCAACCAAGACATTTTAAATTTGATGATCGGCAGTCGCAGCTTGCATTTATTCGTCAATATGGTTTTGGTCAGATAACCAGTTGTTACCAGGGGAAGCTGGAGGTTAATCACGCACCATTTTTGCTGAGTGAAGATAATACAGAATTGCTCGCTCATTTCGCTCGTCAAAACCAGCATTGGAAGCTGTTGGAAAAAGCTGACGATATTAATGTCTGCTTTAACGGACCTAACGCTTATATTACGCCGAATTGGTACACCAATAATAGCAATGTACCTACCTGGAACTTCATCAATGTTCAGGTCAGTGGAAAATGTACCTTGATGAATGAGGCGGAATTAATTGATTTACTCGATAAATTAAGCCAAAAACACGAGGCGAGATTCGAACAGCCATGGACAATTGATAAGCTTTCGGAAAAGCAGCTTAGTGCAATGCTTAAGGCGATTGTCGGGTTTAAGATTTCAATTGAGACCATCGAAGGAAAAGCTAAATTAAGTCAAAACAAGAAAGCGCAAGATTTTGATGGTTTGCTGAATGGATTGTCTACTCAGGAAGATGATGGCTCGATTCAAATTTATCAATGGATGAAAAAAGTTAGGGCATGACAAGAAAATTTGACTGTTAATTTATTCGAGCAATGGTAGGGGGAATTTTATTTCAAAACAGGCGCCGCGACTTTCCCGATTGTATAATGAAAACTCAAATTGATGAGCATCAAGAACTTCTCTAACCAGCATTAATCCAATACCTTGGCCTTCTGCTTTGGTCGAGAAAAAGGGAGTAAATAAGTTTTGCTGATGTTGCTCGGAAATTCCTGGACCGCTATCTTTGACCAACAAGAACAGATTATCGTTCTCGAACTTGAACTGAATATCGATTTTTCCGTTTTCTCCGATTGCTTCAATCGCGTTTTTAATAACATTGATAAAAACTTGTTCTAATTGATTTTGATCGGCATCAATCGATGTTTTTCCCGGATTTGTATCAGGTAGTTCAAGCGCAATATTTTTTTGCTTTAAAGTGGTTTCAAATAATCGCTTGGTAGAAAGCGCCAAGTGAAATAAGTTACAACTTTCCAGCGACGGCTCAGGCAGCCGAACGATTTGAGCATAATCTTGCATAAAGCTATTGAGATTGTCTGTTCTCTCGATAACCAAGTTGAGTGCGCTTTTGTAATCATGCCTTTCATCTGGTGAAATTTGATCAGAATAATACAAGCAAGATTTTAATAATGAGCCGGTTGCCGCCATGGTGTTATTTACCTCATGCGACATCATCCTGATTAACTTTTCGTAGGTATTTCTCTCACTGGATTTTAGCTCGCTAGTGAGCTCCTGGATAATAATGAAATGTCGCTCAAATCCACGATCAAAAAAGGAGCTGCGGTGACAACGGTAGCGTTTACCTGCGGCGTCACTGATGAGTTGTGATTCACCTGTTTTTAATTTATCGAGATCATTGATGATCGGGTGTTTTATACTTTTGAGGAAAAATGATTTTATTTCATCGGTTTGAACTTTAAGTAACTTTTCTGCCGCTGGATTTAGCTGACTGATCTGGTTGTTGTAGTCGAAAACGATGATGCTAAGAGGAATGGCATTCATTAGCTGTTGCAGCATGCCTTTTCTGTCACCAAGCTTTAATCGTTCATCGTAAAGCTGACTGAGCATCTGGTTAAATAAAGTCATTAAATTATCGAGTTTTTTATTACCGGTATGGCTAAAACGAGTTGTAAATTCCTGTTCATTGAGAACATCGCTAAACAGATCAACAAACTCAAATGGTTCAAAGACTTTTTTTATCAGCCTCAGGAAGAGTATGAGAGATATGAGAATGACAACTTCGATCACAATAAATTGATAGCTGATATTTTCCAGAAAAAAATAGCAGGCACCAAGCAATATTAAATGCAGGAAAATGCTTAAAAGGTAGAATTTACTTTTTAAGTTCAAGAGTTGAGCCCGTGTTTATCCATTCTTCGATAAAGAGCGGCGCGGCTTAAGCCTAGTGCATCAGCCACTTTGGATATATTTCCCTGGTAGGCAGCCAAAGATTTTTCAATCATTATTTTTTCCATTTGTTCTAAAGTGAGCGAGCCGACTTCAAAGTCACTTAGTTTGTTCTCCTGTTCGACTGCGTCGCGAGGAATAAAGTCAAGATATTCCAATTCGTTTTTACCCGACATAAGTAAAACGCGTTCTATTGTCTGACAAAGTTGTCGAATGTTTCCGGGCCACTGTTGTTGTTGCAGCCAGGTTAGTGCTTTGGGTGATATTTTTGCTTCAGACATGCCGTAAAGTTTACTAATTTTTCTCAAATGGCTTTGGGCCAGCAAAGGAATATCACTAGTTCGATTTCTGAGCGGTGGAAGTTCAAAAGCGATTAAATTAATTCGATAAAAAAGGTCTTCACGGAAGCTACCTTCTTCAACCATTTCCTCTAGATTACGATTAGTTGCTGAAACAACTCTAACATTGACCGAGGTGTTTTTAGATGAGCCTACCATTTGAAAGTTTTGATCTTGAAGCACTCTTAGTAATTTTACTTGAGACGATTTTTCGAGCTCGCCTATTTCGTCGAGAAACAGTGTTCCACCATTTGCAGCGCTAAAACGTCCTTCTCTGTCATGTTTAGCGTCAGTAAACGCCCCTTTAACATGACCGAACATCTCGCTTTCAAATAAGCTGGGGTTAATACCTCCAAGATTTACCTTGACCAGTGGAGAGCGGTTACGTAGCGAATTTTGATGAATCGCGTCGGCCATCATTTCTTTGCCGGTTCCGCTTTCGCCAAGTATCAGTATCGAGGCATCTGTTTTACAGACGCGGCCGATGGTGTTTAATGTTTTCAATAAAGCCGGAGACTCTCCAACAATATGGGTAAAGTTAAATTGATCGTCAAGCTGTTCTCGACTTAGCAATTCATCTTCTTTCGGCGATGCCAGACCAATCGCTGTGGTTACCGTCCTAAGCAGGTACTGGTTATCCCAGGGTTTCGATATAAAGTCACTTGCTCCGCAGCGCATGCCTTCAACGGCTAGAGAAATAGAGGCCCAGGCTGTCATTAAAATGACTGGAATATGCGGATACGAAATTCTTATCTGTCCCAGTAATTCCAGACCTTCTTCGCCTGAAGTGGAGCGAGAAAAATTCATATCCTGCAAAACCAGGCTAATTCGATGATTTTTTAAACTTTCTAGTGCCGTTGCTGGAGAATGCGCTTGTATTGCCTTGAAATTATTTTGTTTTAATAAAAGTGCCAACGATGCAGTGACAGAACGGTCATCGTCGACAACTAGTATTAAGGGTTCTTGATTAATGCTATTCACAATAATTAAAGTCAAAGTCCAAATGTTAGTGTTGTGATTTTGATGTTGCTCTATTCATAGTGTAGCGCAACTGCCGGAGACATTTTTATTGCTGTTCGACTTGGATAGAGGGCGCATAATATCACTATCAATAGTATCGTACTAACTGAGGCGAGCAGGCTAAACCAGAAGTTGCTCCAGCTAACCAGCTCGATTAATTGCAATAGTGGCACCTGGATCAGGAAAATAAAAGCTATCGAAATACCAAACAGGGCGAGCACCAGGATCTCGCCGATTATTTGCAATCGAATCGATCTTTCGCTGGCGCCTATTGCTCGGCGCAAGCCAATTTCTTGAGTACGCCGACTAATATTTTGCCATAAAACACCAAATAGCCCCATCGCGACCATGATTAACAAGAAGATAACTACGACCGCGGCAAGGCCCAAAGGAAGGACAACATTTTGTATTTGTTGCTCGCGTCTTTTTTCCCAACTGTTGATATTAAATTCCCAGTTTGGCGCAATACTCTTGAGGAGTTTCAACAGGGTTGCTTCGTAAGCTGCAGTTTTTGGTTCCTTGAACTTTATATTGATTTCTCGGACGCCGTAAGTGTGTCCTTCTTCTATCTGATAACGAGTAAACATATATGGACCTGGAACGCTGAATTCTCCTTGTTGTCTGAAGTCTTTGAACACGCCGACAATTCTCATTGGTAAAATTTGCGGTTGTTCCGGGTCGCCGAATTCGAAATTAACAGGATCTTGATCTGGCAAATATTCATCGACAAACAATTGGTTCACCACAATTTCAGTGTAACTTTGTCCGTTATCTTGTTCGCCGAACCAACGTCCTGCAACTAACTCAACCCCCCAGTTTTTCAATGCATCCTGGTCTACCATATTAGAATGGTAAATAGATTCTCGACCATTAATTGGTCGAGAACTACGCCAGTGGGCATTGACAAATACGCCCATTCTTATCAGTCCTACTGAGGCAATTTCAGGGCGTTGTTTCAAAACCTCGACAATTGCTTTCAACTGGTTTTTATCCGTTTCGTTGTTCCATCTGGAGCCAGTGTTGAGTTCAATTGCCCAGGTGTTTTCCCAGTTAAAGCCGAGAGGCAGATTAAATAATCGATAGTTGTGAAGGGTTGCTGAAATAATGGCAAACAAGACAATAAATGTAATCACGATTTCAGTAATGATAAGGACGTTCGAGCGTTTACGATTCCAGATTAGCTTTGCAATATGTGAAAACATTAGTTGGAGCCTCCTTTTAAAGCTGCGACCGGGTGTAACTTCGACATTTTGAAAGCGGGGTAAGCACCAGAGAGCAAACCAAATAAAAAGATCAACCCGCTACCATAAATAAATGTGTGCCAGCTGTAGCGAAAATCAGCACCGGGAACTAGTCCGCTTTGCTCGATCTGAAATAGAATCAACCCGCTAAGTAACAGTCCTAATATGCCACCGATGGCAGTAATAATTATGTTTTCGGTAACAAATTGAATTACCAGCTGTGTTGTCGACGCGCCAAATGCCTTGCGGACGCCAATTTCAGAGGACCGCTCCATAATTCGGCTAATATTGAGATTAATCAGATTAATAGAAGGGAGTAACATGAAACTGATGGTTAGTCCTATTAATATCGAAATCAATGACGCTGCACCACTGTCATAACCATAAGAACTGGTGAATTCACGCGCAAATATATCAAGCAAGGTGTCTGCGCCACCTTCGACCTTATGGAATTCCTCTGGATCAGGCGTGACGAAATCGTTTTTAAGCATTGCGATATATTCCGCCTGCATTGATTTGATCATATTGCTGTTAGAGTGGTATAGAATTGCGTTCCAGTTATCGATTAAGTTGCTTCTGTAAGAAGTGGACGAAGATGTTGTGTAGGGAAGCCAAATGTCAGAGTAGGCTTGAATTTCCATAAACGAAACATCGCGCACTACGCCAACGACCTGGTATTTTTGGCTGTTAATTTCAATCGACTTTCCAACTGCATTGGCGTCACCGAAGAAATTACGTCGAGTTGTTTCGTTGATGACTGCGACTTTTTTTCCAGATTCGAGTTCTTGCTTGTTAAAAGGATGACCCTCAATAAAATTAAAGTCTAAAACTTCCCAATAAGTAGAATCTGTTAGCCTTAAGTGGTTAGTGACCTTGTCGCCATTTAAGTAACTTGCACTTTCTTCTATTACCGTGAAAATAGAAAACTTTTCAGGCATTTTTAATTTGAGAACATTGTCTTTCAAAAATCGAAACCCTGGCTGCGAAGTCCAATTGCTGTTGCCATCTTTGGAGGTTACCTTGATGCGATCAACGAAAAGTAGATGATCGCTGTTTTTGCTGGGGCCTGATGGGTTGAGAAAATTATCAAGAACAGTGCTAAGGATCATTAGTACTGTTAAAGTTATCGTAATACCAAATAAACTGATAAACGTGAAAAACTTCCTGCGTTGTAATACTTTCCAGGCTGTCACTAAATAGTTTTTAAACATTTTATTTTCCTTTAGTGAATTAGCTGACCGTCATAGACACGAATAGTGCGCTCGGTTCTTTTGGCGAGTTCATCGTCATGAGTGACCATGACAATGGTTGTTTTGTCGTCTTTATGTAATGATTCGAGAATTTGCATGATTTCATTTCCCATGTGGCTATCCAGGTTTCCTGTCGGCTCATCTGCGAGCAGTAGTTCGGGCTTGCCAACGATTGCTCTGGCAATTGCGACTCTTTGTTGTTGCCCACCGGAAAGTTGTGAAGGGAAATGACTTGTTCGTGCTTTTAAACCTACTCGTTCGAGTGCCGCGGTAGCCAGTCGCCGTCGCTCTTTCGCGCTAATTTTTCGGTAAAGCAATGGTAGTTCTACATTGTCGATAACTCTGAGATCCTGAATTAAATGAAAGCTCTGAAAAATAAAGCCGATTTTACTATTTCTCAGGCTGGCCATTTCTTTGTCATGATAAGAGGTAATACTTTTACCGTTAACTTTCACTTCGCCGTCACTGGGTTCGTCTAGCAATCCCATAATGTTCAATAACGTGCTTTTACCGCAGCCGGAAGGTCCCATAATAGAAATAAATTCACCACGATTGATATTCAGGTTGATATTTTTTAACGCGATTGTTTCGATTTTTTCTGTCTGGTAAGTCTTTGCAATATTGTTGAGGTTAAGCATATTTTTTTCCTGATGTTAATCGATAATGGGGTTAATTTATTGGCTTGGGATTAGTTTATTTCGAGTTGTTTTAAGTGTGCGTAAGAGCGAACGTCAGAAATAATAATTTCATCATCTTTACTAAGTCCTTGCTTGATTTGATAGTAATCTCGGTTGCTTGAGCCGACTGAAATCTCTTTGGCCACAGCCTGTCGATCATTGATCACAAAAACCTTTTGGATGCCTGCGCCATTGATGAATGGTCCTTTAGCAAGCATTAACGTATTTTCTATTTCGCCGGTAATTAAATTAACGTCAACTCGTTGTTTTTGGCGTAACAGGGTTTGATTTTTTTGCGTGCTTTCATCAAGTAAAACAATCAGCTTTAATACACCTTCTTGTTCCGCAGCAATAATTGACTCAACTTTTCCTGAATAGTGAGTTTGTTCCTGGTCAAACTCTGCAGACATTCCTTGCCAAAGTTGGCTGGAGTAAAAGTCTGAAATTGAAACTTCTAATTTGTAGGCGCTGGTGTCGGCAATTCTGATCAACGACTCACCGTTGACTACCGCGCTGCCTTCTTCATTTTTTAACCAAACCACCAGTCCGTCACGGGGTGCCTTAACATTTGCACTTTCTAGTAATCTGAGTTTCTCCTGGCGAGATTTTTCCAGAATTGACTTTTCAAGTTTAAGCCCTTCAATTTCTGCAAGTGTTGAAGCTTTTGAATCTTTGATTGCTTGCTTTAATTGGCGAATTTCAATTTGCGTTCGCTTAACATTGAGTTCGGCTTCTTTCAAGTCGTGCTTTGAGGTTCCACCAGATAACGCTAACTGCTGCATTCTTGCGAAACGAGTTTGCCGGCTATCCAGGTCAACAAAGAGTAGCTCTTGCTGACTTTTAAAATCGTTAAGACTTCGCACAAGATTCAAATTTCGTGTATCTATCTGGTTTTGCTTCAGTGCAATTTCTTCATCCATGTTGTCGAGCTCGAGCGTGATCTTTGTGTTGTCTAATTGTAAGAGCGTTTGCCCTTGCTTCACGGATTGACCTGCCTGTACTAGAACTTTGTCAATTCTTGAATCGATACTGCTCGCAATGGTTTCTTCGTACAAAGGGACAATCAAACCGGAAGCAGAGAGGCTTGTTTTTAGATTGCCACTAATGACTTTCGCAGTACGAATTTCGTCACGTCTGAGTGAGGTCGTAAAGCTCCCTATCAAAACAAAAAATAATACAGTTACAATTGTTGCGACCGTCAATATCTTTATGGTTGTTAATAAGCGTCGTTGCTTTAGCAATTTATTGTCTAAGGGTTTGTCCAACTGGCTGTCCTGTTTTGACCTGGTTGATGAGTTTCTGCTTGGTGCAATCAAGCTGTTATCAGGAATCATGCCAAAAACAAAAGTTGTGCCAAACTCTATTACAATTTGTTGATTTATAAGGTAATTATTTCTTACTGCTAAATGAGGAAAGCTATAATTTTAGACATGGATGATAAACCTGTGCGTAATCGAACAGTGTGGATTTTGTCTTGTGTTCAGAAACGAACAGTTTTGTTCGAGCGAAGTTATCCGCCGTGCTGAGGCATGAAATTGTTTATTGATATTACTCGGTCTGAGTCAGCTAGTATAAATCACTTTATCGCTTTTGTTTGGCATGTAAAAAACGTAGTATTAAACGACTTGAAGTGTTTATCTTTCAAAGGGCATGGTAGTTTTAGAAAGCTTAACAGACCCTAGAAGGGGGAATTGTGGTTATAGAAGAAATAAGTCACATTGACGAAGTTATCGAGCCGTTATGTGATGTATTGATCGACGGTGTTGGTAGTGGGGCGTCAATTGGTTATACCGCACCTCTTGAAAGGGAACAGGCATACAGATATTGGCAAAGTATTCAGGCGGAAATTTCTGCGGGTTATAAGAAATTAATTGTCGCTCGGAAAAACGCGGAAATTTTAGGCTGCGTACAATTGTCCTTTTGTATGAAAGATAATGGATTGCATCGAGCAGAAGTTGAGAAGCTGATTGTTCACCGTTCCATGCGAGGCAGAGGAATCGGCAAACAGTTAATGAGTTTTCTGGAAAACTGCGCGGAGAAAAATGATCGCTCTTTGTTAGTTCTAGATACCAAGGTTGGAGATACGGCGTCTTTTTTATATCGCAAACTCGGCTACATTGAAGTAGGGGAGATACCATATTTTGCTAAAGACTCTAATGGAGCCTTTGAGCCAACTGTTTATTTTTATAAGAAGCTTGAATATATTAAATGATCTAAACCAGGTCATCTAAACCTGATTGTCTGAACCAGATTGTCTAAACTAGGTCATCTGAACCCAGAATGATCATGTTCTATTACCTTGCAGGTAATAGTCATTAGCCAAAAAAGTAGTAAGATTGCTTGATGTTACGAAAATTGTTGACTCATTTGTTTCAAAAGGAAAGAGTATGCAAAAAGTGATATCCATACTGTTACTGCTGGTTGGTGTTATCCATTTGTTGCCGCTGTCCGGCGTTTTTGGGGCTGAGCAGTTAGCGAGCTTGTATGGCCTTTCTTTTGATGACTCGAGTCTTGTTATTCTGATGCGACATCGTGCCGTGTTGTTTGGGTTGCTGGGCGTCTTTTTTGTCATTGCAGCATTTAAACCGGCATTACAATTCTCAGCCTTTGTTTGTGGATTTGTCAGTGTTGTTTCATTTATTGCGATCGCATGGTTTGAAGGTGGTTATAATGAGGCTATCAACCGAGTGATCCTTGTTGATCTGGTTGCTTTACTGTCATTGTCTATCGGTATGATTTTACTGACGCTGGTTAAGCGAGCGAGATAATCGGAACAATTCAAAATGTTAGCCAAATATATCGTTGAGTAAAGCGCCCAATCTGACACCAGCTTGTTGAATTCGTCGGGTCATAATTTTTTGAAATTTCTTTTCATATTCATCGGTCAAATTAATAGTGCGAGTGTTTGACTGCTTACCGTGCCGAACGTGTGTTAATGATGCCGGGCTGTATTGACAGTGTTTACCGTTTTCAAAGCAATATTTAACCTGTTGCTTTCTCACCAGTGAAAGAGATTCATTGGCCCAGGTAACCGGCTGTTTTTCTTGTTTCCATTTTTCTCTTTGTTCTGCCGTTATCATTCTGTGCAGCATTTGGCCGAAACGCTTTCTATGGCTTGTTTTTCTCGGATTTAAGCTAAGAGACTCCATGATATTTTCGGGAATACATTGATCCCAAACTGCGTGAAGATTTTTTCTGCAGCCAATTGATTTTTCCAAATGAATTTCATTGCCGCCGCGGTCGTCGGCGAAGGAAACATGAAACGGTTGGTGAATATCACCCACCCAATGGCCGAGGTATTTTAAGGCGCGTAATTTCTTTTGTGAGTTTTTGCTGTTCCTCAGGGCCGACTCATCTGAACTTATCGCAGTGAAAAGGCAAGTTTTAGCGAGCGGGCATTTTGCTTTGCTAACGTAACTCCAGTTTCGTGGTACATTAATGTAATGTTCTCGCTTACGTTTTGCAGTCGTTTCGTCTTTTCTGTCATCGGGCCAAGTACAAGCCCGACGGAATGTTTTGAACCGTGCTTTTTTTTCTAGCGCGAGCAAACTATCGACGGCTTTTCTCGCTTTTGGTGTTAACTCAAGATAGGCAATTTCACAGATGGCTTCATGCCCGGTATTACCTAGCGCCAAACCACTTGACGGAATGAATAAGAATGTACCCAGCAGTAAGAAC
This sequence comes from Aliikangiella coralliicola, assembly GCF_007004725.1. Classification (GTDB taxonomy): domain Bacteria; phylum Pseudomonadota; class Gammaproteobacteria; order Enterobacterales; family Kangiellaceae; genus Aliikangiella; species Aliikangiella coralliicola. Next base: position 182,170 of record NZ_ML660168.1, on the reverse strand, counting down.
AACGAAGCAGTAATAATGGTGTTTTTCATCGATTATACCTTCAACTTTGGGAGCAATGCTTATAATTGCGTAGCAGTTCATCAGGCCTTATTTTTTAACTAATAACAAGTTGTCTTAAGACGGTACGGCTTCGTTTACCACTTCTAATTTTGCGGTTTCAGGCTCCTGACTTTCTGATTCTTCAATTTCCAGATATTCAATGTTCAATGTCTTAATATCTTGATATTTACACACAAAGCGGTCGCCGATTATTTCGTAGAATCTGTCCTGAGGATCATTAGGATCTTCTGGATCTTCGTTTTCAGGTAGTAGATCATTGTCCAACTTTCTTCTGGAAACAATGATAAGCTCAAGTCGATCAAGATCGCCGCTTTTATCTAAAGAAAAAGATTTTAAAAATCCGGTATAAATGTAAGTTCCGCCAGCCAGATCGATTGTGGCTGCAACCCTGGTGAGATCGTTGTCACTCTTTTTTCCATTAACCCAGAAAATCTTTTCCCACTCGTTACTTCCCAGAAAAAAATCTAATACCGTCTGCCTTTTTAAATTTTTCTCCAACACGACTCGGCAAAGCAACCCAAAAAATGCGCCACCAAAACAGGAAAACAAAATATAGCCAACTACATAAGGTATTGAAGATGAAATTGCACTAACGGTATCGGGTTTAGATGCTATATTTTTACTACTAACAAACATTTCCACCAGAAGTTTTTGATCAACAGCTTTAATAATCGGGGCGTTAATTTTGGCAAGTAGCCAGATCAAAAAAACAAAAAATGAATTTAAGACAATCGCCGAGATAACGGTAATCAGTGTTGACGAAGCGAAAGGTTCCTTGTATTCAACTTCAAAAATTCCTTTACGAAAGAACTTTTGAAAAATGAAGCCTGGAATAATAAAAAAAAATACTAAAAGAGCGGGAAGGGCAACATTCACTAGGCACAGTCAGCATCGTTGGCAGGTTTAATAACATATTTGGTACCATTAATACGAACTGCACCATACTGACCTGTACGTGCGTAACGATACAATTTATTAACTTCGCCTGCTTTGTTAGGCTTGGCCATAGTAATAATTTTTTTGGCTTTACTGCCTATTGGAGGTCTTGCTTTTGCCATTTTGCTATCCTGATTGCTACCCAATTGCATTATAGAACGATATTAGACTGGCTGACAACTAGAGATAAATGACAAAATAACCTGATGGAGAGAATACATAATGCGGAGTGTAAATAATCCTACTTTAATAGATGAGTGTTTCTTTAAAATTATATAAATATCAACTGGTTATGCTCCTTTCTCAGATGTTGAGGATAACTAGATAACCTGAAAAATAATGGCGAAATTTTGATGATAATGAAGATAATACCAGGTTTATTTTGGGCGCTGTTTTGTTTGAGCGTGAGTGCGACAGATAAGGTCAATTGCAGAGATATTCAGTCTACAAATTGGTTGATTGGTCAATGGACTGCTAAAAGCGGCAAATCAACTGTCGAGGAGACCTGGAAGGTGCTCGATAAACAAAATATGGTCGGCTTTAGCGCAACAACCCAACTGGGTGTTGAGCCGCATAAAACAGCAAGCGTTCCTTTTGTTGAGACATTAAGAATCGTTGAAATGTCGGGGGAAATATTTTATCTCGCTAAAACACCTCAGAACGAATTTCCGGTCGCTTTTAAGCTAATCGATTGTTCTTCTACTCGCTTAAAATTCGAGAATCGACAGCATGATTTCCCCAACGTCATTGAATACAACAGAATTTCTAACAGCCGCTTGTTAGTAAAAGTTCGAGGCAATGATGGAAAGGGGTTTGATATTAATTACACCAGTCAAAAAATGGCTGCTTCCAAAAACGCTCTAGATAATTCAATGAGTGTTAGTCAGGATAAGGCAGCATCAAATGAAGCATTAGTCGTTCGTTATGTTCGTGCGTATAACGAATCTGCTTTAACAGAAATGATGGGGCAGGTTAACGAGGATGTTCAATGGATGAGTATGAAAGACAATCAAGTTATTGTAGAGACTGGTGATAAAGCTGAATTAAGAAAAGCAATGCAACATTATTTTTCTGGCGGTGGTGACACAAAATCGACGTTGGTCAGTCTGATTAGTGGTGGCAGTTTCGTTTCCGCCATAGAAAAAGCGACCTGGAAATCTAATGGCAAAAGTCATTCGCAATGTAGTCCGGTTGTTTACGAGGTTGAAGATGGATTAATTAAAAATGTGTGGTATTACCGCGCAGAGAAGTGTTAGTGGATGATAATTTGATGAAATCATTAGCTGTTCAGCTCGACACGCTGAAATCTGAAATTTCCCAATGCAGGCTTTGTGAGTCGAATTTGCCCCTTGGACCTAACCCCGTTTTTCGTGCTAGTGTCTCTGCGAAAATATTGATTGCGGCCCAGGCGCCAGGAACTCGCGTTCATGAAACTGGCATTCCATTTAATGATCCTAGCGGTGTCAGGTTACGCGATTGGCTGGGAGTGGATGATGATACGTTTTACGATGCGTCAAAAATAGCGATTATACCCATGGGGTTTTGCTATCCCGGTAAGGGAAAAAGTGGTGATTTACCACCGCGATTGGAATGCTCTCAAACCTGGCATAAAAAACTTTTGCCGTTGCTGCCTAATATTCAGTTGACGCTGACGATTGGCCAATATTCTCAGCGTTACTATCTCGGTAAAAATATGAAGCGAAACTTGACTGAAACGGTGAGAGCATGGAAAGAGTTTGCGCCAGATATTATTCCGTTGCCGCACCCAAGTCCTCGCAATAATATATGGCTTAAAAAAAATCCCTGGTTTGAACGCGAAATCGTTGGGCATTTAAAACAAAGAGTGAACACGCTGATTTAACGGACACCGAAATAATCTAAATGACCCTAAATCCGGTTAATTAGTTGTGAGTAAGAACCGGAATTTCTAATCGGCACAGGCTGACATTTTTTTGATTTGAACTACACTTGATGATTGAATTTATAAAATTACTAGCAGCGATTGATGCTTGGTGAAGCCGGAGTATTGGAAGTAAAAATCAGGTTGTCGTTCACCAAAATTGAGTTGAGGAAAGTTCAATTTACTCAATCTAGAGAGCTCAACCGTTTATTTCACTTATTCTCGATTAAAAAGGAGCGTTTTCATGGCTAATCCAATTCCTGAAGGTTTCACCAGCATTACACCACATATCATCATCAATGGTGGTGCCGATATGTTGGAGTTTTATAAATCTGCTTTTAATGCCGAAATTACCATGTGTATGCCTGGCCCTGATGATTTATTGATGCACGCGGAGTTAAAAATAGGTGATGCAATGGTGATGGTGGGTAGTAATCAATGGGGAGAAGAAGGCCCTAAAGCCCCTAATCAACTCGGTGGGAGCAGTTGTTTTATTTGTTTGTATGTTGAGGACACAGATAATGCTTATCAGCAAGCGCTTACCGCTGGGGCGGAAGAAGTGATGCCGCCTGCAGATATGTTTTGGGGTGATCGTTATTGCCAGGTACGCGATCCCTCAGGTCATATTTGGTCAATTGCCACTCATATGGAAGATTTGACTGGCGAAGAAATTGCTCAAAGAGGGGCTGAGTGGTTTGCTTCGATGGGAAATGAGTGCGGTTAAGTTATTACTTAAATGGTGGCCAAAAAAAAGCCGCACATTAAGTGCGGCAAATTAGGGGACTATCAAAAAGTAGCGTTAACAGAGACGGCGTTGGCTTTGATATGTTACAAATAAATTAAAAAAATAGTGAAGACTCTTACTACTGAGCATAAGCAGGTGGGAGTTTTTTAACGTAATGTAATGTCAGAACTCGACGTCATTAATAGAAGTTTAAGCTAACAATTTGATTTTTAAGAGAATAACTATGAGTACCAACGAAGTAAGTAACGATAAACCACGCTGTCAAAGTTGTGGAATGCCCATTTCAGAAAGTTTCGGTAACCTTGGGACCATGGGAGATGGGAGTTTTCACCAGGAATATTGCAGCATTTGTTTTAAGGATGGTGCGTTTGTTCAACCAGAACAGACACTCCAGCAAATGATAGATAGCTCGATAGCAAACATGACCGGTGAACTTGGTATGCCGCAAGAACAAGCTGAACAGTTGGCTAATTCATTTATTCCCACTCTGAAGCGCTGGCAGTAGCGCTCATAGCTCCCTCATCTGAACTCGGCATTTGTACTTCGAATTACGAGTTCAGGTTTAAGTTTGGATGCCTGGCGCCAGGACGAAAACCAGGACTGACAGTTAAAACTGATAGCTAAAGCTGCCAGGCATAACTGAATTTCATAAATAACGAACGGCCTGTTTTCTTGATACTATCAAGGTCATCATCTTGATAGCCCTGATCGGAGTAGCCTGCAAAAAACAGTGTCTGGGGATTTATCTTATAGGAATACAATAGCTGTGTGTTCAGCGATTTTTCTCTGGCATCAACGTCATCCAGATACAGCCCCGGGGTTCTTTTAATATCTAAACCTTGTACCGTAAATCTGAGCAAACTCCGCACATCAATCTGGTAAGTTAATCTGAAATTGAGCACTTTGGCGTCGAAAAGGTCACCATCGGGAACATCGAAATCTAAAATAGTATACTCAAGGCGGGAGGTCCAATGGCGGTTAAACTGCCAGGTTACGTCGGGAGAGATCCTGAAAGATTCCCCAAGCCTCTCATTACTCACATCAACTTCGTCTTGCCATTCAAATTCAGAGCCGATTTTTAGACCCTCTACCGGTTTTAAGAACGAAAAGAAATAGATAAACTGTTCGTCAAAATAATTTCCAGGTGTATTGTCGAATTCGTCACCATCATAATAACGGTCACGTTTCCCGAACCCAAAGCCAGTCTCTGATTGGAGCGCTGCAAATAGCCTGAAATTAAGTTCGCTTTCTTGTTCTAGTTTAAGATTATCGTTGTCGTAAGTAACATCCCAGTCGCCGCCTAGAGTGATTTTATTCCACCAGGTGTTATTGTTTTCGGGAAACCATTTATACCCAAGTCCGATGACGCTTTTGTCATAGTTTACTCGGCTTAGAAAGCCCAGATCTGCGCGAAAATCTTTGCCAAACTCATTGTAGCTCGCGTAAGCCCACCAGTTACGTGACTCATGATCAAAATTAATACTGTAGGCGTCGTCTGAAATATTTTTCACGCTGACTGAGTCATACTCGTCAATGACTACGTCAGCATAGCGGCTGTCAGAGCTCATATACTGGATCTGAATGGAGTTGTTACCGTCAAACCAATATTTGCCGTCAATCGAAGTTACCTGGTTTGAATAATCATCGCCATCGCGATTCGTTACTAAAACGCCGATTGTATTTTTGTTACCCAGGTCATAGGAGTAACGCAGAACCTGGTTTTCACTTTTGGCATTTTCTAATAGCACCAGCTCTGACCCCTGGTTTCCTGGCACTAGAAAGCTGGTGTGTTTGTCGTCAGCCGTGAATACGCCGAAGCTATGTCCGTTATTCTGTCCTGTAACTTTAAGGCCAAAGTCTGGTTCGATAATATCCCGCGTATGAACCAGGCGATTCAGGGTATTAAAATAGTCCGCACCATCCAAAAAGAAAGGGCGTTTCTCTTCGAGAAAAATGGTGAAGGTATTGTTGATATCCAGTTGTGCCGAATCTGCTTCCACTTGAGAAAAGTCGGGGTTAAAGGTCGCATTCAGAATGATATCCTGTGTAATTCCCCAACGAAAATCTAAACCAACTTCGTTGTCGATATCCCCTTCGTCCCATTCCGAAAACGCGTCTTCCCGGCTGTCTGACTGAGCGACAACCAGTGTCGGGGTAAAGCTAAGGTTTTTAGACGGTTTAATATCAGAAAACCCGATTAAGTGGTCAAATTGGCAAACACGGCAAGGAATATTTCGGTTAACCGGTGAGCTGGCGATACGATGGCGAAATTCTCGCGGGTAGAATCTTAATATTTCCATCGGCCAGGTTTGAAAACCTTGCTTTTCGGGGAAACGAAGCGCGCGCAGTGGAATGGCCATTTCAACGATATAACCTGTTTCTGTCACACGACCCGCGCTATCCCAGATGGCATCCCAGTTAGAGTCGTCACCGCGAAAATCTTCCTGGGTGGCGTCTGCCTGAACCCCAAGGGCATTAACAAAAAATTGAAAGGCTTTACGTGATTCTCCAAAAGTATCAAATTTGATACCGACAAAATCGCTACTCCAAACATCATCACGATCAGTCAAATAGTCTCTGATGGCTGATGGATCTGGGTCATGAGCATTAAAGCCGACGAAAAGCGTGTCACCATTTTCGAACAAAAAAACTTCTGTTTTTACCGGTGGTGTAGTGTTTTCACCAGGATCAGTTTCATAATTTAGTTCGATTTTTAGCGCCTGTTGCCATGCCGATTCATTAAGACTGGCATCAACGTTAATGGTTTCCGCGACATGCGGCAGTTGGTAGTTAATCTTTTTTCGCTGAACAGAAGTTTCTGCGGCAGAAATGATGAGCGATTGGAAAAAGCAGGTTGCCAGAATGAAGTATCGAGTTAATTGGTTAATTTTATTCATTTCCATTATTGATTTGTTGGTTTATTCCCTGATCACATCTTTATAACTTTAGCCAACTATCTTAAAAATAGATAGTTTTGTCGCGCGACATTATATTGGGAATTGATTAAAACACAAATCCGAATTGGTCGAGACGATTGATTAAGTAGATATGTTGAAGTTGACGATTAAATAAGCTGTTGGTTGATCAAAATATTTGATAGTCTCAGTGTAAAAGATAAGAATAAAAAATAGAGAGGAATGGGCTCTATGGAAAAAGAATTCATGACCGAGTGCCTTAACTGTGGTTATCTTGCCAGTGGAAATTTCTGTGCAAACTGCGGCCAAAATACTCACACCCAAACGATAACTATGGCCAAATCGATTCGCCATACATTTTCTCAGGTTTTTGATTACGATAGCCGGCTATTTGTGACTATTCGCGAAATGTTAGTTAACCCGGGAAAGGCCAGTTTGAATTATGTTTTGGGAAAGAGAATTCGTTTTATTCATCCGGTCAAATACTTCATCATCACTATGGGGATGAGTTTACTAATCATGCAGTTACTGCAAGCCGAAGGCCGTGTGCCTCAGGCTCAGTTGGTGTTGCCTGATTTTATTAATATACCTGATGATAAAAAACAGCTCATTGCTCAGTGGGTTCTGCGATATAGTCATTTCATTATGTTGGCCTTTGTGCCGGTTTGTGGCTTTTTTCTGGGGCTTTTTTTTGGTAAAAAAAGAACTGCTGGTGAAGTCACTGCATTTTTATTTTACTTGAATGCCAACCTCGCGATAATAACAACCTTTTTGCTCATTACACAGCTTTCGCCGAATAAAATTATTGATACTCTGCAGGGATTGTTTGCAATCGTTTACAGTATTTGGTCTATCCTGGTTTTTTTCCAGAGTTCATTTTTATCGGGAATTTGGAGAGCCGCTTTGGCTTATATTTGTTATGCGGCAATCACTGTATTAGTCATTATTATGGCGATAAAAGGCTACCTGGTTTGGTTTACGACGAATTAGTTTTTAATTGTGCCCGATAAATTAATATCAAAACCAGTATCGGAATATTTTTGGTGATCGGACCAAAAGGATGAAACCAGTAACTCGCGTCAATGATAGTGATTAAAAGCGTAAAAATAATAATGACAAAAATTTGAATATTACAACAAAGCTTGATTGAGCGGTTTGATAACAACCAGACTCCAATAATGAAATCGACGCCACTGCCCGCATATACGAGCAGCCTTGCCGTTGATTCGTCGATACGAATGTTGTGAAATTTAGCACTGATTAAAATGTCGACTCCGGTCTGATAACCCCAAACAAGTGAGGTTAAGGCAGTGAATATCCATAACGATGCCAAGCTGAGTCTAATGAGTGTCAGATGTGAGTAAGACATATTAATTCAGTTATCGAAATCATGATTATGTGACAGCTAATGGTTTAAACACCATCAGCCAGAAAAGTATCAGAATTGCTGTGAAAGCCGGAATGCCCAGGAAAATCCAGCGCTTGAATAACTGTTGAAATTTAAGGGAGCTATCGAGGCGAAAAGATTTCTCTGCAGATAATTTTCTCAATTTGTATTGAATGATAATAACCGGTAGCCAGCATATGCCGATGAAAATAAATAAACTGATAACGGCAGCAAACCAGGGGGAAGTAAAAGAATAACCAAGTAACTCCATTAAATATAAACCGGAAATTAACTGTATCACTACCGCCGGTGCGGTGAATAACCAGTCGGCTAAAACCACATGGCGACAAATAACTCTGATGACTTGCGGCTCCTTTGATTTTACCGCCATTAACATAAAGAAAGCGATCCCACTTCCTGTTCCAGCAACGACCACGGCAGCGATAATATGAATGAGTTTTACTGTCAGGTAGCTATCCACGATTGGCTCCAGTTGGATTGGCTGCGGTGAGAGGGGAAACAGGCTGGGTAATATTCTCACGGATAGTTTTATTATAGATGCCGAGTGGGCCCGCGATGAAATCAAATTCGGTTAGAGAAAATAGATTGAGACAGGGTTTTGCGCCATAGTCTGTGATATCTCCGGCTATCAGTTTGTTAGCCAGAATAATGGAGGGAAAAGTTGGAATAAACGGCCCGATACCGTTTTCTGCAATCAGAGTCCACTGCGTTTGTTGTTGCTGATTGTTGTGGTTGATACCATCAAGCTGAACTCTCATGCCGCCGATATCACTACCGAAGAAATTAAAACCTTGGCTAATTTTGAAAATAAGAGGAGCTAATGGCGCCCAATTCTTCACCCATTTTTTCTTTGCCAGCCATGCCATCATTTCCATGGTGCGATGAAGTAACGCTAATTCGAGGCCGGCCTGAAAACGAACTGTTTTTATCCCGGCATAAAAACCAGGGAAAAGTTCGAGGTCGGGAACGTCTACGTTTGCTAACCAGCGTTTACCGACAGATTCACCGAAGTCGATTTGACGAGAGGACATCCACCCGTAGATCGTTTGCCACTGACCATCAATAAATGATGCAAAAGGATGTCCTGTATAGGATAAAATGCCTGTGAGTGTTGCCATCCCTCTTTCTGCTTTATTGCCAGGCGCAATTGCGATATCAATAGTTTCCAGGGATTTGTATTCCAGTGCTAATTGGCTGATTACCGTTGAGGAGAGGCCTGGTACTGAGCTGGCGCCTGATACGACTAATAGATTTTTGTCTTTCGCTTGTTGATTGAGCTGACCTATGTCACAGACGAAGCGGCGATCATCGGCGAGATCAATGTAATGACAATCAGCATCAATACATGCCTGAGGTACGTGATAATGTTGCCTCTGAAATGGCCCTGCGGTATGGATCAATATATCCGGCGAGACCGCTTTTAAACTGCTCATAAAATCCAGCCCTTCGGTATTTAATTTCAGCGGTATTAATTTTTGATGATCGGTTAGTTCTGAAAGAGACGCACAAGCGGCTTCGGCCTTTGCCTGGTTTCTACCGGCGATATAAATTGTTTTTGTTTTGTGTTGACACAAATGTTGTGCAATACGTTTACCGAAGTTTCCATAGCCTCCAAGGATCACCAAGTTTCGGATATTATCGGACAAAGATTCCACACCGCGAGGAAATTGATAGTGCACGCAAGGATACCCAATGCTTGTCGATATTCCAAGATATCTGAAAATATGCGTCCAAATTGAAATAGCGGTTGGCCGACGGGGGTCTTTAGAGTTAGTATTGTTTTATGTAGGAATTAACCTATTTGTCAACGGAAATTGTTTTTAACTAACTGAGATACGACTGTTTAACCTTAAAAAATGCCAGAGGGTCTTGACTATTAAAGGTTTTGGATAACAAATTATCATGCGTTCGTTGTTATGGATTGTTATTACAATAATTGTTTACGGATCGCTCTATCCGTTTAACTTCGTATGGCCCGATTTTAGTCAGATAGCTTGGCTTGATTGGGGGATCAGTATTGCACACAAAACCACTAACGGTGACGTTTTGAGCAATTTTCTTACCTTTATTCCTCTCGGATATTTTGCTTTTTTCTATGCGCCTTTAGAAAAAACACCAATACGTCGACGTGCGATAGTGATTTTATTTTTGGGATTTGCATTTGCTTATCTTCTTCAAATGGCTCAATTCTTTTTACCCAGCCGCGTTCCGACCGTTGGCGATGCGATGGTTAACTTATGGGGAATTTTAATCGGTATTATTGTCGCGATTATTGTGCAGCAGCAAATGCAATTGAATCCCAGACTTAATCGCGAATGGCACAGCCAATATGTCGTACCTATTATTTTGGTGATGTTTTGGTTTTTGTATCAGTTGTTCCCATTTTTTCCCGACTGGAGCATGATCAGTTTTATCGATAGTATTGCTGCAATCGCCAATTCACCTTATCTAATTTGGTATCAGTGTTTTGCGCAAAGTGTATTCTGGTATTGTTTTCTGACATTAATTAAAGACAATCCTTGGCGACGCCTTAATTACCTGAACACTTTAGGTCTTGTCTTTGTTGTTGTTTTACTAAAACTTCTGATTGCTCATAACGATGTTGATTTTACTTTTATTATTTCAGCGCTAATTGGTGGAGTACTCGCGTTTAAAGTGCCAGATTCAAAACAGCTTGTCGTTATCGTTGCACTCACAGCGATTGCATTAGTGGTTAAAAATTTATTTCCGTGGCATCAAAAAATGTTCGTGTCTAATTTCAATTGGACACCCTTGGGCAGTTATTTGAGTGGCTCTATGTGGGTGAACACCTATAATTTCCTGGAACGATTATTTACGTTTGGATGCTTAGCCCACTTTGCGCAAGCCTATTGGGGAGATAAAATAAAGGCAATTTTAATCGGGTTAGCGATTGTCTCTGGTATTGAAATATGTCAGTTATTTATCTCCGTTGGTCAAGCAGATGTCACTGAACCAATATTATTTCTGGTAATCGCTTACGCATTTAGTCAGCTCGCTAAACCAGAATTTTTGCCCTCCTCTAAGGTTGGTGATGCCGATGATGCTGTTGCCTGATTGATTTTTTACTCTTGTAAATAGCAGCGAAACCGTCTGTCTGGAGGCTTGCGAAGGGCATGTAGATGCAAGTGTTAATAATGCGATGTTAATCAATTGGTGAATTGATATAGAATACCGCTATCTAATTTTGATACTGCAACAAATAATCCATGAAACTCCTGAGTTTTTCTCTGGTTGTCATTTTGTCAGCCTGCGATAGTGCGCCGGTCACGATTGAACCACCAGCTAATTCGCCGACTAATTCATCACCTAAACCAAAGAATATTATTCTGCTGGTTGGTGACGGCATGGGGCCGGCTCATATCAAAGCGTACCGAATGTTTAAAGACAATCCCGAAACTGCTGAAGAAGAAAAATTGGTTTTTGATGATTACCTGGTGGGAAGTTTAAGTACCAATTCTTATGATTCTAAAGAAAACGTGACGGATTCTGCGGCTTCCGCAACCGCCTATGCAACAGGAAAGCGGACGGTAAACGGTGCATTGTCGATTGACAAAAATGGTAATCACTATAAAACGGTTCTGGAACAGGCTAAAAACATTGGCTTGTCTACAGGGTTGGTCGCTACCTCAGAAATTGTACACGCTACACCAGCTGCGTTTGCCAGTCATCAGATTGATAGAGAGCAAAAAAATAATATTGCCGATCAGTATTTTGACAATCAGAAAGATGGCTCACCAATGGTTGATGTAATGCTGGGTGGCGGATTAAATTACTTTGTCCGAAAGGACAGAAACCTGTTGTCTGAGTTTATTCAGGCAGGCTACACAGTGGTCGATAGTAAAAAAGAACTACTCAAAGCTGATAGCGAAAAACTTATTGGTCTATTCGCTAAAGAAGGCTTACCGAAAATGTGGGATCGTGATAGTCACACACCTTCCCTGGCCGAGATGACACAAGTGGCCATTGAGCAGCTTTCAAAAAATCCAAAGGGTTTTTTCCTGGTTGTGGAAGGTAGCCAGATTGACTGGGCTGCCCATGAGAATGATATTGTTGGTGTAATTTCTGAAATGGCGGACTTTGAAGCCGCAATGAAAACGGCCGTGGACTTTGCAAAAGCCGATGGTAATACATTGGTCGTTGCCACCGCCGATCATGAGACCGGTGGATTATCAATTGGCTCCAGGTGGACTGGCGAAGACCGATACCATTGGGATGTAGAGGTTATCCGGTCATTTAAGTATACGCCAGCCAAAATTACAACAGAGGCTCAGCGATCAGGCAATCTTGTTGCTGAATTTCATAAGGCGACTTCACTTAAACTCAATGAAGCAGAAAAGCAATTATTGCGCGAATCCAACTTAAAAAGCTGGGATAAAACACGACGTTTGGTGAGTGAGGTAATTTCTAAAAGGAGTTATACCGGTTGGACGACCTATGGTCATACTGGTGTTGATGTTTTCCTTTACGCGTTGGGACCTGGAAGTGAAAGCTTTCGTGGGCATTTGGACAACACGATAGTTGGGCAGAATATTTTCAAGCTTTTAGAGCAAAAACAGCTTTCGCTAGCAGAATAAACTATCTCGAAGGCATGGCGGCTTAATCGGCTGGAATGATTTCACTTTCGCCGATTTCTTTACCTGGCTCTTTTTTGTCAACGGGCGTGACTCTCAAATCAAATCTGATTTTGGTTTCAAGAGTCGGCAACCAATAATTGGGGTTATGAAAAGAGTCGTCAAGCCAGGGAGTAATTTCTTCCGGCAGCAACATGAGTGGTATCGATTTATCATGAATGTGACAAAGCTTCGGGTGTGGTGGAAGTGTGATGATCGAGCAGGAGTAGTGGGGAGGTTCATCGCCGGCGTGCCACACTTTATATAAACCGCCGAACGCGATTGCTTTATCTACGGGTTCAATTTTGTAGCGGTTGCCTTTCCACTCATAAAAACAACTGGCGGGAATAACACAACGTCTATATGAAAAATCTGCTTGGCGATTAGAAAAAAGTTTATCTTTGCGTGTATTAAATGAACGCCATTGATTGTGATAGGTAAAGCCTGTTTCAGTTCTCTTTTGAAAAAGCCACCAATTAGCTTCAACGCCTGTAGCTTGACCACCTTGACCAATAGAAATGGGAATTCTGGCGTTTGGCCTGATATTCAAGTCACTCTCTATTTCGGTGGAAATATGCAGTGCTTCGAGTAATATTTTGATCAATGAACTATTCTGATTAATGCCGAATGCGCCACACATGTAACCTGCCTCTTATCAAAAGTGAAAAAATTACCAGTTAAAGCTGAATTGTCCGATGAATCGGATTTTGCAGCGATATAAAAGTTTCGGTTGCGCGAATTTTTTCTATTGACTGTATTTTATCGAGTAACAACCACTGCAAATCATCGTTCGAACGACACATAATTTTTGTAAAAACGCTGTATTTACCGGTGGTGTAATAGGCTTCAACCACCTCGTCAATTTGTTTGAGCTGTTTGATGACTTCTGGATAATCTCGCGCGCTACTCAAGCTTATGCCAATAAAACAGCAGACGTCATACCCAAGTTGCTTAGGCTCTACAGATAGTCGGGTTCCGGCAATAATGCCGACGGCTTTCATTTTTTCGATACGAACATGGATAGTCGCAGGGCTCACTTTAAACCGCTTGCCCAATTCGGCATAGGGCGTTCTGGCGTCTTCAATTAATGCATTTAGAATATTTTTATCCAAATTATCGATTTGTTGACTTTGCACGGGTTTAGCCCTCTTTTTTTAACGATTTTGAAAAATACTAACCTAATTTTAAATATTATTCACCTGTTTGGTTGTTTTTGTTTTGTTCTATTCACAAATAGCTTGATTTGGTTAACTATTGTGTAAAGCGTTGGTGTAATTAATCGCTTAAAGCTCTAGCTTATGAAACCCGAGCTTATAAGACCTTAGCTTAAATAGTTAATTGATGTAAAAGGTGAAATAACCATGTGTTCTATTTTCGGTATTTTGGATATTCAGCAAGATCCTCAGGCGCTGCGTAGCCTGGCGCTTGAGCAGTCCAAAAAGCAAAGACACCGAGGACCTGATTGGTCAGGTATCTGGACAAACGATTCTGCTGTGCTGGTCCATGAACGGCTTGCGATAGTTGATATCAATAGTGGTGAACAACCTCTACTCAATGAAGATGGCGACCTGGCACTGCTAGTTAATGGCGAGATATATAACCACAAAGCGCTAGCACAGGCTGAAGTGACTGACTATGCATTTCAAACTGAGTCAGACTGTGAAGTATTGTTAGGGTTATACGCAGAAGATCGTAAGTCAGGTGCCGTTGTGTCCCGACAACAGATCGAACATCGTTTAAATCAATTGGAGGGAATGTTCGCTTTTATCCTGTTTGATGACAAGGAAAAGCGATACCTGGTTGCCCGCGATCCAATTGGTATTATCCCCCTTTATTATGGCTATGATAAACAACGCCAACTGTTTGTTGCCTCGGAGATGAAAACCCTGGTTGATATATGTGAAGAAGTGCATAGTTTTCCTCCGGGGCACTACCTTGACAGCCAGATAGGCGAAATCCGCGCCTATTATCAACCCGATTGGAAAGACTACAGTAATGTCGCAACCCAACCTGCTTCACCTGTCGATATTCGCGAAGCAATGGTCGAATCCGTCAAGAAACATATGATGTCAGATGTGCCTTACGGCGTATTGTTGTCCGGTGGTCTTGATTCGTCGGTAGTTTCTGCAATCGCTCAGTTAAATGCAGCCAAAAGGGTGGAAGATGATCAGAATTCTCCAGCCTGGTGGCCCCAGCTTCATTCATTTGCTGTCGGACTAAAAGGATCGCCAGATTTGAAAGCCGCACAAAAAGTGGCAGAAAAAATCGGTACTATCCATCATGAAATTCATTTTACGGTACAACAAGGACTAGATGCGCTTTCTGATGTGATTTACCACCTGGAAACATACGATGTAACCACGGTGAGGGCATCGACACCTATGTTTTTAATGGCGCGGAAAATTAAATCCATGGGTATCAAGATGGTGTTGTCTGGTGAAGGCGCTGATGAAATATTTGGTGGTTACCTTTACTTTCATAAAGCACCAAATGCGAAAGAGTTCCATGAAGAAACAGTGCGAAAATTAGAACGACTTCATCAATTTGATTGTTTGCGAGCGAATAAATCCATGGCTGCATGGGGAGTTGAAGCAAGAGTCCCATTCCTTGACCGTAAGTTTCTTGATGCTGCAATGAGCATAAGCCCGGAAGCTAAAATGTGTGGTGGCGGTAAAATTGAAAAACATATCCTGCGGGAAGCTTTTGAAGGTTATTTACCAGAAGAGATTTTGTGGCGACAAAAAGAGCAGTTTTCTGATGGCGTGGGTTACTCGTGGATTGATTCGCTTAAGGATTATGCTGAGGCAGAAATTAGCGATCTAGAATTTGAAAGAGCGGCTGTTGATTTTCCGATCAATACGCCGGACACCAAAGAAGGTTTGTTGTATCGAAGACTATTTGCAGCTCGGTTTAACAGTAACAGTGCGGCGGTTACTGTCCCTGGTGGAAAGTCAATTGCTTGTAGTACTAAAGAAGCATTGGCTTGGGATGCAAGTTTTCAAGGTAACTCAGATCCTTCAGGAAGAGCTGTTGCCGGTGTCCATGCGATGGCCATTTAGTTTGTGCCGATTGCAAGCAATAAAAGATTAATAATAATTAAATAAATATATGAGATAAATGAAGGAATAAAAGATAAAAAAAAGGAATAATAAGGAAATAAAATTAATAATAAAAAAGTTGGAGAGCGACACGGCTATGTCCGGGAAAAAAATGGAACGACCAAAAAGAGGTAAATAAAGAGCAATGAAACTTCAACAATTGAGATTTATTTTGGCAATTGCCGATTGTGGGTTGAATATCACGCAGGCTTCGCAAAAGCTTTATACATCCCAACCAGGTGTTAGTAAGCAACTGCGCTTGCTTGAAGAAGAATTAGGCATAGAGATTTTTTCCAGAAATGGTAAGAGTCTGGTTGGTATTACTGCACAAGGCAAAATTGTATTAGAAAAAGCGCAAGAAGTGATGGAAACGGTTAATGAGATAAAGGAATTTTCGAACCAGCTCAGTGCCCGTGCGCACCCACTGCCAATACAAAGATTTGCACCTGGTGCCTGAAAATTTAAATTTAGTTAGCTACTAAATTTCGATTGATGACGTAAACGACGTTTGCGAATGTGTATGCACGCGTGTGGAATATTTTCAATTGATATAGCGTTGCGCACTACTCGATAACAATCGTAATCTTTTGTTTTGTTGATATCTCTAAGTTTTTGGAGAGGGTGTTCGTCTGTTTGATATAAAAGTAACAATCAGTGCTAAATTAAGCAGAATTTAAGCTGACGTTGCTACAATCGAGGTTAGGCCGCACTTTATAATCATCTGTTTTGTCCAATTGGTTGTGATCTGTATCTGTTTTAACTGAATTTATATCCCATAATTAATTGTGATATTCAGGTAAGACAGGATTAAGCGATGATACCTCGTAAGACTGACTGGCAAGAGCTTGAGAATTTTCTAGCAACTTTTTCGTTATTGACCAAAAATTTTTTTCATGATTTGGATGAGCGAGCCGTTGCGATTACTCACGCGAAACTCCCTGATTTACCAATGTCGACTAATGGGCTCGATTTTCAATCTGCACTTGAGGTACTTTGTGACCACGTGATTCCGCAGTTATCTGCCAGCAGAGGTCCACGGTATTGGGGATTTGTTACTGGTGGTGCAACGCCCGTTGCAACTTTTGCTGATTGGTTGGTCAGCACTTTCGATCAAAACCTCTCTTCATCGGGCGACTCTGTTGCAACGCAGGTGGAAAAACAAACCATTCGCTGGCTTTGCCAATTATTCGATTTGCCTGAGAGTTTTTCTGGAATAGTAACAACCGGCGCTACAGCCTCAAATTTTTTAGGCGCGTTATGTTCACGACAGTTTGCGGGGCAAAAACAAGGAATCGATGTTGCTAAAGAAGGTGTCGCCGGTCTGTCAGTTGAAATCTTTTCAACGACACCTCACGCTAGTATGTTAAAAACGCTTGGTATGGCTGGGTTAGGCCAAAATTGTGTTACCAAGGTAAAGTCTTTACCTAATTCGGAACAAATGGATGTGATAGATCTGGATAACAAACTATCCGAGTCAACAGTCAAAGCGAAAGTTATCATAGCCAGCGCGGGTACAGTAACCGGTACAGACTTTGATGATTTGGAGAGCATTAGTGAGCTTGGCGAGCAATACCAATGCTGGCTGCATGTGGATGCCGCGTTTGGCATATTTGAACGGTTGATTGGCGGAGAAAAAACGAGAGGATTAGAGCGTGCAAACTCGATTACGCTCGACTGCCACAAATGGCTAAATGTTCCTTATGATTGTGGTGTATTTTTGACACGCAATTTAGACATGTTGTTTAACTCGTTGAATGTTCCGGCGCCATATTTACAAACGAACCAGACTGACCCTGATTTTTTGTCCCTTGGTGTTGAAAATTCTCGGCGGTTTCGCGCGCTTCCAGTGTGGCTGAGTTTATTAACCTATGGAAAAAAAGGCATTGCTGACTGGGTCAACAGGAACGTAAAATTAGCAAAATTTTTTGCGAAAGAAATTAACAAATCTCAAGATTACGAATTACTTCATGACTGCCAGTTGAATGTTGTTTTATTTCGGCCAAATTGCGAAGGGCTATCTGATATTGAAGCGACTCAAAAAACAAAAAAGTTTCTCAAGGCAATTAATTTGGACGGTCGCGTTTTCCTTAGCCCTGGACTATGGCAGGGTAAACAATGTATTCGCGCGGCATTAAGCAACTGGGAAACTCAAACCAGTGATGTAGATATTGTTATGCAATGCTTAACGGATGTTGCGAACAATTTCTGATCACGCTTTTTGGAAAATTCGATACATATTCAGTCTTAATGAGTATTAAAAACTGCTCTGGTTTTTGACCTCTACCAACCAATGCTCAGCAAGTTTAATGGTATCACCTAGATGCCTTTCTTCTGCAAGTTCTAATGCCTCTCTGAAAAAACTTTTTGCCTTTACGAACTCTTTGGAATGAAAAGCGAGCTCACCTAAATCGATGAGAGTATTTGAACGACCGAATGGACACTGAATAGCGCTATGGGAAGAAAGGGCCTCGTTAAATTCGTTTTCTGCCATATCATAACGTTGCTGAGCTAAGTAAATTTTACCTGATACTCTGGAAATATTTGCAATATACAAAAAATCATTAACCGCTTTCGCTTTTCGTTTTGCCTCTTCTAACACTATTAATGCCTGTTCATATTTGTTTTGCTGGGTGATACTTAAAGCATTCCAAAACATTATTCTCACCAGTTCCAGCTCATTTGGGTTTTTCGCGATACGTCGCATACCTTCTGAGCTTACTTGCTCTGCTTCTTCAAATTCGCCGGTATGGTTAAGAACTTGGGAGAGCAGTTTATATGCGGTCCAGTTGTTAGGCTCGGTAACCAGAACTGCTTTGAGCAAGGTCGCGGCTTTACTGAAGTTTTTAAGTTGAAGTTGATCCATCGCTTTGGCAACCAATTCATTTGCAAAGTCGTTCTGATAATTATTACTTTGTGATTTTTTTTGAATGCCTGTAAAGCTTAATATTCGGTCATC
Organism: Aliikangiella coralliicola; assembly: GCF_007004725.1. Lineage (GTDB taxonomy): Bacteria > Pseudomonadota > Gammaproteobacteria > Enterobacterales > Kangiellaceae > Aliikangiella > Aliikangiella coralliicola. The sequence continues at coordinate 163,521 of NZ_ML660168.1, read as the reverse complement.
GAGATCAACAAACAAGGATTCAACATTTTCAGAAAACAACGCACCTCGCCTGGTTTCAGCTTTTCTGTGCAAGCTATACACCAATTGGTAGTCTCTTGTTGAACCTGAAAGGGATTGCTCAATAATAAGCTCTGCACCTGACACTTCAAAAATTCTGGAAATACCATTAGTATCCAATGAGTCTGTATCAACTTGAGCTCGCTTGATGATTTCTAGTACATCCTCGGTTTGCAAAACAGAAAGCTTCATTTGCGGCTTTAAGCGTTTAATGAGCAAATCCATACCGCCATATTTGAGCCATGAATGATCTGCATCTTCAATATGGTTTTTCACTGGTAAAACAATAATAGAGCCGAAAGAATCCAAGGGCTCAATATCAATGAGTGAGCGATAGAAAACTGCAGCAAACAGAAACGCTGTCATTGCAACAAGGTACTTAAGCCAAGTAAGGTTTTTTGTCTTCTCAATAAATGTCTTAGGACCGGGATTTAAATCAGGAGCTGCTGTAAAGCATTCTTTGATGTTCGCTGTAACTGAATAACCTTTTCTCGGGTGTGTTTTTATAATAGAAGAGTCATCAAAAATCTTACGGAGTTCAGTTATCGATTGAAAAACGACATGTTCTTCTACAATCGCATCACTCCATACTTGCTGAAGTAAGTCATGCTTACTAACAATTTCACCATTAGCTTTCAGCAATACCGCAAGTAGATCGGCCGTTTTAGGCCTTACTTTAAAAATCTCATTTTTTCGGTGAACTTCATTTTTTTGAGGGTAAAAAAATAACTCATCTATTCGATAGTAACGTGACATTTTTATACTTTTAACTATTTATTTATGGTCTAGAGCAAACAAATTGTCGACATTTAGCTACATTGTGATTTTAGTGCAAGTCGTTGTTATGTAAGTAATTATAGAAAATTATAGAAATCTATAATGCGTGATATGGGGCGTATGGTGACATTATAGCGCTAAATCACACAGAACAGGTAACGATCAAATTGAATACGTTAAAACAATATATGGAAGAGTGTCCAGCGACGCTTACAATCACCATGACATTCTTGTCAGTCGCGTTATTATTTCTAGCTAAAATATTTGAGCCAGATCCAGTACCGCTATTTAACTTACCAAGATTATTTTTGCTTGCAGGAATTTCTGCCGCGGTATTCAAAATCCTTAAACACTGTAATTGGACAGAATCCGCAGGGTTAACCAAGCCTCTATCTTCGTGGCACCCTAGATGGTTTCTAGCCACAATTCCATTACAGCTAATTGCTTTCTTGAGTTTTACCAGTGTTAACTGGACAGAAATACAGTTTTCAACACATGCCGTTTCTGCCTGGATTTTGTCTAATTTCGCCACTGGTTTTTTTGAAGAAGTGCTCATGCGCGGCCTTTGTTTTTATATACTAGTTAAGGCTTGGGGCGCTACCAAAAAAGGGGTTTTTCTTGCTGCAATTTTTCAAGCGGTCATATTTGGTCTGGCTCACCTTGGCAACCTTTATAACATGCCCGCACTCGACGTTTTTGCACAAGTCGTTTTTGCAACCTTAATAGGGGTTGGTTTTGCTGGTCTGGTTTACTTAACAAAGTCATTATGGCCTGCCATTATCGTGCATAGCTTAATCAACGCCATTGGAACGATTAATGACTACCTGGTGCCCGGTACTGGCGAATTTCAAAGCCCTGGTTTGGCGGGCTATATCGTTATCATTGTCATCTTTTTCGTACTATCCACAATTCCTGGTTTGCTTTATATAAAGTCGAGCAAGCCCTATTTTTCGCAAGCACACGATTAAGCGGTGATGAACATGACAGTAGATAAAGTACTCCTGATTTTCCTGCTTTTTTGCCCAGTTGCTGCATCAAGTGAGAAGTCTTCAACAAATACCGCTCAAGCGGCTTATAAGCTAGCTTTAAATAAAATTGTCACTGGTTGGCAGCCTTTGTTAAAAGGGCAATCTATTTCCTTCTTAGAAGTTAGTGAAGAAGAAAGTGGCGATAAACAGTCAATTGCTAAATTAATCAAATTAGATACCAACGGTGAAGAAATCGTCAAGCCAATGGTTGGCACCAACAATCAAGAGGAAGATGAATTCAATTGGGAAACTAGTGTATTAGTTAATCCAGCAAGGTTTCCTGCTAACGCCAAACTCATTAGAGAAACTGAAACTACGTGGGTATTTAGCATTCCAAGTTTAGTTAAGGCAAACATTGACGATGCTACAGGAGATGTCGACAGTAATAGAATCAACAAACAGTTGACGTCCGCATTGGTTTCGGAGCTAACTGTATCCAAACAATCCCCTCGTTTCATATCATTAAAAACATACTCTAAGCGACGTTTTAAACCAGCTCCTTTGGTTGAAGTTAGTAAGTTCAATGTCAGAATCGAATACACCCAGGCATGGCAAAATGGTCCGTGGGTTACTGAGTCAATTTCAAGAACATTAAAAGGAAAATATGCAATTTTTGTTAGCGTAAACGAATTTTCTCTTAAAACATATCGCTCGTTTCACCTTGTTAATTAACACCTGAGTACTAATAAAACTTATGAAAAACATCAATAAAAGAAGCTTGGTTACCTTATTGGTTATGTCGACGTTTGTGATTATAACCGTTACATCCTTATTAATGTTTAGCCAACGATACAATAGCGCTATTGCTTTGATTCATACTATCGTGGGCTTTTCGCTGATACTCATCGCAATATTTCATCTTAAAAATAATTTTCCAGCTTTAAAGCATCATTTAAAAGTGAAGTTATTTACAAAGCAGGCACCGACAAATCTTGCATTACCAGTTGCGATTGTTGTCACCAGTATACTTGCTGTAATGTCTTATTATCGATTGCCACCCATGGAGCTGCTTTATAAATGGGGTAACACACTGAGAGCTGGCGCAGAGGCTTCCGATAAAAACGAACTAGTGTATGCCGTTGTCGACAAAAGACAAGATTCACACACCGGCCCAACACTGACAATAGATTTACGTAAAGGGCGTTACTTTACCTGGCCACAATATGCTATATGGGTTGAGGATATAGAAGGTAATTTCATACAACCAATCTATGTTACGTCGAAGCTCGCAAAGAATAACTTTGTTAATAAAGTAACAAAAATAGATAGTAATATTGTTTTTGATTCACACGTCTTTTTATCGGGAGATGTTGATTTGTCAACCACATTTGAGTCTGGAGTCTTCCCTGAATCGAAAACTGAAAGAGCCAGACCAGAATCTCTACCGGTATTTTTGTACAAAAATATGTCAAGTACGAATGATGACAAGCTCATACCTGACGGTGACTCTGCGATTGCTGATGCATATACGGGAGCCACGATAAATCAAAGTATCTTGCTAACTTCAAATTTAAATACTCGGGTTAAGAATCGTTTCAAAATTCGATTAGAAATTAACACATCATTTGATTTTAACGAGTTCTACTCTAGTGATCGTTTTCCCAACGATCGGATCTATTCAGGTGATGGTTATAGCGCGCAACCTTCCCTCGTTTATGAAGCAATCATTTCATTAGACGATACACAAAAATTATATGCAATGGAGTTAATTGGTAGGGGGCACCACTCAGGAAAAGATGGAAACATATATCCTGATTTAGAAAACATTACTACTGCTCGAGAGATTATTGACCGAGTTATTGTGGAAGTTAATAACTAATCTAACTAATTTGATGTTTTTACATGACTGTAAAAAACTGAGGAAAACAATGACACCATTTTTAAGCGTTTATTTTCTGGTGGCAATTACTTAGCTTCTTGAGAACATATTAATCAAATATGGTAGGTCTGAAAACTTTAATTTAGAATGCTACTAAATCAGGAAGGCTTACACCTTTTCTCTTGTTAAATGAATTAGTTTTGAGTGTTCAATAATGTCGTTAATTTCAATTGTATTGCTATTAGGTGGTTTTCATGGCTTTTACCTGAGCTACGCCCTTTATCAATGCAACGACCGAAAGAACAATGCTAATCTGATTTTGTCACTATTGATATTCACCTTATCTGTGTCATTGATCGAGGGGTTATTGGATGATAATGGATATTTGAGGTCTTTTCCGCACCTGGTTGGTATTACTGAACCACTTATTTTTTTGTATGCGCCTTTACTCTACTTGTATACGCGCCGGTTAACATCGGCTGATTATTTCAGAGCGAATATTGTTCATTTTTTTCCTGCAATATTGCTAGTTTTGATATGTCTGCCTTTCTATTTTTCCAGTGTGGAGATCAAGCAGGACTTTTTGTATTCGCCTAACATTCAGTCTGATATCGGTCAATTTTATGATGACTTATTCGAGTTCTGGGTTACTCCATTCGCCTATGTCATTGTCGGAATTTACCTGGCTTGTGTGTTAAAGCGATTACTTCGTCATAAAAAGTCTATCGCTGATCAATTTTCTTATTCAGAAAAGATTAATCTGAACTGGCTGTTTTTGATCACAGTTTCGTTAGTCGTACTTTACCTGTTATGGATATTTGATGAGGTAAAATTCATCTATATCGAAGCTTGTGAAGAAGGAATTATAAAGACTGGATGTGACCCTCTGGCTTTGCTTTGGGATCAACCGGTGAGGTTTGCCGAGGTTGGAATGGTCTTATCTATTTATCTCTTCAGTCTGTTAGGACTTAAGCAACCTGGTATATTTAATCGCCCTGTTGTTGAAAACAAAATCGAAGCTTTGCAGACTCCTGAGCAAGAACTATCCAATGCTGATGAAAAAATTGGTAGCGATTTATCCAAGAGCCCGAAAATTGAAATTTTGTCAGAAAAGTATAAAAACTCTGCCGTTGACCACGAACAAGCGAACGCCATTTTTGAGGAATTACAAAACTATGTTGCAAGCCAACAGCCATTTCTGGATTCAGCGTTGTCGCTTGATCAGCTGAGCAAAGCGACCGAAATTCCTCGTCATTACCTTTCCCAGGCGATTAATCAGTGTGCAGAGCAGAATTTTTTCGACTACATTAATCGTTTTAGAGTCGAAGAAGCTAAGCGCTTGTTACAGGCCGAATTAAACACCAGTGTTCTGGATATTTCCCTCGCCGCCGGATTTAAATCCCGTTCCGCTTTTTACAATGCCTTTAAGAAAAATACGGGGATAACGCCTAACCAGTTCCGTAAAAATATCCAGAATCCTTCACGATGATTTTTTCAATTCAATAAAGCTCGAAAATTTGTCCTGATTTGTCGGGAGGGACGACATTACCGGCGTTTCAGGGCAATTTAACCACGTTCAACTTCAACTGATTTTTAAGGAGCTAATAGTGGTTAATTTTTTTCGTTTCATTGTTTTAAGTATTTTCGGGGGAGCTGTATTATCAAGTTGTCACTCTGACAATCCTGACCCTATCATTAACGAACCTCTGCCTGTCGAAACATTCCAGGCGGGTAAAGCGCCGCCTGAATACCCCGCCAGCGTGGTATTCGATAATGTTAATGTGATTACCATGACAACCGAAGAAGACGATGTTGTGAGGAATAATCAGCGTGTTATCGTTGAAAATAGCGAAATTATTGAAATTGGTCCACAAGATAGCATTGCTATTCCAACAGAAGCCCTTGTCATTGATGCGCAAGGGGGTTATTTACTACCTGGTTTTATCGATTCTCACGTTCATTTTGAACACGATGGAAATTTAGAGGAGGTCGCATTACTTTTCACTGAACCAGCACAAATGTCGCTCTACTTGCAACAGGGGATCACCACTACGCGATCTTATTCTGGCACGCCCCGAAATATTGATTGGCGTGATAAAGTTTCTTCCGGTGACTGGCTCGGTACTCGAATTATTTCTAGCGGACCAATGCTAAATAATCCATTACTATTTGAGGAGTTGGGAATCGATATCGAAGAGTTAAGTGATGATTTTTTAGAAAATGTGTCTGTCGCAGTGCCTTCAGACCCCGATGCAGCTGTTCAGGAAGTCAATCGTCAAGTTCAGCTGGGCTATGACTACCTGAAAATATATGCTGGTGTAGAGGAAGCTATTTATATGGCTGCGGTTGGTGAAGCCAAAAGTAATGACTGGTTTATTGCAGGGCATATTCCAGAGGTTGAGTTGGAAACTGTGTTGAGAAATCACGATGAAATTGCGCATATCACTGAGCTGGTTGAGAGGTTTGAGGATCAAGACATGTCGTGGGAAGTTTATCAACAATGGCTTGTTGATATGATGGTATCAGAGCAGGTTTCAGTAGTATTTAATTGGTCGACTGATGAAGTTGTCATGGCGTTATCTGAGGGAGTCGATGTATTTCAAAATGACAGTTACCGGTTTATTCCTGAGCCAATTCTTGAACAGTGGCGAACTCAGATCGGTGAAGAATCAAGCTTAACCGAATTAGAACACGAGCGTTCATTAGCACTTGCAAAGTCGTTGATTGATGCAGGTGTAATAGTTTTAGCCGGCTCTGATACTTCCGATCCCGGTTCTATCCCGGAGTTTATACATCGTGAGCTAGAACTACTGGTTGAGGCTGGTGTTACTCCCTACCAGGCCCTGTTGACAACAACTCGCTTTGCCGCTGAGATGATTGAAAAAATCACCGGGGAAGATACCAGTTTTGGTGAAATTCGTGTAGGTCATAAAGCCGACCTGGTTTTATTGAGCAATAATCCGTTAACCGATATTTCAAATACCCGAGAACGACTTGGCGTAATGGTTAATGGTCACTGGTTTACCCAGGAGGATTTGGATGAGATGGCGAAAGAATTTCAAAAAATGCCGGTAGTTCCTTTGAAATTTCAGTAAAATAAAAGCATGTTACTTGCGTGATAAATGTTAAGTATCATCGTTAGGGGATGGGCTAGCCTAGCCTAGCCTTGGAGGATCTCCCGACTACGCTCAAGATGACAAGGTGTGGTTTCAAGAGATTTTGATATTGGAGCCGGAATTCAGATTCATTCTCTACTTAAAATCGACTTTGCAAATAAAAATTAACCTGGCGATCATTAATCTGATAATCAAACGGGAATGGCCCGGTTTTAACTAACCGGGCTTTTTCTTCGAACAGGTTTTTAACGTGTATACCGATATTTATATTTTCGTTGATTTGATAATTTGTTTTCAGGTCGAAAGTAATCCAGCTATCAACAGTCGTAGGTCGGTGGTCATCAAGGTTGTAATTTAAAGGCACCGTCACGCCTAAAGGCAAAACACCGCCGGGGTTGCCAATTTCATTATCTCTGCGTTCTACTTCTCCGTGATAGTGAGTTGTTAAAGCTAAATCAAATTTTCCAACCTGGTAGGTGAGGCCTGCATTAATTTTAACTCCCGGTTCCCATTTGAGATCATCAGCGTGTTGAGTAAACTCGGGTATTGGTACTGAATCTGGATCGGTTTCATCAATAAAAAATGCTAAAATAGTTTCGTCTAACCGCTCGGTATAAGAAATATTGGCAAACCAACTCATATTAGTAGAATTGCCGATAAACTCTAATTCTATTCCTGCGTTTTCGGTAGAATAAACATTGGTGCTCAAATTAAAGTTGACTGTTGAAAACGCAATTTGATTTTCGAATTTTGTCCAGAATAAATTTCCACGAAAAAGATGATTGTCATCTATGGATAGATTGGTTTCTAATTCGTAAGTGGTTAATAACTCAGGCTCTAACTCTCCAATATTGGACGCGAGAGAAAAAGTATGAGCGCCGGCCATTTCAGTCGGTGTCGGTGTGCGAAAAGCTTCTCCTGCTAAGAGTTTATAGGACAAGGTATCATCCACAACATACACCAATGCAAATTTAGGGCTGGCCCGGGAAAAGTCCCGATGTTTTCGAATGTTATTATCATTGATATCTTGATAGTGAACCGACAGCCTGTCCCAACGAACACCTAGCGTTAGAGATAGCTGATCGCTTATAAAAGCATTATTGGTGTATTGACCATAAACCGCTGTATTGATCACAGGTTCATCGATGATAAAGTGTAGCCAGGGTCCAAGTGGGTTATTCATGTTACCAGGAAATGGTTCCGCTAACGCCGAGTCGATATTAATGTTGCTAAAGTGTTCGTTGTCGCCATCATAACTAAATCTATCGCCCTCGATCCCTGCCAACCATACGACATTGCTATCGGGTTGAAAGTAAGTCCATTGAGTTCGAATAAAAATATCCTCGGCGTCTGTATCCAGATATTCCCACATACCCGTTGGGTAGAAATTTTCGAAAGCACCATTGGGATAATAACGCTGATTCCAGGTGATGTTATGTTTTTGGTATCGAAGCACGTATTCCTGTGAAACTTGATCAGAAATTTTACCAGAGTATTTGACTGACATAATATTACGATACTCATTCATTTCTTCATCCAGATCGGGTATCCAGAATACCCAACCATGGCCGGTATCAAAGTCCCATTCTTGATGGTGATACTGGATATTCCAATTATCATTGATCGATAGTTTGGCCCATAAGTAAGAATCTCTCCGTTTGTCTCGATTAAAAAATTGTTGTGAGCGCGGGCGGCCAGTTACTGGATCAGATAGTGTTGCCAGTCGATCAGAGCCGTCAAATGAAAGGTAACTATTTCCGTCTGTTTCATGAGTAGAAAACGCCATAATAAAATCATATGAGCCACTATTGATTCCACTCATGACTTCAACTCGACGAGTATTGCTGTCGCCGAAACTTATTTTTGCAAACGATTCGCCATGTAAATCTTCTGCGTTAAATGTATTCATTTGCACCACGCCATTGGTGGCGTTAGAACCATAAAGCGCCGAGCCTGGGCCTCGAATAACTTCAAGAGTATTGGTTGTAAAAAGCGGCATTAACCAGGTGTAAGCTGAGCCGTACAAGTTATCATTAAATGGTACACCATCAACAAGATGTAAAATGTGATTGTTACTCCAGCTGTCGAAGTTTCCTCTTGTAGCAACTGTTGGACGATCATAATCCTGTGAAGGCCCAAACCCCGGTTGAGAGTAAAGAACATCATTAATAACTGTCCAGCCATATTGATGAATTTGTTCGTTTTTGAACACGCTAATGACGCTGGAAGCTTCTGATATTTTTTGTGAAAACTTTGAGGCGGCAGTAACTTTCAAACTTAGTAGATCTTTGAGGCTAAGATCTAATATATCTGAATAGTTTTCGTCCTCTTCATCATTTGCTAAAGCTGTTATTGAAAACACAGAGCCTGCCAGAGCTATCAGAATTGAATGCCTAATATTCTTAATAAACGCCATCAGGTTTCTCTTCAGTACTGCTTAATGCAATAACAAGAATCAGTCGGGGATAGATTAATTAAAGAACAAATTCCTGAAAAATAAAGGGGAAGTCAGTGAAAATTTGATTAGTTTGGCCTTATCGAATTGACGAGACCGTGTCTTTAATCGTTTCTGTTTGCGAATGAGCTTCGGTTCTGAGAGAATTTACACAGGGAATTCAATAGCTTGGTGGCGTTCCACTTTTAAACAGGTAAGATAAACCACTTAAAATCTTTTAACGTGCTCAGTTGATCGTTTAACTTACTTTTTATTGATAAATTCAGTCAAACTTATTGTTCAAATTAATTACCGACATTTTAAGCCTGATAAGATAATATAGAACTGAATTGGATAACATAGAACTGAATTGTGAGCCTGCTTATTCTGACTAGTCTCGAATTGATAATCATAATCGTTTGAGGAGTAAATAGTGTACAGTCAGCTCAATTTCTTATTAGCTGATAAAATTGTCAATATGAAAACAGTTTTGAGTTTATATAACCTGTGCTTTTATTTTTAGCCAATAGAGCACAAACCTCTAGCGATTATGTTCAGAGAAAAACTACCGATAGAATTTAATAAAAGAATTATTCATGTACCACTCTAAAGTCGTTACTAGCAATCAAAATGGCGTTCATGAACAATTACAAAGAGTTGTTCTTCGTCACATCAATTCCGATTATCGGAAACCTTATCAAGCGCATAATCTTAGAGCTTTTGAGCTATTGCAATTAAGGCTAGCACAAAGTAACTATGATGCGCTCATGATGGATTCTTGTTGTGGAACAGCGATGAGTAGTATAACGCTTGCTCAAAATAATCCTGGCGCTTTGATTGTCGGTATTGATCAATCTTACCATCGTTTAAATAAGCAAGGTGTAGAAAATGATACACCGGAAAATTGTTTATTATTGCGAGCGAATTGTGAAGATATCTGGCGGCTTTGTATCGAGAATCATATTTATTTCGACAAGCACTTTATTCTTTATCCTAACCCCTGGCCAAAAATGGTACATTTGCAAAGGCGCTGGCATGGTCATTCTGTATTTCCATACTTAGATCGACTCGCAAAAAATCACACACTGAAAAGTAATTGGAAAATTTACCTTGAAGAGTTTGCCATCGCATGGGAGTTACTAACGCAAAATCGCTTCAAAGTTGATGCTATTGATATTGGCGAGCCTCTCACATTATTTGAGAAAAAATATTCTCAGAGCAATCAGACAATTTATCAATTGGTCGTGAGTTAGTCGCTTTACGGTTGCGCCATTTTATTTCATTCACTTTCTGTGTTTTAAGTCAAAATTATTTACCCTAAAAAATGCATCCCCTGCTTAGTTATTAAACTTCTTATAAAGCAATAAAAATTCAAAATAATACGAATTGCTCTTTCGGTGACTATACTAGAGTTTATTGAGTAAAAATTAAAATTTCTTACCGATAACAAATGAAACGAAATGAGATCAAGGAGATAAAAATGACTTTAGCAAAAAAGGTAACCGCGGAGTTTATTGGAACATTCTGGTTGGTATTGGGCGGATGTGGTAGTGCGGTTCTTGCTGCTGCATTTCCACAGGTGGGCATTGGCTTACTTGGCGTTTCTTTAGCATTTGGATTAACTGTATTGACCATGGCTTATGCAATTGGACATATTTCTGGTTGCCATCTCAATCCTGCTGTGTCTTTTGGGCTATGGGCGGGAGGACGATTTTCTGCATCAGAACTTGCTCCTTATATTATTGCCCAGGTATTCGGAGGAATTGCAGGGGCTGCTGTGCTTTTTGTTATTGCAAGTGGTCAGGCCGGATTCGATGCTTCAGCAGGATTTGCGTCCAATGGTTTCGCTGAACACTCTCCTGGCGGTTATAGCATGACTGCTGCATTTGCTACTGAGATTGTGATGACCTTGATGTTTCTGATAATCATATTAGGTGCAACGGATAAACGTGCACCAGAAGGATTCGCACCAATTGCAATTGGGCTTGGTTTAACCTTGATTCATCTGATTAGCATTCCTGTGACTAATACATCAGTAAATCCCGCGCGTAGTTCAGGGGTGGCCATTTTCCAGGGAGATTGGGCGCTTGCACAGCTATGGCTATTTTGGGTGGCACCTATTTTAGGAGCCGTTGTCGCGGGTGTGATTTATCGCTGGTTTGAAACTGATAACGAAAAGTGAAAAATACTGGTTAATAATTGTTATGTGAGTCATCCGTGCTTCAAGTTAGTTGTATTGTTGAGCCCGTTGACTCATAAAAACGGTATTTGCTTGAGCCGGGTTATTTTGAGATGATAGTCACTAAAAACGAAAATATAGTGACCTTATGAAAAAAATAATAAACGGCAAACGCATAACTGATTTTGTCACGGAGTTTTTGTTAATTGTTGTAGGAATTCTGGTCGCCTTACAAATTGAAAACTGGAATGATGAAAGGAAGTCACAGTCTTTCAAAAACAAAACCTTGAGCCAGATTAAATCTGCGTTAAAGCGAGATGTGGAGCATTTTAATAACCGAATTAGGCGACTGGAATCTATTTCTGAGTCTGTTGGGTTGATAGCAGAGCACTTAGAGAAAGAACTCCCGGAATCGGATATATTTGCCTCAGAGTTTTCTAGAATATCATGGAGCCTGGTATTAGAAACTCGAACTGCTGCTTATGAGTCGTTAAAAAGTTCTGGTTTAGATGCGATAAAGAGTAGTGAGCTTAAAGTTAATCTTATTAACGTTTATGACTATATTTATCCTCGCCTCAATTGGTTTCTGGAAAATAAGTTCAACAAGTTTAATGACCTTTATGCGACCCCTTTTCTTTTCCGATACTTTTCGCTAGAAAAAGAAGCAGGTGACGAGAATCCTGTTTGGAATACGCAGCTTTATCAACAGCTACTGAATGACAAAAAAGCTCTGACACTTTTATACCGCAAGCAACGGCAAATACATGAACTTAAACTAGAAATTCAGCTTGCGCTAACGGAAATAGAAAAGCTGCTAAGCAGTATTGACAATGAAACTCAATTGTAAGGCAAAAAAAACGGGCTAAACAACAAGCCCGTGAATACCCAAGGAGGGAGGTCTAAACTGGTTAATTGATCGTTACTTTTCTTCTAAGTACCAAAATTCAGAATTAGCTAGAGACATTGGTTTATAGCCATTACGATTGAGTATTTTTCGCGTTGAAAACTCGCCCTTTTGTAAAACTTCGGTTGCCTCTCTTAATGTCCAGGTTCTAAATGAGCGAATTTTTTGTTCATCTGTCAGTGAGCGCTTCCTGATGTAATTAGTTTGTGCACTTAAAATTGCTTGCTCAAGGCTTTCATAGGTTTGAGAGCCGGTTAACTCAAGATTGGTATCACCTGAAAATATTAGGGACGGAAAAACTTTAGCACCAAGTTTCTCCATTTCCGCTCGTTCTTGTGCAAAGTGTTTTTTAATTTTTGCACTGTGAAGTAACTTGCAGAAAGCGCTACTTTTAATTCCGATACTTTCTGCGAGCCTTATCAATTCGAAATCTTTGGCGATGTTCTTGGCATAAAGAAATACCTGCTCCCGCATTCGTCTGACAAATGTGAGTTCCAATTCAGGGGCTAATGTGCGGACAGCTAATGCAGCCTTACACAAGATATATGAGTTTGAAATAGGATCTCTTTCCCAAACGCTGGCATCAATTGGTTGATGATAGTCCTTCGCAACTTCGTTCCAGTGTTTTACCACGTCTTGCGGTTCCGAAATATTGTTTCCTGGATCTCCAAAGTTTTCCCATCCCGGTAGCAAGCCACCGTGTATGTATCGGGTTGTTATTTCATAGTTGAGGATTAATCGACGCCAAGCTGGCTCAATTGCCCAACAGTGAGAACAAATTGGATCTGTCACAAAAACTACATCGGCCACTGAATTGTCGACTATCGATATTCCTCTTTGGCTTTCGAGTAACTGCTTCTCCATTTTAAAAAGTGCCATTAATTCTCCTTTTCCTTACTGACTGCTCTTTCAATTCGATTTAGTCCTTCGCTAAGTATTTCTTTGCTTGTTGCGAAGCTAATTCTGATATGACCTTTTGCTCCAGGGCCGAAAAAACGTTTGGTGCCGGGTACCACCGCAACTTTCTCGTTGAGAAGCTTCGCTGAAAAATCCTCAGCGGTGAATCCTGTCGCTTCAATATTTGGAAATAGTAAATAGGTTGCCTGGGGCTTCTCACACTGAATTCCAGGCATATTGTTTAGACGTGTTACTGCATAGTCACGCATTTCTGTTAGATGCTTGATAAACTCATCCACCCAATACCAACATTGAGTGAGTGCGGTAATCGCCGCTATTTGGGATAATACCGACGCTCCGCCGGCAGTTGTCAGCACGTTTGAAGTGTTAACGATTCGCTGATAAATATTGTCATCAGGCGCGATAATCGCACCGATTCTTAATCCTGCTAATCCAAAGTTCTTTGAAAAGCCGTAAACTGTGACAACTTTCTGACGCAAGTTAGATGCTAAATGGTGAAAGCTGAAAAACTGATTTTCTGGATAGATAATATCGGACCAAACTTCGTCATTCATAATCCATAGCTGGTGTTCATTGGCAAAACGGGCAATGTCTTCTATTTCTTGTGGACTTAGCAATTTTCCAAGCGGATTGTGTGGATTACAAACGCCGATCATTTTTGTTTTGCGACTGATTAATTTGGGTAGTAACTCCAGCATAAATCGACCCGAACTTTTATCGAAAGGGCAGCGGATTACTTTGGCTCCTGCACTGGTCACTGATTTTTCAAATAAAAAATCGACCGGATCAAAAATAATAGCCTCATCTCCGGCCGATAAAAAAGTACGGGCAACGGAGTACATTGCGCTGGCCGCACTATCGACTGGTAACAGGTTGTTGCACGAAATATCGTATGACTTTCGTTCCGATAACACGTTAGCTAATGCGTGTTTGAATTGACTTAAACCGCCGTGAGGGCCGTAGGACAGAACACCATCCATCGCATATGATGCAATTGCATTTCGAACTTCGAGCGCAACTTGAAAGTCAGGGTCTGCGGCTGTTAAAGGTATTATTCCCGCATCAACTTCCGCCCATCGAAAATTATATGCTCGTTTTGCGAGCAAATCTAATGGCACATTGTGATGGGAAAACAGCGTTGACTGCATAGTGTAATTGATTACGTTGTCCATTTGTCTGCGCAAGTTACTTGGTTAAATTAAAAAGCAAAAGGAATTTTTTGGTCCGCTTGATGAGGACGTAAAAATTCATCTTGCAGTTTTATACCTTGGTCCAGGTATTGAGCGATAATTTTTTTTCGCGTCACGAAAAAACGATCAAGCGCTAAACTTAAATATTCAGATTGTGTGCTATATAAAATATTCGCTAGTTCAGTTGCGTCTTCAATCGCTGAGTTAACTCCTTGGCTAGTGAAAGGTAGAAGTGCATGGGCTGCGTCTCCAATCAAAATAACATTTTCTTTATGGAACCTTTCGATGGGGTTGAGGTAGCTACTTTGTGACAGGTGTGAATGATTAAAATTTGTTTCTCTAATTAACTGTGCTAAAGGCGCTGGCCATTTTTCAACGATATTTTTAGCAAAAATTCTTTTACCTTGTTCGCTTAATACAATGAAGTTATGTTTTGTCACATCAAATTGGATAAACCAGATTAATTTTTCTTTATCAACGGGAAGAATACCAACAGCTAATCCACCATCAAGAGATTTATATTTGGTAAATTTTTTATTGAGAGAAGCAACAAGAGCGGGATTCTCAACAATTGAAACTAGCTCTTTGACTTTTACCTGAGAACGAGACGACTCGGGAAAAATTTGTGTGCGTACAGCTGAGTGGGCTCCGTCGCAGCCAATAAATAAATCAGCATTCACACTAACGCCGTTATCGAACACGGCCGTTTTTGCTTTATTATTTTTGTCCCACTCAAAATGGGAAAAGTAATGATCGAAATGTAACCAGTCGTTGGGTATCTGAGATAACAGCGCGTCAATAAATGCCTTTCGTGTTACACCAAAACTAGCGCGAAGTGATTCTTGAATTAAGGGGCTGCCATTGTTGTCAAGAATTTGGCACTCTTCCAGTATAAATCCAAAGTTCTTAATCTTAGATTCTAACCCTAAATGAGATAGTGCCTTAACGCCATTTTCTAACATAATAAAACCAAGGCCGTCTCGACTTGACTGTAATTTTTTTTCGTAAATATCAACACGGCCTCCGAGCTTTTTATAAAATGCTGCAAGTGCTAAACCTGCTATCCCGCCACCGATAATTGCAATATTCTGTGTCATATCAGCTCCCCTCCCGTTACAATACAGTCACACAATAGATTTATTTTTTAGACGATAATGCTACTCTGTTAATCAAAAAAATTTAATGCTTAAATACGCAGAATAATTTTGCATTTATGCAGAACTGAAAAATTTTTTAAAAAATTAGAGATGAAATATATTTTTTAGGGATTTAAAAAATGGTAAAAGATCTAAACTGGAATGATTTAAAAGTCGTTTATCGTGTTGCAAGTTTTGGCTCGCTGGGGAAAGCTGCCGAACAGCTGAATATCAATTATACTACGGTGTTGCGTCATATTAATCGCTTAGAAAAAGCGTTAGGATGCAAAATGTTTATACGGCATCAGCGAGGTTATCAATTAACTGATTCAGGAAAACAATTACTTGTAGAGATGCCGGATATTGAAGTAAAACTTGACCAACTACAGTCAAAGCTTACAACTAAAAATAATAACGTAACCGGCACTTTAAAAATTACAACACTACCAGAATACTCTTCTTTTTTGCATCCGATACTAAAACGCAGTCAACAACTTTATCCTGAATTGAGAATTTTAGCTGACGTTAGCGACGAGATTGTACCGCTTGAAAGTGGTAGAGCGCACATTTCAATTCGCGCCGGTCATGCGCCGACCCAAGGTGATCTGGTCGCTAATAAAATTTGCGATCTAAATTTCTCTTACTATGCTTCTTCTTGTTATATCAGCCGTCGAGGGATCCCTGAAAATGAAGGTGAATTTAATTTGCATACTTGGGTAATGCCCAGCGGGAGAAAGCGACATATTTCTTTTATTAAAAACATTATTCCAAAAATTGATAGTCGTAATATTCACTACCAAAGTAATAATTTTTTTGATATACAGTCGGCAATAGAGCATGGTATTGGAATAGGACCTGTTGACGATAGAAAGGCAAAAAACGTCGAATGTTTGACTAAGATCACGCAAATAAAAAATTTTAATGATAGCGCCCTGTGGTTTGTATACCATCGCGACTTAAGAGAAGACGTTAAAATTAAAACGATGCTCAAACTTTTAAATAGCTGAACGAAAGAAATAATTATTTGCTTTATTAATAAAGCATCGCTAGTTAATAAAATAGTGAATATTTACGCGGATACTAATTGACAATTACTTTGCTGAGATTTTTTAAAAGTTGATACCATAGAATGTTAATTTTTTATGTCAATATCAAGAAGTGTTTTTTATTTTGAGGAAAAATAAAAAACACTTGGAGAGGACTTTTAAAAAATTGCTTTACTCATCCCGTTTCAGATACTTGGCTAGCTGTTGCTTTAGAGATTTGGGAACTAGCTTTAATGTTAGTTCTCCTGACTCAGGATTGTAAATAACATTTTCACCCATCATATCTGATGAAAAACTGATGCTCAGATCTTTCTCCCTACCATAAAAACGAACAAACTTTTTCAGGCTATTTCTATGGGCATAAATTTGTTCTTTGGGATCTTCCTGCTTGTCTTTTACAAAATCGGAGAAGTGTTCTGGCTCAGTTGAATTGAGTTCACCGGAAAGATCTTTCAAGTTAATCGGGTTGCCTTGCATATCTTGCTCAACGCAGTATTCGACAATTTTGTTTTTATATTGTTTGCTGTCTTGTGGAGTCAGGGTTTGGGCATACTCATCAACAATGGTTAGGAATTCATCAGTTTGTTGTTGCAAATTGACACTAGAGACAAATCCGCAGAACTGAAGGAAAGCATGAGATAAATCTTTATTGCCCCGGCTTGTAATTGTGACCAGGTATTGTTGCCAGTTTTCCACTTGCCATTGATTAAAGTCGAGTTTAAACACATAGTTCATTTTGCCTGCATCAATATATTCGAGATTATCAATGTCAAGATCAGAGTCGATAAACTGTGCTTCGGTGTGATTAATCCAGAAAAAATATAAATGTGACTCTTCTAGCAACTCTTCAACAGCGAATAATAGATGGCCGCTGAATCCATCTTTGGTTTCTTCGAGTGTTGATTTGAGATGTTCGGTAATCTTTTTGGTGACAGTGGTAAATCCCATTGATTCTGATTCATACTGTTTAAGCCACCCCGGAAGAGGGTTGTCACTTTGTTCGGGATCGAAGAGACCGTACTGACGTTGAGCGCTTCGCTGAAAACTTTGTTTTAGTTGAGTGAATAGAGAAACAATAGGTCCTTCCGGCGTATTTTCTGCATCCCGCAGTTTCAAGCTAATTTCTCCGCCTTCTGTAGGACGTTTCAAAGAATGGATAATACAGTGTTTGATTGACATATTGGCGTTCAAAAGTTTGGTAGTGATGTTAGACGATAGTGATGTTAGACAGTCCAACTTGAGTTATAGATAGTTAAATACACGCACACTAGAGCGGCAGTTACGGAAAACGCTGTATTTTATATTATTCAGTAGTGTTTAAGCCAGGGGATAATTGACTTCATTGATGAAATACTAAACACGCGGTTAAAATTTTCATTTTAAGCTCGGGCATCTTACTTTCTACTGATAGACCGAGCGTTATTATAGTATTGGAGGAAATCTGGGGGCGAGAATTCTCTGGACCGTGACTAGCTGAGAAGCTCAACTGAGTCTCCTTTGCGAATGATGCCGCGTGTTCGCGGTATCAAGTTCATTCCAATATAGACGCCACCAGGCCCACGGCGATACTGGCTTAAAGTTTTCAAGGGTTCTTTATCTTCCCTTTTTTCGCCGGTTGTGGGGTTAACGGTGGTTAATACGCAACGACTGCAACGCTTGACCGCATCAAATACGACTTCTCCAACGCGAATTTGTTTCCAGTCATCTTCGGCATAGGGGGCACAACCATCAATGACGATATTGGGACGAAAATTTTTCATGGAAACCAGTGTCGCAAGGCGGCTATTAAGATCGTTCAGGGAAGCATGACTGATAACTAACAAAGGAAAACCGTCGGCAAAACTGACGATATCACCGGGCTGAGAGTATTCAGGGGCAGTAACACGAGGTTTTTGATGATCATAATGAACCAGCCTGACCGACATATTTAAAAATTGCGAAAACCATTGATTAATTGTTTCATTTGCAACATGTCCATAACATTCCGTTTTCCACACTTCAACCTGGACTGATTCTGGCTGAAATATTGAGTTGGCAAAATCCGTATTATCTTTCAATTCAAACTCAATTTCAGGTAACCCAGGTGCGCTGATGGATAGACGCTGTTTTATCAGGCGGGTTTTTATCAGAGCCATCCTCGGATATTTCCGTTGACTGATAAATACACCCTCATCATCGACAAGCATTAAATTTCGATCGTAATCCAGACCCCATGGGGAAACATGACTCCGGTCTATTGAAATTCCGGTTGTCGACTTGATTGGATAAATTGAAATGTCAGTTAGCGTTAAATTCTGGTTTGGCATATTGGATTCGCTACTCATTGGCATTTTGCAAAGCGCTTCGCTTTGAAGCCTGGCTAATTTGACTGTTGTTGAATCTAAACTCAATTGTTAACCAAAGCAACACTGAGATAGAAATTTTAATATTCAGTTTTGTTTGGAACGACAGAGGCCGGTTCGGGAATATTAACGACGACTTGGCCGCTCACGATAAAATCTCCGAGCTGTGCATCTAACAGAAAAATATTGTAAACCACGTCTCCAAAAATGTCTCCGTTATTATCCCAGTCGGTATCTGAATAAGCCCCGCTATAATCGACATCTTGCCCTTGCCGAATTAATGACAGTGCTTGCCCAATGTCGCTAGGGCCCAGTTTGATTCCTGGTGGATTCATTACCGAGCGAAGACTATTGCGGATCTGCTCTCCATTGGGCGAGTCAGTATTATTATCATACCCAGCTTTTTCTATCGCAAGGGCTGTTATCATTGCATAGTCATAAGCAGTGACATTAAAGGTTTGTGGTTCCAAATTAAATTGAGCGATAAAGCTTTGCTTAAAAAATTGAAATTCAGTATTGTTTTCTAATCCAAATCCTGATGAAGCGCCACGGGCATTTT
The DNA here is from genome assembly GCF_007004725.1 of Aliikangiella coralliicola. Taxonomy (GTDB): domain Bacteria; phylum Pseudomonadota; class Gammaproteobacteria; order Enterobacterales; family Kangiellaceae; genus Aliikangiella; species Aliikangiella coralliicola. Next base: position 144,016 of record NZ_ML660168.1, on the reverse strand, counting down.
CAACCAAACTGAGGTCGACCAGGTTATTAACAAATTCTGGTTTACCAGCAATGGTGTCGGGGAATAGATAAAAGCCATTAAAATTTATCTGTACCGCGGCGTTAATTTGGTTGGCCGCAAATTCTGGCAGTAACATTGCGTTCATAATTACATCTGGTTGCTGGTCATAAATTGTTCCCAGGAACGGTGAAAAGTCAGTTAAAGTTGTGGACGGAATTTCGACTGTTTGAATAACCGAGCCGCCGAGTAGTTCAAAATTTTGTTGGAACTGTAATGCCAGATCACTACCGAAAATATCGTCCTCATTGATGACTATAACTGCTGTGGAGGCACCAGCGTTTGCAGCCAGTTCAGCTAAAACTCGACCTTGGTAAATGTCTGAAGGAGCTAGGCGAAACAAATAATCGTCGTCGATAAAATCGGTTATTGAAGGAGAGGTGGCTGACTCCGAAATAATCAGTTTTTTAAGAGGGCTGAGTGTTTCGGTGATACTGGTCGAACGCGAAGAACCAGATACCTGAATAACTTCGATACCCGCATTAACCATGTCCAACGCAAATTGAACTGAGTCGGTAACATTGCGTCGTATCGTGGTAACTGCGTTAAGTTCTTTGTTGAGGACTCCGCCGCTATCGTTAATTTGCTTAACCGCTAATAATATCGCATCTCTTCTTGAAGGTCTGGCAGCAATGCTGCCAATATTGATTGCGTCAGTCTTTATTTGATCGGCAACAACGTCAGGTTGAAGTGGTTGGTTTTGATTTGAATCACTTGAGCTACATGCGATTAGGTTGATCGTCAGGTAGCAAAATATAATGATAGTAAATATTTTCGTTTGCATTAAAATGCCCACTCAAAGGTCAATTGGTAACGTCTGCCCAGACTGGGAAAGTCAATCCCGCCAAAGCCGGGATTGACGTACCTGTTGTCGAATAAGTTGCGAACTTTAAACTGGATATTGGCATTTCCATGATTAAGCATCGAACCGAGATCTTTGCGCATAAACAAGCTGGAAACTTGATAGGCATCTAACTCGTAAAATTGCTGTGCAATGATAACGTTTTGAGAAGAGGCTGGACGTTCTGAGCCATACCGGTGTTCTAGCGAAACAACGGTTTGATATTTTTCGAAATTATAGCTAGTGCCTAAGTTAATCATTTCCTCAGGAAAAATTTCGCCGTTTTTTCGGTGCTCTAGTACAAACAGGTTGTTCGGATCGGGAGAAATTTCCATTTCATGAAAACTTAAATTAGCGTAAGCATTCCATTGGTTTTGATTAAATTTCAGCTCCAGTTCGAATCCTTTCGATTTACTTTCCGTGCTATTTTGGGCAAACAAGTTGGTAAAGTCAGTACGATAAGTCACCAGGTTATCAACTTCAGTTTGAAATATGGTCAAATTGGCGTACCAGTTTTCATCTGGTTTCCAATCCATAACCACTTCATAGGTTTTCGCTTTTTGTGGTCGAAGATTCTCGTTGCCAATAATGTCCCCAGCTTGTACCGCCTCTCGAAAAAGTAGTTCTGCCGATGGGGATTGGAATGAGTTACCTGCAAGAAATTTGAAAGTTAAGTTTTCTTGGTAGCGCCACACCAAACCAATTCGAGAAGAACTCTGCGAATTTATGATGGAATTATTGTCAAATCGATGACCAATTATTGAAGTTAAGGTTTCTGAAAATGGGAATTGCCACTGGGCATAGAACCCTGTGTTATCGATTGTTGTCGTCGCCGGTGGTGTTAATGAGGTGACTTGACCGGTGGCTCGTTCTACCCGGTAAAATGTTTCCAGATCGAAGTCTTCATCATTATGATCAAAGCCGAAAAGTGTTTGACCAAAACTTTCCCATTGGGTCACGAGTTCTGCTTGTGCCTCGATGGCGTCAAACCCACTCCTTCTTTTTAAAAAGAAATCATTGGCACCAATTTCTGTGCGATCATCGTCGCCGGTATCACCTCGATGAAAAAGAAATTTTGTGCGCAGTTGGTGTTGACTATTCATTTGAAATTCGTGAGTCAAACTGATTTGCTGGTTAATAATGTTAATGCGGTTGTAACCAATGTCACTTAAGGGATTTAAATCGGAAAATGCATTATCGCTATTAACAGTTTGACGCATGGCTTGCAAATTCATATTCGCGTCTTCAGAAAAGTCATACTGCCAGGTGAAAAAAAAGTTGGATGGTTTCGAGTTATCGTTTCGTGTGGTGGCATGTAAATTGTTATTGCCGTCATAAAACATTGCCGATTCGGGAGAAATTTGAGGGAGTTCTAGACCTGAACGATCTTTGGTGACAAAGGATAAGTCGAGTAAAAATTGATAGTTATCCCCTTTGCCAGTTGCTGATAAGTTGAGTTGATATTCTTGCTTGGCGAGTTGGTAATCTTGATAGCTGATGGAGCCTCTGTATTGCTCGAAATCAGGAGAGTCGGTTGTAACAATGTTCACGACTCCGAGGTAGGCGTTGGCACCATAAAGTGTCGAAGCTGGGCCGCGGATTATTTCGATTCGTTCAACAATAGCGAGAGAAAAAAGGCTATCGTCAATGAAATTTTGTCCGGACGAACGAAATGAAATAGGGTGGCCGTTGACCAATACTTTGATAATTCTGCTGGCCGCTCTTACTCCTGCATGGGAGCCGCGAACGCCAAAATCTGAATAGACCAGGTTATCAGTGCTGGCAAATCCTGCGACAGTTTGCAACGCTTCAGCGATTGTTTGATAGCCATAGCGAGCGATATCATTTTTGCTGATTACAGTGACCGATGCAGGCGCCGCGTCTATAAGAGAGTCGCTCTTAGTAACCGAATAAACTTTGATTTCCAACAGCTCTTTCAAGCTCAAACCAAGAATATCTTTGTTTTGCGGTTCAGCTAATGCTTGGCTTCCCACACAAAACAACAGTGGAGCGCCATACTGAAGTATTTTTTTCACGTATCTAAAGGACTTATAATAGGGACTCGCAATAATGTTCTAAACAGTATAGACCATGTCCGTCAGAGGTGGGAGAATCGTTGACCAAACGAATTTAATGGAGTAGAACACCTGTAACCTGAACAGGTTAATGTACATTGGAACAAATCCACAGAGGCCCAGTGCTATCTGCTCAGCATAAACACATTGATAATGAGAATGAAACATGCAACAAGAATATTCAAAAATAGTTGTTGGTAGTGAAGAATGGTGTGCTTTTCCAAAGCTTGGAATTCCGGCGATTAAAGCGCGCGTTGACTCTGGTGCGAAAACTTCTTCCTTACATGCGTTTAATATCCAGACTTTTAAAAAGGAAAGCGAAGCCTGGGTCAGTTTCGAAATTCATCCATTGCAGCAAAATAGACGTATTGTGGTGCGATGTGAAGCCAAAATTATCGATAGGCGAAGGGTAAAAAGCTCCAGCGGCACTTCTGAAAAACGTTTTGTCATTAAGACCATGTTGCGAAGCGGAGGAGAGCATTGGGAAGTTGAAGTGACTTTAACTAATCGAGACTCAATGGGTTATCGTATGCTATTAGGTCGGGAGGCGATGAAAGGCCGAGTATTGGTAGATCCTGATGAAAGTTTTTGCCTGGGAGAAGTAAGTGACACTGAACTTGAGGTTCATTATCCTTCTGAGCCCGGTGAAAACAGCGGAGGATTGAAAATAGGTTTGCTAGCAAGTAACCCGGACCTTTATAGCAATAAGCGAATTATTGAAGCCGCGCAACAACGCGGCCATCACATTGAGTTTTTCAATATTAAACAATGCTATATGAAGTTGGATGCAGTATCGCCTGAGGTCCATTATCGCGGTGGTAGAGTGTTAAATAATCTGGATGCTGTAATTACACGAATTCGCCCTAGCTTAACTTTTTACGGGTGTGCTTTAAGTCGCCAATTTGAAAGTATGGGGGTTTATGCTTGTAACCGGTCTGATGCAATTACCCAATCACGAGATAAACTTTATTCACTACAACTCATGTTAAAAAGTGGCATTAATATTCCAACTTCAGGGTTTGCTAATTCTCCAATTGATACTTCTGATTTGATTGATATGGTTGGTGGGGCTCCTTTAATCGTTAAGCTGTTGGAAGGTACTCAAGGTCGAGGTGTTGTTCTGGCCGAAACGCGTAAGGCCGGCGAAAGTGTAATCAATGCATTTAAATCGTTGAAAGCCAACCTGCTTGTGCAAGAGTTTATAAAAGAAGCTGACGGCAAGGACTTGCGTTGTTTTGTGATTGACGGCAAGGTAGTGGCGTCCATTCAACGAGAAGCTGCGCCAGGCGAGTTTAGAGCAAACATTCATCAAGGTGGCACTGCATCGGTCATTAAAATCACACCGGAAGAGAGAAAGCTGGCGACATTGGCTGCTAAAACTATGGGCTTGAAAATTGCCGGTGTCGATATAATTCGCTCCAAAAATGGCCCCTTGTTACTTGAAGTAAATTCTTCTCCCGGACTGGAAGGTATAGAAACCGCAACGGGTAAAGATATTGCCGGAATGATGATTGCCTCTATCGAGAAAAAACTCGGTTGGAAAAGAGAGTTGGCCACAGCACCAAAGCAAGTGTAATTTGAGTCAAGGGGCCGACAGTGATGAAAGACAACTGTGCCGGCTTATTGATATTGGTCGAGAATCACTCAGTATTTTTTGGTGGCCTACTCGGATCGTAATCGATAACTCGCTCGAATGTCTTAGCCATAGCAATCAATTGATCCTCACTTTGTGACAAGCCGATAAAGGATAGCCCTATCGGCATGTGATGAACTTTTCCCATGGGAACTGTCAAGTGTGGATAGCCGGATATAGCTGAATAGCTGGAATAACCCCCGGAATAATGATCGCCGTTAATCCGGTCGATTGACCAGGCGGGGCCACCGGTTATCGTGATAATTAAATCTAGTTGATGGGTTTTAAACAACTTATCTAAGCCATCTTCCCGTGTGGCTTTACGAATATTGGTAAGAGCGGTTTGGTAAGTTGCTTCTGAGAGGTTGCCTTTTTCTTGTGCTTTTTCAAAGATTTCTTGTTGAAAAAACAGCATTTCTTTATCTGCATTTTGACGATTGAATTTAATGAGTTTTTCCAGGGTCAATTGATTAAGCTCGCCAGGTAAACCTGCGAAGTATTGATTGAGGTCGTGCTTAAATTCATAAAGTAAGACATCGTAGCTATCCTTGCCAAAAGTTTCATAGGGTTCCACTTTTAGTTCGTCGACAAATACAGCTCCCAGCTTTTTAAATTGTGTTTTTGCTTTGTCAAATACTTTGGCGATTGCTTCGTGATTTAAAAGATTGGAATAAAGAATTCCAACTCGCTTTCCCTGTAGAAAGTTCTGGTTAGATTCGGGGAGATAATTTTTAGAAAAATTGAGCGCTGCCAACTGAGTCGCTGGATCTGCAGAATCTTTTCCGCGCATCGCAGTTAATAAAATCGCGGCATCAATGACATTTTTCGCCATAGGACCTGCGGTATCTTGAGTGTGTGAGATTGGTACAATTCCAGCTCGGCTGACGAGTCCTAAGGTGGGTTTTATGCCGACAATGCCATTGGCTGAAGAAGGACAAACCACCGAGCCGTCAGTTTCCGTGCCAATTGCTGCGACGGCGAGGTTGGCTGCGACCGCTGCGCCAGAACCTGAACTGGAACCACAAGCTGAGCGCGCCATATCATGCGGGTTTCGAGTTTGACCGCCGACTGCGCTCCACCCCGACGATGATCGTTCCGAACGGAAGTTGGCCCATTCACTTAAATTGGTTTTGCCTAAAATTATCGCGCCGGCTTTTCTGAGATTCGCTATTACTAGAGCATCTCTTTTAGTGTGGTTGTTTTTTAATGCGAGTGAACCGGCAGTAGTTGCCATTTCCCTGGTTTCAATATTGTCTTTAACCAGGATTGGGATCCCATGAAGTGGACCACGAACATTACCTGCTTCTCGCTCTTTATCAAGTTTGGCTGCAACGTCTAATGCATTTGGGTTGACGGTGATAACGGCTTTTAATTGATCATTTTTCATTTTGATTTGATCAATAAAAAATTGGGTGAGTTGTACTGCCGTTAATTGACCTTGAGTCATTTTTTGCGTGAGTTGAGGAATGTTACTTCGCTCAACCATTTGTGCAAATTGTTGATGTTCGCCTGTCTTGGTGACAGGAGGTTGGGTATTAAAATCTGTGGTCCTATTGTATTGGCAGCTCGCCAGAAATGTGACGACTAGTAAGCCGAATATTTTAAGAGTGTGCTGTGAATTATTTTTGTTATTGTTTTCATGCATTAACAACCTCCCAGGATTGTCGATTATTATATTCCTGATAAGAATGAGTTAAGAGTTCAATAAACCTTTGTGCCGTTTTCCCTAATTTTTTCTCTGCGCGCCATACTAAGTGAGGGGCAAATGCAAAGCGAGAGCCATGTTGATAGTTGACTTCTTTTAAACTGCCTTCACTTAGCTCGCGTTTTACCAGGTAATGAGGCATCCAGCCAAATCCAATACCCTGAAGAAGTGCTTCCTTTTTACTTTTGAAGTCACTTAGAAAAAACATCCTTTCACCACCAAAATGCATATGCTCAACATCATAAAGTTCTTGCTCGCTCGAATCATGGACACTCAACTCAACATGTTGCTGTAATTGAGCAATGGTTACACTGTCCAGTGAGGCTAGCGGGTGGTTGCCTGCTACGCAGAGTAAGCATTCTACATCAGGTAGCGCTTTAGATAAAAGCTGGGTGGATTTCTGGTATTCTTTGACCAACATTAAATCGGCCTGGTTTTTATCAAACCGGTGTTGTACACCGCCGAGGTATTCCATAGTGAGGGAGATTTTCGTGGGAATATCTTCTACTAAGAGTGCACGCATTGCAGACATAATAGGGTCGATTTCTAAAATACCATCAATGACCACTTCAAAAGTCGGCTCCCATTCTTGGTTCAACTGCACTGCAAGGCCTTCTATATGCTCAGCCTGAGTTAATAACCGGTTACCTTCTTCAAGAATCATTTGCCCGGCTGGTGTTAACTCGGCGCGATATTCACTTCGATCAAAAATTTCGAGGTTAAGCGCCTCTTCCAATTTTTTTATCTGGTAACTAATGGCTGACTGTGCGCGGTGCAAAGTCTTAGCTGCGGCGGCAAAACTGCCTTTTTCTACGATGGTTCTTAGTACGCGAATTGAGTCGAGATCTATTTTCATATCTATCAGTAATTTGGATGGTTTCGCCAAGACTAGCATAAAAATACTAGTTGGAGTGCTCTGATTCGAAAAAGATCTAAGAGATATTTGGATGGGTTTGAGATGCATGTGAGATGCGGCTGGGGTTTTGTTTGGTTGATTCGTGTATAATTTTTTGTGAACTGTTAGGTTAAAAGCCTATTGGTAGTTAGTTTTCTGATGTAGTCATCGTTATCGGTTGATTGTTTGAGAGGGCTGACTGATTGCTTAATTATTTCTGGATGAAAAAACGTCAAACTTCAATTTTTTACCCCTAATTCAAGTAAATTAAGCTTAAAGTGGTGAAAAAAACGTCAAAAACAATGCTTCATTAATCATTTAGGCGTAGAATACGCGCCTCTTTATAAAGCGCTCCGGATTTTGGCGTTAACTGAAGTTTTTTTGAGGCACATTAGCAGTGATTGAAAAGTTAAGAAATATTGCGATTATCGCGCACGTTGACCACGGTAAGACAACACTGGTTGATAAGTTATTACAGCAGTCTGGCACATTGGATCAGCGCGCAGAGCCTACCGAACGAGTTATGGACTCTAACGATCTGGAAAAAGAGCGCGGCATTACTATCTTATCGAAAAATACTGCTATTCGCTGGAACGATTATCGTATCAACATTGTGGATACCCCCGGACACGCCGATTTCGGCGGAGAAGTTGAGCGAATCATGTCGATGGTTGATTCGGTTTTGCTATTAGTTGACGCCGTTGACGGACCAATGCCACAGACCCGCTTTGTCACTCAGAAAGCCTTTGCACAGGGCCTAAAGCCGGTAGTTGTTGTGAACAAAATTGACCGACCTGGCGCTAGACCTGATTGGGTAATTGACCAGGTATTTGACCTGTTTGATCAACTTGGTGCCACCGATGAACAATTGGATTTCCCAATTATTTATGCTTCAGCACTCAATGGGTACGCTGCAACTGAAGATAGCGTACGAGATGGCGACATGACACCACTGTTCGAAGCTGTCGTTGAGCATGTTGACCATCCCCAAGTTGAAATGGATGGACCGACACAAATGCAGATTTCTTCTTTAGATTATTCGAGTTACGTTGGTGCTATTGGTGTCGGCCGAATTACCCGCGGTAGTATCCGCCGCAACCAGCAACTGATCAGTATTGACTCTGAAGGTAAAGAGCGAAAGATAAAGATTGGTCAAGTGCTTGGTTATATGGGACTTGAAAGAAGTGAAGTAGAAGAGGCTAGCGCTGGAGATATTATTGCGATCACCGGCATCGGTGAACCAAAAATTTCAGATACGCTGTGTGATCCTGACCACGTTGAAGCGCTACCAGCACTGACAGTTGACGAGCCAACAGTAACGATGACTTTCCAGGTTAATACATCGCCTTTTGCGGGCAAAGATGGAAAGTTTTTGACATCACGCCAAATTCTTGAGCGTCTGGAAAAAGAATTGATCCACAATGTTGCACTTCGGGTTGAACAAATGGATGACGCAGATAAGTTCAGAGTCTCGGGTCGAGGCGAGCTACATTTGTCTGTCTTAATTGAAACCATGCGTCGCGAAGGTTATGAGCTGGCGGTATCACGCCCAGAAGTCATTATGAGGGAAATCGACGGTGTCTTGATGGAACCCTACGAAAACTTGACCGTCGATATTGAGGAACAGCATCAGGGCGGAATCATGGAGCGACTTGGTGAACGTAAAGCTGAGATGCGTGACATGCAATTGGACGGTAATGGCCGTGTCAGAATTGATTTTTATATTCCATCACGTGGTTTGATTGGATTTCAAACTGAATTTATGACTGCAACTTCAGGAACTGGTTTGATCTATCATTCATTTGAAGAATACGGTCCAGCACATAAAGGTGCCTTAGCACAGCGTCATAATGGTGTCCTTATTTCAAACGGAGCTGGAAAATCTCTTGGATACGCGTTGTTTAATATCCAGGAAAGAGGCCGACTATTTATCGGACATGGTGCAGAGGTATACGAGGGAATGGTGATTGGGATCCATTCTCGCGATAATGACTTAACAGTGAACCCATTAAAAGGTAAGCAGCTTACTAACATTCGAGCGGCTGGAACCGATGAAAATATCATGTTAACGCCACCGATTCTGATGACCCTTGAGCAAGCGCTAGAGTTTATCGATGATGATGAATTAGTTGAGGTAACGCCAAGTAACATCCGTATTCGTAAAAGATTCCTGACCGAAAGCGAAAGAAAACGAGCTTCTCGGGCACCAAAGGACAGTTAATCGTTTGATGACAAAGCGGCTCTGATGGCCGCTTTGCTTTTTCTACAAGATTCCAATTTTGCTTATCCCGAACTCAGGTCACTTAGCATGAGTTTCTTTGGTTTCTGTCAGTTTTCCAATCCATTGAGCGAACTCATCATCCATTTCGGTTCCCCAGGTTCGAGTCAGTGCTTGGTATCTTGAGAAGTCGCCTTTTCTTAAGAAGCCCAGCATTTTTTCAATTTTTTCTCGGTGGTTTTCCATCATGAATCGAACCGCCATATAACCCCAAAAATAAACCCTTGCGGTTCCACCGTTAGTTTCATAGCTGGTATCAAACAATTCACTCAATTTATACCGTCGAGTAGCTTTTCGAATCGATTTGAAAGCGGCAGCGTGGTCGTCTCCATTTGCAATATACTCCGCGACCCCTTCAGACCACCAGACTGTGTGAGGTAAAAGTGGCGCTGGTTCTGGGCAATATTCTGGTGGAGAGTGAGAGTCATGAAGGCTGGCGCAAAAGTCGCCGTAAATGTTAAATCGCCCATCAAGGTAGTGGATATGTTCATGGCGAAGGTTCCATATCTGTGTTCCTCTCTCATAGGTGATAAATTCCGCCTGGTTATCAGGTTGCTCCGGCAAGCCTTCTAAATACATACCGCCATTATCCGTTGGGATATTAAAATGTGCGCTCGCGTATTTTTTATAGTCGTCACGTGAGCTATATACATTAACCCTGATGTTTGTGTTGTAGTCGTTTTTAACGGGTTTTCCCTCGGTGTTGAACAACTGATGAAATGCCACTTCTTGCTGTGACAAGGTTTTACAGGCATCTTCTTGTTGTTTGTCGGTCAGGCTTTGAGAACGAATTGAAACGCTAGGACTACATTTTTTAGATTGAGAAAGGACTTGCTCAATTTTAGGTGACTGGTTGTCAACCTGGGTATTAGCGGCAACGACAGTCGTGATTGATAAACCGACTATCAGAATGAAGTGAGTGATTTTTTTCATGATTGATACCAGTAATTTTCGGATTAATTGAAAATAGAACTTGTTTTATTGTATACAATAAAATTGTTGTGGCAATATACAATTAACGATTTCAATTAACCGACTAAGATAAAATAGCTTGAAAATTTTAGAAACTGTTTGATATTTGTCTTTATTGTTCGCTATTTCATATAGCTATTATTAAACTTAACCAGGTAAGTTCTACGCATGTTTAGCGCTATTTATCGCGACTGAGGCCTTAGTTAATGGATGTATTATGCACAAGAGCCTGTATATGAGCTTGCATAATAAGCCTGCATGTCAATGTGGGAATTGAACCTTTGAATTTAACAATGCTCAAATTAGCAGCGCTCAAATTAAAAAACAGCTTCAAGCCTGACTTAAGGAAATATATGCATAAAAGAATGATAATTCTAACCCTGACGTTCGTAGTGAGCGGTTGCGGGAGCTCCTCGCCGTTAGATGTTGCCAGAGGATTACTTGGTTATGTTCCACCTCCGGAAGAAACGACTATTTCTCAAGAATTGCAGTTGGAGTTTGAGCGGTGCAAAAAAATCGGGGAAGAGGAGAACTGTGCACAAGCCGCTTATGATATTGTGCGCCGAGTTAAAGGGTTGGAACCACGAACCGTTCCCAAAGGGGTGGTTATTATTCTGGAAGGTGATGGTGGTCACGGAGATAGTCAAGAAGCTGAGCCGGAAAACAAAAAGGACAATAATAAGTAAAAGGGAGTTGGAAGCATCGTGCCGCCAGATTATTCAATTTAATCCGTTACTTAAGGGCTTTATGTGCTAGGCTTAATGGATAATATATTACGGGCTAACGACAGCAAATGCAGAAGCTTTTTCCGGAAATTAAACCGAATCAAACTTACCGAGTTGAAGTTGGGCAGGGCCATCAGATATACGTAGAAGAGACCGGCACAGAAGACGGCATTCCTATCGTTTATTTGCATGGTGGGCCTGGTGCCGGTAGTGATTCTTCCCATCGACGATTTTGCGATCCGGAAAAGTATCGAATCATTCTTCTTGATCAAAGAGGCTGCGGTCGTTCTGAGCCACACGCCAGTTTAGAGAATAATACAATTCAGGCGCTGATTGCCGATCTTGAGATTATTCGTCAGCATCTCGATATTCCTAAATGGGTTGTGATGGGGGGAAGCTGGGGATCAACGCTGGCACTTGCTTATTCACAAGAGCACCCGGAAAATGTTTTAGGTTTAATCTTACGCGGGGTATTTCTTGGCAGAAAACAAGATATCGATTGGTTGTATGCAGAAGGGACTCGTAAAATTTTTCCTGATTATTGGCAAGAGTTTATCCAACCAATACCTAAATCAGAGCGAAGTAATTTACTTCAAGCCTTTTATTCTCGATTGACTGGGCAGGATGAGTTGGCGCGAATGGCCGCCGCAAAAGCTTGGGGAAGTTGGGAAGGTAAATCTGCTACATTAGAGCCCAATCCTGCAATTGTTGAACAATTCACATCGCCGCATCTGGCGCTCGCAATGGCAAGAATTAGTGCTCATTATTTCGTTAATCAGTGTTTCTTAGAAGAAAACCAGTTAGTTGACAATGTCGACAAGCTGGCCGATATCCCAGGCATCATCGTCCATGGGCGTTACGATATGATTTGTCCCTTAGAAAATGCCTGGACTTTGCAAAGTAAATGGAATGCTTGCGAACTACACGTTATTAGAGATGCTGGACATTCAGCAGGTGAAGCTGGAATAATTGATGGTCTTGTTAAAGCGACTAAAGAAATGCACCAACTTCTCACTCATGATTGCACTGATCCAACGGGTAACTAGCGCCAACGTCGTTGTTGAAAATCAAATTATCGGCGAAATCAACCAGGGAATTCTCGCCTTAATTGGCGTAGAAAAAAACGATCAGCAGCAGAATGCCGATCGATTATTAGAACGGCTGCTCAGCTACCGAATTTTTTCTGATGACCAGGATAAAATGAATTTAAGCGTTGCGGATATTGGTGGTGAGATATTATTAGTGCCTCAGTTTACCTTGGCCGCAGATACCCGAAAAGGAAGACGGCCCAGCTTTTCGACAGCGGCGCCACCACAAGTTGGCCAGTCTCTCTTCCACTATTTTGTATCTCAGGCTAAAGAAAAATATTCAGCCGTGTCAACCGGCGAATTTGGCGCGGATATGAAGGTCAGTCTTTGTAATGATGGCCCTGTCACATTTTGGTTGAACGCTTAAAAATAATGATAATAATCATTATTTTGTAATGGATATTTTTGAATTATCCTCCATAATTAATCTCATTAGAGAAAAATATCGCAACAGTAATATTTATTTAGAAGAAGAACATCGTTTTTTAATGGCCAGTCAATTAATTTTCATATAATAATTGGTGTTGTCATCGAACGAATAAGGATTTTCATGAAAAGGTTTACGCGAGTAGCCGGACTATTTGTTTTATCAACTTGCACACTGGTTTCTTGTGTCACGCAATCTCGATTGCAAGAGTCGAGTACCGATCAATTTCGCGGTTTAAGTAGTGCTGAAACCTTGTCTTGGACGGAAAAAGTTGAACGCTACGCCTCAAGGCCGTTACCACCGGTTGTGAAGCAAGGATTGAAGCCAATCAAAGTCGAGCAGCCTTGCTTTCCGACAAAAGCCATCAAGTATAATGCGCAAGGGTGGGTGCAGGTCGAATTTTCGTTGAATGAAAATGGCCAGGCTTTTAATGTGGTGTCGCTAGATAATTCTCCACCTGGTTTGTTTGAGTCCTGTGCCCTGAGCTCAATTAGAAAATGGGTTTTCGAAATACCTGAGACCCATCATCCGGAAAATCGCTACCAGTTCGTTTTCCATTTCAAACTTGGGTAGCGATTCGAGTTCTGAAGTAAACTCACTATATGACTTATCCTAATAGCCTGCCGCTTGACCGTCTTTACGAGACTCCGAAGCACCGTAGTAAACTTTATTTTTGGCGTCATACATAATGGCCTGGTATCCCCCATAACCCCCTCTGTCATAGCGTATTTTATGACCGCGGGCTAATAGCTTCTGAATGGTCTGATAACTGATATCAGATTCAATTGCTAAGGTGCCGCCATCTTTTAGATAAGTGGTATTTTGTTGGGTTGGTTCTGTCGAACCGAAATGTTGCCAGCGAGTTGCATCGCCAGCTTCCTGAAGATTCATACCAAAATCGATAAGGTTGGTAATTATCTGTACGTGCCCTTGTGGTTGCATTGCGCCGCCCATTAGTCCAAAGCTCATAAACGGCTGACCGTCTTTCATCACAAAAGCCGGGATAATAGTGTGAAAAGGTCTTTTACCCGGGGCGTAAACATTGGCGTGTGATTTGTCCATAGAGAAAAGTTCGCCTCGATCTTGAAAAATAAACCCTAGCCCTGGAACCGTGACGCCGGACCCCATGCCGCGATAGTTGCTCTGGATCAGAGAGACCATATTGCCGTCTTTATCGGCTGTCGCGAGGTAAATAGTGTCGCCCTGATAAAGTGCAGGATTACCGCTATCCACTCTGTTCGTTGCATTTTTATTGATAAGCTTAGCGCGTTCTTTAGCGTATTTTTTGGAGAGTAACCCTTTAAGCGGGATTTTGTTAAAATCCATATCAGCATAGAACTTGGCTCTGTCTTCAAAGACCAGCTTTTTGGCCTCGACCATTGTGTGCAAGGTTTCATCACTTAAAAAGCCCATGCCCTTAAGGTCAAATTGCTCTAGCATGTTGAGCATTTGTAACGCGGCGATCCCTTGGCCATTGGGCGGTAATTCAAACACCTCATAACCACGGTAGTTCACCGAAAGTGGCTCAACCCAGGTCGAGGTGTGCTCACTAAAATCTCGATATCTTAAATAGCCGCCGTTGTCTTTCATAAACCGATCAATTTTTTTGGCTATTGAACCTTTGTAAAATACATCTCTTCCCTGCGCTCCGATCTTCGTCAGTGTGTCGGCCAGTTCAGGGTTGGTAAAAATCTCTCCTTTTTTCGGTGCTTTTCCATTAATGGTAAAGGTTGACTTAAAACTACCGGGTTGTGGAGAGAGTCGAGGAACGCTCCGATCCCAATAATAGGCAATCAACTCACTAACCGGAAATCCGTCGTTAGCATAGTCTATGGCGGGTTTTAGATTGTCTTGCATTGACAGCTTACCGAATTTGTCATGTAGCTCAAACCAGCCGTCGACGGTACCAGGCACTGAAATGGGCAACATGCCATAAGGAGGAATAGTGTCTCGATTGAGCGCTTTCAGTTTGGTTTGTAGCTGCTTGAAAGAGAGTCCTTTGGGCGAACGGCCGCTGGCATTTAATCCGTAGAGTTTTTTTGATTTGTTGTCCCAGACAATAGCAAAGAGATCGCCTCCGATACCATTTCCGGTCGGTTCCATTAAGCCTAGCGCTGCATTGGCCGCAATTGCTGCATCAACCGCACTTCCGCCTTTTTTGAGAATATCCAGACCTATCTGGGTTGCCAGTGGCTGACTGGTTGCCACCATTCCGTTTTTAGCGATGACTTCTGAGCGCGTGGCGAAATTTTTTCCTGTAATGCGATCCATGGCTTTAACCTGTGATAAAAAGGTAATCGAAAATAAAGAAATGGCGAGCAGGGTTTTTGTTGTCATTTTCATATTGAATTTCCCTGATGTTGGTGATTGAAAGTCAATGGTTGTTCCATCTTAGAGAGGAAATGCTGGATCGGCAAATGAAAATGCAAGGTAAGCCACTTTCCGTCAGTTAATTTTTTAGATAGTGTTAGTAAAAAATCTTTGAAGCCAATCCAAACTTTTAACCTGGTTTAGTTGACTGTTATACTGATAACGCCTGTTTGAAAAAAGTTTCAATTTGTTGTCAGGACAAAGCGTCGCCGATGCATAACACCAAGCTAATGTATTCAAAAGGACCCGTGTAAACATGACCAATGAAAAGGTGACCGGTTTCGTCAAGCAGTGCCAGCAATCTAGCAACCATGCTTACGAGGCATTCAAAACTTTACTCAGTCAACTCGAAAGCAAGGAGACTCGGCTAGAAGCCTATCTTTTCTTTAAACAGCTTTACCAGTTTTATGACTCGGCCCCACCAGCAGATTGTCATTTTCAATTTATTAGACAAAACATTCTCGATCAAAGCGACGAGACCGTCAGCCTTAAGTTATTGCAGTTCCCTAGCACCTTTTTACCTGAAGCATGGTCTTTTACCTTTTACGAAGGTTTGATCCGTTATCCAGCTAACGAATATCAAGAGCGAAATGTGGTTGAGTTAGGCTGTGGAATTGGCTGGATTACAATTGCGTTGGCATTGCGCTATTCACCACAAAATATTACAGGATTGGATATCAACCCCAAAGCCATCGTTTGCGCTAAATTAAACCTGTTCCTGAATGCGTTTAATGACGACGATCAAACATTGAAAATATTGGCTAATGGAAAGTCACTACTGGACTGCGTTTATTTTTTCGAGTCTAACTTATTCAGCTATTTTAACCAGTCAAAGACTCATCCTTTTGAAGACTCCCGACTTGAAATTGATCGGATTATTGGGTGTATTCCCCAAGTGCTAAACCCTGAGCCTGAAGTGATGGAAGATCTGATTGCAGAAACGGCGAGTGACGATTATCTCTATTCTCTCAGCAACTATTTTGCAAAGCAGGGATTTATTGAAGATCAGTTTGGGCTAGGTTTAATTGCCAGTGCCGTGGAGCAGTCAATTCCATTATTGAGATCGACTGGAAAACTAATACTCAACTTAGGAGGGCGTCCGGGAAGGGCTGTATTAGAACGTCTGATGCGACGAAGAGGTTTCAAAGTCAGGCGAGTTTGGCAGACCCAGGTAGAACAGGCTGCGGATACCGAAATTGACATGTTGGTCGATATTGAAAAAAGCACTGGCCATCGGTTTGAATTTTATATGTCACCGAACTCAGATATGACAATTGACGCAAGAACCGCGCTGGAATACGCGCGAGCAGGCGGAAAAATTTACCATTCTGTTGATGTCTATGAAGCAGAAATGCTATTTCCAGATCAGGTTAAATCTATTTTTGAATCTGTTGACCTCGTTGGTGGAAAAGCGTTGCGTAGTGCGATTGACTTAACCTATGAAAATTTTGATGATGCGGAAGAACGTTATTCGTTTCTCGCTTTTCTTGCGCGACATTTACAACGAACCCAACATTTCCCCTATGGCGATACAGCTGGATTAAACTACTTCCGCCAGCAACTTGCAGAATATTTCTGCTACTACTTGAAGGTCAATGTTACTGAGCAACAATTAGTGATAACGCCGGGGCGTAGCGAACTCATCACCAGTCTGTTAACAAATTACCGGCCTAAACTGACTTTGGTGGCCAGAGAACTTATCCATCTAATTGAAAAAGGATTTGACGAGCAATCGACGCAAATAATTGAGGCGCCGTCAAAAGTAGAATTCCTCATTGAATTGGTTGATAAGCTTAAGCCTCAATTGATAATCACTCAGTTGGATGTACATGAAGTACAATCGAGCCAGCTGGTGAGGCAGTTAATCGAATGTGCGCAGCAAAATAATGTCTTTTTATTGGTTGATTTAACCAACAATATTGATCTGAGTAGTCAGCCTCAAATCAACGGGGTTTACCGGTATTTGTCTGAACACCCTTTGCCCAGTAATTTAATTATTATGGCGGCGCTAATTAATAATCGAGTTTATAAAAATTATTCTCTCAATATTACATTAACGAGTAATCAGCAGTTAGTGAAAGATGTGGTTGATGCGGCTGAATTAACCTACAGTCGAACCCCCATTCTAAAACAACTCTATTATGCGCACTTGCTTGAGGAACTATTATATTTTCAGCGGACACGCTCTACCTCAAAGCAAGAGGCTGCTTTCGTTTCAGAATCAAATACCAGGTTATCAATTCCTTTGTGCCTGCCTGCACAGAACGCTTTTAATCACCCTGCCATTCAAGGTAATCATCTGGCATTTGATCACCGAACAATCCGTCTCGATTATGGGGAGAATGAATTACCAGCTCCGACGATTTTAAAAGAGAAGTTATTTGAGAGTTACCTGGTGAGGAGATGTTCAGTTGAGGAGTCTAATCCAGAAGAGCCATTACGTGAGTTAATGGAGTTCCGGTTTGGTATTCCACTAACATTCTATTCTGAAATGCTGTTCGGAAATGGCGTTGCGCCTATTTTCTCCTCGTTGCTAAACTTGTGTACTCAAGAAAAAAAGTCGCTCGTTATTCCAAGCGGTAGTTATGGTTATTTTATGGCTGCAGCGCAATATAAAGATGTTGATATCGGTTGTTTACATACTGGAGAAGAGAACCAGTTTAAGATTAACGCCGAATCGCTCGATGAGTATCTTTCTACAAGAGTTGGCTGCTGGTTATTTTTAAATGCACCAGTGGTCAACCCCGTGGGTGCTGTCTATTCTCAGGCGGAATTGAATGATCTACTTTCTATCGCGTTAAAATACGATGTCACCGTGATTCTAGATAGTGTCTTTAGCGGACTGGAATTTAATGAAAATTCAAACTGGAACTTGTCCGATTGTATTTACCAATTCGTCAATAGCAAAAGAGCAAAACTTGTATTTATCGGTGGGATATCTAAAGAGTATGCTGCAGGCGGTTTAAGATTTGGCTATTGTTGGTCGACGAGTAAACCGTTAATTGCTGATTTAAAAAGCCTGTTGCCTCATAGTCCACACTTTACCCTCGGCTATACTGTGAGAAAAATAATTGAAGCGCAATTAAGTGGCGAAAGCTCGCTACAAGATCATTTGTTACGACAAAGGAAAGAACTCGAAAGCCGTGCCCACCGGTTGTCGCAACTGTTAACTCAAAAAGGCTGGAAAGTCATTCAACCAAGTGGTGGCTTATTTTTAGTTGCTAAGCCTCAAGCATTCATTGATAAATATGAAATTCCGCCGATTGATGCTGCTGATCAAGTAACAAGTCAGTTATTTAAACTAAAAAATTTGGTGATTAATAATTCAACCTGGACTGGGTTACCTGGATATTGTCGGTTTGTATTATCTTGTTCCGATGGTGACTTTGAAGAGGCGGTAAAGCGGCTTAGCGAATTTGATTTTTTAGGCTGAGTATTGATGTTTGGTTTTTTGAGGCGTAAGCCGCTTTTATCTGAAACTGATAGAGATTTTCAAATTGAAACCTACCGCTGGTTGTTACGCAATTTTGGCGGAGAGGATTTTTATCAGCACACGCAATTAGTTTTACCTACCTCAGAGTTTTTTCCACTCTCGGTCTCCACTGCAGATGAGGTTGCTGAAGCGACTTTTATGACTGTGAAAGCATTGGCTAACATGCAAAACTGGCATTGTGAATTAGAAAAGCAAGAAAAAGATATTGACCCGCGAGTCGCCGAAACCGTTGCATTGCAAAATGTGCCGAGTTCACCCCATGGCACATTCTCTGTTGATAGTGAGCAAAAAGTTGTTATTACTTACAATCCCCAACTGGTTAATAATCCGCAACAATTGGTGGCTACGTTTGCTCATGAGCTCGCTCACTATTTAACGGCAACTACCAAAGAAGCACCACCTGGAGGATTTGATAATTGGGAGTTTGCGACAGATATTGCGGCAATATTTCTTGGGTTCGGCATTTTTATGGCTAACACAGCATTCACGTTCCATCAGTATAGTGGTGCGAGTTCTCAAGGTTGGCGATCGCAACGGAGTGGATATTTGAGTGATACTGAATATGCCTATTCTTTAGCGATTTTCACCTTATTGAAAGATATTCCAACGGATGCTGCACTCTCTCACTTGAAAGCCACACCTAAGTCTCTCTATAAAAAATGTTTGCGGGAAATTAAGTCTCTAGGATTTGTCGAAGACTTAAAAAAGATAGAACTGGTCCACTATTCTTCTGACAAATAGTTTTCTGACGAGTAGTCTATCTTTTTTGAAAGTCGATGAGGGCTTGTTAGCCCTCTAAGAGTTTTTTAAGTGGCTCACTTTTTCAAATAGCATTTCTGCAGAGACATCTTCCGGCGCAATCGACTCGCCGGCGACCAGTTGAATTTTTGCCATAAATTTCTTGGGAATACCAGTCATTGCTTTTCCATTGAAACGGCTAAACCATGAACCCCACAACCCTTTTAGCGCAAGCGGAACGACTGGCACAGGAGTTCGCTGAATAATTTTCTCGATACCTTTTCTAAACTCGCCAATTTCGCCGTCAGGGGTTAGTTTTCCTTCTGGAAAGATACAGACGACTCGTCCTGCTTCGAGTTCTGAGGCAATTTTATCAAAGGCCGATTGCATCAGGTTTTTATCTTCGTGCGCCGGAGCAATTGGAATCGCGTTTGCCATTTTGAAGAAGGTACCGATGATCGGTGTTTTAAATATCTTGTGATACATGACAAACCGAATATTTCTCTTACAGTAACCCGCAATAATGAGTGCATCAATAAAACTCACATGATTACATACCAGGACACAAGCGCCGTGCTTAGGAACTACTTGCAGGTTTATATCACGGATGCGATAGATTGTGTTAACTAATAGCCAGGTGATAAACCGGAAAATAAACTCCGGTGCTTTGGTGAAAATATATATTGCGACAAGAAGGTTAACACCCGCTGTTGCCAAAAATAACTCTGGAATGGTAAAGCCTGATTGTAAAAGCAGGATAGCGAAGCCACCTGAAACCACCATAAAAAAGGCGTTCATGATATTTAGGCCGGCAATCAGTCGCGACATATGTTTTTGATTGCCTATCTTTTGTATTAGTGCGTACAGCGGCACGGTAAACAAACCACCGAAAATACCGATTAAAACAGCGTCGAGCAAGACTCGCCAAGAGTTATCGAGTACTAAAAATTCTTTGAAGTTGTAAATAGGTTCAAGGCCTGAGGCTGTATTCGCCAGATAAAGATCATAGCCAAACAAACTTAACCCAAATGCACCGATGGGAACCAAGCCAACCTCGACTCTTCCCGCAGATAATTTTTCACATAAAATGGAACCGATCCCGATCCCCAAGGTGAAAGCGGTCAAAAACAAGGTTGCGACTGACTCTGTTCCGGCAAGAGTAGACTTTGTATAATTTGGAATTTGTGTCAGGTAAACGGCGCCATAAAACCAGAACCAGGAAATTCCCAGAATAGCGAGAAAAACAGTTTTATCGGTTGCCATGAATTTAAAGTTGCGCACCATTTCTGTTGCCGGGTTCCAGTTAATTTTGAGGTCAGGAACAACAGCCGGTGTATGCGGAATTTTTCTGCTAGCTAAATAACCTGCAATAGAAAAAGCTAATAGAGTTATTGACAGGTAAAGTTCCCAGTTTAGCTCTATACCGAGTAACGCTCCGCCAATAATCGTGCCGAGCAAAATGGCGATAAAAGTACCGGATTCTACCAGCGCATTCCCGCCAACGAGTTCCTCAGTATGCAAATGTTGGGGAAGAAGTCCGTATTTTAATGGGCCGAAAATTGCCGATTGAAATCCCATTAGAAATAACACAAAGAGTAACCAGTTAACACTGTTGGTATATATTCCAATGACTGCGAGTGACATGATAATTATTTCGGCTAGTTTGACGAATCGAATACTGCGAGACTTTTCAAATTTTTCAGCCAGTTGGCCTGCGGTTGCTGAAAATATGAAAAAAGGCAAAATAAAGAGAATCGCTGCGACATTGACCAGGATTGCTGAGTTTAAAGGTAAATTTTGGGCTGTTTTGTAAGAGATAAGAATAATCAGCGCGTTTTTAAATACATTGTCATTCAATGCGCCTAACGCCTGAGTTATGAAAAATGGAAGGAAGCGTTTTTCTTTTAACAACGAAAACTGACTATGCGACATTATTTTTCTTCTCCACTGTTCTTAGCTTCAGTCAATGGCGTGAAACCATCGGGTCCACCATATTTTTCAAGTTCATCTTGTAGATGAAGGTAATTCACATGACGGTCGTAAAACACATGAACCTGAGGCTTCTGCAAGATATCTTCCTTGGTTGATTCAAGCGTTATGTGGATTTCGTTTTCCCAATTATCGCCGAGGAAAAACAAGGGCGTTCCGCAGTGAATGCAGTGGCCTCGCTTGGCATGTTCTGAAGAATCAAACCAGGCAATATCACGCTTACCTTTGATGTACTGAAAATTATTTTTATCGACCCCATACCAGGTTACCACCGGCGCGCCTTGTGCATGACGGCAATTTTGACAATGACAGTGAGCACACCATTTGACTGGAAGTTGAACCTGGTACGCTATCCGGCCGCAGAAGCATCCACCTTGAATTGATTTATTGATGACCGCTGTTTGTTCCATGATTGTCGACTCTCTGTTTGTCAGCACAGGCAATTGTTAGTGATTGGTTAATCATTGCTCATTGTGCTGGTTACTCATGATATTGATTACTCACGATATTGATTACTCACGACATTGGTAGCTTATTGTGTTACCGGTTGATACTCGTCAGTAAAATGGCCATTTTCGATAAAGTGGATGACCTGTTTGAGAAGCTCACTATCCCATGTCATAAAAGAGTGGTGCAACGGCATGATGATGAAGTCTGCCATATTGCTACATTGAGTATTAGATAGTTCAACGACGCCGTCCCCAGGCTCATTACCAGTCGCCCGTTTGTAGTACCAGCTAACCGGAATCACAATACTGTAATTAACATTGCCCGCGATGATGCCGGTTTCTATTTCCGGTTCTGGTAGTGAGTTTAATAACTCGCTACCGGGGGTGAGGTCAGAGGTTACTTTCGGAACAAAGTGTCTAAACCACCAGTGGGACAGCATAAAAGATGCGGTTTTTGTCCCTTTATTCGGT
The DNA here is from genome assembly GCF_007004725.1 of Aliikangiella coralliicola. GTDB lineage: Bacteria > Pseudomonadota > Gammaproteobacteria > Enterobacterales > Kangiellaceae > Aliikangiella > Aliikangiella coralliicola. The sequence goes on along the minus strand of NZ_ML660168.1, from coordinate 121,810 downwards.
GAACCTAACATTACACAGCGGCCTTTGTTCCATTCAGGGTGTCTGGCGAGTAGCCCTCGAATTAAGATGCCGCCGAATGAATGTCCAACAAAATGAATAGGCCAGTGGGGATTAACCCACTCAGAAATCTTATTATCAAGTGCCTCCAGTATTTCCTGGTAACTATCGAGCAAACTGTTGTATCCAAGATTACGAACCAGATACCCGTCGTTTTCCAGAGTGTGCTGTAATTTCTTCATGCTGCGCGGTGAACGCCCAAGTCCATGGAGTAACACTACCTGGTGTGTGACCGCTGTATCTTGATTGCTTACTTCGCTAGTATCATTGCAGGCAGAATCTACAGGTAATTCAGGCATCGAAACATCCCGTTATCAATCCAGGTTAAAAAAATGACAACTATTGGTATAGCTGATTTCGGCGATATGTTGCAAACTTTGACCACGAGCCTCAGCGATAGTTTTCGCAATATGGGGCAAAAATCTGGGCTCATTTCGACCGTCTTTCGGTTTTTTGGGGAGGTTTCTCGGTGTTAAATAAGGTCCGTCAGTTTCAACCATGAGACGATCATCTGGAATAAACTTTACTATGTCGTATAGTGCTTTTCCTCTGCGTTCGTCACAAATCCACCCAGTAATACCGATAGAAAGGCCCAGGCTCAAATACGCCTCCAAATGCGCCTGTTGACCAGTAAAGCAATGGCTCACAGCGCCATTTAAACTGGGCAAATAATCTTTAAGGATTTGATATTGGGTATCGAAAGCGTCTCTTTCGTGCAGGAAAACTGGTTTTTGAACTTTAACCGCTAGTTCAAGTTGTTGCTTAAATACTTCAATCTGTTTTTCTTTGGGCGAAAAGTTTCGATTAAAATCCAGGCCGCACTCTCCGATTGCGACTACCTGCTGTTCGTTAGCCAGGCTGTCGATCTGCGCCAGTCCGTCTTCATCTAATGACTTTGCATCGTGCGGATGACACCCGGCAGTAGAAAACAAAGTGTCAGGTCGCTCATTTGCCATCAATAAGGCTCTTTGGCTCTCACGAACGCTAGTTCCAGTGATAACTAGCTTATTAACGCCAACCTCAATGGCGGAATCGATGACCTGTTCTCTATCGTGATCGAAGCGTTTGTTTGTTAAATTAATACCGATATCTATCCAATCCATTTGCATAATCCGGGTTAAATGGCTTTAGTAAGGAATAATACTACTGCAAAAATCGTTAACCGACTAATTACCAAATAGTTACCAAATAATCAAAGAATCGCTAATACTTGAGTTTAGATTTTCGTCATTCGAGATTCCTTGTATACTAGCGCCTTAATCGGGAAGAAAATAGAAAGTCCTAAATTGGACATTAAATAATAAATATGCAAAAAACATCTTTTATCAAAGAACTAGTCAAACGCAGAGTGCCGCAGATTTTAGGTCTTTATATTGCGGCTACCTGGATGATGATTGAGATTGGCGACTGGATGACTGAAAGGTTCAGTATGCCTCAGGAGATCACTTCCTACATTTTTGTCGGTATGGCGTTTTTCATTCCTTCAGTGTTCTACCTGGCGTATCAGTATGGCAAGCCCGGTAGAGATCCGTGGAAAAAACCGACATTCGTGTTTGTCCCTGGTAATTTGCTGCTCGCTTTTGGCGCTATGTTTTACCTGGTTAACCCCGTCGCTGCGACTGAGACGAAAGTCATTGTTGATGAAAAAGGTGTAGCACAAGCATATGAGATACCAAAACAAGAGTTTCATAAAAGCGTGGTTACCTATTTCTGGAAAAACAAAAGTGGTCAGCCAGAGCTAGACTGGATGCAATATGGCATACCCTGGATGCTAAGCAAAGATCTGGACCGTAGTTTGTTTATTTCAAGTTACACACCGTTTGATTCCAGCAGTATGCTGAGGAAAATGAAAAAAGTGGGATATGCAGATGCGCTCAATGTTCCAAATTCTATGCGTTTGGAAATGGCTAGAAAGCGTTTCACTAAGTTTAGTGTGAGTGGCAACTTTGAATTTCGGAATGACGAGTATGAGCTGAGCATTGATATTTTCGATGTTAAAAAAGGATTGAAAATGGCCGCCCACGCGGTAAAAGGGAAAAACTTACTTTCGCTGGTTGATGAGTTATCTAGTGCTATCAGGAAAACATTAGAGATCCCTCAAAACCTAAATGAGCATTCAACGGATTTAGCAGTTGCAGAGCATGTGAGCGAATCAATTCCGGCGATAGAAAAATTTGTCGAGTCGCAAACTAAGCGTCGGCTAGAAAATAATTTTCCCGAAGCGAAACTATTGGCAGAACAGGCAATAAAAGAAGATTTTAGTTTTGCTCATGCTTACTTTGAGTTATCCACAATCAATCGTTTAATGGGAAAGGTACAAGATGGTGCTAAGGCATTGGCCGACGGGCTGAAGCATGAATATAAATTCACCACACAAGATAAGTTTCGATTACGAGCGTCGACCTACGCCATTAAAGGGGATTATGTTTCTCAAGTAAAAATCTACGATATGTGGCTTGAGCTTTTTCCTGATGATATTCATGCCCATGAATTACGATCTGAAATTCTATTGGTCACCGGAATTGACCATGACAAGGCATTAGAGAGCCTTCGTCGTTTACGCCAACTTAACCCCAGCGACGACTCTGTTCTACGGAAGTTGACAAAGCTATTTGTATTAAGAGGTGAGCTTGAAAAAGCCTCGCAAAGTCAACTGGAGTATGTCTCGCTCAATCCATCGGATGTCAATGGGTTGGTTGAGTTGGCCAATGTGTTTGAACGAAGTTCTCAATTTGAAGATGCTCGAAGTATGCTAGAAAGAGCTTTACTACTTGAAAATGCCAACCTCGGTGCATCGTTAAAGTTGGTAACGCTCGATATGAAAACCGACAGGTTTGACAACGCGGAAAGAAGATTGTCTGAGTTGATGGATGTTACTGAGAATTCTATAGAAAGATATCAGATACTGTCTGGTTATCTATCTTATTACACACTGCGTGGGGAAATTACCAAGGCTATTGCAACACTCGATAGTTTATTCGAAAACAGCGAACATTTATCGCCGATAGTCAGATCTTTCACCATCCAATTTCCTAAGAGCCAGTTTCTAGCGTATCTGGGGTTGACGGAAGAGGCTTTGTCCCTGTTGGATGAGGTTAAGTCAAGTATGCAACCACCTTACGATAGCATCGCTGATTTGGGGATTCTAAATGTGTATGTTGCAACAAGAGATAAAGAAAAATTGAAGTTGCTTTTAGAAAATGTAGAAGAATCCTTAAGACGATTTCCTAATCCGTTATTTATTAGTGCCCTTGACGGTGCGAGAGGGCAGATTATGGAGATGGAAGAAAACTATGAAGAAGCATTAAAGTTTTATCAGAGGGCTTATGACGCCATGGCTAATTCAGTAGTTAATACAATGAACGAAACCAGTATTTATTCTATTGGCGTATTGGTGGCAAAAGTGAAACATAAGTCGGGCTTTTCAGCGGAGGCTAAAGAGTCACTGTTAAAAATTCTTGAGAAGTATCCGACATTGCCCACCGCACATCTTGAGCTGGCTCATATATATTTTGATAATGGTGAACGAGAAAAGTTTGATGAAGCAATCAATAGACTATCAAAAGTGTGGGCTAATGCTGATGAAAATTATTCAGAATATAAACGATTTTCCTCACTAAAAGAAAAAGCGAAATCAACAGGGCCTTAATGGCCCTGTTTTACATTTTATCGCAGCTCCATCCCACCGTTATTTTCCTTTAGCCGCCCGATAAAAGGGCATCATTTCCGGAATCATTGCTTTCAGGGCTTGCTGCCTGTTTTCAGGTGATGGATGAGTGCTAAGAAATTCAAAACCTTGATTACCGCCGGCTTGCGCCATTTTTTGCCAAAGGGTTACCGCTGCGTTGGGGTTATAGCCCGCTTTAGCCGCTAATTTGATGCCAATTTTATCTGCTTCAGACTCAGATGTTCGGCTGTTTGGTAGAGTCAATGCAACCTGAGCTGCGGCGGTGGCTAAAGACATTTGTTTGGCTGAAGCATCGGTTGTCGTTTTTAATAAATTGAGTGCGAGATTGTTAGCCATAGCGACTGACATTCTTTCCGCTGAATGATTGGCGAGTGCATGGGAAATTTCGTGTCCCATAACTTGCGCGATTTCATCGTCAGTGGCGGAGAGTTTATTAAGTAAACCTGTGTAAATCGCCATTTTTCCGCCAGCCATACACCACGCATTCACGGTTTCAGGATCATCAATAACTTTAACGCTCCATTCCCAGCTCCTGGTATTTGGGCGCAGAATGATTGCTTGTTGAATTAATTTATCGGTAATTCGATTGACGCGCCTGACGACTTGAGGATTGCTGTCCAGCTTTCCTGCCTGCTCAAGTGGCTTTAACGTGTTGACATAAGCTTGCTTTGACGCCTGAATAGCGCTATTTTCAGATACTAACATGATCTGCTTTCGGCCTGCGATATTGGTCGCACAAGCAGTGATAAGGCTGGTAATCGCAACACCAAGTAAAATTTTCTTACTGATTTTTAACATACCCATGACTCAATTTGTTTTTCAAGAAGACCAGATGTTTAAGATAGCAGATTTCAAGACTGAAACGAAAATTTAAAGTGTTGTTGGTGGCTAGGACTAAAGAGAGAACTGAGAGCAATTTCATGGCATACGACAAACAAAAAGCGAATCGAATTTGGCGAACCGTTTGTAAGGTACCGGCGGGGAAAGTTGCCAGTTATGGACAAATTGCCGACTTAGCCGGGCTACCAGGGAGGGCGAGGTTAGTCGGCAAGGCGCTTGGTTATGCCCCCAAAAACTTGAAAGTTCCCTGGTATCGGATTTTACGCAGTAGCGGACAATTGGCATTTACCGCAGGCTCGCAAGAAGCCGAGCGCCAGAAGGGATTACTTCAGGAAGAAGGGGTTGTAGTGCTTAACAATCGTGTGAAACTCAAACAGTTTGGTTGGCAGCCGGAATTGGGCGAGTTGTTGGATATGGAATATTAGGGCCAATTAGTCATTGTATGAACAATCGCGCTCTAGCTATCGGTTGATTAAGACGATAAGTTTTGATAAGCATTATTTCTAAAATGATTTATTATTAATATATGCCATTAGCTGTTTGATGAGTTAATCGTTCGAAATCTAGTATGGTTAAAAATGAAATAATATTAAAGTAGGTTTAGATGTCGAATTAGTAGTCGGTCAATATGGCAATTAGCTTCTTGCTGTTCCACAAAAGAAAACAGGGAGTAACCAAGTTCTCATGTCAGAACCGATAGATCAGACTGCACGCCAGAATAATCTTAATCAAGATAATATCAGCGAAATTAAATCCCCAATGATTCCTGCGCCTCCGCGATATTGGATCTTTCAGGCTGTTCCCGGAGATTTTGACTTAGCAAAGGAAATTACAGTAGGAAAAGTCAATCACTGGCCACTCAATCGGTACACGTCGAGTGTCCACAAAGGTGACTTTGTGTATTTGTGGAAATCGGGTAAAGAGCGAGGAATATATGGTTGGGGGATTGTAGAAGAAGAGCCAACTATCGAAAACAAAGCAGGCATGGTTAATGTCCGCGATCAGGAAAAGTTCCAGCAACCTATTCTTCATGAAGAACTCCTTAATCAGGGAAAAAAATTCAGAGCGCTAACCATTATTCGCAATCAAACGGGCACTAATTTTCGGGTAAGTTCGACGGAGGCGGAGGCGCTTAACAAAGTCATCTCCAACTCGAACCAGCGACCGCCGGCGGATCCCTTTAAGTTTGAAGAGCAATTTTTTTCTGCAGCAACATTATCAGATTACCGCTATTCAGGAAACACATCAAAAATCATCTCTGCGGCGTTAAAGCTAGCACTTAATAATGAAAGTCTTCCAAAAATTTCGCCAGAGCACCTGATTCAACTGACTATTTCTCTCGCACTAAACTCAGACTCAGAAAGCACTATTTTTTTGCGAGAAAACTTGCCGACATTGAGTTCGTTAGACCTCAAATATGCCGAGAGTATTAATTGGAGTGAGGTTACTGGTTTCTTAGAAAGTGATTCGCTCTTGTCAACATTCGTTGAGCCTTCAGTTCTGGCGTTGTTAGATACCGCTAGACTCGCCGCTGTATCTAGCTGTCGTAAAGAAAGAATTAGTTTAAGACACTTGATTGCCGCAGTGATACATGGCGGCAGCGAAGAGGTTCAAAGTTTACTGACGGAAATGTTACAGAACGCGGACATTGACCTTGATAATACGAGGCAGGTTTTTCTGACGTTTGTTTCACAAATGTGGCCCAATGATAATCACACGGCGTGGGGTGATTTTCTAGCGAGTAATTACAAACGTGATTCTAGAGATTTACTGGCGCTTGTTAACTCTGATGCTTCCAAAGGTCGAGATTTTCTCAACATAAAAAATGACGTCAACGCTTTCGCATCATTGCTAGCGGCGAAAGACGCCAATCCGCCAATAGCTGTCGGATTATTTGGAGACTGGGGTAGCGGAAAAACATTTTTTATGAATAAGCTCCGGGATCGAATCGATGAGATCGCGGAGGAGTCGAGAAAAGTTAGTAAGGAAGAAGAAACTGCTTTTTGTAAAAATATTGCCCAAATAGAGTTTAATGCGTGGCATTATTCTGAATCAAATTTGTGGGCGAGTTTAACTGACCACTTTTTTAAGGAGTTGCGATTTGAGTTAACCCGGATTGGCTATAACGATGAAAGCTACCGAGCTTTGATTGAAAAGCTCGGTTTCTCAAGTGAATTGCAAAATGCAGTAACGGACAAGATAAAAACTATTCAAGATAAAAGAAAAAAACTGTTTGCAGAGCAAAATAATGCACAGATAAAAAGAGATGAACTAACCGGCAAGCTGTTATCAAAAATAATATTAAAAAAGAACAGTGACGGTAAGGTCGAGTTGGCTGAACCATTTATCCAGAATTCTAAGGATATTAAAAAACTAACCGATATCGACTTAACGAATGAAAAAATTGATGACAGCTTAGAATCAGTCAGCACCTTGATATCGTTGTTGCGACGAAGGAAGGTTCTTGGTAATCGTCTGAAAAATATATTCAAGGGACTATTAAAATATAGTTCAATGGGGCAACGAATTTTATTTGTGATTTTAATAGTCGGAATAGTTTCGCTATTTTTTGTTGATTCGTTCCAAAACATCGCGGGAGCAGTAGGACAAGTGATAGCTGCGATCGCTTCATTTTTCGCTGTTTTAAATAAACCACTAAAAAAGGCGAAAGGAATTCTTAACTGGGTTGAAAGTATTAGCGATGAGTATGACAAGGCTAAAGATGCGTCCTATGAGGTTAAGATAATTAATAAGGAATTGTCAGACTCCCAAGCAGGTCTATCCAAATTGTTAGAAGAGCACCCTGAAATTGCTCATGAGAACTTTATTAAATTTGTTTATGAGCGAGCTGACAGTTCTGATTATGACAAGCATCTTGGGCTACTCTCGACAGTCAGAAAAGATTTTGAACGCTTGAATGAATTGATGTGTCAACAAAAAAATGCGGGGAGTCAATCAAAATTTGAGCAAGATAGTTCTCTGCCTTCACTGGATAGAATTGTTCTCTACATTGATGATTTAGACCGCTGTTCACATGAAAGGGTAACCCAGGTGCTACAGGCTATCCATTTGATCCTGGCATTTCCATTGTTTATGGTTGTGGTAGGCGTGGATGCAAGATGGGTTGGCCGCTCTTTGAAAAAAAATTACCCATTTCTCATTCACGATAACGGCGAAATAAAGCTCCGTGGCGATCCTAACGCGGCATCCACCGATGACTATCTGGAAAAAATATTTCAAATACCTTTCTGGCTTAAGTCAATTGACGGCAATATGACTGGTGACTTAATTAATGGCGTTGTCGGTGTGGGCGCAGATGAAGGAGCAAAAAATATACAGACTGATAATGCTCCAATACTCGATAAAGCCGAGAGCGGACAGAAAGAAAAAAAAGCCGGGGCCGATCGCTTATCGAGTGGTGAAGCTGATACTGAAGATGAGGAAGATAGTTTTCATGATGAACTTTCAGATACTGAAAATTCGCTCGACCTTAAGCCACGCTCTTTAGATATTTCAGAACATGAACTTGACTATATGAAAGTGTTAGGTGGAATTGTCGGTCGGTCGCCGAGAACTGTCAAAAGATTTATTAATCTGTACAGACTGCTTAAGGCGAGTGATGAACGAGCACATAGTATTAGCTTTTCAAGTCAATCTGGCGGGTTTTATGCGCCGATGTTTTTACTCGCGGTATTGTGTGGGCGACCGAGAGTCTCCGAACACTTTTTTTCTATCATAAGAAATGCCTCGCGCGACTCGTCGCTAACTGACTGTTGGGCAAATAATAAGGAAAAGGATTTTGGCACCGGCAGTATCACCGGTAGCCATTGGCAAGCCTTTAGCCTCTCGATGGATAACTATTTGAGTGCCGGCTCAAATCGGCATTTTTCCGTTGGTGAATTGGTTAGCTGGCTAAACGATGTTGCTCGATATGGATACCGCGAGTGGAGAATCTAAGTTGCCCCATAAAGCTCATCAGTGACCGTTCTGATAGTTAGAGTCATCGTTAATGTGGCATGCCGACGTTGTTGCCATTAAAAATTTGTTACTAATTATTAGGGCGTGTTTATCTTTCATTCTTTGAGATTGTTGCGGCTAAAATTTTGTCAATCAAGAAGTGCGAAGCGTGGTTTAGTTATTCTAAATGAGCGACAAACGACGCAGAGTGGCGAAATTTTAGTCACAACCCGAAGGGCCGGGCCATTTTTTCGCCCAGCCGCGTTAAAAGCTGAACCTGTAGAATGACTACATGGTTCATCTTTCGCCTCGCTGAACAAAAAAATGACCTCGGCAATCTCAAAGAATGAAAGATAAACACGCCCTAGTATTTCTTTATCAATTTATCCCCATTCTTACTAGCTCGTGATTGGCTGGTCAGTAATTATCTTCACCATGGAATAATCGGACAGCGTTTTGCGTTATAGCAAAAAGCACGGCGAACTTTGGCAAATCGGTTAACAATTGGTGAAAAGCAATAATTTTTAATCGGTATTGCAATAAGTCGCTTTACTTTAGGTCGCAGTTAACAGTAACTTGACGATGGTATATTATTTGCTTAGCTATACCAGTGAGTAGAAACAAGGGAAGCACAAGCATGGTTCATCGTTTTCGAACTGTCTGTGGCCTAATGTGTTCCTTTAACCTGATGGAGTTTTAATTTGCCAGTTTTATCAAGAAAACCAGATCCCACTTATTTAGAACGATTAGATTCAAAAAAACTTGATCGAAAGCAAACAAAACATAGTACAGAAACTATACAGCCTGCCCAAACATCCGAATTTGTTGATGCTCATTGTTATTTACGCGCAGAAAAAAGAGCGAATTGGTATCTTAAAGAACTCCAGCAACTCATCGACGAAGGCTCGTTATTTAATCAGTTGAAGGAGGATTATTCAAATTGGCGACATCAGTCTGATCGTTTTATTTACCAGGGCGTAAGCCTCTCGGAGTTAGAAACAGAACAACATATCGGTGGGCAACTTGATTCGATGGGATTTCTTAAAAAGCTCTCTGCCGACCGTAAGCTGAGAAAGTATCTTGAGAAGTCTGTCTCCTACATATTTATGCGCGATCTGGGCAAGTCTTTACAAGACAAGAGCACAAAGAAAAATATTGACGATACAGTCACTCGTCTTCACCGTTGGATTAAAAAGCAGGTGAACAAGGATTCGAAAAATTCAGCGCTTAATGATTCATTCTCGTCAAATTTATTATTTGGTAAGGCGAAGGATAATGGCGTTGAAAAAACCTTGTACTGGTTGATGGGGAAGTTAGGGCAAGTTCAAGGCAATATGCCTGAAGAGCTTGATCAAACCAACGGCATGCGGAAATTGGTAAAAATAATCGCCGGTGTCGTTTTACATCAATTTATTAGTCAACCCCAGTCTGGCTCAAGTGAAGCGGAAACATCAAAGCAAAATAAAAAGGAAGGCCTCGACTCGGCAATTCGGTTAGGCTACAGCTATGGATTAACTTATCCGTTTATTGATGACTTACAGGATTCTGCGTCGGTACTGAATGATGAAGAAAAAGAAGTATTCAATCAGGCAATTCGTCAAAGCTTACTTCAGGGAAAGGTGGTCGAATTTCCTCAGTTCTCTAAAAAAAATCAACGTAGTATGACATTTGTTTATCAGGAACTTTCAGAAGCTTTTGACTACATTAGAGACTGCCGCTCGCCACATGCAGCGAAAACTTTTTTTGAACAGGCTTTTATATTCTTCGAAGCTCAGGATATCGACAGACGCCGAACTTTATCTTCTAAAAAATATACGATTGAAGAACTTTTTCTGCCAATTATTCTTAAGTCTGCAGGTTGTCGTTTAATTGCCAGAGAGTTGTTGAACTCACAGAGTGATGAAGCGTTTAATTACCACACTTTCTGTTTTGGAATATATAACCAGTTTAATGATGACATAAAAGATATTTTTATCGACTTAGATGAAGGCAATGTCACGCCGTATACATACTATTTACAACAAATAGAAAATGTTGAAGGTGTTGCTTTCGATAACAACAAAGAACTCATTAACCCATACGAAGTTTACTGGTCGGTTGTTTTCTATCTCATTTATGAAGTCTATAAAAATGAGCCATTCAGCAAAAAGTTGCTACTTGAACGAAGCATTAATGCACATAAAAGTTTAAAGGCATCAATTGGTGAAAATGATTATCAGCTACTACGCCAAAAACTCTTAACTACCGGTGATGCTAGCTTTGACCGACTCATTGACGAACTTGTTGAGCAGCCTAATGATATTGCCTGGTTTGATAAATTAATCAGTCGCCATGTGGCAGAACATTTTGACAAACAAAAACAACAACAAGCCCATTTTAAGTCGCGTTTTGAAGAAGTTCGAAGATTTGTCGATGAGTGTCTTCCTGTTGCAAATCACAAAAAGCTGAACCAGTCTACCTTGATTGAAGCGGCGAACTATAGTTTAAATGCCGGCGGTAAAAGGTTAAGAGCGACACTCGCTTATGTTATATGCGTTGATAAATACGGATTTAGTCCAGCACAAATTAAGCCGATACTTCAGTTATTGGAGTATATGCATACGGCGTCGATTATTTTCGACGATAAACCGTCACAAGATAACTCAGATTTAAGGCGTGGGCATGTTGCATTACACAAGCAATATAATTGTGAGGCAACAGCAGAGTTAACTGCTGTTTTTATGATGATGAGAGCGGTTGAGGTTCAAAGTAACCTCAAGGAAATTCCGCCAGAAAGAGTGCTGGAGTCTTTAAGCTATGCATCCAGTATTACCCAGGCAATTTGTGAAGGGCAACTATTGGACCTTAAATCAACTGAGCGACTTACCAATCTGGCAGAGTTGGAAACCATTAGCGAGTTAAAGACCGGTTTAGCGATTGAAGCTTCTCTGATGATTCCTGCTATTCTTGCTGGAGAGAATGATATCGAAAGGGGCCACATCAAGGAGTTTTCCAAACACTTGGGACTCGCTTTTCAAATTAAAGATGATCTGTTAGATCACTGTGGTGACAGTGAGCGTTTAGGAAAGCCGACTTTTCAGGATGCAGATTTAGGCAAAGCGTCATTTGTTACCTGTTTGGGAGAAGAACAAGCAAAGCAAAAACTTTTTGAACATTTTTTTCTGGCGCAGGAAGCTTTAGAGTCGCTACCTGAAATCAAACCTTTTATGGGACAGGTGCTGGATTTTGTTGTACACAGAAGTTCCTGATTGCATTTTGTTTTTAAAAGTGATGGTTCGAAAAAAAACTCACGCTAATATCGTAATCGTGAAAAGCCTACATTGGATGTAGGCTAATTTTATCAGGGAAACTTCTCCTCTGGGTGAAATCAATAATATTCTAATTCTGTTGTTTTTCCCTTAAATACCCGATAAGAAAATAATGTATATGCGAGAATGATAGGGAGTACTATTGCCACACCATAAAAAATAAATTTCAATGATGCGGTTGAGCTTGCTGCGTCAACAGCTAATAGTTTATCCGGCACGACATAGGGATAAAAACTATATGCCAGTCCGATTAGACATAGCAAGAAAAGACTCGCGACAGACATAAAGGGAAGCCAGCAAGCTTTATCTTGAGAAACTGGAACACTCTTTAAATAGATATCCGTCACGAGCAACAGAATAAAACTCATTAATGGTATCGGCATTAGCAAAATGGCTTCAGGCAAACTAAACCAGCGATCAGCTACTTGCGGATTAATGAGCGGGTTGGTGATACAGATTGCGATAATTCCGACTGCCGTTATCCAGCCCGCAATACGCGCTTTTTTTGCGGCAAACACTTGTAATTCACCTTCTGTTTTCATCACTAACCAGGCGCCACCGATGTAGGCATAAGCTGACGTCACGCAAACAGCACTGAGTCCCGCAAATGCCAAAGCAGCCCAATGGTATTCAAACCCCATAACATACAGTCCGAGCATAAAACCTTGTGAGCCAGATGCTAGAATTGAGCCTGCTTTGAATAGTTTATCCCACAAATTTTGATAACCAGTAACGGCTTTGGCGCGAAAATCAAAGGCGACGCCGCGTAAGATAAGTCCAATCAAGAGAAACAACGTCGGTAGGTAAAGTTCTTTCAATACCATGCTATGTGCTTGTGGAAAAGCGATAAGCAAAATTCCTACTGCAAGTACCAGCCAAGTTTCATTAGCGTCCCAAAATGGCCCAATTGACGCTATCATTTGATTTCGATAGTTTCGGTTATCCTTTGGTAGCATCACGCCAACGCCCAGATCGAAGCCATCGAGAACGGCGTACATCAAAACTGAAACAGCCATCAACAATAGAAAAATATAGGGTAGTGATTGTTCAAAAGTCATTGCCAATACTCCGCTTTCGTTAAGGCTTTAATGTAGATGAAACAGGTAAGTTAGCTTCAATTTCTGAGTTATTCGAGAGACGCTCGATTCTTTCTGGATGATGAAAGGGTTTTGAAATCGAAACATCATCTGTCTCAAATTCTTCGACCGCGGCGGATTTTCTTGCCATATAAAATATTGTGTGTAGATAGGCAACGAGTAATGCCAGGTAAAGCAGGCTGTATAAAGTGAGAGAAATAGCCACATTGCTCGGTGGTAAGTCGGTGACTGCTTCAGCAACGGTAAGCACGCCGCTGACCAGGTAAGGTTGTCTTCCTATTTCTGTGACGTACCAACCGGCTAAAGTTGCGACCCATCCGGAAAATGCCATGGAAACTAATATTAAGAGTTGGCTTCTTGAAAGCGTTTTATGTCGTATCAGTTTAAAACTGACCAACCAACTAACGATTAACATTAGCATTCCCACGCCGAGCATAATTCTAAAACCATAAAAAACAGGTTTTACCGGCGGGTGTTCGCCTTTAAATTCATTCAGTCCTTTTATTTCTCCATCCAGTTCATGAGTTAAAATCAGGCTGGCCGCTTTGGGAATCCCTATTTCTAAATGGTTGCTGCGTTCGCTTTCATCAGGAACCGCAAATAACAGAAATGGTGCACCTTGCTTTGTTTCCCAGATTCCCTCCATGGCCGCTACTTTTTGTGGTTGATGCTCAAGTGTATTCAGGCCATGAAGATCACCGACAAAAATTTGAATTGGCATTAATATCGCTGCTGTATACATTGAAGTTTTTAGTGCGATTTTAGGCGCTAACTTATCATCCTTTTTCAAAATTCGATAGGCTGAAATACCGGCGATTAAAAATGATGCTGTTAACCCTGAAGCCAGTAAAGTGTGAAGCAGTCTGTAAGGGAATGAGGGATTAAAAATGATCTCGAACCAATCTTCTGGATGAGCGATTCCGTCAACAAGATAAAAACCTTGAGGTGTTTGCATCCATGAGTTTAAAGCTAAGATCCAGAAAGCTGACATTGATGTGCCAAAAGCAACTAAAAAAGTTGCCAGGGTGTGGAGCCAACTGGGTAACCGCTTAATTCCAAATAGCATGGCACCAAGGAATGTCGCTTCCATAAAAAAAGCAGTGAGTACTTCATAGCCCAGTAACGGACCGGCTATGTTACCGACTCTTTCCATAAAGCCTGGCCAGTTAGTGCCAAACTGGAAAGACATAGTGATACCGCTCACGACACCCAAAGCAAAAGTCAGTGCGAAAATTTTTACCCAAAAACGATAGATTCGCATCCATACCGGATGTCCGGAAATATCGTGTCTGACTTTAAAATAAAAAAGAAACCAGGCGAGTGCAATGGTGATGGTTGGGAATAAAATGTGGAAGCTAATATTGGCGGCAAATTGAATACGAGATAATAGAAAAGTGTCTAACATGTCTATCTCCAACTGGGGCAGTTGAGTGTTCTAAGTGTTTACTTCGAAAGCTGCTTTATTGTCTGTTAACTTTTGTCTCTGGTGGTCAGTCGCTCTTTCAAATCAAGAACCTTTCCCACACCAGAGCCAAGCTTTAATAATGTCTTTAAACTATCAGGATTCATTCGGTGAATGTCTTCAAACCAGGTATTAAAAAGCTCTAGCAAGTCATGGATTTCTTTGACTCGCTCAGTGGCGAATTGATATTCACCGGGCTCGTTCATCAGCTGACCGCGTAACAGCGACAGGGTTGGATCGACTTCTCGTTTACGTCTTTCTGACAAAACTTGCAAAGCCAGTTCCCAGATGGTTCCGGCAGGTTTGAAATAATCTTTTCGGTCGCCGGGCTTATGGTGGACACGGATCAATTGCCAGGATTGAAGTTCTTTGATCCCCATACTTACATTACCTCGGGAAATACTGAGCATCTTGGCAATTTGATCAGCATTAAGCGCTTCCTCGGTGAAAACGATCACTGCCAGCATTTGCCCGACGGTGCGATTAAAGCCCCACCGGCTGCCCATTTCACCGAAGTGTACGACAAAGGTTTCTAATTCGGATGGAAGTTCCATTGTGTAATGCCTGAATTTTCAGAAATTTCTGAAAATTATAAATCTAATTGATAATAAGGCAAATGGCGAAGGAGGGCGAAAATGATTAAATAGTTGTTAGCTATGAGCGGCGAACATTACTTTATTGAAAATATTCTTTGGTTATCAAATAGATAGCCGGATATCGTTATTGTGAGAAACCGTTAAGCATGAGCACATGATGTTAGCGGCTAAAAAATTGATAGAAAACATCTATCATATAAAATCAATCACTGCTTATTGATCTGGAAGTTCATAACGGGCTTAGAATTTCCAGAAGAATAAGCAGCTAATCAAATTGGCAATGTAGTCTACATCTTCATTTTATAGGCCTTTACTCAAAATTAACCCGCCCCAATAAACGCTTCGATCGGCTTTACCAACTTTTACTTCGGATGACTGTGTTCTCAACAAGTAGCTTAAACGCCAGCCATTTTTGAACTGTCTGGTAACACCAAGCCAGGCTTCGGCGACAATGTTTCTGACTTCGCTAGAAGAGTATTCAATAGTGTTGTTTTTGAATTGCCCTTGTAAAAAAGCATTGTATGCCCGCAAATGCAAATTGAACCCACCCCAGAAATAAAACTCTTCCTGATTTTTGTTAAGGCCCGCGAGGCTGGCGGACTTTTCTGAATAATCATTAAATTGTGGTCGGAAGCTGTACCAGGGAGTGTCGAACTGGCCGACACGAGCGGCTAAACCAAATGATGCTTCAGAAATATAACCAACACTTGCTTGCATGGTTGTCGACACTTCAAAATTATGTTCGTTTCGATAATTAAAATGAAATAAGCTTTGTCTGGCTATGCTATATCTCGCGGTTAGTTCTCCGCCGTCGCTGATTTGGTTGTTCCAGCCTACCGGTGTTTCACTACCCAGTGTTTTATGCAGTTCTGTTTGTACTTCACTAATTAAAGAGGAACCAATCACGCCCAGAGTGAATGTCGATACCCAGGCTGTGTCAGATTCGAAGTCGATTGACTCATGAGTATTAGAAAGAAATAGCAAACTCGCGTAAGGTCGATCGCCAACTTGTTCTTCAACATTAGCAATTGACTCGGGTGTAAAAACGGTAAATCCCATTTCAATACTGTGCAGCTGACGATCGCCCTGCGAATGAAGAGATTCAAATCCTGTCAGTTGATCAACCCTCTCCAGAATTGGGTTGAGCGAAAAGTCATACTCAACGGCCCGGCGTCCCGCCAGCGTGAGTGAAAAACCGCCGGTATAATCCTGATCACTACTGCGTAGAGCGAATAAGTCATTGTCGATGTATAGCGCCCAACCAGTATCGTAAGGTTCAACTTCAGAGTCCCAGACCCAGCCGCGATGAGGATTTTTTTCGGCGTTTATTGTTCCGATTATCGGTTGTCCGCTTTGTTGGCGTTCATTTTGCTGATTCTTTTCTTGCTCTTCGGCAACGGTTGTTTTTGTTACCATGAGTTCTTCTGCTTCCGCGAATTCGACTGAGAGTAAAAGAAGCAGCGTCGCAAAAATGCGTGGTAGTAATTTCATCTTTCTTCCTTTTCTTAATCATCTACTTATTAAGTGACCGGTCGTCTTAATTGTATATATGACCGGTCGTCTTGAAAAATGTTACAGCTAAATTGAGTTATGTGATCTGTTACTGGTCGTTGGATATTTTTATTTGAAAATATGCGCTCTGAATGAGCTGATCGAAGCGATTATTAGCGAAAGGGTTCAATTATAAAGAACACTCCGCTGCAAAAGTACGACTACAAAAAGTACCAACTACAAAAAGAAACTCTCCAATTGACTACGAAATATATTGAATGGCTCACAAGCCTTACTTGCCTTCATTCTCATCAGTGTCCCTTCCCAGGCACAATGAATAAACTCTGCGAGCTCCTTAACATTCGTTGATGTATGCAACTCTCCGGCTTCACGGGCCTGGGTTAAGCACTCAGCAATGGAATTCACATAATCGTCCATGATCCGATTAGCAGTATCTCTGATTGCGGGATTTTCATCGGACATTTCCAGGCAAAGATTACCAATCAAGCAGCCGCCGCAAAATTCTGAGGATTTCAGTTGTTGATGATTCTCATCAAATAGATTGAGTAAGCGCTGTTTAGGACTATTAGTTTGATCATTGAGAATAATCTCCGAGCGAGTCGAGCTCTCATCGGCTAGTTTTTCCATTGCCTCAATAACAAAAGCTTCCTTACTTTCGAAATGATTGTAGAATGAGCCTTTGGGAACACCTGCGGCGCCCACGATCTCTTTTACGCCAGTGCCGTTGTAACCCTTTTGAGAGAGTACTGCCAGCCCGGCATCAAGTATATGTTGTCTACAATGTCCAATTCTTCCCATAGAGGTTATAATAAATGACCGGTCGTCTTAAAGTCAACTGTTTAATTATAAATGTTAATTAATACTTTATTTTCAAATGCTTATAGCGTTTTTTCTTTCTGATTAAAAATGCTGGTATGTACTAATCATGTAGTATCTGGAAAGCGAGTGGGGAATATTTAACTATTTGTTTTATCGGATTTATTCTGAAATAATATTGCAAGTGCACCAAATAAATCAAACTGAAAAGGAGTAAAATGTGAGTTGGATAAAAACGATAAGCTTTGAAGCTGCAACAGGCAAACTAAAAAAACTCTATCAGCGAGTTGTTGGTCCCGATGACAATGTCGACAATATTTTGATGGCCCACAGCCTACGACCTCACACGCTTGAAGGGCATATGG
Organism: Aliikangiella coralliicola; assembly: GCF_007004725.1. GTDB lineage: Bacteria > Pseudomonadota > Gammaproteobacteria > Enterobacterales > Kangiellaceae > Aliikangiella > Aliikangiella coralliicola. The sequence goes on along the minus strand of NZ_ML660168.1, from coordinate 104,112 downwards.
CACTTTACAAGAATGTGCTTCATCACAATGCCAACCAGTTGGAAAAGCATTGGCTAGAAGCGCTGGGTGTGTATGTCAGTTTACTCAACCGATGCGACTACTGTGTTGAGCATCATTATCAAGGCTATAAAAGACTCATCAATGATGATGAGCGCGCACAAACTGTTCGCGAGGCGTTACAGTCCGACCGATTCGATGTTGCATTTTCTGCGAAAGAGTCGACTTTGTTTCAATACGCAAAAAAACTCACATTAACTCCCTATGCTGTGGCCGAAGCCGATTTAGCAATCATCCGCGACGCTGGATATGATGACGGGGAAATTCTGGAGGTTAACCAGGTTGTGGCTTATTTTAACTATGCCAATCGTACGGTATTAGGGTTAGGAGTTTCTACCGAAGGAGACTTATTGGGTCTCTCGCCCAATGATAGCGATGACCCTGATAATTGGCAGCATAACTAACCTGCCAGTCATAACGAATGAAATTTGATTGTCTTGAATTGTGAGTGATTCTCGCCTTGTGAGTGATTATTGTCTTGTGAGTATTGGCGGGGCGAGATTTATTATCGATTATCAGATAAACTGCTTTCCTTGAGTTAATTCGAATTAATCTGTTTTCCTTGATGATTATATGAACACGTCGGTACTTTCCAAATTATTTTGGGTTCTCGCTTTTTGTTGTTTTTTATTACTGCGCAACTGTAGCGAGCAGGGCGCAGGGCTTGGCAACGAAGAATCGGGGTGGCGCCAGCTCGTAGATTTTAGCGACTCGACAGAGTTAAGTGATTCAGACAGACAAAAGTATCCCCGATTTTCTAAAGCTTACCAAGATGTGCTCGAAGCATCCGAAGCCGATCAACGACTTAAGTTAATTAAAGCGGCGTTAGTCGTTGCCAATGAAGAAAGTTTTCAGTCTGGTCCTATTCTCAAACAACTCCATCTGATGGCCGCAGATATTCATCAATCTAAGTGGCACCACCTCTTCGCCATTGAAAGCTTGGTTAAAGCGCAGAACTACCAGTTTGACAAGCAAACTGACAGAAGACTAAAAAGTTTGCGTCGTCATTTAGCAAGCAATGAAAAAGAGAGAAATTTTAATGCTGATTATGTCGCGACACGTGCTACCGGCCCAGCTAAAGTCCTCAAAGATAGAGTACTGGTCACTTATATATTTATCGACGATGGGGTAAAAACTCGCTGGAGTAAAAAAGATATGTTACGCAGTGAGCAAGTGTTGAGCGAAGTTGAGCGTTGGAAACAATTGCGCGCTTCAGAATATAATATTGATAATTTAGAATTTATTAATAAAATTTTTATTGCACAGAGAAACCCTAGAATTAAGCAGTTATCAGCGATATCCCATAAAAGTGCAACGCCACAAATAGACAAGTTTGTAGACGCGGTTATGGAAGATCTGGGTGAGAAAAATGTTGGTGACTTTATCAGTAAGCACATGAAAATTGTTGGGGCCGATCAAGGCGTGGTAATTTTTCATAGTAACTTTGAAAGACGTTCGTTTGCCCGGCGATGTGGTTATACCCATAAGCGAACTTATTACGAAAATGGCAAAAAGCGGACACAAATGATTTCGAAATGCCGTGAAGAATATGTCATGTTAATGAACCAGGTTAAGCGTAATCGATGGGACAAACTACATAACACTCAGGCACACGAAATACTGCATTTGTTTGGCGCTGATGATTTGTACAGTATTAAGAACGCGGCGAGTTATGCGGCGACCGATATTATGAATTTTTATAGTAAAAACTTATCCGATGGTAGCATTCATCCGATTACCGCATACGCTATTGGATGGCAGGATCATAAACCTGAAGATGTGCCGTTCAGAGTGCTTGATAAATAAAATTTTTGAAATTTATAAACAATAATGAATAAAGTCATAAGGAGTTAATTGTGGAAATTAGTTCAATTCAGCAGACCTTAACTTTTTTAGGAATTAATTTACTCTATGCACTGGTCACATTGCTTGTGAGTGTTTTTGCATTGGTTATCATTGATAAATATGTATTTACAAAAATCGATTTTATTGAAGAGATTAAGAAAGGTAATATTGCCGCTAGTATTTTTCAAAGTACTATTTTAATTTTTATTGGATTAGTTGTTGCTGTGTCGATGAGTTAGGTGGTAGTTAATTCGAGAAGCAATATTGAACAGTAAATGTCATCTCGACTGCGCTCGAGATGACATGGTTCACTAGTCGATATCATTTCGGCCAACGTAGCTCTCGGTTATAATCGCCCCGTGAATATAAATGTGTAACATCAACTTAACTCGATTGCTTTCTTAACAAAATTCCCAACCTTCTTTTTTTCTATATCGTCAATCTCACTAATTTTAATGTGCCTTCGATATTTGCCTTTTCCTTCTAATATTTTGTCCGGGTCGAGAAATTCTGCGCCCTGTCCGAATTCGACAGACAAGTGATTTTTATAAACGAATATTCCACACCGCAAAGTATTCGAGCAAGAGTAAATCAAACCGCCATACTTAATTCCTTCAATCAGGTGAGGGCCTGCCTGTTTTATTAGTTTTCTTAACGAGACGAGTATCTCGTATTTTTCCGGTGACTGGAACTGGGTATCTTCGATAAATTGATTAACTTTTTCCGACTCTAGAGAACTCACTTTATTTCCTTAAGTTGATCTTTGATAAAACCAGCATAACTTAGGGCTACTGACACCATAATGTCAGTAGCCATTGTTCTTGAGTGGCATCGGGGGCTATCTGTTTCTTGGCTCAATCAGATAGTTCAAAACTCAATTTAATTTGAACTCACCAACTCATTACGCCAGCCAGCACTATTTTTGAATATTTTTTGTGTTGGCCAATAGTGTAGATCTTGTTTAAGTGTGATGATTGATTCTCGCCCAATCAAATCCAGTAGTCGAATCCTCAAATAGTCTTTGTCGCGATGCTTTTGTGTGAGTTGAATGAATTGCTCAATACTTTCAACTTTTTCACCTTCAAATTCAGTAATTCGATTTAATGGTCTGAGTCCATAACGATTAGCTGGTGAGCCAAACCAGTACCAGGAAACATAAACGCCATCAGCTTCAATGGCGTGTTGTGATGCCAAAGCGCGGTGGGGCTTCTGTAGTAATGCGCCAGACCAGAGATAAACTTCTTCAGTATCATTTCCTGATAGCATTTTAGTTTTGATATTAAAATCGTGCTGCTCGCCATCGCGCCAAACGCTCAGATTAATTTCAGGTTGCTGAGTCATTTTATCCAGATCTGAAAAGTTATGAATAATTTCCTCGTCAATGGATAGTAATAAGTCACCTTCTTTCAAAAGTTCGAATGCATCGGAACCCGCTACCAGTCTGGTAATTTGCAGCATTTGTGATTTGCTGCCATTCGATTGAAATTTTTCCATCCATTCATCAGATAGTCCAAAATTGCGAGCATCAGCGATGGTCACTGGATGCAATTCGACTTCAAGCGAGTAGATATCAATTTTTCCTTTTTTACGCCACTGATCACGAATACTTTTGACGTAAGAAATCGGTAAACCTCGGTCAATCGTCTGTGTGGTGGAGCGACCAAATGCAAAGTTAGTCCACCAGGAACGAACTTTGCCACGCTTATCAAGCAATACCCCGCTTGCAACTGCGGGTGGATTATTGATGGTGACAGCGTTAATGTTTACCTCCCTAAATTGTGGAATTGAAGGCGCGGGAAGCGTCAGCGGATCGAAGCTGGAAACATTCAGTTTTTCGCTGATAAGACGATTTGCCGTTTGATAACCAACCAGCCAAACAGTTTCGCCGGATTCTAATGGAGATGTGTTCAATGGTGCTGACCTAATGCCTGAGTTAGGAACCAATTCAGGGTCATATTGAATTAAGGCGAAACTGTGTAACGGATGAACAAACAATACTTTTGCCGGAATTTCGGCAACGCCTGAAATTGTGATGTCAACCTGTGCCATTTTTATCGGTACAGTATTTCGATCAACGATAACTAGTCCCTTGTCAGCGTCAATAACCAAACCTGTGCCAGAGTAGTTTGGGAAATTTTGGCCGTCAACATGGTAGGGAAGACTGGTATTCACCATCACCAAAGAACGCGCGATTTTATTTTTTCGCTTATCAGAATATTGATTAAACTTAATTTCAGTTGGCGCAGGTAAATGGGATTCTTGTTCCCAGTTAATTGCTTTACAAGGCCAAAGCCCGGTTTCATCATTGCGGTTACAGCGTTTGGAAACGTGCCAGTTGGTTTGAAATTTTACATTCGCCACCCTGGTACTTTTGGGCGCACCGATATTGACGTATTTTAGGGTAAAATATTGGTTTTGTTTTAATTCTGAAAGGGCTTGTTGAAAATCATCCAAATTGGTAATTTCCTGGTTGTTAATAGATTGCAAAACAACACCGCGACCAATGCCTGCGTTACCAAACATAAAGCCTGCCGATGAAACATAAACGCCACTAGTCGATAAATTCGTTTGCCTTGCCAGCTGATAAGAATAATTATTAAAAATCCCACCGGCAACTTCCATATATTCATCTGGTGTAACTTGATGCAAGTTTTCCACTGTTAATGCAAGGGTTTTTAGTTTTCCCTGGCGAGAAACAGTGAGTGTGATTTCTTCGCCGACGTGTTCATCGAGAAATATTTCGAACTGTTCGTAGCGACTCACATAATCCAGTTTTTGGTCAGGCGATTGCAGCGAAATAACAATATCGCCGGGTTTTAATTTTTTGTCTGCAGCCCCATCAACGACTGTTTCTGCAATTGTCAGGAGTCCATCTCCATCGCTTTTTTGGCGGAATTTTGACTCTAAATCGCTCGACAAACCTAACCGCCGAACCTGATCATAGGGCTGATAGCTTAATGTTGTTTGCAGCGTTCCTCTCTTAATGGGCTTGTTTTCCTGAATAGATTTTAATGCGCGCGTTATTTTATAAAGTGGTAAGAAAAAACTCGAAGAGCTGGCATTATTGCCGCCTGCATTGATGGCGATGACTTCGGCATTTATGTTCACAACCGGAGAGCCAGAAGATCCCCCCGAAGTATCAGCAGCTGATTGAAAATAAAAGGTGTTGAAATCATTATATCCGCCGCGCCGGTATTTGGGAGCAGAGCGATCAAGTCGTGCAAGCGTCCCCGACAAGATGGACATATGTTCGCCAGAATCGTTACCGATGACTTTGATTTCATCGCCTATTTGCGCTTTGTTATCGACCAGCTTGAGTTCTTGAGGTTTGATAAATTCTAGAGACTTTGGGTTGAACTTGAAAAAGCCGAAATCGTGAATAGGATCTCGATAGATCGGAATCAGCTCAACTTCTTCACTATTCGAAAATATCGCTTCTGCTGTCACCGGGCCGGGGTTGACCACATGACGATTGGTTAAAATAATGCCATTTTGAGCGTCTACTACAAAACCTGTTGCCTGAGTAACCATGCTCCCTTCAGTGTCAAAAGGACGAACGGCGTTCACACGGATGCTAACGACTGCATCGGTGACCTTTTGAATGGTTTTGTCCCAGCGAGTCGATTGTGCAGCGTTGAGGTTAGCGTTAGTGAGCATCAACAGACTAAGAATGGTTAGACAACTTATCAGTTTAAACTTCATATAGGAGACTTTCTCTAGCTGCAAATAGATTGATTACATCATAGCAAGTAGCTGATGAGCAATTGAAGAATTGATACCAATTATGACTCAAGTTGTCGCTTTATTGTTACTTTCAACATTGAATATTTTCAAAGTGACTATTCGTACTACTATGATTTTTACTCTAGTCAATCAAAAGTTGACTGCTACAAGTACGACTTCTGACAATGCAATTAATTCAATTCAGTTACCTTAATGGTGTTCGCTTTATCAACTTTTCCGTTATTGGGCTCTGCTAGCTCCGGAAAATTTTCAGGCATAAAATAAGCCAGTAGCTCGTTGAGAAATCGATAACCTTGTTCCGATGGTTGCAATTGGTTGTTGGAACAATTCAATAAGCCCTGTTCTTGCGCTTGCGAGATTGCGTTTTTGACTTGTCCGATAAGTAGCCCGGTTGTACCAAAAAATAATTCCTGCGCAACGCCATTTTTTAGACGCATGGCATTCATCATAAACTCCAGCGGCAATTCTTGTTGTGGAATAGTTCGTGCATTTTCGATTATCGGTTTATCCGCATCCAGATAATCCTTAGGACTACGTTTTTTACTTTTACGAGTGATTGTTTGATCGTCAGCGCGAGATATTTTGCCATGAGCGCCGGCACCTATTCCGAGGTAGTCACCAAACTGCCAATAATTAAGGTTGTGCACAGAAGGGTGCTTTCCGTTTTTAGAATAGGCAGAGACTTCATATTGTTGGTAACCATTTTGTCGTAAAAACTCAATGCCTTGTTCAGAAATATCAAAAGCGGAGTCTTCATCAGGGATCGGAGGAGGTTGATGATAAAAAAGCGTGTTAGGTTCCAGCGTCAGCTGATACCAGGAAAGGTGTTCTGGTGATAATGCCACTGCTTTTTGTAAGTCTACCATCGCTTGAGAATCAGACTGATTTGGCAGCGCGTACATTAAATCAAGATTGATATTATCGAATCCTGCTTGTCGTGCAATCTCGAAAGCTCTTGTTGCTTCATCACCATTGTGAATTCTTCCGAGAGTGTCTAAAAATTGATTGTTGAAACTTTGTACACCGATTGAAATTCGGTTGATTCCCGCGTTAAAAAAATCTTTGAATTTTTGGGCTTCGACCGTACCGGGGTTTGCCTCCATGGTAATTTCCATGTCTGGCTGAAAAGGCAACAGTGCTCTAATTCCGCTCAGTAGTTTTTCGAAACCTTGGGCGCTGAATAAACTGGGCGTTCCACCGCCGATAAAAATACTGGATAGTTGGCGACCCCAAACTTGTGGAATTTCCTGCTCCAGATCGACCAACAAGCGATCGATATACGCCTGTTCAGGAATATCATTCTTTACCTGATGGGAGTTAAAGTCGCAATAAGGGCATTTTTTCACACACCAGGGGATGTGAATGTAAAGTGACAGGGGAGGAAGTTGGGTCAGCGCCATGAAACTACTCGGTAAAAATTACGCATAACGCTGTTTTAGTATTGTTTGAAAAGCTGATAACGCCTTGCCGCGATGACTAATTGCCGACTTTTCCGCAGGCGTCATTTGAGCGGCGGTTTTATCTTGCACTGGGCAATAGAAAATTGGATCGTAACCGAAACCGCCATCGCCAATTTTTTTATCCAGTAAAATGCCTTCCCAACTTGCTTGGCAAATAATGGGGGTAGGATCTTCTGCGTGACGCATATAAGCAATAACACATTGGTATCTTGCGGTTCTTTGCGATGACTCTACGTCTTTGAGTTCATTTAATAATTTATCAAGGTTTTCTTCGTCACTTGCGTTTAAGCCGGAATAACGGGCAGAGTATATTCCTGGTGCCCCATTCAGGTAATCAACTTCAATACCTGAATCATCTGCAATTGCCGGCTTTCCTGTGGCCTGGCATGCGTGTCGGGCTTTAATGATAGCGTTTTCGATAAAAGTCAGGCCATCTTCAATTGCATCACTTACTTGATATTCTGATTGTGGAACTAACGTCACCTCAAATTGGCCAAGAATTTCAGTTAATTCTTTGAGCTTTTTTTGGTTACCGCTAGCCAGAACAATTTGATTTGGCAAGGTTTGCGCAATGTGTGGTTGGTTTGAGGGCATGGCGAAAGAAAATGTTTAATGGATTAATCAGTTATTATAGCAATTCTTGTTGGTGCGAGCTATGTGGAGTGTGTGAGTAAGTAAGAGTCAGACTGAGCTAGTAATTGGGGAGAGGTTCCAGTTGTTATCCCCTCTGAGCAGAGGGGACGAAAGAGTTGTTACTGGGTATACAATTGTTGCTTAAATTTTACCGGGATTAAAATCCCCTTTTTCTCTGCTTGTACCTGTAGATCAAATATCAATTTTTCGCCGTCTCTGAAGGTAAAAGTTGCGATATAGTAAATGGCTTTTTCTTCTTTTATTTCTTTAAAAGCTAACTCTTTTAACTGTCCGGCCAAGTTTTTACCGTGGCCGAAAATATTCGCGATCACTGGCTCGCCACTTTTACTGACTGCAATGTTAACGATGCCGGTTCGTCCACTTCGAGTAATACCATATTGACTAGCGACCTCTGCAGGGATCATAGCGGCACTGAGGGCATTGTAGTTGACTGTGACATCGCCAACGGTATGCTCGTTCGCGCTTGTAGTAAAAGAGAAGGCCGCGATGATTGAAGTTATGATTAACAAAAATCTTCTTGAGTATTGTGATAAGTGAAATAATTTTGAGTTAAAACCAATCATAACTGACTCCTTAGAATGTCGTTAATTGGTTGAATGGCGTTGGCGAGTAACCAGACACCAAATCTTTAAGTGAGCTTATAATACAATTGTAGCTGGTAATTAGGGGTTGTTGCTAGTTTGCACTAGTAACTTATCGACCAGCTGAAGATATTCTGACGATGTTAGACTTTTCTTTACCCGGTTTTTTGGCTTCAAATGAGTCGATCAATTCAGTGGCTGTTTGACGTTCCATTTCGATTTCATCAATCAGACGCGAAAGTCCTTTAATTTTTCCGTCAAGGTTGGCGCGTGACTTGGTTAACTCAGCCAATTCATTCCGATGATCGGTAATCAACTTTTGTTGCATTCGCAATTGCTGGGTAAGTGGGTGAATGACATTTTGAGTCCAGCTAATTAGTTCTTGGCGGGTCGATTTAAAAAACGACATAACGTCGGTCACAGTACCAGAGAAAAAGCGTTTCACAGCCAGGCTATGTTCGGTGAAGGTCGTAAAAATACTATTATTCAACCGTTCAGAATTCTTAATAATTTGTTCCAAATCTCGACCAAGACGTTTTGCTGGAAATAATTTTGGCTCTAGCAATTGCATGCCGAAATCGTTGGTAAACTTATCGTATAGTGACACTGCCATTTTATTCGTGAGCTCTGCTTCTCGTGTGAGCTCTTTCATAATCGTTTTGACTGCGATAAAGAATTGTCGCATATGACGAAATAAACCAATGGTCGTTTTACTATTTACCAGTTCATTTAGCGTTACTTCCACTTCTTTTGATAAAACTCTCGCGCCGATAACTGAAAGCAAAATTTGAGTTTGTCGTTCTAACAATCGTTGACTGGGTTTGATCGCAATAAGCCGGTGTTCAAATTCTTTTAAATCTCTTTCATTTTCTGATACGAGCTGAGTAATTCGTTGCTTGTTATCGCCGGTTAATGACTGAAGCTCTCCTTTTTGAACGTAAAGTTGATCACTTTTGTTTGTGAGTAGTTGGGTTGCTTCTTCAACCAGGCTTTTCGCATCTTTAATGACCGATTCCCAGATAATATGTTCTTTGTTTTCTAATAAACTGACAGACAATAAATGTTCCAGTTCAGTAATTTGACTGCGGATTAACATCGACTTGTCATTGCGAACTTTCGCCACCAGCGCCTTTTGAGCGGACACAGGCAATACTTGTTTAGTCTCTATCTGCAATTGTCTTGCGGTTGTGTTGATCATTCGGGTAACTGCTTTATCGACTTTTTTACGGCTTGATAGCTCGTCCCAAAGCGTGTCTATTTTGTTCAGAACTGCAAACGTACCTAGCGAATTATCTCTTTCCAGATTCTGAATATAATTTTCCCAAATGGCCATGTCTGACGCGGTTACTCCCGTATCAGCGCCTAGCAGAAAGACAATCGCTTGCGCTTGCGGTAAAAGCTTCAGGGTTAACTCTGGCTCGCTACCCAATGCATTAAGCCCGGGCGTGTCCAGAATACAGAGTCCTCGCTTTAGCAAATCGTGGGGGAAACTAACTAGTGCGTGACGCCAGGCCGGAATTTCGACCTTGTTATCTTCGCCCATTAATTTTTCTAGAATATCGTCAGTGAAGCCGAGATTTTTGGCTTCTTCAAGAGAGACTTCTTTAGTTTGAGTAATCGTGTGTAAAGCGTACGTCATTTCCTGGGCTGAGCCTGTCATTAACGGCACTTCTGTCCATTGACTGGGCATATCTCGATATTCACTTAGAGTTGTGCTCTCTAAACGGGTTTCGATAGGCAATAATCGCAAATAAGGCCTTGCCTCTTTTCGATCATAAAATAATTCCGTTGGACACATGGTCGTGCGCCCCGCCTCAGAGGGCAAAATGCGTTGTCCATAATCAGCGAAAAATAAAGAATTGATTAGTTCGGTTTTTCCGCGAGAAAATTCACCGACAAAGGCAAGTGTTAAATATTCGCTTTTTAAAGATTCTTGTAGCTTAAACAGACGAGAGTCAATGTCCTCATTAAATAGCTCATTGCGCCTTAACCACAAGCGGAAACGGCTAAGAGTTCGACCAATATCTGACTTCCATAAGTCAAACGCGTCTATATTTTCGGAAAATTCATGTGACATAGCTATTTAGTTCTTTAATTGAGTGCCTTTTATTCTAATTGAATGAGTCGAATTTTTATTCTGTATTTTTATGAACTCATATGACTAATGTTATCAGAATTTTAGAGACACAAACTGGCTAACTCAAAAATTTTAACAGAAATTCTATAAAAATCCGTTATATAGATCTCAATTTTTGAGTAATTTCTAGATTAGTGGAGGATTTAAGCTTATTAAAGGTTAATCTTTTGATTGGTTATCTCTCCTTGAAATATTTGAGTTTGATTGTAAGTGCTTGCTAACAATGAGTTTTGATAAAAAAAAGCCAAATACACTTGATAATCAAGATGTTATTTAAATCTCAACTCAACTAACGCCTTTGTCGATCAAAAAGTTTGCGTAGGCTCGATCACTTTTTTGAATGTGGCCAGTTAACCAATGTGTCAGAAATTGCATAATTTCCAAGCTAATAGCGCCACTGGCGTCTTGTTCGAAATCAATTTTAAATTGTTCTACTCGGGCAATTAAACGTGAGTGTTTTTGAATATGCTCTTTCGTTTCTGGATATCCATATTGTTCGAACAGCGATTCTTCAAAAGCAAAATGAACTCTGGTGTATTCGGTTAACCCTGCGAGAATATTAGCGACCACACTTGCCGTTTCACCTTGTGCCATCGCGATATTAAGCCGGTTGATCATTTCGACCAGGTTTTTATGTTGCGCATCGATACTCGGAATGCCAATACTGTATTGATGGGACCATTGAATCAGTGACATGCTCTGCTCCTTTTGAAAAAGAGAATAACCCGATCACCTCGTTCAATTGCGGGTGATTGCAATTCATGGGTTCACCAAGAAGGATGACTGGGTTAACGCGATAGCCCGCCGACCTGATGCCGTTAAGGATACCAATAGCAAGTTGCGAAACTATTGATGAAGGACAATAAAATAGGAAGAATTCGAATTCTAAGTCTTAAAGCTACCAACAAGTGAATTAAGAGAAGTCACACTTTCGTAGAGAAGATCGCAAGATTCATTTGTTTGTCGAGCGGCGTCGGCTGTTTCAGTAGTTTTGTTATTGATTGATGCGATATGCTGATTTAGATCTTCAACCACGGTACTTTGTTCTTCGGTTGCCGTGGCCACCTGTATACTCATATCGGATATTGATTGCACTGACTGTGTGATAGCGGTTAAAGAAGAACCTGTGGAGTTTGCGCCTGATACTGCATCAGCCACCCGACCAATTCCCACTTCCATGGCCTTAACCGCGTCACTGGCGCCGTGTTGAAGTTTGTCGATCATGGTACTGATTTCTTCGGTCGATTCATGTGTTCTGCTAGCGAGTGTTCTGACTTCGTCCGCAACAACAGCGAAACCTCTTCCTTGTTCTCCGGCTCTTGCTGCTTCGATGGCGGCGTTTAAAGCGAGTAAGTTCGTTTGATCTGAAATGGAACGAATGACTTCCAGCACACTGCCAATTTGTCCTACGTCTTTCGCTAATGTTTCGATGACAGTTGCTGCACTTTGAATATCTTCATTAAGCACATTGATATTTTTCAATGTAGATTCAACCACAGACTGGCTATCTTTCGCTTCGTCTGCGGATGAGCTTGAAGCCTTGGCTGTTTCAGAGGCATTTTCTGCAATTTCCTGTACTGTCGCGCCCATTTCTGTAATGGCAGTGGCAACTGAGTCAATACTTTGCATTTGATCATTCGTATTATTCTGTGTCGTTTCGGCCAATACTTGTACCTGACGAGTAGTTCCTTCAACTTCTTTGGCAGTGTTGACCATGTTGATAACCAGATCGCGCATTTTTTCAACGAAACGGTTAAAAGCGACTGCCAATTGTCCGATTTCATCTTTACTTTCCACTGCCAAAGTTTTTGAAAGATCGGCGTTTCCTTTTGATATTGCGTCGAGCATTTCAGAGGTTCGAACAATTGGTTGGGCCATTGAACGAGCGAGGAAGGTGGCAAAAAATAAAAATATTGCGGCGATAAATAAATTGACGACAATCACTTTTTGATTGGTTTCATCAACCTGTTCGAAAACCTGTTGTACAGGGATCTCTGCGATAACGTGCCAATTTAACGACGGAAAACTTTTCGACGCCATAAACAATGGTTCGTTCTGAGTCACTTGAATAACATTGCTTCCTTGCTTGATGAGTAGTTGACTCAAATCTAAATCTTGATAATTCAAGTTTTGGATATTTTGCTTACCGACCAGGGAGGAGTCTGAATGAACTTTTATCAGTCCTTCGTTATCGATTAAAAAAACTTTTCCACTCTCGCCGATTCGATATGAACGTATCAACTCCGACAGTTGAGCGACTTTTATTCCAATACCGGTTATCGCCTGCTTATTGTTAGTAAGATAGTTGATAAACAAAGTATAGGCGCCGGTTGATTCATCGATGTCCAGCGACATTTCATAAGACTGACCACTTTTTAAAAATTGATAAAACCACTGATCTCTTTCTCTGTCGGGGCTAAGTGTGCGTTCTAATCCGTCGGCTGAGTAATAATTGCTTGTTTTAGCCGAAACCAAAAATGAAAAACTGGACTGGGAGGTATTTCTCACGCGATCTAAATATTTCTGGATGTCGCTTCTGCCTGACTCTTTTTCACCGTTCGCTAACCAATCATTCACAAAAGTGTTATTGGCCATTTGTTTCGCAGTATTTAATGGAATAGCGATTTCGAGTTCAAGTTGACTAGCAATACTTGAGAGTATTTGAGGTAGATCATTTCTTTCTATTTTGGACTGGGCTATCGAGCGCATCAAACTATTAGAAATGATTGTTGAAAAAACAATGCTCAATAAAAGTGAACCACCAATGGCTAGCGTGAGTTTATTTTTAATACTGAGTGAGCGCCAAGCATTCATTGTTTTAGTTCCTTTGGTTAAAGGTATAACTCATATCGATATCAATCAATTTTAGCCTGTATTTTGCGATACCGCCGAAGATTAAATTGCTCTGGCCGTTTACTCGACTTTTAGGAAAGGCTCTGTGGAATATACAAATTTGCCTAAATGTCTGTGATGAACTAAGTTTTGTTTACGTTTCAGATTGTTCTATCGAATCATGTCGCTACTCGCAGGTTTTTTGGGGGGGTGAAAAGCGGCAAGCTTCGCTATGACCACTGTGTTTTGAATAACCGGTTATGAAAAAGTAGTTGTGGACAAAGTTGTTATGGATAAAGTAGTTGTGGACAAAGCGGTTTCGAAAAAGTAGTGATAAAAAATAGTCATGGAAAAATAACGATGGAAAAATACTGCAAGCGATATATTCCTATTTTATTAATGGTCTGTCTAAATAGCATCAACCCTGCTCATGGCGCTGAATGGAGTAATACCGAAATACATTTTCAATACGGAGAATTGAAAGCTCCCTCGTTTGCAAATGGCGTTAAAGCCGATACCACGATCGTTACTTTTCAACACGCGAGTGGCTGGAAATATGGAAGTAATTTTTTCTTTATTGACCGTATTGATGATAACAGGCCCGATGGTTTCAATGATCAAGATTGGTATGGAGAGTGGTATACCCATTTAAGCGTAAATAAAATGAGCGGTCGCCAGCGCGGGGCTTTGCTTGCGGATTGGGGGCCCGTGATGGGGTTTAATTTTGCTGCAGATGCCAGTGTCACCAAATACCTGCCAGGTATTCGTTTTTCATGGAATGTCGACGGATTTGCCTATCTCAATACTGACTTTACCGCTTATATTGACGATAGTGAAGGGGTTAACAATGGAGGTGCGCCGAGTGATGATGATAGTTACATGATTGATGTTAGCTGGAGTTATCCATTTTCGATTGGCGAGCACGCTTTCATGATAAGTGGTCACGCAGAATATATTGGAGAAAGAACCAACGAATTAGGTAATGAAGTGAGTGACTGGATTTTGGCTCAGCCCCAATTTCGTTATGACCTGGGAAAAACGCTTTGGAACGATGAAGGAAAAGTGTTTATAGGCATCGAGTATCAATATTGGAAAAACAAGCTAGGTGATAAGGCAATAACGGATAATGTCGCGCAGTTTCTGTTAGTTGTTCAACTTTAACAGATTTGTCGTATTAACCTCACAGTGATCTTATTATTGAAAAACGAGTTCTTTGGCTTTGTGGTATTTTACATAACGATTTCTGGAGATCATTATGAGCGTAAAAATATTACTCAGAATCCAAAGTATGAAGAGTACCAGAAAAGGGAATCTTAATGTCGCTTCGACTGGCGGCTTTGGTGGAACAATGACTTTAAAAGGCTGAGCGAGTTGAGAAGCGGCGGTTGAAAGTTTTACTTTTCGTTGCTCAATTTGTTCTTGTAACAGTTTTATATTGACTGGCCTGTTCTCGTTTTTCAATAAATGCTCAATGTTTTTTATTTCGTCGTTAATAATATTTTGCTCTCTATTGAGAATGAATTGATTAGCATAGTCGATCAGGAGCTTGGTGATGTATGAACCGGTGGTAGGGTCTTTCCACTTTAGCGTGATCGTAATAAGACCATTCTTTTTGTTCATTTTCACTTTTAGCTTTTTTGATAAAAGTTGAAGTGCTTTGTAGTCTTTGGGTTCATAACTTTTTCGTTGAGATTCGAAGCTCTCTTCTATCGGAGACGCTCCCCATTCAAAAACTCTCTTTATAAGGTTGGAGGAAGATTTAATCCATCTTTTATTCACTGTATCCCAGCGCTTTGGATACATAACTTGTTTCAATTTGTGGTGTTTGATAAAGCTGCTTAACAGGTTTTTAGACTTGAGTATTGCTAGCTTTTCTTGTGTACTCGACTGACTGCTGGCAATTGCTAGCTTTTGGCTCGCCCTTATCGCCCGCCTCAATGATTTTGGTAAACCCTTGAGCGAGCCTTTCTTAAAATCTCCTGCAAGGGAATTACTAACTACCAGCTTTGCCTTAACTATGTAAGTTGGTTTCAGGTTTATTAAGACGACAAATAAAGTGCACGCCACAAGTGGAATGAAAACTAGCGATGAGAATTCTGATTTAGATAGATGAAGGTAGCGTTGTCCCAATTTTATGCGCATAGAAATTCATTTTTTGTCAGAGTGTGCTTCCAGCTTTACTGGTTATTTGGTTTTGAGATTTTTTGTTTGCTCGATTTTTATTTTAAGGTTTTTCCTACTATAGTTCATTTAGCTATTTTTGCACTTTCACAGATTAAATATTAAGAGGCAATGAGGCTTATGATTGCCAGATAGTAAAAAATTAAACGGTTTTATTGTTGTTCGATTAAAACTAAATGATTAAAAAATTAAGAACAGGCAATAATGAGACAGTACAATGCTTTTGGATTAAACATTGCTAGCGAGTTTGAGCTGCCATCGCTTATTTCGACGTCATTTAAGAAAGCGGACGTTTGTATTAGAAAAGGAAGTGTCTGTAAAAAAGGTTTAAAGAATCCCTGGCGGACGCGTCCTTTCTGCCAGCAAGCCCCATCAGAGATATGGTTGCACGTACCAGAAGTTGCTCGGTTTTATATAACTCGGGGCAATGAAGTGATCGTAGAGCCTTGTATGAATTCAGACCAACAAAGTGTTCGATTATTTATCCTCGGCTCCTGTTTAGGTGCTGTTATGCATCAAAGAAACCGTCTAGTCATTCATGGCAATGCCATTCGCATTGGTGATAGCTGTGTTATTTTTGCAGGAAAATCAGGAACTGGAAAGTCAACTTTGGCGGCTGCTTTTTATCAAAGGGGCTATGAAGTGTTAGCTGATGATCTTTCGGTAATCGATCAGCAATTAAATGTACAACCAAGCTATCCACAAATAAAACTTTGGCATGACACCGTGGAAAAGTTGGGACTTGATATATGCGAACTGAACAAAATCCGTTTACAAATTGATAAGTATGCTTATCCGATGGCGGAGAGATTTTGTCAAAAGCCATTGCCTGTCAGAGCGGTCTATGTTCTTAACAATCACCGGAATGATCAAATTCTTTTTCAAGCTATTGAAGGTGGCGATAAATTACCTCCACTGAAGAATCATACTTATCGTCGCGGATATATAGATGGCTTAGGTATACAGGCACAGCATTTTAAGCTTTGTAGTCAATTAGCTAATCAGATTGAAATGACTCGTGTCACTCGGCCAAGTCATAAATTTGAGATTGACAGGTTAGTTGAAAGTATTGAAGCTGATCTCAGAGGGAAGGTGCTTGCCGCATGAACTGCGTTAGCACAGTCGCCCCAAAAATTTATTGGCTGGCTTCTTATCCAAAATCAGGGAGTACCTGGGTGAGGGCTTTTATTTTTAATTTACTGAATGATGAGCAAAAAAAATTTAGAATTAATGATTTGGATACTGGGCCGATTGCCAGTTGCCGCAAATGGGTAGAGGATGCCATAGATTTCGATATCAGCGAACTTTGCCACAATGAAATTGATTTATTAAGACCGGGAGCTTATCGCTGGTTATCTGAAAATATGTCTCAAAATGGTTATCATAAAGTTCATGATGCTTACACGACTTTACCTGATAGCAATCGATTGTTTCCCCTTGAAGCCACTCGAGGGGCATTGTATATCATTCGTAATCCTTTGGATGTCGCAGTATCCCTCGCCTGCTTTACAGGAAACTCGATCGATAAAACAATTGAGGATATGGGAAACATTGAAGCGACCACTTGTGGAAATCCCTTAAAATTTCATCAGCAACTCCGCCAGTTGTTATCTAGTTGGTCGCAACATGTTATGAGCTGGGTGAATGCCTCTGACATTTCTAAATTGATTGTTCGATATGAAGACCTGAAGTTCAAGTCTATGACATCCTTTACTCAGATAGCCCATTTTCTGCAATTGCCGACTAGTGAAGTCGCGATTAAAAATGCACTAGCTCAGTGTCAACTTAAAAGATTACAAGAACAGGAAATTCACCAACCTTTTAAGGAGTGCTCTGAAAGTGCTATGCGATTTTTTCGTAAAGGAGTTGTTGGTGACTGGCTGGAAATGTTGAATAGCGAGCAGGTGCAATCTATCGTTGATGAACACGGAAGCGTTATGCGTAAATTTGGTTACCTGACTTCGACTGGAAAACCAGATGATTCTAAAGGGTAACGTCTTATTGAAAGCGCTGATTGAGAGAAAAAGCCATGAGTACCATTCATGCTTGCCGATTAAATAAAGAGCGTTGCGCCAGCCAAATTTTGAGCAAAATGCTTAAGGCTTCGGATTATTGGCATCCGGACGAGCGAAGTAAATGGGTGTCGAGTGAAACTGATGTCGGTTTGGCCAAGGCACATTTATTAAATACTGAGCGTTCAATAGATGATGCGTCATATTTTTCTAGTGAATTAGGTGTCGCTATATGCGCCAATGCTCGTGTTGACAATCGTTCTGTATTGCTAAAACAGCTGAGTTTCAGCGAAGAAGATTCGAGAATAAAAACAGATGCTCAACTCATAGCCCACTGTTATAAAAAATGGCAAGTAGATTGTCCTGCTCGGTTACGCGGCGATTTCGTTTTTATTATTTGGGATGAAGAAAAGCAAAAGTTTTTTTGTGCCAGAGACCATTTTGGCGTTAAGTCTTTATTTTACTCACGCAATGAAAGGGGCGTCATGATCACTAATGAGCATAATGCCTTTTTTACCTCCGAATGGTTCAATCGATATCAGTACGATGAACCCTGGTTGATAGCGCGATTATGGAATTTAGGAGCGCTAGACTTCGAATCCCCTAATTCGGAGATACAAGCACTACCGCCTGCCCATTCATTAGAAATTGACGAGAAGGGAACTCGACTCCAACGTTATTGGCGGCTAACAAGTAAAACAACTTGGAAGAACTACAGTGATAATGAGCTTATTGAAGAACTAAAACTTAGGTTTGAAAAATCGGTTATCGCAAGACTTGATAGTCGATATCCTCTAGGCGCTGAACTCAGTGCTGGTTTGGACTCAAATGGAATTGTTGGATATGCGGCTCAGCATTTAAAAAAGCAATCTCTTTACACTTTTTCTCATCAGTGTGAGGCATTGACTAAGGAAAACTACTTTG
Source organism: Aliikangiella coralliicola (assembly GCF_007004725.1). Lineage (GTDB taxonomy): Bacteria > Pseudomonadota > Gammaproteobacteria > Enterobacterales > Kangiellaceae > Aliikangiella > Aliikangiella coralliicola. Next base: position 85,685 of record NZ_ML660168.1, on the reverse strand, counting down.
TCTGGGGGGATGTCTATAGAGATATTCAAACAACATTTAAATTACACGAGAATATTGAACCCGTATGGGATTATTCACCGAAAACTGAATGCTTAGCGAGTGACACTTCTGAACAATTATTACAAAGTAAGAAGAAGTTTTACCGTTGCTTTGGTGGTGTAGTGCCAATTTATGGAGGACACTTTGTACGCTCAAAACTCGCAAAAAAAAATGGCGTGCGTGTAATGCTATCCGGGTGGGGAGGGGATCATTGTGTCACTGGTTATGGTGATGAGTTTGCAGATGAACTTTTTAGAAATAGAAAGTTTATTTCGATTTTCCGGCTGTTAAAAGCTAAGAGGTTACGAGGGCGTGGCGGAAATATTATACGTTCTTTTATTATTTTGGCGATAAAACAATTCTTACCATCTCTCTACCTAAAGATGAAAGGGCTTCGTTCGGGTGTTGAAAACTCACTTCTATTTCGAGCTAAAAACCACTTTCTTGGTCAAAAATGGAAAACTCAGTACGAACTGGAAAATACACTGGTGAAGTTTTTAAACAACTATCAGTGTCATTCGGTTAATAGAAAAGAGTCTCTTGAGTTATTTGAGTTAAGCCTGACGAATCGGCTAACCGAGTCTGAACTTGAGGGACGGCTATTCAAAGTTGAATATCGTTATCCTATGTTGGATGTTGACTTGGTAGAGTTTTTCTATAGTTTGCCCAGCCAGCTAAAAATCTATGATGGGATTGAGCGCTATCCGTTTCGGCTTACTCTTGAAGGACTTGTGCCTGAACATATTCGTTGGCGAAAAAAACATGATGTATGCCTTCCTCAAAAAGATAAGAAGGCCGAGATAGAACGAAAGCTAGAAAGGCTTATACCCAGGCTTGAATATAGTTTATTGGTTGAACGCTATAGTAGTGTGAACGCTTTGCAAAAGTGTATTAGTTCTAAAAGTCGAGCTTTACTAGATTCTCTGGAGTTTTTGATGGATGTAGAAGAATATTATTATTCAGGCAATGAGCAGAAGAAACCCTTGGAGAATCCGAACGAGAAAAAGGAAACAATTACTGCCTTATGCTAAAAAACTTGGAAAGTATATGTTTTGATGAAACATCATGTGGCGAAACTTTAACATGTTCTCGTGAGCATCAGCGTTCCGATGCGTCATATTTTCCGCTTGACTATGTCAATTACGATGGAAAAATCGTTATCCAATATATCAAGGGGGGGGACGCAAAACCAACAGATGCTTTTATTTCTCAAACTGAGAGAAGGCTTATCCAAAGTAAATCGCCTCGCCTGTTACGCCCATTAACAAGCAGAAGTTACAAAAGCATGGAGCCAATTGCCGGACTAATTTTTCATAGTTCCCGCTGCGGTTCTACTTTATTGTGTAATCTATTAGATACTCTTCCTGACTGTTATGTTATCAGGGAGAGCGAAGTGCTTAATAAATTGCTGCTTGATAAGGAAATTACCGAGTTTCAGCGGAAACAATTGTTTCTTACGGTGGTAAGTGCTTATAGCAGATACGCAAATTATATGGGAAAACGCTGTGTTATTAAGTTTACCAGTTATTGTTCTTTGTATTTACCTTATATTCAAAAATGGCTTCCAAATATTCCATGGCTTTATCTGTATCGAGATCCTGTTGCGATTGTGAATTCTTTGAAGAGAAAGACTGCCGGCTGGTTGAGACCTGATTTTATACGAGAATTGACAGGGTGGGAGGAACACGATACTGCCTTATCGGCAAGTAGCCTGGCGACAAAAGTTATCGACTTATGCTTCGAGCGTATGTTGGTATATTTTGACAGTTGTCATGAAAATAATTTGACTGAGAAAATGGAAAAGAGCTGCACAAAAAATTTAATTGAATATGAACAGTTATTCTCTAATGAGATGTCCAGAGTGCGTAGTATTGTCTTATCATTTGGTTTTACTCAGCCTCAGTCGAATAGCGCGATGATGGCCTGCTGCGCAATTGATGCTAAATCGGGAAAGCAACGTCAGTCTTCGATTGAAATCGAAAATCAATCTGTCGATAATCAGAAAAAATTATTCACCAGACAAGCTTGCTATCGGTCTTGCAGGAAACAATATGACAAGCTTCAAAAGCTCAACGGCAGCAAGTAACGCTACACCAAGCTCAGAAAAGGCGAACGAAGGCGATTTATATCAATTTCCAGAGCCCGTTCTTTTGTTCGATAACCGCGATGTCAGCGAACAGATGGTGCAACAAATACAATCGCGATTGTTGGCGTCACCTAGCGATCAACTTTACCAGCTGCTATTGGATGTATATCGGCGCACAGGCGAATTGGCGCGAGCGGAAGAGTTGGTTCGTCGATGGTTAGAGTTTTCCCCGGAAAACAAGTTAGCGGCCTACCAGGAAAAAATATTTACCCAAAAGATGCTCATACCAGGGATATATAAGCAAAGTGAAATACAGCCTGCGCCCTTTGCCATTTTTGATAAATTTTTAGAAGTTAGTGAGAGAAAGTATTTCTGGGAAAGAGCACTCGGTTCCAGCAATGAGTTTAAAAGCTCAGGAATCTCTTATGGCGATGGCGAGCGGGTTGAATATCAATATCAAAACCGAAATAGCGAAGTTTTGTTTTTAGAAAGTCAAGAAAAACAGAATATTAAAAGTAAGATACTCAAGTTAATAGATGAGCTGTTTGAACGGTTTCTAATACCAAAAAAAGCAATTAAGAATATCGAAGTAAAGTTAACTGCTTACGGCGAAGGCGGTTTTTTTAGAATTCACCAAGACGGTTTTTTTAAACAAGGAAATTCTTCAAGATTTATTAGTTGGGTTTATTATTTTCATGCTTCTCCCAAACCATACAGCGGCGGTGACCTTGTGCTTTTCGACTCCAATTGTGCTAAAACAAATCATCTGTTTAGTGAAAGTCACTACACTCGTTATAAACCGATGGATAACCAAATTGTTTTTTTCCCTTCCTGGTTTTATCACGGCGTAACGCCGGTTAAATTATTGCGGCCTGGATTTGATTCATATCGTTTTGCGGTGATGGGCCATATTAGTTGTTAGCACTATATACCAACAACGAGTTTTTTTATAACACTGACTCAAGCTTGAAAAGGCTAATAAATATTTGTTTTTCATTGTTCACGATACTATAATTTTTCGTACTTTACTGGCTTTAAATAAGCTGTTTCGGCTGGTTCTTGACGTCTATAATCGTAATGGAGAATAAGCGATGGGTATCGATGATAATAAAATTAACGCAGATGAGCTTCAAGAGAGTATCCCTGCTGAAAAGGAAAAAAAAGTTTGGAACAAGCCGTTATTAAAAACTTTTTCGACTCAAAATACAGAATCCAAAGATACATTTAACCCCGGTGAACTTAGTGACACGGTTGGTGCTTCTTAGCTTTCTAAGCTTCTTTTGACTTCATGGATATGTGGGGCGACTCCCCAGTTAATATTGCCTTCAAGTAATTTGATACCTTGTGTGGTTATAGCGAGGTCCCAGCCGATTGCCCTGATATCTCTAAATATTTTATGAGCGCTGATAGCAGTGCATTTTGCTTCTTGCCATAAAGGTAATTGATAGTTATCTAGCCTGGCTAAATTTCTTTCTTTATGTGCTCGCCCATTAAATTGAAGGTGATTGGTGGTTTTTAGTTTCCCCGTTGACTTCTGAATACTATAAGTATCTACATTATGAAAGTCATTTTTGGCAGGAACTTCCAAAACCGCTGAGAGAACTTGAGGCTCGCCATTTGTTAGTTCGGTGATAAGCCTGATTGTAATTAAGTCCTCACATTGACTATACATAACTAGGTTTGGATGGTTATATAGTAGTGGCTGCAGTAGTAATGAATGTGCGATCAAATCCTGTTTAATTTGTTCAAGTATCTCATTATTATCTGATAAAGCACTTATATTCTTTCCCCATAGTTGGTAGCTATTTCGCTCGATTTTGTATCTTAATTGGTAGCACCCTTGTTTTCGACTTCCATTTATTGGCTTGATAAAGCTCGAACTTTGGTCAAAAAGCTGTTCGTGACCTGGTTTTGTTCCTTGGGCTAATACTTGTTTGGTATCAATCACAGGAATACCTGATTTTTTCATCTCTATAGAAAAATCATGTTTATCTGACATCAAATGTAGACTTTTATCGCTGATACTCGGAGACATCATATGGTGCCAATGAGGGAGTTCATGGGTGTAGATAAAATCCAACCAATGTTTTTCTGGTACGCGATAAAGTTGATATTGATAATAAAAGTGAGGCGGGATAGTGTGCAATATTGCCAGGGATATTAAGTGAGCAAATTGCTGATAAAAAGGTATTTTTTCGTTGTTATACAGCGTGGTACGAAACTTTTTCCAAGCACTGTAAATATGTTTCCATGAAAAAAACAAATACCACAGCGTATAGCTATAAATTGCGATCAATGCCCAACTACCTCTTGAAAGCTTATTCCAGGCACCGAGGAAGGTCTTTTTGTGAAGTCGAACCATATTATTTTGCCTTGGTAAAAAGTATCTCCAACTTAATATGGCGTGAGGAACCTGACGAAATAGTATATGACGCTTAATATTCTTCCAGCGGGTTGTGAAAGATTTATTACTCAATAACTTTTTTGAAATCATCTTCTGGCAAACGTGTTGTTAGTTCGATTCGTTTATCAACATGTTGAATGGTAGTCTCGCTGTGGGCGATTATCAGTAGTGTTAAATTGCCACGCAGCTGCTTTAACGCCTGCTGTATTTTTTGTTCGTTATCTCGATCAAGTGCGCTGGTAGCCTCATCTAGTATTAGTAATTGGGGGTTCGTGAGTAATGAGCGAGCTAATGCGAGCCGCTGACGTTCTCCGCCGGATAAGCGCATACCATGATCACCAATAATAGTATCGAGTCCTTGGGGCAACTCTCGCACGAAAGTGTCAGCCGAAGCCTGACTTAGCACCTCCCACAGCTGTTGATCAGTGGCTCTACTATTAGTCACCCAGCTTAAATTCTTGCGCACTGTATCGTGGAACAAGTAGGTTTCCTGTGTGACATAAGCAATCTGCTTGCGCCACGCTAATCTGAAAGTCTCATCGAGTAAAATATCGTCGCAAAAAATTTGCCCATGCGTCGGTGTTAATAAACCGGCGATTAAGTCAGCAAGGGTTGACTTGCCTGATCCTGAAGGCCCAACAAGTGCTACCGTTTGGTTTTTATGAATAGTCAGGTTGATATTCGAGAACACCGGAGATTTTTTGTCGGCGTACTGGAATGAGATGTTTTTTAGTTGAATCTTATTATTTAGTTTTGGGCTGGGTATTTCTGATGCGTCAACTTCAGCGTGATTGATACATTTCTCCATCATTTGATGGATATCGTTAAAGGCCGGAACCTTATGAACCAGTTGCTGATAATTTTTTTGTAACATGGAAAATTGTGGGAGTAATCGAGAAAATATCACGAGTAGTAACAAACTTGTCGCCAAGGGGGTCAACAGTACCGTTTGTGATATGTAGAAAAACAAGCTAAATGAAATTACAGTGATTACCATATAAAGCCAAAGTGTTATGGCGTTCATTCGAACTAATTTAAGTTGTTGGCTTTCCAGCTCTGTACTGATTTGTTGCATTTTATTCGCGTGGTAGTTTTCACCTGCGAAACTTTTGATTATTTTTAAACTGATTAATTGCTCTGTTAAAATTTGGAAGATCATTTTGAAGTTTAATAATTGCTTTTGCCCTGAGCCATAAATAATTCGGTTCACAGGAAATAGTAATATTGATAATAATAGAGCAAACCCGATTGCCATTAGACTCAACTGCCAAGATAAAAGAAAGGCCAGGCTGAGTGTCAAAGTAGCGAGAATTAGTTGGCTTAATATGTTTAAAATCAAGTTAGATGCATGGCCGATGGATTGTATTTGTCCGCTTAAGCTATGAGCAAAGTCTGACATCCGGTTTTGAATGATAAATTGCCAGTTACTTTGCAACAGACATCGATACAACCTGTTTCGAAGAAAGTTAATATAAGCTTGCTGAATGGAAGAGGTCTGTATCGTAAGTTGGTAGCGTAATGATGCGATAGTTGTCACTATTAATACATAGCAAAGTAGAATATTCGGTAAATTAAGTTCCAGGTTAAGGTATTCAAACAATGTACCTGCGCTTGCTGCAATACCATTGATATTGGTAATTCCAACTTCAAAGCCAATAATTTGCAGGAGAGGAATAATAAAGAGAAGGCCTATGCTAGCGGTTAATCCCTGAAGGAGCATTAAGACCAAAATCACAGATTGTTTTCGGGGAGAAAACATGAAGAATTGTTTAAAGCCATACCACAGAGGGGTTAAGGAAAGAGTGCTCATTTTTTTTCGTTTAGGAAAATATTTTTCCGGCTTGTTAATTAAATTTGCTGTGAGACACTTACATCCGTAGATATTGAGTGTGCCAAGTAAGAGCCTACAACGCCATATGATTGATGGCCTTGTCGACCAGTTATGATCCAGGGGCCTACTTTAATCCATGTGTGAGCTGTCATTGGTTTTTTCTTTTGCCTGGTAAGTCTTGCACCAAAATGTATTACGTATGGAATTTGATACCATCCCAATAAAGTTCTTGCCATAATGACTTGCACGAAACACTTTGAATCCCATGGGGTGTATCGAGCAACCAATTTGATAACGTGTCCGATTCGCCGGGCTATCCCAAGTTGTTTGTCGGAGGCGAGGCAGGATAATTGATAATTATGGTGATATTTGCCTAAATACATGGCTATTTTGCGAAATGGTATTAACAAAATCATAGCTCTAATTAATCCGCTGTAGGGATATAGAAAGAGAAACCAGAATTTCTCTCTGAATGGCAGATTATATGCACTACGAATTTTTTGTACGAGGACCAAAATCATTGCTTATGAATAACTGTCAGTTAAGCTATCGTGACGGTTCGTACTTGTGCCATTTGATTGATGAAATCAATGACGTCCTGATGACACTGTTCTTCCGACACATCATACTCTGACAATAGTTGCGAGCAGATTGCCTGAACTGAAAGGGGTTTTTCTATTAGTTGCCAGATGCGAGTCGCAATGAGATCTAAACCATAGTAATTGCCACTTTCTATATCCATCATAACGGTTTCACCGTCAATTAGAGCTTCTACAACCTCACTATTTCTTTCTATCTGGGTACTCATTCCAATGTTAGTCATAGGTAATTTCCTTAAATGCTAAGACAACCGATAAAGCTACGTGCATTGCCTTCTATTTTTGGACGATTAAATACCAATTTAAAATTTTGATATAGGTAAAACTGCCTAGATTAATATTGAGTTTAAGTATAGAAGGGAATGTTGTAGTTAGTAAGTTTGATTTTAGTTTTTCTGAATATCGTAATGCTCTTAAAATATCTCTTTTGGCTATTTCGCAATTGTAAATTAGGTAAATAAATTTGATTTCTTGACTTTATCTTCATTCGTGTACTAGTTTAAAAAACAATCAATTTAAAAGTCCTTTATTACGATAGAGCTAAGTCATAATGGAGGAGCACAGGGGTCGGTAATAGTCAGTCAAGTTGAGTAAACGATCGCAGTTTCGTTATCGGCGATGTTAGAAAACTACAGACAAGGAACAATATCATGGCAGAACCTTTTATCGGTGAAGTGCGTTTGTTCGGCTTTAATTATGCCCCAAGAAATTGGGCATTTTGTGATGGCGCTATATTACCAATTGCACAAAATCAATCGCTTTATGCTTTGTTAGGAACTCAGTTTGGAGGTGATGGGCGAACGAGTTTTGCCTTACCTGATTTGCGCAGCCGAGTTCCAGTCCATCGAGGTGATGGATTTAATCAAGGCGCACGGTATGGAGCTGAAACAGTGACATTGGAAGTTAGTCAAATAGCAGCTCATACACACACACTTAATGCTTCAAACGATCCAGCAACATCGAGTAATATCAGCAATGATGAGACAACCAATTTTGCTCAAGCAAACGGAAATGTTTATGTTGAATCCGCCAATTTAACTCAGTTGTCAACGCAAACTGGTACGCCGACAGGAGGAGGACAAGCTCATGAAAATCGCCAGCCGACTCTGGCTGTGAATTTTTCTATTGCAATGTTGGGGATTTTCCCCTCGCGCAATTAATTAAGGAGAATCTGATGAGCGAACCATTTATTGGTGAAATTAGGATGTTTGGCGGAAACTTTGCACCGCGTAGCTGGGCGTTTTGCGACGGGCAACTCCTTGCGGTTAGTCAGAACGACGCATTGTTTTCGTTGCTTGGAACGATCTATGGTGGTGATGGCCGAACGACTTTCGGGTTGCCTGATTTACGGGGAAGGCTACCAGTTAAATTTGGCCAAGGAACGGGTTTAAGTAATTACCCGATTGGACGGCGCTATGGTGATGAATCTGTTGTATTAACTTCAAATCAAATACCTTCTCATAATCATCCTCTGCAAGGATCAAAAAATCCAGTTGACTCCCCACAAGCGGTGGGACGAGTTTTGGGAAAACAAAATGCGTTGTTCTATCATGCTGCTGAAACAGGTCGAGTCGCTAATTTTTCTCCGAATGCCGTTGGAAACTCTGGTGGAAGTCAGGCTCATAACAATATGATGCCTTCGCTTTGCGTAAATTTTATTATTTCGCTTATTGGCACTTACCCATCTCGAAATTAGAGGAGAATAAAATGGCTGATCCATTTATTGGTGAAATCAAAATTTTGCCTTACACGTTCGCACCCAGAAGTTGGGCTAGCTGCGATGGGCAACTGTTACCCATAAGCCAGAATACCGCGTTATTCGCTATTTTAGGAACGACTTTTGGTGGGGATGGGCGTTCAACTCTTGGCTTGCCCAATTTACAGGGGCGAGCCCCAATGCATCCAGGACGAGGACCCGGACTTACCCCACGCCGTTTGGGAGAGCGTGTGGGAAGTAGTACGGTGGTTTTAGATGAAGCTGAAATACCATCGCATAATCATCGTGTAGCAGGTGTTCGCCGTATTGGAACTGCTGACACACCAGATAATACTATGTTTCCTGCAACGGATGCTGACATCGATACTCATCAGTACATCAGAACAGATGCTAACCTCTCGTCTATGGCATCTAGTTCATTGGCTATATCGGGAGGAGGTCAGGCTCATGAAAACCGCCAGCCTTCGTTGGTTATGCAGTTTTGCATAGCGCTCGATGGTTTGTTTCCTTCGCGAAACTAAATTGACGGCTGTTTCGCGGAGTTCCAGATTAAACTAACAATTAGGATCATAAGATTATGGCAGAAGTTAGTTTGTGGCGAGAAAAAATATCACTGAAGCGGTTTGGTGACGGTGATCTTGATTTTTTAGAAGCGCTTTATGCTTCTGTTCGAGAGCCTGAGCTCGCGATGACAAATTTTAGTCAAGAAGAAAAACTTTCATTCTTAAAGAGTCAATTTGCTGCTCAACATAATCATTATTGTAGTGGTTACAATACAGAGCATTTTTATATCATTTATGCTGCAGGTGAGCGAGCAGGGCGTTTTTTTGTTGATTATTGGGATGAAGAAATTCGCATTGTTGATATTGCGTTAATGCCGTCGTTTAGGCAATTAGGACTGGGCAGCTACTTATTAAAAGATTTGTTCTCAAAAGCCGAAAAGCTTAAACAACCGGTATCCATTCATGTTGAGAGGCATAATCCTGCACGCCGTTTGTACGAACGATTAGGATTTGAAATAAAGGGAGCCCATGACGAGATCTATCTGTTAATGGAGTGGAACCCAAAAGAAGTGTTGGAAGTATAGATTAGACTGCACGTTCTAAGTAAAGCAGGTTTTTAAATCCTGCTTTACTTACTTGAGTAAGAGCAGCTTGAGTAAAAACTATTCTTGTAACTCGCGGTTAATAATTATTTCATATTCTGTTTCACTGTTTGGGCTCATAAAAAGTGAAACCTCACCAAAACTCTGATGGTTTATCTGATAAGTTCCTTGTGCTAAGGGCGTTTCCTTATCTCCACTGAGCAAAACTGAAAATGCTTCACGTTTGTCATCATGAGCTTGAGTTGTGCTAATTTCATCGACCGTGAGTTCAACTTGCGTATCGTCAGAGTTTTTCAGAGTAAGCTTTTCTCCTTGCATTGACTTCAGTGTTTGATAATTGAATTTTTCCATGATGACCTCTTATCTTGAACGATTAAAAATTTAACGGTTAAAAATTAATTATTTGTTTTATCTATTTAAATGTATCACTTGATTAGCCGAAGTAAAGAAAACTGAGAAAAAGATTTTATTTTATTTCAAATAGAGTTTACCTATACAAGCTGTTTATACCATCTCATTGTTTTAATACTTATGGTCGGTAATAGATTTTCTGATTTCTTTAACTGTTTTAATCATTAAGCACCTTATTTTTTAACCAGGAATTACTAATGCAGTCAATGACTAGATGTATTCGATCATCGCTGCTGCTGTTAACGACCGAGTGGACTTGATCGGCATCTATGTACCATAGTTCCCCAGGGTTCATTAAGACTTCATTTTCAGACACAAAAAAACTAACTTCTGATGAAGAAATAATTGGAACATGTAGTCGTGCCTCTCCATATTCCAGGCTGACTCCATTATCTCGGTGCGGTAAGATCTTTGCACCGGCTCGTAAACGCATAAAGCGAACTGACTTGATCGTGCACGGAATTTTTTTGAGAATCTCGTTTACTTCAGGGTAGTGCTCCATTAGCGGTAAATTTTCCCAGTTTTCTTCTGGAAGGTTGCTGTCGTGGGTAAAGCATTGCAAGATTGGATGGGCAAATCGATGTTCGCGAATACAGCGCAGTGCTAAAACGTCCCACGTTCCCTGGTAAGACTTTTTATTAACATGATTCACCCAGTTCTTTTCATTCGATATACGAGTGGTTAAACATCGCAGATTTTGTTCGTCAAAAACAGTGGTTAAGAGGCGACTGTGTGGTCGTTGTTGTGTGGGTAAATTGGCCATAGGTTAAGATGCATGTTCGCTGAAAGCTTTTGTTATTGGCGTGCTGACTGGATGCTGATGGTATCGTCTAGCGCTGTATAATTCTCCAGAATGTTCTATCTCTGTTTGATTTCCTTTAATACTCGCCACACTACAAAAAAAGGGCGCAAGAAATAATGAAAGAATGCAAAACTATCTGGAATTTTGGACATTTTTATTAAATCGACTCCACAAGGTGAAAAAAGCATATCGTTAAGTGTGAAAAGCTTTTGGTGTAGCTTTTCTGGAAAAATCAAACCACGCATCCTGGTAAAAAGCCAAAACTTTAATGTGCTGGTAGCGTCATTTCCTTTGATTCTAAAAATGGATTTCTCGATAAGCATAATTGTTGTTTTGTCGCTAGCGCAAAAGTCTAAAATAAGCTTCGGAACTTCTATTTCGTAGAGTATACTCGCCAACACCCAGCTGATTGCAATATATCTTTTAGCATTAAATTGATCCGATAGACTCCAAACCCTCTTATGAAAGTTTTTCTCTTCTTTTGTCTTGGTCTCGATAAATAATGCTATATCGAGCAACCATTTTAGACGGTAATGAAAGTTGTGAGCACCATGTTGACAAAGATAAATAAACTCATATTCAGAATTGCTTTTTGTTGTATCAGTGATTAGTAAGTCACCAATGATTTTCTCTGATAATGGCGATTTGTGTTCAAACAGGCGGATATGCAGTTCAATAAGAATCCCATCTTTATTCCAATAACTTAAATCTTTCTGCCGACCAAAGTAGATAATCAACTGTTTGGGCGTGAGCTTGTTATAAGCATCGCAACTAAATCCAAGTTGGTTTAGTATTTTGTCGGCTTTCTCCAAATATTCACGTCTAGTCACTAAGTCGATATCACTAGAATGACGTTTAGCAATGTCACCATATAACTTTTTTGCCAATAAACAGCCTTTAATGGACGCAACGGGGATCCCCGCTGAATTAAATTGGTAAATCAGCTTTGTCAGGATCTGAAATTGCCTTTTATGCAAAGATACATTTTGCAGGTACTTTTTATGCAGGTAAGCAAAAGTCTCGCCATGAAATCGGTTTTCAAAGTGCGACTGAACATTCAGATAAACACAAGGCCAGACCCGGTGCTGATCGAGTAAGGTCTTCAATAAGTCATAGTCTAGATTTTGCTGGAGTAGTGTGTGGGCTTCGGAGACTTGTTTGTTGGTTAACTCAGGGCGGCTCAGCAATGCAATTAGCTGCAATTCTGGACTGAGTAATTGGCGAAAATCTTCCACAGGTTTGATGCTAACTCAAGCTGGTTTCCTTTAACATTAGCAAGCTTTAGTTTTAAACGCCAATTGTGGAAGATTGCTTGAGGAATTAACTGGTTAGTTTCGCAATCAGCGGATAAAGATAATAGCTAATTGAGCTATTGATAAAAAATAGCACAATGAGAACTAACATCGGAGAAAGATCAAACCCGCCGGTTGGTGGGAGCTTTTCTCTCACTTTAGCCAGCAAAGGCTCAGTCAATTGGCCGAAGATTGCTAACACCGGATTGTATTGACCTGGCTGCATAAACCAGCTTGCAATCGCTCGTACTATAATCAAAAAGATATACAGTCCGATCGCGCTCTCAAACACATTGATAACGGAATAAAGTAACAGCGCTGCAATATTCAAATTACCAATTCCAGAGGAGATAAATTGGATAAAAAGATATTTGACAATAATCACCAGCCACGCAAGTATCAAAGTCGATAAATCGATACCACCAAAGCCAGGAACGACTCTGCGAATTGGTTTAACCAAAGGGTCGGTTATTTTAATAATAAATTGAGATACTGGATTGTAATAATCGGCACGAAAATATTGGAGAAAAAATCGAAGCAATATTGCACTCACATAAAGACCAATGAGCATTGAAATAAGTTGAGCAAAAGGGTTCATGACTTCTTACCTTGTTAGTTTTGTTTTTTCAAAAGCAGCGTGATGCTAGTCCAACAAATAGCAACATGTGCTAATTGTGATTACCTAATTCTCTACCTCTTTGAATGGAAGCACTCACCGCTTTTTTGACGATATCTTCGAATTCGTTATTTTTGAAAACGGTGATTGCCGCTGCGGTAGTCCCGCCTGGTGAGGTGACTTCTTTTCTCAGTGTATTCAGAGTTTTTGCCGGCGTCGCTTTGGCTAGTTGCGCTGCGCCCGATACGGCTTGTGTGATCAGATCAAAAGCATCTTGTTCGGGTAGTCCTGATGATACTGCTTGCTCAACCATTGATTGCATCATGAGAAAGATATAAGCCGGTGAGCTGCCTGCTATCGCGGTTACAATATCAATATGTGATTCGTTGCTGACCCAATTGGTTTGTCCCACTGCCTGGAATATGGACTCGGCAATTTGCCGATTATTTTCCGTCGCCTGAGACGTTGCATATAACCCCGTGGCTCCTAGCCCAATTAATGCCGGTGTGTTTGGCATCGCACGAATGATTACCGGATTTTGTTTAAGTCCGTCAGCAATTTTGGCTGCTCTAAATCCTGCTGCGACCGAAATGACCAGTTTGTTGCTAAAATCACATTGAGATAACTGCAAACAAACTTCAGGCAACTTTTGCGGCTTAACTGCGAGTACGACAATATCGCCAAAATTAGCGGCTTCTCGATTGTCATTGGTTGTTTGCAGAGAAAACTGGTCAGCCAGGTTGTCCAGTTTGCCGCGACTTGGATTGCTCGCCATGATTTTCTCAACTGGCCAACCTGAGGCGACTAGACCAGAAATGATTGCTGTAGCCATATTGCCGCAACCGATGAAGGCAATTTTTGAATAATTTGTCATTAACTATCGTCTTATTAATTAGGTTATTGTTAATTGTTTCTTCTGGGCCCGAAAATTCCGGTACCAACTCGTACCATGTTACTGCCACTGGCAATAGCTGCTTCCATATCGCCGCTCATTCCCATCGAAAGGGTATCCATGTTAGTAAATTCTTTTCTTAGTTCGTTAAATATTTCACTAACCTGATTAAACTGAGCTAATTGTTCCTGGTATGTGTCTCGTTTTGGCGGTATTACCATCAAACCACGTAATTGAATATTGGGGAGCGCTGCCGCAATTGCAAGTAGCTGGGTAAGTTGTTCTTGGGAGACGCCCTTTTTTTGAGGCTCGTTAAACAAGTTGGCTTGAATACAGACTTTAAGTGGACCGAGCTGAGGTGGTCTTTGCTGGTCAAGACGGGTGATAATCTTTTCTCGATCAACGCTTTGAACCCAGTCAAAATTTTCCGCAATTGGTCGAGTTTTGTTGCTTTGAATTGGGCCAATGAAATGCCAGATGATTGGAATGTGCTTGCATTCTTCAATTTTAACCAGGGATTCTTGCAGATAGCTTTCGCCGAATTCTGTGATTCCGCTCTCATAGGCATCTTGAATTGCGATAGCCGGATGTGTTTTACTGACGGCCAGCAATTTTACCCGACTGGGGCTGCGGCCGGCCTGCGCGCAGTATTGGTTGATATTTAATCGAACTTCTCGGATTTGATCTGCTATATTCATAGAAGTATTTTCTAAGCGTTTTGATGCAGTAATAAACCGCGCCGCATTTTAAAAAACGTAAAAGTATCAATCAATTAAAAGATCCGCTAGTATTTTAGCATCTAACAAAAAGAAATGTTGGAGTATTCTATCCATGGATATAACCGAATTACTCGCGTTTAGCGTAAAAAATAAAGCATCAGACCTTCATCTGTCGGCAGGTTTGCCACCGATGATCAGGGTTGACGGTGACGTTCGGCGAATTAATGTCCCGCCAATGGACCACAAAATGGTCCATAGTCTGGTGTATGACATTATGAACGATAAACAACGAAAAGATTTTGAAGAGTTTTACGAAACGGATTTTTCATTTGCCTTGCCTGGAATCGCTCGTTTTCGTGTGAATGCATTTAACCAGAATCGCGGCGCAGCGGCGGTTTTTCGTACCATTCCATCACAAGTATTAACCCTTGAAGAATTGGGGGCTCCCCAGGTTTTTAAAGAAATGTGTATGCATCCTCGCGGATTAGTGCTGGTTACCGGTCCAACGGGGTCTGGTAAAAGTACCACTCTGGCGGCAATGATTGACTACATCAACGACAACCACTATGGCCATGTGTTAACCATCGAAGACCCAATTGAGTTTGTGCATGAAAGTAAAAAATGCCTGATAAATCAACGGGAAGTTCATCGTGACACACTTGGGTTTAGTGAAGCACTTCGCAGCGCGCTGCGGGAAGATCCTGATATCGTGTTAGTTGGGGAGATGCGTGACCTGGAAACCATCCGTCTTGCACTGACTGCGGCGGAAACCGGTCACCTGGTGTTCGGCACATTGCATACTTCATCGGCTGCGAAAACGATTGACCGTATTATCGATGTATTCCCCGCGGCGGAAAAAGACATGACTCGATCAATGCTATCGGAGTCATTACAGGCCGTTATTTCACAAACGCTATTGAAGAAAAATGGCGGTGGACGAGTCGCTGCCCATGAGATCATGATTGGTACAGCCGCGATACGAAATCTGATCCGTGAAGATAAAGTGGCCCAGATGTACAGTGCAATTCAAACTGGTCTGGGGGTTGGCATGCAGACGCTTGACCAATGTTTGAAAGATTTATTGGCGAAAGGTCTGATCAGTCGTCAGGACGCAAAAGATAAAGCGAAGAACAAAGAAGAATTCTAGGACATTTTGTCGTTCATCCAGTGCCAGAATATTAGCAGTAAGAGTTGGCAGCTGGTTTTGAAAAATGGTTATTTGCAGTAAGTAATTTACCCGGAGTGAATAAGGATGGATTTTGAAGGTCTACTGAAATTAATGGTCACTAAAAAAGCGTCGGATCTTTTTATCACCGCCGGTGTGCCGCCCAGTATAAAAATCCACGGTAAAGTAATGCCTGTGACTCAGCGAGCATTAACACCTGAAAAAGCGCGTGAAGTTGTACTCAGTGTTATGAACGAGGAACAACGCCGTGATTTTGCCCGCATCAGAGAATGCAACTTTGCGATTAGTGCAGCTGGAATAGGTCGTTTTCGTGTGAGTGCGTTTCAGCAAAGAAATCATATCGGTATGGTATTACGTCGAATTGAGACAACAATTCCGACGATTGAAGAGCTACGTTTGCCCAACATTCTCAAGAAACTATCTTTAACCAAACGTGGATTGGTTATTTTTGTTGGCGCGACCGGAACAGGTAAGTCAACTTCCCTGGCATCTATGATTGGTTATAGAAACCGTTCAACCACAGGTCATATCATTTCTATCGAAGACCCCATCGAATTTGTTCACAACCATGATAAATGCATTATCACTCAGCGCGAAGTGGGGATTGACACCGAAACTTTTGACGCGGCATTGAAAAATACTTTACGTCAGGCGCCCGATGTTATTTTGATTGGTGAGGTTAGAACTGCTGAAACGATGAATTATGCTGTGGCTTTTGCGGAAACGGGCCATCTGTGTATGTGTACCCTCCATGCGAACAATGCAAACCAGGCACTTGATCGAATATTACATTTCTTTCCGAAGGAAAAGCACAGTCAGGTGTTGATGGATTTATCATTAAATCTACGCTCGATTGTTGCACAGCAGTTGATACCGACACCAGATGGCAAGAGCCGACGTCCGGCAATTGAAATACTGATTAACACACCATTGATTTCGGACCATATCCGTAAGGGCGAATTACATTTACTTAAAGATTTGATGAGCAAGTCCAATGAACAGGGAATGCAAACCTTCGATCAGAGTCTGTTCCGTTTGTTCAAGTCTGGCGAAGTGACTTATGAAGACGCGTTGCATCACGCTGATTCTCCCAATGATTTACGTTTGATGATCAAGTTAGATGCTTCTGAGAGTAGCGGTAATTCCCTGGAATCTGGTTTGGGTGGGATGACGCTGGAAGAACAAGATCCCCATTAATTATCCTGGAATTAATTACCTTGAATTCAGGTCAATGAATTTCTGAATTGAAAATCGGTTTTCATCTTATCTTGTTTAATTGGACTGCTGATTATTTCAGCAGTCAGGATTTTGTGAAAGATTAAGCGTTAAAAGCCGGTCTATTCAAGTTAAGCAACTAATTTTCATTATCTTTATATTGCAAAGTCAGATACTGTCTTGGTTAGACAAAGACAAGCTTATTGGGCTTAATAATACAGTAACCACTTTTTATGTCGTTGACTCTAACATTAACACTTTTAGCACTTATTCTGGTAGCGGCTCTGGGCCGTTTTTTTATTCGCTTGCCGAAAAATATCTGGCTATTATTTCTGGCGCAACCACTCGGCATGTGTTCATCTTCAATGGTTGTTTTTACTGGTGGATTAGTAGGAAGCAAAATTGCTCCTAGCCCAGACCTGGCGACATTACCATTGACGCTGATGATCTTGGGAACGGCTGCTGCAGTGATCCCGGCATCTATGTTGATGAAAAAATTCGGTCGTCGTATTGGTACTATCATTGGTCTTTCAATTGCAATTATTGGTGCATTACTGGCAATGGTTGCGGCGATACAAAGTCAGTTTGAATTATTAATTGTCGGCGCAGTTTTCCTTGGTTTTAGCATGGCTTTCGTTGCGCAAATGAGGTTTGCGGCAATAGAAAGTTTGACCAATTTTGATGACTCCGCTAAAGCTGTATCTGTTTTAATGGTCGGCGGAATTTTCGCAGCGATACTAGGGCCGGAAGTTGCAGTTGTCGCAAAAGAATGGATTGATTCTCCCCACGGTTTTGCTGGTTCATTTTTGGCGTTGGCGATCCTGATTTTTATTGCGATTATTTTCATCGCTTTTCTTAGTCCGATCGGTGTCGCAGAGAAAGTGTCTGGGCAACAAAAACGCTCGTTGAAAGAAGTGGTATCACAACCAATATTTATTATCGCAGTTTGCGCCGGGTTGATTGCATATTCAGTGATGAGTTATGTGATGACAGCCACGCCGTTGAGCATGCATGAACTCGAAGGTCATAGTTTACACGATACTAAATGGGTCATTCAGAGTCATATCGTGGCGATGTATTTACCTTCACTTTTTTCGGCGATACTCATTCGCTATATCGGAATTGCAAAGCTCATGATCGTTGGGTGCGTAATGTATGCACTGGTGGTGATAGTAGCGCTTGCCGGTAAACACGTCATGCACTATTGGTGGGCATTGGTTTTACTGGGCGTTGGCTGGAATTTTCTATTCACAAGTGGGACGTTGCTACTACCAGAAGCTTATTTACCGCAGGAGCGATTTAAAGTACAAGCGATTAATGATTTTACTATCTTTTTTATTCAGGCTCTTGCATCTTTGTCCGCCGGTTTAATTTTATTTAGCCACGGATGGTCGACATTGATTACCATTGCGGTGCCGATGATTCTGATTATGTTTGCGGTGAGTATCTGGTATTTCTTAATTTTAAAAAGAAGGCCGGCGATTCAAGCAACCTGATTATTGCATAAGTCGGAATTAATTTACCGCAGTGTTGATTTGAGTCTTCCTTCAGACGATTCGTTTACTGTAGTGATCGAAGTTATCAATTAGTCGATAGCCGAGCGATTGATAAAGGTGTTTTGCATTTTCGTTATCTATCGCCGTCGCTAGTTTTATAGAAAAAACTTTTGCTTTCTGGGCTTCTGCTTCAATTGCGAGCATGAGCTTTTTGGCAACGCCTTTTTGGCGTTTGGAATGAGTGACGAATAAATCATTGAGCAACCAGACTCGGCGCATGGCGACCGAAGAAAAAACAGGATAAACCTGTACAAAACCTGCTGCTTCCTGGCCGTCAAATGCCAATAAGATAATAGAATCTTTACTGTTTAATCTTTGTTCGAGAAATTGTTGGCTGCGCGATTTGTCAGGTTGGGCATTATAAAATTCTCGATATTGCTCAAAAAGTTCAACCAGTACATTCAGATGGAGCGAGGTTGCCTGTTTGATGGTTAGCATCTGTTTGTCATTATCCTGATTATTGTCCGGCGTTTTCCAGAATGGCATTAACAACTGCGATCAGAGTAAACACGAAAATAACGACCATCACAACGCCGACAAAAATGTAATTTCCAGCGTGGCCGCTTTCAAAATCTTGTTGACGTTTTTCTTCGCTCTGTACGCCGAACATCGCTGCAATCACACTTTGAAAAACACCTAACACTCCCGGTGGTTTACTCGTTTTATCAGAATTTGGTTGGAGCGGTTCTTGAGATGTATTGAGTGGATCTTTATCGGAGGCGACCACTGAGTCATCGGGATTTTTTTCTGTGCTTTCTGGCTGTGACATAAGGCTGAATCATTCAACTGAGAGCAGGTGGTTGCGAGGAGTTTAGCACTAAGCAAAAACTCAGGCCACTATAAGTTGGCCTGAGTAAGAGATAGGGTTGTAAGAGACAGGGTTGTAAGAGATAGTGCTTAGGCTGTTAAATCGTTTTTCTTTTCGATCTGGCAAGCAGAGCTAGTAATCCCATGATTGTCCAGACAACGCCATTACTTCCACCACCACCGCTTGATGTGACGCCGCCACCGGATCCGCCACCGCCACTTGGCGGCGCTGCTGGATCGGTAAATAGTGGACTACCATCGTTAACTAAACGGATACTTCGATCGACACCACCAATGTCACCAATGCTGCCGTCGCTCGATTCGTAATTGACCCAGGAGCCATTCTGCCAGGTGGCTACGGTAGCGGGATTGGCATCAACTGATTGTCCCGCCAGGTCGGTCACTGTAATTGCTAGTTGCTGTAATGTTGCGCCAATAACTGCCGAGCCGCCAGGTAAAGTAAATTCAAAAACATAACTATCATCTTCATAATTCAGATAACCGTCATTGGCTACCGATACATTATTAACCCATTGACCGACGCCGTTGTTGAGCGCAACGCTGTAGTTGTTTCCGCCACTATCAAAACCCTCCAGGCTGATGGTCGGTTGCATCGCAATTGATTGGCCGGGATATTGCGCGGATTGCCCGTTGTTTCGCCAGCGCATTGTTTTATTGAAAGACAATCGAACACGATAGTTAACGTCAGTTTCCAGGGTTGCGTTAGCCGTTTCTTGCCAGCTGCGGCTGGTTGCTGAGTCAGCCTGCCAGTTGCCAAGATAAACCGTCGCACCAGTATCAACACGAGTGATTTGCAGTTGTATGATACTTGGAACACCAGCTTGAATGTAGTAACCAAGAATGGAGGCATTCGCCAGCTCATTTCGAACGCGTGCTATTTCTGATTCCGGTAAAATGAAACCATCGTGTGAAACGCCAAAGCCGCCGTATTGTGTTCCGCCACTTTGTCCGGGCTCTGTTTCCAGTGTGTATGAAGGCACTTGAAATGTATTGGCAAAATATTCGTCTGTCGAACCAATGCCTGCGCCCGCTCCTGATGGTCCATAAGCATAACGATTTCCATTAACCGATTGCATTCGGGCGGCTATTGAGGCTGTGATGTTATCGCGCCGCGTATTGCCGGTCATCGGGGCGAAATAGATCTGGGTGAAGGAGTGGGTGTCGATGTAAAACCGAAGTGTTCCAGCTGCCAGGGCTGCAGCGGCTTGTAGTGCCTGAGTTTCTGGCTCTGACCCTGGTCCTGAACCATGGTGAACAATGGATTGCTGACGATTTGAAGAGCGTCCGGGATTTGTCGCCCAGTAAGGTGAATTATTTCGATTGAGATCAACGCCTAATAAAAAGTCGTTTTCAGTGCTCAGATCGGTGTCAACGTCCAGCATATTCTTGCGGCGCATTCTGCCGTCACGCGGAAATTCCGGGTTATCATCCTGATCGGTGCTAAATACGGCGTTCATCGGATATCTCTGCGTTTGTCTGAAGCCGTCAACATTGAGCACTGGAATAATAATCATCCGACTGTTGTCCAACAGATACCGATAAAATCCTTGATCGTTTTGATTGTCATAAAATCTTTCAATAATACCGGTAACCACTTCTGGTGATTGCCATTCACGGGCGTGAATTCCGCCATTTTGCAGCATACTTCCCTCGACGATATTGCCTTCGAAAGTTGTATTATCGGCGTCACTGAGTGTGTATGCCCAGATATCTTCTCCTGCGCGAGTCTGACCGATTATATTGCCGGTAATCGAATCAAAGTTGAGTGCCATGTCCTGATGACGAGCAAACAAGCTGTCGTACTGTCTGAAGCCATCAACCGGCGTCTGTGAAGCGACAGGTACTGGAACCGGGTAACCGAGTGCGCGATTGTTAGGATCGGTTGTATCGTTTTCTGTGTAGGTTAATTGTGTCGCTGACGCTGTCGTTGATAACACTACCGTTGATAATACCGCCGTTGATAAAAGTGTTGATAGTGCCAGTGTAGACGATAATAGGACAGTCATTGAAGAAAGAATTAATTTAACCATTTTGAAACCTCCTTCGCCAGATTGGCCGACACCAAACCGTCTTCAAGCAGCATTTTGATTTTTTCTTTTGCATAATCTTGTTTACTCAAATTCAGTGCGAGTAGTGCTCTGGACTGGAAGGATTGAGATTGTGTTTCAATCGATTTCTGCGCCAGGTTATCTGCTAAGTCATTGTTCATAATTTTTGCGAGAGAGTGTGCTGCGCTTGCTCCGCTGGTTGATTTATCAAGCTGTGAGATCCAGAAGTTAATTTTTTGTTCGCGAGGTATATTCAGGTCATTGACCAGATACATCATTTGGGACGCGTAATTTTCATTCTTGCTGATTGACGCTATTGCAGAAAGCTGCTGCGACTTTGACCATAAATTAATCACGGCTTGAAGATAACGATGGAGCGGAATACTTTTTTTATCCTGGAGTAAATTTAAAACAACATTTTTATTTTTCGCCTTAAGTGCAAAAATTAATTTCGACTCAAGGTTGATATCCGACCTTTCTAAACTCCAGTCTACAAAATATTCTGCTTGTTGTTGTGATAGCTGCCCGATAATTTTTTTGGTCAACTGAGTTTGCTTTTTGTCGAGTGATAAAAATTCATTTTGTAAACTTAGTGTTGCGTAGTCGGCTTGTTGAATAAGTGTGGTGACTTTTTCTGCCAACTGACTAAGTTTTAAATATTCCTGACTAGCTTCTGCCGCTTTATCAAATGGAAACGCAATAATAACTTGTTGATGATTACCGTCGCTTAAAACCGTTTTTAACTGTGGCTTCAGACTTTTGATGTAACTCAGTGCTGACTGTTTGTTAGCTTGCTTTATTTGCAAATTTGTTATTCTCAAATTTTTTGCAAGTTCGAATAACAAATACTCTTTGTTCACAGTAGATAAAGATTTTGAGCGAACAATTTGTTGTGCCAGCTCCAGCGGCGAAGTTGCTTGTTGAATTTTTTGAAAAAGCAAAAGCTGTTTTGTTTGATTGACTTGCTGGTTTAAGCTGTCGGGAGGAATCAGTCGATAGTTTTCAACGTTTGCGTGCGCTATGCTTGATGCGCCTACACAGAGAAATAATCCGACTAATAAAAAATGTTTTCTGATCTTCATTCAATCCTCCTTAAAAAAAGAGTCTATAGCTGAATCAATATAATATAACAGCGGCTTTATTCAGTGCTCAATCAAATTGAAGCTTGCTGATAACTCTGTGCTACATTGGATCAGAATTACATTTATTTGAAACCGCTAATAAAAAAATAACTAAAACTTAAAGAGTCTTAATTATAATGATTACTAAGCTGGCAAATTGTTACGTTCTTGTAATGGTCCTTTTTGTGCAAGTTGTTGATTTAGTTTAACGATTCGCATAGCCATTTCTAACGATTGATCGGCATTTAATCTTGGGTCGACCAAACTTTTATAAGCTCTCTGCAGATCAAATTCTGTCAACCCTCTGGCACCACCGATGCACTCTGTAACGTGCTCACCGGTTAATTCAAAGTGGACGCCGCCAAGGTGAGTCCCAAAATCTTGATGAATGCGAAAAGCTTTAGTGAGTTCATCAATAATAGCATCAAATCGCCTGGTTTTTGTGCCGTTTTGGGTGATTGATGTATTTCCGTGCATTGGGTCACAACACCAGAGTGGTTTGCGTTGGTGTTTTTTAATTGCTCGAATTAAATCAGGAAGGTGCTGTTCGATTTTCTGACTGCCGAAACGAGTAATTAAAACCAGTCGGCCAGGCGTATTATCTGGATCGAGTTTGTCGCATAATTTAAGTAGTTGTTCGCTATTGGTATTAGCACTTATTTTTACACCTACCGGGTTTGCAATACCGCGCATATATTCCAGATGTGCTGAGTCAGGCTGGGCTGTACGCATGCCAATCCAGGGTAAATGGGTGGATAAATTAAACCAGCGTCCGTCACTATGTTCTCGAGTGAGTGCCTGCTCATATTGAAGGTGTAGAGCTTCATGGCAGGTGTAAAGTTTATCTTTAAATGTCGGTTCTGCATGACCTTGTGAGAGGTTACCAAGTAGGTCGATGGACTTTTGAATTTTTTCCAATATTTGGTGGTATTCATTCGCGAGCGGAGAGTGTGAAATAAAGTCTAAGTTCCAATTTTTCATATCAGAAAAATCGGCAAATTTATTTTCAATGAGTGTGCGAATATAGTTCAGTGTTAAAGAAGCAAATGAATAACCTTTTAGAAGCCTTTTGGGATTAGGAGTTCGCTCATTGAAATTAAACGGAGCGCCGTTGATTAAGTCACCACGATAACAGGGGAGACTGACACCATTAGAAGTTTCTGTTTCTGCAGAACGTGGTTTGGCATATTGGCCTGCTAGACGTCCAATTTTAACAACCGGTTTGTTGAGTCCATGAATCAACACTAATGACATTTGTAAAAGTATTTTTAGCTTGCTGGCGATTGAATCCGCATTACAATCGGAAAAAAGTTCTGCACAGTCACCACCTTGTAAAATGAAGGTTTCTCCATTAGCGGCGCTAGCAAGTTTTGACTGGAGCGATTCTACTTCTTCTACACTGACCAGCGGCGGCAGTAATTTTAATTCTGATAGAACACTTTCCAGCTGCGTTTCGTCTGGATAACGGGCTTGTTGAGAGAGTTTAAATTTTTGCCACGATTCGGGTGTCCAGCTATTCATCGTTCACTCTTCATTCAATAACCATGCATTGAGACTCTTACATCGAGATTCTTTCATCAGGACTTATTCATCAGGACTTTTTCGTCAAGACTGTCGTCGCTAGAGTTTCGCTGTTTTTTGCTCGTAGTTAATTTAGCCTAATTGCTAGCGGAAAAAATAGATAGTGGTATATTAACAAATCACGAGTTCTAGGGAAAAAATAAAGCTTTTATGTCGAAAATAAAGACGATTTATGCCTGCAATGAATGTGGGGCTGTTTCGCCCAAATGGTCCGGTCAGTGTTCGGAATGTGGTCAATGGAACTGTTTGGTAGAACAAGTCGAGGCTAAAAAGACACCGCAAAATGCACGTTTTGCCGGTTATGCCGGGGCTGATAAGCAACTTCAGAAATTGGGTGAGGTTGAGCAAAGTGAGACGGCTCGAATTGCGACCAGCTTATCTGAGTTAGATCGTGTGCTCGGAGGCGGGCTGGTTGAAGGATCGGTGGTGTTAATCGGTGGTGATCCCGGCATTGGTAAATCAACGATATTGCTTCAGAGCATGTGCCACCTGAGTGAACAATTGAACGCGGTTTATGTTACCGGGGAGGAATCAGCCCAACAGATATCGATGCGCGCTAAACGACTCGGTTTAAATGGGAATCAACTAAGCTTGCTCACAGAGACGCAGGTCGAAACGATTATCGCCACTGCTCAAAATGTGCAGCCCCAAGTCATGGTAATTGATTCGATTCAAACCATATATACCGAACTGCTCCAGTCCGCGCCCGGTGGTGTGGCGCAGGTGAGGGAAAGTACGGCACAACTGGTTCGATTTGCCAAACAGAAAGGCATCGCTTTGTTTGTGGTTGGTCACGTGACAAAAGACGGCGCTTTGGCCGGCCCGAGAGTTTTAGAGCACATGGTTGACGCTGTACTTTACTTTGAAGGCGAACGTGACGGACGATATCGTATTTTGCGGGCGGTAAAGAATCGTTTTGGCGCAGTCAATGAACTGGGTGTATTTGCAATGACTGATGAGGGGTTAAAAGAGGTTCAAAATCCTTCTGCAATTTTCCTTTCACGCTATCAACAGGCTGCGGCAGGCAGCGTGGTGACGGTTACCTGGGAAGGTTCCAGGCCTTTGTTAGTGGAAGTTCAGGCGTTGGTTGATGAGTCCCATGCCGGTAATCCCAGAAGGGTAGCCGTGGGACTAGATCAAAATCGTTTGGCAATGTTATTGGCGGTGCTCTCTCGTCACGGCGGAATTTTTTGTCATGATCAGGACGTGTTTTTGAATGTTGTCGGCGGTGTCAGAGTGATGGAAACAAGCGCAGATTTAGCTTTGTTACTAGCAGCCGTTTCCAGCTTGCGAAATCAAATTCTGCCACAGAATCTTATTGCTTTTGGAGAGGTTGGCTTGGCGGGAGAAATACGACCTGTACCTAATGGGCAAGAACGTATAAAAGAGGCGAGCAAGCATGGCTTTAAAGTCGCGATTGTACCTAAGGCTAATGCACCGAAAAAGCCGATTGAAGGGATAAAGATTGTTGGTGTTGCACACTTGAGTGACGCTTTGACAGCTCTATCCGAGCTATAGCCTGATTCACGTAACCGAAGAGCCTGCTTGGGATAAGTAATCTCTCGATTAAATAAGGAAAAAAACTCCGAAATGCATTTTCATTTCGGAGTTTTTAAGATTTAGCAAAAACAAAAGCGAAAACAAAATAATTCGATTTCGCTTCGCTTAATTATCATCGACAATATGAAGGCTTATGCTTCGGCTCAAGGGTGCCGCCGGTACAGTTCCAGATCACATGGCCGCCGCGCTCTTCAGGGACCAGTATAAGTGTTTTATCTGAGAGTGAAGGATGCTCCATATTGAACATAAAGGTGACAGTAATTATTGCATCTTTAACACTCACTGATTGAATCATGTTGTTGGTATAAGCGCCCAACGGACCAATTCCTTCAGCATTACCATCAATCGTTGAAATTGCTTTTCCACTAATAATTTGACTGGAAATTCGAGATTTCAATGACTCGACAGGTTGTAACGTTTCGTTAACTTTGGCTCTTATGGTGTAGTCCTGATAAGCGGGTAATGCGACAGCAGCAAGCACGCCAACAACGGCAACAGACGCATAGCCTCCGCCGTAAAACATATCGAAGAAGCTCTGCTCAAATGTCATTTCCAGGGAAATAAAAGGTTGTGACAGGTTTAAGCTAAAACCGATTGTTCCCTGTTCGGCAAAAGCTAACTCACTTGCCAGAGGCAACGCAAACAAATCGAATTCAACTTTGCTGATGTCAGCAATCATCTGAAGAAGTTGTAAATAAATATGGTAAGATTTTCTTGATAAATCTTCAGCGGTACCGCTGTAGGCTAACAGCGAATGGGAAAGATCGTGATGCTGATTTTGTGCTAGCCAATGATTTAAAGAGATCTTGTCCTTACGAAGCGCCCGCTCAATTAATGGTTGTGGTACACCAGAAAAGATCAGGAAGCCATTTTCCTCTGTCCAAAAGTAATGGCTTTTCATATTTTTAAGTGCTTGTAATGCGAGAGGGACTTCTTGGCCAGCTTGGTGAGTCGATTGCATTAAATCGTCAAAATTCATCATTGGCGTTGTTGCATGATAAATTTTAAGATTATTTTTGTTATGTTCCGAAACACTAATTAGCTGTTTACTGGATAAACTATCAAGCAGTTTCTGGTAGTCTTTTTGGTTATTCAGTCGGATCGCAACAAAGTCACCGATGTCGTCAGAAAAGTAAATGATTTCAGGCCCAAAGGTCGCCAGAATCTCGTCTAAACCAAGACCAACATTTTGGGAGACCAGTTGTTTAAACTCTGCATATTCCGGTGGGAGTGCTCCCATCATCCCTTTTACGCCGTTTTCCATATTCTGCAAATGTTTATCGGTCGGCATTGAAAAAATACCGACCGTATTAATTTCACCGGTTGCGTTCACATCGAATTTGTTGTCGATGTTGGGTAACATTTTACGAACGCCCACAGACGGCATATCAATGAGTACTTTCATGCGAGTTTTCTTATCGCTCACACCGTAACCAAATGCCACAGCATTCATTTGGGACAAGCCCATTGCTTCAAAACCTGCTAGCTTATCGGGACCTACGAAGGGTTTTACTGCAGGTAGTATTGCTTTGGGATTAAGCCAGGTAAATAAGCCAAGGCCACTTTCATCGATTTGGCTTTCAGCGGAATACATCGGATGTTCCTGTTGACTTTGCATTGCGGCATAAACACGTTTCATACTGTCAATCGTTGCGCCCATTCCGGCAAACAAAACGAATTGTCGAGTTGTTGCATCATATTGGTAAAAAGACTCGGCATTTTGAATACGAACCAGGCCCTCTCCTTTTGCATCGGTCGCCTTGCTCAACTGAGCCATCGGTTCATTATTAATGGCCGCTTCGAAGGGCTGTTTGAATTCATCAATAGAATTAAATTTCAAACTTGTTGCCAACATAATTAACGGCATCATTTGTCCCGCTTCGGGTTGAACCAGGGAAAGTTCAATAGGGCCGTTGATTGATGTCATGAAAAATTGATTAATTGCAGAACTACCGGTCAGTTGCTTAATTAACCCCTCTTGTAAGCCTGCCTGAATATTTTTTATTGCGTCTACATGTGCTTTATTGCCATGAGCGTAGTTAAAACCGTTATCTTGCCCAGAAAATAGAAACCATGGGCTCGGCATTCTGATATAGGCGAGGGCATTGTTCGGCAGCTTTTCTCTTAACCAGGCTTTACCGGAAAACTGATCAAGTTTGATGTGGGCGGCGGGCTTGGGTTGTGAAGTTTTGTCCGATTGTTGGCTACCTTGCTCATCACTGCAACTACTCAGAAACAAGATTAACCCGAATACGGATATTAAATACTTTGTCATGATAATTCCTTGAATTTTATTCATCGATTTTCATTCATCAATTTTTGGGGCCAGGTTACTAACTCGTCTGAACCCAGAATTCGCAGCTATATAATATTGGTTGATGTTTGAGTCAGCAACCGTTAATGCAACTAATTAATAAAGGCGAAATATTCTGAATAATTTGTAGCGGAATCTTGATCATTGTATTGATCACTGGATTTCAGAGAGTAAAAAATATCTACCGTGAGAATAGATGGGGTTTAACAGAAAGGTTGCAAGGGTTACTCGTTATCTTTGATTAATGAGCTAAAATCTCGCTCAAGTAGTTCACTGTCTCCAAGATTAAGTTCAACCAGTCGCCGCAGGTGTGTAATACTGTCCAGGTCGATATTTGTGCACATTAATCCCAGACCATTTTCGTTTTGATGCATTAACTCAAGTTCCATCGCAATCAATTCGTTGTCTTCGCCGAGTGGTATTTCTATCTGGTAGGTTGAACCGATTTCTGTATCAAATATCCCCATCAACTTAAGTAACACGCCGTGAAGTGACAAGTCGACAATCTGGCACTCTGTTTCAAGCTTGTCGATGGTCAAAGTTGCGACTGTGTTAAAAGCGACTCGATTAAATTGGCGGCGCTCGTCAATCATTGTTGTTTCTCTTTTGGGTGCTGTTATAAGCGATTGTCGATAGGGTAAATGTAGCACAATGTGAGCGCGACTGCTTGGATTGCTGTTTTTGAGATTTCTTAATTGCCGTTTTACTCGCCTTTTGCACACGGCGTTTAAATAAATGTCTCATTAATTGAGTTAGGGGATTATTTGGTTAAAACGGGCGAGTTGAAACCCAAGATTCAGAGGTGCTCACCTGACTGATAGAAGATGGCATTGTTAATAAAAATAACCGCTGCATTTTCTGATTAAGTTTCCCTCGAATATCCGATTTGTATAAAATGACCTTTTGGATCTAAAAATACGAACTGATAATGACCATCCAATGGTATCCCGGGCACATGCACAAGGCCCAGAAAGAAATCAAACAGGCCTTACCCAAAGTCGATTTAATTATTGAAGTATTGGACGCGCGTATTCCCTACAGCAGTGCCAATCCGGTTATTGCTGAGTTATCAGATTTTAAGGGAATGATAAAACCTGTTATTAAGATTATTAACAAGAACGATCTGGCTGATCCCGAAATGACCCGCCGGTGGTGCGAATACCTGGAATTACAGCAAAATACCAAAGCATTGCCACTCAATGGTCAACAAACCGCTGAACTGTCAAAAATCACAGAATTGGCGCGTAAGCTGGTGCCGGAGCGAGTTGCCCGCGAGCAACCGATCAAAGCGATGATAATGGGAATTCCAAATGTGGGGAAATCTACCATTATCAACGGTCTTTCCGGCAGAAAAATCGCTAAGGTGGGAAACGAGCCTGCGGTAACTCAACGTCAGCAACGAATTGATCTACCGAGCGGATTAACTCTGTTTGATACGCCTGGCATTCTCTGGCCTAAAATCGAAAACCAGCATAGCAGTTATCGCCTGGCAATTTGTGCGGCAATTAAAGACACCGTTCTGGATTATGACGAAATTGCTTTTTACCTGGTTGAATATCTCATCGCCAATTATCCCAGCAAACTAAAAGAACACTACCAATTGGATGAGTTAAATCAACAAACCATTGATATTATTGAAATGATTGGTCAACGGCGAGGTTGTCTTAAAGCCGGGGGGCGAATTGATCTGGATAAGGTGAGTAAAATTATTATCAATGAGTTTCGTAATGCCATATTGGGTCAAATTACGCTGGAAACGCCGCAAATGGTCGAAAAAGAGCTGATTGAGGTGGCGGAAAAGATTCGTTTAAAAGAAGAAAAACAAGCTGCCAGGAAAAAAGCAGGAAAAAAAACGGGTAAAAAGAAACGCTGATGTTTGAGCCGGAAAATCTTGTCAAAATCGCCAATATGAAAATGCCGTTTGGTAAATACCAGGGGAGAGCATTGATTGAGTTGCCTGAACCTTACCTGGTATGGTTTTCTAATCAGGGTTTTCCAAAAGGGCAGCTCGGCGAGCTATTGCAATTAACCCTTGAAATTAAGGTGAACGGTTTAGAAAAGCTGGTAACTCCTTTAATTGGTCGACAAATGTAGCAAACAGCCGGTTAGCAAGAGTCTGGCGTTTATAGACGCGCTTGGCGATGATTCGGCTGTTTTCCACCTTACCACAGCTCAATTTACTTGCTTGGTTTTATTGCGCAGGGCTACTTTGACGAGCTATAAGTCACCGTATTAGCCAAATCCGGCTTTGAAAAGCAAATTAGATGGGATTCTCTTGATTCAGATTAGTTTTTGCACTATTGCTCTAATATATTCTTGATTAAACAGCCCGGAGTTTGTACAAATAGTAAAGGGATGACGAAAACACAGAAATATTCACAAATGTTGCTGCTAGTCAAAAGTAGTAACCTGATAAAAGTACCAAATTAAAAGAATCTGGAATCTATAAAGAAACAACAGTTTAAAAACACGGATCTTAACAGTCGAGATCTTATAGAAAAGTGATCAGTCCGAGGGAAACTTATGGGTAGAGAGCTAGATGAAAGAGAATATTCCGCCGATGATTTTGAACAATTCAATCGTCGAATTCACGACCAGGTTGACATACTGAAGGAGGTTATTACCAGGCCGAAATTCGGCAAAGAAAAAACCTGCATAGGAGCCGAGCTCGAAGTCTATCTGATGGACGAACAGGGCGATGTTAGTCCGGTAAATCTTCAGCTGCTAAAAATGCTAAAGGATGAGCAATTTCAATCAGAGCTGAACAAGTTTAATCTCGAAATCAACTTATCTCCCGTTAAAGCCAAAGGAAAACCTTTCACTCAGATCGCCACCGAAATGTGTGAGAAATTTGATTACCTCTGGTCTGTCGCAGAAAAAATAAAAACACGACCACTCGCAGTCGGCATTCTACCAACGCTTCAGGAAAAGCACCTCACTAACGAATATATGACCGACTTAGGTCGCTACAAAATACTTGCTCGCGAATTGTTAAAACAACGTGGCGCACCATTTCATATTAAAATTGATGAAGGTGAGGAAGCCGTTGATTTTCTGACAACCGAACTTTGTGTCGAAGGGGCAAACACGTCATTTCAAGTTCACCTGATGGTTGAACCCGAGCGTTTTTCTAATACTTTCAATACGGCACAGCTGACCTTGCCAATGGCTTTAGGGGTTTCCGCGAACTCCGGTGTATTGTTGGGCAAATGTTTGTGGGATGAAACGCGTGTTGTGCTATTTAAGCAATCAGCGGACAGTCGCATGCCCGACGCTTCAGGGTGGCGGCAACCTTCCAGAGTCACATTTGGGCATGGTTGGGTTCGAAAAAGTGCTTGGGAGTTATTTTCAGAAACTGTTAACCTGTATCAACCGATATTTCCTGAATTATTTTCGGAAAAAAGCAAAACCAAACTACCGGAGTTACCGGAGTTAAACTTACATATGGGATCGACCTGGCCGTGGAACAGAGCCGTATATTCCCATCACGGAAACGGCCATCTCCGCGTTGAGTTTAGAGCGCTACCTGCCGGCCCGACTGCACTTGATATGGCTGCCAATGCGGCTTTTTCAATTGGTATGGCTGTCGGCCTGGAAGAAAAAATTGATGAATATATGTCGCGAATTCCTTTTCAATTTGCAGAGTATAATTTTTATCGTGCCGCTAAACTTGGGCTAGATGCCACGATATTGTGGCCACAGAATTACCAAAATAAACCAGTAGAAGTACCGATTAAAAATATTATCGACGATATGTTGCAAGTCGCTAGTGACGGTTTAAGTAAACTCGATGTTGACAGGGATGAAAAGGATAAATATTTGACCATTATTCAGCGTCGTTTAGCGACTGGAGTTACCGGGGCGCGCTGGACCAAACAAACCTTACGTTGTTTGAGAAAGTCGATGTCTAATGAAAAAGCTTGCGCTAAGTTACTCGATATGTACTTCGAAAATCAAATGGAAGGTCGCCCGGTTAGTGAATGGGATTGTTGTTGGAAATAAATACAAAAAAAATTTTAAAGGAAGTTGTAATGGGAGCGAAAATGAATCTGCTAAATCCGGAAGTCAAGTATTTTGATGATGATTTTCGAAGTCAGATTGAACCAACGGCATTAGGTTTTTTACGTCAACTGAATGGACTGACTATTTTCGATCTAAAGGGAAAAGATACAAGTCGCACCCGGGTGATAACAACTTTAATCCACGGCAATGAACCTTCTGGATTTATTGCCAGCCACTTGTGGCTACGCAGCAAAAGTGTGCCGTTAACCAATATACGCATTGTTATTTGTAATCCTGAGGCAGCACGTACAAAACCCATTTTTACCAATCGTTATTTGGCGCGCAGTCAGGATTTGAACCGCGTTTTTTCTGCGGCAGAGTCTGATACCTCAGAAGTGGCTAATCGGGCACGACAAATTAAACGAGTTGTGTCGGAGGTTTCTCCTGAAGCGATTATTGATATGCATAATACTTCAGGAGTCAGCCCAGCCTTTGGCGTCGCAGTTAACGATAGTGAGCAGGTGCTAGATCTTGTTTCTTTGTTCACGAATAAATTAATTCTGACTGGCTTGAGTATCGGTGCAATTATGGAAGAGTCATTCAACGCGCCGATTGCTACCATTGAATGTGGTGGCTCTAACGATATTTATTCACACCAGGTTGCAACCGATGGTTTACATGAATATTTTACTCGTGAAAATATTTTTGACCAACATGCCGACCGGGTGCAGGTTCACCGCCATCCTATTCGAGTTGAGCTGGTTGGTGATGCGTCCGTTGGTTTTTCCCATCATAGTTTACCAACCACAGACATTACACTACGTGCTGATATCGAGCAATTAAACCGGCAAATTACACCCGCAGGAGAATTTATCGGGTGGTGTTCACCCGAACAGGCTTTGCCATTAAAAGCGATTGATGAACAGGGTGTTGATCAAATAGAGCAACTTCTCGAGTTAAAAAACGGTTGCTTATTTGCCAAGCAAAATATGCATATGTTTATGATTACCACCACGCTTGAAATCGCTACCAATGATTGTTTGTTTTATGCCACGCTAGAAGAGTAGGCTTTTTAAAGCTGATATTCTCTATTCAACCAAAACTTTCAAAACTTTAACGCCATGAGTCATTTTCATCGCCACATCTTGTCCGTCGATAACCTTACCGAAAATGGTATAGCTTCGATCAAGGTGTAAGTTCCGTGCTGTGTTAATAAAAAATTGTGAAGTGCCGGTATCCTTACCTGCGGTTGCCATTCCTACAGTCATTGGTTCGTGCGCGAGAAAATTAATTTCTTCTCTGATTGTTTCGTCGCTAGAGCCGCTTCTGTCACCAATTGAATCGCCTCCTTGAGCGACAAAATTTCCGATCACTCGACTAAAGTAACTGTTGTCAAAGTTGCCCAGTTTCGCATTGTTTATAAAATGCCAACTGGTATAAGGTGCGTCTGCAAGCAATTGTATTTTAATGTCACCAATGGTGGTTTTCAGGGTGACTTTTTTTCGAGCTGCTTTGATTGCTAAAGTGTATGATGGTGATTGAGCTATTGATTCATCACTCGCATCGTCAGCCTTAAGCAGGCGCTTGGCGTAACGACTGACTTCCTGTTCCGGGTCTTTGGTAAAATGTTTGATCAGATTATCAAAATTTGAATCAGGTTTGTTTTTTAACATATCTAACAATCGGATTTTAACATACGGAGAAGGATGGCCGAACAAGTTAACGATCCAACTCATTTCTTCTTTCTTCTGCCGCTTAACCATTCCTGATATGGCTTCTACCACCATCGACGGCGTTTTACTTTTAAGTTGCTTTTTAAATAACTGCAACACTTCTTTAGTATTTAACTCAGAATCCGCGAGGACTTTTAATGCGGTTTGCGCAACAACAGGATTAGGCGATATGTGTAGTTTACCTAACTGAATTAAGGCTTGTGGAAACTGCACCAGGTTTCCTAATATGCGAGTGCTTTCTAACTGAACACCCAGATCGCTTGACTCAGATTGTTCAATTGCCCAGGCGAGAAGCTCTCGGTTAAGTGTATGTTGCTTTAATGTGGTCTTAGCAATCAGCTTGGCAAGAATAGCGGTGGCGTAAGGCGACATCTTTTTAAGGGTTAAGGGGTGTAAATCTTCAGCTGTAATAAAGGATTCAATTTCCGGCACTCTGGTCATAAATAGTCCAGCCAGCGCAGAAAAATCATCTCCTTCCGAGAAATGATTCAATACCTTGCTGAAGTCGATCTCAGAATAATTTTTGAGTTGTTCTCGGTGGAAGGTGGCTCCAATTGTCAAACATTGAAACAGGTAAGCTGCCGATTCTCTGGAAGTCTCCCGATCCAATCGTTGCATCATCTTGTTGAGTAAATTCTCTTCGCCTAACTTCCCCAGACTAAGGTATAGTTCTTTTTTTACCAGAGTTGATTTCTCTTTTTCTAATCTGGGCCAAAGGTGTTCGGCTGCTGGCTTATGTGCGCTTTGTCCGATTGCAAACGCGGCTAGCCTTCGAAGTTGCTCGTCTTTATGTTCGATAAATGGTAGAGCTTTATCCGCAGCGCCTTCGCCGCCAATTCTTCCTAAGCCCATCAATGAGGCCCTGACTATCTCCGAATCAGAATGCTGTAAAGCCTGATCAAAAACTGCAGAATTCAGGTTTCTTTGATCAACAAGTTCGTAAATTTGATGTATGATCGAGTCATTATCATTTATCGGTGAAGATTCACCAGAATCAGATGCGAGGTTAGTCGCCAATAATGTCGGTGATGACGGCAAGCTGATAGATAAAATGATTAGCAATAACGAAAGACGCATTTTGAGTTCCCTGATGGTTATTCTGTTTTTTATATTGTCTGACAATTGATGACAGGCTACAAGGTCAGGGCCGATGATTTTTAAAAGGTAACAATCCGCATGGCACAATACATTTATTCAATGAATCGGGTCAGTAAAATTGTCCCACCGCAAAAAACAATTCTGAAAAACATTTCCCTTAGTTTTTTCCCTGGGGCGAAAATTGGAGTTCTCGGTTTAAACGGGGCGGGTAAATCAACCCTGTTACGAATAATGGCCGGTATCGATAAAGACATTGAAGGTGAAGCCATTCCTTTGAAAGGGATCAACATTGGTTACTTGCCCCAGGAACCAGAGTTGGATGAGAGCAAAGATGTTCGAGGCAATGTTGAAGAAGGTATCGCAGAAATCAAGCAGGTATTGAACCGGTTTGAGGAAGTGAGTAACGCTTTTGCTGATCCCGATGCTGATTTTGATGCGTTGTTGAAAGAGCAAGCAGAGCTGCAGGATAAAATTGATGCAGTTGGCGGTTGGGAAGTTGATAGAATGTTAGATAAGGCTGCTGAAGCCTTGCGTTTGCCACCATGGGAGGCTGAGGTAAAACATCTATCGGGTGGAGAAAAACGCCGTGTCGCTTTGTGTAAATTGCTCCTGTCCAAACCTGACATGTTGTTGTTAGACGAGCCAACTAACCATCTGGATGCAGAATCGGTTGCCTGGTTGGAACGCTTTTTACAGGACTTTAAAGGTACCGTTGTTGCCATTACCCATGATCGTTATTTTCTGGATAATGTCGCCGGTTGGATTTTAGAACTTGACCGCGGTGAAGGGATCCCCTGGGAAGGTAATTATTCTTCATGGTTAGAGCAAAAAGAGAAACGCCTCGAAATTGAAGAGAAGCGAGAGACTGCTCGCATCAAATCTATGAAAGAAGAACTCGAGTGGGTTCGTTCCAACCCGAAAGGACGGCAAGCCAAGAGTAAGGCCCGTTTAGCCCGGTTTGAAGAAATATCATCACAAGATTATCAAAAGCGCAATGAAACCCGCGAACTCTATATTCCGCCGGGACCAAGATTAGGTAACCTGGTGGTTGAGGCTGACCATATCCAAAAAGGCTTTGGCGAAAAGTGCCTGGTAGACGACTTGAATTTCCGTCTTCCTCAAGGTGGCATTGTCGGAATTATCGGACCCAATGGCGCAGGTAAATCGACCCTGTTTAAGATGTTAGTGGATCTGGAAAAGCCTGATGCTGGTGAGCTGCGTGTTGGTGAAACTGTCGAGGTTGCCTATGTTGATCAATCAAGAGATAGCTTAAATGGCGATAACACAGTTTGGCAGGAAATCTCCGATGGTTCAGACGTGATCACCGTTGGCAATTACCAAGTTCCATCACGCCAATACGTGGGACGTTTTAACTTCAAAGGCGGCGACCAGCAAAAATTTATCAAGGACTTATCTGGTGGAGAAAGAAATCGTGTTCATCTGGCCAAGTTGTTAAAAAGCGGCGGTAACCTGTTGTTATTGGATGAGCCCACCAATGATTTAGATGTTGAAACTTTGCGGGCGTTAGAGGATGCGTTGCTAGCATTTCCTGGTTGCGCAGTGGTTATTTCCCATGACCGCTGGTTCCTGGATCGTGTAGCAACCCACATTTTGGCCTATGAAGGTGATAGTAAAACAGTTTGGTTTGAAGGTAACTACGCTGATTATGAAACTGATCGCAAGCGTCGTTTGGGAGCTGATGCGGATACGCCTACTCGGATTAAGTATCGTAAGATTGGTTAGTTGATTAAAAGTTCCTTGAGGAAGCTTGAGTCGGTATCAATGAAAATCGCTAAAAAAGATCGATGTCGACCTTTTGTTTTAATAACAAATTAAAAGTTTCCTGGGCTTTATCTGGCGCACTTGAAAGATAATTTATCCAGCCACTATCTGGCTGAGAATTTAAATTATTTTCAATGCGCCTTTTTACTTCTCTCGCAACAGGCATCGCACTTTCAAACAAAGTTACCTCTGGCCCCATAATCTGACTAATCACAGTCGTCAGAAATGGAAAATGAGTACAACCCAAAACTAAGGCTTCAACCTTCGCCTTTTTAAAAGGTTGTAATTCAGCTTCGATCATCGCCACCTGTTCAGTACCTATTTCTGGCGCACTTTCAACCAGCTCAACAAATAACGGTGAAGCTTTTTCAATAATATCGGCATGTTCGATAAAACGAGATCGCAACGCCTGATATTTCTGACTATCGAGAGTAGACTGCGTTGCCAATACGCCGACTTTTTCACTACTGGAAAATTCGACCGCTGGTTTTAAGGCCGGTTCAAGTCCAATAATCGGAATATCGTATTTTTCTCTTAAAGAATGAACGCCGGCAGCAGTGGCTGTATTGCAGGCTACAACGAGTGCTTTAACGGGGCGCTCAACTAAAAACTGAGCGATGGTGTGGACTCTTTCCTCAACAAATTGATTAGAGCGACTACCATAAGGTGTGTGTTTACTATCAGCGATATAGATTAGATTTTCGTTAGGCAACAACTCGCGGATAGCTTTTAATACGCTTAAACCGCCCACACCCGAATCAAATATACCTATTGCCTGATTATTAATAATGATTCTCCAGAGCGACTTGTCTTGAAAATACTTGCTCGAAAATGCGAATTCGCAGTGCAGATGACAATTTTGTTAACTTTTTTGAGATTATAAACCAAAGATTTAAATTTACGCTAATCCTTTGATATGATGAATGAAAATTAGAGTTTTCAAATTGTCAGGGTATTTGATTAATTAATGTTGGGAACAATTGATAGCATGTTAAAGGGGATTGTCATTACTGGCCTGGTCATAACACTGACGGCTTGTGCCACTTATCGGCCGAGTAACCCCAACAATATTTGCGACATATTTTTCGGTGAACCCGATTGGTACGAAGCTGCCAGAGACGCCCAGCATAAATGGGGTACGCCGATTTATGTAATGATGGCAATTATGCATCAAGAGTCTCGTTTTGTTGATGATGCACAGCCGGATCGCGACTGGTTTTTAGGCTTTATCCCGTTACCCAGAAAATCATCTGCTTATGGATATGCGCAAGCGCAAGACCCGGCGTGGGGAGAATATACCAGCCAAACCGGTAACTCTGGTGCTGATCGAGATGATTTTGAAGATGCTATTGATTTTATCGGCTGGTATACCGACGGTAGTCAAAAGCGATTGAAATTATCAAAATGGGATGCCTATGGTCAATATTTAGCCTATCATGAAGGACGAGGCGGCTATGCCAGGAAAACCTATAATAAGAAACCCTGGCTGAAAAAAGTGGCGGCAAAAGTGAAAAAAAGAGCGTCGAACTATAATCGTCAGCTAAAAACCTGTAAAAATAAACTGGATGATGAAGTTGATAGCTGGTTTTAAAATTCCCCTCTCTCTAACACTCGCGTAATACTGTTCTATCTGGAGTTAGAGAGAATATTACCAATAAAAGGGAAAAATCATGGATGCACCAATTACAATTCCTTTATGGCTTTTTTTATTGCTTTCGGTGGTTTTTGCGCTAGTTGTTATTAACAAGTTCTTTTTTCCCGGTATTCGCTGGTTTTTTCGCAAAAAAATAAACCTCGCCATTCACGAGCTAAATGAACGGCTCAACATCAAAATCCGACCTTTCCAATTAACCAAAAGACAGGTATTGCTAGACCGTTTAATCCATGACACCCAGGTTTTAGAATTTGTACAAGCTCAGGCGGTTGAAGACGAAGTGCCGCGAGAAGTATTAATGGAGAAAGTACAAAAATATGCCCGAGAAATTGTCCCGTCTTTCAACGCTTATGTGTATTACCGAATAGGGTTTTGGTTATCAAAAAAACTTGCAAAGTTGTTGTACCGTGTTCGTGTGAGAATTGAAGCTAAAACCCATCTCGCCAATGTGGAAGAAGATGCAACGGTAGTATTTGTGATGAACCATCGCAGCAATATGGATTACATTCTGGTTTCCTTTTTGGTGGCCGAAAGAATGACCTTGTCATATGCAGTGGGAGAATGGGCCAAAGTTTGGCCGCTCCAAGGATTAATTAAATCAATGGGTGCTTATTTTGTAAGACGAAATTCACGAAACCCTTTATATCGCAAAGTGCTAGAGCGATACATTGCGATGGCTACCCATGAAGGCGTTTGCCAAGCGGTTTTTCCAGAGGGCGGATTAAGTCGTGATGGAAAAATTCGTCCGCCTAAACTTGGCTTTCTCGATTATATGCTACGTCATTACAACCACGTTGAAGACCGCGATATTGTGTTTGTTCCTGTTGGTATTAACTACGACCGAGTTTTAGAAGACAGAACCTTACTACGAGCGCTAGATCCCAATGCCGAAAAACGCAGTAACTGGTACGCGATTAAAACAACATTTAAGTTCTGGTTACATAATATGAGGTTAGCTTATCGCCATCAATGGAAGCGTTTTGGTTATGCTAGTGTGAGTTTTGCCGATCCGATTTCAACTAAAAATTACTGTGAAAATAAATCGATTAACTTCTCCCGGTTAACGACAGAAGATCGATTTACTGAGGTGTCGCATTTGGCTGATTATTTAATGGAAGAAATTGAAAAAACTGTGCCGATTGTACCTGTTGTATTAATGGCCAGAATTTTCCTGCGGCATAGAGTGACCTCGGTGACGAAAAAACAGGCCAAACAAGAAGCTCGCGAGTTAATGGAAATTATTGAAACGAAAGGTGGCCACATTGTTTTTCCGCATAAAGACAAAGCAATTAATCTGGATGGGGCAATTGAAATGTTAAGTTTACGACACCTGATAAAAGTCGAAGACGATGTTTGTACCGTTTCATCAGACGCTATTCAGGTTTTGGAATATTATGCTGATTCTATTGGTTATTGGGAGTGATGCTATGACTAAATCCAACTGAATGTCATCTCGACCGCAGCGGCTGTATAATCTCTTCGCATTTTTACCGTTCCTTGGGAATAAAAGTTTTTGAGTTAGCCATAACCAAGCTCTGTGAACCCTTTCGCTATTTCGCTCTCGATTTCGCTTAGTCGTTTCTTCAATTTTTTCCGATCTTTCATCACTGCATCTAAGTCAATCTCTAATTTTTCTCTGCTAGTATCGATATATTGAGGAATATTCAGGTTGTAGCCATTCTGACGAACTTCTTCAACTGAAGCGACATACATAAATGTACTTTTCACAGAGTATTCTATTTCGGCTTCTTTGACTCTATTGATTCTTACAGAATCCTTTATCTTTTTCTCGGTGTTTGTTTTGCTAAAGTCAGATCTGATATGTTTGTGATAAGTATCAATAATTTGGTTAACGTTTTTTTTACCAAGCTTCCTGCGTCCATTAGCTACTTCGAATCTCCGGCTAAAGTCGATAAATAAAATATTTTTGGTTAAGCCATCGGCATGATTTTTTTTCTTTCGAAAAATTAAAATCGCGACTGATGCGTTACTCCCATAAAACAACTTTTCGGGGAGGCCGATAATCGCTTCCAACAAGTTTTCATCAACCAGTTTTTGACGAATATTTTCCTCTGTTGCGCCTCTAAACAACACCCCGTGAGGAACAATAATAGCCATTCGCCCAGTATCTTTTTTTAGTGTTTTTAAC
Source organism: Aliikangiella coralliicola (assembly GCF_007004725.1). Classification (GTDB taxonomy): domain Bacteria; phylum Pseudomonadota; class Gammaproteobacteria; order Enterobacterales; family Kangiellaceae; genus Aliikangiella; species Aliikangiella coralliicola. The sequence goes on along the minus strand of NZ_ML660168.1, from coordinate 45,345 downwards.
ATATGAAGCACAAAACTAAAGTCGCCTCTAAGTTTCGGTGGGAGCCCCCGGCTAAAACGATTGTATTTGTCATTTTCTGCCATCTCAGCTCCCCAGTTTTCCAGGTTGGAGGGAGGATCTGCAACGACAATATCAAAACACTGTAAGTGACTTTCTTCATCTAACAAACGAGGATTTCTAATAGTGTCTCCCAATTTTATTTGATGTTCACTCGAGCCGTGCAAAAGTAAATTTAGTTTTGCGATAGCCCAGGTCTTCTTATTGATTTCTTGCCCATATAGGTCGAAAGCGCGGTCTCCCAATTGAGAGTTGTCTGCTGATATGAAGTGAGTTAATGTCAAACCATATCCACATGTAGGATCGCAAATACTCTCACCCGGCCTCGCTGCCAGTAGTTGAGCTAACAGCGATGAGATCTCCCGTGGAGTAACAAACTGTCCAATATGTTTTGGATTTTTTTCAATCGTTTTTCCAATAACATAATTTGCCGCATGACTAAAAATATCAACATAACGGCTTCTATTTTTATTAACTTCTGTTTCGATCCTCGAAAAGTTTTCAATGAGCTTCTTTAGCAACTGGTCTCGCTGACTGATATTTCCCAGTTTCTCCGAATTAAACTGAAATACTTCAAACACATTGATTTCAAGATCAATAAACAAACTTGGGTTAGTGGCAGTTAGTTGAGTTAAACATCGTTCAATTCGCTTGCCATTTCCTTTTTGCTTCCGCCGCCGATATAACTGGCGAATGTAAGATGTTTTTTCTGTCGATAGGAAACTCACACACAATACTGTCAGTAACAAACCGCAACAATCTTCCTCACTAACGCATTCTGATAAGTCATCAAAACACTTATCAAGCAGGGGATAGATGCGTTGCCGAGCTATATTAAATTTTGCTGATTCAGTCATACGACAATCCATTTAAATTTTTCAAACCTCTTGGTTCGCTTTTAAGCCAGCCTTTATGTGATTGCATTAGAAATACTTGGGAATTTTCCGTTATGTAAATCCTGCGCAATTTTATCCATTAATTGTTGAGAATTTTCAATGAGCTGTTGATAAGTCTCTTTCTCCCGTTGCAGTGAACTTTGAATATCAGCGATCTGTTTTTGTTGTTCAGGCGAAGGCAGGTGGATTAATGTATTTTCCAGCGAAGCCCGCTTAATATTTTTGGTAACAGAACCTGCAGACTCCTTAGCAAAATAATCCTGCGCAGGTAGCTGATTAAGTTGCCAGTTTAAAAACGTCGATAATACCGCTTCGCAGTATGATGGCTTAATCCTTAGAATAAAAAAATAGGGAGCACACACTGTATTTTTCGGCGGCGCTTCGTTTAGATGAAAAGCAAAATTTTTATTGCCACGGGCATTAAATAGAATATCCCCGGCTTGCAAAAATGAAGGTTCTCGTTTGCCGGTTAAATTAACACGATCAATTGATGACCAGTTTACCTTTTGATTGTTTGTAAGATCTTTTACTTGTATACAAAAAATATTCGATTCGGGGTTTTTAGGCAATTTTCCCCTGAATGGATAACCTGCTCGAATGTCAGCAACCTGTTTTAAAATCATCATCATTTCTTCCTGAAAACTATTTTTAAATACTACTTGACTGAGTAGTGGTGTCAATATATATTTTGCATAAATTTAAATGATGCAAAAAAGAAAACTTAAGAAAAAAACTTAAGAGCTGATCGTAAAGCAAAGAGCTAAAGAGTTAGCGCCAGTACAAAAAAACACGGAAAGAGGCTGGTGCCAATCTGAAAAGTAAAACTAAAGGGTGCTTACTCGATCAAAAGCAATAATAGTTAGTGCAAATATCGTAGAAAATAGTTTGATGGTGAGTCGAAAATAAACAATTTATTAATCAAAAAATATGAGTGCTTTGATGGAGCGATAAAGTTAATAAAAACCGTTCACCGTTGAAAAGACTAAAGTCAATTAGCGGGTTAAAGCTGAGCGAATAATAGACAAGTATCTCGTAAGGTAATTTCTAAAAATCAAAAACTATTAAAAAATATTTTTGCCAGTCAGTAGAAATAAAATAAGAATGCTTTTGCAAAAAATAAAAGACCGCGGCAATTTATTTTAGATGTTGTAATTTGAAAAAAATAACTAGAAAATCCTGTGCCGCATAACAATTATCACTAAGTTTTAGCGTTGGATTAAAGGTTTATTTGGCAGACAAAGCAAAGAAGAAAATGATTATTTTTTTAAAGCTGTCTAAGTTTTTGAGATAAAAACAATTGAAAAAAAACGGAGTAAACGAAGAATATAAATTGACTAAGTAGACAGATAAAAGTTGTTTATGATTTGAAAAAAAGAATTCAATTAAAAACAATTTGAATCCTATGCTGCATTAGCAATTTATGATAATCTTTCCTTGCTTGCGGTGTGTTACATTCTTGCAACTCGTTTAGAAAGATGAATTTTCGTTGTTGAAGTTTTAACCTCGAAATTCAATTGTCAAAAGTAAACGAGTTTAAGTTGGTAAACCGCCAACCAATGAAGCGCTCAATGAGTGCTTCAAAAGTTAGCGGCCATCTAAGGTCGAGGGCGGCAACCCTCAGTCATAGATTGGTCAAAGTTAAACTCTTATCATACGTAGGAGCCCAACAATGACGTTGTCACATTATATAACGTCGCAGCTAGCAGCGCGACCCCGGTTTCTCTTTTTACCTTCGCCCGTAACTTTTTGGGTATTGTGGTTAACTTCCTGTTTTTCCAAACAAAAATTCCTGATTTAGACCATTTTCTTCGAGTTTCAGAACGATTGTTTATTTAGTTTGAGTTTTCAAGCTGCGATTTGGCGCGCGTTTTATATGACGGCTAATAGCGAGCTTTGAGCTGAATTGGCTTGATGCACCGTGTCGAACGCCCACTGTGTCGAATGCCAAGTTTAAACAATTGTCGATACTGAAAATTTTATTTTGCCCGGTTTGAGAAGCCGGGGAAGCATGGATGGTGGTTTATTGACCAGGAATTTTTCCGCCGCAAGCACAACCTTTGTTCTTTTTTGGGGTCATTGCGTGGCTCTTACTCCTTCCATGGGAGTCACGCTAAGTTGTATGGCCTCCTTTTTTATCAAGGAAAAATAATGGAAAAACAAATTTTCGAGTTGCAATCTTTATTAAAGGATGCCCGAGACATCACTGGGATATCTGCTGAGTTTTTAATGACGTTTCTCAAGTATTTTGACAATGAAAGGGAAAAGCATCTGATTTATTCCCTGTGTTGCAATTTTTTCAGACTAGAGCACAGTTTTGAAATTGAGCTGCTTAATTTAGGAATTAATACCTTTGGTCAACCCCATAGTCCAGATGCGTTTCGAAATATTGGCTATGTGAATGTAAAAATTGTGGAAGTCATTCGTGAATACTTAAAAGAAAAGGAAGCTCGTATGCTGAAAAATCACCTGAAGTATTAGCAAAACTCACCGAGAATTGATTGATTATTGAACAGTATTCAGGTTGCTACAATCAAGATTTAATTATCATGTGGAACATTTATGGCTAATGTAAATTCGCAAAAACAATCAAAATGGTAACCCTTGTTCACAATTTATTCGTTTAAATTAGAGGATAAAAATTTGGCTTATCATCAGGTGAAACAAAAATTTTGATGAAGTTGATAAATTAAGCCTCGATATTACGAAAAACTTAAAAATTCTTATAAATCAGCGAATAATGTCCGATTTTTTTTAGATCATGTCCGATTTGTTATAGTGATTTCTTGCTGGAATGAGGTAATTTATAAAGCAGAAACAGTACGCAACAGGTCTACTTTAAGGCGGTGAATAAACCTCACCCGTTCAGTTGTAGTGTGTGCAATGATTGAAAATAAACCAAGCGACAGTGTCAGATATTTTTAATCGAAACGACTGTTGATGCTTCTACCTGGTTTCTGGCCATTGAGTGACTATTGCCTTTCCACTTACACACTCAGGGTAGTATGGTCAGACTTTTTTATGAGGAAATAGGGAAATAACAATGGAGAAATCAACGGCTGAAATTCAGAAGCTACTTAAGGATGCAAAGGAAATTTCCGGTATTTCTGCTGAGTTCTTGATGACATTCTTATTGCGTTTTGAAGATGATAGAGAAAAACAACTCATCTATTTGCTCTGCAGTAACTTGTTTCGACTGGAGCACCGCTTCGAAATTCAGTTGCTAAATCTTAAAGTCAACGCATTGTGCAATCAACCCGATCCAGACACATTTAGTAGCATCACCCGCGCTGTGGCAAGTCAGGAAACGGAAATTGATATTAGCACCGATGTCGGCATCGATGTCGGTGTTGTAGAGGTCATTAGAGACTATTTGAACGAAAATGAAATGAATTCTGGTGAGAACTGCGAGGTCGATAAAATTCTCAATGTCTAGTCAATTCTTAACCGCTGACATCACTATTCCTTGAAATAGTGACCCACTAAAAATCAATGACGGGCTGGTCCTGTTTATACCCTTTTCTGGCCATTGAGTAACGCCTGAGCCTTCCACATGGGCTACTCTGACAGTATGGCCAGTTTTTTTAGGAGATTGTAATGAAAGATCATATCAGTGAACTTCAAAAATTATTAAAGGATGCAAGGGACGTTACATGCGTTTCAGCTGAGTATTTAATGACACTTTTGATGTGTTTTGAAGACGAAAAACAGAAACATTTGATCTACTCTTTGTGCTGCAACTTTTCGCGTCTCGGACATAATTTTGAGCTGCAGCTATTGAAACTAGGTATTGATACGTTTGGAAAGCCCTATGATCCAGAGGCGTTTAAAAATACAAGCTATGCCGATGTCGACATCGTTGAAACCATGCGTCAATATTTGGAAAATGAAAAGGAGGCTTCATTGGTTCATTAGGGCTTATTGGCCTGGGCATTTATAAAACTGCCCCTAAGTGCTAATGTTTTCAATCTGTTTAATTAACAACCGAGTCCGCTCTAAAGCTTCTTGCGGGCGACCGGTTTTCAATGCTTTTTCGATGCCTTTGCATATTTTGGCAAGGTTATCGTGACCGTATAATGGAGCTGTTCCTTGCAATTTATGAGCGATCCCCTTAATTTCAGATAGGCTATTTCGGTCGAGAGCATCCTTGAGTTGCTGAGTAATTTGCGAGGCTTTTTCCTTAAACTCACTTTGTAGCTGCTGAACTTTTGCATCAAAAGCCGTTTGAACTTTGTCCATTTTCAGATCATTGCTATCTGTTGTCGGAGTACAAAATTCAGCCAATATGGTTTGTAGTTTTCCAGGTTCTATAGGTTTGGCCAGATATCCATCAAACCCTTTTTCTGAAAATTTATCTCGGCTTTTTAACTCTTCTTCGGCGCTGCAAGCAATGATAGGGTGTGTGTAGTTAATAGCTCTGAGTATTTCCGTGGCTTCAGTGCCGCTCATGGTCGGCATATTGATATCCATCAGAATCAAGTCGTAACTTTTTTCCAGTGCGACCTCAACGGCTTCTTCACCGTTGGTCACTGTTGTTGCGGAGAATCCCATTTCTTCCAACAACAATAGTAACATTGACCGATTCATCTCACTGTCATCGGCCACCAGTATTCTGTATTTTTTAGTATCAGGCATTCAGTTTTTTTATCGCATTTAGTATCTGCTCTGGCTCGAATGGTTTTACAACATAACCTGAAGCACCCAAACCAATTGCTTTTTTTACCGTGCTCACGTCACTACTACCAGTTACCATCACTACTTTTGCGTCTTTGTTAATTTCTTTAATTTGTTTCAAGGTTTCTAGTCCATCAGGGGCTGGAATTTCAATATCCAGAAACACGATATGAAGCTTATGTTTTCGATAAAGTTCAATGGCTTCTTTGCCCGACTTCACTGGTATGCAATTAATAACGTCAGTGGTTTCTAGAATAAGCGTTAGCATTTCCAGGCTTTCCTCGTCATCCTCTACGACGAGCGCGTTGATTTTTTTGGCGATGTTTTGTTGTGCTGACATGAGATTTCCGGTGGTAATTGTCATACAAAGATTATTCATTGAGTATAGTCGGGATTTAGTCTTTTTTGTGGTTTTGAAAAGAAGAAAATTGCAGCAATCCCGCCGTCAATTGACTGGAATCTCATATCGGAATAATGCCTGGCAGGTTAATCACGCAGTATTAATGGAATTAGAAAGAAAACTGAAATGTGGCAGATAAGGGGGGATTATTACGAAATCACTGATGGTTTGCCGCAAAATGAATATTAAAAATGATTCTATTTTCTTTGTGTAAACAGCTGTGTTCGTACGTTATTAAGCTATTAAGTTTAAATAGAGGTTGAAGAGCGCATAAATTAGCGTAATAAAATAAATGGTGAGTCCCGTCCAATAGGCTGAGACATTTTTCCGCGGAACCGCAAATCCAAAAAAGAAATAGTTAACGTTTGAGAGAAATTCGTCAAGTTCATTTTCACTTTTTGAGTGTTCCACCAGTTTTTTTATTTCACTAGAATGATGGGAAATTTTAAAGAAAAACATTAACGCGACTAACATCAAGAGAGGAAGTTGCAGATACCACGGCGCGCTGTAAATTGCTAAGGCGCTAATGCCCAGGAACTCACCATTGAGATTAATTTTTTCCTCTGGTACTTTCATTCTTCTCACTCACCGCTAATTCATTTATTGAACTCAGATGTTGGTTTTACTCAGGTGATTGACGAAACTGATAAGCATAGTTGACGAAATATTTTATCAGCTACTTTGGGAATAACGACATCGCTCAGTATTCTCATGCGGCTTGTGAGACTTTTGATTGAGCAGTAAAACTTCCTGGGTAAATGGTTGCTTATTCTCGTCTTCTTTCACTACGGCGTGAACGACGGCCTTTATATTAAATTCCTTAAGAAAATCTTTACTGAAGGCACCAATTGGCCAGCGTAAAAGAAATCTGGAGCCTTGTCCACCAATCGGCTGAGTGGAGGAGGGCCAGTTAAATGCCACATCCAGCTTTTTGCCGGACAATGCGTCGACATCTGACTTGAGATTTCGGTAAACTTGAAATTTGCTAAGAAATGACTCCCAGGTATTGGCGTCGGAATCGTTGTCAATTATTTGCACACAGGTTGAGTCGGGAGAGGTTGAAGATAAATAGTGCAGGCTGAGTTCTTTAACAACCGCAACGCCATTTCCCGTATTTTTCAAATAAAGCTCGTAGTAATCACCACTTTCAAAGCCGGGCCGCTTCAACTCAAAATGTACATAGGGGCGAATGCTCAATTCAGCTATTTTTTCTGACAGACGATTAGATTCTTCACTTGCCATTTGTTGAAGCACAAAGGCAAAAACTGAAATCCCGGTTGCTACGGTTGCGATAATGTTGGCCAGAGCGTTTTGACTAAGTACTTTTTTATTGTTCGTTGTAGTGTTCATTTTTAGAAAAAATATCTCAAATTTATCGTGCAATTGGCGGTAAATTGACTACAGATCTAGCTGCCAATATTCACCGTCTGTTTGCGGTCCAAATAATTCATGGGATTCTACCGCAATTGCTCGAAATCCAAAATGTTTATATATTCTTCTCGCGCTGATCAGTGAACTTTGAGTCCATAATTTTAAAGTTTGATAATTGGCCTTTCTGGCTGCTTCGACGCATTCTCCTACTAGACGAGTTCCAAGCCCTAGCCCTCTGGCTTCTGGCTCAACATAAAGCAGCCTTAATTTAGCGACCGAATCGCTTTCTTTCGCCAGGAAGACCGAGCCAATTATTTTGCCATTAGCTTCCGCAATCCAACTTTGCTCTTTGTCCGGGTCAAAATTTTTCACAAACTGACAGAGAATTTCTGCAGCAATGACTTCATAGTTAATATTCCAATCGAAGGCTTGTTGATAAAGTAGCATTTGTCGGTGAGCGATATGGCCAATATCACCTGGTTGCAAAGTGCGCAAATGATATTGTTGATAACGATCATTGGACTTACCTAAGATTTGTTCGATAGCATGCATTGCGTCGAGTAATGCGTTTTGTTCCGGCCTTGCTAGCTTGGCAAGTAATTGCTTCATTGACTGGTGAGATAAGTGGTTGAGTTTCTCAAATGCACGTTGACCTTTAGGTGATAGATACAACAATTTTTTTCGTGCATCTTCCGGGGAAGCTTTTTTAACTAGTAAGTCATTCGACTCAAACTCTTTTAGTATTCGGCTAAGATAGCCACGATCGATATGAAACAGACGCTGCAACGTTTGTGCTGTAATACCTTTATTATGAAACAGTTCGAATAGAACTCTGGCTTCGGTGAGAGAGAACTCTGAATCAACTAATCTGCTATTTAAAACGCCGATTTTGTCGGTGTAAAATCGATTAAACTCCCTAAAACCAAGGGTTAAAGCCTCCAGTTCGTTATCTGATTCGACATTCATCAAGCCAACCTCGCAAAAACTATTGGTCAGTAAATCATGGGATATTAAGTTGATTTTGTCAACTTTATTAGATTGCTCTAGTCAACTATATGCGATCCTATGCTCATGTTGACATTTATGCGACTAAAAATATCTCACTGTACAATTAATTGAGAATAGATTAATATTTGTACTCCTCAATCAAAGGATTTGATTATGGTTCCCTTCAATCGATATTCAAAATTGTTTAAAACCTCAATGCATGTTCCTGTATTTGGCGAAAATACGTTGGCTCAAAATTTATTCGACTCAAGAAAATAGCCCTTTAGTCGCTCGTATCAGGTTTTATCAATGAATAAAAGAGGATTGGCAGTGAGTACATAAGGAGAGTTTGGTTGATTTATTTTGGTGGAATTAATAGGGATTAGAAGGAGTCATTAATTCAAAAAAGTCGTATTAAATGAAAAAGGAGAGCTACGATGAGTAAACTTGCTGGAGAAATCAATATCCCCCCAAAAGGCAGAGCCGGCTGCGACGATAAGACAATTCTTGGAGAGTTTTCGAATCTTAATACGCCACTTTGTCTTTATCGAATTATTAATTTAGGTGACGAGAAGTTCGAAGTTCTGACCAACACTTCTGGGCTTCACGAAGCCTGCCCCAAAATGGGATATGACGTTTTCGCACGGAATATCGTGATAAGAAATCCGAGTGAATTTAAACCGGCGTTAGGCAAGTATGAATTATTGCATGTTATTGAGAAAAATTAATTGATCAGGTCAAAAGCAAAAAAGAGCTAGTCAATTTCAAGCCCTCGCTTATCGATAAGAATTTCATATCGAACAGTTTTGTCGACCACTACGTATAATTTCTTGTACTTCTCTGGCCAGGCTTTAATGCTAATATCGAAAGACTGGTAGCAAGATAAACCGCTTTCAGAAACCCTGTTGAATGCTGAGTCGACTGAAAAGGTAATTGAGCGCCAACCTCGATTGACCTGGGGATTAATGAAAACTTTCCCGCCAAAGTTAGATAGCGTAAAGATAGAATGGATGGCATTTTTTTCGGCTATCGCGTATGGCAGTATGTTTAAACGATCATCTTCAACATCAAGGCATTGACTTTCATCATACCGAACTAACAGCGGCCACTTTCCAAGTGGCGTATTTTCTATTTCATTCGCATTAAGGTGAGAGTTAGAAAAATAGATAATAAGTGTGATAATCAGAAACTTCATTTTGTCATCCTGTTAAATGTTTTCTTAGCTAATTATATAGTGGGCTCTGGTAAAAAATTGAAACTGAAGAAATATTTAGTTTGACCTGAATAATAAAGTTGACCGAACAAACCACCACAGGATCGCGACCGATGAACAAACGATAATGCCGATATAAATATCAGGTTGAAATAGGGCTACAGCGGATAACGGCGAGCCATAAGTACGGGGTAGCAATACCAGAAATATAACACTAATACTTAAGAGAAAGACGCTGGGGATGAGCAGCCGCTTTAAAATTTCTATTACTGAGAATGGTCGTGTCAATGGTAGTATTTTCTTATTTCGGAAGCGTCTTAAGAAATTGAGTGCGAAGAAAATGATCACTACCGGGATTAAAAAGATAAGCCACAATATCGTTTTCTCCATCGTTGATGCTTCTATTTTTGGCGTTGGCTTATCAAGAATAATATTCCCAACGCCTCGAAGAAGCGCGCTGACATTGTTTTGGCCAAAACTAGAATTCGCATTGACCAGAACGACAAATGCGATGTCTAACTCGGGTGAAAAGGCAGCAACTGCTTCATAGCCTGCAGATTCCCCAAAATGAAATAGCAAGCGATAGTCATCATTCTTGCTCACATACCAACCAAATCCATAGCCGCGTTTGGCGTTTGCATCCTGTGGCAAAATAGTTCGCTGTAAGCTCAGCTGAGAAAATAGCTGGCTGTCAGATGATAAAAAATTACTCAGATAATGAATCATATCTTCAGCTGAAGAATATAGTCCGCCCTGTGCGATGGTGACACGCCCTAATTGATCTTCAAAACGGGTCGGGTGCCCAAATCGAAACTGAAAGCCACTTGCTGGTTTGCCCGCGTTTTTATCAGTTTTGTGGGCAAAGCTATTACTCATACCGAGTTTTCGAAATATACGAGTCTCGATGATAGTTTCATAGCTACTCATTTCTATCGACTCTAATAAACTGGCCAGAATCTGGTAGTTCACATTTGAGTATTGGTAGCGGGTTCCCGGCATTGTTGATAGTTTGATATCCGACAATTCTTTTAGTGTAGATTGATAAACCGTTGGCGAATTTTCTTCACTATGTTGATTACGATTTCCTGCCAAGGTAGAGAACCCGCTCTCGTGGCTGAGTAAATGTTTGATCAATATTTTGTCAGAGTTCGATTTGTTCTGGGTTCGAAACCAGGGAAGGTAATTAACGACAGGTTTATCAACATCAAGTCGACCTTCATCAGATAATTGCATTACAGCGGCGGCAGCGAAAGATTTTGAGACAGAGCCCAGTTTAAATGGCGTCGTTGCTTCGACAGGTGTGCCCTGTTCATCTGCGACACCAAAGCCTTTGAGGACAACTGGCTTGCCTGACTCTAACACGCCAACCGCAACACCAGGTACATCGAGCTTTTTCATATTTTGGCTGATGAATTGATTGAGCTTGTTAACTTTGTCCTTAGTGACGATTGGTTTCTGTTTAGTAAAATTGTTGGTTGATTGAGTCGCTTCACTTTTGGCGTGAGCGACCGCGAAACAGAAGTAAATAATGGTAAGAACAATGGCTATTTTGGCAGCGAATTTATTGGAGGGTAAATACCTGTGGCAAGACAAGTTGCTGAAATTAAAGGAAAACATAGTGGTTTCGTTGGAGTTATTCATTTTTACCTCTCCAGAAATGTTGAATTAAAATAACAGTCAGCATTAATAGCGCGTACCAAAGTTGCCAGTGATGTCGTTTTTCTGTTACGTTTGTAATAGGTATGCTACGATAGGATTTCGGTTGAAGTCAACTAATAGTTTTTAACAGGATTCTCGATTTTCGTGAGGAGAGTCTGAAATTCGAATTTGGAGAGGAAAGAGATTCACATCATAAGTTTTACTTGAATAGTCCAGGTTAAGTAAGTAATCTACCTGTTACGTAAGTAACAATCAGGCGCGCACATGGCGAAACAATCACTTTCCGATCTTCCTGATCTCACAAAAAATGAATTGCAATTGTTAAATATTCTCTGGAAAAGCGAAGAAGGTTATTCGGTTCGAGAAGTTCATCAACAGATCGAACACGAAAATGGCTGGGCCTATTCAACCACCAAAACGACCATGGATAGAATGGTTAAAAAGGGATTATTAGATCGTAAGGATTTTCACGGGGTATTTCTCTATCAAGCAGCCATCTCGAAACCGGCAGGGTTAGCTCGATTAGTAAGCTATTTTATGAACGACGTGTTGCACATGGATAGCGGGGCATTAATGTCATTGTTTGGCAGAAGCAAGGCTTTATCTGAATCTGAAATTGACGAACTTGAGTCACTTTTAAAGCAAGGGCTGGAAAAGGAAAAGTCGAAATAAATGTTCGAACAAATACTTCAACAAAGTTATTTAGTGATTGAGTTTTTAATAGTCAACTCAATTTACGCTGTTTTATTAGCTTGCGTTGTTGTATTGACGAAATTAATTTATCCTAAACTTCCTAAAAGAATCGAATATGGTTTATGGTGTGTCGTTTTATTACGGCTGATTTTACCGAACGATCTGAGTTTTGAATATGCGATTTCCAGTTTTGTTAACAACTGGCTCATTTCCAATGAACAATTCCAGATATTCGCCGAGTCACACAAGGTTTCAACAGTGGGCGATATTATGCTGGGTGAGATAGCGCCAGGCGGAAAATTCGTCGATGGCAATTTATTAGTTAGTACTTCTCACATTGAACCTTTGCAAATATTTTTCCATGCGATTCCGGAAATGCTAATTGAAATCATGTATTTTTCCTGGTTAGGTATTGTGGCTTTAGTGCTGCTAAGGTATTTGTTTTTAAGAGTCAAACTGTTAAGAATGCTCAATCGCTCTCAACCCATCGTAGATTACACCGTGGTGTCCTGTGCAAATCGTTGGCGGTTAAACTTTTGGATCAAAGGACAGGTGCATGTAATTGCGGAGGATCAATATCTCTCTCCTTTTACTTTTTTCTTCAAAGCACCAATTATTTTTATTCCGAGAAAAATAATTACCTCTAAAAATGAACCTCTGATTGAATCAATCATTGCACATGAAATGGCGCATGTTAAGCGGTATGATTCACTTTGGTTGGTCATTCAGAATTTAATTCAAATCCTCTACTTTTTTAATCCTTTAGTTTGGATTGCTGTCCGCAGATTAAGTCAGCTAAGAGAAAATCTTTGCGATGAAATGGTGCTTTCCGTTAATCAGTTAAAACCTGCAGACTATGGTGACAGTTTGTTGAAGGTACTAAGGTTTAACGTCAGTGGTGAAATTCAAAGCGGATTGTTAAATGCGTTTTTGGGTTCAAAAAAACAGATCAAACAAAGAGTGAAAGCGATTGGAAGTTTTAAACCTTTTCAAAGTAGACCAACCTTAGAGTTATTTTGTGTTTTTATTTTCGCAATCTTGTTTTTACCCTTTGCTCATCAACCAACTTCTGAAATTGTGGTTAATCCAACTGAAATCATTTCAAAACAGAATGAGGATTCACCTTTTCCGGAGAATGTAGAGAAATATATTCAGTTGGCGAAGAAAAGTAGTAATGATTAGGGATGTTTGTATTCTTAAGTTGGCCTCCGTAAACCGAGCCTTGTTCATTGAGTAACATCCTCTACATTATTAACAAACCCACCGGCTAGCCGCTTGATTTAATTGAACCGCCAGGTTTTCCAAATTACGCGCTGTTTGTGCTACTTCTTTCGAACCACTCACAGCACTGAGCGAACGCTGTTCAATTTGGCTGACATTCGTATTAATGGCATTAGTCACACTTACTTGTTGTTCTGTTGCTGCGGCGACTTGTTGGGACATGTCATTTATTTCGTTCATTGATGTCACAATTTCAGAAAGAATACCTTCTAACTCTTTCGCGCTGTCTATTGTTTGTTGGGCTTTTCCCCGGCTTTCTTCAATGACTTCGAAAGCGTTATTAGCGTCTTCTTGTAGCTCACTGATTATTTTCTCTATTTCTTGAGTTGAGTCTTGTGTTCTTGACGCCAGACTTCTTACTTCATCGGCAACCACTGCGAATCCTCGGCCGTGTTCTCCTGCTCTGGCTGCTTCAATAGCTGCGTTTAGCGCTAACAAGTTAGTTTGATCGGCGACGCTTTTTATTACATCCATCACATTATAAATATTGTTGCTGCTAGCATGGAGTTTGGAAATCATTTCGCCGATTCTTTCTACTTCGTGAGTAAGGTTTTCGATGACCTCAACTGAATGAATGACCGCAGCCTGCCCATTTTGTGATTTTGAATTCGCCGAGTTAGTGGCTGACATTGCACTGGCGGTATTGCGTGAAACTTCTTTTACTGAGGCAGACATTTGTTCTATCGCTGTCGCTATTTGTAGTGTCTCATCTTGTTGTTGTTCCAGGTTGCTGGTTGAAAGAGAAATAGTTGAAGAAGTTTGCTCTGCAGAAGAGGCTAATTCTTCACTGCCGGTTTTCATTTGTCCTATACAATCGGAAAACCTTTCAATGGTGGTGTTAAGTGATACAGCAATCTGTCCTAGTTCGTCCTGCCCTATAACCTCCGCACGAGCAGTCAAATCAAACTCATTCCGTACTTTACCAATAGCGTTTTGTATGCTTCCAACTTGCGTGTTGACATTTTTGGCAATAAGAAATGCGCATCCTAATGCCACAAAAAATAATACGAAAGAAAAAGCAACGCTGGCTATTAGTGAATGATAGGCGTCGTCGTCTTGCGTTCTGATCGCGTTAATTAAGGTTTGTGTAATATGGTTTTCAACTTCTTTTAACAGATTAATTCTTGTGGTGGCGTGTTCAAACCAGGATTCTGCGCGAATACCAAATCCACCATTTTGGGCCTGGTTTCTTGCGATCTGGCGCATACGATCAACTTCGTTAATTGCAGGGTTCTGCATTTTTAGCATGTAATATTGTTTTTGCTCTTCTTCAGAAAACTGAAGAAAGATATTCAAAAAAGTTTTTTGCTCTGTGGTTAAAGTCAAAAATGAGTCTAATAAGTTGCCGCTAAATTGATCGGCCGCAAATGTATTACTCAACACCGCTCGCTCAACACCTGCTCTCTCTTTGGCCTCGATAAAGTTGTAGAAAGCGTTGGAGGCTTTGACAACTTCAGAAGTGCTATTGGCAACCAACAATGCTGAGATCCGTAATAATAAACGGTTCAACTGGGTATAAAATTGAATGGCCGGTCCCGATTCGATGCTAAGCTGAGTAATTCGAGTGCGTATAGACTGAAGATTTCCGAGTTGATGTCCAATATCACGCAATAGAATTGATAGCTCATGATTATCGGTTTTAAACTGTTTTTGGAAATTGGAATATTCGTTGAGAAAACGATCGGATGTTCTACGTTGTTCAATCAAGTTTGACTGCATTTTCTTTCCATCAGAGCCAATAAAGGCCGCGGTCATTCCTCGCTCTTTTTGCAACTCATGAACTAGTTTATTTGCCGCTTCGGAAAGCTCACTGTGAGTTAATACTAAGTCTAAAGATGACTTAGCCTTCGCGCTGTCGGATATGTTCGAGATGCTTAATACTAAAAAACCAACCAAAGGAAGCATAACCAGAATAATGAGCTTATATTTGAATTTGAGGCTGTTTAGTAGTTTCATAACTTCCCTTCTCGTTAAAGTTGAATACGATACGAGTTATAACCGGAAAATCTATGCTCCGGTCACTCCTTGAATGTCCTGGTTTATTTGAAAGTAGACAAACCCGAACTTAATTGCCTTCAATAAAATTAGAGCGAATGTGTTTTTTTGATTTAAATTCAGAGTGTCTTCAAACATCAATTTATTGAGAGCTGTTCTGAAATCATTTTTTACTATAGAACATTTTTTTTAATTTTTTTCAAAATATAAAAAAACAACCCAGCTTTAATCGATAATGAATATCTAGAGAATAAAAGGTGTTTTATAACTCTTTGAAAGTTAATAACTTAATGGCCGCTTTTCTTCGTGAGTTATCTAATAATTTTTTGCGCTAAAATATTCCTCCGTGAGATTTTTGGGCATCTAAGATAGATTTAGGGTGTAATGAACGCCCTGTGAAAAAGCTATATTTTTCTAATATTTTTTACGAAAATAAAGATCAAGTCAGGAGACTTTCTGATTCCAGATTTTTCCAAACTTATCATCTACTGAATTGATATCATAGAAATCTTCTTCTTCGTTAGAAATATTTTCTATCGCTTTATTTTGTGGTGATTGATTTTTGCTTGTCTTGTCTTTCTGAGTGTCTAACTTTTCGACAATATCAAGGTGCAAGTTGGCATCAATTTCTTGATAAATACTCTTCCGTAAATCAAGTAGTGCTTTGACCATTCTGCTATTGTCTGAATATTCGATCAGGTTTTCATTCACCAATTCTCGGGCCAAATCGTATCGTTGACAACGTAAGTAGAAATCCGCGGCAGAACGCAGGTAACTGATTTGTAATCCGGTTGATAAATTGGTTGGAATTGACAGGTCGTGAATTGAAGGCATATTGGTTCTAATTCGATGATCATTGTATGCCAGATCTTTTAATCTGTCTTGTAGATCAGAATCAAATTGATTAGCTTTCCAACGACCGATAACCCGGTTGACAATGAGGCCAGCAGTTAACGCGATTAATCCCCAAAGCAATAAGAAGTTCCAGGATAAATACCAGGGCGACGCTTCAGGAGTTGCATCTGTTTTTATTGGCTTCACGTCTTTTAACGATGCCAGGTTTTCGTTAGTTGATGAAATCGGCGCTTCCGATTTTGAAATTTGAGTCATCGTATAGTTAACAGAGTTTTGGTACTCTGCTCTTTCGAGTAGCGTTTCAATTTTTGCAATTTGCTGTTTCAGTTTCAGGTTTTCGGCGACTTGCTGTTTTAACCTGTTTTCTATTTCGGCTAATTGCTGGAAGGTTATATTTGATTGCAATAGGTCGGCTGGTCTGGTGTCGGTTTTTGAAGTTTTTTCAGCGGTTGTTGTTGCGGCATTTTGACTGACTACCGGTTTATCTGTTGCAGTAATATTCAACGGCTGGGTAACTTGATTCTCCGCTGATAATACTTCGGCTTGCGGGATTGAAAGAATGGCGCCTTGTTTTAACAGGTTAATATTGCCATTAATAAACGCATCGGGGTTAGCATCATAAATAGCCTGCATTTTGAATTGCAATGAGTGTCCACGTAGTTGCCACGACTTTGCGATCGACCAGAGACTTTCGCCTTGCTGGACGGAGATTTTTCCTTTCACCGGTCGCCCTTTCTTCAGATTTTTCTGAAAAGCTTTCGTTTGAATAGTGTTATCAGCTACATGGCTAATGGATTGACTTGAATTTTGATTGATAAACCGTTTACTTGCTGTTTGATATCTATCGGTCTGACTTGCTGAGTAGTTACTTGATGTTTGAGCGGTCTCATTAGTCACTGCACCTGTGCGGCTGTCCGGTAAGTTCATGAGCAGTGTCACTTCTTTGAAAAGTTGAACGCCTTGAAAGTTAATGGCCAATACAAAGTTAACCACAGGCTCCTTAACTGGTTTATTAGTTAAGACGACTAAGCGATAGCCATCATTCCATTTTTCAATTTTGTGACTAAGCTTGGGTAACCACAAAGGGTAATCCACACCAAGTTTCAGGTGTCGAGATTGATCTGCTAAAGACACTTTCATTTGCGTAATTTCGAACGCTTCTTCGGACATTGAAGTGGAAATAATGGGGATAGAAATATTGAGAGGTTGGTTAATGATAGCGTCGGAATTAACTGAGCCGAGCCCGATTCCCTGCGCTGTTAAGCTAACACTTGATAATCCCAATGAAACAGCTAAAGGCAACAAACGTAATTCTGCCATAATCATCTTAACTCCTGTTAAACAACGTTCCAGAGTGTGGTTCTTGATTGCTAAAGTCTGAAATCCACCCGCAAATCTCGAATAGAGATTCCGGTTTCCCATAAGATCAAGTATGGCTGTTATTTCACCAGTTTTTTGACTTGTTTTATATTATTTTGGCACCTGAGCATTCCTGTTTATTCCGTTTCAGACCAAGTCAGCGTTTAAGCAAGCTGTGAATGGAATGAGTGGTCAGTATCTGTAGTGCCGAAATCCTTTTAAAACAAACTCTTATTGCCTCAAATAATAAACATTCTCATTTTGGGTTATAAATGAGGATTTTATTATTATGGTAGGGCTTTGGTGCTGGTGATTTAAAGAGAGGAGTAAAAGTGACGAAACTGTTCGTGATTCTAAGATCGGTGACTGTATATTCTAGTGTTTTTGTTGAACAAACTCAGAACTCACGAAAAAACTGTAGTCGCTTTTCGTATTTATCTTGATGGCGTCTCCAATCTGTAAGCTTGAAGTGATATTTACGTTGCTGTGAAAAGGTTTATCTCCGGAATTACCAGAAAAGAAGTAGTTCCTTCCGAGACAATGTGCTCACCTTCTATTTTTGGAATGAGTTTTAGATAAAACGCTTCGTTCGATAAAACCTTACTGGAAGCTTCTCTCAAAAATGTATATGCCGTTCTGCTTAACGACTGACTTCAAATATAGGAGTAAGATTATTTTTGGATTGGGCATGCTGATTAGAAATTCTGATTATTCTCAATTTTTGCCTCTATCCCGAAGCAGGAAATCAAGATAAACAGGCCTAATATAGCCCAAATCTAAGGCATTTTAAATTCTAAAACGATATGTTATTAGGCATTTTAGGGAGCGACATACCGAGATTATTCCGATACAATACGCGCAAAAATTGAACGCTGTTTTTACGCCCGGCGACCTCTGCAGGCCTACTCAAGGGGATGCGGTGATAGTGGCGATAAAACTCTCTCACTTAGGAAATTAATTTCATGTTAGATAATAAACAATCAATCGCAGAATTTGACCCGGAATTATGGCAGTCGATCGAAGCTGAGAAACAACGTCAGGAAGAGCATATTGAACTGATTGCTTCTGAAAACTACACCAGCAAGCGAGTCATGGAAGCACAAGGTTCAGTGTTGACCAATAAATATGCTGAAGGATATCCCCACAAACGCTACTATGGCGGTTGTGAGTTTGTTGATATTGCAGAAGATCTGGCAATTGAACGTGTTAAACAATTATTTGGCGCCGACTACGCAAATGTTCAGCCACACTCTGGTTCGCAAGCAAACTCTGCGGTTTACATGGCGTTGTTGAAGCCTGGTGATACGGTACTGGGAATGAGCTTAAGCGAAGGTGGTCACCTGACTCATGGGTCGCCCGTCAATTTCTCAGGAAAAATCTACAATTCAATCCAATATGGTCTCGATGAAAACGGCTATATCGATTATGAGCAAGTGGAAGCTTTAGCACTGGAGCACAAGCCTAAAATGATTTTAGGTGGTTTCTCAGCTTATTCTCGCACCGTCGACTGGGCACGTTTTAGAGAAATTGCCGACAAAGTTGGCGCCTACTTTATGGTTGATATGGCTCACGTTGCGGGTTTAATTGCAGCCGGTCTTTATCCTAACCCAGTACCTCATGCTGATGTTGTTACTTCAACAACCCATAAAACACTTGCTGGTCCTCGAGGCGGAATTATTTTAGCCAAGGCCAATGAAGAGTTGCAGAAGAAATTCAATTCAGCTGTTTTCCCTGGTGGTCAAGGCGGTCCATTGATGCATGTTATCGCCGGTAAAGCGGTAGCCTTTAAAGAGGCATTGGGAGATGAATTTAAAGCGATTCAACAGCAAGTATTAGTGAATTCCCGTGCAATGGTAAGTGTACTTCAAGAAAGAGGTTACAAAATCGTTTCTGGTGGTACTGATAATCACCTGTTCCTAATCGATCTGATTGACAAGGATATTACCGGAAAAGACGCTGAAGCGGCGCTGGGTGAAGCTTATATTACTGTTAACAAAAATACGGTTCCTAATGAGCCTCGTTCACCGTTTGTAACCAGTGGTTTACGTATGGGAACGCCTGCGATTACTAGTCGTGGATTTAAAGAAGCTGAAGCAACCGAGCTCACCGGTTGGATTTGCGATATTCTAGACGATATCACCAATAAGGAAGTGATTGCCGATGTTAAGCAAAAAGTACTTGCTTTAACTGCGAAATTTCCGGTTTATCAAAAGTAACGAACCATTAAGCAATATAAAAATTAAGTGATATACTGGGGTCTGTTTATCTTTCGTTTAACGTCACTGCCGATAAACGAAAGATAAACAGACCCTAATGGGCCGTCCTGAATCAGTCAGGACGGCCTTATTTTTATTGGTTATTCGGAGCCTCCATGCGCTGTCCATTTTGTTCGTTTCAAGATACTAAGGTTATCGATTCAAGGTTAGTTGCCGAAGGTGATCAGGTTCGCCGTCGCCGGGAATGTATTGAATGTGGGGAAAGATTCACCACATTTGAAGGGGCTGAACTGGTGATGCCTCGTGTGATTAAAAGTGATGGGAGCCGTCAACCCTTCGACGATGCAAAGATGAAGGCCGGT
This sequence comes from Aliikangiella coralliicola, assembly GCF_007004725.1. GTDB lineage: Bacteria > Pseudomonadota > Gammaproteobacteria > Enterobacterales > Kangiellaceae > Aliikangiella > Aliikangiella coralliicola. Next base: position 25,330 of record NZ_ML660168.1, on the reverse strand, counting down.
GTTTTGAGAGCGGTAGAAAAAAGGCCCGTTTCCGTTGAAGATGTTGAAAAGTCTATTCTTAGTATTCAATCCCACTTGAGAGCGATGGGAGAGAGAGAAGTATCAGCGCAAGTCATCGGTGAATTAGTCATGGACGCATTGAAAAAACTCGATCAGGTCGCCTTCGTTAGATTTGCCTCGGTTTATCGTCGTTTCCAGGATGTCAGCGAGTTTCGTCAGGAAATCGAACGGTTAGAGTCAAACGACTAGATTTTAACGACTGGATTTTTACGACCAGTTCATTTGATTGTTTATCGTTGGTAAACTGTCGCTGAATATCGATAAATGATTCTCAAAAACATTGCCTATGAACGCCAATTTCCCATTAAAAAAACAGACTAACTGGACATCATATGATCGAGAAATGATGTCTTTAGCCTTGAATCTCGCTGAAAAGGGACAATATACAGCAAGGCCAAACCCTATGGTTGGCTGCGTCATTGTAAGAACTGATAAACAACAGCCGGAAATTGTTGGGCAAGGGTGGCATCAAAAATCTGGATTACCCCACGCCGAAGTTAATGCATTATCTGAAGCAGGTGATAAAGCGCGAGGAGCGACCTGTTATGTCACCTTAGAGCCTTGCGCTCATTATGGAAAAACGGGTCCTTGTACTCAAGCGTTGATAGACGCCGGTGTGAGTAAAGTCATTGCGGCAATGCATGATCCAAACCCGTCGGTTAGCGGCAAAGGATTTAAGCTCTTAATGGATGCAGGTATTACTGTGGAATATGGCCTGATGGAAGCACAGGCACGTAAGTTGATCAGAGGGTTTGTCTCGCGCTTTGAAAAGAAGCGTCCCTGGATAACTTGCAAATTGGCTATGAGTCTTGATGGACGTACAGCACTAGCCGATGGTTCTAGCCAATGGATAACAGGGAGTGCGGCGAGAGCAGATGTTCAGAAATTGAGAGCCAGGCAGGATGCTATAATTACTGGAATTGGCACGGTGCTGGCTGATAATCCCAGTTTGAATGTGCGAGCTCAAAGTGATGAGCCGACCACTGACGAAGATGATTGGTTTTACCAGGCTTGCGATATTGGCTTTTCGCAACCAGCCAGAATTTTATTAGACCGTGAAAAACGGGCGCAGGTGAAGGCTAAGATATTTAATGACGACGCCCAGGTATTTTGGCTCAGTGATAACTTTGCTCAAATTCAAAAAGAAAATCATCTGACACGATTGTCTGGCTTTGAGTCATTGTCTGAAATGTTGAAGTATTTTGCCGAACAGCAAGGCATGAATAATCTGTTATTAGAGTCTGGCCATCAATTAGCCGGCGAGTTCTTAAAGCAACAATTAATAGATGAGTTAGTCGTTTATGTAGCACCCAAGTTAATGGGGAATCAGGCGATGGGATTATTTGATTTGAACATCAATAAAATGCAGATAACGCCCGAGTTACATTTGTTGGATTTGCGCCGAATTGGTGATGATATTCGGCTGACTTATTCATTTGAAAGTAATAACAGTTAAAAGCGAAAAAAGAGTTCGAGGTAATAAGCCAGTGTTTACAGGAATCATTGAAGCGGTTGGTAAGATTGAAAAAATTGAAAGTAAGTCTGGTGACAAACGCTTTACAATCAATGTCGGTAAGTTAGATATGTCTGATGTTGCATTAGGCGACAGTATTGCCTGTAACGGCGTTTGTTTGACTGCCATTGAATTTGATGAACATTCTTATGTAGCAGATGTCTCTGGTGAAACGCTGGGGTTGACCTCTTTAGCCAATATCGCAGTTGGTAGTGAGGTTAATCTTGAAAAAGCGCTCACACCAACAACACGTTTAGGGGGGCATCTGGTTAGTGGCCATGTTGATGGAATTGGCGAGGTAATCGCGATAAAAGATGAAGCGCGTAGTATTCAGTACGATATAAAAGCGCCAGCAGAATTAGCAAAGTACATCGCCAAAAAAGGCTCTATTACCGTTGACGGAGTGTCCCTCACGGTTAATGAAGTTGAAAAGGATGTATTTAAACTCAACCTGGTACCACATACCTTGCAAGAAACCACGGCGAAAAATTATCAGATTGGTACTAAAGTTAATCTTGAAGTAGATTTAATCGCACGCTACCTCGAAAGACTGTTATTAGGACAAGCTACCGAGTCAGGTTCTAATATTGATTACCAATTGTTAATGAAAAGCGGGTTTGTGAAATAGCGATTTGAGGAATATTACTTTGTAGACTGGGGTAAACCTTGGCTGATTCTCAGCAGCCAGAATTGTTTTACCTGAGCAGTAGCCAACGATTACAAGGTAGTGATAGGTAAGTAGTGATAGGTAAGTAGTGATAGATAAGCAGTAATAGATAAACTTACGATAGAAAAAGTAACAACAGATAAGTAATACGAAAAATATGCAACTAAATACAGCTAAAGAACTGATTGAAGATATTGCCGCCGGTAAAATGGTCATTCTGATGGATGACGAAGATCGGGAAAATGAAGGCGACCTGGTGATGGCTTCGTCGATGATTCGTCCGGAAGATATTAATTTTATGGCGCGATATGGCCGTGGGTTAATCTGTTTAACACTGACTCAGGAAAGATGCGAACAACTCCGTTTACCACTCATGGTAGGGCGCAACTCGGCTTCTTTTGAAACTAATTTCACTGTATCGATTGAAGCGGCAGAAGGAGTTACCACAGGTATCTCTGCAGCTGATCGAGCACGTACTATTCAAGCTGCGGTTGCAGCCAATGCCCAACCAACGGATATTGTGCAGCCGGGCCATATTTTCCCAATTATGGCCAAGCCGGGTGGTGTTTTGAATCGGGCAGGGCATACCGAAGCCGGCTGCGATCTCGCGAGGCTTGCCGGTTTAGAACCCAGCGCGACGATTGTAGAAATTCTCAACGAAGATGGTACTATGGCGCGCCGCAGCGATTTGGAAAAAGTCGCTCAAACCCACGGTCTCAAAATTGGTACCATTGCCGACCTGATTGAATATCGAATGAATACTGAGCACACGATTGAACAGGTATTGTGTGTTGACTGGCCGACCGAATTTGGTGAATTTAAGTTACATGTGTTCAAAGATTCTATCGATGGACAGACTCATATTGCTTTGGTGAAAGGTGATATCAAGCCAGACGAGCCGACGTTGGTTCGAGTCCATGTTACGGACATTGCAACGGATCTGCTTGCCAAAGAAAAGAAAAGCCAGGGAAGCTGGACTATTCAGCGAGCCATTGAAAAAGTGGCGGATGCAGGCGAAGGCGTGGTTGTTTTACTGGGTAATCAATCGTCACCAGAGTCAATTATTGATAGAATAGCGGTTGTTTCCGGTCAGAAGGCTGTTAGCCAAAAAGCACAGGCTCAGGCGAGTCGAGCATCACGTACGGTGGGTATCGGTTCACAGATTTTGATGGAGCTGGGAGTTCATAAAATGCGTTTATTGAGCCCAGTCAAAAAATATCGTGCATTATCGGGTTTTAATCTAGAAGTGGTTGAGTTCATCGAAGACCATTAAGTTTGTTGGGCTCACATTCTGTTGAGTTCAAGTGATGTTGAGCTCAATTAAAGTAACGAATGTGACAAATAAAAATTTTTAATGATTGACCAGGAAAATTACTCCTGGTTTCAGGCTTGGTGCTTGGGGAAAAGAGAGAAAAACTATGAATACAATTGAAGGCAACATGATCGCTAACGGCAGTAAATTCGCATTATTAGTGGCGCGTTTTAACAGCTTTATTGTTGAAAGTCTGGTTGAAGGAGCTATTGATGCGTTAAAGCGTCATGGCGTTGCAGAGTCTGATATTGAAATTATTCGCGTACCGGGTGCATTCGAAATGCCGATTGCTGCGCAGCGTATTGCGGCGCAGAAAAAGCACGACGCGATTATTGCTCTTGGTGCTGTTATTCGAGGCGGTACGCCGCATTTCGAATATGTTGCTGGAGAGTGTGTAAAAGGACTATCGCAAGTTTCACTGAATGCCGGTGTTCCGGTGGCATTTGGTGTATTAACTGTTGATAGTATCGAACAAGCCATTGAAAGAGCCGGAACCAAAGCCGGAAATAAAGGCGCAGAAGCCGCACTAAGTGCTTTGGAAATGGTTAATCTGTTTGAACAACTGGGCTAATTATTCATGATTCAAAAGCCATCAACGCGCAAAAAGGCGCGTCGCTATGCCGTTCAAGGGATCTACCAATGGCATTTAAGCGGTAATGATATTAACGAGATTGAACTCCAGTTTCTGGAGACAATTAATCAAAACAAAGTTGATATTGAGTATTTTCGCGATATTTTGACTAACACGTTAATCAATGTCACTGAAATAGATGAAATATTAACACCATACTTCGACCGAGAGTTTGACGAGGTCAATCCTGTTGAGTTAGCGATATTGCGTTTAGCAAGCTATGAGTTGAAATCCAGGATGGATATACCCTACAAGGTGGTGATTAACGAAGCACTTGAGCTGACTAAAACTTTTGGGGCGACTGATGGTCATAAGTTTGTTAACGGAATTTTAGACAAACTGGCTAAACAGCTGCGCCCTCTTGAAGTTAAAGCGAAGGCCAACAGGCCCTAATTAATCGATTTATTTTCTGGCAGTTTTCCAACGGTTTTGCTGATGTTTAGTTCCGGCAAACGCTAATTTATTAACTGTCGAATATTTTTCAATGTATTGAATCTGGGCGATAGTCGGTTTGTTAACTTGAAGTTGCATACCATTAAGCTGCTACAAATTTTAACTGACTGGCTGAATAAAATGAAAATCAATGGGTGATCGAGGCGCTTAAAGTTGTGTTTTTGATACCATTTTTGATACCAGATTTGATAATAAATATTTCGACCACAGCTTTTCATTCGAAAGGAAATCAATGAACGAATTTGAAATTATCGAAAGTTACTTATCTGTGAAAGGAGCAAAGCGTAAGGATGTGCTCAAGGGAATTGGAGATGATTGTGCGTTGTTGAAAGTCCCTCGCGGCCAACGGCTTGCAGTTTCCATGGATACGTTAATTAGTGGTGTCCATTTTTTACCTGACTCTAACGCTGCTGACATAGCACATAAAGCGGTTGCAGTGAATTTAAGCGACCTGGCGGCTGCCGGCGCAGAGCCGGCGTGGATTACTTTGTCTTTGTCATTACCTGAATACAATGAAATCTGGTTACAAGATTTCAACCAGGGATTAAAACGAATTGTTGAGTTTTTTGGTGTTCAGTTGGTGGGCGGAGATACCTGTCGTGGACCATTGTCAATTACCATTCAAGCCCACGGGTTTGTACCCGAAAACGTGTTTTTAAGTCGGGACACAGCGCAAGCCGGTGAACTTATTTGCGTTACCGGAGAAATTGGAGATGCAGCGCTAGGGTTGTTAGTGGCAAAAAATGAACTAAATGTACCACCGGCCATGGCGAGTGCGCTATTAAAGAAATACCAGACACCCTACCCAAAAATTGCAGCAGGCATTGCGATTCGCGGTAGAGCGACATCAGCCATTGATATTTCTGATGGCCTGCTCGCTGATGTTAACCACATTAGCCAGCAAAGTGGCGTTGGTGCATTGCTACGCTGGGAGCGAGTACCTCTCTCACAAGCGGCCCAATCGATTGATGATGAAGCTTTGCGAATGCGCGCGGCATTAACTGGCGGTGACGATTATGAACTTTGTTTCACTGTGAATGAAGATGAGCTGGAGGCAACTAAAACTGCGCTGGAAATGGTGGGAACTGATTGTATTCCAATAGGGCGCCTGACGGGAAAACCTGGCGTTAGAATGTTGCACCACAAAGAGGAAATTCAGCTGGACGAGCTTGGTTATCAGCATTTCTAGCTGTGTAATGTCGATTTGGTTTGGTGGCCAGTCGAGTTAAATAATTGATAAGTCATTTATGAGTAAACCTGTACCCGCAAAATTTGTATTTAGTCATCCAGTCCATTTTTTATCATTTGGATTTGGTAGTGGGTTGGCGCCAAAAGCGCCTGGTACTTTTGGGACTTTAGCCGCCATTCCATTATACCTGTTGGTGGCGGAATTAAGCTTAGCTTACTATCTGTTAACCTGTGCCCTGGTTTCATTAGTTGGAATTTACTTTTGCCATCACACTGCAAACCGTTTAAAAGTCCACGATCACCCTGGAATCGTTTGGGATGAAATAGCCGGCTTTTTGATTACCATGATAGGTTTTGCTGCGACCTGGCAAAATCTGTTGATTGGGTTCGTTTTGTTTAGAATATTTGATATTCTGAAGCCATGGCCGATAAAATGGATAGATAAACATGTCAGCGGCGGTTTTGGTATTATGCTCGATGATTTAATTGCCGGTGGTTTCGCGTGGTGCTGCCTTTATGGGGTGAATCATCTATGGCTTTAGTGCAAAGAAAATTGTTATCGCTATTGTTATCAAGTTTGACCTTTCTGCTAATTGTGTCAGTGCAAACAGCGACAGCGGAAGAGGAAGAGCTTCGCGTAGTGGCACTATTTAAAAATGCAGCCATGGTTGAGTACGCAGGAAAGCAAAAGCTTTACCGAGTTGGTCAAAATCTTTCACCTGATATTAAACTGATAAAAGCCGACACCCATTTAGCGACTTTCGTGGTGAATGGAAAACAAGTCGAGCTGGGGCTTGATAAACCTTTCGGTTTTCATGCGGGCGATACTGAAGCAGCCAACGCAACGCCAAATTCTAAATCAGCGCAAATATTAAGAAACTCCTTTGGAATGTACATGACTGCCGGTTTTATCAATGGCGTTGGGGTTCAGTTTTTGGTGGATACTGGCGCCTCTCAAGTGGCAATGAATGAGAGTGTCGCTAAAAGAGTTGGGTTACTTTATAAAATGTACGGAACTAAGATCGGCGTTTCAACTGCGGCAGGTGTTGTTGGCGCATGGAGAGTCACATTAAATAAAGTGAGGGTTGGTGGCATTGAACTGCCAAATGTTGATGCACTGGTGGTGGAAGGTGCAGGCCCTAGTGAAGTGTTGTTAGGCATGTCTTTCTTAAATAGAGTGAAAATGATCGACAATGGACAATTGTTAAAGTTAGTAAAGAAATACTAAAGCTTAGCATAAACAATATTCATTAATTATTCATTTCGGCGTTCATAACATTTCTGCATCCATCATGCTAACTAACGGTTGTTCATTTAAATCAATCACTATTTCAAACCGATATGTCGTACATCGCAGAAAGTCATCGAATTTACCTCGCCAAATTCTCCGAACTGGATGTTGAAGGTTTTTTCCAGCTCAATGCTGATCCTGAAGTCATTCGCTACACTGGAGACGCGCCGTTTAAAAATAAAAAACAGGTTGTAGAGTTAATTGAGGCTTACGATCATTATCAAAAGTACGGTTTTGGCCGTTGGTCTGTCTATTCAAAAAAGACTAACGATTACCTTGGTTTTTGTGGGTTAAGATTTTCAGATGATAGCCAGGAAGTTGATATTGGTTTTCGCCTGCAACGTCGATTTTGGGGACAAGGATTTGCTACCGAGGCTGCGAGGTTGTCATTGGAAATCGGCTTTAACCAATATCATTTATCTTCAATTGTTGGACGAGCGATGAGAGTCAATCAAAACTCCCACCGGTTATTGGAAAAAATAGGATTTACCTTTGAGAAAAACTTTACGCAATTGGGCAAGCCTTGGGGACAGTATCGGCTTACGCGTCGCCAATTTGCTGAAAAAAACGTTCAACTAAAGACAGATCTTCAGCGATAACAATTAAATTATTGGCCAGAGTTTTACGCATTTTTCCTACAAATCGGTCGTCACCAAAACTTTTATTATCTTCTACCGCTATTGGCGTCAATAAAAGTGTCACTGGTTTTCCGTCAATTTCGGCGATGATGTGCATTGCGCTTTCACCACCAAAACCACAACGGCTGGCAAACACTACTTTTTCCGGGAGCGATGGTAATGAGACGCCGTATTTTGCCAAACGCCTTTCAATCTCATCACGGGCAATTGGATTTCCTCCGGTTAAATATTTTTCTTCATGGTAAACATGTTTAAGAGCCTGCTGCGTTAAAGAAGATTGCGAGTAGTCCGTTGTCATAAAACTGAGCATCGATAAAATGCTGATTGAAGCCGCCAAAGCCCAAAGCGAAAAAATGTTGCGACGTTTTTGTAGCCGTTGGTTAAGCAATATTTTTTCTGACAGTTGTTCTGGAACGGGCACTGAAAAAGCACCGAGTAATTGGCGTTCAAAGTTTTGATCTGCTTTTAATTGAGCCAATTCTTGTTCGCTCATGTTATCGGGCGATTGTTCGTCAAAGTTTTCTATATGTTGCTTTGGATCCGCAAGCTGACGTCTTTTCTTCTCTAGCTCATCCATTGTTTTTACCTCGAATAGATTGCGTTTGCGACATCTGCCGTTTCAATTCGGCACGTGCTCTGAATAATCGTGTGGAGACGGTGTTGCCATTCAATTCGAGTACCTCAGCGATTTCTTCGGTAGATAACCCGCCAATAACTTGTAATGCAAGTGGTTGACGAAAGTTATCCGGTAGTTGAAATATTGCCCGACGCAGCAACATTGTTTCTATATCGTCTTGATTTTCTGCAATTTGCTCTAATTGCCATTCTTCGCTGAGTTCAACCATGGGGAGTTGCTTTCGCTCAAATCGGCGCGCGTTTTCTCGACTCAAAATGGTATAAAGCCAAGGTTTCGCGGCATCAATGTCTTTCAGTTGATGCAAGCTCTTCCAGGCTCTGGTAAAGGTTTCCTGAACCAGATCTTCCGCCGCAGCCCTGTTTTTAGTGTTCCAATACGCATAGCGATATAGAGGTTGATAAAAACTTCTGACCAAGCTTTCAAATTGTTTATCTTTAATTGACACTATTTTTAGATTGCCCTTAATCGAATGAACCGTGCTTCACAATAATAGACCTGCAAAGGCCAGAGTTTCTTTCACTGGGTTGAAAAAATATCCATTAAACGAAAAAAAACAACAGAATTTGAAAGATTTTGCTCTAAGTCCCGGTCTTTATCGTATACAACAAATAGATGTAGCATCGTTACCAGCGAGTTTGCAGATGAGTATAGCAACCTTACAGGCGTTTTCTGCTCGGTCAGAGACTATCCAGCAGGAAAATTTAAAACGTCATATTGAGCATAAAGGCACACCGGGTTTAGTCGGTACTTTCGGGGTGGAAGCAATGATGATCCGCTATCCGGTTATTTTTGAATTGCTCGGCGATAAGAAATTTCACGAAGTTGCTGAGAGTTATTTTAATTCAAGGGCCTCTGTTTTCACTGATATTGATGAGGTTGGCGATGACTTTGCGGCATTTCTGAGTGACCATCATGGCCTGGGTATATACCCTTACCTGTCTCGAATTGCCGAGGTTGAATGGTTGACGCAAAATCTAGAAATGCCTGAAGAAATACAAAGTTCCTGGTGGGAGCATCTTAAAAATCTGTTTAAGTCTGAAACTAACTTTAAGGTCAAATTATCGAAAAATGTTCGTCTCGTGAGATCTTATCATGGTGAAATTGAAATTTGGCTGTCGCATCAGACCATCAAAAACCAGTTCACTAAAAACAGGGCAGAATTACTGGTTAATCTCACAAGTAATTACTGGCTTTTTCAAAAAACGGCTGAAGGTGTATCTGTTACGCCATTGACAGAGGAGGTGTTTAAACTTTGTCGTGATATCAGCCGCGACTGCTCGATTAAAAAATTAAGCGATACTTATAGTTATCATACCATCAAGAATACGCTGGCTTCCCTGGTCCATGGAAATCTTTGTCATATTGTTTAACTCCATTCGTTATCTGTCATTTTATATTGATTCATCTATCAATTAGAATATTCATTTTTAGCAAGTTTGGAAAAGTAAGTCCGAACAAAAGTCGGTAATCTCCTTAACGAAAGTTTCAGCATATTGATGGATAAAAAATTGAAGCATCTCGAAAGAATGAAGCGGGTGGAAAAGTATATTGAAGAAAACCTTGATAGTGAGTTGTCGCTAAAAAAGTTATCCCAAATAGCTTGTTATTCCAGCTTTCATTTTCATCGTATTTTTAGCGTTTATCTCGGTGAAAGCGTTTATGCGTACAAAAAACGCCTGTTGTTAGAGCGAAGTGTGAAACAGTTAATTCACTCCGATATCTCAATAACTCAAATTGCTTTTGCCGCAGGCTACGAAAATCAGCCTTCGTTTAATAAAGCGTTTAAAAACTGCTTTAATACCACGCCGTCAGAATGTCGTTTAAAGAAACTTTCATTAACTCGATCTAATCTAGCGATAATGGAGATGAAACTAATGAAAGCTGAAATGCGTAGCCTAAAACCAATTTCTGTACTCAGCGTGCGTAAGCGTGGAGATTATTCAACTGCGGCCGGTGAGGCGTGGAATATCCTCATGAAATACACTTATTCGAATCGACTGATGACTAAAGAAACCGAGTTGATTGGTATTTCTCATGATGATCCTTCTGTCACTACACCTGATAATATTCGATATGATGCTTGCGTTACTAACGAACAACTGGCTGATGGAGAAGGCGAAGTCGTGGTGAACGATATTGAAGGAGGATTGTATGCGGTGTTTTTACACAAAGGAAGTTATCAAAATTTAAAAGAAAGCTACGCCTCGATTTTTCATCGTTGGCTACCTGGCAGCGGATACCGTTTGCGCGAGTTGCCGCCTTTTGAAAAATATCTTAACCGTAATCCCAGCAGGACAAAACCTGAAAATCTGAGAACCGAGATTTATATTCCTGTAACCAAAAACTAGGGAAAGTGTTATATCTCTAAACAGCATTGTTACCCCGGGGAGCTTTTGCTCCCCGTAAATACTATTAGCTGTTACTTAAGGCTGGCAAAAGCTTTGTCTGCAGCTTGCAGCGTTTTTTCCAGCGTTTCCTGGTTATGTGCCGCGCTGATAAACCCGGTTTCGAATGCTGAGGGTGCCAGATAAACACCTTCGTCTAACATGGCGTGAAAAAATTGTTTAAAAGCATCCTGGTTTGAATTAACCACTTGTGAAAAACGTGTCACCGTTTTTTCTTCGGTGAAAAAGAGTCCAAACATGCTACCAATATGGTTGGTCGTAAACGGCACCTGGTGTTTGTCAGCCAACTTCTGTAGTCCGGAAACCAATTTCTCACAGTAGTCATAAATCGGCGCAAAAAAGTTTTCCTGGCTGAGCAATTCGAGTGAAGCTAGGCCCGCACTCATTGCAACTGGGTTGCCGGATAGCGTTCCTGCTTGATAAACCGGGCCGGCCGGCGCTAAGTGTTGCATGATTTCTTTTTTACCGCCGAAAGCGCCAACAGGCATACCACCACCAATTATTTTTCCTAGTGTCGTGAGGTCTGGGGTCACTCCATAAAGTTGTTGTGCTGTTCCTGGTCCGACTCTTAATCCGCACATTACTTCGTCAAAGATAAGTACTGCCTGGTGTTGATCACAGAGCTCTCTGAGTCCCTGTAAAAAGCCATCAACTGGTGGCATACAATTCATATTACCTGCAATGGGCTCAACGATGATTGTTGCGACTTCTCCGGAATTGGCTTCGAGTAATGTTTTGACGCTGTCCAGATTATTAAACTCTGCGGTTAGTGTATGTTTGGCAAAATCAGCTGGAACGCCAGGTGAGGTAGGCTCACCGAGGGTTAACGCGCCAGAGCCTGCTTTCACTAATAGACAGTCGGCGTGGCCATGGTAGCAACCTTCGAATTTAATCAACTTATCTTTGCCGGTGAATCCTCTGGCAAGTCTGATCGCAGACATCGTCGCTTCGGTACCTGAGCTCACCATACGAACCTGTTCAATTGAAGGGATCAGCTGACAAACTTTTTTCGCCATCACTAATTCAATTTCTGTCGGTGCACCAAAACTGAGTCCATTTTCGGCAGCTTTAACAACGGCTTCTTTGATTGCAGGGTGGTTGTGACCGTGTAGCATCGGTCCCCAGGAAGCGACATAATCGATGTACTTTTTGCCATCAACATCAGTAAAGTAAGCACCATTGGCCTTTGCCACAAAAACTGGTGTACCACCCACACCATTAAAGGCGCGAACCGGAGAGTTAACCGCGCCGGGAATATAATTTTGTGCCTGATCAAATAGTTCAGTTGATTTTTTCATGATTTGTTTTGCCTGAAATTTAATTTGTGGGTTTTGCAATTGAATTCATTTTTCAAATTTAACGATTCAATTTTAGTCACTCAATTTATTTAGCCTTATTATTTAAACCAACGTGCCAATTAACCGAGCGCTCGTATTGGTGGAGCTGATTTTCAACACCAAGTATGCAGGCGAACAAAGCCATTCTCACCAATATGCCATTGTCAGTTTGTCGAAAAATTGCCAGACCCGGTTCAGCATTTAAGTCGTTATCCAGTTCATTAGCGTCGTTTCTTGAATCTCTGGGGAGTGGATGCATGATGACTGCGTTGGGTTGGCAGTGTTCGGAATAGATTTTCTTATTTAGCCGGAAATAGCCGCGATAACGGTTAGCCTCTTCTTGCGAGCTAAATCTTTCTTCTTGAATACGCGTTTGATAAATCACATTGGCCTGAGGTAAACCTTGTTCCAGACTGGTGCCAATTTCAACCTCGTGACCGGCGTTGGTCAGGATGTCGACATATTTCGTTGGCATCGTTAACGCTTCAGGTGAAATCAGTTGAATTTTTAATCCTCGATAAAGCCCAAGTAATTGGCAAAGTGAATGAACCGTTCGGCCATGTTTTAAATCACCAAGCAGGGTCAGACTCAGTTGTTGAACATTTTTTCCCTGACTTGCCAGTTCGTTATGAATGGTAAATAAATCGAGTAGCGCTTGAGTTGGATGTTCATTGGCTCCGTCACCGCCGTTGATGACTGGAACTCGACTACCTTGTGCAAATTCTGCCACCGAACCAGGTTGTGGGTGTCTCATTGCAATAATATCGCTGTAGCCTGACAAAACCTGGGCTGTGTCGTAAAGAGATTCGCCTTTGGCCAGGGCTGAGTTGGATAACCCGGTGGTTTCTCTGACTTCTCCACCCAGCAAGTTAAAGGCGCATCCAAAACTAACGCGGGTTCGAGTACTGGGTTCGAAGAACATATTACCTAGTACCGCACCTTCTAATACGCGGGTGACTTTTTGTCGCTCGGCGTAAGGTCGCATCGATTCGGCAACAGTAAATAATTCGTTGATTAAGTCCAGGGAAAGATCTTTGACAGATAACAGGTGTTGGCCTTTTAGTTTCACGGTGAATGCCTCCAGTGAAAAAGTTGCGCTATTTTAGTCTTTTTTAAGTTAGCTGCATAGGCTGGTTGGCCAGGTTATTTGGATAATCCGGGTTAAAATAATCCGCCGCTGATTGAAATAAGTTGTTGAAATATATTCGACTTTACGTTGTATTTCTTCGACTGTTGAACAATGTCGCATCGTTAACTTGATGAAAATGTTCTAATATTAGTCGTAAGTTAGACTTTTACCGTTGCTCAGCGTTAAAGCGGTGCTTGTATTGTTATTGACAATAAAGCGCCAGAACTCAGTTAATTAACCAAGAAAAAAATAGATATGTTGAGATTCCTGATTAAATTTTTATTGCTGGCTATCGTGTTAACTGCAGCCTCAGTGCTAATTGCAGAGTGGAAGTTAAAGAAGGATATTGATGCATTCGCGCGCGCCATTCAGCCTTTTGTCGAGTTTGATTATGAGTCGGCAAACATTGGGTTGACAGGAGAAATTCGCCTTCATTCAATTACTGCGTTTGTTGAGCCGTTGGACGTGAATGTTGAAATTGGTGAGTTACGATTTTCTGCCGGTAATTTATACGAGTTGGCGTTTTTAGAATCGGATATTCGCAACAACAAACTACCGGAAAATGTACAACTGAAAGTCCGCGATGTACTACTTCCCTTTACACCTTTGTTGACACGCAGTTTGCAAAGCAATGCGCCCCCGGCCAGTAACGATATATTGGAAACCGCTTATTGTGGTGATGTCGAGCGAATTGGAATCAGCGAATTTGAGGCGATGGGTTTTGATTATCTGGCTTTTTCGACTGAATTTTTCTACCTGTTAGATAAATATAGCGGCAGTGTTGTTCTTAACGGGACTATTGATGTTGAAGATGCGTTTAAAGTTGACTACCAGGTCAATGTTGGTGGCGTGATGGCATGGTTGGAGTCAATTGCGCAACGTGAGATTGGTCAGGCCCGCCAGGAAGTTGTGCTACCTGATTTAAGCCTGTTGGAGATACGCGCGCAGGATAAGGGCTACAACCAGAGAAAAGCACAATACTGTGCTTTAAAACAAGATACCACTGTTGAAGATTATTACGCTCAGCACCCCAAAGAACTTGAAAAAATCCTGAATGAGTCGGGCATTCAACTTAGCGAAGAATTAAAGTTGTTGTATCCTGAAAGTATCAAACCTGAAAGTGAAATTTATTGGTTCTTTCAACCGAAAGTCAATTTTGAATTTGCCGGAATAACCTATTACTCCTATGAGGAATTACTCGATTTGTCGGGGTTTCGGTTAGCCATTAATAATAAATCGGTCAAACAATTAATGTCGGGTTGGTCTTTTGCGAACTATAGCAATATTGCAGAGTTAGTGGCTAAGGAAAAACGACGGCTCAGTATTGAAGCGAATAACCAATATGAAACGGTTCTTGTTTCTAAGTCTTATCAGACAGTGCCATTATCTTCTGCCGGTAATTACATTAATTTTCCGGTTAAACTAACACGTGATGATGGTCATTTATACGAAGGTAAACTGATAAAAACCTCTGATAAAAGCTTGTGGGTATTGATCCGCTCGGCCCAGGGAGAGGCAACTATTCCCGTGGCCCGTAATAGAATCATTCAAATTGAGGCATATAAAGTCGTGCTCTAGTGTGTGGCTTTCGAGTAAAAAATTAAGTATTTCTGGACGGTGACAGTTCTAATTAAAATGCTTTAGTCACCGCTAAAATGACCACTGCGAATAGAATTAATACTGGAAACTCGTTAAAAAAACGGTAATACACATGGCCTTTGGTTGACTGGTTTATAGTGAATTTCTTCAAATAGTGGCCGCACAAAAAGTGGTAACCAATCAATAGTCCAATCAATGTCAGTTTCACGTGCATCCATCCCATCTTTAGTAGCCCGGCGTTCAGATACAGCATCCAAATGCCAAGCCCCACGGTAATAAACATAAATGGAGTCACAAATCGGTATAGCTTACGAGCCATGGTAAGAAGATGATTGTAAGTGTTTTGATCGTTAACCATCGCCAGGTTGACGTATATTCTGGGCAGGTAAAACAGTCCCGCAAACCAGCTTGTGAAAAATATGATGTGAAATGCTTTCAGATAAAGATAGAGCATGACTTTATTCGAAAATTCCTTAGCGTTTGTAGCTGTAGTGTGACTCAATAACTTCTCGGGTCAGCACGCCATAAATTTTATCTGTCATTGGGCCGGTGGTTCTGAAAATATAAACGGCATCTACCGTTTCGCGGTCCATGGTATCTAATGCCTCTTCCAGATTTCCCTGGAGGTAGACTGAAGCAATATTTTGTCGATCAGCCGGAATCTTCATTAAGTCGACATCGGGCTTGTCATCTTCTAGGAACATTTCTCCGGCTTCTTCAGCCGCTTCTCGTTGTTCTGCTTCTAACTCTCGTTTTTCCAGAATGTAGCGAGCCAAATCATTGGCTGCCATCAGGGAAATTGGTACTTCATCTTGTTTGATCAAAATCCAGCGAGGCGTGTTTTCAAGCACATTTTCTGCTTCCTGATAGGTGATGGTCCTGTCATGAACGGCAATTTTTCGCTCCATCAGGCCGGCAACACCGACGCTTCGTAAAAACTGTGATAGTGGATTCACCTTCAATTCCAGTCCCTTCACACGCATTTGTGAATGGAAAATAGAAGGTTGTTTAAACAATTGTGAAACCACGAGGTTGGCGATTACCAATGACAACATGCCGGGCAGTAAGATGTTCGGATTATTAGTCAGTTCAAGTAATGCCATCAAGGCCGCTAGTGGCGCCTGCAGTACAGCGCTCATCATCGTGCCCATTCCGACCATTGAGTAGAATGCGTAGTCTGATGCATATTCCGGAAACAGAATGGCACCAATTGAACCGATCGCGCCGCCTATCATGGCACCGATAAACATTGACGGCCCGATGACGCCACCGGGCAATGACATTCCTGAACAGATAATTGTTGCGAGAAATTTTCCGATAAAAGCAATCAGTAGAATTTGTAACGGCAAGCTGCCGTGTAGCGCCGAGTTGACTGTGTCGTAACCGATGCCCATGACTTGCGGAGCGACAAGCGCAATCAATCCAACGCAGGTTCCGGCGGTACCGCATTTAACCCAGCTGGACCAGTTTTTGGCTTTAATTGAGACCATTCGGGTTGCTTTGATAAACAGGCTTGCGAAGCAACCAATAATAATTCCCAGCAAAATAAAGTAAGGGATTTCCCACAAAGACTCTAATTCTAAAGAAGGCACGATAAAAGCGACGTCATTACCAAACACGATTCTCGATAAAATTGCCGCTGAAACTGACGATAATATGAGTGGAATAAAGCTGGTAACCGCGTATTCCATCATGACTATTTCCATGGCAAAGATAACGCCTGCCAAAGGGGTGTTAAAACTGGCGGAAATTGCCGCTGCGGTACCGCAACCGACCAAAATTCTAATACTGTTATTGGGAAGTTTCATTTGTTGACCGAGCCAGCTGCCGGCAGCAGATCCCAAGTGTATGCCGGGACCTTCTCGACCAACTGACTGACCACTGGCAAGCGTCATTCCCCCAACCAAAAATTGAACAACCGCATTGCGCCAAGGGATGTAACCCTGGTGAAAGGACATCCGTTCCAATACGTGACCGACGCCTACCTGACGGGCTTCTTTGCCGACCTTATGGAGTACGAAACCAACCAGGAAACCACCTACCAGTGGCAGCGACAGGCGAAACCACCAGGGGGTCATTTCAAAGTCAGTCAGACCCTCTCCACGATGCCAGAGGACAATTCCACTTTCGATGAAAAGACGAAATAAAATAACCACACCGCCTGCTAACAGACCACTCACCAATCCCATTACAGCGAGAATTGGTAAAGCATTCAGACTACCTAGTTTTAGACGTATTGTTTCAAAAATCGACATTGACGTATTTTTGTTTTTAAGCTTTCGGCCGACTTTCGCTATCCGGCGAGCTTACCTGTTGTGGTTTGTTTCGAGTTATCGGGTTTGGCGAAACTAAAGCAATTTATGAATAAAAGGAGTTAGTACTATCAGTTACTTAGTTTACCGTAGTTGATCGTTATATTTCAGGTAACCTATACGCATTTATCACTTATATCAGTATCGATAATTTCCGATAAATGTCGAAACAACTTAATAAATACAAAATTAACTCGATAAATATTGAATTAACTAATATTTAAATCATTTAAAATGCTAATTGACTTTAAGAATAGAATATAACCTATTGATAAAAAAGACAAATAAAAATATGATTTTCTGCGATTTCTGTTTGAATTTAGAGTTTTAAGGTGGGTTTTAATATCTATTCGAGTTAAACTAGCAGAAAATATTATTAAGTAAGTATTGAGTCTATGTCTGAACCTCAGTTAATTATTACGCAAAAGAAATCACTCTTCTGGTATTTCGCCTGGGGAGTGCTGACGGTTTTTTTGCTTTATCTGAGTTTTTACGGTGGTCGTTACCTGGCAATTGAAGAGCAACAGGAAACGATTGAAAAAGCAGCCTGGCTTGAACAAAAACTGGCTGAGTATCAACAGGCTTATCAGAAAGCCAATGAAGATCTGGTGATGCAAACTCAGTCAGCCAAGGTTGATACCCAGTCTAATCAGCAATTAGTTGATTCGGTAAAACAACTTCAGGAGACCCAGCGTCAATTAGAGGCTGAGTTAAAGTTTTATCGGAATATTATGGCGCCGGAGTTAGAGCAGGAAGGATTGACGATTGCCGAGTTTGAATTAAGTAAGCTTAATCAGGGTGAAACCCCACGGTTTAAGTTAGTGCTTACTCAAGCTGGACGTCAAGAACAGTTTTTAAAAGGTGAAGTTGAGCTGAAATTACATGGCCAGTTAAATGGTAGTCCTACGGTTTACGAATTTCGTGAACTCGGTACTTTCCTGCCGAAACATTTTCAGTTCCAATTTCGATATTTTCAGAATATCGAAGGTAATATTGCCCTTCCCGAAGGGTTCATTGCTCAGCATGTGACAATTCAAGCGAAAACGAAAGGTTTACGTAAGAACCAGACTGCTGAAAAACAGATCGATTGGAATATCTAGTAGGAGATTCAATTCATGTTAGGTCGTAAGAAAAAACAGTCACCTAGAGCAAAAGCAGGCGCTGCTGACACACTGATTAGTAAAGAAGCCAAAATTTCCGGAAATATTAATTTTACCGGCGTGCTTTATGTTGATGGTTACATAAAGGGTGATGTCACAGCTGATGAATTTGAGAATTCATTGCTGACCATAGGCCAAAATGGTTTTATCGAAGGCGAAATCAATGTGCCTCATATCATGATATTTGGACGCGTTAAGGGAGATGTTCATGCACTTGAGCACGTTGAACTCATGTCTGATGCGCGTATTGAAGGCAATGTGTATTACAAGTTAATTGAAATGGCAATGGGCGCTGAAGTGAACGGTCAGATGGTTCATAAAGAAGAAAAGCCTAAATTGCTTGGACACCAGCAAAGCAAAGATAAGAGTAAGAACGAAACAAAAAACAAGAAAGATAACAAAGTTGCTCCGCTAAGTACTGGTGACAAAAGCGAAACTCAGAAGGAAGCCAACGCCGCTGATTTGTAATCGTGGTGTTATGATGAGAGATGTCGCTAAGCAAGATTTATGGGTGAATGTTTGGCAAAATGCTTGATTAGTACAATAAATGTACAAGCGCAATGATAGTGTTGCGCTATAATGTATCTTTTTAAGATTTGCGTTCGAGCGTGCTTTGGTCAATAATTCCCGCCATATCCGAGTAGTCCGAAAGAGATGAATTCTAAATGAGTGTTGCTATGTCAGACTCAGGTGTTGCGAAAGTTAGCCCGATAATTTTTACTCAGGCTGCCAGTAATAAGGCAAAAGAGCTGATTACTGAAGAAGAAAACCCTGATTTAAAACTACGCGTCTATGTTACTGGTGGCGGTTGTTCCGGCTTTCAGTATGGCTTTAGCTTTGACGAAGCCCAGGCTGCCGACGATATGGTCATTGAAAAAGATGGCGTTTTGCTGGTGGTTGACACTTTGAGCTTTCAATATCTGGTTGGTTCTAAAGTCGATTACCGAGAAGATCTTGAAGGTTCCCGGTTTGTCGTTGAAAACCCTAATGCGACGACCACCTGCGGTTGTGGGTCGTCCTTCTCAATATAATATTTCCCTGGCATTCAGTCTCGATAAGTTTTGGCTCTGAATTTTACGATTGAGTCGGGTTGGCTTAATGGATTTATTCGAGCGATATGATAGAAAGAAATTTAAAATTTGAAAAACATTTTCAAATTACTTCACCAGATGTGCCGCTGATCGATCATCTGAAATTAAGCTGTCCTCAACTTTCCAAACAAAAATTGAAAAATGCGCTGCAATCTGGCGCCGTGTGGTTGGGGCGAAATAAAAGTATTAATCGAATCAGGCGAGCCAAAAAAGTCTTACACGTTGGAGATGAAATCCACGTGTATTATGATGAAAACATCCTTTTGGCAAAATGTTCTGATGCTGAGTTAGTGGCCGATGAAGCGCTCTATAGTCTATGGAACAAACCACAGGGCATGTTTTCTCAAGGAACAAAGTGGGGTGATCATTGTTCTATCGCACGCTGGGTCGAGCAAAACGGTTTTCCTCAAAGACCTTCATTCCAGGTTCATCGACTCGATCGGGCAACAAGTGGTCTGGTATTAGTGGCCCATAGCAAAAAAGTGGCGAGCCAGTTGACTGGAATGTTCGAAAATAGAAAAGTTGAAAAGCGCTATTACGCGAGAGTAAACGGAAAATTCGAGGCTAGAGACATTCCATTAAAAATTGAGACTAAAATTGATGGTAAAAAGTCAGTTTCCGTTGTATTAAGCGCGCAATATGACGTTGATGATGATCAAAGCCTGCTATTAGTCGAAATTAAAACCGGACGTAAGCACCAAATCCGTCGGCATTTATCTGAATTAGGTTTTCCAATTGTGGGTGATCGTCTATACGGAAATTTGAGTGTCGACTCAAGTAAAAGCGAATTACCCGATCTCCAGTTAACCGCCTGCTATTTGGCATTTATTTGCCCTGTTACCGGTGAACATAAAGAATACAAGCTGTGATTTGTTGTTATGTCTTAGGATGGCTTTGCATCAGGTATTGTTTTGCATCAAATCGAGAAATTCCCGCTGAGATTCTAGCTCGATTAATAACTCACCTTTTCGCTTTTTGTATTCTGTCCAATGTTTGTTTTCTAAAGCGCCCAACATCGCATAAAGAAAGTTGAGGCCAGGTTGGTAGTCTTCAAGTTGTGATAACTCAATAAAACAATTCATGGCACCTTTTTTATTGAGTTCAAACAAATTGGTCACTTTGATTCTGGCGAGTTGCCTGGCGCTAACTGGCCCGAGGTTACGAAGCTGGCTAATGGGCGTTGCCGGCGAATTCATGATTTCTAAGGATGGTAAACCGCACCTAATACTTTCGCTTCTGATGCACCTGTCACCGAAGGTAAGTTGCCGGGCTGTTTCATAATTCGTTGTCTGGCGAGCCAGGCAAATGTCATTGCTTCGAGATAGTCACCACTGATTCCAATTGAATCTGTTGCCAGAACTGGGGCTCCGACATGAGTTTGAATCCTTTCAATAAGGAAATTGTTATGGGTTCCGCCGCCGCAGGTAAAAACCTTGTACCCATCCAAATCGAGCCGTTGAATCGAGTCGCTGATGGTTATTGCCGTGAATTCTAATAGCGTTCTTTGTATATCCGCAGGCTCGTATTTTTCTTCTGTCGCGTTGAGTTGTTGCCATAACCACTCAATGGAAAAGTATTCTCTTCCGGTACTTTTAGGTGGCGGTAATTCAAAATAGGGATCTTTGAGCAATTGTTTGAGTAATGAGTTTTGAACTTTTCCCTGAAGTGCAAATTGAGAGTCTTTGTCAAAATCGCAATCGGCTTCTGGGTGATTATGTAAAAACCAGACATCTAACAAAGTATTAGCTGTGCCGGTGTCAAATCCGATGACCTCTTTTGATAAGTCTTTTGGTAATAGCGAGATGTTGGCGATGCCGCCAAGGTTAAGGATAATTCGATTTTCTTTCTGAGTCCGCATCACCGCATTGTGAAAAGCCGGAGCTAGTGGAGCACCCTGGCCGCCAACTGCGATGTCCATTCTTCGAAAATCGGAAACTGTTGTAATCCCGGTTTGGTAAGCGATTACGTTCGGGTCACCAATCTGAATGGTAAATGGAGAATTTAGCGCTGGTTGATGGCGGATTGTTTGGCCATGGCTGCCGATGGCTATTATTTGATCTTTCTGGATGGACGGGACTTCGCTTTCTTGATGCTGCTCAAAAAAACAGTTTACCGAATCTGCAAATACAGCGCCCATTTTTTGGTCCAATTCACCAAGTAACTCGATCCTATGTTCAAAATGCTGCAGGTGGTTTTCCTGGCTGCTCAAGCTGCAAAGTGAGCGAAGGTTCGCTTTAATATCATTATCTATTGGATGTAGATATGAGGCGACCAGACGGCATTGATCGCCACTGAAATCAACTAGCGCAACATCAACGCCGTCAATACTGGTTCCACACATTAGACCGATGTAATAATGTGGTGTGGTTTGCTCTTGTTGCTTAGCGTCTTTTTTGCTCATATTTCAATCGAATCTGAATCGGCCTGATTTACTCTTGTTTGGCACTTAAGGGGCGACATTATTAGATGAGTCAGAAAGTGTGTTTCGAGTCACTAACTGATTAATCCACGGCGCAGTTTCGGTGGTAAAGCGTTCTTTTTCTGATTTCGCAATCGGTTTTGCTTGAGGGAGTTTTACGGTTCTCGGGTTTCTGTGAACGCCATTAACAACAAATTCATAGTGGAGATGCGGCGCTTCAGCTAAACCAGTAGCACCAACATAACCGATAACTTGTCCTTGTTTGACGCGTTTATTCTTACTTACTGCGCGCCTGGACATGTGAAGGTATTTGGTCACGATCCCCTGACCATGTTGAAGAAATACGTATTTACCATTGTATTTGGAGTAGCTCGAAGCAATCACTTTACCATCACCGGCGGCCCGAATAGGGGTACCTGTGGGCGCCCGATAATCGATACCTCTATGTGCCTTCCAACGCTTAAGAATGGGGTGAAACCGTTTAGGTTTAAAGCGCGAGCTGATATATGAAAAGTTAAGTGGGGCCCGCAAAAATGCTTTTCGCATGCTGAGACCTTCAGGTGTATAAAAATTGGTCTGATCTTTAGAGTCGGTATAGCGGACAGCAGTAAATTTTTTCCCCTGATTAACAAATTGTGCAGCGATTATTTCGCCGTTGCCAATTTTTTCTCCTTCCATAAATTTTTCCTGGTAAAGCATGGAAAAAGAGTCGCCTTCTCTTATATCGAGAATAAAATCAATATCCCAATCGAAAATATTGGCTAACTGCATCACTTGTGTATCAGTTAGTCCTGCACTTTTTCCTGCGGCAAAAAGAGAGCCAGTAATAGTTCCTGAGGCGTAGGCCGTGCGAAATTCAACCGACTTGTTTTCGATTCGGCTGGCGAGTTTATTATCTTCTGATTCGATATATAAGGTTCTTTGTATATCAATCGCATATTTGAGTGCGAGTAATTGACCTTGTTGGTTCACTTGATAGGCAATTGCTTCTCCAGGCCTTAGCTTTTTGAGCATCTTGGTGTTGTCATCAAGTGTGATCACCTGATGCAGTTGTTGAGGAGTCAGCCCAATCCGTTTAAAGATTTTTGAAAGGTTATCGCCTTTTCGAACCGATTCTATCTTCCAGCTGGTTTTTTCAATCGCCGGAATATCAGCTTCTTTAGTTTGCGCATCTGTTTTTATTTCTAGTTGTATTGATATTGGGTCGCTGTAAGCTTTCTCTTGTGAAGCCACACTATCAAGTTTTTCTTCCATAACCATAATTGATTCATTATCAGGTTCTGAAGGAGACAAACTAAAAGCTAGTAAGGCGATGATGATTGCGGCCGCTAGAATTATAAACGGGTGGGTCAGCCAATCTGGAACAGGCAGGTGAGCTGATTTTCCGAAGATCTTTTGGTTATTTTGTGGTTTGTAGTCTTGTTTTATCATACAACTTTTGTTTTATCATACAACTTTAAGTCAGTTCCGTATAAAATGCGCGCATACGATAACTTTTTGCACAACCGGTGTCTAGATTAGCTGACTTTAAGTTTTTTCAGGCTCGATATTTTCTATCTTGCCCTGACCTGAAATAATCTTCATTAATCCATACCGGTTAATGATATCTGACTTTGGAGTTTGCGCAAAATTCCTCGTTAGACAAAAATTTAAGTTCATTTTTCATTGGCCTTAGATTGCGAGACCACAATTTCTATTGTGTTTAATGATGTTAAGTATTGTAAGTCGCTTAATATGAGTATTTAAATAAAAACGCTTTTGGTAAATATATGTCAAATCAAAATTTAATCCAGGAATTATCCTGGCGGGGAATGATTCAGCAGATGACTGCTGAAGATGAGTTGGAAAATCATCTGGCTGAGGGAATGAAAGTTGTTTATTGCGGCTTTGATCCAACGGCAGATAGTCTGCATATTGGAAGTTTGGTTCCATTGTTAGCTTTAAAGCGTTTTCAAGAGTATGGACATAAGCCTATCGCCCTGGTCGGCGGTGCAACCGGACTTATTGGTGATCCATCGTTTAAGGCAAGCGAGAGGCAGCTAAATTCAGAAGAAGTTGTTGGCGGATGGGTTGATAGCTTGAAAAGACAGGTGAGTCGATTCATCGATTTTGATTGCGGAGAAAATTCGGCGGTGGTTGCCAATAACCTAGATTGGACCAAGGGAGTCGGCGTGCTTTCTTTTTTAAGAGATGTGGGTAAGCACTTCTCGGTCAATGCCATGATCCAGAAAGAATCGGTAAAACAACGCATAGAAAGAGAAGGGGCTGGAATTTCCTTTACTGAGTTTACCTATATGATTCTCCAATCATATGATTTTGCTGAGCTAAATAAACGATATGACTGTAGCATTCAGATTGGTGGGAGTGACCAATGGGGAAATATCACTGGTGGCATTGATTTGACTCGTCGGATGAATCGCCAACAGGTTTTTGGCATGACATTACCGTTAGTCACTAAATCTGACGGCACCAAGTTTGGTAAGACCGAAACAGGGACCATTTGGCTAGACCCCAATAAAACCAGCCAATATGCTTTTTACCAATTTTGGCTTAATACTGCAGATGCAGATGTCTACAAATTCTTGCGATACTTTACTTTCCTCGATGAAGAAGTGATTGTTCAAATTGAAAAGGACGACGAAGCAGCGCAAGGGCGACCTTCGGCTCAGGGGATTCTCGCAAAAGAAGTCACTCGCCTGGTTCATGGTGAAGAAGGCCTGGAGGCGGCAGAGCGAATTACCAAAGCATTGTTTTCCGGCGCCTTTGGTGAATTGTCTGAACAGGATCTTTCACAATTAGCATTAGATGGATTACCCACTACTCGCTTAGAAAAAGGAGAGCGGAGTTTATTAGAAGTATTAGTGGAGACTGGTTTAGCATTGACGCCCCGCGGTGAAGTGACTATTGGGCAGGCTCGCAAACATATCCAAAGTAATGCAATCAGTATTAATGGTGAAAAAGAAACCAATATAGAAGCTAAGCTTGATAATAGCAGCGGTTATTTTGGGAAATACCATATATTAAAAAGAGGAAAGAAGATCTTTCACCTTGTTGAATGGGTCTAGTATTTTCTCTTTGGTTAAAAAAAGCCTCTTAATTGAGGCTTTTTTATGCAATAACACAATATTTTGACGGTTAAATGACCAACCTTAAAAAAAGTTAATAAAAAGTAAAAATAAAGGTTGCGCGATAAATTGTAGGGCCTATAATGCGCGTCCGCTTCGGGGGGAAACAGGGAGTTTTCAGACGGAGATGGGTTGCTGGATTGAAGCTTTAAAAAAGCTTAAAAAATTCAGTTGACAGAGGCAAGACGCACTGTATAATGCGCGCCTCGCTCAAGGGTTAAGGCTTCGGCCAGGCACTTGAAAAAGTCAGGGATTTATTTGAGTCTAAAAAGAATCAAATAAAGTGTTGACAGCGGTTAAGCGCACTGTATAATGCGCGCCCACTTCGACCGAAAACGCAGTTTAAAGTTGAAGTGAAGTTAG
>NZ_ML660167.1 GCF_007004725.1 Aliikangiella coralliicola | reverse complement strand
TAAAAGCAATATAAAAAATATCGAAGCCATAAAGCTGGCATTTGAACAAGGGTACAATTTAGGTAGCAATGATTTCAAGGAAGGTGTTTATATTAATTTTGCTGAAACTCAAAAACTTTTTTTGGATGAGTTAGCAAAGTTTTACGAACAAAAAAACGATCCTGATTACATTTGCACTTAAACGAATTGGTTTGCCGTAACAACATAAATATAAAAAGCTTTACAATTAAATGAGCAAGGGGAGTTGCTGATTTTAAGTTCTAATTTCTACTGTTATCGGTAGTTTCCCTATGCAATTATTTAGGTAAAACCCTACAAGCGTTAAGGGTAATATTCGATGGTTGGCAGTTGAAATATGAAAGTTTGGTTTGTAATATATTGTAAGCCCCAAAAGGATGAAGTTGCCGAAAAAAATTTGTTAAGGCAAGGATTCGAAGTGTACCGGCCGTTGATAAGTCGGGCTAGGGGAGGCCATGTTGGCGGTTCGCCAAGTATTCGGGAAGAGTCACTTTTCCCCAGGTATTTATTCTTAAATGTTGACCCTGAAATTAAGCCGATCACTCCTGTCAAATACACACCTGGTGTTGTTGGTTTTGTGACATTCGGCGATAGATATTCAACTGTTGATGATTCAGTAATCAACGACATCAAAGTCTGTGAATCGGAACAGCAAATGGATTTGGATAATAGTGTTAGATTTAGAGAGGGAGAAACGGTTTATATCAATGGCGAAGGGTTTACGGACATTAAAGCAACATTTTGCGAAATGAGTAGTGATAATAGAGTCATTGTTCTTTTAAAAATGCTTGGCAGAATGTCAACAATAACGATTCCATCAAGTTACGTTAGTAGAACCTCAGCTTATTAGCAAAGATAGCC
This sequence comes from Aliikangiella coralliicola, assembly GCF_007004725.1. Lineage (GTDB taxonomy): Bacteria > Pseudomonadota > Gammaproteobacteria > Enterobacterales > Kangiellaceae > Aliikangiella > Aliikangiella coralliicola. Next base: position 500,001 of record NZ_ML660167.1, on the reverse strand, counting down.
TCTATTTTTTCAAAGTTTTGTTGAAAAGAAATTAGCGCTTCAGGCATTACTATAATAGCGAAACAGGATCGAAGATTTAAAGTAACCTAATTATTGATTGCCAAGCTAATAATAGCAGAAATGTAGTGACCAGTGACTTCCATTTGAGATTTTAAATAGGTTAGTTCTGGTGTAGTTGCGGTTTATTTTGATAATTATTTTTTGACTTGCAAAAAGATGTAGGGCGGAGCTATGTTCGCAGTTTTAAAAGTAACGCGTTGATTTTAGAATAACGCTAGTTGGTGAGTACATAGCTACATTTTACTAAAGTTTTTATGATGCAATAAAGTTGAAAGAAAAAACTTGTTCTTAGCGAATATTATAGGATGCAAAGACAAAATAGACCACGAAAAGTAAGTTTATTAAGACAAGCCACTAAAAAATTAAATGCAATAAAAAACGGATAAAAAAATTAGGGGAAAATAGGGTAGAAATAGTGCGAAATAGCTGCATTTATTAACATTCTATATTATTTTAGGTGGAAATTTAGCGATTGATTTTATTCGCTAGCACGAGATATTTTCTGATAAGTTAAATATGCAAAGAATTGTAGGGCGGAGCTATGACTACATCTTCTTTCGACTATCTCGACTAAATTAAATGTCATCTCGACCAACGTGGACCTCGATGCCGCTTGACGGTAGAAAGCTCCGTCAGACATTTGAAAGCCATCGGTTTTCATTCGGCTTTAAATAAGCATGGCGCTTTTAAAGTGGGTTAATCTCGGTGTTGAATATAGTGAAACCTTTGGGAGATCTCTCCACTTCGGTCGAGATGACAGGGAGTTGGCTGAGATGACAGGGAGTCGTTTGTGTCTTCTTCAAGTTAGTGTTTCACTCAAAAAAGCTTGGTCCCAATGTTGGGATTTTCGCTGATTGAATATTTCCCAACTTTGGGAACAGTGATAGCCAGCTAGATAATTTGATATAAATATCAGTCACTTAAAGTTTGGCATAGAAACTGCCTTAACAGACATGGATACCTTAAAAGTACTAATTTGAATTTTGCATTAAACAAATTGATTAGCTGGAGCATTAATGGATATTGCCGTTACCAAAAAAAAGAAAACCAATACCAAGCGATACTTGGTTATTGTTTTAATCGCGTTGCCTGTTTTATTTGCTGTGAGATATCTTTGGTTTCTTGGTCAAGCCGATATTGCAGTTGACCGAAATACCATGGTATTCGGTGAAGTAAAACGAGATAAATTTACAGTTTCAGTTCGTGGCACCGGAGTGTTAGTTCCTGAAAACATTCAATGGCTTTCTGCAACTGTCGAGGCGAAAGTAGAAAAACTCATTGTGAAAGCGGGTAATGTTGTTAAGAAAGGCGATCTCATCGTAGAGTTAAGTAATCCACAGCTCTATCAACAATTGGCTGAAGCCAAGTGGGAGGTTGAAGCGATGGAGGCAGAAACAAAAGCAGCGAGAGTTGCACAAGAATCTGCGTTGCAGCAGCAAAAAGCGAGCGTTCTGAATGCCAAACTAGATTACGAAAGCGGTTTGCTTGAGTACAAAGCTCATAGCGAATTGATTGAAACCGGTGCGGTATCAAAGCTGGCTTTTGAACGTAGCCGTCTAGCGATGGATCAATTCAAAGAGCGATGGATTTCTAGCCAAAAAGAATTAAAGAAAATGGAAGAGAATTTGACCGCTCAAAATAGTGCACGCACCGCGCGGTTGAATCAAACGAAAAAAAGCCTGGAAAGAACGCAACAACAAGTGGATGATCTTCAAGTGAGAGCCACTATGGATAGTATCGTTCTCGAAGTTCCGCTTGAGGCCGGTCAGAGAGTTACGATGGGGGCGAATATTGCTAAGCTGGCTGAGCAGGGTTTGTTGATTGCGGAACTTCAAGTCCCAGAAATTCAAATTAGAGATGTTGCTACCGGGCAAAGAGTTATTATCGATACCCGCAACAGCAAGTTCGAAGGAGTCGTTTCCAGAGTTGATCCCGCAGTGATCAACGGCAATGTTCAAGTGGATGTTGCTTTTTCGGAAACATTACCCGATGACGCTCGACCTGATTTGAGTGTTGACGGTGAAATTAAAATTACTGAAATAGCTGATGCCCTGTATGTTGATCGTCCGCTATTTGTACAAAGTAAGAGTAACTCTGCATTTTATAAGTTAAGTGAGGATGGTCAATTTGCTGAAAGAGTCGAGGTAAAAGTGGGTTATGGTTCGGTGAATCAAATTCAAATTCTCGAAGGCTTGCAGGTCGGCGACAAGATCGTGACTTCAGATCCAACCCGTTTCGAAACCTACGAAAAATTCCGCATCAATTAAAACTATTCAGAAAAATAGTCAGGAGGCAATAAGTTATGAGCGACGTATTAATTAAATTAGAAAAGGTAAAAAAAATATTTTATACGGAAGAAGTTGAAACTCATGCGTTAAGCAATATCACTTTCACTATCAACAAAGGTGAATACATTTCAATCTCTGGGCCTTCTGGATGCGGCAAGTCAACTTTGCTTTCATTACTTGGCTTATTAGATACTTCTACCGAAGGCAAATATACGCTTGCCGGCCACGAAGTTTCGAATATTTCTAAAAAAGAGCGAGCGAGAATTCGTAACGAAGAAATAGGCTTCATTTTTCAGTCATTTAATTTAATTAGTGATTTGGATGTAGAAGAAAATGTTGAGCTGCCGCTAACTTATCGCTCTAACCTTGATAAAAATCAACGTAAAGAAATGGTGAAAAAAGCACTGGAAAAAGTGGATATGGCACATAGAGGTAAGCATTTTCCTTCACAGTTATCAGGCGGTCAGCAGCAGCGGGTTGCTGTTGCTCGGGCGATTGCTGGTAATCCTTCTATTTTACTGGCGGATGAGCCAACTGGAAACCTGGATACCAAGAACGCAGAAGCCGTTATGGACTTGTTAGATAAGTTACACGCAGAAGGCGCAACCATCTGCATGGTTACTCATGACCCGCGCTCGGCGTCTAGAGCAGAGCGTAGAATTGACGTCCTTGATGGCCTTGTCGTTGCAGATAAAAAAATGAATATTGCCGAGAAAGTAGTTGCCATGGAAACGTCTAACGAAGCCAAAGCAGTTGAGGCGGAAGGGGCTTTATCATGATGGTTTTGAGTGACTTAAAATACGCGATTAGATTGCTATCTAAAAGTCCCGGTTTTACCATTTTAACGACTATTGTAATGGCTGCAGGTATTGGGCTTAGCATTTACCTGTTTTCATTTTTTAACACAATGGTTTTTAAAGAAATGCCGTTTGAAGATGGTGATTCATTAGTTCAGCTTAGCTCATCACAAAATGGTGTCAGGAATGCTGGCCCAATTAATTTACATGATTATCAAGAGATAAGAACAAACCTTAAAGGACTTTCAGAGTTCGGCGCTTATTCTGTCTCTAACCTGAATGTTTCAGGGCGAGATGGCGCGAGAAGATATAGTGCAGTGGCGGCTGAGCCAAATATTTTTCAATTGACTCGCACCAAACCCATACTGGGACGAGAATTTACCAAAGCTGAAAATCAAGCTGGGGCAGAACGAGTAGTTGTGATTGGCTATGATATGTGGCAAAACCAATTCGGCGGCGACCCTAAAATCATTGACCAAACACTCCGTATTAGTGGCATTAGCCACCGAATAATCGGCGTAATGCCAGCAGGCTACGTTTTTCCTACCAACACCGAACTTTGGACACCATTACGCGAAGACGCCACCCAACTCACCCGCGGAAACTCTGGTGATGTTATTGGTCTAGCTCACATTCAAGATGGCGTCTCAATGGAAGAGCTTAACCGCCAATTAGCGCTAGTAATGCAGCGCATTGAACAGAAATATCCTAAAACCAATAATGGTATTGGCGCTTATATTTCAACTATTCCTCTGGCAGGTGATGCGGATACTGTTGCGGTTATTTATTCAGTTCATATTATCGCCATATTAATCTTGATTTTAGCATCCGTTAACGTCGGAAACCTGTTGTTATCAAGAGCTGTAGAGCGGGGCAAAGAAACTGCCATTCGGGTTGCGCTCGGCGCTCCACGTTCGAGATTGATTAGCCAGATGTTGTGGGAAAGTATTATTATCTGCACCGTCGGTGGCATTGTTGGTTTATTAGTTTTGGCATGGGGGCTTGAAGCAACGCAAGCTATCACAAAAACCTTTTTCGTCGACAAACCACCGTTTTGGTGGCAGTTTGGTATCGACGCATTTACGATTAAATTATTCTTTATTTTCGTAGTCGGCACGATTTTAATTACGGGGTTACTTCCAGCCTGGAAAAACTCCGGTGCTGATTTCAATGCCGTACTTCGCGATGGCACTAGAGGCGCCTTAAGTAAAAAATCAGGTCGACTTAACCGCTTTCTGATTATCAGCCAGATATTCGTCTCATTGACAGTTTTGATCGCAGCCACAGTTATGATGGTAGGAAACTTTAAAGCCACCAGAGCGGATTATGGTGCCAAAACGGAAAATATTTTAACCGCCGCTGTACTGCTAACTGAGTCTAAATACGATACACCAGAAAAACAGGCGCAGTTTGCTAAGGCATTACAATCGCGATTGGAAAACACTGTCGGTATTGGCGACGTAATGATCGCGTCAGCTTTACCGGGCTCTTATACCTCAACACCTGCACTGGCTTTAGAAGGTCGGGAATATACCGAAGATAAAGGTTACCCCCGAGCAAACTATATTGTTGTGACTCCAGGCTCATTAGCAAAGCTGGGTGTCGAGCTGAAAAAAGGACGTTACTTTAATACCAGTGACGAAGGGTTAGGCAAGGGTTCTGTCATTGTGACCGATAGTTTCGTTGCGCGTCATTTTCCAAATGAATCTCCAATCGGAAAGCGTATCCGCACCGTTGAATTAGATGGTGATCAGCCCAACTGGTTAACAATCGTTGGCGTTGTTGAGCATACAATTCAAGGCGCTTCTTATGAAGAAAGTGGTAAAGCGCCGTCGGTATTCAGACCTTTCGCACAATCTCCAAGAACTCAAATGACTGTCGCCATGGAAATGAAATTGGACAGTGATAAGGTTATTCGGACATTGCGAAAAACATTAGAGTCAATTGATCCAGAACTTCCTGCGTTTAGAGTTGAAGCCTACGCTGAAAGTTTCACTCGTCATACTGGCCCGATGTTGTTTATCACTTCAGTATTTTTACTTTTTGGAATTGCGGCAATCGTTCTGGCGACCAGTGGTATTTACGGTGTTATGTCTAACACCATTAACCAGAGAACACAGGAAATTGGTGTTAAGCGCGCACTAGGCGCTGTCGAACAAAGAATTACTAAAGAGTTCTTAATGTCAGGCGTGAAACAACTATTGTGGGGCGGAATACCCGGATTACTCGCTGGATGCGGAATGGGATTTGCTATGTCATCAATGTTAGGAGTCGGTAACGCTGATTTGCTACTCGTTTCATTGTCACTGGTTCTAATTATTGGAGGCACTGTATTAATGGCGACCTATTTGCCAACAAAGCGTGCGCTTCAAATGGAGCCAAGTCAGGCATTACGTCACGAATAATAGTCAAGATCAACTGATCTTTTAGTTGAACGAACAAGCCTAACTTAATTTGAAAATCAACCTAAACCAGGGAATATGATTTCAGTTTAAGTTAGGCTGACTTCTTTACAGTTTAAATTTATTGCAACACAAAGTATGTTAAGAAAGCTCATGCTATAAAAGCTTTGATAGAAATCTAGAAAAGGAGATGGAACAAGACATGGAAAAGTTACGAAGGGAAGTATCCTGAATAGCCACTAATAGGCTGATTAAATCCGTGTTATCACCCCGTTGATAAGATAAACACTGTTAGCAATGAAGACCATTGTGAGCATTGGCCATTGGTCGTTCCTGAAATTTAAATCAATTAACCTGAAGAGGCCCTATTGCCTCAGTTCAGGTATTTTAACTGAGTAATTTTCCAGATCTCGATTCACTAATGAAAATCGATTTTCTTATCTCGAGTTGGGGTTTATTAGATAGGCCACATTGTTCGAACGAGCGGTTGCAAATTGGCTTGTCAACGATTGACGAAACAACCTGATATTGATCGCACATTCTAAATTTTTAATTTAATGAATCTTTTCGTTAATGCTGATCGTTGCTTTTAACGTCAGATTATCTAGTCGTGTGTGTCGCCATTTCGAATAAAGCATATGAGTGTTTTACTAGACCAAACTAAAGCTCATTCCAAAATGTCAAGAGAGACAAAATGATTGATCAAGAATTATTACAAGAATTGACAGAGTCTTATCTTAAGTCGCTAATGTCAGAGGCCGCAGACTCGTTAAGTGCAAATTTTGATTCCTTCGCTCCTTTTGGAGAGCTGGGAGTTAACTCGTTTCACGTGCTCAAAATTATTAAGAAGCTGGAAGCCGATTTTGGAACTTTGCCTAAAACGCTGCTTTTTGAAAACTTCAACATTAATGATTTAGCGCTTTATTTTGTGAAAAAGCACGATAAGACGCTAAACACCAAGTTTGCAGCAGAATTAGAAAATTCAACTCAGTCAACCGATACAGGTTCGAAAGACATAGCAAAGGAACCGAGTGAAACAGCGAGCAAAACTGAACTAAAAGAACACGCGGCTGAAGCGTCTCAAATTCAAGCATCGTCTAAAAAACTTCCTATTGTCATTTTAGAAAAAGAGGTTTCTAAAGACGCCCAATTAAATGCGACAGTGCAACAGTTATTTGAAGACTATAAAAATGAAACTTCGGTATCAAGAGGCACCAGAAATATCGCGCCTTATCTTTTTGTTGGCGGTGAAAAGAAAGGTTATTTCAATTTTAGCCACGGCAAAAATATTATCCTTGTTTATGCCTATACGGGGCCCAATGAATATTTAGACGTTATCGCAGAGGAATTGCGCCAATACTGCGTTGAGAATAACTTTGAATTGAACATGTTTTCTGGACATCCCATCGATAAAGTTGGCGAGGTTCAGTTTTCGGCGACTCCTTTTGGTGTTGTACAACGTGTGTTAGACCTGCAAAAATTTACTCTGAAAGGCGGTTCAATGCGTCGCCTTAGATATCAAGTCTCTAAGTTTGAAAAGGCGGGTAAGTGTCACACTGAAGAATATCGTTGTGGTTCTAATCCTCAGATTGATCAAAATATCGCCGACATCATTGACCAATGGTGTGAGACCAGAACGATGGTCAATCCGCTGATTCATATTGTCAAAGAGGAAATCCTGGCTGGTAAGCTCAGTGACCAACATCGCGTTTTTATCACTTACAGCAATGATGTTCTACAAAACGCGATATTGATTTCCTCAATGTCATCGGAGCAAAATGGCTATCTAATGGATTTGGAGTTCTATCCCAAAAGTATGCCGCTCGGCGGGTTAGAATTTGCCATCGTCAAAATTATTGAAATTCTTGTTGCCGAAGGTAGCAATATGCTCAGCCTCGGCGGCACTTATGGTTGTAAACTAGAGTCTTCTCCAACTGCAGATCCCGCTGTCGACCAAATCCTTGACGAATTACGTGATCAAAATATTTTCAATGATGAAGGTAATTTGCAGTTTAAAAATAAGTTTCGTCCTGAGAATAAAACCATTTATTTATGCCGTGAAGTGGGTAGTAGCAACCCCGATAATGTTATCGATATTATCATGATGATTGCTGATCCCTCGAAAACAAATTCTTCAGCGCAGGCGCTTCCGAGCCCACATCTTGTTGTCGAGTCAAAAGTAGAAAACTCACAGACTATTGTCGAAGATAAAACAATCGTCGAAGAAAAAACTTCTTCCAAAAATAAAACAGTACAAACAGCACCTTCATCAGTGCAAAGCTCATTTGCTGAAATGGTTATTGAAGGAGAGAAGCGTTCGCTTGTTTTATCTGATTTTGGTTACAACCCTCTCAATGTTCCTTGCGAACAAGTCGAGTTTGATTTGAAAACCGACTCGTGGGCGCAGTTGAAAATGCCTTGTATCGACAAACAGATGAAACTTTTACACAGCCAACTCCAGCGACCTGGAAGCCTTGAGAAAAGCTTGAGAGCAATTTTCCCTTTCTCATACTTTTTGTTAACTGAGTCAGGCCGAGCCGCTGAAAGCATCTTCTGTAAAGCCTGGCCTAAGAAGGGAACAGTACCTCAAAACCTACTTTTTCCTACCTGGATATTCAGTCAGATCGAAAACGGTTTTACGCCTCAGGAAATCCCGTCTTCAGAGGTTTTCAAGTTAGACTCGAACCAGATTTATAAAGGAGAGCTAGAATGGGAAGCACTGCAGAAGAAAGTGGAACATGAACCAGATTCAATTGCTTTTGTTTGTCTTGAAGTGAGCGACAATGCTGTTGGCGGTCATCCAATCTCCATGCAGCATCTAAAGCAGGTTAAGTCCTTATTAACCAAACACTCGATTCCTCTGGTTATTGATGGGACTCGCGTAGTTGAAAATGCGCAGTATATACGAGAAAACGAAACTGAGTATGCAGAGAAGGACGTTTGGTCGGTGGTTCAAGAAATATATTCCTATGCTGATGCCATCACTGTGAGTTTAGCCAAGGATTTCTGCATTAATAAAGGCGGGTTAATCGCTACTAATGACGCCAAACTCTTTGAACGATTGCAAAAGCAATCTGAGGAAGAGGGAAGTGGGCTAAATGTAATCGATAAGAAGCTGATCGGGCTTGCGCTGCAAAATAAGAAACAAATCGAAATTCAGACATTGCGAAGAATGCAGTCGGTCAAACTTATCTCAAAAGCGTTACTGCAAAACCAAATCCCTATCGTACAACCTGTCGGCGGGCATTGTATTTTAATCGACGTCAAGCAAATTGCTGAGTTTAAAGACTTTGAAAAACCAGTCGAATCCTTTTTAGCCTGGTTGTACCTCAATACGGGTATTCGTGCTGGAGAGCATAGCGTTGGAATGCAAAAAAATACTTCTCTCAATGATTTGGTACGACTGGCAATCCCTGTCGGATTATCGCGAGAATCGGCTGAAGAGATAGCAACCAAGCTAGTAGGACTTTTCAGCAGAAAAGAAAATATTCCTGAAGTGGTGGCTACCACGGACGGCTCAAGTGCGATTGGAAATGTTAATAGTAATTATGTTTTAAAACAGTATCATAATCTTTCTGCAAAAATGGTTTCTCCCAGTGTTGTGCGAGAAACCGAAGCAGAAACTCAATTAGAAAATACGCCTGTCGATTCAATTTCCAAGTATACAACTGGAAGCGATACAGGTTCCCACCTGGCAGGAGGCGAACCATCAGCATCTCAACCATCCAAGTCATTCGAATCAAATCAATTGCTGACAGAGAATGATCTTTCAACCGAGTCAATATCTTCAAGCGAAAACAAGGCTAAAGAAATTGCTATCGTCGGTATGTCCGGTCGTTATCCCCAAGCGAAGAATATGGATGAGATGTGGCAAAACCTGGTAGATGGAAAAGACTGCATCGGTGATATTCCAGATACACGTTTTAGCAGAAGACGTCAGCGGGAGACCAGTAAAAAATATCGCGGTGGCTTTATTGATGACGTTGATAGATTTGATTCATTGTTTTTCAACATTTCTCCACGGGAAGCTGAGACTCTCGATCCTCAAGAAAGAATTTTCATGGAAGTTGCCTGGGAGGCTTTGGAAGATGCGGGCTACTATCCTGAATCTCTGGCGAAAGATAATCCTGCCAATCAAGATGGTAAGCAGCGTGACATAGGCGTATTTGTAGGCGCGGTATGGGCAATGTATCAGACAGTTGGCGCGGAAGAAAGACTTGCTGGAAACGAAGCGATTGCAAGCTCTTTTCTTTGGAGTATCGCTAATCGCGTGTCTTACTTTATGAATCTTTCAGGGCCGAGCCTTGCCGTCGATACTGCTTGCTCGGCGAGTCTGACAGCGATTTATCTCGCCAGCGAAGCCATTCAGAAAGGAGAATGTTCTAGCGCCATTGTCGGTGGTGTCAACCTGGATGTTCATCAATGTAAACAGGAAATTACTGTTGCCGGTGGCTTACTGTCAGAAGATGGTTTATGCCGTACCTTTGGTAAGGGGGCTAATGGCTATGTTCCTGGAGAAGGTATCGGCGCAATAGTTCTTAAGCCCCTAGCGAAAGCTGCGCAAGATAATGACAATATTTACGGCGTGATTAAAAGTATTGCGATTAACCACGGCGGACGCACCAGTGGTTACTCGGTGCCAAACCCTAAAGCTCAAGGCGATTTAGTGTTGGCGGCGCTTAAAAAAGCTGATATCGATGCGCGCACCATTGGATATATCGAGGCCCACGGAACAGGTACCGAACTTGGTGATCCGATCGAAATTACTGGATTAACAAATGCTTTCGAGAATTATGAAGTTGAAAATCAAACCTGTGCTATTGGCTCTGTAAAAACCAATATTGGACATTTAGAAGCTGCTGCGGGAATCGTTGGCGTGTGCAAAGTTCTCCTACAAATGAGACACCGCAAGCTGGTTCCTTCCCTGCATTCATCTGAGCTCAATGAGTTTATTGAATTTCACAACTCTCCGTTCTATGTCGAGCAAAAAGTTGAAGAGTGGAAAGAAAAAGAAGTTGATGGAAAGCGATACCCGCTAAGAGCCGGGATCAGTTCATTTGGCGCTGGCGGCTCCAACGCACATATCATTATCGAAAAGTATGAATCGCAACCGATAGAGGATACGGCGAAAAGTGAATCGAAAAAGCAGCCTTCTCAAAATTTGATATTTCCGTTATCGGCGCGCAATGAAGATCAATTACGCGAATCAGCGAAACGCCTCAAACACTATTTACAAACTGATCTTGCGCAAGATAAAGAACGACAGTCGGATATTAATGATATTGCGCATACCTTACAGGTCGGCAGAAAATCATTCGACCACCGCTTGGTCGCGATCGCGAAAAATAAAAAGGAACTGACAACACTTCTTAATCTTTTTATTGAAGGCAAAAAAGACGAAAAAATTCTGACGGGCAACGTCAAAAATGCTGAAGGCATTACCAAATTACTTAATCGTAAAGAAAAAGAAGAATTCATTGGTTTGCTTTCCCAGGGCAGAAATGCGCAAAAGTTAGCACAACTCTGGATTGATGGTTTACTGACTGATTGGCAAGGAATGCAGTCTCAAAGTTCAGCGAATGAAACAGGAAAAAGAATTTCACTACCCACGTATCCTTTTGCGGATAAGCGTCATTGGATATCCAGAATCGATGGGCAAGAAGGAATATCTAACAGCGGTGCAATGATTTCGGGAATGCACCCACTAATCGATTCGAATGAATCGACCTTTGAGCGCCAGGTTTTCAAGAAAACCTTTAATGAAAATGAATTTTTCATTTATGACCATCTGGTATCAGAGATCCCGACGCTTCCCGGTGTTGGATACCTGGATTTTGCCCGCAAAGCCGGTGAGATAGCCGCTGGCAGAAAAGTTCAGAAAATTAAAAATATTGTTTGGGTTAGCCCACTTACTGTAGAGGACTCGATTCCTAATGAAACTTTTATTGAACTGAAGCCCAGCGGCGATTCAGTTCAATTTGAAGTATTTAGTGAAAGAGAAGATGGCGGCAAACAGCTCTATTCACAGGGAAAACTTTTTTATGCGACTCAACAGGAACTAGAAGCAGAAGACGAATACATCGACGTTGAAAGCATTCGTTCTCGATGTGTCAAAGTGACCGACGGAAAATCATCTTATCCGTTATTTAAGTCCCTTGGATTAGATTTGGGGCCTAGCTTTCAGGTTTTACAGGACATCTACAAAAATGATGACGAAGTTCTTGGTGAACTAAAGATACCAGAAATTCGCATGAATGATTTTCATGAGTACATACTGCACCCGTCGTTAGTCGATGGTTCTTTCCAGGCATTTATGGGCGCATCACTCGGAGGAGATGCTTCGGGCGAAATGATCGTACCTTACTCTCTAGGCGAGGTCGAAGTCCTCCATCCGCTGACTGAAAATTGTTATACCTATGTGACTGACGCGACCGGCGGCAAAAAGTCGAATTCGGGCTTATCGAAAAAGAATGTTTTTATTGTTGGTGAAGACGGAAAAGTCCTGGTAAAAGTCAAAGACTCTGTCGGCGTTCCCTTAACTGATGTTCACGAAAAGCCCGCAGCAGAAAGTGATGACGATGAATTTTCCAAACTCTACTACTCATCCGAATGGGAAAGTACACCTTTAGCCGGGGTACTTGACTCTAATAGTGATTTGCCGTCAATTTTACTCTTCGATACAGACGAAAAACTCACAGATGCTTATCGCAAGAGGCTCAAACAAGCAGGGCGAAATGAAGACGATATCGTTTTGGTTAAGCCGGGTAAAACTTTCAAAGTGCTGGACAATGGAAATTACACAGTTAACACAAATAAGAGCGACGACTTTGTTAAATTGTTCGAAACTTTAAAAGACAATAGTTGGGAATTCGGTAAGGTTTGTTTTGCCTGGCCAACTCAAGTTAAAAATAACAAGAGCGATCGAGATACTTTATTACAAGAACCATTGGAAAGAGGTGTTTATTCTTTCCTTCCGTTGTGTCAATCAATAATCGAGCAAAAACTCGAAAGCAAGATCGAGTTACTTTACCTTTACCAGGTGAATGTAGATGAACCACAACCTCACAATGAAGCAATCAATGGTTTCGCAAAAATTCTGTTAGCTGAAAGCCCGCGGCTAAGATGTAAAATTCTCGAAGTTCAGCTACAAGAAGTACAACAAGAAACACAACAAGAAACACAACAAGATGATACAAGCATCGATAGCCTGCTGAATGTCGTTTTGTCCGAATTTCTGCTGGATACACGCTACGATTTAACCGTTCGCTATCAACAACAGGAGCGATCTGTTAAGCACATCAAAGAGCTTAATCTAGAGCAAACCCTGAACGCTGATGAAAACGCTAAAAGCGAATCGTCGGAACACCTCAGAATAAAGGAAAATGGTGTTTATTTAATCACTGGTGGTGCAGGCGGTCTCGGCCTTATCTTTGCGGAGTATTTAGCCAAAGAGTGCCGTGCTAAGTTGATATTAACTGGTCGCTCTAAGTTATTAGCGGAGCGAGAAAGTCAACTAGATGAGCTGAGAAAATCAGGCGCCGAAATACTCTATGTACCAGCCGATGTATCTAAGCACGAATCGGTCAAGAATTTAATTCAAGAAAGCAAATCTCACTTTGGCGAAATAAACGGCATCATTCATAGCGCAGGTGTGCTGAGAGATTCTTATGTCAGGAACAAAACGCTCGATGAAATGAAAGCCGTTTTTGCGCCCAAGTTATACGGAACAACGCATTTAGATGAGCTAACTAAAAATGAGAACCTGGACTTTTTCGTCATGTTCTCCTCGCTGGCCGCGCTCGCCGGAAACGCAGGTCAAAGTGATTATTCTTTTGCCAATCACTTTATGGATTCATTCGCGCACAAACGTGAGCTTGCGCGAATGAAAGGGGAGCGTACAGGAAAAACCTTGAGTCTTAACTGGTCAATCTGGGCTGGTGGAGGAATGCAGCTAGATGAACAAACCGAGCTTTTCTTCAGAAAGAATCTGGGCATCAAACCACTAAGTAGTGAAACTGGACTTGAAACCTTCATCAAGGGTTTGGGATCGAGTAAGGCAAACTTCGCTGTTATTGAAGGCGTTCAGGAAAAAATTGAGCGAGCTTGGGGGCTGATTGAAGAAGAGGTGCCTGAAACAATTACTTCTGTTGATGCTGAATCTTCTGGTGCGGAATCATCCTCGAACACTGAGGCCGATGGCGAGTTAACCATTTTAGTCCAAACCGAACTCTCTAAGATTGTCATGGATTTTCTGAAATTGGATGCAGAAGACGTTGATCTTGACACCATTTTACTTGACCTTGGATTTGACTCAATTGGACTAACCACTTTCGCCAATGCGGTTAATGATATTTATCCGTTAGATGTAACGCCGGTATTATTTTTCGAATATCCTAACATTCGAGAAATTGCAAAATATATTGCCGAGGAACATACCGATGAAGTACTAAAAGTTCATCAAACTTCAAGCAGTTCAAGTCCTGCTGCAGCAAGCTCGCAGCCTGAATCAACTAATGCTGTTACTGATAATCAAGACCCAATTATCATTAACAAAGGTTGGGCTCCGCAAGCAGACCAGGTTTCTAACGCGCCGGTGGCCGAAGGAAGTTTTTCACCAGACTTAAGATTTGTGCAACAGCCTATTGCGATTGTTGGCGCTAGCGGTGTGATGCCGCAATCTGAGGATTTAGAAGAATATTGGGAAAAATTGAAGAATGCGGAGAATAACATGGTGACTGTTATTCCCGAAGATCGATGGAGTTGGGAAGAGTACTATGGAGACCCTCTAGAAGAAGAAAATAAAACCAAATCCATATGGGGCGGTTTTATGAAAGAGGTTGATAAATTCGACCCGCTTTTCTGGGGAATTTCACCACGTGAAGCTGAAATGATGGATCCTCAACAACGTGTCTTTCTGGAAACAGTCTGGAACGCCATCGAAGATGCCGGTCACAAAGTTTCGGAATTATCAGGAACTAAAACTGGTCTGTTCGTCGGTGCGGCAACCAGAGATTACATTGACCTGATGGCTGCGGAGAACGCCGAACTCGACGGTTATTCGGCATCAGGAACCTCTCACGCTATTTTAGCTAATCGTATTTCTTTTTTGCTTAACCTACATGGTCCAAGTGCACCGCTCGACACGGCATGTTCCAGTTCATTAGTCGCACTTCACCGAGCCATTGAATCAATTCACACTGGCAGCTGTGACATGGCGATTGTGGGCGGTGTTCAAGTGATGTTAACCGCCGCTGCGTTTATTTCATTCGGCGCGGCGGGAATGTTAGCTTCTGATGGAAAATGTAAAACTTTCGACGAAAGAGCTGACGGTTACGTCAGGGGAGAAGGTTCCGGGGCCATTTTCATTAAGCCTCTCTCCATGGCTGAGGCTGATGGCAATCATATCTACGCGCTGATTAAAGCAACGGCAGAAAATCATGGCGGTAAAGCAACCATGTTGACTGCGCCGAATCCGAATGCACAAGCGGATCTATTAGTCGAAGCCTATTCGAAAGCGCAAGTTGATCCAACCACAGTAGGTTACATTGAATGTCACGGTACCGGAACCAGTCTCGGTGATCCGATTGAAATTCAGGCAATGAAGAAAGCATTTTCTGAGTTGTATAAAAAGCATAACAAAGGCCCGGCTAAAACTCCGCATGTTGGTTTGACCTCGGCTAAAACCAATATTGGTCACCTGGAAACTGCTGCGGGCATCGCCGGTATTTTGAAAGTCTTGTTATCCATTAAAAACAAGCAGATTCCAGCGTTACTTCATTTTGAAAAGCTCAACCCATATATCAATCTAAAAGGCACGCCTTTTTATATGGTGGATAAAACTCGTCCGTGGGATGCGATTCTGGATGAAGCTGGTAATGAACTACCACGCCGAGCAGGTGTGAGTTCGTTTGGTTTTGGTGGTGCCAATGTCCATGTAGTGTTAGAGGAATTTATTTGCGACCAGAATCAACCACTATCTGTTAGCGAAGAACCTTTGGTATTTGTGCTTTCAGCAAAGAACAAAGAAAGACTTAAAGCCTACGCCAATTTAATGTTGTCTCATCTGGAAAAATATGAAGTCAACCTGGTTAATTTTGCTTACACGCTACAGATTGGTCGTGACGCCATGGAAGAACGCATGGGGTTTGTTGCTAACTCGGTTGAACAATTAGTTGAAAAACTGAGTGCTTTTGCTGTGGATGATGCGAATGAGCAGGCAATTTCTACCGATAAACTTGATGGTGTTTATCAGGGAAGAATTAGCCGGAAAAAAGATGAACTTGAAGCTGATGATAATACTATCGGTGAGTGGGTTAACGAGAGAAACTATGATGAGCTAATCAGCGCCTGGGTTAAAGGTCAAGAGATTGACTGGAATCGACTTTATCAGTCGAACTCAAATCAAGCCGGCTCGGTTTCAAATAACAAACCAAAAAGAATCAGCTTACCGACTTATCCGTTTGAGCGCGAGAGATACTGGTTTGACACCAAGAATAGTGACCAGGGTTCTAAAAATGCCACAACCGCTGTGATACATCCGTTGTTGCACACCAATACTTCGGTACTGAGCCAGCAAAGCTATAGTTCGCGTTTTAACGGAAAAGAATTTTTCTTAAAAGAACAACAGCTAGTATCAGAAAATTCTGAGAACGCGCTTGATGCATTAAAGCATTCCTCCATAAAAGTGTTGCCTGAGATGGCTTGTCTTGAAATGGTCCATGAAGCAATAACTCAGGCAACCCGTTTGCAGAAAGACACAACAACTATCGAGTTATACGATACGGCCTGGGGAGAGCCGATTGCGGTTGATGAGAACAGGCAAGTTTCTATCGCGTTATTTGAAGTTGAAAACGGTCAAATTGATTTTGAGATTTTCAGCAGCGAGAGCTCAGATAACGAAACGGCAAATTCAACTAGCGACAGTGCTGAAGATATTATTCATTGTCAGGGAACCGCGGTGTTGAACCCTATCACAAAAGCACCGAAACTGGACTTGGAACAACTCGCCGATCAGATTGGAAATAATCAGTTAGACCTTGAGCAGCTTTATGGTGCTATCGAGAAAACCGGCGTTAATTACAGTCAATCTCTGCGCGCACTCAAAGCAATTTATCAAGGAGAGCAACAGCAACTTGTACGACTGGAATTGCCGAAAAGCATCGAAAACGAAGCGGGTGAGTTCAGTTTACATCCAAGCACAATGGAAAGTGTGCTACAAGCGGCTACCGGTCTAATTTCGGATCTTGAAAAGTTAGCTACTCAGCCGGCAATGCCATTTGCACTTGATTATCTCAAAGTGAATTCACCGTGCACGAATGATATGTACGCCTGGATTCGCTACTCAAGAGGAAGTAGCACCTTAGATGAAATGCTTAAGCTGGATATTGATCTGCTGGATAGTCAGGGCAAAGTTTGTGTAACCATGAAATCACTGACCTTTAATAATGACTTTTTGCCGCCGAAAGCCAAAGCACAACAAAGTGACTTTGAGTCGTTATTAGATTCGATATACGACTCAAACTCGAATGCTTCTCAGCATCAAGAAACGGTCAGCGATTATACATTTGAAGAATTACTAGAAAAGCTTTATTAGAGGATGATTAACATGTCGGTTGAAATGAATGAAATTGCGGACAAAATTCTTTCAAAGAATATTGATAAGCAGGAAGCATTGCGAAACTTTCAGAAACTATCTGAGGAAGAAAAAGATCTTTTAACCTCGCAGTTGAAAGTTAAGTTGTCTGGCGATGATGCTTTAAAGAACAAACTATCTGCTAAGGCGGCAGGTAGCACACTTAAAGCAATTGATCAGAGGAACCTTACCGAAGAACATCAAAATTATATCGAGCAACTCAATCAGGAATATGAGAAGTTTGTCCCTGAATCTAAGAAAAATATCGCCAAACACCAACACTATTTTGTTGATCAGCGAAGGCCATTTCATCTGATTAAAGACTTGAAAAAATTACATTTCCAAATCACCTATCAAAAAGCCGAAGGCGCTTACGTGTACGATATCGATGGAAATAAATACGTCGATATCTCTGGTGATATGGGGGTCAACTTATTCGGGCATAAACCTGAATTTATAATTAATGCCGTAAAAGATAGCCTTGACCAGGGAATTCCACTCGCGGGCTATTCCGAGAAAATCTTTGAAACATCAAAGCTGTTTTCTGAGATCACCGGACATGAACGCGTATTATTTACCCAATCTGGAACCGAAGCCGTTATGTTTGCGGTGCGTATCGCGAGAGCTGCGACAAACAAAAAGAAAATTGTGATTTTTGAAGGTTCTTACCACGGGTTGTCAGACGCTGTAACGGCGATGAGCGATCAACATGGCAGAAGCCTGGCGATGGGCCCCGGAATGCTGCAAGAGTTTGCAGAGCAAATCATTGTTCTTGAATATGGAAATATGGAGCACCTCGATATTATTGAAGCGCACGCTGATGAGATTGCTTGCGTTTTAGTCGAGCCGGTTCAATCCAGACACCCTTATATTCAGCCGGTTGAGTTTCTCAAAGAAGTTCGCAAACTAACGCTGGAAAAAAACATGGCGTTAATTTTCGACGAGATGATCACCGGTTTTAGAATTAGCCATCGCGGAGCGCAAGGTTACTTTAACATTAAGGCCGATATCGCGACTTATGGAAAAATTCCAGGCGGCGGTTTACCCACTGGCGTTATTGCTGGATCGCCTAAATATATGGACTTGGTAGACGGTGGTACCTGGAACTTAGACGATGATACCATGCCGAAATCTAAGCGTACCGGTATGGCTGGAACCCATTCGCAAAACCCACTTAAAATAGCTTCAGTCTATGCGACTTTATCTGAGATTAAGAAACGCTGTAAAGGCGACCTTCAGAGTGATAATTGCCAATATTTTCAGAAAGAACTGAATGCGAAAACCAAATACCTGGTTGAGAATCTGAACGCATTTTTCCTGGCAAAAAATTTACCAATTACCATTGATGATTTTGGCTCATTGTTTCGATTTAGATTTATCGATAGTTACTGGGGGATCACCGAGGCGTTATTTTTCATTTTGCTTAGAATGAAGGGAATTGAAACTAACATTCAGGGAAATTGCTTTTTAACCACCGCACATACCGATGACGATATTGAATTTGTAATCAAAGGCGTAAAAGAAAGCTTAGAAACGCTTATAGCACAAAACTTTTTCTGCGAAGTTGAGCAGGAGGAACAGAATAACACCCAGTCGTTCGCGACGGAACATCATCTTGCGCCTTCTAAAAATGTAGCAACGCTTGACAACCTTCGCCAAAATAATTTCGGTCAGTCTGCGTCTGTTGGTGGTCAAAAAGAGTCCGGTCAATTAGAGTCCAGTCAAGTTAGTTCGGGACAAGTCAATAATGAACAGATTGAAAAGTTGATGAATTTAATTAAAGCGGACTTGCAGAATTTCCAAGAAGAGCAAGGGAATTAAGATGGGGGCGGTTGAGCTTAATGTCTTAAGCGAGGTAAGCAAAATAGTTGAGTCAACATTAAAGTTGCCTGCTGGTAAGTTAGATGTTGACGCTGAGTTAGAAAGTTTTGGGTTAGATTCCATCATTACTATGGAATTGATGACTAATTTGTCAAAAAAATTCGATGTGTCTATGACTCCGGCACAATTTTCCGATGTCAATACAGTTAATGAACTGGCCAGAACGATACAGGAAAATTTGGCCGATGTAGCTGTTGATACTAAAGAACAGGCTGACACCCAAAAGGATAACGCTGAAGTTGGTAAACACAAAATCAATCAACTTGACAACGCAAAAATAAACTCGCCAGAATTAATAGCTGCCGCCAACTTTAATACTTTTAACTTTAATGCTTTGCAATCGAATCGACTTTCTCATAAGAGTAATCGCCGTTTTATTAAAAATGAGAAAAGCAGTAAAGTCTCGAACCAGTCCTACTTCGAAAACTTGTTGAACTACATCAAACAAAAGTTTTCGATTGATTTGAGCCATCAATCTTTCAGAACTCTCGACGAAGTTGTCGAGGTTTTAGTTTCTCAACATTTTGAAGATTTGCTATCTCATTATCAATTAACAGAGGCTTCGTTAATTAGTGGTGATAACTACACCAGTAGAGCCGACTCTGATTTTGATCAGACATTAATGCATCATTTTGATGTGGCCATAGTAGGCCTGAGCTGCCGCTTTCCCGATGCACCAGATGCCAGGACATTCTGGAATAACCTGGTAACAGAGAAAAACAGTATTCGAGAAATCCCCAAGTCGCGCTGGGACTGGGAAGAACATTACGCCCAAGAGCCAACACCGGGAAAGACGGTGACCAAATGGGGCGCGTTGATTGAGGATGTGGATTGTTTCGACCCATCGTTTTTTAACCTGTCAGCCGATGAAGCCAAAGTGCTCGACCCCCAGGAGCGTTTGTTACTGCAACAGGTCTACCTGGGGTTAGAAGATGCCGGGATAGATGCGGGGCGTCTGCGCGGCTCCAATACCGGGGTGTTTATCGGTTATGAATATGCCGAGTATGAGCAATACTTAAGAGACCATGCAGGCCAGATAGCGAATGCGCCGCTGTTTAACTCATCGAGTCCGACCTATTACCTGGCCAACCGGCTATCCTACCTGTTTGATTTCTGTGGACCGAGTGAATCAATTAATACCAATTGCGCTTCTTCGGCAGTGGCGATTAACCGGGCTTACTATTCACTGCTGAACCAGGAAAGTGAAGTGGCAGTGGCGGGCGGTGTCTGTCTGAACCTGTTTGTGAATGACTATATCACCGGCTCGCAGTATGGGATGTTATCGCCGGATGGGACCTGTGGTGTGTTTGATGATAATGCCAACGGCTTTACCCGGGGAGAGGGGGTTGGCGTGGTGGTATTAAAACGCCTGGCCGATGCTGAGCGAGATAACAATCATATCTACGGGGTGATAAAAGCCTGTCATCAGAATAACCGGGGCGGTGCGAATGACCTGTCGGAAATCAAACATGAAGCGATAACCCGGGTGATAGGGGATTGTTATGACAAGGCAGGTATTAATCCGGAAACAATCGATTATATTGAAGTGGATGGTTACTCGACCAAATGGGGTGATTCCTTTGAGTTTGAAGGGATTAAGAATGTGTTTAAGGGGCAGAAGCCAGGCCATAAACCCAATCGCCATAAACACTGTGCATTAGGCAGTGTGAAAGGCAATATCGGTCATCTTGAACCGGCGAGTGGTATTGCCAGTGTGATAAAAGTGGCGTTGTCGCTGAAGCACCGGAAATTCCCGGCGACGATAACGAAACGTCAGGTGAGTGATTTTATTGATATCAAGCAGAAATCCCACCCGCTTTATATTGCGGACCGGGAAATCGAGTTTGAGGGAATCCGCGGGGAGCAGGACAGGCTCATTCGTGCAGGGGTTAATTCCTTTGCCGATAGTGGGGCGAATGTTCATATTGTGCTGGAGGAGTATGTCACCTCGAAACAAAACAATCATCTTCAACAGGAAACTGCTGCGGTCAATCAGGCGCAGTTATTCATTCTTTCGGCGAAGGACCGGGCTCGACTGGCCGATTATGTTGACCGGTATATTGATTTTCTCTCGGCGGAGTCGGGGGTTGAATTTGCAGATTTGATTTACAGTTTACAGACTGGCCGGGAGGCGATGACAGAAAGATTGGCGGTGATTGCGACATCGGCTGATGAATTACTTAAGAAATTGACTTTGATTAAGGACTTCAACTTTCTGAATGGGGCAGGTAAAGCCAGCGAGTTTGAAAGTCGGGGCATTTATCACTGTGATTTAAACCAGGCAGAAAAAAATCCGTTGGTGGATTCCATCACTGAAGAAATGGCGAGCCAGATGGTTGGGGAGAGTGTTCAAACGGCTCAGTGGCAGCAGGTTGCTTTGTTGTGGACGAATGGTGTGGTCGTTCCCTGGATGGAGATTTGGCAAGGGAAGTCGGTTCAACGAACCTCCTTACCGGCTTATCCTTTTGCGAAACAAAGGTACTGGTTGTCGAGTAGTGACGAACAAGAATTAGATGGGCCAAAGATTTCTCAACAATCACCCTTGAATGAAATTCAGAACAATACGCTAAACGAAGAGCCGTTTGTTGAGACTGCATTGACAGAAGAATGGGTTATTTCTGCAGATAGTAACCAATCAAGTCAAGCTGTTGCTATGGACTCCGTTGAAAAAATCAGATTGTTTTTGCAACAAGTCGTAGCGCGGCAACTTGATAAGAAACTCAATGAGATTGACATTGAACAAAACTACCTCGAACTGGGTATGAACTCTTTGGGGATCGCAGATCTTATTCAACAAACTAACCAACTTCTTCAAGAAAAACTTTCACCCAGCTTAGTATTTAAATACATGGATATTAAAAAGCTAAGCGACTACCTGGTGGAATCTTTTCCTGAGAAAGTTGACGGACTTACTGCTACTAAAAGCAAAAAATTAGCAATCAGACAAGGTGAGCGCGGCGCCGTTACAGTTGAATCGGCACCGCTAACCACAGTTAAGAAAGTGAATAAAAAAAGAGAGGAGCAATGCCGAGAGTTTCCATTGTCCATCGGCGAAAAAGGACTTTATATTCTACAAAAACTTCATCCTGAAATGAGCGCATACAATGTACCGTTGTGCTTTAAGGTGAGCCAAAAACTCAACCTTGAAGCGCTGGCACAGGCCTGGCTATTTTTACAAAAGCAATTTCCAATATTGACAGCGCGAATTAGTGAGGTAGATGGTGTCTTGTATCATCAACTTGATGAGCAGTGTGAAACATCGTTTCAAAAACAAACTATCGAGCTAGATATCGATCTCGATGATGAACAAGAACTTTTAGCTTTCTTACAAGATCGAGCGAAACAATCTTTTGACCTCAATCATGGGCCGCTCACTCGAATCGAATTATTCGCTCTGAAAGACTCCAGATCTAAAAATAACGGAAAGCAAAAAGCGCCAAATGATTGCTACATTATATTGATCACAATTCACCACATCATATTTGACGGTGCTTCTGCTGAAGTGTTATTGCGTTCGCTATTTACTTTTTATCAACAGCTGTGTCAGGGAGATAAAGTTTTTCTGCAAGAGGGATTAGCTGGATACCAAAGCTATGTTTCCTGGGAAGAGTCGCTTATTAATTCTAACGAAGGGATTTCCCATGGAGAATATTGGCAACAGCAGCTCAGTGGTGAATTGCCCAGTTTTGAATTATTTAGCGAAACATCTAAAACACAGACAACAACCTTTGAGGGTAAAACACTCATTCAAGAGTTGCCCGCCGAAATTGCACAATGGGTTCATCAAATTTCTCAGTCACAATCGGTACAACCTTCAGCAATATTTCTGGCTGTATTTCAACTCTTGCTTCATAAATATACCAGTCAAGAAGATATCATTATCGGGATGCCGGTAATGGGACGCACCGAGCGAGAATTCGCTAATGAAATTGGTTATTTTATTAACATGTTGCCATTGCGTAACAACTGTTCACCCAGCCTTAAATTCAAAGCGTTTCTTCGTAATGTGCAGTCGAATATGTTGGATGCGTTATATCATTCCAGTTATCCATTTCCTTTGATGTTGGAAAGGCTACAGTTAAATCAAGGAGAGAAAAATCCAGTTTTTCAAGTGTCTTACGCTTACCACAATTTTGTGCCGGAAGCAGACTATTCATTGTTTCCACATCTTGAAGCGCTAGAAATTGAAACACTAAACCAAGTAAGCCAAGAAGGTGACTTTGATTTGGGTTTGGAAATTTCGGAAGATCAAGAGTCATTTAGTGCTTACTTAAAATATAACTCAGATCTTTATTCTCAAGATTCTATTCAACGTTTGTTTGAAAATTATTGTGTCTTATTCAAGGAAATTGCTAATTCACCTGATTTGAATATCGGTGACTATCCGATCATCGACGCTGATGAAAAGCGTAGGTTACTCATTGATAACAATCAAACCAAAATGAGTTATCCGCGCAAACAATGTATTCATCAATTGTTCGCTAAACAGGCTAAACGTCACCCCGACAAAATTGCGGCGGTGTTTGGCCAGGAAAAACTGAGTTATCAGCAGTTGTATAAGAAAAGCAGCAAGCTGGCGTTGTATTTACAAGGGCAAGGTGTCAAACCCGATAGCCTGGTAGGATTGTGCGTAGAACGCTCACTGGATATGCTCGTTGGTATGCTGGGAATTTTGCAAGCAGGCGGTGCCTATGTGCCGTTAGATCCCAATTACCCGGAAGAGCGCTTGAGTTATATGCTGCAAGATATTTCCCAGCACAATGAGACAAGCATTGTTCTGACCCAGGAAAAATTGCAAGACAAACTGAACAAGCTGGTGGCTGATGAAACCCAATTAGTTGACCTGGATAACTGGTCGACAATCAGTCATCGTGTTGCCGAGCTTAAAAAGCAATCGTTCAAATTACGCCAAACAGTTAAGCCGGATAATCTGGCTTATGTGATTTACACCTCAGGGTCAACCGGTCAACCGAAAGGGGTAATGGTTGAACATCAAAGTCTGCAGTCACTTTGTGCCTGGCATAAAAAAGCCTTTGAAGTAACCGAGAAAAGTCGGGCGACTCAAGTCGCGAACATTGCATTTGATGCGGCCACCTGGGAAATCTGGCCTTATTTATTGCATTCAGCCAGTCTGGTGATTGTGCCTAATGAGTTGAGTTTAGATATTGAGCAACTGAACCAGTTGATTGTCGATAATGAAATCACCCATAGCTTTTTGGTCACACCAATAGCACAACAGCTGCTGCAACAATTTGATGGCAAGAGCCAACAGGCCGAGCAAACGAAATTAGAATACCTGTTAATTGGCGGCGATAAGTTATCAAAGTATGAAGATAAAAATTATCCCTTTACTGTGGTGAATAATTATGGCCCAACAGAATCGACGGTTGTGGCCACGTCATTCCCAATTGAAGGGAATTTCCCGATTCAAAATATCGGTCGTCCGATAGGGAATACTCAAGTTTATATTCTGGATGCTAATCATCATCCACAACCAGTTGGCGTTGCCGGCGAATTACATATTGCCGGTGATGGGTTAGCGAGAGGTTATCTCAATCAACCTGAATTGACCGATGAAAAGTTTATCGACAATGTATTTAATCCTGGTACTCGATTGTATAAAACCGGTGACATGGCTCGCTGGTTAGCAGATGGCACGATTGAATATTTAGGTCGAGTAGATACCCAGGTGAAAATTCGCGGATTTCGAATTGAAGTGGGTGAAATTGAAACTCAGCTTAATTTATATCCTGAAATAAAAGACAGTGTGGTTGTGGTTCAGGAACATAATGGTAATCCGCAGTTAGTGGCATTTTATCTGGCTATTGATAGTGAGATGGGGGATTTTACCAGCGTTTCAACCGAAAAACTGAAGGCACACTTACAGCAAACTCTACCGGTTTACATGGTTCCCGCAACTTTTGCTGGTCTTAAAGCGATTCCATTAACGGCTAACGGAAAAGTTGATCGTAAAAGTTTAGAAAAAAGAACCGTTAATATTGAGTCGACTCAAGTTTTTTCAGCCGCAACTACAGAAATAGAAAAACAGCTAGTGACTATTTGGGGAGAGCTACTGAATCTGGATTCTGAAAATATTGGTGTCAATGATAATTTCTTTGAACTTGGCGGGCACTCTCTCATTGTGACTCAACTTATTTCAATGATTCGCAGTGAACTAAAAATTGAGTTACCACTAAAAGCTGTATTTGAACATGGCAGCATCAAAGCATTAGCGCAGATAATCAGTCAGTGTGAAGAACAAGCAACGCCTGCCATTATTCCAGTGGACCGCTCAAAGCTAGAAAGCTTACCGCTAAGTTACGCGCAGGAAAGACTCTGGTTTATTGATCAACTGGAATCCGACAATGCAACTTACAATATTCCTGGTGCAGTTGTTCTTAAGGGCGATATTGATATTAACCTGATAGAGCAGGCATTTAATCTGATTATTGCACGTCACGAAAATTTGCGTACAACTTTTCCAGTTGAAAATGGTCAAGCCCAACAATTGATACAAGAAGGATTCAGTTTCAAATTGGAGCGAGCGGATTTTAGCCATTGTAAAGCCAGAAAAACACGTCACAAAAAGGCGATTCAACTCTGCCAGGCTGATGCAATCAAGCCATTCAAATTGGCAACTGGGCCGCTTATCAGAGGAATCGTGATCAAGCTTGCGGCACAAGAACATGTTCTTATGCTCAACATGCATCATATTGTCAGTGACGGCTGGTCTATGGTGGTACTCATTAATGAATTTGAATTGATCTTAAATGAACTAAGCCAATACCATCCAGAACAAAATAAGTCGATCTCCTTGCCGCCACTTGCAATTCAGTACGCGGACTACAGTGCATGGCAAAGAAACTGGTTAGAGAATGAAGGGGTATTAAAGCGGCAGCTAGCTTATTGGCAAGAAAAGTTGGCAGGTTTACCTGAAAGTTTAAATTTAATGACTGATTTTCCGCGACCTGGCGTACAAAGTTTTACCGGGGCTAATCTATCGTTTTCGTTTGATAGCCAACTGACAAAGTCATTACAACAATTTTCAGAAAAACACAGTTGCACGCTTTATATGACTTTGCTTTCTGCTTTTAAAGTGTTGATGTATCGCTACACCGGCCAGGAAGATATTTGCGTTGGTAGTCCTATTGCAAATCGTCAATATGGTGAAACTGAAAAATTAGTCGGCATGTTTGTCAACACGCTAGCTTTGAGAAGCCAAATAAAAGACCAGGACACTTTGGCTGACTTAGTCTCGAAAGTTAAAGATACTTGCTTAGAGGCATACGAAAATCAGGATACGCCGTTTGAAAAGATTGTGGACTTGCTGAGGCCGCAACGAAATATGGCAATGAGCCCATTATTTCAGGTGATGTTTGTTTTGCAAAACACAGACCTTGATAGAACGAAACGCGGTGAGGTAGAAAAACAAAATCTTCCTTTCGAAATTGAAGATTTTTCATTAGACAATGAAATCAGTCAGTTTGATTTGACGTTTGAGTTTGCTGAAGTCGAGAATGGCTTAAGTGGTTCCATTCAATACTGTAAGGCGTTGTTTAAACCAGAGACTATTTCTCGCATGGTTGAACACTTTACGACTTTGTGCCAAGTACTGATGAATGAACCAGATACGCCAATTGCAGCTCTGGACTATGTAGGTGATTCTGAAAAACAAGGGTTGCTCGTTGATAACAATCAAACCAAAATGAGTTATCCGCGTAAACAATGTATTCATCAATTATTCGCTAAACAGGCTAAACGTCACCCCGACAAAATTGCGGCGGTGTTTGGCCAGGAAAAACTGAGTTATCAGCAGTTGTATAAGAAAAGCAGCAAGCTGGCGTTGTATTTACAAGGGCAAGGTGTCAAACCCGATAGCCTGGTAGGATTGTGCGTAGAACGGTCACTGGATATGCTCGTTGGTATGCTGGGAATTTTGCAAGCAGGCGGTGCCTATGTGCCGTTAGATCCCAATTACCCGGAAGAGCGCTTGAGTTATATGCTGCAAGATATTTCCCGGCACAATGAGACCAGCATTGTACTCACCCAGGGAAAATTGCAAGACAAACTGAACAAGCTGGTTGCTGATGAAACCCAGTTAGTTGACCTGGATAACTGGTCGACAATCAGTCATCGTGTTGCCAAGCTTAAAAAGCAGTCGTTCAAATTACGCCAAACAGTTAAGCCGGATAATCTGGCTTATGTGATTTACACCTCAGGTTCAACCGGTCAACCGAAAGGGGTGATGGTTGAACATCAAAGTCTGCAGTCACTTTGTGCCTGGCATAAAAAAGCCTTTGAAGTAACCGAGAAAAGTCGGGCGACTCAAGTCGCGAACATTGCATTTGATGCGGCCACCTGGGAAATCTGGCCTTATTTATTGCATTCAGCCAGTCTGGTGATTGTGCCTAATGAGTTGAGTTTAGATATTGGGCAACTGAACCAGTTGATTATTGATAATGAAATCACTCATAGCTTTCTGGTCACCCCAATCGCGCAACAGCTGCTGCAACAATTTGACGGCAAGAGCCAACAGGCCGAGCAAACGAAATTACAATACCTGTTAATTGGCGGCGATAAGTTATCAAAGTATGAAGATAAAAATTATCCATTTACCGTGGTGAATAATTATGGCCCAACAGAATCGACGGTTGTGGCCACGTCATTCCCAATCGAAGGGGATTTCCCGATTCAGAATATCGGTCGTCCGATAGCAAATACTCAAGTTTATATTCTGGATGCTAATCATCATCCACAACCGGTTGGAGTTGCCGGCGAATTACATATTGCCGGTGATGGGTTAGCGAGAGGTTATCTCAATCAACCTGAATTGACCGATGAAAAGTTTATCGACAATGTATTTAATCCCGGTACTCGTTTGTATAAAACCGGTGACATGGCTCGCTGGTTAGTAGATGGCACGATTGAATATCTAGGTCGAGTAGATACCCAGGTGAAAATTCGCGGATTTCGAATTGAAGTGGGTGAAATTGAAACTCAGCTTAATTTATATCCTGAAATAAAAGACAGTGTGGTTGTGGTTCAGGAACATAATGGTAATCCTCAGTTAGTAGCATTTTATCTGGCTATTGATAGTGAGACGGGGGATTTTACCAGCGTTTCAACCGAAAAACTGAAGGCACACTTACAGCAAACTCTACCGGTTTACATGGTTCCCGCAACTTTTGCTGGTCTTAAAGCGATTCCGTTAACAGCCAACGGAAAAGTTGATCGCAGCGCGCTTGAGCAGATGCCAATAAGCATAGCATCGACTAATGAGTATGTTGCGCCAAGTAACGAAATTGAACAGCAACTCACAATTATCTGCGGGCAGTTACTCAACCTTAAATCAGAGAAGATTGGCATCAATGATAATTTCTTTGAACTTGGCGGGCATTCTTTACTTGCTACTCAGTTCATTTCAATGATCCGCGAACAACTAGCGGTAGATATACCTTTAAAAGTCTTATTTGATGTCAATAACTTGGCAGATATCGCATCGGTTATCAAAGCTATTAAGGCTCAAACAGAACAAATGATTGATATCGAAAAGAGTAATTCTGACGTTATCGATAGCGATACTGAGTTTGAAGAAATCTCACTATAGTCGTCGTTCTCGGTAAACACGATCTAATCAAGCAAAAATTATTTTATAAAACAAGTGAACTTTATCAAAGTTGATTTACGAAACTTCCCAGAAGAGGAGATTTAAAATGCAGGCGGCGGCAGAGCTAAATGTATTAAGCGAAGTAAGCAAGATAGTTGAATCAACATTAAAAATGCCCGCGGGCAAATTAGATGTTGACGCTGAATTTGAAAGTTTCGGAATGGATTCCATCATTACCATGGAATTGATGACTAATTTATCAAAAAAATTCGACGTGTCGATTACTCCTGCACAATTTACTGATGTTAACACTGTTAGCGAATTGGCTAGCACGATTAAAGAAAGTCTTGTCGAAAATGACAGTGCTGTGGAGGTTGAAAGTCAGGTAGACATTCAAACAGCTGGACAAAACGCTAGTGAGCTTGATCTGTCGAGTATTGAATTGCAGAGAAATGCTAGTTCTCAAGTACATCAGCAGACTAGTCGGGCTAAATTACGAAATTCACAAACTTTAAGACAACAGTCTTTGCGAAGAAATAATAGTAGAAAAGCGAACCGTCAACCGGCACTTCAAAATTTATTAAACTACATTGAAGAAAAATACTCAGTGGATTTAGGGAGTCGATCATTTGCAAATGTTGACGAAGTTGTTGAGGTTTTAGTTGCTAATCATTTCGACGATTTAATGGCGCATTATGGGATATCTAATAGTGCTGAGTCGATTGAAAAAAACTTTCTCAAATCACCGATTGAAAAAACTTCGCTGACAAATGATCAAATTGCGCGCCAGCATCCGTTGCAAACAATGGACATTGCGATAGTCGGATTAAGCTGCCACTTTCCCGATGCCCCCGATGCCAGGACATTCTGGAATAACCTGGTAACAGAGAAAAATAGTATTCGAGAAATCCCCAAGTCACGCTGGGACTGGGAAGAACATTACGCCGAAGCCCCGACACCGGGAAAGACAGTAACCAAATGGGGCGCGCTGATTGAGGATGTGGATTGTTTCGACCCAACGTTTTTTAACCTGTCAGCCGATGAAGCCAAAGTGCTCGACCCCCAGGAGCGTTTGTTATTGCAACAGGTCTACCTGGGGTTAGAAGATGCCGGGATAGATGCGGGGCGTCTGCGCGGCTCCAATACCGGGGTGTTTATCGGTTATGAATATGCTGAGTATGAGCAGTACTTAAGAGACCATGCAGGCCAGATAGAGAATGCCCCGCTGTTTAACTCATCGAGTCCGACCTATTACCTGGCCAACCGGCTATCCTACCTGTTTGATTTCTGTGGACCGAGTGAATCGATTAATACCAATTGCGCTTCTTCGGCAGTGGCGATTAACCGGGCTTACTATTCACTGCTGAACCAGGAAAGTGAAGTGGCAGTGGCGGGCGGTGTCTGTCTGAACCTGTTTGTGAATGACTATATCACCGGCTCGCAGTATGGGATGTTATCCCCGGATGGGACCTGTGGTGTGTTTGATGATAATGCCAACGGTTTTACCCGGGGAGAAGGGGTTGGTGTGGTGATATTAAGACGCCTGGCCGATGCTGAGCGAGATAACAATCGCATTTACGGGGTGATAAAAGCCTGTCATCAGAATAACCGGGGTGGTGCTAATGACCTGTCGGAAATTAAACATGAAGCGATAACCCGGGTGATAGGGGATTGTTATGACAAGGCAGGTATTAATCCGGAAACAATCGATTATATTGAAGTGGATGGTTATTCAACCAAATGGGGCGACTCGTTTGAGTTTGAAGGGATTAAGAATGTGTTTAAGGGGCAGAAGCCAGGCCATAAACCCAATCGCCATAAACATTGTGCATTAGGCAGTGTAAAAGGCAATATCGGTCATCTTGAGCCGGCGAGTGGGATTGCCAGTGTGATAAAAGTGGCGTTGTCGCTGAAGCACCGGAGATTCCCGGCGACGATAACGAAACGTCAGGTGAGTGATTTTATTGATATCAAGCAGAAATCCCACCCGCTTTATATTGCGGACCATGCAATCGAGTTTGAGGGCATTCGCGGGGAGCAGGACAGGCTTATTCGTGCAGGGGTTAATTCCTTTGCCGATAGCGGGGCGAATGTCCATATTGTGTTGGAGGAGTATGTCACCTCGAAACAAAACAATCATCTTCAACAGGAAACTGCTGCGGTCAATCAGGCGCAGTTATTTATTCTTTCAGCGAAGGACCGGGCTCGACTGGCCGATTATGTTGACCGGTATATTGATTTTCTTACAGCTGAATCGGACGTTGAATTTGCAGATTTGATTTACAGTTTACAGACTGGTCGGGAGGCGATGACAGAAAGGTTGGCGGTGATTGCGACATCGGCTGATGAATTACTTAATAAGTTGACTTTGATTAAGGACTCCAACTTTCTGAATGGGCAAGGTAAAGCCAGCGAGTTTGAAAGTCGGGGCATTTATCACTGTGACTTAAACCAGGCAGAAAAAAATCCGTTGGTGGATTCCATCACTGAAGAAATGGCGAGCCAGATGGTTGGGGAGAGTGTTCAAACGGCTCAGTGGCAGCAGGTTGCTTTGTTGTGGACGAATGGTGTGTTCGTTCCCTGGATGGAGATTTGGCAAGGGAAGTCGGTTCAACGAACCTCCTTACCGGCTTATCCTTTTGCGAAACAAAGGTACTGGTTGTCGAGTAGTGACGAGCAAGAATTAGATGGGCCAAAAATTTCTCAACAATCAATCATCAACGAAGAAATAGAAAAGTTTGACCCATCAGATTATGAATCAAGTAAAACCTATCAAGCACCCACTAGCGAAACTGAAAAACAACTCGTTGAGATTTGGGCGAAGGCAGTTGATATTGATCCTGAAAAAGTAGGCGTAAATGACAACTTCTTTGAGATGGGCGGAAACTCTTTGTTAGCTACTCAGCTTGTATCTAAGATCCGTAGCCAGTTGCAAATTGATTTACCCTTGATGGCTTTTCTTGATGTGAGCACTATTGCTGGTGCAGCCGAAGTCATTGAGTCAATCAAATATCAACAAGAACAAGTCGACGTTGATGACGAGTTAGACGCTGAATTCGAAGAGGGCGCGCTATGACAATTAATACGTTGTTCAAACAGTTGCGAGCGAAAAAAATAAAGCTATGGCAAGAGAATGGAGAACTGAAATTTAAAGCCCCAAAAGGTGCTTTAACAGGAGACATTCGTGAACAACTTATTAATAACAAAGCGGATATTATTTCGTTTTTGCAGCAGCTTTCTACGGCTAGTCAAATACCACCGATACTACCACTCAATCGAAGTGAGTTTGACCAACTACCATTGAGTTTTGCGCAGGAAAGACTTTGGTTTATTAATCAACTAGAACCAGATAGCGCGAGTTATAATATTCCCGGCGCAGTCTCTATCAAAGGTGTGCTCGATACTCAACATGTAGAAAAGGCGTTAAAAGTCATTATTGCCAGACATGATAATCTGCGTACTGTTTTCCCGAGTGAAAATGGTAGCGCACGACAGCTCATATTGGATGAACTAAATTTTGAATTAAAAGTAATCGATCTCAGTCAGGAAGAGTCGTCAGAAACAAGGGAAGAAAGAGCAGCACAAGCTTGCTTGAATGACGCGGTTAAACCATTTAATTTGGCGACAGGCCCATTAATCAGAAGCATGGTCATTAAGGTCGAACCGGAAAAGCACCTGTTTTTGTTGAATATGCACCACATCATCAGTGATGGTTGGTCGATGGGCGTTTTGATTTATGAGTTTAGTTTAATTCTGGATGCGTTGAGAGAAGGGCGGCAAGTTAACTTACCCGCCTTGCCAATTCAATATGTTGATTACAGTGTTTGGCAAAAAAACTGGTTGGAGCAAAGCGGAATACTTGATCGGCAGCTTGCTTATTGGCAACAGAAATTAACAGGTGTTTCTGAAACTCTGAATCTAGCCACGGACTTTCCGCGACCTAACACATTAAATTTTGATGGTGCAAGCCAGACTTTCAACTTAGATGCGGCGTTGACTAACTCGCTGAAAGGTTTAGCTGAACAGCAAGGTTGTACTTTATTTATGACGTTACTCGCAGCTTTCAATGTGCTACTTTTCCGCTACACAGATCAACAAGATATTTGTGTCGGTAGTCCTATTGCCAATCGTCAATATGGTGAAACAGAAAGCTTAATTGGAATGTTCGTGAATACACTTGCTTTAAGAAATCAGGTGAGCGGCGACGAAAGTTTTAATGCGTTTTTATCTACCGTCAAAAACACTTGCCTTGAAGCTTACGAGCATCAAGATACGCCTTTTGAAAAAATTGTTGATCTTATTCAACCGAAAAGAAATATGGCAATCAGTCCATTATTTCAAGTGATGCTGGTATTGCAAAATGCGCCAATGCAGATGCTCGACGATAATGTACAGGTTTATCCGTTAGATAGCGGCGTCAGCCAGTTTGAACTCACCATAGAGTTTACTGATACTGCAGAAGGCTTGGTCGGTACTGTTGACTATTGCACTGCACTTTATAAGCCAAAAACTATCGAACGCCTTATTACGCATTTCGATACCTTGTGTCGTGTTATAACTGAACAACCAAACGCAAAAATTGACGCGCTAGATTACCTTAAGCAATCTGAAAAAAAACGATTGTTAATTAACTACAACGAGAGTCAAACGGAATATCCGCAAGGAAAATGCATTCACCAATTATTTGCGGAGCAGGTCAAGCGAACACCTGACAATATCGCTGTTGTTTTTAACCAACAACAACTCACCTATCAACAGCTTTATGATAAAAGCGCGCAGTTAGCCCTATATTTGCAGTCACAGGGTGTTAAACCTGATAGCTTGGTTGCGCTTTGCGTTGAACGTTCACTGGATATGCTGATAGGTCTCTACGGCATTCTATTGGCTGGTGGTGCTTATGTGCCCTTAGATCCGGATTATCCCGATGATCGCTTAGCCTATATGCTAAAAGATTGCGAGGCTGATGTTGTCCTCACCCAGCAAAAGCTTCATGACAAATTAAGCGCTTTTGTCGGTGAGCAAACTCAGTTGATCAAGTTAGATGTTCAATGGTCAGAAATCTGTGAGGTTACGACCGAACTCATGTCTCGGTCGATCAAATTGAAACAAGAGGTTAAACCCAATCATCTTGCTTATGTGATTTATACCTCTGGCTCCACCGGGCATCCGAAAGGCGTAATGGTAGAGCATCGCAGTATGGTCAATCACAACCAATATGCAATAAAACAGTTCGGGATCACCGAAGCCGATACACAAATTCAATTTTCTAGTATTAGCTTTGATTTATTTGTCGAAGAAGCTTTTGTTATTTTAAACCAGGGCGCTCGATTAATTTTAGAACAAAAGAACAATTTGTTAACTCTGGATTACCTGAAAGGTATGATCGAAACTTACGGTGTGACAACATTGAATGTGCCAACCGCTTTTTTTCATCAACTGGCAATATCGGGCATTGATTTAGGCAGTGTTGACAAAATGATTTTTGGCGGTGAAAAACTGGATCATTTAAAAGCGGGTGAGTTTCTTCGGCGTTACCCACATGTCAGCGTTCATAATACTTATGGGCCGACAGAAACAACGGTTATTAGCACTTCGATTTTAGTAACTCAATCAGTTCTGGAAAAATACCCTAATGTGCCAATCGGCAAACCGATTGCGAATACTCAAATATTTATTCTAGATAAAAATAGCAATCCTCAGCCTGTTGGTGTACCTGGAGAACTACATATTGCAGGTGATGGTCTTGCTCGAGGTTATCTGAACCGTCCGGAGTTGACTGAGGAAAAATTCGTTACCAATCCGTTTTATATTGAACCCAATGACGGCATTGAAAAAATCGCTAGTTCAGAAACGGTTGCTGCTAAGACGAGCGAAAGAATGTATAAAAGTGGCGATCTCGCTCGCTGGTTAGATGATGGCACTATCGAATACCTCGGACGAATTGATAATCAGGTAAAGATTCGCGGTTACAGAATTGAGATGGAAGAAATCGAGGCCGAACTCATTCAACATCCAGTGGTAAAGGATTGTGTTGTAGTGGCGCAGGGAGAATCTGGCAACCAACATTTGATCGCTTTTTACGTAGCGAAAGATAAGAACATCAACGGTGTGAAAAATCACGAGCAGGCAAATAGTGAATTAAGAGCTCACTTACAGCAACGGCTGCCAGAGTATATGCTACCAACGGCTTTAGTCTGTCTCGATAAAATTCCACTAACGCCGAATAGTAAAGTTGATCGCCGCGCTCTGGAAAGTTATCAGGTGACCATTGAGTCAAGTCAAGTTTACTTAGCGCCGCGTAATGAAACAGAACGGCAGTTGGTTGATATTTGGGCTGATGTTTTAAATTTACAATCTGCGAAGGTTGGTATTAATGATAGTTTCTTTGAAATGGGGGGGCACTCTTTATTAGCTACTCAGTTAATCTCCAAAGTTCGTAGCAAGTTCGATATTGAATTGCCATTGAAAGCTTTGTTTGAAAATACTAGCGTCGCTGGATTTAGCCAGTTAATCGTTAATGCTGAAAAAAGCCAAATTCCAGCAATTAAACCCGTTGATAAAACACAATATGATCGATTACCGCTCAGTTTTGCCCAGGAAAGACTCTGGTTTATCGATCAACTAGAGCCCGGCAGTGTCGGTTATAATGCGGCGGGTGCTTTGAGTATAGAAGGAAAGCTAGATGTTGAGGAGCTGGAAAGCGCGTTTAACTTAATTATTGAGCGTCATGATAATTTAAGAACGATTTTTCCCAGTGAGAATGGTAAAGCACAA
This sequence comes from Aliikangiella coralliicola, assembly GCF_007004725.1. Classification (GTDB taxonomy): domain Bacteria; phylum Pseudomonadota; class Gammaproteobacteria; order Enterobacterales; family Kangiellaceae; genus Aliikangiella; species Aliikangiella coralliicola. Next base: position 464,560 of record NZ_ML660167.1, on the reverse strand, counting down.
CAAGTTATTTTAGAGAAGTTAGAATTTAAACTGGATTACCTTGATCTTAGCGAGATAACCGATCCGAAAGAACGAGATACTCGCGCTAAAAAATATTGCTTGCAAGAAGCGACAAAGCCATTTGACTTAACAAAGGGCCCTTTGATTAGAGGTAAGGTGATCAAATTTTCGCAACAGCAGCATATTTTGCTACTTAATATGCATCATATTATCAGTGACGGCTGGTCTCTGGGTGTATTGCTAGCAGAGTTGAGTTCGATAATGAATGCTTTTGCACTCGGTCAAACGCCGGAGTTACCAGAGTTACCAATTCAGTACGTCGACTATAGTGTTTGGCAGAAAAATTGGTTAGAGCAAGGCGGTGTTCTTCAACAACAACTATCATATTGGCGTAAAAAATTAGCTGGCGTGCCTGAGAGCTTAGATTTAGCTACCGACTTCCCCAGACCAAGCGTGCAAAGCTTTGCAGGAGACAGCGAATCTTTTGTTCTGAATTCTCAGTTGACCAGAGCATTGAGTAAGCTCGCTGAATCGAAGGGTTGTACTTTGTATATGGCTTTGCTGGCAGCCGTCAAAACACTACTTTACCGTTACACTGGACAAGCGGATATTTGTGTCGGTAGTCCTATTGCGAATCGGCAGTATGGCGAAACTGAAAAATTAATCGGCATGTTTGTTAATACCTTAGCGCTAAGAAGTCAATTTGATGACAAAGATAACTTTAACAATATATTAAGCAAGGTGAAAAATACCTGTCTTGAGGCTTATGAGCACCAAGACACTCCCTTTGAAAAAATCGTTGAAGTTGTACAGCCGAAGCGTAACTTGGCTATGAGTCCATTATTTCAGGTGATGGTTATTTTACAAAACACTGAGATGGAAGTACTGGATCAGCAAATTAAACCTTATGAGCTTGAAACAAGCATAAGCAACTTTGACCTGACGTTTGAATTTACCGAAAATGCCGATGGATTAGCGGCTACTATCGAATATAGTACTGCGCTATTTAAGTCACAAACCATTAAACGACTAGTCAGGCATTTTTCCGAATTGTGTAAAGCCATAATCGCTCAGCCTGAAAATAACCTAACTGAATTGCGATACACTGATGAGGTAGAAACGCAAAAATTATTGAAGGACTTCAATCATACACAAGCTAGTTATCCCAAGGGAAAATGCTTGCATGATTTATTTGCAGAGCAGGTTAAACGCGAACCGGAAAAAATAGCAGTCAGCTTTAATCAAACCGAGCTGAGCTACCAACAATTGTTTGAGAAAAGCACTACCTTAGCTTTGTATCTGCAACAACAAGGAGTCAAACCCGATAACCTGATAGGACTTTGTGTCGACCGAGGTCCGGATATGATTGTGGCAATGCTGGGGATCCTTCAGGCCGGTGGTGCCTACGTGCCGCTGGATCCAGATTACCCCGATGATCGCTTGTCATATATTCTCAAAGACAGTCAGGCAAAAATCCTGTTAACTCAAGCATCGCTCAAAGAAAGACTATCGACATTTGATGGTGCACAAAACAGACAATTGATAGAGCTAGACCAGCAATGGTCAGATATTGAAGCAGAAGCGGCCCGATTAACGGAGCAGGCCATTGAATTAAAACAGACAGCCAACGAGAATAATCTGGCTTACATCATTTATACCTCCGGCTCAACCGGTCAGCCGAAAGGCGTGGCGATAGAGCACCACAGTCCGGTGACATTAGTGCACTGGGGGAGCGAGGTTTATAGTCAAGAAGAGTTAGCGGGAGTTTTAGCGTCAACCTCAATCTGCTTTGATTTGTCGATTTATGAAATCTTCCTGACATTAGCCAATGGCGGGAAAATTATCCTCGCACCGAATGCACTGGAATTGCCGAATCTGGCGGATAAAGATTCAGTGACTTTAATCAACACTGTGCCTTCGGCGATGGAAGAGTTGGTGCGACTCAATGCCATTCCCGATTCTGTGAAAACCATCAACCTGGCAGGTGAACCTCTGTTACCGACCCTGGTGGATAAAATTTACGATAACAGTCAGGTGAGTAAAGTTTATGATTTGTATGGTCCCTCAGAAGATACCACCTACTCGACATTTATTTTAAGGGAAAAGAACGCACCGCAGAGTATCGGTCGGCCGATTGCCAACACCCAAGTTTATCTGTTGGATAAACATCAGAATCCTCAACCGATTGGAGTACCAGGAGAATTGCATATTGCCGGTGACGGATTAGCACGGGGTTATCTGAATCAACCGGCGCTGACCGATGAAAAGTTTATTGATAATGTTTTTAACCCGGGAACGCGTTTGTATAAAACCGGAGATTTGGCACGTTGGCTGGATAACGGGACTTTGGAATATTTAGGTCGGATTGATACCCAGGTCAAAATCAGGGGATTCCGAATTGAAATCGGTGAAATAGAGGCACAGCTAAACTCGCACCCGAAGATTAAAGAAAGTGTTGTGGTCGCGCAGGGGGAGAGTGGGAGCAAGCAGTTGGTCGGTTTTTACGTGGTTGAAGATGTTAATCAAGCTATGACTAACGACGATTTAAAAGTTTATCTTCAACAAAGTTTACCTGAGTATATGATACCGGCAACTTTTGTTGTACTCGATTCGATTCCGCTAACACAAAATGGAAAAATCAATCGTCGTGCGTTAGAGAACGAAAAAGTCAGTTTTGAATCTAGTCGAGATTACCTTGCACCTCGCAATGAAATGGAAAAGCAGCTTGTCGAAATTTGGGCCGAGATTTTAAATCTGCAAGTAGAGAAAATAGGCGTCAACGATAATTTTTTCGAGTTAGGTGGACATTCGTTATTAGCCACTCAGTTGGTCGCGAAAATTCGCGAACAACTGGTCGTCGACTTACCATTAAAAACACTTTTTGATGTTTACTCTTTAGCTGACTCCGCTGACGCGATTAAAGCAATTAAAGAACAAAGTGAACAAATGCTTGATGTGAAAGTTGATGAATCGGAACTTGAGGAAGTATCGCTATGACCGTTTTTGCTTTGATCAATAAAGTCCATGCGAAAGGGATTAAATTGTGGGAAGAAGGTGGACAGTTAAAGTTAAAAACGCCAAAAGGTGCTTTAACCGAAGAAATTCGCGAACAGTTAGTGGCTAATAAAAGTGACATTATTGCTTTTTTACAGCAGGTATCTACAACGAATAAAATCCCGCCGATATTGCCGGTAGATAGAAACGAACACCAACAACTTCCGCTCAGTTTTGCCCAGGAAAGACTCTGGTTTATTGAACAACTCGAGGGGCCTGGTGCTAGTTACAATGTCCCCGGCGCGTTAATGATAAAAAGCGAACTTGATATTGCGCAAGTTGAAAAGGCATTTAGCATAATTGTTGCTCGCCATGATAATTTAAGGACGACTTTTCCAACAGAGAATGGTGTTGCTCAGCAGAAAATACTGGAAGAAATTGATTTCAAGCTAGAAATCATTGATCTCAACGAAGATAAAAGTATCAATCTTGAAGACGTGAAAGAGTCAACTCTGAAAAAAGCAAAACAATTGTGTCAGGTTGAAGCCGCCACACCGTTTGATTTAGCTTCCGGCCCTCTTATTCGAGGGAAGATCATTAAGCTGGCTCAACATGCCCACATTCTGATACTCAATATGCACCATATTATCAGTGACGGTTGGTCGATCGCTGTGCTAATTAAAGAGTTTGGTGCGATTATGGAGGGATTAGAACAGGGTAATGAAAATATGCTTCCGCCACTGCCAATTCAATACGTTGATTATAGTGTATGGCAAAGAAAATGGTTGGAAGAGGGCGGCGTACTGGAACAACAACTTACCTATTGGCAACAGAAACTTGATGGGGTAGCTGAAAGCCTGGCATTGGCAACGGATTACCCGCGTCAGAGTGTACAGAGTTTTAACGGTGCTAATTATTCGTTCAAACTTGAAAGTCCGTTGACTGAGAAATTGAAAGAATTGTCCGAACAAAATGGTTGCACTTTATTTATGACATTATTGGCGGCTTTTAAAGTCTTGTTGTTTCGCTATAGCGGGCAGGAAGATATCTGTGTCGGCAGTCCGATCGCCAATCGTCAATATGGTGAGACGGAAAGCTTAATTGGGATGTTTGTCAATACGCTGGCATTGAGAAGTGAACTGACTGGTGAGGATTCATTCGAAACGGTATTAAACAAGGTTAAAAGAACTTGTCTGGAAGCCTATGAGCATCAGGACACACCATTCGAAAAAATTGTTGAACGAGTACAACCTCAACGTAATATGGCGATGAGCCCGTTGTTTCAGGTGATGGTTATTCTGCAAAATATCGAGACCGATTCTCTCGATTCCCAAATACAACCTTATCCGCTGGACACCAGTATCAGTAAGTTTGATTTGACGGTTGAGTTTACCGAAACATCACAAGGACTATCTGCACTTTTCGAATATAGCACTGCATTGTTTAAATCAGATACAATGGTGCGAATGGCAGAACATTTTCGCCATTTGTGTAACGCAATTGTTGCCGCTCCAGAAACGAAAATTAAGAGTTTCAATTTTATTGAGAAGAAAGAACAAGATCGATTGCTGATTGAATTTAATAATACTGCTGTAGACTATCCGAAAGACCAATGCCTGCATCAACTATTTGCAGCTCAGGCGAAATGCAATCCAGATAATGTTGCGGTAGTGTTTGAACAGACACAGATGACTTATCGACAGCTGTTTGAAAAAAGTAGCGAGTTGGCTTTTTATTTACAAGATCAAGGGATCAAACCTGACGACCTAGTCGGAATTTGTTTACGCCGTTCTCCTTCAATGTTGATCGCAATGCTTGGCATCTTGCAGGCAGGCGCTGCTTACGTACCATTAGATCCAGAGTATCCAGATGAAAGACTGGCGTATATTCTCAAAGACAGTCAAGCTCATATTGTTTTAACTGAAAAGAAATTAAAAGAGAAGCTTAACCAATTAGTTGCTGCCAATACTCAGCTGATTGCTATCGATCAACAGGGCGCCGAAATTAGCAAATGTGTGGCAGAATTAAAAAATCACAATGTTGAGTTGCGTCAGTTAGCCGCGCCGGAAAACTTGGCTTATATTATTTATACTTCGGGTTCAACGGGTCAACCGAAAGGCGTTGCTATCGAACATCATAGTCCTGTTACACTGATAAACTGGGCGAGTGATGTGTATAGTCGTCAGGAATTGAGTGGCGTATTGGCATCCACATCGATTTGTTTTGACTTGTCTGTTTATGAAATATTTTTAACCTTGGCTAATGGTGGAAAAATTATTTTAGTGCCAAATGCATTGGAGATCGTGAATCTTGAAGATAAAAGTGCGGTATCGCTTATTAATACTGTACCTTCAGCGATAGAGGAGTTAGTCAGACTCAACGCGATCCCAGAATCGGTCCAAACAATTAATCTGGCCGGTGAGCCGCTCTTACCAACTTTAGTTGACAAAATTTATCAACATAGCCAGGTGAAAAAAGTTTATGATTTATACGGGCCCTCTGAAGATACAACTTATTCGACGTTTATTTTAAGAGAAAAAAATGCGCCGCAAACAATCGGTCGACCAATCGCTAATACGCAAGTCTATATACTTGACCAAAATTTAAATTCCCAACCGATAGGTGTGCCTGGCGAATTGCACATTGCTGGTGACGGCCTTGCGCGAGGTTATCTCAATCAACCGCAACTCACGCATGAGAAGTTTATCGAGAATCCTTTTTATTCAGAAGAAACAACTTCTCACAAGAGCAGCACAAAATCTCGCTTATATAGAACTGGCGATCTGGCGCGTTGGCTCGATAATGGAACCATTGAATACTTAGGAAGAATTGATACTCAAGTTAAAATTCGTGGATTCCGTATTGAAATTGGTGAAATAGAATCACAATTAAATGATCATCCTCAAATAAAAAGTTGCGCGGTTGTTGCCCAGGGCGAAGGTGCGGGTAAACAGCTTGTGGCATTTTATGTTATTAATCATTCTGACTCTTCACCAGCCAATAATTCGATAACTAACGACTCACTTAAGAACTATCTGAAGCAGTCTTTGCCAGAATATATGTTACCTGCAAACTTCGTTAGTCTCGAAACTATTCCGCTGACTCAGAATGGCAAAATAAACCGTCGAGTTTTGGAGAGTTTGGAAGTCAGTCTGGAATCGAGTCAAGTCTACGTTGCACCAAGCAATCAATCAGAAAAAATACTGACCAAAATATGGGCAGAGGTATTAAACCTTGATGCGGAGAAAATTGGCGTTAATGATAACTTTTTTGAACTTGGCGGTCATTCATTGTTAGCGGTTCAATTATTGGCAAAAATCAATCAACAATTTCGACAGTCGTTACCTTTATCGATACTATTCGCGACGCCAGATATTGCTTCTCTAGCGGAAAAGTTACGTAGCAAAAATACCACCGTATTTGATATTCTGGTTCCAATACAACCTGAGGGAAATAACCCGCCTGTATTTGCGATGCCGGGAGTTGGAGGAAATGTATTATCTTTACAACCCCTTAGTCGAGCTTTAGGTAATACTCAACCATTTTATGGCTTACAAGCCGTTGGAGTTGATGGCAAAAGCACCCCATTCTATAGTGTGGAGCAGACGGCTGTGGCCAATGTCAATGCGCTCAGAAGAATTCAACAGAAGGGACCTTATCGTCTTCTTGGTCATTCTTATGGCGGGGTTGTTGCTTTCGAGATGGCCAGATTGTTACTTGAGCAAAATGAAGAAATCCACTCACTTATTTTATTAGATTCAGTGGCACCGTCGATTGCCAGAAAACAAGTTGTCAGTGACGAAATTACTACGCTTATCGAAGTATGTACCAAGATCGCTGAATTATCAGATATTCAACTGACACTTAATGTCGAGACACTACAACAAGTGGCTCAAAGCGAGCGAAATAATTATGTTGCGCAGCTGATGATAACTCAGGGTGTTGATATCAGTGTCGAACAGTTCAATACCTACTATAAAGTGTTTGAAGCCAACGAGCGCTGTTATCGAGACTATCATCCGTTACTTTTACCGAAAAATATCAAGGTGTATTTGTATCGCGCAGTTCAAGGAAATGGCGATATTCTAAAGTTAGCTGATGATTACGGTTGGGGAGAGTTGTTAAACAACTCTGTTGATATACAAGATGTACATGCGGATCACTTTTCTCTATTAGAAAAAGAGCATATTGGAAAAATTGCCGATAGCATTCTTAATACATTAACAACTACCCGATAACTTACCGAACTTTTCATTTTTCATTGATAGATTAAATACTGGATATTTTTTGTGATAACCAAAGATAGAGTTGTAACTATTTTAAAGTTAGCGTTGCCGTTGACTGTCGGGCTGGCGTCTTCATTCATCATGGTTTTTGTCGATCTGGCGATGGTTGGCGTGCTTGGCACTGCAGCGTTAGCGGCGATCGGCCTGGCTGGTTTTAGTTACACGCTGATTCTGGCTTTTGTCATTGGCGTGGCACCCGCAGTGCAAGGTGTCGTTTCCCGACGCGAAGGCGAAGAATCTGAAGAGCCGAAATGTCTGCCATTGAATGCGGGTTTATTATTAGTATTAATGATAGGTGTTCCACTGACGTTGTTCTGTTATTTGTTGACCCCATCATATTTTGCGTTGATTTCTTCGGATCCTTTAGTCACCAGTGAAGGCGTTCCTTATCTAAGAGCACTTTTTCTGTCCTTAGTGGCTGTTGGAGTTGGTGAAGCTTTCCGCGGGCATTGGGCGGGCATGTCAAAAACGAAAGTTTATATGTTAAATATTCTTTTTATGAACAGCCTGAATATTTTGTTTAACTATATGTTTATTTTCGGAAATTTTGGCGCACCAGCATTAGGAACTTTAGGAGCCGGTGTTGCCTCAACTATGTCCGTTTTTATTGGTGCACTCGCTTATTTTATTGTGACCTTTGTGCACTTTCGCACAGAGGGCTTTCTTAGTATCAAACCAGCGCGAGAACTGGTTGTTCGAATTTTTAATGTAGGCTTACCAGAGAGCATTCGCGAAGCATTATTTTCCCTCGGATACGTCGTTTTTTATTGGTTAGTAGGAAAAATAGGCACGTTAGAATTGGCAGCCACCAATGTATTGATTCGAGTGGCATTGGTTATGAGTTTATTTCCATTGGCTCTTGGCATGGCTTCAGCGACGCTGGTGTCAGGCGCATTAGGTAAGGGTGATGTTGCCGCTGCCAACGAATGGGGATGGGATTCTGGCAAAGTTGGAATTGTCTGGATAACTTTATTAGGACTACCACTTTTCCTTTTTCCTGAATGGTTTTTATCTTTGTTTCTTACCGACCCCGCGGCCGTCGCGGTAGCAATTGTGCCACTACAAATTACCGGTGCTTTAACCGGTGTTACCAGCTTAATTTTTATATTTGCTTATACTCTGGTGAGTTTAGGTGACGGAAAACGCGTGTTAATTGTCTCGTTCACTACGCAATGGATGTTTTTCTTGCCTGCGGTCTGGGTTATCGGTCCTTACTTAAATTATGGGCTTTTAGAGATCTGGTTGGTTCAAACTGTTTACGCTTTAATCGCAACGGTGTTGATGACGATGCTTTGGTGTGATGGGCGATGGAAAGAAATTAAGCTTTAAGCGGTTTTAACTTATTTTGATATCAAAATATCAGCAAGTTAAACAAGTAATTTTCAGGGGACGGTTAAACTGTTCAGCTATTTCTAGTGCAACAGTTTAGCTATATTTAATTTCAACTATAAGGGTGATTACTATGAAGTGGGTAGAGGTATTAGCGCGTTATTTTCTGGCATTGTGGTTTTTGATTTGTGTTGTGGATGGTTGGGGAGTCATTTTGTTCGATGTTTATCTTACAGGTGAACCGGTTACACTATTTCTATCCACATTGGTTAACACAACATGGTTTTGGATATTCTTGAAGATAGTTCAAACTATTGGAACCGCAAGCTTACTGTTTAATTATAAACCGGCGTTGGGGCTGGCTTTAATAACGCCGATTTCAGCCGGTATGTGCTTGTTCTACTTTTTCATCCTGACTGATTTCGCCATCATTGGCGTAATGATAATTATTGCGACCATTATTTTGGGTAGAGCTTACTCGAAGAGTTATGAACCGTTGCTGATGAGTCATCCCTGGCGAGGAGAAAAGTAAAAAAATTGGGAGACATGGGGTTGAAAAACAAGAGGTCTCCTGTGCATAAGAGTTCTAATTAGAGGACGATTCTAGTTAGAAGAAAATAGCCAAATATTTCCTTCCCTTAGAATGAGTTTCTAGCGAGAGCTTTGTGGCTATAAGGGATATCAACAATAACATTGAGCCGACTTAACCTGTTTGAATTATCGCGCTTAAAATCCACCATTTGGAGAGAAAAATGGAAAATAACAATACTATCAATAAACCTAAAAAACTGGTCAGAAAGTTTTTGCTGTACGGATTGTTGTCGATCATCGTGATACTTTTTATTTCACACTGGGTATGGAAAAGTTCCGGCACAGGTGAATGGGAGTTTGTTCACGAAATAGACGGCGTAGTGGTTCATTCTATGAAAGAACCTGGATCTGTGATTATGAAATACAAAGTTAATGGAAAGTTTAAGTCGTCTTTATCAGGCATCATGAAGTTAATGCGAGATCCTGACAGTTGTGAGGATGTTGGTTGTAACGAATCCTATATTATTGATAAAGAAGACTATCCACGGTTTGTTCATTACACCTTTCGATACGATATGCCAGATCCATTTCTACCGAGAGAGTTTGTGGTGTTGTCAGAGTTCCACCAGGACCCTGAAAGTAAAGAAATTTACGTTGACTACAAAGCCGCAGTTGATAAATTACCACCGAATGACTGCTGCGTTCGCGTAACCCATATGCATAATATCTGGAAATTTAAACCGCTAGGAAATGGTGAAGTCGAGGTAGAGTTCATTATGGATAATCATCCGGGTGGAATGCTGCCTTACTTTTTAGTTAATGCGGAATTCACTGATACCATGCACCTGGAAATTCCGGCACTACAAGAAATATTGGACAAGAAAGAATACCAGGCTGCAAAAGTGGATTATGTCATGGAATATGACGAAGTCGCTGCGGTTGAAGTGACTAGCGCCGAGTAATTATTTTCTGAGCAATTATTTTCCGAGTCATCAATCATCATGATGGATTAGATACTACCCATCATGATGATCCAGTCGTTCTATCTCCTTTGGTTTGTTAGAGATTGAAAAGGTGAGGCGACTAAAAATAAATTCAAGAACATTCGTAAAGCTGAAGTTCCAAAATAACAAAAATAAACGTGTTAATTTTCTAGTCAAAAAAATTGGTCAGGGCAACAATACTTAATCAAGGTTTTACTAATACTTACAAAATGGTAAGTGCAAATTGGTATTGAGTGGTTCGTGCAAGGGTAAATCCTAGAGTCGCTCAGATGTTGGTCACTATGCAAAAATAACATTTTAATAAGAGCCTATAATGGAAAAAGTAATAGAATTTTTAAAAGAGCTAGCGGGTAAGGGGATTCAATTATCTCTAAAGGGAGAGCAGTTAACTTTTGACGCGCCAAAACGCTTACTTACCAAGCGCATTGAGGCCAGAATTAACGAGCTCGAACCAGAAATTATTCGCCACTTAAAAAAGTCTCAGAAAATGGAACAACAAAATGAAATTGCAAGTTCAGCTTCGATAGAAATGGACTATTGGCGGCAAGAGTTGGACATTGAACTACCGCGTTATGAACTGCTCCCCAATTTGCATCGCTTGACTGAAAGTAACTCCGAATATCAACTTTTATCAAAGAAGTTGTCAAAGGATTTAAGTAAGCGGTTAGTTGACTATGCTAAAGCAAGCGCAATGCAACCTTCAGAGGTATTGCTGACAGTTTTTCGAATTTTACTGCACAAATATACCGGGCAAGAAGATATCGTTATTGGACTAGCTACTGGCAAAGATTGTTTTGGGGATTTGAAAGCAAAGGGCCAAAAGAATCGAAAGGAATACGGCGCGAATGAAACCATATTACCGTTTCGCCTGCCTCTAGATGAAAAGTTGAATTTGGACAGTTTTCAACAAAGTGTCAGCGCAAAGTTGAAAGATATTCTGACCCATTCAGTTCCGTTTTCGCAAATACAAGCCCTACTAAAGTCTCAACAGTCTAGCAGTGAATCAGTTTTTCCGGTTGGCTACAGTTTTTCAGAAAATAAATCGAGTAGTGACTTCGTTTCGTTGGCATCGGTGCATCGTTTCGAACTGTTGTTACAAGTTGTCGAAAACAAAAAAACTTTTCACTTTCACTTGGAATACAGCGATGCTTTATATTCAAAAGAAGTGATGGGCGATTTTTATAAGCGTTTTTGCGCGTTGTTGAAAACGATTAGTCAACAAGCCGATCGACCCTTGGGCGAATACTCAATTCTTCCGCCGCAAGAAAGTAAAAAAGTATTAGAATCTTTTAATAATACGCAAGCAAACTATCCCCAGGGAAAATGCTTGCATGATTTATTTGTAGAGCAGGTTAAACGCGAACCGGAAAAAATAGCAATCAGCTTTAATCAAACTGAGCTGAGCTACCAACAATTGTTTGAGAAAAGCACTACCTTAGCTTTGTATCTGCAACAACAAGGAGTCAAACCCGATGACCTGATAGGACTTTGTGTCGACCGAGGTCCGGATATGATTGTGGCAATGCTGGGGATCCTTCAGGCCGGTGGTGCCTACGTGCCGCTGGATCCAGATTACCCCGATGATCGCTTGTCATATATTCTCAAAGACAGTCAGGCAAAAATCCTGTTAACTCAAGCATCGCTCAAAGAAAGACTATCGACATTTGATGGTGCACAAAACAGACAATTGATAGAGCTAGACCAGCAATGGTCAGATATTGAAGCAGAAGCGGCCCGATTAACGGAGCAGGCCATTGAATTAAAACAGACAGCCAACGAGAATAATCTGGCTTACATCATTTATACCTCCGGCTCAACCGGTCAGCCGAAAGGCGTGGCGATAGAGCACCACAGTCCGGTGACATTAGTGCAGTGGGGGAGCGAAGTTTATAGTCAAGAAGAGTTAGCAGGGGTATTAGCATCAACCTCAATCTGTTTTGATTTATCGGTTTATGAAATCTTCCTGACATTAGCCAATGGCGGTAAAATTATCCTCGCGCCGAATGCGCTGGAACTACCGAATTTAGCCGATAAAAACTCAGTGACATTAATCAACACTGTTCCTTCGGCGATGGAAGAGTTGGTGCGACTCAATGCCATTCCTGATTCTGTGCAAACCATCAACCTGGCAGGTGAACCTCTGTTACCGACCCTGGTGGATAAAATTTACGATAACAGTCAGGTGAGTAAAGTTTATGATTTGTATGGTCCCTCAGAAGATACCACTTACTCGACATTTATTTTAAGAGAAAAGAACGCACCGCAGAGTATCGGTCGGCCGATTGCCAATACTCAAGTTTACCTGTTGGATAAACATCAAAATCCTCAACCGATTGGTGTACCAGGAGAACTCCATATTGCCGGTGACGGATTAGCGCGGGGTTATCTGAATCAACCGGCGCTGACGGATGAAAAGTTTATTGATAATGTTTTTAACCCGGGAACGCGTTTGTATAAAACCGGAGATTTGGCACGTTGGTTGGATAACGGGACTTTGGAATATTTAGGTCGGATTGATACCCAGGTCAAAATCAGGGGATTCCGAATTGAAATCGGTGAAATAGAGGCACAGCTAAACTCGCACCCGGAGATTAAGGAAAGTGTTGTGGTCGCGCAGGGGGAGAGTGGGAGCAAGCAGTTGGTCGGTTTTTACGTGGTTGAAGATGTTAACTCAACTGAAGGTTCGCACACAATAACTAACGAAGATTTAAAAGTTTACCTTCAACAAAGTTTACCTGAGTACATGATACCAGCAACTTTTGTTGTACTCGATTCGATTCCGTTAACACAAAATGGAAAAATTAATCGCCGCGAACTAGAGAATATGGAAGTTTTAATTGAGACTGGGACAACATATGTCGCACCCAGTAATGGATTAGAAACTGAACTCGTTGATATCTGGTCAACAGTATTCAATCGTGATTCAAACAGCATCGGTATCGACGATAACTTCTTCGAGTTAGGCGGACATTCGTTATTAGCGACACGTTTAATTTCCTTAATTCGAAGTCGCTTTAATGTCGACGTCGAGCAAACGGTGTTATTTGAACAGGCAACCATTCGTCAACTCGCTAATTTGATTACCCAGTCTGAACAGAGTCAGATGTCACCGCTAGTGGCGGTGGATCGCAGCCGTGTTGATCCATCTCAATCGCTCAGCTTTGTTCAACAAAGATTGTGGTCGGTGGATCAATTAAATGTCGACAGTGCCGGTTATAATGTACCGATTGCGCTAACTATTAATACTGAAGTCGACAGCGCTTTGTTGACTCAAGCATTTAATCTGGTCATTGAGCGTCATGAAACGCTTCGCACTTGTTTCCCTTCGGAAAACGGTCAGGTTAAACAAGTCATTCTAGATAAGTTGGATTTCGAACTAGAGAGTATCGATCTGAGTCACTATAAAACGGATAAGACTCGCCAAAATAAAGCCAGACAACTATGCCAGACAGAAGTCGCTTCATCATTTGATTTAGCGAGTGGACCACTCTTCAGAGCGAAACTAATAACCCTGAATAAAAACGAGCATATCCTGATGCTTAATATGCATCACATTATCAGTGATGACTGGTCAGTAGGCGTCATGTTAAAAGAACTTTTCCTGGCAATAGATTGGCTTCAGCGAGGAGAAGAAATAAATTTACCGAATTTACCCATCCAATACCTGGACTATAGCGTCTGGCAGAGACAGTGGTTAGCGCAGGGCGGAAAACTCGATCGACAATTGAATTATTGGCAGGAAAAACTGACCGGTGTGCCTGAAAGCCTCGACATGGCGACAGACTATCCGAGACCGAGCATGCAGAGTTTTGATGGCTCATCACAAACCTTTAAACTAGATCAGCGCGTAACAGAGCAACTCAAGCAATTAGCCGAAAAGCAAAATGCGACGCTTTATATGGCGTTATTGTCTGCTTTCAAAATTCTGCTTTACCGTTACACGGGTCAGGAAGATATCTGTGTGGGGAGCGCGATTGCGAATCGACAGAATGAAGAAACCGAAAATCTGGTTGGTATGTTTGTTAACACCTTGGCGTTAAGGGATCAACTCGATGATCAGGACACATTCGAAACACTCTTGGCAAAAGTAAAAACTACCTGTCTGGAAGCTTATCAGCATCAAGATACGCCTTTTGAAAAAATTGTTGAGTTGGTTCAACCTCAGCGAAATATTGCGATTAACCCTTTGTTCCAGATAATGGTTATTTTGCAAAACGCGCCACTTGAATTACCCAATGATAAGGTTCAGCTATTTCCATTAGATCGTGAGGCCAGCAAGTTTGATTTGACGCTTGAATTTACCGAAACAGCTGCAGGTTTAAATGGACTCATTGAGTTCAATACTCAGCTATACAAACCTGAGACTATTGGCCGAATGAGCAAACATTTGGTGAATCTGTGTCAGGCTATTGTTCAAGGTAACGAAACAAAAATTAGCGATTTAGATTATTTAAGCGAAGATGAAAAATCACAGTTACTTTATCAACTTAATCAAACGCAAGTAGACTATCCGGAAGAAAAATGCATTCATGAGTTTTTTGTTGAGCAAGTCGCAAGTAACCCGGAGAAAACCGCGGTTGTATTTGAAGGGCCTGATAGTGCAGCAACAGAAACCCTCAGCTATCAGGAGCTTTATCAAAAAAGCTATGATTTAGCATTGTATTTACAGGCACAAGGAGTAACGCCTGATAGCCTGGTTGGGCTTTGTTTGGAACGATCGCCCGATATGATGATCGGAATATTGGGGATAACGATGGCTGGTGGTGCTTATGTACCACTTGACCCTGATTATCCCGATGACAGGTTGGCCTACATGGTGGAAAACAGTGAGGCGACAATTGTACTCACGCAGGAAAAGTTAACTAACAAACTAGCTAAGCTTGTCGCAGAAGACACTCAACTGGTGCTAGTTGATCAGCAATGGCAGTCGATTGAAAACCATTCAGCAAAACTGAAAAAACAATCAGTAGTATTAAAGCAGCAAGTGGAGCCGGATAATCTGGCTTACATGATTTATACCTCAGGCTCTACCGGTCAGCCTAAAGGCGTGATGGTTGAACACAAAGCGTTAGTGAACCGTGTTCACTGGATGCAGAGTCGCTATTGCTTAACCGAAAACGATATCGTACTACAAAAAACGCCTTATAGTTTTGACGTGTCGGTATGGGAATTTTTCTGGCCGATGATGACAGGTGCATCGGTAGTATTTGCCAAACCTGGCGGGCATACTGATCCTCATTACCTTGAAAGTCTGATGAACAAAATGAATGTAACAACGCTTCATTTTGTTCCGTCAATGCTTAACACTTATCTGGAAAATGCTAAGCATAATTGTCAAAGTGTTAGACAAGTTTTTTGTAGTGGTGAAGCCTTAGGCAAGAAAGCGGTTGAAAATTACCGTGAACAATTTCCTAATGCCTTATTACACAATTTATATGGTCCAACCGAAGCTGCTATCGATGTGACGTTTTTTGATTGTTCACAACTTAACTCGGCGCTGGTGCCTATTGGTGCACCTATTGATAACATTCAAATTTTTATCCTCGATAAAAATAATCGACCACAGCCGATAGGCGTACCAGGAGAACTACATATTGCCGGCGATGGCCTGGCCAGAGGTTACCGAAATCGACCTGAGCTGACTGACGAGAAATTCGTGCCTAACCCATTTTATGGAAACGACTTTTATACCAGCCGTAAGATGTACAAAAGTGGTGATTTAGCGCGTTGGTCAGATGACGGCAATATTGAATACCTGGGTAGAATAGATACTCAGGTGAAAATTCGCGGCTTCCGAATTGAAACCGGCGAAATCGAGGCGCAACTCAATCAGCATCCGCAAATTAATGATAGCGTGGTGATTGTTCAAGGGCAGAACGAAAATAAGCAATTGGTCGCGTTTTATCAAGCTAAATCGACTCAAACCGACGTAACTGATAATAGCAACACAGCAGATAACAGCGCTGCAGATAACAACGCTACGAATAACAACACCACGAATAACAACAATCTTGTCGAGTTGGCCAATGAAGATCTAAGAACTCACCTGCAACAGGTTTTGCCTGAATATATGGTGCCAGTTGCATTTGTCAGTCTGGAGTCCATTCCGCTAACCCCCAATGGCAAAGTTAATCGCCGTGTTTTGGAGCACATGAACGTGAGTCTACAGTCCAACCAAACTTATTTGGCCCCGCGCAATGAAATAGAAAAACAACTTGTCGAGTTATGGGCGGAAATACTTAACACAGAAGCGGAAACCATCGGCTTAAACGATAATTTCTTTGCTGTCGGCGGCAACTCGTTGAATGTCATTACCTTGGCAACCAATATTGAAAAGATGATGTCTTGTCAATTCTTACCGGCTACATTATTTAAACATAATACCATTCGTGATATCAGCCAACATCTGCATGACCACGTGAAGCAAACGAATCCGCGTGTTTTTGAAGAGCAGGCCGTTGAAGAGCAGCTTGTTGAAGAGCAGACAGTTGAAGATCAAACTGCACAAGCACAAAATACGATAGACACAAAAGTTTCGAAAAACAGTCAGGTTCATTCTCAGCAAAAAGAGCAAGTCGCTCAATCTGACGAATTCATCGAACAGGCAGAGCAAGATTATTACCAGGATAGTCTGGCGATAGTTGGAATTTCCTGTCATTTTCCTGATGCGAAAGATCATCGTGCGTTTTGGGAAAATCTAGCGCAAGGTAAAGAAAGCGTTCAATTTATTTCACGGGATGAAGCCAAGAGAAATAATATTTCAGCAGATATATTAGATCACCCTGACTATGTACCTACAAAACCCTGGTTAGAAGGAAAAGAGCTTTTTGACCCAGAGTTTTTTAAAATTTCTTCGGGCAATGCTGCACTAATGGACCCACAGTTTCGTCAGCTTTTGATGCATTCATGGAAAGCTGTTGAGGATGCCGGGTATCTTTGTGAGGAAATCGAAAGCACCAGCGTGTTTATGTCTGCCAGCAATCATTTTTACCAGACGCTTGCAACCCAAATTCCCGTCGATGCGCACGTGATGGAAAATTCTGATGAATTTGTTTCCTGGCTGATGGGACAGGGAGGAACTATTCCTACGATGATTTCGTATCAGTTAGGTTTAAAAGGACCTAGCGTTTTTGTTCACACTAATTGCTCATCATCGTTAACTGGATTGTACTCCGCTTATCAAAGTTTACAGTCGAAGGACGTTGACCAGGCATTGGTTGGTGCTGCGTCACTTTCTGCAACTTTGGGGCTTGGTTATATCCATCAACCCGGTTTAAATCTATCAAGCGATGGACACTGTAAAACTTTTGATGCCGATGCCGATGGCATGGTAGAAGGCGAGGGAGTCAGTGTTATCCTGGTGAAACGAGCTGCCGATGCAATTAAGGCGGGCGACAATATTTATTGTTTACTGAGAGGGATCAGTATCAATAACGATGGTGCTGATAAGGCAGGGTTTTATGCGCCGAGTGTTAGTGGACAATCTTCAGTCATACAACAAGTATTGGACAAAACGGGAATAAATCCCGAGTCAATTGATTATGTTGAAGCCCATGGAACTGGCACGGCGCTGGGTGATCCGATTGAACTAATGGCATTAAGCGAAGCTTATCAGGACTATACTGATAAAAAACAGTTCTGCGGAATTGGCTCAGTTAAACCGAACATTGGGCACCTGGATACTGCCGCGGGATTAGTTGGCTGCGTTAAATTGGCGTTAAGCCTCTATCATAAAAAGTTTCCGGCACTGATCAATTATTCAAAACCGAATCCGCAAATTGATTTCGAGAATTCGCCTTTTTATGTGGCAGACAAAGAACAGTCATGGACAAATGGCCGGTCGCCAAAGCGTGCTGCGCTGAGTTCTTTCGGAATCGGTGGCACGAATACCCACGCGATACTCGAGGAGTATCCTGTGACTTCCAGTGCCGATTCACAATCAAATAATCCGTCGGCAACCAATGCTGCGAGAAAATACCTGGTTCCTTTGTCAGCGAAAAAAGAAACCGTACTTAAAGATTATGCTGAAAGTCTGAAGGTGTTTCTAGTTAACACTAAGAGAAAAAATATCGACTTGACTCGACTGGCCTACACGCTGCAGACCGGCAGAAAAGCGATGGAGCATCGTGTCATTTTCGTTGTGAAAGAGCTAGACGAATTGTTAGCTGCGTTATCTTGCTTTATAGAAAATAAACGTTCTCCCGATTATTTTACCGGCAATACTCTCACTCATAATCAGTCAGATGCCATACTCGAAGGAGAGACATTAGCGGAAGACGAAGATTTTCAGGAGCTGATTAATCATTGGGTGGCCAAGAAAAAGGTTAATAAACTCGCGAAACTTTGGGTAAATGGAACCCAGTTACAATGGCGAGACTTGTACGATCAAGCGCTACCATTGCGCATGAGTTTGCCAACTTATCCTTTTGCAAAAGAGCGTCACTGGATTGACTTTTCTGACCATGCTTCTAACGCTCGCTTTTCTGACGCAAACGTTGTTTCATCAACAGCGCAGTTGCATCCGTTATTGCACAGTAATACTTCTGATTTAAGTCAACAAAGTTACCGGTCAATTTTCAGCGGTCAGGAATTTTTCCTGGCTGACCATGTGATTAATGGACAAAAAATTCTACCGGCAGTTGCTTACCTTGAGATGGCTCGCGCGGCTGTAATGGAAGCGATTCCTGCCTTGCAACAACCAATCTCCATTGAGCTAAACAATGTTGTCTGGGCACAACCGATTGTGGTGACCGAGCCACGCCCAACTGGTATCGCTCTATCGATTAATGAAAACGAACAGATTGATTATGAAATTTATAGTGGACTTGATAATGAGGAAGTTGTGCATTGTCAGGGCCAGATAGTATTAACTCAGCAACCACAGCCAGCTAAGCTTGATATCGAACAACTTCAAGTGAGAATGCAGCAGGGAAGTGTAGATGTTAGCAGTCTTTACGACGCCTTTACTGAAATGGGCACTGACTTTGGCCCATCCCATCAGGGCGTCAGCGCAATTTACCAGGGACAAGCAGAGTTGCTAGCGCGATTAAGTTTACCTGACTCGGTTGAAGGTACTGAAGCTACGTACCAATTGCACCCAAGTATCATGGATGGAGCACTACAATCCTGTACGGTTTTAATCGCCGGGTTAAATCAATTGCCCAGCCAGACAACACTCCCATTTGCGCTGGAATCTTTGCGTATGGTGTCGAGTTGCACTAAAGAAATGCTCGCGTGGGTTCGCTTTTCATCGGGCAGTAAACCAACAGATAAACTCGTTAAAGTTGATATCGATATTTGCGATCTTGATGGCAATATTTGTGTACAAATCCATGGTTATTCGTCCAGAGTTTTAACCTCGGAGCTAAGTTCAGACGCTGCTAAAAATCGCGCTTTTGGAACTTTGTACGCAGAGCCTGTTTGGCAACCATCTAGAGCGTCAGAATTCAATTCGAACAATCAATTAGCAGGATTAAATGCCGATATTACCCAGCAAGAAATTGTTTTGGGGGATTTAACTAATGTTGATGACAAACAATTAAATGCTTTATTAGATGATAGTCAGCGCCTGATGTTGGCTCAGCGAAACTCATCAGACGATATGGCGGCTCATTTCACTCGTGTCGCTTTGAATTGTTTTGAGCAAGTACAAACGATAATTAAAAGTAAGCCTCAGGGAAAAGTGCTGCTTCAACTGATTGTTGCTAACGATTTAGAAAATAGTTTAATCACAGGCTTAACCGGACTGTTGACGACTGCCAATCTGGAAAATCCAAAGTTTATCGGCCAGATTATTTTCGTTGAACCCGATGTAACGACTGACGAATTAGCGAATATACTCGCGCAAAACCGAAGTCTCCTACACGATGGATTAGTGAAATATGAAGACGGACAGCGCATGGTTCGCCGCTGGCAGGAATTAGCAAATGATTGGACTGATGTTAGTCAACTTGAACAAAATGAAAGTTCGAATTCAGAAACCATCGCATTTAAAGAAGACGGCGTCTATTTGATTACTGGCGGCCTCGGCGGTCTGGGCGTAATATTTAGCAAGGAAATTCTGCGACAGACCCGTCAAGCTAAAGTAATCGTCACTGGTCGAGCGGAATTATCCAGCGAGAAGCAGAGTCTGCTCAATGCAATTGCTGAAGAGCTGTCGGATTCAGATATAAACGATAGCCGATTGGAATACCAACAACTTGATCTACTTGATCCAAAGCAGATTAACAACGTTTTTAAATCCATCCGTAAAAAATACGGCCAGCTTAATGGCATCATTCATAGCGCAGGCATGGTCGCAGACAATTTTATTTTACGTAAAACTGTCGATGAATTTAGTCAGGTTATGGCGCCCAAAGTAACGGGAACCCTCAACCTGGATCTTGCCAGCCAGAATATTGATCTCGATTTTATGGTGCTGTTTTCGTCGGAGTCTTCATTGGGAAGTCTCGGACAGTCCGACTACGCCTGTGCCAATGGTTTTATGAATCAGTTTGCCGTCAATCGCAATCAATCAGTTACCAAGGGGCAACGTCACGGGCACACACTCGCCATTAACTGGCCCTTATGGAAAAATGGCGGAATGAGTGTCGATCAGGCAACAGAAGAATCATTGCTGCAAACCACGGGTATGCAAGCAATGCAAACTGAAACCGGTTTAAAAGCGTTTTATCAATGTCTGGCATTGCAGCAGACGCAAACTTTAGTGATTGAAGGCAACCTGCCTTTAATTCGCGCAAGACTTTTTGATGAGTCCATAGCTGATGAATCCAAAGTTAATAAAAGTTCAGTTGAAGAAAAGCCGCTTGGAGAAAATAAGGCATTAGAAAATTCGACACGAAACGAAATCAAAGCGCAACGTTTACATGATTCTGCTGGGTCAACTGTCGAGGTAACAACTTCCGCAACGAACACTGCGGTAGTTGATGCCGGAAATCTCTCTGAACAAACGCAAGATTATTTGCGTAAGCAGTTTGCGACTTTATTCAAAATTCCCTCTCATCAAATTGATCCACAGGCACCGCTGGAAAACTATGGTATTGATTCCATCCTGGCGATTAACTTAACCAATCAGTTAGAAAAAACATTCGGTTCGCTTTCTAAAACGCTGCTTTTTGAATATCAAACCGTGGCGGAATTAGCAGAATATTTCGTTGAGTCTTATTCCGAAAAACTTGCTCAAATGTTCTCCGTGACTGATGCTGGAGCAGTGGCAAAATCTGCCGAAGAAGCTAAGCCTGAAATAAGCCAAAAAGCAATCATTCAAAATAAGTCAGAATTAGCCTCGAGTAATGATATTAAGGTTGGTAGTTTAACCAAGCTGATTTCAGGCGGCCGCTTTGGTTCGAGACAACCTGCGCAATCGAGTGAGAACCAACAGAGTTCTGCTGGATTTATTCAGAATTCTAAAACCCAAAACTCTAAAGCCCAAAACTCTCAGGCGGAACCTATCGCAATTATCGGGTTAAGTGGGAGATACCCAGAGTCAGAAAATCTCGAACAATTTTGGCACAACTTACGTGATGGTAAAAATTGCATCACCGAAATTCCACCGGAAAGGTGGGACTGGAGAGATTATTATTCTGAAGACAGAACCCAGGAAGGCGTGCACCTGAGTAAGCTTGGTGGATTTATGAAAGGTGTCGATGAGTTTGACGCCAAGTTCTTTAATATTTCACCGAGAGAAGCAGAAATTCTCGATCCACAAGAGCGAATTTTTCTGCAACACGCATGGATGGCCGTCGAAGACGCCGGCTACACTCGTGCTAGTTTGCAAATACCCCATGAGCAAAATTTGCCGGGTCAGGTGGGGGTTTATGTCGGCGTCATGTATGGCGAATATCAATTAATTGGCGCTGAATCTAGTTTGCTCGGTAAGCGGATGGGTTTCGCCAGTAGTCTGGCGGATATTGCTAACCGAGTTTCTTATGTGTTGAATTTGCATGGTCCGAGTTTAACCATCGACACCATGTGTTCGTCATCGCTCACCGCCATTCATCTAGCTTGCCAGGATCTGAAACAAGGTCGTACTGATCTTGCAATTGCCGGTGGTGTTAACGTCAACATTCACCCTAACAAATACCTGATCTTAAGTTCCGGTCAATATATTTCCACAACAGGAGCTTGTCACAGTTTTGGTATCGGTGGCGATGGTTATATTCCCGGCGAAGGCGTCGGTGCGATTATTCTGAAAAGATTATCTGAAGCGCAGCGCGATAGCGATCACATCTATGGCGTTATCAAAGGGAGTGCCCTTAGTCATGGCGGTAAGGTTAATGGCTACACGGTACCTAACCCTCAGGCACAAGCCAGCGCAATAAGTCAGGCATTAATCGAAGCCAATACAGACCCGCGCCATGTCAGTTATATTGAAGCCCACGGCACTGGTACAAAATTAGGCGACCCCATTGAAATTGCCGCTTTAACTAAAGCTTTTTATCAACAAACGCCAGCGACCGATGCGAGCGGTGCACCGCTAGAAAAAGCATTTGGCTATTGCCTTGTGGGCTCCGCTAAATCGAACATCGGTCATTGTGAACCTGCGGCTGGAATTGCCGGGTTGACAAAAATATTGCTACAGATGAAGCATAGACAAGTATTCCCATCGTTGCATTCGAAGACGCTTAATCCCCATATTGATTTCGACAGCACGCCTTTCGTGGTTAACCAGACATTGACTGAGTGGAAACAGCCATTAGTCGATGGAATAAATATTCCTCGTATCGCTGGAATTTCCTCTTTCGGTGCAGGCGGCGCAAACGCGCACATGATAATTGAAGAATATTCTCAAGAAAGAGTGAGCGCTGAGCAAAACGTCAACGTTGTAATCCCACTTTCGGCGAGAACCAGCGAACAGCTGAACCAGAAGGCTAACGAGCTTTATCATTTCGTGGTGAACGAAAAACAAAATATTGATTTGGCTAATATGGCTTACACGCTGCAGGTTGGTCGCGAAGCGATGGAAGAGCGTTTAGGTTTTATGGTCAACTCTGTCGACCAGCTCATTGAAAATCTGAAAGCTTTTGTCGAAGGTCAAAGGAATATTGAAGATTTTTATCAGGGGCAAGTTAAAGCAAATAAAAAAGAAATGATGTTGATTGGCCAGGACGATGATATGAAAGAGGCCATCAACAAATGGGTTGTCCGTAAAAAACTATCAAAGCTGCTCGATTTATGGGTGAAAGGACTCGCGCTTGATTGGGATCAACTGTATGACGAAAACAAACCAGCCAAGATCAGTTTGCCGACTTATCCTTTTGCGAAAAAGCGTTTCTGGATCGATATTGATACTCATCAACTACCGGCTTTAAGCTCTGTCTCAGGCGCTCAGGCTAGCCAATGGCTTCATCCTTTGTTGCATACTAATACTTCTGATCTTAACCAGCAAAGTTATGAAACTCACTTTAATGGAACAGAATCTTTTCTGGTTGATAATTTCTTAAACCAGCCGGCAGACAGTGTCGCTGAAAACAACCAAAAATTACTGCCGGTTGCAGCTTACCTTGAGATGGCTCGCGCGGCGATAGAGCATGCGTCACCTGTTCAGCAAGATTCTCGCATACTTGAACTTCATAATATCGCTTGGGGCCAGCCCGCTATCGTAAACGCTAATCAGGCTATTGCCATCGCCTTATTCGCACAAGATAGCGAAAATATCAATTTTGAAATTTACAGCAAAGATAAAAATCCTGGTGAAGAAAATGAGGGTTTACAAAACCAAAATGACGGCTTAACAGCTAGTGCCAACTTAAGTGCAAGTGAAGTCGTTCATTGTCAGGGATATTCTCTTTTTAGCTACCAACCGGCACCGGAAAAACTGGACGTTGCCCAACTAAAATCACAAATGGTGGAAGCCAATACAACTTCAACGGTTGAGGGAGTTGCGTCAGTTTTCCTTGGCGATAATCAATTGTTAGCACAACTGCCACTTGCCACAGAGAAGAATCATTCGGGCGATTATATCCTTGAACCCGAAGCATTAAACGCGGCACTGGAAAGTTCGCTTTATTTAGCAAGCCAATATGCTTCTGCTTCAAGTTTAACCACTTATTTACCGGCGTTACCTAATGGTCTTGACTCAATCCGAATTATATTTGCCTGCACTCAAAATATGTTCGCCTGGATCCGCAACTCAGCGAAAAGCGATTTGCAAAGCGATATGGTTAAACTGGATGTGGATTTATGCGATGAACAAGGCAATGTTTGTGTTCAAATAAGAGGTATTGCTTATCAACGAATTTCAAACCGTCTAGACACTGTTGCTACGAGCAACGCTAGTGCTGTTCACATCGGCACCACGGCGGTTCCTGCAAGTGAATTAGAAGTTACATCTGAAAATATTCCTAATGTTAGCCGCTCAGCTCAGCCAACATCCACCCAGCCGACATTCTCTCAACCAAAAAGGATCCCGATTACATTCAACTCGAAGAGTGAGCTAGCGTTGTCAATTGGTGATCCCGCTCAGTCGGTATTTTCTCAAACGAGCGAAGTCGAAGAAGATTCACTATCAGTGGATCCCGTGGATAAACCATCGGGAATTCTATTAGCTAAGCCTGAGTCGATTGAGGTTAGCGACAAACAAGAGCCGTCGACTCAACCTACGCCGGTTCGTCTGAACGAGCAAGCGCTGAGTGCTTCATCAGGCGCGAGTCTAACACTTGAAAAACCAACCCAAATCGATTTGGCAGCGCCTGAAGTGCCGGTTATTCAACATGCAGAGCAAGTGTTGCCAAAAGGTACCGTTACATTGTCAAATGTCACGGAAGCCAACCTGGTTTCTGTGTCGGATGATGTGCGTGATTTAAGCGTGCCGCTGGTCAGCCTGTTTGACTTAGGGCAGGGAATACATTCTATTCAAATTTCCGACGCCGAAAATGGCAATACACTTTTAAACGAGGTGATCGAGCAACTGTTACAAGCGCTTAACAGGGTAAAACAAATTAGTGCGCTAAAAGTATTAATGATTGACGGTATATCACAGCAATTTATTAACGGTGATCGCCTGTGTTTTAACCAGGCTGTGAGCCAAAAGCTTTACCATGCAATAGTCGAGTTTCCTTACCCAGTTATCGCTGTAATGGAGGGGAATTCCGCGGGTGCTGGATTCCTGGTTGGGGCGCTATGTGACTTTATGGTTTGCAGCGAAGAAGCCAGCTATCAATATTGTGAGCCTTTAAGTTTATCGGGTAGTGAAGAAAACTTACTACGCGAGCGCTTCGGTGATGTTATCGCCCACGAATTCGTTAATTTATCCACTGGCCTTACCGGTAAGCAACTAAAACAAAGTGGTTGGGTAACGCCAATCTTACCGCAAGCAAAAGTGGTTGAGCATGGGCAAAAACTTGCAACGGTATTAGCAGAAAAGCCGCAACACTCGTTAAGATTATTGAAACAGCACCTGGCACGTCATATGGTTGAATTAGTCAATCAGTTATCGCCAGTTGACTTATCTTCTGCACAACAGCCGTCGAAGCTGCAGTCGAAAAAAATATCCGCGCCAAAAATTAATTCGCCCGTTAAACAAATTCAGTTATCGGTTCATGCTGAAACGACGCTAGTGATCAAAGTCGGCGCGGCGGGTAAGCGTTCTAATACGAATGGTCTGGCGAATCATTTAACTAAAATTCTCGATCAGGTTAATCAAAGCCAATATTACCAAACTGTTGTATTAACCAGCGAAACAGATGATTTCTTTACTCAGGCCACACAAAAAATAACTGATAAAGCGGCGCAGGCATTACAGCGTGCGATCTTAGTATCAAGTGTTCCAGTGATTGCAGCGTTAAATTGCAGTGCGAAAGGAATCACCTGGTTAGTTAGCCAATATTGCGATGCTTGTATTTACCTCGCTGACGGCCAATATTCAATGGCTGGAATCAGCGCCAATTCTGAACAGGCAAAACAAGCGGCGATGATTTTTGCTTATCGTGTTGGGCATCAATTAGCGAAACAGATATTACTCACCGGCGCGGAATTTTCCGGTACCGAGTTACAACAGAATCTGCCAGGTTTGTTAGTCAGCAAGCAAGGTGAAGTTTTATCGACGGCATTGCGTCTGGCTGAAAAGTGGAATCAACAATCATTAGAAAATTTAAAGGTCTGGAAAAAACAGGCTGTTGCTTACATTGAGGCAAAATTTGAACAGCAGCCTCAATGGTTTGAAGTTAAGTCGAGCAAAGGTAAAACATTACCCGACTCACCGACAACAATTCAATTGGCTTCGAAAGTGATCGCTGCGACGGTTCACCCCGAAGGGATACTGGAAATTAAAATGGAAGATCGGGAAGCTAAGAATATGCATTCCGATGCTATTTTAGATGGCCTGATAGAAGTATTTTCACATATAGAAACAGCGCCCGATTATAAAGTAATCGTTTTGACGGGATACGATAATTATTTCTCAACCGGCGGTACCAAAGACGATCTTGTGGCTATTCAAGAAGGTAAGGCCAAGTTTACTGACGTTAAAGTTTACCATTTAGCAATGGAGTGTAAACTACCGGTGATCGCAGCTATGCAAGGACACGGAATTGGCGCGGGATGGGCGCTGGGAATGTTTGCCGATTTCGTATTCTTCAGTAGAGAAAGTAAATACTTAAGCCCTTACATGAATTTCGGATTTACGCCGGGCGCTGGTGCAACTTTAATATTACCAAAACAACTTGGCTATGATCTGGCGAGAGAAAGTCTGCTAACCGCGCAGGAGATTGCCGGCGGTGAACTCGCAGCTCGGGGACTTTCGATTCCAGTATTGCCCAGAAAAGAAGTTGTACCTGCAGCGATGGCATTGGCAAAAACTCTTGCTAATAACGCTCGTGAACAGTTAATTGGATTAAAACATCAATTTACTCAGCAGTTACACAAGCCGCTGGAACAAACCTATGAATTAGAGTTGGCAATGCACGATAAAACTTTCGTTGGTCGTGCTGATACCCTCGAACAAATCCAAAATAACTTCTTCGATCTGGCTGAGGCACGACAAAGTGAAGCCCGTAAAGCAGAGCAGGAAAAAGTGGCGCTGGAAAGTCCTGCTTCAGAAAGTGTTTCGCAAAATAATCAACCAGCCAAATTAGCGCAGCCATCTAACGAAGAGCAGGTCAATACACCGACCAGCGAGTCTCTCACTTCGATTACTGCGACGTTGAAACAACTATTGGCCGATGAACTACACATGGAGCTTGATGAAATCGACGAAGACGCTCAGTTTGTCGATTTAGGTTTAGATTCAATTTATGGTGTTACCTGGGTTCGTAAAGTGAACGAAAAATACCAGGTTTCAATTGAGGCAATTAAAGTTTACAGCTATCCAACTCTGGCGGAATTTAGTGAGTTTGTAAAAGAAGAAGCTGATAACAATACAGTGCAAAAAGTGGCTAGCCCGGTTGAGGAAACACCTTTAAGCCAACCTGCGCCGGCTGCGACTGTAGCAAATACCGTAGCAAATAACGTAACAGCACAAGTTGCACAAATCGAATCACCACGAATTGAAGCCGCGAAAACGGTATCAAATGTTTCGCCGGTTGCGATTGCTAATGTTGAATCACAAGCGAGCACCAGTCCCACACCGCAACAAAGTTCGCAACCGGAAGCTGGCGAACAACTGTCTTCTATTACCGCCAATTTAAAACAGATGCTCGCTGACGAACTGCATATGGAACTGGATGAGATCGACGAAGACGCTCAGTTCGTCGACTTAGGTTTAGATTCAATTTATGGCGTTACCTGGGTTCGCAAAGTGAACGAAAAATACCAGGTATCAATTGAGGCAATTAAAGTATACAGCTATCCGACTTTAGCCGAGTTTAGTGAGTATGTAAAAGAAGAGGCTGAGAAGAACGGCGCGGTGATAACCACTGCGTCGACTCAGAATATTCCTGCTGCTCAACCAGACCTGGCGCAGCCCAGAAACACTCAGACGCAACAAGCTCAAACACAGCTGGTTCAAACGCAACCACAACGACAACCACAATCACAACAAACCCAAGCTATTCCAACAAAGTCGAGTGTCGACACTTTGTCCAGTATCACTGCGACCCTCAAGCAATTACTTGCAGACGAATTGCATATGGAACTGGATGAAATCGACGAGGAAGCGCAATTTGTTGATTTAGGATTAGATTCGAT
The DNA here is from genome assembly GCF_007004725.1 of Aliikangiella coralliicola. Lineage (GTDB taxonomy): Bacteria > Pseudomonadota > Gammaproteobacteria > Enterobacterales > Kangiellaceae > Aliikangiella > Aliikangiella coralliicola. Next base: position 436,293 of record NZ_ML660167.1, on the reverse strand, counting down.
TTACGGCGTCACCTGGGTTCGTAAAGTGAATGAAAAATACCAGGTTTCGATAGAAGCGATCAAAGTTTATAGTTATCCGACATTGGCTGAGTTTAGCCAGTATGTGAAAGAAGAAGCTGAGCAAGCTGGATCCCTTGAACAAGTGATTTCTGAAACTGCAACTTCCCTGCAGTCAGAAGTTGTTAGCTCAAGTCAGCCTGAATTGCAGCAGCCTGAATCTTCTGCTGGTCAGCCTTTAACAACGGGAGAAATTGCACAGCAAACTGCCGATGTTAATACGCTTAATCAAGTCGAAGTCGCGTCACAACTCATTGTGAATAAACTGACTTCATGGCGCCAATTATCAAATTCAAAATCGTCGCCCTCGCAAATCCACTCAACGCAACCAATCGCTGTCATTGGTATGGCGGGACAATTTCCACAGGCGAACAACCTGGATGAATATTGGGAAAACATTTCCCAGGGTAAAAATTGTATTACGCAGATTCCACAAACGCGGTGGGATATTAATACCTACTATCAGGAAGGAGAACCTGTCGCCGGTAAAACAAACAGTCAGTGGATGGGAGCGTTACCTGAATACGATATGTTTGATCCTTTGTTTTTTAATATTTCGCCGATTGAAGCCGAAAATATGGATCCGCAACAGCGAATATTTCTACAGGCATGTTGGCATAGTATTGAAAATGCAGGTTACAATGCGCAAACACTTTCAGGTAGTAAATGCGGTGTTTTTGTCGGTTGTGCTAACGGTGATTATCAACAATTCTCCGCTGAACAACAGTTAAGTGCGCAAGGATTTACCGGTGGCGCCACTTCAATTTTAGCGGCGCGTATTTCTTACTTTTTGAATTTGCAGGGACCATGCTTATCCATAGAGACTGCCTGTTCGTCATCTTTGGTTGCCATCGCCAATGCTTGTGAAAGCCTTACCTCAAACAGTAGTGACTTGGCGTTAGCTGGTGGTGTTTATGTAATGGCAGGGCCAGCCATGCATATTAAAGCTGCGCAGTCCGGCATGTTATCTCCCGATGGTCGTTGCTTTACTTTTGATCAACAGGCGAATGGTTTTGTTCCTGGTGAAGGCGTTGGTGTTGTGATGTTAAAGCGTCTCGACGATGCGGAAAGAGATCGCGATATTATTCAAAGCGTCATTCAAGGGTGGGGGGTTAATCAGGATGGAAAAAGTAACGGAATCACTGCACCAAATCCTCAATCGCAAACTCGCCTGCAACAGGAAGTTTATGACAAATATCAGATTGACCCGAATAACATACAATTGATAGAAGCCCATGGAACCGGTACTAAGTTAGGCGATCCTATTGAAGTTGAAGGACTGAAAAAATCCTTCAAAAAGTATACAGACAAGCAGCACTATTGCGCACTTGGTTCAGTGAAAAGCAACATTGGTCACTGTGTTACCGCGGCCGGTGTTGCCGGGGTAATAAAGTTAATCCTGGCGATTAAACACAGACAACTGCCGCCAACGATTAACTTTACCAAACTGAATGAACATATCGGACTGGAAAATAGCCCATTTTATGTTAACGACCAGTTGCGTGACTGGGAAGTGCAAAATAAGGAACGACGTCAAGCCGCGATAAGTTCATACGGATTCAGCGGTACCAATGTTCATATGGTTGTCGCTGAGCATGCTCCGTCGCTGAAAGCGCGTGCGTCGAATGGTCAAGATAATCAAACCATTTCTGTGATAACCGAAAACTCAAAAGTTATCGTACCGCTTTCGGCTAAAACTCAGGAGCAGTTGCAACAAAGCGCGAGCAACTTACTTAATTTCTTATCGAAAGAAAATTTCTCTAACCAGACGAAACCGGACCTCATTGCGCTGAGTTACACTTTGCAAGTAGGCCGCGAGCCGATGGAAGAACGCCTTGGTTTTATGGTTGACTCCATAGAGCAATTGGTTGAAAAACTCGATAACTATGTACAAGAGCAGGTGCAAGGCGGAAATAAAAAAATCGACGGTGTTTATACTGGCCAGGTTTATCAAAACAAAGAAAGTATGAGTATCGTCAGCCAGGATGAAGATGTTAAGGAAACGATAATTGATAAATGGATTGGCAGCCAAAAACTCTCCAAACTTTTAGGTTTATGGGTGAAAGGATTAGAGATAGATTGGAACAAGCTTTACCCTCAAGACAAGCCAAAACGTATCAGTCTGCCTGTGTATCCATTTGCGAAAGAACGTTACTGGATTGAGTCTGATGATTTTATCGCCGTTGCAAGAAAAGTTGAGACTAAAACCTCTAATGGTACGCTCAAAGTCCTGCATCCGTTATTGCACGAAAATATTTCAGATCTTAGTCAGCAGAGTTATCGCACTCAATTCACCGGTGATGAACTATTCTTAGCCGATCATCAAGTGATGAGTGCTAACGCTGCAAACGAGAATAGTGCGTCTTTCCAGAAAGTGCTACCAGGTGTCGCTTACCTGGAAATGGTCAGAGCTGCTGTTGAAAACGCAATGCCGGCGTCTCACGACAATGAAGCATTAACTTTAGAATTACATAACACTGCCTGGGTACAACCGGTTGTTGTGAATGAAACGAAAGAAATTTCGATAGCCTTATTTGCCAATGAGTCAGAAACTTCAGGCGAAGATGGCCGAGTGATTGAGCAAATCGATTATGAAGTTATTAGTCGTGAAGTGACTAGTAGTGAAGCTAATGGAGAAGATGAGATCAAGGAAATGATTCACTGTCAGGGACAAGCTGTTTTCAGTCGACAACCGGCTCCGGCCAAACTTGATCTGAGACAACTGAAATCAGAGATGTTGCAAAGCGAAGTAACGCCGCATGAGCTTTACGCTATTTTCAACCAAATCGGTTTGGATTATGGTCCGGCGCATCAAGGAATTGTCACACTCTATCAAGGCGAAAAACAAGTGCTTGCCCAGTTGCAACTACCACGAGAGGTAGCGTCCTCCGAAGATGACTATCACTTACACCCAAGTATTATGGATTCCGCACTACAGGCCTGTATCGGTTTAACTGATTTAGGTCAGCTGCCAGACAAACCATCGATACCATTTGCATTAGAGTCACTAAGGATACTGTCGGCTTGTACTAGCGATATGTTTGCCTGGGTTCGCTATTCGGCTGGTAGTCGGCCGGAAGATAAAATTGTTAAGTACGATATCGAATTGTGTGATCAGCAGGGCAATATTTGCGTGCAGATGCGAGGATTTTCTGCCCGCGTAATTGAACCTGGTACAAGTTTGAATAGCCAAGACCAAACAATAAATGACATGGAAAATATTGCGGCTTTCGATGACGCCTTTTACGAACAGGTCATTGAAAGTGTTTTAAATAATGAAATTTCTGTTGACGATGCGGTGGAATTATAGTGATGGAACAGATGAATGATTTAAAAAATATATATCGTGATTTGTCTCAAGGTAAACTAACTCAACAGCAAGCGTTGGAAAAAATCAAAGCGATTAAACTCAAGCAGAAAAACGCTTCGGGTATATTGCTGGCAACACCGGTTTGGGAAGAGGATGCTTCAGTCGTGTCCAATTCCCTGATGTTCAACGTTGAGCAACATTGTGTGTTGTTATGCCATCTGCCAAAACTGAATAGGCCGCAGTTAAAGTCTGACTTGCCGGCCAGTCAAGTTGTCTCAGTTGTTCAGAGCAATAAAGATATTGCAGCCGACTACAGCGAGCTGGCACTGAGTTGTTTTGAACAGATTCAAAGCATTCTAAAAAGCCGCCCAAAAGGCCCGGTGCTGTTTCAAGTTGTCGCCGCTGATAATGGGCAAATGACAATGTTGTCGGGGTTATCCGGTCTGCTCAAAACCGCCATGTTAGAAAACCCTCAACTGATTGCACAGGTTGTTTTCACTGATGTTGTCGATTCTGCCGAGAAGCTTACCCAACAATTACAAGATGCTGGAAACTACCCACAGGAAACCTTAATCCGTTATCAGCAAAACGAGCGAAAGTTCTTACACTGGCAAGAAGTTAAAGCGACAGAAAAAACTGAAGTTAAAGAGACAGCTTTGAAAGAGACTGCTTTTAAGGACAGTGGCACTTACCTGATTACCGGCGGCTTAGGTGGTCTGGGCAAGTTAATGACCCGGGAAATTCTACAACAAACCCGTCACGGAAAAATCATTGTGACAGGACGGTCACCGCTAACAGCTGAAAAGCAATCTATTCTGGACGATTTCTCGGCGCTAAATACACAATCTGAAAGCCGGGTAGAATACCGCCAGTTAGATATTGAAAACCAGAGTCAGGTTGAATCACTCATCGCTTCGATAAATACGCCAGAGGCCTCACTCAAAGGGATTATTCATTGCTCGGGAATGACCGCGGATAACTTTATCATCAAGAAGTCATCTGAAGAATTTCGTCAGGTTTTAGCGCCTAAGGTATTGGGCACTTATCATCTTGACCAGGCGAGCCGTGATTTAGCGTTGGACTTTTTTGTCTTATTTTCATCAGCAGCTTCCTGGCTCGGCAATGTTGGTCAATCGGATTATGCAGCTGCCAATGGTTTTATGGACCAGTTTTCAGCTTATCGCAATCAATTAGTGGCGCAAGGTGACAGACAGGGGAAAAGTCTTTCAGTCAACTGGTCATTATGGCGAGAAGGCGGCATGGAGATTGAGCCATCGATGCTGAGTCAGATTGAACAGAATACCGGTGCAGTACAACTAGAAACCGCGAGTGGACTAGGTGCTTTTTATCGCGGCTTGCAGTTACCCTATAGCCAGTTTTCGGTGACTGAAGGTAATATACAAAAATTGCGTGTAGCGTTATTGGAAAACACGAGCCTTCAGCAAGTCTCTTCAAAAGATGAAATAGCAAACGTAACGACTCAATTAGACAACGAAGTTGTTTCACATGCTCCTTCAGCTAAGTATTCCCAACAAAACTTTCAGGAAAGTACAGAAGGGTATTTATGCAAACAGTTTTCGAAATTATTAAAACTCCCATCACATAAAATAGATGCTCAGGCGCCATTGGAGAAATATGGTATTGACTCGATAATGGCGATGAACTTGACGAGTCAGCTGGAAAAGGCATTTGGCTCGTTACCGAAGACTTTATTTTTTGAATATCAAACCATTGCTGAGTTAGCTCAATACTTTGTGCGATCACATTTGGCCAAGGTGGAGTCTCTATTTATTACGCCGATTGTCGACATTAATCAAGTTAACACACCAACGAATGAATTGAAAAAATTCCCCGCAAAATTGCAAAGCCTGACTAACAAAATAAATAAATCAAAGTTGGGGCGTCGTTATGCAAAACAAAGTCAATCGCCAACTCTGTCGAATAAAACAGCATTAGGTCAGACTCAGATTTCGAACGCATTCGGCGCAGAAAAAACAGCGCCGATTGCTATCATCGGATTAAGTGGTCGTTACCCGGAAGCGCCAAATATTGAAGCCTATTGGCAAAATCTTCGCGACGGGAAAGATTGTATTGTAGAAGTACCGCAAGAACGATGGGATTGGCAACAATACTACAGTGAAGACCGTGCTCAGAAAGGAAAACACTTTAGTAAGTGGGGCGGTTTTATTGTTGGTGTTGACGAATTCGATTCGCGTTTTTTCAACATATCTCCACGGGAAGCCAAGTCAATTGACCCGCAAGAGAGATTGTTTTTACAACACGCCTGGATGGCCGTTGAAGATGCAGGTTACACACGAACCACTTTACAAATACCTCATCAGGAAGACGCGCCGGGTCAGGTGGGCGTTTATGTGGGCGTCATGTATGGTGAATATAGTGTGTCGGGTAGCTTAGCCAGCATTGCTAATCGAGTTTCGTACGTATTAAATTTACATGGTCCGAGCATGACGTTGGATACGATGTGTTCTTCGTCGTTAACGGCCATTCATCTGGCTTGTCAGGATCTCAAACTAGGGCGAACTGATTTAGCAATTGCCGGTGGGGTCAATGTCAGCATTCACCCGGGAAAATACCAGATGCTAAGTGCTGAACAATTTATTTCCAGTGCAGGGCATTGCCAAAGTTTTGGTGAAGGCGGTGATGGTTACATTCCTGGCGAAGGTGTCGGCGCAGTCATTCTGAAAAGACTGTCACAAGCCGAACAAGATGGTAATCACATTTATGGTGTTATTAAAGGTAGTGCACTAAATCACGGTGGTAAAACTAACGGTTACAGCGTACCTAATCCCGGTGCTCAAGCCAACGCAATTACCCGCGCGCTCGCAGAAGCAGAAATTGATTCTCGTCACATCAGTTACATTGAAGCCCATGGAACCGGCACCAAGTTAGGTGACCCAATTGAAATCGCTGCGCTAACTAAAGCGTTTAACCAAAACTCATCCAGCGAAACTGAAGAGTTCGGTTTTTGTTTGATCGGTTCTGCAAAGTCGAATGTCGGTCACTGTGAATCTGCCGCTGGTGTGGCAGGTGTAACAAAAGTGTTGTTGCAGATGAAACATCAGAAAATCGTGCCATCTTTACATTCCGCTAAGCTCAATCCTCATATTGATTTTGATAACACACCGTTTATTGTCAACCAGACATTAAAAGCGTGGCAACCGCCAGTAATTGATGGTCGGCAAGTTTCAAGAATCGCAGGCGTTTCATCATTTGGTGCCGGTGGTTCCAATGCTCATATCATTATTGAAGAATACTCAGAACAAGAACACTCGGTACTCAATAATCAAACGATTAAACGCCGGCAAGATGATTCCTGGCCAACTAAAGTGATAGTTTTGTCGGCAAGAACAGAAGCCCAGCTTCGACAAAAATGTAGCGAGTTAATCGGTTTCATTGAATGCAATGAATCTTCAATAGATTTACATGGGATGGCTTACACATTACAAGTAGGCAGGGAAGCAATGGGCGAGCGACTTGGACTGATAGTCAGTTCATTGACAGAGCTTTCTGAAAAACTCAACGCTTTTATTTCTGGCGCAGAGGACATTGAAGATCTTTACCTAGGTAAAGTTAAAGATCATAGAGAAACGCTGTCGCTATTTAGCAGCGACAATGATATGCAACGGACCCTTGATAAATGGATTACTGATCGAAAATTAACAAAATTATTAGATTTATGGGTTAAAGGCTTAGCACTAGATTGGAATAAGCTTTATGAACAAGATTTCAGTCAAGGAATCCAGCCACAATTGATTAGTTTGCCGACTTATCCATTTGCTCAAGATAAGTACTGGATAGATCCATTGGAAGTTTCAGCGCAGATTGTTTCAGGACAGGCAATCTCCGGCGATAGCAACTCGTTGATACAGGGTGGTATTAAACCGATTCACCCTGTACTTCACACTAATACTTCCGATTTATTTCAGCAAAGCTACCAAACAAGTTTTAGCGGCAAAGAATTTTTCTTTCAATCAGATTTCTCCATCAGACATCAAAGTAACCAGAAAGTGTTGCCCACATCTGTTTATATCGAAATGGCCAGAGCGGCGATTGAAAATGCAATGCCAGATTCTGAAGCATTTGTGCTGGAATTACATGATATAGTCTGGGCGCAGCCTATTGTCGTGGAGGAAAGTCGCAGCGTATCAATTGCGTTACTGGCTAAAGACAAGGAGCAAATTGACTTTGAAATTTATAATCAAGAACAAGATGTTGTTCACTGTCAGGGGCACGGAGTATTGAGCCGGAATCCTGCGCCGACAAAGCTCGATCTAATATTTTTGAAAAAACAGCTAGAAAAAACGAATACTAATTCACCAGGCTTGCCCAACTTATTTAACCGAAACCTCACTTCAATTTACGCTGGAAATAACCAGCTACTTGCGGAGTTAACTATAGGCGACAATGATCGTCTTACCACGGATTACGTTTTACATCCCAACTGGTTAGACGCTATGCTACAAGCCCTGTTGAGTTTAACTGAGGGTAGTCAATCCGCGGGTCTTACTTTACTGCCATTAAGCTTATCTTCCATTCGGATCATTTTTCCAGGTGCTAAAAAGATGTTCGCCTGGATACGTTTTTCAAATGAACAAGGTAGCGCGAATGCAAAGCTGGATATTGACTGGTGCGACGAGCATGGCAATGTTTGTATTCAGGTTAAAGGCGCTGAATATGCGATAAGTAGACAAGCAGTTCAGCCGCGACAAAATCTACCTGTTGTAGATGATGAGTCGGAATCTAATAAAAAAACGGCGGAAGCAAACAGTCTTGTCGATATTGGTATTGGTGCTAGCAAAAATGTAATTGATAACAGCCTTTCCAAAAAAATTGAATTAACAGAAATTCATAGTGAAATAGTTCAAATCCAAACGGAGAAACCGCAAGGTATTACATTGACGTCGGCAAGTAAATTAGTGACTGATAGTTCAAACTTTATTGAAAAATCGCCAACTGTTAATCGACTTGCAATGAGTGAATCGATTACTTTATCGAACGCTGTTTTCTCAGACAATAAAGCAGGCAGTACACAAGGCGAAATGAACAGTTCGCAAGCTATGGTCAACTTATACAACAACGGAAATGGAATTTATACCATCAAAATTAACCAGGTCGCTGATGGCAACGTCGTGTTATCGGAAAGAGCAATTAGCGAATTGAAATCTGCGCTAGAAATTGCACAGCAGGAAAGCCAAATCAAGATTCTGTTACTGAAAGGTACCGATGATTATTTTTTGAGTGGAGAGCAACAATCTCACAATAGTGCGATCGAACAAAAACTTTATCAAAAATTAGTGGAGTTTCCTTATCCAGTTATTGCAGTGATGAAAGGTAGCGCAACGAAAGTTGGTTTTCTCGTAGGTGCATTGTGCGATTTTATGATATGTAGTGAGGAAGCCAGTTATCAATATGCTGACTTTGACACCCATTCTTTTCCGAGCGCCGCTGAACAAAAGTTACTGGTCGAACGATTTGACATGATGGCTGCTGAAGAACTGCTGGATGGCAAAGAATCAATCCAGGGTACGCAATTGCGCGCGAATGGCTGGTCTTGTTTGATCACTCCCAAAGTGGATGTTGATCTTAAAGCCGACAAGCTTGCACAAGAACTTGCGGAAAAGCCGCAACAGGCGTTGAAGCTATTAAAGTTACATTTAGCGAGGAATTTAATTGAATTGGTCGCAGAACTAACGCCGGTTAGCCAGGAGTTAGAAAAGCTTCAATCCGAATCTGATAAAACAACAGCCAAGCAAAAATCAGCAATTGCGTCCCCGGTGAAATATATTCGGCTGAGCACCCATAACGACAATATTCTGATCGTCAGGATCCTACAATCCAAGAAGAAATTTAGCACCGCTTCTTTGATTGGATATTTGAGCAAAATATTTTCTCAAGTTAATCAAAATGTTCACTACAAAGCGGTCATACTCGCGAGCGAGCATGCTGAGTTTTTACCTCAAGCCGAAAAAGACAAGCAGGGTCAATTATTGAATGATTTTCAGACGCTGCTGTTAAGTATAGCGACTCCGGTGATTGTAGCGTTTGAGGCAAATGCGAGTGCGTTAGCAATGGCTGTTGCTCAACTTTGTGATGGGATAATTTATCACGATAAAGGGAAGTATTCATTTGCAAGTAACGAACATAGCGTTGACTTTTTAACGAAGGCCGAGGTTCTTTTGTCTCACCGCTTCGGAGATTATTCGGCCAGAAATCTTTTGTTAGCTCAGAGCAATTACTCTGGCGTTGAGTTAAAGCAGAGGCATACTCATCAGATAATCGTTGATAAAAAACAGGTTATTGAACAGGCTTTAGAATTAGCAGGACGCTGGTCACAGAATTCACTATCGTTTCTTACCGCGAAGAAAAAACGCTCCAACCAGATTATTCAAGAAAAAATTAAGCAAATTCCGCTTAGTCATGAATTGAATACTGGACTCAAAAAGACATCGCCAGTCGATAAACCGACACTCGTCGAACTTCAATCTTCCGTAGTTTCTGCGACGACCCATCCAGAAGGAATTCTGGTGGTGAAAATGGAAGATCGAAAGGCAAAGAATATGTTTTCTGATGCTTTGGTCGAAGGGATGAATGAGGTATTTGCACATATCGATCAGTCACCAGATTATAAAGTCATTGTTTTGACCGGCTATGATAGTTATTTTTCTTCTGGAGGAACTAAGGAAAGTTTGCTTGATATTCAACAGGGCAAATCGAAGTTTACCGACACACAAACCTTTCAGTTGGCAATGAAATGTCGGTTGCCGGTAATCGCGGCGATGCAGGGGCACGGAATTGGTGCGGGATTTGCCTTAGGCCTATTTGCAGATTTTGTTCTGTTAAGCGAAGAAAGCCATTATGTGAGTCCGTATATGAACTATGGATTTACACCTGGTGCAGCGGCAACTTTTATATCACCCCTTAGAATGGGTTATGACCTGGCCAGAGAGAGTTTACTCACTGCCAGAGAGTATGAAGGTAAAGCGCTACAAACCAAAGGCTTGCAATTATCTGTTCTGCCAAGACAAAAAGTGCTTTCAACAGCGATTGATTTGGCCAGACAGATTGCTCGCTATTCGCAAAGCCAATTGATGGCACTAAAACATCAGTGGACTTACCATTTGCATCAACCATTGCAAGATACCTGCGCACTTGAGTTGGCCATGCATGATGAAACCTTTGTCGGTGAATCAAACACGCTTAAACAAATTCAGAAAAATTTTTTCGACCAGATAGCTTCTCGAGACGATGTTCCTCAACTTTCAGCAACTGCTACAGCAAGAGCTGTTGAAGAGAAAGCCGTCAATCTGACGTCAACCGCTAATACTGTTAATAAAAATTCCTCGTTAACAGTCTCCATGATCACTGCTGCCATTAAAAAGTTATTGGCCGATGAATTACATATGGACGTTGCCGAGGCCGAAGAAGACGCTCAATTCGTTGATCTGGGGTTAGACTCTATTACCGGCGTCACCTGGGTGCGTAAAATTAATGACAAATATCAGACAACAATCGAGGCGACAAAAGTCTATAGTTTTCCGACGCTGACCGAGTTTGCAAAGTTTGTTAAAACAGAAATTGATGCGCAGGCTGATTCATCTAGTCAGTCAGAAATTCAAACTCAAAGTCGTACTGCGGCGCCTACCGTTACAGTTGCTAAAAGTGTTCATACGGAAGCCGCTATCTCTAACGTTGCTCAGGACAGTCAAGTTGCTGAAGCAGCCGATGAAAAAACAATTGAAATAAATTCAGTCAACATAAATTCATCGCAGGTTACAACGACACTTAAAAAGTTATTGGCGGATGAGCTACATATGTCAACAACTGAAATTGATGAAGACGCGCAATTTGTTGACCTGGGCTTAGATTCCATTACCGGAGTAACCTGGGTACGTAAAATCAATGATAAATACCAGCTGTCGATTGAAGCGACTCGAGTTTATAGTTATCCCACGCTCAAAGAGTTCAGTACATTTGTACAAACAGAGTCAGTGAAAACGCAGCAAATTACTGATGACTTGTCGGCAGAAATTGCGCCGGAAACTGTTGCACAAGTTGGTCGCAATAGTGACGCGCAGGTCAAGGGCTTACCGCCAACGCGCACGGAAATACCAAACGTCCAACAGTTCGATGTTGAGTCAACTTATACGCAATTAATATCCTGGCGAAAAAACAACTCAAAGTTACGTGCAGAATCTCGAACGCAGGATCACACGCAGCCAATTGCGGTTATCGGTATGGCCGGACAATTTCCTCAGGCTAATGATCTGGATGAGTTTTGGGATAATATTGCTTCGGCCAAAAACTGCATCACATCAATACCTTCGCAGCGCTGGGATTTAGATACTTACTATCAAGAGGGGGCACCGACACCAGGAAAAACGAATAGTCAATGGGTTGGTGCAATGGACGGATACGATTTATTTGATCCCTTATTTTTCACTATTTCGCCCACAGAAGCAGAAACCATGGAGCCGCAACAGCGCGTGTTTTTGCAGGCGTGCTGGCATACTATTGAAGACGCGGGTTATAACGCTCAAGCGCTTTCTGGTAGTCGGTGTGGTGTCTTTGTTGGCTGTGCGGCGGGCGATTATAACTTGTTATCTCGTGAGCAACAGATCAGCGCCCAAGGCTTTACCGGTGGAGCTGCTTCGATCCTGGGAGCTCGTATTTCTTATTTTTTAAATTTGCAAGGGCCTTGTTTATCAATTGACACGGCTTGCTCTTCTTCGTTAGTCGCTATAGCAAATGCGTGTGATAGCTTGAATTCTGCCGGTAGCGATTTAGCACTTGCCGGCGGTGTGTATGTAATGGCGGGCCCTGATATGCACATTAAATCTTCACAAGCTGGAATGCTGTCAACCGATGGTCGTTGTTTCGCTTTCGATCAGCGTGCCAATGGTTTTGTTCCCGGTGAAGGTGTTGGTGTAGTGATGTTAAAAAGGCTCGCTGATGCCGAAAGAGATCAAGATATTATTCAAGGTGTCATCAAGGGCTGGGGCGTTAATCAAGACGGTAAGACCAATGGTATTACAGCACCCAACGCTGACTCTCAAACACGTTTGCAACAGGAAGTTTACGACAAATTTAAAATCGATCCGGCTAACATTCAGTTAATCGAAGCCCATGGCACGGGAACAAAACTTGGTGACCCGATTGAAGTTGCTGGATTAAAAGAATCCTTTAAAAAATACACCGATAAGAAAGACTATTGTGCACTCGGCTCGGTGAAAAGCAATATTGGTCATTGCCTGACGGCAGCCGCGGTTGCCGGGTTGATTAAACTTATTTTAGCAATGAAACACAAACAACTTCCGCCAACCATTAATTTTGAAAAGGTGAATGAACATATAGGTTTGGATAATAGTCCATTTTACATCAACGATAAATTACAGCCGTGGGAAGTTAGTAAAGATGAAAGACGACAAGCGGCTATTAGCTCATTTGGCTTTAGTGGGACTAACGCTCACATGGTTATCGCCGAATATTCCTCATCAGGGATTGTAAATAACCAGGTTGTTAAGAAAGCGGTTGATAGCATCAACGAAAATGGCAAACTCATGATTCCATTATCGGCAAGAAATGAAGAACAGTTATTCCAAATTGCCGGCAACTTACTACAGTTCATTTCCAAGCAAAAAGCATCTATTCAATTAAGTGAAGTCGCTTACACTTTGCAAGTTGGCAGGGAGCCAATGGAAGAAAGAGTCGGTTTCATGGTTAATTCGATTGAGCATTTAATCGAAAAGCTAGAAGTTTTTGTTAGTAGTGGAAAAGATGAGGGTGTCGAAAACATCGAGGATGCTTTCCGTGGTCAAGTTAGAGGCAATAAAGAAAGTATGCGTATTATCAGTCAAGATGATGATATGAAAAATGCGATTATTCAAAACTGGATGAGCAGTCGTAAGCTATCGAAACTGTTAGATTTATGGGTAAAAGGTTTAGATCTGGATTGGAATAAACTCTATGGAAAATTGAAACCCCAACGAATTAATTTACCAACTTATCCTTTTGCCAGGGAACGTTATTGGCTTGAAAAAGATGTTGTTGCAACTCACGCTACTGCCGAGAATTCCAGTAATAGCACGGAACATTTGAATAATGTTCTACATCCGTTATTGCACATCAATACTGCCGAGCTGACTCAACAAGGCTATCGGGCAAACTTTGCAAATGATGAACAGCACCAGTTGTCGAATGATGATCCTGCCAATGTTCCTTCGGCTCAGAGAGTACGACGAGTTAGTTTGCCGACTTACCCCTTTGCCAAAGAGCGGTGCTGGATCGATGTCTCTGCTAAGGAGCAGAATATTGAGACAGCAACTAAGCCTGATAAGTTAAGGGTTGTTAAAAATCTTGAGTCTATCGAAAACATCATTAACAAGGTTGATGATGATTCGATTGAAACTAATCAAGCAGTCAAATTGTTAAAAAATCTGGCTTAGAAATTCTGTTTTAAAGTTAGACAAGAGCAAATATCAAAAATAAATATTGTAGGTTAGGTTACTAAACCCAACATCATTGGTAGGAGTTAGCGCCGATGTCGGGTTTCATTCTTCCCCCAACCTACCTAATAGCTAAAAACGCCTTCCCTTTATCAGGTTGAATTCTTCGAACTTTTTAGGAACGAAGCCATAACTTTTATGGGGCAAGTGCTTAATAAAAAATTAAGAAAGAGAGTAGTGTGATGAAGTATTTTGTAGGGTATGAGGTTTTCAAATTTAATCATGTTAAATACGTTACTAACGGATTGTTAGGAGAATAACCATGGAGCAAACTAACCAATTAAAAACTATTTATCGTGATTTGTCTCAAGGTAAACTAACTCAACAACAAGCATTGGAAAAAATCAAAGCGATTAAACTCAAGCAGAAAAATGCATCGGGTGTATTGCTGGCAACACCGGTCTGGGAAGAGGATGCTTCGGTTGTGTCCAATTCCCCGTTGCCCACCGTTGAACATTGTGTGTTGTTATGTCATTTGCCGACACTTAATGCGCCGCAGTTAAAGTCTGACTTGTCGGCCAGTCAAGTTGTCTCAATTGTTCAACGCAATAAAGATATTGCAGCCGACTACAGCGAGCTGGCACTGAATTGTTTTGAACAGATTCAAAGCATGCTAAAAAGCCGTCCACAAGGTCCGGTACTGTTTCAAGTTGTCGCCGCTGATAATGAACAAATGACAATGTTGTCAGGGTTATCCGGTTTACTCAAAACCGCCATGTTAGAGAACCCTCAACTGATTGCACAGATTGTTTTCACCGATGTGATTGATTCTCCAGAGGGGGCTGACCAACTTGTTCAACAGTTAAACGATGCGCGCAACTACCCACAGGAAACCTTAATCCGTTATCAGCAAAACGAGCGAAAATTCTTACATTGGCAAGAAATTAAAGCGACAGCTTTTAAAGAAACCGCTTTTAAAGAGCAGGGCACTTACCTGATTACCGGCGGATTAGGTGGTCTGGGTGTTTTACTGACCCAGGAAATTCTACAACAAACCCGTCACGGAAAAATCATTGTGACAGGGCGGTCACCGTTAACAGCTGAAAAGCAATCCATTCTGGAGAATTTCTCGACGCTGAATACACAATCTGAAAGCCGGGTAGAATACCGCCAGTTAGATATTGAGAACGAAAGGCAGGTTGAATCACTCATCGCTTCAATAAATACGCCAGAGGCATCACTGAAAGGGATTATTCATTGTGCGGGAATGACCTCGGATAACTTTATCATCAAGAAGTCATCTGAAGAATTTCGTCAGGTTTTAGCCCCCAAGGTATTGGGCACTTATCATCTTGACCAGGCGAGCCGTGATTTAGCGTTGGACTTTTTTGTGTTGTTTTCATCTGCAGCTTCCTGGCTAGGCAATGTTGGTCAATCGGATTATGCAGCAGCCAATGGTTTTATGGACCAGTTCTCAGCTTATCGCCATCAATTAGTGACACAAGGAGAAAGACAAGGAAAAAGTTTGTCGGTCAACTGGTCATTATGGCGAGAAGGGGGCATGGAGATTGAGCCGTCAATGCTGAGTCAAATTGAACAGAATACCGGTGCAGTACAACTAGAAACCGCGAGTGGACTAGGTGCTTTTTATCGCAGCTTACAGTTACCCTATAGCCAGTTTTCGGTGACTGAAGGTAATATACAAAAATTGCGTGTAGCGTTATTGGAAAACACGAGCCTTCAGCAAGCCTCTTCAAAAGATGAAATAGCAACAGCAAACGTAACGACTCAATCAGACAACGAAGTTGTTTCACATGCTCCTTCAAAAGCTAAGCATTCACAACAAAACCTTCAGGAAAGTACAGAAGGCTATCTATGCAAACAGTTCTCGAAGTTATTAAAACTTCCGTCCCATAAAATAGACGCTCAGGCGCCATTGGAGAAATATGGTATTGATTCGATTATGGCGATGAACTTGACTAGTCAGCTGGAAAAGACATTTGGCTCGTTGCCGAAGACTTTGTTTTTTGAATATCAGACCATTGCTGAGTTAGCTCAATACTTTGTACGATCACATTCGGCTAAAATTGAATCTTTGTTTGCAGTAAAAACAGATAATACAAACAGTGAAGAAAATATCGGCTTAAATCGAAATCAATTAGCAGCGGAGTCAAAAGAAGCCAGGTCTCAATCAATTAAAATTAAATCTGCATTAAAGCGCAGGAAAAGTCGTCAACGAGTTGTTTCAACAGAGTTATCGACTAATGAAAGCGGACATCAGGATCGAACTAAGTCGGAATCAACGAAATTTGAACATATTGCTATTGTTGGACTGAGTGGTCGTTATCCTGAAGCTGCTAATCTCAACGACTACTGGAAAAACTTAAGTAGCGGAAAAGACTGTATTATTTCCATTCCCAAAGAACGGTGGGATTGGCAGAAGTTCTACAGCGAAGATCGCAGTGTTGATGGATCCCACGCCAGTAAGTGGGGCGGGTTTATTGAAGGCGTGGATGAGTTTGACCCACGTTTCTTTAATATTTCACCCCGTGAAGCAGAAACCATCGATCCACAGGAACGCCTATTTCTTCAACATGCCTGGATGGCGGTGGAAGACGCCGGTTTCACCAGAAAGACTTTACAAATCCCACACGAGAATGCGCAAGCAGGTCAAGTAGGGGTTTATGTCGGCGTGATGTACGGCGAATATAATTTATCAGGCAGTCTGGCCAGCATCGCTAATCGTGTGTCGTACGTATTAAATTTACATGGTCCGAGCATGACGTTGGATACGATGTGTTCTTCGTCGTTAACGGCAATTCATCTGGCTTGCCAGGATCTTAAACATGGCCGCACTGATCTTGGGATAGCGGGCGGCGTCAATGTGACAATTCATCCGAATAAATACGAGATGCTAAGCGCCGAACAATTTATTTCTTCCGACGGACATTGCCAAAGTTTTGGTGAGGGCGGCGATGGTTACATCCCCGGCGAGGGTGTTGGCGCAGTTATTCTGAAAAGGTTATCTGAAGCTGTGCGAGATGGTCATCATATTTATGGTGTTATTAAAGGTAGCGCACTGAATCATGGCGGTAAAACCAATGGCTATACAGTACCTAATCCTCAGGCACAAAGTAGTGCAATTACTCAGGCATTAATTGAAGCGGAAGTTGAACCTCGCCAGGTGAGCTACATTGAAGCCCATGGAACCGGAACCAAGTTAGGCGACCCAATTGAAATTGCAGCTTTAACCAGGGCATTTAATCAACAAGATTCAAACACCGTTTCAGATGAAAGTTTTGGTTATTGTCTGATTGGTTCCGCGAAATCAAACGTGGGTCATTGCGAATCTGCTGCTGGTGTAGCCGGGTTGACCAAAGTTTTACTACAAATGAAGCATCAGCAAATTGTGCCTTCATTACATTCTTCAACGCTGAATCCTCATATTGATTTTGACAATACGCCCTTCGTTGTTAATCAGAAGTTGACCGAATGGAAAACACCTGTCATCGATGGCGTTGATGTTCCGAGAATCGCAGGCGTGTCTTCGTTTGGCGCAGGCGGCTCGAACGCCCATATTATTATTGAAGAATTTCGAGGGGCTAGAAATCAAGAAAAAGTTAGTTTTGCTAACCAGAGTGAAAGGTCAATAATTCCGCTTTCCGCGAGAACGGCAGAGCAGTTAACACAGAAAGCGCTCGACCTGTTGAATTATGTTGTTGAACAGCAACAGAAAAACACTGGCAACAATGTTGGCGACTCCCTTGAGTTATCGGCAATCGCTTATACGCTGCAAGTTGGAAGGGAAGCGATGGACCAACGCGTTGGATTTATCGTTAACTCCGTTGAACAGCTAGTAGATAAGCTGAATGCCTTTGTTAAAGACAATCTCGACATTGAAGATGTTTTCCATGGGCAGGTAAAAAATAACCGAGAAACGGTTTCACTATTAAATGCGGATAAAGAGTTTCAAGAAACCATTGATAAATGGGTGAGTCGAAAAAAACTCTCCAAGCTTGTCGATTTATGGGTGAAGGGGTTTGAGCTGGACTGGAATTCTTTTTATCCCGAAGTGGCTGACTCCATCAATTCATCTGGAAAAATGCTTCCTCGGCTTATCAGTCTACCTGCTTATCCTTTTGCCCGGGAAAAATATTGGATCGACCCAGTTGCAGTAATGTCTAAATTACCATTGTCAGCCCAGACTGCAGGTGTGGCGATTCATCCTTTACTCCATAATAATCACTCCGATCTGCACCAACAAAGTTACAGTAGTGTTTTTAGCGGACAAGAATTTTTCTTTGACAGGTTAAGTCAGTCGAGTGAGTCTAAAAAAATCTTGCCAGCTGAAGTCAATTCACAAACTTTACCTGTGGCTATTTATCTTGAGATGGCTCGCGCTGCTGCAGAGCATGCCATGCCCGTCCTGCGAGAGTCTGTGACTTTAGAGTTGCAAGACTTTGTTCTCGGGCAACCTGCAGAGGTGAGTGGCGAACGTGCCATTAAGATCGATTTGTTTTCAGCTGATGATAGCGATGGTTTTGGCGAACAAATTGAGTTTGAAATTTACAGTGAAAGAACTGAACTTGAGAGTTCTCCAACCGATAAACCATTGAGCCAACTTGATGATGAAATAATCCACTGTCAGGGAAAAGCTGTTTTCACCACTAGCCCAGCGCCGCAAAAACACGACCTGGAAAAAATAAAACAGTCATTGCAATTAGATGAAAAACTATCATTGCCGTTATCCAGCTCGGTTTACGTGGGAACAGGTGAAATGCTCGCGAACCTGGATCTTTCAGCAGAAACGGAAGGAGAGCTAGGTGATTTTATTTTGCATCCCGGTATCGTTAATTCAGTTGTTTACCTCGCAACTGGGTTAGTTAATCGTGAGGACGAAAACTACGTGCCGGTTGCTTTAAGGACAACGCGTGTTATCTTTGGTTGTACGCAGCAAATGGTTGCCTGGGTGAGGCATGCCAATAACAATGCTTCTGCACAAGAGAGTGAAGGCTATAAAATATTAGATGTTGACTTGTGTGATGCTGCAGGCAATGTTTGTTTACAACTACACGGCATTACCTTTGAGTCTGAGGCTCTAAGTTTAACACCTCCTTCTTTAACTGATTCATCAACACCTTCTCTTAGAACAGAGGGTGCGCTTACAAATGCGGCGATTGAAAAAGCAACATTAGTGCCAGAGAAAATAGCATTAAGCTCAAGTTTCCGCCGGCAAAAGAGAATCAGTCATTTATCATTTAACCGAGGAACTCAGAAAAAACCTCAAGATATTACTTTAGCGCCAATTGATTTTTACACTAACAAAGAGTCTTACTACGAAAGCAAAGAGCGGCCTTCAATTGGTTTAGTGGATTTTCAAAATCAGAACTTAGAATTAATGGGGTTAGAAGCAACTGAGTCAGAGTTAGCTGATTTACAGCGAGAAAAAGTCAATACCCATAGGTCTACACAAAAGGCGACAGTGTTAGCGAGCCCAGTCAATTTATTTAACCTGGGAAATGGGATTTATTCAATTCAAGTAGGAGAAGGCAAGGATGAGAACGGTAGTAATAACCTGCTTGAGTTAACTGTGATTGAGTTGCTGACTGAAGCTTTCGAGATTGTTAAGCAGGCCGAAGACGCAAAAGTTTTATTATTGAAGGGTACCGAAAAACATTTTCTACATGGCGGCAGGCAACATAGCAACGAAGCCTTGCAGCACCGGCTTTATCAAAATATTATTTCCTTTCCTTATCCTGTTGTTGCTGTTCTTCAGGGCAATGCGTCAGGAGCAGGTTTTTTAGCCGCTGCTTTATGCGACTTTATGATTGTTAGTGAAGAAGCAAGCTATCAATACTGTGGTACTCAAGCTGGTTTATACCCGTCAAAAAACGAGGCGGATTTACTCGCCAAACGCTTTGGCGAGTCAATAACTAGTGAACTACTTGATTCAATCGACGGGCTCAATGGTCGAGAACTGAGATTGCTAGGTTTGACATGTCCCGTTCTGCCGAAGGACGAAATTAACCCATATGCTCAAAAACTTACTTCTACATTAGCTGAGAAATCACAACCCGCATTAAAATTGTTAAAACAGCACTTGGCTCGTCACTTAAGCGTTCTGGCCGATAACCTTGAAATTGTTGAACCTTCGAATGATATCGAATCGGTTAAACAAAAAAATAACAATACCACCGAGCCAAACTCCCGAACTGAAATGATTCAGTTAAGAACGGAGGCGGATAGTATTCTTGTTATCAGTCTTAAGCACGACGATATTTCTCTCGACATCAGAGCGTTAATTGACGAGCTTGAGGAGATTTTTGGCCAGCTTAAACAAAGCGCAATTTACAAGGCCGTTGTGATAGAGAGTGAATATCCCGAATTTCTTCCAGCGGTCGAATCTAATGAGTTTAACGCAGTCGTAACCGCTTTTAGCCAACTCATTCTCGCTTCGGATATTCCGGTAGTCGCCGCGCTAAATTCAAACGTGCAAGGTGTGGCCTGGCTAATGAGTTTGTTCTGCAATACTTGTATTTATCATGCACAAGGTTGTTATACGATTGACAGTATTAAAGAACGGGCAGAATGGTTAAACCACGCAGCAGCTATCGTTACTTGTCGTTTGGGCAACCAACTTGGCACAGAAATTTTATTCGCTGGCGGTGAATATTCCGGCGTCGATTTACAGCAAAAATTACCATCGGTAAAAATAGCACAACCAAACCAAGTGGCCGTTGAAGCTTTACAAGTTGCACGAAACTGGTCTTTACAACCACGTCCAGTTCTTATCGAACGTAAAAAACGGGATTCGTTGCGTATTCAACAGGTCTTGGCAGATTTACATGACACATTGCAAATTAAGGAAGAAAAGGGCAAAGAGCCAATTGCGTTACCTGATTCGCCGATGCCTTTATCGCTTAATTCGAAAGTGATCTCTGCGCAGGTTTACCCACAAGGTATTTTGCAAGTAACTATGGAAGATCGCCAGGCGAAGAATATGTTTTCGGATGAGCTGGCCGAAGGAATGATCGAAGTTTTTTCTCATATCGAGGCAACACCGTCATACAAGGTGGTGGTTTTAACCGGCTATGATAATTATTTTGCAATGGGCGGCACCAAAGAAACATTGGTTGCAATTCAAGAAGGTAAAGTTAAATTTACCGATAGCAAAATTTATCAACTTGCGTTGAAATGTTCGTTGCCGGTAGTCGCGGCGATGCAAGGCCATGGCGTTGGGGCTGGATGGGCTTTGGGGATGTTTGCAGACTTCACAATATTTAGTGAAGAAAGCCAGTATATGAGTCCCTACATGAATTACGGGTTTACACCAGGGGCTGGTTCTACCTTAATTTTTCCTGAAAAAATTGGTTATGATCTGGCACGAGAAACATTGCTTACTGCGCTAGAAACCAGCGGGACTCTTTTACTGGATAGAGGCGTATCATTCTCTGTTTTACCAAGAAAGAACGTCTTGTCTGCGGCGATGAGTTTGGCCGAAAGAATAGCCAGGCATTCTCGCGCTGAGCTAGTCGCGCTTAAAAGTCTACTGACGGTTAGTTTACAAAGCCAGTTAGATGAAATCTATCAACTTGAACTGTCAATGCATGAAAAGACTTTCGTTGGCCAATCTGAAACATTAGCGCAGATTCAAGATAAATTTTCTGCTGGTTCGAATACAAACGCCGAGAATGAGAAAGTCGCAGATTTGCAGCATTCGCCAATTGACGAACAAACTTATGCTGTTGCGATCAATGAAGTTGAATTAATGACTTCTCTTAAAAAACTGTTGGCAGAAGAGTTACGGTTGCAAACCGATGAAATTGAAGAAGATGAGCAATTTGTTGACTTGGGGCTAGACTCCATTACCGGCGTCACCTGGATTAGAAAGGTCAATGAAAAGTATGGCACAGCGATCGAAGCGACTAAAGTATATAGTTACCCGACGCTGAAACAGCTTAGCCGATATGTTAAGCAGGAAGTTGAAGCTATCGCTGAGACTTCGAATGCTGTCGATGTAGAGGTGATAAATAATAAGTTGGCTGAAAATGTCGACAAAGTTACTGTGTCAACGAAAAATGTGTCAGCGAAAAATGTAAAGGCAGTAAAATCTGAAGCAGAAAAGTTACTCCAATCAGAAAAGACACTGCAATCAGAAAAGTTACCCAAGCCAGAAATAAACAAGAGTAACCTGTTAACTTCAATAAACGAAACGCTAAAAAAGCTATTGGCACAAGAGTTACGATTACAGGTTGAAGAAATTGACGAGGATGCTCAGTTTGTAGAACTTGGATTGGATTCGATTACCGGCGTTACCTGGGTAAGAAAGATTAATGATAAGTACAAGACGTCGATAGAGGCGACTAAAGTTTACAGTTATCCGACGTTAAAGCAATTGAGTGATTATGTCCAGGCGCAAGCAAGTGAAGCGGGTATATTAATCGATGATTCGCCTCGCGAAACTCCACCGGTATTAAACGAGGTTTCTCAAAGTCAGCCGGTGCAAAGAACAAGTCAAACTAACGACTCAAACAAATCAAGTAATATTGCCACTGAGTTGAACACAACCAACTCATTGAGACCCATCGCAGCGGCAGTCAAAAACCTGGTATCCAGGCGCAGAAAAAAATTAACGAAAAGTCAAAACAAACAACGGCTTTCAGTGAAGTCCCAGCACATTGCAATCATTGGAATGGCTGGGCAATTTCCTAAGGCAAAAGATCTGGATTCTTTTTGGGATAATATTGCCCAAAGCAAAAACTGTATTGATAAAATTCCAGCAAATCGTTGGGATATTAATGCTTATTACCAACCGGGAGACGCGATGCCCGGAAAAACTAACAGCCAATGGATGGGCGCGTTAGAAGAGTTTGACCTGTTCGATCCTCTGTTCTTTAACATTTCGCCGAAAGAAGCCAAGAGTATGGATCCGCAACAACGGGTATTTTTACAAACTTGTTGGCGCGGAATTGAGAATGCCGGTTATAGCGCGCAATCATTGTCCGGTACTAAGTGTGGCGTGTTTGTTGGTTGTGCTGCGGGCGACTACCATTTATTGTCAAGACAACAACAAATCAGCGCACAGGGTTTTACCGGGGAAGCGACATCTATTCTGGCGGCACGAGTTTCCTATTTTCTCAATTTACAAGGGCCTTGTTTATCAATTGATACAGCGTGTTCTTCCTCTTTAGTTGCGATTGCCAATGCCTGTGACAGCTTAAGCGCTGGTGGTAGTGATTTGGCATTGGCCGGCGGCGTTTATGTTATGTCAGGGCCTGAAATGCTGATTAAAACCTCGCAAACGGGAATGCTTTCACCTGATGGTCGCTGCTTTACTTTCGATCAACGCGCCAATGGCTTTGTACCTGGGGAAGGTGTCGGTGTTGTGATGTTAAAGCGTTTAAAAGACGCAGAGAAAGATCAAGATATTATTCAGGGAGTGATTAAAGGATGGGGTGTTAATCAGGATGGTAAAACTAATGGAATAACCGCGCCAAATCCGGAAGCTCAGCGGCAGCTACTTCAAGATGTTTACGAAAAGCACCAGATAGATCCGGCTAGCATCCAATTAATTGAAGCCCACGGCACCGGAACTAAACTTGGCGACCCAATTGAAATTGACGGGCTGAAGGAATCCTTTAAAAAGTTTACTCGCAAAACCGATTATTGCGCGATAGGCTCAGTGAAAAGTAACATCGGTCATTGCCTGACTGCCGCCGGTGTTTCCGGTGTAATAAAAATTGCACTGGCGCTTAAACACAAACAACTTCCGCCGACGACAAACTTCGAGCAGTTAAACGAACATATTGGTAGTCAATCGAAAGGTTTAAAAGGGACGCCGTTTTTTGTTAATACGCGTTTAAAAGCCTGGGATGTCGATGAGAAAGAACAACGTCAAGCTGCGATAAGTTCTTTCGGTTTTAGTGGCACCAATGCCCATATGGTGATTGGCGAATATATACCTGAGGTCGATTCAAAACCGGATGTATCTGCGATAACAGAGAATGGAAAGTTGGTTATTCCACTTTCAGCGAGAACCTCAAAACAACTTTACCAAAAAGCAGAACAGCTACTAGCCTTCTTACTCACAAGATCTCATTCCATTGAGTTAGTTGATCTCGCTTATACATTGCAAGTTGGTCGAGATGCAATGGAAGAGCGCTTAGGTTTTATGGTTGACTCGGTCAGCCAGTTAACTGAGAAACTAGAGGCATTTGTTAATGACTCAAACTCCGATAACGACTCAGTTATTAACATTGATGACGCTTATCGAGGGCAGGTAGAGCGCAACAAAGAAGGAATGCGCATTATCAGCCAAGATGATGAAATGAAAGAGACTGTGATTGAAAAATGGCTGAGTAGTCAAAAACTGTCGAAGCTCCTTGAGCTATGGGTTAACGGATTAGAACTTGATTGGAATAAACTTTACCAATCAGAGGGAAGCGTTAAAACCAAGCCTAATCGAATACCGTTGCCGACATATCCCTTTGACAATAAGCGCTATTGGATTGAACCGGTTGTCGATTCTGTCTCTCAGACTGGTGACTCTCAACCGGACAACCAACAATCTGCAACAAACAAAGTTAATGCTGGAAGCGAAGTTGTTAATTCAAGTCTTAGTGACGTGCTCCATTCATTGCTACACACGAATACTTCTGATCTGACTCAACAGAGCTACACTTCCTGCTTTGATGGCAATGAATTTTTCTTAAAAACGCTACCGGA
Source organism: Aliikangiella coralliicola (assembly GCF_007004725.1). Classification (GTDB taxonomy): domain Bacteria; phylum Pseudomonadota; class Gammaproteobacteria; order Enterobacterales; family Kangiellaceae; genus Aliikangiella; species Aliikangiella coralliicola. Next base: position 411,738 of record NZ_ML660167.1, on the reverse strand, counting down.
TAAGCAAAAGTTTTTACCGTCGATGCTTAGTCTGGAAATGGCCAGAGCTGCAATTGATTTGGCTGTACCGAATTATCAGGAAAGCGAACAGTCGGAACAAAAGCGGCACTTAGTATACAATCTAGAATTATACAATGTTGTTTGGGCACAGCCGATAGTTGTTGACGAAAATAACAGCGTTTCAATTGCCTTGTTCGCGACGCAACCTGAGCAGGTTGACTTCGAAATTTACAGCCAAAGCAATGCTGATGAGATCGTTCATTGTCAAGGACATGCTAATTTTGTCCAGCAAGGCGATATACCAGCCGTTAATATCAGTGCAATTCAGGCAAATATGAAAACTGCCGCCTGGAAGGGTAATCAGAACAAAGTAAATCAACTTGTTGTGCAGCAGTTTCAGCAAAACGAAAATCAGAGACTGATTGAGGTTCTGATTCCGCAACTACCTGAAGCTGTCAAGGAGAACAAAACTGACTTTACTATTCACCCGAGTTTAATCGATGTTATTTTACTTTCGGCAAGTGATTTAGTTGGTAGTGAAGCGCAAACTTGTTTGCCTTTTGCGCTCAAATCTATTCGCTTTGTTTCTGCTTGTAGCGAGAAAGTTTTTGTCTGGTCACGTTTTTCAAAAGTAAAGAGCGCACAAGATAGTCAATTAAAACTCGATATAGATATTTGTGATACAGCGGGGCAGGTTTGTATGCAGGTCCGCGGGTTAAGCTATCAACAAGTCGTTTCGAAAGAGCAGCCAAAAGTTGTACAAGCAACGGAGAGCAGCAAGACAAGCGCTGCACCAAAACAAATTTCGCTACCCACGCCATTAGTAAAAATTAATAAAGCAGCGCCAACTAAAGTTAAGTTGGCGGGCTTGCAAAACCTGGATTGTGAAAAAGTTCCTGCTTCGCAAGTTGAACAAACTTCTCCGGCTAAAATAAACAAGCCGAATAGCATTGCTCTATCAAATATTGATGGGGCCAGTTCTATTGATGGGGCGAATTCTGATGTTTTATGTTTTTCTGAGAGTTCTAACATCGACGTTCCCGGAGAGACAAATGTTAGCGAGAAAAACATCAGTAGCGAGCCGCAAGTAAGACTTTCAAATACTGTTTTTAGCGATATTGGGAAGGCGGATGATTCTGGCTCGGAAGAATTGAATAATGCGTCGGTTAGTTTGTTTGATTATGGTAATGGAATTTATTCAATTCAAATTATTAACGATGTTGATAATAATCAACTGACGGAAAATCTTGTGCAGCAATTATTGCAAGCGATTGGCACAGCCAAACTATCGAGCACCATCAAAGTTCTGTTAATCAATGGCTCGGAAACCTGTTTCTTACATGGACAAAGAGATGATTATAACTACGCGGTCGCCGAAGGACTTTACCAGGAAGTCATCAGCTTTCCTGTTCCGGTTGTTGCGGTTATGCAAGGTGATGCAGTAGGCGCCGGTTTTATGTTGGGAGCCTTGTGTGACTTCATGATTTGCAGCGAAAGCGGGAACTACAATTTCGTTGATGTAGCTTCTGGTTTTTATCCTTCGGTAAATGATGAGAATTTATTCAGCGAGCGATTTGGACAAATCGCTACCAATGATTTTTTACATGGTCAGACAAAACTGACTGGAAAGGCATTGCGAGCGAAAGGTTGGACATGCGCGGTGATTGTATCATCCGAGATCGAAACCTATGCACAGAAATTTGCCACCAGCTTGACAACCAAATCTCAAAATGCACTCAGGTTGCTCAAACAGCATTTATCGCGGCATTTAATCAGTTTAGTCAATGAACTTAAAGTTCTTGATATTGATCAAACAAATGATGCTGGTTTGTCTTCTGAAAATAGTCAGAAGAAGAATAGTAAGATAAAAATCAATTCTAACCTGATTGAACTGGAAGAGCATGCCAAAAATGTCCTCGTAATTAATCTGAAAGCAACTAAGAAAAAATTGCCAAAGAAGAAGCAGAAATCTGATTTGTTGATTTCAGATTTGAGCCATGTTTTTAATCAAGTTAGTCGTTCAAAGCGTTACAAATCACTGGTACTTTCCAGTGAACACGATAATTTCTTACCGCCGCTAACAGAGAAATCTAATTTGGAAGTGTTAGAAGCGTTAGAGCAGCTTATTGTTGACTCGCCACTGCCTGTTGTCGCGGCGCTTAAAGGCGATTCGAACGGAAGCGGCTGGATGGTTAGTCAGATTTGCGATGCCTGTGTCTATAGTCAAGAAGGTCGTTATTCTGTTAAAGCATTGTGGCAATCACCTGGCCTTCTCAGGCGAGTTGCTTCGCTTTTCGAATATCGACTCGGGCGTTTCCTCGGAAAAGAAATTATTCTGACGGCGACCGACTACTCCGGGAAAGATTTGCAACAAAGGTGCGCGAGTTTAAATCTGGTTGATCATCATTTGGTGTTGCCAACTGCAGTTGAACTCGCCCAACAATGGAACGAACAACCTTTGTCAAAATTGCTGGCCTGGAAAAAGCAAGGTTCAGCTTTACTTAAAAACAAGCTGATAGATATACCTGAATGGTCAGTGGAAAAGGAGTTAGAGTCTTCGACAAAAAATGGGTCTGTTAATAAAATCGATTCTGACGCCAAAAATCAAAAAGAAAAAAAGGTGACTCTAAATTCAAAAGTGATTTCGGCCTCTATCTATCCTGATGGTGTTTTGTTAGTGAGAATGGAAGACAGAGAAGCCAGAAATATGTTTTCTGATGCCTTTATCGAAGGGATGTTTGAAGTTTTCGAGCACATAGAGAATACACCTGAATACAAAGTTGTCGTTCTTACTGGCTATGATAGTTATTTCTCATCCGGTGGAACCAAAGAAGGTTTACTGGCGATTCAGGATGGCCAGTATAAATTTACCGATCGAAAAGTTTTTCAGTTAGCGATGACTTGTCGCTTGCCGGTAATTGCAGCAATGCAGGGACATGGCATCGGTGCCGGTTGGGCCATGGGTATGTATGCTGACCTGACGTTGATGAGTGAGGAAAGTCATTTTGTCAGTCCTTATATGAATTATGGGTTTACGCCAGGTGCGGGTTCAACCGCGATTTTCCCCAATAAAATCGGTTATGACCTGGCCAGAGATACCATGTTGACGGCGCAAGAGTATTCTGGCCGTGAGTTAAAGAAAAAAGGTTTGTCAGTGAGCATTTTACCAAGGAAAAATGTTGTTGCGGAGGCAATGGTTTTAGCTCAACAAATCGCGCAACGCCCAAGCAGTCAATTAATTTCACTTAAGCAACAATGGAACCAGCCTTTACATGATTTATTAGAAGACACTTTCCAACTTGAGCTGGCTATGCATGAAAAAACCTTCGTCGGTCAATCTGAAACATTCGAGCAAATTCAAACTAGTTTTGCGAAGGGAACCAGTTCAGTTGTTGTTGATAGTAAACAGGTGGAAAGTCCAGCGAGTGACATTCACTTAGAACCCCAAGATGACAAGGCCGATAATTCAGCAACTGAATCATTATCGAGTATTAATGCGACACTGAAAAAATTGTTAGCGCAAGAATTGCAGATGTCAGAAGAGGACATTGGAAAAAGCACGCCGTTTACCAATCTGGGCGTCGACTCGATTATTGGTGTGAGCTGGGTGCGTAAAATTAATGAACAATACAACATTTCCATTGAAGGAACCAAGATCTATAGCTACCCGACTTTGTCTGAGTTAAGTGAATATGTAAAGGAAGAAGTTGATCAGTTAAGAGGCAATAGTCAGGAGAATAGGGTTGTTGAAAGTTCTGAGACAGTGCCTGCAGAAGAAGTTATACCTGAAAGGAACTCGCTTGAAAGAAACTCGCTTGAAAGAAAAAATGCATCAGATCAGGTTACAACCAGTGGAATCAGCTCTACTCAGATTAACCAGGTCGATCTATCTTCTGTCACAGAGATGTCGCAGAAAGCAGATACGCTACCCGACATTGTTGCCACCCTCAAAAAATTATTAGCCCAAGAGTTACAGATGTCGGAGCAGGATATTGGAAAAGACACGCCATTTATTAATCTTGGAGTGGATTCTATCATCGGCGTGAGTTGGGTGCGTAAAATCAATGAAGAATATCAAATTTCAATCGAAGGCACTAAAATATACAGCTATCCAACTTTAACCGAACTCGGCGAGTATGTTCATGAGGTGGCCGAGCGAGAAGGGAACCTGGTGAAGAGCGAAGCTTCGAACCAGGCGAACAATATTGATATCATTGCGACCAATTCGAGTGATGGTATCCACTGTTCAGAATCTGTTAGTGGTAACACTCAGACTTCAGTAAAAAATTCTGTCATGTTGCCGGCAAAGCAACTGGCCTCTTGGCGCAACTCTTCGGCAGTCCGAATAAACAACTCACGCGTGAGTTCTGAATCTGCGGTTAGTCAAACTCAACCGATTGCTGTGATAGGTATGGCCGGGCAATTTCCGCAAGCGAATAATCTGGAAGAGTTTTGGAAAAATATCGCCTCGGGTAAAAATTGCATCAGCGAGGTGCCGGCAGAGCGCTGGGATATCGATAGCTATTATCAGCCGGGCGATATTGTCCCCGGGAAAACCAATTGCAAATGGATGGGGGCGTTAGAAGGATACGATTTGTTTGATCCCTTGTTTTTCAATATTTCTCCGTTAGAAGCGGAGAATATGGACCCGCAGCAGCGATTATTTTTACAGACCAGTTGGCAAACAATTGAAGACGCAGGCTACAACGCCGAAGCACTTTCTGGTAGTAAGTGTGGTGTTTTTGTCGGTTGTGGCACCGGTGACTACCATCAATTTGCACAAGGAATGGGCGGCTCCGTTTCCATATTAGCCGCGCGCATTTCCTATTTCCTGAATTTGCAGGGACCCTGTTTATCTATTGATACCGCTTGTTCTTCGTCACTGGTTGCGATTGCGAATGCCTGTGACAGCTTAGTTTCTAAAGGAAGTGACATTGCGTTGGCCGGCGGTGTTTGCGTCCTGGCCGGCCCGTCGATGCATATTGGTACTTCACAATCGGGTATGTTATCCACTGAGGGGCGCTGCTTCACTTTCGATCAGAAAGCGAATGGGTTTGTACCTGGAGAAGGAGTCGGTGTTGTCATGTTAAAACGACTATCCGACGCCGAAAGAGACGAGGATATTATTCAAGGGGTTATACAGGGCTGGGGCGTCAATCAGGATGGCAAAACCAACGGAATTACTGCGCCAAACCCAAAATCGCAAACCCGTTTGCAGCAGGAAGTTTATGACAAGTTTGCTATTGACCCTGAACACATTCAGTTAGTTGAGGCACATGGTACAGGTACTCAGTTAGGCGATCCTATTGAAGTAGAAGGTTTGCGCGACTCCTTCAAAAAATATACTCAAAACACTGACTACTGTGCGTTGGGATCGGTCAAGAGCAATATCGGTCATTGCCTTTTTGCGGCAGGAATTTCTGGTTTTATCAAAGTTATCCTGTCATTAAAACATCAACAGCTGCCACCGACGATTAACTTTGAGCAACTCAATGGCCATATTGGAAAAGGAGATAATTCAAAAGGCGATCGAGGTTTAAAAGGTCTTCATTTAAAAGATAGCCCGTTTTATATTAATGATCGATTACAGCCTTGGGAACTTAATCATTCACCAAAGCGACAGGCGGCGATTAGTTCCTTTGGATTCAGTGGAACGAATGCGCACCTGGTAATCGCCGAATATCAATCGCCGGTTGCTCAGCCTGCTCATCAAGCGGCTTCAGTGGGCAACACCGGGGAGCTCAACACCAATGTGATGATCCTGCTTTCCGCAAAATCTCGAGAGCAACTTAAACAAAAATCTGTTGATTTACTCGCCTTTATCCAGCAAAAGCAACATGTGAGTAATCCGACACAAAGAAAAATAATTCTCGAAGAAATAGCTTATACGTTACAAGTGGGTAGACAATCGATGGAGGAACGCTTAGGATTTATAGTAAGCTCAATTGAGCAACTGGCCGATAGACTCCAAGCCTTTATTGTCGGTGAAAAAACACTCGGTGAAAAATCCGGCGGTGAACAAAATATCAACGATTGTTATCAAGGAACAGTGAACCGCAACGAAGAAGGCATTAATATCATCAGCCAGGATGATGACATGAAAGACGTAGTTGACAAATGGATAGCCCACAAAAAATACTCAAAATTATTAGACTTGTGGGTTAAAGGATTGGAACTGGATTGGAATAAATTTTATGCAGACCTCCGTCGCGGGGAAAGCAAACCCAAGCGAATCAGTTTACCGACTTATCCCTTTGCCAAAGAGCGATATTGGTTAGATGACCATATTGTCAATTCTCAATCAGGTTACAACCGCGATAGTGAGAGACCAGACAATGAAATACAGGGCACTGAAAGACAAAACAGTCATCAGGCAACTAACCAGACAAACTCGAATAGTCGATCGAGTCATGAGGCGAAGATAAATAAAAACTTCGAATCAATCGAAGACATTATCAATCGAATCGCCAACGATTCCATCGAAACAAAACAAGGGGTTACCTTGTTGAAGAAAATCGTTTAAAAGAATTGAATTTTAAATGAAATAAAAATTTAACCTGAATTTTGTTTGACCTTTTAACAAGGTGCTTTTGCACGCCAGGATAATTGTGCCTGGACGATTGTGCTTAATAGCTGTGCTTGAACATGCTTGCCTGGATAACAATGCTTCATTGTTGTCCAGTGAGCTGTTGTTCATTGAGTTGTTGTCTGGCGCGAGCGCTTAAGTCAAAAGTGTTAACCAATCATTGATACGAAATAGAAATTCCAGATAGCGAGCAGCAAAATGATAGATTTTATAGAATACGTAGTTTCAGAATTAAAAAGTAAGCGACTATCAAAAAATAACGCGCTAGCACTTGTTAAGCAGTTTTCTCTGAACTCAAATGCTTCAGCCAAAGCAAGTGCCATTCATCCGCTATTACAGATTAATACCTCCGATTTAAGCCAGCAGAGTTACGGTTCTACTTTTACTGGAGACGAATTCTTCCTGGCTGATCATCAGGTGAGCATGAGGTCAGGGCAACAGTCGGAGGCAACAGCAAACAGTGTGTTGCCGGGAGTGGCTTATCTGGAAATGGCCCGTGTTGCCATTGAGCAAGCAATGCCGGAGCAATCTGAGTCAACCATTTTAGAGCTACGCAATATCGTTTGGTTACAACCTATCGTTGTGGCTGAACCAAAGGATGTCGCAATCGCGCTATTTGTCGACGAGGCCGATGGTTCAGAGTCATCGCCTGGCTCTTATGACGAACAACTCGAGTACGAAGTATACAGTTCGGCAAGTGAAGACAGTGACCAGGAATTAATTCATTGTCAGGGCCAGGCAGCATACGTCAACTTAGGCTCGCCGCAAAAACTCAACATTGAGCAACTCAAAAATGAAATGCAGCGGGGACAACTCGATGCCGATTCCATTTATACCGCGTATAACAATATGGGGCTCAATTATGGCGCAGCTCATCAAGGGGTTTCAGCCATTTACCAGGGCGAAAATCAGTTACTCGCTAAACTACATTTGCCCACCAGTGTTGAGTCCACACAAAATGAGTATATCCTTCATCCCAGTGTGATGGACAGTGCACTACAATCGACCCTTGGCTTAGTTGACGATATTAATCAAATCCCTGACCAGCCGTCTTTGCCATTCGCGTTAGGCGCCATTCGCATTTTTTCGCCTTGTACTTCACAAATGTTTGCCTGGGTACGTTATTCCGAAGGCGCTAAGCCAGATGACAGGATCACCAAGTTGGACATTGACCTTTGTGATGAGCAAGGGCAGGTATGTATACAAATCAGAGAGTTTACTTCGCGAGTATTAAATACTGACATTCCCAATGAAACCAATATTGCTTCAACTGCGAGCAACGGTATTTTACTCGCCACACCGCAATGGAAAGCAAGCCAAATTGACGCGGCTAATCAACCGAAAGCGGCTGCACAAACATCGATTGAACAACAAACCGTTATGGTTTGCGGATTGGCTGATGTTCAAGTCGGTCGGCTTGAAAAGCAGCTCGATAAAATGGGTGTTAAAAACCGATGTGTGTCGTTAAAAACTTCTCAACAGCACAATATTGCAGAGGATTATCATACCGTCGCATTAGCCTGTTTTGAGCAGGTAAAAGAACAATTAAAACAAAAGAAGAAGGGAACAACGCTGATCCAGATTGTCATCGCCAATGACCCGACGCTGACGCTTTGTACCGGATTAACTGGTTTACTGAAAACGGCCTCTCAGGAAAATCCGCACCTTGTGGGTCAAATTATTTTAACTGACTCGACTCTCAGCGAGGTGGAACTAGCCGGCCGGCTGACGGACGAGAGCGCCAGAATCGAAGATTCGGTGATAAAGTATGAAGATAACAAACGCTATGTCCTCAATTGGGATGAACTCGACCAGTCTTCATCACAAAACTCACAGCCAACAATTACTTTTAAGGACAATGGTGCTTATTTAATTACTGGCGGTCTTGGTGGTCTCGGAATACTGTTTGCCGAGGAAATTCTTCGCCAAACCACCCGAGCAAAAATTATATTCACAGGCCGTTCTGCATTAACTTCATCAAAACAATCGCTGTTAAACGCATTAATTGAACGGGTTGATAATGGTGCGAGCATTGATCAACTCACGTATCAACAACTAGACATTAGTGATCTGAAAAAGACTCAACAGTGTGTCAGCGATATCGTTAGTGATTTACAACAAAGCGAACAGCAGCTCAGCGGTATCATTCACTGTGCAGGGATGATTATTGATAACTTTATTCTGAAAAAAGAGAGTGAAGAATTTAGCCAGGTGTTGAAGCCGAAGGTTAGCGGCACTTATAACCTGGATCTGGCGTGTAAAGACATTGATTTAGACTTTATGGTGTTGTTTTCGTCCGGGGTAGCGGCTTTAGGCAACGTGGGTCAGGCTGATTACGCAACAGCGAATGGATTTATGGATCAATTTGCGGCCTATCGCAATCAGCAGGTCAAAAATAATCAGCGACGGGGACAAACTTTATCGATCAATTGGCCATTCTGGGAAGAAGGGGGCATGCAGCTCGATGAGACAACCAGAGCAATGTTGCTACAATCCAGCGGCGTCGTACCCATGCGAACCGACTCTGGTATAAAGGCATTTTATCGTAGTTTAAATTTACGATATTCACAAACTTTAGTAATGGAAGGTGATCTGGCGAGAATACGTCAGATCTTTTCCGCAGAAGCCAGTCAAAATGCCGCATCAAAAGTGTCATTAACGGAGAAGGTGCAATCGTCAACTAAGGACGAATCAGCGGTGAAAACACCGAACGCCGTTACAATTGCTTCACAACAAAGCCAAACTTCAGCTAGCGGTCAACAGACCGTAGATTTGTCAGAGCAAACACAGAGTTATTTACGCAAAGAATTATCGACGCTATTAAAATTACCCTCACACAAGATTGATCCTAAAGCGCCGTTAGAAAATTATGGCATCGATTCAATTTTAGCGATGAACTTAACCAGTCAACTGGAAAAAACTTTTGGGTCTTTATCAAAAACGCTATTTTTCGAATATCAAACTATCAGCGAACTAACGACCTATTTTGTTGAGTCGCATACAGAGCAGCTAGCAACGCTTTTTGATGTCGCCGAAAATGAGAACAATGAGTTAGATTCGCAACAGCCGATGGTTGACGCTTCGGCTTCTTCTTCTGAAACAAAAACAGTTTCCAATCAAAAACGGCTCGCTGGTAAATCCAGGGTAAGTCGCCGTTTCCGTCGTTCAAGCCATTCCGATAATTCCACGGCCGGTTTCAGCGGTGAGTTGCAAACAGTTAATGACGAACCAATCGCAATTATTGGGCTAAGCGGTCGTTATCCTGAATCTCCTGATGTTGACACCTACTGGCAAAATCTGCGCGATGGTAAAGACTGTATCGTTGAAATACCAAAACAGCGCTGGGACTGGCGAGAATACTATAGCGAAGATCCGAAAACCAAAGGCCTACATTCCAGTAAATGGGGAGGCTTCATCGAAGGTGTGGAAGAGTTTGACCCTATCTTCTTTAATATTTCGCCCCGTGAAGCAGAGTATATCGACCCGCAGGAGCGGCTGTTTTTACAGCACGCCTGGATCGCGGTTGAAGATGCAGGTTATACTCGCGCCAGTTTGCAAATGCCCCATGGCAATGCCGCCAGCACAGATACGACCGGGCAGGTAGGTGTTTATGTCGGGGTGATGTATGGGGAATATAATTTATCGGGCAGTTTAGCGAGCATTGCTAACCGGGTTTCGTATGTGCTCAATCTGCATGGTCCGAGTATTACCCTGGATACCATGTGTTCTTCATCGCTAACTGCCATTCATCTTGCCTGTCAGGATTTAAAACAGGGGCGCACCGATCTCGCCATCGCCGGGGGAGTCAATGTCTGTATTCACCCGAATAAATACGAAATGTTGAGTGCAGGGCAATTTATTTCCAGTGATGGTCATTGCCAAAGTTTTGGTGAGGGTGGCGATGGTTATATTCCTGGTGAGGGCGTGGGAAGCGTTATTCTAAAACGGTTATCGGAAGCTAAACGAGACCGCCACAATATTTATGGCGTAATTAAAGGAAGCGCGCTTAACCACGGCGGTAAAACTAACGGTTACACCGTTCCGAACCCACAGGCGCAAGCGAATGCGATTAGCCGGGCATTGATAGAATCAAAAACTGACCCGCGCCATATCAGTTACATTGAAGCCCACGGCACAGGGACAAAGCTGGGCGACCCAATTGAAATCGCTGCTTTGAGTAAAGCGTTTAACGAAAATATACGAGGAATCGATTCGAAACAATCTTCGGCTCAAAACTCGTCGCAAACCAAGCAGTTTTGTTTACTTGGCTCTGCCAAGTCGAACGTTGGACATTGTGAATCTGCGGCGGGAATCGCTGGTATTACCAAGATTCTTCTGCAAATGAAGCACCGCAAGATTGTGCCTTCGCTACATTCAACCCGGCTAAACCCGAATATTCACTTTGAAAATACCCCCTTTATCGTTAATCAGACCTTAAAAGATTGGGAGCAACCGGTTATTGATGGGCGCAAGTTGCCGAGAATTGCTGGAATATCGTCATTCGGCGCCGGTGGTTCTAACGCGCATATCATTGTCGAGGAGTATGATGCGGCCGACAAAATCGATGCCGAGTCAACGTCGAACCTTCAGGTGATTGTGCCTTTATCAGCTAGAACGGTCGACCAACTTAAACAAAAAGCGTGTGATTTGCTCGATTTTATCGAGCAACAAGCGGAGCGTTCCACCCAAAGCCTTAACCTGTCGGCCATGGCGTACACCCTGCAGGTAGGTAGAGAGTCGATGGAAGAAAGACTTGGTTTTATGGCTAATTCCATTGACCAGCTAGCTGAAAAGCTATCAGCTTATGTTGGTGGCGATCAAGAAATCGAAGACGTTTATCAGGGCCAGGTTAAAAGCAACAAAGAAACGCTTTCTCTGTTCACTGCCGACGCTGACTTTGAGGAAACCATCGGCAAGTGGATTGCACGTAAAAAGCTCCCAAAACTACTGGATTTATGGAGCAAAGGTTTCGAATTAGATTGGCATAAACTTTATGGAGAAAATAAACCTTCACGGATTAGTTTACCTACTTATCCGTTTGCAAAGGATAAGTACTGGATCGATCCGATTGTCGGACAATACGCGCCTAAAACAGGTTTAGCGTTACCTAGCGATTTGCCTGAGTCTGGCTCGCGAAAAATGGTTAGCACGGCACTACATCCGTTGTTGCACACTAATACCTCCGATCTCGATCAACAGCGCTACGATACAGTTTTCAGAGGCGACGAAAACTACTTGCAAGCATTTCAATCCGAGCTTAAATTTTTGCCGTCTTTGGTTAGCCTGGAAATGGCCAGAGCGGCGATTGAGTACGCAACACCTTCGCGGCCAGAATCGAGCATCCTTGAATTACATGATGTTGTCTGGGGGCAGCCATTATTCGCGCGTGGTACAGCGACTTCAATTAGCTTAACAACTAATGACAATGGCGATACAGAATTTGACATTTACACACCTGAGCAAGTTGACTTACCAGGCCACGCTTCTCAACCTGAGGTCGTGCACTGTCAGGGGCGGGCGATTTTTGTGCAACAACCTGCACCCGCCAGACTGGATGTTAGCGAACTAAAATCACAGATGGCGTCAATTCAATTAGAAAGTTTGTTAGCCGAAGGTATTTTCGCAGAAGGTATGCTTGCGGAAAAAGGTGTTGTTAGTCAGGCAATCACGGGCTTTTACCGCGGACAAAACCATCGTCTGGCAGAAGTCAGAATGCCAGGGATAGATAAGCAACCTTCTTCGAAACCATTGAGCGATTTTATCGTTAATCCCGAGTTAATGGACGCAGTTGTTCAGACTGCGATGGACCTGGTTGGATTTAGACATTCGTCATCACTTTTATTTGAATTAGATTCAATGCAAATTGTCTTTGGCTGCACTGATGAAATGCACATTTGGGTCCGTCATTCTAAAACTAGTGACTCGTCGGAAAAAATAGCACTAGACGTTGATTTGTGCGACTTACAGGGAAATGTTTGTGTGCAGATGAAAGGGCTATCTCTACGCTCGGTTTCTCTACAATCGGCCCCTCTACAATCAGTACCATTGCAACAGCCGAAAATAGACTCGGCACCTTCAACCATTAATCTGGCTACGCCAAGTAGTAGCTTTACTGCTGTGTCAGAAACAATGGCTAAACCCAATTCTGTGCAGCTGGCGAGTTCTCTCGCGGTAACGGAAGCCATCACTGGCGATCATTCAGTTTCGAAAAGTTTATCGCCACAACCGCTAGTGTCATTGAAAGAAGTGGGGCTAGTAGAAGCTGGACAGGCGAAGTCTCGACAGCAAACGGCAGAAAGTATAATAACACAACCACCAGCTGACGTTGCGGTTAACCCGCCTGCAGCTAACAGGCTTGTGTCTCAACAAACGTCGTCTATAGAAGGTCTGTCTAAGGAGAGTCGGTCTAAAGAAGGACTGTCTAACGAAAGACTGTCTAAAGAGACATTGCAACAACAACTTCAAGTGAGCCTGGCCGAAGCGCTTTACATGGACATCAACGAAATTGATGTTGAAAAGTCCTTTGTTGATTTAGGGTTAGATTCCATCGTCGGGGTGGAATGGGTCAATGCGATTAATAAACAATATGGTCTGACTATCTCCGCAACTCGAGTTTACGACTATTCTAATGTGAAAGAATTGGCTTCGTTTCTGGAAAACGAACTGGAGAAATCAGCTGCTCCTTTACCAGATGATTCGTCAACACAAAACTTAACTGTGGAAGATGCGTCAAGTGCACCGGCAAAAAGCCTGAAACAAACTTCGCCTATCGCATCGGTCACTGCAATATCAGAGCAAAGCGAAACCCAAAGTCAAACCGAGGACTCTGTCCCTACAATTTCAACTGAGCAATTACAGCTCGAGCTGAAAGACAGTCTGGCTGACGCTCTTTATATGAATATTAGTGAAATCGACACCGATAAGTCCTTTGTTGATTTGGGGCTAGACTCGATTGTGGGCGTGGAATGGGTTAAAGCGATCAACAAACAATATGGATTAGAAATTTCAGCGACTCGCGTTTATGACTATTCGAATATTCAGGAACTCGCTAGCTTTTTAGCGAAAGAGCTTGAAAAGAAACCGGCTTCTGCCATCAAGTCAATTGTTGCGTCTGCTGCTACGCAATCTGTTTCGACTAATTCTGCTGTCTCGACTAATTCTGAGGCCGCTGCAGCCATCGCGGAAAAAGCTGAAACCACTACGCCAGTAGTATCGCCAGGTCAGGTTCCATTAATTGATGCTTACCCGGTATTAACCAGACGAAGCAGGGGGAGTCGCTCAGTATCCGCCCATTCTGCGGTATCTACCTTGTCGTCAGGCAAACAGGGTAAAGTACAAAATGAACAAATCAATAACGAAAAAGTCGCTATCATTGGTATGTCCGGCCGATACCCACAAGCTCAAAACTTACAAGAATATTGGGACAATTTGCTCCAGGGTAAAAACGCTATTACTGAAATCCCGTCGTCTCGATGGGATGTGGATCAATATTACGACCCAGATCCAACCAAGCAGGGTAAAGTCTACTGTAAATGGTTAGGTGCTCTGGACGATGTAGATTGTTTTGACCCACTATTTTTCCAAATTTCACCCTCAGAAGCAGAAAGCATGGACCCCCAGCATCGCTTATTTATGCAGGAAGGTTATCGAGCGTTTGAAGATGCAGGATACGCTAACAATAGTTTAAGCAATCAAAAGTGCGGTGTGTACCTCGGGATCATGAGTAGTGAATATTCGTTTTTGCTATCAAATACTAATGTAGAGACTACTGGCAACAGTTTCGCCATCGGCGCGGCCAGAATCGCTTATTATCTGAATTTAAAAGGACCAGCCATTCCAATTGATACTGCATGTTCGTCATCATTAGTGGCGATCCATCTCGGTAGTCAGGCGCTGCTAAACCATGAAATCGATATGGCATTAGCCGGTGGCGTGAGTCTATACCTGTTGCCTGAATCTTATCTTGGTATGTGTCGTGCCGGCATGTTATCACCGGAAGGGCAATGTAAAACTTTCGATAATTCTGCCAACGGCTTTGTGCCTGGTGAAGGGGCCGGTGCAGTTGTCTTAAAGCGTTTAGAAGATGCACAAGCAGATAACGATTTCATTTACGGTGTTATTTTAGGTTCAGGCATTAACCAGGACGGTAAAACCAATGGCATCACTGCGCCAAGTGTTAATAGTCAGATTGAACTGGAGCGCGATTTATATGATAGACACGATATTAATCCTGAGACTATCAGTTACATTGAAACCCATGGTACAGGGACCAAGCTCGGCGATCCAATTGAGCTGGAGGCACTAGCGACTGTATTCAAAGAAAAGACAACCAACAAAAACTACTGTGCTTTGGGCGCAGTAAAAAGCAACATCGGCCATACTTCTGGTGCCGCGGGTGTGGCGAGTGTGCAAAAAGTGTTGTTATCCATGAAACACAAAACGCTGGTGCCAAGCCTGAATGTCAACAAAGAAAATAGTTTGTTTGACTTCGACAGCTCGCCATTTTACATCTCCAGAGAAAAGCAGGACTGGGAAGTGAAACCTGGCACATTGCGTCGCGCAGGCGTCAGTTCTTTCGGCTTTAGCGGAACTAATGCTCATTTGGTCATTGAAGAATATGCGCCGCCAATTTCGACCAATCAAGCGAATATCGAAGCGCTTGATGCTAGCGAAGTCATTATTCCTTTGTCGGCCAGAACTGAAAAACAGTTGCAGCAAAAAGCACGCGATTTATTGGCGTTCATCACATCGTCAAATGAGTCAGAGCAACCACTGAGTTTGCGTTCTATGGCCTACACTTTGCAGGTGGGCAGAAGCGCCATGAAAGAGCGCCTGGGATTTGTGGTTAACTCGATTGAACAATTAACCGAAAAACTCCAGCAGGTTGTTAGTGGATCCCATACTGAGCGCTCGGTCAACGGTGTTTTTCAAGGGCAGGTAACGCGCGACAAAGAAACCTTATCACTGTTTACCGCAGATGCTGATTTGCGTGAAACGATTGATAAATGGATTAGTCAGAAAAAACTGTCGAAACTAGCTGACCTATGGGTAAAAGGGTTGGAGCTGGATTGGAACAAGTTGTATTCCGAAAACCGCGAACAACCAAGCAAACCAAAACGCGTTAGTCTTCCGACTTACCCTTTTGCAAAAGAGCGTTATTGGGTTGAATCTTCCGCTGTCGATGCACCATCACCTTCTACACCGAGGTCGTTGAGTCAACAAGGAGAAACTGTTTCAGCAAACAAAAATGCGAGCCGAGAGCAAGCTGACAATGTGCTGCAACTGGTAGAGAAAAAGCAAAAAGTGCTGTTTTCGCCAAGTTGGAACAAACAACCGCTTAATGTGGCGGAAGAGCAACAGACATTAACGGGTTCCATACTGATTTTGGCTGAAACTGATGAGCTTTTTTCAAAGATGAAAAAGCAGTTAAAGGCCGAAAATCGCTTTAAATTCAGCGACGATATTCAACAAAAAGACGCGATTGTCTGGGTGAAACCTGGAGAGGCATACCAAAAAACTTCGCGAAATACTTTTGTGGTGAATCCGCTGCAAGAAAAAGATTTTGAGCAGTTGGTCGGAACGCTGCAGAATACAAGTCGGTTGCCGTCTTATATCATTCACCACGGCTTTACTGATGATATTTTTACTGACAATACTGTCAGCAAAAATATTCTTAACGATAATATTGCTAAAGGACTTAACGCGGGAATTTATTCCCTGTTTAATTTGTCTAAGTCTTTAATTAAACAAAAGCATCAAACTTCAGTTCAATTTTTGTCGGTTTTTGCAACCAGTTCCACAGGCGCGCCACTTAATACTGCGCTCGGTGGTTTTTACAAAACTTTAACTCTGGAAAATCCAAAGTATCTGGGTAAAGTGTTAGAGCTCCAACATATGATGCTGGACCTGGCGAGTGAAAAAGCTGGCGCGATACATAACGAGCAACTCGACCTTATTTTCAATGAGCTGACCGATAAAAATTGGAGAACGGCTGAGGTTCGTTATCAACAGCTTGAGGAAAAATCTCGATATGATCGTTATGTTAAAAATTTCGAGTCTTATCCATTAACCGAGGCTTCTGCTGAAACCAAAATAGCAGCGTTACCGCTGAAGCAAAACGGCGTTTACATTATTACTGGTGGACTCGGTGGACTAGGATTTATCTTCAGTAAATATTTAGCGAAAAACTTCCAGGCTCGATTAGTCTTAGTCGGTCGGTCTGCGCTGAAAAATGCTCAAGAGGAAAAGATTAATCAACTGAAATCTCACGGCGCAGAAATCCTTTATATTCAGGCTGATGTGTTTTCTCAGGAAGATATGGATTCGGTTGTTAGTCGAGCTAAAGCGAGATTTTCAAATATTAACGGCGTAATTCACAGTGCCGGCGTCAATCGTGATTCGTTTATTCTTAAGAAAACCAACCAGGAAATCGACGCGGTTATCACACCGAAAGTTTATGGCACTATTAACCTCGATCGAGCGACACAAAACGAGCCGCTCGATTGCTTTGTCCTGTTTTCATCAGTCGCCGGCGCATTAGGTAATGCTGGGCAATGTGACTACGCTTACGCGAACCATTTCCTGGATGCTTTTGCCCAAACCCGTGAAAGCCTCAGAAGCACACATGCGCGTTTCGGTAAAACCCTGTCAATTAATTGGCCGCTCTGGTTAGAAGGAGGCATGACAATTGGTCAAAACGAAATTGCGTTAAACGAAAGTCAGGCGGGAATGAGTCCGTTACCGACAGAAGCAGGAATTCAATATTGGGAAGAATTACTTTCGTTGGACTTAACTCAAGGCCTCGCGCTCTATGGAACGCCCTCCAAAATAAGCGCGTATGTGGCGCAACAATCAGCCGCAGGTGGTGGCGCTGAAAGAATTGCTGTTGATACCATCGGTGCTGAGTCCGGGTTGGACCGAGCTGTCGACCTGGCAATGTTGGAAGAGAAAACTCAGGCCTACCTCAAAGGTTTAATCGGTGAAGAAATTAAGCTGTCGCCGGAACAAATTGACCCATTAGAGAGTTTCGACGTTTATGGCATTGACTCGATTATTATTGGGCGATTGAACGCGAAGTTGGAGCAACATCTGGGTGAATTACCGAAGACGTTATTTTATCAGTACGAAACGGTTGAAGAGTTTACTCAGTATTTAACCCAAGAGTCACAACAAGCGCTAATACTGCATTTTGCGTTGTCCGATTCGGCGGATAAAGCCACTTCAGAAAGCGCTTCAGAAACCTCTCAATCTCAAATTGACAGCCAGGCCGCGGATAATCAAGCCGCTAATGAATTACAGAGCGCAAATCTACAAACTTCAATTCAGCCGGCTTCACCCATTAGTCAGCCAGAATCGATTGCGATTATCGGTGTACACGGATATTACCCGCAATCTGAAAACCTGGATGATTATTGGGAGAACTTAAAACAAGGCAAAGATCTGGTGGAGTTAGTTCCCGCCAATCGATGGGATTTTGAGGAATTTTTTGACGCAGATCCTGATAAAGCGGCAGAAGGAAAAATATATTGTAAATGGGGGAGCTTTCTGAATGATTTTGACAAGTTTGACCCATCGTTCTTTAATCTGACGACGCAAGAAGCAAAAATTATCGACCCACAGGAGCGTCTGTTTTTGCAATCGGTTTGGGCGACAATTGAAGATGCTGGTTACACCGTTGATAGTCTGAAAAAGCGCTACCCGAAGGCAAAAAGTGCTGATGTTGGTGTGTTTGCCGGTGTTACTACCAATTCTTATCATTTACTCACGCCTGAGGAGTGGAGCCGGGGAAATATGGTTTCGCCGAGCGCATTACCCTGGTCGATCGCCAACCGGGTTTCCTATTTCTTTGATTTCCAGGGGCCAAGTATGCCGGTTGATACTGCCTGCTCGTCGTCGCTGGTTGCACTGCATTTAGCTTGTGAAAGTCTGAACCGACAAGAATGCCAGGTTGCTGTTGCCGGTGGTGTTAATCTGTATTTACACCCGTCAAAGTATCAATCATTTTGTTCCAGACGCATGGTTTCACAACAGGGTAAAAACTGTAGTTTTGGTGCCGGTGATGACGGTTTTGTGCCGGGAGAAGGTGTTGGCACTTTGTTACTTAAACCGCTCAGTAAAGCAAAAGCAGATGGCGACCACATTTATGGTGTAATTGCTGCCAGCGCTTACGATCATAGTGGACGCTCGAATGGTTACTCAGCACCTAACCCTAATTCTCAGGCGAGTTTAATTGAAAATACGCTGCGAAAAGCACAAATTCATCCTGAGTCTATCAGTTATGTTGAGGGACACGGCACTGGAACCCAACTAGGAGACAGTCTGGAAATTGTGTCTTTGACTCAAGCCTTCCAAAAGCAGACTACCAAAAAGAACTATTGCCCGGTTGGCTCGGTTAAAGCGAATATCGGACACTCAGAATCAGCGGCTGGTGTAGCCGGCGTCGCGAAAATTCTTCTGCAGATGAAACATCAACAATTGGTGCCAAGTATTCATTGTGAGGAAATTAATCCAAATATTGATTTTGACGATTCGCCATTTCACTTGCAGCGCGACTTAACTCATTGGGAGGCATCGCCCAATCACCCGAGACGAGCAATGATCAACTCCTTTGGAGCCGGTGGTGTTAATGCCTGTGTAATTTTGGAAGAGCATTGTGACGCCGTTGAATCTGTAACTCAAAACAAAGCTGGCGAAGGCAACAACGCGAGCGAAGTCAGCGCGGCAAAAGAAAACTCAGCTGTTGCAGAAGTTGTTAATAATCAATCCCACTTGTTTATCCTGTCAGCGAAAAATGCCGACGCGCTGCGCGAGTACGCTGACCGACTATTGGATTATATCAACAAAACAGAAAGCGTTGATTTAGCTAACTTGTGTTATACCCTGCAAATCGGTCGTCAGCCAATGGCCGAAAGGCTGGCTATTGTTGTCTCTGAAGTGAAAGAGTTAGTTAGCCAGCTAAGCGGTTGGCGACAAAGAAAGCCGGTTGCCAATATTTATCGCGGCAGTCTCGATCCTCGCCAGGGTAAAAAGCGATTGGCGAAGGGTAAAGAGGAAGCATTATTGCAAGAAATGTTCGAATCCCAAAACTTAACGGCGCTGGCTGATAAATGGACGCAAGGTGAAGTGATTGATTGGGAAAGGCTTTATACAAATGCCGAACTGTCTGAAATTTCCGCCAGTGAGCTTTCTGGAAAAACACCCATTAGAATTGCATTACCGACTTATCCTTTTGCAAAAGAACGATGCTGGATATCTGATGATTTGATTCCGGAAAAACGTCTCACAGTTAAGTCAGAAGTTAGCCAATTGCACCCGCTGGTCTCCTACAATTCATCAACATTAAAACAGGTGAGCTTCAGTTCTGCTTTGTCAGATGACGAGTTTTACGCGTTGGAACATCGAGTCAATGGCGAAAAAATATTCCCTGGTGCAGGCTTTATGGAGATGGCGTGCATTGCCGGCAATATTGCCGGAGAGCAACGAGTCGCGAAAATTAAAGATATCGTCTGGATCCATCCGTTGAGCTTTAGCAATGGACCACAACTGGTTCAGACGTTTATGAAGACGATAGGGAATAGCACTGAATATGAAATAACTTCACTGGATGAGGAAAACGAAAGAATTGTACATTCTGAAGGTCGGTTATTCTTCGAAGCGGATCTGCAGGCGGATAGTATTGTTGATAACCAGAAAGAAACGACTTTTTCTATTCAGCAACTTAAATCTCAGTGTTCGGCGCCACAGAATGGAAATTTATATTACGAAAACTTTAAGTCCTTCGGTTTCGATTATGGTCCCGCTTTTCAGGCAATTGAGGCGTTCTATGTCAATGATAATTTTGCCTTGTCTCAGCTGAAGATTGCTGATTATTTGAAAGCAGATTTCGACCAATATATTTTGCACCCTTGCATTATCGACAGCGCGTTACAAACGGTTGTGGGCTTAATCGGACGACTTGAATCAGGCACACCTTATTTGCCATTTGCGCTGGATGAAGTTGAAATTATTCGCCCGATAACTCATAACTGTTATGCCTATGTTGAGTCGGCCGATACTGAAGGCCATCAACAAGGCGACTTTAAAAAGTTTAATATCCAACTGCTGAATGAACGTGGCGAAGTGCTGGTGCGGATGAAAGATTTTTACGTTAGAGCGCTAACCAAAGAACCGGATCAATCAGGTGGCGTTGATAATTTTGAGTTAGTGGAATCCTAAATCGAAAAAATAATCCAATGGCAAGATCAAACAATGGCTAGATTAGACCGTCATGAAGATTTTAGCCATTGAAACTTTAGCCACTGAAATTTTTAGCCCCAGGGATTTTAGGTCATTAAGACTGAAAGCAGCACGAGATCAATAACACAAACATATAAGATTTTACGGGATCGATAAATGACAAATGCAGCATCACAATCAACAGCAAAAGATTATCCTGTTGGCGTGTTTAATTCTGTCTTTACAGGCAATGAAGCCTTTTTAGCGGACCATATTATTCAAGGGAAAAAAATTCTGCCTGGAATGGCGTACCTGGAAATATCCAGAGCTGCGGTTGCCGCTTCTGTGTCACTGAGTGACAAGCATATGATTGTGTTAAGTGACAGTATTTTTGTTAACGCTCTGGTGGTAACTAAAAAGTGTTCCCTTGAAGTCAAAGTTTACCCTGGTGCTGCAGGAGAATTTGGGGTTGAAGTTAGTACGGAATTAGGTGTCCACTTTCAAAGTAAAGCGCAAATTATAGAGAGACCAGAGCAACCTTACCTTGACCTGGATACGCTTAATCAAGATTGTGCCGCGTCCGGGCCGACTAAACAACAATTTTATACCGGGTTCAAAAACAGAGAAGTGAATTTGGGACCCAGTCATCGTGGTGTAGAGTTAATCAAACTCGGCGACGGTTGTGCATTAGTAAAGTTATCGATTCCCGGTTCGAGTAGCCGAGGCATGGCGATGGACCCAGGCATGCTGGACAGTGTTATTCAGGGTGGCGTTGCTTTGTCGAGTAATGAAGAAGCTAACGTGGTTCCGTTTGCGGTAATGAAAACGCAGGTTTTCGCGCCGCTTGTTGATGAGATGTATGTGCATGTGGTTAAGACGGAGGAGGGGCTGGACTATACCGTCAGTGATGAATCCGGTGAAATTAAGGTCATTATCAATGGTTTTCTCACGCGAGAAATTGACCTCAATGCTCAACAAGATCAACTGGTTTTCTACAAACCTGAATGGAACACATCAAGCGATGAGAAAGACAAATTTGCTTCAGAAGAACACAGTCAGAATGTTACCGTCATTAGTGACTCAACGGACTATGACAATCTGGTTAAATCGGTTTTTGATGTGTCGCAAAAACTAATTAATGATAAAACTGAAGGGCACGTAATTGAGGTACATATCCCGGCAGATAAACCTGAATGGCAAGGGATCATTGCACAGTTAAAAACGGTTTCGCTAGAATATCCAAAAATTAGTTATCGCATGAAAGTCGGCGACCAACTAAAGACGCTCACTTACAGTACACAAAAATTGCCTGGTACAACAACCTACAATTGGCCAGATAGTAAAACGGTTTTAATTACCGGCGGTCTCGGTGGGCTAGGATTAATTTTCGCACAAGACATTGCTAAAAATAGTCAGGGCAATCACTTAATTCTGGTGGGGAGAAGCGAGTTAGATTCTTCATCGCGAGCTTCCATTCAGCAACTAGAGGATTTAGGCGCCAAAGTGGATTATGTGCGTTGCGATATTTCGAAAGATAAGGATGTTGCTGCCGTGATTTCGAAATACCCAGACATTAGCGGTGTCATTCACGGGTCGGGGATTATCCGCGATAATTTTATCCATAAAAAATCGAAGGATGAAATAGCACCTGTATTAGCGCCCAAGGTTAAAGGTCTTGCTAATCTGGACGAAGCGACCGCTAGTTATAAACTGGACTTTTTTATTGCCTTGTCATCCATTGCCGGCACTCTCGGTAATGCAGGGCAGATAGATTATGCTGCTGCCAATGGTTTTATGGACGCCTACATTCAGGAGCGAGCACGACAGGTTGAGAGCGGACAACGCCAGGGTAAAAGTATCAGCATTAACTGGCCTCTTTGGGAAAGCGGTGGTATGAAAATTGACGAGGCGACCACGCAAAATTTATTGCAGGTCTATAAAATTAAACCGCTACCCACCGAGGAGGGGGTCACTGCATTAAAGCAGATTATTGCCAGTGAGCATCAGCAATTAGTCGTTGTGTACGGCCAGAAAAAATCGATAGCAACGCTGTTTGAATCTAAGCCGTCTGAATCGAATAAAAATGAAAAGACTCAGCTACAAAAACAACAGCAGAAAAATGGCGAGGAAGACGAATCGGGGATTGAAACTAGTAAGTTGAGCAAGGAAATTCTGCAAGAAGTCAGGTTACAGACCGCCGAGCATCTTAAACTTCGCCCCAACCAGTTAGATGATACTGCAGACTGGGCGGTATTTGGTTTTGACTCGATTTTGCTATCTAGTTTTGTTAATCGTTTTAACACTCATTTTGACTTAAACCTGATGCCGACAGTGATGTTCGAAGCCACCAACATGGAATTGTTCAGCCAATACCTGGCGAATAAACACGGTGATGAGATGGCGAAAAAATTGGCATTGAACGGTAATAAAAAGCCGGCTGATAAAAGGGCTAAAAGTTCGCGCAAAATGCCAGATCCAGGCAAGCAAAAAGAGTCTAGTTCGCAGCAACCAGACCCATTGAAAATTAGCGCTTTCGCCCAGGGATTCAAAAAATCTTATAAATCGAGCATCAGGTACAGCGATAAGGATATCGCGATTGTTGGTATGAGCTGTCGAATTGCCGGTGCCACTAATCCAGATGAATTCTGGGAAATGCTTGATCAGGGGAAAGACATGATCAGTGAAATCCCATCGGATCGATGGGACTGGCGTGACTATCCGGGCGTTAGTAAATGGGGATCATTTATCGATGATGTGGATAAATTTGATTCCCTGTTTTTCGGCATCTCTCCGGCAGAAGCCATGTATATGAACCCCGAGCAGCGTTTAATGATGCAATACGTGTGGGAATGCGTCGAAAATGCCGGTTGTGGTGGCGACGACATTAAAGGTAACAGTACCGGGCTCTTTATCGGTTGCGGGCCTAGCGGTTATTCCTCATTACTTCACGGATTGCCGATAGAAGCTTATTCGGCAACAGGAACCGTTTCGTCAGTTGGCCCTAACCGTATTAGCTATCTAATGGATTGGCACGGCCCAAGTAATCCAATCGATACCGCGTGTAGTAGTGCATTGGTGGCGTTACACCGCGCAGTGGAAGTTATTCGCTCAGGACAATGTGAGCAGGCGATTGCTGGCGGCGTTAATTTGCTACTGGCGCCCGATGGCTACATCAGCTTCGCCAAATCAGGCATGTTGTGTGAGGACGGCCGTTGCAAAACATTTTCAGATAAAGCCAACGGATATGTGAGAGGAGAGGGAATAGGCATGTTGATGCTTAAGCCGCTCAAAGCTGCAATACGCGATAACAACACTATTTATGCTTTGGTGAAGGGGTCAGCTGAAAATCACGGTGGGCGCACCAACTCTTTGACTGCGCCGAATCCCAAGTCACAAGCCGCAGTCATTAAACAGGCAGTTAAAGATGCGGGGATTGACTTCAGCCGCGTGAGTTACATTGAGTGTCATGGGACGGGCACTGAGTTGGGCGATCCCGTTGAAATTAACGGTCTTAAGTCGGTTGCAGCTGAACTTCTCGACGGTGAGCAAAATGGTGAGCAGACCTGCAAACTTGGCAGTATTAAGTCGAATATTGGACATTTAGAATATGGCGCCGGTGTTGTTGGTCTGATTAAAGTTATCTTGCAAATGCGACATAAAAAGATAGCGAAAAGCCTGCATTGCGAAAATTTAAATCCGTATATAGATTTGAGCGGAACACCGTTTGAAATAGCCCAAACCGAGAGTGACTGGGAAGTACCTGAAGGGCTGGCGAGAACGGCTGGTGTGAGTAGTTTCGGTTTCGGTGGAGTTAATGCACACGTCATCCTTGAAGAGTTCGAACAACCAATAGTGGATGTCGATGGAGAAGAAAGTGAAGGCGAAAACCAGTCTCAGCTTTTGGTCATTTCGGCTAAAAACGAAGATAGTCTGATTGATTATGTGGCACAATTTCCATCGTATATCGAAAACCTGCGGGATGAGCACGCCACGTTAAAGAATGTCGCCTATACCTTACAGACCGGACGAGCCGAAATGCAAGAGCGTTTAGTCTTTGTCGCCGATTCTTTCGACGAGTGGACCGAGCAGTTGAATAGCTTTTTACAAGAAAAAGGCAAGATTTATAATAGAAAAATTTACCGAGGTAGTGTTAAACTAAGTGCAGCCGACAATCTCGAAATCGGCGACACCCAAGCCGGTAAAGATTATATTAAGCAGTTAATTGCAACCAACGAATCCGAAAAGTTAGCCGAGTTATGGGTTAAAGGCACTCAAATTGACTGGCAAAGTTTGCATGGGTGAAATGTAGATTGTCGCTGACGCTCACGTATGGGGAGTGCAGGTACAAGATTAACGGTAATAATGAATTCAATATTGAAGATTACAATGGCCGAAACCGGTTAGACACCACCAAGTGTGGCCTTATCGAAATTAAGCGTGCGTCATTTCGGGGTTGATATTCATTAACCGAAGTCTCATGCGTGAGACGGAAGATTGGTTTGAGCACGGAAGATTGATTTGAGCACAGAAGGCTAAAAATTGAATGGAACACCAAACATGTTCATCGGAATGTTTTAGTTTGCAAGAGTTAACACTTTAGAACTAATTTTCAATCTACGATTGAGATTAAAAAGCAAGATTAATAAAAACAAATTTAGTAAAAATGAAACTAATAAATCTGACAGGATAATCAGGTTAAATAAAAAATAGTCATTACATATAAATTGGGTAGTATCGAAATGAATGGAAGTTTTATAGATTTCAGGCACAAGGAGCTGACACCGCAAGTAACTGTGCTAAAAATGTCGCATCAGTTTATGATTAATTACAATTACCTTGTGGTTGATCCCATCACCCGTGAAGCGGTTGTGGTGGACCCTGCCTGGCAAATTGAAAAAGTTGATCAGGCGCTAGCTGACGCTCAAGCGACATTGAGTGGTATCTTGTTAACGCATTCTCACCTTGACCATGTTCATTTGTCTAAACCATTGGCGGCTAAATATAATTGCCCCATATGGATGTCGCACGAAGAAATCGACGCTTCCGGTTATCGAGCCGACCAGTTGGTTGGAATTGACGAGTCTCCATGGATTGTGGGCAAAATGAAAATTCAGCCGATTTTAACGCCGGGACATACGCCGGGCTGCATTTGTTATCAAATTTCGGATAATTTGTTTACTGGTGATGTTTTATTTGCCGAAGGTTGTGGTATCTGCCCGGACACCGAGGCTGCTTACGATATGTATACCAGTCTCGATCATCTAAAAAGAGTGCTTAAACCCCACACTCGAATATTTCCTGGTCATTCCTATGGAAGACAACCAGGGCGAATATTTTCGCAAGTATTACAGGAAAATATTTACCTGCAATTCAGGGATAAAGAATCGTTTGCCGCGTTTCGTTTAAGAAGCGGCCAAAATAAATCGAAGATGTTTAATTTTCGATAGTGGGCCGCAAGTCGTTTTTCTCCAGAATATTTTTCGGATAAATCAAAGACTGGCAGCCAATTAAATTAGCCCTTCGAATGGGCTAATTTATAAAACATAAAATAGGTAAGAAACAAAAATACTGCGAAGTGAGCAGCACTATTTTAACGCCTGAATTTTACAGACGAATTTTAGTAAGAAATATTTTTAACTTTAAACATTAGGAAATACTTATGAGATTAGCTGGAATTGAAGCCATGAATGTATTCGCCGGCACCGCCTACTTAAATGTAGAAAAGCTGGCAGAACACCGTAACCTGGACACAACTCGTTTCGAAAATTTATTGATGAAGGAAAAAACTGTCGCGTTACCTTATGAAGATCCCATTACCTATGCGGTAAATGCGGCCAAACCAATTGTTGATGCGCTAAGTCCAGAAGAAAAAGATCGAATTGAAATGGTCATTACCTGTACCGAGTCTTCTTTCGACTTTGGTAAATCGATGAGTACTTATTGTCACGACTTACTCGGATTAAATCGAAATTGTCGTTTGTTTGAATTAAAAAATGCATGCTACTCAGGTGTTGCCGGCATTCAAAATGCGGTGAATTTTATCCTGTCACAAGTTTCACCTGGCGCGAAAGTATTGGTTATCGCCACAGATCTTTCTCGATTTATGGATGAGGAAGGCGGCGAAGGATTAACAGCCGAGTGGTCTTTTGCAGAGCCAAGCGGCGGTTCCGGTGCCGTCGCCATGTTGATCAGTGATAAGCCATACATATTCCAGGTTGATGTGGGCGCCAATGGTTATTATGGATATGAAGTCATGGACACCTGCCGACCAACTGCCGATACCGATGCCGGTGATTCGGACTTGTCTTTACTGTCTTATCTCGATTGCTGTGAGAACGCATTCTTAGAATATAAAAAACGCGTTGAAGGTGCTGACTTTGCTGAAAGCTTTACTTATTTAGCCTATCACACACCTTTCGGCGGCATGGTAAAGGGGGCTCATCGTAATATGATGCGTAAATTAATTAAATCTAAGCCGCAGGCGATTGAGGAAGACTTTGAGCGACGAGTAATGCCTGGTATGAATTATTGTCAACGTGTCGGCAACATTATGGGAGCAACTACCGCACTCGCCTTGGCCAGCACCATCGACAACGGTCGGTTCGAAACGCCACAGCGGGTTGGCGTTTTTTCTTACGGCTCAGGCTGTTGTTCAGAATTCTTCAGTGGCGTTATTGGTAAAGAAGGTCAGGAAAGATTACATGCCATGAAAATTAGCGAGCAGTTCGACAAAAGACATGAATTAACAATGGAAGAATACGACAATCTTTTAATCGGCAGTAACGCAGTAAAGTTTGGTACTCGTAACGTTGTTTTAGATTCTAGCTTTATCCCGCAAGCTCGCAGTGCACAAGGTAAAGAAGTATTGTTTTTGAAAGAAATCAAAGAATTTCATCGGGAGTACGAATGGGTATCTTAATGGACACGGCAGCCTATGAAACGCTTCGAGTCAGGTTTGAAGAAGATATCTGTTTTATTCAGATTTACCGACCTGATGCAAACAACACAATCAACGACCGTTTGATCGAAGAGTTCAGTCAGGTTTTAGATCATTGTGACACGGCGGCAAAGATTGTTGTGTTAGAAGGTTTGCCGGAAGTATTTTGTTTCGGCGCCGACTTTCAAGGCCTACAACAAAGTGTTGAACAAGAGAGCAGCCAAGAACAAAACCCGGAACCTTTATACGACTTGTGGCTCAAATTAGCTTCCGGTCCATACATCACTATCGCCCATGTGAGGGGAAAAGCCAACGCAGGCGGCATCGGTTTTGTCGCTGCTTGTGATGTGGTGCTGAGTGAACGACAGGCCGTTTATAGTTTGTCAGAGTTACTTTTCGGTTTAATGCCTGCGTGTGTTTTGCCGTTTTTAATTCGTCGTATGGGATTTACAAAATCCAATTATATGACGCTGCTAACTCAGCCGATTTCAGCGGAACAAGCTATGGAGTGGGGCTTAGTAGATGCTTGCGAAGAAAAAAGCGAAAATTTATTGCGCAAACATCTGTTAAGGTTGCGACGCCTGAGTAAATCTGGCGTGGCTCGTTACAAACGGTATATGAATGCACTTGATAACGGGTTAGCTGATTCTAAGTCAAAAGCATTAGCGGCAAATATCGAAGTGTTTTCCGATAAAGAAAATTTAGCCAAGATCACCCGTTATGTAACAACGGGTCAATTTCCCTGGGAGGGTGATTGAGATCTGGTATTTTCTAATTAAAGGCTTGTATCAAACGCCAGAAAATAATTGTGTTTTGCAAAAGGGTTAAGTGAGAAAAGTTTTATGTCTGACCAGGTAATTGAACTGACAGAAGTGGATGAAGGAATCATTCAGATTAAGATGCAGGATAAAGTGAATAAAAACACTTTTTCAGATGCATTGACTCAAGGACTAATTGAAGCCTTTGAAACGATAAAGAATCAGCTTCAATATAAGGTTGTTATCTTAACCGGTTTTGATAGCTATTTTGCTAGCGGTGGCACACAAGAAGCGTTACTTTATCTTTCTGATGGAAAGGGTAAGTTCAGTGACACCGATCTTTATAGCCTGGCGTTAAACTGCCCGATTCCGGTAATCTCAGCAATGCAGGGACATGGTATTGGCGGTGGTTTTGTGATGGGATTATTTGCCGACTTTGTAATATTGAGTCGAGAGAGCGTTTATACGACCAACTTTATGAAATATGGTTTTACTCCGGGCATGGGGGCAACTTTTATCCTCCCGCAAAAACTGGGAATTGGACTAGCTGAAGAAATGTTGCTGGCCGCTAAAACTTATCGAGGCGGAGAACTGCAACAGCGCGGTATTCCTTTTCCGGTTTTACCCAGGAGCGAGGTGATGGATTATGCCCTTGACCTGGCAAAGACATTGGCCGAAAAACCTAGAGTGTCGTTGGTCACGTTAAAAGATCACCTGGTCGCTCCGTTGCGAGAAAAACTTCCAGAGATTATTGAGCAAGAAGTCATTATGCACGATAAGACATTTCATCAGCCGGAAGTGAAAGATCGCATCGAGGCATTTTTTGGGCAGTAGGTGTAAATATTCATACAACATAAATTTACATCGCAAACATTAATACATTAAACACTTTTTAAAAGGAACAATTTTACAACAAGCATATTAAATAATAGATGTTACTAAACAAGAGATGTTACTAAACGACAGGCATTACCAAACAATAAAATAAACATCGAAGCACGTAATTTAGAAAAAAGTCCGATAACAATTTTGAAATTTTATCAGGGTAGAATGTCAAAAATTCTCCCTTATTATAATAATTATTATTAGATGGAATGATTGAGGATAATCGATAGTTGTCACTTAATTGCTAAGGAAAATATTTATGAATTCAAAATTAACGACTGCGGAAAAATTGCAACCAGCTTATGAGATCGCCACTCGGATAATTGAACTTATCTTTGCGCGGCGACGGTTGCTAAAGGAACAAGAAGACGTTGAATTTGCAAAGCAAATAGCACCACATATCGATAAAGTTATTAATTATGTTGAACAAAACAAACCAATTGAAATGATACTGCCTGCATTTCCGGGTAAGTCTCCAAATCGCAGTAAGACGCTCAGTCATTTACCTGACTATGGTGAATTTTCGGCGATGAGGAATTTGGTTGAGTTGTGCCGGGAAATCGAGGCGATTTACGAGCCTGGTGCAAAAATTATTATTTGTTCTGACGGACGAGTGTTTGCCGATATTATTTACGTACCAGATGAACATATTAGCGAGTACGCTAAAGGGATCCGCGCTTATGCAGAAAAACATCTGTCTGAGCACATCTCTTTTTACAATCTTGAAGATGTTTACGACAGGTTTGAAGACTACTCTTCGTTACGTGAGGAATTGATGATTAGTTATGGTGAACCATTAACTTCTTTGCGCAAACGCATCAAAGAACAGCGGGAAGCGTCTACGATGTACAAAGGGATCACCAAGTTCATGTTTGAAGATTATCAAGGGGTAGAGGAATTTAGTAACCATAGCCGAACAGCCATACAGCGAAAAGCTAGAGTTGCTGCTTATCGAGTTATTCAACGTAGTAACGCCTGGGGACGATTATTGAAAAAAGAATTTCCCAATAGTTTGCGATTATCGATACACCCGCAATATCTGGTCTCGGAGAAAATTGGTATTTCCATGATCGGTGAAAACGACGTTTGGACAACTCCCTGGCACTCGGTTGTTGTTAAAGATAAGGGTAAAGAATCATTGCTGCCACGCGCGGAAGCAGAAAAACTGGATTGTGCTTTAGTTTATATTGATGGCCAACCGAGTTATTTTGAAAGATTACCTGGGAGAATATCTTGAGTTTAGCTACAGAAAATTTTATCCCAGAGACTCCTTTCGGTATGGTACTAGAGGCTGACAACGGAGATTCGCTTTTTGATCTCGATAAGAACGAGTTGCAAAAGCTAATACTCGACGAAAGTTTTATCATATTACGAGGTTTTGAGGCATTATCAAATGAAAAAATGTGTGACTTTGCGCGACAGTTCGGCGAGCTGCTCAAGTGGGATTTTGGTTACGTACTTGAGTTACAACTAAAACAAAACCCGCAAAATCACATATTCAGTGAAGGAAGAGTCGAGTTACACTGGGACGGGGCCTTCGCTTCAGTTGAGCCGCGTTTTAATTTTTTTCAGTGTTTAGATGGCAGCGCAGAAACTGGCGGAGGGGAGACCACTTTTTTAAATACCGTTAAGTTTCTCGACTCTTTGCCGCAAGATAGTCTGGACATGATAAAAGACATTGTAATTAGCTACCAGGCAGATAAAAAAGCGCACTATGGAGGTTCAATTGAAACGCCTTTAGTTAGCAAGCATCCAGTAACTGGAAAACTAAGGATGCAGTTTATCGAGCCATTTAACGAGGATAATGCCGACGTTAATCCCGTGGTTACGGCAATTAAAGGCTTTGAAGATGAGCAAAATGATCGACTGTTAAAACAAATCATTGATTGGTGTTACCAGTCGCGATATTTTTATGATCACCGTTGGCAGAAAGGTGATTATGTAATGGTCGACAATAATGCGTTACTGCATGGCAGAAGACGTTTTCAAGGAACAGGTTTGACGCGATCACTAAAGAGAATTCATATCATTTAGAGATTGCGGAATGGCTCGTTAACTAAAGAAAATTTGCCAATAACCAGACTTTCGCCAATGCCCTGATTAATGAAAAGCTGCGAAGTCGCTGGAAATTAAATACTTAGTATAGGTTGTTGGCAAGTTTTCAAAAGGATAAATCAATTGAAGTTGAGTAATAATGAAATCGAATTTTCCGAGGAAGCACAGAGAATGGTTACGCCTGAAAGCTCGGAAAAGAGAGTCGCTTTTAAGGATAAAGTCGCTTTTAAGGGTAAAAAAGTACTACTGTTCGACCTGGACGGAACCTTAATTGATAGCGCGCCCGACTTGGCGTTGGCTGCCAATTTGATGTTGGCTGAATTACAAATGCCAGAGTTTTCACAAGAGGTTGTTCGCAGCTGGGTTGGTAACGGCGCAAAAACACTGGTTCAAAGAGCATTGTCCGGCTCGATTGAAATTTCTCCCGAGCTGGATGCGGGATATGTTGATAGGGCGTTAGAACGTTTTCTACAGTTTTATCAGGCAAATGTTTGCAATGAGACACAATTGTATGAAGGCGTGCGAGAAACATTGCAGAGGTTAAAAGACAGAGGCTATAAGTTAACGATTGTTACCAATAAGCCTGAACAGTTTGTTACACCAATACTCAAGAGTTTCAAGCTGAACGAAATATTTGAATTGGTTGTTGCTGGTGATACGCTTGCTAAAAAGAAACCAGATCCTGCGCAGTTAAACTACGTTTGTCAGCAATTGTCTGTTAGCGTGCAACAATGTTTGATGATTGGTGATTCGAAAAATGATATCCTTGCAGCGAAAGCTATAAGTATGGAAAGTATCGGTCTAACTTATGGCTATAACTACGGCGAATCAATTTCAATTTTTCAACCAGAAATTGCGCTCGATCATTTTTCGAATATCCTTGATGTACTGAGTTAGAATCTCGGTGCTCAATAACTAATTGTAGGTTGGGTTGTAAAACCCAACATTGGTGTTAAAGCCTACCAGTGGTGTTGGGTTGTAAAATCCAACCTACTTGTAAAACAATTTAGCGAAACTACCTCAGAGGAAGTTCGTTCGCGATAAACAGAATGCAAATTATAAATATCAGGAGTTAGCATATTATGAATAAAGAAGACATTTTTGAAATTATTACTAACCACGCGAAAGAAGTTATTCCGAAGTTACAAGATCATCCGTTTAAATATGACGATGCATTGAAAGATCTGGGAGCGAATTCAATCGATCGGTCAGAAATTGTTATGATGACTTTAGAATCTCTATCGTTAAACATTCCGTTAATTGTAATTGCCAGAGCCGAAAATATTGGTGAGTTAGCTGACATCATTCATGAAAAATTATAATCAACAAGAAATCGTTATATCGGGAGTCGGTGTTACTTCAGCAATCGGACAAGGGAAGTCTGCTTTTAGCGCCGCGTTGCTGGAAGGCCAACATAAATTTAATGTAATGCAACGTCCCGGTCGCCAGGCTAAGTTGTCATCTACTGAGGAGCCGGTTGCTCCATCATCAACGAATGATGAGCAAACGACCGCTTTTCTCGGCGCTGAAATTGAATCATTGTTAATTCCTGAGTCTATTCCAAAAAGCTTGCTACGAACCGCTTCGCTGTCAGCGCAAGTTGCATTAACGTCGTTAGATGAAGCTTGGAACGAAGCGAAGTTAAATGAAGTTCCTCCTGACCGAATTGGTTTGATTGTCGGCGGTTCTAATTTTCAACAACGCGAATTGAGCCAAACCCATCAGACTTATCACAACCGAACAGAATTTCTACGACCGACCTATGCCATGTCATACATGGATAGTGATTTATGTGGACTCTGCACCGAAATATTTGGAATAAGAGGGTTTGCTTTCACATTAGGCGGCGCTTCCGCCAGTGGACAGGTCAGTGTGGTGCAAGCGGTTGAGGCAGTCAAGTCTGGACAAGTTGACGTTTGTATTGCGATTGGCGCGCTTATGGATCTCTCGTATTGGGAATGTCAGGGCTTTCGCACTTTAGGCGCAATGGGATCAGACAGATTTGCCAATGAACCCGCGTTGGCGGCTCGTCCTTTTGACCAAGACCGCGATGGATTTATTTTTGGTGAATCTTGTGGTGTGGTTGTAATAGAAAGTATTGATTCGGCAACAAAGCGAGACATCAACCCTTATGCACGACTGGCGGGTACAGCCATGGGAATGGATGGAAACAGAAATCCCAACCCTTCCTTTGAAGGTGAAGTAAATGCGATCAAAAAAGCACTAGAGCAAGCGCAGCTATCACCCGGGGAAATTGACTATATCAATCCCCATGGAACGGGTTCGACCATCGGTGATGAAACCGAGCTTAAAGCAATCCGTCACTGTGAGTTAAATCATGCATATCTTAATGCAACCAAATCGATTATCGGTCATGGTTTGAGTGCCGCTGGAACTGTCGAAATCATTGCAACGCTAATGCAAATGAAAGCGGGGAAACTTCACCCCACGAGAAATTTAGATAACCCGATTGAGGAAACCTACAACTGGGTGAAGCAACCAGGGACCAAACACAATATTAAAAATGCAATTAACTTAAGTATGGGCTTCGGTGGTGTAAATACGGCAGTTTGTTTACAGAATATTTAGGTGTTGATCACTTGATTAATACTGCTGTGGTAATGGGCTTGTCGAGTCAGTAAGTTATTTAGAGTTTACAAATCGTGGGCTAGTAAAAACAGCTCGCGCCGGCGAAAAGATTAATAACAAATATTATATTTCTAGTAGGAGATACTTATGAAAACCTATATGTTTCCAGGCCAAGGTTCCCAATCTAAAGGAATGGGCGGAACATTATTTGATGAATTTAAAGAGTTAACTGAGAAGGCCGACAAAATTTTAGGTTATTCAATTAAAGAACTTTGTCTTGAAAACCCTAAGAGAGAGTTGAATAAAACGCAATTTACTCAACCTGCGTTATATGTGGTTAATGCGCTTTCTTATTATAAAAAAATCAAAGAAGTCGGTAAAAAGCCTGACTTTGTTGTCGGGCACAGCCTGGGCGAGTTTAATGCGCTGCTAGCAGCAGAATGCTTTGATTTTGAAGCTGGATTAAAATTAGTGAAAAAGCGTGGCGAACTGATGAGTCAGGCCACTGATGGCGGCATGGCAGCTATTCTTAATGCGACAAAAGAGCAGATAGAAGAAATCTTAAAGACAAATGGTTTAAACAATATTGATTTAGCCAATTATAATACGCCGTCGCAAATTGTTATCTCCGGTCCAATTGAAGAAATAGGTAGCGCGGAACAATTTTTTCAGCAAGGAGAGATACTTTACTACCCGTTAAATACCAGTGGTGCATTCCACTCCCGTTTTATGGAGCCGTCGAAGGAAAAGTTTAAAACTTACTTGAAGAAGTTTAAGTTTTCGGACTTAAAAATACCTGTCATATCGAACGTCACTGCTCAACCCTACAAAAAAGCTGATGTACTCGAAAACTTATCCAGTCAGATGGCAAGTGGTGTCAGGTGGTCTGAGAGCATTCAATATCTGATGGAACAAAAAAGTAAAGACGAGATGGATTTTGAAGAAGTTGGTCATGGTGATGTGCTAACAAAAATTGTCGCAACCATCAAAAGGGAAGTCGCGAGTATTTCCCAACAATCTTCGTCAAAAGAAGCTGTCGCCAAGAGCGCTAAGGAAACAGCGAATACAAAGCAAGCTGACGATAAAAAGTCTGCGAGTAGCCCAACAAAAACGGCGCCAAAAAATAACCAGCCGATCGAAGTTCCTAAAGCTTTTCTAGAGGCTGAAGCGAAAGTTGAAGCCTGGAATAAAAAGCATCCTGTAGGTACCAAAGTAAAATCGACCGTTATGGACTACGATAGCCTTGAGACAAGAACTGAAGCCGTGGTTTTATTTGGACATAGAGCTGCAGTCTATATGAAAGACTACAATGGCTATTTTGATTTAAACGAAATTACTCCGGCGTAATATTAGTTACGTAATATTAGTTAATAGCAATATGAATAGATCGACAATGAACAGAGCAATCGTTTTTATGTTCTCAGGCCAGGGCTCTCAGTATTACCACATGGGGAAAGAGCTGTATGAAAACCATCCACGATTCAAGTTGTGGATGGATCATTGCGATCAGATCGCACGCCCTTTGCTGCAAGAATCTTTGATCGATATCCTCTATCGTCAACACAGCAAGAGTGAGCCTTTTGATCGTCTTGTTCACACCAACCCGGCCTTGCTGTGTCTTGAATTCAGTTTGTCAAAAATCTTAATGGAGATGGATATCCAACCTGACTATGTTTTAGGTTATAGTTTGGGAGAGATTATTGCCTCAGTAGTTTCTGGTGCGCTATCGTTATCAGAGGGGATTGAATTAGTTATCGAGTTTGCCGAAATTTTTGAAAGAGACGCTAATCCAGCCGCGATGTTGGCGGTTATTGATTCTGTAAATATCATTGAAAAATATCCGCAAATTTTCCGAGACTGTTGGTTAGCCGGAAAGAACTTTCAATCTAGCTTTGTGGTGAGCGGTTCGACCGAAGATATTCAAAATCTACAATCGGAGCTGGACAAAAAGCAGATAATGTCGCAAAAACTGCCGGTAAACTACGCTTTTCATACTCAGCTAGTGGCACCTCATGAGCAAAAATTCAAACAGCTGGGTGCCGACTTTAATTTTACGCCGAGTAGAATACCAATAATTTCCTCACTAAAGTCGGAACAAATCGAGCATATTGATGAATCTCATTTCTGGGAAGTTTTGAGAAAGCCGGTTGAGTTTGAACAAACTATTCGAAATATGGTTGATAGAGATGACTATATCTTTATCGACCTTGGCCCTAGTGGAACTTTGGCGACCTTTGTTAAGTATATCCTTCCTGCCAATTCCAATTCTGTTACCTTCGAAACAATTAATCAGTATGGAAAAAACTTGAGCTCTCTGGAAAAGTTAAAAGCTAGTATGCCAGTTGTCGATTGCGAACCTGCTTAGCGGCTTTTCACTAGTTGTCTAAATAAACTTATTTCTTTTTTACTATCTATTTAAGTCACTATTTTCTGTTGGTGGCTTATAACCGAACTAACCTGAGTTCTCGCCTAGAATTCAGGTTAATTCAACGTGGCTTTTTGTCAACCTGTTCTCTAAATAAATGTCCGCAAAAACTATCCAGGTAAGGAGTTCTAAAATCCTGACTCGCTTCTCTCTAGTTTACACAATCATTCCTTAATTTTACTATCTCGTTTTCAATGGATGAAAAGTCAAAGCGTAGTATTTTCAAGCCTGAAATCTGGGCAATAAAATAACCAACAAAAATAATTTAGTAGATGTTTTTTCAATCAGCAATAAACACAAAGTATAAATAAAATATTTAATAACATTGAAAAAATAACGAAAAGCTTTAAATATCTCAAATAATTCTATTTGTTATTTTGAATGGAGATATTTTGCTGTTAAAGTACCAAAAAGGACACTTCTTAAAGCCAAGACGGCGAGTGTTAATTATCAAAAAATATGAATGACTACCTCTAAATATCAAAATGGCGCAAGCGTTTTGTTTTCGGGTTTTGTATGTTCATTGTGCACTTTTGATAAGCGTTCAATTATTTATAAGTTACACCGTTGAAAGTACAATGGGAAAATGCTTTTACAAAAAAGTTTGCCGCAGCTGTGAGGCAAAGGGTGTCCTTTACTTGAAGGTAAGGAGGGGCATTATAGAACAACATAAACAACACTAAAGTAGTTTGCAAATAACTGTGCTCACTGTCTGACTAAAACATTCTAGGTCAGACGAGCGAATATTCAATTAATGACAAATTAAAACTGGAGGGAGGTTAAATAAGAGGAAGTTAAATGTTGCACATCGACCGTGTGTTACAAATGAAATTAAGAAAATAAAACAAAGAAAATAAATAACATGGAATAAAAATTATATAAGGAAAGTGTGAAATATAAAGCCAATAAAAATTACAAGAATAAAATATAAACAAAGTTCGCATAAAAAATCCTAACAAGGGGGTGAATCATTATGCAGACCATGGAGCAGATAGACGTAGTAGATGAAGTTATAAGAATTGTTGAATTAATATTGAAAATACCAGCAGGTGTTTTAGAGATTAATTCGGAATTTAAGAATCTGGATTTTAATTCAGCCAATAAGGTGAAATTAAGAGAATGTATTGAGAGAAAGTTTAATATCTCAATAAGCCAGGAACAGTTATTAAATCATAATACAGTAGATTCGCTAGTTAAGATGATTAGTCGTCACTTAGCGAATAGTGTTCAGTTATCATTGGAGGATCAGGCTCAGAGAATAGTCACTGAGTTTAATCAAACCCAAACAAACTACCCAAAAAATCAATGCATTCATCATTTGTTTGCAGCGCAGGTCAAGCGAACACCTGATAAAGTCGCGGTTGTTTTTGGGCAACAACAGCTCACTTATCAGCAGCTTTATGAGCGAAGTTCTACACTAGCATTGTATTTACAACAACAAGGTGTCAGGCCCGATAGTCTGGTTGGTTTGTGTGTTGAACGCTCGCTGGATATGCTGGTGGGAATTTTCGGTATCCTGCAAGCAGGCGCAGCTTATGTGCCTTTAGATCCCGATTATCCTGATGACCGGCTGGCCTACATGATACAGGACAGTCAGGCCGATATTGTGTTGACTCAGGAAAAATTACAGTGCAAGTTGAGTGCTTTTGTTAAGCAAAATACTCGCTTGATTAATCTCGACCAACAATGGCTAGAGATCACTCGTCGCGTTTCTGAATTAAAAAAGAACCAGGTCGAATTACAACATTTAGTTCGCCCCAATCATTTAGCTTACGTGATTTATACTTCAGGCTCCACCGGTCAGCCGAAAGGCGTCATGATCGAACATCAAAGCCTGGTTAATCACAATTGTTATGCTGCGGAAAAATACCAAATCAATGAAGCTGATAAGCAGATCCAGTTCTCAGGTATTAGCTTTGATTTATTTGTGGAAGAAGTGTTTGTGGTATTAAATCGTGGTGCACAGCTGATTTTGGCGCACAAAGATCAGCTGTTAACACTGGACTACTTTAAAGCCTTAATCGAAGAACATCGGGTTACGGTATTAAACTTACCGACTGCGTTTTTCCATCAGCTAGTGGTAGAGAACGTCGATTTAAGTGGTGTTAAAACCATTATTATTGGCGGTGAGAAACTTGATTATTCGAAAGCCTGTGAGTTCGTACAGCGTTATCCTGAAATTCGTTTACACAATACTTATGGACCGACGGAAACTACGATAATCAGTAGTGCTATTACCGTTACGCAAAAGTTAATTGAGTCGCTGAACGAAGACAAACCGGTAGAGTCTTCGCAAAATATTCCTATTGGTAAACCGATAGCGAATACGCAAATTTATATCCTCGATCAAAATAATAATCCGCAACCAGTTGGTGTCCCAGGTGAACTTCATATTGCCGGAGACGGTCTGGCACGTGGTTACCTGAACCGGCCTGATTTAACTAACGAGAAGTTTGTGGTTGACCCTTTCAAGTCGGCTTTAAGCTCTTCAGAATTAACAGGTCAACAAGCCCGAATGTACAAAAGCGGCGACCTGGCGAGATGGTTGGAAAACGGCACTATCGAATACCTGGGGAGAATCGACACGCAGGTCAAAATTCGCGGTTTTCGAGTTGAGATGGGGGAGATTGAAGCCGAGTTAAATCAACACCCGTTAGTTAAAGATAGCGTGGTTGTGGCGCAGAAGGATCCTGTCGGTCAAAGGCTTATTGGTTTTTATGTTTCTGAAAATTCCGAAGACGGAAATAATACCGATAGTTCTAGCACCCAGAACGAAGAACTTAGAGATTACTTAAAGCAGGCATTGCCGGAGTATATGCTACCGTCGGCGTTGGTGAATTTGAAAAAAATACCGCTAACGCCTAACGGTAAAGTTGATCGTCGCGCATTGGAAAACACAAAAGTGGCTATTCGAACCAGCCATATTCACATCGCTCCGCGTAATGATATCGAACGACAGTTGGTTGAGTTTTGGTCGAATATTTTAAATATTCAGCCTGAAAAAATTGGTGTGAATGATAGTTTCTTTGAGCTGGGTGGACACTCGCTTTTGGCCACCCAATTGATTTCGCGAATACGTCAACACTTTTCAGTTGATATATCCCAGGCAAACTTGTTTGAACAGCGTTGCATTAGTAATCTGGCTGTTTTAATCGACAACAAAGAACAAAGTAAAGTTCCAGCAATAAAGCCCGTCAATCGGTCTGCATTAACTCTACTTCCGTTAAGTTTCGCGCAAGGACGACTATGGTTTATTGATCAATTGGAACCGGGTAATGTCAATTATAATATTCCGACTGCATTAGTGATTAAAGGCAAGTTGGATGTTAAATATCTTTCGCAGGCATTCGATAAAGTCATAGCTCGCCATGATAATTTGCGCACTGTTTTTCCGAGTAAAAGTGGTCAGGCTCATCAATTAATTTTAGATTGTAGAGACTTCAATAAAAAATTTAAACTGGAACTCTCCGATCTTTGTGGGGAAAATGATCTGGCTGACCGTGAATCACTGGCCAGGCAAATTTGTCAAGCTGAAGCGAATAAACCATTTGATTTGGCAACCGGGCCGCTGATCAGAGCCAGAGTGATCAAAGTTAATCAGCAAAAACATATTTTAATGATCAATATGCATCACATCATTGGCGATGATTGGTCACTCGGAATTTTATTGAAAGAACTATTTTCGGCGTTAAAAGGGATCGCTCATAACCAACCGGTCGAATTACCGCCACTGCCTATTCAATACCTGGACTACAGTGTATGGCAAAGAAAATGGTTGGAACAAGCGGGCGTGTTAGAGCAACAATTAACTTATTGGAACACAAAGCTTTCCGGTGTTCCTGAGTGTTTAAACTTAGCAACAGATTACCCAAGGCCTACCGAACAAAACTTTGCTGGGTCTTCTCAGACATTTGTATTGGATAGTCAAGTGTCGAAACAACTCAAGCAACTAGCCGAAAAACAAAATGCAACTCTCTATATGACGCTGCTTGCAGTATTTAAAGTTTTGCTTTTTCGCTATACGGGCCAACAAGATATCTGCGTTGGTAGTCCGATTGCAAATCGGCAATTCGGTGAAACCGAAGATCTCATCGGTATGTTTGTTAACACCCTGGCGTTAAGAAGTGAGTTGGATGGTGAAGATACTTTTGCTGCATTTTTATCAACTGTTAAAACGACTTGCCTTGAAGCGTATGAAAATCAAGACACACCATTTGAAAAAATTGTGGAACGAGTGCAACCAAATCGGAACATGGCGATAAGTCCTTTATTCCAAGTGATGCTAGTCTTACAGAATGCGATTTCTTATGAGGAAAACAACCGAACAGAACCTTTTCCTTTAACGAAAAATACTAGCCTCTTTGATATCTCCTTCGAATTTACAGAGTCCGCCAATGGAATAAATGGCTCTGTTGAATACTCTACAGCCCTGTATAAACCACAGACAATCGAACGAATGATCAAGCATTTTATTGCGTTGTGTCGAGCTGTTACTGTTCAACCTAATTTGAAAATTAATGAACTGAGTTTTGTCGAAGAGTTAGAAAAACATCAGTTATTAACTGAAAACAATCGAACCCTGACTGACTATCCAAAAAATCAATGTATTCATCATTTGTTTGCAGCGCAGGTCAAGCGAACACCTGATAAAGTAGCAGCTGTTTTTGGCGAGGAGCAGATAACTTATCAACAACTTTTTGATCGAAGTTCTACACTAGCATTGTATTTACAACAACAAGGTGTCAGGCCCGATAGTCTGGTTGGTTTGTGTGTTGAACGCTCGTTGGATATGCTGGTGGGAATTTTCGGTATCCTGCAGGCAGGCGCGGCTTATGTACCTTTAGATCCCGATTATCCTGATGACCGGCTGGCCTACATGATACAGGACAGTCGGGCCGACATTGTGCTGACTCAGGAAAAATTACAGCGCAAGTTGAATGCTTTTGTTAAGCAAAATACTCACTTGATTAACCTCGACCAACAATGGCCTGAGATTACTCATCGCGTTTCTGAATTAAAAAAGAGCCAGGTCGAATTACAACATTTAGTTCGACCGAATCATTTAGCTTACGTGATTTATACCTCAGGTTCCACCGGCCAGCCGAAAGGCGTCATGATCGAACATCAAAGTCTGGTTAATCACAATTGTTATGCGGCGGAAAAATACCAAATCAATGAAGCGGATAAGCAGATCCAGTTCTCAAGTATTAGCTTTGACTTATTTGTTGAAGAAGTGTTTGTGGTATTAAATCGTGGTGCACAGCTGATTTTAGCGCACAAAGATGAGCTATTAACGCTGGACTATTTTAAAGCTTTAATCGAAGAACACCGGGTTACGGTATTAAATTTACCGACTGCTTTTTTCCATCAGTTAGTGGTAGAAGATGTTGATTTAGGAGGTGTTAAAACCATTATTATTGGCGGTGAGAAACTCGATTATTCGAAAGCCTGCGAGTTTGTGCGGCGCTATCCCCAGATCTGTTTACACAATACTTATGGACCGACGGAAACCACGATAATCAGTAGCGCTATTACAGTTACGCAAAAGTTGATTGAGTCGCTGAACGAAGACAAAACGGTAGAGTCTTCGCAAAATATTCCTATTGGTAAACCAATTGCGAATACGCAAATTTATATCCTCGATCAAAATAATAATCCGCAACCAGTGGGCGTTCCAGGTGAACTTCATATTGCCGGAGACGGTCTAGCACGTGGTTACCTGAATCGGCCTGATTTAACTAACGAGAAGTTTGTGGTTGACCCTTTCAAGTCAGCTTTAAGCGCTTCAGAATTGACGGGTCAACAAGCCCGCATGTACAAAAGTGGCGACCTGGCGAGATGGTTGGAAAACGGCACTATCGAATACCTGGGCAGAATCGACACGCAGGTCAAAATTCGTGGCTTTCGAGTTGAGATGGGGGAGATAGAGACGGAGTTGAATCAACACCCGTCGGTAAAAGATAGCGTGGTTGTGGCGCAAAAGGATTCTATCGGTCAAAGGCTTATTGGTTTTTATGTGCCTGAAAATTCCGAGGATGGGAATAGCGCTGACAATTTTAACAGCCTGAATGGAAAGCTTAGAGAGTATTTAAAACAGGCGTTGCCAGAATACATGTTACCGGCGGCGTTAGTGAATTTGAAAGAAATACCGCTAACACCAAATGGGAAGGTTGATCGCCGTGCATTGGAACTTTGGGAGGTGAATATTGAATCAAGCCAGAGCTATCTGGCATCACGCAATCAGACTGAAAAAGAACTAGTATCGATCTGGTCGAAATTATTAAACAGAGAAGCGGAAAAAATTGGAGTTAACGATAACTTTTTTGAACTTGGTGGACATTCGCTGTTGGCGACTCAACTCGTCTCCAAAATCCGAAGTCAACTGAAAATTGATTTGCCGTTAAAAGCTGTTTTTAGTGCACATACTGTTGCTGGAATTGCTGAGGCTATTAATGCCATCCAATATCAGCACAAGGAAACTTTAGACACAGACAATCAATTTAACACCGAATTTGAAGAGGGCTCGTTATGACCGTTTACACACTGATCAATCAATTAGGCGCCAAGAAAATTAAACTTTGGCAAGAAGATGGACAATTAAAATTTAAAGCACCAAAAGGTGCGATTACTGATGATATTCGCCAACAATTAATCGATAATAAAAGTGATATCATCGCTTTTTTACGGCAAGTGTCGCCGAACAATAAAATCCCACCGATAGTTCCAATTAATCGCGATGATTATGAGCAATTTCCTCTCAGCTTTGCTCAGGAAAGGCTCTGGTTTATCAATCAACTCGACCCAGATAGTGCGAGCTACAACTCACCAGTAGCGGCAACCATCAACGGCGATTTTAATATCGACCACCTGCAACAGACTTT
Organism: Aliikangiella coralliicola; assembly: GCF_007004725.1. Taxonomy (GTDB): domain Bacteria; phylum Pseudomonadota; class Gammaproteobacteria; order Enterobacterales; family Kangiellaceae; genus Aliikangiella; species Aliikangiella coralliicola. The sequence goes on along the minus strand of NZ_ML660167.1, from coordinate 368,408 downwards.
GGATATGATTATTGCCCGGCACGATAATTTACGCACCGTTTTTCCCAGTCATGAAGGTCAAGCTCAGCAGTTGATTCTGGATAGTATTGATTTTAATTTAGATGTTATCGATCTCAGCCACTATCAAGACCAAACTGCAAAAGACGAGAAAGCCAGGCAACTTTGCCGAATTGAAACGGCGACGGCTTTTGACCTGACCACCGGACCGCTGATTCGTGGCAAGGTGATTAAACTAGCCCAACAAAAACATATTTTGATGCTTAACATGCATCATATTATTAGTGACGGCTGGTCAATGGGTGTATTAATGACCGAGCTCTTTCTGATTATGGAAGGCTTAGCACGAGGTCAATCGGTAGAATTGCCACCTTTACCAATTCAGTACGTAGACTATAGCGTATGGCAAAGAGACTGGCTGGAAAAAGGCGGCGTGCTGAAACAACAGTTAGCTTATTGGCAAGACAAATTGTCAGGTGTTCCCGAGTGTTTGGAATTGGCGACTGACTATCCAAGGCCCAGCGTGCAAACGGCTGCCGGTGCAGTGAAAACATTCAAGATTAGTCGAGATTTAACGGAGCGATTAAAATCGTTGGCTGAAAAGCAAGACTGCACGCTTTATATGACTTTGTTGGCTATGTTTAAAGTGCTACTTTATCGCTATACCGGCCAGGAAGATATTTGTGTCGGGGGCGTTATTGCCAATCGTCAATATGGTGAAACAGAAAGCCTGATTGGCATGTTTATTAATTCATTAGCCTTAAGAAGTCAGGTGCAGGGGGAGGAAACATTCAACGCTGTTTTAGCGAAAGTAAAAAACACTTGTCTGGAAGCATACGAACACCAGGACACGCCATTTGAAAAGATTGTAGACCTGGTGCAACCACAACGGAATATGGCGATCAACCCGCTATTTCAAGTAATGCTTATCTTGCAGGCTGAACCGACGGAACTGGGCGATCGGGTTCAACTTTATCCACTCGACAGCGATACCAGCGATCTCGATCAAATTGTTGAGTTTACTGAAACACCCCAAGGGTTAGTCGGTGAAATAGAATACAGTACTGAACTGTATAAACCTCAAACTATTGAGCGAATGATCGAACATTTAAGCGCGCTTTGTCAATCGATTACCGACACGCCCGACGAGCCTATTAGAAGTTTGAATTACATGAGCTCTGCTGAAAAGCAAACGCTCTTATTCGACTATAATCAAACTCGTGCGGACTACCCAAAATCGCAATGTATCCATCAGCTGTTTGAAGCTAAAGTGAAACAACAACCCGATCAAGTTGCGGTGATTTTTAACCAGGAAAAATTAACTTATCAGCAGTTGTACGACAAAAGCCAGGCGCTAGCTTTTTACTTACAGGCAAAAGGGGTTACACCCGATACGCTGGTTGGTTTATGTTTGGAAAGATCGCCGAAGATGATTATCGGCATTTTGGGGATTTTGCAAGCTGGTGCTGCTTACTTGCCCCTTGACCCAGATTATCCAGATGAAAGACTGGCTTACATGCTACAGGATAGCCAGGCTAAAATTATTCTCACAGAATCGAAGTTTTTCGATAAATCAAATGAGTCTGCAGCGAATATACAATGGGTTAACCTGGATGAACAATGGTCCGAGATTAACGATTATGCGGCAAGTCAGATTGATAAAAACCAGACTCTTCAACAACAGAGTACACCATCGCATTTGGCTTACGTGATTTATACTTCCGGCTCAACCGGTCAGCCGAAAGGTGTGATGGTAGAACATCGTGCATTGATGAATCGAATTGACTGGATGCAGCAACAATATCATCTGGATAATAATGATGTGGTATTGCAGAAAACACCGTTTAGTTTTGATGTGTCAGTGTGGGAATTTTTATGGCCTGTGATGTCGGGCGCGTCAATTGTATTTGCAAATCCTCAAGGTCATAAAGATGTTAATTATTTATCAGAATTGATCAATGATACGAAAGTAACCACGCTTCATTTTGTGCCATCGATGTTCAATATTTATCTAAATAATGTTAAAAATATTTGTGCTGGTGTCAGGCAGATATTTTGTAGTGGTGAAGCGCTAGACAGTCAACAGGTAAAAAATTACAAAACGAAATTTCCACAAGCAGAACTGCATAATTTATACGGCCCAACTGAAGCTGCAATCGATGTTACTGCTTATGACTGCTCGCAGTTAGAATCATCTACAGTGCCGATCGGTTCCCCAATAGCGAATACTCAAATTTATATTCTCGACCGTCATAACCAGCCGCAACCCCATGGTATGCCGGGAGAACTACACATTGCGGGAGATTGTCTGGCGAGAGGCTATCTTAACCGACCGGAACTCACGTGTGAGAAGTTTGTGCCTAATCCATTTTATGCTAATTCGGTTAACTCAGAATCATTTCCAGTTAATTCGGACTTAGCTAATTCAAACCCAGTTAATTCAGAACCGTTTGAGACCAGCGAACGAATGTACAAAAGTGGCGATCTGGCGAGATGGCTTGATGATGGCACCATCGAATATTTGGGGAGAATAGATACCCAGGTTAAAATTCGAGGATTTCGCATTGAAACCGGCGAAATAGAATCCAGACTTAACCAAAATCCAGCGATCAAAGAGAGTGTGGTGATTGCTCGCGGCAAAGAAGTTAATAAACAGTTGATTGCTTTTTATGTGGCAAAAGAAACTAGCACGGATGAACTTGTTGAACTTGCGGCTGACGATCTTCGAACACATCTGCAACAAGTCTTGCCCGACTATATGGTGCCCACGGCATTTGTCAGCCTTGAGGCAATTCCGTTAACGACTAATGGTAAAGTTAATCGCCGCGCGCTAAATCAGTTAGATGTTAACTTAGCTTCCAAGCAGGCACATGTTGCACCTCGTAACGAAGTTGAGAAGCAACTCGCTAATATCTGGTCAGGGGTACTCAATCTCGATATCGAAAAAATTGGCGTGAACGATAGCTTTTTCGAGCTGGGTGGAAACTCACTACTTGCGGTGCAGTTAATGGCGAAAACTAATTCGCATTTTGAGTTGTCATTTCCCTTGGCGGTTCTTTTTTCGGCCCCCAACATTGCGGGGCTCGCTAACTTGATCCTAAACAAAAATACTTCGGCTTTCGATGTTTTGGTGCCTATCCAAACGCAGGGTGAAAGACCTGCCGTTTTTGCGGTTCCAGGCGCTGACGGGGGAGTACTACCGTTTCATCCGCTTAGCCAGAATTTAGGAGAAGAGCAGCCTTTTTACGGACTGCAATCCGTTGGTCTCGACGGCCAGAAAAAGCCCCTCGATAGTGTTGAAAAAATTGTTAAAGCTAATATTGAGGCAATGAAAACGGTTCAGTCTTCAGGTCCTTATCATTTGATCGGTTATTCCTACGGCGGTGCTGTTGCTTTTGAAATGGCGCGGATATTGTTAGAGCAAGGTGAAACAGTTGCTTCCCTAACTATACTCGATGCAGTCGCTCCGTTAGAAAACAAACATCTGATGGCGGCGGACGAAGTTGTGATGCTTTTCGAAGTTTGTACGACAGTGGCAAGTTTATATGGCGTTAATTCGGCCGTCGATATCGAGCAACTGCGTTTACTTCCAGAGGAGACACGGCAAGAGTATGTGGTAGATGTCTTAAAAAGTTACGGCCTGGATTTGACCGTCGATCAGTTTAATATTTTTTACGGTGTTTTTAAGGCAAATGATCTTGCGTACCGCACTTATCAGGCTGCGGAAATATCGAAAGAGATCGACGTGTCTTTGTTTCGTGCGATTGAAAGTGAGACTGGAAAAAGCGTTGACTCAGATGATTATGGTTGGAACCAGTTACTATCGAATTCGATTCGAGTCGTCGACGTTAATGCGGATCATTTTTCTATGTTAGACAAAGACCACGTCCACGAAATTGCCGAAAAAATAGTACTTTCCGCCGAAAATGGAAATGATTAAAAATAAGCAAAATAAATAACCAAAATAAAAATTTCTTTATGCTGTTGCGACCAGTATTTTGTATAAGTGCTTAACATAAGTGCGTGGCAACAGCTCAAGTGTTTTTCATTTTAGTGGTCATTTCTCATTTATTCACTAAAAAGTAGCAAATAATTATGATTACCCGAAAACGAACAAAAACAATTCTCAATATGGCAATCCCCATAACCATTGGCCTGTTTTCTGACTACATGATGGGATTAATTGACATCGCCATGGTGGGAACATTAGGCGACAACGCGGTCGCTGCAACCGGACTTTCCGGCTTTAGTTTTGAACTTTTTATTGCTTTTGTTATGGGGCTGGCACCAGCTGTACAAGGTATTGTCGCGCGCAGGGAAGGAGAAGGATCTGATGAAGCGAAATGTCTCCCATTAAACGGCGGCATATTCCTGATTTTAACCATTGGTATCCCACTCTCCATTTTATGTTACTGGTTAACACCTTATTATTTTTCAATGATTTCCTCAGACCCGGCAGTTACTAAAGAAGGTATTCCTTATCTTAGGGCATTGCTGACAGGAACTATTGCTTTTGGAATGTGTGCCGTATTCGAAGGTTATTGGACCGGTATTGCGCGAGTAAAAGTTTGTATGATCATTATTCTGCTGATTAACGGCCTGAATATATTCTTAAACTATGTTTTAATTTTCGGAAATTTTGGTGCGCCGGCACTGGGAACTATGGGAGCAGGGATAGCTTCTGCTGCATCGATGTTTACCGGCACTATTATCTATTTCATTGTGACTTTTATTCATTATCAAAAAGAAGGCTTTCTCACAGCGATGCCCAGCTTCAACTTATACAAACGCTTATTAAAGATGGGATTTCCAGCAAGCTTACACGACATTTCCTTCTCTGCTGGCTTTATTGTTTTGTTCTGGATGATTGGGCAATTAGGTACGCAAGAGTTATCAGTGACAACCGTATTGATAAGGGTTACTATCGTCATGTTTTTATTTGCTGAAGCTTTGGGACAAACATCAGCAACTTTGGTTTCCGATGCAATTGGTAAGGGCGATCTGGAAAGGGCCAGTCAGTGTGGTTGGGACGCCGGAAAAATTGGTGTCCTGGTCATTACTTTGCTTGGTGTGCCTATCGTTATCTTTCCAGAAAGTTTCCTGTCATTATTTTTATCAGAACAAGAGACCATTTCGTTAGCGCTTATTCCAATGCAGCTAACAGCACTTACAACGGGAATTGCAAGTTTAGTTTACATTTTTTCAATTACCCTGGTGACCATTGGTGATGGTAGTCGAGTCATGATTGTGTCATTCGGTTTACAATGGTTAATATTTTTACCCGCCGTGTGGATAATCGGTCCTTACCTGGAATATGGTTTTCTGCCGGTGTGGTTAGCCCAAACCACATATAGCCTGCTCGCGGCGCTGGCTATCACGGCGCTTTGGAATAGTGGTCGATGGAAAACAATCGAACTGTGATGCGACAATTGAAATCTTGTGAAGTCGTGATCTCGAATTCAGGTTACTAACTAGAGGAAAGTAAGAAGTGAGTCATTTTTTAGAAAAGGGTAGAGAAGTCTTAAACTCGCAACCATTTAGTTGTCTGTTGGGAACTGAACTTACCGGCTTATCTGAAGGAACAGCGGAACTCTCGCTGCCAATCCGCGAAGAATTAAAACAAAGCTACGGATTTGTTCACGGCGGTGTAGTCAGTTATTTGGCAGACAACTGTTTAACATTCGCCGCTGCCACAGTCTTGGGCCATTGCGTGACTTCAGAGTACAAAATTAACTACCTGATGCCGTCTGTCGGTGAAAAGCTCGTCGCCAAATCAACAGTGTTATCATTTGCTCTTCGGCAGGCTGTCTGTGAATGTAAGGTGTACGCCATTAAAAACGGAGAACATTCATTAGTCGCGGCTGCGCAGGGGACTATTGTTAAAGTAGAAACAGATTCAGTGATGAAAAACTGATTTTTTTCTCTGAAGCGGCCATCTTTTCCCCTCTCCTTTGAAGGAGAGGGCCAGGGAGAGGTAGAAAGTTTTTATTGTTTGAGATTACGTAGAAAAAGAGTTTTCTATCTCCCTGAAGGAGAGGGAGTACATCCATTCTCACTAAATTCTGTAAAAAATCACTAATCTCTTTAAGAGCTTGCATTACAGCCGAATAATTAGGAAAATAAAGCGCCTGATATAAAATATTTGTAGCCTGTTAAGTCGCGTTTTGAAAGCGATTAGTAACATAATTAACGCATTGTGAGATTTTTGCCGTCACGTCAAAATGCTGGTTCTATATTGAAAGAAATGAATACTTGAAGAAAAACGAATTAACGGGCGATGACAAGTATTTTTGCATCAATGGGAAATAAGAAGAATTTAAATGGATTGTCAATAAAGAGTAGGATGAATGAGAGTTTTTGTGGTATCTGACATTCATGTCGATTATTCGGAAAATAAACAGTGGTTGGTGGATATCTCGAATGAAGATTATGTCGACGACATTTTAATTGTAGCCGGCGATATTACCGACGATCTTAAATTGTTGGATCAGTGTTTTCGAGCACTAACAAAGAAGTTTCTTAAGGTTTTGTTTGTCCCGGGAAACCATGAACTTTGGGTTTCAAGAGATACAACTAGTCATTCTCTTGAAAAGTTTGAATTGATTACTCAAGTCGCCGCAGATAATGATGTGGGGACGCAACCCTATCACAATGAAACCTTATCAATTGTGCCTTTACTAGGATGGTACGACTTTTCTTTTGCGCCATTGACTGAACAATTAGAGAAAATCTGGATGGATTTTCGCGCCTGCGTTTGGCCTGATAATTTACGACCGGCAGATGTCACCGAATATTTTGTCGCAAAAAATGAAGCCTATTTACAGATTACTAATCAAACAGTGATTAGCTTTTCTCATTTTCTACCCCGTATTGATTTAATGCCTATTTATATTCCGCAAGCTTACCGGTATGTTTATCCGGCCTTAGGTAGCGTTTTGTTAGAGAAACAAATAAGAAAGTTGAAACCCGACATTCACGTTTACGGACACAGCCATGTTAATCGGCGGGTCACACTAGAAGGAATAAAGTATGTCAACAATGCTTTCGGTTATCCTTCAGAAGATAGTATTTCAATCAAAAATCTACTTTGCATTTATGAACATTAAACGATTTTACCTGGCCGCCAAAAAAGCGGTTCAACGGTACTTTTAGAAAAGGAATTTTATTATATGATTATCGGCGATCAAGAAGTACATTTATGGCATGTTTATGATGAAGAAATTGTTGAGCCGAGTTTGCTATCACGATACTTTGAGCTTTTAAGTGAAGAGGAGCTTGTACAGCAAAAAAAGTTTTATTTTGAAAAAGATCGGCATCAATATTTAATTACTCGCGCGATGGTTAGATGTGTCCTTTCTTTGTATGATGCCAGTATAGCACCAGACGCATGGACCTTTGATAAAAACGATTTTGGTAAACCTTTTATTAGTAACTCTGAAATCGTTAAACCAGTGCGATTTAATATTTCTCATACCGATAAGTTAGTTACCATAGCTGTTACTTCTAATCAAGAAGTCGGCGTGGACGTGGAGTACTTACCTCGACTTGGAAAAATGTTAGAGATCGCCAACCGATTTTTCTCGCCTAAGGAAACAGAGCATTTATTCGCGTTGCCACCGGAGAAAAGAAAGAATCGCTTTTTTGACTTATGGACTTTAAAAGAAGCTTATATTAAAGCCTGTGGAATGGGGCTGTCGATACCTCTGGATCATTTTAGTTATTCTTTTTCTCAACAAGGGAAAATTACTATTAGCTTTGATCCTGCTCGTCAGGATCAACCAGATAAATGGCAGTTTTGGCAGGTTCATCCCAATGACACCCACAAAGTTTCGCTGGCGATAAAAGATGAAAAAAAAAGCAGCTCGTATCAGATTTCAATGCGAGAGATTATTCCTTTATCAGCGATCAAAGAAGTAACTTATCCGATTGCACATGGCAGTATTATTACCAATAGTGAAACATACTCGACTGTGTAGTCATGTTAATAAAAAACTTTAATATAGTATTGCAATATGAAACCAGGAAACAAAGTTGATGTGTTATCTAGTCGGCTTTGACCTGACAAAGTAAGCTAAAGTGATTGAGAGTGTAAATTATGTTGTTAAGAATAATCGATGTACCAGCTAACGAGAACTCAGAAAAAGCTGAAGACGCTATTCAGATTTTATTAGAGAGTAATAATTCCACTGAAGGCTTTATTACAGAGTCTTATACGTCACCTGTTTACGAAAATTTTTATCAAACGCTTGCATGGTATTTTAGTGATTATCCACTTCAAAACAACCCTGAGAGTTTACAAGAGAGTATTGGTGATCGTGGCGTTGTCGAAAAGGTGATCAAGTTTGGTCAGTATATTGGCGACGAATTATTGGGTGAAGATTATCAGTTAATTAAGATTAAGGAAACGATTGAAGAACAAGGCTATGAGAACTTGGAAGTGCAAGTAGAGTCTGCCAGAATCGATTTTTTTAAAGAGCTTTGGGAAGCTGCGATATTACATGAATCCAGGTACGTTCTATCGGCGGTGGTAAAAGGTTTTCAACGCCGATTTATTCAAACAAATGGTTCTCCAGATTCCTTAAATGATTCGTCGAGTGCTGACTTGCAAAAGGAGTTGGCAGAGCTTCGCTATGAGTTAAAAACAACTCCACCAGTCCAGGATCATGTTTCACAACTTTTGCAAGGAGATACCACGCAGGTTAAAGGTGAATCATCACCTGTTTTTGATGTTGGCCATCAACAAGAAAGTCAACGACAACGAGAAGAGCACCAGCCGCTAAGAGTTTTATATTTTATTTCAAGACCAACAGCGCTCAAATTACCCTATGATAATAGCTGTGTGATCAATTTAAGCTTAAATGCAATTGCGTCCGGTGGTGTCATTGACTACGAATTATGCCATGTAGCGGACAAAGAAAAGTTAATAGAAAGACTGCAGGATAAAAGTAAGCCCGTCCATATTTTTCATTACGATGGTCCAGTTATCTTCGAAAATGAAGAAGCACATTTCCTGTTCAATAACACGCCGAGCAGCCGCATTTCAATAAGTGAACTAGCCGATTCCTTAGTCGAGAATCAGGTCGCTGCATTGAGCGTTGACGCACGTTGCTATCTGGAAAATGAACAAACAATTTCTGCGTCAGCTGGACTTGCGATTATTGCTAAAGAGGCTCATCAGCAGGGATTAGGTAATGTCATCGGATTAGGGCAGGTCGCTAACCCGTGGATTGGAGTACAATGTTTTGAAGCGATTTATTTGCAAATAACTAAAGGTTTAACGCTTGCGCAAGCGGTAGTTGAGGCACGCAAAGCACTGCAGTCTCAGATAGAAACAGAATTAACAACGGTTCAACCGATCCCTTTCCATCCTTGGTCGCTATTGGTTCATTATGGAAGACAATCAGTGACTTTTTTTGAATCGCCTCAAACCTTCGCTGAACAAGATACACCTCAGCAAACTGAATACTTTCGTGAAAAACTATTCGGTTTTCATACAGAAATGCAGCCGCCGATGCTAAAGCAAGTTGGAGATGGTCAGGCACTGCAGTTGATTTCTCAATCGACTTCTCAATTTACCAATCCCCAAATGTCTAATGTTAAGCAGGCGGCTTTAGTTGTCGGCGAAAAAGGTTCGGGAAAAACTCAATTGGCTCATATTGTCAGTCTGTATCTCGCACAAACACAGCAAATTGACTTTGGTTTCTATTTTGATTGTGGTGCCAATCATTACTCGCCCAGTGATATGCTCGAAATGATCGCGCCTGTAATCGCTAATAAAACTCAATCACCAGAACTCTCATTTGAGAAAGTCAAACAAAAACTCGGGGATTATCACTGTTGTTTTATTTTTGATAATGTCGATAAATCAAGTAAGGAAAATATTGCTAAAGATTCTACTAGTGAGGCAGAGCAACAAAGCTTGAACTGTTTTCTACATCAATTGCTGTCTGACGGACATAAGATCGTTATTATTGGCGAGTCTTATGCCGGATTAACGCCAGTAATAGATGAAAACTTAGCCACAGTTAAAATTGAGTTATCACCGCTGCCAATGGTCGAGCAAAAAATGATAGCAGTTGAGAATTTACGTCAGCTGTCACTTTCGAGTTCGGAATTGACGGCCGAAAATCTCACAGCAATTTGCAGCGACCAAGATTGGGAAAAACTCTTGTTGTCACTAAAAGGGAATCCCTGGTTAACTAGAAAAGTGATGCCGTTACTGCAATCTTCTAATGTAGGTGAATTAACCAGTCAGGTTGAGAAACACATTAACGATGAACAGGATAATTCACTGGTAAAGCGATCAAAAATGGCATTGTTTTATCAATGGCAATGGCGTGAGTTAGCACCATTTTGGCAACAGCTACTCGTTTTGTGTAGCGAAACCCGTGGATTGTTGCTTGAACTGATAATGACGGTTACCGATCAAAAAACGCCGTTTGAACCAGCAAAAAACTTGTTTTCGTTATTGGCGGAGAAAAACACAGCAGAGGACATAGACCCAAAAAATGTCAAACTTGCTGAGGGAATAGAACTATGGGAAAGTGCGGGCTTTCTGAGTCGTTTACCCCATGGCCGAATGGTAGACTCAAGGTGTCTGAATTTTTTAGCCCAACAACGAGAAAACTGTGGCTTGAATAATATTAACCAGGAAGAATTACAGTTTCGTTTTAGCCAGATTATTTGTGAGGGAATTCGATTACTGGCACAACATGTCGTTAAACAACCTAATCCAAATATTTCTAATAATTTATTGATCAACCGTCGGTTCTGGGTAAAGCATTTTGAAAATCTTTGGATTAATGATGATTATCGTGGTTTTTTCGGGGTTAAAAATGCCTTCGAACAATTGCTACAACAAGTTAAGCTTGATGGGGAAAGCAGGGCGTGGTCACTTAAGTTGTTGGAGAGTACACCAAAAACTTATTTTACTGATGAACTCAATTTGCAAGAGTCTCCTTCAGATAAAACCGACAGCGAAGGTGCAATAAATAAAAAAATAGCGTGGTTGACATTAGCTTCAAGTGTTATGGGTGAGTCTGAAGCGAAAAATAGTCTACGGCTAAAAGAGGGAGCCCAAGCATGGCAAACCTGGTTTGATAAATTAAGAGAACCAGTGAAGAAATCGGAACTCCTTTTGCTTCAACAAGTCTCCACTTTTCTGCAGCATTTTTACCAGAGCCAGAGCAACTGGAATGATTGCCTCATCGTCGGCACAAAAACACTTTCCATATACCAACAACACGAAGCGTGGCAAGGTGTTATTCAATCCTTAAAGTCGTTGGCAAAGTATTCTTATGAGCTCGGCGATAGTGAACAGGCTTTAGCTTACGAAGATCAGATAATAAATGATATTCCATATGAAAATTCACCACCTGGCTTTAAATTTCAGCAAATGTTGGACATTCTATTTACGAGAGTATCAAGAGGTAAGGCCCAACATTCCCAGCTTCTTTTAGATCAGCTAAGGGAAGCTGATGAGGCAGAAAAATTTGCCGATATGTTAGAAGGTATTCAATGTGATATTCATTTTCAAAATGGAAACTATCCTGCATCGTTACCTTATTATTGTAAAATTTGGGTACGTGCACTCAAATCTAATCAACAGGCGCAAGTCGAACAATTGAAAACCCGACTTATAGAGTTAGAGGAAAAATTGGGGCGCGAACTGTTTAATCAACAATTTGAGAAAGAGGTTCCTGAAGGTACTGTTAGACCGCGAGATTATGTGGGTTAGTTCTGTGCTTTAAATCAATCTCAGATTGATTATTCCAGTTTGCTCCCATCCGATAGCTTGAAATTTAATTTTTAGCTATCGGATGGTAAAGTTTTCGATGTTAATATATTTGATGTCAAAACATCTGGCGTCAAAACACCTGACGTTAAAGTTTCCTTCTTTTCGCGAACTTAATCAATTACAGTATAAATATTGCAATTGCCGCATTAAGTAATTGTTATCAAAACTCCCCGCCGACTTGGTGTTTAATTAATGCCACGCCGATTTTATCCGAAATATTTTTAATTCAGGAAAACTCGAAAAATAGTTGTTCAGATTTTTCAAAGTTAATTAGTGAATACTAATGATTAGAGCCAAACATTTTTTGTAATTCATTTTTTTCTCACTTACATCTTGACAAAAATTATTCTTGTACTTGTTTTTATCTGAGTTTTTAGGTTTTTTAGAAGAGTAAATGCTCGTTAGTCCAAAAAGATATTGGCAAGAGCGACTGAAATTCCAAGATGTTGATGCGTTAATTTAATTGAACTAAGTAGCGGCCTGATAAGCGGCTGGGCATTAGTTTAAGCTGAGTTAGAAAGTATTAGTGATTTGTAATTTTAGATTAGTGTGACTTTGGTTTTTAATAAAAAATTATATCTATTGGAAAAAATTAATAAATATCTCAAACTAATTATTGTTAAAGAGAACAATTCGGTCTATCTTTGCCTCATCAATTAGCGCATGTGTAGTGCACTAATAAAATCTTATAATAACAAAAACAGTAGAACAATATTTACAGGATGGTTTGAAATCTTTCATGTCATAAAACTAATAATTATAAATTGATATGATGTCGGCGTATCTAAATTAAATAACCAGTGTAAGCAAAACTAATTTAAAGGAAGTTAATAATTAAAAACGAAGGACAACTTACAAAGCCTCTTTGTATTAATCATGGTTTCCGCAGTTTTTGAACGATATTTTTTTGACTTCTCTTATAATATTTAAAAAAACAAATCTCATTCTTGAGATGCTTTTTGCAAGTTGGTTGCTGCTTGTACTGATAATGAGTTCTCATCAAGGTTGTAGAGAAGTATGGTTAATGTAAATAAAAAGTGAGTTGCTAAAACATACTGATTAAATTTCCAATGTGGAGGGAATTGAAATGCAAGCAGTCGCCGAGTTTGAAGTTTTAGGAGAAGTCAAAAAGATAGTGGAGTCAACACTGAAAATGCCGCTTGGTAAATTAGATGTTGACGCAGAGTTTGAAAGTTTTGGAATGGATTCCATCATTACAATGGAACTGATGACAAATTTATCTAAGAAATTTGATCTTTCAATTACGCCCGCCCAATTTACTGAAGTTAACACGGTTAATGAACTTGCAAGCACTATCCAAAGAAATCTTGATGACATTGCTGATACTGTTTTCGTGGAGGAAACTTCCAGCGCTCAAGAAGCTGTAAGCATCTCTCAGAATACCAAACAATTAAAAATAAAAAATGGCAGTTCTCAGAATCGTCAGTTAACTCGTCAACAATCTTATCGTTCAGAACACCGCAAAGGAAAAACGCACAGGCCTGTATTTGCCGAAAACCAATTTGATGTACAGAATTCGCGTCCGACATTCAAAAAACTACTTGGTTACATCAAAAAAACATACTCAATCGATCTGACGTATAGGGCATTTGATTCACTTGATGAAATCGTTAGTTTTCTTATCACAGAACATCTTGATGAATTGATATCTCACTATCAACTGTCTGAGGAATTTGAGGTTAATGCAAACCTGGTTGAGGAAACACAAGTTTCTCAAGCTGATGTACTGAACGATCAAAGACAATCATCACAAAAACTTTTTGACATCGCCATAGTAGGCCTGAGCTGTCACTTTCCCGATGCCCCCGATGCCAGGACATTCTGGAATAACCTGGTAACAGAGAAAAACAGTATTCGAGAAATCCCCAAGTCGCGCTGGGACTGGGAAGAACATTACGCCCAAGCGCCAACACCGGGAAAAACGGTGACCAAATGGGGGGCGCTGATTGAAGATGTGGATTGTTTCGACCCATCGTTTTTTAACCTGTCAGCCGATGAAGCCAAAGTGCTCGACCCCCAGGAGCGTTTGTTACTGCAACAGGTCTACCTGGGGTTAGAAGATGCCGGGATAGATGCGGGGCGTCTGCGCGGCTCCAATACCGGGGTGTTTATCGGTTATGAATATGCCGAGTATGAGCAGTACTTAAGAGACCATGCAGGCCAGATAGCGAATGCGCCGCTGTTTAACTCATCGAGTCCGACCTATTACCTGGCCAACCGGCTATCTTACCTTTTTGATTTCTGTGGACCGAGTGAATCGATTAATACCAATTGCGCTTCTTCGGCAGTGGCGATTAACCGGGCTTACTATTCACTGCTGAACCAGGAAAGTGAAGTGGCAGTGGCGGGCGGAGTCTGTCTGAACCTGTTTGTGAATGACTATATCACCGGCTCGCAATACGGGATGTTATCGCCGGATGGGACCTGTGGTGTGTTTGATGATAATGCCAACGGCTTTACCCGGGGAGAGGGGGTTGGTGTGGTGATATTAAAACGCCTGGCCGATGCTGAGCGAGATAACAATCCCATTTACGGGGTGATAAAAGCCTGTCATCAGAATAACCGGGGCGGTGCTAATGACCTGTCGGAAATCAAACATGAAGCGATAACTAGGGTGATAGGGGACTGTTATGACAAGGCAGGTATTAATCCGGAAACAATCGATTATATCGAAGTGGATGGTTACTCAACCAAATGGGGCGACTCGTTTGAGTTTGAAGGGATTAAGAATGTGTTTAAGGGGCAGAAGCCAGGCCATAAACACTGCGCATTAGGCAGTGTAAAAGGCAATATCGGTCATCTTGAGCCGGCGAGTGGTATTGCCAGTGTGATAAAAGTGGCGTTGTCGCTGAAGCACCGGAGATTCCCGGCGACGATAACGAAACGTCAGGTGAGTGACTTTATTGATATCAAGCAGAAATCCCACCCGCTTTATATTGCGGACCGGGAAATCGAGTTTGAGGGCATTCGTGGAGAGCAGGACAGACTCATTCGTGCGGGGGTTAATTCCTTTGCCGATAGTGGGGCGAATGTTCATATTGTGTTGGAGGAGTATGTCACTTCGAAACAAAACAATCATCTTCAACCGGAAACTGCTGCGGTCAATCAGGCGCAGTTATTTATTCTTTCGGCGAAGGACCGGGCTCGACTGGCTGATTATGTTGACCGGTATATTGATTTTCTCTCGGCGGAGTCGGGGGTTGTATTTGAAGATTTAATTTACAGTTTACAGACCGGTCGGGAGGCGATGACGGAAAGATTGGCGGTGATTGCAACATCAGTTGATGATCTGCTTGAAAAGTTAAACTTTGTCAAAGGATCTGGTTTGCTTTCTAAATCTGGTGAGAATAGTGGTTTAAAAGAAAGAGATATTTATTATGGAAGCCTTGAGCAAATTCGTAATAATCCCCTGGTCAATTTGATTACCAAGGATATGAGTGCACAACAAATTGAGTTGAGCATGATTGCTCAACAGTGGCAACAAATCGCCTTACTGTGGACCTGCGGCGCGACTATACCTTGGGCGGTTATTTGGAGAGAACAGAAGGTAACACCTGTTTCCTTGCCTGGATATCCTTTTGCAAAGGAAAAGTATTCGGTGGGAGCTGCAACCACGCCTCAACCTGAATTCTTATTGTCACAAAAGCAACCGGTCAGCAATGATCAGCCGACTGTGTCGGCCGCTAAACAAAAGTATCTTGCTCCACGCAATCATACCGAAAAACAGCTTGTGGCTATTTGGAGCGAAATACTCGATCAAGATCCTGACATGATCGGGATTAATGATGATTTTCTCGAGCTAGGCGGCGATTCAAATTCCGCGATGAAACTTATCTCAATGATCAAAGCTCAGTTTGGTCGATTGTTACCGCTGGATATTCTTTTCACTGCTTCGACCATCGCTACTCTTGCTAAGGAAATACTCAGTGAAAAATCAGACTCCTTTGATATTTTGGTCCCAATTCAAACTGAAGGAGATCGACGACCAATTTTTGCCGTACCTGGGGTTGAAGGTTACACGCTCCCCTTAAGACCGTTAAGCCACGGGTTAGGTGAGCAGCAGCCATTTTATGGTTTACAGGCGATCGGTTTTGACGGAGAGACGCAGCCGGTTGATAACGTCGAAGAAATCGCCAAAGCGAATATTGAAGCATTAAAGGAAGTTCAGGCTGAAGGCCCTTACACATTGTTAGGTTATTCAAACGGCGGCATCGTCGCTTTTGAAATGGCCAGGTTGCTTCAACATGGCGGTGACAAAGTAGCTGATTTAATTTTATTGGATACGCTTGAACCTGGCCAGCAAACTAATGACCAGGCGTCAGAAATTCTGAGAGTGTGCAACAGTATTGAGAGTGTCTATGGACTGAACTTCAATGTTGATATTGAACATCTACGACAACTCCCCGAAGAACAACATGGTCAGTACCTCTATGAAATAATGACGCGTAATGGTTTAGATATTCCGCAAAATCAATTCAACATACTTTTTTCAGTGGCGATGGCCAGTGAGCGGGCGTGTCGTCACTATAAAACTCAAAAATTACCGCACAAAACCGAGTTTTCTTTGTATCGTGCTAGTGAGGAATCTTTGGGCCAACTGGAAGATTATGGTTGGGGGCAGTATTCATCAGAACCAATTCATATTTTTGATATCAAAGCCAGTCACTTTTCGATTGTTGATGACGGACCTGCAAAACAAATTGCGCAGAACATATTACGGCCTGGCGATTAATTACCCGGTATCACCACGAAAATGAACGCCTGTCTTGTTCTATGAACAGGGCAGGTTCGCAGTCCTTTTCTTCAATCGTTTAAATTATCAAACTTAAATCAAACCATTTTCTATTGCCTTTAACACAGCCCGAGTTCGATCACGAACCTGCAGTTTGGCTAAAATAAATGACACCAGGTTTCTCACTGTACCAACAGAGCGATGAATGGCACTGGCGATTTCATTGTTTGAGTAACCTGCAGCGATCAATCGTAACACTTGAATTTCATTTTCAGACAATGGCTCTATGACATCATTTTTATCGGATTTAATGACATCTTTGTGTTCTAGCACTTGATTGGTAATTGCCGGTTGCACCCACATTTTCCCAGCAGCGACTGCATCGATCGCATTAACCAGGTTTTCAAGGGTGACATCTTTGCGCAAGTATCCTTTTGCTCCTAGCTCAAGACAATTTAATACCAACTCATGTTCATCAAAAGTTGTTAAAATTAATGTTGGCAAATTTATTTTGTGGGCGTTGAGTGTTTCCAGAACAGCCAGACCATCCATTCTCGGCATTCGAATATCGAGTAGCATGATGTCGGGTTGATGTTCATTAATTGCGCTTAGCACGCCGGTTCCGTCGTCTAACTGTTCAACCACATCGATATGGTCGGTCAACTGCAACAAACTACAGATCCCCATCCTGACCAAGTTTTGATCATCGACTAATAATAATTTTATCGACATTAAGCTACCTTTTTCCCAAGTTCATTTTTCACCGACTGACTAAATCGAATATCGATACGGGAGTCTAACGGTTAACAAAAACTCCTCGGCCATATTCTCGATATTAAGCTGACCATCAAGATTGTTTACTCTTTCACTCATTCCTGTTAAGCCATTGCCTTTCTTAATCGGGGCCTCCGATAGACCATTATCAGCGATAGTCAAAATTATCTCTTGGCCGGCTAAAGACAAATCAACGGTGCACCTGGAAGCATTGGCGTGTTTTAAGGTATTGGTTATCGCTTCTTGTACACAGCGAAAAATGACTTCCGCTAATCGTGGCTCGGAAATCGATGTTGGTAATTGATAGTTGAGCTCAACGTCCAGGTTAGTGATATCCTGAGTTAAGGTTTTTAAGGCTTCTTCCAGGTCCAGATTTTTATCGGGCCTGATTTCGGAAACCGTCTCTCTAATATCCGACAGTAACAAACCAGTGATGGCTTTGGCCCGCTGAATATGCTGCTGTATTTCAGTTTCCTTAACGTGTGAAGCAACTTCTAACTGTAAACTCAATGCGGTTAAGTGATGACCGATAACATCGTGTAAATCTTGCGAAATTCTTAATCGCTCATCTCGTTTGATTGCGCTGCTTAGAAGAATTTGAGTCGCCTTTAATTCTCTGACTAATTGTAATGATCGGTTTTTGGCGTGTTGCTCGCTGATAAAGCGACTTTTTGTTAACAATGCGAAAAAATTAAATAGTGCATATAACAATATCCCCTGATAAGCATATGGAATTTCTTTTATCACACCATCGATCAACGCACCCGAAACAGGAAATAGAATCGCCGCTGCCCAGGCAAGTTTCTGCCCATAAAACTCGACAATTTGCACAACAATAATAATTGCCAAAATGCCCACTACTGGATATTGGAAAAAGACAACTAATGCAAGAAAAGCTAAAGTTGAGACGATAGTACCAATGTTACGAACTCTAGACCTTTTCGGGTGTTCGAAGTTCACATCACAAGCAAGAGAGCCGATGAGATATAAAATGAACAAGCTGGCCACAATACTAATGTTCGTATTGTTTAAATCGAGAGAACTAATATCTTCACCATTCCAGGCTGAAAACGTCAACAGCGCCACACCTAGCCAGGTGACCAGTCCCAAGTATAATTCTAAAGGTTGTTGCTTCATCTAAAATCGACCAAATACCGCGTGGATGACATTATGCCATATCACTTGTTTCATCAATATAGACAAATGTCACGACGTATTTCGGTTGGGATTTAAGGGAACTATCAAGATTTTCCGTGACATTTGACACCTGTTCCTTAACTACACCCTCGATAAAATTTCCGCGATCACTAACAAGGAAATTGAACTATGCATTTATTAAAACGAACTCAAAAGTATTTATGTATTTTATTATCAATTATTTTTAGCTGCGAGGTGAGAGCGGTTGATGGCTTTGCCACACTTCAAACTATTGACTTAAAAAAAACGAGTATCGCTCAATTTTATGCGGAACAACATCACAACGAAAAAGTTACTGAGAGTGTCAGCTCTGCCAAATTAAAGTCAAAAGTTTCTGATTGGAAAATCAATGTTGGAGGTGGCTTTATCGTTGGGGAGAAACCATGGCGTTCACTTGATGTAGAAGCGGGGGCATTACCTTATTTTCAAGCAATTTATGGCAACTGGCAGTTCGGCGTTAACAATATGGTTTCTTATCACTATAAACCAGGCGATACATTAAGTTTCTCTACCGGCTTGAATTATCGAAACGACGGCTATGATAGCGACTTTTCACCATTGAATAAATTATCTGATCACCCGGTATTTGACGGTTACCAGTCACCCGATGGAGAGCTGGTCGGAAATTTCGGCGTTAAGTTCGGTTTGTTCTCATTGGATGTTACCCAGGATATTTCAGACCGGTCAGATTCGACTTCAGCCAGCGCATCTTTTGATATTCCTCTTTACGCCAACAAACGAGGCTTAATGATAAAAGCCATTGCATCTGCCCATTGGTATAACGACAAATACGTTAACTACTATTATGGAATAAACGAACAACAAACCGATATAAGCGTTGGACGTTTTTATTACCAGACAGATGCTGCAACGAATTATCAACTAGGCCTTAGTGCCGTTGTTCCAATCAATCAAAAATGGGCGATCGTTGGCCAGATATCACGTACCCGGTTGCATGAAAATATTACTAACAGTCCGCTGATCGATAGCGAGTTTCAAGATACCCTGATTGCTATTGTTTCTTATTCATTGCGTTAGTTTCGGGTTAACAATCGAGTTAAAACATGCTGAGCGGATTTCCTGTGAAAATACAAGGGGATCCCTCAACGATTATTTTAACCGCTCTTATTTCAAAGTGATTTATTTCAAAGGACTTTTTTCAAGGTGACTTTTTCAAGGTATCCAGACGACCATAAGAGAATGAACCTCTGAAAATGAATGTCTAAAATTTGCTCAATTGCTGATGTAGGTCTAACTTATTAATAATCAGTGACAGTCAGTAGCATGCTGATTCAAGGATTTAAATTGAGAAAATTAACACGAGGGAATTTTAGATGTCTTTCTACCAGTTTAGCCATTTTCAAAATAACAAATGGCCGGCCACACGCGACGCGCTGCATAGCTACGCAAAGGTTCTTGGTATTATCAGAGCTCAGTTAGTTCCAAAACAAAAGCACTGGTGGCATGTTAGTTTACTGCCGGTTTCCAATGGGTTCTCCACCGGCCCAATTTATCAAAAAGGTGAAATTTTTGAAATCATACTAGATTTGGCTAACTCAAGGGTGATAGTTCAGTGGCACGACTTACTTGAGTCAGTTCCTCTATCGGGACAGTCGGCATCCACATTATTTGTTGAAATATCGGGGTTACTTTTTGTGAGAAAAATCGAAGTATCTGGCAACCCAGAAAAGATAACCGACCAAGCTCATCCAGATTTTGACGTCGATAATGCTGTAAACTTAGCTAAGGCCTTAGGCGCTATTGGTGCCGTATTTCAACAATTCAAAAATGAGCAACGACGAGAAACCAGCCCGGTTCAACTATGGCCCCACCATTTCGATCTTGCTGTTTTATGGTTTTCCGGTCGTCTTGTGCCAGAACAAGATCCCGATGACGAAGAAAACGCAGATGAGCAGATGAACTTTGGATTTTCAGTAGGCGACCAACAAACACCGGAACCTTATTTTTATTTCACTGCGTACCCAACGCCTGAAAATTTTAATCGCATTAGTTTACCGTCAGGCGCGCAGTGGAATGAAGACGGTTGGCAAGGCGTGTATCTTTCTTACTCGATACTTTGTCAACAAAAGGAGCCAGCTGAAAGCCTGCTTGAAATAATGCGAGAAGTCGTCAAATCCGGGGCAAAACTGATGCAATAAAACAGCTGAAATTAACTTGGTTCATTGCATAAGCGCAATTCGATGAGATAGAGGGGAGAGTAATAATGACGGGTAAAAAACAACCGGATCTTGACTGGCACAAAGTGGCAGAATTAGATGATTTACCTGAAGGGCGATGCAAGACGGTGACAGCAGGAACCAAGTCATTTGCGCTGACTCATATTCAGGGGCAGTACACCGCAATGGATAATCGTTGCCCACATCAGGGCGGTCCTTTGGGAGAAGGCTCTATTGAACAGGGAGCCAATGGTGAGTGTTGGTTAAGGTGTCCGTGGCATGGTTGGGATTTCGATCCGATTACCGGCAAGCCGCCCGGTGGTCACGAAGACTCGGGTCAGGAAATTTTCCCCCTTGAAGTTCGAGAGAATGGGGTTTATATCGGTCTGAAAAAAGAAGTGACCAAACCTCGAACAATTTCTGATGTGATGGCGGAAACTATGACTAACTGGGGCGTTAAAAGTGTGTTTGGTATGGTTGGTCATTCAAATCTTGGATTAGCAGACGCTCTCAGAAACCAGGAAGTAAAAGGTAACCTTTCATTTTTTGGCGTACGTCATGAAGGTGCAGCCGCATTTGCGTGTTCCGGTTATGCCAAGGCATCGGGAAAACCGGCGGCGTGTTTGACCATTGCCGGTCCCGGCGCGACTAATTTATTAACCGGTCTTTGGGATGCAAAAGTTGATCGTGCTCCTGTGTTGGCTTTAACCGGACAAATCGACGCTCAAGTTCTTGGTCCGGGAGCGTTTCAAGAAATTGATTTGTCGTCGGCTTTTGAATCAGTTGCCGACTTTAGTCAAACGGTTCTCGACAGTTCTAAACATGGGGAGCTTATGAACCTGGCCTGTAAAAATGCAATTGTCAATCGTACGCCGGCCCACTTGATTTTTCCTGACGACGTTCAGACCATAGGCGCTAGAGAAAACGCATCTGTCGGAGGACCAAAGGGCCGACTGGGCGACACGGCGATAACACCGTCAAAGGACAGTATTTCCCAAGTGCTTGAGATGCTCAAAAAGCACAAGCGCCCGATTATTATTGTCGGATATGGTGCCAAGTATTCTATGGATCAAGTGGTTCATTTAGCAGAAAAACTCAAGGCTCCGGTGTTAACGACATTTAAAGCTAAAGGTCAGCTGCCTGATTCTCATCCGCTCGCCGCTGGCGTACTAGGCCGCTCTGGTACGCCGGTCGCCAGTTGGTTTATGAATGAGTGTGACCTGATTTTGGTGTTCGGTGCTTCTTTTTCAAACCATACAGGGATAACCAACAAACGCCCGATTATTCAGGTTGATTTTGATCAAATGGCACTGGGGAAATTTCATCCCGTCACCTTACCAGTTTGGGGAGAGATTTCGACCACGGCCTCGCTGATTGAGCAACAGCTTAAGATTAATATCGGGACTGTTGATCAGCGAAAAGAGTTAGCCGAACGATGGCAAATATGGCGTGAGGAAAAAACGAGTCGAATGAAAGATGACAGCGGCAAAGGTATTAACTCCGCGTCAATTTTCGATAGCCTGTCACGTTTAGTTCCTGGTAACGCAATTATTGCAGTAGATGTAGGAAATAATACCTATTCATTTGGCCGTTATTTTGAATGTGCGAATCAAAATGTGCTGATGTCCGGTTATCTTGGTTCAATTGGTTTTTCTTTTCCTGCCGCCATGGGAGCCTGGGCAGCTACTCAAGACCTGCAGGAATTAAAAGCGCGCCCGATTGTTTCTGTGAGTGGTGACGGCGGGTTTGGTCAGTACCTGGCTGATTTTACCACTGCAGTAAAATATAAAATGAATATCACTCATATTTTGTTAAATAATGGACAGCTTGGAAAAATTACCAAAGAACAGCGCGCAGCGGAATGGGCCGTTTGGCAAACTTCGTTACATAACCCGAGTTTTTCCTCCTATGCGAAACTTTGTGGTGCCCATGGCGAAAAAGTGACCGACAAAAATAAACTTGATGACGCCGTTATTAAGGCGCTTAATTACGACGGCCCAGCGTTAGTTGAAATTATTTCTGACGCTAACTTGATATAAAAGACAATTGAGTCAATAGTTTTTTTCAAGATCTTTTGCTCCTTCCTTTAACAAAGGAGGGACGGGGAGGATTTGATATCGAAAACCCAATTAACGATCCTCTCAATAAAATGAATAGCAATCATGAAAACTTATCAGGCTTGTCAGTTAAATAATTCAGGGTTTATACTGATGCGCTAGAGTTATTGATTTTCATAACAGTAAAAACGGTATTTAGAATAGCCTTGGGAGTTAAAGTGGATATTGATTTTTTGTGGATAATTGGTGTGTTTTTGGTGGTTTTTTTTCTGTTTAAAGTCGGTAAACCAGGACGTCCTCCGGTATCAAATGTAACCGATCAAGACGTTATTGATGCACTCAAACAGGGACAGAAAATCCAGGCAATAAAGTATTATCGTACAATTCATGGTGTTGGTTTAAAGGAAGCGAAAGAAGCTGTTGAAGCGATGGATATTGAGTCGTAATCCTATCGTTTTAAACGTTTTTAAGAAAGTCATTTTTAAGACAATCGAAAAGGGGAGGTATCAATCATGCAAGAATCAGAGAAATTAGCGCGGGCCTGGATTGATGGTTGGAACGCGGGTAAACCTGATGATATTCCATTAGCAACAGACTTTGTTCATTCAAGTCCCTTTGGTACCGTTTCAGGTAGGGAAAAATATTTAGACTGGGTGCGGCCGTTAGCCGAAAAGAATGTGACCTCTTTAAAGATCATACGAACTGTCTCAAGTGACAGCGAATCCGCAATCTGGTTTGAAATGGGAACACCCAATGGTGTGGTGCAGTGCTGTGATTGGGTGAAAATCGAGCGTGGAAAAATAATCGCGATTAACTCCTTTTACGATGCGACAAATTTACGCGAATAGATTTCAGGCAACAGAATGAACTAATTATCCATCATTTTATAAAATTCCTTCACGACGAATACGAGCGCTTCTCTTTCCGCGTAGGAGACGTCAGGATGCCAGATATCCATTAACAGACAAATTCGCTTTTGCCCTGAACCGTTACTGGCTTCGTGCAGGTATGAATAATCGAAGAGCAAACATTTTCCTTCTTCCCATTGACGAGTTTCATGGGCAACAGTAATCGAACAGTTTTCTGGAATATCAACCGCAAGATGCAAATTAATGGCAAAATTACAGAGATCGCAATGGGGTTTTATCGAGGCGCCAGGGGCTAAGATAGAAAAATGCATTTCCGAGACAGGGCACAACCAGTTTGCGAGTTCGTTCTCCAAAATGTTGTAGCTGGCTGGTAAAATTGATTTTGCCGCGGTATTTTTTTCGCCGTTTCGATAAAGATAAAGGGCAGACCAATCATCCTGTTCTCCCAGGTAATGAACGTAGGGTAACAATAAATCGGAGTTAGATTCGATAGCGCTCCAGATCTCAGATTTTATTTCACTACTAGAGCTTTCCAGCGTTTGAATAAGTTGATGTAGCGGTTTAAATTGCGACGTCGATAACCAGGGAGTCGTCGAGAGTCCCGGCAGTATTAGTCTGGATTCTCTTTGAAGTGGGTCAATAGTATGTTCATTGAGCAACATACTTTCAACTCGTGTGACCGAGTAGGGACCATAGATATGTTTCAGCTCTACCAGTTTTTGTTCAATTTCAGGGGTCATGACGAACGCTCCTTAGGGTACCTGAATTTAACTTTTTATTCGTTATTTTTATTGGTTCACTTATTGTTTGCTAAAGTCTTTAATGACCAGTTGTTATCGCTCAAATGTTAGCGATCAGCCATCAGCGGTTTGTCGTTAATGACACTGACTTTCAAACCTGTTTTGGCGTGGTGAAGTTTAGTGGTAGCAACTTCGAAAATTCTACCTGACTCACTTTTAGAACTTGAGTTTTCTCGATATAAAGCACCGGGCGAAACCAGCATTCGATGCACGCCATTTTCATAGTTGTCACCCACCCAATCAACAGGCATTGCTTTTAACCGACTTGATTCGATCACATAGATTTTATTATTGTTGTAAACGGCTTCAGGCGGCACCGAAATAATGTTGTCTCGCGCGGGTAATTTCATAATTAACTTAACAACTTGCCCAAGTGCGAGTTGGTTACTATTGATGTCTAGCGAAAATAGTCCATCAACGCCTGAACGACCCTGTTTCACCTGAGCCGTTAGTCGCCTGAGTTGCAATGGAATAATCGCTTCCCCAAAATCAACGTGAGCAGTGATTGCCCCATTATTTTCAAGGACAGATTTTACTGCTTGAAGATACTGATTGGGAATATTGGCCCTTAGTTCGAGCGAAGATCGATCAAACAAAGTTAGTAGTTGATTACCGGGTTGTGTCCTTTCACCAACCGACGCCATCACTTTACTAATCACCGCATCATAAGGCGCTTTGATTTTCGTGTAAGAAAAGTCCAGTTGTGCTTTGTTAAGTTGTGCACTGGCTCGCTTGATGTTTGCCCTGGCAATATCAAGCTGATTAATTGAATTGGCAACCAGAACCCTTTGTTGTTCCAGGGAAATGAACTGCGCTTTTGATTCAGATTGACTGGTTGCAAATTGTTCTGCAGATATCGCTTTGGTTGCCAGCATTTTTTCTTTTCGTAAAAGTTTCTCTTGTTCTAATGCGGCTAGTTTTTCTTGATGCGTCAGAATTTTTTTATTGGCTTGTGTTTGAATTTTTAATTTGGCTAACCTGGCCTTTGCCTCTGCAAGATCAGCTTCTTTTTGTTGTAATGCGAGCAAAGCCTCGTCAGTATTTAGACTTATCAAGAGTTCGCCGGCCTTAACGAGTTGTCCTTCTTTGACGTGAACTTTATCGATATTGGCCGGTAACATTGCAGAAATTGTTGAGTGCAATGGTGTTTCGACTCGACCAAACAGTGGCACATAAGGAGAGAAACTGCTCAATTCAGCTTTGATGCTTGCTACTGGCCAGACGGGCTCTTCGATTGGCTTTTGAGTCTGCGCTGTTCCAGAGCTGATCAACAACCAGCTGGCGACTATACCAATAAACAAGAAAACAACACCAATGGGGATTGGTTGTGTTAACTTCGTGAAAACTTGCCGCTCGAATAAGCTTTTCATTTTAACGAAAGTCGATTTACTCAATGCATTCTTCCTCTTTATCCTGTGCAAAAGCATAACGACTTTGCGGTAATGGTAGCGATTTTGGTGTACTCTCGTTGAGAGTGTTTTGATTTGGAGCATTTGGATCTGGAACATTTCGATTTGAATTATTATCAGCAGCTCCATATTCACTATTTTTATTCAACCACCGAAGACTAACTGTTTCTAACATCGATAGTAATGCCGGGATCACTAATAAAATTAACAAGGTGCCATAGATCAAACCGAAGCAAATAACGATTGCCAGCGGCGCCATGAACGCCCCCATTAATGAGGATTCAAACAACATGGGCAAAAGCCCGACACTGGTGGTCAATGACGTTAAAATAACCGGTCGCAATCTTCCATTAACTGCTTGTTCGATCGCGGTGTTAACTTCGATTCCTCGATCCCGATAAATTTTATAGTCATTCACCAGAATGATAGAGTCATTGACTATAACCCCAGACAGTGTGAACAGACCAAGTGTTGATAGTACGCCCAAATTTACTTGAAATAACTGCAAGCCAAATAGCGCGCCAGTCAACGCGAGAGGGATCGCTGACATAACTGCTAAAGGCCATAAATAAGAAGAAAAATTCCAGCACAGGATTACGTAAATTAGCGCCAGGCCAATCACCACCCCCATCAGCAAATCGTTAATAATTTGTTGTTCCGCGCGAGAATTTTCCGACAAGCCATAACTTAACTGATAGTCCTTAGTTATTTTCGGTACGACATTTTCTTCAAAATCAGACAGTATCGACATCGGTGTGTTTTCACGGTTGTCGACATTGGCCACAATATTCACTGCGAGTTGGGCGTTATGATGCTGGATCACTTCAAGGCCACGCTGACTGCTAATTGTTGCCACGCTGGAGAGAGTAACCATTTCACCGCTTTGAGTTCTCACTGGAAACTGGCCTAGCTGAAATAAGTTGGTGATTTCGGCTTCGGGTAATTTAACCAGAACTTCAATTTCTTGATCACCCTGGTTAAATATTTGTATACGCACCCCGTTATAAGCAGAGTAAATTTGTTGACCAATTGCCGCGGCAGTCAACCCAAGCTCGCGTCCTTGTGTATTAAGACTAAAAATCCATTGTTCTTTACCGTAAGGCAAGTCGTCATTAACATCACGCACGCCGGGATAACTGGCTAAAATACTTTTGACTGCTTCAGCTGCCGATTTTAAGTTTGCGAGATCATTGCCTTGAAAATAGATTGAAATATCTGAGCTGAAATCATCGCCAACTTTTAACTGAAGGGATTCGATCAAGGGGCTCTTGGGAAGTAGTTTGCGCCAAGCTTCAGCAAATTGATTAACGTCGACATCACGACTGTCTGGAGAAGTGAGTTCAACCAAAACTTGATTGTATGCTTGCCCTCTTTTTTTCTCACGTGTAATTGTCGCCATTCCTTTTGAAATCACGTGACTGAGGATAATTTCATCGCCGACATCTTGTTCCGCGAGCAGCATTGCATTTTCAATATCGCTGATAAGTTTGTTTACCTCGTGTGCCTTGGCAGTGCTTGATACCTTTAAATTAGCTTCGATGTAGTCCTGTTCAAAAGAGACGATCAATTCCGGTTTGATATGGCCGCTAATTAATAACGACAGGGCAAATATAAAAGCGGCTAACGCGACACATAGAGTTGCAAATCGAAATGCTAAGGCCCGCCGCAGAAGTGGAAGGAAATAGTGTTCACGAAACCGTTTAAACCAATGCTCTACCTGAAGCCGATAGGCGGCAGTGGGCTTTGATTGTTTTCGGCTAAAACTGTTACGCAAGTGTCCCGGTAAAACCAGGAAACATTCCACGAGCGAAAAGACAATGATGCACGCCATTAATATCGGCACTTCACGCATTGCGCCGCCATCGACGATCATTAATGGAATGAACGCTGCCAATGTCGTCAGCGAAGAAGCCATTACTGGCGAAAACATTCCCTTCGCGCCAAAAGTTGCTGCGCGTACGGGACTATCGCCCTGATCAAGCAGCGTTTGAGTCCTTTCGCCAACGACGATTGCGTCATCGACCACAATACCCAATGCCATGACCAGACCGACCATACTGAGAACATTAATTGAACCGCCGCAAAAATAAAATAAAGTGAGCGCCGCCAGAAACGATAGTGGAATACCGAGCGCTACCCACCAGGCAACTCGAGTACTTAAAAACAAAAATAAAGTCAGCATGACCAGCACTAAACCAAGAACGCCGTTCTCCAACACCAGGTCAATTTGCTGTTGGGTAAATTTCCAGGTTTCCAAAAATGTTGTGATCTCTATTCCAGAAGGAAGGTTATTTTGTGCCTCGGTCTTCCATTGTTGAACGATAGCAGCCGCTTCTAGTGTATCGGTTCCCGGTGCGCGTAATACACGCATCCAGATAGCGGGCCGGGAGTTTTGGCTGGTGGCTACCGAGTCGTCGCGATACTGATTGTTTATTTGCGCAATATCTCCGAGTAAAACCAGTTGCTGGTTATCGCCGGTTTGAATGGGCAGGCGGTTAAAACTTTCAACATTTCTGCGCTCATCGAGGCTACGCAACTGTCGAGCACTTTCTCCTTTTCCCGCTGCACCGGCAGGTGCATCTGTGCTGGCAGATTTGATACGCGCCGAAATCTGTACCAGCGACATTCTCAAATCGAGCATTGTCTGACTGCCGACCTGGATAACCATTTCCGATTGGGGTAGAGAAATAAATTCAACTTTGTCGACTCCGCGGCTCAGTAAATCCCGCTCAAAGGATTGTGCCAGCGGTGCAAGTTCAGACACAGTTGCAGATCCTGTCACTAGAATGTCGGTAACTCGTTCATAGCGAACATAAGGTCGAATTGAAGCGGGTTCCATGTCTGCCGGTAAATGACGAACTTCTGCGAGCCCTTGTTTGACTGCGTCAAGAGATTCGCTGTTGTCACTTCCATTAACAAAGTCAAGCTGGATGGTAACCATACCATTGCGAGTACTGGAGCGTATTTCTTGCAAATTTTTCACCTGACGCAGTTGGTATTCGATAGGTCGCGTTATCATCCTTTCGATGTCTTCTGCGCTCGCGCCGGGCCATTCGACCGAAACATTAATGCTGTTGTAAGTTTGACTGGGGTTGAGCTGCGTATTGATTTGCGACAAGCCCCAGAAGCCGAGTAATATCATGATAACCATCATCATATTGGGTGCAACGGGGTGTTCAGCGAACAACCGAATCAAGTCAAGTGAGCTATTAGGCCTGGTTGTTTTCATCGTTTATTGCGCCGACACAGCCTCAGTTTTTCGAGCACTACTTTTCGTTTTTTTACGGTGATCGTGTTGCTCTTGAATACGGCCTAAATCGAGTTTGATCAATCTGTCACAATAAGACCAATAGCGATCGTCATGGGTAACTGCAATCACTGCTTTTCCGGCAGCTTTTAATTCTGGCAAAATCTCTTCGTAAAAATAACGTCTAAAGTGAGCGTCTTGATCGGCAGCCCATTCGTCAAAAATATAAATATCGCGATCGTCAAGAAGCGCCATAATCAGCGCCAATCGCTTACGTTGCCCGGTGGATAACTGCAACGTGGAAAAACGACCATCAACAAAATTGACTTTGCCGGTTAGTTCCATCTTATCGATCAATTGTTGAACTCTATTGTCGTCAACATCAGTAAGCCCATAAAATTTGTCGAATAAATGAAAGTCAGTAAATATCACCGCGAACTGTTCTTTTAGCTGGTTAAGATTAACAGGACTGATACCCATCTGGTTTAATTGAATGGTGCCGCTTTGCGGATGATAGAGGCCGCAAAGTAGTTTTAATAAGGTTGATTTTCCGCTGCCGTTACCGCCTGTGATAAATAAAATTTCGCCGCGGTTGATTACCAAGTCGATCGGGCCAACAGAAAATTGTGAATTGTCGTTATAACAAAAAACGACGTTATCTAATTGTAACTGGTTAAATTTTGGTTTGGAAAAAACATCGTCTTTAGCTGTTGGTGATAAAGTCTCTTCGTGTTTAAACTGTTTTTCCAATTGATAAATTCTTTCCAGAGACGAGTTCGCTCGTTCTATTGTTGGCACGCCTTCGAGTATGAGTAGAAGGGGAGTGAGAATAAATAGCACGGTGGCGACCAGTTTACCAACCAAACCACCGCTCGGATCGGCAAGTAGCGGCAGCGCAAAAACAATCGCGCCCAATAGTGTGTACATAAACAAATGTGAAGATAAAATGGCCCAGGAGGCGCTGACGCGATTTTCTACTTTCAGACGCTCTGTTTCCTCCACATGTTGCCGGTATTCCGCATAAATCGCATCGCTTTTAGCCTGGTTTAATTTGATTTCCTTAAAACCATTAATTAAGTGATCAAGACGGGAATAAAGTTTGCCTTCTTCGTCACCGAGGCGATGATAGTTTTTCTGTAGAATCTGTTGTAACTTAGCAATTAATAAGTAAGTAATTATGATTGAGCCAACGACAATAAAAAATGCCAGCGGCGACAACCAGGCAACATAAGAAACACAAAATAATAGTAATATCGACTGCTGTATCGCGGAAATCAACATGTCGGCTGAATTAGAAACCAACGCAATATCCTGAGATAGGGCTATATTGATGTCTTCTTTGCCGATACCTTCAACTTGCTTCAGATCGGCCGCACGAATACGGTCTAATATTCGTAATCGAATGGCCAGTAACTGACGCTCCACCACCTGAGTCACCTTGATGTTAAGGGAGCGCGTGCCGAGTGCAAAAATAAACATCGCAAGCCCGTAAAATATGAGATCTTCACGCACATCCCTTTGATTAAAAGCGACCTCATTAATAATTCCGAGTAGGGCGATGCTGGCTATTCCGGTAAGAATAACCATCACGCCGATGTGTCCATATAACACTCGGGCTTTTTCTTCTTTAAAGAAGTGAATTATTCCCGGCTTTTCCATTTTTTCTCCTGATTTTTTACACTTAAACTCAATGGCGCTGTTATTTCTCTAGCATTTTTTAGCCGATTAATTAACCGGTTAATGAGTTCTCTCAATCATGTCGCTCTTCAAGTTGTTTTTTATTTAAATCCACTGAATTGCGTCTTAGTTTATCGCCGATAATCTTGGTGAGTTCATGTACCATCGGCATATGCAACATTGATAAATGATCTCCCGAAACTGTTGCAACGGAAACTAATTGCTGAGTCAAATTTTGCCAGCCCAAATCGTCTCCCAGTTTTGATGAATCAAACTCTTCACTCGATTCTGCCTTGAGAATCAGTAACTCAGTCTTGCAAAGTTGAGCCGCAGGCGCGTATGCGATTCTTGACTGTTGGACATAGACCTGTAAGAAGCTTTCAACTTGAGACCGTTCCAGCCCAACATCACTGCTTGCAAAAATCTGATCGATTAGGGCCATCTGTTCAATATCAGGTAAACGGATAAATTCCTCATTACTGATTGCCAAATCATAGTTAGCAAACTCTGCCAAAACTTCAATGCCACGAAATTGCAACTCAGCGACTGAAAGTAACGATGCAGTCACTAATCCTCGACTCGGTGCCGGTGTGTCAAGCAGCGCGACGAGTTCTAACGACTCACCCAAAGCTTCAAGTTGACAAGCCATTTCATAAACAATAAAACTACCAAAAGAATGTCCCATGATTTGATAGGGACCTTCTGGTTGAATGCTTCGCATTGCGGCGATGTAGTGTTTCGCATAAGCTTCAATACTGTTTAATTCAATATGATTTTCAACGCCTGACAGTATCGGTGGTTGCAAACCATAAACACAAGTTGACTGCGCCAAAGACTGAACAAACGAGTAATAGCACAATGTGCTGCCACCGACACCGGCGACCACGAATAATGGCAGGTCACCTGTTGCCGTTTTCAAAGGAATGACGCTTGGGTTAGTCTGCCTGGTTTGGTTATTATCTTTATTGAGCATTGCGTGACTGTTGGTCTCGTTTTGACCTTCTTGCAGCATATCAATTGTCACCGCTAACTGACGAATGGTCGGCGATAGAAATAGAGCGTTGATTGAAAGCTCAACGGAAAATTCCAAATTTAACTTCTGTAAAAAGCGCAGTGCCAACAAGGAGTTCCCTGCGAGGTCGAAAAAATTATCATCGATTCCCATTTCGACATTTTTATTATTCGCTATCGACTGATATACAACTTTGATACGATGTTCTGTTGTTGTCGATGGCGGTGTAAGAAGCGAAGATCTTAAAGTTTTGAAGTGTAGCGCCTCAGGGTTTAGTATTGCGTTTTGCAGTTGCTCAACTTCAATTGCGCCTGAGTTTTTGTAGTCATCTTTGTTATCGCCTGCTTTTTCATAGCTATTTTTTTCATGGTTACTTTTTTCGTAATAATCGAGTAGCGCCTCAATGACTCGTTTAAAATTTTGCAAGAGAAGCTCGACTTGTTTTTTCTGCAGGCGACGACTGTCGTAAATTAACTCGACTGTAAGCGGCGCTTCAGACTGGATAAGCAAAGTCACTGGATAAGGCGTTTCGCCGCCGGGCACTTGATGAGAAATGACTTGCTCAAACCCAACGGTTTTCAGATCATCCAGTTCTTTATCGACGGGGTAATTCTCAAACACAATGATGTTATCAAATAAAGGTTTATCCTGATTTTGCTGAAGGGCTGTTTGTATTTCGCCGGCCGCAAGGTGTTGATGGGACGAACTCTCCAGCTCATCTTGTTGGCATCTGGCAACCACTTTCCAAAAATCTTCTTCGGGTTGAAAACTTAGACAAAGTGGAAGGGTGTTAACAAATAGACCGACCATTTGCTCAATGCCTTCAACCTCCGATGGGCGGCCGGAAACTGTTCGACCTAAAACCACCTGGTTGCGCTGACAATAACGTGTCAGCAATATAGCCCACAAACACAAAAATACTGAATTAGGGAGCACCTTCTGTTGTTTGATTAGCGCTTGTAGCGATGTAGATTGCTCTTCACTCAAAATAAAACTTTCACTTTCAATAGTCGTTAATTGAGTATCGTCCTTCTCCAAAGTATCTACATACACTGGCTCTGTTAGTCGAGCGTAGTCTTCACTATCGCTTAAATAATTTGACCAGAACTCCAAAGACTTGGTTTTATCTTGTCGTTGGAGCCACTGTAAATAGCGCTTAAATTTTTCAGGGGTATCTCTATGTTGTTTTGACGACGATTGGCCCTGATAAGCTCTCAACAGTTGAGCGGTCAGATTGGCATGAGACCAACCATCTAGCAAGACGTGGTTAACGGTCAGTATCAAGACGTTGCGCTGAGTGTCTAGCCTCAAGATATCTAATCTACAGCAGGGTTCTTTGGTCAGGTCAAAGCCTTCTTTCTGGATCGCATTCGCGCTGAGTCGAATTGCTTCAGCGTTTTGTTGGCTAACGGGTTTATCACGCCAGTCGTCAATAGTCAGTGATAAAGTTTTGTCTGCGCACAAAACGAAGTAGGGAACTTGCTCAATAAATTCTATCGTTGCAGTTAGTTGGGGATTATCCTTTTGAACCTGTTGCCAGGCATGGTCTAGTTTTTTGTGGTCTAACTCGCCGATGATTTCTAACACCATTTGTTCAATATAAGCTTGGCCACCGGAAGCCAGTGAACCAAATAATAGTCCTTGCTGGCTACTGGTGAGAGGCCAGATATCTTGTAATTGAAGGTGTTTCTCTTGCAAATAATTAACTTGGGTTTGATTGATGCTAACTAGATCAAAATCTGACGGTGTGTATTTTCTTTGTTTTACTTCAAGGCAATGCTCGATAATGCTGGTTAACTGCGCTAAGTAGTTTCGTGCAAGATTTTCCATAGCCAGTTTATCTAACTGACGCTGATCAAAACTGAAACTCACTTGAGCGCAGCCATTTTTTATCTCAATATTGACGTCCAGTAAGTGACTTGGCGGATTGCTTGAATCCGTATTATCTCCACAGGCGTCATCAGCTAAATCGATCAATGGTTTGTTGTCTGAAAGCTGACCAGACTCCACTTGCCCGAGATAGTTAAACGCAATTGTCGGTTCTTCGTGCGGCGCGAGAAAACGTCGTACTTTTTCGTTTTGGTGAAGGTATCTTAACGCGCCATAGCTTAAGCCTTTCGCGGGAATCTGCCGAATTTGTTCTTTGGTTGTTTTGATGAGTCTCTCAAACAAGAGGTTTTCAACGACATCTTCATTCGTATCCTGTGGTACCGGACCCAGCACAACAGGAAAGTGACAGGTAAACCAGCCGACAGTATTGGTGATATCTAATTGAGGGTCAAAATCATCTCGTCCATGTCCTTCAAGAGCGACACTGAACTTGGCGGCTCCCCATTCGTTTTTAACGCTCAACTGCAGCGCTGCCAGTAGCAAATGGACCACTTCAGTACCATAGGCGTGATGGCAGGAATTGATTAATGCGTCACTTAATGTTTGATCAAGCTTAACGGTAAAATCCTCTCGAAGTGAATCAAGTTTAGTTAAGTTCTGTACATTGTTTTTAATTGGGCAAGTTTTCTGCAGCTGGTTCATCTGCTGAATAGCCTGCTGCCAGTATTGCAGATCTGCGTTACGCTCAGGCGCGTTGGCATATTGCTGAAGACATTGCGCATAAAACTGATAGGATGATGTTTTCGGTTTCGGTAAAGCGACTTTTCTTGATAACTGTTGCGCTAATGCATGATTCAGATCTTCCAACAGGATCCGCCATGAGTAAGCGTCAACAACCAGGTGATGCGCAATCAAAGCCATTCTGTTGTTGTGATAAAAATTTGGCGTCTGGAAAAATACCATCTTAAATACTTCGGCATTGTTAATTTTCATGCGTGATTGATGTTGATTACAGATTTCATTAATCGCGAGTGAAACTTCCTGTTTTTGCGTTAAATGAGTCAAGTCAACAACAACTGGAGAATAGTGGTTGGTTTCGCGGTAACTTTGTTTGACAGACTGTGTTTTATCATCCCGCTCTTCGGTATCCAGTTTTAATTGTGTGTTGAATTGCAATCGAAGAGAATCGTGGCGAAAAATAATATCCTGCAAAGCCGCACTGATGTGATCAACTTTTAATGACTTTGCGGCATTTAGCATGACCGATTGATTCCAATGATTCTCCACCGGAAAATTTTGCTGAAAGAACCATTGTTGGATTGGCGTTAGCAATACGTTACCTTGTTGCAAACCTTGCTGAGTTTTAACCGGGCTAGTTTTTGCTTGACTAAGTTGCACCAGGTTAGCGGCCGTTTGTTGTTTAAACACATCGTTAACTCGGAAATTAATGCCTTTTTGTCTAGCTCGACTCACCAGTTGTATGGACAAGATTGAGTCACCGCCGAGTTCAAAAAACTTGTCTGTCACACCGACTTTTTCCCTTTGCAATAATTCGGCATACAATGCGACTAATATGGCTTCTTTTTTATTTCTTGGTGCCACGTAATTGTTATTATTTGTGATTAATTGCGTAACATTCTTGAGTAACTGATTCCTATCAATTTTTCCGTTTGGTGTCGTCGGAAATTTTTTCTCAAAATAAATTTTTGAAGGAACCATATACTCGGGTAGTAATTTTGCAAGCTCGTTTTTGAGAGCTTGCTCATTGTGTTGCTGGTCGCTTGAGATCACAAAACCAACCAATTGACGATGTTTCTGTTGATTGGTACTTGCCAGAACAACTGCGTCACTAACAGTACTCAAGCGGCGCAGGCTACTCTCAATTTCGCCCAATTCAATTCGATAACCCCGAATTTTCACCTGACTATCGAGACGTCCGATATAGTGAAGATTTCTCTGCTCGTCAAAGCGAGCCAGATCACCAGTTTTGTATAAACGCTGGTTGGTCCAAAAGGGAACAACAAAATTCCGTTCAGTTAGTTCATCATCGTTTAAGTAACCCCGCGCTAAACCAGCGCCCGCCATATAGAGATCACCAGGCATTCCTATCGGCACCGGATTTAGTTGTTGATCTAAAACAAAAGCATGATGATTATCGATGGCTTTACCAATCGGCGGTGCTAACAATTCTTGGTCATCACACTGGTAAATGGT
Organism: Aliikangiella coralliicola; assembly: GCF_007004725.1. GTDB lineage: Bacteria > Pseudomonadota > Gammaproteobacteria > Enterobacterales > Kangiellaceae > Aliikangiella > Aliikangiella coralliicola. Next base: position 332,598 of record NZ_ML660167.1, on the reverse strand, counting down.
AGAGCAAACAGTATTTTCTGTTGGTCCATAGGCGTTATATAAGTGTCGGTTTTGGCTCCATTGCTTAACCACAGTAAGTGGACAAGCTTCGCCGGCTGAAATCACTTTCGTTAAGTCCGGCATGCGAGCTGCTTCCATGACCTTTAGCATCACTGGTGGTAATGTTGCTGTGGAAATCTGTTGTTCAACGATAAATTGTTGTAATTTTTCTACATCGGTAACGGTAGAGCGACCGGGGATAACTAGCGTTGCTCCCGCGAACAGAGTCATCATCCATTCACTCACGGCAGCGTCAAAGGCGAACGGAGCGAACTGCAGTACTCGGTCTTGTGAGTTAATGTCAAAACTATCAATTTGAGCTTGTTGTAGATTGATACAAGACTGATGCTCGATCATAACGCCTTTCGGCAAACCTGTTGTCCCGGAAGTATAAATAACGTACGCCAGGTCTTTGGCAGAAAGTTGCTCTCGCAAGTTATGGGGCTGGAACTCTGCTATATCGGTCGCAGCAGTGAACAGGTCGAAGATATCAATATCAATCCCGTCAGTGAGTTTTACCAACGATCTATCACTGATTAATAACTTTGCATTGGAATGGATCAGTATATGCTGGATGCGTTCCACGGGGTAATCAGGATCAATCGGGATGTACGCAGCCCCCGTTTTTAACACCGCGATGGTTGAAACCATCATTTCAGTTGATTTGCGTAAACAGATTGCCACCAGGTCACCGTTACCAACTTCGCTTTCTTTTAATGCTCGAGCTAATTGGTTGGCCTGTTGGTTTAAATTCTGGTAACTAAGCGATAGAAAACCGTCAGTTTCGCGATCGATTAGTTTGGTTTTATTGTTAGCAAAAATCTTTTTATAGAATTCCGATTGACGGTAAGCTCTGCTGAAGTGAGCTAATTCAACGGTAAAACTAACGGAGTCGCCGATTGTTCTTTGTAGCTCACCACTAAGTACAAAAGTAGGGTTTAACTGGTTATCGCAAAGCGTGCGTTCAACGGTTGCTGAAATCGTGTCGCCAGCTTGCACCTTTACTTTTTCTTCAAAGGCTGGCACATAAACGGGTAGCCAACAATGTTCGTTAGCCAGCGCATCAATCCATTCGCCGGTGATGGTTTCTAAGTTAAGCCACAATAAAAAGCCGTCGATTTCACTATTTTTGTGAAATTCAAAAAAGATGTCATGTCGATATTCTTCCGGTGCATGAGCGGTAAAATCCAAATCTTCAAAAGGTTCGACGTTGGCAACCAGGTGTGCGTAAGAAATATTTTTAACGCAAAGCCTTAAGTCAAATCGATAACCGATATTATCAAATATTTTTTCTACATAGTTGGCGGAAGTCGCGGAAAAGCCAGGATTATCAAAAAAGTCCTGTGGTAGTGCAATCGGCGTTATTTTCGTGAGGCTGCGCGAGGGAATGACTGCGCCGGCTTCTTTTAGAAAACGCCGAGCATTATTTTGAATAACGGTACAACCTTCCGACCCGCCGATAGCCCCAACAATTTCTGAAAGAATGACATCGACTTTCTCCGGTAAGTCGACTTTTGTTGCATCGCCGTGAATTAAAGTAATCTTGTCTCCGAGATTATGTTTCTCGATAGTGTTTTTCGCTTTCAAATAAGTTTCTTCGAGAAGTTCTATGGCATAGACTCGTTTGGCACCAGCTTCAACTGCCAAACGACTTAGGATAACATCCGGACCAGTGCCAATTTCTAATACGACTTTACCCGGCACCTGTCGGTTAATCGCAACTTTATAACTTTGATTGCGAAGTTCGTCGTTCGTCATCGCAAAATAAAGCAGATCATCGTAGACAAAAAACTCTGAGATTGATGGCCACAGCTCTAATGGATTATGAGGTTGTGCGTGCAACGCGATAGCATCTGGCGTTTTTTCGACTTGTTGTTCGAACAGACTAACTAACGTTGTGTCGGGTATATCTCGTTGTGGCCCTTTACCGAGTGCCAGTAATTCTTTTCTTTGTGATTCGGTGCTCACGGGTAACTGACTAATCGCACTATCAAAATTTTTAACAACGGCATCTAGTAAACATAGGTAGCTTTCCGACATGTTGATAATTGTCGTTTCGCTAAATAAATCGCTGCAATATTCAAACTCTCCAGCGATTATGTTCCGAGTAGTTGAATTTTCCTGAGAAGCATCTTCGGTCGTGATTTCGGCGCTTTGGTGAATATGCAGTGTTAGATCAAATTTTGAAGTCGAAGAAGGTAAAGGTTCTGTGGTAATTTCCAGATTATCAAGCTGCAACTTTGCATCCGGCGTATTTTCCACTGTAAATGCGACCTGAAAAATTGGGCTGCGACTTGAGTCTCGCTTTTCATTTAGAGCTTCGACTAGTTTCTCAAAAGGCGCATCCTGAAATTCGTAATCATCGAGCGTTGATTGTTTTACTTCTTGCACTAACTCGGCGAAACTGGGGTTATGACTCAGGTCTTGTCGCAATACTAGTACGTTAACAAATAAACCGATTAATGGCTCAATGTCAGGATTGTTTCTGTTGGCTATCGCAGTACCCAGCACAATATCATTCTGGTTTGAATAACGCTGTATAAGAACGTAAAACGCACTTAACATGACCATAAACAAAGTCGCATCGAAGCGATCACAAATGGACCGAATGGAGGCGGATAAATCCTTGCTAAGCTCAAATTGGTAACTCGCGCCTCGGGTACTTTGCAGCGGCGGGCGGCTAAAGTTAGTCGGTAAATTCAAAGGTTCATAGTTGTGTAGCTTTTGTTTCCAGTAATTCAATTGTTGATCAAGCTTATCGCCGCGCATGCGTGCTTGTTGCCAACGGGCATAGTCGGCATACTGAATTTTTAAAGGAGAGAGTTCGGTAACGGTTTGCTCGCTATTTTTTCCGTGAGTTTGCCGGTGGCTATAAAGTCGGTACAAGGTCACAAACTCGCGAATGAGGATCCCCACTGACCATCCGTCTGCAATAATATGATGCAGGTTGATAAACAGCCAATGTTCGTCCGATGAACACTGGTACAAGTTAACTCTCAAAAGTTGATCTTTTGTTAAGTCGAAAGGGCGCTCTAATTCTTTTAATACAGCTTGTTTAATTTGTTGTTTAATTTGACTACTTAGCTCTGATACTCCGACTTCAGACTCAGTTGCTTCAACGGGTATCTTGCTGATAGAAAATGCGCTTTCCTCGTGAACAATTTGCTGTAATTCGCCGTCTCTTTCGATAAAGTTGGTGCGCAAAATTTCATGGCGACTGACCAATGTTTGAAACGCTCGCTCAATCCCATCAACATTTAGCTCACCTTGAAGTCGAAGCAATTCGGGCAGATGATAGCTTGAACCTTCCATTGACAAAGCATCGGCAAGCCATAGCCGTTGTTGTGCAAAAGAGGCAGGATGTTCTGTTTGTTTTAACCGAGTGATTAAATTGCTTTTTAATCGCCGCACCTGAGCTTTTATTTCGTTATCCAAGCTGCCGCTAGCGCCGCGTATTAACAATTTTTCTCCCTTGAGCGAGAGAGAAATTCCTCGTTCTTTCAGCTGTTGGATAAGGATATCAGCGGCCATTTCTGCTGACTCTTCCGTTCTCTCGGGTATTTCAACTATATTTTTTTCTTTACTTTTATCTGTCGGTACTTGCATCATCAGGTCCTGATTAGATCTCTTCTTCTTCCATTACAATGTCTGACGACTGATTGGTTTTAGCCAAATTCGCGCCATCTTTTGTCTGCTGTGATTCTTTAAGCGAAAAATCAACGATTGAATCTTCGTTGGAAACTTTATCAAGTTTGCCAATGTGTTTCGCCAGGCTTGCCGCATTTGGGTACTGAAATAAGGCTTTGACTTTTATGTCGACTTCTAATTGGCGGCGGATCTGAGAGATAGCTAGCGTCGCTAACAGGGAATGTCCGCCAAGATCAAAAAAGTTATCATAAATACCAATACGTCGTGCTGTGGTTTCATTTTGTTCTGAATTCGCTGAGCTGTGAAGATTGGTATCCTTCTCTGACAGTAAGACAGAGGTGAAAATATCAACTAGTTGCGACTCAATTGAATTACCAGGAGCCACATAGTCTTTCATCAATATTTCGTTAAATTGCTCGTTGAGCTCAAGTTTTTCTAGTGCTTTTTTGTCAACTTTTCCGCCTGTTGTAATTGGCACTTTATCGACATGGTGAATAATTGACGGCACCATGTAGTGGGGCAGTCGTTGCTGTAAAGTAAGTCGTAATTTTTCGATATCGACGTTGTTTTTATTATTATTTTTGATGTATTCGTTAGCTGAAAGGGTCGAAATAAATGCAACAAGAATTTTATTTTTTGCACCAGCCTCTGGATTCTCTCTGACGAGCACACAACTAGATTTAATTGATTGGTTGCGATTGATTTCTTTCTCTATCTCGGCGAGTTCGATTCTGAAACCTCGAATTTTTACTTGCTCGTCTAGTCGACCGATAAACTCAATATTACCGCTCTCCAGGTAACGAACATAGTCACCGGTGCGGTACATTTTATGTCGGCCGCCGTCGGGCAAGAAAGGATCATCGACAAAGACTTTTCTTGTAATGTTTTCGTTGCCAATGTAACCCAGCCCCACGCAATCGCCGCCAATATACAATTCACCGATCACGCCCGTTGGGACTGGTTGCTGTTCCTTATCCAAAATATAAGCTCTAACATTATCTATTGGTCGGCCTATCGGTAAAACTTTATCGAGACTCTTAGGAATGTCGTAAAAGACGACACCAATCGATGTTTCCGACGGCCCATAACAGTTGATCAGGCGAACATCCGGCTGAAGTTTTTGTATTCCTTTGATAACCGAAATGGAGAGGGCTTCGCCGCCGATTAACAATGCGCGTAAACTGGCCAGCTTCACATTATCCTTTTGAAAGTTGTTTAGATGTTGATATAAAGTCGCTAACACGCTCGGGGTAAAATCAGTCACTGTTACCTGTTTCTGTTGAATCAGATCAAGTAGCGCGTCAATGTCGAGGCTACCTTTATCCCAATCGGGCAATACGACTTGTCCGCCATTCACCAACGGCCAGAAATACTGCCAAACTGATGAATCAAAACAGTGGTGGGTTGTTTGTAATATCACGTCAATTTTTTGAAAACCGAAATAACGATCCATAAAACTGAGGCGATTAACAATACCACGATGAACATTAATTGCGCCCTTCGGCTGCCCGGTAGAACCTGAAGTATGAATAACGTAAATAGGCGCTGAAGCATCAATTTGGATTGGTGGGTTATCATCAAGCGGAACGATATTCTCAAAGGTTAAATTTAAACGGGCGTATTCTAACTTTTCCGGGGTGTGTAATTTGAGCCGTGAAGCACTTGAGTCACCTTGAATAATTGTTATTTTGGGCGCCATGTTATGGAGTGCGCTCTCTATACGATTTTGCGGCCATTCGATATCGATCGGTGCAAACACCGCACCGCATTTCATAATCGCAAGATAACATAAGGGCACTAACATTCCAGGTTCAGCGATAACGGGTATACGATCGCCTTTAGTTACCCCTTGCTCGCTAAGTTGCTTAGCCAATCCATTTGCCAGACAATTAAATTCTCGGTAAGTAAGCTGCTCGTTTCGATGAGTGAGCGCTACGCGATCAGGCGTCAATAAAACCTGTTCTTCAAATAACTGGTGCAGGCATTTTTCTCGCGGATAATTCACCGCAGTCTGGTTAAGGGTTTGCAATAAGTAATGTCGTTCAGCATCAGAAATTAATTGAATGTCGGCGAGTTTTTCGCTTAGACCATTAGACAGTTGAGTTAACGCTGATTGCAAATGAGAAAGTATTTGCTTAATTCGTTCGTCATTAAATAATGCTCGCTTATAAGTAATTTTTAACTGCAAACCTTCTTCTAATGCTGCTTCAAGGCTAATTGGAAAGTTCGTGTGTTCCGGCGTGGCGATATTAGTTACCGATAGTGTCGAATTGTCCTGATTGATGGCATCATTAATCGGATAATTTTCACAGACCAGTAGAATATTTAACAACACCTGGTCACCGGCCACTGAAGATTGACGCTGAATATCGGTCAGGCTGCTGTATTGATAATCAAGCATGCCTGACTGATTTTTTTGTAAATCTTTGAGCCACTGCAGACAGTTCATTTGCGAATCAAACTGAACTCGTAAGGGTAGCGTATTGATATATAGCCCTACGCGATCTTCTACTTGCGATAAACTTGCCGGACGGCCGCTACAGGTAACACCAAATACAATATCTTGCTGTTGACTATAAAGTTGAATAACCAGAGACCAGGCTGCTTGAATAAGTGTATTTTGCGTCAGATGATGCTTTTTCGCGAAGCTATCAATCTGCTGGTATAAACTCGCTTCAAGTTTTATTGACTCTTCCCCCATAGCGGTTGATTCTATATCTATTTCTTGTCGGCTATCGTGTAATTGAGTCGGCGTTTCAAATCCTGCCAGGTAATCGCCCCAAAAACGATTCGCCTGTTCTTTATCGTAATTTTGTAAGAATGCGATGTAATCGGCGAAATTATCTACCTTACTCAAACTTGATTGCGGTTTTGCTAAAGCCTTACCTTTTAATTGGTAATCATAAGCGTGTAAAAATTCTTCTAAGGCGTTCGCTAATGACCATCCATCCATAATCGCGTGATGGAATGTCCATACAAAACCAAAGTGCGACTCTGCCATTTTATAAAGTTTAAAGCGCATCAAAGGCATCGTTTCAGGCGTCAAACCTTGTCGACGTTCTTTTGCAATTTCCACTTTAAAATGTGCTAAAGGATCGTTTTGAGAGGAAATATCAATGACTTCTAATGGCGTTGTAAATTGGCTATGCACTCGTTGTAGCGGTTGTTGTAATCCTTCAAACAAAAATGCCGTTCGAAAAATCGAGTGCCGAGCAATGACTTGTTGCCACGCGTTCTCGAATGCACGAACATTGATATCACTGTTGAACTCACAATGTAACTGATCAATGTATGCCTGGCTGCCCGACTCGTTAATACTGTGGTAAAACATACCAGCCTGCAGTGAACTGAGCGGATACAGATTCTCTATCTCTTGCGGTTGTTCATTCGTAATAATCAGAGTTTCGATTTCGCGCTGGCTAACCTTCGCCAACGGAAAGTCGGAAGGGGTGTAGTGGGCCTTAACAGCATTGACGCAGTGTCTGGTTATTGTTTTGAGATCGCGAATAAAGTTTTCCGCCAGATCGTCGATCGTCTGCGACCGGTAAGAAGAACCCGCGTAAGCTATCTTAATGGCAAGTTGTTGGTTAACAATGATGACGTCGATTTCTAATTCGTTAGTGCGGCGATTTTCTGGTGCGCGCGTTTGCCCCATGCTTTCATTAACAATGCTTAAGCCTAGTGTGACGTCCTCAATATTCATATTATCTGTTTGACCAAGGTAATTAAACTCGATCAAATTGTCATAACCCAAAGAGTCGCGCACTTTTTTATCTTCGTGCAGATACCGCAGAGGACTATAACTGAAACCGCCCTGGGGAACCTGGCGAACATTTTCTTTAGTGTTCTGAATTAGCCTTTTTAGCACATGTGCTTCGCCATCGCTCTCTGTTTTTCCTTTTTGCGTCTGTTTTTTGTAATCCTCGCAGGAAAGATAAACAGGGTACACTGAAGTAAACCAACCGATGGTATGTGACAGATCCATTCCGCCAGTAAAAGGATCTCGTCCGTGGCCTTCTAACGAAATCTTAAACTGGTGGTTGCCGGTCCACCGGTGCAATGTGATGCTCAAGGCGGAAAGGAGTAATTCATTAATTTCTGTGCGATAAGTTGAATTAGCATTTTCTAATAGCAGCTTGGTGGTAGCCGCATCGAGTTTTGCCTGGGCGAATTGAAGGCTACTTTCATAAGCCGTGGCGTTGGTAAAATCTCTCGGCAGAGGCGGGCTAAACTTTGCAGCGACACTCTGCCAATAGGCAAGGTCCTGTTGACAATCGTTACTCTTGACGTAACTTTGAATTCGCTGACAATACTCGCTAAAGGCCACCGTTTTATTTTGTAATACTACTGTGCGTTGCTGGCGTAAATCTTGAATTGCTCTTTGTAAATCGTCTAATACAATCCGCCAACTCACCCCATCAATCACCAGATGATTGATTGTGATAAAGAGCCGATCCTGACCGTATTGGGTTGGCATTCTGACTAATGCTGCTTTTACCAGCTGTCCGCTTTCTATGTTCAGTTGACAATTTAATGGATCGCAATGTTGATTGATAAAATCATTAATAGCGTCGTCGCTTTTTAACTGAGTTGCATCAAATTCGAGCACTCCAACGGAGACTTTATTTTGATTAATCGATTGTTGGAAACGACCTGGTGCAATCTGCTCAAATCGCGTTTTCAGTGCGCCGTGATGATTAACCAGCGCATCAAGGGCCTGTTGTAAGTGACTAAGCTGAATGTCTCTTTGGCAGGTCAAAAGTAGTGCCTGATTCCAGTGGTTCAGATTTTCCAATTGCTGTTCATAGCACCAGGCTTGAATTGGATTAGGCGGTATTGAACCGCTAGTAGCAATCTTTGTCTGATCGGAATTATCGCTAACGTCCGAGAGTCTTTGAGCGAGTTCGTGTATTGTTTGAAAAGCAAAAATATCAGAAGCTTTACAGGCCAGACCGTGTTGACGTAATCGACTGACCATCTGAATCGCAGTAATTGAATCGCCGCCCAGTTCAAAGAAATTTTCGTGGATACCAATGGATTCCCGAGTAAATAGATCACTATAAACGGCGGCTAAAACTTTCTCGTTATCTGTGCTTGCCTTCGCCTCTGGCGAGGTTTGCTTTGCTTTGTCCGAGAGTTCAACCTCCATGGCAAGTAAGGCTTTTTTATCGAGTTTACCATTGCTGTTATGAGGCATTTTATCAAGCTGAACGATGGCCGCAGGGAGCATATAATCCGGTAGTGTTTGTCTTAACTGTTCGACAACTTCGCTATAACTAACAGTTGTTTTTTGAATATGCGATGCTTGCTCTTTTGACTGCTGATCGCTTGATTTCTGATGATCTGATTGTTGCCCGCAAACAACGTAAGCAATCAATTGCATATTCCCTTTTGGATTCGCTTTTGCGAGAACCACGCATTGATCAATTGTCGCTATCTTTCCAAGATGAAATTCCACTTCGCCGAGTTCGACTCGATGACCGCGAATCTTTACCTGGTCATCCAGCCGTCCCAAAAACTCGATAACCCCGTCTTCCTGGAAGCGGGCAAAGTCGCCGGTTCGGTATACTCTGGCTGGGTCTATTGTCGTTTTTGATTGACTGCTGGTAACAAAAGGATCCTGAATAAACTTTTGCCGAGTCAACTCAGCCTGATTCAAGTAACCTTTGGCAAGGCTATCACCGCCAATTAATAATTCACCGACTACGCCAACCGGTTGCGGCTGTAAGTAGTTATCCACGATATAAAGTCGTACATTGTTCATCGGTATTCCGATGGGAACAATAGACTTTTCGTCAATTGAATCGAGTCTCAAATCATTGGCTTCAAAATAAGAACTGTCAATAGTTGCCTCGGTCACACCATAAGTATTTATCACTTTAGTGTGCGGTAAGACGACAGATTTAACGCGTTTAAGATCTTTGATATACCAGGTGTCCGAGCCGACAATTAGTGTCCTGAAGCTGTCCAGAGCGTGACTCTCACCGGATAAATTTTCCAGGTGCTGTAAATAATCACAAAGAGAAAGAATGATTGCCGGAACAAACTCGGCACAAGTTACCCGATGTTGTTGAATTGTCTGAAAGAGCTGCTCTGCATTGAGAATCGTTTCTTTGTCGACCATCACCATCTTAGCGCCAGCGCCTAACGCACGAATAAAGTCGCCGGTAAAAACATCAAACGAAAAAGCTGCCATTTGCAAGTGAACAGCATCTTTCACTTGATCCAGACTAAAACAATCTTCCCAGGCATAATAACGGCTCACCAGGTTTTTATGTTCGATTAATACACCTTTTGGATTGCCCGTTGAACCCGAGGTATAAATTAAATACGCCAGATCGGTACCACTTAATGCAACCGTCGGCTTTCGAGTCGAATATTGCTTTAGTGCGTCTCGTGATTTATCCAGACAAATAGTGTTAGCAGGCTGATTAATGTTTGCCTGTTGAAGATTAGACTGCAATAGACTTTGAGTAATCAGGCATTTCGCCTGTGCGTCTTCCAACAAATACTCGACTCTTTCTGCACTTAATGAGCCATCAATTGGAAGATAGGCGGCTCCGCATTTTAATACCGAGAGTACGCTTTGTATTTGCTCAACAGACTTGTCGAGATAAACAGCCACAATGTCACCACGATTAACACCTTGTTCTAACAATAAATGAGCCAACTGATTTACACGGTGGTTGAGCGACTGGTAAGTTAGTGCTTCGTCTTTAAAAACAACCGCCGGTTTATTTCCCCGACGTTTAACTTGCCTTTCGAATAGTTCAATAAATGTTGTCGCTGACGGATTCGTTTGATTCGTCTGATTCCAGTCAGAGATTATGAGTGATTTTTGTTGTTGAGTTAAAAGGGATAGTTCCCGACAAAGCAAATCAGGCTGTGAGGCTGTCGTATCGAGTAGAGTAATAAAATGCTCGATAAATCGAGCGATGGTACTTTCTTTAAACCGATCACTTCGATATTCACATTCTAAAGTTAACTCACTAGTATTTTGTTTTATGTCGCCTTCCAGGGAATTATCATCGCTTTGGTGAAATGCTTCAATAAAATTAAAGGAGATATCAAAATCGACATAACTGACTTCTTTATCATAATAACTTGTCTCCAAGTCATAGAAGCGGGGCGCTTGTTTCACGCTGTCGAGGTTAAAGACGCAGCCAATAAGTGGATTTTCTCGAAGATCTTGATTATGTTGCAACTGTTTCAGAAGTTTGGCGTAAGGGTAATCTTGATTTTCGTATGCGTGTAGCAAATTATTCCGTGTTGCGCTGATAAAATGATTTACACTATCTTGTTCTTCTAATGTACTGAGCACCGGCAACAAGTGTGTGCAGTAGCCAATCAGGTGGTTAATACTGGTATCGTTTTTGTCAGCGATGCCGCGCCCTGAAACCGGAAATCCTATGACTAGTTGCCGCTGTCCACTTAGCTTATGTAACCATAGTGCATAAAGTGAAAATAGCGCCATAAACAAGGTACATTGATGCTGCCTGGCAAGTTGTTTGGCTTGATCGACAATCGCCTCTGGTAGCGTTAATGAATAGCAATTTCCGAGGTAAGATTTTTTAGTCGCATGATAATCGTAAGGTAAGTTCAAGACCGGAAGCTCACCTGAAAATTGCGACAACCAGTATTTTTCCTGAGCGGTTTTTTTCGCAGAAACGTCATAGTTTTTGTGTAAGTTAACATATTCATCGATCGCCATGGCAGGCGGCAAACTTGCTTTAGTTTGTTGGCAGTTGGCTGAATACAACTCGGTAAGTTCTTGTAGCAAGATATTCAGCGATAATCCGTCGGAAACAATATGGTGAGTTCGCAAATGAAGTAAGTATTGGTTTGAGTCAAGTCGAATCAATAACAATCTCACTAATAAGTCTTGGGTCAGATCAAAAGGTCGATTGTTTTCACTATCAATCAAACTCTCAATGCATTGTGACCGATTTTCTATCGGTTCATTGGAAAAATCTAACTCTGTTATTTCCAGGTCATCCGGGGTAGCTTGGTAGTATTGTGATTCACCATTGTCACTAAAACACACACGAAAGGCGGGGTGACGATCAATGAGCGATCGGTAAGCCAACTTAAGCGCTGGTTTTTGCAGGTTTCCAGTGAGCTCCATCGTCAAACTCACATGGTAAGCAAGCCCCGCCTGTTCATCGATGTTATCTATCGCCCACAACTGTTGTTGCGCTTCTAGCATTGGAAATTCCTTGCCAACGGAAAGCGCAGTTTGGGTCATGTTTTCAACTTCGGAATTCTTATGTGCGAGCTGGTTGTTTTCATTTCGATCATGAGAAAGTTGCGCTTGTTCGACAGCAAAAAAGCCATCGTTAATTAGCGCTGTAACGCTTTCAACGATAATGTTATAAATTTTGTCGATGTCTGAATCGGTATGAGCGGTAGATAAAAAGCAATTTCTTCCTTCCCAGATATATAATCCTCGATTAAGAAAATTGTAAAAGAGCACATCAAGATTGCCACTAAAAACAAAGCGAAATAGAGAGCCATAGTGAACTAATTCAATCGGCACTTGTTGCTGTTGAAAGAAGCTGTTGACTCGATTGACAAAATTAAACGACTTTCGGTTGAGGTCGCCGTACATCTTTTGGCCCCGCTTTTTTATTTCGTTTAAAACGGCGTGAGCTGCTGCCATCGTCAGTGGATGTTTACAGAAAGTACCGGCAAAAAAAGTGGTCGAACTTTGCGGGAAAGAGTCGTCGCCGTATTGCCAGCAACCACCATCAATTTGATCCATCAACTCACCACGGCCGGCAAGCACGCCGATGGGCATTCCTCCGCCGACAATCTTGCCATAAGTGGCCATATCCGCTTCGACACCAAACCATTCCTGCGCACCACCCGGTAAAATTCTGAATCCGGTAATCATTTCATCGAAAATTAATACAATGTTGTGGTCGGTTGTAATTTGCCGAAGCTGCGTTAGGAATTCAGCAGGCTGCAAATCTGGATGTCTGCTTTGAACTGGCTCGACTAAAACCGCGGCAACTTCGCCGCCAAGGCTCGCGATCGTTTCTAGTGCTTCGTCACTGCCGTATTCCAATAAGACAACGTTTTCTATCGCCCCTTGATTTACGCCGGGTGCTAGTGGAACGGACTCCTTAGAATCAAAACCGGCTTCGGCCAGAGTACCATCATAATGGCCGTGATAAGATCCTTTGAACTGAACGACTGTTTTTCTATTGGTGGAAGCTCTGGCAATTCTTAGTGCCGTCATCACCGCTTCGGTGCCTGAATTGCAAAATGTGACACGGGACATACCGGTTAATTCACAAAGTAATCTGGCTACTTCGCCGGACAAACGAGTTTGCAAACCCAATTGCATCGTTTTATTAAGTTGGTTGCTAATCGCGTTGGTAACAAACTCTGGTTGATGGCCAAAAAGATTGACGCCAAATCCCATGGTGATATCAATATATTCGTTTCCGTCGATATCCCATGTTTTAGCGCCTTTTGCTTGATCGCCGTAAATAGGATAGAGCATTTCTTTGGTCGATAATCGAAACCCTGCCGAGGCTCTACCATCGGCGCAAACTGCGCGATACTCTTGACATAATTGCTTAGAGCCTGCAGTTTTTTTTGTGTATTGCTCGGTCAGTGTATCAAGATGGCGTTGTTGTGCTGGTTGCAAGCTGGTCTTAACTATGGGCGCTATTTTCCAGGGGGGGAGGGTCGCCGTTTGCTGGCTCTCGCTTCTCACGTTTAGCTGGCTGTCATCTGGCGTGTTTGCTTTAGCCTCGGCAGTCGCGGTTTGCGAGTTTTTACTCGGTTGTAAGCTGGTGATGTCGCTTTGAGCTTTTGCGAATCGCCCGGCAGCTTCGGAAATTTGATGCAAGTTAGTTTTGTCGGCAGTGGTCGCCATTGCCGTGAGAGATTGCTCTGCAGTGCAGTCGCGAAGGTAGTTTAATTGTTGTGCGGTAACATCAACTAATGCCGTTTGTGCGAACTCAGAACTAACCTGAGTAGCATACTGTAGTTGCGCATTCATAATTTGTGGAATTCCCGCGATCACTGCTTCTGCCATCTCGTGATTCATTGATGGAAATGGCTTATTCTTCGGCAACACTTGGTCGCTTTCTTCACGTGGTAATTCCGAAGAGAGAGATTGCGTTGTCGAATTCTCCTGATTTTGATTTAAACTAGAAGCAGGTAAAATACTGACATTGCTGTTCTCGACAATGTAAGTGGCTAGCTTATTGAGCGTCGCCAACTCCTGAAAAAATTGCGGTACGCTAAATGTTAACTCGTATTTCGTTTCGACCTGACGCGCAAACTCTACAATAATGAGTGAATCTGCGCCAATTTCGATTAATGGTGAGTTAATGTCCACCTGATTGGCTGTAGAGCCCAGGCTTTTGGCAAGATATTCTTTTAATGTTTTTAAAACTGTATTTGTGGCCATTGAACTTGCTTCCTGGTTGGACAATGTCTTCACTGTAGTTTCTCGGGTTACATCATTCGGCAAATCGATGCTAGCTGTGTCTTGTTCAGAATGCACTGGACTTGAAGGGGAAGCACCATTAGCGCTGGTATTAAAGGGTTGAGCAATGGGCGAGTGTTCGTTGTCTGATTTTGTAAGCGTCAAATTGCTGCTGGATAAATCCTCTTTAATCCAGAAGTGTTGGCGTTGAAAATAATGGGGTAGAATCTCTGTTCGCTCGCAATTAAACGGCTGAAAAATGTTCTGCCATTTGAGATCAAAGCCTTGCACAAAAAGGGAGCCCAGGCTTCGTAAAATATTTGATAAATCGTTCGAGCCAGGCCGTAGGGAAGGTAACCATTTTGTTGGTTGGTTTGTCACACATTGAGCCCCCATACTCGACAGATTAGGGGTCGGTCCAATTTCAAGAAACAAGTGACATGAGTTTTCAATAAGTGTTTTGATGCTATCAAAAAATTGCACCGGTGAGCGAATATGTTGCAACCAATAATGACTGTTTGCGACCTCACTATTGTTGATTTTTGAGGTAAGGTTATCTACAAATTTAATTTTAGGGGGGTGGAAATCGAGCGTGTTCAACACGCTTTCCATCTCGGGTAACATAGGGTTCATTAAAGGAGAATGAAAAGCGTGCGAAACATTTAGTTCGCGAGAAATAATGGCATTTTTCTCTAGCGCTTGTTGAATGGTATCGATAGTTTCTCTCACGCCTGAGATCACGACACTCGTCGGTCCATTAACCGCAGCGATTGTGACTTCGTTTGAGTAATCTCGAATAAAATTGGCCACAGTTTCCTGTTTCGCCAAAATGCTGAGCATTTTACCGGGGACCATTTGTTGCATTAAACGACTTCGCGCAGTTATAAATTTAAGGCCATCCTCCAAACTGAGTATTCCGGCAATGGTCGCCGCGACGATTTCACCAGCACTATGGCCCATGACATAGCTTGGCTTAACTCCCCAGGAAAACCAGAGTTGCGTTAGCGAATATTCTAATGCGAATAGGGCTGGTTGAGTAAATTGGGTCTGGTGAATCTGAGCATTTTGCTTATCGACTTTATCGGTAGAATAAATAATTTTTAGCAGAGAATCACCGGTGATGGATTTGAATATTTCGTCGCAGCGTTTCATTGCGTCTCGAAATACCGGGTAAACATCGAATAACGCTTTGCCCATATCTGGATACTGAGATCCCTGTCCAGTATAGATAAACGCGACGTCATGATTGTCGGGCTTAATCTCACCACTCACGATTTCACCAATGACGCTCTCGGCACTAACATGAGAGTCGTGTTCTAACAATTGCACTAAATCTTTTTTATTTTCGAAGGAAATGGCTGCACGATGTTTAAATTCAGGACGTGTAATAGCAGCCGTATAACAGATATGCTTTAGGTCTTGTTCTGTTTGCCCTTTGATAAATTCCCTGTAGCGAGTTACTAACTGACTGAGTGCGATATCCGAGTGGGCTGATAATACGAGCAGGTGAGGGAGGGCGTTTGACAGAACAATAGGCTTGTCAACATTTGTTGTCTCTTCGCCGGGCGCTTGCTCAAGAATAATATGAGCATTCGTACCACCAAAACCGAAAGAGCTGACTGCTGCATAGCGGGCACTATCATTGGTCCACTTTTCAGTTGTGTTGGGGATACGGATCTTAATCGAATCCCAATCTATGTGAGGGTTGGGATTATTAAAATGTAGTTGTTTGGTCAGAGTTTGGTTAGCGAGACACAATATTGTTTTGATTAGTCCTGCGATTCCAGCAGCTGCTTCGAGGTGCCCTATGTTAGCTTTGACTGAACCAACCAGTAGTTTTTTCTGACGATTGTTTGCCTGACCGTAAATTGCATCAAGTGCACGTAACTCGATTGGATCACCTAGTTCTGTACCGGTGCCGTGAGCTTCGACATAACTGACGGAATCAGCTGTCACTTTCGCATCCGCCAGAGCTTCTTTGATAACCGCTTGTTGCGCTAAACCATTGGGTGCATTTAGCCCGTTACTGCGACCATCTTGATAGACCGCGCCGCCAGAAACAACGGCTAGAATTTTATCTCGATTTTGCCGAGCATCTGATAAACATTTTAATACAACGACACCACATCCTTCACCGCGAACGTAGCCGTCTGCACTCGCGTCAAACACCTTGCAATGACCATCAGCTGCGAGCATGTTGGCATTGTCCAATGACTCTGTCAGCTCTGAAAGTAAATTGAGTTGGACGCCGCCTACCAACGCTAAGTCGCAATCGCCTTTGCGTAGACTTTGCACCGCAAGATCGAATGCCACTAAAGAACTAGAGCAAGCGGTGTCAACGGCAATACTTGGACCTCTAAAGTCGTAAAAATACGATAAACGATTGGCGGCAATACTGAGTGAGTTGCCAGAAGCAAAGTAGGGGCTTTTTTGTGCTTGCTCACTCAGACAAATATCACGATAGTCACTGGCACTAATGCCGATAAAAACGCCGGTTTTCGATCCTGAAAGTTGTTTAGGTTGGTAGCCGGCGGCTAAGAGTGCTTCAAAACTTTGCTCTAACAATATTCGTTGTTGCGGATCGATTAACTTCGCTTCTTTCGGCGATATCGAGAATAAATTGGCATCAAATTGTGAAATATCTTGCAGATAACCGCCACGATATTTTTTATTTAGAAAGTTGAGCCTTTCTCCTGGCGGTTCGGTAATGGCATTATCTGAGCGTTTCAGCAACGCCCAAAATTCATCGGCGTTTTCTGCTTGAGGAAAGCGACAGGATAGCCCAATTATAGCCATTTTTCTGCGTCCATCATTGTCGTCTAACTGACTCGTATCAGGCATCTGATGGCTTTCTACTAGCGCACTACATAGTTGATTAATCGTTGGGTAGTCGTAAATGTGGGTTGGTGGCACGTCGATATCAAATGTCTGAGAAAACTCTCCTGTTATACCGATAGCTGATCGTGAGTCCAAGCCCAGTGCAGAAAACTCTTCATCGCAACTTATCGCTGCAGGGGAAGCTCCGGTTAGCTCGGCTACGCGTTTTACCAACCAATTTTTTGCCGTTTCAAGAAATTTGTCGGAATGTTTTTTAGAGGTTGATTCTTTTTGCGTATTAACTATTGTGTTGGTGTTATCGATTAACTTGACTTCCGAATCCTGTAATTCTTTTCCTGACCGTTTAATCACCTTAGAATAATTATCAATATCCATTTGATAAATCTCATCGAATTGACCATCAAGGTAAGCTTTTTTGTTTGCTTGCCTCTGAATTTTTCCGCTGGAAGTTTTTAGCAAACGATTCGGTTTAATCAGAACAATGTCATAAAGGAGAATACCGCACTCTTGTGAAATATTTTTTTTAATAGTTTGAGCTAGCTTGGCGTGATTCGTTTTTCTAATATAGGTACGTTTAATTTCTTGTACCAATATTAGTCGCTCTTCATTTTCTATCTGAATGGTAAAGGCAGCGGCGCCATTTTTCACACAAGCACTTTCTCTAGCTGGGATTGCTTCAATATCCTGCGGATAATAATTGCGTCCACGAATGATGAGAATATCTTTACATCGGCCACTAACATAGAGTTCGTCGTTTTTGACGAAACCGAGATCACCAGTTCTCAAATAGGGCCCGTCATTAGTATCAAGGATAAACGCCTGAAAATTCTCTTCGCTTGCCTCTACATTATTCCAGTAACCGTCAGCAACGCTTTTTCCCTTAAACCAAATTTCACCCACTTCAGAATCTGCGCAACGGCACTTAGTATTGGGGTTAACAATGGCCACATGATGGTTTGCCCAGCTTTTACCAGTGGAAACCACTGCGTAGGTTGAGTTCTTACTATTTACTTCACTCGCTATACCTTGTTCTAGTTTTTTTGTGTCCAGATAAAGTACTTGAGGGTTTTCATCTATCTTGACGGTGGTTCCAATTAAAGTCATCTCTGCCATGCCGTAACAAGGGAAGAAAGAAACCCTGTCAAAACCGTATTGTTTAAATCGATGCACAAAATTATCTAAGGTTTTTGCCGAAACAGTTTCTGCGCCGTTAAAGGCTAACTTCCAACTGCTCAGCTCAATATTTTTCAAATCGTCTTCTTTCGCTGTATCGACACAAAGGTCGTAAGCAAAATTGGGACCCCCACTAGTACTCGCTCCAAATCGGCTGATCGCTTGCAACCAGCGTATCGGCTTTTGTGAAAAATATGCTGGGCTCATTAAGTGCATCAAGAAACCAGCATAAACAGGTTGTACTACACCATAAAATAGACCCATGTCATGAAAATGGGGCAACCAACTCACACCAACAGAAGTGCTGTCATGTTGCAAAGCTTGTTGCATTATCATCTGATTGTTCATGATATTTTGATGCAGAACTACAACACCTTTAGGGTTTCCGGTTGAACCAGAAGTATATTGCAACATTGCGATATCTTTGCCGCTAACGCTTGGCAATTCAGTGTCAGATAGATCGTTATTTGGTAGATTAGTTTCCGGCGCTAAAAGAACATCGCTCTGCAACCAGGGTAAATCAGCTAATTGTGAATCGCCGACAAACCAGTCGCGTCCATAGGCGAAAATGCTGCTTTCGGACAGAATTGCTTTTGCGTTTGCATCTAGAATAATCTTTTTTAAACGCGTTAAGTTCTGATTCTTTCGTGGTGCGTAAGTCGGAACAGCAACAATACCAGCATAAAGACATCCGTAAAAAGCGAGTACAAAGGCTTCTCCGGGAGGAAAGAGCAATAACAAGCGATCGCCTCGTTGATACTGTCGCAATAATCTTCGCGCGATTCGTGTCGCTTTGCGATGAAGGGTTTCAAAAGTTAAGGTAGTTGGTTTCTTTTCACCCTCACTTATAAAGTTAAAAACTTGTACATTGCTTTCTAGCTCGGCACGCTGACTGAGTATCTCGGTTATACAGCTAAAATTTTCGTATTGGCTATCAAGCTTATCTTTATTGAGTGCGTTATTTCTAATTTTTTTTCGAGCACAACTAGTTAATGTTTCCATAAAAGAAAACCCTTTTCTTGTTATTTATCTACGCTTGGAAAAACTTCGATATGAGATTTGATGATGCTGAATTTTTTTATTATCAGATCTATTTTGTTTATTCTCAGATCAAGTGACCCCTGTCTACGAATCCAAGCTATCCTTGTTCTTTCTCACCTTATCTCCACCTTGCTTTGTTAATATTTTAATTGCGCGCAAACTCTAAACTAACTCTTTGGCAGAGAGTTTAGGTTGGCCTAAATCTATAGTTGAGTTTGGGTAGTGGCGACTATTTTTTTGAAGTATCGAACTTTTGCAATTTACTCTCCTTTTATGTGATTTTAAATTTAAAACTCTAATTGAGTTTTATTATCTTAAAATGACCGTTCCAGTTTTTTTTCTCTTTAGATTGCTATTTGCTTTTATTGTGACTTTTATTTGTATCGCAACATGTAATGTTTGATGTCGCACTTTTTTTTGTTTTGTGAGATAGGTGAACTATACAGGCATTAAATAAAAAATTGGAAAATAATTTGAGATATTTTTTACAAATTTTTTTCTCAGATAAAAGTGCGTTTGATTAGTGATTGCTAATACTGAAAGTCGACTTTTAAAAAAGGAGAAGATCGCATAACAAATTGCAAGTAGCATTATTAATTAGCTCAAAAAAATCTCGCAGAAAAATGAAAGGCGACTAAAAACATTTCAACTAAAAAATATCTCAGCAAAAAGTACTTTAACAATTACTAATACTTTAATAGTTAATAGATTAACTAAAAAACACCTTCCAATATACGCGCAACTAATTCAGTTGTTTTATTTCCCTGGTCGAGTAACGGGTTTATCTCAACGACTTCAAGTAGTTTAACTTTGTCGGATGCCGCTAAGGTCGAGATAATTTTCATCGTGTTAAAAGCATCCAGTCCGTCGGTGACAGGTGTTCCGGTTCCAGGAACTAACTCGGCATCCAAAGAGTCAATGTCAAATGAAACATAAATTGAACTACAATGTTCGAGATATTTTAAAGCGGCCGTTGCTACTTCGGTTCCGCCTAGTCTACTAACGGAAGAAACAGAATAATGTGGAATATTATGTTGTTCTAATACTTCTTGCTCTTGTTGTTCTAAATCGCGAATTCCGATATAAACCAAGTCATTGAGTGTGAAAGAAGATTGGCTTAGTCGCTTGGTTTTTTCCCATTCCGCGTGAGTCTCTTGATCAATAGAGTTAATCGCAATTTTTTTATGATCTGCGCCAACAGCTGCAGCAATCGGCATGCCGTGAACATTGCCACTCGGAGTCGTATAAGGAGAGTGGATGTCTGCATGTGCATCAATCCATATGACGCCAATGCGAGCATCAGGATTGGCAGTTTTTAAACCCGCTAAGCTTCCGCAAGCTGTACTATGATCGCCGGCAATTATTCCTAAAGATTCATTTTGATTTTTTTTAAAAAACTCAGAGACGCTCTGAGATATTTGATAGAGACAATCGTTAATTTCTTTCAGGTTGTGTGCTTGTGGTGTCGTATTGTGGCAATCGGATATTTCTGCACAACGAATGACATCAACCAACTCTGCATTCTCGCCCAATAGAGAATACAGTGCGTTTGGCCCTAAAGCCGCACCAGCTTCTGGCCCACCTAAATCACACTCTACCAATAACATTTTTTTGAATTTTTTTTTCATTATTTTCATCCTTCCTGTTGGAAAATTTTTGTTACATTAGACAGGCAGCCCGAAGCCTGTCAAGTAGAATTCGAAGTAAGCTTTACTAAATCAGAAACTGAAAGTTTAAAAGTAAAAGTCATGCAGGATTTTTTTTGCGAGCAATTGGCGAGAGAATCATTTGAAAAGGAATGATTAGCAAGCGCGCTGAACTTGAATGGAGTGACTAATGTTAATTGGAAATTATCTCGCCCTGGTTATCTGTCATGCTGTTTGAAACAGAAAGCACACCTTCTCAGGCCTCTATCTCCACAGAATCGATAAAACAATTCAAGAGTTCTCTTTGAGAGATGTTTCTTTAATTATTTCTGGTTTGCAATATTGGCAAGAGAGGAACCTATGCTTCAAAACTCTATCATAAAATTTGATAAGCAAGATTGGCTAGCTAGTGCGTTATGAAATTGTTATGTCATTAATCGATAGCTGAATAGAGGTAAAAAAAACAAAGGTGGACTAACGCCGAACCTTACGGGCTTTCTAGATTTTTGATAATGGTTTTGTTCGCTTTTTGTTTTTACTCTTGGACAAGAAAGCTTTACGTGACAGTTTTATGAATTTGTTTTTTTCTACACCGCTTAATTTTCGAGCGCTTTAATTATCTGTATATGTGATAAAAATCGTTGACGATTTAAAGGTTGTCCAATAATATTTCTTATTTCGATATTCAAGTTGGCGTTTATAATTTTTTTTGGGAGGAGGGAGTAGAGGACAAGGAAAATATCAAGGTAATTCAATATGCAAGGATAGGAAGGAGTGAGTGTTTGTTGTTTTGGTTGATTAAAATCTCACAAATAGATTTATAAATATTTGGTTGATAAAAAGATTTCAGTTGATAAAAAGATTGTTGAACGAACCGAAAAAAAGACAGTCAAGTTAATTTCAGACAAAAGTAATAATTAATCTTTATCCTCGAACATGAAAAGGTGTTCGGCTATGACTTGTCAGGAAATAATGAGTTGTAGCATTTTATTTATTCAATAAACCAGGTTTGTTGAGTGGGCTAGCGCGCCAGAAACTTTTCCGTATGAGAGGAATAATGGAGCTTGATTGTACGGAACTAAACTTAAACATTGGATATTAATAATATTTTAAGGGTATTGGTAGTCGAGTTCATAACAAAAATAATTGGAGTATTATATGGAAGAACTATACGAATTTATCGGTGTAGGGGCTGGTGTCTTTAATTTAAGTCTGGCTGCTTTACTGGAGGATAAAGGACATAGCAACTATGTTTTTTTAGATAAGAAGAGTCAGTTTTCATGGCATGGCGATATGATGCTGCCAAAAACAGAAATGCAAACCGATCCAATAAAAGATATCGTCACTCCAGTTGAGCCGACGAATCGATTTAGCTTTTTAAACTACCTACAAGAGCGAGGTATTCTCTACCAATTCTTTAACCGCAAAGGACACGCGACAACAAGAAAGCAGTTCAGTGAATATCTTAAATGGGCTGCCAACGGCATCAAGAGTATTCAATATTCTGTTGATGTAACTAGTATCAACTATGAAGATAATCAATTTTTTGTAGAGACTGATAAAGGTCGATATTTGCGTAGTAAACACTTGGTGCTGGGGTGCGGGATTAAACTCAAATTTCCAGCATGCGCTGAGCCCAAAAATATTTCCAGCTATCATCATTCTGCGGCCCACATGAAATACAAAAAAAAATATGATGGTAGAAAGGTCGCTATTATCGGCGGCGGCCAAAGTGGCGCTGAAATTTTTTACGATATTATCAGCAACGACCAACCTGAATCTATTTCGTGGTTTTCTGGCCGATCGCATATCGCACCGCTAGAAGACTCTTGTTTTTCAAATGAAATTTATACGCCTGAATACATTGCGAAGTTTTATACCTTACCTGCCGAAAAAAAAGAAAAGCTTAACCGCGAATTTCTTTACACCAGTGATGGCGTCACGCAATCCTTATCTGATGCGATTTACAATGAGCTTTTTGAAAACAAATACTTTCTGGGCGTAGATACTAATTACAACGTTAAAGTCAGCTCTCGCTTGATCGAAGTTGAAGAACTTAACGAAGGTTATAAGATCTTTGTAAAATGCCAGCTAACTTCCGAAGTCTCAGAGTATATTGTCGACGACTTAATTTTTGCGACAGGATACACCACCCGTTATCAAAGCTTACTATCGAATGTATCGGCGAATCATTCAGAGCTAAACGAGCCGGAGATATGCGAGGATTATTCGATCAACTGGCGTCATAGCGCTACGAATAAAATTTATGTGCAAAACGGCGCGAAGCACACCCACGGCGTGAGTGACCCTAATATCAGTTTGGCGGCATGGCGAGCGAGCGTTATAGCGAACTCTTTGTTTGGAGAAGAGTTATTTAAAATGAGTAGGGAAGCGCTGATTAATTTTTAACAAAGCTCATTTTCTGTCAATATTCCTCACTCTCGCCATGGGTGTGGTGAGCTAATCGTTGTACCTGGTGCCTGATGACATTCCTGCGATGCTGTATTAATCGAATATTGGAATTGGTTAACCTGTGCAACAAGTCGCCGACAATTATCTCGATGTGAGAAAATGGTAGTTTATTTTAAAATTGAAAGTTAATTAACAATAGTTTCTAAGTCGTTAATACAGATAAAAAAACTGTCCTGCTTAAAAGCCTGTCAGCATTTTCCCTACTTGACATAAAAAAAATTGACGACTATATAAATTTATTCCGTTAGATTGCAATAATAAAAAACGGACTCTAATTCCCTTCGCCAATCATGAAAATGCAGCTTATTACTTGGTTAGCTATCCGGTGACAATTTCCGGCGCGCGTAATGGGGCTTATGTAGTTTAAAACTGCGACTCGCTAAACAATAGCAACAACACAATCAGCAAGCGCTCGAATCAATGGATTGGTTTAATGATTCATATTCAATTGTTTGGATCTTTGTCGGTGCAACATGCTATGCCTGATGGAAATATCAACCCGTTAACTTTAACCACCAAAGTGGGCGATATTTTAGCTTTTCTATCTTTATTTCGCGGCCGATATTTTAGCCGTGATGAACTGGTTTCCGAAATTTGGGAAGATAACTATGGCAAAGAGGTCTCGCAAGGGGCTTTTAACACAACCTTGTGGCGACTGAGAAAAAAAATCGAGAAAAAATATTATCGCGCCGGCGAGCTTTTCCGTCGGGACTGCAGAGGCTTTCTCTGCTTTCGCAAAGAAGCCGACGTTTACCTGGATATCGAGGAATTTAAACGTAAAGCATGCCAGTCAACGACTAATCGAGTGGACAAGCTCACTCAAACACAGGTCAATTCATTGTGTGAATCGGTAGAGTTATATAGCGCTGATATTCTCGGCAACTTCACTGCAGAGTGGGCATTGCGAGAAAGAGAGAAAATCAGGCGCGTGTATTTCAACGTGCTGCGGAAATTAATCGAGTATTATCGCTTTCAGAAAGATTACCGTTCGAGTATTCGATATGCTCAACTTATTCTCGATAATGAACCCTTGCGAGAAGACGTCCATCGAGAGTTGATGGAACTTTATGAGCTGAGCGGACAAAGGGCAATGGCATTACGACAGTTTGAGGAATGCCGTAATTTATTGCGTAAAGAATTGGCCATTCCACCCATGCGGCAAACAATGCAGCTTTACCATCAAATTGCTGAACACGCGTTACATCCCGAACATAAGTTAAAAACCGAATCTGATGAGCTGCCAATTGAAACATTCAATGTACTCGAACAATTACCACCAGAACTAACCGATCAGTTTCCTGTTGATACTGTCGGGCCTTCAACAGATTCATCACCAGGCAAACTCATTAATCAGGCACGAAAGCATATTGCGCTGGCGGATGAGCGGCTTAGGAAAACGATTAAACACTTTAATAAATAGCTTTAATTTTAATCTTTATACCATTGAAATATAAGATTATTAAAGTTATTTTTAGCCTTGGTTTACTAGCCAATATTACCTCCCTTTTTTCCTTTAAAGTGATGTCCTTGAAATAACCGTACCTGTTTTTGTCCCCTCTCCTTGAGGAGAGGGCTAGGGAGAGGTGAGGGCTTTTCGGTCTAAAGTAAGCCTCAACTTGTGCAAATTTCCCTCTCCCCAACCCTCCCGGAATGCCGTACCACCCTGGGGGAGAGGGAGCCAAACCTAAATCACACCATCTCTTTCGGCGCTTCAATTTCATCAACATCACTAACCAATCACCAGACAATTTTCTCGTGTGATAACGCGGTGATAACCATGTGACGCCGCAGTGATGACGCTGATTGATACTGAAGCTAACAGTGAGAACAGCGAAATGACATTGAGCGATGAAAAGTCCACTTCCTTTATTGTCCGAATATGGCGTGAAGGGGGAAATACAGCGAAAGAGCAGGTGGATTGGCGAGGTTCAATCGAGCAAGTTCAGTCCGGTGAGAAAACTTACTTTCAGGATTTAAGGTGCATTCAGACTTTTATGAAACCTTATATTGAGGCGCTCGGGATTGAATCTCTGGCGAATTTCTGGGATCTGATGAATGAGTCCTCCATTGATCCCCAAACTAACGGTCAACGACTTGACAACAATGTCACCGCAAAAGCGCCGAAAACCAAGCCCAAATAATGGTAGGAGGAGTTATGCCGCAAATTCGAGCCAACCGAGATTCAATTGATGATCGGTTCAGTGTTCTCGGTTTTAATATCCAAACCGAGAGTCCTTTGTTCGAAGTGGGGGTTACTACAGATCCTGCTTTGTTTCATCCGCAAAATCGTAACCAAAGAAACCGCAATAATTTTTACTCCAGTCGCGCAGTCGGAGCGATCAGAGCCCCGAGGGGGGAAGCGGTTTACTTGCTGCCCCCTCATGTGCTCTCAAATTTTATTGGCAAACAACGACTTTATTTCGGGTTAGCCACCTATTCTGATAATTCCCACGGCAAACCAGACTTTGTACAGACACCGTCAAACGGCAGTATGTATGTCAGTATCAGCGGTCTTTCTGGCCGAGGTTTACAACGCGTAGTTAATAATTTCACGCCGCCTGGTTACGTCAACAACGTCGCCAACGGTAACCCCAGTTTAGAGTGGGGCGGTGATGCTTTGCCGGCTGCCGCTAATGACAGTAACGTGGCAACAACGCCAACGGTAGGCAACAATGGTCAAGCTACCGACACTAATGGACAAGCCAGTCCGCCGCTCGATTACGATGATGGTTTCGGTCCTCTACCGGTGGTTGAAGAGACCAACAATGGTGCCGCCGACCAGGCCAATGGAAGCCAGAATAATGGACAAACCAATGGACCACAAACCAATCGACCACAAACCAATGGACAGTCACCTGACGGCCAGCCAATAGACAACAGTGCCAGTAATCCAGCGCAAAATACGCTAACTCAGCCGGGTGCTACACCCGATAACGGTACAGATGGCGACAGAGCAAATAACGGCCATTCACAACCGCTACAGCCAGGCGCTACCAGTCAGCCGCTGGAATTAATCAGACCCTTTTATGATCCAAGTGACCCATCAAGCGCATTGATGAGCCAAAACAATGCCTTCAGTCTGGAGCGGGAAGAATGGTTTGCCGGTGTTCCTAACACACAGATGTTTCCTCACTCGGCGATTTGCCAGTTATTGATGAGAACCAGTGATGGTCGCCTGTTTCAAGGCACCGGTTTTTATATTGGTTCTAACCGCATTCTCACCTGTGCGCACAACCTCGCCAATAAAGCTTCGGTGACGATTATTCCGGCGCGAAACGGCTCTTCAAATAAACCCTATTCAGAAACAACGGTCACCTCATCATCGTGGAGAATAGCGCCGAATTATTCTGGTTCCGGTGATTGGGCGAATGATTTAGCAGTGATCGATAACGTGCCAATTGCGGCACCTAACGGGCAATACTTTAAATTCCTGCATATGACACCTTCCACACAAATGCCCATCGTGGTGTGTGGTTATTCGGCTGGTTCAAGAGTCGTTCCAGAGTTAAATGAAATTATCGATCCCGATATGCAGCATTTACACGGCGGATACGTAGACAGTCAAAGTAGCCCCGAAACTATCGAATATCCCATCTTAACGCTGATGGGCGCGAGCGGTTCTCCGGTTTACCATCTCAGTGATGAATCAGGACAACTCGAAGCATTAATTGCTGCAGTTCACGTGAACAGTGAGCAAGCAGCAAATGGTTTGAACGGTGGTTGTTTTATCACACCGGACAAGATTGACTGGATTGAAGGCCGCACTACCAGTTTTGCATTGGCGAAAGGCTTAGACTGTGATTACCACAATCGCAATCAGCAGCAAAATGGTCACAGTCGGGCGATGGCGATTCCCCTTGATCCTGGCGAAGGCGGCATGTCGATTAGTATCGAAGCGTTAAGTCCCGGTGATATTATCGTCTCAACGGCTCGACACATCGTTTCCTACGTCATCAGATTAGGCACTTTATCAGCAGTAAGCCATGCAATGTTATATGTCGGTGACGGCAAAGTCATTGAGGCTGTCGGCGATGGCGTTCGAGAAGTCGGTTTAGAACAAGCACTCAATGGCGCGCTAATTGCTGTGGCTTATCGAGATCCTCGGGTTAATTCCGCGATAGCAAATCAGATAGTTAACTACGCTAAAACTCGCATCGGCAACCCATATAATTACGCCGGCGTTGCTTATGTGGGTTATAGCATTCTTAATCCCGGCAAATCGATGCTGATAAACGCGATTGCCGATCGGTTAGGACTAAGAATCGGACAAGCAGGTGCAACTTATTGTTCAGAGCTAGTATTCGATGCCTATGAGCAAGCCAGTGTCCCGTTAGGTGTTCGTCCATCCACCAGTACTCCTGATGATATTGTTGATCTATTTGGTGATCGCCTCGATTATGTCGGTCACCTGTTGGCCGAAGATGTGCCCCTGGGAATCGCTTTATCAAGAACTGCCAGTCATTCACGGGCATTAAACAGTAGTTTTGCAATTCACTGGCAAGGTGTGCCATTTCAACCACAAAGTAGTGTCGCATCCTGTTGGGCGGCCTGCGCCGCAATGGTCGTCGGCTGGCGCGACCAAATGTCGATTGCCGATAGTGATATTGCGGCAAAAGTGCCGGTAATTGACGCCTACAAAAATGGCCTCTGGCCCCGACAAAGACAAGCTCTGGCCGACACCTGGAACCTGGTCGCAGAGCCACCGGCTTCCTATTCGATTAACTCCTGGCGCCAATTACTGCAATCCAACGGTCCTTTGTATGTGGATATGAACTTTTCGCCCAATAGCGGAGGACACGCTCGAGTGTTAGTCGGCATGGAAAGCGATGGCGCCGCTGATGGTTCAGATACGCGCATGTTTATGTACGACCCGTGGCCTGGAACTAAAGGAAAAATTACCCTGAGTTTCGCAGACTTCCTCAGTTTATACGAAGGTAGGACAGATAATTCTGGTGGTCATCTTGAGTACCAGATATTACATTCAGGACAAATTCCTCAAGGATTACAACCGGGCACAGCATCTGCATTTTCAGCGAAACCCGTTGCCGGCCATGAACAATCTGACGTACCACCAAACGGGCAGACAAATGGACCAAATGCTGATTATACGCCAGCGTTGATTCCATCTCCTGAAGCCGTTACCCAACAGCCGACTAATGGTGAACTGGCTCACTCAATGGAAGGTGCCACAGTCGCTATCGCCTCGGTTGTTGCCGGGGCAGTTATGGAGCGACTGGTCAATAACGAAGGCGATATCACCTGGGAGTTAGATCAATTACGCGGCTTTAAGCATCCAAACGATACCGCACCTTCGCCAGTGCCGCCGGCCCATGACGGCACGGTCATTCGATTAACTGATTGGCCTTACATCGAAAACTACTTAACCGATCAGATCAGCGCCGGTTTTGAAGTTAACTGGCAATACAATGGCAAGAGCCTCGGCAATATTTTGATTAGCAACGTCGCCACAAACGACGCTGTGGGCTGGGGCTTAACCGTTAAAGCAAAAATTATGGATGACAACATAGTCTACCCAAGAAACGCGCCAGAATTTGCCGCCTTAAGAGTGCGTTTCGAATACCGTTTCACTCGCACTATTGGCAGCGACAAAATTGCGATTCGGGACCTCCATTTATTCGCTAACGGCCGCTACAACCTGACCGGACGCTGGGAGCAATAGTTAATGAATTTCTATGATTCATGGATAAAGAGATAGCGAGATGAAAGATCCGCATCTGGCAAGTCCTCCACCGGCCACCCTCGGTTTTGACGAAACACTCGACCAAAATTTCGCGCAGCGTCGAGTCGAAGTCGGTCGTGAGAATCAGCAAGGTGGCCAGGGACAAATGACCAGAACGTTCGCTGATGAGTCCGACCCGGCGACAGTGCCGACGCCGAAAAAACAGGCAACCGACACAATCGCGGCTAAAGCCGGCTCGATGATCAACGAAATCGATTTCCCAGGATTCGTTTCCCAATTAGTGAATGGTACATTTGACGCGGTTGTCGACGCGTCAATTCGTCAATTAGAAAGTTATAGTGATCTGGTTGCCGCTATCAGTAAAAGTGTTGATCAATTTACCTCGGAAAATGTGACCGACAATCAGGCGCGCGACTGGCTATCGCAAAAATATACCAGCGATGTGCAACTGGTTTTACCGGCTAATGGTTCTGAGGCTCAGCCACAATTGCTACCACGAAGTCAGGGCTTAAGTCCTGAGTGGTTAGATGATTTTGACATGCAAGGTGAAGAACTCACCAGCGAAATGTTAGAACAAAGAATTTTACCCAGAGTAAGAAGTAAAGTCGGCGCCGAGAGGCAGAGCTTGCTCGCCAGTATGGTGATGTTGGGGATTAACCGAATAGCCGTTCGTGATGGTTCCATTACCGCTAAAGTCATGTTCAGAGCCAACGCGCAAGATACCGCTAAGGTAAATTATGCCGTTGGCACCGATCCCCAACAGGAACTCGATCAGAACTGGGGGCAAAGAGGCAGTCGAACTTATAGCCAGGGAAATACCATGGTGTCTACGCTGGCTGTAAATGCACAAAACGAATCCAATGTGCGCGCCGATTTATTCGGCGAAGTAAAACTAAATTTTGTGAGTGAAACTCTGCCACTTGATCAACTCACTGATGCGGCGAGTATCGCGTTAATTCAAGGACATGCGCCCGGCATAGCTCAACAACAAAACCGACAACTGGTGCCTCAGTCCGGCGGTCAGCAACCGGCAATTGCCCCTAATCAGCCGAACAATAGCGGAGGGCAGGGATAATGCTAAGAGATTTTTCAATGGTATTGCAAGATCTGCAATTAGCGCTAACTGAGGTGAGTAGCGATCCGCTTAACCCGGTTTCAATTGTGGATGCCGAGATGTTATTACCGATTGATATGCGTGTTATTTTTCGCGATCAGGGAACCGTATTGCAAGGCGATGTTCCCCGTTCAAATGACGCGGCAAACTGGTTTCAACGAATTTCCAGAATACGTATTCATTGGCAACAAATGTCAGTTCATTCAGTAACCGGTGAGATCGATCAATGAAAGCTGACATCCCAAATTTAATTCAGGAAAGCGGCGTGCCCTTTGACATGTTTATTCAGGCATTAACCGAACAGTTAGACAAAGCGCAAGCCTCAATGGCGTTAAAAGCCAGAGTCGGCAAAATGCCGTTGACTTTCGCCGTCAAAGAAGTGGACCTGGACTTAAAGGCATTTGTCGAAATATTAGATGATGAAGTTTACGTCAGACCAGCCGGGCCTGGCGATACCGAGGCGAGCACCATCAAGCTCGGCTTAACGACGATCACTAAACCAATGATCGAGGAAAACGCCATCGATTTCGAACCTGGAAAACCAGAAATATCACTTCGGGATGCATTGGGTGGAGGCCAGGAAAGCGAAGACACTCAACGTAAGCTTGAAAGAATTGGCGTGCGAAATGTTAATCAACTGGTTGAGTTGAGAAAAACAGCCGGCTCCGATGTTATTGCCCGACTGGCGCGGCTTCCTCACAATCGTTTACAACGTCTTCTGAAAGTAGCAGACGCTCCCAGAGTTCAGCAAGAGGTTTCTTCTCCTGTCAACACCGAACGACAGCCGGGCATGACCAACCGCGATTTACCGGCCAGGCTAAGAGTCCGTTCGCCGTTGATTGATCAAACTAAAATGCCTAAAGTTTTTGCCCGGGGCGAACGGGTTCCGGTGGTTGAATTAAAAAATGGCGAACTGTTACTTGAACCACTCGCGGTGCAATTAGGCAGTGACGCAATATTAGAGTGGGACAACGGCGAAAAAATGCCATTACAGTTAATCGATGGATTCGATGGTAGCCTGCAGGCGCTTGAGCATTTGGCCGGCAGTAAACGCGCCAGCCAAATAAACGATTCGGGAGCAGGGCAATGATGACAGCTCAAGTTCCCTATCAAAATGCTGCAAATCAGAACACCTTAAATCACTACGCGGTACCAAGGCGTTTCCTGGTCACTTTAAAACTGGGTGAAATGCCAGAAAAAATTCCCAGTATGGTTGCTTGTCGTCACTTCGGCGTCCATCCTGCCAACCGGCTCGACGGTGGTCCTTTTGATCGGATTTTACGTCACCACGGTGGCAGCACCAGAATTTGCCGACTACATAATTCGCGCACCAAGGCGGCACAACGACCTGGCGTAATCGGCGCAAGAAGGTTCGATGAAGCCGAGCAACTTTCCGGCGTAGCCAGAGTGCTGCTTATTCAAACTCAGAACGACGTCCACGCAAGACAACTGATGGAGGCTGTTGCACAAATTCCGATAGTTGAAAAAGTTCAGGCTGATCGAATTTGCATTGCACCTTTTTATTCAGAACCCGTTTTCGAGCGAACACCAGAAACCGACGCTTCCAATTCAATTACAGAAACTGACGAGGCGCAAGCCTGGCAGTCGCGCTTACTGACTCAGTTGCCTCAGGCACTTGGATTTGAGCCTGGTGACCCCTCTGTCGTTGTTGGACTGGCCGATACGGGAATCATGGCCAACCACCGGGCATTAACCGCTAATATTCGCAGAGGTTTTGATACGGTCGACCTCAAACCTTCAATGGTCGGCGACCTGCAGTTGGTTGGCGATAACCGAAGTTTTGATGAGCTACCATTTGACGAAGTGGGCCATGGCACCGGGTGTGCCGGAATTCTGCAAGCCAGCGGCGGTTTGCTGCCACCGGGCGGCGCCGGTCGTTGCGGACTCACGCCAGTGCGAGTTTTGGGGGCAGGGCTATCTGCTCAAAAACGAATCGGTATCGGCGCATTATCGAATATCGACGCAGGAATGAAGCGCCTGATCGATCTGAATGTCAAAGTCGTCAACATGAGTTTTGGTACAGCCAAATCCAGCCTGAGCCAATTTTCGCCGCTCCCTCACGAAGAGGTAGTGAAATACGCATTATCGAGAGATGTCATTCTTGTTGCCGCCAGCGGAAACTCGGGAATTGAAGAAGCATATTATCCCGCGGCACACGAAGGTGTAATCGCCGTTGGTGCCGTTGATAATCACGCAAACCCATGCGCATTTAGTACGCGAGGAAACCATGTCGATTTGTGCGCGCCAGGCAAAAAAGTCTGGACCACCGGCATGAATGGATACCAACAAGTCACCGGAACCAGTTTTGCCGCTCCTTTTGTCGCCGGTGTCTGTGCATTAATGGCGGCCCATGCGGCGCGTCGAGCTCTCCCGCTAAATGCATCAATAGCGGCAGATATATTACGTCAATCTGCGCGGCCATTTGCCTCAGCGAATGTTGAAGGTTATGGCAGTGGTGTCGTTGATGCGCTGGCAGCACTGCAATTGTTGTCTCAAACACTAGACAGTCACCACTATTTAGATGGTCAAAATAGCATGCTTGATCAAAGCAATTTGGAAATGACAGGTTAGGCGTTATTGATTTGACTCATCAGTTGAATTGTTTGAGCAAAAAAATTGAATTGAGTATTAGGTTTTAAGAATTGTATTAAGAGCAGATTTTAAGATTTGGTTTTAGGAATAGGTTTTTAAGAAGTAGCGTGAGTGTCACTGGAATTATTTATCACTCATCACACGGCGGAAACCGTTAAAGATAACACTGTTGAAATTTAATGCCTGAGAGGAGGTAACATCATGAACCGCAAAGTGTTAGTTGATCTGGGCGAACGTGACCACCGTGTTCGGATCGAAATGGAAGAAAAGGCGCAAAGCCTGAGGATTATTCGCGATAAACACCCAAGAGTTGGCTTAAGTGCAGAACAAGAACGGCAATTAAAGCGTTATGAGTACTTGCTCGATCATGATGAAGTTATCGATCCTTTCTATCGCGCTGTTGTCGGCACAGTTTTAAAAACCCCCGATGAACAATTAGAAGAGCTTTTGCACGAACACGGGCTAGTCGGTACTCAAAAAGGCGCTGCTCCCGGTGTTGACATTTCGGATGAAGAACTCGAAATAATTGCGATCTGTGGCTTGATGCAACTTGATGGAATCACTGATCCCGATCGTGAGCACTTTACTAAAAAAGTAAGTGAAGCTCGCGGTGAATATGACAGTCACTTAAATCTTTTCCGAAAAGTTTTTAATTGGCTCGAAGCTCGTCACAATGTCAGTCTGGAAAGCCAGATTAAACAAAAGTTAATTTATGATGGAATTATTGGCTGTGTTGAACCTGGAGATACAAGATATACAATTTCGCAAAGACGTGATCCGGATACAGGCGAAATGCTCGGAACGATTAACAAAAGAAAAGTAAAACCTCACATTACGGATCATGTGATTGCCTTATCAAGTAAATCATTAGCCAATGTTGTACGAAAACTTGTTTCTGATCGCGTTTCTGAAAACGATTCTTTTCTCGAAACCAAAATTGAAGCGGTATTCGAAGGTACAACGGGTTCTTATGATAGTGGTGCAATTTCATCAATGGAAATTGCGCTGCCGGATTTAGAAGAAGCGGTAGACGTTGAGATTATTAAAGAAAACCTTGAAGCGGTACAAGCGATTTATTTCTTTATGATGCTGGAGGAAGCTCGTTTACCGCAAGTGGTTGACTATATCTCCGAAGCATGGCGTCGTGGTGCAATCGCGTTGGGTAAAGGAACCGCCGGTGATGCACTTTACCGCTATCATCGCACGATGCCGGAGCGCCTTAATGAAATTGAAAGAAGAAATTTTTTCATGGGAACTTTTGGTACACCTGGTGGTGATCCTGAATATGGTCGCGATAACGCGCTCTTCTATGAATTGATGCTAAGAACCACTTCCGCGGTCTCACAATATTTCAGAAAGTTTTCTAGAGACAATGTATTTCTTTCGCAAGAATCCATCAGAAAAGCCTGCCGCGAACTTGCCGCAAATCTCTCGGTTAACGGTTATGGTATGGCTCACTATACAGCCGTTGAGTTACAACAAACCATCCTCGATTATCGAGATTTATTATCTGATCCTGAAGTGCTAAGAGCATTTGGTTCAAGAGACATGTGGCAAGTTGTCGACCAGGTGAATGCTAATTATCTGGGCGGGCTGCGTAATACTTATCGCTATCGTATTCAAGCCCACTCAGGCGCAATAATCATTCGTTGGCTGGCCAATAATCATCAAAGATTAGTCGGTCGCCCAGGATTAGATGTGATATCAACTGACGTTTTACGTAGTCCTCATTTACGCAATATAGAAGGAAATCGTCCGCTAGTGAAACCATCGGATTGGGACTTTGTTAATGCTTGCGAACAGTGGCTTGCCGTCGGCGGCGTTCAAGACGATAGCGTTGATCAATATTCGCAACCCATCGAGTCACCACCGATTGCCAGTAAACCGACAGTGATGCCGCAGGTTGCGCGCGACGTACTCGAAAGCGTCGGTATTGATCTACCGGGTATGTAAATTTAAACAGGACGGAATTTGTTATGCAACATCATCACAGTAAAACAGCGCGGCCAATGTCTGACTATGTTAAGCAATCACTTAACTCGGCTTCGAAAATGTTGGGCGTGCAATCGCCGCTCAACTACATGGATGATTTCATCAACCGTTCATTCAGTTTACCGGAAGATGATATCGCTTATGCGGACAATGCGCTGGTTCCTGGTGCGGTCCCTTATGAACCGTCGTTTTCCGAATCCGAGCCCAATAAACTCCGTTTTACCATTCAGCCCCTTGGCCCATCTGCGCCGCCAATTTCAAGACGCAATGACGCCACGCGAGAGATGCGCCGAATTGTCGGACCGGCATTTGGAAAAGACGCGCTCAACTGGTTTGATTCTCGTAGTGAAGAATGGCGCGGATTGAGCGGATTAGGTTGGATGTCCTACGGTGCCTGGTTTGGTAGTGCATTTGATGAAGACGGTCTGTACGCCGCCAAAATTTATTATGAGTTACTACCATCACAGATCGAAGCACTCTCGCCGCAACTCGCACAGACCAGTCGTTTGGTTATGACTCACATGCCAACACTTTACCCGATTTTTACCTCCATTGGATGCAAGCGCGAACTCGCCAGTCAGCGGATAACATTTATGCATCGCGGCCCGTTAAATGTGAGCAATCTTGGCCCGTTAATGAATAATCTCGGGATCGGTCATCAGCTACCCAGCTTAATGCGAGTAGTAGGATTGGCACTCGGCGGACGTTTCGAAATTCCGCAGGGCGGTGCTCTGATTGGATTAAGGCACACGCCAGACGGCGTCGAATTAAAGCTCGAAATTTTATTGGCATCGTTGCCTGACTTACCAACACGCTTTCTCGATTTATTACGACTGGGGCTAGCGGAAAGACCAAGACAATTAAGCGCAATGGATCGTTGGCTTGCTGCGTTTGGGGTTGATAGTGCAACCGAACAAGGACATTTTTCGGTGCTTAGCGTTCGAGTAACGCCGAAGAAAGAAGCCAGCATCAGCTTATATGTCAGACCGATTGAATTTGAATTGAGAGATAACATTGAAGAAGGTCGCGCTCTGGCCTGATTGAGGAGAAAGTTATGTCCAACAACCCAGTGCCAACGACAAACCCGTCGGGAACATCACGCCCAATGGCAAGTCAGGAAAACGTCGATAGTACGCGTACCGCAGTGCGTGATTTATTACAAAAAAGCGCTGCCTACAACGAACTCGATGAGGTTAAGCGACGGGCGTTGGCCAATGACCTTGTGCAAATTGGAACATACCTTGCGGAACCTGATGGTGTTCGTATTGACCCTTCTAAACAAAGTGATTCGGTTCGTGCGTTAGCCGAAGAAGGCGTCAGAAGTCGACGAACACAACAGCAACAAGGTGATGGAGAATTTGTCGCGCAAAGCGCACGCGAAGGCGCAGCAGTTGCTGGCGCATTACTCGAGGCAGTTAACTTTCCTGAATTTGTTTCTGGACTAATCGACGGCGTCTTTCATTCAATCGTTACCAGTTCTATTGAGCAGATGGAAGCTTATGCCAAATTAGTGGCCGATGTTTCGAAAAGTTTAAACCAGTTCAGAGATGAAAATACCACGCAAAATCAGGGGCGCGATCACCTGGTTGAAAGTTTTCCCGATATTTTTGAATTAAAAGTAGATACCGGAGAGTTTGGATCAGACTTTGGCGATTTTGATGGTGAAGGCGGAGAAGGGAGTGAGCAATCCGGTGGACCAAGAGTATCGGTACGAAGTGGCATTGATCAGTCTGCCGCGGTTGAAAGGATTAACCGAGAACTGCCACTCGATCAGCCGGTTGAGCGGCTCGACGATCGTTTGGTTGAGGCGCTACTGGTTCCTGCTGCCAGAAGTCAACTCGCCAGCAGTCGACAACAATTACTCGCCACTACTATTATGTTGGGTATTAACAGGGTGGTCGTGACCGATGGCAGAATCGCTGCAAAAGTCATGTACGATTTCCGCGCGCGAGACAATATGAAGTTTCGTAAAAGTGCACAACAATTTGATTATGGCGATCAACAAATTACCACCCGCAGCGGAAACTTTGAAAGAGAAGGCGCTGTCAATCGCCAGGGCGGTAGTCGTGGCGCTGACGGTAGTTATCAGGGAGGCAGTCGCAACGCAAGTTTTTATTCGAAAGGCCAATACAAAAATACTTCACAACCTGTTTTGAAATTAGCATCGGCTTCGCAGACTTCCGTTGACGCAAGTTTACAAACCCGGGCTTCTTTATCGGGTTCAGTTGAAGTGAATTTTAAAAGTGATTATCTACCACTTGAAAAACTGGCTAACCCTGAATCTATCGCCGCAATTCAAATGAATGCGCAACCGGGAATGGTTAAAAACCTGGCGAATCGGCCACAACCTTCCAACCAGTCAGGATCGAATTAGCCAAAGCGGATTTTCGAAAAATCATTGACTGGATTATTAACAGGACCGAAACAGATGTCGCAAATCAGCCAAGCACTAACAGAACAAACAGGTGGGAGTGAAGAACCAGCCTGGCTGGCAGATTCTACTTTGTCAGCAGTGCGACCTCAGGTTAAGCGACTACTCGAACAATCGCCGGGGTTTCGCGAACTATCGGCCGATAAGCAAAAAGAAATTGCGCAAAATATGGTTCATGTCGCGGCTTATATGAGTAATCCGCAAGGTTTGGCGGAAAAAGAACTAACGCCGGGAGAAAATATTCTTGCCCATGCGCAAGCAGATGCAGTGGACAGTGCGAAACAAAAAGCGTCAGGGAAAATCGGTACATTTGCAGGCGCAGACTTTCAAGCTGGGGCCCTTGAACAAGGGGTCGAACAATTCAAAGAACTAATTGGCGCGGTCGACTTTCCAATGTTTGTCGGCGGGCTGATTGACAACGTCTTTCAGGCGATTGTTAACGCTTCGATTCAACAGATGGAAGCTTACGCTGATATGCTCAAAGCTGTTGCTCAAACCGTTGATCAGTTCGCTCAGGACAATATCAGTTTAAACAATGCACGCGATTGGCTGGTCGATAAATTTCCCGGTCAACTCGGTCTCGATGAAGAAAATATTGAGGAAAACGGTAGCCCTCAACTGGCAGTGCAAGGCGACGACGAAGACGCGTTTTACACCCAGGTAAATCAGGAAATGGAATTGGCAAGTCCGGTGTCGGATATTTCTGATCCAGAAGAAGAATCACGTTTAGTGCAAGCCGCCAGATTACAAATGGCTCGCTCCAGGCAACAGTTGTTAGCATCAATGGTTGTATTGGGAATCAATAGAATTGTGATTACCGATGGCGCTATTAACGCCAAAGTAGTATTTCGTTTAAAGGCTCAAGATGTGGCCGAACGAGGCGCTAAAGCTTCCCTGTATGATCGAGATTCCAGCTACAATCGCAATACCACAGCAGCTGGTGCACATTTTGGATGGGGCGGGGCTGCAACCAAAAACACCAACGTGCAGAGCCACATGACAGCCGTCTCCTCATCGGTTGACGAAACTTCCGAATCAAAAGCCGAAATAAAAAGCAAATTATCAGGGGAAGTTCGTGTGAACTTTAAGTCTGATTATTTTCCAATGGAAAAACTCGCATCTCCTGGAATGATCTCTGCCATACAAGGAAATGCGACGCCATTTGACCCTAACTATCTACCGGAAAAAAGATCGGCGGCAGGTTCGCAGCAAAGCGATAACAATAATCCCTGACCGAAGGAAATTACGAGGAAGTTGATGACCAGACTAAGCCAAATCTCTTCAAGATTTCTGCCCGTTGCTGAACCCATTAGTCCTCAACAGTTAGAACTAGCCGTCGATTTTGCGCAAGCGCTGGTGATGGAAAACTCGCCGAGTCTCGCTCAAACAATGCAGGCGCTTAGCGACATAGCTTTACCGGATTTACGCGGCGATATTAGCGGGCAGGCACGAGATTATTCTGCGTTAAAAACACTAGCGCCGCTTTACCTTGCATTTGAGTTAGAGCAGGCAGGGTTACTTACGACAGCTGAGAGAATTTCAGGGCTTTTCTTTAGCGGCGCAATTGATCAGAGCCTTGGCGATGCAGAGAAAGCCATCAACCAATTTTGGCAAAATCGCCATAAGCGTTTAAATCAATCGGAACGAGAAACATTACTCCAACAAACTTTTGAAGCACGATTTTTCTATCCGCAGTTTAGCAAACTATGCGAAGCGGTGACGGCCTTAGCCGACAACGAGCAACAAAGAGATTTTCAGGAAGAAGTGAGTCTGGATATCATTTTGCAGAGTCTCAGAGAATATTTTTACTCTCGCTCTCTTGGTATGATTACTTTTGCTTCCGAAGATATATTAAACTCGATATCACTCGCTCTCACATTCTTAAAAGCGCGCGCATTACTCACGGCATTTGGTGTTCATAGTTTGTGGGGATTGCTAGCGGTTAGTGCCGACAAGCAGGAATACAAAGTTCGACAGCACGCTGAAATGGCGAGTGCCGGTATGTATATTATCAATTGGATGGCGACTCCAAATGCGGGGCAAATTCAATTTAGTAATCCCCAAGTCTCATCGCGATTATTTTCGGCAGCGCACCGCTGGTTGCTTGCGTTTGCTACGCTCGAATCTTCTCCTGGACAATCGTTATTCGCAAGCGATAATTCAAACGGAAATAGTTCTTCTACACATAATTCAGCTAATCAAAACTTACCAGCTTGGATGACATGATGGGGCAGGTGGCGCAGGCGCAAGATCTCTATCGTAGCGATCATGAAGCACCGCCTGTCTGGTTGCGTTCAGCGGTTAAAAACTTACTAGATAACTCCGACAGTTATCGTCAACTGGAAGATTCCGAAAAGCGCAGCCTGGCGCGTGCGATGGTCAAAGTTTCAGATATCGCCGCAAAGTTAATTGCTGAAGAAAATCTGGCGCAATCTCGCGTTGAACAAGAACAAAAGGATCACCCTCAGTCAGAGCCAAGCCCAACCGCGCGAGCATTATCGGAACAATCTGATCAATCCAATGCCGAACAATCCGATACCGCACAAAACAAAGTAGAACCGATACTCGCCAGAGCACAAAGTCAGCCTGGCTTTGGTGAGTCGGCAAATCGAATTGCCGGTGTCACGCAAAGTGTTCTGAATGCAGTTTCATTTCCTCGTTTTGTCACTGATCTTGTTAACGGTGTTTTCACCGCGATGCTTGATTCAACCTCGCAACAAATGCAAATGTATGTCGAATTACTCAACAATGTTTCGGCTTCAGTATCAGGTTTTGAACAAACACAATTTTCTGCAAACGGTGTTCGCCAGTGGTTACTTGAACAGTTTCCCGGCTCGTTTGAACTGGAAGGCGGCGAAAGCGATTTTGAAGATGAGGAACCTGATGAAGATGATGAAGTAGAGCCCGCGAGATTGCGATTAAGATCGGGTGGCACCATGCCTTCACAGGATGCAATGCGCGCTGTTTTTGGCATGGAGCCAGAGGAAAATGTCACCGCCAGTAACCCTGAACAATTAGTACCTTTTGCCCGCCGCCAAATCGCGAGACAGAGACAACAAATGTTAGCGACAATGGTCACTCTTGGTATGCAGAGAATTGTTATCGATAGCGGAAAGATCAACGCGTCGATGCGTTTTCACATTGATACCAGGAGCGCTGCCAGCGAAGATCGTGGGCGTGAGTTTGGTATGCAAAACCGCGTTCGCGCATCGGGATCATTTGGCGTTGGTCCTTGGGGGGCATCGGCTGAAGTTGAAAATAATATCAGCTATGTATCAACCCAGAGAAGTCAGCGAACCGAAGAAATTAATACTGATCTCGAATTAAACTCCTCAGTTGAACTTAACTTTAGAACCGATTACTTACCTCTAAATCAAATGGCGGCTAGCGCTCAGGCCGAGCGAATAAGACAAGCTTCCCTAAACCCTACGCCAACAACAGATACAACAGCGAATAATCGAGCGGTTCGCCAAAGGGAGCAAAGAGCTGCGGAACAGCAACGGGCACAGAGAATCAGTAATTTAACACCACCGGCTATGGCAACCACACCTCTGACACCGCCAACCCCAAATAGCCGACAGACTCCACAGGGCCAGACTCCACAGGGCCAGACTCCACAGGGCCAGACTCCACAGGGCCAGACTCCACAGGGCCAGACTCCACAGGGCCAGACTCCACAGGGCCAGACTCCACAGGGCCAGACTCCGCAAGGTCAGACTCCGCAAGGCCAGACTCCGCAAGGTCAGGCTCCGCAAGGTCAGACTCCGCAAGGTCAGAGTTAACCAGCTAGATTTTCGAGAGGAAATCAGTCTTGTTTTCTGGCGATATTAAACAACTTTATCTAATCTATACGTTAGCGACTTGGCTAAATGGACTTTGATAAAAAACTGGAAGCAAGAAGATACTTGGCAAAGCCCGAAGTTTCATTAAGTATAAAAAATGAGAAACCAATGAACTATCTTAAAACTATTTATTACCTGATAAGTTTCACCATTGTTACTAGCCTGAGCACCGGGATTTCGGCTAGTGATAATTTTAACGAGGTTTTGCAGCTAGACAGAGCTAAATTGGAATTGAAACGGGAAAACTTTATTGCTAAGACTTTGATGTTATCAACAGATGAGAGCAAACAATTTTGGCCACTTTACAAAGAATATCGAAAAGCCGTTAGTAATATTGATACGAAAACTATTCAACTCCTGAAAGACTACGCCAAAAGTTATAACAACAATGAGGTTTCAAATGAAATCGCAAACAGGTTAATGAGCGAGTTTTTACAGGTTGACTTAAGTCGAATCAATTTAAAAGCTCGCTATATGAAAAAGTTTACAAAAAAACTGCCTGCTAAACTAGTATGGCGGTATTTTCATGCTGAAAATAATCTCGACACTATGATTCGATACGCCTACATCAGTCAAATACCATTGGTTAAACAGTAGTTTTTTCGATCAGTGGAAATAGCGCTTTATTGATTAATTTTTTATTGCGTATTTTTTATGGCTTGACCGATTAGGCATGCAGGTCCGAAATGGCATTTACATTGACTTTTATCAAATTATTCTTCTGGATTACTTACCTGGTGTCACCACTATTGCTGCTACTTTGCTTTATTGTCATTGTATTAGGTCAGTGGGTCGCCAGTATCGAAAAATGGAATCGCTTTGATGCACTTTATTGGACATTTATTACCGCAACGACTGTTGGTTATGGTGATATCAGGCCGCTAAAGAAAGCTTCAAAAGTAATATCTGTTTTAATTGCTTTTTTGGGTTTGATGTTTACCGGCATTCTTGTCGCAGTGACACTGAATACAGCTTCAGTTGCATTTGAAAAACACATCGATGAAAAAGAACTAAACAAACTTAAACAGGAGTTTAATAGTCAATTGGCGATGAAAGAATCTTTCTTTTCTAGCAAGATAAGTCGACCAACTTTGACCAACAAGCAAATAAACAATTAAAATGAATAACTATAACGTAGACAGTTTTCTTTCTTATACCATTGGAATTTTAGTATTTTTTATTGGAGTTCATCTTAATAAAAAATTTTCTGTTCTTCGCAATTTTAATATACCCGAGCCAGTGACAGGAGGGTTAATTGCTGCGCTAATTGTATTTGCGATTTATCTGATTGCAGATGTAGAAATTCAATTTGAGCTAGATACGCGTGATCGATTATTGGTTTACTTCTTTACGGCAATTGGCTTGAATGCCAGACTTTCAGATTTAATCGATGGCGGCAAGCCATTGTTTATTTTGTTAGTGTTAACTTTATCGTTTATCGTAATACAAAACGTCATTGGCCTGGCTGGCGCTCAACTGGTTGGTGTACCATCAGAAGTCGGTGTTCTTGCTGGGTCTATGTCTTTGATCGGTGGTCATGGAACAGCTATTGCCTGGGCTCCCGAAGTGTCTAAACAAGGAATTTCCAATGCGATGGAAATCGGCGTGGCCAGTGCAACCCTTGGACTAGTACTTGCTAGCCTGATTGGTGGACCGATAGCGCGCTTTTTGTTGAAAAAATATCAACTCAGCGGAAAACGGGAAGAGGAAGTCGAAGCAAGTGTTGGTATCGCCTATGATCAGACAGAGTCTATCAATCACCTCAATATCATGGCTGTACTGTTAACTTTGCATATCGCCATTATTCTAGGATATTTGGCTAACCAGGCTATTGCAGAAGCCGGTTTTAAACTACCGTTGTTTGTCACCTGCTTATTAACAGCAATCCTTCTTTCGAACTCGATTCCACGAATAATGCCTAAAATCCATTGGCCGGCGCATACCAGAGCACTGGCGCTTGTTTCTGATTTCTCGCTAGGTTTATTTTTAGCGATGTCACTAATGAGCATGCAGCTATGGACCATCGCGGAGTTGGCGGGTTCGCTTCTGATCATTCTGATTTTGCAAACGGCGATCGCGATAATGTTTATTTTGTGGATATTGTTCCCGCTGATGGGAAAAAACTATCAAGCTGCGGTTTTGAGCGCTGGATTCGGCGGCTTTGCCTTAGGTGCTACACCGACAGCAATTGCCAATATGACGGCAGTCACCAAAGCAAACGGTCCGGCACCTACAGCATTTATTATTTTACCGCTAGTAGCCGCTTTTTTTGTGGACGTAGCCAATGCTTTTGTGATCCGTATGGCTTTAGCGATGTAAAAAGGTACAGACAAATGCGAAAAAATAACCGGCAAAATCGCAGGTTGCATATACGAAAATTTCGTAAGATACCTATCACGGTATTGTTAATATCTTTTATTCTTCCATTGAATGCCTACGCAGAATTTGAGTGGGTATCTTACACGCTGGATAACGATTTATTTATCGGAAATGATAGTGGTTATACTAATGGTTTATCCGTTGCACTTTACGATAGTGAAGAAAGTAGTGGAGAAGAGGGAGGTTTCGCTGGAAAAGATCCTCAACCAAAACCATCCTGGATGTTATCGCCACTTTTGTGGTCTTTGAAGGATGAAGGCTACATGGGCGCCGTTAATATTTATACCATAGGCCAGTCGATGATTACTCCAGAAGACATTCAAGTTGAAGTTCCCAGTGAAGAAGATTTACCCTATGCAGGATTATTATTTATTAACAATACGTTTTTAGCGATCAACGAAAATTTTGCAGACAAAATAAGTACGTCGATTGGTGTCGTTGGCCCTTTGTCGCTCGCGGAAGAGTCGCAAAAATTCGTTCATGAATTGATCGGCGCTGATGAGCCTTTAGGATGGGATACCCAATTGAAAAATGAACTGGTATTCCAATTTTCAAGAGCGCGAGCTTGGCGGTCCTGGATTTCAGATGATCAAAGCATGGACCTTGTTACGAGTGTTGAAGCGAGTCTTGGAACAATTTCCAGCTCGGTTAACGTCGGCGTTATGTTCCGCTATGGAACAGATCTCAGCCGAACTTACGCGACAGAACTATTGAACACTACACGAACTTCAAACCCCGCGGCAATTGACGGAGGGTGGTACATCTACACAATTGTTAATTCAGGCTATCTTTTCAATCAAATTTTTACAGACGGAAATACTTTTCGAGATAGTCGTTCCATAGATTATCGAAACGAATTTGTTGGTATCAGCATCGGACTGGCGTATTCCTGGAAAGATTATTCGTTATCAGTTGCCTTTAATGATGCTAACTTGATAAGTGATGACTCTG
Organism: Aliikangiella coralliicola; assembly: GCF_007004725.1. GTDB lineage: Bacteria > Pseudomonadota > Gammaproteobacteria > Enterobacterales > Kangiellaceae > Aliikangiella > Aliikangiella coralliicola. Next base: position 288,274 of record NZ_ML660167.1, on the reverse strand, counting down.
AGGAACAATTAAAAAATCTAACAGAATATGGAACGATTACATTTGCTTATCGTTTTTGAGAAATAAATTGAAACGCATTTCCAGAACATAATTTTTAATTCCAGCCTTCAACGCCTTTCATATCAGGCAATTGATGTGCAATGCCTTTGTGACAATCAATACATGTTTTTTCACCGGAAGCCAAGGAAGTTGAATGTTGATTCGCTGCTCGTTCGCTTTGCTCGGTAAAATCCATATAGTCGAAGTTATGGCAGTTGCGACACTCAAGTGAGTCATTCGCTTTCAGGCGTCGCCATTCATTCTCGGCTAAGTGTCGCCGTAAATTCTGGAACTTTTCGCGCGTATTGATGGTACCAAATACTTTTCCCCAAACTTCTTTCGAAGCCTGCATTTTTCGTGCAATTTTATCAGTCCACTTGTGGGGAACATGGCAATCAGGGCAGGTGGCTCTCACACCGGAACGATTGCTAAAGTGAATAGTCGGTTTCAATTCCGCATAAGGGTTACTTTCCATTTCGTGGCAAGAAATACAAAACTCTTCGGTGTTGGTTAGCTCAAGCGCTGTATTGAATCCGCCCCAAAAAATTACACCGGAAATAAAGCCGCCAACTACCAGGAATCCTAAGCTAAAATGGGCGCTGGGCTTGCGTAATGTCTGCCAACCAAGTCGAATAATTTTTTTCACATGCAGTTCCTTAGCGATTAGAGTTTTTTGATTGCTTTTCTTTCATCAATTGATGCATGTCGACAAAGGTATTTTCAACCAGTTCTTTCGTTTTCATTTGGGTGACATGGCACTGATTGCAAAAGTACCGTCTGGGTGAAATCTCTGCGAGAAAATTGCCGTCTCTATCCATAAAGTGAGTAACGCTTACCATTGGTGCTTGCGAATCTTCAGTTCTCGAACGAGAATGACAGGACATACATTTATTCACTTTTAAATTGACTTCATAACCTCTCACAGTGTGAGGGATCAGAGGCGGCTGCATTGGATAGTTTCTTGTCTTTTTAATATCAGAGTTATCAACTTTTGGTAAAACCGCGGGTCGCTTCTGGTCATCGATAGCGGTTTCGTCACGTAATGTAGCAATTTCTTTTTCAGTGCTGAGCGCCATCTGTGACAACACTGCTGCGAATAAAAACAATGCACTAAACAAACGAGTTAATACTCGACTGCGTAGTAACTCGTTATTTGCTAAAGACCTTTTGGCTATCAACTGATTCATAGTGTACCGATTCTTATCAGGGTGAAAATTAATAATTTTTAGCTGCTATACACGTTCGATTTTTACTGCACATTTTTTATAATCGGTTTCTTTCGAAAGCGGATCAGTGGCGTCCAGCGTTAATTTGTTGACCAGCCGACTCGCATCAAAAAATGGCATAAATACAAGGCCAACCGGTACTTGATTTCTGCCTCGTGTTTCAATGCGCGTTTGCACCGAGCCACGACGCGAAGAAATTTTTACCAGGTCACCACGACGCATCCCGCGTTTCTTTGCGTCATCTGGATGCATATAAACCAGTGCGTCTGGCATCGCTTTATAAAGTTCTGGAACTCGTTGCGTCATTGAACCGGTATGCCAGTGTTCAATCACTCGACCAGTACTTAGCCATAAATCATATTCTTCGTCGGGTGACTCTGGCGCAGGTTCATAAGGCAACGCAAAAATAATTGCTCGACCATCAGGCTTACCATAAAACTCAAAATCGGCTCCAGGTTTAACGTAGGGATCGCTACCTTCCTTAAACCGCCACAAGGTTTCTTTGCCATCAACCACTGGCCAACGTAAACCTCTTTCTTGATGATAACGATCATAAGGTGCTAAGTCGTGCGCTTTACCACGACCAAACTGAGCGTATTCTTCAAACAGTCCTTTTTGAATATAAAATCCAAAATCACGGGACTCTTGATTTAGTCTTTCTTCAGGGACTTCCGATAAGGGAAACTTGCCGACGTCAGAATCTTTGAATAACACTTCAAATAAAGTTTTGCCTTTGAGTTTTGGTTTCTTATCCAACAAATCTTTAGACCAAACTTCATCGGTAGTGAATCTTTTTGAAAACTCGACCAGCTGCCACAAATCAGAACGAGCTTCACCGGGTGCATTTACCATTTGATACCAAGACTGAGTACGTCGCTCGGCATTACCATAAGCGCCTTCTTTTTCCACCCACATAGCTGTGGGCAAAACTAAATCTGCTGCCTGCGCAGTAACTGTGGGGTAGGGATCAGAGACCACAATAAAATTGTTCGGGTTGCGATAACCAGGAAAGGCTTCTTGAGCGATATTCGCCGCCGCTTGCATATTGTTGTTACACTGAACCCAGTAAAAATTTAACTTACCATCCTTAAGCATGCGGTTTTGGAGGACCGCATGATAGCCAGGTTTGGGTGGAATTGTGCCATCGGGTAATCCCCAGATTTTTTCCGCCTTTTTACGATGCTTCGGGTTGGCAACTACCATATCTGCCGGGAGTCGATGTGAGAATGTTCCTACTTCGCGCGCAGTACCACAAGCAGAGGGTTGGCCGGTTAGAGAAAATGGGCTGTTACCCGGCGTAGAGATTTTTCCGGTTAGTAAGTGAATATTATAAATAAGGTTATTAGCCCACACGCCACGAGTGTGTTGGTTAAATCCCATGGTCCAGAAGGAACAGACTTTTTTATTCGGATCAGCGTAAAGCTCAGCCAGTTCATTAAGTTTTTTAACTGACACACCGGAAAGTTTGGAAACCGATTCAGCGCTATATTGGCTGACAAATTTTGCATATTGTTTAAAGTTAATTTTCTTTGAGCCACCGGCTTTGTCAGCGTTTTTCGCTTTTTTCTCCAATGGATGTTCGGGTCTCAAGCCATAACCAATGTCCGTGTTACCCAATCGGAAGTTAGTATGCTTATTCACAAAATCAAAATTCACTTTTTTATTCTGAATAATATAATTGGCAATAAAATTGAGAATCGCCAAGTCGGTTTGTGGGGTAAAAATCATTCCATTGTCGGCCAGATCGAAACTACGATGGGTATAGGTTGATAACACCGCAACTTTGACGTGAGGCGCGCTCAATCTGCGATCGGTGATTCTGGTCCATAAAATAGGATGCATCTCAGACATATTCGATCCCCAAAGAACCATGGCGTCAGTTGCTTCAATATCGTCGTAGCATCCCATTGGTTCATCGATACCAAAGGTTCGCATAAAGCCACCAACAGCTGATGCCATGCAATGACGCGCGTTAGGATCAATATTGTTACTGCGAAATCCCGCTTTCATTAGTTTTACCGCGGCATATCCTTCCATTACGGTCCATTGACCAGAACCAAACATACCTATAGCGGTTGGTCCTTTATCTTTAAGTGTTTGTTTGGCTTTTTCAGCCATGATGTCAAATGCTTGCTCCCAGGAAATTGGTTCGAAGTCTCCGTCTTTCGAAAACTTTCCATTTTTCATTCTCAACATGGGTGAAATTAACCGGTCTTTGCCATACATTATTTTTGACAGAAAATACCCTTTGATGCAGTTTAATCCTTTATTTACAGGCGACTTGATATCACCATGAGTCGCGACAACTTTTCCATCCATGGTGGCCACATTAACACTACAGCCGGTACCACAAAAACGGCAGGGCGCTTTATCCCATTTTAGTCGTGTCTGGTTGCTACCGGTGATTAAGTTCGTTGCGGTCGCAGGGACACATATTCCCGCAACTGCAGCTGCCGCAGCAACCGCATTAGCTTTCATAAATTCTCTTCTATCTAACTTCATTGTGAATGATTCTCAGTAATATATTCGTGATAAACCGGTGCCAATGTTAGAATTCCTTCAATGCCTCTTAATGCTTCAATACTTTCACTAAGATATGCCTGGCTGTCGCCTTCTAGAGTTACCACTATTTTTCCGTTGGTGTTTTCTCCATGGACTTCTGCGCCTTTGATTTTCTCAACAAGAGATATCGTATTTTTTGTGCTACCGGGGATAGTCTGGCAAACTAAACTCGTCACATGGTGTTCCTGGGTTGTCTTACTTTTCATTTAGTCTATTAGAACCAAGTTAGGGTTAAGAATTTTTTAATGGAACAAATTGAACTGCTGGAAATTTATTATTTTAATAGATTGATTTTGCTTTAATTTTTCGCCTAACCGCCAGTCGGCGGACCAAAGTACATTTGACTAATCCACACGATAAATCCATAACCGCCGACGATCATGACTGATAAGATTGGCGCAACAAAAATGGTGAGAAATAAGAATGTGTTAAGTTCAGTACGGCGAGTTTCAGCACTATCGTGTTGTGCATTATCTGAGTCTTCCATTAATTCTCCTGATTACTCATTCGACAAGCCGGTGAGATGCATTGGAAAAGTATAGTCAGCTATTTTAGGACCGTCAATTTCAAACCGATTTGATTGATTCTGATCAACTAGGTCAGGTGTAATTAATGTTATCTTAAGAACTAGCTTTTAGATGATTCAATTTTAACTTTCTGAGTCTTACAATACTCCTTAACGGCTAGAGTCACACTATGAAAAATTTTGAACGAATACTGGTTATCCTGGATCCAAAACACGAAAAACACATTGAAATTGATAAAGCGATTGAAATAGCGTCTCGAAGTCGTGCAAGTGTCGACGTAGTAATTTTTCAACACTCATCGGAGTTGCCACGGTTAAAAACTTCAGGGCAGATAGACGAACTAAAGCAAACGATAGAAACTGCGCTTTCGGAAAGAGTAGTCGAAGTATTGAATCAACTCAAAACCGATCACATCAATGTTTCAGTTCGTGTCGAATGGTGTGAGCACATGGCCGTTACCGCTATCGATCTTGTTAAAAAATATCACTACGATTTATTAGTCAAAACACCAAATAGAGTGTCACCATTAGGGCGTTTAGTTTCCAGGCCAACAGACTGGAATATCTTACGAACCTGTCCTTGTTCTGTTTGGATTGTGAAACCAGAAAACGAATCAAGAAACGGGATTCTGGCTGCAGTTGATCTAGATGATGACGACATTGAAAGTCATAATGCGAAAAACAATAGCATGACCGTTCGAGTAGTTGAACAAGCCAACTACTTATCAAAGTTGTTTGATCAAAAGCTTGAGATAATCAATGCTTTTCCTGCATTGCCTGTAGCGGCCCACGTGCAATTCGTTAGCGTTTTTGAGAATGATTATCTGCAACAAGTAGAGCGAGAACGCCGACGTTCTTTAGAGAATTTATTAAGTTCGATGGGGATTACAGAACAAAACTGCCATGTTTTCGCAGGGGAGGCCAGCCAGGTCATAGTGAATTATACGGAAAGCAACCAATGCAGTTTGCTGGTTCTCGGTACCAATGCTCGTGATGGACTTTCAGGATTATTAACCGGTAACACCGCTGAATCGATTATCAGCCAGGTGGAATGCGATATTCTGGTGGTTAAATCTGCTGACTTTACCGCTCCGTCGTTAGCAGAATTCGTTAATTGAGTTTTAGTGGTTGGGTGAGAAACTATCGATTGCTCAGCTCTTCAGGGTATGTCGAATCCTGAAGTAGCGAATAAATCGCTCTTTTATAGGGTTCGCACAACTCCATAAACTCATCGATTAACTCTGGTGGAATATGAAGCTCGTGCAATGTTTCTTCTGTTAAGCTTAGCCATAAGCGAGCGTGTTCGATTCTGAGGCCTTTTCTAACCAAGGGTTTGTGAATTTTAATGAGCGTCTGTAAAGGTATTTCAGTTTGGCCACGTAATATCACAGTGAAAAACTGTCGCAGTTTCTTTTTTTGATTATTAATATCAACACCGTCAAAAAGGGGTTTAATATCATCGTATTGCAGAAACTTGCTATAAAAACGATTGACAGCAGCTTCAACGGTGGCTTCACTGCCAATTCTAGCAAATAACGAACTATTCACTTTCTCTCCTTATGAAACTCTTCAATTATTAAGCGTAGCTGAAAATATTATAGTCGCACAGAAATAACAAAAATTAGCAAGTTAACTAGTTATCAAGGTCGCCTGCTGACTGCGTAAAATGTGAAGCATTCGCGGTTAACTATTGTACAACAAGGGATATAATCGATTGTTTAAACTTGTTAAGCTTATTGCTCAACCTGGAAGTTGGGCCGCCGACATGGATAAAGCAAGGTTTAACAGGTATCTAATAAATCTCATAAGAGCAGTTCGATCTAATATGTCCAATAAAGTTTATCGCATTCTTAACATCATACTTATAGTGTGGTGTTGTGGTCTATTTGTTCCTTCCACATATGCACTATCTCAAGCGGAAGCCTCTGAAAAATTGCTTACACCAAATTTCGAAGAGATTAACAACGACTGGTGGACTGAATGGCCCCAGTTATCGCAAGAAGAAAAAAACAAATGGCTGACGGCTATTCGAAAGAACTTTGATGGTGTTGTGTCTGACATCGATTATTCAAGTGAACGACATGAAAACATTGTTTTGATTCATGATTTGTTGGACTCGTTAAATAAATTAGTCACTCATCAGCCTGAGGAGCAATTACCCGAACCCAAAAGCGAACTCACTTTGCAATCCTGGTTGGCACTGTATCGCTCAACGGAAAGACTCAACAACGAACGGCAAAGAATTCAAGCCGAAAAAAGACAAAGAACAGATGCAATAAGATATATTCAAGGGCAATTGCAAGAACTGAATGTGCTTCATCGAAAACTTGAGCCACAATCTTTTGAACGCGCGTCCAATGGAATCGCATTTTACGCCGCACAGATAAACATGCTTTACGCGCAGGAAAAATTAATCAGCACCGATAAACAACTTAACTCAACGCAGGCAAAGTTTAAGACAACAACACTTCGACTGGCACAAAGTGCGGAAGAAATTACTAGCTCCCCAAGTTTTGATAAACAACTGACGCTACAAAAAAATAATTTGCTGGCTAGCATTGAAAAACTAAAGAGTATTATGAGTTCTCTTCAAAGAAGAGCCTGGTCGTCACTGAAGGGTGAAAAAGAAATTGTTTTTCAACTGTCCTATCAGGAAGAAAAATTAAAACTGATATCGGCACAAAGCCAGTTATTGTCGATTGATATTCTCCTTCACATCAGTCAAATGTTGCAGGGAATGGGGCAAGTGTCTCAACCGGAGTGGGGCGGCAAAAAAGCACGACTTATCCAGGAGTATGAACTGCTCAACTCGCAGTTGGCCTCTTATCGCGAGCAAGTATTGGTGAGTGGTGAGGCGGCCAACGAAATGATCTATGCCAAAACTCAAAGGACGGTTTGGGAATATCTGGAGGCTAATCAAAAACTATCTAACGAATTAAAGTCGAAGCTTAGAGATGTCGACTTTTATTTACAGTCTTATCAGCAATTTATTTCATTGCGGAAAGGATGGTTATCTGAATTAGGATTTGGCTGGAGTTTATGGAGTGATCAAGCAGGTAGTAGTCTTGACAGCACTATTAACTTTACCTTGTTCACTGTTAATGAATATCCAGTAACGCTTTTCGATTTGTTAAACGCAATTTTGGTTATCGTGCTGAGCATTCTTTTTTCAAAGTTTCTGAAAAAGGTATTGTACAAATTCGGTCAGAAGAAAGCGGTAAGTGAATCAACAATATTTAACGTGGCGCGTGTTTTACACTATGTGATTATTACGACCGCAGCGCTCATAGCACTTTCTATTTTAGGTATCGATTCTTCGAAAATCACGTTAATAGCTGGGGCTTTGTCAGTTGGTATCGGTTTTGGTTTACAGGCAATATTTAATAACTTTGTTTCTGGCCTAATTTTGTTATTTGAACGTCCGCTAAAGGTCGGTGATTTAGTCGAACTGGAATCTGGCGTAAGAGGGCGGATCAAAGCAATTAATGTGCGTTCTACTCAACTAAAAACGAGAGACAATATTGATGTACTGGTTCCTAACTCCGAGTTTGTTAACTTCCGCGTCATTAACTATACCTTTTCAGATCCGCTCAGACGCATCCATATTCCTTTTAGAACTTCGCTCGATAGCGATAAAGATAAAGTAAGAAAGGTGGTGATTGCCGCGGCTGAAGAAATAAACTTTACTCAAAAAGATAAACAGCATGCGCCTGACTTATGGCTGAAAACTATCGGCGAATTTAGCCTGGAATTTGAACTAGTCGTTTGGGTTAATGCTAACAAACTCCCTGACAACGACGGTGTTGAAGCGGCTTATTTATGGAAAGTTGAATCTGCTTTGCGTGAGGCAAATATTGAAGTGCCTGTGCCGCAAAAGGAAATCTATTTGAAGCGAGTCACTAAGGTTAATAAAAGTATTATTTCAAGTTTGGAACACAGTGAGGATTAGTTTTAACGTTTGACCCGAGCCGATTGACCTTTTGATCAATCCAGAAAAGAGCTGCCCTTTTGTTAAAAGGACTGCTCTTTTACCTGGTCTTGAAGGAACGCTAAAATACTAGCGAGTTCCCACCAAGAAATCGATAGAAACTCGCAATGTTTACCAGGTTTTTAATTTATTAGTAATAAGCTTAGCTGCAATGACCCGCTCCGGGGATTTATCATCAGCCATAATTCCCTTTAACATTGCTGAGCGTTTTAAAGGATCATTGGCCAGCGACTTTAAAATATTTTGCACTTCCTGCGCGTGGCCCTCTTTCACCTGTTTCTGCATATAAGTGATGATGGTTTCCGCAAACTCTTCACGTGACTTCAAAGTGCCCTTGAGTGCTTTAGAAATTTTACTGCTGGACTTCTGCGCCAGCAGTAGGCCCATAACCACACCACCTGCAGCGGCGACCACAGGGGCGGCGATACCTGCAGTGCCAACAATCAACAGTGTTCCACCCACAAAGGCCAAGGTACCGCCCAGCATTTTGGCGTACATATGAAATTCTTTGCGCTTCAGACGTCGGCGAATTTCTGCACGAATTTCAGGCGAGTCAATTTCGTCAGCAATTTTAATTTTGTGCACTGTCTTATAAGCTGCAACACCACTTTGCACGACTACGCCGGCAGCGATCACCCCTGCTGCGTAGTTGCCCACCATTGCTGCCGCCTCACCGCCGGTGGTAAGAAAGGCATCAGTAATATTAGCGCCGTATTTAATGGTTTTAAGCGCACCGTCTACAAATTTACCTTTGTCGGCATAGGTCATTTCTTTAACACCACCGGTGCGACTAAGGTTGTAAATCCGTTCGCCAATATTAAGCAACTCATATGCTCCACCTACAGCACCCCCACTTGCCAATAGGACGTTACCATGCGCATCACTTAAAAATGCTGGACCAGAATCATCCGCTTTTTCCGACGTGGTACCGGCTTTACCCGAATAGGAAACGGTTTGGGCACCTGCCCCTTTGAATTTTTTTGAAGGCTTCTTGCCATTATTGTAAAGAGCATTTTCGTATGCGGTGTTCCACTCTTTCAACTCTTTCATTATTTTATCGCGGTGTTCCTTCTCTTTCTCGGGCTCACTGGGCTCATGTAGTCGCTCGATAAATTTATCGAAAGCTGCCACTTCATCTTTGCTTACAGTAGCTAGCAAATTTTCACGCACCAAATTTAAATTGTTGTATAGGTTGCTGGAATCCTGGTTAAGGATGTCGATATCAGACATCGTAAAAAGATCGAGATAGTCGAGAATTTGTCCTGCGATCAGTTTTGCGTTGGGAGCAGCTTTTGTGCGTAACAGGGATTTTGCAGACTCTTGCATGTAGGCAATGGCTAAATCCAGTTCCAGAATAGTTTTCCTATCGGCGTCCTTATTGGGCTCAGATGCCAACATATTATCCATTTTGGCAAGCATCTCTTTTAGGCGTTTACCTGCTTGCAGCATGTCGATCTCTTCGATTTTACTGCTACTGGACTTAAACTGACCACCTAAAGCATCGATCGGATTAGATAAAAAAATGCGTATCTGTTTTCTGTGACCTCTAATGAGTTCGCTATACCTGCCCGTTGCACTGTTGCGTATGAATGATACGCCTTTCACTTTCGAGTAATACCCCGATTTCAACACGTTGGCTGCACCTGTCCCCAACGAGGAATTGGAGCTGATTTGACTGAGCAGGTAGGCATTGTAGCCCTCAGCGTTAACACTGGACAGAAAGGAATATTGAAGCGGATGGCTACCAATCGCGTTGCGCAGTCTGGTTGCGTTTTTTCTGAGATTGGATTCAGCTGGACTTGGATTCATTGGATGGGGCAGCTTTTGTTTGAGCCGGGCGTCAGTTAAATAAAACAGATCATTGAGTATTTGGGCCGAGACTAAACCGTTATTTTCAAATGAGTAGACAACGTCGAGCAGACTTGATAAACGCTGATCGATGTCCAAACGGGGTTTCTGAACATTTTTTTTAAGCTCCTGTAGTGCATTGGAAACTTCTTTCGTGGGTTTAATCCAATTCGTTTTTTGAGCTTCCGTCTGAGTTCGCCAGGTAGAAAAGCCACTGGGATGATATGTGGCGAGGTCGGTTATGGCATCTTCTTCATTCTTCGCCTTATTATCAAAAATGTTGCCCTTAGGCTGCGTTAAAAATTTTTCCAGATCACTCAGTGCTTTTTTATTAGGGTCAGGAAAAACAGTATAGGCGCGACTTTTTCGTTGTTTTACATCAAATTGTTTCTCATCGAAGGCATTCAGTGCATTATTATTATTGTCGAGATCATTCAAGAAACTCGTGTCGCCCACGTTGGCGGCGACGCTCAGTCGCTGGTTGCTCTGGGCAAGGGGATTAATGGTTAGGTTCTCGTCGTTAAAATCATTCTCCTTGTCGTTCAGTGCGTTATCATTGTCGAGATCATTCAAGAAGCTCGTGTCGTCTACGTTGACGGCGACGCTCAATCTTTGGTTGCTCGGGGCAAGAGGATTAATGGTTAGATCCTCGTTGTTGGCTTGTTCCACTTGCAATGCAGGCTGATTCAAATCTGTATCCTCAATGAACTTGTTGGCCTTATTTTCTTTAAGACTCTTATTGCTGTGGTTTGAAACGGTGATAACTGGGTTAGTTAGCCGAGATTTATTTTTGCGTTTGGTAAATTTCTTCGTTATTGTTTCCATAATTTTTTGCCTCTTACTAAAATTGTTTACGCTTACTGTGAGGAATGTTCGTTTTGATCGAGATACGCCACGCGCAATACCAGGATCTGAAATTTATGCATGATGCCTTGTATCAGCTTAGTGAAATGCATCACCGGGCTGATCCTGAATATTTTCGCCATCCAGCCGAAATTTCTTTGCAAAAATCTTTGAAGCACTATATTGAAAGTGAACAGGCCTTTGCCCTGATCGCAACTGAAGGCGAACAAGCTGTAGGATTTGTGGTGGGCGAAATTATTCAAGAGCGATCGCCTTTGTTAAAGTCGATGCGCTATGGCGCTATTAATGAAATATTCCTGCTTGAGCAGTATCGCGGTGGTGGTATTGGTCGCGAGTTGCTGCAACAAGCCCAAGCCCATTGCCTGTCCCTTGGCGCTACAGAGCTGCGTCTGGAAGCCTGGGGTTTCAACGAACCAGCGTTGTCCTTTTATCGCGATTTTGGTTTTGTTACACATATTCATTTCCTTCGAAAAAAAATTTAGGGGTTGGGTTGGGTTTTAAAGTCCTGATATAAAAATCCCGGCTTAAAAGCCCAGGGACAAAATTTGGTCCAACAGGCTTTGCTGTAACCTGTGCGATGCCGCTGAAGAGGGCGAGTTTTGTTTTTGTGAATCTTGCGAAATCACACTTTGCTTTAGCGATGCCTGTTGTAAAGCAGGGGTCAACTTAGCTGTGTCGCTAACAAAGCGCGCTGAGTGCAAAACCAACTGCGGTGTTTGCTCCAGCGCTTGTGCGATATCAGCTTTGGCGTAAGATTCGAGCTCACCTTTCGCAGTGTCAAAATGACGCTTATCGATATGTCGCTGCTGTATAAACACCGCTAGCGATTCAGGCGGCACAAAAGCAACATAACGTCCCTCGATACGCTCTTTCGCCGTCGCATCAGCGTGAAGGGGCAACCATTCCAGTTGTCCTCTCGCTGTTTGCGTTTGGTAAAGCATGCGTTGCCGATAAGGGTCGAACTGCTTACGTTGCTGCACCAACACCGACTGTTGCTTTTGTTCGCTTAGCCTTATTGCACTCACTCCATCCCACAGTGGCGTTCCATCTTTGGCCTTGTGTACAGGCGTGTAGGGTGGAACACCACCTGGCGGCTTGCCATGCAGACGATGGGCGCGATCGGCACGTCGTTTTGCCAATTCAGCCGGGTCATTTTTATCCTTGCGCCGACTTTGTTCATGCTGATTGACAATATCGTCAGGAATAAAAATTCCTCGCGCGCGTTCGTCAGGCAACGCATCACTAAGACGTGGCAGATAAAGCACTTTGCCGTGTACGTTTTTGATCGGATAGACTTTACGTTGTCGGGTAAAATCGAACTTCGTCGCGCGATTTTCCAGTGGATTTGCCAAGCCCGCAATTTTTTGCGCAGGCACATTTTGTTCGGGGATATAACGCCCGTTAAACAACTCTTGCGCTGTGGCTTCGCTTTGGCCAGGCAAATATTCCGTTTCACCATTCGTGTCTCGAGTAGGGTAGAGCAGGCGCCGATAATTCAGATCTAACACCGGTTTTTCCTTGAGTACCACATTAGGCACAGCAGGAGTTTCTACCTGATCGTCGAGTACATATTTGCCCAGAAGGAGTTCCTGGGCAGTAGCTTCACTTTGCCTGGGTAAATATTCCGTCTCGCCATTAGCATCCTGGGTCGCGAATACAGTACGACCCGTGTTGAAGTCTCGTAGCGAAGTTTTATTAACGCTGCCCGCCTTAAGCAGCGTATTAGCAGGTGCAACCGTAACGGACTCGTTGCTGACAAATAAACCGCGCTGCAATTCCCGTGCAGTGGCTTCACTTTTTCTCGGCAAATACTGCACTTTGCCGCCGCCCGTATGAGTGGGGAATAAAGTGCGGCCGGTGTTAAAATCCCTTTTGGTCGGCATGTCCTTAACCGCATTAAAGCCAACACCAGGTGCTTGTTCAGCCGACGGTTTGATCAAGAATCCTGGGCGCGGTTTCACATCGGCGCCTGCAATTGCCCGTTGGCGCCCGCGCGAAGCGGGCACCGTTTTCTGTTTTTCCCTGATGGCTTTTAGCTTGCGAATGACTTTTTGCTTTTTAGTTAAGCTCATACCCATTACACCTTCGCTTTATACACCAGTACCAACTCAGCATTTTTAAGCCCAGCCGGATCACCTTTGAGACTGAATTTCCATAGCGCCCCTTGTTGGCCCACACCCAGGTTGGTCTGTTGCAGGTAGGTATTGTTGGGAGCATCCAATTGATCATTAATGGTAAATATCGGGCCGCTTTCGCCGTCTTGATACTCATAACGCACAAACAAACCAATAATGCGACTGCTGCTGATATTGGGGAACTGATCCCGGCTGAACGCAAACTCAACTTCTCCTTCATCACCCTGAGTTAAAGCGTTCCACTGATCCGGGAAATTGTATGCCATATCGAAAAACGCCGTGGCATGATAAGGTTTTAGTACGCCTTTAACTTCATTGGCAAAGCGATTACCTCCCTGCATCGCACGGTAGCGAACCTTCACCGTCACATCCATTAAGTCGGCCGGGTTGTAATCGCCTTTTTTACCATTCAGCTCCAGACGCCAGTGGGAGACAGCGCCGGTGCCCTCAAACGGTAAGTAGCGCGCATCGCCAAAGTTCAATTGAAACATCCCGTTGTTTTCCGTGTATTGATCAACGTGGGATAAAGCGACCTGCTGATTAGCTCGCCAGTTGGAGCGTACATTGGTAGTGGTTTCATTGCTTGGATCCAACAAGTGCTTCACCGCTTTTATGTCTGGTTCCATGACCAAATGACTGCTCAATTGAGTCAAAGTCGCGTTAACACTCTGGCCTTCACCAATTTCAAAGCTCAAAGATATGCTGACTAATTGACGGCGGTAGTGACCGGGGAAGTCGTAGTCGAACATGTCTTCACTCAGCCGGAATTGACAGTGGCCCTTGGTTTTTAATTGCAACAATGCCATCGGATCGTTCTCGATAAGCGAGACGTTTTTGGTGATTTCCATTGAGCGGGAGTCGTTTTCCATAAAAGCTTTATCCATGCGATCTAAATCCAGCTCCAGCGCACCGCCTGCAAGCAAGCCTTTTCTCTGACTGTCCCAGTAAGCGCCGCGAACGTAATTGACCTTGTCCGCCTGTAAACCTTTTTCAAAAACAAAGGCTTGTTCAGCTTGCTTAGCGTAGTCATGAGCCATTTTATAGGTTTGGAAATACAGACCGGAAATCTTCCCGCTGATCCAGTTGTACAATTCTTTATTGGTGAATTTGTCGTTCATAAACTGGCGAATGGCGGCTTTATTATCGATCTCTTTCTCGTGCACTTTGAGTTCTTGTTTGAGCATTGCGGTACGTGCGTCATGCGCCTCAATTTGATGCTCGAGCTGTTTGATCTCACTCACGGCAACTTTTTTCTGTAACTCCCAGTCTTCAGCGGAACGCTTAAATTGCGCGACAATGCCGGCAACTTCGCCGCCCATGCTTAAGCCTTCGGAAATAGACTGCACAGCCTGGCCAAATTCAGAAACCATATCTCCGACATTTTTTCCGCCGGAGGTTACGCCAAAACTGAAAGGTCCGGCGGTAAATTGTGGTACGACATAAGACAGGCCACTGACGATACGCCCCAGAGCCACTACACCGTGTAACACCGCAGCAGCGGTCATCATCTGGATTTGAACTTCCTCTTCTTTCAAATAACCGGTGGATATCAGGTTGCCATAGTGCTTTTCCTGATCTTTAGCTCGTTGCTGGGTTTCCACCAGGTTTTTACGCGTTGCCATAGCCTCATCAATTTGTGCTTTTTTCATTTGCGTACTCATATCAAGCACGCTGGCTTCTTGGTCGTTTTGTAGCAAACTCATGGTTTCGGCATCTTGTTTCTCGAGTGCTGATAGCAGCGCATCACTAAAGCCTTTGAGTTTGCCCACTAACTCGCGCGATTTACCCAACAACACATCGAAACGGTAGTCGGGTACAGTGGCAACACCGCCGACCATACCTGCACCAGCCAAACCGGCACCGCTGGCGGCGGCATTGACCAGCGCCATCGGGTTGATCGGTGGTTGAAATAACGGTAGAGGTTGAGCAATACCGTCGATATTCAAACAATTACGGATTTTGTCCAGGCGGTCTTCCACTCGTTGCCAGTATTCGGTGAATAGTTCATTCTCCTTGAGATAGAAGTAAGGGCGTAATACCGTGTCAGATTGACTGGCCGCAAAACTCAGGCTTTGTTGTGCCGTTTCAACGTCCGCTGGAATTTGATTTTCCATGTCGATTAAAAAGTCGTAGTTTTCCGTTTCATCGCCGGTATAGTGTAAAAAGTCCTTATATGCCTGCGTGGGTTCCAATACGACTCGGCCCATATTGCGGGGCTTTTCACCCAATAGATCGTGCGCCAAAATATAGAGCATACGTGCTTCATTGATGCTTTCGCGGGTGTACTGACGAAAGAGTAAATCGCCCCAATCCAGCAGATTATCGACGTAACGCATAATAATGGCTTTGCGATAGGCAATCACCCGCAGCGCAGCGATGGCGTGTGGATCGAAGGGGTCGTTCAAATACAGTTTTAACTGGGCTGCGTGATTACTCATTAAATCAACGCGAAAATCCAGTTTTTTCACCACTTCCAAAATTTCCAGCATTTCTTTTTGCCAGCGCACCAATAGCGCTTTATCTGAATCAGCATGACTCTCCTGGTTTGCCAGGGTTGCCAACTCGACAATGTGTGTTTGCAGCAGGGCAAACTCGGGCCATTGCGCGGCATCTTCGATCTCACTCAGGCGACGATTTTGGTTTTGCTCGAAGGTGGCTTTGTTAATCTGGCCAAGGAAGATGGCCTGATAGGGGGCCAGCGCCAATGCCAGTGCGTCGAGTGCGTCGCGAGAAGGTTGCAGTGCTGCGGCGTTACCATAAACATCGGCAAAGGCATCCAGATCACTGCGAATGCTCAGCATCAACGCCTGTGGATCAGCGGCTAAAAAGGGAAGAAATTTCCAGTAGTCGGATACTTCGGTTGGGTCGTAAATAAACTCGTACCAGGTTTTCGCATATTCGAATTTCTGGTCGTTATTTAAGGTTTGCGCAATTAAAAACGGCGCATGAAAAAAGACTTCCCAATAGTAGAGGCCGTTGGCACTGTTATAGTCGAGATGGCTATTGGTGGGGGTTTCGGAAAACCGTTCGGGACGCATGGAAATATTTTCCGGCGTGGCCCGATTGAAACTGATGGTGGGGGATTCATCGATTTGCTGGGTGCTAAGTTTAAGTAGCGTTTTGACCCCCCCGGAAAATAGAATCTGATTTAGCTGTTCGGCGGTACTGGAAGTAAGACGCACTATGTCGTAGTTGACGACATTGATATCGTACAACATCGGTCCATTGACCATGTCGTAAACAATGTAGCCGTCATCCCGTACCAAGTACACACGCTGTTCGCCATCAATATTGGCGTTAAAACCGGCGTCCATTCCGTGAAAACGCAACTCAGACGGAATATTTCCCCAGTTACCGCTAACGGTGGAAGGGCTGCCCAGTTGAGCTGGGTCAGCGCTGGAGGAATCCAGACGATAGTAGTTTTGACCATGGAACAAATAAGTAAAATCGTCGATGGCAAAAGCGGCGTCAATGTCGCTAATGTTATTGGGCAAAGTTTTGGGGTAGCCTACGTCGACAAACTCGGAAATTTGATCCAGATTGTCGCCGCCTAAGGTATAACGGTAATATTCATCTTTGGCCAACAGATAGAGATTGCCCCCTTTGGTATAAGCTGCATCGACGGTTTTATGGGTCATAAGGGCCGTGTCCGGCATTACTCCCCATGCCCCTGGGCTTGGCATTACTTCACTGAGTAGATCTGGGCTGTCTTCTTCGGCGCGGATGCCGATATAACGCGATTGATCATTGTCAAAGAAATAGTGGGTATTGTTGACCCCGGTAAAGGCTGCATTAATATGTGTCCAGTCATCAGGGAAGCCTTCATCATTGCCGAGGATAGGCTTAGGGTAACCTGTGTCAGATTTGCCGCTATATTGATTACCTTCATCCAGCGAGTAGCGGAAATACTCTTCACCAGAGAATAAGTAAAGGGCATTTTGTGCGCCAACACTGCCGGTGCCAACGAAAGCAGCGTCAACCTGATTTAACGACAAACTGGAGTCGCTAAAAAACAGACCGCGACCGAGATCACTAATGATCCCCTCATTATGCTTCGCGTCAAATTGAGTGGCCACTTCTTCCGGATTCAGGTGGTTGTAAAATAGACGATACTTTCTTGATAAATCGGAACTGCCCGTGTTCGTGGTAAGAATTAAATAGGTACCATCAGCTGAGGTGAAAGCGCAAATAGGCCGCTCACGGATAATCAACTCTTCAGAATTATTACTGAAGCGGTAAGGTTGGTATTTTCCGTCGTCTCCTTCTTTTACCCAAGCTCTAACAGTTACTTTATCGTGTGAGCCACCGAATGGATCGGAGCTTGAGCTAAAGACAAAGGTCATGCAGTAGTGCCGATCACCCTGTTGATAGGAAAGACCGGTATTCCAATAGTCGTGACCATTGTTCAAGGGCTCGGGATGGTAATTTAGACGATAAGTGCCATCTTTGACAAAAATCATACTGCTATGAGAGTCGCGGATTAATACACCACCACCAATGGACATAAGCCCAGTCACTCGTCTTCTTGATCCGGGGAAGCGCTGTTTTGCTCCCAAAAGCCCGGACACCAATTCACCAGTGTTTGTCCAGCGGCGCCCGTCAGTTTCCTCAATCACTCTGCCATTGGGCAGAAATCGGCGATAACCATTACGTGAAACGTCATGTAATGCGCCGTTATACACCACTGCAGAGCCAATCTCGTCTATTAGTCCTTCGCCCGCCAGACCAAAGTGCATGGGGTAAGAATTCACTTCCCCCGTGCCGCTGTTCAATACCGCACCATTGGTATTATTGAAATAAAAACGATGGCCATTAGGTGCAGTGAAGGCGGCATCAATACTTTGCCAGCTGGGTGGAACCCTGGGGTCAAGCTGATGGATAGGGTAGGGGTCAACGGCCAGCTTTTGATAGCTGTCGCCGCGATATTCATAGACATTTGGGCCGCGGGTCAGATAAGTCGCATCATCGCCTACCAACGCGCTGTCGACGATACCATCTCGAAACAGTTCGTTATCTCGTCGCCCCCAGCGTGTCGCTACGTCAATTTCTTCGGTGGAACTGCGGCTGCTATAGGTGCCATTAGTAAAGTAGTAAACCTCACCGCCGTCACCTACCTGTACGGCTGCGGTGACGCCTGTCGGGATATTGATGTCGTTGCTGCTCAGTGGTGTTAGTTGCGTATTACTGGGCAGCGCTTCAGGTTCAGGTTTCACCATGAAGCCACAACCTTTGTGATTGTACGCAAACCAGGGGCCGTCCATCGAGTTTTCGAGGGAATTGAGCTTAACGACATTTTGCGGCGATATGTCGCCTTCATTAAATAATTCGTTAAATAGTGCTCGGCCGCGGTTTACGATGGTTTGCACAGCCGCTGTTTGCGAATACAACTCGGGGGTTAAATTAAATGCCCGATAGTGGGTCGCATGGGGCGAAGAGCGGAAGTAGAACTGCGTGCTAACATAAATGTTGTCGTACTGATGATCAGTAGCGTTTTGCGTTAGCTTAGAGGAGTGCTCCACGAACAGGTCAGCATGAGCTATGGCCTGACTGTGGCTTAACTGGCCGAAGGTATTCATCAACTGCGGCTGCGACCAGCGCTTATTTAAATTGTAAAACGAATAATATATTTTAACTTCGTACTGCGAATTATTATTAGCGCTTGCACTATAGGTATTGCCGCTTTCCACAATTTGAGTTTGTCCGTTATCCTTAATACTGTGTTCAATAACGGCCCAAAATACAAACACGCGGTTAAAAGCGTAAACCGGCTGCACACGGTCAGCTTCGATTTGAATGTTTAATTCAATCCAGGGCTTCCAGGTGGCCGCATTACTATCACCGCCAATAAAGGTGC
Organism: Aliikangiella coralliicola; assembly: GCF_007004725.1. Lineage (GTDB taxonomy): Bacteria > Pseudomonadota > Gammaproteobacteria > Enterobacterales > Kangiellaceae > Aliikangiella > Aliikangiella coralliicola. Next base: position 269,232 of record NZ_ML660167.1, on the reverse strand, counting down.
CGAAGCGATAAAAATAACGCTTGGGATTAGTTTTGGTACGACCGAACAACACCAGGGTTTTATCTGCGCTACCCGAGGCTTGGTCGTCAAATACATAGCCGCCGGAAATTTCCAATTCAGACACTTCGGTATAAGCATCCAGATAGTTGAAATAGGCACTCTCAACCGTGTTTTCCGTTAATTCGCCCTGGGATAAACTCTCTTCCAGCGCGCCAAAAGCAGGCGTTTTGCTGTCGCGCAATTCGGGACGAATATAATTTTCCGGATACAGGAATACTTTGCGGTTGGCCTCCCATACACGATAGTTTTTCAGCCACTGCCATTGTTCTTTCTGCGCTTCGCGAGTAGCTTGTTGATCGCTTGCGTCGAGGTCGATGTCCTCTAAGTTCACAAAGTAGCGATGCAAATACAACTGAATGGCTGCAGTCGCTTCTTTAATACGTGAAGTATCCGCACAACTGGCCATTTGAATATCAATTAGCAATTTTTGATACAACTCTCGCGCCGTATTGACTTCGGGGTCGTTGGCAATCACGTATGGGACCAGCGCATCACGCTTTAAGGTGTTAACCTCATCGCGGATCTGGCGTACCAGGGTTTGGTAATTGTTGTTGCAATCGACCGCGACCAACTGTGCATAGCTAGCTTCCGCCGCAGCAGCTAAGTTAGGGGTGTTGCTGTACAACGGGTGCCAGACTTTATGATACAGTGGCGCCACATCCACTCGAATGCGCTGGCAAGTGCTTAGCGTGTCGTATAGTCGTAAGCTCAGTTCCACGTCAAATTCGCGCTCTAAGCGATTCACTTTTGACGGCAAAAAGCCATTGCGTTGTTTAAGCCAGCGCAGCTGTTCTTTTTCGAAACCAAAAATATCGGCAAAGTGCATATAAGGTTCTCGTACCACCCCGTCACTGCCGCTCACCAACGCACTGAGGCTAATATCACCACCACTGTAGCGCTGATTTAAATCTTTAAAACGACTGAGCTGATGAATATCGCTCAGCAGGTAATCAGACCAACGGCCCCAGCGATAAGCGAGAGTTTGGGTTGGGTGCTGCTCATATTGGTCACTTAAATCCAACTGGTAGCGAACAAACTGTCCGCTGTGGTGAAAATGAACTTTCCCTTCAAATTTAAATACAGCTTCGGCGCCGTATTCCCTGACAATGTCCGCAGGCATATGAGGCCAGCTTTGGTGAATAAATTGCGGGTACTCCTCATCGACATAGCGCGCTTCTCGATAGGGGTTAAGTTCAAATAGTGCCGCTGTGTCACTGTAGCGAATATGCTGGCGGCCCTTAAACATGTGAAGCGCGCCTGTGGCATCATCAATGTAGGCGCCATCCACGCTGTTGACTTCGTCTTCCATGAAAGCGTTGTAAATGCGACCCCAGCGATCGTTGATATTTCCTTCCTGCTGTTCGGCAAAACCTTCGCTAACTTGACCGTCTGCTATGTTCGAATTTTCTCCATTCGGACTTTTTATAGTCAGGTACTGGCGCTCGCTAAACAAAACAGTGCCGAGATCGGGATGGTATAGCGCTGCATCCAGGCCATCGCGGTAATGTTCAGCCAGGTCTGCAATCCCGAGATCTTCAGCCAGCCCCTCAGCAATCAGCTTGGGATAGCCTTCGTCAATATAACGGTAATCTTTACCTGTATAGCGGATGTATTTTTCATCAGAAAACAGGTAGGTACGATCAGTACCAGGCTGCACAAATGCGGCATCAACACTCGCGCCCTCGGTAAACGGGTTATCGATTTTTCCCAGCCCTTCGATACTATATTGGGCATATTTTACCGGCGAACCCACCCACACGCTGTCCTGGCTAAACAAACTCACACTAAAGCCATGGCGCAGTATGCCGGTAAAGTAGGGGCGGTGTTGAACGTGTTCCAGGCCATCGAAATAGTCCTGAACATGTTCCGTCAAAAAATTAAAGCCGGGTTCTTGGCGCAAATAGGTAGTGATGTCTTTGGGATAGCCCTGGTCAATAAATCGAAAATCGCTACTGGAATACCTGACATATTTATCACCGGAAAACAGGTAAGTAATACCCTGAGCATCAACATAGCTTGCCTGAACACCCTGCGCGAGAATGTTTTCCTGCAGCCCCCAATCATCGCGAATGTCGGCCACCTCACTCCAGCGATTTTCTTCAGGATTAAAGTGTACGTAGCTGTCCTGATTAAAGAAATACACCGAGCCGTCACCACCGACGAAGCCTGATTGCAAGTCTCGGAAGTTGGTTTTGTTAAAAGGAATACCAGGATAAAGCAGTTCCAGCGGCTGTGGGTAACTCCAGGTTTCGTCGTCCAGGTTAAAGCGAATGAATTTTTGATCACTAATAAATAGCAGGTTTTCATTTTGCACAAAAATTGTGTCAAATTGATCAAAGCCCTCGCGTTGCAAGGCCTCTGGAATTTGCCAGAAGTCTTCACCGGCCTGTTTGGGGTAACCGGCATCGGGTTGTCGGTAATCCATTGCACCATCACCCGCAGGAGAATAGCGCAGATAACGGAACTGGCCATTTTGGTCTGGTTTTTCAAAGATAAAGGTATCTTCTTTCCAAACGTAAGCCAGTGCGACGTTTTGCAGCCCGGCCCATTTATCCTGGATCAGGCGCGGCGGGTAACTTGTTCGTTCTCCAATGTATTGATGCGTGGCATATTGCACGAAGTGATCACCGGAAAACACATAGGTAATGCCGTCCTTGCCGACAAACGCAGCATCGATACTTTCGTCCTCGTAAATCGCGTTGCGAGAGCGCCCCCAGATCTCTTCGATGTTAAAACTGCGCTCAAGTTGTGCGTCGTAAAATTGATGACCGGCAAACACGTAACGGTTGCCGTCGGTGCCGTGTAAAACTGCGGAAATGTCCGCAGACAAAGAAGGTTTTGCCTGTTGCACTATGCGCGGTGTGGCCGGGCTTAGTTGAGGCGTTTTGTCTTCAATATGATTGAGTTGATGCCAGCTCTGAGTACCGTTTTCGCTACGAGCGAGATAAGTAACGCCGTCTTCCTGAGTGACTGCGGATACCTGGGCAAAGGCTGGGTCGATATACTGCAGGTAATTATCTTCGTCACCCACGGTGGCACAAAAACTACGTCCTTTAAATAAATACACCTGGCGCTGATCAGCAAAAGCGGCGTCTGGGCCAGTGCCATCCTTAAGAAAGTCTGGCTTGAGGCTGCGAAAACGTGGTTCTTCAATTAGTCGCTTGATCGAACGCGGGTAGCCCGGTTCCACCGACTGATATTGATTACCGCTGTAGCGGAAAAACTGATCGCCGGAGAACAGATAGGTATGCATTTGCACACGATCATGCAGTAATTTATCGTGGCCCTGCTCACGCCAGCGGGACTCAACCACGACTGCAGCGTCAACTTTACCAGTACGTTCAATATTATTGCGCACTTTACCCCAGACTTTTTTGGTCGCGCGAGGATAGCCACGGTCCAGTTTTAATAATTCTGGATCGCCAAAGCGCAGAAACTGGCCCGGGTAAAACAAATAAGTATTGCCATCTTTGCCATAGAGTGCAGCGTTAAGCTGGCCCAGTCCGGCGGGGACGCGGTCCCATTGTTCGCTAAACACTTTAGGCTCAGACCACCAGCGACTGGCGTGATCGTGTTCGATGCAAACATCGCCGGCAAACAAGTATACCTTGCCATTAGGACCGTTCATCACAGCATCCACCTTAAAGTCTTCTCTGCTTGCCGTGAGGCTAGCGGGCAGACTCCAAAATTCGGCGTCGATGGGGGCAGGGAATATTTCGATTTCGTCGACATCGGGTCGCTTGGAAAGTACCGTTTCAATCTTGCGTTCGGTTGGATCCGGTTGATCCGTTTCCAAATAATCATCTTCCTGTCGATGAACGGCGGTGTAGCGCACATACACCGGGCCACTTTCCATGTGCGTACCGAATAAGTAAGTATGTTTGCCCAACACAAATGCTGCGGTTACGTGAGTAAGTCCCTGCCAGTCGTCAGCAATATTGCGGGGAAAACCATCGTCGACTTCCTGGTAGTCGCCACTGCTATAGCGCACGTACTGCTCACCGGAAAACAGGTAGGTATATCCATCCAGTCCAACGAAGGCCGCATCGACGGTGCCGTTGTCGGTAATTGAATTGTCGATTTTGCCCCACAGAGTATTGGTTTGCGCCTCGGTAATAGCGCCGCTTTGCGGGTCGATGTGAACACACTCATCGTCTTTGAATAAATAGACTTTATCGTCAAGACCATGCAGAGCGGCGTCCAGACCAGCCGCAAACTCTCCGGGGATTGACGGGAACTCTTCGTGAATAGGTTTAGGGTAGCCTTCCACAGGCTGTAAGTTGGCCATCTCCAGGCTGCAGCTATATTTAACCACTCGGTCGCCGGCAAATATCAAAGTTTGGCCGTTGCTATCCATAGCGGCATCGATCTGCTCAGCGTGACCAAAATCATAACGGCTGTGACCCCACTGGCTGGCCACGTTGCGCTGCTGCCCATTTTCTGAACTGACAAAAGTGTTCCCCAGGAAGGCATAGCTGTGACCGTCGGTGCCGTCGAACATGGGGCCCAAGCCGTGTTCAAAAGACGCCGGCAATTGGAGCGGCAGGTTTTCTTCGTTCCAATGTTCACTGATGGTTTTAGGATAGCCCTGGTCAACGTGAGTTTGATTGGTGTCGGTGTAACGCACGTATTTATCGTTAGCTAACAGATATAGGCGCTGTTGCTCATCGACATAAGTTGCGTCGATCATCTCCAGTTTTTCAAAGTCGTTTTGAGTCTGACCGAAATGATTGTCCCGTTTGTCCCAGGTATCGCTGTGTCCCTCACGAGCGTCTCTCTCAAGAACATAGTGAAAACTATCGGAGATAACGCACCAAGTGCCATAGCGATCAATAAATGCGGCATCGACTCGTTGCAGATTTTCCTTGTCGAACAGCTGGCGAATTGGGTCTTCACGCAATCTTAATTGCAGGGCCTCATCCTGTTTTTGCAAATGTAGTAACGGGTCGCCGGGGGCCAGCTGTTTTTTATCGATCATGGTGTAGTCGTGGGCATTGTATAGCCAGTACTGATCGTCTTTAAACAGATAGATAAACTCTTCGCCGCGCAACAGGCAGTCAATGGAAGTGATTCCTTCAGGCAAAACGATGTCTTCCGGGAATTTCTCCACCAAGCTCTGGTCTTGCAGCGCAAGCGCTAGTTCGTAGTGATCTAGCTGGAGTTTTTTCACCAGTAACGCCAGCTGGATAATGCGTTTTACCGTTTGTAGATAGTGCATATCGGTCGGCAGCTCGTTAAGCTGTTCCAGCCCCATGGCAGTTTCGTACAATGGCTGCAGCCAGGCGATATGGACATGCTCCGCTTTAAACAATGCCTTAGACAGCATGGCAATAGTCTTTTGGTCAATCCCTAATGCACTTTGCAAATGTTGTAGTACGCTAGTCTGCTGACTGTCGCTACGAATTTTCATGGCGTTGTCGATCGCCGCAACGGTAGTTTTCACTGCGCCGGCGAGTTCGTAGAGTAAGAAGAATACTTCGCGCTCATAATCCTCATAACCCGGCAGGCTAAAGTCAGCGGCGTTTTCTGCCACGCTAAAATAGTCCAGCTGCGAAACGTTGAGATGTCCCTGGGCGTTGAGTATCTTCCTGTCCATCAACTGTCCAATAGCACTAGCCGCTTCTTGATCATCAAAATCCAGAGCCCTGAGCGAGCCGGCTTTAAACTGGTAGCGCTGGCTGTACTTGAGCAGCTTAGCCAGGTGTTCAAAAATAATCGCGTTTTTGCTGGTGTCGAAATAAGGCCGCAATTTAAATCGGTTCTGGTTATCTTCCTGTTGAAAAAATTCAACAGCGTACTCGCTCAGCTGGTTGCCCTGGAGGTAGCCGTTTTGAAGATCTCGGTGAATCCATTGGGAGACATTTTGGTCGGCGATCTTTGACAATATTTGCATGTCTACCTGCAAATACATGTCTCTGTCATTGGCGATGGCGCTTTGCAAAGCGGCCAAAATGGCGGTGCGTTGGGGGTAGAATTGCAGCGCCAGTTTAATGGTTTCCGGGGTTTCATCGAGCAGGGCTAATTTGTTGGTCAAGTTGTGGTGTTGGTCGATGTAACCGTTAGCCTGGAGATTGTCGAATAACTCGGCCAACGCTACTGGTTTGAGCATCAGTGATTCAAACATGGATTCGGTAATTTTGACTCGACTGGCCGAAAACTTCTCTAATTGTGATTGCAAATGTTGGTGCAGCGCGGGTGCCAATGCGTTTAAACCGCAATTGAGTGCTATCGACTCGCCATCAGATCCGCTGAACTTTTCAACCTGACTGACGTAACCTTGTTCATCGATGTAGCCTAAAAAGATCAGGTTGTCGAACAGCTCTCGTACTTGTTTAGTTTCCAGCCCCAAATTATCCAGATCAGATTTAAACAGCTGAAGTTCTACGTCAGCGGGACTTAGATCTTGCCCGGCGCTTTGTTGCAGAAATATTTCATGAAAAGCGTAGTAAACCCGTTCGCTCAATTCGCTGAAGTCTGATTCCAGCAGGAATTCATCGAGCGCAGGCAATGTGCGCATCACAATGGCTCCGCTGCCATCAATAAATCCTTTATTCATAAGGTTATGGCGCAGCTTGTCTGTGAGTTTTTCTTGCAGTGATAAACCAATAAATTCAGTTGGCCTGACATGTTGTAGCTGAGCGATAAACTGTTCGGCCAGATCCTGATTATGGTTGGCTTGATAGTGGACCAGATGGTGGGAAGCGACCGCGTTTTTACCATCGTCCATTTTGCTTTGGCAATGCTGCTTCTGTAAGGAATAAGCAAAATGTGCAGCGCGTTCGTCGTCGAGCCCTTCGCTAAAACTTTCAGGTGAAAGTGCTTCGGCTTTTACCGCGCTGAGCAAACCGTTAAAAAGTTGTAGATGCTGTTGCTGCTGAGCTTTTTCTTCGCTGTCAGTTCTCGCGGTACCATTAGCAATGTACCAAAGTAATTCCGGTGAAAAGCCGAATTGTTTCATCCATTGGTTGAGTGAGGTTAAGGACTCAAGCAACCAAAGTCGATCAGATGTGTTGTTACCAAGCAGGATATCGAAACATTTTTGTGTGCTCGGTGCGCGGTAAATAAATTGGTTATGGGGATCATAGCGGCCAACAAAGGCATCTTGTTCGAGCAGATCAAACAGAGTAAATAGTCCCATAAAAGGGATGTCCAGCGCACTCGATAGCGAGTGAACTCGATAAAGAACATTGAGCAGTGGCCACAGCTGCTGCTGTTCAAGATACAGAGAGTCATTGGCAGAGTTAGCCAATTTTAGTCGCTGGGTAATATTGCGAAGATCGGTTTCACTAAAGCCCAGCGTATGTTGCAGTCGTTTTCGAATAGCGTCATTGGCGTCGGAAAATAAATCAGCAAAGTAGTCGATGGCTTCGTAGGTATGATATTGCGTATCCGAATACTGAACTGGCGTTTCGCCCATTACCGCTGGCAGGTGCAGATATTTTTTATCTACCCTGGCGCAATCAAGGTTAAATATGCGGTTAAACTGATCTTGTGGTAGTGCTTCGTTACCACGACCGGCAAAGCTAATGGAGCTGATGGTCGCAATAATCGCATCTAGTGGTTGTTCCAGCGTTGTCTGTAAGTAACGAACTTGCGCAATGATGGGCAGACTCTGATCATTGATGCGAGCAATATTATTTTGTAAGCAACAGTGGCGCAGGAGGTGATCCAGTTCGGTAAAGCTTAAGCCGATTTTTTGCGCAAAGCGTACAAAGCGTTGTGCGCGATCAAACCAGAACAGCGGCACGTCAGTGGGGTTCTGATCCTCGTCACTGCTGTACCACTGTAGGGTGGTTTCGTCTTCACTCAGACCTACATATCCGCGAGACGTGGAATGAGTATTGACATAAAATAGATCGCGGCCGTTTTCAACTTTGCTATGGTCCGACGGTGCGACATATAAATTTTGATAAAGCAGTTCGCGAATCGCACTCGGGCTCAATCCGGTACTGTCGATAAAGGTCGATACTTTAGACATGTCGCCAATAAAGTTGTCGCCTTGATAGCCGTAGGCGCTAGCGATCTGCATGAGTTCAGCTTCGTCGTTAGCGGGGTCTTTCAGCACTTCGTACTCTGACTCACTTAAACCGAGATAATCGCGCGCCACTCGCAAGTAGTCTAACTGATCGGCAAACAGTCGGTAGAGTTGATCGGCGCGCAGTCCAAGGTATTTAAGGTGGGTTTTAGTGCGCTCGTTATTTAATGAGAAAGGGCTATTAAATGGGTAGAGCGCTTGTTCAAGCTGTTGGTAAACCTGTTGTGGGTCGTCGTTAATTTTTTTCTCTAATACTTCATTGACAATGTCCAGGTACGGGATCAAGGTTGTGGTATTCTCAGCATCCAGAGGAATGGATTTTATGTCTGAGCGGCGACTGTCAATATCGACACTGTCATCGAATTCGTCGTCCAACATTTGTAGTAAATCGGTTAAATAGGCGGCGGGCGAATACACTGAGCGATTTTCGTCACCCTCTTTAAAATCAACGTCGCCAAAAATTCCTGCGTAAGTCGGTAAGTTCTTTTGAATACTCATAGTTGGTAGCAATCCTTTTGTGCTGATGGAACGTATTATTTATTTAGGCCGGCAGCTTTGCTGTGGGCTTCGCTGCGCTGGATTTGGTCGATATATTGAAGGGCTAATAACTTTCGTAAAGTGAGGGCTTTTTGATACACGTCTTGTGCAAGCTCAGGTTTTTTACGAAATGCTTTTTCACTATCTTCGATAAACATTTTCTTACCCATCTCAGCAATTTGCAGGGAAGAACTAATGCCCATTTCCAACAGCTCTTTAGCTATATCAGTATCGTCCTCCGGTACGATTCGCAACATGCGTTGATAAGCTTTAAGTTGGGGTATTAAGTTGTTTTTTTCGTCTTCCAGGCCTTTCCAGTTAAGTTGATCGATGCTGATCTGGCGCAGAAAATCGTGAGTTCGAAAGTCAATGGATTTGTTTTTTCTTAATAAGCGGTTGAGATCTTTAAGACTCATTCCAGTTGCATTTTTCATTGTATCCCTCCGTTAGTGCTACAGTGTATTCACTTGTGTTTGCACATATTCGTTCGCAATGGTGATGTTATTTTTGGTGGCAGGAGGTGAGGGCTGGGCGACAGACCCGGATTTTGTTTGCGCTGATTGACATGCTTGTCCTAATGTTTGTCCTAACACCAACACCAACGCTGCGGCCCCTGTGTATAACCTCTTAACTTCCATTTAAAATCTCCACATAAATAAACTTTGCTCTCAGTAAACGATCTTCGAAAACTGGAACAGCAGGGCAAAAATTAATCCGCCTACTGATATAAAGCGTCTACCAAATGAAAAATGCGTCAAAAAATTTATTTTTTTTCAAATTAATTGAAAAATGGGGGAGAGCAGGAGGAGCTACATTGGGAGAATCAGAGTGGGGTAAGAGTCAAATTGGGGAGAGTGTTATTTAGTGTTTAGCGCTTTCAGACACGAAAATGACTGGTATTTCGGGTTATTTTTCACTAGAAATTGCTTTTGCCCTGGTCATCATTTTTTCTGCTTCAACATGTCGCTCCATTTTGTTCAGCAGGTCTGCATATTCCTCATACACTTCTGACAAATCACTGTTTTCTCCGACTGCCGGGCGAGATTCTTTAATCTTAAGCGTTTTTAAGAAATAGGCTTCAGCTTTATCATGTTTACCAATACCAGCCAGCGCGTTCGCTAGCCCCCAAAAAGTATAGGAAAAATCATAGTGATCCGGTTTCAAAGTACTTTGTAGAATTTTTAGCTCCTCTTGTAAATAATGAATCGCTTCAGCATGTCTGCCTAACTCGATAAGCGCGACTCCTATATTATTAATTATTGGTGACAGTAACCGATCATCACTTCCATTATTTTCCTTTGTCAACCTGAGGCCTTTTTGCAATATGGATAATGCTTTTTGGTATTCTTTTCTATTCAGGTAAAAACTACCTTGATTAACATGAAGACGAATAGTGGTTGAATGTCCAGGCTCTAACAGTGTTTCAGCCAGGCTAAGGGCTCTCAAAAAGTAGGGTTCTGCGTCACTATCGGGTGACATATCTGAAAGTATAGAACCGTAATCACTGAGCACTTCAATCATTAATATATGTTTAGCGCCGTAGTTTTTTTCGATAATATCGATTGCTTTTTGGGTTAACTCCAGGGCACTTTGAAAATCGCCCAATTGGTAAGCTTTCTCCCAAGCTAGACTCGCCAAAATATCGCTGAATAATAAATAATCAGGCTTCTCAATACTTTCAAGAATTGCGAGTATTGCGGTGTATTCGTCTATAGAAAATTGGTAATCTCCTTGATAGTTTGCAATATTTGCAATTTGTGATCTCGTTGCTAGAACAATTCTGTCAGTGGCACTAAGTTCTTTTAACTGCAGCTCTAAAGCTTCCTTGGCAAGCGCCATCGCTTCGTCATATTTACCTGTCTCACCGCGTAAAATCGACAGACTAATAAGATTACTTGCGAGCTTTAGTCCGTTGGTTGTCATTTCGTTTCTTTGTAAATTAAGCGATAACTCGATCAACTCGGCTGCCTTATCTTGTAACCCAATCTCGGAGTAGAGATCGCCGAGTGTAGTCAATACTTCAGATTTTAATAGTGGCGCAAAATCATGACGATCAAGGCGAGCGACACTTTCGTCAAGCAAGCGTCTTGCAAATTCCTTGTTCCCCTGACTATTAGTGGGATCAGCCATTTCAAAAATATTGGTAATAAATCCCATTAACTCTTTAGCGTTACGCGCTTCGCGTTCGATCCGCTGCGCTTGCAATAATGCGCTAGTGCCACCAATGGTTATAATGACTACCAATGCCAGACTAAAGCTGGCTGACATCCAGTTGCGTCTTAAAAATCGACTCAGCACATATCCCTTTGAGGCGGTCCTGGCTTTTACCGGACGTTGACTCAAAATTCGATTTAGCTCATTCATTAATTCTAATGGCGAGGCGTAACGAGCTGTGGCCTTTCTCGAAATTGCTTTAATTAAAACCGCGTCTAAATCCCCCTTTAAACGCCGCTTTAGCTCTTTAGCACTCAGGCCGCGCGATTGGGCAATTTTGATTTGTTCAGACTGCTCCAATTGAGAAAAATTATGGCTGGGCAAAGGGGGATCATCTTGAACAATGGCATTCAACAGTCGTCCGAGTGAAATATCCTGTTGAGGAAAAGGATAAGCACCAACAAGCAGTTTATGGAGCAGCACGCCTAGCGAATAAACATCACTGCGTGTGTCCGCCGAGCCGTCGCTCAAATCGGTGATCCGTTCAGGGCTGATATACGCCGGTGAACCGAGGAGTTGTTCGCGAGTTTGTTGGTTGTCTTGGTGCTCATCACCTATCGCTCGTGCAATCCCAAAATCAATCACCTTGGCTAGCCCTTTACCATGCACCTGTTTAACCAGAACATTAGAGGGTTTGAGATCTCGATGTAAAATTCCTTTTTCATGGGCGTAGGCAATACCTTCACACACCTGACAAAAAAGTTCGATACGCTGGTGTAAGGCCAATTGATGCTTATCGCAATATTGCGTGATAGGGAGTCCGTCTACCAATTCCATCGCAACATAAGGTGTTTCTTGTTTGAGAGCACCGGCTTCGTAGAAAGCTGCAATATTAGCGTGAGAGAGTCGCGCCAGCGCCTGGCACTCCAAGATAAAACGCCTACGCAAACCTTCATGGTGAATGTTATTAATTAATTTAAGCGCAACCTCACGTTCAACAGGGTTGGTTTGCTCCGCCCGATAAACCACGCCCATTCCGCCTTCGCCCAATTTTTCTCGAATGGTAAATTTATCGATTTTCTCCGGGATAGCATTTTGGAATTCCGATTCGTTTTTAAGGTGAGTTTCGTTTTTAAGGTGGGTGAAGAGTTGTTGCGCTTGTCCAGGACGGAGAAGTTCATTGGTATCCTGTTCTTCCAGCGCAATCAGTGCCAGCGCTTCTTTAGCTAAATCAGGAACATCGGGGCAAGCGTCTATAATAAAACTCTGACGTTGCTCTGATGGTAGATCCAGCGCTTGGTCGACAACATCAGTCAACCGCTGATAGTATTTAGACATGATATTTAGACATGATATTTAGACATGACATTCAGACATTGTTTAAACTGTCTTCAATTTGATTTTGAAGCCACAACTTTGCCATGCGCCATTCACGTGTCACCGTGGAGCGAGATATATTAAGAGACTCCGCAATCTCACTTTCAGATAAACCACCAAAATAACGCAACATGGCGATTTCAGCATGCCGTGGATTAAGTGTCTTTAATTCGTTTAGGGAATCATCCAATGCGATTAGAAAAGGTTCAGGACAATCGGTACTCAACTCATCGGCTTCGTGGCTGACTATCGCGTCACTTGGAATACGATTACCAGCGAGTTTTCGTCTTGCGTGGTCTACCAAAATTCGTCGCATGGCGATAGCGGCAGAAGCAAAGAAATGGTGTCGGTCATTCCAATTGAGCGATGTCCGATCAAAAAGTTTCAAGTAAGCTTCGTTAACCAGCTCGGTGACTTGCAGCGTATGATCTTTATTTTCTGCGCTCAAGAAACGTCTTGCGTCCCGGTGCAAATGAGCGTAGCACTGTTCGACTAATGCTTGCTTGGCATTATTTTGTTCCCTATTTGCAGAGTCACGCATGGTGACTAAAAGCTGGGTAACCTGTCCGATGTCAGCCATATAAAATCCTATTTAATCATGCAAGAATACAGATTGTTGTATTCAAGTTTTTCCATTTAGTAATTTGTAGATCGTCGTTCTGTGTATACCGACTTTTTAGCAATTTTCGTGGTCTTATATTCGAATCGAGCGATTGCTGATTTGCGGAACCACGAGCATAGCCAAAGAGGGCATTGTATAAAATATCTCATAAGTAGGTTTTTAGAACAAGCATCTATAAAGTGAGTTAAAAGCAATTTAGTAGGCATCTTATTTGAAGGTAATTATTTTGTCTACAATCTTATAATTTTTAGATTTTATGAATTTACTTCTAAGTATTCTGAATCACGCTTTCGATCTTTTCAGGAACGCGTTTTAAATCAACTTATCTCACCCAGCAATATATAATAAAACAAGTTTGAAAAGGTTATTTTTTAACCTTAGTATGAAACAATTCTCCATTAAAATATTTCATAGAGTGAAATGACCTAAAAACAAAAATATAGCTCGGAAATGCAAAGCGGTAATCGACTTTATTTAACTATTGAAGAACGTCAGGTGCTTTTAAACAGCGTCATAGGAAAGATATGGACTTTGTACTTATTCTTGAAAAATTGGGTTTTAGCTTTTGGCAACTGCTAATAGTTTTTATAGTGATATATTTAAGAAAAGAAGTTAAAAGTATTATCGAAAGAGTGGACGTTCTAAAGTTTGGAAAAAATGAAATTAAGCTGGAAAAGCTATCTGTTAGTAATGAAGTAGTTACTGAGTTGGAGGAAGTTAAATCTGAAATAGCTGACAATAGCTTAGAGAGTAAAGATTTCAGAAACATAATAGAGAATAGAATTCAAAATAAGATTATTGGAGCGTTAATTAATATAAAAAAGAATACTACGTATTTCTGGAAGAGATTAAAAGATCGGGAGTCAGGCAGTGTTTTAGTACCAATAAGAGAGTCAACATTAAATCGAATTAAAAATGATGTTGAGTTACTGGTTAATAAAAAATATATAAGTTTTCACGAAAAAAATACTTTAGGTGCTTATAGGGAGTCAACTGTAATGGAATTAAATATAACCATTTTAAATGATGATATTGACCAGCTTATTAATGAGGCTGATAAGTTTTAGACAACTCATTGCAAATACGGATAGTTTTAGCAGTGGTTATTATTAAGCCAGAAGGGGGCAAGCATAATCAGGGACATAATAGTCCCTGATAAATGACATCAACAAGGATTTGATGAGCCTGTTGTGACCATTAATGAACGAGGCACCCAAATACCTGTAATAGTCATCGTGTCTCCAACGACTCTCGATGTCTGAACAAATTCTTTCCATCTGTAAACATATTCGGTCGTTCCACTGGGATTCGCTTGGCAGGGTGTATCAAACCCACCGCCTTCAAACCCTGTATCGTTGACAATTTTTAAGCCTAAATCTCTTGCCATTTCTGCCCAGTCTTTCTCGATGCAGTTATTCTCAAATGTAAATGAACGGTTGTTGATTTTGAACTGTTTATCTGCGTTTTGATAGAGGAACATATCCATACCGGGACCTTCACCATAATCGAAATTATCACTCCGGTTAACGCCATTCCCGAAGGTGCTTGCGGTTAGGTTAAGTGTGGGGTAGTACGTATTATTAGTATTCCTTCTTATGTCAAAAACCAGTTGACCATGATTTGAATACTGGACATTCAAATGCCCGACCCCATCCTGAATAGCCAAAGTTCCGCCAATACTCCCATTCATCGAAGCGCCGTCCGTGCCTAGTGAACCGCCGACGTTCCAGTTGATTTGAGTATGTTTGACATTGGTTTGTCCAATATAATTTTTAAGCTCAAGGCGCATCGCGGCATTAGTGTCTATTGCCGTGTTCCCGGTGAAATAATCAAACGGGGAAGACTGACTCCCGTTTTCGCTACAAGCACCGGTTTCGTCATCACCTTTACGTGCATCCGCGGGGGTTACTTTATTGTGAGCTTTACCGACAGCTTGCATAAAGCGGTAATCCATACCTGCCTGCGCATCGGCAATCATCTGAAGGTAAGCAACCCGGTATTCATGCATTGACTTGAAAATGCCTCTTCCTTTTGATGGCGGTGTATCATAAGCCTTCACCAGTACGGCCCCCCCGTTCACAATTCGGGCGATGTAAGAGTAACCGTGATAAGGCCCGGTATTGGTGAATATATGGAGTGTCTTAAAGATTTTAGGTTTTGGTTTTCCGCGACGAGAAACATCATTGACGCTACCAGGCTGCGGAGTAGAATAATAAAATTCTTCCATTCCTTGTAACGCGGTATGTCTTGCTTTTGCTTCCGAACAATTAATGCAGGCATCAACAATATCTGCCGCTGCGAACAATGATGAAGAAGACGCTAATAGCAAAATTGATAATAAATATTTCATTTAAAAAATCCTTTTTCAATTGAAGTTTGTTTGTTTTTTTGTTCGTTTGATGAACGGTGTAACCGGTTGCGCAATTCAATCAAACAGACTGGATCTTATAGCATCAATCTGGTCAGCGTAGTTAGTCAATCTCTGATCCGCGTGTAAGAGATCGTCTATTTTCGTAATTTTATCTAAAATGCAGATAATCAGTTTAACTGTTAATCTGTTTTCCTATTGATTATTTCACCACTTCTTGAATTTTCAAACCTGATTCAAATAGTAAATGGCGACTTAGGTGATAAATAGAAAGACAACCCGATGAAGAAGACACCGAAAAACATTAGCTCATAATACGTTGGAACTAAAGATTGAGCACATCAAGTACGAAAGAAATCGTAATTAAAAGGGCGACGAATCATGGAGTTCAATAGATTATGGACTTGACTAAAATATCAACGGTTTAAATAGGGATACCAGACTTCTAGAAAAAGTCGTTTAAGAATTTTTCGCCTTGTTTATTACACATCAAATTGTTTAAGGGAAAATGTACCGGCTAGGATATCTTCCCGCTCAAGCCATGAATCTGACAACAGCTCCAGGTACTTTCATTCTTAGCAGAAGTTTTCTTGAGCATTAAGAAGTGTAGTTAAGTTCGCAAGCTCGATGAGCAACGATGATAGAGTTCATGTCGCTGGAAAATCTTGTCCAATTCAATGAAATTGACAATATCTTTAATTTTCATAGACTTACCATCTTTTCTTAAAGTGGATAATCATACTGCTGGACTTAAAGGAATAACTAATATTACGCATAATGTATATTATGTTAAATATGAAATTATGTGCAGATTGTTACTTTTGGCCTAAATTATCAGAATTTAGCAATAAAAAATTGGAACGCAAAAAACAATGCCCCCATGTTGGCCCGTAAGCTTGTTGTGATAGGTGGTCGTGGCTATTTGCCGCCCACTATTGACTGGCAAGGATTCAAAATCAAAGATGACACTTTATACATTTGTATTCGCACTTTTTCCCATCTTTTTTAATTGCAGGACATAGTTTCATAAACAACCTCCTTTATTTGCAGGTATATGGACTCATTTTAATAACAAAAACGAGACATATGATAATCTTACTACCACACCAAACAACTGTACGATAACTAATATCTTCGGTTAACTTCTTTGGCTTGTTCGTTAGTCTCATCGCTGCAAGACCCACTTTGTTATTGAGTCAATGCGGTCGCAAATGGAGTGACTGCTCTGGTAATTCAAAATTTAACCACTTGCTATGAGTTACTTATTTTAAGAAATAACCCCAAAAGATTCCCGTGTATATCACTTTCCAGGGTTTTCCATGCAATTTAAACGCATTATTTTCTAAAATTTTTACCATTCCTGGATTTTCAGTTATCTCAGTTGAAGCCATTAGATTGTCGTTACCAAAATACCGAATTAATGACTGAGTAATAGAGCTTGCAATTTTATGACCCTGAAATTCAGGATCAGTAAATAAATAACCAAGCTCCCATTGAAACTCTTTACTTAACTCAGGAATATTGGCTTTATGCTCAGCAAAGTCAGAGTCTGTTTTTTTCTTAATTGCACCAATCGCAACAGATTTTCCATTAGTAGTGGCTATACAGATACACTTACATCGATCTGCTTTTTTTCTAAGATCACCTTGAACCTTACCTTGCATTTTGAGCATTTCTGCAAACAGAGTACGGTGACTGTCTTTCAGAGCATGCTTTTCAACTACTACTAACTCAAATTTCATAAAATTTAAACCTAGATATTAGAGACCACTAGTTGCGGAAAATACTGGCACATAACGCTTAGTTAGCTTGCACCGCCAGGTGTCAGGCTGACCTTTTTGTTAAACTTTTAGCCTCGTTCAGAATTAAGACTACTTAATTGCATTTGAAACACGATCCATCATCTTGGCAGTTACATTGCTATATACTTCTAAAACTTTATCCCTTTCGCCAGTAGCTATTGCTGCATCAAGCGCCTCAGCCCCTTCATTTTTGCTTAGTACTGCATTTACATATCCAAGCGAATAATTGACGAGATATTTGTCTAAGCTTGCATCTGGAATTTTTGCGGAGAAGGATTCTCCATTTAAGTTGTCAATTACCTGTCTTTTTATATCATTCGGCTGCTGAGACAGATCATTTGTGAAGGACACAAACATAGCAACTGATCCTGTTGCCAGAGCACCAACCACCGAACTTAAAATTGTTGTGGCTGATTTTTTATACCAAGGAAGCTTTAGAATCTCCAGCTCAATCTCTTTAATCTTCAATTCTGTTTGAGCCTTCTCAAACTCAACTTCTCTCAAGCTTTTTGACCCGTCTGTTTCCATATAATAACTCCTTATTTTTCATCTTGCTTGTGTCCAATCTTAATTCATTTAACACTCGACAACCGTTATCTTAAGTACACTAAATTCATAATTTCGTTTCACTTTTCGGGCGGTATTAAGGATACGGTTGGTCCGTATCCATCAGCAAAAACCCATAAGTGATACATATTTGCAGTATCAGTAACTTCAGATTCTTTAGGGTATATTTCTACTGCAATGGTATCGCGACCAACAATGGCATTCTTTATGTCCTGGAGTACACGCCAAGACCTAATAAAGCCTTTATCAAAACGCTTTATTTAATCATTTAATAAATCAGTCAATTTCTTTTCGGCGGCTTTTGTACTCAGCATAATTGCCGCTTTAACAAACTCAAATGGACCATCATTATTGAACTTTTCTTTGAGTATTTTAAATACGTCGGGTTTGTTTAATGCAGCGGCGAAATCATGGCCTGAAGACGTCAATCGAAGCGGAGTCAGTGCCAAATTGTATGGGTCTGCTTTATTACTTGAACGACGAATCCCGATTCCATTGATGCTGGTTGAACTAGCAATAAAGCCTTGGTCTTCCAATAATTCTAAATGAAAGACAAACTTATGTTGAGCATCTACATCTTCTTCATTATTCCATAGCTCCAGAAATAGGTTTAAATCAAAATCAGCACTTTTGTGTTCCAAAATACGGTCCAGTATATTTTTCAAATACTCTTGGTCTATGCGCATAACAATCTTTGTCCTATTCGTTATTTTGTTTCATTTTTAACATCTTTTTTCTTTCCAAAGGGGAAATTACACCATCATAAAGCTCACGAAGTATGAGAAATCATTTGCCACTCTTTAACGCCATCATAATCGTTCCCGCCTATAGCTAAAAATTTATGCCCTAACGCGTCGACGGCCCATGTTCCAGGTAAAAGTTCGTGCGATTTTCCTTTCACATCCCTGCTCCACCCTACTACTTTAAGATTGTGCACCGCTACATACCCGCCATCTGGAATATCGTCTGTTTTTCTATATTCGCTTGCGATTCTTAAAAGCTCTTTAGTAGCTGATTGTATTTCCATTCATATTAACCTCCGTATTCTGATAGTTATTAAGGCGGGTTGCTAATTTGAGGTGATTTCGTTCGGGGGTCGATCTTAGCAACTCGGACACTTCAAAGCTCATATTCAATCCTCGAAATTAATTTGATACGCCGGCATTTACACGGAGCTTTGGTTAATATGGGTTGATCGGAGGTTGTTTGCCTGTTATCGCAAGAAATAAGGGCTCTCGCAGCCTAGAAACCTTATCTTTTAGAGAGGACCAGTTTTCTTTTTTTCCAATATCGATTGCATCTTCAACCTGCTTGATAACATGACTAATTCTTTGATTTCCTCGTTCAAGCTTTATTAGCTCCTTTTTGAGAAGCCTCAAGGAAGGAACAACTTGCTGAGTATTTTCATCAGTACGCCGATGAACAATCCAATATAGCTCTATTATGCTTATAATTGAATTCGGAATTTCTGTTGTATGATGTTTTTGTTTTACACTTTTGATTTCACCGCGAAGACCTAAAATTAAATCTTCCACACTATCCGAATTTACATTATTTTCTCCTTTGTTTCGAAAACGATTAAAAATCGTTATATAATCTCGAAATGACTTCGAATTTTTGATATTGATTTCTGCACGGGTAATTAAACTATTGTCACTTGTGTGCTTTGCCTCTCCTAGAAGTCTTGCAGCATCAAAAATCATTATTGCCTGTTTTTCTGTATATCCCAACCATACTACATCATGAGTTTGCTTGCTTTTTTGTTCCTCATTGGTTAAACAATTAAACCCTATATTTGTAACATATTTTTTTGCCTCCTCTTTTTTTACATAGAAATTCTTTGTCACAAACTCATGCAGAAAGAAACACGCTCCCGCTGCTAAAACAATTCCATACACTAGTATTGAAAACTTATTTGTCATCCATTCTGGCATTTTTTATCTCCTATTCGCTTTAACTAAACACTTGAGGAAACTCATTCTACTTCGCCACTTTCAAAACCGGTAACTGTTGCATCAAGTCTGAATTACTACAGATAAAGTCTTGCTTAATCTATCTCTTCCTTGGTAAAGCCAAGCCTTAACATACCTCGCTTAGCTTTTCGTTTAGCAAGAAAGTGTTTTGTTTTTTCGATAATTGAAAACAACATGAGGCTTATCCTTTCGTTATTTTGATTCAAATCACATCCCTGCTCCACCCGACCACTTTAAGATTATGTATCGTCACATACCCACCTTCTGGAATATTATCTTCTTTTCTATATTCGCTGGCGATTCTTATACGCTTCGCCAAAATTTTTATCTTTTTCGGCGGTAAGTTCTAGGGCTTCGGTGGGACAACAGCCAGTATAGTGTACCAAGAAGCAAAACAGGCGCTCTTCGAGAGCTTTTTCTTGAGCAGTCAGGTAGAGGCGGTTGCCATCCTGATCAAAGAGCTGCATTTCGGAGTTATATTTTTTCGTGTTTGTTGTCAAAATCCACTCTGAAACATTCTCCATAACAAGTGTTTCATCTTACGGTCAAAAAATGACCATTTCAAACAGTTCTTAAGGGATGTCGCAATAAGAGATATTCATTCCTGAAACACAAAATTGAACATATCTTCCAATTCCTCAAAAACTAACTAATTTCCAAAACAAACTTTTGAAAAAGCTTTGAAAAACCGTTGAAATTTCTTTGAATGGTTAATTATTAAACACTTTAAGTCGTAATTGAGCGAGCAAATTCGCCAGGAGAAGAAACTTTATAATCGTTTTTAATAAAAGCCTGTAACACCCTTACCCCGTCCATGACCAGAGGCCACAACAATCAATCGCCAAACTGACATAAGATTTGGCGATCGACGCTTGTCTATCAGGTAAACCGACACGACCACGCAAATACTTCATTACTTCAACATAGCTTTCGGTTTCTACTTAAGGGTTAGTCGAACAACCTTCAATATGCTTTGTGGTAATTCGACTGCATGGCTGAAGCTCGAAACAAAACTCAAAGGTATTTGGCTTAGCCACCATTTCCAACAAGTCTTGTTCTGCGATATCACGGGCTTCCACTGATTAATTGAAGTGACTACTGTTCCAGCTTTAAAACCATGGTAAATAACAGACATTCAGTTGCGATTTTAGCTCATACAGTTTGAAAACTCCTTTACTCAAACAACCTGAATTGTGACCGCCTGTTCTTAGTTTTGTACACCACTGACTGAATATATTACTCAATCTTAACTACGATTATGCCACGCTTTGAGCACTTCGAGCTCTCGCTCTCTCGCTAATCCTTGCCCACTGACAGGAAAAGCCGTGTCTTTAAAGAAGTATGACTGATACCATAACCAGGCATCACGCGCTGTTTCGGTCAATGGACGAAATGTTGCTCCTGCTGTCACAGACTTTGCAGTATTAATTTGATAAAAACCAGCATCTTCATCCAAGGGTGCCCAAAGCGGCATATTTGAGAATGATTGCACTCCCTGCTCTTTACGCAGAAAATCGGCATCTACCCAGGTAAGTCGTGTATTACTTTCTATCCCTTTACGGCTTCCTTCAAGAAAGGACCGAAAAGTCAGTTTCTCAGACGGACCGCAAATATTATGGATACCTACACGATGTTGTTCAACGCAATTAATAATCCATGCGGCAACGTCACGAACATCTACATACTGAACAAAATCATTACCTGAACCCGGCGCTAGAACTTCATCTTGCAGAGCCATTCTTCGTAACCAGTAATGAAATGCCACACCATTATCGCGTGGCCCAACCATCGCATGACACCGCGAAACGCCATATTTTCCAGCAAAACGTTCTGCTAAGACGGTTTCGGCTATGGCTTTCTCCCCTCCATACCAGCCAGGTTCATCCACTCGTGTGGTTGCCGATTCAGTCATGTTAGGGCGGCTGTAGTCTTTATAAGCCGCTATGCTTGAACAAAAAAAGTAGTAATCAGTGCGGTCGGCCAATAATTCTGCAGTCTGTTTTACTAAATTAGAATGCTCTGGCCAGACATCAATTACTGCATCCCAGCGTCTATTCCCTTCTAAGGCAGTCAGGTTGCTGGCTCTAATCTGGCGATCACCACGCAGCTTTTCAAGGTTGGGAAAAAGATTCGGACGAGTAATTCCTCGATTGAAGAGTGTGACCTCATGGCCACGGAACGTGGCATGCTCGACCAGTGCTGGTCCAAGAAAATTGGTTCCACCAAGGATAAGAATCTTCTTTGGAAAATTACTTGCTGATGGAATTGATACACAACCTGGAAGTAATGCTATCGAACTCGCAGTAGTCATTAGATTTAGGAAAGTTCTTCTTTGCATGGCTTTCTCCAGTGTATACAGAAGTGCATTCTGGTGATTACAGTTATAAAACTCAAATCATGCGAATTTAATTATCCGCATACATTGCATGGCAGTATTGATTTATTACTAAGAAATTGTAATTGAAATTAGAATCGTACCGGTTAATATTTTAGTCGAATCAGATATCTGGAGATAAAATTAAGTTTAAATGAAATTTCAGATTACTCTAGGTCAACAGACAAAGCGGCTATCACGTCTCATATTGCCTTATTCTCAACCGACTGAATCTTCAGCAAAAACGCTAGCTAAATAAATTGAAAATTATGGTAAACAATTTTATCGAGTAGTTGGTCCTGTGGATAAAATCAGGCAACGAGAAAAAGAGCTAAAACTTAGATTTCTACGTGGAACTTCGGCTGCTAAAACCTTTACTGTTCAACCTCAAACTAATCTAAATACCATAACTTCCTTTAACTTCATTTCAGCAATGAAAGGCTTTTTTCCGTTCGTTCACTAGCCAGTCGTTCTAATCTACCCGAAAAAAGCAAGTCAAAATCATAAGCCGGAATACCTTTAAAAAAACGGACTAACTTTACCTCATTATTTTCAACAATTTCGCTTTTATGGGTGGAGTGTCTGTTAGTTTTATGTTCATATTGAATCAAGCGTTCCCGCCTAGGTACAAGCAATAGTAATCAGGTCATGAACTAGAGACGACAGCTTTGAAACAATTGGGGGATTAACGGACTTTTTTAGTCTTATTTAGTCAGGTTCATGAATCTAGAAAAGAAAAAATTCTTTCTTTAAGACATGCTCCTTCCCTAACATCTTGAATTAATTAAGTTAAGTTCTAATCACTACTCGAGAACTCAGAAAAACTAGCAAAACTAGTTAAATTAAAAGTTATATACAAATTATTACTTTTTTTGACCATAATTGGGTGACCAAATAATTGATAAAACTTTTACCAATAGAAAGTTAAGAATACCGAGAGAAGTTGCCAAAATCTTTAAGAAGTGTTAATGATAGTAGCATTAGGTAATAAATATTGAGGTAAGTTAGTAATATTGTGAAATAGAAGTAAACGTTAAATCTTTGATATAAAAATTAGTTCTAAATTTGCCTATGGAGATGACACTATGACTACTTTGGCGATGACAACGGAAGAATTACCTTATCGAACCCCTCCTAATGCTGCATGCGCAGCCGCGCGAGTTGCTAATGTCAAAATGAAACTCCCAGGAATTCCCGGTGAATTTGTCGTTGAGTTCGTTGGAACTGGAACAGCAACTATACCTGAAGATGTACAAAATGTATTTGATATAAACAATGAAGCTTCATTGGTCGATATGACTTGGTATCAAAATAAATTTGTTGGCAAACATTGGCTACTAGGTGAGTTTCAAGTTGATTTGGCTGAAGATAAAGAATCAAAAGGCACCATCGGAGTGCTGGCCGCTCAAGAATTTGGAACAAATACAGTCAATACAAATGACTTCTATTTCGACTTTAAGTTTAAGAGGTTCCCTTTTCTTAACATGCGTAACGAAACGCCAATTAGGAATAGTGCCGTGATCTCTGGTGTACCACCTATTGGTTCAGTGTTTAAATTAGACAAGTCAGTTAGCGAGTTAGTGAAATTCAAGATAGGTAATACAGAAGCCCTAGATTCAGGATATGGTCAAACAAGAACAATTAAGTTCAATCAATGTGATGTCACTGTTTTTCCGGAGCAGAACGTAGGCTTAGAGCTAATTGAGAAGAAGCGTATTGGGGAAAACACATATGAGATAGTCGTGGAGATCAGAAATATAACAGATACAGCAGCTACTTTCGCTTATTTTACTGTCATTCACTACGCCGGAATAAAAGTGAGTAATGATTATGGGTTTGCTTTGTTAGAGCCTGGAGCTACAACACAAATTAAATATCAGATTAGTTCAGAATATCCTGAGCGAACGGTGGATATTCCTTTTTTCGCGGCGCTTTATAAGCCGCAAAAGTTGAATGGTTCTGCATCAATAGATATTCAAATGAGCTTTTAGCTATAGAATATCGATTTCTCTAAAGTCGCCGACTGTCGTCCCCGCTATGAGGGACTCTCCCTCATTTTAGCCTGTGATGGGAAAGTTATAGTCTTAATTTTAAAAAATCGGTGGACACTCTACTATCTCGCCATTTAATAATCCATTGATTAGTTGTTGCCGGTTTGTAACATTTCCATGAGGCAGACCGACACGACCACGCAAATACTTCATTACTTCAACATAACTTTCAGTTTCCACTTAAGGCTCAGTCGAATAACCTTCAATATGCTTTGTCGTAATGCGCCTGCATCGCTGAAGTTTGAAACAAAACTCAAAGGTATCTGGCTTAGCCACCATTTCCAACCAGTCTTGCTCGGTAATATCACGGGCATCCACGTGATTAATTGAAGTGACCACTGAGCCAGCTTTAAAACCATGCTGATTAGCAACAAGTCCCGGGAATACCTGACGAACAATCAGCATTCCATTTTTTAATTTTCGAAGATCCAATCCTGCAAGGTTATATCGAGAAGTGAATGAATCTTTTTCGTAGGGTCGAAAAACTATCATGTTGTTTTGATAATCTATGATGGTTATGAACTGATTCATTAACGCACTGCCTATCACCCAATAATTATCTTCATCTTCAGCTTCAATAACATTAGTCTTGATGCCCTCTAACCTCAAGTTGCCTAAACTTAAGCCTGGTAGCCTTACTCGCTTGTGTTTAGCTTCTCCGCTAAGACCAAAATCTGAAGCTTGAATCGCAACAGCAGGAAGCTGGATATTATGATTTTTCACATATTCAGTATTGAATTTAAAATAATGGCGGCTACCTGTATCTATTGAAACCTCCTGTTCAAAGTCTCTTCCGTTAATGTGCATTGTCACCGGCATCTTAAGTTTAGAGAAAAAAGTATCAGTCGGTATATTCACATCATTGGGCTTTGCTGAAAAAGAAGCGTTAGCTACACTTATCAGGCTCGCTTGTTTGTCGAACATCCAATTAAGATGTCTTAACAAATCATGCCCTAGCACACCATCGAATATAGCTTCATCGGGAGTCAGGTAATATTGAGTCGTAGAAATAGGTATATAAGCTACTTTTACATCTTTAAAGCTCACATCACCAAAAGCGACTGACTTAAGTTGTGTCTGATATGCGGGCGAGTTTTCACCATCCCCCCACCCTCCCACTTCGAGTGAGAAGCCTCGCTCAAGTTGCAGTCTAGAGACCTTTTCAGTGTCAAATAACATCGTGAATGATGCCCCGGTATCGATAAGAAAAAGTAGCTCCTCCTTACCGTTTACCCTTACTTTGATGTAAGGTTTTTCTCCTATGTAAAACGCTTGCACACTTTGTTCAAAACGACTGGCATCTGAAGTGGGTAGCACAGGTTCAATGTCATTGTTAGCATTTTTCATGCGCATATAGTTGACTACAGAGCAACCATTTAGCATCACCACAGCTATTAAAGTTAAGATTATTTGTTTCATAGTCATTCTCATATTTGCCGATTTATGCCAGTATCCAATGAGCAAGGTCAATTTGAGGTAAAGAAAAGCGGTTTACCCTAAAATGACCCTTCGTTTGATAATCTCAAGGCTCCTTATTTATTTAATCTGGCTAGAGGATCTATGAACATTTTGCTAGTTGAAGATAACCACGCCATTGCCTCGCAAATAAGCACTTTCCTTGAAGCTCAGGGATGGCGATTGGATTTTGCAGCAACTGGAAAACTTGGTGTAAATTTAGCTTTGACGAACAATTTTGACGTCATAATTTTAGATCTAAACTTGCCTGACATTGACGGATTGGAAGTGTGTGAACAAATCAAACGGCAAGATACTTCCAATACCCCAATACTGATGTTAACTGCGCGGGATGCCTTTGAGGATAAGGCACAAGGGTTTGGCAAAGGCGCTGACGACTATTTAACTAAGCCGTTTGATTTACGCGAGCTGGTACTCAGGTGCCAGGCGATGAAAAGACGCCCTATGCTGCATAAAGACTCCGTGGTACAACGTGGAAAACTGCGACTAGATAAAAAAGCGTTTAAGGCAGAGTGGGATGGGCGACCAATAAAAGCCACGAAAACAGGCTTTGTCATTTTGTCAAAACTGCTTGATGAATATCCTTATCCGGTCAGTCGTTCTGAGCTGTTACAGCTTTTGTGGGGAGATGAACCTCCGGAAAGTAATTCCCTGAAAACACACATGTATGAATTACGTAAAGCCACGCAGCAAGTTGCAGAACAATCACTGGTGCTAACGATTAGCAACATTGGCTATAAATTAGTTGAGCTAGATGATTAATACAATCAAACACCGATTATTTATCACTTTTGGCAGCCTAGCTGCATTGATATGCCTTTTATTTACCGGCGTGACCTGGCTTTTTGCAGCGGTGACCGAAGATGAAGTCCTCAGACATTTACTCACAACCGAAGCTGACTATGTTTTACGAGAATATGAAAAAAGCAATGAATTAAAACAAGCCCGACCAGATTATATGCAGGTTTATTTATCTAAATCTGCGTTACCTGCCGAAGTGTTGCAAGGCTACCTGGACAACCCGTACGAAAAAGAGTTTTACCTTCATGGTGATAATTATCATATTGAAGAATTTGCTACGCCTGAAGGCCAGCAATTTTATATCACCTTAAACGCATCTAAGCTAGAAGGTCTTTCAACGCTAGACAATATGATTTGGAGTTTTTTATTTGTTGTATCTGGTGTTGTGCTCATTTTGTCGCTGTTCTTAGCCTGGTTTTTATCTAATCGCAGTGCCAAACCATTACAACAATTGAGCCACCAAATTGAACAGCATAAATTCAGTGAAGCCTTGCCCTCTCTGCCCACAGAGCGCCGCGATGAAATTGGCATACTCAGCCGTTCCTTTGAGTCCGCTTTGCAAAAAATCTCTTTGCTACTTGAGCGAGAGCGGGAGTTCACCCGTGACGTCAGTCATGAACTGAGAACACCCATGACTCTGATAAAAAATACCATCCAACTGAGTCGTCAACAACCGCTGAAAACCGAAGAAATAGAACTCATTGAACATGCATCTAATGAACTGGAACAAACCGTTGATGTCTTGTTAGCGCTGGCTCGACAGGAAAACCTTAACTTTAGCAAGATCAAACTAACGCCAATCTTAGAAAAATGTGTGCTAAAAATTTATAGCGTTCATCCTGATGTGGCGTTTGAAGTGGATATCTTTGTTGATGACCATTTCTGCGTAATGGGAAACCAGCATTTGGTTAATCTATTATGTCAAAACCTTATCAATAACGCGTTCTATCATAGCAACAGTTCAACCATGGTTATTAAAGCAGAAGGAAATCTTATATCTTTTGAAAACGCACTCGACGGCCAGCAACCTAAACCTTTTTATCAGGGGCTAGGACATGGACACTATTTGGTAAAGCGCATTGTTGAAGAAATGTCCTGGGATATAGAAACCGAAAAACGCGATGATACTTACCGAGTGACTATCACGGTTAGAAACTAGAAGTGAACCATCAATTCTAGTAGGCGAGAAAAAGGTGGAAAGGCGTCTGAAATGCCAACGGCTTGCGCCGTTGACAAATTATGATTTGTTGCTTTACGGATACGGTGATTTCGAAGATAATCTTTTGGTTTCTCGCAAAATCACCTACATTGATGTCAACAACGCAATCTCCCCGATAGCAATAAGACGACCATTATCACCGCCTACGCCTTCACCTTCCTGGCTGTTTTCGAAAGTAAAACGATAAAATTGATACGCGGTCTCATTGCCTTCAACATCATAATGAAATGTCTCCAGTCGTGCTGGTGGTGACTGTGGGTACTGAGCCGTGTCCAGTTCTAGCCATGTCTCTCCATCTTCAGAAGCTTCGACTGTCCAGGCTGTTGGGTCTCGCCACTCATGAGTTTCTTTGGCTGAGCTAATGCTATATTTTTCCAAAACCTTAGCTTCCGGTACTTGAATATTGACAACAACATTAGTGACTTCGTTAATTGGTAATAACTGAGGATAGTAATCTCTCATCCACCAAGTTTCTTCTATTACGGCATTAAATGGATTAATCACATTGTTGTCATTTACATTGCTAATTCCTTCACCAAATAACGCTAAGTCAGTCGCGTTGGTGGAAACTAAAGTTCCTTCATCAATCGCAAAGTTGACGTAGCCCTCAACTGGAGTTGGGAAAGGTGGATACTGGCCAAGAATTCTTTGTACATATTCGGTTTGATACTGCTCCCAAACTTCTTGTATGCCTCGCCCTAAAATTTTCTGAAACGCATTTTCAAAACTCCATTCATTCAACTCTCCCGCAGCCTGATTAAATAAATAAATGAAATTGATGCTCTGGTGACTGTTATGTACCCATTCCAGGAAAAATGAAGTTTGATTATACGCATCTGCGTTCCAATCTTCCGCCCAGGCTATCCCTCCTCTCTTGTGCTCGTTGTAACCTGCCTTAATTCTGACAAAATCTGCGATACCTTCCAGGAAACTGTGATACTCAGTACCAGGCACATATTCTCCTGTTTGCGGCGAATTTGAATAACCGTGTGTTAACTCGTGCCACAACATGCCTAGAACTTCTTTGCGTAAGGCATCATCACCGCCATTGTTTGTTGTGTTAGCAATGTGATCCAGATCCATATACAAAATCATATCGGTATCAGTGCCCCCTTTCGCTGCCGGAAAGTCATAGTGACCGGTTTCGAAAGTAACAGTTTTGAAAATGCTGATTTCGGTAACATTTTCATAAAGAATTTTGGAAACACCTAAAGAAACTTCATGAATTTGACTTTCTAAATCGGGTAATACTCTGTCAAGATCGGCCTGTCCCTGATGTTCAGGATCTAACTTAACAAATGACACGACAGGCTTAGGAAAACCGTTCCAGGGATTAACAGGATCCCAAATCCAGATCGCGTATTCTTTTTCCAGAGTGGTGCTACCTTTTTTATTTGAAACTTCTACTGATACTCTTTTGGGGCCAATCGAACTAAAAGTGACGACCGGGTGTTGGGCGGTACTTGTTGCCGGTATTCCGTCCTGAAAAGTCCAATTCCAACTTGTCGGGCTAACCAAAGTCTGGTCGATAAATGAAACAGACTCCTTAACTTCTGCTCTTGGTTTATCGGTGAAAAAAGAAACTATCGGCAAGTCTGCTTCAACCATCAGTTCGATTTCAGCAAGTTGAGTTATATCGGCTCCAAAGTCATCGGTTCCAGTATGAGTAAAATTAAAACGATAATGACGATATTCAGTTTCATTAGCAGTCAGTTGATAATGGTTACGTTTGCCACGAGCGGAAAAACTTTGTTCTTCCCGTCTATCAATTTCATTCCAATTATCACCGTCCGCTGAAGCTTCTAAAAGCCAACGAACTGGATCTCGCTTTGGCTGATCATTCGCTGATACGATATTATAACTTTGTAAAACATGTGGTTTTGACGTAGTAATAATAACCGTTACTGACGTAGAAAAACTTAAAAACTTGCTCGTCGTATCACCATCAATGAGATTAGTGACTTGCTCCCCTTCCGGTACGTTAACACCATTCGGAGAAACCACCACATTACCGACATCGGTGGCCATATTTCGTAGCGCCGATTCAGCAACTGGTTCTTCGGTGACTCTCGGTGTTATCTCCAGTGGCTTGTCAGAACCATTGCAAGCCATTAGTGTTAAAAGTGCTGTTACAGCCATAAACACAGTTATCTTGTTCATGTTTGCTCCTCTTAAATTTTTTATTTAATTTATTTTTACGCAATTCATTTTTATTCTGATTAAAAATGCGTAATCTAAAATGTGGCTTTAGTGCCTAAGTACCACATACGTCCGATACGACTGTACGAACTTGCGGTGGCAGATTGCGGACCACCATTCAGATATCCCTCAGGTAAAAAAGGCGGGTCTTGGTCAAAAACGTTGTCCAGACCGAGATATATTTGATACTCATCTTTATCCCCAAAATGGTAACGAACTTGAGCATTGTGCAGAACATTGGCATCAACGTGATTGTTGTAATAGTTTCTGCCCTTTTCATCATAAATCGATCCTTGGTAAACGACAGACCAGTTCGCAGTAAAGTTTTCATAATTGTAGGTAGTCGATAAGTTTGCTCTATGTTTAAAATAGGGTAATTGATCGAGTTCATCTCTCCAGCCTGATTGGGGATCATCCTGGGTTCGATGCTCATCGACGTAGCTGTATAAGAATCTGAATTTCAAATCGCCCAACTCTTCTAGCGAATATTTGTAGTTCACTTCAGCATCAATTCCACTAACTTCCCGTCCAGCCAAATTAAAGACGTAGTTGTACATTGATTGGATCACACCGGTTGTTGGATCACGCTCAACCGCTCGACAAAAGACAGGTAACCCCTCCAAACACCTTTGGTTTTTATATCGATTGGCAACGCCTGTGATAATGTTATCGATAGCAATATCGTAGTAATCAATTGCGATCGTTAAGTTTTCAAAATAATCGGGCGAGTAAATCACACCGATAGTGGTTGTTTCAGCGGTTTCCACTTCGAGATCAGGCGAAGCCCCGAAATAGGCCCACCTTTCAATATCATCTTCTGGCTCGCCGTTAAAAGTACCACCGTTCTCAATTGCCGCTGCGATTCCGGGAATAAGTCGGCACGCGTCGGCTTGTTGTTGCGTAACCCCTTCGGCAGCACTTGTGGCCGTTATATTGTGACAGGGATCAATATTTTCGAGACTAAGACCTACCCGAGTATTTCCGTTAAACATATCAGCAATTGTCGGCGCTCTGAACGCTTCTGAATACTGAGTTCGAACGGTTAACTCATCATTAATTTCCCATCGAGTACCAACTTGCCAACTGTCATTTCGACCGGTATGACTATAGTCTGATGAGCGATAAGACATGTTAAGTCCAAGTGATTTGGCCAAAAATACATCTGATAAAATTGGAACATCAAGTTCCAGAAAATACTCATCAACTTCGTACTCCCCTTCTAAACTATCAATTTGAATGCCGCCGCTCATTCCTGATGCGGTTGTTGAATCAGGGTGCTCTTCTGAAAATTCTCTGCGATGTTCGATTCCAGCGGCGAACGCTAAATATCCGGCGGGCATTTCGAGTAAACTACTATTTGATATTGAAGCGGCAGCAACTTCCTGTTCTAGCTTTCCATCAAGTGTCGTATTGTTAGTCCAGAAGCGCATCTGTTCTTCTGTGAAAGGTTCAAACACATTGGTAGCGACACAACCGATAGCGACAAATGCTTCGTCCCTGCATCGGACTTCACCGGTATCAGGATCAAGAATAACATCCGTGGCTTTTTTAAACGCTAAGGCATTAACATCTTTTCCTATTTGATCGTTAGTTACATCACCACGATTCAAACTAATTTCCCAATCCCAATTTTCTGCGAAGGTTCCGTCAAATCCAACTACAAGACGGGTGACAATTCGTTCCGCATCGAATCCTGTTGTTCCGAATTCATTAAGTCTTCCTCGATAATGGATTTCATCGGTTGCATTAGCCAGTGCAATATTTCTTAATTCGATTGGCACAAAAGGGTTATCAATTGAGATGGGGTTACCTCGGCTCGTTCTGGAACCAATCCAATAAAGGTCGCTCGGGTTTGTGGTCTCCGATTTTGCGTAGGAAAACTCACCAAACGCTCTGATGTTATCCCTAATATAGTAATGGCTGGTCGCGTTGATAATAAGCCGATCGATTGGAATAGACAACGTTCTGGAATCGGCATGTCGATAACCATCTTCTTCCAATGTCCATTCGGTTAACTGACCATTTTCCCAACCCGTTTGCACATTACCGATATCGTACCGCCAGGTTGGTGCATAGGTGCTCAATTCAGGTGGATTAAGCACATTCAAATCGCGATCAAATCTGACTCCGGTTACGCCCCGTTCGCGCGAAGCTAATCCCTCAGATGACGAACTTTCAATATTTAAAACAGCATTGCCTTTATCCCGCGCAAAGTTGCCGCCAAAAGTAACGCGAAGCAAATCACTCACGTTATCAGCATGGTCTGATTGATTTCGTCGAGCTTCAACTTCAAACCCATCAAAGTCACTTTTTAAAATAAAATTAACAACACCGGCAATCGCGCCAGAACCATATATCGCAGAACCACCACCCGTTGTGATATCGATCCTTTCTACTAAAGAAGTTGGGATGGAATTCATATCGGAGAGCAATTCGCCGACGTCGCTGGACACTAAACGCCTTCCATTAACTAGAATCAGGGTTCGTTCATGACCAAGATTACGTAAGTTAATTGTATTCATTCCTGTATTAGCGTAGTTAAACTGTCCAGATTCATTGGTTAGCCCGCCAGAAACACTAGGCAAATCGAGTAACGCATCCATTACGTTAACATGACCTGTCAGCGCCAGCGTCTCTCCACTAATAGAAGTCACCGGACTCGGTGCAAGCGAATTGACAGAACGAATTTTTGAACCAGTAATAACTAACCGCGCTTCCTCTCCTTCTTTCCTTTCTTCATTTTCAGCCGCGAAACTCTGCGTCGATAGTAACAAGCCAATGATCGAAGCGAGTTTTGTTAGTTGATACTTATTTTGGGTAATGCTTTTTGTATTCATTTTTCCCCCTGCATTTTGTAAAAGTTCCAACAAAATTTTATTTATATTTAATTCTTTCAAATTTTCACCAAGACAAAATTGGAACGTTCCAATTCATAATCCAAAAAAATAGGCGATAAAGCCTATACAGAATCGAGTCCATACAACTGGAACGTTCCAACAATATCAGTATTTAGCGATATGATTAAAAAGTCAACAACATTTATGTTCTAATCATAGAATTCAATAATAATGTTCAAGCGCAAAGCTTAGGACGGTAAAATATCAGAATGCTATTTCGTTTTCTTTTGCAAATGATGGAAATGCACCAAGTCTGGTAACCGAAAGCGCTCCACACTTGACGCTAAAATTAATGATTCTTTCGAGACTATCTCTATCTTGTATCAATCTCAGAAAACGCGCTTTAGCCAGTTCATTACTCTCAGTTTTTGTTTTTAAATGAGTTGCTTCAACATATTGGTTAATGGCGTAAAGAGTTGCTCCTACAAACGCGTCCCCCGCCGCTGTTGTATCTCTGACCATTACCGTTGGTGGCTCAATTTTTCCTCGGTATTCTTTGGTAATCCATTCAAGTGTATTACTACCGTCACTTACCAAAATTAATTTCACGCCTAACTCAAAACATCGGCTAATAACACTTTCAGTTTCAAGGTTAATATTAGATTTCACCGCTATATAGTCTAGCTCTTCACGAGACATTTTCACGATTTCAGAATGTTGAATACACTGCCATACTCTCTCAACCAGTGGAGCTTCATCTTTCCATAAAGCTAAGCGAAGGTTTAGATCAAAACTGGTAATGCAGTGTGAGGATTCTGCGAGTGAAAGTCCGTGTAATGTTGATTCAAATATTGAATTATTGACGAGAGTATTGGAACAAAAATGAAAAATATTAGAACTGGCAAATGCGGCGTTTGAAAAATCACTTTTTCTAAAAAGTAGATCGGCTGTTCGATCTCGATAAAAGCTAAAGCTTCTTTCTTTATTTTCATCCAATGACACAAAAGCTAAGGCAGTTTGAGCATCATCTGAATATCGACAAAAATCGGTATTGACTCGATAATGCTGGAGCGACTTTTCTAAAAAACGACCAAAATCATCGCGACTAAGTTTACCTACAAAAGAAGAAGTTCCCCCCAGAGTAGCATAAGCAACCGCGACATTTGCCGGCGCTCCTCCTGGATATTGAGTGAATGAAGGCGGTGTTTCATCATTACCCAAAAAATCAATTAAAATCTCCCCAAAACTAATCAGGCTCATTTCCTTTCTCCACAGTTTGCGATCGGCAGGTTCGTTTCTTTAGCCCTTAACAAACGCAACACTTCATAACAAGCGCCCATAGTATGATAATCGGTTTTCCCCGCTGGACTTTTCAAATCATCATACTTTTTATTCGTTTTATCTAATATTCGATACCAGGCACCATGCTCATGATCGATGAAATACTCCCACACATACTCCCAGATTTTTTGATACCATGCCCAATATTTCTCCTCCCCTGTTTCAATTGCAAGCAGTGCTGCGGTTGCAATTGCTTCGGCTTGAACCCAAAAATACTTATCCGAATCGCAAACAGTCAATCGCGGCGAAAAACCATAGACAACACCCGAGTTATCATTATCCCAGGCAATGTCCAAACTTCTCTCAAATAATGAAATGGCGACATCAATGTTTTTTTGCGAAGGAATATAACGGTTAAGTTGTAGCAACAACTTTGCCCATTCTATTTGATGGCCTGGCTGAAATCCCCAAGGTCGAAATAAATGTTTGGGGTTATCTTTATTATAGTTCCAATTGATCGTCCAATCCTGATTAAAGTGTTCCCATATAAATCCACCGGACTGCTCTGACAAACTCAGCATACTCTCAGCCAACGTATTTGCCCTCAATAAGTACTTATTTTCACCGGTCGCTTCAAAACACATTAACATTGCCTCACATAAATGCATGTTACTGTTTTGTCCGCGATAGTCCGATATGGGTTTTAGCGTAATACTGAGTTCATCTTTGTACAAACCATAATTTTCTTCCCAAAAATACGTCTCCAAATGTTCCCATATTTGTTCTATAAATTGGCGACTCGATGAGATTCCAGCTTTTAATGATACCGCATGGGCCAATAACACAAATGCTAATCCATAAGCATGATTGGTATCATCTAGACAATCATCTTCGGTGACAATCCACAAGTAGCCGCCAGTCGGCAAATTCCGGTGATTTTCATTCAAATAATCCAAACCATGTTCAACAAGTTTGAGATAGTAGCTTGAGTCAAATTCAATAGCAGCCATCGCATAGTTGTATACGAAGCGTGCGCTCGAGACGAGATGCCGAGTATTTTTGTCATAAATACTTCCGTCGTCCCTGAAATGGTGAAAGAATCCCCCATCAGGATCTACACAGACAGGATCGTAAAAACTCATCGTTTTTTTGATATGTTCCAGTAAAAAGTCGGGTGATTTATATGATTGTAATTTTGTCATAATAATTCGGTAACTATTGCTTCAAAGGTTGACATAATACATGAGTTTCGTTAAATTTGGAACGTTCCAAATAAAAATGATAATTCGACAGGAGAATCGGTGTGGGCCAGTTTTCAGCATCACCAAATGCGATAAATGAACTCAATAAAAGTAACAATGAAAATAACAATTATGTGATGCCAATGACAGCAATGGCGACTCTGTTTTTTCTCTGGGGCTTTATTACCGTACTCAATGACTTACTGATCCCTCATTTGAAGTCTCTTTTCGATTTAAACTACACCCAGGTCATGTTGATTCAGTTCTGTTTTTTCGGTGCCTATTTCTTAATTTCAGTACCTGCCGGTGCTTATGTGAGAAAATTCGGCTATAAAATGGGGGTCATTTCCGGTCTTATCACTGCCGCGCTGGGTTGTACCCTTTTTTATCCGGCCGCGCTTGCTTTGCAGTATTCGCTATTTCTATTTGCATTATTTGTACTAGCAAGTGGATTAACTATTCTACAGGTATCGGCTAATCCATATGTCGCAGCTCTGGGCCCGCAAAAACATGCATCGAGCCGCTTAAATCTGGCGCAAGGACTTAATTCTCTTGGCACAACTCTGGCTCCACCGGTTGGCGCTTATTTATTTTTTTCGTCGACACTCGATAATTCAACAACGGCAGATAGCTCCGTGTCGTCAGCTTATTTTATGCTGGCGTTGACGTTAGTTATGATTGCAATTATTTTTTCACAACTAAAACTCCCAACGTTAACACCATCGAATGACACGACATCCAGGGAATGTAAAAAGAACATCTGGAGAGCTAAACACCTCACTTGGGGCGTTGGTGCAATCTTTTTTTATGTTGGTGCGGAAGTAAGCATTGGCAGTTTTCTGGTCAATTATTTTGGTGAAACAGAGCTCGGTTCTCTGGACGAAAAGAGAGCAGCAGAACTGCTGACTTACTATTGGGGAGGTGCTATGGTTGGTCGGTTTATCGGTTCTTTCGTGACTCGAATTGTTAGTCCTCACAAAGCGATTATATTTAATGTCACGATGACGATTATTTTATTAATCATTACCATGCAAACATCAGGATTCATCGCAATTTGGTCAGTTTTAGCCATCGGACTTTTTAATTCCATTATGTTTCCGACTATTTTTACCCTTGGCATTGAATCGATGGGTGAATTAACCAGCCGTGCTTCTGGGCTACTCTGTCTCGCGATAGTCGGTGGTGCAATCATCCCAATCATACAAGGAGTTGTGGCTGATTTATGGGAAATTCAATATAGTTTTGTGATCCCTGCCGCCTGTTACTTGTTTATTCTATACTACGCGATAAGATTCCCGATGCTCAAGCAGGCCTGGATAAAGGCGGAGTAAATTTATTAATACGCAGTATGAGTTTCGTTCTTTAAAACTACGCTAAACTATTGACTAGAGTCCCTTTCAATCAATTCGATATCAACTAGAATTTTGGAGCGGGGCTTTTTTTGTTCTCTTATTTTTTTCAAAATTTGACAAGTGGCAGCACCAATTTTGTCGGCATCGATTTTAACGCTCGACAATGAGGGTGACATTAGTCGAGAATCTTTCAAATCGTCAAAACCTACAACTGCAATTTCTTTACCTGGCTTCTTACCGAGTTCGCGCATTTTTTCGATAGCGCCATAGGCAACCACATCACTGAAACAAACAATGGCTTCAAGATCCGGCTCTATTTTTAAAGCCTTTTCGAGTGCCTGTCTCCCACCATGCCGATTGGTTTCCGACTGAATTTGATATTTTTTGGGGCTTCGAACTTTTCCTTTTTTCATCGCAGAAACATATCCTTCCAAACGTTCATGATAATCTGAAATCGCCTCATTTCCGCCAAGGAATGCAATACGTCGAAAACCTTTTGATAGTAAATGCTGTGTCGCGAGCGAGGTGCCGTTAACATTATCAGGCAATACCGTTGGAACTTTGCTGCCGCTAATTTCACGCATAATATTAATAACCGGAAAACCTTGATTATTCAGATCGTTGGTCCATTTCGCCGTGGTTCCCGGCGCAGGACAAATAATAAAAGCAACAACATTATATTCTTTCAAATTCCTGACTAATCTTTGTTGGCGTTCTACATCCTCGCCGCTGTTTACTATCATGGAAAACAATCCCATTTCGCTGATATGTTTTTCCAACCCTACCACAAGTTGTGCGGCGTACGGATTGGTCAAATCGTTAATCACTATCGCAACCAGGTTTGAGCGTCGACTACGCAGAGAAGCGGCATCTCGATTATAAACATAACCAATTTCATCCATGGCTTTTTGAACTTTCAGCTTACTTTTCTCACTGACTTTTTCACTTTGCGTTAATACTAAAGATACCGTCGACTTAGAAACCCCAGCAACCTTAGCAACATCTAACACCGTAACATTTTTATTTTTTGAGTGAGAACCCATCGATTAAACCTTTTTTTACAATTGGGATGATTATTACCATTAAAACGATTGAATCATAACGAATGACAAGTTATATTGATAGCTATTGGAACGTTCCAAACAAATATTAATTTAATAACTCAGTTCAAATCTACCTGGATAAATGGCATGTCGCAAACAAGACAGTTAAAAACTGCATTCACTACAGGATTACTTATTTTATCAACCTTTGTAGCTTGTATTAGCGCTAACAATCAAGTTAGTTCAGAAGCAGGTAATAGTCAATGGGTTGACCCTTTCATAGGCACCGGCGGTGATGGTCACACTTTCCCGGGTGCAGTGGTTCCCTTTGGCATGGTTCAGTTAAGCCCTGATACGCAAGCTTTAAACCGTGGCATTGACCCTCAAGCGGAAATCTATAAACATTGCGCTGGCTATCATTATGACGACTCAACCATTGTCGGCTTTTCCCATACCCACTTTAGTGGTACCGGGCATTCCGATCTCGGCGACCTCCTTATTATGCCTATGGTTGGAAAAGCGATGCTCGACCCAGGAACTGACAATGCTCCCGAAACAGGTTATCGCTCGCGCTTTAAACATCAAAAAGAATCCGCCGAACCGGGATATTACTCTGTTTATCTCGACGATTATGATATTCAAGTTGAGCTCACAGCGACTGAACGTGCAGGATTGCATCGATATACGTTTAATAAAGGGAAACAGGCGCACGTAATAATGGATCTCACTTCCGCGATTTACAATTTTGAAAACAAAGTAATCTGGAGCGATGTTCGGGTCATTGATAACCAAACGCTATTGGCTTATCGGTCAACCAACGGCTGGGCCAAACACCGTCAAATGTACTTCGCAATAAAGTTTTCAAGACCATTTGATGACATAGAACTAATCAACTTGGACAATAAGAGATATCGATGCAACGGTTGTTTGACGAAGAAAAGTAAGCCTTCGACTATCGTGAATTCAGCGGTAAAAACCACGGCAGGTAAAGCCCTGAAAGTCATGGCACATTTTAATAACCCAACAGCTGAACCATTATTAGTCAAAGTAGGCATCTCCGCGGTCAGTCGAAAAAATGCATTGGAAAACCTCAACGAAGAAATTAAAAATTGGGATTTTAACTTTACTCGGCAACAAGCAAAATCCAAATGGGACAAACAACTCGCGGTCCTCGACGTCGACAGTACGCCATCTAAGAAAAGACAAATTTACACTGCGCTTTATCATGCATTACAAGCGCCTTCAATTTATCAAGACGTGAATGGTCAATATCGTGGTGTCGATGGTGAAGTACATCACGCGCAAAACTTCGAAAATCACACACTATTTTCTCTATGGGATACCTACAGGGCGCTACACCCTTTGTTAACAATCACTTCCCCAGACAGAGTACCAGATATGATCAATTCGATGCTGGCACACTATCAACAAAGTTACGACGGCATTTTACCGGTTTGGTCTTTTCATGGACACGAAACCTGGACCATGATTGGTTATCACGCTGTCTCTGTCATTGCCGACGCTTATCTGAAGGGTATTAAAAACTTTAATGCTGAGCTTGCATTCCAGGCCATGCTTGATAGCGCGAATAGTCCGATATACGACGCGATCCCAGAGTACAAAAAATTTGGCTATGTTCCAATGGACAAACTAAGCGAGTCTGTCTCAATCACTCTAGAGTACGCTTATGACGATTTTAGCATTGCCCAAATGGCGCAAGCGATGGGAAAAAAAGAAATAGCCAAAAACTTTTATAGCAGAGCAATGTCCTACAACAACCTTTTTGACCATGATGTGGGCTTTATGCGAGGCAAAGATAGTGTTGGGAACTGGGATAAACAATTTGATCCAGAAGAAGCTAAGTTAATGGGGCCATTCACCGAAGGAAACAGCTTTCAATATACTTTTTATGTTCCTCACGATGTTGCTGGTTTGATTAAATTAATTGGCGGCGACACAAAATTTGTTGAACGGCTAGATACATTGTTTAGTAAAAATTTATCTCACGAAAAAATAAAAGAACATGAAGATATTGCCGGGTTAATTGGTCAATACGCACACGGCAACGAGCCTAGTCACCATATTAGTTATCTATACAATTACGCAGGCCAACCCTGGCGTACACAAGAAAGAGTTCGTCAGATAATGGATACGTTGTCGTCAGACAAACCTGACGGATTAGCGGGGAATGACGATGTAGGCCAAATGTCAGCCTGGTATTTGTTTTCATCAATGGGCTTCTATCCTGTCGCTCCCGGTGATCTCACCTATGTCATCGGCGCACCGCAAGTTAATAGAATGTCTCTAAACCTTGCCGAAAATAAAATATTTACAATCAACGCCATCAATATTTCAGAAAAAAATAAGTACATCAAATCAGTATTTTTAAACGGAGAGAAACTACAACGCTCGTACATTAAACATAGTGAAATTATCGATGGTGGAGAGCTAACTTTTTACATGTCATCCACTCCGAATAAAGAATGGGGCCAACCGATACAACAGCGCCCTCCTTCACTGAGCTCAACGCAAAATGCAGCTCGCTAATTGAGTTTTCGAGATGATATCCATGAAAAAAAATACAGTTTACGCAAGTTGTTTCAGTTTACTTTTGATGACCAGCAGTTGCTCACTGACTCAATCAGATAAAAGAAAAGATACTGCTGAGACAAAGATAATCTATCAGCAAAAGTCACCTCAATGGGTGAAAAATCCGGTTAACTTTGTTGATCCCTTAATTGGCACCGAAGGGGTATTTGATCATCGCCAGGCTGCTAATGTTAGCCCCGGCGTAGCACTACCATACGGCATGGTTAATTTCGGCCCGGAACACGCTTACACTGAGGATTTACTCGCGGAAAATAAACGATCACATCGCTGGGTAATAGAAGAAAGAAAACGAATGCCAGTGTCTGCTGGTGGCTACAACTACGCTGCGAGTCGAATCAAAGGATTTTCGTTGACTCGTTTATCGGGCACCGGATGCTTAGGTGCTTCCGGTGACATCCCTTTTTTGCCATTTAACAAAGACATTAAGCATTCCCCCGACAACGATTTCCTTGACGCTTATTACAGCGCTTCATTTTCTCACGAAAACGAACGCGCCGAGCCGGGATATTATCAAGTTAAAATGGGCAATGGGATTAACGTAAAACTCAGCGCAACATTACGCTCAGGAATTGCTGAATTTGACTTTCCCACTGTGGAAAAAGCGAAGCTACTAATTAGAAGTTCTTATTCACAGTTAGGCAGTGGTAACGCTTATACCCAGGTCGACCAGGAAAAAAATGAAATACACGGATATGTCACCAGCGGTAACTTTTGTGGTTACTTAGGTGAACATAACCGAAGGGACTATTACACACTACATTTCGTTGCCAAACTAGATGCTGATATTGTTTCTTCGGGTTCCTGGAAAGATAGTCAAGTATACTCAGATGCGAACAACGTTTCAGGTGGTATGGGCTATGGGGAAAATGGAGTTCCTGATTTAGGTAAGGGTTCCGGAATGTGGGTCAACCTCGACTTGTCAAGAAATAAAACAGTGACTATGCGCGTCGGGATTTCTTATGTTAGCTTGAAAAACGCACGAGAAAACCTTAAAGCCGAACAAGCAGCAAACAGTACATTCGATGATATCCGAATAAAAGCACAAAAAGCTTGGAATAATGCCCTGCAAAAAGTAAAAGTTGAGTCAAACGATAAACGAAAATTAACTACGTTTTACACTGCACTTTATCACTCACAATTCCATCCTAATATTTTTAGTGACGTGAATGGCGAATACTATGGTTTTGATAAAACAGTTCATCGAGTGAAATCTCCCCAACAAGCCCAATATGCTAATTTTTCTGGATGGGATGTTTACCGTTCACAACTACAACTGGTCACACTACTCGATCAAAAACGTGCTGGTGACATCGCTCAATCACTATTTAATCAAGCAAACCAATATAATGGCATTTGGGATCGTTGGACTCATAACTCCGGGGCAACTGGTGTGATGAACGGCGATCCGGCCACCATTGCTATGGCTAACT
Source organism: Aliikangiella coralliicola (assembly GCF_007004725.1). Classification (GTDB taxonomy): domain Bacteria; phylum Pseudomonadota; class Gammaproteobacteria; order Enterobacterales; family Kangiellaceae; genus Aliikangiella; species Aliikangiella coralliicola. The sequence goes on along the minus strand of NZ_ML660167.1, from coordinate 227,823 downwards.
TTGCCGCGTTTGGCGCACAAGATGTGAACTACCATGACATTTTCGCTTCGCTTAAGAAAGCGGCAACCGAACCAACCGAATTTGATTTAAGTTCAACAGGCTGCCCAGTTTTTTGCCGCGGTCAACGGCCATCACTCGATCAATGGCTGTCACTGAATTATATTTCAGACCAGTCTAATTCATGGGAAGGTGCTTCCGAAACATTAGAACAGGTCTCGGCAGATTTCGCTCTTGGTCAGTTGGCAAAACGCCTGGGTCACGATGAAGACTACCACTCCTTTACTCATCGTTCAGGTTACTGGAAAAATATATTTAATCCTGACGCGACGAAAGAACATGGTTTTATACAAGGCAAAAATAAAGATGGTAGCTGGAAAAAAGATTTCGATCCTGCCAACGAGGGACTATTCGTTGAAGGTAGTCCCACTCAATACTTGTGGATGATACCATTCGATGGTTCAGGTTTGATGGAACTTCTTGGTGGAGAACAAATAATGACGGAAAGGCTGGATCGTCTGTTTCGTAAACCCGATCAAAGCTGGGTTTTGTTTCGCGACTCAGGAAATTACGCCGATGTTTCTAACCAGCCATCAATAAATTCCCCATGGATGTATTTGTTTACCGGTAATGCTTATAAAACTCAATTGACCGTTAGAGAAACCCTAAAACAATTATGGAATGATTCGCCTAAAGGAATTCCTGGACAAGACGATGCAGGTCAAATGTCTTCCTGGTATGTGTTTTCTTCTCTTGGAATTTATCCGTTATATCCTGGCAGAGCCGATCTGGTATTATCAAGTCCGGTGTTTAGTGCTGCGCAGATTGGTAACCTGACAATTACAACGAACTCTTCATCAGCACGAGATAAGTATATTAAATCGCTAACAATCAACGAGATTCCAACAAAGAAAAGCTGGATTGATGATTCTTACATCAACCAACCTGTTCATCTCGACTTTACATTAAGTGATAAGCCAAATATAGAATTTGGTGCATCGAAATCAGACAGGCCACACTCATACTCGACATCGAAAGTGGATGATTGATTAACCTTCAAGCCGGGCGCTTATCAGAACGAGTTCACACAGCCTTATTAAACGTAATAATCGATAAGGAGTAAGTGACCCGCCAATTTATTAGCCAATCTATATCGTTTGAAAAAAGAAAGACTGGACTTAGCAATAATGCTTATAATGTTGAATCGTTGGATGTCAGGCAACTAACATGATCAAGTATGTCATATCGGTATTATGCCTTACGTTATTGTTGTCGTTAAGTGGCATAGCGGCACAACAAATAGAAGTTGACGTTGATGAATTACAGACAGCCGAAAAGCCTTTTTTATGGTTAAATCTCTGGCATTATCACAAAGGCGATCAACCTAACTGGTCATCGACAGTAGTTGACGACACCCAATGGGGCTCTCTTAACCTTGAAGATAAAAACGCAGTAGATGCGATTCAGCACACAGGCTATTGGTTACGCCAATACATCACAATTGGTGAATCACCACCTAAACATTCTCCGTTAGCTTTGTATTATACTAATTTGAGAAGTGCCAGCGAACTCTATTGGGATGGAGAATTACTGTACCGCTCCGGAAAGATTGGTCTCACTCTACAACAAGAACAGCCTGGCAATGTGAGAAGTATTGTTCATATCCCAACACATTTAGCACGAGCGGGTGAACATCTGCTTGCGATAAGAGTGTCCAATCACCATGATGTCACAGCTCAGGATCCCCCTTCTATTGCTATTGGCTTGTACGACGATTTACTCACGCATCGATATCAAGCCAAAAGTGCAGCCAGTTTTATTGTGGGTATATTTTTAACAGCAGTGCTGTTTATTAGCCTCTTTTTTGTGGGCTTCAATCGGAAGCCTGCGTATTTATTATTCAGTTTATTTTGCCTAGTCCAGACAGTCAAAGTGAGTTTAGTATACTTGACTTCCTATGGTGAGTTAACCTTTCCAGTTTACGATTTGGCTATCGCCGCGATGCACCTGTCTGTCTATCTCGGGGGATTATTGCTGGTAGCGTTTTTACTGGATAACTTTGCTATACCCAATCTCCGATATTGGGTATTGGGGTGTGCGGCGGTGACGCTGGTATTTTTCTTACTACAGCTAAGAGTTCTGCATATTGCCTTATCTATTGCGTTGGCATTTGGCTTATCCATTTATGCGCTAACGCATAAAAGAAAAGGTGCACTACTGAGTATTATCGGACTGATCGGTTATAGTCTATTTTCCGTATTGGGTAACCTTAAGATAATCAATTTTGGTTATTTTGTTGGGATAATCTTTTTTGTTGTTTGTATGGCATTTTCCCTGGGGTCGCGAATGGTTCAGCAAACCCGCCAACACCAGGAAGCAATCTTACGATCTGCTCGGTTAGAAAACGAATTACTTAAAAAACACATCCAACCTCATTTTATAATGAACTCACTGATGTCGCTTCAGGAACTGTTGGAGGATAACCCACAACAAGCGAGTGATTTTATTGAGGCGTTAGCTGAAGAGTTTAGAGGTTTTTCTCAAATGGCAGGAGAAAAGCGGATCGCTATCGGTGATGAACTGGCCCTGTGTGAGGCACACCTCAGCATTATGAGCCATCGGAAACGCACTAAATTTACCTTGGAGACTGAAGGTATTGTTGGTGATGAACGCATTCCACCCGCTATTTTTCATACGCTGATAGAAAATGGAATTACGCACGGCTATAGCCAACAGCAACAAGGGCGTTTCTTGTTATCGAAAACCGCGACCAATTCTGGCGTTAGATATCAGCTTTTTAATGACGGAGAGATCGCTGTGCCTGTAACCTCTGTGTCCACCGCAACTCAGAACGAGAGTGACAGGGGGACCGGGCTAAAATATGTTGAATCTCGTTTGCAGGAATCTTACCCGGATGCCTGGACGTTGAAATCCCATGCCGTAGACAATGGTTGGTCTGTCACGATAGAAATCCATGACAACCGAGTAAGTGAGAGAAAAGCTTCATGAGGATTATAGTCGTCGAAGACGAACCTCTCGTAGCCCAGCGCATTGTTCGCCTTAGTAAACAGATATTGCGGTCCGATTTGGTATCTATTTCAATTCAGTCAACATTGGAAGGCGCAATTAACTACCTACAGGAACACTGCATTGACTTGCTGTTGCTCGATCTCAACTTAAATGGCAAGGACGGATTCGAGGTGCTAAAACAGGCGGTTGCCCAAGCTTTTCATACCGTGATCATATCGGCGAACACCGATAAGGCTGTTGCTGCGTTTGAATTTGGGGTGCTGGATTTTGTCAGTAAGCCCGTAACCGTCAAGCGGTTACAAACAGCTTTTGAGCGTTATCACTCGAGCGAAACTGGTGCCGCTCGCTCGACAAAATACCTCTCTATACGTAAACCACAGGGCCTGACATTAATTGATGTTGAAGACATCCGATATATTCAAGGCAGTGGGATATATGCCGAGATTCACTTACAAAAAGGTGAATCCGAATTGCATGACAAATCCCTGAATGTGTTGGAGAGTATTTTACCCGCTAGCTTTATAAGGATACATCGATCATTTATTGTAAACCTCCGCGATGCCAGCCATTTTAGAAGCCACGGAGGGAGTAAATATGATCTGGTATTACACAATGCTGAGACCCTGCCGGTGAGTCGCACACGGTATAAGTATATCAAGCACCGTCTACCCTGATAGTCCCTGTTTTGCCTCTTTTATAATTCCTCAGAGCCGTCCGCAGGTCTATAGAGCCGTTGGCAAGGTTTGTCTTTCGTCTGAGCAGATAGTCACATTATGCTAGCACCGTCATTTGAAAAATAAAAGTGAGGTGAAAGTATGTTGCGGACAATTCCGTTTTTGTTTTTGATACTGATAACAATGATTAGTAAAAATGCGTTTTCCGATACGATCAAAAAATATATACGCTATAAGCATAGCGATACGATCTCGTATGGAATTCTGGAGGGCGACACTATTTACCAACTAAAGGGTAATGTTTTTAACTCTCCACACCGAACAGGTAAAAAAGTACTAGTAAAACAGGTAGAAGTGCTGCCACCAACCGATCCTAAAAAAGTGATCGCTGTCGGATATAATTACAAAAGCCACATTGACGATTTACCGATGCCTAAAGAACCCGTTTTATTTACCAAACTACCGACGTCTCTGATTGGTCACGGTGGTCACATTCAATATTTTGCCGATGCACGCAATCTTCATTTTGAAGGAGAGATGGTCCTGGTCATTGGGAAAACCGCGACGAAAGTGTCAGTCGATGAAGCACCTGATTATATTTTTGCAGTTACACCAGGTAACGATGTCAGCGAGCGTAACTGGCAGGATAACGATGTGCAATGGTTTAGGGGCAAGGCGTCGGACACTTTCGGTCCGGTTGGGCCAGTGATGGTCAGCGGCGTCAACTACGATAACTTGCAGTTACGAACGCGTGTCAATGGCAAGACAAAACAATCGCAACGGACAAAAGATATGATCTTTAGTTCTGCCGAGATAGTCAGTTATATCAGTCAGTATGTCACCTTAGAGCCGGGTGATTTAGTTTTTACCGGCACCCCCGGTAAAACCGGTGCAATTCAGCCCGGCGATGTCGTTGAAGTAGACCTGGAAAAAGTTGGTTTATTGAGAAATACAGTAAGCCAGAAAGAAAATTAGACATTTCCAGGCGAGCATCACGACATCAATATGTAGAGTTATTCATTTTTTCGCGCTTATTTGAGGCATTTACACATGATAAAGAAAATTATCGGCACTGTTTTGTTAACAGTAGCCATCGTTTTTAACAGTTTTGCAGCCGACATAAGTGGCGAAACAACCTTGTTCGAAGGTGCACGGCTCATTACCGGTCACGGGGGACCACCGATTGAAAGTTCCGCTTTCCTCGTGAAAAACGGAAAATTTACCCACGTCGGAAAAAAAGGAGAGCTGCGCTACCCCGTAGGCGCGAAGCGAATTGATCTAAGCGGAAAGACCGTCATCCCAGGACTCATCGACACCCACACCCACATTGGATACGACAGGTATAGCCATGTCATTTCGAAGTGGGCGCAAATCGATCCGTCTGGACGCGGGTTATTCAATTGGGGACCGCAAAATTTTACACGAGATAATATTCTCGACCACATGTCCAGGCTCGCATACGCTGGTGTCGCCGCCGTGTGGAGTGCCGGCTACGAATTCGGCGAAATCCCTTATAAGATAAGAGACGAAATTTTAGCTGGACAGCACCCGAATGCGGCGAGATATTATCCTGCCGGTCCAGGTATCACAACCCGCGAAGCGATTATTCCAGATTATGGCAGACAGTCCGCATTTGGCGTCAGTTCAGAAGCGGAAGCTCGCGCAGCAGTTCAACGATTAGCCGATTGGAAAGTGACGCAGATTAAGTTGTGGCCCAATTCGAATCCGGCAATGAGCCCTTTAGTCTATCGAGCCGTTATCGACGAGGCGCGCAAGCACAACATGCGAGTGGGATTCCACCCAACCAACCTTGAGGATGCGCAGGAAATGATTCGCGGCGGCGCGATAATGCTTCATCCTTATTTCGAGTTAGATGACGGATTAGTGAAGGAGTTCACTACATACTCCGCACTGACCAGCGCTGGAGGACGAGTGGAGTTTTACGCGCCCTATCTTCACCCATCAGACCCCTTGCTGGCAGAGATGATCGCGCCAATTCACCTCAAATCAATGCAGAAGCGTTTTCCAAACCCTAAGCGTGAAGTTAGGGAGAAGAGAAAAGCGGATTGGGAAAAGCAGGTCGCCATCGTGAAAAAACTGCGGGCCGCCGGAGTGCAATTTACGATGGGGTCCGACGCGGGTGGTGCCGGTCGCGATAAACCTGTTGGCTGGACAACCCATGTGGACATGGAAAATATGGTTGCCGCGGGTTTTACCCCGGCCGAAGTCATTGTTGCCGCGACCAAAACCGCTGCTGATAGTCTGAGACTTGAAGATCTGGGATTGATAGCGCCCGGTAAAGAAGCCGCATTCATGGTGTTAGATGCAAATCCTCTTAATGACATTACCAATACTCGAAAGATTAATAAGGTATACCTTCGGGGAAAAGAAGTCGACCGAGCGGGGCTCCGAGCTGAGTGGCGTAAGTCCTGGCCCAGTGGCAGCTAACGGATGTGCAACTGATATTTGAACAGTCTCAATCAGAGACTGTTCAAATTTCTGTGTTAATTGAATGTGGTTTTCATACTTAATCATTTTTTAACAAAAGCAGGCAATACCCCTCCCGCCGCCATTTGCATCGTTCTATCATCCCTTTCATGACCAGTAGCAACAACAATCAAATCAAGCTCATCAATCAAAATAATATACTGGCCCCCACCGCCTTGAGCGGATCGCGTGAAGTATCTTTTGTTGCCAGCCTTCATATCTGCTTGCCAAAAGTAATAACCATAACCAGGACTAGTCACATTATCACCAGTAAAGAAAATATCATCATCACCAAGGCGGACAATTTTATTGGTCGCTCTGGCAAGATAAGCTTTTGAAATCAGTTGCTCGCCCTTCCATTGACCTTTATTCATCACCAACATTCCCCACTTAAGCATATCCCGCGATGTCATGCTTGACGAATGAGGCCCCATTGGTAATCCGCTCACATCATCCTCCCAGCCATATTCAGTGATCCCCAATTTATCGAGAAGCTCATTTTTGATAAAATCTTTAGCGGTACCAGGCACCACAGCATCAAGCACCTGCATCACTAACCTCGGATCAATACTTTGATATTTAAAACCTTGAGATGTCGAGGAAATAAGCGGACTCTGTTCAAGAAAAGTTTGTACCTGTCGCTGACCTTTTAGCTGACACGGATTTTTCTCAAACTCCTTTATCTGTTCTCGGCTGATGCGCGCGCCAGATTGCATACTCAGCGCCTTATGCAACGTAATCGTTTCCGCGCCCTTAACTAACTTTGATAAATCTAGTTCTTTGAGAAAATTCACCAAAGGCTTATCCAGATCCGCCATTGTCAGATAACCCAGCTGAATGGCGCGTCCAATCGCCAAGCTAACATAAGATTTAGTGGTTGACGCTTGTCCATGAGGTAAACCCAAACGACCACGCAAATAATAAGACTCAAACAAAAGCTTGCCTTTTTGAGCGATCAGTAAACTGTCGACAAAACCATATTTTTTATTAGCGATGTCCTGGGCTAACTCTGCAATCACAGCTTTATCGCCGCCATCAATGCCTAACTTGCCCACGGGAATATCATCCTTTCTTTTTTCCGGTGAAGCATCAATAAAGGCCTCTTTAAGATAAGGTATATCCCGAAATGGGACCTTAGCGTTGGTTTTCGCGTTGGTTACTGAAGCTTCTTGCGGCGATTTTGCCGCAACTGCGCCACAGAAAAAGGTTAATAGTGCGACACCAATTAAACTTGTCAATTTCAGGTTGAAATTCAAAATGTAAATAGTTCTCATGATTTATTGCTTGCTCCTAAGTATCTCGATAACTTTCGCATCTATCCAGTAAATATCAGTGTTATCTTTTTCGTCATCGATACGCCTGTTGAAAAGAATGTATTTGCCATCTGGCGTGACACTAGCGTAGGTATCCCCTTTGTCGGTATTAACCTTCGGCCCCATATTAATGGCAGGCCCCCATGAACCATCCTTTTGTCGGAAACTAATATAAAGGTCAGAGGCCCCAAAGCCACCCTCGCGCACACTATCCCAAATCAGATAGCTTTCGTCAGGAGCGATAAAAGGATGCGCCGTCAATCTACCACTGTTAATCTCCTTGCCGAGCGGTTTTGGCGCTTCACGTTTACCGTTAATTAAACGCGAAGAACGAATGACCCCGTCTCCATTTCTTCTTGCCTCATCTAAGACATAAGTCCCATTGGATGAGGCGCTAAGGCGCATGATTCTTATTGCTTCAAAAGCTGGCCCCAAGCTCTTGCGTTCTGACCAGCCATCACCGGCGCGGTCCTTAAATCCGCTCGCCATATGCATACGCTCGCCGTCTGGTGAGAAAGTCACCTCACCTCTTCGCCTAAATTCGATGTATTTCTTCCAAACATTGTTTTCCTGGCGAAAGCCGGTGACGATGATAGGCGTCCCTTTGCCATTGTCAGAAGTGAAGTAAAACTCTTTCATGCCCGGCGCAAATGTGCCTTCGATTTCCCAGCCTTCTGTGGAAATAATACCTGGTGCGAAAGGCTCTGCTACCATGCCCGGCGGCTTTTGTCCCATGTAAGGCCCTTCCAAAAGCGGATAACTTTTGGTAGCTGCGTTATCTTGGCTGTAACTGTTGTTACCCAGTGCAAATGCGCAAAGCGAGATTAAAAAACAATAGATCGGCTTCATTATTTATCTCCTTTTGGCTGCAAGCTTGATAGCCATTTCACGCTGCGCACGCTCATCATAGGAGAGGAATCACTATGGCCAGCAGATTCAATCACTACTTGCTTTAGCTTTAGACTCTTATCGTTTCTTTTTTTCATTAAGCGAACAAAATCTTCAATATGCGGACGGAGTTTTTCCTCCAGAGAACCATATGAAACAAAAACATTGGCGTTCATATTTTTAACATTTGCATCGGCTTTAGATTCAAGCGCGGAAAGCTGCCAAAGTGATGGACTACCAAGCAGGTAATTTTTAAATGAGTCAGGTTGCGTTAGTAGTGCGTATGCGCCAAAGAGGCCACCCATTGAAAAACCGAAATAGGTACGATTGTCAGGTTCGGTTCGATAGTTAGTTTCTACGTACTTGAAGACATCGTTGCGAATAAACGCCAGATGATTGCTGGCCTGTCCAAACTCATATTTGGCCTGACGTTCGGCATTGCTGGACTTTTTGAATGAGTAATCGCGGTATCGACTAACATGGGCTCCCTCTTCCTTGATTAAATCTTCTCCAATGTCTTTCTGCCAGGAGACTCCAACCAGTATCACGTCTTCCATCATGAAAAAAGTGATAGAAGATAATAATTCGATATGCCAGACAGCATCGGTGAAATAAATAACCGGGTATTTTTTGTCCTTATTTTCCGCATAATTTTCAGGCAGTTTAACGAGGAGCTCGTATTGCCTGTTCGATTTTGTATCTTTGATTGGTATGACTTGTATGCCCGGCATTTTATAGCCAGTTATTTCATATGAGTCGCCGGCAACAGCCTCAAGCTTTAGAAAAGGTAACAACACTAAAAGAAAGACGATTAAACTCTTTTTCATATTTATCTCTTGGTAAAAGACTTTCGGTGGATTAAATTGAAAGTTGAAATTAATCGATTCGAAATAAAAATGCTTGAAGTTCCACTGACGTCTTGCTGAATTTTTGCTGACGTTAAAATTTTGCTTATTTATCAATCAGTTATAAATTTCATAACAATCCCGACGTATGTTAAGATACGGGTTTTCTCGTAGGCTTTCGGTTCAGCAGCAGCTTCCGTTTTGGAAAGTTAAGAACCATGCAATTGTCAATTAGAGGTTATATGTCAGCACAATATTGGGTAGGTGGTTTCTTTATCGATTTATCCAGAAATCAGATCACTCAAAATAGGCAATCTCAAACTATAGCGCCCAAAGCTTTGGCGGTTCTCACCTACCTGGCAGAAAACCAGGGTCAGGTGGTGAGTCAAGACGCTTTGTTATCTAAAGTCTGGCAAGACACCGCTGTGTCGCCTAATACACTGCAAAAGAGCATCGCTCAACTAAGAAAGGCGCTTGGTGAAGAAGGAAATCTCTATATCAAAACCCATGCTAAACAAGGCTATAGTCTGGAATGTGATGTTAGATGGCAAGACAACGTCAATTCGACAATCTCCGAATCAGCAATCTCTGACTCGGCAGTCTCTGAATCGACAATCGCTGAATCTGCAACTGCCAGCGGTTCTGCAAAAGACAGCGACTCTCTAAGAGATGCCAGTTCTCTAAAAAATAGCTTAGACGAATCCCAAATTAAACATAGCAAAGGGAGTATTGATTTAACCCCTGAAACAGCGCCATCAAACACAAATTTCAAGCTGATATCTATCATCGCTGGTGTCATCATTCTAGCCATTATTGGCTATCAAAATCTAACACCAACGAAATCCCAAATATCTTTTGACCAACTCCGCTTGCTTACGGCGACTGACGACAAAGAATTTGACGCAACCTATTCGCCTGACGGTCAATATATTGTTTTCCATCGCTACCTGGATAAACAGTGCGTTAATAAAATATGGGCTAAAAACACGAGCACGCAAAAAGAATTCCAACTCACTCAAGATTGGGGCGCCTATGGTCGTCATAGTTTTTCTATAGATGGCAAAAAAATGGTGTTTTTGGCAACAGAACCTTGTACCGAGCCCGTTGACCAAAAATACTGCCACGATTTGGTTAGTTTAGATTTTGAAAAGGCATTAGAAAGCCCACAGCAACCAAAGGTCATACTTCAATGCAAAAACTCGTTAGTGAAAAAGCCTGTTTGGTTGAGTGATAATAAGATTGCTCTAATGAAAAGACATGCAAACCGATGGAAGTTGATCATTTATTCACCAGGTGACAACAGCAGCCGTGATCTTTACGATGTCAATGACGGCAATTTAATCGATTTCGCTTATTCAGCAAAACGTAACCTTATCGCAGTAACAAGTGTCCATAAGGACGGCAAACATTATGTTGAAATGTTAAACCCTGATGGCGATATTTTATCCAGCCACACGATAGAGAGGCCGCCGGCAATTCCCAAATTTCGGCCAATTTATCCGAACTTTACGCCTTCTCACGAACAACTCATTTTTAGTACTGGTAAACAGCTCTTTACCCTCTCTTTTGATGGTAAAGTTGCCAAAATCAGCTCTCCTTTTTCCGATAGCATGGCGCAACCCGAATTTCATCCGGACGGCAAAAAATTACTCATGATAAAAGGCCCTTACGATAGTGATATTGTAAAGCTGCCGTTAAATCAATTGGCCGAGTTAAACCATTCCCCCCTTACAACTCAAACAACCCAACCAAATCAGATTCAATCGACTCAGTTCCAAAATAGGCTACCGCAAAGCTATACAAGTATAGAGCGCACCAATGTCGGAGAAGATTTTGCTATTTTTCAACCTGAGGGCGAACTAATTGCATTCTGGTCTGAGCGTTCAGGAGAACCGCAAATCTGGATAAGCGATGGCAATGACCCAAAACAGGTCAGCCGTTTTCCGATGGATACTTATATTCGTGGGTTTGACTGGGCCGCAGATGGCAAAAGTCTTTTAGTTAATGCCAACAGTATCCTTACCCAGGTTTTTCTCGACTCAAATCAGAAAAACTTTTCATTAAACTATCCTGTTATTCGGCTTTTTCAATGGGATAGTAAAAACAATAGCGCATTATTGGCTATCAGTGTCAACGGCAAACCAATCGCTGTGGAATACGATTTTAGTAATTCAGAGTTTAAAGAGATCAGCGACAAGACTATTTTATGGGCACAAAAAAGTGAAGATGGCCGTTTGATCTACAAAGATCACCTAGACCAATTTTGGCAGTCGGGCCCCGTTGAAGATCGGCAGATTAAATCATTGACTAATCAGCGAAGTAAAGCTAAAGGCTTCATGATTAATGGTAATGTTCTCTACGCTTTTAATCGTAAAAATCAGCTCTGGTCCTACGATCTCGACAATGAATCTTTTAAAATTTTAGGAGATTTCGATAAAAGTATAGATTACTTAACGGATATCAATCAGACACATCTTTTAATGACAATTCAGGTGGCCGCAAAAAAAGAAGTGGTTGAACTCTCGTTAAGTGAATAACGCAATATTCATCAATTGACGATCTGAATTTGCTGAAATGTCTGAGTTTTGTCTTTTGGATTTGAACAGGAACCAGCACGATTAACCGGCTAGTTCCTTTAAATCTTCCACAAGACTTAGAATATCGACCCCTTTGCTGATTTCATATTGCATAAAGGCCAGCACCGCATGCATAAGGAGCTGAACTCGCTGGTAAGATTCGGGTTGCTTTTTTAGTTCTTCTTTCGCAGTTTCTAATCCGTATTTTTCGTAGGTCATTAGCAATTCAATGGAAAATTCTTCAGGCGTTCTTGCTCTTTCCTTTGGTTCGTATCCTAATTCTTCAACCACCATTTCAGCCATGGTCCAGACTGACCAGGGATTTTGACCAGTGATTAGTTTACCGTCCTGACTGACTTTTTCTAAGAAGTTGTTTCCTGCTTGAAATTGTGCGCCTTGTTCAATTAATTTGTCTTCTAGCATGAATGGGAAAATCTCTTTCGCATCAGAGATTAGAATTAACTCTTCTTCATTGGTAAAACCGCTGACCTGCTTGTTGGCGAGTAGCATTTCACCGTTGTCCAACTGAACATTGACAAGCGCCGCAGGACCATGGCAAACCGCGCTAACCACTTTGCCATCTTGGTATAAAGCTTTTGTGATGCGTTGAATATCTTTGTTGTCTGGAAAATCAAACATGGTTCCTTTACCGCCGACAAAATACACGGCTTCATAATCTGACGGATCAATATCAGCCAGCGGAATTGAGTTGTCTATTTGTTGTTGAATTGCAACGTCATTTAAAAATGCGTAGTCATACGCTCCCATGTCTTCTCCGTCAATCACAACCGGTGGCTTGCCGCCTTTTGGGCTGGCAATATCCACCTCAAAACCATTGGCGATGAACACCCAATACGCTCGAGCCAACTCTGTGTGTTCATAACCTGTCTTTCGAGCTTCTCCAGTTTCTTCGTCTATCCCCATCTCACTAACATTGGTGACAACCGCAAGGATCTTGCCGCGGTTAGCAGGAATATTTTCGGTTACGTAAGGCAAGTCACTGGTTTGAGTTTGTTTAAGCGCTTGAAAGTGAGCTTTGTCTGGCAACAGGCTTTTAAGCCATGCTTTTCCACCATAAAATGATCCAACTAAGACTGTGACCAGGATTAAGGTTGAAATAAGTATTTTCTTTAACATAGTATCTACCTGTGTTTGTGTAGCGGTAGATTAACTTCTTCCGTGTGAAATCAATGTGAAATTTCTCAGTGGTTGACCACTGGAAAAGCACAAGTAAGTTTTTGACTTACTTTGCCTCCAGGTAAACTAAAACCTGAAAAACACCTTTCATAACTAAAACGCATACCTTTCACAAAAAATTCTATTAGGATTTCTTTTTTTGTAGTGTTTCTATTAGCTAGAAAATCAGGAGAAGAAAATGAAAAACAATAATCTCTTTGTTAGTTGTGCCCTGCTTTTACTGGTATTCTTCGGAATAAGAGACGCCCGTGGAGAAAGTGAGAATCTTGTTTATTTTGTCGAAGGTACGATTCCAATTCTAATTACTGCACCCCATGGTGGTAGTGAGCAACCAGCGAATGTTAACGAACGGACAGGATTTGACTTAAACGGAATACCGGTTGAAGATTTTAACATTGTAAAAGATAGTTGGACAAAAGGTATCGCGAAAGACATCGTTTCAAAATACTCGCAAAAATACGGCGGCACACCTTACATCGTTGCAGCCGAATTCCATCGTAAATATATTGACGCCAACCGCCCAGAGCATCAAGCTTTTGAAAGCAAAAACGCTCGACTTTACTACGAAAGTTACCATAGTAAAATCGAAACATTTATTAATGATATTCAACGGAAATTCGGTCAAGGCATTTTATTGGATATTCACGGCCAAGCCCAACACCCGGCTGAAATCATTCGCGGAACCCGAAATGGTTTCTCTGTCGAAAAGCTGCTGACAAAACACGGCTGGGATGCGGTCGTTGGCAGTCATAGTTTTTTTGGCCTGCTATCTGAACAAGGTTTTACTATCCAACCAGACAATAGTCAAATACCGACAGATGCCTTACCAACCCCGGAAAGTAATTTAAGCGGCGGTGCTACGATTAAATTTAACGGCAGCCACAATACCGAAGGATTAGACGCAATTCAGTTTGAAATTGGCAGCGACATTCGCTTTTCTGAAACACAACGAAATTGGTTTACCGATAGAATGGCTGATAACATTCGCACTTTTATGAAATATCACTATTGTGATGATAATGACAGTCAGTTCCCTTGCTCACCCAAAACAATTGTTGTTGATCACGATTACAAAGGGTATTTTGAAACTAACGGTTGGCAATCATCGAGTGCTGTTGATAACTACCCCAAAGAAAAACTCAGTCAGTCTCGCTACGCAAATCAAGAAAATGAAACCGTGAGCTGGCAAGCGAAAGCAACTCAATCAGGTTTCTATCAAGTTTATGCCTGGTGGAGTAACAGAAAACCGAATGGCTCAAACTACTCGCGAGATAGTTCTGCTGAATATATCATTCAATCTGGCAGTGCTAATATCAGCATTAGTAAAAACCAAAATACATCCGCAGGCCAGTGGGTTTTATTGGGTTCCGTTTCGGCTCAACAAAATGACACTATAAAAGTGAGTTTAACTCGTCAACATGATGGTGAACAAGGCGCAGCCACAATTGCTGACGCCATGGCTTTTGTGTGGGCAGGTACAGGAAATTAATGAAAGTGCATAAGCAGATTAATGTGCTTCTCTTCCTTTCTTTTTAATTTTCAGGAAGAAGTTATTGATAATTTTTTCCTGGAAATTCTTTTGGCTCAGTTGTTTAAATGATTCTGTTATTCTTTTGACCACTTTCTCTGAAGTGCCTTTATTGATTCCCACATAAAAGCTTTCACTTTGATAAGTAAACGCTTTAGCCACTTTCGGTAACGTAGAGTTACCAACATTTCTTCGATACAAATACCTCATATCTGAAATTGGAATTAAGTCCACTCTATCAGAAACCAGCATCTTTTCAGCTTGTTGATCACTTTCATAACTATAGTAATTCTGGTTTTCTTTGAAACCGTTCTTATTTAAATAGGCCTCAGCTGAACCGCCGCGGGACACGCCAATAGTGTAACGGGTTAAATCAGCGGCATCATTGATCTGAATATCTTCTCGTTCGGTTAAACGATAAAAAGAAGTATTCTCTAGAAATAAAGGGCCAACCCAGATAAAGTCCGATTCTCGACTTGCTATACGGCTAACGCTAAATAAAATAGTATTCTTTTTATTGTTGGCAATACGATAGGCCCTCTTCCACGGTAGTAAATCTATCTCATATTGAAGATTTGCATGGTCTAAAATTGCTTTAACCATGGCTGTACTAACACCTGATATTTTTCCGTTTTCCTCAAAACTGAATGGTTTCCATTCTTCAGTCAGAACCAACAACCTGTCTTCATCGGCTGCCTGAATAGATAACGAAAACAGTACAAGAAGCAAAACCATTTTAATCTTCATAATTTTACTTGTCCGCAGGTTTTTAATCGCATACTAACGCGTTATGTTAACAGAGTTAGATTGATATTTCTGTTGACCTCTTATCACTCTTAGTCATTTAAAGACAATAATAACTGACTCACACACCAATTACCGCCATTCGAAACACTTGCCATAGAAAGCTGTTTCGCTTATTGATAATCTCAGAAGTTGCTGGTAGAGAATCAACCAGCTAAAAATATACACTGGCGTACGGATTGTTGGCATTAACGACAATCGTGAGTTCTTTTTCATTTTAAATTAAATCTGAAATTGAAACTTTCGCCATAACGACAAATATTGGTAGTAACAATAACAATGGCGATAATCATAAAAGTAGAGCCGCAAACTATTTCAGTATTTTCCGAAGGCTTTTGTAGAAGCCGAGGTTTCGGTCGTACCACTAAAATAGATTCAGTCAGTCATAAATTTAATAATATGCGATCTAAAAAACTATTTCCGTTAATATTAGTATATTTGCATTGTTGAAGTTTAAATTTTTCCGTCGTGCTCACAGCCCGTGATTAGCTAGTAGTTACTGCACTTTTGGATGGATAAATATGAAAACAAATACAACTCATCAATTTCTTTTAAGGTTTTTCCAAAAAATCCGATTAAAGGTTTTATTCGCTTGTTTGTTTTTCAGCCCAATACTACAGGCAACTAGTGATCCGAGCTTGGAGAACTGGAACAAAGGTGAACAAAACACTCTTATTTCGACACCAACGCAATTATCCCTGGGTACACCAGCTTCTTTTCTTGAGCAGTTAGGTATCAATGAAATTGCGGCAAAAAATTTGAGTTTAAATGATAACATCACTAACTCACAGTCAAATCTTGGACTAACAAATTTTACTTTGGTTGATAATGAAGGTGGAGGAATCGAAGTCGTTGCAGAAAACTTCTTCTTAGAAACCAATGGTACGCTCTCTATGAATGGGCACGCAACCGGTATTCCTAATTCAGAGTTTATCTTACAGGGCAACGAGAACAATGTTTATGGTTGGATAATCTTAAGGGACCGAAACCTCGCCTACGAATATACAACAGTTGGCAAAAATCTGGTGGTTGACGAAATTGCGATTACAGACGTTCATCCGGTTTGTGACTTCGAACACCATAAACACGATAGACTTATCGCCACAACAAAGCATGCATTTCAATACTCGTTGTCAGATATCCCTCATATTGGACCTTATCCTGGAACACACGTTGGCCAGTTAGAAAGTAAGCCTGGGTCGAGTTACGTTATTCTTTTAGATACACGTCGAGTCATGAGCAATGGTATTCCCTATGATGTTTCAAAGGAATTCATTTGGACAACCTGGCAAATTGTTGCAGCAAGTTTTTCCATGTTTGACGTAAACGTCACAACCAATCAAAGGGTTTATGATAACGCCGCACCAAGCCGACGCGGTGGCGCAACTATGTATCGTGAGTCTGGTCGTTCCTCATGTCACTTCGCGTTTGGCACCTCTACTTTCTGTACTCTTTACCGTGAAAGCGATGCTTATGGTCAAGGACGAATTGCTGCCCACGAAATTGGACATTTACTTCACCTCGCCCATGATGGAGGCTATCCTGGAGGAGAATATTATAACGGTATTCCCGAGTTTGAATGGGTGCCGGTAATGGGAAATATCTGGATGGGAACTAGTTGGAATAATGCGCTCTATCAGTGGAGTAAAGGCGAATATTCGGGCGCGTCAAATCGTGAAGATGACTTCGTTAAAATCAACCGTTTTATTCCTTTTAAACCAGATGACATTTCTAACACCAAAGCCTTGATCATCGATTCTGGTGGCAACGTAAGTGCCGCAAATAACATTGGACAAATTGAGTATAATACCGACTCAGATAGCTTTGCGTTCTCAATAGGTTCCTCAGGTGGACATGTCAATTTAACTATCGATAGAGCCGAGCATATTGGTGGAGGAATGCTCGACGTTCACGCAAGGATAAAAGATGCATCTGGAAATATTGTTGCGCAATCCAATAAAAGTGTTAACCGTTCAGCTTCCTTTGACCTTACTTTGTCAGCGGGAAATTATACACTTGAAATTACCGGTGGCGCTGAAGGTACACCGAGTCGAGGTTTTTCAAAATATTCCTCTCTCGGTTATTACGCAATAGAAGGCACGATTTCCGGCGCAGGAACAGGCAACGATATTCCAATAATTAATAATATTGCTAATGGCTCGACCTTGAGTGGCTCATCCCAACTATTTTCCTGGAACAGTGGAGATGCAACAGAGTTCAGATTAGCCGCAGGCTCATCACAGGGAGCGGAAGATTATTACGGGATCTCAAAACCAACAACAGATACTTCTGAAACTGCGACCGGCTTGCCAACAGATGGATCAATCGTTCATGTGACACTTCATTATCTAATCAAGGACCGCTGGTCTCAATCCTATTACACTTATACAGCCTTTGATGAAAACAATAATGGAAAACTTGGTATTACTAGTCCGACGGAAGGCGAAACACTCTCAGGATCATCGCAACTTTTCAGGTGGAATCCTGGCAACGCAACTGGCTTTTGGTTTTATGCAGGTTCGTCTCGCGGCGCAAGAGACTACTACAGAAATTCCAGCGTAATTAATGGCACATCTCATACTGTAACAGGTTTACCGACTGACGGTTCAACAGTTCATATTACCTTCCACTATTATGAAAACGGACAATGGTCGCAGTTGTATTACACTTATAAAGCAGCAAACGACGGCGGGAGTTGTACCTCAGCCCCGGCCACACCCAACAAACCAGTTAACACCGCTAACTCATCAACATCATTTACCGCCGATTGGAATTCGGTGAGCCAGGCAACAAGTTATGCGGTACAACTTTGGGTGAATGATAGTGAATGGCAAACCGTCGATACTACATCAGACAGTGAATATACGTTTAAAGGTTTGCCTGCCGGTAGCACGCAATATGTTCGTGTCAATGCAAGCAATAGCTGCGGTAGTAGCTACTATAGTTATTGGTCTGAAATGGAATTGCCTTCTGACGGATGCACCTCTGCGCCGGCAGTTCCAACAGGTTTAAACGGTAGCAGTCGCGCTATTAGTTGGAATGCTGTGCCGGGAGCCACTCGTTATGATGTCGAGTATTGGACCGGCGTGTGGACTTATCATGGTAGCTCATCGTCACCGTCTTACTCTTTGGGTTTATCAGGCACTCAGTATGTTCGCGTTAGAGCGTCAAATAGTTGTGGGAATAGTCAATACTCAAACTGGGTAACCGTTTATTAATTTTTCAATCTGGTAAGTCAATCAATGCCTGCTCACTATCTTTATTTGTTCAAATAGGACAAGGATATAGAGCAGGCAGTTCGCTTCTTTTTTACTCTTTAGATCTACTCAAAGCAGCTAACAATTTTCCCTGGATAATTTCTTCTCTTAAATATCCGTTGTCGTATCTTGCTTGCATATTAAGCAAACGACGTGAACCTCGCGCCATGTTTTTTCCAAAACACGAAATTTTATGCTGAACTGCAGTTCTGTCACTGGACAATCTTATAGTAATTATTGTTTAATTCCAGAGTCCGATTCTTGAGCTTTTTATCCTCATTCTCCAAGGCTTTAACTCGGCGAAAACAACTAAATTAATAATCTTTCATTTGGCAAAGAAACGCGATGACATTCAAAGAAACAATCCCCGGTGTAAAAACGAAAAAACATTTTTTTAACCTACCAGTTGACTATCGCTCTGATGACTTTCAAAGATTAACCATCTTTGCCAGAGAGCTAGTTGCAAGTGAAGCCGAGTTTGAACAGCTTCCTTATTTGGTTTTTTTTCAAGGTGGGCCAGGTTTTTCAGCGCCTCGACCAAACGATAATGAGGGATGGATAAAAAGAGCATTAAAAGAGTACCGAGTTCTGTTAATTGACCCAAGAGGAACAGGATTATCCTCACCAATTAACGCTGACTCTTTAAGTCATTTGACTGATGATGAAAAGGTTAATTACCTGTCCTGTTTTCGAGCAGACGCGATTGTCAGAGATGCGGAAGAAATTCGCCAATTAATTTGCGCAAATAACAAATGGAGTATATTAGGACAAAGCTTCGGTGGTTTTTGCGTCTTACAATACCTGGGTGATTTTCCAGACTCTTTGTCTGCGGCTTATATAACCGGTGGCATCCCTTTGTTGGATGGTCATGCAGATGACGTTTACCACGCAACTTATCAACGTGTCATTGAAAAAAATAAAGCATTTTTTTCACGTTTCGAAGATGCGCAGGACTTACTTACAGAACTAGCAGACTATGTTAATAGTAATGAGGTTTTCTTGCCTTCCGGAGAAAGATTGACGGTAGAAATGTTGCAATTAATTGGCATTAACCTGGGCTTACAGCATGGCGCAGCAGATGTCTACTACCTGATCGAACAAGCGATTATTAAAACGCCATTCGGCAAAAAGATTAACCCCTACTTTCTTGAGAAATTCTCGCAACTCATCGACTATAATTCTAATCCAATTTTCTCAATTCTTCACGAACCCATTTATAGTCAAGAATTTGCAACGCAGTGGTCAGCGGAAAAAGTCAGGCAAAAGTTTCCCGAGTTTAATTACCAGCCTGGAAAGGCTTTAATGTTTACAGGTGAAATGATTTACCCATGGATGTTTGAACAGTTTAAACAACTCATTCCATTCAAAGAGGTAGCGAATCGCTTAGCCCTAAAGGCTGATTGGCCGAAACTATATAACATAGAAAGACTTAGTAACAATGAGGTACCGATTGCTGCCGCAATTTATACCGAAGATATGTTCGTTGATAAGACGTTGAGTTTAAAAACAGCCAATAGAATTCCAAATTTAAAATACTGGCTCACTTCTGAATATGAACATAATGGTATTCGGGTCGACGGAGAATCTATTTTGGATAAACTAATTTCGCTTAATAAAAAATAATTGATAAGTCACGTTATTTACGTAAACCTTACCAATTGCCAAAGAAAATCTTTAACACGTCAATAAAAGTCGCAACCTATTTGCGCATAATCAAACGCTAAATATTTGCGACTCTTTTGATTATTGGCATGGGTAATTGTTAACTTTTTCATGCCTCAAAAAAAATGGCTAATGTCTTCACAAGACGGCTTCATGCACACCGGTTAATATATCGTATACTATATATTATTTCTGTTATATAACTCTCCTTATGCAAATCGCTCAAGCGCAAAAATGCCTCGCGTAGATTAAGTGGTTTGTTCGTTTTTCTTTAGTAGATGTAATCAAATAATTCTAAGAGTGGAAAACTATGTTTTCGAGTACTCAGGTCTTCTTTAGACATTCTGGAAGAACGGTCCTGCTAGGACTTTTCTATCTGTTCCGATAACTCATAACTTATTACAAAAACGTATTTTTAAATTCTAACAGCTTTAGTTGAAGGGGCAATAAAAGTGAAAAAAAATCGTGTTCTAAATGAAATAACACTATCTCAACCGAGTATCACCGATATAAAAAATACAAAAAGAAATTTATTATCACTAGCGGTAATTTCGGTTCTTAATGTATCCAATATATCATCCCTATCGGCAGCCGAAAGCGAGATAGTGGACAAAGATGAAGCGCAGACAATTGTTGTCACCGGCTCTCGAATTGCCCGACAAGATCTGGAAGGCAGTGCACCGGTCACTATCTACGAACGAGAAGACATCAATCTGTCGGGAGCCACAAACGTCGGCGAGCTACTAAGAGAAAATACTTCTGTTGCCGGTCCCGTTGAGTCAAATCAACAACAATTTTCTTCAGGAAGAGCAACGATTACTTTACGTGGACTGGGCGCTGTCAACACACTGGTCTTACTTAACGGACGAAGATTCATTCCATCTGGTACCGATGGCGTAGTTGATCTTAACGCCATCCCTCTTGATATTGTCGACCGTATTGAAATTTTGAAAGATGGTGCATCTGCCGTCTATGGCACCGATGCAGTCGCAGGTGTTGTTAACATTATTACAAAACAAGATTATGAAGGATTAATGTTATCTGCTGAAGTCGGACAATCAGGACAAAGCGACGCAAATCGAAATTCCTTTAGCGTGACTTATGGCGTAAATGGCGATAAAGGTAATCTATTATTTAACTATAACCGCAGCAATTTTGACGGTTACATCATGAATTCTCGTGATGTGCAAAGACATACAGATCTGCGACCGATGGGCGGGAATAATTTATCTGATCCTTTTTCTACGCGCTCTACAGTTTTTGTTTTCAGGGGAATCGACGGAAACTTCCAACAGTGGGATTACGATGCCTATTGGGTACTTGATGAAAGCAATAACCACGCAACAGCTCGCGGCGATCTCAGAAACTACTTACACCCTTGGGGGCCGAATAATAATTGCAACGGTCCTTGTAATGATAACTTTAGTTATTGGGATTACGACATGGGAGCTGCTGACTTGGGTTCCGACAATTTGTGGGCATCTGGAACTTACGATGTTAGTGATGATATCACTGCGTTTTTCGAAGCAGGCTACACTCACAGAAAAAGTTTATCGCGTTCTCAACCCTACGGCGTGACCGGGGATTTTGGCGACGAGCTAATCTGGTCTGCTGATAATATCCACAACCCATTTGGAGAAGATGCCTTTATAGCCCACGCGTTTGTCGAACTTGGTGCTCGCGAAGTTAATAATGTTACTTCTGTCACCCGTCGAATGATTGGCGGTTTACAAGGAAGCGCTGGATCTTTCGATTGGGACTTATCTATTTCGAAACAAGATGTCAGGAGTGATAATGATATCGACGGCGTATCAATGTCACGACTGCAAGCTGCAGCAGGCCCGACTGATGCCTGTCTGGCAAGAAATGACGGCTGTGTCTCAATTGATTTTGGCGGTATCTATAACGACGGCACTATGAGTCAGGCAATGTTAGATTATATTCAAAGACCCGCCGATAGCACTACGATTACCGATCTTCAGGTAGCCTCGTTCAACATGTCTGGCTCACTTTTCGAAATGCCAGCCGGTGATGTTGGGGTTGCGTTTGGTCTCCAATCTTCCGAATCATCGGCAACCATTGATGTGGCAGCTATCGACGAAGAAGATGATCGAATATTCCAGGGCATTGCCAGTGATACCGACCTTTACAAAAGAAAAGTGAGCGAAGCCTATGGTGAAATATTAATCCCACTACTTGCCGATAACCCTGGCGCCTATCGATTGGATCTGGAAGCTGCGATTCGTTATTCGGATTATAGTGATTTTGGCTCAACAACTAATCCAAAGATTGGCATTAAGTACCGCCCTGTTGAGGATGTTTTGGTTCGTCTCACTTTAGCTGAAGGTTTTCGTGCACCAAACTTTCACGAATTGTTGTCCGGGTCAAATGGTGGATATGGCAGTTTAACTGACCCATGTGCAGGTACTGTTGACTTGGTGGAATACCCTGGTTGTGCCGGCGTCATCGCGGAATTTGGTTCAATCGCAAATCCGATAGGCGCATTTTCCAACACAACTGGAAATCTAAACCTTAAACCTGAGCAGAGCACCAGTAATACATTCGGCATCGTTTACACACCAGAATATCTTGAGGGATTTTCTGCAGCAATAGATTGGTACTCAATTGAAAAAGAAGATGAAATCTCGACACTTGGCTTAGCGACAACACTCGACCTTGCTTATGGTATTGCGGATAACCGGGATCAATATGGCCAACTTTATAGCGACCGAGTGGTTCGAATGAGTAATGGCACTGTCATCGAAGTGACGCGAAATTACGAAAACTTGAACAAGCGAGAAATCGAAGGTGTTGATTTCGAATTTAATTACAAGCTTGCAGATACCGAATATGGATCTTTCGACTTTCGCTTGCAAGCAACCAAAATACTGCGATACACCTCGATGGGTACTTCCTTAATCAATGGCGAACTACAAAATGGATGCACCATTGACGGAAACTGGGTGCAAGGTGCTTTTTGTCCGGACACTGTCGGTAGTTGGTTAGAAGGATTTGGTTCATTAAACGAGTGGCGAGTTAATTTCGGCACTCAATGGTCATTTTCAGACTTCACTATATTTCACGAAATTAAATTTCGTGACTCAGTCGAAGGCAGAAGTGGCGATGGTGGTTGGTGGCCTGCCGATCATAATCGGAAAATTGATAGCTACACACAACACGATTTACAGTTCGTCTACAATGCCTTTGAAAGCGCTGTAATTTCTTTTGGAATCGAAAACGTATTAGACCAGGATCCACCAAAAGTTCTGGGGAGTTTTCGCAATGGATATGACGCGAGAACATACAATTCTCTAGGTCGGTATTACTACTTAAGAGCCACTGTAGAGCTATAGTTCATTCCTCCTTTTAGAGCAACTTCGGTTGCTCTTTTTTTCTGTATAACAGAAACTAACTCTTATCAAGAAGAGCTTCTTCAACAATGATACATTCAATAATGGTCACTGTTTGACTAAGGGAGGTTTATTTGTATGGAGTCAACAGTTTCCTCCCGCGAGCCTGATTTACTTTGAGTATGCCTTAATCATTTGAATAATAGCTTCCTTACACACAGTACAAAATTCGATATTTTTTCCGTTCAATCTCATGAGGCATGATTCGCTAGGTCGGAAATAATTATACTTACTATAAAATGCTCCCTCGAAAGCACCCACAGTTGAAGAATAATTTTGAAGGTTCGAATCATCCTGTTCCTGCCATGGCGTTGGGATCGGTGTCTTATCGCCGATTAAATCCCGCCACTTTATCGTTTTCCTGGTTTTTCCGATAGTAATATTCGGCTGGTAAGGTTCTATAATCGCTTTCGATTTCTCGTATCCAGGAGTCGAATGAAAATATTCATCAGCCAGCCCGGCAAAATGATGGCCAAACTCGTGCGCCATTAAAAACCCGGATCTTTGTTCAAAAGCGGGAACAATTGTATAGGCCCCATAAATACCAGCCGCGCTATACTTATTTGAATTGGTCAAAATAATAATAGTATCGTATGGCACATTTGCTGCGATATCCCTTAGTTGATTGTTCTGCAAGGTCAATGCATATCTCGTCATCCCAAGCGCTTCGGAATAGACTGAAAGTGCGGTACTGGGATAGTATTCTTTTGATGGAATGGCAACACCTCTCTGCTCTGATACTGGAAAAATTGCCCTGACATTAAAGTGAGATTGATATTCCTTGTAAGGCGAGTAGGAAAATAATTTTCGAGTGACCTGTTTAGCCTGTTCAAAAAAATTTGTTTCATCTGCTTTAGTGAATCCTTCAGCGATAATGACGACATCAACTTTTTTTTCAGGGCTGCCTGATTCTATAATCATTTCGCTTTTTATGTTTAGTTTCCTTAATGCTCGAATTTTTTCTTTTTTTAAAACGAAGCTTTTTTCCCAAAATTTAACAAACGGTTGCCCTTTAACAGATAGATCGCGCTTAAACAAGGTAACCGTAAAATCATCACTGGGCTTTGGAAAGCGAATCGACTCTTCGAAAGTTCGTTGTTTTTCTTTATATTCCACACTCATGGCCCAGTCACTATAGACTGATGAAAAAGAATTAGTGAATAACACTTGTCTGGTTGATTGATCTGTAATCGTAAATTGATAATCCCCTCTTAACAATTTGTCTGATGACTCAAGCAATCCACTCCATTTTTGTGCTTCATCTATCAACTCAACAAATTTTATTGAATCAGATGTTCTATTTCCCCCTGTATGCAAATAATCCATTCTCAATGTTCCTTCAGCAAAACCAATAGCGTTTGTTCCGGGGCAATAAATCAATAGCAAAAATACTAATGTACTGAGTTTCAATTTTTTATTCCTGAATTTAAGTTGGTGTTCGATCAATTAGAGCAATTATCCGACAAGGGCTAAAGTACGAAGGACTTAAACTGGCACTTTAAGGTCATTAAAATTGCTCAAAACTCGCTTTACCATTACCAATTCCGGGTTTTCGAACTATTGCTAGAAAAACATGTAAATCAACTCAAGCGCCGATATTTAGCGCCTGTTACCTGAATCAACTGCTTCATGACCAAAAGCGATGATTTATTGCAATTACATCTGTATTAATAGAAAGAACCGACGAAAGAAGATTACAAGTAACTCAACTTTAAGTTCGATAGAGTTAAGTACTGTTTATGGTTTGTTATCTCAATTAGCAAGCTAGTACGTAAACAGCGCACCAATTTTAAACACTGTTTCGTCATTTTGTTGTTCTTATTCACAAAGCCTTATTTTTCAATTACTATAGCCAGATGAAAATATTAGACAAAGATCTTACAATAAAAATAATTAAGCGACTAAAGAGTATCTTTGCCGTTTTATCTTTGAAATTGATAGTCGCTGTTTTTCTGATGAATTCCACTTGTGCATTTTTAAAAGCACTCTATCAATTAAGTGTTCTTGAACCAAACTGGGATACTTTCTGGAGAGAACTTTATGGTTACTTTAAAATGCTCAACCTCTATGGTTTTTCCATGGTTTTTGCTTATCTGGGGCTTTCCAAAGGTCCTGACATAAAGATGTCAATAACAAGGATTGTTGCCATAGGCGTTTTGGCTTTCGTTATTAGCTATCCATTCACGTTACTATTTTTTACCTGGGACGAAAGCAATCTCCACCCTACCCTACAAGCCGCTATCTATTTGTTTGCAACCTTGTTGATTTCCGCTTGGGCGCTCATTGTAATGTTGTATATAAAAAGTAGAGAGTCTCAGCCTCGATTTCAGTTATTGAAACAACAAATCGCAGAAGAATCATTAAGTCGAGAAAAGGCAGAAATGGAATTGCATTTATTGCAGGCGCAAATTGAGCCACATTTTTTCTTTAATACCCTGGCCAATCTACATAGTTTAATTGAATCAAATCCCGATGATGCTAAGAAATTATTAGAACAGCTTTCAGATTACCTCAGAACATCAATCCCCCAGTTTAGACGAAAATTTATTCAATTGGGAGATGAGTTAAAAATGGTTAAACACTACCTTAACATTCAACAAATTCGTTTCTCTCATCGATTAACTTACAACATTAGTGTCTCAGATGAATTAAAAAGCTTACCCATACTACCTATGTCTTTATTAACACTCGTTGAAAATGCCATTATTCACGGAATAGAAAAAAAGTCCGGAGAGGGAAACATTACGATTAACGCAACCTCTGAGCGGAAAGGATTGTTAAACGTTTCGATTATCGATAGCGCGGGCCTGCTTAAAACACCAAAGTTTGGCACTGGCTTGAGTAATTTAGTTGAACGATTAGAAGTTGCTTATGAATCTTCGACGTCATTATCGTTTGGAAAAACCTTAAATGATGAAACGCAGGTAAACCTGGAAGTCCCTGTATATGGTTAAAATACTCATTGCAGAAGACGAATCTATTTTAAGAAATAGTTTGGCGAGAAAGTTATCCAACTATTGGAGCGATTCAAAAATTGTCGCACAAGCAGAAAATGGTATCGATGCCTTAGACAGTCTCAATAGATTGAAGCCCGACGTGGCTTTTCTGGATATTCGGATGGGCGGGCTAACTGGAATTCAAGTCGTCCAACAAGCAACGCATCATTGCCATATCGTTTTTGTTACAGCGTTCGACCAATATGCCATTGAAGCATTTGAAAAAGGCGCGATAGATTATTTGCTCAAACCTGTTACTGATGCTCGTCTAATCGAGTGTATTAAAAGGATTCAATCCCGTCTTTCAGAAATTCCTGCAGACCTTCAATCCTTACTCGCCCAGTTTACCTCTTCTGGTAAAATCTATTTAAAACATCTAAAAATACAGATTGGAACTAAGCTATGGGTGGTCCCAACATCGGAAGTAATATCAATTCAAGCCAGTGGACGTTATGTTAAAATTGTAACCGGCAAGCGGGAGGGTTTAATTCGCATTCCCCTGAAAAAACTTTTGGAAAATTTAGATCCTGATGTTTTCTGGCAAATACATCGTAGTACAGTGATTAACATTAACTATTTAAGGCACGTAAAAAATGCAGATGGAGAACAAATGGAAGCCATCATGCGAGAGTTAAGCAAGTCGCTTCAAGTTAGCAAAGGATTTTCGCAACAATTTCGATCAACAAAAATAGAATAGCACAGACATACTTTAAAAATCTTGATATGGAATAATGATCGCTGCCGTCTTCCTAAAGTTATACGCAGAATAAGCAAAATAATTTAACCAAAACTTTTAAGATTTATCACGAACGAAAAAATCCCCTCACTAGTTGATACACGATCCGTATATGACCCATTTAACGATTCAAAGTTAAACAGCCCTGTCATTTCTGACAGGGCTGATATTCGACCAGGCAAGTCTTTTTATAAATCCCGACTTGATAAATCAAGGGCAAGTGCGATAAAACGGACTATCGCCGAAAATATTATATACGATGCCATAAAGCGTTGGATCTCGCGACTGTAGTGCAGAACGAGTATTTGGTCCTCCGCCCATATTTGAGTTAAAGAAACTTTGCACACCTTCCGCCCAGTATTCTTTATAATCGGTCATCGCGTAATGACCAGCCCCCCACAAATTATAGCGTCTGGCGTTGGCGTAAGCAGATTGCAATTGAGAACTAAACCCGGGGAAAACATAATCCAATCCTAATAAATGCAAAGAGTGTGCAAATTCGTGAATGGTAATATCCTCACCTAAATAGCGATCGTCGGAATAACACATTGCATTTTCTTCTGCGCTAGAGCCCAGCGGTACCGACGGCATGCCGCCAAGGCCTCTGGCTCGTTCATCCCAGTAGGAAGAGTCCAGATGACTATACTCAGGCAATTGCGTTGTCAGCTCATATGGATAACGCCCCATCACCGCGTGTCGAAAACCATTTGTTATCATCTTCGGCACCACTCGACTATCCACAGTTTGCATAACGCCATCCAACAAATAAGCGGTACGTTCTAACGATGCATTTGAAGCCTTGTTAGACGAAATAATCGGCACGCCTGTGCCTGATGAGCACAATCGAGTGTAGTACCAACTGTTAGGCCAACTGCTGGGGTAGCTTTGGATCCCTCCCTCACAACCTTGCATCACATTTCCATCGTTAATAATATTAAAACTGGCATTAGATGTTACAGTGTAAACCCTCATGCATTGTCCACTTTGGTCCATCACAACCCATCTATCACCGGTATAGCTCGTTTTGTTCCAGCTTTCTCCAGGCGCGAAATTGCCATTGTAAATTTTGTGGTAACGAGAACCGTCTGCTTGTAACCACTGGATTTTTAAGTTGCTACTGCTATTGTTGTTTATCGTGAATTGAGTTTGTGACCCATTTCGAGTATAGGATTGTCCTTCAAGTGCACACGAAGCATCGGGCTTCAAATCATCGTTATTGTCGATTTGAAAATCTGCTGTGATAGTTAAATTGTTAAATGCCGAATAAGCTGACACTAACGCATAATAAGTACCTTCGCCATTACCGATGGTACAAGTTTCATTGCTATCCGGCGAGTCTGATTTACAACCATAACTTGACTTAGTCGGCTTTGAACCTTTCTTGACATAGAGATCTGCATCCCCGTTGTTAGCCGCAATAGTAAAACTTATTTCTGTTGCATCCGCCGGTGCTTTGATAAAGAAAGCTCTTTCACTACCGGTCGCGGCATTAAAGATAACCTCATTTCCCTTGGTTAATTCAGTGTCCTTATCGCCGCCGCTATTTCCGTCACCGATAGTATAAACGCCATCTTTCTCGGTTGTGATTAATTTCATGCAACTGCCTTGAAGATCAGTGATCACCCATTTATCTCCAATATAAGAACTATGGGTCCAGGTTTCTCCTGGCTGAAAATTGCTGTCATAAACATTTGAGTAAAGTGTGCCGTCAGTTTGTAACCATCGAATCTGAAAATTTTTATCACTCAAGTTTTCAATACTTATTGACGTTAACGTGGACGTTCGCCCTGAGTATGGACCTAAGGTGCTACATGATGCGTCGACATCTCCTCCTCCGTCTCCGGGCGTATGGTCCCAACACTCTTTATTAACGCTATCGTGATAGGTCGCAGTACAGTTCAACCACTGATACCATTCACTATTATTTTGATACGCAAAATTTTGGATAAAATTATTGTAAGCCGAGTAATCTCCGGCTCTAAAATAGCTCAGTATTGAATCGAGTGCTTCAGGGTGACGTTCAAAAAGAAATGCAACACCCAGATATCCCCACTGATATACTCGTCCAACATCGTGATCGTAAGTTGTATTGACTACATCGGATAAACTCATTGCGGCGGTTCCAGCGAGTTCTCGAATGTAGTCGTAAGGCCAATCAACCCAGGCAATATACTCAGCCGATCCCTCCAACCAAAATACAACGTTATTAGAACTCGACATGTAGGTAGAAAAATTTCCCTCCATATTAAATCTACCATCCAGGTAATGATTGAATTCATGTGACAAATTCATGATCCACCAATTGCTGCCGTCATCGGTAATATAGGTAATGTATCGAGCCTGGTTACCCGGTACAGTGGGATCACCTTCTAAATACATACCGCCATTATTTGTATCAATGCCGAACATTAGCGCGCCATTATATTGATAGGATGCATAGTCCTTAAATGCGACAATTTCAACCGTTGCATTAGTGTCACCGGTTAGTGGTTGTTGGTCAGTTTTCATCAAGTTGTGAAAGCGGGCTTCTTCAGAAACCAATTCATCGCAAACGGCCTGCAAGTTAACAGCGCTAATATATGATTCAGAGCGTATCGAAATTTTACTTCCGCAATTGTAGTGATACCTTAGAATGTTTTCGCTTGCATATAGTGAGACCGCGTCATTAAGATGTGAGCTGATAGCTTTATGTATATGTGATCCAGGTTTACTAAGATTATTTTTTAACGCTGTCGTTGGCGGAGATTTTTTCACAGTGGCAAAACTCGAGCCGGATAAAACGCCAGTCAAAAGCACCAATATCAAAATCATTAATTTGCACCGAAATTGTTTCGTTGCCTTGTTTCTTATTAAGTGAGTTTTCATTCAACTACCCCTCCTATCAGTTTTACGAATAGAGAAATTTTTGCGCCTTTTAGATTCTGAGAAAACAATTAATGCAGCTATTCAAAACGAGCTCTATTTTTTCTCTTAGATATTTTTGGTAAGCGCTTTTGGTTCTTAGCACTAGCAAAAATTCCAGCTATGTTAACGGTCTGAAAATGAACTTACCGAGAACCCCTTGAGTAATTTACATCGTACACAATAACCTTCCAAATATATTTTTTAGCGCGCAAATATTTCTGAATAAATACCGGCAAACACCTATTCCCTTTAACATCAACAACTTAAACAAACACTTCTGAAAACATGAAATTTTTGTTACATGAAACCAGGTATTAACAGCATAAAATCAGCAACTCATAGCCAACGCTTTTTTGAAAGAAAAAAGTTATTTTTTTGCATTGCAAGAATAAGAAAACATACGTCGGCTTTTTTACGATTATCTTGTCGGTAGCGACGTAAAGAATTCAGATGGGAAAATTGGAAGACAGCAAAAACTTTAGAAATAAGCAGGTTCTCTACGGAGTAACAAAGTCTCAGTCTTATTGGCCTAATAAAATGAAAATCTGTCATAAAGGGCCGCAATTGCGACCCTTTATTTTCTTATAGGATTTAATTATTTTTTTCATCGAGTGGTGCTGTAGGTTGCTCTGGAACACCAATTGGGCGAGACGTTTTAGAGAAGCTTCTCGATTCAATTAGCGACTCCTGATTAACTCGTGACGTGGTATTAACGGATTTACCTGACCCAATCGCACCTGGAACGACGTCGGCGGGCTCGATTGCATATTTTGCCGCTAGATTTGGAGTTGCTAAGAAGTGACCGTCCTGCGAGTAATTCAAATGGCGATAGTAAAGATAAATGTTATCCCAATCGTTGTAGTCCCGCAGAGTGTCAAACCTTGGTGTTACAAAGTCAGGTGCTCGATAATCGTAGTTAATATTAAACGAAGTTTGAGAGTTACTGATAATACCGTCACAATTTAAATCTTGACCACCTAAAACATAAGCTTCGTTAAATCCGCTTTCTGAGAAGCTTGCATGCTTGCCATTAGAGTAATCAAGATGATAAGTTCGCCAATCAGTTTCTAATCCACCGGGAATATTTCGACGACTTACCCCTGATCCATATTTCGCTTCAAGCTGCTGCATACAGCCAGCATTTTTATCCCGCCGTACACCGACATAATGGCGATCGGAAATCATTTCTTTTTCGGTCAAACCATCACCATTGTACGGCACACCACTTAGCGCGTAAGCGTAGTTCATGATACTGGTGTAATTTGGTTTAAAATTAGGTTCGCTGTTAGGATAAGCGTCGGGCCAACCGCCGTGACTTAACCCTAAAACGTGACCTAATTCGTGCATAAATACCGAAGCTTGACTGTTTATCATGCGATTTAGTTCGGTCTGTGAACTATCATTTAAATACCATCGACTTCTCGGCGCAGCAGCGGGAGAGCCCAGCGAAACGTAAAAATAGTAATCGAAGTAGTCAGGCGCTTGTCCCGAGGAACCTTCACCACCAGCCGCTTGTGATCCGGCAAATAACGCGTAGTAAAATAAACGTGAGCGTTCCGGTTTATTTTCAAAATACACCGGCATGTAACTAAACACGCCAGGATACGAGTCATTGTTTTTCATTCCGGGAACAGCGTGATTTCCGTTGTATTCATTTCTCCAGTCTGACAAGCCTATCCAGGGAGAATATTGGACGGCCTGCCCGCCCCCAAGATTGTAATTTTCAACGCCTTGGCCAAATAAATTACCGACATCAAAATGCAAATGGTAACCCCGCTCTGCAAACACACTTTTCACTTTATCGAAAACTTCACGCCTCGGTTGCGTCCCATGATCACCGGAGCTTTGCTTGCTCATATAATCGACCTCAATAAAAATATCAGTGTTGCCTTTTCTCGCTCCCCATTGATAAACAGGCATCCCAAAAAATGTTTTTCCATACTCCTCCGCACAATCAGGAATGCCATCGACGTCGTTATCAGTATTGATGTCATTACAACTCGGTTGTACCGGATTTTGTTGAGTACTGATATTAAGGTTCCAGGAAAGGGTTTTACGCGACAGAGAATTACCGCTGCGAATTTCGAACTGAATGGTTTCGACATTACTTGAACGTGCGCCGAAGTGAGAATAGCTATAAGTAAAGGGAACGTAATTATCGTCGTGGTGATCCTGGGTGTTTGCAGCAATACCGTAATCGCCTTGACACGTTATTTTCATTTCATAATTAGCAGGGTTAAAGCCACTCCCTTGTACATATAAGTTTCCGCTCACAGAAAAATCATCGAATGAATCGCCATATTTGCTAATGTCAATTCCACCATTAACATCTGGCAGGTTACAAGTTGTCGGTGCTTCAATAACAATACTTTCAACCGCACTTTCGGGGCTTGTTGTGTCACCACAAGTGGCCGAAACTTTCACCTGATAAGAGCCAGCAGAAAGTCCGCTTATCGTTTTAGCAGTGCTAGATTGGTTGCCGATATTTTGCCAAACATTATTGGTTGCGAGATAAACCTGGTAACCCGTTGCCTCTGGCACACTATTCCATTCAGCCAGAAAGGAACTTTCAGTCGCACCGCTTAAGTTGAGCCCCGTCGGCCTACTGAGTTCAGCCGGACAACTACTTTCTAATTTAACCGTAATCCAGTTGCTCGTTCCCTTAACACTGTCGTCACATTCTACTTCCGCAATAATTCGCACATATTGGGTCGAGAGTTGCGCCAGGTCTCGTAAATCATAAAATAAATTTTCGGTTGTCCCCACAGTAGACCAAGCGCCATTAATCCAAAGTTGAATAGCATAGCTATCTGCATCAGTAACCGCGCTCCAGTTTATTCTAAAAGATGATTCGGTAATATTGGTAGCTGTTAATTGGGTTGGTTCTGTTAATTCTGACGGACACATATTTTCTGAAAGGATAACAGTGATCCATTGGCTTTCACTGTAAACGGTTTGATCACAGTCAACTTTAGCGACGATGCGAACATATTGTGTGGATTGTGCGGCTAAGCCGGTTAATTGATAAAACAACTCGTCAGTTGTTCCGACAGTCGACCATGCCCCATTGATCCATAACTGGACGCTGTATCGATCGGCATTTTCTACTTTGTTCCAATTAATAGTAAACGATGTCGAAGAAACATTGGACGTGGCCAGGTTGGATGCTTTTGAAAGAGCTGTTGGGCAGTCATCAACACCAGTCATCGTTACAGAAATATAACCGCTATAATCGCTCATACCACAGGCGTTGTTTGCAGCGACCCTAACATATTCCACACCAGCGGAGAGTTCCTCAAACTCATAAGTATTTGTTTGAGAAGAACCGACATTCCCCCAGCCGCTCGCGTCATTCCAGCGTTGTAAATGGTAGCTATCGGCATTAGCAACATTAGACCAGGTAGCAGTAAAGCTATTTCCGGTTACATTGATTGCTTTTAATCCACTCGGTACACTCGGTGCCTGGCATTCATCAACGCCAGACATTTCAACCGCGAGCCATTCACTCGCTGTGCTATAGTTGCCGCAATCGTTTTTCGCTGTCACATTAAAATAAAATTGCCCGGCAGGTAATCCGCTGATCGTTGTCTGATTGTCACTCGCGTATACTTGTTGATATCCACCGTTAATATAGTACTGAACAATGTATTGATCAGCGCTATATACTTCATCCCATTGTAGACTTACGGCGGTTCCAGTATTAGCTACTTCACTCAAGTTGTTTGGTTGTGATAAAACTGCGCAGTTTGCCGCATTTACTTTTTGAAACGACCCTGTTGTCATAAGAAAAACGATGAATAGCTGACAAGTTATAGCGGCTTTAAACAAACAGTTTTTTCTTATTTTTCGATCCATTTTAGCCTCCAAAATTACATTTTTTATACAATGGTTGTTCAAATAGTAACCATGAGAAAAATTAAGGGTCAAGCGAAAATTTTTCGAGAAAAATATTGATTAGTGCATGGAAGAGCTGACAACAAAACCTTTAAAATACATAGGGTTATAACAATAATTTGAATTTGTTCGTGATATTCGTTACTCAGAAAAGCTAGCTAATGTCACATGTAAGTCGTTTCATACCAACAAAATTTTTTATGTTTTTTTGTATTTAAGCGGTTGATGAAACGTTAAGAGCAGGACAGAGTTGATTAAATCGTTTTTAAAGAAGGATTGCTCTATTCAACAGTAGAGAAAATATCCTTAGTGTCTTCAGAAAAACACATTGCCTTTTTGTTGAGTAATATCTGGATTTAAAAGCAACCAACTAAAGGGTAAATTTTTCCATATTTTTTAAATGGAGCTTTTCCTTTAGTTGACTGCTTATGTAGTAAGCTCAACCAACAAAAGTGACTTGTCTAGCTCAGCGCTTTTTTTCTAAAAGCGTTTTGCTGAATTCTGGATTGGCGTCAAAAATAAATATTTTTCCATCATCCTGGCTGATCAAATAACTAATCAACGCACCGACCTGTCTTTTCCTTGCTGCATCTTCATCTTTTACTTCATGAACAACAAACAACCTGACATCTTCAGGTGATTTTTTTGACACCCAAATTCCACCGTCTCCGCCAAAACCTTCGCCAAAGTCAGGACACTCAGGATTTCCCTGACAAACCGCCGCATCTGGACCAATATAATAGTAACCTTTTTTATCTTGATAAGTTGGTTTGTAAATACCGGGTTTAATGCCTTGTTCCCATAACACCCCAATACCTCTTCTTTCGCTGTATTTCATTGGTTCCGAGACTTCAAAATAACTATCATCACTATATTTTACGAAAGATGCAGGGTCATGGCCGATCCCCCTTGCACAACCGAATAACAGGACGATAAAAGAGAGACAAAATACAAATCTAAACATGAAATTTCCTTTGTAGTTTTTATAGTAGCCCCCAAAGCG
The DNA here is from genome assembly GCF_007004725.1 of Aliikangiella coralliicola. Classification (GTDB taxonomy): domain Bacteria; phylum Pseudomonadota; class Gammaproteobacteria; order Enterobacterales; family Kangiellaceae; genus Aliikangiella; species Aliikangiella coralliicola. Next base: position 192,622 of record NZ_ML660167.1, on the reverse strand, counting down.
CTCAAACAAGAACTTCTGATCTTCAGCAATGAGGATAAATCATCGTCTGCATAATACATTGTTTTTCAATATTCACATAGAAGCTCTACCCACAGATTTTGTAATTTTGTTTTTCAACGCTAGTTTTAACCTTTTTCTCCGTCATTTGATATAAAACGCTGGTTCAAAACTCTGTCTCGTTGTTCTCTAAAGCGATTAAATGCAGCGATGGCAAGTTTAGAGAGATTCGCAGGATCGCGAATGATTTGCTCAACCTCATCTTTCCTGAACCGAATTAATTCGACGGTCACCGCAGACTCAAACTCTAGTAAAGCAGAAGTTCCTTTAGTAAAAGCGCCTTCAGCTTCGAATGGAAAGCTTTCTCTTCCAACGGAATCGAAACGAAAACGACCGAGACCAGAAATCACTTTTGATTGCCCTGAATCAAGTTTTGTTCCGCTCCAAAAATAAAATAGCTCAACCGGTGTCGTTGTGCGTATTGCAATGGCGTCACTAGACCATCTGGCAACGCGGTGACCATTTTCGTTAAATGCGATACCGTGCATTGCATGTTTTTCCGCTACATCAGAAATAGAAATACTCACATAGGAAAGCCCTGAGTGTTTTTCAGAATAAACGAGTTGCCACCAATGACCATTAACGCTTCTCGCTGCCGTTGCCTGCGATTGTAAATCGGCTTCCGCATCTTTCATGGTAACTGCGCGCCATTGAACCAGACCAACTAAGATAATCACCAGCACCATAGCGACGATGGTCAACAGTGTTTGTTCAAAAGGCGAATCCTTCATTGCTGTAACAGCGCCCAGGGCGGCAAGGACAATCAGGCCGCCCGCCATAATGATAAAGCGATCGCCTTTCTTTAAAAGCGCAAGATTATCGGGATTAATAACCTGGTTGATCAAGTTTGACAAGTTGGCAGGAGACTGTTTACTATTTTTCGAGTCTGCTTTTTTATCGGTGGTAGTTTGAGAATCTTCGCTCATATCTTTTTCTCCCTGACCCATGACTATTTCTCTTTAAAGAATTGTAGTCTATCTTCCAAAGTTTGCTAATGCCCGAAGAGTTCTATAGTAAGATTCGAAAACAGTAAAACAACTTATCAGTCTTTAACGCGCTGCACCTTTGCTTCCTTTTTCTCTTTGCGATGTTTTAGTTTCTTCGAACGTTTTGGCTCATTAGGAAATTGCTCTCTCTTAACAACCTGTTCGTGCGTCATTCCCCCGCTTCTTCCTGACCATTGACTTTTAATCGCGCCTTTAGAATCCTTTCTTACAACCTTGTGCCCTGTTTCATTTGATTCAACTATGGTTGTATCGCCATTTTTATGTACAACTTTTGTCGTTTGCTTGCGAAGTTCGTGACTCTTAAGTTCTGAGGAGAATGAATGGTTGCTCGCAACGCAACCCAAGATTATTGCACTGATAATTATTAGTCTTTTCAACATAAAACCCTCTTTAAAATTAAAATAAAAATTCTTAATTAACACCAATAAAAAGCGGCACTATTATCTGACTCTGATTACCTGATTCTGATTATCTGCCACTGTGAATTGACTGACTAGTACCCAAACTTTGTATCGCGAACGTTTAAATCTGTTTGTTCATTTAGAACGAGTTTCTCACGCTCGATCACTCTACCTCGAACCATTACCAGTTTAATGTTTCTGGTGTCGGATATATTTTTATCCGGTCTGCCATCAACTAGAATAATATCAGCGCGCTTTCCTGGTTCAAGTGTCCCCCACTTGTCGTCTTCTTTCATCAATTTTGCCGCGTTTTTGGTCGCAGTTGTAATAGCTTCCAGCGGCGTGAGACCTGCATCTACCAATAGTTCAAGTTCAAAGTGAAGTTCTTCACCGGTGAATAGTCCATCGTTATCCGTGCCTGCTACTAGCGGGATACCGGCGTCAAAAATTAGTTTTACGTTTTTCTGGAGTAGCTTGTGAAAGTGCTCACTAAAGTTGTCGTTAGCGAATTGCTTATCTGTGAGTGCCCGCGAAGCATCTTTACTCGCCTTTTCCAGAAGCCATGACGGCGTCGTATTTTTGATTAAATCACTTTGTAAAAATGATAAACCTCTCAGGCGCGCGTGTTTAACGATTCCCCCTACTGCTCGCGTAGTAATTATTTGTACCTCATTTTGTTTCATGATTTTGAGTGTGTCATCGATCACTCTACGTGGCGTATGAGCGAACGCTCTCAACCCCGTTGTGACAAGATGTTCAGCACCGTTAGAAAACCAGGCATCGACAATTACCGGAAGGCCTAGTTTTTTACCATGATTGACCAAAGCCACGATTTGAGGGCGCGTTAATTTCGCGTAAGCTTTTATTGCGCTCACGCCATTATTTTTCAAATAGCGGGTAATTTTTTGAGCCTGTGTTTCCGATGCCATACTCAGCGAAACCGCTGGCCATTGAGGATCAACGCTGTCGATTAAGGGGCCTACGTAATATATGTTAGGGCCGACAATTTTTCCGGCTTCAATAGCCTGATGCATTTGTTGGACGAATGGTAACACCGCACCAGTATCTAACACTGTGGTAACGCCGGCGTACAGCAATGCATTGAGGCGACGCTGATAACCCAGCAAATCATGTCCTTCTCCACCCCAGGTTAGATGTACGTGCATATCTGCCAACCCGGGCATGGCGACCTGACCTGCGGCGTCAATAATTTCAGCCCCCGAAGGTACCTTTAATTGGCTTCCCACGGCTTCTATTTTACCGCCGCGAATAATTATCGAACCATCTTCGATCGGCGAATTGCCATTACCATCAATGATCACTGCGTTAACGATTGCGGTGACTTTATCCTGGGCTCTTGCCGGTACCTGAAGACCAGTCAACATTAATAGTATTGCAAAGTTGCCTAAAACTTTTATAACTGACATCAACATGCTACACATTTCCCTTTTTTAGGTTTTTTTCTTGGTTAATTGTTTATTCGTGCAAGCTCTCTGGCGAAAGCCTTAGCTTTTTGGGTTGTAACACTTCTATATACTTATGATTGTTAAAAAGGTTTGAGTTGCAGTTGTAAAAATGAAGATTTTTTTTGTGTAATAAGTGCGAAGTCTATTAGAAAAATTAACAAAGTTAGTCATTCTAATAAGCTGAGAGAGTAATATGCCAAGCTCGCACTCAGGTTTTAAAACTGGTATCGAACACTCGCTTCAACCGTTCTCGGTCTACCGGCATTACTCCAAAATGGAAAATTATTGAACACTCCCTGTTGATAAGATTCATCCAAAATGTTTTTCAAATAAAGTCCGAAATGCCATTGATTCTGATACTCAAAACTAAAGCTAACATTAAGCAAGTTATAACTGGAAAATTTAAATTGATTTTCATTATCGGCAAATCGTTCATCGACATAAGAATAACCTATCCCCCAGGACACTTTGTTATTTGATGGTAGCCTCTGTCGATAATTGAACCAAAGGCTACCGCTTTTTTTTGGACTCATCCTTGGCTGATTATGAATTAACTCTTCCTCACCACTTTGCAATATTTCTGAGTCAACGTGGCTGACAGAGAATAATAAGTTCCAGTTTGGACTTAACTGACCTACTAGATCACACTCTAATCCCTGGTTACGCTGTTGACCAATACTTGAAATAATACGTTTTTTGTCGATCACAAACGCTGCACAACTCGCTTGTATCTGTCTATCCAGCCATAGTTGTTTAACCCCAATCTCCCACTGGTTCGATTCAGCTGGTTCAGCAAAACTCACATACTCAACCGTCTGTTCTGCTATGTCGCTCTCTTCAACAACCCAGTTAAACTGAGGTGTAAACGCTTGACTATAAGACGCGTATAAACTTGAGGCCTCATTTAACTGATGTATAAAACCGACGCGTAGAGATGGCTCTATCAGTGTTTTTTTAGATGGGTGAGATGGATGTTTACTTTCGGTGTCGAAATAGTCGAGGCGACTTCCCAAAAATAGACTATTCGATTGGCTCGCTTGTAATATCCATTGGGCAAAAAGCGCCAGGTTTCTCTCTACAACATTAACCGGGATGTCCGAATTATTGATCACCAGCTGATTATTTATTCCCGCGTTGATGGCACCGCGATTGTCATGGGTTTGCCAAATCAGCTGGCCGGGTTTTGAATAACTGAAATTAAGTCCGTAAAGTTGTTCTAATTCTAATCCAAATAACTCGGTCATTTTAGAAGCAGTCAATTCAGAACTAGTAAACTGGGCGTCATTTGCCAGCTGGTTGATATCAAACCCCAATTGATCACTAGTAAGGTCCGCATTATTGAGTGCTTCGGTTAAAGCGATTAACAATTGCGGATCATTTATCTGGTCGTCATCGAGCGTATTAACATTAATCAACTGACCTTGATAATTGAATTCAAATTCGGCAAGAAATGGAAACAAAACGCGGTTCTTTGATTGATATTCTTCATGTTGTAGTTGTATATTGAGTGCCCAGTCATCCATCAAAATATCTTGGGCGCGCAGCTGGAAGTGCCTGGTTTCAAGATCCACTTCTGTGAGCAAATTATTTTCAACACTACTCACATATAAACCATTTTCTTCCAGGCCGACAAACTGGATCCTGTCTTGAAATTGTTCGGGAGACCGCCCAAAACTCTGTGCCGCGTTGAGTTGTTCACTGCGCAATTGCAGATTTAAAGTGGCACCGTCATCCATTTCTTTTTGCAAGGTCAACATCAAACCATTACTATCGTTCAAATCATAATCGCGACGACTCCCTTCCGTTTGATGATAAATAATTAGCCGTGAAAAAATTTCATCCGCCGGTTCATGGGACCAGTCCAGCTCACTCCGTTGATAATCTTCACTTGAGCGAATAAAACTAACCGATGACTCGCTGCCATCCGGCTGCTTTAGCAATAAATTAACCAGTCCGCCCGGCTCCATCCGGCCATAAAGCGTAGAACTGGGACCTTTAGCAACTTCAAGTTTGTCGATAAAAGCAATATCCGGCGCTAATGAGTATGCGTGCCCAGAAAAGCCATCGACTTTTATTGCTGGATAAGAAAAACCTCGCAGGCGCAGTTCGTTAGTGATCCCTGCGTTTTTTTCAAGATAAGTCGTGGACGAAACCTGAAGACTTAAATCGCTATAATCTCGCGGATTTAAATCTTGTATCAGTTCTTGAGGTAACCCACTGACAGACTGCGGCGTCGCCAGAAAATCTCGTTGCGATTTAGTACTCGACACTGTCGCGTTAAGACGATAAGGAGATATTAGTTTGCCCACGACAACCATTCGGTTTTCAGCTTCAATATTTTTTTTCGGGCGCGGCCTTAACTTGTTGGACGAAGGTAAAACAGGTTTGGCGTTGAGTCTGCGATTACGCTCTTTCGAACGCGCCATAATGACGATAGCGCGGTCAGTTGTGATTTTGGCTTGCAGACCAGTTTCAGCAAAAAGCAATTTTAGCGCGTCGGCCAGAGTGTATCGTCCAGTGACCCCTTTAGAAGTGACCCCTTCCGTTAAACTGGATAAATAGATCACTTCTAAGTCGCGAGCTAGCGCAAAGGAAACAATCGCTTTTTCCAGCGTTTGCGGCTTAATATCGAATTCGTATTCAGGTATTAATTGTGCTGATGCAGGCGAGACAAGCAACCCAATCAACAAGAAAAAACCTATCAAGTGTTTAGAGATAAGAAGTTCCTCGGGCTAGGCTTTACTAACGATCACAAAATAAGGAGTAATTTGAGTAATATCAAGTTTCAGGCTGACTTTGAGTTTTTCTAAAGTGGCCAATGGCTGATCAAGTCGAAATACACCGCTCACAATCAAATCGTTTACGCCATCACCTCGTAGGACTATTTTCCCACTATGATAACGGTTAATTTCCTCGATTACTTCGGCCAACGGCTGGTTATCGATAATTAAGCGTCCTTTGTGCCAGGCAGTTGCTTGCAATGGGTCTACCGATTGAAGTTTGGATTCTCCATTTTCTTGATAAAAAGCTTGCCCTTCATCGACCAAATGTTTTTCACCTGAGGTATCGTTGCTTGTTTTCACTTGTACTCGATGTTCGGTTACAGTGACCCTGGCTGAATCATCTTGAAAAAGTCGAACTGAAAAAGCAGTGCCCAAAGCTCTGGCTGAAAGTTCACCGGCGTTGACGATAAATGCCCTGTCAGGTTCATCCATAACATCAAAAAATGCCTCTCCCTGCAATAACACAACCCGCCGCAGATTGTCAGAATAATGCACCTGGATGGCCGAGTCTGTATTCAGTAAAACCCGGCTGTTATCCTCAAGGATAACTTCACGCTGTTCTCCGACACTTGTCATATAATCTGCGGAATACCGCAGCTGAAACTCAGGGAAAATAACGAGCATCCCCAACAGCAAACTAGCTGCTATCGCCCAGGGTTTCCATCCAACACTTCGGCGTTCGTTTTTATCACCGTGCTGAGTTGGCTGTTCTAGTTTCACAACCTGGGCCGTTTGCACGGAATTATCCGGCAGTTGCCCTGTATCAAGCCAGACCTGTTCAACTTGAGCGAAAATATCCTGATGTAGCTCGTCGTGATTAAGCCAACTGACAAATTGCTGTTCTTCTAATTCATCAAGGTTTGATGATTCCATACGTAACAACCAGTCTGCAGCCTGCTCTCTCACTTGCGTAATTTGGGATGTTTTAAACTGGCTCATTTCAGCTTGCTCACTAAAGCTTGTTTCCGATAGTCATTTCTGGCGCAGTTACGATTATGCCTTACATCTAGCATATCAATAAGTGACCTACCAAAGAAGACGTCGTTGAACACCAATTGAGGAATCGTTTTATTCATTCTGCGCCTCAAAAATTCGCCGATGACAATGTTCTAGAGCCTTTCGAATGTGCTTTTCTACCATATTGACGGAGACACCCAGCCGTTCGGCCACCTCAGTTTTAGCGAGTTGTTCAACCCTGTGCCATCGAAATGCTTGCTGACATTTCTCTGGCAGCTCCGTTAATGCTTCAGCCAAGAGACGAATACGTTGCTGCTGTTCTAAAATTCTGTCTGGCGTTCGTTCTTCAACTGCATTGTCAAATTCTAGTTCCTGCTTTTTCTGTAACCTTGCTTGCTGACGAAAATAATCAGCCACAAGATTATTTGCCGCGCGATATAAGTAGGCTCGCGGCATCGCAATCACTTTTTCAGTCGAATAACGCTCAAGCTTCAAATATAACTCTTGTAGTAAGTCATCGGCAATTGCTGAGTCTGGCAACCGTTTACGTAAAAATGCCAAGAGTTCCTGACGGTGCTCTTTATAGGACTGTAGCAATGTTTCATGCATAAATTAACTTAGGTCATCAGGTCTCAATTTTAGAACCAAGCATAATTACTTTAACAGCCTGATTCAAACTCGTTTTTTAAGGAATAGCATAGATATTTTGAATTTTTTTAATATTTTATTCCTCAATTTGACTTCACAACCGTCTTCCTAGTCGAGTGTTGGTTATTTGCTCTCGAAAACAGACTGCTTACCATTGATAAGCATTATGGTTCGCATTACCAACAAAGATTTTAACTATGACTCTACTGTGTGAGGTTCTAAATGATACGCAAAAGTCGTTTTAGTGTTCTAATTTGTACCATCTCAATTTTGCTGGGTGGCTGTAGTGGCGGAAATTCTGATAGTGTTCAAGCGCCCAATATTAGCGAGCCGCCAACTGCTGATACCCCTCCTCCAGCGACAACAACAATTGATGCAAAAGTCGCTTCCTCTGGAAATTGGTCGGATCCAAAAACCTGGAATAACTCCGCTTTACCGGCTGAAAATGCCAGAATTCTGATTCCCTCAGGGCTCACCTTAACTGTAGACGGTGAAATTAAGGAAAAGCTAAAGAAAATTGAGATTGAGGGAACATTGAATTTTGCTACCCAAATCAATACACAGCTTAAGGTCGAGACGATTACCAGCAACATGCAAGGCCGTCTGGAGATTGGTAGTGAGAGTAACCCCATCTCTGCCGATGTTAGTGCGCGTATTATTTTTGCCGATTACGGCGCCATAGACCGTACCAAAGATCCCAAACAGCTCTCCCGAGGTGCAATATTGATGGGGCCAACGCGTATGTGGGGAGCGAAAAAAACAGCCTGGGCCGTGCTCTCTCAACAACCTAAATCGGGAGATTCCAGTCTCATTTTGAAAGACAGTCCGATTGGCTGGAAACCCAACGATAGACTCGTGTTAGCAGCAACCGACCCTGACGATCCAAAGAGTGATGAAGTGGCAACGATTGCCAATGTAAATGGCAACGTTATTACTTTGACGAGTCCGTTAGTCAAAGACCATCAAGCGTTAAAAGCCGACCTTGACGTACACGTGGCCAACCTTACTCGTAACATCGAATTATTGTCAGAAAACTCAGCAATACTCAGGCGCGGACACGTGATGTTTATGCACAACTTAAATGTCGATGTTAACTATGCTCGGTTTTATCAGCTCGGCCGCACGGATAAAACCATTCCTATCGATGATTTTACCTGGCCTGACCTAGATGATGGACCAGCAATTCAATTGGAAGGCAATAATATGCGTGGTCGTTATTCTATTCATTTTCACCGTGGTGGTGTCGGCGTAGATTCTATACCCGCCAGAGTCCGCGGCAATGTTGTTGAAGATAACCCAGGCTGGGCTTACGTGAATCATTCAGGCCATGTGGACTTTATTGAAAATGTTTCTTATAACGTGGTAGGCGGCGCCTTTCAAACAGAAGCCGGTGATGAAAAAGGTTCTTTCATTCGAAATATTGCATTACGCACCATCAACCCGAATGATCCATTAAACTGTAATTGTCCCGAGTCTGTGGTCGATAACCGCGAAGACCGTCAAGATTTTTCATTCCAGGGAGACGGTTTCTGGTTACACAGTGGCGGTACCAAAGTTGAGGGTAACGTGGTTGCCGGCGCGAGTGGACACGCCTACATTTACTGGCCGGAAGGGTTGATTGAAAATGTTAATGGTGAATCAAAGATGATGTTAATTGATTCGGCACGCTTTCCTAACAATCATCTGCTAGCCCCCAATCAAAAAATCGATGTGTGGTATTTACCAGTCTTATCGTTCAAAAATAACATCGGATATAACGCCACCAAAGGATTAGAATTTTTTTACCTTCACGCTCACCATTTTTTTACAGGCAATCAAGATAAAGTAACCGAGGCATATCTAGCGACTTTGCAATCTTCTTTTGAAGATTTAATTTTCTGGAATATCAAGCAACACAGTATCGGTTTTAATTTTACCGAGAGAGTGAGTTTTAAAAATGTTCGTCTGGTGGGTAACGGCAATGACTCTCAAGTTGGCATTGATGCTGATCACCTGTACAACTTGGTTAACTACCAATTTGAAAATGTGAGTATCGAGGATTTCGGTGTGGGGATGGAAGTTCCAACTCAAGGTAATGTAGTGATAAAAGGCGGTACCTATGCGAATAAAGTTGATTTTCGAATTGAAAATCCGCAGCGTGGACCGAGAAATTTAACTTTTAAGGACATTCAGTTTTCCGATACACAGGCTTTTAATAACCAGGAAAGGATCAATTTCCAAATGGCGCCGGATTTCACATTACTGGGTGTTACCCAAGACGGTTTCCCTAGAGGGGCCTTGCCAAAAGAATCGTTGTTTTTCTTAATGCCAGACAGGATCACTTTAGATTTTGGTACTTTCGATAATCAAGGTCTTTTCTATAATCAACAAGTACCCGAGTTTATTCCGATGTTGGCAGAAAATGCGACTTATACCACAACCTCTGGCGAGCAACACCACATTGCCAGTCAATACGTCGGTCTGATGAACCAACAACTTAAAGACCAGTTTCAATTGCAATTTGGCGGAGCTTATCTACCCAATGACGCCAAACCGGTCACAGGAATCGTTGGTGGTCAGGTTGGCACAGCTGCTGATGCACCGACAGTTTTTCCGCCCTTTGACAATGAATAATCAGCGCGTAATCAATCAGGGAAAATTCTTTTTCTACTTTATGCTCTAACAAAAAAGGCTCTCTCCCTCTCCTTCAAAAGAGAGGGAAAAGACAGAGGAAAAAAAAACGCTTCAGGTTATTGATTCAACCTAATCGCCCTTTCATACTATTTACCCATGCAATTAATTTTCTAAGCACCTCTTCTAGTTCAACTAACTAGTCTGGGCTGGCTAGCGACATTGCTATTCACAAGAAAACAATCACCAATAACCGGCGACAGGAAAAAACGCTCGACAATCCCGGTGATAACCACGACCTCTCCGTTATCGATATCTAATAATCTGCGCTTAAACATTTTATCAAAAACGGCGTGCGCCGAATCGATTCCCAAGTCGGCGGATTTCGGCGCGATTGTTACCCATATCTGGTCATTTTTTTCTTCTGATACCGACATTACTTTCACTTCCCAGTTCACTTTTTTCCCGATATAACTATCTTCAATATTTTTTCTTTGAAGCTTAGTCAACTTCTTATCGCTCCAGGTATCAAGAAGTGTCTGTAAATCATTAACCACCAGTCTTTCAGCTTTTTCTTTATTATCAACTTTGCGGCTAACCTCAACATTTTTTATCGACTGCTTCTCTTTTAACAATCTCCTTTTTTCAGAAATTCTTTGCACCCTTTTACGTTCTCTCTCTTGCATTGTGAGAACTTCGTCACGAAGCTCTTCAATATTTTGCTCCATCACGGACATTTTTTCTTCATGGGGTTTGAGATAAAAGTGCAACAGCCACAGCCATAAACCAACGGCTATTAGTATCAATAATAGTGTCAAACTGATAATAGGAAATTGTGAAATGATATTGCCCATTGTATGAACTCGTGTGACGCAAGGCCATCGCTCGGTAAAACAGTTGCTTCTTAACAGAGGTTAACTATGCGTTAAAGCTCAAACTCTCTCTACCTAGCGAGTCACATATTCGACAATTATTTAAAACAATTTGTGCTGAAAATTGTTTGGACGATTCCACAATTGAAATTTTACCACTTAATTTCCTGCTCATCTGGAATCGATGTTACTACCTCTAAGTCATGGTCAACTAACAAGTTTTCAGGGGAGTGAGTGAGGCACTTTAAAAACTTTTCACCTTCTGTCATTTCTCCGGAAAAAACACCAACCCAGGCATTTCGCTGGTTATTTTTGGCAACATACAGACAATAATCAGCAATATTAATCACTTGTTCCCAGGTTAGTGCTTTGTATTGCTTAGGAATAAAAGGAAAAGCGGTAAAGCCTATTGAGGAAGTCATTTTAATGATTTGACCATCACCGATATCAAACTTATGTTGCTCAATTGCCGATCTTATTCTTTCGGCTAATACCACCGCTGAACTTCGTTTGGTAAAACGAGTGATCACTAAAAACTCTTCGCCGCCCCACCGGATTAGAAAGTCTGAATCACGAAATACTTTGGTTAACAAGTTCTTTATTTCGACCAAGACACAATCACCGGCTGCATGGCCATAGGTATCATTCACTTGCTTGAAATGATCAAGATCCAGTAGAAAGAATACATGATCAGACTCTTTTGGCATTTCACTTTTTAGACCGACTTCCCAATTAGCATAATCCCTTAAAGTTTTATTGACGTCTTCTTTAAAATGCAACGCAAGAAAACGGCGGTTCTTAAGACCCGTTAATTGATCGGTTACGCTGACTTCTTGCATAGTTTCATAGGCAATCAGTAAATCTGCGTGAGCCCGTCCGTTATCGATTGCTATTGCCGCATAACTCGCTAAAGTTTGCAGTAAATCCAGGTGTTGGCGACGATAAGCGTGGGTTGCAAAGCTCTGCACACTCAATACGCCGATAACTTGTTCTTGTAATACAATCGGCACATAAAGCAAGGACTTAGGTTGACGAGATTCGCTTCCGTCAAATAAGGTGTGAACCGTTGAGTCACACTCTTCTACATACTGCTGGTATTCGTTTGGATAGTCACCGATCAGAACCGGTTCACAATGATCAACGCACCACACGGCTAACTGGCTTTTATCTTCCATACGACGCGAATAAGGCTTATATCGCTGACCGTTCTGCATCGCTAATCGAAACTCGATTTCTCCCTTCTCGGCGTGATACAAACCAATACCAAACACTTTTGCATCGAGCATTCGATTCATGTTGTTGTATAACGACTCTAACACAGCATCGAGATCAAGCGTCGCTGTAATTTCTCTACCAACAGCATTCAAAGTTGCAAGTTGCTGGGTTCGTTCCTCAACCTGATTGCGCAACAGGCGTTTTTGCATTCGTAATCGCCCTACTCGCCAATGTATCAGTCCCCAGGTAATTAAACTCAATAAAGCAATGTAGCAGAAATAAGCTAAAGGACTTCGATACCAGGGTGGTAAAATTGAAAATCGATAAACTATCGATTCAGCGACAGTGCCATAACGGTTTTTGGCGCGTAAATGTAATTGATAATCACCTTCCCAGAGATTGGAATAATCTTTAAATGCTTCCAGACTCCATGGCGACCACTCTGTATCGGCTCCCTCTAAACGCACCTGGTATTGAGTCAGCCCTACGCTATCAAAACTCAAACCTGCAAACTCAAAACGCAAGCGGTTACTTGTAAAAGGTAAACTTAACCGCGCAGGCGTTCCTGACCCAGCGTATAATATGTTGCCATCACCAGTACTGACTTGCCGGAGCACCACGTGAAAATTGAGTGAATAGTCTTTAGTTGAGGCCGGGTCAAATCGAAACAAGCCTTCGCTACCCGCCAGCCAGAGTATCCCACTCTGCTCGCGATAAATCTCATTCGGTTCTCCAACAAGCATTCCACTTAAAGCCTCCGGTCGCCAAGCATAATTTCCGTCGCTAAGGCGTTCGACTAAACCAGATTCATTCGACCTTGAGTTTAATTTGCCAGTGGTTAGCCATAATCCTCGTTCAGGGTCCGTCTCCAAATCAAACACTGGTCGCCGGCCATCGGAAAATAGTTTTTCAAAACGCACGTCTGGTTTGAATCGGTCTTTAACTGCGTCGAATAAATAAATTCCCTCTGAGGTCAAAACTAACAGCTTTCCTTCAAACTCGGCAAACCCGTTGCCACTCTGGTCGGGTAAGCCTTGTGCAACACCATATCTTTTTATCTCAGGTGTGTTGCCTTCAATCGGTTTTAATCTAATTAAGCCCGTCGCATAAGTGTTAATCCAAATCTCGCCGGAGGAACTTTGCCAGAACTCTCTCACTTCATCTTCGATACCAGGAATTCTGCCTTCATTGATCCAGTTGCCATTTTCATGTCGTAACATCACGACGCCGTTTCGAACGCCAACCAACACGCGTGAATTCGATTTCACATCGCGCAAAAAAGCGAATGCGGTATCAGTCTGGTAAATTAGCTTTGTCGAATTTTCAGTGATTTCAAAAACGCCTAAGTAATTTGCGACTAAAAGTTTCTCGTTGAAGACCAACTGCTCCCAGGTTTGATTCCTCACTCCATTGACTGCTTCAAAACTTGGTACTGGCCCAGGCTTTTGTCGGAAAAGTCCATCGCCAGTCCCTACATGTAAAGCACCTCGATACTGTGTCATCGAAATAACGTCGCCGATAAGCCCTGACTCCTCATTAAAATATGACAGCGAACTATCTACTTCTGCTCGCGCTAATCCTCTGGATAACGTCAACCATAGTCCCTTTTCTTTATCTATCATTAATGCGGTCACAGAGCTATCCAGCAAACCCGTTTTCCGACCGAGCTTGCCAACCCACTTTCCTGCGCTGTTGATTAGATACAGACCTCCCTGAAGGGTTGCTAAAGCCACTCGACCGTCTGGCAACAGCAAAGCGCTATACAACAAGTCTCGTTTAAGCTGAGTGTCTATTTCGGTGGGATAAGATTGCAGGGAATTACCATTGTGCAAAAACAATCCTTTAGTGCGGCTTCCAATCAACAATTCCGAATCAGAGTTTGGTGATTTGATTAGACCATAAACTCGCTCATCAGCAAAAAATTCGCCCGAGGGGAGTAGTTGCAATTGTCCGTCAATTAGCTCTAAAAGACCACGTCCCTGCTCTCGAATGAAAACTCTTTGACCGACTTTAAAACTGAAGTGAAAGTCCTTTTCAGGTGTCCAGGACTCCACCTTGGTGTCACTTACTCTGAAAAGCCTGGAGAAAGTAGAAAAAATAATTCCATCAGGCGTATAAAATGTCTGCCATACGTCCGCAAAAACGCTTTCTTTCCCAGCAAGTCTGTAAACCATGGAAACATATTGCATTTTGCCGTTAGAGTCCGGTGCAAGATAACCAAACTCGCCGACGGCTCCCACGTAGATCCTTCCGGTATGCGGATCTATCGCAAGCGAACGCACCAGCGTGTTATTGCTGACAGGAATGAGGCGCCAGTTTACGCCGTCAAATTCAAGCACTCCGTCACCATTACCGACGTAAATCATACCATCTGGTGTTTGAGCGAGAGCCCAGTTTTGTACATTCGCTTCGTATTCTTTGGGCGAATAAATTCGAGTGACAGGTGCACCGGCTTTAAGCAACTGGCTAATTTGAGTTTGATGTTTGGTTTCGATTTCGGAGGTACTGGCAACAGGAATGTTTATCGCCAATGTAAACATAAGCCAGGCAAAATAATGGCGCGTCGCTTTGTGTGATATCACTACTTTCATATTCTAGTTTTTATAACACTCATTCTAAAAACACAATCCGCTATTTTTAATTCTGCGAGTAATGGAAGTATAGGAATCATTTAATGATTATTCTAGAAAGCCATTAAATAACTAGTGAGAAGTTGAACACAATTCGTTAGATTGTTATTGATGCGCTTTTGTCGAAATGATTTTAGGAAAGAAAACAGGCATAAGCTTTTTTTAAGCTAAACCATCTTATTGTCGACTACTTCTTGCTTTTGTATTGATAAGTAGCGTTTGAGTTTCCAGCAGTGCTAGCGCTAAGGCTGCGGCATTGCGTTGTCGTTGTAATCCCCGGGTTAACTTTTCTTCTAATGCCTGACGGTTAATCGCTCCACCCATGAAATATCTTTGACCGGCGACATATTTTCCACCATGTTTTTGCCACGCGTAAGCAACTTTATTCACATCAGGGTAAGGCAAATTTTCATCCTCATCCAAGTCGACATTTTCATCTTCAGGGTTATCATTTGGTAAGATTGTAATGTCTTCCGGCACTTCAATTGACAGATCATAGCGTACGAGGTCAATTCCAGTGATCATGCTAAAAGCTTCTGCAGCTAAACGGGCAGTTTCTGCATTGCCCATTTTATCAATCAGCCATGGCACCGCGTGAGGATCACCTAGTACACCCGTCGCGCGAATAACTGCCCGAACTTGTTCTGGATCAGCCGCGATTTGCGAGATCCATTTTCTGCCGGTCGCAACGGGTAGCGCTCGAAACGCCGTCTCTATTGCTATAGTTTGCAATGCTCCAGGTTGAACAACATACTCTTGTAATTGTTCAATTTGCGCCGAATCACCTAACATTAACCTCGACCAGTTCAGCCAAAATTTCACTTCAGGCTCGTCATCAGCCTGCGTATCAGATTCCGTATCAGATAATGCCCATTTTAAATCATGTATTTTTAACTCGCCGATTAGTCGTAAAGCTCTCGCTCGAAGTTTCGTATGAGCAAGACAATCTTCTCTCTGCAAAATTTGAGCTAAAATTTCACCAGGATTTTCTCGACGCACGCTACAAGCCGAGATTGCTAAATATTTATGATTAAGATCTTTACTGGTTAAAAATTTTTGGATCCAGCCGTGAACTAAATTACCGGGCAGCCAACCCAATGCGGAAGTGAGCCCTTTAAAAGTTTCGTCATTCACTAAACCGGCAGACACCGCCGTTTTTATTTTTTCAACATCGTGGCTTCTGAAAGCAATAACTGCTGCCGTAAATGCTTCTCCTGCTTGTTCAAATGTGAGCGACTCTTTGCAGAGTTCCCAGGCAAGGTCGATGGAATTCATCAAACCATCTAAGCTGGCGTCAATTCTCAACTCGAGCTCAGCAATATCAGACACAGAATAGTGAGGTTGCTTTACACCGATTGAACGCAACACCCATAAGAAAGAAGCGTCGGTAATATATTGTTCAAATATATCTCGATAAGCACTAACAGGCTGGTTTCCGGTTTTATTCCGAAAAACATTCATAATTTTCATAGTCAGAAACAACTAACCCATGATATTTTTTTTATTGTGGAAAAGGGGATCACCGATACGACATACATTTTTTCCCTCAAACTTCACATCAAACGAATACATCATGTATTCACATTCTCCTTTGATTTTTCCGCTGACGACACCGCCTCCGGCAGTTCCTGCTTCATCGCCAGTACTGGTGGTGTAAATTGCGCCTTTGACCATTGGCATTTTTTTATCGGTTTTAACTGACTTTGGACCTTTTGCAGTATCAGAAGATTTTCCCAGGTTAGGATATGGAATGGGCACGGGTCCGCCGGGTGTCGGCGTTTTGCAAACATCAGGAAAAACAGTGCTCATACCACCACTGCCTTTGTGAGCAATACCTCTTGTATTTGCGAATGTTGTTTGTGCCATTTATGTCTCCATCAGCGCTAATAAACTCAATCGCGCTCAAAATTTTAATCATTTTCGCTAGCGCGATAGTTTTATTTCGACTTCATTAATATTGAGTACTTTTTTGTCACAGGCGAAAGCCGCTTTCCACACCATTGATAATTGTCGCTTATTAGGCTCCAAAATTAAACTTTCCAGGTTCATTTCCGGTAAGTTTTTTTGACCATCAAGCTTTACGATCGAGTGCACTTTGACTTCTGGCAATGAAACCTCGAAGTCACCATCGGGATGCATGTTTCTCACCAGAATCGGCTCACCGCCTTGTAGAAACCCAGGATAAATTAAGTCAGGGTGGGCAGCGTTGAGAAAGCGCCGGTCAAAATCTAACGGTAAATAAGGCGCTCGTTCTTTTTGCCAACGCTCATCATAGGTTCCTGCATATTGCCGACGCGGAAGCCAGTTAGGCGCGCTAAATCCATAACCGGTTGGAGCCGGTTTATCGCTCGGGCTTGCGATCAAGTCGTTGGGATTTTCAATATTAGGGAGCGGCGACCCATTTAATTCACTTCGAGAGCGTTTGCCAATATAACCACGGCCCACAGGATTTCTTTCTTCGGCCAAATATTGATGTTCATCAATATCGTGCCGCCCACCATAAGCTCTCTCATAGATTAGCGGCATCGAAGTAAAAGGTGCCGGCGCTGAGATCCTGCCGCCATGCCAAAACCTGTCACCGAAAATTCTGGCTGATTTACCCACTTTACCAACGGACAAATGGACATCCAGTTGAGAAACTTCTCGTTGGCTTGGTGCACATGCTTCACCTAGCATCACGATATCCGTTGCCAACTTTCCTGTGTGAAAATCGGAACTTAGTTTGATACTCGACTGGCCTGCCTCACCCCAAAATTCATCCTCTTGCTGGGGCGGTGCCTGTTCGTCAGCAAGCGTCCAACCATTACCCGAGATAAAGGTCGCTTTCACTATTGAGTAAAGCGTGTCGACGCCTTGCTCGTTAGGAAAAACAGCAATTTCTGCGGCAAATGGTGTTGAATTTTTTAACTGAAGCATAGATGTGTGTCGCCATTTAAATTCGATCTAGTTAACCTGAACCGAACCTCCCATAATTCGATTAACGCCTGTCGATCGATTTAACAGATACTTACCCCGAATAAGAATTTTACCCGCTTTAGTTAAAGTAATACTAGCTTCACCGCACTTCAAGGTGATTTCTTCTTTGCCTTCTAAAACAACTCGCTCACCATCAATATAGGCGACTTCATCTGGTTCTTTAGCGTTATCAGTTTCGCTGTTTGATTCTTTGCTTTCCAGATCATCATCAAGTTGAGCTGGTCTGTCAGCAGGCTCATCCGCGGGAACAAATTCTACGTTGTTTAAAATATCGAGTAATGGACTGTGAATCAGGCCCATTATAACAGGCTTGGACAAGTCGCCATCTGCAAACAATAAAGCTAATCGGCGGCCTTTATGCTCGTGGGTAACTGCAACGGTTGAAATAGCGGTCAGAGCTGTTTCAGCTGCGCCTGGAAATTTAACTTGCGGTTCACCATTTTCGTTAAAACCCAATAACTCACCAATTACAATCTCACCGGGTGCAATGATTCTCTCTGTTTTGGTGGTTTCATAATCTAAGGAAGAGGTTTGTTCAGGAAAAGATTCTGATTGATTACTCATAACATTAACCAACTTTATGTTATTCAATTACTTACTGTCGCCGACGTTGGCATTAAAAGGCAGCGCTTTAAATTTCTCTGACTGTTTACTTTATCAACAATACTAATTAGAAGAAACCTTGCTGCCTTTGAGAACGATATTACCAGAACCTTTCACATTGATGTTTTTTCCACTAATGGTTATGTCACCATTTTTTTTCATTACAATTTGAGCTGATCCAGTTTTGAGGGTGATTTGATCTTCTGCTTGCATGGTAATCGTCTTCGCCTGAAGACCATATTCTTTGGTGACTGTTTCTGTATATTTACCGTTGACTGATTCTTTCAAGTCCTTTTCGACACTGATAGTCATATTTTTGCCGACACTTTCAGTGTGATTTTCAGCAATGGTAATATCAATATTTTTACCAACGCTTTCACTTTGATTTTCGGCAACATCAATCGTTGCGTTCTTACCTATTTTTTCATTATGATTTTTGCCAACTTCAATGCTTTTGTTTTCACCAATATTCTCTGTCTGATTTTTGCCAACAGTTTTATTTCTGTTGTTGTCAATCTTGGAATTTTCATCATGCTTAACATGTTTAGTGCGATCATTATCAATGGTTAAAGTTTCATTATTTTCAACCATAGTATCCAGATCTTTTTCAGCATGAATATAGATCTGTTCGGCATCTTTTTTATCTTCGAAACGAAGTTCATTATAATTGGATGCACTTCCGCCTTTTGTCGAATGGGTTTTTATACCACTTTGAGTCTTCGAGCTGTATGGCGGTTTATTATTGCCATTGTAAACAGTTCCAGAAACGATTGGTCTGTCGGGATCACCATCTAGAAATGTAACGATAACTTCATGTCCAATTCGTGGAATGAATGAAGCACCCCATCCTTTTCCTGCCCAAGATTGCATGACTCGTAAGAAACAGGAACTATTATCGTCATTCTTGCCTTCCCTGTCCCAGATAAACTGAACTTTGATACGTCCAAATTCATCGATAAAAATTTCTTCTCCGGCAGGTCCCGTGACAATTGCTGATTGCGGTCCTTTCATAACCGGTCGGTGGTGAGTTTGTAAAGGCCTGAAATGCACATCCAGAGGCATACATTTAAAAGTATTAACATACTCCTCTTTGCCACTTTGACCAGTATGATAGCTTGAATCAGTCGCTCGATGATGGACAGCTAATAGCAGGTAACTCCCTTTCTCGCTTTTGGCATCATGCTTATCCAGTTTAAAAAATCCACCGGCATAAAAACTGCTGCAGTTACTTTGGCCTTCTACGGTATTGATTCGTGCTTCTTCAGCATCCATCCTAATTTTAACTAAATCAGAACCACTGCCAAAATCATACAAATCGGAATAGCTGTAGTGCTTAAATTTATCATTATTGGCAAACTTACTTTTCGAGTTTGTCTCGGCAAGCAAACTTTTACTCGGCTCTTTAAAGTTATAATCGTTTAAAGCCCAACCACCTTTTCTAAATTCATAAACATGCCGCCACTTTTGAATTTCTGAATCCGGTGTACTGCCTTTTGAGTAAGTGAGACAGGTTTCTGAGCATTCGGCATAGGCATTAGCCTTATCAACGATAACTAACGTATGCTTGCTCGCCTCGTGGTTGAAAAAGCACGCATAGCCTTCTTCTTCGAGCAATCTAAGAACAAAGTCTAAATCGCTTTCTCCATATTGGACGCAATATTCTCTTGGCTTACCACCTGCAGCTCTAAAATCAAAATCACTAAATCCGAGCTGGTTGAAAACCTGGCTAACGATATCCTTACAATTTTTGTTTTGAAAAATTCGGCGGCTTTCCGTCTTTCCTAAAAACCACAACCAGGGGACCATCGTCAGATAATATTCGCGAAACCCACTTTTCGTTTCACCGAATGAAAACTGATTGACAAAGCCATTAAAGACTCGGCCTTGCTCATTCTGAATTTTGACAGTTATTCGTTTACCGACTAGAGACTCTGGCGTAATTTCCAGATTACTGGAATATGCAGAGAGCTGAAATTGAAAAGAAGATGATATGGTTTCGACACCTTCAAAGGCGGTGAGCAAAAGCTCATCTTTGCCTAAAGGTGTTTCGATCGCTATAAAACGGCCGTCCTGAGTAAAGTCACTCATCTAACTAAACTTCCCTGCCCCGAAAATAAATTGGTAGATATACCCAATTCTTAGGGTACGTGATAGTAGCCCAACAGGATCTGAACAACTCAGATCCTGTTGGGTTTCAAACAAGGACTATAGTGCTTTAGCAGCTTTTAAGTCGTAACCAGAACGCTGCGGGCTACCACTCTTATTGCTATTGTCGTAATCAGTATAGTTGATTTCGCACTTAGAAAAACTAAGTGTAATTGTTTCATGGGGATCTCCGTCACCTTGACAGCTAACTTCATAACCACTCACCAAACAATCACTCAGTGCGTACTGCATAAACTCTTCAACTTTATCCGTACCAGTACGAACAAATTTAATGGTTACTTTTTTTCCGGAAGAACCAGAAACAGATTCTTTAAAAAGAGCTGTAGCAGAATTATCGGATACCCTGGTTAAGCAGACCTCAGTTATATGTGGTTTACCTACCTCGCGGTTAGCCATTTTTCCAGGCTCCATGGTAAGGTTTCGCTGAACACCAAAGCTACAAGATTCAACTTGTAAGTGATTTTCATAACCTTCAGCAGTTACGTTGCCTTTCATACCGTCATATTCAACATATATCGCCATTTCGATTTTCCTTTTCCATTTATTAAAAAAATAACCAATAAAGTGAATTAACATTCACCGTTCAATAATGCTGTAACTATAGGGTAAACACTCACAATAATCAACCCACAGCCAACTCATTTGTTGAGCTATTTCAAACGCTTACGTAATTAATATAACGCTGTGACTTGTTTTATTATTTGAAAATCTTTTGTTTGAATGACCGAAAAAAACCACATATCAGCCGACAAATTCTTCATAGTGTGTCGCGTGTACCCTTTAGTTAAAAAATAACTATTGAAGTTAATTTTATTTAATGTTAACACGAGTCGTAAGTGATGTATTTAATTTGTGAATATTTGACCAATAAACAATTAAAAAAAATCCCGTTTTTGAGATATTTTTAGCAATTTTTTTTATCGAAATTAACCAATTTTTTTGACTGATTGTTACTAATCTGCCGCTATCAAATCCTGTTTCACATTAAAAACGATATTGAAAATCAAACAATACTCTCACGCTATCGGATTCAGGTTGTTCTTGAGTAAAGGAGAAATCTTCAAGAACCGGAAATCCCACCTGTAAGTTACCGCTAAAATCTGCGTGAGAAAATTGCAATCCGAAGCCGACATCGCCCAATTGACCCGTTGTATCTGACTCATCCTCTACTAATGAATATTGTAAACCATAGGAATAATCAATAAATACAAAGGGTCTGACGATGTCCTTAAAGCTGGTGGAGCCGATATTAAAATCAAATAAATCGGGACTTTTGAATATCCAGTCAGCGCCAAGATACAGGGCGTCATCAGCGGTAAATAAACTCGGCGAAAACCCTCTTGTTCTGGTTGGCCCTGCTAATGAAAATCGAGCAAGTGCCGAAAGGTTTGTCCCTGAATATTGAAGGTTACTACGTAAAATTAAGCGTGAATCGATCTCAGTGAACGGAACTTTTACAAAGCTTAGTAAGCTATATTCGCCGAACAAAATTTGATAACTCTCTTTTTGACCGGTGGCAGCCCCCATATCGAACTTTCCACTGATCAGTTTAACGCTCCCTTCATGGAGTCGTTTGTTGACATCATCCAGAATATCGAAATGATAAGTTGCTGAAAGATGAGTTAATTCCTCATCAAGGAAATTTCCGATATCGGGTAAATCACCAATCTGAAGATCAGACTTAATCGTTTCGTACCTGATCTCATAACTGCTGTTTTCTTTTCTGCTGCGTTCAGCAATGTACCGACCAGTGATGCCCGCCACATCAACTTTTCCATTTAAGTTAATGTTGGATGCAACTTGTGATTGATCCACAATAAACTGGTTTTGTGAGAGATCGATGCCAAGACGGAATTTTGAGCTAAACAAATTACTTTCAAAGTTTAACTTTCCAAAGGTGGTATTTTCTGGTGACATCGCCTGCAGCACACTTAGATTGAGAGAGTCAGCAGAACCAAACAGATTGTTGATTTGCCCGTCGACAAAGACACGATACAGCCCGGACTCATCGGTACCATGATTGTCGACTCTGACATTGGCATTGTAGCGATTTTCCTGTTTTACATTGATATTTAACCGTGTATCACCAACTTGTGTTCCCGGCTCAAAATAGCCATCAACATTGATGCCCGGAAAACTATTGATAATAAAAAGGTTTTCCTCAACAGACTTGTTGGTGATGGGTTGAGACATGAGATTGTCAAAAACTGACTGAATGGTATCAACAGCATATAAATCATTACCGTTAACTTTAACTTCTCCTAACATCCCTAACAACAAAGTTAAATTGACGATTCCGTCGCGGACTTCCTGTTTTGGAATATATGCTTTTGCAAGAATAAAACCGCGTTCACGATAAAAACGTGTAATGCTATCAGCCACGCCTTCAATCTGGCCGAGCGTGACACCACGTTTGCCTCGCTGCGCGCGTATCAGCCAGACTAGCTGTTGAACTTCAAGGGGAGTTACATGGCGATCCAGGGTTTCTTCTTCGATCTCAACTAACAAGTCTGAAAGCTCGCCCAACTCCTCAATGGTGTAACCAGATTCCAAGAGCTTGCCCTCGCCCATGAGATCAAAACGAATACTTTCCATTAAGTCGTTTAATGCTTTATGGGTGATCCCTAATTCAGGAAATTCGACCAAGCCTTGAATTCGGAATTCAGAAACCGCAAGCCTTGGACCAGCCGTTGGATCAGGAGATCGATCACGAACACCAGGAATATCCATATCTCTTAACAGCGTTTTTTCTTTTATCTTTCTTAACTCTTCGATTTTCGGCATTTTGACAAATTCTGCCATAACCGATGCACTAAACGCGCTAAAGAGTATCAATACCAGAAAGTTCTTTATTATTGTTTTACTACCAAACTCAACACGCACCTAAATCAACCCTTTAAAATAATAGACAATCAATTTTCAAAATTAGCAACTGGTATTGGTTACTACTTAGCTTTTAGCAATGAAATTTTTATTCTGCCGCTTGTTGCTTTTCTTCTTCTTCGTCATCAGTGTAACGCTGGTCCGCGGGCAACAGAACTGAGATATCGTCATAGTTATAATTTCTCACCTCAGTAAAGATTGCGGGATCAACGTCATCAAGCGATTCAACGTCAATCAGCTGTTGGCCCGACAAACCAGTAATTCCATCGACAACCTGTAACGCAAGATCATCACTAGTTGTAATTCCTCTTGGCTCTCCGCCAAAGTAGAAAATCGAACCCAGGCTGGCAAATAGCGTAAACTGATTATTCACCCTGATGCGAATTGGTCTGCCGAACTCACCAAAACTAATAACACTTTGTACTAGCAGGTTTTCCGCTGTGATATCTGCTTCGCTAAAGCCGAGGCCAGTGGTGAAAATCGAGTCTGACGAATCATTGAGTATCGCAACATCTCCCGCGTAAACCTCATCTTCGATAGAGCCGCCGAAGTTAGCATCAATTGCCCCTTCTCTTACACCGTTGTTCTCTGTGATATCCAGTGTGATATCGCCAGTGTTTCTCAAGATAATATCACCTGAATTTCTTAAATCAGTTACTGTAACAGCCCCAGTGTTATTAATATTGATTGTTCCAGAACTGGTATTGATAGCACTTAACAACTCGGTGGTGGTTCTAATAGCGCCAAACTCATCGATACTAAATCCATCGGCATAGTTAACCGAACCGGCACCTATTCCTGCAGCTGCTCTTAAACTAATTTGCGGTGCAATTAAGTTAGATGATTGATCGACAATCGCGCCTTGACCAGCATCTAACATCATCGAAGTCCCCGCTGTAATGTCTCCAACGCCCATATTGCCATTCGCAGTGACATTAAGCGCACCGCCGATAGTTGAACCGTCAATGTTAATAGCGTCTGTTTCTAACAGATTCGCGTCATTCGCTGCATTTAAGATCACGTTTTCAAAATTGTTGGCGACAGTATCGAGTAATATGCTGCCGTTATTAGATGTCAATCTCGCAATTCCAGCACCGCCGTTTTGCACGTTTAATGGACCCGAGCCAACAATATCGCCATTAGTTGTTTCTACAGTTAAATCTTGCGCAGACAGGCCCGCAATGTTGACATTATTTGCCGCATTTAAACTGACAGTATCGAAGTTATTATTAGCGCCTCCCAGGGAAATACTACCAGCAGTCGCTGTGATGTTAGCCACACCTGTACCGTTGTTTTGAACACTAATATCGCCACTCGTATTAACGTCATTACCTGCAGTTAAAGTCAGGTTTTGCGCCGCCAAACCTGCCACGGTAACATTGCTTCCTGCATTGATGCTGACATCGTCAAAATTATTGCCAGTACCACTCAGTACAACACTTCCGTTAGTTGAAGTAATACTTGCGTCACCAGTGCCGCTATTTTGCACGATGATATTGCCAGATGCGTTGATTTCATTGGCAGCAACCAAAGTCAGATTTTGCGCGTTTAAGCTCGCCAGGGTTACATTGTTGCCTGCGTTGATGCTCACATCGTCAAAATTATTACCAGCGCCGCCAAGGGAAACGCTTCCATTAGTCGAAGTAATGTTTGTATTGCCCGCTCCGTTATTCTGTACGACTATATTGCCAGAGGCGTTAACGTCGCTGCCTGCAACCAAATCCAGATTTTGAGCCGACAAACTAGCCAAAGTCACATTATTGGCGGCATTGATACTGACATCTTCGAACCGATTATCGGCACCGCCAAGTGCTACGCTGCCATTGGTTGAGGTAATTGTCGCATCTCCAGTACCACTGTTTTCTACAACGACATTTCCGGTAGCGTCGATATCGTTACTGGCAACCAGCGTTAAATTTTGTGCTGACAAATTGGCAATGCTCACGCTGTCTCCGGCGTTAATATTAGCGTCATCAAAATTATTGTTTGTGCCGCCAAGTACAATATTACCGGTTGCCGAGGTGATAGTCGCCACGCCTGCTCCGCCATTTTGAACTGCTAAATTACCACTGGCGCTGATGTCGTTATTTGCTGTAAGCGTTAAATTTTGAGCCGATAACTCCGTTATGCTGATCGCATTTGCAGCATCAAAAGTCGCGTTATCAAAGGTACTCGTTGCACCACTTAACACAATACTTCCGCTAGACGATGTTAATCTTGCTAGTCCAGAACCGCTGTTACGAACGTCTAACGCCCCGTTAGCAGAAATGTTGTTAACTGCGTTAACGGTTAAACTTCTCGCCGTCAAACCAGCTAAGCCGACTTCGTTTGCGGCATCAAAGCTAACTGTATCAAACAGGCTAGTGCCCCCGCTGAGGAGAATGCTACCACCGCTAGAAGTTAAGGTTGCAACACCGTTTCCACCATTTTGAACGCTGAGTACACCGTTTCCATTGATATCCCCACCAGCGTCAATATCGAGGTTAAGCGCCGAAAGCCCTGCTAAATTCACGTCAGTAGCGGCATTAAGAGCAACAGTATCAAAACTGTTTGTCGCGCCGTTAAGAGAAATGCTACCGTTATTTGATGTGATAGATGCCATCGCTCCACCACTATTTTGAACGACAAGATTGCCCGAAGAGGTAACATCTCCACCAGCCGTAAGCGTTAAGTCTTGTGCAGATAAACTAGCCACACTGACACCGTTTGAGGCTGTTAAGGTCAGTGAGTCGAAATTGTTCGCTGCTCCGTTGAGTAAAACGCTACCATTAGCTGAATCAATTGACGCGATACCTGCACCGCTATTTTGTACATTCAGCTCACCAGAAACAGTTACATCGCCAGCAGAATCAATATCTAAATTTTGTGCCGTTAATCCAGCGAGGCTCACCTCATTCGCTGCGCTCAAATTCACTGTGTCGAATAAGCTAGTTGGTCCACTCAGCAAAATATTGCCACTAGTGGATGTTAACGTGGTAACACCGGCTCCGCCGTTACGGACATCAATTACGCCATTTCCGCTAATATCCGCAGCTGCCGTCGCGTTCAAATTTAACGCAGACAAGTCAGCTAACGAAATGTTATTGGCCGCATTTAAGGTGAGGCTGTCAAAACTATTAGTAGCACCGTTAAGAAGGATGCTGCCATTAGTTGAAGTTAACGTCGCAATACCGGCACCTGCGTTTTGGACTGTTATCGGGCCAGTTGAATTGATATCGCCTTGTGAAGACAGTGTCAGGTTTTGTGCAGACACATTCGCTAAATTTGTGGTTACCTGGTTAGTCAGGTTAATGTCATTCGCCGCGACCAAAGAAAGTAAGCCTGACAATTCATTTTGAGCCGACAAATCGATATCACCGGCTGAAGTTAAATTAAGCTCTCCGCTTGATATGAGGTTTGCATTGCTGTTTATTGATCCCGCAGATGTTGTAATGTCAATATTACCTGAGGTATTAGTGATTTCGGCTATTGTTAGCCCGTCCTGCTCAGTCAGGAAAATAGCGCCTGTATGGTTGAGAACTCGAAGTTCATTGATATTAGTTGCAAGCGTATTTGTCGCACTACCGGCCTGAGACACTGCATCTAAGGTAAGCCCATTTGCTGTGACCACGCCCGACGCTTGAGTAAGCTGATCGGCAGTTATTGAGAGCACACCATTAACATTGATGTTATCAAGAATTTGAACATCGCCGCCATTTTGGGCGACTATATTGATATTGCCTTTAATACCTGAATCATAGTTAATATCTACCGAACCGGAATCTGCGCCAAACACTGTCCCGCCAATATGAATATTATCAGAAGCACCTGAGTTATTAATCGTGAGACTGGTAGTTTGAATGTTATCGTTAACGGTAGCGACCTGGTTAAAATTGAGATCAAAACTTGCTGCATTTGAATTGCTCGCATAACTTAGTTGATCGTAACCTCCAGTGTTAGGATTATAGGTTTCGTCATACGCGTTAGCGGTACCAATAACCGTTATTTCATCGGTTCCCGAACCACCTTCAAAATTGATTAATCCAGACTGCGTGCGTCCGCTTAAATCAACTGTTAGCCGGTCATTGCCTCCACCGCCGGTGACAATTCCCGATACAGAACCGTTTCCGCTCAAATTAAATATATCCACACCGCTGCCACCGTTTAAGGTGACAAAGCCAGTAAAAATCAGCGAATCTCCAAAATCAGATACTGTGCCGCTGTTTTGACCGGTGATATCCCATGTGGTGGTCGTGCCGTCTCGTGCATTAAGTACGCCGTTAACTGCAGAAACAGCTTCTATTCCTGTCGCCGTGACTCCGCTAATTGAAATGGCATCGCCAAGGGTTAAGGTAAATCCATCAATGGTTGAGCCTAATGAGTCAACGTCAGAGTTATCAGGATCTTCTCCGCCATTCACATTCAGGCTGGTGACCACACCAACCACAAAGTTATCGCTGCCGGCTTCACCATTCAGCGTGACATTAGTGACATTGCCGGTAACATTAAAACTATCATCACCATCGCCGCCGCCGATTACGCCGCCGACAAGATCATTTTGTAAATTAAAAGTATCATTTCCGTCACCACCATCAATCGTCGTAATTACAGCGTTTCCTGTTAAAGTCACAATATCATTACCATCGCCGGCGTTTAGATCGTCAACCGTTCCTAGTAACGTAAAATTATCATTTCCGTCACCGCCATTTAAGGTCGTCACACTTGCACCTGAATTGACAGTAAATCGGTCGATTGAGTTTCCACCGGTCAAAGTTGCAAAGCTGGTAAAGTTTGTTGTTGTGGCACCATCGGTGACATTACCACCATTAACTGACGTCACTGTCCAGGTATTTTCTGCCGATGCACTATCACCAATTAATTCATTGTTAGCGTTACTGTCCCCGGTAATATTTTCGACCTGATAGACATTCAAGTTTGCGTTTCGAGTGTTACCAAGTTCAACCGTTCTATCGCCGGAATTGAGTGCAAATACCAGACTATCAATACCTCCCATTCCGTTGATTAAAGAAGAAATCGCTGAAGTCACTGCTGTAAAAGTAAAAACGTCAGCTGCGTCAGTTCCGGTCAGGTCAGTGAAATTAATGAAGCGGACGTTGTTAACACCGTCAATTAATGTACCGGTATCGCTTCCATCAATGGTCCAGTTATGGGTCGCTGTAGCTTGGTCTAAATCACCGATTAGCTCATTTCGTGTTGCACTAACGTTGGCAGTAATCGTTTCAATTTGATAAACATTGGTGTTGCCATTGCGTCGATTACCTAGCTCAACGACGCGATCACCTGCAGCGGTTATGGTTAGAGTGTCGTTACCCACCCCACCATTAATGACTCCAGCAAAGTCCGCAGCCAAGGTAAAATTATCGGTACTGGAACCGCCAGTTGCATTATCAATATTGGTAAATGCAGTTGTGGTCGTTCCATCGTTAACATTCCCGGCACGCGCTCCAGAAAGCAGCCAAGTATTGATTGCCGCAATACTGTCTCCAATTAACTCGTTAATGACCGCTGCATTCGCATTAACGGTTTCCATTTGGTAAACATTGGTATTAGCTGTGACTTGATCACCCAGCTCGATAATTCGGTCGCCTGCTGCAGTGATAGTTAACGAATCAGTGCCTGCACCGCCATCGATTAAACCGGCGAAGTTAGCTGACATGGTAAAGTTATCAACGCTAGCCCCACCGGTCACATTATCAATACTGGTAAATGTCGTGGTAGTAGAACCATCATTTACATCACCATTACGCACCCCATTCAAATTCCAGGTATTAGTCGCCGCATTACCATCGCTCACTAGTTCATTAGTAACGGCCGCGTTCGCATCAAGCGTTTCAATTTGATAGACATTTGTATTCGCTGTGACTTGATCACCCAGTTCGAAAATTCGATCACCAGCGGCTGTGACAGTTAATGAATCAGCGCCCGCACCACCATCAATTAACCCGGCAAACGCCGCTGCCATGGTAAAGTTATCGACACTCACACCACCAGTGACATTATCGATATTCGTGAAAGCAGTTGTTGTAGAGCCATCATTCACATCCCCCGCTCGCACGCCACTTAAATTCCAGGTGTTGGTTGCCGCATTGCCATCACCAACCAGTTCATTGGTGGTTGCCGCATTAGCTGCCACGGTTTCGATTTGATAAACATTGGTATTCGCTGTCACTTGATCGCCTAACTCGATAATCCGATCGCCTGCTGCTGTAATGGTTAAGGAATCTGTTCCGGCGCCGCCGTCAATTAGCCCCGCAAAGGCGGCAGACATGGTGAAATTATCAACATTTAAACCACCGGTCACATTGTCAATATCAGTAAATGTGGTGGCTGTTGTTCCATCGTTAACCGAACCATCTCTCACACCAGATAAAGTCCAGGTATTGGTCGCCGCAGTGCTATCGGCTACCAGCTCATTGGTGACTGCCGCATTCGCCGCGATACTTTCGATTTGATAGACATTGGTATTGGTTGTGACTTGATCGCCCAGCTCAATAATTCGATCACCGGCTGCGGTAATGGTCAAAGAGTCGGTACCGGAACCGCCATCAATTAAACCCGCGAAATTTCCTGACAGAGTAAAGTTATCGACAGTCGAACCGCCAGTGACATTATCAATATTGGTAAAGGCCGTTGTGGTTGTTCCATCGTTAACATTCCCGGCTCGCGCTCCAGAAAGCAGCCAGGTATTGATTGCCGCAATACTGTCTCCAATTAATTCATTAATGACCGCCGCATTCGCATTGACGGTTTCCATTTGGTAGACATTGGTATTGGCTGTGACTTGATCGCCCAGCTCGATAATTCGATCGCCGGCTGCGGTAATGGTTAACGAATCGGTGCCTGCTCCGCCATCGATTAAACCGGCGAAATTTGCTGCCATGGTGAAGTTATCAACGCTAGCCCCACCGGTCACATTATCAATACTGGTAAATGTCGTGGTAGTAGAGCCATCATTCACATCACCGTTACGCACCCCGTTCAAATTCCAGGTATTAGTCGCCGCATTACCATCGCTCACTAATTCATTAGTAACGGCCGCGTTCGCATCAAGCGTTTCAATTTGATAGACATTGGTATTGGCTGTCACTTGATCACCCAGCTCGATAACTCGATCACCCGCAGCAGTGATGGTCAAGGAATCAGTTCCAGCACCGCCGTCGATTAAACCAGCGAAGTTTGCTGTCATGGTGAAGTTATCGACACTCACCCCACCAGTGACATTATCGATATTCGTGAAAACCGTCGTCGTTGTACCGTCATTCACATTACCATTTCTCACACCACTTAAATTCCAGGTGTTGGTAGCCGCATTGCCATCACCAACCAGCTCATTGGTCGTTGCCGCATTAGCTGCCACGGTTTCGATTTGATAAACATTGGTATTCGCTGTGACTTGATCACCTAGCTCTATAATTCGATCACCTGCCGCGGTGATAGTCAGAGAATCACTCCCCGCTCCACCGTCAATCAACCCGGCGAAATCACCGGCCAAAGTAAAGTTATCGGTATTCAGATTACCGGTCACATTATCAATATTGGTAAACGCCGTTGTGGTTGTTCCGTCGTTGACACTACCTGCGCGTGCCGCTGAAAGTAGCCAGGTATTAATCGCTGCGATACCGTCTCCAATCAATTCGTTAATAACGGCGGCATTCGCGTTAACCGTTTCTATTTGGTAGACATTGGTATTCGTTGTGACCTGATCACCCAACTCAATAATTCGATCACCAGCTGCGGTGATGGTCAGAGAATCAGCGCCAGCACTACCATCAATTAAACCAGCAAAGTTTCCTGACAAAGTAAAATTATCGACAGTTGAACCGCCGGTTGCATTATCGATATTGGTAAATGTTGTCGTGGTGGAACCATCGTCCACGTTGCCATTTCTTGCACCTGATAATGTCCAAGTATTGGTTGCTGCGGTGCTGTCTGCCACTAACTCGTTGCTAACTGCTGCATTCCCATTAACCGTTTCCATTTGGTAAACATTGGTATTGGCTGTGACTTGATCACCCAACTCGATAATTCGGTCGCCGGCTGCGGTAATGGTTAATGAATCAGTACCCGCACCACCATCAATTAACCCGGCAAAGGCTGCAGCCATGGTAAAGTTATCAATAGTCGCCCCACCAGTCACATTATCGATATTAGTAAATGTTGTGGTAGTAGCACCATCATTCACATCACCGTTACGCACACCATTTAAATTCCAGGTGTTGGTTACCGCGTTACCATCTCCAACTAACTCATTGGTGGTTGCGGCATTAGCGGCAACTGTTTCAATTTGATAAACATTAGTGTTCGCTGTGACTTGATCACCCAGTTCGAAAATTCGATCACCAGCGGCTGTGACAGTTAATGAATCAATGCCCGCACCGCCATCGATTAACCCGGCGAAAGCAGCCGCCATGGTAAAGTTATCAATACTTGCACCACCGGTTACGTTATCGATATTAGAAAATGTTGTCGTGGTTGTGCCATCGTTCACATCTCCAGCTCGTACACCACTCAAATTCCAGGTATTGGTTGCCGCATTACCATCGCCAACTAATTCATTGGTAGTCGCCGCGTTAGCTGCCACGGTTTCAATTTGATAGACATTGGTATTGCCGGTAACTTGGTCGCCTAACTCGATAATTCGATCACCAGCTGCTGTGACAGTCAGAGAATCACTTCCTGCACCACCGTCAATCAACCCGTCGAAATCACCTGCCAGGGTAAAGTTATCGGTATTCAGATTACCAGTCACATTATCAATATTGGTAAACGCAGTTGTAGTTGTTCCGTCGTTGACACTACCTGCGCGTGCTGCGGAAAGTAGCCAGGTGTTAATCGCCGCAATACCATCTCCGATCAATTCGTTAATAACGGCGGCATTCGCATTAACCGTTTCTATTTGGTAGACATTGGTATTCGTTGTAACCTGATCACCCAACTCAATAATTCGATTACCTGCTGCGGTGATGGTTAATGAATCAGCGCCAGCACTACCATCAATTAAACCGGCGAAGTTTCCTGACAGCGTAAAATTATCGACAGTCGAACCACCAGTTGCATTATCAATGTTGGTAAATGTTGTCGTGGTGGAACCATCGTCCACGTTGCCATTTCTTGCACCTGATAATGTCCAGGTATTGGTTGCTGCGGTGCTGTCTGCCACTAATTCATTGTTAACCGCTGCATTCGCATTCACAGTTTCCATTTGGTAGACATTGGTGTTCGTTGTCACTTGATCACCCAACTCGATAATCCGGTCGCCGGCTGCAGTGATGGTTAATGAATCAGTACCCGCACCACCATCAATTAACCCGGCAAAGGCTGCAGCCATAGTAAAGTTATCAATAGTCGCCCCACCGGTCACATTATCGATATTGGTAAATGTTGTGGTAGTAGAACCATCATTCACATCACCGTTACGCACACCATTTAAATTCCAGGTGTTGGTTGCTGCATTGCCATCACCAACTAATTCATTGGTGGTTGCGGCATTAGCGGCAACTGTTTCGATCTGGTAAACATTAGTATTGCCGGTAACTTGGTCGCCTAACTCGATAATACGATCACCCGCTGCAGTGATGGTGAGAGAGTCAGTTCCCGCACCGCCATCGATTAAACCGGCAAAGGCAGCCGCCATGGTAAAGTTATCGACACTGGCACCACCTGTTACATTATCGATATTAGAAAATGTCGTCGTGGTTGTGCCATCGTTTACATCACCGGCTCGCACCCCATTCAAATTCCAGGTATTGGTTGCTGCATTACCATCACTGATTAGTTCATTGGTAGTTGCTGCATTGGCCGTTACTGTTTCAACTTGATAAATATTAATGTTGGCATTTGATTGATTGCCTAACTGAATAATTTGATCACCAGCTGCCGTTATGGTCAACGTATCCGTACCGGCACCACCATCCATTAATCCGGCGAAAATACCAGAGAGATTAAAATCGTCAGTATTTGAACCACCCATTAATGTATTAATGTTCGAAAATGTCGTGGTCGCTGCACCAGGCGTTGTCGTGTACAACAAGCTACCCGCACCAGCTCCACTAACGTTCCAGGTATTTGCTACATTAGCGCCAATAAGGGTGTTGACACCACCACCGCCATTGATGTCTCCCGCCCAATGTCCTGAACTTGTAATCGTGAAATTATCTGTCGAATTACCACCAATTAAATTGAGAAAATTTAAAAAGTTTGTAGTAACTCCACCCACAGTTACCGAGCCATCATTAATGCCATCAGAACCGCTAATCGATTGAATGCTCCAATCATTTTGCAGCCCGTCAATCCCTTGTAAAGTTCCAGTAATGCTACCAATTATCTGGTCGAAATTTTGATAGTCGGCGAGCATAATAATAGCTGCGCCCAAGCCGGATAAATCAATCGAATCAATGCCCACCAAACTTCCTGTGCGAGTCTCGATAGAAGTGAAATCTGTATCATTCGCTGGTGTGTCAGTATCAGTCACATTACCGTCGATAGTTGTCGTCATGACCCAAGTACTATTGCCATTGGTAATCGACAAACTATCGGTCCCTTGATTACCGTTAACGTTGTCAACAAGACCAACAGTATCAAGAGTGATATTGTCATCACCACTATTACCATTAATGGTGGAAACTCCTGAAGTACTGACAAAGAAATCGTCTCCACCCGTACCAGCTGTTATTACAGAGAAATTTGAAAAAGTGGTTTGTGTGGTGGAATCGTCAACGGTATTACCAGCACCTGCTATATTCCAGGTGTTGCCACCGACAACATTAGCGCCAACTAGAACGTTGGTCCCTGAACCTTGTGCAGTTAAAGTTTCAACTCGGTCAACATCAGTACCAAGAGTTATGGTAAAACCTGAATTAGTGGTAACGGTAACAGTGTCAGAACCTGCGCCGCCATCAATTAATCCAGTGACAGAACTGTTATCAACAATCGTTATCAGATCATTATTGGCACCGGTATCGAGTGAGCCGGCAGTTCCACTTATGTTAATCGTATCTACATCGGTACCGCCTGTAATTGCACCTGAAACTGAGCCGCCACTGTTGACAGTTACAGAATTAGTCCCATTTCCAACATCGATAGAACCGGCACTTCCACTACCTGAATCGGCAAGAACAATGGTGTCATCGCCTGTGCCTGTGGTTATTGCTCCTGTAACGATTCCGCCGTTATTAACTGTTACAGAGTTAGTACCATTGCCCGCGTTTATTGAACCAACACTACCAGCAACCGTAATTGTATCTAGTGTTCCATCTCCAGCTGTAATCGCATTTGTTACTGTTCCGCCGGTGTTGACTGTGATGATATTTGTCCCATCACCCGCACTAATAGAATCAACGATGCCAGTTCCGACATCAGCCAAAATAATTGTGTCATCACCGGTACCAGTTGTAATAGCACCGGAAACACTACCGCCATTATTGACTGTTATTGAATTAGTACCATTGCCGGCATTTATTGAACCAACGCTACCAGCAACCGTAATAGTATCTAGTGTACCGTCTCCAGATGTGATTGCATTCGTCACCGTCCCACCAGTATTGATAGTGATGATATTCGTCCCATCACCCGCGCTAATAGAACCGACCGAACCAGTTCCAACATCAGCTAATATAACGGTGTCATTACCAGTCCCCGTTGTTATTGCGCCAGAAACACTGCCGCCATTGTTGACTGTAATATTATTTGTTCCATCACCAGCATCAATACTCACTATTGAGCCTGTCACCGTATAACCATCGTTACCAGAATTTCCTGTTAAATTTTCTATCTGGTTAAAACGAATCAACTCATCGGCTATATTGTTGCTATCTAAAGTTCCAGTATTCGTTCCATCAACTATCCAGGTATTATTCAGAACACCGCCAGTTACTAAGGTATCATTTCCCCCTAACCCATTTAACGTTGCGGAAGCTGCAAGAAATGAAGCGCCATTATTAATATTAAAAGTGTTATCAGAGTTGTCACCATTAAAAACTATTGCTCCATCAGAACCTGAGTTTCCATTTCCACCGACAACTCCAGCTTGGGTTGTAATATTTGCCCCAACCGTTAAATTATTAGCAACAGTTAAGGTGATATCGCCACCGCTACCAGAATTTGCATTATTATCTTCAGCAGCTCCACCATTCGACTCAATACTGGCATTGAGATTAATATCATTGCCTGCGTTCAGGTTAATGGTTCCGCCATCTCCTGCATTTTCGTCCCCGCCAGTAGTTCCGCCGTTTGCAATTCCTCCATTTGCAGTTAATCCTTCGTTAATTAATATATCGTTCCCCGCCGTGATACTTATCGTTCCAGCATCTCCACCATCGTCATTGTCTCCTTCTCTGTCGCCACCATTGGCTGAAATTAATACATCTAAAGTAGCATGAGTATTAACAGTCACGTCTCCATTGGTTGCGGTTAAAGTAATGTTCCCACCATCACCTCCATCGCCTGAGCCTGAACGTCCAACGGCCAATAGTTGATCATTAACAACAATATTTCCGTAGTCATTGGTGACACTAATTGAGCCAGCATCTCTCACGTTGTCACCAGACGTATTTAAGATTTGCAGTGAAATATCACCCACCGAAGAACCACCAGAAAAAGACCCTGTCTGAATGATAATATCGCCACTATTACTTCTGATGCTTGAGCCTGTTCCCATGGTAAATTGGGCGTCTCCTGCATCACGATAAATACTCGTGGCAAGTTCATGGTTAATCGTTGCGACAAAATCAATGTAACCTAAGTCAATTGTTACGTTATCGTTAATAATGATCGAACGTCCTGCATCTAATGTGAGGGTCGCAACTCCAGCGGGGGTGTAAAAGGCGGTCACATCAGCAGCAAATGTGATATCAGTATTCGCTCTTAGTCTTACATCTGAGGTTGTCAACCAACTTGCAAGATCGCCGTTATTCAGCGTTGTATCGATACCTGAAATATCTGCAAATTGATTGTAATCGTTAGTACCATGAGATGATGAATCGGTACTGATAATAATATTCTTTGGGTCTAACAATAGAAGCCCATTCTCACCATTCGCAGCGGTTGTGTCTACAAAACCGTCGAAGATCATTCCTTCTTTCCCGGAAACTTCGACTAACCCGCCATCACCAGTTTCACTACCACCTCGCGCAAAAATATTACCGTAAAATTGAGTGCTTTCATCGGCCCAAACAATTACCTTACCGCCATCACCGTTATTAATCGCGTCGGCATAGATAAAAGAATTGTCACTCACATAGGTGCGATTCGCGTTTGGTATATAAGGGTTTTCTCCCTGATAATCTCCGCCTATAAGAACCTCGCCGCCGCCATTTGAACCTGACACGTCGATCACTGAATTATCGAATAAACCGACATTATCGCCAAGCACTTCAACTGAGCCTCCCAGACCTTGGCTTTCCGAACGCGCAGAAGTTAAACTATCACCAACTAACAATGCGGTGTCTTGTGCATTAAGCTCGATGTGACCGCCATTGCCATTAGCAGCATTTGCGAGTAGCTCGCCGCTACTTGTGACATTATCCCCTTCGAGAACAATACTACCTGCGCTCTGACCGTTAACCGAAGTCGATGTGTCGATACTGCCACTATTAAGGACATCGGCAGCGCCAACTACTTGATTGACACGGAGTTGCCTATCACTCCTAATCTCAGCATATAACTCTTCTCCGCCTAAGGTAAAACTACCATCTTCATGTAAAACAACATTAGTGGCGTGTTCTATGCCTGAATTTACAGCCTGAGAAAATACATTTTGACTAGCGCTTGCTGTTAGTAATACTCGACCGCTTTCCGCGCGAATATCTCCACTATTGATAACTGCGTGGTCAACGCCTAACTCATCTTGTAAAATTTCTTTGCTAACTCTTACTCCCAACAACCCAGCTTGATCAAAAGTTAGTACTGCTTCCTTTCCTGCAGCTAAAGAAACACTGCCCAAGTTGGCCACAATCATACCGTTGTTTTCTACCTGGCGACCGATTAGCGCAACGTTTCCACCGACGGCGGCATTAATCATTCCACTATTAATTACCGCACCTTCAGTACCTAAAACTTCGCTAAAAATATAATTTCCATTCATAAAATCTTCAGGCTTTATATCTAAGCCAGATGCGATAATTCCACCGACATTAACGACCGAAGTAGAAGTAAAAAATACTCCATTGGGATTTGCCAAAATAACTTGGCCATTAGCGTCTATACGTCCGGCAATAACCGAGCCGTTATTACTAAGAATACGATTAAGAGAAATTGAAGAAGAGTTGGGCTGAATGTATTGGACTAATTCGTCAGAAGCAACATTAAAAGTTTGCCAGTCAATCGCCATATTCTGAGTAGTCTGGTTGATGGTTGTTGTATTACCAGACTGATTGATAGTTCCTGTACCGCCGACAACTTCACCTCCGGTCGGCCCTCCAGCATATACACCGGGTACTATCAAAAGAGGTGAAACAGTTAAGGCGCATACCAGTAAGTGGCCACGAAATCCGTTCTTTTTCAATGTTTTTAATTGTTGTTTTTTCATTCTGTTTTTCCTGACCACTAAGAACTTCTAACCGAACTATTGATTGTTAAATATAAGCACCCGGCTGTTACCGCCATCGCTAATAATTAACTGATTTTCGACTTGGTAAATTCCGCCTGGCTGAATCAGCGTACGAGCTGACGACATAGAATCTTCGTTTCCATCCTGATCATCATCATTTCGTTCATTATGTGTAAAATCCCCCTGCCCTATGACAACATCTGCCGCAGCAAAATTGGTTGAAGGAAAGTTGTTCCAAACAAGAACTCGGTTATTGGAAGTATCAGCAATAAATAATTGCGTACCATTTGAGTAAATTCCTAAGACAGGGCTAAATAAAGTTCGCGCGGATGGATTAGCATCAACAACGTTATCTTGATTATCATCGTTGCGAGTATTATGCGTGAAATCACTCTGTCCTATAACAACATCCGCCGCAGCAAAGTTGGTTGACGGAAAAGTGCTCCAAATCAAAACTCGATTATTGCGCTTATCGACAATTACTAATCTTGTACCATCGCTCCATATGCCAGCCGGATCGCTTAATGTCTGAGCACTTGGTCCATCGGTAACGCCGTCGTTATCAGTGTCGTTTGCTGCACAGTGGGTAAAATCTTGCTGCCCCAAAACAATATCTGCAGGTGCATTATTTGAGGTAGGAATCGTATTCCAAATTAAGACACGATTATGATCTCTGTCTGCAACAATCAGCTTACCATCAATGGCAAAAACAGCTTCTGCTACTTCTAAGCCAGTCGAATTACATGCCCCTGCAGCACTTGAAGAAAAATCAGCTTGACCTAAAACAACATCTGCCGGTGTTCCCGAGCTTGTTGGTACACTATTCCAAATTAAAATACGGTTGTTACCCGGGTCTGCAAGAAACATTTTATTATTATCAACAGAAACAGATTCAGGGAAATTAAAGATAACATCTGAAGTACCTGAAGTATTAGTCGTAAAATCTGGTTGCCCCAAAACAATATCAGCCGATGCATTATTAGCTGTTGGTATAGAATTAAACCCTAATAGTCGGTGATTCTCGCTATCTGATAAATACAATCGCCCATTCGCAATAACGGGATTTCCAAATTGTTCAAGTAGTGTATTTGCTGCAGGGTTTCTATCGCCATTATCGCTGGGATCAACGGCAAAGCCGGCTTGCCCAATCACAACATCAGCAGCTTGAAAATTGGTCAACGATAAAGTTTCGATAGTAGTCACACTAAACACATCGGACACACCGCCAATGTTTAACGTCACATCTGTCGTAGTTGCATGAGCACTGGAGGAAATTTGCCTTACTATGACAGATTGGCCATTAAGCACCATTCCATCCTGGCTGGTAAAAGCCTCGCCATCTATCGAATACTCACCGCCCGCGACGCTAATATTTGAAGCCGCGTTAATCCCAGCCACAGAAATAGCTGAGGACTCAACTTGGGTATTTAAAGCAATCCCTGTCTGATCAACAAAACTAAACGCGTCAGGAATCGTATCATCTAAAGTCGTGACGCTAAAAACATCACTAACGCCACCAATGGTTAGCGTCGCATCAGTGGTCGTAGAATTATTCGCAGAAGAAGTTTGTCGCACGACCACTGACTGACCATTGGCAACCATTCCATCTTCACTAGTAAATGCTCCGCTATCAATAGAATATTCGCCACCTGTCACAGAGATAGCCGTCTCTGCGCTGATTCCTGCCACAGTGATAGCAGCAGACTCAATAAGTGTACCAAGCGCAACACCCGTTTGATCAACAAAAGTAAAAGCATCAGGCGTTAAATCGTCTAAAGTAGTCACACTAAATACATCACTAACACCGCCAACAGTTAGTGTCGCATCTGTAGTTGTAGAATTGTTTGCAGATGAAGTTTGTCGAACAATGACTGATTGACCGTTCATCACGGTTCCAGCGCTGCTGGTAAAGGTGCCTCCTGCAATTGAATATTCACCACCGGAAATAGTAATACTGGTGGCGGCAGTAATTCCAGCAATGGAAATAGAATTTGATTCAATGACAGTGCTGAGTGCCACATCGGTTTGATCGGTAAAAGTAAATGCGTTGGGGGTTGTGTCCGGCGGTGTTACTGTGGTTCCTCCGCCGCCACATGCGGTAAGAAATGCAAAGATTCCTAAACACAATAGCCAATGAAAACTTTGAATGCTTCGATTCTTAAAACCTTGAATTTGAAGACCCTGAATTTTCTTACCAACAATATTCATTTAGACTTTTCCTTATTCCTTAAGTCATACTAATTAGTAGATTTCACAAAATGCATTTATCGCATTAAGGGATTTTTCAGGAGAAAGCTATTTAGGTTGCGAACAGCATATTCCTGAATTAATTACTTCTATTTCTTTTTACTTCAATCACTAACTACTCAATCGGCAATACTATTTGTTGTGTTCAATCAGCTTAAATTTCAGCCCTTAGCACAATAAAATTTAATGTTTCGCCGTTCTGATAATCCATAAATAATGTCGACTAATTTTAACATTACCGGCTAACGAAGGCATAGACAAAACCTTCAAATCCGTACTATTACCAATAGCGAATTAGTATATGGCTGACTTTCAATAAAATTCTCAATGACGAGCGGTGATCAGAAGCCAGCATCAAGCTAATTTACTTGCGGAATGAAAGACTTGAAATGTCGATAATTGACTAATTAGGGAACAATGATGAAGATGATACCGAAATAAAAAGCAAAGTATTCCCCTCCCTAAGATTTCTGTTACTTTCACTGCTGATGTAAAATGGGCCCGACCGAACACACTCTCGGCAATTGTGAAAAATATCACACTAAAAATAACACCGTCAATAATCCGACACCAAGTATAGATGATCTCAATCTATTCTTGTGCATCGGCTCACAGAATAAGTATTTGGAGGTTATAAAAAGTTCAAGTCAGGGCTACTTGCGAGCGAAAAAATAACAGGGAGAGATAAAGTTATACCTATAACCCCTGTTTAGTTAAAATTTAACCAATCCAGTCTTTAGGCTCGACATAAGTTAGCATGTTAAATCCCTTTTTAACTAGGTGTTCTTTTACGGATCGATGGATCACTATAGCGCTGGTGTTTTCTGCCAACCTGAACATAAGATAATCTTTCGCCTTTTTCGGATCGATTGCTACACCATCAAAGTCAGTATCCAATAAATGCTCTTCATCTCCACCAACCACATTTGATTTAGAGATATCTGCAGCTTTAACTAAACCAATCAGGTTTACTGCCACATAGTTTTCGGTACGAAAACCAGTCTTTTCATTGGTAATAACGCAAGGATAAGTATCCAAATTGTCGACTCCAGCCTCTTGAAGCGCCTCGACAAGTCGTTTAGTCATAATAATGGCATCGTTGTAATACATTTCTTTTAAAGCGTCAGGATATCCAGGTCGAATTTTCACCTGAATAGGATTTGGAATCTCGCTAACGAAACGTTTACCCATTCGCCAAGAATCAATATCATTTCGCCAAGTTTCAATTGCTTTAAAGTACACGGACTTTAACAATGCAATATCATCCCACTCAATGGGCATATAGCACTCAAGCATAAAGTACTCAGACATTATTAACCAATCCAGTCCTTTGGTTCGACGTATGTCAGCATATTAAATCCTTTTTTAACTAGGTGTTCTTTGACGGATCGATGGATCACTATCGCGCTGGTGTTTTCGGCGAGCCTGAACATAAGATAATCTTTCGCTTTTTTCGGATCGATTGCTACACCATCGAAATCAGTATCCAATAAATGGTCACCGTCTCCGCCCGTTACCTTCGAATTTGCAATATCCGCCGCTTTAACCAGGCCAATTAAGTTAATCGCTACATAATCTTCTGTTCGAAAACCAGTATCCTCGTTAACAATA
The DNA here is from genome assembly GCF_007004725.1 of Aliikangiella coralliicola. Classification (GTDB taxonomy): domain Bacteria; phylum Pseudomonadota; class Gammaproteobacteria; order Enterobacterales; family Kangiellaceae; genus Aliikangiella; species Aliikangiella coralliicola. The sequence continues at coordinate 150,945 of NZ_ML660167.1, read as the reverse complement.
ATGCAGGGATAAACATCTAAGTTATCGACGCCAGCCTCTTGTAACGCAGCTAGTAGACGCTTTGTTATGATGATTGCATCATTGTAGTACATCTCCTTGAGATCGTTCGGGTAGCCTGGACTTATTTCTACAATTACTGGATTAGGTGGTTGCTTTTTAAACCTCCGTCCCAATCGCCATGAACCAACTCCAGCAAAAAAAACGCCTTCTAATAACGCCATATCATCCCATTCAATGGGCATATAGCACTCAAGCATAAAATGTTCTGACATGTTTAATCCTATAGTTTGTGTTGATCACAATTTATTGCTGCTACTTTTCCCTCATCAAAATCTTTAATGATTTTGACGCGTATATCTACCAACTTTGAGGTATAGAGCGGAGGCTGGTAACCATCAGGGTTAAAACTTTTAAGATAGCTTTTCAAGCGTTGTGAAACCCCATTAAGTCTCGGTACTAAAGCATAAGGCGGTTTATGTTTTTCACCACTTTCTTCAGTGTTATATTGACAAACAGAATCTTCTTGTCCCATTTTGTCCGCTATTTTGTTGAGAAGTCGAGTAACAAATTCCGAATAATTTGTATGGCGATCATGAAAACACCCCCTACCTGGCTGCGCAGCATTAGCATAAGTAATTTTAACAGTTTCGCATTTCCAGTCATCATTGCCACGCATGGAATTATTACTTGGGAGCCAAATACCATTTTGAGCATTGTTTACATCATAATTAATATCACTCTCAATTTGGCTTCCATCAGCATCAGCATAAATCCACACAAGTAACTCTTTTGCTTTTTTCAACGATTCATTCCCAGGAATCAAATGATGCGGATTAGGCGTAATCTTATGCGAATCAGGCAAATCAATTTCCTTACCTTTACAATCATAAACTGGGTGTAGTAACTCCCAATCAGTAGGCCTCGGCTCATCGTTCGCCGCCATGTTGGTTTCAAGTTTCCCAGAATTATTGCCAATCTTTTTCGTCCAATACTCGTCACTGGTTCGCTCGTCATCATCCCAGTCCTGCTCTTTACTACTCACGCCATCCTGCTCAACTTCATCGTTCTTCTGACAAAAAGGGCAAGTTTCATCGTCGTGCTTATGTTCTAATATTTTTGTCATTAAGGCACTTTCGCCGAGCTCCGCCATTTTTCTCTCCGTATCTTAATATTTGTATTAACCCGAGCTGATATTGTTAGTTTGATGTTTTAAACTCAGTGATTAATCACTGTTATGCAATTAGCATTGCGCCCCTTAGAGCTCCCTCAGACGAACAATAAAGTAACGAACTCTGATTGTGCTTACTGTTAATGTGTTGGTGAATCGCCAAACTACTCAAAACAGGAACAAAAGCTGCGCCAATGTCGCCAAAACAATCTGCCGGGTGTTCTAAATTTATGTTTTCAGAAATCGTATCGCTATTTCGAGTGATAGCAACGCCGTATTCTTTGGCGCCGAAATGTTCTCCATTAAGGCTTGAAAAAATTGTACTGACACGTCGCCCTTTCGCACTCAGAACAGCCAATCGAACAGCTTCACTCAACCCATCACCGGTGTAGGGTTGCTCACTATAACGATGTCCTGATTCATTCCCAAAGCCAGGCATAAATAGCTCAGGAAGCGATACATTTCCCATTCGTTGGCGCGCATTTTCTGAGACTAACAATAAAAAACCAGCAGCTTCACCTGGGATAAATCCATCTTTACGATCATCTGTGAGAATGCGACTTTCTCGATCCAAAGTACCCAATAAATGTAAATCAAGATGAGTATCCAATCCACCTACCAGTGCATAATCAGCACCGGTCGCTTCGAAATACCGAAATACCATGTCGATTGCTTGAAACCCACCAGCTCTGCCGGTTGAAAAAATTCGACTCAATTGTTGATTAAATTTAACACCTGTTTGAATACTCAATCGCTCAATAAAAGAGCGTTGTAAAACCGATGCCCTACCTGGTAATGTTTCTGGGCCGGCGAGAAAAAGAGGGAGTGGTTCATCTTCAGAGTATGACTGCATTACTTCAATTAAAGCTGGTGACGCGAGGCGCAATAACCTGCGGTATCGGCTGGTTAATCCTTGCGCATTTAATTTATCATTCAGTGGTGGCAGTGCATCTTCTGGCACAGTGGCCAATTTGAAAGGTTCCGCATAACAATCATGCTCAGCAGTCACTTCAATTTTGCTAATACCTGCCTGGATTGAAGCAATAGTCATATTCGAATCGATACCGACAGGAGTAATCATTCCGGCACCGAGAATAAAAATCTGAGTTTTGTTTTTCACGCAGTCTGCATCCTTAATGCGTATTGATTTTGTTGACAGTTTTACAAAAATATTTCAACAACTAGTTACTAAAGCCTGCTTACTTTTTACTCTCACCTATGAATAATCTATTGTTCGAGCATATCCACTATAAAGCCAGCTATTTTCTAGTCCATATGGAACATTATTTGTGAAGCATCAGTCAGGCCCATTTTTCTGCTCCGATATGATAAGCTAAAAAAGACTAAACTATTACTCTCAAACTCACAACTATTGAGTAACTGTTCACAAAATGTGGTCAGTAATCTAATTGAAGATGAAAATCGTTCAATTCAGTTAAATGCATGAGTATAATACCAGTCAAAGACAAGAATTAATGCATAAGAGGGATCATTTCGCAGCACGATGTTCAATTCACAAATTGTCAAAGCCGAAAACGGCCAGTTTTTCGTATTTCGTATCCCCGGTCGAGAAACATTATCTCAGTCACTTACACCTAAATATTTTTGGGATGACTTTGCTACCCTGCATTTTGTTCAAAACCTCAATGTAATGACTGGTTTCTGGCATCAGCTCGCGAGTTCTTGCCTTGGTTTTGGATATGAAGGTTGGCGCAATGCTCACCCCTGGTCAGCGATAGAGGAATATATCGCTTACTGTTTAATCAATGGTCACATCCAGGTATTTTCGATCAAAGCAGATGATGTTTTTCACCCTTCCTCATCGGAACGCCAATTTAAAACGCCCTATGGTATTAGCTATCAGTTTATACCAGCTGCAAATACTCTCATTAGTTCTCCTTCGGAAACCAAATCGTTCAATTCAGTCGCAGATGCAAACACATTCATAGAAAATCTAAATTTGTCCGATAAGCAACTGAGTGAATTAGAAGAATCGCTAGACTTGCCTGAGCATTCAACCGGTGCCAATGCCGGTGGTTTTGCTTACACAGAATCCCCAAAGCAAAATTTAAGCAATGCACTTGTCAATGGCGATATCATTATTGCAGTGGAAGAAGAAGCCAATAAACCCGCATCGAAAGATAATTTTGTTGAAACAAAAACGACGCCTGTCGATTTAGGTCCCCACGCGACCGAAGCAACTTCTGAAACCGCTGCAGAAGAACAAAAACAAGAAGAGCCGGTATGCAAACTGACTAAGTTTACAGTTTCTTGTGCCCACGATGGTCGCAAGCAGGAGGTTATCGAGAAAACGGCAGGAATTTTAAGTTTAGATGTTGTAGCCAGTGAAACGGCTAAACGTGGATTTGAAAAAATTAAAGCTAAGCTAGAGGTTGATAGCGCTTGCTCAACTCATACTTCTTCAAGTTCAACAATACATCCAGCCCCCGCAAAAACGGTTAAAGGCTCGTTAGAGAATACTTATCATTTATCTTGCGAACCCGTTACTAACCCGTTGCGGTATTTGTGGTTGCCTTCAATAAAACCATCAACCTACAAAATAGCGGCAAGTGCTTGTGAGAGATACTCTCCCGCCTCTGTCGAAGTGAATGTTTTTCCAAAAGTTAAATGGAATGCAAATATAGCTTACTCTTTCGGGGGCAAAGAATCTAAAAGAGAAGCTAACAGTACTGGTGTTGTCAGTAATGAACATAGTAGCAAGGCAGGTAAGTTTTCCGGAAAAATGGAATTCTTTTATGATGAAGAAAAAAGGGATTTAACCTTAGAATATAAAAACGGTATTGATGATATATTGCAGAGACTCAACTACGTAAGAAGAAAAGTTGATCGGTTTCTAACCTATATGGGAGATGACGCACCATTAAAGCTTGAAATATTCTGGCCTAACCTTGGTATCAAATACGAAACAGAATTGAAAGAAGACAAAAGTAGTCCTGAAGTGGTCAGCAGCTACGATCTGAGTTTATCTGCTGATCCCTTGATAGGAATGAAAGGTAGCATTGATGTTTTTCCTGTACTACTAAAAGCGGTCAAGACACATCCTGCAGGCAGGCCTATAGCATCTGTGTTAGAAGCGGCGTTAAAAGGTGTAGGAAGTGATAAGAGCGTCGCCAGCCTTAAAGCAGATATTCAACTGGTTTTTAGCATTGAAAGTAAAGTAACAATTAACTTTTCTACGAGCGGTGAAAATGGCAAAGATAATGCTAGCTGTAAGTCTGAGCAAGCTATCGCGATGGAGTTTAAATTTGAAGGAGTCGTCGGCGCTAAAGGTCATATTTGGGTCATTAAGTTTGAGAAAAGCTATAAGGCAGGAATAAAGACGGGTTTTGTTGGAAAGATAATTATAGAAAGAGATGATGTTGGTTATTATTGGTATTCTCGTTTTTTGTTTAATGGATTGATTGTTTATTTTACTAAATATGAAAAATTAGAGAAGTCGGTTACAGGCGGTAACCCGATGGCTAAAGCCTTAGGCAAGGTTCCTGACCAGGCAGAAGAGTCGACAACGACAGAATTTACCTGGATTGAACCAGATGCCGATGAAGAGGCACCAGCGGATACTGCGACTGCGGCGGGAAGTCCAGCAACACAGTCGGCCAACCGCCACTACATCATTAAGTTTTAACAGCTATGAAAAATTTTTTAAATACAAGTAAATGGTTTTTGTTATTAATCGTCAAAGGTTTAATTATGTCTAGTACAGTAAATGCTGCTCCTTTTTATGGTGTTGATGTTGACTTGCACAATGTCGGTGTGGATGTTCGAGTCAACGACATTCCCGTTTATTTCGATTACACAAAAGGACAACTGACGGTAGAGGTTCCAACTCCTGAATCAATAATTGATGGCCTCAACAATTTAAGTCTCAACATATTTTTGCCATACGATGAACAGAGCGGCGATCAAACTTCAGAATATGAAAATGGCGCATATGCGACGATTACTTTGTTCGAACAAGATTTATCGAAAAACAACAGTAAGCGTCAATTAGTTTCGGCGACTTTAAAATTGACCGAAGCCGGGGTAATTGCCCAACTGGATGATCATATTAAAAATGAGCAAACTACGCCAAAAGTGGTTTTAACCGAAGAAAAAAGTGCATCTGTAGAAATAACGACACAGATTAAATCGCCTTTTCCAAAATGGGCATGGCAGGATGGTCAACAAATCGAAAATAACAAGGAAAATTTTAATTCACTGCTAGAAGTGTATAAGAATATTCATTCAACTTTAAAAGCAAAAGATTTAGGCAAACTGAAGAGTCTGTATCGTGTCAGAGCAAAAGAAATAGCGATAGCCTATGGACTATCCAACGAAGAAGAAGGTCAAAAGAAATTAAGTACTGGGGAAGATATGCAAAATGTTTCCCTTGAGTTAAATGATCTATTTTTAGATGGGATGACTTTTGAAGTGTCAGCAAATGGAAAGCTAGCGCGAATAAAGAATTACCTTAATGCACAACCTATTTTTTACTATGATCCTAAAAGTCGTTTATTCCATCTCTATAAATTTATGTTTTTCCTCGATAAAAATAATCAGTGGGTGATGATTCGATAAATTCTTATCATGTCCAACGTTTACACTTATTTAAAAGATGCTTTTCTGGTTCTCGCTCCACTACTGTTGATAGAACTCTTCCTGCGGAGCGTTTATCAGATAGGACAGCTCAAACTAGCTATCTGGTGGTTTAAAAATTATGACACCGTCGATTATTTGGGCGTGTTAGTCATTGCCTTCTTCTTCACCTACTTTTCATTCTTTGCTACCTTTGGTCATATATTTCAAGCAGCTTCATTAGCTTTTCATGGCGAAACTCACACGCTTATATATATTGGTGAAAAATCAAAAAACAAAGGGCTATATGTTTCCCCTGATAATCTGAAGTCTCCTCCCATTGAATACTCAGACTCTAGCGACAGCTATAATTATAGTTTTTCTACACTATTTACCAAGACACAATTCAAACGTGACAAAGGCACTGATCGGTTAGGTTCTACCGTCGAATCATTTTCTGCGATGTCATTGCTCTCTTCATTCCTAGTCGGGCTTGCAATGTTACTTCCTTTGGTCGGAGTATTACATACGTTAGCTTATCCCATCGTCATTGAGCTGGGAGTCTCTGGTTTCAATTCTTCCCTGTCGACACTCGATGCTTTTCAAGCGATGCTCAAACCCTGGGGGTTAAGTATTGGCAAGTTAGTCGCGATAAATATCGCAATATTTATTTTGGTCATGATAGTCGTCAAACTTCCAGGCCGGTCTATTGGAAAACAGGTATTTGATTTGCCGAGTTCGATAAGAACCGGAGAAACCATTAGTGGCATTCCAGTAGAGATCGAACGAGAAATTAATATTTCACGCAATTTAAATGGTGGAACAGAAGAAACTGACACCGGCTTTCGCACGATTGTTTTTCAATTTACCCAGGACTTTCCCCAGCCTGTTTATGTTTCTGTTTATTATGATTCAAGGCAATTTCCCGGATTAGAAGATCGGGCCTATGAGCATATTAAAAGTCAGTCACCATTACAGCTAAAAATTATGGAAGACTTAAAAATAGAAGTTATTGATTGATGCCTTGTCAATTTTTCTGCTATCGATAGGCATTAATCCTGGTATTAATAAACACCACAGTCATTGGCGTATTCGCACAACCAGAGGTAGTCCCCCGCTTCTTCTACATATGCGGGAGACTTATTTACAGCAATCCCTCTGCAAACCTATGAAGGTAAAAACTCAACCGGATAAGTGACCGTTACCGTCTTCACATTTTTGGCACCAAAGTTAAACTGTTTTATTCTGGCGACAATGCGAGATTCAAGGCCGGGATCATTCAGCTCGCTTGAAGCGACTATAACATCAAGTACCTTTCCAGCTGGTGAAATGGTAATTTCAAGAACAATTTTTCCTTTGATGCCAGGGTTATTCCTACGAGCTCGTCGATAAATGGTATGTAAATTACTTTTATTTTGATCCATTACATAGGCGATATCTTCTTCAGAACGATAATTGCCAATACGTGGTTTCGAATCAGACTTATCGACTGCTTTTCCTTTCCCGCTACTCGCTCGCGCGGTTAATAACTGTTGCGCAATTTTGCGTTGCTGAGCATCGAGTTTGACACCGCCACTTGAGCGCGACAGAATTTCGCCACTGTTAACACCGTCACTTCCTTTGGAAGCGTCAGCCGTCAGCAAACTGGTATCAGCAGAGGCAACTTTTGTAACTTGATTATTCTTATTCAGCTTTTTACCAACCATAGAATCAATACTCGAAGTATCGATTAAATCTGATAACTCATCGCTTAGCGCTAACAAACCACTTTCTTCAGCTTTCTTACGTGCAACTTTTTGAGTTTCGGTTAGCTCAATTTCTTTTTCCGGTCGCTTTCTTTTTACTTTTGGTTTCGGCTTAGGGATCGGTTTCGGTTCTTCTATTTCCTTGGGCTTTGGCTGAGGCTTTGGCTTTTCAAGAATGAAATTAGCAATACGCTCAGGTACTTCGACACGTTCTTTTCTCGGCTCTTCCGGCACTTCGATTGAACCGAAAAATAAGCCAACACTGACAAATAGCGCCAGAACTCCTATTGAAAAAATGGTGTAGCGCCTGTCCCTCTTGTTTTCGGGATGCCATGCCAGGGATAAATTTTGATAAGTCATTGCGGTCATCAAAGTTAGCCCTTAGATTTTGCAGCCTGAAATGCTGCGAATGCGATTCGAGTGTAATTCGCTTGCCGACAAGTTGCTAAAATTTTTCTTAGTAATTGATAAGAAATATTTTCATCTCCCATGATTGTCACAGCACGTCCTGCCGAATTATCTGTCTGCGCCAGTAAGCTGTTTGAACTTCTAAATTTTAGTTCTTCTTCTAATGCAATGATAACCGCATCGTTACTTTCCAGGACTTGAGAAATCGCAGCAACTTTTTTACCCTGAACTAAAATATCCTCTTTCGTGATCGCGATAACCAATGTCTCTTTCGGCGTTTTATCTGCTACAGAAAGGGGTAGCTTCATATCTTTACTATTCGGTAACTGTTGGGTCCCTGAACTCACCAATAAGAAAAAGACTAATATGGTAAAAATATCCATCAACGAAACCAGGTTGAGTCCTTTCCGCTTATGCAGTCCCTCAAGATGCTCCATTCTTTTCAGACGACCGGTTAATTTAGAATTTTTCATTTTTGACCACTTTCAGTTTGTGAATCAGTAACAACTGGTGGCGCATCGCCAATGGAAATATTGGGAAATAAAATAACGGTTTCAACACTGAGCGCTGACACCACATCAGCACTTCGCACTCGGTCCATGACCTTAATCATGGTTTTATAATCGATAGAAGGTTCTAATAATAAAGTAATACTATCTTCTTCTGGAAATCTGCTTTTTATTTCAACTAACGAATCAGTAAACAAATCCCATCGAGTCTCCCCTTTGGTTCGCGCAAACTTTTTTATCACACCAAGATTGGCATCTTGAATATCAAAGCTTTGATCTCTCAGCACCAACTCTAATTGCAGCTTCACTTTTTCCTGAGGTTTTGCCTTAGCATCCAACGCAGGCAGGTTTAGCTCAAGCACTGTCATTCTAGAAAACACCGCAGTAATCAGCAGAAAAGGAACCAATATCACCATCAAATTCAGAAAAGCGGTAATATTCAGTTCTTCTGCTTCTTGTAAGTGTTTTAATCCCCTTTTTTTCATTAATCCCTGACCATCAAATTAAGTGATTTAAGCGCAGCCTTTTCCAGACTATCAACCAATCGAGCAGTTTTCGTCACGAGGTATGAATGGGCCAGTAGTAATGGAATCGCGGCCATCAATCCGAATGCCGTGGTATTCATCGCCACAGAAATACTCGCTGATAGCAAGTCGGCTTTCTCTGCTGGGTCAGCTTCAGCCACTGCAGTGAATGCTTGGATAAGCCCTACGATTGTTCCAAGTAGCCCTAAGAGCGTTGCGATGTTTGCGAAAGTCGCGAGGTAATGAGTGCGTTGTGTCAACTCTGGCATTTCATCCATAATACCTTCTTCCATGGCCGACTCAATAATTTCACGGCGCTTGTTCTCGCTGTGTTGCGAAAATCCATAGTTGAGTACATTCGCCATGGGTGTTTTCACTGTACTGGTCAGTTTAATTGCCCGTTGAAAATCCAGCGCTTTTAGCATTGGCACAAGTTCGGTCCAAAGTTTGTTGGTAATGCGATTTGTCTTTGTTAAATAAAAAAAACGCTCCAACGCAATGGCAACGCCGATGGCGAACACGACAAGTATGGGATACATGAAAGATCCCCCAGCTTGGAATAATTTAACTATTTCCATAACGACACCCTCTGATTACACTCTACAGATAAATTAAATTGGCAACTATTATTAAGACGACTCATCATTCCTCATCCTTTTTTAACATTCCGATAAGTCGATCGACTCTGCTATTTATCTTAGAGGCGTTGATATTTGTTTGACTATCATTCATTAAATCTATCCCGTTCTTTTCTAAGTCAATTTCATCCAAAATTTCTTTTCTTTTTGCACGATAATCTTCAAAGGCAACCCTTTCATTGGCGTAATCTTCCACCAGCTCTCTTAGTTGTCTTGAAAAATCTAAAATACTCATCATTCGGTATACTATTCGCTCGTTATTTAGCCGCATTAATTATCGGCCAATTCTCGCGCCACTCGAAACCCGGTAACTTCATCGGGACTTCCAGAGTGACTGGTAATTGTTGTTGGGTTGCAAGATTCCATCGATGACTTAAATGACCCACCAACAGCCACTAGTTTTCTGCCGGTATCATACACTAACTCTTGCGCATTTCCCGCATAATTCACCAACCCCCAGGCGTTTTGTCGACCCGTTGTTGTTCTTACAAGTTCTCCGCCTTTTTCAATACCACGGGTACTAAGCTGACAATTTCTATTCGAATCAAGCTTATTCTTCGAATTAGATTTTGCCGCATAGACCCACTCTCGCCTGGTCGGTAAACGGTATTTTTTACGGGTAGTCTTGCTTAACCATTTCAAGTAATTTGAAATCGTTTCAATATTAACCTTAGTAACCGGTAAGTTTTTGTTGCCGGTGGCCTGCATACTACATTCTTTTGATTTTTTACAATAGTTTTCGATTTCAGCCAATGAAATTTCATATTTTCCAATCGCAAATGACTTAATTCGATTGTTACTTGGGATGACAACTAACGTCGGACCAAGGCCGCCATTTTGAAATTTGTCCCGACAAACAGCTCGTTCTCCTCGCGCACCTAAACCGGCAATGGCTGAGTTACAGTCGTCTCTGGGTTTAATTGTGACCGCAGTTAACGCCGAATTATTTTTAAAGATACGAAGTGCATAACGCTTGGAATCTTTGGCGTGTTCCGGGTTAATCTTGCCGATCGCTGTAATACACTGTGCAAGCTGATCTGTTATCGTCCCCTCTAGCTTCTTATACCGGGCAAGATCGATAGAACGTAGTTTCTCGATCGCAATTTTAAAATCTCTCATATTCAATGTCGATGCACATTCAAGATGTTTGTTAACATTCGCGTTAGCGACATTAAATAAACTATTTTGCTTACGTTTCTCCGCAGTCTGCTTTTGTTTGGCTTTGTTAACTTTTTCTTGTTCTTGTGCCAACCGTTTCTCTTCTTCTCGGCGCAGTTGTTCCTGGCGTATCATATCTGCCAACTTAACTTTAGATTCATCTAACTCACTGGGATCATTCGTATAGCGGTAAGCGTTATCAATTAACCCCGTCGCGAATTCAAAGTTAGACTTTTCTATCACCTCGTTAATTTTATCGATATAAAGTTGGTAAACTTTCGTTTTGGTGGTGACATACCATTCATCGGGCTCGCCCTCGAATATCCCTTTTACGCCTTCAATATTATTCCACATTGTGTTTTCCCACTCTGGAGAAAAACTTGGATTTGCCAATAGCTCCTCAATATTTTTTTTGAACAACTTATAGCGTATTTCAAATTCCAGCTCATCCCGTATTTCCGACTGGGAAACTTCAGTCACAGGTTTTTCGATAAATTGGTTAAATACAAAAAGTGAGATACCAATAAGCGTTACCGCTGCTATCGCCACAACCGGTTTCGCCTTGCCCTTGGCGGTTAATTGCTTATGGAATTCTTCTACCGACTCAATGCGATCTTTACGCTCAAATGCTAACGCAGCCTCAATGGCTTTCCATTGACGTTTATTGATGTCAGGTATGCGCTTGGGCTTCAGTTTTTTCTTAAAAGCTTCGTCTGCCGGAAGCCGGGTAAAGGGATGTTCTCCAGTTAAAATCTCATAAGCAACGCAGCCAAGTGCATAAATATCATCTCGCGTATCTGGTGTATGCCCCATAAGCATTTCCAGGCTGGCATAAGCAGGCGTTAATGCGCCTAAATTGCCCGCATCAAATACGGTTCGATCTAAATTCTCACCGGTATGTCGGTCAATGTTGGCGACCGCGCGCGCGATACCAAAATCAAATATCTTCGCGGTTCCATTCTCAGTCACATAGACATTTCCCGGCTTGAGATCAGAATGCACAATATTTTCTTCATGTGCATGAGTCAGCGCTGTGCACATGCCTAACAATATTTTCCAGGCTTCATTCCGCGGCAATCCAGTGGCGTGATATTGTTTTACCATTTGGTCCAACGGCTGACCGACGAGATATTCCATAGTCATAAACACGTTATCGCCATCACGGTCAAAGTCATAAACTTTCACAGTGTTTGGGTTAGCGATGCGTTGTGTTTTTCTTGATTCTCTTTGCAGCGAAATAAAGGCTTCGGGGTGTGACTTGAACTCCTCGCTAAGTACCTTGATCGCCACATAAGGATCGCTATCTTTGGCTTCGACCTTTAACCTGTCTTTCGCCTTATAAACAACCCCCATTCCGCCCGCGCCGAGCACTTCTTCGAGTACAAAGCGATCCTTTAATACTTGAAGATATGAGCCTGTTGCGGTGGTCGACGGCATCGGACGTGGTTCGACCGGTTCTTGTGGAGATGGCTTTTTTACCTGTGTTCTATTGTGTTCTTCAACCTGATTGTGTTTTTCAACTTGAGCCTTTGGCTTTTTGTCAGGTGCCTTAAACCGCGTAGAATCATGACCCTGAGATATGGGAGTCTCTGTTTTTTTGATGACTGTTGCATTGGGGTTAGCTGGTCGGCTTGCAAGCTGAGTTTTGTCATTCAAGTTTGCGTTAACTGTTTTTTTGTTAACGAACACAGTTTTATCTTGCGCAGTCTCCAGCTCTTTCTGCGAATCTTTATTTTCAATATCGGTCCTATCTTTAACACCGACTTGCTCAGAGATTTTTGAACTAGCCGAGTCGTCAGCGTTTTGTCTGACGTTTTTAAAAACCGTTTTATTGGGATCCCTGCCGTCATTTTGATCATCAAAATTAGCCATGATAAATACTCGCGCTCCTGCAATACAACTTAAACGACACTTTTGTGGACACCTTTCACTAGGATAACCGATACATTATCAGCCGCCTTATTTTGCAAGGATATTTCAATCAGCTTTTCAACCGCAGACTCTATGTTGTTATTTCGAATGCAATTTACAATAGTCTCCTCATTCACTGAATTGTATAAGCCGTCGCTACAAAGTAAATAGATATCACCAACCCTCACTTCGAAAATATCAATATCAAGAAGTAATTCCTCATAAGTGCCAACCGCTCGCGTAATGACATTCGACTCAGGATGGTTTTCAGCTTCCTCGGCGGTGATGGAGCCGTGTTTCAATAGTTCAGAAACATGACTATGATCAGAACTAATCTGCGTTATCTGATTATTTCGAAAACGATACAAACGGGAATCTCCCGCCCATAAACAAACCCCAATACGTCCCTTGATCAAAAGCGTGACCACAGTGCTGCCAACGATTCTTCCATCAAGCATAATTTCTGAATATTCTTGCAGACGCTGGTTAACGTCAATGATTTCGTCTTCAATTTTGGCAACGAAATCACTTAATTTATGTTCTCGTTTTATTTCACTGAGCGCATTGACGATCATATCGCTGGCAACATTTCCGGCGTCATGCCCCCCCATTCCATCAGCAACCGCCCAAACACCTATATCAGGTACAGAGATAACCGAATCTTCGTTTTCCTGACGAACTGCGCCGACGTTAGTTTCTTCCGCACTAATCCACCGCACAGGACGCCTTATGGTAATATCGTTCATATCAACCTGATCGCTTATTTAACAACATAAGTTTGTGGCCAGCCCCAGTGAGACCATTGTCCATCCATCATCGCTGGAACATTATTGACCGAAGGCAATCCCTGTACACTGAACAAACATGGAGTAATTCTTTCAGATCCACTCGTGGTCCAAACGCTATAGCTACTCATTGTTTTTAACAACACAGAATCCAATAAATGAGCATAGACTGACATCGGCAATTCTTCTTCAAACTGCATATTCACTTGCCAGGAATTCCCCTCCATTCTTTGTCCTGTTTTCTGATAACTGAAAACAAAATTATTTTTTACCGCGCTTGCAGCTTCGACCAGTTCATCCACCTGAAATTGTTCGTCGAGTGCTTGCAGAGCTAGCTCTTCAATTTGCTCGTACCAGTTAGAATTTAATGAAAGGAATTCCAGTGGGTTAATCGAAGCGGTTAACGGCATTGTGATGGAAAAAGGATAATAACGCCCTACCTGATCGACACTCGGCAACACTATCCCAGCCCAATGATGTTCATCGATAACACCGGCAGAAAGTACGAAGCGCCAAATTGGACTGGTCAAATAAATATCTAACCAATCTTCGCCCATCTGTTCTTTAGATCCGGCTATAAACAACTGCAACCAGTTATCCCAGGTGTTAATAAATGCAGTTGGTAAGTTTCGGTGAATAAAATCACCATGCAACGGCAGCTTACCATAAACCCCAATTTGTTTTTCAGTATCCACTTAAATCCTCTCTGGGCATCTAAAGGTGCCTAACAAATTATTTTTAAATGGATTGTTAACGCTCTTCGCTTTGATCTGGTAGGTAATTTCATGTTTGCTCGAACGACTCGACGCTCGCCCATTAACATCATATGTGACCAAATAAACATTAGACTGAGATGTTTTTGTCAACTTTGACTGTGACATTAATCTAAACCACGCCCAAGGACCTTCAAAGGTTTTACTATGCTGTTGTTCATTTAGATCTTCAAACACAATACGAACCCGATTTTGCTCGTCATTCCCCGCCCACTTCAAGTTATTCCAGAACTTCGGACCATGGCTGTATGAAAGGCGAGCGTCACCGACTTCTAACATAAATCGCGCATCATTTTTCGGCATAAAATGGGGTTTTAACATAAATGTTAAACTAGGCACCTCAGCGTTATTTCTGAAAAATATATTCTTTATTTGTAACGCTCTTCTAATCTGCGTAATCGTATCGGAAGAAAGTCCTAAACTGTAATTATCAATGCTACGATTTTGCCACCCGTCTCGGGTGTTAATAAAAGGTTTGATATATTCCAGGTGAAAAGCGTCCATCGTACCGCCGGGTTTAAAAAACTCGATGAAATCGTGTAAGGCGACTTCGCTTTGCGAAGAACTACTGATTGGATATCGACCGGAAAGGGCTTGGCGGTATGGCTCATAAACTCGCGTTCGCCATTCCATATTAATATGTTGATGCGCCGAACGCAGTATCACTCGCCAGGTTTCGTCAGATATTTTTATCAACCAACGCCTGATTGGCTTCGGCATATTTTGAGCATAGGCGCGCAGCGAAGAAACGGCATTACCAGAACCACTCTGGTAACGAATTTTGGCAATATCAAATGCTTTTTTAGCAGGATCTGGCGCCAGGGTAATTTGATTAACAAACTCTTGTAACTGCGCAATTTTTGCAATAATGCCATTAACGGCAGCAGGCTTTTTCGATGACTCTCTGATTAACTCGTTGAGATCTCGAAATTGCCGATCGACCGTTGTCCAGTTGGCGCTGACCAGCTCGGAATCCGCCAGTTTTGCAGTTCGGTTTTTACCATGATCTGAAGCCAAATTCGCAACAGTCTGGTTTGATAACTGGGTGTTACTCGCGGCAACATGTAGAATTGAAAGTAGCGGCGAATACACCGGGTCAGTAAAACTCGATAGCACCTCGCTGCTTTGCCTTAAGTCCTTAAATGGTTTTACTTCTAGCACTTCATAAACCTTTTGCCAATAGGCGCTGTAATCTGCCAGATAATGGTCTTTCACTTTCTCACTGATCTCATCCAAATCATCCTGGATAAAATCGACCTTAGCCTTTTCATCATCTTCTAATAGCCAGCGTTCGTTTACAATGCTTGAAATAACGCTCGAATCGGGAGAAAAATCGATATCTTCATAACCTTCTTTAGTAAACAACAAAGGCACAGAAAGCTGTTTGGTCACCGCAGGACTATCAACATAAAACTCTCTTACTGATTCGCCCAATTCGTAGAATAAATCCACTTCTTGTGAATACTTCGGATTAGTGCGAATGCGCTCATAAATTCGTTGAGAAACCGGTACCCGCAATAACAAGTTTCGAGTAGATGAAAGTAAATTTTTATCGAGCTCTGACGAAGCTAACGGCTTATCCAGTAAAGCGGTTAGGTGTGCGGCCAGTTCTTTCCTTTTTGTCGCTTGTCCTTCGAGTTGTTTTTCCCATTTAGCAGTGAACCAGTCGATTACTAACTGTTTGTCCATATGTTCTAACTTATTGAACATGACATAAGTTCGGAAGGTACTATAAAGGTCGCCGCCGCTATGTCCTCGTTTTAAATATATTTCAATATATTTAATGAGCTTCGGCAAAAATAATTGAGTTAGTTGAAACTCATAAGCTTTATTCGCGGCATCATCAACATTACTATCATACATGCCCAAACCAGACAGCCAAGGATGTTGCTCTTGATCATAAACAACACTCGCTTTCGCTAGCGCATTTAGTGTCGGTAAGGTATTCCTGATGTCACTTGTCCATGCTTTAATTCGTTTTTTCTCGGCATTAAATTCTGCCACGTAAGATTCCACTTCATGCATATAAACTTCGTGACGAGCAAAACTTCCAGCCCACACGATGAGCATAATAACCGCAATACTTGCCATACCGACGTAAGCCGCTCTTTGCGACCATTTAATGAAATTATCGTGGCGGCGATTGGAACCGACAAGCTCAGACTCTGGAAAAATAACCTGACGGAACAATTGCCCCAGGAAATAACCTTTTCCTTGTTGCTGATAAGACGCAACAGTATCGCGATTGAAACCAAAGTTCGAAGAAACTGAAGTCATTAAACGGTCGATCGGCGTACCATCTTGTGTACCGCTAGAGAAATAAATACCGCGTAAATAAGGTTGAAACCGGTAACGATTCTTCACGAAAGTCTGCTGCACAAAATGGTCGAGAATACCTTTCAAGTTCTCCATTTGCTGCGGGAATCCTTGAATAGCGCTACGACGTTTTACGTCACGTTCCTGGTGGACACGCCACAATACCCTGTCATAAAGTCGCTTGACTAAATAATGATATTCGGTACTCAAATAACTGAAGTCTGGTGCTTCAGAATCTTTGGGTGCATTCGGTAACGATACACCCCATACCTGCTCTCGATCTTCCTTGTTAAGATCTTCAAAGAACTCGGTAAAGCCCGATACTAAATCGCATTTTGTAAACATTAAATAAACCGGGAAACGAATTTCCAGTTTATCCATTAACTCATCAATACGTGTTCGTATGGTTTTGGCGTGCTTAATGCGTTCTTCTTCGGTTTGGGTTAATAAATCTTGTAGGCTAATGGTGATAATCGCGCCGTTAATGGGTCTTCTACGCCGATGTTTCTTAAGCAAGCCAAGGAAACCTTCCCAGGCAGAACTATCAATTACCTTGTGACTATCTTGTGTCGTGTAACGTCCGGCCGTATCAATCAACACAGCTTCATTAGTAAACCACCAATCGCAATTTCGAGTGCCGCCAACGCCCTGAAGCGCTCCCTTTCCAAATTGTTCTGCAAGTGGAAAATCTAAGCTTGAGTTAACCAATGCCGTCGTTTTTCCAGAGCCTGGCGGGCCGATAATAATATACCAGGGTAATTCATACAAAGCGGCTTTTGCGCCGCGCCCTTTAAATTT
The DNA here is from genome assembly GCF_007004725.1 of Aliikangiella coralliicola. Classification (GTDB taxonomy): domain Bacteria; phylum Pseudomonadota; class Gammaproteobacteria; order Enterobacterales; family Kangiellaceae; genus Aliikangiella; species Aliikangiella coralliicola. Next base: position 133,637 of record NZ_ML660167.1, on the reverse strand, counting down.
CAGTTTCTTCAAAGTCGCCAAGGCGTGAGAAAATCGTTCCCCAATCTGATTCATTTCTTCAGAGGTTTGATCCTGAAGAATATCTGAGCCCGACGCACCTTTATCATCGACACCCTGTTGCAGATCGCTCACTAATTCATTGTTATTTTTGTTTTCCTGAATTTGTATTCGTAAATTATTCAGTCCCCAAATAACAGCAATTATTATAATGGCTAATAGCCTGGTAGTTTCGCCACCTAGCGGCGCAAAATTATTTTCACCAAACTTGATTGCGGGTCCGACAAACCAAATTAACAAAGAAAGTACAATCAGCCCGAAGACCGAAATCACAATTCTATTCTTAAAAAACGCTACAATTTTTTTCATGAAATTCTCAGATCGAATGATTTATTTTTCATCTAACTGTTTAGGTTTCGCAGTAATATCAGTTTCGGAAATTTCAACAAGCTGACTAGCCACATGGTTAGTTGAACGGTGTAACCAATATCTAAACCCAGAATAGCTAAGCGCCATTATTCCGGCGACAACGCTGGCAACTACCCACATGGGCATATAGCTCGAAAGCGTGTTGCGTATCTTACCGAGACCTTGCCATCGTGGTGACAGTGAGCGCTCGTAATCCCCTCTGTGACTACGAATTATCTGGAACAGATCATCTCTTAATTGCTCCAGGTTATCTCTTCCGCGGGCCACTACCCGGTACTTGCCTTCATAACCAAGACTCAGGCATATATACATCAACTCTAAGAAGTCCAGGTTTTCAGCGGGAGATTCCCGCATTCGATCCAGTATTGCAAAAAACTTCTCGCCGCCGCCGGTCTCATTATGAAACATGCTCAACAGGGTTCTTTGGGTCCAGGCACTTTCTGCACCCCAAGGCGTATTCAAGACTGCTTCATCAAGAATGGTGCATAACACATACCTGGCAACAATCACCTTTTCTGACTTAATGCCTTGTGCTCTTGCTTTGGTATCAAATGCCTTGATTTCCTTTTCTAACTGCTGATGTAAACCACCGACATTAGGATGGTTAATAGAATCTCGAGTTTTAGAAAATACCGCTAAAAGTACCGATGCAGCATTGACCAAAGGGTTTAAGCCGTCACTGGTGTAAAACTGATTAGAGCCAGCGTTTTGCGGTGCTGATTGATAATTGGTTGCTGGCTGTTGCATGTATGCGGGTTGTTGTTGCGGCTGGCGTTCTTCCATTCCTCTGGGGTCAGGCGATTGTCCGCCTGGCGCGCGTCCACCGGGCACCGGTCTCACAACGGTTCCATCCCCTCTTCTGACTGGTTGCCTAAAGACTGTTTTGTCTGGATTATCAGGCCTATCTGAAGACATCTTTTACTCCTTACAATTCACTAAAAGCGTTACAGTCGAATAGACCAAAACTCAAGCTCTAGCCCAGGGAAATCACCACCGACATGAACGGCGAAGCCACCTGAATGATTAAGCTCTTTCCAAAAGTCGTTACTGCGTTCAAGCTCAAAATAGTTAAAACCGGCATGAAACGGAATTTGCCGAGGAGCAACTGGTAAGGGCTTCAACGGTATACCCGGCATTGCCGCGTTCACTAATTGTCGAATTCGTTCTACCGGCCCAACTTTTACCTGTGCGGGAAACTGCGAGCGAATAGTATTCTCTGGCACATCGGCTCGAACGGCCAATATAAACATGGCATTGTTGAGCAAAGATCGATCGGGAATTTGTGCAACTCGAATACCAAACTTTTTCTCAACTAATGGTAATGACACAGCCGTTTGTTCGTAAACCATGCTCAAACATTGCCTCAATGAATTCATCACCGGCACAAAAGCGGTGGTTAAATCATCGTGTAAATAAGGCGGCAATGCAGGTGGGCGTTTATTCTCAGCGACAAAAGTTGAAAACTCCCCTATCATTTGCACGACTTCAGTATAAAGTTGCAATGGATGCAACCCTTTCATTTGCGATAAATGCATGGCTAGCGGCTCTAACCTGTTAACCATTTGCAACATCAAATAATCCGCCACTTCAGCAGTACCGCCTCGTTGTGTATCAGCTAATCGACCGGCAATCGATTGTCCACGGTGATGTAACAGACCAACCAATTCTGACAGGAATCCCACAAGCTTTTGCGAAGCTGAACAATCCAGACAAGTTGGAATATATTTATCATCTAACAACACATTTTTATCTTCTCGTGCTTCATTGATTTTTAAAATACCAATGGTGGCATAGCCGCTACGATCATCAGATTCTAATAAAAGACGTAAACGTAATTGCCCAACGTCAATTTCGATGGTTTCTCCGCCGTCAAATGATACATCTCGAATATCTTCTTTCGACGAATAATACCGAGCTAGTCCTTGTGTTTCATTTTTAGTCAGTACATCAACGGCGCCAGGGCGTCTTACCGGAATGGCTAAATAGACCACTTTCTGATGGGTATTTTCCGGCACTTCTAATACTGCTGGACGCTCATATTGATCGGGAAAACTAAAAGGCGTTCCATCAGGAAAAACGCCTCTGCCGCTAATGATTGACACTTTTCCTAATTTAAGTAATTCCTGATCAATTTCAATCTCATGGATCCCCCATCCATAAGCACCATATGCGGAACATTTACCGTTTATATAGCGCTCAAAATAACGATCTTGTTGCTGAAAATGGTGGGGATTGAGAAACATCCCTTCTGACCAAACGACTTTACTATCTAATGACATATGTAATTGCCTGAATATTGATTATTTTATCTGCAAACTCGTTTTGACTAGCGAAACAAAAAAACTCACAGTCAAAATAAATTGATAATACTGTGAACAATAAAACCACGCTCGATAAAACCGAGATTTATAGTATTATGATTCGGTTCCCTGATAACTGAATTTTTGCAGAGGAACTAACCACGTTTGTCTGCGCAACCGGAATAATTAATTTATATTTCGCATCTTTATATTTCAGAAATTCTGCAAATAATCCGACATATTTGGTTTCTTTACTCAACACAAAGCTTTCTTTTCGGTTTTCTCCCGGTTGCACTGGCTTTAAGCTTTGCTTGGTTAGCATATCGCCGCCGAGAATTTCTGCGTCTCTTTCGTATATGTCAATGAAATTGGCGTTCTTAAACTGAGTTGGTGACTTCAGTTCATACATTCTAATAATAAGTGGCGACGGTGTTTTGTTGTCGTCGGGATTAACATCTGCGTTAACGGTAAATGTCAGTTGCAAATCGGTATCAAGATTGAGTAATCCACCGACCTTGGTATTCAAAGATGTACAAGATGTAAGCAACAGAACTAAAATTCCAGAAAACCAATATTTCACAAAACGCAATTTACTCATCATATCTCCCTTAAAACTGTTAACATTTAAATAGTTTTATTTCTTACCGTTTTTTTTCTTCGATAGCTTCTCTGTGACTAAACGTCGCATTTGATCTTCATATGCTTGAACAAAATCATAACCAAACAAGTGTTGAAAAGAATCATCTAAATTATCAATTAACCCTTTATGATACTCTTTATAAGACTCCCAGTTTTTACCCTTTTGTCCAAGGTTAATCAAACTCGACTTCTGATACTTTTCAAACCGGCTCTCAAGCGTATCAGGATTAAGTCTATCCAGCATCCCTTGAAACGCAGCCTGCATTCCAGCCAATACTGCAATCTGATGCTCCGCGATTCCCTGAAATCCCTCGATTACAGCTTCCACCGGCTTCTTATACGCATTATTCTCTTTAATAAACATGTTTTCCATCGCATCATCAATATTGGCGGAAAACTTCAACGGGTTATTTTCAACCGGCTGAATTGTTGTGACGTTGATTCTAAACTCTTCTTTAATTTTTTTCCTGAATTTCAGAACACGCATCATTCCTTTTAAGGTCTCTCTAACCAACAAACCAACGGTTTCGCTGGTTTGAGTCATTCTCTCCTCATCCAGATTCCATTTCGACAATCCCATCGATTCAATCAATGTCCGGTCTTGTAATGTCGCTTTTCGCGCCGTCTTTTCAACTGACGACTCAATATTTGGGCTGTCTACTACAGAAGCCGATGTTTGTGGGGTTTGCTTAGCGCCCACAGCATGTTTTTTAATATAACGCTTTAGCTTTTTAACCTCCGACATTAATGCTTGATTCTCATTTTCAAGAGCAAGGTTTTTATTTTCGAGAACAAGCGCCTTATTTTCGAGTGCTAAATATTCGCTTTCGTTGCGCACTGCAGTGGCAGAATTGCCTGATTGATCCGCTTCATTATTTCTATTAGAGATATTACTGGGATTTTCTTGATGATGATTAACGGGGCTTTGTGAAAAATATTGATTTCCACTCGTATCAGACTCAGACAAGTCATCACTATCCCAGTCATCTGGAATTAGTCCGGAATCAACATTTGCTTTAGGCCAGTCAATTGAGTCGCTTGCGACGTTTCCCTGGTCAGCAAATCCAGACTCAGAATGTCCACTATCAACCGACTGGCTATTAGCAAATGCCGCGTCTGAAAAGTTGTCGACAATACCAGCATCTGAAGCCGCATTATTCTGAAATGCCGATTGATTATTGGAACTGGCTTTGTCTAACACGGCAAGCGGATCAGTCTCAGCTTCATCAAATTTCGCGAGAGAGTCTGTTACTGCAAATGGTTCATTAACCGGTGATGCAAAAGGATCATCTGATGACGAGATAAAATGATTATCTGCCGAACTATTATTCTCAGGAGTTCCGCTAGTTGTACCTGCAAAAGGGTCAAATTGTGTCGCTTGACTGGAAGGTTGCTCAAACAAATGTTCGCTACTTTGGCTAATCTCATTAATAGTAACAACAAACTCATAATCACTAATAACGAAATGATCACCCTCATTTAAACCTATTTTATTGCCTTTACCAATAGGCTCCATTGAACCATTAATAAAAGTACCATTGGTACTTAAATCGGTTAAGAAATAGCGACCATCTTCGAAAGAAATTTGGGTGTGGACGGAAGACATATATTTTTCAGGATCTTCCAAAACCCAAGAGTTGCTTGGGCCGCGACCTATTGTACCGCCTTCCTCAGAAAAGGTCTGGTAAGACTTGCCAACATTCACATTTCCTGGTGAATTTATTATCTTTATATCAATCGGCATACTATTTATTTCCTGATAACAGCCCTATTAATTGGGGCAACGATCTTCATGATCGATTGTTGTTAAATTAAGCAAATATCACAAGATTTAACCCAAATTTGCAACAAAACTGAGTTTGATTCTTTTGAGACCAGTTAAGCATGTTGCCTTTTGAGATTTGTTATTGTACTACCAGCATCACTTCCTTGATTTTATTCGTTTAATTTGATTTCAGGGAGCCTGCAAGTAAGCAAATCTTTATCAGTCCTTGATTATACAATTTACCCTCCTTTATGTATAATATAATCTAATTTATTGATATTTATACTAGTATTGTCTTTTACAAAAGTGTGACGTAATTCAGGTTATTGGTTGGTGAACAGAAAGAACCACCATAAAGACTCTGTTAAGTAACAAATAGTGGTTCCTACTTTAGCTGAATTTCATATAGTATGTGGCTTGTTAAAATTAGTGGCCATTTGCGACATTCAGTGAGGTCACTATTTAGCAGGATGCGAAGTAAGTCAGGTAGGATAAGCCAAGTTTGATATTTTACCTGCTTTGGTAATCGCTCAGTTTAATAAATGTTCGTTTTGATAAGAAAGTAAGCATAAAATGGGGCTGGTACTAAAAACAATATCATATTAAGCTCCATTATAATTTCGTACCAAGATAAAACTTAAAATTATAATCGCTACAAAATTGATTCTAGGAGAACAAAATGTCGTCGCCGGAAATAGTTGATATCAGCAGTTTGGTGGAACCGATATCTGAAGAGAATATCGTCGGCGACGATCCACGTAATGACCCCTCTCCCACTTCCCTCTATTCTAAAATTAAAGATGCGCGTAATTCGGCAAGAGCAGCCGAAAGAAATAGCATGTTCGATGGTGACAATACTGAAGCGAATGAGAAGTGGAAAGAAATTATGTCATTGGCCCCTCAGATTCTTTCGTCGGTTGCCAAGGACCTTGAGGTCGCCTGCTGGTACTCTGAAGCGCTGATCAGAAATGCGGGATTTCAAGGATTAAGAGACGGCTTTACCCTTATCAGACAGTTAATCGAAAAGTACTGGGAAAGCAATTTATACCCGGTTGAAGATGAAGATGGAATCGAAACGCGAGTTGCGCCAGTATCCGGATTAAATGGTGAAGGTGCTGAAGGTGTTTTGTTAGCCCCAATTCGTAGTGCTTATATAACCGATGACATCGCGCCTGGTCCATTCAGTCTCTGGCAATATAAGCAAGCTATCGACATAAAACGCATTACTGACGAAGATAATCGAGCCGCACAAGCCAGCAAAGCTGGGTTTAGTATGGATGATATAGAAAAATCAGTTGAACAATCTTCGAGCGAATACTTTGTCGATCTCCGCGATGACATTACTGACTGTTTAAGTGAATATCGCCAAATCAGCGAATTGCTGACCTCACATTGCGGCACTCATGATGCACCATCAACTAGCAAAATCATTGAACTATTAGAAGAGTCGCTGGGTGCGGTCAATTACATTGCAAAACACAAGTTTCCATTAGAGCCAGCAGCCGATTCATCAGCAGAGGAATCATCAAATGATGAACAAGCGCCAACATCGGATTCTTCTATCGTTGTCGGTTCAGTAGTCAACTCTCGTGTAGAAGCGTTTAAACAACTAACAACTATATCGGAGTTTTTTCGCAGAACTGAGCCTCATTCGCCGATATCCTACATTATTGATAAAGCGGTAAGATGGGGTGACATGCCGCTCGACCAACTCATGAGTGAACTAATTCCAGACTCATCGTCATTAGGAACTTACTGTTCACTTACCGGTGTTCATAAAGACGACGATTAAGAATTGATAAGATTTGAATTAACAGGTTCAAAATTAATAAACTCAGAAATAGCACCAGAAATGATTATTAACTAATTAATACAAGCTCAACTCACACAACATTGATTGAGCGAAGTGCACAAGATACAGACAAATTATTAATATTTAAAATTGGAAATCTACGGAGGAATTACAATGGCTGAAAGCATTCACAATAAACTTAAGCGGGTTAGGAAGCCACGAGTGCACATAACCTATGATGTGGAAACAAACGGTGCTGTTTCCAAAAAAGAAATTCCATTTGTTATGGGGGTTATGGGTGATTATTCCGGCGATAATACGGAAAATAAAAAGGCACTAAAGGACCGAAAGTTTTCACAAATTGACCGTGATAACTTCAATGAAATTATGGCGAAAACCGCGCCAAAGTTAGACCTCAAAGTTGACAACACAATGGAAGGTGACGGCTCTGAAATGTCAGTTAATCTTGACTTCAAGCATATGGAAGATTTCGAACCTCACAAAATTGTCGATCAAGTTGAGCCGTTAAGAAAATTAATGGAAACTCGAAACAAATTACGTGACCTACTCAGTAAGGCAGACCGTTCTGAAGAATTAGAAGATCTTCTTGAGGAAATTCTTAGTAACACAGAAACCATTGCCTCACTATCTGGCGAGTTAGGGATTGATAAAGAAGAAGGTGACAAATAATGAGTAACAAAGAAGAACAAGCGAGTTCCCAGGAAGAAGCAGCTGCAACGGAAGTAAGTTTCCTGGAGCAGGCGATAGGCGCTACCAAGCAAACGCCTAGAGATGAAACTGAAGAGTTGTTAAAAACCTTAACCCAGGAAGCGATGAAAGGAACCGTCTCTTGGGATAAAAGTTTGACTGTAACAATTAATGCAGCCATTAACGCCATCGATGAAACCTTGTCAAAGCAACTTTCAGCGATTATGCAAAATGAAAAATTCAACAAGCTTGAAGGTTCATGGCGTGGTTTGCATCACTTGGTAATGAACTCTGAAACCAGTTCAGAGCTTAAAATTCGAGTGATGAATATCAGTAAAAAAGAAATGGCTAAGGACTTAGAAAAAGCCGTTGAATTTGATCAAAGTCTGACGTTTAAGAAAATTTATGAAAATGAGTTTGGGACTGCAGGTGGTGAGCCTTACGCTGCATTAATTGGTGATTATGAGTTTTCTGCCCACCCAGACGACATTGATTTGTTATCTAACATATCTAATATTGCTGCAGCAGGATTCTGCCCATTTATTTCAGCAACTGCGCCAAAAATGTTTGGATTTGAATCCTTCTCAGAGTTATCAAAACCTCGAGATCTGGAAAAGATTTTTGACTCTTCAGAATATATCAAATGGCGCAGCTTCCGTGACAGCGAGGACTCTCGTTTTGTGACTCTCACTATGCCACGAGTTCTCGCGCGTTTACCTTATGGTGAAGATACCAAACCAATCGAAGCGTTCAATTTCGAGGAAGGCACGGTAGACAGCGACGGTCGTCAACTTAAAAACGAGCACGACAACTATTGCTGGATGAATGCTGCTTATGCAATGGGTGCAACACTCTCTCGTTCATTCGCAGAGTATGGCTGGTGCACCAGTATTCGGGGCGCTGAAGGCGGTGGTAAAGTCGAAGGACTTCCAAGTCACGTATTTATGAGTGATGATGGTGATATGGATCAGAAATGCCCAACTGAAATTGGTATTACTGATCGCCGTGAAGCTGAACTGAGTAAACTCGGCTTTCTTCCTCTTTGTCATTACAAAAACACTGATTATGCTGTATTTTTCGGTGCTCAAACCACTCAGAAGCCAAAGAAGTTTGACGACCCAGATGCAACCGCCAATTCTGAAATTTCAGCTCGTCTTCCTTATATTATGGCAACAGGCCGTATCGCGCACTTTTTGAAAGTCATGGCTCGCGACAAAATTGGTTCATTTATGGAAGCTTCTGATGCCGAAGAATGGCTGAATAAATGGATTTCAAATTATGTCAATAACAGCCCAGACGCCAGCGCGGAAATGAAAGCCCGTTACCCACTAGCGGAAGCGCACGTTGAAGTTAAGGAAATTCCGGGTCAACCGGGAGTATTCAGCGCGATTGCGTGGATGCGTCCATGGTTACAAATGGAAGAATTGACTGCATCGCTTCGATTAGTCGCAAAAATTCCGAAAGCGGGATAATAATACTGGAAAATATCAATTACGCTCAGGGACGAGCGCAGTATTTTACTACTTAACTCATATTAATGTTTAAGTAGTATTTTTAATGTAGCGTTAATTAAACACAATTTGAATTTAACGCAATTCGAAATTAACAAGACTCGAAATTAATAAAATTAAAACTCCACTTAAGCTAACGGCGAAATCTGTGTCAACAATAGAAAAATCACCCGATAAGCGAATCCAGATTAACATCAACTTTGAAGACATACTGACCCAACCCGCCTTTGTTACTAACCTGGATCAATTTTTAAGTGAACCTGATGACCATAAAGCATTAGGTTACTGCATTGAAACTTTAATTCCGGAAACTAAACGTTCGTCAACCTCAGCCGTAAAAAGCGCTATTTTATCGTTGATTGCAGAGTTAGACGAACAAATCAATACTCAGCTCAACGCAATCATTCACCATCCAAGATTACAGAAACTAGAAGCTTCCTGGCGAGGGCTTTGGCTATTAGTTAAACAAGCCGAAGGTAGCCAGAATATTAAAATAAAAATGCTCAATGTTAGTTGGGCTGAAGTCGCAAAAGATATCAGCAAAGCATTAGAATTTGATCAAAGTCGATTGTTCCAAAAAATATACAGCGACGAATACGATACAGCAGGTGGCGAACCTTTTGGCGCAATTATTGGAGACTATGAAATAAGCCATAGAGTTTCAAAAGAACACCCTTATGATGATTTGTATACCTTGCAAGGTATTGCGCAAATTGCTGCTGCTTCTTTCTCCCCTTTTGTCGCTTCAGCTTCAAGTGAATTATTGGGAATGGAGGATTTTTCAGGACTTGGGCAACCCATTAATCTGGAAAATATCTTTTCGCAAACAGAATATATTAAGTGGCATTCATTAAGGAAAATTTCCGATACGCGTTTTCTAGGATTGACATTGCCCAAAGTGTTAATGCGCCGCCCATACAGAACAACACCGGGCAGCTACAAGGGAGTTTATTTTTACGAAAAAGCGAACAACCAGCGAAAAAATCACTTGTGGGGCAATGCCTGTTACGCATTTGGCGGCATATTAATTCGCGAGTTCGCAAATGTTGGCTGGTTTGGTCACATACGTGGCGTGCCTAGAAATTATCTATCGGGAGGCCTGGTGAGAGAGCTTCCTGTTGATTCACACCAAACCGATTCAAAGAACATCGCCTATAAACCGGTCACAGACGTTATTGTTACCGATGCTGCCGAGAAAAAGATTAGCGAACTGGGTTTTATACCTCTTTGTCAAAGTTATCTCTCAACCTACGCAACCTTCTACAGTAACCAATCTGTTCATCGGGCCAAAGAGCGTGGAGATGTCGCTACCACAACCAACGCGAAATTGTCAGCGATGTTGCAACATGTATTATGCGGATCACGTATCGCCCACTACATTAAATTAATGATCAGAGACAAAGTGGGTTCATTTATTACCGCGGACCGTTGCGAAAGATATGTACAAGACTGGTTGATGAAATACACAACCGGGCGTGAGGATCTTGATTGGGAAGAGCAAGCAAGATATCCTCTCAAAGATGGCATGGTGAAGGTCAAAGAGCACCCGGCAAAACCAGGTGTTTTCCTATGTGTGATTCATTTACAACCTCACTACCAGCTCGACCAAATGGTTTCCGAACTTGAATTGGTGACTGAACTGGCAGTATTTGGAAAATAATTTTCAGGGAAAAATAATTAATGGCTCGTGTCGACAAAAAGAAAAAATTAAGACCATCTGTTCTTGACCGATTATTTGACGATGATCCCTACAATCAAAGCGAACGCGATCCAGGCCATCATCAATTGCTAAAACAATTACGCAGTAGTATACGCCGAGATTTAGAGCATTTACTTAACTCTCGCTTTTACCTGTCAGACCCACCCGATGATTATCCCGAAATTGACCGTTCGCTGTTTAATTATGGTTTGCCCGACCTAGCCACAGTTAACATTGTCGACCTGGATAAGCGCAACGAATTTGCGCGAAAACTCGAACAAACACTGAAAATATTTGAACCAAGATTTAAATCAGTGAAAGTTTTCTTTCTCGATAATTCTGATAGTATTGACCGCACCCTGCGATTCAGGATTGATGCAACAATTTACGCAGATCCACTACCTGAAGTTGTCATATACGATTCAATTCTGGAATCCGCAACAAGTTCTGTAAGCGTCAAGGAAATAAGCCATGGCAGATGAACTGCTTCCCTACTACGAAAAAGAATTAGTGTTTATACGTCAGTTAGGCGCTGAGTTTGCCAAAGAGCACCCTAAGATCGCGGGACGCCTCGGCATCAATGATGACACCATTGAAGACCCTCACGTATCGCGCTTAATTGAGAGTTTCGCGTTTTTAAACGCGAGAATACAACACAAGCTTGACGACGACTTTCCTGAGTTAAGTGACGCGCTTATTAGTATTTTGTATCCGCACTATCAGCGCCCTATTCCATCAATGTCCATTATTCAATTTGAAGCCGATACCGAGCAATTAGATTCTCAGTATATTGTGCCTAAAAACACGCTATTGGAGACCGAGCAATTTCAAGGGGAAAACTGTCGATTTTCGACGGTTTACGACACCGAGCTTCTACCGATTAAAGTGGAGTCTGCCGATTTGATTGGACGTCCATTTTCTACCCCGGGTTCGTCCACCATGCGCGGGGCCGAAAGCGTCCTAAAACTTTCTCTTTCGACTTTCTCAGAAGAGCTTACATTCGCAGAGCTAAAACCAGAGAAATTACGTTTCTATCTGAAAGGGCAACCTCAGCATGTCAACCCGCTTTATCAAATGCTGTTAAATAACTGTAATAATATTGTTATGGCCCAGGCAGAAGATGATACCTCTCCAATAACACTTGGCGCAAAAGCAATTCAGCCGGTCGGGTTCGGCATTGATGAAGGGCTGCTAATTTATCCCGCTTCTTCATTTGTTGGCTACCGGTTGTTAACGGAGTATTTTGTATTTCCTGAGAAATTTATGTTTATCGACATAGTCGGCTTAGCGGAAAAAATTTCCGAAAGCGCAGGTGATAAATTAGAACTTTATATTTACCTGAACGTGTCGGACGTCGAGTTAGAACACAACATTTCTGAAGAAACATTCGCGCTAGGCTGCTCGCCGATTATTAATCTTTTTGCTCACACTGCCGACCCAATAAAACTAGAACATACTCATCATGAATATAAAATAACGCCGGACTCCAGGCGTCCCGTCGGCTATGAAGTTTATTCGGTTGATAAAGTGGTTGCCACGTCTTCATCTGGCGAAGATGAAGAGTACACGCCGTTTTATGGATTGAATCATGAACAGCAGCATACCGATGCCCACGCTTTCTGGTTTGCTTCCAGGCGTAATGCCAAACTCGGCATATTTGACCGCGATGACGGTACCGATATGTACCTTTCGTTGGTGGATTTAGATTTCAATCCAAACTTGCCCGACGACAGAACTTTAACGATAGAGACCATTTGTAGTAATCGCGATTTGCCGCAAAAACTGAAATACACAGCTGATCAACCACAACTGCAATGTGTTGATAGCGCACCGCCCTGCACTAAAATTCGTTGTTTAATTCAACCGACTGCGGTGGTCAGAGCGCCACTTCAAAATCATGCTAGATGGCGTTTGATATCTCACTTAAGTCTTAACTTCCTATCGCTAACCGGCGGTGATGATGCCGGTATGGCATTGAAAGAAATACTTCGCTTATATGATTTTAAAGACTCAGCCGTTACTCGCGCGTTAATAGACTCTATCATGTCGGTCAATGCCAGACCAATTAGCGCACCTTTGAATATCGATGGACACACAACTATGTGCCGCGGTGTAGAAATAGAAGTAACATTAGATGACGCGCTCTTAAGTGGCAGCAGTGTCTACCTGTTTTCTAGCGTACTCGAACATTTTTTCGCACTCTATTGTTCAATAAACTCGTTCACCAGATTTCTGGTTAAAGTTAAAAGTAAAGAAGGTTATTTAAAGAAATGTCCTCCAAGAGCCGGCGAAAAAATACTTCTGTAACAGAGAAATTAGCGGAACAACCGTATGATTTTTCTTTTAAGCAGGCCGTTCGTGTCTTAGAACGTAGTAATGCCTATTTGCCGGCTGAAAGCAAATCATCAAGTAAGCCTGTTGCTCGCTTTGTTCCACCCACTTCTGAATTCGTGCGGTTTAGTAACAAAGAGTCTTTGTCATTTCCTTCGTCTGAAATCGCTTCAGTGAAACAGGCAAATAAAAACTCGACCGCTAATCAATGGAGAATGGAAGTTAATTTTATCGGTCTGACCGGGGCTGGCGGAATTCTGCCTTATCACTATACAGAAACATCGCTCAAAAGATTAAAACTTAAAGATAAGTCGATGAGCCATTTTTTTGATTTATTTAATCATCGAACCACATCGTTATTTTTCCAATCGTCGTTTAAATATAACCTTCCGATCGAGTACGAAAGAAAACGACTTAATACAGAGCAGAAAAACGGCGCTCATCAAATAAAAGATAATTACACTCAGGCGCTGCTCTCGCTGATAGGCTTCGGCACTCGGCATATTAACAATCGCTTATACACTCAAGATGAGTCGCTGATTTATTATGCTGGTTTGTTCACCAGTAAAATACCGACCGCCTCAGGCCTAAAACAGATTCTGGAAAATCACTTCTGCATTCCAGTGGAAATCAAAGAGTTTGTCGGCCAGTGGCAGGAATTGATCACTGACGTTCGTACTCGGCTGCCTCATGGCGGTCAGCCGGGACAGAATAACTGTCTGGGAAAATCAGTGATGTTAGGTAAAAATGGCTGGTTTGCCCAGGGCAAAATCAATATCGTTCTCGGGCCACTCAATAAATCACAACTCGGCAAGTTTTCTCCTGGCTCTAAGGTACTAAAGGCGCTCGATGAAATCGTTCGTCTCTACCTGGGATTTGAACATGATTATAGTTTCGTGATGCGTATCAAGAAAAAAGATATTCCAGAACGTGCGCAACTATCGGCTACTCAACCGCCAATTGTTGGCTGGACCACGTGGCTGCCGAGCAAAGCCGGCCGGTTTTCTGATTCAGATGACACGATTGATATTCCGGTTTCCTCAAGACAGCTTGATCTAAGTAAACCAGACCAAAGCGAACCAAACCGGAATAAGGTTAATTAAAATAAGACTAACGAAAGTAAACTTAACAGGGTAATTCGAGTGAATAAAACCTTTTATTTCTTGATTAGCGCTTTTATTATTGTCGCATGTTCGAGTATTGATAAAACTATACCAATATCTTACATAGAGATATTAAATGAAGGGAAGCATTATCCCAATCGTCCGGAGATGGCAGAAATCTGTAAAGGGTTTCTTATGTCAGCTGAAAAAGTTGAAATGTTTTATCATAATGCTGCGCTCACCCATGAAAAAGACCCTGGCGATAAATATAAAGTGCTTCCCTGTTTTTCTAGTGGTACCGCCTATTTATATGGGGAAAAATATCATTGGGTGATACGAGCCGGCGGTGTTGGTGAATTTTATAGTGATAATGATCGATTTGTTAAAATATGCGGAATAAAATGCTGCGACAAAGTGCGAGGGATATGTTAAAACCTTCGTCAATGAGAGTAAGGGCCTATTAAGGGCAAAACCAGTAAGGAATAATTATGATAACAATTGACTTAAAATCATTAGTTGGAAGACTGAACGAAGCATCGCGAAATGCACTCGAAGGCGCTGCCGGTTTGTGTCTGGCCCGTACTCATTTTAACGTGGAAATTGAGCACTGGTTACTCAAGTTACTTGAAATCCCCGATAGTGACTTGCTGGCGATCCTGAAAAAGTTTGAAATCGACTTAGGCAAATTGAACCAGGATTTAAACCAGGAACTTGACCGCATAAAAGGCGGCAACACTCGGGCGCCTGCGCTCTCCCCCACAATTGTCGATATTACCAAAAACGCCTGGATGTTAGCCTCTGTTGAATATGAGCATGCACAGGCAACTTCTGCGCATATTCTCGCTGCACTCATGCTAGACGAGAACCTTCGTCGTTCAACTGAAGCATCATCACGAGAGCTAAAGAAAATTACCCCGGAATCACTGCGAGAAGTTGTGCGCGCAATTGTAGGGACAACTGGAGAATCAGTGACGACTGCCATTGGAGATACTTCAACAATCAATCAACAATCGGCTTCGGGTGCGCCCAGCAAGACACCGTCACTCGATAAATTTACCATCAACCTGACCGAAGATGCGAAACAGGGAAAAATCGATACCATTTTAGGTAGAGACGACGAAGTTCGACAAATTATCGACATACTGATTCGACGTCGACAAAATAACCCTATCCTCACTGGCGAAGCTGGTGTTGGTAAAACAGCAGTAGTTGAAGGCTTTGCTTTACGTATTGCTTCCGGGGATGTTCCCGAGCCATTAAAGGACGTTTGCGTTCGAACTTTAGATTTGGGCCTATTGCAAGCAGGTGCAAGCGTCAAAGGTGAATTTGAAAACCGACTTAAATCTGTTATTGCTGAAGTGAAAGCGTCACCACAACCAATTATTATGTTTATTGACGAGGCCCACACCCTCATCGGTGCAGGTGGAAAGGAAGGTCAAGGCGATGCAGCCAATTTATTAAAACCTGCATTAGCCAGAGGCGAACTAAGAACCATTGCTGCAACGACCTGGGCGGAATATAAAAAATATTTCGAGCGAGACCCAGCACTCACTCGGCGGTTCCAGGTGGTAAAAATCGAAGAACCTAACGAAGAGAAAGCCATCAACATGATGCGCGCAATCTCTGAAATGTTACAAGCTCACCACGGCGTCAGAATTATGGATGAAGCGATTGTTGACTCAGTTCGCTTATCCAGTCGTTATATCACTTCACGACAACTACCCGACAAGTCAGTTAGTTTACTCGACACTGCATGCGCGCGAGTTTCATTGAGCCAGAGTTCAACACCTGCAGACGTTGAGAATACTCGGCGAAGGATCATGCAGTGCCAAAAAACGATCACTTCACTTGAACGTGAGAACGCGACTCTCGGCAATCATGAAACAAGAATCGACGAGTTAAAAGAAGAGCAAAAAACATTAGAGGAACATCTTGCGACTCAACAGGAACAGTGGGAAAAAGAACAGGATCTCGTTGCTCAAATCCATCAGTTGCAAAAACAAATTGAAGCGGATTTCAACGCACAGTCATTGTCCGAAGAAGCCTTGAAAAAAGACAATGCTCCAAAGCTTTTGAGCGATTCAGAGCGACAATCAGTTAAAGACGAGTTACACAAACTGATGGAAGCAATTACTGAACTACAAGGTGAAACACCAATGATTCAAGTGAATGTCGATAGCCAGGCAATCGCGGAGGTCGTCGCTAACTGGACAGGAATTCCTGTCGGAAAAATGGTTTCGGACGAAATCAATTCGATTCTCAACTTGAAAGATAAGCTTGAAGAAAGAGTTATTGGACAACCTCATGCGCTAACTGCCATCGCTGAAAATATTCGCACAGCCCGAGCAGGATTAACAGATCCAAGAAAACCTGTCGGCGTATTTTTCATGGTGGGCCCTAGTGGTGTCGGAAAAACCGAGACTGCAATTTCTCTCGCCGAAGTACTCTATGGTGGTGAGCAGAATATTACGACTATCAATATGTCGGAGTTTAAAGAAGAACACAAAGTTTCAATGCTGTTAGGATCACCTCCCGGTTATGTCGGTTATGGTGAAGGCGGTGTTCTAACTGAAGCGGCCCGTAGAAAACCCCACAGTATTATTTTGTTAGATGAAATGGAAAAAGCCCATCCAGGTGTTCAAGACGTTTTTTATAATCTCTTTGATAAAGGAACAATTAAAGATGGTGAAGGTCGAGACATTGATTTTAGAAATACTATCATTATCATGACATCAAATGCCGGGGAAGAACATATTCGAGCGATGTGCGCGCAAAGTGAAACACCACTTGATCCCGAAGTACTGTTGGATAACTTCAGACCGCAACTACTCAACTATTTCAAGCCCGCTTTTCTGGGTAGAACGACAGTGATCCCCTACTACCCACTAGGTGATGAAGAGTTGCTTAAAATCTGTAAGATTAATATGAACAGAATCGCCAAACGGGTTAAAGGTCATTACAACGCGGAGTTCAGCTATGACGAAGATGTTATGCTTCATATTGTTGCACGCAGCCAGGAAGTTGATACTGGGGCCAGAAACATTGAAAATATTTTGACACGAACTTTGTTACCGGAAATGGCGACTGAGTGTTTGAGTCGACTTTCTGATAATCAGGAAATATCAAAAATACACGTCAATGTTACTGACGAGAGTCAGTTTACTTATGAGATTTCTTAACCAATTGTTCGCAATAAAAATACTGGCTCGATATTAATCGAGTCAGTGCTAATTAAAAGAACTAGCTGATGGAACAGGTTAAAAAAACTAAAAGGATTTAAAGATAATGAATATAAAATATGCCGTTCGGGATTGGGGTAAAATTGTGAAGAGACTAAGGATACACATCGATGCTCATCTTTAATAAATACTTTTACCTTCCTTTAGCGGCTTAGTCATTTAAGAATTCAAGATGGCAAAAAGAACTTCTCATCCAATCAACCTTCAATTCAGAAATATTATCTTTTCTGTTTTGTTATTGCTAATCGCCCCATTTTGTTCTGCAGCCGAAAAAACAGCATTAGAACTCGAACAGCTGGAACTCATTGATCAACAACATCAGCAATTTTCAGCTAAATTTTATCGTGAATTTAGTAAGCACTCTGCTGCAACGCCCCAGGTGTATCAAACAGTTAACGCGCTTGAAAACTCTGTTGAAAATTTATTGGCCCAACATAAACCGGTGGTTGCGACCAATACGATTCTTAACAATTTATCGATGTTAAAAACCAACTACGATGATGTTTCTGTTTTTAATGTTATTAAGGTACTACTCGATAACAACGAGTGGCAGTCAGCCAATAGCCTGCTCATTTACATAAAAGAAGATGGCGATTTAACATTAGCAGCAAACGTCGCTTACATTCTCGCTCAATTTTACTTTGAACGACAAAGTTTAGAGAAAGCACTAGAGTATCTGGATGATACCATTAATGAATTGCCCAACGAGAATTACCATCATGCCTTACTCATCAAAGGCATTGCACTACAAAAACTCACCAGGCATCGAAAAGCAATTGTTGCCTATGAAAAAATACCACAGACTTCAAAGTATTATGTTTCTGCCCGGCTAAATATGGCAATAGCGAATATCCGTCAAGGCTGGTGGACTGATGGGTATAATATCGTTCAAGCAATTCTTAAAAATCCTGGTGTGCAAAAACAGGATACAACGATTGACCGACTGTATTTAACATTAGGTTATTCTTTCTTAAAACAAGAGTATTATCGTAACTCCAGGGAGTCCTTTCGCAATGTTGGACTTAATGGACCTTTCACCAATCGAGCCTTACTCGGTATTGCGTTAACAGCCGCAAACCAAAAAGACTATGTTGGCGCATTAAATGCGGTGCGAATACTGAAACAAAAAAATACCTTTGAACTTGTTGTGGATGAATCACATTTACTGATGCCCTACTTTTACGAGCAACTACAACAGCACACAACAGCTTCTACAGGCTATACCGAAGCGATTAATTATTACCAGGGAAGAATTAGTGAGATTCAAAATATTTTGGCATCTGACTCACTCCTATCTTCTCTTTATAAAGAAGTGCCTTTATCAAATTCTAGAAAAGATAGTTTCGTGATAAATATCGGTAAAAACCAGATTGATTTTTCGTCTCATTATCCCGGTTACTTTTTTAAAAACTACTTAATGTTACAAAGTTTTCGTCCCTACCTTGACGATCTGAACAACAAACAACTTTTAGCAGATTTTAATCAACTGAAAGCTAAGTATGATACGACAATTAATAAAATGACAACGATAATTTTGACTCAAAGAATTGAACATTTGAGTAGTTATATGGATCAATCTCGATTTGGATTGGCCAGACTATATGATAAAAACCTGGTTAGCCAACAATGAGTAACTTCTTCACCAACAGTGTTTTTCGAAATGCCCTTATCTTTGCGGTGATATTACTTGTTACCGCCTGTCAGAGTTCACCAGTTAAAAGAGCAACATTAGCGGATATCGATACCACAGGCATTATCAAGTCTGGAAAAAGCGTCATTCCTAAGTCGAGCGATGATATTCGCAAAGCCTATGCCAATTACCTGAAGCATGCCTCTAAACAGGACGATTCAAGAGTTGTCGCGCTCAATCGCCTTGCCGAACTTGAATTTGAGTTGTCTGAACAGTTACTCAACAAAAAGAAGGGAGATACCTTTGAGTCGTTAGATGATCAACTTTATAACGCTAAACTCGATCGAACTATCGACCTGTTAAGAACCTCTTTGCAAGACTATCCCAATGCGAAAAACAATGATCGAACATTGTATCAACTCGCAAAGGCTTATGATCAACGAGGATTCAACCAGGAAACTCATTCAACGATAGAACAGCTCGTTAAGCAATTTCCAAAATCTAAATACTATATAGAAAGTCAGTTTCGTCTGGCCGAAGATGCTTTCAGTTCGAGACAATACACACTGGCAGAGGACAAGTATACGGAAATTATTGGCTCAAAGAAAAATAATGTTTTTTATGAAAAGGCACTCTATAAGCGTGGCTGGTCTCGTTTCAAACAAGAGTATTATCTGGAAGCCGTTGATGATTTTCTACAAGTCGTTAATTACAATCAATTCGATCAATATTCTAAACTGGATAAAAACGCGCAAAATTTGTTTAATGAATATTTTCGCGCCATTGGTTTGTCATTTGCTTATTTAGGCGGCGCTGAGCCGCTAAATGAGTACTTTGAACAGCTTGCGCGAGATGGGCAATCATTTCGGCATTTGTATTATACCTATGTCCATGTCAGTGATATTTTTGTCAAACAAGGCAGGTACAATGATGCGGTAAATACCTTGAAGTATTTTACCCAATATAATCCTTCTTCAAGTCGAGTTCCTGAAGCGCTGCTAAAAGCAATTTCAATCTGGAAAACCAGTGGTTTCGGTTCGAAAATGAGTAGTGCACTAGAATCTTTTTACGCCCAATACCATCCGGCCAGTCAATACTGGCGAAAAGACGGAACCGATCTTGAAGTAGCGAAACTGGTCAAGGACACATTAAGAACTTACATTTTAACAGTTGCAGCAAACTATCATAAACAGTTTCAATTAACCAAAAGTAATGGCGATTTTAACAACGCGAGACGCTGGTATAGTAATTACCTTCAGCATTACTCGTCCTATTCACATAAAGATAATATCCACTACCTATTCGGTACTTTGTTGTCCGAAAATAAAAACTATCCTGAGGCTTTAAAACACTTTGAATTATCAGCTTACGACTCAGATATTATTATCAATAAAGATGCCGCTTATGAAACGATAACCCTCGCGTCTCAGCTTTCCCAATTAAGTCAGAATAAACAATCGGTTTCGACCTGGCTGAATAAATTGATTCATTTTTCAACGCTGTATAGTCAACAATACCCAGGCGATAAAAGAACACTTAAAGTAATCGCTCATGCAAGTGAATTAGCCTATGAAAACGAAATGTATGATAAAACCATTGTGTTATCAGAATTAATCGAACACGATAGTGAATCAGATTTGTTTTTAGATATTAACACCATTAAAGCGCATTCATACTTTAAGATTGGCCAGTATCCTGCGGCCGAAAACACTTATCTTGATATTTTAAAAACCAGCGACTTAAAACCAAAAGCCAAAGCTTCATCACTAGAAGCGCTCGCGTTATCAATTTATTATCAGGGCAAAAATGCCAATGAGAAAAACAATTACGCAGAAGCCATCCAACATTATGCTCGTATTGTCGAGCTCGTCCCCCAGTCAGAAACAGCTGCTACCGGCCTTTACGATGCGATTGCGCTGGCGATAAAGAATGAGTTATGGACAGAATCAATCAGTTATATCCAGCAATTTCGCAAGTTATACCCAAAGCACAAACACTCTGTTGATATTGCTAAAAAACTCTCAGTCGCTTATTTAAATACCAAGCAAAGTATTGCGGCAGCTAAAGAGCTGGAGAAGTTATCAACACGGGAAAAAAGCAAAGAGTATCAAATGGCTGCATTATTCAAAGCTGGGGAGTTATATCAATCGAAACAAGACTATCAGTCGGCCATTCGATCTTATGAGAAATACGCTAAAACATTCACGCGCCCTTTTCCCCGATATATGGAATCTATGTATAAATTGGTTGAGTTAAATAGTTTACGAAAAAATACCAAACAGGTTGATCGCTGGCGTAACAAAATTATGCGAGTTGATAAAAAAGCGCGATCAAGTCAGAAAACCGATCGAACAAAACTCATTGCATCAACTACAGCGCTTGAACTAGCTCGAAAGAACAACGCACTCTTTGAGAAAACGAGATTGGTTCATCCACTTAAGAAAAATTTAAAAAGGAAAAAGCGTGCGATGCAACGTGCAGTTAATTTATACGCCAGAGCATCAGCTGATGGAATTGCTGAAACGGCGACCGAAGCAACCCATGCAATTGCTGAGATTTATTATAATTTCAGCCGTGCATTGCTAGAATCAGAAAGACCGAAAAATTTAAATAAGGACGAGCTAGAGCAATACCAAATTTTACTGGAAGACCAAGCATTCCCATTTGAAGAAAAGGCAATTGAGTTTTATGAAGTAAATTTAGTTCATGTTAAAGACGATATTTATGATCAATGGGTTTCGGAAAGTTATTCACAATTAAAGAAGTTATTTCCAGTGCGATACCAGCGTAAACCTAAGTTGGAAGGATTTATCAATGTACTACATTAAAAGAACTAAGAATCTATTATGCTGGATGCTTTCATTATTTTTACTCGCAAGTTGTAGCTCCGGTCGGAAGCAAGAATCGCCTACTTCTAATATCCCGCAAAACAATCAAACTCCAGCATCGCAGGAGACGCTTAATAATGAGCTTGGATTATATCGCCAGGCAATTACTGAATTGAACAATAACGAGCTGGATAAAGCCGAGCAATCATTTACCAAAATGACTGAGCTGCATCCTGATCTAGCGGGACCATGGGCCAACCTGGCCTTAGTCTATCTCAAGCAAGAACATATGGAAAAAGCCGAGGAAAATATTCAAATAGCTTTACAGAAAAATCCTGATATGCCGCAAGCACTCAATCTGGCAGGCTATATTGAAAATCAAAAAGGAGAAATTAATCAGGCTAAAAGCTTTTATGAAAAAGCTATCAAAAATAAACCAGATTATGCCCTTGCCCATTACAACTTAGCACTACTTTATGATATCTACCTGCAGGATATCCCAAAAGCCGTTCAACACTATGAACAATATTTGTCCTTAATAAAAGTTGAAGACAGCAAAACAAAAAGCTGGGTAGAAGAACTTAGACTTAACATGAAGAGTGATAACACATGAAAATAAAGTTTATTCTTACAGGTTTCCTATTGATAGTCATTTCCTTTTTCGGTTCTGCTGAAGAAGATAGAATTGAGCTAGAGACAACATTTATTAAAGGCAATAAAGAACTTCCTCAAGTTTTATATATTGTTCCTTGGCAAGATATGAAACAACAGAAAACTAAGCAGGATGTTATTGTGCTGCACAGTTTATTTGGAGATACTTTTGATCCGGTTACTCCTGAAGATCTTGAGTCAGCTAATTCACAAACGAGTAAACCTGTTTCTGAAAAGTAGATAGTGATTGATGATTTTTAGTAGTTCAGACTCGATCTAACAGTTTTGTAATTCGCCTCATAGTAGCCAGTTTCAGCCAATCATTTTCTTATTGGTCAAGCTCTCACGCAGTAGCTTATTAATATTAACCCGTACACCTGTTAAACCACTTGATATCGTATTAAGAATTTGTATTGAGCGTTTACATTTTCAGGACAACTAGTTTTAGCTAAGTCAGAAAGGTTATATCGCCTGATCTACTTTGTATATTCACAAGCATCGACAATCGGATTATTTACCGAAGCTGGTTTTCCATGCTTGATTGAGATTATTTCCATTAGAAACCTAACATCTAGCTCATAAACTCAGGCGGTTTTTCCTGATTATTTTGCAAGGCCACGCTAATTTGGTCCATAACCGACAACCCAGTTTTTATCGTTTATATCATCCCCCTTTGAAAAAGCGATCAATACCTCAAGTGCTTCATTTTCAGCCAGGCCTGCCAAGTGAGATTTTGCCCATCTTCATGATCTAAGACAATCAGCTCAGTACCATATGATGTAAGCCTCCACCCGTCAGCATCCTCCAAATATATTGACGAATAAACATCATCGGATTCTGGGTTAGCAACAATGTCCTCGAATGCAATGACAATTTCATCTTCTTGTGGTTCGAGTATAATTTCGGACTTTCTATTTATTAGTTTCATTGCCTTAACTATATAACAGCTTGCTCTATTCAATAAACCAAGATAATACAGATAAATTATCGAACAAGGTAGCCTTGATAGGGTTTGCGAAATTAAGCGGCAGATTTTGAAAATAATAGGAACGCAATAATCGCACTATCACTTCCCTACCTCACCATCAAACATCATCCACTTAGAATATATCTTTTTTAAAGCCCCACTCTCTTTCATTTCTTGAAGGGACTTTTTGAATAGCTCAATGGTGTCTTGAGAGGTATTTTTGTTAAACGCAATGCTCAATGGATAATACCCATCATTCCTAAAACAATATCTTTTAAGCTTGCTTTTAGGCAAACCAAGTTTTTTAATGTAATACGAAATAAATAATTCTCCCGCCAGTAAAAATTCGACTCTTCCCTGCATCAACATTTGCAGACTTTGTGCTAAATCATTAGTGAGGTACAGGTTTTTCGATTCAATAAACCCGTTTTGATTTAAGCGATTTATTTGAGAGTCTTCTCTCGCAATTGCGGTTCTTAGATCTTTTACGTCAGCCCATCCGGTTATAACAATGTCTCGTCGAGACTTAAGACTCCAAAAGCATTGCTTTGTATCGATTTCCAAAGCGCCAATCCACTGATATTTATGCTCTCTTTCAGGTGTTCTTGTAATACTAAAAATCATGGTATTTTTGCGAGTGTCCGCTATTTTTATCGCCCTCGCCCAGGGAAGTACATCGATTTCGGCTTTGACCTCAGTGGTACTCAATAGCTCGTTAATAACATCGATGGAAAAGCCGGACAGACTGTCTTCATTTTTAATCTGCAATGGCGGGAAGTGTTCAGTGACTATTTTTATTTTTTGGGAATTTGCGAAGGCCATGTTGCTTATCAGTAACACAAAGCTAACAACCAATAATTTTCTGTTGCCAAAACTAAGACGCACCTTAATACCTCTTGCTGCTTTGTCTTACTTTATTTCCATGCCTCATACCATTAATGTGATGGCATTAATGTGCAACTTTCGCCGTATCGATCAATCATCGGTTTTAAATACAAAAATTGATTGCAAGCGTTACCGCACATACAGCATCACAGCTTAAAGAAAATCAATTTTACCAGACCTTAATTTTGATTTGATAATGAATGATTAACTTAATCGATCCAGCATAGACATCAATTCTTTGCTTGCAGACTCCATGGCTTGTAAATGAGAAAACATGGCTTGCTTATCGCCAGAACCTTTAGCCCCCAACGCCTGAATACCGTATTTGTGAACATTTTTGTGTGGCTCTTCCAGTCGTTGAAATGCGGAACTGCCCTGCATGGTTTCAGCGCCTTGTCCCTGGTAATACCATTCTCCTAAACGACATCTTGTATGGTCGGTAAAATCATCGGCAGTGCTGGAGGAACGATCAAATATGACCGAATAAATTTCCGACTTCCAAACCACATGGTCAAGCTTTGACGTTTGGATAAAATTATCAATCGATGCGCGGTTAATGGTATCTCGCATTGTTGTTGATGATTCCAGCAGCATATCGTAGCTGGATTTTAACGCCTCATTTTTAGCGACAATCTCCGTGCTATATTGGGTTAAGCCCTCAATGGTTGCGCCCGCTTCACTGGTGTCACTTTTGACTTTACTAATCAGATCGCTGATTTTAGCGGTAGCGTCTCCGGTATTTTGCGCCAGTGCTCTGACTTCGTCGGCAACTACGGCAAAACCTCGACCCTGTTCACCCGCTCTGGCCGCTTCGATAGCGGCATTTAATGCCAATAAGTTTGTTTGACCGGAAATATTACTGATAACATCAACAAAACTCGCAATATTTTCTGACGCAGAGATCAAAGATGCCATTTTAGAACCACTGGCACTGGCCTCCTTTTCTATTTTGCTAACACTGCTCAAAATATTTGTTAGCACTGACGAGCTTTCCTCAAACACACTATCAAACTTTTCCAGTTTCGAGCTTTCGGCCATGGCTCTGTTCGTGGTTTCGGAAAAGCTCTCTCGTATTTCAAAGATCGACGAAATCGAATCTAATAAAAGTAGCCAAATTTCCCGGGTTAGTGCCCGGTCCTTTTCTTCTTCCTGAAAAGCCTCAATATTGCCCTGTTGATTGCTTTCCATCTCTGCTAGTTGGGCTTTGAGCGCTTTGACTTCGCTTTGTAAGGCTGTGTTGGCCTCTTCCAACTCATTAATTCTTGCTTTATTTCCAAACATTTTTTTAACTCTTTACAAAATGGGGGGAAGGACTTATGAAAATCTTATATATCAAGAATAGCCTTATTTTTGAGATTTTTTTGAGTTTTTAGCAGGATAAAACAGAATTTCTCTATAAAAACAGTGCCTTTCACTATTTTGGCTGTTCCAATGGTTTGCGAACGATGTATCGGAATACTTTCCGATGGTTGGTAATAGGCAGTAGTTTTACAAATTCATCTTATTAATAATAATTTTTATTCCAAACATTTCTATCGCTAACCTGGTTAGTGCTCATTAGTTAACGCCAGTCATAGCTTTGTCCGATAAGCGCTTGATTTTCTTACTCTGAGCAATTCTTATCCCTACCGTAAAAAAGGAATCCTGGAGTTAATATTGATTCTCATTGATATCGCTAAAGAGATTTGTTTAGTATTAGCCTACCCTTACTGTTGATATTGGCTAATAAATGATAAGAAAAACGGCACTGGCAATTTTATTTTTATTCGTACTTTGTTCTTGTGATGCTGAGAACAATAGCTCTCCAGGTGAAGAAGCTCAACAAACAGCAACGCACGCTAACCCAAACCAAGTACCGACTCAGGGCTCAGATTCAATACCTGATACGATTTCAATCCCCAATACTCTTAGAAGTTGGTCAGAAATTCGTCAAAGCGGTATTATCAGAGCACTAAAATTACAGTGGGAGGATGAAGAAAGCTTACCACGGTCAGGTTCTACCAGTCTTTACCACACTGAACTTTTGTCGCAATTTGCTACAGAGAATGATTTAACTATTCAATGGGTGAAGGTACCTAACCTTAAACAAATGTTTCAAGCATTGTCTGCTTTTGAGGCTGATATTATTCCCCGACACCTCACGGTGACAGCCGAGCGTCAAAAACATATGGGATTTACCCATCCGCTGGTTCAAGATAAAGAGGTATTAATCTCTGCAAAAGCAACAGAAAATAACCTCGCTGATAGGTCGATAAAAGTATCCGTTCCAAGCAACACTGCTTATATTGAATCGGTTAAAAAACATTATCCCAATTGGGAAATTACCACTTTAGAACAATCACTCAATTCAGAAGAAATTGCTGATGCGATTGTTCGAGGAGAATTTGAGTTTAGCGTTTTAGATGGTTTATCTGTGAACACATTAACACGCTACCGAAATGATATTGTTCCAGTGCTTGAGTTACCGGGATTAAAACAACTCGCATGGGCCGTCAACCGAGAAAACCAGAGCCTGTTGGACAAGCTCAACCAATTTATCGCTGAGCATCATATTTCGCAACTCATCGATCAGGATCGTACGCATGATCTCGACCGTATCAAAGAAAAGCATTTACCACTGAGGGTTATCACTCGCAACAGTCCGGAAACTTATTTTCTGTGGCGCGGCGAGTTAATGGGATTTGAATATGAACTCATACGGGCCTTCGCAAAACGTCACAAACTGAGGCTGGAAATTATTGTCGCAGAAAACTATCAACAGATGGTTGGTTTACTCAACCAGGGCAAAGCAGACCTGATTGCAGCTGGACTATCGCGAACTGATGAGAGAAAAACCGATTTAACTTTTAGCATTCGTTATAACCGAGTTTCAGAAAAACTAGTAGCGCATAAAGACGGCGGTACGATTTCAAACTATGAAGATCTGAAAGGTCGAGAAATATCAGTCAGAAAAACGAGCGCCTTCTGGTCAACAGCACAAAAACTGGCGCAAGATTATGGCGTGAAAGTTAAGGCTGCCGATGAAGATATGTCTACCGAACTTTTAATTGGCCAGGTTGCGAGTAAAAACATTGATCTGACAATTGCTGACAGTAACTTAATCAGCATTGAGGAGAGCTTCAGAGACAATATTGTGACCCCACTCACTTTGAAAGAAAACGTCCCTTACGCCTATGCAGTGCGCAAAAATAACCCCAAACTTTTAAGTGCACTCAATGAATTTGTTCGTAAGGAGTATCGCGGAACCTTTTATAATGTGGTTAAAAATAAGTACTTTTCAAATAAGAAACGCCAGAAAAAACATATCGAAGAAAGAATTACATCCACTTCAACTCTCTCCCCTTTCGATGCTCAGGTAAAAAACAAGTCGAGAGAATACCAGTTTGACTGGCGATTGATTGTTTCTCAAATGTACCAGGAAAGCCGCTTTAATCCAAAAGCTCGATCAGCGGCCGGTGCACAAG
Source organism: Aliikangiella coralliicola (assembly GCF_007004725.1). Classification (GTDB taxonomy): domain Bacteria; phylum Pseudomonadota; class Gammaproteobacteria; order Enterobacterales; family Kangiellaceae; genus Aliikangiella; species Aliikangiella coralliicola. The sequence goes on along the minus strand of NZ_ML660167.1, from coordinate 105,699 downwards.
GTTTAATGCAGGTGTTGCCGAGAACAGCAAAAGAAATGGGCTATTTTGACTTAACCAATCCAGACCAGTCAATTGCAGCCGGCGTCCAATACCTTGACTGGACTCGCTCACGCTTTTCTAAGAATCTGCCAATCGAAGAACGCGTTCTTTTTGCACTGGCAGCTTACAATGCCGGGTATGGACATGTTAAAGACGCCCAAAGACTTGCTGAAAAAATGAACTTACGAACTGACAAATGGTTTAATCATGTTGAAAAAGCCATGTTATTACTGCAGCAGCCTAAATATTATAAGCAAGCCCGCTTTGGTTACTGTAGAGGTAGTGAACCGGTCAATTATGTCAGAAACATTCATCAGCGTTATCTGAGTTATATTGATATTGTTCAATAATCCCAGTTGGGCCAGATAAAACAAAAGATAAACATGCCTTAGGATGTTATCCCCAATTTTAGTGGATATGGTTGGGGATAACTTTCGGCAGCCCTTTATTTATCTCACATAGAGAATATTGTTGATTTATTACACTGTATAAATATTAGACATGTTTTTCGTTATGTTTGCCTGTCTTTTTACTGCGATTGTCAAGCTTGTTCATCTTCAATATCACTCTAATCTTGAGCCTCATTTCTTCGGTTTTATCGCGATTTCAAACCAGTATTCTTTTAATTGCTTAATCGCATAGAAAAAACGCTCAATATTGACGGGTTTCTTAATATAAGTATTCGCACCATGCCGATAACACTCAGAAATATCTTTTTCGTCATCAGAGGTGGTTAAAACAACGACAGGGATAGTTTTCAAATCCTCATTACTTTTTATTTCTGCTAACACCGATCGTCCATCTTTTCCCGGTAGATTTAAATCGAGTAAGATTAACCCTGGTTTCGAAGTAGACTCTAATTCTGCATATTGGCCATTGCGCAGTAGGTAGTCCAAAGCTTCCTGACCATCTTCACAACGAAAAAGCGGGTTGGCCAGATTGCCTGACTTTTTGAATGCCCGCTCTGTCGCTTCGAAATCGTCGTCGCTATCTTCAATAACAAGTATGGGTTGTATTGGCATTAACTGTTCCATGATGCTTCTCTTTCAATTGTGAAATAAAAAGTAGTGCCCTGACCTGGTATCGACTCACACCAGATTTTTCCGCCATGTTGCTCAACAATCTTTTTGACGAAGGTTAATCCAGAACCGGTTCCCTCACCATACTTCTTCGGGCCATGAAGGCGTCTGAAAATTCGGAAAATATCTATGTGAAATTCTTCTGAAATCCCAATTCCATTGTCTTTCACATAAAACCTGGTGGCTGAGACGTTTGAATTTTCTGGCATTTCTTCAAAACCAATTTCAATGACTTTCTCATCATTATCATTATATTTTATCGCGTTCGAAATCAGGTTTCGAAAAAGCTCCGTTATTCGAACTTGGTCACAAGTAATTATTGGTAGAGGCTCAGCGACTTTGACTCTCACATTTTTAGATACCAGTTGATCTTTCATCGTATTTTTGATGTCACTAATAACCAGGTTTAAGTCCGTTTCGGTAACAGCTAATTTTTCCCTGCCTAACCTCGAATAGTAGAGCAAATCGCTGATTAACTTTTCCATTCGATTTGTCAGATAAATTAATCTATTTAGCTTTTTTACACCAGCCTCATCAAGTTCGTTTTCGTAGTCTTCCAGAAGAAACTGAGAATGATTGTGAATAGCTCTTAACGGCTCTTTGAGATCATGAGAAGCAATATGGGCAAAATTATCCAACTCTTCATTACTTCGTTTTAACGCGGTATTATTTGCTTCCATCTTTAAACGCACACCGGCTAGTTCAATTTCTAAAGCTCTTCTGAAATAAACCAGAATACTAACAACAATGAGCACGAAAATTGATAAAGTTCTATTACTCAACACCATCCAGTTTTCCCCTAAGGGCGCAGACGCAAAATAACCAAGAATCGTGAGAAAAATACCAATCGCCGCAAAGATAAAACTGGCGTAAGGTTGAGCAAACCAGATTGCGCAAAAAATCAATGGAACGTAGATGATACCCGCAGCAACACCAAGCGGTAAAGCTAAATCAAACAGCAAACCTCCTAACCAGATGACCGCGGGAATCCACATAGGAATGCTGGCAATTTTCATTGTTTCCATTGACCATGTATAAGTGATTATGCCAACGCCTAAAAAAATAAATCCAATCGCGGTGTGAATTGCCATGCGCGTCAAATTGCTCCAGCCATACGCAGACTCTGCCCCTAAAATGTATCCATACAAAGCAAGAATTGATAATGATAAAATGAAAAAACCAATAAGTTCCAAAGTTCCTAATTTATATTTTCCCTGCCATTGATGGCTTGCAATAAAAATCGCAAGTCCGGTCAACACAAAACACAATGCCGTGTTGGGAGCCATACGTCCCGGTTGCGATGTCAATAAATCAATATAGTGCTCCATAAACAGTTGATCGATTCCAAAATCAACTCGGAATATATATTGAATAAGCGTTAACAAAGCGATAAAAATAATTGCCAGACTGACAGCCTTTGAAATAAAAAAGTGATGACTTAATACGGTAAGGATCCCTATTCCACACAGTATAAAACCTAGTGCGGTGTTATATTGCATAGGCACAAACTGTGGAAGAACCTGGATGAGCGTTAACTCATGGGTGTACCATCCGATAATGACAATCGACCCTAATAAAATCGATAGCGTTCCCATTACAATGGTAATTAATACTTTTGAATTGAGTGTTTTTATTTGTGATAACTGCTGAAAAAACTGCATGTTGTTCAAAATCCTTCTTGGGTTAAGAATCTCAGTTTGCAGTGACATTTTTTTAGAGTCACGAGTTTTAACTGGATATTGCTTTTATTCTTTAACGGTTGGATATCGATGCCTGGTAGCCTGAAGAGAAAAATATCATCAGGAACATGGTTTAAACCTAGTATTATTTTTTATACAAATCTAGCAATTTGTTTTTTGGAGAGAGTTATTATAAAAAGACTGTGTTTATCAAGGTTTTATGAATGTAATATCTCAAATTAATTAAGATAACTTTAGCGTAAATCACTATCTGAATAATATTTTAATGCATGCTTTGACAAATAGAATCTATGACGACTATATTTTAATATCACTATTAAATCGATCATAATAAACAATGTCATTATACCGGATGAGTTTCTTTAAAATGGACTTATGAGCTATATGTTAAGCCATAATCAACCACTCAATATCCTCATTGTTGACGATAGCCAGGACGATCGTTTCCACTTAAACCGCTTAATCAATAAAATGCAAAACGGTTCCAAACTTTGGGAGGCCGAAGATCTCAATGAATCCAAACAGGTTTTATCTCATAATGATATAGACGTGCTTTTGGTCGATTATCACCTACCAGATGGTGTCGCAACCGATCTGCTGCTCGAGTTACAAAATACGCCCACACAAAAACCTCTAGGTATTATTGCCTTGACTGGCCTGGGTAATGAAACCATTGCGGTATCACTAATGAAGGCTGGTGCACACGAATATCTGGTAAAAGGAGAAATAACCCAAACCAAATTAAACTTAGCAATCACTCAATCTTATAAACGTGCAGAACTTTCTCATCAAATACAATTTCTTGCAGGTCATGATTCTTTAACTGGCACGGTTAATCGAGGCTTATTGAATGATCGTTTATCGCGCGCTATTGCTCGCGCAGTACGACAAAATACTTCTCTTGCAATTATTTTAATGGATGTCGATTATTTTAAACAAGTTAATGATACTTTTGGCCATGTTGTTGGTGATGAGTTGCTATGTCATATTTGTAAAAAAATACAAAGTTCAATACGCGCTTCAGATACTATTTGCCGATGGGGAGGCGACGAGTTTATTCTGTTACTTGAGAACATGTCGAAAAAGGACACAAAAATAATTTTAGACAAGCTACAAAGTTTTTCTCGACAACCTTTACAAACACAAGAACACTTTATTAATTATTCATTATCAATGGGCTGTGCTTTTTATCCCAGCGATGCCGACTCTGATAAGTCACTGATTAGAGCGGCGGATTTAGCGCTTTATAAAGCCAAAGAAAAAGGTAAAAATCAGTATTATTTTTTTTCAAATGAGTTAAAACAATCACAAAAACTTAGCCACTCTTTAGTTGCAGAATTCCCTGAAGCCTTAAACTCTCACGCGTTTTACCTTCTATTCCAACCCATAGTCGATATTAAAAGCAAAAAATGGTTTGCACTGGAAGCTTTATGCCGCTGGAAACACCCTCAGATGGGTGACATAAAACCAGATACTTTTATTAATTTAATCGAGGATGGTCCACTGCTAATTGCATTCCATCGCCTTTTCTTTAAAACAATTTGTGAAAGTCTTGTGTTATGGCGAAAAGAATTTAATAACCAGATTCCTATTTCGATTAATTTACCACCGAAAGCCATTAATAAAACGGTTATTCGTTTGTTGGTTGAATGCGTTGAGCAATCGTCTCTTAATCCCAGTGATATCTGGATTGAAATAACTGAACGACAATTGTTCTATCAAGTTCCACATGCTCTTGAAATATTAAAAGAACTCCAAAGCAATGGCTTTTCAATCATTATTGATGACTTTGGAACCGGACACTCTTCTTTCAAATTATTATCAGAGCTTCCCTTGTCTGGCGTTAAATTAGATCGCTTTTTTGTAGAAGACATTGAAACCAATTTAAAACACCAGGCAATCATAAAGTCTTGCATTAACCTTTGTAGAGAGTTGAATTTGATGCTAGTTGTTGAAGGTATTGAAAAACGGTCCCAATATGAAGTGCTCAAAAATATGGACTTTTCGTTAGCTCAAGGCTTTTATTTTGATGTGCCGCTAACTCCTTCTAAAGTTTGCGAGCTTCGCAGAGCCTGATTCTTTTGGCGAATTCAAAGATTCATCACTTGATATAGTTAGATCAATATATAACCTCTCTTAAAATAGCGTTATAATTCTGCAAAATAAAATAACAAAATTTAATCACTAAAAATGAGGAATTCAGGTATCAGAGTAATACTCCTATTTTGCATTAGCAGTGGAATTCTATTTTCGTCTCCTAATTTGATTGCCGCAGACTGGTTAAAAATCATCCGCTCAATTCCATATAGCTACAGCAACGGCTTTCACTCAAACTTGAGTAATATTCGTCAATGGGTGTTATTGCAAAACGGCTTTTGTGAAGTCCCTGAGCGACATATCCTGTTTAACTATCGCGGAAACTTTTTAGGCTACATTGAGAATCAGCCCGAAAAAAAGCTCACTCAAAATAAACTCAACGATACACGCCAATCACTACAGCAAAAAGGAAAAGTGAATCGCTGGATTGAAGGCCGTAAAAATCAGACTGGTTACCCTTTTGCCTTAAACTGTAATCAACCCCATGCCGATATTTACGCAGCAATGAAGCGCCTGTTCGGCCACGACAAAAAAGATCGGTTATGGGGAACCTGGGATGGAATGCGTATTGGCACAGAAAAGTCACCGGTACCTCTTTATCAACTAGTAGAAGAAGTTTATAAAAAGAAGTCATCCATTATTAAACAGCCGGTTAAAGCTTCTGAATATCGTCATTTTCTTGCTCAGATTATCATCGAAAGCGGCGCTCGCAAAAATGGTTTATCCAAAGCCAATGCCATTGGTTTATTACAATTAAAACCAAGTGTCTTGAAAGATTGTCAAATCCCCCAAAAACACTATCGCCACCGTATGGCTCAGGTAGATTGTGCCGTGCGCTTATTTCAACAAAACAGGCGTAATCTTAAACCGGTATTTGATCAAAAATTTGGACATCTGCCTGCAGATAAACAACAAACCATTTTTTCTCTTCTATTAGTGCAAAGTTATCACAGTGGCGTGGGCAGAATTTCACAACTATTGCTTGATCCAAACTTTAATCAGGCAGCTAACCATTTTGCTGCTGAACACAACAAATACTCTGCCGAAGATATTGCCACCGGATTAATCTATCACAACCTTGGGCGTAAAAAACTGGGGTTTGCTTCTTTGTATTATGTGATCGATATTGCGATCACCGCCCAAAAGCTTTGTACCCAGAAGCAACTTTCTAACTCCTGGGTGTGTGTCTGACAGGTTGATTAGATCAATAAAAAACGAACGATTGCTGTTTATCAATAATTAATCAGTAGACAATATTTGATCCATCATCCAGGAAACTTTCATTGCTTGTTCACCGGTAGACGGGTGCGTCGCCTGACCACCAATATGCTGAATCATATTATCAATGTGGTAGTACTGAATATTGTCAGGGTGTTCAATAATAAAACTCTGCTGGCCATTTTTACTTTGCAACTGAACTTCTGCTTCATTAAAAATGGAAAAATTAATGATACCATCGCTGCCATAAATAGTGACAGTGTCGTTCTTCTCTGACGCGGCAAAATTCCAGAAGCCGCTACCTGTTGCCCCGCTCTTGTGTTTCCAACAGGCAGTAACGGCGTCCTCTGCTTCGTACAGCCCTTGTTGATTTTGTTTAATACCGTGAACTTGTTCAACGTCACCTAATAAATAGATGAATAAATCCAGACCATGACTAGCCAGATCAACAAAATAACCACCGCCTGATATTGATGGCACAGTTCGCCAATTATATTCTCGATTCAAATCAAGTTTATTCGGTTGGCGAGAGAAATCCCAACGCACATGTCTGACTTCACCAATCTGGCCACTCTCAATAAGTGATTTCACGTGATTAAACCTTGGTAAAGATCGACGGTAATAAGAAACAAATAGCGGCTTATTGATCTCGTTAAAAGCCTCCACCATTTGTTGACACTCTTGGTAATTCAGCGCCATCGGCTTTTCAACGCAGCAGATTTTATTCGCAGCAGCGACTTTCAATGCATATTCTTTATGAGTATCTGGTGGTGTCGCAATATAGATTGCATCAACTTCAGGATCATTGATTACTTCATCAGCATTGGTGGTAAATTTAGTGATCTGATGCCTTGTGGCATAGTCTTGCAGCTTTTCCTGATCTCTTCGCATAACGGCTTCAAGTCGAGAATTGGCAACTTGGTTAAACGCAGGCCCACTTTTCTTTTCGGTGACGCTACCACAACCAATCATTCCCCATTTGATTAGCGATTTCGACATTATGATTTCTCCTACTTGTCGGCTGTTTTTTAATTCGTTTGAAATTCTATTTGTGATGATTTCATCAAATTTATACTGGCTACATTTAACCTATTTTTACGCGAATTCAGTCAATAAGACTAGATTTTTCCTTAGAACTTTTTATATGAACAAAGTCTCCTGATTGCATTGTTATTACAAAATTAATGAACAGACGTTCAATGAGATTGCCATTAACCTCAAAATAAACTTCTCAATAATTCAATCACTTAATCTCAAATGTGTAAAAAACACTAGATAACCACTCAAATAAATGCTATTTATATAAGTAGTTAATTGTTTAGTATTTATTATGTCGTCGCCCACTATTAGCCAACTATTACAAAATGATGGAATTTGGCAAGCTTCCCAAAAAAACAACCTGCGTCTTGCTATGAGTACGGGCTATGCCGAATTGGATCGCCAGCTACACTACTCTGGCTGGCCGCAAGGGGCAATATCTGAATTATTACTCAGTCACAATGGTATAGGCGAAATCCGCTTATTGAGCCCATTACTAGCCAGATTGAATCAAAAGCCGGGGTATATCACCTGGGTTAACCCACCCTATTTGCCTTATGCGCCCGCTTTGGTTAATCAACGCTTAAAACTCGATAAGCAAGTAATCGTTAAGACTTCCACTGTTCAGGAAACAATCTGGGCTGCTCAACAAGCAATGGCATCAACAGCGAGTTCAGCGGTATTAGTCTGGCTACCGAAAAAAGTGTTAGGCAATGAAATACGCAAACTTAGTTTGGCCGCTAAAGCCGGTAAATGCTGGGGAATTCTCTTAAGACATCAAAGTTTGAGCCAACAGTCTTCTCCAGCTACTTTGCGGGTTATTTTGCAGGTTAGGCAGCAAAAACATCTGCTGTCCATAATCAAGCAACCTGGTGGCTGGAGCGGCCAACAGATCAGCCTTGAATTATTTCCAGAGCGAATTAACTGGAATCCTTTTGATGTGAAATACTGGCCAGTATTTTCACCTGAAAAACCACAGGTAAGAACTCCGCAAATGGAAATATCACCAACCGCCAAACAACCTCAGTGGTTGTTTGAATTACAACAAAAATCAATGTGTTTTTCCGAAGCGATAATTGATAAAAGTCAACGCACAATCCGCTCTGTTGATCGCCCAAAACAGCCCTATCATTAGTCAGGAAAATGTTATGTGGCTATCAATTCGTTTACCCTTATTACCTTTGGAGACTTTGTGTAAATCCGTCCCCCTATCAGAAAAAAATCACACCAGTCAAACACAAAAGCCACAAGCTGTTATTGAAGATAATTTAATTTTCTGTGCAAACCAAGCAGCCTGTGAAAAAGGAATTAAGATCTCACAAACCATTGCAAGTGCTTTTACCTTTTGTGATAGCATCCAGTTGTTTGAACGAAACCAGTCGCAAGAGCAACAACAACTCAATAATCTTGCCTTATTGCTATATTCATTCTCTCCTTCAGTTGCTATCGAAGAAAACGCCATATTGCTGGTTGAAATAGTTCATAGTTTAAAACTTTTTCATGGTCTGGAAAATTTGCTGTCCTCGCTAAAAGAAACACTTGATAAAGAATCTATTAGCTATCGTCTAGCCATTGGTCATACACCGAAAAGCGCCGAAATTTTATCCTTTATGCCTTTAGATTACTCATTAAAAGTATGGCAAAACAAACAACAAAAAATAGTTTTTTCAGAATTAGAACAGCGGTTATCCGACTTGCCTGTTGAGTTGATGAATATTTCGCCCAAAGCAATCGCTCAAATCCAGTCAATTGGTGCAAAAAAATTAGGCGAGCTGACTAAGTTGCCTGAGAAGTCCATTAGAAAAAGGTTTGGTGAAGAAGTTAGCCATTATTTATTAAAACTGTATAACAAACTCCCTGATCCTAAAGACTACTTTATTCCGCCGGAAAATTTCTTGCAAAGGCTGGAATTTATCGACGTTATCCACCACCGTCAGGGGCTGCTCTTTCCGATTAAAAGATTAATCAAAGATCTGTGTCGTTTTTTAACCGTCAAACAAAAGAACTGTCAATGTTTGCACTGGGAACTATTCGACTCGGAAAAAAACATGATAGGCTTTGACGTGTTAATTGCCGACAGTAGAATAAATGACAAAGTTTATGTTGAATTAACTCAGCTGCATTTAGAACATTACACACTACACGCTCCCATTGAAGCTATTTCATTAACTGTCAATAAAATGCATGAATTGAATGCTCAAAACAAGCAGTTATTTGAAGACAGCGGAGACTTTAAGCAGACCACAACCTTCATCAATAAAATTCAAGCAAAACTGGGCAATGATAGCTGTTATCAATTGCAACAAAAATCGGAACACATACCTGAGCTGGCCAGCTGCCAGGTGGCCGAAATTTCTAATGCCAGTTACCAGGTTGAGAAAATACCGAATAATATAGAAAAAGTTCAAAACAATATCAGTATAGAAAATAACTTACCCCGCCCCAGCTGGCTGCTAGAAAAGCCTGAAAAAATTCGTTTTAACCAGCGAAAATTATTATGGCACGGAGAATTAAAAATCATTTCTTCTCAAGAAAGAATCACTAATTATTGGTGGAAGAAAAAAGTCGCAAGAGATTATTTTTTAGCTGAACATGACAACGGAACAATTTACTGGGTATTTTATGATCTGTTACGTAAGCAGTGGTTTTTACATGGCGTTTATAGCTAGAGTATTTTTTGAAAGCCCCAGAATTTTGTAAAAATCAAGGAGGAAATATGGAAACATTATTAAACAAAGCTAAACGTCTTAGAACAAATCAAACGACTGCCGAACAACAACTTTGGCGGGCAATTCGGGCTAAACGGTTTGAAAATAGGAAGTTTTATCGGCAGTTTATTATTTCACCATATGTTGTCGATTTTGTTAACCGAGACTTGAAGTTAGTGGTTGAGTTAGATGGAGGTCAGCATATGGATAGCCAACGACAAGATATTGTAAGAACAAAATATTTAGAGAGTAAAGGTTACAAGGTGATTCGGTTTTGGAACAACCAAATTTTGAGTGAGTTTGAAGCTGTGCTTCTTTCCCTCTCCCTAACCCTCTCCCAGAGGGAGAGGGAATTAAAGTATCTAAACCTTCAAACTCCTCGCTAACTCCAAGCCCTCCAAGCGAGAAAGGAAACCAAAAGTGTTAAACTCTCCAAATAAAAGAAAAAAGATACTAATCGCTACTAATTTTCTGTCCCCTCTCCCTAAGGGAGAGGGTTAGGGAGAGGGAAAATTCAAATGGACTACTACGAACTCAACACCACAACCAACTTCACATTCTTAGTCGGAGCATCTCATCCCGAAGAATTAGTTTCTCAGGCAATAAATCTAGGTTATTCAGGTATTGCCATCACAGACGAGTGCACATTAGCAGGCATAGTTAGAGCTTATATTGAAATTAAAAATCAGATAGAAGAAAAAAAATGCTCTCCCTCTTTTCAATTAATCATTGGCTCCAGACTAAAAATAGATTGGCAGTCGCAGCAAGATATGGAAGTGATTCTACTCTGCCCTTGCCGCGAAGCTTATGCAGAGCTTTCTACTTTGATCACTCGGGCGAGACGCCGGGCAGAAAAAGGTACTTATCAAGTCAAGCTAAAAGATTTATCACAGCATATTAATCTCTGTTTATGTATCTGGTTGCCCAATAAAGAATACCAAGACTCTCATAATCAATTAAAAATACTAGCAGAGATTTTCCCTCAGAAAATCTGGATTGGCTATCATCGACTACTACAGCTAGATGATTATCAAAGCTATTTACAATGCATTCAACTCGCTAAAAATTTTAACATTCCGATTGTTAGTCAAAATAAAGTGCTGATGCATACTAAAAAACGCTTAAAGCTTCAGCACTGCTTAACAGCAATCAAAAAAAATCAAACGATTCAGAGTTTGGGGACCGACTTGATTGGCAATGCCGAACAAAGTCTTAGAACGCTTGAGGCTTTACAAAATCTTTATCCAGAAAACCTGTTACTTGAAACTAAAACCATTGCTGAGCAGTGCCACTTTTCTCTTAAGGAACTGCGATATGAATACCCCGACGAAATACTCCCCCAAAGCGTATCAGCATCAGAGTATTTACGGCAGCTCTGTTTTCAAGGTGCCGTTGAACGTTGGCCTGAAGGCATTAATGATGGGGACAAAAAGCAACTAGAGTATGAACTTGAAGTCATTGCAACACTGAAATACGAACACTATTTTTTAACCGTTTATGACATAGTACAATTTGCCAGAAACCAGAAAATACTTTGTCAGGGGCGCGGTTCTGCTGCTAATTCGTTAGTTTGCTATTGCCTTTTTATTACTGAAGTCAGTCCACAACAGAGTAATTTATTATTTGAGCGTTTTATTTCTGAGGAAAGAAAAGAGCCCCCGGATATTGACGTTGATTTTGAACACCAAAGACGCGAAGAAGTCATTCAATATATTTATAAAAAGTATTCTCGAGATCGCGCAGCCTTAACCGCAACGGTTATCACCTATCGTTTTAAAAGCGCCATTAGAGATGTGGGCAAAGCGCTTGGTATTGATCAACCTATTTTAGAGTTTTTATCAAAATCTATTGCCTGGTGGGATAAACCCGATTCTTTACAAAACTATTTTAAACAAATGAATTTATCCGGCGGTGGCGCTTTGGCTCAATTATTTAGCGAGCTAGTGTTTGATATTTTAAAATTCCCTCGCCACTTATCCCAACATGTGGGTGGTTTTATTATCACTAATCGTCCTATGTCAGAGCTGGTTCCTGTTGAAAACGCCTCAATGCCTGATCGGACAGTTATTCAATGGGACAAATACGATATTGAAGCTTTAGGGCTACTGAAAGTTGATGTACTCGGTTTGGGAATGCTAACCATGATTAGAAAGTGCCTGGAATTAACAGCCAGTTATTCTTCAATTAGCAAGCTTTCCCATATTAAAAAAGAAGACGAGAGAACCTATGATATGATTTGCAACGCCGATACCGTGGGGATTTTTCAAATAGAATCCCGCGCGCAAATGAGCATGTTACCCCGCCTGCGCCCTCGTCAGTTTTATGATCTGGTGATTCAGATTGCTATTGTTCGTCCCGGTCCAATTCAGGGCAATATGGTGCATCCCTTTTTAAAGCGTCGTAACGGAGAAGAAAAACCAACTTATTATGACGAAAAAATGGAAGAAGTGCTTGAACGTACTTTAGGCATTCCTATTTTTCAAGAGCAAGTGATTCAATTATCCATGGTTGCGGCTGGTTTTTCCGGCGGCGAGGCAGATCAGTTAAGGCGGGCTATGGCAACCTGGGGGCGTAACGGCGACTTGCAACAATTTAAGGAAAAACTCGTTAAAGGCATGCTTAAAAATGGTTACCCGCAAGAGTTTGCTGAAAGGCTTTTTGAACAGATGAAAGGATTTGGGAGTTATGGTTTTCCTGAGTCACACTCCGCCAGCTTTGCCATTCTCGCTTATTTTTCGGCCTGGCTTAAACGTCACCATACTGCCGCTTTTTATTGTGCATTATTAAACAGCCAGCCGATGGGTTTTTATAGCCCTTCTCAATTAGTGCAAGATGCTCAAAAACATCGAATTAAGGTTTTACCCGTTGATATTGATCACAGCCGTTGGGAGTCAATTATTGTTTTTTCGGAAAATGTTGATCAAGATGAAAAGCCAGAGGCTATTCGTCTGGGAATGCATTTAGTCAAAGGTTTCAATGAACAAGCAGCCAGTAGATTAATTGATGAAAGAAGACAAAGTCTTTTCACCAATATTAAAGATCTCGTTTTTAGAGTGAAACTCAACGCTATTGAAAAAGACGCCCTGGTTCAAGCAAATACACTTCCCCGCTTAGCGAAACATCGTTATCAGGCACAATGGCAATCATTAGCCATTGAAGAAAGCAAACCGATTTTAATCAAGTTAGATTCAACATCATTACCCCCTTCAGAATCGGAACTTTCATTAAGGGCTCCGACGCAAGTTGAGGATATGGTCACTGATTATCAAACAGTCGGACTCACTTTAAAAAAGCATCCGTTGGCTATCATGCGAGAGAAAAATTGGGTTGAACCATGCAAACGTGCCATTGATTTAAAAAAACTAAGGCAAGGTCAGTTTGTCAAAGTTTCAGGGGTTGTTACCTGCCGCCAAAGACCAGGAACAGCCTCGGGTGTTTTATTTATCACACTAGAAGATGAAACCGGTAACATGAATATTATTGTCTGGAAAAAAACACTGGAAAAATTCCGCAAAGAAATTTTAGGGAGTCGCCTCTTGTTAATAAAAGGTACAATTGAAAGAGAACGGAAAGTTGTGCACATCATTGCTGGTCATATCAAAGATATTAGTGAAAAGCTGCCTGAGTTTAGAAGAAACTCAAGAGATTTCCACTGATATCTATTAATAAATAATAACTAATACAAATGCTAATTAATCATTACTTCTGCAGTCTGGTTTGCATCAGTGCTCACATTAACACTAGCTAAAAAAGTGATATCATCATCGACTTCAGGAGCGTCTAAGTCAGCATCGCATGTTAACGACAGAGTGTAATTTCCCGGAGACAAGTAAGCGACAACAAATTCATAAATGCCACTTTCCGAATTTAAATTAACAAAACTACTGGTTAAAGGTGGCGTACTACTTCCTTCATCATCCGGTGTCATGTCATGTCCGGAGAATACATATATAGATGCTCCTTCGGCACATGAAGCTTGATTCATTAATTCATCTGAAACTGTTCCTGTTATAGTACTTATTTCCGCATTATCAATTATCCGAAGCCGAGGTTTTAAAATATAATCATTAACGAGACCTTTGGGATTAATGACTGACTTTCTTAAATCAAAATCAATTGTAAAAGACGTTGTCTGACCGGCAAGCACAGTAAAACTATCATTCAGTTTAAGTCCAGACTGATTACCACTAGGAACATAAAGCGAAAAGCTATTACCATTTTCGAAACTGATATACGAATCCATCGTATTGATCTGCGCATTAACTTTTAGCCGGGCCCACTGGTAACTACCAGATTCTACTTCAATATTTTCTAACAATACCTCTGAATCATTCCCCTGTAAGGCTAAAAGATCAATAGTTTTAGCTTCATCAAAGTCGAAATTCAGTGGAGCACCCGAAGCAGGCTTTAATTCCACACCAGTAAATTCAACCACTACCTCAGTTGCAGTATCAATTGGCGCATCGGTTATTTTTAAAGTAATAAAACTCTTTTGTTGAACCACTTCTTCAACCGTATCAGACGAACTTCCTCCACAAGCATTTAATAATAAACAAGCAAGTATAATAAACCACTGGCTTAACGAAAATTTCTTAAACCTCATCGTAACCCCATCTAGCATTCATTTTTATCGCTAACATTATTATTTGTCGTTCTGTAATTTTAGTTGAAACGACAATACAGGCAATCTCATATGTTATAGATATCTAAGCAGTAGAGTAATTAATAATTTTCTAACCTGCCCACAAGAATAAAACTTCAAAAAGAAAAAAATATGTGCTAGGAAATGTGGGCAAAAACCGCCCACATCAAAAACCGAAAAATCTAAGAGTTGAAGAGACTAAGAATTGGATCTGTGAAATTCATCCAGAAAAGACTGCAAATATTGATAGTCTGGTGTGAGCTTACCGTTATAAACAATGACCGCTCTTGCTAACTCTGAAATTAAGCCACACCCATCAAACGGTTTACTCAGATCCATGGACATCAAGTTTTCCATATAGCCTTTCAAAATATTCGAAAAATGTTGAGAAGCATCTAACGATAATTCACAAGGTAAATTATCAATTGACATCACTGTGATGCCATCAGCAAAAACACCGTCAGTGGACTCACCTTTTTCGACATCATAGGTAAAAGCCGGTGTATCGATATCCGACGCTTTAGTGGTGCATTCAAGTGAACCGTTAATGTCACAGCTAATATCGCCAACAACCAATGGCAGTTTGTCTTGATTGGCTAACATTCGGTTTTGATCTAAATGTTTCGGATATTTTTCCGTCCAATAAGGTGTCTGTAAAAGAATATTGAACTGACCTAATAACTGGTCAAATGTACTTTCGTAAGTGTCGACGCCATGCTCGATAAAGTCTTGCATATCGAAAGCGCCACCGTCTTTACGGCGGTTAATATGTCGGCTACTCGCTACTGCATACCAACTACCATCGGGCGTTTCACCGTCCAATAATTGTTGAATATCAATTTTTGGTAAGCCTAACCATTGGCAAACTTCTTCACTCCCTTTGCCAACATTACCCGTTCCGACAACTAATACTCGAACAGGAGCTCCCGCATTGATATCAATTGAATCAAAGTGCTGCTTAACTTTTTCAATGCAGCCATATTCCCAGGTTTGTTTTACCTGGGTTAAACAACTTTGCTCATTTCGAACCAGGTGTTTTTGACCCGCTACAAAAAAACTATCAATGGCGCCTGCGATTCCAGCAAACCGGCCGAACGCAATGGTGCGTTTTCCAGACTCATCCACAATAGGTTCGTAGTCAAACAGAGTCGCTTTTTCATCAATGAATTTTTGGAGCAACGCCATGTTATAGTCTTGACCTTTAATCGTGTGAGAAAAAGCCAGGTGAACCTGATTAGCCTGAATTGAACTAACCGGCGGTTCTTTAATACCAATAACAAACTCGCCTTTTTCTGGACAACCATCAATAGGAACCTCGTGTGCCAGGTAATCAGCATCTGAATAAATTCTAATTTCACTCGGTTCAACGCTGATTGGGAAACCTTTTTCTACCAATTCAGCAGCATCTGACGGGACTAACGCAGTACGTTTTTCCCAGTCATTTTTATGCTCTTTTCTAATTACTGTTTTTAACATATTTAGACCTTATTTTTTGCGATGATATTAGGATCATCGACTTCTGGAGCAGGCGTCAATTCATGACTTTTGCCCTTCCCGGTGTATAACTCACCTTTAGAACCGACAATAAATGGTTCATTCTCCTTGTTACCAATGTACTGGGCTTCCCAGAGCATAACCGCTTGCATTGCTGACTCGACCTGTTCTGATGTCAGTTTTTCACCGTTTTCCCAGCGACCTAGTTCAATCGCTGTTTTCAGTTTTTGAACAACTTCTGGATTAAGGTTTGCAACCGTTTGTGAATAGTCCACTGAAATACTCCAAAATAAGGCAATAGCCCATAATGTCAGTTAAAGATGAGGAAATTGAAGCGTTTAAACTAATATACAACGCTTCCCAGCGGCCGAATTATATGGAATTAACCCGGTAGTGGCAATCGATGACCCCATCATCCGAAAACCTGCTAATTAATAATGTCGAATAAATGATTAAAAAGCGAACAATAATAAGTAAATATCTAAAATTTCGAACAAAAATGGCCTAAAAATTGATGCTACAGATAATAGTTGCTATAGTTCAGTCACTGGTAAAACTCATTGAAGCTGGCTAATTAACTGGCTAAAAAATGTACTACCCCGCGGGGATATGTCGCGCTAATCAGGTAGTTAAGTATTAAAGCCTAACATCTGTGTTTGACTACAAACACTCTTTTTAAGACGGCAACTTAACTATTTTGAGTTGATAACAACCGAGTAGCGCAATAAATATATACCGTATAAGTGTCAGTAATGACATTGAAATCTGAAAGATTGAAAAGAGAATATGAATCTATTGTCAATGCGACAGTAGAAAAATTTAGCAGTGAGAAAATCAAGTCGACTGTCAGTCTCATCGATTAACAGGTCATAAAGACTAACGATAAAGCTTAAAAAATCAGATCGATTTGAGCTCACCAAAATAGATTAGGCAAAGGCCACATAAGAAAAGAATTTTGAAGGTCATAAGACCCGTTTAGTATTAGTGAAACAATGGGCTACAGATATTGTAGCGATAGATTAAAGTACGGCCGTCTGGCTAAATACCTTACAAAACATAGCGTTAATCCAGAACGCGCCGACACTAACTTATTGATATTAAAGCAATATTATTTTTTATTAAAACAATGAGTTTAATATTAAAACAATAAATTTTGCTTTACGCATTACAATAACAATATAAATCTAGCTGTTTACTAGTCAAATCCAGGCTACCTCTCAACCTTCCCTTCTTTCGTTTCCCTTGCTTGATAATAACAAAACGAGAGAAAAACATTTATGAAACGTATGTTAATCAATGCAACGCAACCTGAAGAAGTACGCGTCGCATTAGTTGATGGTCAAAAACTTTTTGATTTAGATATTGAGCTTATTGGACGAGAACAGAAAAAAGCCAATATTTATAAAGGAAAAGTCACCCGAGTAGAACCCAGCCTTGAAGCCGCATTTGTCGACTATGGCGCAGAAAGACATGGCTTTTTGCCACTAAAAGAAATTTCCAGAGAATACTTTTCCGACAAAAACTTCCGTGGTCGTCCAAACATCAAAGACACAGTCACAGAAGGCCAGGAAATTATCGTACAAATCGATAAAGAAGAACGTGGTAATAAAGGTGCTGCCCTGACCACATTTATCAGTCTTGCTGGTTGCTACCTTGTATTAATGCCCAATAATCCACGCGCAGGTGGTATTTCTCGCCGAATTGAAGGTGAAGAAAGAGAAGAATTACGCAATGCAATGCGCAACATTCAAACCCCAAAAGGTATGGGTTGTATTGTTCGAACCGCAGGCGTTGGTCGTAATTCTGAAGAACTTGAATGGGATATGACGGTTCTGCAAAACTTGTGGGCCGCCATTAAGAAAGCTGCAGAAGAACGCCCCGCCCCTTTCCTGATTCACCAGGAAAGTGACGTTATCATTCGCTCGCTAAGGGACTATCTGCGTTCCGATATCGGTGAAATTATTGCGGATAAGCGAGAAGTTTTTGAAAAAGTAAAAAGGCAGATCCAATCTATTCGCCCAGCTTTTCTTAACCGAGTTAAGTTGAATGAAGATCGCGAAATTCCGCTATTCAACCGTTATCAAATTGAATCACAAATTGAAACTGCTTATCAGCGAGAAGTTAGACTACCTTCAGGTGGCTCAATTGTTATTGATCCAACCGAAGCATTGGTTTCTATTGATATCAACTCGTCCCGTGCAACCAAGGGCGCAGATATTGAAGAAACAGCATTACAGACTAACAAAGAAGCCGCTCAGGAAATTGCCCGTCAATTACGCTTAAGAGATATGGGTGGACTCATTGTTATTGATTTCATTGACATGTCTCCGGTCAAAAACCAGCGTGAAGTCGAGTCAGTGCTTAAAGAAGCACTCACCCGCGACAGAGCCAGAGTTCAAGTTGGAAAAATCTCTAGATTCGGCTTACTGGAAATGTCTCGTCAACGTCTCAAACCTTCGCTGGGAGAGTCGGCTCATAATGTTTGCCCTCGTTGTAGCGGCACCGGCGCAGTTCGAGGAGTAGAGTCTCTGGCACTTTCAATTCTTCGCTTGTTAGAAGAAGAAGCCACCAAAGATTCAACAACTTCGGTTCAGGCTCAATTGCCGGTCGAAGTGGCGACTTTCCTGCTCAATGAAAAGCGTAAAATTATTCACGCCATCGAAAAGCGCCAGAAAGTTCACATTATTATTATCCCTAACCCGTACATGGAAACGCCTAACTATGAAATCGTTAGAATGCGGGGAAGCGAAAAACTTGAAACAGCCACTTATGACGTTCCGGTTCAACCTCAATTAGAAATAGTGACCGCATCAACTGAAGTACAGTCGGTTAAGCCGGCAGAGCAAGCAGCCGTCACTTTGGACGCTCCACCACCAGCGCCAACTCATGTCAAAAAGAAAGAAGATAAACCAGGTTTGTTTGCCCGACTATGGCAAGCATTGTTTGGCAAAGAAGAAGAGAAGAAGAAAAAACATCACGGAAAGCGACCTAATCGCAATCGCCGTGGTGGCCGTTACGACAAAAACCGCTCTCGCAATCGCCGCAAGCAACAAGCAAAAGGCGGAGATTCTTCAGACAACAAACAAGGTAATAAGCAAGATAAAAAGCAGCCTAGACAAAAACAGGATGATCGTCGCAAGCGTCAGCAAAAACCGCAACAAAAGCAACAAGGTGCTTCAGCAAAATCATCTAACAGAGATACTCAAAAGCCGAGAAAAGATCGTCCGCCTCGCCAGTCTAGAGAAGAACGTCAAAAAACTCAGGCACAAACACGTGAAAAGCATTTAGCTGCAGCTCAGAAAGCGGCACCTGAACAAGGCCAGCACAAAAATCAAGCGCCAGCAGATGCGAAACCTGCGCAGCAGAAAAAGCAACAAGTTGAAGCTAAAACGGTTGCTGAGTTTGTCGATAAATCACAACCAAAACAACAAACAAAAGCGCCTGTTGAAAACAAAGTAGCGAATAAAGTAGACAAGGTTTCGGAAACAAAGCCTTCGGAAATAAAACCATCAGAAACTACTGAACAAAAAAGCGAGGCACAAAATAAAGCACCGCAGCCGTCAAACCAAGGTCCAGATGTCGTTAATACTCAAAAGGAAACAGTTGAAAGCACGGTAGCACCGCAAAATAATGATGTAGCTTCACCAGAAGCGGTAACTTCTGAAAGTTCAAATGCAGCGCCAGCTGAAGTGGCTGTTGAATCAAATGCTTTAGCAAAATCTGATGATTCAGCGACCAGTCAACCGGCCGCTGAGACAAGTAAAGAAGAAGTAAAGTCACAACCAGAAAAAGTGGCAAGCAAACCCGTTTTACAGGTGATTGAATGTAAATCTTATGCGCCTGCAACTAAGCCACAACCTGCGGAAGCGATTCCACCGCAGGCAGTGACATTTGACTTTCCAAGCTTTGAGCCTGGGCAAAAAGTAACTTCCAATGTTCAAGAAAATCAATCTGCGAACAGAAGTTATAGTCCAATGACCAAGGCTGTGGCGCCTGATGAGTTTTAAGCAAATATTTTTCTAATGAAACACCAATAAAAAACCTCCATGATGGAGGTTTTTTATTGAGAATAATAAGTCGTTAATTAACTCGAAATCTAATCCGCTTTTCCCTTATTAATAAAATTAATTAATCCCCTGCTTGCGTCTTCAATTAGATCGATTACCAAATCAAATCCTTTTTCTCCACCATAATAAGGGTCGGGAACTTCCTCATAATCACTCTGTTTAGAAAAATCTAAAAATAACTTTATTTTATCCGCATAAGATCCATTACCCGACTTTTCAGCTTGCTTAATCAGGTTTCGAAAATTTTCTTTATCCATCGCTAAAATTAAATCAAACTCGGAAAAATCACTATCTCTCACCTGGCGAGAAATAATTTTTGATAAATCATACCCGCGATTTTTTGCCGCTTTTATCGAACGATGATCAGCATGTTCGCCACAGTGATAACCAATAGTTCCGGCGGAATCGATAGATAAGCCGACCTCATTAAGTTCTGTATCTGCAATTCTTCGAAACACTCCTTCTGCTGTTGGAGAACGGCAAATGTTGCCCATGCAGACGAAAAGGACTGAATTAATTTTGTTATTTTTCAAAGGGTTGACCTCAGAAGAAACGGGAAATTTTAGGTTAAAATCGTACCTTATTCAGACTGATGAAATCAAATGCTTACGTGATTGTTTTTGGGAGGGATTTAGCTGTAATTTTTTACCGAAAAGACAATGTAAACAAATAAACTTATTCATAAAACCAGTTTCAATTTCAGAAAATTTCGTAAACCTCTTAGTATATTTATAGCCCCAGCTTGCGAGTTTAATGCGGTTATAGAAACCCCATTTTAGTGGGGCTTTTTGAAAGAGCAGGTTTACGGGTTTATTTGTATACCTGTCATTTTTGGAATTTGCCCAATACATCCGTCAACAAATACATGTACTTTTTTACCAGTTGAAAACGCCAAAAGAATCGCCGAATAAAGTCTATCTACAGTTTTCTCATTTTGAGTTTCCCAAGTCTGGTCTATCAAATACATGTTCGCAGTACCAGTAGTTCGACAACCTTCTGGATCATGAAATTTACTGCTATCGACATAAAAGCCATGGTAACCTGGTCTCCATATCACATGCTTTACTAGTTGTTGTCCATTAGTCCAAGTGCCAGCAAAACAATCTGATGATAAAACCAATAATATCCCTAGAAACAAATACTTTTTCACTAAATTTCTCCTATATTTAATAACTCAAGGCACGATTATAAATAAAAAAGGAGCTCAATGCTCACCCAATATTCCCAATTAGTTCAGTAACTATCTGATAATATTCGTAGAAACCTAACTTTAAGCTCAATAAGCTTTTTTCTAATTAATAAAACTTACAATATGTAGAATTTCTTAGGGACAATAACGAGATTTACCGCATTGAATGGTGTTACTTGAGTAAGCATAACGAATAGCTCTTTTCATTTGTTTTTCCTTGCTCAAGTTTTTTTGTTAGTTTTTAACTGCTCGTAATAATTTATAGCTTTCTCCAAATCAAACGGCGTATCAACCTCATGAGGCGGTGATTTTTCCAACGCCGCAATTTTTATCGAAAATCCATTTTCAATCACTCTTAATTACTCCAACGACTCTGCATTCGCCTTTCTAATATTTCATTCCACTATTCGCAGAATTCGTTATATACTTTCTAACTGCACAACCAATAATAATTTCAAAAAGAGATAAAAGGACGAATCATGAAAGACCTATCACATTGCACGAAGCTCTTTTACTTGGTGCTGTTTGCCCCCTGGACACTTATACTCTCTCTTAAGAAAGTAGACTCTCCTCCGGTTCGAAAGTGAGGAAACAAAAAACTATCGCAAAAATAGCAGATAGAACCTATTCGAAAAAGAACAAATCAACAACAGATAGTTACGCTAATTAAACAGTTGAAACAACGTTGAAGTGAAGATGAAATTATCCCTGAAAATAAAATCATTAAACGAAAATGTAACCTCAAGTCCCATACTATGGGAAGGAATAGACATTGGTTGTACGATAGGAAGAAACGAAGCGTGTGACATAAATATCATTGACCCTGACAAGTTTGTAAGCAGTAAACATATAGAAATAATTTTTGACGGCATTAATTTTCAATTAATTAGTCTTGGTACAAATGGTACTCAGGTAAATGAAGTACAAGTTAGAAAAGGTCGTCAGGTGCTTTTATGTGACAAAGATATCCTGGTATTCGGAGACTTCGAAGTCGTAGTCAATTTAGAACCATTTGACTCAACGTTACATGAAACTAGAATTTTACATGAAGTATCAGAAGGACATGATGATCCATTCAGTTTGCCGTCGATAGAAAGGTATACTGAGAGCCTGCAGGAGGAAACTGATCCATTAACGAATTTAGAACATGCCAGGAGAAACTTGCAAGTTTCTGAAGCCTTTTCTGATACCAGCTTAGATCCTGACAATCTTGCAGTAATTAGCCCCAATCCTGACCATGAACATAGTTTGATCCCTGAGGACTGGGATGACTCTGATTTAGGCGATATGAACGATGGGACTTCTTACGACCTCCCAAACTTTAATGAAGAATCTACTGAAAATGTAAAAAAATCCCACTTTCCTATTTCGAAAGTAATTCAAGACATGCCTTTGGGTATCTTAATGTATAACCCGCCCCAAAAGATGAAGCTTGGAACTAAAGAGAGAGTTGAAGTAAGAATTTCGACTAAGTTTATGAAGGAATTAGCAGCAAACTTGAAAGGGGCAGGAAAACCACAATTTGAAAAACTAAAAATTTCAGAATTTATGAAAGTAAAATTGATTGGAAATGATTTCGATATCCTTGCTTTATCAGAGGAAGAACAAATTGTCAGCGATAACGACGTTACTAACTGGAGCTGGGATATTACCGCAAAAAGTTTAGGGCTTAAAGAAATTCACTTAAAAGTAACATCTAGATTTAAGTTAGAAACAGGCCAAGAGTTCAAAGACTATCCGATAATCGACAACGAAATTTTTATCAGCGTCAATCCAACTTATAGTTTGCGAAAGTTCGCCAACACTTATTGGAAATGGATAATGACATCATTGCTGATACCTTTACTTGTTTGGGCATGGAAAAGTTTTGTACTCTAAAAATTTGCCGATTCTTCCTATGCGGCCAAGATACAACCTCCTTAGAAAAACGGCTCACTAGTGCGGTTCTGGAAACCATGGTTGAGTGAACGTTAAATTAAAGTGTTTGCAGAGGGTTAACAAGGGATTAATAGAGTAATGCCCATTTAACTCGACAAGTTAATAACTTGTTATTTGATACTCATCCAAATAAGTAGCACTCAATAGTTTTCCGGCGCGATTTTTATGCTTCAACACTACTTTAAACTTTCGAAATAGTGCTTAGCTTTCTCTAAATCTAACGGCGTATCAACCCCATGAGGTGGCGACTTTTCCAGTGCTGCAATTTTTATCGAAAATCCGTTTTCAATCACTCTTAGTTGCTCCAACGATTCAGCACTTTCTAATTCACTCGGTGACCAGGAAATAAACTGTTTTAAAAAACTCTTACGATATGCATAAATTCCGATGTGTCGATAATAAGAAGCAGAAAGCGGTGACCCCAATTTAATAATATTTTCTCGATCATACGGAATCGGAGAGCGAGAAAAATAAATCGCTTTACCATTCTTATCAAAAATAACTTTAACAGCATTCGGATCAAGCACTTCTTCGGCTTCAGAAATGGGACAACAAAGTGTCGACATCTGATCTTCAGGAGAACTTAATAATGACGCCACCAGAGAAATATTTTCAGCAGGAATGAAGGGTTCATCACCTTGCACATTAACGATAATCTGCTCATCGTTCAAACCAATTTTTTCTGCCGCTTCATAAATCCGATCGCTTCCTGATGGATGATCCTCTCGAGTTAACACAGCGTCATATCCATGCTGCTGAACTTCATCGAGAATTGCATTATTGTCGGTGGCAACAGTTATCGACTCGGCACCACTCTCCTTCGCTCTATCACAAACGTGGAGAATCATAGATTGATTACCAATTTGCGTTAGCGGTTTTCCCGGCAACCGACTCGATTGGTATCGTGCGGGAATGATGACATGAAAACTATCCATTTAAAGTCTCTAGTTGTTCTGCTGTAAGACGGGTTGTTCTTTCCGGTAACAAAACAGGAATATCATCTTCAATCGGATAAGTCACCCTATCAAACTGACAAAGTAAAACCTTCTTATCTTTAATATAGTTTAATTTACTGTTACACATAGGACATACTAGGATATCCAGAAGTTTTTTATCCATAATTCTTTACCTGTTACTTGTCAGAATAAGCCTTTTGTGCTGGATAGCATTAGGCTTCAACAATCCTACTCCTAATCATGCTTTAT
Organism: Aliikangiella coralliicola; assembly: GCF_007004725.1. GTDB lineage: Bacteria > Pseudomonadota > Gammaproteobacteria > Enterobacterales > Kangiellaceae > Aliikangiella > Aliikangiella coralliicola. Next base: position 81,285 of record NZ_ML660167.1, on the reverse strand, counting down.
TGAAGAGCTTACTATCGAGCCTGTCAAAAAGTTGATTGAAATCTTCTGACGTTAATTTCGCATTAATTTTCAAAAAATACCAATTATCTTTCGCAAATTTTCTACACTTAACCGCGTCTTTCTCCGTCATTACCACAATATCATTTTTTAGATCATCGAAATCGCTTTCTTGAAACTCATGATGGTCAACGAAAACTTTTTGCTCATAACCTGAACAATGTTTTGATAAACTTTTAAAAAAACGATTTGGGTTTCCTATTCCAGCAACAGCAGAAACACTGTTCTCTTTTAGATTAGACAAAGACACCGACTCATCAGATTTAATATGAACCAGTTTGCTAGTTTCTATTACCATATGCGACAGTGATATGCCGTCGGATAAATCAATCAAGTCGGCTTCTGTGTCGCCGCCATTAACAACTACATAATCAACTGACTTAACCCGAGAAACTGGCTCTCTTAGCGGGCCAAAGGGTAACATCAGCTGATTTCCAAATTGACGCTCTCCATCAACCATTAGTATTTCAAATTGACGAGCCATCGCGTAATGTTGCAGGCCATCATCACTAATAATAACATCCAAACTGTGAGTTTGTACCAAGGCATCAACTGCCGATGCTCTATCAGCGCCAACCGCCATTGGAACTTTAGTGGTGTGGTATTGCATGAAAGCTTCATCACCAACAACTTCAACAGTATCATCTTCGGTAATGATGTGAGGGTAATTCTCCGCGTTCGATTTATACCCTCGGCTGACAATACCAACCTTAATATTTCTTGTTTTAAATTCATTAACTAGAAAACTGATGAAAGGCGTTTTCCCGGTGCCACCGACCGTAATGTTACCAACAACAATCACAGGAACCGATGATGTATTGACCTTTTGAATACCTTGCACGTAAAAAAAACGCTTCAACATCGCAATAATTTGAATCACTAAACTAAATGGCCAGAAAAGCCATTTAAAATAGCCTGGGGAATACCAGAATTTTTCGATCATTGAAATTTGCGACACTGTTCAATTTCCCGCTTATAATTATACATCGACATCATCAACGCAAACGTAACACCGACTTTCTTGTTTTGCGTTTTTTGGTAGGCTGGGTTTAAGAATAAAACTCAACATCGGCGTTAATCCCTGCCAATGATGTTGGGTTTCGCAACCCAACCTACAATATTTTATCTACTCGTAGCTCCCACCAATCAAAACTACAAAACACCCGACCTGGATATCTTTTTGAAGCACTTATCTAGATTCTTCGGAAAACTGCAGCGCGTGCAATCGCGCGTAGGCACCGTTTTTCTCTAATAAGCTATTGTGATCACCCTGCTCAACAATTTTTCCCGCATCCATCACAATAATATTATCAGCATTTTCAATTGTCGATAAACGGTGAGCAATCACAAGCGTCGTTCTGTTTTCCGTTAATGCATCAAGCGCTGCCTGAATGTGCCGTTCTGATTCAGTGTCTAAAGCAGAAGTTGCTTCATCTAAAATAATGATCGGTGCATCTTTATAAATTGCACGAGCAATCGCTAACCGCTGTCTCTGTCCCCCCGACAACTTAGAACCATTCTCTCCAACATTGGAATCAAAACCATGTTCAAGCTGATTGATAAATTCTAGCGCATGGGCTTTCTCTGCAGCTTGAATCATTTTTTCTTCATCAACTTCAGATTCGGCGTAAGCGATATTAGCCCTGACTGAATCATTAAATAAGGTCACCTGCTGTGATACATAGGCAATATTTTTTCTAAGGGAAGCGAGTTTATATTCTTCAATATTGGTACCATCGAATTTTATCTCGCCATTATCAAGTTCATAAAATCTCAACAGTAAATTGGTTAGCGTCGATTTACCACTACCTGAACGCCCTACTAACGCCACCGTTTCGCCCTGGTTAATACTAAACGAAACATTATCGATAATTGGCTTGTCACTATTTCCATATGAAAAACCAATGTCATTAAACTCAATAGAATCAGGTTTGGTCTCTAAAACTTTTTTACCTGTGTCTTTCTCTTTTTCACTGTCGATAACCTGGAAAATATCCTGCGCCGCTGCAATGCCTTGCTGCAAAACACTATTTAAGTTTGACACAACCTTTAACGGCTTGAGAATAAACATCATCATCATCACCATGGCAACAAACTCACCAGGGCTTAAAGTGCCGTTCTCTAACTCAAATGCAGAATAATAAATCACAACCGCCATCGCTAACGCGGCAATCAATTGAATTAACGGAACGCTGATTGCTTTTGTTAGAATAAGCTTCATATTTTGTTGACGGTTTTTATTAGCAACTTTGAAAAATCGATCTTTTTCGTAAACTTCTCCACTAAAAGTCTTAATGACTTTATAACCATCAACAATTTCCTGGCTTGTCTGAGTGACACCGCCCATTGCATTTTGAATATTTTTACTCACATTTTTAAAACGCTTACTCGTTACTGCGACAATAAGAGCAATAATGGGTACCGCAATAAAGTAAATTGTCGCCAGACGCCAATTCGTATAAAACAAAAAAGCGACAGCATAAATGATGGAAGCCCCTTCCCTCACCAGTTTTGTGATTGCATCGGAGCTTACGCTAGCGACCTGCTGAGTATTAAAGGTTACTTTGGAAATCAACTGACCTGAAGGATTGTCGTCAAAAAAACGGCAAGGTAAAGAAATATAACTTTCAACTAATTGTTGGCGTAATCTCTGAACAACATTTTGCCCAACCCATCCCATGCAATAGGTAGAAATGATGGAAGCTATTCCTCGAATCAACAAAATCCCAATAATAAATAATGGCGCTAATTTCATGAGCTCAATATTATCGCCAAGAAGCGCTTCATCCATTAGCGGTTCTGTTAAAGCGATAAACCACACATCCATTGCCGCGTAAATCAAATTAGCTAACATGGCAATAATAAAAATGGCGAGCAGATCTTTCACATAACCCAGTAGTCGCTTCAAGGTTGCTCTGGATGTTCTGGAATCGAATTTACTCATTCACGGCTCTCGGTTACTGTCGTTATTATTTTAATTATTGTATTGGACTGTCTATGTTCTAGTTTTCTATATTTTAGTCTGCTTTTATCAATCTTTAATTTTATTGACTCATTATTCTTTATTTTTTTGAGTCGCCATTTTCAGATTGGTAATGCCAAGTTGAGATGCCGCGTCTAATGCAGTAACAACAGATTGATAAGCCGTGTTTGCATCAGCGCTGATAATAACCGGCGTATTTGTATCGTCGCCAATCAACGGAGTTATCGCCTTCACCAAAGTATCCACCTGTGCATTCACTAACGATTTACCATTAATAAAAATACGACCTTCTTTATCGATACTAATCTCAATAACTTCCGGTTCTGTTTTCAGTTTCTCTACATTGGCTTTAGGCAGCTCCAGCTTAATTTGAGTTTCACGGGTAAAGCTGGTCGACACCATAAAAAAGATCAATAGCAAAAAGACCACATCAATTAACGGTGTCAGGTTAATGGCGACGTCTTGTTTTTTCGTTCTAAAAAACACGCAATTATCCTTTTAAAGTTTCTCGTTCGCCATGTAGCACTTCCACCATTTTCAGCGCCTCCTGTTCCATCGCGGTTACTAACTCTTCGACGCGTCTTTCATAGTGCCGATGGAAGATTAAAGCGGGAATACCAATAGTGAGGCCGGCGGCTGTCGTTATCAAGGCTTCGGAAATGCCTCTGGAAAGTGCGTTGGCGTCGCCGGTCCCCTGGATAGTAATGACGGTAAACACATCAATCATGCCGATAACGGTTCCGAGTAATCCGAGTAATGGTGTCACCTGGGCAATGGTTCCCAAAGTATTAAGGTATTTTTCCAAAGACAAAATGGCATGGCGACCGGCTTCCTGAATGCTTTCTTTCATGGTTTCCCGGCCATGAACGTGGTTAACCAAACCAGCAGCCAGTATTTCTCCAAGCGGCGAGCTTCCTTTCAGCTGCTTTAATTTATTTTTATCGAGTTGATTGTTTTTTATCCATGTCCAAACTTGAGCAACCAGATGTTTTGGCGTAATTCTCGTTCTTCTTAAACTCCAGCCTCTCTCGACACAGATAGCGAGTGCCGCGATGGAACAAAGCGCAATTGGAAACATAAGCCAACCACCGGCTTTAAGTAATTCGAGCATACAGTCTATTTTCCTTACTTTTTTGATAATCGTTTTATGAGTTAAAAAGCTTTTTTGATTAATCAACCACTAGATGTGCTGATTTCAGATCAGTTAACCACTTGATTTATTTAACCGTCTGATTTAATTAACCGATTGTAGCGATGCCCAGCATTATATCAAGGCTTGCTGTTAGTGACTTGCAAAATTGTTAATTTGTTCCCTAATTCTCAGTGATTTATTTGCGACTCTAGTACTGGCTTGTCCAGAAATGTGGTTGAGTTTCTCGCTCCGAGGATAATATCGCCCCGGTTTCTGGAGCGATTTTAAGAGTAATCGCACCTTGCTGATGGGTTACCCAAATTTGACTTTCCTGTTTTAAGTAACGCTGTACTACTGACTTTCTTGGAAATTTCCATTGATTATCATAGCCAGTCGAGAAAATCACATGTCTGGGATTCAGACGTTCCACAAACTCGCTGGTAGAACTTGTCTTACTGCCATGGTGTGGCGCAATCACGACATCATACTTGCCTATTCCTTTGGCTAGTAATTTTTTCTCCACGCGTTTTTCAATATCGCCGGTTAACAATATTTTATATTTTTCTTTTTCAACTGGACCAGCCTTTGTGAGCGGCGTCTGACTTTCTGTCGGTGCATCATAATTGCTTTGGGTCACTTCAATTGACAGAACACAAGAAGAATTATTTCCAGATAAGCTGTGTCTCGTTAACCGCTGATTATCTGATAGATTATTACTTGGTAGACTATCATCTGGTAAAGCATCACCTGATAATTCAGCAGACAAAAACTTGAAATGGACGTTTCCCCAACGCCAGTCAGTGTACGAGTGACAATTCTGTGATTGTGCAGCTACTAAAACTTCTCCGGCAATCAACTCATCAATTTGGAGTGATTGTTGAACGACTTTCAATCCACCGGCATGGTCTGCATCGCCATGACTAATGACCACTTTATCTAACCGTTTGATCCCCCTGGCTTCAAAAAAGGGTAAAAGCACCGAGCCGGCAATCGCGTACTGTTGCTTCCCCCAACCCGTATCATACAACAGGTTTCCTTCGGGAGTTTGTACATAAATAGCTAGTCCCTGCCCAATATCAAACACAATCATCTCAAAGCTATTTTCTTTTTCCGAAACTAATAGTGAAAAGGAAAATAGTAAACCAAGGGGCAGCAAAACTGCTTTAGATACCAACTTGCGTGGCACCAATAAAATCATGACCATCAACAAAAGCAGAAATATCGAAAAGTAATGCAAAGATAAAGTGAAGTGGGTCCAATCAAACGATGTTAATAGTGTCTGTAACCACCGAGTCAAATCGATAACTAGTGAAGCGAATTGAAATAGTTGCGATGCTAAATAACTGTTTACAATGCTAACCAGCGAAGCAACATAGGCAATAGGGGTTAATACAAAGCTAGTCAGCGGGATCAATAATAAATTAGCGATGATGGAAACAGGGCTAAGCAGATTGAAGAATAACAAAGTGATGGGAATTAACGCTAAATACAGATACCAGTTAACTTTCAGCCATTCAGTTACTCGGCGGCCTTCGCTGACTTCGCGGTTGATGACACAACTAATAATGAATATGGCAAAAAATGAGAGCCAGAAACTGGCTGATAATAAAGCAAAGGGATAGATTATCAAGATCACTAACAATGCGATTGATAACACGCTGGCAAGCCGATAATTTCGACCGCTCCAACGACTTATCAAAAAGATGAATAACATGATAAAAGCTCGCTGTGCCGGTAATCCCAAACCGCTCAGCAACAGCAACATAAACGCACCAATCAATGACCCAATTTGAGCGGCTTTTTGCGCAGACACCGTTAAACAAAGTCGGTGACTCAACCGCCATAAAAACAAAATAATCCAATAGGACCAGAGCGCAGCGATGCCAATATGTAAACCCGATATCGCTAAAAGATGGGAAGTACCGGTATTTTTAAAAAGTTGCCATTGGTCCGTTTTAACTTGGTCACGCTCTCCCATAGTGATCGCTAATATCAATCCTTTATTTGGAACGTCCGCCAGATGAGCACTTAAATAATCAAAAACTTTTTGTCTTAAGTAGTGGTAGGTGGAGGACAGCGTCAACTCATGCTCCATCAATATTGCACTTTTGATATAGCCATTTCCGCCATAACCTTCCGATAACATCCATTGTTCAGAGTCAAATCCAGCAGGGTTCACACGGCCGTGTGGTGGTCGTAACTTAACTGCAAATCGCCAGCGCTGACCAGCTTTTAGAGCAATTTCCGGTGGCGTGACATATTTTCCCCAGGTCAATTTAAATCGATTTCGTTGTCCGAAACTGAGCCTCTTCTGGTCAATGGAATGAATACAAAAATCAAAACGGTAAGAATCGTGACTAAAGCCCGGAATGCTGCAAATGTGGCCATCAATATTGGCGCGAACAGGTTCGGAAACGGTTGTACCGGAATAGCAGGACCACACTATGATATTGACGCAGCTCCAGCAGAGACCCGCTAGAAACATTCTGGTCAATGTTTGTTTAGCTTGAGAAAAATAGGTCAACAAGTAAACAATGAGGGCAATAACCAAAGCCCAGATTGCCTGTGACGACTTAGTTATAATTAATAAACTCATCATCCCTGATAAAAAAGCAAATGCCTTGATGCTCAATGAATATCCTTTTCAACTTTATCCAATTTTTATTCGGCTGACTATGACTGGTAGTGAAACCGATCTTTCTACAAAAGTTAATAATGTCACTATTATTAATCAATACGCTGTGACTTACATTTCCGTCAACTTACGGATACAATGAGCCACAATTTTTCGCTGCCTTTTGCTGTTCGCTAGTATGCCAAGAAAACTGATAAAACGCTATCTGCCTGATCCTGATGCGATCAAGGACAACAAATTTCTGAGAGTATTCGGAAAGTTTATCCATGATCCTCAGTTATGGCATCTGACCCGTTTTTCGGTGAGCCATGCTTTCCTGGTCGGCCTTTTCTGTGCGTTTATACCGGTTCCTTTCCAAATGGTTTTAGCGGCAGGTGGTGCGATAATGTTTCGCGCTAATATTGCCATTTCAGTCGCTTTAGTCTGGGTCACCAACCCAATAACAATGCCTTTCATATTTGGTTTTGCTTACCTGGTTGGTCTATGGACATTGGGCCAAGAAACCGATGGTACAGAATTTGAACTCAGTTGGGATTGGTTAGCCGCTAACGACTTCTGGGGGCCTTTTTTATGGGGCTGCTTCCTTTGTGGTGTGGTCGCTGCTGGACTAGGTTATATGGGATTACGTTTATTCTGGCGAATCCATATTTTAAGCGCCTGGCAAGAGAGAATTAAGAAAAGAGAAGCTCGTAATAAAGCAGGCTGATAGAAAAATCAGCCTGTATAACAATCATTTCCACTAACCTGCTTTAGAACGATTTATTTAGAGCAACTCAAAGATTGAACTCACCAACTACATTTGGCTTTGGATGTAGTTTTCCAAACCCATTTTATCAATTAAGCCCAGTTGTTGTTCTAACCAATACATATGATCCTCTTCAGTATCAGCCAGTAACTTCAATAATATTTGCCGAGACTGGTAGTCTTGTTCTTGCTCGCACACGTTAATCGCATCACGTAGCATTTCAGCAACTTTGAGTTCATAATCCAGATCGCTTTTCAGCATTTCTGGTACTGTTGAACCAATATTTAAGCCCGTTCTTTTTGATAAGTCAGGTTTCGCTTCAAGAAACAGCATTCGGTCAATCAGAAGTTGAGCGTGTTCTCTCTCTTCCTCTGCTTCATGGGAAATTCTTTCTTCTAACTTAGAAAGATCCCAATCGCCATACATTCTTGCATGGATAAAATACTGATCAAATGCACTTAACTCTGATTCAAGTAGTTTCTGTAATTGCTCTATAACCTTTTGATTACCTTGCATTTATTAATCCTTAGTACTTCGTTAATTAACATTATTAAAAATACTTCATACCGCCGATTGGAGGTAATTTTTCAATCCTGCGTTGTCAATCAGATATTGCTGGGCTTCTAACCAGTCAATTTGTTCCTCGCATTCTTCAAGAATGGATTCGAGGCACTCACGGCTGATAAAATCATCAGCTTTTTCACATGAAGCAATTGTCTTTACCAAAGCTTCACGTAACTCACTATCAAATTTCAAATTTCCAGCGAGAATCTGAGGCACATCTTCACCGATGTATAGTTTGCCCAGGTCTTGCAAATTAGCTAGCCCTTCAAGGAATAGAATACGCTTGATCAACTTATCAGACGCCTTCATCAGATAAATCGAATAGTCATAATCTTTCTTTTTCAAGTGATCCATTCCCCAGTTTTCGCACATTCTTGAATGCAGAAAATACTGATTGATTCCTGTCAGCAGATATTTCAATACATCATTGAGTTGAGCAATGATTTGTTTATCGCCTTTCACAATCCCTCTCCTAGCTTATTTCGGTTAAAGTAGTTAAAAGTAATACCCTGACTGTTGTTTCAATTGGAATCCAACTAATTAATATTCATATTTTCTCTTGACACTAATGAGAATGATTCCTATAATTATTCGCAGATTTAGTTGAGGTAAACCCATGTACGTCTGTATTTGTAACGCTGTAACTGACAGTCAAATTATCGAAGCGCAACAAAATGGCCACACCAGTATGAGTGCAATCACAAAACATCTGGGCGTAGGAAACTGTTGCGGACGTTGTGTGCCCACAGCCAAAGAAATACTGAAAGAAAACAGCGAAGTCCGAAAGTACATTCCGAAATTTTCTGATTCTCCAGCCCTAGTCCCAGCATAGATTTACCAGCTGCATATAAGATAATAGCACCTTTAATCCCTTTTTAGTTAGGTTTTTATTATAAGAAAATCGACTCTTGCCGCTATCGTCATTCTCTTTGGTTATTTTGGTAGAACTATTTCGTCGCCCCTGATCTATAGACACCCCAAGTTGATTCCATTACATTAGCGCTATCTGATATTAAATGTGCGAGTACAGTGATGAATCAAGCAGAACTCAGTTGTAGCGAATGTCTACCTGATGAACTCAGAATGCACGCTGGCGCTGCTACTCGGCAACTGAAAGCCCTGGCTAATGTTAATCGGCTAATGATTTTGTGCATTTTATCAGAAGGCGAACTATCGGTTAGTCAGCTAAACGAGATGATCGATTTATCTCAATCTGCCCTCTCCCAGCACCTCGCAAAGCTGCGTTCTGATCAGCTGGTTCACACTCGACGGGAATCACAAACAATTTATTACTCGCTAAAAGAAGGCGTTGCCAAAAACATTATTAGCACACTACATGAATATTATTGTGCCTAACCCGAAATTCTGAATTTTCTCACACCATAAATTTTCCAATTCAACGGCTTCTAGCCGCGCAACAATCAAACACTTTTCCAAATATAATTTTGAGAAAGCCATGTAATAATGGATTTTTACATTTTTAGGCTAGTTTTCTAATACAGCTGTGTGTATCGTACTTCGGTCATAATAGAAATAAGCAGAAAACGAGACTTCGCACTGCAACTAAATATTTCTTTAAAATCATATTGTTACAGAAAAAAGTAACAGCCAAAATCTACAAAAACAAAACCATATAATAAGAATAATTGAAAACAACCAGTCAAAAAACAATAAAATTCCTTTAGGAGATCGCCCTTTATGAAACCAAATAAGTTGATAATCGCCACACTAATATCCGGCGCGATATTCGGATGCAGTGACCAGTCGAGCAACACTAGCACGCAAGAACAGACAAAACCCCAGGAAAAAGCAAAAGTTGAGAGCACTTCTGCCAAACCAAGCCAGCAAACTCAAAACCTGCTACTGGCAGAATGGGCAGGTCCATATCAAGGCGTCCCTGCATTTGATAAAGTCAAATTGAAAGACCTCAAGCCTGCACTGAAAGAAGCAATGGCAAGTAACCTCAAAGAAATCGAATCTATTGCTAACAATTCCGAACCAGCCACATTTGAAAATACCATTGTAGAAATGGAGCGCGCAGGTAAGTCCTTAAACCGAATTTTCACCTACTGGGGTATTTGGAGCAGTAACACCTCTACACCAGAATTTCGTGAAATACAGGCTGAAATGGCGCCAAAAATCTCCGCATTCTTTTCGAAAATCAATCAAAATGAAAAGCTCTTTCTACGCGTAGAAACCGTCTATAAAAGCGACGAAATGAAGCAATTGCGGCCAGATCAACAAAGGCTGGTTAACCTGACTTATAATGGTTTCGCACGAAACGGCGCAACACTCAAGGGCGATGCTAAGAAACGCTATGCAGAAATCAATCAGAAATTAGCAGAGCTGCATACCAAATTTGCCAATAACATTCTCGCTGACGAAGAGAACTATGTGCTCTACCTCAACAAAGAACAAATTGGCGGGCTACCAGAATCCATAGTTAAAGCCGCAGCTGCTGCCGCTAACGAACGAGAGCAAGACGGGAAATATGCCATCACAAACACCCGTTCATCAATGGACCCATTTTTAACCTATTCAACTGAAAGAGAATTGCGCAAAAAGGTCTGGTCGACCTATTACAACCGCGGTGACAATGGTGATAATCACGACAATAATGCCATTATCGCGGAAATACTGAAGCTTCGTCATGAAAGAGTTAATTTGCTCGGTTATCCCAACTACGCTTCATGGCGACTAGAAGATCGTATGGCCAAAAAGCCAGAAAATGCGATTAAGCTGATGGAAGCGGTTTGGCCCGCTGCTATTGCAAGAGTTAAACAGGAAGTTGCAGACATGCAGACCCTTGCAGCTAAAAGTGGACAAATTGACGCAATTAAACCTTGGGATTATCGTCACTATGCTGAAAAAGTTCGTAAAGCCAAATACGCATTAGACTCAGATGAAGTAAAACAATATCTGCAATTAGATAAACTTCGCGAAGCCATGTTTTACGTCGCGGGCCGACTTTTTAACTTCAAGTTCACCCCTGTTAAAGAGGGTTCTGTTCCAGTATTTCATCCTGATGTTAAGGTCTGGGAAGTAACCAAACTAGGTTCTGGCGAGCATGTTGGATTGTGGTATCTTGACCCATTTTCACGTAAAGGCAAACGCTCTGGTGCCTGGGCCACCAGTTATCGCAGCCACACGACATTTGACGGTAAACAAAACGTATTAGCGTCAAATAATTCAAACTTTATTAAGCCAAGCCCGGGAGAGCCAGTATTAGTTTCATGGGATGACGCTGAAACTTTCTTCCACGAATTCGGCCATGCGCTACATGCCTTATCCTCTAATGTTGCTTACCCAACATTGAATGGCGGTGTTCGAGACTACACCGAATTTCAATCACAACTACTAGAAAACTGGTTGGCGACCGATGAAGTTATCAGCCAATTCCTGGTTCATCACAAAACAGGTGAGCCGATGCCGGCTGAACTAATCAACAAAATTAAGAAAGCAGCAACATTCAACGAAGGCTTCAAAACAACAGAATATCTTGCTTCTGCATTAGTCGATATGAAACTTCATACTTCTGATCCGAAAGATATTGATGCCGATAAATTTGAACGAGAAACCTTGGCGGCACTCAATATGCCGGAAGAGATTGTTATGCGTCATCGTACACCTCACTTCGGTCACATATTCTCTGGAGAAGGCTACTCCGCCGGATACTACGGTTATATGTGGGCAGAGGTTCTTACAGCAGATGCTGCAGAAGCTTTTGCGGAGGCACCAGGCGGCTTTTATGACAAGGCTTTGGCAGCCAAACTTGTAGAGCACTTGTTTAGCGTTAGAAATGCCGTTGATCCTGCTGACGCCTACCGAGCGTTCAGAGGCAAAGATGCCAGCGTGGAAGCACTAATGAGAGCTCGAGGTTTCCCTGTAACTCGCTAGGCTTCACATAAAATCAGACAAAACTGTTTTAAGCCCGCCATGCGCGGGCTTTTTTAATACCTCGTTTCACGAGAGAGCTGCCAGTAACTACGAATATTTAGTAAATTATCAACATTCGTATTCATCAATTGATATCTCACATTTTGAATATTATCTTTATAAAAATTCGTATAGAATAGCTTATCTTTGATAACTAATTGTTTTAAGCCGCAGGAAGTCACCTGGTGAACAGTAATCGAATAGCAGACGAGTTAAATCGGCTGACTGAACTCCACAAAGAACTGGTAATTATTGCCGAGAAATTGCGCATCGGCGGTGATAGTGATAACAGCAAAGCCGTTCTGGAAGTCGCATTTGGTTTACAAAGCTCTCAACTCAATATTCTAACCAGTATGGTTAATGATCCAACTCGAACACGAAAAAAACAGGCTTGACTGTCTAACTGGTTGAATCTAACCGGTTGTGACTGTCAAGCTGCCGCCCTCCTCTAATTAGTCTATTTTTTGAGCTGGTAATAACTGCTCTTTGCCGATTCAGACGAATTAATTTTTCAAAAAATAAGATTCTCGAAAACCTTTTCTGATTTTTTAAGTAATAATAATAAAATCAGGTCAAATAAGCGCATTAAGAACGCGCCTGGCCAATAAAACCGGGGAAAATTGGATTTAATGTATTCAGAGCAAGACTTGATGTTAAAAGTGAAAGAAGGTCAGTTAGGTTACCTCGCCAATCTTTTCGAAAAAAATAAGCAAGGGCTGTTTAGTTTTTTCGTGCGAATGGGTCTGAATCGAGCACTAAGTGAAGATATGGTTCAGGAAACTTTTGTCAGAGTGCTTGCTTATCGCACAAGTTATCGAGCGGAAAGTACATTTAAAGCATGGTTATACCGGATCGCTCGAAATACTGTTTCTGATCACTTCAGAAAAATGGGAAACCAGGAAATACATGATCCTTTTGTTGAGCAAGATTTTAAAGGCGAAAACTCACCACTGGAGATATTAGAAGATGAGCACCAGCACAGCATGTTCGATAAGGCTCTGGCATCACTTCCGGTTGAACAAAGAGAAATAATCGTGCTAAGTCGATTTCAACAGTTTAGTTATCAGGATATTGCAGAGCTACTCAACTGTAACCTAAATACTTTGAAAACGCGGATGAGGACGGCAATTGAAAAGTTACATGAACGATATCAAGTTCTTTGCGGTGAAGCCCAGTGAACGGAACAAATGATTAATTGAATCAACCAACCTGCTCCTTGAAAAAACAGTTGAGTGAGCAGAAAGGAAGTGACTAAGACATACAAATGTCAATAGAGACAAAACGAGTGAATGTATGAAACACGAAGATATTATTGCTAAAAAAATCGAGTTGCTACAAGCAGGAGATGGGCAAAACCTGCCTGAAGAAATGCAGCAGCTTGTTGATAGCTCACCTGAGTTAGCCAGTGAGATTAGTTTTATGGAAGCTTTATGGCAAGCAGATAACCATCAACCTGTCGAGCAACCTTCTCAGCAAATGGACGCCAGGTTTTACCAAATGCTTAGTCAGACACAATCTGAGTTGAACTCGGCTAAACCGCCTCTTGAGGCTACGACAAAAAATAAGCCAGATTCAACTTTAAGCGGTTGGTTAACCAGGTTATTCAATCCACAACCATTAGCCACCATGGCGTTATTGGTCATGGTGTTTGGGCTCGGTTATGTGACTAACAACACCTCACCTGAGCCAACCCCTCATGTTTCAGCAGTAGTGTCTAAACTCGAACAAAAAATCGAAACGCTAAATACCATGGTCGCACTTAATATGCTCAACGATCAATCAGCAAGTGGACGACTTGCCGGCGTCAGCTATAGCATGAGTAATCAGGCGAATGGAAAAGTCACCCAGACATTACTCCAACTACTTAATTCTGATAGTTCAAGCGCAGTGCGCCTGGCAATAGTCGACACCGTTTCTCAACGATTGAATGAAGAGAAACTTCAGAATCAATTGCTCGATAGTATTACCAAACAAGATTCACCAATTGTCCAGATTGCGCTTATTCAACTGCTACTAAAAGACGGCAGTCAAACCAGTAAAAAACAAATTTACGCGCTATTGGAAAATAACCAGCTAATTGATGAAGTGGCAGATTATCTAAATGTTATTAAAACACCGGCTCAGGAAGCGTAGCTGACAACCGGTTTAATGGGAATAGATTCAAGTCAAAACAGTAAAATCTTTACAGACTGGAATAGATACGAATCTAAACAAATACGAATTAATATATACGACTAAAAAAGAGGTATCGCTCGTGAAAAAAGCAACAATCATCGCAACATTTTTTGTGTTTCTTTCTGCTAATTTATTGGCAGAACCCAGAACAATTGAACGTAGTATCAGTCTAACTGACCCAGCTAAAGTTGCTGAACTCGACATCTCTTTGATGAGTGGTACTATCGCGGTTGAAGGCTATAAAGGAAAAACAATTGAGATAAGCGTGACTACAGGTAGCCTTAAAAAGCTTGGAAAAGTAAAAAAAGCAGAAACGTCGACACACGGAAAAAGTGAAAGTCATTCGAGTTCAGGTCGCTCCACTAAAGGCCTAAAGCGAATTACCAATTCGGCAATTCAACTTTATATCGAAGAACGAAATAACAAGGTGAGTATTGAGTCTTCACAGAAAAGCCATAAGATCAATGTGAGTGTAAAGGTTCCTTTCAACACCAATCTTGAACTCGAACTTCACCGTGGAAGTGATATTAATGTAACAAATGTACATGGTTATATCGATATTGAAAATCCTCGCGGTGCTATTGTTGCAACAGGAATTAAAGGGCCGATTGTTGCTGAATCTGGACGCAAAGATGTAACTGTCGTCTTCGATAGTTTCAATCCTAAAAATCCTTCATCATTAACCGCTCACCGTGGTGTTATTGATGTCACATTACCCAAAAAGAGTAAAGTGAATATTGAGGTCAAAACTTATCAAGGCGATATCTTTTCAGGAATTGATGCTGAGTTCAGGAGCATTGATAAAGTTGATAACAACAAAACTGAAAACAGGCAACGGATCTCAATCGGCGGAGCGATGGCGGCGAAGCTAAATGGTGGCCAGCAAAAGTTAATGTTGAATACCTTTCGAGGAGACATATACATTCGCGAAAAATAAAGGTTTTAATCCTTTGTCGCCATTCGCTTTTTTGAATCGTGAGTTTCAACACAAAGTAATGACAAAACATTCTGACTGAGGGCGTAGTTTCGCCCTTTCTTTTTACCTTTTCTTTTTTCCCTTCTATCCATACTCGCTATTCTCACCAGCAAAGTTCCAGACGCTGATAGAAATTATTTTTATTTTTTTAAAACCTTTTCCTGAAAAATAAGTATTGAATACTAAGAATAGTCTTCTTCAGGAAAAAAAGATGAACAACTACTTAAGCAGATTAGTATATCAAGAACTATCAAGTACAATCAGAAAGCTAACCCAATCAATGCTACTAGTTAGCCTTTGCTTCTTATTTATTAATCAAAGCGTTTTGGCTTATACGAGTCACTACTCCTATCGAGATGCTTACGATGTTCACAACATCACTGATGATTTTATCGAGAGCTTGGCCGCATCGGGATATGACAACCTAGACCGCGATGAAATAGTCGCTTTTAAAATTCACGATGTCACTCCTGACTATATTCTGTCGATGAAAGCCAAAGGTTTTGACTCGTTGGAAGCTAACGAATTAATCGCATTTCGAATACACGGTGTCACCGAAGATTATATTGATCAAGTCTCAGCCCTGGGTTATGACAACCTCGGAGCAGGAAAACTAATCGCCTTTAGAGTTCACAATGTTACGCAAAACTTTATCCAGGAAGTTTCAGAGTTTGGCTTCGATAATCTGTCTGCAGGAGAGCTAATCGCATTTCGAGTCCATGGCATCAATAAAGATTATGTCAATAACCTGAAAGAACTCGGTTTTGATGACCTCGATGCAGACGAAGTCACTGCTTTCTCTGTACATAATATCGATTCGAAATTTATCAATCAATCCAGAACACTCGGTTTTGACGAGCTTGAAGCCAGCGATTTTCTTGCTATGAAAATACATCGAATTAATCGTAATTTTTTGTCGCGAATGGAACAACTAAAATTAGTTAACCTATCTCTAGCGCAAGCACTGAGGCTTAAAATTTATAATGTCGATAAAAGTTTTATCGAGCATGTCAATTCATTTAACATTTTTACCAGAGATCCCGATGAGTTAACAGCACTAAAAATACTCGACATCGATCAAGATCTCATTGAGCAAATTAAAATGCTTGATTTAAAAAATTATTCTCTGTCGAAATTTTTAAGGGAACGAACGGGACATAGACATTCGTTTCGATATGATGGAGAAATGGAGTCTGCAATCAGAAGAATGATCAAAAAAATTCACTCCATTTAATTTAAGCTAACACCTGAACTCTATCGCGCACTGATGATTAATTTAACACTTTGTTGAGATTGTTTATTCTTAATTGTTAGGCGCAACTTAACCGACCTCTCTAATTCTGCTTTAAAATACCCATCGAGCAAGGTAACATGCCGACATATTTTGCTAATTCCAGAGAATTGTCTATAAAATAGACAATTCTAACATTCGTTAAACATTATCATTCGTTAAAACATTATCATTGAGGATTAGGTAATCTATGGTTATCAAACCGAAAGTCAGAGGATTTATTTGCACAAACGCCCATCCAGCGGGCTGTGCAGCGAGTGTCAAAGAACAGATTGACTACGTGAAAAGCCAGGGAGCACTTGAAAATGCACCTAAGAATGTCCTGGTTATCGGTTGCTCTACCGGTTACGGACTGGCTTCTAGAATTACGGCTGCATTTGGCGCCGAAGCTAAAACACTGGGTGTTTGTTTTGAAAAAGAACCGACAGAGCGTAAAACAGGCACTGCCGGCTGGTATAACACTGCGGCCTTCCACCAACAGGCAGAAGCTGCTGGTTTGTATCATAAAACGTTAAACGGCGACGCATTTTCTCATGAGCTAAAAGAGCAAGTTATTGATTTAATTAAACAAGATCTGGGGGAGATTGATTTAATCGTTTACAGCCTTGCCTCTCCTCGCCGAACCGACCCTGACACAGGTGAAGCCTATATATCAAGCTTAAAGCCTGTAGGTGATGTCTATACCACAAAGACTTTCGACACAAGCAAAAAGCTCGTACACGAAATAACACTTGAGCCAGCCAATCAAGACGAGATTGATAACACCGTTAAAGTAATGGGTGGTGAAGACTGGGAACTTTGGATTAAGGCGCTAAATGAAGCTGGTGTATTGTCTCAGAATTGCCGTACTACAGCTTATACCTATATCGGCAAAGAACTAACCTGGCCAATCTATGGTCATGCCACCATCGGCAAAGCGAAGGAAGACCTGGATCGCGCTTCAACCGCACTAAACAACACCTATTCAGATATTAATCTTAAAGCCTACGTCACTTCGCTTAAAGCGGTGGTCACTCAGGCAAGTTCTGCGATCCCTGTTATGCCGCTATATATCTCGCTGATGTATCAAGTGATGAAAGATGAAGGCTGTCATGAAGGTGTTATCGAGCAAATTTATGGTCTGTTCAATACTTTGTTACTTAGCGATAACCCACCAGTTGACGAAGCCAATCGCTTGCGCATGGACGGCGTTGAAACAAACGACGATATTCAAGGAAAAATTAAAGCAATATGGCCTGAAGTAACCACTGAAAACTTCCCCGAACTCGGTGATTATGCCGGTTACAATCAGGATTTTCTTAAGTTATTCGGATTTGGATTTGATGGTGTCGACTATGATGCAGATGTTAGTCCATTAGCGGATTGGTAAAAAATCAGTTTGAGTTGTTAATCTCAAAATCAATTCAATATCCTACAATAGCCTTGATATATCGATATCAAGGCTATTTTTTTAATGGCAATTCTTAATCAGCTCCCAACGATTATCTTTAGTTCGCTGAACTCGTGCATGATGCTGAGACGAACGAGAATTAGTCGTGAACTTTTCATCTCTTTTAATTTGTTCTCGTAATCTTTGACAGTGAATTTCTTTATCTGACTTCACTGGCGCTTTTGATTTTTTTTTAGGAGACGGCGAAGATATATTAATTTTCGGAGACTTCTTTATTTTTGTTGTTTGAACCTGTTTTATCGAAACCGCTTCACTTTTATTTGAACCAGTAACAGGTTTTGATTCACTGTAATGAACTCTGCCCTCCTCATCGACCCATTTATACATTTTCTTCGGTTGAGTTTCTTCGCCTTGTTTTTCTCCGGACGGCAGGCTTGCTGAAACCAATTTACCATTTTGAGGGTTAGCCTCCCCCCTTGGCAAATAAGGAAAAAATAGAGTAATAAACAAGCAATAATAAAAAATTCTAGTCACTTTGTTTTCTCCTCTTGTTTCTTTTGTCCTACTACAACACTAGTTATTCAACTAATGTCCGACTATCATTAATTTTAGGCGACAACCAGCGCAGTAAATTGACAAAAAGGTTAGCATTATCATTATTCGGGCTGGTTATTGTCACGTAGACTTTTTCTTTCTCATCAAATGTAAATATAAAGTTTCGAAACATTCCCTGATCGGTTGCTACCACCACTTTCCCTTTTCCATATTGAAAACCAATCATTCCAGCATAATGATCAGACTGCTCAACCAACCGGTCATTCGCATCATAGTTGGCTGAACCTTTAGGAAAAGCAAGAATCACGTCATCTGGTTCTCGAAAAACTGCGGCCCCACAATGAAAATCGACTTTATTGACCGTTTCCCCCATTGCAAAAATGCCATGAGATTTTTTCAGAATTTTGTTGCCTTCACTCATTCCAAAAAAGTGGGAACACCTTTCATCCGGCGACGTAAAACTGGGAAATTCCTTAGAATAAAGATAGCCATCTCTAAATTTAACATTGAAAGCTTCTAATAAAGGGCGTGCTCCACTCCCGCCGGGAAAATGGCTTAAAGTCAAAAATAATCCGCCGCCGTTTGCGACCCAACGAACTATCGCTTCTAATTCACTACTGCTAATTGGTGACTTCCAGAAAGTTGTATTCTCAGCGACCTCAACTTCCAGGTTTGGTAATCCGTGAATAATTAAAATATCTGTATCAAGTGTGTTTTTTGTGATTGCGACATCTGTGTATCGATAAGAAAATCCATCACGCTTTGCAATATCCAACATTGCATGAGCACCATGATCTTCATTTTTCGTTTTATAAATTGTTTGATGAAACCGGTCGATCAGTATCTTGGTTCGATGCTTATGATTGAGTGGCGTAAACTGATGATTAAAATCTATATCGACGATGGCATCAGTCACCATTTTCTTGGCAACAACGGGTAATGAAAAAGTGAATATAACAATAACTAACCATCGCATTTCGTTTTCATGCCTTTGAAAAAATTAAAACAATCACCACTCTTAAACTAAATAAACTGAGTTCGTAATAAATAAACCATAGTCACTTGAATGATAAACCACTGGTAAAAATAACAGGTTAGAAAACATCACCAACCTGTTATTTAATCTACAATTACTCGACGATTTTTTCCAATATTAAGTCATCAAAGTACAATTCTGAGTTCTGTCCATTTATCCAATTTCCAGCGACATAGACCTTAACGTATTTCGTTCCCGGTCTGAAGCTGTGATGATTGTTATACCAGAGGTCATCCCCTTCTAACACCTGACTAAAGCTAGTCCACTCTTCAGGTACATATTGACCGGCAATATAAATATGAGAGCTGCTGACCTGGTGGTTTTTGATCACTGTCACACCCGGTTCAATTTCTGCCAATACGTCAGCAGGTAACGAATCATCGAAGCCAACAATCTGATTGCCTATGCTATGATAACCAACATGGACGCCGGGCGATTTAATCGGATCAATAATAAAGTCAGGGTGTTTGCTGGTGTCTCCGTCATAATAGATACCAATGCCTTTATTCAATTCCATCGCATCAGCTTGAGCCCACCCCGAAAAAGGCTGCGCAACTTGAATTGAATTCGCTGAAGCTGACGTGACTAGCCCATCATTGCCAGTACGATTAACCATAACCGAAGAAATCAGGTTATAGTCTTCATCATAGCTTTCAATGCCGAAGTAAACAAATGACGGCGCTTCGGTAACGGATTTAAAGTTTCCACTCAAGCGGTATTTCTGAGTAGTGTCTACCGGTAGTAAACCGCTGACCCACTTAGTGTAATTATCTGCCATATGATAACGATTGTTACCCTGCTCATTGACTTCAACGGCGTCAACTAGAATGTCCGCGTTCGTTTCAGCATTAAACTGATAACTGTCAAGAAATGCGTCCCAGGACATTGTAAAATCGCCAAACGCCCGGTGAGGTTCCAGGCCCCCACTAATTTTGTAGGATGAATTAAGTAAAATAGAACCTTTACGTTGATCACTGATGCTAACTTCAGCAGTTGATTTTCCATTAACAAACTCAAAGTCTTCATATGAGATGTTGTCTGTATTTTCTCCACGCAATTCGATACCAACCTCAGGATGCGCTTCCGCGCTAACGGTCATGCCGTCAGGCGTAACATCCGCAATTAAACTAGCTTTCAGTGTGCCTTCTCGTCGGTGGTTAGGCAGATGATAAGTATAATTGGTGCGACATGCTAATTTTCCACCGGATAATGGATCACCCTCAGAATAAGTTGCATCGCACTTAAACTGGAATCTTCCGCTATACTCTCCGCCAAAGTCAGAATCTATAGTCAACGCCGAATTTGCAGTTGCACCACCATCTTGTGCATTGATCGTTAAAACCTTGTCATAATTCTTTGGTAGAAAAGGAGTTTCCCAGCCTTTCCAATGATAGTTATCCGGTACCGGAGCTGGCAAATGATCATTTGCTTCAGCTTCAACGGCAGATGTGATTATATTTTGGGCGTCTGTAAAAGAGTCAGCCAAAAGCGCTGTTGGAAACAATGCCATAGACACCAGTAGACTCAATTGATTAATAGTCGGTTTCATAAAAATCCTCTAGTACAACTTCGATTTAATTCCTGTTAATTGCCAGCCTGTTCACAGCAAATAGTTAATTGCATTTACAATTTTTTTCACACGACTGACTTCCTTTACAACCCATTCATTTGTTTAAGGTTGTTTTAAAAAATTCTAAAGTTTTTTTTAAATTTAACCTATTTATTCAGCTTGTAATTTACTTCACTTTTACATAACACCTTTTGATTTCAATGAGTTAGCATTTAGTTAAACCGTTTTTTGTTTTAACTAATATTTCTTTGCTTATCAACAAAATCAGCCAGACCAGTTTTTTTTGATTTAATGATACCTTCACCAGATTAGTTCTATTATTTTCGCAACACCTAAATCAACGACAAAGCATGATCATCTGATATCTGACTCAGAATTTCACTTTAAACTAACGCTGATTTTATAGTGGAAATCGTCAGTGAATTAAAACCAAGACAAAATAAAAGGAAAAGTGATTTGATAAGGCACCTATCTATTTTATTGTTTGATGACTCTTAAACAGTAACAAAGGAAAGACACATGAAACTGAAATACTTAGCCATTTCTACATCTTTAGCAATTGCACTTGCGCAGGTTTCCGCTAAAGAAAAAAGTAACGAACATGCGACTAAACTCTCTCTGGAAACTTATTCCTATAACGCTTTGTTAGTCAACAATAAGACAGAAAGCTCGGTACGCAGCCACTTTGCTGAGTGTTTGCGACAGTATAAAGACTGCATGGCCGATCCGGGAATTGACAGTGATTTGTGTAGCCAAATGTATATTGATGATTGTCTACTCAATCCATAGTCAGAAATGGAAGCTGTCGCTTCTACTTAGTGCCTTGTTAACAGGCACTAAGTAATGTTTGTAGCTTGCTCGCTTTTACAGGAAATTTATTGTAAATCCAACTGCTTGAAGAGCGACAAGCTTTTATTACACAACCCGCGCCAGCATGCGGGTGTGCAGAGGCCCCGAAAAAGCCTGTCAAACTACCTCCTTTTATTCTGATTTGAACTTATCTTATTTTTTATCATACCTTTTAAATTCAATTAGTTACTTAATTCTAATACACGCTAAATAAGTGTCTCTCTTTCCTTAACGTACTTCGCTCTTTTAGAAATTCCATTTTTCGAGCGTAAAATTTCAGTTAAAATATTTTTTAACTAAACTTTAATGGTTTTCCATCTTGATTTCTGACACTAATCAGATTTGAATACAAGCTCATTTTTATCAACAAACTTCTAAGTCATTTTATAAAAAGTTCGTTAGATTTTAGCCCGTTAATCGTTAGACAGCCGTTTTTAAAATAGCTGTCATTAAAAAGTAAGGTTCTTTATTTGATACACATATACTTTGCAGATAAACAACTCGATACAGAAAAAGGTATTTTGTATGATCTTTCTGAGAATTCAGAAACCAAATTACCAAGAAAGACCACACTTGTCCTTTGTCATCTGCTTCAAAACTCGGGGAAAACCATTCCAAAGAAAGAGTTAATTGATACTGTCTGGAATGGCAATGAATATGTTGGAGATCAAGGGGTAAGTAACGCTTTATGGAGAATACGCAAAGCACTAGGAGAAGAATCAACAAAACCTGTCTTTTTAGAAACGATACCCAAAGTGGGTTATAAGTGGTTAGTTCCACCAGTAAGCTCGGAACCTGAGAATCCTCCTTCTCAAATAGCGGGCAGAAAAAGACTATATGCTTCTGGCGTAGTAATGACTGGCCTTTTCTTATTAGCGATAGTCGTTTGGAAGTTGATTCAGCATACAGACAACATCCCAACTCATAGTGATTTCAAAGTTCACTCAGTATCCAGTAATTACGGTATCGAGCGCTATCCGGCTGTCTCCCCCAATGGAAACCAACTGCTATTTAGTTGGCGTAAAGAAACTGGGAAGGCAAATATTTTCCTGAAGGATTTAAATTCCGAGCAAACACCCATTCAGCTAACCGATGATCTTTACCAAGATTTGAAACCAGTCTGGTCACCTGACGCTAGCCACTTTGCCTATTTACGTCAAAGTATTAGCAGCAGTGAATGTCAATTAATGCTATACAATTTACAAAATCGAGAACAAACAGAACTCGCTTCCTGCACAATAACAGAAATTGGCGAAGCCTCACTTAGTTGGTCCCCCGACGGAAAATTTATTGCGTATAATTCAAATGATAATACAATCAGTATAATCAATCCTAACCTTAACGAACCAAACTCACGAAAATCAATCCCACTTGTTGTTAATACAGGCATTTTTACTGATGTTTTTCCCACTTGGTCTATCGATAGTCAAACGGTGTTTTTTATCCGACAGAATGCCATTGATAACCCTGAAGTTTTCCAAGTTTATCTAGAAAATAAAGAAGTTCACCAGGTTACTCAAAGTCTCGCGAAGAAATTGGTTAGAGTTGATAGCTTAACCATGGCTTCCGATGGGGTGATATTGCTCAGCGGGCTCGATAGAATCGACCACAACGTATTGCTCTATCAGTTAATCGTTGAAAGCGGTAATTTCAAACCGGTTAAACAACCGAATACAAAACTTAAGGATTTAACATTTGATCCAACATACAACCGTCTGTACTATGCCAAACCCTATCACACCAGTCACCTAGGCGATATCGACTTAAATGCCCCTTCAGTTGTAACCAAAGTTTCTCCCTATCAACCAACTTTTTCAGTCGATGTTCAACCCAGTTATTGTAAGGAGACCGATACCATTATTTTCGTGTCAAACTCTTCAGGAAATCAGGAGCTTTGGCAAATTAAAAACAACCAACTGGAGCAACTCACTTATTTTGGCGAAAACAGTGTTGTTTTTTCGCCCGCCTGTTCAAAAAGCGGGCGTTACATCGCGTTTTCCGGTTATGTTCCCAAGCCTGACAGCACAAAATTCAATCGTCAATTTCACCTTTATGTTTATGATATAAAACTCAATACAACTATAGAATTAACAAAAGACGAAAACTTTGAGCCTGTATCACCAAGTTGGAACTTTGATGACTCTGAAGTAATAAGCGGCCAGCTCGATATCCAAGGGAGTGCTTCATTGTGGAGCAATGAATTTCGGCAAGATGGTGAAAACAAAAATCTAAACTTACCTTTTCTAAACACAAAGTCAGGGCCAAACGGAACCTTTTTATTTACCGCTAATGCAAATGGTGAAATCTGGAAAGTTGCCCTTAATGATTTCAGCAAAAGGCAGTTAGTTGTCGAAGATATGGATGAAGCAGACTGGGGTAACTGGGATATCGATGGCAGTTCCTTAATCTACTTAAAGCGAACGGATAACACCAATGTTATGTACGATCAAATTTTTCAACTGAACTTAAATGATGGTAAAACAAA
This sequence comes from Aliikangiella coralliicola, assembly GCF_007004725.1. Classification (GTDB taxonomy): domain Bacteria; phylum Pseudomonadota; class Gammaproteobacteria; order Enterobacterales; family Kangiellaceae; genus Aliikangiella; species Aliikangiella coralliicola. The sequence goes on along the minus strand of NZ_ML660167.1, from coordinate 56,906 downwards.
ATTGATTGCGCAGCTCCCATTCGGCACAATTCGAAATCAAAATAGTTTTGCTGTTAATAGTGAAAGACAGCGCTTGGTCGTCGCTTACTTTTCCAAGCGAGTTTCTAGCATCGAATATATTGAGTTGGAATAAAAGCTTAAAAAAATCCTTATGCCCCCTTTTCTCACAAACCTGTAATTCTAAATGTTTGCAAGAGATATTGCCATTAAGCCTCAGTAACCCTACAGAGTTGATATACCTTTGATTTTTCTTCGTTCAAAAGCTTCCTTATCGTTTCATTAAGATATTCTTCATTTTCATAAATCCATTGCTTGATTTTCTCCATATCCCCTTCATTATTAACATTAACTTCTCCAAACTTCAAGGCATTGGCAATATCAATATAACCTTCAGTTCGGATTGCTTTCTGAATTGTCACTGCGAAATCATGTTCAAGCTCATAGAAGGGTTCGACACCACTGCGCATGGTTGTCGCTATCAGATCACAAAATATATAGGCAAGAAATATTTTTCTTCCGACACCATAAAACTCCAGGCCTTCATCAAAATCTTTGCTCCGTAAAATAATGTCAATAACATCATAATAATGTTCAGAGCCATTGAGACGACTATCTACAAATCTTTTGCTGTACCTAACCATTTTACAGACTACCTTATTTGTTACTTTACAAACCTTTAAATCACCTTTAGTTAACGTGATTTATTTAATATTCAAAAGTTGGCACTTTATTATGTCAATGATTATCGCCACTTTTAGCGTACTGCAATTATCTAATAGCTCATAAACCAAAATAAAGCTCAAGTAAAGCTACGTGATTCTACATTCTCGAAAAAAAGCCTAAGCGAACTCATGCTTTGGTTTCCATCTACAGATTTATTTCGCAAACCATCACAAAAAGAAACTGGATCGACATAAGTGCTTTTCGGTTGATTCAGCTTAATGACATGGGGATACGCGACATAATGCCGACCTTCATATGTTGCCCAATAGCCGATACCGTGTTCTACCAAAATCTGCCCTAGAAAAAGCCCCATCAACCTCTCAACAGTTTCATCAGGAAACTCATTCAACCTTTCATTGGTAAATAGTCGGCTTCGATAAAAGTATTCCAGAGTGTTCAACCCTGAAACATCAAAGCTTAAACTGCCTTCGCAGGAGGTATGGCCAATGATAAATTCAAGTGACTCAAGCGATCCCTTTGCTTCATTTATCGTATGATGTAAAGTATGCTGAGAGACTTTCGCTTGAGTTATACCCAGCTTTCGCGCTTTTCTTGCCCATTTAGACATAAATGACCTTTAGTTCAATTTAAGGATGGTAAAATTAAACAACAAAATATAGCGGCTCAATGTTCCTGTTTCCCTCTTGCATCTCGCCCGTTCTGAACTCACTCATCAAAAAAAATTATCCCCAGGTCTAACAATTCTTCCCGACTCGTCTTTACTCTTTCTATTTCGTTCGTATTCAACATTACCAGCATCCAATCATCGCCCGTACAAAACGAAACAAGTGCTAATCCTTGAGCGAATATCTGCTCAGAAAACTCTGACAATAACTCGTCCATTTCATAGACTTCCCTTTCCTCAAAACTTAACTGAATTGGTTTGTCAAAATGACGACGGCTTAGTCCAGCCAAGTGATCGCGGACACTGTCAGGTTCCTCTTTCCAGTCGACAATCGCATGATAATTTTTCTTCATTAGTATATCATCAACTTTGTTCCAGTACTTCCGCTCAAGTTCATTTCTATCTCTTACTTTAAAACGAAGTTGTTTAGCTGACTTTAGAATCAACTTCTTTAACATTTTAATATCATTGGATTCGTCAAAAATCGAAATATATGCATCAATATCATTTCGAGCTTTTTCTGACAGGTGAGTCGGCGCAGGCGCTAGAACAATATCAACAACCTCGTTCAAATAGTCCTTCGCACTAGATAGCATCTGACCGTCACAAAAAACATGTTCATAACTCAACCCCGTCACCCCGAGAAACCTGCGATGAACCTCAAGCATAAAACGATCATTTTCGTAGTAATAATTTAAAGTGTAATCCGATATTTGCAGCTCAACCTTTCGCTCATCTAATAAAACTTTTGCGGTATGGATTTTTGGATTTTTAACACTAACTTGAATGGCATTGGTCGAACCTACTGGAAGCAAACTAATTTTATCAAATTTCTTTTTTGCATCTTTAATGTATACTTTTCTATTGAAAAACATACCTTTTAAATAGTTCATCATATTCCAATCTCAAATTCCTCAACCTTTATTCGTTGACTGATTATGCAGTACCACCATCGTAAATCCGAGTGAAGTTCTCAAACGCTGTCTCCCTCAAGTCTTTTTCGATCACGCTCTTCGCTATTTCAAAGTCAATCACGATACAGCACACCTCCATAGTGTCACTTCCTGTGCTTCCGCCGTCACAGTGGCCCAGGCCCGCCCACCCCAAAGTCTGGTCCATTCTTTTTTGGAGATTGTGGCGCTTTTCTAAATCTTCTAGCGTGCCCAGTCCATCCACTTTGTACTCAATAAAAAGAACAACTTCTTTTTCTGCTGGCTTAAAACCAGCTGCAACCATGTCGTTGACTTCTGATTGAATTATTTTTTCTGGTTTTCTTAAAAAAGAGCCTTTTACTGATTTCGAATTACCTTCAGTTCCAAGTTCTCCCCAGTGAACTGTATGAGATCCGTCACCGTTACTCCAAGTCTCCCAGTATTCTTTTTTGTCATCGGTTATTCGATATAACTTGAGCATTTCCTCTCCTTTTAGTTAACCGTTACTTCCCAGGCAAGATCACAGCGTCACATTGCCAGAATTTTCTTTAAACAAGTCCGAGCCGAACTCGCTCGGCCCTTAAAAAATTCTCATTCAATGCGACTGGTGGCATAAAGATAGCTTTGATCAAAGTGCTTTATAAGAGCGTCTAGTAACTTTAAATTTAACGCATTGCCAAAATATTCATGTTGACCAGCAGCCACTTTGTTTCGGTGATGTTTCAAAGCAAGCTTATCTTTTTCCAAAAATGCAATTGTTGCTTTCACATAATCATTCCATCTTAATGGTTCTATTGAAAAATCTTCTTTTTCGAGAAGAGACTGCTTAGCGCTCGCTATAGCCTTATCCGTCTCACCTGCGCTCGCGCGAAGTTGTGCAACGTGCCAGCGCATTGAATTTTTGTTTAGCTGATTGTGTTTAATATAAGCTTCAATGAGATCTGCAGCTTCCTTATAGCAACCCGCGTTGGCGAGATGACGAAAGCCATTATCCATTGTCTGGTCGAATTTTTCATAGGATAACTCCAAGTCAGTGGTCAAGTGCCTCTGGTATTCGACTTCACAATCTGAAGCTAATGCTGACAAAGGAAGTAATAGTAAGATCAGGATTTTAGTTTTACAGAATAGATTGTTCATAATTATTTCTCTGTTAATTTTAGTATAGCTTTTTCATACCGGCCTCGGAGAACCAGAGAATCGAGCATTGCTAATGTTAAAAACCAGCATAAATCTCAAACTACTGTCAACGACATCAGTAAATAGCAACACCAATGACTTTATTAATAAATTTCCATGCCAAAACTTCTTAGTTCAAATCGCCTTTGCCTAGCTCTGCTGTATTCATGACTATTCGCAATCATCACAAGGGTTGTATCTCCCAGACAAAAAGCAACAATACGCAATTCAAGCGTTGCAATTTGTAAGGAAAGTTCAAGTAGCAGCGCATCCGAATCTTTTTTCATCTGTGGGCTGGCTTTCAAACGAATATCTTTATTGTGACGCGCTCCCAAACGTTTAAGTTGACCAATCACTACATCAGGATGGTCTTGCCAGTCTATTGCCGAAAAGTAACACTCACCTTCTAAACAATCTATCACCTTATCCCAGTACATTTGCTCCAACTCTCGCTGATCATTCGCACTAAAATCTAACTGTTTAGCTGGTTGATAAATCATTCGTTGCAAATTATTTATTTGAGCTGATTCATCGAAAATCGTAATCAGCGATTCTAGACGGTTCCGATAAGTTCGCATTAATCGGGTTGGTTTTGGTGCGAACGCAATGTCGATAACCTCAGCAAGATAATCTCTTGCAAGAAAAAACGTAGCGCGATCGCACCTTACGTATTGATACTTGGAACCTTGATAGCTAGAACCGTTTAACGTCGAGTCTCTTTTGTAGACTTTCAAAACAAAGTGATTCACCCTATACAAAAATCTTAATATAAAACCAGGCACCTGCAACTCGATGGTTTCGGAACTCTGCAAAAACTTTACGCTATGAATTCCTGGATTCTTGCACTTCACCAATAACCGGTTGGAGCGTATAGCGGAAAAGGATTTAATCTTTTCATATTTCTCTTGCACGTTATCGATGTATACTCTCTTATCAAAAAGTAACTCCTTGAAATAACTTCTCAAAACTGCCCCCTGCTTCATTACACTATTCTGACCACTTAAAACTTTATTAATACACTTATCACCCCACAGCATTCGTATACTTTTGCTCCTTCGTCGCTAAAGAGCTTTCTGCCAACCTCCTTAAGAAATATTTTTCTTAGAACATCATAAAATTCTTTCTTCGTAGTCTTCACTTCGAGCGATAATGTAAATAGTCTCATAATAATCATCTGGATCGTTGAGCCAGTAATCGATTAGTCTTTTGCTGTATTTGACCATTGGTTACCGCTTAACCTCCAATTCTTCTAATCAAAAAATATCAAACTTTTAATTAATGTCATAAGCTCCATGCTCCTCTATATTATTGATTTGGGTGACTCACAATCACTCTGAAGTTGTGCTTTCTATCTTACATCAACCAATGTTGTTGGGTTTTACCACCCAACCTACGAGCTTATTCACGCGTTAAAATTCTCATTCGAGCTTTTATCATCTACTTTTCTCGTAGGCTGGCTAGGCCAAGGAAACCCAGCAATAGATATCAAAGATTTAGTCAACATCACAAACTCACCTTACCTTTCGTGTTATTGGTTTGTGTGACTCCACTAAGCACTCTAAAGTTAAGTTTTTTATCTTGCATCAACTAATGATGTTAGGCTTTGCAACCCAACCTATTGAACTACGTTTTTCAAAGCCATCATTCCCAAGATATCTTATCGATCATTTCTTGAGCCTTCTCTACTAATTTATCTTTTAGCTCGATGAATATTGGATTTTTCTTACCAACTTCTTTTGCCACATCACTAACTTTTTTCTTACCTCCAGCGGTCGTTCCTATTTCAACGAGAGTGTCATCTGCTCCATCTTCCCACTTTCTAAACATTCTTTTACGTGTCAAATTGACATCATCGGCAGGATCATACCCAGGATCTTCCTCTTTCATTTTCTTTATGTAAGCTTCTTCTTCTTTTCGCGCTTTATCATCAACTATCTTCCCTCTACCAAACCACGCTTTAACCTTATCTACTAGGTTATATTCTTTCTCTTCTGCAGCATCAACTTGATATGTTTCCAGGTCAGCTTGTTTAGGTTTATGCGTAGTGTTTTCCTGTTCTTGGCCAGCCAATCCCGTAGGATCCCATGCATTAACCGGATTGTTCCCAACATACTCATACAAGTTATAACTCATCGGCTTAAACAAATTAAAATCCCTAGCCGGATCAGGTCTAGTAAACCTAGCACCAACCGGATCGTAATAACGCGCCTTCATATAAATATTTTTTTCATCATTTTCATGACCCGTAAAACCATAGGCACCTCGGTGACGGTCAATATCATTATTAGCGAGCTGTTGACCAAAAGGTGAAAACTCCTGATTGATTTCGCCAAAACGATCCCATTTATTAGCGGGATTACCCATACGATCATTAAACTGATAAGTGATAAATTCATCAGTCGGATTGTCACCCAAGTATTCAGCAGTCACCAAGTTTTCACCGCCCATGGTCAAATAGTTCCGTTTAGCCATAACATAGCCCTCGGTATCCACATCAATTTGAGAAACAATATTGTCACTAGAGTCTCTTAAGCTATAAGAAACGTTTTCTCCATCAAAACTTCGTAGCCGCATACCATTAGCATCATATAAATAGTGTTCGACAACTTTTCGGGTGTACTTTTCCCGAATCAAAACCAAACGACTACCTTTGTCATAAAAATACAGGTACTTTCCATCGTCGGTTAACCGACCACTTGGATCATACTGCCAACCGGCCCGAAAAAACTTTTCAATATATTGAACATTTGCTGTTGGTTGAAAATCTTCTAGTAAACCCGATTGCCCGTGAGTAGGCATTGCGCTTTTTAAATTTCCCTGGTTGTCATAATCATACTCAATCTCATTTTCAACCGTGCCATTTTTGCTAATGATGTAGTTGGTCAACTGTCCCTGCTTACCATATTCATAGGTATAGTTTCCTTTAAATTGACCATCCTTAAATGCACGATCTATATCCACACTTTTCAAATAACTGCGAACGTCATATTTCATATTCGAAGCATGATAGGTTTTCTCAGACGAACTGCCGCAAATCCCTGTTTCTAAAGATTGCTGTTTGAGTCTTCCTAGTCCGTCATACCCTTTTCCTTCGCAACGTCGACCGATGATTGTTTCACCACTATTTTGATCGGTAATCGACGCATAATTGGTTTGATAAATATTTCCTGCTAAATCAAAAACGGAATGTTCAACTAAAGTTTTTCCTTCATAGATTAACCTCTTGGGAATACCTGACGTTGTATATTGATATTCCACTGCTTTTTCATCAGGGTAAGTGACTTTTTCCACTCGGCCAATATTGTCGTAGTCCAGTTTAATGGTAAATTGTCTGGCCTCGGCATTGCCAGAAAGCAATGCCAGTACAGATGTAGCTATTAAAATCTTTAAGCTATTCATATCTAAAATCCTCAATGCTAATTCTCATCAGCCAGCGCTTAGTGCGCCAGCGGCCAGTCACAATGTTCCAAAGATTCATACAGAGGATGATCCGGGTCGTAACACAAACTATTCGGTAACGGCATACTTCTTACCGGAATCGTTTTAAGGACACGGCCTCCCTCTTTGATACTGAGTATCGATAAAGTATCACCATAATCCTGAGGATGATTTCTTATCGTGACTTCTCGACTTTGACCGGGCGCTACAATCACGCTGTTTTGCGAAACAATGAAAGCACCGTTGTTTTCAATCAGAGCAAAATCGCTATAGTCGACCACGGCCTGAAACTCAAGGGAATAAGTCTGAGCTTGATTGGTGTTATTACGTAATACAATCGTCCACTCAGGTGTGTAATTTAAATCCGACGCTGAATGAGGTGGCTTGTAATACTCGGTATAACGGAAATCCATCCAGCCTTTTTCAAGATTGAGCACCGTTAATTCATCCGAAGGTTTTGCATCAATCTGATAGTAAATATTGGATAAGGAATAACGTTTACCGGTTAAAGTATCTTCAATCATTGGCCGGTAATAAGTATGCAGCCAATAATTTGAAGAGGCATTGTAAGTAAATCGATAACCATCACCACTAGTCGTCGGGAATGCCTCAATCGGACCAATGGGATGCAACGCTTTAGTTTGATTCAGATGCTTGAAACGCACGCTACTACTGCTACTACTTCTGCCTCGACTAAATCCTTTGCTTGAGCTTCTCGAATTAGTAATAATTTCGACGGTTTGCGGTGAGAAATTATCGACTCCTGCAACACCCGAGAATTTGCGCTCACCTCGATAGTAAACTGTGAAAGGTTTCGACTGACCGACACTGCCCTTAACCGGATAGCTCTTCACCAATTGACCACCGGCCAAAATTTGCAAGCTGCCATTGAAGTTCCCCTTACCGTCTGCAATAACAGTAACAGGCAGTGTCGCCATACCATACTTAGATAAATAACCCCCTGGAGAATTAACGGCTACACCAACATAATATGCGAAGCTGGCGCCAGATGTTCCTATCGCGCCGTTAGCGGAGCCGGATGACGAAACGTATCTTACATCCAGGTTAAATTGATGGTGAGAATTATTTTTGATTTGAAAGTTAAAGCTGCGTATTTCACTCGACTCAAAACTCCCAAAATCAATTTCCGTTAACACCTGATTATTTTCTGACAAAGTGATTGCACTGTCATAAATATTGGCATAACCAGTCGCGCTTCCCTTAAGCAGCAAACTGTCAACCGGTTGATTGTTGTCTACTCTAAGGAATGTCATTCTGATTTGTTCCGCGTCACTGGTGAGTTTGGGTTCATAATAAGCTCGCAAGCGAATGCGATCGAAACCACCAGCAGCACCGGCTGGTCCCAGACCAAACTGTTCAACCGGCACTTCTTTACCGTTTGCCAGTGCCGTAATTCTGAAAGGGCCATAAACCATTTGTCGTCCAAGCCCATCAGATTCAGTAAGCCTTCGATCAAACTTCAAGTTAGTGGAAACTGTGGATAAGTTGCGCACTTCAAATTCCTGGTAACGCACACTGCCAAATTGAGCCGCAGCGAAGTTCAGCTCGCTTGGTGCGGCGAGTTCAATTTCAACTTCGTCATTTTGCGGTACAAAATAGCGAACCTGAGAGACAACGGTGGTATCTTCAGGAAAAGAGTCTGACGCTGATTCAGGATAATCTAGCTCAAAAGTAATTCGGGTTTCGTCACCAATAGATGCTTGTGGTCCGGCACAGATGTGAAACTCGGTAAATGGTCCCGCATTAACTTCAAGTCGACTTTCTAGTGGCAACTTAGGAAACTCTTCCCAGTCATGACGTCTGAATTTCGACAGGAAGAAAGGCGCATCGACACTGGCGTAAATATCCACACTACCCTGCGGCTTTTCAATTTTCACCGGACGACAAACACCCCAGTTATCCATTTGCAATGCACCGGAAGTTTGTCTTAATGGATTGACTTTCACTTCATAAGTTTCGTTCGGGTAATATTGCGTGGCGATTTTAACCGGACGCACACCGGTTGCAGTAAATTCCTGACATTCTTCAGTCATCGGTTCATCCATGGTCTGAATCGCGACACAGATTTCGCCGCTTTGCTGGCCGATAGCAGGCACTTTAAAATAAAGTCTATCTTCAGCGTAACTTCCTGATGGCGGCAAGCAATAGTAACTGGAACAACCAAAGCCGCCCGATGTGCTGACACGTCCAGCAAACGCACCTTTACCATAAACCACCAATGGAAAAGCGTCTGCTCTGTCTGGATAGTTAAGGTTTTTCAACTTCAGTGGCAGTCTGACTTTTTGTCCTGGTGCGCCTGCAGGGAAAACCGTTGGCTGGGTGTCTTCCCACTCAACCACCGTACCGATATTCAACAACCCATAAGCCGGCAGTTTGATTTCCTGGCGATACTCCTCACAATCAGTCACGATGTTATTGGGGTTTGATGTACCTGCGGCACACTCTTCAATTTTAAAACCACCGTGATATGTTCCTGGATACATGCCATCTGGATCAAACAACGCTTTAATATCACTTTCATCGCCCGGATTCAGCAGCCACCATTGACCCATCGCTGGATTAAACTTGAAGGGGTTATGGCCATCGTCGCTATACGAATAACTGGAGACTCGGTAAGCCAGTTTAAAAGAACCGATATTTTTGATTTTCAGGTCGATCTCTCGCGGCGTAGTCATGGTCGGGACCAAACCAAAGTTTAACAACTCCGGAATTTGGCCATAGGTATCTGTGACCACTGCTTTGGCCATAGCCACACTTTCAGCAGTCAGTTCCACCTGAACCGGCGGATTATCACCATGAGTGAAAATCGCCAGGGCTTTATAAACCCGTTTTGTTGATGGCGCATTAAATTCGAATTTCACACTGCACTGCCAGTTGTAATTTAACGGCGGGCACTGCTCACCTGGCGGTGATTGAAGCCGAAAATATTGTTGATCACCGGCGTATTCATCATTCGGGTGAGACACTAAGGTCACATCAAAACGATACAGGGTCGAATGAGTTTCACTATTTCGTACTCGAACTCGCTCCGTTCCCTTATGTCCTTCATAGATTTGACCAAAATCAACCTGGGTATCCCGCACATGCATGGTTCCACTGTTGAGATTGGGGATCACATTCACCTGAATGGGACGAGTCACTGAAGCAACAGAAGAATTATCCGCCACAAAACGGAGCTCCAGTTGCTGATTAACATCAGGCCCTGCGCTATAGGTCACGGTAATCGGTTGAGTGTCATCCCCTTTCAAACCTGAAAAACGCTGAGTGGAAAGCGTGATGGCTGAGGTATCAGGATTTTCCGTATCAAGGCTTCTCACAATGACGTTACCCGATAGCGCATCATCGCCAGCATTGCGCACACTAATTTCAACGGCACGACTTTCACCATATTGCAAAGTCCCGAAATCTAAATCGCCACTCACACTAATAATCGGCAAGCCTGCTTCAGTGGAAGTACCTTTGACTTTTAGCGGTAAGGTATAAGCACCGCCATTGATTTTAAAGAAGGACTCTTCTTCGAAGCTGGTGATTTCTGCGGGCGCGTGAAATGTGATGGAAAAATTCACCGATTGTCCGGGGATCAGAGTCATTTTATTGGCCGGCGTATCAACAAATTTGGCTTCAAATGGACCAGAGAAAACCGGTAGTTCAACTTCGATATTATCAGTTGCTTCTGCGCTGTAAGTCAGGGTCGAAGTATCGCTTTCGCTCTCCTCGACTGGTGAAGTTAAATCGAACTCTGCTCTGCCAAGTGTCAAGTCATCGAGTCCCGAACCCAACTGAAAATATTCCGTGGGAACTGAGGGCTCATAACCTTTCATGCCATAAACTCGAACTTTGTAGCCGCCATTATCAGCCAGAAATTTTGAACCGCTGATGTCGGCCTGATAGGCATTGTAAACGTCTTTAATCTCTTGCGGCGCTTGAGGATGGCTGTACTGAGAATTAAGCTGTTGGGTAAACGAGCTCGCGTTAATGGTTAACGATGCCGCACTGGTTTCCCACACCAATGGCGGTAAATCAGCCTTACTGAATTCAACCACGTAACTGTCATTGTTACCTGACCAATTAACTTCTAACGACTCGGTATCTCTGCCCAAAAATCCTTCAACTTCCAAGCCGGTCGGCGGCGCAAGCAAATCAGGAATATCAACAAGAATATGAGTCGGTTGATTCAATGAATTAAATGATAAAAATGACACTGAAACTTCGGAACTATCGGGGTTCGCTGTAGCGGATGGTTGTTCTGCAGTCAGTCCTTCGCCATTTCGAGTTTTTAACAACACACCTCGATTCAGATCATAATCGAACCGTTTAATGATAATTTTGTTGTCAGGATCATTTGGCCTCGCATACTCAACTTGCTCAAGCAAGTTTCGACCATTATAAGAGTAATAATAAACTTCCGTTGGTGTGGTGGTTTTCTCCAATAACCCCTTTTCATTATATTCGTTTTTAACGGGTATGTTTTTCAGTTCAGGATGGGTTTCCTCCAGCAAACGATTCATCCAGTCATGTTTCATGGTCCGGATATTTCCGTTGGCATTCACTTCTGTTACCTGAAGAGCATTTTGTCGAGAGTAACCAAGCAAAGTGTATTGAACCGCATCACTTCCCGAACCATCTAATCCGGCTTTCAGCACGCGGCCAAATTCATCAGTAACACTGATTTTTTCTACAAACTTGTCAAGATATTGGGTTCTTTCGGTCGTTGTGAGTTCAAAGTCGTCGTATTCGTAGGTAAAGGAAACATTAATGGTTTCGGGAACTGTCTGACTAGACTCACTATAAAAACTGGTTGTCTGATTTGTGGTTCTACCATAAACATCAATTTCTTTGGTGGTGGTTGTTTTCCCTAGCGGTGATGTTAAATCGTGGGAAGTCAGACTGATCCCTAATACCGGATCATATTCGGTTTCGCTGACATCACCGGCCAGGTTTTGACCATCGCTATTGTCAACAATGTCGTGAGTTCTGACAGGCCGCTTAAACTGATCAAAACAACTGGTGGTCACTTTGCCAGTGGAAGAATTAGTCACTCTGTTGAAAGAGAAAACACCGCTGCTGTCATCGGGACAACTGCCATCTTCATATTCGTACAGTTCAAAAACACCGTAGGGGTTTATTTTAAATTTCAGGCGTAAATTCTCTGGATAATACTCATAAGCTGTTGTGACTTGATTGCTGGTTTCTTTCGTGACTTGCCCAAGAAAATTATATTCCGCAGTTTTTAACACGATGTCATTTTGTTTTACCTGCCCTGCTTGACCAAACTGGTAATTACCGAACTCTGTTTTATCTCCGCCATTTTTGGTTTCGCTACAAAGAAATCCAAAGTGAGTCGTATCGGTACAGCCCGTGTCCAACCCATGATATTGATAAGTCGTTGTATAAGAATCGTTGGGTGTGTGGTAACGAGTGGTTGATACCGGTATCGGATAAAGATCATGATAAGTAGCCTCCAGACGGCCTACCTGCTTTCCTGAATTTATCTGATCGACATTAACATCTGCAAATACTTCGCGCTTTGTTCTTAAGTTGGTGACATAAGGAATTGAAGAATCGAACTCGTCCCCCATAGAAGGATAAAGTGTATCGGCGTTACGATGTTCATGAATATATTGAACTAACTGGTTTCTTGATTTCTTGTCACAACTATCGAAAAAGAGATTCGTGTCTTCGCCGAGAGTTTTTTGACAAAGATAACTCTCAATTCGCCACGGCTGCTTCCAAATATCGACGTTTATAAAAGGATCCGTTGTGACAACTTGTCGCCAGGTGTTGTCGGCAATCTGTTGGCGGTATTGCTGAAGTTTAGCTTTCGCAAATATAGTTCCATTTGCTGCGTTTCCTCCAGCCATTCCTCTTTTCTTCCAATCACCAATATAAGGCCGGTATTTCCAGGTTTCCCACTTCTCCTTACCTTTGTACAACTCCCATCTTGACGTGATCAAACCTTGGAGCATATCGCTCATGCTCCGTCTTGGGTGAAGATTAGTTTCTATAAAATAGGCTGATGCTACCGCATGAGTATTTTCGTTAAATCCTTCCTGCTCAATCGGCAATACATTGTCTTCACAGGTTCCATTAGAAACGGTCATTGTATAAAACGGTGCCCAATCGACAATTTCATTGTCCCAACCGCGATCATCTGCACGGATATGTTCGTCATCATCCAACTGACCATTATTGTTTCTATCACCATATTGAAAATAACAATATTGGTAGTCAATGCCTTGAGTCGAAACTACAGCTGCTCGAATATAAATGTCCTTGAAAATGAAAATGGTATCGCACCATGATTGGTCGTTGGGAGGTCCCGAACACACATTAGAGTTTTGATCGGCCCTGTCAACGGCATAACGCTTATAGGTAACATCGACCCTCTCAAAGTCATCAGACTCAATAGTCTCGATAAAATCGATATGCCCGTGTCTGACATATGAAATTGTATATTTAGTATCCGGGTATTCAGCATCTTCTAACTGTTTAACTTGCCCGTCAGAGCGGTTAAAGGTAACCAGCAACTGCGATTTAGTTCCGTGAAGTAACCTGACATATTTGACGTATTGACTCTGTCCTTCATACTCAAACTTTAATTTCCGACCAAATTGATCTTGAACATAATCAATTTTATTGGTTGTCGTATAAGTGATCCCTTCTTGTGTCGTTTCTCCCTGATAGTGAATAAAAATTTTCTGCCCATTAGCTCGCTGAATTTCGATGGGGTAAAACTCAGCAAAGTAATTCTGGTAGGCCTCGGCATCAAACTCTTCCGCGTTAGGTTTTTCCGACGGAATCGTCTTTTTGACTCTGGGCGCATAAGTGATTATTTCACCATTAGGCTTCGACAAATAATAATAAGCTTTGGTGAAGGCTTTATCAGAATCAGTAGTGATACGCCTGAAATCTCCGTCAATAAAATGAGCATCTAGCTGTGCTGGCCGGCAATTTGGTACGAGTGCGCCTCTGGAACAGATATCGCCATAGTCATTAATCCGCTCCTGGTCTCCAGGCTGAGGCTGCGGGTAATTCATAAAAGTCAAATCGCGAGAAAACTGCGTTTTGCTGCCATTTTCGTAAAGTGCGACTTCCGACCACATAGACCACTTGACCGCTCCGCCCGGTCTGGGTATCACTGACCAGTCAAGAATACCCCTTTGAACAATTAAGCGCCCGTAATCCATCCACCAACTTTCGCCGACATTTGCTCGTTTGGGATCGTCAATCGAGCCATGTCCTTCAGGTAGCGAAATGTATCGAGTATTACCATTAAAATTTCCCGGTATTTCGACTGTGCCTCGACCGCTCAGCTCTTTGGACCCGATCAACCCTGTGGTGCCAGACTCTGTGTTTTCTTCATTCGGCAATTCAGCCACTCGGTTATTAGTCACATAGACAGGCTGTAATCCAAACGCAGCAGGTCCAACCGTCGGCAAATTGGCCTTTACTGTTCCGGTCACATCATTGACCGAAATGCGAGAGGAATAACTTGTAATATTGCCAATAGAGTCTGAGCGCGTTTCAAATATCTGCATCGGTGCATTGATATTATCTTCGTCCGCCGAAGACTGGATTGCCCCCGTCAGGCTCAAAACTCCCAAAATTAAGACAAGATATTTTTTAAATTTCATCGTGTTTCGTCTTCCCTAAAAGATTAAAATTCACACAACTCAGCTCAAACTGAAATGGCTCGTTGTTTTGCGCAAAACTTAATCCAACTCGATTAAAACGCCTATTAAATATCCTTTTAACTTCCTTCACTTTTACTTAACTTTTTATTTTTTCCAATAATATCAATTAGTTGAAAAACACCATTTGCTAGCTAACAAAAATCCTGAATAATGTCTCAGTCCCCTCTCTCCCCTATCTTTTTATCTGAAATACCTGTTATCTGAAACGAAGGTCTGTCTGGTACAATGCCAAAACAATTGAATGGGAAATAATTTCTCGGTGGTTTATCTTAGTTTCAGCAACAGGAATAGTTTTGGCTCAGATTAATTTCGACAATTGGTATTTAGATACAGAGAGAGGCCTCCTTTTCAACGCAACTCTTCAATCTAAGGTTAAGCTCCCCAGAAAAACGCTTCTTGTACTTATCTATCTTATTGATAACACCGGAAAGACAGTCTCGAAACGGGAATTAATCGAGAACGTATGGAAAGGCAATGATTATGTTGGAGATCAGGGTGTCAGTAATGCTTTGTGGCGAATTCGTAAGGCACTTGGTGAAGACTCAACTAGCCCCAGGTATCTGGAAACCATTCCAAAAGTTGGTTACAAATGGAAGATTTTTGCTCAGTATACTTCCACAGAACCTTCACCACTCAAAGCAGATGAAACAGCAGCCTCGCTAACTGATCAGGTGGCTGACAAGACGCAGCAATTCCAGCAATATAATAAAAATTCATTCAAACGTCATTTCAACCGAACAACAATAGCAATAATAAGCCTACTAATGTTTTTGATTATTGGTACCACAATATCGATTTATCGCAAAGACATTAGCAAGCTTACTGGCAGTGCACATCTCATCCATTCCGCATCCAGCAATTATGGGGTTGAGCGCTACCCTGCGATATCCCCCGATGGCAGTAAAATGTTATTCAGTTGGCGACGAGGCGCGCGTAAATCCAGTATCTATATTAAAGAATTGGGCAACATCAAAGCTCCGGTGCAAATAACCGACGACAGTCACGACGATTTTAAACCTGTGTGGTCACCGGACGGAAAATATTTTGCCTTTATCCGTCAAGATAAAGTCGATGTATCCTGTAGTTTAATGGTTCATGATTTAGCAACCAGTGAAGAGTATAAGCTGACTAGCTGTATGCTCATTGCTGATATCGCGTCGCTGAGCTGGTCTCCTGATGGAAAATACCTCGCTTATAATTCTATCAATCTTAAATCTGACAGCAAAACTAAAAAAGAAGTTACAGTTTCCTCAATCAGTATCATTTCACTTGACACTCGAGAAACGCAAGTTGTTGTGGAAAATCCTGGTGACGTGATGGATCTTTATCCAGGCTGGAGTCCCGATAGTAAAAAATTGTATTTTGTCAGGCAAAATGCTCAGGTTAGTCAAGGAATTTACGCTGTTGCTATCACCAACAAAAAATTGAAACCTGTAATGCAAAAAACTGATAAGTTTAAGCGTATTTTCGGGATGAGTATTTCTCCAGATGAAGTTATCTATTTCACAGCTGCGGAAGAGAGTCCTACAAACGCCAAACTTTTTAAACTTCTACCTGGCGAGAGCACCCCAGTAAAACTCGAGGCTTCAAACCAACATGTAATCGACCCAGCGCTAGATGCGAGAAATAATCGACTATATTTTGTCAAACGAGTGGAAGAGTCTCACTTAGGATACATCGACTTAAACACATCGGTTCCAGCGACTAAAGTTCTGCCGCTTGTACAAACTTTCAATTCCGATCTTCAGCCAACATACTGTGAAAAAACTGATAGTATCGTATTTACATCCAATTCTTCGGGTAGCACTAATCTTTGGATGATGTCAGGTGAAAATAATTCCCTCACTCAACTGACACACTATGGGGAAAACAGTGCTATCTTCTGGCCAAATTGTTCAGCCAATGGACGGTACATAGCTTTTACCGGTGCCATACCACAGGTAGAAAAAATTATGGACCTGAAACTTTATGTTTACGATCAAGAGCTTAATACAACCTTTGCACTGGCAAATAACAAGGGCATTTATGCACCATCCTGGAATTTTAACAATTCAGCCATCCTAAGCGTTGACCATGGTCCTGTCCCTCACCTCTGGCTCAATGAGTTTAAAGCACAGGGACATTATAAAAATCTGGAACTAGCATTTATCTACACCAGGGCGGAGCCAACCGGCCAATGGCTGTATGGTTTTAATGACAAAGGCGAAATCTGGCAAATTTCTGCGAATGACTACCAACAAAGAAAAATTATTGAAGCCGAATTGAATATTATGGATTGGGGAAACTGGGTTATCGATGAAAACACTCTGTTTTTCTTAAAACGCGCTCTCGACCATGACGAAATCTACTCACTTGATATAACAACAAATGAGCGAAAATTAATCGCAAAACTGCCCTATCAAACTGTTCATAACCAGGCTAACCTTGCTTACAACTCAAAAGAAAATCAACTAGTTTTGGGGTACTACTTAAAACATATTTCTAGCATTCAATATATCGAATTAAACTAGCTAAGTAAACTTCCCAATACTGGCTCCTTTTATTTTACGTTTATCAGCATTCCTCGACACTTCAGCAATAAGCTAATTGATTTTAACAACGATGGCATGTATACAGTGGTCAAAGATTTTTAGGTATAGATAATAGTTAAGGATTGATTTTTGACATCTGTTAGTTTTGCCAATCAGCAATTAGATGCTGAGAGAGGGATCCTCGTTAACCTCACCGAACAATCAGAAACCAAGTTACCAAGAAAAACTGTTCAAGTATTAACTCATCTGATAAACAACGCCGGAAAAACAATTTCCAAGGCAGAGTTAATTGATGTTGTGTGGGATGGCAATGAATATGTCGGTGACCAGGGAGTCAGCAATGCATTATGGCGGATACGTAAAGCACTTAAGGAAGATGCGGCAAATCCTGTTTACCTGGAAACTATTCCGAAAGTTGGATACAAATGGTTGGTTCCACAGACTAACTTGCTAGCTATTGAAGAAAGCTTGCAACAGCAACCTAACTCAGAAAAAAATTGGAAGAAACAAGTTCATCGCCTCCTATTTCTCTTTGTCATTACTTTTCTGCTCTTGGCAACTGTATTCGTTTTATTTAGCCTGACTAATAAAAATTTGAACGGCGTGTCCGACGATTTAAAAGTTGTTTCCGCATCCAATAATTTTGGGCTAGAGCGCTACCCTGCTATTGCGCCCAATGGCGATCAAATGTTATTTAGTTGGCGTAAAAATTCAGGCAAAGCAAGTATCTTTATTAAACAACCTGATTCCAACAAAGCGCCACGTCAACTAACTGATGATACACATGATGATTTGAAACCAGTGTGGTCCCCTGATGGCGATCATTTCGCGTATTTACGTATGGTAAAAGGAAGCCAGGACTGCAATGTCATGCTCTATCAATTATCTACAGACAAACAGGTAAAACTAGCCCCATGCTTAATCACCCGATTCGGAGCAGCCTCTCTGAGCTGGTCTCCTAGCGGAGAGTTTATTGCCTATAGTTCTGACAAAGATACTATCAGTATTATTAGACCCGACACTTCATCAACGATTTCTCAGATTTCACTGATAGAAAAAACAGGACCCTTTAGTGATTTCTTCCCTACCTGGTCTGCTGATAGCAAAACACTTTATTTCGTCAGGCAAAAATCGATCGAACGACCTGAATTATTTCAAGTTGACATTGATAGTCGCGAGGTAACCCAAACTACCTATAACATCTCTCAAACTCTGGCGAAAATTTATGGGTTGGTGATACTTCCTAACAATGACATATTTCTAACTGGATGGGATAGAGACAACAACAATAGATCGCTTTATCAGCTATCAAAGGACAAAACGAGTTTGCTTGAACTCGGCGTCTCTTGCTGTCAAATGAGCGATCTTGCATTTGATGCTAAACATAATCGACTGTTTTTTGTAAAACGACAAGAACCAAGCCAACTCGGCAGCATTAATTTAAATTCAACTTCAACTGTGACCGAAATTTTCCCCTATCCCCAGACATTTTCGATTGACTTCCAACCCAGTTATTGTGAAGGAACCGACTCGATAATATTTATCTCAAACTCTTCTGGTGGACAAGAAATCTGGCAAATAAAAAATGAAAAGCTCAAACAACTTACTCGCTTCGGTAATGAAAGTATTGCCTTTGCGCCTTCTTGTTCGAAAAGTGGCAGGTATGTCGCTTTTTCAGGTTCGAATTCTGAAATTCGCTCCCATGAGCAAGCAAACAAATTTGCACTTTTTATCTACGATCTAAAATTGAACACCTTGTTCCCTCTGACAAAAGAAAGCAGCATCGAATCGCTATCTCCAAGTTGGAACTTTGATGATTCAGCTATCATTAGCAGCCAGCTGGATAGTAATGGTCACCCATTTTTGTGGACAAATCAATTTAGACAAAATGGAGAACACCAGGCACTAAACCTTCCCTTTATCCACACAAAACCAGGTTCAAATAGTGATTACTTTTTTGCTGCAAATCCATTAGGAGAAATATGGCAAATTGCTACAAACAATTTCAATAATAGAAAACGCCTTGTTCAAGATATGGATAATACTGACTGGGGAAACTGGGATGTCTATGATAACTTTCTGGTTTACTTAAAACGCTATCGAAATGACGAAGCTCCCGCTTATGACAAAATTTATCGGCTTGATTTAAATACTAATGAGACGCAACTTTTAGCTAAGTTTCCTATGGGCACACTTCGGAATCAAAAAAATATGACCATAGACAAACATAACCAACGATTGGTTTTTGCCTACTATTCAAAGCGAGTATCGAGCATTCAATACATAGAATTTGACTAACCTTATATTGATAAATAAGTTAGATATTTAATGACTTCAGGCTTTACCCACAAATTGATGATTCAAACCGCTTTAATGTCTGTTTACATCCAATTTGTTCAAGAGAGCTCATGCGTTTTTCTAATAGTTCGCAAAATTCTTTCGTTCTTTCTTCATCAAACTTTAGCGAACCAGAAATATCAGTCAGCCAGTTTTCAAGACCGACGCATTGAGCAGCCTCGCCTTGCTGTTGACTCAATAATTCTTCAACAAAAGAAGCCGCTTCAACCGGTGTCTGATTATCGTCCCTGGAGCCTCTTTTATTTTCTTGTAAAACGCCTTCGCGATACTTTTCCGCTTTCGCAATAAGCGCGTGGTCAATATGATTGGTAGAACTCTTTAATTTTCGATCAGCTTCAAAACTGATATAGTCGACACCGTCTTCAGGAGGACGAGTGTCAATAACCATTTTTCCTTTCTCGCTCCACTGATAGTATGTGATTTTTTGCTTATGCGCTTTAGCGGATGAGTCTGGTTGGTTAAAAAAATCTTTAACAGTACGTATTGCATCGGTTTCCGTTGCAATAAAAAATACGCACATAAAAATACCGAATACTATGACGGTAAAAATTAAACTTTTGTCACCTGATTTCATTACTTCTCCGGTAGCGATATTCAAAATGGACTTTCAACTCACTTCTATTATTGTCCGACAACTCACATTTTCCTAGCCTGGTTTCTTGCGCCTGAAAGTCACTAGCTTTATTCCGATTTCTTACAATAGCCAGCGTTAATGGATCTAAATATTCCTTAGCTTACTCCGTTCCAAGTAAAATTTCTTGCGACATTCTGCTAAAATTCTAATCAGTATGAGGAGGTATTGCAGTGGTAATATCAATCAGTGCGCCAGGACAGCTTATTAGCTCTCAAACGAATGATACCAGTGTTTCACAGGGAAGTACGGCTGCTTTATCATCGGCGACACTCAATGTTGCAAATAGCCCATCGTCAAATAGCACTTCAGCAAATATATCTGCTAGCACTGTTGGCAACGTGGGAATTACACCTGCTCCAGTCATACAAGTCAATCAGGATGATCAGCTCGAAAGTCCATTTATTGAAATTAATCGCCAAGTCGCTCAAGATAATAATATTAATCAACAATCGTTTGAGCCACCACCGCCCCAGGATTCCACTCTCAATCAATTAAGAGAGCTGACAACAGAGCAACAAGATATACAAAGCCGCCAGGATGCGCTGCAACAACAAGAACAACAAATTGAACGAGAAATAAGTCAATTACAGCAAAAAGAGCTAGAAATTAATCGTAAACGCTTCCAATTACAGCAACAAAGTATTGGTAATTTTATCAACTTTCAAGTTTAAGCTTTCTAAGGAACCTTATAATGCCAATCTCAATTAATACTTCGAATCCAGTCTTAGACACACAAGTTAACAACAACCTGCAGCGTCAAGAACAACAGCAAGAGTTAGAAACGCCAGAGGTAAACGCTGCGACGCCAACGGAAGAAACCGTGACTAATCAGACACCAGCGATCAACGAAACCAATGCTCAAGAGCAGGTTCAAGCGCGCGAACAAAGAGAACAACAACAGGCGGCGGCGAATGAAAGGGAAGAAAGGACAACTGCTGAAGAAACAGTTGGCAGTCAAATCGATGTTCGAGCTTGACTTAGCTCGAACTCATCGCCTTTATCCAGAATCGCTCAATCAACTTGTGGTTGCTATCAAACATGCTTACCATCTGGGTTATCGCTGGAGATTATCGCTTCGCCTTCCTTATCTACCGCAACTATCCGCCTGTCCACCTCACTAATCTGAATTCGAAAACAGCATTATAGTCAGGTGTTAACTTTATTTAACGAGCATGATTTTACACTTTTAGGTGCCTCTAACTAAAACGCAGTTAAAACGATAGTCATAAAAACTTTCGCCCTGAGCAACTATTTGTTCTAATATGATAAAAAACACGAACAAAACCTCTTAAGGATTTGATACAAATGGAAAAATCTGAAAGCCAATGCAAACAGGGAAGCTTGGTAATTGCTGGGTGTGGACTTCATCCAGGCCATATGACGCTTGAGACTCAAAGCCATATTCAGCATGCTGATATCGTTCTGGTGGTTGCGCCAAATGCGCTGTCAGTACAACAAATTCGCGCGTTAAACCCAAATATAGAAAATTTAGGGTTACTTTATAAAGAAGATACTACCCGCCTACAAACCTATTATTTAATGGTCGATAGAATGGAAGAATTGGTGCAGAGCGGAAAAAAGGTGTGCACGATCTACTATGGACACCCTGGCATTTTCGTACTTTCGACCCATATTGCCCGTGATCGGTTGGAGCAACAAGGTTACTCTGTCAAAATGTTGCCCGGTATTTCTGCTGACGCGTGTTTATTCGCTGATTTAAACCTGGACCCTGCAACAACAGGCTGCCAAGCTTATGAATCAACCCAATTTTTATTAACCGCCCGCGATATCGACAACGGCGCAGCATTAATTTTATGGCAAATAGGGCTCGTTGGTGAACATACTTTAAAATTACAACAACCTGGTAAGCGAGGATTATCAGCGATAACACGTTTGCTAATGGAGCACTATCCGTCTGATCATAAGGTTTGTTTGTATGAAGCACCAACCCTGCCCGGTTTTGACCCACGTATTGACTGGATTGAGTTAGAAGACTTACCAGCGGCTTCGGTCAAATCAATAACCACGCTGGTTGTTCCTTCATATTCTGAATTGAACTTTGCCAAAGAAAGGCTCGAATGGTTAGGATTAACCGAAGCAGATTTGTCGGCTTGGGACCAGCCGGTAAAAGATGAAAAAGAAAAAGCGATTAACTAGTCCTGGAGATTTACATTTTTAACTACTTAATTAAAGAGGAAATATGTATGGATAAATTAAGTCAATTTTATCTCGACTTATCAACTGATGCTTCTAAGCTAGAATTATTTAACAGCGGAAAGACAGTTGAAGAAGTCGCCGAAAATAGGAAAAAAATACTTTCCAAGGCGGGCATTAAAGAAAGTGACGAAATCATATCCTTAACTCAGAGTCAGCTCAAAGACTTGATGGCTAAGAAGCTTAGTTCGGTTTCTAGTGATTGGAGCAATTTGGAAAAAAGTGCCACTAATGGACAAAATACGAACACGACTAATACCGACAATAACGTGAGCTTAATAGGTCTCAGACGAAGTCATTAATATTTATGAAATCAGTCAGTATCAAGCTCGCCAGCTACTTAATTCTGGCGAGCTTTGTTTTTATTAGCACGCTAAGCCCGGCGAGAGTTCCCAGCTTCTCTTCAAACCAGTCCAGTGATGTTCAACCGGATAGCCTTGATGGTAAATGGTTCGCAAACCAGGTGAAAGAGCACGCGCGAAATGATCCTGCGACCGCGGTCAATATTGCCGAAACAGCGCTCAGATATTTCGAGAAATCGCCGGATGCTGTTTCAAAAGCGACAGTATTAAATGAGTCTTCTTATGCACTCTATTTTCTTGGTCGCTACACAGAGGCGATGCAACGTGCCAAGAATGCCGAAGTCCATGCAAAAAACAACCAACTCGAAGGTGCCACTGCTCGTTCAAAAGTGTTACAGGGTAACGTTTTTCAAGCTATCGGAGTATATGATGAGGCATTATCACATTATCAGGAAGCGGCTTCTTACTATCGCCAACAAAACAATAAAATTTTTCTCGGCCGAGTATTCAACAATATCGCCAATACCTACCTTCATGCTGCAAAACCCTATGCTGCGTTAGATTTTTATCGACAGTCCGGGGAAATTGCAACAACAGACAGAGATCAGGCTAAGATGTATTTGGGTTTTGCAAACACTTATGAAGTGCTTGGAGAACCTGAAAATGCAATTCAAAACTTCTATAAAGCCTTAGAACTTTATAAGAAAACTAATGACCAGTTGGGGCAAGAACTTGTTTCCAGAGGATTGGGTTATAGCCTGTTAGAACAAGGTAAACCAAAGGAAGCTATCGAATTATTCGAACAAACGCTGATATCTGCGAAAAAAGGCAATCGCCTGTTTCGCGAAGCCAACACTTTGCACTTAAAAGCAAGAGCATTGCTTGAACTAGGTGACTTTGAATTGGCGCTCACTGACGTAGACCGATCAATTAAATTAGCACTTGAAACTGATGACAAGGAAAATCAGAAACTGGGGTATCGTATGAAATCTCAGATTTTAGAGGAGCTTGGTAAGCACTCTCAGGCACTCGAATTATATAAAACAGCAGTAATGATCGAGAGAGATTTTATCAACTCAAGGGCAAATACCCAGTTGTCAGTGATGCAAGCAAAGTTTGATCTCGAAAAGAAGAATCATCAAATTGATTTGCTTCAGTCAGAAAATGCGCTGCAACTATTAAAAATTGAACAACAACGCGTTATTTCCCTGGCCGTTATCGGTAGCTTGCTGTTTGCCGCCGCAATTATTTTCTTTCTATTTTACCGGCGAACTCAACGAAAATTATTACTCGATCATAAGCAAGTCAGCGAGCGGTTAAAGGAGCTCGACAAAGTCAAAAACCAGGTCATGGCGAACACTTCTCACGAACTGCGTACGCCGCTCAACGGCATCATCGGTATGACCCAGGTGTTACTCGATGAATCGAACGAAGGGCTTTCTGAAGAAAATGCAGATTACATTAAAGTTATCGAAAATTGCGGCCAACGCCTATTGAGTCTTGTGCAGGACATTACTGACTTCTCACAATTACAAGCTGGCAAATTAAAACTCAAAGTGACTGCGGTTGATTTAGAAACGGTTGTCGAGCAGGTCTACTCTTTGTTGGCTCAACTCGCTGGACAAAAAGGTCTCGAACTAAAAACTCAACTACCACTGGCACTACCGCCAGTTTCAGCCGATCCTGAAAGATTAAACCAAGTGCTGCTCAATCTAGTCGGTAATTCAATAAAATTCAGTGACAAAGGCAGCATTTATATTATTGCAAAGAAAGTTGACGCTGAAATTAAAATAACGATTAAAGACCAGGGAATTGGGATCCCTGAAGAAGAGTTACTCCATATTTTTGAGCCTTTTGAACAAGTGGACGGCAGTTCTACTCGCACCAATGAAGGCTCTGGATTAGGCCTGCCGATCACCCGTGAGTTGCTCCACTTACATAACAGCATTTTAGAAGTTAATTCAATATTGGGCGTGGGTACTGAGTTTTCGTTTAGCTTAGCAATTGCAGAATATAATTAAGATAAAAACATACTTAGCGTTAAGATACGTCGAGGATAAAAGTCATCGCCATAAACATCAATTGAAACAAATTTGTTCGCAAAACTAAAACCATTTTCACTCCATTCAAGTTATTATCAAATTCATTGCGATAAATCAGGATCATTTGATGTGTATTTTGTTTACAGCGATTAGACAACATCCACAATTTCCACTTATTATTTGCGCCAACAGAGATGAATCTCATAGCCGCCCTACTCGCCTGGCGAGCTTTTGGCCTGATCGACCTTACTTATTGGCCGGCAAAGATTTGCAAGCCGGCGGAAGTTGGTTTGGGGTCAATAATGGAGGGGAATTTGCTGCGGTCACCAATATCAGAAATGGACAAGCTCAAGATCCAGATAAGCGTTCAAGGGGCGATCTGATCACGCTGGCATTAGAACCAGATTCTCCCATTAATCAAACCTGGTTGGCCGAACATGGACACACATT
The DNA here is from genome assembly GCF_007004725.1 of Aliikangiella coralliicola. GTDB lineage: Bacteria > Pseudomonadota > Gammaproteobacteria > Enterobacterales > Kangiellaceae > Aliikangiella > Aliikangiella coralliicola. Next base: position 31,766 of record NZ_ML660167.1, on the reverse strand, counting down.
TAATCCATTTAACTTAATTTATGGTAACCATAAAACGCTTTATTGTTTTAATAGTGTCACTCAAACTCACACTTTCCTCGACTCAGGTTTTCATTCTGTTTCCAATGGTGCCATTGACGATATTTGGCCCAAGATGGCTAAAGGAACTTGTCAACTTAAATCCTTAGTTGAAAAAAGCGACAAGCTGGATTCAACGGAACAAATTCCCTTCGATCAGTTATTCGAAATATTAAAAGATCAATCAAAACCAGAAACTAATTTGCTGCCGGACACAGGGATCCCATTAGAATGGGAAAAACGCCTGTCTTCTATTTTTATTACTGGAAAAGAATACGGCACACGCTCCAGCACCCTGGTATTGATAGACACGAATAATAAGCTCACTTTTGTTGAGCGCAGTTTTACACCAGAAGGAACAGTAGAAAAGGAAAGTCATTTTTTGTTTGAGTTCTAAAGTACGCGTTGTAGAACTAATTATTCTTTTATTTTAGTCTTTCAAGATGTTTACTTACAGAAGTAACTAACTGACTAATTGACTCAGAGACCATACGATTTGAATTTTTATCTTCCATAATTGATGACCAGTTCTCTGACCACACCAACTTTAAATTAGCAGCTCTATTTTGAATTTCTTCGGACATTAATCGCGAGAGCGACAAGATCAAATTAACGCGAACCCAACCTTGAATTGGGTCAAATTGTGCAGAGTCGGAAAAGGTCGCCTGGTCAACTAACAGTTGAAAGTGAGCAGCTTCTCGCATAATTTCAAATCCAGCAGCTCGATGGTTTCGATTATCTTCAGAAATTTCATTACGCCAGGAGGTATAACTTAAAGCTGAAATCGCAACGATGAGACTAATCAGTGCTAATAAGTTCTGTTGTATCTGCTTACCGATTGTAGATGGCTTCATTTAACTTTCCGGTTTAAACGAATGTGACAGTTAGTTTAGTTGATTTAGTTTGCTATCGCGCCTTGATCCAAGAGGAATATAGCTGAATCAATACATTAACAAAATCAACTCAGGTCAAATATTAGATGCCTCAATAGCCGTTTTGTTACCTGAACACAAAAAAGGAGCCGAAGCTCCCTTTTCAACAGACTAAAAAATCGAATTACTTCATTAACAGTCGATTTAATCGTTGTGTAAACGCTGAAGGATCTTCAAGCTGACCGCTGTCAGCTAATACCGCCTGGTCAAATAGCAAAGCGACCCAGTCCTCAAATACTTCCTGAGGCATATCTGCATCTAACTGCTTGACCAGTTGATGGTCGATATTAATCTCGAAGACAGGCTTAGCTTCTGGAGCCGGTTGTCCGGCCGCTTTTAACATGCGCGCCATTTGCAAGCTCATACCGCCGTCGCTAGAAACCACACAAGCAGGCGACTCATCTAAACGAGCTGAAATTTTAACATCTTCAACTTTTTCGCCGAGGAAAGTTTTCATTTTTTCAATTAAGTCTGAATTTTCTTCGGTGGCTTTTTCAACCGCTTGCTTATCTTCTTCACTTTCAAGTCCACCAAGATCAAGTTCACCATGGGTAACGGCTTGAAGTTTTTTATCGCCAAACTCAGTCAGGTAACCCATCGCCCACTCGTCAATACGATCTGACAATAATAATACTTCAATACCTTTCTTACGATAAATTTCAAGATGAGGACTATTCTTAGCAGTCGCAAAATTATCCGCCACCAGGTAATAAATCTTGTCTTGTTCTGGCTTCATTCGCTCGACGTATTCGTTGAGTGAAACATTTTGTACATCGGTGTTTTCATGGGTTGAAGCAAAACGCATTAAGCCGGCAATTTTTTCGCGGTTGCTATGGTCTTCGGCTAAACCTTCTTTTAACACCGAGCCAAACTCATCCCAGAAACCTTGATAATCTTCTTTCTGGCTTTTGGCAAGTTTTTCCAACATGCTCAATACGCGTTTTACACAAGCATTACGCAGTGTTTGAGTTGCCGAACTGTCTTGCAGTATTTCTCTGGAAACATTCAGTGGCAGGTCGTTCGAATCAAGAACACCGCGAACCATACGCAGATATACTGGAAGAAACTGTTCAGCATCGTCCATAATAAAAACGCGTTGTACGTAGAGTTTTACACCACGTGGCTTTTCGCGATTCCATAAATCAAACGGCGCTTTTTTAGGAAGATATAAAAGGCTGGTGTATTCTTGTTTACCTTCAACTTTATTGTGAGACCAAACTAATGGCTCATTAAAGTCATGGGAAATATGCTTGTAGAATTCTTTATACTCGTCTTCTTCAATGTCAGACTTTCCACGAGTCCATAAAGCAGTCGCTTTATTGACCACTTCAAACTCAGGAACGACAACTTCGTCTTCTTCTTTTTCCTCTTCTTCCTGACCCATGTTACCTGTGTCAACCTTTTCCATTTCAACAGGTAATGAAATATGATCAGAGTACTTGCCTATAATTGAACGTAAACGCCAAGGTTCCAGGAACTCTTTTTCTTCTTCTTTTAAATGAAGGATGATTTCGGTACCACGAGACTCTTTATCAAGCGGCTCGATAGTAAACTCGCCTTCACCAGCAGAAATCCAGCTAACGGCTTCTTCAGTTTGCTCACCAGCTCTGCGCGTTCTTACTTCAACTTTATCGGCAACAATAAACGCTGAGTAAAAACCAACACCAAATTGGCCAATCAAATTACTATCAGACTTTTGCTCTTTTGAAAGCGCTTCTAAAAACTCAGCAGTACCCGATCGGGCAATCGTGCCCAGATTTTTCATAACTTCTTCGCGACTCATCCCGATACCGTTATCGGCGATGGTAAGAGTGCCTTCTTCTTTATCGGCGGTAATACGAATTTTCAGCTCACTGTCATTTTCGAAATAGTTGTCATGACTTAGTGCTTCAAAACGCAACTTATCAGCCGCATCCGCTGCATTCGAGATTAACTCTCTCAGGAAGATCTCTTTATTACTATATAAAGAGTGGATCATGAGGTTAAGGAGCTGCTTAACCTCGGTTTGAAAACTATGGGTTTCTTTGTTCACAGTTTCAGACATTGCTTGGTTCCTATGACTGGTTGTTAGTTAAATTACCTATTGGCCTAACTATTGGGTTACATCGAGGGGTTTTCAAGGTTAAAATTCGTAAAAATAAAAAGAATTCTACCCTTGCTACTTGATTATCTTCTATTGAATCGCCAAGGTAGATAACCAGCTTGACTAACTTGACACAAAAAATAATCAAATCGGTATTCAATACCACCAACCATTTTGTATTTTGGAGTTTACTTTGATACGTCGCACGAAAATTGTTACTACCTTAGGCCCGGCTACCGATAATGAGGAAGCATTAACCGACCTTTTTAAGGCTGGCGCCAATGTCGTAAGAATGAATTTTTCTCACGGGACAGCCGATGACCACATAAATCGAGCCAAAATGGTTCGAAAAGTTGCGGCAGATCTCGACTTGAACATTGCAATTCTTGGTGACCTGCAAGGCCCCAAAATTCGCATCGCTAAGTTCAAGAACAATAAAGTTATTATAAATCAAGGTGATAGTTTTATCCTGGATGCCGATCTTGATAAAACTGCCGGTGATGAGAATCAGGTTGGTATTGATTACAAAGAATTACCCAAGGATTGCAAAATTGGCGACGAACTTTTACTCGATGATGGGCGTATCGAGCTAGAAATCAAAAACATTGACGGCAATAAAGTCATCACAGAAGTCATTATCGGCGGCGAAATCTCCAATAATAAGGGCATTAATTTAAGAGGCGGCGGTCTTTCCGCGTCTGCGTTGACAAATAAAGATATGGAAGATATTAAAACAGCGGCAAAAATTGGTGTCGATTATCTTGCCGTCTCCTTTCCAAGAACGGCAGAAGATATTCGTTTCGCCAAAAAACTGACTCGCGCCGCGGGCTCCGAAGCAGGCATGGTCGCAAAAATTGAAAGGGCTGAGACTGTCTCCGATGACAACTTGCTTGACGAAATCATTCAAGCATCAGCGGCTGTGATGGTAGCCAGGGGTGATCTTGGGGTAGAAATCGGCGATGCTGAATTAATTGGTGTACAGAAAAAGATTATTCAACGCGCTCGCGCCCAGGATCGCGCAGTTATCACCGCCACCCAAATGATGGAATCGATGATCACCAATGCCATTCCTACTCGAGCTGAAGTTTTTGACGTCGCCAATGCCGTTCTTGATGGAACCGATGCCGTCATGTTGTCAGCAGAAACAGCAACCGGCGAACACCCTATTCGAGTCGTTGAAGCAATGTCGCGGGTGTGTCTAGGTGCGGAAAAACAAAAGTCGACGCAAATATCCGGCCATCGAGTCGAGCTGCAGTGGAAAAATATTGATGAAACCATCGCAATGGCTTCGATGTACGCCGCCAACCATCTGCCTGATATTAAAGCGATTGTTTGCTTAACCGAGTCAGGTTCTACTCCGTTGCTAATGTCTCGTATTCGTAGTGGAATGCCTATTTACGCGTTGACCCGTCTTGAATCAACAAAACGAAGAATGGCGCTATTTAGAGGTGTGGAAGCGATCAGTTTTGACCCAACAGTGCTAGCTCGCCACGATGTTAATCGACTTGCTGCAGATGAATTAATGAAGCGAGGCGTCGTTAAAGAAGGCGATCTGATTTTATTAACCAAAGGAGACCACATGGGGATCCTTGGCGGAACTAATGCTTTAAAGATCTTAAAAATTGGCGAAATTGTTTAATTTTTAATAACACTTGTTTGTTTTTCAATCAAATCAGAGTGTTTTTTGAGCACCTCTGCATAGTTTTTAGCCACTCAGTCCGCAATTTCAGTTCAAGGTTTTGCGGGCTGGCAAATCTTATTCACTATTGGCGATAAACCTCTTATACTCAAGGAAAATAACATCAGTTCAAACACAGGACTCTACCAGGAAGTATATGTCAAGCCAGCTCGTTATCTCTGCAATTGCACCCGACCGCCCGGGAATCGCCCACGAAATTATCTCACTAGTAACTGACTGTGGTTGCAACATCACAGAAAGTAAAATGAAAGCCATGGGTAACACCTTCAGTTTAGTATTAATGGCTAAAGGCGAATGGAATGCACTTGCCAAACTTGAGCATATACTACCGAACAAAGCATCATCACTGGGAATGACCACCATGATGCAACGAACCGGTCCAACCGAACCGAGGAAAGAATTACCCTACCGCGTCAAAGTAATCGCGCTCGATTACCCTGGGATCAGTAAAGATCTAACCAATTTTTTTGCTGATCAAAAAATCGAAATTCAAGAAATGAGTTGTAATACCTACCCTGCCGTGCAGACAGGTGCAATGATTGGATCAATTAAACTCACCGTCGGTATTCCTTCAGGGAGTTCCGTTTCAGAAATTCGCGAAAGGTTTAATAAATTCTGTGCTAAAACCAATTTAGACGGAAATATGGAACCCATCGCACAATAATCTATACTAACTTTATAAGGAATTATTCAGCCCATGAAAATTGGCGATAAATTACCCAATATTGATTTAGCAGCCACTGGCGAGCAAACCATTAACCTGGCAAAACTAAAAGGCGATAACGTCGTTGTCTACTTTTACCCCAAAGACAGCACTCCTGGCTGTACCACTGAAGGACAGGATTTTCGAGATAATATTAAAGCTTTCAAAAAACTTGATTGCATTATTCTCGGTGTGTCCAGAGATTCGATTAAATCTCACGAGCGTTTCAAAGAAAAACAGGAATTTCCATTTGATCTACTGTCTGATCCAGACGAAGAATTATGCAACGCATTTGAAGTGATAAAGTTAAAAAAAATGTACGGTAAAGAGTTTATGGGCGTTGAACGAAGTACGTTTTTGTTCAATAAAAAAGGTAAATTAACTAATGAATGGAGGAAAGTTCGAGTAAAAGGCCATGTTGATGAGGTACTGGAGGCGGTTAAACAGCTTTAGGGTTTACTGACACTGGTCCTGTTAACTCTGTTAAAAGGTCAATGTAAAAGGCGATGATATTAATCTTCGCTGTTACATACCTTATTCAATAAGGAATCAATAATGCCAAGACTTAAGTTTTCTGGTTCTCGTTTATTCGTGTTAGACACTAACGTGTTGCTACATGACCCCACATCAATCTTTCGCTTTGCAGAGCATAACGTCTACCTTCCGATGGTTGTCCTTGAAGAGCTCGACAACGGTAAAAAAGGCATGTCAGAAGTCGCGCGTAATGCCCGTCAGGTGAGTCGATACTTTGATCAATTAATGGAGTCGGCTAGCGAAGATGAAATCAATAAAGGACTACCCTTAGGCAACTCCCCTTACCTGCCGAAGGAAGAAAGAACTGATGGTTTATTATTTTTCCAAACATCGGAAATCGACGCTTCAAATTTTCCAACCGGCCTGGCAACAAGCAAGGTCGACAATACGATTGTGAGTATTGCCCACACACTACAGCGTGATAATAAAGATAAACTGGTTACTTTGATTTCGAAAGACATCAACTTGAGGATCAAAGCCAAAATATTGGGCGTTCACGCTGAAGATTACTTTAATGACCAGGTTTTGGACGACCTCGAATCTCTTTTTACCGGGCAGAGCGTCCTACCCAATGATTTCTGGGAATCCCATGACAAAGAAATGAAGTCCTGGAAGGAAGAAGGTCGAACCTTCTACCGTATTTCAGGCCCTTTAGTAAAACATTGGGTGGTTAACCAGTTTGTGTACATGGAAGATGGCTCCGAATTTTCTGCTATCGTTAGAGAAACCAACGGCGACGAAGCCACGATAGAACTCGCTAAGGATCACAGCTCGCAGGCTAACGATGTCTGGGGAGTCACGGCAAGAAATATCGAGCAAAGTTTTGCGCTGAATTTGCTAATGGATCCGGAAATTGATTTTGTCACACTTCAGGGCCCCGCCGGTACCGGAAAAACATTGTTAGCCCTTGCCGCCGCGCTGGAGCAAACCATTGAAAGTAAGCTGTACAATGAAATTATTGTTACTCGGGTGACTGTACCAGTTGGCGAAGATATCGGCTTTTTACCAGGAACGGAAGAAGAAAAAATGAATCCCTGGATGGGCGCGTTTACTGATAACCTTGAAGTCCTTTCTCCGTCTCAGTCAAACGACGACTGGGGAAGACAGGCCACACAGGACATCTTACAAAAATGGTTAAAAGTCAGATCGCTCAACTTTATGCGCGGTCGAACTTTCATCAATAAATTTGTCATTATTGACGAAGCACAAAACCTGACGCCCAAACAGATGAAAACGCTGATAACCCGCGCAGGGCCAGGTACCAAAGTCGTCTGCCTCGGTAATGTCGCGCAAATCGATACACCTTATTTAACGGAAACCAGTTCAGGGATCAGTTATGTGGTGGATCATTTCAAAAATTGGAAATACGGCGGTCATATTAAGTTAATTAGAGGAGAAAGATCTCGCCTCGCAGATTTTGCCTCAGAGAACTTGTAAATCAATATCAATTAATCAACTTGCTAAGTTAGGCCGAGTCTCTAAACCACACTCGGCCGCTTCTCCTCTTCCTCCGAAAATGGTGCTTTCCTCCAACTACCTTACTTAGAAATAATGCCTCACAACTTAATTTCAGAATGCAATTGTTGGCGAGTTAGTTTAATGCGCGATTATAATTAAAAAATATTTTTTTATATCATTTTTCAAATAGGCATCGATTCAACTTTTTTCAACTTGTCCGCCCTGTCTTTCATGGCCTAATTTTAGAGAGTGGTAATCTCGTTTTTATAGTCACCAAAATACGGGAGATTTGGAATGAAAAAGACCAAGATTTTAATTGTTTTCGCAAGTTTAATGTTTACAGGCTGTGCCGCAACCAATAATTCTGGCTATCGTTGGGTTAAAGACTCCGAAAAAATCGACCAGGTAGAAAGAATGTCTATGACTTCTCCTTACGCTGTTAAGACAATCTGGGTCAATCCCCCCAGAAAAAAAGTCAAAACTGACGAAGAGAAGTAGCTAGGCTGTTTAGATTTCAGAATTTTAGATTTCTGAACTTTAGATTTCAGACCTTAACAAGGTCGCAGCTCAGATAAATCACAAAATAGTCAATCTACACCAGGTGTGACCTGGAAGTTTGGCTATCATTTCACGAGTAGCCCCTTCTCCCACTCACCAGGTTTGCAAACCAGGTTGGCAACTAACTTGCCTGACTTTGTATTTCCGGCACTGACTTCGCTTCATCCCAGGCATCTAATACCGCAACCACCAGTGTAGCCAGTGGTATTGCGAAAAACACGCCCCAGAACCCCCAAATTCCACCAAAGAATAAAACTGCCGCGATAATTGCGACCGGGTGCAAATTATTCGCCTCAGAAAAAAGTAAAGGAACCAACACATTGCCGTCAAGCGCCTGAATAATAAAATAGGTAATTATCAAATAAAGGAAAGTGTCATTTGGGCCCCATTGGATGAGCGCCACCAGGGCGACTGGAATCGTCACAATAGTCGCGCCAATATAGGGAATAAGCACTGAAAAACCGACCAAAACACCCAATAACAAAGCATAGTTAAGCCCGAAGAAGACAAAACTGATGTAGCTAACTAAGCCAACGATAAAGATTTCGACCACTTTGCCTCGAGCGTAAGCACCGATTTGGCCGTCAACTTCTTGCCAAACCCGCGTTGATAGCTGCCTCTCGTCAGGCAACCAGCGTAAAAACCAGGTAAGAATTTTGTCTTTGTCTTTCAGGAAAAAGAACACCAATAAAGGGACCAGAATCATATAAATCAATACTGATACAATATTTTTAAACGACGCCAGCGAAAATGACACCAGCACGTCGCCGATATTGCCGAAATTACCACCTAACTTCTGAATGAAATCCTCTAACTGCTCTTTGGTAACATAATCAGGATATTTTTCCGGTAACGCCATTAACATCGAATTGATACGACTCGCCATTGAAGGCAAATCGCTGAACAGAGACTCTAACTGCCGCCCCACCAAAGGTATAATTCCGATAACAATTGTAAGACTAATCGTCACAAAGCCAACAAATACCAGTACCACAGCGGCGTTACGAGGTAACCCGGACTTTTGCATAGCCGAAACAGCCCACTCAAGAAGATAGGCGATAACCACAGCCACCAGAAGCGGCATAATAATGGGACCAATTAACCAAAGCCCCAAAAACAGAAATAATAATATCACTGCCAGAATAACCGATTGAGGATTCGAAAAATTTCTCCTGAACCAGCGTACAAATAACTTGGTCATTCAATACCCCTAATCTATTTTTTTGATCCAGTATAAATATTCATTATTTTCAATTTTCATTTTCATCTGGTGGTTGGTCATTTTCAGGTATGCCTTAAAATCCCGCTCCGACACAGGATCGGTCACACGCACAAATAACACTTCACCAACCTTAGCCTGGTTCAACGCCTGTTTCATTTTCAACAATGGGAGGGGGCAATTGATATTGGTGGCGTCGATATTGTAGTCATGTTTCTCCCCAATGCCATCATCTAAATGCTGTTGATTGTCGTCATTGCGACCGACATCAATTTTTTCTTCACGATTATCATCAAAATCACTATTTTCTGAATTGGGCATAAGTGCTAGACTGGTTTTATATAATGTTATAAGGAACTTATGATACTCAAAGCGTTCCTATAAGCAATAGTTTTGTCGGTCTGAGCAATTCAGATTGATAGGATTGTACCGCTATCAAATCAGGCAGGTAAGCAATTCTGATAGTAGATAACCATTGATGATAACTTTTGATAGTCAATGATTAACTTGAGATTCGAAGTTTGAGGAACATTCATTGTATAAATTAGCGATCTTTTCGTTTATTAGTTGTTTCTTCTTTTCCGCAGCTTATGCCGCCAACGAGTTGCCCGACATCGGCAGTAGCTCTTCCAGAGTTTTTAGCCTGGTTGAAGAACAAGCGGTTGGCGACGACTACATGCGACAGATAAGAGCGATAGCGCCGATCGTCAATGACGCGGAGATTAACGATTATATTCAGCATCTTGGATTTAAGCTGGTCGAAAATAACGCTGACGCGCAGGATCGCCAATTTTCATTTTTTGTCGTTCGCGAAAACTCCATTAACGCTTTTGCTCTACCCGGCGGTTATATTGGCATTCATACCGGGCTAATTACTAAATCTGATACAGAAAGCGAATTGGCATCTGTTCTTTCCCATGAAATTGCCCATGTTACCCAACGCCATTTAGCTCGCAGACTCGAACTACAAAACCAGTTGACTTTGCCTTCCCTGGCCGCGTTTGCCGCTGCCATTTTGATTGCTTCTCAAAGTAAGAGTTCACAGACCGGTATGGGCGCACTGATGGGGGCTCAGGGACTTGCGCAACAGGCAATGATAAATCACACTCGTTCTAACGAAGCAGAAGCTGATCGAATCGGAATTTCTACATTATATAAAGCAGGATTTGACACCAAAGGTGCGATCAGTTTTTTTGAGAAAATGCAGGAGAATTCTCGATACTACTCTAATGCTTTTGAATTTTTAAGAACCCATCCACTGTCTCGCTCAAGAATCACCGATGCCCGACTGAGAGCCAGAGAATATCCGAGTCGACGTCGTGATGAACGACTGGTTTACCTTTTAATGAAAGAAAAAATCAAGGCGCTCACAGCGAAAATTAATCCGGTTACTGTCGATAAAACGAAAACCCGCTACAAGAACGGAGAAATTAAAACAGACGCACAGCGCTACGGCTATGCAGTTTTTATGATCCGTGCAAAACAATTCGACGTTGCCGAAAAGATTCTAAAAAGCTTACGTTTTTCGGCCCCCAAACAACCTAGCTATGCCATCGCATTAGCGCAACTTGATATCGAGAGAAATTCTCCAGCCAATTCAATAAAATTAATTGAATCGTTATTAGTTCAATCTCCGGGCAACCAGGCACTAGTCGAAACATTAGCCGAGTTATATTTGGCCAAAAGCGATTACGTCAAAGGTCGTGAGTTACTGTTGGCTAATATCCACATGACCGAATATGCGCCTTACTTATTGAAACTATTAGCCGAAGCTCAAGAAGGTTCAGGCCACCAATCTGAAGTTTACGAAACCGAAGGAAATTTTCTCCTGGCGATGGGCGATTTAACTGGTGCGAGAATTCAGTTTGAACAAGCGCTGAATGTTCATACTGAAGATCCCTATGCCAGAGCGAGGCTTAACTCACAATTAAACCGCATCAACGAATTTATTCGACAGCGCAGTCTACGTCACTAGTTCAGCGACTAATGAGATGGTTTAATTGTTAGAAACTCCACCACTCAATTAGTTAGCGCTGAATCAATACCCCAGGCAAAATTTTTTAAATTGTTTGGGTATAAACACTATGACGTTAATATCAACTCAAGCGAAATTTAAAGACCGCATTTCAAACTCCGATATAGTTGAGTGACAGCAATTTTTATCGTTTAAACAATCCTGAATTTAAAACCCTGAAATGACAATCGGGCATTCGGGACGGCTAGTCTTTTTTTCAACAATAGGATTAATCCGTTTTGTGTTATAGCTAATCATGTTTTGTAATCGCTCATCCTTTTACTTGAGCGCGTTTATATTGAGCATGGATTGCCTATCGATAAGAAGCTCTAGTTAAAATTATTTTTTAGCCAACGGTTACTATCAATAAAATCAGGAGTTGAATAATGGTTTTCTCAATTGGAAATTCGGCATTAGGTCATTCTCCCCTTCTATTCGAAAAATCTGGTCAAGGTTCTCCGCCAAGACAGCCAACTTCCAGCCCAGTTCCTCAGGCAACGAATGAAAAACCAGCAGATATTAATGAATCGATTAAACAACATCGGGAAAATTCCCTCGTTTTCCAACTCATGGCAGCGATTGCTCGTGTTAATTCGGGTGAGTCCAATGACGCTGAATTCGTACCAGCCAATGAAGAAACATCTTCGAATGCTTTAGATGGCTTTACCTTGTCTGTCGAATATGCACAACAGGAATCTTTCTTTGCTGACATCGAGTTTTTTAACACTGGCGATTCGAGTGGTTTTTCATTTGATTTTGAAACAAGCTTTTCAGAAACGTTTGAATTCACGCTGACCGATCCATTATCAGGAACTGAAATATCTGTCACCATTTCGCGGCAAAGTCACTTTTCATTTAGCGCTTCAGCGCAAACCCTTGAGCCAGAACAAGCCGATCCACTTATTCTTAATCTGGACAATTCAGATTTTAATTTCGATCCATCTCAAAAAATTCAATTTGATCTCGATGCCGATGGAAATATTGATAACATTGATCGTTTGCAAAATGGTAACGCGTTTCTGGCGCTAGATATCAATGAAAATGGTGTCATTGATGATGGCTCAGAACTATTTGGCGACGCAAATGGCGCTAAAGATGGTTTTCAGGAATTGAGTCGATACGACGATGATAATAATGGACAAATTAACGCAAGTGATCGAATTTTCGAAAACCTGATGCTGCTTCACTTTGATACTGGAGGCAATCAAGTATTAAGTCATTTATCAACACACGATATAGATAGCCTTTCATTGTTATCTGAAATCCGCTCCACCCCTTATGGAGAAAATAACCGACTAATCGCCGAGTCAAATTTTCAACGACGAGACGGCAGCCTGGGAAGATTGGGCGATTTTTTACTATCAACGGTATAACAGCGGCTCAATAGGAGGTTGATTGCCAAGGGCCTGGTTAGAAGATTATCAAGTTAGAGTAAGTTGGAAAATTGAGTTTAAGCGAATAAGTCAATTCCGACCTGAGAGGCAATTTGTTCCCGTTGCAATAACTGCTGATTCGACTCATATTGTTGCAAAGGCGAGGCGTTCACCAGGCCTGTGCCACCACCGGAAGCACCATTACCACCAAATTCTGCGATTTCAACGCCTTCCTCCGCGACCCGGATGACCCTAAGCGAAGTATTGGTGCGAACCTGGGTTGGATCTGGGGCATTATCCGAAGCGGGTAACACCTCAACTCTCGCCCTTGTATTCTGCGGTAACGCTTGAGAACTGGTTGCTATTGGGTTAATAATGTTCATTCACTAAGGCAAAACTGAAAGCAAATTTATTATTAATGTTTTAATCATCAAGTTTTCACCTGTTTTAACACAGGTCCATTCTGGTCATTAACTTTTATATAGCTGAATCAATAAAAACAACTAAGGCTTTTTTAACATAGCCGCCTAATTATAGCTCATTTTTTAGTCGACTTTTTCGCGACATTGTTTCTTAAGTAAATTGGTTGTAAAAACTCTGGCTCTAACAATTGCGAGCTGGATTCTTGAGAATCAGACTTCTGAGAGTCTAAAAAAATCTGTTCTGCCTGTTTTAACCCGTATAAAGCCCTGGGAAAACGCTCTTCAATGAGTTGCTCGCGGCAAAGAGGCGCTGCTAGCATTGTTTTCTCGTAGGCCAGCCAACCACTGCCGATCAAACCCACATCATCGAAATCAGCGGCTAACTTATCGCTTAATTCAGCCCAGTTAATCGACTCAGGAGGAATAACCATTTCCTCACCGATAATCGTCGCCACGCCATCTGATACTTTGTAGCCCGAAAAATACACTTCATTCATACGAGCATCTATTGCACAAAACCAAGCTTTTTTATCCGACTCTGCCTGACCATAGCAAGCCAGGTTAGCCAAACTTGAAAGCGAAATCGCCGGCAAATTGGCACCGAAGGCTAGTCCTTGAGCCACTGACACAGCGATACGAATTCCGGTAAAGGCGCCGGGACCAACATTACATCCAATAGCATCTAATTGGGTGAGCGATAGTTCTGCATCTGCGAGCAACGATTGAACCATGGGCAACAGCAGTTTCGCATGTTCTCGCGGAGCAAGCTGGTATCGTTCGCTGACTTCTCCATCATTTAACAAAGCGACGGAACAAGCTTCAGTGGACGAATCAATTACTAGAATTTTTGTCATTATCGGTATTTTGGTTATTGGTGGTTTGGTTATCAGAAATATTAATTATGGTCGTTAATTTTAGCCACGAGCTTTTAAGCTCTTCAATTAACTGACTCTGAACTTTCAACAAGCGCAGGCTCTTCCACATCAGACAGTTTTTCCGCCGCGGTATTTTTCTCCGACTTATCATCTTCAGCTTCGTTAATTTCAATTTCGTCTTTTTCAGAGGTCAAAATTATATCAGTCAAAAACTGGGTGACCAATTGTTGATCGCGCGTTCTTCGCATTGCGGGAAGACTATTTAAAAATACTTCGCCATAATTCTTGCCCACAATCCGAGGATCACAAATGCAAACAACCCCTCTGTCTTCGACGCTCCTGATTAATCGACCACAACCCTGTTTCAAAGATAAAACCGCTTCGGGAATTTGTAGCTCAAAAAACGGATTGCCCCCCTGTTGACGGCTTTGGCGTATTTTGGCGTTTAAAATGGGGTCATCAGGCGGCGCAAACGGCAATTTATCAATCACCACTAGAATCAGGTTATCACCAGCCACGTCAATGCCCTCCCAAAAGCTGCCGGTAGCGAGTAACACTGCATTTTCAAGGTCGTGAAATTGGTTTAACAACTCTTCTTTACTCGCTTCTCCTTGCACAAGACAATTAAATAACGCCATTTCTCGCAAGGCTTCCGCCCCTTCTTTTAGCGCCCTGTGACTAGTGAATAAAACAAAAGCCCGTCCGGTAGCATGTTGTAGCAAAGGTAAAATGGTATCAATTATCACCTGCGTCCGGTTTGACTGACGGATAGAGGGCAAACCCCGAGGAACATATAACAATGACTGGTTTTCGTAATCAAACGACGACGGTAAAATCAGGTTTTTAACGTCATCCCAACCCAAGGACTGGACATAATGGTCGAAACTGTCGTCAACGCTCAGTGTTGCCGAAGTCATAATCCAGCTGGAATTTGCATATCGCTGCCGGCTTTGCTGAAACAACTCGTCCACATCCAATGGTGTGGTATTTAGCCTGAAACCACTTTTCATGGTTTCGTACCAGTTGATTCTCGGTTTTACAGCAGTGGATTCGGCCACATCATCAGAAGTATTTTCACTCCGTCTCGCTCCGCGCTGGCCCGACGTTGCTCCTGTGGTCTGCGCCATAAACTGCTCAATGGTATGGCGAAACCCAATGAGCCGTTCAAAACAAGATTCCAGGGTTTTAGTTCTTGTAGAATTAACTTTAACTATTTCATATAGTGAATTGATTTTTAATGACAATTTTTTTACAGCATCGACAATTCTTGGTTCTGGCTTCCAATCTTCTTTAGTATCGAATACCGGCAGTGCCAGCCTGAATTCTTTCGCTTCATTATTTAACCTTTGCGCTTCAAGCATTAAATCTCGGCAATCGGTGACCTGGGTCCGATACTCTAATTCAACCTCTCGACATAAATCAGCGATTTGGCGACTGGAAATTGAATCTCCATAAAACTGGTAAGCGGTTCTGCTCAGGTGGTGTGCCTCATCGACGATAAATACATCAGTATCGGGTAGCAGCTCACCGAATCCATCTTCTTTTAATACCAGATCGGCCAGTAGCAGATGATGATTAACCACTAATACCTTCGCTTTACGGGCTTTTTCTCTGGCAGCAGCCAGGAAGCATTTCTCAATAAATGGGCATTCTTGTCCCAGACAATTGTCAGCAGTACTGGTAACGTATGAGATTACCGGGGAATTTTCGGGTAGCGCAGACAATTCAGAGAGATCACCGCTCAATGTTTTATCACGCCAGCGATTAACCATGCCGAGATGTTTCACTGCTTTTGGGTCTGGCAACCGTCCTGACGCCAGCGTGCTCTCCAGGCGATATTCGCAAAGATAATTGCTGCGACCTTTCAGCAATGCTGTTAGCGGACTAATTTGCAACACTTTCATTATGGTGGGCAAGTCACGCTTGAACAGCTGATCCTGAAGATTTTTCGTGCCCGTTGAAATAACGACTTGTTTTTCTGACAAAAGCGCAGGTAGCAAATAAGCAAAAGTCTTACCTACTCCCGTCCCTGCCTCTACAATGAGATTATCCTGGTTCTGAATGGCTTGATTAACAGCAACTGACATCGTTTGCTGTTCAGATCTGGCTTTGAAGTTTTTTCGAACTTTTGCAAAAGGACCTTCATTACCGAGGAGTTCGTTGATCTGCTTGTCACTAATCTTCAATTTTTTGCTCGTTTAATATCAATCATTCTGATTCTAACGACCAGACAAGCTCGCCAATCGCTTTGTATTTAGCTACAGTCATCGATCCCCGTTTATCTTTTGGCGAATTAACCAGTTCTTTTTCGATAATTGTTCTATCCACTTTATAGATTTGTGTCGGTTGATAGGTCGCATCGTAAATTACCATCAACAAATATTCCCATCCAGACTCTAAACTCAACTGCCCTAATTTTTGGCGCGCTTTACCGCCTTTAAAAATAACCCTGCCTTTGATCAGATATTTTTCTTGGGTCTTATTAGCGTCAACCGCATCAACCCCCTGCTCTCCATCCAGCTTCTGTAGATTTAAGCGATCAATCGCATCAAACCTCGCCAGTTCTGCGGTCACAGGTAATGCTTGTCCTGTGGTGTTGCGATAATCAGCAGCAACCAACCGCGTCTGCTCCATTAGCGCCGCGATGTTATAAGTAATTTTTGCTACTTGACTGGTCACTGTATTTTTATGCGAGCTCTTTCTTCAAACCTATTTTCAATTTGAGTCAGGCGAGTTAATTTTAAACAATCGAATTTCAAGCAATTATAGCCCGATAAACAAGTAGATAACAGGCCTCAGTTTCAGGTCTGAAACAACGCCGGAGATGATACTTATCCCGAACTCAGGTTACTTAATCAATGAAAATTTATTTGAATTCAGAATAATTGAAGATCACACTTTAATATCAACCCGGGTTTGTGGCGTTTTACGACCACGCTTATCATAAGTGTTTTGTTCGCCAGGGCTGGGTTTGTTGGGCTGGGTTCGATTTTCTTCAGACAAGGTCTCCATTTGCTCGCTGCGACCATGATACACAGCTCCACTGACAGGTTCTTCGCCCTCTAATGAAGAGTCTTTCTCACTATCCGAAAGCTTATTTTTTTCATCCGAAATTGCACGTTTTTGACGTTTCTTCTTTGGATAGCCATCATCTGGAGGTCGCTTCTCTAAGACGGTGGTTTTACTGGCAGCCTCCAATGCTGTGGTCTCCTCCAATTTGGCAACACCTTGCTTAGAACGCTTCGGTTTAACCGGGCTTTCACTGACGCTGGGTTTGCTGATATCGCCAATATTAATCATGTGTTACGTTTTCTCGTTTGAGCTAACTTGCGAACTATTGATTCAATACTACTTATCTTTTATATCGGCATTAAAATTTAGAAATTTAATATGAGATAATTATTTCCACAAAAGCGTCACCACCATATTTTTTTCTGCCCTGGAGGATACATCCAACCTCCCCCGAAAAGGTTCTGATGACAAAAGATCTGATGAATAGTCAACCAGTTTACAAACTAACCAGGATACTTAATAAACACTAGTAACCCTTGATGTAAATTTTATCGCAAAATCAGAATTATGCGCGAACTTGTGTTTAGTTGCTATACTCTAAAACAAATCTGATTCAATGCTAAATCAATCTCCGAAACAATGTTAAGATCATTGAAATTCAGTCCCGCACTAAACCGTACTGAATCGGATAAAACTATCGGCCGTTAATCTGGAAATTAACAAACTAATTGAGTCTTGATATGGAAAACCACGACAAACAAATAACAAAAATCCGAGATGGCGAAAAAAGCGTCAAATATCTACCCAGCGAAGTTTGCCTTTTACCTATTAGTGAGCGCCCGTTTTTTCCGCCGCAAACATTACCCATTTTAATGAATGAAGAAAGTTGGCGGGACACTATCGAATTCATTAGTGAAAAACATAAAAACATTACCGGCCTGGTTTTGGTTAAAAATCCGCTACCCGAAGACGCTAAACCTGAAGAATTTTTTAAAGTCGGCACACTGGTTAAAATTCATCACCCTGTCTTGTCTTCTGGCAAGGTTCAATTTATCGCAGAAGGATTACAGCGGTTCAGAATTAAGAAATGGATTGACAGGACGCCTCCCTTTATTGTCCAGGTCGAGTACCCCCATGAGCCAGAATATACAGAAAGCGACGAACTGAAGGCTTATGCCATCGCAATTATTAACACGCTCAAAGAAATGGTTCCTTTAAACCCGCTGTATAGTGAAGAGCTCAAGTTTTTTCTTAACCGCTTCGATCCTAACGAGCCATCGCAACTGACTGACTTTGCAGCCAGCGTAACCACTGCTACTCGAAATGAATTACAAAGAGTGTTGGAAACGGTACATTTGAAAAGACGCATGGAAAAAGTGCTGGTATTAATCAAGAAGGAACTGGAAGTTGCCAGGTTACAAAAAGACATCCATGATCAGGTTGAAGAAACACTGAGCGAACATCAACGACGTTTCTTCCTTAAAGAGCAGTTAAAAGCGATTCAAAAAGAACTTGGCATTGCCAAAGACGACAAAACCGCTGATCTGGAGAGATTCGAAAAAAATATCAGTGATAAATTATTACCCAAACTGGCCCGCGAAAAATTTTACGAAGAGTTCAATAAATTATCAATTCTCGAATCTGGCTCTCCGGAATACGCAGTCACGCGAAACTACCTGGAAGTATTTTCTAAACTCCCCTGGGGAATATTTACCGAAGATAACTTAAAGTTGCGCTCGGCCAAACTGGCGTTAGACAGAGAACACGCAGGATTAAAAGACGTTAAACAACGCATTATCGAATTTTTAGCGCTTGGCGCGTTAAAAGGCGAAATTTCTGGCTCGATTTTATTGTTAGTTGGACCGCCGGGGGTTGGCAAGACTTCTGTGGGTCGTTCAATCGCCGCTGCGTTGAAACGTGAATTCTTCCGTTTTTCTGTGGGCGGAATGCGTGATGAAGCCGAGATAAAGGGACATCGTCGTACTTATATCGGCGCCATGCCGGGAAAAATTGTACAAGCCTTAATTGAATCCGGCTCTTCTAATCCAGTGATTATGCTTGATGAGATTGACAAAATTGGTTCCAGTTACCAAGGTGATCCTTCCTCTGCATTACTCGAAGTTTTAGATCCGGAGCAAAATAATCAATTTCTCGATCATTACCTGGATACACGCGTCGATCTCTCGAAAGTGCTGTTTATCTGTACCGCAAATCAGCTGGATACGATACCTCGCCCGTTACTCGATCGTATGGAAGTCATCCGCTTGAGTGGTTATATTCTGGAAGAAAAAATTGAAATCGCGAAACAACATTTATGGCCTAAGCAAATTCAGCGCTCGGGTATCGCGCCATCCAAAATTAAACTCACTGATAGCGCACTAAAAGCGCTTATTGATGGTTACGCCCGCGAGGCCGGGGTTCGTAATCTGGATAAGTTACTCGCCAAAATTATTCGCAAATGTGCTGTTAGTATTGTCAACGAACACGTCAAAAAAATCAGTATCAGCAAAAATAACCTGACCAATTTTCTGGGGATGCCACTGTTCAGTCGAGACTCTCTGATTACGGGCGTGGGCATATGTACCGGACTTGCCTGGACTTCTCTTGGTGGTGTTACTTTAAGCATTGAAGCCGCCAAAATACATGGCAGCTCACGCGGCTTTAAACTGACAGGTCAGTTGGGTAATGTGATGAAGGAGTCTGCAGATATCGCTTACAGCTACATCGCTGCACATCTTGCCAGGTATGGGGTTGATGAAAAAGCACTGGATAAACAATACGTTCATTTACATGTTCCTGAAGGCGCCACACCAAAAGACGGACCAAGCGCCGGAATTACGATGGCCAGTGCTCTTTTATCACTCGTGTTAAAAAAGAAAGTTCGCTCCAAGTTTGCCATGACTGGTGAACTGACATTGAGCGGTTCGGTGCTGGCTGTGGGCGGTATCCGAGAAAAGGTAATTGCCGCTAAACGGGAAGGCATCAACAACATTATTTTGCCTAAGGCTGTTGAGGGACGATACGAAAAACTTCCAAAGCACATTCAAAAGGGATTGAAAGTTCATTTCGTTGGTCATTATGATCAGGTTTTTGAATTGTTGTTTTAAGCCCGCCCCGGCTTACACGCCGTGGCAAACAAAATTCGCTTAGCGCCTGATACGGCGCTTTAAACAGTTCATCTTTTTTAAGCACTTCATCGTTTTTAGACACTTCATTGATTTGAATGTCAGGCTGGCTTTTTAGTGTTCAGTTTTTGTATTTGTTGATTAACCAGACTTTTCATCATCTGAATGTGAGCTGGTTGCGCGTTTAACGCGTCGATATACTGAAATTGCTGGCCGCCATTTTCAAGAAAGATGTCTCTATTTTCCATGGCAATCTCTTCCAGCGTCTCCAGACAATCAACAGAAAACCCGGGACAAATGACCAATATATTATGTACGCCTTCATCGGCTAATTGGGTCATTCGTTGGTCCAGGTAAGGCGTTAACCACTCTTCCCTGCCAACTCTGGATTGATAGGCTATTTCCCACTGTGTCGGTTTTAATCCAAGCTCCTCGGCTAATCTTTCCGCTGTTTTTTCACATTGAGCTTGATAGGGATCACCGTTTACCACATACCTTTTCGGTATCCCATGAAAAGATAAAATTAATTTATCAAACGGTTTTGTGTGTTCATGATCAGCTTGTTCTTGACCAGTTTCTTTCTGGCTATTGTTTTGTTGAATTGACTGATTGTTGTCTTCATCAACATTGAACGTACCAGCCGCTTTAACCGTTTCCGCTAACGCTTGAATATAATTAACCTCATCATGATAATCGGAAACCACGGAAAACTCTCGACCACTCTCGGCAGTTATTAATTCAAGTTGATCGGTGACCGGTGCAGTCGTGGTAAAAGAATATTGAGGATAAAGTGGAAGCACGATAATTTCATCAGCCCCCCAGGTTTCGAGATTGTTAACCGCTTGCTTGATAGATGGTTGACCATAGGTCATGCCCAACTCAACTTTTATCCCGCAAGTATTATTCTCTTTATTTATCTCGTCGTTCGCTGCATTATCAGTTTGATCCAATATCATCTGAAGCGCTGCTTGTTGCTCACGACTGTACACCATCAGTGGAGAGCCATCTTCAAACCAGATTTTCTGATAGTTTTTGGTGACTTTTTTGGGCCTGAAAGTGAGAATAACGCCGTACAATATTGGCAACCAGATAATACGCGGCAAATCGACAACTCGTCGGTCACTTAAAAAATCTTTAAGAAATGACCTGACAGCCGGCACCGTTGGCTCTGCAGGTGTTCCCAGATTTACCAGGAGAACACCATATTTTCGCTCAGACATTATGTTCCTTCAGGCATTATGTTCTTTCAAACACTGGCAATGATCAGGAGAGCGCCTTAAAGATGGCTTCCCTGATATCATCAAGCCCGCCAACGCCTGGCACAGTCACATAAGCTGGCGCATTTTCGCCACCTTTGTTTGCCCAACCTGAGTAGTAATCGACCAACGGACGAGTTTGCTCATGGTAAACCGATAGTCTATCTTTGACTGTCGACTCACTATCATCTGGACGCTGTACCAGATCTTCGCCGGTTACATCGTCTTTTCCGTCAACTTTCGGGGGATTATATTGAATGTGATAAGTTCGGCCTGAACCTGGGTGAACACGTCGTCCACTCAATCGCTTGATAATTTCTTCATCTGCGACGTCAATTTCCACAACATAATCAACATTGATGCCATTTTCTTTCATCGCATCGGCTTGTGGAATTGTTCTGGGAAAACCATCTAATAGATAGCCATTTTCGCAATCAGCCTCGGCCACTCGCTCTTTCACCAGACCAATAATGATGTCGTCAGAAACCAGCTTTCCTGCGTCCATCACTTCTTTGGCTTGCAAACCAAGCGGCGTACCTGCTTTGACTGCAGCCCTTAGCATATCACCCGTGGAAATTTGCGGGATATTATATTTGTCCTTAATGAACTGAGCTTGTGTACCTTTACCAGCACCCGGCGCGCCAAGAAGAATGATACGCATACTTGTCTCCGATTCGTTTTTTTTAATAGGATGTAAAGAAGCCATTATAGACAGCTAGACAAACAGATAAAACCTTAAATTGATCTTAATTAGGTGTTTAACGATCCTTTTGTTATGAAAATTTGCGATGCTTGAGCAAAATTAATCAGGTTGATTGACTGAATTAATTACCGTACAAATGATTTTAAAACTTTCCTTGTTTAAGGATCTTCTAATCCATTTATCACCAATGGTAATTTTATAACTAATTGTTTGAATGTTCTCGCGTTACGAGATTGACATTCCTGATTATTCGTGCAGAATATTGCACATCACTTCAATCAATGAGAACAAGTCAATGAACAGTTATGTCATCTCCAAACTTGCTTGCACTGACCGTGTGTTGAAAAGCACAGTGAAGTTCTCATTTTTCATTATGCGATCTCCTGTGCTTCGACCACGAAGAAATTAGTTTTACAGGTTGGATTAAACGTAATATCCCCAATTTTGTGTTTTAAACTAGCTTTATGTTTTAGGCAAAGTAGTGCCTTAGTTACCTTAAAGACCACATTTTGCAATGCTGTTCTTTCGAACCAAATCGAATGAACAGGTTTAGCACTAGCTTCTAATGGATAAAACCAAATTCGGGTTGATAAGTTAAAACAAAATCCCCTGACAACATTCACTTGAATTTTATGCCACAGCTTTGAGCTGTTGTTAAACAATCTATTTTCGGACATTAAATTGAAATAGCCTGCTGCGCAAATCGTATACAGCTCGCTATCTAAGTCGCTTTTCAGGGTGGCCTGTTATGAAGTCCGAGAAAAGGAAAACTGTAATGACCAATATTAAAAAACTCGAATCATTTTTTACACTATTTAAACAGGCGCTATCCGGTAACAATCAGCAAGACTACACCAAAGGTTCAATTGGAAAAGCAGCCTTTTTACTCGCAGTGCCGATGGTACTAGAAATGGCGATGGAATCAGTATTTGCTATCACAGATATCTTTTTTGTATCAGGTTTAGGTGCAGATGCAGTCGCAGTCGTCGGCCTGACCGAAGCCGTCATCACACTACTCTACGCTGTCGCAATTGGGCTGAGTATGGCGGTTACTGCAATGGTCGCAAGACGGATCGGCGAAAAAAAATATGAAGCCGCTAATATCGTAGCGGCACAAACCTTGTGGGTTGGACTTTTAGTTGCCTTAATAGTCGGCCTGGTTGGGCTTAACTATGCCGATAATATTCTGATATTTATGGGTGCAAGCGATAACGTTCTCGCCGTTGGAGAATCCTACACCAGTATTATGTTAGGCGGTTCTATCACCATTTTATACTTATTCTTAATCAATGCGATCTTTCGTGGCGCCGGTGATGCCACTATTGCTATGCGATCACTTTGGTTAGCCAATGGTATTAACATTGTATTAGATCCTTTACTCATTTATGGCGTCGGGCCTTTCCCGGAAATGGGCGTCACAGGCGCCGCAGTTGCCACAAACATTGGTCGAGGAATCGGCGTTTTATATCAGCTTTATCATTTAAGTGGCAAAGACAGTCGTATTCGCCTTGGACTCGCAAATTTAAAACTGGTGGTTGGAGTGTGTGCCAGATTATTACGCGTATCTGTCGGTGGTATTTTGCAGTTTATCATCGCCACAGCCAGTTGGGTGGTGCTAGTCAGGCTAGTGTCTTCCTACGGGAGCGCCGCGGTCGCGGGTTATACGATTGCCATCAGAGTCATTATTTTTACGATTCTTCCGGCCTGGGGTTTAAGTAACGCCGTGGCTACACTGGTTGGGCAAAACCTGGGCGCTGGAGAAGCTGAACGCGCAGAAAAATCAGTTTGGAAACTAGCCAAATACAATGTCTACTTTATGCTAAGCGTCGCCATTATTTTTATTGCCTTTGCTGAAATCATTATTGGTTTGTTCACTGACAACCAGATGGTTATCCAATATGGTGTCGATTGTCTTCGATATATCAGTTATGGGTATGGCTTTTACGCTATTGGTATGATTGTAGTGCAGGCTTTTAATGGCGCAGGAGATACTATGACGCCTACCAAAATAAACTTTTTCTGTTTTTGGATGTGTCAGATCCCGATGGCCTATACTTTTGCGCAATATTTCGAGCTAGGTCCAACGGGCGTTTTTCTATCTATTACAATAGCAGAAAGTTTGATGACGCTGGTGAGTGTTTATATATTCAGACTTGGTCATTGGAAATTAAAAACAGTATGACTGTCTATTTCTGGTTTATCTGCTTCTGGTTTCTCAATTTCTAATAGCGACCAAAAACTATAAGCGAGATTTTACATCTCGCTTTTTTGATACTTCAAACACTAGCAAACCAGAGTCATTCAGTATTGATTCAGGCTGATCGGTTATGCTTCTCTCACATTTATTTTCATGACCCACTTTTTCTGTTTAGAGAAACCACAATGCAACTTAGAGAAAAAACTCTCCTGACTTACTTAATAATTGCGACGACCCTGTTTGCTATTTCTTCAGGAGATAAATTCAACGCCAATACTCAGGCTAATAATCTCCAAAACGGCGGCACTGACTATTCTGCTCAAACCAATAACAATTATGACAGTAACAACCGTGACAACAACAACACCGGCAACGACTATTCCAAAAGGGAAACAGTATTCTTAGTGAAAAACTCAGCTCCAAGCCTGGAATTAGTCGAGTCAGCTGTTTTAACGCTATTCATTCAGGAATAGCATGCGCTTGATTTGAACCAACCTTGACTATCTTGAATTCGAGGAAATAGTATTTGGAACAGTTACATTTGGAACAACAATACTTCTGGAAAATAACATTTCTAAATAATAAAACCTGGGTTGGAATAATAGTCTGAATAATAAAATAACCTTTTCATTTTTCCTTTACTACCGGTAAAGTTATTTGAAAATAGGCACCTTCGCTAGCAGGTAAACACTTGATACGACCGCCCAGCTTTTGAGTAAGGTTAAATGAAATATGTAAACCTAAACCAGTTCCTCCCTCCGACCGATTGGTAGTAAAAAAAGGATCAAAAACTTTTTCTCGAGTTCCTTCGGGAATTCCCTTACCATTGTCTCGGTAGTTAACGATTAATTGATCTTCAACGAGCGTCGCCTGAATGTCAATTTGACCATTGGTCTTATCACCAAAACCGTGAATAACTGAATTAACAATTAAATTCGTAATCACTTGTGACAGAGCCCCTGGATAGGATGTGATACTTAAGTGTTTGGGACAATCAATGATTACTTCATGCTTCTTTTGTTTTAACTTATGTCTTAAGTTTTGACATATCTCTCCGAGATATTCGTTCAAATTAAATGTTCTGATTTCTTCATTAGTTTGATCCGCGGATACTTGTTTAAAACTTCGGATCAAACCGCTTGCTCGCAATAAGTTTCGATGAAGGATATCACCGGATTCAGTCAAATCAGCGAGTAAACTCTCAAGGTCAGAGCGTTTTATCTGACCTTTTTCATACATTCGACTAAAGTTTTTCAGTAAGTCTAACAGGTGGCTGGACGAGGTTACGCCAACACCAATGGGTGTATTAATTTCGTGAGCAACGCCTGCCACCAATCCACCTAACGCGGCCATTTTCTCAGATTCCACCAACTGATCTTGAGTGTGAGTCAGTTTAAAGTTAATTTCTTTCAACTCGTTATTTTTACTTTCAAGATCAAGATTTGCTTTTTGTTTAATACGAAAACCACGGTATACCATGACCACTGATACAGTAATTGATAACAACAAAATGATAGAGCCATACAAGGCTGTGGACTGCGTTTTGATGGTTGAACTCTGCTCTTTTAGCGTCAGTTCTTGTTGACTGAGAGTTTGCATCTGATTTTCTAGTTGACGTTGAGACTGGGTCAATTCAGCCTTTTGGCTCTTTAATGCGTTGCTCTGCTCAATTAAAAGTTGTTTATTCCGATTGATTAACTCAGCAAGATCATCAATCGCAACCGATTTTTGTTGCAGCTCTTCTTGCTTAGTTTGCAGTAACTGATTATTTTGATTAAGTTCGGTTCGACTAACAACCAGCGATGCGTTAAGCTCGGTGTATTCTTTTTTAAGTTTGTCATAAGATTTCCGCTGACCTCGGATTGTTTGATCGAGATCTGCCAACTGTCGCTCTTGTTGTTTCAATGCCAGGCTTTGTTCATCAAGCAGTTTCTGTTTCTGGATTACTTCATTTTCCATTTGAGATAACTTGTCTCGACTGTCCTCAATATCCGACTCCATTTCCTTAACCAAAGACGCAATTTCAATTTCTGTTCCCCCTAAAATGACTATATCTGTCGAAACTTTCAGTTTTTGGTAAACCAGATTGTAACGATTGATCTCAAACCCGATTCTATTCGACTCAAGTGAAGTAAAATTAATTCCAAATAACTGCTTTTCCTTGGCATGGTCAGAAATCACCAGAACAGGTTCATCTTTAATTAGCGAATTAATTTTTGATAGGTGGCGATTGAATTTTTGATCAACGATAATGACATCGGTGGGGAGTAGCTCAGCAATATTTCTCACCCACCTAGTTTTCATAGAATGACCGCGGACTTTTCTTTTTTCTACGGCTGAAAGCAATTCAAAAAACTGTTTGTTTTTCCCGAAATAAGTTAATACCAAGGTATTTTTATTACTGTCGTCCGGCCATTCAACATAGCTAAGGAATTTATAGATATACGCACTCTTAATGGCTTCCTGGGGTGATTCCGCTGCGCTACCCAGGCAGGAAAAAATCACCAAAAACAGGTAAGCAATCAAATTGAGAGTCTTCCCAGATTTTCCCATGGTTTTTAAACCCTTTTTCTTTATCTGGATTAAAGTATAGATGACTGTACAACGATTATGGCTTCCAGAGCAAAAAAATGGCTCAAAACGACAAACCGTACTATAAATAGAAGGAACATAAACAAAATACAGGTTTCTGATGACAGGGTCAGACGAGTTGATATTCCAAGACGAAAACGATAATTCTGATAATAATCAATCAGATAATAAAATTAAAGATAGCTGGAACTTATTGGTCGTTGACGATGAGCCAGAAGTTCATCAGGTTACTAAACTAGCGCTGAGGAATTTTACTTTTCAGGATACTCCCCTCGATATTAAATCTGCGTACTCTGCCAGCGAAGCAAAACAAGTTATGTCCGAAAACAGCTTTGCTGTTGTGCTACTCGATGTTGTGATGGAGACTGATCATGCAGGTTTGGAGCTGGCTCGCTGGGTACGGGAAGATCTGAAAGATCATCATGTCAGGATAATTTTGAGGACCGGGCAACCAGGTCAGGCTCCTGAGAGAGATGTTATTACCGACTATGACATTAATGACTATAAAGAGAAAACAGAACTCACATCGAACAAACTTTATACATTAATGTGCTCAAGCCTTCGCTCCTATCGAGATATTATTGCGCTGCATCGAAATAAACTCGGGTTAGAAGGAATTATCACCGGAACTGGAAAAATATTCGCACAGCATTCACTCAGAGAATTAACCCAGGGAGCATTAGACCAACTCACCGCACTTCTAAAAGTCAGCGAAGGCGCTTTTTACGGAGAGTTAGAAGGAATTGCTGCGACATTATCCGGCGATGAAAACCAGATACTGGCCGCAACTGGTAAATTTAGCGATTTTGTGTCTGAACACATTGAAGATGCAGTAAAAAATATTACACGGCAGAAATTACTCGAACATCTTCAACAACACGGCAACTATTTCGCTGACGGATATTTCATTGGTGTTTACCGATCTCACCTGAAGCGAAAGAACATTTTGTATCTTGAAGGCCTACCGAAACTATCCGAGTTAGATCGGCATTTGCTACAGATTTTCTGCAACCACATTGGTATTGCTTTCGATAACATTAGCATGTTTGAAGAAGTTGAAATCACTCAACGGGAAATTGTTTATCGATTAAGTGAAGCCGTCGAAAGCCGTTCAAAAGAAACCAGCTTTCATGTTAAACGCATGGCAGAAATTTGCCATCTGCTCGCGAAAAAATCAGGCTTTGATGAACGGGATCTTGAAATAATTCGCATGGCTGCGCCGCTCCACGATATTGGTAAAATAGCTATTCCCGATAGCATCCTGAATAAACCCGGTAAATTGGTCGATGATGAATGGGAAATTATGAAAACCCACGCACAACTAGGCCACGATATTTTAGCTGATTCAAAATTAGAAGTTCTCCAAATCGGCGCGAAAATTGCCGGGGAACACCATGAAAAATGGGACGGTTCAGGTTATCCAAATGGTAAAAAAGGAGAAGAAATCAGTATCCACGCACGTATTGCCGCAATTGCCGACGTGTTTGATGCACTCTACAATCGGCGCTGCTATAAAGAACCCTGGCCGCTCAGTAAAATAATTGATTTTATTCAATCAGAAAGTGACAAGCACTTTGACCCAGAGCTAAGCCATATTCTGATACATAACATGGCTGAAATCGTGGCCATTCAAAATCAGTACCCGGATTAGCATTGTTGAACGGCTGATTGTGGGTTGACTTTCGAGCCTGCGTCAATTCCTGCACGGGCAAATAAGAAGATTTAGCTGTCAGGTTTCGCCTCAGCGAAGAGCTTTCGTCGATACTTACCAACAATATTTTTCCGGGGTATTTCGCCCCAGTGTCGGCTATCGAAACTGTGATTAAAATTATCACCTATTAAAAAATAATGATCCGTGGCAATTTTTCTTTTCTTTAACGATTTAGGTCGGATATTTTCC
Source organism: Aliikangiella coralliicola (assembly GCF_007004725.1). Lineage (GTDB taxonomy): Bacteria > Pseudomonadota > Gammaproteobacteria > Enterobacterales > Kangiellaceae > Aliikangiella > Aliikangiella coralliicola. The sequence goes on along the minus strand of NZ_ML660167.1, from coordinate 3,054 downwards.
TTAAAGATTTGCCCATTAATCTTCAACAGACCATCATTAATTTCTACTGTTTGCTCGCTTGTTACGATGATCCTTTTGATATAAAAAATCTTATCTTTTTGACTTCTTTTGAAAACGACAATATCAGACGACACAGGTTGCTTTAATGAAAACCAGCGAGTGTCTGCGACAATCAGGTCACCTACTTTTAAGGTAGGCAGCATAGAAGCACTGGGGATTCGGTATATCTGAAACCCAAAAAACATAGACTTCTGAATAATTAGCAACAAAGCAATTGTTAAGGAAATGCATACATAAATCAGCGTGTGCCACCATGCGCTTCCTCTAACTGGCAGACTATCAGTTATAATATCTTTTTGTAGGTTTAGCCTTTTGGAGCGAGCTTTTCTAACCAGATCAACGAACGCATAGACATAGACCGCCCCTACCCAGGCCAGTAAAATCCAGCTTCCATTTTTCCAGAAAAACAACCCGCTCCAACCAATTAAAGCGATCCCCAAAAACAGTATGCCTGGGAGAGAAATTGATTGCCTGAACTGATTAATTGAAAAGTGACCAATACCCGGCAGTACTAGCGACATCAGACTCAATTTCAGCCAAAATAGTGTTGTCTTCAATGAGGAAGGCATTAATTTAAAGTACAACCCAGATTTTTGACGCGTAGACTATTGGTTTAATTGGACTACGCAACAATAGAGCTTTTTCTAAAAAAATGACGGCCATTCACCTGGATTAAGGATTAACTTGAGATTGTTCTGCAGCTTTACGATACCAAAAGTGAGCCTGATCGCTATTCTTTGCAACCCCCTCTCCTTTTTCATACATGCTGCCAAGGGCATCCTGCGCATCTGCGTGTCCTTGCTCAGCCGCTCGTTTGTACCAGTAGGCAGACTTCACCCAGTCTTTCTCTACTCCTTCTCCTCGATAATAGCTAATACCAAGAATATATTGAGATTCTACATGGTCTAATTCCGCTGCTTTTTCATGCCAAACGACTGCTTGTTGATAATCCGAGTTTTTATCGAATTCCTTGGCCTTATTATAATAGCTCTCTGCATCTTCAGCAGCCTGTAAAGCACCACAAAATAATAGTAGTCCTGCTAGTAAACGAATGGTATTTTTCATGGGGGGGATCCTTTTAATCCTTTTATACAGTTCCTTTCGAAGCAAAAGTCGAAAACTCACAATATCCTGAGTCGCTTATGCTACCGCAATGCCTGTTGATGTCAAAATAAAATTAATCAGCCTTTTCTTTTTCAGGTAAACCAGATACTTTTTTGTACAAATAATATCCTGCCATAGTTAACAGGATTGTTAGCGAAATGACGCCTGACTGGTAGTAGTTTAGCTCGACGGTTCTTAACAAGAAAAATGTTTCCTCGCCTTGGTCATTAAATACTTTTAAGCCAGCTTGAATCGTCTCTCGGATAAATGCCAGAACAATCAACCAAACGATAATTTTCTTAAGGCTTAAAGTACTTTCAGATTTAGGCAACTTAGTTATTTCTCATGTTAGTTGTATTTTCAAGGCATTTAGCAGACCATTTGTTAAACAGCCAAGTTTTTTGAATAGCTAATGACAGGAGCTCTTATCTTCGATACTTCGATCACACACTAATCATGTGATTCATTTTGTTACATGCCTATAAGGCCAACAAACTGGCAACCTCTTCATCAGCCCTTAACTCCTCACAAATATCTTCTTCAGTTTCTATCAATCCCCGGTTTTGTTTTAGTACATCAATCACAAACTCTCTATTATTTATTTGAAACTCTTTGTCGGTACATTGAATAATTTGAGGGTTATGCTTGATTGCTTTAATTAAAAATTGTTCATCCCACTGGAGAACTTCATCTGCATACCCGAGTAGCATCCAGTTTTCTTTGCATGCCTGTAGCACAATGTCTGGATCAGCACGTAAATTGTCACTCACAAATTCGAAAACCCAAGGTTCTGTTTCCATAGCTCTAGCAACGAATTCTTTGTCATTCTTTAATTTATCTGATGCATATACAAATGATTCTTTGTCTTGTGCAATCGCAGCTAGAACAATCTCTTCATCATTTTTTAGTTCGTCCGATGCGCTTTCCAATAGAAGCCCATCATTCTTAAGCTGCGTTAAAACATATCCTTTATCATTCCAGTTCATGGGGAACTCTCTTATAAACGTAAAGCTTCACAAGGCAGCACTCAGTTCACTAAAATTACTGAATTGATTAATATTTTCAAGATATTGCTCAAGCCCCACTCTCAGAGTATTTTATATTCACTGCTATTAAATCCTCTTGTTAGCATTTAGGGCAATCAAAAGAATTTGATCTATGTTGCTCTATTTCATTGATACAAGCATACAATCTAAAGCAACTTTTTTTTATCAAAATACTGCGCAACAAGCTTGATTTTATCTTTCAGAACCTCCAACTCTAGCAATTCTTTATCCAGAATTTCATCCTGCCCAACAATGTATGTTTGCTCGAATACTCGACAATCATTAGCTTTATCGTGAACCATCAAATAATACTCCCGCTCACAATCTTCCGCGTCGACTATCGCTCCCGAAAATGTCACATTGAAATGATTAAACAATGGATGCAAACCAAATAAAATATCATCATCACCAAAATACATGATGTATTCTTTATCATTTTCTTTTTCTATTTCAGGAAACTCTGAAAACTCGAACAATTCAACTAAGAAGCCTTCGCTTTCATCCACTTCTTCGACAAAATCTGGACGACGTTCTTCATCGAAGTATTTTAAAATATTACTGACTTGCTCTTTTGACTTACACTCGAAATATACAGCTAGAAATGTTTCAACCATACCGCTCTCCTATTAGTCGGCATATTCTCCTGCGCGGCTTTTTTCTATATCTAGTTTTGCTCTTTCAGGTATTTCTGGATCGTCAAATACTTTTTGTACTTCTTTCGCTACTTGGACTTGCAATGGATGGAACTCATCTGGACTATTGCAAATTTCGTCCACTTGCCGAACAAAATACCCCCAATATCCTTCATCTAAAAAATATCCAACTTTCATTGCGTCAGACCAAA
>NZ_ML660166.1 GCF_007004725.1 Aliikangiella coralliicola | reverse complement strand
CATCCTCACTTTAAAGCCATCACAAGTTCTAGATTATCTTATTCAAAACCAAAAAAAGAAGACTACAAGACAAGATATTATTGACAATGTATGGAGGAATAAAGGTTGCACCGATGAGAATTTTCACAAGACTTTAGGCGTTCTTCGGAAAGAGTTGGGTGATAAAAACAAACCTTGGAAATATATTATTAACCCGCGAAAAAACCACTATGCTTTATTGCCTAAAGTTAAGTTTCATTACGTTTTTTCGAGAGCAGATATATACCGTTTTATAAAAAAGTCATCTGTTGTTCTCGTTTCTAGCTTACTTGTTACCACTGCTGCTATTAAAACTCAAACTCTTGATAAAGTATCTGGATATCTAGCTGTCGATTCACAGACTGTTACTCATTTAAAAGGCCAAGTTAAAAGAGCATCTGCGTCAATAGAGCAATCGGTGCTCGTTTTTATGCATAAACCGGTTAACTGGTCAGGATGGGACTTACGCGTACAGCGATTAGGAACAGAAGAAAGTAAACTTTTAGTAAAGAGTACCGGAGCATTATTTTACAACGCGGAACCGAGCTTTTCTCCTTCTGGCCAACAGCTTGCGTGGGTAAAGACAGACTATAATCAGTATTGTGAAGTTTGGGTTGCCGATTTTAATTCTACAGAACTATCAATTAGTAATGAGCGTTCGGTTCTTAGCTGTGCACATCAATACTGGGCACGAACTCCACAATGGCGCACAGATGAGTCATTATTAATTTCGCTTCCACAAGGTAATCATCGGCCAAACAATATTCAGGAAATCAATTTAATATCCAATGAACGCTTTTCGATTACCTCACCGACAAACTCCAGGTATGGAGATTATGGCCTTTATTACAACGCTGAGGTTAATCTAATGGCGTATTTAAGATTAACGACCGGTGGAGACATTCGTGGAGAGCTAAGAATCTTTGACTTCTCGACGAATTCAGACTTTCTACTAAAGGGATTTCGAAATGCACCTTATGCCGCGGCATGGCTTAATACCAGTAGTTTACTCGTAAAGGGAGAAAGTGGGTTTGAGGTTGTTAATATTGACGGAGAAACGCTGCCAGTTATCTCTAATATGCTTGAACCACAAAGCTTTCCGTTTTCGATGGGAAGCAATAGAGTTGGGTTTGTACGCGGGGAGTTGAAGGATAATGATATCATTATCTTCGATTTAACAAGTGGTTCTATTAGTAACAACCTTTCTTCAACCGCGCATGACTACAGGGCCGTAATATCGAAGGACTCAGATCAAATTGCATTTCTATCTCTTCGAAATGGTCGGCGCCAATTATTAATGACCAGCAACAATTTGCCAACTAAAGTTGTTGAGTTTAACGAGCACGATTCCATTTCTGAATTGGCTATTTCTCCAGATGGAAAAACTTTGGCGTTTGTTAAAGGTAATCAGCTCAATTTGATTAGTGCTCGTGGCCAGGTCGAATTTCAAAAAAACATAGCAGTTGGCGGAATTTCATTCAGTTATGATAACACTGCATTATTTATTGGTGTTAAAGAAGCCGAACTGTTGAAAATAAAGAAACTCGGCTTGTCGGGTACAGTTGAGACAATCACCGAAGGCTTCATGCCCAAATCTGCAGAAGACGGATACCTATACTTCTTCAAACTAGAAGGCGACAAACCTTATTTTTACCGAATATCACCCGAAGGTGGAATCAAAGAACTATTTGAAGCACCTTTTCCTGTATTAAGTCTAAACTCAAATTCCTTTGATGTAATTAACAATCATCTTTACTACGTTGATGGAAAAGGCAAAGACAAAATGTTAGTCAGTAAAGATCTTTCCAGCGGCGAAGTGAAAACAGTGGCCCCGGTGACCAGCCGAACTTTTTCATTAAATCAAAAGCTCACAAAACTTGTAATGACAAAAAAAGGACAAGTTCAAAATAACCTGGCGGCATTTACGCTAGTTAAAAATTAACTGCTGAAACTCACTTCTCATTACAATCATCTCTCTTTTCCCCCAAAATATAACTCAGCCTATTTTCAATAGACAAATTTTACTCCAATCTAATTTTTTTAAATAATATCTCAAATTTTTGAGATATTGGTTGAGATATTCCCTCTCCCTAACCCTCTCCCATGGGGCGAGGGGACGATATGAGATAAATTCAGTCTTTTTTCAGTAATAAATTTATTTAACTCAGTGTTTATTCCCTACAGCTAACCAAAATTTCAGTCAATAATTTAGTCAAGCATACATCTTTCAATCCAAGACTAAATTGCAGGAGGGCGAAAATTTGGGCGAGTCTGTATTAATCACCGGTCACAACAATCGAATCGTTATTCGTTATCCCGAGAGCGTAGCTGATGAAGTGGTCGGTGATATGTTGGCCCACATGCAACGTCGAGAAAACTGGTCTGTTGCTGAATATGAAAACACCACCGCATACCAGGAAAATGAACAACTATTTATTGTCAACATGGGGTTAGTAACCGGCGTCGGTAAATAGCTGTGTATTTATAACGCGATAAATAATTGAACCAAACGAAACATCTTAATAAAAGTTTGCAACGTCATTTGAGTCAAATTATGGATAGGCATTAGGGAACTCATAAGTTGTATGACGTTTTTTTAACAGGCAGAAAGTGATGAGTGAACTAACAATAACGCCGGATTTGGCGGTTAAAATGGAAAGGCGAGAACTATTTGTTGCTTTTCTGGCTTTAGAATCAGAAACAGACGAGGCTATCCGCTTTTGTCTAACAGTTGAGTGGTATAAGAAAGTAAAAGCGCATCTGGATCACTACGAGAAATTTTATGCTTAACTTCGCTTTTTCGTTTTTCTTTCTTTGGGACCAGACCGTGAAGCTTTTTTGGAGGCTGCTTTGGATGAAGCACGAGAAGCATCGCTTAAACCTTCAGGGCAAAATAATTCGATTAAAGTGGCAGCGCTTAAATCTTTTTTAGCGGATTGATAAAGAATGACTGATATTTTCGAAAATAAATCATCACTTATCACAATACCTTTTTCATCGGTCGCCGCTTTCACCTGGGCGACGGCATTAGCCAATGTCGATAAATTGACCGGCGAGCGAGCGGCCACGGCAGCGAGCTTATCGGTATAAGACAATGCATCGTTTCCCAGTAATTCATCAATTTTCATTTCAAGGGTATCGGCAATTTGAGGCAGAAACGCGGTCTTTTTTATCCGGTTGCTTTCCAGATCGCCAACGGTTCCTTTGGAAATTCCCACTCGGTCGCCAAGCTCTTTTTGGGTCCAACCAAAATATTGGCGCCGTGCTTTCATTCTGCGTCCGAATTCGTCGGTTAATTCCATACTCAACCCCGCCTTAGTTAATAGTTTTTATTTAGTTTAACTCATTCGGAGTATACCGATCTTTGGTTGCAAATAGAAAAACCGTTAAAACGACAATATATAAGTCGTTTTAGCATTGTTGATAAATCTGGATTTTACTGACGGTAAAATCGCAAAAAAGGAATTCAAATGCCAAAACAATCATTGGAACTGATAAAGCTATTAAAAGATGTTCGAGATGTGAATGGGGCTACCGCTGATTTTTCCTTGCAGTTTCTCCGGTATATAAACTGTACGAAAGATAGGCAACTATTCATGTCTGTATTTTTCAATCTTCACTACACCGCGCATCACATTGAAATAAAACTAATTGATCTGGGGATGAACGTGTTGGGACAACCCTACAACCCCACTGTTTTTCGAAATATCGACTTTCTTTCGGTCGACTTCGTTAACGCCATGAAACAGTTTTTAGAAAATAGATACAGCAACCAATTTAGAACTGAAAGGAAAAGCGAACACTGATGTTTAACTTCGCACTCGCGACTTTTAAATCATAACTTAAAGACTCAGGGAAAAAGGATGAAAATACTACTCAGTCCGACGCTGAAAAAAGCGCTGTTAACCAAACAGATTAATATCGCCATCCACATTAGCTCGCCAAAGTTAGACTACTGTACTCGACAGCCGATCACCGTTGTACCTTCTTTCAAGCGTCCGAAGGGAAAAACATTTCTGGCAGGTTTAAGTCGATCTGAAAACCAACGACTTAATCGAATTCTTGATGAGCACGACCGTGTGGACCCCACTTCGGAAAAGGTCATTCGCCCAAACGTAATTGAAAAAGATTTTATCAGCGACTCGTCGATAATGTTACTCGATTTTCCGAGTTTAGAATTCAATAACTTTACAAGTACATCAAAACAATTAAAGGAATAATTTAATGAAGAACTCTCGTAATAATCAAACTAGCTTTAACCAATTTGTCGCTTCGTGTAACCGAAAATTTAACTCAATCTGAAGTCAGCGCAAGGTTGGGTTGCAAAACCCAACATTTCGGTTGAGTTGAAAGACAGAGCTTTATGTTATGGAGAAACTAAAAAACATTGACCTTGTGTTCTTATCGTTTACACCAAAATGCTGGGTTTCCTCCGTCTACCCAGCCTACAATTCACATTCGCGTAGGTTGGGTTGCGAAACCCAACATTTTGGTTGAGTTGAAAGACGGAGCTTAATGTTATGGAGAAACTGAAAAACATCGGGCTTGTGTTCCTATTGTTTAAACCAAAATGCTGGGTTTCCTTCGTCTACCCAGCCTACAATTTCACATTTGCAAGGTTCGGTTGCGAAACCCAACATTTTGGTTGAGTTGAAAGACGGAGCTTAATGTTATGGAGAAACTAAAAAACATTGAGCTTGTGTTCCTATTGTTTAAACCAAAATGCTGGGTTTCCTTCATCTACCCAGCCTACAAATTTCACATTTGCGTAGGTTGGGTTGCAAAACCCAACATTTCGGTTGAGTTGAAAGACTGGGCTTAATGTTGTGGAGAAACTAAAAAACATCGGGCTTGTGTTCCTATTGTTTAAACCAAAATGCTGGGTTTCCTTCGTCTACCCAGCCTACAAGTTCTCATTCGCGTAGGTTGGGTTGCAACCCAACAATGTAGTTAATTTGAAAAGTGGAGTTTGATTTTTTTGGAAAAATTGAAAAATTGAAAAAATAAAAAAATATAGAACCCTATATAATTTTTGGAAATCACTATTGTATTCTTTTCGTCGAGCCCGCATACTAATCAACTCTTATGGCTTGATATAACCTGAGAAAGGAAATTTCTCCACTAACATAAACGGACTTAAACAATGCAATACCGACGGGCAAATACCAAAGGTGGTACTTATTTTTTTACGGTCAATTTGGCTGAAAGAAATAAAACTTTGTTGACCGATCATATCGATGATTTACGCAACGCATTTAAAAACGTAAAAGCAACTCACCCAATGATTATCGATGCAATTGTGGTATTGCCGGATCATTTGCATGCAATTTGGACATTACCCGGCAATGATGCTGACTTTTCCACCCGCTGGCGATTGATTAAATCGTGTTTCTCTCAAAGTGTACCACGAATCGAACGGGTAACCAGTTCAAGAAAAAGTAAAGGCGAACGTGGAGTTTGGCAGCGGCGATTTTGGGAACATCAAATTCGAGATGATGCGGATTATCAGGCTCATATGGATTACATTTATTATAATCCTGTTAAACACGGTTATGTTAAAAATGTCGTCGAGTGGCCCTATTCTTCATTTCACCGTGACCTGAACAAAGGAAAATACACAAAGTTTTGGGGAGGTGATACCGAAATCGAATTTCGAGCAGGGGAGCTTGAATAAGCTTTTTGTGAATATTACTGAGTTTCTTTGTCTGCTCCAGCAATATCCGTTAACCTAATGAACTGAACTTTTCTCCAATAATGATTTATACTCGAATATAACTTTAGCTCTATTGTTCAATTAAAATACAATGATCAGACTCGTAACAATTGTCGCTGTTGCTTTACTAATTTATTACCTCTTCCTCACTATACGAGGAGAAGGCGTTTCTACAAAGCAACGTGTTAAAGCTGTTCTGACTGGGATAGCCGTGATTGTTACCATTGTTTTGTCATTTGTCTTCGAAGAATATCAATTACGAACAGGCCTTCACGATGAACTGATAGCCAATAACTACTCATCGCCTCAACCCAATAGCTACTCAATAGTCATTAAAGGTGTTGACGTATTTTTCGAGTATGAATCAGGCTACGCTGATAACCGCAATGTTCCCAGGTTTTCATTTGTTGCAAAGTACTCGCAAAAAAATGGTAACCTGGAATCGCTGTTTTGCGATCAAAAAGAGCACACGCGCTATATCGAACAAAATTATGGATGGTACCCAACCCCTGAAATTAAACTACCAAATGGACACTTTATCGGTAAGTGTTATCCAGAATCTGTTAGAAGCAGTATACAAGCATTACCGCACAATGCGCACGACTTTAAACCGATAGAAACTCGTTACCTATTTTTACCGTCTCCTGAACATACAGAAAATAATACGCTGATTTTCTACACCGAAAACCTCGATGTTTCAAGCTTGACAGAAAGATTAGAAGATTTGTTAAATTATTATGACATCATACTTCAGCACTGATAAATACTCGCAGCGCTTTTTAAAATTTTAGCCCAATTATCGTTGTCGTTTCTAACTGAATAAGGACAGCAGGAGTGTCAGTAATTCTGTTGAAACTTAGCTGAAGTTGTTAATGAAATTACTAACAATATTGGTAATGATAATCGTTACTTGTGCTCAAATGTACGAGTGTCATTATTTCAATGAAATCATCAAAAAACCATCAAATTTTTATTCTTGATATTTCGAAATTCTTAAACTATTTTTGAGATTCTTTTGGCTGTCTAACCTTCTTAACCTCCGGTCAAGATGTGGAAAAGAAGTGACTAAACACAATATCTCAAATTTGAGATTTATAATTAGATAAAGGTATTTTGTATTTTATTTATATTCAAAATAACCAACTGAACACGACCGGCGTAGACTTCAAGGAGAGTACGACTAAACTAACAATAAACCTGGGCTTTAAGACTCAAAAGTGATTCTAGCCAAGGTTGCAAATGCCAAAATCAGGCAAAGGAGAGTAACCTTGGAACTCATACCTCGTGTTGTTAACTCACACTCAACTTCGTGTGCAGATTTATTAATTGATTTTTTAACTTTGTTAGATATCCCATACATTTTTGGCGTGCCGGGCGGCAATATTGATCCTTTGTGTAATCGATTGTCAAAGCGTCAAAGTCAGGTGGTGCCTAAATGGATTTTAACGCGTAGCGAAGCCGGGGCTGCTTATATGGCCGATGGTTATTTTCGAGAGACCGGTAAAATTGGCGTTTGTGGAACAACTTCTGGTCCTGGCGCAACGAATTTGATCACGCCTATATCCAATGCGTTTGTTGATAATGTTCCAATGCTGGCAATTACAGCGCAAACGCCTATTAGCACTTTCGGGCGAGGTGGCATGCAAGAAACCAGTGGAACTGGCATTGATAGCATGCTCATGTTTCAGGGCTGCACTCGATACAATTCGCTTGTGTCTCATCCAGACCAACTCGTCCACAAACTTCACCTCGCGCTTTCCCACGCGCTGGGATTAACCCCTGGACCCGTGCACCTCAGCATCCCTTCGGATATTCTGGCGATGCCGATCAAAGCGGCATTTAACGATTATCCTTATCTTAATAAGCCTATGGCGGTCACGCCGGATAAAGCGCAGATGAAACAACTGATCAGCATCATTAAGTCTGCGAAAAAAGCGGTTTTTGCGCTCGGGCCGGGCGCTGAAGAAGCGATGCCATTTATCATGACAATCGCTGAAGCAAAACAATGGCCTATAGTGACTTTTCCCATGTCGAGAGGATTAATCAACGCAAAACACCCTTTGTTTAGAGGTGTGTTCGGCACTGCCGGTCATGAGTCTGCGCGAAAAACATTATCAAAAGAAGAAGCGTCGCTAATTTTTGTGGTTGGCGCAGATTTGGATGAAAGCGCTACTTGTGGTTGGGACGGAACCACTATTTTAAGTTCGCGCATGATACACATCAGCAACAATCCAGAACTCTTATCTCGCTCTTACATGGCCAGATTGAATATTCTCGGAAACCCTTTATTAGTATTTACCACATTGGCCGATGAATTAGGTTTGTTAAAGCGCACGGGAGCTAAGTTTCGTTGTTGCCCGAATAAAACTCGCCAGGACGAACTATATCGAGGTGACGGAATTCAAAATGAAGATATGGAAATGGACGCAGAAATTGAAGATGGAGGCGATCAAGAAAACAATGTTGAAGCGGCGCCGGAGCAGGAAGAAACGAGAAAGAAACCGCAAAACTTTTCGGTGATGCATTGGGAAGATTGTATTAACGATTCGACTCCACTTAACCCTCGCCAGATATTTACCTACATTAGCAGCCAAATTCCGGGGGATACACGTGTATATATCGATACCGGTAATAGCTTTTTTTGGTCAACTCATTACTGGATGCAGGATATCCCCAGACACGCCACCAAAAACCACGTCAAAATATCGATGGGGTATGCCAGTATGGGATGGGCTATTAGCGCTGCCATTGGCTGTAAATTTGCCAATCCTAAAGCGCCGGTTCTTTGTATTACCGGAGACGGCAGCATGATGATGTCCAGCTTAGAAATGACCCTGGCGCAAGAACACAATCTCAATATTGTTTTCATTGTCATGAACAATGCTTGCCTTGGAACCATAAAACACGGGCAACGCTTAAGAGGTTTTGATAATACTGCTAACGAATTACCGCAAGTTAATTTTGCCCTGGTTGGTCAGGCGTTGGGGATCCCTTCCTACCGAATTTCGAATATGGAGCAGATAAGAGAACTGGACTGGTGCAGTATTTTGTCTCAATCAGGTCCGATGTTGTTAGATATGCAAATTGACGCTGAGGTTGCACCTCCGATTGGGCAACGGGTTCAAGCGCTGGATGCTGATTCGGAAAAGGCTCCTACGCCGGTTTAGGAGCGGTATACCTTTCTTGGTGAAATGCCTTATCAATAAAATTACCGCGAAGCGAAATAACAATACCGATATACCTAATCTGAATTCCGGGAAAAGAGTTCAGGTTAGGTATTTAATTTTATCGAGACATTAAAACATTGTTGCCGCTTTCATCTGTTGTTCAAAATTGGCACACCCTTTGCTTTTATATACACAACCAACGTAGATATTAGTAAATTAAATCATTACCCATGATAAATTCTCCTGATGCTTATGTTCGGTTATGTTCCTCGGAACACTGCTGTAGTTTAAGGGGTAAGTTGCTGAGAACAGCTTATTTCAAGGGCTAGAGCGCGAAGATTTTGGGCATGTGGTTGCTGAGAACAGCCACTTTGCACATAACTTCAGTCGTACGGTAAGGGGTCGAATATCGACCCCTTTTCTTTTTCTGTCATTTTTACTCTGAAATTGCGGCAAACGAGTTGCCACTTAGAAAAGGCAAAGTTTTGCCACCTTTGAACAGACTGTCTACTTATTGATGTTTCTACTTACTTGATGTTTGACCAGACGATTTTTGACGAGACTGTCTGTTTAATGATTTTTCATTCCCTGTGCTTATCCCAAATTCCGGTTAAACAATTTCATTTAAATAAACTAAATAGATTGTAGAAATTCAATATTATTGAATTTTTCATTTTCAGGAGAGTAAATCACTTCTTTTGTATCGGTAGTGCCACATATTATTTAAAATTCTGCTTTTTTGGTGGGCAGATAAAGATCGACAAACTCTGATTCAAACAATGTTTTGATATAATCAGGGCTTATTAATATGGCGAAGGGAAATAGCGAATTGGTTATTTTTTGACACTTTTGATGAATTAATGACAAAACTTTGACAAACTGGTTTTCCTTTACTAGAAATAGAACTAGACTCACAAATCAACATATATAAATATTTCTTCGATTATTTCTTATACAGATTAGTTGCACACGATTGGGGTGATAAGGAAAGTTAGATGGTGGAGAATAAGAAGCTGTTAATCATTGATGATGACCGAGAGCGTTGTCATGACTTGATCACAATTCTCGATTTTATCGGTGAGTCTTGCCAGGAAACAGGTAGCGATGACTGGCAAAAGCATTTGAAAGACTCTGAACATTACATTGGCGTTTTACTCGGTCAGTTGAAGAGCTATTCAGACGTATCCACAATAATCAGTGAAATTATTGCAGCAGATAAAACCATGCCGGTTTTATTGCTTGATGATATTGCGATGTCTGGTGATATTTCTAATCAACTATCGCAACAAATTGTTGGACGTATCAGTTGGCCGTTGCGACAAAATGAAGTTTTAGAAGCTATCCATTCCTGCCAATATTGCCGCGATAACCAACACGCTTTTTCCGATCACAATAAATCCCTTGAGTTGTTCCGAAGTATGGTAGGGCGAAGTAACGCCATGCAAGGGATCAGACGACTAATTGAACAGGTGGCGGAAACCAATGCGAGTGTGCTTATCCTGGGTGAGTCGGGAACCGGTAAAGAAGTAGCCGCCCGAAACCTGCATTATTTATCCAATCGCTCTGACAAGCCTTTTGTACCTATCAATTGTGGTGCTATTCCCGCCGAATTACTGGAGAGCGAATTATTCGGTCATGAAAAAGGCGCTTTTACCGGTGCATTAACGGCGAGAAAAGGCCGTTTCGAACTAGCCCAAGGCGGCACCATTTTCCTTGATGAAATTGGCGATATGCCTTTACCGATGCAAGTTAAGCTACTCCGTGTTTTACAGGAAAGAACTTTTGAAAGAGTGGGCAGCAGTCAGCCGATTGAAACCGATGTGCGCATCATTGCCGCCACTCACCGAAAGCTGGAAACCGAAGTTAAAGAAAATCGTTTTCGAGAAGATCTATTTTATCGTTTGAATGTTTTTCCCATTGAAATGCCGGCGTTGCGTCATAGAGCAGATGATATTCCGCTATTGATTAATGAGTTGGTAGCGCGGTTAGAAAATGACAAACGAGGTTCGGTCAGGTTAAGTCCTAATGCCGTTCAATCGCTGATTCAATGTGCATGGCCAGGTAATGTGCGCGAGCTCGCGAACCTGATTGAAAGACTGTGCATTTTATATCCCTATGGCGTGGTTGATTTAAAAGACTTGCCATCTGAATATCAACACAACGATGGCATTGACGCTTATCCCCAACCGGAACTTGGAGATCGTCGCCAATCTGAGCAACAAGATGAGTTAGCTGCATCTACAACAGCACCGGTAACCCCACTAACCAGTTTGCCGGAAAATGGCGTTAATTTAAAAGAGTTTGTTGCCAAGCTGGAAATTTCTTACATTGAACAAGCACTCGCAGAAGAAGACTGGGTCGTAGCGCGAGCAGCAAAACGATTGGGGATGCGTCGTACTACCCTGGTTGAGAAAATGCGCAAATATGATCTTCAAAAAGCGAGTTAAAAAGCTGACAACTTTCTAAACCGTCTGCAAACCGAAACAGTCACTCCACATTTGTTGGGATGGCAGTTAAACCTATTTGAAAAACAATCCTAGGCAAGAACTACTCACTGTCATCTCGACCGTAGCGGAGAGATCTCCTAAAGGTTTCACCATACTCAAATATTAAGATTAACCAGTTTTAAAGAGCCATTCTCAGTTGTGGCCTAATGAAAGTTGATAGTTTTCAAATGTCTGTAGGAGATCTCTCCACGTTGGTCGAGATGACAATGAGACAAGGCGGAAAATAGTTCTATTGATAGAAACCTCACGCTGTCATCTCGAGCGCAGTCGAGAGATCTCCCAAAGATTTCACCATACTCAAATACCAGGTTAACCTATTTTAAAGAAGACAGTAAATTGACACTCTCAAAAATATTTTCTGAAAAAAAACTTAACTGTTTGAATTAAAAGATAAAATAAAATAGGCACGCAATTTGCTCTAGTTCTACGAGTAATCTCAGTTAGTTAATTTATTGACGCTGTACGAAAAGAGCGAGGTTGTAATGCCACAAGCCAGTAGCAAATTATCATCAGCACCAAATAGCAGTTCAGATTTTTGTGATGTTAACTCAATTAATAATAACGATAGTGCACAGCTAGAGTCGGTGATGTCCGAACTCAATCGACTATCGAAATCTTTTGTTCATTCTTATCAGAATCTTGAAGGACAAGTCGAAAAACTTGCAGGGCAATTGCAAAGTGAAACGGCCAAGAAAAAAACTGTTCTTGAAGAAAAACAACAACTACTGAGTGAAAAAGCGTTGCTATCGGATCGATTACAAAACTTGCTGGCAATTATGCCGGCGGGCGTGGTTGTGTTAGATGGACTGGGTGCTGTAAAAGACTGTAATGCAATGGCTGTCGATATTTTAGGAAGACCATTGTTAGGTGAATTATGGGTGACGGTTATTAACCGAGCATTTAAACCACAGGCCGATGACGGACACCAAATATCTCTTAAAGATGGCCGAAAAATTCATATAGAAACGAAAGCACTGAATACCGAGCCAGGCCAGCTAATCGTACTGACTGATTTAACTAAAACGAGAAAACTTCAAGCGGAATTAAGCCAACAGCAAAAATTATCAAGTATGGGAAAAATGGTCGCGTTTTTGGCACACCAGATACGTACGCCGTTGTCCGCCGCTATTTTGTATGGATCACATTTAAAAAGTGATTCATTGGCAGATGAAATGAAAAAAGAGTTTAGCTGTCATTTGGTGGAAAGACTGCACTATATGGAACGTCAAATTAATGACATGTTAAATTTTGTCAAAGGCGAAAGAAAGCAAAAGTCAGAATTTTTACCGACTCACTTTTTCAACAAAATAAAATTACTGTTGCAAGACTTTCCAGTCGCCATCGATTTAACTTTCACACAACAAAAAACGGGTGACAACAAGTTGGCGTTGTTTGATCAAGACGCGATGATTGGTGCCCTGATGAATCTAATCGATAATGCCTATCATGCTTGTAGTCAGGTAGAAAACCCGCAGATAAAAATCGCATTTTCAGTAGCGGAACGCTTAACAATTACAGTGTCCGATAATGGAAAAGGCATTGAAAGTGAAAAAATTGAGCAAATATTCGATCCCTTTTTCACCGATAAAAAAAATGGCAATGGACTTGGCCTGGCAATCGTTCACGGGGTTGTGATTGATCATGGTGGAAAAATTCGCGTTGAGTCTCAACCAAATAGGGGAACAGTATTTGAACTGACATTTCCTTTAATAAAAGCGTCGAGAAATAAAATGTCGCTGGTTGAAAATTTGCAGGAGGAAGTTCATGAATTCTAGTGTACTCATCGTCGAAGACGATCATGCTTTAAGAAATGCTTTGATGGCCAGTTTAAAAATCAGTGGCTATCAAACGACTGCTGCCGACAGCGCAGAGAGTGCACTGAGTATCTTAAATGAAGAACGTTTGCCGGATATGGTGGTAACCGATATTCAAATGGGTGACATGAGTGGTATTGACCTATTAAAAAATCTACGCCGCAAAAAATCCAATATGCCGGTGATCTTAATGACCGCCTATGGCGAAATTAGCGATGCGGTGGAAGCAATGCGATTAGGCGCCTGTGATTATTTGCAAAAACCATTTGAAGCCAGTCGCTTAACTGAACTCATTGAAAACTATCTACCCAAGAAAAAACATTCAGAAATTATTGTTGCCGATCCGGTCAGTAAAAAATTGTTTGAGTTTGCCGAAAAAATTGCACAAACAGAATCAAACGTGCTGTTATCTGGCCCAAGCGGTGCAGGTAAAGAAGTTATGGCGCGATTCGTTCACTTAAATTCGACTCGAAAAGATCATCCGTTTGTGGCAATCAATTGTGCAGCGATCCCCGAGAATATGTTGGAGGCCACATTGTTTGGCTATGAGAAAGGTGCTTTTACAGGTGCACATCAAGCGTGTGCTGGAAAATTTGAACAAGCACAAAAAGGTACGCTGTTGTTAGACGAAATTTCAGAAATGGATTTGGCGTTACAGGCAAAATTACTACGTGTTATTCAAGAGAAAGAAGTCGAGCGAATTGGCGGTAAAAAAACAATTAAACTCGATGTAAGGATTATCGCGACAACTAACCGAGACCTCAAACAAGAAGTTGCTGATAATCAATTTCGTGAAGATCTTTATTATCGGCTCAATGTTTTTCCTATACGTTGCCTGGCATTAAAAGATCGGCCAAGCGACATTATTCCTTTAACTGAATCCATGCTGGAAAATAATGAATTTGTGCAGTCTCGCGGCGGACTGTCTCTGTCCAATGAAGCTAAAGCTAAGCTGGTTGCTTATTCGTGGCCAGGCAATGTACGGGAGCTTGACAACCTGGTTCAGAGGGTCGCTGTGCTTGCTAACGAAAGTATCGTCACTGCCGATGACATTCAGTTTGAAAATGAAATCAACGGAGAGTTGGGCGGTGCTGATAATGTGATGAGAAATGACGGTGAAAGCCAGTTGGTGAATCACATGCAGCATCACGAATTTCAGTTAATCATTGAAGCGCTCGAAAAACACAATGGTAAGAAAAAAGATGTTGCGGAAGGCTTGGGGATCAGTCCTCGCACTCTCCGTTATAAGTTAGCCAGAATGAGAGAGCTTGGTTATGAAATTCCATCGAGAGGAGCGCGATAAATGAAAGCCGGATTAAACCAGAATGATTTACTCGCACAAATGCAAAAACTCGGTGAAATGGCTAAGGCGGGTGGTAATCAACCTGCTCAGAAAGTTGCAGGAGCCACGAACGGCGATAATGCTGCATTTGGCGATTTATTGACTAAAGCGGTTAATACTGTCAACCAATACCAAATGGAATCAGGTCAAGCTGCACGCCAGGTTGAAGCCGGCGATGGTGGTGCTAGCCTGGTAAAAGCGGTGATTGCTTCGCAAAAAGCGTCGGTTGCTTTTCAGGCGACAGTTCAAGTGAGAAACAGGGTTGTGTCGGCTTATCAGGATATTATGAATATGCCGATTTGACGGGTTAATGATTATCAATTATGAATTATGAGTTATGAGTTATGAGTTGGAAATTAATAATTCATAACTCATAATTCATAATTAATTGGGTATGTTATCAAAACATTTAATCAGGAGTAAAAGTGGCTGAGGTAGCGTCAACAGAGTTGGTTGAGGTCGATTCATCACCACCGGGAATTTTGCCGGGAATGACCAGTCTTGCTCCACTGAAACAGGTGGGCATTCTGGTTGCCATTGCAGCAGCAATCGCGTTAGGCGTTTTCATTGCGCTGTGGTCAAAAGAACCTCCAATGAGACCATTAAGTTCGCTGCCACCCGAAGCATCGATGGATGTAATCAACTATCTGGAACAACAGAGTATTGATTATCGTGTTGACTCCACCGGCCGCATTTTAATTCCCCAAAGTCGTTACAAAAGAATTCAAATTGAGCTCGGTGCTCAAGGTATCATGTTAGAAGGCACATCTGACGATCCTTACCTGAAAAAAGATTCTGGCTTCGGTGTGTCTCAGCGATTGGAACAGGCGCGTTTATTACGTAATCAAGAGTTGCAATTAACTAACACTTTAAATCAGTTTAACGGCGTTAAAGCGGTTAAAGTTCACCTGGCTATTCCTAAAGAATCTTCATTTATAAAAAATCGTAAAAAACCGAGTGCTTCGGTGTTACTTAATCTCTATTCGCGCGGCAGTTTATCGGACGAACAGGTTGACGCGATGGTTGACCTGGTTTCCGGTAGTATTCCTAATTTAGAAAGAAGTCGAGTCACCATCACCGATCAGTTTGGTCGACTGTATCATTCAGGTAGTATGTCACGTTCGCAAAGACAATCTTCGAAAGAGCTGGATATTGTCAAAGAGAGGCAGGAGGATATTAAAAGTCGCATTGAGCAGATCCTTAATCCGATTATCGGTGCCGGCGCTTATACCGTTCAGGTGAACGTAGATATGGATTTCACTCAGAAGGAACAAACGTTACAGACTTTCAATCCTGATCTACCTGCAATTCGTAGTGAAAGAACCATTGACGACTCGCGCACTGATGGCACTGCTGCGGGTATTCCCGGTGCGCTATCAAACCAACCACCAGGGGCATCAGTTATTCCTGCTAACGCGGCTGGTGGCAATCAAGATCAACAGGCGACTGCCAGTGGTAACAAACGCGTTGAAGCCGAAAGAAATTATGATCTGGATACAACCATCAGTCACATTCTTCCGCAAGTTGGTGTTGTTAATCGAATCAGCGTTTCCGTTGGTCTGGATTATGTTGATGATCCTAATAATGCAGGCCAGAAGATTTCTCGCGCTCAAGATCAATTGAGTCGAATAGGTCGCCTTATTCAGGCAGCGATTGGATTCAGTGTCCAGCGCGGAGATGTGGTTAGTGTTGAATCATTCCCATTTATTGCGGCGGAAACACTTCCGGCTCCTGCGCCATTGCCGTTCTATGAGGAAGAGCTTTTCCAAACGCTATTAAAGCCAATGATTGGGTTGATACTTGGCTTAGTGTTGATTTTCGCCGTGTTAAAGCCGACACTTAGAAGATTATCGACTGTGCCAGCGACAACTGCGGGGGCTGCAGGTGTCGGTGAAAGTGATGAGTTGGATTTGTCAGGCATAGCAGGTGCTGATGGCGAAATGGGCGGGCTTGCCGATGACCAGGTTGTATTAGCCGGACATGATAATCTTGAATTACCACCGCCGACCGTGGGAGAGGTGAAAAAGTTAGAGCAGGCCAAAGGTGTTGTCAGCAACAACCCGACTCTGGTTGCTCAGCTGGTAAAAAGCTGGATTGAAGAAGACAGTTAACAGGTTGAATTAAACGAACAGGTTATAGTAGATCGAAAAGTTTTATGAACATGATGGTTGAAAAAAATGACAGATGAAAGCAGCGCGCAAAATCTAACCGGGTTGGACAAAGCGGCTATTTTATTATTGTCGCTCGGCGAAGAAACTGCTGCAGAGGTACTTAAGCATATGGGACCTAAAGAGGTTCAGATGCTAGGTATGCAAATGGCTTCGCTGAGAAATATCGGTAAAGGCGCGGTTGAAGATGTTGTCGACGAGTTTCTTGAAAAAGTGGAAGAGCAAACCGGAATTGGAATTGGCACAGAGGATTATATTCGCAGCACTTTAAAATCAGCGTTGGGTGACGA
Organism: Aliikangiella coralliicola; assembly: GCF_007004725.1. Taxonomy (GTDB): domain Bacteria; phylum Pseudomonadota; class Gammaproteobacteria; order Enterobacterales; family Kangiellaceae; genus Aliikangiella; species Aliikangiella coralliicola. The sequence continues at coordinate 526,205 of NZ_ML660166.1, read as the reverse complement.
CAAGGCCGGTGCACTAATCGATCGAATTTTAGCTGGAGCCAACACCAAAGGTCTTGACACACTTAAGTGGATGGACGCCCGTTCTGTTGCCGATGTGATTCGATTTGAACATCCGCAAATTCAGTCAATTGTTTTGTCTTATCTCGATCCCGATCAATCGGCAGAAGTTTTGCAAATTTTACCGGAAAAAGTTCGTGTTGATCTGGCGCTGAGAATTTCTGCATTAGAAGCCGTTCAACCTGATGCTTTGCAGGAATTAAACGACATCATGGAAAAACAATTTACCGGTAGTGGTTCAACCCAGTCCAGACAGATTGGCGGCGTCAAAAAAGTGGCTGACATCATGAATTTTATGGACGGTTCTAACGAAGCATTAATCATGGATTCTATTCGCGAATCGGATGAAGATCTGGCGCAAAAAATTGAAGACCTGATGTTTGTATTTGATAATTTAAGCGACGTTGATGATCGAGGTATTCAAGCGTTGCTGCGAGAAATTTCTACCGATACCCTGGTGATTGCATTAAAAGCTTGTGACGAAGATATCAAAGAAAAAATCTTTAAAAACATGTCAAAACGAGCGGCAGAATTAATGCGTGATGACTTAGACGCCATGGGGCCGGTTAAACTAAGCGAAGTTGAAGCCGCACAGAAAGAAATTTTAACTGTGGCCAGACGTATGGCCGATGCCGGTGAAATTGTGCTTGGCGGTGGCGGCGAAGAAATGGTGTAGGCCTTATTATGGTAATGAAACTTAAATCAGATTCTCCGATTAAACCCCTGAAAGATAACACCAAGTATTCTCCGTGGAAGGTGCCTTCTTTAGAGTTGGGAGATGCGCCCAATTTTATTCAGCCGGTTGAAGAGGAAGAGGTAGAGGAACTTTCCGAAGAAGAACAAGAGAGAATTTCTGCAGAGGAATTGCAGGCTATTCGCGATGAGGCGTATCAACAAGGTTTAAATGAAGGGCGTGAAGCAGGGCTAGCTGCTGCGAAACAACAAATCGATGAACTAACCAAGAGCCTGTCCGAAGTCATTGAGCAACTAACCGAACCTACCAGACAATGCGGCGAGCAGACTCAAAACGAATTATTGCAACTGGCATTCGCGATTGCCAGACAAATTGTGCGCAGAGAACTACAACAAGATCCTACCCAGTTAATTGCCATCATCCGAGAAGCGCTTAAGTTACTTCCGGTTGGCTCGAAATCAATCACTATCGCGTTACACCCGGAAGACGCACTCATTGTAAAAAATGCCCTGTCGATTGGGACGGAAAATGATTCAGGAAACTGGGAAATAAAAGGTGATCCCTCGGTGGTGCGAGGGGGCTGTCAGGTGAATACCGAGAATTCAAAAGTTGACGCGTCAATAGATAAGCAGATTGCGGTTTTATTTAGTCGAATTGCCGGCGGGCAACGGGCTGGAGAATCCGACGGTGAATGATGTTTCCCTGGCCAATTATCTGAAACAATTTAAACCCTTAATACAAGAGCAATCAAGTATTGTGGTAGAAGGCCGCTTAACCAGAATGGTCGGTATGACGTTAGAAGCTGTTGGGTGCAGTGTCAATATTGGCGAACGATGTCATGTGGAAACAATCAACGGTAAATTAGAGGAAGCAGAAGTTGTCGGTTTTGCTCAGGATAAAATTTACCTGATGCCAATTGGCAGCATCCACGGATTAGGCCCTGGCGCCCGAGTCATTCCCACGCATAAAGCAGCAGAAATTCCGGTGGGCGACGCGCTGCTGGGAAGAGTGCTTGACGGACAGGGACATCCGATTGATGGCCTGGGTCCAATTCAGTGTCATCAGGCGAGACCTTTAGCGGCAGAACCAATCAACCCACTAGAAAGAAAACCGGTAACCGAATCTCTCGATGTCGGGGTTCGCTCGATCAATTCCGTACTCACTGTTGGCCGTGGCCAGCGAATGGGCTTACTCGCCGGTAGTGGTGTCGGTAAAAGTGTTTTGCTGGGAATGATGACACGATTTACCGACGCTGATGTTATCGTCGTTGGACTCATCGGAGAGCGTGGCCGCGAAGTTAAAGAATTCATTGAACAGATATTGGGAACTGAGGGGATTCGACGTTCAGTTGTGGTGGCGGTGCCGGCGGATAATTCTCCGCTAATGCGATTGCAAGGTGCTATGTCAGCGACCACCATCGCAGAGTATTTTAGAGATCAGGGAAAAGATGTGTTGTTATTAATGGATTCGTTAACACGTTTTTGTCAGGCGCAACGTGAAGTTGCTTTGGCCATTGGCGAGCCGCCTGCAACCAAAGGTTACCCACCTTCGGTTTTTGCCATGCTACCGCAGTTGGTAGAAAGAGCTGGCAATGGTGATGAAGGAAAAGGTTCAATTACCGGATTTTATACCGTGTTGGCCGAGGGGGATGATCAGCAAGATCCCATTGTTGATGCGTCTCGTGCAATTCTTGACGGCCATGTGGTGCTATCTCGCGAGCTGGCTGACTCCGGTCATTACCCAGCGATTGATATCGAAGGTTCTGTCAGTCGCGTCATCAACCAGATCACTACGCAAGAGCATCGAGATGCCATTAGTCAGTTGAAATTTTTGTACTCGACCTATCAGCAAAACAAAGATCTGATTTCTGTTGGTGCTTATCAAAAGGGAAGCGATCCACTCATTGATGAAGCGATCGAAATGATGCCGGAAATACGCGCATTTTTATGCCAAAAGATTAATGAAGAAGTGCACATTCAAGCCAGCGTTGAAGAATTGCAGCAGATGATGTTGCAATAAAATCGACCGCTTGAAATTTAAAAATATCGGTGCTGGTTCTCTGGTTTTATTATTAAAAAGTATTGTCACAGAGTTCACTAATAATTTTAGAAATCAGGATTGGGCTGTAGGAAGTATCTTTGGTATGGCAAATTTTTTAGCAGAATCAGATACTAAGGGAAAGATTATCAACCGAAAAACACAACAAATCGTTGGCTAAATAAAAGCAGAGTAGTGTAATTCAAACTATACTAATAGATGTCGCTTGTCGCCGCCTGGATTAACTAGTAAATAGCGAAAGAAAATCTAGTAGTCGACAACTTTCATTTTTATCATTGTGATGAAGTTCAGGAGTAGAGATGGTTCGGTCGAAACGGTTAAAGCCAATTAAAAAACTGGCTCAAAACAATGAAAAAGCGGCAGCTAAAGCATTAGGAGAATCATTAGATAATCACAAACAAGAATTACAGAAGCTGAATCAATTAGAACAATACCGAATAGAATATTTAACAGAAATGGAAGAAAAGGTGAAAGCGGGTGTTTCCGGCGCAGCCTTGCAACACTATCATCAGTTTCTCAATAAACTTAATCTCGCGATTACCCAGCAAAAAGATGTTATTCAAAAATCGACTGAACAAGTTGATATCAATCAGGACCAATGGAAGAGCAAACATAGCCGGACCAAAGCGATTTCTCAGGTGATGACGAAAATAAAAGATAAAGAAGTCAAACAGAAAGAAAAAAAAGAATCAGCTCAAATTGACGAAATGTCAACACAAGCGTTTATCAGGCGTCAAAATTCCAACGGTTTAGGTTAATTTACTTCTACGTAGTTTTACTGAAATACAACATATCTAGTTCCGTATTATTTCTTACTGTATTTAATAATCTGGCGTTTGATAGAACAAACCTTCGCCAGTTGGCGAGTGCAAAATTGCACAACTTTTGCTTGAAGTTACTATTAAAGTGATGAAAACCAATCTGTTAGCGTTTTTTGCTTTTTCACTGAAACTCAATCGAAAATTGCGAAATTTGGTCACTTTTCAGGGTAACTTTATAAAATTCTGCTATACCTAGTTATAGAGTTAAAACGTCAGTACCAGAAAAGGAATTGATATCTCAATTTGAGGGCTAGTTAGTGGCAAAGAAAACCTCCGTTAGTTTAGGGGCTGCACTCGACATTATGAATGCGTCCAGTTTAAAAACTCGGCTTGAAACGGCATTGGCTAAAGATCTTCCTGTCGTTCTGGTTTCAGACAAAATTGAAAGAGCCGACAGCGCAGGTTTGCAACTCATTTATGCATTTATAAAAAAAGTCGAACAACGGGGGCATACAGTCTCTTGGCAAAAGCCTTCCGATACTCTTAAACAATCAAGTGAAATTTTAGGGTTGAGCAAGCAGCTCTATTTAGTTTAGAGCCTGTTGTTCTGATAGTAATCAATTTTCAGATGGCGACAGGTCCTATAGAAGCGGAGAAATAAAATCATGACAAAAATACTTGCTGTTGATGACTCAGCATCAATGCGCCAAATGGTGAGCTTTACGCTAAAAAGCGCAGGGTTTGATGTGTCGGAAGCATCCGACGGGGTCGAAGCTTTAAAAGTGGCTCAGTCGCAAGCATTTGACGTGGTTATATCCGATGTCAACATGCCTAATATGGATGGTTTAACGCTAGTCAAAGAATTGCGGGCGTTGGGAAATTATCGGTTTACGCCGATTTTGATGCTCACCACTGAGTCGTCCTCCGAAAAAAAGCAAGCGGGCCGAGCTGCCGGGGCTACCGGTTGGATCGTTAAACCTTTTAATCCCGACCAGTTGTTAGCAACGGTTAACAAGGTTGTTGGATAGTGAACTTTTCGATCATTGTCTTATGAAAGTAGCACTAATAAATAACAATAATATCGTCGAATAAACTTTAACTCTCGTTATCTAAACATCGCTTGAAGGTCTTTTACCTTCCGGTAGAAAAAGGTACACAGATGGAAATAGATTTAAGTCAGTTTCACCAGGTTTTCTTCGAAGAAAGTTTCGAAGGATTAGATACTATGGAGCAAGAACTCCTTCATCTGGAAGCTGGCTCTGATCTTGAAAATATTAATACCATATTTCGCGCAGCACATTCCATCAAAGGTGGAAGCGCAACTTTTAGTTTTAAAGAAATTGCAGACTTTACCCATGTACTGGAAACCTTGCTCGATGAAATGCGAGAAGGCAGCCGTCCAGTTACTCGGGAGGTTGTTGACTTACTCTTAAAATCGGTTGATTGCTTAAGGGGCATGCTAACCAGAACACAAAAAGAAGAGGACATGGGAGATTCACATATTGAATTAATCAATTACTTTAACGAGTTGTTAAGCGGTGAAGCGCCGCAAGAAAAAGACGATGCTGTTGAGCAGGAAGTGAACTTGTCCTTGTCCGAGCCGCAAGACCAATCGCCCTGGACAATCAAGTTTGTGCCTGAAAGCTACATTCTGGAAACCGGTAACGAACCCTTAAGAATGTTTCGAGAGTTAAAAGCATTTGGTGCGCTGGATGTTAAAGCTAATTTAGAAAAAGTTCCTGATTTTGACGAGTTGAAGGCTGAAGAATGTTATATGTCATGGGACTTGTCTCTTGACTCCGAAATAGAAATTGAAGCCATTAAAGAAGTCTTTGAGTGGGTCGAAGATGATTGTGTATTAGAAATTGCTCGCCAGGAAAAAACTGAAACTCAAGCTGAGCAAAATACACAAGAGGAGCTCACGGCTGAAGCATTCGATACTGATTCTGAAGCCGTAGTTGAAAAAACGAAAAAAGCCGACAAACCAGTAAAAAGCCAACCTGCAGAGCAAGATAAGCCAGCATCTTCTCAACCTCAGCAAAAGCTTGTTTCGGTTAAAAAAGACGTTCCACCGAAAACGGAGAAGAAGACGGCTGCTTCTGCTTCTATTCGAGTGGGAATTGATAAGGTTGACACCTTGATTGATTTGGTGGGCGAGTTAGTCATCACTCAATCGATGCTCGGTGAGCTCGGTGAAAACTTTGATATGTCTAAACTTAATCAACTTATCTCCGGGTTGAGCGAGTTAGAGCAGAACACACGAGAGTTACAAGAAAGCGTCATGCGAATTCGTATGTTGCCGATAGGTTTTGTTTTTAATCGTCTACCCAGAATGGTTCGCGATTTATCGAGTCAGCTTGGTAAAAAAGTTAACCTGGAAATAAAAGGAGAGTCTACTGAACTCGATAAAACAGTAATGGAACAAATCGGAGACCCGCTGACTCATCTTGTCAGAAATGCACTTGATCACGGTATTGAGTCTGTTGAAAAAAGAGTTGAACAAGGAAAAGACGAAGAGGGGACATTAATACTTAACGCTTTCCATCAAGGCGGCAATATCGTTATTGAAGTCGTCGATGATGGCGGCGGGATTGACCCGGATATCATCTACGAAAAGGCGGTCGACAAAGGACTTATTCAACCGGGCACTGATATTCCTCGCGATCATATCTTATCGTTAATTATGGAGCCCGGGTTTTCAACGGCAGAGATTGTTAGTGATGTTTCTGGTCGCGGTGTTGGCATGGACGTGGTTAAGAGAAACATTAATAACCTGGGAGGCAGTGTAGAAATTCACTCCGAGTTAGGACAGGGAACAACTTTTACCATTCGATTGCCACTGACCCTTGCCATTCTGGATGGCCAACTGATTAAAGTTGCAAACGAAGTATTCGTACTCCCGCTGGTTTCAATTATAGAATCTGTTCCTTTGACCATGGCGGAAATATCTACCATCGCCGGTGATATGAAAGTTTATAAACTTCATGATGAATATGTACCAATTATTGATTTAAAAGACGAGTTTGAAATTAAACATGAACTCACTAATGTGAGTGATGGTTTGTTGGCCATTGTTGAAGGAGAAAACCGACGCATCGCACTGCGAATTGATGAATTACTGGGACAGCAACAAGTGGTGATTAAAAGTTTAGAAAGTCATTACAAATCGATTCAGGGCGTCTCTGGAGCAACAATCTTAGGAGATGGAAGAGTGTCGTTGATCCTCGATATCGTAGGATTAGCAAAACGCGCATCAGAACGTGCAAGTCGCAAGCGTGAGAGAGTGGCTTAAACAATCATCGGGAAACTTGTTGATAGCGAGTGTTTAATTTGAGTACGCGTAAAAGGATATTTTAAGTTAGAGAATACTGATAGTTAGAGAATACTGATAGTTAGAACTTAAAGGTAAACGTATGCCATCGGAAATAATGCAGGTTATCCAAAATCAGGAAGCACAACTCACTGATAGTGAGATGATCAGCGATGAAACAGGCTCTCAGTTTTTGAGTTTTATTGTGGGTAATGAGGAGTTCTCTGTGAATATTCTTAGAGTCCAGGAAATTCGAGCGTGGGAACAACCGACATTTTTACCTAACTCTCCTGAATACATCAAAGGTGTTTTAAACCTTAGAGGAACCATTGTACCGGTGATGGATTTGCGAAGAAGATTTCGATTTAAAAACTTTGAATATAATGCGACCACAGTAATCATTATTTTAAAGAGCCAATATAGCGATAAAAACTGTTTAATGGGATGTGTCGTTGATGCTGTGTCTGATGTGTTTAATATGGAAGAGTCAAAAATTTTCGATGTGCCTGATTATGGTAGTGAAATTGATGGTCGATTTACTGCGGGTGTCATGACTATTGATGGTCATGCTGTCACGCTCTTAAACCTGGAAAATTTATTAAGTCTTGATCTGATAGATCATCCCTATGCGGGAGGGCAGGTAAGTAATGGCTGAGATCGCAGAATCAAAACAAGCTGATAATAACAATCATAAAAACGAAAAAAGCATGCAGCAATACCTCACATTCTTAATGGCGCAAGATGAATACGGGGTTGATATTTTGGCCGTACAAGAAATTCATGGCTGGTTAGAACCAAGGCCGATTCCTAATACACCTGATTATATCAAAGGTGTTATCGATTGGCGTGGAACCATCGTGCCGATAGTGGATTTAAGAGTGAGGTTCGAGTATCCAGAAGTTACTTACAATAAAACGACAGTGGTTATCATTTTGAAAACCACACTTGAGGACATAGAGCAGGATGTGACTGTTGGAATCGTCGTAGATGCGGTTTCAGATGTTTACGATGTCACCGTCGAAAACTTGCGCCAAGCGCCGAGAATGGGGAGCAAAGTTGACACGCGATATATCAAAGGCATTGCGAAAGTTGATGAGGCGATGATTGTTTTATTAGAACTGAATAAGTTGATTAATTTAGAAGAATTAGGTGGGTAGCGTTGTAGGTGTTGAGAAACTCGCGGAGAGAAATTATGAATGGGTCAAAGGCCAAAGGTTCGAAAAATAAAAACAAAAAAAGTCATGAGTCGAAAAGTCAAAGATTGAAATCTAGCAAGGGTACAAATATGAACAGTAATCAAGATGAACAGTATCTTGCAGCGTTAGAAAATTTGAATACTGCAATAATGACAGTTAACACTGACTTAGAAATTAGTTTTGTTAACGTCGCGTTAGAAAGGCTCTTAAATAAGTTAAAGCACGAGTTCAGTAATAACTGGCCGGATTTTAGCGGCGATAGAGATTTTTTGGTTGGAAAGAAAATTCAGAAGCTTCATCCTGAACTCGAACAATTCTCTAGTAAAATTACTGATAAAAACAATTTGCCAAATGCGATTAGTTTATCGATCGGAGAGCTCAGCATAAGACTCGATATTTCAGCGTGCCTTGATGGCGAAGGTGAATTATTGGGTGCAACAATTGCCTGGGCCGATGTTACTGTTGAGAAAGAAAGAGAAGCGCTAAACAATGATTTCGCCGGACAGATCGCTGCGATTGGCAAGTCTCAGGCTGTGATTGAGTTTAATATGGACGGCACCATCATTACAGCCAATGATATATTTTTGAATGCAATGGGATACAGCCTGAATGAAATTCAGGGGAAACATCATAGTATGTTTGCTGCTCCCGGTGTAAAAGAAAGCGCCGATTATAAGGCGTTTTGGGAAAAGCTAAATCAGGGCGAGTTTGAAACGGGAGAATATAAGCGGATTGGAAAAGGTGGGAAAGAAGTATGGATACAGGCTTCCTATAATCCGATTTTTGATTTAAATGGTAAGCCTTATAAAGTAGTCAAATATGCATCAGATGTGAGTGCACAAAAGCTTGCGAATGCTGACTCATCAGGACAAATTGAAGCGATCAGTAAATCACAGGCAGTGATTGAATTTAATATGGACGGTACGATTATAAAGGCGAACGATATATTCCTGGGAGCAATGGGGTATAGCCTGGAAGAAATCCAGGGCAAGCACCACAGTATGTTTGCCCCACCGGGCGTTAAAGAAAGTTCGGAATACAAAGAGTTTTGGGAGAAACTTAATCGCGGTGAATTCGAAGCGGGAGAATATAAACGTGTTGGAAAAGGTGGAAAAGAAGTCTGGATACAGGCTTCCTATAATCCGATTTTTGATTTAAATGGTAAGCCTTATAAGGTAGTCAAATATGCATCAGATGTGACTGCACAAAAGCTTGCGAATGCAGACTCTTCAGGACAAATCGAAGCGATCAGTAAATCGCAAGCGGTCATTGAATTTAATATGGATGGCACGATAATTATTGCGAATGATATATTCCTGGGCGCAATGGGATATAGTCTGGAAGAAATCCAAGGAAAGCACCATAGTATGTTTGCCCCTCCGGGTGTTAAAGAAAGTGCAGAGTACAAAGAGTTCTGGGAGAAACTTAACAGAGGCGAGTTTGAAGCGGGAGAATATAAACGCGTTGGAAAAGGTGGAAAAGAAGTCTGGATACAGGCTTCCTATAATCCAATTTTCGACTTAAATGGTAAGCCTTATAAGGTAGTCAAATATGCCTCTGATGTCACTGAACAAAAGTTAACTAATGCGGACTACTCGGGGCAAATCGAAGCAATCAGTAAATCGCAAGCGGTCATTGAATTTAATATGGATGGCACGATAATTATTGCGAATGATATATTCCTGGGCGCAATGGGATATAGTCTGGAAGAAATCCAAGGAAAGCACCATAGTATGTTTGCCCCTCCGGGTGTTAAAGAAAGTGCAGAGTACAAAGAGTTCTGGGAAAAACTTAATCGCGGTGAATTTGAAGCGGGAGAGTATAAACGCATTGGAAAAGGTGGTAATGAGATTTGGATCCAGGCGTCTTATAACCCCATTTTTGATTTAAATGGTAAACCTTACAAAGTGGTTAAATATGCCACAGATATCACGGAGCAAACTCGAATCTTTCATGAAGCCTCACGGATGAAAGGTGCTGTGCTCGGTTCACAAACCGCTGTGATGATGGTGGATAGAGATCTTAAGATCACTTTTTGCAACGACGCGACCTATGAACTACTGAAAAGCTTAGAGTCGGCAATGGTTTCTATCTGGCCGGGGTTTCAACCTACTGAAGAATATATGTTAGGTAAGTGTATCGATGATTTTCATAAAAACCCTGCGCACCAGAGAAAAATATTGAGCGACCCTGCCAACTTACCTTTTAAGACAAACATTAGTATTGGCGAAAATACCATAGAATTGAATGTTTGTGCGATTATTAATGTAGAGGGACAGCATGTCGGCGCGAGCCTTGAGTGGGCAGATGTCACGGCTAAAGTAGCGTCGGATAATGACGTCGCCAGGCTAATGGGGGCAATGGAAGGATCGCAGACTGCTACCATGATGGTCGATAGAGATCTGTTAGTAACTTATACTAACCCGGCGACAATGAGTCTGTTAGGCGAGTTGGAAAGCACGTTGCAATCCATCTGGCCAGACTTTAAAGCAACCGAAGATTACATGATTGGGAAGTGTATTGATGATTTCCACAAAGACCCCGCTCATCAACGAAAGTTATTAGGCGATCCTGCCAACTTACCTTATCAAACAAATATTAAACTGGGCGATAATACGATTAGCTTAAATGTTGCGGCCATTATGGATTCACAGGGAAATTATGTGGGTTCCAGTTTGGAGTGGGCTGATGTGACAGAACAAATTGCCGCGGAGGTTGAGGTTGGTCGGCTAATTTCCGCCGTTGAAGGAATGTCAACAAACTTAATGATGGCCGATCCGGACGGTAACATTAATTATCTAAACCCATCAATAAAAAATATGCTGTCTCGCCGCGAAAAAGAGATTCAAGCCGTATTACCGCAGTTTGATATTGACACATTAATTGGAACAAACTTTGACGTGTTCCACAAAAATCCAGCCCATCAAAGAAGGTTGCTTAGACCAGAAAACTTACCTTACAGCAGTGATATAAAAGTGGGGCCTTTATCGTTTAAACTAATTGCAGTGGCATTAAAAGATAAATCGGATAACTACCTGGGAACAGCAGTTGAATGGATTGATACCACCGAACAAGTAAATGCACAAGAACAGGTAGAGGAGCTAATTGCCAAGGCGTCTCGCGGTGAGTTAACCGAAAGATTAGATGCAGAGTCCTTTGAAGGATTTATGAAGAACTTATCACTCGGTGTCAATTCAATGTTGGATACCGTGGTAGAGCCGATTGATAATTGCCAAAAATCTTTGGAGCAATTAGCGGCTGGTAATTTGCAACAAAGCATGGAAGGGAATTACCACGGCATGTTCAAAGATTTGCAAAGTTCAATTAACACTAGCATTGATAACTTGCGCAACATGGTTGGAGAAATTATGGAAGCCTCCAGTCATGTTTCCAGCTCCTCGAAAGAAATTTCTCAAGGCAACACCGATTTGAGCCAGCGCACTGAGGAACAAGCATCAAGTCTGGAAGAAACGGCTTCTAGTATGGAAGAGCTAACCGGTACAGTAAAAGAAAACGCTGAGTCTGCAGGTAAAGCCAACAAGTTGTCTTCTGACACCATGCAACTAGCAGAAAGCGGCGGTCAAGTTGTTACCGAAGCAATTAAAGCAATGAAGGAAATTAACGACGCGTCGAGAGAAATTTCAGACATTATCAGCGTCATTGATGAAATCGCTTTCCAAACAAATTTACTAGCACTCAACGCCGCAGTTGAGGCAGCGAGGGCCGGCGATCAAGGACGTGGATTTGCGGTAGTTGCGGCTGAGGTTCGTAACTTAGCGCAAAGAAGTGCCAGCGCTGCAAAGGACATTAAATCACTCATCAGCAATAGCGTCAGCAAGGTTGATCAAGGCAGCCAACTAGTCAATGATTCTGGACAGAAACTGAATGATATCGTTGATTCAGTTCGCAACGTCAGTCAGTTGGTGAAAGAGATTTCCGGTGCAAGTGAAGAACAGGCCTCAGGAATCGAGCAGGTTAATCAGGCAATCAGTCAAATGGATAATATGACTCAGCAAAATTCCGCGTTAGTTGAGCAAGCTGCCGCATCTGCTGAGTCGCTTAATGAGCAAGCGGGCAACCTGATGGAACTAATGAGCTTTTTCAAAACCGGGGATGAGAGTGGTAAGCGTAGCGGTGAAATTATTTCTCCAGTAAAGCGGGCTTCTTCAAATGCAGAAAGTGCGCCTGTTAAGCGACGTTCACCACAAGTATCTTCCGATGAAGAGTGGGAAGAGTTTTAACCGGCAAGCAGATACTTTAGGAGAAGTGCAAAAAGAACAATTGAAATAAACCGTTGCTTGAAATAAACAGCATGAACAATGGAAAGACGCGATAAAAAATGCTCAACAAAAAAGAACCAATTTTTAATCGTGAATTTAATTTTACTCACGAAAACTTTGATCGCGTGGTTGAATTAATCGACGAGCTGTCTGGAATAAAGTTATCGAGTCGAAAAACCGATATGGTTTATTCAAGGTTAGCTCGCAGGTTGAGAAAACTCGGTTTAAGAGATTTTGATCTTTACCTCGACAGGGTTATAGAAGACGAGGAAGAAAAGGTTAATTTTATTAATTCTCTGACCACAAACCTGACTCACTTTTTTCGGGAAAACCATCATTTTGAATTTTTACAGAAAATCTATTTTCCTGAACTATTTCAAAAGAACCAAAAGCGTATTCGTTTCTGGTCTGCGGGTTGCTCAACCGGTGAAGAGCCTTATTCTTTATCCATGGTGTGGCAAGGCCAAGCAAATAAACCGCTAGGGATAGACTTTAAAATTCTCGCGACAGATTTAGATACCAATGTTTTAGAAAGTTGTCGTCGCGGTATTTATCAGTCAGAGAAAATAAAAAATATTGAACAAAAATATGAAAAGTGGTTTAGGCAAACTGACGATTGCAAAGCGGAAGAGTGGAAAATTAGTCCGAGATTGAGAGAGTATATTTTTTTCAAACAACTCAACTTGATGGAAGAGTGGCCGATGAAGGGACCACTCGATCTGATTATCTGCAGAAACGTATTGATTTATTTTGATAAGGAAACACAGCAAAATCTAGTCAATCGCTTTGCTGGTCTACTTTCAGATAATGGTATTTTGATGTTGGGCCATTCTGAAAATTTAAGCGCAAATAAACGATTGTTTACACCACTGGGAAAAACAACCTTCAGAAAGGCGAGTTGAAGATGGCAGTTGGCTTTAGTAGAGAAAATCTTCCTTCCTGCTGGCAGGAATTCAATCACATCAATCGCTATTGGGATAAAAATACCGGGCTACCAACCGCTAAAATATTGCCTGGTGAGTTTTATGTAACCATGCACAACGAGGCAATCACAACAGTACTAGGTTCATGTATCTCTGCTTGCATTCGAGATCCTGGATCGGGTCTTGGCGGAATGAATCACTTTATGCTGCCTGTACAGGGGGATAACACCGACTTTGAAGGGCTCAGTAGCGCCGCGCGTTATGGTAACTTTGCAATGGAGCAAATGATTAACGATATTTTACGTAATGGTGGACGCCGCGAAAAACTAGAAATAAAGATATTTGGCGGTGGTAAGGTGATGCGTGGAATGATGGATGTCGGAAAGCGAAATATCGCATTCGCGAAGGAATATATTGAAGTGGAAAAGCTTAATTTAGTGGCGGAAGATGTTGGCGGCATGTACCCTAGAAAGGTCGTTTATTTTCCAAAAACAGGAAAGGTGCTTATTAAAAAACTTTACAGCAAACATAATTCGACTATTGAAGATCGAGATGAAAATTACTTTAGTCGAATTTCTAAACAGGAAGTGGCGGGAGATGTTGAGTTGTTCGATTAATTGAATTATTCGATTAGTTGAACGGTTAGCAACAGATTGAAAATATACTGCTCAGTAAAGGCAGAAAACCAGACATGATGAAAAAACGACAAATCAAAGTGCTTGTGGTCGATGATTCTGCTTTCATTCGGGTGCTACTCACTCAGATCCTGGAAAATGATAGTGAAATTAAAGTGGTCGGCACTGCGGAAGATCCCTTTGATGCTCGCGAGAAAATTAAAAAATATAATCCAGATGTACTCACGTTAGATGTTGAAATGCCTAAAATGGACGGCATTACTTTCTTAAAAAATATTATGCGGCTACGCCCTATGCCGGTCATTATGGTTTCAACGCTCACTCATGCCGGAGCGGAAGTCACTATGCAGGCGCTGACATCGGGGGCTTTTGATTTTGTTGCGAAACCGAGTTCGGAAGTAAAAGAAAAGTTGCAGGAACTCGCCGACGATTTGATTGAAAAAGTAAAAGCTGCTGCCCATTGCAATGCAGGAGTGCTCGAGAAAAGTCCAGAAAAACCGCAGACTAATTTAGAGGTAAAACAAGATCGTCATTTAATCGATTTGATTGCAATCGGCGCGTCGACAGGTGGAACCGAAGCCATTCATTCCATTGTCACACGGCTGCCGGATAATTTACCGCCGATTGTGATGGCTCAACATATCCCTGATGTATTTTCTACTTCCTACGCCAAAAGACTCCATAATGAATCGAAGATGGTTGTGCAAGAAGTAAGAAGTCCACAGAAGCTCAGTTATGGTCACGCTTATCTTGCACCTGGACATATGCACATGACGATTAAAGTTAAAGGGCGCGGGAATAATAGAACACTTTGGGCTGACTTAAGTGATGCCGATCCAGTTAATAGGCATAAGCCTTCCGTTGATGTATTATTCGACTCCGTCGCAGAAGCGGTTGGGTCGCGTTGTATCGCGACACTGTTAACGGGAATGGGGCAAGATGGTGCCCAGGGATTACTCAATTTAAAACAATGTGGAGCGACCACAATTGCGCAAAATGAGGAAACCAGCGTGGTTTGGGGAATGCCTGGCGCTGCTGTAAAATTAGGCGCCGCCGACAAGATTTTAGCGCTTGGTAAGATTGGCGGCTATCTCATTTCGAGGTTGTAATTGTTGTGGTTCACAGGTTTGAAAAAAAAATTAGTCAAAAACCTCAGATTGCTCTATGCTTAAAGCAGTGTGAATTTTCTGAAAAACCTTCGATAACAAAGGTTTATTAACGTAAAAAATGAAAAGGGGTTAGATAATGTCAGTAGGTTCCAATCTTTCTGCCGATGGAAAAGTGCTTACTATTACGATAAATGGCCGGTTTGATTTTAGTGCCCATCAAGCGTTCAGAGATTCCTACGAGAAGCTCACTCCTACGCCGTCTGAGATCATTGTTGATATGGTAGATACTACCTATCTGGATAGTTCTGCACTAGGGATGTTGCTCCTGTTGAGAGATCATGCCGGGGGAGATACCGCCAATATCACACTTAAAAATTGTAACGAAGATATTAGAAAAATTTTGACTATTTCCAATTTTGAACAGCTCTTTAAAATATAGTCATGTTTTGAATTTGAACAATTGAAAATCTTAATTGCTGATGATAATAGCGTTGAGCGGCTGATCCTGTCGAAGGTGCTTGAACAAGAAGGACATGAAGTTGTTCAAGCTGAGACCGGTAACCAGGCAATCGACTTTTTTTTCCGGCACTCTCCCTCCCTGGTATTTCTTGATATATTGATGCCCGACATCGATGGCTATGAAGTGGCGTCTGCAATTACTCGCGGAGAACAGTCTCGTTGGGTTCCTATTATATTTCTAACTTCCTTAACTGATGCTTACGATTTAGCCAAGTGTATTGATTGCGGTGGTGATGACTTTGTTTCCAAACCAATTAATCGAATTATTATCAAAGCCAAAGTTGACGCTTTTTCAAGAATTGCCAATCTTTATGAAACTATTGAACAACAAAAGTCAGAAATTCAATTTCACAATGATCATTTAATTCAGGAACAGGAAGCCGCAAAAAAAATCTTTAATAACATCGCTCACCGAGGATGTCTGGCTGCCGGTAACATCAATTACCATTTATCGCCGATGTCAATATTTAATGGTGATTTGATGTTAGCTGCTGAAACGCCGATGGGTGGAATGCGATTAATGTTGGCTGATTTTACCGGTCATGGTTTGCCGGCTGCGATTGGTGCCATGCCGACTTCAGAAATTTTTTATGGAATGACAAAAAAAGGCTTTGTTATTCCCGATGTGATGACGGAAATGAACACTCGCTTGCATTCGGTTTTGCCACGTGGTGTTTTTTGTTGTGTAGTTGTTGCTGACATCGATGCACTGGATGAGCGTATTACTATCTGGAATGCTGGTGCGCCGCAAGCTTACATAATCGACCTTGAGTCTGGCGATGTAGAACAAGTCCATTCCAATCATTTACCTTTAGGCGTTCAGTCACCGCAACGGTTCAAAGTCAATCCTCAAGTTTTCAGTTTTTCAAAAAAACACAAGTTGTTAGCTGTCACCGATGGAATCATTGAGTCGACTAATGAACAAGGCGAAATGTACGGCGAAGAAAGGATGCTGCATTTTATTCAAAATAATTTGAAAATTGATAACTTATGTAGTGCACTTATTGACCAAATCGTCGAGTTTACCCACGATGCTGAACAGGGCGATGATTTAAGCCTGATTGAAGTGGCTTTCCCACATCATCACCTGGAGCAACAGACAGCTGCAGACGATGATGAAGTTCACGCGCAAACTGGAACACTCGACTCCAATTTTAGTTTATGTTTACGCGGAAAGTCGCTCGGTAAATTCGACCCTATTCCACTTTTGCTACAAACTTTATTGGAATGTAGAGAGTTAACACCGCACCGTTCACGTATATTTACCGTTTTATCTGAACTCTACAACAACGCACTTGAGCATGGCGTGTTAGGGTTAGATTCTGAAATAAAAAGCGGCAGTGAAGGCTTTGCTAAATATTATCAAATGAGAACCGAAGGGCTGGTCTCGCTAAGAGAAGGCTTTGTCAAAGTGGAAGTTGATCATCGGCCATTAAAAGACGGTGGTGAGATAATATTTGAGTTTGTTGATAGTGGTAAAGGGTTTGATTTTAAGAAAGTGATTAAAAGTGGCAGTAAACACTATAGCGGCAGAGGTTTGCCACTGTTGATGAATTTGTGTGAATCGATAGAACATTTTGATGATGGGCGACGTATCAGAGCGGTTTATCGGTGGCATGCAAAAGATCCGGAAGACGAATCCTGATTAGGAGAAACCATTGTCCGCTGCTCTTGACCTTCAGATAATTGACGAGCTTAAGCTCATTATGGGCGATGACATTGGTATGTTGTTGGAAACATACTTTAGTGATAGTGTGATCAAAATTCAGGAACTTTCTGAGATTGCCGAGCGGAGTCATTCGGAAGTGACAGACGATAGTGATATTATTCGCAGAACTGCGCACAGCCTGAAAGGAAGTAGCAAAAATGTCGGTGCTAAAAACCTTGCTCAACTTTGTGAATTACTAGAAACGAATGCCCGTAATAATCAATTGGAAAACCTGTCAATTCAGGTTGAGGATATCACTCAGGCATTTGAGGTTTTTAAAATTGAAATTGGTCAATTATTATCATCATAATCTCTGAATGCGAAAAACTGGATTCACACTGATCGACTTGAGTTAGTTCGCACCAACGAAAACTTCCCAATTTATTGCGCTTGTTAATCCCACCAATTTTTCCCTGGGTAGTGGCACCGATAACGGCTTGTTTAAGAATCGGCGAATGTTTGGCATCAAGATTGCTTTATTGATTAAAGCTAACAGAACCTCGTTATTAACTTGAGTGAATGCCAATGAATTCATTTACATCAACCAGTATTCTCAATCTGTCACTTCTGTCTAATGGGTCAGAGAAAGGCCAAAATAATAGTTTAGGCGGAATTTTTTCCTTAGATATCAATAACAAACTGGCAGAAAATACAGAGTTAGAATTCGCAGAAATATTGAGTTCTTCTATTTTACCTGCTGAGAGTCTTTCTTTGCTTGGCCGCGGGAGTTTACATTCTATTGCTGAAGGCGGCGAAGCGGCGAATATTTCCGCTTTGCAGGGCAAGGTATTTCCGCCCGGAGATGGCGAGGGATTTACTAACGGAGTTTCGCTGACAGGCGGTGCATCCAAAATTAAGCATGGGCAGGTTGGTGTTGACCCAAGTCTTCTTGGAAAAGGCTTACTGGAAGAAACAGGGGCAGATAGCACAGGAAAAAACGCCACAGAAAAAAATATCGACGGTAAAAATATTATCGCAAATGGAAATTCGCTTTTAGATGGTTTGCAGAGTAAAACCGAAAAGGCGACGTTATCTGACCAGATGATATCTGCTAACGGCGTTAAACAGGCACTGCATGGTGACGATAAACTGATTAGACAAGGTACTAATTTGAATGCTAATGAAGAGTTGAAGATGAGGCATTCAAATATCGATAGCATTAAAGCTGGTCTGACTAATGGTGCGAAACTTTCAAAAGAAGAGAGTGTGGCTCAAGCAGAATTAACGCAAGTTTTTGGCAGTGATAAAACGGAAAAAAACAAACATTCTGTATCTCCTTTTACTGCTTCACTCAAACAAGAAAATCAAAAAGAGGGGCTGGCGCAAGCGTTGATAAAAGCTGGTGAGGGCAAACCTGGAGAAGTAAAAAATAGCGATGTGAAAGTCGTTGATTTTAAAAATGAGCTTTCAAATTCTAGCTTACATAAGGCTGACACATTTAAATTAGACAATAACCTGGAAGAACTGGCGTTTTTAAAAAACGAAAATCGAATTAATTCACTCTTTGCCGACAAACAAAACAGCGAACAAATGCTCGCTAACAAATTACTCAGAGCAGCCAGAACTGAGAACCATATTTTCAACCCGGCGAGTGTATCGCATAGTGCCAAAGTTGAGTCTCCTGCATTGATGCAGGAATTATCGCCAATATCACAACCAGCTGCGGAATTAAAAGCAGCCGAGCTACCTGTCACCCAAAAACTGCAGGCCGGATCTGAGTTTAATCAGGGATTAAATCTTAAAAAAGATTTTTCACCTAATCTGGCGATGAGAATTCAATGGATGTTTAAACAAGCCCTTTCAAGTGCGGAAATTATGATGGACCCGCCTGAAATGGGGCCATTGAGTGTCAAAGTGCAACAGCACAACGGCGAAACTAATATCATGTTTCAGGTTTCGAACGCGTCTACAAGGGAGGCGCTGGAAGAAAATCTGCCTAAATTAAAAGAAATGCTGCAGCAGCAAGGAATTAATATGGGAGAAGCTTCAGTGAAGCAAGATGGAACTGGTGATCAAAGTGATATGGCTGAGACCGATAAAGAGGGAAATGATGGGGGTGTGAATGGTGAAGGGGAGTCGGTTGCTGAGGAAGCTGTTACTGAGGAGGTTGGATTGGTGACGGATAAGTTAGTTGATGTTTATAGTTAGTTTTTTTAGGGCGGTTTCGCACCGCTTTGCTTGCGTGCGACCTTCTTTTTTCAAGAGCTAAAAAAGAAGGCAAAAAAGCCCGTGACGCTCGCGCTGAGCATGGATTGACAGTTGTGCTTGTTGTGAGTAAATCCAAACTCGTACCACTTTCGCTTGCTATTAGATTTACACACCAATTAATCAACTCATAAGTATGGGCAAGTAGTAGCGAGAACTAATTTCGAGACATCCTAACGATTATCTTACTAATCATTTCTATGCGACTACCTTGCAAGTACTTAGGTAGTCTCGAACTTAGTACATATTAATTGATTGCCAATCAGGATTCTTTTTGACAGGTGTTTAAATATAAAAGCGAACGAAAGAAGTCTGTGTTTGGGTAAAGTGAAAGCAAGAGACTCTGCTAATAAATGGCCCAGTGCAAACGTCAACGGCTTTTTTGCTTACTTTTGCAGCTGTTGGCAAAAGTAAGTCGCACGTAAGCAAAGCGGTGCGAAACAGCACTTAGAAAATAATCCCAATAACCAATTGATCAACAAAAAACGCCACAACAGAACCTTCTAACGCCAATACCCGTTAGAACTGATTAGTTTTTGACAACGCTATCATTAATATAGGATTATCTAACAATATCGCAAAATAAAATAAGTCGCCCAAAGAGCAAAACCAGACTCAAGGGACAAAGCATCGCGAATACAAACGGAAAACACCAGCAAAATTGCTTTGAGAAAAAATATCCAGAAAAAATTAAACCATTAAAGTCAAAACAGAGGGGAAAACTGTATGAAGCTAAAAACGAAAGTTTGGGTTATTAGCGTACTGACCTTTGTCGCCGTTATCACCATTATGCTCGTCGGCTTGTTTACCCTACGCTACACCAGCAGTCAGGACAACAAAGCCAGAGTATATCAACTATTAACCAGCACCTACTCAACAATCACCGAAATTGAAAACTATGCAGCCCAGGGGAAAATGAGTGAGCAAGAAGCCAAAGCACTTGCTACCCAAATTTTAAGAGAAAATAAATATCATAAAAGCGAATATGTTTATGTGGCAGATGAAAATATGAATTTCATTGCCGCTCCACTTGATCCTCAACTCCACAATACCAGTTTTCATGACTTTAAAGATGGCGATGGTAAAAGTGTCGGTAATATTATTTTAACAGCCGTTCAAAACCAGCCATCGGGTATTGTCGAGTATGCCTGGACCAAGAAAAAAAGTGATGGCTCAATCGAAGAAGTTTTATCCATAGTTCAGATCAGTGAAAGGTGGCGCTGGGTAGTGGGAACCGGCATTGGTTTTCATGAGGTCAATGCGAGATTCTGGTCAACAGCCCAATGGCAACTGATACTGTGCCTACTGATCTCAGCTGTTCTGTCGTTATGCGTTTTTTATACCGTCAGAAAACTTTTGCTGGATTTAGGCACCGAACCTACAGAGTTATTGAGGTTAACTCGCGAAGTAGCGTCTGGTAATTTCGACCACCAGACCGACGGTGAGTTCGATCGAAACAGCGTTTACGGATCGGTTTTGCGTATGCAAAGAGCACTCAAAGAAGTGCTGAACTCTCTATCAAACGCGACCATAAAATTACACGATGAAGTCCATTCTGCTGAAGAGCGCTCAACAAAAATTGAAAAGACATTTCAATCACAGTCCGAAGAAATTGATATGGTCGCAACTTCTATGACTGAAATGTCTTCTTCCGCAAATACCGTCTCAGATAGTGCGCAAGGGGCTGCCGAAGCCACTATACAAGCTGATGAAGACGGGCAAAAAGTTCAAACCATAATGTCAGAATCCGCGGCGGCAACTGAAGCGCTGGCAACCCAGATTGATTCTGCTGCGCAGGTTATCGGAGATTTGGGCCAGGACGTCGGCAGCATAGTTTCAGTGTTAGATGTTATTCGTGGCATTGCAGAGCAAACTAATTTATTGGCACTCAATGCAGCCATAGAAGCTGCCAGAGCCGGCGATCAAGGCAGAGGTTTTGCGGTGGTCGCAGACGAAGTTCGAAATTTAGCGAAACGCACTCAGGATAGTACCGCTGAAATTCAGCAAATGATCGAGAGATTACAAAGTGGCTCTCAAAATGCAATTAACTCGATGGAAACTGCCAAAAAATCCAGCTTTCAAACTGTAACCGGTGCGCGTGAAGCATCGGATGCATTGCAGCAGATAGCACAAGCTTTAACAACGATTACCGAAATGAATCATCAAATCGCAACCGCGGCGCAAGAACAAACCAAAGTGAGCGATGATATTTCCGAACGAATAAATTTGATTGCAACAGGATCACAGAACGCGGCAGCTTTAGCCCAGGATAATCGTAGAGCAACTGATCTGATATCTGAGCTAGCGACAGATCTGGAAAATCAGATTGGTAAACTCAAATTTAATTAGCTCAACAGGTAATATTGAAAAATTTGTAGTTGTTCAGACTTGATGTAATTGAAAAGCTAGTCTTATATTATTTATCCTATTGGGTTGTTTGTCATCGTTAAGAACGATTGACTACCTTGGTTAGCGATGTCATTAGCAAAGGTCAATTTTTAGAGTGGAGCTACTTATGAGTAACGAAGAAAAACACGCTGATCTGCTTTATGATTATATTAAATTTCATCTGGGCTTGTATATTTCAACGCCACCGGTCCTGGCCATAATTGCAACTGCTTTACATGTCGAAGAAATTGAAATATTTCAATTGAGCATGGTCGCATTGATCATCGTGTATTTTATTGCAGGTGTTCATGCGAGCCGAATGATTACCGACTATATTAATGTGGACTGGAAAGGTGAGAATAAATGGGCGGCGTTTAGCTTGCGAGCAAATTGTCGAGTCCGGCGTTTTTTCCAGCACTATTTATATTGGGTTGGATTGCTTATCGGGTTAGCTGGAATTCTATTTGCTAAAATTCAAGGTTCGTATTGAGCTTGGAGTGACACTCAATTCGAGATGATATCCGCTCATTTAATTTGTCCCATTTTTAACCATAAACGAGTGTTTGAGTTGCCAAATATCAGCATTGAACTTGGCGGTATTAATTAATGGCGACACAGATCCCTATTTGAATTTCTAATATTTTCATATCGATTAGGCCGAAAAATCCACAGGGTCAGATTTTTGGCTAATTATTTTGAATCCCTCACCAGCATCGCCATAATTTTGACTATACTAAGGTTGAAATACAAAGTGCGGAATCACGCTAATTCTTCTGATAATCAATAGGTTAGCTGCTTGTCTAAACATATCTCACGATTGGTATGTGTTTTGCAGTGTTAAGAATCATGCGTGCCGTGTATAGAGTTTAATAAAACAAACTGGAGTCAAAATGGCAAATGATGACCAAGATCTTGAACTAGATGTTGAAGACGGTGCCGGTGGAAGTTCGGGCGGAAGTAAGAAGTTTATTATTATTGGGGTGGTGGCAGTATTGTTAATAGGCGCAGGTGTTGGAGCCTTTTTAATGCTTGGCGGAGACGACAGCAAGTCAGATGCGAGTGCTGAAGAAGTCGAAGTTGAAGATAAAGAACCTGCACAATATGTTGGCGTACCGGAGGCTATCACCAGCAATATTCCTGGCAAAAGAAAAAGTCGAACGGTACAAATTAAAATGAGTTTTATGGTTCGTGGCGATGACGCCAGAATGACTGTAAAAAAACATATGCCTCAGCTAAAAAATGATGTCTTAATGTTAGTGAGTCAACAATCAGCTGATGAATTAAAAACGCCGGAAGGTCGACTTGCCTTGCAACAGAAGTCTTTGGAAACCGTGCAAGCAACCTTAACCGATCTGGTCGGCGAGCCGACAGTTGAAAAGGTTCTCTTTATTAGTTTTGTTATGCAGTGATTTTTTGTGTTGGTCGAAGTTTTTTAATTGATATTTTGAATACTTGTTTCTATCGAATGAATGATAATAAAGTTGAAATTTAAAATGATGGCATTAAAACGGCGATTTCAAAATGATGATGTACAAAAAGTTGAACGTGGATTGATATGTCTGATCTATTAAGCCAGGACGAAATTGACGCGTTACTCCACGGAGTTGACGACGGTGATATCGATGTTGAGGAGGAGTCGTTAGACCCTTCCGAAGCGCGCGCTTATGACTTTTCTTCTCAGGACCGAATTGTTCGTGGTCGAATGCCATCGTTGGAAATGGTCAACGAACGCTTCGCACGACACATGCGGATCAGCCTTTTTAACATGATGAGAAGAAGCGCTGAAATTTCCGTTAATGGCATTCAGATGATTAAGTTTAGTGAATATATTCATAGTCTGTTTGTGCCGACCAGTTTAAATATGGTCAAGATAAAGCCACTCAGAGGAACGGCATTATTTACGCTGGAAGCAAAATTAGTTTTTATTTTAGTGGACAACTTTTTCGGCGGTGACGGACGTTTTCACGCCAAAATCGAAGGTCGAGAATTTACACCAACCGAAAGAAGAATTATTCAATTATTGCTACAGCAGGCATTTGTTGATTTGCGCGAAGCCTGGTCACCGGTGATGAAGGTTGAGTTTGAGTATATGGACTCGGAGGTTAACCCCGCGCTGGCGACAATTGTTAGCCCCTCAGAAGTGGTTTGCGTTTGTAGTTTTAATATTGAACTTGATGGTGGCGGCGGAAATTTTCACGTTACCATGCCTTACTCGATGTTAGAACCGATACGCGACAAACTCGACGCCGGTATCCAGAGTGACAGAGATGATGTTGACGATCGTTGGACCGATGCGCTGCGTGAAGAAATTCTTACTGCAGAAGTCGAATTGAGTAGCCAACTGGTTGAAACCGAAGTGAGCTTGCGCGATGTGATGGCTTTTAAAGAGGGCGATATCATACCCGTCGATATGCCTGAACTGGTTACTTTGAGCGCGCAGGATACACCTTGCTTCAGAGCAAGATTTGGTACATCAAATGGCCATATGGCAGTAAAAATTGAAGAAGAAATTTCTCGCGAACATATTATGCGAACATTACTAGAGGAATAATTATGGCTGGTGACGACGATACCGACGATTGGGCCGACGCAATGAACGAGCAGGCTGCTGCAGAAGCGCAAGCTCAGGCGGCTAGTATGGAATCGCTCAAAGAAGAAGGAGAGGGGCTTAAAGATGTTGATACCGATAAGCTCGACGTTATTCTTGATATTCCTGTATCGCTTTCAATGGAAGTGGGGCGAACCCAGATTCCAATTCGAAGCCTGTTACAGTTAACCCAAGGTTCTGTGGTTGAACTGGATCGGTTAGCTGGAGAACCTTTGGATGTGATGGTTAATGGAACGATGATTGCGCACGGCGAAGTTGTCGTGGTTAACGAAAAATACGGGATACGATTAACTGATGTAATGAGCCCGGCTGAAAGAATACAAAAGTTAAAATAGTTAATGAGTCGTTTATGAAAAGCACCATGAAAAAAATACTAAACCAACAAGTGCTGCTCATCATCTGCTTGTCTTTTGCTTTGCCTGTTCAGGCAGCTGATAAATCTACTTCTAATGCCGTGACACCCGTTGAGAGTTTATTACCGATGCTAATGGGCCTGGGCGGTATATTGCTAGTGATTTTTATACTCGCTTTTTTATTGAAAAAGTTTAACAGCTTTAACATGGTTTCCAATCATATTCGGGTCATCGACTCACAAAATCTCGGCACTAAGGAAAAGCTGGTCATTGTCGATATTCAAGGGGAACAATATGTTTTAGGAGTGACGCCTAATAACATTAACCAGATTTGTCAGTTAGAGCAGCCTATCGAAAAGAAGCCTGCGAAAATTTCATTTGATAAATTAATGAAGCAGCTGCTTCATCCTCACACGCTGGTTGGCTCAGCAAAAAACGACACGACAAAAAATCAATCGGCTAGCGAGGCAAGCTAATGTTGAAGCTATTGCTAATCGCTTTCGGTTTATTCATTTCACCGGAGTTATTCGCTGACGCCGGCGTCCCTGTATTAACGGTTGAAACTAATCAATCAGGCAACCAGGAATATAGCATTACCCTGCAGGTTTTAGGGTTAATGACCTTACTGACCTTTCTGCCTGCGATAGTGATGATGATGACTTCTTTTATCCGCGTGACCGTCGTGTTTGCGATTTTGCGTCAGGCATTAGGAATGCAGCAAACACCGAGCAATCAAATTTTAATCGGCTTAAGTTTATTTCTTACCTTGTTTATTATGTCGCCGGTGATTGAGCAAGTTAACGAACAATCTATACAGCCCTATTTGAACGAGTCAATCAACGCGTCTCAGGCGCTTGAACAAGCACAGCTTCCTTTCAGTCAATTTATGCTGGGTCAAATTCGAGAGAGCGACCTGGTTTTGTTTATGGATTTGTCCGGCACTGAAAAATTGGAAGAGGGTGAAATGCCGCCATTCAAAGTGTTGGTGCCTGCTTTTATTATCAGCGAATTAAAAACGGCTTTTCAAATTGGCTTTCTATTATTTATTCCATTTCTCATTATTGACCTGGTAATCGCCAGTATATTGATGGCAATGGGGATGATGATGCTGTCTCCTTTGATTATCTCATTACCTTTTAAAATTATGTTGTTTGTTCTGGTTGACGGGTGGGCGTTGGTCGTGGGGACTTTAGCCAATAGTTTTTTGTAACAGGAGTGCATAACAATGGGACCGGAAGTTGTTGTAGAAGTTTTTCGAAACGCACTTTATGTCATTATTTTATTGGTGGCTGCGGTGATTGTTCCGGGGTTAATTGTTGGTTTGCTAGTCGCGGTTTTTCAGGCCGCAACCAGTATTAATGAGCAGACCTTATCATTTCTACCGAGGCTGCTGGTGACCCTGGCGACGATGATGTATTTAGCTAACTGGATTTTTGCGACTCTGGTTGGTTTTGCTAACGAACTATACCTTTCAATACCTGAGCTAATTGGTTAAGTGGTTTTATGATGTTGAGCCTCAACGCCGAACAGATATTGTCTTTTTTAGCCGTTTATATGTTGCCGTTTGCGCGTTTATCCGGGCTATTAATGACTTTGTCAGTAATTGGTTCTCGCAATTTTTCCGCGAGGTTTCGACTACTGCTCGCGTTATCAATCACTATTCTGGTGGCCCCTGTATTGCCGCCGACAGAGCCGATTAAACTATTCACCGCACAAAGTTTTATCCTGGTGATCGAACAAACATTAATCGGCGTGGTTATCGGATTTGTATCGAGGCTTTTACTGGAAACTTTTGTGGTCGGGGCACAAATAGTGGCAATGCAATCAGGCTTAGGTTTTGCCTCTTTAGTTGATCCTGCTAACGGCACTAGCGTTCCCGCTCTGGGGCAGTTTTTTTTGATGCTAACCACGTTACTGTTTTTGGCCTTTGACGGCCATTTACTCATGATTCGACTGGTGGTTGAAAGCTTTTATGTGTTGCCTATTGGCGCTGATACGGGGATAACTATTTTTGAAATGTTTTACAAAATAGTCATCTGGGCCAAGTGGGTATTTGCGACTGCCTTATTGATGGCATTGGTGAGTATCGCGTCATTGCTCATTGTGAATATTTCATTCGGTGTGATGACCAGAGCTGCGCCACAGATTAATGTATTTGCGGTCGGTTTTCCGTTGACGATGGTGTCAGGATTAATTTTAGTGTGGTTAACGCTGTCGTATTTTTTACCGCATTTTGAAGGACAACTAGCCAGAGCGAGTGTGCTGGTATGTGATCTGGTTGGCTTGGAGTGTTAACAATGTATTCTGGTAAATTCCTGAAACTTAGTGCGTTAACAAAAATAGAAATTCACTCAATTAAGTTAAGCGACTTGATGGTAATTGTCGCTGATAATGGCTGGAGCTGATAATGGCTGAAACAGATTCCGGTGAACGATCCGAACAGGCGACCCCCAAGCGGCTAAAGGAAGCGCGCGAAAAAGGGCAGGTTGCACGTTCACGAGAATTAACCACGGCAATGTTGCTGATGATGGCATCGGTTTCGCTGTATAGTTTTTCTTCCAGTATGGGAACCGGTTTTGCAAACGTGGCCACTCGTGCTTTTTCGCCTGATCGAAAAAATATTTTTACGTCCAATCAAATGATTGCTTCCCTTGGTGAATTGTTAGGGGATGTGCTGCTATCGGTTGCGCCTTTTTTTCTCTTATTATTTTCAATTGCATTGCTCTCTCCGTTACTGACCGGCGGGTTGGCATTCAGCTCAAAAGCGATGGCGCCTAAAGCTAATCGAATGTCACCGGCTAAAGGTTTTAAGCGAATGTTTGGCATGCACGCGCTGATGGAATTGGTTAAAGCATTAGCGAAAGTTTCAGTGGTTTTTCTGGTTGGCTACCTGGTAATTATTCAAGTTTTTCCAGAGTTGATTCAATTAGGACAGGGAGAAGCGGAGGCTGGAATTGGCCGCGCAATGGATCTGGTGACTCGCAGTTTCTTTTTAATATCTTTGTCGTTGCTGGTCATTGCTTTGATCGATGTGCCTTACCAAATCTGGAATCATGCCAAACAACTTAAGATGACCAAACAGGAAGTTAAAGATGAATTTAAAGACACCGAAGGAAAACCTGAGGTCAAAGGGAAAATTCGCCAGATGCAACGAGAGTTGGCGCAGAGCCGAATGATGGAAGCGATTCCTGATGCTGATGTGGTGGTAACCAATCCTGAGCATTACTCGGTGGCATTAAAATACGATGCGATCCGTTCGAGCGCGCCAATTGTTGTTGCCAAAGGTGTTGATGTCATTGCTATGCAGATCCGCAAGGTAGCAATTGCTAACGATGTCGCTATTTTGCCAGTACCGCCGCTTGCCAGAGCGCTCTATCACACCACTGAAATCGATCAGGAAGTTCCTCACGGACTTTACCTGGCTGTGGCGCAAGTGCTGGCTTATATTTTTCAGATGAAAAGTTACCGACAAGGGAAAGGTCTACGGCCAAAAGAGCTGGATGAACTGCCGATCCCGGATGAATTGAAATACTGAATAAGCGTAGTGAAATAGGAATTATGAATTAGGCGTTATGAATGAGTAATTCATAATTGTTAATTAAAAAAGTAGCAGGGTTAAGAGTGAAACTATGGCTGAACTAGCAGGGCAAAAATTTTCAGCAAGCAACATTTCAGGGTTGGGAACGCCGGTCCTTTTGTTGGTGTTATTGGCAATGATGATTTTGCCGATGCCGACTTTTTTGCTGGATATTTTGTTTACTTTTAACATTTCGTTGGCACTGATTGTTTTACTTGCAACGGTTTATGCCAACCGACCTTTAGATTTCGCCGTTTTTCCAACTATCCTACTGGTGACCACATTAATGCGGTTGGCATTGAATGTAGCTTCTACTCGCGTAGTGCTGATTAACGGTCACACCGGCCCCGGTGCTGCAGGTAGCGTGATTGAGTCCTTTGGTTCGGTAGTCATTGGCGGAAATTACGCGGTCGGTTTAGTGGTTTTTGCCATTTTGGTCATTATTAACTTTGTGGTGGTGACAAAAGGGGCGGGGCGTATATCGGAAGTGAGCGCTCGTTTTACTCTGGACGCAATGCCAGGTAAGCAAATGGCGATTGATGCCGATCTAAACGCTGGATTGCTTACTCAAGAAGAAGCCAGGGAAAGAAGGAAAGAGGTTGCCGAGGAAGCTGATTTTTACGGTGCGATGGATGGTGCGTCAAAATTTGTACGTGGTGATGCTGTCGCCGGATTGCTCATTCTTTTCATCAACATTTTAGGCGGCGTTTCTATTGGTATGGCGCAGCATGGTCTGGATTTTTCTACCGCCATGCAATTCTACGCTTTGCTAACCATTGGAGATGGGTTGGTCGCTCAGATCCCGGCACTCCTACTATCAACTTCAGCGGCGATTATGGTCACTCGCCAAAATGCAGCGCAAAATATGGGTGAGCAACTGGTGGTCCAATTGGTCAGAAACCCGCGTGCTCTATACGTGACCAGCGGTGTTTTGGCGATTATCGGTATTATTCCCGGTATGCCCCATGTCGCCTTTTTGTTATTAGCCCTTGCCGCTGGCAGTATGGGTTATATGATTCAGGAAAAAATACGCCAACACCAGGTTGAAGAAGAACAACAGGAGCTGCAGACCATCGAATCACCTGAACCCCCGCCGGTCAAAGAGTTGAGCTGGGAAGATGTTCCACCGGTTGATCAGATCGGGCTGGAAGTCGGCTACCGGCTAATCCCGATGGTCGACCCCGCGCAAGACGGTAAGTTGATGGGGCGTATTAAAGGGGTGCGCAAGAAGATATCCCAAGAACTAGGTTTTCTGATTTCGCCGGTGCATATTCGCGATAACCTGGACCTTTCCCCCAATGCCTACCGAATTGCAATTTTAGGTGCGACCGTCGGCGAGGCAGAGGTATACCCCGACAAAGAAATGGCGATTAATCCCGGCCAGGTATTCGGTAATCTGCAGGGCATTGAAACTAAAGATCCTGCATTTGGTCTCGATGCTGTGTGGATTGACAGCGATCAAAAAGACAATGCACAAGCACTTGGTTACACCGTGGTTGATGCCAGTACTGTGATAGCAACCCATCTGAGTCACTTAATTCAAAACCATTCCGCTGAACTATTCGGCCATGAAGAAGCTGAGCAGCTATTGAAAGGGCTGGCAAAGTCCGCGCCTAAACTGGCCGAAACATTGGTTCCAGATTGTGTCAACCTGGGAACTCTTGTCAAAGTGCTACAAAACTTACTGTTGGAACAGGTTCCCATTAAAGACATGCGAACGATAGCCGAAACTTTGGCGGAGTTTTCCAGCCGGAGTCAAGATCCCGCCGTTTTAACCGCGGCAGTCAGAGTCGCGTTGAGTCGGTTAATTATTCAGAATATCAATGGTTTACAGCCTGAGATACCGGTAGTAACCCTGGCACCCGAACTGGAACAAATATTGCAGCAGACCTTAGTAACCGGTGGTGGCGATGCGGTAGGGATTGAACCTGGTTTAGCGGACCGAATTCAATCTTCCCTCAAAGGGTTGGTAGCGCAACAAGAAGCGGCAGGGCAACCGGCGATACTTTTAACTGCGCCTGCAATTCGACCATCATTGGCAAAGTTTGCTCGATTTGGAATAAAGGGATTGCATGTATTGAGTTATCAGGAAATCCCCGACAATAAACAAATTAAGGTGATTGCAACGGTCGGCAATTCAGGCTAACCGAATCGAAGGGCTGAACTGGGTGACGATATTACTGGATTGTTTCACTTAATCATGGTGAGTGTTTGAGAGAGAGTCTTTGAATGAAAATCAGAAGGTTTTACGGTAGCAATATTCGAATAGCATTACGCGAAGTGGTTGAAGAATTTGGTGAAGATGCGGCTATTTTGTCGAATAAGAAAGTTGCCGGTGGTGTGGAGGTGATTGCGGCTCTCGATTATGACGAGTCTTTGACGCCCGCCGCTATGCAATCGTCAATGGAAGCGACTGAATCGGCTTCTAAGTCTAAATCTGAGTCTTTTGAGCAAATGGCGCTGGCACCTGGATCTGAGAGTGCAGAAACAGGTCATTCTGAGCCTAAAGATATAGGGGGAGAAAATAGACCGTCACTGTCCAGTTTATTAAATGGCAAGCACACCAACCCAACCCAGGTTGATAAGTCGACAATTCAGTCTTTGCGAGCAGAAACTCAAATTGAGGCTGAGCCCGCGCAATCGGCAGAGCAAATTAGTTCACCTTTCTACAACGAGCAAACATCGCCAGGAAAACTGGAATGGTCGTTAGATCCCAGTTTGCAAGCGATGAAGGAAGAGTTGGGGTTAATGCGGGTGATGATGTCAGAACAACTCAAAGGAATTGCCTGGAATCGATTTGCCGAAAAAGACCCTATGAGCGCAATGGTAATGCGTCGGTTATCTGCGCTGGGACTAACCAACGAAGTCGTCAATTCGTTGCTGCCCTATGTTAACACCAAGCTAGACAGCGAATGTGCCTGGCAACAAGTATTGGCGGTGATGGCAAAGTCGTTACCGGTTGCGAATAATGAGTTGATTGAAAATGGTGGCATTTATGCTTTTATGGGGCCGACAGGAGTCGGTAAAACCACAACCATTGCTAAGCTAGCAGCGCGTTTTGTGATTAAACATGGCGCAGATTCTGTGGCCTTGATTACGACAGATAATTATCGGATTTCTGCCTATGAACAGCTTGCGACATTTGGCCGATTATTGAAGTTACCCTGCGCAAAAATAAATGAACAAACGCCATTAGAAAACTTGCTGAAAAAATTTGCGGATAAAAAGCTGATTCTTATTGATACGGCCGGTATGAGCTCAGAAGATCCACAATTGATGGGACAATTTGAAGAAATTGTTGCCAGTCGTAAACCGATTCGAAAATTATTATTAATGTCTGCTGCCTGTCAAGAAGCTGTGCTGCTACAATCGATGGCTTTATTTTCCAGATTTTCGCCCGATGCAGTGGTGATTACCAAGTTGGATGAAGCGGTGAGTTTAGGCGAAGTTATCAGCGTTATTTTAAAACATCTGGTCCCAGTGCTGTATACTACCGATGGTCAGCGCATTCCTGAAGATATCCGAGTGGCGAGAAGCCATCATTTAGTATCAAAAGCGGTCTGGTTGGCTAATAAATATACTCGTTCAACCGATGAATGGAATCTGGCACAAAATGTTCAGCAGGTTAAGGCCGGTTGACCATTTAAAAATGGATAGGATTTTTGCCAGAGCAGGTGCTTTGTTTCATCAGGATCTTTGCTGAATCATCGATGTTGCGGCTAAAATAAGCCCTGTTTAGTAAAGAAGGTGAAGAGATTGTTATTCGTTATTATCGGTTTGTAGTGCCAGAGAGCAGGAAAGCGGTCTCAAAAGTGACATTCGCCAAAGTGACATTCGCCAAAGAATAGACGCATACTGCCTCACGTATATTTTTGATAATCAAAGGAATAAACAGCGTAAAATGTTCTATGCTTAAGAAAGAAAGACTTGAAGGCTAATTTTTACTCTGTGTCAATTTTATTACGCTTGTTTTGTTAGGAGAAAATTTACTTGAATCAAGTTATCGATATTTCACCATCAGGAGCAACCAAACCGGTTAAAGTGATTGCAGTAACCGGTGGTAAAGGTGGTGTTGGAAAAACCAATGTATCGGTTAATTTGTCAATCGCGCTAAGTCAGTTAGGTTTTAAAGTCATGCTGCTGGATGCTGATCTGGGGCTTGCTAATGTCGATGTGATGTTGGGACTACCAAGTAAACACAACCTTTCCCATGTTCTTAGCGGTGAGTGCGAGTTACGGGATATCGTTATTCATGGACCGCATGGCGTGCAAATTGTGCCTGCATCGTCGGGAACACAGAATATGGCAGAACTTTCTGCTGTTGAACATGCGGGCATTATTCAGGCATTTAGCGAGATTGGCCAAAACCTGGATTTTTTAATTGTTGATACCGCTGCTGGTATCACCGATATGGTGGTTAGTTTTACTCGCGCTGCACAAGATGTGTTGACCGTGGTGTGTGATGAGCCCACGTCGATTACTGATGCGTATGCGTTAATGAAAGTTCTCAACAGAGATCATCGAATCACAAGATTTCATGTGCTGGCCAATATGGTGAGAAGCAGCCAGGAAGGGCGAGAAATTTTTGCTAAGTTAAGTGGTGTGTGCAATCGCTTTTTGGATGTAACGCTCAATTATCTTGGCTCGGTTCCGCAAGATGAGAACGTGCGTAAAGCGATCAAAAAACAAAAAGCATTGGTCGAAGCATTTCCACGAAGCCCAGCTTCTATTGCTTTAAAAAGTTTGGCAAAAAAAGTGCAACAATGGCCAATGCCAAAAGATGCTAGCGGACATATTGAATTTTTTATGGAACGGTTAGTTGCTGTAAAATAAAGTAAGATGAATGAAGTAAGATGAATGGAGTCATAGCAACTATTATTCTGAAACTATCAATTGTGATAATAGAAAATAATCGGATCGGCAGAGATGTCTGTGAATGCTTAAGTTAAACAGACAGCTACTATAAAATTTTTTATCAAGCAATTGAAATTTGGAAAGGCAGAAATATTAAAGCCCGATAAACAAAAAATAATTGGAAATTTAAGGTTAGTAGAGTGGCAGGTGCAGACACCTATAGTCAAGTTCAGCAAGACGATTTTGCGGCACGTTACGCGCCCTTAGTGAAGCGTATTGCTCACCATTTATTAGCAAGATTACCGGCTAGTGTGCAATTGGAGGATTTGTTTCAAGCGGGTATGTTGGGTTTGTTAGAAGCGCGCAGTAATTTTGATGCCAGTAAAGGTGCTAGCTTTGAAACCTTTGCTGGAATCAGAATTCGCGGTTCAATGATCGACGAAATTCGCCGTGGCGATTGGGTGCCTCGTTCAGTACATAAAAATTCTCGCTCAATAGCAAGTGCGATTAAAGAAATAGAGCAAAAAACAGGCAGAGATGCCAGAGATACCGAAGTCGCAGAAAAACTCGGTGTAGAAGTTGAAGATTATCGGCAAATGCTAATGGAAGTGAGCAGCGGGCATATGCTTGATTTTGAAGGTTTGGGGGTTACTGAGGATTATTTTAGCGAGGGATTATCCGACAGCTCCCTGACTCCATTAGAACGAATTCAAAAAGAAGATTTCAGAAACTCTCTCGCAGGTGCAATTGCGTCTCTCCCGGAAAGAGAAAAGCTGGTACTTGCGCTTTATTACGATGAAGAACTGAACCTCAAGGAAATTGGAGAGGTATTGGGCGTCAGTGAATCTCGTATCAGTCAGATTAACAGTCAAGCCATGCTACGCCTGCAATCTAGACTAAAAGATTGGAAGAAATAGCCATTGTTGACTAAATTTAGTGTAAATTTTAATAATTGTTAAATCATTGATTATTCCAGACGGAGATTGATCTTGGACAAAAACATGAAAATCCTGGTGGTAGACGATTTTTCGACTATGCGTCGAATAATCAAAAACCTACTAAGAGATCTTGGGTTCACAAACACTCATGAAGCTGATGACGGTAGTACAGCGCTGCCGTTGCTGCAAACCGGTAATTTTGATTTTCTTATCACCGACTGGAATATGCCAGGTATGCAGGGGATTGATTTGCTGAAAGCGGTTCGTGCCGATGAAAAATTAAAAACAATTCCTGTTTTGATGGTAACTGCTGAATCGAAACGAGAACAAATCATTGAGGCAGCTCAAGCAGGTGTTAATGGCTATATCGTAAAACCATTTACCGCTGCTACGTTAAACGAAAAATTAAGCAAAATTTTCGAGCGAATCGAAGGTTAGGCTCGTCTTTTCCCCAATAGGAACTTAAGCGCATGAAGCTATCAGATAAAGAGCAGCTTGAAAAAACGATCGCTCAGACTAGAGACTTACTCGAACATTTAGAAAATGATGAAATTGAAGACGCTCAGGAGCTGATCGATACGTTAGCTCGAGATGGCGATGAAGATCTATTTATTGAGATCGGTAAGTTGACGCGACGTCTGCATGAGGCGCTGAATAGCTTCCAGCTTGATTCAAGAATCACCGACATTGCAGCTTCAGAAATTCCGAACGCAAAAGATCGACTCAACTATGTCATCGAACGGACTGAAGAAGCGGCGAATAAAACGATGGATAAAGTAGAACAGTGTAATCAACTTGCCGACGTGATAGCGAAAGATTCTGAAGATTTATTGAGTGAGTGGCAAAAGCTTTATCGTCGTGAATTAGAGCCCGGCGATTTTCGAAAATTATGTAAGCGAATTGAAAGTCATCTGGAAAAAAATAAAGATTCTGCAACTGACTTGCACGCAAAACTTTCCGATGTGTTGTTAGCACAAGATTATCAGGATCTCACCGGCCAGGTGATTCGCCAGGTTATCACTTTAGTACAAGATGTCGAAGACAGTATGGTTCACGTTATCAAAATGTTCGGTAATATGGATGGTTATGCTGCTGCACAAAATGAGCAAAAAGTGACTAAAGGTGCAGAAGGTCCAGTAGTGAATAAAGAAAAACGAGACGATGTAGTGAGCGGTCAAGATGAGGTAGATGACTTGTTATCAAGTTTGGGTTTTTAGGGGTATTTGAATGTCGTTTGAAGCTGACGAGGAAATCTTACAGGACTTTCTTATCGAGGCGGGCGAAATCCTCGAAACCATGTCCGAACAACTGGTTGCGTTGGAAAACGAGCCGGAAGATATGGATTTATTGAATGGGATCTTTCGAGGCTTTCACACTGTTAAAGGTGGTGCTGGTTTTCTCGCGTTAGAGCCTCTAGTCGAAATTTGCCATATCACAGAAAATATCTTTGACATTTTGCGTAACGGAGAGCGCAAGGCTGATGCCGATCTCATGGATCAAATTCTTCAGGCGTTGGATATTATTAACGATATGTTTGAAGATGTTCGCGGTGGTGAATATCCGACCAATGCCGACCCTGAATTTCTCAAACACCTGGGAACCTATGCAACAGCAGAAGGTGCCGAAGCTGAAGCTGACACTGAGGGGGTCGTAGAGGAAAGTTCCGCAGTTGAGGTTGATACTGGCGGTGCTGAGCTGTTTGGAGAAGAAACTACCGAGTCGGATAGTTCACAAGAAGAAATTACTGACGATGAATTTGATGCGCTGCTCGATGAGTTAAGTGCCGGTGGCGGTGATGCTGCTAGTGCTGAACCGGCGAGTGCTGAATCTAATACTAGTGCGCCAGCGTCAAGTGCCTCTGGCGAATCTTCCGACGACATTACCGATGATGAGTTTGAAGCGCTGCTCGATGAACTTCATGGTATTGGCAAATTTTCTGGAGAAGAATCGAAACCAGCTAAAGAACCACCTGCTGCAAACAATACCGAAGCAAAAGCAGCCCCAGCAGCTAGTGGTGGCGCTAGTGAAGATATTACCGACGATGAATTTGAAGCGCTTCTAGATGAGTTACATGGTAAAGGCGCGCCGCCATCAACCGCAGAACCGGCCAAACCAAAACCAGCGAGTTCACCTGCAGCGGCAGATGAAGATTTAATTGGCGACGATGAATTCGAAGCATTATTAGATGAGTTACACGGATCTGGTCAGGGACCGACAAAAGATTCTGCAACGCCAGCGTCGGACGATAAAAAAACGCCTGAAGTAAAAGCTGAACCGGCGAAACCTAAGGCAAAGGCGAAAAAAGCTGCCGCGCCTGCAGCTAAAGCAAAACCTGCGCCCGCAAAAAAACCGAAACCAGAAAAGGCTAAGCCTGCTGCGCCAGCGGTTGCGAAACCCGCTGGGAAAAAGCCTCCTCCGAGGAAAGCTGCAGCACCGGCAACTGAGGCGACAGTAAGAGTTGATACTAAACGTCTTGACGACATTATGAACATGGTTGGCGAATTGGTTCTCGCCAGAAATCGTTTGAAAACCTTGGGTCAAACCACGCAAGATGAAGCTTTAACAAAGGCGATAGCAAACCTTGACATAGTTACCGGCGACCTTCAGGGAGCGGTAATGAAAACAAGGATGCAACCGATTAAAAAAGTATTCGGTCGTTTTCCTCGAGTGGTTCGTGATTTAGCCAGAAGTTTGAAGAAAGAGATCACCCTGGAAATGATTGGGGAGGAAACTGATCTGGATAAAAATTTGGTGGAAGCGCTTGCCGATCCACTAGTTCACCTGGTTAGAAATTCGGTAGATCATGGTATCGAGTCTCCGGAAGATCGAGTTGCCGCCGGAAAAGCACGCAACGGAAAAATCGTTTTATCTGCTGCCCAGGAAGGGGACCATATTTTACTTTCAATTGAAGACGATGGTAAGGGAATGAACGCCGATGTGCTTCGAGGCATGGCTGTTGAAAAAGGCTTGATGGATAAAGATCATGCTGATCGACTTACTGAAACTGAATGTTATAACTTGATTTTTATGGCAGGTTTTTCGACCAAAAAAGAAATCTCAGACATTTCCGGCCGCGGTGTCGGAATGGATGTTGTGAAAACTAAAATAACCCAGTTAAATGGCTCGTTAACGATTGAGTCAACTTTGGGTAAAGGAACAAAGATACTGATTAAAGTACCTTTGACTCTGGCAATTCTTCCAACCTTGATGGTTAAGATAAAAGACCAATCCTTTGCACTGCCATTGACTTCAGTTAACGAAATTTTCCATCTGGATTTGACAAAAACCAATATTGTCGACGGCCAACTAGTGATTGTGGTTCGTGATAAAGCACTCCCTTTATTTTTCTTGAGAGAATGGTTAACTCAAGACCTGATTGGTAGCGAGCGGGAAAAAGAAGGGCATGTGGTATTGGTTCAGGTTGGCACTCAGAGAGTCGGCTTTGTGGTAGATTCTTTGATTGGCCAGGAAGAGGTTGTTATCAAACCTCTGGGTAAATCACTACACGGTACGCCCGGCATGGCCGGTGCAACAATTACCAGCGATGGTGGAATTGCCCTTATCATCGATATACCCAGTTTGCTGAAGCATTATGCGAGTTAGTAAAGGTGTGCTAACTCGGAATGCGCTTTCTATTTGCTCCCCTCTCTCTAAGGGAGAGGGCTAGGGAGAGGGAAGATTGATTAAAAGTTTTGCAAAACTGCCAGTATTTTTCCCTCCCCCTAAACCCCTCCCATAGGGAGGGGGACACTTGGTTACAAGTAATTATCGAGCGAAGCTAGAGAGTGAGCGAAGCTAGAGAGTGAGCTAAGCGGGTATAGGTATAAATAAATTCACTAAATTGAATAAGTTCGTCGCGAATGATTCTTCGCGATATGTTTATTGCCAAACGAGGAGTATGTCTTGGGCATAAAAGTTTTAATTGTCGATGACTCACAGTTTTTTTGTCGTAGAGTAGGCTCTATTTTAAACGCCGCTCACGATATTGATATTGTTGGTGTCGCCAATAACGGGCAGGAAGCAATTGAAAAAGCGCAACGTCTGCAGCCAGACGTGATTACGCTAGATGTCGAAATGCCGATTATGGATGGCGTGACCGCACTAAAGCAAATTGTGAAAGTGTGTGATGCCAGAGTGTTAATGCTTTCTTCGCTCACGTATGAAAATGCAAAAATTACCCTGGATGCATTAGATGCCGGTGCAACGGATTTCTTGTTGAAATCTTATGAATCGCTATCGTCAGATAGCAGCGGTTTGGTGGTTCAACTACAGAAAAAAATCAGGGAAATGGGAAAAGCCAGAAAAGTGCCGGCTTTTAAACCGGCGCCGGCAGAACCGCAAGATAAAACCAAAACGCCTTCTGGCGCGCCATCACCAGCACGAAGGCAAGCGCCAATTCAAGATTCGAGAGTGTCGGCCAGGTTACCGGGGGTGCCGCCGAGAACCAAATTGGTAGCGATTGGTGCTTCAACCGGTGGGCCAGTTGCGTTACAAAAGGTGCTTGCGCCACTGCCTGCGAATTTTCCCTATCCTATTACCGTTACCCAACATATGCCGGGGACATTTACCGGTGCTTTTGCGACTCGTCTCAATGGCCTGTGCCAGCTCAAGATTGTTGAAGCGCAGGACAGCATGCCGCTGCAAAGAGGCCATGTTTATATTGCACCCGGTGGAAAACAAATGGTGTTTGACGGCTCTGCAACATCGCCTCGAATTCGAATCAGGCCAACGGACCCGAGATTGCAATTTTCACCGTCGGTTGACTTAACCTTTGGTTCAGCCTCCAAACTGCTTGGTGGTGATATTGTCGCTATTGTATTGACAGGCATGGGGTCTGACGGCACAGAGGGAAGCCGGTTGATTAAAGCCAAAGGTGGTAAAATATGGGTTCAGGATGAAGCGACCTGTGTGGTTTACGGCATGCCGATGTCAGTGGCTAAAGCGGGATTAAAGGATGCGCAACTCCCGATTGATCAATTCGCCGCCGCACTTGCTAAGCGGGGATGATTGATGGATCGGCTCACATTCCTTGGACTGATTATTGCCATTGCGGCAATTTTTGGCGGTCAGCTGCTGGAAGGTGGTAGTGTTGATGCATTGTTAGATTGGGCCGCGTTTGTTATTGTGGTTGGTGGCAGCGTCGGCGCAGTGATGGTGCAGTCTCATATTAAAACCTTTCGCAAGGCGATGCGAATCTTAACCTGGGTTTTTAAACCACCAATGCAGCCGGTAGAAGAGGGAGTTACCAAGGTAACGGCCTGGAGCAACTTGGCCAGAAGAGAAGGGCTTTTAGGGCTTGAAAAGAATATAGATGAATCAATCGACCCGTTTATTTTGAAAGGTCTTAATATGCTGGTTGATGGTAATGAGCCTGAAGCGATTCGAAAAGCTTTGTATGTCGAACTGGATGTACAAGATAAAGAACTGTTAAATGCAGCGAAAATTTTTGAATCGATGGGAGGATATTCTCCCACATTGGGTATTGTTGGTGCCGTTTTAGGGTTAATACATGTGATGGGCAACCTGAGTAACCCGGAGTTACTTGGTAGCGGAATAGCAACCGCTTTCGTTGCTACTATTTACGGCGTTGGATTTGCTAATTTATTTTTTATACCTATTTATCATAAATTGAGAGCGGTTATTGCGCAGCAGTCTCAATATCGCGAAATGATTGTTGAAGGTATCGCCTGTATCGCTGAAGGCGAAAATCCACGTGTCATCGAAGGGAAGCTCAGCGGGTATATTACACGGTGATGCTATGCGACGAAACCGAGAGCAATTGTTCAACGATGAACAGGAAGTTGGTCGCTGGTTAATATCCTACGCGGACTTTATCACCCTGCTGTTTGCTTTTTTCGTGGTGATGTATTCAATTTCTCAAGTCAATGAAAGCAAGTACAAGCTGCTTTCTGAATCTTTGGTGCAGGCTTTCGACGTTCCTCAAAAAAGTGCCGACCCCATCCAGATAGGTGAAATTAACCGAAGCGACCAGCCAATAACCGGTGATGATCTGGAACAACCTGAAAATAATGATGAGCAAATTGAATCCGGCAATATGGACTCGGAAAATTTCGCTACCACTGAAGAATTTAAAGCGCTAGAAAATGGACTGCGAGAGTCCCTTGGGGATTTAATCGATCAAGAGCTAGCAGACATCTCGTCAGATGCGAACTGGATTAATATTAATTTAAGAAGTGCGTTGTTATTTCCTTCAGGAAGTGGTGAATTAAATGAAAGTGCAGACCCCTTGTTAGAGGAAGTTGCCAAACATTTAAATTCGAATAGCCAACTTATTCTAGTGCATGGTCACACCGATAATATTCCTATTAATACTGAAATCTTCCCGTCAAATTGGGAGCTTTCTAGCGCGCGTGGTGTCGCGGTGGTACGCAAATTGCAAAATCTATCGGTATTCGCTCCCAGGATGAGCGTCGAAGGGCACGGTGAGTTTCAGCCGATTGCGAGTAACGATACGGTGGAAGGGCGCTCGAAGAACCGTCGAGTGGTTATTTCCATTTCACGCAAACAAAGGATTGATGTACCTCAGCAAACTGAGGGTATAATTGCGCAGCCCGAAGCTGTACCAGAGCAACAGCAACAAAAAGAAGCCGAACCTGAATTTGAAATCGTTCGTCTTCCCGGCGGTGGAATTCTCATCCGCGGCAAAAAATTGCCGACGGATGAGCAGTAAAACGAATTAAAGAGGTTAATTGTGAAAGTCTGGACTGTCGCAAATCAAAAAGGGGGGGTTGGTAAAACCACAACAGTCGCTGCGCTCGCGGGTATTCTTTCCGAGCGGGGACAACGCGTTTTAATGCTTGATTGTGATCCACACGCTTCACTAACGGCCTATTTTGGCTACGATAGCGAAAACCTGCCATCAACTTTGTTCAACTGGTTTTCCCATACGCCTACTACTCCGCAGCAAACACTGAACACCGTTATTAAACTCAAAGAAGAAAATATTAGCCTGATGCCTGCGTCGTTGAGCCTGGCGACATTGGATAAGCGATTTAGCTCTAAAGAGGGAATGGGGCTGGTGATCAGTAAAGTTCTCAAGTTAGTCACCAACGAATATGATACAGTGTTAATTGACTGTCCGCCGGTTCTCGGAATTTTGCTGATTAACGCCCTGGCAGCGTGTCAGCAATTGATCATTCCGGTGCAAACCGAATTCTTAGCGATTAAAGGCCTGGAGCGCATGATGAATACCTTGAATATGGTGATTAAGGCACAGCACCATTCGATTGGGTATACCATTGTGCCGACCATGTTCGACCGCCGTACTAAAGCCTCAATTCAAGCACTTCGAAATATGCGAGACGAATTTGGCGGCCATTTGTGGAATAAGATTATCCCGGTGGACACTAAATTTAGAGACGCTTCTCGCCAGCATAAAACACCGAGTTTCGCTTACCCGGAAACTCATGGCGTGTTAGCTTACTATAAACTGGCGGATTCGCTGACTGCGCTCACGGCAAGTCATAAGGTCGCGTGACCGGAAGGTTTATTGGCATGAAACTGAATAAACCGCCGGTTAGCGAACAACAGTCTGCTCTGGAAGAATATGTTGACTTCTTGTTAACCGATCTCTCGAATGTTACTCACATTAGTACCAAAAAAAATGAGAGGAAAAAACACGCCCATAAAAGAGAAGGGAAGTCTGAGTTCTCTACAACAGAGACGCCATCGGCAAGGTCTCATGAAAATACGAATACAGAAAATTTAAAGACAGATAATTTTCAAACCGAGAACTTTCAATCAGAGAGCTTTCAAACTGAAGAGATAGAAAAGCCCAAATGGACAACTATTGAGAAAGTTGTCGAAAACACCTCAAATCGCACCGTTCAGAAAAGCGAAATTGAACCGCTTGCTCCTGAAGATTCCAATGTAATTAGCAACGACTTCGAACAAGATATTGACATTGAGCCTGAAACAGAAAATAAAAATGAAGTTGGACAGGAACCTAACGAGAAGCCCAGGCAAGATAGTAAAAAGATCGAAAGTGAAGCTGTCAACTTTGACGACAAACTAGTAGAGAATATGCTAACGGTTGCTGAAGAAAAACAGCGGGATCAACATTCTACTGAGTTAGAGAAAAAGGATAACAGTGAAACGCTTTCTGCTCAGGAAGTATTCGATTCATTTTTACCTGAGGAAGGGCTTAAAAATACGGATGAACTTAAAGATACAGGTGAACTAGAAAATGTTGAGGAAACGACAAACGCCGAAGAAGTTCAAGTCGATGTGCAGAAGTTCGAGCAGCACGAATCAACTCCAGATGTTTTAGAAACCGAAGGCTTAGAAACTGAAAGCTCGGAAACTGAAGTCGACGTTCAAACTGTTCCAGGCATTTCCCACTCGTTTACCGAAGAATCGGAAGAGGAGGAAGCGAAAAAGTGGGATGCGTTGCTCACCAAAGAAAAAGAACAGCAATTGCTAGCAGAAGAAATTAGACAAAGTCAATCTGAAATAGTCGGTGCTAAGACAAGTGATATTGAAGTACCTGAAACTGATGCTAAGAGTGAGAATGTTGAACAATTAGAAACGGAAGTCGCAGAAGATATTAAGCAGGAAAATGTTGCGGAAGGTTTTAAAAATATCTCTGACGTGATCAATCGAGAGAAAGAATTATCTGACTCGACCTCCAGACAAACTGAAAAAATTGTTGATGACTTCTTACCGCATAAGGATTCTGATCCGCGTCTGGCCGGTGTCGAAAAACTGCTGGCAAAAATTTCCTTAGCGACTAAACCGGTAACTCAGGTAAAGACGACTACAGAAGCAAAAACAACAACCGAATCTAAAACACAAACAACGCAAGTTGCCGTCAGTGAAACTGATGTTGAAAGTCAAAGTACTCAGGCGACTTTTTTACATCGCGAAGCAAAGAAAACCAAAGATGTACTTCCTGAAGTTTTCCAAACTTTGATCTTTCAGGTGAAGCGATTGCCGCTTGCAGTACCGCTGTTAAAATTAGGCGGAATTGTTAAAGTCAGTGAGGAAGATATTACGCCTTTGGTTGGTACGCCTGATTGGTTTATCGGCTTAACA
Organism: Aliikangiella coralliicola; assembly: GCF_007004725.1. GTDB lineage: Bacteria > Pseudomonadota > Gammaproteobacteria > Enterobacterales > Kangiellaceae > Aliikangiella > Aliikangiella coralliicola. Next base: position 482,978 of record NZ_ML660166.1, on the reverse strand, counting down.
CCGAATGATCGCGGAAACCTGATGGTGGTTGATACGCAAAAGTACCTGATGCCTGAACAGTCGGTGGCGGATTCTGATGAGTTTAATTACGAGTATCTAATCATTCTGGATGACTCTAATTGGGCGCTAGCTTGCCATTCAGTTGGTGATGCAAAAAATTTGACCGTTGATGATATTCGTTGGTCTGAACGATCATCAAAACGACCCTGGTTTGCCGGTATGGTAGTTGATTACATGAGCGCCCTGATTGAAGTTGATGAGTTGATAAACATGCTCGCAGATAACATTGTTGAGTGAGTTGGTTATTCTTATTCCTGCAGTTCCATTTCACCTGTTTAGTTAATCCTATTGATTTATTCTAACGACCTTGATACGGTTTACTGATGCGGCATTTTAGTTAGCAAAAATACTAATAAAGCATTAGCCGAACGTTTCACTCGATAACAGGGAAAGCATACTATGAGTCGTTCAGAGCAACCACCGAACCTTTCTGAAAAAAAAACTTCTGGTAATTCTCCTTCAGGCTATTCTTCTACAAATAGCTCATCTTCGAAGCGCTCTTCTTTAAGTGGAGCACTTGAAAATAAAAATCTTGCAGACAAAAAGCACGCTGATAGTGACCTTTCGAAAAAATCACCGACTAAACGCAAACGAGGGGTAATGGCTTCCAGGGTTAAACTGGAGCAAGCCATGCGAGTAAAGGGATTTAAGACACAGGCTGCATTAGCCGAAAAAATTGCTGAGCGAGAGGAATTGGAGAGTGCTCCGAGAGATATGGTCAACCGAGTTTTTAGAGGGATGCCGGTAGAACCACAAACGATAGAAAGGGTTGCTGCTGTATTATCTGTAGAAGCATATTCACTTTATTTATCTTCAGATGAGATTGAAAAACAACATCAAATGGCTGTTGAAACAACTGCAGAAAATATTTCTTCGCCGGCAGAGAGTCCATTTGAGCAACCTGATAGTCATGGGAAAAAAAATAATTTATTTTTGGCTGTTGCAGTTGTCTCAATTGTCATTTTATTTTCTCTGTTTTATTTTAGAGGAAATATTTTACAGCCTTTTTTGGGTGGCGATAAAGAAACTAGACTTATGCCGCATGATTCTGAGGAAATTACATCAAAACAGCTCAGGTTAAATCAGTCAATTTCCAGGAAAACTAGTCAAAAATTACCACTAAATATCGCCGTTGTCGGAATTGAAGCAATTGATTTACCTGAGCTGGTTCCATTACTTCAACAGGAACTGGGAGAGAGCAAGCAAATATCAAAATCGAGTATATTGACGGCCGTAAAAGATATATCTCCGTGGGAAATGTCTGAGCGTTTGGCGGTGGATTATGTCATTCAAATTAACACTGAAACGAAAGGCCGCCATCTTGCGACTTATTTTTACTTGTTAAATGATCAAACAAGACGTTTAGTTTATGCAGACGTATGGACCGAGAATGCTATATCTCAGTATTCGTCGAAAATTGCTGTTGCGGCGAGTAACAGAATTCGGTTTTTACTGGATGGAGAACAAATTGTTTCCGACGATAATAAAGCTTATGTTCCGTTAAAAGAAGAAGCGGTAAGTGCCTACCTGAATGGAATGGATATGGTTGATAAAGCATTAAGTTTAAGCTACATCAACCAATCATTATTATTCTTTGAACGTGCTTTAAAGTATTCACCCCATTACATCAAAGCGCAAGCTGCCCGGTGTGAAGCCATGTCACGTTTGTATAGTGTGGCCAAAGACATTTCAGTTATCAAAGAAGCGCTAGCGGAATGTCAAAGCCTTGCAGATTCAGGACAGAAGGTTGCGGAATATCATTATGCAATGGCGCAGATTTATCGGCGGTTGGGCAAGGTGGAGCAGGCTGCTGATTCTTATGCTGCTGCAATAAAGCTGGATGCTAATTATGTTGATGCGATGATTGGGCTGGCTGAAAATTACTTGGCCCAAGGAGCAAAAACACGTAATCCAGCGTTGTTCAAATCAGCACTTGATGTTTTGGAAAAAGCCAAGCTTGTGTCACCTGATTTCTGGAAGATTTATCACGCGTTTGGTCGTATTTATTATTTGAGCGGTAGAGCTGCAGAAGCGATCGAAGCAGGTGAGAAAAGCGTGAGTTTATCGCCTAATCTATCGTCTTTGAGTAATTTGGGAAATTTTCATTTTTGCTCTGGTAAAGTATCTCGCGCGCAAGAAATTTTTGAACAAATGCGCTTAATGAAATATGTTTCTCCACTGGTTTTGTTTCAGTTGGGCGCTGTATATAGTTATTACTCTGAATATGAAAAAGCCGCGAGTTTGTTTGAAGAGTATGTGAAAGAAGTGAAGGACGATAACACGCAGGTACATGCTGACGGACTGATTGGGCTCGCGGATATTTACACTGAATTATCTCAATTTGAAAAAGCGAGAAAAAATTATCAGCGCGCTTTCGAGCGACTGGAACAAGAACGCTTGAATGGAAAAGACAATCTTGAAATTCAAGTTAAGCAGCTTTATCTCAAACTGGCTTTGAGATTGTTGGATGGAAAATTAAACCCCACGGAAGTAGAAAACTTTAACGAACAACTAGTGAAGCTTGAGCCGAAAATTCATAACCCCCATTTGAAACTAAGGCTTTTATTCGCGTGGATGCTATTGGAACAATGGGAGCATGCCAAGCGGGTTTATTTACAACTAGCACCAACCTGCAAAGCAATTGCAGACAGACCATCGTTTGATCGATTCAAAAAGTAACTAACCTCAGCAGGCTCTTCTTATGCGCAGCTGAGGTTAACCATAAGGGTAATTCTTGTCCCGAATTCTGGTTACCTGTCTTATTCCTATCTAACTGACGTTAAACCCCCTTAACTGTCGACGACGTTTTTTGTCTTTTTCGGCATATTAAATAACCTGAGTTCGGGATAAGAACAGCCATCCAGCACAAGTATTTAAGCGGCTCTCTGCGTTGAGTTTGCTACCAATAGCTCGCTATTGCCACGCAACCTCGCCTTGATATCCACTTAAATCCTTGCACCGGCCGAACTTTTTGAGAGTGTTATTACTAATAATCTCAAAAGATATTTTGATAACGCTTTAAAACTTAAGGCCTTTGGCTTTTCTTATCCCAAATTCAGGTTAAATAACGGAGTTCTTCATTTTTGGGAACTCAGGTTTAATCGCTGAAATAAGTTTAATCTCAAATAGAAATGTCTAATAGGTTGAGAGTTTGGCAAATTGTCGGAGTCTGAATTTGTTTTGTCGTTAATTTCAGAATACTTGTTTCAATACATTTATCGAATCTTGCTTAGGCTGTTCTTATTCTGAGCTAAGGTTGATTTAACAGGGAATTTACTATGAAACGCTTATTTTTAATTTTAGTTTTTTTTATCTCAGGTATTTTTTCGGTTTATGCAAATAGTTCTGCACTCCCCAGTGGTGGTTCTGTCTCTGGGATTTTGCTTTCCAATAGTCAACATGTTTATTCATTTAGCGCAAATAACGGGGACTCCGTTAATTTATCCGCTAATTCTCTGATGCAAACCCATCTAACAATTTATAACCCTGATGGTAGCGTATTAGGAAGTGGATATAACTCATATTATCGATTAGGACTGCCACAAAGTGGTAACTATCAAGTAAAAATAAAACCCAGGTATTCGGGCCAACATGGGAGCTATGAGCTTCATTATGTTAATGCTTCAACGGCGAACGAACACGGGAGTTTGACCAGCGGCGGTGTCCATCTGGAATCATTCACCCCGCAAGATCTGGACAGTTATACCTTTGAGGCGGAAAGCGGTGATGCTATCAATTTGTCGGTTAATTCGAGCAAGCAAACCACGATGGCAGTGTATTACCCGGATGGGAGCCGTGTGGGTTATGGTTATAATTCATTTTACCAGCTTAACCTGGCACAGACAGGTACTTACCGCGTTGTGATCAGTTCTCGTTACGCGTTTAACACCGATGATTATGAGCTGCATTTTGTGAACAGTGCAACTGCGAATGAGCACGGAGTTTTAACCAGTGGCGGTGTTCATCTGGAATCGTTCACTCCGCAAGATCTGGACAGCTATACTTTTGAGGCCGACAGTGGTGATGCTATCAATTTGTCGGTTAATTCGAGCAAGCAAACCACGATGGCGGTGTATTACCCGGATGGGAGCCGTGTGGGTTATGGTTATAATTCATTTTATCAGCTTAACCTGGCACAGACAGGCACCTATCGTGTTGTGATCAGTTCTCGTTATGCGTTTAACACCGATGATTATGAGCTGCATTTTGTGAACAGTGCAACTGCGAATGAGCACGGGGTTTTAACCAGCGGCGGCGTTCATCTGGAATCATTCACCCCGCAAGACCTGGACAGTTATACTTTTGAAGCCGACAGTGGTGATGCTATCAATTTGTCGGTTAATTCGAGCAAGCAAACCACGATGGCGGTGTATTACCCGGATGGGAGCCGTGTGGGTTATGGTTATAATTCATTTTACCAGCTTAACCTGGCACAGACTGGCACCTATCGGGTTGTGATCAGTTCTCGTTACGCGTTTAACACCGATGATTATGAGCTGCATTTTGTGAACAGTGCAACCGCGAATGAGCATGGGGTTTTAACCAGCGGCGGTGTTCATTTGGGATCATTCACCCCGCAAGATCTGGACAGTTATACTTTTGAGGCCGACAGTGGTGATGCTATCAATTTGTCGGTTAATTCGAGCAAGCAAACCACGATGGCAGTGTATTACCCAGATGGGAGCCGTGTGGGTTATGGTTATAATTCATTTTATCAGCTTAACCTGGCACAGACAGGCACCTATCGGGTTGTGATCAGTTCTCGTTATGCGTTTAACACCGATGACTATGAGCTGCATTTTGTCAATAGTGCAACTGCGAATGAGCATGGAAAACTGGTGAGCGGAGAAACTCGTTCCGGCAGTTTCACTCCGCAAGATCTGGATAGCTATACGTTTGATGTCATTAGCGGCGCCAACATTCAAATCGCTACCACGTCCAGTAATCAAACCACGATGGCGGTATATTATCCGGATGGGAGTCGCGTAGGTTATGGTTATAATTCATATTACCGGGCTAACCTGCCACAGACTGGCACCTACCGCTTAGTGATCGGTTCTCGCTATGCTTTTAATACGGATGATTACACCATAGGTTTGACGGTAAGCTACAACAATCCGTCTGCTGGTTTAAGCTTAAGCTCGACTGGTTTAAATGCAGAGTCTGATCCTGTTATGGAATTCTGTGACGCTCAGGAAACGGTTGAGCCCTTTAGTTCGGCCGATAACGAATTAGAGTTTTCCAGCGAGCAAACTGTATTTTCTGAAACAGATTATGCCGATGGTATTTTAAAGTTGAGTCGCATATATCGTCCGGCAAATACAGGAACTGAAGCAGGTAAGATAAAAGACACTTTAACCCTGTCGAATTTAAAGCAAAGCAATCAGACCAGGGAAAGTATGGCGAAGAGTCGTCCGATAAATGGTTTCTTCGGAGCCGATTGGACTTCAAACTATGAGCGCACTCTAACGTTTTTGAGCCCAGCTCAAATCCAAATTTCTAGTGGTCGTGAGGTTATTGCAAACTTTATTAAGTCTGGCGAAGGCTGGGCACCTGAAACAACGAGCGACTTTGTTCTCATTGAGGAAATAAAGAACGAATCGTCATTGGCAGGTTATCGAGTGATCCGTGATGACGGAACGCGAGAGAATTTTGATCTGTCAGGTAAGTTATTAAGCATCGAATACTCTGCTGGAGAATTGGTTAAACTTTCCTATGACAATTCAAATCGATTAATTTCGGTTATCGATGATAATAATCGTGCGTTGAATTTTAATTATGATGCCTCTGCTCGTGTTGCCAGTGTGAGCACACCTGATGGATTATTTTTGTATGCCTACGATTCAAACGATAATTTGATTTCAGTCTCGTTGCCTGCTGATGAAAGTCGCATCTATCATTATGAAAATCTTGGTAATCCGAACTTAATGACTGGTATCACTGATGAGCAAGGCGTTTATTTTGTGATAAAAGGCAAAGGCTCAAAAGATCGTGTAATGAGTTCTGGACTGATGAGAGCTGTCGATAGTTGTAGCGCGATTAATTTTTCTAATTGAAGAGACTAGCTTAATAACCTAAAAACGAAAAGGCGTGGGCACGAAAGTGCCCACTTTAAAAATTAATCTTCGTCTGTTTTTAGCTTGTCCAAATGAACATCCATCTGAGGATAAGGAATAGAAATATTAGCTTCATCGAAAGCGAGCTTAATATTTTCATGATAATCGAAATAGACGCCCCAATAGTCAGCAGAATTAACCCAGGGTCTGACGACGAAATTCACAGAAGAGTCTGCTAATTCAGATACAGCGATAGTAGGCGCTGGATCTGCCAAGATGCGCTCGTCTTTTTCAATAACTTGCTGCATAATTTCCTTCGCTTTTTTAATGTCATCATCATAGCCAATGCCAAATACCATATCGACTCGACGGGTTGGTTTGGCCGAGTAGTTAGTAATAACATCGCCATAAATTTTACCGTTAGGTATGATTACTTGCTTGTTATCTCCGGTACGCATTTGTGTAGTGAAAATTGTAATTTTTTCAACCACACCGGCAACACCGGCCACTTCAACAAAGTCGCCGTCTTTGAATGGGCGAAATACAATTAACATGACACCTGAGGCAAAGTTTTGTAAAGAACCTTGCAAAGATAGTCCGATGGCAAGACCGGCTGCACCAATTAATGCGACCAGTGATGTGGTATCAACTCCCAATTGGCCTAATGATGCAATGATGACAAATAGCATCAAAATACTGCTAATAATTCCCGTTAAAAAGTCTACCAAAATGTCATCGACTTTAGCTTTATTCAATAATTTAGCTGAAACTTTCGTGAGCAGCTTAACCACCATTTTACCAATGATAAAAATAACGATGGCGAAGATTATGTTTAAACCATAAGGAATAACGTAAGTATCAATGATATTTTGAGTGGACTCTAATGACAATTCCATCTTCTTATCCTCTTTTTGTTTTTCAGGTAGCAGTAAACTGCTACCTGAGATTAGGGTCTGTGTATGGAATAATGATTAACGATATTTCTGGTTAATATTATTTTTCAAACTTTGTAACAGTCGTTTTAATTTCTGCTTGTACACGACGATTGGCAGCTCTACCTTCAGCAGTTTCATTGTCAGCAATAGGAGATGATTCTCCTTTTCCAACTGCAGAAACGCGTTGTGAATCAATATTAAATTCACTGATCAAATAATTGCGAACTGCTTCGGCGCGTTTTTGCGATAAACTTTGATTGTAGCTTGCTGCGCCACGAGAATCAGTGTGACCTTCGATAACAACAGTTGTATCTGGATACTGACGCATGAAAGTGGCTACTTTTGAAATTTCCTGACTAAAGTCATTCGTAATCGCATCGCTATTGTTTGCGAACTTAACATTCAGTTGAATAGATACGTTTTCCTGCAGAGCAATTCGGCAACCCTTTTCGTCAACTTTTGCGCCCGCTGGTGTTGAAGGGCAGTTGTCTGCAGAGTCAACAACGCCATCTTTATCGGAATCTAATTCACAGCCATTAGAGTCAACTTTTGCACCGGCTGGTGTCGATGGACAACGATCAACGTCATCATTTACACCGTCACGATCGGTGTCTTTAGTAATTGTTTGTTGAACCGGAGCCGGTGTTGGTTGAGGAGGAGGTGTTGGTTTGCGAGAAGAGGTATCACCAAAAAAGAATTCAAACCCAGTGTATGGAACAAAATCTGCGTGGCTGTGTTGAATTGCGAATACTGTATCTGCACCAACAACCCATGAGAAGTTTTTGCTTATGTTAAAATCGTAACCAAGACCTAAACGAAAAGCTGTGCTATCGGCAGTGTTAGGCGTACTTTCATAACGACCTGCGCCCGCTTTCCAGAAAAAAGAACTAGTACCTCTTGGTGAATATCGATAAAGACTTGAGACAGACCATAAGTTGATGTCAAGTTCACTGCCAAAATCGTTGTTGGTTTCAACTTCTGTAAAACGAAGTTCCACTCCCCAATTTTCGTCAACTTGATAACCTAAGCCAAGATAGAAGTCGTTTTCATCTTCTAATTTTCGATCCCCGTCAAAACTAAAATAATTTTGCCCTAGCGATATAAATGGACCTGTGCCTTCGTCTGAACTATTTGCAGAAAATGAAGTAATCGACGATGCCAAGATTGCCATACTGATAATAATTTTCACGATTTATCCTCTCTTATTATTCATGTATTGTTGGAATATAGCGGGGCGGGGATTAATACTTCCTTTTTGACAACTGGAGTGATTTAGATCCTAGCACGCCTTTTCCTTGTTTGTTTGTTGATATTGGAATAGAAGCGGCAATTATAGTAAGATTCGATCAGATCAACAACAATCTTTAACGCCACACTTGAATAAATTTTAAAAATGGCTTAAAGAAGTCGTTTGGTAATAATGAACAGTTAAATAAGACCAAAACTTAAATAATGTCAAGGTTTTGGTAAAATTACCATTCTTTGGTTTTTATCGACGATTTAGCTAACTCATCAATTATTCGTTTTCTTTAGTTGGGGTTTTTGAACTTCAGCTTTTAGCACTGCTTGAACCCGCCTGTTTTGAGATCGTCCTTCATCAGAGAGATTGGTTGCCACCGGTTTTGTTTCTCCATATCCAATTGAATTTATCTTTTTCAAAGTGATGCCGAAATCTCGATTTAATATTTTCGCAACTTGATTGGCTCGCTGACTGGATAATCGTCTGTTATAGTTTTTAGCCCCAACATTATCGGTATGTCCTTCAATTGTGACATTGATTGTCTGGTGTTGTTTCATGAATCTTGCGAGGCTTTCTATATCGTCATAATATTCTTCTTTAACTAAAATACTATCTGAATCAAACTGAATGTTTAAGACGATAGACTGCCTGTCAATCACATATTTAGTGCAGCCATTTTGATCGACCATAAAATGGTAAGGGGTTTCAGGACATTGGTCTTGGTTATTGTCGATACCATCGTGATCAGAATCGAGAGGTTTCTCACTTTTTGAATCAGTAATTGGTTTGTTTTTTTCTGCTTGAGAATGTTCCAGTGAAAAGCTATCCGAAAGCGTTTTCTCAACTGACTCTTCCCCAAAAAAATAGTTAAGAGAAATGGACGTCGACCAATCTGTATTTTTTCGATTTTGTGGGAAGATTGCTTGTGTATTTAGCGAAATAAATAAATTACGATTGAGATGAAAGTCATAGCCGCCGCCGACATTGAGTTCTAATTCGTTGGAAGGAAAAACGGTCGAGCCTTCAAATTGAAATTGACCTATTCCAAAGTTGACGTACCAGCCATTATTTTTATCGCCGTTAAATCGATATTTTGAGTTGATATTCAAGTAATCAACATCGCTGACGATGGTATCTGAATCGGTGACCTGGGAAGTTAGAAATGATAATTGTGCAGACCAATGATTTGTCAATTGATAACCTAAACCTACATAGGACTCCGAGACACGGTCAAACTTTTGTTCCTCGATTGATTCAAACTGGATTTGCTGAATACCGAGAGTAAGGTAAGGCCCAGATTCAAAACTAAGCTGCGTGGTATTCTCTTCAGTTTTTTCTGTTTCTTGATCTTCTGTCACAGTTTCAAAACTAGAGGCATTATCAAACTCTGTTGCTATCGAATCGCTAATTGGCAGGAGTGATCCCAACAAGGTTGTCGATAGGCTCAATAGTGTTAGCGACAGAAAATAAGATGAGCGTCTGCTGAATCGTCTTGCATTAATAAACTGACATCGTAAAGAGTTCTTTATTGGTGTGTTCGACTCAAAACTTTTTCTTATTATTTCCATTACTTCGCCCTGACAAAAAACGGCCGAATGATATCAAACTGGTTACAATATAGCCATTGAAAAAATGGAATAAGCTTCGCTGGTTAGTTACTGGTTTAGGTCATTATGAAGTTTCTAAAACAGGATTTATTACAATGTACTCAAGACGCTGGAATTTTCATTGAGATGGAGGACCTGATTAGCTTTGAGTTTTGTCTGCACTATTGTTGATTTGAATCTGCTGATTTGAGTCTGTTGATTTAGATACTGGTGAGGCAAGTGGTTGTAACCGATAACCCACACCGTAGATTGACTGGATAAGATCGACATTCGTTAAATCAAATAACTTCTTACGCAATTTTTTTATATGGCTGTCGATGGTACGGTTGCTAACCACACGCTGATCATCGTACAAAGTGGCTGAAATAGTCTGGCGGTCAAAGGATTGACCAATTTGGGAAGCTAATAGGTTTAATAAACGATACTCAATTTGCGTTAGCGACATACTGATTCCGTTGATGGTAACCGTTAAATTTGTTGCATCGAAAAAGTAGTCATTGATAGGTTTGAAAGCCGGTTGTACGCTGCGCCGTATCAAGGATTCCACTCGGGCCACCATTTCCCTGGGACTGAATGGTTTACAAAGGTAATCGTCGGCGCCGACCTGCAGACCTTTAAGCCGGTCTGCTTCTTCAATTCTTGCGGTAATCATTAGCACTGGCAATTGTGAGAACTCCCTGACTTCCTGGCAAATTTCGATACCATTTTTATTCGGCAGGTTTATGTCTAATACCATCAGTGATAGCTGGTTGTTTTTGACAAAAGGAATGACATCGCCGCCATCGCTAATAATCGTTGCTTCAAACCCGGAAGCTTTCAGGTAGTCCTGAACTAATAAGGCCTGTTTTTCTTCATCTTCGACGATTAATACGTGGTGTTCTGCCATACAAATGAATGATACACATCAACTTTTGGGTAATGTTATTGTAATCCATAAACCGCCGTATGATGAGCTTTTTGCGTTAATTTTTCCGTTATGGGCTTCGACAATGTTCTTGCAAATGGTTAAGCCTAACCCGGCACCGCCGGTGGCTCGATTTCTTGATTTGTCTTCTCGAAACAGGTGTTCAAACAAAAATGGAAGTGATTCTTTATCAACACCCGGCGATGAGTCTTGAATATCAATCTTGACAAGTTCTGCGTGCTCGTGAACTTCTATTGCCAGCGTACCAGGGCTATCTGTATAGCGGAGAGTATTTTTTAGCAGGTTAGTCAACAATTGGCGCATGCGCTTTTCATCGGCTACGATCATTGTTGATGCTGACTGGTGAGAGAAATCTACTGTAATAGCATTTTTGGTAAAGCTACTTTCAAAACTTTCTAGCGACTTGCTGATAATTTGATTGATATCACATGGAGCGAGTTTGTAGTTTAGCGCGCCCAAATCAGAAAGAGATAGCTCATAAAGATCATCAACTAACTGCGCCAATTGAATCACTTCTTGTTCAACCGATAATACGCTTTGTTTGTTGAGCGGCCTTACGCCATCGATCATTGCCTCTATTTCTCCCCGCAGAACCGATAAGGGAGTCCTGAGCTCATGGGAAATATCGGCGATCCATTTATTTCGTGTCTGGGTATTTTTTCTGAGTGTTTTCGCCAGTCGGTTAACGCTGTTTGCCAGTAAGCCGATTTCATCTTTGTTGTTCTGACTAACCTCAATTTCATAGTGACCATTTGCCAGGTCAAGTGCCGCTTTGTTGAGTTTTTTAACGGGTTTTACAATTTTTCCAGCCATAAAGTACGCGATAATAAAAGATAACGTCAGCGAAATGGCTGCGGCTGAGATAAAAGCGCGATTTTGTTTTGCTGAGAATATTAGTGCATCTTCATTCTTAAGTTGAGTGATTGGTTTTAGTCCAATATAGCCAATGATCTCGGATTCAACTTTCATCGGAAAAAGCTTAAACTCAGCGCTTAATTTAGGGCCGAATATCCGTTGTTGATTTTTATCAAGGACGTTGATACGAGTGATGAAGTTTTCGCTGGTTGCTTGTTCATTCTCGGGCGGACCGGGCCGATGCGGTGGTTTTCCACCAGGAGGAGGTGGATGCGAATGATTTGGTCCTCGTTTTCGTCTTGGTTTATGTTCTGGAGGTGGAGGGCGGAAATTACCTTTTCCTCTCGGTCTGCGCGGTGAAAAATACTGCATTTCGTCTGGCAGTGCTTGCTCAACAATTTCCTTCCATTCTCGAGGATTTCGTTCCAGTTGAGACCAACCATTATGTTGTAAATAATGCTCAATTAGCGTGTCGGCTAGATAATTGACTTGCTCTTCTTCTTTTTTGTTAACATAAGTAAGAAAGCCTTGGTCGAATGTCCAATAGCTGATTAACAGCATAATTAACAAGGCAATCAGACTGCTTAGTGCGATTACACTAAACACTTTGATTCTCATTCCCAGCTTCATACTTACCCCTTCCAACATCTGTTTATTACAGATTTGTTGTCATTATATTGCTACATATTGCCATGTTCATGGTTTTGAAAAAACAACGATTAGTTAAAATAGTTGTTTTCGTTATTCGTTTGATGTGGGACAAATCATTTGTCATGGCACAAACTCACGCTGCTAAGACATTTTTAAATTAAACTGTGCTACTCAATATCAGTTTTAACAAGGTGAGCGGTTCTAAAGATAGCGGGCTTTTAATAGAGTGCCAGTCTGTTTAACGTAATTACACATTGTTTGCACATTTTTGTGACCAGGTAAAAAAACTTCAGTATGATTTAGCAGCTTTTTTGTTAAGGGGGGTTCTCGTTGAAAAAACGTATCTTACTTTTGTCTGGCTATGACGCTGCCAGTCATCGATATTGGCGTCGGACCCTTGAGAACAACCTGAGTGAGTTTGAGTGGACACAATTGTCTCTACCTGACAGGCATTTTTCATGGAGAACTCGCGGAAGCAGCTTAACATTTGCGTTCGAACGTCAACAAGAACTGAGCGGTGATTATGATTTATTGATTGCGACCTCGATGGTTGACCTGGCTGCGTTGAGAGGATTTTTACCCCATCTTGGACTGTTACCGACCATCGTTTATTTTCACGAGAATCAATTTGTTTATCCCATATCCAAGGAACAGCCGAACTTGCTCAATGCTCAGTTAACGAGCATTTATAGCGCTTTATGCGCCGATCAGATTTTGTTTAACTCTAACTACAACCGAAATACTTTTTTAAATGGCGCGGCAAAGCTACTTCAACGTATGCCAGATGGTGCGCCCGCATCGCTGATTCACACACTCAAAAATAAATGTGATGTTATTGCTGTGCCGCTGGAAGATTGCATTGGTAATTCGACTAATGATTCACAAAAGCGAGAACAACCAGAGACAACTGAACGAACGAAAATAATAGCGCCTGCCAAAATTTTGTGGAACCACCGTTGGGAGTACGATAAACAGCCTGAGATATTTTTTGACGCATTACTTCTTCTGAAAAAAGCGGGCTATTCATTTAAATTGAATGTGGTCGGCCAATCTTTTCGAACAATTCCATCGTGTTTTCAACTGGCTAAGGAGCAGCTTGCTAGTCATATCGAGTATTGGGGACACCAACCTCGAGAAACTTACCAGTTAATTTTACAAAGCAGTGATCTTGTTGTATCAACCGCTTCCCATGATTTTCAGGGGTTGAGTATGTTAGAGGCAATTCATGCCGGCTGCACGCCGGTTGCGCCTGACAGCCTTGTTTATCCGGAGTACATTCCTGAAAGTTTACGTTATGCTACCGCTCAGACTCCTCAGCAGGAGACTGCAAACTTGTTAGCTTTATTAACGCAGATTCTGGCAGCTGATGAGCGTCAACCTATTAGCGTCAACAATTATCTGGTCAGTCATTTGATACCTGAGTATCGAGCTATTTTTAATCGCTTAATTGCTCGGTAGTTGAACCACTAAGCATTTGAGAATATAAAAAATCTAAACTATTATTCAAGTAGGGAATTAGAAAAATAGCCACTTCTGGTATCGTCTAAGCTTTTGTCTCACTGGCGGGGTATTCCAATCTTTTAACGGCAAAGGGCTAACAGATACCAAGTTCCAATTATTTTGCAGTTCTACAGGGAATGGCTTGTTGGCGGAACACGCTGAAGGTCGGTTTTAACCCTATAGAGAAATCACATCTATGTTTAAATTTAAATCAATTCGCACCGAGTTAACCGTCCTTTTATCTTCTGCACTTGCATTAATCTTATTACTGGTTTCTTTTGTTTTTATTCAAAAAGTGTCTGATGAAACTCAGCAATCCGCCAAAAACGGGTTGAGTAACGCGCTCGCGCTGCAAACATTAGAAATCGAATCTTTTATTAAAAAGCACGGAGAAGTCGTTGATACAATGGTTTCTTCTCCGCAGTTAACCAGTTGGTTTGATAATTACAGAGAAAGGCAAAAGGATCTTACTGGAGACAGCGATTTTCCAAAAATACTCCAGCTATTTAAAAACCTGGCCAATCGAGATGAGAGCACTAAAGCGGTTTTTTTAGCAAGTGCCGCAACCGGCGAGTATTTTGATAGCACCAACGGAAGATACTATGGCGATGGCACCTACTATGCGACAAAACGTCCTTGGTGGGGGGAGGCGGTTAAAGTTAATCGACTTTTTATCACTCAGCCGGAAATCGATATTGTCGACAAGACTATTGTGTCTTCGGTTAAGCGAACGGTTTACAACGATTCTGGCGAGTTAATCGGAATTGCCGGTGTCGACATTCTCTTATCAACCATTGAGCAGCAAGTCGCTTCGCAGCTTAACTATCAGGGTCAGGGACTGCCGTTTATTATGAATCGTGACGGCCGCATTATTATTTTTCCTGCTGATGATACCGTGATAAAACCCAACAGTGATATTGGAACAGTCGATTCGATACTTGAGCATGCATCTGGATTTCAACAATTAAAGCAAATGATTCAAGCACAGAATAGCGGTATGGCCGAGGTGACCTGGAATGGCGAGAAACATATTGCAGCCTTTGACAGTATTTCAATGGAAAGTCCTTTGGTTGATTGGGCGGCGGGGATCATTATTTCTCATGATATTGTTGACGCGCCCATTCGCACTAGCGTTCAAAATTATATTTTTGCCGCATTGATAATTTTGGCTGTAGTCAGTTTGACGGTTTGGCTAGTCAGCTTGAGGATTGTCAATCCATTAAAGCGAGTGGTAGACGCGATTTACGATGTTGCGCACGGTGAAGGGGATCTGACTCGTCGTATTGAAGTGCAAAGTGAAAATGAGGTCGGTGAATTTGCCAATCAATTTAATCTTTTTGTTAATCAGATTCATGACATTATTCGATTGAATAAGCAAACGGTTGATGAGTTGATCGAAAGTTCGGAAAAAGTCGCGCAAATCACAAGCCTCAGTGCGAAAAAAGCGGAACAACAAAGGGATTCAATTGATATGGTTGCTACCGCCGCGGAACAGCTCAGCTATTCGGTTAACGGTGTTTCTGAAAATTCAAACGCGGCGTCTCATTCCGCCGATGAAGCCGATAAGCAGATTACCAAAGGCGTGGAAGTGGTTGATGAAGCCTCAGACAGTATTCGAACTCTGGAAGCAACGGTTGATCGGGCGTCGGAAGTTGTGAATAAATTAAATCAGGACAGTTCGAAAATTGGTGAGGTTCTGGAAGTGATTAGAAGTATTGCAGAGCAAACCAACTTATTAGCGTTAAATGCAGCAATAGAAGCGGCACGGGCTGGGGAGCAAGGACGTGGATTTGCGGTAGTAGCGGACGAGGTGCGCTCGCTGGCCAGTAGAACTCAAGAGTCGACAGAATCAATCCATCATATTATTGAGGGACTGCAGGGGAGTGCCGGCGAAGCGGTTAAAGCCATGGATGAGGGAACCGAACACGCACACATTGGTGTTGATAAGTCGGATCTGGTTCAAGGCGTTCTCCGCAGTATCACTGAGGCGGTAGCGGAAATCAAAAAACAATCTACTGAAATTGCCGGCTCAACAGGGGAGCAAGCCAAGGCGTCTAATGAAATTACCGAGAGAGCGGCCAATATCAGGCAGTTGTCGGAAGAAACCGCTGCTGAAATGTCTGATGTATTAACTGGTACTTTGCAGCAAAAAGAAGATATTCAAAAATTGGCTGAATTGGTGGGGCGGTTTAAAATCTGACTATATTAATCTCGACTGTCTAGCTTAGCTATTAGCCTAACTATTTGAACCGTCTAGCCAACCGGTTAATTTTTATAAACTCACGATCATGCGATTAAGAGCCTGGATTTGTTCTGGTCGCTTTCCTAGCGTTCATTGAAAAGAGAAAAGCGGCATTTCTCACCCCACTTGGAACTAATTAGGAACCGAATTCAAAAGTATTCGGACTAAGCAAACAAAAGCCCCCCATTTTGACTTAAAATAGGTTACAATTCGCCACTTTTTGATGAAACCCATTTGCCAAGAACGCTGTAATTACTATGTCTTACACCCAATATATTCGAAATTTCTCTATTATTGCCCATATCGATCACGGGAAATCGACCTTATCTGATCGACTCATTCAAGAATGCGGTGGGTTGAGCGAACGAGAGATGTCGGAGCAGGTTCTAGATTCAATGGATTTGGAGCGAGAGCGCGGTATTACCATTAAAGCGCAAAGTGTAACATTGAATTATAAGGCGAAAGATGGCAATGAGTATCAACTGAACTTCATTGATACGCCCGGCCATGTAGACTTCTCATATGAAGTTTCGCGCTCGTTGGCGGCCTGTGAAGGGGCGCTTCTTGTGGTGGATGCCGGTCAGGGAGTCGAAGCACAAACCCTGGCGAACTGTTACACCGCGATAGAACAAGATCTGGAAGTTATTCCTGTATTGAACAAAATCGATTTACCTCAGGCCGATCCTGATCGGGTTGCCCAGGAAATCGAAGATATTATCGGTTTGGAAGCGCTTGATGCGGTTCAATGTAGTGCAAAGACTGGTGTTGGCATTGAAGAGCTGCTTGAAGAGTTAGTCGCCAAAGTACCCGCACCTGTTGGTGACCCTGATGCACCGTTGCAGGCATTAATTATTGATTCCTGGTTTGATAACTATCTTGGGGTTGTATCTTTGGTCAGAGTTGTTCAGGGAACACTGAAGCAAGGCGAAAAAATGTTGGTTATGTCAACTGGCAAACCACATCAGGTTGATTTTGTAGGAATATACACGCCAAAAAGACATGACTTACCACAATTGCGAGCCGGTGAAGTTGGATATGTTATTGCTGGTATTAAAGAAATCCAGGGAGCGCCGGTCGGTGATACCTTAACCACATTCAAAACGCCGGCTGAGCAGCCACTGCCAGGATTTAAGAAGGTTAAACCGCAAGTTTATGCGGGATTGTTCCCAGTTTCGTCCGACGACTATGAGGCGTTCAGAGATGCTTTGGCTAAATTAAGCCTTAACGATGCGTCTTTGTTTTATGAGCCCGAAAATTCCACCGCATTAGGCTTTGGGTTTCGCTGCGGCTTCCTTGGCATGCTCCACATGGAGATCATTCAGGAGCGTCTGGAGCGAGAGTATGACCTTGATTTGATTACCACGGCACCGACAGTGGTCTTTGAAGTGGTCAATTCGAAAGGGGAAGTAACCTATGTAGATAATCCCTCTAAATTGCCCGAGCCAGGCGAAATCGAGGAAATGCGTGAGCCAATCGTTGAGGCCAATATTTTAGTTCCTCAAGAGCATTTAGGCAGTGTAATTACTTTGAGCGTTGAAAAGCGTGGCGTTCAAACCAAAATGGAATACGCGGGAAATCAGGTTTCGCTGTCTTACCACTTGCCGATGAATGAAGTCGTTCTCGACTTTTTTGACCGTTTGAAATCGGTGAGTCGCGGTTATGCATCATTAGATTACAATTTCAAACACTTCCAGGCGGCAGATTTAGTTAAACTGGATGTATTGATTAACGGCGATAAGGTCGATGCCTTGGCCATTATTGTCCATAAAGATCAAGCCCAGTACCGTGGGCGAGAGCTGGTTGAAAAAATGCGAGAGCTAATCCCTCGTCAAATGTTTGAGGTGGCTATTCAGGCGGCAATTGGTAATCATATTGTGGCGCGCTCCACGGTTAAGGCACTGAGAAAAAATGTTACCGCAAAATGTTACGGTGGCGACATTACTCGAAAAAGAAAGTTGCTTGAAAAGCAAAAAGCCGGTAAAAAACGCATGAAAAAAGTAGGTAAAGTAGAAATTCCGCAAGACGCGTTCCTGGCTGTGCTTCAAGTGGGTAAAGATTAGTGCCGCTTAAGGCAACTGATTGCAAAGTGATTGTTTATAAAGTGACTTGTTATAAAGTAAAGAACCGTCGAAACAGATAAAAATAGAATGTTTCAAGGGAAAAATAATGTTTGTTATTAAGGGTTTTCACTATGAGTAGCTATTACGGGTTAATTTTGGTTGTTTTAACCTTCGTATCGGGCCTGATTTGGCTGGTCGATGCACTGACTGCCGGTAAAAAGCGCAAAGCAGCGATTGCAAAACTTCATCTGCAAGATGAGTCGCCTGCTCAAGAGGCAATTGACGCGGTCGCCCGGGAACCTGTTTATGTTGACTATTCGAAGTCATTTTTTCCGATATTACTGTTTATTGTCGTTTTACGTTCGTTTTTATATGAGCCTTTTCAAATTCCTTCTGCCTCGATGAAACCTACTTTAACTGAAGGGGATTTTATCCTCGTCAATAAATACAACTATGGCCTTCGCTTACCGGTTAACTCAAAGAAGGTCGTTGATATCGGATTACCTAAACGTGGCGACATAGCTGTTTTCAAAGCGCCCCATAAGCCCCACGAAGATTATATCAAACGAGTTATCGGGCTGCCGGGCGATACCGTGATATATACCAGAAACAAAGAGTTGTACATTATTCCAGCATGTCCTGCTGATACTCAGAAGGAGGAATGCCCTGAAAAAATCCAGGTTAAAAAAGAAAGGGTGCCAGGGGATGACTATATTGATATGAACCCCGACACCGGCAGTTTTACCAAAAATCATGAGTTTATCGAGACTATCGATGGCGTTGAACACGGCACTCTTAATCGGCCAGAAGTTAGACAGCGTAACAATTTTGGCATTGAATATGACAGAGAGTTTAAAGTGCCACCACGCTCTTATTTTGTTATGGGCGACAATCGTGACAATAGTCTGGATAGCCGCTACTGGCCGACGACTCATTTTGTTCCTGAAGAAAACCTGGTGGGACAGGCTGTTTCTATCTGGCTTCATCTGGATTTTGGCATCAAAAATAAAGCCTTTCGATGGGTACCAACAGGAATTGATGTAAGCCGAATTGGCGGGATCCAATAGATTGTTATGCTATGATTAACTCAAAGGTTAATGGGAAGTAGGCTAAACCATTGGTTTAATGAGCAAAAAGGTATATCTGCATGAATAATAATTGCCAATTAAAACAACAACAGGGTGCGACTATGTGGAGCACCCTTTCTATTGGTTTGATGATCGGATTCATCGCGTTAATTGCATTTAAATTGGTCCCTGTTTATATCGACCACGGTATAATTCGAGGATCAATGCAGGAGTTAGTTAACCAACGAGATTTCAGGCAAATGACGGCTAAACAGATTCTGTTGAGCATGGAAAAGCGGATGATGGTTGATAATATTCGCGGCTTCGGTAAGGATGCATTTACTGTATCAAGAGAGAAATCCGGCGAGAAATTTATAATTATCGAATATTCAGCAAAAGTGCCGATTGCAGGAAATGTTTCTGCGAGCGTTGACTTTAAAGAAGAAATTCGCCCCGTAAGATAATCAGTTTCCAGGCTGAACAGAAAATTCAATGACTCCTTCCCCTAACCTTAAGCATCTTCAAAAAAAACTTGATTATCAATTTAAAGATATCGGGTTGTTAGAAAAAGCGCTGACTCATCGTTCGGCGGCCGGTCGACACAACGAAAGACTCGAATTTTTGGGTGATGCGATTTTAGGCAGTATTATTGCGCACCAATTATACCTCCAGTTCCCAAAAGCTGACGAAGGCCAACTCAGCCGTCTGCGAGCGTTTCTGGTTAAAGAAAAAGCTTTGTTTGAACTTGCCCAGGAGTTAGATTTAGGTGACTTTTTAAGGTTGGGTAGCGGTGAATTAAAAAGCGGCGGATATCGGCGTGCGTCAATTTTATCAGACGCATTTGAAGCGATAATTGGTGCGGTATATCTCGATAGTGATTTTATTGCTACTCAAACGTTCGTATTGAATCTCTATCGTAATCGGCTGGGTGCTTTATCCTTGGATATGGCGCAAAAAGACCCAAAAACCAGGCTTCAGGAATGGCTTCAGGCCAGAAATATTGAAATTCCTGAGTATGAAGTAACCCGTTCAGTCGGCAAGGATCACGCGAAAACTTATTGGGTGAACTGTAAAGTTAATTACAATGAATTGATCGCTGAAGGAAAAGGGGCCAGTCGTCGTAAAGCGGAACAAGACGCCGCAGAAAAAATTCTGGAGAAAATATCGAATGGCTAGTCCTTCAACCCATTGTGGATTTGTCGCTTTTGTCGGGCGGCCCAATGTTGGAAAATCCACTTTGCTTAATCGTTTGCTTGGACAAAAACTGAGTATTACCTCACGCAAACCGCAAACGACCCGACATCGTATTATGGGAATCGATACATTCGATAATACCCAGTTGGTGTATGTCGACACCCCGGGATTACATAAACAAGAAGCACGGGCGATTAACCGATTTATGAATCGTGCCGCGGCCAGTTCGATATCAGACGTCGATATTGTTGTATTTGTGGTTGAGCCTGATCGTTGGACAGAAGATGATCAATTAGTTCTCGAACACCTGAAAGCCAGCAAGAGACCAGTGATTCTTTTCCTGAACAAAACCGATCAGCTAAAAGACAAAGAACTTTTATTGCCCCAGCTGCAGAAACTATCGGATAAACATGAATTTCTACAGATCATTCCCGGCTCTGCGTTAAAAGGATTACAAGTGGATGAGTTAAAATCTTATCTAGTAGACGCGATGCCTGAGGGAGACTTTATATTTCCTGAAGACTACTACACCGATCGTAGCGAAAGATTTCTTGCCGCGGAAATTATTAGAGAAAAATTGATCCGCCAGTTAGGCGATGAACTGCCTTATTCTGTTACCGTAGAAATTGAGCAGTTTAAAACTGACGAAGCAGGTTTGTTGCGAATTAACGGTTTAATATTGGTTGAGCGGAATGGTCAAAAATCAATCGTAATTGGTAAAGGCGGCAGTCGATTGAAACAGGTTGGAACTGACGCTCGTAAAGATATTAAGCGATTATTCGGACAGAAAGTTTTTCTCGAGCTTTGGGTTAAAGTTAAAGATGGTTGGGCCGATGATGAACGGGCTTTACGCTCTCTTGGCTTTGACGACTATAAAGACTAATTGGCAACCATTTTGTTTAATGTTGATATCGAACTGAATTACTTACTTGATTGGTTCGCTTGTTTCAAGTCAATAAGATTGGCTTGACCTGTTAGATAAAAAGCGATTGTAATCGGCCCAATGAGCATTGAAAAAAAAGCGACTGCCTTTGTACTGCACTCAAGAGCCTATCAAGAAAATAGCGCTATTTTGCAGCTATTTTCTTTACAATACGGTCGTTTTTCAGCGTTAGCAAAAGGGATCAAAGGCAAGCGCTCTCAAGCTCGTAAAGCGTTACTCCAGCCATTTCATGAACTAGCCCTTGAGCTGACCGGCAAAGGCGAGCTAAAAACGATTACCCATTGTGAACTCGCAGATGATATTTCAGGCGGTTTTCCCGATGCTTTTCGGGCTGCAGGTGTTCAACTCCAAGGACAACAGTTGGCCTGTGGCTTTTACGCCAACGAACTTATCATTCGCGTTTTGCCGGAGGATCAGGATGTTCCTGAGCTTTATCAATCCTATGCAGCGTTTCTCAATCAATTAAAAAAAACGACACAGGCCTATGATGCCGCGTCAGACTCCGGCTTTGCGCCATTGCTCAGAAATTTTGAAGTCGGCTTGTTGACTGTGATGGGGATCGCTCCTGATTGGTCCTGTGATATTAACCACAATCCCATCGACAAAAATAGGTATTATTCCTATCAGACTCAGTCGGGTTTCTACCCTGTTGAGTTACGAGAAGAAACTAATTCCACCGCGACTTCTGGTTATCAGACAAATCGCGCCGATGTATTTGATAAACGACTTAGCGGAATATTTAGCGGACAGTCAATTTTATCTTTGGCCGCTGGCAAATATTGCTCATCTCACCTCAAGGCTTGTCAGCAAATTACGCGTTTGTTGCTACGAGAAGTTATCGGTGACAAACCTTTACAGAGTCGAAAATTGTGGCAACATAGAGGTCTTCAGAATACTGCAGTTTCAGGCGATGGTAATTGTTCTGATGAAACGAAAATTTCGGGGCAACCAACGTCGGCCAAATCGACTATCGCAAGTGATGAAAAGAGCGATGAGGAAATGACATTCAATAAATCTGATGAGAATTCAGAAGAGAAACATAAAGGTACTGATTGATGAACGAAGCGCAATCCATATTGCTCGGGGTTAATGTTGACCATGTGGCCACCATACGTCAGGCTCGGGGAGTGAATTACCCACAGGTCGTCCAAGCCGCGTTAGTGGCTGAACAAGCCGGTGCGGATGGTATCACTATTCATTTACGTGAAGATAGAAGACACATTCAAGATAGAGATGTAGAGTTGGTTCGGGAGTGTATTAACTCGCGCCTGAATCTGGAAATGGCGGTAACTGATGAAATGGTGGCTATCGCCAAAAAAACACAACCTGAATATGTTTGTCTGGTACCGGAAAAACGTGAGGAAGTCACTACAGAGGGCGGTCTCGATGTTTGTGGAAATTTTGAAAAGGTGAAACAGGCTTGCCAAGAGTTAGGTGAACAGGGAATCAAAGTTTCTTTGTTTATCGATGCTGAAGAGCGTCAGATCGAAGCGGCACAGAAAGTTGGGGCGCCTTTTATAGAAATTCACACCGGGCATTATGCTGATGCGCTTAATGAAAGCACTCGAAAAGAACAATATCGATTAATTTGTGATGGCGTTAAATTCGCGAAAAATTGTGGTTTAATGGTCAATGCCGGTCACGGATTACATTACCATAATGTGGCGCCAATTGCGGCGATCCCTGATATTTATGAACTGAATATCGGTCACGCTATTATCGCTCAGTCGGTATTTAGTGGGTTGGCTACGGCAGTTGCTGACATGAAAAAAATCATGTTAGAAGCCAGACGGTAGGTTGGGCTTTTCTGAATGAGTATCTGGGGCAACGGTATCGACCTCTGCGAAATCAGCAGAGTAGAAAAGTCGTTAGAAAAACACGGCGATGTATTTGCCAATAAAATTCTTCATCCTAACGAGAAGTTGGTTTTTGATACTCACCGCTTTAAAGCTAAATACCTGGCTAAACGATTTGCAGCGAAAGAAGCTTTCGCTAAGGCTCTGGGAACCGGTATTGCTGAAGGCGTGATTTTGCCTGATATTGAAGTAATCAACCAGAAATCCGGCAAGCCAGAACTACGATTACACGGTATCGCCCATACTAAGGTTGCCGAAATTGGAGATGCTCGGTTGCATCTGAGTATCAGTGATGAACGTCGTTATGCTGTAGCGCAAGTTATTATTGAGCTGGTTTAGCGAGGATTAATCATAATTGATTGTCTGTTTCTGTCGTATTCGATAAATCAAGAGATTATCAGGGTTTGAGGCCCGTTTTTAGCGGTTGTCGATGGATCTTGGTTAGCGACTAGGCTAGAATAGCAAAACTTTCATAGTTTCAAATAGTTATAAATAGTTATCCTGATTTTCAGGGTGGTTTGTTAGTATAGTTTTATTTAGCAGAGTCGTTTTTATCTGGTTGGGGTGTCTTAATGACTAAAGCGCTTAATTTCAGCGTTAATACCGGGCCTGGTTACCTAGCTAAATAATAAGGTTGAAACAATTAAGACCCTCTTTTCACAAGGCGCTTCACACACCACTCGGTTATTTATTGCCGCGGTAATGTCGTGCGTATTGATGTTTATTGATAACCATCAGCATCACCTGGAAGGTTTACGTAAAGCAATCGGCGCGTTTATTACGCCTATTGTTTATGTTGCGGACATTCCCGGTGATTTTTTCGCCTGGAGCGGCGAAAAGTTGATGACCAGAAGCCAGTTACGCCAGGAAAACTCTCGTTTAAAAAGCGAAAGCCTTATTCTCAAAGCCCAGTTACAAAAGTTTGTGGCACTACAAGCCGAGAATGCACGGCTTAGAAACTTACTCGGGAATGAAAACAAATCGATTGAACGTCGGCTCGTTGCCGAGATCATTCAAATCGACAGCGATCCTTTCAGTCTCAGGTTCTTGATTAATAAAGGTAGCATGCACGATATTTTTGTCGGGCAGACTGTGATTGACGCTAAAGGAATTGTCGGGCAAGTCGTTGAAGTTTCGCCCGCAACTGCAAGAGTGCTGATGATTTCGGATGTCACTCACGCCATTCCCGTTCGAGTAAACCGAAATGGTGTTCGGTCGACAGTGGTTGGAACTGGTCAGCTTAATTTGCTTGCGCTGCAATTTGTACCAGAAACAACCGATATCAAGGTCGGCGATCTGTTATTGAGTTCGGGGCTAGGCCAACGCTTTCCAGACGGTTATCCCGTTGGGACTGTGACTTCCGTGCAGCGAGATCCTGGTCAAGATTATGTCAGAATTTTTGCCTCTCCTGCGGCCAGGCTGGAACGAAATGCTTTAGTTTTACTGGTTTGGCCGGAAAAGAAAGTGGAGTCGAATTGATGCAAGCTAAAGCTGAATCAAAGGGCGGCATGGTTATCATCGTCTCGCTTTTAGTGGCGATGCTGATGAATGTCATGCCACTGCCTGACTTAATTTCAATGTTTAAGCCTGATTGGGTTGCCCTGGTTTTGATTTACTGGGTGATGGCGTTGCCAAACCGGGTGGGTGTTTTTAGCGGCTGGATTTTGGGGCTTTTTGTTGATGTTCTTTACGGTACTTTATTTGGTATTCACGCCTTATCTTTAGCGGTTGTCGCATTTCTTGTACAAATGATTTATCACCGCTTACGCTTGTTCCCACGCTGGAAACAAGCGATAAATGTGGCTGTCGTTGTCGGTATTCATCGGCTGATAGTGGTGACCTTGACTGGATTGGTTGAGCCGGTGAAGGCCGATTATACCTATTGGCTGCCCTTAGTTGGTGTCGCTATTTTTTGGCCGTGGGTTTTTATCTTATTGCGGGATATCAGACGTAAGTTTTGTTAATTGATTTTGCTAATCTGGTTCGGTTGACTTTTCGTTTATCGTTATTGGAATTGCAGCCGAAATTGGAATTGCAGCCGAATAAACAGTGTTAGCGGGATAAGTTAATATTACTTCAAGCTAATATCGTTCTAAGTTAAGCGTTATACCCTAAAGTTCAATATAAAAATGCAGGTAGGAGTACCGTGACAAATTCTTTATTTCCTCAGTCGATTTTCTTAGCTTCTCGATCGCCGCGGAGAAGGGAATTATTGAGTCAGATTGGAGTTCAATATGAACTCATTGATATTGAAATTGATGAGTCGGTCAGAGAAAGTGAGAAGCCAATCGACTATGTTAACCGAATGGCATGGGAAAAGGCGCAAAAAGGCTGGCAAAAATTAACCGCCGAAATGCCGAATAAGGTCATAAATAAGGCGTTGTTGGCGGCAGATACCAGCGTGGTGCTGAATGATAAGATTCTCGGCAAGCCACTAAATTTGAATCAAGCTATCGAAATGTTGTCACAGTTAGCCGGAAACTCCCATCAAGTGATGACTAGCGTTGCTATTATTAACAAGGATTGGATTAAACAGGCTGCTTCGGTGACGAAAGTTCATTTTGGCGCTATGACAGAGAAGGAGATTTTAGCCTACTGTCAATCCGGTGAGGGAGCTGATAAAGCTGGCGGTTATGCCATACAGGGAATAGCTGCACAACATATTAAAGCGATTGAAGGGAGTTACTCCGGTGTTGTTGGATTACCTCTATTTGAAACTGGTGAATTACTAAAGCTGCATTTTGGAGCGTAGGCGCAAAATAATGAAAGAAGAAATTCTCATCAATGTGACCCCACAGGAATGTCGTGCCGCCGTTATCGAAAACGGTATGCTGCAGGAAATGTACGTTGAAAGAACATCGAGCCGAGGTTTAGTCGGTAATATCTACCGTGGTAAAGTGATTCGTGTACTGCCCGGAATGCAGGCGGCTTTCATCAATATTGGTCGCGAAAGATCGGCTTTTTTACACGCCGCCGAAATTTTGCCAATTTCTGAAACCGAACTCATCGAAAACGATAATATCACCACGCCGGATATCAATGAATTGTTGCACGTGGGCCAGGTTATCACCGTGCAGGTAATTAAAGATGAAATCGGCACAAAAGGTGCTCGACTGACAACCCATTTAACCATTCCGTCACGTTATCTGGTGATGATGCCGGATAACCCCCATATCGGCGTATCGCAGCGTATCGAAGATGAAGTTGAGCGGCAGCGTTTGAGGGACATTCTTAGCCATTCAAAGGAAGCGCAAACTGCGGGAGAATTGAGTAAAAAGGGCGAGGTTGAGGAAAAGCTAAGCGAATCAGACGAGAGTCCGTCGAAAGAAAAGCAGACTAAAAAGCGTAAAAAGAAAAAGCTCAAAGATAGTGTCAGTGATGAGCAGCCGGGTTATATCGTTAGAACGGCTGCCGAAGGTGCCGGCGACGATGAGTTGCACCGAGATGCTGATTTTCTGGGAAAGTTATGGCAATCGATTAAAGAAAGGATCAGAGGATCGAAAGCGCCGTGTCTGGTGTACGATGATTTGGATTTAGCACTACGGCTTATCCGAGATTCGGTTCCTTCAGACGTAGAAACCATTAAGGTTGATTCAGACGAGGTTCATACGAAATTGTTATCCTTTGTAGATGATTTTGTGCCTGCGCTTAAGTCTTGTGTCGATCTTTATAGTGGAGAGCGGCCATTATTTGATGTTTACAATGTTGAAGATGAAATAGAAAAAGCACTCCACCGGAAAGTTCAGCTTAAGTCAGGCGGTTATTTGATTATTGAGCAGACAGAGGCCATGGTGACTATTGACGTTAATACTGGCGCATTTGTTGGTTATCGCAATCTTGAAGATACGATTTTCAAAACCAACCTGGAGGCGTCGTCGGCGCTAGCCCGACAGTTGAGATTAAGAAATCTTGGTGGCATGGTCATTATTGATTTCATCGATATGAAAGAAGATGAGCACAAACGCCAGGTTTTAAGAACGCTTGAGAGAGCGTTGGAACGAGATCACGCGAAAACGCATATTTCAGAAGTGTCATCCCTTGGGCTGGTTCAAATGACCAGAAAACGTAACCGCGAAAGTTTAGAGCATCTTTTATGTGAATCTTGTCCGACTTGTGATAACCGAGGCAGCATTAAAACGGCTCAGACGATTTGCTACGAAATTTTTAGAGAATTATACCGTTCTGCAAGGGCTTATGAAGCCCAGAAATATCTGGTTCTAGCGACGCAAGAAGTTGTAGACCGAATGCTGGATGAAGAAGCTTCTTACCTGGCTGAATTAGAATCCTCTATTGGCAAGCCGATTCGCTTTCAAGCTGAGAGATTATACACACAAGAGCAGTTTGATGTTGTACTGCTTTAGATTAAGACGGTTTTTTAGTGAATAATCAAACTTATAATCCGGTTGCCAGATTTTTTGTTTATCTGGTTAATAAAATGTGGCTGCTGTTAGCAACGCTGATCATTTTGACCGCGGTTATTTTCACGCTTTTAAGAGTATTTCTCCCACAAATAAACTATTTCAAACAAGACATTGAGAGCTGGCTTGAAAATGAGTTTCAGGTCGAAATTGATATCGAAAGTATCGATGCCGAGTGGGGCGCTTCCGGGCCTGTTTTTTCTGCCAAAAACTTCCAACTTAAGTCGAGTGATGGCCAACTCAGCGTGATTTCAGTTGAGGCACTTTCAATTTACCTTGATGGTTTTGGTTCTCTGCTTTCCAATCAATTTGTTTCGGAAAATATCGCCATTTCGGGAGCATCCCTTAATTTTGTTATTGATAGAAAATTGGGGGTGAGATTCGACGCGCTGGAGGAAATGGAAAGCGAACAGCTCCCCACCGAATTTCAATCAACCAGCAAAGTGCTTTTATCGACATTATTCGGGCAAAAACACTTGATCGTATCCGACTCCAAAATCACTTTGGAAACGCTGACCGGAAAACAGTTCAATTACAATATTGAACAGTTGAACATTCAAAACTATGAGCATATACATCAATTAACCGGCTTTTTTGATGATGAAAAAAGTGGCAAATTAAAACTGGCCGCAGAGATTTATGGCGATCCTTCATCTGACGATAGTTATACTCATTTTTACCTTGAAGGTCGCGGTATCGACTTGTCTAAACTACCTGTTTCAGAAAGCCACCAACACTTAAAACCAGACAGTGGTGTATTGAATTGGCGTTTGTGGAGTGACTGGAAGGATAATCGTTGGCAAACGGCTGTTGGTGACATTCAAATAGAACAAATGGAGTGGAATGAAAATGAGCAACTTGCCAAAGACAACAACGCCGGCATTAAGACTTCATTAGCGAATATTGAAAACTTTACTGCAAAATTTTCGTGGAACTTTAACGACGAGAATAGCGGGCTGTTTTCTTTAAGTAACATTGACCTTACTCAAAAGAAAGTCCCACTTGATAATAATCAGGATGACCACGAACTTGATAACACTAACAAGCTTGAAGGTTTACCCAATATCTATCTGGTTTATCAAAACGGCGAACAAAACATCATTAGCTGGGATGTCATTATTCATAACTTTGAAGTCTCGCCTTTGAATAGTTATTTCGACTTGTTATTGGGAGAAGCGCCGAAGTCGACATTTTCCAGTTCTGATTTTAAGTTAAACCTTGATGTTCTTGGAGTTCGTCTCACCAAAGAAAACCGTCACTGGTTAAAGCCTGTTTTTCACACTCAGTTTAGCAAACTTCATTATCAATCACTACTCGACTTGCCGCAGGCTAATGGTCTTTCCGGTGAAATTAATATCGTTGATGGGCTCGGTCGGGCCAAACTCGCCGGTAGTGATATCAAGCTTTATTTCAATGGCTTGTTTCGTGCACCTCTCGCACTCGATACTTTGGATGTCAACCTCAATTGGTTGATTGATTCAGAAGATAATCTTGATTTGTATATCGACTCTGCTGCCGCAAAGAATGAGGATTTGGGTATCAACGCGAAAGCACGATTTTTCTTTCAGGACGATAAACCGGTTTTATCTTTGTTTGCCGAACTCAATGACGTTAATGCAGAAAACAAGTCGCTTTACCTACCTGTGGCAATTATGGACGATGCGCTCGTCGAGTATCTTGATAACGGTGTTAAGTCGGGCAGACTACCTTTAGTTAAGGCCGTTGTACATGGACCGCTGGACGCGTTTCCTTTTGACAATCAAGAAGGGCTATTTTCAATTCTGGGCTTTCTGGAAAATTCGACCTTTGCTTATCAACCTGACTGGCCCCAGGTAGAAGGTTTAAAGGCGAAGCTTTTGTTTGAGGGTAATGGCATGGATTTGCGGGCGACAGCCGGAGCCACGGGAAAAAATCAGGTTAATCGAGCAAGAGCTGTGATTAAAGATTATTCCGCTCTGAATACTCCTTTCGAACTCTACTTAGATGTCGCTAGTCAGGACAATGCAGGAAGTCAGTTTTTACAACAAACACCCTTGAAAGAGCTTGGTGAAAATCTTGAAGTTTTTGAAATTACAGGTCCGTTGAGAACTAAAGTTGATTTGTCTTTTGGGCTGGATGATAGTTCGAATCTAACCATGCAAGGTCAGGTTTTTCCTGATAAAAAGAAAACCAAAATAAAAGTAAAAGAAATCAAACTGGAAGATGTTGAAGGTGTCGTCAATTTTAACCATCTCGGAGGCACTGCTAGCCAGCTAAAGGCCAAATATCATGGCTCACCAATTGATATTCAAATTGCCGGGCCAGATAAAACCGAAAAGTCAGAATTGACTGTGTCGGTACAAGGTAAAATTAAGTCGGAAGCATTGAGTGATTTTGCCGGTAAGACCTGGGCTCAATTTATTGCCGGTGAAGCTAATTTTAGCAGTGAGATTAAAATTGCTGCTGACGATTCGGATAGCGACACTCAAATTAGTTTTAACACGGATTTAAAAGGGATTGAAATTAATTTGCCGGACGAATTTGCGAAAAGCAAAGCGCAGGTCACGCCATTAACACTCAATATTAATGCCGCTGAAATTTCGACGGCAACCATTCAATGGGAAAAGTTTCTTGGGAAGTGGCAATGGCAAGAAAAATCCAAGAACACAGTTGAACAGCTCGGTGGTATATTTTTGTTTAACTCAGAAAAAACAATGCCGCAAACGGTGCAACCTGAGTTTACTGTTGATGGTCGCCTGGCGCGGTTTGACTTGAAAGAATGGCAACCGGTAATTGAGAAAATTAAGCGAGACTATCAATCTTTATCAGAGAAGGAACAGGCTTCTCCAGAGAAAGTCTTATCACCGAAAAATAATACTTCGAAGCAACAAAGCAGGATTGGCATTAAGCTGCATGTCGATGAAATTATTAATCCTGCCGTTGCACTAAATAATGTTGATATTGCAGCTCATCAATCGGCTAACGGAAGTTGGGTTTTTGGTGTGCATAGTGAGCTCGGAAATTTATTGTTAAGAGATAAAGGTAAAGCGCCCTGGGAGCTTGAGATTAATGATCTTAACCTGCATTTAAAAACCGAATTTCTAGCAGAGGACGCAGATGAGAGTGAAAAGAGTGGGGAGGTTACCGATGGAAAAAGTCATTCAAAAAATGACTCTGCTTCTGCCATTGAAAGTTTAGCTAGCTGGCATGATATTGACATCAAATGTTTTAATTGCACTGTGGTTGAAAAAGTATTGGGTAGTGTCGATGCTAATTTGCGTGTTAAAGACAATAAGCTAACGCTGGCAGGTAAAATCATTGACGGGAAACGTCATAATCTATCTTTTAAACTTCATTGGTCTCAAACGGAAGAGCAACTATCTGAACTAGAAAATGAATTACTGGAAGAGGCTGGAGAAAGAGAGACAAAAGTTGCTAAAAACACTAAGGGTGAAAGTCAGTCCAATAAAGCAGTCAGTCAATTAGTCAATCATACGTTGGTGGAGTATGAGTTGTTTAGTGATAATGTTGGTGCGATGATGAAGCGGTTTGATTATCCGGTGGGGGTTGAGGATAGCAGCGGCAGATTTATTGGCCGCTTGTGGTGGAACGATCTCCCATGGTCTATTGAGCCAGTTGAAATTGAGGGAGATTCAAGAGTTGAATTGGGCAAGGGATATTTAAGTGACATCAGTGATGCTAAGGCTCGATTGTTTTCATTATTTAACTTGCAATCCCTGTCGCGTAAATTACAGTTGGATTTCAAAGATGTTTACAAAAAGGGATTTTTTTACGATAAGTTATACGGTGATGTCTCTCTTAGAGAAGGCGTCGTTTTTACCGACAATATTTATGTCGATGGAAATGCGGCGAAAGTTGATTTAAAAGGTAGTGTTGATCTTAACGAGGATACCATTGAGCAATATGCTTTGGTCACACCACAATTAACTTCGAGCTTACCTGTTTTAGTTGGCTGGGCTGTTGAGCCCACTACTGGATTATTAGTTTATTTAATCAATAAAATAATGGAGCCGGCAATTGAAGTAGTCACTCAGATTGAGTATCGAATACACGGACCGTTAGAGCAAATAAAGGTCGATGAGATCAAAAAGCAAAAGTCGAAAGTAAAATATGATGTGCCTGAACCCGAGCCGGAGTCTGAGCCAAAGTCTCAGCTCAGTGGAAATGAAGGAACAGAAAAGGACGTTACTTCCGATAACGATTTGAAAAGCGAAGTTGAAGCTAGTACAGAAATTAAACCAGAAGAAAAAAACGAAGTTAATAATGATGAGTCGGGTAACTAATACTCTGAAAATACTAGTATAAAACATTGGCTTACTTAAACGATATTTCAACCAATTCGCAATTGAAATCGTAGTGTATAGTAAGTTCCCTCACAGAGCATTCAAAATGAAAAACAATGTTAAAGTTTCTGCTGTACAGATGGTATCAGCAACAGATTTACCAACGAATCTTGAAACTGCAGCAAGATTGATTGGCGAAGCTGTTCGGCAAGGGGCTGACATCATTGTCTTACCCGAGTATTTCGCGATCATGGCGGAAAATGAAGCTGCCCGAGTCAATTGCACAGAAATTCATGGAGCCGGCCCGGTACAAGATTTTTTGTCGGAACAGGCCCTACGTTGGAAAGTGTGGATTATTGGTGGTACTCATCCGGTTGTCTCACAAATAAATGGCAGGCCCTTTGGAAGGTGCTATGTGATTAATCCGAAAGGTGAGAAAGTTGCCTGGTATGACAAAATTCATTTATTTGATGTCAGCGTTGATGATCAGCAGAAAAATTATGCGGAATCGGAGTATTGCTTTCCGGGGGATTCGGTTTGTGTATTTGAGACTCCCTGGGGAAAAGCTGGATTAGCGGTTTGTTACGATTTACGTTTTCCAGAGTTATTCAGGCAGTTATCTGAGCTGGGCGCTGATTTAATTTTTATTCCGGCGGCATTTACCTATGTCACGGGAAAGGCCCATTGGCTGACCTTGTTAAAAGCACGAGCCATTGAAAACCTGAGTGTCGTTGTCGCCTCTGCCCAGGGAGGAAAGCACCAGAATGGCCGGGAAACCTGGGGACACTCTTGTATTATCTCATCTTGGGGTGAAGTGCTGACACAATTAAATGATGGGGACGGGGTTGTAGTAGCCGATATTGATTTAATACAGCATCAAAAAATTCGCAATGAATTTCCAGTCTTAAGCCATAGAAGGTTATAATTAACCTGAGGTTTGGATAAGGGAATTCAACGGACTTCTTAATAAACAACCCGCCGATTGCGGTGATCACTCGATTCTCTATGTCTGTATTACAAGAGATATTGTTTGGATTGAAAAGCGATTTTGGCTGGGTTAAAAGCAATTGGGTTAAGAGAAAAACTGACTGGACTAAAATGAGATTAGTATGAGCAGTGCTTTAGCAGCTACACAGAATGAATTTTTAGGGCCCGCGGGGGCTGACCTCAATGATTTAACGCGAATTATTGATTCGATGTTGAGCCATAAAATCGACTTCGCCGAATTGTATTTTCAAAGTAGTCGCCATGAGTCCTGGGTATTAGAATCTGGTATCGTTAAAGATGCGAGTTTTAGTGCCGACAAAGGTGTTGGTGTGAGAGCGCTCGTCGGTGAAAAAACCGGGTTCGCTTACTCTGAGGAAATTTTACTACCGGCATTAGAAAGAGCCGCGGAAGCTTCGCGAAGTATTGCAACAAGAGGTAATAGCGGCAAAGTTAAATTGCTATCGACTCCTCAGCAACAGCCGCTTTACACTGACGATGATCCGATTATGAGTTTGTCAGAAAAAGAAAAGCTCGCCATATTGAAAAAACTTGATCAGTTGGCCAGGCAGCTTGATCCACGTGTCACCGAGGTTATTGCATCTTTATCCGGTGTTTTTGATAAAATTTTAATCTGTGCCAGTGACGGTACTTTAGCCAGTGACATTCGGCCACTTATCAGGGCCAATGTGACGGTGATAATGCAAGATAAAGGTAAGACAGAAAGAGGCGGTTCGGGAATCGGCGGCAGAGAAAATTACCACATGCTAAGCGATGAATTGTTGGCCGAACTGGCGAAAGAAGCCGTGCATCAGGCGAGCATTAATTTGGAAGCAATAGATGCCCCTGCGGGTAATATGCCGGTTGTACTTGGACCGGGTTGGCCGGGCGTACTGCTACATGAAGCGATTGGTCATGGACTTGAAGGTGATTTTAATCGTAAAGGATCTTCTGCTTTTTCCGGGCGTATCGGTCAACGGGTTGCTTCACC
Source organism: Aliikangiella coralliicola (assembly GCF_007004725.1). Classification (GTDB taxonomy): domain Bacteria; phylum Pseudomonadota; class Gammaproteobacteria; order Enterobacterales; family Kangiellaceae; genus Aliikangiella; species Aliikangiella coralliicola. The sequence goes on along the minus strand of NZ_ML660166.1, from coordinate 449,111 downwards.
TTTATGTACGATTGTTGATGATGGCACCATTGCATCACGCAGAGGTTCATTAACGATTGACGATGAAGGCACGCAATCTCAGTCAACCACATTAATTGAAAATGGCGTGTTGGTGGGATATATGCAAGATAAAAAAAATGCGCGTCTCATGAATACTCAGTCTACTGGCAATGGTCGACGTGAATCTTACTCTAGTTTGCCGCTCCCAAGAATGACCAACACCTATATGTTAAGTGGAGAAAGCGAACCGGAAGATATTATTCGTTCAGTTAAAAAAGGAATATACGCCCCTAATTTTGGCGGCGGACAAGTTGATATCACATCAGGTAAATTTGTTTTTACAACAAGCGAAGCTTATTTGATCGAAGACGGTAAAGTGACAGCACCGGTTAAAGGTGCGACTCTGATTGGCAATGGCCCTGACGTTCTAACTAAAGTGAGCATGGTTGGTAACGATCTCGAACTTGATAAAGGTGTTGGGATATGCGGCAAAGAAGGGCAAAGTGTACCAGTTGGTGTCGGGCAACCAACGATGAAAGTTGATGAATTAACTGTTGGTGGTACGAATTAGAACTGTTGATGGTACAAGTTAGAACCGTTGGTAGTACGAGTTAGAAAACTATGATGAATAATCAAGATAAAAATCAGACAGACACAACAGACGAAGCGTTTGTCAGTAAAACACAACTTAAAAAAGAATCGAAAGCATTACAGGCATTTGGAAAAGAGTTGATCGCGATGCCTGAAACTAAACTTATGCAGTTACCCTTGAATGAAACGACGCTTCGTGCTGTGAGAGATTATCATCGTCAGAGTGGAAATATCGCGCGTAAACGACACTTGTCATATATTGGTAAGTGTTTGAGAAATGAAGATGCCGAAGCAGTTAAAGAATTTCTAAGAGAAGACAAGTTTTCTCAATTGCGTAGCCAGGTAGCAGAAACGAAAGCTGATCCTCTCGATAAAATGGTTAGAGATTTGCAGGAGAAGGGCGATCAACAGGTGCAGATTCTGGTTGAGCAAAATGCTGCGATTGACCGACAAGCACTTCGACAGTTGGTTCGCAACACAAATTCTGCAAAAGACGATGTGAAACGAAAAGCAGCTGAAAGTAAGTTGCGTAGTTTTTTAGAAAATTACCTGGTTGATTGAGAGCCGAGTTTTTATTCCTCTGCTCGAATATTTTTCAACGACGATTAACTGCTTTCAAAAAGCTAATTTATTTTAGAATAGTTAATTTATTTCAGAACAGTTGACTTATTTCAGAACCGTTAATTTATTTCGGAACAGTTAATTTATTTCAGAACATAATGGACAAAATTAAATGACCAATTTGCAAGTTTCAGTTTCAGAACATCCTGCAGATGAACTTGATGTAAAAGCTGAAGTGGAAAAACTACAAAGTGTTGGAGAGGATTTACTTCGCATGGCAAAAGCCAAAGGTGCTAGCCAGGTTGAAGTGGGTGTTAGTAAAGATATCGGCCTGTCAGTTCAGGTTCGAAATCAGCAAGTTGATACGCTCGAATATAATCGAGATAACAGTTTTGGTCTGACCGTTTATTTTGGCCATAAGAAAGGCATTGCGACAACAAGCGATTTAACCATCGAGGCATTATCAGAAACAGTCGATGCAGCTTGTAATATTGCCCGCCATACACAAGAAGATCCTTGTTCTGGTTTGGCAGATGCTGAATTAATGGCAACCCAACCAGTCGAGCTCGAATTAGACTGTCCGATGGGCGTTACCGCCGAGATCGCTAAGGAATATGCTTTGGCCTGTGAAGCTGAGGGATTGAATGCCGACGCGAGAGTTGAACAAAGCGAAGGGGCGACTTTTAGTAGCCATCGAAATATTCGATTTTATGCAAATTCTCACGGATTTTCTGCAGCGGTACCCTCCAGTAGGCATAGCTTGAGTTGTGTTCTAATCGCCCAGGATGAGCAGGGCATGCAAAGAGATTTCTGGTATTCGATTACCAGAGATGCCGAACAGTTGGAGACAGCAAAGAGCATTGGCGAAAAAGCGGCGAAAAGAGCGGTGTCTAGATTAGGCGGCCGAAAAATAGCGACTCAAAAACTCCCGGTCGTTGTCACACCTGAAATTGCCCGAGGATTAGTCGGTAACTTTTGTGCTGCAATTCGAGGTGCTAGCCTATATCGTCGCTCCAGCTTTCTACTCGACCAGCTCAATCAACCGGTGTTTCCTGAGTTTGTTGATATGCAAGAAAAACCTTTCTTGAAAAAAGGTCTTGCGAGCTCCTGGTTTGATAATGAAGGTATTGCAACGCGAGAACAAGCCATTATTAAGCAGGGCGTGTTGCAGACTTATTTGTTAAATAGCTATAGTGCAAGGCGATTGGAGATGAGTCCTACGGGACATGCCGGTGGTCTCCATAATCTTCACATAGAGCCCGGCAATGCTAATAATCAGAACCTGAGTTTTGATGAATTGGTTAAACAGATGCATAAGGGACTCATCGTGACTGAAGTTATGGGCCATGGTGTGAACTTGGTTAACGGTGATTATTCCCGTGGCGCGTCAGGTTTTTGGGTGGAGAATGGCGAAATTCAGCATTTTGTCGAAGAAATCACCATTGCTGGTAATCTAAAGCAAATGTTCGCCGGACTGCAGGCGATCGGCACCGATCTGGATTATCGCAGTAGCACCGTTACTGGCTCATGGTTGCTATCTGACATGATGATTGCCGGAAATTAACTGCGATTTGCGGCGGTGAAAGTGAGTATTAACTCAAATAGCCTAAGATAAGCATTCACCAATAGTCTAACGAAGTTCGATTTTAGTACGAAATCTTTCAATGTTACTGATATTCGCTAAATCTCAGTAATCGAACATCTTCGGATAAGAGTTGCTGTCCTGCACAAAAATCTTGTGCCAATAATAGAGATGATTGATGTTGGTGATTGTCTCTTAAGCCTGGTTGAGTTAGTATCACTACGTCCAATTTCAGCTGTCAGGCGGGTTTGCTTCATTGTTAATACCAAATGAGCAAAAACAGGCAATATTGCTAGAGTGGAAACGAGAATTCCGCTTGCTCCAGCAAAACAAGACTTAGTGCCTGAAATAGAAGCTAAAAGTGCGATTTGCCTATCTGATTTAAAAATTTAGAACAAGTTAACTTATTGTTTATTTTTCATACGTTTAGTAGTGCTTCAACCATCAAGTACAAGCGCCTTGGCGCTATCTACCTCCCCTAATTTTATTTCACTTAATGCCAATTTGAACTTATTTTGATACAAAATATCGGTAAAAGTTACGATTAAGTGTGTCAAATTACCCAAAATTAACGATTGAACCCTGGCTAATTTTTAGTAACAATGACTAGGTGCCTAAAGATTCAATGTTTTTTCAATCCTTTTTTGTTGCACAGGATTGGTTTTTTTGAGCACAGGAATAATAAATAGTGAAACATAACAATCAATAACCGGGGATTAATCTAATGATTGATATAAACAGGAAAACTGCGTTCAGGCGTAGTGCCTTGGCAGCTTTTATCGCCTCAAATTTACTGACCGCTGGCAGTATTTATGCGGCGGAGGACGAAACTGATGGAGCGAAATCCAAAGACGACAATAAAATTACCGTTACTGGATCTCGAATTAAGCGAAGTGAAGCCGAGGGGGCTGCACCGATTATCCGAATTACTAGCCAGGATATGACTGATCGCGGATATGTCACTGTATTCGACGCGCTTAAGAACCTTTCACAAAACACTGGTTTTCAATTTGAAGGCCCAGAGTCTCAGTTATTTACGCCAGATGTACAAACGGTTAATTTACGATCTACCGGTGTTGGTAATACCTTAGTGCTCATCAATGGCCGACGTATCGCCAATTACCCAGCGGCTTATCAAGCAAGTACATCGGTTGTTAACTTTGGCGCTATTCCAGCCGCGGCAGTTGAAGAAGTTCAGGTTCTTGCGACAGGTGCTTCGGCCATTTATGGTTCTGATGCGGTTGCAGGTGTAATTAACATCATTTTAAAAACTGAGATTGATGGAACCTCTCTCAACCTACTTGTTGGTGGCCCCACAGAAACTAAAACGGATAGAAATACCACTAGATTCCAACTGGTTACAGGGCATTCTTTTGAAAGCGGCAACATTACCGCAACCTTCGAATATCAAAAGCGCGATCCTATTTTAGCTGGTGATTATGACGAGTTTGACTCTGATCTTGATTATCCTTATGGCGATGGTGTTTTACTAAGAAACAACCTTGACTTAGATTACTGGGCACTTAATGGATGGGCTTTAGATTCAACTGGCCAAGGTTATCGTGATCCAGGCGTTGGCGCATGTGCTGCCTTAGGAAATGGTACTGAGCGTTCTTTCCGTAACAACCGTGGTTATTTTTGTGGTAAAGACTCTGCTGCAGAAACCAACTTCAGAAATGAAAGAGAACATTATTCTGTTTTCGCCAGCGGTAACTATTACCTGGAAAATGACGTAGAACTATTCGGTGACCTGGTTTATTACACAAGTGATTCGGTTAGTAATAATAACGGATTGTGGATTTCTGAAGACATTTACGACACTTCTACACCACGCTCAACGGTATTTGGTACTTTCGGTGACTGGTACTTAGGCCAACGTCGCTTTACCGAAGAGGAACTAGGCCGTAGTTTAGATCAAACCTTTGACGACACTGCAATCAGTCTTTCTGTAGGTGCAAGAGGATCCTGGGGATTACACGATTGGGAAGTCTCATTAACTCAAAGCGATTACGAGTTAAATTACCAACAGCCTTGGTGGAAAGCTGAAAGTGTGGTTGAAGTCTTTTTAGGTGACTACAACGGAGTTGGCTTCTTTGGAGATAACTGGTGGGCCGGTAACGGAACATTTGGTCTGCAAACTGGCGCAACCGGCGGAATCTTTACGCCTATTGACCAAGCACTTGTTAACAGTGCTATCGACATGCAAAGATACAGTAATGAAACCTCTTCAACGAGTGCTCAATTTGTATTAAACGGTGATTTAGTTGAGATGGCTGACGGACCATTGAGTTATGCATTGGTTGTAGAATGGGAAGAACAAGATTTCGCATTCGTTCCTGATGCTCGACTACAACAGGATCCAATTGAGTCTTACCTGTCTGGTTCAGGCTGGTGGAACTTAACCGGATTTAGCGGCGCTGGTGATCGAAGTCGTGCTGCTGTTGGTCTTGAAACTCGAATTCCTGTTTCAAGTGATTTAACTCTTAGTGTTGCAGCACGAACCGATAACTATGACAGCACGTCATCTTCTATCGGAACAAGAACTACGCCTTCGTTGTCATTTGAGTATCGACCATTAGATAACTTATTAATTCGTGGTGGATACACAGGTAGTTTCCGTGCACCTGACTTGAACATGGTTTACACAAGAACAGGTTTCTTTACTACCGCTACTGATTTTGTTCAATGTTATCAGTCGTTCATTGCAACTGGTGGAACACCTGCAAACTTTGATCGTTCAACCTGTACTGGTTCTAGCACTTTTGTTAGACGTACTCCGGGTACTGAACTGTCAGGCGACGAAGCGCTAAAAGATGAAACTGGCCACAGTAACTGGTTAGGTTTTGCTTGGGACGTAAGCGATGATCTTTTGATAACTGTTGATTACAGTAAAGTTCGCATTGAAGACCAGGTTCGAAACGAAAGTATTACAACATTACTACGTGACGAATTTGAGTGTTTCCTGGGTAACTTAACCGGTGACCGTTGTGATTACATCGCGCCACGTATTCAACGTGAAGTCGATCCTACAACTGGTGTTTCATTCATTGAAGAGTTCAACGCTTCTCCAATCAATGCTGCTGTTGAACAAGTGAGAAATATTGATGTAAAAATGTTCTCCAAGTTTGACACATCAGTTGGACAATTCGGTCTTAATCTAGATTACACTCATGTGCTTTCACACGAGTTTAAGAACGATATTACCGATGAAGAATATGTTGATTTACGTGATGATCCAATTCAAGGCGGTTGGGGATTCCGTTCTATTTTAACGGCGGCGTTTAGCTACAAAAATGGCGATTTTAGCACTGTGTTAACAGGTATTCGTCGCGGTAGTACTACACGACGTAACCCAACTTCAATTGGTCCAAACGATGATATGCGCGTTGACCCTTATATAACATTCAACTGGACTGCCGGATATGAATTCACCGATAGTCTGCGTGGATCTGTTCGTGTTGTTAATATACTAGATGAAGGCGCTCCGAGAGATGATTCGCATTTCTTCTTTCAACCACCTTGGTTCAATGTTTTCGTCTATTCAGGCGCGCAAATTGGTCGCGAACTTTACATGGAGTTAGATTATAAGTTCTAGTCATCAATTAGATGTCACAAGTTTGATAAACTCAAACCTGTAAAATCCAGTCGGCAATTGTCGACTGGATTTTTTTTGCGAATAACCCCTTTATTAATTTCAATTGTGTTTATCGCAATATTATCTTCATAATTAGTACCGATAATCAAAATAGCATCTTGCTATTAATATAAGATCATAAACTCGAATATTGGAACCAGGCTAAATATAAGGCAGCTTAAATATTTAGTATATTTGTTGTTGGAAAAGCTAAAATAATAAACTGAGAGTAAAGTCTATTATCTACAGCTAGTGTTTTTGTTGACTACCAATTCAAACTTCCTGTGCTAAGTTTTTGTGTTATCTCTTCTCCACTCAACGGCTTTGAAATCAAATAACCTTGCGAATATTCGATGTTGAGTTGCTTAAGTTTTGAGAATTGTTCTTCTGTTTCAAGCCCTTCTGCAATAACTTCCATATCGAGCCCGGAGGCGAGTATTTTTACTGATTTTATCACTGCTAAATCGGTCGCTTCTTGAAACATGTTATTAACAAAGGAGCCGTCAATTTTGACCAAAGCGATCGGGAAATGATGTAGATAGCTGAGGGAAGAAAAGCCAGTACCAAAGTCGTCGAGCATAATTTCAATTCCAGCGTTATTGAACTCGTTGAGAACTTTTTTGGCAACGTCGAAGTTGTCGATTAAAATGCTCTCAGTAATTTCAAGTTTAAGGCAGTACGCCGGGAGTTTTGTCTCTGACAAGAGTGAGAAAATGTCATTTGTTAGCTCGGGATTTTCTAACTGTTTTGGGGATAGGTTGACGCTCACATAAAGCTGCGAGAACTTTTCGTTTTGTTGGCGCCATCGACTAATTTCATGGATGGCACGAGTTAACACCTGTTTTCCTAACTCGATGATCAGGCCTGTTTCCTCGGCTATTTCGATAAAGTCTAACGGGTTAATAAAGCCTTGCTCGTGATGATTCCATCTGACTAGTGATTCAAATCCGACAATTGTTCGATCAGTGAGATCGATGACTGGTTGAAAGTGGACATCTAGTTCGCCTTCTTTCAAAGCCACCCTTAAATCTGTTTCTAGTTGAAGTCTTTTGACGGCGTTGAAATGCATATCAATATCAAAAAATTCGTAGCAAGCTTTTCCTTTTGATTTTGCTTGATACATTGCCGCGTCAGCGTCTCTTAATACTTCCTCGGGGTTTTTATAATGCGGTTGGTTTTGGGTAATACCGACGCTTGGTGAGGTGAAAACTTCAGTACCCTGAATAACGTAAGGTTTCGAAACCAGCTCAACAATTCTTTGCGAAATACTAACGGTTTCTTTTTTATTGATATCGCCTTCGAGTAAAATGCAAAACTCGTCGCCGCCAAATCGCGCGATAGAATCACAGGGGCGAATTGCTTTTTCCAGGCGGGTAGCTACTTCTTTGAGCAATAGATCGCCGGTAAGATGTCCCAAGCTATCGTTAATGACTTTAAATCGATCAAGGTCGATGAATAATACGGCGTATTTTAGTGCTTCGCGGCTATCACTCCGATTCATCGCTTTGAGCAACCTGTCGATGAAAAGCGTCCTGTTCGGCAGACCGGTTAAGGTGTCATGAAGTGCATCGTGGTAAAGTTTTGCCTGGGTTTTTTCTCTTTCTCGTAATAGCTTATGGAGTTCGTAATTTGAAGTGACTAGTTCCCGGGTTCGTTGTTGAACTTTTTCTTCGAGTTGTGCATGAGAATGTTGTAACTCTTTATTCATATTGACAATCACATCGGTCATTTTTTTGCGATTAATTGCTGTGGAAATGTGGCCTGCGACGAAACTAAGCAACTCAAGATCGGACTGCTCGTACTTTATCGAGGCATCGTAACTTTGCAATGCAAGCACGCCGAAATTTTTTCCATCATTGACTAGCGGAACCCCCATCCAGCATTGACAATTTTGTCCGACCAGGCAGACTTCACCTTTTTCCATTAGCTGGCGCATTTTATTTTGATCCGCTAATAAAGGAAGCCCTGTTCTCAACACGTAACCAGTAAAAGTATATTTTATTCTGGCTGATGGCAAAGAGCAGATTTCTTCAGGCGCCATAGTGTCAACGCTGTCTTTAAAATATTCAAATGTGAGACTTTCTTCCTCCTCATCAAGGGTCGCAATGATGATGTTTTTCGCGTAAATGATTTTGTTTAATGCCTTATGGATTGATTCAAATAGTTTGTCCAGGTTGCCGTTGTGTATTGGCGTGTTGGCGATTTGAAAGAGAGTTTGCTGTACCTTGACGGCTTGCTGATAGTGTTCCACTAGTTGTGCCAGCTGAGGCTGAGACATTCCTTGAATATCTTTCGGTTCGGGAAACGATTTGGCGTACAGCTGATATTCCGACACGGATGGCTCCTATCAGGTTATTTTGTTGTTTGGGTAGCATTTGGGCGTTTAGCTGTACTTAAGCGGATATAGTAAGCACCAGCTAATCTTGTCGGTTTATTCTGTTAAATCGAGCAACTGTTATTTTGGTTTTTTGTTTCACTCTTTTTATCTCAGACCCAGTTTAATTAAGCCTAGCCAGAGAATAGTGAAACCTCAAGAAAACTCTGTTGATTGTTTGCTAATCAATTGAACAAGATAAGATGTTGTTCTCTATTTGAGATTAAGGCTTGATGGTTTGTTTTTGCTCATGAATTCGATTTTGCAAATTCTTAAGAGCGGTCTTGAGCTCTGGTAACTGTCTAATTTCTCGAAATAAGGGAAGGTGGTTGATTAATCTTAGATTTGTCCAGCCGCGATTAATCGCTTCTATCAGGGCTTCAGCGCTTGATTGAGGTTTGTTGATGGCGCTCAGGGCGATTGCCAATAGAAAATAGTCTCTAGGGTTTTCGCTGGCTCGATTGACTATTTGGGGAGAGGCTGAAATACCAGTTTCGCTAGTCTTCATTCTCTCATCATGTTGTATACCTTCAAACGAAGAGTTCTTTGCTTTTAATTCGCTTATCGTAATATTTTTAATGCGAAGGTTATGCCAGGCATCAATCACCTGCATCAGTTTGGCTTGTTTTATGTCATCGTTATTTTGGTCGAGAATTTTTTGACTCACGGCTAAAAGTAGCTGTAGCTCGAGGTTTTCCTCAGTGTGTGGCAGTAAGCTTGCTTGTTGAAAAAATGAGAATGCTTCTAGAAATTGACCTTGATACAGCTCGATTTCTCCCGCCGTTAACAGGTAGGAAAATTCTTGTGGGAAAGTTTTGATGGCGTCGCTAATGAGCGCTTTTGCTTTGGAATGGTGATCATGAATAGCAAGATAATCCGCGTAGAGTCTGGTGGCTAGTACATAGTCCGGCTGTAGCTGTAAGGCTCTTAGATAACTCTCTTCTGCCTTATCGTAAACTTGTAAACTCTCCAGAGTTTGCCCTAAATGAGCATAAACTGTCGCGTAATTAGGGTTGAGTTCGGCGGCTCTTAAATTCCATTTCATTGCGTTGGCAAGTTGCCCGGTTTGGCGGTAGAGGTACGCAAGATTAGTTGCAGCCTGTGCGTGCCTGGGAGATAGTTTAATCGCTCGCAAATTTGATTGAATAGCTTGTTTGAGTTGACCGTTCAGGTAGTAAGCTAATCCTAGCGCTTTGTGAGACTCTGCTCTTTCTTCGCCCAACGTGACCGACTGGCGAGCTGACTCAAGTGCCAGTTTTCGCCACGATTCGCCCGCGCCAAACTGGTAAACCCCTTGACTGTAGGCATCAGCTAAACCCGCGTAAGCGAGCGCGAATGTCGGATCAAGTTTGAGTGATTGTTGGTACAGATTAATCGCGGTTTGATTATCGGTTTGTCGATATCGACTATAGTAATCTCGTCCCCTCAAATACAAATCGTAAGCTTTGACAACCTGGGTAGGTTGCGTTAGTGAAAGTGAATCCAATACCTGGGATTTATTGAGTTTAGCTTTCAGACGACTGGTTATTTGAGAAATCACTTTTCGCTGTATTGCTAAAATATCGTCGGACTCAAAATCGTACTCTGCCTGCCACAATAGATCTGAAGTATTCGTATTGATTAGCTTGAATTTCAAATGCAATAAATTATTTTGCCGATATAAAGAGCCGTCTAAGATAGAGCCAACGTCCAGCTGAGTAGCAATTTTGCTGATTGAACGCTCAGTTCGGGCATAGGGTTGTACTGCCTGTTGTGATGACACTTTGAGCGTTTCGATTTCAGACATCACTTGAATAAGTTCAGTTGTCATACCGCTGGCCAGATAGTTATCCTCCGGGTTTTGCGTAATATTAACGAAGGGGAGGATTGCCAGGTGTTGCAGCGAATGACTCTTTGACTTTTGACTGAGTTGATTACTTAGAATAAATAGAGAAATCAATAAAAGTGCGATAAAAGCAGATAAAGCCAGCGAAATGTTTTGCCAGAGTTTTTGCGTATTGGAAGTAAAAAGATTCGGTACGCGGTCACTGCTGGCCAGATCATACTCAATTGGTGTGGTCTGGTTAATTAACAGGATCTTAACTTCCGGAAGTAGTCGATAACCGCGCCCTCTGACAACTCCGATGTATTTGGGGGACTGAGCGTTGTCACCTAGCGCTTTTCTCAGTAATCTGACCCGTTGTTTGAGGGTTTCGTCGCCGACAACCATGTCGGGCCATACTTCTCCAATCAATTCTTCCTGTTCAAGGACATTTGGCGAATTTTCGACCAGCACTCTGAGCAATTGAAAAGAAAGTTTCGGTAGTGATATTTCTTCAGTGCCACGCCATACCTGACCGGTTTCTGGGTCAAGTTTGATATCTTCAATCTGAAATTGGCGTTTTGTTGCTGAAGTTTTAAACAACCTGCGATATTCCCGTTTTTTGTTTTAGTGAAAGTCCAGATTATCGAAACCCCTTTAAATTTCAAGCATTTTCAAAAAGCTTCACCGTATCTTCACCAAATGTTTCAGTAAGCTTCACCTGCATTTCATGGGGCATTTCTGGTTTTTGTTAATAATGGTTGGCGTCAGTTTGACCAAAAAAGAAAACTTGTCCGGGGTAGAACCAAAAATAAATTTCCCGTTCATTTGATGCAGCGCTAACAATTCTCAGGAGGCAAAATGGATATCACAATCGAACAAGAACAATCAGAACAAGAGCAGGCAAAATCGTCATCAAAGGTCACTCATCCACCGGGGCTCGCAGTTTGTTTTTTTATGGAGATGTGGGAGCGGTTCAGTTTTTATGGGTTAAAAGCACTACTTATTTTTTACTTAACCCAGCACTTTTTATTCAGCGATGCCGACGCCGCTGATATTTTTGGGAGCTATTTTTCGTTGGTTTATGCGCTGCCTATTTTCGGTGGATTGTTGGCTGACCGATACCTCGGAGGGCGTAAAGCGGTTTTTTTCGGGGGAATACTCTTATGCCTGGGACACTTCGGGATGGCTTTCGAAGGCGAACAAGCTTTTACTGACAACGAGGGAAAACTCATTGTCGATCAGGTTGCTTTGCAAACTTTTTTCTTTTCGCTGGCGCTGATTATTGTAGGCGTGGGCATGCTCAAGCCGAACATTTCGACCATTGTTGGTAAGCTATATCACAAAAATGATCCACGCCGTGACGCAGGGTTTACCATCTTCTATATGGGGATCAATATTGGTTCGGCGCTTGCTTCAATTGGTTGCGGTTACCTCGGGCAAACTTACGGCTGGAACTATGGTTTTGGTTTGGCTGGTGTGGGAATGTTGATTGGTCTGGTTGGATTTGCTTTTGGACAGCCAAAACTTAATGGCGTGGCAGAGTCTCCGCAGCCACAAAAGCTCAAACAATCGTTGTTTGGAAGACTTTGCCTTGAGCATGCAATTTACCTGGGGCTATTTGCCTCGGTATTTGTTGTCTGGCAATTGGTTCAAAATCATGCTGCGGTAGGGGCTCTGCTTGGCAGTACCGCTATTTTAGCGTTGATTGTCGTTATCTGGTTCTGTTTACAAAAATCAGGCAAAGTCGAGCGCGAGCAAATGTTTGCTGCACTGGGGCTAACCTTAGCCTCTGTTGTATTTTTTCTGAGCTTTGAGCAAACCGGAAGTTCAATGAATCTTTTTGCAGAACGAGTGGTTGACCGCGTGGTTTGGGGATTTGAAATTCCTTCCTCAACATTGCAAGCATTGAATGCGATTTTTATTGTGCTGTTGGCACCTTTGTTCGCCAAGCTATGGGTTTATCTTGCCAGTAAAAATCGAGAACCGAGTACGCCAATGAAGTTTGTATTAGGGATTTTTCAGGTTGGGTTAGGCTTCGCTTCAATGGCTGTAGGGATCTTGATTGCTGGCGATGGCAATTCTGTCAATCTCTTCTGGTTGGTATTGGCGCATTTGTTGTTAACTACTGGTGAGTTATGCCTTTCGCCGATAGGTCTTTCTATGATAACTAAATTATCCATTCCTCGACTGGCTGGTTTAATGATGGGGATCTGGTTTTTAGGAACTGCAGGAGCACAATATATAGCAGGTATAATTGCTAAATTTGCGAGCACCGATGGCGGGCTCAGCCCCAGCCAGGTTTATTACGATACCTTTTCAGGGATTGCCTGGATGGGAATTATCAGCGCTTTGGTGTTTGTTTTGTTTGTACCGCTATTAAAGCGAATGATGCACAACGTGCATTAATGATTCTGACTGAGAGTTGACCAGGAAGCCAGAAACGAATTTGGTTGTTAGGTGGCTGAATTAACCGAGAGGCCTCTGAAATGAGGCCAAAACTCGTGAGATCATTACCAACAATTATATCTGCACAAAGGTTAAAGAATTGAGTTAAAGAGACGGGCCTGTTACTTTCTAAAGATGTGCCAATCCTGCCATTTGTCGTTGATTTCAGAAGGTCGTTTTAACATGGAAATAGTAGCAGCCCAAATCGAAAATGCTGATCTTATTTTTGAATATATTAAAGCGTTAGCTGTGGAAGAAGCGCTTCCTTATCAAGTATCGGTTACCCTTGAGGATTTAAAAATCAATTTATTGTCCGAAGACGCCAGAGCGGAAGCCGTGCTTTTAAAAAGTGGCAATCGTTTCTTTGGTTTTGCAACCTTTTATGAAACATTTTCTACAACTACCGGAAAAAAAGGAATTCACCTCGACGATTTATATATAGAGCCTGAGTTTCGCAGCAAAGGGTATGGTAAAGAATTAATGAATTACTTAACTCGCCTTGCTAAAAGCCGCGGTTATGCTCGATTTGAATGGTGGTGCATGAAAAGCAATCATAATGCGATTCGATTTTACGAATCTTTGGGTGCTAATAATTTGGAAGACCTGTGCATCTTCAGAATGGATAAAAGCACAATTGACCGAGCAGAATGAGAATCGATGTTCGTTAATATTTCGGCGATCTTGGGTATACTGACACAAGGCTGTCAGTAGCGCTCTAATAAAGTAGGAATTAAATTAATTACTATGTAGATAACTTTCAATGCCAGAGCCGCTAAAAAATCATTATTCAGAAAAATTAGTCAAATCATTATCGAGGGAAGTCAAAAAAGAGCATCCTGCTTTTAACAGTCGCGCGTTTAACCGGAAAGTATTATCCGATGAATGGGAATCATTGGAACTCAAAGCGCGTATGCGTCGTATTGTCTTCTTGCTCGGCGAGTTTTTACCCAAGAGCTACACCGAAGCGATTAACATTCTGACGCCTGTTTCTGAAAAGTTCTCAGGTCTCGGACATATGCTGTTTCCTGATTTTGTCGAACAGTATGGGCTGAATGACTACCGGCTATCGATGAAAGCTCTAGCACATTTCACTTCCGCATCGAGTGCCGAGTTTGCTATTCGACCCTTTATTATGCAGGATACCGAGAAAACGATGAAACAAATGAAGCGGTGGTCTAGATCTCAAAACGAGCATTTGAGACGGCTGGCTTCGGAGGGATGTCGCCCTCGATTACCCTGGGCAATGGCGCTACCAGAATTTAAGAAAAATCCCCAACCGGTTCTGGATATCATTCTTAATCTGATGGATGACGAAAGCCTGTACGTGAGGCGTAGTGTCGCTAATAACCTGAATGATATTTCTAAAGATAATCCTGATGTGGTTGTCGAAATCGCAACAGAGCATTTGGGCAGGTCAAAAGAAATTGACTGGGTCATTAAACACGCATGCCGGGGATTGCTTAAGCAGGGTGATAAAAAAGTCTTACCTTTATTTGGTTATTCGAACGCTGAACATGTTGTGGTCAATCAATTGTCGGTTGACAAAAAGGTGTCTATGGGAAGTGAGCTTAATTTCAATTTTGATATCAAATCGAAAAACAAACGACTCGGCAAGTTACGTTTAGAATTTGTTATCGACTTTATGAAATCAAATGGTAAAACATCGCCAAAAATATTTAAGATTGGGGAAGGAGAGTATGCTGAAAACAGCCGAAGCATCAGTAAGTATTTTTCTTTTAAGCCGATTACTACGCGTCGCTATTACCCCGGTGAGCATAAGCTTTTTATTGTGATCAATGGCGAAAAAGTTGCGAGCAAGCCATTTGAACTGACCGAATAAATTGCTTAAACTGAATTTTACCTTTTGCACTTGAGTGAATTTGGCATGGCGGTTGATCAATCTAAACATTCCTATCAAGATCTTGAAAGTGGCGATGTAGCGCTTATCGGTGTTTGTAGCGATGCTAACTCTTCTTATTTGCGAGGCCCAGCCAAGGCGCCGAAGAAAATTCGAGAAGCGCTTTATTGTGGTTCCGCTAATTTAAGTTCGGAATTAGGAGTCACCCTGGGAAATAACGCGCAATTTAAAGATTTGGGTGATCAAACAATCGAAGAATCCGTCGACGATTTTTTGAACATCACTCAGTTGCTCAGCCCGGTATTGTCAAAAGGCGCCAAGCCGCTAACATTAGGCGGCGATCACGCGGTCACTTACCCGGTGTTAAAAGCGGTGGCGGAGAAGCATGGGCCAGTAAACTTGCTTCATTTTGATGCTCACCCCGATCTCTATCACGAATTTGAAGGCAATCAATATTCCCACGCTTGTCCCTTTGCGAGAATTATGGAACAAGGGCTCGCTAAGCGTTTGGTTCAGGTTGGTATTCGCACGTTGAATGAGCATCAGAAAACACAGGCTGAAAAGTATTCCGTTGAAATTCACGAGATGAGCCGTTTTGATGTAAGTCATTTTAAACCTGATTTTGATGGCCCTGTTTATATTTCATTTGATATGGATGCGCTTGACCCTGCTTATGCGCCAGGTGTTTCTCATCACGAGCCGGGAGGCTTGTCGGTAAGAGATGTGTTGACTGTTATCCAGGCTGTCGATGTTCCTGTCATTGGTGCTGATATTGTTGAATATAATCCTACACGGGATGTCAATGATATGACCGCGATGGTAGCAGCTAAGTTATTGAAAGAATTGGCGGGGAAAATGTTGTCGTGAGCTGCTAATCGAATTAGCGCGATAATCATCTTCTTAGTATTGGAACTTTTCAGCACTGAGCTTTTCTATCCAGGAAATGTGTCGAATATGATAAATGCTCAAACTAATATCGGGCAGTGGACTTGCTGGACGAATTTTGATCAGTTGTATTGCTTTTTTGAGATATTTTGTATATTATCTCGCCCAAATAAATAGATTGAAGCTGTTATTTATTTTCAGGAAAATTTGGTACTAGTAGTCAGGAAATGGAACTTCGCATTAGCGAGTTTTCGCCGGGATACATCAAACTCCCTCCTTTCTTACCGTTGTTTTCGCTACACGGTGCTCCGCTTTTTTTAGCGGTTTAATCCGGTTATTCGTTTTATTAATTTCAGCTTTTCTTTATTGACTTAGCTCTTTGAATTTTTAGAGACTTTTGGCTTTACCGCTGATTGGACTCGAGAAATTCGATCTGTATTAACAACAGAGTCGATTGACGCACACTTGCGGACAATATTTCGTTCTTAAGTTGCGTTATTGCGTTGTTTTACAAGAAATTCACAAACTGGAAGAAATCACAGTGGGGTATACTGGGTTGAATTATTTAAAAAGTATTATCGCTTCATCCGTTGCATTAATTTTTGGCTTTTCAGGTGTGGTTAATGCCACCAATGAAATCCTCGGAGATTTTAACGGCGATGGTAATCAGGATGCTTTCGTACAGGCAATTAATCCCGGCGAAGCTTCAAAAATTGAAGCAAAGCAGGGCGTCCCTGATCTTCTTTACCATCGAACATGGACTACAACCCACCCCGATATTCCAGCCATTCCAGATTGGAGTGCAGACAGTTACACCGCGCTCAGTGAAAATCTGAATTCCAGCCCAGGAGACGAGTTGCTCCTTTTGGGCCACAATAAAATCATTCTGTTACACGACGATATTATTACGCCAATCCTAATTCCTAAAAGCATTCGAAATGCCATCATTTCCTGGACTGCTTCTGGTACCGCTTCTTTTGCCTCATTTGACCTCGACGTAGACCCAAATAATTTCAACCCACAGTTTGCGGATTTCGATGGGGATGGCGATAAAGAGATTTTCATTCAGAATAAATCGACTCGTGGCACTTCATACATAGTTACCGGTGAGGGTTTGGTTTCTCAAACCTTAGTCAATGGCTACCTGGGAACTGACTGGTCAATGGGTAGCACAATTGTTTTAGTTGACGAAAATGGTGATGGGCGTGTGGATATGCGCATTACTGATGCTAGTGGTAATGTGACGGTGGTTTATGCTTCGGGTAGTGGGACTTTTGTGACTAATCCTGTCCCGCTAGAGCCGGGTTATGCGAAGAAATTTAGTGGAACCGTTGATGATGCCGATTTGTCAACGCCGACAGTCCCTGCTAATCAAGCTGTTGGTGCCGTTGAAGGTCAGGCCGGTGTGTCTGGTGGTGCGGCATCCTATCAAATTCCAATCGCGTTACCGCCTGGACGAAATAAAATGCAACCTTCTGTTGCCATTGGCTATTCCTCTCGAGGTGGCAATGGTGTTGTTGGTGTTGGCTTTTCCTTGTCCGCCGGCTCTGCAATCAGCCGATGTTCTTCGACTGCCGCGCAAGACGAAGCAAACCTTGGTGTGCAGTATCACGCGACTAATGACCGATTGTGTTTGAATGGCTCTCGATTAATCAAGGTTAGCGGTAATTACGGTGAATCGGGGACTGAGTATCGAACGGAAATTGATAGCTTTGTCACCGTGACTCAAAAAGGTGGCGGCATTAATGATGCGACCACTTATTTTGAGGCCCAATCGCGCACTGGCAATATCACAACTTTCGGTAAAAATTCTCGCGGAAATAATTCTAAAGTTATCCCTGCTGGTGCACCTGCGACACTATCCTGGTTAATCGATAGTGAAAGAGATTTAAGCAACAATGCGGTTCACTATGATTATCAAGTTCAGACTAATCCAGGCGAAGTTCTATTAACTCAAATAAGCTATACAGGAACCAGTGATGGAGTCACAGAAGCACTCGGTAACCGTTACGTATCATTTGAATATGGACCTAGAACAGACGTTTCAAGTAGTTACCTGGCGGGCGGTTTGTCTCGACGTACCAAGCGACTTGAGAAAATTATCACTAAGTACAACACCACGCCTATTCGCGAGTACAACCTGGTCTACAAATACTCTGGTGCAACTAATAAATCGCTGTTATCGACAATTCAAGAATGTGGTTATCGCGCGGCCTCAACTAAAGAATGTTTGCCAAAAACTGAATTTAGCTGGATGGATGATGCGGTTACTTATGAACTTGAAGCATTTACGTTAACGAAGACAGATGGTTCACAGGTTTCGCCATTTAAACCAGATAGCAAAGGTGTCGCGGTTGATTTCCAGAGAATCTTACCACGTGGTGATTTGAATGGAGATGGTGTTAAAGACTGGCTATCAGGAGGCTCCAGAACTTACGGTGATGGAACAACCGCGAGTTTCCCAGGATATTTTTATAATGCGGAAGGAAATAGTGCTGTTTCGCACGACTTTGAGTCTGGCCGATGTGGTGAAGATTTACCAGTGAATAACCAATCCGGTAGCTGTAGTTTCGCTGATTTCAATTTAGATGGGCGTACTGATACTTGGTCAGGTAGTGCGAGTAATTCGAGTATCACGCTTTACTACACCCAACTAGATTCGAACAATTCGCCAGTGAAAGGTGCAGCGATCGATACGGGTATTGTCGCTCAGAGAGATTACTCTATGACTACATCATCTGTTTATGGGTATACTCAACCATCGCTGATCCCTGATATCTCTGACTACAACGGCGATGGTCTTCCAGACCTGTTGGTTTACAATCAACGGCAGCTAAAAATTTACCTGCACAATGGTAATGTCAATGGAACAAACCCTTATACCGATGCAGGGATCTTATTTCATACTCACACAACCAAAAATTTCGATGTCTTATTTGGCAATATTGCTCGCAACGTTGATGTTGTGCAGTCGGTTGGTGATATTGATGGGAATGGTTTACCGGATTTTCTAATCCTTGACCAATATAACGATGAAGATGATTATTTTTATCCGACACCGCAACCACAAACTTTAAAACTGATCCATCACGGTAGCAATGGGATCTATTTTACCACTGTTGATATCTCTGGTTACGCCTCAAATGTTGGGTACTCACAATTTTTTGATGTCAATGGAGACGGGCTAGCGGATTATTTATATTGGGACACTTCAAACGGACAATACTTCAGAATCAATAAAGGTAACGGATCATTTGGAGAGGCTGTTTTCTTCGATAGTTCATTCGGAGATATCCGACTTTACCAGGTAAAAAATGGATATGAAGATGGTGGTGGCCAAGCAACGAAAAAGACTCCGCTGCATGTCAAAACTTTAAAATATTCCGCTGGTATCCGTGGAATGGATGTTAATGGTGACGGTCGCCAAGATTTGTTAATACCAACAACGCGTGTTATTGAAAGTTGTGTCTTCCATGAGGACTTTCCCGTGGGGGCTCCAGACAGAATTGAACGATGGTTCTGTGGTGATGAACTATATGGAAAATACTGGGATCGCATACAACAAAGCGGCAATACCTGGTTCAACGTTCGCCGAGAAATGCCGGGCTCTGCGGTAGATGAAGGTATCTATCAGTTTGACGTTATTTATTTTAATGAACAAGCCGATGGCACTATTACCACGAGCAAAGCTGATTCAGGTTTTGTTGGTCCGCTGACCCAGGCTGCATCGGTTGATGCTTTTGGTAATGGTCTAACTGATCTGGTATTTACCTATGGACCGCGACGTGAATCCGTGCGACGAAAAATTGAAGCGTCTCAAGAGAGTAACCACGCTGTGCTTGGCCGAAACTTTGATACTTATGTTTATCGTAATCGGGGAAGTGCGTCAGGCGAAAATTATGCGCCTGTGGATATGCTTCAGTCGGTGACTAATGGCACTACGGCAAATAACGGAATGCAACTGCAAAGTTCCTGGGTGTATCGTCCGTTAAGTACAGGTGAGTTTAAAGCGGGCACAGATAATTTTTATGACCCTGACTTTGCAGCAACTGATACTGACCCAGATTACTTTAACTTTACCTCCAGCATGTACACGGTTGCTCAATTTAATCAAAGCAACGGCGTTGGTGGCACAAGTTCAACCAAGTATCGATACAATGGCGCTATGTACAACAATAAAGGCCGCGGTTTCCAAGGCTTTAACTCGATTATTGTTGATAGTCCGAGTGATACAAGAAGTGTTTCTGAATTCCACCAGAAGTTCCCGCTATCGGGTCAAATCGAAGCAATTCGAACGTGTCTGATTGCCGATTCGAAACCCGAGTGTGCCGATGGGTTCTTGAGTAAAACTACCAAAACCTATCACCAAACAAATACAGCGAATAGTTCCGTTCACTGGATAGTGCCGCACGTTAGTACACAAACTCAATATGCGCTGAATAATCGAGCGACCGAGTTGTCAACCTCAACGACAACGATTGAAGCGGCAGAACTGGATACTTATGGCAACATCAAGAAAACGGTTTCCACGGTTAATAATGGGTTTAGCACCGTTAAAACAACGGTCGTTAACGATTTTGATACCAGTGCAGCAGGCTGGCGAAATAAGCTGAACTGGACCAGTGTTCAGACAGAAACGATGTCAGGCTCAGCGATTTATGACGCGGCATTAGACCCTGTTAAAAAGGTGAAAACCAGTTACACCTGGACCAGTGCCAGGTTGCCTGACGTGGTGACAGTCACGCCAGAACTCGGCGGCGGTAAAACTACCGAAGTTGATACTGATTACAATGCCTATGGTTTACCGACAAAAGTGTCGACCTACGAGTCTGGTAGTACCGACAAGCGAGCGGTTGAAACCAAGTACTCAGCCGATGGTGAAAATCTAAGTACAGACGGTAAAGGGTATTTTGTTTACCAGGTTATCAATGACAAAGACCATGTGGTTACCACCAAGACTTACCCGACTCATGGTCAGGTGAAGTCGGTCACCAGCAATAGCCTGACGACGACCACTGAATATGATGCCTTTGGGCGGGTTGAGAAGATTACTCCGCCGGCAGATTCGGGACAACCCAGTTACCTGCGTTATGCCACCTGTAATAATGGTTGTGATGGCTTATCGGATACCAATATTCGATATAAGGTGACGACCTATTCAGCCGGCGCACCAGAGTCTGTTGAATATAAAGACCAGTTGAATCGCGTCATTTATAGCAAAACTGAAGGGTTTGACGGCACCGCTATTTTTGTCAAAGCCCAATACGATAATCTGGGTCGAATGACGTTTGAATCCATTCCTTCCGGAAGTGCTTCTGAAACCTTGGGTACAACCTATGACAGTTATGATGCACTGGGTAGATTAACCAAGAAAAGTGTCAGCCAGCCGTACAATAATAAAATGGAAGTGATTTACGCTTATAGCGGCCATCTCACTTCGATTAGTGCGACGGATGTGATTAACGGTGTGACCAATTCAATGAGCCGAACCTATAGTGGTAACGGCCAATTGATGCAAACCAGTCAATATGATGGCGAACAAGATATTATCACCCAGTATGCTTACGATTCATCGGGTAATCCGATTGTCTTGCAGGATGGTAACGGCAATCCGATTAAAGCGGAATACAATGCACTAGGCCAGAAGAAATACGTCAACGACCCGAATATGGGGACTAAGACTTTTGCCTACACCGGGTTTGGTGAAGTCTATAGCGAGCTGGATGCCAATGGGGATACTTACTATTACGCATATGACGATTTAGGTCGTTTGCAGTATCGTTATCTGAATGTTGTTCCGACGCCGAGTAATACCAGCAGTGCTGAAGCTTCCTTTAGCTATGACTCGCAGTGTGAAGGATTACCGGATGGTGAAACCCGTCTTAACCTGCCGGCCGGTGAGAGCTTTTCCAAGAGTTATGGTTATGATGCCTGGTGTCGTCCCTTTGAGACCATTACCAATATTGACGGAACGGCCTACAAGGTATCGACCCAGTACGATGGCAACTATGGTCGCGTTAAAGCGGTCACTTATCCAACGGGATTAACGGTTGAGAACGTTTATAACGAGCGCGGTTACCTGACTCAAGCCAAAAATGCGGCGAGTGGTTATGTGTATCACCAAATCGATAAGATGGATGCACGGGGTCAATTGCTGGAAGCGAAGAAAGCCAATGGTGTGTTAACCGAAGGTTTTGAGTATTGGGACGAAACCGGCCAAATGAAGAAGGTCTACACCCAGACAACGAATGGTGCGTCTCAGCGACATCGAATTGAATATTCGTACGATGGCTTTGGTAACCTGAAAAACCAGACGGTTGAGAATAAGCGCAATGGTCAGACGATTATTTCGAAGGAAGATTATAAGTATGATGCGTTGCATCGATTGAAAATCTCTTCCCGTGACATTGGTGGTGTTGCTGAAACTGACATTACTTATGACTATGACAAGGTGGGGAATTTAAAGAAAAAGGACGATTACGCCACCAGTTATGTTTATGGCACCGTTGCTAAGTCAAATGGCAATGCCGGTCCTAACGCGGTTTACTCGGTTGCCAAGATTAATAATGGCGGCACCAAAACTTTCAATTACGACAATAACGGTAACCTGCTCTCTGGTGATGGTAAAACCATTGCTTACAATGCCTTTAATAAACCGGTGTCGATTAATCGTAATGGGGTGACCAGCTTATTCTCTTATGGCGCCGACCAGATGCGCTATAAGCAGGTTAAGAAAGGCATTTCTGGTGGTGATGAAGTGACTCGTTATGTTGACAAGGTGTATGAAGAAATCACACATAACGGTAAAACCGAGAAGAAACTTTACCTGGGTGATGCGATTGTGACTGAGACGGTGAATAGTAGCGACACAAGCTATAAAGTGGGGTTTGTGCACCGTGACCGGTTGGGCTCTGTGGTGACCATTACCGATGAGACTGGTGAGGTGGTTGATAATAAGAGTTATGACCCGTTTGGTAAGCCGCGGAAGGGAACTCTGGAGCTGGTTGACCCGGCGAATCCGGCGACATTGACGCAGATTGCTTCTTTAGATGGTTTTGAGTTACAGACTGACCGTGGGTTTACTGACCATGAGCATCTGGATGATGCTGAGCTAATTCATATGAATGGGCGGGTTTATGATTATAATTTGGGGCGGTTTTTGAGTGTGGACCCGTTTATTCAGGCACCGGGGAATTCACAGAGTATGAATCCCTATTCGTATATTATGAATAATCCGTTGGCGGGGGCTGATCCTAGTGGTTATCGGAGTATTTGTAAAACGAATACAAATTGCGAAACGATATGGGTTAACCCTCCCGAAGGTGAAGGCAAGGTAATTATTTCTGACGATAATGGAAAGCGTGTAAATCAAGCGCCAGCCGCGAAACCGGCCGAAACACCAAGTCCTGAAAATATAGAAAGCCAAGAGCAAGTTGCAAGCGAAACTCCCGAACAAAACGAGAGCGGTGGCAGCGATGCCCGAAATTCTAGTGGGGGAACAAATGAATCTAGTAGTGTTCCTGTAGATAGTGTTTTTAAAGGTAAAGGAAAGGCGACTCTTAAGTGTTTGTCTGCTTGTCAGGCTAGAGCTAGAGGAGATACGAATAGTCATGGAAGAGATGTTTTACCTTCTGTAGATACTACAGAGATGACTGCGTCTATAAGACAAAGTCAAGAGGCTGCTGTTAACTATTTGCATGTCCTTTCATATTTAACAATGGCGGGAGATGCATACGCTTTAGCTTCAGGAATTAGACTTGCAGCAGGGCGATTTATAGCTTCGAGAAGTGTATCTGCAAATGTTTCGTTGGTTGGGGCTGGAGATGATTTGGCAAAAGCAGCAAATTGGCTTAAACCTAAAGAAGGTTATTTTGATGTTCTTATTCATGGAAGTGAAAAAGCATTCCATGTTTTACATAATGGCAAGTGGGTTCAGTTGACGCATCGTTCATTAGCTGCTTTTATTAGAAAAAATGGTTTTACGGGTCAATCAATAAGGCTAATATCATGCAAAACAGGGGCTTGCAGTAGCGGTGCAGCTCAGAATTTAGCTAATAAACTTGGAGTAAGTGTTTTGGCTCCAACTAAAAATGTATGGATTCACCCTAGTGGTAGGATGACTATCGGCTCACCTTCTCGAAGCACAGGAGAGTGGGTCTCTTTTAGGCCGGGAGGTTAAAATGAAGAAACTTAAAAAAATTGGCTTTTTTTCGGAGCTAGAGCTCGGTGAAGATAGCATGTTAAGTTTGGAAAACAGTGTAGGAAAATTTACTTCTAATATAGAAGATACAGTCAGTTATTTAGAAGCTGGAGTCGCCATATTTGTAAGCCCAGGACTTTCGGTTGACGTGTTAAGTGAAGATAAAGAGATAATCGGAACGATGGAAATTAGAACCGATGGAGAGTGGGCATGGCCTAGCGATTTAACTCATTATCTAACTAAGTATAAGGTAGAATTACCCCAGAATTTCATAGACCACATTAAGAGGCAAAAATCTCCACCACAAAATATTGATGTGAGTAGGTTAGATTTGTAACAAATATTAAAGCAAATTAAAGGACACCCATAATTTAAAAAGATTAATATTTTGAATTTCTCTTGAATTGAGGACTATTTTCAGAGGATCAATTTCTACAGAGGCAAGTTTCAAGTCATTGAAACTAATTGATTAGCCAAAACGGAAATTTCGATCAGAAATTTCGATCAAGGGGGTCAGATCACTTGCGACTAACGATGGCTGTAAACTCACAAAGCTTAAAGATTATTTCTGGGTGTAAGAAACGTCTTTTGCCCTTGCTGGTTGATTAAATTTCATTGAAAATGAGCGCACCAAACTATTCAAGGATGAATAATGGCTCGCTTGCCTCGACTTAATCTCCCTGATATTCCTCAACACATTGTTCAGCGAGGTAATAATCGCCAAGCCTGTTTTGTTACCAAGCAAGATCGAATTGTTTACCTGGAAAAACTGAAGGAGTATTCAGGTAAATTTGAAGTTGCGGTCCATGCATTTGTCTTAATGACGAATCATGTTCACATACTGGCGACCCCACATCAAGGAGAAGGAGTCAGTTTAATGATGCAAGCTCTCGGTCGTTACTATGTTCGGTATTTTAACAAAATACATGCTCGAACCGGGACACTTTGGGAAGGACGATTTAAATCGGCATTGGTTGATACCGAGAACTATTTTTTAACAGTCAGTCGATATATTGAACTGAATCCTGTTAGAGCAAAAATGGTAGAGGCGCCTGCGGAATATAAATGGACAAGTTACCATCATAATGCCCGTGGTATTAGAGCTAAATTAATCACAGAGCATCCATGTTACTTGAGCTTGGGATGTAATGATTTAAATAGACAATCAGCTTATCGTGCTTTGTTTGATTCACAGCTTAGCCGATCTAAGTTAGATGAAATCAGAAGTGCGACGAACCGTGCGTGGGTGCTAGGTGGTGAAAAGTTTAAGCGTGATATTGAAATTAAATCGGGAGTTCAAATAATATTTAACTCGTGGGGTGGAAATCGATGGAATGTTGAAGAGTCATGTTGACTATCAAGTGATCTGACCCCCCTTGCTCTGAGTGAATGATCGACTTCACAGTCGATTAGCTGATTCGTATATTATCTTAGAGCGACGCTGATTTTCTGCATTCGAAAATGACCGCCATGGTTTTGATGGCTTGGTCAAAGATTAATATTTATCGTCGTTCGATGAAATAAGAATACATAGGTTAACCTAATTTTCGTGAAACTAATTATTGAGTTTTGAGATTCTTTTGTTTAAAATATGACCTTGAGTTTCGATATGTTTTGCTCTGTATTTAGCTTAATCAACCTTATAGCTTTGAAATATCGAGAATAGTTGAAAAATAGCGTTGAGTTTCCTCGTTAGTTTTCAAATTAGTAGTGTCAGGAGATCGGTTGTATTTTTTAGTTAGGAAAAGGAATTTAAGTCATCATCCTCGTTGAAGCATGAGTGGTTTTAGTGCTCATTTCTTATCTTTCTATTAGCTCTTAACGACTTATAAGTCGACAGTCGACCCCATGCAATAAATATTAAACAGTAAGAAGTTGACTATAGATTGAAAATCTAGTCGATTTTGTTTTTGATATACAAGAATTTTAGAGCACGATTGAAAAGATGATTGTTGTTTCTATCAGTATTCCATTTTAGTTGCACATTTGGGCACTTTATTTTTATGTTTGTGTATGCCATATCGTCATAAAAAAGAGTGAAATTTGGTTTCTTCCAATTGGCTGGAACCAGACAAAAGCAAAAAATAGCGCGAGTTTATCGATACAATTGACAGGCAATGCGCAGCATTCAAAAGTTTTGAAAAACAGTCAGGATTGTTATTTATTTAATCGAGAAAGAAGAGTATGTTTATGTTAAAAAAATTGTTTCTAGTAGCCTCTATTTGCTTAATGTCAAAGACAGCGTTTGCCGCAGGAGTTTGGCATACCAGTAAAATTAAAATGATATACCCGTTGGCTGATGGCAGTGTTATTCTTACATTTAAGAGCGATAGTGCTAGCTGCACTAATGCGGGGATTCCAAAACATTACCAACTCAAGGTCAATTCAAACGGAGTGACTGAGACGGCTCTAAATAATATTTATTCTATTGCGATGTTGGCATTTTCCACAGGAAAAAATCTCACAATTTATTTTGATGATAGCACCAGTAGTTGTTACATCAATAGAATGTTGATCGAAGATGAAGATTAATCAATGCTAGCTGGTTTATTGAGAGTTGAATCGATATTAATCAGATATAAGTGATCTTGGAAGAGGGTATATGATGAAAAATGTAATAGTTTTGATGTTAAGTGCATTAATTAGTTTACAGGTAGCTGCGACGAGTAAAACATGGATTGGTGGTGCGCAGGTAACAGATGTTAAGTTGGCTGGCTCGCCAATATTCATTCACCTAAATGGTGAGAGGTTGATCAATTTGACTTCCTCTGGTGGTCAATGTGAATTATGGACTGATGATGAAAATATTATTGCAGCGGCTGTGAAAGCAAAAGAATCGGGAATGGAAATGGACGTACGATACGTCGCTGATGGAGAGTTGCAATGTAAAGTTGACCTGATGATGATTAAGGAAAATCTTTAATGTTGAGTCCGTTTTTTGAACTAATCCAGCTAAAAAGATCCTATAAGTTATTTTGAGTAACTGACAATCTAAATGTGGTCAATAAGGCGGTCTTTAAATTTAATCATAAAACTATTTAGGGCCGCTTTCCAATTCCTGAACTAAATGAATATTATTTTTCTTTTCTTATTAGTTTCATAAAACGACCACTTACGTGGTGCATCAGTTCTGCTCTACCTCGTTTTACTGATGATACTGTAGAACATAGAAACACACGATGAGAACCTAGTTCGAACGAATTTTTAATTAATAACTCTTCAATTTGAGTTGACCATTCAGGTACTCTTAATTCATATTCTTTCGAATGTATGGCTTGAATACTTAACTCAGACCAATCAATACTTTTTTTCTTATGATGCTCTCCCAATTGATAAACTAGTTCTGATTGATGAATGGGAACACCAGCTATTGCTACCTGTTTTGATTTGAGCATAAGTTCAATAGAAGGGCTGGTTTGTCGTAAAGAAAGAGAATAAATTTCGTTGTTATCTTCACCTTTCAGAGAGCCGATTAAATCCATTGGGAACAGATTGTCATAACCATCATTACTTACTGACACCAAGACAACTGGCCTCGGTAGAGAATAAAATAGCGCGAATGCCCTTAGATCTTTATCATCCATAATAAAATTAAAAGGCTTTTTATTTAACTTTCTCCGTAATAAAACTAACAAGTTATCAACTAGATCTAGATGTTTGGGAAGCGTATAGTCTGATACGCGTTTTATAGTCGCAGTTAAATAAATGGCATCGCCTATTTCAACTTTTTCGTGAACAGATAATTCTAACTGGCCGAATAAACGAGAGCCAAAATTCGGATATGTGCGAAGGTTTAAATAAATATTACTGTTTTTTAGTTGATTAAGAGATTTTTCCATATTATGACTTAGCGATATGGAAAAAATAAGTGGTCTTAACGACCATATAACGCAATTATTTGACACATCAAATTGTTGGTTTGCGAAAATAAGCTCCAGCTGAGAAAGTTTGGGGTCTGGGTAGAATCCTTTGCAATATGTTTGAGAAATAGGTTTTGGAATGATTTTATTGAGCAGTAGGTTACTATAATTTCTCAACCGCTTAGTCGCTCTAGGCATTTCTTTTCCAAACGTACATTTGAAAAGCAGAACCTGATGGTAATACAAACGGAAAGTATCGTAACAGCAACTTTGAAACTCTTCCAATAAGAGAATTTTGATAATTTTCAGATAACCTGCTGACACTTAAAGATCTCTCTTTAAGAACTAAGTTTGGCATTCTTGAAGATAAAAAATTTTTTCTGTAGTAGTTATAAGTTGTGGAGTGTAGTTGAGAACGAGCGATACCTGAGATAGCCAAATTGATTAATACATTAAAAATGCGAAGCATTTTAAAGTGTCCATAGAAAAAGGGATTTCCAATTGAAAAAATAAAATAGCCTCCTGGACTAACCATGTTTGAGATGTTTGTTAGTTCTTGTGAGGGGGTTTCCAAATGATTTAACGATGAAAAATTTGATATTACTGAAACCGGACAATCTGTCTGAGTTGTAATTTGATTAATTACCGATGAGTCGCCATGCAGTAGCTCTACTTTGTCAGTAAGGTTATTTTCTTTAACCTTTTTATGGGCTCTTTCGAACATTGATATAGAAGGTTCAATTATGCAAACTTTGTAGCCTTTTTTTGCCAGGATAATTGCGTCAGTTCCAGTGCCTCCACCGACATCGACTATTAAGTGGTTGGTCGGGATTTTATGCTCAACAATCTTAAGCAGTTTTCTACGATCTGATCTATTGAACGAATTTTTTGAAATCTCACCATCATACTGTTTGGCGAGTTCTTCGTCATATATGGAGTTATCAGTCATACAGAGGAGCTAGTGATTATGTTGATTAAATTATTATATAGCGAAATTGTGAAATATACCGTAACCCTGTCAAATTATAATTCGATAGTATTATGGTGAAAATAAACTCAATACTCTGGATAGATTTTTGTATCAGGTTTACTAATATCGCTTAAAAAATACCGCACGACTTTGCTAATAATATTGAACAACATAAGTCCTGTTCAAACCGAACGCCCACAAATTCACTGACTTTCCACATAATTCCATAAAATTTAACTATTTATTTATAACTGAGATCGGTTATCATTACTATTAACAATAACTTGAATATCAATGAGTTCCAACATGCGCAGATTATTTTGCACCATTCTCCTATTATCACCTTTGTTGTTAAGTTCAATCGCTAACAGTGCTGAGGTCAACGTCTACTCAGCTCGAAAAGAAGCGCTAATTAAGCCATTGTTGAAACGGTTTACAGAAGAAACCGGTATCAAGGTGAATTTGGTTACCGGTAAAGCAGATGCTTTGATTAAGCGATTGGAAGTCGAGGGAAAAAATAGCCCTGCTGATGTTTTGTTAACCGTTGACGCTGCACGATTGCATCGTGCGAAGCAGCAAAACCTGTTGCAAAAAGTTCACTCAGATTATCTATCCAAGCATGTCCCTCAAAATTACCGCGATGATGAAGGTTACTGGTATGGCTTATCGTTGCGGTCAAGAGTCATTGTTTACTCTCCAGAACGAGTTCCGGGCAAGCAGTTGTCCAGCTATGAAGATTTGGCGGACCCCAAGTGGCAAAAGAAACTGTGCGTTCGTTCATCTTCTAATGTTTATAACCAATCGCTAGTCGCCAGCTTAATTGCTCATAACGGGGCAGAGGCCACTGAAAAATGGGCTAAAGGGCTGGTAAACAATTTTGCTCGTTCTCCTAAGGGCGGTGATCGTGACCAAGTTAAAGCCGTGGCTGTTGGCCAATGTGATTTAGCGCTGGTTAACACTTACTACGTCGGTGGAATGCTTGAATCAAAAGTTGAAGCCGAGAAAAAAGCTGCAAGCAAAGTGAGCGTATTTTGGCCAAATCAATCCAGCCGTGGCGCTCATGTCAACCTGAGCGGTATCGGTATTACTCAATCGGCCCAGCATAAAAAAGAAGCAATCAAGCTGCTAGAATACTTAGTGAGCGATGCAGCTCAAACCTGGTACGCAAAAGCCAACTATGAATACCCTGTTGTTGCTGGTGTAGCGAACAGCGCTTTACTCAAACAGTGGGGAGAGTTCAAGCCAGACGCAATTAACATGGACCTACTTGGAAAGTACAATGCCGAAGCTGTTTTATTAATGGATAGAGCAGGTTGGAAATAGTCGAATCTGTTATTACTACCCGCTCAATTTGTTGATTCGGTTAAACTAGAACCATCGGCACGAATAACTAAATAATGCCGCGTAACGATGCGATAAGTCAGTCTTCAAACACGCCTTCATTTTCAGTAAACATCCAATACTGGAAAGTTGGCGCTATTGGGCTGGCTTTATTTTTTTCCATTCCGCTTTTAACAACCTTTTTCAGTATTTTTATTCCAAACGGCGAAGTCTGGCGGCATTTGTACGATACGGTGTTGATGGAATACTTGGGCAATTCGTTGCTATTGATGTTAGGTGTGGGCGTATTAAGCCTTTTAATGGGCGTTTCATCTGCCTGGCTGATCACTATGTGCCAGTTTCCCGGCAGCAGAGTGTTTAGTTGGTTGTTGTTATTACCGATGGCGATGCCTGCCTACATTATTGCCTACACTTACACCGGAATTCTTGACGTTTCCGGACCGCTACAGGAATGGATTCGAACGAGTTTTGAGGTTGGGTTTGGAGACTATTGGTTTCCTGATATTCGTTCCCTCGGCGGCGCGACTGTATTGCTTTCGCTGGTTTTGTATCCCTATATTTACTTGTTAACTCGCGCTGCCTTTATTGAACAATCTGTTTGCGTGCTGGAAGTTTCCAGAACCTTAGGCTGTAACGCGTATCGTATGTTTTTCAAGGTAGCCTTACCGCTAGCAAGGCCGGCGATTTTAGTCGGGCTGTCATTGGTTTTAATGGAAACATTAGCTGATTATGGAACCGTCCAATATTTTGGTGTCGCTACGTTTACCACGGGTATCTTTCGCACCTGGTTTGGTTTGGGGAACAACGTCGCTGCCGCACAACTATCTGCGTTTATGTTGTTATTTGTGATTTTATTGGTTTACCTGGAGCGCCGTTCGCGCAAGCAATCTCAGTATTATCATACAAGTTCAAAATATAGCCAGATTAACCCCATTAAGCTCAAAGGGGCCGGTGCTGCTTTAGCCTGTTCGTTATGTGGGACTCTAGTTTTATTGGGCTTTATTATTCCAGTATATTTTCTCATAAGTTGGGCGGTTGCCACATTTTCCAGCGTGATTGACGAAGAATTTTTGCTGTTGATATGGCATAGCTTTTCATTGGCTTTAACCACGGCAATTATTGCATTAATTCTCGCCATGTTTTTTATTTATGGTAAACGTCGTTACTCTGGGCCTCTGATGAATAACGCAACTCGCTTTGTCGCCATGGGTTATGCATTACCCGGTACCATTATCGCAGTGGGGGTCATGTTACCCTTTGCCTGGTTTGACAACACATTAGACGCTTGGTTACGTGAAGAGTTTGAGATTAGTAGTGGTTTGTTGTTAAGCGGCGGACTATTTATTTTAGTGATTGCCTATCTGGTAAGGTTTTTGGCCGTTTCTGTCAACGGTGTCGATGCTGCATTGGCGAAAGTTAAACCTAGCATGGATGAAGCTGGAAGAACCATGGGATTAAAAGACGCGGGAATAGTCAGGAAAATTCACATGCCGATGATAAAAGGGAGTCTATTGACTGCAGCGCTTCTGGTCTTTGTAGATGTGTTAAAAGAGTTACCTGCAACTCTGATTTTACGTCCGTTCAACTACAATACTTTGGCGATACGAACTTATGAGTTAGCCAACGAAGAACGTTTGGCTGATGCGGCAACCCCGGCATTAGCTATTGTGTTAGTCGGTATTA
Organism: Aliikangiella coralliicola; assembly: GCF_007004725.1. Lineage (GTDB taxonomy): Bacteria > Pseudomonadota > Gammaproteobacteria > Enterobacterales > Kangiellaceae > Aliikangiella > Aliikangiella coralliicola. The sequence continues at coordinate 417,323 of NZ_ML660166.1, read as the reverse complement.
TTCCTGTAATCTTGCTCAGTCTTTCAATTCGGAAATCACGCCCAGGTTATAATGCACGCTCTTGAACTGAAAAATATCAATGTCAGTTTTTCAGCTCGTCAGGTGCTGAATTCAATCTCTTTGCAAGTTAACGATGGCGAAATTATCTGCCTGCTTGGCCCCAGCGGCGGCGGCAAAACTACGCTACTAAGAACCATCGCTGGTTTTCAAACCATCGAAGATGGTGAAGTCTGGATTGCTGGAAATAAGTATTCGGACAATAAAGTCAATGTTGCTGTTGAAAAGCGTCGGCTGGGAATGGTATTCCAGGATTACGCATTGTTCCCCCATTTAACAGCCAGGGAAAATATTTGTTTTGGCATCTATCAACTAGCAAAGCCAGAACAAGACCAAAAGATCGAAACGCTTTCTGAATTATTGGATATGAAAAGTTTCATTGACCTTTATCCCCATCAACTTTCTGGTGGTCAGCAGCAAAGAGTGGCTATCGCCAGAGCTATGGCGCCTGAGCCCAAATTATTATTATTGGATGAACCATTTTCTAGCATGGATGTAGAATTGCGCGAACTCTTAGCAAGAGATTTACGCAGAGTTTTTAAGACCGCTGGAATAACAGTCATCATGGTTAGTCATAATCAACATGAAGCCTTTGCGATGGCAGACCGAATAGGGCTGATTAATGGCGGTAGTTTGCAGCAGCTGGATTCTGCTTTTGGCCTTTATCATCGACCCAATAATGAATTTGTCGCTGATTTTATTGGAGAAGGCGTCTTTTTAGATGCTGTTGTTATCGATGAGCATTGTGTTGATACGAAGCTTGGCCTGTTGAAAGGGAATACTCAACACGGCTATAAAGCCGGTGAGAGTGTTAGAGTATTTGTTCGTCCTGATGATATATTACACGATGATGAGAGCGAGAAAACCGCTGTCGTAATTGATAAGGTTTTTCGAGGTGCTGAGTTTCTTTATACCTTAGCGATCAATGGACAAGAACAGGTTTTGAGCCTTGTACCCAGCCACCACGACCACCCGGTTAACGAAGCGATCGGCATTCGGCTAGAGATCGAACACTTAGTTGTATTTCCTGCAAAATAAAATTGCTAAAGGTTAGGCTTACAGATTTCCTTCGGGAATACCGACCAAGCGATAGACTTCGGCTTCTGGTATGACACCAACTCAGCTATTTTACTCCTTTTGGCGAGATTTTCGTTGAAGTTGCAATTATTCCGCCAAAACCGCTATTTTTATTGCTCTGAATGCACCATCTATGATATAAAGCGCGCCGTGTCAGTTAATCTCGATTGACACCTAATTCACACGCTATTCGACACGGCTATCAGGGTGCTTCTTTGGTTAATGACTGAATGAGGTTGGTAGTTGGGAATAGCGGAGGCAAAACCCTTAATAATCAGGAGTTTATACAATGGCAAAAGTCACTATGCGTGATATGCTTCAGGCGGGCGTACATTTCGGTCACCGTACCCGTTTCTGGAATCCAAAAATGAAGCCGTACATCTTCGGCGCACGTAACAAAATTCATATTATCAACTTAGAGCACTCACTACCTCTATTCAATGACGCATTGAACTTCCTAAGTTCTGTTGCTGCGAGAAAAGGTAAAGTTTTATTCGTCGGCACCAAGCGTAGCGCGAGTAAAATTGTTCGTGAAGAAGCAACTCGTTGTGGTCAGTTCTTTGTTGATAAGCGTTGGTTGGGCGGAATGTTAACCAACTATAAAACGATTCGTCAGTCGATTAATCGTTTAAAAGAGTTAGAAAAGCAAAGCGAAGACGGTACTTTTGACCGTTTAACTAAGAAAGAAGCTTTATTGCTGACTCGTGAAATGACTAAGTTAGAAGCTAGTATTGGCGGTATTAAAAACATGGGCGGTCTTCCTGACGCGCTTTTTGTTATCGATGCTGATCACGAGCACATCGCAATTTCTGAAGCGCGAAAATTAGGAATTCCTGTTATTTCTGTTGTGGATAGTAACTCTAACCCTGATGGGGTTGATTATGTTATCCCTGGAAATGATGATGCGATTCGTGCGATTCAACTTTATCTTTCTGCGGCTGCAGACACCGTTCTTGATGGTCGTCAAAGCGTTGCAACAGCACCTGCTGAAGAAACCAGCGATGAATTTGTAGAAGAAGAGAAAGAAGCTTCTGCAGAGTAGTCCTCGCTCTCAAATAACTAAAATAGGGGGCTAAGCCCCCTATTTTGTAGCTTTTCAGACATGATTGGCTTGATAAAGTGTCAATTTGAGCACCGGAAGCGATCAGAAAAGCTTGAATGCTTATATTTAATTTTTGGAGATAAACATGGCAATTACCGCTGCATTAGTTAAAGAACTGCGCGAAAGAACTGGCGCAGGAATGATGGAATGTAAAAAAGCCTTGGTCGAAACCAATGGCGATATTGAAACTGCAATTGATAACATGCGTAAATCTGGTGCTGCAAAAGCTGAGAAAAAAGCAGGTCGAATTGCTGCTGAAGGAATTATCATCACCAAGTCATCAGATGACGGTAAGTTAGCTGCGATTGTTGAAGTGAATTCTGAAACTGACTTTGTTGCACGTGATGAGAACTTTAAAGCATTTGCTGACCAGGTTATCGACGCTGCACTAAGCAACAAAACTTCAGACATCGACACGCTAAACGCAACGACTTTGGCTTCTGGTGAAACAGTTGAAGCTGCACGTACTAACTTAGTCGCTAAAATCGGCGAAAACATCGGCGTGCGCCGTGTTCAAATCGTTGAAGCAAGTGAAGGTGTACTAGCTAGCTACATCCATGGCGGAAGAATTGGTGTTGTTGCTGCGCTTAAAGCTGGCGATCAAGATTTGGCAAAAGACATTGCAATGCATGCTGCTGCTACTAATCCTCAGTTCGTTCGTCCAGAAGATATTTCTGAAGACGTTTATAACCGTGAAAAAGAGATTTTTACAGCGCAAGCGAAAGAGAGTGGTAAGCCTGCTGAAATCATCGAAAAGATGATTGTTGGTCGTATGCGTAAATTTGCTGCTGAAGTTAGCCTGGTTGGGCAAGCTTTTGTTAAGGATCCATCAATGACTGTTGGCGAATTACTAAAGAAAGCTAACGCTGATGTGACTTCTCTGGTACGATTCGAAGTCGGTGAAGGTATTGAAAAGAAAGAAGAAGATTTTGCCGCTGAAGTAATGGCTCAAGTAAAAGGGGAATAATCGTCATGCCAAGTTCTGCGCCTGGAAAGAATCGTAAAAGAGTTCTGCTTAAGTTAAGCGGAGAAGCCTTAATGGGCGCGGAGCCGTTTGGTATTGATCCTTCAGTACTAGACAGAATCGCCACTGAAATTAAGCACTTAGTTGAACGCGGTGTGCAAGTTGGTATCGTGATTGGCGGTGGTAACTTATTTCGAGGTGAGAAATTGGCTAAGGCCGGTATGAACCGTGTGGCAGGTGACCACATGGGAATGTTGGCTACGGTGATGAATTCTTTAGCAATGCAAGACGCACTCGAGCGCCTCCGCGTAGGTACTCGAGTGATGTCCGCGGTTTCGCTAACAGGCGTATGTGAAGATTATGATCGTCGTTTTGCGCTACGTTTTATGAAAGCGGGACAGGTTGTCATATTTACAGCAGGAACAGGTAATCCATTCTTTACGACGGATACTGCAGCATGTTTGCGTGGTATTGAAATTGACGCTGATGTGATCTTGAAAGCAACCAAAGTCGATGGGGTCTATTCGGCAGATCCTAATAAAGATCCAGACGCGGTACGCTACGATCAATTGACTTATAATGAAGCGCTGCAAAAACAGTTGGGTATTATGGATTTAACTGCTTTCTGTCTAGCGCGTGATCATGAGAAAAATATCAGAGTATTTAACATGCAAAAGCCTGATGCTTTGATTAATGCTGTTTTAGAAGAGAGTGAAGGCACTCTCATTACTTGCTAGTAACTTTTTAGGATAAAAAACGGAGCGCCAAAGTGATTAATGAAATAAAGCAAGATGCCAATACGCGAATGGATAAAAGCATCGAATCATTCAAAGTCGCATTACAAAAAATCCGCACTGGTCGAGCACATCCTAGTTTGTTGGCTCATTTAACCGTTTCATATTACGGTGTTGATACACCGCTAAGTCAGGCTGCTAATGTCTCAGTACAAGACGCTCGAACATTGACTGTTCAACCATTCGAGAAATCGATGATCCAGCCGATAGAAAAAGCGATTATGGAATCTGACATTGGTATCACACCAAATACTGCTGGTAACCTGATTCGATTGCCACTGCCTGCCTTGACTGAAGAGCGTCGCAAGGACTTAATTAAAGTTGTCGGTAATGAAGCAGAATCAGCGAAAATTGCTATCCGAAATATTCGCCGAGATGCTAACTCAACTTTAAAAGAATTGGAAAAAGAAAAAGAAATTAGCGAAGATGAAGAGCGTCGCGCAGAAGATGAAATTCAAAAACTGACCGATAGCCATGTGAAAAAAGTGGACGAGTTGGTTGCTGAAAAAGAAAAAGAATTGATGGAAATATAGTTCCATTTGACAATTGTAATCATTGAGCGCCGTGTTATCGGTTGATGACACGGCGTCCTTGTATTTATTACAGACGTAAATTGAAGTGAATATTCAAGCGTGATGCGCGGAGTGACTTTTCTCATTCGAGGCTCAGATTAATTAAGAAGATGAATAAAAAACTGAGTTGAGATTGAGAGCAGGAATTAAGAGAAGGAATTAAAGAAGTACTAAAAGAACTACTAAAGAAGTAGGAAGATATTGAGAACAAACAATAAAAATATCAGCTGAGAACTAATTTACTGAAGTAGAAATAAGCTGAAACCATTCAAGCTAAAAATGACGAACTGGAAAGTATTAATCGAACACTATGACAGACAATAATTTGCCCGATAATATTGAACCCAATGCCACTAGTCATACCTTGGACGAGGCTAACAAGATTCCGAAGCACATCGCAATCATCATGGATGGTAATGGGCGATGGGCGCAAGCCCGCGGAAAAAAAAGAACTCGCGGACACAAAGCCGGCGTAGAACGCGCAAGGGAAATAGTCGAAACATCTGGAAAGTTGGGCGTAGAATCTTTAACCCTATTCGCGTTTAGTAGCGAAAACTGGCAACGACCTCAAGAAGAGGTCTCTTACCTGATGGAACTATTTGTTATCGCGTTAAATCGCGAAGTCAAAATGCTCAATAAACATTCAGTGAAATTAAATTTTCTTGGCGATACTTCCGCATTTAACAACAAGTTACAGGAAAGTATTGCTAAGGCGGAGCATTTAACAAAAGATAATGATAAATTAAGGCTAAATATAGCGGCTAATTATGGTGGTCGATGGGATATCGTTAATTCTGTCAATTCGTTGTTACAGGAAAATGCCGGTATTTCGAGTATTAGCGAAGAGCTTTTAGATTCCCGGTTAGCCACATCTCATTTGCCGCCACTGGATTTACTGATCCGCACCGGCGGTGAAGTCAGGATCAGTAATTTTTTGATTTGGCAGGCAGCTTATGCCGAACTTTATTTTTGCGATACGCTTTGGCCTGACTTTGACGCTAATGAATTGCAAAAAGCCGTTGATGCTTATGCAAAAAGACAACGTCGCTATGGTAAAACCGGTGAACAAGTCCAGGCTGATGGTGATGAGTGAACGCCTAGTGATAAATGATGATCAGAATAGCGAGCAATAAAGAATGTTAAAACAGAGAATATTAACCGCGCTATTTTTGCTACCACTGATAGTGGTATTATTTTTCTTAACGCAGTTAGAATATTTTGCAACTGCAGTTGCGATAATCGTATATCTTGTTGCGTTAGAGTGGGCGAAGCTGGCTGGAATTAAGTCTAGTGTACAAGGTTCTTTTTATGCACTAGCCATTTCAGTTGCCAATATTGGTTTATGGTTTATTGGTGACGACTTTTTGTTTTGGCCTTCTTTGAGTTGGCCTAATACCCTTGTTTGGGATTATCCAATGATTATTCTGATGTCAGGCATTGTTGCAGTGACTGTCAGCGTCGTAATCGCGATGACTTACTCCAGCTTACCGAAATGGTGGGCTAATTTACCTGTGAGAGGCTTGCTCGGGTTTGCGTTATTGCCAGCGCTATTCGTCGCATTGGTGAGTATTCGAAAAGTTGATTATTTATTTGACTTCTATCGCGGCGGTGCCCTGGTTCTATTTATGTTTTGTATGATTTGGGCTGCAGATACCGGCGCTTACATAACAGGTAAAATCTTTGGTAAAAACAAATTAGCGCCTGTTGTTAGTCCCAATAAAACCTGGGAAGGCGTTTTTGGCGGCCTTTTTCTGAGTGTAACCATTGCCTGGGTTGGCGCTTATTTGCTGAAGCTTGATATTAATGACCCGCTAGCCTATAGCCTGGTGGCATTTGGTTTAGCTGTTTTGTCTGTGCTCGGTGATTTGTTCGAAAGTGCGATGAAAAGGGTTGCGAATATTAAAGATTCTGGAAACCTGCTTCCAGGCCATGGCGGAGTCCTCGACAGGCTCGATAGCACCATTGCTGTTGCGCCATTCTTTTTCTTAAGTTATAGCTATTTCGGTTGGTTTTGATGAAAGACAAAATCTGCATATTAGGATCAACCGGTTCTATCGGTTGTAGTACGCTTGATGTGATCGAGCGTAATCCGGATCAATATGAAGTTGAAGTCTTAACCGCGAATACTAATGCTGAAAAACTAGCGGAACAGTGTAAAAAATTTAATCCAAAGCTGGCCGTACTAAAAGATGAGAATGCGGCAGAAGAATTATCAAAGCTACTCTCAAATCTAGGATGTGATACAAAAGTGGAGTGTGGCGAGCAAGCTTTAGTCAATGCTGCCAAGTTCCCCGGGGTCGCAACCGTTGTTGCAGCGATTGTTGGTGCTGCAGGCTTAATGCCCACATTAGCTGCGGTTGAGTCTGGACATAAAGTCTTGTTGGCCAATAAAGAAGCTTTGGTCATGAGCGGCGAACTTTTTATTAACGCCGTTGAAAAGCACCAGGCAGTATTGTTGCCTGTGGATAGTGAACATAATGCTATTTTTCAATGTCTTCCAGGAGCAAACCGGCAAGGTCGTCCTGAAATGAATGGCGTTAGAAAAATTTTACTGACGGGATCCGGGGGACCATTTCGAACCATACCTATCAGTCAGCTTAGCGAAGTGACTCCCGATCAAGCCTGTGCTCACCCTAATTGGGATATGGGCCGCAAAATTTCCGTTGATTCGGCAACAATGATGAACAAAGGACTGGAGTTAATTGAAGCCTGTTATTTCTTCGGAGTTGAGCTGGAGCAGATTGACATAGTGGTGCACCCACAAAGTATTGTTCATTCAATGGTTTCTTACATTGATGGCTCTGTACTTGCGCAAATGGGTAATCCTGATATGCGTACACCAATCGCTCACACACTAGCGTGGCCAGAGAGGGTCAATGCCGGCGTTGAGCCGCTAGATTTTTATACCATGTCAAATCTCACTTTTGAGCCTCCGGACTTTGAGCGTTTTCCTTGTTTAAAATTGGCCTCAGAGGCAATGCTAGCTGGCGGCACATCTCCATGTATTTTAAATGCTGCTAATGAGACAGCGGTTGCCGCTTTTCTGGACGGTAAAATTGCTTTTACTGATATTGCGAAAGTGATTGAAATGACCCTCTCAAATACGACTTTAGTAACTGCTGATTCACTGGAAAAAGTGTTGGCCGCTGACGGTGAAGCACGACGAGTCGCTATCGACATTATCGAAAAGGGAGTGATTGTTTAATGGACTATTTGTGGAATGCATTTTATTTCATTATCGCACTGGGTATTTTGGTGACCATTCATGAATATGGACATTTCTGGGTTGCTCGAAAACTGGGCGTGAAAGTGCTCACCTTCTCTGTTGGGTTTGGCAAAGCCATTTGGCAACGCCGTGGAAAAGACGGTGTAAATTATGTCATTGCGGCCATCCCTTTGGGTGGTTACGTTAAGATGCTTGATGAACGTGAAGGAGAAGTTTCTGAACAGGACAAGCAGTTTGAATTCAACCGAAAATCCCCCTGGGCTCGCGTTGCGATAGTATTGGCGGGACCAGTCGCTAATTTTCTATTGGCTATTGTGCTCTATTGGTGGATGTTCATCATGGGGATTGATGACTTTTCGACACAGCTTGGAAAAATAGAACCCAATTCAATTGCCGGCAAAGCAGGGTTGGTTGCTGGAGATGTCATCACAAAAGTCGACGGCGATGAAGTCGTCTTGTTGCAAGATGTGGTCAAGGCAGTAGCGCGACGTCTGGGAGAAAAGACCGAAATTGAATTGGAAGTGACTGACCGCTCTAACGTGCCCAAAAAGGTTATTTTGTCACTCGAAAATTGGCAAGTTGATTCCTCACAACCGAGAATTTTGAATTCTTTGGGTATTCGTCATGCACTACAAGATATCGTAGTCGCACCGATTCTCAATGTGGTCAATAAAAACTCGCCTGCAGATCAAGCTGGTCTCAAGCCTGGGGATGTGATCAAAGAATATGATGGGAGAGCTGTCGCGAGCTGGCAGGAGTTGGTGAGTAATATAGAGCCGGACGCTGGCAAAGCAGTCAAACTATTAATTGAGCGAAATGGTGAACTGAGCGAGATTTCTGTGGTCATAGGTTCTCACGAGCGTGATGGTAAACAAGTTGGCCTGTTGGGCGTAATGCCTAAGCCTGCGGATTACTCTGAGCATTACCGAATTAGGGAAGGCGGCGTTTGGGAGTCATTCGAATTGGCACTCGCCGAAACGGGAAAAATGATTTCACTCAGCGCTCAATTGTTTAAGAAATTAATAATCGGTGATATTTCGCCGAAAAGCCTCAGCGGTCCTTTTTCGATTGCTAAAGGAGCGGGTGGTAGTGCTGAGGCAGGACTGGTACACTTCATCAGCTTTGTGGCGATGATTAGCGTTAATTTAGGGTTTATTAATCTATTACCCATTCCAGTATTGGATGGCGGTCGTTTGCTCTTTTACTCGATAGAGATATTAAAGGGCAAGCCTTTGTCAGAAAAAGTACAAGAGATAGGTATGCAAATTGGCATGCTGATGGTGTTTGCCTTAATGGCAATTGCGATTTTCAACGATTTAAGGCTCTATTAGAGCGTAAAGGTTAAAGATTTCGGGAATTATGAAGTATAACTATAAATCCAAAACTGCAGGTCTCCTTTTCGGTATAGCATCACTGGGCGGTATCAACCCGCATTTTGCCAGTGCCGCTCAGACAAACGCCGTTATCAATAGTGCTAAAGATTCATTTGTGGTTGAAGACATAGATGTAGCTGGTCTACAACGTATGGAATTAGGTACGTTTTTTAACCTGTTACCACTACAGGTTGGCGAAACACTCGACCCATCAAGGATCCCTATTATTATCCGTGCAATATACTCTTCTAATAGTTTTGAAGACGTTAGATTGTTTAGAGATGGAAATAAATTATTTATTGATTTGAAAGAGCGCCCAACTATTTCCAGCATTTCAATTGAAGGTAACTCGGATATAGAGTCAGAGCAGATATTAGATGCTATGAGAAAATCGGGCTTTGCCAAAGGCGAAGTTTTTGATCCTTCAGCGATTAAGAGCATAAAAATTGGCATTGAAGAACAGTATTTTGCCCATGGTAAATACTCGGTAAAAATTGATGACAAGATTATCAAACAATCCCGAAATCGTGTTTATGTAAAATTTGAAATTAATGAAGGGGATCCTGCCAAAATTCAGCGAATTAACGTGGTCGGAAATCATCTGTTCAGCGATGAAGAATTACTGGATCAATTTGAGCTGTCGGTGGGCGGTTGGTTATCTTCATTTAGCGGCGATGATCAATATTCCAGAGAGAAATTGTCTGGTGACCTTGAAACCCTACGTTCCTATTATCTTGACCGTGGCTACCTAACCTACAATAACACTTCGACGCAAGTCTCTATTTCCCCTGACCGCAAAGGGATCTATGTGACAATTAATGTTGATGAAGGTGAAAAGTTCACGGTCGATGATATCGTTTTCTCCGGCGAACTTATTCTCACCAAAGAACAATTAAAAGCCATTATGCCGTTGACTAAAGGTGATACCTACTCAGCTGCGGCGGTGTCATTTGCCGAAGAGCAAATCAAAGAAAGTTTAGGTTATTATGGGTATGCATTCGCAAAAGTTGTGACTGTTCCTAATATCAATGAAGAAGAGAATAAAGTTGAGTTAACCCTTTACATTGATCCAGGCAAGAAAGTTTATGTCAGCCGAATCAACTTCCTTGGTAACGAAACCACCAACGATGAAGTGTTGCGTCGAGAAGTTCGTTTGATGGAAGGTGGAGCACTTTCCACCAGTTCTGTTGAGCGCTCTAAATTACGTTTGCAGCGACTTTCTTATTTAGAAGAAGTTGAAGTCGAGACACCAAAAGTTGAAGACAAAGATGATCGGGTTGATGTTAACTATCGGGTAAAAGAGCGGTCTGCGGGAACTATTTCCGGTGGTGTGGGGTATAGTGATACCTATAAACTCTCACTTAATGCCAATGTGAGCCACAACAACTTCCTTGGCTCAGGAAAGCGTATTCAATTTGGTATCAATAAAAGTAAATTTGTCGAAAGCTATAACCTCGATTACCTTGATCCTTACTTTACCATTAACGGCATCAGCGCCGGGGTTGGTGCTTACTTAAGAGAAACTGATTATGGTGAGATTAACCTTTACACTGGCTTATTAGACTCAGTTGGTATTGATTTTAATCTTGGTTACCCGATAAATGAAGTAACGCGGTTAAATTTTGGAATTGGCTATCAAGACAATGAATTAAAAGCCCGTGGTACTCAATCGCAACAAGTTATCGACTTTTTCGAAAGTAATGGTCAGGATGTTAGAGCCGATCCAAATTTCTCCTACAACCTTTATCGATTTAATATGGGATGGATACGCAATACCTTGAATCGCGGTATTTTTCCAGATAGGGGAACGAGCCAGAACCTTGTCTTAAATGCAACAGTGCCTGGCAGTGATTTGGAATATTACAAGCTGGATTATACTATCCGACACTATATTCCGATTGCGCCGAAATGGACTTTCCTGAGCTCATTTAGAGCTTCATGGGGCGATGGGTACGGCGATACTGAGAATTTACCTTATTTTGAGAATTTTAATGCCGGTGGGTCAGGAACTATGCGTGGTTTTGATACTAATACCATAGGCCCAAGGCTGCTTACGCGTATTACTCAGACTGGAAACGGCCCAATTGGTCCAGATCCAGCTTCTGGCTCCGGTACGTTCCCACTCCCTCCGGAATTTGACTTTTTACAACCAGAAAGGCGTTCAGCTGGCGGTAATGCGAGAGTTTTAGGGACCTTAGAGTTGATATTCCCAGTGCCTTTTGGAGAGGATAATAACTCACTACGTACTAGTTTCTTTGTTGATGCCGGTAATCTTTGGGATACTAAGTTTAATCGTGATAAATTTAGTGATTTAGCACCGGATCAATTTGCTAAAGTACCGGATTATTCAGAACCGGGATCTTATCGTGTTTCTGCTGGTTTTTCTTTACAATGGCTATCACCAATGGGACCATTAACGATAAGTTTGTCAAAACCGATTAAAAAAGAAGAAAATGACGAGACTGAAAACTTCTCGTTCAATGTTGGAAAGACATTTTAATAAATTCAATTTAACGTAGAAAAAGGGTAAATAAAGATGTTTAAGAAATTCCTGATAGCAGCGACACTCATATTAACCGCGGGTAGTTTGTCTGCTGCAGATTTAAAAATTGGTGTTGTTGATATACAAGCTGTGTTGCAACAGGCACCTCAATTGAAAACTGTAGGCGAAAGCATTCAAAAGAAATTCAAAGAGCAACAAGACGAATTAGCTGCTTTGAGAAAAAAAGGAACTGATTTACAGGAAAAAGCTAAGCGTGATGCTATGACGATGACTAATCCTGAGAAGTTAAAGATTCAAAGAGAACTTCAGTCTCTTGACGCAGAATTTGAACTTAAGCAAAAGTTTTTGGAAGAGGATGTTAGCTTCACTTCTAAGCAAGAAAGAGCAAAAATAATGCAGCGTATCATGCAAGCTGTAAAAAAGGTTTCTGAAGAAGAGAAATTTGACTTAGTTGTTAGATCAGATGTAGCTCTTCACGCAAGCTCTGCTATTAATATTACAAATAAAGTTATCGCATTGGTCAGTAATCCTGCAGGTTAACTAATTTGAGCGTAAAAGAGTACTCAGTTGCGGAGATTGCTCGACTGCTTGATGCAGAGTTTTATGGCGATGGGAAACACCTGATTGGTGCAATTGCATCGCTTGAGAATGCTAAAGCAAACGAAATGTCTTTCCTGAATAGTCAAAAATATACTTCAATACTAAACACAACCTTGGCAGGTTGTGTTTTGCTTTCGGAAGAATTTAAATCTTCCGTAAAAACTAATTGTATTGTTGTTAAAGATCCCTATCTCGCATTTGCGAAAGTCGCTCAACTTCTCGACAATACGCCAATACCAGAAACGGGCGTTCATGAGAGCGCTTGTGTTGCGAAAAGTACGCAGCTGGGAAGTAAAGTATCCATTGCTGCCGGATGTGTGATTGAGAACGATTGTGTGATTGAGGACGGCGTTATCCTCGGGCCTAATGTCGTTGTTGGCCGAGGTAGCAAAATTGGTCAGCAAACCCGAATTTTTGCCAATGTTAGTATTTATCATTATGTTGAAATTGGCAGAGGTTGTTTAATTCATGCTGGCGCAGTGATCGGCTCTGATGGTTTTGGCTTTGCTAATGAGAAAGGAAAGTGGGTAAAAATTCCACAAACGGGTAAAGTTGTTATTGGTGATGAAGTAGAAGTCGGTGCAAACGCTTGTATTGACCGTGGCGCATTAAATAATACGATAATAGGTAATGGCGTTAAATTGGATAATTTCTGTCATATTGCCCATAATGTTGAATTAGGAGCCAATGTGGCCATGGCTGCATATGCTGGCGTTGCGGGAAGCAGCAAAGTTGGTGACTATTGTACTTTTAGTGGCCGCTCTACCATATTAGGCCATCTCGAAATTGCGCCTGGCACTCATGTAACTGCTTGCAGCTTGATCAATAAGTCGAATAAAGAACCTGGCGTATTTTCATCTGGGACTGGAATGCAAGATAACAAAACCTGGCGCAAAAATGTCGCCAGATTTCGCCAACTGGATGATATGGCGAAACAGATTAAAGAGCTGAATAAACAGCTTAAGAAGTTACAAGGTGATTCTTAGTGATGGCTAATGAAAACGAAATATCGGCCTTAGATATCCATCAGGTGATGAAACATCTGCCTCACCGTTATCCATTTTTGTTGGTAGACAAAGTAACGGATTATAAAGTCGGTGAATATCTACACGCGATTAAGAATATAACCGTTAACGAGCCTTGTTTTGTTGGCCATTTTCCTCATCGCCCTGTGATGCCTGGAGTTTTGATTCTTGAAGCTTTAGCACAAGCAACAGGAATTTTGGCGTTTAAAACAATGGACGAGTTACCCGACGAAAACTCTCTCTACTATTTTGTCGGCATTGACAATGCGCGTTTTAAAAAGCCAGTTGAGCCCGGCGATCAAGTTATTTTGAAAGTTAATCTGTTAAAACGTAAAAGAACGATGTGGAAATTTGAAGCAGAGGCGCTAGTTGACGGAAAAGTTGTTTGTAGCGCCGATCTGATGTGTTCAAAACAGGATATAAAATAGTGATCCATCCAAGTGCGGTAATTCATCCATCTGCGCAACTAGCTGACAATGTTAGCGTTGGGCCATTTTCAGTCATTGAAGAAAATGTGAGTATTGATGAAGGAACTATTGTTGGTCCACATGTGGTGATTAACGGTCATACTCAGATCGGCAAGAACAATCATTTTTATCAGTTTTGTTCAGTTGGTGAAGCCAACCAGGACAAAAAGTATAAAGGCGAACCGACTCGCACAGTTATTGGCGATGACAATACCATACGTGAGTCTTGCACAATTCATCGCGGTACAGCGCAAGATCGAGAAGAGACCACTATCGGCAATGGCAATTTGTTGATGGCGTATACGCATATCGCGCACGATTGTGTTCTGGGAAATAATGTCACTATCGCAAACAGTTCCAATTTAGCTGGTCATGTTGTTGTCGGCGACTGGGCTATTTTGGGCGGGTTTTCCGGAATACACCAGTTTTGTCACATTGGAGAATATGCGTTTGTTGGGATCAGAAGTACCGTTACTCAAGATATTGCGCCATTTGTGCTGTACGCCGAATCTGCACCTCGTTCTGTAAACACTGAAGGATTGAGAAGACGCGGCTTTCATCCTGATGAGGTTGCGCTAATAAGAAAAGCCTATCGAATTATTTATCGAAAGGGATTATTAATAGAGCAGGTTGTGGAAGAGTTAACTAAACTTTCTACTGATTCTAAGTCCATTCAATTACTCGTTAATTTTATCAAGAATTCAAAGCGTGGGCTGGCTCGCGGTCCTATGATCATTTAGAATTCGTTAGCGTCTTCAGCGCAGAAGCAATATAATTCCAAACAAACTAGACACGCGCAAATCCACGCGCCTCAACTCGTTAATTGAAAGATAGTTCTTATGATCCATCCAACGGCAATTGTTGATCAATCAGCACAACTGGCTGAAAATGTGGAAGTCGGTCCATATAGTATTATTGGACCGGAAGTAGAAATTGATTCCGGAACTATTGTAGAAGCCCATGTTGTCATTAAAGGTCCAACAAAAATCGGTAAGGACAACCGAATTCACCAATTTAGCTCTATCGGTGATATTCCTCAGGATTTGAGTTTTGACGAAAACGAAAAAACTCAATTAATTATTGGAGATCGAAATAGCATTCGCGAGTATGTCAGTATTCATCGCGCGATCAGTGTTGATGATTGTGTGACGAAAATTGGTGACGATAATATGTTAATGGCACATGTTCATATCGGCCATAACTGTATCCTTGGCAATAATATAGTAATTGTTAACAGCGCAAACCTCGCTGGGCATGTGGAAGTTGACGATTGGGCAATACTCAGTGGTTTTACCGGTATACATCAGTTTTGTCGAATAGGCGCACATGCTATTGTCGGCATACAGAGTAAAGTGACTCAGGATATTTTACCTTTCTTAATGTATGCGGAATCATCACCCAAGACAATTAATGCCAAAGGCTTACAGCGTCGGGGATTCGAAAAGCAGGAAATCTTAAGTATAAGACGGGCATTCAAAACGATTTATCGCAAGGGCTATTCAAAGGAACAAATTGATAGTGAGTTGACCGCTATGGCTGTCGAGTCTAAATCAGTTCAACTGATGTTAGATTTTATTCGTAGTTCTCCCAGAGGGATTGCTCGATAAAACGAATAATAAGTTAATTGTCAGATTTCATTGTAACTAATCTACTTTAAGTGACGTGCTCGTTATTCGTTAACATTTGATAAGCTAGTTCGGCAACAATTTTCGAGCCGCCTTGAATGCCAAGTTTTTGTTTGACTTGTTTTAACTCGTTGATCATATTTTCTCGATAATCGTCATTTTCCAAAATCTCACTTATTTCTCCCGCTATTTTTTCTGGGACTGCATCTTGCTGTATAAATTCTTTGACGATCATTTTTTCAGCAACGATGTTCACTAGCCCAACTTTGTCAATGGTCATCATTCGCCGAAGTATTGCGTAGGATAAGGGCGAAATACGATAAGTGATCGCCAGCGGAATTTCCATTAAGCCGGTTTCAAGTGTGGCAGTTCCTGATGCAGTGATTATTGCGTCGCAAACGCTCATCACATTGTAAGGAAGATCGCGAATAAATTTAATGTCCAACTCAGAATATTGTTGACACTGTTGCTCTATTTCCGATTTACTCAGAGTGCTAGCAACGGCCAGTACAAACTGCAATTGTGGATGTTTTTGCTTCAGTTGTCTGGCGGATTCTAATTGTATGGGGAGAATTCTTTTTATTTCACTTTTTCGACTGCCCGGAAGTAATCCAACGGTTTTAAGCTCGGGTGAAAGTTGGTATTGATTAATTAGTGAGAGTTTATCTGTGTTAGCTTTTACTTCGTCCACTAATGGATTACCGACAAATTTTACCGGCACGTTAGCATTTTCGTAGAAGGCGACTTCGAATGGAAATAACACGGCCATCATGTCAATTTTTTCCCGCATTTTATGCACACGATGCGGACGCCATGCCCAAACTTGTGGTCCAATATAAAACAGCACTTTAACGCCATTTTTTTTGGCCGTTTGTGCGAGTTTCATATTAAACTCCTGGTAATCTACCAGGATTAACAGGTCTGGTTTTTGGTTGATAACAACTTCGCTTAATTTGTCTAATGCGCGTTTAATTTTTCGATAATTAATTAAAACTTCGACCACACCGACAACCGCTAACTCTGCACAGTCAATGATGACATCCGCTCCTGCGTCTCTGAGGTTATCTCCCCCCATCGCCATCACTTCAACTGAACTGTCAATTTCTATCAGCTTTTTTACCAAGTTGGCCGCGTGCAAATCGCCAGAAGCTTCGCCTGCGCTGATTAATACTTTTTTTACCATAATAAATTCTTTTGCAGTTTGCCGTTGTCGTTTTCGGGCAAAATTATTCGTTACGTTTAAATTGCCGTTTTGATAACTTCGCAGACTTGCTGAATTTTTTCTTCCGTTAATTCTGGATAGATCGGGAGAGAAAAACATTTTTCAACGATCGATTCGGCGTTCGGCAAGCTAAGGTTTTTGAATTGCTCCTGATAAACATCCTGTCTATGAAGCGGAATAGGATAATAAATGGCGCAAGCGATTTTGGCTTGTTGCAATGC
Source organism: Aliikangiella coralliicola (assembly GCF_007004725.1). Classification (GTDB taxonomy): domain Bacteria; phylum Pseudomonadota; class Gammaproteobacteria; order Enterobacterales; family Kangiellaceae; genus Aliikangiella; species Aliikangiella coralliicola. The sequence continues at coordinate 400,495 of NZ_ML660166.1, read as the reverse complement.
CTGCATTATTTGGTCGCGTTTGGGGTGCAAGCAGGTATATTGGTGGTAAACGTGTTTGCCTGTTTTATCTTCAAATGGAGTCACCACGTCTGTTTCGGCAAGGAAAGTTTTATAAAGACTATCAACTCTTCTTCGGTTATCGTTAAAACGATCGATGTGCTTTAACTTGACTCTCAATATCACTGCCTGCAATTCGTCCAGGCGGCTGTTGTAACCAATTTCTGTATGATGATAGCGAACACTCATGCCATGATTTCTTAATACATTCAGATGTTCAAATATCTCGTCAGAGTTGGTGCTGATTAATCCTCCGTCTCCGAAGCAACCGAGATTTTTACTTGGGAAAAAACTAAAAGCACCAATGTCGCCAAAGCTACCAGTCTGTTTTCCATTGATGTCAGCACCGAAAGATTGGGCGCAGTCTTCAACAATTTTTATATTATGCAGTTGGCTGAGCTCAACCAGTTCTGGCATATTGACCGGTTGTCCAAAAAGATGAACTGGAATAATAGCTTTGGTTTTGCTGTTGATATTTTTTCTGACCTGTCCCAGATCCATGTTAAATGTTTTTGGATCGACATCAACAAATACCGGCGTCGCTCCGACATAACTAATTGCTTCGGCGGTTGCGATGAAAGTAAATGTTGTTGTGATTACTTCATCACCTTTCCCAACACCAGCCGCTATTAATGCCAGGTGAAGTGCATCTGTTCCTGAGTTAACACCAAGACAGTGTTTTACACCCAAGTATTCGGCTGCTTCTTTTTCGAATGCCTGGACATTTGGTCCGAGTATAAATTGTGTTGATTCGAGAGCCGCTTGAAGGCCGTCGTCAATTTCCTGTTTGAGCTCGAGGTACTGTTGTTTGAGATCAACCATTGGAATATTCATTGTTTTCTTTACTCGCTTAAAAGTTGAGAAATTTTGATTGCGGTATCGAGTGCACGTCTACCATCTTCACCAGTCACTAATGTCGGAGATTGTGTTTCAATACTATTTAGAAATGCGATGATTTCTGTTTGAAGTGCGTCATTGTTGTCGAAAGTTTGTTCATTAGCAATGATTTTCGGAATGCCATTTTCATCACATTCTTCACCTTTCTGATAAAGATTCAAAGCGCGATTTTGAAAATCAATAGTGACGCAGGAATCTTGCTGGAACAAGCGCATTTTTCGTTCGTTTTTCATGGATACTCGACTGGCAGTAACATTAGCCACGCAGCCATTTTCAAATTCGAGTCGGGCATTCACAATATCGGTAGAGTTCGTCAAAACCGGCGCGCCTGAAGCGGAAATGGATTTAAGTTCCGATTTGACTATGTTCAAAATAATATCGATGTCGTGAATCATCAAGTCGAGAACAACATTAACGTCGGTTGCTCGTGGGTTAAAAGGTGCTAATCGGTGTGATTCAATAAATAAAGGCTTTGTCAGTACTTTGTCTAGCTCTAGCACCGCAGCATTAAAACGCTCGAGAAAACCAACCTGGATTAACAAGTCTTTTTGTCGAGCTAATGCTAATAATTCATCGGCTTGTTCGACTGTCACTGTGATAGGTTTTTCAATCAGAACATGAGTACCATGGTTAAGAAAATCTTTTGCAATTTGGTGGTGCAGGCTAGTTGGCGCAGCAATGCTGACCGCGTCAACTTTGCCAAGAAGTTGTCGATAATCGGTGAGTGCTTCAACCGAATATTGTTTCGCGATTTCTGAAGCGGTCATCTGGCTGGCATCGACAACTGCTATGAGTTGACTGTTTTCCAGATTGGCATATTTTTGAGCGTGAAATTTACCGAGATAACCAACACCAATCACAGCTGTTTTGATTTTATTCATTAAAAATTCTGCTCTTTTGCGGGTTAATAGGAGACTGGAATAGCCTGTATGATAAAGCGCGACAATAGCATAAATTGACTGGATTTGAAATGTACTAGCCTATACTGTGGGATGGTTCTAAACGTCACTCAATCCTAAATATAAATTATTTCTTCGCCTTTTCGAACAGTTAGAGATACCAGTTAACATTTAGAAAATTGGAAGGGAAAACCGCTGGGATTAGCGAGTTAAATATGAAATAATGCCTTATCTCATTGATTGATCTTGGCTTTCTTTAACCCTTTGTAATTAAAGGAAAAAACACAACTCTTAGTAAAGCCTTGAAACAAGTTTATCGACTTGTTTACTGATCGAAAAAATTGACCTAAGTGCTTATTTATTCAAACAATTTTTAGTGAGTATTGGCTCGTATTTTACAATCTTCAGGGGAATCTAATTGTATAAAGACCATCTGACCGCTGGTGTTGATGAAGTGGGTCGAGGCCCATTAGCCGGGCCGGTAATTGCAGCCGCAGTCATTCTTGATCCAAAGCAGCCGATTGAAGGCTTGACTGATTCTAAAAAGCTTTCTGAGAAAAAACGGATACAACTTGCTGAAGAAATTAAACTTAAGGCATTGAGTTGGTGTATCGCTCGGGCAGAACCGTTGGAAATTGACGAAATCAATATTTTGAATGCGAGTTTGCTGGCTATGCAACGTGCGGTGGAAGGGCTTGAGGTTAAACCTGGACATTGTCTCGTCGATGGCAATAAATTACCGAAACTTCCTTGTACCGCTGAAGCAATCGTTAAAGGGGATTTGACTGAACCGGCAATCAGCGCGGCATCTATTATTGCCAAGGTAGCACGTGACCTTGAAATGATAGAAATGGAAGCTGTATTTCCTGGCTATGGGTTTGCGCAACATAAAGGCTATCCGACGAAAACACACCGTGAAGCGCTGGCAAAGCTTGGCGTTACAAAGATTCATCGTAAAAGTTTTGCGCCGGTGCAAAAACAATTACAGCTGATTTAGGATATTAATCGGTCAGTGTGTTGATTAATTGACGCTTGCTATTCAATTCATTGATAGGCTTATTGATAAAAGAATATGACAGAAAAACAAGACCTTGAAACGCAAACTGATGAAGCTATAGACTCGCCGGTTTATGATTTTGTCCATCTTAGAGTGCATTCTGAATTTTCCATGGTTGATGGGATATGCAGGATTAATCCTACGATTGATCGTGTTGCAGAAATGTCGATGCCTGCGGTTGCATTAACCGACCATATCAATTTTTGTGGTTTGATCAAATATTATCGTCGAGCAATAGCCAACGGCGTTAAGCCTATCGTTGGTGTTGATTTATGGATCAATGATTCAGAAGATGAAAATGAAGTATTCAAAATTGCTGTTCTCTGCCAAAACGATGACGGTTATTTAAATGCGAAGCAGTTAGTTTCAAGAGCCTATCAAACTAACCAGAAATTGGGATTACCCATTGTCGAAAAAGAATGGTTAATTGATCATAGCGAGGGGCTCATTGTTTTGTCCGGCGGAAAAGACGGCGATGTGGGTCGATCCTTGATCGCTGGGCACCACGAAATTGCCGCTAAACAACTTGGTTTCTGGAATCATCATTTTCCCAATCGTTATTACCTGGAACTGCAGCGGACTGGCCGACAGGGAGAAGGGGCTTACATTCAATCGGTTGCCGGGTTTGCTCAAGGCTCTGGCACACCGGTGGTTGCGACAAACGATGTTTGTTTTCTGGAGCAGGCAGATTTTGAAGCCCATGAAATTCGCGTGTGTATTAACCAGGGAAGAGTGCTTGATGATCCGCGTCGACCCAAGAGCTACACTGATCAACAATATCTAAAATCAGCTAAGGAAATGTCCGAGTTATTTTCCGACATCCCCGAAGCGTTGCAAAATACTGTCGAAATTGCAAAACGATGCAATTTATCGCTACATCTCGGCGAATATTTTTTACCTAATTACCCAATTCCTGATGGTTTGACCATCGAGGAATATTTCTGTCAGTTGAGTGAAGAAGGTCTTGAGGAGCGACTGGTTGAAATAATGGACACCAGCGCACCTGACTTCAGTGAAAAGCGAAAGGAATATGATGAACGACTGAAGGTGGAACTCGACGTTATTAATCAAATGGGATTTCCGGGTTACTTTCTGATTGTTGCCGACTTCATTCGTTGGGGGAAAGACAACGATATTCCGGTTGGACCTGGACGAGGTTCAGGCGCGGGCTCTTTAGTTGCCTACGCTATGAAAATTACCGACCTTGACCCACTTCAATATGATTTACTTTTCGAGCGTTTTCTTAATCCAGAAAGGGTATCGATGCCTGATTTCGATATCGATTTTTGTATGGATGGGCGTGATAGAGTTATCGATTATGTTGCAGAAAAATACGGACGAAATAGCGTTTCACAGATTATTACCTTTGGTCGATTAGCAGCAAAAGCTGTTATCAGGGATGTAGGCCGAGTACTCAGTCAGCCGTACGGTTTTGTCGATAAGATGTCAAAACTAATCCCTTTTGATGTTGGTATGACACTGAGCAAAGCCTGGGAGCAAGAAGAAGAGATTCGTCAAAGATACGAAGAGGAAGAAGATTTTCAAGCAATCTGGGACATGGCAATAAAACTCGAAGGGATTACCCGAAATGCGGGTAAGCATGCGGGGGGAGTTGTTATATCGCCTTCAGATCTGACAGATTTCGCTGCACTTTATTGTGATGAAGCGGGCGAAGGACTGGTAACTCAGTTTGATAAGGACGACGTTGAGTCTGCCGGTCTGGTTAAGTTTGACTTCCTTGGGTTACGAACGCTAACCATCATTGATTGGGCCGTTGGCATGATCAATGAACAATTGATCCCTGCCGGAGAGCCCAATCTCAATATTGATACGATTGCTCTGGATGATCCGAAAACCTTTGAGCTATTAAAATCTGCCAACACCACCGCAGTATTTCAGCTTGAATCTCGCGGCATGAAAGAGCTAATCAAAAAACTCTTACCCAGTAATTTCGAAGATATCATCGCTTTGGTAGCACTATTCCGACCTGGTCCGTTAGGCTCGGGAATGGTGGACGATTTCATTAATCGAAAGCATGGCCGTCAAGAAGTTGCCTATCCCCATTCAGATTACCAGCACGAGGATCTCAAACCTGTTTTAGAACCTACTTATGGCATTATTCTCTATCAAGAACAGGTTATGCAAATCGCCCAGGTTTTGGCTGAGTTTAGTTTAGGCGGCGCTGACCTGTTACGCCGTGCAATGGGTAAGAAGAAACCTGAAGTAATGGAAGAACAGCGCAAGATTTTTATGAAAGGCGCAATCGCCAGAGATGTTGATGGTGAACTGGCCGGACATATTTTTGACTTGATGGAAAAGTTTGCGGGTTACGGTTTTAACAAATCTCACTCTGCAGCTTACGCCCTGGTTTCCTTCCAAACTGCCTGGTTAAAAACCCATTACCCTGCGGCGTTTATGGCGGCCGTTATGTCTTCTGATATGGATAACACTGATAAAGTGGTGACCTATGTTGACGATGCCAAATCGATGGGGTTAAAAATCGTACCGCCCGATGTTAATCGCGGACTTTATAAATTTACCATTGATGGCAGGCAGACGATTATTTATGGCATCGGTGCGATTAAAGGCGTTGGTGAGGGAGCCATTCAATCTATTGTTGATCAACGAAATAAAGATGGTGTTTACCGGGATTTATTCGATTTTTGTAATCGAGTCGATCTGAAGAAAGTAAACCGGCGAAACCTCGAAGCGTTGATCCGGGCTGGAGCGTTGGATGCCCTTGGACCGGACAGGGCTGTCATGATGGCATCCCTTGAGCATGCGATAAAAAGCGCCGAACAATTTAAACGAGATCAACTTTTGGGGCAAAATGATTTGTTTGGTTCGCCGACTGAATCTGGAGAAGGAAAGTCACCAGAATTTGCGTTAGTTCGACCGTGGCCGGAAGACAAAGTACTACAGGGTGAAAAAGAAACTTTAGGTTTGTACTTAACGGGTCACCCGATTGATCGTTACCTACCCGAGATTAAACAGTTTTGTAATCTACGCCTCAATTCATTGCAACCGACACGTCGTGGAGAATATGTTTCGGTAGCCGGTCTAATTGTTGGTATTCGCGTGATGAAAACCAAGAAAGGTCTAAACTGGGCGATTGTTTCGCTTGATGATCAAAGCGGTCGAGTTGATGTAATGGTTTATAGTGATCTTTATGAAGTTAACCGGGATATTTTGCGAACTGATGAAGTGATAGTTGCCAAAGGTGATATATCAAATGATGATTTTTCCGGTGGTCTAAAAATGAGCGCGGTGGAATTAAGTGAACTCACCCAGGTACGCGAGCGTCAGTCAAAGTATTTGCAAATTGAAGCTGACTTTAGCGAAAGTAACTTGTTAGCCGAGGAAATTGTTGAGTCACTCACGCCTTATAAAGGTGGGTTATGCCCGGTTCGACTCCGATGTAAACTCGATGGCATTGGTTCGCAGATTATCGCTGGCGGTGATTGGTCTGTAAAACCGACTGATGAGCTGATGTACAATCTTAAAAATTTGAAAGGTTGTCGCAGAGTCGCCGTGGTTTACTGAGTATACCAATTTACTTACCATTTGATCTCGACGATAGATAGTGGCAGTTGAACTTAGCAACTATTCAAATGCGCACTTAGCAAATAAATCTGCCCATAAATACTGGTTTTGACCAGTATTAAATTGTTATCAGGGCAAACAAGGAAACGCTTGGCTGGAGCTGTTCATGGCTCTCATATCGGTTTAATCATGCGATAATCATCCATAATAAAGCCTGAACCGATATCAATCTGAATAGATTCTCTGTTTTCAAAACCCAGTTTTAAGTAGATTTGATAGGCGGGATTATATTTGTTGACGGTTAATTCCAATTGATTACATTCTTTTTCTTTTGCTAATTGATGGACTTTATTGAGCATAACTTTCCCAATACCTTTACCTCTCACACTTGAATTCAGGTAAAACTTACTGATAAATAAGCTCTTTTCTCTCTTTTCCACCGACATATAGCCGACAGGTGCTTTGTCATGGCTAACGATAAAATACTCAAATCCCTGTTCTATTTGTTCTGTAATTACTTCGCGACTTTGGAATTTATCGAGCATATATTCAACTTGCTCAAGCCCGATAATCGGTTCGTAGTGTTCTTGCCAAATTGGGCGTGCAACTTTTTCGAGGAGAGAAGCGTCATCTGTCGTTGCTAATTTTATTTCTACCATGGATGGTTTGGGCCTTTCGTGGGTTCTGGAACTTAATTTGATGAAATACATCATAAAACATAAGAAATTTAAAGCAAACTCTTCTGTTTGCTGCAGAACTGAGCGATAATCTGGGCCAATTAATATTATTGCGATTTGTGTTGTACGCTTCAGGGGCTGTTTATCTTTTGTTTACCGTCACTGCCAATGGCAATGTTATAGTCGCAATAGCGACGATAAACGAAAGATATACAGATTCTAGCCAACGCTAAATTTGATGAAAAGAGAATAAATAAGCGGAAATTAACTGAAATATGTTTAATAAAATTAGAGGCCTTTTTTCGGCCGATCTTTCCATAGACTTGGGAACTGCTAATACTCTAATCTACATGCGAGAACAAGGAATCGTCCTTAATGAGCCTTCTGTTGTAGCAATTCGTCATGAACGAGGAGGAAATAAATCTCTCGCTGCGGTCGGTAAAGACGCGAAAGTCATGTTGGGGAGAACTCCGGGTAATATTACTGCTATCCGCCCATTAAAGGACGGTGTAATCGCTGATTTTGAAGTCACGGAAAAAATGCTTCAGGAATTTATTCGAAAAGTTCATGATTCAAGTTTTTTCATGCGTCCAAGCCCCAGAGTCCTCATTTGTGTGCCTTGCGGTTCAACTCAGGTAGAAAGAAGAGCCATCAAAGAGTCAGCCTATGGTGCTGGAGCGCGCGATGTTTACCTCATCGAAGAACCGATGGCTGCAGCCGTCGGAGCTGGGTTACCAGTAGGCGAGGCCAGAGGTTCAATGGTAGTCGATATCGGTGGTGGAACGACCGAAATTGCAATATTGTCACTTAATGGTGTTGTGTCCTCTGATTCGGTCCGCATCGGTGGTGATCGATTTGACGAAGCAATCATCGATTACGTCAGAAGGAATTACGGTACTGTCATCGGAGAAGCGACCGCTGAGCGGATTAAACACGAAATAGGGACGGCATTTCCCGGTAACGAGGTGATGGAAATTGACGTAAGAGGGCGCAACCTGGCAGAGGGAATTCCGCGCAGTTTTACCATTAATAGCAATGAAGTCTTAGAAGCATTACAAGATCCACTTGCAGGAATGATAAGAGCCGTGCGTTCGGTACTTGAACAGTCCCCCCCCGAACTTGCAGCGGATATATCTGAGCGAGGTATGGTATTAACCGGTGGCGGTGCGCTAATCCGGGATCTTGACAGGTTATTTCTGGAAGAAACCGGCTTACCCGTCATTGTTGCACAAGACCCGTTAACCTGTGTTGCAAGAGGAGGCGGTAAAGTTCTTGAAACCATTGAGGAGCATGGTGGAGACCTCTTCTGGCAAAATTAGAAAACACGTTAAAAAGCTAACTTCGGTTAGCTTTTTTTTTGACTGGGATTCCGGGGGGTACGTTGATGTGAGTTGGCTGATAGGGACTGGCAAACTCGACGAGTTAGATCAGGTAAGTAAATTAACTTTCTATATTCTATAATAGGTATGTGCGAGTAAATACAGGTTTTATTATTGTCTGCGTCTGGTTTAATTATTATTGGTGAAGTTTTCCTGGTTCTGGTGGGGATCGGCGGATTCTTATTCTATTATTTAAATAATTTAAACAATGAACTTCGCAGTAGCAACGACAAGTTAAGAGAAAAGCTAAAAGACGAAAAAAGACGAGCAAAAGGCTTAAGAGTCAAAATTCAGGATCAAAATAAAACTATTGTCGAGCTTGAGAAAAAAATTGAGAATATTGATGGAAGATCTGATAGTTCTCAACAGGCACTCACCGAATTAGAAAGTGAATATCAATCGGTCCAACAACAGCTCGAAGAGCTCGAAAACTCTAACCAAAATCTACAGCAGCAACTTTCAAATTTAGAAAAAGAACTGGAAAGTTCCCACAAAAAAGCCCAGCAACTTGAGTCCGAGTTGAATCGGTCTGACGATGAAAATTATGAAGAGCTTTATTATGATTTGAAAAATTCAATTGCCTATAATATGAGTGGCGGCGATCAGGTACTCGATGTGCTTCGCGATCGCTTAAGGGAAAATGGTAACCTGGCGGAAAGTGAAAAACTAGCCGAATTAAAAGAGCGATATAATTCTTTAGGAGAAATGGTTGGTATTGTCAGCGAAGTCGAACTATTTGTAGATATTGACGAAGAAGAAGAGGAAAACGAATTAGAGAAAATTGAGGAAGCAGAGAGCATTTCCAGCGATGTCAATGATACTTTGAAAGCGGCAAAAGCGTTAGAGGAAAGCTCCGGCAAAATGCTTGAATCGAAAGAACAAGAGGTAGCGAAATTGACGAGCGAACTAGTTGAAGCGCTCGCAATGAACAAAAAGTTGAGCGGCGATCTTGAAATAACTAATAATCAATTGTTGGCTTTTGTGGCTAAGGCTAGAACATTTCAGGCGCAGAAAGAGCAAATTAAAATGCACAAAGCCACTCAAAACCAGATGCATCGAAATTTTGTGAACCTGAATGCAGATTACAAACAGCTAACCAGAAAACATAAAACGCTGGAAGCAAGAAACGAAATGCTTGCAGCGCAGCTTAGAAATTCCTCGGAAGACAATGAAACCATCAACAAACTAGAGGTTTTACGGTCACAGCTGGAAGACACTGAAAAAGTGATGGATCGATTAATTATTGAAAAAGAAATGCTGGAACAGCAATTTTTAACTGTGTCAGAAGAGTCGTTGGTTCATTCGGAATCAACCAAAGCATTGGAGCGGCTGACCAGCGAACATCAATTGTTAGAACAACAATTTTTAGAAGTATTGAACGAACTGGATGCTGACCACACGCCGTCGGAATAAAAGTTGTCAGTAGTTTAAAAGTCGATAATTTGAGCCGTTTATTTTCTTAAAGCACTTCTTTTCAAACAAGCCGAGCCAGGTTTGGTTAGTAGCCGTTTTGTGATTCCAGACAAATAATGGCGTGACAAGAAATATCATCATCGAAAGTAAATTTGAGATCCAGTCTTTCGTCTTTGGGAACATTGTTCATCCTCTGAACCTTGCTTATCATTTTTTGCATACTGTATGTTTTAAATAAACTCAATTCCTGAGAATCCTTAACATTATAAAAACATACCGCGATGATCGATAAAGCCTTCATTAATGATTTAGCCAATAATTTGTCGTCGAATGCTTCGCCTTTGAAAATGCTGGTGGCAAAACTTTCAGATAACTTATCAACGGTCTCTGACTCTAGGATTATGACGGCTTTAACTTTTTTTTCTGAATCTCCGAATAGCGCTAACGTGCAAGGTAAAGTCAGGTTCTCAACAGAAATTGGCTCTACTTTGCTCACCTTAATTTTTGAGTCGGTAATAGTTGAAAGCAGAATGCTGACAGCTGATGGTGAAGGAAAGATAAGCTCTTGAGTTATCGGGATAGGTTCATCTTTAAGCGACGAAACACCAGCCAGGGCTGGAATGAGACTTTCCTTTAATTTTTCCACGGTAAAGGGTTTATTGACAACAAACATCGCGCCCGCGTCTTTTGCCCTTTGGATTGAGTTTTGATTTCTTTCTGCGGTGATAAGTCCGATTCGAGTTTCCAGACGTAATTCTTTAACTCTTTGAAGTAGCTCTATGCCTGTCATTTCCGGCATATGCCAATCGAGCAAAACCATGTCGGGGTTCCAGGTCCGTATCCGCTCTAATGCTTCTTTTCCGTTATCTGCAAATTTAAAAAAGTGATCGCTATAACCCGCATTGCTCAGAATCCGGCGAACGATAGTTTGCATTGCTTTACTATCATCAACAATAAGAAACTTGATGCCCATAAGTTAATGATTTAGCTTAAAAAAATCCTTTGTCATTGTTCTAAGACTAGCGTTTTCAATTTTTTTTGCAAGCTTTGCATTGCCTAATTGCCTAAAAATTGACAATTCAACCTTATTTATCAGATTCTTCAGCCGCCATCAGGGTATTTTGCATGAGTGTCGCAACCGTCATTGGGCCGACTCCACCTGGAACAGGTGTTATCCAGCCGGCACGTTCCCTGGCTTCATTGAACTGGACGTCGCCGGTTAACTGTCCGTTAGATAGACGATTAATACCAACATCGATAACAATAGCACCAGGTTTTATCCATTCCCCCTTAATCAGACCTGGTATGCCAACTCCCACAATGACCAGATCGGCGTTTGCAACGTGACTTGCCAAATCTTTGGTAAATTTGTGACATACGGTGACGGTCGCACCGGCCAGAAGCAGCTCCATGGCCATCGGCCTACCAACAATGTTGCTGGCACCAACTACAACGCAATTGAGGCCTTTTACATCTTGTCCTATTGATTCTAGTAATAACATCACGCCAAACGGCGTACAGGGGCGCAGGCGGGGTATGCGTTGTACTAGTCGGCCGATATTAAAAGGGTGAAAACAGTCAACGTCTTTTTCCGCCTTTATTGTTTCCAGAACCTCGCTGGCGTCCAGATGATCAGGTAATGGTAATTGAACCAATATACCGTCGATGTCTGAATCATGGTTTAGACGTTCAACTTCACTAATTAATTCTTGCTGAGAAATTGAGTCATTAAGTAGTATTTTCCGGGAATTAAACCCTACTTCCTCGCACGCTTTCACCTTTTTCCCAACATAAACGTCTGAAGCTGGGTCATTTCCAACCAGAATTACTGCAAGACCAGGTGCTCTTTGGCCTTGTTGTAGTCGAATTTGGACCTTTTGTTTAATTTTTGAGCGTAGTTCTGCTGATACTTTAGTGCCGTCGATAAGTTGTGCGACCATGAAGTGGGGTACCAAATAACTTGTAGAAATAAAGGTGGCTATTTTCTCAATTGTCGCTCTAACTGCCAAGTAAAAGTTTTTTTAATAATAATTTAGTTTTCTTTGTTGACGACGGTCAGATTAGCCAGTATTATTCCGCGCTCCTTGAGGAGGTCAACTCCAACAACAGGAAAACCGGGGAATAGCGCAGTCTGGTAGCGCGCCTGCTTTGGGTGCAGGATGTCGGGGGTTCGAATCCCTCTTCCCCGACCAGGTTTTCTGGTATTCAGTTTGCAGGATATGCAAAATTGCTGAATATTAGTCAGGAACAGTGCGCCCGTAGCTCATCTGGATAGAGCATCGGCCTTCTAAGCCGAGGGTAGCAGGTTCGAATCCTGCCGGGCGCGCCATATGCCTGAGTGGGTTATATCTTGAGTAAAAAGCATTTATAATGCTCTGCTCGTTTGATTTTTATGGTGGACGTAGCTCAGTTGGTAGAGCCCCGGATTGTGATTCCGGTGGTCGTGGGTTCAAACCCCATCGTCCACCCCAGTTCTTGGCAATTTGCTTGAAGAAGCTGCTAATTAAGTTAGCTTCATATAGAAAATAGCCTTGATTTACAAAATGCGAGAGTGGCGGAATTGGTAGACGCGCTGGATTTAGGTTCCAGTGTCTTGCGGCGTGAGAGTTCGAGTCTCTCCTCTCGCACCATTTTGTAAGTCTAAATAGTGTAAAATCAGAATCTGCGGTTTAATGCAAACTAGTGGCGTTCTGATAGATTTCTGGCTTGAGCTAGTTGGTGGTCGCCTGAGCTTTGGTGCTAACCAAATGTCAAAATAGGATGCCTCATTACTGCGCATTCATTAAGAAGCTCACGCAATTTCCTTTCTTAGTCTCAATCCAACTATATAATAAGATTGGTATTCTGGTAATCAAATATCGGTATATCCTGTCTAAGTTAGATGTATAAAAAACTCAGTTGGAGCATACAGATGCAAGTTTCCGTTGAAACGACTAATGGCCTAGAGCGAAAGCTAACAATTGGCGTACCTGCGAATAAAGTTGATGATGTCGCATTACAAAGAATGAAAGAGTTAGCGAAAACTCAAAGAATGAATGGTTTTCGACCTGGTAAAATTCCGCTTAATGTTATCAGGAAAAAATTCGGTAACCATGTTCGTCAAGAAGTTGTGTCAGAAGTTATGCAGCGTTCCTTTTACGAAGCTGTTGTTCAAGAAAAACTTCAGCCTGCAGGTGCGCCACAAATTGAGCCTGTTTCAATGGATGAAGGCAAAGATCTAGAGTTCACAGCAACATTTGAAGTGTACCCAGAAGTTGAGCTAAAAGACTTCAATGAGATTGAAATCGATAGAGTGACTGCTGAGGTTGGTGAAGAAGACTTGTCAAAAATGATTGACACCTTACGCGAACAGCAAGCTAACTGGGTAGAAGTTAAGCGTAAATCGAAAGAAGGTGATCAGGTTATCATCGACTTTACCGGTACTATTGACGGTGAAGAGTTCGCTGGCGGAAAAGCTGATGATTTTGCGCTTCAACTAGGTCAAGGACAAATGATCCCCGGTTTCGAAGATCAAATTACCGGAGCGAAAGCAGGTGATGAATTAGAAGTTAAAGTCACTTTCCCTGAAGATTACCAAAATAAAGATGTTGCTGGTAAAGACGCCGTTTTCGCTACTAGCGTTAAAGTTGTCAATAAAAAAGAAACGCTTAAAATGGGTGAACTTGCGGAGAAACTGGGCATTGAGGACGGTAGCATCTCTAATATGAAAGTTGATGTTCGCAAAAATATGGAAAGAGAGCTTTCCCAGGTTCTTACCTCAAAAGTGAAAGAACAGGTGATGGAAGCCTTGATCGAGCTTCATGAATTTGATGTCCCTAAATCAATGATTGATCAAGAAATTGAAAACCTTAAAGCGCAGGCAATGCAACAGTTTGGCGGCCAGGGCGCTAGCTTACCTGAATTACCATCAGAAATATTTGAAGAAAAAGCGACCCGTCGTGTGAAGCTTGGCTTGGTGGTTGGCGAGATTATCAAGCAAAACAAATTAACTGCTGATAAAGAAATGGTAAGAACCAAACTTGAAGAACTTGCATCTGTCTATGAAAAACCTGAAGAAGTGATTAATTACTATTTGTCGGACGAAAACCGATTAAATGAAGTTGAGCAGCTTGTTCTGGAAGATAATGTTATTCAATTCGTACAAGACAGCGCCAAGGTGACAGATAAGCCACAATCTTTTGATGAAGTGATGAATCCAAAGGAAGAATCTGCTGAGAAAGAAGACGCGAAAGAATAACAGTCTCAAAGCTCTTTATTATTTACCAACCCGGTATTGAAACTGCTATAGTTAACCCATATGTTAGCTAACAGTTAGATACTGGGTTTTTAGTTTATAAATGTCTGAAATAAAAGGAAACGAGATGATAACAACAAGCTCTATGATTGAAGAACAGGCTCTCGGTCTGGTACCAATGGTTGTTGAACAAACGGCAAAAGGCGAGCGTTCCTACGATATATATTCTCGATTATTAAAAGAGCGTGTTATTTTTCTGGTCGGGCAGGTTGAAGATCAGATGGCTAATTTAATTGTGGCTCAACTGTTATTTTTAGAATCAGAAAACCCAGATAAAGATATCTCACTTTATATTAACTCTCCTGGTGGGTCGGTAACTGCAGGTATGGCGATTTATGATACGATGCAATTTATTAAACCGTCGGTTTCCACTTTATGTATTGGTCAAGCCTGCAGTATGGGCGCATTTTTACTTGCTGGCGGTGCCGCAGAAAAACGCTTTGCTTTGCCAAATTCTAGAGTGATGATTCATCAGCCTTTGGGCGGATTTCAGGGACAGGCGTCCGATATAGAGATTCATGCGCAAGAAATTCTTAAAATGCGTGAAACATTAAATAAAATCCTCGCACATCACACAGGGCGTAAGCTCAAGGAATTAGAAAAAGACACCGATCGTGATAATTTTATGAGTGCGGAAGAAGCGGCAAAGTACGGAATTGTCGATTCTGTTATCTCTAATCGATAATAGTTGATTTTGTTTAAAAATCGGATTAATTTCACAATTAGTAGTTTAAATAGCGGCTTTTCTGTCGACAAAGTAAGGCGATTAGGTCTAAGCTTTACCTTGTGACTAGGTTAGTTAATGCTATATACGACCTAACTATAGAATTTAAAGGAAATCGAATGAGCGATAACAGAAAATCAGGTGGACGTGATGATAGCGGTAAGCTTCTCTACTGTTCTTTCTGTGGGAAAAGCCAACATGAAGTCAGAAAGCTAATTGCAGGTCCATCCGTATTTATTTGTGATGAGTGCGTAGAGCTCTGCAATGATATTATTCGTGAAGAAATTCAAGAAGTTACTCAAGATAGTGACTCTAGTAAATTACCGACGCCCAGAGAGATTAATGACATTTTAGAGCAGTATGTAATTGGTCAAAATGCTGCAAAAAGGGTGCTTTCTGTTGCTGTTTATAACCACTATAAGCGTTTACAAACAGGCACTAATTTAAAGAATGATGATGTTGAGCTAGGTAAAAGTAATATTTTATTGGTTGGACCTACCGGTAGCGGAAAGACATTATTAGCGGAAACACTAGCCAGACTGCTAAATGTACCGTTTACTATTGCAGATGCAACGACGCTTACCGAAGCGGGTTACGTCGGTGAAGATGTTGAAAATATCATCCAAAAATTATTACAAAAATGCGATTATGATGTAGAAAAAGCGCAACATGGTATTGTGTACATCGACGAGATCGACAAGATATCTCGTAAAGCAGATAATCCATCGATTACTAGGGATGTGTCTGGTGAAGGTGTACAGCAGGCTCTGTTGAAGTTAATTGAAGGGACTGTTGCATCGGTTCCGCCTCAGGGTGGCCGTAAGCATCCTCAACAAGAGTTTTTGCAAGTTGATACCAGTAGTATTCTGTTTATTTGTGGTGGTGCTTTCGCTGGATTGGATAAAATTATTCGAGACCGCTCTGAACGTTCCGGCATAGGCTTTGGCGCGCAAGTAAGAAGTAAAGATGAGTCGAAAAATATCGGCGAAGTATTTAAGGACATAGAGCCAGACGATTTAGTTAAATATGGCCTTATTCCTGAATTTGTTGGTCGATTGCCAGTTGTTGCCACACTTGAAGAGTTGGACGAAGACTCCCTGGTTCAGATTCTTTCTCAGCCAAAAAATGCGCTTACTAAACAATACTCTAAGCTATTTGATATGGAAGGTGTAACTCTTGAGTTTAGAGACGATGCCTTAAGAGCTGTAGCGCAGAAAGCAATGATCAGAAAAACTGGCGCGAGAGGACTTAGGTCAATTCTTGAGAAAGTGTTACTTGATACCATGTACGATCTTCCGTCAATGGAAGGTGTGACCAAAGTTGCGATCGACGCTGCTGTGGTAGATGGTGAGTCAGAACCATTACTTATTTATGAAAGTCAGGATAAAAAGGTCGCTGCGGATAAGTAGCTTCTTTAATTTAGTGTGAAAAACTGACTTTTGTCAGTTTTTCGCTTTCTGGCCAATTGAAATTTTCTTGCAATATCCCAATATAACCTCAAGATAATCAGGGCTGTTTGTTTTTGCTCCATAGGGAAGTACACCTATAGAGTTATTAGAAAGATAGACAAATCCCAACCAGTGCGATAATTATGCTGTTATCGCTGATTGATGTGATCGATGTGATTTAGTACTGATCCCGTACCAACGACGAACATTTAATGCTACTCTCTAGCAAAGGTTGAGTGCATCACTTGCCTGCGGGATCATTGAAATACTATTAGAGACTCCGGTTACACTAGAATATACGCTCCTCTGGAGTACCAACCAAGAGACATAACATGCCTTTAACAGTAGAAAGTAATCAACTGCCTGTTTTACCACTACGTGATGTAGTGGTTTTTCCTCATATGGTTATTCCGCTTTTTGTCGGAAGGGAAAAATCAATCAAGGCGCTGGAATTTGCTTCTGATAGTAGTAACCAGGTTTTGTTGGTTGCTCAAAAAGATGCTAATAAAGATGAACCGGGTGCTAAAGATGTATATTTACAGGGCTGTATAGCCAACATTCTACAAATGCTCAGGCTACCCGATGGCAACTTAAAGGTATTAGTGGAAGGCGTTAGCAGAGCTTCGATATCAGAGCTTTCTGAAAAAGAGGGCTTGCTGGTTGCTGATTTCGAACCACTTGATTCGATCAAACCTAAGCTTGAAGAGCAAGGTGCGTTATCTCGCTCGATTAAAGCAATGTTTGAGAATTACATTAAATTAAACAAAAAGATTCCTTCAGAAGTTCTCAATACTGTATCTGCCATTGATGACGCAGAAAAGCTCTCAGATATTATTGCCGCACATTTAGTACTCAAGATTACAGAAAAGCAAAAAGTATTAGAAATTGTTGATGTAGCGAAACGGCTTGAGTATCTAATGGGGCTGATGGAGTCTGAAATCGATCTTCTGCATGTCGAAAGAAAAATACGTGGCAGAGTCAAAAAGCAGATGGATAAAAGCCAGAGAGATTATTATCTCAATGAACAAATGAAAGCTATCCAAAAAGAGCTTGGTGATGAGGATAGTGTTTCAGACATAGAAGAATTGGCTGCTAAAGTAAAATCCGCCGGCATGCCGAAAGAAGCGCGAGAAAAAGCAGAAGCTGAAGTTAAAAAGTTAAAAATGATGTCGCCTATGTCTGCTGAGGCGACGGTAGTACGCGGTTACATCGATTGGATGCTGAATATTCCGTGGAAAAAGCGCAGCAAGCTAGATAGTGATATTGAGAAAGCTCAAAAAGTACTGGAGTCAGATCACTATGGATTAGAAGAAGTTAAAGAAAGAATTCTTGAATTTCTTGCGGTACAAACACGGGTTAAGAAGCTCAAAGGGTCTGTATTATGTCTAGTTGGCCCTCCCGGCGTCGGTAAGACATCTCTGGGTGAATCAATCGCAAGAGCAACAGGAAGGCAGTTTGTCAGAATGTCGTTAGGTGGTGTCAGAGATGAAGCAGAAATTCGCGGCCATAGACGAACATATATTGGGTCTATGCCAGGAAAAATACTGCAAAAACTTAGCAAAGTAAAAGTGCGTAACCCGCTATTTTTACTAGATGAAATTGACAAAATGGCGATGGATATGCGCGGTGATCCTGCGTCGGCCCTATTGGAGGTATTGGATCCTGAGCAAAACAGTACTTTCAATGATCATTATCTTGAGGTGGATTACGATTTATCTGAGGTGATGTTTGTTTGTACGGCGAATTCGATGAATATTCCTGGTCCTTTACTTGATCGAATGGAAGTGATTAATTTATCTGGTTATACCGAAGATGAAAAACTGAACATAGCCTCTCGCTACTTATTGCCTAAACAAAAGAAAGTGAACGGTCTTGAGGAATCAGACATTCAAATTTCTAAATCATCTTTGACTAATGTGGTTCGTTTTTATACCCGAGAAGCCGGTGTGCGAAACCTTGAACGAGAAATTTCGAAAATTTGTCGAAAAGTCGTTAAACAATTAATGTTTGAAAAAAATAAGTCTCAAATAAAAGTGAATACCAAGAATCTCAATAAATACCTAGGCGTTGAGAAATTTGATTTTGGTAAAGCGGGAGAAAAAGATCAAATCGGTCAGGTTACCGGACTGGCCTGGACTCAGGTTGGCGGCGATCTTTTAACCATTGAAGCGGCGGTAACGAGCGGAACCGGCAAGGCTATTTCTACCGGTCATCTTGGTAATGTAATGCAAGAATCGATTAAAGCTGCAATGACTGTGGTTCGGAGCCGAGCTAAGTCTTTGGGAATCGAAGAAGATTTCTACCAGACTAAAGACATTCATGTTCATGTACCTGAAGGTGCAACACCTAAGGATGGCCCCAGTGCCGGTGGAGCTATGTGTACTGCGCTGGTCTCCGCGCTAACAGGCATTGCTGTCAGGCGAGATGTCGCTATGACTGGTGAAATTACCCTTCGTGGAGAAGTGTTACCGATAGGTGGATTGAAGGAGAAATTGTTGGCAGCGCATCGCGGCGGCATTAAACGAGTTCTGATTCCAGAAAAAAATGTCAGGAATTTGAAAGAAATTCCACAAAATGTCATTGGAGATCTTGAGATTATCTCTGTTAAGTGGATTGACGAAGTCTTAGAGAAAGCGCTAGTGAGTATGCCGACGCCAATTTCTCACAATGAAGATAAGGAGACTAGCAGCAAAAAGACGGCCAAATCTGGTAAATCTCAAAGCCAGGAAGTAAAGCCGCACTAAATATTCGCTGTTGGCTTTGATCAAGCTTAAAAATGGAGCATCTGTCAAAAACGCATGTTTCACTTTTAAAATGCTCTAAATTTGACCAAAGCCGCGGTTTTTCTGGGTTTAAGACGATTTGTTGCTTGACAGGTAAATTACTCCGTTGGTATAAAGTTATCCGCGAGGGGCATATACCGAATTATCTCTAAACCTATGCTCTCAAAATCAACTGATAAGAATTAAAGGGGAATTAAGTGAATAAATCTGAACTTGTAGATGCAATTGCATCAGGCGCTGACATATCTAAAGCTTCTGCAGGCCGCGCATTAGACGCGATGATTGACGCTATTACTGAAACACTCCGTAAAGGCGATCAAGTCGCATTAGTCGGATTTGGTACCTTTTCTGTAAAAGATCGTGCTGCTCGCACTGGCCGCAATCCTCAAACTGGAAAAACCATCGATATTCCAGCTGCAAAAGTACCTGGATTTAAAGCTGGTAAAGGCCTTAAAGACGCGGTAAACTAGCGCTCAATTTTTCGGGCGCTTAGCTCAGTTGGGAGAGCATCGCCCTTACAAGGCGAGGGTCGCTGGTTCGAGCCCAGCAGCGCCCACCAGCTTAAGAGTTTAGATTTTCTGTACTTAATCCAAACCTAATCAATCATTAGTTGGGTTTGATTAGAATTTGGATTCACTAAAAGCCTTTTAAGTTGTGTTTGGGTTAAGGAGCGGTAGTTCAGCTGGTTAGAATACCGGCCTGTCACGCCGGGGGTCGCGGGTTCGAGTCCCGTCCGCTCCGCCAAAATAAGCGCGCCTTGGTTGGCGCGTTTTTTTATCCGTTTGATTGTATTTTATCCAACAGATTAAAAAGAAAAACAATATCGAGTTTTTAAAACCAAGTTTGTAAAATGAGCGATTCGCTATGTTAGAAAATATTAGAGAAGGGGTAAAAAAGCCCTGGGTTAAAGTTGTAGTCTTTGTAATTGTTATTTCATTCGTGTTTGCCGGATATTTCAGTTCATCGTTTTTCTTAGGAGATCCGAATGCTGTTGCAGTGGTAAACGGTGAAAGCATCTCTCAGAGCGAGTTCCAAAGAGCCTATAATAACTTTAAAGCACGTCGCGCTGATTTTTATAATGCTAATGTTAAGACCGAAGAAGACGAAAGAAATTTTCAAGAAAATGTTCTTCAACAGCTGATCACTATGAAAGTGACCGAGCAATCAACTAATGAGCTTGGTTTAAGGTTATCAACCAACGCACTAAGAAAAGTAATTCAAACTGATCCAAATTATCAGCTCGATGGCAAATATTCGTCAGGTTTGGTCGACCAAACTCTTGCTCGTGCTCAAATAAGTCGCGAAGCATTTAAATCAATTTATGCGAATCAGGAAACTAGTCAGCAACTAATCGGTGGTATTACGGGCACTGAGTTTACTTTAAAAAGTGAAGCCCAATCTGATTACGAGTTGATGTCTCAAAAGCGTTCTGGAAAAGTTTTGAAACTTGATTTTGAAAAGTTTAAAGCCGGTCTTGAAATCGGTGAAGATGATCTTAATCAGTATTATCAAGATAATCAGGAAGCATTTCGAATTGAAGAAAAAGTTTCCGTTGAGTATGTCGAATTGTCAGTTGATTCACTGCAGAATGCTCAAGACCCGACTGAAGAAGAAGTTGAAACATACTATCAGGATAATTTAAGTCGATTTAGGTCTGAAGAGCAGCGTCAATATTCGCATATTTTAATTTTGTCAGAAGACGGTGAAGACGAAGCTCTCGCCAAAGCCACTGCAATTAGTGAAAGAATAGCGAAAGGTGAAGATTTTGCAGAAATTGCGAAAAGCGAATCTGATGACGCTCCGACTGCAGAAGTGGGCGGAGATTTAGGTATTTTATTACCAGGGTCGTTAGAAGAGTCAGCTGAAGAAGCTGTCGCTAAACTAGTTAATGCTGGCGATGTAACTCAACCAATTAAGATTGAAGATGGTTATCAGATTTTAAAATTAACCAATCTGATTGAAGGTAATGTTCAACCGCTTGAGCAAGTGAAAGCTGAATTAGTTCCAGAGCTGAAAAAGCAGAAAGCTGAGGAAATTTTCCATGCTAAGGCTGAGCTTTTGAAGGAAAAATCATTTGAGTTTGCGGATTCACTATCTGAGGCTGCAACTGCTACAGAGCTTGAAGTTAAAACCAGTAATTTATTTGGTCAATCAAGTAGAGAAGGTATTTTTGCTAATCAAACAGTCAAAGACGCAGCGTTTAGTACTGATGTTAAAGACGGGTTACTGAATTCTCAACCGATAGAGTTGGGTGAAAATCACATAGTCGTTCTTCGATTAAAAGAACATAAGCCGAGTGAAATTCAACCACTTGAAGAGGTTAAAGATAGAGTGAGAAATAATTTAATCCAATCGAGAGCAAAACAAGCTGCAGGAGATCTAGCCAATACTTTATTGACTAAGTTAAAAGCACAAGAATCAATTGATGAATTATTGACAGAAAATACCTTGAGCTGGACTGATTTGGACAAAATCGAACGTAACAATGCTAGTTTGTCTTACACAACTAATCAGCAGTTTTTCAAGATGCCGACACCAGCAGAAGGTGAAGTCTCTCTAGAAATGGCTGAGGACTATCAAGGATTTGCTGTGCTCATGTTAAGCCAGGTGGAAAAAGGCGATTGGTCAAAAGCTGATGATGCGAACAAAAAACAAAGAGAACTTTATATCAGCAGCTATTTTGCTAACGCAGGATACAGCGCGTTCATCGAAAATAATCGTAAAAATGCTGACGTTAAACGAAATCTTGGAGTTCTATCTCGTTAGTAGAGTTGTTTCTTTATAGTAAAAAAAGGGCGGATTCGCCCTTTTTTTATTTTCGCGTTTATTGTGATTAGTGAAAAACAAACAAGCCCTGACTTGGCTGAAAAAACTGTTATGGACTAACTCGCTTGCTTTTGATCTGAGTTAACATTAAAGCAGGCGATTTCATGACCATTTTGATCGGAGAGAAGTGGCGGAGCTTCTTGTTCGCAATGGGATTGGCAATACTGACAGCGTTTGGCAAAACAACATCCTTCTTCACCAACTCCCTTACGTTTTGAAAATTGCGGTTGTGCGAAATCAGGAAATCTTCGTCGATACATAGGTGTGCTGGCAAAAAGCGCCTGGGTATAAGGGTGTTGCGGATCGTCATAAATGTGTTCGATACTTCCCAGTTCCACTACTTCACCATGAAACATTACCATTACATTATCAGCGATATGTTCAACTACATTGAGATCATGGGAAATGAATAAGTAGGAAATTTTCATTTGCTCTTGAAGCTCTTGCATTAAATTTAATATTTGAGCCTGAATAGAAACGTCAAGGGCGGAAAGCGGTTCGTCAGCGATGATTATTTTTGGATCTAGAATAATTGCTCTTGCGATAGCGATTCTTTGACGCTGCCCACCAGAGAACATATAAGGGTAGCGGTATTGATGTTCCGGTAGCAAACCAACTTTGGTAAGTGTTTCTTCGATTTTTCGTTTCCTTTGTTTTGCTGAAAGTTGAGTATTTATCAATAAAACTTCTTCCAAAGTTGAACCAACACGGGCTTGTGGATTGAGTGATTCATAAGGGTTCTGGAAAATCATACGAATATTTTTGAAGCGAAGCTTACGGTGTTTTTTGTTTTTGTAGTTTAACTCTTCGCCGTTAAATACAACACGGCCATTGGTCGGTGCTTCGATTCCAATAATTTGCCTGGCTAAAGTCGATTTTCCTGAACCTGACTCACCAACAATTGCGAGTGTTTGTCCGGCATCAAGAGTAAAACTAATGTTTTTAATCGCTTCCAGTCGCGCAGTTTTACCAAATTGATAATTTCTCAAGTTGTAGCATTTTGATAAGTTCTGTGCTTCTAATAAGTGCATCATTGTTCCTCTTGTTCCAACGGTTTTTTTACTGTTGGTGACGGCTTGGCCAGATGACAACGTACCTTGCCATGATTTTCTACGCTGAGTAATTCAGGTTTGTTAACGCACTGCTTTTCAGCTTTAGGGCAGCGTGGGCCTAAACGACACCCCACAGGTAATTGATCCATCGCTGGAATTTGGCCTTGTAGCGCAAACAGGCGACTTCCCTTTACGTGTCGATCACCTAATTGCGGGACACTATCTAACAACGCACGAGTATAAGGATGGCGTGGAGAGTTTAAAATATTTTCGGTGGCAGCGTGTTCCATTAACTGCCCTGAATAAATTACTCCAATACGATCAGTGTTTTCTGATAGAAGGGCAAAGTCGTGAGTGATCAACATCAATCCAGCTTTTTCAGATTGACTTAAATTGACGAGTAATTCAAGAATTTGAGCCTGGATGGTAACATCTAATGCGGTGGTCGGTTCGTCGGCAATTAGTAATCTTGGTTTACACGCCAGCGCCATCGCAATTGCAACTCTTTGATTCATGCCGCCCGATAACTGGTGGGGGTAAAGTTTAAGCAAAATTTCAGGTTTGGTGATACCGACTGAGTCCAAAAGTTCCAGAGCGCGTACTCGCCTATTTTTTCGAGTTCCGCCCTGATGTATAGAAAGCGTTTCATCAAGCTGACTACTCACAGTAAAACAAGGATTTAAGCTAGCTTGGGGTTCTTGAAAAATAATAGCAGCCTTTGAGGCGACATAAACAGCGCGATCCATTGCTGACATTTTCATTAGGTCTTCGCCATCCAGATTAAGATAATCTGCACGCATCACCATCTTGGTCGAAAGCAGTCCCATTATTGATAGGGCGAAGACACTTTTTCCTGAGCCAGACTCTCCAATAACGCCGAGTATTTCACCTTCATCCATTTTTAGTGAAAGTCTTTCAACAATCGACAGCGGCCCACTGCTACTATGGTAAGTGACGGAGAGATTTTCGACCCGTAATAACTGCATGTTTAAATGACCGAGACTTTTTTAATAAATAACAACACGCTAATTTCCCAAATCCATCGCATCGCGCAAGCCATCGCCAACAAGATTGATTGATAGTAAGGTGAAAAAAATCGCCAGACCAGGTAAGGTCACGGTCCACGGAGCGTTAACGATATTGTTGTGTGATTCAGAAAGAATTGTGCCCCATTCTGGATGTGGTGCTTGAGCACCTAAGCCCAAAAAGCCAAGCGCCGCTATTTCGAGTATTGCTGTTGAAAATGCGAGAGTTAGTTGGACAATTAATGGTGGCAATATATTCGGAAAAATAGATTTGCAAAACAGACGTATTTTACCTGAACCGTCAAGAATCATTGCCGTGACATATTCTTTATTAACTTCGTTTTTAATGGCACTTCGTGTGACTAAAACAAAATGCGGAATTAACACGATAGCTACGGCATAAATTGCGTTTGGTAAGCCGGGACCAATGATGGCGACAATGACGACAGCCAATAAAAGAGAAGGCAGCGCTAAAACCAAATCCATAATTCGAATAGTAATTTGATCAACAAACTGATTTGATAGTGCTGTCAAGCTACCTAAAAATATTCCTACCGAAGCTGCAATGGCGACAACAAAGGTGGCTAATTTTAGAGAAAGACCCGCGCCATGAGCCAATCGGGAAAAAAGATCTCTACCTAAGGCATCGGTTCCAAAAATGTGGGCGCTAGTCCCGTCCTCATACCACGAAGGAGGGAGTAAATAATCTGCCGATTGTAATGTAGGATCGTAAGGAGCGATAAAAGGAGAAAATATGGCAATCAATATGATTAAAGACAATAGCAATAACGCCGATGTCGCTAATTTATTGTCGGTAAAATTTTTCCACCAGCGGGCTGCGGAACTTGGAATGCGTCTTTGTTGATAAAACTGCGGAATGTTATTCATTCTTGCAACCTCATCTTTGGATTTACATAAAATGACATTAATTCAACCGCGATGTTAATCATTATTACTAGAGAAGCAGTTGCTAATAATCCCGCGTGAAGGGTGACAAAGTCCCTGCGATAAACCGCTTCTAAGAGCCATTTGCCAACGCCTGGCCAGGAAAAAATCGTTTCAGTAATCAGCGTTCCGGTGATGAGTACACTTATTTGTAAGCCAATGATTGTCAGGATTGGTAACATGGCGTTGCGTAAAGCATGTATCCAGATAATTCGACCATGAGAAAGCCCCTTGGCTTTAGCCGTTCTAATGTAATCGCTTGCGAGGACTTTTATCATCGCTGAGCGTGTAACTCGTGTAAATATTGCCAGAGGAATTGTAGCAAGTACGATAGCGGGTAAAATTAGATGGTGAAGTGCGTCATAAAATGCTTCTATCGCATAAGGTTGATCGGACAAAAGCGTATCAATTAGCATAAAACCTGTTACAGGAATGATGTCATATTCAAATCCCAGCCGACTGGCCACTGGCGTAACACCAAGCGACAAAGAAAAGAATAACACAAGTAACATTCCCCACCAGAAAATCGGCATGGAATAGCCGACTAGAGTACTCGACACAACGAGTTTGTCCGGCCATTTATTTTTATTTTGCGCAGCGGTAATGCCTAGTGGTATCCCAAGGGATAGCGCTAACAATAAAGCTGTGATAACTAATTCAACGGTGGCTGGAAAATAAATGAAAAATTCTTTAAGAACATCAGTTCCTCTTGACTGAGAAAATCCCCAGTCACCGGTGATAATATGTTTAATATAGCTGACATACTGTTCTACCAGACCGTCTGGTGCCTGAGTGGTATCTAACAATTGGAAACGAGACTCAATCGGAAAAAATAACGTCAGACCAAAAGTAAAAAAAGTCAGTATGACTAGACTGGACAATAGGATCAGTAGCTGACGTAATATCATTTTACTCATCGTTTAATACCTCAGAATTTTCGAGGTATACATCCTTAAAGTACACACCACCAGTTGGAATGATTGCAAAGTTTTTCACGCGAGGATTAATGATAAGATGTTGAGTAGCGTGAGCAATAGGGACCCAGGGCGATGCTTGTTTAAAAACCCGTTGCGCCTGTTGGTAAAGTTGAGTTCGACTTTTTACGCGTGTTTGTGATCGTGCTTGGTGAATTAATTGATTAAATTGGGGGTCACACCAAAAAGAAGAATTTGTGCCGGTCATAGTTCCTGCACAACTCAGCAGTGGTGTAAAAAAGTTATCAGGATCGCCGTTGTCACCGGTCCAGCCAAGTAGCGCAGAATGATGTTCGCCTTTTCTGACTTTATAAAGGAATGCGCCATACTCATAGGTTTCGATGTCAACATTAATCCCGATATCACGTAAGTTTTGCTGGATGAGTTCAGCCATTTTTTTTGCGTTTGGATTATAAGCTCGTTGAGCAGACATAGTTGAAATCGTCATATTAAATCCGTTCGCATAACCCGCCTCAGACAATAATTTGCGCGCTTTTTCTGGAGAAAACTCAAAATCTTTAATCGACTTGTTGTACGCCCACATGTTTGGAGGTATCGGGTTTTTGGCCTCTGTTGCTGTTTTTTGGTAAACGGCATTAATAATCGAGTTTTTATTGATAGCGTGGTTAATCGCGTGACGTACCAGGTGATTGTTAAATGGAGGCTTAGTGGTATTCATCGAAAGATAGGCAATGTTTAAACCTGCTTCGCTAATAACCCGAGCGCTTTGAAATTGTTCTGCCGAAGTTATATGGACCGGTAACGGATTCGCCATGACGTCGCACTCGCCAGCAACAAGCCTGGCAAAGCGTAACGAAGGGTCTGGCGTTATTGCAAAAACAAGGTTATTCAGCCGCTGTTTTCCCTGCCAGTAATCTGGGTGAGCCTTGTATCGAATATAGGCATCGGGCTGGTAACGGACCAACTGAAAAGGTCCGGTCCCGACAGGTTTACTATCGATTATTTCTACTTTGTTCTGTTGTGCTAGCTGCTGAGCATATTCAGCTGACAAAATCGACGCGAAATCCATCGCTAAGGATGCAAGAAAGGGGCTTTCGGCACGGCTTAACCGAAACTTAATTTTATGTGAACTTATTTTTTCAATGCTCTCAATCAGGCCGCCCATCCCCATCGATTCGAAATAACGATATCCTAGCTTTGAAGTATTATGAAATGGGTGGTCTTTTTGCCATTGGCGTTCAAAACTAAATAATACATCGTCGGCATTAAATGGCCGTGTAGGTTTGAAGTTTGCAGTGGTATGAAATTTCACATCGGTACGCAAGTCAAAAATGTATTCTTTTCCGTCAGCTGATATTGTCCAGTGAGTGGCTAGAGCCGGTTCAATAAGAGTGCTACCAGGCTTAAACTCAACAAGTCGGTTGTAAAGCGTTCTGGAAGAGGCATCGAAAGTTGTGCCTGAGGTAGATAACTGAGGGTTAAAAGTTTGCGGACTGCCCTCGGAGCAATACACTAAAACATCGTCCCTCACGTTGGCCTTCTTTTGATATTGGCAAGCAGATATTAAACTGATTACAACAATAATATTAAGAAAGCGCATTATTGGGAATAGGCTCTTAATGGACACTTTATTTCACTACTTTCACAGTTTTAGTTATATTCACAAACAGATGAATTCACTTGTGTTCGAGCAATTGATATTTTTTCAAATATCCACGCAGTTGATGATAAGTCAAGCCGAGTAATTCTGCACACTTTTTCTGATTAAACTGTGCATTCTCAAGGGCGTTCTTGATAATGTCGACCTCCAGATCAATTATCGACTGTTTTAGATCAATAGGAAAGTTGAATAGAGAATTATTGGATGAATCATTATTGTTTGCGGACTGCTGACTACCTTCAACGATGGCTTGTTCGGGCTCATTGACCTTCTCGTCATTAGATAGTCGTGTTTTTTCACCACTTATTCGGTAAGGAGAAGCGAAAGGGTCAAATTGAATGTCATCTATCATTGCATCTGCCGCAGATTTATAAATGCACCGCTCAATCACATTTTTTAATTCTCGAACATTGCCTGGCCATTGATAATTGAGTAAAGCCTGCTCTGCTTCCTTACTAAAACCTGCGAAATAGTCCCTGCCTAGCTCTTTGGTCATTGCCATTGCAAAGTGCTGTGCTAACCTCAAAATATCTGAGCGTCTCGCTCTTAAAGGTGGAATAGTGATTACATCGAAAGCAAGCCGGTCGAGTAAATCGGCGCGAAACTTTCCCTGATGTGCTAGTTCAGGCAGGTTTTCGTTGGTTGCTGCAATTAGTCTCACATCGACTTTAATGGTTTTGCTACCGCCCACGCGCTCTAGCTCACCATATTCAATTACTCTTAAGAGCTTTTCTTGCACCGCTAGTGAACTGTTGCCTAGTTCATCCAGGAATAGACTTCCTTTGTCTGCAAGTTCAAATCGCCCCAGGTGGCGCTTGCTAGCACCGGTAAACGCACCGGATTCGTGTCCAAATAATTCAGTCTCTAATAAATTTTCATTGATGGCCGCACAATTGAGTTTTACAAATGGTTGTTCCCAACGGCTGGATAGATAGTGAAGCCTTGCTGCGATCAGCTCTTTTCCCGTGCCACGTTCACCGACCACCAACACTGGTTTGTCAACGGGAGCGACCAAAGACACTTGTTCTAGCACTTCTAAGAAGCTTGAAGCTTCACCTATAAGATTGTCGGTATCGCGATTCATGTTTAGTTGCTCTTGAATAGAAAAAGTGTTTTATTGCCTGTGTTTTAGTTTTTGTCCGGACTATTTTTCACTCACAACCAGCTCAATATATTTTTAGTGCTAAATATTAATGGAACTATGCAATAGTAGACCTATGTATTAGTAGACCAGTATATAAGCAGCACTAATCTGGCGGTACATGGCATCTATTTAGCGTGTCAGTTGGTAGAATTGACTAAATTATAGGTTATTTTCACACATAGGAATGTATGAAGCTAGTAAAAAATAGGAAATAATTATTAAATACAAAGGCTTAAGTATTATCTTAAAAGTTGGCACAAAATCTGTAACTATCATTGGAAAATCAACTTAATTAGCCAAGTTAACCAATTTTTGAGGCAATAGTCATGTTAACACGGAAATCACACAAATCACTTTCACGCCGAGGCAGCAAGCTATTAGTGGAAGTGGTTATTGGCGTTATTGGATTGCTGGGAATTATGTTGGCCCAGGCGGGACAGACTGAGAAACTTAACGGCCAGGATTCTTTAGAACACAATGCTGGTTTTGCTCAAGTTTCAAATGTTTCGACAAAGATAGACTGGTTAGAAGTTCTTTTTTAAGAACTGATTAAAGACATTCGTTCCAAGTTATTATTTTTTATCATTATTTTAAAGCTTCTCTATTGTATTGAAGTCGTTATTTTAAAATCAGGAGGTAGTCGTAATGGGCATTTTTTCGAGATTTGCTGATATCGTCAATGCAAATATCAATGCTTTGCTGGACAAAGCTGAAGATCCGGAAAAGTTAATTCGCTTGATAGTTCAGGAAATGGAAGACACCCTGGTAGAAGTGCGAACGTCATCAGCCAGAACAATTGCTGAAAAAAAGGACATTACTCGACGCATTGAATTTTTAAAAGCTGAAGCAGGGGAATGGGAGAGAAAGGCGGAACTTGCGATTACCAAAGGACGCGAAGATTTAGCCAAATCTGCCTTACTAGAGCGCAATAAAGCGACAGAAGTCGCTGATGAACTTCAGCTAGAACTTGATAAAGTAGAAAATGAACTGGCGAGACTTTCGGCGGAAGTCAGCCAATTACAAGAAAAGCTCGATGATGCCAGAGCGCGCCAAAAAGCGTTGCTTATGCGGCACAAAACAACTTCTTCGAGATTAAAGGTTAAGCGCAGCCTTTATGATTCTTCTGCCGAAGACGCTGTTACTCGATTTGATAGATTTGAGCGTAAGCTCGATGAACTAGAATCAGAAGTTGAGTCTTTTGACGTTGGAAGAAACAAAAATCTGGCCGATGAAATCAATGACTTAGAGAAAGAAGATGAACTTGATCGCCATCTGGCAGAGTTAAAATCGAGGGTAAACAAAAGTAGCAAATCGACCAAGGAGACCAAATAGATGGAAGAATTAGTCTTTGTTCCGATGATCTTATTCATGGT
The DNA here is from genome assembly GCF_007004725.1 of Aliikangiella coralliicola. Classification (GTDB taxonomy): domain Bacteria; phylum Pseudomonadota; class Gammaproteobacteria; order Enterobacterales; family Kangiellaceae; genus Aliikangiella; species Aliikangiella coralliicola. The sequence continues at coordinate 370,364 of NZ_ML660166.1, read as the reverse complement.
AATTGTAGCGCCGATCTGGATTATCATGCATTACCGTTCCAAAAATCAGAAAGAATCAGGTATTTCGGAAGCCGACCATTCTCGGCTACAGGAACTGACCAAAATAGCAGATTCGATGATGGAGCGAATTGAAAATCTTGAATCTATTCTTGATCAGGAAACCCCTGAGTGGAGAAAAAAATATGAGAGAGAATAGAGGTTACTCGGGCGAAAAGAGAAGATTGTTCAAAGATCCCGACAGGGCAAAGATATGTGGTGTTTGTGCTGGAGTTGCTGAATATTTCGGATTTGAAGTTTGGGTTGTCAGGATTATTGCAGTATCTGCATTGTTATTGGGGTCTGGCGCAATTGTTCTAGCATACCTGGTCTTGTGTTTTGTACTTGATCCTAAGCCCGGTAGCCAAGGTAACAAAGGGTGTTTTGGCAGGGAAAGGCGCCGACATCGTGACGAAAACAACTACGAAAAAGCAGAGTCCAAGCCCTATCGATCGAGTGTAAAAGACGTTTGGCGTTCAGGAACCGCACCCAAAGATGCGTTGACCAGAGTTGAAAATAAGTTTTCAGACGTCGAAAAAAAATTACAGAAGCTTGAATCTTTCGTAACTTCTAAGCAATTTGAACTGGCGAGAGAGTTTAATAAAATGGCCAAATAGGATATTTTGGCCATTAATAATCTTAATAAATTTAATTGGAGATTTTTGAGTTTTATTTTATTCAATAACAGGATCTCCGAAAATCTTCGTAGTTTGCCAATCTGACAATATATTGAATTTTTGTTGAATACAACCACTTGAAAATAGCCAGTTTTTTCTTTAAAAAAGTGCGATTTTAAAAAAAAATGTTGTTCAAAAAACACCCCGAAACTTACTTGAAACCCTCTGAAGCCCGCATAAAATAAGACTTTTTACCCAAAATAAAAAAAGTAACAAAAAGTTGACCTACATAATTAATAACGGTTAGTATCGGAGCTGGCAGATCAGGCCGTATGGCCAAAAAAGGCTGGTTTTGGACTCCTCGAGCATAACGAGAAGCCAAAGCCAAGCTTAATAACAACCTCCATGACAACCAGGGAGAATTAAAATTGAGTACACTAGATAAACGCAATCCAATTGCGACGGCGGTGAAGTTTGCGTTATTCGCCAGCGCAACCGTTTCTGCTTTTTCAGCTCCGACTGTTTTCGCAGCGGAAGAAGAAGCTACAGAAGAAAAAATCACAATTACTGGTTCGCGAATCAAGCGAACTGATGTTGAAGGCTCTTTGCCAATTACTGTCATTGACAGACAACAAATTGAAATGAGTGGCGAGAGTTCAGCTGCTGATTTCCTACGTAACTTAACATTCAATAGTTCTGGTTCATTCAGACCTCAATCTGGTAGTTCTTTACAGGGTGCTTCTACTCTTTCATTACGTGGTATCGGTTCTGACCGTACTTTAGTATTGATTGACGGTCGTCGTTTACCTAAGTCTCCTATTTCTGGTCAAGCGCAAGACTTGAATAACATTCCAGTAGGCGCAATCGAGCGAATCGAAGTATTATCTGACGGTGCATCTGCGGTATACGGTTCTGATGCAATCGGTGGTGTTGTGAACGTCATTACGCGTTCTGACTATGAAGGCGCTGAAATTATGTTAGGTAGTGCAAGTGTAAGCATTCCTGATGATGGCGGCGACAGAGAAGAAGGTTACGTAATGTTTGGCGCTTCAAGTGCTACTTCAAACCTACTTGGTGGTGTTTCTTGGAATAGCCGAGACATCATTTTCCAACGTCACTTACCATGGAATAACCCAGGAGCTTCTAACTTCGGTAATAACTTTACTACTTTAGACGCTAATGGTGGTGATAATCGTGATTACACTGCTATACCAGGTGCTTGTAACTTCCCTGGTACTGGTTATTTCTTACGAGACGTAAATGGCGTACCACGTTGTTCTTACGACTTCACATTGGTTAGTGCTGACGAAGCAAGTACTGATAACCGCTCACTTTGGTTAAAAGGTAAGCACGAAATCAATAGCGACTGGGAAATTTGGGCAAATGCAAGTGTTGCTAAAACCAGCTCATTTGGTCGTTATGCTCCTGTACCAGATTCGAGCTTCTTTTCTAGCCGTTTAAGTGCTACTAGTCCTAACAACCCAACCAACCCAAATGGTAACGTTTATGATGCTTCTCTTGGCCTAGCTCCTCAAGAAGTTAACTGGTGGCACCGTTTTGATGCACTAGGTAATCGTGATTCTGTTGTAGATAATGATTTACAAGACCTTCAGGTTGGTGCAACTGGTTTAGTTGGTGATGTTGAATTAGATTTCGGTGTTCGCAGAACCAAAAACAGAAATAACGATATCGGCCGTAACTTCCTGCTTCGTTCTGCTGCTGCGGAACTGATTGAAAGCGGTGCTTACAACTTGGCAGACCCATATGGTTCAAGCGATGCTGTTTTGAACTCAATGAGAGTAACGACTTCTCGTATCAGTAAGTTTGACCAAAATGAAATGTGGGTATCTGCTGCATTTGATTTGTTTGAGCTTGACGGCGGTACAGTACAAGCGTTTGTTGGTGCTGAATATCGTGAAGAAATTTATTCTGACCAATATGACTCGCTATCTGAAGCTGGTCAGGTTGGTGGTTCGTCAGGTAATAGTGCTGGTGGTTCACGTGATGTTACAGCTTACTATTTCGAAGCATTAGCTCCGCTAACTGACGACTTGGAGCTTAATGTAGCTGGTCGTTACGATGATTACAGCGACTATGGTAGTGATTTCTCTCCAAAAGTTTCTGTTAGATGGCAACCGATGGAAGAAGTAACATTACGTGCTTCTTACGGTGAAGGTTTCCGTGCACCGACATTAGATATTTTGACTCAAAAAGATTCTTTTAGTGCTGATACTGTAGTTGACCCTCAAACTTGTGTTGTGCAAGGAATCTCGCCTTGTACTGGTGTGCAGATCAACGGTACTGTTACTGCAAACCCAAGCTTAAGTTCAGAGCAGTCAGAGCAATTCTCTGCTGGTATCGCTTATCAGCCAACAGATTGGTTTAACTTTACCTTTGATTACTTTGATATCACTATCACTGATAGAATCCGACAGTTTACAGCACAGTCTCTAGTTGACGCTCAAAACCGAGGGGACAGTATCCCTGCAGGTCTAAGTGTTACTCGTACAGCTAATGGTGCGATTGACAGTGTGGTTCGTGGTTCTGCGAACGAAGGTGAATTAGCTGTATCTGGTTTTGACTTCAACGGTCGCTTTAACTATGAACTGTTCGGCAACAAAATGGCGACAAATGTTCAGTGGAGCCATGTTTCTAGCCTTACAGTAACGAATGGTGACGGCTCACCTGGTGATGGTCGTGAGCAAGTTGATGATCCTGGAGTTCCAGCAGATCGTTTGGTTATTTCGAACACAGTTGAGTTAGGCGACTTTAGCATTGGCTATAACCTTAACTACATTGGCGATCAGTACGATGATGTTAATACTGATAATAATGGTGTTACGACAAAAACTGGTCATGTACCTAGCTGGGTAACTCATGACATTCAGTTTAACTACCACACTGCTTGGGATGGTAAGGTAACTGTTGGTGTTCAAAATGCTGGCGAGAAGTTCCCACCAGTTGGAAAAGGTGATGTTGGAAGCCGTGATTACGATTTCGAACTTTACCACGGATATGGGCGAATCACTTACTTGAGATATACCCAGTCCTTCTAAGATAGTTGTTTCTATCGACAAAGGCGTGCCAGGTGCACGCCTTTTTTAATTAAAGATCAGAACCAAAAAGCTCAGCAGGGAAAATTCTCTCTGAAGAGAATTGACTGTCGAAATTCGCGCTATAATCCCTTAAACGAACTGAAAAACTGAGTTGCCTCGCATTTATGAATAAGAATTTGAGTCATTGGAGTAATTATTGGCAAGGAGGAAACCTAACATCATTACCCCAGGATTTCCTGGAAAACTACGATGGTGAAATCGCAAGTCTTTGGAAGAGTGCTTTCTCATTACTTTCTTCTCCAAAGAGCCACATTTTAGATCTCTGTACCGGTAACGGCGCGATCGCATTGCTTGCGGCAAAGTATTCTCAAGCTAATCAGTTGCAGATGGATATTACTGGAGTTGATGCTGCAAAGATTTCTAAAAACAGCATACTATCGAAATACTCACATTTAGAAGAGCTGTTACAAGCAGTTAATTTTATCGGCGAGTGCAAAGTTGAAGATATAAGTTTACAGTCTGATAGATTTGATCTTATTACCAGTCAGTATGGAATCGAGTATTGTGATTGGGAGCAGGTTGCCATCCAGGTCTGCCGACTTCTAAAGCCGGGCGCGCATTTTGTCTTTATTAGTCACGCAAGTTCGACGGCTATTTTAAGTACGATGGAGCAGGAAAAAGAAGACTACAGTCTGCTGCAAAAAGCCGGTGTTTTTTCTGCCTTAGCTGCTTATCTTGAAGGTAGAAGCAGTCACCGAGACATGGTGAGAAAAATCAAAAAAGCATTTAAAAAAGTCAATGAAAACTTTGCTAAGAGCCAAAGCGAACTACTGGCTGGTGTTCTTGGATTTATGCAGAAAATTATTATAACCGACAAAGGCGAGCTAGATAAGCATAAAGACGAAATCAGGTTTATTTATCAACAACATATATTTGCTTTCGCGCGCCTTCAAGATGTTTTAGGAGTTTCAAATAAAATCAAAGAAAACCCTGACTGGTACCTTGTTTTCCAGGAGAAAGGGTTGAATTTGGTTCAGCAAGGAGAAATATTGCAAGCTGGTAGTCATAATGCAGGAAACTTCTATAAATTTATTAAGCCAGAATAAATATTGATTTAACTGGTTACTGAGGAACTGATGTGAATAGTCAACAATTTGAAGTCAATCCCCAAGTCACGATTCTTCATAAAAATGGACAAATTTTTGCAGCAGATCTTTCTGGCGAGCTTAATCCTCTCACTCTCGTTATTCCCGATTTAATTCTGTTGTCTCTTTTTGCTTCGAGCCGTCATCCAGAAGTTGCAGCAAAAATTTTTCAGACAAACGAGTTAGTAAAAGGGCTTGGTTCAAATATTCCTTTAGAGCAAATTTATCAACGTATTAGCCACTTTATTCAAAGTAAACTTTTACTAGAGCATCCATCGAAGTATCAAAAAAATGAAACCCTGGGTATTAGTCTGCAAACAGATAATACCAATTTAAATATCAGTGATGTGAGTATCCTGAAATTAGGTATGAATTTTTCCTTAACGATTTGTGATTCAGGATTTAAAATTTGGTCTTCGTTGCTTAGAGATTCTGTTGTACTGACTTTAGAGGAAACACTAATACTACTTTCTTTTTCTAGCGGTAAGACAGTAGCTGATATTATCAGCCAGAGACTTTTTTCAGCTGAAGAAAAAGAAGTTAGAAGTAGCATCGCTTCAATGATAGCGTTTGGTTTGTTACTAGTCGAAAAAAACGAGACAGCAATACAAAATGATCAATCAAGCCCAATGCCGACAGCCAATCGAAATCGGGTTAACTATTCTAACAGCACCGATGTCACTTCTTGGGAAGAGTTGGAACTCAATGGCAAAATTCCAATTTATTTTGTTCCGCATATGGAGAACCACTACCCATTAGCATTAGGAATGATTTTTAGTGCAATTAGCGAATATAAAAATGGCGCTCTTTTAGATAAATATTGTTTGGTTCCTATCACCTATCTTTCACCAGATAAATTCCTTAATGGTCCATACAGAAAATTTGGAAATGGAGTTTGGCTTTTTTCGAACTATATGTGGTCGCTCGAAACGAATCTAAAAATATCTGAAATTGTAAAACAGCACATGAATGGTAATTTGACAATTCATGGCGGTCCTAGCACACCTAACTACGAGAAAAAATGTGCTGAGTTTTTTATTAAAAACAAGTCGGTTGATATCGCAGTTCATGGAGAGGGGGAGGTAACAATTAATGAAGTATTGGAGTGCTTATTTAAAAATAAAAGTGGAGCGATATCTTATGGCGCAGAAAATTTAAAAAATGTTACAGGAATTACCTATCGAAATTATAAAGCGGAAAATAATCAAGTTTATAGAACCGAGGCTCGGAATCGGTTGAAAGAACCAGACTCAATTCCTTCTCCTTACAACAAAGGATATTTTGATTTGTACGGTGGTAACGTTGATGCAGCTATTATTGAGTCGAATCGAGGATGCCCTTTTAAATGTACTTTTTGCGACTGGGGCTCAGCAACCAATCAAAAAATACGCAAGTTCGACTTGGAAAGAGTGAAACAAGAAATAGAGTGGATTGCGCGAAACAATGTGAGAGTTCTTTGGATTGCTGATGCAAATTTTGGATTGTACGATCGAGATATTGAGTTGTCAGAGTTCATTGTAAAAATGAAAGGACAATACCAATTCCCACAAGAGGTTGTCGTTAACTATACAAAGAATACCACTTGGCGATTGGCTGAAATAATTAAGATATTTACTAAAGGTGGAATTATTAGCCAGGGAGTAATTTCTATTCAAACGACTGATGTGAAGACATTAGAAGTTATCAAGAGAAAAAATATCAAAACAGAAAAGTATGACGAACTCAGCCAAATATTTTCTGAGTTAAAGTTACCTCTTTCGACTGATTTGATGTTAGGTTTGCCAGGGATAACCGTGGATGCATTTAAAAACGATCTGCAGCGGTATTTTGAAAGAGATGTTTCAGTAAAGGCTTATCCCACACAATTGTTACCGAATAGTCCGATGGCAGATCCAGAATATATGCAAAAATATCAAATAGAAATTGATAAAGATGACTTTTTGGTTTCAACCTATAGTTATTCGAAAAGCGATTTGCAATTTATGAAAACATTCTATCGCATTTATACTATTGCCGATGGCTACTCTTTATTGCGCTACGTACTTCGTTTCTTGCAGTGGGATCATAATATCAAAGCGATTGACTTTTTAAGTTCGCTGGCCGAGGTAGTAGAAAGTAATACCACGCGCTTTCCGAGAATTACATTTGCGCTAAAGTATTTTGAAGTTGACAAAATAATGCCTGGAGGATGGCGTTTTTTTTACGATGAAATCGCGAAGTTTTGCGAAAGCAAATATGGCATCTTGAGAGATAGTGCATTCGATACGGTGTTACTCGTTAATGAACTAGCAATGCCCGATGAGTTTATTACTTACCCGATTTCGACAAAACTTTCGCATGATTTTGAAGCTTATTTTCATGCAAATAATTCTAGAGGAATTCGAAACTCCGAAAAACTGATTAACTATGCGAAAGGAGAGATTGTTTTTGATGATCCCGACGGAATGGCAAATATTAATTCTCAATATCTACAGTATGACTCTCACCAGTTTTTCTGGGAAATCAGATCTTCAATTGCCAGGGCAAAGTCAACATCAGACTTTAGCCAATTGCCTCATGTCAACGACGCAAGTTAAGTGACAAATTTTAAAAGGTTGGACAAGATCTTTAGAGAAAAAAGCACAACCTAATTTATTGTTGATTTAATCGCAAAAAATCAGTTTATCGACTAGACTAGTTTTCGAAAAAGATTGAATTTCGTTTAATTTTTTGAATAAAAAAATATTTAGTTCTAACTTAGAAAATGACAATATAATTCTTCGATGTTGTTTATCTTTTAGTTTACTGGTGCGACCAGTTGAGGCTCGCTTTTATTGTGTTTAAAGCACTGACTGAATTTTTAGTTTAATTTTTATTTAATTGATAGTAATAAAATTAGGCTCCACCTATTTATTTTTCAAAGAGTATTCTGCTATTCGAAATAACCAATTCATTTATATTCAGGGAGGTAACCCCATTTCTTTTATCCTACGTTTGAAATTATTTAGCGCGTTATTAATGAGTCTAAAAAACCCTAAAAAATAAGCGAAAAATATGATTTAGCTAGGGATAACCGATTGACTCACATAAATATTATGTTTATAGTCGGCGTTATCGTGCGTTTGGGGCTACTACAGACGCACTGTACGAGTTTTAATAATTTGGGCCGTGATAATAACTAAATACTTCTATGGTTCGGATTTATTCGTAATATCAATAAGTTAAAAGCTATATCGTTTTTATTTTCAACCCTAAAAATAATTAGGAAGTCACATGCTTAATCGCAATAACATAAGTCTAACACGAGCTGCATTTTCTGGAATGATAGCTCTATTTTTGGCGGGTGGTGCTTTTGCAAACCCGGTTGATCAGTCTATCGCTATCGAAAAGCAGGTCACTGCTGCTTCAGCCAAGTCCCAGCAAAAAGTCGACAGGTTTGCTGAAAAAACTCTCGAATTGTCGGCTGAATATAAAAATACCTTAAGAATTATTGAGAGCTTAAAAATATATAATAACTCGCTTGAAAACATCATAGCCTCTCAAGAAAAAGAAATGCTTTCTATTCAAAATCAAATGGATACGATTGATACTACTGAAAGAGGCGTTATCCCGTTGATGAACGAAATGATCGCTTCTCTTGACAAGTTCGTTCAACTTGACCTTCCATTTAAAGCCGAAGAGCGTAAAAACAGGGTTGAAGCACTTAAAAACAATATGCTCCGAGCTGATATTTCCAACTCAGAGAAGTATCGAAAAATTCTTGAAGCCTATCAAACCGAAATTTCATACGGTGAATCGATCGATTCGTATAAGGACAAAATTCAGACTAGCGCTGGAGAAAAACAAGTCGACTTCTTACGATTTGGGCGTGTTTTGCTAGTTTACCTCACACTTGATGGTCAAAATGCAGGCTACTACAATCCCGATAGTGGTCAATTCGAGGCGTTGGATAACGAATATATCAGATCGATTGAAGTCGCGATAAAAATGGCAAACAAACAAGCTGCACCAGAACTTATCAAATTACCAGTACCAGCAGCAAAAGGGGCTAACTAAAATGAAATTAAAGAATATCCTTATCGCTGCCGTTTTGGCGGGAGCAGCGGTTAATATTTCTGCTGCCGAACAAAAAAACCTTGGCGCTGTTGAGCCTCCTGCTGCGCAGACGCTAGATGAACTTCTGAAACTTGTTAAACAAAATAAGATTCGCCAAACCAATGTTAATAAAGAAAGAGAAGCTATTTTCTTAAGAGATCGAAATCGCCAAAGAGCCCTACTAAATCAAGCTCTGGCTGAGAAAAAAGCAGAAGAAGATCGTATGAACCGTCTTAAGGCGCAATACGAAGCCAATGAAAAGCGACTTTCTGAAATGGAAGATGAGCTTCATTTGAAAGCTGGTACCCTTGGTGAAATGGTTGGTGTTGTTCGTCAAGTTGCGGGTGATACTGCAGCGCGTTTTAGACGTTCAATTGTAAGTGCTCAGTACGCTGGTCGTTATGAACTTTTGGAGACCTTGGCCCAAGCGAAAGAATTTCCTCAAATTCCTGAAATTCGTAGCCTGTGGGTTGAAATGCAGAATGAAATGACTGAGCAAGGAAAAGTTGTAAAGTTCTCCGGTGATATCATCAATACCGAAGGTCGTTCCGAGCCTCGCACTATCTCAAGAGTTGGTGTATTTAATTTGGTGTCAGACGGCGAATACTTAGTATTTGATTACGATAAGCAAGATATCAAGCAGTTGAACAGACAGCCTGTTCCACGTTTCCTTGGTATGGTTGACCCTTATCTAAGTACCTCTAGCGGCTATGCTGCACTGGCGCTTGATCCTTCTCGTGGAAATATCTTGACTCAAGAGGTGAAGCGGGAATCTTGGCCAGAGCGTGTACAAAACTACGCTGGTCCGGTAGGAACTGCTATTGGTGTGGTTTTATTAATAGGCTTGTTAATCGTACTTGAGCGTTTATTCACGCTACTTTCACTACGTGGAAAAATGAATGCACAAGCGAAATCAAGCACTCCAGGAAACAACCCGCTTGGGCGTATTATGGCAGTTTACCTTGCTAATAAAGATGACGATGTTGAGAATCTCGAACTTAAACTCGACGAAGCTGTCTTAAAAGAAACACCAAGAATTGAACGCGGTATCACAATTATTAAGGTATTCGCGGCAGTAGCACCTTTGATGGGACTACTTGGTACGGTGACAGGTATGATCGAAACATTCCAAAGCATCACGCTATACGGTACAGGTGATCCGAAGATCATGGCTGGTGGTATTTCTTCAGCGTTGATTACAACTGTTCTTGGAATTGTTGCGGCATTACCTCTAATTCTTACCCACAGTGTTGTATCGGGCATTTCTAAAGGCTTAATTCACACGCTAGAAGAGCAAAGCACTGGTTTAATTGCTCAGCATGAAGAAGAAGCAGGAGCTTAATTAGATGCTATTTTTCGAAGACCTATACGATACAGTCATCCGCTTCTTTGAAGCGGGTGGAGATGTGTTATGGTTCATCGCAGCAGCGCTAATTGTAATGTGGACAATGATCATTGAACGTTTGTGGTATTTTTCTCATACCTTCCCTAGACAATCACGTTTGTTGATTGCTAAATGGGAATCTCGAAAAGACACCACGTCGTGGCAGGCTCACAGAATAAGAGAAGCTTGGATTTCTCAAATGAAAGAAAAGCTTCACTCCGGTTTATTGGTAATTAAGACAATCGTATCAATCTGTCCAATGATTGGATTGTTAGGCACAGTAACTGGAATGGTGGGCGTGTTTGAAATTATGGCTTTGTCTGGTACTGGTAATGCTCGCTTAATGGCTGCGGGGATTACACAGGCTACAATTCCTACAATGGCCGGTATGGTCGCGGCACTGTCTGGGCTGTTTATCAGCTCCAGATTAGAGTATTCAGCAAATGTTCACGCTCAAGAACTTGCTGATCATATGCCCCACCAATAGCGAAGGAATCATTTCATGGCTAAAAAGAGTTTAAAACCAAAAGAGGAAGAAGCAGCGATTGATATGACTCCGATGCTAGACATCGTATTCATCATGCTGATCTTCTTTATTGTTACAACCTCTTTTGTAAAAGAAGCTGGTGTTGACATTTTGAAGCCATCAGCGACCACTGCGGTGAAGAAACCTAAAGCAAATATTTTTGTTGGTATTACTGAGCAGGGCGAGATCTATATGCAAAAGCGCAAAGTAGAAAAAGACTCTGTTCGTTCCACTATCGAGAATATGCTTTTAGAGAATCCTGAAAGTACAGTGGTAATCCAAGCTGATATGCGAGGAAATTCTGGCGTTCTTCTTGATGTAATTGATGCAGCTAAGAAAGCGGGAGTTCAAAACATCTCAGTAGCAGCGGAGAACTAATATGCAAAGAATATTTATTGGTTTAGGAATAGGTGGAAGTGTCACTTTTGGGCTATTTGTCCTGATGGCATTTCTGATTAAAGCCGAGCTTCGGCCACCAGATAGAAGTGAATCACCGCCTATTCAGATTTCGATGGTTGAGCCAGATGACGAATTAAAGATTCGTGATCGAAGAATTCCGAAGAAGCCACCACCACCAAAGAATCCGCCTCCGCCACAAAAGCAAAAAATTGCTAAAGTGCAGAAGCCAACGCCACAAAACATGAATATTAAAATGGCGAAGTTACAAGTTGGTGTAAGTGGAGATACATATTTAGGCCAGGTTGCCGGCACACAAGGTATGGGTGATGGTGATGCAATTCCTATGGTGGTAATTGAGCCAAGATACCCACGTAAAGCTGCAATGGAAGGTATAGAGGGTTGGGTTCGATTCCAGTTTACCGTTGCGCCAGATGGTACACCTAAAGATGTCGAGGTTCTTGATGCTAAGCCTAAACGCGTATTTGAAAGAGATGCTCGAAAAGCAATCTACAAATGGAAATTTAAGCCTAAGGTAGTTGATGGAAAGGCGATTGAGCAACCAAATATGCGCTATACCATGGAATTCAAGTTGGGCGAATAGAAGGTTTATCCGATATGAAAAAATTTATTGTAGTAGGTGCTTTATTAGGGATGTCTGCGAGTTTTTCTGTCGTTAACGCGGCAGAAGTTCCCAGCACGTCTCTGACTAAAGTTTGTAAGCCGCTCGTCAACAAAAATTTAAAAACACCTCAACCACCAATCCGTGGTATCGACGAAAGAACGCATAAGCGTATTACTCGAGCCCAGGAGAAAATGGCTGAAGGTAACTATCCTGAAGGGATAGAGATTTTGAAGAAATTGGCTGCATCGGCTAAAAGCGATTATATAAAAGCGACTGTTAACATCCAGCTTGCCTACGCTGTAGCTCAGCAAGGTAAACAGCTTGATTCTCTTCCTTATTTCAAAAACGCACTAAGATTCGGAGAGAACAATCTGCCCCACGATAGAGTTCAACAAATCAGAGAAAATGTTGCTGGTTTGATGTATTCCATTGGTGAGAAAAAGGAAGGCGTTAAATTAATGGAAGAATGGATGAAAAAGTCGAATGTCGACAAAGCTAACGCTTATTATTTACTCTCAGCTATGTATGCAGATCCTGATATTGGCCGAACAAAAGATGCACTTTGTCCTGCATATTTTGCAACCCAAACAGAAAAAGCGCCTAAGAAAAGCTATTTTCAGTTGTTGTTAGCGCTTCATTGGGAACTTAAAGACGTTATTGGTTCTGCCAATATGTTGAAGAAAATGGTTGAGTATTTTCCGACAGAGAAGAGTTTTTGGCGTCAATTGTCGCAAATTTACATGCAGTTAGATAAAACAAAAGAGTCTCTAGCGATTATGGAGATGTTTTATTTGAAAGGTAATTTTGAGACAGAGACTGACTATAAATTTATGTCTCAGCTATTTAGCTTCGAGCAAATTCCTTATCGAGCCGCTCAAATTATGGAAGAAGGTTTGAAGAAAGGTGTTGTTAAGCCTGAAGAGAAGAACTGGAAAGCTGTTGCGACGAATTATCACGTTAGTAACGAGCTTAAAAAGGCGATTGTGGCGTATGGTAAGACTGCCGAAATTGCTAAAGACGGAGAAAGCTTTTTAAGACAAGCTGAACTTTACGGTGATTTAGAAAACTGGGGATCTGCTGTTACTGCGTATGACAAAGCCTTGCAGAAAGGTGGTTTAGATGACGCTGGTAGAGCTATTTTCGGTAAAGGCGTTGCACTAGTTAATATGGGTCGTTGTGATAGCGCTTTTGCAGTGTTTGACCGAGCTTCTAAGTATAAAAACTACCGAAAGCGTTCGATTCAATGGACTAGTTTTGCTAAGGATAGAAAAAAACATAAAAAGTGTTAATATTTTGTTTTTAAACTAAAAAACTGGCTTTGGCCAGTTTTTTTTTGCTTCTGAAATTTATACTGTAATCCGGTTTAATAGTTATTTTCAGATATTGCACGAATTTTTAGCAATTGAATGTTAAAAAAACTTTCACCAGCTAAAGATATTTTCTTCTTCTAATAGGTTCATTTTGTTTTTTAGTATAGTGACTTAGAGTTGGCTACTGCATTAGCTGAGATAACCGTCTCATGAGTCATCGCCACTGAGCAATGGGATTAAAGCTACCTTTGCGGTTTTGTTATGTTAACTCGCATCGATATCTCTTAAGAATACTCGCACTTTCTAATCCTTCAGTCCGTCTATTGTCTGTTGTTATTGCAGATATTTTGACAACATACATTGAGCGTAGAATCTTTTGATTATTTTTATCCTGACAATAAGGTGAGTTAAAATAATTTTAACGCCCTGAGTGATTCAATCTGCTCATGGATTAATCGAAAACGGGTTTTTAGCATCAAATGACTGATTTGCCGTTGTCTATTCGTATCTTAGAGCGTCTATTGGATCTAGATTAGCGGCTTTAGCCGCCGGTAATATCCCAAATAGAATTCCGACAAAAGCTGAAAATCCGAACGCTATCCCGACTGCCCATAATGGAACATTTGCAGCGGGAAAGTTAGGAATCGCAGCTGCGGCCAGCATTCCTAGCCCGTATCCGAGCACAATGCCGATAATTCCGCCAAGTAGAGATAAAACCACCGCTTCAATAAGAAACTGAAGTAATATATGGTGCCTTTTAGCCCCAATCGCTTTGCAAATACCTATTTCACGAGTTCTTTCTGTTACCGAAACGAGCATGATGTTCATAATACCAATTCCACCAACAATGAGAGATATGCTGACAATTCCACCGAGAACGACGGTCATGGTACTGATAAGCTGAGAAATACCAGAAGTTAGCTGCTCTGGGGTTTCTATCTTAAAATCGTCATCTTCATCTGGTTCTAAATGATGCTGTTTTCTTAAGATCGTTCTCAGTTTGGCCTTAATTTGATCAAGGTCATCGACATTTTTTAATTGAAGTTGCACAAAAATATCGGGTTCTAAAAGATTTCCATTTAAACCTCGCATTGTGTTGTAGGGCAAGATAGCGAAGTTATCCTGGCTAAAACCAAAAAAAGATCCCCTAGGCTCCGCCAGTCCTATTACTTTCAACCATTCTCCTGCAAAATTAACAAAGCTACCAACGGGGTTATTCGGCAAGGATAAATCTTCCCGCAGCTTTTCACCGATCACGATAACTTTTCGCCGAGTCTGATTATCACTGTAAGACAAAAATCGACCATATTTGATGTCAATGTTTTGAACATCTTGATAGGTATAAGTTGTTCCAGCTATTTGCGCGAAAGCCTGGTTTCCTTTGTATTTAACCGGGCTCGTTCCGCCGATTGTCGAGCTCAAGGTCGGTGTGATAAATTCTACACCTTCAGAATGTCGGCGAATCATTTCGACATCGTTTGCTGAAATTCTCGCGATTTTACCTTTCATTCTTTCTTCTCTCGGAGTGAAAGAACGAATGGAAATAGAGTTAGAGCCAAACCCCTCAAACTGTTGATTGATCGAATGGCTTAGTCCTTGAATCACTGAGACAACTGCAATTGTTGAACTCACACCAATGATAATTCCTAAGGTTGTGAGGAAGCTTCTGAATCCGTGGGCTTTAACCGAGAGGATAGCGCTGCGGAAACTTTCAATTAAACTAAACAAGAGCTACCTCCTTTTCATTGACGTAGTCTTCAATGATTTGACCATCACTAAGGCGAATCACTCGATGGCAGTGTTCTGCGATCTCGTCTTCGTGGGTAACCATGATGATTGTTTGACCTTCTTGGTGAAGTTCGTCGAAGAGTTGCATGATATCGCGAGTTGTTTGCGAGTCTAGATTTCCCGTTGGTTCATCGGCTAGCAAAATTGATGGACTAGTTACCAGCGCGCGTGCGATTGCGACTCTTTGCCTTTGCCCGCCGGATAACTGACTGGGAATATGGTCCATGCGGTCAGATAAATTGACTTTTTCAAGTGCTTGCGTTGCGAGCTTTTTTCTTTTTTCGAGAGAAACTCCCTTATAAACTAGTGGCAGCATAACATTGTGAAGGGCATCTGCTCGAGGAAGTAAATTGAAGCTTTGAAAAATAAAGCCTATTTCCTGGTTACGAATATCGGCTAACTCGTTCTGACTTAACAGCGAAACATTTTTATCATTGAGTAAATATTCTCCTTCAGTTGGCTGATCCAGGCATCCCAAAATATTCATCATGGTCGACTTACCTGAGCCTGAAGAACCGATAAACGCGACGTAGTCATTTTGTTTGATGGTCAGATTAATATGATCGAGCGCTTTCACGGTTTGATCACCCATGCTGTAGAATTTACAGATGTTGTTAAGCTGAATTAAACTCATTGCGGTAATACTCGAATTGATTTTCCAATCAGAACTGGTGTTAAATTCTTATGCTTCATTGTCAGCTATCGCTACTTTGTCACCATCTTTTAAGTGGCGAACAATTTTATCCGGGCCCGTAATTATCGACACGCCTTTGTCTAGCCCTTCGAGGATTTGTTGAAAAGAATCATCAGAAATGCCTGCCTTTATTTGTGTTTTCTTTGCGACTCCGTCACTAAGCACAAACACAAAGTTTTCAACTAAATCTTTATCATTGTCTTCTTCGGTTTGAATGGCTTTGACCGGAACAGCTAGCATGTTCTGTTCTCCACGAGTAAAAACTTCCGCACGACAGCTCATACCTGGACGTAAACTAATGTCAGCGTTTTCTCCTAGTTTGAGCTTTACCGCAAAGCTTAAACTCTGACTTCCCCGTGAAACTTTAGCGCTTGAAGCAATTGACTCAACTGTTCCTGAAAGAGGCGTATCAGAAAATGCGATCGCGATAATTTCCGCTTTTTGTCCAACATTGATATTAGCAATATCGGCTTCATCAACGTTAATTTCCGCTAACATACTTTGAGGATCGGCGATGGTCATCAGAGAAGAACCAACAATATTCGTTGTACCTGAAATCGCGGTTTCACCTTCTTTGATATCCAGGGAAGTGATAGTTCCATCGATAGGGGATACAACTTTAGTTTTTGAGAGCTGATCTTTGGATTGCTCTAATCTTGCTTCAACTTGTTTTAATTGCTCATAGCCGGCTTTTAAATCGATTTTAGCAACACTATATTGATGAGTTATCGCATCGTATGCATCTGTGTCCAGCAGTTTTTGTTCAAACAATTTTGTTTTACGTTTCCATTGTCTTGCTAAATTTTCTACGACCATTTTTTGGCGTTCGATAGCGACACGTTGTTGATCTACTGCCGCTTGTTGCTGTTCAACAGCGGCAACGTAAGTTTGATCATCGATTTTTAAAACTAATTGTCCTTTTGAAACTTTTTGGCCTTCCTCAACATAAAGTTTGCTGACCTTTCCGATTACCTCGGCGGAAAGTTTCACTTCTTCTTCGTGCTTTAATTGGCCCGATGCAAGTATCGACGCCTTGATGGTTTGCATGGTTACCTGCTCTATTTCTACTTCTTTCAATGTTTCACTTTTAAAGTATTTTTTGGTTAAAGGTATACCGACAACTAATGCAGCCATTAAAGTAAAGACTAATGCTTTTTTCATACTTGCTTTCCTAAATCTCTCTATTGAATCGCTTTAGAACCTAATTAATTAACTCATTTTTAATTAAGCTAAATGAATAAAAGTCGAATCCCGTAATAAAGCACAAAAGGTAAAATCACTATCATGAACGACTTTATTGTGTCTTTCCCTGTCCATTTCGAATATCCAATGGTCAACAGAGCGATGCTCCAGAACATGGTAATATCGGTTGTAGCCAATATATTCCCCATTCCTTCAATTGCATTCATACCGAAGAACAACTCGTTTAAACTTAACGGGTTCAAAGATTCGGGGGAGAGCTGACCATCGGTCGAAGTGAATACGACTACAGCCGAAGCCAAGGTTCCTAAAAGTGATGGTAGTGAACTCCACGAAACGAAAGAGAGCCATTGCTTAAATTGAAAGCCATCATTAGTAATTCCTGAGACAATAACAAAATAGAGGGCTTGAATGCAGTAAATCGCAGCAATCCCCAGGCCGGCCATGACGGCACCAAATCCGCCCATCATGCTCGGTGACATCATTTCCATACCTTGACGCATTTGGTCTTGCTCTGCTTTGGTCACGTCGCCAGCTTGCATTTCTACCATGTGATCTACAAACCATTCGTAATCGATAGTTGCGTAGAGCGCTATAATTAATGCCATGTTAAGTAAAACTATTGTTAACAATGGGAAGGCAACCGGGTATGCATATTTCAAATCTTCGTAAGCTTTTTGAGGAGCTGCAAAAATATTGGTGAAAATGGTTAAACTTTTAGGTGATTCTGAGGCCAGGTTTTCCTCTGAGACGTCATAGGGAGATTTAGTCATTTTCTATTTCCTATAAAAATTAAATTGAGTTACTTTGGATAATGAGTCAGATGAATTGGGAATTTATTACATCGATAATCGTTCGAATTGAAAAAATATTCCGTTTTATTGTTTATTTAATTAAAAAACAGCTACTCAAAAAAGAATTTCACAATAAATGTAATAAATCTGCTAAATAAACGACTATCCTCAAAGCAAACCAAATTCTCGATGAGTTTTCAGTCAATTTACTAAAAGGGAAAATTCTTAATGCTCGAAGTAAAAAACTTAATGAAACGATTTCGTCTTGATAACAAGACAATCAAGGAAAATAAGAAAAAGAGTAAGGAAATGTTAGACAGACGAGAACAAGGGCATTGGTTTAATGCCGTTGTCGATGTGAGTTTTAGTTGTGAGTCAGGTGAGGTTTTGGGGCTATTAGGGCCTAATGGCGCTGGCAAAACAACTAGTCTAAGAATGTTATCTACTGCACTTCAGCCGACTTCCGGGCAGATAGTCATAAATGGTGATGACGTCGTCGCTGACCCCTTAGCAATGCGTAAACGCATTGGATTTTTGTCTGGAACAACCAGCTTATACCACCGTTTGACCGTTAGAGAAAACGTGCAATATTTTGGTCGTTTACATGGTATGAACGAAGATTTGCTGGAAACTGAAATCAAAAAAGTATTTGACCTGTTGGACATTCACAGTTTTGCTGATAAGAAAGCCGACTCACTATCAACGGGTATGAAACAAAGAGCCAATATTGCTCGAACAGTTATTCATCAACCTGAAGTAATTGTTCTTGATGAGCCGACTACCGGTCTTGACGTCATTTCGGCGAAAACTATCCTGGATTTTATTGAGTCGTATAAAGGTAGTGACGTTCCTGTTGTTTTCTCCACACATCATTTGCATGAAGTTGAGAAGCTATGTGACAGAGTTGTTTTGATCAACGAAGGAACAACCCAATTTAATGGCACTCTAGATGATTTTAGAAGGGTTAGTGGTACTGGTAATTTATATGATGTGTTTGTAAAGCTGGTTGATGAAAAGGAGGTGGCTTAAGATGTTAAAAGTCTATTTTAAAGAACTGTTAGAGTTAACTCGCGATAAGAAAACGCTGATATTTACTATTCTTTTACCGACTTTGATTATGCCTATAATTTTACTAGGGTTTACAACATTGTCGGTAAAAATTGCCCAAAAAGCCAATGTAGAAACTTTGAAGTTTGCCATTGTTGGAGGCGACTATTTTCCGGAATTAAAAGAAGTTTTGACGAATAACGAAAGTTTGAAGTTCAGCTTGGTAGATGTGGACAAAAGTGAAAGTGTCAATGAACTTATTAACGATAGTGAAATCAGGTTCGCTTTGGTTATCTCTGAGAATATTCGAAAAGATATTGATGATGGCTTATCCGGTGAAATAGAGTTTCGCTATAATGATTCCGCAGCCACCAGCGCGTTGATTTATAAGCGAGTTAACGACGCGATTGATTCTCTCAAGGTAGCGGAACTTAACAAAAGATATAAAAGTATTGGGTTAACACAGGAGCAAGGTGAAGCCTTCTCGAAGCCAATAAAATTAGTGAGGAAGTCAACAGCTGACAAGAGAGAATCTTTAGGAGAAAAGTTCGGTGCCCTGCTACCATATATTTTAATATTGGTTGGTTTATCTGGTGCTATGTATCCCGCCATTGATCTCGGAGTTGGAGAGAAAGAAAGAGGGACATTAGAAACTTTGTTACTAACGCCCGTCCCAAGGTTTCAATTAGTATTTGCGAAGTTTGCAGTAATATTTACGACTTCATTTCTATCTGTTTTTCTAAGCTTAATAAGTTTCGCTTTGGTAACGACAATTTTCGGTCCAATGTTTGTTAACAGTATGGGGGCCGAGGCTAGTAAAAGTGCGGGAGAAGTATTGGAAACTCTTTCGACGGTTTCGATAACAGATGTATTTCTGATGTTTAGCATGTTGGTACCGGTAGCCGCCATTTTTGCATCTGCTCTTTTAAGTGTTTCAATTTACGCTAGAACTTTTAAAGAAGCGCAGAACTACATGTCACCAATTATGATAGTTGTGTTTTTACCACTAATTCTATCGATTTTACCTGGCGTTAAGCTTGATTGGGTCTGGGCCTCTGTTCCAATTACTAATGTGTCGTTAGCGATTAAAGAAATATTTAAGGGCACGATAGATATGGATATGTTATTTGTTATTTTTGCATCCACAACGCTTATTGCTGGCTTGCTGCTCGCTTTATGTAACTGGTGGTTTCAACGCGAACAGGTTTTATTCCGTAACTAATTCATATCAGATAAAACAGGCCTGAATTAGATTAGTCCAATTAGTTTAGGCATGTCAGGAAAAGGTTCTCCATTGGCTGTGGAGAATCTCTATCCGCACATTGTTCGTTGATTTTTCCAAGTTGTTCGTTACCTGCTAGAGCTAAATATTTTGGCGTATTTATCACTACTGATCCTCACTTTGACTTGTCGTCTATACTTAGTATTACGATGAATTAAGCCGATAACCAATGAGTGATTTTCCAGAAAACAAAGAAGCATGGTTAAAGCTATTAAAACATACCTCAATTCCAAGCTTTAGTTCCAGTATTCAGGCGCTTTCCAGTGTCGAAGATTACAGCAGTTCACATTCCTCTGAGCTAGCACGAACTATATTAAAAGATCCTAATTTAACTGCTTCTGTTTTAAAGCTCGCGAATAGTGCCCAATTTAATACCTATGGACGTTCGATCAGAACCGTTAGCAGATCAATCATGGTGTTAGGTCACAAAGCCATCAGAGAAGTCTGCGCGAGCTGCCTGTTGATGGAACAGTTTTTGAAGCAGGGAAGTTCAAATAACCTGCAAGCCTTGGTAGCCCGCTCTTTTCACGCGGCGATTCAGGCGAAAGAAATTGCGCAGATGCAAGGTTTGAAAAGTACTGAAGAGATTTTTATTTCAGCTCTGTTACTGAGCTTAGGGGAAATTGCAGTTTATTCCGCGATCGAACCGGCTAACTCCTTGTCGCAGAAACTAAGAGATTCTTACCCGTTATCTGGCGGTCAGGAAAAAGATATTATCGGTTGTTATTTTAACGATTTAACTTTGGGGTTGTGTGATGCCTGGAATATAGCGCCGATGATCGGAGAAATGCTAGAAGGCAAATATGCGGAAAATAGCCCAACGAGAAGTATTCTGTTAGGGAGTAGTTTTGCGTCAAGCTGTGAACTGACTGGCTTGAATCGCGCGATTTCAGTTCATCTGAAATCGATAACTCGCTATACCGGAAAGTCACCGGAAATTGTTACCGATAAACTCGTTCAAGCTACAGAAGACACGCAGAAAAGCTTGACTCAGTTTGGTATTAAGCTGGATGTAAAACAACCACGAAAAAGCGTTGAAGTGCAGAGTGCCGCTCCAATCAAAATAGAAGTAGATAAAATCCTTCAGTTGGATGTGATTCAGGAACTCTCTGTTTTGTCCCAGGAGTCTGTTGATATCAATGTCATTTTGCAGCACTTACTCGAAGGGATTCATCGGGGAGCTAGTTTCAGCTGTGCGTTAGTGGCTTTATTAAATCGAGATAAAAGTCGAATAGTCGCAAAACATGCAATTGAGAAACGAGGTAGCCAGACAAAAGAGAACTTTAACTTTAGTTGCTACCACGATATACCTGAAATTCACCGCAAAGTGATGACAAACCGAAATATTATTCAACAAAACCAGTTAAGACCTCAAGGGGCGACACTTAGAGCAATTACCAAGCGCACCGGCTGTCAGCAGGCCGTCTGGGGGCCACTAATTGTTGAAAATAAGGCCATTGGATGTATTTATGCAGATAATGGTCTAAATGGGCCGCCAATCAGCCAGGAACAGCTTGAAGCTTTCCAACTATTTGTTTGCCAGGCGAAGTTATTTCTCTATCAACTTAAATGATCTGAACTTAGGGGAAATAATACCGGCAAATAAATCACAAACTAAATAAATTTCAACTAAAATTTGCATTTACGTAAGTCGCTACCTAATATTATCTTGTATAGAGATATTTGATTGGAGAAAAGAGGTACCAATGCAAAGATTAGAAGATTTTGGTGTACTAACCTTGGGGTCAAGATTAAAGCGGTTGAGCGATTTGATGTTTCGCCAGACTGATGAACTATACAAACAAAAGGGGGTTGATCTGCAGGCACGTGCCTTCCCAATTCTTCAGTTGCTCTCTGTTAATGGCAATCTTCCTGTCACCCAACTTGCTGATTTACTTGGGCAAACCCATCCATCTATTAGCCAAATGAGTAAAAAATTGGAAAAAAGCGGGTGGTTGTATCACGAAGTAGATAGTCGAGATGAAAGAAGACGAATGCTGGCACTAACGCCTCAGGGTTACGAGCTGGTGGACAGGCTTCAGCCACTTTGGGATAGCTTGAAAATCGTCATGGAGCGTATTTTAGAAGTAGCTGGTCACAACCTTATCGATAATATTGCAGTACTGGAGCGAGAGCTAGCTAAGCGATCTTTAGTCGAACGAGTTGAACTGGTTGAGAAACAGCAAAGGCGCAAACAGGTAGAAGTGATTCATTATGAACCTCAGTATCAGGACGATTTTTACCGACTAAATCGCCACTGGTTGGATAAATACTTTTATCTGGAAGCGATTGACCACGAAATTTTGTCTAATCCAGAATCCAATATCATTGAGCCCGGTGGCTTCGTTTTGTTAGCTCGGCTTGAAGGAAAAATCATCGGTACAGCTGCGCTTATCGTTGCTGATAAAAGTAGATTGGAGTTATCCAAAATGTCAGTGGATGAACAGTATCAAGGCTTTGGTATCGGTGAAAAGCTGACTAAAGCGGCCATTGATCAGTACCTGGCGACCGATTATTCGACCCTTTATCTAGAATCAAGCAGAAAACTATTACCCGCGTTGAATTTATATCGAAAAATGGGGTTTATTGAGCAAGAAGCACCGTTTCAGCAATCTCATTATTCGCGAGCGGATATTTATATGGAGTATTCAGTCGGAGTTTAGTGGAAAGAGGTCTGTTGCGGTTAGAGTTAGGGGGAGATAAGATACATTGAGTGATTCAAATCGAATCACTCAAGTCATGGCTGCTTCGCTAGTTGTCTTACCAGAACGAGTTATTCTGCCAATTAGCTAATATTGCCGCGTAATATCAACGTAAAGTGTTAACGAATCGCCTGGCTGCAAGTATTTCTTTTTACCCATTTTCTTGTTCCATTTTTTTACGCTATTCAAATTCACATTAAATTTGTCAGCGATTCTCGCAAGTGAATCTCCTCGGCGAACTTTATAGTATATTTTCTTGGTTTTATTGGTTCCTGCAGACAACCCCGCGACCTTAACTGGTTGTTTAGTCCAGACAACCAATTTTTGCCCGATTTTTAATGGGTCAGTCGGCGCCATATTATTCCACTTCGCAAGACTACGGATATTGACTTTGTACTTACGAGACAAATCCCACATAGAGTCACCGCGTTTTACCTTGACAGTAAGCTTGTTCCCTTTGCGTTGCCTACTTTGTCGAGCTAGTAAACGCTGACTTGCACTTTGATGGTATTTGTCTCGTGCTTCTGAAGCCACAGGAATTAGCAGGCTTTTTCCGGCACGAATTGTGTTTTTGCGGATATTGTTATTGTCCCTGAGAAGCGCGACGGTAGTACCGAATTTTTTGGCAATGCTTATCAGGCTGTCACCAGGTTTAATCTGGTATTTTTTATAGGAAATACGCTGCTCTTTTGGAATTGTCGCTAAATTTCGCTTAAAAGTATCGACTTTATTAATGGGAAATAATAAATAATGAGGGCCTTTTGGCGCTGTCGCCCATTGATTAAAGGCAGGATTGAGTTGATATAGATCGGTCATTGATATTTCCGCCATAGCAGCAGCCAGACTGAGGTCTATTTGTGATTCCGTTTTTACGCGATCAAAATAGGGGAGATTGGCAACACGCGTCCACTGTTCATCGTCAGGTTTTCTGTTGGCAAGAATATCAGCCAATGCTAATAGTTTAGGCACATATGCTTTAGTTTCTTTTGGTAGTTTTAGCGCCCAGAAATTGGTAGGTTTGCCGCTTTTCTTATTGCGTCTGATAGCTTTTCTAACATTGCCTTCTCCAGAATTATAGGCAGCTAATGCATGCAACCAGTCACCATCAAATCGTTTATTAAGATAGCTTAAAAAACGAATCGCGGCTTTTGTGGACAGGTAGACATCTCTGCGACCGTCATACCACCAGTTTTGTTTTAGTCCGAAATTTCGACCGGTTCCTGGAATAAATTGCCACATACCCGAAGCTCGACCGTGTGAGTAGGCAAAAGGATCAAAAGCACTTTCAACAATGGGCAATAAGGCCATTTCAAGTGGTAGGTCGCTTTTTTCTATTTCTTCGACAATATAGTGAAGATAAGGCGCGGCACGCTTGGTGACCCTCTTCATATACTCTGGATGCTTTAAATACCAGCTTTTTTGCGCTCTGACACGTCGATTGTCAGGGATTTCGAAGGTGAGCTGCTGCGCTATTCTGTCCCAGGTATCATCGAATGAGGTTGGGTCAATTTCAGTTATTTCCGAGTCACACTTTGCACTGAGCAAAGTTTTTTCTTCTTCGAGCTGACGCTGTTTTTGCATGGCCAGTTGTGCCGCAGCCGATTGATTGTTTGAGACCAGATTAAGAGCGGGGTCAGAACTGCCGGTGATAAGGGTTTTGCATCCGATAAGTGTGACGACTGGGAGTAACAGCAATAACTTTAATTTCAATGGGTTTTCCTTATTAGCGTTAAGGTTGTATAACCAAAACTGTTCTAGGGTCTGTTGATCTGATCTGGATTTAAACTTACGGTATCGGTTGTCCAAAAAAATGGTTGCCCAAAAATGAAGTCTAATAGAAGCCTGGATTCATTCTTAATTGAAAATAATCTAGCTTACCAGGTTATAGGGATCTTTGGATTTTAGATCAAATTAGTCTATTGGAAGCAAATGTTATTTTTATTGAGCTGTTATGTCAAATCCTGGTTAAAATTTGGCTAAAAACTGTCTTTCCATTGCCGAATGACTGCGAATACTTCTGGTTCGCTTAAGGTGTCGCGACTAACCCGATGCATCGCACTCGAAATCACACTTGGCTCTCTGATTCGAAGAAATGGATTAACCTGTTTCTCTACTGACAATTCGCTTGGCAAACTAGGCTGGTTTAATTCACGTAGCGCCTTAACTTTCTCTATATAGTGAGTTAAATGTTGATTTTGAGGCTCGACCTCACTCGCGAACTTTAAATTAGACAGGGTATATTCGTGGGCAGGGTAAATCTTGGTATTTTCCGGTAACGAGAGAATTTTCTGCATAGATTGCCACATTTGCTGCGGAGTACCCTCAAACAGGCGTCCACAACCGCCAGAGAACAATGTATCGCCACAAAACAAGCCGTTAGTGCAAAGACTGCTCTCAGGCATAAAATAAGCGATGTGGCCACGCGTATGTCCCGGAACATCGATAACCTGAAAAGATAAGCCGAGTTCTTCAATTGTTATCGAATCTCCCTGATCAAGTCGATAATCTAAACCATTAACTGAATCGTTACTCGGCCCATAAGTTCGACAACCATACATCTGTTTTAATCGAGGCACACCGCCGATATGATCGCCGTGGTGATGAGTGATTAATATGGCGGCCAGGTTGAGGTTATTACTCTTTAAATAGGCATCAACAGGCGCTGCGTCACCCGGATCCACTACAATTGCGTCGACGCCGTTGTCTAGCAGCCATAAGTAGTTGTCATTAAAAGCGGGAATAGGAGTGATGGCTATCATTGAGGACCTGATCTATATTTAATAAATGGGTAAGTTATTAGTCATAACGACTTAATCAATGTTCTTTGTAATATTGACTTTGCAGGGTAACTAATAGGTAGAATATTAAGTAATGAGTTACCAAATAACAAATTTTACTCGCTCAAACAGGCCGATCTATAGAATCGTCTTATCGAGCTATGCTCTGTCAGATATTATCATTTAACATGGATTTTAATTTTGGATCAATATCCCGGTAACTGGCTTATCAACATAATAGAGGACCGCTTTATTGATTCTCTTTAAATTTGGCTAAATGAGTAACAGTCTTCAGGAAAAAACGGTGAGCTTGAAAAATGAAGAATTAGGTAGTAATCGGCATCAATTGATTGCAGAAAAGCTGGCGCCACACCTGGCGCAGATCTTCGGCTATCACGCATTGCTTTATTCGCCACTCGCAAAATCGCTTTGTGGTGAGGAACTTGTCATCAAGCATCAGGTCATTGTTGCTGAATCTGGCGCTAAGTCACCGAAAGTTCAAAAAGAGAAAGTCACGTTACAATGCCTATATACAGAACTGCCTATTGCAGCAGATACGATTGATCTCGCGGTTTTACCCAATGTTTTACAAAATAGCACACACCCTCACCAGGTTTTGCGTGAGGTTGAGCGTATTTTAATTCCTGAAGGGGTTGCCATTATTGTGGGTCGCAATCCATTTAGCTGGCAGGGGGTCAACTTTCGTTTCCAACAGTGGCGACAAAAGCCGAAAACCCCCATTCGTGATATTAGCCGCAGTCGAATTGCTGATTGGTTTAGCCTGCTGGGCTTTGAAGCAGAAGCGCAGATTAATATCAGTTTGACGAACGACAAGTTGCAAAATAGCCATTTTTATTCCTGGGTGAAGAAGTTAGGTTATTACGTCTGTGAATTTTTTTGCAGCTATTACGTCATCATTGCCAGGAAAAAAGTATCTACACTAACACCCATCAGACCAAGCTGGAGAAGAAATAAACAACTCGTGCCACCGAGGTTGGCAGAACCCAGTGTCAAATCTCAGGTCGAAAATTGGTTTAACCATCTGAAAAACAGTTAGCTTACCCAGCGTCTGATAACATTTAGTATCAATAGACTGTGACTGCTCCGATTAATATTCTCTTTATATTAGTATGCCGCCAATTTGTGGCGAGTGTCGATATTAAAAAAGGCGCGACGCTGTGACTGATTATTGGCATAATAGGTTTTTGAATTCGACTTTAAGAGAATTGAGGCTTGAGTAAAATCGAAGTTTTTACCGATGGTGCTTGTCGGGGTAACCCTGGACCCGGTGGTTGGGGGGCACTTCTGCGAGCAGGTTCTCATCAAAAAGAGATTTATGGTGGAGAGCAAGAAACAACCAACAACCGAATGGAATTGACGGCGGCAATCAGAGCGTTGGAGGCAATAAAAAAACCGAGTGTTGTTGTGCTGACAACTGATTCTCAATATGTGCGTAAAGGCATTACAGAGTGGATGAGTGGTTGGAAGACAAGAGGATGGAAAAATTCTGCTAAAAAGCCCGTAAAAAATGTCGATCTATGGAAATTACTCGATGCGCAAAACGAGCGGCATCAGGTTACCTGGAAATGGGTTAAGGGGCATAGCGGACATCCAGAAAATGAAACCGCGGATCAATTGGCCAATCGTGGAATTGACGAACTCGGCAGTGTTTAAACCTTCTGACAAATTTAATTGTGACACTGAATTGAAATTGATAGTCAGAATAAAATATTTGGGATAGTTACTCGGAATTAAAAAAGTATGCGGCAAATTGTACTAGATACTGAAACAACCGGTTTAGAGCCAACTCGCGGACACCGTATCATCGAAATTGGCTGTGTTGAAATGGTCAATCGGCGACTCACCGGAAACCATTTCCACGTGTACATTAACCCTCGGCGGGAAGTTGATGATGGTGCGATGGAAGTCCACGGAATTACCAATGAATTTTTGGCAGATAAGCCATTTTTTGAGGACATAGCTCAAGACTTTATTAACTACGTAAAAGATTCTGAATTGGTAATTCACAACGCACCGTTTGACGTTGGATTCTTAAACCATGAATTAAAACTTTTAACGTCACCGCTTGGTCAATTAGAAGATTATTGTACTGTTCTGGATACGTTAGTGCTTGCCAGGCAGATGCATCCCGGGCAGAAGAACAGCCTCGACGCGCTATGTAAAAGATACTTTATTGATAATTCTCATCGAGATCTTCATGGCGCACTACTTGACTCTGAGATTCTAGCCGAAGTTTACCTCTCAATGACAGGGGGACAAACTGATTTAACGCTTACACAAAAACAAGATTATTTGAGTGCGAATAGAGACGAAGACGGAATTCGTCGACTGCCTGAAAATAGACAGCAGTTTAAGGTTTTGTCGGCGACATCAAGTGAACTGGAAGCACATGAAGCTTATTTAAAAAAAATGCAAGAAACCTGTGGCGATAAGTTGATCTGGAGCTGATAGAGCTTTGTCGATTTTTTTGCCAATTAATGGGAATAGGGCAACCAGAGACTAGATGACCGATTATTGTAAGTACCATCCTAAACAGAAAGCAAGTTGGTTTTGTGCCAATTGTGATACTGCTTTTTGTAATACCTGTACGCCAAAAGATGAAGAAAACTATTTCCCTAAGTGTGTTTTATGCCGGCGCAGCCTTCGCTCATTAAGTATCGCCAATACCATTAAGCCCTTCTGGCAAAATCTTGCTGCTATTTTAAGTATTCCGCTAACGACGGCCCCGTTACTTTTTATCATTATTTTCGCTTTTATTTTTTCATTATTACCGACCGGAAAAGTTGGTGCGATTTTATTTTTGCTTTTTACCATGCCGCTGATTGAGTTTTTGCTTAAATCTATGGAGCAGGTTGCAAGTGGCGAGTCGGTGAGGGCGAAAGTGACCCAGATTTTTAATTTGAAAAGCGACGCGTTATTTTTAAAATTGCTGGTGGCCTATGTTTTATGTGTGCTTGTGGTCGCAAAGTTGTATGCGTTTAGCCCTGTTTTTGGGATTTTACTCGGCGCTTTTTTAATACTGGGAACACCTGCTTCATTTATTATTTTGATGATGGAAAAATCGATGCTGGAAATGTTTAACCCGGCGAAAGTAATTTATATTATTAAACTTTTCGGTGGTGCCTATTTTTTACTTTACGGAATAATCTTTGGCGTTGTTGGACTTTCTATTGAGTCATATCAAATTGCTTTGACGTCCCCGTCTTTTTTAGCATCGATGTTGGTGAATTCGCTGATTTTATATTTGACGGTGACTGTTTTTGTGATGGCGGGTTATCTTGTGTTTCAATATCATCAGGAGTTAAGTTTTTCTATTAATCGTCAGGTACTTCACGACATAACGCCAGACTTGAAACCGGATGATATGTCGGAGGTCAACATTTTTGTGCAAGAAGGACGCTTTGAAGATGCGCAAAAGATATTGTTAGACAGAATTAATAATCATTCTCTGGACTATAAGGCGAATGAAAAACTGATTTTGCTTTATGCCATTCAAGAAAAACCGCAATTTCTTGATAAAATAGCGCAAAGCTATTTTACCCAGTTAGTTCAAGCGGGTAAGCAAAAACACGCCGCTGACTTTTACCAAAAGCTACAATCAAAATCTATCCAGTTTATACCTGAGAAAGCTAAAGTTGTTGCAGCAATCTGTGGGGAAATGAAAAATAAAAGTCAATTTAAAATAGCGCTAAGTTTAATTGACGCATTTCTTGAAAACAATAAAATGCCTGAAAACTGGGAGAGCTTATACTTGGTGCATTCACAGCTTTTGGCAGAGTTTGCCAACCGGGCCGATGAGGCTCGCGAAAAGTTGAGCATTATTATGCGTCGAAGTCTGGACCAGGATTGGTCGGAGCAAGCGGAAAATTACCAACGGTTTCTAGATCAAACTTAGTTTCTGATAACGCACTTTAATTAATGTCTGAAGTTTACCAGTACCAGTTTTTCCGATACTAAAACTTTATCAATACCGGCAATCTGATAAAACTAACGAATGATTTGAGCTTCGATTTGTTTGCGCATATTCAGCGCCCAACGGCCGGACTCTGTTTCTGCATAATAAGCGATTATATATTTGAGCTCGTCTCTCACCTGAATTAATTTATTTTGACGGATAAGTTGTTCGCAGCCTAATTGAAGTATTTCAGGCGTAATTTTGTCATCGGCAAACTCCTTTTTAATTCTATCCCTTAAGCGTTCAGTTTCATCGAGTAAGTGCGAGTTGCCTAATTGTATAAATAAGTTAAACAACTGAGTTTTATTTAATGGCGGCGGCTCTTGTCTGAGTTTCGAGTAATCGCAATAGGTATTAACAATTAATGATTGTAATTCTGGTTTATTAGATTGAATGGAAAAAATATGCTGGCAGATTTTTTGATAGCCAGAGGAGTTTGGGCGCTTGATCTCTAGCGGATAAATTCTCTGAATTAGTTCGAGGTCTTTAGGGTGTTCTTCTAACAATTGATAGAAAAGCGTTAAGGCTTTGTCCAGTTCAAGTTCTCTTAACCAGCTCAAAGCCTTATCGATAGTTTCTGTGTAGTCCATTCCTGAGTATTAATCTTTTGGTCGGCGGTTCAATGACTCCATATTAACCGCCTGAAAAGTTAACTTCCAATGGTTCCGTTAACAATCGGCTCGAAAGCCGTCATGCTGTCAATTAATGCGGAATTACCAAGACCATGATTAGGGAACAGGTTAGCGAAATTATTCTGCTCACCATGTAGTGCCATGTAGTTGAGAATAATTGTTTCTACCAGCAAGTTAGGGTTGTTAGCCGCCGGGGAAGATGCCGTCTCAGTCGAACCGTCAGAGCGCATGTAACCAATTTGCTGATGTATGGCTTGTTCTTCTGGTGTCGCACCAATCAAGTTTGCACGTCCGTCAGGGTTATAAACCATAAAGAATGAGCCAGCAGTAGAGGAGTTATCACTCTGCCACATAAACTTGCCACGACCTTCTACAGAGTCATCAACAACGCCGTTGGCGCTGACTGAGCCATCACTAAAAACGTACATCATCAATGGAACGCCGACCTTCGCTGCGTACTCCAGGCAAGCTCCCATACAACGACCAGCGCGGAAATCTCGCACTTCGCCGGTTGAACGGCCTTGACCGTGATAATCATAACCACCCATGGTGATTGTTCCTGCACCTGAAAAGCCGTTAATAACCATTTTCATGACAGAGGCAGTTTTTCTAAATTCGCTATCTGAGTCAAATTCAGCTTGTGTAAAGATACCCGTCGGGCCGACAATATCAGGGTCTAACGCTGGGTCGAGAGTCGATGGGTCACCAAATCTGTCAGCCAGGTCAGCACTTTTAACATAACCGCAGCGAACCATTTCTTTGATTACCGCGTCGGAACTGACATTGGTATTTACCTGGTCCATTTTATTGTCTGAAATTCGGTATATCGACTCCATGACCGAAACAGCATCATCCTGGCTAAGTAGTCCGACTAAGTCGCCAACATCAACCAGGCCTGTTACGTCGCTCGGTCGATCAACTTTGGTCGGTCGAACAGACAGATCAATCATGTTATTTGGTGACATGGAGTTACCGCCGGAATCACTGTTTCTCGATCCAATTAAAGTGAGTAGCGAGCCATCCGCACCTGCTCTGTTGATCCCATACATTGGATTGTGTGGGTTGTTTCCAGTGTCATTGTCAGAACGTGCCGGTATTACAGCACCGTTTGTATTTGCAGCAGTTGTTGCTGTGGTTTTGTCCTGAATTCCACGTAAAAAAGCACTATCGGTATGAAATGACAAACCATAATCAGAATTAATAAAGTCAGATAATCCAGTTTGGGGATTCATCACCGAAGGAATCATATCTCCCGGTAATCCTTGTCTGCTGTAACCCGCTGAAGATATAAAGTCCAGCTGGCCGCCACGACCGCCAATCAGCACATTTGAGCCGGCAACATTCGCGCCGCCGGCCAGGTCAAAACAGATAAAAGGGATTTTACCCGCGCCCTGTACCGCAATTCCACAGGCACTTTTAAGTGCTTCAATATCTGGAGACAAGGTCGCGTGAGCCTTTTGCGGATTGGCGAACAGACCCAGAATTGAAGGTCCCATTACGCTCGCAGTACCAGCCATAAAACCTTGAGAGATAAAGTCTCTACGAGTGGTTGGTCGTTTATGCGAATTGTGCAATAAGGGCGCATTTAATAGTTGCTCTTTAGTCAATTTCTTCATGTTCATGCTCCCGTTATTGAACTAACATTGCTGCGCTGCCTAAGGCGGTTGCGCATACTGCTTTTACTACGATTTCCGTTCGGTCCGCTGAACAACCTGCTCCACAGGAAGTTAAAGTATCAGTCAGGCTACCTAACTCTGTTTTAACATCGACAACTGCAGGCTGTGTCGACAGATTACTGCCCATAATATTGGTAATCAATGGGTCGTAAATCAGATCGCGTTTTGCCTGAGAGTCAAACGCTACATTGGCTGCCGAGCTAAAATTAAAGCCGCTAAAATAAGCTGCTCTTGCGGTATTGTCTTCAACCAGTGCATTACAGTATTCGATTGCTAGCTGAGTAACCCCCATCTGTTGCGCTGAAGTAAAGAAGTCAATATCAGTCAGCGTTGGAAGTTGTTGCTTAACACGCTCATAGGTTTGTGCAACATCTGTTTGAGCCATACTGATCCCCGTCGCTTTTGACATTGAAGCGTGAATTTCAAAGAAGTCTCTTATGCCAATTTCAGGTCTTTCTGGTAAATCTGTCGGTGTTGCAGGCGTTGGAGCCGGAGGTTCAACAAACGCGTTTTCCGCTGTTCCGATTTTTTCGAAAGTCAGGAAGAACTCGTCGGCTGTAGGACCTTTTTCCAATGCTATTACCGTGCCCAGTCGAGACATAGTTTGTCCGGTTTCTGTGCTGTAATCCGTCGTATTCAGATTAACATTCAGATTCTTATAAGCTTGGCCGTTTTTAACTTCTTTACCGTTAACCGCAACACGAATTTTTTCAATATCAATGTTGTCAGGAATATTCTGGTCGTTAAGGTTGATAAAGAATGGTTTGTCGAACAAGTATCCATAGCTATCCCATTGGCTAACTTCATACACAACATAGGACTCTTCCAAATTGATCAGATGAGAGATACTGAACAACATGAAGAACTTCTCACCGACACCTACATCAAAATTTTGCACAATCTGTTCTGGCGTCAGTGTTCTATTATGGATAGCAACCATTCGTAGAGTTCCTTGCCACAGTCGGTCACTTGATACTTCATTACCCATGACCACCGCGAAAGTGTCATCCCAGTCATTGAGCGTGCCACCGGTTTCTACTTGCTCCTGAGCGACCAATTCTCCGTTAACAAAAAGTTTTCTACCTTCAGTAGGAGAGAAAGTGGCAACAACATGCTGTAATGCCGTTTGTACAATTTCGTCAGCATCTGGTGTTGCTAATGAAGCTTCCCCATTTGCGTCTGTTTCGCTTGAGCGATTAAGGAATTCATAGTTATACAGCGTTTGACCAAGGGTAAAGTTTCTCGCTGTCGTTCCTGCCGAGTAACTAACGATACCTGCTGGACCTTCTTGGGTGACATTACCAGGGGCAACCCAGGCTTCAATTGAGTATTCACCGGTTGCTGTAATCAAATCATGTAGTTTTTTACTATTGCTGGTCGAGCCTTGCGCTTTACCGTCGATAATCTGGATACCCCAGCCACCGACCCAGTTGTAGCTACCACTTAGGGTGAGATTGATCGCTGGTTCTATACCACTGGTGTCAAAAGCCGTATCACCTTGACCCGTTTTGAAATTCCAGAGGGCAATAACATTGGTGTCGTGACGTCCACCGCCGCTAGCAACAATCCCATCGGTCAAGAATAAAGATTTACTGGCCAACAAGTTAGGATCAACTTGAGTGAGCGGGATTTGATTTGCAAATGAACGAATTGCGTCTTCCATCTCAGTTGAGTTAGCGCCGCAGTCACTCCAGCAGTTATGGAATTCATTACGCAGTCGAATAACAAAACGTGAGTTTTCAGGTGTATCCAAATTGATTCGAGCTTTCGCCGCGGCGTAAGCAGAGTCGATATCATCGTTTGCGAAAAACGGTGAAATAGGATTAGCAGAGTTTTCGTTGTGACAACCTGCGCAGTACTGGCTCAACAATGGATAAACTGTGGTTCCAAAAAGCGCTGAAGATTCTGGAAACGAACGGCTATCACCTGGATCTCGAATAGTCGGAGCTACCAGTTCAATGGTGGTTCCGCCGCCTGCAGCGTCGCCAGCCCAGGCTGTGATATAGCTGGTAATGGTATCGGCACAGGCCGCATCACTAGTTAACCAACAGTTATGCCCGCCGGCCACTTTGGATACCATTCGGGACTCTGATGGTCGTTCTAAATCAACTATTTTATTCGCTTCAGCGTAGGCGATATTAATATCAGATAAATTAACAAATTCCGGGGCCTGGCCGTTTCCATGACATTCGCCACAGCGATTTGAAGGAGACAAGTTATCCCAAACATTGAGTTTAAAAGCTTGTACATCGTCTGTTTGAGGTGGTGGTCCGCTATAGTTTGAGCTGGGAGGCGGTGCGACTACTGGGTTCTCTTCAACATCTGCGCCGCCGCCTGAACATGCCGCTAAAACTGAAATGAGTGCTGCGCCAAACGAAAGTCTGAGCATTTTCTGGCTACTCTTAAATTTTTCAACAATTGACAGTGCGGACATCAGTTGAGTCGGCTGTCGTTTTTGAGAGAATAAGGTTTGCTTTAAATTCATCATTTATTCTCCCATACAATAAACGGCTGATTCTGCGAAAGTTCGCTTTAATTGATAGCCATTCGCTTTTAGTGAAGCAATCATGGTATCGACCTGAGTTCTATCGGCGCTATTTCCCGGTGGTCTTAAGCAAACATTTTCGAATACTTTTTCAACCTGACATCTGGCAAACTTTTCGCTGTGGGCCAGTTCTTGTCCCATTGATTTTGCACCATTTCCGCTACCGGGCAATGCTGGATCCCAACCAATCAGCTGATTTGGACCTTTACGCCAATAGTTAACCCAACTGTCATCTTCAGTGACATATCCGGGAGGGAAGTTAAATTTATTGTTGTGGTACTTGGAAACAACGCGAGTACCTGTTTCCGCATCGAGTTGGCCTTCGCCGTTGTAGACTAATCGGCCGCTTTCGCCATCCGGGTCTGAGTCGACGTCATAAACATAATCATAATAAGCAAAGGATTGAATCATCGGATCCATTCCTGAATGGCAGCCGTAGCAAGAGTTCATAAAGATTCTGCTGTCGCCACCGGGGCTACGTGATACATCTTGCCTGATTCGGTCTGCTGCACGTTCGATATCTTTCAGAGGTTCTAGATCACCACAAAAATGGTTGATTAAGGTAAATCGAAATATTGCGCGATTGGTTCCATCAATTAAAAATGCTTTCGCCGCCGCTCGCGTTGTTAATACGCCGGCGGTGGCTTGCGCTTCAATACCGGTAACGCTTGATTGCGTAGCCTGTTGTAACACAGTGCCAAGCGGCAGGGCTTGTGACTCCATTTGTTCATAGTGGTCATTATTCGTGGCTGAATAAGCAGGAAGACCTGCAGATTGACCAGTGTAGATAATGTCACCAAACAACATTTGTCTAATATCTACATCATCTCTAATCATGCCAATAACAGTCGCGGTATAATCATTTAGTGGTGCAAAGACTGTTTCAGGCTCATTGGTCCAGGGAGTTACCCAGTTTTTGAGTGTAACACTATAAAAGGCATCATTATCCATTGCCTTGTAAGCTGCCGCGACAGCATCTCCTGATTGAATATCTGCTTGCATACTAGTTAAAACAGCTTCTGTTGGTGGTATGCCTGCGATCCTGTCGTGGATTCGTTTTGCTTGTTCGCGAGGGCCTGCACTAGCAGAAAGCGAAAAAACCGTTATCATGCCGACGATAAAACAGGTGAGCTTACTTCTTTGGGGGGTAAAGTTACCTATAGTCATAACGAGTGCCTTTCTATGGAACACCGGTAGGTGTTTGGAACGGAAAAGAGGCAATATTGTCGTTATTTTACTTAATTGACCCCTTTATCATTACGAGATAGTTTAGCCAATTCAACTTCATTTTTCCGTGAATCTTCGCACAGAAATCAAATCGCAAATAGTGGATAATACCGTTCAATGGGAGAAATAGCCCTTTCATACTGTTTGCTGTTGTCGGTGCGAAAATCTTTGCTGATAACAATGAGAGCCGTATGAATTTTTGCTAGTCTAATCAACCAGGTCTAATCAACAAATATGCTGTGTTTAGCGACGAGATCATTAATGAAAAAATCTTATTTTAGTATATCGGCGATTTTAACAATGGCAATGCTTGCCGGTTGTACTGGCGGCGGCTCTAGTGTGCAACAAACAGGACAAGAACCTGACCCAGTCGTCATTGATTTTCCAATTGCCTATATTAAACGTCCTCTGCCAGTGGAAGTCGATGACAACAATAACGAAACGCCTGTAGAAGAAAACTTAAGAGAACCAATCGCATTTAATGCTGGCGCAGCATTATTTATAAGAGACCGGGCCACTCCAAGTGCGGCAGAAACTAATATCACCGCTCAGGCATTTGAAGAAGGCGCTTTATACGATGTTAGAGATGTCGACGTTTCTCACGATGGGAATAAGCTTGTATTCGCGATGAGAGCTCCAGAAATTGAAGGTGCTGATGAAGATGAACAACCCAAATGGAATATTTGGGAATATGATCGTACGACCCAGGTACTAAGAAGAATTATTGCATCAGATATTACTGCCGAGGCAGGTGATGATGTCGCACCTCATTTTTTACCAGATGGGAAAATTGTTTTCGCATCCACCAGACAAAGATTGGCGAAGGCAGTTTTATTGGATGAGGGCAAGCCTCAATTTGCCGCGCTAGATGAAGATCGAAATGTTGAGGCGTTATCGCTTCATGTCATGAATGATGATGGTAGTGAAATAAAACAGATTACTTTTAATCAAAGCCATGATACCGATCCAACTGTTTTGACCAACGGAAAAATTGTATTTAGTCGCTGGGATAATTATGGTCGAGACGTGATTAATTTATATCAAGTCAACCCAGATGGGACCGGTTTAGAAATTTTATACGGAATGGAAAGCCATAACACTGGTACCGACGGTGGTGCTGTTGAATTCTCGTCGGCAAGACAGGTGGAAGATGGCCGCATATTAGTGCATTTGAAACCCAATACCAGCCGCCGACTAGGTGGAGAGCTAGCCTATATTGACTGGGAAAACTTTATTGATATTAACCAGACGACAGCTCAGGCAGCAGGAGCAGCCGGCCCTGGTCAGGTGAGCGCAACGCCGTTTGAAGTACGCACAGATGATGAGCCTTCTAGTGGCGGAAGATTCTCGACCGTATTTCCGTTATACGATGGTAGCCAGAGACTGTTAGTGAGTTGGACTCCTTGCCGACTCGATTCAGTAGACGCTGATAATAATCCTATTATTGTTCCCTGCACAGATGAAGCCATAGCCCAAGGCGGTGTTGTCGAAGCGCAACCGCTTTACGGCGTGTGGATTTATAATCCTGCCGATGGAACTCAGTTGCCGATTGTCACCGCAGTAGAAGGGCAGGTGATCAATGAAGTGGTTGCGATGGGGCCGAGAGAACTACCTGCAGTATTCGTTGATACAGCACTCACTGCTGATACGGATCTGGTTGCTGAAAATGTTGGGGTGGTTCACATTCGCAGTGTTTACGATTTTGACGGTCTTGATCTCAGCCCACTCGGTATTTCTGCGATGGCCGATCCAGCCCAGGCTGACGCTGCGGACAGACCTGCTCGGTTTATTCGAATCGTAAAAGCGGTTTCGATGCCTGATGAAGATTTAGTCGACCTCGATAACACGGCCTTCGGTCGAAGTCAGGCGCAGTTGATGAAAGATATTATTGGATATGCGCCGGTAGAACCTGATGGTTCCACTATGTTTAAAGTACCTGCAGATATCGCTTTCGCGATCAGTGTTTTAGATGTTAACGGCCGCCGAATCGGTGGCAGGCATCAAAACTGGATGAGTGTGAAAGCGGGAGAAGTTAAACAATGTAATGGCTGCCACACTGATGTCGGTGTGTTACCGCACGGTCGACTTGAGGCTCAGGCTGCTTCTGCTAACGCCGGCGCGCCTACAACAGGTTCTCCATTTCCAAATACCGTTGCTACCCTGTTTGCCGATGAAGGGGAGACTATGGCGCAGGTTTACAACCGTATAAATGGTTTTCAGGATTTATCCGTTAATATCAATTTTGATGATGTCTGGACTGACCCGGCCGTAAGAACGCCAGATGTTTCATTTACCTATTCTTATGCAGATCTGACTACGCCTGCGCCAACAACAATAGGCTGTGTTACGAGTTGGAACGGACGTTGTCGAATTACAATTAATTATGTTGATACTATTCAACCGATCTGGGATTTGCCACGTCAGGTATTAGATGGCATGGGAAATTTAGTTCAAGATAACACTTGTGTCAGCTGTCATAGTCAAACCGACGCAATGGACCAGATCCAGGTACCAATTGCGCAGCTGGAACTTGTGGGAACTCCCTCGGTTGATGAACCCGATCATGTTACTTCCTATCGTGAATTGATGTTTGCCGATAATGCTCAGGAACTGGTGAATGGGGCTTTAATTGATCAGTTAGTACCGGCGACTGATGCAAATGGCAATCCTATTTTTGAAGTTGACGAAGATGGAAATCTCATCCTGGACGCAAATGGCGACCCGATTCCCGTGATGAATACCGTTGGGGTTACTGCTGCGCTCAATGTTAACTCTGCGGTGACAAATACACGTTTCTTCCAACTATTTGATGCTGGAGGTTCTCATCAGGGCTGGTTAAGTCCGGCAGAACTTAAATTAATCGCGGAATGGCTGGATATTGGTGGTCAATACTATAATAATCCCTTTGACGTACCCCAGTAATTTGGTATTCAATAGAGCAACTGTATTTAGGGACCAAAAATAAATTGAATAAACTTAAATCAGATATCAAACTCGTTTTGATATTTTTTCTGATGATTAGCTGTGGCACGCTCGTTGCGAAAAGTAACGATGGTGCCGAAAGTGAAGACGAAGAATATCAGTCTGTCGAAATCGTCGATCCTTTTGTTGAGTTTCATACTGGGCCGGGCAGAGGCTATCCGGTTTTTCATATCGTCGAGAAAGGCGAAAAAATCTTATTGATAAAGAAAAAAACTGAATGGTACAAAGTGAAGTCTCCAAGAGGAAGGCTAGGCTGGGTTCACGAAGATGAATTAGAAAAGACTTTGGCTGACGATGGTGAAAATTACGAAATTGATAAACCAGATCAAGAAGGATTTATCGCACGGAGATATGAAACTGGGGTATTAGCAGGTGATTTTGGTGGAGCGACAGTGATGACCTTGCATGCAGGTTGGAACTGGACCGAAAATATCGCGACAGAAATTGCTTATTCTCAAGCGCTTGGTAATGTATCAGATATACAATTTTTAAATTTAAATATTTTGCACCAACCTTTCCCTGAGTGGCGAGTTTCACCCTACGTTAAGCTTGGCACAGGTATTATTAAAGTAAAACCGAATGCGACATTGGTGTTGCCTGAAGACAGAGAAGATGAAATGGTTCATGCCGGTATCGGCGCGAAGATATATGTTTCTCGACAGTTTTTCATTCGCGCAGAGTACAACTCGCATACAATTTTAACCAGTAGAAACGATAACGACGAAGTAGAAGAATGGAAATTAGGATTCAGCGTATTTTTCTAGGGGCTCTATTAGTCGGAGCCCTTACAATTA
Source organism: Aliikangiella coralliicola (assembly GCF_007004725.1). Lineage (GTDB taxonomy): Bacteria > Pseudomonadota > Gammaproteobacteria > Enterobacterales > Kangiellaceae > Aliikangiella > Aliikangiella coralliicola. The sequence goes on along the minus strand of NZ_ML660166.1, from coordinate 331,079 downwards.
ACTCTTCTCTGGTGTTGGCCCAAGAGGCTGATTCTGAGCCGGAGGAAGAGCAAAGTATTTCGAATGTGAAAGTGTTCGATCCGCAGGTAGAGCGACGTGAAGTTGATCGTGATGCGATAGATACTGAAAATTGGGAAATTGGTTTGCAGTACGGTGTCATTAGTATTGAGGATTTCGGCTCTAATGAAATTACCAGTTTTATGGCGGCCTATCATGTCACCGAAGACTTTTTTCTATCGTTGAATTATGGCGAGTCTAAGGCCGGCGAAACCAGTTTTGAGCGGTTAAGCGGTGACGTGGTACTGCTTACCGATGAACAAAGAGAATATTCCCATTATAGCGTTGCCCTTGGATTTAATATTTTGCCAGGCGAAGGTTTTATGGGAAGAGACTTGGCGTTTACCAGCTCATTTTATATTTTGACAGGATTGGGAAGTACTGATTTTGCAGGAGATACTCGTTCGACGGTTATGCTTGGTGGCGGCTATCAGGTCTTGTTTAATGATTGGTTCTCAATGCACGTCATGCTCAAAGATCACTTTTATGACATTGAGTTGTTGGGAAGCAAAAAGACGGCAAATGATTTAGAAATCTCAACTGGTTTCACAATATTTTTCTAGCACCCGGCTATAATTTGATGATTGGCTCTATTAGAGGAATTGGAAAGTAACATGAAAAAGCGAACAGTATTTGGTTTTAAGGCATTTTTAACGGGTTTGATGTTAGTCGCCTGCTCAACCTTGTCAGCAGCGGACAAAGTCGCGGCACCAGATTTCACATTGAAAAGTTTAACCGGCGAAAATTTGCGTTTGTCTGACTTTCGTGGCCAGGTGGTATTGTTGAACTTTTGGGCTTCCTGGTGTGGGCCTTGCCGTCAGGAAATGCCCATTCTCGATGAAATCCATAAAAAATACGAACCGCTCGGGTTTGCCGTGCTGGGCGTTAACGTCGATTTAAAGTCGGAAAAAGCGATTGATTATTTAAGAGGAACGCCAGTCAAGTTCCCGATATTACTTGACCCAAAGAGCAAAGTAAGCGAACAGTATAGTGTTTCTGCGATGCCTAGCACTGCGATTATTGATCGAGATGGCAATGTCAGGTACGTTCATGCTGGATATAAAACCGGCGACGAAGAAAAATATAAAAATAAAATCAAAGAGTTAATGAGAGAGTAAATTCTGTCATAAGACAAAGATTGAAATGGGATTGTGCATGAGAGATTTGTTGTGAAATATGAAAACACTGTAGTCAAATTGAAAGCCGATTGGTTTCGTGCAATCCTGTTAGTTACCACCTTGGTAATTTCAGGTTGCTCTTCTTTAGAACCTTGGGTTAAGCCTTACGAAAGGCAAAATCTGGCCGATCCAATCATGGCTTTCGGACGAAATCCCGTTTCAGATAATTATCTGCATCATGTCCACCAGGCCCGTGAAGCGGCTCGTGGAGCAGAAGGAAGTGCCGGTGGAGGCTGTGGCTGTAACTAGCCCGAAAATCATCAAGTGAAATTAATTCAATGAGAGTGATAAAAAAAATTAACAAGCATTGTCTATCTTATAAAGTTGTTCTTGTTAGCTTATTTTTCGGCTTAAATTTAAGTTGCAATAGTTTATTGGCGGCAGTTCTTCCTGTAGACAGGGCTGATGCGTTATACCACTATTTTGAAGGTGGCGGTGTCGATATTCAGGGACCTTCATTTTTAGTTAGAAAGTCGATTAAGGATACAGTGTCGATTTCGGCCAACTACTATGTTGATAATGTCAGCAGCGCCTCTATTGACGTGGTAACCACCGCGAGTGCTTATACCGAAGAGCGAAAAGAAAAGAGCGTTGGTATTGATTACTTACGCGATAAAACTGTCATGAGTTTCAATTACACGGAAAGTGATGAAAATGATTTCTCTGCCAGATCTGCCCACTTTAATGTTTCTCAAGATTTTTTCGGCGATTTGACAACGCTCAATATCGGTTACTCACAAGGTTGGGATACCGTCGGAAAACGTGATGAACCTGAGTTTTCTCGTGACACTGACAGGCGGCACTTTCGCTTGGGTGTATCGCAAATATTGACAAAAAATAGCCTTATTAACGTATCCTGGGAAACAATTACTGATGAGGGATTGCTAAATAACCCTTATCGATCAGTTCGTTACCTCGACCCGTCTGTTGCTACCGGTTATAGTTTTCAGGATGAATTATATCCAGACACTCGTACCAGTGATTCGTTTGCGATCCGTGGATTGTACTATTTACCTTATCGGGCAGCATTGAAGTTAGAGTTGAAACAATTTTCAGATACCTGGGGAATAGGAGCTAATACTGCTGAAGTCGGTTATACCCACCCGATAGGTGACGAATGGACTTTGGAATTTAAATTGCGAAGTTACAAACAAGATCAAGCAGATTTTTATAGTGACCTTTTCCCAAGAATCGACGCACAGAACTTTCGTGCCAGGGATAAAGAAATGAGCGCCTTTACCACCAACAGCATTGGTGTAGGAGTGACTTACGAGCAACCGTTAAAGAGTTGGGAAAATTTCGATAAGTTCAGTTTCAATCTATATGTCGATCATATCCAGTTTGATTATGATAATTTTAGAGATATTCGAGTTTCTGCGGAACCTGGTACTGAGCCATTTTATAGCTTTAATGCCAATGTTGTTCGCTTATTCTTGTCTTTGTATTACTAATCGCGAATTCATTCTAGAGAGCTGAATTTCAAATCAGAAATAAAAAAAGCGTGACTTTAAGTCACGCTTTTTTTATGGAATTAGTGGATTAAAACTAGTTTCGCTTAGTTAAAGCTTATTTTCGGTACTTTCCAATTAGAGCCAGTATCTCCAAAGTCGACAGGTAAGCTGCTGAGCTCATTTTTATTGGAAACAACTTCCAGAAACTCAACATAAGCGTATTTGCACTCGGTTCTACTCGAATAAGGTCCATAGTTAATGCCTTCTCGAGTTTTAAAAAACCAGTTTCCATCGGAATGATAAAATCTGCCGCTGCGAGCAAATTCTCTCGTGGTTTTTTCGCCGTTGCGAAATGTAAAAGCCGTCAATCTGTCAGCCATTACTTCTCCTCCTTGACAGAGCTGAAAAATATTTTTTGTGAACTACATCTCAATTAGAGAGAAAGATACCACTAAAATAGACCTTTGAGAACTAATTAATCAAGAATAAATCGCTATTTAGAAGAAAATCCTTCTAGACGGCCGATCTATTAGAATCAACGGGCTTTTATTAAGCGATGTCGAGGGTCTGGTCGGCATGTAACTCTGGCCAGACTCTGACACTTTTGATCATATTGGATTTGACTTGCAAGATTTCCATTGGATAGCCAGATAGCCTCATACCGGTTCCAGCCTGGGGAATAGCCTCGATATATTCGAGAATTAATCCGTTAAGGGTCTTAGGTCCATCGGTTGGTAGTGTCCAATCTAGTGAGCGATTAATATCTCGAATGGTAGCGCTGCCGTCGATAATAATACTGCCATCTTTTTCTTTTTGAATGTCTTTGCTGGTATCTGCAAAATCAGTGGTGAACTCTCCGACAATCTCTTCCAGAATATCTTCCAGCGTCGCCAAGCCTAAAATGTCGCCATATTCATCAACAACCAGGCCGATTCTCAGTTTTTTGCGTTGGAAATTTAACAACTGGGTGTTAAGCGGTGTCCCTTCGGGAATGAAATAGACTGGTGTAATTGCTTCCAGTATCAATTCTTTTGTCAGATCTTCATCATCATATGCAAGCAGCTTAATGATTTGACGCGAGTGAAGAAAGCCTTCGACGTTATCAATTTCGTCGCGATAAACGGGTAACCGGGTGTGGACGGCGTTTCTCATTTGGCTGATTACTTCATCAATTGGTAATTCCAGGTCTACGCCAGTTACCTCGTTTCTGGGAATCATAATATCTTCGACGGTGACTTTTTCTAAATCTAAAACACTCAAAAGCATATTTTGGTGCCGCTTGGGGATCAGTGCCCCGGCATCACTGACAATTATTTTTAGTTCGTCCGAATTGAGGTTGTCATTTTGCCCGTGCTCGACATTGACACCGACGAGCTTTAGAAGCCCATTGGTTACTGCATTTAACCCCCAAACGAATATAAAACAGACCTTGTATAGAGGTGTAAGGATAAATGACGCAGGGTAGGCTATTTTTTCTGGATGCAGCGCTGCTAGGGTTTTAGGCGTCACCTCTGCGAATATCAGGATAACGATTGTTAGCCCGAGTGTTGCTATCGCAATGCCTAAATCTCCCCAAATTCTGACACAAATCACTGTCGCGATTGATGCCGCAAGGATATTAACGAAGTTATTCCCAATAAGGATCAGGCCGATAAGACGATCTGGTCTGGCGAGTAATTTTTGAGTAAGTAATGCGCCTTTGTTTCCTTTTTTAGCCAGGTTTTTAAGGCGATATCGATTCAGCGACATCATACCTGTTTCTGAACTCGAAAAGAATCCAGAGAGTACAATGAGTGCGACAAGAATCAGCGAGAGGGTCGTCGTTGAGATATTTTCCAATGAGGTAAAGACTCTTTTTTGATAACGATGGTTTTAAAATGTCAAACGGGTTGACTAAGAATGAATTCAAGCACTAGCTTACTACCAAAATAACCTAAAAGCAGCAAGAATACACCTAGTAGGCTCCATTTGGCGGCAAAAACACCACGCCAGCCTTTTATATATCGTCCAAACATCAATATCGCTAATATTATCCAGGAAGCGATAGTTAATAAAACTTTGTGTAATGTTTGACCTGAGGTTAAATCTCCCGGAATAAGTGCAACTAATGCTAGTGAAATCGACATCAAAATAAAGCCGATAGTTAGTAATTGAATGAGATAGCGCTCCATCCCCTGAAGCGGGCCTAACCATGGATGAATGTTAGCCGGGTGCATCCGTAATCCTCTATCAAGATAAAGCACCAGTAGGGATTGAAGGGCGGCCAGCAATAATATGCTCATTGCCGCGACGCCGCTGAAAATATGAAGAAGATTAATGGCTTTTCCCCCTAACGCTATTGGCGAGGAGCCTGCAAATAAGGAAACTTCAACGATACTAATTGCAGCGATAGGTAAGGTGACCACTAATAAGGATTGCGCCTGGTGTTTTATCAAGTTCCAACCAACCATGCACATTGCTAACCAGGTAGTCATACAGAAAATGTTAAATAAGCCCAGGTTTTGGCCTTCGCCACCATCAATGTGCAAATACGCAACATACCCGTGACAGGCTATGGAAAACAAAACCGCAATATTGATATACGGGTTTAATTTTTGCCCTTTGGAAAGTTTTTGCCATGAATAGATGAAGAGCCCGACGTATAATATAACGGCAATTGACTCTAAAATTACTAAACTCAATTTGTTAGTCCCTTGATAAGCTTGGCTTTATTATCTGTTAGCAATTAAAAACTGTAAACCTTTAATGAAGATAAAATTTCCCTGGGAAGAGAAGTGAATATACTCAAAGCGAATATGGAGCTATACGACCTTATTTTCTAAAATATTTGACATATCGCCGGTTGTTAACGCTCAATATTAGTATTACTGTTGTGAGGAATAAGAAACTGGCTATAATAGCCGCCATTGATAGAAATGATTTGCCCAACAGGTTTCAGGAAATTTAAATGTTTGACAATTTAAGCGATCGCCTTAATCGAGTTCTCAAGAAAGTCAGCGGGAAAGGCCGGATTACTGAAGACAACATAAAAGCCACCTTGCGAGAAGTGCGAATGGCTTTGTTGGAAGCCGATGTTGCGCTTCCAGTTGTGAAAGATTTTATTACTAAGATTAAGTACCGAGCGCTTGGACGTGAAGTTAAGGCCAGCCTCACTCCAGGCCAGGCTTTTATCAAAATTGTTAACGACGAAATGATCACCGCGATGGGAGCGGCGAATGAAACGCTGGAGTTAAAGGCAAAGCCTCCGGCAGTCGTTTTGATGGCTGGTCTGCAAGGGGCCGGTAAAACTACATCGACGGCTAAGCTAGCCCGCTATTTAATTGAGCGAGAAAAGAAATCGGTAATGGTGGTCAGTGCAGACGTTTACCGCCCTGCTGCGATTGACCAGCTGGAAAAGGTTGCAAGCGAAGTAGGTGCTCAGTTTTTCCCAAGTAATGTTGAGCAAAAACCGGTTGAGATCGCTAAATCAGCTATCGCCGAAGCTAAAAAAGCCTTTGCAGATGTGTTAATTCTCGATACTGCTGGTCGATTGGCTGTTGATGAAGAAATGATGGATGAAATCAAGCTTCTTCACAAAGCCGTTGATCCAGTTGAAACGCTATTTGTTGTTGATAGTATGACCGGACAGGATGCAGCAAATACTGCAAAAGCGTTTGATGAAGCGTTACCCCTGACAGGTGTAGTATTAACAAAAGCTGATGGTGATGCCCGTGGCGGTGCTGCACTCTCGATTCGACATATAACCGGCAAACCGATTAAGTTTATTGGGGTTGGTGAAAAACTAGATGCATTAGAGCCCTTTCATCCTGAAAGAATAGTATCTCGAATTCTTGGTATGGGTGATATGTTATCTCTTATCGAAGAAGTTGAGCGTAAAGTTGATAAGGATAAGGCGCAAAAACTAGCGAAAAAGGTAATTAAGGGTCAAGGTTTCGATCTTGAGGATTTTCGCGAACAGCTCGTTCAAATGAAGAGTATGGGCGGATTAACGAGTATGATGGATAAGCTCCCTGGCATGGGAAATGTGCCGCAAGCAGCGAAGGATCAGATGAATGATAAAGTCACTGTGCAGATGGAAGCCATTATCAACTCAATGACTCGCAAAGAGAGGGCTTTCCCAGATATCATCAAAGGTTCCCGCAAAAAGCGCATTGCAAACGGTTCTGGTACTGATGTGCAGGCCGTTAATCGTTTATTAAAGCAATTTAAGCAAATGCAAAAAATGATGAAGAAAATGAAAGGCAAGGGCGGCATGATGAAAATGATGCGAGGCCTTCAAGGCATGATGCCTGGCGGTGGAATGCCGCCGATGGGTCGTTAGACCCTGATGATTCCTTCATTCAAATGGAGTGGAGTTATTCCAGGAAAAAGGTAATTTAGGCAAGCTGGAATTGGGGGGAGCTATTCATACCGGGGTAAAACCGCTTGTATTAACTTTATAACAATTAAGTGTTGAGGGCTTCTTCCGGGAGCCTGGTACTGGAGTTTTCCAGCTCATTTGCTTGCCTTACGGCGAATAACATCCATCCCTTCTCTATTTAGTTCTAACAATCAAATCAATCCCTACATTATCTTTTTCGTATTTAACCGGCCTTTTTAGCGTAAAAAGGGTTCCCAAATGAGGCGAATAAGGATAAAATGCGCGTCCTTTGTGAACTGGGGCGATTTTAAGTCTTTTCAGACGGTCGATTTCCCAGTAATTGGTCAAGAATTTAGAGGAATTTTAACGCATGGTAACCATACGTTTAGCTCGCGGCGGTTCAAAGAAACGTCCATTTTACCACATGGTTGTAACCGACAAGCGTAGTGCACGTGACGGTCGATTTATTGAGCGTGTTGGTTTCTTTAACCCGGTTGCTACTGGTCAAGAAGAACGCATTCGCGTTGACCAAGAACGTGTTGATCATTGGATTGGTCAAGGCGCTCAGTTGAGTGATCGTGTTAAAAAGCTGGTAAAAGAAAGCAGCGCTGCTTAATTTAGTCAGTCAGAAATTATTATGTTTGAATCTCCAGTTATTATCGGTGAAATAACTGGGGTTTATGGCGTTAAAGGCTGGGTTAAAGTATTTTCACATACCGAACCTCGGCTTAATATCGTCAAATATAACCCTTGGTTGATTAAACAGGGGAAAGACTGGAAGTCTGTAAAGCTTCTCAGCGGCAGATCTCAAGGTAAGACTATTGTTGCCCAGATTGAAGGAGTTAACGATAGAGATCAAGCACATGCCATGATTGGTACCGAGATTGGGATTGAACGGTCGCAACTTAAAACGCTTGGTAAAGATGATTTTTACTGGCGTGATCTTGAAGGATTGAAAGTTGTTGATGTTGATGGAAAAGCCTTAGGGCAGGTTTCACATCTCATTGAAACTGGTGCTAACGACGTGATGGTTGTGAAGTTACCGCCTGAGCAAGCGCAAGATAAAAAGATTAAGGAAACAATGATCCCTTATATATTTGGGGACGTTGTTAAAAGAGTCGATCTCCAAGGTCGCTTAATTGAAGTTGATTGGGATGATGACTACATCTAACCCAATACTCAGGTTTTCGGCGATTAGCTTATTTCCTGAAATGTTTGCCGCGGTAACCGAATCAGGTGTTGTCGGTAGAGCGATAAAAAAGGGCAAAGTTGCCGTGGATTTGATTAATCCTCGAGACTTTACCACTGATCGCCATCGAACCGTTGACGATAGACCTTATGGTGGCGGGCCGGGGATGCTGATGAAAGTTGAACCGCTGGAAAAGGCAATTGAGTTTGCCCAATCTAGTCAGCCAGACGGTAATCGCCCGGGAAAAGTTATCTATCTCTCTCCTCAAGGAGAGAAAATTGATCATCAGATGGTGAGTCAATTAAGCCAGGAAGAGCATTTGATTCTCTTGGCTGGTCGATATGAAGGTATTGACGAAAGACTGTTGAATAAGCATGTCGATTTAGAGTTGTCACTGGGAGATTTTGTTCTTAGTGGCGGTGAGTTAGCCGCTATGGCGGTTATTGACTCGGTTACTCGTTTGGTGCCAGAGGTATTAGGTCATAAAGAATCTGCAGAGCAGGATTCATTTGCTGATGGTTTGTTAGATCACCAGCACTATACTAGGCCTGAAGTTTATGATGGTAATCGAGTACCACAAGTTTTATTGAGTGGTAATCACCAAGTAATTGAGTCTTGGCGGTTACAACAAAGATTGGGTCGAACGTGGCTGCGTCGCCCTGATTTACTAGCTCGAAAAAAGTTAACAGAGCAAGAAGAGAAATTGCTCAGTATGTTTCAGGCTCAATTTGAGTCTGAACAAAAAAATTGAGATTTTTAATTTTATAAAACCCAGGAGTGAACAATGAGTAAGATAATTGATCAGCTGGAACAGGAACAAATGAGTAAAGAGATCCCTGAATTTGCACCAGGTGATACAGTCGTTGTTCAGGTGAAGGTAAAAGAAGGTGAACGCGAGCGTTTACAGGCATTTGAAGGCGTCGTTATTGCGGTTAAAAACCGTGGTCTAAATTCTGCTTTCACTGTAAGAAAAATTTCTTATGGCGAAGGTGTAGAGCGTGTTTTCCAGACTTACAGCCCACTTGTTGACAGTATTACTGTTAAACGTCGTGGTGATGTTCGTCAAGCTAAGCTCTACTATCTACGTGAGCGTAGTGGTAAGTCAGCGCGAATTAAAGAAAAGTTGGATACTAAAAAGTAATCGATTTTTTGATGGAAAAGGGTGCTTTGATAGCACCCTTTTTTATTGGTATCCAATTTTTCTCATTTACTAAATTCTTTTACAACAATAAGTATCTAAATCGCTGCCCAGAACTCGAAGTCATATCTGGCTAATATAACGCCCTGTTATGCCGCTTTTTCCGAATTATTATAACCTTCAATCGATCCTTGAGCTGACAATTCAATAAGGCGTCCTGCCGTTCCATTTTGTTTCGAATTACTTGTCAATTCATAGATAAATCCTGCTAGAGCCAGTGTTTCAAGCAACAGCAATGGAATAATGACAAAATAACTTAAGAAGCTCATTTCAGAGGTTGCACCCAAATAAAGTAGGGCAAATAACTTGAAAGTTGCGATGGTCCAGATAATTTTTGCGCTGAAAGTGGTCACGTCTTTTTCTCCGTTCATTAAGAAGTAACTAAGTGTTATCTATGTTACTCCCCACGATTTCTTGACAAAAGTGGCGTTATTGACTTAAATGGTGCTATAAGTGACAATTTAACAAAAGCGTGAGTACTATGAAAAAGATTTCGATATTGGTCAGTGATGATATTGTGGCCAGTAGTGTCACGGGCCCGATGGATATGTTTAATGTTGCAAATGCCGTTTGGCAACATATAAGCGACAATCAAACCGAACCCTTGTTCGATGTTTCATTGGTTTCTCAATCTGGTGAACCGGTGACGCTGAAAAATGGCGTCGCGTTCCACCCTAAACAGAAGCTCAGTCAACTGAGTGATTGTGAGTTTTTATTGATTGGAGCTTATAGTTACGGAAACCCAAATGGGTTAAACAGGTATATCAGAGGGCAACAAAGCTGTTACCAGCATATACGTCGAATTCATCATGAAGGGGGGATGGTCGGTGGCTATTGCTCTGCTACTTTTACGCTGGCGAGCAGCGGTTTGCTGGATGGTATTCAAGCCACAACCAGCTGGTTTTTAAAGTCTTTATTTGCAAAAAAATATCCTGATGTTGAGTTAGTCATGGACAAATTAGTCGTGGAGCAGAATGGAATTTGGACGGCAGGTGCATCGACCTCATACTTAGATTTATGCTTGAAGGTGATCGAAAAACTGGCTGGTCAGCAAATAGCCAGCGGTATTTCAAAAGTAATGTTGCTTGATATTAATCGCGCATCTCAACTTCCGTTTATGAATTTGCCAAGCGTTGTTAATCACAATGATAATGTTATTGCAAAATGTCAGGACTGGATCCAAAAAAATCTCGCCAATAATATTCATCTTGATGATATGTCGAATCAAAGTACGATGAGTAAACGTAACTTTATCAGGCGCTTTAAAAAAGCCGTAGGGGAAACCCCCGCAACTTATTTGCAGCAAATACGAGTTGAGGCCGCTAAGCGTTATTTAGAAACAACAGATCTTAATCTTGAGCAAATCATTGGTAAAGTCGGTTACGATGACTTAAGCGCGTTTCGTCGAGTTTTTCAAAAAATGACTTCGCTAAGCCCGAAGGAGTATCGAGTAAAGTTTGCAACGCAAATTTAGGTTTGTAGGTTCAAGCTAAAACAGAAATACTAAGAAATATTAAACAATATTAACGCAATTTCTTCCATTGTTTTTCGAACGATAGAGTGCTTTGTCTGCTCTATCAATTCCGTCGGTTAGAGATTGCTCTTGTTGAATATCTGAAACGCCAATCGAGATTGTGATGCGTCGCAAATATTCGTCGCTGCCTTTCTTTTTTACTGTTAGTTTTTCGATTCTTTTGCGCAGTGACTCTGCTACTACCGCACCGTTTTCTTTTTCCGTATGTGGCAACAGCAACAGAAATTCTTCGCCACCGAATCTAGCCAGGATATCGCTTCTCTTAATATATTTTTTCAGTGTCGCTGAAACCAGTTTTAAAACATTATCCCCTATCAGGTGTCCATGCTCATCATTAAATGCTTTAAAATGGTCGATGTCTGCTAACAAGACTGCCATTGGATAGCAGTTGTCTTCATCGGCAAGATTTTCGAAAGCTTCTTGAAGTCCTGAGCGGTTAAGCACTTGAGTCAGTGGATCGCGATTTACTTTATCTTTAAATTGCAGGTGCTCTTCCTGCAATGCTTTTATTTCCTCTGTCGCTAATTTCAATTTGTCCTCTAACGATTCAGCATGACGGTGGACTTTTTCAGTCTCATTGATCAGCAGAGAAATAACATTTATTTTGGCGTCACCTGAGGTAGCTTCCAACAACGGTTGTATTTCTTCTAAGGTTCCCGAGTAGGCTTTAAGGTGAATTTGAGTATCAGAGACGTTAAAAAGAGTTCTATTCGCCAAGTTATCAATTTTTCTCGAAAACTGGCGCAGGTTATTTTCTTGCTTTGAGGTAATAAAGTCTTGGTAGATCTGTTGGAAACCTTCATACATTTCATCGGGCGTCCCATGCAATTGAGCCACTCGTTGTTTCATTTCTGGGTTAGGGCGATGGAAAAGCTCGTAGGCAACATGGTAGCAGACTGGATCAGCAGGCAGCTGTAAATCTCTTAACCAAGCCATGGCCTGGCGCGAAATGTGTCCTGACTCTTTGATTGTCTCTTGAATTTGTTCCGACATAACTCAATTAATTTAGATTCTTTAGATTAATAGTAGACTATGTCTGAGGAAAAGGTAGTTTTGAGGCATGGAATTATGCCTCTTTAAAATATTTCCTTTTGAGATTTTTGGGTGCGAAATTTCTTCATTCGCTACGCGATAAATAAAGCGGCCTAGAGTGATTGCTGAACAATTTTCAAGTAGAAATTTTTTACCATTGAAATAGCTTCGTTTTCATCCATTGATTTTTCTCGCGCGACTTTTTTCGCAATTTGATGGATAGATTTTTTACCGTCGATTAACGCGGTTAGTTCAGCATACAGCGAATGGTTAAACGAGAAAGATTTAATCTCACGGGTTAACGGGATTGTTTTAGAGATATCAACAATCCAGTCGGGTAAATTCTGCAGGTTTGTTTGTGCCTTAACTTCTTGTGTTTTAACTGCTCTCCAACACCAGACTCGTTCTACTCGATAGCCGGCAGAGTAAGGAGATTTTAAATAGGGAATTTCATGCTCGGTTATGTCCGCGATCTCAAAGCCGGCTTGAGCAGCCATTTCCTTGACTTCATCAATAGCGTAACAAAAACTATCGCGTTTTTGATTAAAGACCAAGCTACCAAAGTTTAACCAGTGTGCACCAATTGGCAAGTAATGGTTAATTGCACGCATAAAAGTGACAAGTTCGAAAGGCTGTATATCAATTAACCATGGAGTGACTACAAGCTCAAAAGCAGATTTTTTTAGTGCAGGTGTCGCTGCATCGCTAAATAGCATATAAAAATTATCAGGCCAGGATTTTAGCGGTGATATTTTATGTTCGATAGCAACCGATTGTGCATTTCGAGGATGAACGGGAAATTCATAAATTGGAAGAGAACGACCGGAAAAAAGTTGATGTGCAGCAAATAAAAGTAACGGATTAATATCATTGGCCACTGTCATTTTTGGCGCAATGGCCTGGTGGAGATCATAGGCTAGTCTGCAGGAGCCTGCACCGAGAACAAGAAGACTATCCGTCGAAATATCTTTTGTGTGTTCTAAAAGAATATCTGCAGTTATCTGGTTTTCCTCTTCTCCCCAAACCCAATCACGATAAAGATTGGACTCATAGCTTAACAGGTTTTGGGTGTGTGGTGCTCTATCACTTAGTGCATCGTATACCGGCTTACTCGATACTTTGGCTTTTAATATTGGCGAAACTAAATGGGAAACAGATTGTTGGAACGCTTGTTTTCCTTTTAATAAAAGCTGCAATCTTGCTAGCGTTGGCTTCGGCGCTTTTTTTATTTCATTGTTGAGTTGTCTTATTTCATCAGAGAGCACTTGATTGAAATGGTTCAACTTAACACTCCAGTCAACCATCGAATGAAGTGGATTACGCAACAACCAGGGAATTTGATTAATAATTGGATAGTGAATTTGCTCATCGACTGTTACCAGTTGCTTATCTTTAAGCGTCAAAGGCAATGCCGACTGAGGGCAAGACAGTACTGCAAGCAGTTCTTCTGAAATTTCCATTATTAGAATTTACCTGGTTGTTTGCTTGGCGAAACTAAATTAATTTAATCTATATTAAATTATTTCAGAAATAGTATATGCGCGCTATTTCATTAATTTATCAATAACCAATTAAAAGAAACTGCCTTGTTTATTAACCTGGCTAGTATCCACTCTAGTTGGTGTATCGGTACCATCCACTAAGCTCTCTACGCCGTTTGCTAGCGATTCTATAATTGCATGCATTGATTTTAAATCCAACGTTTTTACTTCATCAGTAACTTTATGGTAATAATGATCTTTGTCTATTTGTGAGCTAGAAAAACTATGGGCGGGAACGCCTAGCCTTGCTAAAGTCGCGTTATCTGAGCGATAAAAAAGTTGTTGCTGGGGGTAGGGATCTGGATAAACTTTTTTGTTAATTCGTTTCAGGTTTTTATCCAGTATCTCAGCGAGGTTTGAGCGTTCGTATCCTGTCATCCAAAATTCTCCGGCGCCGAATTTGGAAGGCTTACCGATCATTTCAATATTAATCATAGCGAGTACTTTGTCTGCATTGAGCTGCTGTGAAAAATATTTTGAGCCAAAACCGCCAATTTCTTCCGCAGTAAAAGCAACAAACATGAGAGTTCTTTGATTATTCTTTTGTTTAGTAAAATATTCCGCCAAGTTAATAACGGCAGCGGTACCTGAGGCATCATCGTCAGCGCCATTATAAATGTTATCACCTTTTTGATCTTCTACCGTTCCGAGATGATCATAGTGTGCAGAAAATAAAATCATTTCTTCTTTATTTTTCTTACCTGGAAGTATCCCAACAACATTACTTAAAGAGCGTGTACTGATATTTGATTTTGCCGAAATAGAGAAACTGTCGAGTTTAGAAAGCTTGGTTAGTATTGCGACAGCTGACGGACCCTGGTTAATTTTAAATTTGTTCAATCCATTGCCAAAGTGATTACGAAAACGGTTAAAAATTTCTGCGTGAGACTCGTCAACGAGAACCAATACATTGTCTTTTTGTTGGTTGATTTCAAAAATTCGCTTTCTAAAATTATCTTCAGCGGAAATAACGAATGTTTTAACATTACTTTTTTCTGACCATTTAAGGGATTCATGACTGGTTAATATCATCGCCTTGTCATTAGCGATAGACGAGCCATTCAGTGATATTTTCGAATCGTCTGGTTTGATCAGAAATAAGTTGAAAGTTTGCTTGAAGTTTTTATCGCCTGATAGAGATTGCAATCCTATTTGATTGAATCTTTGTGAAATGTAATCTGCAGCTAGCTCAATTCCAGCAGTATCAGTTGCTCTACCGCCTAATTTATCATCGGCTAGAAAGGTAACGTCTTTGGTTACATTTTCAAGAGAAATTGAAGAAGCAACTGCGTTTTGAAAGTAACTAAAAAAGAGCACCATTAACACTGGTTTAAGCCCTGTGGAAAAAGCGTTTATTTTTTTCATATCAAATGATTTCCTGCATAAAGTCAGCGAACTATTGAAAGCTGAATATTGTTTAATTTAATTATCTTTGTAAATTTTCTATCACGGTTGATATTCGAACTATTAAGTTTTGTGCTTATCTCAATGCGTCGTTTTAAGCACTAAGAAATTAAGAGTCAAGAAGTCAGTATTTAGACATTCTTTTCAACATGCAACGCTATTGATGTCGAAATGTTAGTGCTGTAGAACTAAGCCTTCTTTAACATATTTATCTAATTGTATGCCGAATGCGCCATTAGGATGTACTTTTTTTATCTGGTAAAGTTCTCCATTAGAATGGACCGCCATCTTGCTAAGATTAACAACTTTCTCATAACCAGAGCATTTTTCTTCATCAGTGACTAATAGTACACGCGGTTTGAGTTTTTGCTCCGGGTACACTTTAGTCACAATGCCTACTTCTCCCGTTCGCATTTCAACTAATGAGCCCACGGGATAAATTCCCATCCACTCTACAAACTTGTAAGTTAATTCTTCATCGAACTGGGCTGAGGTATTTTCCTGTAATATTTTAAATGCGACCGCCGGCGCTTTTGCAGCTGAGTAAACCCGCTCACTTGTGATCGCATCATAGGTATCAATGATAGATACAATTTTTGTAAAATAGGAAATTTGGGATGAGTCAAGTTTACGGGGATAGCCCTTTCCATCGATTCTTTCGTGGTGTGAATAGGCGATATCAATGGCAATTTTAGACAGCAGAGGCTTTTGCTGTAATATTTTATAGCCTTCCTCAGAATGCTTCTGCATGATTCGATATTCTTCGCGGGTCAGCTTTCCTGGTTTGTTCAGTATTTCGTTTGGAATACGCATTTTACCGACGTCATGGAGCATAGCGCCAACGCCGATATAGCCTAGTTCGTCTTGTGACAAACCTAAATATTTCCCAAAAGCGATAGCCATGATTGCCACCCGTAAACAATGTTCTGCAGTATATTCGTCGGCATTTTTAATGTTGCTGAGCAATAGCAAGGCGTCCTGATTACTTAATATACTATCGATACAATCTTCAACTGCTTGCTTCACTGGTGCTAATTCGAAATCTTCATCATGCATAATGTCATGCATGATGGTTTTTACCATTGTGGTCGAATTTTTATAGTGGTTATTTGCTTTTGGCAGCTCGTAGCTTAGTTCATTTTTCGGACGGAGTGGGACATGATTAGATTTGATTTTGGCATTGCTGATGGTCATTAAGTAAACATGGTAATCCTCACGAGTAGGAAAATCGACGTAAACCCATTCACATTCATTTCTTACTGCCTGAAGGTCTTCCTCTGTTTCAATTGGAAAGCCTTGAAATAAAAATGCGGATTCGCTCCACGCTTTATCTAATTCACTAATGTACATGCCTAGATGCAAGTTTTGAGTTTTTACTTTAATCTTTTTTAAATATTTATACTGTCCGGCCATTTAAAACTACTATCTGAAGCGGTGTTTAAGCTGCTCGATTGAGAGAATCAAACGAATTAAATACCATTTAAAGATTTCATGATTGGGAACAACTCATGAATTTGAAAATGCCACGAGATTTAAGATACCTCTATTTTTTACAGATGAAAACCTTAATTGCTAATAAAATGTATCAAACTGTGCATTGCATTCTGTTGAATGAGTTTTCGATGTGATTGGTAAGTCGTGATGCGCAACAATGTGGATTGCGGCATCGTACTACTCGTTTCAGATGATTAGCGAGGCGATTAAGATTTGGAACAGATGGTTGGTGGGGCGCTAATATTTTATATCAAAGGTTTTTGTTCTTTCCCATAACCTTTGGGCAGCACTATGACTCGGCTGTCGCAGCTTAAGTCCTGTAAACCGCGTTTCTCCTTGTCGATCAAACACCATAAAGTACCTAGTCCACCAATTGATGCGATTGAGCGAATATAGGCTTCTTTCCAACTTAAATGCTCGCCATTTGGTCGACAAATTTTTAAATTCCAGGCTCGCATGCCGACAGTCTGTCCGCCCTTAACCCAACACCAAACATAATAATATTGAACACATGCGAGAATGTAGATTAACCAAAGTGGATTATTGCTTAAAGCACTGGAGACTGCAGCGCCATTTTCTGCCCATGGTAAAGTCACCAGGTAGGCAATCAACAGTCCAACAGACAACGCGAGAATAAAAACTGCCAGGCCGCCAAGCAGGTCGTAAATCCAGGCCGCAAGTCTTTTCCAGAAAGGGGCCAATGAGACTTGAAGCAAGTTTTTAGTTGCTGATGCGGGTTGTTTTTTACTCATGTTTGAAAGTCGGTTTTTATTCGCTTAATTGCGGTTAACAAAGGATTTGCTTAAGGCTGGGGAGTCTAGCAGAAGGCAAACCCGATTGGTATAGATCGATTTGGTGCGAAATTGTTATTTTTATCGCGATTTATAGTGATTCAGCTATAAGTAAGTAGGAACTTATACTGATGATGCTTAAGGATACAGCGAACCAGATAGGCCGCTGTATCCCCGATCTAAAAACTAAGAATGCAGTTCGTGCATCAATTGCGCAAATTGCGTTGGTGGCAGGGCCTGAGGCCCATCGCTAAGCGCGTTATCGGGGTCTGGATGAAACTCAACCATTACCCCGTGTGCGCCAACGGCCTTTGCTGCTTTTGCCATCGGCAAGACTAATTCTCGTTTACCAACGGCATGAGAAGGGTCAACGATAATCGGCAAATGTGTTTTTTGCTTCAGCAATGGTACTGCACTTAAGTCGAGGGTGTTACGGGTCGCCGTTTCAAAGGTTCTTATACCTCGTTCGCAGAGAAATACCTGCATATTCCCTTGAGCAAGAATATATTCAGCGGCGTTTAATAATTCTTCAATTGAAGCCATTAAGCCGCGTTTAAGCATGACTGGACGATTAACTTGCCCGACAGCTTTAAGCAAGGCAAAGTTTTGCATATTGCGCGCACCGATCTGGAGCATATCAGCTCGCTCGACGACTTTGCGAACATCTTCAGTGTCCATTACTTCAGTAATAACAGGCAGATTGAATTGGCTGCCTGCTTGTTGCAGTAATTCTAATCCTTCAAAACCAAGTCCCTGAAAGCTATAAGGTGAAGTACGTGGTTTGAAGCAACCACCCCGTAAAATGGAGACTCCGGTTTCGTTGGCAAGCTTCGCGCATGCGCTTATTTGCTCGGGAGACTCTACTGAGCAGGGGCCGCCAATAACGGTAAATTCATCACCGCCGATTTTGACGCCCTTGACCTCAATGATGGTATCTTCTGACTTATGATCTCGACTGGCCAGGTGGTAGCTTTTGCGAGCAGCGCCCATGTTTTCAGCTGTTACTTCGGTCTGATTCTTTTCCTCAGTAATCTGTTGATTTAAATTATCTTGTGCTTGCAATGCGTTCACCTTGGTTCGACTCAAGGCTTCGGGAGATACCTTGGTGGCATTAACATCTTCGGTGGCATAACTGCCTAGCACCTTCAAGAATCGACAGAGCCGAGAAGTATCCTGAATCGCCTGTTCAACTGCTTTGTCTTCAATATTCCCCTGTAAGTCGATGTAAAACATTTGCTCCCAGGGTTTACCTGCTATTGGTCGGGATTCTAACTTGGTGAGCGGTATGTTGGCGTCGCGAAACACCAGCAGAACCTCTGCCAGTGAACCTGGTTTTTGCCCGGTTGAAATAGCAATAGAGGTTTTGCAGGTAACCTGCGGCGACACATTTTGGGTTTCGCGAGCCAGGACTAAAAATCGAGTTGTATTATCTTTCAGATTAGCAATATCAGTCGCAAGTACGTGAAGTCCGTACTGTTCTGCCGACTTTTGGCTAGCAATAGCCGCAACCTGGCCCGTCGTGTCTTGCTTCGCAAGTTGTAATGCCTCTGCTGTGCTAGATACTAAGCTTATTTCTGCACTAGAGATTTTAGGCAGATTTTTGTTGCACTGTTTATTGGCTTCTGGATGAGCGTGAATTTTGGTGATGTCGCTTAATTGAGTGTGCTGAGAAGCGACCAGGCAGTGATTTATCGGATACTTGACTTCACCTATGACCGACAGATTAGATTCTAACAACAAATCATAGACTTCCGTAATTCCACCCGATGTTGTGTTTTCGATGGGAATAACCCCATAGTCAACTTTTCCTTGCTCAACTGACTTTAAAACTTTATCAAATGTCGAGCAGCCATGATACGTATTGTTGCTGTTACTAAAGTGTTTAGCAGCTGCAAGGTAAGAATAAGAACCTTCGCCACCTAACATCGCGATGGTGGTAATTAATTGCGGTTTAGTGTTCGGATTAGACTGAGATTGCAGGTATTTTCGTTGGACTGCTAGTGAGTCTTCTATAATCGCGTGGAATAGTCGTGTCACATAGTGTGAATCTAGCCCCAGTTTACTTCCTTCATCTACCAGGTATTCGAGTAATTCCTGTTCTCTCTGCTGATCCCGGATCGGTTTAAGGCTCGACTGTTTATTCACCGCGACCGCCAGACTCAGTTCGCGTCTTCTGGCAAATAACGTCAGCAAACTATTGTCTAGCTGACTGATTTCTTCACGAATATCACTCAGTGGCATGACTGGTGGTTCTGACTGAGACGATTTCGATTCCGTCATAGAGGATTCCTCAGATGTTGTGACTGTTTTATATCTTATTGAACGAACTATTCCTGGTTAACCCGGTTTTGCGTCAAACTCATAATAGATTGTCTGATTACATTATAAAAGGGCTAAAAAAAACCTCCCGTCAGGGAGGTTTTTAGTTAATCAAGTGGCCTATGAACAACAGAAAACTTCCCCATGAGAATGGAAAAACATAAAAAAGAAATATTTGCTGTGTTGTGCCTGCTTCATAAAGTGAAAAATAACTGGGATGGACCTGAAGGGTCAAATGCCGATTGGTTATTAAAAGCTTTGCAAATCTGGTATTTTCCATCTGATAGCAGGGCTCAAGTTTAAAAGGGGTCATGGACTTCATAGATGTCATATAGATAATCAATAAGCGAATATTGTTCGTCTATCCGCACTCTGGTTACAACCTGAAGAATTTTTGTGCTAATCACCGCCAGAATTCAATTTGTATTAACCATTTATAGTAAGCTTCGGTATAATGCTGCGTTCGTATTTTAAAGATTAGAGAATGGGGAAAGCAGTTTGAGCGGTCTGGGCCTTCAGAATCAGCGCGTTTTATCGGGAATGCGTGCGTCAGGTCGTCTGCATTTGGGGCATTATCATGGTGTTCTTAAAAATTGGACGAAATTACAACATGAGCACGAATGTTTCTTTTTTGTCGCTGACTGGCATGTATTGACAACTCATTACGATAATCCTCAAATTATTGAAAATTCTGTCTGGGATATGGTTGTTGACTGGCTGGCTGCAGGAATTAACCCAGGTTCGGCGACGCTGTTTGTCCAGTCTAAAGTGCCTGAGCACGCGGAATTACACTTACTTTTGTCGATGCTAACGCCGTTAAGTTGGCTTGAGCGAGTGCCTACCTACAAAGAGCAACAAGAAAAGCTCACCGAAAAAGATCTAAGTACCTACGGTTTTTTAGGATACCCGTTATTACAAACAGCTGATATTTTACTTTATAAAGCTGGCAGTGTGCCTGTTGGCCAAGATCAGGTTCCACATGTTGAAATGTCGCGAGAAATCGCCCGCAGATTCAACCACTTTTATGGTAAAGAAGCCGGTTTTGAAGAAAAAGCCGAAGCTGCTGTAAAAAAGCTCGGTAAAAAGAATGCCAAGTTATACAATAACTTACGACGTGATTTTGTGCAGGAAGGAAATGAAGAGTCGCTAGCAAAAGCACGCGCACTTGTTGAAGGACACTCAAGTATTTCTTTGGGTGATAAGGAACGACTTAACGGTTACCTGGAAGGTGGCGGAAAAATCATATTGCCTGAACCTCAGGCGCTATTAACACCCGTTTCTAAAATGCCTGGACTCGATGGACAGAAAATGTCGAAGTCTTATAAAAATATTATAGAAATGCGTGAAGAGCCTGAATCCATTGAAAATAAGATTAAACGAATGCAGACCGATCCGGCTCGGGTAAGACTGAGTGATCCGGGAAACCCTGATGTGTGCCCCGTGTGGCAGTTGCACGAAGTTTATTCACCTGAGGATGTTAAGAGTTGGGTCAAAGAAGGCTGTACGACAGCCGGTATTGGGTGTCTGGAATGTAAGAAGCCTGTGATTGATTGTGTTTTAAAAGAAACCAGTGAGTTTCGAGAGCGGGCGAGAGAATTTGAAGAAAATCCAGAAATTGTTCGTGGCATCATCGCTGAGGGCTCGGAAAAAGCCCGTGACATTGCGAAGGAAACGATGGATGATGTCCGAGAAGTTATGGGGTTATCATACCGATAACCACCAGAATTGAGTTTGTAAGCTGAATAATGAGTGATATTGAAACCCTTGAAAAGGGAGCTGAAAGTCCAGAAGAAGCTTCTACATTAGAAACAAGTTCTGAGACTGGTCGTCTTTCTGATAAGCAACTTGAGTCTGAGACAGACGCTCAGGATGCGCCTCAACTTAATGAATCACGTGAAAGCAACCAGGTAGAAGAACCTGGGCAATCCGTTGTGCAAAATGGGCTGTTTGATGGGGCTTCAGGGGAAAATAAAGCATCTGCGCAAGATGAAGGAGTTGCACAAGACGAAAAAACTGAAGGTGCAGATAGCCCGT
Source organism: Aliikangiella coralliicola (assembly GCF_007004725.1). Lineage (GTDB taxonomy): Bacteria > Pseudomonadota > Gammaproteobacteria > Enterobacterales > Kangiellaceae > Aliikangiella > Aliikangiella coralliicola. Next base: position 309,497 of record NZ_ML660166.1, on the reverse strand, counting down.
CTACTTCCCCGCCTGAGCAACAAGGTATTCTTACCGGCGAAGCTTTTTCTCAGGAAGAAATGCACTTTGCGGTAGTTGAAGGTGAACCGATTAATGATGTTCCCCAAGATCTTTATATCCCACCTGATGCATTGGAAGTCTTTTTGGAGGCCTTTGAGGGGCCACTCGATTTATTACTCTATTTAATCAAACGTCAAAATGTCGATATCTTGAATATTCCTATCGCGCATATTACTGAGCAATACATGGAATATGTAGAGTTGATGAAGGCAATCAATCTTGAATTGGCCGCTGAATATTTGGTAATGGCGGCTATGTTAGCGGAAATCAAAAGTCGTGTGTTGTTGCCTCGGCCGAAACTGGATGAGGATGAGGAAGATCCGCGAGCGGATTTGATTCGCCGTTTGCAAGAATATGAGCGATTTAAAAAAGCTGCTCAAGATATTGACGAGATGCCAAGAATGGAAAAAGACATTTTCCAGGCTGGCGCAGAAACACCAGAATTGCATTTAAGTAAGCCTTTACCTGATGTGGATATAAAAGACCTTTTGTTAGCGTTGAAAGATGTGTTAAAGCGCGCTGAAATGTTTACCCACCATCACATTCAAAAAGAGACACTTTCGATAAGAGAGAAAATGGGCCATGTGTTGGCTATTTTGTCTGCCGATGGATTTACTGATTTTGTGTCATTGTTCCGCGTCGAAGAGGGGCGAATGGGAATTGTTGTGACTTTTCTGGCTGTGATGGAATTGACCAAAGAGTCGTTGATCGAATTGGTACAGAGCGAACCCTATGCACCCGTTCATGTAAGAGCACGAATTCAATAATTGTTGTTATTGATGGGGAGCATCAATTTGAACAAACGACACTAAAAGTATTTTCGTAGAAACAAAACTACACCATCGAATTTTTTAAATTAAACTATTACATTAAACAAAGTTAGCAATAGAACAGATTAGAGATAACACTGATTAATGAGCATTGACGATAACAAATTAAAAAATATTCTTGAAGCCGCACTAATGGCGATAAATAAACCCATGAGTATCGAGCAGATGACTGGGTTGTTTGAAGACGAAGAATGTCCACCCGCGAGCCGTATAAAAGAAGCACTCTCTCAGCTGCAACAAGATTGTGAGGGGCGAGGCATTGAATTGAAAGATGTTGCCAGTGGTTATCGTTATCAGGCTCGTCAAGATTATGCTGAATGGATAGGCCGTTTATGGGAAGAAAAGCCTGCTAAATATTCCAGAGCCTACTTGGAAACGTTAGCGTTAATTGCTTATCGACAACCTGTTACCCGCGCGGAAATTGAAGAAGTGCGTGGTGTTGGTGTCAGCAGTAATATTGTTAGAACAATGCTTGAACGAGAATGGATCAGAGTTGTGGGTCATCGGGATGTTCCCGGACGTCCTGCGCTATATGCTACGACGAAACAATTTTTAGATTACTTTAATATGAAAAGTCTGGATGAGCTACCGTCCCTGGCTGAAATCAAGGATCTTGATGATCTTAATCCCGAATTAGAGTTGACAGAACCAGGAGCTGAGGATTCATCAGATATTTCAGCCGAATCAGATAGCGTTGCTGAGTTTGTAGACTCCGCAGATATCGATTCTATCGATGACAGTGATATCAATGACGGTAGTATTGACGATGATGATATCGGCGACGAAAGTGAAGTTACGTCAGACTCTAATGATGAAGCTCAACTTGAAGTTCCGCCTGTCGAAGATAGCCTGGATGAACACAATCCTGAAAGTGAGACTCTCAACCAGAGCTCTCTGGAAACGGAGGATAGTTCTCTCACTCAAAACGCTGAAAGTCGCGAAGATATTGAACAAGAAATAAAAGAAGATATTGATTTAACCCCATCTCACGATTTAGATAGTTTATACGTAGACAATTTAAATCAAGACAGTTTAAATCAAACGCCACAGGGCAATCCTGAGGTCGACGATTTAAGCCAATTAGATGAGGAAGATATAGCGGCGGAAAACCAGCTGGATCAACAAGCGACAAAGGATGACATCGAATTTGAAACTGAAGAAGTCGCTACTGATACTGTGGACTCAGATAAGTTGGGGTAAGGTATTAAATTTAGGATTGTTCAAAAAAACAACCTGATTATCTGTCGAAGTAACTAGCAGTTAACTCGACGACTAACACAGTGAAATGATCTCTATGGAAAACGAAAAGCTGCAAAAAATTATTGCTCACGCAGGGTTATGTTCTCGACGTGAAGCTGAAACCTGGATTAAAGCAGGCCGAGTAAGTGTTAATGGTAGCATTGCTGAACTGGGCGATAGAGCTAGTGGGAAAGATAAAATTCGAGTCGACGGAAAAATTCTTCAAGTTACCGCAAAAGAAGACTTTCAGCGTCGTATGTTGGCATATCATAAACCAGAAGGAGAAATTTGCTCGCGCAAAGATCCCCAAGGCAGGCCAACAGTTTTCGATAATTTGCCTCAAGTTAAAAATGCACGTTGGATTAATGTTGGACGTCTGGACATTAATACAAGCGGGCTCATGTTTTTTACTAATGATGGTGAGTTGGCGAATCGTCTGATGCATCCAACGCACCAGATAATGCGAAAGTATGCCGTGAGAGTACGCGGTCAAGTGACCGAAGAAATTATTAAAAAGTTGACGCGTGGTGTTGAGCTAGAGGATGGATACGCAAAATTTGAATCCATCAACGACGCGGGCGGTGAAGGCAGTAACCATTGGTATCACGTTGTGTTACGGGAAGGAAAAAATCGCGAAGTGCGCAGAATGTGGGAAGCCGTTGAAACTCAGGTTTCTCGATTACATCGAATTCAATACGGAAGTTTTGAGCTGCCACGTTCACTAAAGCGAGGACGCTGGAGCGAGTTAGATTTGAAAGAGCTTGGAGTTTTTGAAGAGCTGGTTGGGTTGAAGAAAAGTGTTAGTGCAAAAACTTTGCAACAGTCCAATCGTAAACGTCAAACGAATAAACGGTTAAAAGCTAGAAAAATACATCGACGATGAAAAAAATCAGTATTGTTATTTTAGGGTTATTGTTAACTTCATGCGGTGACTTTCCAGATTATCGCTACGAGCAGTCAGAAGACTACTGTGTATTAACTTTTCCTTTTGCCGGTGGTTTTTTTAACCGAAAATATATTGGTTATTTGAATATCACGTCAACTCTGCGATACCTTGATTCAAGTCCCAAGCTTGCCATTTTTGTTGGAGAGCCTTCCCATATTGAACTGGAAGTGGGAAGCGTGCAGAAAATCGAAATCGATGACAAAGAATATATTCCCGAGTTTCATCAAAATTATCTTCATGCGGAGTTGCAATATTGGGGCCCCGCATTTGTGTTTAACGACTCGCAAACAGAAAACATTTATAAAGCCCTACAAGATGGCCACAATATGGTTATTCATGGAAGGATTGAAATAGGGTCTCAATATGAGACGGAAATTTATAATTTCTTTTTTGAAGACAAGGAAGAACCTTTTAATGCTTGTGTCAATAGACTGCTTGATGAGGATGATCTCAAGCAAATAGAAATGGCGAACGAGTCATAAATCCAATTTGTAGAAATTCACAATTGTAAATTGAGATATTTTTGATTGACATATCGCCGATTAATTGATACTTGTTTCGGTTATTTTGTAGATGTAGTTGGAAGTAGTTTTGAAACGGATTTTTCCATTCAGTTAGTTCAAACTCCATATATATCTTACTTTGTTTTGCTTCTTAATCTGAATTGGCGCCTTTGGCATGCGTGTAGCCTATTGATTCAAAAACAATGTCCGAATTTTTATAGTCATTGTCTGAATATTGATAATTGTTTGTTGTTTGGATAGGTGATAATTATTTTGATGATATTAACCGTCAATTACTATCTAAAGGAATTATTATGAAAAAAGCGTTTATTTTTTTAGCATTACTAATAATCTCTATGCCGTCTTTTGGCGAAGGGGGAGTTGGTGAAGTTGCCAGAATTTATCCTCACAATGGTAAAGTCTACTTCAGATTAAAAAATGACTCGTGTCAATCACAAGGAAATTCCCATCGATATTATTATTTTAATTTGGGTGATGAAACTTCTCGTGCTTGGTATTCTATGTTGTTAGCTGCTTCGTCCACGAAAACTAAAGTTTCGGTAGTTGTTTCTGACTGCACACAAAGTTCTGACATACTCATTTCGTATATTTATCAAGATTATTAAAAGTTCATACATTCTGACTGATGAGCGCTACAGAATAGACTTGTAGTCTATTCTATCGATCTACCAAGCTAAGTTTAATCTATGGGAAAAGTTAAAACGATTTTAACTCTTAAGTTTTTTAGATTGTTAAATGGAGAAAATAGTAAGTGAAAAAGTTAATTTGTTTTATGTTATTAATGTTCCCTTCGTTAGTATTCGCCGACCAGCTTTTAGAAGCCAAAACAGTGAAAAGGATATTTTCAGAAAGTCAATCGACCGCAGGTTTTTATACAGTAGAAGGTTTACCGCAATGTAAGTTCCAAATTATGTATATTCGATTATCTAACTCTGATGGGACGCCTAAAGAAAGTGGTCGGGCACAGCTGTCCATGGTGATGGCGGCTAAATCAGCAAAGTGGAAAATTGTGAGAATGGATTATACAGTCGACTCAGGCGGTTCGTGTAGATTGACTGGTTTACACACTGAATAATATGTATTAATTAAGTTATTTTTAATAAGGAGTTTAAATGAAAAAATTACTATGGTTGTTGTTTTTTACTTCATCAAATGTGTTCGCGACAAATGTGGATTCTGATGGCCCCAAAGATATTGTCAACTTGTTCTTCTATTCGAAAGAAGACACGACCTATTCTGGCTGGCAAGGAGTAGTTCAATTAGAGATGGCTTCTTTGACATGGTCTGCGAGTACAACCTGCAGTACTCGATATGTACTCATTCGCAGTACCGACGAGCATATGCTTTCGGTTGCATTAACTGCACGAACAGCAAATAAGCCGTTAAGAATTTACGTCGATGATACTAAAAGAATTGATAACTTCTGTTTCGCCAGAGCGCTTGGTTATTAAGAGAGTCCTTAAAAAACACGACTAAAGCTTGGTTCTAATGATTCAGCCCGATAGATTAGTAAGTCCATCTCATTAACTTACCGGGCTAATTCTCTTGTAATTTAATTAAATTCTGTTTTAATTCCATCTCCACGAAACATGTCGCTTAAACATGACACTATGAGATTTTAATGAGAGATGAAAATGAAAAAGCTAATTATTAAAGGATTACTACTGGTGCTGACATCAGTCAGTTTTCAAGTGTTTGCGAAGCAAGAATGGATATTAAATTCTGAGATGTCCAGTGTGTACTTTGTTTCGGTTAAAAAATCTGCGGTAGCGGAAACGCATACTTTCAAAAACATCAGTGGTGTTTTAACTGAGTCTGGGCAAGCTAAAGTGTCTATTGATTTGGCGAGTGTTGAGTCGATGATTCCAATTCGTAATGAGCGAATGAAGCAGCATCTTTTTGAGGTGGATAAATTTCCTAAAGCGACAATTTCAGCGATGGTCAATGCCGATAAAATTAAACGATTGAAACCCGGCACTTCTAAACAGCAACCGCTAAAGTTAAAATTATCGTTGCATGGAATCGAATCGGAGTTAGAAGGAGAGTTTTCAGTAACCAAGCTGGCTAATAACAAAATTCAGGTTTCGACCTTAAAACCGGTTATTGTTAATGCTGCAACTTTTTCCCTGGTTGATGGAATTAACAAGTTGAGAGAGTTAGCGAGCCTTCCTTCCATTTCAACTGCTGTCCCAGTTATGGTGACACTTGTTTACGATGGCAAATCGATAGCACCTTAACGGACCCTATTTTATAAACTCAATTTCAGTTAAATTAAATTCTGAGATGGCCTTCTTAACATTGATTGTGCTGGCGAATCACTAGCACAATCTGTTTTTCACTCTATTTCCCCTGTCGGCTTCAATTAGCAAATGCTTGCATTGTTGCTCGTTTTCTACTTTTTAGTGCAATCATAAGTACCTTAATAATCGCACTTCACCAAATCTTCACCAAAATCAATAGCAATAAAACTGAACGTAAGTTATTAATATTACTTGATATAACGAGATTTTATCTAATAAAAGATTGAACAAAACAATAAGCCTGAAGGAAGTAGAGTATGGGAAAAAGCCGACACATGAATCTGGATATGATCCGAGGGGTTGTTATCCTGGCAATACTTTTTATCAATATTAATTACCTTTCAACACCGAGTATTGCACGTTATAACCCGTTAGTGCTGGGTGATTTTAGCTTATTTGATCAGTGGGTCTGGTTTTTTGAGTACAGCTTGATTAAGCAACGGTTTATGCCGATATTGGCGGTCATGTTCGGAGTCGGGATTTGCTTATTTTCGCAAAGTTATTTTCGTCGCAACGAGAGTCCGGTCGCAGCCTATTTAAAACGGAGTGTTTCGTTGATTGTGATTGGGCTAGCACATGCTTATTTGATTTGGGATGGAGATATTCTGGTTGCCTATGCTATCTGTGGCTTATTCGCATTTTTTGCTCGAAATCTCGCTGTTAAGTGGTTGGTTAGTCTTGGCGTCGTTCTGATAATTACTCCAGTCGTCCCCGACGTTTACCGTGCCATTTCTGAACTTATTGCTGTCAGTTCAAATATTAATGACGTTACAACAACACCTGATTTTTGGGCCACTGACCTCAAGAAAGTTGATGAGATGGTACGAGCGTATGATGGTAGTTGGCTCAGTTTGACACCGGCTCGCGTTGAGACGGCTTTAAGCCGTCAAACTTCTGATTTGATTTACTTTACCTTATGGCGCTGTACTGGATTAATGTTAATTGGAATCGCATTGGCGCGTTCTGGTTTCTTTGAAGGCGAAGGAAATTACCAGGTGGGTCTGGCTATTGGCCTGGGGATTGGTTTACCGGCGAGTACATTGAGTAGTTATTTCTATATTCAGAGCGGTTTTGACTATCAGTTTTTCACGACAGTGCTGTCTCTGTGCTTTTACGTGGGGACGCTCAGTTTAGCCTATGCTTATCTCTGTTTGCTGGTTTTATGGGGATGTTCTGATCAGTTTCTGAAACTAAAGTCAGCTTTAGCCAAGGTTGGTCGTGTTGCCTTAACTTTATATATTGCTCAAAGTCTGATTTGCGCCTTTATATTTTATGGCTGGGGGTTGGGGCTGTATGGAAAGGTATGCCGAGGTGAACTCTTTTTTATAACATTGGTTATCCTGGCTATTCAGTTTATTTTTGCTCAAGTGTGGTTTAGACGCTTTAATTCAGGACCGTTAGAGTATCTTTGGAGACTATGCTATCGGGGCAAACCCGTGCTCAAACAAAACGAGGCGATAACTGATAGCTGAATCAATATAAAATGACAGAATAAAAATCTCTCGATTTTCTTGATCTCATTTTATATTGGTTTAGCTATAGCTCGTTTCAGACTAAACTGCCTGATCTTTATTTCCGGTTAGAAGTTTTTATTTGGTCTGATAGATTAATATTTTGTTTTTTGTACTGCAAATCGTTGTGTCGAGAGTATCCTTCTTACTGTAGAAATAGCCTTCTTCCGCAGGTTAGGGGCGTTTCAAAGTGACCTAATCTTGACATTGAGTAGCTCCGACCTTTCTGAATATTAAATTTTAACTACATTTTCTTATGCTAAATTTTAAGCCAAAAATAGTTGGCTCGCAGGCATATTTTCACAATTTCTACTACACTAAAATGAAATATCACGAATAATTTGAGTTCAAGATAAAAGTATTATTGGTCGTTGGTGATGAAGTTCATTTATCAAAGACTGTTGTGCAAAATGACTATTTTTATCATGAATTCAGGTTAATAGACAACCCATCAACCCATTGTCTTATAAGGAAAAACCGACCAGTAAAACTTTTATGATCGGACAGAATATTAAGGAATATAACCTTACTCAATGCTACACGTAAATGACCTGATTTGCCTGAAAGCGACGAATTACTTATGACTGAAAAATCCAATTTACAACTAAGCGATATTGGCGATCAAGAGATCTGGAAAGTGCTTGTTGTTGATGATGATATTGATGTTCATACCGTTACCAAGATGGTATTAAACAAATTTACATTTGAAGATCAGCCTATTGAGATACTCACGGCATATAGTGCGCGAGAAGCTGAAAAGATTCTCGAGGATAATAATAACATTGCTGTTGGTTTCATCGATGTTGTGATGGAGAGCGATGATGCGGGACTAAAATTAGTTGAATATATTCGGCATGTTTTAGGCAATATCGAAATGCAGATTATATTAAGAACAGGACAACCTGGAATGGTTCCTGAAGAGATGACAATTCGAGAATATGGTATCAATGATTATTTGAACAAAGCGGAACTATCGGTTGCCAGACTAACGACATCGTTAGTCACCGCGCTTCGGGCCTATCGCTATATTACGATTGCAAAGCATAACCAACAGGAAAAAAATATTGCAGAGGCAGCGACTAAAGCGAAATCGAAGTTCCTTGCGCATATGAGTCATGAAATTCGAACGCCGGTAAATGCTGTGGTTGGTCTAACGGATATGCTGTTGCGAACGGAGCTTAATAGTATTCAACGAGACTACGCTGATACAATTAAAAGTTCGGGGAAGCTGCTGGTTAACATTCTGAATGATATTCTGGACTTTTCTAAAATTGAAGCGGGTAAGTTGCCACTTGAAAATATCGTATTTGATCTTGCTGCAATCATTCGAGAAGTGAGTGTTTTATTTAAGCCTCAAGTTGCTGCTGCGAAGTTACAACTGAATATCAGTATGGAAAATAATGTTCCACAATTCATCGTGGGAGATCCCACCCGATTACAACAAATTCTGATTAACTTGATAAGTAATGCAATTAAATTTACCAAATGGGGAAGTATTAATGTCAGGCTTTTGAATAAGGGAATCGAAGGTTCGCGCATTGCCATCGAGGGGGTCGTTGAAGATACCGGAATTGGTATTTCAGAGGAAAATTTACCTAAGTTATTTAAGTCTTATTCGCAAGCCGAAGCTTCTACCAGTCGCAAATATGGCGGAACTGGACTAGGCCTGGAAATCGTAAAAAATTTATGCGAACTAATGGAAGGAACAATTACGGTGACGAGTGAACTCGGGGTCGGTACAACTTTTCGATTTAATATTCACTTTGGAATTTGTGATGATATGTCGGATCAGGAGAAATTGAAAAGTGGCAATGTTGCAATAACAAGCAGGCAGTTGAGCATTCTGCTTGTAGAAGATAACCCGATTAATCGAATTGTTACATTAGATATTCTTGAGCGTTTAGGGCATGAAGTGGGTATCGCAGAAAATGGGCTCGAGGCGATTGGGGAGTTCAGACAAAAGTCTTATGATTTAGTTTTTATGGATTGTGAAATGCCAATACTTGATGGTTACGAGGCAACCAGGATTATTCGCTCGCTTGATAGTGGTAAAGACGTTCCTATTATTGCATTAACAGCGAATATGTTAGATTCTGACCACGAGGAATGCGTTAAATGTGGCATGAGCGATTTCGTTTCGAAACCTTTAGAAGCGCCGGGGATCGATAAAATTTTAACGAAGTGGATTAAAAACTAATCTGTTGACTATTGTTGTTGAATCAATTTTTTCGGATTACTTATTGTCATTTTTCAAATTAATAAAGCCCATTGAACAAATTATTTTTAAGTTTCGTTCAACGGGCTTTGGTTAAAGTAAAATTATTGACAAGATGAAACTTTTATCCATGCGTCAGACCAGGCCCAACCAACTCCTGGCTCATAAGCTGTGGCGCTTTGATTACACCATCCTTCATAAGGGAATGGTTTACACTCATAAAGATCGCCATTGTTTTGCACCTGGCTTCCTCCCGCGTAACTACCATGACCGACTGGATAATCGTCAATACCATCACATTGACCACCAGTAGAATCGCTAACTGTCACTGTTTTAGTCACCGGCGTTGAAGCATCGCCGTCGTCATCAGTGACGGTTAAAGTCACTGTATAGGTACCTGCGGCATAGGTATGAGTTGGATTCGTATCAGTTGAATTACTACCGTCGCCAAAATTCCACTGGCGGCTGACAACTTGTCCATCAGAATCACTACTCATGTCAGTGAAACTCACGGTCAAACCATCAATTGCAGTATCAAAATCAGCCGTCGGCGGAATATTGGTATTAGGATCTTGAACACTGATATTGACAACCGCCGCACCACTATTGTTGTCATTGTCTGTTGCTATCGCTTTAAGTGCGTAGTTTCCAACCGCAGCATTGCTGATAGTCGTTGTGTAAGGTTCGCTCGTTGAAGTCGCGATAAGCGAGTCGTTCGAGTAAAAGTCAACTTTGATAACAGAGCCATTTTCGTCTGCCGCATTTACACTAAACTCGATTGCTGTACCAAGATTAAAAACAGCACCATCGGCTGGTGAAGTGATGTTGACAACTGGCGCGGGATCAGGAATCGTTGGATCACAATCTTTCACGAAATCCCAAACGTTACTAACATCTGGTTGGTCGCCTCTAGTCCACCATTTAGCTCGATAGATTTTCCCGTCATAAAGCACTTCTGCACCACCGTTATAAACCGCGCTTGCATCCCATGGCGTACCAGTACACTGGATTATGCTAAAGGTTTTTGACACTGTTTTACTGTAGCCGACATTGTTTGTCGCAGTGACAGATAGTTGATGTTCTCCATAGCGAGTTGGATTCCATTGCGCTGAATATAAATTGTTGCCCGATGAACTACCGTTTATTGTTGTGTTACCGATAGCGAATTCAACTGAAGTAATATTGCCATTATCGTAAACCGCCGACGCTTCAAGTGTGACGCTGGCTAATTGATCTTGAACGATTTGATCGTCAGGTTTAGTGATGGAAACTTCTGGTCGCAGGTGATCTTCGTTAACGGCGATACGGACCTTCGGAGATTCTTTATTATTGTTATTATTGTCGTAAGCTGTTGCAGTTAAGTCGTAAGTACCCTCGGCCACATTATTCCAGGTGAAAGAGAAGGGCGCTGAACTGCTGCTACCAATTTGATTACCATTGGCATAATAATCAACTTTGGTGATGCTTCCATCTGCATCACTTGCCGCTACTTCTATCACAATATTGCTGCCGGGTGCGAAGTGATCGTTTGATGACGGTGAAGTTATTCTCACATTTGGACAACCTTGGCAGCCGGTTGCAAATACCTCATTAAGTTTGTTCGCTAGCGTTGGATTTAGACGATTACATTTTGGCAATTTGCCATGCATAGTGTAACCATCCAGACACTGTTGATCACCGGATACCGCCCAAACAATCACACCTCCAAAATCATAATCATTAACATATTGTGCTTTAAGTCCGATCGATTCTTCGTTGTCATAACTTAAAAAGTATTTATCTTTTGTCATGTAAGGGACTTTTGCTTCATCATCCCAGTGTACTGACCAACCGTCACTTTGTTTTTGTTTTACGAAGAAATAGTTAGGAGTTGCATCGTAAACATCTTTAGGCCAGTTGACGAAGTCACCGGCGCTTGATACAGGGCCATCTGGCTGAATGACAATGTCCACTTTGTGAGTTGGCGCATTCAAGTCTGCGGTTCCTTCTGTGACAACACCGCGACCGTAAAAAGGAACGCCCATATTTATTTTGCGGCTTGGTATGCCTTTATTTAGCATCCATTGTGCAGTGTGGTTCCAGTTAAATTCTGAGATTTCCGCGCCAGAGTATGGGTATAAAGGCGAGTTGTGACCTGCAATATTTGACCATCCACCATTAAAGTCGTAGGTCATCATGTTGTACAGATCCATGTACTTGTCTAGTTCAACCCAGTCGAAGCCTTCAAGTTTAGCGGTTGCAGCAGAAAAAGCTGCGGTGATCAGTTTATCAGGGCCAATCTCTGCTCTGATTTCTTTTACTAGTGTTAAGAAGTTACCATAGTCTGCTTCAGTACCAGTAAAATTCATGCCGCTGAACGGACCTGGATATTCCCAATCAAGATCAATACCGTCAAAGCCAATTTTCATCAGCTGCGCGACACCTTCAATAAACTTAGCACGCTTTGCCGGATCGGCCGCCATTTCTGGAAAGTGACGACACATACTCCAGCCACCAATTGACGCCATTACTTTCACGCCTTTGCTTTGTGCGAGTTCGATAAGACCTGGTTGACCACCTGGTTTTTTTACCGGAATTGGCATTGCGCCTGAAAGTCCTGTTACCGTATTTTTCCAGCCGTTTCCTTCTAATACAAAGCCTTGGGCTTCTGCATCATCGTTCATGTTGTAGGTTGGTGCGAGCTCTCCATAGAGCAAGTAATAGTCCCAACTACTGTATACGTCTCCGTTGAGTAACTCTGCTGGTTGTTGAACCGTACCTTCTTTGTATATCTCTTTGTTGCGGAAATCGCCAGAGTGAAGAGAGCCGTCAACAGCAACACCAAAGAAAGAAAAATTTAATATTGTATATTTACTCATATCCACGTTCAGGTGGTTTGCTGCACCTTTAACGGCAAAACCTGCTTTTGTGTCCTTCCAGGGTGCCCATTGAGTAATGTAGCCGACAACTTGTTTGTTATGATCAGCAGTTGTTGCTGCCTGTAAATTGAAACTAGAAAATATTGAAATGATGAAAGTACTGAACACCGCGAGACAAAAACTTCGAAACTGTGAAGTTCGTCTCTGCGGCCATGAGTGATTAAACATAATTCCTCCTCCTCGCTATTAGTAAAATACCCAGGTATCCCAACCCGCTAAAAGGCTAAAACCCAATTGACTACTGACAACGACAACTTAACGATGATGGACTCTGGGAGTGTTTGTTATTATTGGCGACCATACGGCATGAATTAATTATTGGCAGCGCTGTCATTACGATAATGATAGCGTTGTCATTTTGCAAGTGAATTAGTCATGTTTAAAGCAAATAGATATCATTTTTGTCATTAAAATGAAATAAAATCTAAATTAGAGATTTTTGTTGCGTCACTAAAATTACTAACAATTATGAAAATAATTTAATATAGGGTGTCATTATTTTTAAAAACATTAGTAAATTACAAATGTATAGAGAAATACATTTTTGTTGACGAATGTGAGCGAAATAATTGCTTTGTTTATCTGAGTAACTTGAAATGTAAAAAATGTGAAAGGGAGTCAGTTGACGAAATAGCTTTTTTGATAGAAATATTTGATGAAGTATTTGTGACTTGAAAGTCATCATTAAGTTCTGACTTGAATAATGTGCATATGTTCACAAAAAGTCGTATTTGTATATTTTTATTTACACTTGAAAAAGTGATGAGTGTTCTTGTTAATGCCCGCTTCAATCATTTGTTTTTTGAAAAACAACTCTGTCTCTACCTAGTCGCTTTGCTTCGTACAGGGCGTTGTCTGCGCGGGTAATAATTTGTTGCTGAGTGTCACCCGGTTGCCAGGTTGTTAATCCAAAACTGGCAGTGACCTGTTTAACTTGATCAAAGCGGGTAGATTTCAAGCTATTTCTAAGTTTTTCAGCAACCGTTGTCGCTTCATTAGAATCTGCTTCAGGGCAAATGACTAAAAACTCTTCGCCACCCCAGCGCCCTAACAGGTCATTGTGTCGCAGGTTGTTCCTTAACTCCTGGGCTGCTCTGAAAAGTACTAAGTCACCAATAATATGTCCATAGTTATCATTGATGCGTTTAAAATGATCCAGGTCGATCATGATTATCGAGAGTGGTCGGCGGTAGCGTTCCGCTCGATTTAACTCTGTAATTAAGACTTGATCCATTTTTAATCGATTAAAAATTTTAGTCAACGGATCGGTAATCGAAAGTGCCTCCAGCTCCATTGATTTAATCGCAAGTTCTGAATGAGCTTTTGCTAATTTTTCATTCAACGCAGACAGTCGTCGGTTCCACCAGAAAAATATAACTAAGACCAGAGTCGCCGCGCCGGAAATTTGCCAAAGTAATTGGTAGTCAAACCCTGTTTCAAATTTTAGCGTCGCCCCCTGGCTAAGAAAGTTATTAATGGCTCTGGGATCAATAGTTTGGATAGACTTTTGTAAAATGCTATGCAGAATAGCGTCTTCTTTTCTGGTAGAGAGAGAGACAATATCATCAAATGCGGACGGTAGACTACCGGCTATTTTCAGGCTTTTAATTGATCGGTTATTAAATAAATGGCTAACCGAATAGAGGTTCGCAATACTCGCAAAAGCATTGCCATCAATGACCATGTCGAGTGAGTCAGAAGTGTGAGCTGTGTGTACTAATTTTATACCCGGATATTTTTCTCTCAATTGCTCTATGACGGCGTTGTTAAACTCCACCACGAACACTTTGTCAATATGATGGATAATATCTGGTATAAAAGGTTGTGCATGTCTGGTGACAACCACCCTTACGATTCTTGCGTAAGGCGTAGTAAAATTCATAGTCTGCTTGCGTGGTTCTGTTTCGGTGGCCCAAGGTAATACATCACACTTTTTGTTAGCCAGATTTTTTAATCCTTCAGGCCACGAAAGCGGTGTGCTTGGTTTGAAGTTTAAGCCTGTTTGCCGAGTAATAAGTCTGACAATATCCAAACTTGAATCGGGACCGGCTGATAGTGACACACTGCAAACCGTCAGAGGTTTCGAGTGAGCTATGAAAGCTTTTTCTTCACTAGTAAGAAGGGAATCGACAGTATGCTTTGTAGACTCACCGTCTGGCGCTTTGCTATCGGTGAAGTTTGGGAATTGGGCTGGCTGGGCAAAAATACTGAGCGAAATAAGGGCCTGACAGAGTATCAGCAACCTGGTTAAAGTTATAAAACAATTGGATAAGCTAGCGCGATTTGGCGGCATAAACGTCTGAACAGTCATACATCTTTATTATTAATCATGGAGGTAAGATTGAATTTCGTCAAGTCGAGACGTTTTTCGCTGATTGATGCTGATTAATATTGGTTAATAAAGAAACCTGACTTTTTGTGTTTTTGGCTTTGGTAGCGGGGTCTTATCGAAGTTATTTTTATGAATATTGCCAGTAAAAGAGGGGATAGCTAAACGCGTTGATTAGCCGGGCTATTTTCAACGCGTTTGCTAATTTGATGATTAATGAAGCCTGCGGTGTCCCCTGGCTTTGAAAATTGCTCTGATTACAATTCTAACGTCCTTGAAGTTAATTCGATGATCCTGGTTCAGATCATAACGCCGATTTTTACCGGTTGCAGCTTGGCGCATGTGACGAATGACGGCAAAGATATCACGAAAGTTAAGTCTGCCATCATTATTGATATCTGTCTTCGGCTTTAGATTCAGACCAATCACAATAGGGTCGTGATCTGAAGCACGAAAAGGTTCTTCACTATAAAGTGATAGTTGTTGTTCTGATGTCTTGTACTCCAAGTTGTAATCAAGTGCGCGGGGCTCATCGGTATTAATATGCCATTCGGTCGTATCGATAATTTGCGAAGCAAGTTGGCTGTTTGATAATGCATGATCTAACGTGCCGGCTTGCCCATAGAAAACATAAGAATAATTGAGTTCTCCGCTATATTTTTTCAGTAGATTTTCATAGCCCATTGCTTCAAGTGTTGTAACCGGATCTTCCATTGCATAGGCGTTGAGGTCTCCAATGATTAAAATATCTTTATCTTTCAGGCCGGTTGGATTGGTATCAAGCCAGCTAGCCAATTCTTGCGATGCTTCTGTTCGAATTGAGTTCCAGCAGCCTTGTCCATCGCCTTGCGCAGCGTTGATATCGGTGGTATCTGATGGGCAACTACCTTTTGATTTAAAGTGATTCACAACAACAGTGAATTCGCCATTACTTTCAATTTCACGAAAGCTTTGCACTAACGGTTGTCTATTTTTATCTGAGAAAGCACCGGTTGACAAAGTTGCTGCAGTACCAGCTGTATCTATTTTGTCCTGGTTATAGATAATACCGACCGCAATTTGATCAGAACCAGGTAACTCATCGCCAGGTTGTACAAAGGTGTAGTTTTTACCTGTTGCATTGTTTAGTCCATTCACTAAATCTGCAATCGCGCTGTTGCCGTCGTATCCATCATTTTCAATTTCCATCAGGCCTATAATATCGGCATCCATTGCTGCTATTGCATTAATTATCTTATTTCTCTGACGTTCAAATTCCGCAGGAGTATCAGCACCACGAGCTGTTGGAAATTCTCCGCCAAGTCCGTCACCATTGAAGTAGTTGAGAACATTGAAGCTAGCGATATACAAAGGCGAATCTTCTATTTCAGGTCGATAAGTTCTCATGTTGTTTGAGTGGAAATCTGGCTCGGCCGTTGGCTGAACGCGATAGCTACCGAAAGCCTGATGCATGACGCCATGGAGCAAAGACAGAGTATCACCACCTCTGACAGTGTTGTAGGCGGAAAGCCCTGGCTGCGGAAAACCAATTTCGGCGGGATTTTGGCGTGTACTACCGTCATCCAGAATAATCCGATTCAGGTCATTTTTTGCCTGCATTGAGTTGGCTTCATCACCGGGAGAAACAATGTTGGTCGGGTTAAACAGGCGCCCGTTGGATAACACTAATTCGCCGTAGCGTGCCAGGTTATAGTTTTCTGATACCGTTAAAGTTTGCTCAATGATGATGCTCATACCTTCAAACTGTTCAGCTTGTTCAGCAGAAGTAAAAGGTAAGTGGACAATCGCAGGAGTGACATCTTGATTGTTTGCACAAATAGCGAGTTGGCTGACACTGCTGATTTGTGTGGTACCGCCATATTCGCTGGCGTAGCCTGCGACTCTCACTTTATCGCCGAGTTTAACATCAGTGCCAAATCCATTATCGTAAACAAATATACCTTCAGAAGTTTGTGCATTGTTATCTTGATCGCTATCTTCCTCTTGTAAAAAGAACCCGCGAAGCTGATCGCTTTGTTGAAAGTCACCGACAACGATCGCTTCAACTTCTATCGCTTGACCTTGCATCGGAGTG
This sequence comes from Aliikangiella coralliicola, assembly GCF_007004725.1. Lineage (GTDB taxonomy): Bacteria > Pseudomonadota > Gammaproteobacteria > Enterobacterales > Kangiellaceae > Aliikangiella > Aliikangiella coralliicola. The sequence continues at coordinate 292,551 of NZ_ML660166.1, read as the reverse complement.
CTTGTGCCAGTTCCCTGAATATTGTGAATAAACTCCGCAGGCTCATTGCAGGAAAATTCTACGGGGGGCTCTACAGAATCAATTTTTCCAAGGTCATCGAAGCTGTCTTTGGCATAACCAGACCACTCGTCAGCTGGAAAAAAAGCGTTGTTGGGATCGGTGTCTCCGTTCTCAATATTCAGATTTCTACGTAATGTATTATCTTTGGTACTTTGCAAATCCTGGCCCCACTCACTACCGGGATCGAAACCTATCTGACCGATACTATCAACGATAGTATTATTTTTTAAAAGCACGATGGCATCGTCACCGTTAAACCAGCCAGAACCTTGCGTTTGATTTGCTACGTTTAAGATTTCGTCGTTTGCACGAGCATGGGCAATCACGTGAACCTGACCCGGCTGAACATTTCCTTCAAGGTTAATGGTTAATCCTGCACTAGAATTCCCATTGAAGTACATCTTCAACTGGTATTCTGATAAGTCGATATTACTTTCACTAGTGTTAGCGATTTCGAGCGCTTTATTGTTACTCGAACCCTCGATATACTCTGAAATAAACAGCCCCGACGGCGCTGCGTTAACTAATGATGTCCCCATTATAGATAATAATGTCGTTGCTAAAATTTTTTGTTTCATAGACCTCTCCAAGCTGACTTGATGAGCGCCCATTGCGCTCACGATAACGCGGGAACTTTGACTAATTTTTGTTACATCTCGGTGACCAATTATTTAAAAGACGCTGACATAAAAATGAAATTTTTGTGACATAGCGCTCAATGAGGTACTGGTGGATTTACAAATAACAATATTGCGAGGGTGAATGCGCTTGGGGGCCGTCAAACAAATGAACCGTTTGCGTTGTGAGATATGAGGTTGAATGCTAATTTTAATGTAACGGTTTTTATTTTTAGTTTGTCTTAAATAGTAAGTGTTTTGATTCCGTGATAGTTTTCCTGAGTCAATAGTAACTGAATGTTCTTAACAAAAAGCATTGCGAAATGGTGATCAAATAGATGACGACGAAAATTGGGTTTCAACAAGAGTTGCCAGAAGAAGTCGTCGAGCAAGCGAAACGAGGAGATATGAAAGCCTTTGAGCAAATATATCGTACCTATGCTAATGCCTGTTATTCAGTGGCGCTAAGAATTTGCGATCAAACCACAATGGCGCAAGATGTGATGCAAGAAAGTTTTGTCAAAGTTATGCGTCGAATTGAAAGTTTTCGAGGTGATGGAAGATTCGCCTCCTGGCTCAAACAGATCGTTATTCACGAAACCATTAACCGAATAAGAAGTAACAACCGAATTCATCTGGTGGGTGAAGACGAATTACTGAAAAGTGAGTCGAAGGATTTGTTTAATCAAAGCTGGTTAGATGTCTGTAGAGATCTTGACAGCTTTTTGTCTCGTTTATCAACTACTGCAAGGGCTGTTTTATTGTTGCACGAAGTTGAAGGCTACAGCCACAGAGAAATTGCAAACTTATTTGGTAAGTCTGAAAGTTTTTCCAAAATTACTTTATTTCGAGCTTATGCTGCGTTGAAGCAACTGGCGGAGAAACAACAGGAGCGTCAGAATGCACTTAAGTGATGAACAACTAATAGAACTTGATAGCAATGCTCGATCACACATAGCGGATTGCCATCAATGTCAGCAGAAAATAGCGAACCTCGAAAACTTACGGCAGAGATTGAGGGCATTGCCGGAGGTGCCTGCACCGGAGAATGGTTGGCTTCGCGTCAGTCAGGCTTATCAATTTCAAGTGGAGCAACAGCAAGCCAGAAAACAGGTTTCTTTTTGGCGATTCAGTAGCTTTGCATTGGTGGCATCGCTGAGTTTGGTGTTGTTTTTTCTCTGGCCGTCAGAAAAGGCCGGTCAGTTAGACCAGAGCATGTCTGAGAATCAACTAGCGCATTCACAGAAACTAAAAAGTTTGATCGAGCAGAATGATCTGCTGCAACAACAACTCAATCGTCAATTGATGCTGAATCATCTAGATGAAGCAAATTTCAAACGTTTACAGGTTGAGCTCAGCGTTGTTGATAAAGCGTTACAACAAGCCTACATCCAGCGGCTTGGAAGCGACGAAAAGGTTCAATTGTGGCAGCAACGCCAACGATTGATTGAACAATTACTTGAGTCCGCAAAGCGTCCGGAAATAGTTAAAATTTAATGATGGAGAATAGACTGATGAAACTGATGAGTATTATTTTATTATGGTTTGTTTGGGTTTCAGGAAGTTTGGTACTCGCCGCGCCTGATGAGCGCAGAACTTCGCCGGAAGTTTTATTGGAGAAAGCTTCTGAATTTACCCCGGAATCCCAGCTATTGCTTAATCAACTGGAAGGGCAGATAAAAGGAACCGTGTTGGCGATTACCGAAAATGAACGTAAAGCAGGTAGAAATATCGATGACTTTTACTTTGCCATTGAGCTACCGGCACAACAACAAGCTAGTCTGGGAATGGTTCTGGATGTAGAAAATGTGGAGCAAGGTTATTCCGTACTTTCTGTCGCGCCCGGAAGCCTGGCGGAAAAAATCAATATTAATCGCGGTGACAAAATTGTTGCCATCAACGACATTGAAGTTGAGGCAACTTCCAGTAATGCTGCGTTAGAACAGTTACAACAACTCACACCTGGACAAGAATTAAGATTAGCTTTTAATCGTAATGGCAATATTAAACAGGCTGTCGTAGAAATGGCTGGCGATTATATACCTGGTATTAAATTAGAAATTGGATCGCAACCTGTTTTTAAGACGGCTTTGTTGAGTGAAGCCGGTGATGACAGTGAGAACAATAGTCAGAATGCAGATGATAAAAGTATGCTTGATGAAAATGCTTGTGGAGAAGTTTCTGTATTCTTTCGACCACCTGAGACGAAAGATATTTATCCTGCCTTTATCAATACCATTGACGACCGAGGTGTGATTAGGACGCGTCATAGCTTCAGGCTTTCGCCGGGCAAACATATCATAAAACTTCACGAATTGATTACCGATCCTTTTTTGAGACGCACCCGCGGAATGCAAAAAGCGAAACCAATTGAGATCGATGTAAAGCCAAACATGACCTATTACCTTGGCGCAAAGTTTATTCGTGCGAAGCGAAGTAGGGTGTTTAAAGAATTATATTGGGAGCCTGTCATTTGGCGAACGTCTGAAAGAGAATGTGAGCTGTAGTTCAATATGAAATAAATAACTCGCAACTAAAATAGTTAAGCTTATATTTTTCTATGAGTTTGCGATCCGATAAATATGTAAGAATACTAAGTTGAATTAGTTGTAATAGTTCAGGTGTAGTAGCTCTGATGTAGTAGTTCAGACTTGGCTTGAGTAATGATATTAATGACTCCAATTAAGTTTGAACTACTACACGTAAAGCTGTTGACTATCCGGTCAAATAAACTAAATTCAGCTATGTCAGCTTTTAAACAGGTTTTTTAAATTGATTGCGAGCTTTGGCTGCTTTAGCGCGAAAGCTACAATCTTCAGAATGATCATTTACCAAACCCATTGCTTGCATAAACGCATACGCTGTTGTTGGGCCAACAAATTTCCACCCTCGTTTTTTAAGCTCTTTAGACATGGCGATAGATTCATCACTGGTTGAAATGGACTGAGGCTTATTTGTTATACTTTCTGGTTCATAACGCCAGAAAAATGCTGCGAGTGAGCCTTCTTTCTCTACCATTTTCTTCGCTTGCTTTGCATTATTTATCGTGGCTTCAATTTTTCCCCGGTGACGAATAATGCCTTCGTTCTGAAGCAATTTCTCTATATCTTTATCGGTAAACTTGGCGACTTTGTTAAAATCGAACTGTTTAAATGCCTTTCGGAAGTTCTCTCGTTTAGTCAAAATTGTGCGCCAACTTAGGCCAGACTGAAATCCTTCCAGGCAGATTTTCTCAAACAATCGTTGATCATTGCTAACAGGGTATCCCCATTCATTATCATGATAAGCAATATAATCATCGCTAACTGCGCACCATTGGCAGCGAAGCTTACCATCAGCGCCTTTTTTCGTTTTTTCCATTTTTTTTATTCCTTTATTTATGCAGCCATCAAAAATTGAAGATTTTCTATGGTCATAGATGGGGTCACTTCAAAAACTTCTGCCTTAACAATGTTTTCAGTCACAAAAGGATCTTCACTAATGCGGGATTCCAGAGCTTCTTTTTCAATATTATTCGCAATGATGCAGCCCCCCTGATCAGGTTGAAGGCTACCCACAATCAGGAATAGACCTTCCTTTATACCTTGTTGTATCCAAGCTTTATGTCCTTGAATAAAGTCAGGAGCTTTTGCTTTATTAGCAGAAAATCTTAAAAATACGATAAACAAGTTGATTACCTCATCTTTTCTGGTTAACTATAAGTCGTAAGCCATTCATTTAATGTTTCGACTTCTCTGTAAAGAACCGTCTCATCCTGAAATGCACTGGCAATAGTTGCTATACCTTGACTACGAGCCAATAAATGTAAAGCTAATTCTTTTGCATTTTCCTTTTGTCCCAAATCTAAAAAACGCTTTTCTAGCCAATCAGCAAAAAGAGAAAAAACTTTATTAGCGTCAATAAGTGACGGATGATCCAGCTTGGCTAATTCAGTTGTTAATGTACCTACCGGACAACCATAGAGTTTTATCTTTGCGCGATTCATAATCAGAATATTGATAAAACACCTTATTTGTTCAAGGGATGTCTGTTCGTCTTCCTGCCAATCGTTCAGCATTTTTTCAGTATTCGCTAAACGTCTTTGAATAACAGCATCAAGTATGTCGTCTTTGCTTTTAAAGTGATGGTAGAAGTTACCGCGTGATATACCGACCTCATTTGATATATCTGCAAATGATGTATGTTGATAGCCTTGCTGGTAAAACAACTGATCAGCAATTTCAACAATGATATCTTTAGTCGCTAATTTTGACATATAGATTTCGATGTATAGATTTTGACATATAGGTTTTGATATATAGCACTCTAGGACGGCCGTCCTAAAATTGTAGGGCAGTCGTCCTAAATAGTCAATTGGATGTCGAAAATACTTTTCGAGTTAGAAAGCCATTTGGAATTGGTGTCTGTACAATCTAGTTGTCGCCAACGGTAAGTTGAATATCGCAATTAATTTGAGTTTTTCGTTTTATTTATTCAGAGTTCAGGTTATTTGCCAGAAAATTAGTGCTGCAGTTTAAAATACCAGTCAATGACCGTTATTTACTGGCCTGGTCATCGACTGTGAGGATAATATAAATTGAGAGATTATGAGCATTAAACTCTAAATTGAGCAACCAGTGCTTTTAAGTTGGCGGCAACGTCATTTAAAAATTGGCTGTTTTCAGCTGAATCTTGCGCTGCTTGTCCGGTCAATTCTGAAATTTCTTTAACGCTCATGATGCTGCGATTGATTTCATCGGCAACGCTGGTTTGCTGAGTGGCTGCTGAGGCGATTTGCTCGCCCATTAAGCTGATATGTCCAACAGATTCTGAGATCTGTTTCAACGCATCGCCGGCTTTTTGAGCGTCGCCAACGGTTTGCTGGCTTTTATCGTTACCACTATTCATCGCTTTGACAGACAGAGAAGCTGAAGTTTGTAATTTATCAATCATGTGTCTAATTTCTTCTGTGGACTCCTGAGTTTTGCTAGCCAGAGTTCTTACTTCATCGGCGACAACGGCAAAACCGCGGCCACTTTCACCTGCTCTGGCGGCTTCAATGGCGGCATTCAGCGCGAGTAAATTGGTTTGATCGGCGATACCCTGAATGACGTCAAGCACCGAACCAATTCCATCAACGCTAGCCTGGAGTTCGTGAATGGAAGAAGACGCGTTACTTAATTCATTGGCCAGCTCACTGATCGAATCTATCGTGCTTTGTACAATTCGATAGCCAGCTTTCGAATCGGTATCAGCACTGGCGGTTGACGATGCTGTCTGCTCGGCATTGTTAGCGACTTCTTGTACGGTGGCCGACATTTGATTCATTGCAGTGGCTACTTGTTCTACTTCAATATTTTGTTGTGAAATACGTTCGCTGGTCTTCACCGATGACTGGTTGTTTTGCTCTGCTGTGTCGACCAGATCATTCGTTGCCGATAGTACTTTGCAAACTAGTGACTTAGTATTTTCGATCATCTTATTGATGTCATCGCCAATCGTTTTCATTTCGTCATTTGATTGAATTTCAACTTTAACCGTCAGGTCACCATCAGCGACAGCATTGACACATTCTTTTACTCGATTAATTGAATTAAGAATATTTTTAGAAAAACAGGCGAATAAGTAAATAGCGCCGATAAGCAAAGCGATCGACGATAGAATATTAATTAGCACCTCCATTTCTGTTTCGCCTTTCCTTTGATTAAGCGACTTTTTTAGCTGTTGATAGGTCGCGTCATAAAGTGAAAGTGTTTTCTCTACGACCTGGGTTCCCTGGGAAAAATACTCATTGGAAGAGATTTCAATTTTATCGGGGTCCAATAGTCTACTTTTGGTGGTTTTCAAGAAACTTTCGACTGCCTGATTGAAAGTGTCATAAGTCCCTTGAAGCGAGGAGAGTTCGTTACTGGTACCAAAAGCGCCATCAAAACTTCGCTTAATGGCGTTTTGTGCGATCATTAGTTGCTTGTAGTAGTTGGACAGGGCGATAAAAGTGTCTGCTGAAAAACTGCCCTTTGCTGCGATACCTGCTCCCATGCCGCGAGTTTGTCCCGTTATTTCCACAATCAGCGGTAATTCGCTTACGAAACTATTGATCAAAAAAGACGTGTGAGCTTCTGAATCGATCATCAGCGTGCTTTGTTCGCGAATAGATTTTATGGTAGCGTGAAGATCGGCGACCAGATTTGAATGGCGATCAAAAGAGGCATCTGCTTCGAGATTTAGCGCATCAGACTTCAGCTCTTTCCATGATGTACTAGTCGTTGACACTTCACCTTTTAATTCAGCTGAAAGCTTCTCGAAAACAGGGTGATTTGTGATGCTTGAAAACTGACTATCGATTAGCGCTTGCACACCCGAAATTTCGCTTCTGGCCGACTCATTACCGTTCAAGTAGGCGTTGGTTAAGCCCCTTGATTTGGCCGTGTTCACAAACAGTGGTTTAAATGCGTTGACGAGTTCCAAATGCTCTAATTCTTCCTGAGTCGCGGCAATGGCTGCCTGGTGTTTACTAATTGCATAGTAGGCAACATACCCGACAGGAAACAGGTAAAGAATAAAAATGAGTAGGAACTTACGAGTAATTGAGAGTCTACCAATGATTTCCAGGCCTGGTTTTAGAAGCAGCTGCAGCATGTGTGTTCCCGTAATTTTTAGATGATTTATCTGGTCTAAATAATCAAATGATTGTTCTCAGTTTGATATATGAATTTGTTCAGATTTGTGCGTAAAAAATACTTACTTAGAAAGCAGTATAGTCAAGCCTCGAAAAATTGCATAATCTATTGATTTTGCTTGATATCTGTACAAAAACTCAGAGACTAGGCAGAGGCGGAAATTGTTACATAAAATGATGGCTGATAAGATGATTTAAAGAAATGCGATCAAAAAACGATGACCAATTCAGACATTGCCAGTTCAGACGAGATGTAATGTCGAAACGAATTAGAAATTAGTGCAAGAGATAAATGTTTTAGGGATTAACGGTGACTTCTTCGGCGTCTGATTGCTTCGAAGCAACGCGGGTTTCCTGATTTTTCTCTTCCGGTGTTGGTTCAGGGGCCTGTTGTTCTTCATCTAGCCAAACTAGAACATCATAATAGCGACGTATGTTAGTCACGTATTTCACTGGTTCGCCGCCGCGAGCATAACCATGTTTGGTTTTTTTATACCATTTTTTCTTCTGCAGTAACGGTAGTCGTTCCTTTACTTCCGACCATTTATCTGCGTTGCCACCTTGCATTTGAGTAATGATGCGAGCGTCTTCAACATGCCCCCAGCCGACATTATAACCGGCAAGCGCAAACCATGTTCGATCAGGTTCTTCAATTCGATCTGGAACCCTGCGCTTTACCTTGCGAAAATATTTTGCGCCGCCGTTGATACTTTGTTTGACGTCGAGCCGGTTGGTAACGCCAAGCTGACGAGCGGTATTTAAAGTGAGCATCATCATGCCTCTAACGCCTGTTGGAGATTTGGCTTTGGGTTTCCAGTGTGACTCCTGGTAGCTTACCGCCGCCAACAATCGCCAATCGATATCTTCGCCTGCAGCATTCACAAAATAATTTTTATATTGATCGAGCTTTTTCTGTGCCGCGCGGTGAAATTGTCTAGCACCCACGTAATCAAATTTTTCTACATGGCTGTAATACTTTTCCTGAATGTGAGAAATTTTTCCGTTTGCATTTTGTTGACCGAAAAATTCGATAGCTTTGGAAAATAGAGAGTAGTCGTCGGTTTGCGAAAAAGCCCAGGCTAAACTTTGTGGTTTACCAATTGTGAATGCGACTGCGAGTTCAGGATGAAAGCGTCGATTCAAGGCTAGTTCGGTGGAGTCAACAATGGTGTAATCAATCGTTTCGTCTAACACCATCATTAGTAATTCTTCAGCAGTTTGTTCCGTGGTTTCTGACCAATGAAGCTGAGGATATTTTGGCTTCAGTTTAAGTAATTCCTGTGAGTAGGAAGAGTGGGCAACCACTCTCAGCTCGCCCTCTAACTGAGAGATATTTCTCGGCCATTTTTTCCCCTGTTTAAAAACCAGCTTCGAGGTAATTCGTTGGTAAGTTGGGGCGAATCTGAGATTTTGTTCCCGTTGTGGCGTTACCGTGAGACCTGCCGCGGCGAAATCAACTTCGCCTGAGTTAACCATATCGGAAATTTCTTTCAGATTATCGTTGACGATAAAATTGGGTTTTACGCCAAGAGACTCGGCAAACTGGGTTACCAGTTCATATTCAACACCGGCAAAACCATCGGCATTTTCATAATAAGTTGTCGGGCTATTGCGAGTGACAACATTGAGGGTACCCCGTTGCTTGATTTGTTCCAATTTGGATGGGGTATGTTGTTTGGAGCAGGCGTTGGTTAGAAGAATTAAAGTTGTGACGAAATAAGCCCGAAAGTCCTGACGAGCGAACACCTTAAAATTAATGCATTTTTGAGTGAAAGATAATAATTTCTGCATAATTTTGAGTCTGTACCTGACGTTCTAGCAAGTACGATAATTTCTCCCGAGTCCTGTTACTTGCTGGCCTCCGCGGACCTGCCCAGGCTCAACGTTTCCGGTTAAGCCTCTTCAAGTGATTGATTTTAATCCGTTTTATCTGAATTATCGTTGTTAACAGCCAAATACGCAAGCTAGATTAGACAGGCGGTTTGTAACGGGATGTAGATTTTTTACCCTGAATTGCTCTCAAAACGAGATTTCGCGAGGGCTGACGGGCGAGAGGAGGTGATTGAGTAGGGATTAATAAAAATTTTGAATATGATGATTATCTCAATTGATTGAATGGTTATCGGTCGGTTATTCGTCGATTGGTCTATTTTTGAAGACTTCGAGCTCATTAGAACGAAATTTCTAGTAAACAATCGGTGAAATTGGGTACATAATTGATTCAAATTAGCGTATTATTGCGCCTTGATTTACAACCCACATTTTGAGTCAAATCAGTATGCTTATTCTCCGTGGTGCACCCGCTTTATCGCAGTTCAGAACACAGAAATTACTCAACGAAGGAAAAAAACTAGTCGCAAATCTTGGACAAATCTATGCTGAATATGTCCATTTTGCTGACTTACAATCTGAGTTATCCGAGGCTAAACTCGACACACTGAAAAAATTATTAACCTACGGTTCGCGCAAACTGGTTAAGGAAACCAAGGGCGCATTCGTATTGGTGACACCGCGTCAGGGAACAATTTCACCCTGGTCGTCTAAAGCGACTGACATCGCACATAACTGCGGTTTAAGTGAGATCATTCGCCTGGAGAGGGGAGTCAGCTGGTACTGCCAGGATAATGAAGGTCGAGATCTAGACGATAGTGCTCTTCAACAATTGCTCCCTTTGTTACATGACCGCATGATGGAAAGCGTGTTTGATAAACTTCAGGCGGCTGAAGTGCTATTTCAACATGAATCTCCCAAACCACTCACCCAGGTTGATGTGCTCACAGGCGGTCGAGAAGCCCTGGTTGATGCCAACCAATCACTCGGTCTGGCATTGGCCGACGATGAAATTGATTACCTGGTGGAGCGCTTTGTAGAATTACAGCGTAACCCGACAGATGTTGAACTGATGATGTTTGCTCAGGCGAATTCTGAGCATTGCCGGCACAAAATATTTAATGCCAGCTGGACGATTGACGGTGAAGATAAAGACACTTCACTGTTTGCCATGATCAGAAATACACACAAAGTCTCGCCAGATGGCGTGTTGTCAGCATACAGTGACAATGCTGCAGTTATTGAAGGCCACGAGCAACCGCGTCTGTGGTCTGAAGCCGATTCAGGTGAATATCGTTATCATCTGGAACCTATCCATATTTTAATGAAAGTTGAAACACACAATCATCCAACCGCAATTTCTCCGTTTCCCGGCGCTTCGACCGGCTCTGGTGGCGAAATTCGAGATGAAGGCGCGACTGGCCGTGGTGGTAAGCCAAAAGCTGGTTTAAATGGGTTTAGTGTTTCTAACCTGGAAATCCCCGGATTCGCCCAACCATGGGAAAAGCATTACGGAAAACCGAGCCGTATTGTATCTGCGCTAGATATTATGATTGAAGGACCACTCGGCGGCGCGGCATTCAATAATGAATTTGGGCGGCCGAACCTTTGCGGTTATTTCCGTACCTATCAGCAAAATATCGAGTTTGATTTTGGTGAACAAGTGCGCGGTTACCACAAGCCAATAATGATTGCTGGCGGTATGGGGAATATTCGCGAGCAGCATATTCAGAAAGCGGAAATCAAGCCTGGATACCATGTGATTGTCCTCGGTGGACCGGCAATGTTAATTGGTCTTGGCGGCGGTGCTGCTTCGTCAATGGCTTCTGGCACCAGTGACGAGAATTTAGATTTTGCTTCTGTGCAACGGGATAACCCGGAAATGGAGCGTCGTTGTCAGGAAGTTATTGATCGTTGCTGGTCGATGGGCGAGAACAATCCAATCGAATTTATTCATGATATTGGTGCCGGTGGATTGTCAAATGCTGTTCCTGAGTTAGTCCATGATGGTGGGCGAGGCGGCTCGTTCGAGTTACGTCGTGTACCAAATGATGAGCCGGGAATGAGCCCGGTTGAAGTCTGGTGCAATGAGTCTCAAGAAAGATATGTGATGGCGGTTGCGCCTGAAAAGTTAACCGAGTTCAGTGAAATTTGCGAAAGAGAGCGTTGCCCGTTTGCAGTATTGGGCGAGGCGACTGAGGCAGAACATTTAACCCTAAGCGATGAACATTTCGATAATAAGCCGGTAGATCTACCGATGGATGTCTTATTTGGTAAGCCGCCGAAGATGCACCGCACTGTTGAGTCTGCCCAGGTTGTGAAAAGCAAAGTTCAGATTGAAGCGACATTAGATGAAGCACTTAATCGAGTTTTGAGTTTGCCTACTGTTGCCGATAAAACTTTCTTGATTACAATTGGCGATCGAACCGTGGGTGGATTATCCCACCGAGATCAGATGGTTGGTCCATGGCAAGTTCCTGTTGCCGATTGTGCGGTTACTACGTCAAGTTTGTCTGCAAATTGTGGTGAAGCAATGGCTATGGGTGAGAGAACCCCCGCAGCTAATTTAAACTATGGCGCTTCTGCGAGAATGGCTGTTGCAGAATCTATCACCAATATTGCCGCGGCAAAAATTGAAGATATTAGTAAAATTCGTTTATCTGCGAACTGGATGGCGGCGTGTGGCGCTAGTGGTGAAGACGCAGGTTTATTTGAGGCGGTTGAAGCGGTCGGCATGGATTTATGCCCTAAATTGGGGATAGCCATTCCGGTTGGTAAAGACTCCATGTCAATGCGCACTGTGTGGCAGGAAGAAAATGACGGCGTAGTACAAGAAAAGAATGTGACTGCGCCGTTATCGTTGATAGTCACAGCGTTTGCCCCTGTTACTGATGTGCGTAAATCACTCACACCTCAACTCAATCAAGATGGCGACAGCCGGTTGATCTTAATTGATCTTGGCCATGGTAAAAACCGTCTCGGTGCAACAGCTTTGTCGCAAGTTTTCAATCAACTTGGCGATGAGTGTGCGGATGTTGAGTCTGCGGAAAGTTTCAAACATTTCTTCCAGGCAATTCAGCACTTAAATTCAGAAGGCCAATTGCAGGCTTATCATGATCGTTCTGATGGCGGTTTAATTACAACACTTGTTGAAATGGCATTTGCGGGCCACTGCGGTGTTGATGTTGATCTAGGTACTCTTTCCAGTGAAGCATTTAACGTGTTGTTTAACGAAGAATTAGGATGTGTTATTCAGGTTGCGGAAAAGCATTGCAAGAAAGTGATGCAAACACTGACGCAATTTGAATTAGGCGATGTTTCTCACGTGATCGGAACTGTCACTAAGGAAATGGTCGTTAAAGTTTCTCACTCAGGCGCTGAGTGGCTTAACCGTGAGTTAACCGAACTACGTTCAATCTGGTCAGAAACCACTTACCAGATGCAAGCACTAAGAGATAATCCAAAGTGTGCGCTGGAAGAAAAAAATCTGCGTTTGGATAGCGGCAACCCTGGCATTGTACCGCACCTGACTTTTGATCCGGCAGAAGATGTCGCCGCCGAATTTTTAGACGTCGAACACAAACCGAAAGTTGCTATTTTGCGTGAGCAGGGTGTCAACAGTCATTTGGAAATGGCAGCGGCGTTTATTAAAGCGGGCTTTAATGCTATTGATGTTCACATGAGCGATTTACATGCGAAAAGAGTGAGTCTCGATGATTTTGTTGGATTGGTTGCTTGCGGTGGTTTTTCTTATGGTGATGTTTTAGGTGCGGGCGAAGGTTGGGCGAAATCAATTTTGTTTAACAGCCAGTTAAAGTCGCAGTTTAAAGCTTTCTTTGAAAGAAAAGATACATTTACGCTAGGGATATGCAATGGCTGTCAAATGTTATCAAATCTGCGGTCGATTATTCCGGGGACCGATCACTGGCCACACTTTGTCAGAAACATTTCTGAGCAATTTGAAGCGCGTTTTTCGATGGTTGAAGTGGCTAAGAGCCCGTCAATATTTCTTCAGGGAATGGAAGGTTCGCGAATTCCAATTGCTGTATCCCACGGTGAAGGAAGGGCTGAGTACGAAAGTGACGAAGCGGCTCATGCGGCAAACAATTCTGGTATGGTGGCGGCGCGCTTTATCGATAACTATGGGCAGGTTGCCACTCAATACCCAAGTAATCCGAATGGCTCTTTGCACGGAATTACTGCACTAACCACAACTGATGGTCGGGTGACAGTAATGATGCCGCACCCAGAACGTGTGGCTCGAACGGTGCAAAACTCATACGCACCAACTGAGTGGGGTGAAGACGGACCCTGGACTCGAATGTTTAGAAATGTGAGAGTATGGGTCGGTTAATCTACCGCTAAAAAAACGGGCTTATGGTCCGTTTTTTTGTTGCGTCAATTTCGCAAATTCGCCTTTAAAGCAAATGGAAAAAGAGTAACGCCATGAACAAATGCGCAATTCTTTCTATGGATAATCTCGAAGGACACATGGTCTATGACGATTTGCTCCATGCGCCTTTGAAAAAAGCCAATTGGGAATTTGAAACGGTTTCCTGGCAACAACAAGGTGTCGACTGGGATCAATATAACCTGGTCATGATTCGTTCAACTTGGGATTACCAACTCAATTCAGATAAGTTCATCGAAACGCTTCAACAGATCGAAAACTCTTCTGCGCATCTGGATAACCCGTTAGATATCGTCCGTTGGAATATCGATAAAAAATACCTTCGAGATCTCGAATCAAAAGGCATTCAAATTCTGCCAACACTTTGGCGTGACTCAATCGACGAGAATGAAATCAATGATTTTTTTGAACAATTGCAAGCGGAAGAAATTGTTATCAAACCCTGCATTAGCGCCGGTGCTTTTAATACTTTTCGATTAACGCCTTCGCAGGCAATCGAGAAGTCTTCGGCACTCGTGGACGCATTTCAACAAAGAAGTTGTATGATTCAGTCGTTTAGTCAGGCAATTATCGACGAGGGCGAGTTTTCTATTTTTTATTTTGATGGCGAGTACAGTCACACGGTTTTGAAAAAGCCAAAGACAAATGATTTCAGAGTGCAGGAAGAGTTTGGGGGGCTACTGAAAAAAGTTGAACCTGAAGCTGCGCTCAAGCGACATGCAGAACGAGTTTTAGATGTTGTCGGTCAATCGTTACTCTATGCGAGATTGGATTTTGTAAGAGATAATTCAGATGCTACCAACAGTTGTTTTGCGCTAATGGAAGCAGAACTTATTGAACCTTCACTTTATTTTAATCTTGATCCAGAGTCCCCGCGGCGTTATGTTGAAGCGATGCAAAGACGAATGAAACGATTGGGCGTCATTGAGTAGTTATTATGCAATGAGTAGTTATTTGGTAATCTATCGTTAACCAACAACTATTTGAGCAATGGACCTTTAAAACACTAACCTTGATGAATATACCATTAAAATTTAACAATCGATTTGTTGAACAGTTGCCGGCAGACTCAGATAAGAGTTCTACCCCAAGGCAGGTTTTTGGCGCCTGTTACTCGTTGGTTGAACCGACAAAGGTTGCAGAACCTACCGTCGTAGGAGTCTCTTCAGAAGTGGCGTCACTGATAGGATTGACTGAAAAAGATACGCGAAGCCGCTGGTTTGCGGAAACCTTTGTCGGTAACCGAGTGATTGACGGCATGCAGCCATTCGCCATGTGCTATGGTGGACACCAGTTTGGACACTGGGCAGGGCAACTTGGCGATGGCCGAGCGATTAATCTAGGTGAAGTCGTTGATGTTGATGGTTGTAATCAGACGCTTCAACTTAAAGGCGCCGGTCTCACACCTTATTCCAGGACAGCTGATGGTTTGGCTGTGTTACGTTCATCAATTAGAGAGTTTCTATGTAGCGAAGCGATGCATCACCTGGGAGTTCCAACAACGCGAGCACTCAGTATTATTTTGACTGGCGAAAAAGTGATGCGCGATATGTTTTACGATGGTCATCCTGAACTGGAGCCGGGGGCAGTTGTTTGCCGAGTTGCTCCTTCATTTCTTCGACTGGGAAATTACCAGTTATTGGCCGCCAGGCAAGAACGAACGATTTTAAAACAGCTCATTGATTTCACCATTCGTCATGATTTTCCTCACTTGGGAGAGCCTTGCATTGAGGTTTACGAGCAGTGGTTTGATGAAGTTTGTCGTCGAACCGCTGATATGGTCGTGCACTGGATGAGGGTTGGATTCGTTCACGGGGTGATGAATACCGATAATATTTCTGTGCTGGGTTTAACGATTGATTATGGCCCGTACGGCTGGCTTGAGGGATATGATCCCCATTGGACGCCCAATACGACTGATTCAGAAGGTCGTCGTTATTCCTTTGGTAATCAGCCGAAAGTAGCTCAGTGGAATCTTTACCAGTTTGCTAACGCAATTGCTTTGATCATAGAGCGAACCGAAAATTTAGAGAAGTCTATCAATCAGTTTGCCAGTTATTATGAAGAAAAATCTCAAAAAATGTATGCGGGCAAATTAGGTTGGGAAAATCATCAAGGTGATAGTGACCAGAAGTTAATTAGCGAACTGTTTGAAATTTTGTGTTTAGCAGAAACCGATATGACGATATTTTTTCGTTTGTTAAGCCAATTTAAATCGACTAAAAACTATACCGACGAAGAATTATTTCAAACAGTAGAGCCTGCTTATTATAATCTCACGGCTCTTGACGAGTCGACTCGCAAAAAAGTTATTAACTGGTTAAAAAAATATTTCGAGAGAATACAACAGCAAAATCTGGATGACGAATCACGTCGAGCGATCATGAACGCTGTCAATCCAAAGTATGTGCTGCGAAATTATCTTACTCAGGTTGCAATTGATAAAGCAACTAAGGGCGACTTTTCTGAAGTGGAAAAATTACTCACGATAATGCAGAATCCTTATGATGAGCAGCCGGAATATGAAGACTATAATAAAAAAAGACCTGAATGGGCGCGTTTTAAGGCAGGATGTTCTATGCTGTCATGTAGTTCATAAGCATTTTTCAAGCAATCAAAAGTAATAAGCGTTTAGCAATACATGTTTCACTAAACAATCGGTAACCAATAATAATCACATTTGAATCACGGAACACTACGATGCATAAATATCGAATTACACGAAAGAGAAAGCAAGCGTTTGAATTAACCGAACAATTGGAAAAACCGTTGGATTTATATGATCATTTGCCATTTCAAATCGCGGTTGTGAGTAATTTACTTCAATTAAATCGTGACGTTGCTATACGCGACATTATTGAATTAGAGCCACGTGAGTTACGCACAATTTTAAACATTGGTTCTTATATGCCAATAAAAGCCGCTGATATCGCTTATCAATCTCGCCTGGACTCATATACGGTTAGTCGAGCAGTAAAAACTTTGCGTTCGTTAGAGATGATCGATTCAGCGCCAAATGACGCAAACAAAAAAGTCAAATACCTGGTGCTAACAGAAAAGGGCAAAAGCGTGTACCAAAGGCTATGCCATGAGATAAATGAGCGGACCAGGGAGTTAGAATCGGTACTTGAAGAAGATGAGAAATTAACTTTGATGGAGTTGTTGGCGAAACTCGAAGACAAAACAGAATCAATGCTTGCTGGACATGCCCAGAGTAAACTTTCTAACAAAGAAACAATCACCGCTGATCAAAGAGAAATTATTCGCTGGTGGAAAAAAAGTAATAAATAGATGTTTTTATTTTATAAATGCGTTTTGTATTTTAGAAAGGCGTTTTGATGACGAAATAGCCTGAACTTGGGATAAAAGTAAAGGGTCTTGTCGAAGTACTTCATTTTTATTTGGGTGAGAGATTTTTTATCATGTTTTGCGACACCGCGACAGATAAAGAACCACTCACCGATTCATTTGTTTCAAACTTAACCGAATTCTACACTAGATAAAGCTGCAAATATCTTCTAGCGGCTTTTTGATTGTCGCATGATCCGGTATGGTTGCGTCATCCGATGGATAACCAACAACTAACAGAATGTAAGCTTTTTCTGTTTTAGGCCGTTGGCATATTTCATTCAAAAAAGTCATTGGTTTTGGAGTGTGAGTTAAAGTGGTTAAGCCAGAGTGATGTAAGGCGTTAATCAAGAACCCGGTAGCGATGCCGACAGACTCTCTAACGTAGTAATTTTTACGCTCTTCTTCAACGGTCACTCCACCACGTTGTTGCGCAAAAATAGCGATTAGCCAGGGGGCTTTTTCTAGGTAAGGTTTGTGATCGTCGGTACCTAAAGGTGACAGCGCATCCAGCCATTCTTCCCCGGCTCTGCCTTCGTAAAATGCACGTTCTTCTTTTTCTGCGGCATCGCGAATTGCAGTTTTAACTTCCGGGTTACTAATGACGGCAAAATGCCAAGGTTGGTGATTGGCGCCACTCGGTGCAGTACCCGCAGCTTTCAAGCAGTTTTCGATAATTTTTCTATCTACCGGACGGTCCGAAAACATTCGAACCGTGTGTCGTCGCTTAATCTCGTTATAAAACTCTTCAGATCGTTGTTCCATTTCCTCTGGAGAATATTCGATAAAGTCGGGCAATGGTTTTGAGTCGTGTTCCTGCATAATTGTTAACCTAAATTTTCAATGTTGCGTTACTGTTTGGTTGATTACTGTTGGTTTATCGTTGTTTTGCTTGTTACTGCATAGTTTAGATTTTTGTTTAAATTTTACCAAAAATTAATCAAAAAATTATTATTGCATAAGCAATAAAGTACAGTTTGGTATTGAATTAGTCAAGTACAAAATTATCATATAATAAAATGGTCTAGCATATCGCCTGGTTGAAGATTGACCAAAGATTCGCGATCCCTGGTTTTAAAATGATTTGACTTAAACGATTGATTGATACGATTAATGAATAAACTAAGCCAAATGTATTGATGAAAAAATTGATTAATTCCTATTCATTTTTTTACTAAATAGTTGTGCGATTTATTGCGAAAGCTAAACATAAAAGCACCTCTGAAAATTACAAAAAAATCCAAGTTGTTTGGTTTATTTTATTTTTCAATTCAACCGAGAGATTTTTTTGTTTTTTGTTCTTGTTCATTTTGATTAAGATCAAATGTTTTAAAAAAATTCACGACTTTGTCATTAAAAATCGATAGACTCTCGGCCCGCAAATACCACCCAACTTTTTCTGTAGTTGGTCTATTTATCAGCAAAAAAACTAAGGAATTTCTAATGAAAAAAGCGAGCGCTTGCATCGCTCTGACATGTGTTGGATTTTTAGCCACTGGATTGATAAGTGCGAAGAATTCGTCAGAGATTGTTTCAACATCGTCTGTAGAAAAATTGTCCTCAAAAAATAAATTACTTGGTGAAAAAATATTTTCAATTGCCCCCGATAATCTCTTTCACCTCGATGGAAAAACTTATATTCGTTCAGGCGATATGTTGTTACTGGTTAATAGTGATAACGACAGTCGTAAAATCGAAAGTACGGATAATAAGCAGTATAAAAATCGGGCATCGAAATATCATATCAATAAATTTGATATTTCAAAAAGTCAGTGGAGTGATGGAAAAGTTTATTATCAATTTGATGATCAGGTGATTGCTGAAAACCGTCAGCGTTTCATCGAGGCAACTGAAATCTGGAGTAGTATTGCTAAACTCGAGTTCATTGAACGAACTGATCAACCAAACTATATCTACGTACAAAATGATTCCCGCAATTATGCGACGGTTGGTATGGTTGGTGGTAAACAAATCTTATCAATGGTTAATTGGGGCTCGCTTTATGTCATTGTTCACGAGTTAGGACACAGTTTAGGAATGTGGCATGAGCAACAACGGAGTGATCGCGACCAATTTGTTGATATCCATCTCGATAATGTTAAAGATGGTATGGCTTATAATTTTTCCAAACATGCAACCACTGATTACGGCGAATATGATTTTATGTCTGTGATGCATTACGACCTCTATGCTTACTCCAAAAATGGTCAGCGAACCATTGAACCAAAAAGTGATTATCAAGCTTTTGTTAATATAGCCGGCCAGAGAAGTTATATTAGCGGCGGCGATCAACTCAATGTCGCGTCACAATACGGCGCTAAAAAACTCTCTTTTACTGACACCGAATTTAAGCGTTTTCTAGTCAGCCAATTTGATACTGATGGTGACGGTGAAATCAATAGTATCGAAGCGCTTAATGTGACTTCAATCAAGACGCCGGGAGAGGGAAAAATTTCTTCTTTGTCAGGAATTGAAAATTTCAGATATTTAGAAAATCTGGACGTTTCTAATGAAAATATTGAGATCCTGGAAAAGTTACCGAATCGTTTAAAATCACTTAAGGCAACTCATAATCAACTTGATGTCATTCCTGGAGAATGGAGTTTTTTACCCTTAATTAGTTCTATCGATATTTCTGGTAATTTTGTTGATGTGTACTCGTGTGAGTCGCTAGAGTTTTTGTCAAATAAAATCGGTAGCGATAACCTGGTGATTAATCCGGTTGCAGATGGTTCGCATGTGAATTGTAATGGTGATTCTCGCTGGGGGTTGATTAACGGAAAACCTCGCAAAGATTTGCGCTCAAAAGGTTCGCAAATTTACCATATTGATGTTCCGCAAGGAGCGAAAAAACTGGAAATTCGAACCTCAAATTTTGAAGGAAAGCAGGGCGGGTTAATGGATTTGTTTGTGAGTCATGGTCGCCAGCCCAGCAATAGTGACTCAGATTATCGCTCAACGAATAGCGCTAATGAAGAATATATCGAAATTCAAAACCCGCAAGCGGGCATCTGGTACGTCACGCTGGAACCTTCAGAGCGATCTTTTGAGTACGTTGACCTTGTCGCGACTTACTCGCTTGATTCCAGTACAGATAATATTCTCACTAACAACGAGCCTTTAAATTCGTTAAGTGCAACACAAGGTGAAACTATCCAATATTTGTTAGACGTACCGGCGCTTATGGATGAATTAGTTGTAACGGTTAGCGGCGGAACCGGCGATGCCGATCTTTATGTTCGCTTTGGTGAAGCGCCAACGTTAACTGAGTTTGATTGCAGGCCATGGATAAATGGTAATAGTGAAGTTTGCACCATTCAAAAGCCGAAAGCAGGTCGTTACTTTATCCATCTTGTCGGTTATCAATCATTCGAAAACGTGACCCTGAAAGGCGCCTATACAAAAGCAAAAGGGGGAGGAAGCTACTTTGTGTCGGATATGGCGGGGCTGCAAGGAGAGTGGCGATACTTTCCGATTGATATTCCATTTGGTACGTCCAAATTTGATATCAGTCTCTTAAATGGATCAGGTGATAGTGACCTTTATGTTCGGTATGGTGCTTACCCCAGTGCTCAGTATTATTACTGTCGCCCGTATCTGAACGGTAACAATGAGAGTTGTAGTTTCGTTAATCCACAAGCGGGTACCTGGTATATCGGTGTTTACGCGTTTAGAGATTTTTCTGGCCTTGACCTGAATGCGAAGTGGAGCAGTGATGGAGCGAAAATGTTGGTAATAAAGTGATAATTTCTAAAAGCTAATGGTTGCTTTTAATTAGGCGAGTTAGCGAGTGTTACTGAAGAACTTTTCACTAAAAAGGCTCGTCAATTGACGAGCCTTTTTAGAGGTTAATGCAAGAAATTAACGCTAGGATTTAACGCCAAAATCTAACGCTAAAATCTAACGGCTAAGGAAAAATGATTTTCCAACGATCAATATATCCCGTGTCAATTCGAGCATGGTCGCTCACTTTAAGTTGCCAGGTGCCCAACGAATCCACAGAGCCAACATTGGCTGTGTAGGTTTGATTGATATTATTTGAAGAGCCGCCAGTCCGATTATGCAGGGAGTAGCTAGACCCGTCTGGGGCAATCAAATCGACTTTTAAGTCGCCGATGTAGGTATGCACAATTTCAACTTCGACTGAAACCGTTCCTGATGCGCCGCTACGATCGACACTGATTGAGCTGGTTACGCCGGTGGAATTGTTATCTGGAATGTTGACGTTGGTGGTATTTTCAAAATCTTCACCGCCTGAACCAATCGTATAGGTTCCCGTCACGCTTGTTCCGCTGTAGGCTCGATATCCTCGAAGCATTACATGGTAGGTGCCAGCCTGAATGTTGGTAATTGTACAGGTTTCTTCGTTGCCATTTCGATAAGGACGGCAGTCCCAGGTACCCGTGGTTGGTTTGCTACCATATCGAACATAGAGATCTGCATCGCCACTGCCGCCAGACAAGACGAAATTTAAAGTATTAGCTTCTGCTGGCACTTCAAGGTAGAAGAATGTTTCAGAGCCGCTTGCACCGGACAGATTAGACTTGGCTACCCCGTTTTCCAGCTTGCTATCGTCAGGTGGCACATCGCCGGATACAACAAGAAAAATTGCCGATACTGGTCCCCAGGTACCGCTTGCATCTCTTGAGCGGAGGTAAACGATGTGTTGACCTTCGCTTAACCCGGAAGTATTAATTGTGGCGGTAATGCCTTCAGAAGTGCTGTTAAAATTACCGTCTGCTGCTGAAAGAGCGTTGGCAGAAGCGCCGCTAACCCAGGGGGGAGTGTCAATGTAATATTCTGCAGCGGTGATATTTTGAGTCGATTCAGAGCCATTTCTGGTACTAAACTGGGTATCAGTTGCCGTTGCCGCTAGCGTTCCGGTAGAGCCCGGAGGAATGGTCCCTGAATTGCTACTGCCGTTAATGGTGATGCCTGTGGTACTAGGTCCTGACGGTGTAACATAGGGGGCTCGCACAACTTTGGCTGCGTAAACTAATGCCGGCAGATTGCCCGGCAGGATATTATTTTCGTAGACTGAGCAACTTTGGAAAAAGCTGGTACCCAGTTCGAAAGTGTAGGCCGGTACACCGAGTTCGCCATAGCTAATATTGTCGGTGGTGCCGTCGGTTGGATAAAGTCCGATTGATTGCTGCGGGTAATAACCATTGAAATAAGCAAAGCGTCTTCCGAGGGTTTGTAAAGCTGTGCCGTTCGGCGCCGCTGAACTTTTATCACCCCATGGCCAGAGCACTAATTCACTATAACTGTGAATATCCAGATGAATACCGCTGGTATCAGAAGGCGCGGCGTCACTATCATTGGGTCCTCTGCGGTCTGGAAAAATGGAGCGAACATAACTTTCCATTGCCTGGGTTTCCGGCTCGGATGCCGCTGACGGGCCACGGAAAGTCGAGCTACATTGATTGCCACTAGAACCTTGTCCGTTGGTGATATTCCAGCGTGAAGAAAAATTTCTGTTCAGGTCAGTGCCACGGCTGTTTGAGGTCGCACCACAATAATTCTGGTTGGTATTTTTACGCCAGGATAGCCCGGTTTCTGCCTTTTTTCTGCCGTCAGGATTGGCCTGTAGCAACAGGTGGACTTCATGATGATCCATTATCCAGGTCGCATCGGCATTCGTGCCATAACCATCAACCAGCCAACGTGCAAATGCCAGGTTTAGCGGCGCAGTCGTATACTCTCGTGCATGAATGGCACTGTTAATAAAGAGTTTCGGCTTATCTCCACTCACATTAGAGTTGGTTAGTTTCAACACGCGAAGATCATAACCACCAGAACTTTGAGATTTTTCCCAGGAATCGCCAATATCAATTAACTGCGCGAAAGTTGGGTTAGCGCTCACGATTCCTTCTGCAGCGGTAAAAGTTTCTTCCACTGTCTCATAACAGGGATATCCCGGGATTGCTTGAATGGAATTATCAGGAGATAAGGTATTAGACTGATTCGTTCGGTTGCGCATCAGTTGCTGCTGAATATTTTCCAAACGCTGATTTCGGCGCTTTATAAATTCTGGCGCAGGCTTCATTTTAAATCCAAAAGCGTTGAGTCTTTCTATATCTTCTGCGGAGAGTTGCAGAATTAAAAAACCGCTTTCTATATTCGACTCTAACAATTGAGAAT
The DNA here is from genome assembly GCF_007004725.1 of Aliikangiella coralliicola. Lineage (GTDB taxonomy): Bacteria > Pseudomonadota > Gammaproteobacteria > Enterobacterales > Kangiellaceae > Aliikangiella > Aliikangiella coralliicola. The sequence goes on along the minus strand of NZ_ML660166.1, from coordinate 269,483 downwards.
GAAATGTTATCGACGCTTTACGGGCAATATCTTCATTTGGAAAATAAGCTCGATAAATATTGGTCGTTGATTTTTCTTGCTCGAGTGCATGAAGGGTTTGTTCTGCCAGATTCGGATTAGTCCGAGCGATATTTGCGCTGTCATCATTCGAACTCGCGCCGAATGACACGCAGGCAAAAATCAAAGCAGACGCAGCTTTTATTTTGTATACGTTTTTCATTATTATTCCTCTTATTTCTCTTTGGGTATTAGGGCGCCTCCCTACCGCAAGTTTTTGTCGCCAACGTAAAGCGTAGCGAGAAATTTGTTAGCTTTTTGAGGAAATTGAAAAATCTTCTGGGTTTGAGATTATTTAACGGCGTGTTTAATATTATTTGGTAAAATTTACGTTTTTTTTGATCTGAATTTCGTGTTTATAACTGTTAATAACAAGGAGATTTTTTTAACTTCAGTCTCACAAAAAATAGTGAGCGCGCGAAACCAAAGTTAAAAAAACAAGTGAAAATAGAAAATAAATGAAAATAATTTGTCCTGAATTTAATCTTAAATGACAAAATAATAAACGGTATAAAAGTGGCAAATACAACCGCCTAAAACAAACAAATGCCATATCGCATGGGTGTACTTTTTATGTTTAGCGACATAGAAAAGAACGCCAACACTAAAGAGAATTCCGCCAGCCAAAAGTAACCATAATCCACCCATGGGAATCGCCTGGGTCAAAGGATAAATCAGGGCAATCGCAAACCATCCCATGGCAAGATAAGTACCCACGGAAATTTTTGGAAAACGCGTTCCGGTGAATAACTTAAAGCCAACTCCAAACACCGCCAGTGACCAGATAAAAACGATGCTGACGATCGACAGTGTACCAGTGATGGAAACCAGAAGAATCGGAGTATAAGTGCCGGCGATCAAGAGGTAAATGGCCGAGTGGTCCAGCACCTTCAGTCGTCTTTTCCATTCGGGATTACTGATAGAGTGATAAACCGTTGAAGCGAGAAACATCAAAATCAATGTACCGCCGTAAATGCTGACGCTAGTTACTGCGATAGTACCTTCGGCTCTTAAGATTAAATATACCAGTCCAATAATGGCAACAATAAAGCCGATACCATGAGTCAGCGAATTGAGAAGTTCTTCCCGTGAGCTATAGGCAGGCGCTTTTGCCGCTGAGGCGCGCGCGTTTGAAACTGCTTGAATTGAAGCCACTTAAGTTACCTTGTGTTATTTTCTGGCAATGTGGCTTGTCATCATACATTTTCAGCTAACACTTGTACACTGAAAATAATTCCATATGGACTTATGTTGGCAAAACCAGGTGTTGGCAAAAACAGATTCTGGCAAATCAAGAATATGCTGATGGTATAGTCTTTTCTCCTACTTGCTAAAAAATACCCCTTAAACTGATACAATCGCTCCTTTATCGACACCTTCGTAGGCTTTGACTTTAAAATTGGAGTCCGGTTTTTTAGCTTTCAGGTAATTAGCCAGATAATCTGCAATTAATTCAACGGTCGTATCTGTCTGAATAATGTGGCAGTCATTTTGAGGAATGGTCAGTTGAAACATACCCTGGTTAGCATGGTATCGAAATACGTAATACTTTTGACCATTAATGATTTTCGTATCTTGTATGTCTTCTTCAGTCGCGAGGTAGATGTCTCGCCAGATTTCAGCAATATGTGACGTCCAATCTGGTGCGTAGTGCTCATTTTCCCAGACTTCTATTTTTGAGCGATGACCGTGAGCGATCCGTTGACAGTCGCCAAAATGTTTCTTAAGCCCATGACTGTAATGATAAAAATCTTTTTGGATGTCTTCTGCACGCAGGCCTAGTGTAAGTTTTTTGACGTTGTCAGGGAGTATTTCCATGATTTCGCTGTTAATCGCGGTTGAGATTGTCTCTGGGGTTACAGATTCTGCATCAACGAAATAAACGGCTTCGTGTGGGCTGATGTGCTCGTAGTAGTCCCCGGTGGTGCTCTTTAAAGTGATATTAAGATGTTGAGGTGATTCACTTATTTCAATTTCAGCCTGTTGTTTAGCGACCAGAAATTTGTGGTCAACAAGGCTATCAACGCATGACTTTATTCGCTTTTTAACAAAAGAGAAATCAAACAGCATTCCTTCGTCGTTTAGCTCGCCGAAAAGCGTTACATCGAGTATCAAACTTTCACCCACAATACCCCGCTCAGGGTGAAAATAAGCGAAATCGATCACAGTAAGATTGTCTACAAATAATGCCTGCATGAAAGGAATTTACGAAAAATACGAATGGTAGGTGCAATTTTACCACAACAATCTGTTAAAATGCCCCAACTTTCAGGGGCTTGGTAGATAAGCGCAAAGCAGACCCGTTGTTTGGTTTTATCAATGGCATTGAAAGCTGGCATTGAATGCTAGTTTTGACGACATACATTGATGAATGAAGCCGGCTAACGACATCGATGAAAAATATCTCAAGGTTTGCTTACAAGTTTGATATTAGGCTTGATCATAAAGCATAAGCAAGTGACATAGGCACAGGTGAATTAAATGGCAAAAAAATATCAGGTATATGGTATTGGTAACGCGTTGGTAGATTTTGAGATTGAAACGAATCCTCAGGAACTTGTGGAGCTAGAGGTTGAAAAAGGGGTAATGACGTTGATTGAGGAAGATCGTCAGGAAGCACTTTTTCAAGCTTTTCAGGGGAAACATCATTCTCGTGCATGTGGCGGATCTGCAGCTAACACGATTATCGGCGCGCAGTCATTCGGGTCACAGTGTTTTTATTCTTGCAAAGTGGCTGATGATGAAACTGGTCGATTTTACCGAGACGATTTGCTTGCTCATGGTGTTCACAGTAACCTTTCTAACGAATCACTTGAACAGGGAAAGACCGGTAAATGTCTGGTCATGATCACCGAGGATGCTGATCGTACTATGAATACTTTTCTTGGTATTACCGGCAACATCGGGTACGAGCAAATTGATGAAGAAGCGCTAATAAATTCTGAATATCTTTACGTTGAAGGTTATCTTTCAAGTTCTCCGGTTGCGTTAGAGGCGGTATTAAAAGCTAAGAAATATGCGCAAGAAAACGGCGTTAAAACCGCTTTTTCACTATCAGATCCCAATATGGTGAAGTTTTGTCGAGATGGTCTTGATGCCATCATTGGCGACGGCGTTGATATTTTGTTTTGTAATTTTGACGAAGCCACTTTATATTCCGGTTGCGATAATATAGAAGATGCAGCAAATGCGTTATCGAAATTGGCAAAAACTGTTGTCATTACCCTGGGGGCGGAAGGGGCAATCATCGTCGAGCAAAATAAAACCATAAAAATTGAAGGCAATAAGGTAGAGGCTATTGATACCAACGGTGCCGGAGATTTGTTCGCTGGCAGCTTTTTACATGCTGTAACACAGGGGCTAACATTGGAGCAAGCTGGAGAACTGGCAAGTTTTGCTTCAGCGCAGCTGGTGACTCAATTTGGTCCAAGATTAACCGAAGAAAAATTTGCGATAGTTAATTCTTTTGCGAAAAAGTTAGTTGTTTAAAAAAATAACCGCTTAAGGGCAATTGTTATGCTTAAAACATTATGGATAATGCGACACGGCTTGGCTGAGAGTGAGTTTGATACTGATTTTAATCGGGCTCTTTCAGCAGTAGGAAAATCACAGGCTGCCGATGTCGCCGAGCAGTTAATAAAAACTGAAGTCGAACTGCCGGATAATATGCTAGTCAGTCCATTTCGACGAACTCAGGAAACTGCACAAATTGTTCATCAAAGTTTGGCAATAGACAAACCTTTTGAGACGGAAGATTTACTTGTTCATTTTGCTGATCCTCATTTACTTGGGGATTTTTTGCTTGCCGCCAAATTTGAAAAGTTAATTGTTGTCAGTCATATGCCGATTGTCGCCCGGCTATGTCAATATCTTTCCCCCGATTGTGAAATTTACGGGTTCCAGACTGCGCAGGTTGTTAAAATTGAATTTGATAAAAATGGTGTAGGAAAAGTGAACCATAGCTACTTGCCGAGAGTTTAAGTTTTATTGTTTGAGTGAAGAAGATTGTGAGATTACCAGCCAACAGGCTGTTGAATTTTAAGGTTTAGTATGACAGGTAAAAAAGCGAGTAAATTAAGATTTTGTTGGATCGCATTTATGACTGGCGTGTTTACATTCTGGTATAGCATGAAAGTTATTCTAGGGTCTTTTGTATCACGCGATTTTCGAACTTATGTTAATAAAACCATGTATCGGTGGGCAGAAAAGCTATTAGGACTTATTCAGGTAAAGGTCAATGTGATCGGATTAGATAACATGCCGAGTAGTGGTCAACGACCGGTCATTGTGATGTGCAATCACAGTAGCCTTTACGATATTCCTATCAGTGCCGTTGCACTCAATACCAGTCTGCGGATGCTGACCAAAAAAGAACTATTTAAGATCCCTGTTTTTGCTACTGCACTAAGAAAGGGAGAATTTGTTTCTGTTGATAGAAATAACCGCGAACAATCACGAATGGATTTGAAAATCGCCAGACAGAAAATGCTGGACGGTATTATTTTGTGGGTAGCGCCGGAAGGAACTCGCTCTAAAGATGGCAAGTTGGCTAAATTTAAACGAGGCGGCTTTCATTTAGCGTTAGATACTGAGGCGTTAATTGTTCCTATGGTGATCAAGGATATCCATAAAGTTCAGGCTGGTGATGATCTAACGCTTTATCTGGGACAAGAAATTTCTGTTGAAGTTTGCAAGCCAATTGACGCCGCTGAGTTTTCTGTTGAGGAGCGTCGCGCTCTGGTTAGTAAGGTCAGGAATCGAATGCTGTCTGCACTCGATCAACCGTGTGAGAGTGAAGACAATCGTCCAGGCAGCCGAAATAATGCTGGTGATAAAAATGCTGCTAGTTATTAAAAAACAACTGAGTAATATCAATGACCCTAAATAGCACGCAAGAAAACACAGCTGAAATTAAACAGAGCATACTTGATGAAGCGATACAAGATTTGAGCTCAATTCAGGATGTTATTCGCTGGGGGTATTCTCGTTTCGATGAATATGCACTTTTTTATGGCCATGGTACGGATAATCCCTGGGATGAAGCGGTCGCGCTCGTTTTGCAGAGTTTGAGTTTGCCCGATGATACCCCCGATACTATTTTACAATGTCGTTTAACGAAATCTGAAAAACAGATGTTAGTGGAGCGAATCGGCCGTAGAATTAACGAGAAAATTCCACTGGCATACCTGACCAATAAAGCTAATTTTTGCGGTAGTGAATATTATGTCGATGAAAGAGTGCTGGTGCCACGTTCTCCAATTGCTGAGTTAATTGAAGGCCAATTTCAGCCGTGGATCGACGCTAATCGTGTTAACAATATCCTTGATCTATGTACCGGTAGTGGCTGCATTGCAATCGCTTGTGGGCAGTATTTTCCCCATGCCGTCGTTGACGGGGGAGATATTTCTGTTGATTGCATTGACGTGGCTGAAATTAATCGAGAGAAGTTACAACAAGAAAATGTTTCTTTTTATCAATCTGACTTGTTCGATCAAATTCCACAAAAGAGATACGATATTATTGTATCGAACCCGCCTTACGTCGATGAAGAAGACTTTGACGAAATTCCAGAGGAATTCTTAGCTGAGCCGAAGCTAGGTTTGGTTTCAGGCGTTGATGGATTAGATTTAACCCATCGGCTGTTAAAGCAGGCCAATGCTTACCTCGAAAAGGATGGTATTCTCGTTGTTGAAGTGGGTAATAGTGCGGCAGCCCTGGAGCACTTATACCCAACACTTGGCTTCACTTGGCTTGAATTTGAAAGAGGTGGGCATGGCGTGTTTTTATTGACTAAAGAACAGCTCGAAAACATTTAGACGTGGGCGATTAAATGTTTAATCAATACTGCCCAAAATTTATTTGAAGTTCATTTAATGAAGGATATATTGAGTTTTAAGGATAGAGAGAACCAATATATTCTGATTTTTCTTAACAACTACAACATTATTAAAATAAAAATCGAGATATGTTTGGTTGTTGCTCTTATCCGCTCTGTTATTATTTTTTTTCGATGCTAGAATTTAAAGTAGCGCACTATGAATCTTTAGATAGAGAGATAAAATGAAAGTTGTGTTTGATTTGGGCAACGTCGTGCTCGACTGGAATACGAATAAAATTCTTGATTCGCTCAATGTTAGCCAGGTCGATCGAGAGTTATTGAAAAATCGACTTTTCGAGCACCAGGACTGGTTAGACATGGATCACGGAATTATGTCTGAACAGTCCGTCGTGACCAGAGTTTCCAAAGCGACAAATCTTGAAACTAATATCGTCGAACAGGCGTTGTTAACTGCTAAGCGTTCGTTGCTACCTATCGCTCAGTCGATTGAATTAATGAATGATTTCCACAAAGCTAAAATAGCGATGTATTGTTTATCGAATATGTCAGTAGAAACTTATGATTTTGTCAAGGAACAAAAGTTTTTTAGTTTGTTCTCAGGAATTGTCATTTCTGGACACGAGAAATGTATGAAACCTGACACCAAAATTTTCGAAATACTTCTCAATCGTTATAAGTTATTACCGTCAGAAACCTTTTTTATCGATGACAGTTTGCCAAATATTAAAGCGTCTGAAAAGCTTGGGATGAGTGGTCATCATTTTAAGCGTACTGAAGATTGTTATTCAAAAATCAGAACGCACTTGCTATAAGACTTTTCTCTTCATTAACGATTGAGATCCTGAAGTTTCCTCAAAAAACTTTGCATTATCTCAATTATTGATTTAAGTTTTATTGATAAAATAAATATTCTAATACTGCTGATCAAAGTTGTTCTGCTGGTTACGGATCATATTTTTCTGAAAAACTAATTTTTTATTATCGAAATAATTTCTTATTGGGGATTATTGCGATTGAGAGTTGGCACTCTAAAAAACATGGTCTACGTTTAAGGGAGTTTCGAGAGCTGCTTTTAAAGTGGCTCAAAAACAAAAATAGTGCATCTGCAAACATACTATATGTTTGTCGTCATTGAAGGAAAAGCGATATGAACAAAGTTTTATTAATTATTCTAGCGATTTTATTACCACCTGTTGCAGTATTTCTCAAAAAGGGAGCGGGTAAAGATCTCGTGATCAATATCATTCTCTGCATTTTGATGTTTTTACCTGGCGTAATCCATGCTCTGTGGCTTACGACAAAATAACATCATCATTGCTACAACAGTATAAAGTTGTTGACTGTTGTAGCTTTCGTTTTATTGTCCTTTTCTCGCAACCTTATGTTCCTGCGCGCTTCTGGTTAAAAAAGCTATAATTAAGAACGAGATCTTGATTATCTTTCTGGTTATTCCTATCACGAGTTCAGGATAGAAAGTGATTTCTATCAAGGTTCACCTAGTTAACAAACCATTTCCAGACTGGTGTTAAAATTAAGGAGAACTTAATGAGTACAAATTCTGAATTAGTTAATCGTTGGTTTCAAGAAGTTTGGTGCGAACCACGTAACCCAAAAGCTATTGATGAATTGATGGCTGAGGATGCACAACTTCATGGCAACTACTCACCGGAACCTGTTAGCAGAAGCGACTTCAAGCAGGTTTGGGAACAATTTACTTCGACTTTTCCCGATATCCGAATTGAAGTGAGGAAAATAGTCGATTCGGGCGACTTTGTGGCATTTCATGCTCATGTTTACGGCACCCATCAAGAGTCATCAAAGCCTGTCAATTTTTCCGGGACTGCCATAGTTCGTTTTCGAGATGGTCAGGTGGTTGAAAGCCATGAAACCTGGGACTTTGCTTCGATGCTGATGCAAAGTGGCGTCGTTGCTGATGATATTATGATGAGAGTATTGTCTGCGAAGTAAGCTGTCACACTATGGGGTATCGCTCATCCAGACAAGCAATTAACTGGAACTGGCTGTAACTCGTTTTACTAGCCAGTTCATTGAGAATTACGAAGTTTGTAGTGAGATTTAAGCGCAAAAGAAGTGCTATCGTTGATAAGTATGCGCGTTCCGGTATCATTATTTTTCATTAAAATCAGCTAATTACGCCTAAATTCTATAAAAACGAGAAAAACTTGTTTAATTTATAAACAATTTTCTTGCCTCTACTAACTTTTTAATTATAATTCTCCGTTCTTAATTAATGCTCTGAATTTACGCTTCAGACCGCAGTTGGAAGTACTCATGTCAAAATATATCGTATGCGCGCTATATAAATTTGTGGCGCTTGAAAATTACCAATCTCTTCGTCAACCTCTATTAGATTTCATGTTAGCGAATCAAATTCGCGGCACTTTGTTACTTGCTCATGAAGGAATTAACGGCACTGTTTCCGGATCGCGAGAGGCAATTGATAGTCTGTTAGTCTGGCTCGAAATACAGCCTGGACTAGACAATATTGTCACTAAAGAATCAATATCACAAAGCGCTCCATTTAAACGCACCAGAGTTAAGTTAAAGAAAGAAATTGTGACCATGGGAGTAGAGAACATTGACCCAAACCAGGTGGTAGGGACCTATGTCGAGCCTAAGGACTGGAACGATTTGATTAATGATCCTGATGTTATTCTTGTCGATACTCGAAATGATTATGAAGTTGCGGTAGGGACTTTCGATAATGCGGTTAATCCTAAGACTGAAACATTTCGAGAGTTTCCTGAATATGTCGATACCCATTTAAATCCATCCAAGCACAAAAAAGTTGCGATGTTTTGCACCGGTGGGATTCGCTGCGAAAAGTCTACCGCGTATTTAAAACAACAAGGGTTTGACGAAGTTTATCATTTAAAAGGCGGCATTCTAAAATATCTCGAAGAAGTGCCGAAAGAGCAGTCAACATGGAATGGAGAGTGTTTTGTATTTGACGACCGAGTGACGGTTGATCATGAATTAAAGCCTGGCAGTTATGATCAATGTAATGCTTGTCGATTACCAATTACCGAGCAAGATAAACAAAACGAAAAATTTGTACAAGGTGTGAGTTGTCCTTATTGTTACGATAAAACAACGCCTGAACAAAAAGCACGATATCTTGAGCGAGAAAAACAAATTCAACTAGCCAAATGCAGAGGTCAGCAGCATATTGGCGGTGACGCAGAAAAAGAATTATTGCAAAGACGCGCAGAGAAAAAACAACAGAAAGAAAGACTAAGAGAACTTAGTCAGCAAGGTAAAGCAAGCCAATAAGTTTTGTACTTTTTCTGATAGTTAGACTTCCTTTCACTGCAAAATAAGTGGACGCTAAAAAAATTGGTAGCGTCCACCCAATCATACTAATTCAGTCACACTAAATCCGTCTTACTACTCCTTATGTTTTTTGTGAGCTTTTTTGGCATCACTGATGTTATGAAATGCGAGGTGAACATGATGAAAAGCTTTATCAAACAACTTCTGATCTTGATTACAAGTCTCTGCCAGTGCAGTTAGATTTTTTGTTAATTGTTCGCTTTGCGGGATATCTGTGGCGAGCTTTTTTAACTTGGCGACTTTGGCACAAGTATCAGTTTGTTTCTGTTTGCCATCAGGTGAATGCCACAAGGGTGCCAAAACGTCGTGGAAGGCGGCCACTTCTTTGGTAAAGTTGTGGTGGTGACTTTCTTCCTTTGCTGCCACATTGAGAGAAAGCAAAGAAACCGCGGCAATGGCCAAGTATTTGAAGTTCATTTTTTTTCCTTTTAATTTTTAATGACGCTATTCTTAACTATTCAATAATGAGATCGCAAAAGAAAACCAGATCCCAAAAAAATAGAGTGAGTACGAAAACAATGTCATTATAAACTGAATTATTTTTTAATGAACCATCATTGGACGGTAATATGGTAGCTGGATCACAAACCAATAATCCAGCTAATTGCTGAGGGGGCTGTTTCTATGCCTATGGATTATGCATACTGGTGAATTAAACTATGCCAGTTTTTTCGCTGTTCAAACCAGCTTATTTTTAATTCATTGTACTGTTGAGAAATATTGCTCTTCTCAACATTTTCTACCAGTTGGTCTTTGGTGACTTCCAACCAGGCTCTTTGCGCTTTATAAAATGCTGTCATTCTTTCTAATAGTTCATCGTACTCTTGCTGCACCTTTGCTAAAACTTCTTCTCTATCAGGCAAACTTAAATTCATCAATTTGCAGCAAGTTTTGTTAAGTTGTTGCTTAGCGATTGCCTGATTGATTTTTTCTTCTGAAATCTTTTTCAGGTTTTTAGCCAGACCGAGCCAACTCAATGACTTGATAAACCATTTGGTTGGGTCAAACTGCCACCATTTGATTGCGTTACGATAATCATATTGAAACGCGTGATGGAAGTTATGGTAGCCTTCGCCGTATGTGAGCAATGCAACCAGAGGGTTGTCTTTTGCCGTGTTTTGGTCGCTATAAGGTTGGCTGCCCCACATGTGAGCCAAAGAGTTGATAAAGAAAGTGACATGGTGACTGACAACCAGACGAGTAACGCCAATTAATAATAAACTGCCGACGATATTTCCGTTGATAAGACCAAATAAAAGCGGGAAACCAAAATTAGTCAACACGACCAGCATTAAGTAATTTCTGTGTTGCCACATCACGATAGGATCTCTTTGTAAGTCGCGAACATTCTTATAATCGCTGTAGCGATGCTGTTGATACTCTCGCAACATCCAACCGATGTGGGAATACCAAAAACCACGTTTAGCTGAGTAGGGGTCGATATCATTATCATCGACATGTCGGTGGTGAACACGGTGATCGGAACTCCAGTGAAGCGCACTGTTTTGAATAGCAAAGGCACCACCAATGGCATAAATAAAGCGAATAAAAATGTTGGTTTCATAAGCTCTGTGTGACCACAGTCGATGATAACCTGCTGTAATGGACATACCACAAAAGCCAGTTGCAACGATGAAGGCAATGATGGTCTGAACATCAAAATCGTAAAAATAAGCGTAAACAGGCAATCCAACTAATGCGATAGCAAAGGTAATTGAGAAGACTAATATATTCAGCCAAATCAGTTTAGGTTTGTGAGAAGTGCCGTTCGGGGTTTGAGAGTTTGTAGCCAAATTCTGGGATTTTTCCGGTGAATTATGAGACTGCATTGTAAAGAAATCCTGTGAATGATTAATTACATTATTACCAACAAATCAACTATCAATAAATCGATCATCAATTAAGCTTCAATTTAAGCGTACAAATGTGCGCTGAATTTGTTTCGAAGTATAGCCATGCGTCACGTTAAAAGCAATGTGAGAATCCAATGCTTTGTCAAAATTTTGTTGCTCACTATTTTCGTGTAAACTGTGTGCTAATTTTGAAATTAAAAACAATATTTAATAAAATCAATTCCTTATGGCTATCAGTCGTTCGCAACAAAAAGAAAGAACCCGTCGTGCAATTATTGAAGCGGCGTTAGGTCAGCTTAGCGCGGATAAAAGTTTTGCCAGTTTAAGTTTGCGAGAGGTTGCTAGAGAAGCACAAATTGCGCCTACCTCTTTTTATCGACATTTCAAAGATATGGAAGAACTTGGGCTAACGCTGGTTGATGAATGTGGTCTCGCACTTCGTCAGTTAATGCGTAAGGCGCGAAAAAGATTTGAAAAAGGCGGTAGCGTTATTTACACCTCGGTGGAAACCTTCATGGAGTTTTCCGAGAGTAACCCAAATATTTTTCGTCTGCTTTTTCATGAGCGATCAGGAACAGCTTTAACCATGCGTCAGGCGGTTGCCAGGGAAATTCAGTATTTCATCGTTGAGCTTACTGATTTCATGCAATCTATCGGGTACGAAAGAGAAGCTGCCTACGCCCAGGCGGAAGCCATGGTTGCCATTGTATTTAATGCCGGGGCAGAAGCGCTAGATTCAAAACCCGGTCAGCGCGATCAAATTGCCAAACGGGCGATAACTCAGCTTAGATATATTGCTGCTGGCGCCAAGTTGCAGCATTTGGGGAAATAGTCAGATCAGGGCAACACGCCCTAGTTATAAATTCTGTAGCGGAGGTGCTTAAATTGCGGCCCGTAAGAAATCGCTTTAAGTAAAGGAATTAATCTCGATGGTGCGGGTTTAAACGACGGCAGGCGATACCAATTATTGCCATGGCCCTTGTACACCACCACTTGTGGCGTCGCTGAGCGCCAGAATTGAAATTTTCTGGGAGAATGGCGCAGGGTAATCTGAATACAGGCTTGATCGCGAGGATCGGCTTCAACTTTTAAAATTTGCTCACTCATAACAACTTTGACTGAAAGTGACTGACTTAAATAGCTTTAGTTGATCAAGTATTTCTAATTGATCAATTACTCTGATTGAGATTAGAAGACGGAATAGTGAATATCGCCGTTTAAAACCAAAATCATTTAAAAATGAATCCAGTTATCATTAAAATCCCAAAGATAATTACCATAATTATAGTGAATAGTTTGCAAATGAGCATTAAAATTGCTTACTAATTTGTTGAATTCCTGGATTTATGATGTCGGGTAAGGCCCCAAAGTTAGATAAGTTGGTAGAAATCTTTAATCAGCTGTTCTTTCAGAGTGAAAATGTTCGTTTACAAATTGGCGCAGACGAGCCCTTTTATCGTGCGGCAAAAGGGGGATCGCCTGCTATCATATACTCCCGAGAAGACTTTCTCTCTAGCGCATTGCATGAAATCGCCCATTGGTGTGTTGCCGGAGTAAAACGTCGTGGCCTGGATGATTTTGGATATTGGTATAAACCAGAAGGGCGATCGTTACAGGAACAACTTGAGTTTGAAAAAGTTGAGGTTAAGCCGCAAGCGATAGAATGGGCGCTTTCTTTAGCCTGTAATCATATTTTCAATTTTTCCGCTGACAATGTTTCGCAAAACATTGACGCTTCGGCATCATTCAAAAAATCGGTGACTGAGCAGCTAAAAGATTATTTAATGAATGATTCTTTACCAACGCGTGCGGCATTACTCTTCAATACATTAAGACAACACTTTAACCGCGACTTAACAATCCAGCAAATATTGCCTGACACTTTAGTCGATGACCGTCAGGAAAAGTATGAAAATCAGTCTTCACTAGTGGGAATTCAAAATGTTTAAACTTGGCTTAATCGTTAATCCTTTTGCTGGTATCGGCGGGCGTATTGGATTAAAAGGAAGCGATGGACAAACGATTCGCGAAAAAGCCATGCAGATGGGAGCGATCAAACTTGCACAGTCAAAAGCTTCTATTGCGCTCGAGGTCCTATTGCCGCTAGCTGACTCATTTGAAGTGTTTACCGTATCGGGAGATATGGGGGAAGACCTATGCCGTCGACTCGGTTTTTCATATCACACGCTAGTGCAGGCTGAACAACCTTCGACCGAGAAGGACACCTGCAATGCGGTTAAGGTTATTCAGCAGCAGGGAGTTGATCTGTTGTTGTTTGCTGGTGGTGATGGAACGGCGCGAAATATTTACCAGGTATGTGACGAAGAACAGCTAGTTCTTGGTATTCCTGCCGGCGTCAAGATTCACTCAGGCGTTTACGCTATCACTCCCCAGGCTGCGGGATTATTGGTCAAGGAAATGATCGAAGGTAAGATTTTGAGCTTGCTGTCGGCAGATGTGATGGATATTGACGAAAATGCTTTCAGAGAGGGGGTCGTCAAAGCAAGGCAGTATGGCAATCTTAATGTCCCGGGTGCACTCGCTTATGTTCAGGCGGTCAAAAGTGGTGGTCGAGAATTAGAAGAGCTTGTCCTTGACGATATTGCAGCGGAAGTCATTGAGTCAATGGAAGACGACACTTATTACGTTATTGGTTCTGGAACAACTTGTGCGGTAGTGATGGAACAGCTTAATTTGAACAACACACTACTTGGATCTGATATCGTTTTTCAGGGCGAACTATACCGAGAAGACGCCATTGAGAAAGATTTCCTCGAACTATTGGCGCAAGGAAAACAACTTAAGTTTATCATTACCGTGATAGGTGGCCAGGGGCATATACTCGGCAGAGGTAATCATCAGTACAGCCCCGAAGTGATTCGTCAGGCAGGCTGGAAAAATTTTGAGGTGATTGCGACCAAGTCCAAACTCAATCAATTAGATGGAAGGCCTTTATTAACCGATACAGGTGACGCGGCACTCGATAATGAGCTTGTTGGCAGAAAAAGGGTTATTACCGGGTATCGTGATTTTGTGGTTTATCCCGTGGGAATATCCCAATAGAGCGACAATATTCAAACTTTGACGGTTCTATTGTTTGTTTTTTGACCTCTATGATCAACTTTGATGTTTCAGAATTTGATGCTGTATTTCCCGCAATCGAAGGTCTCAAATTCGATTTTTTTAACGCGTATTGAGATTATTGGTTTGATTTCTTAATGAGTTCCAGTTTATGCGCCAATCCGAAAAATAAGTCGTGTAGGATTTTTCCTCGGGGGCTTGTGAGATATCTCTCACAAAGCCGTGGGATATCGCCTAAAAACAGTTAAGAATTAATGCCTTCCATTTTATAAAAAAACGCTTAACTTATTGATAAATATAATTTATTAACTTTTTTCAAATGTCAGGACAATCGCTGTCCTTCAAAAACTTGGAAACTTCTCGCTTGTTTGTAAATCTGTTTCGACTAGAATTTCTCCTGTGCCAAGGATGAATTGACAAGGAAACACCGCTTAAGGGAAAAGCGACCGGTAGGAAACTGGTGTGATGGATAAGTTCAAAGACGAACTTAGTAGGTGTGAGAAAGGAATATGTCAGGAAGACGGCATGGATTGCAAAGGATTTATTGGATAGTGGTAAAAGGGTTACCTGTCAATGGAATTGAGAGAAGGACTTGAGGAATTTGACGGAGCCAAATCGGAAACGGCAACGGATTATACTTGGATAGGTCGAAGAAATTTAAAAAAGGCAGCTTCTTAGCTGCCTTTTTTAATGCCTGAAAGAAAGTGATAAGGCCTGCTAAATCAACAAAACCATAATATTCTTTAAAACATTTCTGTTTAGACCTTAAAATGCGCCTTGTAACCCATTAATATGTACCCCACAATATCTGCGATTGTAAATGGCTTTGTTTCAAGCAATTTTAAGCGGCTATTTTAAGCGAATGAAGGCGCTTAATGTTTCTTCTGTCATCGATTGAGTTTTACTAAACTAAGACCACTAAACTAAGACAATCAGATAACTTGATTCTTCGATGTTAGATAGAGTTGCAGATAAAAATTCTAATAAAAAGCGAATAGAGAACTTAATTTCATGCCCATCAGCATCAATTACGATGAACTGGCCACGCTTGTCGATGATTCGACTTTAATACTGACACCCAACTCACGAACCCAGGGAGCAGTGGTCGTTGGTGCATTAAAGAACGAAGCAGAGCGACAAGTTGTAAGAGCACCTGATGTTTTATCTTTGTCTCAATGGTTGCAGAACCTGTGGCAGGAAATTTCATTTATCGAGTCTATTCCGTCAATTATTGGAAACCTGGAACTAAAAACCTGGTTAAAAGAACAAATAGCCAACACAGACAATTGGCAACTGACGAACGAATTAGGGGTTGCTGAAAAAGCGTTGGAAGCGTACAGAAACCTTATACAATGGGAATTGTGCATTGATGATATCGAACAGGCTGAAGTGCCGGAACACCATTACTTTATTCGGTGGAGCAAACAACTAGAGTCATTTTTACAGGATAAAGCACTAATTCCAGAATTTGCGATTACCAATTTCGTATTAGATAGATTAGATCTGGTTACTGACAGGCTGCCGACGAAAATTGTTTTGGTCGGTTTTAACCAACTAACGCCGGCAGAAAAATCATTATTTAAGAAATGCCAGTCTTTTAATATTGAAGTGAATGAATTCACAGCAAAATGCTCGGCAGATAAAGTATCGAGAATTGAAGTATTAGATTTTAGACAGGAAGTAGAAATTGCAGCAGCCATAGCCAGAGATTCCGCCGCCGATTCATCGACGACTTCCGTCGCCGTTGTTGTTAATCAGTTGGCAAGTCATCTCGACCTGGTTCATCAAATCTTTAGTGACTATTTTCAGCCAGATGAATCTTTGCCATGGAATTCTCTCAAAAAATGTCAATACAATGTGTCTGCCGGTCAGCCTATTCAGCAAATGCCGATGGTGTCGGCAGCAGTTAAAATAATCAGTTTTCAAAGCTCAGGCTTGGATCTGCAATCACTGTTATTTATCAAAAACACGCCATATATCAATTGGGGGGCAGAGGAAGGCTCAATCAAACGCTTTCTTTACCAACAAGGTTTGTTGGCTTATGCGAAATATTCCTACCATTACTTAATTAATGCTATTGACCAGTCACCGGAATCCTCAAAGCTTTCTGTTTTACGGCAAAGAATCGATGAACTGCAAAATAGACAAAATTACTCAAGGACGATGACTGCCTGGGGGGATTTCTGGAATTCAGTATTACGCCAGTGGGGTTGGTGCCATGAGTACGACTTTGATGAGGCAGAGCAGAAGTTATTGGTTGAGTTTAAGGCTCTGATAAAACAAACATCAAAGTTAGCCATCGTCTATAAAAAAGTTAAAGTTAATCTCGCGCGAGAATTTTTATTACAGCTGCTAAAGCAAACCGCTTTCCAACTTCCCAGCGACAGAACGAATGTTCATGTGCTAGGAGTTCTCGAGGCCAGCGGTCTGGTATTTGATAAGACGATTTTAGTTGGATTTAATCGCGATAATTGGCCGCAAAAAGTAAAATCAAACCCGTTTTTACCAATTGCTTTTCAGCAAGCTAACGCTATGCCGTCATGTTCTGCTGAGCGCGAGTTTGAGTACGCTCAAAGTTTGTCGCAATCTTTATTACAAAGTGCCAGTCAAATCTGGATAACCGAGAGTGTTGCAGCTGATGATGAACTTTCCACCGCATCTCCATTTTTTATTCGATTTCCAACAGAGGAAAATATTAACGCTCAAATCTTAGAGCCTTTGTTGCCGGTGACTCCTGATTATCATTGGCGTTACGATGACAATGTGGAACTGCCTGCCGGTAAAATTTCCGGTGGTGCTTATCTACTCGGTCAATATGCCAGTTGCCCGTTTAAAGCGATGGCCAGGTTTCAGTTTCAATTGAGAGGTACGCAACAGCAAGTAAAGGGAATTGAAGCAAAAACCAAAGGCGCCTGGCTACATCGTTCGATGGAGCTTTTGTGGGATGAACTAAAAACTCAAGCAAAATTATTGTCGCTTTCTCCAACTGAAATTAAGCAACAAGTTGCGCGTATTTTAGAAACATCAAAATCTGAATTTGAATCTGAACTCTTTGCCAGCGCGCCTGCGGAAATCATTGATATCGAATATCAAAAACTTATTTCACAAATTTGTGAGTGGCTTGAATTAGAGAAGACGCGCAAACCTTTTGAAGTTGAAACAGAAGTTGATAAAAGTCTACGTCTCGGTCAGTTAGAGTTTAAATTTCGAGTAGATCGAATTGATCGGATTACTAATGACAGTGAACAGCAAAGCGGTAGCATTGAGATTATCGATTATAAAACAGGGCAAACGGATTTTAAAAAATGGTTGGGAAAAAGACCGGAAGAAGCCCAAATGCCTGCTTATGTTTTGGCATGTAGTGACGAAATGATTGAAAGTTTATCCTACGCTAAAATTAAAACTGGCGAAATATCGATAAGTGGCGTTTGGTTTAATGAACAAAAATCAAATCAAAAAAGTGATGACAAAGCAGATGAAACCACTTATCGATTTTTAGAAAAAGGGTTGGGACAGGAAAAAGATAAAACCAAATATTTACAAAGTAATGCCGAATTGATTGATAGGTCGGCATCCCTTGCGCAACAGTGGAAGAGAAACCTCGAAGCGCTGGTTGAAAAAATTTCAAGCGGTGATATGCCGGTATCTCCCAAAAGTAGAACTGAATCGTGTCGATATTGCGAATTTTCAGCTTTTTGCAGGATATCTGAGACGCAACCCGAGGCAGAAGAATTAACCGTTAGTGACACAGGAAAAAGTAAATCCAGCGATGAGTAATGTAATTGATCAGTCAGTGCGAGAAGAGGTGCTTAACCCGGTTGAGTCGTATATTGTGCAGGCTCCGGCAGGGTCTGGTAAGACTGAGTTACTCACTCAGAGAATCCTTGCGTTGTTAGCCGCTGTAGAAAAACCGGAAAATATTCTTGCGATTACTTTTACCCGAAAAGCAGCCGCTGAAATGCGAAGCCGAGTGGTCTCTGCATTAACTTTAGCGCAAGGACCAGAACCAGAAGCGCCTCATGAACGATTTCGTTGGAAAATGGCAAAAAAGGTACTGAAACGGGACAAAGAAAAAAATTGGCATCTGGTTGAAAACGCTTCGCGTTTGAACGTGACTACCATTGATAGTTTATCGGCCAGTTTGAGCGCTGCGTTACCATTGCTATCGCAGACAGGAGCCCTGCCGGCGATTGCTGAAAATGCATTTAAATATTACCGTGAGGCCGCAGATAATTTGTTGGCATCTATTTCTAATGGCGATAAAACTGCTGAAGATATTAAGCAGCTGCTTAAGCATAAAGATAATAACCTAAATCTGGTTAGTGAATTGATCGCGCAAATGCTTGGGAAAAGGTTGCAATGGTTGGCGCAAATTGGCGCACATGGTCGTCGGTTTAATCAGCAATTACTGGCACGTTCTCTGGATGTTGTCGTACGAAACACGTTGAAGAACATTTACGACATAATTCCTGTTGATGTTCTTAGTGAATTACCGGCTTTGCTTAATCAAGCCAGTGCTGTGTTGAGAAATAGTGAAAAGGTAACTAAACATTATTTGTGTGACCTTCAACCGGTGGATGCAATTGTCCGTCCTGATTGGCTCGACAAAAAGACCTGTATATCTGCCAACTACGAAGAGAGCGACTTTTTTGAGCATGAAGTTGAGTTAGCTGAGGAGTTGTATTTGTGGAAAGCTATCGCTGAACTATTTTTGAAAGCGAGTGGTAAAGGAGAAATACTCAGCCGTTTCAATGTAAAAAACGGGTTTCCACCAGAAAAAAATGCCAAAGACGAAATAGAAAAACAACAATTTAAACAAAACAAAAAACGAGTTGACGAAATCGCTAAGTGTTTGAAGGCTCATTCAGGTGTCGGGAGCTTACTTTACCAGGTAACGATTTTACCCGACCGTTACAATTTTGTTCACACGGAACAAGATGGCTTCGATTCTGAACCTCTTAGTCATGAACAATCTGACAAAGAACAAACCTACCAAAGTTTAAATTCTGCCATCGCGCTATTACCGGTTGCGTTAGCTCATCTCAAAATTGTTTTTAGTCGTCATAACGTAATCGACTTTTCCGAACTGGCGCTTGCTTCTCTCGAAGCGCTTGGACATGAAGATATGCCTTCAGATCTGGCTTTGGCACTCGATTATAAATTGGAGCATATTCTTATTGATGAGTTCCAGGATACGTCGACGCCGCAGATCGAATTAATTAAATTGCTAACGGCAGGTTGGGAACGCGATAGTGGGCGAACTTTATTTTTGGTCGGCGATCCGATGCAATCGATTTATCGGTTTCGCGACGCGAATGTCAGCTTATTCATGAGAATTAGAAATCGAGGAATCGGTATTATAAAACCAAAATTTCGCCAGCTAAAAGTCAACTTTCGCTCTCACAAAACAATCGTTGACTGGGTTAATAGGCAATTTAGCCAAATTATGCCGGAAGAAGAAGATTTGACATTTTCAGCGGTGAGTTATGCTGACTCTGTTGCTTTCAATCAAAGCAGTAAGAGCGCCCAGGTTGAAAGTTTCTTCACTGTAGATGCGGACAATAATATCGCACAAGCCAACAAAGTTATTGAAATAGTCCAAAGTCACCTTGATGAAAACCGGCAACTCGAAAAGAAGAAAACCCTCGCAATTCTAGCGAGAAGCAGAACAAACTTCACTGAAATTATCGAGTTGCTTAATCAAAACAATATTGATTTTGAAGCGGTTGAAATTGATCGGCTTTCGCAAAAAATAATCGTATCAGATTTGACTAGCCTGGCGTTTGCGTTGTGCGACCAGTTTGATGAATTGTCATGGGCGGCTTGTATGCGTTCGCCCTGGTTTGGTCTTGATTTACAGGATATTAAACAGGTTTTCACAGAAACAGAGCAAGGCATGTCGATACCTGAAAGAATTGTTCGTGCAATGCCGATGATGTCAAAAGGATCACGAGCGCGGTGTGAAAAAATTCTACCAATTTTGCAATCGACAATCAGGTTTAAGGGAAGAAAACCTTTTCGTAAGTGGCTGTTGGGGTGTTTCGTCGCGTTGGGTGGTTTGTCTCAGCTTGATTATCAATCCGAGCGAGATGACTTGCTCGTGTGTCTGGATAAATTATCGGAATTGAGTGAAGGTGGCGAATTGAATGATCGTCAACTGGTAATCGAAGCGATTGAACAACTATTTGCGGCCTCAAGTCCCGCGGCTGATGGTCAAGTTCAAGTGATGACCATTCATAAATCGAAGGGCTTGGAGTTTGATACCGTCATATTACCCAGGTTGGATAGTGGCAAAAAAATGGCAGATCAAGTGTTGTTAAAATGGACGCAAGTGTTAGATGAAGAAGGCAATGGACATAACCTTATCGCCATATCTAAAGAAACCGGTAGAGAAAATGATAGCGTCTACCGTTATATTTCATACTTAGATAATGAAAAATCAAAGTATGAAGATCAGCGAGTATTATACGTTGCCGCAACTCGTGCGAAGCAAAACCTTTATCTTTTAGGTAATGTAAAAACTGATTCTAAATCTGGCTCGCCATCTGAGCCAGCTTATAAACCGGCCACTTCTCTAAGCTATCTTGCAATGCTATGGCAAGGTGTTAAGGATGATTTTAAAATCATTAATGGCTTTGAAGGAAAAAACATCAATTCAAAGTTGGCTGATTCTGTTCAAATTGAACAAGAAAAATCTGAGTCGGTGGACTCGTTTTATGAATCTAGAATGATCAAGCAAGTTAATATTTCTCGTACCGCTCAAATGCCGCAACAAACAATACCTGATGAGTTACCTGCGGGTGAAGCGATTGCGGGAGCGCAGGAGGAACTCGGCCAGGCGATTTCCGATGGAGCGAGCACAATCGGAACGGTTTTACATCGCCAATTGCAGTGGGTGAGCGAACATTGGCATGATGCATTCGAATTGCCGCAAAATTGGGCACAAGTAACCAGCGCTCAACTGAGACAACTTCACTGGTTTTCCGATGATGAGTTGGATGATGCAGTGAGTAAAATTTTATACGGATTGAAAGAGACGCTCAATGATGATTTCGGACGGTTTGTTTTGAGTGCAAAAGAGGAAGCTGAAAGTGAACTGATTTTGCATAAAAAACTGGAGCATGGCAATTATTTAACCAGAATTATCGACAGGACTTTTGTAGACTCGGGTGTTCGCTGGATTATTGATTACAAGTCTTCTCAGCCAGAAAAAAAGGAATCGTTAGAGGAATTTTTGCAACGAGAGACTGCGCTTTATCTCACCCAGATGACCGATTATTTTAATATGTTCGTTAGTTTAGAAAGTCGCCCAATAATTGCCGGGCTCTACTTTCCAATGATTGGTCATTTCGAAAAATTACTTGAGCGATAATATTTCGAAATTAAAGCCTTGTATAAAGGAAATTGAAGTTTATTCGAAAAATCAACCGACAGAAAACAGGGTCAGTTTTCTAAATCAAAAAAATGACTTTGAACTTGAGAATTTTTAAGCGACAGATAGTGTCCTTGTTCTGCCCAGTCGCTCAATACCACTCTTTCGACTGTATTATTA
The DNA here is from genome assembly GCF_007004725.1 of Aliikangiella coralliicola. Taxonomy (GTDB): domain Bacteria; phylum Pseudomonadota; class Gammaproteobacteria; order Enterobacterales; family Kangiellaceae; genus Aliikangiella; species Aliikangiella coralliicola. The sequence continues at coordinate 247,747 of NZ_ML660166.1, read as the reverse complement.
TCACCCATGTCGACCATATGCCGTCCTTCTCGGTGTGTATGGCCGTGAATGAGCCACTGGCACTGATTGGATTTAAAGCAATCAAATACGGCTTGCGCGTTCACGTCCATAATTTCCGTATTTTTATTTTGTTGTGCATCTTTGCTTTTCGCACGAATTCCATCTGCGATTTCAAGCCTCTTAGATACTGTTTGACTGAGAAACTGTTGTTGCCATTGTTCGCTTCTTACTGTATTCCTAAGTTGTTGATAAGCGACGTCGTCGGTGCACAATGCATCACCATGCATCATGCAGATTGTTTGTCCTGCCCAGTCTAGCAAATGAGGCTCATCAATTAGTTCACCGCCACAGGCTTTGGCAAATTGATGTCCAAGTAAAAAATCTCGATTTCCATGGGCGAAAAACAATTGGCCATGTCGACTATATTCTGCGAATAGATCAATAACCTGCTGGTTAAAATTCGTATGATTATCATCTCCGACCCATACTTCAAATAGATCACCCAGAACATAAAGGCACTCGCTTTCAGGCGCAATCTTTTGTATGTAATGAGTAAATAAATTGAGCAGATGTGGCTGACTTTCCACCAGATGTAAGTCAGAAATAATGTGAATAATTTTCGACATGGAATGTTTACCCTGAATAATTCGCTCTGTGTGCCTTGACCTGATTTATTCTACGGTGATCTTAATAATCTCTACAGGTTCAACAGGGACATCTTGCATTCCGCTGGCAAAGCCGGTTTCGACACTCTTAATCTGATTAACGACAGCCATTCCGTCAACAACTTCACCAAAGACTGCATAGCCCCAGCCCTGAGCTGTTTCGGCTGTAAAGTCGAGGAAGTTATTATCTTTTACATTGATAAAAAACTGACAGGTTGCCGAGTGTGGGTCCATTGTTCTGGCCATGGCGAGAGTACCGGTTTTATTGGAAACGCCGTTTTGTGATTCGCATTTAATTGGCTGATTGGTTGGTTTCTGGTTCATTTCTTTATCGAAACCGCCACCCTGGATCATAAAATTTTCGATCACTCGATGAAAAATGGTCCCTTCATAATGGCCGCTTTCCACATATTCCAGAAAATTCTTGACTGACTCTGGTGCTTTCTCAGGCAATAACTCGACTTTAATGTTCCCAAGATTTGTCTCAATAGTTACCATAATTGCTCTCGCTTATCATTTGCTTTATTTGAAAATGGGATTCTACCTTAAAGATATTGAGATTGAAATTAGCGAATGATTCACCAGATGAGATAAGTCATTCGTTTGAACTTCTCAAGACTGACCGGAGTGGCGACTTATCAATCGTCTATTGTGTCTTCGAAATTCTTTGGGCTTCTGGGAATTCTTCTATCGAATTGTTTGATTGAATCAATCTTTGTTCTTTATATCTTTACCGCATAAGATATGAACAAAAAATAATGAAAAGTTTGAATTGATCTATTTTAAATCAAGCCCTTACTAAACTGTATTAAAGCTAAAAGTCAATAATTTAAAATTGAAAAGATGATTCATTTTACTCGGTGAAATATTAAAAAGAACGACTATACTTAATATTATAATAGACCAATCAACTTACATTGCGATGGACCGACACCTTCAACTATTTCTTATCATTTCTCTTTTTGTTGTTTCTAATACCGGAATTGCACTAGCGGCAGAACCAACGGCTGCGGAGCTTATAGAGCTTCAACTGGAAGACTTGGTTTCGATGGACATAGAAGTCGAGAGTGCCGGTAAAAATACATCGAAAGCATTTGATTTACCCTATGCTGCCTACGTTATCACCGCAGATGACATTAGTCGAAACAATATTCAAAATATTCCTGATGCTTTGAGTATGGTTCCCGGCGTTCTTGTCGAGAGAATGGGCGCAAGTGAATGGGGGGTGTCAATTCGAGGTACAGGTGGGCGCTTTGCGCGATTCGTATTAGTTCTCATTAATGGGCGAGTGACCAATAACACTAATTTTAGCGGTGTGAATTGGGACGAACTTAATGTCTCAATCAATAGCATTGAAAGAGTTGAAGTTATCAGGGGGCCTAATGCAGACTCGTGGGGGGCAAATGCGGTAAACGGTATCATTAATATTATTACCAAGAATGCTGATTCGGCAACGAAAAATAAACTCCGCGTTGTCACTGGAAACTCTTATCGAAATAATATTGATGTTTATTATAACAACAATGTTAATGATAACTGGTTTCATTCGATTAGCATTCATAGGAATGATGCCGAGGGGTGGAAGAACAGAGATGAAACCATACAGCAGCGAGATTTTGTCGATAGTCGTGTGACGTATCAATTAGAGAAACACAGTGAGCAAAGTGAACTACAGTTTTCTCTTAGCCATTTTCGCAATAAACAGTCTAATTTTTGGACTGCATATGAGTTACCCAATGTCACTCAGTTTGAAAATTTTGAAGATAAAACCGGTGATGTTTTTCAGGTGAATTACCACCTTCAACTCACGCCAGAAACATTGATTCGTTCCAGACTATCTTACGATATCACCGATAGAAATTTGAGTTTGTATCATTGGGATTCGGAAAACATTCAGTTTGATCTTGAAACTCAGCATAAATATCATCAGCATTTATTCGACACAGGCATTAATTTAAGGCACGCGCAAACGGACTTTTTTGCTGACCCTCGTTTCCCAGTTGCCGTTGACCCAGAGTCACTCGGCGTTGACTATGTCGGTGGATTTATCAACGGTAATTTTTCGTTAATGGATGAAAAACTACTGCTAAAAATTGGTGCGAGAATCGATAATAATTCACTGACCGGTTATGAGTTTCAACCTTCGACTCGGCTATTGTGGAAGGCTTCTGATAAAGATCGATTTTGGTTTGCCGCATCACAAGCCGCTTCCATTCCATCCGTCGGCTTGCTAAAAAATACTCGAACAATTATTGGTGCTATTCCCGCGGAAAACACAGGAACCGGATTTCCCCTGGTCATTAATATCACTGAAAGTCACAAGGTTAAAAATACGCGAGTTAATTCGGTGGAGTTCGGGTATCGACACTTGTGGGAAAATATGAATATTGACTTGACCGCTTTTCGGTTTGAATATGAAAACGAGCTTATGACTTCAAATCTAGGGTTGCCCGGGTTTTCCGAGTTTCCACCGGGGCCTGACAGTTATTTAATTCAAAGGTTAGCTTACAATTCTGAAAAATCATTTCGAACCGATGGTGTTGAGATAAACTTATTGGCTAGAATGAGTTCGGATTGGAAACTGCAATTTTCCTATAGCTATCTTGGCGATAATGATAGCGGCCTTGAGGCTGTTGATCACTTAGCTTCATTACAAAATAGCTATCAGTTCACTGAAGATCTAGGGCTAGAGTTGTGGTTAAGATATTCTTCTGGTAATGATGTGATTTTATCTGATGACTTTGTTACAGCTGACGTGAATGTTAACTATCAGTTTTCACCAGGTCTGCATTTGAATTATACCTTTAAAAACCTGAGGGAAAGTCGATACCTGGAAGGTCAGAGAATCTTTTTTTCGATTGATGGTTTGTATGTTGAAAAAGCGCACTACCTCACTTTTTCCTGGAGTTTTTAGCGGATGGTTTGTAGGTTGTTCAACTGTTGTACTGCATTAGTAATCCTGCTTATGTTTTGTGTGCAATCAACCGCTGCGGAGCAGAAGGCTGCGGCCATGAAAGTTGCTTATCTTTACTATTTTTCAAAGTTTATAATTTGGCCGAAAGATAGTTTTGCTAATACTGAACATGTCAACCTCTGTATTGGTGATGTTAATAAAGAGGTTCAATATCAACTATCGACTATTAACAACAAGAAAGTTAAAGAATATAAACTCAGAGTGATTCATATCGGGGGAATAAAAGAAAACTTCAATCAAGAGGCTATTAAGGAGGAGAGTAGCGCTACTCAGGAAAGTCTCGACCTTTTAAATCGCTGTCATATTATTTTTGTTAGCGAATCAATGTCTCAATGGTTCAATGAAAACAGCGAGCGGTTTCCTGAGTATTCACTCGTTGTGGCTGAGGATGAACAGGTAGTTAATAGTGTTATTCTGCTTCATATGCGTGGTCGAAAACTCAGTTTTGAAATTGACAATGAATTAGCTGTGTCAAAGCAATTAAAAATAAGCGCGAAACTGCTCAAGTTATCTCGTAAAAGGAGCGAGTTATGAAGTATTTTGTTAATGCTTCTATTCGAGGGAAAATTATACTGATAACTTTCTTTATCAGTTTGATTGTCTCAATTGTGATGACTTCGATAACTGCATTTAAAGAGTTTGCGCATTTTTCTGAGGCATTTGAGCAAAGGGTTCAAATGGAAATTCAAATCATCAGCGACAATATTGGTTCTGCTTTATTATTTGAAGATAAAGATAACTTGAAAGAAACGGTTGAAAGCCTGTTTCAAGATAAAGCGATAGTAAATGTAAAGGTTTATGATGCTGAGGAGCATTTGTTTTTCGAACTGTCTTCTGGCGCCGAGAACATCCAACCGGAAAGAATTGAAAATATCGAAAAACAGATTGTTGTTGATGGCGAAAGTATCGGCATAATTCGAGTCGATGTATTTAATCACAACCTGAATGAAGTCATAAAGAATATTATCATTGCGATGTTCTTGAATATTACTATTTCAGTTGTTTTGGCGGCGATTCTGGCGTTAATTTTTCAGCGTTTGATCTCCGCGCCCATTCTTCATTTATATTCGATGTCTGCGCAAGTTGCACAAACACAAAACTACGGTCTGAGAGCTGAACAGTATTCATCAGACGAGGTTGGCAAACTTGCCGCAATGTTTAATCATATGTTGGAAAAGGTTGAGCAACGAGATGAGAAATTGGAAAAGCTTGTTGAAATGCGGACTGTCGAACTGGAAAAACTGGCGGACGAATTTCGCCATCGGGCATTTCATGATTCGTTGACAGGCTTACCCAATCGAGCCGTGCTTTCTGAGCGTTTTACTTTGGCCGCCGATCAGGCGTTGCGGCGTTCCAATAAGTTTGCTTGCCTGTTACTCGATCTGGATAACTTTAAAACGATTAATGATACTAAAGGTCATAATTATGGCGACAAATTGTTAGTTGAAGTGGCCAGAAGGTTAAAACAAACTGTTCGAAAAGAAGATCTGGTTTGCCGACTCGGCGGCGATGAATTTGTCATTTTGTTGGTTGGTCTTCGAACCCTTGACGCGCTCAACATTGCCACAAGGAAAATACTGAATGTGTTTTCGTCAGATTTTTATATCAAAAATGAACGTGTTAAAACTGGTGTCAGTATCGGGGCCTCATTGTTTCCTGACCATGGAGAGTCTCTCAATTCAATAAAAAGAAAAGCAGATGTAGCGATGTATCGAGCAAAAGATTCAGGTAAGAATTGCTTTTTTGTATATACGCCTGACATGCAGGAAGATGTTAAGCATCGTTTAATGATCCAGAACGATCTGGTAAAAGCATTAGAAGAAGAACAACTGGTTTTATATTATCAACCTAAAATATATTTAAAATCGAATAAGGTGTCAGGGTGTGAAGTTTTAATTCGCTGGCAGCATCCTAAGGAAGGCTTCCTGACGCCTGCTGCATTTATTCCATATGCCGAAGAAAGTAAATTAATTATCCAGCTTGATTATTATGTGTTGAGAAAGTCATTTGAGACATTGAAAAACTGGCAAAGTAAAGGGGTTTCCAATACGAGTCTGTCAGTCAATTTATCGGGCAGACATTTTACAAACTTTAATATTGTTAAAGTGATCAAAGAGCACTTGGCGACATACAAAATTGAACCTGAGTTACTGGAAATAGAAATTACAGAAGCGGTACTTATTGAAGATCCTGAAGTAGCACAAGAAGTGGTGTCAGCAATTAAAAAGCTCAGGGTTCGTTTGAGTCTGGATGATTTCGGTACAGGATATTCCTCACTGAATTATCTAAGAACCTTACCGATAGATTGTATTAAACTCGATCATTCGTTCATTCAGAGGATTGATATAAGCCAGCAAGACAGACGATTAATTAAGGGAATTATCTCATTAGGAAAACAACTACAAATTGAGTTAGTCGCAGAGGGAGTTGAAACCGAAAGTCAGTTGGAAATTTTACGGGCACTTAATTGTGATTATGTTCAGGGCTATTATTTTCTAAAACCGGTACCAGAAACTGAATTTGTTGAGTGGCTAAAACGCTCAGAACCTTTTGACCCTGCACAATCTGCCTGAAGTATTAAGTTTTTCTTCGACCGCCGGAATTTCGGGGCCTTATATCTCAAAAATATTACACGTGCTTTAGCAAAGTAACCTCATTATAATAGGCTTTGATTTTATCCAGGCTTGTTGAAAAGGATGATATGGGGAAGCACTAACCAAGGGTGTGTGAGTATGGTGTGTGAGTTTTGCTGGAGCCAAAAGTAATATTGCATTTGGCTAAAAATCACCCAATAGTTCCTTTGCAACCTAAGTCACTGGTCATCAATTCAACGACTAATAACGAAAACATAACGAGAACAGATGGAGTTTTGACAAAGATGTTGCGAATTTATAACAGTATTTCACAGGGCAAGCAGGAGTTTAAGCCAATTGAACCAGGTAAAGTCCGCATGTACGTCTGCGGAATTACTATTTATGATTACAGCCATATCGGTCATGCAAGAACTTTTGTCGCATTTGACGTGATTGCTCGTTATTTACGCTATAGTCAGTTCGATTTAACTTTTGTACGTAACATCACTGATATTGATGACAAAATAATTGCCCGCGCAAATGAAAATAACGAAAGCATTAATGAGTTAACCAATCGATTTGAAAAAATCATGCATGAAGATTTTGACTCTCTTGGCATGATTAAACCTGATATTGAGCCGAAAGCTACCGAATCAATCAAGGAAATTATTGATATCATTGAGTTGCTGATTGAGAAAGATTTTGCTTATCAAGGAGCGAATGGCGATATCTATTACCATGTTTCTAAATTTGCGGACTATGGCAAGTTAAGTAAACAAAATCTTGAGGCACTTCAAGCTGGAGAAAGGGTTGAAGTCGCGAGCGATAAAAAAAGCCCGATGGATTTTGTGTTGTGGAAGATGGCGAAGGCCGGAGAGCCTAGCTGGGAGTCGCCCTGGGGTGATGGTCGACCAGGTTGGCATATTGAATGTTCTGCCATGTCAAAAAAATGCTTAGGTGAGCATTTTGATATTCACGGTGGCGGCTCTGATCTTCAATTTCCGCACCACGAAAATGAAATAGCACAATCGGAAGCAGCTAACGGCTGTTGTTTTGCTAACACCTGGATCCATACTGGTATGGTGCAGGTTGACAAAGAAAAAATGTCAAAGTCATTGAATAACTTCTTCACTATTCGAGATGTGCTTGCTCAGTATCGCGCTGAATCTGTGCGATATTTTATGGTTTCCAGCCACTATCGTAGCCAGTTGAATTATAGTGAGGACAATTTAAAGTCAGCCGATGCTGGTCTGGAAAGATTGTATCTTGCACTACGTGATCTTGATTTATCTAAGTTACCCTCGGTTTCCGCAGATAATCCTTACATTACAAAATTCAAACAGGCAATGGATGACGACTTTAACACGCCTGAGGCCCTCGCTGTTTTATTTGAGCTGGCGAAAGAAATAAACCGCGTTAAAGCATCAAATGTGGAAGCTGCCAGAGAACTTGCGGCCATATTAATTGAATTAGGTGATGTTCTTGGATTGCTGCAACAATCGCCAGAGGCTTTCTTGAAGTCAGGGGCTGGTGACGCTGCAGCTGATGACGAAACTTCGGAAATTGACGCGATGATTGCTGAGCGTAATCAAGCACGGGCTGAAAAAAATTGGGCGAAAGCCGATGAAATTCGTGACAAGCTACAGCAGATGGGGATTGTCTTAGAGGACAAAGACGGTAAAACCGGGTGGCGAAGAGTATAAAACAGGCAATAGGTCTTATTTTCTCTAATCCTGTCGTAGTTGAAAAGTTGCCAGGTAAACGCGAAAGCACAGACCAGAATGCTACTCAAAGATAAATAGGCTATTGTTTGCTAATCATTCAGCTTACACTTGTTCACTAAGGTCATACCAGTTATGTCGAGTAAACAAGGGATAATAGCGCGATTTTTAGCTGGGGCAACAAATCGGCTTTTGACAGTCGTCAATATTTGAGTGGATATTTTCAATTGAGTGTCCAATCAGAGATCCTTAATAAGGATCTCTGGACGAGTATAGATAACGTCTTGTTCCGGATTAACTTTTTAACCTAGCCGTCATTTATAAGGTTTATATTCTATGAGTCGTACCGAGTCTTTTTCCCGCGAAGAGTTAATTGCCTGTGGTAAAGGTGAATTGATTGGTTCTGCTTCCAACGGACGCCCAATTGCCCGTTTACCTCTCCCCAACATGCTGATGATGGACAGAATTACCTCCATTAGTGATGAGGGAGGCGAATACGGTAAAGGTCAAATTATTGCAGAACTTGATATCAATCCTGATCTCTGGTTCTTTGACTGTCATTTCGAAACCGATCCCGTTATGCCTGGATGTTTAGGCTTAGATGCTTTATGGCAATTGAGTGGATTCTTTCTGTCCTGGATGGGCAATCCAGGTAAAGGCCGCGCTTTGGGCGCAGGCGAAATCAAATTTGTGGGTCAGGTTTTACCAACTGCAAAGTTGGTTACCTATATTGTTGATATCAAAAGAGTTATTAAAAAAGGCCTGGCGTTGGTGATTGCTGACGCAAAAATGCTGGTTGATGATCGCGAGATTTATACCGCGAAGAACTTGCGTGTCGGATTATTCGAATCAACATCTGACTTTTAATCTCCTGACTTGAGGAGTATCTTATTGTCACGAGAAAAATTAATAAGACTTATTGCTGAGTCTGATTTCTAAATATTGAGTGAGGAAGTAGAATGAAACGAGTCGTAGTCACCGGAATGGGAATTGTATCTTGTCTAGGTAATGATATAGACAGCGTCGCCGATTCTCTTAAACAAAGCCGTTCCGGAATTCGATTTATTGAAAAATATAAAGAAGTTGGATTACGTAGTCTTGTGGCCGGTCGCCCTGATATCGAAGTAAAAGAGCATATCGACCGAAAAGTACTCCGATTTATGGGTGATGCTGCGGCATACGCCTATATTTCCATGAAGCAAGCAATTGAAGATGCCAAATTGACCGACGATCTGGTTTCTAACCCACGTACTGGTGTCATTATGGGATCCGGCGGTGGATCGCAAAAACATCAGGTTGAGTCTGTCAACATTTGCCTGGAGAAAGGCGTTAAGCGGGTTGGCCCTTATGCTGTTCCTAAAACCATGGCCAGCACAACGTCTGCTTGTTTAGCCACTCCCTACAAAATAAAAGGGGTCAACTACTCAATTACTTCAGCTTGTGCAACCAGTGCGCACTGTATCGGTAATGCATTTGAGCAAATCCAGTTAGGTAAACAAGACATCATGTTCGCCGGTGGTGGTGAGGAAGAAGATTGGCGTTTAACTTTACTGTTTGACGCAATGGGCGCCCTTTCATCGAAGTATAATGACACACCTGAAACGGCTTCCCGGCCTTACGATGAAACGCGTGATGGTTTTGTCATTTCATCAGGTGGCGGTACGCTTGTTCTGGAAGAGTTGGAGCACGCTAAAGCTCGTGGTGCGAAGATATATGCGGAAGTTGTTGGGTATGGCGCGACATCTGATGGCTATGACATGGTTGCTCCATCTGGCGAAGGTGCAGTGCGTTGTATGCAACAAGCACTGGCAACAGTAGACGGAAATATTGATTACATCAATACGCATGGAACCAGCACACCTGTTGGTGACACTGCTGAGCTTTCAGCCATTAAAGAAACTTTTGTTGATTACTTGCCTAAAATCAGCTCGACTAAATCCTTAGCAGGGCACTCTTTAGGCGCAACTGGCGTTCATGAAGCAATTTACAGTTTGATCATGATGGAGCGAGGATTTATTGCAGGATCGGCCAATATTAATCAACTGGATCCCGATGCAGATGGCCTACCGATAGTCCAGAAAAGTGAAGATGCACAATTAAACAGAGTGTTATCGAATAGTTTTGGGTTTGGTGGTACTAACGCAAGTTTGGTATTTGAAAAATATAAGGGCTAGTTGGATAATTTGTATTAGGAATATTTGTATTAGAATTATTTGAGAAAAAGCGCCGTTCAGGCGCTTTTTTTTGTCTGTCAAAATTGCATTTTATTTTAGCGCAGAGCACTCATTATCAATTGGAACTAATAATGCGGCGGAGGCGTTTCCAGGCTGGCGTCAATGACATTCGGTTGACGAAGATCTTCTAACTGTGTATTCATTCTCTCGATGATCTGGGTGAGTTTTCGAATGTCTTGTTGTTGACTAATGATCGATTGGTTAAGTTGTTCGATAAGATCTTCCTGAAACATCATTTTAGTTTCAAGTTCTTCAATTCGGTTAGTGGCAGACTCTAATGGGGTCATGGCTTTGTCATTCATAGCTTTGTCAATTGTTAGCGGGCCTTAATAGAGCCAATTATAAGTTCGCTAATACTTCTTTCTCAATATCTTCTGGCTTATCTTTTGGTGCAAACCGTTTAATTACCTGGCCTTCTTGATTGACAAGAAATTTGGTGAAATTCCATTTGATACTTTTCGAGCCTAACACCCCAGGGGCCTGCTTTTTTAGATAGTCATAAAGTGGTTCGCTATCATCGCCGTTAACATCAACCTTACTAAACATTGGAAAGGACACTTTAAAAGTTAAATCGCAAAAATTCGCGATTTCTTGATCACTCCCAGGTTCTTGCTTTCCAAATTGATTGCAGGGAAAACCCAGCACAACTAGTCCTTTGTCCTTATGGGACTCGTAAAGAGATTCCAGACCTTCATATTGAGGCGTAAAACCACACTTACTCGCGGTATTCACGATAAGTAATGTTTTGCCACGAAAATCAGCTAGCGATACTTTATTGCCTTTAATGTCGTTTACTTCGAACTGATAGATTGAATCTGACATAACCCGGAGCCTTTATCTGTGTTCTAAGGTGAATTATTAATGCGATTGTTATTTAAGTTGTAAATCATATTACACTTTATTGGCTTATTTGATAAGCTTTGCGGCTTCAGGAAAACGCTTAATAGAAAATTATTAAGAACAAAATAGGCTTAAACAATGAACAAAACGAGTTTCCTTTTCATCATATTTTTTACATTAAACTTTTTTGCCGTTGTCGCGGAAGGCGCAAGCGAGACTTCAAAACCGCAGTCTGAAACAGAAGTTGTGGCGTCATTGAGAGATAAGGCACTTAATAGTCATTTAGCTTTTGATATATTAGAGTCTCTAACCACTGAAGTTGGTGCAAGAATGGCTGGAACACCGCAAGATGCGCTAGCGGTGAAATGGGGAGTTGAGAAATTAAAGTCACTGGGTTTTGACAAGGTTTGGACAGAACCGGTGACCTTTGATACCTGGATCCGTAAAGAGGAATATGCGGCGATTGTTTCGCCATATCAGCATGAAATAAAAATTACTGCGCTGGGGTTTAGTGTGCCGACGCCTGAACAGGGAATTGAAGCCGAAGTGGTTCATTTTAAATCGATAGAAGATTTGAGCCAGTCGCCAAAAGACTCGGCGAAGGGAAAAATTGTTTTTATCAGTCGTAAAATGGAACGGTTTCGAGACGGTAAAGGTTATGGACCTGCGGTTAAAGCACGTAGTAACGGCGCGGTAGAAGCTGCGAAAAAAGGCGCAGTTGCGGTTGTCATTCGTTCGATTGGTACAGACAGCCATCGATTACCTCACACGGGAATGATGCGTTATAAGGAAGGCGTTAACAAAGTGCCTGCTGCTGCGATGTCAAATCCTGACGCAGATTTGCTCACTCGAATTTTTGCTCGTAAAAAAACGGTCAAAATGAAATTACAGATTAATTCTCATGCGGGGCCTAAATACACATCCCAAAATGTGATAGGTGAAATGACTGGCAGCGAATTTACTAATGAAAAAGTCGTGATTGGCGGACATCTTGATTCATGGGATTTGGGTACCGGTGCCGTTGATGATGGCGCAGGTGTCGCAATTACGATGGCAGCCGCAAAAATTATTGGTGATAGTAAACAGCGCCCTAAAAGGACTATTCGTGTAGTTTTATGGGCGAATGAAGAGCAGGGGCTTGTTGGTGCTAAAGCTTATGCGAAGCGACACAAAGATGATCTTGAGAATCATATTACTGGTGCAGAGTCGGATTTTGGTGCTGGCAAGATTTATGCGTTTGCTTCTAGAGTTGCCGAGGATAATCTCGCAGTTGTTAAGAAAATGGCAAAGCTAATGAAACCACTTGGCATTGAGTATGTTGATAACGAAGCAGGACCGGGGCCTGACCTGATTCCGATGTATGAGTTAGGGATGTCGGTGTTTAGCTTGCGTCAAGATGGCACAGATTATTTTGACTTGCATCATACTGCTGACGATACTCTTGACAAAGTTAAGCCGGAAAACCTGGCACAAAATGTCGCTGCCTACGTTGTGTTTGCTTATCTGGCTGCAAACAGCGAACAGAAAATCAGTCGATAATAGAATCGAGGAACTTTATTTATGATTAAACCAGAGTTTTTGTCAAATGAGCCTGTCATTGCTTACAAAGAGGGCCCGGTTTACGAAATTTCCATTAACCGTCCCGATAAAATGAATGCTCTCACCGACGCGATGTACGGTACTTTAATCGAGAATTTGAAAATTGCTGAAAAGGATAAAGCGACAAAAGTTATTTTACTCAGAAGCACCGGTGATCACTTTAGCGCAGGCAATGATCTAGCAGATTTTCTGGAAACTGATTTTAATCTGGAAAGTAATGTTGTGCAGTTTTTGCTAACTATGGCCAGTTTAACCAAACCTATTATCGCTGTAGTTAATGGGGCGGCCGTTGGAATCGGCACGACGATGTTATTACACTGTGATCTGGTTTATGCCGCAGCAGATGTTAAATTTTCAGTCCCGTTTATTAAACTGGGGCTAACACCCGAGGGTGGTTCAAGTCGTTTATTAGCGGAATGTTGTGGTGCCAGGAAAGCGAACGAGTGGTTGCTTACGGGCAGGAATATACTCGCGGACGAAGCGCTTTCTAGTGGTTTAGTCAATCAGGTGTTTGATGATGCTGAGAGTTGCTGGCACGGGGCAATGGATACTGCGCAAAAATTAGCCAAAAGTTCCAGCGAAGTGCTGGTTGCCAGTAAAAAATTGCTAAAGGGTGATCAGGTTGACAGTGTCGTTGAATTAATAAAAAAGGAAGCGCTGGTATTTGCAGAGCGATTGCAATCAGATGATGCGAAAGCTGCGTTTGCCGCTTTTCTTAATCGTTAGCTACAAATACTCGCAAAAATCAAAATAGCCAAAAATTAAAAGGACTTAAATATAGGGACTTAAATATGAGGGCTTAAAAGTTTAGGGATTTAAAAGACAGGCATTTACAATAGAGGACCGCTGATGAATTTTAGTGGTCCTCTATTTCGTTTGATAAGCGCTACTTTGAATGAGCGCGTCGGTTAAATGAGTAAATAACAAACTCCCGTGATTAACAGCGTTCCCAACAAATTCAAAGCAAAGCCATTCTTCACCATTTGTTGAATCGGCACTTTCTCACTACCATAGACGATCGCGTTTGGCGCAGTAGCTACCGGTAGCATAAAAGCACAACTCGCGCTCATTGCGGCGGGGAGCATCAGCAGGGCCGGATTAATTTGCGCGCTTAACGCTGCCGAGGCTAGTATCGGCATCAATAAAGCTGTTGTTGCGGTATTACTCGTCATTTCGGTCATGAATGTAACCGTGATTGCAACCGCAGCGATTAGCAAGATAATAGGCAGAGCAGTGACGCCTGCTAGTTGGTTGCCGATAAGCTCACTCAATCCGCTCGCACCAAATGCCTTGGCGATACAAATACCACCGGCGAATAATAACAAGACGCCCCAGGGGATCTCATTGGCTGCTTTCCAGTCGAGTAAGCGGCCCTCTTTACCGTCGGGAATCACAAATAATGCGATACAGGCTAACATCGCGACGCTCGCATCATTGGCGCCGATTAAACCGGTGAGTTCGCGCCAACCGCCAAAAGGTTCCTGACGGGTTATCCAAAGTAAAGCTGTGACGGCAAATACCCACATGACTCTTTTTTCTATCGTAGTCCACTTACCGGTTTGCGGTATTTCGATTGTTTCTTTTGTGGTGATGTTACGTGTAATCCATAACATCATCAGTGGGATGAAAATAATTACCAGTGGCAGCGCCCATTTCATCCAGCTCAAAAAGCCAAGGGATTGACCGGTTGTTTCTTGATAGGTCGAAAGAAACAATGCGTTAGGCGGTGTTCCTATTGGCGTACCTATACCACCGACACTTGCTGCATAGGCTATGCCGAGTAATAGTACTGTTGTCAGCTGCTTGTCTTTAACATTTTCCATGGTGGCCAGCGCTACCGGCAATAACATTAAAGTGGTTGCGGTGTTAGAAATCCACATGCTCAGAAGTGCTGAAGCGGCCATAAACCCCATGACCAGCCTTCTCGGAGACGCGCCACCAAAAAGGTTAACCATAATTAGTGCTATTCTACGATGGGCCCCTGAATAAGCCATTGATTGGGACAAAATAAAGCCACCGAGTAGCAGCAGTATTAAATGATGGCCATAGGCCTGGGCCACTTGAGAAGGGGTTAATACGCCTGTCATTGGGAAGACCGCCAATGGGATCAGTGAAGTGACAGGAATAGGAATCGGTTCAAAAATCCACCACACTGCACACAACAATGTGGTACTGGCAACGATAATTAACGGTGGTTCAAACCCTGAATAATGTAGTATCAAAGCTAAAGTCAGGCTAATTACGGGCGTTAACCATAATAATGTCGATTTTAATTTTTTCATTGATGATTGTATAAGTATTAGTTTTCTTATTTAATAAGAGTCTACACTTAAGTAATCGTTATCAACAATAGGAATATTGGTCTTCTTTTATGAGAGTAGAGGAACTTGGGCTGGCAGTCGGTGATGCCTTGCAATTACAAATTGGTGATAATATCGATCAGCGGTACCCTGTGCGATTCTATGGGATCAATCCGAAGGGGAGTGTCATTGTTTCCGCACCGCAAAGCGGCGCAGACAAAATGATTTTTGTGCGCGAAGGTTTGTTGGTGACGCTACGTTTTGTTGCTAAGAACGTAGCCTCTGGTTTCACTACAAGAGTCCTGGTGACGCGTGGCCATCCCTATCCCTATCTTCATTTGGAAATACCGAAAGAAATTCAAACTGTAGAGGTTCGCAAAGAGGTTCGAGTCGAAACGGAAATTCCAGTTACCGTGATTAACAAAACTCATAGCTCTCCGGCGCTTACCGGCCGCATGTTAAACATGAGCTGCTCCGGCGGTCGTATTGAAACGAATATGAAGATAGCTTTGCAGAATAACTTGCTCAATGTCACCATGAAACTTTTGATTGAAGATATTGAGCGATTGGTGACTATGGATTGTTTGGTCACCTATGTTAAAGAAGTTTCAGATGATTTGTTTACTTATGGATTAAATATTGAGCAGATAGATGATGAAGATATGGTTGTTTTGAGAGGTTTCGTTTATCAAGAGCTATTGAAAAGTTTACATATGATTTAACTGAGTCATCGATTCTGAGACTTGTTCTAGCAGACGCTCAAAATATGAGCGCCTGTTTTGGTGTGAACCTGGCTTTATCCTTGCGCGTCCAGAAACTTTTCTGCATCTAGCGCGGCCATACAACCGGCACCCGCAGAAGTCACTGCTTGCTTATAAACTTGATCGGCTACATCTCCAGCTGCATATACGCCTTCAACGCTAGTCGCAGTCGCATTTCCCTGAAGACCACTTTGAACAGTAATGTAGCCGTTTTTCATTTCTAGCTGGCCGGCGAAAATATCTGTATTTGGCTTATGACCAATCGCGATAAATACGCCTTCAAGATCGAGATCCTGGGTTGAGTTGTCTTGTGTACTTTTAATGCGAATACCGGTTACGCCCATGTCGTCGCCAAGAATTTCGTCGAGCTCATTATTCCAATGAATAGTGATGTTACCTTTCTCTGCTTTTTCAAACAGATGATCTTGAAGAATTTTTTCGCTTCTTAATGCATCTCTTCTGTGAACCAGGTGAACTTCTGAGGCAATATTCGATAAATACAGCGCTTCCTCAACGGCTGTATTTCCGCCGCCTATCACCGCGACTTTCTTATCGCGATAAAAGAAACCATCGCACGTTGCACAGGCCGAAACGCCTTTTCCTTTGTAGGCTTCTTCAGATTCTAATCCCAGGTACATGGCTGATGCGCCTGTTGCGATGACTAACGCGTCGGCAGTGTAGGTGCCCATATCTCCGGTGAGAGTGAAAGGGCGCTTGCTAAGATCTGTGGTATGGATATGGTCGAAGATGATTTCAGTGCCAAAACGAACTGCGTGCTTTTCCATTCGCTCCATCAGCTCAGGGCCTTGGACACCGTCGTTATCACCCGGCCAGTTGTCTACATCGGTGGTAGTCGTGAGCTGTCCACCTTTTTCCATACCCGTAATAATCACAGGGTTAAGATTAGCTCGCGCACCGTATACCGCAGCAGAATAGCCTGCCGGGCCAGATCCGAGAATTAATAATTTACAGTGGCGAGATTGAGACATTAGTTACTCCAAATTGATACGTTTGATAATGACAATATTTAATCAATATTAAACTTAATTAGTATGAAAAATATTCTGTTTAAAAATTAGATAGCGAATTTTAAGAGGGAAACCGCTTTGACTCAATAGATCAAAAATTATATTTCGATTGCAAAAATCAATAACCCCTGTTTTCCACAAATAAAGGTATTCAAAAATAAAGGTATTCACAAATAAGGTACTTTAATTGTCTACCACATCAGATCATCCGGGATTTGATATTCAGCATAGGGATCGTCTTCATCGGTCTCTTCAACTTTGTCATTTAATAAAACAACATAATCCTCAGAACGCTCCTTAATCTTTTCAGCCACCACCGGGGGAACCAGGTAATATTGCTCGTCAAATCGTGCGATTGCCAGCTTACCATTGGTTAGATATCGATGAACTTCATTGGATACTTCCAGCTTCTTTATCGAGCCACAGTCTGAAAAGTTAAACGAAACAACGGGTTTGCCTGTGACTTGCTGATTAACTTCAATCAATTGTTTTATTTGCGCCACAATCGCTTTTTCTTCAGCTTTCGCATTCTTTTCCTGATTTAACTGTCGCGCGCGTTCAGCTTGTTCAGCAAGTGCTTTTTCTGCCTCAAGCTTATTTTCGTCAACCTGTTCAATTTTGTGTTTTCGATTAATTTTATTTTGTTTACGTTTGGCGCTATTGACCTTGTTGACTTTATCTTTGCTGGTAAGGCCGGCTTTAAGTAATTGTTCTTGAAGAGACGACATAGAAAGACCTTAAGTTTGATTCTCAATTCTAAAAATATAAGCGATTAGCGAACAGTTAACAAATTCGATCCGCTGGACTGCTGCTAACATGGGGGCATGATAGTCGAATTTCAATTACTAATTCGCCTACTCGAATTTTTTCGTTGATTATTATGTCTACTGAATTAGAAAAGCATGTCTACAGAATTAGAAAAGCCCCAATGATGGGGCTTTATTGCGCTTAGCTATTGGCTTTCAGATTAACGAGAAAGCTTGTGCAAATGAGTTTTGATAGGCTTACACATTAAGGGCATCAGCAGGCTCAACATATTCGAAGCCAAGATTATCAGCGACACTTTTACAGGTGACCATTCCTTTATGGACATTTAAGCCGTTTAACAAGTGAGCATCATCCTCTAACGCGGTTTTGTAGCCTTTGTTTGCGATATTGATAATGAAAGGAAGTGTCGCATTGTTCAGTGCAAATGTTGAAGTTCTTGGCACAGCGCCCGGCATGTTAGCAACACAGTAGTGAACGACATCGTCAACAATGTAAGTTGGTTCCGCGTGTGTTGTTGCTTTTGAGGTTTCAAAACAACCGCCCTGATCAATAGCAACGTCGACGACTGCTGAGCCTGGTTTCATTTTCTTGATCATCTCAGCAGTCACTAATTTAGGAGCTGCTGCACCCGGAATCAGAACGCCACCAATCACTAAATCGGCTGAAAGCACATGTTTTTCCAGCGCATCTTTGCTCGAAAATACTGTCTCTAACTGAGCGCCAAACTGAGCATCAAGACGACGAAGTACATCAATTGAGCGATCCAGGATCACGACGTTCGCGCCCATCCCAATAGCCATTTGAGCTGCATTACTCCCAACAACGCCACCACCGATAATGACAACTTTAGCGGGCGATACGCCGGGTACACCACCAAGAAGCATGCCACGACCTGATTTTGATTTTTCCAGGCATTGGGCACCGGCTTGAATTGACATACGTCCTGCAACTTCAGACATCGGCGCTAATAATGGCAGACTTCCTTGATTGCTGGTGACGGTTTCATAGGCAATACAAATTGACTTGCTTTTAATCAGATCTTCAGTTTGTGGTAAATCAGGTGCCAAATGAAGGTAAGTAAATAGAATTTGATCTTCGCGCAGTTTGGCGCGTTCTTCTGCTAAAGGCTCTTTAACCTTAACAATCATTTCCGCTTCAGCGAAAATTTTGTCAGCTGAATCTCTGATTTCCGCACCTGCAGCGATGTAATCTTCATCACTGAACCCGATACCAACGCCGGCATTGGTTTCAATAATTACCTGGTGGCCATGGCTAACCACTTCGCGGACGCTAGCTGGAACCATACCGACACGATATTCGTGGTTTTTTATCTCTTTTGGTACACCGATCAACATGAAAACACCTCCAAAACGGATTTAATTCTGCTATTTATTTAGCTGTAAAATTTTGTGCTAGTATAGCGTCACTTTTGTAGAATAACTTGCTTATATTTGGCTTGTTGCAGTAGAATTAACTAAATAATTTAACTTTAATGGTTTAATATACCGATCATGAAAGCTGGGTCCTATGGAACTTGACCGTATCGATAGATCAATCTTACGCGAATTACAGAAAGACGGACGTATGGCTAACGTGGAGCTTTCCCGGCGAGTCGGCCTTAGCGCGACACCTTGTTTAGAAAGAGTGAAGCGTTTGGAGAAGAAAGGGTATATAAAAGGGTATACTGCGTTGGTGGCACCTGAGAAGTTAAAAGCGGCGCTTTTAGTGTTCGTTGAAATCAGGCTTACCCGAACGTCACCAGACGTTTTTGAGGACTTTAAAAAATCTGTTATTGATTTACCTCAGGTGTTAGAGTGCCACCTTGTATCGGGCGATTTCGACTACCTGGTAAAAGCTCGCGTGGCTGACATGGTCGCCTATCGTAATTTGTTAGGCGAAACCCTGTTAACATTGCCCGGCGTCAGTGGCTCTCGGACCTATGTAGTGATGGAAGAAGTCAAAGAAAGCGGAATCATTGAGATACCCGCTTAGAAATTGCGTTGAGTGGGCAAGTTTAGATTTAGCGCTACTTATATTAGAACCGTTTTTTACTATCAATTATAGAAGAGTCGGTATTCATAAAGATTCTTCGAAAGGGTATTTTTCAGTGATTATTTTTGCTGAAGCTTCTTTAAGTCAATATCGGGATTATTTAAGGGTTATTAGATTTCAATGAGTAAAAATAACGATCATCAACAAGTCGTTAATATTTTGATGGTACGCGTCAAAGAGGGTGGCTTCATCTTGCTGATCGCCCTGGCATTATTTCTTTTTATTTCGCTTTGGAGCTTTTCATCGCAGGATCCCGGCTGGACCAAGGCCGGAGACGTTATTGAAATTCAAAATGCATCGGGTCGTGCGGGCGCCTGGTTTGCGAGCTTTTTCCTTCATTTGTTCGGTTATCTAGCGTTTTTGTTTCCATTTATGGTGATCTATTCCGGTTATCTGCTTTTTCGAGAAAGAAAAAATACACTACCCAATAGTTTTGCGTTTTGGTCTTTTCGATTATTCGGCTTAATTTTTACATTACTTTTAGGTGCTGCGATCTCTTCGCTACATTTTGCCGAGCCGCAAATGGCGGATGCTTATTTATCGGGTGGCGTACTAGGCAAGTTGCTTGGGGATTTGTTAGTTAGCTGGTTTAATTCTGTTGGAGCAACGCTCATCTTGTTAGCCGCATTTTTTGCTTCAATGACCTTATTTACGGGTATTTCCTGGTTTCAGCTAATGGACTGGGTTGGCAAAATGACGCTCGATGGAATTGCCTGGATTTCACAAAAAAGTATGGAATTGCTTGATCGGATTAAAGACAAACGAACTCAAAAGGAAATCAAGCAACAAAGAGAAGCCGTATTTAAGCAAGAAAAAGTCAAAATTGAAAAGCGGGCGCCAGTTCAAATTAGCCAGGAAGTTAAGCGAATTGAACCGAGTGTGAGAACAGAGAAAGAGAAGCAGGTGAGCCTGTTTGATGATACGCCGGTAGAAGGCGAATTGCCGCCGGTTAGGTTGCTTGATGAGCCAAAACCTCATACGAATAGCATGTCTAACGAAGCCCTGGAGGCGCTATCACGCTTAGTTGAGTTAAAGCTAGCGGACTTTAAGGTTGAGGCACAGGTAGTAGCGGTTCATCCTGGACCGGTTATTACCCGGTTTGAACTCGACCTTGCTGCAGGTGTTAAAGTTGCCAGAATTACCAATCTGGCCAAAGATTTATCCAGAGCCCTTTCAACCACAAGTGTCAGGGTCGTGGAAGTGATTCCAGGAAAGCCCTATATTGGAATCGAGGTGCCAAATGAGAATCGAGAAATAGTCAGGCTTAAAGAAGTCATCGCCAGTCGTGCATTTGATGATTCACGTTCAAATTTGAGTATGGCGCTTGGTAAGGATATTTCAGGTGCGCCTACTGTCATCGATTTAATAAAAATGCCGCATTTACTCGTTGCTGGTACGACAGGCTCGGGAAAATCTGTTGGCTTGAACGCGATGATCGTGAGTATTTTATATAAGTCGACACCAGAAGATGTACGCCTGATTATGATCGATCCGAAGATGCTCGAATTATCCGTTTATGAAGGTATTCCTCATTTGTTAACGCCGGTCGTTACCGATATGAAGGAAGCGGCAAACTCGCTTCGCTGGGCGGTCGCCGAAATGGAGCGCCGTTATCGATTAATGTCCGCTCTTGGCGTGAGGAATCTGGCAGGGTTTAATCGTAAAGTTAACGATGCCATCAAGCGCGGAGAGCCTATTAGAGATCCATTGTGGCAACCTCAGGATTCGATGGATGAGCAAGCGCCAGAACTTGAGCCATTGCCTAAGATTGTCATTGTTATCGACGAGTTGGCCGATATGATGATGATTGTCGGTAAAAAGGTTGAAGAGTTAATTGCGCGTATAGCACAGAAAGCAAGGGCTGCTGGTATCCATCTGTTGTTGGCGACGCAGCGTCCGTCGGTTGATGTTATTACGGGATTGATTAAGGCGAATATTCCGTCTCGAATTGCGTTCCAGGTATCATCGAAAATTGATTCTCGAACCATTCTCGATCAGGTCGGGGCAGAGCAGTTGTTGGGTCAGGGGGATATGTTGTACCTACCTGGAGGCACAAGTATTCCAACTCGTGTTCATGGCGCATTTGTTGATGATGATGAAGTACACCGCATTGTGGGTGATTGGAAGAAACGAGGCGAGCCTGTTTATGAAGACTCTATTACTTCCGGTGCTTCTGATGTTGAGATCCCGGGAATGCCTGGCGCTGCTGATGAAGGCGGTGAAAAAGATGAACTTTATGATCACGCCGTACAAATTGTTACCGAAACGCGCAAGGCATCAATATCTGGTGTACAACGTCGCTTGAAAATAGGCTATAACCGGGCGGCGCGTATGATTGAAGAAATGGAAGCTGCGGGCATTGTCAGCGAGATGCAATCAAATGGCTCCAGAGAGGTCTTAGCGCCACCTCCACCACCTGCTTAACAATAGCCGATGAGCTTGAAATTCATTTTTCATTCAGCAGCGAATGATAAAATTGGAATGATTATAATAGTTTTGTCGAATTGAAAAATTCGCAATTTGGGAATAAGACATGTTGAAAAAAATAGTAGTACCCGTTTTACTGGCTGTTAGCCTGACATCGTTAAATTGTTACGCTGCAGATGATTCTGATTCGGTCCTAAAAAGCGAAAAAGAAGACGTGAAAAAAGGCGCTAAAAAAGAAAGCTCTTCGGTACAGAAATTTGCTGAAAATATTGAAAATCTGCGTACCTACCAAGCCGATTTTGAACAACGTGTGCAAAATGAAAACGGCAAAGAAATTGATTTTTCATCCGGCCGGTTTTCTATTCAGCGACCCAATCATTTTCGATGGGAAGTGAAACTCAATTTTGAACAGTTGATCGTTGCAGACGGCGACCACGTATTTACCTATGATCCTGAGTTGGAGCAGGTTACTGTGCAAAATCAAAGTAAGCTTCTCGCTGATTCTCCGTTGTTGTTGATGACCAGTGATGCTGAAGCTTTAGCGGAAGCATTTAATATTACTACCGTAGACTTGGCAGATAAGCCTGATAGCGAATTATTTCAGTTAACGCCTAAAAAAGAAGGCAATATTTTTGATTCTGTGCATATTTTATTTGAGAAAAATAAAATAGCTGAGTTACTGATGGCTGATACACTGGGTCAGAAAACAAGCGTTAAGTTTTCCAATATACAAGTGAATCAAAAGTTAGATTCGGCACAATTTAGTTTTGTCATTCCTGAAGGTGTTGATGTTATCGATTCTCGCGAAGTGCCATTAGAAAACGGTTCGGAGTAAAAATGGTTCGAAATAAAATCATTCACGATAGAGTGATAAGTTAAAGTAAAGAACGACTGAAAAAACGCGAATAAGTCTAACCACGAAGAAGCATGATTAATGCAAGATCTTTTTAATGACGAACCACAACCAACGAGTGACGCCGCTACTCAAAATGATTTGATGCTGCCGTTGGCCGCGCGAATGCGGCCGACGGCATTGAAAGATTATGCCGGTCAATCCCACCTGTTCGACCCGGATAAACCGCTTTACCAGGCAATTGCCCAGGGAAAGCTACATTCAATGTTATTTTGGGGGCCGCCGGGAACCGGGAAAACCACGTTAGCTAGAATGATCGCTGCTCAATGTGATTGTCATTTTATTTCGATTTCTGCGGTGCTTGGGAGCGTTAAAGATATTCGAGCGGCTGTGGAACAAGCACTGCTTCATCAAAAAATCGGTAAGAAGACTTTACTGTTTGTCGACGAAGTCCATCGTTTTAATAAGTCGCAACAAGATGCTTTTTTACCTTACGTTGAAGACGGTACTTTTATCTTTATTGGAGCAACAACAGAAAACCCATCCTTTGAAGTTAACAACGCTTTGTTGTCACGTGCACGGGTTTACGTCCTAAAATCTCTCGATGATAAAGCGCTAAAAGATATTCTCAATCGCGCGATAACGGAACCAGAGAAAGGGCTCGGTAAACTCAAGCTTAATGTGACAGACGCAGCTAAAGATCTTTTAATTAATATTGCCGACGGTGACGCCAGGCGATTATTAAACTTGTTAGAAATGGCGAGTGATCTTTCTGATGTTGGCGGGCAAGAAGGGAATGCAAGCGAAACCGATGAATCAACTAGAACGATCGATGAAAAGTTAGTTGCGGATATTGTCGGTGAAAATATTCGGCGCTTCGACAAAGGTGGTGAAGCATTTTACGATCAAATTTCAGCATTGCATAAATCCGTTCGCGGCTCAAATCCAGACGCGGCACTCTATTGGTTTTGCCGAATGTTAGACGGCGGTTGTGATCCTCTGTATATCGCCAGACGAGTCGTTAGAATGGCGAGTGAAGATATTGGTAATGCCGACCCCAGGGGTCTGCAGTTGGCGATAAACGCTTGGGATGTTCAGCAAAGACTGGGCAGTCCCGAGGGAGAGTTGGCCGTTGCTCAAGCTGTGGTTTATTTGGCGGTTGCGCCGAAAAGTAACGCTGTTTACAAGGCTTTTAAAAACTGTTTAGCAGAGGTCAAGGCCGAAGCTAGCTTCGAGGTTCCGCTGCATCTAAGAAATGCACCGACTAAATTAATGAAGGAGCTGGACTACGGAACTGCCTACCAATATGACCATGATGAGCCAGACGCATTTGCCGTGTCCCAAAAGCACTTTCCTGCCGAAAAAGGAGAAACGGAATACTATCACCCGGTTGACCGTGGCATGGAAAAGCAAATTGCAGAAAAATTAAACCGGCTGAGAAGTCTAAAGGAATGATCGTATTTTCGCTTCCGGGTATTGACCGTCAATTATCATCTAAGGTGTCAATTTGGAAATGCTTATAACAAAACTCGCACCGACGTTGTTTGTTGCCCTTGGTGGAGCATTAGGGGCAAGCGCGCGTTTTTGGGTTCGAGAATATCTACCTGCGATTACCGGCACCGAATTTCCTTTTAGCACTTTAGTTGTGAATGTTGTTGGGTGTTTTTTAGCTGGATTGGTTTACATGTGGCTTGAAAGTAGTGACGCTCACTGGAATGTAGGGAAATTATTGTTCTTTTTTGTTGGATTTCTCGGTGCCTTTACAACTTTCTCAGCCTTTGCGTTAGACAGTCTATTGCTGTTTAACCAGGGAGAATCTCTGAAATTGTTTGTCAATGTCCTCGCTAATTGCCTTTTATGCTTAATTTGTGTATTTGTCGGCGCTTGGCTTGGTGGTAGAATAGCCACCGGCTGAGTTATCAAACGCACAATATCTGGTGATTCGCCGCTGAGAAACTGGAATATCAGTTAACTAAACCAATAATTAAATATCGCAATCTGGATTTATCAATGATCGACCCGAAACTTTTTAGAACCGACCTGGACGCAGTCGTCGCCAACCTGGCAAAGCGTGGAATGGAGTTTGACAGAAAAGCTTATCTAGAGCTGGAAGAGAGCCGCAAGTCACTTCAGGTGAAAACCGAAGAGTTACAAAACGAGAGAAAGACTCGCTCCAAGTCGATCGGTAAGGCCAAGGCCGCTGGTGAGGATATTCAGCCGCTATTAGATGAAGTGGCCAGTTTAGGAAATGAGCTCGATGAGACCAAAAAATCATTTGAAGAAGTTCAGCACAAGCTGGACGATTTGTTTTTAGGTTTGCCCAACCTTCTTTCTGACGAAGTGCCTGAGGGAAAAAACGAAGACGATAATGTGGAAGTGAGAAAGTGGGGAGAAATTCCGACGTTTGATTTTGAGCCCAAAGATCATACCGAAATTGGTGAAGGAGTCGGTGGCATCGATTTTGCCGCTTCAGCAAAATTAAGTGGTTCTCGATTCGTAGTAATGCGCTCTGCTGTTGCTAAGCTTCACCGCGCGTTAATTCAATTAATGCTGGATACTCACACTGAGCAACACGGCTATCAGGAAACTTACGTGCCTTACCTGGTCAATCCAGAATGTTTACTTGGGACATCTCAATTACCTAAGTTCGCTGAAGATTTATTCACGGTTCAAGGAACCACACAGGACGATAAACCCCTTTATATGATTCCAACAGCTGAAGTTCCTTTGACAAATCTGGTACGCGAAGAAATTGTTGATGCTAAAGATTTGCCGATTAAATTGACCGGCCATACACCTTGTTTCAGAAGTGAAGCGGGGTCCTACGGTAAGGATGTTAAAGGCTTAATTCGTCAACATCAGTTTGAGAAAGTTGAGCTGGTGCAAATTGTTCATCCGCAAAAATCAATGCAGGCATTAGATGAACTAACGGGCCATGCAGAAAAAATACTGCAGTTATTAGAGTTACCATACCGAACAGTGATTTTGTGTAGTGGCGATATTGGCTTCGGTGCTACTAAAACCTACGATATTGAGGTTTGGCTACCGGCGCAAAATACTTACCGAGAAATTTCTTCTTGTAGCAATATGGGAGATTTTCAGGCACGTCGAATGCAAGCTCGTTTTCGTAACCCTGAAACTAATAAACCTGAGTTGGTGCACACGTTGAATGGCTCTGGTTTGGCAGTAGGAAGAACGCTTGTTGCGATTCTTGAGAATTATCAAATGGCTGACGGAAAGATCAAGGTGCCTGAGGCATTAAGACCTTATATGAAAGAAGATGTTATCGGTTAAGCCTGCTTGGCTATGTTAACCAGGCTATTTTCATCAAGAATAAAAAAACCGCTGAAAAGCGGTTTTTTTATAGCGCAATATTAATTCTTCGCTTTAGGAGGCGCATTGAGTTCTTCAATGAACTTGTCCATTCCGATTTCTTTAATTCTTGGCTTAAACTGATTTTTGTAGCTTTTACGCATATCTGTTCCTGCAACTATGATATTGGTGATTAACCAGTTACCTGACTTTTTGGTTAAGTGGTAGTGAATGTCTAAAGGTTCTGAATCAGATTGTTTCATCGCACTTTTTACGCGAGCATTTCCTGTTCTTTTGCTAATTTCTGCTTTTTGGAACACGAAAGCTTGACCATCATAAAGCGATAAGCCCTTAGCATATTTGTTAATCACGCGACTTATGTAACCATTTTTAAATAACTCTTTTTGTTCGTCTGAAAGTGTTTTCCAGGTTTTCTTGCCTAGTGTTCCGCGTGAAAAAGCTTCTTTGTCAATAATTGGCAACAGATGCGTACGAACCAGGTTTTCGGCAAGTTTAGAGTCAGTTTTTAAAGCTTCTTTGTTCTGCTCAATAACAGAAATCATTTTATTGGCTACACCCTTCAAATAGTCTGAAGGATCTGTGTCAGCAAAAGCAATGCTGTTAAATCCCAATAAAATAATCAGTGAGCCGATCAATTTTTTCATTTCTTTTATTCTCCAATAGTACTTGGGGTTGTTATCCATATGGACGCTATTTTATCAAAATAGTTACGTATTAGGTTAAGGCTTAGAGGGATTATTATCTATTTTTTATGAATTTAAACTGAATTATTAGCAATATTGAGACATTTTAACAGCTTAGCGGAATCATTGTTTACTGTGAGAGATTATAGCAGCCCATTTGTGATTTCCCATAAATGACTCGCAAATTTGTTAAAAAACTGCTCAGGTGCACCGTGCTGGTTTCGGTAATCCTGCGATTTTGGTCGCTTGCTTGGCTGGACCTTCGGGGAACAGTATTTGTAAATAGAGGCTACCGCTTTTTTCCGGTGGCAATACTTTGGCTAAATACTTAACCAGGGGACGTATCGAAGGGCTAGTATTAAACTCTTGGTAAAATTGACGCACATAACGGATTACCTCCCAATGATCGTCACTGAGTTCAATATCCTCGAGTTTAGCAATAATGGCGGCGATTGATTCGTCCCATTGCTGAGGATCTTGCAGATAACCTTCTGCGTCAGTCTTAATTGTATTGGGCAAATCGGTCATAGTTACCAGCTTATCGTCTGCTTTGCATTCGCGATTAAGTTAACCATTTGGGCATCATTAATCTGTGAAATAAAAGAAGGGATTTGAGAGGCTATCCCTCTAAGTTGACAGTCAGCGACTAGCGCATAACTTGGAATGTTTTCCTGTTTTAAAAACTCAGCAACACCTTGTTCGAGCAGGCTAGCAACTGACTCGCCAATAAATAGAAGCGGCTCCTGAGTCGAAACATAGCGGCTAAAAGCGGATTTTAAGCTATCAGGGCTTATCGCCTGTGAAATTAAATGCAGATTTGCCATTAGAAAATGACCGTTTGGTTAGCTGAATGACAGAGTGTTTTTATATCAGATGAAGGTAAGCAATCTACATGGCTTAGCAAATGTTTTTCTGTCAGGTGAAATTTCTCTAAACTTTCTGATTCAACGTAGATTTTATCAATGTCATAAAACTCTATGGCGTTCAGTTGTTTATCATGTAGTTTGTCGTCAATACAATTGCTATCTTGAGATTTGATTAAATGAAAAATACCTTGCTCAACGAAAATCAAGTTAACCTGCTGGTCGAAAGCCGCACACACTAATGCTAAATCGATACCTTCTTTCCCATCAATGGCACTGAATGGCGGCGACTTAATAATGATGCAGGTCGTTATCTGTTCATTTGTCATGCTTTAGTTTTTTCCATTCAGCAGTGTCTGTGTTGATTTCTTAGTGCTACTTTTACTGCGTCGATCATTATTTGAATTGTACAATTTTAGTTTTCGCTTCCGAAAGTTTGGCGGCAAACTGTCCTAATCCCAAAATGGAGAACGCAGGGTGTATTGAATGATGCTCCAGGGCATTTAGACTAGCCTCATTAGCGTCAATAACCCCTCGACGATTGGCAGCCGCTACGCAAACTTGTAGTTCTACGTTGTGTTCGGCTGAGAGCGTTGCCCACTTTTGCGTGAGCTGAGCTTCATCAGAAGGCTTTATAATGTAGCCGTTAGCTACATGAACTGCTTCCTGGTAAAAAAATACACTACTAATCGAGTGGTTATTTTCGATTACTGCATTGGCGAACCTTAATGCAGACAGGTGGGCTTGGGAGTTAGTCGGTGAGCCCGTAACAAGGATAGTAAAAGAAACTGACATAGTGATTAGTCAATTGGCACGTTGCGGCTCATTCTGCTGCATGACCTAACTTAAATCAAGTTTTTAATAAATATGGCTATTTTTTAACTGGTCTAATCTCTTTAAGCATACTGGATAGAGATAATCGCGCAGTAGCAGGATTGCCTGCTCAATAATAATAAATTTAAGTTTTGACGACACTACTGGTTTTACAAGATAGAGCTAGTTTAACGACACAATATCCAAAGAGACACAACAATGACTAAACACGAGTTAGACCTCAATTCGTTTATCGAAGAGGTTAAGCGTCGCAACCCAGGCGAAACTGAATTTCACCAGGCGGTTCAGGAAGTTGCGGAAGATATTATTCCCTTTATTAATGAGCATCCTCACTATAACCAGGCTTCAATTCTTGAACGAATGATTGAGCCGGATAGAATCGTTTCTTTTCGAGTGAGTTGGGAAGACGATGAAGGGCGCATTCAGGTCAACAGAGGTTACCGGGTTCAGTATAATAGTGCGATCGGCCCTTACAAAGGTGGGTTAAGATTTCACCCTTCAGTTAACCAAAGTATTCTTAAATTTTTGGGTTTTGAACAGGTTTTTAAAAATAGCCTCACTACACTCCCAATGGGAGGCGGAAAGGGCGGCGCTGACTTTGACCCTAAGGGCAAATCTGATAGGGAAGTCATGCGTTTTTGCCAGTCCTTTATGACTGAGCTACACAAACATATTGGTCCAAATCGTGATATTCCTGCTGGTGATATTGGTGTTGGCGCCAGAGAAATTGGTTATCTTTTCGGTCAGTACAAGCGTCTGGAAAATGAGTTTACTGGCACTTTGACTGGTAAGTCACTTGAGTTCGGTGGAAGTTTGATTCGCACCGAAGCGACTGGTTACGGCGCGGTGTACTTTTTGGATTTGATGCTACAGCATAGAGACGACTCGATTAAAGGCAAGACAGCGGTTATTTCCGGTTCAGGTAATGTTGCACAATATGCGGCGGAAAAGGTTATTCAGCTAGGTGGGAAAGTGGTGACAATGTCGGATTCGTCAGGGTTCATCCACGATCCAGAAGGGATTGATGCAGAAAAGCTAGCGTATATTATTGAGCTTAAGACGGTTCAACGGGGACGAATTAGCGAATACGCTGAAAAATATGGCTGCGAGTTTTATGCCGGCGAGAAGCCATGGAATATAGCCTGCGACATTGCATTACCTTGCGCTACTCAGAATGAAATTAACGTTGATGACGCGAAAAATCTGGTTGCCAATGGTGTTATCGCGATCGCTGAAGGGGCAAATATGCCAACGGTGATCGAAGCTATTCATGTGTTCCACGACAATAAAATCCTTTATGCACCTGGTAAAGCCTCTAATGCTGGTGGTGTGGCTGTATCTGGATTAGAAATGTCTCAAAACAGTCAGCGCATTTCATGGACGCGAGAAGAGTTAGACGAGCGACTAAAAAATATCATGTCTGGAATTCATCAGCAGTGCATGAAATATGGTGACGAAGGGGATTATGTCGATTACGTTAAAGGCGCTAACGTGGCAGGTTTCGTAAAAGTCGCCAACGCGATGCTCGCTTATGGCGTTGTATAAACGATTTAATAAAATCCGGTTTCTCGTCAAATTAATTGATGCATAAAAAAGCCCATCTTGAGATGGGCTTTTTTTAATACTCTTACTAACTAAATCTTAATCATCACCAGATAGTGCTGACAATAGGTTCAGTAAGTGCATAAACAACACGTAGATATTCATGTACATGGATACAGTTGCAAGCACGTAGTTAGTTTCTTCACCTCTGATAATGCTACTCGTGTCGTACAAAATAAAGGCAGACATCAAAATAACACAAATTGCTGAAATCGCTAACGAGAAGCCAGAGATGTGCAGTCCGAAGAACGCGCTACCGATGTAGTAAAAAATAATGGCGAAAAATACGACGGTAACTCCAGTAAATAAGAAGCCGCGCATAAAAGTAAAATCTTTCTTTGTTTTCAAAACATAGCCAGAAAGCGCGAAAAAGATTAACCCTGTTCCTGCAAGTGCTTGTACCACAATATTGGCGCCGCCTGTTGAGACGTAGTAATTAATTATTGGTCCCGCATAAAAACCGAGGAATCCAGTAAATACGAATGTCATCACTATACCCATAGCGCTATTCGCTGTTTTATGGATTAGAAATGTCATTCCAAATAAGCCAATCAGGTAAGCCCAGAAAGGAATAAAGCCTACGTTCAAGGCCATGGCAACTCCAGCCATTGCCCCACTAAATAATAAGGTTGCTGATAACAACAAATAGGTGTTCTTGAGAACCTTATTAACCTCAATCGATTGACCGCGCGTTCTTTCGATTACCGGCGAATTTGATTGCATTGATAAACTCCTGTTTTAACAGATAACTAAGCGTATATGACTTAAATATAACTAGGTCGTTAGACTTATATTAATAGTAAGGGTTCAACATAATGATCCCAAGTGTTCTGGTCAAGTATTTTTACCCAATTTGTAACAAGATTTGGCTAAATATTAAGCTATCATAAAAAAACTACAATTTTTTTTCAAAATAGGCTTTTCCCCTGTGAAATAATCCGGTAGTATGCGCCCCTCAACGCTCAACGGAGGGATGGCAGAGCGGTTGAATGCACCGGTCTTGAAAACCGGCATGGGTTAATAGCCCATCTAGGGTTCGAATCCCTATCCCTCCGCCATATTTGCATTGTTTTCAATGCGTTAAAATCGAAAGCCTCAGAGAGTATCTCTGGGGCTTTTTTCGTTGCGTGATACTTTTTTCATTGAGATTCTTCATTTTAATCTCCAGAGTTTCTAGACTCTTTATTTGATAAAAATGTCACCAGCGTTTTTCCCCGATTCTTTATCCCATCCAGAACCCTTTTCGATGAGATATACCAAGCGTTTTTCTGCATTTGCTACAAAAATATAAATAGCGCACACCAAACGTACTTTTGATTTTATTCGCCAATATTTTACTAATACTCTGTTCACAGTGTGGGCAAATCGGTTTTTCGGTTGCTTCTTCAATTATTTCAATCATTTAGCTGCTTCCTTTATGGTTTGGCTTTACTCGTCTGTTAAACGGTTAGGTTTGCAAAATATTTCCTGAATACGCAATAATCTATAGATTTAGGAGCGTTGAGTCGTGTTGAGCGATCGCAGGCCTGTTTTTATCGCTAGGGTCATAATGAGGGACATTGGTCCGGCACCGTTGTTTTTTGGAGAACTAGTATATTTTAAGCTGTTTCCCCCTTATCTCACTTAAACAAATCCCACGAATTTATTCATTGCCTGAGTTTTGTTATACTAATTAGTAATAAACTCACTGCGCTCTGTGTCTATTAAGCTATATATCTAACGACGAAATGGAATCTATCCTGGTTGTGGCTTAAAGTAACCTTCTGCAGTAAGTAAATCGTGTATTAAATGGAGAGGTCGATTGCATGGAACGTCCTGGTAGTATCAAAAGCTCGTCTGTGTCCCAATTAAATCATCAACAAGCCAACCAACTACTCAAAGTACAAAAAGATATTCTAGAAGTTGTCGTGCGCCAAAATAATTATCAGCACGCACTAGAGCAACTTTGTATCTCGGCTGAAAAAATTCTTCAAAACTCGGCCGCGAGTATTATGCTTTACAACCAGTCTCGGACTCAGTTGCTCGTTAGGGCTGCCCCAAGTCTTCCTCAAGACGCAGTGGATCAATTAAATGGTATGGTGCCTGGAAAAAAACAAGGTTCTTGCGGCACCGCAGTTTACGAACAAACCCCACAGTTTGTAATTAACACCGAGGAAGATTTGAGATGGGAGGGATTACGAGATTTTGCCAGAGAGTTTAAAGTCATCGCTTGTTGGTCTATTCCAATTCGTGACTCTAATGAAAATGTCATTGGATCTTTTGCGCTGTCAATGTTTGAAAAAAGAGAAGCCAATGAGTTTTATCGATTGTTACTTGAAACTGCCGCCAATTTAGCAAGCATTGTGTTGCTGCGGGAGAAGGAAGAAGAAAAGCTTCAGCAAGCAGCGCACTACGATAATTTGACCGGGCTACCCAACCGTAAGAATTTTTACGAACGCTTAGAGCATGCAATTGATCTCTGTTCGCGTAAAGATACTTCACTAGCAATTTTATTTATCGATTTAGATAATTTTAAACAGGTTAATGATAATCGCGGTCATGAAGCAGGCGATAAAGTCTTGCAGTCTGTTGCTCAGAAGATGGAATCTTGCTTACGCAAAGAAGATTCTCTTGCTCGGTTTGGCGGAGATGAGTTTGTGTTACTTGTCGAAGATTTTGGTGAAACCACCGAACTTTCTCACATCGCAGAAAAGATTTTAAATGCCGTTGAGAAGGAGAGTTATGGCCATTCTCACTGGGCTATATCGGCCAGCATAGGGATTAGTATCTATCCTCAAGATTCTCTTAATGCCGCGCAATTAATGCAATATGCTGACAAAGCAATGTACAAGGCGAAATTTGAAGGAAAGAACAAATATTTGTTTTTTAAGTCGTCTTTAAGCGACTTTATTCAATCTCGACAAAAGCTGGCTGTAGAGCTATCAAATGCTGTAAACAGTGGTGAAATTAAAGCTTATTATCAACCAATATTTGAGCTGGATACCGAGCGTTTGGTCGGCGTTGAAGTTTTAGCCAGATGGCAGCATCCCGTTCGGGGCGTGATTGGTCCGGAGGAATTTATTCCCATTGCCGAGGAAACAGGGTTAATACCCAAAATTGGGGGAATAGTGACGGAACAAGCGCTGACTCAGTGCATGAGTTGGTGGTCGCAGGGTATTCCTGAATTTAAGTTGTCCATTAATTTATCAGCCAGGCAGCTTAATGCAGGCGCCGGTGATGAACTTTCTCGGATGCTCAGCGAAACAGGTTTTCCGGCTAAAAACCTTGATGTCGAAATAACCGAATCGGCAGCGATGGAAAAATCGGCGCGTGTCGTCCGTGAAATTGGTCATATCGGACGCCTGGGAGTAGGCGTTTCCATTGATGATTATGGTACTGGTAGCTCGTCGATTGCCCATTTAAATAAGTTACCGGTTTCAACGATCAAAATTGACCGATCTTTTGTTGATGAAATTACAACAACCAACCAACTAAATTCGACCGCACAAACCATTGTAGCAATGGGTCATAGTATGGGGATTTCTGTGATTGCCGAAGGGGTTGAGAATGACGAACAGCGAGAGTATCTAAAAAAGTTGAATTGTGATTGTGCCCAGGGATATCATTTTTGTAAACCCTTGTCGCAAGACGAGTTTCGGGCATTCTTGAAGGCTAGCTAAAAGCGCGTTAAAGACAGGAATCTTGTTTTCTATTAAGAGTGACGGAAAAGTTAATCATTACATTACCAGTGGTTATTACCCAATAGCCGATAATTAGTGGTCGAAATTAGCTGACAGGCTCAAAATTCTGTTCAATTATCATTAATTGAATAGATATTGTGAATAAAAAAGTTGACCTTCCTCACAATGCACTGCCATTAAACCCCGATCTCCTTGAGACGGTGCAGAAGTTCGATAGTAAAGAACTCTACTGGTTAAGTGGTTATTGCTCTGGGCTCGCAGATGCCAAGCACACAGGTGTCGAGTCGAGCATTTTGCCAACCGCTGCTGCTGTTTCACAAGCGCCCGTCGCGCTAAAAACAGTGGTTCTTTACGCTTCTCAATCCGGTAATGCGCAAGACTTGGCAGAATTGCTGCACCAAAATCTGGGCCAAAAAGGCATCGATGCCGAATTAGCATCAGTGGCAGATTTCAAAAGCAACAAGCTCAAAGAGCAACAGGTCATTTTGATGATCGCTTCAACACACGGTGAAGGCGAGCCACCTGATGATGCAATTGACTTCCACGAGTATGTACTTGGCAAACGAGCACCTAAGTTAGAAGGTGTACGACACGCCGTTCTTAGCCTGGGTGATTCTAGCTACGAATTCTTCTGCCAAACCGGTAAAGATTTCGACCAGGCATTTAGCAAGCTCGGCTCTCAATCCTTAGTTGAGCGGGTTGATTGTGATTTAGATTATGATGCGCCAGCTGCAGAATGGATTGCAAAAGTTGTTGATGAAGTTGCGCTACTTTCAGATTTTGCGCCAACAGCCGATGTTCAAAACATTACAACAGCGAACCCTGCCTGTGAGTGGACTAAAGCCAATCCTTTTACTGCGACAGTTCTCGAAAATCAGAAAATTACCGGCCGTGGTTCGATAAAACACATTAATCATCTCGAGTTATCTTTGGAAGGCTCTGGCATAAACTATTTACCAGGAGATTCTCTGGGCGTTTGGGCGAAGAATAATGCCGAGGTGGTTTCCGAGATCTTGACACTAACCGAGTTAACGGGTGATGAGCAGATTGCTCTCAAAGAGGGCACTAAAACACTGGTTCAGGCACTTACTGAGAACCTCGAAATTTCTTTGGTTAATAAAGAATTTGTGTCGCAATATGCCGAACTCACTAATTCAGATGCGTTACGAGAGATCGTTGCTGAAAATTATTTGAATTTTATCAAAAACAACCAGTTGGTTGATGTGATTCGGTTTTCACCGAAAAAACTGGAAGCGCAACAATTGGTGGATTTACTCAAGCCGATTAAACCAAGAATGTATTCTATCGCGTCGAGTTTACAAGCGGCTCCTGAAGAAGTTCATTTAACCGTCGGGTTGCAACAATCTGAAAATGACAATGGAACTCGCTATGGAACGGCAAGCCACTTCTTGATTGAAGCCCTTCAGGAAGATGATGAAGTGTTAGTTTTTGTTGATGAGAACCGCCACTTTAAACTTCCAGAAAACGATCAGCCAGTTATTATGATAGGTCCAGGTACTGGGATTGCACCTTTCCGAGCATTCTTACAAGAACGCCAAGAAATATCTTCAAGCGGAGAAAACTGGCTTTTCTTCGGCAACCCTAATTTCAATACTGACTTTTTATACCAGGTTGAATTACAGAATTATCTTAAGGACGGATTACTCACTCACTTAAGCGTTGCTTTTTCACGCGATCAATCTGAGAAAGTTTATGTTCAACATCGTTTGTTAGAAAACGCAGAATCCCTGTGGCAGTGGATTAATGAAAAGCAAGCTTATATTTATGTTTGTGGTGACATGAGTCGAATGGCTAAAGATGTTGAGAGTGCGTTAATCACTATTGCGAAAGAGCAGGGTGGCAAGTCACAAGAAGACGCTGAAGTGTTTATCAAGGCGCTTAAGAAAGAAAAGCGATATCAAAGAGATGTATATTAATCATGGCAATTGAACAAACAAAATATGATCCGTCAACGCATTCAGATGTTGAAAGAATTAAAGTAGAAAGTGATTATCTGCGCGGAACCATTACGCCTAGCTTAAAGAATCCTGTGACAGGTTCGGTTGCTGATGATGATTTAATGTTGATTAAATTTCACGGTATTTATCAGCAAGATGATCGTGACCTGCGTAACGAGCGACGCAAACAGAAACTGGAACCACTGTATTCATTTATGATCCGTGCTCGCGTTCCTGGTGGTGTGGCAACTTCTGAACAATATATTCAAATGGCTAATCTCGCGACTCAGTATTCTAGCGGTAGTTTGCGTTTGACAACACGACAGGCCTATCAGTGGCATGGAGTATTTAAGCGCAATTTAAAAACTACTATTGCTGGTATTAATCAGTCAATGCTGGATACCATTGCAGCATGTGGCGATGTGAATCGAAACGTGATGAGTAACCCTTTACCACAGACTTCCGCCGTTCATGCTGAAGTGTTTGATTGGGCAAAAAAAATCAGTGAGCATCTGCTTCCTAAAACCAAAGCCTATCATGAAATTTGGTTAGATGGAGAGAAAGTTGAGTCGTCTCAAGAGCCAATTTATGGCGAAACTTATTTGCCACGAAAATTCAAAACGGCAATTGCGATACCTCCCTACAATGATGTTGATGTTTATGCCAACGATTTAGGTTTTATTGCCATTATCGAAGATGAAAAGCTTATTGGATTTAACGTGACAATTGGTGGTGGCATGGGGAGTTCCCATGGAGATGAAACAACCTATCCGAGAGTCGCTGACGTGATTGGATTCTGCACATTGGATCAAGTACTAGATATTTCTGAAAACGTTGTGAAAGTGCAACGAGATTTTGGAAATCGAGAAGTGCGTAAGCACGCGCGGCTGAAATATACGGTCGATACACTTGGTTTAGAAGGTTTCAAGCAAAAGCTATCTGCTTATGTAGGCTATGAGTTGGCTGAAGCTAAACCGTTTGAATTTGTTCACAATGGTGATCGCTATGGTTGGATGCAAGATGAAAAAGGTAATTGGCACCTGACTTTATATATCCATAGTGGCCGTATTGTCGATACAGACGAGAAAAAGCTTTTCACTGGTTTACTTGAAATTGCAAAAATTCATGACGGGCAATTTCGAATATCACCTAACCAGAATATGATTATCAGTGATATCAAACCTGAAACAAAACCAAAAGTAGAAGCGCTATTGAAGAAGTTTGAAATCAGTATTGGTGAAACAGAGTCGCCGACTCGATTGAACTCAATTGCCTGTGTGGCTTTTCCGACCTGTTCTTTGGCGATGTCAGAAGCAGAGCGCTACTTACCGACTTTCATCGACAAACTAGAAGTGCTTTTGGACAAATACTCAATTAAATCTTTACCAATCAATGTACGCATGACCGGCTGCCCTAATGGCTGTGGGCGACCATTTTTAGGTGAGATTGGCATGGTTGGTAAAGCACCCGGAAAATACAATTTGTATCTTGGTGCCAGTCATACGGGGCATCGATTAAACAAACTTTATCGCGAAAATATCAACGAGCAACAGATTTTGTCGGAATTGGAACCAATCTTAAAAGATTATTCTGAAGAACGAAATCAAGAGGAGCATTTTGGCGATTTTGTTATTCGTAAAAACTATGTAAAAGCTGTTAATAATGGGCTTGATTTTCACTCTTAGGAGATGACAATGTTAGATTCTGTGTGGAACGAAAAAGAGGTTCTGGATGCGAATCACCTATTAGAAAAACTACCTGCTCAACAACGAGTTGAGTGGGCTATTCAGAACTTGCCGGCAGAATTTGCGTTATCATCGAGTTTTGGCGTTCAATCTGCAGTGAGTCTTCATATGGTGACTCGAGTTAAACCTGACATTCCAGTTATCGTGGTTGATACCGGGTATCTTTTTCCCGAAACCTACCAGTTTATCGAAGATTTGACCGAAAGGTTAAACCTGAATTTAAAAGTTTACCGCTCTCAGATGAGTAGTGCCTGGCAGGAAGCTCGCTTTGGCAAGTTATGGGAAAAAGGGCTCGATGGACTGAAGCAGTACAATACCATGAATAAGGTTGAACCGATGGAAATCGGACTGCGCGAACTGAATGTTAAGACCTGGTTTGCTGGTTTGATGAGATCTCAGTCCGAAAGTCGAAAAGATCTTCCGGTGGTGCAGAAAATCAGAGGGAGAATAAAAGTTCATCCGTTAATTGATTGGAATAATCGAATTGTTCACCAATATCTTAAGCAACATGATCTGCCATACCATCCTTTATGGGAAAAAGGTTATGTTTCTATTGGTGATATTCATAGTACAGTGCCATTAAGTTTAGGTATGACTGAAGAACAAACTCGATTTGGCGGTTTAAAAAGAGAATGTGGTTTGCACGAAGATTCTCTTTCTAGTCTTTAGTTTGATGTCAGTTTTAAGCTTGGGTAAAACTGGCTATAGATAATACTGCGAAAAAAAACTTGCTTAAAACGCTTTGCATTAAAGCAAAACTCTTCTGTTTCAATCAATTGTGATGGTGGTATAGCGGGAGAGTTTCATTTCATTACTCCAGAAATTTTCTGCTAATCCTGCTTTTAATTTTAACTCCTTAATAAAAGTTTTGGGATCCTTTAAGCTTTCCCACACCGCCGGAAGAAATGTCGCATTGTGGTTTTGATATTGGAGAATAATTCCATCCTTACCGGCTTCTAATTGGCTAATTAAATCTTTTTCATCTTTTACAACCATCATTTCTTTTGGTGAGAGTACCGAAACGGATATGTGCAACATAGGTTCTTCAATGTGATTAACCGGTGGAAAGCGGTTATCTCGAAATGCTGCGGCAAATGCATGCTCTGCAACGTCTTGTATCAATGGTTGATATGGCGTTAATGTGCCGACACATCCGCGCAATTTGTTGGTTTCTTTTAAGGTGACGAATGTCGCTGTATTTTGTTGTAACCGAGACGAATAATTCCCAAGTTCAAGTATCGGTACTTCCTTGTAAGTTAAACCATATTGAATCGCATGCCTGGCCGTTGACAAAATGACTTGTTTATCTTTAAGTGTGAGTTTAGTAGATGGCATAAGAGGCATACCCCACAACTCTTGACTTGTCGCCGGCGGTATCTCCTGAGTTACATTGAGCAAGAGTTGAAACCTGCATTGATTTTTCCTGCGCCACTTTTAAAAGTCCCTGGATGGGCGTACTGCCACATGCCATTTCATGATTCAGCGATTGATAGTCGAGGTTGTTAATATATTCTGTCGTTTTTCGGTCGGTTTCTCTGGCTGTATGATAATCAAGAAAATGACTGAGATCTGAGCTAATTAAAAAGATTGTTTCGGCGCCTTCCCAAAGGTACTCGATGATTTCCGAAACCTGTTCTGTTGAAGCACCACCCACTGCAATGGGAATGAGTTTTATTTTGTCAAATATGCGCTGAATAAACGGAATTTGGACTTCTAACGAATGTTCCTCTTGATGCGCCAAATCCGAAATCTGAATTTGAACGAATTGGGTAAGCTCCTGTAGCTTTTGTTTATCCAAAGGAATTTCTCCCAATGGTGTGGAGAAATACTCAACTGACGGAATCGCCAGGCCCTCAATCCACACTCGATGACATGGGCCTAGCAGCACTATGCGGCTAATTTTGTTTTTCCTTGCCCTTAACATAGAATAGGCATAAGCCGCTATCTTGCCTGAATATTGATAACCGGCATGTGGAACAATCAAGGCTTTGGAAGAATGCTTATCGGGTGAAAGAACATGCTTTTGTGGTGCAGACTCAGGTTGATAATCGCCATTTTCCGAAAAAACAGAGGCACTTTCATCTAATAATTGATCGACATACTGAGCAAGAATGTCCCCATCTGCCGGATAGAAACTACCAGCAACCGCGGCTTTCCTTACTCTCATAATCAACCTCACTTTGCTTGAAATAAGCAGGTGTTATCAACATGATTGTCTAGAAGCATATTGTTCTAGAGGTGCATGGGCCTAGATGCACATTGGCATAGAGACATGCTAGAGCACTTGTTTAATTATGTGCGAAAAAAACGGATATTCAAAATTATATTTGAATATTGTTTCTTTGTTGCGGGAAAACTTGCCATTGTTGGCAACAAGAAAGGGCGTCATTGGTTGATGTGGCCTTTTTTGATATTGCTGCTTTTAAAGATAATCTATCACTTTACCTGGCCCATGATCATTCTCCTGTAGTATTTAATTAAAGAAAAATCCTAAAAGAAAACTTCAACTAGCATTAACCAATTTTAATCGATTGTAAGAGCGATCGTTTTGACTGAGAACAACCGAAATAATTGATAAGTGGCATGAATTATGCCGCTTATAGCTTTGTTTAATATCGGGGAAAATATCACTCGAAATCAATAGAATTACTTGCAAAAATTTAAAATATCTCCATGCTAGTTATTATGGAAAACTTCAATCATGCAACTGACTACTGGCACTTGTTAGATGACGGTAGAGTTCAATGTGATCTTTGTCCTCGCTATTGCAAATTGAAAGAGGGGCAGCGAGGTTTGTGTTTTGTCCGTCGCAACCATAATCATCAGATTGAACTCACTTCTTATGGCCGGTCAAGCGGGTTTTGTGTTGATCCGATAGAGAAAAAACCGTTGAATCATTTTCTTCCCGGTACACCGGTTTTATCTTTCGGCACTGCAGGTTGCAACCTTGCATGTAAATTTTGTCAAAATTGGGATATTAGTAAGTCACGAGAAATCGATAAATTATCTTCAGTAGCAACGCCGGAAAAAATTGCTTCAGTTGCAAGTCAGTCTGGCTGTCGTAGTGTGGCTTTTACCTACAATGATCCCGTTATATTTCATGAGTATGCCATCGACGTTGCACAAGCTTGCCGAGAAAAAAACATTCACAGTGTAGCTGTGACTGCAGGATATATTTGCGAACAACCAAGAGAAATTTTTTACCGTTACATGGATGCTGCAAATGTCGACCTGAAAGCTTTCACTGAAAAATTTTATTACAAACTCACTGGTGCCCATTTGCAGCCGGTACTAGATACACTGATTTATTTAAAGACCCAAACTGATGTGTGGTTTGAAATAACCAATTTGTTGATTCCTGGCAAAAATGATTCCGAACAAGAGATCGAGGCGATGACGCAATGGGTTATTGAAAACCTCGGGCCGAATGTTCCTATGCACTTCACCGCGTTCCACCCCGATTGGAAAATGAAGGACATTCCTCACACGCCGGCTGACACGCTGGTTATGGCCAGAAATATCGCGATAAAAAATGGCGTTCACTATGTATATACTGGAAACATCCATGATAAGTCGGGCCAGAGTACATACTGCCATCACTGTAACCAAATTTTAATTGGTAGAGACTGGTATCAATTAAGCGACTGGAATATTAAAGGCGGCAATCATTGTTGTAATTGCAATCAAGTTGTCGCTGGTGTTTTCGAAGCCGAAGCTGGCAATTGGGGGGCGCACCGATTACCGGTAAGAATGACTTAGTTTTAATTGTGCCCGATTTTGAACTCAAGTCATTGAACTTAAATTTTGATTAGTTTGATATTCGTTTGTTTATTTGAAGCTTTATTACTTTTTTATATGGTATTAATGGACTGCCAACTTGAATTTTAAAAAAAATTCAGTAGCATGAGAGAGGTAAAACGATATTGTTGTAAAATCGTATCGTTGTAAAAACTTATTTGTTGCCCAAAAGTGACCTCTAAACAAAGTGAAAGATTTTGGCAACCTGAGAATTTTTATGTTCATTTGCAACAAGAAACAATTCATTAGTATTCCTTCCTTTAATCC
Source organism: Aliikangiella coralliicola (assembly GCF_007004725.1). Classification (GTDB taxonomy): domain Bacteria; phylum Pseudomonadota; class Gammaproteobacteria; order Enterobacterales; family Kangiellaceae; genus Aliikangiella; species Aliikangiella coralliicola. Next base: position 206,189 of record NZ_ML660166.1, on the reverse strand, counting down.
CCTTGTGGGTTAGTTCATCTATTGCTTGTCAAAATTGTTTGATAGTTGACTGTTCAATTATCGAATTTATAAATGCGATTGCGAGAGCAATCGACTCAAATTACTAATCTGAGAATTAAGATGAATCAACTTAAGTCTTCATGGCGAAGAGTCGTGATCAAAGTGGGAAGTGCGCTAGTTGCACCAGAAGGAAAAGGATGCAGCACGAAATATTTATTAGCATTGGCTGATTTTATTCACCATTGCCACAATCAAAATAAACAAGTTGTTATCGTATCGTCGGGGAGTGTGGCTGCCGGTGCGGGACTAACAAATCATGATCTTTCTGAGCCGCTGTCAATTCCACAGAAACAAGCGCTGGCTGCAATTGGTCAGTCTCATGTCATGCAACATTGGCAAAAGTTATTTGATGATACTTGCGCGCAAATATTGTTAACGCGTTCTGATCTCGAAGGCGATAAACGTGTGGTTAACGCGAGAAACACGTTAGAAACTTTATTCAAAATGGATGCGATACCTATCATCAACGAAAATGATTCGGTAGTCGTTGATGAACTAGTTGTCGGAGACAATGATAATCTGGCAGCGCGCGTGGCGGTGATGTGTGATGCTGACCTGTTACTCATTTGTAGTGATGTGAATGGACTTTACGATAAGAACCCTAAGCAGTTTGACGATGCGAAGTTATTGGCAACAGTTGACACAATCGATGAACGTATTCTGGGTTTTGCTGACGTCACTAATAACCCCATTGCAACAGGCGGAATGCACACAAAATTACAGGCTGCACAATTAGCAACCGGGGCAGGAATTGACACAATCATTATCAATGGCCGCGAAGCAAAATCATTTGAAAGATTAAAAAACGAAACAATTTCTGGCACTTTGTTTATTGGCCGTTAGTGTTTTAATCATCAGGATGTTTGAATCTTTTGTTTTAACTGAGATAGAAAAATTATCATTCGGGTAAGTAACATGAATCAATTAGTTAATATAGAGCAAGTTCAGCTGCAGTGTAAAAAAACTCAATCAGCAGCAAAATTATTAGGTGTGAGTTCTGAACAAAAGAAAAATGAAATATTAAAAAGCATGTCAGATTTAATCGAAAAGAATCGTCTTGCTATTCTCGAGGCAAATAAGATTGATTTAGAACGTGCCGAGCAATCTGGTTTGAGTCGAGCAATGATTGATCGCTTAACGATTAATGAAACGACAATTCGCCAGATGCAACAAGCGCTCAATCAGGTGGCGAATTTAGCTGATCCTTTAACTTCAAGCTACCCGGAGGTTGTTCAACCGAGTGGCATCAAAGTGACAAAGAAACGAATTCCGCTGGGTGTTATTTTGATGATTTATGAATCGCGTCCAAATGTGACGGTGGAAGCCGCAGCGCTCGCGCTAAAGAGTGGTAATGGTATTATTCTGCGGGGCGGAAAGGAAGCTTTTGAGTCTAATCAAGCCATTGCGCAATGTTGGCGAGAAGCGCTCATAGACAATGAAATGAGTGCAGACACTGTTAATGTGTTGAACTCCACTGACCGTCAATTGTTAGATCAACTATTAAAATTGGACCAACATATCGAGGTGGTTATACCTCGCGGCGGGGAGGGACTGATTCGACATGTGGTCGCTAACAGTCACATACCGGTGATTAAACACTATAAAGGCGTTTGCCATTTGTACGTTGATGAAATGGCCGACCTTAATATGGCAATTGATATCCTAATTAATGGAAAAACTCAACGACCAGGCGTTTGTAATGCGCTGGAAGGGCTCGTGGTTCATCAGGTCATCGCCAAGCAGTTTTTACAACAGGCTTTTCAAGCCCTTCATTTAAAAGATGTGCAGATGTTTGGGTGTGCAGAAACGATTGAAATTTTGCCGTCCATCGATAAAGCGAGAGAAGAAGAATTTTTAGCGGAATTTCTCGATCTGAAAATTTCCTGTAAAGTAGTTAAGAATATTGATCAGGCAATTGATTTTATCGACCAATATGGCTCGGGACACACCGAAGTGATCGTCACTGATTCGCAACAAAATGCTGATAAGTTTGTTAACCGGGTTGACGCCTCGGTGGTGATGGTCAATGCTTCTTCACGATTTTCGGACGGCGGTGAATTAGGTTTGGGCGCAGAAATTGGTATATCCACGTCAAAAATACATGCTTATGGTCCGATGGGGCTGGAGTCCTTAACCAGCGAAAAGTTTGTTGTCAGGGGCAATGGTGAGGTAAGAAGTTAACCATGAAGGCCATCTCGCATCACGTCATGTTGTGAATGGCAGGACTGTTATTGGTGTAACTCGAAACAGTGATTATTGCCGTTTTAAAGTTAAATTCAAACAAACGTTTGAATAAATTGGTCGGATCAGTTAAATTCTGCTGCAACCTTCAACTTCAACAGGGTCTTGTTTGTACTAGTTTAATACTTGTGTATTAAGTCACTATTTGTTTCTACCAGATTGATCCGTGAGCTATAGTCAGTAAGCTATAGTCAGAATAGTGGCGAGAAACTGACGTACCTGAAAGATCGACCGAGCGAGAGCAAGTATGAGTGAAACTCCAGAAAATAAGCAAAATTCTGATAAAACTTCGGCTGCTGCAGACAATGCCGCTGAAAACGCGACTAAGACTGTAACTGATAAGACCGTTACTGAAAATAAAAGTCAACAGGATAGCGAAGTTGGTGCTGAGGCTAAAGCTGAGAAAAAGACCAGTCGCGCTAAAACCACTTCACGCAAAAAGCGTGCTTCTGTCAGTCAAGGCGAACGTGTCGCTGTTGTCGCCGGATTAAGAACGCCATTTGCCCGCCAGCTGACTCACTTCAAAAGCACCAACGCGATTGATATGGGCAAAATGGTCGTTTCTGAAATGTTGGCAAGAACAGAGATCGATTTATCATTGATTGAACGCGTCGTGTTTGGTCAGGTTTTGATTCAACCTGAAGCACCTAATATCGCGCGCGAAATTGTATTGGGCTCAGGGATGGATGTCAGTACCGACGCTTACAGTGTTTCACGAGCTTGCGCAACTAGTTTTCAATCTGCAGCTAGCATTGCCGAGTCGATAATGGCTGGCAGTATTTCAATTGGTGTCGCGGGTGGGGCGGACACATCCTCGGTTGTACCTATTGGTGTTGGTAAGAAACTGGCATCTATCCTGGTTTCCCTGTCAAAAGCCAAAACCATGGGGCAACGATTAAAGCTACTGAGCAAATTGCGTCCGAAAGATCTTGCACCTGTGCCACCTTCGGTTAAGGAATATTCTACCGGCTTAACCATGGGGCAAAACGCAGAGCAGATGGCAAGAGACCATGATATTGCTCGTGAGCAGCAAGATGAACTGGCCCACCGTTCACACACATTAGCTGCTGCCGCATGGGAATCGGGCGTATTAAATGATGAAGTCATGACCGCTTATGTTGAACCTTTTAAACAAGCGCTGACTCGAGACAATACCGTACGATTTGATTCTAAACTTGAATCTTATAAAAAACTACGTCCGGCCTTTGATAAAAAACATGGCACCTTAACCGCCGCCAATAGTACCGGTTTAACCGATGGTGCCGCGTCATTGTTGTTGATGAGTGAGTCGCGGGCGAAAGAACTCGGCTACAAGCCTCTGGGTTATATTCGCAGCTATGCTTTCGCCGCAATTGATGCCACTCATGATATGTTGATGGGGCCGTCATACGCGACCCCCCTCGCGTTAGATAGAGCGGGGCTGAGTCTGTCTGATCTCACTCTGGTCGACATGCATGAAGCTTTTGCCGCACAAACACTTTGTAATGTGAAAGCGTTTGGCAGCAAGCAATTTGCCAAAGAAAAACTGAATCGTTCGAGTGCGATTGGTGAAATTGATATGGATAAGTTTAATGTGCTCGGTGGATCGCTCGCTTACGGTCATCCATTTGCAGCGACAGGGGCAAGAATGATCACACAAACTTTAAGGGAACTTAACCGACGCGGTGGCGGTTTAGGGTTGACGACTGCCTGCGCGGCAGGTGGACTAGGCGCCGCTATGATTTTGGAGGCTGAATAATGAACGCTAATAAGAAATCAGCATTTTCTTTACAGGTTTCCGATAACGGAATTGGATGGATAACCATTGATGTTCCCGGCGAGTCTCAAAATACTTTAAGAGGTGAATTTGTTGATGAAATCACCGCATTATTTGATGAAATTGAAAGTAACTCCGGGATAAAAGCACTGATTTTAACTAGCGGAAAAGACGACAATTTTGTTGCCGGTGCCGACATTGCCATGTTGGAATCCATTAAAACGGCACAAGAAGCAACTGAGTTAGCCTTAACGGGGCATAAAGTCTTTTCTCGCCTCGAAAATATGAATATGCCCGTTGTTGCGGCTATTCATGGCGCATGTCTTGGTGGCGGTTTAGAGTTAACGCTGGCGTGTAGCCATCGGGTTTGTACCGATGACCGAAGCACTAAATTGGGGTTGCCTGAAGTTCAACTAGGCGTGCTTCCCGGTGGCGGTGGAACACAAAGATTGCCGCGATTAGTCGGTATTGCTTCGGCGCTTGATATGATGCTCACCGGACGGCAGCTAGTCGCTAAGCAAGCGAAAAAGCTGGGCTTGGTTGATGAAGTCGTTCCATTAGCGAATTTGCGCAAAGCTGCGGAAAAAATTGCTATTCGCCAAATTGGCAGAAAACGCCGCAAAATTAGCGAATTAAAACTTGAGTTGAAACCATCTTCACTACTAAAGCTACCTGAGTTGCAAAAGTTAGTGTTAGAAACATCGAGTTTTGGACGTAACATTATTTTTGACAAAGCACTGCAAACCGTCAACAAGAAAACCCATGGAAACTATCCTTCGCCGCCGAAAATTATTGAATGCGTCAAAGTTGGTATGGAAGAAGGGTTTGAAGCGGGTATGGCGACCGAAGCAAAATTATTTGGTGAATTAGTCGTATCGCCCGAGTCAGAGCAGCTGATGAATATCTTTTTCGCGACCACAGAATTGAAAAAAGACAGTGGCGTTGAGAGCGATGCTAAGCCCCAAAATATTGCTAGAGTCGGCGTACTCGGCGGTGGTCTTATGGGAGCTGGAATTGCCTTTGTGACAGCAGATAAAGCTGGCAAACCTGTTCGAATTAAAGATATGAATAGTGAAGGGATTAACCACGCACTTAAATATTGTTGGGAAATTTATCGCAAACGAATAAAACGAAAACGTATTTCAATTAATCACGCGAGTAAACGCTTTGCTGCGATTAGTGGCACCACAGACTATAGCGGTTTTAAACGCGTTAATTTAGTGGTCGAAGCCGTTTTCGAAGACTTGGATCTTAAACAAAAAATGGTCAAAGAGATTGAAGAAAATTGTCATGAAGACGTTATTTTTGCGACCAACACTTCTTCGATTCCAATTAGCGATATTGCCAGTGCCAGTCAAAGACCGGAAAGAGTTGTCGGCCTGCATTACTTTTCCCCCGTCGATAAAATGCCGTTGCTGGAAATTATCAAAAGCGATAAAACATCTGATGAAGTCATTGCAACTTGTGTAGAGTTTGGTCGCCAACAAGGCAAAACGGTTATTGTTGTTCGTGATGGTGCAGGGTTTTATGTGAATCGAATATTGGCGCCTTACATGAATGAAGCCGGGCAACTAGTTGCAGAGAGTGTCGCTGTTGATCGTCTTGACAAAGCGCTGGTTAATGCAGGATTTCCAGTTGGCCCGATGACTTTATTGGATGAAGTGGGAATTGACGTCGCCACCAAAGTTGCGCCCATTCTGGAAGAAGCTTTTGGCAGTCGTATGGCACCGCCGGCGATGTTTGACAAGCTCAAGTCTGATGATCGAAAAGGGCGAAAAAATGGGCGTGGTTTTTATCGTTACGACGTTAAGGGTAGCAAACCCGTTGATGAAAGCATTTATCTTGCCCTGGGGATCCAGCCGGGTAACACCATGGACGACTCTACGATTGTGCAGCGATGTTTATTAATGATGGTGAATGAAGCAGTACGTTGTTTGGAAGATGGCATTATTCGCAATGTGCGAGACGGCGATATCGGCGCAATTTTTGGTATTGGGTTTCCTCCATTTTTGGGCGGACCATTCCGTTATATTGATTCGATTGGCGCGCAGGAAATTGTTAAGCAAATGGAGATGCTGGAAAAAATACACGGCGAGCGATTTAAACCAGCTCAATTGTTAGTTGAAAAAGCGGAAGCCGGAGAGAAGTTTTATCCATCGAAAGATTAAAAATTATTGAACCGAAAATTGGTTAATAAAGAAATTCTTTGAGGCATATTTTGCATAAAAGAAAAGGCGAACATGATGTTCGCCTTTCTCTTTTTACTGACTTTTTATTTTGACTAATTCGCCTGAATTCAGGTGAATTAAGGACGAACTACAACACGATCTCGACCTTCATCTTTTGCCTGGTAAAGAGCCTTGTCGGCGTGATACAAAGTGTCGCTGACATCTTTTAAATTATTTGCTGAAGAAATACCAACAGAAGCGGTTACCGAAATATTTTTGTTTGAATTAATGGTGACTTGTTTGATTGCCCTACGAATTCGTTCAGCAATAAATTTGGCACCATCCAACTCTGTGTTAGACAAAAGAACAACAAATTCTTCTCCGCCGTAACGGAACACTTCGTCTGAACGTCTGACTGTGTTACGTATTTTTTGCGCGACAGCTTTCAAAACTGAGTCTCCAACAATATGACCGTAAGTGTCATTAATATTTTTAAAATGATCAATATCAATCACCATGAGCGAAAAGCCGGTTAAGTGCCGTTTGAATGAGCAGATCTCTCGGTCTAATGCTTCATCGAAAGCTGCCCGGTTACTAATTTGAGTGAGTGGATCCCTGTGCGCTTCAGCAACCGCTTTTTGATATAAAAGTGCATTTCGTAGTGGATAAATTAACAGGCTTAACAATCGTTCCATCAGATCCGTTTCTATAATTGAAAATGGTTTAGCGCGTGTGCATTCGATCTCACCTAGTAACTCATTTTCTAATTCAAGTTGATAACGGCACCGATGAACTTTAGTTTCACCTGTCTGATAATTTAAAAGTCGGTTTTCATTTTTATAACGGACAGAATCGCAAGGGATAAGGCGAGCTGTTTCGTGACAAAATGCTTGTAGTAATGGAGTCAACTCAATCGTTTGCTGAAGTTGTAGCGCTAAGTGAGTGATATCAAGTGAATCAGTTTGATTCTCTGTTGCAGCACGATAACGCTCGATACCAATAACTTTTGAAGATGATGTTGTTTTCATTTTTCGCCTCTACTGCTGAGCCAGGAGTTAACCTTTAACGCTCTTACCTCTGGGAGTTGCTCAATTACTCATAAAATTTAATAATCACTTAAGCAATGAGTGTGCCAAAAAATAAAAATCTATATAAATCAGATGGATAAGTCTTTTCATTAAAGTAGAGTCAAAACTATGCTAAAAAGTTGACGCTCTATTTTTATTGAAAATCAAAGAGTTAAGTTGAATTAAGCGATACAGAATAAAAATCCGTCAAAAATGTGGCAATTTCTTGCCGCTTTTGACAATAGCGAGCTATTTGATAGGCGATTATCAGCAATCTATGTCAGAAGATGTAAACGAAGCGCCTGCGCAGAAATTCGTTATCTACGCAGGTTTTAAGGGCTTTTAGGGATGAATCGCTGGTTTATTTTGGCTGAGCGTCAATAGACTGTCCATTTATTGTACCGCTATCATCTCCCATCAAATATAAATAAGTCGGCGTGATTTGTTCCGGCGTTTTCAATTGGTATTTGTCTTCTGCGGGGTAGGCTTTGGCTCTCATTTTTGTCCGAGTTGCGCCTGGGTTGATTGCATTAACCCGAATATTAGAACCATCTAACTCGTCGGCCATTACCTGGGTAAGCCCTTCAATAGCAAATTTTGAGACAGCATACGGGCCCCAAAAGGCTCTTCCTGTCTTTCCTACGCCAGATGACGTCATAATGATAGATGCGCTCGGTGATTGCCTCAGTAATGGCATACAGGCGTTTGTTAACAGATAAACGGCATTAAGATTCACCTGGATAATCTGATTCCAGGTTTCCGCTGAGGTAAATTCTATCGGAGCCAGTTCGCTAATCATTCCTGCATTGTGCAAGATACCGTCTAATCTACCCAGCTCAGACTGGATCGTTTCCGCCAGGCTTTTAAATTGTTCCGCAGAAGCGGTAAGCAAATTGAGCGGTAAAATAGCTGGTTTAGGTGAGCCATCGGCGATAATTTCATCATAAACGGCCTCAAGTTTTGGAATATCTCGCCCGTGTAAAACAACGGTTGCACCGACTTTGGCGTACTCTCGCGCAACGGCTTTGCCAATTCCGTCACTCGCGCCGGTTACTAAAATCACACGATCTTTTAACAAATTATTTGCAGGTTGGTAATCTTGCATCAACAATCCTATTTTGAATCTTTGAATTCTAACGAACCTATTTTAACCCCAGCTCGGGATAATAAAAGCTATCCAGCACAATCATTTTTGCGTCTCTCCGCGTTAAACTTGCTACCAATAGCGGGCTATTACCACGCAAGTTCGCCTTGATAGCCACAAAAATGATTGCACTGGCCAACATGAGACATTAATTGCTAAGTTAAAAAGTAATCTGTTTTTTGTAACGGATTGATTGTTAACATTTTCTAGCTTTTCTTATCCCGAGCTGGGGTTAATTTAAGTCTTAAAAACTCAACGAGCAAAGATTAAAGGCTGATTAATAATTAAACAGATTGAGTTCAAAGACACATTCGTTAACTAAGTTTGGGATAATTTTACCAGCGTTGATTAGAAATATCGTTATCTAATTACCACTATTATGCCAGAATAAAATTTAGAGACTACTTGCAGTGTTTATCTGATTGACTAAGATCTCAATAGAGCAATCGTGTAAAGCGTAAGATACGCCCAAACTAATTGCAGATGCAGGATTCAGCAAGTAGTTTGGGTATATAATCAACAGGACTTGCCGAATATTACCTTAATATTTGCGCGGTGCCGATAAAGTGGTAAGCTTTTAAAATTAAAGCGGCGAAAACTAGCCGCGACATGGAGGGGAACATTGATTAAAGTACTTATTGTGGATGATCATGAGTTGATCAGAAGCGGAATTAGCCGCTTGTTAGCCGATCACGAAAAAATAAATGTGATAGGTGAAGCTTCAAGCGGTGAAGAAGGCATTACCAAGTCTAGAGAATTGCGGCCTGATGTGGTTTTAATGGACGCGAATATGCCCGGAATTGGCGGTCTGGAGGCAACTCGACGACTGCTCAGGTTTGATCCTGATATTAAAGTGATAGCGGTTACTGTACATGGTGACGAGCCTTACCCAACTCGCTTTATGCAGGCCGGCGCTGCTGGCTATATTACCAAGGGAGCCGATATTGAAGAAATGGTGATTGCGATCAGGCAAGTTGCCAGTGGAAAACGCTATCTCGCGCCGGATATTGCCCAACAGATGGCATTGAATGCTGTTAATCCTGATGAAGGCAGCCCATTTGATGATTTATCTGATCGGGAAATGCAAGTCATGTTGATGATAACTCGGGGCCAGAAAGTGCAAGATATATCGGAGCAGCTTTTTCTGAGTCCGAAAACAGTCAATAGCTATCGGTATCGATTGTTTGAAAAGCTAAAAATAGAGAATGATGTTGAACTCACTCATTTAGCAATTCGCCACGGTATTATTGAATCTGAAAAGCTTTAACTGAACTCGATTTTATTCGTGGTTTTAATTGTACTGGTTGTAATTGTACTGGTTTTAATTGTAATAGTTGTAAAAGGAGTTGGTTGCGAGGGAGTACGTTGCCGTTGATTAAAAACGGTTGTTTGAAGTGATTATTACCGAAGTTTATGAAGATGGTTAATTAAAAGGCAAGCCTACTATTTCTGCAGAAAGTTTCGATTATAAATTATTCCTGAAAAATCTCACCCAACTACCTGGAATTTATCAAATGATAAACCAGGCGGGTGAGATTATTTATGTTGGAAAAGCAAAAAACCTGAAGAAGCGCGTTTCAAGCTACTTTCAAAAACAGGATCACACGCCGAAAACCAGGGTAATGGTTTCGCAAATTCATGACGTTCAAATCGTAGTCACTGAAAGTGAGAATGAAGCGCTTATTCTTGAAAACCAGTTCATCAAGAAATATCGCCCGCGGTACAACGTCGTTTTTCGCGATGACAAAAGTTATCCCTATATTTTGCTCTCAGATGAGGACTACCCTCGACTGAGTATCCATCGTGGCCGGCAGACTAAAAAAGGCGACTACTTTGGGCCATTCACCGGTGCCACTGCCGCAAGATATAGTATTTCTCTGATGCAAAAACTGTTTTTAATTCGGCAGTGCGAAAACAGCGTTTTTAAGTACCGGTCCAGGCCTTGTTTGCAATACCAAATTAAAAGATGCAGTGGTTCTTGTGTTGATAAAATCAGTCAACGGGACTACTTAAAAGATGTTGAACTCGTCAGATTATTCTATAAAGGTAAAAATCATGACGTTTTAAAAGTACTGACAGAGAGAATGCAACTGGCTTCTGAAAAACTGGAGTTTGAAACTGCGGCACAAATTCGGGATCAAATCATTCAGTTAAGACGTGTTCTTGAAAAGCAGTCGGCTCAGGGAAGCGATACTGATATCGACATAATAGCGACTGGGATGATTGAAAAAACAGTCGGAATTTTTGTCTTGCATATTCGCAATGGGCTAGTGCAGGGAAGTCGTAATTTTTTCCCAAAAGTGCCGGGAGATACCAGCGTCGAAGAGGTGATTGAATCGTTTATCGGCCATTTTTACACAGCCAGCCAAAATGAATTACCAGCAGAAATTATCACTAATCACCCGTTGGCCGAGGCTGAAGAGTTGGCGGGATTAATCGGCGAGAATCGCGGTAGCAAAGTTCGCCTTGCTCATAAAGTTAAAACCAGTCGAGCAGCCTGGCTTGATATGGCCAATCGCAATCTGAATGAGATGATTAGCGCGAAGTTAGCAACAAAAAATCACACACAAAAACGCATGCAGTGTTTAATGGATGAACTTGCGTTAGATAAACTACCTATGCGAATGGAATGTTTTGATATTAGCCACTTTCAAGGGGAGCAAACAGTTGCTTCATGTGTTGTTTTTGAGCAAGGCCAGGCCAAAAAATCTGATTATCGACGGTTTAATATCAAGGATGTTGCAGCGGGAGATGATTATGCCGCGATTGAACAAGCTGTTAGACGGCGATTTCAGCGTTTGGTCAGAGAAGAAGCCAAGTTACCTGATTTACTGATAATTGACGGTGGTAAGGGGCAGTTGAATCAGGCACAAAAAGTCATTGAAGAGCTTAATCTTGACGAGGTCACTTTAATTAGCGTGGCGAAGGGGAGTGAACGCAAAGTTGGTATGGAGCAAATATTTTTTCCTTCCGAAGCCATTGCCAGACGATTAAATGATGACTCTCCTGGGTTACATCTAATTCAGGCCATTCGAGATGAAGCGCACAGATTCGCCATAACCGGCCATCGAGGTAAGCGTGATAAGCAACGAAAAACCTCGATACTTGAAGGGATCCCAGGAGTTGGGGCTAAGCGGCGGCGCGCGATTATTCAGCACTTTGGTGGATTGCAAGAAGTAAAGCGAGCAGGCGTGAGTGATCTTAAACAGGTTGATGGGATCAGTCAGAGTCTGGCGCAGTCTATTTACGATCATCTACATTAGTTTGCACGTTCGATATAATAAAACGGTTCTTCAAGCGCCAAGCTCGAAGCTTGTCACAAGAATCTCGAAATAAAGATGACTTCTGTGTCGCCGGTGTTAAAATGGCAAACATCAAACAGTCGTTTAAGCGTTAGCATGAATATAGCGAACCTCCTTACATCTTTTAGAATCATCTGCATTCCCTTGCTGGTCTTTTTTTTCTACTTGCCAGTTACCTGGGGGCAGACCACTGCGGCTTTAATTTTTGCAGTCGTTGGCTGGACTGACTGGTTTGATGGGTGGGTTGCGCGAAAGTTTGATATGCAGTCGCCACTGGGCGAGTTTCTTGATCCGGTGGCTGATAAGCTAATGGTTGCTGCGTCTTTGGTATTGTTGGTAGAGCAGCATGCAACTATCTGGATTGCGGCGCCTGCGTTGGTTATTATCAGCCGTGAAATCACCGTTTCAGCACTGAGAGAGTGGATGGCTGAATACGGTGAAAGGTCTGCAATCAAAGTCGTATTTATCGCCAAAGTAAAAACATTAATGCAGCTGTCTGCGATTTTCTTTTTGTTATTAGCGGGTGGTGAGCCCGAAGTGACATCAATTTTAGAGCATAGCTGGTTGTATATTTGGGGCTATATTTTCTTGTATGTCGCAGTTGGCTTAACATTGTGGTCAATGTATATCTATATGAAAGTAACATGGCCATTGTTGGTTTCGGCAAAGTTTGAAAAACAGCCAGAATCCAGTGAAAATTGATTATTAAATCAGCAGCTTGCGGGCAGAATAAAAAAGTTTGGGTTCATACAATAATCTTGCTTGACAGAACCTAATCTTGCTGTAAAATGCCTGTCCACTTGAGGCGGGAATAGCTCAGCTGGTAGAGCACGACCTTGCCAAGGTCGGGGTCGCGAGTTCGAATCTCGTTTCCCGCTCCAATTTTGTTTTAAGTAAAAATTCTAAATTGTCGTTTTGGATTTAGCGTGCGACTCCGGAATTTTTATTAATTTGGGGTAGCGATCCGGTGTGCCGGCCCAGCCGAATCACGTTTCCCGCTCCAAATTTTAAACCTCAACTGCATTAACCTGCTTTGAGGTTTTTTTACGCTAAGTGTTGGAATTATTGATACTTTGCGGTTTCAAGTTATGGCTGAGTGGCAGAGTGGTTATGCAGCGGACTGCAACTCCGTGTACGCCGGTTCGATTCCGACCTCAGCCTCCACTTTCCTTTCATAGGAAAATGATAAGACGTCTGCCCGGGTGGCGAAATTGGTAGACGATGTGCAGGACGCACAAGTGTCACGAAGGACAGGAGTCCGAGAGTGACCGCAAGGGACTTGCGAAAATGATGAATTTTTGTTTTAGATGTTATTAAGTAATGCCCCCCAATGCCCGGGTGGCGAAATTGGTAGACGCAAGGGACTTAAAATCCCTCGAGAGAAATCTCGTGCCGGTTCGACTCCGGCCCCGGGCACCATGATTATCCAAATTTAAAGAGATTTTGCTTCTCTTTATATCTAGCGGGAATAGCTCAGCTGGTAGAGCACGACCTTGCCAAGGTCGGGGTCGCGAGTTCGAATCTCGTTTCCCGCTCCAATTTCACTTTAAGTAAAAATTCTAAATTGTCGTTTTGGATTTAGCGACTGACCCCGGTATTTTTATTAATTCGGAGTAGCGAGCCGGTGTGCCGGCCCAGTCTAATCTCGTTTCCCGCTCCAATTTCACTTTACGTAAAAAAACTAAGTTGTCGTTTGGGATTTACCATACGACCACCAGCAATATTACCGTGAAACGATGTTTTGGATTGCTGATGCTTTTTCCTTGTCATTTTCGGTTGGCTTATTGTAATTCGTTGGATCTGGTACAGCTGCACCACGTTTTAAAGCTGGTCGAGTTTCCAATTGGTTGAGCCACCTTTGTAGATGCGGCAACTCGCTAATGTCGACACCCGCCCAATTATGAATGCGTGTCCAACTCCAATTAGCAATGTCGGCTATCGAAAAGTTTCCCGCTAAAAACTCGTTATCACTGAGTTGAGTATTCAAAACTTGGTAAAGTCGGCGCGTTTCATTTTGGTAGCGCTCAATAGCAGCAGGTATTTTTTCTGGAAAGTATCGATAAAACACATTCGCTTGCCCCTGCATCGGCCCGAGTCCACCCATTTGAAACATCAGCCACTGAATCACCCGTGAACGTCCTTTAACATCTGTTGGTAAAAGTTGTCCTGTCTTTTCTGCGAGGTAAATCATGATTGCACCTGATTCAAATATGGCAAAGCTATCTGCGCCATGATCCACAATGGCCGGGATACGGCCGTTGGGATTAATAGCGGTATAACTTGGGTCTTTTTGAATACCAGTGTTAATATCAATCGGCTTCAAGTTGTAGGGCAATGCGAGCTCTTCTAGCGTCGCAGAAACTTTCCAGCCGTTGGGCGTTGCCCAGGTATATAAATCAATATTAGCCATGTGCTTATCTCCACTTAATTGAGCATCCCATGCTCGCGATTTGTTGTTTCGGACCCTGTCCAGTTGCAGCGATTTGTTTCATCGCATTAACCAGTTCTTTGGTTCTATTGGTCGGATTACCCATAGCCGCATCGTCAATACGGCCTCGATATTGCAGTGCTCCATCTTTATTAAAACCAAAAAAGTCAGGTGTGCAGACCGCCTTATATGCGCGACCAACAGATTGATCTTCATCCACTAAATATGGAAAGGTAAATCCATGTTGGTGCGCAAACTTTTTCATAAAAGGTGGGCTGTCGATTTCCAGGTAGCGATAGTCGTTTGACATAACTGCTAGCACATTGATACCTTCCGCCTGAAGTTCTTTCATATCGTTGGAAAAACGCTCAGCAATGGCTTGTACGTAGGGGCAGTGATTACAAATAAACGCGATCAAAAGACCTTTGTCTCCGAGCTGTTCGGACATGGTGTAGCGTTTTCCGTCCGAATCTTTCAAAGTGAAATCAGGCGCCTTCCAGCCAAAATCACAAACAGGTGTGTCAAGTAACATCGTATTAATCCTCTCTAGCAATAAATTAGTGGGCGATTTCCAGCACATTCTTCGCGTAAGGACTGTAAACTTTCGCGACTTCTTGCGCCATTGGATCGGGATAGACAAAAAAGTCGTTAGATTTGAGCGCAGCAAGAATACCGTCTGCGACCAGGCTCGGTGGCGGAGCACCTTCACCCATGCCTGCAGAATCTGCCATATCCGTTTTGAGTGGACCTGCGATAACACTAATGACTTGCGTTCCTTGGGCCGCCCAGGCTTCGCGTAGCCCTTGAGTCACAGAATAAGCTGCGGCTTTGGATGCAGAGTAGCCAGTGAATGGCAAAAAGTTTTTGATCGACGCTAGTGAATTCATTTGCACAAAAGCACCGCCTCCGTTGTTTTTTAGAATAGGACCGAATGCTTGTGCAAGGCGGATCAGAGGATAAACATTCCCTTCCATTTGGTATTTCAGCCCCTCAATGGCATTGTCATCTAGTGGTGAAGACAATTGCACAACTCCCGCATTTGAAACCACCATGTTGACATCGGTTGCAATTTTAATTGCGTTATCAATGGTGTCTTTACGTGAAAGTTCAAATTCGACAGGTACAATACGATCACCGTATTTTTCCTGTAGTGCCGCAACAGATTCCAGATTTCGAACGGCGGTGTAAACTTTCTTTGCACCGGCTTCTAGCAAGCCTTCTGTAATCGCTTTCCCGACGCCTCTGTTTGCGCCGGTTGTGAATGCGATAATCTTATTTATTTCAATAGTCATGTTAAATTCCTCAATTTTTAGTTAGCGCAGATTGCATTCATGGCTAAGTTAGTAAAAAACAAAATGAGCTTTCCTTTTCTTTAGTTGATCAACTTGGCCACGTATCTTTTCACTGAAACAAGAAGATTCGTTGTGGCCATGTAGACGAACTAAGAATTAGGCGACGTCTCTACTCTTTGGAGTCCAGGCATTAGGTGCAAATGCATCGTCTACCGTCGTTTCTGCAATATGATTTGTGTAGTTAGATATCACTTTGAGACTCGTGCCAAGAATCACTTCAAGAACGTTTTGTTGGGTATATCCAGCATCGATAAATGCGCTGACCTGAGTTTCTGTAGGCCAACCTCGACTCTTATTAATAACCTCCGCAAATTGGCGTAGTGCTTCGAGTTTTGCATCGGCAATTGGCGTGTTGTTACGCAAAGCTTTAATAACATCTTTTTTAACTCCGGCCATTTGGGAAATCGAAGTGTGCGCTGCCATGCAATAGACACAACCGTTTAAGCGGTTGTTTGTCATTAGAATTATCTGGCGCTCTGTTTCGGAAAAACTGGTTTTGTCAAAAATGCCTGCAAGTGCCAGATAACCGTCTAGTAAAGAAGGCGCTTCAGCCATGGTACCGAGAAGGTTAGGAACAAAACTATAAGCACTTTTAGCATTTCGTAAGTTTTGCTTTGAGGCTTCAGGTGCGGATTCAATGGTATGGGTTGTGAAAGTTGTCATTAGTTGTTCTCCAATAATACAGTGTTAATAAAATGTTTAAACCGATTGGTACAAATGAAGGCCTAAAAATAACGGTTTTCCGCTGTAATGGCTTGTTTGTACCGTTTGGTTTAAATAATATTAGATTGTTTGTACCGATTGGTCAATTCTTTTTTAACTTAAAATGAGCGATTATTTTTTTATTCAATTAAATCAAAAAGCTAGAATCAAAAAAGTTTGCAGAAGTTTGCGTAAAAATGCGGAGAAACCGTTTGGCTTCTCCGTCGGTATAGATATTAGAGATGATAAACAGTTATTTTGTCTCGACTTAAATTAAGTTAATACGAAAAGGAGGGTCTTAATGAATTAGATCAATCGCTTGCTTTTTAATTGCCATTAAACTGGTTTTGTCGAATACTCCCCGCGCTAGTACGCGAAGACCGACAAGCAGTGCTAAGAGGCCTTTAGCGCAAATACCGGGGTCAATTGTCTTGGGAATCGCACCTGTTTGGATCCCTGATTTTATCTGTCTCTCAAAAAAAGATTCTGAGCCTTTCAATCCTTTTTTAACCGTTTTTTGGGTATCTATGTCATGGTTAGGCAAATCCAGAGCAGTATTAACCAAAAAACATCCCTTTTTATCTTTGTCTGTCAAACTTTGTTCGATAAGTGCATCGAAGAGCTTATTTATTGCCAGTACTGGATCTTCTAGAGATTCTAATTCGGCGAGAATATCGCGCCTTTGTTCACGCTCATATTTGAGCAAACTTTGAGTGAAAAGTTTCTTTTTACTCCCAAAAGCATTATAAAAACTCCCTTTATTAATGCCGATGGCTTGAAGCAAATCAGCAAGTGAAGTTGCTTCGTATCCCTTCGCCCAAAATACTTCGGTGGCGCGATCGACGGCATCATCAATATTAAAGTTTTTTTCCCATGGCACGTTAAATACTCCAAAAATGGTATATGCTATTAGTTTATACCAATCGGTCAATAAGTCAACGCTATGCTCACCTTAAAGGTTTAACCCTTTGTGTGGGGTTGCATTTGAAGTTATCTGATAGAGTGGGCTGTCAGCAATGGTTAAACCAAAAATAGATTTTAATTTGGGCCAAATGAATTAGTGTGATAGTTTTAACCTCAAATGGAAAGTCGAAAAGTAAACAAGGAATTCTGTGATGAGGAAGCTGATTATAGCCGGGTGCGTTTTTTGGGGGATTTTATCGGAAATTGCATTGGCCGAAGTGTATCGATGGGTCGATGAAAATGGAAAAGTTCACTATAGTGACAAGGCACCTGAAAACGCTGCAGCAGTAAAAAGCAACTTAACTGTCAATTCTGAACGCCGCTCTCAAATTCATAACAATCAGAAAAAGCCGTCGCTTCAAAAAGCTAACTTTAGTGTTTTAAAAATCAAGCGATTATTTCAACGAAAAGATTTCAATCAAATTAATGAGGTTTTAGAGGCTTACCAGAACCAGGCCGAAGTTGATATTACGACAGAAAATAAACTCTTTTCCGCTTACTCTGCTTTTGAGTTGAATAGTCAAACCAGTCAGGACATATTTTCCCGTTGGCTAGTAGCCACACCTAATCGTTATCAACCTTATCTCGCTCGTGCGGCATTTTATTATTATCAAGGGTGGAAAGCACGAGGTTCGAAATGGGCGAAAGATACTAAAAGTTCTCAATTCCGCTCGATGAATAACTACTTTTCCAAAGCTAAATCTGATATCAAAAAAGCGATCAAATTAAACCCAAAAATAGTCGTTCCTTACTGCTATTTGATTGGAATGGCCAAGGCTCAGGGAAGTCAACACTCTGCCGATTCTGCATTGCGTGAAGCATTAAAGATTAGTCCTGCTACTTACATTGTTAGAACTCACTACATGGACACACTGTTACCTCGCTGGGGCGGGTCATATACAAAAATGCAAGCATTTTGGGAGTCGGCAAAACCTTTTGCCATAAAAAACAAAAAAATTAGCCTACTTGAAGGTTTACCTATTTATGAAGCGGCCAATATTCAAATGTCAAAAGGTAACCATCAGATGGCTGAATCACTTTACGATGAGGCACTTCAGTTTGGCGATAACGAGCGAGTCTATTACAAGCGAGGCAAAAACTTTTACCGCATGAAGAACTTTGAGCAAGCTTTGGTTGATTTTAGCCGAGCGATTGAGTTGAACTCAGATGAAGGCGAGTATTACTATTGGCGCTCCAAAACTTACCATAAGTTGAACCGATTTGGTAAAGCCGTATTTGATATTGAAAAGGCTAGTCAATTGGCGGTACATGATGACAGGGTACAAAAATACCATGACTGGCTCGTTTCCCAAATTCAAGTCCGTGGTGCTGTTACGAAAAATGAGCAGGAAATAAAAGATGAAATGAGTACGCTAATTCAGGCGATTAACCAGGAACCCAATGATAGTCGGCTTTACTTTAGAAAGGCTAAACTTTTATTGGCGCAAAATAAAAAACAAATGGCGATCAGGGACTTAAAAAAAGCGATTAAATTGAATCCAGAGGAAATCCGTTATTATTTGTTAATGGACGATATATTGTTTAAGAAAAGAGAATTTAATAAAATTATTGAGTACTGGGAGCAATATATTGCGCTGAAGCCTTTTGACAGTAGAGCATATCTGGAACGTGCAGGAACTTACTATCACCAACATGATTTTGATGCTGCCATGAAAGATGCACAAAAATCAGCCGACTTGGGGAATGAAAAAGCGAAGCGCTTTTACCAAAAACTAAAACAAATGAATAAGTAACTTGCACTCAGGTTAATTAAATAGTTTTGAAGATTTAACACGAAAATTAAGGAATAAGGAGCTTTTTTTGATAACACGTTTTTCTATTATTTTACTATGTATTTTATGTTCATCGAATCTTGCTGGCGCCGAAAAAGTACCTCAACAAGGAAGCTCTGAACAAGCAACTCCAGAACAAGAAAATCAGGAAAAACAACAAGAAGAAAATAAGTCTGATTCACTTTGGCAACAAATCAGTTCAGCAACGGCGGATGCTTCTAAAAAAGTTGGTGACATTACCACTAATCTTGCGGGCGATGCTAATGAGCAATACAAGGCCTTTGAAGGTTATACCGAACAAGTGTTTTCAGATTTTGTTAATAGTATTGACGCTAATGTAAAAACATTGGAAAAGTTGGGGTATGTGGTCACTGATCTTTATATTGGTGTTGAACTGATCCCTTCCGTAACTTTGAGACTCAGGCGCGTAAAAGAAGTTTCTGAAACTGAACAAACGTCAATATTACAAGAAACCGGCGGAAATGCGGTACTTTCTTACGCGGTAGAAAAATTGAATCAAGCTTACACTAAAGAAGTCGCTGGCTACCGCATCAAAGCGGTACGTCTTAGTCTCGGTTTACCACCGAATACATCAATTCACTTTGAAAAAATAGTGGAGTAACCTTGCTTCAAAAAGTTGCATTAAACCAAGTTTGATAACTGTTGATGTTTACAAGGCTAATTTGGGCGTGCGATCTTCGTTTAACTCGATGGTAATGTCTGCGTAACTCGGCATAGTTTCTAAATTGTGGCGAGTTAACCGCTCAAAGTACATCATAAAATTTTTTAATTGCTCATCGTTCATAGTTCGTGAAAGGTTTTTGTTGGTTTGTTTTAACTTCTTGATGAGTTTTTGTTCCTGCTCCTGACGCCATTGGAATACACAGGAGTAATCAGGGGCTTTTAGAAAAATTAAAAAGTCGATGTAACTGAAGAGTTGACGGTAGCTTTGTTTAAGTTCCTGATTAACCCTTTTTCGCCAAACCATTTGCCCGTCTTGCTTTGCTTCCAGTGAGTTTATTGCAGTGGCAAGTTGGCTTTCCTTCTGGGCGATAGTTCCAACACACCAGCCTTCAAAAATAACAATATCGGGTAGGGCGGTTAGTTTTCCCCATTGTTGTTCTGGTAGTTGTTCATCGCTGGCTTTGTCAAATCGAGGGAGCAAAACTTCTCGACAAGATTGATCTGCCAATAAATTAAAAAGACTCAATCCGAGATTAATATCGTGAGTACCGGGAACGCCGCGGGTGGCAAATAGCGGATGAGTGCTTTTTGCCATTTGTTGTCGATTGAGTCGTGTTTTGTAAAGATCATCGATAGATAGTTGAACCGTATTCAAAGAGAATTGCTTGGTTAAAATTTCGCACATTAGTGAGGCGAGCGTTGATTTACCCGAGCCCTGGGCACCATTGAGCCCGATAAACATCGGCTTTTTTCCAAGTGAAAAATAGCGCTCAACAATGCTATTTAGTAAAGGCGCATAGGTATTTTTATAGTTTGTGATAAAAGGTTCCGGCGCAATATGATGTGCCTGGCAAAATTTTGAGATATCGAGTTGTTGAGGTTTCAATCTACTTTTCTATTAGTCGCACAGGTGTTTTTAGTCGCAGCGCTAAATCACTGCGAGCCACTGCCTTTACTGGGGTTGGTAAATTTTACCCGGTTTTTACCCGGTAAAACAATTAACTTTGACGGGGGCTCAAGTTATGCTTGATTTTGTTATTACTGGTAGTTTCGTCATTGTTAATTCTGCTCTGGATTTGAAGATCGAGGGATAATCGGTGCAAGTTTTAATGATGATGAAGCAATATAAGATTGTAACGGTAGAAGGTGACAAAAGATGATTCACTATGAAAATGATCGTAATAGTAAGGTCTGTCAGAAAAATCGAGCTGACAAGCAGACCATAAATTCGAACTGCTTTGAGATATTCGTTAGATTCAAGCGGGTGTTGACGTTGATGATAACGCTCATCATATTTCCGAGTGTCGCTATTGCCCATGAAGAGGCAATGGAAAGCGACTGGTGTGGTGGCGGAGAGATTACTATTCTTGGTTATTTTAAGCTGAACGCTGCGTTACTAAAGAATTTTAAGGGTGAAGATAATGCGGTGTGCTCCCAACTGAGAAGCTGTGGTCAGTTCGATGACGACGACTATGGTATTAGCAGGAGAACGGCACTGAATATCTGTCGATCTTTCAGCGAGGCTGAATTGGAGGTTCGCACCATTGGAGACCATGAAACCGTGAGGCCAATATTTTATGCACCGGCGAGCATCAAAAATAGCGAGCTCAATCACCATGTGTTGTATTCAATTAGCCAGGGAGTCGAGTTTTCTTGCGGAATGTGCGCAATGCCTGACGTTGTGCGACGAGAAGCGGTTAGTAAGGAGTTTAGTAAAGAGTAATGATGAATCAGTTTAAGGCTCCTTTAGCAGGGCCTTTGAATACTGAACTCAAGACGAAACTCTGCCAGAACTGTTCTAGAATATTTGTTCTAACGGACTGTTTTAACAGACCTTTTTTAACAACTCTTTTCTAATAGAGCTGTTCTGGCAATTTTGTTCTGAGCGGACATTAAATGGATATTAAATAAGTGCCTCGGCGCGAATATGTTGTGAAACCAGGTTAAGTTTTTTGGTGAGGGACTGTTTTGTGCCACTTTCTAACTCACATTCCGCGAGAACAAAGTGAGCGGTGCGGAGAACTTCGCGCCAGCGGGGCTTTTTGGGTAATAATTTTAACGACATATACCTGTCCATCGAACGGGTCCTTAGACGACCATCGTCGATTGAAACTCGCCATATGCCGCTTTTCTCCGCTAACTCAATTCGGGTTGAGCGGGTAGAAATTTCCCAGGCTTCGACACTGGATAGCATGAGGTCGACCAACTGTTGGTGAAATCCGGCGGCAGGAATGAGCGCGGTTATCGGTATCATCTCTGAATCACTTACCGAATCTGAAATTATCAATATGGTGACAGGCTCTTCTCGATTAACCGAGGTGACACACATTTCAAATTCATAAGGGGCGTTGTTGAGAGAAAATTTCACCTCTCTGAAAATTCGATGGTTAAGTTCTGTTTCACTATTCCACTCTTTCCAGAACTCTTCGTTTTCATCGGTAATCAAACTAGACAGGGTTATCTCGTTAAATTTTTCCAGCGGAACTTTGAATAATTCTGCAGCGGCATCATTTGTAAACACGACCTTTTGTTTATTGTTGATGATCAAAATAGCTTGTTTTAGTTGTCCAAATGCGGTTGTTAGCGAGTTGTGTGACACACCAAGCTTCACAAATTGATTGCGATGCCAGGCAATTTCTTTTTCTAACTCGTCCTTTAATTTTTGGCGCTTATGTCTTTGCCAGAAAATAAAAAGTCCGGTTACGATAATTAATATTGCTAGTGACAGGGAGAGAAGCGCCGTGCGACTTTTCTGGTTGGTCAGTTCGAGCTGATTGATCTGGTTTTCTTTGTTGAGTAACTTAATTTCTTTTTGTTGTTGGTCATATTCAAATTCGGCACGAGTTCTTGCCAGTAAACTATCAAAGTTTTCTTGAAAGGATGACAGTTTGGAAAGTGTAAACTTGCGCTGATAACCTAATGCCTTTTCCCATTGCTCATATTGTGTCGAACTATCGACTAGCGCCTGCAATATTTTTAGCTCGTTACTCTTATCGTTTTGATTTTGGGCGAAGGTTAGCCCAGTTAACAGCATGGCTTCAGCTTGCTGAAAAGATCCTTTTTGACTGAGTAGTTTCCCCAAGTTTAATTTTAGCGCTGTCGACTGATCAGAAGTACCCAGTTTAAGTTCAATCAGTTCAGCCTCAGTGAGATATTTTTCGGCGCTTACTAAGTCTTTTTTTATTAATGCGGCGTTACCGAGTAAAATCATCAAGCGTAAACTTGCGTGTTGATTATTCACCTGTTTAAAGTGAGCTAAAGATTCCTGGTATAGTTGAATTGCTTTATCAATTTCCTTTTGATTGATCTTTATTAGCCCAAGGTTCTCTCGTGTATGAGCTTCACTGTTTTTGTCGCTTATTTGATGATAAATTGCGATTGCGCGAGTGTAATAATGTTCGGCCTGATCCCAGGCATCTAACTTGCGAAAAACGGAACCAAGATTGTTTAAAGTCACAGCGATGCTTTTCGGAGAGGCAAATTTCTCTTTCAGTTCGAGGCTGTCGCGGTAGGCTTGAAGAGCTAATGGGTATTGAGTCATTGCCAGGTGAGCAGTGCCCAGATCAGATAACGCTTTAGCTAACAATATTTCATTGCCGTTGTTGCGGGCTAAATTGACAGCTTGTTGAAATACGTGCAGTGCTTTGGGTAGCGAGCCTTGTCGATAAAGTAGAATGCCTTTTCGCCGTAGGAATTTTAGTTTTTGTTCCGCGTGTAGAAAATCAAGAAACGCGACATCTATATATTTTTCTATTTCACTCGCTTGAGTGAAGTTACCCTGCCTTGTGTATAGGTCCATTAATTTTAAATGAATATCTGCGAGTTGCGAATTAACTTCCCTGGAGTTAGGCGTTGTCGTGTTGAATGCTTCTGATTGAGTCGCGTTGGAAGGCACTTTTTTATTGGCAATATTTTCTAAAAGCAGGTTGCAGATTTTGATTTGCTCAATCGGTTCTTGTTGGCTTTTAAGACAGGCGGCAGTATCTATTTGAGCTGCACTCACGGGCGGGAACGCAAAAAAAGCACCAATAATTAAAACTAGATAAGGTATGGTTTTTGAAATAAACGTCATGAATAATTCATTTGGACCTAACGTGAAGGCGTCTTACATTACGCATTTCACTGGTGTATTTCAACTGCAATGGCGGGCGGGGAGCGTAGGTGATGTGCTGGTTATTTAAATTATTCCAGGTTTAAGTTCAACTTTTTGAGATAATTCAATGCTTGATGACAGTTAATGCTGAGTGTTTAAAAAGCGGTTGCGCTCAACAAAATGGTTGGCTGCAACCGCCCTAGCTTTTCGATGAATTATTTTCTGGTTTCTCCACCATTGCCGCTATTTGAGTCGTCTGTGGCTTTGACTCGATATCTTTCCATATTCTCTAACCCCTCGAAAGGCTTAACGCCAATTTCCGGACCTTCAGGATCTGCCAATTTTTCAAAATCCAGGACGCTGACCATCGGTGGAATGGTGTAACATTTTTCTAGCTTAAATTTGACTCCCTGGCTAGTAAAGTAATATCCAGGGCCAACCATATTGGTGTAGGTGTAAGGCGCGTAAGGTTTGACCCTGACCTGTCCTGAGCCTGGTACGCTGTAACCACCGAAACCGCCACCGCCACCGGCAAATGTATTCGCATAATTATGTGTCGCAGTAAAAGTGACATAGCGCTCTGGATCATAAACGCCACCAGGAACCGTGCCGGTAAAATTTGCCAAAATTTGACTTTGGTTCCAGGTGACATCGGCTATTTGTAAAATCGTGCCACGATGGCACCAGGGAACCGCTTGCGCTGCGGTTGAAAGTAAAGCCGTACCCAGTGCAATTGAGATAAGTCGTTTTTTCATCATTGTGTCCTTTTAGTTGGCGGATTAAAAAATTGAAAATCAAATTTCAGAAAGCCGACTATAGGTTTGTTCCGTTTTCTTCCAAACTGGTTTTGCGGGCAAATTGGGTCAATCTAAAACACCCCACTTTTTCCCAGTTGAGGCAACCTGTTGTTTTATATGCGAAAAATTGGCTGGTTCAGCGCTGAATTGTTTTGACACTGGCAAAATAACCGCTAATCTAGGATAATCGCGCCTTTGTTTTAGATTGACGGTTCACATATCGGTACCTGGCCAGGCTATTGAGTGGTGTGAATCGGCAAGTAACAATCGATATGATTGAACCCAGCGACAGGAATTACCAGTGAGCGCAGAATCTGAATTAAGACGCACCTTTGCCATTATTTCTCACCCGGATGCCGGTAAAACGACGATTACCGAAAAGTTACTTTTGCTCGGCCAAAAAATTCAAGAAGCCGGTACGGTAAAAGGTAAAAAGTCAGGTAAACACGCCACTTCTGACTGGATGGAAATGGAAAAGCAACGGGGAATTTCTGTGACCACTTCGGTGATGCAATTTCCTTACAATGGCCGTGTGGTTAATTTACTCGATACACCTGGCCATGAAGACTTCTCCGAAGACACCTATCGCACCCTGACGGCGGTTGACTCTGCGTTAATGGTTATCGACAGCAGTAAAGGTGTCGAAGAAAGAACCATTAAATTGATGGAAGTTTGTCGGCTAAGAGACACCCCAATTGTCACCTTCATGAATAAGCTCGATCGAGATATTAAAGATCCGATTGAACTCATGGATGAAGTGGAAGAGGTGCTGAATATCAAATGTGCCCCGGTCACCTGGCCGATTGGTATGGGGAAACAATTTAAGGGCGTTTATCATATTCTTGAAGATAAAGTTTATTTTTATAAAACCGGGCAGGGCCATATTATTCAGGATGAGGATATTCTCGATGGGTTAGACAATCCTGAACTCGATGAACGGATTGGATCTTTAGCTCAGGACCTTCGAGATGAATTAGAGTTAGTGCTCGGTGCAAGTCATGAGTTTGAACTGGAAGCCTTTTTGAAAGGTGAATTAACACCGGTGTTTTACGGTACTGCACTCGGTAATTTTGGCGTCACTCAAATGTTGAATCACTTTGTTGAATGGGCGCCAGCTCCCTTGAGTCGAATGACTGATGTGCGTGAAGTCAAATCATCGGAAGATAAATTTAGCGGCTTTATTTTTAAGATCCAGGCCAACATGGACCCACAACATCGCGATAGAATCGCGTTTATGCGCATTTGCTCGGGTAACTATCAGAAAGGAATGAAAATGAAGCATGTGCGCCTTAACAGAGATGTTCAGGTAGCGAACGCGGTAACATTTCTCGCCGGTGACCGTTCTAACCTGGAAAATGCGTATGCCGGTGACATTATTGGTTTACACAACCATGGCACAATTCAAATTGGCGATACCTTTACTTCTGGTGAAGTTTTTAAATTTTCCGGAATTCCTAATTTTGCGCCTGAGTTATTCCGTAGTGTGCGTTTAAAAGATCCGTTAAAGAATAAGGCATTACTCAAAGGGCTGATCCAGTTGTCAGAAGAGGGGGCAACGCAGGTGTTCCGACCTTTTAACTCCAATGAATTAATTTTAGGGGCGGTGGGTATCCTTCAGTTTGATGTGGTTGCTCATCGGTTAAAGGACGAATATAAGGTCAATTGTATTTTTGAATCTGTATCAGTTAATACGGCCCGCTGGGTTGAATGTGATGATGAAAAAATGTTGGAAGAGTTTAAGAATAAAGCGGGCGTTAACCTGGCACTTGACGGCGGCGATAATCTTACTTATTTGGCCCCAACACGGGTAAATCTCAATTTAACTGAAGAGCGTTGGCCGGATATTCGCTTTAACCAGACGAGGGAGCACTAAGAAGACCACATCCATCAAGATCTGGTTTTCTCATAACATTATTGTTTTTTGGG
Organism: Aliikangiella coralliicola; assembly: GCF_007004725.1. Classification (GTDB taxonomy): domain Bacteria; phylum Pseudomonadota; class Gammaproteobacteria; order Enterobacterales; family Kangiellaceae; genus Aliikangiella; species Aliikangiella coralliicola. The sequence goes on along the minus strand of NZ_ML660166.1, from coordinate 179,713 downwards.
TGGCTTTACATCTAGCCATTTATTGATTGGTTACCGGTCTGACTAAGACTAAGGAAATTAGAAAATATTGAATTACCGGTCTATTGTAATTGTCTATGGTTAAATATTTAATATTATTCACTTAATTGTCAGAATTAACTAAAATTAATTGATAGTTACATTTAGATTGCATACAAAACTAATATACGAGTTGCTTAATTTTAGGGGTGAGTATAAAGTTGGTACCCTAAAAAAATTATAAACCTATGAGATATTTTGTTGGAAGTTCATGCCAAATCAGGTCAAGCTTTTTGATTCTCACTGCCATCTAGATATGCCTCAATTTAAGGGGAAGGTCAGCACACTTGTTGAAAAGTGTGAAGAAACCGGTATCGGTGGCATTCTTATTCCAGGCGTTACCCGAGAAGGTTGGCTGAGGATACGCCAAATCACTGCTCGCGTCGAAATTTGCCACACTGCGCTTGGTTTACACCCCATGTTTATCGACCAGCACGAAGAAACTCACCTTCATGATTTAGAAATGGCATTGTCAGTTGGGCCAATTGCCGCCATTGGGGAAATCGGCCTTGACTACTACAAAGCTGGCGTCAATCGTGATTTGCAATTGAGATACTTCACGGCTCAGGTTGATATCGCCAAGGACGCGCGTTTGCCGATTGTTCTTCACGTTCGAAAAGCGCACGATCAGGTGTTACAAATTCTTAAGAAAAGTCATTTCGCTTTGGGCGGAATTGTGCATGCTTTTAATGGCAGTGAAAATCAGGCTGAGCGATATGTCGAACTCGGATTTAAGTTGGGTTTCGGCGGTGCAATGACTTTTCCTAGAGCAGCGAAACTGCATAAGTTAGCGAAAAATCTGCCGCTCGAATCAATCGTTCTGGAAACTGACGCGCCTGATATGAAGCCCGTTACTTGTAAACAGGCGTACAACACACCGTTGCATCTGTTTGATAATTTTCGCTCATTGATATCCATGCGCGAGGAGCCTGCGGCAGTTATCGCCAAACAAACGACACAAAACGTGCATACCGTGCTCAATCTTGATTAGTAGTGCAGCCTGTCAACATCCAGGTCAACTTTTCTAACTTTAAATAGTGGTTTTTAAAGATTCCTGTGAACCATTCTGTTTGCTATTTAAAATCAATGCATTAGACTTATATTGTTCACCTAAAACTAACTTAACTCATGCAAACAACAATCTCTCGTAAAACAGATCTGGTCAGTTTTCTCAGCCTTTTAGAGAAAAAGGGAGTTCTAAATACAGAACAAGCCAAAAAGGCCTTGGCTAAGCTACGCGCGAAAAAACACTCGGGACATCCTGTTAACCAGGTTGCGTCGCTGAAATTGAAGTCGAATGCCAATCGGAATAAAGTTTTAACGGCCGAGTTTTTAACCGAATGGTTTGCCGCGCAAAATAAAATGCCTTATGTCAGGCTTGACCCGCTAAAAATTAATGTGGATGCAGTGACTTCGGTGATGTCTAAGGCGTTTGCTATCCGTCACAATATTCTGGCCTGCGAAGTATCCGATAAAGAGGTGACTATTGCCGTTATTGACCCCCTTGAAAGTAGCTGGGAGGCAGGACTCACTCATATTTTACGCAAGCCGATCAAACGAGTGTTTGCCAACCCGGAAACCATCGCCAGACTGCAAAACGAATTCTATAATTTAAGTCGCTCCATGAAAGGAGCGTCAGGTGAGTCTTTACAAAACACCAAAATATCAAATCTGGAGCAATTACTCGAGGTTGGTAAAGTTGGCGATATTGATGCCAACGATCAACATGTTGTACAAATTGTTGACTGGTTATTACAGTATGCTTTTTCCGAAAGAGCGAGTGATATTCATATTGAGCCGCGCAGAGAAACGGCGAATATTCGGCTTAGAATTGACGGCGTCTTACATAAAGTTTATGAAATGCCCGCGAATATTTCTGCGGCTGTTACTGCCCGGTTTAAAATTTTGGGAAGAATGGACGTAGCAGAAAGACGTAAACCATTAGATGGGCGAATAAAAACTAAAACGCCCAATGGTCTCGAAATTGAATTGCGTTTATCGACGCTACCAACTGCTTTTGGTGAAAAACTGGTGGCGCGTATTTTTGACCCCACTGTTTTGCTTCGAGATTTCAATGAGCTTGGTCTTGATAACAATACCGAAAAACATTGGTTACAAATGGCAAAACAACCAACTGGAATTGTGTTGTTAACCGGTCCAACGGGTTCTGGAAAAACGACAACGCTTTACACGACGCTAAAATTAATCGCGTCGCCGGAAGTGAATGTTTGTACCATTGAAGATCCCATTGAAATGGTTGAGCCGGCGTTTAATCAAATGCAGGTTCATCACGATATCGATGTTGATTTTGCCAGCGGTGTACGCGCATTGTTACGACAAGACCCTGACATTATTATGATTGGGGAAATACGAGATAAAGAAACGGCTGAGATGGCCATTCAGGCGTCATTAACCGGTCACCTGGTTATCTCTACATTACATACCAATGATGCCTCTTCGGCGATTACTCGATTACAGGATATCGGTGTACCGCCTTACCTGATTAATGCAACATTGTTAGGGGTGATGGCACAACGATTAGTGAGAACCCTTTGCCCACATTGTAAGCAAGCAATTGAACCTGATAAGACCGCCTGGGAAGAATTAACTGTTGGTTTCGATTTGCCGTTACCCAAGTTGATGTTTTTACCCAACGGGTGTGACGAATGTCGACATTCCGGGTACACCGGGCGAGTTGGTATTTATGAGCTTCTGGAAGTTGATAGTAATATTAGAACTTTAGTGACTCAAGAATGTGAAGTGGCGCCATTACGTAAACAAGCTTTAGAAAATGGAATGAGTTTGTTACGTGTGAGTGGGGCGCGCAAAGTAGCTGAGGGCAAAACAACCATCGCTGAAGTTATGCGAGTGGCATCGCCGGCGATGGAAGAACTCTAGTTGCTTTTTCGCGAGCTTCAATAATTATCCCGCAATTAAAAACAGGCGCGCTGACTGCGCCTGTTTTGAGAAAGTCAAACTCTAAATTTTCCAATTCTATTTTATGCCTTAATGTCATCAGACAGCGACGGGCATTCAACTCGCAAAGTTTCACTCAGCCAGGTTATGTGCTGAAACCAATCAGGTTTTGGCTCCCTCTCACTCAGGGAGAGGGTTGGGGAGAGGGAAATTCAACTTACAAAGTTTGACTCAGCTTGGTTATGCGCTGAAACTAATCAGGTTTTGGCTCCCTCTCACTAAGGGAGAGGGTTGGGGAGAGGGAAATTCAACTTACAAATTTTGAATCAGCTTGGTTATGCGCTGAAACCTATCAACCTCTCCCTGGCCCTCTCCTTCTAGGAGAGGGGAAGAAGTTTGCGACAGCTTTGCAATGATAGACGACTGTCGGCAGAAGGGGGGGAAATTTAATTACAAACTTTCCAGCTGATTTTTCTGATCTTTTAATTTGGCTAGTGAGATTTCCGCCTGAGCCAATTTTTCTTTCTCTTTTGCAACAACTTCCGCTGGCGCTCGCTCAACAAAATTAGCATTGCCAAGTTTTCCAGAAAGCCTTTTGTTTTCCTTTTCAAGTTTCTCAATTTCCTTATTCAAGCGACCAACTTCAGCGGCTACGTCAATCAAGCCAGCCAATGGTACCAGCACTTCCATTTCGCCTGCTAATGCAGTTGCTGATGGTGGTGCTTGCTCGCTGACCTCGTCAATTGATTCCAGCTTGGCCAATGCAGAAAGAAAGCCTCTGTATTCCTGTAAACAACGGCGATCATTTTCGTTTGCATTTTTAAGCAAAACATTCACCGGTTTCGCCGGCGAAACGTTAAGCTCACCGCGAATATTACGAACACCAACAATCAGTTTTTGTAACCATTCGAGATCATCAATCGCTTTTTGATCGCGTAGCGACTCATTGAACTCGGGGAAAGAAGCGACCATAATCGAATCTGACGAAGCGTTCACCATCGGCTTAAGTCGCTGCCAGATTTCCTCTGTAATAAAAGGCATCATTGGGTGAAGTAAACGCATGGTAGTTTCAAGCACGTTAATCAATGTGTGGCGAGTTCCGCGTTTTTGCTCTGCACTGTAGTTATCGTTGTAAAGAATCGGCTTTGATAACTCAAGATACCAGTCACAATAATCGCTTCGACTGAATTCATAAAGTGTTTGAGTCGCAAGGTCAAAACGATACTCTTTTATTTGCTTTTCAAAAGTGACAATTGCATCTTGTAATTTACTGATGATCCATCGATCAGCAATACTGAGTTCAAAGTCGGTGTTGTCTTTACCGCAATCTTCACCTTCGGTATTCATCAAGACGTAACGAGCCGCATTCCATAATTTATTACAGTAATTTCGGTAGCCTTCTACTCGACCCAGGTCAAAGTTAATGTCACGACTGGTTGAAGCTAATGCGCAGAAAGTGGTGCGAAGTGCATCGGTACCATAGGCTTCGATCCCGTCGGCAAATTGCTTGCGAGTACGTTTTTCGATTTGCTCGGCAATTTTTGGGTTCATCATGCCACTGGTTCGTTTTGCAACTAACGAATTCAGATCGATACCGTCAATCAAATCAATAGGATCGAGCACATTTCCCTTCGACTTAGACATTTTGTTGCCGTGTTCGTCTTTGATCAAACCAGTAATATAAATTTCTTTGAAGGGAACTTTACCGGTAAATTTCATCGTCATCATTATCATTCTGGCAACCCAGAAAAAGATAATGTCAAAACCAGTGACTAATACACTCGATGGTACAAATTTTTCGAGTTCGGGTGTTTCTTCCGGCCAGCCCATTGTGGCAAATGGCCATAGCGCTGAAGAGAACCAGGTATCGAGAACGTCGTTGTCTTGTTTAAGAGAGACTGACTGGTCCAGATTATTTTCCTGTCGCACTTCTGACTCACTTCTGCCGACATAAACATTCCCTTGATCGTCATACCAGGCTGGAATTCGATGTCCCCACCAAAGTTGGCGACTGATACACCAGTCTTGAATATTTTCCATCCAGTGGTAATAGGTTTTATCCCAGTTTTCCGGAATAAATTTAATTTCACCTTGCTTAACAGCGTCGATGGCCGGTTTAGCCAGAGATTCAACCGCGACATACCACTGGTCAGTTAACAAAGGTTCAATAACGTCGCCACTGCGATCACCACGCGGTACTTTCAAAGCATGATCGTCGATTTTTTCTAATAAACCTAAGGAATCAAATTCTTCAATAATAAGCTTACGTGCGTCAAACCGATCAAGCCCCGCATACTTTTGTGGTAATTGATTATCGTAGTTTTCAATCGGCTTTCCGCCAAACTCAAAAACTTCTGCTTGCGCCAGAATTTTGGCTTGAGGCGACATGATGTTAACTAATGGTAAGTTGTGCCTTTTTCCAACTTCGTAGTCATTAAAGTCGTGTGCCGGTGTAATTTTAACGCAGCCCGTTCCAAACTCTCGGTCGACGTAATCGTCGGCAACTACCGGAATTTTTCGATTAACCAGCGGAAGAATAACGAACTGACCAATTAGATTTTTATATCTCTCATCTTCTGGATGTACCGCAACTGCCGTGTCACCTAACATGGTTTCAGGTCTTGTTGTCGCTACGATAAGATGATCTTTTCCGTCGGCTGTTTTTACACCGTCGGCGAGTGGATAACGGAAGTGCCATAGTGAGCCTTTTTCATCATGATTTTCAACTTCTAAATCAGAAATAGCCGATTGAAATTTGGGGTCCCAATTCACTAATCGTTTTCCACGATAAATAATACCTTCCTGGTGAAGTTTGATAAAAACTTCCTGTACCGCATTGGATAGATCGTCATCCATAGTAAATGCTTCTCTGGCCCAGTCGGGTGAGTCACCTAAGCGGCGCATTTGTTGCGAAATAGTTCCGCCTGAGGTTTCTTTCCACTGCCAGACTTTTTCAATAAATTCTTCTCGACTAAAGTCGGTACGCTTTTTTCCTTCGGCATTTAACAATCTTTCTACAACCATTTGGGTTGCAATGCCTGCATGGTCGGTACCACACTGCCAAAGTGTATCGTCGCCTTTCATTCGATGATAGCGGGTAAGTGCATCCATAATGGTATGCTGAAACGCGTGTCCCATATGTAAGCTACCGGTGACATTGGGTGGCGGAATTAATATACAGTAAGGGTCGCCCTGACCAGATGCTTTAAAGTATTCTTTATTTTCCCAGGTGTCATACCACTTTTGTTCAATATTCTGGGGAGTGTAGGATTTGTCCATGGTATTAAAAACTCAATTAATGGTTCAGGTTTAACGGAATAGGTTTTATTTCACTAGATTTTTCGGTGATTTAACGGGTAGCCGCGCTCGCGATAAAATCGAAATCGTTGCCTGGCTTTTTCTTTGCTTTCTTCATCGCCATAGGCGTATTCAAACACCCAATGAAATTGACTAAAAAATAAGGGAACCTGCTCGGCCAGGTTAATTAGCACATCTGGCTGAACCGATGGTTCTTGTCCAAAACCAATTTCAATTGGCGGAATTGTATCTGGATCTTCGTTAGCTAATTGATGAGGTAAAAAACTTTTTTTATCCTGCGTCCATAAAAGCTCGTCAATCTTCTCTGCTTGATTGCGATTATTCGCATGTACAAACACTTTTTGCCCTTTTCGGTAGGCACGTTTAATGACCTCACATAAGTGTTTATAAGGTGTTTGATGTTCTTCAGAATTAACCGAATAAAATTCGACCTGAGTCATGATTCGCCTATATGGTTTTTAACAGAGTCTCGTTATTAATGGATAATCTCGTTCTTAGCAGGATGTTTCGTTTTTAATACAAAGCCTGCCGACAATCGCTTCGATGATATGAGAGTTTCTCATTAAGTACCCATTTTATTGCTAATCTTCACATCGATCCATGATGTATTGGGTTAATAGTGGAACTGGTCGTCCTGTTGCACCTTTAGCTTTGCCGGATTTCCAGGCTGTGCCGGCAATGTCGAGATGCGCCCAATTATATTTTTTGGTATATCTTGCGAGAAAACACCCTGCGGTAATTGTGCCTGCTGCTCGTCCACCCACATTGGCCATGTCCGCAAAATTGCACTCTAATTGTTCCTGATACTCGTCCCACAGCGGTAATCGCCATACGCGATCGCCACAGTGTTCGCCTGCGTTTAACAGGTCGTGAGCTAACGGGTTATGGTTACTCATCAGCCCAGAGGCATGGCTTCCCAGAGCAATAACACATGCGCCGGTTAGTGTTGCTACATCGATAACGACATCGGGATCAAACCTTTCGGCGTAGGTCAGGGTATCGCATAAAACTAAGCGGCCTTCGGCGTCGGTATTCAAAATTTCGATGGTTTGGCCGGAAAGAGAGGTGACAATATCACCAGGTCGATAAGCTTTTCCTCCCGGCATATTTTCTGCTGCCGCAATAAGGACAATAAGATTGACCGGTAAATTAAGTTCAGTTACCGCCACAAAGGTGCCGAACACACCCGCGGCTCCGCCCATATCGTATTTCATTTCATCCATACGCTCGCCGGGCTTGATTGAAATACCGCCACTGTCAAAAGTGATGCCTTTACCAACCAACACAATTGGCTTTTGTTCTGGATCTGCGCCTTTGTAGTTTAATACGATTAATTTGGCGGGTGTATCAGAGCCCTTGGCAACTGCCACAAAAGCGCCCATACCCATATCGTCTAATTCAGCTTCGTCTAATATCTGGCAATCGACCTTATCATTATCTACAGCTAGTATTTTAGCTTGTTCAGCGAGGTAGGTTGGATTGGCCACATTGGGCGGCATGTTACCGAGATCGCGAGCTTTATGAGAGCCTTTGGCAACCGCTAAACCTTCTTCGATTGCTTTTTCACCCACAGTCAGCTCTTTTCTAGTTGTTACGTTAAACGTTAACCTGCGTAAGGGGCGTCTTGCTGAATCTGTCTTGCTTTTGAATTCTTCAAATGTATACAAAGTATCTTGAGCCGCTTCGATGGCTTGTTTGACTTTCCAGCGCGTGTCGCGGCCTTTGACATTTAACTCGCTGAGAAAACACACTGCTTCCATAGAGCCTGTGTCATTTAGGGTGGTAATCGCTTTGGAAATAACTTTGCGATATTGTTTGTCGCCAAAATCTCGCTCTTTACCGCAACCAATTAACAAAACACGGTCGGAGAGGGTATTTGGAACATTATGTAGTAGCAGTATTTGCCCAAGTTTTCCTTCCATATCACCGCGGCGTAGCAGGTTGCTTAGATATCCTTCACTAACACTATCCAGTTGCTCGCCCATCGCTGACAACTTTCGAGATTCAAATACACCAATGACTACGCAAGCACTGCGCTGTTTTTCTGGATTACCGCTTTTTACATTAAATTCCATTAAAATAACCTTGTTTTAAATAGTTTTAATTGCGCTTTTGTTGCTTGTTATTGAGATGTTTGATTTTATTATTATGTTCTTTCAATTGAATTATCTGGGTTTACTCAACAGTTATACTACCTGGTTGGGATGAAAAGGTTATTTGGCTTATTACTTCATAACCTGTTACAAAACCTTCAGATATTGTTGTGTGTTTGTTCGGTAAACTAATCGCTGCTTACCAACGACCGGAGCCTATGTTATATTGTGCGCCAACCGAAAGCTTCCAGACCAGATTCTGCTGGAAAAGCTTATAAAATGGAAGTTTAACTTAATAATAGCTAATAATTAAGTAAAAGTAGCACTTTTCTGAGTAAAGAGTCTTGATCCTCAAGCGATATATTAATCGAGAAATACTGCGCACCAGCGTAGCCATTTTGACCATTTTAATTCTGATTTTTATCAGTTCGCGTTTTATTAAGTATATTCAATTGGCGGTTGATGGAACGATTTCGTCTGGCGCGGTATTTTCCCTGGTCGGTCTTCAGGTTCCGGCTATCACAGGCTTCCTTTTACCTTTGTCGTTTTTTATTGCTGTGCTCATGGTCTTGGGGCGGCTGTATTCTGAAAGCGAAATGGCTGTCATCAAGAGTGTCGGCGTCGGCGATTCGGATTTGGCGAAAAATATACTGCCAGTTGCGATATTTCTGGCGGTTACCGCAAGTATTTTATCCTTCTGGCTAAATCCCTGGGCAAACTACGAAGCCAAAAAGTTGCGGGCCGAAGAGCGAGCAGAAGCCCGGTTTGGCGCGTTTTCTCCTGGTCGGTTTCAGGAAAATAGCGCGAAAAATGGTGTGTTGTTTGTTGAGTCGAAAACCGATGATGGAGAAATTCGCGATCTTTTCGTGGTGTCTGGGATCGGTCCTGAATCTACGCAATTAGAAATAAAGGTGGCTGCCTCAGGAAGGTTGTGGAAAGGGAGCGATATTGAGAATAATCCCGCTGACACCGGCAGCGACGAGTTAGACATTAAGGAAAAAAACTTCATTGTTTTACAAGACGGCGTTAATTATTCGCTCGATCTGCTAAAGAACCGCTGGAGTTTAACGGAATACGAATCCTATTTTATGCAGACTGAGAAAGAAGCGGTCGGTGAAATTGAGCTCCCCACCAAGTCACTTTCAACCATCGAGTTGTTTAAGCTGTCCGGTCCTGATGAGTGGGCAGAAATCCATTGGCGTTTATCGGCGCCGATTTCAATTCTTATTCTTTGTTACATGGCAGTGCCATTGGCGAGAACTCAGCCCCGTAAAGGTAAGTTTTCCCGATTGTTCCCGGCAATCATGGTGTATATGGTTTATGCGTTGTTGTTAATGAATAGTCGAAAATTAATTGAAACCGGCAAAATTCCCGAATTGCTCGGTTTTTGGTGGATTCACGGACTGGCACTATTGTTTACTGTGTGGAGCTTTAGAAATATTCGTCGTAATAAAAAGCACAACAAAAAATCTAACAATAAGGCGAATGAAATGCTTAACAATCAGGGTAAGGAATAGGTCATGTTTAACTTGATTGATCGTTATATCGGCCGCCAGATTATCCTTGCCAGTACGATGATTTTACTGCTTCTGGCGTGCTTGCAAAGTTTATTTAGTTTTATTGATGAGCTTGGTCGCACCGGGCGGGGCAGTTACGAGGTGAGTGATGCCTTGTTGTTTGTTGGGTTAATGTTGCCATCGAGAGTGCTGGAACTTTTCCCTATGAGCGTTTTAATCGGTTCGCTTTTTGGTCTTGGCAATATGGCTGCAAATAGCGAGCTGACTGTTATGCGGGCGGCGGGCGTAACTACCTGGCGGATAGCTGGTGCGGCGGTTAAAGCATCTTTGATCCTGATGGTTTTGGCTATCATTATCGGAGAGTGGGTGTCACCCATATCAACTAAAGCAGCTCAACAACTCAAAACTGCTGCGATCAGTGGTGGAGAATTGAGTTTTTCTAAAACCGGGTTGTGGGCAAGACGGGACAATGAAATTATTCAGATGGGGAATTTATTGAGTGATGGTCAGTTAAAAGACGTGACCATTTACCAGCTTTCAGATAACAACCGTTTAAAGGGAATCGTCAAAGCTGACAGTGCGAAAAAGCAGGGTGAGCATTGGGAGTTGTACCAAATCACCGAACTGAAGTTTTTAGCAGATCAAATTCAAACGCATCAGGAAGAGAAAAGGATTTGGCTAAACCCGCTTCAACACGAGCAGCTGGAGACGCTGACTTTAGAGCCTGATACGCTTAACATCCCGGGTTTACTGCGATACCTCGACTATCTTTCGGAAAATGGTCTCGAAACGAAAACCTATGAGTTGGCATTGTGGCGTAAATTAGTCCAACCTCTGGCAATTTGCGTGATGATGTTCCTGGCGGCGTCATTTGTATTTGGCCCGATGCGAAATGTATCAATGGGGGCGCGGATTGTGTCAGGAGTGATGCTAGGATTCGGTTTTCATATTGCGAACCAATCTTTCGGACCAATTAGTCTGGTGTTTAACTTATGGCCGGCTTTAGGGGCTACTATTCCAGTATTAATGTTTGCGTTACTTGGCTATTGGCTGATGAAGCAAAATAGTTGAGATAGGTTGGTATGCTTCTAATCTCAATTTTTATCACTGAACGTCCTTGATAACGGAATTCAACGGTTGATCGGTAGAGTAGGTGTTCTAGCTGGAAAATCTGCTATACTCGAAAATATTACAATAAAAAACAACACGTTAATCTAAAACAGTAACAATACTAAGGTGTTGAAGTATCATCGGGTACTAACGGAAGAATTATGTTAAAACTAGAAGATTTTTTTGGATTTATGATTGATGATGAGCGCTCTGATATCCAACCGCTATTGGAAACTTTAGGGATTGAGAAAGAAATTGAGTCTACTAAAGTCGTCAAAACCTTGATTAAAAATAACGGTCGTCAGGCTCCGATTATTAATGTGGCAAGAAGACAGCAGGTACTCAAGTATATCCGGCCCTTACTCAACGAAGATATGATTGATTATGAGCCTAACTATTACACTAAAGAAATTAATACTTCCAGCAATCATGATCGACGTTATGGTGCTGAAGATCGCTTGTTAGAGTTTGCCCTGGTGATTGCGTCAACCAAAAGTAAAAAAGTTATGGCGGATGAACCTAAGATTCTTACGGTTAAACAGTTGAGAGAAGCGGCCTTTCTTGAATCTCGATTTGATCGCTGCTGGGAGATTTTGTCTCAGGAAACCCACCACATAGTTTCAGCTTTCCGCAAATCCAAAAAATAACAGTTCGTAGATTAGAACCGTTTTTATCACTGTCAAAATACAATGAAAGATCAACAGACCTTAAATTAAAGGCAAAAAAAACCCGGTCAGATTGGCAGATCAGGCCGGGTATAGGCTCCATGACTGGAGAATCACTAGGGATAAAACTAAAACTGGAAACTTTCATTTCCGTCTCTAAGTACTAAGACGGCAGAATCACGAAAAAGTTTGCAACGAGCTCATAACAATTAGTTCTAAACTCCAATTTGCAAAGAATATCGTTAGGAAAAGTATAGACCATCGAATAATAGAATTATGAAGAGTTGAGGTAGTCCGTTGGGATCCTGCGGTGTCTTGAATTTGGCGGTTCTGGTAATTGAGCGAGAAATAATTAATAAAGAAACAGAATATTGTTGTGTAAATTTAGCACAAAATATTCTATAAAACGTTTTCGTAACGGTTGAATTTTTTTGTTCGAGTGGGTATTTCAAAAAAGTTCCAACAAATAATAACTAACCTCAGGATTGCGGTTGCTATTTTTACTGGGGCTATCGTCATGGGGCATCCACAAGTGATAAAATTGCCGCTTTCGTCAACAGGCAAAAGGTTAATTGCTTAAATGCTAGATAAAATAAACATTGTGTTGTCCAATACGACCCACCCTGGAAATATTGGTGCGGCAGCAAGAGCAATGAAAGTGATGGGACTGTCCAGGTTAACTCTGATCAACCCGTCCCAGTTCCCTAGCGCAGAGGCTAGCCGCAGAGCGTCGAGAGCAACAGATATTCTGGCTGACGCGAAAGTTTGTTCCTCCATTGAAGAAGCGATTACCGATAGCCGTTTGATTGTCGGCACCAGCGCGCGAACGCGCAGTCTTCCCAGTAAATTGGTGACACCGCGACAGCTCGTTGAAAAAATACTTAATCACCGAGACAATGTGCCGGTGGCAATTTTGTTCGGCACTGAAAATTCAGGGTTGACTAACGACGAGTTACATTTGTGCCATTACCATGTTTGTATTCCAACCAATCCCGATTACTCGTCGCTTAATTTGGCGTCTGCTGTGCAGTTAATCGCTTATGAAATGCGACTGGGATTAGCCGATGTAGAAATGCTACCGTCGCAGAACATTGGTGATAATGAAATGATGATTTCCCGTGAACAAATGGTCGGTCTTTTATCCCACTTTGATCAGGTGATGCAACAAACGGGCTATGTCATTCCTGAATATAAAAAGCAACTCGATCAGCGAATGAACCGCCTGCTCAGCAAGGCTGAAGTGACTCAAAGTGAGCTTAATATTTTACGGGGTTTTTTAAGTTCGGTAGGGAAATATTGTGAACGAGTTGCTGCCGGACATAGTAAAGAATAAGTTGTCGTTGAGAGTAAAAATTAAGGTTAATCGAAAGTCGACTAGTTCGACATTTGATACCGTGATTATCAAGTAGCCGTTCACCTGCAGTCGAAGACGCGCTACAATTCAGGTTTAGAAATTGACGGTTGTTTTCTCGTTTTAAAAAGTTCAGGCAAATTATTATTTCATGCGAAAAGTTATCTATTTAGATTATGCGGCAACGACCCCTGTCGATCCCAGGGTTGCTGACAAAATGATGGCATGTCTCACGCCAGATGGTTTTTTTGGTAATCCAGCTTCGCGTTCGCACCGCTATGGCTGGCAGGCAGAGGAACTGGTTGATGTTGCGCGTAATCAGGTGGCTGAACTAATTGGTGCCGATCCAAGGGAGATTATCTGGACATCTGGCGCAACTGAAGCCGACAACCTTGCCATTAAAGGGATTGCGGCGTGGCAGAAAAAGGGTCACATTATTACCAGTGCCATCGAACATAAGGCGGTATTAGATACTTGCGAATATTTGCAAACCCAAGGATTTGAAGTCACCTATTTACCGCCGGATAAAAATGGCGTTATTCAACCTGATGCCGTGGCGGAAGCCATCAGAGAAGACACAATTCTCGTTTCGATTATGCACGTTAACAATGAGCTGGGTACCATTCAGGATATTCAGAGAATTGGTGAAATAGCCCACGCGAAAAATATTCCATTCCATGTTGATGCTGCGCAAAGTGCCGGTAAAATTCCAATTGATTTAACTGAGTTGCCAGTTGATTACATGTCTTTTTGCGCCCATAAAATTTACGGACCTAAAGGCATTGGTGCGCTGTTTGCGCGAAGAAATCAACAACCGCACATTGAGGCGCAAATTCATGGTGGGGGGCACGAAAGAGGTTTAAGGTCTGGTACTTTACCGACCCATCAGATTGCTGGAATGGGCCTTGCTTTTGAATTGGCACGCGAAGAACTTGCAGCTGAAGCAGCAAAAATAAAAAAGCTAAAATTAAAATTTTGGGAAGCGATTGAGCCACTGGGAGATATTGGTATTAATGGCGATATTCAACAAACCGTTGCTGGAATTTTGAATATCCGTTTCGATTACGTTGACAGTGAAACACTGTTAATGGCGTTTAAAGATATTGCAGTATCTTCTGGTTCTGCTTGTACTTCTGCCAGCGTAGAGCCTTCATTTGTACTTAAGGCGTTGGGGTTAAACGATGAACAAGCACATTCCTCATTGCGTTTTTCTTTCGGCCGATTTACTACAGAAGAAGAGATTGAAAAGGCTGCTCAAGTTGTCCGTCATGGTGTTGAGCGTCTTCGCTCTATGTCCCCAGAATGGCTAGAAAAGAAAAGCTAGAAGAAGAAAGACTAGACCAAAAAACCAGGCCAAAAAAACTATACGAAAAAACAGAAATAAACGATCACCTTAATAGAAAATAATAAGATTCGATTGAGGTGATTTTTCTCACAAAACCGGTCTTATTCGAGTTAAAAAACACCCGTTAAATTTAATGTGATAGATTCGTGATATTTTTGTGACGGTATTGGGAATCTTGATTTGTACTCTGTGTTTAGATTTTTTAACAGAGGACAAGTTCATGAAAATACCGAAAATAATTTTGGCAGCCTCTCTGGCTGTCGCTCCTGTTTTAACCAACGCACAGCAACTCGATATTACCATTACTAACCTGACACAAGGGATTTATTTTACGCCTTTCATCGTTGCAGGACATGATGCTAATACGAGAATCTTTCAGGTTGGACAAGCCGCTTCTACCGAATTACAAGCCTTAGCCGAAGGTGGAGACATCAGCGGTGTATCTGCAATGTTAACGGGCGCCGGTGCAGTTGTTTCGGAGAACCCGGCAGGTGGATTATTAGCGCCGGCGGGTAGCACTTCGTTAACCATCGATACTGGAACACAGGAATATTTATCATTAAGTTCTATGCTCTTGCCAACGAACGACGCTTTCGCGGGAATTGACAGTTGGAAGATTCCATCTACGCCCGGTGTTTACTGGATTAATGTGAACGCATACGACGCTGGTACTGAAGCTAACGATGAAATTGTTAACGGCGGCGGCATGCCAGGCGTTCCTGGAATTCCCGCAGCACCAGGAATGGATGCCGGCACTAACGCAACTGGCGTTACCACCACCGAAACAAATCAGACCGTCCACATTCACCGCGGAAACCTTGGCGATGATGATTTAACTGGTGGCAAAAGTGATGTTGATAATCGCGTTCATCGCTGGTTAAACCCGGTAATTAGAGTCAGAGTTGAAGTTCTTGACCAAACGCTCTAGGAGGCAACCAATGACTAAATTGATAATGCGTTGTTTGCTAGTGGCTGCTGTCGGGATTATTTCCGCTTGCTCTAGCGATAACAACAATAACCAAAATACAGGCACTGGTGGGGTTGTGACGCCACCGCCGATTCAGACGAAACTGTTTAATGTTGAATTTACCAATTTAACCAACGCACAACCTTTGTCACCTGTTGCATTGGTTTTACATACTGAAGGGCAATTATGGCAACTTAACCAGGCCTCTTCTGATGCTCTCGAGTTATTGGCTGAAGCAGGCGATAATTCGGCTATACTTGCAGAAGATTTTGTTCAGGATAGTGTTTCTGGCGAAGGTGTAGTGATGCCTGGCGTAACCAGAGCTTTAGCGATTGAAGCGCCGACTTCTGGAGATGCGTACCTGTCGCTGGCGACAATGCTGGTAAATACCAATGACGCTTTTACCGGTTTTACCAGAATGGATGTCAGTAATATGGCAACCAATGAGTCTGTGACATTGTCAATTGCAGCTTATGACTCTGGTACCGAAGCGAATAGTGAAGCGGCGGGAAGTATTCCTGGACCTGCCGATGGTGGAGAAGGCTATAACTCGGTTAGAGACGATGTGGATTTTGTTGCACGTCATCCCGGTGTGGTGACTGCCGATGACGGTTTAACCACCTCGGTGTTAAACGAATCACACCGTTTTGATAACCCGGTAATTAGAGTCACAGTGTTACGAATAAGGTAGGCAGTGTAACAATATCGATACTTGATAATCACCATAAGATAAATGATGTTTTATCAATTGAATTGAGAAACTAAAACCTGGGTCGGAGTTTTCCGGCCTGAGGGCTTTTATAATAACGAAGCTACAAATACCAAACCGCGAATTCGAAACGATTAATGTGAAGCTATGAATTTGAAACAAAGAGTTCTCATTGTTGAAGATGACCCAGATATTGCTGAGTTACTTAAGGTTAACCTGCAAGATATGTCATTGAGCTGCGAAATTTGCACGCGCGGGGATAAAGCCATTCCAATTATATTAGCCAATCAGTTCGCACTCATTATCTTAGACTTAATGTTGCCGGGCATGTCCGGCGTTGAAATTTGTCAGGAGATCCGTAAATCAAAGCCCGAGCAAGCCATTTTAATGTTAACGGCTAAAAGTTCGGAACTCGATCAAATTCTTGGGCTTGAAGTTGGCGCTGACGATTATATGACAAAGCCTTTTAGCATTCCTGCATTGCAAGCCAGAGTTAAGGTCCAACTTAGGCGCTGCCAATTGTATCAAGAGTCGCTAGAGCAAGTGTCACGCCATGCTCAGCCGCAAAAGATAGTCATTGGAGACTTAAGTGTCGATCCTACCGAGCGCAGAGTAAACTTAAGGCATGTTAATATCGACCTGACAGCATTGGAGTTTGATCTACTCAAATTTTTCGCGACACGACCTGAGCAGGTATTTTCGAGAACTCAGCTATTGGACCAGGTATGGGGTTATGATCACGCTGGTTATGAACATACAGTAAACTCCAATATCAATCGACTTAGAAATAAACTTCAGGCGGTTGCTGGCTCTAAACAGATTATTCAAACGGTGTGGGGAGTCGGTTACCGCTTAAGCGCGACCAACTGCACGCTTTCACAAGAAGTCGAATGACAGATAATTAACAGCTTTATTCAATATTAAAAGTTGTTTTCCAGATAAAGAATTTTATTCGAAAGTGTTATCCTATTAAAAATAGTCGGTAAAATTCACACTATGACGATCTATCGAGATAGTTGGTCAATTGATAGTAATGCCCGACGATCAGTGCGATTTTAAATTGTCAATATTTTAAGAAAGCTGAGAATTGTCGATAATAGTAGCAGTAATGAATGATGAGAAGTGAAAGACAATGAAAGTATCTTTATATCAGAAGCTCGCGATTTCCCTGGTACTGGGGTTTGTGTTGATTGCCGGTACTTTTGTTGTGATTATGCAACGGCTAGAAGCGATTTCTCGTGATCAGGCCGAACAAGAATTGCACCAGGAACTGGCGGCTCATCTGGTTCATGATAATCCGTTGCTGGCTAACGGTGAGCATGATCAAAAAGCCTTGGAGAATTTATTTCACTCGATGATGATCCTGGGGCCGAATTTTGAATTCTATGTGCTGGATCTCGATGGAAATATTTTGACCTATTCGGCAAAGCCCGGCGAAGTAATCAGAGACAAAGTTGAACTAGAACCCATTCAGATGTGGTTGGACGGTAGAATGAGTATGCCGGTTTATGCCGCGGATCCTCGAAGCGATCAAGCCAAAATTTTTTCAGCCGCACCCATTGTTAAGGATGGAAAAACACGCGGCTATCTTTACGTCATTGTCGGCGGCCAGATTTACGATAGTATTTTTAGTGGGATAAAAAACAACGAGCAAATTCAGTTGGTCGGGATTATGGCCATTGCTTCGGTGTTATTTTTAATTACCATTATTTTATTTAGTTTCCAGTTTTTTGTCAGCCCATTAAAACGCTTAACTTGCCAGGTTAAGACGCTAAAGTCCGATGGGTTTAATAAAAAAATTACGCCGATTTACAATGAGAACAGCGGGCTAGAAGTTGCTGAATTATCGTCGGCGTTTAATGAACTTATTTCACAGGTTAATAATCAGTTTGAGTTGTTGTCGAAAGTGGATACCGAGAGAAGGGAGCTATTGGCCCACTTGTCCCATGATTTAAGAACGCCGCTTGCTTCATTGCAAGGCTTTCTGGAAACCATCCAGTTAAAGTATCCGAACAGTTCAGAATCTGAAATTCAGTCTTACGTGAAAAGATGTTTAAAAAGCGCTCGCTCATTGAAAGGGTTTGTCGATCAAATATTTGAATTGGCTCACCTGGAATCTGGCCATGTGACTGTTAATTTCGAAACTTTTCCGGTGGCGGATCTTTTGTATGATCTGGTGGATAAATTTTCAATTGCAGCGCAGCAGAAGGGCATAGAACTGGCGGTAGAGTTGGACAGCGAAAATGTGCAGGTTATTACTGATATCGCCAAACTGGAAAGGGTGTTGAGTAACCTGATTGAAAATGCCATCAGGCACACACCAAAAAATGGCCAAATCTACTTGAGTGCCGTGCAGGATAATTCCAGTCAACAGGCGGTCATTGCGGTAAGAGACAACGGTACCGGAATTAAGCAAGATGAACTACCCTATTTATTTGACGCCCGCTATCGCGGAAAACACGCGATTGACGACGGTAGCCGACATATAGGGTTAGGTTTGACCATTACCAAGAAGTTAATCAATATTCTGGGAAGTGAAATTAAGGCAGATAATAATCCCGACGGTGGTGCGAAATTTAAATTTAATTTGCCGCTGCCTGTTTAATGAGCACTAAAAATGAGGTTAAAATTCGCATTTTTGCGAGGGTTTGTCTAAGATTTAGCCTGTTTTGAGAAAAAAATGCATTTTACGAAATTTTCTTAAAAAAATGCTTGTAATTTTTCTGAAAACCCGCATAATGCGCTCCGCATCGGGTCGTTAGCTCAGCCGGTAGAGCAGTTGACTTTTAATCAATTGGTCGGGCGTTCGAATCGCCCACGACCCACCATATATCAAAGCCTCCAGAAATGGGGGCTTTTTTGTTTGTCTAAGAAAATAAATTTGTCTAAAGTTTTTCACTTTCTTTTGCTTTTATAGTTAGCGGCACAATTGTCTTTTCTCGAAACGAATAAACCTGCTCTGGATGCTCTCTGAAGCGATTATCATTTGAAGAATGAGCCAAGTCGTATGACTGGCTATTTGGGTTTGATGAGTCTGTTCACTAAGTCTTACTTCACCATCTTTAATGGAACATGGCATTTTCCCTGCCAAATTGAATAAATCATGATGTATTCTTTTCGGAATATACGTAGCTTTACCTTGCAGGTGTCACCGATGGATGGTTACCTGCTCTCTCTTTGTAGCGGGTCTGGTCAACTGCTTCGACTGAGCCTGGAAACAAGACTGGTATTCGTTACCGCGATGATTTGCCCAGCCTCGCTTCGGCAAAATACCGTGTGTTACAAGTAGATATGAAGAATGCGACTACGAATTAACGATAGTTAAAGCCGGAATAATGGACAATGTCTCACACAAATTTACGTATTTTCCTATCTACCAAGACTGTTCATTTCCTATATTATCTCCTCTGTTCGAATGTATTTTCGGGGGCAGGTAGAGTTGCGGTTCTTTTTTACTCCATTATGTGAAAATTTTATATTGATTAGAGCTGAAGTCTACGATTAGGCTTTCTGCCTGAACGACACATCGAACAAAATAACTAATTAAGATTAAATAAAGTTACTAGGGAAGAATTAATGAAGTACTTATTGTCTATTTTACTACTTTCGGTTTCATCATCATTGTTTGCAGCCGATATTGTAGATGCTTGTATTAATTGCTCGGAAGCAGAAGCAAGACACACCGCGTTGAGAGGTATGGAAGAATTTTACTATTCTTCACCACAGCCAACTAACCCTCGTCGCGGAAAACCGGCCCCCAAAATATTTAAAACACTCCACATTTTTACCAATACCGGGTCAGAGTATGGTTATTCTTATGTCGCTCGTATCGTGAATGGCGGTGCGGTGTTAGTTAAAGCATATGATTCCGCGCCTACTAAGGGAAAAAACATATTCAAAGCAATGCACGAGTATCGTGTTGCGTACCATAAAATGATCGCGGATGCACAGTCGGCGATGGATTATCGATTTATGCAGGCTGTTGGCAAGTCGCACACTAAAATAACGCCTTTGGATGCAATGAAAGGTGACGATGAAGCTGGTGGTTGTTCCGAGAGCGACCCAAACTCTTCTCCATTTGATTATTTTACTGGAAATACGCGATTAGACACTAATGCAGCAATGCGCCTGGAACTTAAAAACTATAGCCCAGATGTTGAAATCAAATTGCAAAGTATAAATCTTTCACTTGGCGGCTCGATTGGTAAAGATGGTGTTTCGGTGAATGGTAGTGTCGGCGGTACTCTGTCAATTCGAGACGGGGCAGGGCACTTACGTCTCAGGTATACAAATAGGGGTCAACTGGTTTTCGATATTAGAAGAAACACAGATAACACTTTTTATCCGACTCTCAATCTGAATGCGAGTACTCTTGGAAATGGCCTTAATCGTAATGATAACCATGATTACGGTCAGGGACCAGGAATGGACCAGTTTGTGAGCCGAGATTCTGGAGGAAACTTTAAGCTTCGAAATGGCTCTTATACATTTGAAAACAACTGTATTGAAAAAGATTGGGAAGAACTAGCTAAGGATTTAGGTTATGAATTGGTTGATCAAACAGGTCTGTCCGGTGGGCCGTTTAGTGCGCATTGTACACCAAACGGTGGGACAACTTCTACTACTTATCGCTGGGATGAGTTTGTTCAAACTTCTCGAATTGTTGGTGATAAAATGATTATTACTGGTAGATGGATTGAGCGTTCTGCGACTGTGTCTAGAGGAAATCCCTGCTCATAGAGCGACTTAGATGTCGTTATCGGCCTCTAATCTTTCTTGATTATTTCAAATTACCAATCGGCTTCAATGTCTTCGGTGAATCAGCAAGCATCGAAAGTCGACATGAAAAAAGCCATCACTAATCAGAAATGGTTTTTTTTTGTTTGTGGGTAACGATGAGTTTGTCTAAGGTGTGTCGCTTGCCAATTACAGGCATTTTATTATTTCTCTTCAAGTTTGCCTTGTTCACATCGAAATAATCAGGAATATCGTGTTGGTAGCCCTATTCTTATCGATTTATAATCGACGACTAATATTCGTATTTCAAAACAATTATTGATGGAACTATTAATGAAAAAATTAATCTACATCTTAATGATGCTTCCCATGACAGCTATCGCAGCTTCAGAACCTTCTCCGATGAGTAAGATTAAAAGGGTAATTACATACGCGGATTATGGTGGTGGTGACGTCCAGGTCGTGTTAGAAACTAATGGAACTACTTGTAAAGATGGTTATTTCTTCAATAAAGCAGACCCAAATTTTGATGGGATGCTTTCGATGTTACTTTCTGCTTATCATGCCAAGACTCGTATAATATTAGACGGGCACACGGATCAGAAGTGGGCTGGCTCCTCAGGTTATTATTGCAAACTTTATAGTATTCGATACGGTTTCTAGTAAAAGTGCTCCGCATAGGGCCGGAGCACCAACGATAAATCTTCTAATTCCAAATTTGACAGTTAAGAGCTGATGGTTTTTTTTCATCTGGCTCTTGAATAATGTCAGTTCTAGTATTCACTAAAAACAACTGGTACGATTATTCGGCCCGTTACTTAGAAACGAATCAATGAACGAATCTCCAGTAATTAATACGCCAGTTGGAAAATTACAGCTTTTTATTGAGTCTGATCGACTGGTTAAAATCCAACTTGATAGCCAGGCAAAACTCTGTCAGCCTCAGACTAAAGCCGGTCGATTAGCTCATTCGCAATTGGATGCTTATTTTCAGTCGGCAAAGAATCAGTTTGACTTGCCTGTTCAAGGTCAGGGCACTGAGTTTCAAAAGCGTGTTTGGGCTGCGTTGAGGAATATTCCCATGGGCGAAGTTAAAACCTACGGAGAACTAGCGGCTCAACTGGACACTAGCGCGAGAGCTGTAGGCAATGCATGCCGCAGAAACCCTATTCCAATTGTTGTGCCTTGCCATCGAATTGTTTCTCAAGCTGGCCTGGGTGGTTTCGCTGGCGAAACTGGTGGACGCCTTACTGCGATTAAGCGTTCTCTCTTAGCTCACGAAGGCATTACAATTAAGCAAAACAAGAATCAGGATTAAACGACGCTTGAGCCAATCTCCGAACGATATTTCTGTACAAGATCAAGAACAAATTGCCTCGTTCGCTGATTCTCTTTGGATGCATGACGGGCTGAGCCAACATACACTGGACAGTTACAGAACTGATCTGACTCTATTTGCCCGGTGGTTAAAAGAACAAAACCTGAATTTGTTGGAAGTTAATGGGGAAGCGCTGCAAGACTATTTTTCCTTTCGTTATGATAAGAAATACTCTTCCCGGTCAACCGCTAGACTACTATCTTGTTTGAGGCGATTTTATGGTTATTTACTTGAACAAAATCTGATGACGACAGATCCCACTGCGAAAATTGCAGCCCCTAAATTAGGCAAACCATTACCTCACACATTATCAGAAAGCGACGTTGAAAAGTTGTTGGCTGCACCGGATCAAGAGGATGAGCTGGGCATTCGAGACTTGGCAATGCTCGAATTAATGTACGCAAGTGGGCTAAGGGTTTCAGAATTAATCAATCTGGAGTTTTCGCAGCTATCGTTAGTTCAGGGCGTTTTGAGAGTTGTTGGTAAAGGCAGCAAGGAAAGACTGGTTCCATTTGGCGAAGCCGCAATGGCCGCGATTGAAAATTACTTAAAGAAATCAAGAAGCCTGTTATTGGGCAGCAAAGTTTGTGACTCACTTTTTCTTTCTAAACGGGGTCAAAAAATGACTCGTCAGACATTCTGGTACAGAATTAAGCATCATGCACAACAGGCCGGTATTACTAAGCATTTATCACCTCATACTCTCAGACACGCTTTTGCGACCCATTTATTAGCTCACGGTGCCGATCTACGAACGCTTCAGCTGTTATTGGGGCATAGCGATTTGTCCACTACGCAAATCTATACCCATATTGCCAAAGAGCGCCTTAAAACTATTCACGGACAACATCACCCTCGCGGTTAAATCTCAGGGATTAATTATCTTAATTTGAGTTATTGTTTTTTCTTTAAAATTAAGGGCTTATCTGGCTATTAAAACCGCTTGTCGTGGCAGTCACAAAATTGCTATAGTGTTTTCCGAAAATTTGCCGATAATAGGGGCGGATAACCGTTTTTTGTGAGGTTAATACGATATAACGGTTAAATATTGCGTTAATCTATCTAACTAAACTTAGCAATGTTAGTGTGGTCATAACTACTAATGGACGGGTCATACGGCCTGTTGTTTTTGCGGAAGAATACTTTATGTCAATTAAACAAAAGCTCACCGTTTCAGGTGTTGTTATATTTTCAGCCTTAATCTTAGGCTATGGTGTTTCGTCAAGAGAAGCGCTGGATACCCAAGTATCACAGGAACCTGGCTCGATTAAGTCAGCGCAAACTGAGAGTCGCCCGGCCTCTTTAACTGCGACACCCACTTCCGCAGATGGCAAAATTTTAGAGGAGATAAAAATCTCCCTCGAAAAGAAATTACCAGGGATTGAAATTATTGCCGTTGAACCAAGCCCGTTAGAAGGATTTTACCAAGCTTTCTATGGCGATGAATTACTTTATGTAACTGCTGACGGAAGATTCCTTTTTACCGGTAATTTGTTAGAGCTGGCCAAAGAGCGTCCCATCAATCATAGTCAAGTTGCGATTATGGCCATGGATAAAAAGAGAGCACCTGCTCGGGCTGAAGCAATCGCTCAGGTTAGTGAATCTGACATGGTTGTGTTCAAGGCTGAAGAAGAAAAGTACGTGGTTACTGTATTCACCGATGTTGATTGTGCTTATTGCCGAAAGCTTCACCGTGAGATTCCACAGTTAAATTCCGGTGGGGTAACCGTCAGATATATGGCCTATCCACGGGCAGGTATTGGCTCTGACGCGTATCGTAAACTTGTATCTGTCTGGTGTGCTGATGATAAAACGGCTGCTATGGATGATGCTAAGTTAAAAAGAAAGTTTGGGCAAAAGTCATGTAAAAACCCGATTGCTGATCAATTTAAAATGACTCGTTCATTAAGCTTATCCGGCACGCCTGCTATTATCTTATCAACTGGAGAAATTGTTGGTGGATATTTGCCGGCAGCGCAGTTAATCAACGTTTTGTCTGAGAAATTAGCCGATTCGCCTGATAGTTCAAAAAATACTGGACAGTCAGGACGTTAAAGCTAGTAAGACCTTAGGGAATCAAAAGCGCGACAACATTACGCCTTTCATAATTTAAAACTTGAAAGGTGTGACACGCTTGTCGCGTCGCCATCACTTCAATTGCAACACCGCGCTTATTCATTTTTTCTATTTCTTTTGCTGGCACTAATTGGTGTTTTTCGCCGCAACCCACTAATAAAATTTCAGTACCGTCAGGTAAAAGAGAGGCGATATCTTCGAAATCAAGGTCAGTAAATGAGTTTGCTTTATCATACTCAGTGACTGAGTTTGTTGTGATAAGAACCGGCTGAGAATAGATATTGCCGGAGATATTAATTTCGCCGGGTTGATAACTCTTGATTGTCGTGGCACTGCCATCAGATTCTTTTTGCAGCAACATAAGCGCTTATCATCTTTATTTCTCAATGTTTTAGATTATATCCTCTGCCAATTTAAAGCGCATCTTAATCTTCCTGACCGGTAATTAACCTTATTCAAACTTCGGGTTAAATATCTCAAGTTAAGGTTAATTATGGCGCCAAAAACCAAACAAAAAATTCTATTAGACTAAAGTCTAACGCAAATAGCGTGGCCAACGGCAACGCTATTTCATAGAATCGATGGAATAACCAAAATTGAATTAACATGGGACCAAACAATGTCACAAACCTATCCTGTCAACGCCGAGTTTAGCGAGAAGGCTTATCTCAATGAATCTCAATATTTTGAAATGTATCAACGCTCAATTAACGATAATGAGGCCTTTTGGGCAGAGCAGGGTAAAAGAGTTGATTGGATTAAACCCTTCACACAAGTAAAGGATGTTTCTTATGCTCGTGACGATCTCCATATTAAATGGTATTACGACGGCACACTCAATGTTGCGGCAAATTGTATCGATCGTCATTTGGCGGACAAGGCTGACCAGACCGCGATTATCTGGGAAGGGGATGATCCATCGATTTCAAAAAACATCACCTACCAAGAACTTTATGATGAAGTTTGCCGCTTTTCCAATGTACTTAAAAAACTAGGCGTTGAAAAAGGTGACAGAGTGACCCTTTATATGCCGATGATCCCTGAAGCCGCTTATGCGATGCTGGCATGCGCGCGCATTGGCGCGGTTCACTCAGTGGTTTTTGGCGGGTTTAGTGCGGATGCGTTGGCGGGGCGGATTACTGATTGTGAAAGTAAATTGGTGATCACTGCTGACTACAGTTTACGTGGTGGCAAGAAAATTCCGTTAAAACAAAATGTCGATGCAGCATCTGAGAAAGAAGGCGTTAAAGACTACCTTGAATCGGTACTTGTGATCCGCAATAGTGGCGACGAAGTTGATTGGAATTCAACTCAGGATTACTGGTATCACGAGTTGGCTAAAGATGTTTCTGCTGACTGCCCGGCAGAAGAAATGAACGCCGAAGATCCCTTATTTATTCTTTACACCTCCGGTTCGACCGGTCAGCCGAAGGGCGTGCTTCATACCAGCGGCGGTTACCTGGTTTATGCTTCCTTAACTCACCAATACGTTTTCGATTACCATCCTGGCGACATTTATTGGTGCACCGCCGATGTCGGCTGGATCACCGGGCATAGTTATATTGTTTATGGACCATTAGCTAATGGTGCCACCACTTTGATGTTTGAAGGTGTTCCTAACTACCCTGATAGTAGCCGCTTTTGGCAGGTTTGTGATAAACACAAAGTGAATACCTGCTACACTGCGCCGACAGCTATCAGAGCGTTAATGCGAGAAGGAAATGAACTGGTTAAGTCGACCTCTCGCCAGTCACTCACATTGCTAGGAAGTGTTGGAGAGCCAATTAACCCGGAAGCCTGGCAATGGTATTATGATGTTGTCGGTGAGCAGCGCTGCCCAATTGTAGATACCTGGTGGCAAACTGAAACTGGCGGAATTCTAATTTCTCCGTTGCCGGGCGCGACGCCACTAAAACCAGGCTCTGCCTCTCGACCACTCTTTGGTATTCAACCAGCGCTGGTTGACGGTGAAGGTAACGAATTAGAAGGCGCTGTGGACGGTAACTTGATTATGAGAGATAGTTGGCCGGGTCAGATGAGAACTGTGTACGGAGATCATCAACGATTTATCGACACCTATTTTAGCACTTTTGAAGGCAGTTATTTTACCGGTGACGGCGCGCGGCGAGACGAGGATAATTATTATTGGATTACTGGCCGGGTTGATGATGTATTGAATATCTCTGGTCATCGAATGGGAACCGCCGAAATTGAAAGTGCATTAGTTGCCCACCACCTGGTCGCGGAGGCGGCTGTTGTTGGATATCCTCATGACATTAAGGGTCAAGGGATTTATACTTTCGTTACTTTGAACGCTGGCGTCGAGAGCTCTGAAGCACTCGAAAAAGAACTTGTACAATGGGTGAGAAAAGAAATAGGCCCAATTGCAACGCCGGATATTATCCAGTTTGCGCCGGGGTTACCGAAAACTCGCTCTGGTAAAATTATGCGACGAATTTTGC
This sequence comes from Aliikangiella coralliicola, assembly GCF_007004725.1. GTDB lineage: Bacteria > Pseudomonadota > Gammaproteobacteria > Enterobacterales > Kangiellaceae > Aliikangiella > Aliikangiella coralliicola. Next base: position 153,012 of record NZ_ML660166.1, on the reverse strand, counting down.
GTAAAATTGCCGAAAACGAATTTAGCAATCTGGGCGATATTTCTACATTGGCCGAACCAGCCGTTGTAGATGATTTGATAAACAACCGAAAAAGTCAGGAATAACTATTAGCCAATTGTCTGTTAACAACCGATCAATACAAAAAATTATTATCGCGGACGATCATCCGTTATTTCGTAGCGCTTTGGCACAGGCGCTGAAATCAACGATGCCTGACGCGCAATTTTTTGAAGTGGCGAATGTTGCTGAGCTAGAAATCGTTTTAAACGGTAACGCTGACGCCGATTTGTTGTTAATGGATTTGCACATGCCCGACGCTAACGGCTTTGTCGGGCTTTCTCACGTAGTTAAAAATTATCCCCAGTTACCTGTCGTGATGATTTCTGCCAACGAAGAATTAAATGTTGCTCGGCAGGCTCAGCACTATGGCGCATTGGGTTTTATTCCTAAGTCAGCGTCAATTCCCGAAATGGCGCGCGCGATTGAGTTAGTGCTAGACGGGGAAATTTATTTTCCTGCGAATATCGATACAAGTGAGTTAATTGTTGAACCTGAACAAGAAGAGCTTATTCAAAAAATTGCCGAATTTACTCCGAAACAATTAGAAGTTTTCAATTTACTCGCGGACGGTTTGCTGAATAAACAGATTGCTTATGAACAGAAAGTTACTGAGGCAACGGTGAAAGCCCACGTTACGGCAATTATGCGCAAACTAGGTGTTAATAACCGTACTCAGATTGTGCTAATGGCGAGTAAGGTCAAGGTTGATGAAAACTTTGGAGTGGACAGGCCCGGTGAATGAAAAGGTAACTTTCAAAAACTATTTTTCATCTGACTCTAAAGGTTACAGCGAGTTTAGACCGGGTTATCCCGATGATTTATTCGAATATCTATCGTCTATTTCAAATGAAAGAAATCGTGCCTGGGATTGTGCTACGGGCTCCGGGCAGTCGGCAACAAAGTTGATTGATTATTTTTCTAACGTCTTGGCAACTGACGCGAGCGAAACGCAAATAAACAATGCTGTTATTCGAAAAGGTATTCATTATGAAGTTGCGTTGGCAGAAAACTCTTCCAATGACAATCAGTCAGTTGATTTAATTACTGTTGCTCAGGCACTTCACTGGTTTGATCTTGACGCATTTATCACTGAAGTTGATCGTGTCCTTAAATATGATGGAGTATTAGCGGTTTGGACTTATAATTTATTATCAATTAATCAAGATATCGATGAATTAGTTAACGACTTGTATTCCGATATTCTTGATGAGTTTTGGCCGCCTGAACGAAAAATGGTTGAGTCTGGCTATAAAAATATCACCTTTCCCTTCGAAGAAGTTTCCCCACCGAGTTTTGCAATGCGAGAAAATTGGAATCTTACTCAATTAATCGGTTATTTAAATACCTGGTCTGCGGTCAAGGCCTATGAACGAGAAAAAAAATATAACCCTGTTAATTTGATTGTTAATGAGCTTTGTGAAGTTTGGGGCGCAGCAGAAAGTTCTCGTCAGATTACCTGGCCGTTAAGTGTCAAACTATGGCGTAAAAAAGCTTAGCTGGTGGGAGCTGAGCTAATTAATCAGAATTCGATTAAAGGCTCGATTCCAGGTCTAATATTCCCCTTGATTTTGGTAAGCCACTACTCGATGGCGCAGTACTAGTTTGCTAAGCCAGTAACGCCGAAAACAAAGTTTAACAATGCCTGCGATAAACACTGATTGAGATGAAAGCTGAGGGATTGATAAACTTGGTGACAATTCAGCTAATTTTTGTTTAGTATCTGAGCTGAGTATCCATGTAAAACTCATTTAGCACTTCTTTATAAAAAAGGATAAACATACCCTGAAATCTAAAATCGAAAATAAAAAGGACTCATTGGGTGAAGCGACGTAAATTTATTAAAAACTGTCTATTAACAGGCGGGGCGGTTTCCTTAGGCGGGGCATTAACCTGGCATCATTTTTTTGACGGCCCTGTTTTCAACGCTTGCAAAATTGAAACGCTGCCGGAGAATTTGCAACAACATGAACTCATGGGCCAAGCACTTAAAGGCCTGAATATGGGACAGTTGTGGGACTGTCATTTTCATCTGGTTGGAACCGGTGCAAACCTCGCCGTTGATGGTAAGAAAAGTAATATCTGGTTAAGCCCAAATATGACGAGTTGGAAAACGCCGAAGCAGCGGGTTCAATATGGTTTCTATCTTGATGCCGCTTGCATTGATGACGCTGAGTTGGCTGACCGCCAGTATATCCAAAACGTCGCTAAAGTGATAAAAACGGCACCGGAAGGTGTCAAGTTTATGCTGCTGGCTTTCGATTACTATCACGACGACAAAGGCAACGCCAGAAAAGCCCAATCAACTTTTTATGTGCCCAACGAATACGCCGCAAGAATGGGTTCGTTTAATGATGGATTTGAGTGGATAGGTTCGGTGCATCCGTATCGAGAAGATGCTTTGGAGCAGCTCGAATGGTGCGCGCAACACGGTGCTAAAGCGATTAAATGGTTACCTCCCGCGATGAACATCGATCCGTCGCTATCCCGCTGTGAGCGTTATTATTCTAAGCTCATTGAGTTAGGACTACCTCTGTTAACTCATGCAGGTGAAGAGCAAGCTGTCCATAGTGACGAGTTGCAAAGGTTATCGAACCCGCTATTGTTAAGACGGCCGTTAGAACAAGGCGTTAAAGTCATCGTTGCCCATTGTGCTTCACTAGGGCAGAGCGAAGATATTGAGTCTCAAGGACGTTCGCTAGTATCTAACTTTGATCTTTTTGCTCGTTTGATGGACTATCCGCAATATGAAAATAATTTGTTGGCAGATATTTCGGCAATTAATTTGTTCAATCGAGACGTTAATGAAATCAAGCAACTGATAACCAATCAACATTGGCATGAGAGATTGTTGTACGCATCAGACTATCCACTTCCTGGTGTGATGCCAATTATTTCTGCGACAAATTTAGCATCCCATCAATTGTTAGATGAATCTCAAGTGATGTTTTTAAATCAGGTCAGAGAGCACAATGTGTGGCTATTTGATTTTCTGTTGAAGCGATTGATGCAGGTTGGAGAAAATCGGTTTTTAGATAGTGTATTTAATACCAGGCGACATTTTATTAATGAATAATTTATCTGTAGCGCAAAGCTTTCGGCGATAGTGATGATGACATCCTTGAATTTATTTTTACCTGATTTCGCGACCTATCAAATCGAAGACCTTGGAATAATTGAGGAAGAACAACAGACTATTTCTATGCAGCCGCTTGCTCAGGATTGGCAAGCTTATTTTTGCCAGACAGTTGGGTATCAAAAAAACGATTTACCCTGGACTCAATTATTACTTGCACAATTTAATATTGAACGAGCAGTACAAACGGCTTGTTGCTGTGAACCCGTCATGGTGCAACTTACTCACCGGGGGGCTTATATGATAGGCCAAAGCCAATTGCAACTCAGTGCGAACGATGCCATTCGAATTGTCTCACGAATTAATGAGCAGCTTATGGAGGAGGGGGAAAGGCTCTATCTGGTCGGTAAAAATCACTGGTTATATACCACCGATAGAATGCTGGAACTGATATCTGAGCCAGTTAAAGATTTGATCGGTAAAGATTTGTTTAATTATGCTTATGGCGGCAAAGATGCCCAGTATTGGCAGCGCTTGAATAATGAAATTCAGATGTTGATTAAGCAAATGGTAGATTACAAGGAGCTGCCGGAAGCTTCTCCTGAGACCATGATGAATATTCACTTTCACGACCCGGTTAACCTTGCAGATATGCAGGAAATTCCCTTTATCAACAATAAGGATGTGACAGTTGTCACTGATAATGAGGTGATTGAATCTTTTTGCATGAATACTTTTCTAACTCACAAAACAACCGGGGAATTAGCAGACCTTGCCGCTGAAAATAATGTTATTATTGCGTTTGATAGTGAGCGAGAGAGCTATCCTGCGTTGCTCAAATATTGGCTTGATTCTCTTGCGGTTAAGTCGCTGGAGAGTGCGAGGATTATTTGTCAGGACAGTATTTTCAGCTTTAATAAAAGGAAAAACTGGTTGAGTCGGTTATTGCGGCTATAGCGTTAGTCATGCTAAAAAGAGTGCCTGTTAATCGATTCAAAAGTTAAACTTTCTGAATAATAAATGTGCCAATGATCATTCGAAAAATTCACCGCCGGGAAAAAAATGTTGTGCCGGTTGGTCTTGAAAAGTTTCCTTCAAAAATACAACAAATCTATGCATCACGAGGCGTTAATTCTCTTAGCGATCTGGAATACGGGCTCGGGCAGCTATTACCTCCATCCGGTTTAAAAAATATTCAGTTTGCCACGCAGGAAATTTTTAAAGCGATAGAGCGTCAGGATAAAATATTGATTGTCGGTGATTTCGACGCCGATGGCGCGACCAGTACCGCGATTATGTTGAGAAGTTTGCGCGCAATGGGCGCGAAAAAAGTCGACTTTCTGGTCCCCGACCGGTTTAAGTTTGGCTATGGTTTGTCGGTAAAGCTGGTTGAGTATGCCGCGACATTAGAGCCGGATCTGATAATTACTGTTGATAACGGCATTGCGAATATCGAAGGCGTCGAAAAAGCTAACTTGCTAAATATTCCAGTGATAATTACCGATCACCACTTGGCGGCGGAGAGACTTCCTGAGGCATTGGCCATTGTGAATCCAAATCAACCCGACTGTGAATTTTCAAGTAAGCACCTTGCCGGTGTTGGTGTTGCTTTCTATTTAATGCTGTCGCTAAGAGCGTACATGAGAACTAATGGATGGTTTGCCAAGCAGAATATCGATGAACCGAATTTAGCTGAGTTATTGGATATTGTTGCTTTGGGTACTGTGGCAGATGTCGTTGTGTTGGATAAAAATAATCGCATTTTGGTTGAACAAGGCCTGAAGAGAATTCGCAGTGGTTTAGCATGCCCAGGGATAAAAGCGATTTTAAAAGTCGCTAATCGGGATGAAACAAAATGTCAGGCATCGGATCTTGGGTTTGCCATCGGGCCCAGAATTAACGCCGCGGGCAGATTGGATGATATGAGTGTTGGAATAGATTGTTTGCTTGCTGAGAGTCATGAACAAGCGCTCTCTATTGCCAATCGACTCGATCATTTTAATCGTTCCAGAAAAAATATTGAGCAAGAAATGCTATCTCAGGCGAACCTCGATATTAATGAATTTCTTAAACAAAATATTGTTAAAGATGAAATTGAGAAAAGACCGACGGCAATGTGTCTGTTTGATCCACAATGGCATCAAGGAGTGATTGGTATTTTGGCTTCTCGTGTGAAGGACAAAATCAATCGGCCGGTTATTGTGTTTGCGAAGGACAGTCATTCTGAACTTGATGAATCTGAACTTGATAGTTCTGGGTCTAAAATACTAAAACCTGACATGCCAAAAACGGAAATACCAAAAACGGAAATACCAGAGCAACCAGTTATCAAAGGCTCTGCCAGATCAGTGAAGGGCGTTCATATTCGAGACGTATTGGCATTATTAGATAGCCAACACCCGAGTCTAATCGAGAAATTTGGTGGCCATGCAATGGCCGCGGGATTATCGATTAAAGAAGGCGATTTTCAACAGTTTGCGGCATTATTTCATGACGCCGTCGAACAACACCTTGCGGGCGAGCTAATAAAAGATGAAATTATTACTGACTCTGGGCTAGAGGGTGATGAACTTTGTTTGAGCTTTGCCCGAGAGTTACGCGTTGCAGGCCCTTGGGGACAAGGTTTTCCTGAACCGCTTTTTGATGATGAGTTTGTTGTTGTGAGCAGTCGCATTGTTGGGGAAGATCACTTAAAGCTTGTAGTAGCAAAAGGCAGTGTGGAAGTTGATGGTATTTTTTTCAGATGCCCACAAGAGTATCGAGCACAATCGGGTGACAAAGTACGTTTAGTTTATCGGCTTGATATTAATGAATTTCGAGGTAATCAGACGGTACAACTAATGATTGAACAATTGGAAATAATAAATTAGCACTTTCCAACTAGTGTTGAAGTATTTTAGAGATATTATGGTGTACAAAGTTTTTTTCTTTTTTTAAGTTTGTGTTTTTGTTTTCATGTTCAAGCGATCAGTATTGAAGAATTTGCTCGAAATTCAGATATTACCCAGTTAGAAATATCGCCCGATGGTTGAACTTATTTGTCTTCATCAGGGAACTGCATTACCGGCTCTCCTGCGATCGCATGATTTTCATTTGCCCACTCACCCAAATCGATTAGTTGGCACCGCTTTGAACAGAACGGGCGATAATCAGAGCAATCTTTCCATCTCTGGCTTTTTTTACAGGTTGGGCAGGCGATGATTAAATCTTTTGTCATAATCTTTAGTTCACGGTAGATTGAGAATTTAATCTGAGCTCGATGTGAGGGCTCAAATTAATGTCATTTTATGTTGGTTCAGCGCTATTTGGAGTTGATGTTAATTATCTGATATCAGTGTAGCGATAGCAAAATATTTAGAATTTTTTTCTTCATAAAATCACTATCGCCGTCTATACTTGCTGCCAAATAATTCGATAGTCTTTTACAGGAGCAACCAATGACAACCGCAACTGCACGACATATTTTAGTGTCAAGTGAAGATAAATGTAACGCTTTGAAAGCGCAAATTGCAGAAGGCGCAGATTTTGCTGAATTAGCCAAAGAACATTCAACTTGCCCATCAGGAAAAAGTGGTGGCGATTTAGGTTCTTTTGGACCGGGTATGATGGTGGCCGAGTTTGATCAAGTCTGTTTTAACGAAGCCGTCGGCGAAGTTCATGGACCAGTTAAAACACAGTTCGGATATCATTTAGTTGAAGTGACCAGCCGTAGTTAGGTCATTTAGAACTAATTAAAGTGCAAAAAAGGGAGCTTAGCTCCCTTTTTTAGTCTTTCACTACCAACAAAACTTCGTTGGCAGTTTTAGTCTTTGACTTAAGCTTGTGGTCCTGCTGACTTTATCGCGTCAGATACATCAAACTTTGCAAAGTTTTCCTGGAATAACTTTGCAACAGCCTTAGCTTCTGCGTCATAAGCATCTTTATCAGCCCAAGTTTGTTTTGGCTGAAGTAATTCACTGTCAACACCTTCAACAGCAACCGGCACGTCAAGGTTAAGTTCGTTGAGATGAATTGTCTCAGCGTTAGCTAAAGCGCCTGATTGAATAGCAGAAATGACTGCGCGAGTTGTCGGAATGCTAAAACGTTTGCCGCCGTTTGCGTATGAGCCGCCAGTCCAGCCAGTATTAACCAAATATACTTTTGCATTGTTAGCTTCGATACGCTTCATTAATAATTCTGCGTAAACGCCCGCTGGTCGTGGGAAGAAAGGCGCGCCGAAGCAAGTTGAGAAGGTTGATTCAATGGCTGCAGTTGAGCCAATTTCAGTCGAGCCAACTTTGGCGGTATAACCACTTAAGAAGTGATACGCAGCTGCTTCTTTGGTAAGAATTGAAACGGGTGGTAATACACCGGTTAAGTCGCAAGTTAAGAAAATAACTGCGTTTGGTTCTCCAGCGCGATTTTCATCAACTCTCAGTTCAATGTGCTCTCTAGGATAACCTGCACGCCCATTTTGGCTAAGTGAAACATCGCTGTAATCAGGCGTTCCTTCATTATTTAACACGACATTTTCAATAATGGTTCCACGTTGAATCGCATTCCAGATAACCGGCTCATTTTTTTCTGACAGGTCAATGGTCTTCGCGTAGCAACCGCCTTCAATATTGAATACGGTGCCAACGCCCCAGCCGTGCTCGTCGTCACCAATCAAGTAACGAGAAGGATCGGCAGAAAGAGTCGTTTTCCCAGTTCCAGATAAGCCGAAAAACAAAGCAACATCGCCTTTGCCGTCGGTATTAGCGGCACAGTGCATTGGTAGTACATCTTGTGCCGGCAACAGGAAGTTTTGTACAGAGAACATGGCTTTTTTCATTTCACCAGCGTAACGCATTCCAGCAAGTAGCACTTTTCTTTGATCGAAGTTGATGATAACAACGCCGTCACTGTTGGTTCCGTCTCTCTCTGGGTCGCACTTAAAATTGGCGCAATTGAGGATTTGCCATTCTTCTTTTGAAGCAGGGTTATAGCTTTCCGGACGAACAAAAAGATTTCGTCCAAACAGGTTTTGCCAAGCGGTTTCAGTGCGAACGCTGACAGCCAGGTAGTGCTCTGGATCTGAGCCAACATGAAGTTCAGAGGTGAAGTAGGCATCTTTTTCATTAAGATAGTTTTCAACGCGATCCCAAAGAGCGTTGAATTTGCTTTCGTCGAAAGGACGGTTTACGTTGCCCCAATCAATATCAGCTTCAGTTGAAGCTTCTTTTACGATAAAACGGTCTTTAGGTGAACGTCCTGTTCTAAGCCCAGTTTCAACGCTTAACGCGCCGTTTGATGCAAGAATACCTTCTTTGCGCTCAAGCGCCATATCGATAAGCTGGTCGCTAGTTAAATTTAGGTGTTGTGTCGCCATTTTCTCCACCATAGACTCCATATGGGTTAATACCTTTCTCTAAGGAAAGTTTTTTCTGGGTAAAAAGTGGGCGGCATTTTAGCAAATAAAAAGCACGTAAACTACTTAAATATTGCGTTTTAACGGGACTTTAGCTGGGCCTTAAATAATTCGTAAAAGGCCAGCAAAGCACGCTTTTTTTCAGCAAGGGGTTAACTTTGAAAAGCCTGGATATCTCAAAAATGAGCCGGTTGAGATGACATTATTATTGCTAATCAGGATGTTAGAGCAGAATTTACATAAAACGACAGAATAAAATCGGCTATTTTGATGTCTGATGTCGTTGCTCATTTTGCCCATGACCACGATACTTGCTGAAATGGGCGACTAACCAACCACGAAAACCGCTGGGTTTTAATATTGATTCAGCTTTTGTTAGTGGCGTTAACCACAGCCGTAAACCATGAATGCGACACCATTTGTCCATCAATAGCAAATATTCCGGGTAAAATTCGGGGGACGTTGGAGCGGCTAAGAAGTTCGTTTAACAGCAAGCTCTGCTAGATCATATAAAGCTGTCAGGTATTCGTTTTCCGGCATTTGCTCTAATTGGCTTTTAGCCATTGCAACTTCTTGATGCGCTTTTTCAAGCGTATATTCTATAGCACCTGTCTCTTTGATGAGTTTTTGAATTTCTGTCAGGTGTTCCAGGCCGCCATTTTCAATGCAGCTCTTTATCAGAGTTCGGCTAGCGTTGTCTGGGCAATTGTCTCTGGCGTAAATGAGCGGCAATGTGGGTTTTCCTTCTGCAAGGTCGTCGCCAACATTTTTGCCGAGTTTTTCGCTATCAGCAACATAATCGAGCGCATCGTCCTGAAGCTGAAAAGCAAGCCCAAGGTGCAAGCCAAAACGGTGCATAGCGCCAGCCAGATCTTTCCGATCGCTAATAACAGCGCCCAGCTGACAAGCCGCAGCAAACAAAATAGCGGTTTTATTATTAATCACTTTAAAATAGCTAGCTTCAGTAGCATCAGGGTCATTACAATTCATTAGTTGAAGAACTTCACCTTCAGCAATTTGGTTGGTGGTGTTCGATAAAATTTCCATAACTTGCATATTATCGAGACCTACCATCATCTGAAACGAGCGTGAGTAAAGAAAATCACCGACTAGCACGCTTGCTGCGTTTCCGAATAGGGCATTGGCGGTATCTCTTCCACGGCGACGGTCACTTTCGTCGACAACATCATCGTGTAGCAGTGTTGCTGTGTGAATAAACTCAATGATAGCAGCGCTTATTTGGTGTTGATTGCCCTTGTAACCCAGGCAATTGGCGACCATTAGAACCAATAAAGGGCGCAGTCGTTTGCCACCTGCTGATACAATATAGTGGCCTAGCTGGTTGACCAGAACAACGTCAGATTGCAATTGTTCGAGGATGACCTGATTGGTTGCCTGGAAGTCATCTTTTATAAGCGCTGTAATGGATTTGATATCAGCCATGCGAATTTAGCCGTAAAGTCATCAGATTTCGTTTAATTTTAACAAGATAGCAGGCTAAATAGCCTTACTTTGGATTATAATGTTTAAGGCACGAATGCTATGGCTTGCGCGCGGCAGGGTCAAGAAAAAACTCAGATTGTTTGCCAACTTGTTCAAATGAGGTTAAAAATCGAGAAATTTCTTGTATTTAAGCTTGCGACAAGTAGGGGAATGTCTTAAAATGCGCGCCCTTAATTACAGGAATCCCTGAATCCTTGATTTAGGACTGAAAAGAATTTTAAGTTAAAACTAATTTTACTAGAAACTCAGTATGCTCCTGTAAGCATACTATAGAGACGGAGAGATGTCGCTATGTACGCGGTGATTCAAAGTGGTGGTAAACAACACCGAGTATCAGAAGGCCAGGTAGTTCGCCTTGAGAAAATTGACGCTGAGAAAGGCGCTTCAGTTGATTTCGATAAAATCCTTATGGTTGGCGAAGGTGCAGAATTGGCACTTGGTGCGCCGTATCTCGAAGGTGCTAAGGTCTCTGGTGAAGTTGTTGAGCACGGTCGTGGTAAGAAAATCAAGATCGTTAAGTTTAGACGTCGTAAGCACCATCGTAAGCAGATGGGCCATCGTCAATGGTTTACTGAAGTTAAGATTACTGGCATCAGCAAGTAATTTAAGTTTCATCTAATTCTGGAGAGATAAAATGGCTCATAAGAAAGCTGGTGGTAGTACTCGTAACGGTCGCGATTCCGAGAGTAAACGCTTAGGTGTTAAGCGATTTGGTGGTGAAAATGTTTCAGCTGGTAGCATTATTGTTCGTCAGCGCGGTACTCACTTCCATGCAGGTAGCAACGTCGGTATTGGCCGTGACCATACTTTATTCGCTAAAGCTGATGGCGAAGTTAAGTTTGAAGTAAAAGGTTTACGTAACCGCCGTACGGTAAGCATTATTGCCAACTAATAGCTTCTGCTATTGAGTGTAAGCCTACTGAGGTTTACGGCAAAAATGGGTTACAATAAAAAAGCTCCGCAATGTTCGGGGCTTTTTTTATATTTGTGATAAACAGACTCTAAATTTTTAACGTCGGACGAAAAGGTTCACCATGAAATTTGTTGATGAAGTTACAATTAAGGTAAAAGCCGGTAACGGCGGAAGCGGCCTGTGTAGTTTTCGACGTGAAAAATATATCCCAAAAGGCGGGCCGGACGGTGGTGACGGCGGTGATGGCGGCAGTGTTTATTTAGTTGCGGATAGTGAACTAAATACGCTAGTCGATTATCGTTACGTTCGATTTTATAACGCGGAAAATGGTGCTAAAGGTGGTGCTAAGAACTGTACTGGCGCTAAAGGAGACGACAAAATTCTGCCGGTTCCTGTCGGCACCAGAGTCGTTAATATTGAGACTAATGAGCTGATTGGCGATCTGGATAAAGCGGGTGAAAAGCTGCTGGTGGCAAAGGGAGGCTTCCATGGCCTTGGCAATACTCGCTTCAAAAGCAGTGTCAATCGTACGCCACGGCAAACCAGCCAGGGATCGCCTGGAGATATGCGTGAACTGAGACTTGAGCTCAATGTTCTCGCTGATATTGGATTGCTCGGATTACCGAATGCCGGTAAGTCAACATTTATACGCAGTGTATCTGCCGCTAAACCGAAAGTTGCGGATTATCCTTTTACCACATTAGTACCCAATCTCGGCGTGGTCGCGCCGGAGCCTCACCGAAGTTTTGTTATTGCGGATATTCCCGGGGTTATTGAAGGAGCGGCAGATGGGGCGGGACTCGGAATCCGCTTTCTAAAGCATCTCTCTCGGACACGCTTGTTGTTGCATCTTGTTGATTTAAAACCATTTGATGAATCAGACCCGCTCGAAAATATCAAATCAATTCATCAAGAATTAGTTCGTTATTCTGAAGAATACCGAAGTAATCTTGCTGAAAAGGAAGTTTGGCTGATTTTTAATAAATGTGATTTGTTGGATGAAGAAGAGTTAGAAGCTGCAAAAAATGATATTTTAGCTGAGCTTGACTGGAAAGCGCCTCACTATGTAATTTCCGGGCTTGAAGGACAAGGTACCAAGCAGCTTTGCTTCGATATCTTGGAACATATTGAAAGTCAAAATGGTTTGACAGAAGCTGAGTTAGAGAATGATGTTGAAGCCGATTCGGCTACCGATACGAATGATACAGATGAGTAAGTATAATAAAGTGGTTTAGGTCAGTTTTGGATTCTAGTTTTAGCTGATTTTAGAAAGTATTTAGTTTCAGGCAATAAAAAACCCATCATATAGATGGGTTTTTTATTCGGCATGGTATTAATCTTCTTGGATTAACCCAGTGCTTTAATCTGCGCGTTGAAACGGCTCTTATGACGAGCAGCCTTATTTGCGTGAATCAAGCCTTTACCTGCTGCAACGTCAAGTACAGACACTGCTTTTTGGTAAGCCGCTTGAGCAGCTTCTTTGTCACCAGATGCAATTGCAGCAACAACTTTCTTCATATATGTGCGCATCATCGAACGACGGCTAGCATTATGCTGGCGACGACCTTCAGCCTGACGTGCACGCTTCTTTGCGGATTTAATATTAGCCAAGGCTTTGCTCCTGAAAAATAGGCATAAGATTTAAGGTGCGGCAATATACCTGTTTTTAATGGGGATATCAAGGCAAAATACCAGAAAATCCACCGCTTTGGTATTATTATTCCAGCCCTTGCTAATACTGGGCTGTGACCGGTCTGGTCGATAGATATTCGGATTAATCGATTTATGCGGTTAATTACTATGGCTTCTGATGAGTATTTAACTCACTTTGCCTGAGAATTGGAAGCCAGTTTTGGTATTTACCCGTTTAACAGATCCAATGCCTGTTGATAGTCGATGACACTAAATCCGATACCCGGATTGGTTTCCACCACCTTATGATAAGGTTGGTAGTGAAAGCTGCAATCATCAATACAAATAAACTTTCCGTCAAATGCGTGGGTGGAAATATAGCTATCAATTTCATTTCCTCTTTGATGTAGCAAGGATATGGAATTAATGACCGGTGTTGCGCCGATAATTCTAGCGGGTATTAACCGAGCTCCCCGTAATTGAAACAACTCTATGAGCCAGTCAATGCCGGGGTGAATTTGCCGCCAGCTACTAGAAATGACTATCTGTGCGTTGGTGTCATCAAGTAACTCATCTAATAACGCGATTGGAGTGAGATCAAGCTCTCCTAAAAGGTAAGGGGGAGATTCTTGCAAAGCATCAGGATCGTATCCGGGAATAGAATAATATGAACGGGATATTTTCCATCCCATACTGTTAAGTACACCGTCAATATCAAGAAAGACCAGTCGTTTTTGGGTCATAATTGCTAATGGTTTTATTGCCTGGTTAGCTTTAGTTCGGTTGTTAGCTTTTGCTTTAAAGCTAATTGGTCAAACACAACTGAGCTACAGTAACCAGGTTAGACTCAGGGCCAGCAGAGTCTTAATCCTGATTACAGTATGACAACATGGTTAAGCCCAGTGCCAGTCGTCTTTGCGGCGAGAGATAATAGGTTGTGCTAACCCGGCAACTTTGTATCCGACAGTAATGACACGAGCATTGGTCACTTTGATAAAATCCGTCGTTTCCATTTTGATGAGCACATTGTGAGTACCGCCATTAAAAGTGACGGTATCCCGCTGAACTAGTTCTTTAGCAATAAACACGTCCATTCCATATAAGTTACCAAAAGGCGGCATTGCGCCGATTTCGCATTCAGGAAATCGGTCTCTAAACTGATATTCAGGAACAATATTTAAACCTGGCGAGCGTAGCACTCTGGCCAGAGAGCGTTGTAGTAAAATACAGTTTGCCGGGATAACGACCAGTGCTAATTTATTCTGATCGCCAACGACGACAACTTTGCTCAATGTATTGCCTTTAATATGCGTTTTTTGAGCCGTTTCTTGCGCGGTAAAACTCGTAGCGTGTGGAACTAATTCGTAATTGATTGACTGCGAATCGAGATATTCTGTGGGACTAGGTACATGCATAATGGCCTCCCTGATGTATCGCTGGTTTACTTTAATTAGCATAGCTCAGATCGTCCCTTATGACGCGTGGGCGGCGGGTTAATCGATTGTTGAGAATAACACGGTTTGAACCCTGTATTTTTAATTACCATTCATCATAGTAACAGGATTCATAAATTAACCCGAGTTCGGAAATAAACTACCATTTAAATTAATCTTTAATAGAAAAGTCATCTAAAACTCTGTTGGGTTTGCTGACATGTTCTAGGTTTATTCGTGAAAGATTCCAGCTTCTTGATTCCAGTTTTTTTCAAAATTATTATTCGTAATCGGCCCCTGACGTGAAGCTCTTTTTACAGCATAATAGTGTTATCAACACACCCTGATAATCTGCCGATTAATAAAGAGGACAAAACAATGGCCAAGGTGCTTGTTCCGATTGCTGATGGTAGTGAAGAAATCGAGCTAGTAACAATCGTTGACGTATTACGACGTGCTGAAGTTGAAGTCAGTGTTGCATCGGTAATGCAAACCAGAACGATAACTGCTTCAAGGGGCGTTTGCATCGTGGCTGATTGTGCTATTGAAGATTGTGTTGGGCAAAATTGGGACTTAATTGCTATTCCCGGTGGCATTCCTGGTGCGGAGCATCTTTCTCAATCAGAATGCCTGACGGAAATATTACACGAGCAATTTGAAAAGCAGCGTTGGATTGCGGCGATTTGCGCGGCACCGGCGGTGGTTTTAGGGCGGCAGCAATTAATTCAATCAAAAAACGCAACTTGTCATCCCGCTTTTCAAGAGGAACTTGGCGGCCAAGTTAAGACTGTCAGCAAGCAGCGTGTCATGATAGATGGAAAACTTATTACCAGTCAGGCACCGGGAACGGCAATGGAGTTCGCTTTGACATTGGTCGAGTGCCTTTTCGGAAAATCTAAAAGAGACGAAATTGCGGCCCCAATGGTGACTTAACCACATTTCTCACATAAAAGTTTTTGATTCTGCCCAACTCTGACAGACGTGCGTTGACTCTTATCCGGCCTTTGATTAGGATCTCTGCCGCGAGAGTGTGGTTTTAATAACCACGACTAGCCTATGGGTTGAGAACGAACTGATTTTAATGTTCAGACATCTGACATCCTGTCCCTGAAATTTAATAAAAGTAGTGCTGCTGTTTCACTGAGAATTATATGAAAAATGAAAATGGGGATGAAAACAATAATCAACAAACAGACTCACAGCGGTTTGTGCCGAGAACAATTTTAACTGTTACCAATCTGGGTATCAGACGATCTGAACGCTGGCTGTTTAGAGACTTGAATTTTGAGTTGAAAAGCGGCGAAGTGATACAGGTTGTTGGTGAAAATGGGGCGGGAAAAACCAGCCTGCTTAGGAGCCTTTGCGGCTTATTGCCTTATGCCAGAGGTGAGGCCAAATGGGCCGAGATTGATGAGTCAGAGTGTTTGCCGCTATTTTTAGGGCATCTTCCTGCTGTTAAACCGGAGTTAACGGTTTTTGAAAATCTTAAATTTCATCCGATTGCCGGTGAGTTTGCAACAGAAAGTCAGATCGAAGCGGCGATCGAGGAAGTTCAATTAGGGTTTTATCTGGATACTCAAGCCAGGTATCTGTCAGCCGGGCAGGTTCGGCGGGTCGGACTTGCTAGATTGCTAATTGCGCAGACCCCATGCTGGATTCTCGACGAACCCTTCACATCACTGGATGTCGATGGTTGTCACTGGTTAGAGGGAAAAATTGATGACTTTGCCAAAAATGGCGGGTGTGTCCTGTTAACCAGCCACCAGTCGATTCATTTACCGACACCACCGAAATTACTTGAGTTGAGTAACGCGGAGCAATTTACATGTTGATGCAGCTTCTCAAACGAGAATTACTTAGACATTGGCGGTGCCGGCAAGACTTAATTAACCCTTTGATTTTCTTCGTTATTACTGTTTCATTATTTCCGCTGGCATTAGAACCACAAGGCCAGTTATTAGCACGTATCGGTAATGGTATTATTTGGGTCGCGGCCTTGTTAGCGGCGATGCTCTCCCTTGAAAGCATGTACCGCGACGATTATCTTGATGGCACCTTGGAGTTGCTGCTGCTGCAATCGGGCTCGCCTTATCAAGTGGTTTTTGCCAAAATTATTTCCCACTGGCTGACAAGCGGACTGCCATTGGTATTAATGTCTCCGCTGCTCGCTGTGATGATGCAAATGGAGTCTGAGAGCGCAATTGCGCTAATCTTGACATTGCTCATTGGTACGCCGGTTTTAAGTCTGATAGGATCGGTAGGGATGGGGCTAACGGTGGGGTTACGCCAGGGCGGCGTTTTATTGAGTTTATTAGTATTACCACTTTATATCCCTATATTAATTTTTGGTGCCGGTGCTGTTTCCAGGGCGTCGATGGGAATGGATTATTCAGGACAACTTGCTTTAATGGGCGCGTTTCTTGTCGGTAGTCTTTCTCTTGTTCCCTTTGCATCCGTTGCCGCAATTAAGGTATCAATACGATGATTGACGCCGAATTTTTAACTCGGGAGTGTTTATGACCTGGCAGTGGTTTCACCGTTTATCTTCACCGAAGTGGTTTTATCAAATAAGTGGTCGTTGGCTACCGTGGATAATGGGGATTTCGTTGTTGCTTTTTAGCGCTGGTTTGTACCAGGGATTGTTTAATTCGCCGATTGATTATCAGCAAGGGCACACCGTTAGAATTATGTATCTTCATGTGCCGACGGCATTCGCGTCAATGATGTTTTATGTCATTTTAGCCGTCGCTGCCGCAGTTGGTTATATCTGGCGAATTAAGTTGGCCCATATGGCCGCGGTGAGCGCTGCGCCGGTGGGAGCTGCGATGACATTTCTCGCGCTATCGACAGGGGCGTTATGGGGCAAACCCATCTGGAATACCTGGTGGGTTTGGGACGCCAGATTGACCTCCGAATTAATTTTATTATTTTTGTACTTAGGTTTTATCGCACTTCATCAAGCATTTGAAGACCGTGAGGTTGGCGATAGAGCCGCAGGCGTACTCGCAATGGTGGGAATAGTTAACATACCCATTATTCATTTTTCGGTAGAATGGTGGAATACGCTACATCAGGGGGCGACTATTTCCAAATTTGAAAAACCTTCAATGGATCCCGCAATGTTAGTCGCTTTGTTACTGATGATATTCGCGGTCTTGTTGTTTTGCACAGCGATAATGATGTATCGAATGCGAAATGAAGTACTCAGCCGCGAACATAACAAGAGTTGGGTAAAAGAGGTTGTTGGCCAATGACAATGCAAGAGTTTTTCCATATGGGCGGTCATGGGTTTTATATCTGGACCAGTTATGCCGTTGGTACCGTTGTTTTTATTGGCTTATTTTTAATGGTGAAGTTTCAACGGGATAAAATCATCAAACAACTGCGACGTCGCTACCGACAACAAAAATCGGTTAACGAACAAAATAGTAAAACCACAGCCAGTTCGAATAAAGCTGGTTGAAGACATCTAACCAAAAGAGGGTTTAAAGTAGAGCAATGAAACCGCTTAGAAAACGACGATTAACTTTTGTTATATCCATTGTTGTTGGTTTGGGGGTAGCTGTCGGGCTTACCCTGTATGCATTGAATCAAAATGTGAATTTGTTTTATTCACCACTAGAGATTGTTTCTGGTGAAGCACCAAAAGGTCCATTAATCAGGCTTGGGGGTTTAGTTGTAACCGGAAGTATTCAGCGAAATCCTGATAATCTAAAAGTTAAATTTCAACTCACTGACAATGCAGAAAATGTCTGGGTTAGTTACGAAGGGATTTTGCCTGATCTGTTTCGTGAAGGGCAGGGTATTGTCACCATGGGCGTGTTGCAACAAGACGGCACTTTTGTTGCTAGTGAAGTGCTAGCAAAGCATGATGAAAACTACATGTCGCCAGAAGTTGCCGAGGCAATAAAGAAAGCCGAAGCAGAAGCAAAGGCACGCGTCAAAAAATAATTCAGTCAGGTAACAAGACTTGGTTTAAGTGCAGGTCTTGTTTAAGTTTTTGTGGGCAAGGAAGAGTGGTTTAACAGAAAACAGGTTTAGTAAAGCCGAATCAAAATGAACGGTGTTTAAGAAACAATATGATCCCAGAAATTGGTAATTTAGCGCTCGCATTTGGACTGGCTCTGGCTTTGGTTCAATTTGTTATGCCTTTAGTCGGCATTGCGACAAATCGATGGCGTATGGTGCTGGTTGCAAAACCTGCGGCGATAGGTCAGTTTATTTTCGTTGCACTTTCTTTTGCGTGTTTAGCCTGGTCTTTTTATATCAATGACTTTTCAGTTGCTTATGTCGCCAGTCATTCTAATAGTTCGCTGCCGGTGGCTTATCGAATTGGGGCCACCTGGGGGGGGCATGAAGGTTCGTTACTCTTGTGGGCTTTTATTCTAAGCAGCTGGACATTTGCTGTGGCGATGTTGAGTAAAGCGCTACCGGCGCTAACCAGGGCGCGTGTTCTTGCCGTTCTTGGTTTTGTCTCGATTGGTTTTATCTGTTTCATTTTATTTACTTCTAATCCGTTTGATCGACTCATTCCTATTTATCCAATCGACGGCAGCGATCTGAACCCATTGTTGCAAGACCCCGGAATGGTTTTTCATCCCCCATTGTTATACATGGGATATGTCGGATTTTCCGTCGCGTTTGCATTCGCGTTGGCTGCATTATTAGAAGGTCGCATCGATACGCTTTGGGCAAGATGGGTTAGACCCTGGACTCAAGCTGCCTGGATGTTTTTAACTTTAGGAATTGCTGCTGGAAGTTGGTGGGCTTATTACGAGCTAGGCTGGGGAGGATGGTGGTTTTGGGACCCAGTTGAAAATGCCTCTTTTATGCCTTGGTTAATTGGCACAGCTTTATTGCACTCGTTAGCTGCGACCGAAAAGCGCGGCGTTTTTAAAGCCTGGACAACATTACTCGCCATTGCCGCATTTAGCTTTAGTTTGCTGGGTACATTCCTGGTGCGTTCAGGTGTTCTCACTTCGGTTCATGCGTTTGCGAATGATCCGGTCAGAGGAACCTACATTTTAATTTTTCTTGGCGTGGTGGTTGGGGCCTCGTTATTTTTATTTGCTGCCAGAGCGTCAAAAGTATCGGTAACCAGTTGGTACAATCTATTATCGCGAGAGTTACTTTTCTTGGTGAATAACTTAATTCTTGTGGTAGCGACAGTGATGATACTCATTGGAACATTGCAGCCCATTATTTCTGAAATGTTAAATCTTGGGAAGATCTCTGTTGGCCCACCTTATTTTAATCTTGTGTTTACCATATTGATGACGCCGTTAATTTTCCTGGTTGGTTTGGGGCCAATAGTCAACTGGCGTCAACACAGTTTTCAGGATCTTGTTGCGAGAACTCGATATGCTGCCATTGCATCTTTGGCCGCAGGACTTGTTTTTGTGATATCTGAATTTGAGCGACAGGCCACCGATCTGGTACAGATATTTGTCGGCGTTTTTCTTATTGCCTGGGTGATTATTCTTAACCTTGGTGATTGGTGGAAACGAGCCAGCAAAAAACGCTCTTCAACTTTAATGAATTTACATAAAATTTCGCCAAGCTTCATCGCGATGTACACAGCACATATTGGAATGGTTATAGTTGTGATTGGTGTTGTTATCTCATCGCATTTTTCGGTCGAAAAAAATATTCGATTGGGGATTGGACAAAATGAAGTGGTCGAAGGATACCAATTTACATTTGAGAAACTAACTGATGTCGTTGGTCCGAATTACGACGCATTACGCGGACATTTTACCGTGACCAAAAATGATGAAGTCGTGGCGCGATTAGAGCCCGAAAAAAGGCGTTATCATGCTTCCGGTCAATGGATGACTGAAGCGGGAATTGATGCAAGTTTAATGCGCGATCTTTATGTGGCGTTAGGTGAAAGACTGCCTGACAGTAATGATTGGGCTGTTCGAATTTATGTGAAACCTTATGTAAGTTGTCTATGGCTCGGCGGAATATTGATGGGCTTAGGTGGCTTAATTGCAATGACTGATAAACGCTATCGTGCCAGAGCAAAACAAACCAGCAAAAGCTCAGACTCTATTGCATTGGAGGCCGTCTGATGTTGGAATCCAATAAAAAGCTGATATACATTTTGCCTTTTGTTTTGTTCATTGCAATGACGGTGCTTCTTTATACCGGATTGGGAAAGGATCCGACAAAACTCGATTCTCAATTGATAGGGCAGCCTATTCCTGCATTTGAAAAAACACTTCTGTTGTCGCCGGATAAAACGATATCTGAAAAGGATGTTCAAGGTCCGGCGTTAGTGAATGTGTTTGCAAGCTGGTGCCCGGCTTGCTATCACGAGCACCCTTACTTGATGCAACTGACCCAGTCGAAAACGGTGAAAATTTACGGGCTGAATTACAAGGACAAAAGAGAGGCAGGTCTGAAATTTATCAATGATCTTGGCAACCCCTATGATTTAATTTTATTCGATGACAACGGTCGCTTAGGCGTTGATCTGGGGGTTTATGGCGCGCCGGAAACTTTCGTTATCAATAGCGATAATAAAATTGTTTATCGGCATGTCGGTATCGTTAATCTCGATGTTTGGCAAACCATTCTAAAACCAAAGATGTTTCCTGA
This sequence comes from Aliikangiella coralliicola, assembly GCF_007004725.1. Lineage (GTDB taxonomy): Bacteria > Pseudomonadota > Gammaproteobacteria > Enterobacterales > Kangiellaceae > Aliikangiella > Aliikangiella coralliicola. The sequence continues at coordinate 132,406 of NZ_ML660166.1, read as the reverse complement.
AGCCAATGAACAACAGGAGCAAGGTGCAAAGTGAGCATACTTAATCGTTTTTTAGTTGTAGTCACCTTATTTCTCGCCAGTACTTTTGTCGCTGCCAGTATCCAGGTTTATCATTTTGAAGACCCTGAGAAAGAAAAACGATTTGCCCATTTAACGCAAGAGTTGCGTTGCCCAAAGTGTCAGAATAATAATCTGGCAGACTCAGATGCGTTAATGGCGGAAGCGATCAAAGATATCATATATGAAAAACTTAAAGCTGGCGAAAGTGATGAGGAAATTGTCAATTATTTAAAAGCGCGCTATGGTGATTTTATTACTTACCGGCCGCCAGTAAAGCCTTCGACCTGGATAATCTGGTTCGGTCCTTTTGTTTTTCTGGTAATCGGCGGCTTTGCAATTTTCAGATTTGTCGCTTCTCGCCAAACTAAAGATTCGCCGATTCAAACCATTGAAGTTCCAGAAGACAATAAAGCAATGTTGGAACAGTGGCGCAATGAAGTCGATGCGAGTGAAGTTGAGAATAATGAAACAGAAAGCAATAAAATAGACGTTGCTGATCAAGATAATGTTGATAACGATATTAGCGCCCGGAGTAATGCGAAATGATATTGTTTGCCATTTTATTTGCTGTAGTGGCCGCGCTGATTCTTTTACCCAGTCAACTATCAGCACAAAAAAAATCATTAAGCCAGGTTGAGGACTCGCTCGATATTCGTCTCCAGCAACTCAAGCACGAGTTTCAGTTTAGAACACGGGAATTGGCAAGACGTCTCAAAAGCGGTGATTTGGCGCAAGAAGAGTGGCAACAATTAACCGAAGAGCTTCAACTGGATACCACTAATTCTATCGAGTCAACCCAGCTGGCGAGTGCTTCAAAAAAATCGTCTAAATCAGTATTTGTTGGGGTGGTGATGTTGGCAATTGTTGTCGCCATTTCAGTTGCCAGTTATTATTTTTCCGGCACTTATGAGCGGGCGAAAAAACAACTTGAATTGATTTCGCAACTTGAAAATGATCCACAAACTATTGCGAACCTGACCAAGGTTATTGAAACTGAAAATAATCGCGAGAATCTGGAAAAATTATATCTGGCATTAAGAACTAAAGTTGACTTATCGCCTCAAGATATCAAAGCATGGCGAGCGCTCGCCATGTTTAACTCTCGTGTCGGTCGAACTGAAGAAGCTCACCAGGCCATTAAAAAAGCACTTGCAATTGACCCTGATAATATCGATGTTCAACTAGAGCTGGCGCAACTGTATTCTAGTACTGATAAGAATGAAGATCTCAATAAAGCCAATCAATTATTAAAGGTTATCGTGAGAAACAACCCACAACATGAAGGGGCTAAGTTATTACTTGGATTCAATTCATTCGCGCTGGGTTATTATCAAGCGGCCATCAATTCATGGCAGGCGATACTTGAGCGCCGAGATCCCGAATCTTCTTCCGCCAAAATGCTAAAGAAAAGTATTGATGCAGCTAAACAAAGATTGTTGTCATCTAATGTTGCTTCTGAAGCAAATGAGAAAGTAGCAAAAGATAATAATGAGTCGGAGTTAGCTGAAAATTTTCAGTTAAAAGTCAAAGTCATTGTACCTGATTCTATTCGACAAACTCTGGAGGGGAACGAGTCACTCTTTGTCTTTGCGAAAGCCGTTAACGGACCGCAATTTCCTCTCGCCGTTGTAAAAACTAATTTGCGTGATCTACCCGAACTAGTGACACTTTCCGATGCCAATGCGATGCGTCCTGAGTTTAAGTTGTCGAACTTTTCGCAAGTTCGAATTACTGCCAGAATTTCCAAAAGTGGCAATGCGATTGCCCAACCCGGCGACATCGAAGGGCAAAGTGATATTCTCAGGGCACCGTTCCCGAGCACGAGTATTGCGGTTGAGTTGGGCAAAAACTAAGAAGGTAGAATAGACTACATTGGGACAGTTTTGTCAGGGACAGGTGAGTACCGGATTGTACTCACCTCTCTAGCCTTCTAGTTATTATCTTTTCTTTCGTTGTTTAGTAAGAATATTTAAGCCCGACATAGAAAACTCGCCCTGCGGTTTTATAAGTTCTCGGATCCGTGTTCAGATTAAAGCCGCTCGCAACAAAAGGTGGATCTTCGTCGGTGACATTATCGATACCGAACGTCGCCTCCAGCGAGTCAAACAGATAGCTGAATCTTAGGTCGTGAACTAAATTTGAATCAACCTTACGATGGCCAACGGTTTGAGAAAACCAGACCGTCCAATTTTCCTCAACGGAGGAAATATAGCGAGCGGTGTAATTCAACTGCCAATTTTCTTTTGCGAAATTAACATCCACATTTGAACGAATCTCAGCGAAGTTGCCGTCGCCGTTTTCCCGGTGCCAGCCGGCGTGTTGTTGCACGGTGCCGTCGGCTAGCGTTTTATCATAGGTATCGTAAAAAGTTGTATCCCAGTTTAATCGCATCTTGGCAAAACCAACATCGGTTGTGTAACGTAAATTGAGATCAGTCCCGGAGGATTCCACGCTACCCACATTGGTTGTGCGGTCGTTGATACTACTGATTGTTCCATCTGCTCGTCTCGCGATAGCCGAGCATGCCTGGTTGCCTGACGCGCCGTTAGCACATTGGTTGAGAATTGTTTGTGCACCGACACTCGAAATTGCGTCCTGAACATCGATATTCCAATAGTCAACGGTCATTGAAAGACCGTCTAGAAAATCCGGTTCCCAAACCATTCCAAGGGTAAATATTTCGGCTTCTTCCGGAAGTACATCCGGTGATCCCCCGGTTAGCGTTGTTAACTGAGAGCCGGTTGCTTCATAGCCACTACTGGGTACACCATCAGCAATGCATGCTGCAGTCGGATTTGTCGTGCAAGGATCGGTGACTTCCGGGTAAGTCAAAGTCGTTCCCTGAAAGAGATTAGCGATTGAAGGCGCTCGAAAAGCTGTGGAAACCGTGCCGCGAATTAACAGTGATTCAACAGGATTCCATTTTAAACCTAATTTAAAGTTGGTTGTATCGCCGAAGGTACTGTAGTCTGAATATCGTGTGGCCAGGTCAACTTCAAATGAATCTGTTATCGGGAGCAGGACCTCGGCAAAAAGCTCATCAATTTCGTAACCACCTTCTGTCGTTTGTCGGGTGCTGCCGGTGGTAGCACCAAGCGCTACCAATGCATCTGGATAGTCTGCACCTGATTCCTCACGGTGTTCGAGGCCAAAAGAAGCACCGACGATTCCACCGGGTAACTCGAACAAATCGCCAAACATACTCGCGGAGATTATGGTCTGTTTATTGTTGCCGAGTTCTTGGGCGTTGAAGGTGACAAAGTCCAGCATTTCCCGGGTTACGCCGGAGTCAGAAAAGGGCGTACCGAATATATTGAGTGAAACACAATCTGTAATCGGATTATCTGGTGTGCCGCAGACAATATTACCATTGCCATCTTGAAATGAAGGGCCGACAGCAAGAGCAACTTTGTCTAGATTGAAGTAACCTTCACGGCGGGTGACTGCTTCATTAATTCCATGACTAAAAGAGACTTCGTAGCCCCATTCATTGTCAAATTCGCCATTGAGGCCGGCAAGAAATCGAGTGGTGTTGAGCGTAAAACTTGATAGACGACCACCAGTTTCGCTCATGCGTCGCCGCCAATCCCTGATTTCAAATGGGTTTCCATTCGCGTCTTGCGGACCGAATTGTTGGTTGTACCAATTATTTTGAGAATAGGTTGCACCGTCGTAGTTGAAGAAGATTAGTGGTGCGAGCGGGTCAGGGGCAAGGAGTACATCTGATTTTCTGTGCGAAAAACTGAACTCGGTAAATAGGTTTAACTTATCACTAAATTCATAGTTACCAGCCAAGAACATACCATAACGCTGATTTGGCGTTTGCGCATAGTTTTGCGGTGCGTAGTTGAAAGTGTCCCTGCTCCAGTCCCAGCAAACGTAGCCGACCTCATCAATAAATTGAGTAGGATCGCTTTGCCCTGGTCCATTCGCGGCACCATGCGTGAATGAGCCACATCCACCTGGATTATCCACATTTAAACGCAACCATGGGGGAGCAGACGAGCCTCCGCGCTGGATATCTGTGTGCTCGTCGGGATTCATATCCAGGTCGTATTGCGAGTATTCTCGATCACCTTCCCATATGGTTCCCTGATGTGAAAAGAATGCGTTGGCGACAATATTACCTTTTTCACCTGAGTGGCCGAAGGTAAAATCATAATCACGGGTTTCTCCGTCGCTTTCGCTGGTAATACCTGCTTTTACGTTGGCTTCGAAACCATCGAAGTCAGTTCGTGTGATTATGTTGACTACGCCGGCAATAGCATCAGATCCGTAGACTGCTGAGGCACCATCTTTGAGAACTTCAACGCGTTTTACAATTGCCACGGGAATGGTACTCAGATCGACGGAAGCATTCACACCCAGACCAGAGGCGACGATTCTGCGTCCATTGAGCAGCACTAGCGTCCGTGCGCTGCTTAAGCCTCGCAACGACATACGCACTGCTCCGTCACCGCCGTTATTAACTCGGGTGTTGGTTCCTGCGCCTGCGGCAGACGGGATTTCTTGAATAATGTCACCGATGTTTGCAATGCCTGAAAGCTTCAGATCTTCTTGCGAAATAACCTGGACAGGATTGGCTCCTTCAACATCCGCTCGTTTAATCCGTGATCCTGTCACAACAATATGCCGGTTTTCTTCATCGTCGGTTTCCATGCCATAAACTGGGCTCCCTGTCCCGACTAAGATACTGCCTAGTAAAGCCAGTTTAACCGCTCTGACGCTTCTTTTTTTTAGTTTTAAGTTCAAAACTTTAGTCCCCTTAGTATTTTTGTTAGTGAGTTTTGGATATCAACAGTTCTAGGTTTCTTGTTATCTCTTTGTTTATTAAGAGAAAAACTAGTTCTGCTGGAGTTGTTTCTAATTATCTATATTCTGAGTAGAGCTGTATTCTCAGTGTATTCTCAGATATAGGTGGGTAGTAATTTATCTCAAAAACATAAGAGGTGGCAATATCGTTTTGGAATTAGTCAACGGGTATTTGAGGGATTGTTATTCAGATTATGAGCAGGGTGATTAGCGCGTTCTAACGCTATGGAAAGGCAGGACATGCGATTATAACTCGGTAGGAAACCCAAGTTTTTCCTAAGACATATGAGTGGATATCAAGGTCGTTGCCGTATGATGGTGGATAACGTATCCTCGAAATAATTCTACAAAAAGAAAAAACATTTATGAGCAGTGAACAGCAAGGAAACGATGTGATTGATGGCTATGTCAGTTCTCCGACAATCACACCTGTCACCGAAGAAGAGCGATTCTTATCATTAGATTTTATCCGTGGAATTGCTGTATTTGGAATTTTACTGATGAATGTTCAGGTTTTCGGAAATGTTTTTGCGTCTTACGTTAATCCAACTGTTAATGATGATTTTTCCGGAATTAATCAGGTTGCCTGGTTTTTTACCCATATCTTTATTGAACAAAAGTTTTACACCATATTTTCGATGCTGTTTGGGGCTGGTATTGTGCTGATGGCTGAGAGAGCGACTTTGAGAGGTGTTTCCGCTGGCGCTTATCATTACCGCCGTAGCATTTTGCTTTTAATTTTTGGTTTATGCCATGGTTTTTTTATCTGGTATGGAGACATTCTGACAATCTACGGTTTTTTTGCATTGTTGGTGTTTGGCGGGTGGCAAAGTTCGCCAAGAAGATTAATCGTTGTGGGTATTGTATTGACCTTAATGGTGTCTTTGATGATGTTAGCTGGAAGCTCTGAAATCGATGAAGACTCAGTCAGAGAAATCGAACGAAATTTTTTTCCTTCATTAGAAATGATTGAAAAGGAAGTCGCCGCGTATCGTGGTAGTTGGATCGACAATCAAGTTGAGCGTGTTGAAGGTATGATAACAATGCTTTCATTCTTGGTGTTTGTGGGGATTAGAATTGCTGGTTGTATGCTGATAGGAATGGCTTTGTATAAACTTGGCATTATTAATGGAAAGCGCAGTACAGGCTTCTATCGGCGGCTTAGCGCTATTTGTCTGGTTCCTGGATTGATTGCTATCGCATATGGTGCCAATTTGATTTATCAGAACGAGTTTAAAGATGCGGTAAAAATTCAGATGCTTTATGGACAAATCAATTTTCTTGTTAGCCTTCCTGTTGCCCTGGGTTATATTGGATTATTCCATTTGTTTCATCGTTCAGACTGTTGCGCAATTCTGAAAAAGAAATTTGAAGCCGTTGGTCAAATGGCATTTACTAACTATATTTTACAGTCGGTGGTGTGTACGAGTATTTTTTACGGATTTGGTTTTGGATTGTTTTCAAGCCTTGAGCGGTTTGAAATGCTTGTGGTTGCGGTCGGTGTATTTCTGTTACAGCTATTCTGGTCTGACTGGTGGTTATCGAGATTTCGTTTTGGACCTATTGAGTGGCTTTGGCGTAGTCTGGTCTATTTTAAACTTCAAAGGCTCAGAGTTTGAATGGGAGTTAAACGAGAAAAAATTGTTGTTTATTCCTGACTGAATTGAAAGCAAACAATTGATCAAATAATTAATTTTAAATTTACATAAAAGAGTAAAAATGAAAAACACTTATCGTTTTTTAATGATGATTTTTATTAGCTCCCTTTGTGCTCAAGTGCAATCAAAAGAAGTTGGAGAACTTCCTTTTGCTATTTCTAACAATGCTGTATCGGCAGCTAAAGTAAAAGGGAATTGGCAATTGTTCTCGTTTAATGGATTGAGGCAGCAAAAAAATTGGCAAGCGGTTTCCAATGTCGGAATGGGATTTGAACTGTCATCAAAACAAAACTTTAAAATAGAGCCTATACCGTTTAAGCAAGGGCGGCTTGCGAGTATTGCTGTTACTGTTAAAAATAAAATTTATTTGTTTGGTGGTTATACCGTTGCCGAAAACCATGAAGAAAAGTCAATGTCAGATGTTTATCAATTTGACCCAAAGACGCAACAGTTTTCACTGCTGACGCACATGCCGATTCCGGTTGATGATACTGTTGCCCTGGTTTATCAAGATCGATATATTTACCTGGTTTCCGGTTGGCACGACGTCGGAAATATTGCAGATGTCCAAATTCTGGACACCAATACGAAAAAATGGTTTTTTGGTACGCCGTTTCCTGGTAATCCTGTGTTTGGGCATGCAGCAGGGATCATTGGAAACCAAATGATCGTCGCCGATGGCGTTAAAGTGGATGCAATTGTCGATGGCAGACGTCAGTATAAAATGTCACCGCAATCCTATTCAGGAACAATCGCTCCTGAAAACTTTACTAAAATTCATTGGCGTAAACTTCCGGCGCACCCTGGTAAAGCCAAGTATCGCATGGCTGCGAGCGGGTATCCCCAAAAAGAATTAATACTATTCACTGCTGGTAGTGATAATCCCTATAACTACAATGGAATTGGTTATAATGGAATTCCCAGCCAGCCAAGTCACGATGTATTTGCCTGGAGCGTCAAAAACAATCGATGGCAAACTTTACCACCGCTCAGCACTGCGACTATGGATCATCGCGGTCTGCTGGCTGTCGATGACAAGTTATTTATTGTTGGAGGAATGTTAGAGAATCAAAAAGTATCAAACAAAATTATCCAGTATGAAATTGACTGATATTTTTATCTCAATTTGAAATTGTTTTTGATGATCGATTAAGGCTAGATAAGGTTAAGCAATATATTTTATGTAGTATTTTTTGATTTGGATAAAAAAGTTGTTAAACTAATTATGGTGACACCCGAACTTTTAATAGGGTGTTGTTTTTGAATGAATAGTTTAGGAACTTAGACTCGCCAATTGATTATCAAGGAGGGAATCTCACGATGCCGGAACAAGCCGACTCTACAGGTGCATTGCTTAAGAGAATTAACGATAAGCGTTCTGAAATAGAGCAATACCTTTCACGAACCAGACCAAGAAATCGACGCCTGGTCAATACCGCCATTATCTGCAGTGCAGTTGCCGCAGCTTTAACTGCCGGCCCAGCCTTTGGTGGTAAAACTTTTACTGCATGGTTAACAGGAACATTAGGTTTAACTTCTCCTGTCTGGCAATTAATGTGTATTGGCGCTGCTGTGTGCTCTTTGGGCGCAACGATTACCACCAATATGTCAAAGTCAGATGAAACTGCGTCAAAAATTCTTCGTGCCCAAACCTGTGATGCGAAACTGGAAGGACTTGAAACTTTGATAGAAATGGAGCAAATTGATGCAGCTAAGGCGTCTTCGCTTTATACACAATACTTACCGGAAGTTTCATTTATCTAAAACGAAAAAAACAAAATCTTGGGAGGAATGCGATGTCTGACTCTGGTAATGAAGATCTGAATACTTTACATAACCGGTTGGTGTGGTTTGATTTAGGTGTTAAAGATTTGCAACGAGCTGCGGAATTTTATCGAGCGGTTCTTGCGAAAAATATCACGATCGAGCAGTTTGATAATTTTGAATTTGGAGTTTTTGAACACGATAAGGGAATTGGCGGATGCCTTGTCCCGACGCAAGAGAGCCCTTCAACTGGCAACTTGCTGATTTATTTTAATGTGGACGGACGAATTCAAGCTGCGATCAGTGAAGTGACCAATCATGGTGGAGAAGTCGTAGAAAACATTCACGCAATAGGTCCACATGGTTTCCGCGCGATTATTATCGACAGTGAAGGCAATAAAATCGCGCTCCACTCGAATAGTAATGAGTAGTTGGCCGGCTATTTAATAGGGGGAGTTAGAAATAATAACGGACGCCAACCTGCCATTGCCGCTCAATGAGTTCAACTGGGAGGTGGTGATAATGTCTGGCATATCTGTGGCTTTGTATCCAGTTATTTTCCAGATGTAGCACCCACTCTCGTTGTATGCGATAGGCGTAACTGAAGGTGGCGGCTTTTCCATATTCTTGATTGTTATCGCCGATAATATTATCGTTATCGGTAATTGAAAATTCTTCTAATCTTGTTGTGAATCTATGTGGCGCCATATTATAACTGAGCATCACAAACCCACTTTGATAATCGTTTTTTACCAAGTCCTGTCCTGCAGGTGATTGCATGAGTGTGTGTCCTTTCAGGAATTGGCCGATAAATTGAAGACGTTTGCTAATTTTCATTTTGATACCAATATGGTCGAAAGCTGTGCGCCAGCCCCATTGGCCATTTTTAACGACTTTGGGATCGGCCTGGTTATCGTATTTACCCAAGAACAAGTTTCCTTTGCCAGTCTTTTTGACTTCGCCGGTAACGTGATAACCAATTCTGTCATCTAACTCTAAAAAAGGTTCTGACTCGGCCGCTTGATTCCTGAGTAATGTATTTTCTCGCGCCGGAAAGTCGGGAATAATCAGTGACTCATTCCACAGCGATTGTCGACTTGTCATGACCCAGCCGTGCCAGGCTAACATGGCGCCTGCGGGATCGTTGTGGGTCATTAAGGCGATACCTAACTCAAAGTCATAGGCACTTTGATTGAGCTTACCCAGGCGAACCAGGCGATTTTCAAACCCCAGATACCTGAACTCTTCGCCAATCCAGCCGTTAAGTGTTGAGTAGCTTAAGCTATATGGTGATGACCAGGCTCTGCCAATATTTTCCATTGAAACTCGTGGATACAACATACCAACTCGATATTGATATCGAAGGCCGCTGCCGAAGGGGAGTCCTTTGTATTGCAAATAGGCTTCACTGATACCTATACCGTCGTTGGTTCGATCGGAATAACCATTAGCAACAGCGTGAAAAGAGTAGTTGTTTTCCCAATCGATTTTAAAATCGACACCTAGATGAGAGAGGGACAGTTGGTCGGTTTCATTAAAACGATATTTCCCGTGGCCGCCCTCCAGGTAGGAGTTAATTCCATCGTTAGACACCGCACGAAGATCTAGTATTCCATTTATTTTGTATTCCGTGGCATGGGAAAAACCATGAAATAATAGATAAGGTAAAATTGCGCTCGTTAATAATTTTATTAAAATCGTTTTTATCACTCTACACTTATGAATGATTGGCTGATCAGATTTCGTTTTTTTGTCGTCTGTTAATTTTGAAACGACTTTTAGAAAAACTGATTTCTTATCAATCATGACATTTTTCCTTAATTTTGAGTCCTTCAAAACTTGGTAACCAGCTTGTCAGCTTTTCAGCTGGTAGAGGTCGGCTGACATAGTAGCCTTGAGCATATTGACAATGGCGAGCTTGAAGCCAGGCGAGAGTTTCGAGGTCTTCCACGCCTTCGGCAACCACAGATAAATTCATGTTGTGGGCTAAACTAATCGTTGAGTCAACGATCGTCTGATCATCTTTATCCATCATTAAATTTTGCACGAACGATTTATCGATTTTAAGTTCATCAACAGGAAGTATTTTTAGTTGTTCTAGTGAAGAATAACCTGTGCCGTAATCGTCGATTGAAATTCTAAATCCGGATTTTTGAAGTCGCGCCAGCAACTTGATAGCTAATTTAGGATCAGATAAAACTGCATTTTCTGTAACTTCCAAAGCGATTGCCTCATCCGGTAGTTTTTTCGCGTTCTTTAATGCTAGTAAGAAGGTGATAAGTTCGTCGTTGCGCAAATCTTCGGCCGAAATATTAATAGCAATGGAAAGATTAATGTCGTCTTTTTGCCATTTGGTATATTGATTAGCTGCTTCTTCAATAACCCACTTGGTCAATGCATTCATTTGACCGGTTTGTTCTGCAATAGGAATAAATGTATCTGGTGGAATGAGTCCATTGACCGGGTGCAGCCACCTCACTAATGCTTCAACTGATGTGATTTTCGATGCTCTGAGGTCAAGTTTGGGCTGGTAATAGAGTACTAGCTGATTTTCGGTAAAGGCTGACTTGAGGCTGTTAACCAGGTGTAATCTCTCAATGGTATAAAAATCGAGTAGGCGATCATAAATTTGGTAGTGGTGATTAGATTTGCGCGCATTGTGCAACGCTGTATCAGTTTTCTGTAATAAGTTAATGGCAGTTTCATTGTCCGGGTTATTAAATGCCACGCCAATTTGGACTTGTAAGTGTAGTGCGATATCGTGATAAGTAAATGGCTTATCTAACACACCGAATATTCTTTTTATCTGGTCCTGTATGAAATCATCATTGTTATCCAGCCATACCAGCGCAAACTCATCACTGCCCAGGTGAAAAACATTTTCGTTGTTTAGTTTAGTTAAACGTCTCGAAACTTCTTTGATAACCTGGTCACCAACATTATGTCCTAGTGTGTCATTGACATCCCGTATTCTGCGAACATTCAATAACGCCAGAGCTAGTCTGGGTTCTTTTTCTTGTAACTGTATTTCGAGAAAATACATTAGACGGTTGCGGTTGGGTAAATCCGTTAAAGGATCATGAAAAACTCGATGAGAAATATCTTTTTCCCGAGCCAAAACCGCTTGTTGCATCATCTTAAATTCAGAAGCTAATTGAGCCAACTCTTTTATGTCGTCGATTTCCACAGACTGATCATAATTTCCCTTGGAGATAACTCGAGTTTGTTCAATGAGTTTGTTAACCGGCCTGGTTATCGTTTTAGCGATAAAGAAGGCACCGAGCATTGAAGCCAATATGCTAATGCTGGCGAACAGCATTAAGTTCATCGATTGGTTTTTAACCGTGCCGAGTATATCAGAACGAAAGTCATACATGACCGCGATGACTTGGTAACCATTGTCTTCAATGGTGTGTTTTGTAATAACCATTTCTTCATTGTTACTGTTGGATAGTAACGAGTTTATCAGGCTCTCAGTTTCAGTTTGCTGTTCCGAAGAGGCTACAAGATGCCAGTTGGCAGAGGTATTCTTCTTGGACACTATGGCTGCGTGTAAACCCGTTTGCATTGAGATTTCTTCAACCAGGGATTTATCAATCGCATACCCAAAACCAACCCAACCAACAATCACTTCTCCGCTCTTTAGAGGCGAAAAACTAATCTGATAAAGTGCTTCGTTAAGATGGTAAATGTAGGATTGTCCAGGGAGCTCAAGCCATTCAGGATGGCGAAATTCTTTTCCCTGATCCTCTCCGACAGAAGTTTTCTTTTTACCGTTTCTTTCTATGCTAAGCAACTGGCCGACCACTTGATATTGTTTGGAAACGGCGATAGCGATATCGGCGTCAATACGTTTTTTATGGTTATTAAGCGCGACCAGAAAACTTCGAGTATCTTCATTAAAGACTTGTTTCAAACCGTAGTCTTTGGCTGCTGTTTCAGAGAATGCTTCTAAATAGTAATTGCGACTTTCAAAAAGGTTTTTAAAAACTGTGTCGGCAGTAGTGATTTGGTTAGTTAACTTTAAAACTTCGACTCTTTTATTAGCCTGATAAGCGAATCCAAATGAAACGATCTGAACCAAAAGTAGAACGGTGACAAAGGTAGTAAAAATTTTATTAACTAAAGTTTTCACTGAGAGATCCTTGTTATTTTCAATCGATTAAGATTAAGGGCTGTTGAACAGGCCCTAGTAACCGTCAAGAAAGTCAAAGTCGTCAATTTGTTCCTGATCAGGAATTTCCAGCATTGGTTTATCAAGTTTAATCTTTTTCCTCTGGTTGAGTGGAAAAACTGCCCTGGCGCGCTGCAGATGATTGTCACTATTAAGCTGCGGGTGCCAGATGTTAATCCAGTATTCATTCGATTTCTCAATATTAAATTGCGCTATTCCGGTTGAATTAGTAAAAGTGTAGTAGGGTGTGTCAACGATCAAAAGGTGGCCGCTCATCCAGTCGTGAATGTTACATCCCATAGAAACCGCACCAGTTTTGTCGAATTTAACCAGTTCCGGCATTTGTTCAGCTTTGAGTTTGAACGCAAACTTTTTGCTATTGGAAAGTGAATAAATGTGGTGAGAGATATCATCTTTATTAATGAACTTAACGGTTTGGCCTTTTCTTATCACTTTAATGTATGGCTTAAACTTTTTATTGAGCTGAGCTATCTCAATAATAGATTTTTGAGCTGGGGAAATTTTAGAGTCGGAGCCTGCAGAGGTGATCGGTGTTAAAAAGATGACTAGTCCTTCAATTGGAGAGTCATTTCCGTCGACTATCTGGATCTCACTGGCGGAGATCGCAGTGCTAATTAGATAAAATGATAGGAAAAATACGATTAAATGACTCAGTTTCACCAATTTTAGTTTTTTATTAGAGAATAGTTATCACCAAGTATAGCTCTGATAAGTGAAAATGGTAGTTGCTAATTCGATTATCCTGTCGCCGAATTCAAACTAATTCCACGACAGGATAATCTAAAGATTGTTCACACATGGCGTTTTTATCCAGGCCGTTTATGCGCTCCGGTTAACGGCCTTGACGATTTGATGAACGATGTGAATTTGAGCGACGGGACGATTCTGATCGTCGAGGTTGCGCCGATGAACGGTTGTTAGAGGCTCGATAGTTAGACTTTGAAGCCGATTGAGAACGTGCCTGTGATTGACGTGCAACCGGTTGACTCCGATAAACATTGCGGCTTGGCTGTGAATGTTTAATTGCAGGTTGAGGTGAGCGCTGGGAACTCACCCTGTTCGCTCTTTTATCTCGGTTTGAATTTGAACGATTACTTCTTTGTACATTGCTGCGCTGGCTGTTACTTCTCTGAACGTTGCTCCTTTGCACATTGCTGCGCTGGCTGTTACTTCTCTGAACGTTGCTCCTTTGCACATTGCTGCGCTGTGAATGAGCTCTCTGCCGGTTATTGGAAAGTGTCTCGCGATTAGTGCGGTTCGCTCTGCTATCACTATTTCTTCTGTTAACTGTATCGTTTCGAGACGATTGAACTTGTCGGGTGCGGTTAGTATTAAGTTGTCGTCTGAGCTGTTCTTGTCGTGTCACTCTTGGGCGCGATGAGTTTGTCGCAGTTAGCCTATCACCACGGGATGTGCTCACTGAAGATTGGCGGTTCCTGGTGCCATTATTTCGGGTTGATACAATCGTTTGTTCGTTTCGACGAATGGCCCGGGTTTGGCTGACGCTTGGTCGGTTGCTGTGGTAGCGTTGTCGAACGTGCTCGGTTCGATAGGCAACACCGCGGCGATGGCTCGGATTATGAACCCAGCGTCTCGCGTTGTTGTGACGAATAATATGCCTTCTATGATAGTAACGACGCGAATGATAATGGTGATGATCTAGAACCACCACGTGGTGATTGTGCCAATGGAATGCGCTAAAAAAATAATTGAATGAGATGTGTACTCGTGGATGCCAACGGTATAAACCATGATGCGCATAATGATGATGGTTGTGCCAATGCCAATTCCAGTAGACTGGTGGGTAACGGTGCCAATACCATGAACCATACACAACCCTGGTATCGTAATAAGGAACGTAGACAACCTCTTTTTCGACCGGCTGGATGATAATTTTGTCATCTTCTCTGCTAATTTCCATTTTCTCCATTTTATCGAGATTACCAGCTTCATCTGCTTTCCATCTTAGTGCTTGTATTGCTTCCAGAACTTGTTTTTCATCTTGCAGAAAAGCGTCTCCGAGTTTTTGGGTCCATTCCAGATCGTCACTTAATTTTTCGAGAATTCTAGGGAAGGGAATAAGTGCCTTAACACTAGGATCCCAGTCTTTATTTTCAACTTTTTTGAGCGCATCTCCGGGGTCCATTCCTTTGTTTTTATTGGCCCAGCGATTAGCTTGAATGATTTCCAGAGGATAGGTCGACGCAATTAAAATATGCGTGAGTACGCTATCAGGATAGAGTGCTATTGGTGCTAGCATTTGTGCGAGCTCGCCTTCTTGAAACTCTATTTGCTGCGTATTTTCTTCGGCAAAAATGTGAGTTGAAGAAAAGCTAATTAACAGGCTAATAAAGAAAATAGTCAGTTTTTTCATAGATGCACCATGCGCTCACAGAAAGATTTGTTAGTCATAGTCCCTATTTAGCCTGATGTAAACTGAATTGAGTATGAACAACCACGATATTCCTGTTGTTTTAGCAGTTTTTTACCTAAATCCATGAAATTACCTTAAAATGTTTTTGACGTGTTAGCAGAGATTGCTGAGCGGAGAAGTCTCACTTGTTAATATCTGCTGATGCCCAGTTTAGAAACGACTTTGTCAACTGCTCTTTTGTTTTGTCGATACTTTGACTGAACAGGGGAAACAACAGAAAAGGAAAGTGTATGAACTATTGGCTATTTAAAACCGAACCGGGTGAATTTAGCATTGATGACTTGAGGGATGTTACAAAGCCTGAGCCTTGGGATGGTATTCGCAACTACCAGGCACGCAATATTTTGAGAGATCAGGTTAAGCTTGATGATCAAGTACTAATTTACCACAGTAGTTGCAAGAACATTGGGGTTGCAGGGACTGCAAAAGTTGTCAAAGAAGCTTATCCTGATCCCGCTCAATTTGATCCGGAAAATCACTATTTCGATCCGAAATCAGACCCTGATAATCCTCGCTGGGTTTGCGTCGATGTTGTTTTTGAAAGTAAGTTTGGGAACATTGTACCGCTTAAAGTGATTAAAGATACGCCGAAACTAGCGGACATGACTCTAGTTAAACGAGGTAGGTTGTCGGTTCAGCCCGTGACCAAAAGTGAGTTTCAACTAATTAAAAAAATGTCGAAAGCGGTTTAGATATCAGCTTCTTTTAAACGATTCCTGTTTTTAATTTGCCTCAGGCAGAATTGTAATTTTGGCAGAAGGGTTTTAACCGATAATTTGAGCGACTTTAATCAGGCGCTATGTTCACTCGCAACATTATATTTTGCCTGCGCTTGAGCCTGTTTTTCGAGTAATAATTCAAATTCATCGGCAGGAATTGGCTTGGCAAAGTGATAGCCTTGGCCATAGTCGCAATTAGCGTGTGCCAAAAGGCGTTGCTGTACGTTATTTTCTACGCCTTCAGCAATCACTTTTAGTCCGAGCTTGTGCGCCATAACGATAATAGCTTCACACAAAACCATATCATCTGATCCATCTGAAAGGTTTTTGACGAAAGACTTATCAATTTTAAGGTAGTCAATATCGAATTTCCTTAAATAAGATAGCGAGGAATAGCCTGTGCCAAAATCATCCAGAGAAACTTGAAAGCCATTGTCTCGCAGTTTAAGTAGGTGACTTGATATATCGTCATGGCCTTCCATCAACATACTTTCAGTAATTTCGATGCCTATCGCTTGTGCTGCCAGCCCCATATTTTTGGTAAGCAAATGCCAATCGATGGTGCTGTTACTCTGAAATTGTAGCGGTGAAGTATTGACGCTAACTTGAAAGTTTGGATGGTATCTTTTTCGCCAGATCTTGGCTTGTTTCACCGATTCGATAAACACCCACTTCCCAACTTTAATAATCATTCTGGTTTCTTCGAGAATGGGAATAAACTCGATTGGGGAAACATATCCTTTAGTGGGATGTTTCCATCTTATCAATGCTTCGGCTTTATCAATTGCACCTGATGTCAGGTCTACTATTGGCTGAAAAAAAAGTTCAAATTGCTGTTCTTCAATCGCAATTCTAAGTTCTTTTATTAACAACATTCTCACCATTGCTTCTTGCTGCATGCTAGGGGTAAAGTAATGAAAATTGTTGCGCCCGTTTGCCTTAGCCGCGTACATTGCCTGATCTGCATTCTTAAGAATTTCGACCATATCTTTTGAGTCTTTGGGACATAGCGTAATGCCGACACTCGCTGAAATAAATGCGTTTTCCTTAAGTCTAAACGGGGCCTTTAAACTATTAAGAATCTTTTGCGCAACCGTTTCAACACCGCCGTCTCGATTGATGTCATTCAAGATTACAACAAACTCATCGCCGCCTAGTCGCGCCAATGTATCTGACTGTCGTAAGCAACTTTTTATTCTTTCCGATGCTTCAATTAATAGTTGATCACCTTGATCGTGCCCAAGTGTGTCATTAACTTCCTTAAACTCGTCAAGATCGATTAACACCAGAGCGAATGGTTCTCCTTTCCGAGAAATGCGTGATATTTTTTGTGCCAATCGATCCTGGAATAATCTTCGATTTGGCAACCCGGTGAGGAAGTCAAAATTTGCCTGATTCCATATTTCTTTTTCTCTTTCTGCTAGCTGCACGTTATGTTTGCGCAAATGGAATTGTCTGTAAGCAAGAAAAATAAGAATGATGGACGCGGCAATAGCGAGTTGAATGATACGCTGGTAGTCTTCAACAATTTCGTAGCGTACGGTCAGCCAGGAACTATCGATGCGTTTTTTGTCTTCAGGATCAATTGCCGCGATTGCTTTGTTAAAAATATCTCGCAGTGGAGCCATTTCTTTTCTGACGCCAATGCCTAGTTGAATTGTCGATAGTTCGTCGAATTGACCATTGATTTTCAGATTAGTATATCCGCCGGTTTGTATTGCATAGCCGACAATATGTAACCCGCTTAAGTAACCAAATATCTTGCCTCGGTTTACCATATCGAGGCCGTCGTGTAGTGTTTCAAACTCTACTAACTTGATTTTTGGAAATCGATTTTTTAGCAGGTCAACGTACGCATAGCCTCGACGGACGCCGAGTTCTTGATCAACCAGATCAGACATTTTTGAAACGAAAAATTTTTCCTGAGTTGTGACCACTACAAAAGGAATATTGACGTAGGTTTCTGTAAAGGTCAGGTATGATTCTCTCTGCGGTGTTTTGGAAGCTAGCGAGATGATGTCGCATTTGCCTTGTTTTACAAAATCAAGCGACTCATTCCAGTTATTGGTGATGACCAGGCGAATCGGCGTATCAAGTATATTCTCGAAAATCTTCATATATTCTGCGTTAATGCCAGTATGACTACCTCGCACGATATCGTCGAGTGGCATTGAGTCTGGGCCGACACAGAGGTTGATTTCCTTGATTGAAGAGAGAAAGGCGCGTTCTTGTTCGGAAAAAGATACTGGCGAAGCTGCGTAAGTGCTAGTCAAAATATTGACGGCAATAAGAAAAATTGTCGTTATCAGGTTACGCATCAATCTGAACAAGGTTCGAATAGCTTCATCGTACATTAGGGTTATTTAATTTAGTGTAGTCTATGTTTAACCGATAGTCTTTGGCATTTCCGTAGAAGGAATAAATCATCTTAAACTTGGCTGCCTTTAGTGGCAAATTACTAGTTTTAAAGCATTTTTTGGTTTTATTTTTTAGCTTTTCCATTGATTCATAGCGTCGAGTTTAATGTTTTCGATAAGTGCTTTTTATCTCAAAATAAGATTCTTTTATTTGCGTTTATCAACATATGAGATTTAATAGTGGTGATTTAATCCCGAGCGAAGATAATTTTGGCTAAGCTACGTCTGCAGTTAGTCATTGTAAATTGTCAATTTTCGCGAGGTGAGGTGCAATTTGTTTTGCGGTGACACGCATTTCTTTTTTCAGCCAGGTTAGAAAAGATTTCACTTTTTTTAGCTTAAAATGATTTTCTGGCGCAACCGCGTAAAAGCTGTAGTCTTTAAATGCATAATCTTTGGCGTAAACCAGTTCTCCAGATTTAACCAATTCGACCACCAGGCTCATTCGTTGAAATGAAATTCCCTGACCGCTTCGTGCGGCTTCCATACCCAGACTACCGTCTTTGAATAACAGGGTTTTACTCAGTTGTTCATCTTTAAAGTCAAAAAACTTCATAAAGCTGAAGAGGGCGCTTTCTACACCTTCAAATGTCCCCCTAATCACAGGCAAACGCATAATATCTTCACGTGTAATATCAGGGCCATTAAGCAATTTTGGATGGCAAATCATTACAACGGGGTCATGCATCAAAAGTTCGCTTTTTAGTCCCGGGTAATGCCCCTGTCCAAAACGGATGGCTATGTCATAGTGACTATTTTCGAAGTTGTGTTGTTCAACCGAAGTATCCATATTAATAGAAAGTTCTGGGTGACGTTGATTGAAGCTGGAGAGGTGGCTTATTAACCAATGCGAAGCGAACGATGGCATTGTGGTTAACGTCAACCTGTTTGGATCAGGATCATCGAGGACCAGGTTGAGTCCTTGGTGAATGTTTGAAAACGCTGTTTGAATATAAGGAAAAAACAAATGCCCTTTGTCGGTGAGCTCAATTCGCTGATGCTTTCTTCTGAAGAGTTGAATTCCTAGTAATGACTCGAGGTTTCTTATCTGTTGGCTAACGGCTGCTTCACTCACATTGAGTTTTTCTGCGGCCAGCTTAAAACTTTCAAGCTTAGCTGCCCAAAAAAAATAGCGAAGCCCGTTTAGCGGAACTGGATATGTCTCATTCATACTTAAGCTTAAGAAAAACTTAAGTGTAAGTCAAATTTTATCGTTTGTCAGTTCTCGGGGCTAGGCATATATTAATGGCATGTCAGTCAATTTTGTTGACAAAATAGTTATCAGCCTAAAGAGGGAATAGCCATGAAGAATCAATTTAAAGTATTCAGTTTTGTCCTGTTATTATCGGCTCTTGCTGCGTTTTCTGGTAGTGCACGCACGGCAGAGTCAAACAATTATCGTTTCAACAAGTTAACCCAATCGTTATGTGATAGTGTTAAAAACGATCAATTGGCAAAATTTCGTTCGGAGTTGCTCACTGCAAGAGTTCACATAAGAAATATTTACTCGCAAGTTCAGTGTGATGGTTCTCCGTTGCTAGACATCGCGATGATTAACCAATCGAAAAAAATGGTATCGTATCTTAAAAATAAAGTGCTTCATATCGATGTAAGCAATCTGCAACAAGAGAAAGTTGCAGGTTAAGCTTCTAGCTGAATCAATATCAGAATGTTGTTAGTCAATTTGGCGGGAACTCCCGCCTTTTTTATTTTTAACAATGATGGTCGCTATTTCTCTCAAGCAATGTTATTACCTGCGCTTTTTTGTGTTATGTTATTTAATGAAATATGACGCTTTACCGCATTAAATTACTATCTCTATCGATGTAAGTTGGACACATTCAGGAAAGTGAGCAATGAGAAATTATCTCGTTACCGGTGGAACTGGACTTATCGGACAAGCGCTAATTAAACAGCTATTGGAAAGTCATAATCAGGTTTGGGTTTTAACTCGAAATCAAAACAAAGCCAAAAGTATTTGGAAAAATACCCGTTTTGAAGATCGACTGACCGCAATTACACATTACGATGAGGTCGCTGATGAGGTTGCAATTGATTATGTTATCAACCTGGCCGGCGAGCCTATCGCTGATAAACGCTGGTCGAACAGACAGAAACAAAAAATATGGCAGAGTAGGATAATACTGACCGAGAAACTTGTTGATTGGCTTACTCATCGTGAGCTGCGACCCAAAGGGCTAATTAGCGGGTCAGCTGTTGGCTGGTATGGTGATGGCGCTGACAAAATACTCACCGAACAAAGTGAAGCTAACGATGAATATACTCATCAATTATGTCAAGCCTGGGAACAGGCGGCTTTAAAAGCGACAGAGTCTGGTGTTCGGGTTTGTGTAATTCGAACCGGGCTAGTGGTGTCGGCCCAGGGAGGGTTTTTAAGCAAATTGAAATTGCCCTTTCAATTTGGGCTTGGTGCAAAAATTGGCAATGGTAAGCAGTACATGCCGTGGGTTCATATTGATGACATGGTCAAAGCAATATTGTTTTTACTTGCGGCCGATAAGGTCGAACAGCCAGAATTGAGCGGCGCTTTTAACTTAACCGCACCCAACCCGGTGACTAACGCAGAGTTTACTCAAACCCTGGCTGCTGAGTTAAATCGCCCCAACTTTTTAGTGGCGCCGGCCTTCTTGTTAAAACTAATTTTAGGGGAGATGTCTCGGCTTTTGTTGACTGGACAAAGGGCCGTTCCGCAAAGATTAACCAATGCAGGTTTTGAGTTTCGTTTTAAGACGTTGCAAGAAGCGTTGAGTGATGTTTTAAGCGAATAACTTAGCTTTGTGAAATTTAATCGGTAGCTTGGCGCAACTA
Source organism: Aliikangiella coralliicola (assembly GCF_007004725.1). Classification (GTDB taxonomy): domain Bacteria; phylum Pseudomonadota; class Gammaproteobacteria; order Enterobacterales; family Kangiellaceae; genus Aliikangiella; species Aliikangiella coralliicola. Next base: position 111,518 of record NZ_ML660166.1, on the reverse strand, counting down.
TATTCAACCGCAATTTTGTGGCACTTAAGCTTCTATTTTGGTGATTAATTTATCGTTAAACCACTGCCTTAAGTAGTCAACAACCTGGTAGGGGGCACGCTGTTCGTTGTACCACTCTAACAAAGGTTCACAAACCTCGCTAAAACAGCTACCACGTAAAAAGTTTTGCAATGTGCTCCATTCAGGAAATGAAAGCGAACGATACTCTGTCAGGTTTTCCTGGTTTCGCCATATTACCCAGTAACGTTCTCCCTGCTGAGTTGCAGGTTCTGGAGAACGCTCTGACTTGATGGCCTGCCAACTTTCAACAGAGTTCCATTCTGCATTTAATAATTGCATACTGGGATGAAAGCGAAGTTTAATAGCGGGCCAATGTTCGGGCGTGATTATTTGTAAACTCTCAATGGTCAAGCGCTCGCTTTTTGATGCATCAAAAGCAAACATCAACAGGCGTTCAAACAAGGCAATTTCTGCAAGAATAGGGTGTTCGGAAAATGGTGCCTGTTTTGATAAAAATTGCGGCAGGTCGTCACAATAATGCCTTAGTGAAACATGTCTGGATGGGTGTAGAACAATATACTTTTCTACCAACAGGTCGAAAAGTTCGTCGCCGAGATATTGACCGAGTACTGGGTGATCATTATCGATGACATCTCTTAACCGTTTTTTAAATGCAAAGCGATAAATGTTAAGTCGATCATTTTTATTAGCGCCGTTTTTATCGCAAATAAAATCGCTAATGTCAGATTCTTTATCAAATAAATAATCAATAAAGCTATGGTGAAGTTTTTTTAGCTCTGACATGAACTTGCTCTAGAAACTTTGTTAGAGCAACTCGATTGGAACTGCGCATTAGTTTGAGGTAAGAACTCGCTAGCAATACCGCGAGCATAATTTAATTCTGCTTCCAACTCTTCAAAAGGTGGGATTTGGTCATCTCTTTCAATCATTGTGCTAACAGCGCCGAGATGTTCGATTGCATAGCGATATAATGACCATACAGATTCAACAACGGGATGATCGTGAGTGTCGATGACATAGTCACCATAATCACTATGCCCCGCTAAATGAAATTGAAAAACTTTTTCTTTATCGACTGAATCAATATAGCGCAGAGGATCAAAGTTATGGTTGCGTGAACTAACATAAATATTGTTAATGTCGAGCAACATCAAACAGCCCGATCGAGCGACTATTTCATTAAAAAATTCCCATTCAGAAATAACAGAATGTTTGTAGGTCACGTAACTTGAAACATTTTCAAGAAGTATTGGCCTCCCTAAAAATTCTTGTGCCTGCTGAACTCTTTCAACTACATGATTAATTGCTTCTTCGGTATAAGGCAAGGGCATTAAATCGTGAGTGTTAATTCCGTGGGCAGAGGTCCAGCAAAGATGATCTGAAACCCATTCGGGTTGTACTTCCGCAATTAGGCTACGTAAAGATTTTAAATAGTTGATATCGAGTGGATCGCTACTACCGATGGATAACGAAACACCGTGCATTACCATTGGGTAATGTTCTCGAATCGCGTGCAAAAAGTACTTAGGCTTACCGCCTGCGACCATATAATTTTCGGAGATGATTTCAAACCAGTCTATATCAGGTTTTTGTTCTAATACATGATGGTAATGCTCGGTGCGTAAACCTAGCCCAAATCCTAAATAGGGTCTCCCGTTATTTATATCCATCCTATCACACTTACGTCGCCTGAAAATTAATAAAACTACTAGTAATAAAATACTAAAGAAATCGTAATTTATTATTTAAAAAGATAAAAACAAAAGGCGCGATTGCGCCTTCATATCTTAACGTTTTCGATACTATGCGCCTTCTTTTCCGCCAACATCACCACAAGATTTTGCAGGCATTGCAACGAATCCATGACCTTTACATTCTGCGTGTCCCGCACAAGCATTTTCAGCTGTTTTACAATCATTGTGACCTTTGCATTGATTAACGCCGTAGCAATGTACTAATTCGCTTTCAGCTATAGTGCCGCGATAACTATCTTTGATTTTTCCGCCAATATCGTCGCAGGCTTTACTAGGCATAGCGACAAAACCGTGGCCCTTACACTCGGCATGCCCGGCACATGCGTTTTCGGCTGTCTTACAATCATTATGGCCCTTACATTGGTTAACTGAATAACAATGTACGAGGTCGGTTGTACCTCCCTGAGCTGTGGCTGTTGAAGCGCTGTTGCCAGAATGAGTTGTTGTACATCCCATTAAAGTTGCTGCGGCAACTGCAATGGCCGCTCCAGTAATTTTTTGACTTACTTTTTTCATAACTATCTCCCGATAGAGTTTTTTCCAATATTCAGGCAATCATTTTATTTGCCCAGCTCTATTACACTTCTGAAGACACGTTTGCAGTTTTGTTTGTTACAAATAAATATTTAAGTCGCTGTAAAAAATTACTCGGCCATAGTCTTAAAATAGCCTAATAACTCAGGTTTAGCCATTTGTTGAGCAAGTCAATATCAACAATAAATCAATAATTAATCAGCAAGTATTCAATAAATAATCATCATTGTGCAATATATAAAATTCACCATTATGAGTCGGTTGATTTGTTTAACGTGTTTGTTTTATGGGGCTTTGCGAGCAGAGGGCATGTTGACAACGACAAAGTCAACTGGTGGCACACCTTTTGTTTTTCTCTTTTTATCTGATTTTTGTGTCAATTAACGACAATTAGACGATTATATGGACGTATTTTCAATTTTTGCGGAGGCTATTTCATCGTTAAATAGTGTTTGATTAAGTAAAAATGAACCCGTAAAAGCATTCTCAGCCACGGGTTACATTTTATCGATTGTTAATTCACCGAATTGCTAGATTATTGCTGAGCAGATAAAAACTACCCTTGATTTTAACTGCTCATTAAGGATTAAAATTTCGCTTCGTAGCGATGGCAATAAGGGGAGTGCCCATTTTTTTGATAATAGTCCTGATGATAATCTTCAGCTTTCCAGAAGGTATCGACGGGTAGCAATTGAGTGGCGACGTCGTAACCTTTTGTACGAAGAATATCGATTAATTTTTCGGAAATTTGTTTTTCATCATTATTGTTGTAAAAAATTGCGGACAGGTATTGTGAACCTTTATCAGGTCCCTGGCCGTCTGTTTGGGTTGGATCATGAATTTCGAAAAATAACTTGGCTAAGGTTTCAAAATCGACTTCATCCGAGTGATAGTTGATTTCAACAACTTCGAGGTGACCGGTAGTTTTACTGCAAACCTGTTCGTATGTTGGGTTGTCCGTTTGCCCTCCCATATATCCAGATACTGCGCTTACAACGCCTGCTTGTTGCTGCATTAAATGCTCGACTCCCCAAAAGCAGCCGCCGGCAAAATATGCAGAGTTCGTTGGTTTATCATTATTGGAATTTTTATTGTTGGCGTCTATTTCATCAGAGCTGACAAAGTTCATCGAAATTGAATTAACGCAATGCCTGATATTTTTCTCGGTTAAACCTTCACCACTAAACACATGCCCGAGGTGTCCGCCGCAATTGGCACAAAGAATTTCGGTACGGCGGCCATCTGCGTCAACTTCTCGCCTGATTGCGCCGCTGATTTCATCGTCGAAGCTTGGCCAGCCACAATGGGAAATAAATTTATCCTCAGACCGATAGAGTGGTGCATCGCACTGTTTACAGGTGTATATGCCACCTTCGGAAAACTCGTTATATTTCCCGGTAAATGGGCGTTCTGTACCTTTATCAATGATAACGCGTTTTTCTTCTGGCGATAGTGGGTTGAGTTTTTGGGTCATCACTAATTCCTCTCTAGTTGCCGAGTTGTCATATGGCTACCACATTCCGGGCCAGGTTTTATTTCTGCTTGCCGAACTTTGTGGTTGTTCATTTTGTCCTATAGAGTCACATAGAACAAGAGTGTTACTAGATATCTTCACATTGTTGATATGAGTAGCACAGAATACCGACGTAAAGAATTTAAACTAACCAAAAGAACTGAACTATCATTTGACTGGACTAATGCATCTCGTTAACCTATGCGCGCTTCAGTTCTAGTGTTTCAAATGAGTTTTTTCTTCGGGACTTTCTGAGTTCGGTTGCTTATCAATAAAAATGAGGATTCAATGACAAAGCAACTATTAAAATCAGGCATTATTGTCAGTTCTATGACTTTCTTATCTCGAATTTTGGGATTAGTGAGAGATATTGTCATGGCTAATCTTTTGGGGGCTACCTGGGTCACTGATGTTTTTCTGGTTGCACAGAAAATCCCTAATTTTTTACGTCGATTGTTTGCGGAAGGCGCTTTCTCACAAGCATTTGTTCCTGTTTTATCAGAATATCAAACGAATCGAGAACTTCAGGAAGTCAAAAAACTCATTGCGGAAACTGCTGGCACACTCGGTTTGGTATTGTCGGCCGTTGCGTTTATCGGCGTGATTGGTTCGCCGTTATTAGTGTCGTTGTTTGGGCCTGGGTTTGTTGGCAAGCCAGACGAATTTGCCTTGGCATCACTGTTATTAAAAATTACTTTTCCCTATATTTTGTTTATTTCGTTGACGGCGTTTTGCGGGTCAATTTTAAATAGTGTCGGCCGATTCGCGATTCCCGCCTTCACTCCGGTGCTGTTAAATATTTCGATGATTTCTGCGGCTATTATTGTTTCTCCTGCGTTACCCGATGCCACTGCCATGGCTTTGGCCTGGGGAATTTTCGCTGCAGGTGTTGCCCAGCTTTTGTTTCAATTGCCGTTTTTGTGGCGCGAAGGATTGTTGGTCAAACCTAAATGGGGCTGGCGATCGGATGGCGTTCAAAAGATTCTGACATTGATGGGACCTGCGCTTTTTGGCGTTTCCGTCGCTCAAATTAATCTATTGTTAGATACCGTTATCGCTTCGTTCCTTGAAAAGGAGGGGAGTATTACCTGGCTTTATTATTCTGATCGAATGCTGGAATTTCCGCTCGGTATTTTTGCTATAGCCATTTCAACGGTGATTTTGCCGTCGCTATCTCGACAACACGTTAGCAATAACGCCGAAGATTTTAATCAAACCATGAACTGGGGACTAAGACTGGTTTTCCTGATTGGTATTCCGGCGACAATCGGCTTATTTATGATGTCTGAACCCATTATTTTGTCGGTGTTTCAACACGGTGAATTTTCGCTGCAGTCGGCTCATAGCACTTCATTAAGCTTGAAAGCATATATTATCGGGTTACTTGGATTTATGTTGGTCAAGGTTTTAGCAACCGGCTTTTTTTCGCGGCAGGATACAAAGACTCCGGTGAAAACCGGCATTATCGCCATGGTGACGAACATGGTATTTAACTTGATCCTGTTTTATCCGTTAGAACATGTTGGGTTAGCACTAGCGACGGCGATTTCCGGGTTGGTTAATTCATCTTTACTATTTATTAATTTGAGACGTGCTGGAGTTTTTAAATCTGACGGCCGCTGGAAAGTATGGTTTATCAAACTCGCTTGCGCTAACCTGGTTTTAATCGGTTTTATTACTGCTTTTATGGGGGATATTGAATTGTGGCAGGGCTGGACGATGTTTGAGCGAGGATGGCATATGGCGGTGCTGGTTATCGGCGCTGTTGGTGTTTATGCGTTGTCACTTATTATCTTTGGCGTAAGAATGAAAGATCTTCGTCACGCATAAATTTTCCGGTGCACCAGGCAGGTGTCCGGGCTGCTCTGATAAACTGTATTTTAATTCTCGAATAGCCTCTATCAGCCATGGACTGTCTGGTATATAATCCAGCCCTTTTGCAGCACCAATATTTAGCACTCACATGAAATTAATCCGAGGGTTAATTAACCTTCAAAGTCAACCTTCTGCTTGCGTTGCCACCATTGGTAACTTCGATGGCGTCCACCTTGGACACCGGGCGATAGTTGAACGATTGATTAAAAAGGCGAAGCAACTCGGCTTGCCGTCATGTGTTTTAGTGTTTGAGCCTCACCCCAAAGAGTTTTTTATGGGCGATCAATGCCCGCCGAGGCTATCCTGTTTCAGGGAAAAGTATCAGCAGCTGAGTCAATTAGGGATAGATAAGCTGGTGGTTCTACAGTTTAACCAGGCGTTACGAGAAATGGATGCGGCAGATTTCGTCAACGACATATTAATCGAAAAGTTAAAAATTAAACATTTGGTTGTCGGTGATGACTTTCGCTTTGGACACCGGCGGCAAGGTAACTTTCAGTTATTGGAGCGAATGGCTTCGGGTCAATATACTCTTGAGCCAACTCACAGCATCCTGGTTGATGGAGAGCGAGTGAGCAGCACGTTAATCCGCCAAAAGCTCGCGAGCGGTGAATTGGAATTTGCAGAAAAAATGCTTGGTCGCCGTTATTCGATGAGCGGGAAGGTGGGTTATGGCCAGCAATTAGGCCGCACGCTTAATTTTCCGACTGCCAATGTCGCTATTAAGCGCCGTAGAATTCCATTAAGCGGGGTGTTTCTGGTAAAGTGCCGTTGGCTGCAAGAGGGGGTTGAACAGCAAGCCTGGGGAGCTGCTAATTGTGGTTCAAGACCTACAGTTGATGGCAATAATTACCGCTTGGAAGTCCATCTTTTGGGTGTCAGCCCAACGCTTTATGGGATAGAATTGTCGGTCGATTTTTTGGCTTCGATCCGAGCGGAACAAAAATTTGCTGGCATTGATGAATTAAAAGCGCAGATAGCGAAGGATATTAGTCAGGCAAAAGCGCTAATTCAGAAGGTCGATATCAGTCGCTAAATTAGTAATTAGAATTAACTTATTGGATTAAAATAGTATGACAGACTACAAACCAACTTTAAATTTGCCGGATACCGATTTTCCGATGCGCGGCAACCTGGCTCAAAAGGAGCCAAAGTTATTAGCCAAGTGGACTAAAGATGGTTTGTATCAAGCGATTAGAAAGGCCTGTGATGGCCGTCCGAAATTCACACTACATGATGGCCCTCCATACGCCAACGGTGACATCCACATTGGCCACGCGGTTAACAAAATACTCAAAGACTTTGTTATCAAAAGTAAGACGCTGAGTGGATTTGATGCGCCTTATATCCCCGGTTGGGATTGCCATGGGTTACCCATTGAACATCGAGTAGAGAAAAAAATAGGCAAGGCCGGTGTTAAAGTGCCTTTCGCTGAATTTCGCCAAAAATGCCGCGATTATGCCGCGAAACAAGTCGAAGGTCAGAAAAAAGACTTTATTCGATTAGGTGTTCTGGGCGATTGGGATAATCCTTATCGCACCATGAATTTTGACTTTGAAGCCGATATTATCCGCTCGTTAGCAAAAATTGTTAATAATGGCCATTTGCATAAAGGCTTCAAACCGGTTTACTGGAGTGTGGTTGGTGGTTCTGCATTAGCGGAAGCTGAAGTTGAATATCAGGACAAAGTATCATTTTCCATTGATGTGCGCTATTCGCCAATCGATGAAGCCGAATTTTTAAATCAGTTCACAGCGGTCGAGTCGGATAAAGGCGAAGGACCTGTTTCAGCTGTTATCTGGACAACAACCCCATGGACCTTACCGGCCAGTCAGGCAGTTTCCGCACATGCTGAGCTTGAGTATGCTTTAGTTGAATTCGATGCTACCAGTGAAACTGATCCTCGTCTGGGAGTCGGTAAAGAGCGCGTTGTGCTGGCGGCTACAATGGTTGACGATATTATGCAACGCTGGGGAATTGAAGATTTTCGAATTGTGGCCACTGCCACTGGCAAGCAGCTGGAAAACCAGAAGCTGCGTCACCCATTTGCAGATCGAGAAGTACCATTAATTTTAGGTGAACATGTGACTACCGAAGCGGGTACCGGTTTGGTTCACACTGCCCCTGATCACGGTGTTGAAGATTTTGTGGTAGGAAAAGAATATGGCATCGGTACTTTAAATCTGGTTGGTCCAAATGGTGTTTATTCAGAACAAACACCAAGTTTCGCTGGCGAGCATGTCTATAAGGTTGATGAGCCTGTTTGTGAGTTACTCGCAGATAAAGGGCGTTTAATTCGAAAAGACAAACTCAAGCACAGCTATCCCCATTGCTGGCGAACTAAAACTCCACTTATCTTTCGAGCGACGCCGCAATGGTTTATCTCTATGGAGAAAAATGGTCTGCGTGGTTTGGCAATGAATGCGATTAATGAGGTCAATTGGGTGCCGGATTGGGGACAGGCGCGAATCGAAGGAATGGTTGATGGTAGACCTGACTGGTGTATCTCGCGCCAAAGAACCTGGGGTGTTCCTTTGTGTTTGGTTGTTCACAAAGAAACAGAAGAATTGCACCCAAGAGCAACAGAACTGATGGAAGATGTCGCTAAACGCGTTGAGAAAGAAGGCATGCAAGCCTGGTTTGACTTGCCGCTTGAGGAACTGATCGGTGACGAAGCATCTCAATACCACAAAATAGAGGACACACTCGATGTGTGGTTTGATTCTGGCGTGACTCATGCTTGCGTTATGGGAAGACGCGATGAGCTAGAAGAGCCCGCGGATCTTTATCTTGAAGGGTCAGATCAACATCGAGGCTGGTTTCAGTCTTCGTTGCTGACAGGCTTAGCGATGAATGGTCATGCGCCCTACAAAACTGTACTAACTCATGGTTTTACCGTGGATGCGAAAGGCGTGAAAATGTCCAAGTCTTTGGGTAACGTAGTTGCACCAATGGACGTCATCAATAAATTGGGAGCCGATATATTGAGGTTGTGGGTTTCGTCAACTGATTATCGCTCTGAAATTACGGTGTCAGATGAGATCCTGAAACGAACGGCTGATAAATACCGTAGAATGCGTAACACAGCGCGTTTTTTCCTGGCTAATTTGAAAGGATTTAACCCTGAAACTGATATGGTTGAAGCGGAAGAAATGTTGCCGCTTGATCGTTGGGCGGTTGCACGAGCATTGCAGGTTCAAAATGAAATCAAAGATGCATTTGATGATTATAATTTTCTGATGGCAACAAATGCGATGCATCATTTCTGCTCGTTCGACATGGGAAGTTTTTACCTCGATATCATTAAAGATCGCCAATACACCGCTAAGAGTGGTTCCCTGGCACATAAATCTTGTCAAACGGCGCTTTATCATATCGTGCAAGCTGTTTGCCGATGGTTTATGCCGGTGCTTTCATTTACCGCACACGAAATCTGGCAACAAATCCCAGGAGTTAAAGAAGATTCTATTTTCTGGGAAACCTGGTACGAAGGTTTGTTCGAAAACGCAGAGGATGCAGCGATAACAGAAGACGACTGGAAGTTAATTGACCAGGTAAAAACAGAATGTAATAAAGCTATTGAGAGTATGCGTAAAACTAACGATATTGGTTCTTCGCTAGAAGCTGAAGTAACGCTTTACGTTTCAGATGAAATTGGCGCTGTCTTGAAAAAACTTGAGGATGAATTACGTTTTGTATTAATTACTTCTCAGGCCAAGGTTGTCAGTGAGAAAGATAGTTCTGCTAAAAATGAATTTCAAAGTCAAGGTATCGAAACAGAAATGGCTGGTTTGAGGCTAGAGATTATTGCTTCTGAACACACCAAATGTGTCCGTTGTTGGCACCGCAGAGAAGATGTCGGGCAGAATGAAGAGCACCCTGAGCTTTGCGGTCGTTGCGTAGTCAATGTTGATGGTGAAGGAGAGCAGAGATTTTATGCCTAACGCCGATTTAGTTAGTACTGAGAAGTTAAAGCCGCTGCAAACTGGGCTACAGTGGCTGTGGCTAACCATATTGTTTTTTATTGTTGATCAGGTCACTAAACACCTCGCGGTCGCTTATATCGAGCCTTATGAAACCATTGAAGTTATGCCGTTTTTTAACCTGGTTATTCGTTATAACCCGGGCGCTGCGTTTTCTTTTTTAGCAGATGCAGGTGGTTGGCAAGTGTTTTTCTTTAGTGCGGTTTCCATCCTCGTTAGTCTTGGGATTCTGTACTGGATGTACACCATACCTGCAGCCCAAAAATGGCTTTCTTGTGCACTGGCGTTAATTCTAGCTGGTGCGCTGGGTAATTTGTACGATAGGCTCACACTGGGGGAAGTGGTTGATTTTATTGATTGGTACTATCAGGATTATCACTGGCCGGCATTTAATATTGCAGATAGTGTTATTTTGCTAGGTGCTGCGATGATGTTGATAGATAGTTTTATCAATCCAGAAGAGAAGCAAGATGTTAGAAAGAAGTGAATTATGTGAGCAGGTAACTTCTGGTTGTCGTGTGTTGGCTGATGTGACAATTAAACTCAAAGACGGTAGCGTTGCTGACAGTACCAAGGTTCATGGTAAGCCGAGCTGGCTGATTTTGGGTGATGGGAGCTTTAGTGAGGCTTTTGAATCAAACCTGATCGGCGCTAAAATAGATGACAAATTAACTTTCGAACTAGGCCCGGCAGATGCATTTGGCGAGTCGGTTCCAGATAATATTCACTTCATGGATATTTCCCAATTCCCGCAAGATGTTAAACTGGAGAAAGGCGCAATTGTTTCCTTTGAGCAACCTAATGGCAATCAGCTCCCCGGTATTATTCGAGAAATTCTTGGAACATCGGTGAAAGTTGATTTCAATCATCCATTAGCGGGTGAAACGGTTATTTTTGAATTAGAAATCAAACAGATTGCGGCGTAGTTGGTCTTAATTGACATCAATTGCTTTACAATGCGTATGTTGGTTTAAATGTTTGTTTTTAATAAAAAATAAACTAGTTAGTTACGGAAAAAATGATGAAAATACTTCTTGCTAATCCCCGAGGTTTTTGTGCCGGGGTTGATCGAGCGATAGAAATTGTTAATCGTGCCCTGGACCTTTTCGGTGCACCTATTTATGTGAAACATGAAGTGGTTCATAACAAATTTGTCGTCGATGACCTTAAGGAAAAAGGTGCTATTTTCATCGAAGATCTGAGCGACGTGCCGCCAGAGAGTACCTTGATATATAGTGCGCATGGGGTTTCACAAGCGGTGAAAGACGAAGCAAAGCAAAGAGGTTTTCGGGTTTTCGACGCAACTTGTCCTTTAGTCACCAAAGTTCATATGGAAGTAGTGAGAAAGAGTAAAAACGGTGAAGATGGCGTGTTAATCGGGCATAAAGGACATCCTGAGGTTGAAGGCACTATGGGGCAATATGCTAACTCCTCAGGCGGAATGTACCTGGTTGAGGACTCTGCGGATATTGAGTCACTTGATGTATCAAACCCAGATAAGCTTTTTTACGTATCACAAACAACATTGTCAGTTGATGAAACTAAAGGTCTGATAGCGCAACTAAAACAGAAGTTTCCTGAAATTAAAGGACCTAAAAAAGACGACATTTGCTACGCAACTCAAAATCGACAAGATGCTGTGAAACAACTAGCGGAAGAAGCGGAGTTGATCTTAGTTGTTGGCAGCCAAAACAGTTCAAATTCTAATCGATTAAAAGAACTTGCCGAACATCAGGGAAGTAAGGCTTATCTCATTGATAATGCAGCGGAAATTCAAGATGAGTGGCTGTCCGGTATTCAATGTGTTGGTGTGACGGCTGGTGCATCTGCCCCCGAAATTCTCGTCGAAGAAGTCATTGAAAAACTTAAACAACAGGGCGGAAAAATGGCTGAGTTTGTCTCTGAAAACCCTGAAAATATGTATTTTCCTGTGCCGATAGAGTTGCGCTAGACCCTATTCTGTGAATTTTGGCTTTTGGTTAACTTAATGGCGTTATTTTTATCAATAGCTAGTGTTACAAAAGCAGTTTTTATTACATTTAAGAATGAATGTGACGTCCGTCACACATGTCCTTGAATTCTCTCCACTTATCCCTTAAAGACATACAACTATCGGAGTTAGGTTGATATATTAGCTGTTTGGAATAATAGTTTATCCAGACGATATCTTTTTTGATCTGTCTGTCTCTATTTTAAGTGAAACGAGCACATGAAAAACACATTGGGTTTTACCTTACTGGAATTGATTGTCACCATTGCGATTGTTGGAATCTTGACTACGATTGCGATTCCTGCGTTTAACACAACGATCAAAAACTCAAGGCTAACCTCAAATACTAACCTTTTAATCGGTGCGCTTAATACTGCACGTTCTGAGGCTGTTAAGTTGGGAGCAACGGTGCGAGTCGAAGATAATGGCAGCGGTGGCTGGCAGGTGTTCGATGTGACCAATAACGCCGTACTGAATACTTTTAACCCACCAGGGGATGGGATTAGTTTAACGTTGAGAACTGTTACTTATCAGGCGAACGGTTATCGTTCGTTTCCATCGACTGTTGAAACAATGCAAATATGCGATGATAGAGGAATTGGCCGTGATATTACAGTGTCAACAGGTGGCAGTGTGTCTGTAGTGGAGAACCCCTCATGTTAGTGAACAACCAGCTATCTGCAAAAAAGCAGTCGGGTATTTCATTAATTGAAATTCTTGTAACGACTTTAATTCTTGGTATCGGTCTACTTGGGGTTGCGGCGCTTCAGGTTTCAAGTGTATCAAGTAACCAAGAAGGCTATTTCGCGTCCCAGGCGACTTCAATTGCAGAAGATTATGCCTCTCGTATCCGAGCTTCGAAAACAGCTGTAATGATGGCCAACCCAAACATTACCTATGCGAATTTTTTGGCACTTTATCACAACGGCAATAACGCAGCGCTAGCGTGTGATGCCGATCCGGAAACAATGTGTCGTGGTGCCAATGATTGCACTCCGGCTCAACTTGCAATATTTGATATGTGGGAAGTTTGCTCTGCTGCCGCTGAAGACAGTGTATTACCCGATGGTCAAGTTCGAGTTATCAACAACGGGATTCGCTTAACAATTGTCGTTGATTGGGATTCCGCGGAAGGTAGGCAAGATACGGGCAATGTAACTGTGGTCAATGCCAACTGTCAGGCACTTACCGGGTCAGATGACCGCAACTGTATGATTATGGAGTTAGTACCGTGAATCATTTTCGAATTGCTCACAAAAGTAGCGCATTTCATAAAAAGCAGGGCGGTTTTTCAATCGTTGAATTATTAATTGCGGGTGTTTTGGGTTTGTTGTTATTGGGAGGCGTACTGCAATTATTTCTTGGTTCTAATCAAAACTACACCATGCAAGATGAGTTAGCCACTATTCAGGAAGATGGACGATTTGCACTGATGTTTCTTGGTGATCAAATAGAAATGGCTGGTTGGAGTGACCCTACTGCTAATGAAGTCAGGCCTGCGATTGATTTCTTAAATTCTGCTGATGGTGCAAATAATGACACTATCGCTTTGACTTACGTGAGAGCGAATGACGGCGTCAATAATATTGATTGCAACGGCAATGTCGTGTTGGGCGGAATTGTGACCAACCAATTCTCCGTGAACAACAACAATGAGCTGGTTTGTCGTGGTATGGGCGTTGGTGGAACAGCACAGCCCTTAGTGGCGGATGTGGAAAGTTTTCAAGTTTTATATGGTGTTGAAACTGAGCGTGTGTGTCCAGATGGATTGGTTGATCGATATATGACAAGACAGGAAGTTAATAATGCTGGTTTAGTTAATAATGTACTAGCTGTGAGAATTGCGTTGTTACTTCGAAGTGATAATGAAATATTGCCAGAAAACAAAGCAGAACAATTCCAGGTTTTGGATCAAGCGTTTAATTTCAACGATAGATCTATGCGGCGTTTGTTTCAGAAAACCATTCCAATGCCGAATTCAGCGTTCAATATACTGACTAATTCGGACGAAACGATCAAATGTATGTCTGGCTTTTAGAATTCAGGTTCTTAGGTAAAGCCATTTATCTGTGTTGGAATAAATAGATTGAGAAAAGTAACTATGAAACAAGGTTTTTATCAAAAACAATCAGGAGTCGCGTTATTTGTGGCTCTGATAATGTTGTTAGTGCTAACGGTCATTGGTTTGTCGGCTTCTCAGCGAAGTGGTTTGCAGGAGCGGATGGCTGCCAATATGCATTTAGACAATATGACATTTAGTACCGCTGAAAGTGCCGTTGGTGCGTTTGTCGCCGAGGCCAACACGGGAACTAGTATAGATCCAAATCATGTTTTATTTGAGTTGAGAACTACTGGAGCAATTGTTAACAGAAAGTATGACAAAGATGGTGTACGTGTTGCGAATGCTTTTATCGATGGTGATTTTGGAAGTGGAAGTTTAGTCGCGACGATTACACCAACGATTTTAGATGATTGTGATAAATCATGTGGTGGTTTTAGTTTAGGGATTTCTTCGAGTGGTGCAAGTATCGGTTGCCGCAACTATTTGCTTCAAGGCGATGGACAACTACTGAAAGGTGGGGAAGTTGTTAAATCTGAGACGACCAGAATGTGGGCGAGAGAAATCACGGCCTGTAATTAATTATTGTGATGTTTGATTAAAAATCTGTGTGACTTTTAATGAAAAATTCTTATTTGTTTTGCCGGAGGTTAAGGCAATGAAAAAATTCAGTTGTTTATTGCGAAATATTACATTTGGTTTGGTGTACAGCTTTTGTTGTTTTCAAGCTGCTGCCGATGATACCGAAGTCTTTTTCGCGCCTTCGTCTTCCACCAAGGACATTAAACCTAACGTTATGTTTATCGTGGATACCTCCGGTAGTATGCAATGGGATATTCAAGGTAACTCGAATGCCGCGGTTGAAGATAGACGAATAACGATTGTTAAAGCGGTAATGGATGATTTGTTGACAGACTTGACTAATGTTAACGCTGGTTTGATGCGTTTTACTCGCGGAAATAGCTCTGATAGTCGAGCGCGTGGTGGTCCCGTTTTATTTCCGGTTTCAGATATTGACTTACCGGCAACACCAATCGTTGAGCAGGAAATTACAATTGGTGCCAATGATGGATATGAAGATTCCACATCGGTCGTTTTTCTTAATAGCAACCAACTAGTTTTTGATGGTGCTTCGTCAAAATATACTGCGGTTCGATTCACCGATTTAAATATACCTCAAGGGGCCAGTATTAGAAGGGCGTCTGTTTCTTTCACTGCTAGCGGCGATTCAGCCGGGGCAGCACAAATTAAAGTTGTGGCACAAAAAACAACCTCTGCTCCCATACTCACCAGTGCTTCTACCAATATTTCAAGCCGAATGACAGGAGTAACCGCTGAGTCTGTTACCTGGACTCCAGGTGATTGGACTAATGGAAATTCTTATACAACAGATGACTTAGCAAAAGTTGTTCAAGAGGTTACTGATCAACCTGCATGGTGTGGTGGTAATGATTTGGTGCTGTTGTTTGAAGGAAGCGGAAACGCAGCAAGAGTTGCTTATAGTGCTGAAGGTGAAGCGGCATCTGGTGGTGCTGACGAAAATAGTGATACGGTAACGGCTGCGCGAATACGTATTGAATATAATACCACATTACCATCAGGTGCGTCTGGTTGTTATGTTGGCCAAGCTTCGTCACAAGTAAGCGACGGTGCTCATGATACTGAAGAGCTATACGGCGATGGATATGGATATGTTGATATTACTTCTGGAAATCGAGTGGCGTTTGGATTTACCGGAATTAATGTCCCTCGTAATGCGGTAATTACTGACGCCTATATTGAATTGACTGCGGGTCAAAATGACACGAGCTCCGCGAGTATGGTCATTAAAGCAATTGATGATGGCACTCCAGCATTAAATACCAGTATGACCAGCGCTGCAATCGGATTAACTTCCGCTTCCGCAACATGGTCTGGTTTGCCTAGCTGGAGTCAATATGGAGTTCACCAAACACCGCAACTTAAAGATATTGTTCAGGAGGTAGTCAACCGCTCGGATTGGAACTCATCTGGGGATATGGCATTTGTAATGGACGGGACTACAGGTTTAAGAAGGCCATATACTTATGATGGTAGTCCGGAGCGTGCGGCAAAATTATTTATTTCTTATGAATCGCAATATACACCGGGCACGGTGACTTTAAGAGAAGACCTTAAAAGAGCTGTGCAGGATTTACCCGCAACCGGTAATACGCCGATAGCTGCAACCATTGCGGAAGCTGGGCTGTATTTTAAAGGTGAGCCAGTGGTATTTGGTAAAACCAGAAATGACCATAAAAGCAACCGAGTGAGCCATAACTTATCCTATGAAAATGGTACCCTGATAACTCCGGCGGGCTGTACTGCTGACAATCCAAATGCAAGCGATTGTGCGGATGAAGAGATTATTGGTAACGCGAAGTACATATCGCCAATTAGAGAATCTTGCCAAACGAATCATATTGTTTATTTGACTGACGGTGCGCCGACGAGCCATCACACAGAAACTGAAACGATATTTAGTGCCTGGACTGGCGGCTCATCTTGTGACCGAGGTGACCCTAAAGCGAACTGTGCCGTTGATATTGCTGGATATTTGCACAATAACGACTTGTCGAGTCTTCCTGGTAAACAAAGTATTAATACTCATATGATAGGTTTTGGTGCCGGCGCAGATCCCGAGTTAATGCGGTTAATGGCCGACGCAGGTGGTGGTGGACACTACTCAGCACAATCGAAAGATCAATTGGTTGGCGTACTAAAAACGATAGTCGATTCGATAGCCTCGGTGAGTACGACTTTCGTAACCACGGGTGTAACCGTGAACCAATACAATCGATTGACTCACAGCGACCAGTTGTATTTTTCATTGTTCAGCCCGAATTCGAAAAGCGTCTGGCCAGGTAATGTTAAGCGATATCGGTTATCCAACGGCGAAATTGTGGATGCTAATAGTAACAATGCAATCGACAGCCTGACTTCAGAGTTTTCTAAAACTTCAAAAAGTTACTGGTCTGATGTAGTTGACGGAAATAATGTTGAACAAGGTGGTGTTGCAGAACAGCTGACCAATTCACGAGTAATATACTCCAACTTAATTTCGACAGACTTAACGTCTAGCGGTAATCGATTTAATACAACTAACATCACCACTGCCATGTTAGGTGCTATCGATGAAAATGATCGAAAGAAAATAATCCACTGGTCATTGGGTTATGACGTTGATCATGCCAGTTACGATGTGGATGACCCAAGCAATACGCCTGCGCATAAGAATTTGGGTGAGCCGCTTCACTCCCAGCCTGTTATTGTGAGTTATAAAGGCGCTGGCGATAAAAGTATGATTTATGTCGGAACGAACGATGGTTTCCTACATGCTTTTGATTCTGATGTGAATCAAGGGACTGAAAGCTGGGCATTTATTCCTAAAGAATTACTCGGTAAGCTTTCTGCGATTCAAAAGGGAATTGGGAGCGATCATAATTACGGAATGGATGGTGCGATTAGTATCTATATTGATGACGCCAATAATAACGGTTTTGTCGATGTAGGCACTGAAAAAGCTTATCTTTATGTTGGAATGAGAAGAGGTGGACGTAGCTATTATGCGCTTGACATTTCCGATCCATCGGCGCCGGAATTGAAGTTTATTATCTCTGGTGAGTCAAGTGTGGGTCCTGGGCAGACGGCTTCAAGTTACGCACGTCTAGCGCAAACTTGGTCAAAACCAGCTATAGGAAAAATGGATCTGACAGGCGTGAATTCTGACAAGTTAGTGATGATTTTTGGTGGTGGTTACGATACTCGTCAAGACCTTGCGGGTACGGCCTCTGCAACCGATACAACAGGAAATATTGTTTATATCGCTGATGCGCTTGATGGAAGATTATTATGGTCATCAGACAGTGCTGTTGACCCGGGTGAAAGTGAAGGGCCGCTATCGATGAACGCCGTTCCTTCAGATATCACTGCCTTTGATCTGGATGGTGATGATCTGATTGACCATATGTACGCATCAGATACTAAAGCACAGGTTTTCCGTTTTGACGTGGATAAAGAGTCGAAAACGATAAAGGGTGGCCGGATAGCCTCTCTTCAAACTGCAGCTGATGTCGCGAATAATCGAAGATTTTATTATCCTGTTGACGCTGCGCTAATCAAGCTAATTGATAACAGCTTTATTTCTGTGTCTTTAGGCTCTGGATATCGAGCACATCCATTGGACGAAAATATTACTGATCATTTTTATATGATTAGAGACGAAGGCGTTCTTAAAGGAACCTTTGATATGGATGTAACGATGAGTGATCTCGTTGACGTTACTAATTTGATTGGCGACTCTAACTCCGATGGTGAGTCTGACGCTGCGGAAGTGATTAACGATGAAAATAATCCTAAAAATGGGTGGTATATTGGTTTCTCTGGCTCTGGTGAGAAGGTGATAGAAAGATCTATTACTTTCAATAATGCGGTTGTGTTTACTACTTATCTACCCCCAGGTAGCGCAAGCTCAACCTGTCAGGCTGCAGCGGGTGGAAGTCGAATATATGGTCTAAGAATTGTTGATGGGAACCCTTATGTGGATACTAACTTCGATGGTAACCTAACCGAGTCAGACAGGTATCAGGATTTGGTGTCCGTTGGTATTGCACCGCCGCCACAGGTACTTCTTGAAGGTACAAGTGATGGCGTAAAACCTAGACTTTGTGTTGGTACTCAGTGTAATCTTGATCCTTTCCTACCCCCTACTAATCAGGGTATTCAAGGATATCGCTGGAGTAACTAGAGGCTAATTTATGAAAAATAATTCAGGGTTTACACTTGTAGAAGTAATTATTGTGGTAGCTATAGTTGCTGTGTTGGCGAGCATCGCATACCCGTCTTATGAGCAACACATTATTAAGTCTAAGCGTTCGGAAGCAATGGCGGCGTTGATAAACGCTGCACAAGCGATGGAACGATTTAGAGTTTCTAATTATAGTTATGACTTGCCTAATGGCCTGAGTGATGTCTTTGCCATACAGGTTCCTGTTGACGGCGGAGCAAAATACTATGATTTGACTGTCGTGGATACTGCAAGCACTTATACATTGACGGCGACACCTGTTGGTTCTATGGCTGGCAAAGATAGCGCTTTAACGCTAACCAATACCGGACTAAGAACCTGGAATGGGAAAAATTGCTGGCCGGAAGGTTCCAACGACTGCTGAAACATATGAGCAGGTAAAGGCTAGTTGATACTTTTAGGTTCTGCGCTAGCTTACAAGCTTAAGTGAGATACCTGCCTTATGGCAGGTATTTTTTTATCGATTTCAAAAATAACACTAATGGTTAAAAATTAGGAACGAATTTAAATTCGGCCAATTTTTCTAAAGTTTTGCCATTCCAGATATAAGCAACTGAGTTTTCATTTCCAAGTTTGTTTTCTACAACGGCATATTTAACGCCCGCCGCAAAGCCAATAACTCCGGTCGATTCACGTAGTTTTTTTTCAGTGTAAGCTTCTAGGTATTGATTATTAGGCAAGGTTTTGTATTGTTTAATTTGTACTAGCCGGTATTGATTTTTTCCCGACAGGTAAGCTGATAAATGGAATTGGCCATTTTGCTTAATGATACCGACCCAATCGATTTGATTATCGCCGTTGAAATCTCGTTCAACTTGCATTGGACATAAAATTTCATATTCAGAAATTAAGAAGTTCAATGATTTGCTAGGCTTTAGTGCGGGGCGCTCAATCCCGCTTTTTTCGGCATTAACGAGTTGTTTAAATAATCTGGTATCACAAATATCATTATTGTTTGCTTTTAGCTGATGGGTTGTTGTTGCGACAGCTAGAGTTAAGAACCATTGAAGTGTTTTCATATGATTTGTTGTATTGGTCAGTGATAGTGTCATCATACA
This sequence comes from Aliikangiella coralliicola, assembly GCF_007004725.1. Lineage (GTDB taxonomy): Bacteria > Pseudomonadota > Gammaproteobacteria > Enterobacterales > Kangiellaceae > Aliikangiella > Aliikangiella coralliicola. The sequence continues at coordinate 91,906 of NZ_ML660166.1, read as the reverse complement.
CTAATCTGTAAGACCATAAAATATGCGATTCTTTCCCTAAATTAGTAATACTCAGTGCCAATTTTCTGCTAAAATCCATCGCCGCTCATTTGTAGTGTTATATATTTGGCTTCCAACTTCCAAACATGGTTTTTCAAGTTCAGGTATTCATGATTTGAGTATGAAGGTCAAAATTTTTCACTGGCACTTATTACACTCTGCAATTCAAACTCGATATGCGTAAACAAGATTTCCAATTTCAGCTTCCAGACTCATTGATCGCGAACCAGCCGAGCGAAAATCGCACCGATAGCCGACTGATGGTCATTGATCCAAAGACCCAGACAGTTGGCGACCACCACTTTTTTAATTTAGTTGATTTTTTACAACCCAACGACTGTCTGATATTTAACAATACTAAGGTGATTCCAGCGCGCCTCCAGGGGAGCAGAGAAACCGGTGGTAAAGTAGAAGTGCTGATTGAACGAATTATTCCGCGCCGGTATGAAAGTGTTAAAAAAGATGCTCATATTCCAGGACAAGATGATTTATCGAATAAAGATGTTTGCATTGCGCAATTAAGAGCAAGTAATGCGCCTAAACCAGGCGCGGAGATAATCTTGGCTGATGATTTCCGGTTAGTGGTCGTGGGCCGTGAAGGTGCTTTTTTCAAACTGGAAAGTCAAACCGATGAACCATTGTTAGAGCTGGTCGAACGCTACGGGAGCACGCCGCTACCGCCTTATATTCGCCGCGAAACAGAAGCACTGGACAAGCAGCGGTACCAGACTGTTTACGCTGAGAAACAGGGCGCGGTAGCTGCACCAACGGCAGGACTGCACTTTGATGAAGCTTTACTCAAGAAAATTAATGATAAAGGTGTTGAGACTGACTTCGTGACATTACATGTGGGCGCCGGCACTTTCTCACCGATAAGAGTTGATAATATTCTCGAACATCAAATGCATTCAGAGTGGTTTGAAGTGCCAGAATCTGTGGTTGAGTTGGTTTCACGCACTCGCCGTAACGGAGGGCGCGTTATTGCCGTAGGAACAACTTCAGTGCGTTGCCTGGAGTCCGCATCGCAAAAAGGTCAATTGGAATCCTGTTGTGGTGAAACTGATATTTTCATTTATCCGGGTTATCAATTCAAATCGGTGGACGCCCTGGTAACCAATTTCCATTTGTCTGAATCAACCTTATTAATGTTGGTGAGCGCCTTTGCTGGGCGAGAATTTATTTTGGACGCATATAATAAAGCAGTTGAAAGAGCTTACCGCTTTTTTAGTTATGGCGATGCCATGTTTATTCAAAATACAGAAGATTCAGAAAAAGAAACAAAGTAAAGGCATGAAATAAGAGATATTCGGAGTAGTACTCGACCAAAACTTTGGTTAAAAGTGACAGTTAAAAAGTGGTCGTTAGCAATTAGCGCCAGACAACGCCCAAAACATACTAAGTCACGAGTATATAGAATAGAGCTAGTAAAAGATAAAGTGAGAGGTTTAATGAAATTTACCCTACAAGCAACCGATGGTCAGGCTAGAAGAGGTCAGCTGTCATTCGAGCGTGGCACTATTAATACGCCTGCATTTATGCCGGTTGGAACTTATGGTTCAGTTAAAGGGATGTCGCCAGAGAGAGTTGTTGAAACCGGTGCTGAGATAATATTAGGGAATACTTTCCACTTAATGCTTCGACCCGGCACTGAAATCATTCAGATGCATGGTGATTTACACGATTTTATGAATTGGCAGGGACCAATATTGACGGACTCTGGTGGTTTTCAGGTTTTTAGCCTGGGAGAGTTACGAAAGATTAGTGAAAAAGGCGTGACTTTCCGCTCACCAGTAAATGGAGATAAAGTTTTTCTAGGCCCTGAAGAGTCAATGCAGGTCCAAAAAGCGCTGGGGTCAGATATTGTGATGATTTTTGATGAGTGCACGCCATACCCAGCAACTGAAAAGCAAGCTAAGGAGTCGATGGAGCTTAGTTTGCGCTGGGCAGAGCGTTCTAAGATTGCTCATGGAGATAATAAGTCAGCGCTATTCGGAATTGTTCAGGGGGGAATGTACCCTGAGCTGCGAGAAGTTTCGCTGCAAGGGCTCACTAAGATAGGCTTTGACGGTTACGCTATCGGCGGACTGTCAGTAGGGGAATCAAAGGAAGAAATGCGCCTGGTACTTAATAATCTGACGCCGAAAATGCCTACCGACAAGCCCAGGTACTTAATGGGAGTTGGTAAGCCTGAAGATATCGTTGAGGCTGTCAGGCGTGGGGTCGATATGTTTGATTGCGTTATGCCGACCAGAAATGCTCGAAATGGTCACCTTTTTACCTCAACTGGAGTTGTAAGATTGCGAAACAGTCCCAATAAAAGAGACACTGGACCAATTGACGATAATTGCAGCTGTTACACTTGTGCCAATTACAGTCGAGCATATTTACATCATCTAGATAAATGTGGTGAGATGTTTGGCGCTGAATTGGCGACCATCCATAACCTTCATTATTACCAGCATTTAATGAAAGGTTTGCGTGAGGCTATAGAAACAGGTACATTGTGCGACTTTGTCGAAAATTTTTACGCCGCGCGCGGCTTACCTGTACCGCCGCTCGAAAATTGAGCGCCATTGATGCTATATGTTGTTAGTGGGTTCAATGGGCTAGCAGTTGATTCAACAGCAATTGACTATTGCAGATTTTGATTTTAATAGAGAATAGTAGGGGAACGAAATGTTTATAAGTAATGCGATGGCAGCACCAGCGTCGGGTGGTGCAAGCGGATATAGTTCACTAATCATGATGGTTTTGTTTGCGGTCGTGTTTTATTTCTTGCTGATTCGCCCACAGAGTAAGCGCCAGAAAGAGCATAAAAATATGCTTGAAGCCATTCAGAAAGGCGATGAAGTGGTAACCAGCGGAGGTATACTCGGCAAAGTGACCAAAATTACCGATAGCTTTATTGTTCTTAATGTCGATAAAGGCGTCGAAATGAAGTTTCAAAAGCACTCAATCACTGCCAGTTTGCCAAAGGGAACGATAAAAGCAGTTAATGAATAATGATCAAAGCTCGCATTATTGCGGGCTTTTTCTATAAGAACAGGCTGTATTTTAACAAGCAGTATTTAAAACAAGAGCTTTCACATGATGTTTTCAAACCAAACTCACATGAGACCAATTAACACCTATCCAAAGTGGGTGTACGGGTTATTGGTTGTCCTATTATCTTTAATGATTCTGTATGCGCTACCGAATATTTATGGTGAAGATTTCGCTGTTCAGGTGACTGGCGAAAAAGGCGTAGCCGTAACCGATGACCTTTTTAAGGAAATGCAGCAGGAGCTAGCAGATAAAGGTATCACTATTAAAGCATCGTCTAATGAAGAAGGAAAAGTCCTGGTTCGTTTGAACAGTTCTGAAGACCAGTTGAGCGCTAGAGATATCATCAAGGAGTTTGTGAAAGATAAAGGAAGGTTTGTGGTAGCGCCAAACTTTGCGCCGGCGACACCAGAATGGTTAAAAGGATTGGGTGGAGCTCCGTTAAAGCTAGGTCTTGATTTGCGTGGCGGTATTCACTTCTTGATGGAAGTAGATATGGAGTCAGCACTGAAAACGAGAGAAGAACAGTATATCAGTGATATCAAGACAAGACTGCGAGAAGATAAAGTGCGATACGCATCTGTCACCCGGGCAAAAGATTTAGGTTTGATTGCTAAGTTCAGAAGCGAAGAATTAAGAGATAAGGCGGAATCTGTATTTCGTCAGAATTTCGCGGAATTGACTACCCGAACTCGCGAAGTAGGAAATCTATTTGAAATTGTTGCCGCGTTAACGCCAACCAAAATCAAAGAAATTAAAGACTATGCAATCAAGCAAAATATCGCCACTTTACGTAACAGAATTAATGAGTTAGGTGTGGCCGAGCCGCTTATTCAGCAACAAGGTAGCGACCGAATACTCATTCAATTGCCTGGTTTGCAAGATTCTACCAGAGCTAAAGAGATCATTGGTAAAACAGCAACTTTGCAATTCAGATTAGTTAATGAGTCTGCGGGCTATAACCCAAAGCGAGCGCCGGCGGGTTCTGAAATTATCATGGAAAGAGGTAAGCAAAATATTGCGGTTCGCAAATCTGTAATCGTTGACGGGACGCATTTAACCGACGCAACGGTTGGATTTGACGAGCGTGGTTTACCTCAAATTAATGTCAAACTCGATAGCGAAGGCGGCAGTAAAATGCTGGCGACCACGTCTAAAAATGTTGGTAAGCCGATGGCCATCGTTATGATTGAAACCAAAGGGGTTTACGAAGAAGTCGATGGCGAACAAAAATTAGTTTCGACTTATGAAGAAAAAGAGGTGGCGAGTGCCCCAAATATCCAGAGCGCTTTAGGTAGCAGCTTTAGAATTACCGGCCAGTTTACACCGACCGAAGCTCATGATTTAGCGTTAGTTCTTCGCTCCGGTTCTTTAATTGCGCCAATTTATATTGTAGAAGAAAGGACTATCGGTCCAAGTCTTGGTCAACAAAATATTGAATTAGGTAAAACTTCGATTTTAGTCGGGTTTGTTGCAGTCCTTATTTTTATGTTGATTTATTACCGCGCGTTCGGAATCGTTGCCAACATTGCACTTGTGAGTAACATGGTATTCATTATTGCAATAATGTCGCTTGTTCCTGGGGCAGTGCTGACGTTACCAGGTATTGCCGGTATCGTTTTAACCGTTGGTATGGCTGTTGACGCAAATGTGCTGATATTTGAACGTATCCGTGAAGAATTAAAAGAGGGAACCAACCCTGCACAGGCAATTTATAATGGATACGACAAAGCATTTTCAACCATCGCTGATGCGAACGTGACAACATTAATTGCGGCGCTGGTACTTTTCGGAATTGGCACGGGTCCTGTTGCAGGTTTCGCGGTTACTTTGTTCATCGGTATTTTAACGTCTATGTTTACCGCTATTGTCGGTAGTCGAGCAATCGTTAATTTAATGTACGGTGGCAAAGCTTTAAATAAGATTTCTATATAGGGCGCGGGCAAGATTATGAAAATACTTAAATCAAATCTGAACATTGACTTTATTAAATTTAAAAAAATAGCAGCAGTATTTTCGGTGTTGTTGATGATTGCCTCTATTGTGACTGTTTCAACCAAAGGCTTAAATTTTGGTTTGGACTTTACTGGTGGAACTTTGATAGAGGTTGGTTATCAGTCAGATGCTGATATTAACAAGATAAAATCGGATCTTAATGCTGCTGGATTTAGCAAAATAATGGTGCAAAATTTTGGTACCGCTCGCGACGTTATTATTCGTCTTGCACCGGTCGAAGGAAAAGATTCCAGCAAAATTGGTAATGAAGTTCACGCAGTGTTAAAGAAAGGCTCAGCAGACGTCGAGATGCATCGAATCGAGTTTGTTGGTGCTAGCGTCGGTGAGGAGTTAACTGAGCAAGGTGGCCTTGCCATTATCGTAGCGCTCATCGGTATTTTAATTTACGTTTCATTGCGATTTGAGTGGAAATTTGCGTTAGGCTCGGTGGCGGCACTTGCCCATGACGTGTTGATAACTGTTGGACTGTTTTCTCTTATTCAAATGGAATTCGATCTAACAGTATTAGCAGCAGTTTTGGCGGTTATTGGTTACTCCCTTAATGATACGATTGTTGTATTTGACCGTATTCGTGAGAATTTCTTAAAACTCAGAAAGCAAGATTCTTCAAAGGTTGTTAACATTTCGTTAAACCAGACGCTCTCACGTACAATTATGACCTCGATTACAACGATGCTAGTACTCCTTGCGTTATTTTTCCTTGGGGGGGCCACCATACACGGTTTCGCAACTGCGTTAATAATGGGGGTATTAGTGGGAACCTACTCTTCTATTTATGTTGCTAGTAATGTTGCTCTTGCCCTCGGCATATGTAAAGAAGATCTGATGCCGCCAGAAGTTGAAAAAGAAGGCGCCGATCAAGAAGCTTTAATGTAATTTATCTTTCTTCTCTTATCTTTTGAAAGCTCCCGCAAATATTGCGGGAGCTTTTTGTTTATAACAGTTTACAAATTGTTTGACTATAATTAGTCATCGACCTAATCTCAGGAAGTCTTCATGTCTCAATCCGATACCACGTCTCAGTCTGACGCCGCGCCTAAGCCAGAAAAAAATACAGCAGCAGATGGCATTACATTTAGTGAGTTATCATTACCGGAAAAAATCTTAAAAGTGTTAACCGAAATTGGTTATGAAAGGCCATCGCCAATTCAATCAGCCAGTATTCCAGTGCTTCAAAGCGGAGTTGATCTTATTGGTCAGGCACAAACAGGAACTGGTAAAACAGCTGCGTTTGCTTTGCCGTTGTTAGCTAAAATCGACTTGAGTAATTCTAAACCACAGGCATTAGTTCTTGCTCCGACGCGTGAACTAGCAATTCAAGTAGCCGAAGCCTTTAAAACCTATTCGAGGTACTTACCTGGGTTTCAGGTACTTCCTGTATATGGCGGCCAATCCATGTCGCAGCAGCTGAGACAATTAAAACGTGGTGCTCAAGTCATTGTCGGTACTCCTGGTCGCATTATGGACCATATGCGCCGCGGTAAATTAGTCTGGGATGCGATGCATACGCTGGTGTTAGATGAAGCAGATGAAATGTTGCGTATGGGCTTTTTGGAAGACGTTGAGTGGATCTTGGAACAAACGCCTGAAAATCGGCAAATCGCATTGTTTTCTGCCACTATGCCTAAAGAAATTAGACGAGTTGCCGATCGTTTTTTGACTCAGCCAAAAGAAATAAAAATTAAAACAAAAACGACGACAGCAGTTACCATCAAGCAGCAATACCTGTCAGTTTCCAATAATCATAAATTAGATGCACTAACACGAATATTAGAAGTTGAAGAAACCGACGCAGTGATTATTTTTGCAAGAACCAAAACTGCGACCGTTGAACTTGCGGATAAACTCAATGCACGTGGATATGCCAGCGCTGCGATTAATGGTGATATGCAGCAATCAGCTCGTGAGCAAACCATTGAACACTTGAAAAGAGGGAAGCTGGATATATTAATTGCCACTGATGTCGCTGCGCGCGGCCTGGATGTACAGCGAATTTCTCATGTAATTAATTATGATATTACACAAGATGTAGAGTCTTATGTGCATCGAATTGGCCGCACTGGAAGAGCAGGGAGAGAAGGCACTGCAATTTTATTTGTGACACCGCGCGAAAGACGAATGCTCTCTTTGATTGAACGAGTGACTGGCACAAAAGTTCAGCGCATCGGGCTTCCATCTACCGATACCATTAATGATCAACGGGTAGAAAAATTTAAGTTAAAAATTACGGAAAAAATTGAGTCTGGCGAACTGCAGCCTTATCTTGAAATTCTAGAAGCCTATCAATATGAAACCAATCAAACCGGATTACATGTCGCTGCAGCTCTGGCAAGTTTAGCGCACGATAAGACGCCATTGTTGTTGGAAGATTTACCTTCACCGAGAGAGGATAGAAGGTCGAGAGATAACGCCGATAATTACGGAAGAGAAAGAAAAAATAAAAGAAAAGGAAAAGAACAATTTAGTCGCTCCGGTAAAGATTTTTCGAAAAAGGCTGAGCGTCTGGAAAACTTTCCCGATATCGACATGGAACGCTTTGTGCTGATGGTTGGCTTTCAGAATGGTATTAAACCTGCCAACGTCGTTGGAGCAATTGCTAACGAAGTCAATGTTGAAAGCAAATATATTGGCCATATTAAGATTTACGATGAATTTACCACGGTTGATCTCCCGGAAGGAATGCCGAAGGAAAGCTTGGCCCATTTAAAGAAAGTTCGTGTTTGCGGTATTGCAATGAATCTAACTCGAGCAAAAGAGTTTTCTCTGGATAAATTATCAGGTAAAAATAAAAGCAAAGAAGCGAAGGACAGTCATAAAAGAGGTGATCGAAAAGACCGTAAAAAAGGCGAGCGAAAATCTCGTAAGCGCGACAAATGATAAAGAGAAATGAAGAGTAGTGAAAACTGCTTATCCCGAGCTGGGGTTACTTATTCTACAAATTATCAGTAATCTTATTTGGGTTTAAAAAAAGGAAGCTACGCTTCCTTTTTTTGTGTCGAGAAATCTCGGTTGAATAGAATCTGATTACCAGATTTTGACTCTATCTTCAGGCTTGCGATACATTCCGTCGGTTGCTTTAACATCGTAAGCTTTAACAAACTCAGGCATATTCATCAAAGGACCGTTTCCTCTAAAATTAGCAGGAGAGTGGGGGCCTGTTTTGATTTGATTGCTCATCGCTTCATCACGATATTTGTACGCCCAAACTTGCGCCCAACCCATAAAAAATCGCTGCTCGCCGCTAAAGCCGTCAATTTCTGGTGCTGCTTTATCTTTCAACGCAAGCTTATATGCTCTGTGTGCGATAGTTAGCCCACCGAGATCACCGATATTTTCGCCTAAAGTTAATTCACCATTTATATGTTCACCTGGTAGCGGTTCAAATGCACTATATTGAGCGGCTAACTTGCCGGTGCGCAGTTTAAATTCTTCCAGATCTTTATCTGTCCACCAATTTCTTAGGACGCCGTCACCATCTGATTTTGATCCTTGGTCATCAAAACCATGTCCCATTTCATGACCAATCACACCGCCAATCCCGCCGTAATTAACAGCATCATCTGCTGCCATATTGAAAAATGGTGGTTGAAGAATGGCTGCTGGGAATACGATTTCATTCATCACTGGATTGTAATAAGCGTTAACCGTTTGGGGAGACATAAACCATTCTGTTTTATCGATTGGCTTACCAAGTTTATTGATTTGGCGATGATAACCGAAAAGCGCAGCACGCTTGTAATTTCCAACCAGATCATCAGCGCTAATTTCTAACGCAGAATAATCGCGCCATTTGTCAGGATAGCCAATTTTCGGGGTAAATTTGGCTAGCTTATCCAATGCTTGCTTTTTAGTCTCCTCACCCATCCAATCGAGATCGATAATGGCCGTTCGGTAAGCTTCTCTCAAGTTTTCGACTAACTGAACCATGCGTGCTTTTGCTTCTGGTTTAAAATGCTTTTCAACATAAATTTTACCAACAACTTCACCGAGTAATTGATTAACCGAAGTTACGGCTCTTTTCCAACGGACTTCCTGCTCTGGCGTACCATTTAATGTCGTTCCATAAAATGCAAAATTAGCTTGGTCAAACTCGCTGCTTAAAATGCCTGATGCAGCGTTAATGAGTGTCCATTTTAAGTAGCGTTTCCAGTCGTCGACTGAAGTCGCCTTAAACAATTTGGAAAAGTTTTCGATGTAACTGGGTTGCCTGACAATAATTTCTTTTTCAGCGTTTATACCGGCATGAGTCAGGTAAGCTTGCCAGTTAAACTCGCCTGAAAGCTCGGAAAGTTTTGCTGTTTCAACTTTGTTGTAGGTCTTGTCTCTATTGCGACTGTCAACACGGTTCCAGTGTAACTTAGCTATTTCAGTTTCAAGTGCCATCACGGCTTTTGCGTCTTGCTCGGCGGTTTTAGAGCCTGCTAATTGGAACATTTTTTCAATGTGTTTAAGGTAAGCATCGCGCAACGAAACCGATTTTTCGTCAGTCTTGAGGTAATATTCTCTGTCAGGTAATCCCAATCCTGATTGAGTCAGATAGACGATATAGCTAGTCGGGTTTTTCGAGTCGTTGTTGACGAAAAAGCCAAACGGTGCGTCGCTGTTTAACATTTGTGTTTCTGCAAAATAGGCGGAAATGTCATCATGGTTTTGCAGTCCGCCGATTTTTTCAAGTTCAGGAAGAATAGGGCTGACACCGAGCTCGTCTAATTTCTTAACATCCATGTAGCTACGATACAGATCACCAACTTTCTGTGCGTCCGATCCTTTTTCAACATTTTCGAGTTTTGCTGTTTCTTCAATGATTGCTTTCACATCTTTACGTGACTTGTCTCGCAGCACAGTAAACGAGCCATATCGAGATTTATCGCTGGGGATCTCTGTATTCGTTAACCAAGAACCATTAACATACCGGTAGAAATCATCCTGTGGACGGACTGATTTATCCAAATTAGCGAGTTCTATGCCTGACTTTAAGGTTGTCTTAGTAGCAACTTTTTTTTCGGCAGCAGGTTTCTTCACTTCTGTTTGCGCCGCCTTATCCGAGTCTTGTTGACTACAAGCTGTCACTAGCGCAAGACAGACAGCACTGGCAAGTAATTTTTTATTCATAGGATTTTCCCGTCTGGTTATTGTAGTAATATTTATTTGATGTAAAGTAATAATTATTTGGTGTAATAATGATGATTGGCTAAAGCGCAAAAGCCTTTAGCCTATTATTTTACTTTCAGGTCGTGCTTATTTCAGAGCTACCGGATACACGCACTTAATTTATGATCCTGATTATGACCCGCAGTTTATGGCCCAGAATGACCATTCAAGCCCATGAGGGCCGATTAGCCGATTATAAAAGCATAATTTGGGCTGATATGGCAAGGGAATAAATGGCTGAATTCGTTACTGAATATTAACCGTTTTGCTATTTTGAATTGTATATCGGACTTTTTGGTAATAACAGCACGAGACAATGAAAACCCCTACTACCGGGGTTTGTGACCAATTACGTATTAATCAAACCTTCTTGTAGACAAACTTTTTTATAGACATGTTCTTTTATAGACAGACTATATTATTTGATAGAAAACCGTTTAAATACCAAGCTTTTTGAATTCGTTGAGGAAAAATTACAATGTCAAGTAAACTGAAGACTTACCAGGAAATTCATAAAGATATGCTGGTCGCTCTGCCTAATCCTTCTAGTCAGGCCTATGAAATCAATATTAAAATTCCTGAGTTTACATTTTTAGGTGTTCAGGAGCAGCCCGATTTTGCGACAATTTTCTTAACCATGTACCCAGGTCCTAAAATTATCGAGTTAAAAGCGCTCAAGCTCTATGTGTATCAGCTCAGAGATATTGTGGTTTCTTATGAGCGCCTGATTAATATTTTTTATGACCATTTGATAGAAGTGTATCAACCTGAAAGGTTGCGAATGGTGATGAACTGTAACCCGCGAGGCGGAATCAGTTCTCGTTTAACGATTGATTCTGACTGGAAGAGTCGCGGCGGAAATGAAAAATACAAAGACTGGATGCCCGATGTTGATGAATGGCAGAGACTGGACTGAGTTCGATAAAAGGTGAGTGTTCTGGCAAGATCATTCCCTATAAATTGGCTTTAATTAACCTTAGGTTAGTTAAAGCTGGAACGGGAAAAGTATGGATAAAAAAGGCCTCTAATGAAAGAGGCCAAGACGAGGATTAATAGGCTAAAACTCGTAGTTCAGGGAAATAAAGTATTCTGTACCTATACCACCATTGGTGTAAGCGTAATCGTTATAGAAAGGCCACGATTCCCACTTCGCTTCTTCTGGTGGTCGGCTATCAGTCAGATTCACAATGGTGAATGAGCCGCTGAGATGTTTGTCATAACGGTAATTCACGTGCAAATTAGCTGTGGTGTAAGCTGGTGTACGGTCGTCTCCGGCCCAGTTACGCGTACTACCAACTCGGTTGAAGTAAAGCGTTGTAGTTAAATCGTTGTAACTCCAGGACGTTGAGATAGTCGCTCTGTGACGATATGGATTGTTGTAATAACTAGTGTCACGAACGTCTTCATCGACTTCATCGGTTCTTAGCACCTGGGTTTTGATTTCATCAACATAGCTATACTTCACGCCAAAGTTGAATTCACCAATGTCCTGAGTTTCCAATTTGTAGTTGATGTTAACGTCAGCACCTGTCTGTTCTTGTAAACCCATATTAATTGAACTTAAAAACACTTCATTAATCGGGTCTACCTCAGAAGCGACGGGCCCAGCTTGTCGCTGGATTCTGGTATAGAGCTCCTGACAGTAAGCTGAGTTTCCGTCAACGGCATCGCCATTAGCATCGAAACCTAGTCGACACTCTGCTTCAAGTTGAGAATAGGTTGAAGCACTCAGCGTTGTGACCATATCTTCAATTCGGATCCGATAAATGTCCAAACTCAGGTCGAGCTCTTCAATGGGGGACCAAACTACGCCGAAGTTCGCTGAAAATCCGGTCTCTTCCTCAAGGCTTAGATCACCTTGTGTATTTTGACGGGTATTAACCGAGTCGCCGTTTTGCGCACACTCTTTAAATAGCTCGTTTGCAGTTTCCGGTGTGGCATTGTTCTCGAGCATACAGGCATAATAGTCAATCGTGTTATTAAAGAACTGATTATTGTCTGCAAATAAGCGGTGTAAATCAGGCGCACGGAAGGTTGTCCCGTAAGCTGCACGGACTAAGAAATCGTCGCTTGGTCTCCAGGAAAGGCCTAGCTGGTAAGTCGGTGAGCCACCAACCTCAGAATCGTCCTGGTAATCATCGTAGCGAGCCGCGACTGTTGCCTCAAGTTCGTCTGTCAACGGGATCAGGAATTCTGCGCCAACCGCGAAATGATCTCTATCACCACGGCCGCCAACACCCGACCAGCCAACGTATTCGCCATTGTCAGTTGTTGGGTCGATATCAAGGTTGTAGCCTTGTTCGTTCCACTCAACGACAGCCGCGAAAGATATCATGCCGGCATCAAGTTCAGTTACATCACCAGAAACCTCAAAAGAAACACTTCGGGCATAACTTCCGCCATCAGCGGTTGATAAGCCATACATGCCATCAAGTTCGCCGTTGTTGAAGTAGTTGTACATATTGAGGCCATTCAAAGAGGTGTAACCGTCAGCGGCGAGATCTGATGGTTGGAGCAGGTAGGTACCCCAAGAGTCGAGTAATCGGTTGCGATTTGGATCGTTGCCGTCTACACCAAAGAATGCCATCAGGCCGCCATTCTGGCTAAATCGAGCAATAGCCTCTTTGTAGTCATAATCAGTCAGAGACAGGGCGAGTTTATAGTCAAGTTCGTCAGTTAGAGAGCCTTCGAAACCGAAGTTCACGACATAAGCTGATTCGTCGAAAGACTGCTCGTTGGGGACTTCTTCTGGCGCAAATGTACGTTGATAATAAAGATCATAAAGCCAGGTTGGGTTCGCCGCTGTAATATCTTGTACCACAGAAACTTGCTGCCACCAGCCGGTATAGTAAAGCTCAGCATCCGCATCGCTTTTCCAGGCCAGGGCGTTTACAAAAAATTCATGGTCTGTATTCAGTTGATAGGTATAGTTGGCGAAAGCGTTAAATCTGTCTCTGGGCGCTCTTAGCGCTCTGTCGCCAGTGCTATCATGACCACAAAAATTACCCCGACCGGGTCGATTTGAATAGTCAAAATTAGGGTTTGTGTCACAAGCCGCCGCGCCCGGATCTTGATAACTCCAGTTAGGTAAGCCATTTCTGCCAAATGGATAGGCAATTAGAATATCTCGGTCATTAACTAACCAGGGATCTTCTGCCGGGCTATCGGTCACCTCATCCAGCCAGTCGCGATCTCTACCGAACAGGCCGGTACGCTTATCGACTTCAAAGCCGTAGTTAAAGGAATATTTGTCGCCGGCAAATCCACCCATCAGATTGAGTCGATAAGTTTCGCCGCCGCCGTCTTTGGTATCTGTGTATCGAGCAGAAATTTGAGTGCCTTCGTAGTCATCTCTCAGTACCACGTTGATTACACCGGCGATTGCATCGGAGCCATAAATTGCCGCACCACCACTTGATAAGTATTCGACACGGTCGACCGCTGTCGTCGGTATAAGTGCGAGATTAACGAAATTGTCTTCACCACCATATGGTTTTGGATTGGTTGGTAAACGATTGCCGTTCAGGAGTACCAGCGTGCGTCCGGGACCAAATCCTCGGAGGTTAACTGCTTGTGCAGCGGCAGTGAAACTATTAGTTTGTTGTTCGTCGAGTACACCGCCTGTGTTCGCAGTCAGGTTACGAATAGCCTCATAGACATTCGCGTGTCCCTGACGTTCGATTTCTTCTGCGGTAATAATGGTGACAGGTGTAACACCTTCAACATCGGTTCTTTTGATCCTAGAACCAGTAATAACGACTTTATTTTCGTCTTCTTCCTGAGCAGAGTCTTCAATTTCTTCTGCGGCAATCAAGGGGGTTGAGTTAAGCAATGCTGAGCCGGTTAAAGCAATTCCCATGAGTTTTACTAGTGATTTAAGCTCCATAAAAGTACCTCTTTTTGATAAAGCTGCGGATCGCAAATCGAAAAAATTCACCACGATCGCGTTATTTTTTTGTCAGTTAACTTTTATAAGTTAATTTTTATGGTCCAGATTTGTTCGTGTTTTTTGTTATCAATAATCGCGATGTTTGCTTGAATTAAACCTGGCTTCGTCGCTGATAAATAACGTCAAATTGGGTTTTCACGGCGCGTCAGGTAAAAACTAAAACCGAAACGGGGAATTCCGATTTAACCTGCCGAACCACTTGTTAAAGCAAACTATCGCGATAAGAGAACCTTACCTTAAAAAAATATTGTGTGCAATATAAAATATATTGAATCCAATAAAATGTATGGTGGAGGTATTTTTTCGGCGCTGATTTTTGCCAATAAGCGATTGGGTTAGCAGGGGATGATTAGAAGAAATCATGCCATTGAACTTTAATTTGGTTTGGCGTTTTTAGCGGTTGTTTTTGGCGAAGGAGAAAAGGGAAGGGCTATCGCTACCATATTTCAGAAGTTGCTGATATTGTCTTCTTACGAGTTCAATATCACTTAGTAGGGTATTGAACGAAATATTTAACTCTTTGATTTTAATGCTAAATTTATGCAAAGAATGCATTGAAGAAATAAAGTTTATTTACTGGTTCGTCTAATCTAGAGACCCGCAACTTTCGGAAATTTGTGATTTTTGATGTCTTTGCTGTTCGCTCATGAAACCTGTTTCTTTTAGAGACTATTGGTTGTAATTAGTCGAATTCGAGCTGGAATTTGAAATGAAATACGGAGAGGGATAATCGATATTTGTTATTAGATATTTGTTATTAAAAGCTGCCTGCTAAGTGACATTTAATCTTTAGATAACCTGAATTCGAATGTGCAAAAATCAAAAGCGGTTTATCTGGATTCCCCACGACAAGTAAAAGTGTGGGGAATAGCGAGTTTGAAATAGCGCTGGTATATGCCACCAGCTAAGTAAACAGAGTGGCCGGGAATTACTTAGCCAGGGCTTATTTATCTCAACCCTGTGTTGCCAGCCACAACTTAATCTTTTCTTCCAGGATTGGCATTGGCAAACTACCGTCAATTAATACTTGAGTATGAAATTTCTTAACGTCAAATTTATCTCCTAGCGTTTTCTCTCCGTACTCTCGCAATTCTCTGATTTTTCGCTGACCTATCTTATAGGCTAGCGCTTGTCCGGGGATAACGATATAGCGTTCTACTTCAGCTTCAACATCAGAGCGAGCCATTGAAGAATTGGCCAGCATGTATTCAATCGCTTGTTCTCGAGTCCAACCTTTCGAATGAAGTCCCGTATCAACCACTAATCGCATTGCTCTTAGTTGTTCATCTACTAATCGTCCGTACCACATGTAGGGATCAGTGAACAGCCCCAACTCCTTACCCAGGCTTTCCGCATAAAGCGCCCAGCCTTCGGCGAAAACGGTGTAACCACCAAACTTTCTGTAGTTTGGCAAATCTTTGACTTCTTGTTGAATGGCTATTTGAAAGTGATGGCCAGGAGCTGCTTCGTGGATGGAAAGGGTTTCCATTAAAAATTTAGGTTGTGATTTCAAATTGTGAGTATTGATAAAGAAAATTCCGGGGCGAGAACCGTCAGGGGCCGGCCCTTCATAGGAAGCGCCTGCCGCGGATGCAGCGCGGTATTTCGGAACTGGCCGAACTTCATAATCTGCTTTTGGAAATACTTCAAATAGCATTGGAAGTTTTGCATCAATTTTATGTTTTACATTGGTGTAGGCATCAACCAAATCCTGTTCATTGTCGTAGTAAAATTGATCGTCAGTTCGTAAGAATTCGAAAAACTCGCTGAGTGAACCATCAAACTTTACCGTTTGTTTTACCTTTTTCATTTCGGCCAGAATTCTCGCCACTTCCTGTTTACCATAGTCGTGAATTTCATCTGAAGTCAGCGGTAAGGTTGTATGAGTTTTTATCATGAATTGATACCAACTTTCGCCGCCGGGTAATTCTGATAAGCCGACTGTTTCACGTGCGGCTGGTAAATATTCGCTTTGCATAAAATCATACATGCGCTGATAAGCGGGGATGATGACTTGACGAATATTATCTTCATAGTCTTTTATCAATTGTGAACGACTACTTTCATCGATTGTGTCAGGTAACTTTTTTAACGGTCCATAAAACAAACTTTCACTCACGTCACTGATCAGATGTGTTTTTAGCTGTGGAATAACTTTCGCTACAATAGGTCGTGGTTGAACTATGTTTTGCTGAATCCCTCTTCGCATGGCTTCAATCGCGCTATCCATCCATTTGGCAAACCCTACAGAACGCTTAATAAAGTCGCGATAATCTTGTTCATTTTTAAACGGTTGCGCACTTTGCCCTGAGCCGAGTTGAGCAAAGAAGTTATGAAAACCATACATTTGATTGATGGGAACCAAATGGCTGGGGATAGAATTACCCTCAATGGCCATTTGACGATCCCTGAGAAAAACTTTGTAAGTTAACAGGTCTTGACCCTGGAGATTATCAGCGTTTACGGTGAGTGCTTTTTGCAGATATTTTTTTTCAAACGCTAAATATTTCGCGCGATTTTCATCACTTATTATCGGAGAAAATTTATCGTTGTAACCGGGAATACCAATGAAAGTCGCTCTGATCGGATTAAATTGTAAATTATCCTTGGTATACTCATTGACCAGCTTCATTACCGGGCTGGTTTGCTTCGCCAGAGAAGGTTCTGTGGTCTTTTTTGATTGGCATGCGACCAACAAAACGCTTGCGGTCAGCGCGATGCCCAAAGATTTTAAATTCATAGTCGTCTCGTTGTCTTATTAGGTAATTGTCTTTATGAGTAACAATCTTAAAAGTGATTGTCTTATAGTTATTTATTCAAACGTGATTATATTTTCAAATTCGTTTATTTGAACTCTTTCTTATCCTTCTAGCCACTCTGTTTTAAACTGCATCCAAAGGAATATTCCTGAGCATTATTACAAAAGCATACTGATATTAGTAACGATAAGTTGTTACCAAAGTTTATTCTCTGTTTGAGCGTTTTCAATGTTTAGTGATATCGTAAGTTTCAGCTACTGAGTGTTCGCGTTTAAATACGGTTCGAACCGATGGTGTTGCGGTAATATCAATTTCAATACCATGAAAGTACATATCTGCGTTTTCCAACAGACTTTTCATACGACTCGATTTAAACAAAGAAATCAGAATAAATTTAATTAACCTGCGATCATTTAACTGGTTGAGTAGTTGGTCTTCTTCTTGTTTGGAAATTTCTTTAAGCTGACGAAAGTGGGGGGTCAATTTTGGAATTAGACCGATTTCTATATCGAGTTGTTCCATGATAAACCCGGCTTCCGTAAATATCGGTTGGGCATTGTTCAAATCTGCAATAAGCGCTTTTATTTTCTCTGTGGTGAGTTGAGTAAGTGAGGAAGTATCTGATGCTGGCGATTCAGGTTGGTCGGAGTCATGCTCAAATCTTCGCTTAATATGCTCGAAAATCTCCTTAATCATCGCTTTGGCCTTATGAATTAAAAGTTATTTAAGTGGATTTGGAGGATCAGTGTAACAGCCTGATATATAAGCGCAACTTAATCTATTTAAGTTGCTAACCAGGTCAATTGAGATACTTATAACGACAAAATATAAACGGGCGTTTGAAAAAAAATATGGTCTTAGTAATATTAGAAGAATAGAATACGTGACACCGGTGTCAGTATTTGCCTGTAAAAACAACAATAATCACAACAAAAACAATAACAAAAGCACCAAATCTTAACGACACACTTATCTAGCACACTTATTTAGATTGTCACACACGGTTAAAACAACAGCAGAAAGGGGAGTATATGACTTTATACAAGGCGTCCCAAGCCAAAGACAACTGCGGGTTTGGGCTTATTGCCCAACTTGATGGTCTCCAAAGTCACCAATTAATTGATACGGCAATAACAGCATTAACAAGAATGACCCATCGCGGAGCGGTACATGCCGACGGAAAAACCGGTGATGGATGTGGTTTATCAATTCAGTTAGGAGAGAAGTTTTTTCGAAAAGTCGGAGAATCTCTCGGTTTTACATTGGGTGAAAGATTTGCCGTTGGCCAGGTATTCCTGAATAAAGATCAAAATAAAGCGAAAATTAGCCGGCGAATTCTTGAGGAAGAGCTGGCGAAAGAAACATTGACTGTTTGTGGTTGGCGTAAAGTGCCGATCGATACTTCGGTGTGTGGCGAAAATGCCTTGAATACATTGCCTGAAATTGAGCAAGTCTTTATTTCGGCACCACCTGGCTGGGGCGCATACGATCTTGAGCGGCGGCTGTTTATGGCTCGTCGCAGAGCGGCAGACCGAATCGATGACGAAGAATACTATGTGGTGTCGTTATCTAACTTGATGATTGTCTACAAAGGACTGGTTATTCCAAAATATCTTGGTCAGTTTTTCCCTGATTTAGCTGATCCAGATATGAAAAGTGCAATATGTTTATTCCACCAGCGCTTTTCAACCAACACTGCGCCACTGTGGAAGTACGCTCAACCTTTCCGCTATCTTGCGCATAATGGTGAAATTAATACGATTTCCGCCAATAGACGTTGGGCGGTCGCCAGACAGAAAAAACTTTATACGCCTTTACTTCCAGATTTGGGGAACTTAAAACAGCTGGTTAATCAAACCGGATCTGATTCCTCGTCTTTAGATAATATGCTGGAAATATTGCTCGCCGGCGGCATGGATATTTTTCGCGCGTTAAGATTGCTCGTGCCGCCTGCCTGGGCTAATCGAAGCAATATGGACCCCGATCTAAAAGCTTTTTATGAATTTAACTCGATGCATACCGAGCCATGGGATGGGCCTGCCGGAATCGTCATGTCTAACGGGGTGCAAATCGCCTGTACACTAGATAGAAATGGATTACGCCCAGCGCGTTATGTGATTACCAAAGACCGTGTTTTAACTGTCGCTTCGGAAGTTGGCGTGTGGGATTACAATGAAGAAGATGTGATCGAAAAAGACCGTGTTGGTCCAGGTGAAATGCTTGCGGCAGATATTTCGACCGGGCAGATTTGGCGAACCAATAAAATTGATGACATGTTGAAAACGCGCCACCCTTATTTGGAGTGGTTGCGTGAAAACACTATCAGACTGCGTAGCAATCCCTGGTTAGAAAAGCAGGGAGCACAAAAGTATATCGATAAAAATTTGCAAAACTTACCGCGTTTTGAAAAGTTTTTTAATGTTTCAGTTGAAGAAAAAGAACAAATTATTCAAGTCATGGCCAATCAAAGCCAGGAAGCCAGTGGCTCAATGGGCGATGACACGCCAATTGCCGTTTTGTCGCAAAAGTCACGTAGTTTATTTGATTATTTCCGGCAACAGTTTGCCCAGGTGACAAACCCACCGATTGATCCTTTAAGAGAAAAATCAGTGATGTCACTCGAAACCTGTTTTGGACGAGAACATAACGTGTTTCAGGAGACCAATGGGCTGGCTTCACGAGCAATTATTAGTAAGCCGATTTTAAATTATGCCAAGTTAGAACAACTTAAAGATCTTGATCAAAATTATTATCAACATCAATTGTTGTCTCTGAATTATGATGAAACTGAGAGTCTGGAAAATGCCATTCAATCTCTGTGTGATAAAGCTGTTGAATTGGTTAAGCAGGGTTGCGTAATCTTAAGATTAAGCGATCGGGATATCGCGCCAGGAAAGCTGGTTATTCATGCTGCCTTGGCTACCGGTGCTGTTCACAGCCGATTAATTGTTGAAGGGTTGCGGTGCGATACCAATATCATTGTTGAAACAGCAACCACTCGGGACCCTCACCACTTCGCCGTTTTACTCGGCGTCGGTGCCACAGCAATTTACCCCTATCTGGCGTTGCAAATTATTAATAATTTACATACCGAGTCGCGCCTGGATTTCGATCTGATTTCAGCCCGAAGAAACTATTTTAAAGGCATTAATAAGGGCCTGTTAAAAATTATGTCAAAGATGGGGATATCGACTATCGCCAGCTATCGTGGGGCACAACTTTTTGAAGCCGTTGGTCTTGATCAAAAAGTGATTGATCTATGCTTTCCATCGATGTACTCACGAATTGATGGAGCGACTTTTGAAGATATTCAAAGAGACTCATTACTGACTGCACGTAGAGCCTGGCAGAATAGTAAAAAGACAAAATTAAGCGGTCAGTTAAAATATGTTCATGGCGGGGAATATCATTGTTACAACCCGGATGTCGTACAAAAACTGCAGCAGGCGGTCAATTCTGGAAAATATTCAGAGTATCAAGAGTACGCCAATCAAGTGAACAATCGTCCGGTAGCGGCGTTGCGAGACTTGATGAAATTAAAGGTTTCACAAAATCCACTTGCAGAGCAAAAGGTCGAAAGTAAGCAAAACATCATGCGTCGTTTTGATTCTGCTGGTATGTCTGTCGGGGCGTTAAGTCCTGAGGCACATGAAGCTTTAGCAATGGCCATGAATCGAATTGGCGGGCGCTCAAATAGTGGAGAAGGCGGGGAAGATCCGGTTCGTTATCAATCAGATAAAAACTCGAAGATAAAACAGATTGCTTCTGGACGATTTGGCGTAACGGCCCGTTATCTGGCAAACGCTGAAGTGCTGCAAATTAAGATTGCTCAGGGTGCAAAACCTGGCGAGGGCGGACAACTTCCCGGCTCCAAGGTGACCATGGAAATTGCCCGGTTACGAAACTCAACCCCAGGCGTGACTTTAATTTCTCCACCACCGCATCACGATATTTACTCGATTGAAGATATCGCGCAATTAATTTTTGACTTAAAGCAAGTTAATCCAAAAGCGTTGATATCGGTGAAATTGGTTTCGGGTCCTGGCGTTGGAACTATCGCTGCAGGTGTCGCTAAAGCTTATGCCGATATGATTACGATTGCGGGCCATGACGGCGGCACCGGCGCTAGTCCGTTAACATCGGTCAAGTATGCAGGAACGCCTTGGGAATTAGGTTTAAGTGAGGCGCATCAGGCGTTAGTTGAAAATGGGCTACGAGATCGCATTTGTTTACAAGTTGATGGTGGCTTAAAAACGGGATTGGATGTGATCAAAGGCGCTATTCTCGGTGCTGATAGTTTCGGTTTTGGTACTGGTCCAATGGTTGCTTTGGGATGTAAATTTTTACGAATTTGTCATCTAAATAATTGTGCGACCGGTGTTGCGACACAAAACAAAACTTTAAGAAGTGAACATTTCACCGGCTTGCCTGAAAGAGTGATCAACTATTTTGAATTTATTGCGCAGGAAACTCGCGAGTGGTTGGCAAAACTTGGTGTCTCTTCATTAGATGAACTAATCGGGCGAACCGACTTACTTGAAATTGCAGAAGGTAGAACGACCAAACAAAATCACCTTAATTTACAAGTTATTCTAGATTCTGCGAAGCGTCCTGAGAATGGCGCTGCTCACTATCAACGCATTCGAAATGTACCTTTTGATAAAGGCGAACTTAATCAGAAAATTATAAATGATTTTAATGAGCAGATTAATTTGCCATTCGATCAGTTACAGGATGTGAACTTAACCTACCCGATTAAAAATTATGATCGTTCTGTCGGCGCTGCGTTAGCAGGACAACTTGCCCTGGAACAAAATCGTTATAAACGAATTAATTTAAACTTTAAAGGTATCGCAGGACAAAGTTTCGGCGTTTGGAATTCTACCGGAATGCATTTGAGACTGACTGGAGACGCCAATGATTATGTAGGTAAAGGAATGTCCGGCGGTTCGATTAGTATTTTTCCGCAGGAGAATATTCAATACGTAGCATCACGTGGAGCCATCATTGGAAACACCTGCCTATATGGTGCAAGCGGTGGTTCTTTATTTGCAGCAGGACAAGCCGGTGAGCGCTTTGCAGTGAGAAACTCTGGTGCTGACGCTGTGGTTGAAGGTTTAGGAGATCACGGGTGTGAATATATGACCGGAGGTACAGTTGTTGTATTGGGGCCTGTTGGTGAAAACTTTGCCGCCGGAATGACTGGTGGGCTTGCGTTAGTTCTTGACTTGCGTGAAACACTTTCCAAAAGAACCAACTTTGAGCATGTTGAATTGATGCCACTGGTAGAGCCGGAGTGCGAAAGCTATCAAACTCAGCTGATTGAATTAATCGACAACCATATCGAAAATACCGGGAGTCCCTGGGCGAAAAAAATACGTCAAAACTTACCACATTATCTTCACTATTTTATGGTCGTAGTGCCTAAAACAACAGGGCATATTGCTGTAGAAGTTGCACCTTTGAGGATTGTCCAATGAGTGAGCAAAACGTAAAACCGAGTCAACGGGATCCTTTAGAGTTTTTAAATCGCGCGAGAAGTGTGAACAAAAAGAGAACCATCAACGAAAGACGCGCAGATTTCGATGAAATTTATGTTGAGAAGCCGAGTGATGAATTATCAGAGCAAGCTTCAAGGTGTCTGGATTGTGGTAATCCTTATTGTGAATGGAAATGTCCATTACATAATTATATTCCCAACTGGTTAGAATTAGTTCGCAAAGAGCAATTCGATCAAGCCGCCAAACTGATGCATGAAACGAATCCCTTACCGGAAATATGCGGCAGAGTATGCCCACAAGATCGCTTGTGTGAAAAAGCGTGTACCCTGAATACAGGTTTCGGTGCTGTCACTATCGGCGCAATTGAAAAAAATATTTCCGATCGAGCGTTAGCGAAAAAATGGCGACCGGATCTATCTAATTTGGAAATGTCTGATAAAAAAGTCGCTATTGTCGGTGCTGGACCAGCGGGGTTGGGATGCGCTGAATTATTAGCGCGAAATGGTGTCAAGCCAGTTGTGTTTGATAAATATCCAGAAATCGGTGGACTATTAACTTTTGGAATACCGGGCTTTAAACTTGAAAAAGAAGTGGTCAGAAAAAGACGAGAATTTCTAGAAGATATTGGGGTTGAGTTTCGCCTTAATACCGAGGTTGGTAAGCAGGTTAGCGTTCAGTCATTAAAAGATGATTATGACTCTTTATTTCTCGCTATGGGGTGTTATAAAAGTGTCACCGGCAACTTACCCGGCGGCGAAACAGAAGGCGTTATCAAGGCTTTAGATTTCTTGGTCGCTAACGTCAATCTCCAACAAAATTACCAGATGACTGGTTATCCATTTCAAAGTATGCAAGGAAAGAAAGTCGTTGTTCTTGGTGGCGGAGACACGGCGATGGATTGTGTTCGTTCTGCAATTCGGCAAGATGCCGAATCTGTGACTTGTGTTTATCGAAGGGACAAAAAATCAATGCCCGGTTCACCTCAGGAGGTGAAAAACGCAACAGAAGAAGGCGTTCAGTTTTTATACAATCGACAGCCATTATCCATTGAGGAGAAAAATGGTCAGGTTTGTGGTGTTAAACTGGCTGAGACAGAATTGCAACGGGATTTTTCCAATGACAGAAGCAATTTTGTTGTTAATCAGGATAAAACTAGTTTGTTGGAGGCAGATGTTGTTATTTTGGCATTTGGTTTTCAGGCGAGCCCAGCGAGTTGGTTTGATGACATTGGCGTCACGCAAAAGTCGAACGGATTGGTCATTACTCAATCAACCAACGATCCCGATTTACCTTATTTACAGCATACCGAGTCCGAAGGTATTTTCGCCGGCGGAGATATGGTTAGAGGTGCCGATCTGGTAGTGACTGCGATTGCCGAAGGGCGTCAGGCGGCGAGAGAAATTCTCGACTATCTCAATGTTTAAGGAGGACGATTATCGATAAAATCGATATTGGTTGTGAGAAACAAAAACCACGTCTTCAAGGCGTGGTTTTTTTCGTTTTGCCGTTAACTGACTTTAAGAAAATAGGCAACTTTTGGCCTTAGAGAAAAACCTGCTAGCCAAAAAAAGCGTATGTTGGTAAATTAAGCTTATTACCATTTTGACTTTTTTAATAATGACTCACTCTATTACTCACCACCGAGATATCCGCCAATCTAAACTTTGGTTAACCGAGAGTATTAGCGAGCAAATTAAATCAATTGTCAGCACATGTTTTACCGGTATTTGTGCCGACGATTATTTAGCGAAATATTTTTTTGATGAAAACTGTTTCGAAAGAAAGCTGCGCCTTTTTTACGATGGAAAAAAACTGGTTGGATATTGTTTGTTAACCTTTTCTGATGTAACAACAGCGCATCGAAAAATTGTTTGTATCGGCGCTTCCGCGGCTTTTTTTCGCGAATACCGCAATGGCAATCAAACAGTCAGTTTTTCAATCATTGAATCAATAAAGTACTGGCTTTTACATCCCTGGAAAAAGATTTATTACGCCGACACTATGCTGAGCCCGGCGATGTATAGAGTCGTAGCGAAAAGCGTTAATGTGATTTATCCGAACAGTGAAACAGAAAGTGGTGATCGCCAAACACCTGAAGATATTTCAACTTTGGTTAAATTGTTAAAACGAAAAATGGATAAAGACAGCTCGGGAGAAAGTTCGGGAGAAAGTTCGAATCAGCACCCTAACGTGGTTTACGTTGGTCGAAAAAGTAATTACTCGGATGATGACATCCATAATTTTTTTACCAGCCCAAAAGAAGAAATACGCTGTTACTGTAAAATTAATCCACAGTTTAATGAAGGCTACGCCCTGATCGCGGTAATACCCATGTGCTTTAAGCAGTTAACGAGCTTAAAACTTAGTTAACCCCAACTCGGGATAAGAAAAGCCAGAAAAACTTTCAATTTAAAGTGCTTCGAAATTCCAAAAGCTCGAAACTTAAAAATTATTCAAAAGTTCAAATCGTAAATGTTAATCTCTGGTTAATTGCTAAAAGTATAGCGTTTGTTTTCAACATTCACGTCAGGCGGCCGTTTGTTCTTTTCAAACCATTGATAACCTTGCTGCAAATTTTTCCAAAAATCATACCAGGGATTGTTTTTATATTGAACGAGGGTATTTTCATCCAAGGGAAATGGAAATGCATGAACTCTAAAAAAAGGCGAACCCTTTTTGAAAGCTGCGTCAGCGATGGTATAAATTTCTTCAATGTACTTATCTGTCATCGCATAGCAACCGATAGAAACACAATCTCCGTGAACCATCAAAAAACTACCGGTGCGATTATGGGCGCGATCGTATTGGTTAGGGTAGCCGAGGTTAAATGATAGGTGAAATCGGCTACTTGGGTTCATTCTTTGAGGCGTTACATAATAAAATCCTTCGGGACTTTGACGATCGCCTTCTTGTAGTTTAGGGCCTAGTTCGCCTGAAAAAGTGCAAATTGGATATTGTCGAAATAACTTAAAACGACCATCGTCTCCCTGCACCCAAAGTTCAAGCGTACCGGGCTTTTTAAACACGCGAATAAAAATGGGATTACCTAGTGTGAGCCCCATTGCTTCCATTTTCACTGATAGTATCGGCGCGTGCTTTTGAATGGCAAGTTTAGAACGAGCGCTGGTTGGAATTTTCTGAATGGCGAATAACTCCAAAGGAAGTATTAAACAACAAAATATCAGGAAAGATCTGATCAAGAGAAGCCTAGAAATAAAGCCTCAATACGGTTTCCGCGACGCAAGCTAGTCGTTTACTATTTTCTACTTCAATACTCACTTCGTTGACTAACTCAATGCTTTTTCTCATTGGCGTCAGTCCCACTAGCTTGCTTCTTGCTCTAACCCGTGACCCCGCCTTGACCGGGTATGGAAAGCGGACTTGATTAAGTCCATAGTTAACAGACATTTTCGCTTCAGGGTAAGGGTTGTTGGTATCGTCAACGGCATCAGTTAATTTTGGAAGTAATGCCAAAGTAAGGAAACCATGGGCAATCGTTGTTTTAAAAGGAGACTCTTTAGCGGCCCTTTCTGGGTCGGTGTGTATCCATTGCCTATCGCCGGTAACTTCGGCGAACTGGTTGATACACTCCTGATCGACGCTAAACCACTCGCCAACGAAAGTTTCCTCTCCCAGTCGCTGTTCTAATTTACGATACATTTCTGCAGCTGCAGGAACCAGCACCAGCGGAGTAGGCTCATTTCTCTCTTCGTCGTCAGATGGTTTAAACCGCGAAATCCAGGGATTATTCAGGGTATTGGCAATTGTTTTGCTTAATAGCTCAGACAGGTTTTTAAACTGAGGTTCAATTTTAGCGCGAAATTCAGCGTTGTTTTGCTGAAAGCGCTGTTTTTTTTCTCTGATGAACTCAACAACATTCACTAAAATGGCTCCCGATTACTGTTCCGTGTGCGGTAGGCAAGAGTCGTTAACGATTATGCGAATCGAATTGCCGTCTGCGACCGATGAAAAAATTCGAATGAGTGACAGACACGCGCATAATTTAACCACTCGCATCAAAGACCTACGACTATCTGCTGCAGACTGACTCGCCTTTATATCAGACACTGGTTTTTGTTACAGACTAGTATTATACAATGGACTTTTTAGCATGCACCATTTTATTGTTAATATATGGCAAATCGGTGACAGATTATGAGAGCTTAATCAATGTTATTTGCAGTTGTAGCAATTTTGCTGTTGGCACTTATATTGGGCCCAAACTGGTGGGTTCGCCACGTGTTATCAAAACACAGCGAACAACTGGATGGAATGCCTGGCAGCGGCGGAGAGCTAGCCAGACACCTGTTGGATCGCTTTGAGTTGCAGCAAGTTAAGCTAGAAACCGCTGAAGAAGGTGGTGATCATTATGATCCGCAAGCTAACGTGGTGAGGTTGAGCCCCAGCTATTTAAACGGCAAGTCATTAACCGCCGTTGCGGTGGCAGCCCACGAAGTTGGCCATGCGATCCAGTTTAACCGAAATGAGCCCGTCAGCTTTTTACGTAAACGCTACCTGGGCACCGCTCAAAAAGTTCAAAAGCTCGGCATATCACTGCTCATGGCGCTCCCGATGGTCGGCGTATTAGTGCGTATTCCCCATCTTGTGGGATTAACGGCACTGATTGGTTTAGCGACTTTACTGTCTTCGGTGTTCATTTACGCGGCGATTCTGCCGGAAGAGTGGGATGCCAGTTTTAACAAGGCGCTTCCCATCTTGAAGAAAGGGAACTATGTTCCTGATCATTATATGCCTGCAATTCAGCAGATACTTAAAGCGTGTGCGTTGACTTATGTTGCCGCGGCCCTGGCCGACATATTGAGATTATGGCGCTGGTTGGCACTATTGAGAATGTTTCGTTAGAGCACCAATAGCGGAAATAGGTTAATTTACTATCGCTTTTTTCAAAGTGTTCTATGAAAAACGGTTATGTGCTAAAGATTGAGTTTGAATAGACCATACATTAGAATTGTCGAATATAATAAATGTTGGATTGAGCAAAATCTGGTTCAGCGAATTTGTGAAAACTGACAAAAAATAGTAAAGGCCTATCTTTAAATGGCCGACGATAAAACGACCAGGAGAATTGAATGCATCACGATCGCTTAAACGAGATCTATCTAGATAACAATGCGACGACACCAGTGCTGGAAGATGCGGTGAAAGCGGCGCAAGATGCAATGCAAACCGTGTACGGCAACCCGAGCAGCACCCACGTTACAGGGCTAAGAGCCAGGTATATTCTAGATTCAACGCGGGACCTTGCCAAAGAGGTTGTTGGCGCAGGTCGCGGTAATATTATTTTTCTGAGCGGTGCAACAGAGGGAATTCAAACGGCAATTTTTTCTGCGTTGATTGAAATCAAACGAAAAATCAGTCAGCAGGGTAACGAAAATTATCGATACTTGCTTTATGGGGCAACTGAACATAAAGCCGTTCCCAATTCCCTTAAACACTGGAATGATATCCTGGAAATTGGCGCCGAACTGGTTTCAATTCCAGTGGATAATGACGGTAAGCTCGATTATGACTTTATCGAGAAGCATTTGAGTAAAACTGCGATGATTTGCACCATGGCGGTTAACAATGAAACTGGCGTGGCGCAAGACTTAGGTGCACTAGAAACGCTTATTCGAACCCATAATGCTAGCGTTCCCTGGATGGTAGATTGTGTACAGGCGCTAGGAAAGTTTGAGTTGGAATTGGCGAAAACGACTATCGATTATGCGCCCTTTAGCGGACATAAAATTTATGCGCCAAAGGGAATCGGCATGTTATACACCCGAGAGGGAGCCCCGCTCACGCCTTTTATTGCCGGTGGTGGCCAAGAGAGCGGGTTACGTTCAGGTACTGAAAACTTGCCCGGTGTTGCAGCCTTCGGCGCAATTTTAAAGCATATTAACGAAACTGAGTGTCAGTTGTTTAAATCCCACGAGGTTCTGGCTGGGTTTAGAAATAAAATTGTCGAGACACTTAAGCTGGCATTTCCCGGTATCGTATTTAATATGCCGTTTGAGACCTCGGTTCCTACCACAATTAATTTTTCTGTCAAAGATTTTCCGAGTAAGGAGATTCTTGACTTATTTGATGCGGCACAAATTCGCGTAAGTTCAGGATCAGCCTGTAGTTCAGGAGTGACTCGAAGCTATGTGCTCGATGAAATGGGGTTGCCGGCATGGCAATCTGAATCAGCCATTAGAATGTCATTTGGACCCGCTGTGACTGAACAAGAAATCGACGATGCCTGTGAGAGAATCTTACTTGCTTCGCAAGCGTTGACCCAGTCTTGTTTGATGCTGAATAACTTAGGAGTTGATATTGATAGCCCGCGTCAGGAAGGCCTCATTCAGTTAAAAAGTGGGTCTGCATGTACCTGGATTTATGCTGATTCACAATCGGAATCGATGGTTGTGATTGATCCGGTAGAAGAACTGGGCGAGAGAATCGAAAAATTTGTTCACTGCCAAGGATACCGAGTGAAAGCGATAGTGGACACCCACTCTCACGCCGATCATGAATCTTGCCGGCCGATGTTACAGAAGTTACTCCAATCTCAGTTAAGTTATGACTTAAAAGACTATGATGAATTGGGATGGCCAATGGTATCGACACAAAATGTGACTTTGTCGGATGGTCAGTCAGTTTCCGCAATTCAACTCAGCAACAATTTGGTTTTAGCGAAGCTAGAAACGCCTGGACACACGAGCGATAGCCAAAGTTTATTGTTAGGCCAATCAGTTGACTCACAGTTAAAAGCAGAAGATGTTAGATTTGCTTTTGTCGGCGACACGATTTTAATTGGCGGATTAGGGCGAACCAATTTTGTCTCCAGCTCAACCAGTAAAATGTATGACAGTTTACAAACTTTGTGTAGTGTTATTGGACAAAGCACATTGATGTGCCCATCGCATGATTATAATAATGAGTTTGCAACAACGGTGTATGCTGAAGAAGCGGGCAATGCGTTGTTACATGAAGTTAAAAGTCATTTAGTAGAGAAGTCCCATTTCGTCAAACAAAAGGAATCACTCGATAAGCGATTAAACGATCAGGTTGGACATGAAATATTATGTGGTGTCGTTGGAAAACAGTGTGATAGTGAGGGGATACATGTGATGCCTGAGGAGCTGCAACACTTTCTGAAATCTCACCCTCAGATTCGGGTTCTGGATGTGAGAGAGGCCCACGAGTTTCATCTATTTAATGATTGGGATAGTTTAAACCTGGAACGCGCGCCGGAAAATGTTCCTTTGTCACGGCTTGCGAATTTCATCGGCAATAACATCTGCTCAGGGGACT
The DNA here is from genome assembly GCF_007004725.1 of Aliikangiella coralliicola. Lineage (GTDB taxonomy): Bacteria > Pseudomonadota > Gammaproteobacteria > Enterobacterales > Kangiellaceae > Aliikangiella > Aliikangiella coralliicola. The sequence goes on along the minus strand of NZ_ML660166.1, from coordinate 62,150 downwards.
CGGAAAAACAGGAGTTGCTTTTTGTTTGCCGAAGCGGTTCCAGAAGCGCCAAAGTTGCAGAAACTTTCCGTCGGCTGGGCTTTGAAAATGCTCGCCATATTTCAGGTGGCGTTGCTTTGAATTGTGTCGCTTGCGATTAGTTCACGAGTCCTAGTTTTTCAATCTTGATCGCGCCAGAGTTCGGCGCGATCCCTTCATATCATCTCTCACTGGTTTCACTAGCACAACCGATGGCTAGTCAATACGAACTTCACTGCCATATAAGTGTCTTACCAAAAGCTCTTTACTAAAAGCCGTGTTGCGCATCAATTTGTTGAATTGATTGATACTGATGGCATATGATGGTTTTTTTTCAGTTTTAATCAGCGAACTTCGACCTGTCTATCGAAAAACAAGGATCTATTATCTTGAAACTACTTCAATTGTTGTTCTTTTCCGTCATGTTATCTTCCTGTAGTTCTGTGCCGATAAGTTCCATGGTAAAGCTGGCGAGTTTTGATGAAAAAGATTTAGTCAATATTAACCCTAACCAGGTGAGAACTCGAATTACCATTAATGAACCTGCGGAATTACAGACTCGTGATGTAAAATTAGCTTTAAGGTTTGGTTATGATGGTGAAGAGGAAACAGAGTATCAATTTATACTCGATTTACTTAACAATAAAACCTTAAAGGAAAGTAAAGGTTTCTTTTCGAATAGCCCCAAACGGCACCAGTACGAGTTCAAAATTGCGGTTGCTTCAATTGCAGAATTTAAAAAGTATCAACGTGAATTTTTAAAGTATGGTAAACCAGAAAAGTACCATTGGACTGTTTATTACTATTTGAAAAAACGACCTGAAGAAGGTGAGCCGATTAACTTAGACCTGGAACTTAAGCTGGCCGAAGCCGATGATTATTTTTACCTGTTAAAATCGGCGGAAATGGATGTTGAATAGTCATGGTTTTATCGACTGTTTTTCTCGTGAAAAAATGGCAGAATTGAATAGACTCAAGATCAATGAACTATAGAAACGCTAACTATAACGATATCGATGCAATCGCTGAGCTACATGCAGAAAGCTGGCGAGAAATCTATCGAGGAATATTGTCAGATTCGTTTTTAAATAAAGAAGTACTCAGCGAAAGAAGGCAAGCCTGGGAGGAAATCTTAGGCAAGCCGCTTGATAATCAATTGGTATTTTTAGTCGAGTCAAAAAGTTCGCTTTGCGGCTTCATTTGCGCGTCTGGCGCTAAGCATCCACAATTGGGAACACTGATTGATAACCTTCACATTAACCGAAATTACAAAGGGCAGGGGCTTGGTACAAGGCTACTTTCTACTGTTGCGCAATGGTCGTTAAAAAATTTCCCTAAAGCTGGATTATATCTCGAAGTTTTGGAGGAAAATCATCTCGCAAGAAGTTTTTACGAATCACTTGGCGCAACGAACGTTTCTGAAAACTACTGGCACTCTCCGTGTAACACCAAGGTTAAGGAGTTTTTATATGCATGGAAAAGCCCTGCACAACTAACAGGTAATCAATAGTTACGTTCTTGTTAAATAGTTGAGGCGCAACTGAAGCGAAAAACTTCGGTTGCGCTGTGCTGAAAGTTACTATGACCAGTCAATTTCCGTCATTTCTGATGATTGAGACCAGCTGAGTTTAAATTTCCCTTTTTGTTTTTTAGATTGTTGGAGAACAACGCCGCACTCATTTTCGATTTTTGCCCGACCTCGTTGAATTATTTTGTGGAGGTCAATTACATCACCTTCGCGATGGTGGTCAGTTGCACCGCGCATTGAACGCTCGTTACCAATTTGCCACTTGATTTTCTTTTTACAGTCGTCGTCCAATGAGTTAAAAATTTCTTTGCTGGTCCAACCGCCATTAGCGTATGCATTGACACTGAATCCAGAGAGGAGTGTACCGATAACGATCGCTGAAATAGGGGTTAATTTTCTCATGATATTTCTCCTTACCAATATGAATTGTGAACTTTCCACAGGGAAAGCATGCTTGAGTCGCCAGTTTCATTAATTGGAGAGAGTTTGCGGAATTGGAGTGAACAATTCAGCTTTTCGCTTGTTAATTCAAATAGAGTCATAGACGCTACGAAAGCAGAAATTGCTTTTGATAATAGGTATTGCGGAATTTGAGAGAAATTGGTCAAAAACAATAAAAGGATAGAGTTTTTCTTCCATTTTCTATTTTGGAAAATAACTGAGAGAGTATTAATCGTGTGCATTCTTTCATCCATGAAATAGGCTGATAGCATTCTACCGCTTCTATCATTGCATACACACGGCTGAACGATGAAAGTTGTATGAGATATCGACTTTTTTCGTTGTAAGAAAATGGCTATAAGGGGACTTTTTTCGTCAAGTACCGGAGCAAATAACGCTGGTTAAAAGGGACTTTTAGTCTCAGTTCGCTCAACTCGAGGAGTAACCTGCAAACGGAGACTGAAGTTCATGTGACTATATGCTGTTTTTAGTCACATGAATTTTCTGATTTTATCTCTAACGGGATATTCAATAATTCAGAATTATAATAATAAGCATAACCTTTCAAAACGTTCTTTTAGCAGGTCTAATTTTAAATCAGCGCACGCACCTGGAGAGGTTCTCTGTTGAATGCTCTGTTCTGGCGAACGATCATCTAACTCCGCGTAACGCTCAACAACTTGTTGGTAAGCGGTTCGAAAGGACATGCCTTGACTACTGAGCTCAACTGCGAAATCGGTGGCGTACATGGGGGTATCAATTGCGTCTTTTAAGCGATCGGTTTTAAAACGGGTTGCTTCTATCACTTGAGGAAAAAGTTGCAGCGTTTGTAAGCTTTTAGTGACCGCTCGAATGAGAGGTCCCTTAGTGAGTTGCAGATCTCTTTGATAGCCAGACGGGAGTGACAAAATCGATTGCAATTCAATTGTAGCGGATTGAACCACAGCGTAGCTGGCTCTCATCAATTCAATCAGGTCTGGATTTCTTTTATTCGGCATTATCGAACTTCCTGTCGTCATTTCCTCCGGTAGTTCGACAAAATCAAATTCCTGGGTAGTAAAAAGCGATAGATCCCAACAGAACCTTCTAATATCGAGTAAGCATTGAGACAGTGCTGAGAGAGCTGCCAGTTCAAATTTACCACGACTATTTTGCACGTATATCGGGTTGAGCTGAATTCTGGCGAATTCCAGTTCTTTAGTCGTTAACTCCCGGTTAAGCGGTAAATTTACGCCGTAACCAGCAGCTGTGCCCAGCGGGTTGGCATCGATCAGATTAATAGCGGCATCGAGACTCATCAAATTATCGATCATCGCCTCGGCGAAGCTCGCAAACCACATGCCGCAAGTGGAGGGGACCGCTCGCTGCATATGGGTATAGCCTGGCATTGCTACTGATCGTGTCGCTTCTGCCTGATTAATACACGCGTTAATGGCATTTTCAACCAAGCCGCGCGCTTCCATCAACGATTGTTTTAGATAGAGTCTGGATGCGACTAATACTTGATCATTTCGCGAGCGGCCCGTGTGAATTTTTTTGCCCAGTTCTCCAAGTTGTTCCACCAGGTAACACTCTATCGCCGAATGGCAATCCTCGAAAGCTTCTGATAATTGAAAATTTCCACTGTGAATTTCAGCGGACAGCTGATCGAGTTTAGCAAGTAACTGCTCGCATTCTTGTTGATCAAGAACGTCGATTGACTCAAGGCCGCGAACGTGGGCTTTGCTCGCTTGAATGTCATAAAGGATCAATTTTTTATCGAGTTGAATATCTTCTCCGGCCATGTAATCCATAATGACCTGATCGATGTTCGCTTGAGCATTTTTTTGCCAAATTGGGGCTGCCATGAAATTGTATTCCTCTGTGTCGCTATTATTAAAGTGGTTCTGAAAATTCATTCATTTAAGTTCAGGTCTTATTGAGTGAGTTGATTTGCTGACAATTGTTCAATCGAAGATTTAGAAATTAATCGTTCGTTAGCTGCAATCAACGGGTTCAATTCGTTATTTTCGATCAAACCTAAAGTCGAATTTTCGCCGAGTGCCAGGTTGATATTTTGTAGTGCTTGACTGGCTGCACCTTTTAACAAATTATCCAGACAACTAATAATAGTGCCTCGCATGCCATCTTTACTGACACTAAAACCTCCGATAACACTCAATGGACTGTTGATAGATTCTTTTAAAGTGGGTATTTCCTCTTTACACACAACCAGCGGGTGCATCGCATAGAAGTCGTTAAATCGATTAAATAATTCTCTGGCTGTTATCCTCTTTTCAAACTCGACCTGAATAGTCATGTTAATACCACGGAAAAACTCGGCGACATGGGGGGAAAATGAAACCGGCTTATCTAGTTTGATACTGACTTCTTTTTCGTGCAGATGCTCGATGAGGGCATAGCCGCAGATATTTTTTGATAATCTTTCTACATCATTGTTGGGCGACGCTTTGGTACCGGCACCACTGTAGCCCGATATGCCGAAACAGTTTGGTCGGCCCGATACCAGATCTTTTATTGGGGCAAGTGCCAATAGCATTGCTGTTGCGTAGCATCCAGGATTACTGATTTTTATCGGCGAGCTTAATGATATTTTTCCTTGCTTGATGTTGTCGAGCTCGGGAACCGAATAATACCAATCCTCGTCAAATCGATAGTCTGCTGATAAATCAATTAATACACCGCTTTTTTGACAAGCTTCCAGTGCGTTCACATAAGGAGCTGCTAGTCCATTCGGTAGTGCTAGCACCACTATCGATGTTTGCTTGTTAGCAACTTGCTCTGGTGATAAATCTTCAACGACTAGGTCATCGAAACCATCGACGATGGAATTGATTGTCTGGCCTTTCAATTGGCGCGAGCTGACCCATGCCAATTCGAGTAAAGGGTGACCTTTAATTAAAGAGAGTAGTTCTTTTCCAACATAGCCTCTAACACCAACGATGCCAATTGTATATTTTTTTTCGGCCGGATTTTTTTTGTTGTTCATTGTCTTATTATCCCTTCTAATTCAATGTAGGTTCTTTGTTTAGCGCCAGCTGAACGCAATTGTTAATTTGTTGAAAGTCAGTCAGTCCTTTCCAGAAAATAATCCATTGATCGGTTTTGTAACAACCGTCTGATTTTTTGTAGTAAAAATTATTTACCTGGTTGTCAGGTTTGGCTCGCCAGAAAAATTGAGGAATGTTTGCCGTCATTTTTTCCCATACTGCTTTTCCCAGTCCTTCCCCTTTGGCGTCGTCAGCCACAACAAACTTATCTAAAAATGGAATGTCGTTGAGTTTAGTAACAACGGCTGCCGCTCGATAGCAATAAGTAATGTATGCCTTGTTGATAATTGTTTTTTCAAAATAATTATCGTCAAGCTTTTTAGAAAAGCTCGATTCCAGAAGGTGTCTTAACTTGGATTTTTTGATTGTTTCTGAATCATCATGAACCATGATTGATTCGCCTCTTCTTATCAAAGTACCAGAGCCTTTATGTGTAAAAAGTTCTTTCGCCAGATTGGCTGGCTTAGTGATCGAAACTGATGCCGTTGAAGGTAGTTGACTTAAGATCTCTGCGACCTGTTTCACCTTAAGTTTCATACCACCATGAAGCCAGGGTTCCTGAATTAACTGATTGTATTCGGTGACCAGGTTGACAGAAGAAATCACTTTTCCTGCTTCATTCAAAAGACCACCGCTTTCAGTTAGAAAGATAATTTTGTAAGGTTTGAGGGCTATCGCCAACTGATTGGTTGCAATATCCGCGTTGATATTCAAACATTGTCCAGATTCAGTTTCAGCCAGTGATGATAAAATGGGAATGGCGCCGCTTTTTATCGCCATAGAAATCGGCTCCAGGTCTATTTTAGAAACCTCGCCCACTAACCCCAGCTGGGTATTTTTTGATTGGTTGGCGGTGAATACTCCCGAAGTAATCGAAGCGGTTTTAACGCCCATTGTTTGCAATCGGTTTGCCAGCTTCAGGTTTTGTTGTACAAATGTTTTCTTTGCGACAGTTAAAACTGAGGGCGTTGTAATTCGTTGACCATCGATAAACTCACTGACAATATTAGCTTGTTCCAGCTTTAAGTTGAGCTGCGGACCTGCGCCGTGAACCACTATTGGAAAGAGTCCAATTTGTTGCAAAAAAGCAAGGGATGAACAGAGGTTATCCAGGTCGTTATCTAATACCGCGCCACCGACTTTAATCACGGCGAAATGAGTTTTTCCTGCGCCGACAAAGCGTTTTAGATATTGCTCAATTTCTTTAGGGTGAGCGAGATTTGATAACAGTTGAATAATGGTGTCTTTAATCTGTGGATTACTTTGTGCAACAGATGGCGTGGCCTCCATCGAACTGTTTTTTAGTTGAACGCTAGCCATTGGCCTGTACCTTCCCATTGTTAATAATCTTAATATAGTGATTTTCGACCGCTTGAAGTTGTTTAAGCGAAACCCATTCATTGGCCGTATGTGCCTGCTCGATATTACCGGGACCGAACACCAGAGAGGTTAATCCGGCCTCAGAAAACAGACTTGCTTCGGTCCAGAAGTTAACCGCATTTCCGGCAGGCAATTGGCAGTTATCAGCTAGTGCTTGCGCGCCTTGAATTGCCTGTTCGAAGTTTTGATTAGCTGCTGGTAAAGTTGGTCCGGTAAAGCTACCGGTAATCGTGATGTCGTCAGCATACTTTGGAATTAATTGACTAAGTTGCTCGAGAATTTGTTGTGAATTGTGGCCGGGCAATGGTCTGAAACCAAAAGTCAATTGACAATCTGCCGCGATCATATTGGCTTTGATGCCACCTTCTATTTTGCCAATGTTAAACGGCAATCCTTTTAGCCCGTCGAAAGATTGCGTTTGTTGTGATACCCATTCGATCGCTTTTGAAGACCACTGGGCACCTTTGTGAATTGCGTTGTCGGTTAAAGCTCTGGCTTCTGAAGCGTGGCCCGAAATACCGCTTATTTCAGCCTTTGCTGATTGAATTCCTCGATGAGCAAATATTGCTTTTACCTGGGTCGGCTCTGCGACGATCACCTGGTTAAATCCATGCTCTGTTGCTAGAAATTGTTTAATCGCAGCACTTGAACCAAATTCTTCATCCGATGAGAAAAGCAACGCGACGTCTCCAGAAGTTTTAGCAATCGCCGAGAGCATACAAGCAGACGCGCCTTTTATATCGCAGGCTCCCAGCCCTGTTGCAATTTCGTCATCGACAATCAATGTAAAAGGATCGCTAGTCCAGTTTTTTGCGACGGGAACAGTATCGATATGAAAGTTAAAGAGTAAATCTGGATTGCCTCGTTTTGCCAGCAAACTAATACAACCGTCTCCAGCATCGAGCAGTTGAGTCTCAAAACCAGTTAAATTCGCCTTTAGATAATTGAAGATTTCGCTTTCCGTGTTAATTTTCCTCGGCGGATTCTGTGTATCGAAACTCACCAAAGTGGCTAAATGTTGCAATGTTGATTGCAAGTCTTCATTTAGATCATTACTTGAGTCGTTCATTGGTTCATCCTTGTGCTTGAGTCGTTTGTAAACCGGCTGCCAATGATGAAGACTTACCAAATAATTTAATAAATCCTAAAGCCTCTTCAATATTCCAGGAAGCGGATTGTGCATAGACCGACTGACTGTCTTTTAATATATTGTCTGACTCGACGGCCACCGCTAATAACTGTCCTTGAGAAAGTTGTAAGGTGACTGTACCGCTCACTTGTGTTTGTGACGACTTTAAGAAAGCTTCAAGATCATATTTTAAAGGCTCGTAAAAAAAACCTTCGTAAACCAGTTCCGTCCATTTTTCAGCAATCGTAGACTTAAATCGGTTTTGAGCTTTGGAAAGTACGCATTCTTCTAAAGCGGTATGCGCGATATTCAATGCGTGTAGAGCGGGCGCTTCGAAAACGATTCGGCCTTTTAAACCTATGGTTGTATCGCCGGTGTAAATGCCCCTGCCAATCGAGTAACTTCCAACCAGTTGATTAAGTTGTTGCATCACTTTTTGGCCTGAATAATTATCAGTGATTGGTTCACCATTCAGCGCTGAAAGTGACCCTTGACTAAATGTTAACTTGATTAATTGCGGTTTGTTCTCTGTGTGACCGGGGAGTGCAGTCAAAACATAACTTGCTTTATCTGGCTGTTGCCATTCGTCAATTTCTGAACCTGAAATTGTCGCTCCCAATAGATTTTCATTAATTGAATAACTAGAAACTTTGTCTGAAACACTAAACCCTTTATCGAGCAGGTATTGTTTTTCGTATTCCCTAACTTGTGAAGTTTTTTTCTGAATTTCTCTAATAGGAGAAATAATCTTGTAGTCACCCAGACAGTGAACGGCGAGATCAAACCTGACTTGATCATTGCCCATCCCGGTGCAGCCGTGAGCGAAGTTTTTAGTACCTAGTTCATCGCACAGTTTTAAACAGGCTTCTACAATCAGGTATCGATCAGAACAGAGCAATGGATATTGATTTTGATACCAGTGACCGCTATAGATGAGTGGAACAATCACTTTGTCCCATAGCTCATCAGCGATGCTGACTTCTTTGTGATCTGTCGCACCAAGTTCGATGGCCCTTTGTTTTATTGCCTGTTTCTCACTCTGAGTGACGCCGCCTGAATCGACGAATATGGTTGTAACCTGATAGCCTTGCTCGGTAAGGTAGGGAACGCAAAAGCTAGTATCGAGTCCGCCGGAAAACGCGAGAACAATTTTATTGTCTCCTGCTTGATGATCCGAATTCGGATCGGCGTTTTCATCTTTACTTTTTATGCTTGTTTGATTGTGATGGCTCATTATTTTTTCCTAATTTTTTTAAATGTAAATTTTTAAAATGTGAATTTTGATAAATTTTCAAATTTTTGTTACTGGTTGATTAGCTGGCTCATAATGGCTTTTTGTACGTGCAATCGATTTTCTGCTTCGTCAATTGCGACGCAGTAATCGGCGTCCATTACTGCATCTGTCGCTTTTATATTTCGTCTTAGTGGCAGGCAATGGGAAAAAAGGGCGTTGTTGGTCATCGCCATTTTATTTTCGTCAACAATGAAGTGTTTATATTGATCTCTGATGGTTTTTTCCGGTTCCCAATTACCAAAGTAGGGCAATGCGCCCCAGCTTTTCGCATACACAATTTCTGCACCGGCATAAGCTTCTTCAATGTTGTGGGTTACCTGGAAACTTCCACCATACTGATCTGCGTTTTTTTGAGCGAGCGTCATGTAGTGATCGTCGAGAAGATAATTCTCATTGGGACAGAGCAAAGTAACATCCATGCCAAATTTTGAAGCGATTAATAACGAAGAGTTGGCAACTGCAGTATTAAGTGGTTTGGGGTGATAGGTCCAGGTCAGTAAATATTTTTTCTTTTTGGGATTACCGAGTTTTTCTTGAATGGTTTGCATGTGGGCGAGTTCTTGGCATGGGTGAGTAATAGTCTCCATATTGATAACAGGAACAGTCGCGTATTTGGCGAATGCGTTGATCATTTTATCTTGCTTATCTTCTTGCCAATCAACGAACTTTGGAAAAGCCCTGATGCAAATTAAGTCGCAATACCTGGAAAGAACTTTAGCTGCTTCAATAACATGTTCTTCTGCGACATCATCCATCTGGGAGCCGATTTCAAACTCAAGTGGCCAGGCGCTTTTTCCAGGTTCCAGCACGATTGCATGTCCTCCCATTTGCCAGGTTCCCAGTTCAAATGAAGTTCTGGTCCTCAAGCTAGGGTTAAAAAATAACAATGCGACAGATTTATTTTTCAGACATTCGCTGGTGGCTCCCTGCTTAAACTCGTTGGCTAAATCTAGCATTTCCTGTAGTGCCGCCTGATCCCAGTCAGCTGTAGTGATGTAGTGTTTCATTGTTGTTTCCTTAAACTCTAAAAAATTTTTACTGGTTAATTTACAAAGTTGTTAAAAATCAGGCATAAAAAAACCCGGCTCAATGGCCGGGTTTTTTGAAAGTGTCTTTTCGTTATTTGCTATTAAACACCATCGCACCCAGCCCAGTAGGTACGGCGGCGGCGAACAACGCTGATGTTTTGTGCAGGTGAATTTGAAGCAATAGCAGCATAACTGACAGAATCTGTCAGGTGTTTAATCGAGTCTTTTGCTTGGCTGCTTAAGTGCATGAGTTTAGTTTGCTTCAAAATCATTCAATTTGGTTAATGCACATATTAGTAACACAGGTATTAATTTGAATGCAACCGGTAAGATCCAATTTTTTGGAATATAGCGCCGGTAGGGGAGATTATTTAACCCCAGCTCGGGTTATTTAGTAAGGTTAACATCTAAGAAAACCTTACTAAGGTTTTAATGAGCTAGTTCGATTTCTTTAAATATTTAGCGACCAGGACGATTCGAGTGCCATTGACTCGACCTTCGATGTGCAGAGGATTTGATGTAAGAGAGATATTTCGTACCGCGGTGCCACGTTTTGCAGTGAAACCAGCACCTTTGACTTCCAAGTCTTTAATCAATGTCACAGTGTCACCAGCTTGTAAAACGGCGCCGTTACTATCTAGAGTGGCTTCGTCGGATTCATCTGAAATTCCCGACTCGGCCCAGGTGAGCATTGCTTCGTCGAGATAAAGCATATCAAGTAAGTCTTGCGCCCAATTTTCTGAGGACAAGCGTTTAAGCATGCGCCAGGCAACAATTTGCACGGCCGGAACTTGACTCCACATGCTATCGTTCAAGCAACGCCAATGATTAACATCAAGTTGTTGGTCTCCATTGATTTGGGCGTGGCAACTTTCGCAAACCAGAATACATTTATCGCTATCGGCGCTATCAGTTGGTGGAACCTCGTATATAGCCAGGTTCTTTACCGCTTTGCACAATTCGCATTGGGAGTCTGCTCTTTGCATCAAAGTATGCATGATAGTCATCGTCGTGGGCCTTTTAACCTAAATCAATTGCTGGCTGCATTATGCATATATTTCGGAATAATGCACGGAATTCTGACGGTGGTGATGTTTTAAGCTGGGCAATTTAATTGCTACTTAAAATAAACTAACCCCGATATTAGCTATCGAGCGTTTATAATTTAACTGGGATATATGGCCAGTGATATGCTATTAATAATATTGCTCTCTCCAAAATCTGTATTTCCGAAAAAAAAGCGTATAAAAATACAGGAGTATCATAATTTGACAATAAAAGGTTGGGTTTACTCAGCAATTCTACTTTGTGTTCTAACTTTATTTCCATCAATTGTTAAAGCTTATTCTGAAAATGTTGATGAATACTATGGGCGTGTTTCAGTGTTAATCTATGATAGTTTTTACGGAAACCATGAAGTGAATTCTGGTTTTGCTGGCAAAACAGGAGACTTTCTACACACCAAACTAAAGCATTCTGACGATGAACTAAAGAAAATTCGTCAGGAATATCTTAAATCCGGGCAAGGATTTGACACTTTTGAGTATTTTTCATTTTCATTTACAATTGAAAAAATTCAGCAGCGCAGGTTTGAAGCTTACCTGCGGTTGTCCGTTAAGTTGCGATTACCTGAAGATCGGAGCGCTCACCGAACTTTGCGTGAACACCGGGTGAAAGGATGGGTTGGTATTGATAATCAATATGAATTCTCTTATGAAGACGATTCAAGTTTAGCGGTGGCGTTGCGAGTAATGAAACCTTCTGAGAGGATGCTCAACGATGACCTGAGCAGTTCACTACCTGAATTAACCGAATAATTGTCGATAAAAACCAACAAACATTTTGCCAAGGCATAGTTTAGCGCAGAACTTTGCATGTTAATTTGAATTAAAAATTCAGGTTTAGGTTGTTATTCAAATCGACCAAAGTCTGCGCTACTGTTGTTTATTAGTTAAGCCAACCTGAGTGCCGGTCAGTTAATTAACGCGTCTGTTTTCGCAGCACAAATAAAATCGTTTTTATGAAGCCCTTTGATTTTATGGGTCCACCAGGTGATAGTCACTTTTCCCCATTCGGTCAGTAGTGCAGGGTGGTGACCTTCGGTTTCCGCCATATCACCGACCCTGTTGGTGAAGGCTATGGCTTCCTTAAAGTTTTTAAACTTAAACACGCGTTCCAACTGCATGATGCCGTCTCTTGCGTGGGCTGACCAGTCTGGAATCTGTTTAATCAGCTCTGCTAATTCTGCATCGCTGACATGCGGTGCCCCGGCTTGACAGGCTTCACATTGCTGTTTGTTCAGTTCGGTCATTACTAATTTCTCCAATAATACTAATTTTGTCAAAGTTGAGTTGCACTAATGCTGGTTAATATTTCGTTTAGAAATTCTGCTAAGAGATTCTTCTAACACGCAGCGTTTTCTTTTGGCGCATGGTCAGAAGGTTTCATCCCCAATTTTATCGCTTGTTGAATGAGCAGGTTTAAGTCTAGATCGATTAAACATTGAAGATCAGACAATTGCTCGATAATAAAGTAGTTTTTCTGCAGTTCGTCAATTCTATAGTGAGTGCGAAAGACTTCGAGCACATCGAGTGGCCGACGTTTTGGAATGTCACTTTCCAAACTGTAGCAAGTTTCTTCTTTGGAAGAGAGAATGCCGCCGCCATAAATTTTGAGCCCCTGGTTAGATTTGATCAGACCAAACTCAATGGTGAACCAGTAAAGACGTGCCAGCATTGCCCTGTCTTGTTTATTGGCCGCTAATCCTAGCTTGCCGTAATGTTGCGAGAAATCGGCATAGTTTTGATTAGTCAGCAACGGGCAATGACCGAATAATTCATGAAAAATGTCGGGCTCTTTGATGTAATCCAGATCTTCTCGGCGTCGAATGAAGGTCGCCGCGGGAAACTTTCTGTTAGCAAGTAATTCGAAAAATCTTTCAAAACCAATTAGCGCTGGTACTCGTTCTACGGTCCAACCGGTAAGTCGAGACAGTTTTTCGTTGATTTCTGAGAGCTGAGGCACTGCGTCGGGAGTCATTTTTAAAATATCAAGGCCGTTAATAAACTCATCACAAGCGCGATTTTTAATCATTTTCATCTGGCGTTCGTAGAGGATTTTCCAGGTTCCATTTTCTTCTGCCGTATAGTCAATATACCCGCGGCTGTCTGGGATTTTTGACTCGTAACTGGAAGCTGATTTGACTGGTTGGGAGGCGACTGATTGAGAGACAGTCACTTGATTCGAAGCCGATTTCATTTTTGTTCCTTGAAGTTCCTCTAAAACAGACGATAGGATAACTAATTTCAAAAAAGCATTACAGATTCAAAAAAACAATAATGTTTGCAGTACAAAAATATCATTTGTATACTGTATTGGTTATAAATTGAATAATCTGTACTGGTTTTTGACCTGACTGGCTATTTGAACTGAATGGCCATTTGAGTTGAGTAAGAGCTGCTTTTAGAGGAGCTCGCGAGGAAAAGCTGCGAACTATGGTGATGAAGACGAATTAATGAAACTTTACGAACAGATTGCGGATGATCTAAGGGACTTGATTAATCAAGGCGTTTACCATCCTGGCGACAAACTTCCGTCAATCAGACATCTTTCAGTGCAAAGAAAAGTGAGTATTGCAACTGTTCAGCGAGCGCTGGAGGAACTTGAAGTCAGAGGTTTAATCGAGGCAAAACCCAAATCTGGCTGTTATGTTCGAATGCCAGTTCAACAAAATGTTAGTTATCGAACGCCTTTAATACCTCTCGTTCCGAAATTAATCAAAATTCACGAGTTTGCAAGTCACATATTCCATCAGTGTGATGCTGATGAAGTCATTAATCTCGGCACTTCTTACCCGGCCTCAAAATACTTTCCTGAAAAATATATTCAACAGATTGCTTCTCAAGTGGTTAAGAAACAAATTGACGATGTTGTAGAGGTTCACTTTTCTCCGGGCCACCCATTTTTGCGGGAAATTTTGGCGAAACGCCTCAACGAATATGGCTGCCGTGTGAAAGCCGATGAATTGATTGTGACTAATGGTTGCCTGGAAGCAATGTCGATCTGCTTGCGTGCGGTGGCAAAACCTGGCGATACCATCGCCATAGAATCGCCGGGATTTGTTGGATTGTTTCAGCTAATTGAATCACTGGGTTATAAAGCGCTAGAAATTCCTTGTCACCCGATTGACGGTATTAGTCTGGAAGCATTAGAACTGGCTCTCGAGCAATGGGATATCAAGGCGGTGGCGGTGGTGCCAACCTTTAGTAATCCTCTGGGAACCAATATGCCGCTAGAAAATCGCCGACGTCTGGTGGAGATGCTCGCCGAACAATCAATCCCGTTGATTGAAGATGACTTATTAGGCGATCTTTCGTTTGACGGTTCGCGTACTAAGCCTTGTAAAGCTTTTGATAAAAAGGGCTTGGTTTTATATTGTTCTTCGGCGTCAAAAACAGTGGCTTCGGGTTTGAGAATTGGCTGGATTGCGCCTGGCGCTTTTTATAAGGAGGTGTCTTACTTTAAAACCTTTACTAATATTAGCGCTCCCAACATTACCCAGATTATTGTCGCTGAGTTTTTTAAAAGTGGAAAATACGACCGTTACCTGCGGCAGTTTACCAGTGTCCTGGCGCAACGGATGTATCAATTTCAACAATTGATTGAAAAGTTTTTTCCTGAGGATACTCGTATGTCGAGGCCGCAAGGGGGTTGTATTTTGTGGGTGGTGTTGCCAGTAAAAATTGATGGATTTGAACTTTTTCAACGGGCTATTAGCCAGGGAATTGCGATTATTCCTGGTCAGGTGAGTAGCGCGTCAAAAAAATTCAACCATTGCATAAGAATAAACTGCGCTTGTGATCCAGATGTGGAATTAGAGCCAGTGATAAAAACGCTAGCGAATATTGTCAATGAAATGCTCGCTTCTGATCATTAAATGACATGATTGTTGATTGAAACAGAGGAACTTGAATAATGCAGCATTTGAACTCTACCGATAATCGATACGGCGGCACTTATGTTTCTCCAGAGGATTTACCTGAGAAAAAAAGTGATTTTGCCGGATTATTATTTGAATCGATAAAAATATGGAAAAACCACAATATCCTGGTTGTATGGATCAAGATCCCCAGTTCTCGGGCAGACTTATTACCTATCTTATACAACCTCGAATTTGAAAATCACCACAGCGGAAACGACTTCATCATGCTCACTAAAAAGCTTCAGGAAGAAGCTATTGTCCCACCGTATGCTAAGCACACTATTGGTGTCGGCGGTTTGGTGATTAATAGTGAAAATGAACTATTAACCATTCGCGAAAAAGCTCACGTGAAGAAATATCCTCATAACTGGAAGTTTCCCGGTGGCATGCTTGATCCCTTCGAACACATTGAAACTGCAGCGATGCGAGAAGTGTTTGAAGAAACCGGTGTTAAAACCGAGTTTGAGAGTTTTATTGGCTTCAGGCACCACCATCAAGGACAATTCTCCACCTCAAATATATATGCTGTCTGTCGACTAAGACCATTGACCTGTGAAATCACCATTCAGGAAAGTGAAATTGCTGATGCGCGGTGGTTTCCAATCGAGGAATATTTGTCTGATGAAAAAATAGGCAAGTACAACAAGCAGGTTTTGACTAGCGCGTTAAATTGTAGCGGATTGGAGAGCATTAAACTGCCGGGGTATATGTCCTCCGACGAAGACTACGAAGTCTTTTTATCGCGTTAGTCCTGGCTAATGGTTGAAGATTGATGCATGTGGTTTATGAGGTAATCAATCGAAATTCGCAATTGAGGCTTGTGATTACCTTTGATTAGCTTTACAGTGCTCTATGTGCTGGCACATTGGCACACGCCTCTTTTATCCTGTCTGGAATTGTCTAAGGCAGTCACCTACCGCGTTAACACGCCTGAATTACAAGGATATCTAAATGAAAAAACTCTTTGTTGGCAATTTACCGAATTCTACCAATGAAGCAGAAGTCACTGAGCTTTTTTCACGATTTGGCACTGTGCGCTCAATTAAGCTGGTCAAGGATATTTTTTCTGGACAGTGCAAAGGTTTTGGTTTTATTGAAATGGAAGGGCATGAGGCCCGCGCCGCCATTGCTGATCTAAATGGTAAAGATTTTGGCGGTAAGCTAATTCGTGTGGGTCTTGAAGGAAATAATAAACGAGGCCGTCGTTAACCCCTCTAACTTTTCAGTAAACTACCGCGAAATTTTGCTCAGGAACTTTGCGAAAATAGCTTGATACATCTAAGTTTCTGGCAAAATAGCGATACTACCAACCGCATTTCACAATGCAGTTTTCAAATAAATTAATCGTATAGCTTACGAGCTTTGTACTTCGACAGAAGAATGCTGATAATTGTTAATGAGCGCTGGATAGTGAACTAAAGCTTTCAAAAAGCGTTTGAAAAATTTTTTCGACAGACGACTTCTTTATAGAAAATATAGTGCGGTTTTAATTAAATTTTATTAGCTGTACGTGTTCTATGGTGTTTCACTTTTCTACCTTTCTCTGCCTTCTATTTTGAACCTCAAAATTATAGCTTTTTTAGATATAAAAATATTATTGTAGATAATATGAAAAAGCCGCACCGACATTTTATTTTTTACCAACAATATTAATTTTTTTGGGTGTTTTTTTATTAAAGAAAAACATGCTAGTTGACGAGAGCAAAGTGGTCATTATCTTGTGTCTGTACTATTTTAACTTCGCATAATACAAACGAATTAAAATAGCTTAACCAGATATATTAAAATAATTAATTTCTTTCGAGGAAGTTTTTATTACTTTGAATTTTATTAATGATACTTGATTTGAGATGAAAAGGTTAGCTTATCCCTTCGGTAATATTAACCAGTTTTTTTCGTTGTTTTTTGTTCTTTTGGTAGCTCGAGCCAGGTCAATTAAATATGTTGATGTGGTTAACTTTAATTGTTGAACGTGTTTGAAGTATTTGCTAACAAAGGCAACAATTTTAAAAAAAATGGCACGATTATGAAATCTATAGACTCTTCGAATTTGTATAGTTTTAGGCAGGTTTATATTAGACCTGCAATTATTACAAAATTATAACTTTAGAAAAAATAATAAATATTTTATTTAAAAAACTATATAAATTAAGTATCACGAGGAGGTACAAAGATGCACTTAAATGAAATGATTAAAAGGCATCAAGAACTTAGAAGAATAAGTCGAAAGAAAACTCGTTTTATGAGAACTCTTTTTTTGGGCGTTGCCGGTTTAGCTTCTGCTAGTTTGTTTGCAACGGAAACTTTGACTAATACTGAACCAGAAATTAATCCAAATATTGTTGGTGGTGTTGAATCTGCGCAAGGTTCACGATCTTATCAAGCAATGTTGTTAATGAATGGGCGTCAGGGGTGTGGCGGTACATTAATTGCTGATAAGTGGGTTTTAACCGCAGCACATTGTTTGTCAGGGGTTTCCACCAGTAACCTGACAGTGCGTTTAGGCGCGCACTATCGCAACGGTAATGAAGGGCAAACACATCGACTTAGCCAAATAATTCGACACCCAAGTTGGAGTGGAAATGTGCAGTATGGCTATGATGTTGCGTTACTCGAACTGAGTACACCGGCTAATTCAAGTCACACTCGCGCGGCTTTACCCACTCAGGCAATTCAAGAAGCAATTGCTGGTGTCGGAAAAAGTGTAACTGTTTCTGGGTGGGGTCTAACTTCTAATCAAGGATCGCCAAGTAATGTACTGAGAGAAGTGGATTTACCGGTTCTTTCAACTTCACAATGTCAGCAGCAGCTCGGTAATACAATAGATGGCAGTGTTGTTTGTGGAAGTGGCGCCGGTGGCAAATCGGCCTGTAACGGCGACAGTGGTGGCCCGTATGTTGCGCTTCAAAATGGAACTGCATATAGCATCGGCACTGTAAGCTGGGGAAGAAGTTGCCGTGGTGCAACTGCGTTTACTCGAACTTTTAGCTACAAGAGTTGGATAGAACAATATATCGGCTCAGATGACGACGATGATGATGACGATGATTCTTCAAAACTAGCTAATGGTGTTGCTGTGAGTGCTAGCGGCGCGAAAGATAGTAAGAAATACTACTATCTCGATGTTCCAGCTAACGCAACTAACCTGAGTTTTGTTACTGCTGGTGGTTCAGGAGACGTTGATTTGTATGTAAAAGCGGGTTCTCAACCAACGACTTCAAGCTATGATTGCCGCCCTTATAAAAATGGTAACAGTGAAAACTGTACTATCTACAATATTCAACCGGGAACTTATCACGTTATGTTAGTGGGTTACTCTCAATATTCCGGAGCGACTTTAACTGCTAGTTACACTGCTGGCGATGACGATGATGACGACGATGATAATACTGGTTGTAGTGGTCTAAACGAATGGAGTTCTTTGACTTCTTACGTGCCGGGTGATGTGGTTTCCTACAATGGTGTCAGATACGAATCGACCTGGTACTCAACAGGTGCACAACCCGACGTCTTTACTCAGGTTTGGGATAATCAAGGAAACTGCCAATAATTCAGGCTGCATTCAATGAATAGATAATAAAACTGTTTAACATGTGTTGTTGTTGATTAGAGCGGGTTTCCCGCTCTTTTTTTTAAATCCTCTTTCCTAAATTCAAAAGCTTAATTACAATTGCCTTAGTCTCTCATGAAACTCAGTAGATTTTGAGTTAATGATGCTTCATTCAACTTAATGACCTGTTTTCAGTTGTTCCATCTTTCACCGAACACTTAATTATAAAACGTTTTGTAAAGAGTATATTTTTTGACATGGCTGTTTGGTAGTGGTTGACTCTCTGGTTCATCAAGTTGTTAATGAAAAAAGTTTCCTATCGCTGAATTAATTTAAAGTGACAGTATAAATCCACTCGTTTTTTAAAGGCATTTTATATTAAGTCAGCTATAAGTATTTACAATTAAAAATAGTATTGCTTTTAATTGTTGAATTGAGGAGTTAGTTTTTAAGATGGTCAACATTTTGTGTTTTGGCGACAGTATTGTTTTTGGCGAATGCGATCAAAACTATGGTGGATGGGTTGATAGACTCAAAAAAGGATACATTGAGCAATATGCTGACTCGCTCAAGCAAGAAGTTTTTCTCTATAACCTGGGAATAGGAGGGGAGACAACTGATGGGCTGGTCAAACGATTTTCTGTAGAACTCAAAGCAAGAAAAATCGGTAAGCAAAAAACATTAGTTATCTTTGCCTATGGTGCTAATGATATTGTTGTTCACAAAAATAAAAATATTGTTCCAGCCAACTATTTCATTAGAAATCTTACCGATGCTATTTCGACAGCAAAATTGGAAGATTGCAAAGTGTTGATACTAAGTTTGTTACCGATATCGAATACGATTGAGGGGAAAGTCAATCAACACGATAAGCTACGATATGATTTAGATATTCAGCAGTATAATTTAATTTTAGAAAAAATCTCTGTTGAAACTGAGTCTGAGTTTTTGAATTTATACTCACCATTTAATCAAAATGATAAAGAGTCTTTGTTAAGTGGCGATGGCGTTCACCCGAACTCAAAAGGGCACGCATTGGTGTCTCAGTTGGTTAGAGAGAAATTAATTCAAATGTTGCCTGCTTATCATTAAAGCAAATCAGGTGAAAAATTGAGGTTAGGTGTAGTTCCAGGAAAGATAAAGCTAAAACAAGATCAGAAATAAAAATGCGCCACTATAAAGTGGCGCTAAATAGACAACAACAGTCTATAGGGAAATTTGCACTCCTGCGTAGTATTTTCTTCCAATTCCATCGTATAACAATCCACCAGAGTTCAAGTTAGGCAGATTGACAGGTTCTTTATTGGTCACATTATCGATACCAAGATAAACACTGAGGTCATCAGTAAAGCGATAGTTGAAGTTAAGATTATGATAGGTAAAAGCTTCAACCTTATTATCAAACTCGGTTGGGTACTGTTCTGGTAACGCGAGCTTGTTAAATGTGCTCTCACCAATGTAACTCATAGACCAGGTGGCTGAGAAATCATCGTTGCTGTAAGAAGTATTTATTAGCGCTCTAAACCGAGGAGTTCCAACTTGTCCTGCTAGACTGGTTACATCTTCTGGGTCGTCTGGATTCTGGAAAAATTCTCGTTTATCTAAATAAGTTCCGTTAAACGATAAACTTAGCAATCCTGAATTAAGTTCCCAAGTATATCGTGCTTCTACATCAGTACCGCTGGCCACAAATTTTGCAGCGTTAATCGCTTGTGAACTCATATTAACGATCTGGCCACTCGCGTCGCGATTGATTAAACCACAAAATGCCGGGTTTAGTGCTTCACCGCTGACACAGTTTCTAAGGATGTCATTAGGATCAAAATTGGTAATTGCATCAGTAATTTCAATATCCCAATAATCTGCGGTAAAACTAAAGTTATTATTAGGAGTAACCACAAAACCAACCGTCAGAGTTTCCGCTTCTTCTGGATTTAATTCGGGATTTCCCTCACTAATTAAAATACGCGTGCCGAAAGCTGCCTGAGATTGGAAATCTGGTGCCAAACCTAATGCTGCACAATTCACGCGATGCGGATCGTTTGGATCTTGAGGTCGACTTGCCAAATTGCCTGCGTGACAAGGATCCGTTACAAAGGCTCCTGAAATTTGTTGTGGCGCAAATAGCTCTTGAATATTGGGCGCTCGAACAGCTTTAGAGTAGGTTACGCGAGTTCGAAAAGTGCTATTCAAACCCCAGTTTATCCCAGTTTTGTAAGTGGTGTCGGCACCGGTCTCGCTTTGATCTGCATACCTTACTGCTGCTTCGAGTTCGAGTGAATCTATAAGTGTTTCGTCCATTACTAGAGGAATAATCGTTTCGGCGTATAGTTCTTTAACGTCGTAATCACCTTTTACCGGTAGTATGAAAGAGTTTTGTTCGCGACTAGGTCCAGTCGTCGAACCAACTAATCCTGAGCCTATGCCGTCGGCGTCTCTTGCTTGAGACAATGGGTCTGGATTACTTTTTGCAGTTTCACGTCGGTAGTCTATTCCAGCAGCAAACTCAGCAGTACCTGCTGGTGCTTCAAACCAATCTCCACTAATTGAGAAGGAACCTATTGTTTGTGTAATCTCGCTGTCACTCTTGAGCATTACTGATGCATAGTTAAGCGCTTCTCGCGAGGCTAGATTGTTAATCGGGTTAAACGCGACACAAGCGGCATTACCACTTCGACAGACTGGATTGCCATTGGCATCAGCAACCGCATCTAGCGCTTCATAGTAGCGTTCGTTGAGTAGGTCTTGACTAAGAAATTCACCTTCAACTTTGCCATGTTGAACATAAAAGTTATAGTCGTAGTTACCACCGAAACTGCCTTCACCACCGAATGTGAATTGCGTCGTTTCTCTTGTGTTAACTGAACGAGAATTAAGTCCGACGACTGCGAGTGCAACAACATCGAGGTTTCTGTCATTCATTAATGTGACTAATTCTTGCGGGCGGAACGGATTATCACTTCTTATCGTGATTAATGGCCCAAAGTTATCGTCATGGAAAACACTCGCCTGTCCGGAAGCCGCGGATTCTGTTTTACCGTACTTAGCTTCGGCAAATAGTCTTAAATCAGGATTCACATCGTACCGGCCGCTCGCATTAAAAGAAATTCTTTCGCTGGGAACTTTTAGCGTATTTGTTTCTTGCGTTCGAAAACCATCACCGCCATCACATGGAACGACACCGCAATTCTGGCCTGCGACGAAAGGTCTGAATGAACCATCGTCTCGATCGATGGTGAATGTATCGAAACCTACTCTTCCGAACGGAAGGAAAAGTGGGTCATTGGCAAATGTAGGGAAAGGTAAATCGGTGATTGGTGTATTTCCAAACTGATAATTAGCGTTTGGAACGTAAAATAAACCTTCTTCACTGAGTGCCTGGAAACGAACATCTTGAGCGAAAATAGTATCAGGAATGCCATCTTCTGAGTTTACATTCTGTGGATTTGGCAAAAAGCCAGGATCTCTATTCGCGTAATCCCTTGCTGACATTGGAATTTCTTCATCGTCTGAGTAGGTTGCGTGAAGTGTGATATTTCCTTTGCCGTCTGAAAAATTACTGCCCCAGGTAATTGCCAGATTTTGACTATCGCCGTCACTTTCAGCAGTTGTTCCTGCACTAACATCTAGTAGCGTGCCCTCAAAATCACTTTTTAAAATGATGTTGATTACACCGGTAACTGCGTCTGCACCATAGATTGCAGATGCACCACCAGTAATAATTTCAATTCTTTCAATGAGTGTGGCAGGAATCATTGCAAGGTCTACTGCCGATGAGGTTGAAGAACCCGGTACATGGCGCCGACCATTTACAAGAACCAATGTTCGGTTAACTCCGAGGCCCCTGAGGTTGGCGTTTTCTAAACCGCCCTGACTAATGTCTGCGGTTCCTCCAGATGCACCATTATCGTTAATATTGTTACTCCCGATTCCATCTAGCAGTGCTGGCATACGATGGAGTAAGTCACCAATGTTTTTAACCCCTGACTGTTCAATAGTCTTAGAGTCAATAACAGTGGTTGGTGTCGTCATCTGTGCACTAGAACGCTCAATACGAGAGCCTGTGACGACAATTTTTTCTGAATCTTTATCTTCATCTACTTCTGCGGCAAAGGAGGGCTGACTAATCAACATCGATGCCGTTGCAATTGTGAGAACTCCCCGAACTGCTTTGGAGAGCCGACTGTAGTTGTGTTTAGGTTGCATTATTATTCTCCGAATTTTAAATACCTACCCCTCAGGAAAATGCGTTTTCTCTGACAGATACAAAAGGATTCAAAAGTTGAAACAACGCGACAACCGGTTATTTTTTGGCAGATCAAAATAACCAGGAAACAGTACATAAAAACTGCGAAATACCAGTTTGCGTTTATTATTCAATATCAAATTCCCCTGAAACCATCTAAGATAGTATCTAAGATAGTCACTAAAACCTAACAGTTTGGGGAAAGTGGGGCAAATTGATTTTAAAAAAATAACCTCGATATTTTTGTTGTAACAACATCAAAAAATTGGATGGTTGCTTTTGTTATGGTATGCTCTTGGACCATAACTTATTGAGATTTAATAGAATATTCGGTTCTGGAAAAATATTTTGGTTAAATTGTTTTAGGTTTTCAGGCTGTTTATATTATGCTCAATTACCGCTTATGAATAACAAAAGCTATTTTGGTGTTAAAAAACAAGTATTCTGTGCAAAGCTTGGGCTAGTATCTTGATTCGTTCAGATTGCAACCTGGTGAAGTAAAAAAGACTGATATTAAATACAGGAATTCGACGAAAGAATGTTAAGCAAGCAAGATTTAATGGTATTAAACCGAACCGGCGAACAACTCAAAAATGTGATTCGCAATTTGATCAGGGAGTTTCCAAAATCAGCCTGCAGTATTGCAGGCATGTCTAACTGGTTGGGAATAAATCGCTCAAATAGTCAAAGAGTACTGAATGCCGTCAATAAAAGCCACGATGGCAAAGACGTCATTTGTCTGGCGCCAGGCACGGCAGGAATGCAAGAGTTTGTTGATCTTTGTGAAGCGAAACAAATTAAAGGCGTTTTAATTACCGAGGCGCGAAAAGCGCTGGAAGCATTCCAGGTAACTATTAAACAGTATGGTCGTTCGCATTCTGAATTAAAAAGACTGTTAACCGAAATGCCGGACAAATCTCTTTCCGATGCATCTCACAGCGACAAAAAAAATAGTCGTATGCGTCACTACGAAGCGATGCGAGATCTAATTGGCGAAAGTACTGATTTTTTATTTTGTACTTATGTGTTGACAGAAAGCGAAAAAGATCCAAGTTTTCTTAAAGAGTTTGCGTTGGTTTCCAAACAAAATATACAACATTCTAGTAGTGCTAGGCCGTTTTTCCAACACTACACGCATTTAAATGTGCCTGGATTCAGAGGCCCGGAAATTGTGATGCGTGATTCGAAAATTGGTGATGATCAATTTCATGTCGGCATCGCGCAAGATTACTCTAGCCCGGAATTGGTTCATGGTTATTCAGGTTATTCCGCTAATCGTTCTTGCCTTGTGTTTAACAACGTAAAAAATAAACATAATCCTTTTGATGCGACTTTTGTTTTTTGTAATCCCGATGAAATTAAAAATCCGCTAAATAGTGATACCAAAAGTAGCTCAACTGCCATCTCAATTAAAAACCCTACCAAGCGACTAGTTATGATGGTTTTTATGGAGAAAAAACTCGATATGTGTAGCAGTGTCAATGTCGGCTGTTATTCGGCAAATAATTCAATTCCTGAAGGTCAATTAAGTGTTGATGAAATATGGGATGATCGATTTCCTGAATTTCCCGAGCTAAGAATTGTTAACCAGGACTCGCCGATTGCTTCTGGCGTTGAAGGGTATGAGTATGGTTATCTAACCGACTTTTTGTTTCGTTGCGCAGATTTAAATAAAAAAGATTTTGTCTGTTATCTTATGGATGTTCCTTATCCAATCTGGTCTTCCTGTTATCGGATTTATTTTGAGCATAGCTAATTTCAGGTTAGCTAGTTTGCCGCATTAAAAAATAGTCGAAGTTAATCGTGTTAAAGTTCATGGTTGGCCGTGACTAAAGATTAGAAGAAACTCAAACAACGAATAATAAAAGCCCCGGTAAATATTTAGCGTAATATTTACCGGGGAAGGTTGGGGGTTGGAGCAATACCTGAATGCTTTATTTAAGCGGGTCTCAATTCTTGTTCAAGAGATGGATAATCGGTATAACCTTCCTCATTTCCACCGTAAAAAGTATTGGGATCTGCGTCGTTTAATTTTGCGCCCTTTTTTAATCTTAGCGGCAGGTCAGGGTTTGAAATAAAGGGCGTTCCGAATGCAATAAAGTCACTTTGATTATCACCTAAACTTTTTTCCGCTGACTCGCCGGTATAACCACCATTTGCAATATAAGCACCATTAAATCGCTGACGTAGTAGAGCAAAGTCAAAGGACTCATCATTGACATCACCAAATCTTTCGACGACGTGAATGTAAGCCAAATTAAATGCATTGAGCTTCTCAACGAGATGGTTAAATAACGATTGAGGGTCGCTATCAGACATTGAATTAAATGTGCCTGTCGGTGAAAGGCGTATACCGACTCGATCGCCGGACCAAACTTCACTAACTGCTTTGATGACTTCAATCGTTAAACGAACCCTGTTTTCCAATGAACCACCGTATTCGTCGGTTCGTTTATTCGTGCCGTCTTTTAAAAACTGGTCAAGTAAATAGCCATTGGCAGCGTGAACTTCTACACCATCAAATCCAGCTGTTTTGGCATTAATCGCAGCTATCTTGTATTGCTCTACAATACCGGATATTTCATTCGTTTCTAGCGCTCTGGGAATTTCAAAATCTTTGAAACCTTCTTCAGTAAATGCCTGACCTTCAGGTGCTATTGCCGAAGGTGCTACAGGTAAAACGCCGTCGGGTTGTAAACTTGAATGTGATACTCGACCGACATGCCAAAGTTGGAGAAATATTTTTGAACCTCGTTGATGAACTGCGTCGGTAATTTTTTTCCAACCCTGGATTTGTTCATTAGAATGAATTCCCGGCGTGTATGCGTAACCTTTACCTTGCGGAGATATTTGTGTCGCCTCACTGATAATCAGCGCAGCGGTTGATCGTTGTTGATAATAAGTTACATTTAAGTCCTGAGGTACGTCTCCAGGCTGAGCAGAGCGAGAACGAGTTAATGGTGCCATTATAATGCGATGGGGGAGCGTTAAGTCTCCCAACTTTGCTTCGCTAAATAAATGATCGTAAGACATGTTTTGATCCTGTTTTGTATAAGTTTTCAGTTTAAGAATTAGTTACAAAATTGTGCGTGTTTAATTTAGAAAAATTAAGCTGTTAAGTAGCTGTTTTTTCCTTTTAGATAATCGACATAGACTTCTTCAAAGTTATCAACCACTGACTTCTTAACGAAATCGAAACGAGTCAAACGTTTGCCGAGCGCTGCCAGTTTTGGAAAGTCGGCCAGGAAGTTTTTTTGAAATGTATTAGCCATAATGTCAAAGCGAGTAAAAAGAGGCGCCAGTGCTGTATCGACTAACGAAAAATTCGCGCCATTGAAATAGGCATCGTCGCTAATAATCGTTTCCAGTCTTTGGAGTTTTTCGGTTAAAGACGTTGAGTGTTTTTCAAAGTCGCTCTGATTGTCCGCAACCGACATCACGAACTGATTCACTAGTACTTGGCTGATATATTCGATCCATGCCCTGTCTTTGGCTTTTTGTAATGGATCTTCGGGCATGAGTCTGTCTGGTGTTATTTCATCGAGAAACTCGTTGATAACGGCTGATTCAAACAAAATATTGTCGCCGTATTTGACGACTGGCACTTTTCCCAGTGGAGAAATTTCTAAGAACCAGTCAGGCTTATTGGCTAGATCGATGTAGGTAATTTTAAACTCAATGTTCTTTTTTAAAAGTGTAATTACTGATCGCTGTACAAAAGGACATGTTTTAAAACTGATAAGTTCTATTGGCTGTAATGACATAATAATAATCCTTGTTGACTAAGTGTCGATTCGATTCTTGTCTGCTTTCAGGCTGAGTATGTCTCAATTTAGTTATCGAGATTGAGGCTTGATATAAAGTCGGCTCAAAACAGGCGCTTAAAATCGAGTATAAAAAATAGTGCAAGTATACTATTTATACATGGTATACTTTAGAAACCAATGTAACTATAAGGTTGGAGTATAGACTTAACAAGTACGTACGAAAATGATAGTAAGTTTCCAAGAGGTGCCTAATGGCTAAAATTAAGGCTTCTAGCCACGAAAAAAATTTTGATGAATCCGAGCATAATGCTCAAGGTCGTGATATGGCCAATTGTCCGGTAACTACCGCGATAAATGTAATCGGCGGGAAGTGGAAGGTGATCATCCTATATCAGCTAAGAGGTCAAACTCTGAGGTTCGGTGAGTTGAAACGCGTTATCCCCAAAATCACTCAGAAAATGCTTACTCAACAGCTGAGAGAACTGGAAAAAGACAAATTGGTTAAACGTGTTGTCTATGCGGAAGTTCCACCTAAAGTAGAGTACACCTCTACAGAACTGGCTGAAAAATTGAACCCCGCGTTAGATTTGCTCTGTGCATGGGGTAGTGAGTATGAAAAAGCCCATCAGTCTGAATAAAATAACGATAGCCAGACTGAACTGCGATCATAATTTCGACAAATTTGGCACTAACCACACCAATAAGGAAAGTCTTAGTGAATGCAATAGAACAATTTAAATCACAATATTCAGTGACTATCGCTCAGGATATTATATGGGGTGATATGGACGCGTTTAATCATATTAACAACACTGTTTATTTCCGTTATTTTGAAAATGCGCGCATCGAATATTTCGAACGAACCAACATTAATGCCCTGATGCAGAAAACTAAAATTGGACCGATTTTAGGCGAGACGGAATGTAAATATCTAGCTCCTTTAACCTACCCGGATAAAATTACCGTCGGCGCGAAAGTTACTGAAATTAAAGAGAAGCGCTTTAGTCAGCACTACGAAGTTTTTAGCCATAAAATGAATAAAGTTGTAGCTAAGGGGCGTGGTGAGATCGTTTATTTTAATTACGCTGATGCACAAACCTGTCGTATCCCAGATGAAATTTTAGCGGCGATAGACCGATTAGAAAATCAGGTGGCTGGGGAAAGATAACAGGGCCTAACTACCGAATATTAAGTTCAAGCTGGTTGGTATGGCAGCTGACGAAATGTTGTCGGTTATTTTCATCGATAATATTAATTAACGAATATTTCATGGTGATCGAATAGTTTTTACCGCGCTCGAGGGCATAGGAGGGGGCCAGATCAAAGTTGTTAATCAGTGGTTGATCGGGGTCGACTTCAAGAAAATCTGTAATGTCAGGTTCTCGCCGTTTCAACGACGGACCTTTATAGCTGATGGGGGAGCCTTTTTCATCTTTAATGAAGAATAGATCTCCCAGAATACCTTCTAACGGGGTTTGCCATGGTAATAATTTCACCGGGCAGTCATGCTTTAGTCTGAGCTTAAAGGTGACCCAAATGCCATCATTGATCGCCTGAGTTGATTCCGCTGTGAGTGCACAAGCCAAAGAGATGTGGGATATCCTATTCATTATAATCTTTCCTGGTTTACTAAAACTATTCTCGCGGTCGTTGTATACTTCACAAATTGTAGTTGAGTTTTTGTTGGTTTTCCGAAAAATCTCACTCTGTAATGTGAGAGATTGGGTAGCTCCCGACAAATCTGCTCAGGTTAATTGACACATCCTGCTATAGACTCCAACCAGACAGAGTACCTATTTAACTGTGAGATATTACACTTGTTTTTAAAATTCATAGTCTGTAGAGTTACTTTTCGCTATTTTGAGGTGTTTAGAAGCCGCAAGCGACAAAATAGCATCGAATTTATATTAAGCAGTTACTAATTGGTTGAAGGTCATTAAATTGATGAAAAGTTTAGTATTCTTAGTTGTAGTTTTCTTCGTAAGCGCATGCTCGATGACACCACAAAATTCCGCAGAACCACCTGGGTCATTAGCTGATCAGCTCAGAAGCTTCAGCGAGGAAAACGCTGTAGATTTTGCTGCGACATTCGAGGAGCCGGATGAATCTGAAGATGCAGAGTATGCGGAATGGTCGGAAAAAATCGAACAAATTAAACAAAACCCAATAGAAATTGTAGAAGTGGATGAATTACAGAGTTCGTTTTATATTGAAATGATCGAAGCATCCAAGCAACTCCTGAGCTTTATTATCACCGGCAATGAGAAAGAAATATCATTTGATGCGAAAGAATTTCTCTGGGAGCACGATATTGATTCTGGCAGATTGATTGAAGTTAACTTCAATGGCCAGTCTCAGTGGCATGTTCTGGTTGATGAAAAACTGAAACTTGAAAGTCAAAGGGAAGTGCAATTCTCAATTCTAGGCGTCGCTAAACCTGAAAATACTGCGGGTTTTCTTTTGTTGAAACCAGCGGAATAGACTTAACAACAATCTGCTGTAGCTAATAAATGCACTGCCAATAATCATGGGCCTGTTTTTATAGATATATTTACAACAGGCTTTCATCGTTTTCCCATACTTCATTTTTTCTATCTTACTTCAGGATCTACTCGATTTAAGATTTAATTTTGTTGCTCCTGCTTAGGCTAGAAGTAGCCGAGTGCCATAAGCAGATTAACTCTCTTCCAGCCAATTATCGTTTCCAAAATTATCGTTTTCAAAAACACTGTTTCCCCAAAATAAACACTTTAAATTCAAATAGATATGATGCCTGCCTTGAACATTCCCCAAGCCTGATAAGCATATTTTCTAAATATTAGTTGATAATGCAAATGATAATGATTACTATTTGCGATGATTTTAGGGTCTGTTTTTGGAGAAATAAATGAAAAATAATAACAAACCGTTGATTTTAGGTGGCCTGGCGTCACTGATTGCGGTTAGTTCAGGGGTATCTGCAGATACCGTCAGTTACGATGATGAGTCATCAGAAAACACGATGCTCATCACTGCAACGCGTTTACCTCGTGAGGTTGAGGACGTTGCCGGAACAGTGACACAAATTGACAGTGAGGAACTGGAAAAGCAATTAGCGGAAGATCTTGATGATGTGGTTCGTTATCAACCGGGATTATCGATGCGCACCAGGAGTCGAGGTGGTAATCAAGGCTTTACTATAAGAGGCATGGATGGAAAACGCGTGCTGATGTTACTTGACGGTGTTAAGAGTAGTGACGTTTTCTCTGCAGGTCCAAGCGGTTATGGCAATGACAATTATGAATTGGATGATCTCAAGTCTATCGAGATAATTCGTGGACCAGCTTCCGCTCTATACGGCGCTGACGCTTTGGGCGGCGTAGTGTTACTTCGCTCTAAAGATCCGATGGATTATGTGACTAATGATGATGAAGTTTATTTACGTTTGAACGCTTCAGCAGCTGATGCTAATGACCTGACGAAACTGGGTTTTACAGTGGCCGGTCAGGCTGACAAATGGGGTTACATGCTGCAAGTTACTCAACGAGATTTTGCAGAATCAGAAGTCAAGGGCGAAGGGTTTCTTACACCACAAGATGGTGAGTCTACCGGCGGAATTTTTAAGGTGGTTTATCAACCCAGCGACAGTCAAAAATGGACTTTCGCAGTCGATAATTTTGTCGAAGAAATTGAATTTGATCTCACAGCAGTTGATACACCGGAGTTGCCGAGCACTGGTCTCGATGACAATGAAAGAACTCGCTTTAGTATCGGACACGACTGGAATGGAAACGCTGCTATTGCAGATCGGATTGAGTCCCGAGTATTTTGGCAAACTGCCGATGGTTTGCAAAATACGCGTCAGTTGAGGGCCAATAGTTTTTCATTTGACTATGCACCGTTTGGTAACAACACGCCAACTCAACGTGTGACAGACTTCGAATTTAACCAGGATGTCAGTGGATTCTCGACGACTTTATTTAAGACGATAGAATCAGAATCTGCAACTCACTCGTTAGTTTACGGATTAAGTTACGAAGTTGTAGAAACCGAACGGCCTCGTAATCGTTGCGAAACCGATAGTGTAACTGGTGCGACAACTTGTAGTATCCGAGCTTTTCCTATGGCTGCACCCGAAGTCTTTCCCAACAGGACTTTTCCCGATACAGAAACGACTCGAACTGGTGTTTTTATTCAAGATGAAATCGTATTTGGAAATAGCGGTTTTACTTTGATTCCCGGTATTCGGTACGACCAATTTGAGATGGATGCCGATACTCAGGGATTGCAAGATATCGTCGATTTGGGATTTGAAATTCAATCGACAGATGAAAGTGAAGTATCTAAAAATCTTGGTTTAATTTATGACGTTTCTGAAAGTAGCGCGTGGTTCTTTCAGTATGCGGAAGGCTTTCGTGCACCGAGCTATGATGAAGCTAACCAAGCCTTTGTGAATTTAGGTTTTGGTTATGCGACAGTTCCCAATCCTAATTTAAGACCTGAAACCAGTGAAGGTTACGAAATTGGTTTCAAGTCACGTATGGGCAGTAACTATGTTGCAGTATCTGTTTACGATAACCATTTTGAGGACTTCATCAGTAGTCAATTTATCGGGCAGCAAAATGGAATCAATTTGTTTCAAGACACAAATATTGGAGAGGTAAGAATTTACGGTGCTGAATTTACTGGTGTTTGGACGTTGAATGATAACTGGCGTATGAGAAACTCGATTGCTTATTCCAAGGGGCGTGATGAAGAAGCCGATACTTACCTCAATCAAGTTGATCCTTTAACTGCAGTTGTTGGTGCGGCGTATCAAAGCGATTCTGACCGTTGGGGGTTCGAAACAATTGTCACGTTGGTCGATAGAAAAGATAAAGTTGCTGATGAAAATGATGTCACCGGTAAAAGTTATGGATTGCTCGATATGGTCGCGCACTTTGATGTAACGCAAGACCTAAGGTTGAGACTCGGCGGATTTAATTTACTTGATAAACGCTACGCGCGTTGGGCTAATATCCAGGGACTAGATCAAGATTCTGCCTCAATTGCAAATGCTCAAGAGCCAGGGCGAGAGTTTCGCTTTGGATTAACCTGGACGTTTTAATAATTGTTGAGTCATTAACAATTCATCAACCTTGTTTGCCTCGAATCATTTCGAGGCAAATTTCTGAGTACTGTTTTCTAAGTATTTTTTCTAAGCATTATCTGATTATTATTTGGGGGTCGAGATGATTATTCAGTGGTTAGAACAACTGATGTATGAGTTGTCTGATTTTTTTATGGCACCGGTCATTATGTTACTGGTGGTTTTGTTTGCTTATAGTTTATTTGCTGCAGGCGAATTCTTTTCTCAAAGTTGGCAAAGAAGGCAGCAAAAAAATAATTATTTAAAAGCTGTCGGTTTAAAACTGGGTGAAGCTAACAATTTAAATCTAAAAGGATATCCTTTAGTTGAAATTGCGCACAGCCATCCGAAAGTGACCAAAGATCAACTTGATGTGGCTGCACTTGATATTTTGCAGGGTGTTCGCTCCGTAAGTCGATTAGCGCCGATGCTAGGTCTTATCGCTACGATGATTCCTATGGGGCCGGCATTGAAAAGTTTGGCGGATGGTAACGTGCAGGGAATTTCAGAAAACCTGGTGATTGCTTTTTCTGCGGTTATTTTTGGATTGGTGATTGCTTCCATTACATTCTGGATTGCCGGTGAGAAGAAAAAATGGTTGGCGAAAGAATTAGTTGCCATTACGCCATTGTTGGAAGAAAGTAAAATACCGCACAGCGAGGTCGCAATCAGTGAAGCTGCTTGATGAAGATGAGTCAATAAATCCAGCTCTGTCACTGGTTAATCTTGTCGATGTCTTTCTTGTGCTGGTTGCTGCATTACTCATTGCCATCGCACAAAATCCTTTGAATCCGTTTATGGAAGATGATGTGACCGTCATCAAAAATGCCGGCAAACCCAACATGCAAATGATCATCAAAAAAGGCGAGAAGATTGAAACCTACGAAAGCACTGGAGAGATTGGTGCCGGTGATGGTGTTAAAGCAGGGATCGCCTACAGAATGAATGATGGGTCAATTGTTTATGTTCCTGAAAAAGAAGATGTTTCCAAAAAAGAATACGAAAATAATCAATCTCAGTCAGGCAGTAACAATGTTGAGTAATTATCTTTCGAATAAATTGAGGTTAAAAATGGGGTTGAATTTATTTATCAAAGCTTTACTTGTCAAAACCTTCCTGACATCGTTTATGTTGCTTGGGGTTGTTAATTTCTCTTTCGCAAACACAGCAGGTTCATCTGAGGCTGCGAATACTAAAAACAATTTGAATGATAAACGTCTTTTAGTCGTCCGAACGAATCATACTTATAAAGCTAAAGTTGAAGAATTAAAAAAGCGCGCTGGACAATTTGGGCTTGATGTAGAGTCTCGTTCGGTCACCAAACTCAAAGATTTGAACGAAGCAAAAACGCTATTTGACGAGTTCGATATTGTATTGTTCGATGGTGCCTCAAAGCGCGAGTCAAAAAAGGAGTTCGAAAAGTTTGCGCCTGTTGTTAAAGAGTCTTCTAAACGTTTCTTGGCGCTCAAATGGATTGAAAGTCAGGTTTTAACCAAAGGCCTGAAAGCCGAGCAAGCGAAGAAATTATTCGATTATTACGATAATGGGGGAGAGCTTAATCTGACTCGCATGGCAAATTTTATCGCCAACAAAGTATTACAGAATCGATCGGTAAAAGTTGAAGAGCCCATTATCTACCCTGAAGTTGGTATTTATCACCCCGACTACAAAGGGCTGATTTTTTCTGGACTTGACGGGTACTTGAAATGGACAAACAACGCTCAAAAAAAGAATGAGAGTTTCGTTACTGATAATGCTGCTCAACCAGTTGTCGGTATAATGTTGCAGCGAGCACTGATTGAGTCTTCTCAAACAGCAGTTCTTGATGCAACTATTCGTGCTTTTGAAGCAAAAGGAGCCGTTGTGTTGCCGTTCTTCTTCGAAGTCAGCCCAATGTCCTCACCTTACCTGCATCTACTTCAAAAAGATGGTAAAACATTAGTCGACGTGATCGTTAATTTTAGAACCATTCATTGGGCCAATAAACGTAAACAGGAATTTGAGCAGATTGGTGTGCCAATTATTCAAGCGCTTACTTATTTTAGTGGCGATCAAAAAGATTGGGAAAATGATATTCAGGGAATTTCTCCGGGGATGACACCATTCTTGCTGGTTTTGCCTGAAACTGCCGGTGTGATCGACCCGCAAATTATTGCAGCAAGAAATAAGAAAACGGAAAGAGCCGAGGTGATTGATTATCAACTTGACCATTTGGTTAATAAAGCTTTAAACATGTCTAGCTTAAAGCGAAAGCCTAACCTGGAAAAGAAGCTTACGGTATTCTTTTGGGGAGATCGTGATATGGGGGCATCATTTCTAAATGTCCCCGATAGTTTACACGTCATCAGTCATGAACTGGAAAGTAAAGGCTACAACTTGAACGGTGTCGAACCTGATTTTTACACGGAAAAAGTCAACAAAATACTGGATCCGTTTTATCGAGACTATCAACTAGACGAACTGATCAAAGAAGATCTCGCTGAGTTAATGCCAGTCAAAGAATACTTATCATGGTTTAATCAACTACCCGAAAAAGTCACTTCTTCTATTAACCAGCATTGGGGAAAAGCCGAAGATAATTTTATGGTCGTGAAAAAGGAAGGGAAAGCTTATTTTGTTTTGCCCAGAATCCGAAATGGCAATATGTTGGTGATGCGTCAGCCGCCGCGATCGGATGATAAAGATCAAGATAAGTATTTGTACCACAAAGGTGAGATTCCAATGAATCACTACTATCTTGCGGCCTACTATTACGCGAGAAAGTATTGGCAAAGTGATGCAATTATTCACCTGGGTACACACGGTTCACAAGAATATCTCGGCGGAAAAGAAAGAGGTTTGTCGAAGTACGACGGACCGAATTTAGCGGTTTGGGATACGCCTGTTTTTTATCCTTTTATCGTTGATGATGTCGGTGAAGCAATGCAAACCAAGCGTCGTGGAAGCGCTACCGTTATTTCCCATATGACGCCGCCATTTGCTGCAGCAGGTTTGCAAGGTGATTCCGCTGATATTCATGAGTTAATGCACCAATATGATTCGTTAGACGAAGGTGGTGTTAAGCAAAAAACTGCCGACCAGATTATCAACAAATGCGTTGAGTCAAATATCTGTGAAGATATGGGGTGGCATAAAGAGAAAATCGACCAATTGTCGACTCAAAGAACTTCAGCCAAAATGACTGATTTTCTGGATGTGTTGCATGATTTTCTAGGCGAGTTAGCTGCAGAAAACCAACCACTAGGATTACATTCCTTTGGCGAACTCGCTGAGGAGCGACTGCTCATTTCGACAATTACCCAAATGCTTGGTGAAGAATTTATTCGAACTGCATCTGCGTTCGAAGCCAAACATTATCGAGATTCTGGTCATGGTCATTCACATGATGATCATTCAGAGCAAGGCCATTCGCACGACGATAGCAATAAAAATAAAGCTGCTCACGACCATGGAGAAGAAGGTTTTCATGAAAATGAAACCGAGCTGGAAAATCTTTCAGGCTATAAAACGGTTCGAGATTTTATTGTTGGTGCATCGACTCACAGGCATGGCAATGAGACTCACACGCACGGTAACGTCGCTCACAGCCATGACATCAGTGATGAATTACAGGTTTTCATTGATAAAGGAAAGACACTCTATCAAAACCTGTCTGGTATTAAAGAGCTTGAGCATTTAACCGATGGACTGGCCGGTAAATATATTCCAGTAAAAACCGGTGGAGATCCGATTCGTCATCCAGAATCTTTGCCAACTGGCTTTAATTTGTATGGTTTCGATCCAGCTCGTCTTCCAACTAAAGCGGCATATGAACAAGGTAAAGAGCTGGTTGAAAATGTGATCACAGATTACTACAAAGAGAACGGAAAATATCCTGACAAATTAGCCTTTTCATTGTGGTCGATTGAAGCGATGCGTCATTATGGCGTTTTGGAAAGCCAGGCGTTATACGCTATGGGTGTGAAGCCTAAATGGAGTAACGATGGTCGTGTTATTGGCACCGAAATTATTCCCGCATCAAAACTGAAACGTCCCAGAGTCGATGTTGTTTTATCAGCAACCGGACTTTATCGAGATGCTTTTCCTAATGTGGTGCAGCGATTAGCGAAAGCGATCAAAAGTGTAGCGGAGCTTAAAGAAGCCAATAATTCAATTTGGGATAATACGCAACGAATTCAGTCCGATTTAATTAAACAAGGTTATGACGAAGAAGAAGCGCTTTATCTTTCCAGCGTCAGAATTTTCTCCAATGCATCAGGGCAATATGGCTCAGGAACTGATGGACCTGTATTCGCGAGCGACACCTGGGAAAGTGATAAGAAAATTGCCGAAAATTATCTCTCGAAAATGGGCTATGCATTCGGCACTGATCCAAAGCGTTGGGGAGAGCAGATTGAAGGACTTGATTTGTACGGCCAACAATTATCAGGAACTGATGTTGCGATGTTTTCTCGGTCTTCTAACATTTACGGCATGCTAAGCTCCGATGATCCCTTCGAATATTTTGGTTCATTGTCGTTAGCGGTGAGAAACCTCGATGGGAAAAGCCCTAAAATGATGATTTCTAATTTGCGTAATGCCAACAAAGCAAAAATGGAAGACGCGGCCCAGTTTCTAGCAAAAGAGTTGCGAACTCGTCAGTTTCATAGGCGTTGGATAGAAGAAATGCAAAAGGAAGGTTACAGCGGCGCGGTGACCATGGCATCACAGGTTGCAAACTTCTGGGGCTGGCAAGTGGTTGACCCTAACCTGGTCAGAGCCGATCAATGGCAGACTTTTCATGAAATCTATGTGGAAGATAAATTGGATCTGAAACTAGATGAATGGTTCGAACAGGTTAATCCCGGCGCACAGGCACAACTTATTGAAAAAATGTTGGAAGCAATTAGAAAAGACTACTGGCAAGCGTCGGAAGAAACGCAGAAAAAGTTAGTAGAGAGATACATCGAACTAGTTAATCGCCATGATCTTTTTGTGGAAAACGATAAGCTAAGAGATTTCACTAATACCTCGGCTCAAGGTTATGGCTTAAATATGCAGTTGCCGCAACCGGCCCCAATTGAGAGTCCAGCTGTAGCTAATCCAGCGCAAAATAGCCAGCAGGTTGAGGGGCAAAAATTAGAACAGGTTGATGCAATGGAAACCGATCAAGAGTGGAATATGCGTCTAGTGGCAATGATACTTTCATGTTTGTTGATAGTTGTTGCAGGTTCTATCTATCAATCAAGAAAGTCATACCGATTTACCCCGATATAGTTGTTGGCCGTTTATTGTACGGGGAATTTGGGTCGATTATTACAGGTCTTCGACCCAAATTTTTTTTATTTAATTAAGTTGAATTCAGGTTTGTTCGTAAATTGAGTTAAATTAAAGTAAGCGTCGAGCAGCTTGCGACACTCAATAACTCTGTTTCAAGACTCAACGTTTCGAGTATTAATGAAACTTTCATGATGTCCTTATGCTTTCTTCGTCTACAAAACCTACCAGACTATCTATCGGTTCTTGATTTTAACAAGTGGGTATGACTAAATAGATCTAATTTATTGCTATCTCTACGACAGATTAATTAGGTCAGCATTCATGTCTTGTTTTCGTTGGAATTCGTTATTTGTTGTCTGTATTGCCATCATTGGGGTTGTGATGTTACCGATGAATGTTTACAGCCAGTCGCAGCCCCGTCAAAAAAACAACACTCTTTCTTACTCAATATGGAGCCCACTGACGGAGCTGGAAATAGCGACTCTTAATCAAGTGAGTAAGGCGAAATCTGGTGATGCTGATGCGTTGTTGATGTTATATCTGATGGCTTCAGGTGATAGCCGTCACTTTAGTGACTTACGTAGACATCAGAAAACGATTGAGCGCTTCATCAATGCCAATAAATCGGTAATCAACGAAGAGAAATCTGAATGGCGCAAAGGTTATTTATTGCACAAAGCAATGCATGAATATTTTTTTCTCGGAGGAAATTCGCGTAAAAATGCTGGAAAAGGTTACTACTTTGAACAAAGTCAGCTGAGCGAAATATTTTATAGTAAACGATTTAATTGCGTCAGCTCTGCACTTTTATACACAGTATTAGCAAGGAAATTTAACCTTGATGTTGAGGCAGTGTTGTTGCCTTCGCATGTTTTCGTCCAACTAAATTTAAGCGATGGTAAAAAAATCGAAATCGAAACCACTTCGATTTCTGGATATGATTGGGTCCATGACAAAGATTTTTATGAAAAGGAAGATTTGTCCTGGTTTAACCAGCGAGGCTTGACACCTTCGACCTATCAGGACTATCAAAATCGAGAAATCGTTTCTCCATTCCAGTTAGGCGTTCAAAATATGTATAACCAACATACATTTGAGGAGCGAATGCGAAGAGACGACCGATTTAGAATGGCTGAACTATTAACTTCATTGGATAAATCAAATATTAAAGCACACAAGCATCGGTTAAATTTTTACAATGATGAATTTGTTCGGTTAAAAAATAGCAAAGATTTTCGTTCGCTTAACCAGATGTACGAGAGAATTTCTGCTTATCTTCAGAGTCTTGTCCGTTTCGCTTCGCAAGATAAAGAGTTAGCTAATATTCTGGCGTGGGTTGATTCTCAAAGAGCCTACACGCTGTTAGAGGATGGCAAACTTCAAAATGCAGTAGGTCTGGCTAAAAAAGTGCTCAACGAATTGCGGAATAAGAGTCAGGCAATCAGTGATGCTGATAAGATTAAAAATAATGTCTATGTGACACTGAACAAAGCTGCAAAAAAATTAGTTGATAATGGGGAATTTGAATCAGCGTTGAAAATTTTTGGAGATAACCCGACTGATTGTTTAAAAAGCGATGATTGCACTGTCATTCGTTATCTTTATTCAAGGTGGACTTCATCCTATTGGAATCAAAAACAGTGGACCAAAGCAATCGCTAAATATCAAGAATTTTTAAAACTGGAAAGCGAAGGCGAAGCCGCTGAAATGTTTAAACGTAATATGCAGGGGGCACATATTAACTGGGCCAATACATACTACGAAACCGGCGATTGGCAACAAGTTAAGCGAATACTAACTCAATGTGTTAATGCTGATAATAATGCTGATAAATGTCGTTCTCATTTGACCGAACTTCAAGAAAGGCACCGACTAGACTAGGTAATTCGCACTATTCCTATTTGAGATATTTGTGAGTTGAATCACAAAATGGTTAAAAAACAACCATTTTGCAAGACAATAACGCAGATAGTTTCTAGTATGAAGAGTATGACCAGTCATTCAGTTTGAATATTGGCCATTGGAAAGTGGAATCCAGGCATATTTAGTCTGGTTAATTTACGAGCGAATATTACCAACGGGTATGATTCGGAAGTGACGAAATTCAGAGGTTCTATGAGCTATCCGACTATTGAAGACAAAATCCTCGACGACGGACGTTTAAGCCAATGGCTGTGCGAACAAATTGTTGAAACGCGAGAAATCGACCTGGAACAGGCAATTGATGATGTTAAGAAGTTAAAGGTGATTCTTGACAAACGTCTTGACCGTCAAATCAAAGAGCGTAAGACTTTTAAAACCCAAGTGAACCTGCGGACCATCGACTTTTAAAAATTGCTTTTACTCGCAGAATTACCTACTCTTTATTCTATTGGTTGTAACAAGTATTTATTTTTGTTCCGCTGAACTTTTAATCTCCCAAATAGTTAAAAAACACAACAATTATTTTTTATTAAAGTTAATTAAGCTATGCTTGTTGTATTCTCAATTGCGATAAACGAATTTATCAGGTGATATTAGTTTTACTAAATGACCAAGAAGGTCGCCAGTTTTTGTTTGATGAACTTTCCAGGCAGTCGTTCCCAGTCTTAATGTTTGAATCGGTTGCTGAGCTTCAACACTGGTTAGAGTTAAACCCTGAGCCCTCTGGATTAATTGTCGACTTTACCACATCGGTGTTTCAGGATTTTCTAATACGGTTTTCACTTCGTTATCCCGAAGTTCCGGTACTCTCCTTAAAACGTCAATCTGACGAGCAGTTGCAACTAAGATTGTTGGCGTTCACTAATCGCCTTACCAGCCCTCAAAGTGCTTCAGAACGAGGCAGAATCTTACTGGTTGATGATTCCCGAACAGTGCAAATGCAATATCGTAAAATTTTAGAGGCGAGTGGATACCTGGTAGATGTTGCTGACGATGCAGAGCAAGGATTTATTAAAGCCAACCAGAATAAGTATGATCTGGCGATAATCGATTTTTTTATGCCTGGCGATAACGGAGCCCAGCTGTGCCAAAAATTACAATCTCGTGAAGAAACCTACGAGCTGGTTTGCGCGATTTTAACTGCTCAATACAAACAGCAGGTTGTCGACGAGTGTCTCAAGTCGGGGGCTCGCGAATGTATGTTCAAAAATGAATCGTCAGATTTGTTTCTAACCCGTGTCAGCGCGCTTATTCGAAGCGTTGAAAGAAAGCGCCAGGTCGAAAGCGAGCGAACCAGGCTGATTGGATTACTCTATTCAGTCGCCGAAGGGGTTTATGGGGTTACGCCTGATGGCAGAATACAATTTGTTAACCCAGCCACTTTAAAATTACTAGGCCAGTCGATGGTTGATCTGATGGGGCACTTTCCCCACGAATGTATTCATCCGATTGATAACGGCGGCCAGAAAACATCCTTCGATCATTGCTTTTTACAACAGGCATATTTATTGGGTGATGAGCTGAGAGATTGGCGAACTTTGTTTCAACGGGCCGACGGTTCATTATTTCCAGTTGAATGTAGTGTTACATTGTTAGGAAGCGAAGATAACAACGAAGGCAGTGTCGTTGTATTCAGAGACATCTCAGAACAACAGCGACTTGAAAAAAATTGGCAGTGGCAACTCAATCATGATCATCTCACCGGTCTATTAAATCGAAGTGCTTTTGAAGAGGTTCTGAATCGAGAATTAAATCGTATCCGCAGGACTAAAGAAAACTCGTTATTACTGTTTATTGATTTAGACAAATTCAAATTGATTAATGATGAACTTGGTCATGCTGCTGGTGACCAATTGTTGATTAACCTGGCAGAAAACTTGAAAACTCGGGCAAGGGATACTGACCATGTCGGCCGGCTCGCAGGCGACGAGTTTGTGGTGCTGCTAACCCATGTTGCGCCAAAAGAATTTACAGAAATGGCCGAGCGTTATCGTATGATTCTGGAAGAATCTAACTTATTTTGGGAAGGAAAAAGTTACTCGGTTACCGGATCGGTCGGGGCAACTATTCTAGATGCCTTCGCAGACTCAATCGGTGAGACGCTGGCGAAAGCCGATCAGGCGTGCCAGCAAGCAAAACAAAAAGGACGTAATCAATGGGCGATTTATAATAGCTTAACCGAAGAACAAACTGAACAGGGTAACTGGTTTAAGCGATTGACCAGTGCAATGCGGGAACAAAAATTTGTGCTATTGCAACAGCAGGTGTTCAGTGCCGATGATTCTCCGCGGTCGGTTGGTGCTAATTGTTCATTAAGATTGAAGGAGGGAACAGCATTGATTTCTCCGGCAATTTTTATGTCAAATGCAAAACGCTTTGGGGTGATTAAAAACATTGATCGTTTAGTCATCACTATGCTGATTGATTTTTGCCAGGCTAAGAAAAGCACTGCTGAACAGTGGTTCTCTGTGACCTTATCGACCGAAGCTATGTCCGACGAAAATTTTCGTGATGAGTTACTCTCTAGTTGGATAGAGTCTGGTTTGGCGCCCAAGCGTCTCAGGTTTGAAGTGGGCGAAGAAGAGTTGTTTAATTTTCCTCAATGGCAAAAGCATCTTGCGAAGATACGAGAAAAAGGTTTTGGTGTCATCATCAGTCATTTTGGGATGAGTTCTCAATCCTTGTTAAACCTGCCTCAAATGCCGGTTGATGCAATTAAGCTCGATTCTTCGTTAACAAGAAAGTTGGCGACGAGCATGCCTCGTTGTAATTTAATTGACGCGATTGTGAAAACCGCTAGTCAAAGTAAAGTCGAGGTTATTGCAACCCATATCGAGTCGGTTGAAGATCTGGATTTAATCCAGGCCAGGGGAGTCGATTGTGTACAGGGTTTTTATTTGAGTAAGCCTGAAGTGCTATAAGATTTTTTTAGCCGCCAAAAGGTTAAATGAAACTCAAGTCAGGTATTTTTGATCTGATTTGAAAAGCTGCATTTAAATCCTGTTTCGCGGCTAAAGTCGTGCCGGACATTAATTGTCCCGAACTAAGATTAACTAGCTATTTTCTTCCGTCTTTTGTTCTTCTTCCTCTTTTTTCGGCGTATTTTTGACGACTGTTAATGCTGGTTGATTTACCTGGGTAATTTCATCAAAATCAGTTTTACTAATTTCAAAAAGCGGCTCAAAGTCGTTTCTTTTAACGTAGTATTTTTCCTCATTCGCAAAGAACTGATAGTTTTTTGAGCTATCTTTTGTGGAAACTTCTAGTGACAGCTTCGGCCCGGAAACGCTTTTTTCGGCCACTCTTAAAACCTGCAAATTCTCAAGTTTTGAGGTGAATTGAAGTGCCTTTTGAACATCAATTTCAAGTCCGCTTTGCGTATTTTCCATCTCTTTGGCATTTTCATTATTTTCAATGTCACCTTCGGTTGAGGTCACAGTAGAGCCTGATGAATCCCCCCACTGCCAATTACCACCGACAATTTTTAACGAATAGTCCGGACCTTTAACAGCTGATAAATCAGCCAGTTTAAGCAGACCTTTATCCAACCAGTCATCTGCTTTTACAGGAACATCGTATTGAGCCAGTTTTACTGAATAAACATCACTATCACTTGCTGACCTGACATGACTTTTTCGAAAGCCGGGAGAGGTTCCCAGGTAAAGTGTTTCCACTAAAGTATCACCTTTGAAAATTTCCAGTTTTCGCTGAAAATTGTCTTCGGCCACTTCAAATCGAGTATGGCTTGATTTAGTCGTTGATACCGGCCAGTTAACCCGGATCGAGTTTAGATTATCAATTAAATCTGAAGTTTTTGATTCGTTGGCCGGCAAGTTTCGCAGTTCGGTTATTTGCCAACCAGAATCGGTTTTGATCAAGTTGACCTGATTTTTTTCTTCTCCGGTTGTGGATTCTTCTCCGGTAATCGTGAGCTTATCGATCTCAGCAAATTGTTCAAGTAAAGGCTTAGCCGAACTCGCCGGATCGTTGCCTGAGTTATTCCACGCTAATACTCCAACAATCAACAGTTGAACGAATAATACAATATAAAGGACTGATATTTTTTTATTCATAATATTCACCCTAAGCGTTGACTAAAAGTTCAACGTGTTTTAACTGTTTCAATTGACGCCTGCGACTTTGAATCATGGCAATACTCAAAATCAAAAGAGCTGTCACAATGTAATTTGAATATTCCCAAAAAGTGCGTTCGTCCTGTTCCATGGGCGGTAATGTTTGA
The DNA here is from genome assembly GCF_007004725.1 of Aliikangiella coralliicola. GTDB lineage: Bacteria > Pseudomonadota > Gammaproteobacteria > Enterobacterales > Kangiellaceae > Aliikangiella > Aliikangiella coralliicola. The sequence goes on along the minus strand of NZ_ML660166.1, from coordinate 19,209 downwards.
TTGTAATGTCCGCGTGAACGAATGCTCATCAAGCCGTCATCTTCGAGTGACCAATCAACGGTATTGGCAACTAATTGCAATGTTCCAAGGTATTCATTACCACCAGAAGAGCCTGAGAGTTGTAATACCTGATCGCTAACAAAATCATTGGAACTAAATAAAATAATTCTGGCCGATTCGGCAGACTTTTCGATAACGCTGGAAACGGTCAAACTTGCTTTTTCTTCCGCTTGATTTTTCTCGGCAGAATCAGGTGTAGGTGTGTCTTCAGAAGCTTCTGCTTTAGACTCGTCAGGCTGTTTCAGAAGCGGTGAGTCTTTACCAGAAAAATAAGAACTAAACCGGCCTTGAACAATTGCGCCTAGCAGGTGTGAGGACTGCTCACCCTGAGGTTTAAAACTATTGTTAGCCTGATCTAATTGTGGTGCCACATCTGTTGATGCTGACAACCAGGATTCGGAAGAGCTGCTAACCAGTTGAGTTGTCGACTTGCTTTCGAGTTTGTCCTTATCGATAAGGATAGGAGAGGCCCAGGTAACTGTTGCTTGTGGAAGAGCGGCAGTAATCGCGTTGTCTTTGTTAAGGCCTTCGTCACGTATATCGATAAAAAACGGGTAATCTAGCATGTGAACTTCTCTGACGGTATAGCCACCAAGGTTTCGAGCAACCGGTACTGGAAATGCCATGCTTTGTGTATCGAGTACTAATTTTTCTTCGAGAGATAATCCATGATGAGTTAACCAATCTTTAAGGCCGCTATCGTAAGTTTGCAACTCTAGTCCCTGCATGCCCATATTGGCGCTGTAGGGGGCTGTTGCAGCGATGACGGTTCCACCTTTCATCAAAAATTGGTCGACAGCAAAAAGTTGTTTTTCATCAACCGATTTTGGTGCCATTAACAACAAAATATCAATATCACCAGGTATCTCTCCACTGCTTAAGTCGACATTTTTTACTGTTAACTCTTCACCCAGAAATTGCTCCAGCGCGCCAAATTTCGGTCCGCTTGGTGGGGCATAGGGAGAGTAATTATTTTCCTGCTTTGGAGTAACGAGTCCAACCGTTTTAGTAAAACCACTGGCAAAGCGTTTAATGCCTGATTTTAGATTGCGTTCAAAACTGGCTGCAGATAGATCATCTAATGGAAGCTGAATAATCTGATCTTGTTGTTGTAGTGTCAGATAAAAATAAAACGATTTATCACTGAGCAAACCAAGCCGAAATGGTTGAAAGCCATAATCGTTCTGAATTTGCTGTGCCACTACGCCGTTATTGTCATCAGGATCGATTATGTCGATTTTGAAACGATTGCTCGACTGAGCCTGAACTTTTTCTAACTCGGTCATAACAACTTTCTTGAACTCAACCAGTTGTTCAGGCAGTTTTTGATCCGGAGAAATGTAAGCTTTAAGTGCAACCTCACCTGTGACAGTATCGAATAAATTTCCGCCTGACTGGTAACTATTTAAAACGCTTTTTATCGCCCGAGTAATATCATGCTCGGGATTTCTCAAAGCGACCTCAACTTCTACATTACTGCCAGACTTGATTTCTATCAACTCCCTAAAACCAAGAATTTTATGCTCGTCGCCATACTGGATCAAAACGTTAAAATAGGAATTAACAATTGACGCCTGATGCCTGTCAGAAATCTGAAAGGGTACAGGCCGAATGTTGTACTTTTGATTGGCTTCGCTTTCTTGTTCTGGATCGCTTTGTGGATCAATCAATTCGACTTTTACTCTGCCATCACCGGCTACCTCATATTCCTTTAACAGATCCTTTATTTTAGGGACTAACGGGGAAAGTAAGGGGTGAGTTTTAGAACTGAAATAGCCCCGGATAAGTAAAGGTTCTTGCAAGCGGCTCAAGTAATTTTCGGTAGCATCTGAAATTGAATACTGATTGCCTCGGGTTGTGTCAATGCGTAAATAATTAAAGTGTCCAAGCCAAAAGTTAACAAGGAAAACATTAATCACCAACAATGCGCTGATAGCACGCCAGGTGTGATGGGATTTTCTTTTCTCAGTTAGCGTCCATCGCTCTTTTTCTAAAGAGTAGGTATTTAATACCAGGAAAGTAACAATAATACTTAGATAGTAGTAAAAGTCCCGTAAGTCGATCAAGCCGCGAGTTATTGCATCAAACCGAGATCCAGAACCCAATAGTCTTAACCACTCGCCAATTTCGTGACCAAAAAAGTTTGTCAAAGTGCTACTGCCAATCAGGTAAAATAATCCGCAAAAAGCAACTGAATAAATTAAACTAACGATCTGGTTGTCACTGCGGGCAGAGGCGAATAAACCAATACTGATGTAAGCTGCGCCCAACAATATCGTTGCCAGATAACCGGCGATTACCGGTCCCCAATCAAGGTTTCCGATCAATGCAACAGTCAGCGGAATCGGCAGTGTAATCGCCAACGTGATTAATAATAACGAAAGGCAAGCTAGAAATTTTCCGACAACAAAATGCCACAAAGGAACAGGTAAAGTGAGCACGTGTTCAAGGGTGCCTGCGCGTCTTTCATCACTCCACATCCGCATTGTTAACGTGGACGTTAAAAATATTAACAGTACCGGCATCCATTCAAATAAGGGCCGAACATCAGCAACATTACGCGCGAAAAATGACTCACCCCAGAAAAAGATAAATAGGGTTATTGCTGCAAAGGTTGTCATAAAGAGATAGGCGATCGGCGAGGAAAAAAAGAGGTTGATTTCTTTTCTCGCGACTCTTTTTATAGTGTGATCAAGCAACATTGGTCATTTCCTCCTTTGACTCTATTTCGCTTTGTCCTGCGTCGCGGAAAAGAGATTCCAAATCTCTCTGAACTGTTTGTAAGGCGTAAAGATTAAAGTCGTTGGATAAGATAATTTTGGCAATTTGGGCACAAATATCTTCTTGATTCTCTGCTGTTCCCAAGGTCAGTTGATAGACATTAGCGGGTGCATCCTTTGCGTTGATTACTTTAATTTTGTTGACTGACTGAATGGCTTTTAGCTTTTCTTCAACTTGCGCGAGGGGCATGTCGGTTTTTAACGCAATTACATTAGAACTTTTGAGTTCGCTCATTTTTTTGTCAACAATTAAGTGACCATCGTTAATAATTAATACGCGATCACAAAGTGCTTCCACTTCCTGCATGATGTGAGTAGAGAGGATCACTGTGGCATGATTAGAAACGGCGCGTATTAGTTCGCGCATATGTTGTGTTTGACTAGGATCGAGGCCATTTGTAGGCTCATCCATGATAAGTAGTTTTGGATTGCCTAAAATTGCCTGCGCAACACCAACTCTTTGTTTATAGCCGCGAGACAATGTTGAGATTTGCGCTGTTAACTTTTCTGAAATATCGGTTTCAACGACTACACGTCGAATCTCGATATGCTTTTTATGGCCTTCTATACCCTTAAGATCAGCAGCGTAATCGAGATAATCAATCACGGTCATTTCGGGATAAATGGGTAAATTTTCTGGCAGATAACCGAGATTTTTCTGAATTTTTTTGAGGTTGTTTTGTAAATCGGTATCGTCAATGGTGACAGAGCCGTGGCAAGGTTCGAGATAACCACTGAGCATTTTCATTATCGTGGTTTTACCGGCGCCGTTGTGTCCGAGTAGCCCAACAATTTCGCCATGATTAATTGTAAAATTGACGTCTTTTACCGCTACAAAGTCACCGTAGCGGCGCTCCAGTGCAGTTACCTGTAACACGTTTTTCTCCTGTACTATTTATTTTGGTAGTGATTAACCTTAAAAAAGTTATTTAAATCAATATGTTATTTAAAAGTAAAATTAATTTGGGCGATATTTTACTGCGAATTTTCAGGAATGGCGAGTCGTTTTCTTGAGATAAATAATCGGACAAAGCGCTAGTTTTAGCTTTGTCATTTAACGGGGACATTCCCAAAGCATTAAGCCCGAATATTATTGTCGGAGCCGACCGTAAATTAAGGATTTACTTCACCAAAGTTCAGGCTTGGCTGCGCGACGGAAAGTAGAATATATCAGCTTAAGAAAGATCGCCAGAGTGAAAAGTAACAAAATTTTAGAAAGGCTTGAAAAGCAATATTTCAGTCCTTATTTGAATAATGAAGTAGAAGTGGGGAGCGGGTTCTTTATGAGGTTTTTTTACTCGCTCTCCAATCCATAATATCAGGCCAATCTGAATCGGTTAATTGGTAATATTGTTTGCAATAAACCTGATTTGAGACAGGCTTAAATCAAATAAACTTAATCGAAATAAGAATGGAGGTTTAAGAATGAGAAGTGCGCAAAGGTTTTCATTAGCATTTTTGATTGCTTTGCTAGTTTCAACTGGAGTGAGTGCGGCTTTGCCACAAGCCGATGGTGAGGGAAAACCTTTGCCGTCACTATCCAAAATGCTAAAAAAAGTTAATCCGGCAGTGGTGAATATCGCTACCTTTTCAGAACAGCAACAAACTTTAAATCCACTATTAAATGACCCATTTTTCAGGCATTTTTTTAACATCCCAGAACAGCCCCGAAGAAATGCCAGACCGCAGAAAAAGCAGATGAGCGCCGGGTCTGGCGTTATCGTTGACGCAGAAGACGGTATTGTAATTACCAATTACCATGTAATAAAACAAGCCGATGAAGTTCGCGTTTCTTTAGTTGACGGGCGGCATTACACGGCGAAGGTATTGGGTTCGGATCCAGAACTTGATATTGCGGTACTCGAAATTGAAGGGGATAAATTGTCGGCGGTAAAATTAGGCGATTCAGAAGCGTTGGAAGTCGGTGATTTTGTTGTGGCGATTGGTAATCCTTTTGGGTTAGGCCAAACAGTAACGACAGGTGTTGTAAGCGCACTTGAGCGGACTGGTCTTGGTATTGAAGGCTATGAAAATTTTATCCAGACTGATGCCTCGATCAACCCGGGAAATTCTGGTGGTGCACTGGTTAATCTACGTGGTGAATTAATTGGTATTAATACGGCGATTATTGCACCGGCTGGCGGTAATGTCGGTATTGGGTTTGCGATCCCTATGGATATGGCTAAGGCGAGTATGGCGCAGATTTTAAAAAATGGTGAAGTACGGCGTGGCCAAATCGGCGTTGGTATTCAGGATATCACGGTAGACCTGCAAATAGCATTCGGATTAGAAAATGGTCAACAGGGCGTGTTGGTCACTCATGTCGCCGACGACTCTCCTGCTGAGGAAGCTGGCCTGGAAGATGAGGATATTATTGTTGCGGTGAACGATGAACCAGTGACTTCAACTGGTCAATTACGTAGTCGAATTGGTAAGCGAAAAATTGGCGATGAAGTTGAAGTCGCTGTGTTACGAAATGGCAAACGCAAAGTGTTTGAAGTGAAAGTAGGCGAACCTTCTGAGATTGCGGCAAGTGAAGGCGCTTCTCATCGTTTACTGGACGGGGCCAATTTTGAAAACAATGATGAAGGGGATGGGGTCGTTGTCGCGAATTTAGCTCCTCACTCCAATGCGGCATATTCTGGCTTACGGTTGGGCGATGTTATTGTTGGTGCAAACAAAGCCAGAGTCAAAAATATACGAGATTTTTCAAAAGCACTAAAAAGAGACAATAGAAAAATTTTACTTAGAGTTAAACGAGGGCGCTCTGCATTCTATCTTGTTATTCAATAGTCAATTGTATTTCGGTCGACTAGATTTTAATTACTGGTATTTCGATCAGTATTAATTTCACCAGCTGTGCTCCTTTTCCGTTATGGTTTTATGCACATTGAGGGCAAGGAGCGCAGTCTTTCCATGTTAATTGGCTGTCATTTCATTTATGGTCTATCCCGCATTGTATTTCAAGGTAAACAGGCCAATTTGCCTGACGAAATTATGCTCAATCAATTATTGCTTTTTTGAGATATTCTGTTTACGATGTGGAAGCTACAAATAGTTCGAGGTTGTTAATTTGTTAGGAGACAAGCAGTATCAGTAGTTAAGAAAAGGAGTTCGATACGTCGATTCTTTGGGTGGCATTCCATCCCTGCCTTTTTCTGTGAATTTTCCAAATATAAAGTTCAAACGAACACTACGCTGGTTCTGCCGTTTAAATCACATCTTTTATGATTAAAAAACAAACAACTTCCATTGTTGTCGACTTCGAAACTTTTGGACTAACTGGCTGTTAAGTCTTTGATATTTAGAGAATGTCCGATTTGTGTTAATCATTGTCCGAATTTTGATAGTGGTTAGTGGGTGAGTTGGGGCATATTCATATGGGCGTTAGAGTTGCGTTTAGAATTAATAAAAACTGGAAGATAAGAACTATGGGATTTATCGGTAAGAAATACGCTAAAAAGATCATTGCTTCATCTATTGCTTTAGTCTTAGGTTTTTCAGGGGCTGCTAATGCCACCAATGAAATCCTTGGGGATTTTAATGGTGATGGTAATCAGGATGCTTTCGTACAGGCAATTAATCCCGGCGAAGCTTCAAAAATTGAAGCGAAACAGGGCGTCCCTGACCTTCTTTATCATCGAACCTGGACGAAGACCCACCCCGATATTCCAGCCATTCCAGATTGGAGTGCAGACAGTTACACCGCACTCAGTGAAAATCTGAATTCTAGCCCAGGTGATGAGCTGCTGCTTCTGGGTCATAACAAAATTATTCTTTTGCACGGCAGAATTATTACGCCAATCCTTATTCCTAAAGATATTCGAAATGCCATCGTTTCCTGGAGTTCATCTGGGGTTGCGACATTCTCTTCCTTTAGTCTTGACGTTGATCCTGACAATTTTAACCCACAGTTTGCGGATTTTGACGGGGACGGTGACAAAGAAATTTTCATTCAGAATAAATCCAAAGGCGGCACTTCATACATCGTGACCGGCGAAGGTGTGGTTTCTCAAACCCTAGTCAATGGTTACCTGGGGACGGATTGGTCGGCCGGCAGTACGATTGTTTTAGTCGATGAAAATGGTGATGGCCGTGTAGATATGCGCATTACTGATGGTAGCGGTAATGTGACGGTGGTTTATGCTTCGGGTAGTGGGACTTTTGTGACTAATCCAGTTGCTTATCAACCTGGCTACGCGAAGAAGTTTAGCGGAACGGTTGATGATGTTGATTTGTCTGCTCCGACTGTGCCAGCTAACGAGGCTGTGGGGGCAGTCGAAGGTCAGGCCGGCGTGTCTGGTGGTGCGGCGACTTATTCTGTGCCGATCGCGATCCCGCCTGGACGTAATGGTATGCAACCAAATGTGGCTTTAAGTTATTCGTCTAGAAACGGTAACGGTATTGCTGGTATCGGATGGGGACTCAGTGCAGCCTCATCTATTCGCCGTTGTGGTCAGATTGTTGGACTTGATGATAAATCATTTGGAGTGACTTATACCGGCGAAGATCGACTGTGTCTTGACGGTCAACGATTAATTCTAACTCAAGGCGCCACTTATGGTGCGAACGGAACTGAATACCGAACCGAGCAGGACAGTTTTGCTCGGATAATCTTAACCGGAGATTACAATGCGACCGATAGCAGCGGCAGTCATTTCACAGTAGAGCACAAAAGTGGGATGGTGAGTTATTATGGTAAAACCAGTAACTCTCGACATACCGCAGACGGTCAATCGAAAACACTGAGCTGGGCATTAACAAGCAGAGAAGACCGCACAACCCAAAAAAATAATATTCAATATACTTACGCCACATTTGGTGGCGGCGAACATCTGCTTACTGAAATTAACTATACTGGCTCTGCTTCAACAGTTGGTGACCGTAAAGTTAAACTGATTTATGAGTCTCGACCCGATAAAAGCACCAATTATTTAGCAGGTGGAAAGTCTGCAATCACCCAACGCTTAAGTAAAGTTGAAACTTATTATGTCAGTCAAAAAATTCGCTCTTACAATCTTTCATATGGTTCGGTCAGCGGTGCAACACAGCGCTCGTTACTTAGAAGTTTGGAAGAGTGTGCTTTTGATAGTAATGGCGCATCGTCATGCCTGCCCGCAACGACATTCAATTGGCAAGATGCACCGACTCAATTTACATTGGAGCGAGTTCAGGAAAAACAATCGGATTGGTTAAATGGTTATATCCGCCCTGTGGGTGACTTTGATGGTGATGGTTTTAAGGAATCAATAGTTAACCAGACGAAATATGAGTTAGGTGTTGGTTATACTAACCAACCCAGGTTGGTTTCCTTTAATGCTGATGGCAGTGTGAAATGGGAAGTCGACCTCGATAAATCCTGGATTGGGCTAAGCGGCATGCGAACGCTTGAACGGATCGCGGATATCAACAACGATGGTGCTGCGGAATTAATCATTAAAGATCCAGCAGTAGAAAACTATGAAGCCGGAAGCCTGACTATTTACAAAGTGGTCGTTCAGAGTGGCAACGCACAGTTAGTGGCACTTTACACTACGCCGTTCACTGCAACACAAGCAGAGCTGGCAGATGTCGACGGTGATAACAAACTAGACATTGTTACGGTTGATTTTGATTGGCAAGGAACAACACAGTACCGGGTATTTTCATATCATAAAAATACTAGTGCACTTCCTGCTCTATCTTTCCAGACAGCTAAAACGGAAATCGATCGCTACCAAACGATCAGTCCATGGCAACCTGACAATTATCAGCATAATACTCGCCAGGTTAACCTCAGTAGCATCCTGGATTTTAACGGCGACGGTATCCAGGATTTACAACTGTCCAACAATATGTGCAGTAGCGAACCACAACCTGATGATATTTTGTTGTCGCACTCGACCGGGTATAACAGCCTCAGCTATACATCAATGGGAATTGCCGCCGAAAATCACCCAAGTGATACCTATCACAAGTGGGTTGATATCAATGGTGATGGCTTAAGCGATTATCTGTTTGTACCAAACCGAACTTCCAGCCTGTTTCACGCTACGGCACCAAGTTGGCACTATCAGCTTAACAACGGGGTTGGTTTTGAAGCGGTGGTTTCAATGAACTCCATGGTCGGCTTTTTAGATGAATCTGTCTGTAACACTGGCACCTGCGCACAACGACTAGAACCTGCCGGATGTGGTACTAGCTATAGCGATCTCTATGAGCCGAAGTTTTCTCATATTATTAATACTGCTGATTGGGATAATGATGGTCAGCCCGAGTTGATTGTTCCATCAAGTGAGGCTCCTGTTGCGCGTTACTGTAAAGTGACCAAAGTGTTTAGCGGCGGCGGTGGTGACGGTACGACTCCGCCAGAAGTTCACGATGTGGTTTATTGCGCCAATGATGCCGGTGGTTACGATGGCGAATTACACGCTGCTGGCTTCTGGAGTTCTGATCAAAGTGTGTACAAAACGGTTGCTTATCGTTTCGTGCAGCAAGCCAATGGCGACTATTCCTTAGTACTGGATAGTAACAGCGAAAAATATAGCTCGAAACTCTCTAACACTTCAGATTTATACGGTGATGGTCTTAATGATCCAATGGTGCATATTATTGGGTTAACAACTGGCTTTTTGGTGTGGGATGACACTGCAGCGGAAGCTAAATTTAATGGTCATGGCACCCATGTTTATCGCTCAAAGGGCGCGACATCTAACGCTGCCGAAACCATGAAGTCTCCAGATATGATGATATCGTCTACAAATGGTCTGGGGGTCGAATCCAAATGGCGTTATGCACCACTTTCCTCCAATGGAAGTCGTGATGCTTTGGCACCTAAACTTTATGAAGTGAAAGACGTGGATGATCCCAGCCGTTATGTTGATGATAAGCATTTCTATTTCACTTCCTCCATGATGGTGGTTGATGATTTCACTCAGAGTGATGGCGTAGGAGGAGATAATACTACTCGTTACAGCTACCGTGAGGCGATGTATAACAATCAGGGGTATGGTTTCCAGGGATTCCGAACAATTTTAGTCGACGGTCCAGATGGCATCCGTTCAGTTTCCGACTTCCACCAGAAGTTCCCACTGTCGGGTCAAATCGAAGCAATTCGAACCTGTCTGATTGCCGATTCGAAACCCGAGTGCGCCGATGGGTTCTTGAGTCAATCAACCACCACCTACCATCAAAGAAACACGGCTAATAGTCGTGTTCACTGGATAGTGCCGCACGTTAGTACACAAACTCAATATGCGCTGAATAATCGAGCGACCGAGTTATCAACCTCAACGACCACGATTGAAGCGGCAGACCTGGATACTTATGGCAACATCAAGAAAACGGTTTCCACGGTTAATAATGGGTTTAGTACCGTTAAAACAACCGTTCTTAATAATTTCGATACCAGTGTAGCAGGCTGGCGAAATAAGCTGAACTGGACCAGTGTTCAAACAGAAACGATGTCAGGCTCAGCGATTTATGACGCGGCATTAGACCCTGTTAAAAAGGTGAAAACCAGTTACACCTGGACCAGTGCCAGGTTGCCTGACGTGGTGACAGTCACGCCAGAACTCGGCGGCGGTAAAACTACCGAAGTTGATACTGATTACAATGCCTATGGTTTACCGACAAAAGTGTCGACCTACGAGTCTGGTAGTACCGACAAGCGAGCGGTTGAAACCAAGTACTCAGCCGATGGTGAAAATCTAAGTACAGACGGTAAAGGGTATTTTGTTTACCAGGTTATCAATGACAAAGACCATGTGGTTACCACCAAGACTTACCCGACTCATGGTCAGGTGAAGTCGGTCACCAGCAATAGCCTGACGACGACCACTGAATATGATGCCTTTGGGCGGGTTGAGAAGATTACTCCGCCGGCAGATTCGGGACAACCCAGTTACCTGCGTTATGCCACCTGTAATAATGGTTGTGATGGCTTATCGGATACCAATATTCGATATAAGGTGACGACCTATTCAGCCGGCGCACCAGAGTCTGTTGAATATAAAGACCAGTTGAATCGCGTCATTTATAGCAAAACTGAAGGGTTTGACGGCACCGCTATTTTTGTCAAAGCCCAATACGATAATCTGGGTCGAATGACGTTTGAATCCATTCCTTCCGGAAGTGCTTCTGAAACCTTGGGTACAACCTATGACAGTTATGATGCACTGGGTAGATTAACCAAGAAAAGTGTCAGCCAGCCGTACAATAATAAAATGGAAGTGATTTACGCTTATAGCGGCCATCTCACTTCGATTAGTGCGACGGATGTGATTAACGGTGTGACCAATTCAATGAGCCGAACCTATAGCGGTAACGGCCAATTGATGCAAACCAGTCAATATGATGGCACACAAGATATTATCACCCAGTATGCCTATGACTCATCGGGTAACCCGATTGTCTTGCAGGATGGTAACGGCAATCCGATTAAAGCGGAATACAACGCACTAGGCCAGAAGAAATACGTCAACGACCCGAATATGGGGACTAAGACTTTTGCCTATACCGGGTTTGGTGAAGTCTACAGCGAGCTGGATGCCAATGGGGATACTTACTATTACGCGTATGACGATTTAGGTCGTTTGCAGTATCGTTATCTGAATGTTATCCCGACACCGAGTAATACCAGCAGTGCAGAAGCCTCCTTTAGCTATGACTCACAGTGTGAAGGATTGCCGGATGGGGAAACTCGTCTTAACCTGCCGGCCGGTGAGAGCTTTTCCAAGAGCTATGGTTATGATGCCTGGTGTCGCCCCTTTGAGACGATTACCAATATTGACGGAACGGCTTACAAGGTATCGACTCAGTATGATGGCAACTATGGTCGCGTTAAAGCGGTGACCTATCCAACGGGATTAACGGTTGAGAACATTTATAACGAGCGGGGTTACCTGACTCAGGCCAAAAATGCGGCGAGCGGTTATGTGTATCACCAAATCGATAAGATGGATGCACGGGGTCAACTGCTGGAAGCGAAGAAAGCCAACGGGGTGTTAACCGAAGGTTTTGAGTATTGGGATGAGACCGGCCAGATGAAGGAGGTTTACACCAATACAACGACTGGTGCATCTCAGCGACATCGTATTGAATATTTGTACGACGGCTTTGGTAACCTGAAAACCCAGACGGTTGAGAATAAGCGCAATGGTCAGACGATTATTTCAAAGGAAACTTATACCTATGACGCGTTACATCGCCTTAAAGTTTCTTCCCGTGACATTGGTGGTGTCGCTGAAAATGACATTACTTATGACTATGACAAGGTGGGGAATTTAACCAGGAAGGATGATTACGCGACCAGTTATGTTTATGGCACCGTTGCTAAGTCAAATGGCAATGCCGGTCCTAACGCGGTTTACTCGGTTACCAAGATTAATAGTGGTGGCACCAAAACCTTTAGTTACGACAATAATGGTAACTTGCTCTCTGGTGATGGTAAAACCATTGCTTACAATGCCTTTAACAAACCGGTGTCGATTAATCGCAATGGCGTGACCAGCTTATTCTCTTATGGCGCTGACCAGATGCGTTATAAGCAGGTTAAGAAAGGCATTTCCGGTGGTGATGAAGTGACTCGTTATGTTGACAAGGTGTATGAAGAAATCACGCATAACGGCAAAACCGAGAAGAAGCTTTACCTGGGTGATGCGATTGTGACTGAAACGGTGAATAGTAGCGACACCAGCTATAAAGTCGGCTTTGTGCACCGTGACCGGTTGGGCTCTGTGGTGACCATTACCGATGAGACTGGTGAGGTGGTTGATAATAAGAGTTATGACCCCTTTGGTAAGCCGCGGAAGGGAACTCTGGAACTGGTTGACCCGGCTAATCCGGCGACATTGACGCAGATTGCTTCTTTAGATGGTTTTGAGTTACAGACTGACCGTGGGTTTACTGACCATGAGCATCTGGATGATGCTGAGCTCATTCATATGAATGGGCGGGTTTATGATTATAATTTGGGTCGGTTCCTTTCTGTTGACCCGTTTATAGTTGATCCCGGTCATAGTCAATCGATAAATCCGTATTCATACATAAGAAATAATCCGCTAGCTGGAAAGGATCCGAGTGGGTATTTAGAAGAAACTGCTTATGGAGCTGGACTTGGAATTGCGAGCGACTATACCGAAGTCCATATCGAGGCAGAAGAGTGTATTGCCTGTACACCGGGTGCCGTTGAGTCAGGAATAGAGGTTGGAACAGCCGTTAAGGCTGTAGTTGCAACAGGTACCGTTGTAGTTATAGGAAAGCTGATAGAGAAGGGCGTTCAGAAAAGAAGAAATAGAAGTTCTAATACCAAAGTTGAAACTGATAATGCCGAAGGTCCTATGGAAGATACTGGTGAGCCTAGTACTCTTGGCGCTAAAGCTGAGCGAGCTGTGGCAGACGCAAGGGCTAGTGGGAAAGGCTATGGAAAAAGAGGGGCGGCAGGTACAATAAAGGTATCCGAAGAAACTGCGTCAGTTACTGGCGAAAAGTATTATTCTGCTGGTAGCAAAGAAGCAGGAAAAACTATTGAAGTTCACCCTGTAGTCAAGGACGCGTATGGAAATGTCCCCGAAGATATGAGAACCGGAGCCCACGGAAATTGCGCTGAGGCGGCTTGTTTGACCAAGATTCTTAATGATGTCGAAAAAGCAACCGGCAAAAAAATAAAAACTAAGGAACAGGCTAGAGCTGTTCTAAAAGGTGCAAAAAGTGATATAAGAGAAACTTCAGCTCGCAAAGGTGTTGGAAAGCCTAAGGAAGCATGTGGTTCATGTAAGCCTCCGTTGGAAGATTTTGGCGTTGAAGATGTAAATAAGAAGAAATAATTGGGTAACGTAGACTAATATGCAAAAATATACAAAAGAGCTTTTAAAAGTACTAACTGAGGCAGGATGGAGTCTTGATAGACAGCTAAATGAAGAAAATTTGGTTTTTACTGAGGACAAACGAATTTTTGCTCAGTTTTTATCAATTGCCAAAGAATTCGGCCAATTAGAACTTCATTTCGAAGAAAAGGAATCTGGTGATAGGGATGTTATGTATTTCGATTTGGATGAGTCAGAGTCTTCAAGAATGATGAGAGCTCGAATATTCGGGTATGCTGATTACAGAAATATTTCTCTGATTGAAGAGCCTGATTTTAAACTTCAGGAAGATTTTGAATTAACTCAAGAAGTTGAGGGATATATTGGAGAACCATGTGCAAGAGTGGGTTTTTTAGATGATGAGTTCGGATTTGAAGTTTATGTAATTAACGATGGGAGTATTTATTGGACACATAGTGGTGTTCCTGCAAAAGTTTGTGAATCCTTGCCTGTTTTTCTCGAAAACTTAGCAGCAGGTAAAAAAATGTATACTTGAAATAAGTGAGCAAGATAAAGGACACCCTGATCTTCCCCAAAAATTCCGGACACTCAGTTAGTGTACACCTGCAACTTCATAAGCTGTAGGTGTAGTAGTTCAGACTTGATCTGACAGTTACCCGTTTTTTCGAAGTGCCTGTCAGATTAGATTTGAGCTAAGTTCTTATTCACCCAAATCGACTTTCCTGTAGCGCGCCAAATTGGCATCGTAGTTTTTTCCAAGTTAATGGTCGTAGGATTTTGAAGTTTTACGACCGTTTTACCACTTTGTCATCTTAGTTTTTTTCAGTCTCCCAAATTCTCGTCGTTGTTTTTCCCAAACACCATTGTAAAAATTGTCGAATTGCTATCGTAGGATTTAAAAATACACAAGCGATGTTGCTTTTTGCGACAGGTTTGAGAAGTTTGAAGAGGTTACTGAGTGGCGTAATTTACACCACTTGTTGCTTGATTCAAATATTAAAGGACACCCATAATTTAAAAAGGTTAAAATTTTGAGTTTCTCTTCAATTGAGAATGATTTTCAGAGAATAAATTTCTACAGAGACAAGCCTCGATAAATTGAAATTAATTGATTTAGTCGAAACGGAAATTTCAATGTGGGTTGTTCTCAAATTTTCTTGATTTCAGAGAGGAATAAACGATGAAGGGAAAAATAACGAGATAACGGGTCAGGTCACTTGATTAATAACTAAGTGCCTACTATGATTTTCATATGCCCCGAGCCGAACGACTAGAATATGAAGATGCTTACTACCACGTGATGAATCGTGGTATGGACCGAGGCCGGGTTAAGATTTTTCGTTCCGGAGAATATTTCAAGGCATTTTTAGCGACTTTGGAAGAAGCGGCCAAGCGATTTGGTATTGTTGTGCATGCGTACTGCTTAATGACCAATCATTACCATCTTTTAATTCAAACCCCACGTGCTAACCTGAGTCGGGCCATGCGTCATGTCAATGGCGTCTATACGCAGCGTCACAATCGCCTTGCCAAATCGGATGGAGCAATTTTTAGAGGTCGCTTTAAGTCAATTTTAATTGATAACGATGCCTACTTATTGCAGCTTTCTCGTTATATTCATCGAAACCCCATTGAAACCAAAAAAACGATGGTGGAGGCGTTAGTGAATTACCCGTGGTCGAGTTATCCCGCTTATGTCAATCAAGCTGAAAGTCCAGAATGGTTGGAGCGTGACCAAACCTATGGAATGCTGGGTGCTAAACAACGCTATTCTGGCTATGCGAAATATGTCGCCCAGGGAAATAGTGAAGAACTCACACGGTTTTACAGCCGAGGTAATATTGCTTCAGTAATTGGTGAGAAGGAATTTGTCGAATGGCTAAAAGCAGAGAAAATTCCCGAAGTGAAACAAAAGGATTGGGTCAACAAAATCGTTCCGCACGGATTGTCGATTCAACAAATTACGCGAAATACCGCGAATTACTATCAGTTACCATTAGGTTTACTCAGGCAGCTAAAAAAAGGGCGACATAGTCAGTTACGAGAGCGAAAGGTTGCGATTTATTTATGCCAGTACCTTGGTGACCACACCTTAAAGGAAATAGGCGAATATTTCGGGTTAGGGCATATCGGATCTGTGAGTCATATCACCAGCACGATGCGGCGTGAAATAGGTTTTGATATCAATTTGTCAAAAGAAATTGAGCAGTTATGTCAGTTTATAATTAATAACGTGACCTGACCTATTGTAATGATCCGTTTGAGAAATATTTTCGGTGTCCACATTAGCCAATGTTTAGAGAAGGAACTCAAATTGGAAAAAAAGATTTAACTCAAGAGCAGATTTAAGAAATACTATTATCCATGAGGAACTACATCATAGATGGTGGAAACGAGGAAAAATGGGACATCATCATGCGCCTGGCAGGTATGTACTAAGAGGGGACGAGTTTTTTGATCAAATTGTTTCTCGTTATGAAAGAATGAGAAGATGGAATGAATGATAAGTCAAATTATTAAATGTGACGGTTGCAAAAATAGTGGAGAACTCCGAATTGGACAATCGTATTCAGAGAAAAAAGTTGTATGGTACAAGTCATTTCGCTGTGCTTCATGTGGTCAAGCCTATGAAGTAGATGGCGATGATACTCCTGAAGAGTTGAGAAATCTGTTATTAGATGAGGAAGGAGTACATTCCGTTGTTTTAATGGATAAGAAAAAAAGAACTTTCTCAATTAAAGTGCTAAGAAATACTTTAGGTCTCAGTATGGAAGAGGTTAAAGATATGCTTGCGAAAAAAGACGAAGTTTTATTTGAAGGTACTTCGACAGAAGCAAAGTTTATTGAAAATTGTCTAGCTAAGAATGGTATTGAATCGATAATCCAATCAAATAGCAGATAGAGGATACCTACGAAAATCCACATAAACACGGACGGCTACACACGTAGCTTCCAGTGAATCTTCACTTGAAAACACTGTCATTAGGCGGTGCTTTTTTGTTTGTATTCTAAACTGAAACTCCTAATTGCTTGGCAACATCGGACACAGAATAGCCACGTTCAAAGACCTATTTCATTACTTCTTGTTTGAATTCTTCTGGAAATTTGCTTTTCTTCATAAGGCACCTTACCTTAGTTTAAATTAAACTATAGTCGTGTCCACTGAAACTTGGGAATTCAATTTACCCTTAGGATTACTCAGGCAGTTAAAGAAGGGGCGTCATAGTTAGTTAAAAGAACGAAAGGTTGCAATTTATTTATGCCAATACCTTGGCGACCACACCTTAAAGGAAATCGGCGAGTATTTAGGGTTAGGGTATATCGGCTCAATGAGTCATATTACCAGTTCAATGCGGCGTGAAATAAGTCTTGATACCAATTTTTCGAAAGAAATTGAGCGGTTATGTCAGTTTATAATTAATGCCGCGACCTGACCCTTTGTAATTATTATGATTCACATCATTAATGGATAGCTAACTATGAAAATATTTATCTGCAAGTTGCATGTCATTATAAAATACGTTGGAGGGAACTCTAAGTCTGAAAGGTATTTTCCTATTCTTTTTATGGCTTTTTGGCTTAATATTGTTGGGCAAAGCTTTATATATTTAACTTACCTATATTTTATAAAAGATTTAATTCGAGTGGAAATATCTTACGCAACCTTGAAAGTGATTGCGATCGGTATAGCAATTTTATCTGTTGTTGTTTTGTATTCGCTAGTTAATGATGATGAGATTTATGGAAATGCGGAAGACTGGTTTCAATCTAAAGACCCTGGAGAAAAATTAAGAATGAAATTTGCATTGGGTATTATTCTCTTCAGCGTGTTTTTTGGTGCATTGATTTGGATGCTTTATAAATTGTAAGGTAAATTAAAACGTAGCGCCCCAAATTAGCCTCGTATTTTTTCAGTTTAATGGACGTAGGATTATGATGTTTACGGCCATTTTACTACTTTGTCATTGTAGGTTTTAAAAATATATAAGTAATATTGTTTTTTATGATAGGTTTGGGAAGCTCAGTGGGGTTAAAAAGGGGAAAAGGGGACAGGCTGATCTTCTCTGTGTGATTCACAGACATCCCTTCAACTTTTTTAGAGAATTCCTTTTGATAACATTAATGGGTGGCCTGTTATGCTACGAGTAGACTGATTATTACTCAACGCGGGCCGTTCTTAAATTGACAGGATGCTTGCCTTTTTATCTATTTGCGAATATTTTGGGTGTCCCCATTAGCATGCCAAAGATGGAAAACGTACCAGCTCGATCTGCTCACCTTGTCGGTATCAAGTACCTTTCTGTTTCAAGTTTATAAGGAGGTTGCTTAAAACTGTTCTCTCGTCGTGATAAAACGATAAGGGGGCGGACTCTCCGTACAATAAATTAAAATTGAATAAGTATATTCAAACATGACAAAATCAGCCTTCGCAAGATACGAAGAAGAATGTCACTATGTAATGAATTGAGGCTGTTACCTAAGATCACTCGAAGAAGCCAGAATTCAACGCCAACCCCCAAACAATTGTTTAAAGAATAACCATCGTTGCGCCCAAAAGAAAATCTCATTCCTGCCGCGATGACTTATACAACAACTTAGCAGCAGCAATGCCATGTAAACAGCGAACCTCCCACAGCCTGGCTTTCTGCCGAATTTTCTGGATAGTACCAACGACTCGAAAGTAATTGTTGCCATAGTTTTCAATTTGTTTAAGCCAATGATTCTTACGTAAGTTCAAGCGGTCAAGCGTGGGGGCGATATGCACGGGAATGTCAGCCTTCTCAGGTTTAACGATAGCGCGACCAGTCCATTCAACCAGTTCAATATAGTCCTGCAATCGCATCGGCAGTGGGTAAGGTCTCACTTTTCCGGCTACGGGAGTGACCTCATCTTTCCAGGGACAAAGCTGTTTAACTGAATCAATGTTATCGAGTCGTTGTTTGATTGAAGTGTGCTGAGACTCGGCCAGTTTATCGGTAATTTTCGCCCTGACCGGGTTCAGGTCGACATAAGCCATACAGGAGAACAGGGCGGCTTCATCAAGTAAGGCTTGAGAAGTATAACGACCTTCCCAGAACTTCCCGGTACAGTCATCTTCCCGATTACTGTTTTTAGCCAATGGCTCATTTAATCGGCGCATAAACCAGGATAAATCACCGAGTCGTTGTCGGTAGAGTGCCAGTCTTTCAGTATCATGTAGAATCGCCATTTTTTTCATCGCTCTCAAACGAGGATTAATGGCCTGGTCAGGCCGTCCGGGAAACAATTCCAGCCAACGCTCAGCAACCTCATCATCGGTCCAATTTAAGGGGGCCTTAGGGTCGAGGTAGAGGACAATATGATAATGATTATCCATAATGGCATAGGCATAGATTTCAATCGCGAAAAGCTCACAGAGCGCTTTCATGCGTTTTTCTAGCCAGTGTTTACGATGCGCATAGTTACGACCGGAGTGTTGGTCGACACCACAGAGGAAGGTTCTTCGGACACAGCGATTGGTGCAGTGGTAAAAGCCGGGGTTTTGAGAGTCGACCAGTTTTTTACGAGGGATAGCCATATGAATT
>NZ_ML660165.1 GCF_007004725.1 Aliikangiella coralliicola | reverse complement strand
CTGGTGACATTAGCAAACGGGAACCACCTGAATCCATCTCGAACTCAGAAGTGAAAACGTTTAGCGCCGATGATAGTGTGGGGCTTCCCCATGTGAAAGTAGGTCAACGCCAGGCATTTAATTAAGAAGAAGCCCAGTCGAAAGGTTGGGCTTTTTTTATTGCTGGTAGGAAAAAGCCCGTTTTTTTATTAATAGTGTGGGGCTGCGAGATGTTGCACCATCGGAGTGCCGCATCACCCAATGAAAGTAGGTTAACGTCAGGTATTTAATTAGGAGAAAGCCCAGCCGAAAGGTTGGGCTTTTTTATTGCTGGTAGGAAAAAGCTCGTGATTGATTAAGAGTTGTCGCTGTGTGAATGGCTTAGCACCGATGAAGTGGGTCAATCGAGAGAACAAGGGAGGCCCTACTTTTACCAACGTTTATAGTGCTTTTGTTAAGAAGCTAGGACAGCGGAAGCTCAGGAAGCTCTCTTATCGATTAGAGCATGTAAAGTTAAAATTAGAAGGAATAATTCCGAAAACTTCACATTAATAATAGAATTTCATTAAGGTTTGTTTGCTAAATCGCAAAGCTCTAATCAGGTATTAATTTGGGTTAAGGCAACACGATTAGAACTAATCACACGCTATCCGAAGAAATGAAATTCATTCAGATCAATCCAACAGATAAGCCTACACCCACAAAAATCATTAGGAGAGAAACACAAAGTTGAATACCTTTCATTGTTATTTTATTTAGGTAGAAGCGACCAATTATTGCGCCGATAAACGCGCAAAGTGTGGCAGTTAGGATTGTTATTGATAAGTTACTAGAGAAATGCAGTGCTTCAAATGTGTTGAAGTAAATGGAAATACGTGCAATATCAACAAGACATGACGAAATGACACCAGTTGCGATAAATTCTTTTTTGGGAAGCGAAAACTTAATTAAAAATGCACTTCTAAATGCGCCTTGATTACCGGTTAGACCACCAAAAAAACCTGACAATAGTCCGCCTAAACTAATGTACTTTTTTTTAAACTTAAATGATTGTAATTTTTTAGAAAGTTCCGAAAACGCAAAGATAATGAAAATGACACCAACTAATAGTTTGATAGGGGTTATTTCATATTGGCTAGAAAACATCGAATAAGCATAAAGTTTTGGAAGCTCTCCTAAATAGCTGAGTGTTGATGCACCTAATAATGCGGCAATTCCTGCTGGTATAGAGAACTTTAAAAATAAATCCCAACGAATGTGTTTATAAATGAGCCCAAGTTTAAAGAAATTATTAGCTAAGTGAACGATTGCTGTGGCGGCAATTGCTAATTGAACAGGAAAAAATAAGGCGAACACTGGGGTCAGTAGTGTGCCAAGGCCGAATCCGGAAAAGAAAGTTAATAGAGAGGCAATACAAGATACAAGCGCAATAATAAATAGTGTCATCGTTAAAGGATTATGAACCACATGCTGGTTATTAACATTGTTTGAAATATTGGTAAATAAAAAAAAGCCAGCGAGGACTGCTCCTGACTGGCTTTTAATCTAAAATTGACTAACGATTTATTTTAGATGTTTCGCTAGGAATTTTTCCATTTTGGTGTACAACTCGATGCGATTCTCTTCTTTTCGGAAGCCGTGTCCTTCATCATTTTTCATAATCCATTCATCATCATTGAGTTTTATCCCTCTATCTTCAAGTGCATCTCTCAGATCAGTTGCATGTTGCTTAACAACACGAGGATCTTTCGCACCTTGCACTATCATGAGCGGTGCTTTGATTTTATCAACGTGTGCTAAAGGAGACATACGGTTCATTAGTTCTTTATCTTCTGGATCACCTATGCGTAATTTCAACTGCTCCTTCGCGGGTTCCCAGTGTTTGGGCATAGAAGTGAAAAGTAAGCCTACATCAGTCACACCAACATAGTTAATTCCGCACTTATAAAGATCCGGGGTGAAAGTCAGGCCGGCCATTGTTGCGTAACCACCATAGCTTGCACCATAAATACAAACGCGTTTTGGATCGGCTATGCCTTCTTTCACAAGATACTTGACTGCGTCAGTGAGGTCATGTTGCATCTCTGCACCCCATTTACCGCCGTAACCAGCTTGCTGGAAATTACGTCCATATCCACCAGAGCCACGGAAGTTTACTTGAACCGTTGCGTAACCTCTACTCGCAAAAAACTGATGCTCAGAGTTGTAGCCCCAAGTATCGCGAACGCCATAAGGACCACCATGAGGATTAACAATAAGTGGTAAGTTTTTACCATCAGAGTCTTTCGGAATAGTGAGGTAGCCATGAATGGTTAGTCCATCGCGACTGGTAAATTTGATTGCCTTCATTGGTGATAGATAATCAGGATTTAACCAATCCATTCTAGGAACTAGTGGAATTACGTTGTTTTTATTTCTGTCAAAAAGAAAATATTTACCCGGATCATTATCATTGCTGACAACGATGATATTTAACATTTCATCTTTTGATTGGCTTGAAATGTTAACGCGTTTTCCAGGAAAAGCATCCTGGAGTTTTTTCATCATTTTCTCTGTAGCATCATCAAAATAGACAGTTTCTGGGTATTCATGAATATATGAGATTCCAAGTAGTTTCTTCTGCTTTCTTGACATCCACAGGCCAGCAACATCAACGATTTCGTGACCAAAAATCATGTCACCAAGTTTGTTGGTTTCTGGGTCATACCTGTAAACAGCATTTTTGTCTCTGCCAATATTCGAATTAACGAACATGGTTTTATTATCGTAGTCAAAAGCTAGTGGTGAAATACCTTCATCTTCAACATTAAACTCTCTGATTACTCGGAAATCTTTCTCACCCTTTGCTTTATAGTGAAATTTACCTTTGAGACCATTGATTGAGAATGCGCCTCTTACGTCTCCGTCGTGATCAACCAGCCAACCTTGCACATCACCAGGGTTTTTTGCGATAAGCTTCATTTTCGAATTCTTTTTACGCTTATTACTCCAGCGGCTGTCCAGGTTCAGTTTGTATAGATCCGGTGCTTTAACTCGGCGTTGGTTAAATTGGACGATAATGTGGTCAGGATCTTCGGGTAGCGTGTGGACAGTACTTGCAGAACGAATTCCAGAAGCACCTGCTGTAGCGCCAACTAATTGTATTATCTTAGGTTTTTTTAGCGACGTATCAACTTTGAAGATACTGAAAGCCTCATTTCCGTCACTATCCATGGTGAAAACGATGTCTTTATTGTTTGCCCAGAAAAAACCACCGATGTCCTGCTTACTCAGCCCTGTGATAGGACGAATATTTTTGAGGCCATCAGTATCCATAATAACGATGTTGCGACGGTTGTTGACAGGAGATAGAACTGCGATGTGTTTACCATCTGGAGAAAGTTGTAATCCTGTAAATTCGGGGTTTCTAAAAAAGTCTTTTACGGGGATATCGCTCGCTTTTGCCCAAATTGCCTGTGAAGCAACGGCCAAAAACAGTGCGACCCCTAGTTTCATTAATGCTCGCATAGTGCCTTCCAATTATTAGTATGGTGTGGAGCCATTTATTATAAAGAATGGCTATTGACGAAATTAAGTCTATCGAAAGATGGATTGTTAATAAATGTTAATAATCCGCGATAAATAGTAATATTCACATCATTAGTACCCTAATATTCGCATTTATTACAAGAAGCAAACTCAATTTTGATTAAAAAAATAAATATAACGCGATAATATTAATGGGGTCCCATCGAATACTTACCTTAAGCGATACATTATTGATAGTTAGTCACAATACTTCTTTAGTGATTTCGGTTTAAAAATCTCAGTGAAGCTCAAATCGCTCTGGCAAAATACTCATAATGGACTAAATTACAAATAGTAATAGTTCATATTCAATAAATTTCGTAAAAATGGTTTAGCCCTTGTTTTCGGGCGCTAAGTTGCTTTGTTGAGGCATCTGTCCTTGTTCTTGGTGGACTATCTTCGTCAAGGTCAATATCGAATCAATCGACATACTCATAAGGTAAGCGAGTACAGTTAATGAGCGAGAAAGCAGTCATATTAATCGTTGACGATAGCGCTACCAATATACAAATGACGGCTGCATTGCTGAAGGATAAATATCGGCTCAAAGTTGCAACTGATGGGGAGCGTTGCCTTGAACTTGCTTTATCGGACCCAGTGCCAGATCTCATTTTATTGGATGTGGTTATGCCAAAAATGGACGGGTATGAGGTTTGTCGTAAGTTAAAAGAAAGTCAGTTAACAAGAGATATTCCGGTTATTTTCGTTACCGGAAGAAATGAAGAAGAAGACGAAGAATATGGTTTAACGCTAGGCGCGGTTGACTATGTAGCTAAACCAATTCGACCGATTATACTTGAAGCAAGAGTTGATACTCATGTGACTTTAAAAGTCCAACGAGATCAATTGACAAATCTTGCGATGAGAGATCAGTTAACTGGCGCTTATAACCGCCATTATCTGGTAGAGGACGCCAATCGAAAGGTGAGTGAAGCTCAACGATTTCAGTCTCCTTTAAGCCTGTTGATGCTAGACATTGATCACTTTAAGGTCATTAATGATCAATACGGGCACCAAACTGGCGATAGAGTATTAAAAAGCGTCGCAAAAGTTATTCAAAAGCAATGTCGTCAGGAAGATAGTGTTGCTCGTTTTGGTGGAGAGGAGTTTGTAATATTAATGCCTCACTGCGACATGGACCAAGCCAAAGAAAAGGCAGAAAATATTCGCCAATCACTCATTAAACTCAGGCCTTTTGATATTGAGGTAACTGTGAGTATCGGCGTTGCTGAACTATCCAGTAAGTCAGAAAAATTTGAGGCACTTCTTTCAAGAGCTGACAGTGCCGTATACCAGGCGAAGGAAAACGGAAGAAATAACGTCTGCTCTCAAATCGTTTAGATATCAATATTTTAGATGTCAACATATTGAAGTATCCCAGGGAATTAGAAAAATATAACTCGATAGGAGTGACTTAATGTCGCAACAACAAAAAATACTCGTTGTAGACGATGCAGTAGATAATCGGTTGTTATTAAAAATGTTATTGGAAGATAGTTACCAGGTTGATGAAGTCGACTCAGGTAGAGCTTGTCTTGATTTGTTGCAGAACGAAAGTCCTGATTTAATTCTACTTGATATTAACATGCCTGAGACGAGTGGTTATGAAGTGTGTTCCGAAATTCGTAAAACCCCTGAAATTTCTGCATTACCAGTAATATTTGTATCAGCATTAGATAGCACCGAAGAAAGGTTGGCCGGTTTTGAAGTCGGCGCTGATGACTACATAACAAAACCTGTTGACGGTGAAGAATTACTTAAGAAAGTCGAGCTTCGTTTGGCACGCCAGCAAGAAATTGCTGACGCAAAAAATGAAGCGAGCATGGCAATGAACGTCGCTATGGAGGCAATGACTTCCAGCAGCGAACTCGGTCAAATTATTCAATTTGTTAAAAAAGTAGAAGAGCAAAATACATTAGAAGCGGTTGGCACTGCAATTCTGGCGATGGCACAAGAATTCAGCTTAAATTCTTGTGCTTTAGTGACAGGAGAAGAGTCTGTATATGTTGGGTGCCAAGCTGGTAGTTTAGAAGCACGGCTACTTGAAAAGTTTTTGAGTTGCGAAGAGAGAGTAACAAATTTAGGGATCCGCACGATTATTCGTAGCGATAATCTCGTTTTGTTAGTCAAAAATATGCCACTTGATGACGAGAGCCGTTACGGCAGACTTAAAGATCATTTAGCGGTTCTAACCGATATTGCTAATGGAAGGCTATCGACCATTAATGCAAAAATCGCAATGCTCAGTCAACGTAAGGATATTTTAAATCAAGTAATATCTCTCGCCGAAAAACAAATCAAACTCACGAGTGAAAAAATACACTTACATTCTGAAACCGTTATAAAAACCATGGAGGCCATGTTAAATGAGTTAGAATCGATGTTATTCGGTTTGGGGCTTGAAGAAGATCAGGAAAAAAAGCTGATGGTTTTGGCTGACCGAACCTCCGATAACCTGACTCAAAATAATGAGCAAACTAGTGCGTTAGACTCTGAGTTAGGGGTGATTCTTGAAGCCCTTTACGATTTACTCGAAAAAGAATAAAGAAGTTATATTTCAGAGCAGATAACACAATTTCCTCCTGAGTTTTGAGCGTCGTAAAGTGCCATTTCCACTCGTTTCAATAACAGGTTAAAGTGCTCTCCTTCTGGTTTTAATTCGGCAAGACCAAAGCTTGCTGTGATCGATTTTCCTCTAAACTCAAGTCGTGCGATTTTCTGCCGAAAGTGTTCAGCTTTTTTTTGCGCAGAAAGTAGCTCGCAGTGATCAAGTAATATCGCAAATTTGCATTTTTCAAAATAGGCGACAACATCTTCATTGCGTGTGATTTCACTGAATAGTTTCGCTATGGATCTTAATAATTCTTTTAAAGCTACCTGATCACTAGTCTCAAAATGATCGAGACACGCAATTAAAAGGCTGAGTGAATGCCCGTGCCGCAGTGCTTTGGACACATGTTGGTTGCCAGTTTCAAATAGATAATGCCGATTGTAAAGTTCCGTTAATTCGTCATTAAAAGTCATTTTTGCCAATTGATCTCGCTGTCGCTTTAACTCCATGTGGGCATTTATTCTCGCTTTGACTAATGCCGGTTGAATTGGCTTAGTTAGATAATCAACTGCTCCCAGTGCTAATCCTTGTTCCTCATCATCTTCAGTATCATGTGCTGTCACAAAAATTATCGGAACATCACTTGTGCTCTCTATCGCTTTCAAGTTTAAACAAACTTCATAACCATCCATTCCTGGCATTTCAATATTGAGTAAAATTAGATCTGGAAGTGGAGAGGTTTGAGCAAGTTGAAGACATTGCTCTCCATTATTGGCAACTTTTATGTGATAGTCATCCGATAGGCAATTGGCTAGTACCTGAATGTTAATTGCAACATCGTCAACAATTAATATGGTTAGTCTATCATTCTGAATGGTCATTTAATCTGCCTTGTCAGTATTTTCTGATTCGTTTGCTAATACATTCGAACGGATATCATCAACCAGGGCTAGCGCTGAATGTGTGTCAAATTGATCAACATAGTTAACCAGTTTTGATAGTTTTGATTGAATGTTGTCATCTTCGAAAGGTTCACTGATTGGCAAGAGTTCTTCATTGCTAATATAACTGCCGGACTCTAGTTTTTGAGCGAGACTTTCCAAGAACTTATCGAGTTCTTTATTAGTTACTATTTTGTTTCTTGGTGGTGTATTATGAGTCTCTTCTGAACGACTATCTTGTAATACCTGGTGTAGTTCTTCATGGCTGGTTTGGATATTATTCATTAACAACGGCCATTCTTTGTTATTTTGTTTTTTGCAAGCGAGTTCTAATAAGCGCGCGGATTCCTGTAATCTTAATCCACTAATGTTACCGGCGGCGCCTTTGATCGTATGTGCAATATGACGAACTTTGTCAGCGTCGCCGCTTTCAACCGCTTCTTTAAGATCCTGAATGTTGCCTGGCATATCTTCAATAAAAAGTGCCATTAATTTTTTTAGTAATGGTTGCTTTCCTAACACTCTCTTTAGCGCTGCTTGTTTATCCCAGCAAGGTAGTTCATCAAGCGGCAAGTTATCTAACTCAGGTTCTGCGCTAACTTGCGACTTTGAGTCTGTTTTGTTACTAATTGCCTCAGCAGCCATTTTTTTTCGTGAATTCGCGCTAAACCTATGAGCTAGCTTCTCGAAAAGCTCATTGGGTTCAACGGGTTTACTAATATAGTCATCCATACCAGCGGCAAGACACTTTTCTCTGTCTCCTTTCATCGCATTGGCAGTCATTGCGATTATTATTATTTCTTTATTTTCTTCGCCTGCTTGGCTATCTCGGATAACTCTGCTAGCTTGATAACCATCCATTTCAGGCATCTGACAGTCCATTAATATCAGTGAGTAAGGAGAATTTTCTGGCGCCGTCTTAAGCAAATTAATCGCTTCTAATCCATTGCCGGCGACGTCAGCATTAAGTCCGAATTCGCCTAAAATACCACGCGCAACTTCTTGGTTAACTTGATTATCTTCGACCAGAAGAATTCTGAATGGCTTTATCCATTGATGATTTTCGCTTTCCAGGTAAGTTTCTTTAGACTCGCCTGTTTTTAGTGTTTTCAAGTAATGATGAGTAACTAGTGGCTGCGCTTTAGCTAACGCTTCGCCGTCATCAATGACAACTGACAGTGCGCTGAACAAATCTGAAGTCGTCGCGGGCTTTGGAAAGTAAGCATGAAATCCTAATTTAGCAAAATGCTGCGCATCACCGCGATGGCTCATTGAAGTCATCATAATCAATTTCATTTGCCTAAATCGAGAGTCTGCTTGTAACTTTTGCCCCAGCTCAGAGCCGTCCATTTCAGGCATTTGCATATCTAACAAAGCAGCATCAAAAAATCGTTGTTCGTCACTTGCTGCTCTAGCTTCACACAATGCGAGCGCGGTTTTTCCATCTTCAGCTTCGTAGACCTCTGCGCCCCAATGTTCTAGTTGGCCGCGTAATACCTCACGATTAGTTGAGTTGTCATCGACGACTAAAATATCCAATTTATCGATTGCTATTTCAGGTAAAACGATTTCAGACTGGCCGCTCAATCCCATAAAAATAATAAATTGAAAACTGCTCCCAATACCTGGCTCACTGTGAACGCTGATATCTCCGCCCATTAATTCACAAAGCTTTTTAACAATAGAAAGTCCAAGGCCAGTACCACCAAATTTTCGTGTGGTTGAGGCATCGGCTTGACTAAATGGCGCGAAAAGTGTTTTTTGTTTTTCGGTAGGGACGCCTATCCCTGTATCACTAACCGTGCAATCGAATTGCAGTCTGTTATCGTACGAGCGAGATAAACTCGCTTTAATCAATATTTCGCCCTGTTCGGTAAACTTGATTGAGTTACCCACCAGGTTGGTTAATATCTGACGTAATCGACCAGGATCTCCGGTAACTAGCGAGTGTTCAACATTGGTGATATCTAAAATGAGTTCCAACCCTTTGTCTTGTGCTCTGTGAGCCATTGACTCTGCAAACTCATCAAGCATTTGCCGAAGATTAAAGTCAAAAATTTCCAGTTCTAATTTCCCTGCATCAACTTTGGAAAAATCCAAAATGTCATTGATCAGCGCTAGTAAGGATTGTGCGCTAGACTGTGCCAGGTGAGCTTTATGTTTTTGATCTTGGTTAAGTGGACTATTAAGCAATAAACCTAGCATACCAAGGACGCCATTCATTGGAGTGCGTATTTCATGACTCATACTGGCGAGAAATTCGCTTTTTAACCGGCTAGACTCTTCGGCTTCGTGGCGAGCTATTTCAAGTTGCTGATTGACATTTTCATTGAGTATATTAATCGAAAGAATGTCGCCAATTTCCTTCAAAAGTGTCAGGCGTTCATAACTTTTATCTGGTTTTTTTTCACTGGCTAACACCACGATACCCAAAACATTATGCCTTCTTTCCGTTCTGTTGTTCATTGGCAAAATATAAAGGCCGCAGTCTTCCAGTTCTGACCATTTAGTCATGACTCGCTCGTCATCAAACACACTGTCGCAAATTAATAACTGACCTGTTTCTGCGACACCGCCACAAATTCCTTGTCCAATTTCAATGGTCGATTCCTCTTTTAGAAAATCGATGCTAAGCTCGCCGCAATAGCAAAGTAACTGAAGAACCCTGGTTTTTTCATCGTATAGATAAATCCCACCCTTGGATTTCATTCCTTCGATAGTTAATATAGTGCTGAGTACATTATCGAGCCTTTGTGAAAGCGGTTTGTTTTGATTAAGCGCCGAAGTGATATTCAACTTTACCTGGGTTGACTCCAATAGTTGCTTTTGCTGTTGCTGAGTAATCATTCGTTGGGTTACGTCTCTAAAGCTCCACACTCGGCCAATTGGCGTTTTATTCATCAGCATGGGCTGAGAAATCTTTTCGATAATTCTCCCATCTGTAAGGACCAACATTTCAGTTGATTCGGCAAACTTATCTTGTTTAAATGACTCTAGGTTTTTTGTCAGAATTTCTGGTTTCTTTAAATACTGAGAAATGGTTTTTACTACGCTACTTTCGTCTAAAACTTTTGCAGGTTTATCAGGTATATCCCAAAGTGAAACAAAACGGCTGTTTGTTCTTAGTATTTTCCCTTCTGTACTGGTGACCAAAATCGCATTATCTGTTGACTCAATTGTCGATTCCAGTAGCGCCATAGTTTCACTAATTGCCAGTTCTGCATTTTTACGCTCAGTAATATCCAGATGTGTTCCAATCATTCGTTTCGGTTTACCATCTGCGTGCCATTCAACAACTTTTCCTGTGTCCAATACCCAAACCCAGTCACCGGATTTATGTTTCATTCTAGCTTCAAACACATAGCGCTGGCTTTCGCCGCTCCAATGTTTTTCCAGGAGTTTTCCTGATTCTATTAGGTCCTCTGGATGACAGTGATTTATCCAGGTATTAATATCGGTCGGCTCCAACTCTTGCAATTGATAACCAATTATTTCCGCCCAGCGTTGATTGAATAAAACTTCGCCGGTTTGAACTTGCCAATCCCAAACTCCAACTGCCGTGGAATCGATGACTAATTCTAAGTGTTTCGATTTTTCCGCAAGTTCTAACTCCATCTGTTTTCTTTCAGTAATATCGGTGCGAATTGCAATATAACTTTGTGGTTTTCCGTTTGGACCTAGAAATGGCACAATTGTTGTGTCAACCCAGTATATGTTTCCGAGTTTCGCGCGGTTTTTAAATTCACCATGCCAGACTTTTCCATTTGCAATTGTTGTGTACATGTCTTGCCAAAATTGTGTGTCATGGTAACCAGAATTTACAATTCGGTGGTTTTGGCCTACGAGCTCCTCAACGGTGTAGCCACTAATTTCAGCGAACTTCTCGTTGGCAAAGGTAATATTTCCTTTCACATCGGTAACCGCAACAATTGCATGTTGATCGAGTGCAAATTTTTGTTCTGCCAGTTCCCTATCTCTCGCTTTTCTAAGGGTCAGCATGTTATGAAAATTTCGAGCGAGCACACCGATTTCATCTTTGGAGTTAATTGGTAGTGGTAAAAGTTCTCCATGGCGCTCGAAATGCTCTAAGGCTGAGGTAGTTTGTAGAAGAGGTGCAGTTATTCGCCTGGAACCAAATACTGCTAAAGCGAGCGCGATAATTGCAAGACCAAGACCGACGATGAAGCTACGATTGCGAAAGTCAGCAAGTTGCTGCTGTAGCACTTCATGGTCGAAGGTGAGTAGGAGATGTAAGTTATTCTGTTTCTCAAGAAAAGGTAATTGAACTAGTCGATAAAAGCCATTCGGTGTTTGCTTTGTATTTTCAAAGAAGCTTAACTCATCTGTCATTTCAAGTTGAGTGACTTGCTTGTTAAAAATATCTTTCAGTGGAGGAAACTCCTCTTGCATCAGGTGACGTTCCCCAAGGTCAAAGCCAAATGTTTTTGAGTTGTCTGGGTGAATAAGATAATCACCGCTTTGATTAGAGAGGTAGAAGTTGATATTTTGTAAACTGGTTTTTAGCAAGTTTGCTCTAAAAAAACCAAAGTCGGCGCTAATGACTAGAAAACCGAAGAGCTCATTATTACTCTGATCAAATATAGGTGTGCCAATGCGAAGTACTGGTTGGTGTGGCGTTGATATTTTCCCATGTTCCTGATTCAGCTCTATACGTGAAAAATAAACGTTACCGTCAGATAATGTGAGCATATCCTTAAAATAAGTTCTTTCACTTTTTTGCTGTAGTTCGCTTTTCCGTACTCTAATAATCGCTTCTTCTTCGCGGTAAACATTGACTAGTTCCAATCCATCATTGTCAACACCGATATAACGAATTTTGAAATAATTTGGTTTATTATCCAGAATCTCGCTAAATATTTGCTCAATTCTGCTTTGCCAAAGCGCACGGTTGATTTCATCATTTTGATTTTCAGATTGAATGAATTCTTGAATTGCTGGAGTTCTGCTTAAAAACAGCACATCGCCGTAGGCCTGCTTGTAAAAATTTGAAAGTAGTGGCTCAACTAATTGTGATTCGATTTTAAGTTCTTCAATTTCTTGACTGCGAACCAATCGTTCTGTGTCCAGATAGAAAATGCCACCGACTAACAACGAAACAACAATTGCCAATACAAAGGAAGCGGCGGGAATAGTGATGGCTTGAGGGCGCGTTGCTTGTCCGGTTTTGACCAGGCCTTCAAGTTCCGGTGAAGAGTCGGTGACAAGGACTTCTTCTTTCGAATTCCGAGAACTCAATTCACGCTGAAACAAGTCAAAAAGCACACCAAAAAGAATACAGAAATAAGCGATAATTTTGAGCATATGTGCAATATTAAAGTGATTATCAAATATTTCTGTAGACCCGAAACTCATATGCAGTTGAGTTACTGTTTGGGGAACAAGGCTGAGTAGTAGTGCATATTTGATTATCTCTGGGCGTTGGCGATACCAATTCCAGGCGAGCGCAGCGGTCAATAAAAACATCGCCAGCGGTAGGACGTCGAAAGGACGGATAATCAGAGC
The DNA here is from genome assembly GCF_007004725.1 of Aliikangiella coralliicola. Classification (GTDB taxonomy): domain Bacteria; phylum Pseudomonadota; class Gammaproteobacteria; order Enterobacterales; family Kangiellaceae; genus Aliikangiella; species Aliikangiella coralliicola. The sequence goes on along the minus strand of NZ_ML660165.1, from coordinate 551,401 downwards.
AGCAGGAAAAGTTGTCTTAGGAAGTTGTGCGCTGGTCGACGTGAGAAATACAGCGATAATTGCGATTGAAATAAAGAGAAGACTAATGACCGCCAGTTGAGTTATTTGGTTTCTATTTGATGAAGGTCGCGAATTTGTCAGTGGTTGTTTATAGACCATCCAAATACTGATACCAATCCCAATAATGATGATTGCTGCGTTAAATATACGGGAAAATGCCCAGGTGAAAGGGATGAAGTCACTATTTGAGGCACTTAAATTGATAATGCCGGTTGCTGCCAGAGTATGAAAGGCGTCAATCAGACCGGCGCAAAAAAATGCCATTCCAATGATTGGAACGGTAATGTCTCTATACCGATAAAAGTGTAAAAATGAAACTAATGCGGCAATAACAGCGATACTGACGGCACTCCATTCCATCAGGACATGATGCAAAGTGCCGGTAGCTGATTTGGAAGAAAAGTCGGCACCCAGAAGATTTAGCACAAAAGGAAGGCTAGTCACTGTAACAACGAGAATTAGTGCGCGAATTTTAACCGCAAAAAGCATTCTTTTTCCTTAAAGCTATCTACGAATTTTGCCCGGAGTATTACGAGCAATATTCGAAGTTTTCATAAATGAGATAAATCGGTGTATTATCGAAGACAACTAGTTGTTTAAGCATAGTCGCTTTAGTGGGTTAAGCAAGGTAGAACGCTTTGAACCGGGCTTCTTTCTGTTCGTTGAATTTTGGCGATATTTGAGTTGGTGCTACTGGTATTTGCGAAGTTGAAGAAGTCTTCAAACTGTCTAATATGATCGAAATCAATTCAATCATTCAAAATTGATTTAGCTTATACTTTAAATAGGTGCGGGGGTAAACAAAGCTCAGCCTGAACCCCAATAGTTTTAATCTTGCATCGAATACTGATAATCATATAAACGAGAACCTTTACACAAATGATTCATCGCTTTATTGCTAATGGTGGTTTTTTTCTTTGTCAGCTGATGTTGTTGGTTGGGATACTTGGATATTCACCCGCGTTGCGAGGGGGCAGCGCTGACGACGGTGTGAGTATTAATCGTGTGGCTATTAATAACGAAACTATCGATAACGAAGCTATCAATGTCGCTGTCGCAGCTAATTTTTATGCGCCGCTTAAAGTGATATCGAACAAGTTTGAAAAACAGAGTGGTCGAAAAGTAAGATTAATACCTGGCTCTTCCGGCAAAATTTTTGCGCAGATAAAAAACGGGGCACCATTTGATGTTTTTCTGTCTGCGGATCAACATAAACCCGCCGCGCTAGAGCAAGCAGGGCTGGTAGTGAAGGGTAGTCGGTTTACCTACGCTCAGGGGGAGTTAGTGCTTTGGTCAAATCAAGCTGGGTTATCGTTTAACGGTGCAAAAACTATTCAGTCAAATGTTGTTAAAAAGCTCGCGTTGGCTAATCCTAAGTTAGCACCTTATGGGTTGGCGGCAAAACAAGTTTTAGACAGTCTTAATCTTTATGAAAGCGTTAAGAATAAATTGGTTTATGGTGAAAATATCGCACAAACTTATCAATTTGTCGCGTCGGGTAATGCTCAAGTAGGCTTTTTAGCGCTTTCCCAGGTGATTGGCATGTCTGAATCTGGAGAGGCAAAGCACCGCTCTGGTTCTTTTTGGCGGGTTCCAGGCGAGCTACATCAGCCAATTTTTCAAGACGCTGTTATATTAAAGCGAGCGAAGGCAAACTCAACTGCTAGCGAATTTTTGAAGTTTTTGCGCACCACTCGTGCTACTCACATCATTCATGCGTATGGTTACAAAGCAATGCAAACAAATAGCGCTCAACCAGTCCATCATTTGATGAAGCGCGATAAAGTGAAAAATAATAACGAAGGAGTCTACTAGTGGGATTTACAGAAGGCGATCTGAGTGCTATCTGGCTAACCATCAAGATTGCGAGTGTGACCACCGCGCTGTTACTTATCTTAGGAACCCCTTTAGCATGGTGGTTGGCCCGCACGCGATCTTTTTGGAAGGGACCGATCGGTGCTATCGTTGCACTCCCGCTGGTGTTGCCTCCGACGGTTCTGGGCTTTTATTTATTGTTAGCTATGGGGCCCAATGGTCCTATTGGTAAGTTTACTACGGCCTTGGGAATTGGCACATTACCTTTTACTTTTTGGGGGCTTGTCATCGCTTCAATTTTTTATTCGCTGCCTTTCGTTGTTCAGCCAATTCAAAATGCTATAGAGGCTATCGGAGAGAAGCCGTTAGAAGCTGCTGCAACTTTGCGCGCAGGTCCCTGGGATCGTTTTTTTTCTATCGTGGTGCCACTTGCGAGGCCAGGGTTTATCACGGCGACGATTTTGGGTTTCGCCCATACTGTCGGAGAATTCGGCGTTGTTTTGATGGTTGGCGGGAATATTCCCGAAGTCACTCGTGTGATATCGGTTCAAATTTATGATCATGTTGAGGCAATGGAATATACTCAAGCCCACTGGTTGTCTGCTGGTATGATTATTTTTTCGTTTATTGTATTAACGATGGTATACCTGTTTAACAATAAAAAGAGTACCAGCAAGATAATCGGCGTTTAGCTCGATGTTTCAAGATTAAAGAATTAAGGTGTAGGGTTTCAGGTTTAAAGTTATATCGTTAAAAGAGTATTTAATAACGAAAACTAACTGAATAAAAAAGCGCTTTTGCAAATCGAAGCTCAAAGGATTTTATTAGAGTTGACTGATAAAAATTAATAATAAGTACGAGAAATTTAAATATAGAGTAAATGATTTGAATAACAATAATATCTCAGCAAAGTTTAGTTTTCGAAATCCAAATTTTTATTTTGATATTGAACTAAATATACCTGTTAGCGGTATTACTGCTGTATTTGGACAGTCAGGGGCCGGCAAAACGACCTTACTGCGCTGTATTGCTGGCCTTGAAAAAATTGCGGGCGGCCAGCTGAAATTTGGAGAGCAACAATGGCAATCAGCTGACCAATTTTTACCGGTTCATCAAAGACCCATTGGATATGTTTTTCAAGAGTCTGCATTATTTGAACACTTGAATGTGTTGGAAAATTTAAATTATGGTAGAAAGCGGGCGCACTCAGGTGTTAATCAAGAAGAGTTTGAACGTATTGTCGAGTTAATGGGAATTTCTCAATTGCTTTCGAATAATGCTGCTTTATTATCCGGTGGAGAAAAACAACGAGTCGCTATTGCCAGAGCTTTGATGATGAAGCCAGAAATACTACTAATGGACGAACCACTGGCTTCTTTAGATCGCAAGCGTAAACAAGAGGTAATGGAATATCTCGAAAATCTACATAGAGAATTGTCTATTCCCATTTTGTACGTGAGTCATAGTGTTGAAGAAGTGACTCGCCTGGCGACTTATATCGTCGTTTTGGAACGAGGGAAAATTGTTAAGCATGGTGACATCAAACGAGTACTCTCTGATCATATTCTTCAAGACATGATGGCTGATGAACCCTTTACATTGTTATTTGGACAAGTCATTAGCGCTTGCAATGAATATTGTCTGACCGAAGTAAAAATTGATGGACATACTATTTATATGCCAAGACAAAATGTTAGTGATGAGCAGTTAATTAGACTTCACTTAAATGCCAGGGATATCAGCATTACCTTACAGAAGCCACAACAAACCAGCGTTTTGAATGTTTTCGAGTGCCAAGTCATTGAAATCGGTGACGCTACAGGAAATGGACAGTGTATGGTTCGCTTGTCACTCAATAACACCGAATTGTTAGCCAAGATTTCTGACTATTCTCGCGTGATACTCAATTTACGACCGGCGCAAAAGGTTTTTGCACAGATAAAAGCTGTTTCAGTGGTTCAATAGAATGCTCGCTGTTGAGGTTATCTCGTTTAATTATTCGTCTCCAAAAAATGTTCGCAGGTAATTTTGCGCAAAATTGAAGGAGTTGAGATGATTTAGGGCAAGGAGGAGGAAACTCTTTTTTAGCTTTTTTGAGCTATACTAGTCACTTAGCCAACCAAACTTCATCACTGTTTACCAAGAGTTTTATGAACAAACAAGAATTAATTGATGCCAGGCGATTATCTGTCATTAAACTAAAAAGCAGCCTGGTTAATTTAATTCTTGTGATATTCAGTATTGTCGCGATTCCGGCGTTAATCGGTTCGTTATTACGAATTCGAGATCTTGGCTATCTACCGATTATGACGGTTCATATTCTGGTTGTCACTGCCATTATTAGTACGACACTTTTCAGAAAAAAAATTCCACTCCCGTTACGCGCAGGTATGATTATGGGTGCATTCCTAATTGTTGGTATTGCGGGAACTTTTAAATTTGGTTTAACTGGAAACGGCATTCCTTTTTTGCTCGGTTCAGTCATCATATCCACGATTTTGTTCGGCAAGCGAGCAGGATTTGTGTTTTTCTGTATTTCTCTGATGATAATCTTAACCATGTTATTTTTGGTGTCGACAGAAAAAATTACTTTTCAGACAGACTTCAATTTATACAATATGGCCTGGTCTTCCTGGTTAGCATTTGCTCTCTCTTTCTGTTTCTTAGCGGCCATTTTTATCGTCGTGCTTGGACGGTTTAATCAGTTTTTCTTTGAGCTTGTTGAAAATCTTGAAAAGCATGTTGCAACTAGTGTTAAAGAATTGAAATTGGCGAATCAGGCCAAGTCTGAGTTTCTTGCAAACATGTCTCATGAAATCAGAACGCCGATGAACGGTGTACTTGGCATGCTACGATTATTGTTAAAAACTGAGCTGACAGACACCCAAAGACATAAAGCTAGTTTAGCTAAATCCAGTGCACAATCATTGCTTGCTTTAATTAACGATATTTTGGATTTTTCTAAAGTTGAAGCTGGAAAAATGGAACTTGAAGTGATTAGTTTCGACCTGGTTAAAATGTTAGGGGAACTTGCAGAGGCGATGGCACTAAGAGCTGAAGACAAAGGCGTTGTGTTGGTTGCTGATTTAACGGAAATTAAAGTATCAAAAGTAAAAGGAGATCCTAACCGGTTACGTCAGATTCTAACCAACCTTATCGGCAATGCCGTGAAGTTTACCTCGGAAGGCCAAGTGGTTATCCGTGCTAGTCTTGATAGCTTGAAAGAAGAAAGTTTGCTGTTCAGTTGTGTTGTAATTGATACCGGAGTAGGGATTGAGGCTGACAAAGTTGAAACATTATTTGACGCTTTTACCCAGGTGGATGCATCAACGACTCGGGAGTTTGGGGGTACCGGGTTAGGGTTATCAATTAGTAATAAACTATGCGAGCTAATGGGCGGAGAAATTCACGTCAACAGCCAACCAGGACGCGGCAGCCAATTTGAATTTTCAGTAGAGCTTTATGCCAGTGAAGATGCAATACCATTAATTCCTGAAGAGAATATTACTAAGTTAAAAATTTTGGTTGTTGACGAAAATTTGGATAGTCGGGAAGTGATTTGTAAGCAATTAAGAAATTGGGGAGCGCAAGCATTCGGTGCAAAAAGTAGTCGTGAGGCGCTTAACTTATGTAAACAACATTCTCTTCCAGCTAAAACAAGTGCAATAACGGATTGTGACACTAGTAAACCGTTTGACGCAGCTTTTATCAGCATGGGCTTATCCTCGGTTAACGGCATTGAACTTGGCGAACTGATGATGGCTGAACAGAATAATAAACCGATGAAGATGGTTATTATGACCGATCTGGCTCATTCATATAATTCAAAGTATTTTTCTGATCGAGGTTATTGTTATCACTTTCCCAAGCCGGCTGTAACTGGATCATTATTGAGTGCGACCAATGCAATTATTAATCTCACTAACGTGGTAGCAAGTTCTGTCGAAAAAAATATTGAAAGCGAAGACATTAGTGGTAGTACGCCGCAATCAGCCGCTCAACAAGTTGTTAGTGATAGCGATGAAAATTTAGATCAAACTCAATTAGCGGCGGTTAAGCAAACTAAAGCAAAAATACTAGTTGTTGAGGATAACTTTGTTAATCAACAAGTTGTTTTAGGAATGTTAGATGAGTTTGGGTTGAGTTCAGATATTGCTGAAAATGGCGCTCACGCGCTAAGTTTACTTAGTTCTGCTAGCCGGGTGGATTTTTACCAATTAGTTCTGATGGATTGCCAGATGCCTGAAATGGATGGTTATCAGGCGAGCCAGTTAATTCGCTCAGGTGATGGGGGCGAACAAGGCAAAGATATCGTTATTGTTGCAATGACCGCTAATGCAATGGAAGGTGACAAGCAGAAATGCCTGCAAGCTGGCATGAATGACTATTTATCCAAACCATTAGAGCCGAGCCGCTTATTAGCTACTTTACATTACTGGTTATGTACACCGGCGGAGCAACGAGAAAGCATAGAAAGCAGTATGGAACGATTTAGTGCTAAACAAATGGAGAGCAAAATGGGCAGCAAGGAACAGCAGGAGTCTTTACAAATATTCAATAACGAACCTCTCGAAGAGTACAAGGGGTTAAAAGCTGATGATGAATATCGAGACGATAGTGAGCCAAAACTCAAAAAAGCAAACGGTGTCTGGGACAAACAGAGCGCATTAAAAAGAGTATTGGGAAAGGAAAATATACTTCAAGTTTTATTGGCCTCTTACATTAAGGAAGCGCCTAAGTATTTAGAGAAATTAAGTTTAGCAGTCAGTGAAGAAGATGATAAGAATGTCTCGTTTTTTGCCCACACGATAAAAGGTCTTTCGGGAAATGTTGGCGGAATCAAGGTAAGTTCTATTTCTGAGGAAATTGAACATTTGGCAAAGGCGCAAAAAAGTGATTCTTATACAAAAAAAATGCCTCACCTGGAACAGGCTTGCCTGCAATTACAAAGTCAAATTGAACTCTTTTTATCTGGCTCAGAGATAAAGTAGTTGCCAGTTTTTTTGATCTTGAATATCGAATAATACCCCTCGCTCAAATTCGCCAAAAAAGATTGCAGATTTTTACTTGTATGATAGGGTGGTTGTTAATTATTAACCCGACACTAATTTGATTGATACACGGGGTGGCACTTTTTAATTTCACTCGAGTAGTTGTAATTCTCTTGAAATAACCTTCGTTAAACCGGTGAGAATACGATGCAAAAAAAAACTCAAAAGAAAACCCTTGTTGTGACGGCTGTTTTTGCTGTCCTGGGGATTGGATATTGGCAATTTAATCAAAAGCCTACAGAGCCAACAGTTGTCAACAAAGGCACAATAAACAAAGACGCTGCTGCGCTAGCTAATCTTTCTAAGCTGGATGGTAAAGAAAACAGTATTAGTTCGTTGAACGAATTGAGTTTAGATAATCAAAAACTGATTGATGCCTATCAAGATTATCAGTCACTTTTTCACACAAGAGATCGGTTTCGTCAGTTTTTTGAAGACGCAGAACAACTGGATGACGTGACTAAACAAAATCAGTTTGCTGAGTTAAACCAGGAAGTCGAACTGCTCGAAAAGCAGAAGAAAATTTCTAATGCAGAGAGTTTGATGATGAAGTTGGCACTACTCAAACACGCGCCAGACTCGGCTCAAGCAAAAGAAATTGGCCAAGTACTTATCGATGAGTATAAAGCGATCGCTGCTGAAAGAGAAAGAAAATTTCGCGATAATCCCAGTCCTCAATTTAAAACCTATAAACAGAAGGAAAAAGAGATTGTTAAAGAGGTGATGGAAATGGATGTTTATCCTGATGGATTAACTCGCGAGCAATACCTTGCACAGCGATTGGCTGAGCTTCGAAAGCAGGTATATCGATAGCAACTATTTGAATTAAAAACTGCTCTTTCTTAACTTAATTGAGTGGGAGTAAATTTGATCACAATATTTATTTTGCAGGTTGGGTTGGCGTAACCCAACCTGCAAATATCAGACAGCTTATCCAAAATTCATTAGAGTGCTATGTTGAATTAGTTCAGACCAAATGTGACATTAATAATCGGCTTTATAAAAGCTGATCGAGTAGCCAGTAAAGGAAGTTGAATCCTTTCTCATAGTCGCTCACTGTATCTTCTTCTGAAGCTTGCATCACCGGACCTGAACCATTCATGAGATTATTAACAAAGTCATCAAGCTCTAAACCATCTTCCTGAATTTCAGAGTTGTTGAATTCAATAATGGTAGTACAGTGACTTTCGTTGACATCTCGAAAGTAAGGGAAAAAGTAACCCCAGTTATCGTAGCTCTCTAACTCCGCAATCAAGTTATTGGTGTCCTTGTGCCAACGCTGATGAATTTTTTGTTCCTTTAATTCCTGATTAGTTTCATTCGCAATGTCATCATAAAAGCGCTCATAAGAATAGGACGAGTAGTTCAGATCTTGCCAGAAATGGGTTTGACCCATGCGGTCATTAGGATAATGTTCTGCCAGACCGCGATAAAGTGTCCCCATATCATTGGTATCCAGCGCCATTAATTCGTTACTCAAATAAGGAATTGGACCATTGCCATTTTGGTCGAGTCCCCAGGCATCGCGAATTTTGTTGTGAAGAAGAATTGATGGATAGTCGTCAGTATTTCCATCTTTTGGTGCGGGGTAAACAGGCCCTGAATCTTCTAACAAAAAGCCTTTAGTGGGTTCCATGTCACGACGGATCGGGTGATAGTTCGCCAGAGTTCCAGTGCTACCTGCGCTACAGCCGGAAACTAACATTTGGGCTGGTCTTTGCAAATTGTTTTTTAGCCAGGCGATAACCGCCCGCATGTTTTTAACGCCATTGTGATGCCATACCAGTGGTTCATTTTCGCCGCTGGGATCTTCATAGAGTGCGACTTTATCCCCGGTATAAGTATCACCGGTGCAGTATGGAACATAAACCATATTCCAGTTTTGGCTTTTTACTGAAGTCCATGGATGTAGTCGAAACACTAATGGGCTTACCAGGCTAGAGCCGGGATTGAGCAGGCTCATATAGTCGTCGGGAATACCATTAGGATTACGAGCGCCGCGGATCCCTGTTTGACCAGTGCAGCTTTCGTAGTCCCAACAGGCGCCGCCGCCTTCCATATAAATTATTGTGTTACTACTGTGAGCAACTCGATTAACAAAAAACTTGTAAGGTGATCCATTACCACAAGTTGCGCCCGTGCCGGCATCCAACTGAATCGTTTGCCATGATAAGTAAGCGCCCGGCGAGAATCCGTCTTCAAAGTTACCCGCGTTAGATAACAACGGATATTGGCTTGCGTTAGCTTGTTGTTCGGTTACTGGGTTATCTGCCTTTGGTGGGGAAAACAGGTGAACCAGCGTTTGCCAGAAAGAATAGTCCCCAAGTTCTGCAAAGACATTGAATGAAGTGGATAGTAATCCGATAGCGATAATTGATTTAAAGGTTGTTCGTGATTTCAATGTTGTTTCCTCCTAAGTCGAAAGCTTTCGTGGTATTTCATTTTCAACTTCGGGTGTGCTTTTTTTGTTTTTGCACACCAACCTGCTAGCGGTACAACGCAGACAACCGGTTTGTTAACAGGGGATTTAAGGCTAGACCTCTGTCCAGTGAGGTGCAATCATTTACTAAACTTTTGATTTTTATAGTAAATTGAGATTTTAGTAGGGGATTAATAATCCGGTGTTTTACAAATTATTAAGTGGTAAAAACGTACCAGATAACAATGGGTTAAGCTTTGTACAAAAAATGGTTAGAAGTGTCACTGTTGCAAATGAAAGAAAAAGCAGGTTGTTGCGGTGCAGTACAAAAATCGAAGCGTATATCAGGCAATTTTGCTTCGATTAATCATCCTTCAGATGATTGTCAAATCCAGGTATTTTCTCCTTATAGCTTTTAGTTACTTGACCTTATTCGGCAAGCTAGCCACAATCCAATGCAATTGATATGGCTTTCAGTGCCTTAATTCCGTAGCGTAAACTTGTTGTTAGGAGTTGCTGGGGGATCGAAGATATTCACTGAAAGGCATTAAGTTTATCTACACGTTTAAGTCGGTAACAGATTGGAAATTATGCAAAAACTAGTCATTGTCAAACTCCTCGTCGTCGTGGTGAACCTCTGTTCTCTGCGGGGATTTGAGTTGGCTGGATGAATAGCAACTAATTCAAAAACCCTCGCTTCGCAAGAACCGAGGGTTTTTTTATGGACTGAATTATCGACTGGACTTTATTGATTGAAAATTTGTGGTGGTTTGGCAAATGCGCCAATTTTTAAATTTGTTTTACAAGATTTTGACTGATAACCGAGGATCAAAATGATTTCTACACATAAGCAAGAGGCCGTTTCGCTGCAGCGAGAAAAGCTCGCGCCAAAAAACACGACTTCGGAAAAGGCCGCGTTTTCAAACGTGGTGGAAAATGTGGATAATCAAGCTCGCTATTCTGGGGCAGAGTTGGTTATCAAAGCGCTTAAAGATTTGAACGTCAAACATATTTTCGGCTATCCGGGCGGCTCAGTGTTAGATATTTATGATGCTTTATCGCGACAAAATGATATACAACATATCCTGGTTCGACACGAGCAAGCGGCGACTCATATGGCAGACGGCTACAGTCGCAGTACTAATGAAGTAGGCGTGGTTCTGGTGACTTCCGGGCCTGGTGCGACTAACTGCGTAACAGGTATTGCCACGGCTTATATGGATTCAATTCCAATGGTTGTGTTATCCGGGCAGGTACCAACGAATCTAATCGGCGATGATGCATTTCAGGAAACAGATATGTTGGGTTGTTCACGCCCTATCGTTAAGCATAGTTATAGTTGCCGCAACTCAGAAGAAATTCCGGCAACTATTGCCAAAGCGTTTCACCTGGCCAGATCAGGCAGGCCGGGCCCTGTGGTGGTCGATTTGCCGAAAGATAAACTGAGCGCTGCTGAAAAACACGCTTATCATATGCCGAAGCAAATTAAGATCCGTTCGTATAACCCGAACACCAAAGGACACCCTAAACAAATTAAAAAAGTGACAGAAGCGCTAGCCAATGCGAAACGACCTGTAATCTATGCGGGTGGCGGCGTTATTCTATCCGAGGCCTCTGAGTTGTTGCTTGAGTTGACGGAAAAACTGAATGCGCCGGTAGCCAGCACTTTGATGGGGTTAGGTGGAATTTCGGGAACCCATCAGAATTTTGTCGGCATGCTTGGTTTGCATGGTACTTATGAAGCCAACAAGACAATGGCCAATGCCGATGTCATTTTGGCGTTGGGTGCGCGTTTTGATGACCGGGTTACTAACAACACCAGTAAGTTTTGTCCAGATGCAACAATTATTCATGTTGATATTGATCCGACGTCCATTTCAAAAAATATTCATGCTCATATTCCTGTAGTTGGTTCAATAGAAATCGTACTTGAGCAGCTGCTCGCAAGTCTTAACAAGAACGGCGTTTTTGAAAGTCAGCGGCAGAACCCTCAGGCTAATCAATCGTGGTGGGAGCAAATTCAAGGTTGGCGAAATCGAGCCTGTTTGAGTTATCAAAAAAGTGAGAACACGATTAAGTCTCAGCAGGTGATCCAATCGATTTACCGAGCGTCGGGTGGAGAGGCATTTGTGACCAGCGATGTTGGTCAGCATCAGATGTTCGCCGCTTTGTATTTTCCTTTTCAGCGGCCGAAACAATGGATCAATTCAGGAGGGCTTGGAACCATGGGATTTGGCCTGCCTGCGGCAATGGGAGTTAAGCTAGCGCACCCGGACGCCGATGTGGTGTGTATTACCGGCGACGGCTCAATTCAAATGAACATTCAGGAACTTTCCACCTGCCTTCAATATAACTTACCGGTAAAAATTATTTTGCTGAATAACAAAAATCTTGGAATGGTAAAGCAGTTACAGGATATTAATTATGAAGGGCGCCATTCCAATGTGTATATGGATTCGCTGCCCGATTTTGTCGCGCTGGCACAAGCATACGGCCACGTGGGTATTAAAGTGACATCGCCAGATGAATTGGACGCTGCTATTGATAAAACGCTGGCAATGAAAGATCGCTTAGTACTATTAAATATTGAAGTAGAAGAACATGAGCATGTTTACCCTATGCAAAAGAAATTTGGCGCAATTGATGATATGTGGCTTTCCAAAGGAGTAGACGCCTGATGCAACAGACTATTTTATCCATTCTATTGGAAAACGAACCTGGTTCTTTATCACGTATCGTCGGTCTTTTTTCTCAGCGAGCTTTTAATATTGAAAGTCTGACTGTTGCGCCGACAGAGGATAAAAGTCTGTCGCGAATTACCATTGCGACTAACGGCGATCACAAAGTCATTGAACAAATCACCAAACAGGTTAACAAGTTGGTAGACGTGTTGAGAATATCGGAACTGACAGATATTTCGCATATTGAAAGAGAGTTGATGTTTGTGAAACTCAACGCAAAAACGCCTGATTCTCGTGAAGAAATTGTGCGCACAGCGAATATTTTCAGAGGTCAGATAGTCGATAGCACTAATCAGCTTTATACCGTTCAACTAACCGGTAAAAAGGATAAGCTCAACGCGTTTATCCGTTCGATCAAAAAGCAAAGCGACATTATTGAAATTGTTCGATCGGGTTGTGTTGCTATTGCTCGCGGCGAAAAAGCACTGGTCCCTTGAGCTGTTAATTAGTGTTGTAGCGATTTCGGCTTTGCCTGAGCCGCTAGCGGGCTAACAGAACATCTCCAGAATTGACTAAATTCATCTATACTTAGTGAAGAAAGTTAGTTACTGGGCAAAGAAACATGATTAAGTCGTTGATTCGCATGTTTTGTGTAGCCCTGTTGTTTGTGAGTTTTATTGTTGAAAGTGTGCTTGCAAGCAATAACAATCTACGATTTAGTCGCTATTCTCTCGAGCAAGGATTATCACAGGCAACCGTGACTTGTATGCTCCAGGATTACCAGGGGTTTTTATGGATTTGCACTCAAGATGGTCTTAATCGGTTTGATGGCTACACATTTAAAGTTTTTTCATTTGATTCAGAAAATCAACACTCGTTAACGTCAAGCTATATTGAAGCTCTCTACGAAGATGAAAATGGTGTTCTCTGGATAGGGACAAGCAAAGGACTTAACCGATTCGATCGACAGAAAGAACGATTTGAAAACTTTGAATTATCCAGGGAAAGGCGAGATTATGTGGGTAGCCAATTCATCCGCATAATTTATCCGGCGGACAAAAATAAGCTGTGGATTGGAACCCACAATGGCCTATTTTTATTCGACACAACCGATCATACAACACAACTTTATTTGCCGGATTCGAATAGTCCGGGTTCTAGTTCAACCAATAGCATTCAAGCAATATTGGCCGATCAACAAGGTCGACTTTGGGTTGGTGCAGAAGCTGGCCTGATGTTATTTGATACGACAAAAGGCTCTTTCTCCCGGTTCGAATATGAGAATCTTGGAAAAAGTTTCACCTTCGATAAGTCGGTCACCTCGATCGTTCAACACCCGCAAGGTGGTATCTGGATTGGAACCTACAACAGTGGTTTATATCGACTGAACCCTGTGACAAACGCCGTTCAAAACTTTCGAGCAGACAATCGAAATTCACGTAGTCTGAGTCATGACCGCGTGCGTGCCTTACACATTAGCCAATCTGGAGAACTTTGGATTGGAACCCGTGGTGGAGTCAGTCTTTACGATAGTACCAACGAAAGCTTTTTGCGCTACCAACATAATCCTACTCAAAAGTACAGTTTAAGTAACGATAGCGTCTGGTCCATTTCTGAAGATAACAGTGGCGGGATCTGGTTTGGCACTGGAGACGGTGCAAATCGAGTTAACATGGAAACTCGTCAGTTTGGTCATCAAAGTCAGTCGTATTCAATTAACCCACGTATCACTGAATTAAACGGCGTTAATCAAAACAAAACGAACTCAACTATTGTCAATTCAAGTATTTCGGGACTGAATAGTATCAGCCATAAACGCATTCGTTCTTTGTTCAAAACTCGGTCGAATGTTTTATGGGTGGGGGTTGATAATGGATTAAATCGTTTTGATCCCGCCACTGAAAAATATACTCACTATTTCCATGAGTCAGAAAACAGTTCATCAATTAGCCGTGGTATGGTGATGTCAATTCTGGTTGATAGTCAGGGCCAAATCTGGGCAGGCACTTACGATGGGGGAGTTAACTTATACAGCGAAGAAAAAAAGGCTTTTAAACATTATCAGCATATCAAATCTGATCCGAACAGTCTTAGCAGTAACCGAATTTACTCCATCAAGGAAGATTTTCAAGGAAAGCTCTGGATTGGAACCGTTGATGGGTTAAATCGATTTGATCCCGAGCTTGAAACTTTCGAAATTTTTAGAAATAAACCAAATGATCCTCACTCAATTAGTGACAATGGTATTTACTCGACGCTTCAGGGAAAGTCGGGGGATATCTGGGTGGCAACTCGTAACGGTGGGCTGAATCGACTGAATTTGAAAACCGGGAAATTTCAGCGGTTTTCCCATGATCCCAATAACAAAAAGACGGTCAGCCATAGTCGTATTTTTGCTTTATACCAAGATGATACAGGAGTCCTCTGGCTGGGAACAAAAAATGGTTTAGATAAGCATGTTCCCGGTAGCGGCGTTTTTACATCCTATAACAAAAAGCATGGCCTCGCTAACGAAACGGTTTATGCTGTAGCCGGCGACAGTGAAGGATTTATCTGGGTGAGCACCAATCATGGTCTGGCACGATTTGATCCGAAAAGAGAATCATTTGATGTTTACGGCGAAAGCCGCGGCGCTCAGTCAAACGAATTTAATAACGGCGCTTTTTTTAAAGCCGAAGATGGAGAATTATTTTTTGGCGGTATCAATGGTTTCAATCGATTTTATCCTGAAACAATAAAAAATAATGTCTTTCCACCTAAACTCGCCATTACTCAATTGTTGTTATTCAACAGGCCGACCAGGCCGGCAATAGGAAATAATGATTCGCCTCTGGTGAATGCAATGACAGAAACACGCTCAGTGACTCTGGACTACAAGGACTATGTTTTTGCTTTGGAGTTGTCGGCTATTCATTTTAATAGCCCGTTTCAAAATCGTTACCTCTACCAGTTAGAAGGGTTTGATCGGGGCTGGATTGAAACTGATGCAAAAAATCGGCGGGCAACTTACACTAATTTGCCTTCAGGCTCATACACGTTTCGATTTAAAGCCAGTAATGCTGACGGTGTCTGGAGTCTTCACTCTAAAGATATCGAACTCCATGTTCAACCAGCGCCCTGGAGAACATGGTGGGCTTACTCGCTTTATGTGATCATTTTTTCCCTGATACTGGGAAGTTTTATTCGGGTAAAGTTGCAACAGTTAGCTGTTGAGCGGCGTACCGCCCGCGCGATCGCATTAAGCCAAAAACGCCTGTCGACAGCGCTCTGGGGAAGCCGCAGTGAAATGTGGGAATGGAATATGAAAATTGGCAATGTTGAACGCGAAAACCTGCTGCCGGATATTATCAAGTTAACGGGCCCTGCTAAGTCGCCGAGTGATTTTGTAGAACTTATTCATGAAGATGATAGAACTTCCTTCGTTTGTGCACTTGAAGAGCATTTGCAAGGAAAGAGTGATTTTCTTGAAACCTCTTATCGACTAAAAACGAAAACAGAAGACTGGCGCTGGATTCTTGATCGCGGGCAAATTGTCGAAAGAGATCATAATGGAAACCCCGTGGTTATGTGTGGGATATTGGTTGACATTAGCCAACTGAAAGCGTCGGAGTTAAGTCGAGTTCAGTCTATTCGCAAACTGGTGACTGGCGTCGCTCACGAAATTAATACGCCGTTAGGTATCAGCATTACTGCTATTTCCCTGGTGAATGATGAAGTTAAAAATATCTATGAATCGCCTGAACTTAACGCAAAAGGTTTAACCGGGGATCAACTTGAAGAAAGTGTTGGCGACGGCGGGCGACTGGTTGCGAGAAACCTGATTAAGATTTCTCAATTGATTACAGAATTTAAGAAAGTTGCCGAGTTTTCAGGAACCCGTGTGTACGCTTTTAATCTGGCGGAAGTTTTACAAGATTGTAAAGAACAGGTTAGCTGTTACGAGCTACCATTAGAGCTCGACATACAAATAAATTGTTCGAACAAAATATTAGTTTTGGGAGAGCCATTAATTGTAAAACAGGTTTTAGAAATATTATTTGATAACAGTATTGAACACGGCTTTCAGAATCGTTCTTCCGGCACTGTCTCAATCGATGCGCAAACTCAACAGGGGAAAGTGATAGTGACTTTCTCTGACTCTGGTTGTGGTATGCAAACACATGAACTTGAACAAGCCTTTGAGCCCTTTTTCACAACCAAGAGAATTGATCGTCATATGGGGCTCGGATTGCACACCGCTTATGCGTTGGTCGTTAATGAATTGCAGGGAGCAATCACAATAACCGACAATAATAACGGAGATGGCGTTTCCGTTATTATTGAATTGAAGTCAGCCTAGCTGAGATGCTCACTTGAGGTTAATCACTGGATATTCAAACCTGCTTTACATCCTCTTTATTTTTACCTTCTAATTCAGCATGGCAAGTGTTTAACGATTCTTGTCCTTTTAAATCCGATTGCAACACTTGTTTGAGATCTTCTATACGCTGACGAACGGCGACGCCGTAACTTTTATCGTCACCCCATAAAGACGATAGCATGTTGAGAGTTTCATCATCATGTTGCGCAAATAGCTCGCCCGCGCGCTTGGCAACTTCTTCGTCGTGGCCTAGCAGCTTTAAAGCGTCGATACCAAGATTTAGCGCAGAATCAAAAGTCTCTCTGACAAAACCATCGATTTCCAGGCGAAGTAGTTCGTAAGCATGGCGCCGGTCAATTGCTCTGGCGATTATTTTCATCTGAGGGAAATTTGTTTTAGCGACTTTAATGATGTCCAGAGTTTTATCCGGCTCGTCTACTGCGATAACTAACAGTTGTGCTTCATCGGCTCCCGCTGCCTTTAATAAGTCTTTGCGAGACGCATCGCCGTAAAAAACTTCATTTCCGAACCTGCGTAGAAGATCGATTTGGCTCGGACTATGATCAAGAATAGTCAGGTTGTAACCTTGAGCACTGAGTAATCGGCCGATGATTTGGCCAAATCGCCCATAGCCCGCAATGATAACGCTACGAGTCGGTTCAATTTCCTGTGAATAGTCTTTAGCGGTCGGCCTGTCTGATTGACTGAAAAACCACTCGTGGATAATGAGTAGTAGAGGTGAAATCAGCATAGATAAAGCGACCACAAGATTAATCGTGTTACCTAAGTCGAATGTATAAACGCCAGTTTGGTTACCTAGTGATACTAGTACAAAAGCAAACTCGCCGCCTTGTGCCAGCGCAAATGCAAACAGAGTTCCCTGGGCGCGGTTAAAACGAAAAAGGTGGGCAAGAAAACCTAGAATCGCAATTTTTAAAACGACTAATGAGAACACCGATAACGCGATCGTTAACGGATTTTCAAACAATAAGTTAAAATCAATACTAGCGCCAACGGTGATAAAAAATAGGCCGAGCAGCAACCCTTTGAACGGCTCGATATCAATTTCCATTTCGTGTCGAAATTCACTATCCGCCAAAACCACACCTGCCAGGAAAGTTCCCAGCGCAGGAGAGAGTCCTATTGCTTGCATCAGCAGCGCAATAGCAACAACTAGCAGCAAGGCGAACGCGGTGAAAATTTCGCGCAGGTGAGTCTCTGCAATATATCTGAATACGGGCGCCGAAAGATATTTACCGCCAAAAATTATTGCGGATATTGTGAGTAAGGTGATTCCTATTTGAGCCCATACAGGAAAGCTGCTGACTAATGATTTGTGGTCAACTTCGGCTGCCAGGTCTGGTGATATAGCGAGTAGCGGAAACAACGCGACAATTGGGATCACTGCGATGTCTTGAAACAGCAATACAGAAAAGGCGTTGTTTCCCGCTTCGCTTTTTAACTGTCCTCTTTCTGATAATGATTGGATCACAATTGCTGTCGAGGATAGTGCAATCGTTAAACCAATTGCTAGTCCTGTTTTCCAGTGATTGTCTGAAATCGCCACTAAAATTAGCGTGATAATCAATGCTGTCAGGGTAACTTGCATGCCGCCTAAACCGAGTATCGGTTTGCGTAGTTCCCATAAGCGACTGGGGCGGAGTTCTAGTCCAATCAGAAAGAGCATCATCACAACACCAAATTCTGCAAAGTGCATGACGTCTGATTGATCATCAATAAGATTGAGCAGGTAAGGACCAATTAACACGCCTGCAATCAGGTAGCCCAGCACTGAACCAAGGCCAAGGCGTTTTGCGACAGGAACCGAAATAACGGCTGCACATAGATAAATCAAAGCACTCGTTAGCATAATAATGGAATTCCTTGTTGAAAGTATCGCGTTAAAAAAGAGATAGCTGATTTTGGGCTTCGTGAATACTTATTGTCAATAATCGTTCATACATAGATTATTGACTGCGATAACTGAACTTATCACTATCTCAGGCTATTTAATTTTAGTTCATTATTCTGTGACCAGGAATGGTGCTTGAAAATAAGTTAATTTTGGTATTTGAGCGTGGCTAAATCTTTGGGAGAGCTCTCCACTGCGGTCGAGATGACAATGGGTGGAGGCTATCAATAGAATACGTATTTCGATTTAGCCTGACTGCCATCTCCGCCGGCGTGGTGGAGCTCCTGTCAATTCAAACAAGCGCCTTAATTGATAAAGACCATTTATTGAGTGTGCCAGTATCCCAGCCAACACTGTCGATCACGCGTAATGACCAGTCTCCTTCAATTGCCTCTCCGACTAACGAAGTTAATGCCGAAGTTGTTTCCATTGAGTAGGTTTCTTTAATATCATCTCGCCAACGCCCGGTATTGCCATGAAGTAATACGCTGGTGCCGGATGGTGCATTTAGTAACACTCGTAAGTCACCGCGATAAGTGTGATCAATATCAACCGCGACTGAAATGGCTTCGAGTATGCCGACTTCATCGATGTTAATATCACTACTAATTCCAAGCAGCGAATTGTCGGGAATATCAATTGCAGTTTCGTTTCCTCCGGGAATAGTTTTTGACACTGGTTTGGGTCTCGCTTTTTCTACTGCTTTTAGCGCATCAACTTTCCCGTGGCCGAACCAATGGCTCCAGGTTCCATGCTCACTTCCGATGTCATGAAAGTCGCCATCTGCTACGGGAGAAATATCCCAGGTTGGGTGGCGGTCATAACTGGCTGGCGGTGTTCTATCATAAGGCGTCATATCCAGTTCTTTGGAGGCGGTGGTATTGAGTATTTCAATCACTTCTAGTGCAGTTAATTCAGGGTTGGCAGAAATAACCATTGCAGCAATTCCGGCAACTAAAGGGGTCGCACTAGAAGTTCCACCAAAATCGTTTCGGATCGAACTGTTACTGGTTCCTTTGACGGTGGTAATTCCTAATCCTTCTACTTCGTCGCGATAATAAGTGTGGCTGTTGTTACTTGGCGCACAAAGACTGACGCCTTCTCCATAATTAGAGTAGTGACTGCGTCTCGCAGTACTAGCTAGTGCAGCAATATACATGACACCTTCGAGGCTACTCAGGTTGTGTCGAAAAGTTTTTGATGTTCTCGGCTTTGCCCAATACCAACGACCAAAACGATTTCGCCGCCAGCCCATTGTGTATGGAATATTTTTATTGCCCTGATAATTAACCGGACAGTTTTCATTACCGGCAGCCCACAGAAAAACAATACCTTTGTCGCGACGTCCGCCATCTTTTGAGAGCTTTTTTATTTTATTTTTAACCATGGTGCCAACATTACCATTGGGCGTGCTACCCCAGGAATTTGAAAGAACATCAATTTTGTCAGCAACGTAATCTAACATTTTACGAATGCGATAATCGCCGATATAAAGACTCGATCCTTGTGAAGGCCATTTGATCGGTAGCAACCTACATGCAGGAGCTGCGCCGACTGTTAACTCTCCATCAACTTCTCCTGCAATAACGCCGGCGCAAGCTGTGCCGTGGTTGGCTCCCAGTTCGTACATGTTGTGAGGATCGGCGCCTAGTGTTTGATCTGTATTGAGGGTATAACCTTCAAAATATCCCCATCCCGCGAATTTATTTTCGCTGTTAAAGTCTCGGTGAAATAAATTGCATCCGTCGTCTGTCACGCCAACTACAACGCTATTATTTCCATAGCTTTGTAAATACTCCCAAGCCTCAGCACATCGGCTTGAAGAACGAGGATCAAACTCGTTATGCTGAGTGTCCTGGTGCAAATGCCATTGTTTGTGATAAGCCGAGTCGGTGGGAAAGGCATGGTTCTTATTCTGGATCTCGTAGTTCAAATCGTTTTCGGCTAACGTCACAATATCTTTATGTTTTTCGCTCAGCGCGACAACCAGTTTTACCGGGTTCATTCCAGTGGCGTCAGTGAGTTGATAAAGGTATTCTCCGTCGCCAAAATTTTCAATCAGTAGCAACCCATATTGATTTGCCAATTCGCTAATTTGTTTTTTACTGACTTTATCGTTGAATTGAATGTACACACGGTCAGTGATCAAGAAGTTGTCGTCATCTTCAGTGGCATAGGCATGATGGGTTGGCGCCAGCAATCGACATTGTTGCATGCTTTGTTCCAGATCATTAGAAACGACATTTAAACGTGAGGATAAAGTTGATAGTTGTTCGGCGTTGTTCAGTCCAAGGTGAGAAAGTTCTTCGGGCAAAGCCCTGACGATAAATTCGTCTTCCTTTTTAACGAGTGGAAGTTTTACGCCTTCTCTATAAGTGTAAGATTTAGTCATTGTATCTTCCTTTGTTTCGATTAATCGAATATCAATTAATTCCGCGATTAATCATGGATTAGTGCTATCAAAACCAAAGTAAGGAAGTTTTGTATTTTAGAGTTACAGTTTATTGATTAACTCTCGGTCACTTGCTGTTCAGCCGAATTTCTCTTTAGGTAGTCAATTGATTCAAAAAGTATCCTGGCAAGTGCAATAACTTTCATAAAGCAAAAATCCTTCTTTCCAGAGCTCTGGTCATATTTGATAACCAAATATCGCAGTCGGGGAAACACAGATGGGGCGGGAATACTTAACGAGCCTCAAGTCAATCCCTTGTCTCGAACTTTTAATATATCTCAATAATCGAAAATCTTCAAGAATTGAAGCGTAAGAGGAGAAAACATGAGAGCATGGAAATTAGCAACTTAAAACGGAGATTACTGCGCTAAGAACAGTTAAACTGGCCAGGTGGTTAGTGCATCATTTAAATTAGTCTCATGAAAAGTTCTCAATATGAGTTTTATAAAGGTTTACGTTCAGGTGTGTGATGATTAAATTTGACTTGCAAAATAATTGTTTTAATTTTCGAAGTGTTGCGGTGCTTATTGTCAAAGAGCATATACTTGTTCATCAAGCTGTTGGTGATGATTTCTGGGCACTTCCTGGTGGACGTGTTGAGTTTTTTGAAAACTCTGATGACACGCTTGTTCGGGAAATGAAAGAAGAGTCGGGAGTGTTCTGTCAAGTTTCTAGACCACTTTGGTATGTTGAGAATTTCTTCGAATATGGTAATAAAAAGTATCACGAGATAGCCACTTATTATCTGGCAGAAATTATGGATTGTCACAATATTCAATTTGAGCAAGCGTTTGATGGGATTGAGTCTGGCCTGAATCTGAAATATAAATGGGTCGCTCTTAGTCGTATCAGTGAAATTAATCTAAAGCCGGAGTTTCTAAAATCCAGATTGTTCGAATTACCTGCTTCGATTGACTTTGTTCAAATAAATGAAATAAAGAACGAAGAACAATAACATTGTTGTTCAATAGCTTCGACTGAAAATGCTTAACTAGAATTTTTTTTCCAAGCTTATTGATGGACTATTAAATTGTTAACCAAGTATGCTATCCGAATACTCTTTTAAATTATACTAATGAAAATTTTGAGAGATTTCCGTGACATCGAAATTAAAACTTAATCAAAACCATAACGAGAATAATTGTTCAATTTAATTCACAAAAAAGATAGGCAAATACAATGAGATTAGTTTATAAAACCAACAAATACATTTATGCTGCGATACTCTCCTGTTCTTTTTCTTCGTTTGTTATCGCAAATGATAGTGGAAACGAAACCGCCATGGATAAAGGTGCTGTTTGTGAAGGATTTGGTCCGCAAGCGCCAAGAGATATTGATAGTGTAACAGGGGAGAATAAACGACTTTTTTCCTTAGCACCAAGTTATTCCAAGATGAATTTGTGCAATATCCATTTCCATAATAATGCAGAACATAAAGCGAAAGATTTTTCAATTTATGCCGGCGAAGGCAACCATGGTCATGGTGGCGGATATCAGTGTAGTAGCAGTCAGTCACTTTCTAAGAAAGAACTTCAGGCACCTGAAGGGGATGTTTGTAATGGATTAAAGCCTGGCGATACGATTGAGGTTCACTGGGTTCATTCTTCTTGTGATGTAAAGCCGGGGAAGGGGTTAGGTTCTTGTCTTTCCGAAAGTTGTGCTAATCCTGATTTACGTGTAGAGACTCAAGTGTTCGTGGTCGTCAATGATCCCTCTGCGCTTGATTTTAGCGATTTTGCGTATGACGGTAATGTTGTGGATGGTTTACATCAAGCCAAAGCTTTGCCAGTAAAGACTGGCAAGCCGGTCGAATTTTTAGGTTCAACTACTGGTCCTAAATATACAGAACAAAAATGTTCACCGCTTCAGGTTTCATGGAGCGTTCGTCCTCAGTGCGCGAAAATTAATATTAATACTCTAGGGAAGTGGTGTAAGGGAAATGTGTTTAAGGAAGATCATGCTCATGGTGTCAGAAAACTGGTAACTAATCCGAAGTTGCTTTCTAAGATTAAATAACTTGAATACCAAAATATACTTTTAGAAGCGGAGAGTCCTGTTTATTTGTTCGCTATGATGTTTTGCGGGAATAAAGAAAGCGCTGTAAAACATTATTGAAAATAAACAGGATGCGCAAACTGCCAACTTTTTATTAATACTATTCTCGTCGTTATATCGAAAAATAGCTATCGCCGCAATTCTTCCATTTCTGCAATTAAATCATCTAGTTTTTTAAAAGACGACCCATAAACAACATCTAAGTCTATTCTATATAAAGCGCCTCCAAAATAAGTTAATACCGCAGTGATAAAAGCAATCCCCAATGTGAAAAACCATGGAATTCCGAAAAGGTGGTAGATGTCAGGGTTCTCAACCACTATTGCATTAATGATAGCCTGGGCGTCATTGGAAAACATAAATCTTATTGCTATGCCAAGAAAAAGAAGTGGGTAGAAATAAGTATAAGCTTTAGCATAAGCTGCTATGGCCTCTTTTCTCCAATTAGAAAAGGCTTTCAGATATTCATAGCTATTCGTATTTTTATCAAGCTTCTCTAGCTTTTTCATACCATCTCTACCGACAGCAAGAAGTGCCATTAACAAGAAAAATATAAATGCGCCTAAATAGGGCAAGCCGAAAATAGCTGATGCAACCAAAATTATGATGCCACCGGCAATAATTGCCTGGCGATTGATGGTAAACATGCGGTGGAACTTATCAACGATATTTTGGGATTTTTGATTATACAAATCGTTAATTTTAGGAGCGACAAGTGCGTCACTATTAATGAAGCCTTCCTTCCAGATAGTCTCAATTGATTTTTCCATTTATTTTTCCTCAGAATCTAAAATTTTAAATAGACGTTCTTTGATTCTCTTAATCCGAACGCCAATGTTATTTGGATTGGTGCCAATTATTTGGGCAATTTCCTGGTATGATTTTTCTTCCAGGTAGAGCAAAATGACAGCTCGATCGATTTCCGATAGTTGTCTGATAGCAACGTAAAGTTGATTGATAGACTCATCATCAAAGGCTTGGCAATGCTCTGCTGCCTCAGGCGGTAATGAATCGGAAGTAAAATGATGTGGATCGTTTTTCCTTTTCTTTAAGTAGGTTAAACAGACATTTAAAGATATTCGATAAATCCAGGTTGACCATTCAGATTTCCCTTGAAAACTGTCTCTACTACGCCAGATTTGCAAACACACCTCTTGATAATAATCTTCAAAGTCAGTTTGATTATCGGTGTAGGCTCTGCAAATCTTAATGATTATCGCGGCAAAGGGTAAAATTGATGCTGTGTAAAAATCACTCCCCATACTAACTATTTAATCCACTCATTTTTGGTATTTAACTGGTTAGTGGCTGATATCTTAAATTATTACACGCTATTGGAAATTTTTTTGAGTTTTTGAAGCAGGCAAGCTGCAGGTGCCTGATAGTGGGCTTTCAGGAGTGGTTGGTTGAGTCGGTACGCTAGTTCCAGGAGCTTCACTGAGTTGGTGAAAAAGTAAAGCAGTGAAAACTTAAGAAAAGGAAACAAGACTGAGGTTTGGTCAGCCTTGCCTCCGACTTTCAGAGAAAGCGTTACATCAAAACTAGTGTTCAAAGTGGATGTCATAGCCGGCGTTGTAATAACCAGTAGACATCACTTGTATGCATTGCTCGTGATTATCGGTCACCAACCATTGATTTCCAGGGTAACCATTTTGTTTAAGGCGCTCGCCTGGTTGAAGTGTCGCATAATGCATTCTTTCGCCAGAATAGGTTAACCAGAAGACTTTGGCAGGAACGCTTTCTTTGTTATGAAAATCGATACTATAAACCTCGTCAATAGTTTCAGCCAGGGAAGCTTGTTCATAGGCACAATATTTTTCACGAACAAAAATATTTTTAGATGCCTTATACGAGGCACCAGGGTAACCCCAGGCTGCGCTAATTTGATGAGCACCCAAATCGAGGTCAACGGTAATACTTTTACCTGTTCCCAAGTATCCATTTTCGTTTGAATACCAGTTTAGCCGATGAGAAAAATCTAATGGATTTCCGTTATTGTATCCGCCGCCATAGCCATGAAAAGTAACGCTAGTTCCATCTTGTTCAACGTCGGTTATCAGAACGCATACGTCGCTTGAACCCGGTGCGCCTATCGGGCATCCATTCGCTCGACTATCAGAAATTGAAAATAGAATTAGCATTATTGCAATTGAAATATGTGCAAGTTTAGTCATGATTTATCTCCACTTTTTAGTGTGTATTATCGATTAGTTGTTAAGCAAAATATTGTTAATGTAAATGCAACTGACAGGCTTAAATCTGTAGCCTTCAATCGAATTTACGGCGCGACTTTATCACTAAAAAATTTCGAAAATATAACTATTTTTTACTTGTTCTTTTATTGAGATGCGAAAATATTTGCCGAGCCAATAGTGCTATTTTTTATAATATTTTTTTGTCGATTGATTTTTGGTTAAAGCGTTTTTTAAAGTGTTTTTTGTCGGACTTAAAATTCGGTTACGCCGTTTTTATTGCATGAAACGATTAGGTATTTGAAAATTGTTATAAGTTAATCTGTTTATCAGATGGAGATATTGAGCTCGGTTAGATATGCGGGCTGATGCGATTTACCACAAGCAATACGCCTTATCAGCATCAACCGCCTTAGATTTTTCTTACAAGTTAAACTTGTCACTATTATTGCACTGAACATATAATGCGCAGCGCTAAGATTTGTGTAATTGCAAGAGGCTTTAAGCAAATCGACAGTCGAAATGGTGTAAATCTGGGCTTATAACCAGAGTGCAATTTGAATAAGATTAAGTAGTTTTAGGGGATTAAAGAATGTTTGGCTTGAAAATGGGCTCGTATTTTGTAGCTTTTTTCTTAATGGTAGCGCTGTCAGCATGTGGTGGCGGTGGTGGTGGCGATAGTACGCCTGTGGGGAATGGAGGCACAGGCACTGGTGTTCAAAAATATCATCTTGCTGCTTTTCCGATTAACCAGAGTTACCGATGGGAATACACTTCTACCGGCAGTTCGACTTATTTTCTCACTTCACAAAATATTGGCGGTCAGACTCTTTCGCCGCTGCTTCACCCATCAGGTGTGAAAGAGTACTTTTATGCAAACAACCAGTCGTTGATCTATAAAGGAGTTTATTTTCCTTCTATCAGCGTTTCAGGCGCGGGCACATTTTCTACCAATATTATATTAAATGATGAGGTGATCTTATTTTCTGAAAACTGGCAGAAAGGTCAAACATTCAATTACAGCGGCAAAGGGGAAGTGAACATTTCCCCAACTTATGGCAAAAGGTCTATCGACTATACCGGCGCCGTCAGCTATTTAGGCCGAGAGAAAATAAACACGCCTTATAAAGAATTTGATGCTCACCGGCTGGCGATTCGTTTAAATTACACCACTACGATTGATGGCCAAAAGATTACGATTGATCAGTCAATGGAATTGTGGCTCGCTGATTGGTATGGAATAGTCGCCAGATCTGAAAACGGCTATACCTACTATCTTGAAAATATCGCGAATATGCCAGATCAAATTACCTTTAACGCGACTGCGGGAACGTCGCTTGAGCTAGACCCGGTAGTGGTGACGGTTAATGGCAATAATACCAACTTGGCTAATAGTAATACCGTTGTTGAATACGATTCAGCTGAGGTTGACTGGTTGAGTTTTTCTGTTGATTCAAGCACTGGTTATCTTCAAGTAACTCCCAATATCGAAGGGCTGGCGCCAGGTGAGTATTCTGCGACATTATTAGTCACAGATAGTGAAGGGTTTACCACGCCTGTGGTTGTCACATTTGTTGTCGAGGTACCGACACTAACGACTCCTGAGTCTCTGGACATAGATGTCAATGCACAAACCACTGAGGAAGAACTCAGTTTAGAGTTCGAAATGGCGCATACTGGCGAGTTGCTGGATTGGACCATTCAAACGGACTCGCCCTGGGTATCGGCAATAGCAGTGAGCAATAGTGTAGAGTCGGGAGCGGTGGCCAGCCTGCAGGTTAATAAAGCTGCGCTTGAATCGTTAACCAACGGTGAGCATATCGCCGAGGTGAGCGTGACCTATAGTGGACAGTATGTAGAGGAAACTACGGTAACATTTCCTTTTGAAATGTCGTTCCAGCTGCCCACAATCAAATCACTTTTTCCATATGTGGTTTACGAAAATGAAGACGTTACGACCAAATTATTCGGAGAAAATCTGCTCGGCGCTGAGTTAACCCTAGATGGTTCTGTAATTTCAGAAAAAGACAATGAACAAGACACGGTTTTAGGTTTTAAGGTGCCTCAATTAGCCCTTGGTGAATATGAGGTCCGTTTGTCAAACAATCTTAATCTAGAACGGGGAACGAAGAATCTTGTAATCAGAAGTCGGCCGCAAATAAGCACTGGTGTGTTTCCTATTTCGGGAACGCCGAGAGCAATCGAATATGACCCGGAACGCCATGTTTTTTACCTGGTGATGGGCGGAAGTTTGGTAGTGTTAACCAACGATGGTAATAGTTGGACCGAGCAGGTGCTCAGGAGTAATGCGCATACACTAACACTGACCACTGATGGCGAAGAATTATTGGTCACCACAACAGCTTGTGAGGTTGTTCATTATGATGCTAATACACTTAGTGTTTTAGAAACCACCAGTAACAGTGATTGTTATGTGGAAGATCGTGGCCTCATTCATGCTTTTGATGATGGTTCAATGTTAGTTGGCGATACAAATCAGTGGCCTAATCTTTGGGCATACCCAAGCTATGAGTCGGTTTCTGGCCCCTCTATTCACTCGCCTCTTTCAATATTGAGCAGGGATAGAAGTCGAATGATTTATGCTGGTCAGCCGACGATAACTGGCTCTCGTGATATGTATTTTTATGATTCTTCTACCAAAGAGTTTACCAAGATCAACTCACAGGACCCTGATACTCACTATGTACCTGACATGATTGGTATTAGCGCCCATGGTGAAAGAATGGTTCATAGAACATACGTTTACGATCAAAACCTGTCATTTATTGGCAACTTGCAAGGCGCGAGCGTTCACAGCCTGGATAATGCAATTGTTTCCAATCGTGGAGATAAAGCGATTCTTTTTTCATACAGTACGACTTCGCTAAGTATCTATGATATAGCTGGCGAATCAGGTCCATTTCTAAAACAAAGAGATATTCCGTTATCGAAAACAGTTTTAACATCTGTTGGAGATATGTGGTTGACCGATGATGACAAGACGCTGCTAGTTTTCGGACTCAGGTATAACGGTTCCAGCCAGCCTTTTTCTTATAATCTGGTTACTATTAATTTAGATGAGTAAAAGTTAAAGAATGTCAGTTAGCCATCCCTCTGGATATTTATCCGGAGGGATGGCAAATTCGAGCTATTTCTTTTTTCCTGCTATTGGTTCGTCAATATTGTTGATATCAACTAAATTCCACTTCAGTCCTTTGTTTCGATAGAGGCGTTTGTTCAGCTTCGGGTAATCAGCAACATCGTGTTCAAGTCTTTGACCGACCACAATACATCTTAAAATAGAATCTCCAATATTTTTTAGTTTGTGTGCTTCACCACCTGCGCGATAGCCAATAAAATCTCCTGCAGCTACCGTGTGATCTTCGTTACCGATAGTCGCTGTGGCTATTCCTTCCAGAATGTAAACACATTCTTCTTCGTGATAGTGCTTGTGTAACTCGGTTGACTCGAAACCTGGTTCAATTTCGATAATGTGAAAGCCAATATTTGCAAGGCCGACCAAATCGCCCAGAGATTTATTTTTTCGCCGAGCATTACTATTAAGAAAGTGTGTTTTCTTGAGACCGTCAATGGCTTCAATTTCGTTTTTGGTGATTAGATATTTTTCCATGTCGTGGTACCCGAATAATTTTAAGCTGAGTAACGTGTTATGAACTCTCAATGAGATAGTTGTCTCAAAGATAACTCATAAATAATATTTTTAACAAGTCATGTATACCTGGGTTATTCACATCAGTTCCAGATAAAAATAACTGCGACATTTCGTCGCATACCATTTGATTCACCAGTTATCTAAACTAGCCTCCTATTCAATATTTTTTTATTGTCGCGAGCATTGTGACAATTTATTTCGTTTAGTTTAACTGAGAAGAAAAATGAAAAAATCAAAACATGTGCTGGTAGCAATTGCTGCAGCAACTCTGTCGTCTACTTCATACGCACATGACTCTTCAACACAAGATAGTTTAACGCAAAAATTATCAAGACCCGACAGCCACGCGCCGCTTGGTGTCATGGCTGATCATTTACATAATGAAGGTGAATGGATGTTTTCTTATCGCTATATGCGAATGGAAATGTCCGGCAATCGTAGTGGAACAGACCGAGTCTCAACTAGCGATGTACTTAATAACTATATGGTTGCGCCTCTGGATATGCCGATGGATATGCATATGCTGGGCACGATGTATGCGCCAAGTAATGATCTAACATTAATGTTAATGCTACCTTACTTATCTAGTGAGATGGATCATCTTACGCGTATGGGGATGAATTTCACAACGAAAACCAGCGGTATCGGCGATATTAAATTTTCAGCGCTTAACCGCCTGTGGAAAGAGGATGACAATAATGCCCATTGGGAGATAGGTCTGTCATTGCCAACAGGCGAAATTGATGAAAGGGGAAATACACCTGCCGGTAATATTCAATTACCTTATCCAATGCAGTTGGGTTCTGGTACTTATGACGCGATTCTTGGTTTCACTTACAATCAGTACGCTGATACCTGGTCATCAGGTGTTCAGGCGCGGGGAATATTTCGTTTGGGAGAAAACGATAATGATTATACCGTGGGTGATAAAATTACTCTGTCGGGGTGGACAGCCAAAAAATTCAATCAACATTGGAGCGGTTCGTTAAGACTTTCTTATGTGAGCCAGAGTGATTATGACGGCGCAGATCCGAGTCTTAATCCAATGATGGTTCCAACAGCTAATACAGATTTACGTGGCGGAGAAAAATTATTTGCTGGTCTTGGTATGAATTTTATAGCAAATAGCGGTCACCGACTGGCGCTTGAGTGGGAAACACCACTTTGGCAAGACCTTGATGGCCCTCAACTGGAAATTGATTCCCAGGTGACTTTAGGGTGGCAATACGCTTTTTAGCTAACTCAGCATTATCCAGATAAGATCGATGTTACTGCAGGTGGCTCAGGGAACGAGCCCATTTATTCGAAGAATCATTGTTGCTGAAAAATGACTTAACGATTTAATATCACTCAAATGTCTAAAGCTACTCAAGTGTTCAAAATCATTTTGTAAATTAATTTGTTTTCACAACTTCGAGATTAAATAACCCAACTTAAACGATTCGGTAAAAGAATGCGTATCGAGGCTTTTTCTGACTCGTTCAAGGCTGCTGTAAATTTTAAAGTAGCCAGATAACAAATACCGTACACCGTGGCCATTAGAGTGATTAACGGCCAGACTGAAATATTCAAAGTTGAAACAAACCAGGTTGGCAGTAATGAAACGGTGCTCGCAATTAAGGTGATCACTAGAGAGCGCCAGGGAAGCACTTGATTGATTTCAATATTCAAATATCCCGTGATTATTTTCAGGCTACATCCTTGATAAAGTAAGGTCAGCAATACGCAAGCAACTGCTGCACCATTTACGCCATAAAGTTGAATGCAAATGTAGGTCAGTACAATGTTGACCAGCAGTGAAGCGATGGAAAGCCAGAACATCGCCTGCGTTTTTCCAATCGCTCGATAAATCACATTAAAGGTTGATATTCGGGTCAATAGTCTTACCGTGTAAATCTGAAAAATGACGGTGCTCGCGATGTATTTATCGGAAAAAAGCGCCGGGATCAACAGAGGGGCGACAAAGATAAGAAACAGGCACGCAGGGTAAATAAATGCCGCCATCATTCTCATCGCACTATGCCAGACTTCAACTAGTTCGCGCATATTGTTGTTGCGATAAGCGTCGATAAATTTTGGCATGAGTAAATTATCGAGCGTATTGGCAATAATACTGATGAGCGGAATGTCCATTGCGCCGCGAGTGTACACAGCGTAATCGTCAGGGCTAAACTGATTGCTTACGATGATCTTATCTGCGTAGCGAGAAACTTCTGCGACACTGAGTGAGCCACCAATGGGCAGTGAGTATTTAAATTGTTCTTGAATTGAATAGGCGTCATTTCCTGGTGTTGTCTCACCATTTTGCAGATCGCTTTGGTTTGCTTTTTGATTGGAATAACCAATTCCAGTATAAAAGCAAACCAGGGTAATGGTAATAAATTGAATACAGTGAAACCAAACCACCCAGTTTAAAATTTCCGTCACTGAATAACCCAGGCTTACTGGGGTTAATACCACCATAAAAAATGCAACATTAAATGCAAAATCAAAATTAACAAATGTTGATACCTTTTTACTGGTGATCATCAAGGGTTCAAATATGGAAAGGGGGATCTGAAAAAACACCAGGCATGCCATAATGATGGCGAGGTTTTGTAAATTTGGATTACCCAGAAGCGCGCTTAGGTTATCCATGTTGACCAGGATTGCTAAACTAACAATTGTGGCAATAACCAACATTAATGATAACGTCGTCATGACAAAACGACGTTTTTCATGAGTCTTTGGCAAAAAATAATAAATGCTGTGGGGAATGCCCAGTAATAATGACCAAATCGCCACATTCGCAATGAGTTGGACATGTAAATAAGTGCCATAATCGGCTTTGGTAAAGTACCTGGCCAGTATAATACTCAACGCAAAAATACTGATTTGCTTTGTTGTTTTACTTAAAGTCGTTAAAACGAATTGAGTACTAAATTTCATTATTAACTATCAGGTTTCCTTATTAACCGCTAGAAACGTTATTTGCAATGAAGAACTACACTAATAGCCCTATCACCTGGTTTCTAAAATAACGCAATATAAGCCCTTAGAAAGTAACTATTGATGCCACGGATGCTACTAGAGGATTAAGTCGCTTTTATGACAGAGGAGTGTTTTTTTATTTTGTTAATAAGGTCGCTCTAGAGTGAGCTGAAGTCGGTCAATGGATTAGGTTTTTTCAAGAACTAACGAATATACATAAGTGTCCCAGTTACCTTCAGACATTTTTGTGGATTTAGAGGCGATCATTAAATTTCTTTCTAGCTCGCTTTTTCTGTTTAACAATAAATCGGAGTGATTAAGTCTTTCTCCTGGAAAGTACATTTGAGTAACCAATTCGACATAACCGCGTTTGCTCACTTTAAAGTGAATATGGGGAGTTCTAGTTCTAGTGCGCGATACTGGGTAAGCTCCGGGATAGATTGTCTTGAACTGAAACTTACCTTCTTTACCGCTTTGCACGATTGCCCAGCCTTGAAATGCCGGATCGAGTGGCGCAGAGTTTGTATCGTGGGGATGCGCGTATCGACCCGCTGCGTTTGCTTGCCAGATATCGACAGTCGCGTCCTCTATGGTGTTGCCGTCCGTGTCCTTTACCTGGCCGAGAATAACAATCTTATTTCCTTTGGCAGATTCGTTTTTTCCAGCGATTCTGGTTAGATCAAAATCTTTGTCTTTTTGAGCTTGTATTGGATAGAAAGGGCCGGCAGTTTCTGCTGGTGTTGGGGTTAGCGCGTTAGCAGAATTTGAAACTAGTCCCGATAAACTACTCAGAAAGCTCCATTTGATAAATGTTCTTCTGCTCGGCTTGTTCATCTATCGCTCCTACGTTTTGACACTTCTGGTGTGTGAATGTGCGACTTTCGTATCTGGTTTCACATGATATTACAGCCGGAAAACAGTCAAAAGTTGATTAAGGTGAACTGATTGACCTGGACGGTGAATTGTGTAATTCGAGCAATAGCCCTTTCTCATAAGTTATAGAACCCGCCCATAATCGAAAGGTACTAAAAAACTTCAAGAGTTAGCCTTGTTAATTTGGATTACATATGTAATACTTTGTCGAAAGATTACGCTTGTAATCAAATGAAGGCACAAATTTTTAAGTAAAAAATACAGCAAAAAACAAATAAGTATTTCGGAAAAGTTAGTGATAGGAGAGTTCAGTCGGGTTAACGTGATTCGAAAAAATAATTGATGGATGCCTGGATACCTGGGTATCAGGGGAAATGAATGAAAAAAATATGTTTTGGATGTTTATTGTTAATTGTTGCAAAAAGTTCTCTAGGCTATGAAAAAATAGAGTATCCCACTGTTAGAAAGCAACTACTTCAAATGTTTACTAACGATCAAAATTATCTCAAGCAAGGGCGAAAACAATCTGACAGTGATAACGTTCTCTACGAAAATACAGAAAAACTAAAGAAAATTATTGCGAAGATTGGTTGGCCCACTAAAGATAAAGTTGGGCGCGATGGCGCTAACTCTGCATGGGCTATTGTTCAACATGCGGACCATGATCGAAAATTTCAAAGAAAAATATTGTTAATGATGAAACCTTTTGTTGAAACAAAAGAGATTGAACCGTCTGAATATGCTTATTTGTACGACAGAGTTCATGTCCCTCAACGATTTGGGACTCAGGGAAAATGCCTGGATAATCGTTGGGAACCTCGTGAAATTGAAGATGAAGAGAATCTGGAGGCACGTAGAAAAAAATTTGGCATGGAGCCTATGGCTGAATATAAGCTAATTGTATGGAAATATGGCTGCCAGAAATTCAACAGTAAAATTAATAAGAGAGAGTAAACTTCACAGTAGAAGTATCAATTTCTCTTTGTATTGTTTAATTGTAACGATTTTCATTACAAACCCATACCAAGTGTCTCTATAAGATCAGGTTTCCTCCGTTCAAAATAACGGTTAAATATTCAACACCGTTATTAGCAGTAGGAGCTTAACATGAAAATCTTAGCCTCTCTTTCCCTGATTAGTTTGTTAGTTTTGGGCGGGTGCAGCAGCAACAAAAGTGATAGTACAACATCAACCACGACACCTGTTACACAAAATCAAATTGTCCATTTAATTCAGCCTTCTGATATTCCCAATTACATCACTCAATTTAAGCAGTTACGAGACCAATTACAACTTGAGTTCGATGGGGTTACTTACCCTATCAGCCTGGTTGACTTTGACATACAGGATAAAGTCATTTACGCAAAGTATGAGTTAGGCCTTGCGCTTATTGGTTTTGATCTTGAGGCGGAAAAGCCGATTGAGACGCTAACCTTATTGGAAGGTGATACTTCTGATATTGAGAATTTCTCCAACACAGTTACCCGCACATTAACTGGCAGCCAGGTGCAAACTACACAAGATGGGGATAACATAATTTATCAGGCGACAATGACTGATGAGCAAACTCAGGGAACTTATATGGCGAGGTTAGTATTTAACGATGCGTTAATTAGTGGTGGAAATAGCGTGCTGGAAATTAATGGCGATAGTGCAAACCTGTCTGGTTCACTTGGCACGAATACTTATATTCAAATTGACGAGCTAATTATGCGCAATCCTGAGGTAAGAACTATTGTATTAAAAGACGTGGATGGTTCGGTTAATGACGCAATTAATATGCACACTGGACGTCTGGTGCGTAACGCTCAACTGACAACTTTTATGCCTGCTGATGGTGAAGCTTATTCTGGCGGTGTTGATCTGTATGCGGCTGGCTATCAACGCAAATATGAAACAGGCGGTAAGTTAGGCGTACATTCATGGTGTTGTGTTGATGGAAAACCGGCTGACCAGCTTGGTCGAAATCATTCTGCTCATGGTGCGCAGCTTACCTATTTCAGAGATATTCTTGGTGAAACCAATGGGCCCGAATTTTACTTCTTCACCATCGAAGCCGCGTCATTTGAAAATGTACATGTGATGACTCGCGAAGAGCTAGACAAATACAAGCTCATAACTGACTAGTACTGAAAATAATTTAAGACACATTGACGAATTGTTGTGATGTGTCTTTTTTCCAAATTTAGTATATCCTTGGGGTAACATATTATGCACTTAATACATTTATGTCTGCCTCCCAAAATATATTGTTGGTCGAAGATGACCAAAAACTAGCCGAACTGTTAAGAAATTACTTTGAGGAATTCGGGTTTGTTGTCGAACTGGTTAATACCGGTTTGAATGCCGCCGAACAAATTATTAAAAACGCACCTGACTTAGTCATTCTGGATTTGATGCTTCCACACCAGGATGGTTTATCAATTTGCCGCTCAATAAGAGAGACATACAGTGGAAAAATTCTGATGTTAACGGCAACCAGTGATGATATGGATCAGGTGGCGGCGCTGGAAATGGGGGCCGATGATTTTGTGCAAAAGCCTGTTCAACCAAGAGTACTGTTGGCTCGAATTCGAATGTTGTTGAGACGGTCTCAGCATCAAAGCTCAGATGAGCAAAGCGATTCAGCGACAAAGGACAAAGTGGTTAATTTCGGCAAGCTATCAATCAACCGGTCATTGCAACGGTGTAAGTTAGAAGACGAAGTTGTGCCTTTAACACCATCTGAGTTCAGCTTGCTTTGTCACCTCGCTGAGCATCCTGACAGGGTGTTGAGTCGTGAAGAGTTGTTAGAGTCTTTGAGTGGACTTGAGTACGATGGGTTAAATCGAACTGTGGATAATAAAATCGCACAACTCAGGAAAAAATTGAAGGACGATGCACACAGACCACTTGGAATTATTACTGTTCGCGGCAAAGGTTATATGTTTGTTCCCGATTATTGGTAGACGGTTATTGGTAGACGACTATTGGTAGACATTCGCAAGTTACCAAATAAACATCTTTCTAGCTTGATCTTTGTGTAAGTATTTTTAATTGATAGCCTTGCTCCATTTTTTGCGTTCCGGCTTTGTTGAAGCAGATTTGTCTCTGCCCAGGTTTACTGATGACCAGACTTTTTTTATCACTTTATTTTGGTATCTTGGCAACAATAATGACATTTATTTTTGTGGCCGACTGGATTAATACGTCATTAATTGTTGATGTAGAAAATATTATCGAAGCAGAAAAGTTCAGTGCGGAAGTTGAGCTGTTAGAAAAGCTTAGCGCTCATGTCTCAGAGAGTGAAAAGCAAGTGTATATTGAATTGATAGCCAAACGCAATCAATCGGTCATTGAGTTGATTGATAAAAGTGAAGTGCCGAACGATATTCAAGCAAAGCTATCGGAACAGAAAGTCTGGTTTGATGACGATGAGTATGACTATTTTACGGCATTTAATCCTCCGCAGTACTTTCGTATCAGCGAAGACGAAAATAGTGAGTTGTTGGATGTAGACTCTTCGATTGGTTTAATCATTTTCGTCGCATTTATGTTATTGATTACTGCCAGCTGCTTTTTGTGGTTGATGTCACTTTATCGAAAGTTACGATTTCTGGAACAAGCCGCAGATAAAATTAGTCATGGTGACTTGACCGCCAGAGCACCAGATAAAAAGCGTTTACAAGTGGGCAATCTGAATATTCGATTTAATGAAATGGCAGAGCAAGTTGAAAAACTACTGGCTAGTCATAAGCGGCTGACTCACACCATCGCCCATGAACTTAGAACTCCCTTGTTTCGAATGCAGATACAGTCAGAGTTGTTGGCAGAAGCTAAACCCGAGCGAAAAGCAATCCACCTGGCTGGCATTGAGGAAAATATATTTGAGCTTCAGGATATGATTGACGAGTTATTGCAATATGCCAAAGCTGAGCGAGCGGAGCTCAAATTGAAACTATGTGAAATTCAAATTTCTTCATTTTTTAGAAACCTGGCGGAAAGTCATCAATTGGAAATTAGTACGCCAATTGAAGTTATTGCGCAAGATAGTAAGCTTCAACAGTTTGTTGCCGATAAGTCCTTGTTGGATAGAGCGATCACCAACTTGCTCCGAAACGCTATCAAATATGGTGGAGAGAGGATCAGATTAAGCGTCAAGGAAACTGATGAAAAGTTGGTTTTTTGTGTGGAAGATGATGGTGATGGAATTTCTGAACAAGAGATTGGAAATATTTTTGAACCCTTTTATCGGGCTGATGAAGGGAATGAAAAGGCTATTGGGTATGGACTCGGTTTAGCTATCAGCAAAGAAATTGCAATTCTCCATGGCGGAGAACTTCTCTATGAAAGAAGTTTACTCGGTGGAGCGGCATTTCACCTGTCGATTTCAAATCGGTTGTCACTGTAATCATCGGCAACCATTGACAAAGGTTATTTATGTGCAAAGAAAATGCATAATAATTAAACTGACTTTTGTGTTAAGTTTTGGCATTGTTCGACGATTGATGATGAAGTGAGCTGCAATACTCAGTGAGCATTGATTCTTTCGTCAGTGACTTCACAAAAATAACCTTTCTCAAATGGTGTATATAAAAATGCCGATTAGCAAAATGGTGGGAAATAATATAATAACAATAAAAATTGCGATGTTTCTTTGTCTGGCTTTTATGACTAGCTTCGCAAGTGCCGCAGAATATATCATTTTGGGGAACTTAACTTTTGAAGAAAAACCGGTAGCAACGGATTTCACGATTACTATCAATAATACAGAAGTACTCAAAACCAAAAGCCATTCTTTCGCAATAAAATTGCCTCCAAGTCGGGTTTATCAAGTGACAGTTGAATCCCCTGATTATTACCCTTCGGTCCAAACTTTCAGCTTGCACGAGCTTACTCAACTGGGGAATGCGCGAGCCAGTCGAAATTTACGTTTACCAGATATTTCGCTGGTGAAACGCAAGGAAGGGCGGGTGATGTTTGCCTTTGGTGGTGATGTTATGATGGGAAGACGGTATGAGAAACCTTATTTCAATCAGCCTGTATTAATTCATGAAGATAGCAAAACCGAAGACACCAAATCATTAATTCGAGAAGTCAAACCTTATATGCAAATTGCAGATTTTTCAGCGATTAACCTGGAAACGCAAATTAGCAAAAATAAACCTAAAGAACGAGCTCCCAAAAGTGTTACTTTCTACTCACCACCAGAAACACTTAACGCATTAAAATGGGCTGGTATTGATTATGTGACATTGGGCAATAATCATATTTATGATTATCTCGACGAAGGACTAGTTTCAACATTAGACTATCTGGAAAAAAGTGGCCTTGCATATTCTGGTGCAGGAGTGAATCAAACTGAAGCGCTGAAACCCTACCATGCGAAGCTGGGAGGGAAACAGTATGCGATGCTAGGGTTCGTAGGCTGGGAAGGCGGCTTTACTCCCAATCAGGTTGCCGAAATTAATAAAGGCGGCTCAGCTTTTGGAAGCGATGAAAATATTATTGAGAGTGTCAGTAAAGAAGCGCTCGCGAACAATCCGACCATTGTTCAATACCACGGAAGTCTCGAATATAAAGATGAGCCAAGTGGTATGACTGAGTCCCGTTTGAAAAAGGCGGTTGATAATGGCGCGGACCTGGTGATTGCACATCACCCCCATGTTACCCAGGGATTTGAGGTTTACAATGGCAAGCTGATTGCCTACTCGATGGGAAACTTTATTTTTGATCAATATTTTCATTCAACGCCACATTCTTATATTTTATATGTGTGGATGGACGGTGAAAAATTTCATAGGGCAGAGGTTGTGCCTATATATTTGAAGGGGTACGTTCCGATACCTGCCACTGGAATTCAACGCGATAAATTAGTGAAAAGAACGAAGAGTTTGTCGAAAAAACGCGGCGTTTTATTTTCATACTCTGGCGGTCATTTAGTACTCAACCAAGAAAAAATAAAAGCCAAGGGGCTTACTCAAAAAGTTACTTTTGACCGGGGCGAGAGAACACGAGGGATTTATCAATTTCCGGCAGGTGGAAAGATAAACAAGGTGAGCTTGTCTTCTGACAAGTTGAAATATCGACTGGGTGAAAATTTATTAAATGGCGGAGATTTCGAAACTTATGATTTGTTTCAATCTGCGGAAAGAAGCTGGTTATTGGAGAATGCCAGTTTAGCGAATGAACAGGCGAATTCTGGAAGTTATTCAGTAGCCTTGAGTTTAGATAAAAATCAGTCCTCCGTTGTTGGTATGCAGACCTTTCGAAGAGTTTTTAAAGCGGCTAACCCGATGACGTTTCAGGCGAAAATTTTTAATCCTGAGCAGCTGGTGAACATAAAACTATTTCTTCAATTGAGAAAAACGCGACAAAAATTTTTTGATGCGATCGATAATGGACCTAAAACATTAATTGGTGAAGTCAGCTTGAATGCCAATACAAACTGGCAAAACATCGAATTCGATTTTTACACGCCGAGAGTGGGTTATCGAAGTTATCGCGTGCTTGCTGAAGTTACTGCTAGTGGGAATGATAAATCAAAAAATAAAGGCCAAGTTTATTTGGATGATCTGGCGTTGATACAGTGGCAAGCGCATTTTAACGCGAGCAACACTTTGCCAAAGGAACCGTCTATTTTAGATATGGCGACTCATATCGGATTAGAGCAATTTAGCCCGCAACAAAAACAGGCAACTATTAGTTTTGAATGAGCTGTTGGAGGCTTCATGCTGGCTTAAAGCCTACGTTGAACAGCAAGCAAGTGGCCGGTTCCCCTTGGTTGCTGGATTATTTTTCTGTCATCAAATACTTCGCTTTTTGTTTTGCGGCTTCAGCGATTTCACTTGCAATTTTTTCGTCGTCTACAGCTCTCGACATAATTACAGCTCCTGATAAAGTCGATAAAATGCTCCAGGCTATCTTTTTCTTTTTATTTGTATTGGAGCCAGGTAAGCCAGAAGTGATTATCTTTACGGCTTGAACTAATTGGCTTTCGTAAGCGACGTGAACTTCTTTTTCTGACCTTGAAACATCAACGGAAAGGCCAGGGAGGGCGCAGCCGCCACAAATGTCTTTTCGATGCTCAATATCTAAATACCAATCAATAAAGGGCACTAACCAGGAATCTCCTTTTGTATCACGCCAGTAGCTAAGACCATCCACCAGGTCAACCATTCCTGAGAGAGTTGCTGCTTCAAAAGCCTCTTTTTTTGACTTAAAGTGCCCATAAAATGCGCCGGAAGTAACTTTCGCACTCTTTGCTATTGCGTCAACGCCCAGACCACCATAGCCATGTTGTTTCACGCCCTCTATGGTTGCTTCGATGATACGCTTGCGTGTTTGTTCTTTCTTACTGGTTTGTTTCATCTGCATATATCTCTCTTCTGCAATCCTTAGAATTGTAAAGACAGAGTAATCGGAAGTAAATATAGTGATCGTTATTTTTTTGTTGACCATATAGCGATCGTTATATATAGTAGTTACAAAATATAGTGATCGTTATATTTTTATCTATCAAAACTGTCTACAGGAAAAAGCATTATGAAAACTTTTGTATATACTGAGCTACAAATCAGCATGCCATTTGCAGATGCTCCTTGGTCTGATATCAATGTGTCTTTGTTGGAGCGGCCTGGTTTAATTAATAAAACTTGGCTATCAGGTACCACAAATCAATCACTGGGTGGTTTTTATACTTTCGACTCTTTAGAAAATGCGCAAGCATTTGTTACAGGTTACTTCCCAAGCGAAGCTGAAAAATTCGGGGTTGCCCAGACAACCCGTTTATTTGATGCTGAAATAGTTGAGGAGGCAAGTCGAGATATGAATTCAGCGCACTTTCAAGAAAACGCTAATCAAAAGCCGGGAGCATTTGTTTATACCGAAGTCCAGGTCAATGTTCCGTTTGAAAAAGCACCTTGGCGAGATATTAACCCAGGCCTAAAAGTTCAGCCTGGATTATTATCTAAAACGTGGTTAAGCGGCTTGCATAATAATACGCTAGGCGGTTTATATGCATTTGATACTATCGGAAATGCCAAGACTTTTGCACTGACTGAATTTCCCAAAGAGGCAGCAAGTCTCAATGCGGCTTTTTACACTAGGGTATTTGATGCGCATCCAGTGGTAAAAGCAAGCAAGGCGTTAAACTCGCCATTTTTTATTGAATGAAATTAAAGTTAGATAGATTGTTAGTCTGAGCATAATTTCTTCCCTGAGGAATTATGCTCGCTAATTAAATGAAAAGGGCGGGGTTAATGAATCGCATACTGCACATCATGTTAAGAGTATCTGATATTGAGAAATCAGTTGAATTCTACACGAATATTTTAGGGATGAAGATCTTACGCACCTTCGATAGACCCGAGGAAGGTTATTCGTTAACTTTCTTAGGTTACGCAGAAGAATCTAACTCTTGCGTTATTGAGTTAACGTACAATTACGGAAAGCATCGTTATGATATAGGAAACGGGTTTGGACATTTTGCTATCGGTGTTAGTGACTGTTATGAAGCATGCGCACAAATAAATGAATTAGGGGGTACAGTCGTTCGTGAAGCCGGTCCTTTAGCAGGAAGCTTCGAAACTATTGCGTTTATTGAAGATCCTGATGGTTATAAAATCGAATTAATTGAGCGATAAAAAGGCACGGCTATTGATAACTGCAAACGGCAGTTTTGAGAGTATCGAAATCATTGTGAAAAGATAACAAAGGTACCTGAGTCTTTAGAGTCTGATCAAACTATCAGTGAAGAGCGGTAATATTTGTGAGAGAATGACTATCAGTTGAGTCTCGAACTAGCTTGGCCATCCAGGTGCCAGACGACATGTCAACACATGCGTTATATACTATTCGATTTGTGAATGAAATTTAAAAGATTTATATGAAAAGTGACGTAATTATTAGAAAAGCGCATGAAGATGATCGCACATTTATTTTTGAGCTTTCACCTTATCTGGCTGAGGTAGCTCAACTAGATTGGCATACAGAAAGCGCGGTTCAAAAAATGCAAGATGATTATATTTCTGAAATGCTTGCTGAAACCTCGACACCAAATACTACACTGATTGCTGAGGTTAACAGTGTGCCTTTGGGTTTTATCCATGTGCGTACACATAAAGATGATATTTCAGGGGAAACTTGTGGAACCGTTCCTCTTTTAGCTGTGTCACCTAAATCGCAAGGTTTAGGTATTGGCAAGCTTTTAATGGCATTTGCAGAAAAGTGGGCTAAAGATTTAGGCTGTCGTCTATTACAGCTAGAGGTATTTGCAAACAATTCAAAAGCAAACGCCTTCTATCAAAACATTGGTTTTAAGCCAGAAATTTTGCGTATGACCAAAACGATTGAGTAATTTGCACATAACAAATTTCTCAATCTGGTCTATTTTTTCCAATTTTCCTCTTGCCTTAAATGGTGATTGAATTTTTTGCTTTTGATAAAGAACATAACCAAGCGATCAGGCCTTGAAAAATAATCGAAATTGTTTGTCTGGTTTTTTAGGTTGGGCCGGGCCACCCCACAAATTCGGGTTTAATTCGCTCATATGTCCATTGTCATAGGTAAATCCAAACTGGCGATCTTTTGCTAGTAGGGCTGGCCCATCTAAATCTACAAAGTCAGCATAACTTGCAAGAATAGTCGCCGGTGCCATTGCCAGAGAAGTTCCCACCATACAACCAACCATGATACCTAATCGCTTAGCTTGC
Source organism: Aliikangiella coralliicola (assembly GCF_007004725.1). GTDB lineage: Bacteria > Pseudomonadota > Gammaproteobacteria > Enterobacterales > Kangiellaceae > Aliikangiella > Aliikangiella coralliicola. The sequence goes on along the minus strand of NZ_ML660165.1, from coordinate 509,196 downwards.
GCTTTTCGCAGGAGTTTTAATGCTTCAGTTAGACCGCCTGTTTTATCGAGCTTTATATTGATGTATTGATATAACTTTTCTACTTTTTCTAACTCTTCAGAAGTGTGAATTGATTCGTCTGCACAAATCGGCACTGGCCCATTATAGTCGACGAGTTGTTGATCTATTTCTGAAGAAAGTGGCTGCTCAATCAGCGCGACATTCAGGTTCTTTAGTTCACCAGAGATTGAGTTTAACAAAGAAAGATCCCAAGCTTCGTTAGCATCAACAATAAATTGGCTATTTGGCGCTGCTCGGTTAATTGCTGTCATTCGTTCTAACACTTGATGCTGATCAAACTTGATTTTTATTAGTGGGTAGTCCTTTAATTTTTCCGCAGCAAGTGCCATTTTTTCGGGCGTATCAATACTGAGTGTTTGTGCGGTCACACAACCGGAAAAAGGTTTTGTTTCTGTCAGTGTGGTCACTGAGCTATTGTGCTTTTTAGCTTCCAAATCCCATAGGGCACAATCAAGTGCATTACGTGCGGCACCGGCCGGCAAAAGCAAATTAACGAACTCGGTGCTAACGCCTTTTTCAATATGGTGTTTAACCGATTCTATCTGAGCGATAACCGACTCGATAGTTTCGTTGTACCGATTGTAGGGAACCACTTCTGCGCAACCGATGAGCGAGCCCTCAATAATCGATACCATTAAAACATCTGCAGTTGTTTTTGAGCCGCGGGAAATACGAAACACATTCTCAAGGGGCCAACTCTGGCGCTCAATTGTTACTCCACGAACTCTCACTGCAACTGCTCCACGATTCTGCTAACTGAGTGACGAATTGGATCAACGCATGGCAAAGAAAATTCTTTTTCATATCCGGCGCAGATTGCGTTTGCTTCATCTTCTCCTAACATCGAAGTATTAACTGAGATACCAACAAAGCGTGCATCTGGATTAGTTAATTTCGCAGCGTTTAGATTTAATTCCAATGTCTGGGCGAGACTGGGTAAGTTTCTGCCAGGTATGCCGCGCATGTGTTCTCTTTTTTCCGCATGACATAGTACCAGCGCATCAGGTTGAGCACCGTGTAAAAGACCTAACGAAACACCGGCAAAAGCAGGATGGTAAAGTGAACCCTGGCCTTCAATGATATCCCAATGTTCTGGATTGTTGGGCGGGGATAGTTGTTCAACTGTGCCAGCAATAAAATCTGACACAACACAATCAATCGCAATTCCGTCCCCGGTAATAAAAATTCCACTTTGCCCGGTGGCCTTAAAGCTGACATCAAAATTTTTCTGGGACATGGCTTTTTCGAGCGCAAGGGCAGTATACATTTTGCCAACAGAGCAGTCGGTTCCAACGGTTAACAGTCTTTTTCCAGTACGCTTATTACCTGTGCCTGTTTTAAAAGTACCAACGGGATGGCGAACATCGATTAATTGAACATTATGTTTTTTAGCATGCTCTGAAATTTCGCTAAAACTATCAAGTCTTTGATGTAATCCGCTGGCAATATCCATTCCCGCCTCGATGGCTTCCAAAATATAGGGTATCCACTTTTCGTCAACGGTACCACCGCTATTAGCGAAACCTAACACAAATGTTTTTGCGCCTTTGTCAACGGCTTCCTGAATATTCATTTCCGGGTGAGAGGTTGTCACTTCGCAACCAGGAAGAGAATATTCTCCAATCGCTAATTCGGGGCGCCAGTCAACAACGCCTTTAGCTAACTTGATAGAAAGTGGATCTTTTGCGTCGCCGATAAAAAGTAAGTAAGGTGCTTTTATTTTCATAGGTTTTAGAAGTAATAATCAGATGTTTAATATATTCATCATATCGATTCTAATGCCTAAATAAAGTAATCTATTGAAGGGTAATCATAACCTTAGTCTATGCCTGAAAGTTGCATATCTCAGAGCATGATAGTTGTTCGGAAAAATCTTAAAATTTCTTTTTAAGTGTTTCCAGGAAATCTTGAGTAGCATGAGATAAAGGCTTGTTTTCAAGGTATAAACCTTTAATTGGAAACTCTAATGATTCTGCCAGCTCAGCAATACCCGTTTCATCATTTTGTTGCCCTCTTGCTGTAAACTCATCGACAATACAAATACCTGCGCCATGCTTAACAAGATTAACTGCAATAAAATAGGTTTGTACTTTAACTGCTGTAGAAGGTTGTAATTGCTGCTCCATCATTTCACGCCAGATCAGGTTGGCTAAGGGGCCGCTGTTCCAGATGCTCACTAACGGATGCTCAATAACCTGAGATAGTGAAATGGTTTTTGGGCAATGAGGAAGCAGCGACCTGGGATAAACGGCAACGAGCTTTCCTGTGCCGAAAAATATTTCGTTGATACCCGAAAGGTTTTCAGGTGCAAACATAATAGCCAGTTCACTTTTATGTCGCAGTAAATGTTTTTGTAATTGATCGTTGTGAAGGGTTTGGATATCAAAGGTGATCTTCGGATGTTTCTGTCTAAATTGGGCGACTGTCTGAGGGATTAAGTCGAAACCTAACGCAGGCGTCAGCGCGAGAGAAATTCGTCCGACTTCTTTATTCTTTATATTTTCCGCTGCATCATTAATGGTGTTTAATTGTCGGTAAACACGATCAACTTCTTCAAATAACAATACGGCTTCGTCTGTGGGAACCAGCCTGCCTTTCACTCGATTAAATAGTCGAAATCCGAGCTGCATTTCTGCGTGGCTGAGTACCTTACTGACAGAAGGCTGAGAGACATGCAGCATTTTTGCCGCATTGGTGACTGAGCCCGTTGTATAAATGGCATGAAAAACTTCAATATGTCTAAGACGCATATCAACTATTTAAAATTAAATTGATTAAAAACTGCTAATTCCCCAAATAATCAACAATTACCTAAAAACAATCATTATCACTTTGGCTCCCTCTCACACCGGGAGAGGGTTGGGGAGAGGGGATAGTTTCATCAGCCAGCAGTGTTTCATTAACTACTAATACATATTAGCAGAAATTGGCGACATTATTTGAGCAAAATAGTACAGGTTAAATTACACATAAACGATTGTGATCAAACTCCAGAGCAGCGTTGCGGTGCCTGCTGCAATAGACGCTGGAATGATTTGGGTTTTCACGTGATCCATTAAATCGCAGCCGGTAGTCATTGCGCTGAGCACTGTTGTGTCGGAAATTGGAGAACATTGATCGCCGAAAACACTTCCGTTAAGAACTGCTGCAAAACAGATGGATAAAAATAACTCAGGGTGTGCAAGACCTTGTGATTGTGCAATTGCCCAGACTAGCGGCATTGCCAGCGGAAAAGCGATAGCGTAGGTGCCCCAACTGGTGCCGGTCGAAAATGCGGTAATCATGGTAAATAGCATGAGAACTGCGGGTAGAACCTGGTAATTAATTTGACTGCCCAACAGGTCAATCAGAAACAGTCCGCCGCCGGTTTCTGTGGTAATTCTTCCAATGGTAACGGCCAACATTAAAATTACCGATGCGCTAACGACACTTTTTAATCCATCACCAATACCATCAATAATATGTCTTAACCTCATCCCTTTTATTCCGGCGATAAGAATCGAAACGCCTAGCGCTGCTGCGAAGGCCCAGTTGATTTTAGGAATGCCTAAAACGATAAAAGAAATAATTGCGATAGAGATTAATAACAAGATTGGGAAAATAAATTCTAGATGATGCGGCTTATATCCCTCGGGCAATGAATCTGATTTTAGTTCCTGAAAATTTAATGGTGTTGCGTCCGGTCCATCGAGTTCCCCGGTTTCGTTGGCACGTTTCATGGCTTTTCTAATCCCTTTTCCTGAAAACGTGGTGATATTCAAACTAAGAAGTAAAGTACCCAGAACCGCGAGAATACTATAAAAACTAAATGGAATACTTTGAAAGAAGAAACGAATCCTGTCCGCTTCTGTCGCCAGAAAAGCTACGCCGGGAATATAAATCAGTGCCTGAACATAAGCCGGCCATGGGTTGAATGCCAGGATTGATGCAATGGGCGAAGCGGTTGAATCGACAACATAGCTGGTTTCTTCGTGACTCACTTTCGCTTTGTCAGCGAGGGGTTTAACAGTTGTTCCAACTAATACCGTACTGATACTGCCGCCCTGAAAGAAAATGACACCCAGAAACCAGGTTACCAGCTTAGCGCTTTTTGGTCCCTTAACAACGGTTCTGCACATGAAATCGGCAAATGCTTGCGCTGCACCAGTCTTCGACCAGATCCCTAAAAGGCCGCCTAATAACCAGAGGTACAATAGAATAATCGTTGCCGCGCCTGTTGATGATAACGTCGGTAATAAAACTTTGTCGGTAATATCAAACTTACCGATGAGCACCGCGCCAACTGCGATACCGGCAAAAAGTGAAGACATGGGCTCTTTGGTTAAAAGACAGAGCGCGATGGTGATGAAAGCCGGTAAAAGAGACCAGAGGCCAAGGTGGAAAGCGGGTTTCAATAATAAATATTGTTTCTCTCCATTATCTTTTATTTTGTAAACCCACTGTTCAGATAATGAAGGAGCGGTCAGGCTTTTATCGAGCATTGCTTGGCGCAAAGGAGAGTTTTTATAAGGTATAGCATTATCGATGACGACATCTTTACCTTTATAGCGATAGCTCGGCTGTCCCTGAGCATTAATTTTAACGTCAAACAAAAGCGCTTGTTCTTTCCAGATGGGGGACACAGAAGAAAAAGCAAATAAGCTGGCAATGAAACCAATTACAAAGATAGCTATCGCAAAATGACCATTATTTTTATTGAACATGTTTTTTATTCTCGCAACGTGTCTAAGGTTATTGTTGTTTTAGTTATGCCAACAGTTCTCAGGATTTAAACTATCATTATAAAATTCTACTGTCTCTCTATTTTACGCATTTAGTCCATAACCTCAGGTTATGGGTTGCCGATGAACTCTAAATTGACTAGAAGAAGCATATTTTGCATTCTAATTTCAGAATAAAAACCTGAGGATAACAAATGAAATTATCGGTTAAGAAGTCTTCATCTGTGAAAGAGAAGCAATCTATAGGGCCTTTCAGTTACAAACTTGTTTCTCTCGCAGTTGCTGCGGGATTGTCTTGCCAGGCAATGGCTGCGGAAGAGCAGCAAGCTGATGAGGAGCAAGAAGATTCAGCACCGGTTGTGACGATTATCGGTTCGCATATTAAACGGGCGACTGATATCGGTACTTTGCCGGTAACCACTATTTCTGCAGAAGATATTAAAGATTCTGCAGCGATAACTGGTGATGAACTGTTAAGAACGATTCCTCAGGTCGGAGAAATTGCATTTGGCGCCGAAACCGGCAACGGTGGTGTTAACGATGCGCGTGGTGATGTGGCCTCAATTAACTTGAGAGGCGTGGGAACTGGCAACACTTTAACTTTGTTGAATGGTCGCAGACTGGTGACCCATCCGGGAACTCAGTCGGAAAACTTTGTTCCAGTTTCTACGGTAAATGCTAACACTTTGCCGGTGGCCGGTTTACGAAGTTTACAAGTATTGAGAGACGGTGCTGCCGCAATTTATGGTTCTGATGCTGTTGCCGGGGTTATCAATTATCAACTTGATGACGATTATGATGGTTCAAAAATCAGTCTGACCTATGGTGGATCTGAGGGCACATCATTAGATGAAATGACTTTCAACTATCTTACCGGTTTTGATTTAAATGAAGGACGTACTCATGTTACCGCTTCATTTAGTTATTATGATCGAAACGGCATGCAAGCAACCGAACGTCCCTATTCAGCCAGTCACGATTTGAGAGAATATCCCGGATTGCCAGAAGCTTTTGTTGGTGATACGCAACTCGATAACCGAAGTACTTCAACACCCTGGGGGGAATTTAGTTCCGCCACTTTAGGCACTTTTCATATTCAACCCGATACCATGTCTGGTTGTGTGCAAGATCTTGGTAATGGAATTTGTGCCGATAGCGGTAGCTTGTCGAGAGACCTGAGATATGATCGCGGCGCAATACGTTCAATGACTTCTGATGTTGACCGGTTAAATTTTTATACTTATCTGACACATGATCTGGGCGGCAATAAAGAATTTTTTGCTGAAGCTATTTTTTATAACGCAACCGCCAATCGCATCAGAGAACAAACTCACAACCTGACAGCGCAACGATTTCAAATTGCTGCTAATGCTGCCTTTAACCCATTCGGCGAACAAGTTTCGCTGCGCCGTTACCGACCGGTTGATACAGGTTTAAGAGATATTGAAGTTGAGGATACCAGCTTTCGAATACTCGGGGGTATGAGTGGTAGCTGGGGTGAATGGGATTGGGAAAGCGCTATTTTTCATACTGAAGCGGAAACCAATGATTTAGCGCGTAACCGAATTCGAGCCAGTGCATTTCAAGCGGCAGTTAATAGCACGGATCCGAACGTAGCCTATAATATTTTTAACGGTGCCGATATTAATAATCCGAACACTGCCGATAATACTTTAAATCCGCAAAGTGTGATGACACCCTTTTTGGTTGATGTTCGCAGAGACTCTGAAACCAGTTTGTCTCAAATTGATTTTAAAACCAGTAACGACGCTATCTGGAGTATTCCAACCGGTGAAATCGGCGTTGCTTTAGGCGTAGAGTTTCGCCATGAAACATTCGAAGATGACCGAGACGATTTGCTAGATGGCAGCACGCCATTTGTCGATCAGATATCGGGTGTTGAACTTTCTGGCAGTGATGTCTGGGGAAGTAGTCCAACACCCGATTCAAAAGGTAGCCGTGATGTGACTTCCGCTTACGTCGAATTCCTGGTGCCTTTATTGGATTCCGGCACTCAATACGCAGAAGTTCAGCTGGCGGCTCGCTATGAGAAATTCTCCGACGTCGGTGATGCATTAAAACCGAAAGTTGCGTTTTTCTATGAACCTGCTGAATGGATTAGTTTAAGAGCTTCGTATGCTGGTGGGTTCCGTGCACCTGGTTTGCCACAGGTAACTGCGGAAGGTGTGCCTCGTTCTAACAGCTTATATGATCCGGTGCTTGATAGCACTTATGGTATTGTTGATGTGAGAAGTGGAACAACCGATCTGGAACCTGAAGATGATACCAATACTTCGTTTGGTATAGTGTTGCAGCCGTTAGACGATTTAACTATCACAGTTGATTCGTGGAAAATTGAACAAGAAGATTTGGTTGGTATTTTAGCTGGTTCGTCTCATTTGCTTTATGATTCTCTGTTAAGAAGTCAGGGAAGTAGTAATCCAGCAGTTGTCCGTGATGCAACGACGAATGAAGTCATTCAAATTAATAACGATTATCTAAACCTCGGCATCAGAAATATTGAAGGTATTGATTTCAGTGTTGCCTATGATTGGGAAACTTCATTTGGTGAATGGGGCTTGACGTTAAATGCTGCCAAGCTAACAAAATTTGATCAGGAAGCCGACCCGATTTCTGCGATGTTGATCGCTGCACAAGAAGCAGGCAACCCGGCAGTTCCAGCAGATCGAACCGTTGCCGGTGCGGGTGATTTAATTGAGCAAAATGGTCGTCCTGAGTTGCGAGCCAGAATTTCATTGAACTGGAAATACGATCAATGGGGCGCTGGAATTAATTCTAATTACGTGAGCGAAGTAACTGACACTAGCACCACCGCAACTGTTGATGGAGAGGTTATAACCTTACCTGTTGATAGTTTCAATCGAATTAATGTTTATGCAGATTACCGGTTCCAAGGCGATAATTTTATGAAAGATAGCCGGGTGAGAGTGGGGGTACGTAATATTGAAGATAACGATCCACCGCTAGCCGATGAATTGGCTCATGGTTATTTCGGATCTTTACACTCTAATCGTGGTCGATATTTTTACGTAACCTATAGTAAAGAGTTTTAGTTCGGCTCTGTTTGAGTCTGGTCTGTAGGTTTGTACCTCTCACAAGGAAGTGCTTCGCGCGTTAAGGCTCGTAAGAGCCTTTTTTTGTTGATAACTATTTCAATTCATAGAGAGACACAAATATCGTGTTTATTAAAAAATTCTTTTTAATTTTTCTTTTGTTGGGTTGCACGTCGGGTAGTTTAGCTTGTGACTTTTCTAACGTTGTTTTTGATGCAAGCTTTAGTGCCGCAAGATTAAGTGAGTGTACTCAGCGTGGTGACAATAGTTTCTTACTTACCATTAAACCGGAGAATCATCCTATCAATGATAGTCCATGGTACGCTTTTAAGGTTTCGGCAAAAGACGAACGGAAAATTCGTATTGCGATTGAATTCGTTAACGGTAAACATCGTTATCTGCCAAAAATTAGTCGTGATGGCTTAAGGTGGGCTGCTATTCCTCATCGACTCAAGAATAAGCGACTAACCTTTAGCTTAAAAGTTGATCAGAAACCAATATGGGTGGCGGGACAGGAAATTATTACTAACCAACATTATCAGTCGTGGTTGAAACAGCTTAGTCAAAATTCAAACTATACAATGTCGGTATTGGGAAATTCGACAGAAAACAGGCCGATTTATCAGTTAGAAAGCTTATCACCGTCGAATGAATGGGTTGTTATCACCGGAAGAATGCATCCACCGGAGATAACCGGTGCGCTTGCGCTATTTCCATTTACACAGACACTTTTACTTGACCAAAGTGTTGGCGAAAAATTTCGCAAGCGGTTTAATGTATTGATTGTTCCTAATCTTAATCCTGACGGCGTTGAGCACGGCAATTGGCGGCATAACGCAAAAGGTGTTGATCTCAATCGAGACTGGAATAAGTTTAAACAACAAGAAACGAAATTGGTCCACCAAAAACTCCAGAACATTGTCGCTAATGGCGGAAAGATCGTTTTTGCTATGGATTTTCATTCTACCAGCAAAGATATTTTTTATACCATGCCGACCGACTATGGAATTCAACCACCGATGTTAGTTGAGGATTGGCTTAATCAACTGGAAGCGGAGATGCCTGATTTTAAGGTGATAATCAAACCCGGTAACAATCCGTCAAAAGGAGTTTTCAAGCAATACATTGCCGATACCTATGGTGTTCAGGCAATTACTTATGAAATGGGTGATAATACCGATAGAAAGAAAATTATTTCCATTGCTAAAAACGCCGCACAGTTGTTTATGAAAAAATTGCTGGATACGCCCAAAGAAAAATTTTATCAGCCGAAAAATAAAAAATGATTCTACGAATTTTAGTTTTAACCTTCACTCTCATACTAACCGCGTGCGCTAAAGATAAAGCGATAATTCAGGCGGACATACTGATTACATCCGGGTTGGTTTACAGCGGAGACGATTTGCCAGGTGAAATACAGGATGTTGCGGTGTGTGGTAAGAAAATCTGTTTTGTCGGTCAGGCAGGAAGTTCCGTTAAAGCCCTAAAGACGATTGATGCTAAAGGCAAAGTTGTGACACCAGGGTTTATTGATCCTCATACCCATTCATTACAGGAGCTACTTGATAACGACCATAAGCAAAACTTTAACTATCTGACACAGGGTGTGACCACGGTTATTAACGGTAATGATGGCGATGGAACACCGGATATCTTGCAATTAAAAAAACGCATGCAAGCACAAGGTATTGGTACTAACGTCGGGCTACTTGTTGGCCACGGCGCAGTGAGAAAAAAGGTCATGGGAATTTCCAACGCTGCACCCAACGAAACCCAGTTAGAGCAAATGAAGTCGCTGATTGCATCATCAATGGAAAACGGTGCGCTCGGTTTTTCTACCGGTCTGTATTATGTTCCCGGTAGTTATTCGAAAACTGATGAAGTGAGCGCGTTAGCGAAAGTCGCGGCTAACTATGGTGGGGTTTATGATTCTCATATTAGAGACGAAAGTACTTTTAATATCGGCTTTTTAAATGCCGTTAAGGAAGTGATTCAGATTGCAAAAGAAGCCAAGATTAAGGCGCATATTGCTCACATTAAAGCACTGGGGGTTGATGTTTGGGGACAAAGTGAACAAGCCATTCAGTTGATTAACAAAGCGAGAAGCGAGGGCATCGTCATTACCGCCGACCAATATCCCTGGCAAGCATCCGGTACTTTTTTACACAGTGCGGTTATTCCTGCTTGGGTAATGGCTGACTCGAAACAGGCATTTACCGAGCGATTAAACAACAAGACTTTGTTGTCGAAAATAAAACTAGAAGTTAAGGAAAATATTCGCCGGAGAGGCGGTCCTAAAGCACTGTTAGTGACAGCATCAAAAAATGAAAGTTGGTTAGGTAAAACTTTGGAAGAAATTGCTTTAAACGAAAATCTTTCAGCAGTTGATACTGCAATAAAAATGGTTCAAGTTGAAGATGTCAGAGTGGCTTCATTTAATATGTCCAGTGAGGATATAAATAACTTTATGGTTCAACCCTGGGTGGTTTCTTCGTCCGATGGAACCGACGGACATCCTAGAAAGTACGCGAGTTTTCCTAAAAAATATCAGGAATATGTTGTTAAAAAGAAACTGATATCTCCTCAAACTTTTATTCACCGAAGCTCTGGAAAAACCGCTGACATATTCGGAATTAAGGAGCGGGGACGTATTCGAGTTGGCTACTACGCAGACATTAATGTACTCGATTTTGCAAACTTTTTACCACAAGCCAATTTTTCGAATTGGAATCAACTATCGACGGGAGTTGTTTTTCAGCTGGTTAATGGAACACTGGTTATATCAAAGGGAGAAAATACCGGTGAGCTAGCGGGAGTTGTTCTCCAATAGGCACGTTGTTAAGTTGAAATAATGGTTTTTATGATACTTTAATTAACGCCGGATAGATTTATCCGGCGTTTGGGTTTTGCTTTTATCAATTATTGATTTTGAATCATTATTTCCAGTTACGGATTAGCATCAAGATAACTGATCGCCAGGTAAGGATAATCTCCACTACGCGCTGCTTCAATGCGGACCCAATTAGTCACTTTAGAACCGTCCCAAGCGCCTAATAACATAGACGCGTGTCCTTGAGTAACTTGGGTGTCGGCCCAGTCCCAACAATCTCTTAGTGTGCTAGGTATTGTATTTCTTACTCGATCCCAGTAGATGTGGCCTTCATTTTCGTACACCAATGTTGGCAGGCTTGGTTCATGATTCAGAACATATGAGGTCTGAATATAATAATCCTGATTTTGTTGGAAGTAGGTATAGCCGAATACATTCGGTTGCGCCGGTACTAAAGTGCTGTCGCTATTTTGAAACACCCTCGGATGAAATTTGGCTTCAGTGGCTGTATAGTTCAACCATTCCGTTGCATAGTCATCGTCAAGGTTAGAAATCTTAGCACCGCTGTAACCGCTAGCGCTGTTACCTTGATGTCCCTGAACTAAATGGTTTTGCCAATTGAGTGTTGGGGCAGCAGTAATATCTTCAGAAAGATAGCCGTGGGCCACTGTCTTTTTATAGAAGTGTTCGCCAATTTGCTTTCCACCAGTGGTCGCATTAGTGACTGTTCCGTCGATTCCCCATCGCCCTCTATACGAGTCTTTTAAGGTCCATGAGTATTTTACGTTACCGATAGTGACCGTTAGGTTATTACCGTCATAGTTATAAGACTGGCCTGGGTAAACCCTTTTTTCATCATACTGTGGAATTCGAATATCACCTCGTTTATCGGAGATATATGGAATATTCAAATTTCCCTTAGGCCCATGCCATATTTCTTGCTTTGGCTTACATTGACCACTTAAATGGGTATTGTAATCCATCGTCATATTGGGATGTTTGTAACTGGTCTGAAGGCCATTACGGTTGTTACTAGGCACGAAAGCATAGTAGGTATAAGTTAGTTCTGTCGGCGAGGTAAAGTGGTAATAGCCTAGCGACAGGTAGTTATGGATTTGCCCGTTGAGCTCTGTTGTGTGAGCCGCCGCATTGACAAAATATTTACCAGTTAGATCTTCAGCCCAACTGAATTGTGCTGACCCTATTGCGCACACTGCGAGCAAACTACGCATCAACTTTTTTTTAATCATTCATTCTTCCTCTTAACAAATTTTCACTTACTGGCAATTGGCAACCTGATTAACGATGTTGTTTATTTTGGGTGGCTGCCATCATTTGATTGCCTTGGCAATCGATAACAAGATAGCGATTTTCAGCTTTTTATCGGTAGTAATTGTGAGACTAAAAGTAGTAAAAAGAGGACATTCACAGTGTAAATTTCGTCGAGATAGCAATATTATTTTAAAGCTTGAACTATTGGTAGATATTGGTATATTCTCAAACCATGAAAACGGAAACGATAAAAATGATTTATCTAAAAACTAAACTATTTATTCAAAACACATGCTGTTGTCGCGATGAGTTGCGGCATGTTTTCGTGTGAACGATATTGTAAATAGTCAATATTCAACAAAAGGCCGCCGATTAAATCTGTGGCCTTTTTTTATGCCTGGATTTAGCTATCGGTGCTTTTGTGAAAGCTCAGAAGATATTTTAAAAAGTTAAAAACGGGAGAATATGATGGAACTTAATTTATTTGATACCTATCGTCGAGAGGTTGTGTCTTTTGACCCTGTCAATCTTTCAGAGGTTGGCCTTTATTCATGTGGGCCGACGGTTTATGACTACGCGCATATCGGTAACCTGAGAACCTATCTGTTTGTCGATACGCTTAAGCGAGTTCTGTCGTTCAATGGGTATTCTGTGAAACATGTTATGAACATCACTGATGTTGGGCATTTAGTTTCCGATGGCGATACTGGTGAAGACAAAATGGAAAAAGGTGCGCGTCTTCAAAATTTATCGGCGTGGGAAATTGCCAAAAAATATGAAGCGCATTTTTTCGAGGATATGCATCAGCTGAATATTCAGATACCAACGATTGTATGCCGAGCGACGGAGCACATTAGTGAGCAGATTGAATTTATTAAAGTAATAGAGGAAAAGGGGTTTTCCTATAAGACCAATGATGGAATTTATTTTGATACCTCGAAGTTAGAAGATTATGGTCACTTGGCGCGGCTTGATGTGAAAGGACTTAAAGCGGGGGCTAGAATTGATATTGCAGATAAACTCAATATAACCGATTTTGCATTGTGGAAATTCAGCGGTAAGACCGCGCGGCAGATGGAGTGGGAAAGCCCTTGGGGAAAAGGATTTCCCGGCTGGCATATTGAGTGCTCGGCAATGGCAGAAAAATACCTGGGTGAGCTGTTCGATATCCATGTTGGCGGAGAGGATCATATTCCAGTCCATCACAGCAACGAAATTGCACAGTCACAAGCAAAGAATAAAACGCGAATGGCCAATATCTGGATGCACGGCTATTTCTTGCAGATCGATAACGAAAAAGTGGCGAAGTCAGGAAAGTCGATAACCTTATCTGAATTAGTAAAAAAAGGTTATGACCCATTAAGTTATCGATACTTAACACTCTCGGCGCATTATCGAAGTCGGTTAAATTTTACCTGGGAATCTCTGCAGGGCGCAGAGAACGCGTTAAAGCGCCTGAGGAAATTATTCGTATCCTTTGGTGAAACGGGAACTGCAGACGAACATTATATGAGTCGGTTTGAGTCTCTTGTCAATCAAGATCTTAATATCCCACAAGCCCTTGCGTTAATGTGGGAAATGCTCAATAGTCAGTTATCTCCTGCTGCTAAAAAAGCGACATTGCTGCATTTTGATCAGGTATTTGGATTGCAACTAGCAAGTTTCAGTCAGATGGCTGAGCGTATTCCTGTCGAAATTGAGCGAATAGCAGAGGCGCGTTTCCAGGCACGTCAAAATAAAGATTGGCACTTATCTGATCAATTGAGAGAGCAGTTGACAAAGTTAGGGTATAGTATAGAAGATCATTCGGATAGCTATAAAATTAAGAAAATATAACAGAAGCCTTATAAACTTATTGCACTGTTGGAGTTGAGTTGATTTTTTGTTGAGAGAAAAGGGGAAGCATGGAATTTTCAACGAAGTTTGCGATTGCCGTTGCTGACGATTTAGCTTCTTGGCAGAAGCTAAATGTGGTCGCCTTTTTGACCTCAGGGGTTATAGGTGATACCAACGATATCATTGGTGGTGAATATAAAGACGCTTCTGACAGGCAATATTCTTCCTTGTGTATTCAACCCATCGTTGTTTTGAAATCTACGCGGGCTCGCTTGTCTACATTTCTTCAGCGAGCAAATAGCCGTGATGTGAGTAGCGCTATTTATATTGAAGATATGTTTAAAACAGGACATGATGCCGCCAATCGAGAAACGGTTCTTCAATATGAGACGGATGCTTTGCCTTTGGTAGGAATGGCTGTTCGGGCAGAGAAAAAACTGGTCGATAAGATTTTTAAAGGAGCGAAACTTCATGATTAATTGGCTTTTTCAATTCTGGATTGAAGCCGATTGGTCAATTGCTTTAGTAATGTCTGTTGCAGTCAATATCGCTGTATTCGTGTCGACTGCTTTTATTTTAGATGTTGGAATTGGCAAATTAGTTACCAAGTATCAATGGGGAAGTTATATTGATGAGCGTGAGTTGAAATCTGAACAAAAAAAGATGGAATTTAAATTCGGTATTACCGCTTGCATCATTTTTGCAGCATGTAGTCTGATCACTCGCGAATTATTTGATCTTGTCTGGCCGTCATCATTTTTAAGTCTCATTAGCCAAATCATCATATTTGTTCTTTTCTATGAAACTTATTCCTATTTTGTTCACCGTCTATTACACACCAAACCTTTTTTAAAAGTACATGGCGTTCATCACAGGTCGGTAAGAGTAACGCCCTGGAGTGCCTACAGCGTTCATCCGGTCGAAGCACTTTTCATTGGAATGAGTGCGCCCGTTTTTATGAGTTTATTTTCTCTCAGTTTAGGTGTGGCCCTGGTGTTACATGTTCTGGGAATGATGTTCACGATACTTTTACATTCGAACTTTCGTTTAAGTATGTCCAACAGCATTCTTAATCAAGTGGGAAATTATCCTGCGTACCATTCATCGCATCACATCTTGGGAAAAGTTAACTTTGGTTTCGTCAATTCTTTTTGGGATCGTTGTTTTAAAACGCGTGCTAAAGTGAGTTAGTTATACAAGAGCAAACATTAATCAGTCAAGGTGACGATCAGTTAAGGTGACAATCAATTAAGGAGACAGTATGCATAAAAGTCGATTAGCAGCATTGGTTTTAGATAGCAAGGTTGATGATATTGAAGAGGCTAATATTTTCTGGGAGCAAGCACTGGGATTGGAATGTGTGCGTTCAGATGAAGACTGGTCTTCCAAGTATTCACACTTAAAAGTGCCAAAAGACCAACCACATATTTTGGTTCAGAAAGTAGCGCATGAAAGTCGAGTTCATATCGATATTGAAACCGATAATATACCGGCGGAAGTTAGCCGGCTGGAAGGCGTTGGCGCCAAGGTGATTGAAAAGTTAGAGCGGTGGGTCGTTATGGAGGCGCCGACGGGCCACAGGTTTTGTGTAGTTAATCCTCAAAGAGATGATTTTCACGACGCAGATAATGTGAATACGTGGAAATAGTCAGACCCAATGTGATTGAGATCAACGCTTGTTAACTAAAGTTTTGCTAAGATTATTGAAGATATTCTTTTGCTTGCTTTAGTTATCTATTGAAGGTGATGTCTGTTATGGAAAGAGCGAAGTTATTAGAGCTAGAACCTGATTTACCTGAGGCGTATTTAACTTTTATGGAAAACTATCCTGATATTCTTAGAAATACAGGAGACACAGCCAGTTTTGAGTTGTTGGATAATTTACCCGCAATTATACAGGCCAACGAGCAGATTAATAATATTGATAAGTTAGCTGAAGGCAATTATTTTTGTATCGGTATTTCCGGGTGTGGCGATTATTACGTGATTGATCTGGAAGAGTCAGACCCGTGTGTTTTCTTTTGGGATCATGAGACCGATGTCATCGATTCTTCTGATGAACATGGGACTATTGAGCAATTCGCAGGGAACATTCTGGAGCTGAAGCAAAATATCTCCAAGACGGAAAAGTCGAGCACAAAACCATGGTGGAAGTTTTGGTAGCTGCTTTGTCGTTATATTCTGTCTATGAAATTTACAATTCCTATCCCCGTTAAACGCGGTTAAAAATTGAAGTTCGATCTATTTAGATAAATTATTTTTCTCCTGCTCGCCCTCATCTTTCTCCTCTGATTTTCTGGTTTGTATATGTTCCATTTTAATCGTTCTTTCCACAAAAGGATCGGGTAGAAACATTTGAATGAGTGACGCCAAAATGACGATGCCTGCTTTTCTCTTTCTGGCGCGACGTAACAACTTGGAAAATAAAAAAACGACGCCTGCAAAAATTAGCCATGGTAGATATAAGTTGAGTATTTCTCTTAAAAATTCGATTTGCGACGCAGGAATTTTTTCGACAGGGTTGAGCAGAGATATCAGAATATTACCTAATTGGCGTATTGCCGTTTCTACAGGCATGCTAAAGCTAATAATTAAAATCGCACTGGTTATAATGGCAAGTGTATATATCGTTTTCTTTTTCATAGCAAACTCTTTTCTTCAATTAATTGTGTTGACATCGAAATAGTGCTTTTGGAAAACGGGCATTTACCAAACCATGCACCTAAATTTGAATGCTAATTCAAATAAGCTGCTCGGGTTGGTTTAGGACACTACTATTTGGAGATGTTCAAATGAATAATGTGTTCTGAGAAAATTAACTTTCTCAAAAAAAAGAAAGGACGTTGTGTTCTTTAGAAAAGAGTTGCTTAGGATAGATAAAGGCGAGATGAATAGTTTTGATTGCGTGATAGATGTTTTGCTGGTTGCGCATTATTTTTTGAAGTTTGGCTGCGTAATCTTGTAATTTTTGTGGAGAGGTTATTGGTGTTATGCTCAGATAACTATTGTTTAAGTATTGGGTGATTGTGTGAGTGTTATTGGCGCTGTGTTTTGAAGCACCACTCAAGTGATCGCTGTTTAGTTTGGCTAGTGCTGAATAATCGAACTCCGAGTTTTTGCTCGTCTTCGTGAATGAATCTTCAGCTGTCGTTTTTACTACAAACGAAATCATTTGCCGAACAGTCGACTGAATCGGCGCATAATATTGAAAGCTCATCATAAATGCACTGATAAGAGATAGTAGTATCAGTAGTTGATTGCGTTTCATTGATGATGATCAAGTTTTATTGTGGTGTTATTTAAGGTGGGGATAGGATGAGAGAAATTCAAGGGTAAGTTGAGAAAGTTGAGATTTGAACTTATGAGTTTCGAATCAAGTCTGGATTTGATTTGATATTAAGAACTGCTTTCTCTCAAAAGCGGGCATTGCAGAACACTAGTAGTTTGGTCTCAATCGGGCCAATTGTGGAAGTTCAGCAACACTTACTTGTGTGCCCTGAGTGAAACGAAGGTCGCATCACCAAGCACTTGTTCTACTTTTGGCAAAACTATGCTTCAAAATTAAACTCATCACCAAACTTTAGATTGTACATATCTTCTATACCTAATGGCATTATAAAAGACAGTGGAGAGTCTACTGCGCGGATTTGAACAAATTCCCATCCGTCATCTCTTACACACTCTTCGAGCCTAAACCATTTACCGTTTCTTTTACACCATATATGTTGATCGCTAGATACCGCAATGATAGGCATTGCACTTTCGTCTATATTTTTATTCTTTGATACAAACTCTGGATAGTCCTTTCTTTCAAAGAGTACAAATCTAACATTAGGTATGTTTGGAAAATTATTTGACATAGTTAGTTTTCTACGTAGAACACTCAATAGAGACGCGCGAATCGTGCATTATTCTTCAATGTTAGGTTACTAGATTTAGCAGGATAAGGATAATTCATTTTCATTAGCCCACGAATTAACTACTTTAAGAACTTTGTGCCTGGTCTTTTGACTGAATTTATTATCTTGGCAATGGTCATATAATTTTTGTGCTAGTTCTTGATTAAGGTGGAGATACTGAACCCAATCAGCAGCCATTTCAGTCCATCTTATCATTGCTCGGTCAAACGAATATACTACCGGAACGTGAAATGGAAACGAACAAGCAATATCTTCACTTAGGCCAGTGTCGCGAAGTCCTGTCTTGAGGATATTTATTTGATGTTCATAGTTCTTGCCATACCCTTTTTCCATCATAGGCAATAACAGCATGGCTGATCTTCCATCACCAATTTTTACGGGATTATCCTTATCGATAAACCAAGATCCATTTTCGAAAGAGACATAAGCAGACCATCCTCCCGAATTTGTAAACAATGGTCCAATCCATTTCAAAGTTGCCGACTCCTTATACTAATAACGCTCAGCGTTTTGGAAATTGAAACGCAGTGTAAATTTTCGAAAACCGCGTCTTGCTAAGTACTTAAAATGAAGTTTCAATCCCTTCACCCTTCGTAGTCCATACTATATAGGCTTATTGGTAATTTTGAAAAGTAAATATATCGCTTCAAATATTCACTTTCTTGAAGATGGGCCCATTCTACGGAGGGCTCGAAACCTAACAGGTACCTGCCTCTTAGATAGCAGTGAATGTCTCGTATCTATGTCAGAAATTGACCAATCGATGCCTGTCTGGTTTTTATTTACTAGGTGCCTGGGTAAGCTCAATCTGTCTCTCTGGTATTTTCGCGCTCCGATGAGGTCTCTTATGTGAAATTTTCCCTAACACTTTGAAATAATGCGGTTTTTATTGTGCATTTTACATAAATAATCTAAATTGCAACCATTGGTTGACAAAATTCAGCTTCTACTTGGTAGTGTGCAACTGCCCATTTTTCTATTCTGAGTACAACTTCAGACAGAGGAATTAAGTAAATGATACTTGCAGATAAAATTATCAAATTAAGAAAACAATTTGGGTGGTCTCAGGAAGATCTTGCCGAGAAAATGGGGGTTTCTAGACAGTCGGTTTCCAAGTGGGAAAGCGCCAATAGCATTCCTGATATAAATAAAATCATTAATATGGCGGAGATTTTTGGGGTAACAACTGACTACCTGTTAAAAGACGATATTGAAACCATTCAATCAATTGACGGCGAAATCGAGCCTGAGGTCAATAGCGTTAACTTGAACCAGGCTAACCGATATGTGGAGATAAAAGACCAAATAAGTCGTATCACTGTCAAAGGTGTTCTTTTATGCGTATGTTCAGTAGTCCCACTGCTTTTTATGCTTTCAATGGCTCAAACTGAACAGATGAATCTTGATTCAAAGACTGCCACAGTATCAGGAATTATTACTATGTTAGTTATGGTTGCGTTGGCTGTTAGCTTTTTTGTTAGAACGGGTCAATTTTCGAACGAGATATACTCAATCGAAAAAGACGATTTCGAACTAGAATATGGGGTAAGAAGCATCTTTAAAGAGAAGCTGCAACAAATTACGCCAAGCTATCACAAAAAATTATCCATAAGCATTGGCCTGTTTATTTTAAGCATAGTGCCGTTTATGTATGTAGCTATAAATGAAGGCACTAGTGACTTAATTTTAAAGATGCTATGCGTCATGTTTTTTATGATAGCGACCGGTTTGTATATTATCGTCCCAGCGTCAGCGGAATATAATGCCTACAGTCTTCTTATCAAAGAAGGTGACTATCACCCTCGTAATAAAGAAGAGAACAAAAAAATCGAAGCACTTGCTGGTTTTTATTGGCCACTGTTAATCGCTATTTATCTAGGTTGGAGTTTCTGGACTATGAGATGGGATGTGACATGGATCGTCTGGCCGGTTGGTGCTGTATTGTTTGCAGCGCTAGTTGGATTGATGGAAATGATTACTAAGGACAGGGAATAATCGACAGTCTCTTTTTCGAGAGGCTTTTAACCATGGGGGGAGTCAATTATTTTGGTACCAATTTCATTGATTCAGTCCCCATCTACTGGAGATTCTTTTACCAGGCGTAAATGAACCCCCCGGCATCTCAAATAATTTAGTTATGTCGCTTAAAAAAGGAAATTAAGTAAGAATATAAAACAAGTTTATCTGACTTCGATGATTGAGACTTGACCTGTAGCTAACTCAGTTAAAGCAGAGGTTTTCTTACAGAGTCGCAAAACGGCCAATTGCGGAAGTCCAGAAAAACCAAATTGGCGCGCACATATTTTTTCGTCGTTCTTCCTATAGCTTGTTATGTGCTCTTATACTCAACATTATTCCAAAGTGCTTCAAATTCGTTTTTTGTCAATCCTATAAAATCATCTAAGGAAAGATTGGTTTCAAAATCATCAATCTCAACGGCATTAAAATCAGAGCTTCTGTCACTTTTAAAGCAAACACCATTACTCTGAAAATAAATCAACCTACTCAATAGCTCTCCATTAGATGCGCCCATTTTCACTTCAACATAGGAAGCAATATCAAGGCCCGCTTTCCCGCTGACTGAGCTCTTAGGATAGCTATTGATTTTCTTTAAATAAACGAAACATCCCACAGAGGATTCCTTAAACATAACGCCAAAACAAATTAGAGGTGTCCAGAGTATTTGATTAGGCGCCTGTATTCAATGTCTGCTTTAAGATAACAGGTGCCTATTAATCTGTCATCATTAGATGTTCGATATAGATTAATGAGCTGCTGTCTCGATAACTATCAGATTTCATAACAACTAGAATTCGAACATGTCAGTTTGAGTATAAACCGATAAAGATAAATTTATTTAACCGGCAATTTGATTGCTTATATATTTGAATACTGGTTTTCTCCATCCGTCTATGTGAGAAAAAATGCAACAAAAAAGGCGCGTTTAGTAGCGCGCCTTTTTTGTTTGAGTTACTAAGAACTTACAGTTGAGATTGACTATTTAAGAACATTTCCATCTGCATCCATAAATATCATTTCTCCAAGTTCCATATCTTTTAACTGCTTAACAATTTCCTTTTTATCGCCAACTATCATCCAGGTGAGTTTATCTGGGTTGATAACTTGCTTTGCTGCAGCTTTAATTTCTGGCAACTTAAGATTGTTATATTTGTCAGTTAACTTCGCGACATAGTCATCTGGGCGATTAAAACGATCATTGGCAAGCAGACTTTGCATAACTGCGCCGCTTGTTTCATAAGCGCCTGGCAAGCTGTTAACGTTATTTTTAATGGTCTTAAACATTTCATCCTGAGTCGCCGGTTTATCGCCGTTAAATTCACTAAGTTCTCTTACAAGCTCTTTGACTGACGCGCCGGTTTTGTCTGTTTGCACTGGTGCGTACACCATAAACGGACGTTGGCCTCTGGCATCAAACATAAATGTATAAGCGCCATATGCCCAGTGTTTATCTTCACGAAGGTTCATATTAACACGCGATGTAAATTGCCCGCCGATGATGTCGTTCATCGCCTGAATTGCAATGTTATTATCAACACCCGTTGCTGGCGCAAGTTCTCCGGCGAGAATTAAAGATTGCGGAGCGCCTGGCTTATCGATGACGATAACGCGTTTTTCTGCAACCAATACATCCGATATGTTTTTAGTCGGTAATGCCGCTTTTGGCGCCTTCCAGCTGCCTAATTCTCGGTTCAAGATAGGTAGAATTTCATCCATTTTTGTATCGCCAACAACAAACAGTTTCGCGTTGTCAGGGCGTAACCAGGTTTTGTAGAACTTTTGTAAATCTTCTCTGGTGAGAGATTGAATTGATTCTTCAGTACCTGAACCCGTTAAAGGGATACCATAAGCGTGTTTGTCACCATAGATAAGAGGGGGCAGGTTACGCAGAGCGATGTTAACTGGCTGAACTTTTTCCTGTTTGATTCCAGCGATCCAGCGGCCGCGTAAACGATCAATTTCGCCTTGTTTAAAGGCTGGTTCGCGAACGATTTCTGCAAATAGTTCAACTGAATCTTTTAAATTAGATTTTAGTGCTGATAGGTTTACTGACGACATATCAAGGTTAGAAGAGGTATAAATATTGGCACCTAATTTTTCCGCTTCTGCGCTAATTTCCAATGCATTCTTATCATCGGTTCCTTCGTCTAACATTGACATGGTGTAGCTCGCAGTACCCAGTTTAAAGCCACTGGAGTCGGCTGCATATCCTGCATCAAATTGCAAAGTGACATTAACAACTGGCGTCGCGTTACTTTCCGCTAAGACAACTTCAATACCATTTTTTAATTTTGCACGTTGAACAGTAGGAAACTTAAGTTGTGGCAGGTCACCAATTTGTGGCAAACCTTTGCTTCTATCAACGGTTGATTTGGCGACTTTGTATTCTGGGTATGGAAGTACCGCTAGTTGATAAAATCCGTCAGCTAACCATTTATTACTAACTTTTTGAATACTTTTTGTGGTTGCATCTGCGATCCATCCAAGACGTTTTTTGAAGAAACCTGGATCGTTGGCATATAGCTCACCTCTGGCCAGAATACTGGCTTTACCATTGAATCCGCCGACTTGTTCCAAGCCGCGAATTGTGGCTGCTTTAATTCCAGTTTGAGCTCTTAATAACTCGTCTTTTGAGGGGGCTTTCTTTTTAAAATCGGCTAAAACGCGATTCATGATAGCTTCTGCTTTTTGTCGATCAGCACCAGGCTTCAAAGTTACATCAACGGTAAATTTACTTGTTAGTAAGTGCTCTTCAACATCAACGCTAACGTTACTGGCTAGCTGATTTTTATAAACCAACTCTTGATACAGACGAGAATTTTTTCCGCTGCCAAGAATTCTTGCTGCCAGGTTAAGTAGTGCAGTTTCTTTTTCGTTTCTGCCGGGTAGTGCCCAGACTTTCATGATTCTAGCTTGTGGTACTCTCTCGTACATTTCTTCGAGAGTGTTGTGTTGACGAGTCGGGATCCAGGCGTTCATGCGGGTAACTTCAGGTCCAGCTGGAATATCGCCAAAATATTTATTGACTAATTCTCGGCCTTTTTCAGGACTGATATCACCAGCAAGAACAACGACTGCATTGGCTGCGCCATAATAATCTTTAAACCAGGTTTTTACGTCGTCGAGAGAGGCTGCATTTAAGTCGTCCATAGAACCAATTGTGCTGTGGCGATAGGGATGGCCGGCAGGGTAAAGCCCTTCCAGAATTCGATATTCTGACTTACCGTAAGGCTGGTTGTCGCCCTGACGTTTTTCGTTCTGGACAACGCCACGTTGCTCGTCAAGTTTTGCCTGGTCAATAGCGCCTAATAAATGACCCATTCGATCAGACTCCATCCATAAAGCCATTTCTAAAGCTGGTGTTGGCACGTTCTGGAAATAATTGGTGCGGTCAAACCAGGTTGTTCCATTCATGCCGGTTGCACCAACTTGATGGAAAGGTTTGAAATATTCATCGTTGTAGTTTTCAGAGCCATTAAACATGAGGTGTTCAAAAAGATGGGCAAACCCGGTGCGACCCTTAGGTTCGTCTTTGCTACCCACGTTGTACCAGACACTCACAGCAACAATCGGCGCTTTGCGATCTTCATGAACAATGACGCGTAAGCCGTTATCCAGTACATACTTTTGGTAGGGAATATCGACATCAACATTTTTGGCTATCGCGCTAATCGATAACCAGCCGAGCACAACGATGCCCAGTGATTTTTTGACCGTTGGTATTATCTTCATGGCATTTCCTATTCTTCGCTAGTTAAGTAATTGAATTTATTTATGAAAAAACAGTTTTGTTGGTTCAGGGACGGTTCGTATTTTCGCTCGACCGGATTAAAAGGCGAGATAAGCAGAGAGACCACATTACTCATCTTTTATCGGGATGCCGCATCACTCGCTGGGCAAAAAATGCACTCAGCAATTGCGGTTTACAAAAGCTAAACAAGCCCTGTTAGCAGCTAAGTCGTTTTTGTATTTTTTCTGACAGCGTAGAATATAAAATAGGGTGATCGTGAGGTCTACATCACAATGTAACAAACTATGTGAGAAGGGGAGCCAGCTCGGGCACAAGCACCAACAACGGAAGGTAAGTCTATTGATTTTCCTGGCTTTTTCGCAAAATCGCCGGGAAATCGGTATTATTTACTAATACCGGCAAATAGCGTCTCGATTGAATGGGCCGAGGCATTCGCCGCCGACATACCAGTATTCCCCATCATCCACCACCCTGAATAAATCAAACTATCAATCACACAAACAATCCAGCTAGTGTCCAGGTTTTTGTTGATAGTGCCTTCCTTTTTGCCACGTTCGATCAATGACGCAAGTTCTGTTAATTGTTGATTATAAATAGCGATAACTTCGTCGTCTTTTTCGGCAATATTCCAGATGGATAGTAAAAAGTGATACTTGTCTGCTAATGGCATAACTGCTTTAAAAATCTCTTCTAGCGTTGCTTTAGCGCTGAGCTTACGATTTTTGACAGGCGCAATAACCGCGCTTGTCATCTCGAGTGATTCTATCGCCAGCTCTTGAATAAGTTGCTCTTTAGACTCGAATTGCCGATACAGAGTCGCTCTACCAACATTAGCGTGCGCAGCTATTTCACTGAGTGTCGCTGCGGGATTTCGCAATAACAATTCAATACCTGCGTCTAGCAATGCCTGCCTGGAGCGCACGGAACGAGCGTCTTGCGTGCTCATTAACTTCTCACTTGTTTAAAATATTTATGAGACATTATTGTATCATAGAGTAAATTGAGTTACGATACACTTGTGTCTCATAAATGCGGTGATGGAAACTTGAGGGTCATTAAGTGATGAGGGTCGGCAATTGGTAAAAAATACAAATGAGCATTTGCTCTTTCAGGAATATCAGAAATTAGCATCAGCACCAATTGAGGACGCAGTAGCGCTGCCTTTCGCTGTCTACCATGATCCTTCGGTGTATCAGGCTGAAGCGGAGTATATTTTTCATCGAGAATGGATATTCGTCTGTCACGAACAACAGTTGTCCAACGAAGGGGATTATCTGGCCTTGGATATTGCCGGAGAAGCCATCGCTGTGATTCGCGGCCAGGACGGACAACTTAGAGCGCTTTCCAATATTTGTCGCCATCGGGGGACACCCTTACTCGATGAAGGATATGGCAATATTAAAAAGAATATTGTTTGTCCTTATCATGCGTGGACTTATGACGATTCTGGCAAATTAAAAGGTGTTCCCTTTGCCGGGGATATTCATGTTGAAAAAGAAAAACACTGTTTGCCCAGATTTCATCTGGACAGTTGGATGGGCCTTCTCTTTATTAATCTTGGTGATGAGCCTGAGCCTTTGATAAACCGAACTGGTTGTTTACAAAATTTTGTTGATGTATTTGAACCGCAAAAATTACTCAACTGTTACCAGGGCAACTCTGAAAGTTGGGAAGCAAACTGGAAGCTAGCGTTTGAAAATGCGATTGAAAGTTATCATCTGTTTAAAGTTCATAAGGAGACTTTAGAAAAACAAAGTCCGAGTAAAGATACTTATTATGTAGCAGGTAGTTCCGAATCGAGTTTGAGCGGTGGAAAACTTCGCGATGACCGAAGTCGACTAATGAAATGGATAACCGGAGATTCTCCAGAGGTCTACAACCATTACTTGCTTATTTCATTGCCACCATCTTTTGTCGGAATTCTTACTTACGGATCTTTTGACTGGCTACAAATTTTGCCAAAAGGTCCATTGAGCAGTGTCGTGAGCCAGGGAGGGCTATCTAACTATTTTGTCTCTAAAGGTGAGGTCAACCAGGATCAACTCACTCAAGATTTCCTTGAGGAAGATAAGTTGATTTGCGAAAGAGTCCAGCGAGGGATGCATTCCAGAATTGCTCAAGGAGGAAAACTAGTTTCTATGGAAAATATACTAGTCGATTTCAGGCAATTTCTTGCGTCCCGATTATTTGACTCAACGCCTGACGCATATTCCGAATCAAATCAGGCAAAGCTTTTTTTAAATTTCAATCAATAATCTTTTCACTAAATAAACCAAAAGAGAATTCAATATGCGCCGTATTGTCTTAGTATTGTTTTGTGGTCTACTAGTGATTGCATGTAGCCGGACATCACAAAAAAACACAACTGTACCCACTCCGGTGATTGTGGAACCTGCAAAAAATACCTTTGTTACTTTCGAGTCTGGTCCTGTCAGGCCTGTGGCAAAATCTTTAGATGGGCATAGGGTTTTTGTTACCAACACGCCGAATCACTCGCTGGATATATTTACCTATAACGAGCAGGAGCAATTAGTGTTGCAACACTCGGTTCCAGTTGGTATTGAACCGGTTGCAGTTTCGGTAAAAGACGAGCGAGAAGTTTGGGTTACCAACCATGTTTCTGATTCTGTCAGTATTGTGAGGATTGATCAGGTTATCCCTTATGTCGCTCGTACGCTATTAGTCGGTGATGAGCCTCGAGATATTGTGTTTGCGAAAAATCGCGCTTTTATCACCACCGCGCATCGAGGACAACACAGGACTCATTCTTCTTTGGCAGGTGTGGAAGGCGCAGGAGATCCGTTATTGCATGAACCAGGAATAGGTCGGGCTGATATTTGGGTTTTTGATGCCGATGAGCCTGGCGCGGCGGTTGGCGGCACTCCTTTAAAGATCATCGAATTGTTTGGCGATACGCCCAGAGCTCTGGCGGTAACCCCGGACCAGTCAACGGTTTATGCTGCGGTATTTCATTCTGGTAACCAAACCAGCGCGGTGCATGAATCTGTGCTCTGCTATGGTTTTACCGACGACGATCTTGGCAGTCAGCCTTGTAAAGTGATGGATGGTATTCGTTCTCCTGCAGGACTTGCAAATGGCGACTTGCCTGGCGGACGAGCTGCGCCTGGAGTTAATAGTGATGGCGTGTATCAACCATGGACTTCTATGATCGTTAAATTCGATTCTGATAGCGGTGAATGGCGAGATTCGATGGGGCGGAATTTTAGTAATGGTATTCGTTTTACTTTGCCGGATCTGGATGTTTTTGCCATCAATTCAGAGAGCCTGCAACAAACCAGCGCTTATTCTAATGTTGGAACAACGCTGTTTAATATGACAGTCAATCCGAAAAGTGGAGAGCTCTATGTCACTAATACCAATTCTAATAATGCAACCCGTTTTGAAGGTCCCGGTATAACAGGAGGAACAACTGTTCAGGGAAATATTGCGCCAGCCAGAATCACCATTATCGAAACCCAAAGTGGTCAAGTTAGCGCAAGACCTCTGAACCGACATATTGATTATTCAACTCTCAAAGAAAGTGAAGCAATAAAACAGCACACTGTGGCAACACCGACCCAGTTAGCAATAACTAAAGATGGGGAAAGGCTATATGTCGCTTCACTTGGTTCGAATAAAGTTGCGATTTACCAAACGCAGGATTTAAAAGATCAGCAACTTTGGGACGGACGTGGTGAGGAATTTGATCCTGTGACTGTCGGTGCTGATCATTTTAATGTGCCGGGTGGACCAGTCGGATTAAAATTGAATGAAACTAAAAATCAATTACTGGTTTACACACGCTTTGATAACTCTGTGGTTGTTTTAAACGCGCAAAATGGCAACGAGTTGCAACGAATAGCAATGTTGACTCCCGAACCGGCACAGGTGAAAGCCGGCCGTTTTATGCTTTATGATGCGAACCGGTCTTCGTCAAATGGTGAAGCTTCATGTGCCAGCTGTCATGTATTTGGTGACAGCGACCAGCTCGCCTGGAATCTCGGCAACCCAGATGCCAGCAATCAGGTTAATCCACAACCATTTCCTACAGCTAAATTTTCTTCTTTGGGGTGTGACTTTGTCGGTCCTACTGAGCCGAGTTGCGAGCTACTTGATATTTTAAATGGTGATGGTGAGCTTTTGACTATCGCTTCGATGAAAGGGCCAATGTTCTCCCAGTCGCTCAGGGGAATGAGCACTCATGGTCACATGCATTGGCGCGGTGATCGTTCCGTCGGTTATTTCGGAAACGATATCGAGCAGCAGTTAGACGAACGAACATCATTCAAGAATTTTATTGTCGCATTTGAAGGACTGTTGGGACTGGATATTGATTTACCAGCAAGTGTTAGTGAGGACAACAAGTCCGAAGCCGTCATTAATTTAGAAAATGATATGGATAAGTTTGCTGATTTTATTTTGAGTGTGCAAATGCCACCAAATCCGATTCGTGGTTTGGATAATTCATTGTCGAATTCGGCGGTCACCGGTCGAGATTTTTTTATCGGTACACGCCGCTCTGATGGTTTAGCTGTAGACTCGGACCTTAATGGTCCTGAGCAAGATGGAGTAACCTGTGAAGGCTGCCATGGTTTAGATCCTGCCAAAGGATTTTATGGTACTCGTGGAGAGGTCGCTCATGGGGGTGAAATTCAAATTTTCAAAGTACCGCAACTGCGAAACCTGTATTCGAGGGTTGGCATGTTCGGTTTGCCTGACCGAGAAGGATTTCTTCCTTCTCATACAAAACAGCATCAAGGCGCTCAGGTTAGAGGTTTTGGTTTTTTGCACGATGGTGCAACCGACCAGCTCGCTAATTTCTTAAAAGGTGGCGTGTTTGATAATGGCGAGGCACCTTGCCCTGAAGGATTATCGAGTTCCCATGGTTGTGATTTCAATGAGGGAGTAGTGGGCATCCCGGATGATACTACGAGGCAAGGATTAGTCGACTTTATGATGGAGTTTGATTCCGATTTAGCCCCGATCGTCGGTCAGCAAATGACGTTAACATTCGACTATACTTTAGCGATGATGGAGCGAGTTGAACTTTTGCAAACGCGCGCGAGTACGCCTTTTACCTCAAAGATTCTTGGAGGCGTTGTAACAGAATGCGACTTAATCGTTCAGGGTGTGATTGACGGGGAAAGAAGAGGTTTTTTATTTGATTCGGAAAATCAAAACTTTTTAACCGATCGAAAAGATGATGAGTCCATGACCTTAACTGAGTTAAGCGCTTTAATTTCTCAAGAAAGTAATAGTTTAACCTTTACTTGTCAGGTGCCAGGAATGGGAAGGCAAATGGCGCTAGATAGAAATCTTGATGGCGTATTAAATGGTGATGAGGAATGATGATGAGCAAAAGCAAACAGGGTTTGACTATTGTTGCTATGAGTGGAGACGATAATGACATTACCACGGCATAACTTGATATTGCGAACTGCCTATATTCTTCTAGTACTTTTTATGTTTGCTTTCATGGGCATGTTGGTCAGGGCGTATTGGCCTGAACCAGAGAGTTTTTCGTATTCTGAAAGTGAAGCGGAGCAGGTTAATTCTTCTGACAAGCTAACAGGCAGAGTATCGACTCACACTAATGAAGCTTCATCAGAAAATGTTCGATTTTTATCAACGACAAAAGTTTTAGGAATTCGAAAAAACTTATACCTGAATCGGGATATTCCGATGCAAATGGAGAGTTTGTGGGCAGAACTTTATGCGACGAAATTGCATGATTGGTTTCCGGCTGAAAATGGTAAAAGAAGCATCTACCTGGTCTACTCTCAATATGACGAAGAGCAGCAAAGTGTTGAACTGACGCTAGGGTTTGAGGTAGGTGATGAGGGGGAGAATGCCACCGGATTTGCATCCATTTCGCTCCCGCAGGGAAATTATGTTAGTCGCAATTCCGTTCTTGAAAGCTGGCAAAATCCTGGTGAGCTAGCATTAAAATATGAAGTCGACTTCGAAGTTTATGAAGTCAATGCGCAATTCCAGGTGCTTTCTCAGCGCGCCTATCTAGCGATTAACCGATAATAAACTTAAATCATGGTGAGCTTTGTGGACAATTTTTTTGATTATCTGAGCAGTCAGTCAAATATTAAAACGATTACTGAATATTTCGAATACATATCCATAGATATTTATGACTGGGTTTTGGTTTTCGCCTTGCTTTTCTTATTAATCGAACTTTTAGATGACGCGGTTTCCAAGCGTTTTACCGGAGATCGTTTTCTAGAAACGCTTTCCAGTATTTTTACCCAAATACCTTTTTACTTTGGCGAGGTTGTTGTATTTGCAACGGCTGTTTACGGTTACTTTACGCTATACGACTATATTCCCTGGAAGATGCCCGTGAATGCGATGAGCTTCTTTCTAGTATTACTAATGGCTGATTTCACATACTACGTCGAACATTTCTGCTTGCATAAAATTCGTTTATTTTGGGCGGCGCATTCGGTTCATCATAGTTCGAATGTGATGAATACTGCGACGGCATTTCGGTTTAGCTTGTTTGATCCGTTAATTTCTGCGATTTTTCATATTCCCTTGTTGTTACTTGGGTTTCATCCCATGTTTATTTTTGCTGCGGAAATTATTATTCAGGCTTACCAATTCTGGATCCATAATGAAATGATCGGCAAGCTAGGACCTCTCGAATGGTTGTTTAATACGCCGTCTCATCATCGTGTTCATCACGGTTCAGACAAGGAATATATCGATACTAATTACGGTGGTATATTAATTATCTGGGATAGACTTTTTGGTACTTTCGCTAAGGAAGAAAAACTGCCTACTTATGGTTTAACAACACCAATGACCTCAAAAAATCCTATCACCGTTCAATTTTACGAATGGATGCGAATGTATCGAGATCTGCGTAATGCAAACTCTCTGGGTGAGTTTGCGGGTTACATTTTTCGTGCACCAGGATGGAAACCAAAGGAATCGATACTAAAAGAATAGATATTTATTATCTTCCTGTATATGAAGTTGAGCTAATAAAATCAATTCGAATAATGGAATTTGGTTTTCGTGATATTGATAAAAACGCCAACGAGTGTGGATAACTGTATTGTTGGCGCCTTAATGATTCAGTGGTGAAGCTAACTGGCAATATCCAGTTGCATCAAGCTGATATAAACCTGAACACCATACTCTGCTTCTTCGAGCGAATTGTATGGTCCTAATGCTTCGTCTTCACGTGTCTTGAAGAACCACTTATTGTTGATTAATTGAAAGCGCGATGAGCGCTGGAAATGTTTATCTTTAAAATCTTCGCTACGTACTTTTAAACCCATAATAAAGCCCCTTTAAAATTGCTACTACTCCATAAATCAGTCCAAACCACTTTTATCTCGCTTATTTTGTTAATTGTTAATAAACTTTTCTATCGCTGTTTGGCTTCAATTATTCTGACGATAGACACAAGAAATAATTCCATCAGATTTAAAAAAATACTAGATAGGTTTAAGAAAGATAACTTAGAAGGAAGGTACTTACCCAGCAAAGGGTAATAAAAACACGATCACGTAATTCCTTAATTTGTGAGTTTAAACTCGGAACCCAAAATCAAGAACTTAAATCCGAGAATTAAAAGCAGTAGTCCTTCACTTGTTCATTCTTTACTTCTTGTCTACATCAAAAAACGGCTGAATAATAACCTGCTCTGTGGAAAATAGAAAATATTTTTTCGACATACCGAAGCTGTCGTTACGACATACTCTCGTTATATTTCAGCAGTAGGGCACTCATTTTATCTTCTGTTGCAAATTATCGGACCTGAATTAATCAATTGACCGCTTAATCGATGAAGTAACAGCATAATATGGCTCAATATTTCAATGACTCAGTCGTTCGCTCATTTAGGCATTGTTGTGCTTGTTCAGAAAAACAACTTACCTGACAGTTGCCATTTTTTTGACTAGACTTCCATTAATCTATCTCAAAAAGATATCCTAATGGGAGTGGTTTCTTGCATTCGCTTCAGCATCATAGTCGATTGATTTGTTTTATGGCTTTAGTGATAATTTTGGGGCTTGGTGAGGCAGGAGCAGTTGAAAATGGAGAGGACTATGAAGATGACTCCAACAACCAGAATGCACTATTTGATCTCTCTTTAGAAGATCTTTTAGAGATGAGAGTTATCGTCTCTTCAAAGCAATCTCAGTTAATCCAGAAGGCACCAGGCGTGGTGCGTGTGTTTACTCGAAATGATATCGAAAAATTTGGCTATCTTACGCTGAGAGATTTGTTGGGTAATGTTCCCGGCGTTCAGCTCGATGAGGCGAGAAACGGACATACACTTATTTTTATGCGAGGAGTTCAATCCCGTTACAATAGTAAAATTCTACTATTGATTGACGGTGTCCCTATTCGTGACCCTTATTACGGACAGTTTCTAATCGACGAACAGATTCCCTTGCAAAATGTTGAGCGCGTCGAAATTATCAGCGGCCCCGGCTCTGTGTTATATGGGGCCAATGGCTTCGCTGGTGTGATCAGCGTTATCACACGTAGCGATAGCAATGAGGTTCAGGCTTATATTGGTAATGATAATACTATCGGGCTATCAGTGAATGCTGCAAAAAATAATTTTTCAGGTTTTGTTGATTACTATGATACTAAGGGGTGGCAGCCTTCGCGTAATAGAGACGGCTCAACCTTTGATCACGATCAACGGGCTAACAATGAACAACTGTTCTTGAAATATCAAGATGATAACTGGACCGCGATACTTAACCTGCAAAACTACCAACATCCCTGGACTTATCGAGATCAAAATTCTAACCAATTTGGCAATAGAAACCCTGACTACTTTTCTTTGAAGTACCGAAAACAAATCATGGACTCTACAAAAATTGATATCCATGGTTATTACTCTGATTACCGGTTTATCAGAGAGAGCTTCCGGTTTGATAACTTGGGAAACACAACGCTTAGAACTGAAGAAGATTTTAAAATTCTGTTAAATGGTTTGGAAACCAATTTATCCTGGCAAAAGGGACAGCACATAATCAATTTAGGCGTGTCCTATCAGGCTGATTTTACCGAAAATGCCTCTTTGAATAATCTACTTACTAATACGCGCACACTGAATTTGGCCAGGGATAGCGTTCATCGAAGTGATATTGGTCTCTATTTCCAGGATATCTGGGAGCTCACTGACGAATTGATTTTGACTTATGGTGTCAGAAAAGATGTCCTTTCCGATTTTGACAATGAGCTTAATTACCGGGTTGCGCTAACTGGTGATTTCGAAAACTGGTACGGTAAAGCTATGGTCGGAACAGCTTATCGCATTCCGTCTTATCGCGAATATCTTGATGTTCGCTCATTCAATTTTGACTTGCAACCTGAGCACATGACAACATTCGAATTACAAATAGGCCGCAAGTTTGACCGAGGCGACGCCAACCTGACTTACTTTATCAGTGATTACCAGGATTTTATAAAAGATCTCTTAGTGTGCACGATCCAAAATGGTGAAGAAGATTTTCTTGATGACTGTGTTACGCCGAATCCAGAGAGGCCCGTGAATGATCCTGATGATCGCGTTGTTGATGATGAGTATGCAATTAATGCTGACAAAAGAAGGTTATCTGGGCTTGAGTTCAGCTCAAGATTTATACCCAGCGAACAATTGAGTCTTAATTTGAATTTAACCTACCTTTTTGATTTTACGGAAGAAATTGGCAGGGTAGATTCAGACTTGTTTCTTGGGGAAGCCATTGATACTGGTGAAGTTGATTTAGTCTATTTAAGTGATTTTTCGGTATCAATTGCGGCCAGCTATCAGTTGGATGAGACTGCTTTTGGGATCAACTTATCCTATTTTTCTAAAAGAGATGTTCCGCCCGATTACCAAACAGGTGTTCCCGTTGAAATTAGAAACATCAACAATGCTGATGAGTGGTATAAGCTCGACTTATATCTGTCAACAGAATTATCCACTAACGCTAAGTTTTACTTAAAATCTACCAACCTGTTAGATGCAGAAATTTTTAGCCAACCATTTGGCGGTGATCTTGATTATGATAACCAGTGGGAGGGAAGAAATATTCGGTTAGGCGTTGTTTATCAATTTTAGTGATCCTGCCTGGCTTTGCATCTTCTGCAAGTGCCTAAATCTCCTCTAGTTTTTAGAAGGGGCTCCATTTTTAATATTTTTAGTCCTAATTTTAATACCGATTGCACCTAAAAAAAGTTTATTTTTCGCTCTCTTACATAGGTAATTGATGACAGAGAGTATATCAATGAAACGACTGAAAATTAATTTTAAGGAGACACTATCCTTTCCTCAGGTTAGTGTAAAAAAAATATCAACGACTTTAGCTATCGGGCTGACAAATCTGTTTCTTTTTGGCTCTAGTGTGGTGGCTGATCCGATGCCATCAAATCATATGGTTTATTCTGGCTCTTTTAAGGACCAAAATGGCAGCACCCATATGATTATTGGTGAATATGAGTTTACCGGACCTGGTAGTGTGATAGTCAAATCCATTGACATTAATGCAAACACGACTGGTTCGCTCGCCGAACCGACGGGACAAAGGTGGCTATATAATCCGAGTTATATCGAGGGGGGACCTATTGAAAACTTGGAGCATACTAATTTAAAGAACAACCTGATAAGCAAGTACGGCACTGATTATGCCAAATGGCGAAACCCCGCAGGGAAAGCTTATCAAAACCAGTTAGTAGACTATAAGTATCTCAGTAGCAACGGAAGCTATCCTGTTAATGTTAATCCTGCAAACGGTTTAGTCAATTGGAATAATGCAAGATATCAGGCATGTGCACCTGGTGAAATTTATCGACCAACTACTGGTAGCTTAACGACCAAAAGCGGAAGCTACATTTTTTTTGATGACTTTCTGAGCGTTACTGTCGGTGGGCAAAAAATAGTGTGGAAATATAATTATAACAACGCTTTTCGTTTGATCTCTATTACCGATTTATCCAGCGGTCAGCAGATGACTGACTTAAGGAGCGCTGCTTATATTTCATCAAAGACCGGTTATTTGCACTATACCAAATTGGCCAGTCACTATAATGCTTTTGGATCGCAGGACGCGAGTGTAGGAAGTAATGACTTTAGTCTGGGCGAACCGCTACATAGCACACCATTGGCACTTCCATTTCGTTGGGACGATAATCCTACCTATGGTTTGCTTAATTACACTGTTGGCGCGAATAATCAGACACCGGGTAACTATAGTGGCCTTTATGAAGGCTATAATAACCTTTCGGTTCACTCCGCTTTTGTCGCGCATACAATGTTGGTAAATCAACATAGCGAATGGCCGGCGCTCATGAGTTACTATAATTCTCATATTTACGATTCAGGCACCAATGGCCATAACTATGCCGCAATAAATGACGCTTACTATGGACCTTATTGTTATGACGCTGGAGAGATTAATAATGGCCACAGAAAACTGATGTTACCGGTTTATGACGCATCAGGTATGATTGATAAGATTGTTTATATTGAGGTTTCAAGTTCTACCGTTGAAAACGGCAGGTATCCGGTGGTTGGTTATGGCTACATGGTGGCTCAGTAACCTTTCGCTAGATAATATGTTGTCTGCTTTACGCGAGTCCTGGTTGATTAGGACTCGCGATTTCACATAGTTGAATTTCATTTAATCAACATTCGTTTTTATTTTTGCTTTGAGCAGTTCTGCTAGTTTTTGAGCCACCCATTCCGGCACGTCTTCTGACAGGTCGTGGCCACCCCAGTCATGGCTATCCGATGTCGCGCCATAATATTGAACGAGCTTTCGACTACACTGGGGACTAACCAGACGATCTGCTTTTGAATAGAGAATATGAACTGGTGGGAGTTGATTTTCAGGAGGCAATGAATAGCAAAGCGCAGCAATTAATTGACGAAGTTGGTTGATAGCTTTTACTGGATGTTGTTGTTGAATTTTTGTCCAGCGTTCTATGGTTTCTTCGTCAACAGGCCTGGTATTACAAGTGAGTTTATAGGTGGCGGTTTCTTTGGTTTTCTTATTGAGCGCAATAACGCCGGGATAACGAATCGCATTGAAAACTTTTAGTCTTTGGTAAAAAAAGTTGAGTCGGCTACTTGAGTTAATCAGTATTAACTGATTAAATTTTTCAGGACTTTTTTCAGCCCACTTTAATGCAATCATACCACCAAGCGATAAGCCTATTAGAGTGGCAGGCTCGTCATTAGCGTCAAGTTGTTTTTCCAGAAATGGAATATATTGCTGGATTTTTAGCGGACTATTTTCTTTAAATAGAATACCTGCGCCAGGTAGATCAGGGGTTTCGATACTTGCACCGGGAAAATTTTTTTTCATAGCATTTAACAGTGGTGTCCAGTGCAACTGATCACGACCGAGACCTCTTAACAAAATAAAGCGCATTAATTCTCCCGGTACCACAAACTATTTGCCATTTGCCTTAACTGATTAAACTGATCTTTTTCTGGAAACCAGTTTGAATAACTAAAAGTTGCATGGCGTAAAAAATCTAGCAGAGGCAGATGACGCCTTAGTGTTCTTTGCTGTCGATGATGCGCCATAGGATTAAATAGTCCTTCCATCGAAAGTAATTGCGATGGTTTTTTCTTAACCCAGTTCCAGGAACCCATTTCGAGAGTTAGTGGAATAAAGTTGTGGTTATCTGGCGGCAGGCTAAATTTTTTATAACAGTAATCCCAAAAATCGCCATGGGTCAGGTAGTGATTTGACTGTGGTTCAAAAATGTATTGGTGATTTGGGTAGCCGCTATCCCACAAAAGTTTTAGCGCCATGATTGGAGCAATTCCCTTCATTGGCCGACGACGATAAGCGTAAGGAAACCAGACGCGATCACGAAAACCAAAGCCGGAGTGACAATCGAGAGAAATAACTAGCGGAGAATCCTGGCACAGTCGATTGACAACTTCTTCTAAGATTTGATTCTCTTTTTCCAGTGAGCCTTCACTGCCACGAAACCAGGAAATATGTTTACTAATTCTTTGCCCGCCGATCAAAAATGGGACTTTTCCTTCGGCATCTATTGGCGCATTGCGCATAAGATCCACATGATTTCCGTTGGAGCGAGTGTTTTGAAGCATCCCTTTCGGATTGACGATTGGTACAAAAGTAATCGACATATTCTCTAAGCAGTGCTGCAGGCTTTTTTCCCAACCCATGCGTTGTATCCAGGTACTGAGTAGTGCAATGACAACTCGACTACCAATACGTTCAATACCATGCACTCCGCCGACAATAAGTAGCCTTGGCTGTGCTGGTTGGAAATTGCCGAGTTCTATCGTATAGATTGGGAGTTTTAAATCTTCGTGTTCAACGTAATCGTTAATTCTGACAGTAACGATATCTTTGGCCTGGAGTAAAATTCTTTCTAACTCTACCAGTTCCGGTAACTTATTTTTTAATAAATGTCGGTGGGCTTCAGTGCGTTTTTCGATTAACCGGGAGACACTATGGTTATCTTTCGTTGTGATGTTGAGAATTTGATTCATAGTTTACTTTAAAGCCAGTCTCGTGAGTTCGTCGGCCTTGAGTTATTCGAGCCCGAAGGTTGGTCGAAATTTTATTGGTCAAACCTTGATCGACCAAACCTTGATCGAACAAATCAGGCCTGTCGC
This sequence comes from Aliikangiella coralliicola, assembly GCF_007004725.1. Classification (GTDB taxonomy): domain Bacteria; phylum Pseudomonadota; class Gammaproteobacteria; order Enterobacterales; family Kangiellaceae; genus Aliikangiella; species Aliikangiella coralliicola. Next base: position 472,086 of record NZ_ML660165.1, on the reverse strand, counting down.
TATTGCTACACTTGCCCATCAGAATGACAGCCTGGCGGTAAACTTGTCTTTTAATTGCTGATGCTCAAATTTCCAGCTTTGTTGACCAGCTATCTTTTCAACAATATACAGTCCTAATCCAAAACCATAGTCTGAACGATCTTTCTTGTTTTGCCCACTTTTATTATTGCTTGTCGTGTGATCGCATTCGCTATTATTCGGTAAATAGTTGTTGCTTATTTCGAAATAATTATCTCGCGCATCGATTTCAATTTTTCCCTGTGTCGTATATTGCATCGCATTTTTAACAAGATTATTAATGATGACATCAAAAGCTTGTCGATTGACCGTTGCAATTTGTTCCGGTGATATCCGATTAACAATTTCAACCTCACCATTCACTTTTAAATATTGATTGTTTTCAATGGCTTCCGTCACCAATTGATGGAGTGCGATTGGCTGTGAAGAGACTGATTGATTCTCATTTTGCCAGAGACGAAGTAAGGTATCTGAAAGGGCGATCATTTTTTGGTTGGCATGTCGGATCTTGGTGAGTTTTGGCTGAATGTCGTCTGGTAGGGACTTTTTGTCCAGAATATCTATCGCTGCGCTGACTATTGCCATTGGTGTTCTCAGCTCATGACTGAGACTGCGAATAAAAGACTTTTCCCGCTCTGTAAATGCCTGGATGTTGGCAATAGAATCTTGTAGCTTGTCGCCAATGTCCTGAAGCTCGGAAAATCTTAATTCCTTGTGACAAGGGGCCAAAGTCGGATTCTGAACTTGATTATCTTCAGTTAGCTGACTCAAAGTTAATAATGATTTTACTGCACGTGTCACCGTCTTGTATATCAACGAAGCGGTCAGGAAAGCAAAAACAATGGCGACCAGGCTAGAAATTAAAACTAGTTGAGAAATAGTCAGACCGGGAATGTCTGCTGACTCATCATTGTCAAATGAATGCACCACAAACAGCATTTTATTTTGTAGCTCAACGCGATCAGTAGCTAGCGGGTAGGCGATAACATAGTCAAATTGCTGCTCCCTTTTGAAGTAGGTAATCAAGGGAGTTTGTTGATTAATTTTGACCTTATCATGATAAATTTCGGGCAGATTCTCCAACCCCAGGTAGTTTTGTCGGAACGAATCATTCTCCGGTAGTGATTCTCCCTGGTTGAGTATATATTCGACGGTTTCTGCATCATGAATTAAATAAAATTCAGAAGTGTCGTGAAGCCCCCACTGGTAAGTTGTGGATATTCCAATACCAAATATCGCGGTAAATAGTAATCCGAGGATAATGAGATAATTCCGCAGGTAACTTCTTAGTGTCTCGCCACCAGTTAATTGAGTAGCGTGAGCTTGTGTTGTATGTTTGTTTTTCGATTGTTCAGTATTCAATGGTTTGGCTTTAAATAGTTGCTTTTAAAATTTGGTTTTTCCGATCATATTATTGATGACTGTTTTAACAATAGGCCTACTCTTTTAGCGCAACTCCAACGCCCCGAATCGTCTGGATGAGTGGTGTGAGAGGTTTCGGGTCAACCATTTTTCTCAGACGGTAAATAACCATTTTCAGTGCATCAGTCGACGGTGCACCGGCAGGCCAGAGAATATTTTCCAGTTCGGTTCGGCTAACCACTTGAGGACTTTTGCTCGCAAGATAAGTCAGTACTTTCCACTCATCAGGACTCGGTTGAATTTTATGTTCGCCGCGTTTGGCGTAATGCTCTGGTAGATAGATTTCTAGATCGGCTATTTTCAAACTGTCACTGTGCCTGTTTCGTTTAGTGAGCGCATTTATTCTAGCCACAAGTTCTGCCATTGCAAAAGGTTTAACCAGGTAATCATCGGCGCCAAGATTAAGTCCGGTAACTTTATCATCAAGGGTATTTCTCGCGGTGAGCATTATGCAGGGGGTGTTAAGGCCCGCTTTGCGCATCGTTTCACAAACTTCGAGACCGTTGGCTCCTGGAAGATTTATATCGAGAATAATAACGTCGTAAGTGTTATTCAAGATTAATTCAATGGCGTGGTTACCGTTGAAGGCGTGATCACACTCAAAACTTTCGTCTTCCAGGTACTCAATCACAAGTTCGGCGAGCGAGTGATCATCTTCGACTAGTAATACCACCATGATTTTTCCTGTTGCCTAACTGCAGATTCACTGAAAATAATAGCTACCCCTAGAATAGACCTTGTTACAGGTAAAGTTCAAATTCCGAGTTTAATCCTACTCCCTCTCCTTAGATAAGGAGAGGGTTGGGGAGAGGTTGAAAGCCCTTCATTGAAACCGTTTAATGCGCCACCATAAATCAAGTTTACAGAAACCAAGGTAACGACTAAGTAACAACGATGTAACAACAATCTAACAACAAAGAAAAGTGGAGAGTCTGCCGCTCGTTGATCTACAATAACTCAATTGTTGAGTTATTCCGCCTAAAATTCAACTTAGAGAATTAATTTTAAGAATTTACCCTGTTGGAAAGATTAAACGATAAGGCCACAATTTGAATACTAACTTTAATGTAGAAAAATTAGCTTTTGCTGAACTGAAAAAAGTGATGGATTCGTATTTTCCTATTTCAGATGAGACTTGGCAGGGAATGAAGAATATTTGCCAATTTAGCGAAATTGAAAAAGATGCCATTCTTTATCGTGTTGGCGAATTACCCCAATCATTTTCCTTTGTTTACTCGGGGTTGTTTCGGCTTTTCGTGGTTGACGATAAAGGTCATGAGTATAATAAAATCTTTTTCGATGAGCGAACATTCCCTGGCTCGATGACAGCTTTATTAACTTCTTCTCCGTCACAATACACCATCGAATCGTTAGAACCGAGCGTAATTATTACTATCAACTTCAAAGGATTTCGAAAACTGCTGTTGGAACAGGATGATCTAAAACTATTTCATATCAACTATCTGGAAAAGAACTGGTTGCTAGCCAAAGATGCGCGTGAGGTCGAAATTGTTCAAGAAGATGCTAGCCAACGATATGAGCGATTTCTCCTGGAACATTCCGCCATTAGCTCACGAATTCCTCAATATCATATTGCTTCACATCTGGGCATTACACCAACCCAGCTTAGTCGAATTCGCAAAAAAAAGTAAATTATCAACCTATGTAAATGCCTTTGGTTTTTTTGGCAGGTAACCTGTAAAGAAATGATTTTAACGGTCTAAGTATGAGCTACCTGTCATTGCTCGCATTTATGGCGGGCGCAGCCATAGCAACGCAAGCGAGCATGAACGCACAGCTTGGCGTGTTATTAAGAAACCCATTATTAGGAACTAGCGTCGCTTTTGTTAGCAGCTTATTGTTTACTTTGTTGGCTGTAATAGTGTTTACCAAAAAGTATCCTTCACTTGAGGCGGTAAGAGCGGTTCCTTCTTATTTGTGGTTTTCCGGTGGTTTGTTAAGCGCCTTTGGTATTTCAATGTTTTACTATCTTATTCCGCGCATGGGAATCGGTGTCATGATGTCTTATGCCTTAACCGGACAAATAATCGTCGCAGTGATTGCAGGACATTATGGTTGGTTTGACCTCCCGACTAAACCGCTTAATGGCGCTAAGCTAGTGGGAGTACTCTCATTAATTATTGGCATAGTGCTGATTAACAGGGAATGACAATTAACCAAGAATTACTTTATGGATTTGAATGATGACTAAGAGAAGTGTAATTAACGAGTGTGATGAATTACGTCACCTGAACAAAGCGAATATCAGCAACCTTACCCAATTGTGGCGTTTGATGGGCAGTCGCCCGCTTACTATCGGAAATTGGCGCGCTTCTACAGAATGGCCCCATCGGTGTTGGCTTGATTGGGGGGAGAGCAGTGCAAGTGATTTATTGATAGAAGAAAATTTAAGCCAGTTAAAAAAGCCGATGGTGATTCCGTTGTGGGAGGAGTCTGATGAGGTTTTTACCGACATTAAACAAATTTTGACATGCAGCGGCTTTGAACTTTTATTTGAACAAACCGCGATGTATTTGGACTTGAAAGAGTATCACACAAGAAAACACCTGGCGAAAAAGCATCAGTCAGTGGAGTCGAACTTGGAAGAGCAATTTATAGTTAGAGAAATCGACTCGGCCCAAGATATTGAGATATGGACTAACATAGCTGCCAAATCTTTCGATTATGAAATTGATACTTCTAGTATTCACCGAGCTGCAGCCAACCCAGAAGTAAAGCTATTGCTTGCTTTTGTTGATAAGCGGCCAGTTGCAACTGCCATGTTGTTCGATACCAATAGCGTTATTGGTGTTCATCAGGTTGGTGTGTTGCCTGATTGCCGGGGAAAAGGAATTGCGCGTAAGCTAATGAATCAAGTTGTTGATATGTGTATTGGTATGAATGGATGTTACGTGACTTTGCAGGCATCTGTTGAGGGAAAAGGACTTTATGTTAGTCTTGGGTTTCGGGAGCAGTTCGGGATTTTTAACTATGTTTGGTGGGGGTGAGTTTTGTGGATGATTAAGCGTGAACAATCAACTCTGATACACCTGTTTTCATCAGCACTGTTAGCTCAGATTAAGGTTGCAATCGATAAAGTGATAGAATAGTATCACTTTTATGAAAACTGAACTTGTAACAACACTTAAACGTCAAGCCACGAAGATCCTTGCAGATCTTCATGAATCTAAAGAGCCAGTTCTTATCACTGAGCATGGTAAACCTTCAGCTTATCTTGTTGATTTTGAAGACTTTGAGCTAATGCAAAGTAGAATGAACATTCTAGAGGGCATCGCTAGAGGAGAAAGAGCTGTTTTAGAAGGACGAGTCTTTTCTGAATCGGAAGCTGAAGAGAAATTGACTAAATGGCTCAAATAAATTGGACCGAGCCAGCTTTAAATGATTTGAACGAGATTGCCGAATATATCGCATTAGATAAACCAAGTGCAGCAAAGAATCTCGTTAAAGAAATTATTAATTCAGTTAAGCGCCTGAGAGAATTCCCTGAAAGTGGACGCCGCCCGCCTGAGTTGTACGATACTCGCTACCGCGAACTGATCATTGGTCCTTGCAGAATATTCTACCGCGTTGAGGAGAAGCTTGTATTTGTTCTTTATGTTATGCGCAGTGAAAGAGAATTGCGTAAGTTTATATTAGAAGATAGAGCAAGGTTGAGCAGTTAATAAAAGGGTGAAATTGGATTCGACAGAGGAGGCCCTACAACCTAAAGAGTAGTTAGGATACAAAATGAGACTATTTGCACTTTTACTATTATTTTTCTTTTCAAGTTGTTCGTATTCGAGAGAGTATGATGTTAGCGGCATTAATTATACAATTCCTCAAGGGTTTCACTCGTTAGAGAAGTTGAATCCTGCAGCATTTGATGAAACCAAAAAAAAATATAAAAAAGGAAACATGAATCTTATTGCAAACATGTCGGTTGTAGATTCAAAAACTAAAAAGTTAGCAATGAATATAAGTATCCTTGAAGAAATTGAAGTGGAGTTTTCTGATAAGGAATATCTACGACAAATAGCAGAAAAATTTAAAAAACATGATCTAGGCGAATACGCTAGTTATGATTGGATGACCTTTAAACGCTTGGATGCAACTAAACCAAAAATAGGCTATTTCATTAAGACAGTCAAAGGAAGGCAGATAGTGGTTATTGCAAACTATTCCTCCGAAAAACTACCAGAAATAATGGAAGATGCTATTAAAGGTATATCTGTAGAAACTCCAGACAAGAGTGCGAACGTAAGGTTAAAAAGGGAGTAATGGTTGGATTTACAGAATTTGTGTAATTTTAATCGTTAATTGAACAAAAAGGGAGTCTGGTTTTGAATCCAGAGCAAGAAATTGGATGGTTTGGTGATTTAAATGACGACTGTATTGCTCGATGGAATGGGCTTACTCTAAGAGCTGAAGAAATGGAAAGGCGAAGATGGTGGTGGGCTGTATACGATGAAAACGGCGATACTATCGATGACTCTAATGAATACTATCCCAAAGAATTTCGAAATGGTATTTGGGCACGTTCTGAAGCAGAAAAGGTTGCGCGTGAATATCTGGAAAAATTAGCAAGCAGAAGTGATAAATAGACTACTGAGCCAGACGTTAAATGAAGATATAAGTTAAAGCAAATCAAATTGCTTAGGCTGATCCGAACGAAACAAACTAGTGTTTAACGATTGAATATCTCCCTCTCTTCCATGTAACCCTTCAATCCCAAATTTTTGACAGGCCACATGAAACCGCCGATTGATTAATTGAGCGTAAATTCCATCGCCGGACATTCGACGACCAAACCGCTGCTCGTTCAACTTTCCACCGCGCATTTCTCGTAGATAATTGAGTACTTTTTCTTTTCGTTGCGGAAAATGAGTGTCTAACCAGTCGCCAAAAATTGCCTTAAGCTCATAAGGTAATCTCAGCAGAATGTATGCTGCTCTTGTCGCGCCACTTAAGCTAACTTGATGTATCATTTTCTCAATTTCACCATCGTTAATAGCCGGAATAATCGGAGCGATAAGCGCCGTCACAGGAATATTTTTTTCACTGAGTTTACGTATGATTTCAAGGCGCGAAGTTGGGCTTGCAGTGCGCGGTTCTAAAATTCTTTTTAGTGAGTTTTCCAGTGTGGTTACACTCACAGCAACAGATACCAGGTTTTTATCGGCTAGCTTCGCTAGTAAGTCGAGGTCGCGACCAATCAATTGACCCTTCGTAATAATCGATACAGGATGCTGATAATCGAGCATTAGCTGAAGAATTTGGCGAGTAATTTTTAACTTTCGTTCAACTGGCTGATAAGCATCGGTATTCGCGCCGATCGTAATGGGTTTGCACTGGTAAGACGGCGAATTAAATTTTTTTTCTAACAATTCGATTGCATTGGCTTTGTAAATAATTTTTGATTCAAAATCGAGTCCCGGCGATAAATCCCAGAAAGCGTGACTTGGTCGAGCATAGCAATAAACACAACCGTGTTCGCAACCGCGATAAGGGTTGATGCTTTGTTCAAAAGGAACATCTGGTGATTGATTATTGGAGATAATGGTTTTGCTGTGTTCTTTAATTAGACTCGTTTTAACTGGAAGGGAATCAGACAATTCTTCTTGTTGCCACCAACCATCATCGATTGCTTCGCTGGTCGTTGTCTCAAACCGATGGCGGGTATTTTCCGAGACTGCGCGACCTTTTAATGTTCGTTTGATAGAGACTTTTTCCATTTCGACCATGGCATGACAGCTCCCACTGGAGACTTGAATAATAACTCGATTGCTAAAATATTACTACTTGTTTGAGTAGTTTTTTTGTTTTGCCTTTAAGCATTAGCTAGAGAATTTTGCGCAGCTGTTATTCCAATTAAGACTTTTCAAGTGGGTGTTGAGTCGTTCTTTTTCGGCGTTAATGAAATTAATTTCAATTTTTTCTATACAAAACAATCATTAATAAATAGTGACTTAGCATTAATAATGTTACTTGGCGCTAGTAGGTAATCGCCTTTCAACTAATTTAATTAGGCTGTTGTTCATTTTATGACGTGTCGCACATTTTTGACGTAAAAATAATCAAATGTCAATTATTTGGCATTTTGAGATTTCTGCTTCCGATACAATTGCGCACAAAATAATTTTGGCCATGGCTAAAGTGTGTATTCCTTTAGTTCGGAGATTTAAGTTGATAGTTGAATCTGGTTACTCATTCGCGAGTGTATGTCGCAGGCTATTTGGGGTTTTTGGGTTACTTCTCATTCTGGCTGCTTGTTCTGCTTCCGAAGAAGAAATGGGCGCTTCAAAAGACGATCAAGAAGTTGTGATTGACCCAATACCGCCGGAGATCGTTGCGTCGAAAGAATCCTACGATATGAATTGCCAGTCTTGTCATGGTGGCGATGGTAAAGGTCAGGTCCCACTATTTAAAATTGCTAAATCTTACGCGAGCATGCACGAAGTAACATTGAAAACAATGCCTTATGGTCGTCCCGATGAATGCGACAACGATTGCGCTGATTTGATAACCCCCTACCTGGTTTACCTTTACGAGAAAATGCTAAATGAGCAGAACGAGCAACCACCTGAGTCGGTAAGTGCGGTTGTTGCGCAGTCTTCTCGTTCAAAGGATTCTATCTCGTTGAGTTGGAGTCCTGGCAACGGAGAAGAGTCGGGCTTCAGAATTTCACGTTCAATTGATAATGGGACTTTTGATTTGTTAGAAACTGTGCCGCAAAATACTCAGGCATACGTTGATAACTATGTTGAGTTAAATCATCGCTATCAGTATCAAGTTGTTGCCTTTAATGATTTTGGTGAAGCCGAAGGTGTAAAAAGTAATGCTGTTGAGTTAAGCGAAGATTTAACGACCCCGGCTGCGCCTTCGATGCTGAGCGGAATGCTGCAAAATAATCGCGTTTCTCTGGACTGGAATGACAACGCTGCCAATGAGGAAAGTTTTGAAATATATCGGCGAAATAATACCGATAACTGGTCTGTTATTTATTCAACCCAAGCTGATGTAACTAGCTATGTTGATGCTAGTGTGGAGCAAGGAACAACCTACAGTTATCGCGTGACCGCGAAAAATGCTGCGGGCGAATCTCGTCACAGCAATGTGGTTCAAGTCACTTTAAAAGCAACAGGTGCTGCGTTGTTTGAGACAACTTGTGTCGGTTGTCATAAAACTGGTGGCAGCGGTGTCGCCGTCGACTTGCTGGATCCGCAAGTGAAACAGAGTTGGTCATCGAATACCTATGCAGAGTTTTTAACCAAGGTTAAGACAATGCAAGCTGATAATTGTGATGACGAGTGTTTTAATCTTGTTGCGGAATATGTGTGGAAAGATCAGTGGCTGTACACCATTGATGCCGAAAATGATCCACCGGCGAGTGTTAATGATGTCACTGCCGTTGCATCGCAAGCAAAAGATAAAATCACAATTCGTTGGACTGATCGTTCAAACAATGAAACTGGTTTTAAAGTTTTTCGGGCCATCGATGATGGCGTTTATGAACTCTACAAGACTTTATCTGAAAACACGGTTGAGCTGGTTGATTCTGAAATTTCAAATAACCATAAATATCAATATGCGCTAACAGCATTCAATGATTTCGGCGAATCAACTCAGGTGGAAAGTAACTCGATAGAATTTAGAGTTGCTCCGCAACCGGTTGAGCAAGTAAATGCCATCGCATCTGCGGATAAAGACTCAATTACAATCACCTGGAAAGATCAGTCTGATAACGAAGATGGTTTTACAATTTACCGATCAGTTGACTCCGGTAACTATGAAAAATTACTAAACTTGACCGCTGATAGTCAGTCTTACATTGACGATAATGTCGCATTGAACCACTCTTATCAGTATCAAATTATGGCGTATAATTCTTTTGGCGATGCAGCGAAAGTATTAAGTAATCTAGTTGAGTTGAAACAAGAAAATACGCCACCTTCACCGCCTTCTTCTTTAGTCGGCGCTTTCAATATTAACCTGGTTTCGCTTTCCTGGAACGACAACTCCGATAATGAAGATACGTTCGAGTTGTATCGAAAAACAGGAAGTGGTAGTTGGTCATTGTTGATTTCCCTGGGAGCCAACACGACGCAATATAACGATACCGCGATTGCCGCCGGTAACAATTACTCTTACAAAGTCAGTAGCAAAAACTCACTTGGTGAGTCGGCAAGCAGTAATGAAATTACGATTACTTATCCGGCAGTGAATCCAACTCAGGTTTTATTTGAAAACAAATGCATGGATTGTCATAAGGCTGATGGTAGTGGTGTTGGAGTGAACTTGCTTGATATGCAAATCAAAGCAAAGTGGGCTAACGCAGCCTTCCCTGAATTCCACACCAAAGTCAAAACGATGAATACTTCTGACTGTGATGCCGATTGTACCAAAACACTTGCGGAATACTTATGGAATGAAAAGTGGGGTTACGAATTAGGCGATGGCGAAAACGAAATTCCGTTAGCTGTTAAATCAGTGAAGGCGGAAGCTTCACAGAATAAAGATAATATTTCACTCAGCTGGACTGATCGCTCAGGTAATGAAACAGGATTTAATATTTATCGTTCTATCGATAATGGTAGCTTCAATTTACTTTCGACAGTAGTCGCGAATGTTGTTCAATACAGTGATAGCAATATCAGTAACTCCCATCGCTATCAATACCAGGTTGAAGCTTATAATTCAGTTGGCAAGGCTGCCAAGGTTGCCAGTAATGTCATTGAATTCCGAGTTGCTCCGGCAGACGTTAGTTCGGTCAATGCAGTCGTTTCTGCCGATAAAGAAAACGTCACAATTAGCTGGCAGGATAATTCTGATAACGAAGCGGGTTTTAAAATCTATCGTTCAATTGATTCGGGAAGTTATTCAGAACTGACAACGGTACAAGCAGAAGTTACTAGCTACACCGATACCAGTATTACGCTAAATCACACCTATCAATATCAGCTGATGGCGTATAACAATTTTGGTAACGCGGCGAAAATTACCAGTAACCTGGTTGAAGTTAAAAAAGATGAAGTCATTCCACCTGCGCCTACATTGTTAGCCGGTGTTTTTGAATCGAACTCAATTATTTTGACCTGGCAAGACAATGCGACCAACGAAGATAGTTTCGAGATTTACAGACGAATTGGCGACGCAGCCTGGAGTCGACTAACGTCAGTTGGTGCAAACACGACAACCTATACCGATTCGTCAATCACAGAAGGGACAACATACTCCTATCAAGTGAGCGCAAAAAATTCGATTGGTGAGTCTGCGTTTACTAATGTCAGCGAGGTGACTTACCCGGCAACCAGTCCAGGCGAATCTGCTTTTAACCGAGTTTGTTCTGGTTGTCATAATTCAAGCGGCGGCATTGGTGGTGATCTGTTTACCAGCCAGGTTAAAACCAAATGGTCGACGAAAACTTATGATGAATTCACCAGCAAAGTTGCGTCGATGCAAGTGGTTGATTGCGACACAGACTGCCTTGATATTATCTCACAATATATCTGGGAAGACGCGTGGGGATTCACCATTGACCCAGGAGAAACACCGACGTTGGCAAGAGGCGTGAGAGGTTTGAGACTATTAACGCCTTACGAATACCAAAACGTGGTTAAGGATATTTTCCAGGTTGCGCTAGAAGATGAACTACTACCTAAAGCGATTTTTGAAGATGACTTTAAATACCCGACGCAAGCTGAAAGAGGCGTGCTGTTAGCTGATCGAGTTCGGGAGTTTCACGCGTTAGCAGAAAAAGTCGCGGCGAGAACTAATTTGACTGCGGTTGGTTGCTCTGCCAATGCTTGTACGCAAGCGCAATTGGTCGCGCTGGGTTTAAAAGTGTTCAGGCGACCGCTGACTTCTGCCGAGACAACACGCTATAGCACAATCAATACTAATCACGGAGCTGCCGATGCGATTAACGCAATGTTGCTGTCTCCTCACTTCTTGTATTTGGTTGAGTTAGGTACATGGAGTGAAGAAGAAAAAGCTTATCAGCTCGACTCCTATGAAGTTGCATCAATGCTGTCCTTTCAACTTTGGGGAACAGCACCCGATAGCGCAATGTTAGCCAAGGCTGCTAGTAATGATTTCATCGTCTCTGAAAAAATAGGCACAGAGATCGACACCATGATGAATGATGATCGCTTTGCGGCACACCTTGGAAAGTTCGTTTCTTACTACACCAAAACCTATGGCGAGCCCCATGAAAAACCAGGATTGAATGCCTCTGTCATCGGTGCGATGAAGCAAGAACAACAAGAGTCAGTTAAGTATTTGTTTAAGGAAGGCACTGCAAATATTAACGAACTGTTCAACCCAGGTTACACCTTTCTAAATAACGTGCTGGCTTCTCACTATGGTATCAATGGAGTCGCGAGTTCTACAGTACAAAAAACTGAGTTAAGTGATCAAAATCGAGGTGGTTTGTTACACCAGGGATACACACAAATTCTGAATAGTGATTTCGCGGCGACATCATTGGTTAAGCGCGGCAAAATGATTCGAGAAAATATGTTGTGCCACGAGATGGGCGTTCCGTCTGGTGTTGACCCGGCGACTATTGAGTTACCCACTCACCCCATCACCACAAGAGAACGATGGAATGTCATCACAGGACCGGCGGCCAGTGAAGGGCAATGCTGGGAATGTCATCAGTTAATGAATGAGCCGGGAAGTTCACTCGAATCATTCGACCAGACAGGAAAATTCAGAACGCAAGAACCTGCCTACAACGATGCAAGCAAAATGCTTGATATTGTTACCGCCGGTACTCTGAGAGACAACTCCGGCGGAACCGATCTATTGAACTACCAAACCGCGCGCGAGCTAACTCAGTTTATGGGAAGCAGCAATCTGGTTCGAGACTGCTTCGCCGATAATATGTTTCGATTTGTTACCGGTCACAAAGATGATGTTACCTCAAGAAAAGGACTCGAACAGGTGCAGAAGAACTTTAGAGATTCCGGTGATATGAAAGCGCTGATCAAAGAAATGTTGATGAACAATGTTTCAATTTATCGACTGGATCGAGAGTAATAAAAGACAATAGAGAGTAAACGTCATGAATATGACTCGAAGAAAATTCTTAAATAGTGTGTTAGCAACTTCAATCGCGACGCCTCTGTCAATGACAGGGATGATGCGCATGGCGATGGCTTCTGGAACGCCTAAGTTGAAAGTTGTTTTTGCGGTGATGCCCGATGGTTTTGGCGTTGATAGCTTCGCTGGTTTTGATGATGGTTTGTGGTATCCAAAAACCGATGAAGTAGACACGACATCATTCCTGATGAATGAAATGTCGCAACATTTGGGAGACTATTACAAGCAGTCGTTATTTTTGCGTGGCTTTATTTTGGGAAGCGGCACCGGCGGCCACAATGGTTGGAAAACGATTTTAAGGGATTCCAATTCAAGTATGACGTCAATCGATAATATCATTGGTAATGCCATTCCCGGAAACACTCCTGCGTTAAAAAGGCTTTATTCCGGCCCTCATTCGATGGTTGGCGTGCAATGGAATGTTTCTTATAAAGATAATACTTTGTTGCTTCCAGAAGATAACCCTTACCAACTTTTTGAACAGATTTACGGTGCAGATGGTTCAGGAGAAGGCCCTGCCAATAAAGCACATGTTTTCGATCCAGTGAAAGAAGATATTAAAGAGTTGCGCTCAAAATTAGGACTTAGTGAACGAAATAAATTAAACACTCATCTTGATGCCGTTGAACAAGTTGCGCAAGAACTCAGAGATAGTGTTCCAATTGAAGGGTGTAGTCCTGCCAGTGCAAAGCCGGAAGAGGGAATGGCAATTACTTCCCCCGATTTTCGACAAGAGGTAACGCAGGCGCACGCCAGCATTTTGGCTTCTGCGTTAAGCTGCGGGAGTTCTCGGGTGGCAACCTACCAGATTGGCCGCTCTTCGGATCAAGTGGTCATTAAATCGGTTTCCCCAACTCGTAATCCTCACGACTGCTCCCATCGTTATGGCAGTGCTGAAGAATGGAAAGGTTCACGGATCTGGTACGTAAAACAAGTACGCCATTTGCTTGACCGGCTCGCTTTTTACCCTGATCCCGATGTACCGGGAGACTCTCTGCTCGATCACACCTTAGTTATTTTCACCAGCGAAATGGCCGACGGAGCACCAGAGCATATGGTTGATTTACCTATCACCATGATCGGCGGTGCTTCAGGTTTACTAAAAAATGGGAACGGAACAGGTCGCTACTTTGATTTACGTGAGCAGGGTGAACGCAACCATTGGCGACTAGGTAAACTCGTCGATGTTCAGAGAGTTTGGGCGACAGTTGCCAAAGCGGTTGGAACAACGGTTCCTTATGGGGGCAATGTTTCGACGCTAAATAATATTTTTACCAATGTTTAACGTAAAACAAATTTTAATTCGCGCTTTTTATCAGGAGAAAAAATCAATGAAGTTGTGGTTTAAGTTGTTAGGTCTACTTGCATTAGTAGCATCCATTTCTGTTGCCCAGGCTAAAAATGAACCGGCCCCGGCATTTACCTTGTCAGATATTTATTCAGGCAAGAAAGTGTCGCTTTCTGATTATGCCGGAAAGGTCGTTTATGTCGATTTTTGGGCCTCCTGGTGCGGACCTTGCCGGAAATCATTTCCTGCTATGGAAGAAATTTACCAGGCAAACAAAGCCAAAGGATTTGAAGTTATCACTGTTAATCTTGATGACAACGCAGGTCTTGGAAAAGAGTTTCTCAAAAGTTTTAAAGTGAGTTTCACCAATCTTTACGATGATAAAAAACAGACGCCATCAGCTTACCAGGTTGCCACCATGCCGTCGTCTTTTTTAATTGACAAAAAAGGCAAGATTCGACTGCGACATCAGGGTTATAAAAAGTCTGACAAGGCTAAATTGGATCAAGCTATCAAGATTTTATTGAGTGAGTAAATAACGATGTATCACCGCGTAAGATTGATATTAAGCATTTCGCTGTTGGGAATGTTTCTAAGTGGATGTCAGGTTGTTCAGCCTTGGGAAAGAGGCAAATTAGCCAGACCTGAAATGGCCTGGAGCAATGATGTTCTTGAAGGTCGTTTAGAGTCGCATATTTATTGGAGTAAAGAAGCTTCATCAGGAGGCAGTTCAGCTGCCGGCGGCGGTTGTGGTTGTAATTAGGACATTAGTGAAATGAAAAAAATAAATCCAAAAAATTGCCTGATGGCCAGTGCGTTAATGCTGCCGGCTGTTGCTTCCGGAAATGGCGCACCCGTTGATTCGGAATTTAGTTATCGTTACTCCAGTTATGTTGAAGACGACATCGCCGATGATGTTGAACTAACCGGCGGCGTCAAGTCTCGGTATGAAATTGATGTGCACCAAATGAGGTTATTAACCTTAATTGGCGATGATAATTCATTGGAAGTGAACTGGTTAGGAGAATCACTTTCCGGTGCATCACCGGTTGCCACGGAAAGAACCGCTAACGGCGTTGGCTTAATTATGAGTGGTGCCAGTATTTCAGAAAAGCGGCAAGATACCAGTGTTCGTTTTACCCATTATGGTGAACTTTTTAACTGGGCTTTGGAAGGTGGCGTATCAAAAGAAAATGATTATGAGTCGAGCTACGTGGCCGGCGATTTAGGTTTTTCTTTTAATGCCAAAAATACATCATTGAATATTGGTTTCTCCACGGCAGATGATGATTTGTCACCATCGGACGCAGAAGTATTTAATCGCGTGTTAAGTGCCGAAAAAGAAACCAGTTCATATTCTCTCAGCTTGTCGCAAATTCTTTCGCCAAACAATATTATTTTGTTCGGCACCAGCTTTACCGAGTCGGAAGGTTTTTTAACTGATCCTTACAAAACAGGTGATTCTCGTCCGACGACTAAAGAACAAAGTGCGTATAGCGTTCAATTACGAAGCTTTTTTGATGCTGCTGATGCCGCGTTGCATTTTAATTATCGCTACTATAGTGACGACTGGAAAATGCAGTCAGATACGATTGATATTGAATGGCATCAAAATATTGGGACCGATATGCAACTGGTTCCGGCGATTCGTTATTACTCTCAAGGAGAGACATTCTTCTACGAACCCTATGAACCCGATGATCAACCTGAGTTTTATTCGTCAGACTTTCGGTTATCGCCCTATGGTGCGTTGAGTCTTAAGCTTGCCTTTATCCAGAGATTTAGTTCGTGGTCATATACGATTTCATACGAAAATTATGATTCGGACGCTGACTATTCGTTTAACAATGTGGCGTTAGAAAGTCCTGGGTTAGTTGACTTTACCCGGTTAACTATTGGGTTTGATACTAAGTGGTAAATTGTTTTTACCGGCGATGGAATTTATTGCGCCGATTAAAAAATATATTGATAGTTCGTTTTCCAAAAGCGTGTAAACTATAAACGATGAAATGCTATCAAATCTCTTTTCACGCGATGGGCGGCCCTTGCGAACTGCGTTTTTTTCATCACAGTGAAAAAAGTGTTCGCAAGGTTTTTGACGCCTGTAGAAATGAAGTGCTTCGCTTCGAAAAGAAATACTCTCGCTATCTTGAAGATAGCGTCCTCTCTAAAATTAATCAGCATTCTAATGCAACTAAAGTCGATTCTGAGACTACCGCAATACTCAACTACGCGCAGACAGCCTATCAAATTAGCGATGGCTTATTTGATATCAGCTCGGGCGTGCTCCGCACGATCTGGGATTTCAAGTCAAAGCTAATTCCCGAACAAAAAGTGGTCAACAATTGTTTGAAACGAATTGGTTGGAACAAAATCAATTGGAATGACGGTGAGATTTCAGTGCCTAAAGACATGGAGCTTGATTTTGGTGGCATTGTGAAAGAATACGCGGCTGATGCTGTTAAGAATATCGCGTTAAACTCTGGGATTACAAATGGGTTGATCAATTTGGGGGGAGATATTGTTGCCATTGGATCCGAGCTAACTGAGGAAACTAAATTAAGTTCATCGATTAGTTTAAAAGAGAGCAACGGGAGCGCATTCGCGGATTCAGATTATTCTGCGAATCAAGGCTGGCCCATTGGCATTCGCCATCCCGATAATAGTGACAAGGCATGCTGTCGTATCAATCTATTACATGGAGCGGTGGCTACCAGCGGAGATTATGAAAAATTTTTCATCCAGAATGGTCGCAGGTATTGTCATATTTTTAATCCAAAGACAGGTTATCCTGTGTCCAACGCGGCGAGTGTGACAGTTATTGCGCCGCTTTGTATTGTTGCTGGAACGCTATCGACACTTGGTATGTTATTACCGGTGAAAGACGCGATAGCCTTTTTAAAGCAGAGTGAAGTCACTTTTATTTTGACCTATCGAGAAGAAGATAAACTCAAAATAGTTCGAGACTGATGCAAAAGTCACTGTCAACTTGGCGAGTGATAATTTCCTTTCTTATAAACCACCGCGAGTCAGCTTGTCTGGATCAAGCAACTGCTTTAATTCCTCTCGTGACAGGTCAGTGTTTTCTGCCGCAACATCAATGACCGGGCGTTTTTCCTGGTAAGCCTGTTTGGCAATTTGAGAAGCTTTCAAATAACCAATAATCGGATTTAAAGCGGTGACCAGAATGGGATTGCGGTCGAGCGCTTCAGTCAGTTTGTCCTGATTCACTTCAAAAGTGGCAATCGCTTTATCGGCTAGTAAGCGAACACTATTGCTTAAAAGCTCAATACTGTTGAGCAAGTTAAACGCAACCATGGGCAGCATCACATTGAGTTCAAAGTTACCAGACTGTCCACCGATGGTTATTGCCGCATCATTGCCGATAACTTGCGCGGCAACCATCGCAGTTGCTTCCGGGATCACCGGGTTAACTTTTCCCGGCATGATGGAAGAACCTGGTTGTAACGCTTCCAGTGATATTTCTCCAAGTCCGGCGAGGGGGCCTGAATTCATCCAGCGTAGATCATTGGATATTTTCATTATTGACACTGCGGTGGTTTTTAACTGGCCTGAGAGGGCAACGGCGGTGTCTTGAGAGCTAATTAAGGCAAAGTGGTTGCTGGCGGGAGAAAATTTGATACCGATTAACTCACTGAGAAATTGGGTGAAACTGCGTGCAAATTTGGGATGAGCATTAATGCCGGTTCCCACTGCCGTGCCGCCTTGCGCCAGGGTTTGGATTGCGGGCTGTATCGACTGCAGATTTCTGATATTCGAATGGATTTGCTCGGCCCAGCCTCGCAGTGATTGATCCATTCTCACCGGCATGGCATCCATTAGATGAGTTCGGCCGGTTTTACAATATTGAGACAGAGTGTCTGCTTTGTTCTCGATGGTCGTTGCCAGGTGAATCAGAGCAGGTAGTAGTTTATTGTGAAGTTGCGTTGCAGCGCTCACGTGCAAAGCCGTTGGAATAACGTCGTTACTACTTTGGCCAAAATTAACATGGTCGTTAGCGTTAACCGACGAACCAAGCTTGATACTGGCAAGGTGAGCGATCACTTCATTTGCATTCATATTGGTACTGGTACCAGAACCGGTTTGAAAAACATCGACCGGAAAGTGTTGCATCAGGCTATTAGCAGGCGATGAATCATCTCGCGCTAATAGCTCGCTACAAACATCAACAATCGCTTCCGCCATTGAGTTATCGATACTATTTAAATGACTATTCGCTCTGGCTGCCGAGGCTTTTATGGCGAGCAGTGCATGAATAAAGGGCTCAGGCATCGGTTGACCGCTAATTGGAAAATTATTAACAGCCCGCTGGGTTTGAGCGCCGTAAAGTGCGTTGAACGGCACCTCAAGTTCGCCCATGCTGTCTTTTTCAATTCGTGTCTTATTCATAATGAGATCCTGGTATCTGTCTATCGCTTCGATTTTGAACTAAGTAACCTGAGTTCAAGTTAAATATAGGTTTTCATTTGAGTTTATAAAAAATAGTGACTCAGTGTTTTTAGCTCTCGGTACAGCTGCTTAACTTGCCGTTGATCAGCCTGGGTTTTAATCAGGCGTTCGATTAAGAATAGTGGTTTGTAAACATGATCGAGACAAAGGTTACGCCAATGGTAAGCGACACAAGTATCGCAAATAGTGTTCATGAGTGTATTAAACATACCAAGGTACATTTGTCGCTCGGCAAATTCTGATTTCGTTTTTGCCTGTTGCTCACCAAGCCTGAGGTAGTGGTATAGAAGCGTGGGGCTATTCGGTTGTTTGCCATATCGGATAATGGTCTCAAGGGTTTTGAACTTGGTGGTATCATCGGGTATTAGCATATTTTCTCAAACCAGCTCATTTGGACTTAGTTACTGCTCCGTCGCGATAATTTATCATCGTGCGGCCAGCAATAGTTGTTGATAATGATTCTCATTATCTTCTCTGGTGATGCAATCTGTCAAGCTGCGATATCCTTATTCAATCCAAAATCGTTATTCAAGCCAAAATAGGGGCGTTTTACCCTGGATTCTTAACTTCTGCTTTGATTGTCTATTTTTTAATGTGATTCTTCCAATTTTTGACTGAACTTGCTAGCTTGATACTATTGGTTTTTAAAATTCAACACTGCAGATTTAAATAACAGCAATCAAGGAAACATCAATGGAACAAGAACTTAAAAAAGAATTCCAGCAACTTCAGGTTGTTTACGACACGGTAATCAACTTCTTTGTTAACTACAGTTTTCAAATCATCGGCGCTCTGTTCATTCTGTTTATCGGTTTGTTTATTGCTCGCCGAGTCGCGAAATTTGTTCAGAGAGTATGTGAGGCCAAGGGGCTGGACATCACGCTTTCCAGATTTCTGGCCAATATCGCAAAAATCGTTATTGTCACCATGGTGGCGGTCATATGCCTGAATAAGCTGGGGATTAACATTACACCATTGATTGCTGCCATTGGTGCCATTTCTCTGGGGGCTGGCCTGGCGGTTCAGGGATTATTGTCAAATTACGGCGCCGGTTTAAACATCATTTTGACCCGCTATTTTGTCGTAGGCGATACCATCAAGGTACAGGGGGTGAGTGGTCAGGTGAAAGACATTTTGCTGGCTTATACGCTTATTGTGACAGAGGACGATGTGGAAATTACTATCCCTAACAAACATATCGTTGGAGAAATTATCCACAACAGCCACTCGGTTTCACTGCTGGAGTTGAGCGTCGGTGTCTCCTATGGTTCGGATCTGGATCAGGTGACCCGGTTATTGGAAACGACCATTAAGAATCATCAAGACGCGAGTGACGCTAAGGAACCGCAGGTTGGAATCGCGGGGTTCGGTGATAGCAGTGTCGACTTTGAGGTTCGCGTATGGGCAGACTCCAATAAAATCAACGCAGCGCGCTTTGCGATTAACAAAGCCATCTGGGATGCGCTAAAGCAAAATAATATTGAAATTCCATTCCCACAACGCGAAGTTAAAATGTTGAGCTAATTTAGTGCGACAGACCCTGATCTTACTGAAACATTTTATTTCATGGCTTACCAGTAAAAAAGCGAGTTAATTCAAGCCTGTTTAGTCTGAACAGGCTTTTCTCTCAAAAATAACTGATGCCGATTTCCGGTTAGCTTATATCGTATTTTGATAAAGATTTGACAGCGTTGTCATTTTTGTTGCAAAGTGGTGACTTCATTCTAGAGATATCCAATTAATCGAAGTTTTGAGCTTGCCAAGGTGTGTCATCATTTTCGATTATCTGAATATTTGTCAACTTATGGGTAGGAAAATGTATCAATTAATAAAACAACGAATAAAGTCTGTTCAATGGATATTGGCTACGGCAGGGATCTCGATGTGCGTAAGTTGTTCGGCTCAGCAAAAAGCAGAGCTTGCAAAAACAGACTCTCAAAAAGGATCCACTGAGAAAACGGAACATCAATCTAAAGCTGCAATTTTATTTGATGATTTTAATTATCAAGATCTCAACGCTTTCTATCAAAATGGCTGGAAAGCCAGAACACAGACGGGACATCCGGGTGTGAAAGGTGCTTCGTGGTCGGAGGAAGGGATTTCATTTTTACAGGCTAGTGAAGGAGCGCTTAATGGCATGGCTCGAATTACTTCATATACCGACGGGACCGCTGAAAATACATTGCACACTCAAATTTGCCACGCGAGAAAATACAGAGAAGGAACTTTTGCCGCCCGAGTCTACTTTCGTAATAAGCCGACTCATGGGCCTGACGGTGATGAAGTGATCCAAACATTTTATGTGATCAGTCCGTTAAAAGCGCCAATGGATCTCGATTATAGTGAACTCGATTTTGAGTATCTTCCTAATGGTGGTTGGGGCAAAGGCGAGCACGCGCTTTGGGCGACTTCATGGGAAACATTTCAATTAGAGCCCTGGACCAAAGTGAATGAAAACGATACCCATTTTGAAGATCTTAAAGGTTGGCACACTTTAGTCTTGCAAGTTGGCGATAATAAAGTTCGTTACTATGTTGATGGAAAAATGTTCGCCGAACATAGTGATGTGATTTATCCAGAGGAGCGAATGTCAATAAACTTTAATCAATGGTTTACGCCAGAAGGTCCAATTGACTCGAAGGAAAAACGTGTATACCAGGAAGATATCGATTGGGTTTATCATAACGCGGACGAAATTTTATCGCCGCTGGAAGTTGACCGCAAAGTGGCTGAGTTAAGAAAAAACAAAGTGAATTTTCGAGATACGGTTTCACCGGGAACGCCGGTTTTACCTTCGCCTTGCGGTTTATAAAAAATAGAAAAGTTGGCCCTGACTGTCGGGCTAGCTTTTGCCTGAAGCGAAATTTTTTCGGGGACTTCGGATATTTTCGAAGTTGCCCGATATCTCGGGAATGGCCAATTCAGGACATCATTAATGGATTGGTTGTATTGATTTTAGCCGCTAAATCAAGCCGTTGGTCGTGGTGATATTATTTGTTGTCAAGATATCTCAATCTTCATCTATACTTTAATGTCCATAGCGAGGTTTATGATAGTGACGTTAATATCGCGCTTTGAATACAGGAATAAACTGATACTTGGAAAAAAACTAATCATTCCAAATTAGGGCTTTTGTCTCAATTCCGGGCATCAGAGTTTATCTGCACGAAAATGATGAGTGGAACCCAAGTATGCTCAAGCTGTTGTCTCACCTGATCTTGTTCATTTTCGCCTTTGTATTTTCTAAGCCTGTCATTGCTGCGGATATTTTTGAACTGGGCGAGCTTTATTTCGAAACTGTTGGAGATGAAAGTGACATTCCCTGGGGGAGTGTCATGGAAATCGAGCAAGATAAAGACGGATTTTTGTGGATAGGTACTCAGGATGGTTTACTGCGTTTTGATGGCTATCGGTTTCGTCAGTTTAAATATTCCATTGATGATCCTAACTCTATCTCGGGTGACTTAATCACTGCGCTTTCGCCTGCTCAAGATGGTCGTTTATGGGTAGGCACCAGCACCGATGGCGTATCGGTTTATAATCCGAAAAACGAAAAGTTTACGCGATATCGTTATTCTTCTGATGATCCTTATAGTTTGGTTGATAACAAGGTCCATTCATTACTGAGTGACCAGGATGGTGGTGTTTGGGTTGGAACCAATAGCGGGCTTGATTACCTGGCACCTGACTCTGATCAATTTCAGCATTTTAAGCAGATTGCTCACAGTTCAATTAGCGACAACCGGAGAAATATAATCCATTCTCTGATGCGTGATCAAAACGGCATTTTGTGGGTCGGTAGTGAAGATGGAATTAGTCTGTTTGATATCAAAGAAAAATCGTTCATTCAACATTTAGGTGATTCTGATAGTTCTGGTTTTCTGACCAACAACACGATTACTCAACTATTTCAAGCAAGCGATGGGAAAGTCTGGGTAGGGACCAAAGGACAGGGGGCTGCCTGGATTGGAAAAGAGGGGAAACTGGTTCGAGTGAATTCGAGTTCGTTACAACAGAAGTACCAGGGATATGACATTATTTATTCGATTGCACAGCCAAGAGAGTCTGAAATCTGGTTAGGAACTTATGGTGGTGGGATCAGTATTGTTGATGCATCAGACGGTACAATTTTACGCCAGCTCAGTCATGACGTGACTATGCCTGGCAGCCTTAATTCAAATAATATTGCGGTGCTAAAAGTTGATGCTTCCGGCTTGCTCTGGATTGGCACCTGGGGTGGCGGTTTAAATCGATATAACCCGAACAATAGTGCATTCAGGAGTTTACGTCATAACCCCACTAAAACCAGAACTTTAAGTAGTGCAGATGTTTCTTCGCTGCTAGAGCTATCCAATGGCAATATCTGGGTAGGGTTTCGAAGTAATGGAATTGATGTTATTGATCCTGCAAAAGGCGTCATTGATAGTTTTAGAGCCGAGTATGAAAAACCAGGTGGATTAGCAGATATTGCAATTAAATCTCTGGCGCAAACTCATGATGGAACGATTTGGGTTGGAACCGTTAAAGCTGGCTTACACCGTTTTTTGCCCGGTACGCGTTCGTTTCGTCGTTATGTTGCCAGTACCGGCGGGCAGGGAGAAGAGCACCTTGATCGAAAAGCTCGAGGTGAAAAATTTCTGAGTGAAGGACCTTTAGGTAATGACATTACCACTATGTTGGTTGATGACAAAAACAATCTCTGGATTGGAACCAGTAAAGGTCTTAATCGAATAAAGCCGAACTCAGAAAATGTTAAGAAGCTGATTTCGAACGATTCAGAATTGGTTGATTCAGATTTGAACAATGCATTAAGCGAAGAAAAAATCAGCCATTCAAACGCGAGCGATTCAAATTTAAAAAAAACAAATTCCGAAAAAGCGCTGCCAGACCAGTTGACGTTTGAAACATTTACGGCAGTCGAAAAGCCCGATGAATTATTTCAGAAAAGAGTGAGAAGTCTGGCGATGCAAAACGACGGAACTTTATGGGTGGGGACTGACTGGGGGCTTTATGCATTGCCGGCAGGCGAAAAACAGTTAATTCGATTTACTCATCAACCCGGGGGAACGGAGTCACTTAATCACGACAGCGTGAGTGGGCTGCTGGTGGATGATCAGAATCGTTTGTGGATTGATACTGCATTGGGGCTAAATTTGTTGTCGGGCGAACTGGATAGTCAAAAAGGTCAGCAAAAAGGGCAATATACTGCAAAGTTTGAATCCATTAATCGACGTTTACAACTTGCCGATGGTCAGGTTTTTGCCAACATGCTTCAGGATCCACAAGGCCGTATTTGGTCTGATGAAGGGATGCTAAATTTAACTAGTTGGCAGTTTCGATCGTTTGACCGCTTCGATGACATTGATATAGGCGGAAATTGGGATAATTCCTTTATCAAAACATCGGGTGGCACTTTGATGTTTGGTGGAAGCAAAGGTGTGTTATTGGTAAAGCCAGAATTATTTCGTGATTGGTCTTATCAGCCGCCACTGGTGATCAGTGAGCTAATCATTGATGGAATGAGGCAGCCGGTAGCGGGATTGGATGAATTAGTATTAGGGCCTGAAGTAAAAAGTTTCTCAATCGAATTTTCTACCCTTGATTATTCAGGCCCAGCCAATAATCAATACGCTTATCAACTATACGGCTATGATTCATCGTGGAATGATGCAGATTCCGAACATCGGCAGGCTAGTTATACCAATCTTGATCCTGGAACATATGTTCTGCATATCAAAGGTTCGAATCGTCTGGGTGATTGGAGCGATAATCGACTTGCGTTACCCATTCGAGTGGTTCCTGCCTGGTACCAAACAGTGTGGCTTAAATTTCTTGTCGCCTTATTCATTTTGAGTATTTTTTATTTAATTTATAAAAAAAGAGTACAGCGTCTTAAAAAAAGAAAACAATATCTCGAAGAACAGGTTCAACTAAGGACAGCCGAACTTAACCAGCAAAAACAGGCGTTGCAGGATTCTTACGATAATGTCAGCGTGTTGAGCGAAATCGGTAAACAGATTAACGCAACACTAGACTTTGAAGAAGTTTTATTAACGGTACACGAGTATGTCAATCAATTGATGGATGCAACCATCTTTGGTGTTGGCGTCTATGAACCAGAAAAAAAGCTTATTCGTTACGAGCTGGCAATCGAAAACGGGCAGCGATATAAACCTTATACTCGCAGCACTCTCAATCGAGAGCAATTTCCTGTTTGGTGTATCGAAAACAAAAAGGTAGTGTTTATTAATGATCTGGATGTGGACGGTGAAAAGTATCTTAAAAACCACGAATACTACAACTACGATGATAACGCGGTCATATTGGAAGGTGGTGGTCGATCATCTAAGCCTGGCTCTTTTATTTATATTCCCATGCTGCTGGTTAACAAAGTCGTTGGTATTATAAGCGTACAGAGTTTGAAAAAGAATGCTTATCAACCAATTCATGTTGATATCTTACAAACGCTGGCATCTTATGCAGCGACAGCTTTGGAAAATGCGAGAACTCATCGACGTTTAATCGATGCACAAAAACATTTAGTTGAATCGGAAAAAATGGCTTCTCTTGGCGGTCTGGTGGCAGGTGTTGCCCATGAAATCAATACGCCTTTGGGTATTTGCATTACTACTGCTACTCACTTTAAACATGAAATTGAAGAGCTATTTCGTAGGCAAAAAAGAGGGGAGTTAACCAAAAAGAAATTTCAGGAATTTGAGGAAGATGCACATACCAGTATTAACTTAATTTTGAAAGGGCTGCTAAAAACCAGGGAGTTGATTAAAAACTTCAAAGGTATCGATGTGGCGCAGTCTATGGAAGTTTGCCATGAATTTAATTTAG
This sequence comes from Aliikangiella coralliicola, assembly GCF_007004725.1. Classification (GTDB taxonomy): domain Bacteria; phylum Pseudomonadota; class Gammaproteobacteria; order Enterobacterales; family Kangiellaceae; genus Aliikangiella; species Aliikangiella coralliicola. The sequence goes on along the minus strand of NZ_ML660165.1, from coordinate 446,942 downwards.
GCCAACTAATTACTGAGTCTCTTGGTACATTGAGTTCAATATTGGAAGAAAAAAAGATACAACTCAAACTGGAGTATCCCGAAAACATTAATGTGTTCAGCTATCCCGGAATCATTAAGCAAATAATAATGAACCTTTCACTCAATTCCATTTATCATGGTTTTGGTGAATTGGGTGGTGGTGTGATTTCAATCAAGTTAGTAACCGTTGAAGAAGAAAATATTCGATTTAAAAAGGAGGACTCTCTTCATCAGCCAAGTAAAATAAGAATTATTCACTCAGATAATGGAAAAGGAATGTCAGAAGAACAGATGGAAAAAGTGTTTGAACCTTTTTTTACCACGAAACGAGGTGGCGGTCATACCGGTTTGGGGTTGAATATTGTGTATAATCAGGTGACCCAAATGTTAGGCGGTAGTATTGAGTGTAATCGATCTGCCAGTGGGGGCTTTGAAGTTGAAATTTGTATTCCGGTGGATTTGAATTCTAATGTTGGTGATCCGATTTAGCTGGAAAATTTAATTTTTTACTGTCTCCAACGCAGATAGTATTATCGGTGAAAGTCAACTCGTGCTATTAACGCCGGCTGGCTAATGGGTGACCTCGCTGATTTGTTTTCGATAGAGAAAAGCGTGGATTACTGTCCTTCGCAACACTCCCAAGGAATGCCGTAAACGTCCATGCGTTTTGAGGAAAGTTCGTTGTACATCGCTTCGGCTTGAGTTTGTGCTTGAGACAATTCTTCCGCATTCAGGTCATTTCCAAATGCTTCAAGTGTGGAACGTCTATCTCCCCGCATTTTCATAAGCAAAGCATAAGTATGAAAAAGAACTTTATCGACTTCTCGATTTTCTGCACTCGCCTCTTCCCTCAACGCCATTTGAGCATATTCTAAAACACTGGTTCTTCCATCAATCAATGACGCTTCTAACCATTTTTGCGCGTCAGCTGCGCCCGCTCTCAATTTTTTATGAGTGAGAAACAACGTGGCCATTGCATCACCGCTTTCTGCTGCCACAAGAAGCTCTTCATCGGTCATCGCCTCCCATGTTGTCCCTGCAAATTTAACTCTGCGTCCTAAATAGTTAGCATTTTTAACAGGGTTCTTTCCGAAGATAAATTTATATAATTTCCCTTTACTTGTTAGAGAGACTACATAGCGTCTCCCATCTTCAAGAAAGCCAGTTTCACCTTCCACAAGAGTTTCTTGTTCATTATCAGATTGCGTATTTTGAATGGGAACAATGTTATCAGAACTTAAAGTCTTTTCTGGCTCTTTTGTCTGTACGTTTGCCTGAATTCCCGATTTAGCAAACTGTAGTCCTTCACTTTCAATTTTCCGAGTGCTTACATTCGAATTGTCGCTTGTTTGACTAAACCCCCATACCGCTAAAATAGCGGTAAGGGATAAAATCACGAGTAATAATGATTTATTTTTCATCAGATTCATTGCTTTCACCGCGTCCACCGTTATAACCAGACTTCGGCCCATCGGTATGTGAGTAGGTAACTTGGTTACTATCGTTCATTGTGACATGCACAACCGCATACGTATCTTGATCCTGATTTACGACAACGATTGTGTGCGTACCCGCTCCTAAATTATTGTCGCGCGCATATTGGTCCGCACGATCTTGATATTCGTAGTAATTATTCATATTGCTGCCGGGATAACCGCACATGCTAAAAGGACAATCAACAACGAAATTGTTATCAGCATCTCCATTAGCAAACGCGAAAAGTGTACCAGAGCTTAAAGTTATGTACAAAACAACAACGGCTCGAAGTAAGTTCTTCATATTTTTCTCCTTAATTATAAATTAGAGTAAGCGTTGCGGCCACAACCGAGGCCATCCGTTTGGAGTGGCGATTAAATGCTACAACTACGAACCAGAGTGAACAAGTTGCAATATGAGATAAAATTTTTTTGATTTTTTTGTGAGATATATTTTTGAGATATGTGATTTAATTTAAAAAATGTGGATGGCATTGTCGCTCGGGGTAACCGTTAGACAGGGCAGTAGGTTGGGTTGACGGAGGAAACCCAACAACAAAACTTGAAGTCAAAACGAAATATCAATGAGTGAAAGTCTTTCTTTAATGCTGGTTTTCAAATTGGGGGGTTCCTATAAAATTTTGAGATCGCTGTTGGGTTTCCTTCGTCAACCCAACCTACCGTGATTGTGAAATACTTAAGATTATTTCACCAGCTCAACGGAAATTAAACTATTTTGCACCGGCATCTTTTTAGTGGTGAGAAATAAATCTTCTGCGTTGTTGATGGACACGCCTCGTGCATTCTCCACCGGAGTAACGATTGTTTTTTCTTGGGTTGTTAAATCTGTTTTAACTAAAGCATCATTCTCAAAATAATAAAGGTTGTTATTGACGATATCGAACGCATAGGAATAAATGCGGTCGGTGGAAAAGGGCGCGACCATGATTGGTTTTGGTTCGTCATCTGAATGTTCGTAAAGCCAGACTTTTTCGTCTGCCGGGTTTTTGCGCATGTAGTAGAGTTTGTTGTTGGTGGTTTTGGGCAGGAAGCCTTTGGTGATAGTGGTTGGTTGAAATTGATTATTCAACGACAAACTGACAATGGTGGGTTCTTCATTGGGAGAGGATTTTGATATTAGCAATTGTTGACTGTCACTGCTAAAGGTGAATCCTGAAATTCCCGTGATTTCTGAGTATAGTGTTTTGCCTTCCAGATCTTGAACGATAAGAGTATTTTCTAATTTGTAGGCGATAGTTTTTCCGTTTGGTGAAACTGCCAGATCATCGGCTCCATTTTTTTGTAAATCGGCAATTACTTTGGTGCTTTTTCCTTTTTGATAAGAAACTAAGTTTTTGCCATCTTTAAGGGAGAAAAAAATGAGAGTGTCATTATTTTTGGCACCGACAACCACATAGTCGGCATGTTTAGTTGATAATTGACTAAACTCTGAGGGCGTTTTTAAATGATATATAACGATATCTCGATTAAACAAAGTGCCCTTAACAAAGCCAACTGCTTTTGGGCCATCGGAAAAGGGAAAGTGCAGTGATTCTACTTCGTTAAATTGTATTGGTGTTATTGAGGCTGTGGTTGATATTGCCTCATAACCTTTTTCTGACTGTGCAACAATACGGTTGTTAATCCAAGCCACTGAATAAAGTGCGGATGGATATTTTTTCAGTAGTGAATCCGTCTGATGAGTAAAGTCATAAATTCTAAGTTCGGCACCTGTTCCATCAGCTTCACGGAGGTAAGCCATTTGTTGGTTGTCCGAATTATAAAATAAGCTATAGTCATTGTTGTTTTCATTTGCCGGTTTAGTGATTGTCGTTTTTTCGCCAGTCCAAAGGTTCAGTTTAATGATGCGAAACGGTGATTGAAAGTCGCTAACCGCCACTAAAATTTCGTTTTCATTTTTAAACTGCGGTGTTCTGGCGTTCATCGGTGGGTCGCAATTGAGCACCTTTCTGGTACGTGCAAAGGTCAGAGTATCTGGTTCAAATTCAGCAACCAGTATTTCACAATGAGTTTTATAATCAGTACGTACCCAAACAAGCTGTTTGCCAGAAGGTGAAAAGTTTGGCTCGGTATTATGGGTATCAGGCTTTTGCTCAGTGACCAACCAGCTAGTGGCACTGGTTTGCTTGTTCGTGGCAATTAAATGCCAGCTGGTGCTGCTCTCATATTTAAAGTTGTAAACCGTTATTAGACCATTAGGCGATGTTGCCGCCCGCTGAAATTCACCATTGAGTTGAGAAAGCTGCGATTTGTTTTGCGCGTAATAAACGGTATCTTTAAAGGCAAACGAAAAACTGATGGTGGCAATTGCCAACAGTGAGGCGCTTATCCCGGCTTTTGTCCACCCACTTAAGGAGCGTGTTCGATAAGGCAGAGACGATTCGTGATAATGGGTTTCAACCTTGCAGGTAACCCCTATAAATCCTGTTGAAATAAAATCGATAATTCTCGGTCGTTTTTCCCCCGTTTCCCTGTCTACCTCCTGCTTATCATCACCCAGGAGTTTTCTGACTAACCTGAGCTGAGTATAAAAATTGGTGCTAGTGCGTTTCTCTGGTTCGTCTGGCCAAAGCTCCTCTGCCAGTCGCTCCATCGAGACTAATTCCGGGTAATATTTTAAAACGCCATCTAAAAGACTTTTGGGGATCCCGCTAACCCGCCGAGTTTCGTCATCAATTTTAAGTAGAGCTTTATTGGGGTAATAAGTTAATCCTGCAAAAATATGATGACTGATAATCGGTGTCCTATTTTCCATACTTTATTATTGTCCTGAACGGGTTAACTAGTTACTTAATAGCGGAATGAATTTTTTGATATTATCAAGCGTTGTTACAAAAATAAAATCTTTATTATCGCGGCGTGAAATGCCAGTTCTATTGAATTGTTAATAAGCATTTTATTATTTTTTTATGAGATGGAATTTTGTTGAACAACCTGTGATGTTGTGCGTCTTATTTCTGCGTGAGATGAGATATTTTGCTGAATAAAAATGCAACATCGTATACTCTACAATAAAAAAATTATCAATCAATCGGAGCAAGTCAAATGAAAAACGTCAAACACAAGTTTCCGTTAATTACCGGCATACTGTTATTCTCGTTAGCAACGCAGGCCGGTACCGACAATGAAAAAAAAAGTTCGGAAAACTCTCTCGCGAAAGAAACTGTTACCCAAAATGTGTCTGGCTATGGATCTTGTACACCTTACCCACAATGCAAATACGATAATAGTGATAGTCAATCAGGCAATCAGGAGTTCAACACTCAATCTAACTGGCTGTTTGAGCTGTTCGAGAATTTAGTTGAGCATCAAGATGCCATCAGGGAGTAATACGATTCAGTTTAAATAGCTTTGCTGATTTTAGCGTAATAAACTGATTCATTTGTTTTTTGCGCTAAAACTTAATTTATTCTACTTATTCACGCATCTAACGTATTCTTCACGTCTTTCCAGTATTTTATAGGTGACAGATCTACTATTTTACAAGTCTGTTTTATCTCAATTGAATCCCATTTTTCGCTACATCAGTGGAACGATAGTGATTTACGGCATGGAAGTCATCGACAACATTAATAAATATTTTTTATTGCGGCTTTCCTCAACTTGATTTTTTTCACGCTTTACAATTATTTTACAACTCAGTGCTCAAGAAAATAACTAAATAAATTCTGATAAATTCTAGAAAAGTCGTATTTTAATTTATTTTTTATCCTGAATAATTTCCACCAGTTCCAAACAGGAACACTTCCTTACTCATTAGGAATTAAACCTTGTTCCATTACCAGTCAGAGAATCGATGTTTTTTAATTGATTCTGTTGTCTGACTGGTTTTTTTAGGAGTAGCCATGCAGGAGCGATTCGAAAAATATCAACCCGACAATCAAGTGGGGCAGCAAGCGCTTTTACAGTTGTTAAAAGACTTGCGCAATATGATGGGGATTTCTGCGAGTTTTTTAATGCGATATTTCAAGCACCTTAACACTCGGGAAGAAATCAGTCTGCTTTATTCACTTTCTTGTAATTTTTATCGCATGGAGCATCGCATTGAAATACAGCTGCAGAAACAGGGCGTTGTTACAGAACGAAAATGTTATAACGCCCAAGTTTTCCGAAACCTTTCCTATGTCAATGTAGATTTAGTCGGAACAATTAATCAGTTTCTTGAAGAGCGAAATAGGAAAGCACTAAGAAAGTAACCACCCGATAAACCACAGGAAGAAAACACCATGACACACCCAGCCAGGGCAAGAAAAAAACATTTCGCCAAACGAATTCAACAAGAACTTGCACAGAAAAACTTGCAAAAACTCAAGCAGCTTGAAAAAAGAATTAGCGAATGCCAGAAGGAAATTGAGGAAATGCTTCAGCCTCCACAGAATTCAGAAGAAGCCAAACGACAGCCTCCGATTGAGATTCGGTTACATGGACTAACCGCTAGCGAAAACATCAGGCTAAATGCCATTTTAAACCCAGATTGTCCGCAAACGATAAGGAGCTTGTCTGTCGTGGGCGAAAAAAAGCATGAGGGGCGTAGGTTGGGTTGACGAAGGAAACCCAACAACAAAGCTTGAAGCCAAAACGAAATATTAATGAATAAAAGTCTTTTTTGAATGCTGGTTTTCAATTTGTTGTTCCCTTTGAAAATTTTGAGATCGCTGTTGGGTTTCCTTCGTCAACCCGACCTACAGTGCTACCGGTTGGCGTCGGACTTTAACAATCAATTAAATCGCAATTTTGAATATTCATCTCAAAATCAAATTGCGGTGATGCGAGTGTCATTGAACATTTAAGGAGGTGAAACAAAAACGAAGCTAAAAAGAAAGACCATGAACGGGTTGAACTAACAGTCAACCTGATGTTTAATAAATAATCACTAAAAGGTAAATACAATGAAATACTTTTTAATTACTTTAATTGCCATATTTTCGTTGATGGCTAATGCCGAGCGAATTAACGATTTCAGACAGGTACTTTCGGTTCAAAAGAAAGCATCTGCTATCCCACTTTTTAAACCTTTAGATGCCAACCTGAAAAAGAGCATTTACAAAAGAAATAAACAAGGACTGGTTGCTTCTTTTGGTTATCCTGTCGAACTAGATCCTTTAGCCGAGCAATACTTTAAAGATTATATCAAAGACTTATTTAATGCTCGGAGTGAGCGCAAAACTAACCCGATAGGAAATCATAGTGCGATATTTGAGAAGCAAGAAGGCGTTAAATTGGGGATTGATCTTGTGTTCGATTTTGGGAGTTTGCTCTCTGATAAAACTTATATTGAAGAAATAACTATGAGTCCAGGAACAAACATCGTTGATGGAAAAGTGAGAGACGATGTAATACCCGTCGATACATACTATGTGTTTTTTAAAATAGACGGCCACCATGAACAGCACTCTGTGATAATCGATAACGATATCGAAGCTTCTCTCAACGTGGGACAGTATTTTGTCCGTTTCAATCGTAAAGGAAAAGTTTCTTCAAATGATTATGAGATATGGGTCAGAGATAAATCTGTTCCACTTGAGCGTAAACACAAAGGCAAACGACCAAATGACAGGATCATATTGCCGGTAGATGAAAAATCTGATTTAAAAAAAACTCAGCACTTCTGAAAGAATCGACATCAATCTACTATTTGTTGCGGAGAGATATTTTGTCAATAAATTCCAAGGGCTAGACATAGCGAACAGAGAAATAGCAAAACTCGTTAACCTAACTCTGATTTACCTAAATCAAATTTTTCGTGCGCAAGGATATCCAAATATCCATTTTACTGCGTTAAGTGTTATCGATGGTAAGTCCACAAAAGCGATTCGCTTTGCGCCATCCTCGATACCATGCATCGGAAATATATCCGCGCCATGCAGAGATAGTTATTATAACGACACTGGCGACGCAAAAAATCGAGGACGAATACACGGCAGCAATGAAATTGTAAGGATGAAACAGGATTATGATACTGATTTGCTGGTGCTACTAAGAGAGCAACATTCCGCCAATAATGCTAGTCACGATGGCTCCTCTATCCAACTCAATACCCATAGTTTAAAAAGAGCTTTTAGAGCTATGGCGGTTGCGAGGCTATACGAAGTAGATCCTGATGCTGAAGATAGTTTTCCTCAACTGGAAAACATCATCCATGAAATAGGCCACTTACTCGGCGCGGATCATTCCAAGTTTAATGTGCTTCCAGGCCAACACAATAACAAAGGACTGGCTTCTACATTTTTCCACACAACCGGCTGTTCAACGTCCCACCATCATGGCATGAGAACCATTATGACTTATCAAGATGTATGCAACCAAGCCAATAATTGGCGGGACATCTGGCCCGTGGGTCACTGTGGTCCAGCAGGCTTTTGTTTTCCATCCAGAAAGTTTTCTGCCGCTTCTCAATTTGATTATGTCGCCAATCAACGAGTACCTATTGGTAACACCCAGGCAAATAACCTCTCATTCATAGTCAGCTATGCACCAACCGTTGCAAAATACAGCGATTATATTAAACAGCCTCATCCGCCTGTTCCGGTGATTAAAGTCGACCAGTTCCCAGATTATAAACCGGGTGATGTGCTCACTATCGCCAAGGGGGACACCTTAAACTTTGATGCCGGAGATTCATACGACCCCAATGGCGACTCGCTCAATTTCCGCTGGTCACTCTACTCAGGCAACCGCAAAATTGCCGCTTACAAAACGCAGAAAGTGACTCATCAATTTTCCAAGGCTGGCAGTTTTACCATGATATTAAGCGCGCATGATGGCCCCGGATTGTATCCACCGCAAGAACTGGTTGATATTAATGTTGTGAAAGATAAATTGACCGCGCCCATACTGGAACTCATTCAAACTCTCAGTAAACATAAAAATGCCAAGCTCAAATGGAACAGAATCAGTGATGCCAAAAACTACCGGATTTATCGCAAAGTGAACGACACTTCATGGCAATGGCATGTTTCTACATCCAATATCGAATATAAAATTAACTACTCGGCACTCGATAAAGGCAGCACCTATCACTACAAAGTTTATGCCTGTGCGGATAACACTGATCAAAAGTGTAGTCACTCTTCTAACATTAAAAGTTTGTTGGTTAAATAAACCAAAGGCAGTTGTGGCTCCGCGTTAGCGCGGAGCTTTGCATCAAAAATGTTATGGAATTGTGATAACTCTCCAGGTGTCGTTAACTATAATGAATTCATAGAAAAATGGTTGGATCAGAGCTAGGTTATGCGTATTAAAGTTTCAAGTGATGGTATTTCTAACAAAAACAGGATTGCGTTGAACGCGACTGTTTTAAAGCGAACGACTAGTCAGGTATTGTTATCATTTTATTTTTTATTCACCCTTTTTTTCATTTTTATTATGCCACTTTCCGCTAATGCTTCTTCAAACCAGAATATTCAGAATGTGACGAAATCATTGCGTAGTGAAGTAAATCAAAACAACATGCTGGAACTATACACCTCACAGGGTTGCAGTAGTTGTCCGCCGGCTGAAAAATGGATATCAAAGTTTAAAAATGACAGTCGTTTATGGAAACAAATTGTTCCTGTTAATTTCCATGTGGATTACTGGGATTTTCTGGGATGGAAAGATCCCTTTGCCTCTGCTGAATTTACCAAAAGGCAGCGAGAGTACAAAAAAACAAAAAGAAGTCGAGTTGTAGCAACGCCCGGATTTATGGTTAACGGAAGAGGCTGGAGCGGCTGGTTTGCTCGCATGCCGCTACCACTTGCGCAAGGCAAACCCGTTGGCGTCATTTCCGCCGAGTTAACCCAGCAGCAGGCTGATATCCGATTTAATCCGGTTAATCCGATTGATGAAGATTTACAGGTACACGTTGCAATACTTGGTTTCGATATAGTAACTGCAGTAAAACGTGGTGAAAATGCCGGTAAACGCCTTAGCCATGATTTCGTTGTTGCCGGTTATCACAAGCAGCCCATGAAAAAAGTTGCACAAGAATCCTCAGCCGTTTTGTCTTTACCCGATGTTTCCGAATTTGAATTGACTCAAAAAGCGATTGTTATCTGGGTGTCTGAAAAAAATCAACAAGCACCAATACAGGTGGTTGCTGATTGGTTATAAATGTCGCTTTTATCAGGCTTCATTTTTCTTAGGTTTTTCTTCTCTTTGTGGACTTTGGGGAAAAACTAATTCTCCACTGGAATACAGGCCACCAAATGTTTGCGCAGCAGTTGCCACCTGTCTGATAGCAGACTCGACTTCCTTTACAGTTAAGGATGAAAGAGGATGAATAAAAGCAGAATAAATCAAATCATCGCCAATGGCGTATCTTGCGTCTAGCACAGAGTGGTAGTTCGCTTGCATTGCTCTGATGACCATTTCCGCTGACAGTTGATCAATATTGGCAATTGGGCTGACTAAACGCATGCGATCAGCGTTGATATCAAATACACAATAGAGTGACACACTGTCATACTTAAAGCTAATGACATTGCTATTAATTTCAATTTTATTGCCATAAGACTTTATCGTATCGGTCAACAATTTTGCCGTCATCTGACCATCGTTAGCTAACGCAATATTAGCCAAGAAACTCAGCGAAAAAATTATCTTAATGACTATTTTCATATTCGTAATCCTGGAGCAATTGAGGGCGATTGAAGTGCTTTGTTTAAGATCGGTTAAATATCCAGGTGAATCTGAACGAAAAAGCAATCTTAGTAGTTAATGACTAACTATAAGACAAATAGTTACAAATGCGTCATTCAACAATCTGGCATGGGCATGATTACACAGAGAAAATAGATGTATTTTAAGTGAATTTAGATATAATTCAGCGGTCACATTTTAACGAAATAAAAATGTTTGCTGTTAAATTTTCAATTTATTGCCAAAGGAAGAAGAAGTATGCACCGAAATTCCACCAATAACGCCAGCTTAGCAACGTGGCTTATGGTTTTCTCCGCTTTCGTCATTGTGGGTTGTAAGACGGTATCGCCACAGCGAACACATTGGGATAATTACAAGCAGGCGATGGATGACTCTGCAGGAAAAGCTGATTATGTCAAAGCCAGAAAGTCACTGGAAGATATGATTGATGATCCGGGAACTGATGCAAAAATGCGAAAAAATGCCATAGAGTTACTATCAGGTAAATTATTTACAGGCGATTTTGGAAATTTCGACGAAGAGAGTTTTATCTATTGGGCGAAAGCACTGGGAAGTAATACGCCTTCCTGGTTGAAACTCCGTTTAAAAAGCGTTGAAATGGTTAACTCTGAATATCAAAAAAATCCAGCAGAGGTTGCTTCACTTTATACATCAATTAGAAAATATTGCGATGATAAAACTTTAGTCACAGAGCAACTGGCAAGCTCGCCGGATAATATAGCGTTGCGATATCTGGCAGCTGTTGAGTGTTTAAGTGAGCAATTAGTTAACAAGGAAGAAGCAAGAAAGCTTTATGCCCGGCATTTGGCAAGTTTTGGGCCGCGAGACAACGCACAGGTTATGGCTAAAGGTTTTTCGTTGTACACCAACGATGCTAGTGAATATGAAAAGTTGGGAGAGCTTGATAAGAATGCGCTGCTACTTGCAAAAGTTCAGACGCTAAAGTATGTCGCTAATGCTAAAGAACTTAAGTTCAAAATGAAGCCTACCACGCAAAATTACAATCAGTCCTCAATGATTTTTAATAAGCTGGAAAGCGACAATGACAAAGACTGGCAAGATGCGATTAGTGCGACAGAACAGTATATTGAGTCGAATGATATTGATAAAGAGAGTAAAGGATTCTTTTATAATATAATAATGACTAGCGCATTTTTAAAAGATCGTTATGAGGTTTATCAAGAGTACGCCGGAAAGCTACTGGATAACAGCGATCTTGGGGTTCAGCAAAAACTTTTCGTTGAGTTAAATCGAGGGTTACTTCTCAGTGAAGTTGGTAGAAGCGAGGAAGGCTTAAAGTATATAGATAAAGCTATTAATCTATATCATGAACAAAAAGCAAGTATAAAATAACGTATTTGTCACCTTTCTCGTTTTAGTGGACTATATTCGAACGCCAATATTGTTTCGGCTGAGTCCACTTTCAAATTTTATGTGATATCCTTGCTGTGTTATGAATTATTTCGCTGCGCTAGGTTTCTCCTTTGAGCTAGTTTTCGTTAATGATTTGACTGCCAGATTTTTATTCGTTATTTCTTTCAAACTATGTTCATAATCGCTTTTTGGATATAGTCGTTAGTCAAAGGTTATTGCTTGGCTAATTATATTTTTTGTGTGATTTTAGAACTATCAAATAACTACCGAGTGACCATCTCATAAGTCACGTTGATATTATCGGGATCGTACTTCGGTAGATCCCAACGTTCGTAAAATACAGTAGTTCCTCCAGAATTTTTGCAAATAATATTCCTGTTTAAGTGAGGGTAAAAAATACTGGAGTAGCGAGCCTTACCCGCCCGGCTGAAGCTGTTGCTATGAAACTTCTCTTCACTTGGAATCGATAATGTGGGCAAATAGCCTGTTACGCCTTCAACGCATGAACCGTCGGGGCTTTGATTGTCGATAAATGTTTGCCCTTGATAATCGAGCTGACGAAAAAATCCCGGACGATAACGATAGGGCGGAACCCAGTCACTTCCGTGTAAACTTGAAGACAGATTGATACTTGGTGTGGCAGGTATCTTGTGATAAACATTAAAATTTTCAGTTAAATCGTTTTGGCAATCTAGCTTCAGTGTTTTGGGTTGTGACTCATAACCTTTGTCCAGTTTTCCGTGTGCGACATAACCGAAAGGCGTTTGAGTTAGAGCCAAAGAATTTAAAGTTTGGTAAGACGACTCGATCAAAATATTGGCTTGGGAACAGTTTGTATTCCCCGTTGAGTTATAGACGTAGGCTTCAAGATAATAGTTACTCGAAGAGTTGACTTCTACTCGCTCTATTGGTCCATAAGAATATTCAGTGGAGCGATTGTATGACTGGTCTTCATCGTAGATTGGTTGAGCTGCTTGTAGGGCCGGTACTAACAAACTAGAAATTGCAATTGAAGATAAAATCTTCATTTTATTTCTCCTGATAAAGTGTTGTGTCTTTGAAATTTGCGCCTTGCGCGGGAAAAATAATGGTAGGTTAATGTTTCAACTTAATTAATTATTTTTTGGTTATTTGAAACTCGCTTTGCAATAAATATATTGGAGAAAAAAATTATATCAGTTGTGTTTTCTTTTTCTTAAGTTGAGTGATCAGTTAGAACAAAATTCTATTTAATAAGTTCCGGCGTTGAGGAAATGTCGGGTATACAAGTGTTAACGGTCTTTTTCTATTTAACGAAAATAAATCTTAGATTTACTTGAGAGTTTTTTGATTTGTTGCATTTGTTATTTTTATATTTTTCATTTTTTCAGGCACTAATAATAAAAAATTATGAGTGCCTTTTTGACAAATATTGCATATGTTTTATTTAATGGCTCTTATTCTCCGTTAGCGATTTTATTGGTTGCTTTTTGTAGTGCGGCTCTGGCCAATAGTCGTGTTGAATCTAGTGTGGGAAGTGTCGAGTTGTGATCATTAATGATTAATGGAATTTCAGTGCAGCCTAATATTACAGCGTCACAATTTTTATTTTTCATCCATTCAATAACGTTTTGAAAGTAGGCAATAGACCGTGGATTGAAAATTCCGTTTACCAGTTCTTCCATAATAATTCGTCCAATTTCCTTGCTTGCCGAAGTTTCGGGGCGAACGAACTCAAGACCATGATGAGCGAGTTTTTCGGGGTATATATCACTTTGAGTCAGCCAATGAGTCCCCGTGATACCAAGACGATTAAATCCACGTTGACTAGCCTGGGCTGCCACAACTTCCGCAATATGTATCCACGGTAGTGATGATTTATGGGGAATATGCTGAAAAGCTTGGTGAATTGTGTTGTCCGGGCAAATTAAAAAATCAGCACCCGCCTTTTCAAGCTTATCCGCCGATGAGCACATTAAATTTGCGACACCTTGCATATCATTGTTATCGAGGTATTTAACGTATTCGGCCAGAGAGTGAGTATGCAAGGATATCTCTGGGTGACCATGTGGTCCTAAAATTTTGGAGCCTTCGTTGCAGATAGTGCGATAACAAAGTGAGGCCCCTTCAGCTGAACAGGCCACAATGCCAATATGTTGAGTGTTCTGCTTTAAATCCATATGTTTGTTTCTGCCAGTTTAACTTTTGACTGCTAATATTGTATGACTTGTTCTTTCTATTTACATTAAAAAATCTGGTGCGGTAAGCTAAATTTTTAGTACGCTACATTTTAGTACATTGCAATTTTTAATCCTTAAGTTAGCTGAAAGGGTAACTTAATCATCGGTTCAGCTTTGGTCAATGTATTTTGATCATTTCCATGGAGTTGAAAACGATTTACTTCATACTAATTGAGTATTAAATTGAGTATTAAATTGAGTATTAAATTGAGTATTAATAGTTTAACTCGCCGAGTGATACATTTTAAACTCGGCGAGTCTAGTCGATTTACGGCATACGAGTATATCGACTACACCAAGTGTATAATCTTACACCTTGCTGATAAAAGTCGGTCCACTGAGTACACACGAAGAAACCATTTGAGGAGCCGCTACCACCAGTTATGTTACTACAGCTTCCGACACAAGTATCTTCTCCAGAACTACTCCAGTTTTGGTTGTCATCGTTGTCATCGTCACTTTGGTCGTCATTATCATTATTTGGTTCTGTATAGAGGTTACAATCTCCACAATCTTGATTGTAGTCCACCATCGCACCAGCAACCATGGCTAATGAAAAGCCACATCCCCACCCAGCGCTTGCTGCGCAAATAACACCTGCTCTAAGCGAAGTTCCCATTAAGGCGATCATATTGCCTGCGTCACAGGCTGGAAGGTCAGCACAACTCACATCGTCTTTTCTATGGGTATTTAGAGCACTATATGCTTTATTTTGAACCTGTTCATAACTGACGAAATCATACCAATCTTTCTGAAGTTGATCTGTTGTATCGACCCACGACAAATCCGGGATTGACTCGTTTTCATAGTTAGGATCATATTCTATAATCTGGACTTCATTTGTGTGGTTGTTTCGAGCGGTATAAGTGGCACCGGCCCCCCGGGTCATGCTCCAACTTGAATTTGGTGCTACAACGGAGATGAATGAGCGATCAGCATTCGTTGTCATTTGCCAACTTAATCCAGATTGCCCTTCAAACTTCAAAGTCATAAAAACTAATTGGCCATTTCGTACCGAGTTTTTGACCCTAAGAGTGCCAAAAACATTAGTACTTAAAATGTCATCATAGAGTTGAATTGTATCCTCGCCCGGCCCTTCGCCCGGGGGTATAAGTCCAATAGAGGAAGCTGTGCCAACAAAAAAAAGTAAGTTGATTGCAATTATCTTAGTTATTAGTTTCATCGTTAGATTTTTCCTTATAATATGAATAGATTACCCTAAGGTCATAAAAAACGATTGTTAAACTTAATACCACGCTACTGATATTCCCCTCTTTTAGTGCTTGTAAAGAATCATATAACCAGGCCAATGTAACTATATTGATAAGCCAAACGGTTACCTTATTAACCAGTTTTTGTTCTTTTAGACTGTTCCAGCTGAGGTAAATCAGAATCCATAAGATTCCAATTAAGAAATGATTGATAGTAAGCCAATCCACGTTTAATAACCCTGACACTTAGTTGTTTATGATAAGAGCTACCTCAAAAAAGAGGCTCTTCTAGACTATCGAAAAGGAGAGTTGGCGTTTATTAATAACTGGCCAATCGTTGTAACTATAATGCCAATTTTATTTTCAGCCTTGAACCGCCTACTTCAGTAGGCGGTTATCATTCTTTGAGGAGAACACCTTAACACCTAAATGGTTCTCCCAATGATAATATGGATACCAGCCGGGGATATTTATTTAGTTTTCGGTGCACTTGTCGATAAAACCATTGTTCTCATTGCCTGGTTTTAACAGATAGAAATTAGGCGGGCTGACAATTCTCTTTCCTACAAGGCTGTAACCTTTACTTCTCACAGTTCTAATCAAATTTATCTTGCTACTTACTTGCTGAAACTTTTTTCGAATACGGTAAACCAGCGCATCGATATTTCTTGAGAAGTCGCCACCCTGTACGACGAGCGAATCTATTATCTCATCTCTGCTATACACTGCGCCGGGCGAATTGGCTAATAGAGCGAGAAGGTCAAATTCCATAGCTGTCAGTTTGACAGGCTTTGCGTCAAGACTCAATTTTGCCTCTACTCTGTCTATGAATAAAAATTCATGGCCAATTTTAAGTTGAATTTTTTGTTGGCCCAATTCTATTTTCTGTTCCGATGCTTTGTCCTGGCTGCGGCGTATTGCAGCTCGAATTCTTGCTACCAATTCTCTCTGCTCGACTGGTTTGCACAGGTAATCATCGGCCCCCATTTCCAGGCCCACAATCAAATCAGTCAGATCTTTTTCTGAACTTAATAAGATAATTGGAATGTTCTTAAAGTGTGTTGTAGATGTTCTTATTTTTTGACATAAATTCAGGCCAATTCCTGCTGCAGAGTCCAGAACGATTAATAATAGATTATAGGTGTGCTGTGTGAGAAGCTTATATCCCAAAGTAGAGCAGGCCGTAGCGTCTAGTCGGATGTTGTATCGCATTAATACCGGCTTTATCGAGTTTGAAAGCGCTTTATCTTCATCAATTATCAATATTTTCATTGTCATTTCCTTTAGTTTGTTAATTTTCCGTCTTGTCACTCAAGTTCTGGTTAGTGCCATAAAATGAAGTGATATTTACTTAATACAAAAACGCCAGAAAAAATCCTCAAAAAAAATAAATAAAAGCATATTTAAACTGATATTTTGACTTTGTTTATTAAGTAAATCTCGTGTTTAGATACTAAGGTTTTCTTTTTTTGAATTTTTCAATTTTTTATTACTTATCCTAATAATGTAGGTTTTTGCGTCAGTTTTTCTCCAATAAAAGGACAAGTTTTCCAAGGAAAATGATGCTTTATAAAAGAAAGAAAAAAACAATTAGAATGCTTTATTTTTTTTGATAAACTGTGACTTTGAAAAAAATGTTGAGCTAGTATACGAGTTGAGTAACGCTCTGTACTGTTAAGTGTAAGGATGGTTTTTGTGAGCAGTAACCGTGATATTACAGAAAAACTAAAACAATGGAATTGCAAAGACCCTCGAGCATGGGATTCGCTGTTACCAGATATTTACAGAGAGCTTAAGCTAAAAGCCAAACAAGTTCTTGCCAGAAAAAACGCCAAATCACTTGAGCCAACAATCTTGGTGCACGAACTCTATTTCGATTTTAAAAATTATTTTGGCGTACAATGGAAGGATAGTAACCATTTCTTTGCGATCGCAGCGCTGGCAATGCGTCAGATAATTGTCAATGAAGTCACTAGATTAAACGCGGAAAAACGAGGAGGAAGGCTGGTTAGAGTAACTGCAAAAGATTTTGAGTTTGCTGAGACTGGAAAACCAACGGTAGATATTATCGACCTGGATAAAGCTTTGAGTAAATTGGAGCAAAACTATCCAGAGAGTTGTCGAGTCGTAGAGTTAAGATTTTTTGTGGGGTTAACTGAGAAAGAAGTTGCAGAGGTTCTGGAAATCAGTGAGCAAGCTGTTCAACGACATTGGGCGTGGTCGAAGTCCTGGTTGATGTACGAAATGGATTGCTAACCTGTTTTAAGGATTGTGAAAAATGAAAAATGACAAACTTTCTGAGTACGCTTTCGAGTCCTTTCACAATGCTTTGGAATTAGCGCCGAAAGATCGCGTTGAATATATTTCTGCTGCCCTGCTTAACAACGAAACCATTAAGAAACAATTAATCGACATGTTGAATAAACATGAGCGAGCAGACGAGTTTTTGAAAGTACCACCAGAACTTGACGCAGAAAATATTACCTTGACCGGAGTTGGCGATAAAAAAATTGGTAATAAATACAGAGTGCTAAAAGTTATCGGCAGTGGTGGAATGGGAACTGTCTATCTCGCCGAACGTGTTGATAATATTTATGCAAGGCCGGTGGCCTTGAAACTAATTCGCGGAGTTGACCACAATCCTGAGCAAATTAACCGATTTGAGAGAGAAAGAAAAATACTAAGCAAACTAGATCATCCAAATATTGCGAAGCTATTGGATGGAGGAACATCCAAAGAAGGTTTTCCTTATTATGTTATGGAGTTTATTAAGGGAAGGTACATAACTGATTACTGTCAATCTTTGCGACTGACAATAAGACAACGTATCGAACTTTTTTTAAGCGTTTGCTCTGGTGTTGTTTTAGCCCATAGGAATTTAATTATTCACAGAGATTTGAAGCCGTCGAATATTCTGGTTAATTCCAATGGGCAGCCGAAGTTGCTGGATTTTGGGATTGCGAAAGATCTCGCTGAGAAAGATTTAACGGTAACCGCGTTACCATTAACTCCACATTACGCTAGTCCTGAACAGGTTCGTCAGGAGCAGCTTACAACCGAAACAGATATCTACTCTCTTGGAGTTATTTTATACGAGTTATTAACCGGTGTTAGCCCCTATGATTCAGTCAGATCTCTAGAGCTACTGCAACAAATAAGTGATTCGACACCGAAACTAATGAGTCAGATGGTCGGTCAATCTAACAAAAAGCTAAGCCGTTTGTTGACTGGTGATCTTGATACCATTGTCATGAAAGCAATACAGAAAGAACCAGAGAGACGTTATGCATCTGTTCAAGAATTTGCAGATGACCTTAGACGATATTTGAATAGCGAGCCCGTGATTGCTCGCAAGGATAGCGTTTGGTATCGAGTCAGTCGGTTGTATAAGCGCAATAAGATACTGACGTCCGTGATTATTGTTTCTCTTGTCACACTGATATCTGTTGGTGCTTTTTTGCAGTTTAAAATTATTAATGAGAGCCACTTAGTTGCAATAGAAAGGGATAAATTCAAACATACTCAAGAATATTTGTTAGGAATACTCCAGATCTCGAGAAATAGAATGCCAAAGGAATATAGAGGTATGGCAAGAGGCCTTTTGGAGCATGCTATTAAAAACGCAACAGAAGGTCTTAATAGTGAGCCAGGTGTCAAAAGCGAAATAATGAATACTTTAGGAGTCGCTTATATGCATCTTGGTGATTATAAACTTTCAGCTGAAATGCTCAGGCCTGCGCTAGCCCTCCGCCAACAAAACTTTCCGCAAAATAGTTTAGAGGTTGCCGAGAGCAAGTATGAATTAGCGCGGTTGAGCGTCGGGCTGGGAAACTATCAGCAAGCAAATGAATTATATATGAGTGCGTTGGAAATCTATCAGAGTAGTTTCGAACAAGAATATTCGCTAATAGCAAACATATATTCTTTACTTGGCTGGCTTCGTTGGTCTCAGGGGCAATACGAGCAAGCTATTAATTTTCAGCAAAAGTCACTTGATATTCGGCTAAAGCTACCTGGCTTACAGTATCATTATTCGGTTGCCGAAAATTACCTCGGTCTCGGAAATGCTTATGCTGGTAAAAAAAACTTTGAGCGGGCATTAGATTATCATCAAAAGGCTTTAGACATATTTAACGGGAATGTCGATGACTTAGATATTTCGTCAGGTTGGTATTTCTTGAGCATGGCGAATACCTATGTTCAAAAAAAAGAGCCACTCAAAGCGATTGAATATTTTGAGAAAAATCTTGATGTTTTTGTTCCAAACTTTGGTGAGGACAATGTCATTCTCCATGAAAGTTATGCTGGTATGGGGGAAGCTTATCTTCAATACGGAAAGAACAATTTGGCATTATATTATGGTAAGAAAGCACGAGATATTTGCTTGAAGAATTTAGGTGAGTCGCATCCAGGATTAGTATCGCCATACTTAACTCTAGCGGCGGTCCATGCAAGTCAAGGAGAGAGTTGGTTAGCACTCGGCTATTTCACTCAAGCTCACACAATTGCTCGTAAAAGTTTTGGAACAGAACACTTTCGCACTAGAGAAATTGCTAACCACATTAATCGTCTAAAAATTCAAATTCCTGTGATAGAGGAAACACACACCGAACTAAGCCCACTGACTAAGAAAACTCATTAGTTTCTTTCCGAGTTGATGCCACCTGAACTCTTGATCGTATCCCATTCTATTAAAATTCTGCGGTTTCAAATCAGATCTATAGTGACTACCGAAATCTTTTCGCCCAATTCTTTGCGAGCTATCCTGGTTGCAACACGGAGCTCTTTTCTCGTCTTAACAACAAGAAAAGAATGACGGGATGCAAACTCATCAAAATCACCGCTAATCCTGCCAATTGCGGCATTCCCTGTATTTCATTGGTTGTATCTACTGACAAAATTTGAGCGGAAACAAACCCGGCAAGTCCCGCTGAAATATTACCGACTGTGGTGTAAAAAGACATAAATCCAGCTCTTTCATGAGGAGCGGGAATCTTTGAAACAACTGCCATGGTAGAACTGTTTCTTGCGGAAGTCGCTGCCATAAAAAGTGCAAATACCAGCATCACGGGAATTAGGCCGGGAGCAATAAAACCTGCGATTATTGAAAAAATGATGATAGCTGTTAACGTACTGGCCAACATCATTGGAAAGCCCTTATCCAAAATTCGACCGGTTAGTTGCAGCGTTATCAAACTAGCAATTCCACCAACCAGGTAAAGCAAGCCAAGACTATCTTTTGGATAATCCAGATTGAAAACGAAGAAAGTAGCAATGTTCGGTACGATCATGAAATGACCTAACATATGGCAGCTAACTAGTGCCAGAGCCATAACTATCTCTGGTTTACTCAGTAATTTTTTTAAGTCGAGTTTTGGTTTTTCTCGATTGATATGTTCGGTCATCTTCGGTAATTGAGAGACAGCGACTAAACACAAGGTTGCGCCCAAAACACCAGTTGTAAGAAAAGGAAGCGTCCAATTTTTCCAACTGGCGAGCTGAAGCATCGTTGGAATACCAATGATGGCCGAAAGCGAAAAAGCGCTCGATACCATCGCCATCGCCTTACCTCTTTGCTGAGGAGGAATAAGATCCATGATGACTGACAACATAACTGCGCCCGCCGGACCACCAAATAAAGCAGAAATAATCAGAATAAAAATTAAACTTTGTGTATCCCACGCAACCGCGCAGAGGAGGGTGGTAATCGCTTTACCCAGACAGGCAATCAAAAGCAATTTTCGACGATCATACCGGTCGAGTATCGGCGCTAACATAATGCCCGCGATTGCCGCTGCAAGAGTCGCGAAACCATTCAGATAACCAATATCTGCGGGATCCATAGCGATAGATTCAGCTAGCTCAGGACCAAGCGGCATAATCATCATAGTGGTTGTCAAAAACACAAATTGCAGCAGCATAATTAAAATTATGACGCCACGGGTATTCGCTTCCCGCATCGGGAACTCCTTCAAATTTTGACTAATTGTCTTTGGTTGAAAATTAGTCACTTAATAGTAATGAGAATTATTATCATTAAATTATCAAGTAATTACCAGCGTTAATTCGAATTAATTCATAAGGGTCTGGTTTTGATGATAGTGCCGCTAGAACCTGGGAAATATCTCTATTTGTAAAGATCGTGAGGATTTTTAAATAAATCGTTTACATCTAAATGATAATCATTATCATACGCGTTATTATTTGAAAGGTGAACTTAAATCCACCTATTTGAGAGCTAAGTGGTAGTTAAGCACAAAAGAAACAATTCCAACTGATAAATGAATACGTTGCAGTCGTCTGGCAATACTTTTACAGCGATTAGCCGTATCAATACAAGGAGTAAGAAATGTTAAGTTATGACGGGGAATCATTAGATTCCAGTGAAAATTCAAACATTCTGGAAGAATTTCGAGAAGGAGAGTCATTTTTTTTCCGGTCTGAGGAGTTCGCGTTTCTGACCTCTGGTACGTTGGTAAAAGTGCCCGACACCAATTTAACCTGCCAAAGTTTCGAACAGACTGTGATGCGAACATTCGAACAGGCTAAGCATTTAATGTCGAACAAAACTGCATCGATAGAGCCGCCTTTAGTTGTTGGGGCGATTCCATTTGACCGAACTAAACCGGTCAACTTGCGAATTCCAAAAAGCGTCAAGCGATTTGATCCACAAACCCGCTTATCTGTGGATGCTGTTGAAGCTACCCATTCTTTATCATCAGTTAAAGAAGTGGTTTCGAATTGGACTACCACCCACATGCGAAGTGTCCCGAATGGTGACGCTTATAAACAAAGTGTCAGTCAGGCTTTAGATTTATTCGCGAAAACGGAACTTGATAAAGTGGTATTGGCAAGAACCTTAGAGATCGGTTGTGATCAAGAATTGCCAGTTTCCAAATTAATCGCGAGATTAGCACAGAGTAACCCCAACGGGTTTATTTTTGCCGCAGACTCCAGTCTCAACCAGCTTTCACCTCGGACGTTATTCGGGGCAAGTCCTGAATTGTTAATCTCAAAAAAAGGCGCGAAAGTTTTTTCTAATCCACTCGCGGGATCCGCTGCTCGAAGCACAAGTGTCACTGAAGACTGCAACCGGGCCGAAGCCTTACTTCGTTCGACTAAAGATCTTCACGAGCATGCGTTAGTTATCGAGTCAATCGTTGATACTTTGTCACCTTATTGTAAAAAGCTTCATCTACCAGGAAAGCCTTCGTTATTAAAAACACCGACTATGTGGCACCTCTCAACTTTAATTCAGGGCGAACTAAAAGATAGTGAAACTTCATCATTAAGTTTAGCCAAAGCGCTTCACCCAACACCGGCTGTGTGTGGAAATCCGACAGTCATGGCAAGAGAAACAATTTCCCGTTTGGAACATATTGAGCGAGGCTTTTTTACCGGAACGGTTGGCTGGTCTGATATCAACGGTGATGGTGAGTGGTCTGTCACCATTCGGTGTGCTGAAAAACAAGCGCAGTTGCTTAAGTTATACGCAGGCGCTGGTATTGTCGAAGGTTCACTGCCAGATCTTGAGCTGGCGGAAACTGCCGCGAAATTTGGCACCATGCTTAACGCGCTTGGTATTAGTTATTCCGATGCGATCAATTATTCGGACATGGGAATGTCGACGTCGACTAAAACGAAAGTGGCTTAGTAACAACAACGGAAAGATCAATAATTTTTAGGCGGTCATGCTCAGCATCAAACAAAGCAAGCATGAAAAATTTTCGGATGAAATCCGCTAAACACTTTTGTTGTTTTATCGTGTTTTGAACAAACTATCAAGCAAAGAGGACAGGATAGTGAGAATTCCATTTAGCCCGTGGCCAGAAAGCGCGGCGAGTGAATATCGGGATAAAGGCTATTGGACCGGCGAAACCATTCATAGTTTGCTGGCCAGTCGCGCTAAAACCACACCTGATGCCATCGCGATTGTTTGTGGAAAACGACGGATAAACTATGCCGAGTTTTACAGTTTGGTTAATCGTCTATCGATTGCTTTTGCTAAAAAAAGACTGGGTCCCAAAGATACCGCGGTCATACATTTGACGAATACATTTGAATTTTATCTTGCGTTTTTTGCGTTATTAAAACGTGGTGTAACACCTGTGTTAGCACTAGCGGCCCATCGGTATTCCGAGCTGAGTCACTACCTCAGCCAAACCAACGCGAAACTACTCATAAGCGACGGCGATATTTGGGGAAAACAATGTTCAGAAATGATGCAGCGTTTGCAAGCAGAGCATTCTGATTTAGCGCAAATAGTAATGACAAACTCATTGCAGGATATGCCTGATTTTGTTACCGACTTTAATTCGTTGACGAGTGAAGATGATTCCATTCATGGGGATCTGGGGTTGCCGAACGAAGTGGCATTTTTTCAACTATCAGGCGGTAGTACCGGTACGCCAAAATTGATACCACGAACGCATGACGATTACTTATACAGTGTTAGAGAAAGTTCGAAAATTTGTCAGCTAAATGAACAAAGCCGTTATCTTTGTGCTTTGCCGGTTGGCCATAATTTTTCGCTGAGTTCTCCAGGTGCATTAGGTATTTTTTACGCAGGCGGTACTGTCGTGTTAGCAAAAGATCCTAGTCCAGATACCTGTTTTTCCATCATTGAAGCCGAAAAAATAAATATCACAGCATTGGTTCCGCCTGTCGCAATGGTTTGGATGAAGTCGGCGGAAAGAAATGCCAAAAGCCTCGCTTCTCTCAAACTTTTACAAGTGGGGGGCGCGAAATTTTCGCAAGAAGCGGCAAAAAAAGTAGAGCCGTTATTGGGCTGCAAGTTACAACAAGTATTTGGAATGGCTGAAGGATTAGTGAACTACACCAGAATAGATGACAGCTCGGAAATCATAGAAAACACCCAGGGTCGCCCAATCAGCGATGACGATGAAATTTTAGTTTTAGATGATAATGATGAGCCAGTGGCGAGAGGCGAAATTGGCCACCTGTTAACGAGAGGGCCTTACACTTTTAGAGGTTATTTTCAAGCGCCTGTTACTAATTCGAAATCTTTTACCGCTGACGGATTTTACCGAACAGGCGATATCGTTCGACAAACCGCTGATGGTTATTTAATTGTTGAAGGTCGACATAAAGACCAGATTAATCGTGGTGGAGAAAAAATAGCGGCTGAAGAAATCGAAAATCATCTGATTGCTTTTGATGGTGTTTTAGATGTTGCACTAGTTGCTATGCCTGATGAACTTATGGGAGAAAAAAGCTGCGCTTTTCTAATCCCTGAAGACGTTAATATTCCGGTGATTAAACTCAGACAGTTTTTACGACAAAGAGGTTTAGCGGATTACAAAATACCTGATCGATTTGAATTCGTCCCGGTATTTCCTAAAACAGCGGTGGGGAAAGTCAGCAAAAAACAATTGCGATTGCAGATTATCGATATTCTCAAAGGAAGTCATAAATTATCTTTGCAATCATTCACCGATAGTGCGGTATCGAAATAACGCTATTTCGATATTCGTCAACCCTTAATAAATAGACAGAGTCTAAGACAGACTTAATTTAAGAAAACATCAGGAGTTTATTGTGGCAATTCCACAGATCAAACCTTACTCGTTACCGACACAATCTGAGTTACCAATAAACAAGGTTGACTGGCAGTTAGACGCATCGAAAGCGGTACTACTTATTCATGATATGCAAGAGTATTTTTTAAATTTTTACCAGTCTGATGCAGAAATGATTTCTCAAATGATTCAAAATATTTGTCGTCTAAAAGCAGTTGCAAAACAGGCAGGTATTCCAGTTATTTACACCGCGCAGCCCGAACATCAATCACTTGAGGAAAGAGGTTTGTTAACTGACTTTTGGGGAGCAGGCCTTAATAACTCGACGGAACAAAAAAGCATAACCAATGAGTTAGCACCTGATGACGCGGACACCGTATTAACCAAATGGCGCTATAGTGCTTTTAAACGTAGTCCATTGCATCATTTGATGGATGAATTGGATAAAGACCAGATAATTATTTGTGGAATCTACGCTCATATTGGCTGCATGACTTCCGCGTGTGATGCTTTTATGCGGGATATTAAACCTTTTATGGTGGCCGATGGGTTGGCGGATTTCACCAGAGAAGATCATTTGATGGCACTGAATTACGTTGCCAAACTTTGTGGTTCGGTCAACACAACGAATAGTCTAATTGATGCTATTTCCGAACGCTCGAAAAGCGGACAAACTGAAATCTCAAATGTTCAAAACTCCCAGTTCAATATCGATGAAAATAACATCGGCACTGAATGGACAATCGAAAAGTTAGTGGCCAGAATCGCGAGCTTTTTACAAGTTCCCGAGAAAGATATCGACTGTGATGAAAGTCTGATTGACTATGGGCTCGATTCAATTCGAGTGATGACGTTGGTAGAAGAGTGGCGCTCACAGGGACTCAACATTAATTTTCAGCAACTAGCGGAAAACCCTACTATTAACGGTTGGCACCAGCTTCTCCTTGCCGAAAAAGGGGAATAGTATGTCGAAGCCAAGTCTGCCGAAGCCTGGTCTTTCGAAGTCCGGTCTTTCGAAACCGAGCCTGCCGAAAATATCTAACTATCAGTTTCTTTCTGCCGCACAGCTCGGCATTTGGTCGGGTCAGCGCTTGAATTTAAAAAGTTCGGTTTACAATGCTGCTGAGTGCATTGAAATCATCGGTCCGTTAGATGTTGATACTTTTGTCGAAGCCGTTCGGGAAGTTGCCAAACAGGCGGACACCTTGCATTGCCGATTTGTGCAGACTGACAATGTTCCGCGATTATTTGTCGATGAGAAAAGAGATGTTGTAGTTGAAGTCATCGATATCAGCGAGCAGTCAATGCCCCGAGATTATGTACAACAATTGAGTCAGCAGGATTTGGCAACGGTTGTTGACCTTGAAGAGGGTCCGCTATACCGCGAAGTACTGTTGGTCGCAGGACCGCGACATTTTTTCTGGTATCAACGAGCACATCATATCGCGTTAGACGGTTATGCGTTTTCTATGCTTGCCAGGAATGTCTCAGAGCATTATCAACTTTTGTCAGGGAAAGGAAAATCATTAAATGCAGAGAGAGCCGTTTACTTTTCTCCAATTGAGCGAGCATTGAATGAAGATAAAGATTATCGCGCTTCAGACAAATTCGTTCGGGACAAAACATTTTGGCAGTCTTACCTTAGTGACATGCCGACTCCGGTATCTCTAGCCAAAAGTAACAACGCCGCAATGACCAATGTGATCAAAAGGCATACCGGCGAGTTGTCAGTTTCCTTTTTAGATAAATTGAAAAAACTGGCTAGTCAGAAAAATCTTGCGTGGCCAGATATTTTGATCGCAAGTTTTGCCGCTTACCTTGCTCGGGCACAGCGCTGTGAAGAAGTCGTGTTAGGGTTGCCGGTCATGAACCGGTTGGGAAGCGCAACCATAAAAATTCCTGCGATGGTGATGAATATCATCCCGCTCAGAGTGGCTGTTGATGGCGAGCAAAGTATTATTGATATCGCTAATAATGTTGCCGGTCAAATACGTCTTGGACGCAAGCATCACCGTTATCGTTATGAGGATATGCGTCGAGATTCAAACTTAATTGGTGGCGGTAAAAAACTTTTCGGTCCGGTGATTAACGTCATGCCATTTGATTATCAATTAAATTTTGGCGATTGTGAGTCGCGGGCTCATAACATTTCTGCCGGTCCGGTTGAAGACTTATCTATTGGCATTTATGCGAGAGCTGATGGTAATGCGTTACGCGTTGATTTTGACGCTAACCCAGAACTTTATGGCGACTTGTCGCTACAACAACACTATTCAAGTTGGATAAGTTGTTTACAACAATGGCTACAAGAACCTGCCGCATTTTGCAAAAATATTTTGATCGACGCAGAGCTAGGAAATCTAGAAGCACATTTAATTTCGGGGGCCGAACTCGCTGCACCAACTCGATCAATCGTTGCTGATATTTTTAAATGGGTTGAAACTGAACCCGATACAATCGCTTTAATTGATGGCGACAACAATTTAACTTACCAATCTCTTTGGCAAAATGCCCAACAGATAGCTGTCAGACTCACTCGCAATGGTGTGACTGAAGGCGACAATGTTGCGATTTATATGCCGAGAGGGAAGTTTGGAATAGTGGCTATCCTTGGTTGTTTGCTAGCGGGGGCTTGCTTTGTTCCAGTTGACCCGAACGGCCCGAAACAAAGAGCCATGCATATTCTTAATGACATTTCGGTAAAGGCTGTTCTTTCTAGTGGAGAGCATTTGTCATGTGAATCGATTGCTGATTATCCCGTGCTTTCTGTTGAAGATGAATTGTTGACGCCTGTTGAATGTTCGCCGCTGAATATCAATCTGGATAGTAACGCCTATATCATGTATACCTCGGGAACGACCGGGCAACCCAAAGGTGTTCAAACGTCACATGGTGCACTAGCTCATTTCGCTCGCTCCGCTGCGAGCTATTATCAAGTTTCAAAAAACGACCGAATGTTGCAGTTTGCACCACTCACTTTTGACGCTTTAATTGAAGAAGTTTTTGTCACGCTGGTAAGCGGCGCCGCGTTAGTTTTACGAAACGATCGAATGCTCCAGTCGTTTGAAGAAATGCTCAGCGGATGCCAATACCATCAGGTCACTTTAATGGATTTACCCACCGCTTATTGGCACGAAATGGCATTAAGTCTCTGTCAGAATGAGCCGGCAGAAAACCAATTACCGACAAGTTTGAGAGGGATCATTATTGGTGGAGAAGCTGCATTACCTGAACGAGTTTCAAGCTGGTGTGAGCGTTTTCCAGACGTGGACTTATGGAATACTTACGGTCCTACGGAAACCACTGTGGTCGCGACTGCCGCAAAATTATCAGGCGGCAATTTAAATCAGCAAGTTGAAAAAGCAATGAAGTCAGTATCAATTGGTTTGCCGTTGCCTGGATATCATGCCCTAATTTTAGATGAGAAAGGTTATCCTGTTCCGAAAGGAGTTGAAGGTGAACTATTTATTTCAGGGCCGGCGTTGTCCTCAGGATATATTAATCGAGCAGAAGAAACGGCAAAGCGATTTGTAGAAATCAAACATTGGGACTCTCCGGTGAAAGCTTATCGAACGGGTGACAAGGTTTGTTTAGTTCAATGTAAAAACGACTCCCAATTAACAACAAGCGAACAGCTTTTCTATCTGGGAAGAGTTGATGATGAGTTTAAAATTAGCGGGCATCGTGTTTCACCTGTTGAAATCGAAAATGTTATTTTGACTTTTAGTGGCATTGAGCAAGCTGCGGTTATCGGGCACGTGCTGCAAGGTGGTGTTAGACGATTGGTTGCGCATCTGGTCGTCGCTCAGGGAGCCGAGTTGACAAGCCAGGAAAACGGATTCGCAGCACTGAAACAACACCTCGGTCAATTTCTTGCCAGCGCCGTTATCCCGAGTGAGTATTTACTGGTCGATAAGTTACCTAAAAATAGTTCTGGAAAAATAGATCGCAAACAGTTGCATGCCGATTATTTGGCTCAAGCCGAGCGTTTTGACTTTACCGCGTTAAGTTCTGAAGAAAAGGCTGTTATCCAATGTTGGCAAGAAATTCTTGGTCGGCAGAGTATTCAGTTGCAAGATGACTTTTTTATTCTTGGCGGACAGTCATTACAGACCATTCAGGTTGCCAGCCGGCTCTCTTCAGCATTGAGTTTGGATATCAGTGTGGCGGATATTTTTGAGTATCCTACAGCAAGTGAGCTTGCCGGTTTTATTTCGGCGAAACTAACCAACGCTGAGTTAACTTCAGAAGAAGATCTTGTAGAAATGGTCTGGTAGAGATGTTTGTTAAGTACATGAGGAAAATGGCTAATGTATGACTTTAATGAACAGGTTGTTATTGTTTCTGGTGCGGCACAAGGTATCGGGCTTTCAGTCGTCACACGACTTGCTCAGTCTGGTGCTAAAGTGATTGCGCTGGATACTCAATCTGTTAAGGCTAAGGCAAGCCAGGATGCCGGTAAAGGAAGTGCTAATTTGGGTTCTGTCGATTTGGAAACCATAGACTGGAGAATTGTCGATGTTTCTGATTCAAAGGCTGTTAAAAAAATTGTTCAGGATTGTTTCAATAAATTTGGCCGAATTGATGTGCTTATCAATGTGGCCGGAATTCTCAGGTTAGGTGCGGTAGAAAATTTAAATGACGATGATTGGAACGCCTGCTTTAACGTCAATACTTTTGGTGTATTTAATTTGTGTCGCGCTGTGATCCCTTTTATGAAAGAACAAAGAAGTGGTGCGATAGTGACAGTGGGATCAAATGCCGCACATGTTCCTCGCACAGACATGGCTGCTTATGCTGCGTCTAAATCTGCAACTCGTATGTTTTGTCAATGTCTTGCACTTGAA
The DNA here is from genome assembly GCF_007004725.1 of Aliikangiella coralliicola. GTDB lineage: Bacteria > Pseudomonadota > Gammaproteobacteria > Enterobacterales > Kangiellaceae > Aliikangiella > Aliikangiella coralliicola. The sequence continues at coordinate 417,596 of NZ_ML660165.1, read as the reverse complement.
CTTGCACCTTATGGTGTGAGATGTAATCAGGTATCTCCAGGCTCCACCGATACACCGATGCAACGCAACATGTGGCAAGACAAGACTGGAGAGCAAAAAGTTATTCAAGGATTTCCGGAAAGTTACAAGGTTGGAATTCCCCTCGGGAAAATTGCGAAACCCGATGAAATAACCAACGCCATTTTATTTTTTGCCTCCAGTCAGGCGACCCATATTATTATGCAGGATCTGGTTGTCGATGGTGGGGCATCTTTAGGTGCTTAATGAAGTTGGTTATTTCGACTAACTCATTATCAGCGGCCAGGACTCACACTAAACATTCTAAATTACAAATCGTCAATATATTTTATCGGTCGGGCTTCTTTTTTCGGAAAATGTTTGTGAAGTTGATGCACTCGATTCTGGGGAGTTGACGAATACCAAAATTGCTCGCTGATGACGAATTAAAAGGTGAGCTACTAAAACAAATTGGATTGAAAGGTAGTTAAAATGACAAGTCATATAAGCGAGATAGTTTTTCAACTTGAAGCCAATGGTATTCAGCTTGCATTAAGTGATAGAGCAGAGAACGAAGAACGAAGATTGAAAACAATTGCTCACAAACAAGCTATGACCGAAGAGCGGATAGCGCTAATTAAAAATAATAAAGAAGCGCTGGTTTCTTACCTGGAGCAAGTGGAGAACTTTAAGGAACCAATCAAATCCAATACAAATCAAAAAGCATTCCCGCTTTCATTTCAGCAACAAAGCCTCTGGTTCGCTTATCAATTTTCTCCAGGCGCTGCGTCTTATAACATGCCGCTCTATTTCAAAATCTCGGGTGAGATAAATGCAGACTGCTTAGAGCTTGCTTTACGGCAAATTATTGAAAGACACGAAGGGTTAAACACCGTTTTTAAAACTCAATCCGGTGAGCAGAGCCAGCAAGAAATCATCAACCATACTCCATTAAATTTAAATCTGCTTGATTACCGTCAATATGGTTATCAACAGGCAGATAAACAATTATCAGATTTGGTTAACCAGGCGATTAACTCTCCTTTTGATTTGACTCGAGAATCATTAATTAGAGTGACTTTAGTGCGCTTGCCAGGAAAACAACAAGCAGTATTGCTAACATTCCACCATATTGTTGCTGATGGATGGTCTGCTGGTATTTTGTTGCAAGAGCTGAGCGCCTACTACGATGAGATAGCCGCTGAGAATCAGTTGTTGTTACCTGCGCCGCCGCTTAATTATGTTGACTATTCAAGCTGGCAAAGACAGGCTTTCGAGCTAGGTTTATTTGAAAGTGAGCGACAGTATTGGCTCAATGAATTGAAAGACTTGCCAAAGTGTCATCAACTTCCACTGGACCATTCGCGACCGGTCGAACAAAGTTTTTCCGGCGAAACGGTTAGCGTGAAATTAAAGCCAGAGATCGTTTCCAGACTTAAACAATTTTGCCGTCAACATGGTGCTACTTTGTTTACCGGCTTGCAATCGACTTTCGCAGTTTTACTAGGCCGCTATTCCGCCTGGCAAGGTGGCTCTCCTAACCAGAAAGGGGCAGAGCAAAGAGAAGTGATCATTGGTTTCCCAATGGCCAATCGTGAAAGGGACGAACTTAAAGACTTGATTGGTTATTTTGTTAATACCGGTGTGATGAGAACGGATTTATCTAAAGGAACCAGCTTTTCCGCGGTATTGAAAGCGACAAGAAATAAACTGGTTAAGCATTTACAGCATCAACAGTATCCATTTGAAAAGCTGGTTGATGAGTTAGTTGAGCAACGCAATCTAGCAGTTAGTCCGCTGTTTCAAATTATGTTTGTTTACCAGGCTTATTCAGAGACAAGATTTGCTGGACACAACGTTTCTGAAATTAGCCCGACCCAGGCTTCAGCAAAATTCGATCTTACCTTGAAGGCAACGGAGTTGAAAGAAGGCGTTTCACTTGACTGGATTTTTAATCCTGACCTGTTTGAGAGTCAGACGATTAGAAATCTGGCCGAGCATTTTGAGATTTTATTGGAAAAACAACTAGAAGCCCCTGACGTCGATATCTATTCGCTGCCTATTCTTAGTGAGCGAGAAAATTCACAACACCAGCTATTAATTAAAAAGCAATTTAATAATCCAGTTGGTGGAATTCTCGAACAGCTAAATTATTGGCAAAAAAATACACCTGAGAACACTGCTGTCTGTTATGGCGATAATTCAATTAGCTACTCGGAGTTTTATGATCAAGTTGAATTGTTGGCCGGTTTTATTAAAGATTCCTATCAGAGTCAATTCGGTAAAGAAATAGGACCCGATACGCTGATTGCTGTGAGTGTTAATCGTTCTATCAATATGATTGTTACGGTGTTTGCTGTATTACGCGTAGGTGCGGCTTATGTCCCCATTGAGCCTGATGCACCAGAGCAAAGACAGGTTTTTACTTTTAGTGATTGTAGAGCACCGATTTTACTGGTTGGTGATTCTGACTTTACCCTGGCCAAGTCGGTGGAGATCGAACATGAGTTTTTTCGAGTCGATGTCAATAAAACACTTTCTGAGCTTAAGAGACTAGATCCCCAAAAAAATAAAATATCTGATTTTCCGGCCCACTCGGATCTCGTTTATGCAATTTATACATCAGGTACAACAGGCAAGCCTAAAGCTGCATTAATTGAACATCGTAGTTTGCTGAATTTAACGCAGCAAAAGTCAGTTAAAGATAGACTTTCTCAGGAAAGTCGTTATTACCTTTCTCCATCGCTCGCGTTTGATGCGAGCGTGCTAGCCATTTTTTCGGCAATGTATAGTGGTTCGACTTTATGTATTGCAAAAAAAGCTGGAATTGATGCAGATGAGTTACGCCAGTATCAGGCAACTCATATTTCTACTTCATCAGCGTTAGCGGAAATTCTAGCTTATCAACATTGCCCAACATTAAAGTATTTGAGTTTTGGTGGTGACCGGATTGCCGACGAAGTACTCAGTAAACTCATAGAAAAGTATCCCAATGTTAGTATCGAGTATGGTGTGACCGAAGCGAGCTGTTGCAATACTTGGTTGGATAAGCTGACGGAGGAAAATAAACATAGTATTGGAAAGCCCGTGCCGGGTAACAAAATTTATTTGCTGGACGATAATCTCAATCCAGTACCTGATGGAGTTGTTGGACAAATTAGTATTGCCGGGCTCGGTATCGCAAGAGGTTACTTAAATCGCCCGGAACTCACTCAGGAAAAATTCGTTGTCAATCCTGGTAATGACAATGAAAAGCTCTATTTAAGTGGAGATTTAGGTCGTCTGGATAAAGAGGGAAATATCATTTTTTGTGGGCGAAACGACAGCCAGATTAAATTACGAGGCTTTCGAATTGAACCTGGAGAAATTGAAAATGCACTGAATGCCCATGCTTCAGTTAGGCAAGCATTTGTAATGGTCAGCGACAACAACGGGCAATTCGAACGAGCTAAACTAGTCGCTTATGTGATACCTGAAAAGCGTACCGATGAGGTAGATGAGGCGGCTGTTCGCCAATGGTCAAAATCTCGCTTACCAGAATATATGATCCCGGAAATTTTTGTATCGGTTAGCCATTTTCCATTGAATCAAAATGGCAAAGTCGATATTGCAGCATTGCCTTTGCCAGTAGAAACAATTCATTCGGAATTTGTAGAACCAACTAGCGAGTTAGAAGTTGTTATTTCGAATGTATGGAAAAACTTATTAAAATTGGATGAAGTGAGTGTCGAAGCGGATTTTTTCCGACTAGGGGGGGATTCAATATTAAGTATCCAGGTCTCTTCTCAACTTCGAGAACTTGGGCATGAATGTAGCGTAAAACTATTATTTGAAAATCCGACAATACAAGAGTTAGCATGTGCGATTGAAACCCAATCAGACGCACCTGTCATTAACGCTGAACAGGGATTGCTAAGTGGGGAATTTCCTTTACTACCAATCCAGTCATGGTTTTTTGAACAAAATTTTGCAATGAGCCATCATTGGAATCAGTCCTTTCTAGTACGAGTGCCCAAGCTTTCTATAGACCAGCTTAATGTAGCAATAGCAAAGCTGGTATCTCATCATGACGCATTGAGAATTCGTTTTACGGCAGAGGGAGCTCAACAGTATTTATCTGATTTATGTTTGCCAGAGTTAAAAGTTTTTCGGAAAGGAGAGTCCACAGAATCGTTAACTGAGCTACTTACCGAATGGCAAAGTCAGTTCGATATTTATCAAGGTCCTCTCTGGCAGTTTGCCTATATTGAGGATGAGTATGACGATCATTCTGCACGCCTGTTGATGTCTTTTCACCATTTGATAGTCGACGCCGTGTCATGGCGCATTTTAGTTGAAGACCTGCAAAAATTAATTGAAGGCAGGGAGCTTGGTGAAAAATCCAGTAGTTATCGGCAGTGGGTTGGCACAGTGCAATTATATGCGGAGCAATATCATGCTGAATTAGACTATTGGCAACGCCAACTACCTGATTCAGATGGCTCAGATTTATCCTGGAAACTAAAACCATCTCTGGCCCATGTTGAACTGTCACTGGCTAAGCAGCAAACGAAACATTTATTGAACGATATCAGCCAAGCTTACAACACTGAAATTAACGATATTTTGTTGACAGCAACTGCGGATGCTTTATGTGTTTTGAACAACAATACTTATCAGTATTTCAATCTTGAGGGGCATGGCCGAGAGCCGTTGCAAGATGATATCGACGTGAGTAGAACTGTCGGTTGGTTTACCACCGAGTTTCCTGTGCGATTACGTGGCGATGGAGACTGGCATGAAAAATTAATTTTTAACAAAGAAAAGCTACGAAACATTCCGAACAAAGGTATTGGTTTTGGTGCGCTTAAAGCGAGTGATCAGAGATTAAGAAATTACCACGCGGAAATTGGTTTTAATTATCTTGGACAACTGGATAGCAATGTACAACTGGATAGTAATATACAAAGTGATACCAGTGCTTATTGGCAAATAACATCTGAATATAGTGGTGATGCTGTTCATCCCGATAACGCTCATCCCCATAACTTGTCAATTAACTGTCTGGTTATTGATGGTGAGTTTAAACTGTCGTTGCGTGGTTATTTCGGCGAGGAAAATTTACAAAGTTTTGCTGAACAGTTTCAACTGTCGCTTAATTTGTTAATTGAGCATTGCTATCAGAGGCAGCGACAATCTCAATTCTGGTTGACGCCAAACGATGTTCCTGAAGCAAAAATATCGCCTGAGTTATTGGAAGAACTACAAGTAAACAATTCGCTTCAGGCAGTTTATCCTGCCACAGGACTGCAGCAAGGGTTTCTTTATCACGCCATCGAGCAGCAAGATGATGATGCTTATCGTGTTCAAGTAATGTGGCGTTATCAACAGTCATTAAATCCTGATTATTTACGTCAGGCCTGGGTTGCTACAATTGCACAATACCCAGCTTTAAGGCTTTCATTTAACTGGCAAGAAGACATGCTTCAATTAGTGAACCATCAGGCTGATGATGGTTTTGAGTATCATGACTTTAGTCAACGAGAAAATGTAGCTGATGACATTGATGCCTTGCAAAAGAGCGACCGATTAAAATCATTTGAATTGTCGCGGCCTGGCTTATTCAGATTTCATTGTATCAAAGTGACTGATGCTAACTACGTGGTTCTGTTAACTATGCATCATGCAATCGTTGACGGATGGAGTAATCCAATTTTGATCGACAGCTTGCATCAGCATTATGCGAGAGTTTCTCGAAGTAACGAAATTAACGAGGTGCTTCCAAATACTTTTAACGAAGACCGCGCCTACCTTCAAGCACAAAAGTGGTATGCCAGAAATCTAAAAGCAGCGGCCGACCACTGGCAAGATTATCTTAGTGAATTCGATTATGCCAATGACCTTTCGGTATTGTTTGATTCACCTGTGGATTTGACTCGTGTATCGAAAGTGACTGACCCTGCAATGGCGGAACTTCAGTTTACCGGCGAGAACTATACTAATCTGAAATCACAGTTGAAGCGCTTCGGCTTCTCGACCAATCTGGTTGTTCAATTTGTCTGGCATAAACTGATTCAAACCTACACCCGTGATCAGCGCACAACAGTGGGGACTATTTTATCGGGGCGGGACATTGGTGTGAGTGGCGTTGAGCGCAGTATTGGGCTCTACATAAATACTTTACCCTTAATGGTTGAATGGAGTAATGAACAGCAAAATAGCACTGCTGGTTGTGACGCTATATTATCCAAAATGCAAAAAGATGTTGCGGCAATGAACACTTATAGCTGTCAACCACTTGCAAAGTTGCAGCGGCAAGGTGAACCCTTATTTCATAGCTTGCTTGTTTTTGAAAACTATCCTGTGGCAGAAAAGGCTGCTGATACTGATAAGCACCAGCTACATGCACAGTTTGAAAATGCGCTGGAAAAAGTTGATTACCCGCTAGGGCTATTAGCATTTGAACAAAATGATTCTCTTGGGATCAGACTTAACTATGATGCGAAATATTTATCTCAGTGCCGCGCAGAAAAAATTATCGAGCAACTCAATGTATTGTTGTGCCAGTTAGCTGAAAATATTTGCCGGCCTCATCAACAACTCAGCTTGTTACCTGAAACGGAAGTCGAAAGGCATTTAGAGCAAGTTGCTGGGCCGCAAACAGATTTTCCTTTTACCAGTATTGTTGAGATGTTTTCTTATGTGGCTGAAAATCATCCGCAAGCGATTGCCGTTGAACACAATCAGACTCAACATCAATATCAGCAATTAGATCGAGACTCGCAAAAACTTGCCTGTTACCTCAAACAACTTGACTTAGGTGAACATCATTTTATCGGATTTTGTTTGCCACGTTGTTATGAAATGACAGTCGCAATTCTGGCAATTTTAAAAGCAGGTTATGCCTATGTACCGCTTGACCCTGATTATCCTGAAGCGAGACTAGCGTACATTATTGAAGATTCAGAAGTTGGGCTAATATTAACACTTCAAAATATTTCGTCGAAGATTGATGTGATCCGCTCGCTTGCTTTAAATTTAGATCAGCAATCTTTGGAAATTCCTTCTACATCCGAAGCGCAATCGCTTGTTACCCCGTCGCCAAATGATCTTGCATATCTGATCTATACCTCAGGATCAACTGGCAAACCGAAAGGCGTTATGATTGAGCATCAAGCGCTAGCGAATACGATTTGTAATCAGGTAACTGAGTTAAAAATAGATACCAGTGCAAAGGTTTTGCACTCCACTTCAATGTCATTCGATGCTGGAACCGCGCATTTGTTTAAAGGTTTGTGTGGCGGCGCTCATGTGTTGCTTGCCGACCCTGAGCAACCTTTGATTGATATCATGGCGGAGGAAGAAGTGACTCATTGCTCCTTGCCTATGTCGCTGTTGGACGCGTTGCCACGTCGTTCGCTTCCTAAGTTAAAGGTCTTGAGTGGCGGCGGTGATAAATGTCCTCCTGCACTTGCTGACTTTTGGTCTGAGCAATGTTGTTTTATTAACATGTATGGGCCTACCGAGGCGGCAATAATTGCCTCGTTTAAAAAACTCTCACCAGGGGAAACCATTACTTTAGGGAAACCGATTGATAATACTTTCGCCTTGGTCCTGGATAGTGCAATGAATTTATGCCCGCCGGGCGTACCGGGTGAACTTTTCCTTGGTGGAAGAGGACTGGCGAGAGGTTATTGGCAACGTCCAGATTTGACTCAAAAAGCCTTTGTTGATAATCCGTTTTCTCAGTTCTTAGGGAAAAAGTTATCAGGGGAGAAATTATATAAAACCGGCGACTTGGTAAAATGGACAGATGATTTTGAGTTAAGTTTCTTAGGCCGAGTCGATCACCAGGTTAAAATACGTGGCTTTCGAATTGAGTTAGGTGAAATTGAGACTGCAATTCGTACTTGCGATGGCGTTAAAGAAGCCATTGTTGAAATGTTAAAAGATCATAACAACACGCTTCAGCTAGTCGCTTATGTTGTCGCGGAAGAAGATATTAGTCAGCAATTGCAAGAGACTCTGACGGCTCAACTGCCGAAGCATATGGTTCCGGCAAACTATCAGATTTTGGAATCTATGCCGCTCACGGTTAATGGTAAGATTGATCGAAGAGCGCTTCCTGTTCCCCACTGGCAAGCATTGTCTAACGCGTTTTCCGAACCTGAAACAGAACTTGAAAAATTACTTTGCGAGTGTTGGCAAACCTTGTTGAACTTGGAAAAAGTCGGTACAAAAGATGACTTTTATCAAATTGGTGGAGATTCAATTCTTGCAATTCAACTTACTTCAAGATTGCGAGAAAACAATATTCAATGTTCTGTTCAAGACGTTTTTGAAAGCCGCACGATTCAGCAGCTCGCCATACTAATTGATACGCGTACAGAAGAAGTTCAGGTTGATGCTGAACAAGGAAAACTGGTTGGCCAATTTCCGTTACACCCAATTCAGCAGTGGTTTTTTGAATTAGACCTGATACAGCCGAACTACTTTAATCAGGCGTTTTTAATTAAAGTACCACAGCTCAATTTGGAACAGTTAACACAAGCACTCAAGATGTTGGTTGAACATCACGATATGTTAAGAACATCCTTTAGTTCTCAGGGACAGGTTTATCTTGAAGAGCTTACTATCCCGGATATTTATCATATTGATGCGAGTGATTTCAACGATCGTTCTGTTTATTCTGAGGCGCTGCAAAAGAAGCTTAGCGAGTTACAGGGTGAGTTTGATGTGATAAATGGGCCACTTTGGACCATTGCTTATATTTCAGGTTTGGACAATCAAGAGTCGAGAATCTTTTTTGCTGCTCATCACTTATTAATTGACGCTGTTTCCTGGCGTATATTGGCGGAGGACTTGCACAGGTTTTACGAGGGCAACAAAGCGCTTAACAAAACTTCCAGCTATCGTCAGTGGCAAAGTTTGCTTGAAGAGCGAGCGAATAGTGAAACCGAAGAATATCATTATTGGCATGAACAGTTGTCCGATTCTGAAGATGGTCAAAACTGGTCGATTACCGCCCCACAAAATGCGGCAACTCAACTTGAACTGGATGTCGATAAAACTCAATCTTTGTTATCTGAAATTCATGGTGCCTTTTCAACGGAAATTAACGATGTGTTATTAACTGCGCTTGCAGCAGCAGTGTCTCCACTAATCGATAGTGAGCAATTTTATGTGACGTTAGAAGGGCATGGACGTGAAGCCTTGTCAGACAATATTGATGTCAGCCGAACAGTGGGTTGGTTTACTTCTGCTTATCCGGTCAAATTAAAAAATCAAGGCAACCTGGTTGATACGTTAATAGAGACTAAGGAAACTTTGAGAGCGATTCCTGATAAAGGTGCTAGTTTCGGCGCGTATAAATATTTACGCCAAAATAGTGAGTTAAGATCCCTTGCAAAAGCCAGGATCAGTTTTAATTATCTGGGACAGTTCGAGTCTCAATCCACTCAGCGAGATAATCACTGGACGATTACTCCAGAAGTAGCAGGCGTTACTACGAGTTCTGAAAACCTGGGGAACCCAAACACGAGTTTACTTTCGGTGAACTGCCGAGTGAATGACGGTCAATTGGTTTTTCATCTTTCCGGCAGGATAACTGAACTCGCGCTTGATAAAATTGCGGATAATTTACGTGCAGAGCTTACTACGCTCATTGAAATTTGTAGCGATAGAGTGTCACGTGGCATCCAACAATTTACACCTGGCGACTTTGTTGAGAGCCAAATTGAACGAGACCGTTTAAACCAATTACAAGCGCGTTATCCCATTGAACAAATATTCCCTGCTAATGCTTTGCAACAAGGACTGGTTTATCACGCACTCCAGTACCCAGATGATATCGCTTATCGGGTTCAGGCTAGTTGGGATTACGATGGTCACTTTGATCAAAAAGTATATAAAGATGCGTGGCAAATGGCAGTTAATCAGTTTCCCTCTTTGCGGATGGCGTTTGATTGGCAGGGGCCGTTACTTCAGGTTATCGCTCGGTCAGTAGAAATAAAATGGCAAGACATTGATCTTTCTGGAGAAGCGGAGCAAATCGAAAAGTATACACAGCTTAAAAAGCTGGAATTGAGTAAACCTTTTGCACTTAATGACCCAGGGTTAATGCGAATAACTTGTGTTCGATTTAACCCACAAAAAGTCACTATCATTAAAACCGAGCATCACAGTATCGGAGATGGGTGGAGCGGTCCTGTGTTACTGTCGAGAGTCCACAACATTTATCTGGCGTTGATGAAAGGTCAAAGACCAGTTGAAACGAAAGATCTCAGTTATTTTAAAGCGCAGCAGTATTACTTTAAAAATCGTGATCAATGTCGTGGTTATTGGCAAGCGTTATTGCGTGATGAGCAAACGGATCAACGGCTACGCTTAAATGATTTGGGCCTCATGGTTGATAAGCCACGTGGATTAGCCCAACACCAGCTGGCTGAAAAAGTTGACGAAGTGATTTGGCATTCTACGTTGGATGAGTATAGCCGTCTTGATCAATGTTTAAAATCTCACGGCGTAACCATGCATGCCGTGATCCAGTTTGCCTGGCATAAATTGATTCAAATTTACACTGGGGACACTCATACTCTGGTCGGCACAACAGTTTCCGGTCGTGATATTAGCGTGGCGGAAATCGATAAGAGTGTCGGCTTGTTTATTAATACATTGCCTCTGTTAGTTGTGTGGGATAATTCGAGCCAGGTCAGCGAAATTGTCGAACAAATTCAGCGGCGTGTGACCGATATGAATCGCTATGCTTATCAGCCGCTGGCGGAAATCCAACCCGATGGACAACGCTTATTCCAGTCGTTACTGGTCTTTGAAAATTATCCGATGCCGACAAAGAGAGCCGAGAGTAGTGAGTTTGAACTCACAGCCAGGTTTCATCCGACGGTGGAAAAAACCAATTACCCGTTAGGATTAGTTGGTTTTGAAAGAGATAGTCGGCTCGGCGTGAAATTACAATTTGACTCGCAAATACTTGGAAGCGAATCTGCTCACCGGTTGCTCGATCAACTTGTCTCCATAATCAAACAAATTCCAGAGAAGTGGCAGCTTTCTCACTCACTTGTTGAGTTTGGTGATGTCGAACTTTCGATTCTTAAGAGCGAATCTGCCAAGTTTTCTGTATCGGCAATGCACCGGTATTTTGAAAATTACGCTGACTTGCAGCCTGAAGCAATCGCACTGGTGTGTGGAACACAAAAGCTAAGTTATGCAGAACTAAACCGGAGAGCAAATGGGTTAGCAGCAGATATGCTTAATCGAGGAATAAAAAAAGGAGATGTGGTTGGTATTTACTTAACTCGAAATGTTTCTGTTGTTGTTGCGATGATTGCAACTTTGAAAGCTGGGGCGGCATATTTACCGATTGACTCTGATTTACCACAAGAGCGCGTTAGCTACATGATTGAAGATGCCAATCCTCAATTGTTGATTAGTGAAAGTGACGTGTTGAAGAGTAGGGAGGTAAGTGACTTACCTGAACTGAACTATGGTTTGATCGAAATAGATAATGAAAAGTGGATTGAGTCATGTGCAAATTTTGACAGGCAACAATCCGACAGGCAACAATCCGAGTTAATACAGCGCGAGCTTCCAAAAGTAGGGTTGGATGATTTGGCTTATATCATTTACACCTCTGGTACTACTGGAAAACCCAAGGGGGTTGCCGTTAACCACAGAGGGCCTGTTTCGTTATTGAACTACGATGGTGGAATGTGGCGACTAGCCAAAAACAGCCGAGTGCTACACGCGGTTAACTTTGCTTTTGATGCAGCAACGCAAGTATTGTTTAGTCCCTTGAGCCATGGTGCTCAAGTTCATTTGGTGGCACCGACAAGTCAATTGACTGAATATATAGAGAGTCACGATATCACACATTTTTGTAGTCCTGTTGGATTACTGCAGGCTCAGGCTTATCGCGAGTTACCGAAGTTAGAAACCGTTGTTGTCGGTGGGGATCGATGTGATACAGAAGTAGTGGAAACCTGGGGAAAGAACAGGCGCTTACTCAATGTTTATGGACCAACAGAAGCATCCATCGTTACTTCCTATAAAACACTAGTTGCGGGGGAAAATATTACATTGGGCCGACCAATCGCGGGAACAGAAGTCTATGTGGTGGATGGCAATAACCGGTTGCTGCCCAAAGGAGTCCCGGGGGAGTTGGTCATCGGTGGAGAAGGAATTGCTGTTGGATACTTGAATCGTTCTACACTGAACGAAAGAGCTTTTCAAATTCATGATTTCAGTGCAGGTAAAAAAGTTTACCATAGCGGTGACAGGGCATTAATCAATGGCGCTAACGAGATTGTGTTTTTAGGTCGTCAGGATAGCCAGGTAAAAATTCGAGGTTATCGAGTCGAACTCAACGAAATTGAAAGTCTTTGTTTACAAGAAGAACGGGTTAGTCAGGCAAAGGTCGTCGTTAAGAAATACGACGGGCGTGAATTGTTAGTTGCTTATCTAGTTTGTGTCGATAATCATGAAAGCAGTGGTAAAAGAGACGGTCATGATAGCGATGATCATAAAATACTGTTCGCTAAACTGAAAAAATTATTGCAGAGAAATTTACCGGTTTATATGCAGCCGACGCACTGGGAGATTCTTGAACAATTGCCGTTAACAAGCAATGGCAAAATAGATGAGAAGGCATTACCTGATCCAAAACTGGTTGAGCAAAAATATGTTGCGCCTGGCACAACTCAAGAAAAGGGCATGTGCGCGATTTGGCAGCAGGTTTTAAAAGTGGAACAAGTTGGTTTGACTGATGATTTTTACGAATTGGGCGGACATTCATTGTTAGCGATTTCACTACTGGCGGAGATTAAGCAACAGATGTCAGTCTCGTTATCGCTTAATCAACTCATCGAAAGCTCATCGCCGCAACAATTAATTGAGTTAATTAATAATGATATTGAATTAACCGGGGAGCCGCTTAAAAATTTATCTTCAATGGTTCGGTCTTCAGAAAAAAGTCCTGTTGAGTTTCAACGTCAGAAAATTTATCTGGTTCCCGCTGCCGGCCTCACGACAATGAGCTACCATAAACTAGCGGAAGCATTGTTAGATGAAGCGTTGCCAGATAAAGCTGAACTACATGTGTTTGAGCCAGAAAATCTGGTTAAAAAGTTTGGTTTGCCTGACACGATTGTTGAAATGGCGCAAAGCCATGTTGATTTAATGTTGCCTGGCGTAATTTCAAATCAGGCACTGTCGAATCAGTCTGACCAAGGAACAGAAAAGATTACCTTAATTGGGCATTCATTCGGTGGCTGTATTGCGTTTGAAATGATGCATATTTTAAAAGCCTCAAATATTGAAGTGGAGTTGATTTTATTAGAGAGCCGTCTTGATGCTGGAGATTTTGCAAAAGCTAAGCAACACCAACAGGATGAGCTTGAAAGTGGCAATGACTTATTTGTCGCGCAGCAAAAAATGATGGCGAGCTATCAGATCAGCCGACCGCTGGATGCGTCCTTAGGTTGCTTGGTGACGGAAGATTCTTTAACTATGGTGAATAAAAATCAACTGGAATTAGTTGATCTTGAGCAAATAAAGCGGAACTACCAATCTTTTTGTCGTGGAGAAGTTAGCGTTAAGCAAGTTTCGGGGGGGCACCTAAGTTGTTTAGCCGGGGAACACGCAGACTCGCTGGCGAAAGCAATTGTTGGACGACAATTGGGGTAAGGCAAAATGACAACTGAGTGAAGACGAGCTGGCGTTTTTCTTAAGTGTCTTACCTTAGCAAAGACTACGCCACCAGCTTCTCGGGTTTTGTTGGCTTTGTTGTGTCTGAATCTGGTGACATTTGCGGTAACCTACTTGGTTGTTCCGGTTCCGACTTAGCCACTATTACAGGCGTTCCATCGCAGGGGGCTTCGAGTATGTTGGCATCCACCGAATAAAGCGAGCGGATCAGTGCTGAGGTAACTACTTGCTGAGGTTTTCCGTCGGCAATAATTTTTCCATCCTTCATGGCGATGATGCGATCGGCATAGCGAGCAGCGGCGGCCAGGTCGTGCATGACAATCAAGATGCTGGTGTTTGATGCCGTTTGTTCTTTGATGAGTTTTAACACTTCGATTTGATGCCCCATATCGAGTGCACTGGTTGGTTCGTCGAGCAATAATAAAGGGGTTTGTTGCGCCAATACCATCGCTAACCAGGCTTTCTGTCTTTGGCCGCCGGACAGAGATGATAAGCGTCGTTTGGCAAATTGATTAACCTGCGCTCTAGCCATCACATCTGCGACTATTCTAGCGTCTTCTTTTGACCATTGTCTTAACAGGCTTTGATAGGGATAGCGTCCATAACCAACCAGTTCTTCGACGGTGATTCCTTCCGGTGCAACTGGATGTTGTGGTAGCAGTGCAATTTTCCTGGCGAGTTTTTTTCGGTTTAGTTTTGCCAGGCTGTTTCCGCTTAAAAAAACTTCGCCTTGGTGCGGCGTTTCAAGTTTCGCGAGTGCTTTTAACAAGGTTGACTTACCGCAACCATTTGGGCCGACAACGGCGACAAGTTCACCCTGTCCTACCGATAGATTGATTCCTTTTACAACAGCGTTTTGACCGTAGCGGATATGTAAGTTTTGTGTTGTTAACATTTTTCTTTCCCGAACTTTTATCGACGTTGTTTTTATTTTTGTTGATGTTTTGATTTCAGTTGTTTGTGGCTCTGAGCTATATTGGTTTATCGACACCGACATTTATTTGTCCTCTGCAGAGTCGCGTAGTAAGACCCATAACATAAAGGGGCCGCCAATTAACGAAGTGATGATGCCAACGCCAATTTCTTGCTGGCTGATTGAAACACTTCTCGCAATGGTATCTGCGAGTAATACCAATAACGCACCAACCAGCCCGGATAACCAGACAGGAACGCTATTGGGTATTGTCAGATAGCTTGCAAAGATAGGTGCAGCCATTGCGACAAAGGCAATGGGACCGGTAATTCCACAGGCAAGACCGGCAGTTATTACCGCCAGAAATAAAATTAAAACTTGCGTGAAACCAAGCGAAACACCTAATGTCTTTACTGTATCATCACTCAACTGCATGGCTTTTAAGCGGCGCGACAAAGTGATTAATAGCGGGACACAAATTCCTATCCCTGCCAAGACAGGAAGGCTGACTTCATAGCCTTGTCCGCTAAGGCTGCCGTTTTTCCAGACATAAAGGCCGTTCACCAAATGCATCTCTTGCATTGATAATGTCAGGTCGGAACCTGATCGCAACAGTTCAGCCAGCGCCATTCCAATAACAATCAGACGATATCCTTCTCTGCCGGGTTGCCCCGCGAGAAGTGCCAGGAAAATAAAAGCGCACACTGCGCCGATTGGCCCAATCCACCATGCCCATGTGCCGCTCATTGACAATGCGGAGACTAAAACAACAGCCGCAGTTGCTCCGTCATTAACGCCAATGATTTCTGGTGTGGCCAAGCGATTTTTAATTGTGGTTTGAATAAGGCACCCTGAAAGACCTAAAGCAAAACCAGCGATCAAAGCGGCGGTGATACGAGGCAAACGAATTTGCTCGACTAACATTTTACTCATTGCATCGCCACCGCCGGTTAATACTTCAATTGCGGTAAACGCAGACATCTTGGCAGAGCCGTTGACAATGGCAATGAGACAAGCAGCTGCTAACAAGATAAAAAGAAACAGGGCAACTAAAATTTGCTTCGGATGAATTAACACCGAATAGTGAGCAAAACGAAAACAATAGTGTTGTTGAAATCGTGTGAGTTCCACTATGTGTTTTCTCCGTGAGTTGTGTCCCTGGTAAAATTAATACTTAGCATCGAGATTGCTCCATTCATCGCTATTGGCTCGTTATTGAAAGTAAGCGATTGCTGCGAACAATCCAGATTAACAGGGGGGCGCCTAAAATTGCGGTTAATACACTCACTGGTGTTTCAAATGGTCGGGCAATCACTCGGCTAAGAATATCGGCGGCCAATAAAACCAATGCTCCAATGATGGCTGAAAACACAACCTGACGTGCAATGGATGCGCCGACCAGCCCCCTGGCAAGATAAGCTGCAATCAATCCAAGAAAGCCAATCGGACCGACCATAGCGACACTGCTGGCGGTTAATATCGTGGTGACAACGACTATTTTCCAACGAATCACTCGCGGATCGAATCCTAACGATAAGGCGCTTTGATCACCCAGTAACATAACCGACAATGGTCGAGTGAAAACTGCTGTCAGAATAAGGCCAAGAATAATCACTGGGGCCATCCAGTAAATTAATTCCATTTGACCGCCGGACAATGATCCCATGGTCCAGTATTGAAATTGATCGAGAGAGTTAACGAAAGAAAGTAATAAGAAATTGGTGAGTGCGACGAAGGTAGCGGTGATCGCCATTCCGGCTAAAATCAGCCGTAGTGGAGATGTGTTTTTTCGAGTTTGAGCCACAATCAAGACAATAATATTGGCCAGTGATGCACCCAAAATAGCCCAAATAAGGTAACTCATTGCATTCTCAGCCTGCGCAAACGAAATACCAAATACCACACCAAGCGCTGCACCGGCGTTAACGCCGAGTAAGCCAGGGTCTGCTAAAGGGTTTCGAGTGAGGTTTTGCATCAAGGTTGCCGAAACACCCAGTGCAACACCAACGAGGATTGCAATAATTGTTCTTGGGCCGCGCAAGGTCTCCATTACCATGGCAAGATGCGCATTTTCTTTTGCTTGCGGGTCGCCGATAAGATAGTTGAGACTCTGTTTGGCGTCAACAAATCCTGCGCCGGTGAGCATTGATGTCATTCCCAGCACTAGTAGTCCGGCAATACCGAGGATAAGCGGGTAGAGCAAGGGGAGTCGATGAGAATCGGTGGCCGCATGCGTGATATCGCTGGTTTTGTTTAAATTGCCGACTTCCAAAAATGTACGCCTTTATTTTTCAATGGTGACTAATTTATTCATTTGTTAATAGTAATCTTAATGCGAATCATTATTGTTTGTGCTATTGTATCGCCCATTCGCTAATTTGTCCAAAGATCAAGTTGTTGTTGATGTTTATATCTCACTTAGGGATTTATATGCTTTCATGAGAAAGCTAATGAGGGCTCAAGTTATTTCCTACAAGCGATTTTATAAGAGATAGGTGTGAGATCTGACAACGAACAAAAGCAACGGTCAAAAATCAATTCAACAAGTAACAGATAAAACAAAATGCTCAAGAATAAGCCTCGTAAAAATCTTTATAAACCTTCTTCGCCAAAGCTTTTGCAAGTTGAGCAAATTGTGAATATCAGTCCAAGATTGCGTCGACTCAGGTTAACCGGCGAACAACTGAAAGATTATCCAAAGGATATTCCAGCAGCACATATCAAAATATTTTTACCACTCGAAGGACAAGTAAAGCCTGTTTTACCAACGATGGGGCAAAAAGGGATTGAATGGCCGGATAAAAGTATCAGACCGATGACCCGAACTTATAGTGTGAGAGGCTTCTATCCCGAGGACATGATTTTAGATATCGATTTTGCGCTCCATGGTGATGAGGGGCCGGCCAGCCGCTTTGCATTGAATGCTAAGCGAGGTGATTACATCGGCGTTTCTAGTCCTGGCGGACCTTACCCAATGCTACCAGACGCTGAACAATTTGTTTTTGCCGGTGACATAACTGCTATTCCTGCGATTTCTGCTTTGTTAGAGACTTTGCCTTCATCAGCGACCGGGCACGCGTTTCTGGAAGTTCCGTGTGTCACGGACATTCACGAACTTCAGCACCCGCCGCAGCTTAAGATCCACTGGTTGGTCCGACAGCCGGGACCATCTCCATTATTGAATGCGCTAAAAACAATCGGATGGTCGCAGGCTGATCCTTTGGTTGAACCAGCTGTTACTCAATCTAATTCGGATGATGTGTTTTTCTGGGTTGGTGGTGAAAATGATGCGGTTTTGGCGATTAGAAAATACTTAAAGGAAGAACTGCAAATTCACCGCAAACAAATTTACGCCGTGCCCTACTGGAAAAATAATCTCAGTGAAGAGGGGTATCACAGCGAACGGCACGAGGTTATGGATCAGCTTGCGCAAGAATAGTGAATTCTAATGCAGGTTTTCAAAGTGCTTTTTTGAATTTAATCCAAATCAAAATGGGTGTTATTTCACTGAATTAACATAAAAACATATCACGTTTTTTCGATCAACTGACATTAGATCGACTTAAAATAATAGAGATTCGTTATGCATAAACTGACAAAACTATTTTTAGCAGTTATTTGTTCACTGGCTGTCATGACTATCGGGCAGGTTCAAGCCACCACTCGCAGTGTGTTTGATGCGTTGGGCAATAAAGTTCAAGTGCCCGTTGAGCCGAAGAAAGTAGTCGCATTAAGTGAAATAGACTATGACAGTACCCTGGCTTTGCGCATTGCTCCTTCTGCGACCATTCGTGGAAGAGGGCAGGGGGATATTCCGCGTTATTTAAAACCAATTGCTAAGCAGCTTGATTCATCAATGGAGCTAAGTATCGTTGGTGACATTGGTCGGCCGAACCTGGAAAAAATTATTGAACTACAGCCCGACCTGATTATCACCTCTCAACAGCGCCCGGGTGTTATGAAACAGCTAAGCCTGATTGCGCCGACTGTTGTAACGGCTAAGCGAGGTGAGAGTTGGCGCGAAATTTTTGCTCGAATCGCCACCGTTTTAAATCGAGAATCGGAAGCTGGATTGTTTCTCGAACAATATCACCAAAGATTAGAAGATGTGAAAACTAATCTCAAGAATAGTAAAAACTCCACAGTGAGTATCGTTCGCTGGAATCCTAAGGGACCGGCTTATATGTTTAATGATTCATTTGCCAGTTTAATCGTTCGCGACTTAAAACTTCAGCGCCCGAAAGTACAGCAGCAGAAGGGATACCACCATTCAAGGCCGTTGTCTTTAGAAGCGCTACATCAGATTGATGCTGACTGGATTTTTCTGGGAACTTTAGACGGCACAGGTGATGCGGTGGATGCCATGCAAGTTGCAAGAAATTCAGAGCCTTTTAAGCAATTGAAGGCAAGCCGACAAAATCAAGTTATCCCCGTTGATGGTTCACTATGGACTTCAGTTGGTGGACCTTTAGCAGCGCTGCAGGTTCTTAAAGATATTGAGCAGGCAATGCTTAAGCGATCTGAACAACCTGCTGAAAATCTGCAAAGCGCTTCTATAAAAAAGTAGTGCCTTATCGGTGGATGAAATTTTACTGAGTAAATGAGCGTGTGATGACATTGTTTTTTGCTTAAAAATAGTGAAGCGCTCATTGATTGATATTTGACCTTACTTCGACTAGGATACGCGACATCAAGTTAGAGAAACTCTTAAAATTATTTGAGGCTCTCAAATTAAGTAACTGTCGCTTATTCTAATAAGAAAACAGAAAGCGATAGCAAATCTGTGGACTAACTTAAGGGAAGGTGAATCAATTAACTATGTCCTTCCATTTGAATAAACTGGTAGGGATTAAATGCAAGTTCAATTTTTAAAATCTGATCAAGAATTATCTGAAGTTGCAGAAATTTTATTGCAACTCAGGCCTCAATACGCAAAAGAAAAACTGATTGCTCAAATTAAAGAGCAGCAGGAATCCGGTTATCAAATTGTTTATATCGAGTTAGATGGTAAGGTATCGAGTGTTGCTGGATTTGTGACCGGCCAAAAACTAGGCTGGGGAAAATATCTTTACATTGATGACCTGGTAACTAATGAGTCACAACGATCAACAGGAGCTGGCTCGTTTTTAATCAATTGGTTTAAAGATTATGCAGCGGAATTAGGTTGTGAGCAGCTGCACTTGGACTCAGGTGTTCAAAAGTTTCCAGCCCATCGATTTTACCTTCGCGAGCGATTTAAAATTAGTAGTCATCATTTTTCTATTACCGATATTGGTGGTTAGTAGTGAGCACCATGAACTCGCACTAATATTGCCGATAAATTTCATTGTTATGTTGTACAATAAATTAATATGTTTGAAGTGGTCGCGGCTATCATTGAAGCAATCGTTGCATTTATTGCATCGCTGATCGAGGCGATAGCGTCAGTTTTTATTGCCGGTGGAGAAGCTCTTAGCATTGGCGAGATTTTAGCCATCTTGTTAGTTTTTATTTTTGAAATTATTCTGTGGTTATTTCTTTGGTTGAAAGAATTTATCATCAGCTTAATTAAATGGCGTCGCCCTCGAAAAGTAAAAAAGCCAGTTATTTGGCGACCTGCTAAACTGAAAAAAACTCAAAATACTCAATAAATACTAAGCTGTATTCCATTTGGTTATTTGGTTGTTCTCGATTTGAGATGATAGACTTCGCCCGCTTTTAATATTGTAAAAGCAGGATAAGGAAGCAGGGGAAGTTACTAGAAGGGTAAACGGAGTAGTAATGAGTTGCTAGTCAAGTTCAACTCATAGTCTCAAAGTTCAATTCGTAGTTTCAAAAAATTTAATCATCGAGTCAAAATTATCAAATCTAATTTCAGGTTTTCTGATTTTTTTCATGTCTTTTGCCGATTGAAATCCAACACATTTCTTGTCCCAGCCATATTTCGACTTATTGGGTCGAACAAATTTATTTGAAGATAACCGATTAGTTCAAATTAGTCGTTTATTGAGCTCTTTTTTAAAAGAGAAATCTACACCATGGAGTTAAACAATATGATTAAGTTTTCCAAACTAGCGGTCTCCGCAGCAGTTTGTTTGGTATTGACTGGTTGCTTCGAAGTTGAAGATAAAAGTCATGACGAAGTTGCCGCAGCACTGGAAGAGCAAAATGCTGCAATTCAGGATCAAAAGACACCGATTACCGTGTTCGGAAGTATCGTTGATGCTGCGACTGATGAGGTTATCACCGATGCGACTGTTAGATTAAAAATTGGCGGTCAATGGCAAGGTGCAATCGCTGTTTCTGGCGAATTCTCAATCGATAATTTACCTGCTAACACCGATATTGTCGTGCTTGTTCAAAGCCCGTCCGGTGCATTTCTTGACCGTGCTTTTTACGGCAAAACTGAAACCGTTGCAGCGGGTCAGGAAGCTCACCAAGCGATTGGTAAGTTAAGAGTTTCGGAAGGTGTTGAGAAATCTTATGCTATTTTGGACACGGAAAACAGCGAAGCGGTAGAAGGTTTAAAATTTAGCTACAGCACGTCTAGCAGCTTTTCTCCGAATTATAACTATGGTTCATTAAATAATTACAAAACAGAGTCTACATTTGATTCGGAAACTGGACTTTATCGTATTACTCTGCCGAAAGATCTTCCTTTTGTTTTAACTGCTCCAGGCGATATCGATGGCGATGATATTGTTGATTATTCACCTGAAAATAATAGCTATTGGCGTTACGATAGTATTTATCTGCAGTCAGATGATGCGCTTAATTTGGAAACATTGTATTTGAATGAATCGCTAGCGTACCAAGCGATAGAGTTCAGAATTAAGATGATTGATTCTCTGGGAAATGCGTTCGAAAATCTGGAAATTTTTGCTCATGATCAATACCTGGGGCGAGTTGATGTTAGTTTTGATGCTGAAACTCAAGAGCATGTTTTTAATTATCAATCTTCTAGCGGCGTTGAACTTCTGATGCCGAGTTTTACTACTGATGAAGATGTTATCTTTCAAAGTGGGCGAATCAATCTGAATTGGTCAAGTACAAGATTGTTAAGTGTACACAGTAATGGGTTTAGAAATAATTTGTCAGGAACTGTTGAAGTCGTTGATGGTGTACATAGTGTTATTCTTCAGCCTTATGAAACCTCTACGCCATCTTCAGATTACAATCGAATTGTTAGTTCAGTTATTGACGAAAATCAGAACTTTAGCTTGAAGCAATTTTTCGAATTACCAGTAGCTTTGCTAGATAATTCGGTTGCGCTATCACGAGAAAATATTCTTTCTGTGACCAAAGGGAACGCGTCTGCTTCAGATATCGTACCGCTGGGGACAACCAAGATTGAATACTTGTCAGAAGCCCTAACGACTTCTACTACGTTAACTCATAACGATACATTCTTGGCTGTAGTGCCAGAGCAGGCATTGCCATCGGGTCGCTACCAATATCGAGTTACGGAGCTGGTAAACCGCGAGTCGGAAAATCGTTACGTGCCAAACTTCACTAAGCTATTTGACGTGCCTGCGACAGGACTAGTGTTTGATATTAATGATGTTAAATTAGATAACAATAACGGATCGGTTAATGGTGCTGTAATCGTTACTCAGAACACTGCCGGTGAAACTGCACCTGCTCCTTATTCTTGGTATGGTTCAACAAGCTTATATTTACCAACTTCTATCGAATCTCTTGATTTTCTAGAGTTCCGGCTGGTTAGTACGGTCAATAATAATACTGTTCGTTTTTATGATAACCGTATACGTATAATTGATTCGCAGTATAACAATGCAAATAAAGTGCACTTAGTGAGCCTGGCGACTAACGAGGATGTACAAGTAGTGAGTGGGCAAGGTATCAATGTACGTACTAAAACATCGTTAGAAGACGGTTTAGTTTACACCTATTCTAGCGGCGGAGTTAGTTCTTATGAAAATCAACCCGGCTACACTAACACTGCAACCTACCAATATACCTATCGTGTGAGAGGTGAAGACACTGCTCACGAAGGAACCATTACTTTACCAGTTCTTTAAGTTAGGCCTGTCTAACATTAAAGAATGCTTTGGCTCTGCATTATGCAGGGCCTTTTTTGGTTTTGGGGTATATCTTTTCTTAAATGTGATGTTTCGTGAACATAGTCAAGAACAGCTCAATTATTGAAGTTCTCTTTTTGATACTTAGCCATATACTCATTGGGCGTGTGGCCAAAATATTGTTTAAAGTATTCATAAAAACGGGCGTTATTTGTCATCCCAATTTGATGACGAACTAATTTGATTGACGTTTGGCCCGCAACTATTAATTTCGCCGCCTTTTCCAATCGAAAAGTTCTTAAATAGGTTAGTGGCGAAACGCCAGAATAATAGGTGACTTTTCGCTGTAGTGAACGCACTGACATATTCAGGTGGTCAGCGATATCTTTCGACGTCAAACGATCATTGGCATAGTGTTTTTCGATGATTTTGTTTAGTTTGTCGATAAAATTATTACTTTCAGCAAGTTTTTTTGTTTGGGTAGAATTTGTAAGTGTTTCATTTTCCTCGACTTGACTTTTGGCTTCATTAATCAAATTTTGCGCGTGTCGACCAATTCCTCTGAATATGGATTGTTGAAGAATTTCACGTACAGTCAGGATACTTTCTATGCGAGTTAATAAATCGTCATCTCTAAATGGTTTGGTGATAAAGTCATCTGGATTGACTTGGTAAGCATCAACTCTAAAATCTGTGGTTCCTTGAGCGGTCAACAAAATGATTGGAATGTGCGACGCTTTTGGGTTATTACGTAATGTCTTTGTTAACTCTAAGCCGTCGACCCCTGGCATCATTACATCGCTTATGATGAGGTCTGGCATTTCTTTCAAAGCGATTTCGATTCCGCTTTTTCCATCATAAGCCGTTGCGCAAGAATAGTTGTTAGAAAGTAGGTCAAACAAATAGCCGCACATTTGTTGATTGTCATCTACAATTAAAATCTTTTTATCTTTGTTCAGCGGATTAAACGCAGACTCCTGATTGTCGGGAGGTAGGCTAACACTTTCACCGATAACTGCGGTATCGATAGAAAATGTCAGCTGTGATTGAATGGTTTGTTTAGGCATCAAGTTGGTATTCGAGAGTAATTCCTTATCGAGCTGAAAGGTCGACGGCGATTTTTTTGCTGCCAATTTTGCTGCCAATTTTTGAGTGACAGGCAACTTAACCAGAAAATGTGCGCCGTGATCATCGATTAACTCGATACTGCCATTTTGAAGTACTAATAACTCTTTAACCAAAGCTAACCCCAATCCAACACCAGATGTAGAACCAGGTTCAAATTCAGAGTTATTCTCGGTTTGCTTTTGTCTGGTACTGTCTACCTGGGTGAAGCGTTCGAAAATAGAGTCTCGGTACATTGGGGGAATTCCTGGTCCGTTATCTTTGACTGATATTGCTACGTTATTGTTGCTAACCTTTGCGCTTATATTAACTTGTCCCCCTCTGGGCACGTACTTGATGGCATTTACAGTCAGGTTTAGCAATATTGTTTCTAATGAGTGCTCAATGGCTTTAACGAAAATCTCTTTGTCGAGTTCTACCTGCAATGAAATGTTCTTGTCTTCCGCCAATGAACTGACAGACGACACAATGTATTTTATGACTCTGCCAACTTCGTAATATTTCCATTCTTCCTGAGTTGATGCGCTGGACCTGGCTAACATCAGTAACTGATCGACCATTTGGATGAGACGATTGGTATTATCGAGAGCGGTATTCATATTCTTCACAAGATTTTCATCGATGGTCTGATTTTCTGTGCTCGATGACTTTATTTGATCAAGACTCTTACTATCACTCAGTATCTTTCTAATTGGACCGATAATTAATGTTAATGGTGTACGCAGTTCGTGGGAAATATTAGAAAAAAGTGTATTTTTTTTCTCCAAAAGATTCTGAATTTGATGGGTTCTGAGAGAAACCTCTTGTTTGAGTTTCTCTGCTCTTGCCTCAAGCAATTTGAAGCGCCACTTGAACGCGCTGAAAATGGTTAGCGCTATCAGTAGAATATAGAGTAGGTAAGCAATCGGAGTTTGCCAGAATGCCGGTATAACCTGGATAAAAATGACTGCTTCCTTATCGCTCCACAGCCCATGACTATTTGTTCCTCTGACCTTAAACTGATAGTCTCCGTGGGGTAAATTAGTATATTGTGCCTGATTATTTCCATTGGCTTGACGCCAACTGGAATCGAATCCAGACAATTTAAATTTCAATTGGTTGTTATTGCTTTGATGAAAGTCTAACGATGCAAATTTGAATGTGATTGAGTTGTCATCGGGGTGAAGTATATAGTTGGTGCCAGACAAAACCACTTTGTCGTTGATAGTCACAGAGGGTACGACGATATTAGGCGCGAAGGTTCTGGCGTGATATTTTTCTGGAGAAACTTCGAGTAGTGAATTTTTTATACCAAAATAAACTTTTCCGCTCTTTGTCTTAAAAGCTGATAAATTGTTAAACCCTTGCTTGGGAATACCGTCTTCTTGAGTTAGCAAAGTCGGCTGTTGATTTTTAGTTTGAAATAAGACCAGTCCCTGGTTAGTGCCAAGCCACAGTTCGCCCTGATTATCATCGGTGATTGATAAAATCTCTAAAATGATGCCGTTCAGATTTAAGTCAAAACTTTCAAATGATGGTGTTTGCGAAGTCGAGTGAGACATTCGATGAAGGCGTTGTGAAACAGCGTTAATCCATATTTCGTTTTTAACTGTATAAGCGCCGCCGCCTTTGACACTTCGAGATAAACCAGAGGCCGTTGGTGTATTCGCTTTAAATAGTTGGTAGTGGTTATTTTTTAGATCTAGCAAGTGCGCTTTAGCATAATCGAGAATCAGAAATTTCTCGGCGCCGAGTGGAATTATGTCATAGATAGTTGTCATATCCATATCGTAAACGTCAAAAAGGTTAACGAGATTATTAGAGTTTAAGTCGTATGTGTAGAGCTTGTCTGTGTCGAATATAATTTTATTGTCACTAATCAAATTGATGGCATGAATGGGGCCTTTCGGCACTTGAATAGGCTGCCAAAAATCAGTAGCAGGAAAGTAACGGAAGAGTTTTCCTGAAAAACCTGTGATAATAGATTGATCCGGTAGCGGTAATAAAACTCGTGCCCTGGTTTTAGTGATTCCCGGCGGTAAGTATGAAAATGATTTATTTCTTTTGGGATCGTATTTGACTAGTCCATGGTAATCAGTAATTAGCCACAGGTTGCCTTCTGAATCTTCGCTAATTTCTTTAATGAGCGCATCGTCAGCAATCATCAAATCCACTTTTCTGATAAAGTCAGAACTTTTTATCTTTACAATTTTATCATGAGAGCGAGCCCAAACTGTTCCTGAGCTGTCTCTTAACAAAAGTCGGATAGTGCCATAAGGATTGGGTGAAAGTATGGGAGTTTTTCGCGCGCTATCGATAGCGATTATTTTCCTCTGCTGCATATCGTAGCGGCCGAGTTTGTCATCTTTGGTTGTGTAAAGAAAACTGCCATCTTTCATGTCGACTGCGCTAACCATGTCTATCTCCGGCTCTTCGACAGTCCATTGAGCTTCGTCAATTTGATATCGTTGCAATCCTTTCTTGCGGGTGCCTATCCAAAGTTCATTATCGTTAGTCGGGTTCTGGAGAATAAAACGGATTCTCATCTCACGAAGGCAAGACTGTTGTTCGTTTATTATCTGACAAAAGCCAGAGTAATTTTGACTGTAGTAAGCGAAGAACATTTGGTTTTTTGCGACGGTTAAATATTTGCCGATGTCTTCCGATGATTTGAAGAGAAAAGGTGTGTAGGTCTTTCCATCATTTTCCAGACGCATCAGCCCTTTTTTACCAATGCTCCAGATCCTGTTTTCCTGATCTTCAGTAACATCAATAACCGAGCGAATTGCAAAATTTCCTGGCGTGTCAGCAAAAGCGCTGAAGGTATCTGTTTGACGGTCATATTTGAGAACGCCGCTGAACATTGAACCGGCGTATAAGGTACCGTCTTTTGCAATGTATAAGTTAAATAGTACCTGATCAGGAATTGAATTATAAGGGCCCTGGTTGGGGTAATATATTTTGTAATTATCACCGTCGTATCGAAATAAACCATTTCGAGTCGCTATCCAGATATAACCCTCATGGTCTTGCGCAATGTCATTAATTGGGCCTTTCGGTAGTCCATCGGAATGTGTAATCTCTGTTGAAAAGTAATAAGTTGCCTTTGCTTTAGAGATAGCTGCGAAAAACAGACAGAAAATAATTATGTTAGTTAACTTTAGAATTCGTTTTGTATACAACATCTTAAAGCTAACCCTCAAAAATATTAATCGGAAATTGAATATTAATCGGACATTTTTCTGATTGATGCGGGAGCAGTATAACAAAATCACTAATGCGACTGGTTTGGGTTGTGTTAGTAATGGACTGAATTTTTATGGTACTAAATTGAAATTAGGCTAGTTTGTTTAGGCGAGGTTTATGTATATAAAATTTTCTAAATATGTTAATCAATTTTATCGAACAGAATAAGTAATGGTTTTTACCTGTGGTAGTTTAGTGTTCAGTTAATGGCTTTTCAATGGAGTCAACTGCTTCGGTTTTTTGTTTTCCTGATACATTATTTTCCTGGTATTTTAAGGGAGATGTTCCGATATGTGTTTTAAAACAACGATAAAAATTAGAGCGGCTATTGAATCCCGTTTTTCCGATGATATTATCCATCGTTTCTGTACCTTCAGTTATCATTCCCGCTGCTTTTTTGATGCGCCACAGGTTAATAGCATTTTTAGGAGAGTGTCCCGTGAGTGATTTTAGTCTTCTTTGTAGTGTTCGGGAAGTGACGTTGAGTAACGCGGCAAATTTTTCCGTAGTAAAATCGGTTTCTGAATAGTGCCGCTCCAATGTTGTTACTACTCTATTGAGGAATTTGACCTGATAATCATCAATCAACCCTATCGTCTTTGGATATTTGATATCCAGGCGCGTTAAAGAAAGCTCTTTCTCTGAGTTAGTTCCTTTAGGTTTTTTTTGATTAGTCGACTGTAGACTATCAATCAGCAATATTAGCTCTGTTGAAACTTTTGATTTCTTTAACGAGTTGATTGTATTGATACCTGAGATTTTTTTGGTGATTGGTGCATCACGATACTCGTCGTTATCACTTAAAATGGCAATAAGTGGTATGTGAAAGAGATCTGACTTTTGTTTAATTTTTTGGAATGCCTGAATGGTGTCTGAGTCCGTTGGCTTTAGATCAACGATAATCAAATCTATTGGAAAGTTTTTAATTGCTTTGAGCCCTTCCTGGCTGTTATATGTGACTGTAATGAAGTAATACGGTGTCAGTATTCTTTGCAAATTATGATTTGAATCGTTGGTATCAATAACCAGAACGTGTTTGCCAGGAGAGTTTTTGGGTATCTCATTTTGAAAAGTTTGCTGCTGCTTCAGTGAAGCATGACTTTTGTAAAATATAGGCTGCTCTTTGCAGTTTTGATTTTCCTTCGAGAAATTTATCAGTAGGCGAGCAGGTGTTGTAACTAGGAGGTTTTTAACAAAAGTAGCAGCCATAAATAGTGTCGTAATAAAAAAGATTGCACAAATCACAACTAATAGCGGGAAATAGATTTGCTCGGCGCTAGCTCTATCGATAGTAATTCTGCCGACTTGCACCCAGTCGAAACTCATCCAGAAAGCAGCCGTAGACAAGCAAATTCCCAAGAGTAATAATTTCACTTCTACTTTTCTTGTTAGCTTGCGCGACGTTATTTGCATGATGCTGACCTTTATTGGCTGTATACCTGAAAAATATTCGCTACTTTTACCGTGAGATAGTCGTAAAAAAACTCCGTCTTTTCAATACTATGAAGTTCAATATGTCGCTTTCGCAAACAAGGTTGTCGTTTTTCCTGTCAATCGCGGTCGGTTTCTAAAATGGGGATAACTTCCTGTCATGTTCATTCGGAAAAAACTTTATTTCTAACTGGGATAAACACAACTGTTCTAAATTCTTCCGGGTCATTAAATTCTTTGACAATACTCTCTGAGTTCCAGTCAGGTAGCAGGTTAGTGTTCTCGAGAAACGCCTTTTGTAGTTCGGTGTTGTCATGGATGACTTCCAGGCGGCAATAAGCAGCGATGCATTCAACTAGATCTAGCTCACTTCCTTCGTATGTTTGCGGGATAGCGTCATTCAAAGCCACTTCAAACTCATCTGTTAGTTCTGAATTCATCGGAATATTCTCTGTCATTTCCATCAACATGCGAAACTGTCTCGCTTGCTGTGGTTGATTATCCCATGATGAGTTTTCCCGTGATGAATCGAGTGAATCGTTCTCACTCTGCTGTTTGTATCGGCTAGAGTTTGAGCTACCACCGGTTGCCCGTTTCAGGGATACGCGTTGTTTATGGACAGGCGATTCGAGCTCTGAATTAAGTCGTTCTATTTCGTTATCTTTTTCTACCAGTTTGTCGATGTTGAACTGGATTCTCTTTTTAAGTTGTTTCTTTTCAGTTTCATAGTTACCCGACAGTTGGGCAAGTTGATGCTCTAGTTCGGTATTAGCATTTGACAGGTCGCGATTTAAGTCAGATAAATTACTATTAAATGAGAAAGCTAGTAGTATCGCTAAAGTAATGGCTAAACTTCTCCAATGGTTCCGAGTAATTAAAGATACAGTCTTTTTGAACATTTTTGTTGTCTCCATAAACACAGTTTTTCTGTTAGTCAATATCTAAGTTCAGTTGAATATTTTGACTACAACTTAATTTAAGTTTTTGGTAAATCTTGAAATATTGTTAGTCATTCAGCCCTAATTTTTCATGCCTTTTATTGACTTTTTCTATGTTGCGAATTTTGTTTTTTAGTTGATTAATTAAACGGTGCTCAGGCCCGACTTCCTTCTCATAGGTTGATAGCGCGAGCCGATAAATATTAAGGGCCGTCTCTTTTTTGCCAAGGCGCATCAAGGTGTCTGCTTGAAGAACTTTGTGTTCGGCGACTAAGATATCTTGCTTACCAAGGTGACGTTCTTCTACCGAAATTGCGATGGTCAAATGCTGAAGCGCTTTTTCGTGTTGTTGTAAATGGTTATAAACCATCGCCAGATCAACAAGACTATCTGCAATCATCGAATCATCAGAGCCGTATGCCTGAAGATCACTCTCGTGTGCTTTTTTGGCATATTCAAGGGCTCGTTCGTATTGTTTCAGTTCTGATAATACTCTGGCGATATTTCTCCAATTTATTGCGATGTCTGCTTTTTCAAACCCAATCACTTTTTGATCTGTCTCATAGAGTTTGTCCACTAAAAGGTAATAATCCAGTGCAAGTTGATATTGACGGTTGGCGTGGTAAACATTACCGATATAATCGTTGATTCTGGCGATTTCCAAATCATCTGAGAGCGCCGCTTTGGTATGAATTGCCAATGCTTTTTTAAAACAGGTAATCGACTTTTCCACTTCAGCATGAGCTTCCCAAAACCATCCAAGCTCAAC
Source organism: Aliikangiella coralliicola (assembly GCF_007004725.1). Lineage (GTDB taxonomy): Bacteria > Pseudomonadota > Gammaproteobacteria > Enterobacterales > Kangiellaceae > Aliikangiella > Aliikangiella coralliicola. The sequence goes on along the minus strand of NZ_ML660165.1, from coordinate 387,476 downwards.
CCAGGCATAAGCGGTGTTGAAGTGTTCATGACCGAAGTTGGCGATTGACTGCTTAACTTTGGTTTCTTGATTGATGGCAATTTCATTGTTGTCATCAAATTGGTAATTTGAGTCCTCCATAGTATTTTGTGAATGAACAAGCGCCGAAAAAAAGGCAATCAACAAAATAAAGTTCAAACGTAACACTTTGAAAACGGAATCAATATTGTCCAGTTGATTAGAGTTAGCTTGATCAGGGTTTTCTTGATTAGATCTTGCTTGATTAAGATCCCGTTGGTTAAGGCACATATTGAACTCCTTTAATTTTCATGCAAAATAAAAAGTCCGGTAAAGAGCATCTTAATAACTTATCTTTACCGGACTGAAATAGTGATATTTATGAGTCGACAACCGTGAATGTCTTGCATTTATCCTGGGTAAACCAGTACTTCATGCTCTTATAAATACCTGAAGTCTTTTTATACTTAACGCACTGCTTAACAGTATCGGCTCTTTTGTCAAAGCCGATAGTTGCGTAAACGTGGTATTTGGAATTGTCCTTTAGACTGACATAGACTTTTTTGCTGGGACCAGGTGATGGGTTGGCGTAAAAACGATATCGATATCTTCCGTTGGAATCCGTTTTCGGAAAAGCGCACTGGCTGGTACTGTGAACCTCATAGAAGGCGCGGGTTTCAAATCTTTCGGTATTATGAAACCAGCCAAAAGTTGGATTTTGTGGTGCACTCCACTTGCAGAATAATACTGCTTTGGATTCAGTGGGAAATGCTAATGCGGCGAATAATATGATTGCAGAAATGGTAAATTTCATGCTTCCTCCTGTCCTTTCAAGATTAAAAAAATAAACAACTTTATTAGTGAATTTCTATTGCGTGTTAACGCGCTAAAAAGTCTAAATCTGTTGATCTTTTTGCCGCAACGGTTAATTCAATTGGGTTTAAAAATTGTCGTATTAGTAGATTTGCAATGGCGCAAAAGAGGAATGTCGTAATCTGGGAATGATTGACTATCTCAGCAGAAAATTATTATGTGGCCGATATGTGGAAAATGTCGCATTTGCAATAATGCTGTTTTTGTATAACAAGGACGAAATTAGTGATTGGAAAGGTCAGCTGGACTTTATGGGGGTGACTTAGATCAAATGATGCTTAACTTAGCCACTATATAGCACTTCTTTATTAGATATTGAGATTGATTAGCATTTGCCTTTATATTATCATTTGACCAAATTGCCTAAATATTCGATCAGGACAAAAAAATGAACATCAAGAATAAAAATCTGGCGCTTTCGCTCGCGACAGCTTCTGGCTTATTGGTTATTAGCGCATGTGGCGGAGGAGGCGGCGGTGGTTCAAGTAACACGGCACCTACTGCAATTGCCATATCAGCGAATTCAGTTGCAGAAAATGCCGCTGGCGCAGTTGTTGGTACTTTATCTGCAACCGACGCAGATTCTGGTGATACGGCGACTTTTACTACTTCCAATGCAGATTTTGAGATTTCTGGCACCAGCCTGAAGTTAAAAGACGAAGTTTCGTTAAATTTCGAGAAAACGCCAACAGTTAGTGTTTCAGTTACAGTAACCGATAGCGGAAACCTAAGCTTCACTCAAGCGTTGACCATCAATGTCACCGATGTACTAGATACCTACAAGTTTGAAAACGCCGATGGAAACTCGACAGTTTCTTATTCGGGCCAGGTCACTCGAATGGCATTAATTTCTGAGCTGAATCAATATATTTCCAGCGAGCTACAAGCTGACTTAAATTCTGGAGAACTGACTTCTCGACAGGCTGTTATCGATAAGCTCAATTCTTTCTACGAGATTTCAGAGCAGGATTATGATTTAAGGGCAGATACCTTCGTCATTGATTTTATTGACACATTAGAGCAAACGACGCTACGACAGCTGTCGAGTTCGCAAAAAGATCTTATTGGTAAAATTGCGGGAAATGATGCCGTTGGCCAGCACAAAGATTGGAATAATGGCGCATTTGAAGGATGGGGAGCTGCAGGCTCGACCACACCGCATGGTTTGGTTCAAATCTACTTTGGTATGTTAGGTGACAATGCACAAGCTTTCATCGATGGAAACATCCGACAAGATTTTAATGGGAATGAAATAAATACGATTTATTTAACTACCGACGGTCGAGATTTAAAACAATTGATTCAAAAGTTCTTATTGGGTGCGGTCGCATTCTCTCAGGGAGCCGATGATTACTTTGATAACGACACTGCTGGAAAAGGTTTAATGGTCAGTAATATCGCAACAGACAGCGATTATACGTCGCTAGAACATCAATGGGACGAAGGTTATGGGTATTTTGGTGCTGCTCGCGATTATCTTGAATACACTGACGATGAAATTGCCGGAAAAGGTGGTCGTGAAGAGTACAGTAGTGGTCGCCATGACAGTAACGGCGACAGCGTATTTGACCTGAAGTCTGAAGTTAATCTTGGCAATTCAACCAACGCGGCCAAGCGAGACCGTGGCACAGCTGCCTTAACGAATCCTACTGATTATACAAGTGCCGCGTTTAATGCTTTGCTAAGTGGTCGAAAAATAATCAATGACAATATCGGTAGTGAATTAACTACTGAACAAATGGCAGCCTTGGTCGAACAGCGTAATATTGTTGTTGATCACTGGGAAAAGTCAATTTCAGCAACTGTTGTTCATTACATCAATGACACTATTGCTGATTTGGATAAACTAGGTACTGCGGAATTTAATTACGCCGACCTTGCCAAGCACTGGTCTGAAATGAAAGGTTTTGCGTTGAATCTTCAGTTTAGCCGCTTTTCTCCACTATCAGATGCTAATTACACTGAGTTGCACAACTTGTTGAAAGACGCGCCAGTTGTAGCTCCTGAAGCGGATTTGACTCAATACAAAGCTGATTTGTTGGCCGCTCGCGCGATACTGCAAACTGCTTATAGTTTTGAGCAAGAGCATGTTGAAAACTGGTAAATGACTATGGCTGTTATTTGTTACAGCCGGCTAGTTCAAATGGTCAAAAAAGGTTAAGCCGCAATGCTTAGCCTTTTGTTGTTTTTTAGTGAGAAGTTTAAGGTCTGTTGGTCTTTGGTTTACGGAGTGGATCATTGAGCAAACTTATTGAGAATTGATTAATTATGAAAAAAAGATTTTTACTACAGCAAACTGCTCTTTCTGTTTCACTTGTTCTCTATATGTCGGCGTGTAGCGATAGTTCAAGCAGTAGCGCCGGTTCGGGTTTTAATGGCGGTAGTGGTAATGGTGGTGGTGTTGTTACCGAATTTGACGAGAGCACTTTGGTTGCCAACCTGACTAACAATGTGATTACACCAACCTTCCAAAATTTCGGTTCGCTAACCACTCAATTACATCAATCTGTCGATCAATATTGCAACCTGGAAAAAAGCTTTAACGCAGGTAACGCCACAGAGCAGGCACGGGATGACCAAAAGCTACTCACTCAAAATCAATGGAAAGATTCTATGAGCGAATGGCAGAAAATAGAAGTGATGCAATTGGGGCCCTTGATAACCGATCAGAGTTCGCTAAGAAATAAAATATATTCATGGCCAGTGGTTAACACCTGCGCGGTGGATCAGGATGTTACCTTCTTTAACGAAGGGACAATTAACGGTGCTCCCTACGATATTAAACAACGTGTCGTAACCCGCCGCGGACTAGATGCGCTCGAATATTTACTTTTTAACACGGTTCTCGATCACTCTTGCACAGCATCGACAGCACCGGCCGGTTGGGATAGTTTGACCGATAATCAACGCCGCGAGTGGCGCTGTCAGTTTGCAACAGAAGTCGCGAAAGATGTCGCCGATAATACTCAAGTGCTGTTAGATGGTTGGAGTGGCTCTGGTGGGTATGCTCAGTCATTGCTCAATGCGGCAAGCCAACCCGGTAGTGATTTTGCTAATGTTCATGAAGCAGTGAATCGTATTTCCGATGCAATGTTTTATGTTGACTCAGTCACCAAAGATGCAAAGCTGGGTGTTCCGCTAGGTATTTCTGACAATAGTTGTCAGCAAAATATTTGTCCACAAGATCTTGAGTCACAGTTTGCTAATCAATCCTTGGCTAATATTCGCAGCAACCTGGTGAGTTTGAAAGCTCTGTTTACCGGAGAATTAGCTACCGGAAATGCATCAGATACAACTGGGTTTGACGATTTTCTAGTTGAAGAAGGCGCCCAAACAACGGCAACTGAAATTTTAGGTGCCATTGATGCTGCTATTGCGAATGTTGATGCCTACCAGGAAAACCTAAGCGATACTATTCAAAGCGACGCCACACAAGTGCAGGCCACTCACGCACAAGTGAAGGCAATTACTGATCAACTAAAAGAAGATTTTATTAACCAGCTTTCGTTAGAGTTGCCGGCGAGTTCTGCCGGGGATAATGATTAGCTCTAGGAATAATGACAAAGTCAGGGGATATCGACCGGTTAATTTCGTTATTTTGTTATTGATACCGGGTGAAAAAACTGCGCAATTAAATCTGTTTTGTTAAACAGATCTGAACTTAACCAAAACAGATAATTTGAAGACGGGTTGTAATTAACAATGATAAACAAGAATAAAGTTGCTTTTAAGTTGTCAGCACTAACGCTAGCATTTTCGGTAGCCTTCAACGGTGTTGCACAAGAGCAAAGTGACGCCGGCACGAATAAGACAAGCACGAACGAGACGAGCACTAATGAAATAAGTGCGGATGAGGCAAACAAACAAGACGATGCCTACAATCAGCGTATGTTGATCATTGGTGCACGTGAAAAATTAAATACTGAAGCCGGTTCAGCAACGGTCATTGATGAAGAAGCTTTGGAAAAGTTTGAATATGATGATATTCACCGAATTTTAGCACAAGTCCCCGGTATTAATATTCGTCAAGAAGATGGCTATGGATTGCGTCCCAATATTGGTTTCCGTGGTGTAACACCAGAGCGTAGTAAAAAAATTAATATTTTAGAAGATGGTATTCTAATTGGCCCAGCACCTTATTCTGCACCGGCCGCCTATTATTTTCCGATGGTTAGCCGCCTGACTTCAGTTGAAGTATTTAAAGGCCCATCAGCAATTCTTTACGGCCCCAACACGGTTGCTGGAACATTAAACTTACAAACCCGTCAGATTTCTGGTTACAGCGAAGGTATGATTGATCTTTCTGTTGGCAGTGACGGTTACCGAAAAACACATGGCTATGTCATGCAAAGTAAAGGTAATTTAGGATTCTTGTTCGAAGGGCTTAACACCCAGACAGATGGTTTTAAAGAGTTACCAGATGGCGCTGACACCGGATTTGATAAAAACGATTTTATTACCAAAGTTCGATACGATCTGAATGGTCAAGATTATGATCAGGTATTTGAAGTTAAGCTTGGTTATGCCGATGAAGTTTCTGATGAGACTTACCTGGGACTGACCGACGCAGATTTTGCAGTAAATCCTTATCGGCGTTACGCAGCAACCCAGTTAGGTAAAATGGATTGGGAACATGAACAATTTCAATTCAACCATTTCCTGGAAGGAAAAAGTTTCGATCTGACCACCCGTGTATATCGCAATAACTTTGAGCGTGCGTGGCGTAAGATTAATAACTTCCGTCAATCTGGAAATCCTGCAACACAACGAAGTTTACAGGAAATTCTTCAATCACCTGAAGATGGTATCAATGCCATTTACTATCAGGTTTTAACTGGTGAAAAAGACAGTGAAGGACTTTTTGAGCAATTACTTATTGGCACTAATGACCGTTCATTTTATTCGCAGGGAGTTCAATCCGATTTGCGTTGGAAATTAGATTGGGCAGATCTTTCTCATGATTTGAAAATTGGCATTCGTTATCACGAAGACGAAATTGAGCGTAACCACACCGAAGACAGTTTTGATATGCGGTCTGGTCAATTAGTCAGTACCGGAAATAGCACTGAATTAACGACCGCGAACACCGAGCTTTCTGAAGTTTGGTCTGTTTATTTGCAGGACACTTTAAATTTTGATGAGTGGGAGTTCACTTTTGGTATTCGTGGTGAGTTTATCGATTCATTTTATCAAAACAACCTGGCGGGTCAGGAAAATGACTGGCTGAAAAAAAGCACCACGGTTTGGTTGCCTGGCGCTAGCGTGTTTTATTCGTTAGACAGTCAATCTGGATTGTTCATGGGAGTTCATCGTGGATTTATTCCTACCAGTCCAAAGCAGGCACCAGAAATTGATATTGAGGAAAGCATTAATCTGGAATTGGGTTATCGCTATCATAGTCCGAACACACAGGTTGATCTGGTTGGGTTTATGAGCGACTTTAAAAACCTCACAGAAAGTTGCACTGCGTCGACCTCGTCAGCTTGTTTTTCCATTATTGATCAACAGTTTAATGCCGGTAAAGTTGATGTTTATGGATTAGAAGCGAGTTTTGCACATCGCTTTGGACTCACCAAATCGATCGATTTCCCTTTCTCGGTTGTTTATACCTACACGAACGCTGAGTTTCAGGAAACATTTAGCTCTGATTTCGCATTATGGGGCAATGTCACTGCCGGTGATCCAGTGCCTTATTTACCTGAAAATCAATTGACTATAAGTTTCGGTTTAGAGGCGGCTAAGTGGAGAACTAACTTATTGGCGCGATACACCAATTCCATGTTCGAAGCTGCTGGAACCGATGTGGCTTTGTCCGGGGTCAGCACTGATTCGTTAATGGTTGTCGATTTTTCAGCGGCATACGACTTTACTAAATTTGGTAGTCTATACTTAAAAGTCGATAACTTATCAGATGAAACCAAAATCATCAGCAGGCGACCATTTGGTGCGCGCCCAAGTAAACCGAGACAAGTTTTTCTTGGTTATAAATATCGATGGTAAATAGTCGTTAAATAACGACATTAGTGATAAAGCGATGGAGTTTCTGGAACCTTTAACAAACAGTCTGCACGATTTGAGTCGCTATTTTTTTGATGCCAGCCAGCGAATTTATTTAATTTACCTGGCTGGTGCGGTGCTCCTGGCGATACCCGTGTTTATTGCTAGCAAGAAAAACAAATCCTTTGTTAATTTTTTCAAATTTCTATTTCCACGAAAGATCTGGTTGGCGTCTTCTGCAAAACAAGACTACGTTTTATTAGTGGTTAACAAGATTATTAAGGGGGTTTTACTTGCGCCAATTATCTTAGTGATGGTGCCGGTTGCATTAGCTGTTACGGATGTTCTTGAATGGGCTTTGGGGGCTCAAGCTCCTTTAACAACCTCTAAAACAATAGTGATGATTTCCTTTACTTCGCTGTTGTTTGTACTCGATGATCTTTCTCGGTTTATACTCCATTGGATGTTACACAAAATTCCTTTTCTCTGGGAAATCCATAAAGTCCACCATTCAGCAAAAGTGCTTACACCATTTACTATTTATCGCTCTCACCCAGTTGAAAATTACCTGTTTGCTTGCCGATTAGCTCTGGCTCAGGGCTTGGCGGTCGGTGTTTCCTACTATCTATTTGGGCCAACCCTTTCTGTGATTGAATTTGCCGGCGCCAACATTTTTGTTTTTGCTTTTAACTTTATGGGGTCGAATTTACGTCATTCTCACATTTGGTTAAGTTGGGGAAATAAGGTTGAACATTGGCTTGTGAGTCCTGCCCAACATCAAATTCATCACAGTGATAATCCTGCTCACTTTGATAGCAACCTGGGTTCTGCACTTGCTATTTGGGATCGAATGGCTGGAACGCTGATTACTGCCGATAAAGTGAACAACATCCATTTCGGTGTTGGCCGAGATTTCAATGAGCATGATACCGTTGCAGGGATTTATTGGAATCCTTTGAAATCCTCTGCCCAACGCTTTCTTTCGATGTTTCGAGTTGGTTTTTTCAGTAAAAACTAAACTGTCCAAGTTCAGGTTAAGCATGCTCTGATAGTTAACCTCAGCTGCGCATAAGAAGAGCCAGCCAATACAGCGCTTTGAGCGGTTTTCTTCGTTGAGCTTGTTTTTAATAGCTTGCTATTACTGCACAAACTCGCCTTGCTAACCACTCAAATCGCTGCACTGGCTTCACATTGAGTGACTCAATTATCCTTAAGACCTGTTTTTTGGTGTTAATGATTACCAATATTGACCTTCAATGACTCTTCTTATACGCTGCTGAGGTTAGTTAGGTCAGTTTTTCTGCTTTTTCAAACAGACTGTTTTCAACGAATTAATATGCCTGAAAAGTCTACAGGTATGCCAATTTGTATCGTGTTAATCATTGTCATTTGGTTGCTATCTGTTTAAAATGCGCTCAAACCAAATAATCTCAAAATGAGATTATGGGTGGTTTTGTTTGAAGCTATGGAATTAAGTTTAAATTTATTGTTTATCGATGTAGTTGTTTGCCATAAATAAAGAAAATGGATTTTCGTCAGAGCGTTTATTCTACTTACTGTCATTTAATCACTTTTCTTCGTTTTATCTTCAATTCTAATCGGTTTGTTAATTCCCATGACGGTGATGTAACCCGCTGTGTTTTTAGTTTTGAGTAAATTCGCTCGCTGGTTGTGCGTGTAACTGATTGATTTTTCGATAATGTCCGATTTGTGTTAGTCATTGTCCGATTTTTGTTAATCAAAATTAACGCGAAATGAGATGATTGGTTGTAAATAGTCTTATCGAGATTGTTGTGGGAAGTCAGTGGAACATTTTTACGGAGCTTTGGGTCAGATGAAAAATTGGTTAGTCTTTATACTGTTGTCAGTCAGTTTATCAGGGCAAAATGTTTGGGGAGACAGTGGGGCGACAGCTGTACCAACAATTTCTTATGTATCTGGCTCGGGGCCATATCCTGATGGCACTCGCCAGGTTGAAATTTCATTCACAACCGACATTCCGTCAGTGTGTAAAGTTAAAACCAGTGATAAAAGCATCTTTGAATACTGGCCTGATAATGTCGTGTCTAGTAACAACTTGCTTCATCGAAATCAGCAAAAATTGTACGGTGATCATGATACTCAGGTCTTTATTCGTTGTCAGTCGCTTGAGAGTGGTCAAGTCACCCCGAACAGCTTTATTTTCCCCATTCGATTTACTAAGGAAGATAGTTTTCCCCAACCTCAGAATCTTATCGCCGACAGCCCGCTGTCACAGAACGGTGATTTTACTCTGTCTTGGGAAACCGTAACTGGAGCAACAAGCTATTATTTAGTTGAACAAAAAGATGATGGTTTGTGGAATGCAGTAGACTTGCCATCAGACGAACTAAGCGTCACTCTCTCAAGACCTGAAATTGGTCGCTATTTATACCGTGTGAGCGCCTGCTCAGACGGGGATTTGACCTCTTGTGGTGAATTTAGTGAAGAGGCCATTGTTTCTGTTGGCGCTTTTGCCAGCCATTTTCCCCCGATTATGCAACCGTTGAGCGGTTCTGGACCTTATCCTGCAGGTACCAGAGAAGTTGAGTTTTCAATCACCACCAATCTTGAATCGGAATGTCGTTACAGCGGTTTTAACGAAGGTATCTTTGAATATTGGTCTCATGACTTTTCATCCACAGACGGATTGACTCACACTAATCAGGTCAGCCTTTATGGTGACTATGACAAGGAAGTTTATGTGCGCTGTAAAGCGACAGCCACTGGTTACACCAACAAAACGAGCCTGGTTTTTCCTATACGATTTACTAACGGACAAGTTCTTTCCAAGCCTGAACAGCTGTCTGCTACGCCAGAAATGAATCTGGACGGTGTTTTTGAACTCACCTGGAATCCGGTAAGTGGCGCTAATGTTTATCATCTGATGGAAAAGAAGGATAACGAACTTTGGAAGGTGGTTAACTTAGTTGAAGGTGTTACTGCTATTTCCCTGGTTCGAACCGAGTTAGGCCGATATGAATATCAAGTGGCCGCTTGTTCTGATATGCAAAAAACGCAATGTAGTCATTTCAGCGATAATGCTATCGTGTCTGTTGGCGCCGATCCGCTGCATTTTCCTCCTATTATTAATTACGTTTCAGGTAGCGGCCCCCATGATGAGACAGTTTCTCAGCTTGAGTTAGCGGTTTCGACAAATTTAATGGCGGAATGTCGTCTCAATAAAAAAACAGATGGGTTTGAATATTGGTCGAGAGTATTTACTAGCGAAGATGGTACAGCCCATCAATTTAGTCTCACACCAGATAGTCGAGTTGACCAAACCTGGTATGTAAAATGTCAGTCGACAGAAAATCAATACATCAGTGATGCGTTCGAATTTCCGATTGATTTTACTGAAGATACAACCTTGCCCAAACCGTTGAATTTCAGTGTTGATAAACCTATCAATACCGGCAGTTATTTGTTGAGCTGGACGCCGGTTGAAGGCGCGGCCAGTTATCTTTTCAAAGAACGATTTGATGGTGGAGACTGGAGTTACACGACGTTATCTAACGATATTTTGCAACAGTCTATGAATAAGACGCAGACTGGCGAGTATCAATACCTGGTGGTTGCATGTAATGATCAGCAAGGAACAGATTGTGGCCATTACAGTAAACTGTTAACTGTCACAGTGATCCCGTCTGGATCTGAAAATCTTGCACCTGTTGCGCAAAATCTTCAAGTTGAAACCGACGAAAATACGGCAGCTTCAATTACATTAATCGCGTCAGATCCAAATGACGATACGATTGTTTACACGTTAGTGACACAACCACAAAGTGGTGTTCTTTCTGGCTCAGGAAAAGACTGGACTTACACACCACAAACTGATTTTTCAGGCACTGACAGTTTTACTTTTAAAGCCAATGATAGTGCGCTGGATTCCAATATTGCCACCGTGAGTATTTTGGTTAACGCAATTAATCAGCCCCCAATCGCAAACCCTCAATCGCTAGCAACGGATGAAGACAATGCAATCGCTGTGACACTGAGCGGCAGCGATCCTAATGGTGACAGTCTTAGCTTTGTTGTTGAAACACAACCAGCTAACGGCGTGTTAACCGGAACTGCGCCAAATTTGATTTACACGCCCAACGGGAATTTTAACGGAAGTGATAGTTTTACTTTTAAAACTAATGACGGTGTTGTTGATTCAGTGACTGTTACTGTGCAGTTACAAGTGAATGCGGTAAATGATCTGCCAATTGCTGTCGCACAATCTTTGACGGTTGAAGAGGATGGGACTTTAGCGATCACTTTGACAGGTAGTGATGTGGATGGCGATGCGCTTTCCTACTCGATAGTTACTCTGCCGACACAAGGCGTTTTGAGTGGTGATGCGCCCAACCTGGTTTATTCGCCGTTGGCAAATTTTAATGGCAGCGACACTTTTACTTTCATCGTAAATGATGGTGCGGCTGATTCAAATATTGTGACTGTTAATCTACTCGTTGGCGCCGTGAATGATGCACCGAAAATAACATCCTTCCCTATTACCGTGGCGACACAAGATTTCCAGTATAACTATTCAATCGTTGCATATGATACAGATGGAGACCCGTTAACCTATCAACTTATTGACGGCCCGAGTGGGATGACAATAAGCGTAGTGGGTGGCGGAGTGAGTTGGTCACCTACAGCCGACGACATCGGTGTTCATTTTGTTAAATTGCAAGTTGAAGACAGTCTAGGTGCCAGTGATATTCAAGAGTATGTTTTAACCGTTGGTCAACAACCGAATAGAGCACCGGTTATAACCAGTTCTCCGATCCTCACTGGGGTTGTGAATGAGGCGTATACATACACTATTACAGCAAATGATTTAGATAATGATTCTTTGATATATCGACTGATTGATGGTCCAGCGGGAATGTCTGTAAGTGCTGTCTCAGGACTGGTTTACTGGGTACCAAGCTACACTCAAACTGGCTCTGCTTCAGTGGCAGTTTCAGTTGAAGATGTGAGAGGCGCTATCACGCAACAATCGTTTAGTATTAACGTTGAATTAGGTGAAAATCAATCGCCGCAAATAACGAGTGCACCGGTTGAGCTAGCAAATGTTGATAAACTTTATAGTTATCAAGTAACAGCAACGGATGATGAAGCAGAGTCCTTGGAATATGTGCTCACTAGTCTACCAGATGGGATGTTGATTAATTCGGAAACTGGATTGATTAGTTGGGTTGCGGATAATTCATTAGTTGGTTCACATTCGGTCACTGTTAAGGTAATCGATGTAAAAGGAGCGTTTGATGAACAGCCGTTTGTAATTAATGTTACTGCTGCAGAAGAAAATCTCTCACCAGAAATACAGTCAACATCAGTTAACAATGCTCTACAAAATGGTGTTTATCATTATGATGTTGAGGCGACCGATCCAAACCAGGACTTGTTAAATTACGAGCTAGACTTTTCGCCGGAGAATATGACAATTAATCCTGAAAGCGGCGATATAACCTGGTTGTCCGAAGATAAATATTTACAGCCGCTGACTGTTGAAAACAATAGCTGTTATGCAGAACCAAAGGCATTCGATAAAATTGAAGTTCAGCAAGCTTGGCGACGTGTATTTACCACGTTAACCCCACCTATTGCTGTCCCGTTAATTGATACAAACAATGATAATCTTATAGATACAAAAGACATTCCAGTTACATTGGTTGCCAATAATGTGTCATTAATTGCCATGCGTACTGATAATGGAGATTTGGTGTGGCCAGAAATTAAACCTGGTGATCTAGGTATGGATAATTTCAGTTTAAGGGCCTCTGTTGCCGCCGCTGATATTGACAATGATGGGTTATTAGAAATTATTACTGTCGCCAAAGAAGGGATATATTTTAAGTTAATCGCGCTCGAAAATGACGGTACATTAAAATGGATAAATCATGATGTTGCTGTTCATGATGCAACAGATATAGTATTTGGTGACTTGGATAAAAATGGTGTTATTGAAATTCTCGTTGGAGATAAAGTCTTCAACAGTCAAGGTAATTTAATCTTAGAAGCCGAGCCTGATATTAATGTTGATACTCAGGGGATTTTAGGTCAGCAAGGCTTAATTATTGATCTTGATCTTGATGGTAGCAATGAAATTCTCACTGGATTTCACGCATATAATCAACAAGGCGATGAGCTTTGGAATAACCGTCACTTATCTCTATTGAAATCTGGTGCTGCGTTTGGTGTAGGAAATTTTGATATCGATGATTACCCAGAAATTATTGTTGTTAGTGGACATCATGCATCACTGATTGAACACGATGGAACAGTCGTTTGGGGGCCAGTTGCGCTCGACATTTTTGATGTGACTAACGTCGGCGGTGGTGGAACACCTGTTATTGTTGATTTTGATAACGATGGTTTCGATGAAGCTTTTGTTGTTGCACGCAGTAAAGCGACTTTGCTGGATAGCAACGGGCAAATTTTGTGGCAAGTTGATATGGATGACTCATCCTCGAGCTCGGTTGGTGCAACTGCATTTGATTTAAATCATGACGGTGTTTTAGAGATTATCTTCACGGACGAAATTGCTTTTTATATTATTGACAGCTTAACAGGCACTATTCTCTATCAAGATAACAGCCACAATAGCGGCACTATTATGGAACATCCTATTGTTGCCGATTTGGATGGTGACGACAGTGTCGAAATTCTTGTTACCGGGTACAGCGGTGTCGCTATGTACGATAGCGGCTCTGAAAGCTGGGGAAGCGTGATTAGTACTTGGAACCAAAGTCGCTTTTATCCATCGGCAACAGACAATCAGGGCCAAATTGTTAACGAGGTTAATTTTTGGTTAACAGAAGGCTTTAATGTTAATGCAAAAAGTAGCGAGTTACTTCCAGACATTACTGCACATGGTGTTGTTTACGATGAAGATAACCAGACACTCGCGGTGACTATATTAAACCGTGGTCAATTATCCGTGCTTACTGATTTTTCTGTTAAGTTTTATCAAGGTAATCCGTCTAACGGCGGTATTTTACTCGGTGAATCAATAATCAATGGGTTAGCTAAAAGCGCGAGTATTAATGTATCGGTTGAAAATATTGTTTTAGAAAGTGCGGAATTACTTTTTGTCGTTATTGATGAATCTGTGACATTGCTAGAATGTGATGTGACTAACAATCAGATTGTCGCATTGCCTGTTTCAGTAAAAGTTTCTGATGTCTATGGATTATCAGACGTTCAAACATACGCGTTGAATGTAAAAAGAATCAATCATCCGCCTCAAATAATTAGTTTAGCTCCACAGACGGTTGTTGCTGGTAATCTTTATCATTATGAATTGGGCATTAAGGATGATTTTGGTGACGTTCATCAGATTTCCTTAGAAAATTCACCGTCTCATATGTTAGTGCAACAGGCTAATCAAGCGGTGGTTTGGCGTACGACTGATGATGATATTGGCCAACATAATATCACCTTGACTGTAACCGACGCGGGAGGGTTAACACAGGTTCAAAATATTGTGATTACAGTAGTTGCAAATACTGGTCTAGTGCCGGAAATCCAATCACTAAATTTAGCAACTGCGATCGAAAGTGAGCTCTACAATTTTACCATTGTCGCCAATGATCCTGATGGTGATAATAACTTAATTGTTTATGAATTGCGTGATGAGCCTGCGGGAATGACTGTCAATGCAAGCTCTGGCGAAGTGAGCTGGACGCCGATGACATCGCAAGTTGGAGAACATTATTTTTCTGTTGTTGCGAGAGATAATGAGGGATTGAGTAACGAGCTTGGTGTTACTGTCACTGTCGTTAGTAACAACACTGATAATGACCGACCAGTAATTACCAGCGTGCCAGATTTTAACGCTCCCATCAATGGTACTTACCAATACCAGGTGGTGGCTACGGATATCAATGGCGATCCGCTAACCTATCAATTACGAGCTGCGCCTGAAGGAATGCTGATTAATACTGCAGGTCTAATAACCTGGACACTAATTGGCGAACCTGTTGGTGTACATTTAGTGGATATTTTGGTTTTTGATGATAAAGGTGGAGCAGCCACTCAAACTTACCAATTAAATGTTGGAGATAGTCAGCTTCCAGTGGTGTTAAGCACACCACCGTTATCGGCCTGGGTTGATCAACTCTATCAATATGAAGTAAAGGCTTATGATCCTGAAGGGAGTGGATTAACCTACACTCTGTTAAATTCTCCTGAAAGTATGCAGATAGAATCTAACAGCGGAGTAATTACCTGGACGCCATCTGAAGCAGAGTCTGGAATACAAGCTGTGTCAATTAAAGTGGCTGATAGTAAGAATGGCAGTGCGTTTCAAAACTATTCGATTTTTGTTAATCAGCATGAACAAAATCATGCGCCAGTAATAACGAGTGAGCCATCTTTTGTTGGTGTTGTTGATCAAGTTTACACTTATCAAATTAATGCGCCTGATGAAGATGGAGATTTATTGAGTTACCATGTTGTTAGCGGTCCAGATAATTTGTCTGTTGACGTTAATGGATTGGTCACCTGGACGCCAGGTTTACTACAAGTCGGAGAGCACTCCGTCACACTTCAGGTTGACGATAGTACTTATCAAGTCGCACAAAGTTATAATATTACTGTCTACGACGAACCCCTCCCATTAAACATTGATGTTAGTGTGACTCCAAAAGTCGCGTTAATCGATCAGCCTGTTTCAATTCATGTTACCGCGAGTGGTGGTAGCGGCGATAAGCAAATTGAAGTTACGGTTGACGGAGTCTCTCAATCGATAATTGATGATGTTGCAATTTTTACACCTACTGCAAAAGGCCGTTATGATGTGGTGGTATCTGCGAATGATGGTAATCAAACAGTGGAAGAGAATTACTTTTTTACTGTTGGTGACGCTGATGATACTACACCACCAATCGTAACTATCCATTCACCTGGTTCGCACGCTGAAATTACCAGTTTGACAGAAATTGTAGCAAGTATTCAGGATGATAATTTGGCGAACTATTTTGTCGCGTTGTTTGAGGCAGGGGAGTCGTTAAATTTTGAAAATGCCACAATCTTAGCTTCGGGCAGTAACAATATTACTGAGGCTCCAGTCGCAGAGTTTGATCCATCTGTGCTGTTGAATGGTTTATATCACATACTAATTCAAGCAGAAGATCTTAACGGTCAATGGACAACTAATTCAGTGACTTTAAGGGTGACGGGCGATCTTAAGGTCGGCAACTTCAGCATCACGTTTGAAGACAAGTCTATTCCATTGGCGGGTATTCCGATCAGGGTTACGCGTACTTATGATAGTCGACAAAAATCAAAGGCGCTTGATTTTGGTTATGGCTGGAGTGTGGGTTATCAAGACGTTAAAATTCAGGAGTCGAGTCAGCCCACAAGAGGTTGGCGCCAATATGCTTCGAATTCTTTATTTAATATTGACGGACAATCGGTCAGTTTGCCGAGTAGTTGTACATCCTCATTCAGTGAAAAGCTCGTCACTGTTACTTTACCTGACGGTGATGTAGAAACTTTTGTTGCCAAAGGTCGACCAGTCAGTGGTGGCTTAGTTAGTCTTTCTCATCCTGATTGCACTCTGTTAGGAGGTCGGTATATTAACCTGGAGTTTGAGGCGAAAGATGGTACTGATTCTGAGCTTGTGAGCTTAGATGGTCAAAGTCTCTATCTTACTAATGTCGACGGCGGCAACCTGGCGTTAGATATTATCGAAACTGCGGCGGTTGATGCGAAATCATATCAGTTGACCACTCGAACAGGTTTTGTTTATAAACTGGATCAATACTTCGGTATTGAAACCGTTACTGATCCAAATGGTAATACACTAACTTATAGCGACTCGGGCATTGTCCATTCGAGCGGAAAAAGTGTCACGTTTAATCGTGATGCAAACGGTCGAATCAAATCAATTACAGATCCCAATGGTCATGTTATTCAATACGACTACAGCGCAACCGGAAACCTGAAGTCGGTTACCGATGAGCTGGGTAGCACCACGAACTTTACCTATAACAATTCGCACGGTTTACTCGATATTACCGATCTGCTTGGCAGAAAAGTCGTTAAAAACATTTACAACGATGATGGTCGACTGATTGCACAGGAAGACTCTGACGGTAACAGAACTTCATTTGATCATGACCTGGCTGGCAGACAGTCTGTTGTCACAGATCGTTTGGGCCGTACTACAGTTCTTTATTACGATGATGAAGGTAATGTGACCAGCCAGGTTGATGCGTTAAGTGGTGTAACAACTTTCACCTTTGACACCAACGGAAACCAGTTATCCCAAACGGATCCATTAGGTCGTAAGAGCACCGCGACCTATAACGACAATGATGATCAACTCACCCAGACCAATGCGCTAGATGAAACTGTGAGCTTTACTTATAACTCACGCGGTCAAGAGTTAACAGTGAGTGATGAGTCCGGTCATGTGTTTACTAACACTTACGATGCGGTGGGGAATTTATTATCGATAAAAGATCCACAGGATAATGTGACGGGGAGTGATATTAATGCGCAAGGTTTACCCGCCAAGGTCACTGATGCGCTAGGTAATGAAACTACCTACACCTATGACGATGA
The DNA here is from genome assembly GCF_007004725.1 of Aliikangiella coralliicola. Taxonomy (GTDB): domain Bacteria; phylum Pseudomonadota; class Gammaproteobacteria; order Enterobacterales; family Kangiellaceae; genus Aliikangiella; species Aliikangiella coralliicola. The sequence goes on along the minus strand of NZ_ML660165.1, from coordinate 370,025 downwards.
AGGCAATAAGCTGACTGAAACCAACCCGCTTGGTGAGGTGACAACATTTACCTATGATGATAATAACAACGTATTAACGGAAACCCGTTCTCGAACGCTGGCGGATGAAAGTGTTGTCAATGAAACGACGACTTATGAGTATGACAAACGCAATCGAGTGATTAAAACCACCGATGCGTTGGGGAATATTTCAACAGTTGAATATGACTTGGTGGGCAATCAAAAAGCGACGGTGGATAGTTTAAATCGTCGTACGGAATATGATTATGATGCGTTTGGTCGTTTGACTGAAACTCGATTTGCCGATGGTAGTAAAACAACCAAAACCTATGACAAAGAAGGTAACCTGTTAACTGAGACAGACCGGTTAGGGCGTGTGACCAGCTTTGAGTATGACGGCTTGAATCGTTTGTTCAAAACGACTTATGCCGATGGTTCAATCACTCAAACCGAGTATGATGCGGTGGGTCAGGTGACGGCGGAAATTGATGCCAAAGGGAATCGAACGGAGCATGATTATGATTTAGCCGGTCGAAGAATTAAGACGACCAATGCACTGAATAATATTCATCAATTTGCTTATGATGCTAATGGAAACTTAACCAGTGAAACGGATGCGCTGAATCGTATCACAAGTTACACCTATGATAGTTTAGACAGAAAAACGCAAACGACCTTTGCGAATACTTCAACGATGTCAGACGGCTTCGATGCGTTGGCCAGAAAAACCTCAATGACTGACCAGGCGGGTGTTGTCACGAATTATGCTTATGATGCTTTGGGTCGATTGTTATCAGTGACGGATGTGGAAGGTAATGTCACCAGTTTCACTTATGATGAGGCTGGTAACAAGCTGACTCAAACGGATGCAGAAGGGCGCACTACAAGTTGGAGCTATGATGCGTTGGGAAGAGTATTAACGCGTACCTTACCACTTGGACAGGTGGAGTCTTTCACGTATGACTCGGTTGGCAATATGCTCACGCACACGGACTTTAACGGTGAGTTATCAACTTATGTGTATGATACCAACAACCGAGTGACTTCGATAACTTATGCCAAAGACGATTCAGTGGAAAGTTTTACCTATGACCTGAGTGGTAACCGACTGACTGCCACGAGTTCGTTGGGGACTTGGACTTATACCTATGATGTGATGAATCGTCTGTCAAGTGAGACTAAGCCCAATGGCGATAAGCTGGAGTATGGGTATGACCTCAATGGTAATAAGACGCAGTTAAAAGTCACTTATGCTAATGGTGATATTGAAACCGAAACTCTGAGCTATGACGAGCTGAATCGATTGGCTTCGCTCACGGATAGCGAAGGAAACATCACGACTTATGGTTATGATTCTGTTGGCAACAGAACCAGTGTGTCTTATCAAAATGGTTCGAGTCAAACCTATGCGTACGACAATCTTAATCGCCTCACTCGGGTTCAACATTACGATGGCACCGGGGCCTTGATTAAGCAGTTTGATTACACCTTACATGCCACCGGTAGACGTACCAAGATTGATGAGTCCAATGGTCGTAGCATGGCTTACACCTTTGATAGTCTGTACAGATTAACGGGCGAAACCATCACCGATTCGGTCAATGGTAATCGCGTAGCAACCTTTGAGTATGACAAGGTGGGGAATCGATTAGCAGAAACGATCGATGGTACAAGAAAGACATTCACCTTTGATAATAATGACCGCGTGTTAACCAATGGCAGCGTGACTTACAGTTACGATGAGAATGGTAATACGCTAACCGAGGGCAATGGCACTACCACCAAAACCTTCACTTACAATGCGCAGAACAAACTAACGTCGTTTAGTGATGGCTCAGCCACCGCCAGTTATCAATACAATGTTGATGGGATTCGAATGAGCCAGACGGTGAACTTCGAGACGACTCAGTATTTAGTCGATAACAATCAACAGTATGCGCAAGTGATTGCTGAGATTGACTCAAGTGATTCAGTCACCAAGCGTTATGTGTATGGTGATGATTTGATTAGTCAGACGTTAGCGGGCGAGACTTATTTTTATCTTTATGATGGCTTAGGCTCTACCAGAAATCTGACTGATAGTCAGGGCGTGGTCACAGACAGTTATGATTATGAGGCGTTTGGTGAGCTGCTGAATCAAACGGGGAATACGGAGAATGCTTATCGGTATACCGGCGAGCAGTTTGATGAAACGTTGAATCAGTATTATTTGAGGGCGAGATATTACAGTCAGGGAGTCGGGAGGTTTACTCAGCAAGATACGTGGATGGGTAGAAATTTCGACCCGATTACGCTGCACAAGTATTTGTATGCGAATGTGGACCCGGTTAATAATATTGACCCGACTGGGAACTTTAGCTTGGGACAAGCGCTGTCTGCTATAAACACAGCAGCTACGATTTATTCAGTTGCTACTTCGACCTATAATGTTTTGGAAAGTGCCGCAGCAGGTGAAGGGGAAGTAACTGCTAAAGACGTTGGTTTGGCATTTCTATCTGCTGTTGCAGGTGCGACGGCAGGGAAATTGCTGAAACTGTTAAGTAAGGCATGTAAAAAGAAAAGACAGTGTAATTACCTTAAAGCAAGAGCTGAAGCCGAGGCTAAAATAAGGTTGAAAGTGCTGACTATTCCTAATTCTAGATTGCAGCGCAGGGCTAAACCTTGGAGAATTGTTGTTATTACTGGAGCTTATGATATCAAACGAGGACGTGGTACTGCCGCAACAAATGGCCCCGCCAAACCTAATGCAAGATTACAGGCACATGGGCGCAAGTTTGGATTATCTATTGGGCAACGAAATGCTTGCGGAACCAGAAATACCGTGGGTAGGTGTGCTGAGTGGAGGGCGGCTGGTAATTTAACTAGGTCTGGATCGCGTGTTAAACATATTCGATGGACTGCTGCTTATTTAGTTCGTAAAGGCGAAAATGGTTTTGCTAGGCTAGGTGACGCTATTCCTCCTTGCGGTATTTGTGCTACGGCAGGCTTCCATCCATAAAAGGTTTTAAAATGAAAAAAATAAAATTATATTTCCATCTTCCTTCGATTGGTGAGTTTTTACATAGTGAGAATGGATTAATTGTTTCAAGCGTCCAAGTGATTAAAGGCTATATAGATAAAATATCTGATGAAAACGATAGTGTTCACTTGTTTGATATTGAACGGTCTATAACAATTGATATTTGTAAGGGGTTAACTGTTGATGGTTACCAGCTAGAAATTATATCAGCTAATGGGGTGTTCTATTATAGAGATGATATAAGAAGAGATAAAATGGAGTTTATGATAGAACATACTATCGACTGTTTGGAGGAGATTCTAAACGCTCCCGATAAATTTAACTTTGATGCTGAATCTATATAGCGAGGTGGTCTTGATGATAATCAAGGTATTCAAAACGGAATAAAGAAATATAATTTTAAGGAAAAAATAAAGGAGCAATAATGCACATCATTATCGGCATCATAACAGCACTAGCCGGGCTGTTGTGGGCCTTGAACAGTTTACAACAGTCAGGTTTTTCTTTCAGCTCACTCAATCCGTTCCTCTGGAACAGAAGACGAAAATGGAGAAAACTACACGCTCAAAACCCGCTTTACACCTTAGAAAATCCGATGGATGCCGCGGCTGCGATTCTTTTGGGAACTGCCAAGCTGGAAGGTGAAATCAGCAAAGAGCACAAAGCGGAAATATTGAGGATATTCTCTCAGGAATTTAATTTAGGAGATGACAAGGCAAGGGAGCTGTTTGCCTCATCCTCTTACCTCCTTCAATCGGAAAATAACTTTCTGAAAAATGTTGACAAAGTGTTAGCGTCATCAGCGGATAAGTTTTCGCCTGAACAAAGCGAATCTGTAATTGAGTTAATGACAAAAATAGCGGGCCTTGAAAGTGCAATTTCACCTGAACAGAAGCAGCTTATTAATTCGGTTTCAAAACTTTTAATATCAAAACAAAGTCATAGAGAAAAATGGTAATAGACTTAAAATCGGATAATCACTGCATTATCGATAATGACTGGCTCGTAGTGTACTGTCGTAATTTACAATAGAAAAAGAGTGTTGTTAGGAGAATCAATTTGCACATAATTATTTTTGCAGCTTTGGCTGTTACATTGTATTGGTATTTTTCAAGAAATGCTAAAAGGGCTGCTGTAGTTTGTGATTTTGAAAAAGATTTGTTACGTGCTTGTCGTGGAGATAGAGAGAAATTAGAACGGCTTCTTCGCCATGAGCAAAGTATTAACCCAAGCATATCTCGAACAGAAGCTGCTGAAATCGCTTTGCATAGATATAAAAGAGACCAATGAGGAATCAGCAGAGCCAAATAGTATTCTTTAGGTTGTCATTAGCTCGGATCGCTTAGGGTCAGATGAACTTGAAAAGAGGAGTGGCGGCTGTATCAAGAGTAGAGATCTCTGCTCCTTGTTTTTGTAGTATTTTAAATGTATTTTTTGTTCAGTTATCGATTAAACAAGCCGCAACCAAGTGTTCAATCACTACTAGTTGCAACTCTAGTTTTCTTGAATTTGAGTTTCAAGTTCATCTGACCCTCTGCTTCCGAGAGATTCATGCGGCCACTCATCCGGAGGAAACCGGAAAATAAGTCGCCGTTATCATTACTCAGTGCGAGCGTGAATAATTAATGGATGGTTATGCGGGCTGCAAGTGCTGTTATCAAGCCATACTCTGACCTTCTTACCTGTAGTGTAATTTGCCAGCATTAACGAGTAAATTTCGTTGAAGAGCACGTTGTTTGTTTTACTTATCACATAGTATGCCGTATTCGAGCATTTAGCAGGGTTTACGCTCATATCTGAAAAAATAAATACGCCGTACCCGCCATGTTGCGTGTGAAGATAGACCGTTTTAATCTCGACTGGAGCGGTCCATGTGGCGCTTACCTCCATGGATGTTAATAAAAGTGCGCTAAGCCAGATTATTCTCAATAGTTTCAATGTTAGTTCCTTTAGTATATTTCAAACAGTTCTATTCTACTGTTTTTTGCTGCTTGGGTGAAATAATGTTATCGTGTTTGCGGAAATTGAAGCCAGAAGTGCTTTAGTGCATTTCGGTTTCTTGTTTTAAAACTGCCTCAAGGGCAAAAAATTTCAGAAAGAAAAATAATGGGTGGCCCATTATCCTTGTTAAATATGAAAGTTTTAGATCTTCGAAGCCAAATAAATGAAGCACAAAACTTTGTAAGTGAGTTGCAAGAAAAGGAAATCGTAATGTGGTTGTCAAAACAAGGAGAGGTTGTGTTTATTCAAGGCGAATTACCTGACGGCGGATCATTGTATAGATTTACTTCAGCTCAAAACATAGAAACATTTATAGTAATTCAAGATGGTTCTATTAGTCTTTTTGATGTAAAAATATAACATTTCTTTAATAAGATTTAATTAGTCATTTAAGTGTTAATGAGGAAATGAAATTAGACACCTATTATTGTTTTGATAGCGGAAAGTATCGTTCGTCGAAAAACTCCAAATTGATGAGAAATGACGGGTCAGGTCGCGTTATTAATATTTAGGTCTGGTAAGTTATATAGCTAGTTCTATTCGCAAATAATTACATGAGAATGGCATATTATTACATGAGGTAAAGCGCTATCTCAGTATGTTATTTATATCCGTTAACGTTTAGTTTTGCGATCAAACAAAAAAAGCCTTACCGATTTTTTTCATGTAAGGCTTTCTCTGTCTGAACAAGAGGTGAGTTTTAAGACTCAGTTTATTGCGGAGACTCTGTATAAGCGATTCCACTTTCCCCGTCAGCATAGAGAGCTTTCACTGCGTATCCTGAGCAGCTACCTGAGTGATTGTAAACCAACTCAGTCTTACCTAATGTAGCCAGTAGGGTATTACCAGAAGAAACACAGATAACTTTCCAGCCGGTAACAGCGTCTCGGCGCGAACCACTTAAATGCTCCCAGGCAACGCGGTTTACCTGTCCTTTATCTTTAACTCGAACCACTAAAGGTGGGATATTCGGGTTGATATATCCCCAGAAATATTCGGACATTGATTCACCGTTTGCAGTGGCACCTCGGTTGCCGCTAATGTGAATTGTTCCGCCTCCTACTTTTAATGCTTCCGGGTTATCATAGCTGCGCATTTTAGCGGCGATAATATCTTCACCGCCAATCGGCCAGCGACGCACATTGGTTAGCTGATCGTAGTTCGAATCGCCATAGAAAGTATCTGAGCGTCCTCGGAAATAAAGCAGTGACTCAGGTAGATACTCAGGCATATCGCCAACATCTGATTCACCTTCAACATCTTTTTTTGCTACTGATGCAGGGTCCAGCACAACATCATTGCCGTCAAAGGCGTCACGCGTTTGATTGAATGATTCGGCTAATCCAAAGAACGAATTAAAAACGTGAGTTTCTTTATCTGCCTGAAGTAACAGATTGGCGCAATAGCCTGTTTGTGGCGTACAAGTACCAACAGAGTCATAAGATACAATGTGATCCCACACGTGTACTGGCCCTGCTTTTTGATCCATTAGTGAAAGTGACAGGTCGTTATTAACCGCCAGCAAACCTTCTGTTTTTAACGTCGCATCATCATACTCGCAGCCAGTTGCGGGGTAAGCTTCGAGACCGGCGTAGTTTTTGTAGTGAGGTGCGGCGATGGCCAATGAGTCGAATACCGTATTGTCCTGGCTCAGGTGAGCCGAGTCACAATAATTGCTGAATCCACCATAAGGTTGATCACCTTTGTGCTCATCCAGTCTGACGAATGAGCGACGAGTGATGGAGCCTGAAGTTCCGTGGGTCATGATACCGTATCGATTGTGTCCCCAGTCGTAGCTATTCTGAAATACCGGGTTACCGTCGTTTAATCGCATACCTGCATTTGAACATTGGCCTGCATCTGCTTCTTCAAAGTTTGAACAGGGGAATCCCCATGTTCCGGCTCCCGCTGCACCGACAAAGTCGAGCAATAGTCGGTTAATTGTGCCAATACTGGTAACAGAAGATCGCTGCACGTTTTCAATCTGAAAGCCAACCAAAGCAACATAGGCAATGTTATCGAGTTCAAACGCATTTTTCTGTTTTCCGATATTTTGATTGGCAGTGCCTGAAATGACTGCTCCGCCGGGAGAGCGAGCAATCAGAGTGCTGAACTGATTGGCCGAACCAGAAGTCGGCGCCGATCTTTTAAATGCGTTTTCATAGGTTTTATCGCCGGCAACTGAAACCGGGTAAACACCATCAGGGAAGACGATAGTGTCACCACTGGTCATGGCTTTACCTGCAACGCCAATGTAAGGAGAAACACCATTCTCACCTGCAACAAGTAACTGACTGCTGCCAGACATGTCAATGTGAACAACCATTGATGCGTATACGCTTTCGGTGTAGTTGCTGCATTTAATTCGAATATGGAAACCGCGACCAAAAGTGAGTCCGTTGGTGTCCCAGGTAATTGCACCGGTTTCAGAATCCACTTTGACATCGTCGTGTCCCATATCTTTACGACAGATTGTAACGTTGCCACTGATTTGTGGTTGATATTGGAATACATCGCCATGATCAACTTCATGTAGCCCCATATCAGCAATTGAAAGTGCGCCACTCGAAGCTGAGAAAGTTGCTGTAACCATTTTGTCTGAGTTCATGGTTAATGCGCATGGATCTTTACCTGAGCAACCATCGCCAGTCCATCCATTAAATTCATATCCCTGCGCTGGTGTTGCAGTGAGGGTCACACTGGTATTTTCTTGATAATTTTCTGAGCAATCACTACCGCAGTCGACTCCGTTAGGCTGAGATGTGACTGTTCCACCAGTGTTGGTGCTGATAGATAATGTGTATTCCTGCGGAACGATTTCGGTAAAGGTCGCTGTTGCCTGACGGTTTTGAGTCATCGACAATTGACAGGCTGCAGTGCCAGAACAGTCACCACTCCAGCCGCTAAACTCGTAACCTGATTCAGCTGTCGCAGTTAAAGTTACGCTGGTGTTTTCTTCATAGTTTTGCGAACAATCACTTCCACAGTCGATTCCTGCGGGCTGAGAAGTGACTGTCCCGCCATTGCCGGCTGTAATGGTTAGTGTGTGTTCCTGTATTGGAATTTCGGTAAAGGTTGCGGTGGCCTGACGGTTTTGAGTCATCGACAATTGACAGGCTGCAGTGCCAGAACAGTCACCACTCCAGCCGCTAAACTCGTAACCCGATTCAGCTGTCGCAGTTAAAGTTACGCTGGTGCTTTCTTCATAGTTTTGCGCGCAATCACTTCCACAATTAATTCCTTCTGGTGTTGAAGAAACTGTTCCTCCCGTTGTCGTGGTGACGCTCAGGTTGTATTGAGCAGGAGGAATTTCGCTAAAGGTTGCTACTGCCTGTCGGCTTTGACTCATAGTCAATTGACAAGTTGTTGTGCCTGAGCAGTTACCGCTCCAACCGATAAACTCGTAACCATTGATCGGTGTCGCCGTTAATGTTACTTGCGTGTTTTCCAGATAAGTTTCTGAACAATCATTACCACAGTTTATTCCGGCAGGATTGGAGACAACGCTTCCGCCTGTGGTAGCTGTAACATTTAAACTATATTGAGAAGGCGCGATTGCAGCAAAGGTTGCTGCTACTTGAAGGTTTTGGCCCATTGTTAACTGGCAAGTTGCGGTGCCGGAACAGCTTCCACTCCAGCCACTAAATGCATAACCTTCAGCTGGTATTGCTGTTAATGTAACAATTGTGTCTTCTACGTAGTTTTCGCTGCAGTCTGATCCGCAATTGATGCCTCCTGGTTGAGATGTAACAATTCCACCAGCAGTAGCGCTAACGCTCAAAGTATAGTCGCTGGGCGGAGTAATTGGAATAAAAGAGGCTGACGCTCCTTTGTTTCGGCTCATTTTAATTTGGCAGGTTGGTGCAGTTCCAACACAATCTCCATTCCAGCCGTTAAATATATATCCGGGTGCGGGGTCAGCGGTTAATGTGATGTTAGTATTTTTATAAAACATTTCCGAACAGTCGCTGCCACAATTAATTCCTGCAGGTTCTGATATTATTGAACCTCCGCCATTGTTCATTACTGCCAGCGTATATCTTTTGCGTGAAAAATTTCCCTTTGCCTGCCGGTTTTCAGTCATTACAAGTTCACAGCCAGAAGTGCCGGTGCAGTCATTTTCCCATCCTTCAAAAGAATAATCTTCATCTGGTATAGCGGTAAGTAAAACAATGCTTCCCTCGGCGTAAGTATGTGAACAATTCTCACCACAATTAATTTCCCCCGATTGAGAAGTAATTGTGCCACCTTCAAGTCGCTCAACAACTAAGGAATAATTTTTTGAGGTTTGCTGCTGCTCGAAAGTAGCTCCGACCTGTTGTGTTTGCTCCATGGTAATTTCGCAAACCGAACTGCCGCTACAGGCGCCAGACCAGCCCGAAAAGGCATAACCTTCCTGTGACAGGGCGGTAAGCGTTACTGCCGTTCCGCTGTCATAAGATTGCGTGCAGTCATCACCGCAGTTAATATTGGTGTCATCTGAAGTGACATTGCCGCCGATTCCGTTATCATTAACCGTAACGGTCAAAGTGTATTGTGTTGAACCGTTATCTTCTCCTCCTTCTCCACCACAAGCGACTAGAAAAAGTGATAAAAAAACTGCGCCAATATAATTGCTGAGTTTAGTGGTACTAACAAATAGGTTGTTTAACAACATAATAAATCCGGAAAAACTTTGAATAAATACTTAATGAACTTTCAATCGGCAGGGTAGGTTATTCCTGCAGTTTGAGAGTGTGATGCAGTTAAACTTTCTCCGGTCGTACCAGTGTTTCTGGAGAAAACTTGTGAATTGATTCACAGGATCTTTCTCTGTATTTGATGATTCTTAATCACAAGTTTTTTCTTTGAGATTTTTTGTTGTTGGTTGTTTTTTTTAAATAAATATAAGAAACTTTTTTATCTCGTTTTTTTGTTATAAAAAAGCAAGACGAATTAAATATATAACAACTCAGTTGCAGTACTTGATAAATAAGTTGTTGCTGTTTTGTTTATATGTCTTACGCTTATTAGCTTGTTGGCTATTTTAAGCGATATGCTGGTAGTGATTTAGATTGGTAGAAAATACCATTTCGCCCAGCGATTCATTTGAAAAATAAAGAGTGCTCTATCCATACTTTATTTATTTCCTACACCCCAGATATAGGTTTTCTCCACTTACATTTCACTATCATTTCACATTCATTCGTTCATTATTAATTTATCAATACAACTAGTTTGTTCGCTGGTTATTATCATCGAGAAGGAAAAAATGAGAGAAACTACCCTAACTTTGACATTGTGGTTTGGTTACTTTATGGCTTTGTACTTGCCATTAAAGACTACCGCAGCAGATTTAATCGAGACCGAAATACCACTTTATAAAAAGCAAGTTGAAACCAGTATTAAGCAGTTTGAAGACATGGATAGAAAGCGTTGGTCATTCAAAGTGGTTCGATATGAAGATGAAGAAGGAGATGTAACTACTAGTACCGAGGTGTATACACCCAATGAAGATAAATTTAAACGGTGGTCGTTACTCGAGTTAAATGGCAAAACGCCAACCCAAAAGCAAATAAAAAAATTTATTAAAAAGAAAGTTAAGGCTTCTAAGAAGAAAGATGACGATAGTGCTAACTATTCCATTCGTCTGAGAGAACTTATTGATATCGATAGTCTTAACTTAACGAACGAAAACGAGACTCACAAGACGATGTCTTTTGATGTTTATATTGAAAAACTAGGGGACGATGCCATTGGTAAGTTAGATGGAGAGTTGACTTTTAGTAAGCATCAGCAGTATATCGACTCGATTCAAATCACCAATAACAGTGAGTTTTCACCAGTGTTTTCGGCGTCGATCACCGATTTTAAATTAGTTTTTAAATTTAAAAAAATGAAGAATGCTATTTTACCGGTTGAGAATTCAATGGATATGAAAGGGAGTTTTGCATTCTTCACTGAGATTGATGAAACATCGAATGAACGGTATTCGGATTATGTCTATGTAGAGCCGAAAGAGTGAGTTTGATATTAACAATTGGAGGTTTGCGAATAAAAATCTTAGTTAGACAATCAGCTTGTTTCGCAGCTCATTGACTTCCACCCGATGAAAAATGAAAGAGACTTTCAGTCTCTTTCATTAATTCAATACTAAAGCGGATCGTATTGAATAACTTTGCAATAGCCCCCTGGCGCGTGAATATCTACATAAATAGCAGCTCTCTTTTTTCCCGCGAGATGCATAGCGAGAGCAACTGAAACCATGGTTTTATTTTCCTCAGGAATAAGCATCCAGCCAGATGTTTGTTTGCATCCTGAAGGCTTCCCTGTGTCTAAAATAATAAGCAAACCTTCTTTAATGCTTGTTATGTTAGTGACATTTCCATCTTGAACTGTTTCAGCTGCAAATGTGATTGGCGAAAATAGTGTTAAAACTAACAATATATACTTCATTATATTTTTCCTTAAATAAAAATCTTAGTCATACGAGAGCATTATCAAACACTCCCGGGCAATTATAAATGAATTAACTGTTTCCACGCTATGGAACTTAAACTTTTTTGAATGGCAAATTATTAGCTACTTGCCAAAGATTCCTGACGTCAATACAAGGACATGCCGTCAGGTAAAAAAGATCAAACTAACGCAAGCGTGGATAAACCTCAGGTATAAGGCCTTCACCTAATTCAATCATTTGCCAGTAGGCTGCTTTTTCTTCTTCGGTGAAATCACCTAACTGTACCTCCACGTACATTTCATAACCGTTAGATTTTTGGCTGCTTGGCACTGCTCCCAGTTGATAGGCATAATCTAGATAATGAACAGGATCGACATCTTCCCCCATTAACGCATCTTCAAGAATGATAGGAGTAATGCCTGCCTCAGTAAATTTTGATACAGCATCGAGTAACTCTAGTTGTGAAACCACGCCTGATATAACTGCTTGGGATTTATTCTTTGCTTGCATGTCAGCAATGACGTCTTCAAGCACTTCATAACTGATTAAGTCGGCATTTTTCCGATATTGTGAAGTGTAGGCTTTACCTTTAGCATTCAAGTGAAAACTAGGCAACTTACTAAATAAAAATTCTTGCTCCAAGCCTAAGCTGATTAACCTTGGTTTAATCGCTGCTTTGTTATCGTGCACAGCTCTTGCCAGATTTCCGTCGTCCATATTGAAATTTACCATTGCCATTTGATGGCGATCTCCTTGATGAAGATCGTCACGTTGACCTACCGCGTACCTGGGACTGTATACCAACTCATCATCGGTACTCATCGATTCAATGATTTCGTTTGTAGTGGCTAGTTTAACGCCCGCTTGTTGCAGGCGCTTAAAGGTAGCACGCTCATAGATTTCTGTAGAGAAGGTTGCGTCGCTGGCTAGATAAACGTCAAACCCCATTTTCTTTAAACCTAGTGCTGTTTGCATAACACATACGTCAGTTTCCGCGCCTGCAACCACAATACGATTAATGCCAGCATCTAACCAAGCTTGCATAGCACTGCTAATGCCGTCTTCTAAAGTGGAATTAAAAGACTGCTTAAAAAAAGATTGAGTATTTTCATCGAGAGCTTGTTTTATACTTTCAATATACGGTGAGTATTCCAAACCCCACTCAGTGTTATAAGCTTCATATGTAATGGTTGTGGGAAAGTCTAAGTCATTCGCCGACTGCGCCAGTTGAGCGATACGTTCAATATTGTTGTGCAATTGTGGGTCAATATTTTCCGGAGGTACTTCAAGGTCCGGATACCAAATGTTGACCCAAAATTCTTCGCTATCCATGACATAAGATTTTTGAGAGTCAATAATTAATAATCCCGTGTTATCAGTTTTAAACTGAACCTGCTCGCTCACTTTGGTTTCGGAGGCTAGTTGTAAGTCATCAACCCATTCGCATGCTGACAGTAGCAGCGTCAAAGGGATGAGAAAAAATATTTTTTTCATGAGTCACCTGTTTATTCCTTGTTGTATTGGTGGTGAAATAATCCGCTGATTTTCAGGTACTGTCAAATTAGCTTTTTCTTGTATAATAGGATCCGAATTTAATTATTCTTAACTCGCTTTTTTGTAATCTATAAACTCTTTTATAGATAGTTTTGTTTGAGAGATATGAATAGTTTTTTGTGAGATATTTTAGAAAAAGTGGAAAATTTGATTAGATTAAATCTCGATATAGGATGTTTTAATTTCTTTCAGTGAAGCCTAAAGTTTTTTACTTTTTCTTCTTTTCTGAAAAGCGTTGCTTGATAAGAAAGCTAAACACGATTTTATTGTCACAATTCCTCTTCACGAATAAAAATCGGTTCGAAGTGACCTCCGGTATTCCACAATCTTAACTTCGTGTCTCCACCAAGGTCGAGGGTCTCTGGCGCCTGTAGCGTTGTACCAAAAGTCCAATAGCCTTCGATATTATAATCTGTTGCCGTGACACCGGGAATTAATTCCAAAATTCGTCTCGCGTGCTGATGTATCGACAAAAAGTCCATTGGGTTGGTGAGGTTCTCTTGAATTAGTTGGTTACGAATGATATTAAATCGATGAGCTCGCTGCTGTGGGTTTAATGTTGTGGTTAATTGGAGCAAAGAGTCAATCAAACAATTGTGCCCGGCTGCGGAGGCTTCGCCGATAACCCAGTTTGCATGGGCTTCTGTTAACGCTGGACGATGATCACTCGGTAGCCACTCTAAGGGATTAAAACCACTTGAACTGCTTGAACTACCGAGGCTAGCGATCCCCAAACAGATTTCCAGGCTACTTAGCGCAGCGAGCGCTCCACTCTGCCTGATTTTATCATAGAGTCCATGAATAATGTCGTTTAAGTGCTTTTCCGCCGCTGCCTGAATTTTTTTGGGCAATCCGTGAATGACATTTGATGCAGCTAAAACACGCTCATCAATTCTGAGTTTTCGGTTAAAGCGGCTATTCGATCCTTTCGAAGAAATAGTGTCAGATCCTGAGAGTATCAAACTCAAATTGACAATATAATACATAACATTGTCCATCATTAGGTTAATCCGCTTTTTGTGCATCGGCGGTCGTCCGTCTTGAACATACTTAAAAAGCTTACGCGCCATCGTCTTTCTGACCAAGTCGTTAAAATTTTCTGACTGGCTTTCCAGAAATTTGACAATAGAAGGATTTTTGACGAATTGCCTTGAGACTGAAGAAAACTTCGAAAAGGAATGCGAAGAGCTGGGTTGGCTAAGTTCTCGTTTCCTTGCTTTATATTGTGCCCAATTACGATCGAGTGTTGCCGATGCACTGACTGAAACTAACCCTGCCTTTCGTAACTTTGGATAGTACTTCGATTGATTGTAAAGTTTTATTGGTTTAATGCCATTTTTTCCATCAAGTTGGATTTGCCGAATGTCACTTCTCATAGGCAAGTCTAACGGTGTGTTGTGAGCGTGCCGTCCATCATCATTTTGATTATAAATCACGGTGACTTGTCTGCCGTTGCAATAATCGTGAGCCATACCTGCGCACATCCAACAGGACTTCAGCGTTGTATAAATGATCGAGCCCATTGGTATCTGACCTTTATCACAGTTCTCGCATCCACCACACTGGCTGTGGTAATAGTAGTATCGCTGCAACATGCTCACTTCGGCATGAAATGTCGGGTTGCAATGAGAATTGTTGAGGCCCCATGAAAGCACTCGCCCGTCAGGTGAAACTAAGAGCGAGGCTATTTCGTGGCCGCTATGCTCAATATCGAATCCTAATAGTGCGTAGGCGAACAACATATACATTCGATGAGCATTCGTTTTAACCAGCGCATAGCGACCGCTGGTAGTATTGAGAGCGCTGAGTTGAACTCCACGTGGCGCATATTGGTTGATCTGTTCATAAAAATCCGCCAGATTCATGTGCCGACCGTAAACCAATATATCATCAATATCTTGTCTGAAAACCGGTAGAGCTTCCGAATAAACATTCGGAGGCATTTCGCTTAACGATTTATAGGAAACGTCAAATTTTTTATGGTGTGATGGATTTAAGAAGCTGAGCATTGCCCATGTTTGACGAGGAATTGTATGTGGATGAACACCATAAAAAGTTAATGAGCCAATGCCGCTCATGCCAAAAGTTTCTGCCAGATATTGCAGCAGGTTAATGACTGCGTTCCATGGGGCGGCTCCAACCGGGCTAATGGAGTAAAAGTGACGAGGTTGATAAACCCATAGTTTTCCCTTTTGAGCTGGAATTGGGGATTTAATGCTTCTTAATTGCATGGTCACGTATACCGTTCGTTTCGTGTCCAGCTTTGGAAGCGTTAGTACCTTTTTGCTACTTGAAACCTTAGCGAGTTGAATGGAGACTGATTTTTTACAAATACATTCTGATATTGGTTTAAGGCATCTTGGGCAAGTCATAGCCATCCTTGAAAAGTATCTGATAAAAATGAATAACCGTTGTTGGTTACATTATTTTTAAAAAATTTTGATTCAGGTTAGCATGGTGAAACTTTGACCAACATTACACTCGATTACATTGGATTAGCAGGAAAACATTGATAACATTCATGTTGTTAATGTTGAGTGAAGAAAATTGATTATTGGAAGACATTCCTGAAATCAAAGTCTGGACGGCTTAATGTTAAGGTATTGCTATTTCACCGATGAAATGTGCCGTTGGTGTTAGATATCTGTGTGGAATAATCAGAGAATAAATGTCGGCTGAAATGTAAGTTTTGTGACCGGCTGGTAGTGGAAATTTTATGGGAGTAAAAAGTGAGTAAAAGTTTGAGAAATTTTGGCAGTTTTTTGGCGAAGGGGTGCGTATTTTTGTTTGTGGTGAGCAGTTCCTTTTTCGCCCATTCAAAACCTACCTTAGAAGACTACGCTGCTCAGACCTCGGTCTCTCTGATGAGATTGTCTCCCAATGGCGAGCGAGTCGCTTTTATCAAAAATTCAATCGATAAAAATGCCATAGTGGTTTTTTCATTGCTCGACAATAAAATCATATCCGGTGCTCAATTAGGCGACTTAAAACCTCGGGAATTATATTTTATTAGTGACCAGGAAATCATATTTGTAGCATCGAAAGTGCAGCGCGTGCTAGGAATTCGCGGTGAATTAGATCTGAGTACTGCATTTGTAATCAATACCCAATCCGGAAAAATCAGGCAGCTGTTGACGCCTGGTGACGTTATTTATCGAGGGCAAAGCGGTCTCGGAGATATTGCTGGTATTACGCCGGATAAAAAATATGCACTCATGCCAGCCTATGTCGGGGTTACCAATAATTTTCAATCGTCGCGTTTGGCCTTGGTTAAAGCGTCACTAACATCACGCAAAAGCCCTAAAATTCTTGATAAAGGAACAACTTCAACTATCGACTACTTTATCAATTCTGATGGCGTTGTTGTCGCTGAGGAGCGCTTTGATAATGATAAAAATTTACATCAGATATTTTCTAAAGTGGGTGATAAGAAAGTAAAGATCTACCGAAACGAAACGACAATCAGGGAAATTGCTCCTGTGGGTTTAACGCCCGATCAGAAGGCTCTGGTTATTCGTGCTGGTGATGAAGATACCGATAGAAAGGTTTTATATACTATGTCCTTGAAAGACGGAAAGATATCTGGCCCAATTTTTAGCCGTGACGATGCAGATATTGAGAGCATTATTTTTGATGGAATTTTCCGAATTGTAAAAGGAGTGAGGTATTCCGGGTTTACACCGAGTTACGAATTCTTTGACAAAAAGCTTCAAGCAAGAGTGTCAAAGATTTTGGCGGGATTTTCTGGCGAGTCGGTAATATTAAGTGATTGGAGCGCTGATTTTAACGATATCATTTTTAGTGTTTCAGGAAGTTCGTCGAGCGGAACATATTATTTGTCATCTTCAGATAAAGCACACAAGTTCTTGGCCAATCTTCGTCCTAAAATTAAAGCCAGGGACATTAACCCTATTGTACAGTTCAGTTATAAAGCGCAAGATGGACTTAACATTCCTGCATTGTTGACGGTTCCTGCCGAAGAAAGCAATACATTGAGTCATTTACCAACGATCATGTTACCTCATGGTGGACCAGAATCTTACGATCGCGTTCGATTCGATTGGTTGGCGCAGGCACTCGCGAGCCGAGGGTACTTGGTTATACAGCCGCAATTTAGAGGCTCGTCTGGTTTTGGTCTTTCTCACATTAAGGCAGGACACGGCGAGTGGGGTAAGAAAATGCAGAGTGACTTGAGTGATGGCATAAAGTTTTTAGTTAAAGAAGGTATAACCGATCCTAATCGAGTTTGCATTGTCGGTTGGAGTTATGGTGGTTATGCTGCGCTTGCGGGAGCGACATTAACGCCTGAACTATATCAATGTGCGGTTTCCATTAATGGCATTAGTGACCTGGAACTGATGATGAAAAAGGAGAGAGCAGAACATGGCCGAAAACATTGGGTTTTTTCTTATTGGAACAGCCTGATAACCGGAAATGAAAAGGGGGATGAAGCTGTGCTAGCGAAATCATCACCGATTAATTTTGTTGCCAAGGTTATTGCGCCAATCATGCTTATTCATGGAAGTAGAGATCGCGTTGTGGACATTGAACAGTCAGAGCGTATGTTAGAAGAACTGACTGAACTTAAAAAGCCTGTAGTATTTCGACAATTTGAAGGTGAGGATCATGCGTTATCTAGCAGTGAAACTCGAATAGATGTGCTTAAAATGTTAATTAACTTTTTGGACCAACATATTAAGACTAAACAAAAAAACTAAGGCTTATCGGGCATTTCTGAACTGATGACTTATTTCAATAATATGTATCCGTTTAAATGGATACATATTATTTTCACCTCTGTTGTAGTATTAGGTTACTTTATCGTGTGAATTTTTTGTGCAGCCTTTTGATAAGCTTCCTTTTTGGCGAGATAGGTATTAAACGCTTTTACGATATTCTTTGTAAGCCCTGGTGTTTTCAACGCTATCGCTGCAGACTCTGTAACAATTTGGGTTGTATCGGTCTTATCTAACCACGCGTAACCGATCATTACAACTTTTTCAAAATCAATACACTGTTGGTCCGAACAAAACTTACTAGCCTCTACCATGGCTTCATATTCTTGTTGCTGTGCATTGATGCTTGTTGAAAAGACAAGTGATAGTGCGAGAGTTAGACTAATTTTATTGCTGATTTTCATAACCGTTACCTCTGAGTAATTTAAACTAGTAAAAATGTTTTTGAGAAAGTTACATAAACAAGTTACGTTGCAACTAACATTACTAATGCTAACTAGTAAGAACTCTCCTCTCAATTGGGAAATTGAAGCAAATTGTCACAAATAAATTAAAGAGTGATTTATTGTGATAGAAAGTCAGCGTTAATTCATTGACAAAATATTAGAAAAAGTGAATTTAAAGATGAATGGTATTTGACAATGGAGTGAACTTTATTGGCTTTGACAGGTGGTGGCCCGTTATTATTCTTTAAATCGATCCATGTCTATCAAATCTATTTTTGACATTCTTTCAAAAATGCCTTGATATTTTGACCAGCTATCCGATGGAGAACCTGCAACAGTAACACCTACCATATCCGTATCATCGTTCCAGAAAAAAGAGTAGAGGACGTGAAACTGAATTACTTTTCCGTTAACAACTTTTTCTTCTTCCAGTTCAAGGCATTGCCTGATAAAAAAGCCAATACTTTCCGGTTCACAAGCTTTCGCACTTATAGCTGCCTTAGCGACTGCGTTGAGGTGATTTTTAACAAACTGTGCTGGAGTCATTTTTGTTTTGTCTTGAATACCAACCATTAATTGAATGGCTAATCCTGTTTCGTAGCCATTTGTTGGCTCTTCTTTGGATATCACCCAAGATAACGACCTGGCGGAACGGTGGCGTTCTTCGTAAAACCAACTAACCGGCTTTTCAATTTTTCCACCTGTTGGTTCTAGAATTTGCAGTACAAATTTCTCATTTGAGTTCGCTATTACATTGAGTGGAAAAAGAAATAATAAGATTAGAAAGCAAGCTCTTGTCATTGGTTAACACATTGAAATAACACCTTGTAATTACTATACCATCATCCGCTTACTACGTCATTGTGTAGTTTGAAGACCTTAAATCATGGAGTCATTAATCTTACTTCATATTAACATTGAACCGTATTTGAACTAGCAAATAACACTGACAACATCCCTGTCGTCAATGCTTATGAAATAAGGGTACTAACAACTACCAACTTTTTCCCAGTAGGTCGAGCCAAAATAAGGATCGTCCGGCGCGTAATACCAAACATTGTATAAAGCCTTATAGCGACTTCCATTGTGACTCACTTCATCGCCGAGATTGTAAAAGGTCGACGAGTTCCACGCTGGAATACCATTACAATCTCCGGGTGGAGGAGGCGGTGGCGGCGTATCTGTTTGATAAGTACCGGTTAAATTGACGTTTGAGAAGTCGGCGTAAGCCACCAGTGAAGCATAGTATTTTCCTGCACGTCGATTAGTGATACTACAGGTTTCTTCATTACCATTTTTGTAGGGGCGACAATCATAGTCGTCTAAGGTTGGCGCACTGCCAAATTTAACGTAAAGATCAGCGTCGCCACTTCCGCCAGTGATAACAAAATTCAAACTGCTAGTGTCGGCTGGAACATCAAGTGTATAACCTTTTACTTCATTTTTAGCGGCGCTAACTGTTACCGGCTGGCCGTTAGTGAGTTCATTGTCTCCGGGAGGCGGTGGTGGCGGATCGCCATCTTCAACAAGCGCCACATTAAGTGTTGTTTGATTACTGTTATTTGTATTCACATTATTAAAAGTCTGGCTTTTGTATCCAGGGGCAGTGACTGTTACAGTGTAATTGCCTTGCGGTAAAATTCGATAGTAGCGGCCATACTTCGATTCACTTTGATAGTCTTTTCTCGCGCCACCTGTGTCTATCTGACTGACTTTGATTGTCGCCACGATAGCTTGACCTGTATTAGCGTCAGTAATTTTTCCGGTAATAGTCGACTTTAAAACACGGCTCAGGAAGTTCACTATCGGCTGATAGTTATCTCGCGCCAATTGATTGGTTGTCGAAATGGGCGGGCTATGGGAGGTTCCTAACTCCTCGCCGAGACAAATAATTCCATGGGCACCATACTCATAGTCAATACTACCACCAAGAATCCGCCCGAATAGATTATACAATGTGTCAACACGATAACCGCCCATTGCACGACCAATCATATTACCGAGCTCTTTAAACACTGCAAGATCTTGAACCGACTGTGATGTATGGGCCCATGGATACATCACCATTCTTCCGTGGGTGTGCAAGTCGATTCCAGCAACGTATTGCCTTGCTTCCAGGTTATTAATTATTGCTCGAGTCTCGGGTTGCTCGGCTGCTGTGACTTGGTAGTTATTCCACGCTGTGGGATAGTCTCGATTGAGGTCAACATTATTACTATTCGTTCTTCGGTTTGCAGTATGACCATCAGGATTCACCATCGGAATAAACCACATTTGCGTATCATTCACTAATGTTGTGACTTGTTGATCAGAGTTATAGCTATTAACAATTTTATTTAACGCATAGAGTGCAACTTCTGGACTAGGACGTTCGTTGCCGTGAATACCACCAGTAATAAAAGTATTGGGTTCATCTTCTTCTAAAGTCACATTATCAGATACTTTTACCGCCCAAACTGAACGTGAGCCACTGGCTGAATTTCCCAGGTTGATGACTTTAACAATATTAGAGTTGTTACTCTCCAGTTGTCGAATTTCTGCTAGCATCGAGTTATAGGTATGATAAGCCTCGCCATTGACGCCAATCGATTTGAAATTAATTTCCGCCTGTTGATTTGAAAGTAAAATTTCGATTGGAGATTCATTTGCTAAAGCAGCGTATGAAAAGTAGTTTTGTAAATTTTGATAATCAGAGTAACTGGGCAAATATAGGTCGACAAAACCTTTTTCTATATTGTCGAGAGTAAAATCTTTCTTGAGCTGTTCACATAAATTCTTATCACAAGTAACGCGAACACTCGCGGGGAAATCCTCGTCGACTAACGGTGTCGAATAGATTGAGTTGGAAAATAAAATAGCAATTATTATTGGTATGTAAAATACTAATCTAAAATATCTCATGTTGCGCTCCAGAGAAATGTTTTTTGTAGGAATTCGCTAGACCTTTTTATTGGAATTAGCACGTTTTTTTTATTTGGGTGAACCTGCTTTTCAAGAAAACTGGTGGGCTCAGTCTTAGGCTCAAGAAAAAATATACTCGCCTCTATTGCTTTTGCAATAAAGAAGTTTGCTTTTTTAGTCGATTATTAGAAAGTTGCCGCCTGACTTAAAATTAGTTGTCCTAGAATTAAAAAATAATTGGCGTGGCGAATCGAACTTCTTTCAAATGGCCAATAAATCAATATAAAAACATTTTCAAGAAAAGGCGCGAATAGAAAGTGTCTTATGTTTCTTGTCGGAAGAAAAACTACACCTGTGAGTATTTCTATCGATGTAGCGGTTTGAGATTTTGAATGATGAATTTCAGATTTTACTGTTTGAGTTTTATCTCAAAAAGAGAAGTTGTTGCGTTGGGTGACTGGTTTGTATTATAAGAATAGTCGTGCTTAACTTTATCGCAACCCACTCATCCAATAATAAAGGAACCGATAATGCAATGGATTGAAGCTTCTCTTGCATTTGCTGTCACAATGATGGTGTTTTCCACTATCGTTTCCGTCATTATTGAAACTGCCCATCGTGTTTTACGCCTGCGTGAAAAGGGGCTTAAGCGGTTAATGTCGCATATTTATCGTGATGTTATTCAGCCGCGACTATCTCATCGACTTAATTGGGGCGATGGCTCAACAGCTCGTTTTCAAACTGGCATGACCGGGGCGCGATTTCTTCCGGTCGATGAGCAGGCTACCGGGTTAAAAAAATGGGTTTACAACCGGGTCAATGCAAAGGAAATCAAATCACTGACGACACTTGAGTTTATTGAGCGTTTGGCGGAAACGCCTGCGGGCAAAGAGCTGCTTAATGAAACCCGTCAGCGAGGCAGAAAATATTTAGAGACATTTCTTGAAGATCTCGCAAGCAAGTATGAAGACTTCGGCGAAAATGCAAGGGAGTATTTTGCGCGCAGGGCACGATTGTTCTCTGTGATGACTGCTATTTTAGTCGCCTTCGTTTTAAACGTAAACGCAATTCATCTATTTCAAACATTTCTGATGGACAAGGAGTTGCGTCAGGAAATGATTAGCAAAGGTGAGTCTGTTGCTAAACAATTAGATAAGCAATTAGAAAGTCAACGGCGTGAACTTAATCGCACTGAAAATACCGAAGAAAAAGTTATCGATGCTTCTGAGAGTGACCAATCGAAACCTGCACCACCAACAACTGAAGATGAAGCAGAAAAAATTCGAGAAAACTTTGTGCAATTAAGGTCGTTAAAGGCATCGATAAATTCAAGCGGGATTCCAATTGGCTCAGAAACGCGTCCTTGGAATTTATCAGAATGGCAAGATATTGAAAAATCGCAATCTGGCCTTGGTATTTTCTGGGCGAAATCCAGCATGGTTTTTGTTTGGCTTATTTCAGTTTTTTTAACGGGAATACTGATAGGTTTAGGCGGGCCATTCTGGTTCGATATTTTTCGCAAGCTGACTGCGCTCACCAGTGTGGCTCGTGGCTTACAAACAACTGTTCAAAAGGCGAAAGAGGAAGTGAGCGAAACACAGGACAAAAAGAATTTGGTAGAAATATTTGAAAAAGCTGCGAAAGCAAATCAGTTAGGCAACATTAACGGTCGAGTGCTATTAACTTCAGATGGAACTATTGATAGGAGATTATAACTAATGAACCCAACATTATTACTTTTTGGCGTCCAGTCGGTAACTCGTCTGGCAAGAGCTGGTCGTGAAGCGCTAGAACAGTCCGCGCGCGACGAACCAGCGATTTTTCCCGCACTAAAAGCAGTCGACTTTAATACCGAAAATTTTGTTAACGGTTATTTTAACAAGCCTGAAAATTCGAAGTATGTTACCGGAGACGGTGCTGTTTATGCAGAATATTGGGATGGATTTGCAGTTAAATTAGAGCCCTCTTCCATTGATGCACTTTATACCGCTGCGGTCAGTCTGGAAACAGCAAAGGGTGGTAGCATTTATGGAACCAGCACATCTGCCGTTTTAATTAATCAATGGGATCCCAAAAAAGGACCGATTAGTCCCTGGGCCAGAGTCGTACTCACTGCCGGCGATATTGTTTTAGATTATGTGGGTAACAACCCCGGAATTATTGGTGGTGGTAGTGGTGCGGTTCTTGTCTCTGCCTATGCGTCTAATTTAGCCAAACTGATTCCAGATAGCGGTGAGTTTGGTAGCAAAGAACAGTTCGGACAGCGAATACTTGGTGTGTTCTTACGCGCGGGATTAGAAACGCTTTCTGAAAATTCTAGCTGGGTTGCTTCGGAAAAACATATTCAGGAATTAATTACCTCATCGCTACAACCTGTGATTGATCAATTCCCTGATGATCTGAGTGGACAACTTCATTGGCAGGCCGTGACCGATGCTATTGTCGGGCCGGCCGCTAAGGTTATGTTAACGACGGTTGCCAATTCTCCAACAACATTTCTCGGCAGTGATTTTAGTGGCGATAAAGCGTTAGGGGCATTGACCACTGCGTTATTGACTCAGGCTGCAGAGACAGGGCTGGATGAACAATTCACCCAAGAAGGTTTGCTTGGATTGTACCAGGCTGCGTTAGGTGTGGTGGCGGAAAAGCCACAATTGTTTGTTGGAGCCGGCGGTAGAACTCAGGATCAATTTGCCAAAGATTTATTGTCGGGGTTTGCCACAGTTTTACAAAACATGCAGCCACCGTTTGACAATGAACTAAGTACTGAGTTGGTTAAAGTTGCGTTAAGCACTGTCGGTCAGAATGTCCATCGTTTTGCTGACGGCAGTAACGCCTGGGAAAAAACTGCGGCCGATCTGGTCAAAACATTTACTGATTCGTTTAGCGAAATAGTTGGTTCTGGAAAACCTTTAGACAGCGTTTTCTCAAGACCTCAACTGATCGAACTTGGCCGAGTATTATTGACTAATATTTCTGCCTCACCTTCAATGATATTGGAATCAAACAATGCATCGTTGGAAGGAATATTGGTGGCAATTACTAACGCGATGAAAGCCGATGAACATTTGCTGCTATCGGGAAATGACTGGATTGAAATTGTCGCCATTGCCAGTAAAGAAGCGGCGGCCAACCCCGGCCGGTTGTTTGATCTGGATGCCGACAACCCCGATGATATTTTGGCAGGTCAATTAATTACCCTGGTGCTCAATGCCGCGAGCGAGGCGATTACCACCAACAAAGACAAAGCTGTGTTGTTTGGAAATACACTAAAAGAAGCGATAGCAATCGTGTTGCAATCGTCTTCAGGTAAAGCGAAAGAGGCGTTGGAAAACCTGCAGCAGGTTCAACAATTGCTGCAATCGCTTAACGCGTTAGTTGCTGGAAACAGCGGGCAATTTGGTAGTGAAGAGTGGCTAGAATTATTCCAAAGTCTATTAGGAAAAGCACTAGAAGGGCAGTCAGAGCAAGGTGTATTGGTGGCGGTTATGAACGCAATGAATGCCGTTGATGACGCGCTGCTTTCCGGTGGAGACTGGATGCAGATAATCGAGGTTGCCATTCAAGAAGCGGCTGCTAATCCTGGTCGCCTGTTTAACCTGGATGAAGCTAACCCCGATGATATTTTGGCAGGACAATTGATTACATTATTACTTGATGCAGCCAATGAAACTGTGACCGCAAATGGTAAAGATAAAGCTGTTTTGTTTGGCGACACTTTAAAAGAAGCGGTTTCAATTGTATTGCGCACAACTTCAGGCAACGCGCTTGCCGCAAAGGAGCACATTACTGAAATCAAGCAGTTGGTAGTATCACTGAATGAATTTGTGGCCACGAACAATACCCAATATGGAAGTAAAGAGTGGCTGCGTGTTTTCCGCGTGTTGATGGGCGGCGTATTAGAAAACAAAGGCGTACCGCCACTGGTTGTCGACCAAGTTGATGATATTTTAAGGGGAGGGTTTTAATGATGACACTGCAACGATTTTTATTGGTTTTCTTTGTGGTTGCGATGACGGGTTGTACCGCATTTCAACTGCGAGATGCTAACCAGGCGTTGACCATACATTATCAAGCACTTGAAAGCGCCCAAAAAAACGCGCAGTGGCGTATTGCTGAAGATGCTCGCGTTTCGCTGGATAATTTAGCTAAAGATTCTGCCGCGCAAGCAGAAAAAGAAAGTGATGCGCGTAATAAAATTGCATTTTATCGTGTAGCGACCATTGCAACCTGGCAATCTGAAAGTAGTGAATTATCCGGTTATGCTGCTAAAGGCGGAAAACTATGCGACGGTGAAAATTTTAATAAAGCACCAAGAGATTGCAGCATGCTTACGGTTGTTCCAGTATTGGCGGCAGTTGATCAAACCTCTGCAGGGATTAGTCAAGTTGATAAGCAAGCTCGTTCAGGACCGCCTGACGAGCGTCCAAATTATGCACCACAAGCAGAAAAGCTTTTTACTGATTTAAAAAATAACCTCGACATTATTTTGTCTCGACGGACACTTATTATGAGCAGTAATGTTCATCCTGAATTTGTTCTTGAAATGGACAAGAGAATTGAGGATCTGCTCTGCCAAAAAATGGAGATTAACGGCGTCGGACTGTTGAGTACGACAAGAGGAAATGTTCCGCAGGCAGTATGCACGGTTTATAATGCTAAAAAAACAGCCAAACAGGCTGGTTTAAAAGCATCGTGTACGGCCGGCGAAATTGCTCAACCTGCGAATTGTTAAAAATTAATCTGAACAGGCGACCTAGTTCGCCTGAAAAATAAGATACAACTTGAAATGCCAGAGTAGATGAACTTATTGACTATTAGTTGAGTGCAGGTTGATGGTCGACTCCAATAACTTTCGGTTTCACAATTTAAATAAGCGTTACTTATCTTAAGGCTCTATGCTACCAACAACATACAAAGTCATCGAGCTAGAAAACGGTACATTATCAGTGATGGCGAAGCCTGTACCTGGGGAATACATCGACGAAGAATTCACTGGGTTTGCGCGCCTTGGAATAAATAAGATCGTATGTTTACTCGAAGACTGGGAGCAAAAAGAACTTGGATTGGCTTCGGAAGAAAAGCTATGCCATAAGAACGGCATCGAATACCTCTCATTTCCGATACAGGATAGGGGGTTACCAAGTACTGAATTGGCGATAGATTTAGCTGAGACTCTTTATAAAGAAATATGTGAGGGCAATCATATTTCGATTCATTGCAGAGCTGGAATTGGACGTACAGGAATTATTGCTGGCGCTATCTTGCTACAATCAGGGATAAGCTCTACCGAAGCTTTTGATTTAGTTTCTAAAGCTCGTGGGGTTCGGGTTCCAGATACAGAAGAGCAAGTAAACTGGTTGGCGTCGATATGGGCAAAATACCAGACACGCAATTGACAGCAAGTCACTTATAAATGAAATCAACTTTTGATGGCAAATATTTCAGTTTGTAAGTTTTGCAAAACAACGAAAATACTAACAAAGCATTTTTCAAACGACTGACCATTAGCAGAGCGTCCGGTGGTTAGCGTGTAAGGGGGCGTGGGCATGTAAGCCGCGCTAGTTAAAAAATGCGATCGACTCGCATTTTATTGAGACTGTAAAAATATACTCTTCCTGACTTTTCTTATCGAAAATTAAAATTTCCACAATTGACCGAGAAGTAGTTCTCTTTCCAATTAAATGTACATGTCTTTATTTTTTATTTTGTTGACAGCGTTGTCACTTACTGTTAAATACTATTTATCCTAACAATATAAAGTGCACAAAATCATGAATAGGATCTTCTGTTACTGCTATCTGCTTATTGCAATTAGTCTCTCTTCGCAAGTATTTGCTTCGCCTCCAGGTGTGCCACAAATAGCCTGGCTTCCAGAAACGATCGAAAATGGCAACGGATTAACTGTTGAATGGAATATGTGGTGGGGAGTTAACGGAAGCGACTGGGAATTGTTAGATAATGGCAATAAGGTTTGCGAAGGAACATTAACGCCGAATGGCGAGAATGCTCAGAAGGGAAGTTGTTCCGTCGATCTGAATTCAGGTGTCCACAACTTACAGGTTTCTTTGTGTAATAGCGATGGCTGTAGTGAAAGTGCTGTATCGGTTATTACAGTTGGAACTGGTCCGTCGAATAAGGTACCGACAGTAAAGCTGAATCAATTACCAACGGTGAAAGTCGGCGATACAGTTTTAATTTCTGCGACCGCCTCTGATTCCGATGGCTCTATCACAAAAGTTTCTTTCGCAGAAGGTGCAAACAATCTCGGGATTGATACCTCGGCGCCTTATAGTGTCCAATACGAGGCGAGCGTTGTCGGAACGTATACGATTAATGTGGTGGCGACAGACAACCTGGGAGCAACCGCGAGTGCGTCAGGTGAGTTGGTTGTTACTGAGGCAGACGGTGGCTCTAACGGTACTAATCTTTCGTTTGAAGCACTTCCGTTACAAATTAATGTGAATGAAAGTGCCACTGCCACTTATATCTTTAATCAACCCGTCACGAAAATTATTTCTCGAAAATCCAATGTTGCCCAGTGGGAAATTGACAACAAAACCGTTCGAATAACCGGAAAAATCCCGGGGCGAACGGGGTTAAAAATTTCTACCGCAACAGGTGAAAATTATTACTTGGGGTTGCGTATCAATCATTCTGATGGCGCTTTACCCGGGTTGCCCAAATACCTCTCAATTGGGTCGGTTTCAGAAGACAGTGTGACCGACTTAGAATTTTGGCGTGATATTGATACCGACCTGACAAATAAGAATATGGACATTCGTTACATCTACATCAACGGTGGCCCAATGGAAAGAGGATGGCAAAGTTGGGGAACTCGAAGGGCCGGAAAGTTTGCTGAGGAAAGTATTCGTTTTGGTTTGGTTCCGTTTTTTGTTTATTACAACATACCCGATGGTGGAGAAAGTTTTACCACTGATCTTGAACACATCCGCAGTGTTGATTACATGAATGATTATTTTCAAGATATCGATATTTTTATGGAGCAAGTTCAAGAAGTTGCCCAGGGAGAATTATACGGTATTATTCTTGAGCCAGATTTTCTCGGCTATTTTCAACAAAATGGTGTTTTACATCTAGGTACCAATGATCCCACTAAAATAAAAACGGTAGTGGGTAAAAATAAAATTGAAGAAAATGCTGGAACTATATATTCGTTGGTTAAAAGAATTAATGCGACCATTGATAATAAACGTCGGTTGGGCCACAAAATATTTTTCGGTTGGCAACTCAACTTATGGGCTTATGCTCCCACTTCAGGTAATCAAGGCGTGTTACGTCGTACTGATGACCTCGGATGGGTACAGGGACGAAACGCAATTGTAGAGAGTGCGCGGGAAACAACACAATATGGAATTGATGCAGGAATTTTAACTCACGGCGCCGATTTTATTTCCATTGATAAGTATGGTCTTGATGCGATGATTCACCAGAACAAGGAGAATCCCGCTGACTCGACCTGGTTTTTTAATAATGATCACTGGATGAATTATTTGCACTTTGTGAATACTATGCACGAAACTTCCGCAAAACCAATAGTGCTTTGGCAATTGCCTGTGGGTCATATTAATGGAACACACGAAACCAGCGTTTATACCGGACAAAGATTCCAGGATTTAAATAATACTCCCACCAAAGGAGAAGATAGCTCTACGACATTCTTTTTCGGTGATTCATTTACGGTGGGTAATAGCGTCCGCCTCGATTACTTTGCTCAGAATCAAGCACAGGATAATCAATTGAATGTTGCTGGAAATAAAATTACCTGGGGAAGTCATATTCAAGAAGCGAAGGATGCAGGTGTTATTGTCGCTTTGTTTGGTGCGGGGGTAGGCATTTCAACTGACGGTGTAGGTTCTCCGCCGACAGATGACTATTTCTGGATTCAAAAAGTTCAGTCCTATTATCAAAATGGTGTGGTACCACTGGAAAAAGAATATGCAAAGGAAACGCCTAAGTGTGAATTAAATTGCGAACCCTGGGTTGGGTTTGTTTCTCCACTGCAGAGTGAAGTTGTTCGACAAAATGAGTTGTCATCAATGACCTTAGAAGTTAAAGCGGTAGATGACGATGGAACAATTAACACATTATCGGCTACGATTAATGGACAATCAATCAGCCTGAGCGCCACCGGTGAAAATGATTTATATTCTGCGTCATGGACACCACCGGCTTACGGAAACTACACCCTGAAAATTTCCGCGTTGGATAATGATGGTTTGTCAGGGGAGTTTATCAATGAGTTTTCTATTTTATCACCAGACACTTGTACACTAGAACCATGGAGTGCGGATGTTATTTATAGTATTCCCGGTCAACGAGTTGAATTCGAAGGAGATGCTTATGAAAATAAATGGTATGCGTCTGGTGTCAATGATAGTCCTGCTAATTCAGAAGGGCCATGGGTTAATCTAGGGACCTGTAATGGCTCAACCAGTGGTTTATAATTGCTAGTGTTTTGTAAGTTTTAGTTAGTGATAAAGAACAGCTTATTCAGTTTTTGAAGCTAGCGTGCGCTAATTTGTAATTAATACTAACTAAAATATTTTAGAATTTTTATAAAAAATTAATGTTTTGAATGCCGAGTTAACATAATTGTTGCTCGGCATTTTTTATTTTTTTTTAGTCGATCTTTTTCTTTATCTCTTCATGCAAATTTATTACAGAAAAATTTAAGTCTTTCTTGTTCAATTAAATATCCACAAAAAAATACTAAGTTCGTGATCTATGATTTTTATTGTGTGACAAATAAAGTTGTCGGCACGATTTTTTGCACGATTGGCCGTTATCCAAATTGATAAAAATAAATTATTCAAACGAACAAAAGTTTTTAAATTCATTCAACTACTCATGGAGTTATTAATGGAACATTCAATTATCAATAGAAAAAGAGCCAAGCAATTTATTTCTGGATTTGTTCTTTCCACTTGCGTTTTAACTATGCAGTCTGCGATGTCATCTTCTGAAGTTAAACAGCGCCATATTATTAAACTAGGTAACAGCGTTATCGAAAGTTTACAAAAAGAAGCAAGTCTACATCACTACACTAAGACGGAGTACAGAAAGAAAGTTGAGGCCGCTCTACAGCAAATAGCATCAAGCGCAAAGGTGGAGATCTTAAGATCGTTACCTGAACTTCATGCAATGTCATTAGCATTAACTGAACAACAAAAACGCGTTCTACAATCTCATTCGAAAGTGAGCTATGTGGAAATCGATCCGAAACGATATCTTTTGGCTGAAAGTGTTCCTTATGGAATAACCATGGTGGAAGCCGACCAATTATCGGATGCAAACACCGGGAATATGAAAGTGTGTGTTGTAGACACTGGTTATACTCTTACACATCCAGATTTACCAAATAGTGGGATTACCGGCGATGATGGACATGGAAATATCGATACCGGGGATTGGTTTGACGATGGGCACGGTCATGGAACTCATGTTGCAGGAACTATTGCGGCGATTGGTGGTAATGATGAAGGGGTTGTAGGCGTTAACCCATCAGGGCTGGTTGGTTTACATATCGTTAAAGTTTTTAATAATCAGGGAACCTGGGCGTATGGTTCTGATCTTGCGGCTGCTGTGTATCAATGCCGTGACGCCGGGGCCACTGTCGTGAATATGAGTTTGGGAGGAAGCCGCCGCTCGCAGGTGGAAGAGGATGCATTTAATGAAACTTATGAAGCTGGAATGATTCATGTTGCCGCCGCCGGAAATACTGCTGCACCGGCTGCTCACTATCCCGCATCTTACGATGCTGTAGTATCAGTTGCCGCAATTGATGATACCGGAACTAAAGCGAATTTCTCCACTTTTAATGAGCAAGTTGAATTGGCTGCACCGGGTGTTCAGGTGAATTCAACGCTACCGTCACACGGTTATGCAAAATGGAACGGCACATCAATGGCATCTCCTCATGTCGCCGGTGTTGCGGCGCTAGTGTGGAGCCATTTTCCTGACTGTACCAATGATCGAATTCGGTACGCGCTCGGCTACACCGCAGAAGATAAAGGGAGTCGGGGAAGGGATACTTCTTATGGTTTTGGGATTGTCAAAGCGAAAGCTGCCTATGACTATTTAAATGCGACCGGGTGTGTTGGGTCGGGCACTGGAGATTTGGTGGTTGACTTTAATTATTCGATAAACGAAAGAACAGTTTCTTTTAGTGACCAGTCAACTGACACGCAGGAAATAGTGAGTTACCTATGGGACTTTGGCGATAAAAAAATGTCTACCGAAAAAAATCCAACTCATCAATATCGAAAGAATGGAAATTACCGGGTAAGCTTAACGGTGGTTAATGATAAAAATGAGACTGATCTAAAACTAAAAACGATAACGGTCGATAGTAGTCTTCCACCCGAATGTGATGGCGTTGAACATTGGAGCCAACAAAAACTTTACCATGAAGGAGATCATGTTTTCTGGAATGATATTAAGTACGTGGCTATCTATTGGTCGTTTGCCGCAAACCCCTCTATTTATTCTAATGTATGGAAAAAAGAAGGTGTTTGTTCTGGCGAGTAGTTAGATGAAATTGCTACATGAAATTATGCCGAGCAATAAAGAGTGAAAGAAAATGCACAGCCCGTTTGTTATTGAATGGAAAACGGGTTGTGCGTTACTTTTTTGCAGGTTAATAGACTAACGTCTTAAAGTCGCTTTATTATTTAATAATAAAATCAAATTCTAACGTGTTGTTGTCATCATTTTGTTCGGGGTTATTCGCATCAGCCGATAGCCTGGCTTTTACCGGTAGTCCCGCTTCTCCGTCAATCAACAGTTGAAAATATTGTAGTGACCACTCATCCAGATCGGGAGCGTGGCATTTGAACTGATTCGGAGACATCAATTCACAGTTCGTATCAGCCGTTGTAATACTCACC
The DNA here is from genome assembly GCF_007004725.1 of Aliikangiella coralliicola. Lineage (GTDB taxonomy): Bacteria > Pseudomonadota > Gammaproteobacteria > Enterobacterales > Kangiellaceae > Aliikangiella > Aliikangiella coralliicola. The sequence continues at coordinate 338,019 of NZ_ML660165.1, read as the reverse complement.
GCTGACGAAGTTTCAAATTCGATCGTTACACTAGCATTTTCAGCTATCACCGGTGGCCAACTACCCGAGCCAGTGTTAATCACACGAAACTTTAAGACGTGGGGTTTTAGCCAGTCGAACAACCAACCTTCTAATGCTAAATCAGTTGCGGGCATGCAGGCATTACTTGAATAGACCGATTTATAGTTAAGCGACCGACTGATATCAACGAGAAGATCCGGACAGTTATCATCATCGAGGTTGCCGACCGTAATTTGGAAATCAGATGTGCTAACTATATCTTCGGCTAGTTCATGTGACTCCAATTGACTGTTAAACCCTGGGCCTTCGCTAATGTTCAGAGTTCTGCCATAGTATCGACCACCGTCGGCAATATAGATTAAATCATTATGACCATCCTGATTAACATCTTGCGCCGTTAAACCGCGAAAAACCATTCCTGCCGGTGCTGATACGAGTCGATTATCCACCGTCCATTGACCGTTTTCATTGCGATCATAAGAAGCAATCCGAGCGCTAAATCCAACAAGTAATTCATCGCTACCGTCGTTGTCAGCGTCAAATGCTGACCATGAAATAATCGAATTAAAAGGGACGTTTACCTGAGTATCAAATTCTAACTGGCCATTTCCATTCGGATTTAAATAAACGCGAAAACTATTACCTCTCTGTTCAACGACAAGGTCAGTGTGGCCATCGCCGTCAAAGTCGCCTGCTGTCATATCTGTAAGCCAGCTCTCACTATTGGTTGAAATAATGGTTGGTTGAGAAATATTTCGTGAAGCGGAGGTGACATAAAGTGCTAAGTCTTCATAGCTTGTGGAAGGAGGGACAGGATCGGTTGGGATCAAAATATCTTCTTGTCCGTCACCATTAAGGTCAGCTAGAAAAGGAGAATCCCCTCGACCGGTAGAGCCGAGTTCGATAGTTTCCGCAATTGTTCCTTGTTGGTCAAAAAACCATACTTGGACCTGGCCATCAATATTGACGACAATATCGGAAATTCCATCTTTGTCGAAATCTGAAGTTGCCCAGTGAATATAAGAGCTATATGTATTAACTTCCCGCAGCGTTCTTTGAGCGAAAGACTGCGAGTGATCAAAGTAAACAATATCAAAGGCATCACGAGTTTCTGAAAAACGATCCCTTAGGCCGATAATATCTTCTTGCCCATCACCGTTGAAATCCCCAACTAACGAACGCATGGTTCCCTGTTCCTGATTTATTGACCAAGGTTCAGAAACAATATCCGCGTGGGACTGAAAACCAGCCAATAAAAAGCTCGTTGCAACTATCGATTTTCTTATCATATTTTCTCCTTAAGAAGTGAGTGTTAACTGAATCAATATTAAAAAAATTATAAATTGGCTTTAAAAGACATCAGGGCGAAAACATGTTGTTGATAGTCAGCGATTAAAGAAGCTCTCGTTTTATTAAATTGAACTTGTTTTTGAAGTGCTGAGAGTTATCAATCCTTATTACAATATTATGAGCCATTGCCTCCATCGCTTATTTTGCCTTGTTGTTTTTATGCGATTTTTTAGTTTAAGGGATGGGTTTTAAAAGAAGAAATTGATTACCGGATATGGGAGGTTGAATTTTGTAAATATCAATGTTCTCTCGTTAAGGTAGTCTATTTTGTGACCATTTTTCTCACAAGGTGACCATTTACGTCATGGTGAGAAACCGGATTGTTATTTCACACGATAAAAAGTGCTGTTCAACAACAAGAAGTATTTGAACTGTGTCACGGGTTCTTTGTGATGAATTTCTCATTTTTGGGGCAGATCAAGGCCAAAATGAATAGCGTGGTTATTTTTCTTAATAACTGGTCCAGTTTATGCCCAATGAATAGCAAACATTATTATCGGGCGGAAAGTCAGTATGAAAGTGATATTTGTGTACGGACAAGGGGCATTTTGGAACGCTGTATTTGAGAATGGGGCTGAAATTGGCGGCTACATTGACCACGACGATGCGCTAAATGCGGTCTATGACGAAAGCCGGGTTCTCGATAACCGAGAAGTGGAGACGCAGCAAGATTGCTCGCTAGCGGAGAATTTTGAACGCAGTCAAAGGAGCCACACGCTTACTTAGCAATTAATTGAGGGTTTGATGATGACTTGTTACTCGCTTAGGACTATATTTAATTCAATGTTTTGAAATAAACTCCAATAAGGAGAAAAATGATGGAACAGCCGATCCACAACCTGATTTCTCTATTTAACCAACTGGGGCTAGATAGCTCTGATGAAGCGATTAAGGACTTTATTGGGCGCAATAAACCGATTCCTGATGATGTTGAATTGCACAACGCCGACTTCTGGAATGTTTCACAGTCGAGCTTTTTAAAGCAGGTTATTGACGATGATGCTGACTGGGCTGAGGTTGTTGATCAGCTCAATGTGATGTTGCGGTAGTAATACCGGGAAGCTATGCATTCTTATCAGGGGTAGTTCACGCAGTTAGTAACTGTAATGTCGTTAAATCCCGCGTCTGCGTCATTTTTGCCTGAATAGCACAATTATAGCCTGACTAGCATAGGGCTTAGTTTTACCTCCTGGTTTTACCTCTTAAATAGAAAACCTGCCCTTTATCCTATAATACTTATTTTTAGACCGAATTGATGTACGCTGATAACATCATCAATTCGGAGGAAACATTTTGAAAAAAGCAAAATCATTTTTTAGTATCATCATGTTGTTAATCGCTGCACTTTTGTACGGTTCAAGTTCGGTGTTAGCTAAGGGATTTGAAGGCGATTGGGAAGGAGACCTGAAGCTGCCGGGCGGCGTATTACCAATTGTCATTCACATTAAGACAGAAGGCGGTAAACAAGTCGGTACGCTAGATACACCAAGTCAGGGTGGATTTGATATTCCAATGACCCTGGTAGAATTTAATGAGAAGGAACTCACTTTTGAAATCGAAGATCTTTCTATTCATTACTCTGGAAAACTTAATTCAGAAACTGATCAAATAAAAGGTAATTTCTTTCAGAAAGGAATGCAAAAACTGAATTTTTCTCGAATCGTTAAAAAGCCGCTACCGGCTGATGGTTCGAGCAATTCAGAAGATTTATTAGGACAGTGGTACGGCCCTATCAAAATTCCGGGAAACCCGCTCGACTTTGTGGTTCATGTAAAACAGCAGCAGGGAAGTTTAGTCGCAGTAGCTGATAGTCCGAACCAGGAGTCTTATGGGATAGAAATCGATTCTATTTCCCTTGAAAAGGGTCAGGTAAAATTCGAAATTAAAAAATTGGGCGTAAAATTTGTGGGTATGCTCGCTAAAAATAAGCAATCCATTAAAGGTGATTTTGCTCAAAGTGGATTTATTTTTAAGTTAAAAATGGTTAAGGGGCAATATAAGAAAAAAGTTTCTTCAAGGCCTCAAACGCCTAAGAAACCATTTGATTATCACATCGAAGAAGTTCTCGTTACTAATAATAAAGCAGATTTAGTTTTGGCTGGTACATTGACAAAACCGAAATCGAATAAAGTGAAAGCAACCGCGGTTTTGATTTCAGGATCAGGACCGCAGGACCGTGACGAAACAATTGTGAACCACAAGCCATTTTGGGTGATTGCGGATATTTTAACTAAAGCTGATTTTGCTGTATTAAGATTGGATGATCGGGGAACAGGAAAATCGACCGGCGATTTCGACTCGGCGACTTCCGAAGATTTTGTCACTGATGCAGGCGCAGCGGTTGACTTTCTATTATCTCGTGATGACATTCCGGCTGATACCATTGGGCTGATAGGTCACAGCGAAGGCGGGATGATCGCGCCGATGCTGGCGGCTCAAAGAGATGATGTCGCTTTCGTGATTATGCTAGCCGGTCCTGGCATTCCAAATGCAGAGCTGTTAGCGGAGCAGCATTATTTACTTGGATTGGCGCAAGGCATTTCAGCGGATGTTCTGAAACAGAAGCAAGACGTTGATAAACAATTATTCGCGCTAATTGGCGCAACGGAGAAAAAGCTGGCATCTGAGCCGCAGATTGTTAACCTGATTGAAAAATCGCTTCGACTGGTTGGCGTGAACGATGAAAAAATCCTCGAGCAGCAAAAGGAGCAGTTAATTCAAACTTATGGAACAGGCTGGTTTCGGTATTTTTTGAGCTACTCGCCAGCGGAAAAACTGGCTAAGGTCAAAGCGCCGATATTGGCAATTAATGGCAGCAACGACTTGCAAGTTGCCGCTAAGTCTAACCTGGACGGCATTCGTAACGCGTTGAAGTCTGCGAATCATTCAGATTTCACAGTGGTAGAACTACCGCAACTCAATCACCTTTTTCAAACCAGCAAAACTGGCTCTCCGGTGGAATATGCAATCATAGAGGAAACTTTTTCACCCGTTGCATCAAAGTTAATCGTAGATTGGCTAGAGGAGAGATTTTAGTCGCGTTATACTAGAATAATAATATCAATCGATTTCGAATGAAAAATAGCCTGTACTTGCCTAATCAACCGTCCACTCATAACTCTATTTTCGTGTTCACTGGTTACTAATATTATGTCAATACTCAAAGCGCCAAAAACTAATCCGATATTTTGGATGTTTCATAGTTTATGTCTTGGCGGATTTGTCGCATTAAACTTTATTTCTCGACAGATAGAAGAAATCGAGCCGCTAGAACACGGTATTGTTTCTGCGATCATCTTGTTTATTGTTAATACCTCGATTTGTCTGGTGTTAAGAGAATTAATTCATCGATTCAATTGGCTAAATGCGAGAAAACCATCCGTCTGGATAAAGCTACTCGTTAACTGTACCTGGCTTGGCTTTTTGTCTTCTCTCATTATTATTAGCACACTCGGTCTTTATCTACTACTGTGGAAGTATTCTTACCGCTACATATTTTTTATGTCGGAGGTTTATAGTAATTGGATGATCATGACCATTGTGCTTTATTTATGGGCAGTAATTTATGTTTCAATTAATCATCTTAATCGGCTTAAACAGTTAGAATTGAGAGATAGCGAGATGGCGCTGGAGCTTAAGCAGGCGCAATTAAACACATTAATTGGCCAGCTGAATCCTCATTTTTTGTTTAACGGCCTCAATAATATTCGCTCATTAATGTTGGAAGATGTTGACCGTGCGCGAGATATGCTAACTTCATTGTCTGAAATTTTGCGATACTCGCTACAAAATAATCAACAAAAACTACAGCCGTTGGAAAACGAAATAGACACTGTGCGGAGTTATATCGAGCTGGCGAGTATACAGTATGAAGAGCGACTGGAATATGTTGAAGTATTGGATGAAAAAGTATTGGCCTGCAAAATTCCACCAATGCTTGTTCAGCTATTGGTTGAAAATGCGATACGTCATGGAATTGACCAAAGTTCAACCGGGGGAGAATTAAAGTTAGAAATTAGCCAGGTCGAAAACCGGGTTCAAATTATCGTATCGAATCCTGGAAAAATAAATCAGGAATCAAATGAAAAAAATAAAAAGCAAAGCACCGGGCTGGGTCTGGAAAATATCAGACAGCGGCTTCACTTGTTGTACGGCGATGAAGCGAGCTTTGGTATCAGTGAGGAAAATAATGTTGTTACTTCGGTGATTGAATTACCGATGACAGGAGGAAGTCAATGAAAGCGGTAATAGTTGAAGATTCTCGCCTGGCTCGAAAAGAGTTATTACAGTTGTTAAAGCTTCACCCTGAAATTGAAATTGTCGGTGAGGCGTCCAGCGTTGAGTCTGGCATTGATAAAATAGAGTCGCTAAAACCAGCTTTGATTTTTCTCGATATTAATTTGCCCGATGGCAATGGATTTGATTTGTTAGAAAAACTAGAAACTTGCCCTAAGGTAATCTTTACCACGGCTTATGATGAATATGCAATTCAGGCTTTTGAGTTTAATGCGCTGGACTATTTGCTTAAACCGATTAATCCCAAAAGGCTGCAGCAAGCTTTGAGTAAGTGTTTTATCGAGAGTGAAATTACTGAAGATGAAACTACCGAGATTGACCATAAAATTTTCGTTAAAGATGGTGAACGATGTTGGTTGATTGACATTGAAAAAATTCGCTATTTTGAAAGTTGTGGAAATTACGCTCGCATTTATTTTGAGCAGAACAAGCCGATGATTTATAAATCGTTGAGTAAAATAGAAAAACGATTGAAAGAAAAAGTCTTTATTCGAACAAATCGACAGTATATTGTTAATGTGAACTTTATCGAAAATATCGAGCCATCGGGCGCTAATGGTTTATTTCTGACGATGACTGATGGTAAAGAAATTGAAGTATCTCGTCGGCATACTAGTAATTTTAAGCAGTTGCTTAGTTTTTGAGTAGCGGCAGTTGTTACTCTGAGTAATCAAATAGGTTTTCAATTTATGTGTCTCTAAATTTTATCTTGTTATGTATAAAAACCGTACTCCAGAATACTCCATAGACGCTTACCGCACCTACTAGTATAGGCTGGCTGACATGATATCTAATTTGGTTCCAGTTCTCATAGAAATAGTCCCAATGTTCTCCTGCTCTTATATGTTCTATTCCTCCAAGTACTGAAATTGCTAAAACTATAGGAATGCTCAAGGTAGAAAGTAAGAGTTTGTGCTTTGAAATTACTAAAATGGGAGCGACGACTAACGCGCCCCTCAAGAATTCAAACCACGAACTGCAGCCAACCTCCAAAGTAACATAACCGAACTCTTGGCAACCCCCGAAAGGAAATCCAAAGATTGGTATAGAGCAAAATGCTAGCAGAGAAGCAATAACTGCGATAATTTCTCTAATCTTGTGCATAAACCTGATTCAAAAATCCTGATTTTGTCTTAGGCTGAGTATTTTACAGTTTTTATACTCATCTTTTTCAATGATGACTTTCGTATTTTTCTCGTTCAAAAGCAAGTTCAAGATCTCATTTCCCGTTGCAGTTAAATTGTGAAATTTCTACTTGATAAGATACTCCATATACCTAAGTTCTGAGCTCCTCGCAATATTCTCAATTCTAAACCCGGCTCTTTCATAAACGGCAATAGCGGCACTATTTGTTTTTTTAACTTCAAGAACTAAGCGATTTGTCTTCGGTATTTTTCGCACTTCTTCAATAACCTTATTGGTCAAATGTAGGCCAATGTTTTTCCCTCGGTACTCCTTTTTGACATACATCTGAATGATCGTGCCGGTACGCTCCAGAGAATATTGATTTCGATTTACAAAACCACATATCCCTACGAGTGAGGTTCCCTCAAACGCACCAACCACAAAGTTTGACTTGTCTTGTTGCTTGATTAACGATTCAAACATCAATTCCGTGTTTTTCTTTTCCTCACTAAAGATCGCCTCAAATGCATCTGGAAATAGCCTTAAGCTTTCAAGGCGTACTTCCCGATATGCAAAGGATTCACTTGGAGAGAGCCTTCTGTAAATCAAATTCAAAAAATGTTCCTTCTAACAAGTTTCTACTAGAATAACTTCTGCTTCACCAAGTTCTTTTTCTTTGGGAAGTTTACAGGCAAAGAGTGCAGTGCGCAGATTGCCAATGGTTTTATCAAGCGGCCAGAAACGCTCAGGTTTTTCGTAAAAGAGTTGACCAATTTGCCGTGTCGCTTTTCCCGAGAATCCAAATAATACAACAATAAATTGTGCATTGTCGGAATCATCGATTAGCAATACAATTCCGCCCAAATTACGTCGATTTGAAATGTGGGCCCAGGAGCCATCTTCAGTGCGATAGTAAATCCCGCTACCACCTTCACCTTGCCAACCTGTTGGTGGCTTATCTCCGCCAAAACAACTCGGCCGACCTGGGGCGCCTTTCCGGTATTGCATATAAATTGGCACACTGCGCCGCTTTGTTTCCTTGAAGGGTTTGGTTTTGAAAAGCTTTGCGAAAACAACTTCAACCATGTAATTTACTCTTTGGCTACCGATCATAAATACGGCGCTTTTGTCTTTTTTATTCGCACGACGCCGTTCTGTGGTGCACATCATATTGGTATAAAAGTCGATGGCTCTATTCTGATCCTCTTCTAAATAATTTCCTTCATATGTTAATTCTTCAGAATCGGGAGTGATATGAAAGGAGACATTTTTCCAAAGAAACTCAAGCTTATTACCGTCTCGCGCAATCCGATGGACCAGATCGGTCGCTACCTCGGCATCGGCGCCAGAAATCCAACGAGATTTTGAAGATTCTTCATTTTTAGTCGCCTGCAATCGAACCTGCTCACCAAGATAGAGGCATAGCGCAGAAGAGCGTAAGATTCTGTCGAGTGCGCCTGCGGCTCGAAACAACCCTCCCGGTAAAATCAGGCGTAGTCGTCTGACATCGTCACTGGTAGTGTTAACATGATTGGTCACGCGTTCGATTAACCAGTCGCACACATCGCCGACTTCTTCATTGGTTAAGTTTTTTTTATTGTTGATGATTTTCGACGCGGTTTGTCGCGATACATTCAGATATTTTTTTAAGTCTGCGGAGGCCCCTCGTTCGACTCCGTATTCACGCAGTAGATCATTTAATATTATCTCTATTTGCAATTTGATCACCTTTTTTACTGAATTTGTTAAAAGTAAGCGATCCGAATACAAGCTGGGTGAACCCATTCCGAAAAGTATGTAAAAGAATATATTACATATTCTTGAGCTTAATGGCTAAGTGTCAACATTATATTGACATAGTAGTTAGTGTATTAGAATTGAAAAATAACCAATATGTAAATAAATATTTAACCATATTGTTAGTAATAACTAAGTATCATTAACTATGTGCTGTTCTAGTCAATAGGAAAGTCAGTTTTTTGATGTTAATAATTCTCTCGACACATGTTGTCATTCATTACCCACTGAGAGGAAAATATCATGCGACTTTTTCAACACTTAAATTGTTTATCAATCAAAAAAGCGTCTCTCCTGGCCTTAATTCTTTTGTCGCTTTCGTACTCGGCCGTCTTCGCTACGTCGAATGAGGACAGTAATGTGCCGCTGAGGTCGACGCCATCACTAACGACAGAAGCAGCGGTTCATGGGAGGGAAAAAATAGAAGAACTTGGCCTGCTTTTAATGAAAGCGAAAGTTGATTCTTCATCAGCAAATGAGCTTGCTAACGCTATTATTCATCAGAACTGGCGCGGAATATCGACATACATTATCCAACAAAAAAAACGCCCGTTAATATTGGAAAGACTTGGCGTGATTAGTTATTTAGCACCAGGCTCTAAAATTGAAGGACGCACGCCATTTTCACGTTGCACACAGAGCTGCATTAAACAATATGACGCGCTCTCTTCCATGTTAGTGAATCAAGTGTCTGAGTCACGCGCTGAAAAAAATAGCAACAACGATCTAACCAGACAAGATATTTCTTCCGTTTCTGCCGGTGACTTTCCTGTTCTATCGGTTCTTCGTGCAGATAGTTTATTGCATTCAGGAAACAGTGAAGCTGCAGAAAAATACCTGCGAGATCTTATCGGTGAAAGCTCTGCCTCGGCAGAGGTAAAAGGAGTCGCTTATAACATGTTGGCGATTTTATCCATCCAAAAAAACAGTATTGGTGAGGCGCTCAATTTTTTTAATAAAGCTAAAGAAACTCCAGCCTACTATGAGCCGCACTTTAACCTGGCCATATTTTATTTAAATCAAGCGTTGTCTGGTCCGAGTGAAATCACTGCATTGTTTGAGCACGTTTACCTGAGTGATCCCTTTTTTGTTTTTTGGCATCCATTTGAAGTTGATAAGACGAAATTGATTGAGGGTGATACTGGGGCGTATGTTTTGATTGTGATCAGTAAACTAGCAGCTGTGTTGGCGAAGATCTTTAGAGGCGGTGGCAACACATCAGAATTGCTGAAAGGTACAAATTTTGAGGTTGTTCGCGAATGTGGTCCCGGAATAAACGGCAGACCTTGTAAGTATTTCTCGAAACACTATGCAGTCGAGGAGAAGTAGCCATGAATATTCTATCTTACTCCATACTTAAATCCTTGATTAAGATGATGATGATGCTGATTTTGATCTGCTTCAATGTCAGAGCCGAAGAATCTCTTTTCGTGGTCGACTTAAAAGCCGCGTTAGAGATTGCCAATGATCCAAAGCATACACTCAATAGTTTCGCCAGAAATGGTGCCGGACTTTCATCAGTTAGAGGTATTGTAACCACACCGGAAGGTGGCTTGTTGATCATTGGTTCACATACACCGGGCGCTATTCCGCTTGATTTAAACAGCATTAAAATTGCATTTGAATCAAGAGCCGGTAGTGGCTTTAAAGCGCCGAGCGTCTCAATTGAGCCGGGTCACGATGATTCTGTTTTTGTTGCAGGCACTCATCATTATTTTAAATATAATGGGCCGCCTTCAGCCGATAATTCTTTTGCTCGCTTAGTGACAGCGTCGCTAGATGTTCAATTGAAATTACAAAAAGCCTTGAAAGATCAGGTTCAGGAAGTCGACTTTGAGAAACAAATCAGAAAATTTTCTTTAGCGCATGATTGTAAAATCAATAGCTCAACTTTTTCTAATATGTTTCATGCCGTTGCCGCAGCGAATGTTGCTAAAAACAACGATATTTTAATACTTCGGGAGCCAGCCACTATTCGTGTCGTTTCTGGTCAATCGGGAGAGGGCGATTTTTTTCAGGACTTCTTACATCAGTGTAAAAAAATTCCATATACGACGCTTTACCAGTTAATTCACATTGATTATGACTTCCTTTTACAGTTCGACGATCGCTTAGCAATGTATGAAAGGCTAAGTCGCGAAGTCAAAGTTATTCCAGACGAATATCGCGCCAGTGTGCTGGAAGCGGCTGATATTATCTATCAACAAATTGTTCGAGAGCGTCAACATTCGGTGTTTAATTTCATTCGGCCAGGAAGAAGTTCTAGCGAAGCAATGGCGAATGCAGTCAATAGCGAAATTGACCAAATGCTACAGAGCCGCACACCAGCGGAACTAAGCTTCTTTCAACGCATGGCCGGTTTGATTGCCGTATTTAATGAGCTGGACGAAAAGGCATTGAGTTCAGAACTGATTAGTAGCCTGAATCAATTTAGCGCGAACTATTATCAACAGCCCAGCAGTGTCTGTCCCATTCGAACAAGCATTCCTGGTTTGGCTGTAAACTTAACTTTATTGGGTGGTCTGCGTGTGCAACCAATCACCTATGAACTCGCTGAATTAGGTTCGTTGCGCGATATGAAAAAAGTTGTTCTGGCACATCAATCCAGAGAAAAAAGCCTGATTTTTTCATTGGGTAGATTAAGCGGTGAATTGCCCCGGGACAATAAATCGCTAATAAATTATTTGGTGCGCAGCTTAAAAGAAAGACCTCCACTTCCTTTATTTATTGAAGAGCTAATGGATGAGCGTGGTCATGTTGATTTTTCGAGAAAGAAAATTGGCGATAAGATTGCACCCTGGAAGACATCGTTTGATGAGGAGAGTGATTTTAGCGGCCAGGATAGTTCGTTGGTAGTCTCAGTGACTTCTAATAATTACAACCCGGAGTATTTGTTATACAACGCACCGATCGATGAAATTGCCCGTCTACAATATAGTCGAACCTGGTTTAAAATTTGGAATAATCGACTAGAAGCAGGTATTGGCGCTGAAGGGTTTATGAGATTGATGGAAGTATCTGACACGTATCTTCCCGGCCTCGTTGACTATCATGAAGATGTGTTAGCGGGAATCAATCTTTACTCAAGATACCTCTTACCTTTGGCGCCTGATGGCACGAACTTTCTATTTGATGCCCAATACCGCCCTGAGCCAGTTGAATTGTATAGCTCACAACAACAAGACGATGTCGACAATGCGTTCCGGCGAGATACTCCTGCAAGAACGACCCAACCTTCTGCATCGCTGGCTGCCGGTGTTAGCTTTAATCTCCCGATTACCGATTCGATGAATTTTTCAACGAGCGCAAGACTGGCGAAACTGGAGAGTCGTTATCAGTATTTCTCAGCCGGAATTAACTGGCCGATGAATAAACTATCTTTCTCTAACCTCGGTGTATCAGCCTATTACGCCAAACAAAATGATCGTGATATTGAAGCGAAAGGAATCGAATTCATTGCGACTAACGATCGTGGAATGATAGTGAAAGCCGGTTTTTCGATTGGTGGTGACGACAAGCAGTTTTCGACTTCAATTATTTTTCCAATCTTTGAACCCGAGAGAAAGGGGAGGTGGTCAAAATGAAATTAACTTATTTTATATTTGTTGCAATTTTTATCTGTGGATGTAGCTCGATAGAACCTGCGGAGGATGATTCCGGTATTTTAATTCCATTGGCATTGAATGATACAAGAGATGTCACTATTCAGGCGATGTTAAATAACAAGTTATCGATCTTACAGGGAAGCGCTGGTGACGATCATCTGATTGGCTTAGCACCATCCGGAGAAAAACTTTATGTTTGGTTTATTAACGAGGGTGCTCAAACGCGATTAAAAATGCTGACCGTTTTTGACGCGATGGGCGATGAAAGTCAACAGGATTTGTCCTGGAAGCTGTCAAGGGAAATGCATCGTTTGCTGAGCACCGAACTCATCAACTAACTGACGTTAGACAGTTAGAACCGCTTGTAAAGTAAAGGTTTCAGCGTGGGTCATCATCCGGAGTTAAGGTTCGTTAAAAAGGTGAATGCGCAATGCATTCACCTTTGATGGGCTATAAATTAAGGTTTCTTTGGTTTGATTGCCAAATGTAGAAAAACGGAGGGCTTTTAGGTCAGTCTTGCGCCGTCATTTCACGTCTACTTCACACTCTTTAATATAACCTGAATAAAGTTGTTCGAATATTTGAGGAGTAGTCATGTTTTCTTTTCGACAAGCCGTTATTCAAAAGGTAGCGAATGTAAAGGCTGTGAACCTTAAAAGTTTAAGTCAAAATATAATGGTCATTTTAGTTATTGTTGCTACTTCTGGTTGTAGCTTCGTTAACAAAATTCGTATGCGAAATGCCAATGACGATTTGGTGGCTGAATGGAGAAATAGTGCACAAGAAGTCGAATTACGTTCAACTTATATTGGCGAAAAGCCCTATATTTATGCGTCTATCAACGGCGTGCCGGGGTTTAAGTTTCTTGTTGATACAGGGGCTTCTATTACGATACTGCAAGATACGCCTAAAATTAAAGCGCTCAAGCTTGAACCCGGATACGAGTTGCAATTAAGCGGGTGGGGAGATGAAGAGAGTTCTCCCGCATATCAAACCAGTGCAGATGAATTTGAGTTTGATGGCATTAGATTTAAAAATATCAATTTTGCCTATTTACCTATCTCAACATCAAAGTATTTTTTTCGACCTGATGAGGCGATTTACGATGGTGTTATTGGACATGACGTCTTGCGACACTTTACCTGGAAATTCGATAAAAAAGAAGACACGATAACTGTGTTCAACGGTCCTTACAACCCGAAAGAAGAACATATCTCGATGCCTTTTGATATTTGGTTTAGTAAGCTTGAGATCCAGGGAGAGATGTTATTTAAGTCGGGTCAAAAAGTGACTCATGAATTAATCATCGATACAGGCAGTCGCAACTATCTGAAAATCAATTCGTTGTATCTGGAGAATAACGAAATCGATATTTCTCAACCTACAATTAAAGCCGCGGATTTTGGATTAAATGGGCGAGCACTCCACCAGCGGTTTAGTTTACCGAGACTGACTCTGGGCAATTTAGCGCTAGAAAGCGCTGCGTCGGAAAAGCTGGAAGTTAATCATATTAAAACCAACATCATCCGCACTGATGACGAAGATGACCTGTGGGTGATAGGAAGCGCATTGCTGAATAAGTACGTTAGCGTCGTAGACTATCATTCAAACCGGTTATATTTGAAACCTTATGAAGATATTCGGTTTCATTCGCGATTTAACTTGCTAGGTTTAGAGCTAAGAAAAATTAGGTCTGGTGAATTTGTTGTACGGTATGTTTTGCCCGATATGGCGGCTGCGGCAGGGGATTTTCAGGTAGGTGATATTGTGACCAGTATCAACGGCAAAAATACTGCCGATATGAGTTCTGATGATTGGTTAGCAACTAGTGCGAGCCCAGGCCGCTATGAGGTCTGTCTTAAGAGAGAAAACAGCACTTCAGTTAAAATGGGAGAAGCAACCGAAAGTTGTCAGCTCGTCGTTTCAAAACATATTGTTGGGTATTCCGTGCCAAGTATTTGACTGCTTGCTTTAGATTAGAACTCAAAGGATTAGCAATGAATTAAAGGATAAGAAATTGGTTAATGAAAATAAAAAACAGGGCGTCTAAATCGACGCCCTGCTGTGTTGTAAATAATTTGTTTTAGTTAAATTTTTACCCGCTAACGAATCTGTCTGTCAATGGCAACTATCCGCTAACGGCATTCTTTTGTCGTGGGACGAAATCCAGCACCGTTGCGTTGATACAGTACCTTGGTTGCCCATTAGGCCCGTCAGGAAAAACATGACCTAAGTGAACGTCTGAAGTTTTTGAGCGAATTTCAATTCGTTTCAAACCATATTTATTATCTGGCTTTTCATACACCGAACCATCGACCGCTTTAGTAAAAGATAGCCATCCAGTGCCAGAGTTGAATCGGTCTCGCGTATCGAATAATGGTGCACCGCTTAATTTGTCAACAAATTGGCCGTCTGGTGTATTTTTAAAAATTTCATACTGCTTGCAAAATCGACTGTCTGTACCTTCATTAAAGGCCACATTGTAGGCTTCAGATTGTCCAAGTTTAAACTTACCGAGAGCTTTATAAAATTCTTCCGGTGACATATAACCCTGCTTACCAAAAACTTCCTGACCGTTTTCCAAAAATAATACAGTTGGTGTAGCCCAGGTTGGGGATTTTATTTTTAATCCCGTCAATTGAGAAGCCAGTCGAAAAGTGATTGGAATTGAGCCTTGATAGTCGGCGACGACATTTTCTTTAAATTTTTCACAGTAGGGACAGTAATTTTCAGCCTCTATAACGATTATCTGTTTGCCCTTTGTTAGCACACTATTGTCTACCTTTGCGATATTTTTCACCTGGTTGTTAAATTTGACGCCGGTAGAATGATCAGGACAGTAACCGTTAGGGTTTTTAACCAGGTAATCTTGGTGATAAGTTTCCGCAGCATAAAACTGGGTTAAAGGTTTAACCTGCGTGGTAATTTTTCCATAACCTTCCTTTGACAGTAATGTCTGGAATTGGTTGAGCACGTTGAGTGCTGTACTTATTTGTGAATCGCTGTTGGTTAAAATTGTTGAGCGGTATTGTGTTCCCACATCGTTCCCTTGACGGTTTAGCTGAGTTGGGTCGTGTCCTTCAAAGTAGTTTTGGAGAATTTTTTCGAGACTCACCAAAGAAGTATTAAAGGTAACTTTGACAACTTCCGCATGATTTTCAGGATTAAACTTGTTTCTTCGCTTGGTGATCTCGCGATAAGTTGGTGTCACGCTGCCATCGGCGTAACCAGATACTGCATCGATTACCCCGGGAATGGCTGCGTAGCGTTTTTCTGCTCCCCAGAAACAACCAGCACCCAGTACAATTGAGTCCAGGTGTTTAGACGCAGGCATATTTTTATCAATGGTATGGGTTGGTTTCGCAGCATTGGCCAGTGTGTGTTGTTTTGCCATTGGGTTTAAGGCAAAAAATAATATGACGATGATTGAGGCGCTAGCCAGAGTGACTCGTTTCATATTGTTTGAGATTCCTATCTTAAACGCTTGTTTCAGACGTTAGTGTTATCAATATAGCCGCTTTTTCGCAACTGTTTGATTATTAGAGTTAACATCTGAGCAGACGTTACAGCTTATTGTTGAATTATACGATGGGACAATGGTCGTCCACCTGGGTCGAGGTGGCGCGATTTATCGGAGGAATAGTTATTCAACGCTATAAAAAATAAGCCAATTGTACAGCTTAAAGCCAGGCCGAATAACCCGATTTAATATCAGTCTGAGTTGAAGCTGGTTTTATAAATAGAGTCAATAAACAGAATCAATAAACCGGGTTAGATTAGCAAGGCAGGCGTCCCACCCATTATTGTGAGCTTGTCTGGACTCTTCTGATGGAAACAGCGATTGCACTAATACTAGTTCAGTTCTGTTAGGCGATATTTCTTTAAAGTTAAGTTTGACTAAACTATCTCTTGCGATTGAAGAGTTCCAGGTTAATACGATCAAGGAGTATCGAATAATTTCTTTGTAGTGCCCGGTAATTTGAGAATCAGTTCCATTTTCAAAATACATTTTCACCGAAAATTTTCCGTTAACTGTAAAGTTACTTTCTACAGTTGAATTTTTAAACTTTTCTGATGCTGCAAAAAACCATTGGGCCATTATGCTGGCTTTAGACCAGGCATCGAAAAGCTGCCGTTTTGAACAATTGAATGTTTTTCTGATTATCAAGTCATCATTTTTCATGTTTAACCTTTTATACCAGCTGAATCGATTCATGTTGAAATATTAGGGGGAATTTAAATGCTAGGCGCCGTCGTCGCCGTTAATATAGTTTTCGAGTTCGTCTAAGCGGTTGCTCCAGAATCTTTTATGCATACCAATGTACATCGCGACCTCTTTCCAGATATCAAAATTCATATGGCAATAAACCGTTCTACCACGTTTACTTTTGTAGATAAGATCTGCGTTTTCCAATAATTTCACATGCTTCGAGATTGCGCCCAGTGTCACATCAAAGTTGTCTGCGAGTTGGCCAACAGTTTTCTTTCCTTCTGATAGCTCTTCCAAAATATCGCGGCGACGACTATCAGAAAGTGCGAAAAATATGTGATCGAGTCTTTTTTTACTTTCCATATTTGGAAAGTATAGTCTATTTAAAAATGGTTTGTAATTAATATTTTTATTAAATATCAATCATATATCATGAATTTAAAATTATACCTAAATATATATGAAATTGATATTAAGTCGCTATTATTTAAAGTGTTACTAATTCACAGGAGAACAAAATGAGCAACATTTCATTAAAGATAGGCGTCGCGACTGATAGAGCAACCACTTTGGCTGCGATAAACACGATTGAAGGACTTTCGAGTTGGTGGACAACTGATGTTAGCGGTGAGACGAGTGAGGGGCAAACTATTCGTTTTCGTTTCAATGAGAGTGGTCCAGATATGAAAGTAACGGCAAGTTCTAATGATAAAGTTGTCTGGCTTTGTACTGCCGGACCAGATGAGTGGTTGGGCACAGAAATCAGTTTCCTGATAAAAGACGAAGATGAAACCGTTATCTATTTTCAACATAAAAACTGGAGGGAAGAAACGCCGTTTCATTATCATTGTTCGATGAAGTGGGCTACCTTCCTGTTAAGTCTTAAGGAACTATTGGATGAAGGCAAAGGTCGGCCGTTTCCTGATGATAGAAAAATTGTGACGACAGGATTCTAATCAGATTATTGATGGTGACGGTTGTAAAAGCTTTATGCGTGTTAACTAAAGTTATCAGTGAACACGCAACCAAATAATAGCAATCAGTCGGGCTGTCATGAGGCCATGTAACTTCACAGCGCATTGTTTTATGCGATTTTAATTTGGATTTGTATGGCCTTGTTATTAAAAAACTGAAACAGATCGGTCGCAAATATTTCTTTTTGAAATGACAATTGAAAAAATATGTGCACGATTACCGGTTATTTGTTTTTTTGGGTTAATTCAAATTGAATTTTGTTGGTTTAGTGCTATGGTATTTTTGGGTCGTTGATCTTTAGTGGTTAATTGTTGGCAGTGATCACCCACTAAAGATCAATCAGCCTTAGTGGGAATTGTTTGTTGACATCCCGTTTATTGTCTATAAAATGTGGCGCGGCTAGGAAGAAAGTCTTTGTTTATTATCTCCATTTCGAAGTATTACAGCAGTATTCACATAATTCATCGTCTTGCAGTTTCTAAGTTACAGCCCGTTTTCTCGCTATTTACGCCTAACATGGCATCGTTTTATTTATTTTTACAGGATTATGATTATGTCTAATACAGTTACCGGAACCGTTAAGTGGTTCAATGAATCTAAAGGTTTTGGTTTTATCGAGCAGCAATCTGGCCCAGATGTTTTTGCTCACTTTAGTGCAATTGTTAGTACAGGATTCAAGACTTTGGCCGAAGGCCAGCAAGTTGAGTTCACTATTACGACTGGACCTAAAGGTCCTCAAGCGGAAAATATTGTCGCTATCTAATTAACGAGATAGTTACAAACACGCTTGATTGTAGTGACTTAAGTTTGTTAAGTCGTTAAGAAAAAAGAGTAAGAACAGTGTTCTTGCTCTTTTTTTTGTCTCATTTTTACAAAAGGACTTTGAATATTGCTATTTAGGATAAAATCTTAAATACTTTACGAGATTGGCCAATCTGATTTCTACACCACTGATTGAATTGAATGAATTATCTCGCCCACCTTTATCTTGCTGACATTAGTAATACTTCGCTAGTTGGAAATTTTCTAGGTGACTTTGTTCGTGGAAGGCTTGAGCAAACAGATTTGTCACCAGAGTATAAGCTTGGTGTGCGTTTGCATCGCAAGATTGATGTTTTCACTGACTCACATAAAATTGTTCAGAAAAGCCGCACCAGAATATCAAGCGGCCGCAGAAGATATGCCGGAATAATTGTCGATATGGCCTATGATCATTTCTTGGCGCGTAACTGGAAATTATTTTCTAATAAACCTCTTAATCAATTTGTACAGGACTTCCATGAAAGTTTGCAGCAAGACTTAGCATTGCTGCCGTTAAACAGCCGGCAAATTGTGCCACATCTCATCCAGGGAAATTGGTTGGAAAACTATCAATCGATTTCTGGTATTTCTTATGGTCTTAATGGAATTGGTAAAAGGTTTCAGCGGCGTTTCAATCGCGAAAACAATTTGAACAATTCTGTTGAAGAAATTATCTCAAACAAGAATGAGTTAGAACGAGATTTCTTCGATTTTTTTCCTGAGCTAGGCAAGTTCTCAAAAGATACCACCACCCTCATTAAAAACTGAGTAGCTTCATCGTTCGCCTTTTCCAATCTCATAGCTGATAGCAAAAACAACCAACCAATGCTTTCTCTCAATATGTTAAAAAAGATTTTGTATCTCTTGTTGTTATTTTTTATTTATTCGAGTCTTTATAATGTTTAAACAGGAAATTTAATTAATAAATAATATTTGAAACGCACAATAAAAGAATATTGCAATGTGATTTTTACCAACTCTTTGTTGCTGTAAAACTCATCTGCTTGAAAAAGTGACAGGTGTTTTTTGAACACCCTGGAAATGTTTGACTGAGTTTAACTTTCGATGTTAATTTTAATGATGTAAAAAATGGAAAATGTTTTAAACCTATTCAATAATTCGATGTTTAGAAAGTATTGAATTAAGTTTCAAAGGGAATTTGAAAATATCTACCTCGACCAAAGTTTGTGTTTTAAATTCCCTTCTTTTCAAAAGTGAGTTCGTCGCAGTATTCCGCAAATTGCAACGATTAATTTTTATCTACATTTAGGGAGCCATTATGAAAAAAACAATGTTAGTTTTATTCACAAGCTGCTTTGCTTACGGTATTAGTGCAGAAACTAATACAGAGGTTAAGGCGGAAACGAAGTCAAATATCTCGCGCTGTTTTGACGCTGAAACGTCAATTGATTTTAGAAGCTTGGGAAATGATGATTATCAAGCTGTCATTCAACACAAGGGGGTTAATCAAAAAGTTAAAGCGAATCTGGTAACCCAGGACAAAATGCTTAGCTTTTTTAAAAGTGAAGATAAATCAAAAAGCGCATTGAAGGTTATGCGAGAAAAGAAAAATCACTACAAGATAGAGTTCAAGGTAAATAACCAGTCTATTAGCAAATCGTTGATTTGCGAGCAATATAAAGACAAACAAGATTAAAAGGAGTTAACAATGAGAGCAAGGAATGTAAGTATTTTTTTACTGGCACTGTTTTCTTTTAGTGCAGGAGCGGCCAATCATATTACGATGGATAGCGATAGTGGTGATTGGATTGGCAAAGGTCTGTCGTATGATTTTTCCGATGAGTCTGGGACTTTTTCGGTAACGAAAAGCGATAGTCAGTTGCGTATTAATTATCGAAGCAATTCGTCAAGTGAATATTTTCGCTATGAGTTTGTTGCACCGGACAACCGAGTGCTTGAACGGGGTGGATATGTCAATGCTCAACGGGCACCGTTCCGGGGGCCTATGAATCCTGGATTAAGTGCGACCGGGAATTATCGGGGCTGTAATACTATCAATGGATATTTTTACATCTATGAGTATGAAACTGATGGAAGCTTGCCGGTTATCTCCCTCGACTTTGTGCAATTCTGTGATAGTACAAGTGATGCATTGCGCGGTTCGATTCGTATTAACACTGATTCACCAATTCCCTATCCTTTGCCATTTTCAGTAATTCAAGCGCCATCTATTGTCGTTGAAGGTCAACCAATCGCTGTCAATGGTGAATTCTCGAAAGGTGCTGATGGGTTAGCCAGGTCATTTGAATGGGCACAAGTTTCTGGTCCGTCAGTGAACTTCAGTGCTGTTCATGACGGATTGTCTGAAATCACTTTAAATGATCCGATCAAGCTGGGTGGCGAAGATGTCGTTATTGGTTTAACGGTTACTGATGATCTGAACCAGGCCGACACTTCAACAATGAGGATTAACGTGAAAAGTAAGAGTGATCCTCATAGCTATTTTCGAATGAGTAGTGAACCGGGAGATTATATCGGTCGTGGACTAGATTGGAGTTTTGACGAAGCCGACTCTTTAATTTCGATTCGGCGAAATTATGACAAAGGCGTTACCATGAACATTCGTGGCGGCTCCCGTTGGTCAGCGGATTTTGCAGCAGCAGATGAAGTTGAGTTGTTTAAGGGCGTGCATAGTCCGGCGACACGTTTCCCTTTCCAGGCAGCTGGAGAAGCAGGTTTATCCGTAACGGGAGATGGCAGAGGTTGCAATCGATCTTATGGATGGTTTGAAGTCCTTGATATGGAGTGGAACGGGCAAACGCCTACCTCTTTTAAAAGTACCTTTGAACAACATTGCGGAAGCCAGACCGCGCCATTGTTGAGCGGTGAAATTGGTTACAACACTGTACACGCAAGTGTGCCAACAGCAGAAGCTGGCCCAGATATTACTATCAACGAGGGCGCAACGGTGTCTCTGGATGGCTCTAATTCAGTCGATGTCGATGGTCGTGTTTCCAGTTATTTTTGGACGATAGATAATGAAAATGTGCAAATTAAAAATGCCGATACTTCATGCCCAACTTTTATTGCGCCTCAATTAGAAAACGGGGCTTCTTCAATGGTGTTAACGGCGACTTTGCTGGTTGTTGACGATTTAGGTTATCAAGCAAAAGATGAAGTTTTAATTACAGTGATCCCTAATGAAAGTCCAATTGCTAAAGATGATGCTTTGACTTTAAATATTGGTCAGAGCGCGCTGATTTATCCTTTACAAAATGACACGGATGCTGACGGTTCACTGGTTGTCGAGTCGCTCAATATTATCAATAATCCGACCAGTGGAAAGACTTTTGTTGAGTCAGGAGGTTATGTCTTGTACAAGCATACAGGTGATAATATCGGACAAGATTATTTTACTTACCAGGTTAATGACAATAGTGGTTCCGCATCCAACACTGCTAAGGTTCGTATCAATATCACTAATGGAAGTAACTTGACCACTAGCGCCGAGATGATTGAGCAGCTGGAAATGATTGTTAGCCCAGATATCGTTGAGAACTTAAACCACTCTTCAACTGGAGAGAATGTATTATTAAATTCTGAATCGACAAAAGTTGAACAGCCAAATAAGCAATCTGTTTCAGGCAATGCTTCAGGTGGCGGATCGTTAGCGCTATATTTTCTCGCATTTTTGCTGTTGTTGCGTAGAACTAAAGGGTAGATGTTTACAGATTACGGAAAATAAATCCGCTGGTCATAAGTTGGGTTAGCTGCTTTTTGGCAGCGTAACCCAACACTTTTGTTGATGTTGAAGGCAAATTATTTAATTATTAATTACCTATGAGTTGATAACATTACGACGAGTTTTTATCAAAGCTATAAACCAGTCGATAAAGCGTCGGCAGGATTACCAAAGTCAATAAGGTCGATGAGATAATGCCACCAATCACAACCGTCGCGAGTGGTCGTTGTACTTCAGCACCGGCGCCGGTATTAAATGCCATGGGAACAAAACCAAGACTAGCTACCAGTGCAGTCATCAAAATTGGGCGTAACCTTTGACTGGCGCCATGTTTTATCGCATCAATTAGCTTCATACCACGTTTTTGAATATCCCGAATAAAGGAAATCATTACCACGCCGTTCAACACAGATATTCCAGAAAGCGCAATAAAACCAATTGCCGCTGATATTGATAAAGGCATGTCTCTGAGTGTTAGTGCTAACACGCCGCCTGTTAATGCGAGTGGAATGCCAGTAAAAATAATGAGGCTATCGCGAAATGAATTGAATGCGCCAAATAACAATCCGAAAATTAGCAATAAAGTGACGGGAACAACAATTGATAGTCTTTGACTTGCGGATTCAAGTTGCTCAAATGTGCCACCGTATTCTATCCAGTAGCCACTCGGTAAGTTCAACTCGCTTTCCATCAACAATTGTGTTTCAGCAATAAAAGAACCGAGATCACGATTTTCCACATTCGCGGTTGCCACAACATTGCGTTTTCCGCTTTGTCGATTGATTTGATTCGGGCCTTTAATTTCTTTAATAGTCGCAATTTCTCCTAGCGGAACATAACTTAAATCTGGCGTCGCTTCACTAGAAAGAGCGATAGGAATTTGAGCCAGGCTTTTTGGATTTCTTCGCACGGAATCATCCATTCTCACCAGTAACTTAAATCGCCTATCTCCTTCGTAAATCAGTCCGGTTTGAATACCGCTAATCGCCGCTTGAATAGCGAATTGAACGTCGCTTACATTTAACCCGAGAAGTGCCATATGATCCCGTTGCGGTTCAATGGAAAGCATAGGTAGTCCTTTCATCTGTTCTACGCGAACGTCTTTAGCTCCTGCAACTCTAGCGAGCAAATTACTGGCTTTTTCTCCATACTCGGCGAGCGTTTCAAGATCGTCACCGTATATTCTGACTGCAACATCAGAGCGAACGCCTGCGATTAACTCGTTAAAGCGCATTTCAATTGGTTGAGTAAATTCATACTTATTCCCTGGCACTTCTTCAACAGCAACTCTTAACTCATTCAAAAATTCGGCTTTAGTTTTCGAAGGATCAGGCCATTGCTCTTTCGGTTTTAAAATAATAATAGTGTCAGCGACATTGGGGGGCATGGGATCGGTTGCAACTTCCGGTGTACCGATTTTTCCGAAGACTCGCTCGACCTCATCAAATTCGCGAATGACTTTGCCGAGTTGCTTTTGCATTTCTACGGCTTGTTCGAGGCCTGTACCGGGAATTCGCAAAGCGTGAAGTGCGATATCATGCTCATCTAATTGCGGTAAAAACTCAGTGCCGAGTCGTTTTGCCTGAAATCCGCCGGCTGCTACTAATAACGTCGCTGCCGTTAGTAAAATGAAAGGTCGCTTTAGTGAAAAGTTAAGTAATGGTTGATAAGCATGACGCGCTTTTGCCATGATCCAGTTTTCCTTTTCGCTAATTTTACCGCTAACAAAAATGGCCACTGCTGCAGGAACAAATGTCACTGAAAATATTAGTGCGCCGATCAAAGCCGCTATCACAGTGAAAGCCATTGGTTGAAACATCTTTCCTTCCACACCGGTCAAAACCATTATTGGTGCGTAAACCAGGGTAATGATCAAAACGCCAAAAACTGCCGGTCTGAAAACTTCTGCAGTACTATGGGTAACTTCCTGTAAGCGTTCAGATAAGGAAAGTGTTCGTTTTAATTTTGCTTGAGCTTGAGCTAATCGTCTGAGCGCATTTTCAACGACTATGACTGCGCCATCGACAATTAGTCCAAAATCAATTGCGCCCAAGCTCATCAGGTTTCCTGAAACCTGGTTACTTGCCATGCCTGTAATGGCAAACAACATACTGAGTGGAATAACCATCGCAGTAATCAACGCAGCACGCATATTACCTAACAGCAAAAACAGAACGGCGATAACCAGTAAAGCGCCTTCGAGTAAATTTTTTTGCACCGTTGCAATGGTTTTATCGACCAGGGTGGTCCGGTTATAGGCCGCTTCTGCCACAATTCCTTCGGGTAAACTCAGATTGACTTGTGCCAGTTTTTCAGCCACGGCTTTTGATACCGTGCGACTGTTTTCCCCAAGCAGCATAAATGCCGTTCCTAGCACCGTTTCTTTACCATTTTGTGTTGCAGCACCCGAGCGAAGTTGTTTACCTAATTTTACTTCGGCTACGTCTTTAATTCTTACCGGTGCGTCGTCTCGCTTGGCAATCACGACTTCAGCGATTTCTTCCATAGTCTGTAGTTGCCCGGGAGAACGAACCAACCACTGTTCGCCATTTCGCTCGATATAGCCTGCGCCCGCATTTCGGTTGTTTTTTTCCATGGCACTAATCAGATCACGAATGGTGACTTTATATGCCAGTAGTTTTTCTGGAAAAGGGGTAACCTGGTATTCCCGTTCAAAACCGCCGATACTATTGATTTCAGTAATGCCCGGAACTTTGACTAACTGCGGCCGAATAATCCAGTCTTGGATGGTTCGTAAATCTTCTGCCGAGTAAGTCGTTCCGTCAGCTTTGGTTGCGTTTTTTTCAGCACGAATGGTATAGGTGAAAATCTCACCTAACCCGCTGGCAATTGGCCCCAGTTGAGGTTCGATTCCTTGTGGTAATTCGCCGTTAATACTTTGCAGTCTCTCACTGACTTGTTGTCGCGCCCAATATATATCCGTACCTTCTTCGAAAATGACGGTCACTTGCGACAAACCATAGCGAGACAGCGAGCGGGTATAGTCGAGCTTCGGGATTCCGGCCATTGCATTTTCAACAATGTAGGTAATCCGTTGTTCGGACTCTAACGGAGAGTAGCCATCGGCTTTGGTGTTAATCTGGACCTGGATATTCGTGATATCAGGAACCGCGTCTATCGGTAGTCGAGAGGCGTTAAACAATCCAAGTATGGCGATCAGAAATGTAGCGATTAGTATCAGCCAGCGCTTTTCCACTGAAAAAGCGATCAATCGATTAATCATTATTGATCCTCCTTAGTGGTCGTGGCTTGCGCCGTCTTTGAGCACTTCTGCTTTGAGTAGAAAGCTATTGCCCGTCACATATTCAGTACCAGGTGCTATACCGCCGAGTACTTCAACGTACTCGCCGTCGCTCTCGCCCAGTTGTACCATACGAACTTCAAAAGTATTGCCGAACTTGGCGAACACCACCGGCATATCGCGAAAGGATTGTATTGCGTTCACCTTAACGGCTAAATCCACAGGACGATTTTCTATCTCAATATCTGCCTTAATGTGCATACCGGGGCGCCAGTGTCCGTCAGGATTTTTCATAACGGCTCTTGCCCGGGCGATATGCCCACCGGTCATTTGTGGAGCGATGTAGTCAATTTTAGTTTTAACCCTTTCATGGTGATGTAAATCGTATACGATGACGTTTTGACCTTTTGAAAGCCGTTCAATATTTTCAGGAAACGCTGACAAGTCTACCCACACTTCAGACAGATCGATGATTTCCAGAATCGCGTTTTCGTCTGCACGATCACCTGTGTTGGAAAAGACACCACTGATCTCACCGTTAGTCGGACTTTCAAGATAGTAGTTTTGTAGTGTTTGAGTGTTGTGTAAGGTGGCGAGCCGTTGACCTTTCACAACTTTATCTCCGACATTCACATTTATTTTTTCAACCAGGCCCGGGTAGGGAGCATGAAGTTGAAACTTTTTATTTTGTGGTACGCTGATGACGCCAAAAAGAGTATCGGTAAACTCAAGGGTTTGGGGAGTTATGTTTTCGGTTTCAATGGCCGATAGTTTAATCAGGCGATCACTTATTTCGGCGCGGCCTTCGTGATTATCGTAGTGCCAGTGATAAGATTTACCCTGAAATTGTGCTTTAATGGTGACGTCGAAAGAGTGGGGTTCGATGACCTCTTTATCGCCCACCAGGTAGTTTCTTTCGGGGGTAAATTGAATGATATCCTGAACGCCGCCCAATCGATCAAGTGTAACTGTTAATTCGACTTTTTCCGGCACTATTTCAGTTTCATTTTGATAAGCAAAAATTCTCATTTCCGGCGGAATACCCGACTCGAAAATAGTTACCTCAACGGAAAAGTCCTCATCGGATAAAAGCTTACCGCCGTTCGGGCCTTTTATTTCCGTATGCTCAGTTTGCTCGGCATGGTGTGAACCTGAGGCCATGCTGAGCTGACTAAAGCCCACTAGTCCGGTAAGGGCGATACCGACATAAAAAGTTTTAATAAGGCTCGCTTTGGTTTGTGTGACTTTCACACTTGCCTTAATGATATTAATTAAAAATAAAATCATGATTTTTCCCCTTTACTGGCGGTAACAACATTGCTCATCGATTGACCGGTAATACGTTCGAGTTCAAGGAACTGTAAATAGATTTGCTGATGGGTTTGGATTATTGCTCGTTCAATCGAAAATAATTCCGATTGTGCATCAACCCATTGCAATACCGAGTAGCGGCCTTTCTGATAACCATTTTCGGTTTCTCTTAGTAGCTTCTGAGCTTGGGGTAACATTTTTTGTCTCATGCGATTGGCCTGTGACATAAGGTTGGTGAGATGCTGTCGAGTTTCGAGCAACGTAAGGCGTAGTTGCTGCCGGATCCATTCGCTTTGTTGAATACTTAAATCCAGTTTTGCTTGTGCTGCCTGTATTCGACCTTTGTTGGGATTTTTAAAAGCCAGTGGCATTGAGAAGCTAAAGTTAAGCGACTGATCGCCGCTTGATTGATGTTGTCTTATTCCTACTCCGAAAGTCATATCGCTTTGGCCGTTAGATTTCGCCAGATCTACCCGATAATCGGCAATTCGCTGCAATGCAATTTGGTTCAAAACCCCTGGCAAATTGTTAACAGAATCGTTAATCATTGCTTCTGTTGGAATGGACGGAAAGGTATCGAGTTGTCCGTCAACAGTGTCGAAATTGGAGTTTGTCATCCACATTGAAGCGAGTCGAGTTTTGGCGATATTTAAATCTGCTGTCAACTTTTCCTGAAGCGCCTCTGATCGCGTTAATCTCAGCGCCATTTTGGAAACATCTGCTTGTCCGACTGCACCTGCCTTCGCTCTTTTTTCAATAATACCTAATGCGTTTCGTTCTTTAACAACTCTTCGTTTTGCCCAGGATTGTTGTGCCTGTAACGCAAGAACCTGGTAGTATCGCCGGCTGGTTTCAGCCAGTATATCAAGCCTGGATAATTCGTATTCGCGTTTAAGTTGTTGTGTTTCGGAATTAGCAAACCTGAGGCGATTTTGCCGTTTCTCACCCAACTCGACAGTTTGACTTAATGTCAGGTTAATTTGGGCGTTATCAAAACTTTTAAATTCACCCGAGCCCAGGGCATTTTCTACTTCGATGCTGAGTTTTGGAATTGGACTTAAACTCGCTTGCGTTCCCATGGCTTCAGCGCCACGAATCATTAATGGATAAGCCTGAAGTTGTGGGTTTTGGGCTAGTGTTCGTTGTAACGCTTGTTCCAGATTGATGGATTGTTCGGCCTGTACCGAGCTGATAAACAGATAGAAGGTTCCGAGCGCTATACTCAGAACGTGGCTCGATCGCCGCAAAGCTGATCGAGTCCTCTTAAGAATATTCATGATTTTCTCCATAGCGGGCGCGCGTCAATCGAGCGTGCCAATACAATTAATTAAAATATATAAAAAGTGATGGAGATTAGAGCGTTGGAGGTGGAACCGGTGGCGTGTGAGTAAGGCTGGTTAGTCTGGATTCGAAAAATACTGGCGGACTACTAAAGCGCCGATTAAATTCAGCGATTTCATTTGACAGTAGAAAAATATGTAAATGAATATGGAAATGTTTGTCAACACTATGCTCGCTCGGACTATCAGGCGAATTTTGATCCAGTTCGCCCCAACTAGAAAGCGCGTCTGACTGGTAACTAATGTCCAGATGTAAATGCGGAATATTGTGAGAAGCATGGTCGCTTTCAGCCATATGAGCAGACGCCCACACGCCGTTAATGAGTAGTTGGCTGATGATGAGAAGAACGAAAAGTCGTTTGATCATGCTCTCTAGGAAATATCGCTTAAATTGTAATCAATAGTTCGCAGCAAATGCTATCAAAATGGTAGCGAATTGCAAGGAATTAGGGCAAATCTGCAGCCGAAATCGCTACAAAATGTGACGGAATGCATGGCGTAATTAAGATTTAAATTGGTGAGTTGAGCTTGATAATCTGTTCTCCTTATTAACCTTCTGGGATTCTATGACTGCTACGCCAATATTGAATTCAGGTAAATATGACGAACTGGTCGTTATATTTATTTGGAATTGAAAATACGCCGATGTAGGTTTAGCGCGCCGTAAAAAGTGTTACCATTCGGTGCTGCGAAGTTCAGGTAATATTTACGTTCCCTGAACTAATTTAAATTACCTTAATCTAAAAAAACTCAATTGAGTATGATAATAAATTTGGAAAAAAAGTATGCGTAAAATTTCATTGTTATTAGCAAGCTTGGCGTGTTCGCTATCGGTTTCAGCAGAAGAGGCTTTCTATGTATCTATCGATCTGGGAAGAAGTTCGTTTGATGTTAAAGATAGTTATTTCCCTGCCGGGGTCAATGGTTATTCTGAGAAAGAAACTTTCGAAAATATTGCGGCAGGGTGGAGAACCAATAGCGACTGGATCTTTGAACTCGGTTATGAACTCGATCATGTCATTGATGCTTTTGACGACCTGTTTACGGATAGCTCAATTAGTAACGAAACCGAATTTGACGGTCTATATTTGAAAGTTGCTAAGCGCATCGAAGTTGGGGATTTTTACTTCACTCCTGCGGTCGGTTATATGAATTGGGAGTTGAATGCCGATCCTGGACCTGGCTCAGGCGATGTGATTAAGGATGGTAATTCTCTCTTTTATGAACTGGCATTTGAGAAGCAATTGTCACAAAGTTGGTCAATGGGATTGAAGTATCGGGTATTAAATGAAGATGAGTTTGATGTAGAGTCCTTTGGTATCAACGCAACTTTTAGTTTTTAATCGACGTTTTTTGCGCTTTATTTTAATGAACCGTCTGCGAATATTATTTTGTAAGGAGTGATGAGCGATAGCGTGAAATAATGTTAGAATATTCGTCCGAATTAGTGAATTGATTTAATTGTTGGGATCGGGGAGATTGATCCTGATTGAAATCAGTTGAGTGGGTTGTTTGATACAAATCGACCAGCCCAAAATCACTCATTGAAATTGGACCAAAGTTGTTGAGAAGACGGATAGATTTTATGCCTGAAGAAAGCCACATCTACAAACCGAGAAAAACTGAGGATATGTCTGATCGGGCATTTCGATTGGGCGAGGGAAAAATTAGCGGCTACCTGTCTTGCTCATTAGGAATTCTCAGCTTTTTAGCAGTACTTTGTTATCAATTTCCGGCTTATTTAACGACTGCTGATTTACGGGCTGTCTATGATGCGAAGATTTTACAAGTTGCTTTGATGATTACCCTTTGGTCGTCACTTGGTTTCGCTTTATTAACCTTTATTTTGTCAAAACATCGACGGCTCGGCGCTATTGGTGTGGTTTTTTCTCTACTCGCATTTTCATTAGGCGGTTATACAATTCCTGTGAGAGGTGTTGAGTCAAACACATTGTCATTAGGCCTCGACTGGCTTATTTTAACTTTGATTGCCTCGGTGATGATATTTACTTTCCTGGAGAAAATAATCCCCAAATATCGTGAGCAGGCGATTTTACGGCCAGAATGGCAATTGGATTTGTTTTATTTTTGCTTTAATCATTTGTTAATTGCAGTGCTGCTGCTGATTTCCAATTATTTTGTTGTCACTGTTTTTGGCTGGGCGGCGAGCAGTCAACTACAGGCATGGGTTCAATCTTTACCGGTTGTTGTTCAGGTGGTTATTCTCATCGTTTGCGCTGATTTTGTTCTATATTGGTCGCACCGATTTTTTCACGAAAATCCCGGCCTATGGAAAATCCACGCAGTTCACCACTCGGTTGAACACATGGATTGGCTTGCGGGCTCCCGCAATCATATTGTACAAACAATTGTCGACCGCTCGATTGCGATGTTACCCTTGTATTTATTGGGTGCAGATAAAGCTGCACTGGATATTTACGTTACTTTTGCGGCGTTTCAGGCTGTTCTGGTCCACGCGAATATTGGCATTCCGTTCGGTCCTTTGAAGTATTTGGTGGTTACCCCCCTATATCATCATTGGCACCACAGCTCTGATAAACCGGCAATTGATTCCAATTATGCCGTGCATTTACCGTTATTTGACCGCTTATTTGGTACTTATCATATGCCTAGCCAACATTGGCCACAGGAATATGGTACAACCAAACGATTACCGAGAACATTTTTAGGGCAATTGTTTTACCCGTTCAAAAGGTCGCAATAACGCGTTTAACCGACGAGAGAGTTCGCTAGTACAACTAAAAAAATTGTCACAGCTACGATTACTGCGCCGGTAATCGCTAAGTTTTTGACGATTATAGTGTCGTCATTGGTTTTTTGAGCACTCATAGACATCCAGCATTTTTGAGAAAAGTAAACCCAAACTAGTTGAAAAAATGCGTTCGTATTTTGATCTAAATCAATAGGTCTGTTTTATTTTTGATAAATTTCCCTTAACGAGTTTGGCTTTGCTAATCTCTCTTTGAAATTTTGACAAAGAAAACGAATGCGGCTAGCTTTCATAAGTAGGCATTGCATGAATGACAATTAGTGCATCAATTTTCTTTGCTATACGCTAACTAACAACCTGATATTTTCAGTTAATGTTTATGGAAATGAACTACGACATTGAAATAAAAAAGGAATGCGAAATAATGATCGTTCGTATTTCGGGGTGTTTAAATAATACAACGGTGGTCGAATTAATTGATGCAATTCAGAAAACTCAAGACAGAAAAAAGAACTATCATCGGCTGTATGATCTCACACAAGTTGAACTTGAAATAACCATTAAGGATTTTGATTTTGTATTGTCACACGCTTGGGAAAAATTTAATGTGGCCGGAGTGGAGCATCGAGTTGCATTTGTCGCACAGGACGAGTTTACTTTAATGTTATTAGATCTCTATAAAACCCAAAGCAGAAAGTATGCGTTTCACTATGTTGAGTATTTTGAAAACGAGTCAGATGCGATTCAATGGCTGCAAGAGACCGACTGAATATTCCTCGCATTAGATAAATAACTTTAGTTTAAATTCCTAACCTTTTCATTAACCAGGGATTTGTGGTTGCTTGAACCACCAAGGTAAATAAAACAACACCAAATCCAATTGACTGAATGGTCCACCAATAAGGTAGATCTGTTGGCAGTGATAAGACAAGAGCGATGGTAACAGCACCTCTTAACCCACCCCAAACCATGATTGGTGCATACCTTGAATCGACTGATTCGCCAATGGTGAAGTGATTTAAGACATTAGAAAAATATACCGCGATAATGCGAGCAACTAAGGTTGCGCCTATGGCTAAAACCATCGCAAGCCAACGTTCAGAGAACATATTTAAGGTGATAACCAGGCCCAGAAGGACAAACACAAATACATTGGCGATGAAGCCCAATGAATGCCACACA
Source organism: Aliikangiella coralliicola (assembly GCF_007004725.1). GTDB lineage: Bacteria > Pseudomonadota > Gammaproteobacteria > Enterobacterales > Kangiellaceae > Aliikangiella > Aliikangiella coralliicola. The sequence continues at coordinate 306,310 of NZ_ML660165.1, read as the reverse complement.
TCATGAAGTTCTCGATGTTGGTTATAGCTGATGTTAGTCGAAAAGTGCTTAAAACTAATTGCGGCAAACATTATCGCGACAATTCCCGACACGTGTAAAAGGTGTTCGCTAATATAGAAAGAACCATAAGCCAGCAGCAGAGTGATGAAAATAAAGTGAGAAGTGGCCTGTTCTATCCACCTGGAAATTTTTGCTGTAATAAAACCCAACAAAGCGCCAACTAAAACGCCACCAAAAAATACAATACCAAATCGAATGATCGCAGCACCAACACTTGGTTCTGTTGTTCCGAGTGCGACATTGAGGAGAATAACAAATAGTACAATCGCGGTGGCGTCATTGAACAGGCTTTCACCTTCTATTAAAACATTGAGCTCTTCGGGCGCTTTTAGCGCTTTGAGTTGGTTAACAACAGCTACCGGATCCGTCGCCGAGACAACAACACCTGTTAGCAACGCAGCAATGAATGGAAAACCTGAATGACCTACCCCATAGAAAAGAACTACAGCGGTGATTAAGCTTGAAATCATTAAACCTAAAGTCGCCAGTGTAAGCGTGTTGGGAAGATATTTTCTTAAAAGCGACGAATTAATTCCAAATGCTGCTTCAAAAATCAGTATGGGAAGCAGTCCATACAACATCAAATCTTGAAAGTTACTCGCACGGATCCCGGTATCCCAACTCAACGGCTCTGTTAAAAATGAAACGCCAAATCCCAAAATAACCAATGTTAATGAATAGGGGATTGGTACTCGTCTACATATCAGTAATCCTACCAGTCCGAGGCTGCAGAATATTAAAATTGTGGTGATTATATCGATGAGTGACATATTCTCGCTCCAGAATTAAGCTAATCATCTCTTTCTGGAGTATAGTTGTCGCCACAATAATTGCGAGTATAATAGCTGGCCACATTTTGACGACTTAGATTGGCTGAATACTGCTTTTACCGGTAGAACATAGATTTTAGCCATAGCTAGGGCAACATGCCCTAATCAATGAATTTGTGTCATAAAAGTCAGCAAAGTAGACTACCAATCGGCGATAGCCCGCAATCAATCACAAAGAAGATTACCATGAAAAAAACCTTTGAGCTCAACCATCCTAAAATTAAAATTGCCAGAATGTTTGAAGCAGCTAAACACGAAGTGAAAAAATACCTCAAAAGAGAGAGAAATAAAAAACTGCCAGAAGATGCCGGGTATTGGGATTTTGACTGTAAATTTGGTGCCGAGCAAAGTGACGTAGAGGTCATTCATGTGACCGAAATCAATAAGAAAATTGATGAGGCAGAGCGGCAGGGGCTCACTTCTTTTTATCTCGAAATTTTGGCAAAGCCTGGCGCTAAAAAACGAGAATCTGAATAAGTGTCCGGAAAAAGTATCAAGATGAAGCATTTTAATATTTTTACACCCTCCTTTAGCAAAGGAGGGCTGGGGAGGATTTGAAGCCAACGGATTGATATTTTGGGGAATTCCCAATGATGTAATGAATGCTGATTGGTAATGTTTATTTAATTAAGAAAAGAAAAGCCGATGAATTGGAAAATTATATTTAGCACCGCTGGAAGCCTTTTTATAGCCGCCTGCACAGTGAACCCCGTGGCAGAACAATACCTCGACTGGTCAAAAAAATGTTATGACGGATTTAAGTCAAGAGTAGAGTTTTTAGCGGGGGAAGAATTTAACAATTGTGGCTTTTATGACCTCAATGCTTCTAAGCGTGACTATCTTAATGGTGTTCAATGTGCAGAAAATGCATACCATTCAGGACACCCTTTTATTTTGGGAAGATTAGACTATCGTGCAGATAATTATGTTTGCGAAACCCATATTCGATCGAATAGCGGTTCACTTTATAAATTATTTTTAGACTTTGATACGCGAGAAGGGCCAGATAAGTCGAAGAGCAACCCCACCAAACATGAAGCGAAGTGTGAGCGATTAGATTTCGATGGCGAAATTATTTCGGCGAGGAACTGCGATTTCATTCAGTAGTCTTAAGCTTGATTGTTGTTTTTTAGCTTCTTGGTGAGTATAAAAAGCGAAAAAAAGCGAATAGTGATAATGCAGGCTAATGAATGTATTTTTTAATTAAAATTATCTCGATATAATTGAGCAGTGATTGCTATGTAGGAAAGGTAAGAAGTATCTCAAACTTATATGACATAAATGGTTGCGTGATTGACCCTAAGCTCAACCGCGCAATTTATCAAGGGGTTGTTCATTCGCTCGAACCGCGGGTGATGGCTGTGTTAGTTGTCCTTATTGAAAATGCCGGACAGCTGGTTTTGCGCGAGGAAATTATTGCCAGAGTTTGGCGAAATCAAGCCGTTAGTGATAGCTCACTCAATCGCAATATTGCCAAGCTGCGAAAGTTGCTTGATGTTAAAGGTGGTAGTCAGAGCAGTATTAAAACAGTGACTAAGAAGGGCTATTTACTTCAAGCTGATGTCATTATAGTTGATGAAGTACCGGCTGCAGATAAGGCGACTAAAGTTGTGTCAGAAGAGGCTAAAGTTTCTCAAGAAACAACAGTTTCTGAACGACACCAATCAATAGAGCTTCGTGAGTTAACGCCAGCACCGGATAAAAGTAAGGTAGCTGACCTGCAATCATCAAAAAATCCTGTCTCTTACTTGTCCAACCCGAAAAAAGATAACAACAGCCGCCTTCATTTGTTGATTCAAAAAAAGTATTCTTTGCTTGTTTTACTCGTATTTTCAGTTGGAGTGGTGACTTTTTATTTCGTTAATCAGTACCAGTTGATTCAGCACTATGGGTTAGTTGAACAGAGTCCTCCGTCCGATAAAAAAGCTGATTATTTGCTATCAACTAATAATTATAAAGTTGTTCATAACATGACTTTTGCGCCACATGAAGCGGATAAAGCTTTTTGCTTAGATGGTGTGGATGATTTTGTCGAAATCATTGATGCCACCGTTGATATCGGCAGAGGTGACTTTTCGATGAGCGCCTGGATAAAAACTTCGACAGAGGATACCGTGGTAGTCATCGACAAGAGAAATGAAAGCTATCAGGGCGATGTTCGAGGGTTTAATTTACACTTATTGAAGGGGAAAGTGGGCGTACAACTTGCCGATGGAAAAGGGGAATGGCGTTGCACGCTAGATGCTGAAAAATCTTCCTGCACAAACTTCAATTCCGATGCTTATGTGGCGGACAACCAATGGCATTTTATTGTTGCGACTATTGATAGAGATGATCCGGAAGGTTTGAAGTTTTTTGTTGATGGCGCTTTTGTTGAAAGCCAGGATCCAACAATAAGAAGTGGGTCTCTGACTACGCCAAAGCGGATGAGAATTGGTAGCCGCTCTTCATCATATTCGGCATTATTTCCTGGCTCGATAGGTGAAATTAAAATTCGCTCCGGGTTGTGGTCTATAGAGGAAATCCAGGGCCAATATGCTAAAGGAATTCAGCGCGACTGTCGCAAGGCCGCTCGTTGATAGTTGATGATTTGATAAGCTAATGACTGGATAAATAAGTGATTACTTCAACCCAAGCCGTTTTGCCATTCGGTGCAAGTTACTTCGATCGAGCCCTAAACTTTTAGCGGTCCTGGACCAGTTGTTTTGATGCTGGTGTAATCGTTCCCGAATAATTTGGCTCTGGTATTGATCAACCAGCCAACCTAGTGGTTGAGAGTCAGATTCTGACATCGTTTGTTTGTGCGGTGGAAGTTTAGAGCTGTCACTTAATAGCGTATCCAAAATATCAAAATCTTCGGGCTGAAGTCGGTTTATTCTTTGAGCTTTTTTGCTGCTTATTCTCAGGAGCGCGCGGTTTAATAAATGTTCGAGTTCGCGAATATTACCTGGCCAGGAATAAGTGTTAAGCATATCAATCGCATTTGGGGCGATCGAGACTGTTTGTAAACCAAATTGGCGTGAAAGCTTTTCAACGAAATATCCTGCTAATAATGCAATATCTCCAGTTCTTTCCCGTAACGGTGGCACGGTGATTGGAAAAACACCTAAACGGTGAAAAAGATCCTGACGAAAATTTCCCTGCAGCGTTTCTTGTTTCAGGTTTCTATTGGTGGCCGCGATCACTCTGACATCAACGTAACGGGTTGACTCTGAGCCAACCGCCTGCACTTCACCGCTCTGCAATACTCTGAGCAATTTTGCCTGTAATGACAAAGGTAACTCTCCAACTTCATCGAGAAACAAAGTCCCACCGTCGGCAAGTTCAAATTTACCCTTAAAATCTTTAACCGCACCGGTGAAGGCGCCTTTTCGGTGGCCGAATAATTCACTTTCAGCCAGGTTTTCAGGCAAGGAAGCGCAGTTTAAATAAACGATTGGTTGGTTAAAGCGATTAGAGTTTTTATGGATTGCGCGGGCTACCAACTCTTTTCCGGTACCTGTTTCACCAGTAACGAGTACATTTAAATCGGATTTTGCAACCAGTGAAATTTCTTCGCGTAATAATTTTATTTGCTCGCTTTCACCAATCATTTCTTCACTATGATGACCTAACACCTGTTGCATAAGGTTTTCGCTAACTTGTTGCTCCTTGTTAACGGCAATTTCTAAGTTTTCAATATAATTTGCTGAAGAAGCGGCCGCCGCCGCCAGTGCGCAAAAAGCGCTAACAAGTTCTTCACTAATTGAGTCAAAGGCATTGGGATCAAAGGCGTCGAACGTGATGACTCCCCAGATTTTTTCATTAACTTTTAGCCCTGCTCCCATACAGGCGTGAACGGGTAAATCGCCTTCGCACGAAGACACGAGTCCGTCATAGGGATCTGGCAATTGGCTGTCTATTTCAAAACGAGTGACATTTGAAGAGCTGAGAATGGCTTGAAAACGCGGATGACTCGACACCAGAAATCGACGGCCCAGCACTTCCCGCTGCAGGCCGTCCACCGCGAGAGGTTCGAGTGCGCCATTTTGGAGTTTCAGCACCGCGGCTGCATCACATGGAATCACATTTTTGGCGGCAGCTAATAATCTTTCAAATCGTTCGGCAGAGGTCAAACTGGCCGCGAGATCCACCGCGACAGAAAAAAGAGCTGATAACGCTGAATTGTTTGTTGTCATTTTAACCTCGCTTGGGATCAATATGACAACGGACAAGTGTTGTCATATACACAACGCTATTCTATAACAGCCTGATTATATTGCAACTATTGGCTGGCACACTGCTTGCTCTATGAGAATAAGAGAGGAAAAAATCAAACGCGATTAAGACCAACTTAAGCAACAATTTCAGGAGTTAATTATGCCGGCCAAGAAACTATATAGAATCGCCAATACAATTATCGTTCTTTCAATTGTGATGATGGCATCCGGCGCTTATGTCGGTTTTATTGATCACGAAGCATTTAGCATTCCGCAACAGGTGATTGCGCACATCTCGATAATGCTTGGCGCTGGTTTTCTTAAACTGTCTTATGTGATGCACCTTAACGCGAGCAAGCATTTGGGAATAAACGATTTTTCACCGGGCGAAATGGAGTTTGCCGGCGAGCTGGAAATTGAGCCGCAATTATTAAAGTAGATCTGGTTTGTTTAGAGCTATGTAGAATTGGAGGTGGGCTAATTTAGGTTTAAGCATTTTTCAGATGTGTTAGTCTAAGTGTCGAATAAATCGGCGAACTAGAACAATAAACCAATGAAAAATTCTCAAACACAAATTTTAATTTATGGTGCTAACGGGTATACCGGAAAATTGATTGTTGACGAGGCGATCAATTGCGGGTTCAAACCAATTCTTGCAGGACGTAAAAAAGAAGCGATTGCCAATCTGGCCGAAGTTAAGGGATTACCGGCAAGGGGGTTTAGTTTGGATTCTGTCGAACAAATCGCGACTAACTTAAAAGATGTCGCGGTCGTTATTCATTGTGCCGGACCTTTCTCTGCTACCGCTCATTCAATGATGTTAGCCTGTTTAAAAAGTGGTACACATTACACTGATATTACCGGTGAAATTAGTGTCTTTGAGCTGGCGCAGAGTTTAAACCAGCAGGCGATTGATGCGGGTGTGGTTCTTTGTCCCGGTGTTGGTTTTGATGTGATTCCTACAGATTGCCTGGCGAGTCAGTTAAAACAGAAAATGCCTGATGCGACCCATTTAGCGCTGGGGTTCGATTCGGCGAGTGGTATGAGCCCTGGCACGGCTAAGACCTCAGTGGAAGGATTAGGGGTTGGCGGTAAAGTTCGAAAAAATGGTCAAATTATTCAAGTTCCCCTGGCATATAAAACTCGAGAAATTGATTTTGGAAATGGTAAAAAGAACGCTGTGACCATTCCCTGGGGAGATGTTTCAACTGCTTATCATTCAACGGGTATTCCCAATATTGAAGTCTACATACCAATTTCTCCGCGCGGGGCAAAAAGAATGGCTCGGCTTAATTGGATTCGTGGATTGCTTGGGTTGTCTTTCGTCCAAAAACTAATGAAAAACAAAATCGAAAAAACGACCAAAGGTCCAAATAGCGAACAACGTGCAAATGCAGAAACTTTTCTTTGGGGGGAAGTGAAAAATTCAGCTGGAAAGGTAATTTCTGCAACTTTTAAAACTGCTAACGGATATGAGCTGACTTATCTGGGGGCAGTCGAAGTGGCGAAATTTCTGATTAACAACCAGGTCAATGGCGGTGCTTTTACACCGTCAAAATTAATGGACAATCAATTAGTCGAACGATTACCTGGCACTAGCTCAATATCATTTGTCGAGCGCTAATTTGGTAAAAGGTCTCTTGTTTATTCGTCTTTCGTCAATCTGCTATTGGAATTAGAATTACGTTCAACCCATAGCAAACAAATCAAAGCGATCAGTGCAGGAGTCGCCTGAGTTAGAATGATACTGGCTTTAGCGGTGAGTCCGCCGAATAAACCCGCAACAATAACGCAAGTTAAAAAGAACACTTTAACCTGACGTTGAGCGGTCCACATGCCCCAGATTAATCCTGCGGCCAAAAAGCCATTGTACAACCCCTGATTCATTGCGAGTACTGCTGAGGATGCTGATACTTCTGGCGACATGGAGAAAATTTTTCGGCCGATAGGGTGATCCCAGAAAAACATTTCCAGAACCAAAATACCTATGTGACTTAAAGCAACAAAGCCGATTAATAGATTTGTGAGGTGTTTGATAACATTCTCCCATTTTCCGGTTAGTTAAATTTAAATTAATCAGGTGAATCAAGAGTTTGTACATCTTTCCCCATGCGGCTGATTATTTCAGGTTAAAGAATATAACGCTTTGGCATGAGTTAGCAAAGCTTATCACCGACCTATGCTTTAATCGCTAATTGTTATTAGTTATCGTGTCACTTTATCTATGAGATAAAAAATAGTAGGCTTGCATCTCACTTTGAAATTATTGGGGAATTGGATATGCCTGTAATCCAAAAGATGGATGATTTATCATCATGTACCGATGTAAATATACTCGTCAACCAATTGAAGTCTAAGCCTGAAATAATCGGCCAGCAGTCTCTGTTCAGCCGGGTTGACAAGTTTCATTCTATTTGTCATCTAACTTATGAACATCCTGGCGCGATAGAAGCTTTGTGGAAGGAAATCAATACCTTAACCCAAGAAAAAGAGTCTATCGAAATAGTTCGTCAAATCGGAAAAGCTCTAGAGTACGTAGCGGAATAGTTTGACTGACTTAATAGTTTCCTATTTAGGATAAATTGTTAGTCCAGTTTAACAAAAGACCAAGGGCTATTGTCCACATAATTAAACCAACGGTAAAATCGATGAACTTTCGGGTTTTTGGTTTTGACAGGGTCAGTGATAGCTTCGCAGCTGCAATGGATAAACTGTAAAACCATACGAGTGAGGCGAGCAAGCAACCCAGGACAAATATCAATTGAGCGTCGCCTTTAAATTGCCCCCCAACGCTACCTAATATTACCACTGTATCCAGATAAACGTGCGGATTTAGCAAGGTGACGGCAAGTGTCGCCAGTATCACCATTTTGAGTGATTTTTTGGTTGTAGTTACAGTGGAATCTACCATTTGCGGTTTAAAAATATTTTTAAAAGACAGACCACCGTAAACAACTAAGAATAATATGCCCGCCCAGGTGATCAGGGTTAGTAAAAAATCATTACTTGCTAACAGTTTTCCACCGCCATAAACGCCGATAAGGATTAAGCCAAAATCACACAGCATACAAATAGTGGCTGCAACCAGATGGTAGTTTCTTTTAATGCCTTGATTTAAGACAAACGCATTTTGTGCACCGATCGGAATGATCATACTCGCACCGAGAAAAAAGCCTTGAATAGCAGGGTAAATTGTCATTGTTTAACTCATTTAATAATTAACTTTTGACAAGCAGTTTATTGAAAAACTATTATTAAGTTAAATTAATGTTTCTTAACTAGTATTAGTTTTTCTTATGATTGACTTGTTTAGTTTTAATGCACACCCTTGATGTTGAATTTAAGGCTGAAGGTTTTTTGGTGGATAGGTTTGTCGGTGAGTATGTTTGTTAGTGGGTATGCTTGTTAGTGAAGGGGAGTTATTTATGGAACTGGACTACAAACTTCTTAGAGCACTTGATGTGGTAATGGGTTATCAAAGTTTTGAGCGAGCTGCAAAAGTGCTTTGCATTTCGCAGTCGGCTGTGTCTCAGCGGATTAGGCTTTTAGAAGAATATGTCGGCCATCCAGTGATTATCAGGGGAAAACCGTTGAGTCTTACCTCAATGGGTAAACAACTCATTAATCATTTTAAACAGGTTGAAATCCTTGAACAAGAATTACTCCCGAAAATCAGACCGGAACTTCGACAAGCGCCGATCAAGTTATCTTTAGCTGTTAATGCTGACAGCTTAGCTATCTGGTTCTTCGATGCGCTGGCACCATTGATTAAGTTTTCTGCGATAGAATTAAATATTTTGATTAGCGGGGAAACTCGCACTGTCGAGAGATTAAAGTCTGGAGAGGCGTTTGGCGCTGTATCGACTAACCCTAATCCAACGCCGGGTTTTAAGACCGAAAAGCTCGGACGGCTAAAATATGTGCTTGTTGCCACGCCAGAATTTAAGCAACATTATTTTCCTAAGGGTGTTAACGTTGATAGTGTGCGTAATGCGCCGGGGGCGAGTTTTGATCGGTTTGATTTAATGCACCAACAATTTATTGAAAAGCACTTTGGCCTGCCGGTTGATAGCTACCCTTGTCACTCTGTTCGGTCATCCGAAGCATTTGTGAATATGGCAAAGAAAAGTTTGGCGTATACTTTGATCCCAGAAATTCAGATTCAGCAAGAGTTAGCTTCTGGTGAGCTAGTTAAAATTGCGCCTCGGAAAAACCAGGTGGATACTTTGTATTGGCATTCCTGGGTGCTTGAGAAAGGGATATTTAAACAAGCCTCTAAGATGATTGTTGAGTATGCGCGAAAAACTTTACTCTAGGGTTGCCCGGGGCAGTAGAGTTGTATTTAAGCTCGATTGTAGAATAATATATTGATTATAAAATAGACAATAAAAAGGTGAAACCCATGAAAAGATCACTCGCGATTCTTCTTGTCAGTATTTTGGCTGTATCAATTACCAGTTGTGATAATGCGCCTGATGGGGCAAAGACGTCGGAAAATAAATCAAATGATAAAGCATCCACACAAACAGAGCAGCCGTCGAAGGACAATACAGATGAAACGAGCAAAGCGCGGTCCAGTGAAAAACTGGCAAGCATTTTGGCCAAAGGAGCTGAAAATGTTAAAGCAAGGTACGCTCACCGCCATCCTCAGGAAACGCTCACGTTTATTGGAATTCAGCCGGGCATGACTGTGGTTGAAGCGTTGCCGGGCAGAGGTTGGTATAGCAAAATTTTACTACCTTACCTGGGGGCCGAAGGGCGATTGATTGGCGCCGATTATGCGGCGGACATGTTTCCAAAGTTCGGCTTTTTCAGCGATGAAGTCATTGAATCTAAGAAGACCTGGGTAAAGGACTGGCCTGTTGAAGCTGAAGGTTGGCGCGATGAAGCAAGCGCAAGCATCAGTGCGTTTCAATTTAGCTCAATGCCCGATTCCATGAATGGCAGTGCCGACGCGGTGCTTTTTATTCGCGCGTTGCACAACCTGGCCAGATTTGAGCACGACGGCGGCTATTTGACTGCAGCTCTGAGCGAAGCTTATCGTGTGCTAAAACCCGGCGGAATTGTTGGTGTGGTGCAGCATATGGCGTCACCCGATGCTTCCGATGAATGGGCTAGTGGAGCCAAGGGGTATTTGAAGAAAGCCTTTGTTGTTGCGCAAATGGAGAAAGCTGGATTTGATTATGTCGCTTCCAGTGATATCAATATTAATCCTAACGATCAGCCAACGGAAAAAGATGTCGTTTGGCGACTGTCTCCGTCTTTTGCCACGAGTAGAGATAATCCTGAGCTGAAAGAAAAGCTGAAGGCGATCGGAGAGTCAACTCGCATGACTTTGGTGTTTCGTAAACCGAGCGCTAGTCAATAAATTATAGGGCAACACGCCCGAATAAAAGCACCGATAAAAATAACAACTTAAAAGAAGGAATGTCGGCCATGGCAATTCGGCGAATTGTACTTTGCCTTGATGGCACCTGGAACAACACTTACGCAGAAAGCGAGCGAACTGACGGCAGCAAAGTAATAAAGCCCTCAAACGTACTCAAGTTTGCCAGAGCTGTTTTACCCCACGACTCTGTTGACGGAATTGAACAGATTGTCTATTACGACACTGGGGTTGGGTCCATGTCGAAATTCCCCGGGCCTTACAATGCGTTATTGCATTACTCCGATAAAGTGTTAGGTGGTGGCTGGGGAGCTGGGTTTGAGAGCAATATTGAAGACGCGATTACTTTTCTGGTTAATAACTACCAACCTGGCGATCAGGTTTATATTTGTGGTTTCAGTCGTGGTGCCGCGACAGCCAGGGCCTTATCAAATTTTATTGAATGGATGGACGGAATTCCGCTTAAAAGCGATGCTTTTTTTATTCCTGAATTTCTCCGGCATTATGTTGATCACATGGGAGACCCAAGTGAATTTCAAGTTGCCAAACAGCTAATTAATCAGAAGTTAGCCAAATTTAATCAACAACTTAATCATTTTAACCAGGTTGAAATCTCGTTTTTAGGTGTATGGGATACGGTACTTTCATTGGGAGGCCGAGTGTTAAAAGTTTCTCATCGAAAGTTTCATCTGGAAGATATGCCTGCAAATTGTATCAGGCACGTTCGGCACGCGCTGGCTATTGACGAAAAAAGATCTGATTTTTTACCGGCGATCTGGAAGGCACCGGCAACTTCTCAGCAAGATTTAAAACAGCGTTGGTTTGCCGGTGTTCATTCGAATATCGGTGGCGGCTATGTGAACGATGGCCTCGCCAATATTACTTTACGCTGGATGGTTAAAGAAATTGAAGAGCTGCAGCTCGGCCTTAAATTTGATAAGTCATTCCTGGCATTTTATCGGGGCTACCCACAAGATAAATTAATTGAGTCGAAGACCCTTGGTTATGTGATCAAAGATGGTGTGCTTTTCAGAAAGGGGAGGCGCGAAATCTATCTAACTTCAGATCCTGAATACCAAAATTCAGGACTGGAAATTCATGACACAGCTATTCAAAGAATGCTCAATCATCCGCTTGAAGTCAACAATAATAAAGCCAGATATTCGAGACTGGAAAAGTATCGACCGCAAAATATTATTCAAATATTTACTCAGCAGCCTTCGAAAAGGCAGATCGATATTGATAACTTTGTGAATGGTTTTAACAAAGGCTTTAAGGCTGAACATTTTACAAGAATTATTAATGGCGGTGACATTTTATTTGACGCAAAAAATAAGAAAACTGACACTGGATATGTGCTCGACTATCAGACTACCTACAATGTTTCGCTTGAAATAGAAAGTGATTTGTTTGACAAAGATATTCTATGTGACTTTAGTGGGTGGAATGCGAAAGCACTGGCGGAGAAATCAACTTTTCATAAAGTTGCAAAGCGATTTAGTCGCATGCCCGGCGCGAATCTGTTTAGTCTGATTGGCGAAGTCGATGGAAAAAAAATTGATATGGGCAAATTATGGATACAGGCCGGAAAGGGAGAGTTTTCGCTTTGCTTACAAAATCTTTTTCCAAACAAAAAAGTCAGCGGAAAACTTTATGTTTACCTCAATGATGTGAGAGGATTTTATCGAAATAATAAAGGGGCTTACAAGGTTAGTATTAAGTCGTCTAGTCGCAAAACTGATTGATAATGCGATTCGCGTACCATGGAAGCTGTGCATAAATTATTTGCTTCATATGACGCTTTATCATTTGAAAGAATATTTAATAAAAGTTAGCTATCTCGATTAAGTCTGCTTAGTAGGAGTAGGTTAATCCAAGCCAGACGGAGCGGCCGAATATTACCTCATGTTCGAGTAGCTCTTGATGCAAGCCGGTAGCTCGTTTTCGGGTGCGATTCATTAAATTTCTAACCTTAAATTTCAGCGTCAGTTGCTGTGAGATATCAACACGAAGTTGGGTGTCTATTTGTTCAAAAGGTTTCCAGATATCTTCTTCTCTTAAGGATTTGTCAGTTATCACTTGATCAGAGTAGTGATCGGTGTAGTTGTAGCCTAAACGAAGTTCGGCTAGCTCATTCCAAAAGTTATAAAAAACAATCAGGTTTGCCATAAAATCTGGCTGATGGGAGAGGTGATTGATGCTTGACCAATTTCCCTGGAGATCTAGATAATTTAGTTTTGCTTTAGTCCAGGTAGCATTCCCCGCTAATCCGAGACCGTCGAAGGCGGAAGGCAAAAAGTCAAAATTGTTTTTTATCAAACTGACCTCTATTCCCTTGATATTAGCGCTGGCATGATTGGTTGTTTCATTAATAATAGTCGTGACATTCGTTTGCGGGTTGCTTGTTTGAGTTTGTTCAAAAAGCGGGAAGCGCTTGATGTCCTTTTTAAAAAGTGCGACAGAAAATAAGTTGTCATCGTCAAAGTAGTATTCGAATGACAGGTCGTAGTTGTCGCTTAGGCTCGGTTTTAATGTCGTGTTTTTGCGGGTGATTATCTGTTCATTTTCGCCAGTTTTAATTGATTCAATGGCATTAATATCGCTTAGCTCAGGCCTACCTAGTGAACGCCCCCATGCCGCCTGTATTCTCAGGTAGTCGTTCACATGATAGCGAGCGCTGATTGATGGTAGCCAATCACTCGAACTACTTTTATAGTCATTTGAACTGACAGTGAGCGAGTCGAGGTTTCTAAGTACACCTTGGCTATAATTGTCGGTTGATTCGTAACGAACGCCACTGATTATTTGCCAATTGTCAGCGTTGTATTGAGTGAGTCCATAACCACTGGATATGGTTTCACGATGATAGAAGTCATCGCGTTGATTGAAGTAGGCGACATCTTCGGCAATCGTACCGAAACTATCTGGAGTTGCGTTATAAAATGAGAAAAAAGAAACTTCATTTTGAAAAGGCATGATATTGTCGAAATGCGGTGGAGTAAAATGGTTCAACTCCGAAAAAGCAGTTAATGAAAGAGAAGCGGCTCCTTGCCAGAAAACATTGCTTTGCTGACTATTATTCTTAAGCTTATTGCGGCGATGTCTTACACCTATTTTAACGCCTAATCCGCTGGATAAGCTTGAGGCATTGAAATTATAATCGGCCTTAATGTCGGTGACTCGGTTTTCAACTTGTGTGAATTTATCTTTGAATACATCGAAAAAGTAATTATCCGTGTTTTCTGCAAATGATGCGTTGGAAAAAGACCAATCTGGAAAGTCACTATTCTCCTGGTAAGTGTAGGCCAAAGCTTCCAGCGCTTCGTTATCAGTGTTGGTTCTCCATACCACTTCATGCTGTGGACGTTTGAAGCCACCCTTACTTTGTGCAATATCGAACGATATTTCGTGTTGTCGATCAAAGTCAAAATCGAAATGAAAGTGATTGCCGCTAAGTTGTCGATAGGTTGGGCGAAAAGTGTAGTTTACTTCTCCCCGGGCGCGTGGTGTTGATGCGGTGCCTGATGCATTAAATATTACATTGTCACCTGCCTCATTAGTAATGTTCCAAATGTCGCGGTCTTCCTTTTCAGTCAGTTTATAAAAATACGATTGCAAATAGGCGTGTAAGTGAAAGCCAGGAGAAAATTCCAGCTTAATTGTGCCGCCCTGCCGATTCCATGTGTTAGTGTATTGCGCTGTGTTAAATCGTTGTCGAAAAGCAGAATCTGCTCCGCCGGTATTTTTGATATAACGAAAACGGGGATCCCACTTTTTTTCGTCTCGCTTTTTCTTGCTATAAACTCCAGCTAAAACCAAACCATATTGATTATTTTCACCGAGAGTCGTACTGTAGTCGATTTTAAAATCGCCGCTCAATCCATCATCATTATCTGGTACATCATCCAGAGAATATTTCGCCAGGTTAAAATCGATTTGTAAAAAATCATCTTTTCTTTCGAACGCGCTGTAACTCGTCATGTTCATGTTGCCGCCTGTGCTATTCGCTTCAAGATCAGGCGAGACATTCTTATAAACTTCCAGGCTGGCAACCGCTGAAGCGGGCATGGTTTCCAGGTTTATACCACGGGTGTCGCTGTGGTCGCTTGCGATTGCCATGCCGTCGAGCGTGACGAAGTTCATCCCTGGAGAAATTCCACGTACGACAACAAATTGTCCTTCGTCAGAGTCGTTTAATGTGTTCAAACCGGTAATTCGTCTGAAGGAATCTGCGGCATTAATATCGGGCAGCTCGCCGATGTCATCTGCTGTCAAAGCATCCATAATTCTTGTCGAATCTTGCTTTGTTGACAATGATTGGCGATTCGCCAGACGAGTACCGATTATGGTCATTTTTTTTACATCAGGTTTATTGGTCGCAATTGACGTGTCAATGTCTGGTTTTGAAGTCTCGCTTTTCTCAGCGGTTATTACATAACCATCGCGAACTTTCTCAAACACCAGGGACGATCCACTGAGTAATTTTTTAAGTGCCTGTTCTACAGTCATGTTCCCGTTAATAGCACTTGATTGAAGCCCTTTCAATAAGTCCGCGGATGCGAAAATCGCGATATCGGTTTGTTCTGAGAGCGCAAACAGGGCTTTTGATAGAGGTTGTGCGTTCAGGCGAATGGTATGTATTTGTGATTTAGCCGTTGCAGTGTTGGAGATAAAAAGACTGAAAATCAGCCAGAGCGTTGTAAGAAATAAATACGGCCTGAATTTTGGAACTGCAAAAGCCGAGGCCTCTAATCGTTTTTTTGTTAATTGAACATGAGCCTCAGTCGCTTTCTGAGTGATTATTTTTTGTTGTCGACTTTTCATTTTTCACGTCTGGCTTCTTAACTTTTTCGGATAAAAAGATACCAGAACTATACTTAACGATTTCGATTGAAAGCCCGGCGGCAATATTAAAAAGCATCGACTCAATTTGATCAACCTTAAATGTGGCGGTAACGCGCAATTCGCCAACAGCCGGAGAACTAATCATTATGTTTCCTTTATAGTAGCGCTTAATTTCTTCTACTACTTGGCTAAGAGGAACGTCTTCAAATACTAATCGTCCATTTCTCCAGCTATCAATATTTTCCGCAGATACCTGGGATACTGCCGATAATCCATTCTTGCTATCGCTGGTAACAGCTTGTCCCTGGGATAGTTGCGTTTTGGTTTCGGAAGAATTTTTAGACTGATGGGTCACCTGAACGAGTCCTTCTGCGACTGCAATATTGACTGTTTTAAGATTGCGGCGCACATTAAACTGAGTGCCTAAGACACGCACTGCCGTATTTCCTGCAGTAACATCAAAGGGCCTGTTTTGGTCTTTTGCAATGTTAAAATATGCCTCTCCTTTGGTTAAAACCACCTGACGAATCTCCTCTCGCAGGCTAACGGTAATGCCGGATGCCGCGCCCAGAGAAATGATTGAACCGTCTTTAAGGGAAATCTCGCGAGTCTCTGCAACTTGAGTTTGATAATGTAACGAATCTGGCGTCGTTGGACCGGCAGTGTACATGAGTACTAATATTGAAACGCTTATCAGGATACTGGCGACTAAAGCGACAGGAGAAAACTGACTATCATTTGCTGCTCGTTGCCAAAAGCGGGCACGCTTCAACGGCTGTGTTGGTTGATTGTCACGTATCGCTTTGAAAGCTTGTTCGACACTAGTGCTGGCCAGAGTGGTATTAGCAAAGTCATCTCCGGCAATTGCATTTGAGACTGACTCAATACGGCGATAAGCACGCTCATGCTCGGGGTTAATGACGAGCCATTGCTGAAAATGATTTCGCTCATTGTTGTCGACATCGTCAGCTGACATCCGCACGAACCAGTCGCTGGCTTGCTCCCGAATTTGGGCTGTCTTGTTGGTATTATTTGTTGTCATTGTTTAAAGCCCTTGCCAGCTGATTCCTGTTTTTCAATAGCTTCGCTGCACATAGCTAATGCACTGGCGACCTGGCGCTTGATTTCAGTTTGTGACATGCCTGTACGCCGTGAAATTTCGGCGTAAGATATTTGATGAAATCGATTTAATATTACTAGCTGACGCTGTGTATTGGGAAGTTGTTCTATCACCTTGGTCACAATAGTTAGTTTCTCTCTAACTATTAAGACGTTTGAGGGATCGTTGTCGTCCAGATTATTTTCGCTATTCTCGAAAATAACTTGCTGGGCGTGGTTTTCACGAGTTTTTGCCGCTCTGTGGTAATCTATGACAATGTTTTGCGACATTTTGTAGAGAAATGCTCGAGGGTTTTCTACCGCTTCTGGCTGGTCCAACTTTGAGAAGCGTTCAAAGGCTGATTGAACCACGTCTTCCGGATCAGGAGGCGTGCCAAACTTACCGGCGATATACTGGCACAATTCTTTCCAGTGTTTATTGTAGAGCGTTCTTAAAAGACCCTGAAGGTTAGACTGAAGACCCTCTTTTTGCCTGGAGGCTTGCCCGGATGAGAAGTTCTCCACTGTTATTAGCGTCCCATAAATTATCGATCTGTTTTTTATCATTTTACAATATTCAGAGTAAATTCTAACAGCTACTTTTCCGAATAATGCGAATAAAAACCTGTGTATGGGAAAGAATTATCTTGCAACTTTGAACTAACGGGTAAGAAAATCCATTAACAAGATCTCGGTAACCGATAACAAATTAGTTATTGTCGTGATATCTTGCATGCTATGATTAAAAGTACAATAGTGACAAGGAGGGAAATAAAAGACTTTTATATTTAAGTTTGTCTGGTGACTTAAATGATGTAGAAAAGGATTATCTCAAATTGATATGGTTGAAAGTCTTCTTAATATTCCTGTTTTGTTAGCGGTCAGTGCGTCGACTGCAACTTCTTTTCCATTATCCTTCACAAGTGTCTATGAGGGCAGTGAGTATGCTGTCTTAAATGGCGAAGCCAGAATCGAATTTGTTAGAAGTAATAATTACATCAAATATTCGTTAAAGGCAAAAGGCTCACTTCTTTTTTTCTCGGTGCATAAAACTTATGATTGTAGTGTGTTAAAAATTGAAGGCGATTCGATTGTTCCTCTTGAGTATTTACATACTGATTCAAAAGAAAGTAAAAATAATGTTAAAACTATTTTTGATTGGAACAATAAAACAATTACCACAACTCGGGGGCTCGATCGAGTAAGTGTGTTAAATGATGTCGATTCGACTTTGTGGGATCCACTTTCAGCACAAGTTTACCTGATGAAGTTGGCAAGTTCGCAAACTGTCGGGTTTACCCACGATTATCAAGTGATTGAAAAAGGTCGAGTCAATCCTCAACAGGCTCACTTTGAAAAAATGATGAAGTATGAAACTGAATTCAAGGAACTAGACACACTGAAAGTTGTTAGCAAAGCTGATGTTGGTGGCGGCACTTTGTGGTTAGCAAAAAATTATGCGTGGATCCCCGCGGCGATTGAAATTGATGGGATTACCATTGAACTTAAGTCCGAACCAATCATTGTTTATCCGGCAGAATCCAGCTCACAAAGAGAACTGGTAGAATCTTCAACAACAGACCTGATTAAACCAGAACAAAGTGAGCCAGAGCCAGTTAATTCGCAAGCTCCCAGATGCTGACATAAGGGTGATATTTGATGCGGTTTAAAACAACCAGTTTTTATCTTAAAAATAACCTATATATTCGACATAAATTTCGAGGTTAAAATGTATCAATATAGAGGGTGTCTTTATCCTTTATTGTCTGTTTTCGGTGTATTACTGATACTGGCTGCGATGGATGGATTAACGCAGTTTGAAAATGCGGTATGGCCAGTTGTTAACCTGGTGACATTAGAAGGCTATCCCAACGTTTCACTGCAAAGCACTCATCACATTGTCAAAGCCGCACTGAAATGGTTTTCTCTCAGTTATTTTATGTGGCTGGTGGTTTTCATCACGATTATTTTTTGTGGTTATATTATTGTCAGAATAACAAAGGAATTATCAACTACAGAGCGCTACATTGTGCGAGGCATTTTCTTTGCTATTTTAATTTCCTGTAGTTCAATTCTTTTTTATACCATAGCGATTGCAGAAAAGCCGCTAATGCCGGTGGAGCATATACTTAAAAATATTTACCAGGTATCGAGTGGCTTAGTGCGTTTAACCTCATACAATATGGCACTAGGAATTATTGCTATGGTTTCGTTGTTGGCTACAAACTGTTTGCTATTAGTGCCGGCTAAAAATACCAGTGATATTAACGAAAAAATGCGCTTCATGACTTACCTGATGTATAACGGGGCGGTGTTATTTGTGATTTGGGTGTCTCAAGCAGAAGAAATGTATCGGTTTTCTGCAACGCTATTTGTTAAGGACATTCGAGACGTTTTGTTTGATGTAGCACCGTCTTTCAGTTTGGTTATTGGTATTATTGCGAGTACTTTGCTGGCTGCCAGTTATTTCTCTTCTTATCTTTGGTTGCAGGGGCGGTTCAAGGTTTTGCCGAAGGATAAATCTGATAGTGCGCCTGCTAACGGCGCAGAGACTCCCGGTACTATTTTAAAAAAGCACTGGTCAAGTATTACCGCAATACTTTTGCCGATTTTTCCCGGGATTTTAGGCAATGTTTTAACACAAGTTAGTGCCATTGGTTGAGTTTTCAGCAAAGCTAACGAATGGCACCTAAATTTTATGGTCCTCTCGACTATAATCCTCTCGACGAATAATAATCAGCAATTTTAGGTGTCGCGGCGACTCTTTCACAGTGAGCATTTAATAATGGTGCGACTTCTTCTACCAGTGTCGTCGGTATATGATCGAGATGGCCTGAGTTTAAACCTCTGATCCAGACGAATACTTTTAAGTCGGCGACAGTCAATTTGTTTTCGATAAAATATTCGCCGCCTTGTTCTTCTAGTTTTGATTGCGCCCACTTCAGGTAATGGCTAATTGCCCCCTCTACCAATGCTTCCCGAGCATTTTTTAATGCATCTTCCTCGAGGCCGAAAGTGGCGACCAGTTTGTGGGTCATATCTTCCATTGCTTCTAGAACTTCGTCGCACAATAGAGCTTGCATATCATCTGCGGGATAGAGATCTGCCTTTTTCCCCAGGTAACGTAGAATGGCATTACACTGGGTGATTTGCTTACCATCTATGGCGAAAGTGGGTACTTGCTTTAACGGCGTCGTGGATACAACTTCATTAAATCGGTCGAAAGTAAAACGATAGTCTTCAAAATCGATGCCGCCGATATGCATTGCCAGTCGTGCGGGTTCTGCACGGCCGCCGTCAATATCAAAATAAGTGAGTTTGAATGTGGACATTGTTAATTGGTTTCCTTTTAAAGGTGAAATGCCAAATCAGTTAGTTTGCAGTAATACTATAAATGCCGCATGATTAATTTTCTAGTCAATCTCAAAATGCGAAAAATAAACTATTTAAACAGGGAGAAGTATTCATTGCTAACTGCTCTTCCTCACACACCAATGTCTCAAAAATTATGTCATTTCTACGTATCGTTATTTAGCAAAAACACCATCATTAGTTATTCGGGGATAAGGTTTTTGAGTCATTTTCTTGGCTTGAATTTAATGTCGCACTGATTACTGATTCGATGACTTGCCTGTGTTGAAGAATTTCGTGATTTCCTTTGATAACTTTTAGCATCGCTTTCTTATTAAATTTTTTTAATTCTGCCATATACTTTTTGGAGAGATAGGGCTTCGTGATTTCATCTTTGTCGCCGACATAAATCGAAATTTGAGAATCGTTGGAAATTTTACTGACTAAATCGGTTGGGGAAGAAATTTTCAGGTCTCCTTTAAATCCATCGTATTGGCTTTTTGCATACATATCAGCTCGCCACGCTTTGATGTCACAGGGACAAGATACGATAAATGCATGGTTTACCAATAGTGGGTTGAGTGCGATTAGTTTTGCAGCGATGGCAGCACCACCAGAATGACCGATGAGGAAAACTTTATCAGATTCATATCGAGCTTTTAAACTCGCAATTGCGTCAGCAACCTGCTGCACACTTTTATCATCGTAGTTGTCGCCGACACTTTGACCTCTTTTACCATCAGATGTTCGGTTAAAGTCGTCAGTGTACCCTGGTCTTAACATTCCCACACTAATTACATTCTCGCTGTTCTTTGCAATTTTTTGTGCGAATCGATATTGATATGAAGGCTTTCCAAACGGCGCATCGCCATGTAGCGTGATCACGAGGATAGGTGATTGAGTTATTTTTTTGCTTTTGTAGGTTTCTATTTTTGTGCAAATATTGCTGACGCGAACTTCATTTTCTATATCGTTACATTGATCCAATTCTGAATTTGAAGGATTCGACTCTGAAAGTATTGGGCTTGATAACTCTGACTTTGAAAGCGTTTGGTGGGAAAACATTAAACTTGAAAACATGATCATCGATAGCGCTACATTTTTCGCAATAGACATTATTTTAATTTCCTTACTAGGTCGGCATTGATAGAGGTTTATTTATGTTTAATTTGGTACTAATTGATATACGTAAATACAACATTTGATAATTCTGATGTGAACTGTTTATCTGACATAGATAAACCTAACGATGGTGTAATATCTGGATAGAGCACACGTTCGATGATGCATGATAAAATTAAAAAACTAACCATATTCGCCTTTTTTTCAGGGTGCTTATGGCCTGAGTACTCCAGTAGATTAGCAATTACCTGCTCTATGTTTTTGTATTGATCCAAGCGTTCTTGAGTTTGTTGAGCAGACACAATATTTGGATTAAGTCGAGAATAGAGGTGCAATGTCCTAATTATGCCGCGGCGCGACTTAAAGTAGTGATAAATATCTGCCACTAAACTAAACGATAATTCCTTGACCGATTTTCCCCTCCAATAGGTTGGAGAAAAATGTCGGTTTGTCCACTGTGCCATGTCTTCATGATATTTTTCGTAAACTGCGGGTAGAAGGGCTTCTTTGTTTTCAATTCGTCGATAAAAGGTACCGACAGCAACATTAGCGAGCGAAGTGATCTCTTTGATCGATATTTGTTCAAAATACTTATCTTGTAGCAATTGATAAAACGCATCTATCAATTTTGATAATGTCTTTTGGCTACGAGATTGTTGGCTCTTAATCCCCGTCAAATTTTATCACCTTACTCAGATTACGGCAGCGTCAATATAGCAAAACCTGAACAATATGTGAATAGTGATTCACATATTGTTACGTAAGTATACTATCAATGCCTATTAACTAGTCATTGCATACTAAATTATATTGTTAATAGTATTTCCTGTTTAGTTACTATAAGAATTTACAATGAATAAGTTCTCCAATGACGACATTGACTGTCAATCGAAGAGACTATAACGTTATTCGCTATTTTAGAGAAAAGCTGGCTAATAACTAGAGGATTAGGAAAATGTCCAGTAGTTTTGTGAAAATAGTAACCGGTAGAAGTGTTTATTCAATATCATTTTTGTTGATATTTATGTTAGTTGCTCCCCTTGCATTTTTTACGGAATACGAATGGTTGGATTCGGTAGCCTGGTGTATGGCAACGATCCTTGGTTTTTTTATTTTCGCTACCGGAGTGATTACTCTCAAAGAGGCTAAAGATAGTCCTACATGGCCTAAGGCTGAAGCCAGATTAATTAGTTCTTCACTCACTTGGCATACCTCAAACGGAAGTAAACGGTATGCACCGAAAATACATTGTCAGTTTCGAGTCGGAGAGCAGGACTATTCGGGAACTGAATATGATTTTAGCGCTAGTTATACTAAGAAATCAGAGGCCGAAGAAAAACTAAAGTTGGTAAAAGCGATGCAACCATTTTGGGTGTTCTACAAACCTGGCGACCCCTCTGTCAATGTCATTCAACCAGGGATACATTCTGTTCATTTTGCCAGGATGGTTATTGGAGCGGTCGGAACGGTCGTTTCAATCCTGAGCTGGGCTGGAGTGATCAAATATTTTTAGCGGCTCCCCTTTGACGAAAGGGAGCTAACGCGGCTAGGCATTTAGTAGAAAATTAAACGGTTATAGATTTTTCTTAAATATATATTATTACTTTGTTTTCCTGATTATTTTCCTCGCTTTGATTTTTCTGCGCTTCTTCTTCCAAAGGATATGGCATAGGCGTTACGCCGTGCTTGTAATAGTGGGTCAGCTGAAGCTTCGAACCCTTTGGACAACACCAGGGGATCATAATTGATAGCGTCGCATTTTCCTTCACGCTCTGAGCTGATCGATAGCACTTTCAGTTTTGCTGCTAGTATTTGTTTGTGATCTCCACTCCACTGAATAGCGGCATTGTTGATAACGTCATTTTCGTTTGCAATGGTAACAATCATGTTCCAACTAATTGAATGATTTTTCAGGTTTTGCTGCATATTGTCAAAAAAGAAATCAGGTTTTTTATCAACGACAAAAGAGAGTGGTTCTGCAGGTACAAAAGACCACCTGACCGCTGTTTTCTCGCTTTTCGCGTTTACCAGAAAAAAACTATTCAGACTGTTATAGGTTGAGTTTTCATAGGGCGTTAAAACTTGTGCTTTTTTTGACATGTGTTTTTTAAAGCGTTGAAGATCGGTGTTTTTCATTTTGAATGCTTTTACTGCTGCGGGGCCTTGAGTTTTCGCGTACATCAATTCTGCGAAAGCCTCAGGGGTTGATACTGGGAAAAAGTCCAAGGTGTTCATTGACATATTGTGCACTTCGCCAGAAGTCGTCGAGATTGATAGTCCCATACCATATTCTGCCGGTTTGTCATCGCGAGCAGAGTTGTTACCGCCTTTGTGAGACAGTCGACCGATTACTTTTGATTCGTTCAAAAATAGTGCGCTATTTGAATACCGTTTAATTGCTTTATCTTCAGGCGTTAGCACTGCTTCGAAGCAGAATCCTTTCGTATGATTGCGCCGCTTTCCTTCCGTTACACCAAATAACTTTTCAAAAGCGTTGACTGTATCGACTGCTGAGCTATCAGCACGCGCTTCGAGAATTCCATTAAACAGTAAAACAGCTCCCAGGCATAAAATTTTTCGATACATGTTAATTCTCCAGCTATGGTGTAGTATGTGTAAATACTATTCGTGTACTAACTATATTTCAACTAAATATTGCATATTTAATCATTCATAGGCAAAATCTATGTTTGTTTTAAAAGGAGGCAATCGATTGGCAGCAGCTCAATTAGATAGTCAATTGTGTTTTGCGTTGTATTCCGCGTCGAACCGGTTGACCAGTATTTATCGTCCTATTCTTGAGCCACTAGGTTTGACTTATACTCAATTCATTGTGTTGATGGCCTTGTGGGAAGAAGACAACATATCCATCAGTCGACTGGCGGAGAGAGCTGGATTGAGCAAAGCAACCATGACACCTCTGTTAAAGCGATTGGAGCAAAAGCAACTGATTCAACGTCAGTATTTGGCTGACAATGAACGTCAGAAAAATATCGTTTTGACTAAAGCAGGTCGCGAACTTTCGCAAAAAAGTGAAGCGATCACCGAGCAGGCGTTTTGCGAAACAGGATTATCAAAAAAACAGGCCAGTGAAATCATCAGGCTCTGCAGAAAAATATCCTGAAGTTCTGTTGATTATAATTTTTAAAAGGTCAAACTCTTGAGCGTATGACCTTGTTATCTGGCTTAATTATTTAGTTACCAGCGGGTGCGAGTTTCTCGGCAATGTAATTATTAATCACTTCTTCTAATAGATTCAGTGGCATTGACCCGCTGCCGATTACTTTGCTGTGAAATTCCTTGATATCGTATAGGTTACCAAGTTGAGTTTCGGCGAGTTCGCGTAATTCAAGAATTTTTAACATACCGGTAGTATAGGCTGTTGCTTGACCTGGCCATACGCTATAGCGGGCAATTGAGCCCGGAATGCCTACTTTTTCTAATGAGAAAGCTTCTGCCTGAGCGTAGCTCCAACCTTTACTGTGAATGCCAGTATCAAGTACTAATCGAGATGCCCGCATTGCCTCAAATTGTAATCTTCCCAAATCAGCATAGATTTCGTTTTCGTACCAGCCGAGATCTTTGGCAAGACGCTCTGCGTATAATCCCCAGCCCTCAACGAATGAGGTGAAATTTTCTTTGCGGCGAAATGTTGGTAGATTTAGTTCTTGAGCCAATGCAATTTGCAAGTGATGTCCCGGCACCGCTTCGTGGTAGGCTAGTGTTGGCATCGTTGTATAAGGAATATCTCCCGCGGTATAAGCGTAAAATGCACCAGGGCGACTGCCATCATCGGCGCCCGCAATGTAATATCCACCGCTCTCTCCGCCAATTACCACGACTTCTTGTTGTGGCAACTGCTCAAAAATATTGGGTAACTCGGCGTATGCTTCGGCGATAATCTGTTCATAAACCTCAACTGCCTGATTGCCTGCGATGATTCCAGCGCCGGCATCAACGCGAGCGAAAAGCTGAGCTAAAGTTTCATTTTGAGGATAGCCGAGTTGATCGAATAAGACGCGCATTTCAGCTTGAATTCGCGCTAATTCGTCAAGGCCAAGTTGGTGAATTTGATCGGCGGTAAGATTTGAAGATGTGAAATAGCGTAATCGATAATTGTAAAAGTCTTCACCACCTTCGAACTGACCAAAACCAATATTGCTCGGTGCTTGTGAAAGTACTGCCCCCATTTTATTAGATAGCGACTGATATGCCGGAAGTACGCGTTGCTCTACTGTTGCCAACAGAAGGGCAAGCATTGTGCTTCTCTCGCTGCTACTAACATCATTAAGTTGCGCGACTTTTTCATTAAAAGTTTGGTAGTAGGAAGTTGCTGTTGCCGCGCTCTGTGCCATAGCATCTACCTGGCTTTTGGAGAAGTTTAAAGTGATGGAGGGTTCAACAACGCCGGCTGCTTGCCTGGTATCAAGCAATGTTTCTATTTGTTTAAACCGCCGGCCAATTTGATTCAAGAGCGCCAGGTAATTTTCAGCATCGCTCTTATTTGCAATTGGCATCACTTCGGTAAAAAATGACTCTGTGCTTCCTGGCCAACCAAAGAAACCATAAGTAGCAGGGTATCCAAAATTTCTATAGGTCGCTTCCTCTAACTCAAACTCTAAGAAAGCTTTATAAACGTCGAAGGAAAGTTTGTCAGGATCAGAAAGAAGTGAACGATCATATGCGAGAAGTAAGTTGAGAATTCTTTCCTTTATAGCCACTGTTTGAATATCAAAGTCATCAGCAATATTATTTAATTCAAGGGCCTCGATTTGAAACTCACCTAGTCTTCCATCAGCGATAATGCTTTGATGGTCGCGTTCAACCAGAACTTTGTAGGACTCTTCAAAAAACTCTGTAATAGTCAAAGGGGTTAATCGAGTTGTGATTGTGTTGAGCAAAGTATCGGTATCAATTAGCACATAATTGGGGACATTAGCGAGAACTAGTGGTGGAGGTTCATCTGTGCCTTGCGGTGGTGTGCTAGAGCCGCCTCCACCACAACTGAGAACAAATAACAGGCCAAAGAATAACAGAGAAGAATATTTCATCAGTTCACCTCCAGTTTTTATTGTTATCGTTATTTTTTCAGGATAGTAAGTTCATTATTGCACTGAAAGTAAAAAAAATCAGGTGAAATTTGTTATTCACGAGCAGTGCAGTATTAGTGAGCTTATTGGATTGCCATTAGCCACTTGCGTAACTTGACTAAGTTGGGACTAGCTTTGTCACGTTGTCGGCAAACAAAGTTGAGAGAACGATCAAGTGGCACTTGCACATCATCGAGTCTAACTAAAAGTCCTTCGGCAAGATCATCGGCGACTAATAATTCACGTGCAAGCGCGATTCCTTGTCCATTTATCACCGCTGAAATCATCACTGTAGAATCTTTAAATCGCATGTCTGGTTTTAGATAGTTACCTGAAACATCATGTCCAACTATTGCTAACCAATCCAGCCACCTGTCATCAAAGTCGTCTACTAAGATTGGCAGCTGGCATATTTCTTTAGGTGTTAACGGGAGAGTTTTATCCGTTACCAAATTAGGGGAGGCGACAACAATGAGGGATTCAGCGGTGAGCTGTTCCCAGAAGAGTCCGTTGTTTTCGGGGATGGCGAAGCGAAGGGCTGCGTCGACTTCGCTGATATCAAAATCGATAAGTTCATCACTCGTATCGAGAAAAATTTCTACTTGAGGGTTTTGGGCTCGAAAACTCGATAGCCTTGGAACAAGCCATTTTGTTGCCAGGCTGGAGGTGAGTGAAATTGTGAGGGACTTGTTAGTTTTCGGCTGGACAAATTCGATCAGACCTTTCTCTAACAGAGTGAAGGCTTGCCCGGTCATTAAATGCAGTTTATCGCCGGCAAGCGTTTTCTCAACGCCGGTAGAAGTCCGTTTAAATAATTTAACACCAAGATATTCTTCGAGTTGCTTTATTTGTCTGCTGACCGCGCCCTGGGTAACGGACAATTCCTCCGCGGCGCGACTTAAACTTCGATGTGTAGCGGCCGAATCAAAAGCTTGCAAAGCGCGAAGATGTCTAATTTTACTCATGGCTAATTATGACTTTTTTGTAAGTCTTATTGCAATTCTTATCTAGTTTAAAGTAATAGTCATTTAAAATCATATAGTTACATCAGTTTTGCATGGCTAAATGTTGTCTGGCTATGAGAAAAACTCATAAGTAGTTGCGATAAATTAGTTTTATTTTATCGGTGTCGCTCAGTAGGATTGAGTTTACTGACAGCCTGGTCGTTCCCACTAACCTTTACCCGAGGTGTCTACATGACTATTTCAATTCGCCACGACCCATACCCGGTAATGCCTCCGTATGAAGATATCTATGCTTTTGGCGTTGAGACACGGGCTCAGGCTCGAATTCTCAACATTTCTGGTCAGGTGGGTGTTTCTCCCGAAGGGGAGCTGCCTTCAGACTTTGCAGGCCAATGTCGGCAAGCTCTGCACAATGTTGAAGCCATTTTAAAGAAAGCGGATATGAAACTGAGTGACATTGTAAAAACAACTTTTTACCTCACACGGCGTGAGGATATGCCTGCATTAATTGAAGTTCGTAAAGAAATATTGGGCGGTGTTCGGCCGGCGAACACCACGCTTTTTATCTCCGGTTTGGTTTCGCCGGACTGGTTTGTTGAAGTGGATATTATTGCTTGCGCGAAATAGAAAAGAAAATGTAGTGCGTGATATTAGTGACGAAAAAGTTCTTTAACCATTTATTGTAGGCGATTTGCTGTTTCAGTTTATACGATTAACTAATCTAACTATATTGGAAGTTTGTGTTGGAGGTTTAGTTAAATTTTTATTTAAAAAATATTCGAATATATTAAAAGTCCCACTTTTCTGCCACAATGATAATAGTTGTAAGGAGGGGGGTTTTTACTTCCAAACTCAGGTTAAAATTTGACACGCTAACCCGCAAAGATTTCTTTATGCTTCGCAAACGACATTTTTTGTTCTCCTTGATTGGTTGCTGGCTTGTTTTAAAAACAATGCCCATTCTCGCGATTGAGAACAGGGCTGACCGCTTTGTTGATATGGTCGAGCGACTCGATCAAATTCAGAAACAACATAACATTC
Source organism: Aliikangiella coralliicola (assembly GCF_007004725.1). Taxonomy (GTDB): domain Bacteria; phylum Pseudomonadota; class Gammaproteobacteria; order Enterobacterales; family Kangiellaceae; genus Aliikangiella; species Aliikangiella coralliicola. The sequence continues at coordinate 278,323 of NZ_ML660165.1, read as the reverse complement.
CTGCATATGCGTTAGTTATTTCTGATCCTCAAAAGGTTATATTCGATCAAGTTCGAGGCGTCGCTGAATCAGGTTCGAGTGAGCCGGTTTCACAAAATGCTTACTTCAGAATCGGTTCCATCACTAAAACTTTTGTTGCGCTTTCTGCGCTAGTCGCAGAATCTCAGGGAAAGTTGAAATTAGATGAGAACATATTTAAATATCTAAAAAAGACAACATTAAAAAATAAGTTTGAAAAAGATCATCCAATTACAATTGCGCAACTGCTAGAACACTCTGCCGGTTTAACGGATATGAGTAAACAGGAGTTTGATTCGAACGATGTCGTCACATTAGAGCAAGGCCTGAGGAGGTTTGAGTCTGTAAGAAAAACTCTGTGGCAACCGGGAACTTTTAACTCGTATAGCAATACTGGCTATGGTTTAGCAGGAAGAGTATTAGAAGTTGCTATGGGGGCTGATATCAATACTGTTGTAACTCAGTTAGTTTTTAAACCGCTTGAAATGTCAACGGCAACGCTGATTCGATCAAAAAATGTTAAGAGTCAGCTTGTGCCTGGCTATCAGAGCGATGGTACTGAACTGATCCCTTATTGGAATATGATTTACCCGTCGTTAGGCGCAATTAACCTTCGACCTCGCGATATGGGCAAGTTATTACAACTCTATTTAGCGCGGGACTCTGAAATTATTACCGCAAAGATGCTACATCGTCAGGAGAACCCTGAAGCTTCTCTTGCCGCGCAAAATGGGCTTAGCTATGGTTATGGACCTGGTTTATATCAATGGTATCGTAACGGTTATCGGTTTTACGGCCATGGCGGTGATGCCGATGGATACCTTTCTCATTTCGGTTATCAAAAAGATGCAAAGCTGGGATATTTTTTTGTGATCAATACTTTTAATAATCGCGCAAAGCGAGCGATGAAAAGAGTGATTGAAAATTTTTTAATCCAGGAGCTTCCCAAAGCTCAGGTTATGCGAGAAGTAAAGAGTCAACTTCCACGAAAATTTGAAGGCGCTTATCAGTCTGTTACCCAGCGTTTTTTTCGACCATCGTTTAATTTGATACAACTGCGTTGGCAGAGGGGAAGACTTTATATTAATGAAGGGGATGAAGACTGGCAGCCTTTAATATACCTGGGGAATGGATTGTTTCGAAGAACTTTTGAAAGCCAACCGAGTTTAATTATTTTTAATCACGAGGATAAAACGTTTTTGGTAGGAGACGAGGGAAATTATCAGAAAAGAGTGCTTTCTGAATAAATTATTCGTTAAGCCGCACCCAGATTGAAATAACTTACTTTTTATTATGACGCTGAGAAGGGCCCGCGGCCCCTCGTTCTATTCACTTTCTCCATCATAGTAATCGGTGCCTGCATTGCGATGAGTGATATGCACCAGAGGATTGCCTAGAATATCAGACATGGCGAGAATTTTATCTGAGTCTGGATAGTGAACAACATCAATATTTTCATTATTCGAAACCACTAGATATCGAAGATCTTTATCGGATGTATTAGTCAGTTGATGAGCATCGCCTACATTGGAAGCAACAACATCTCCGGCCTTCACTGAGTATTCTTTGTCGTTGTGGCGTATGGTTCCTTCGCCTTCCAGGATAATATGCATTTCTTCAATGGTGGAGTGTGCATGATAAGGAAAAGTGCATTTTCCCGGTGGCAGTACAAATAATCCACAACCTAACTTTTTAAGACCGATTTCGGCGCCGAGTCGGGCATACCCAAACTCAAATTTACCACCATCGCCTCGGGTTTGGAGTTCAAGTGATTCTAGACTGGTAATTGACTTTGTTTCGCTCATATTAAGTTCCTCGTATTTTTCGAGAATAAGTATAGACTTTAAGGCAACAAATGAATATCAGCGAAAATGATTTAGGTGGTGTATGGCGAAAGGGGGGCTGAGTAATTTAATTCAATTAATAGCCACTGGCTCGATAAAAGCTAATTCTATCGAACCAGTTTGGGGTCAGAAGATAACTACCAATCTCCGCCCCAGTCGTCATTGTCAACAGTAACATTCACGGTGGTACTGATACCATTTTTATAACTCACAGTAACAGGGTAAGTGCCTGAACTTTGATAGGTGTGGTTCATGGTTGAAGAAGACTTGACGTTATTCAGATAACTAATTTGACCGTCGCCCCAATTGATTTGGTAGTCAACAGGGAATTTATTAGCAAAGCGACTTACACATGACCGGATGCTGACAGGTAACGAAACCGCAAGTGAACTTGCCTGAGTTTGTGGCCGCAAAATTGGGCTAAATGCGCTACTGCCTGGTGATAAGAAGTCAAAGAAAAATAGGGAAGTGTCCCAGATTTTCCAATATTTTGGTCTAAGAATATAAGCGCCGAAAACTTTGGCTTCGCCTGTTATCCCAGCCTCAAACTCTATGGTTGATAAAGCTGCACCGACTGTTTCTCGGTGTCCGTCATTGTTTCCGTCACCACATAAATTTCCCCAGTAGCCGTATAGTTCGATTGGAAAAGATGGTTTTACACCGACCTGCGCGTATAAAAACCATTCACCGTAAACAAAAGGACGCGCCGCAATGTGTAGATAAGGTTTAATCCTTGCACTTGCACTAATTGATGCACCCAAAGAATTTTGTAGGCTACCACTCAGGTTTTGGTGTTGAGCGGAGTTTTTAGTACAAGCGGAAGTGGTACAGGTGTAATGGAAATTACCCTTAAAGTGAACGGGTTTTACTAAAGCAACTTGTCCGGTCGCTTCTACCTGAATGTTTCCGGTGCCAACTTCTATTGGTAGTTTCATCGCGACACGTACAGGAATTGGGCCAATCATAAACCAACTGTCCATTACTTTAGGCTTTGCTATCTCCCATTTAAAATCACCAAAATCATGTTGCGCTTTACCGGTGAGGCTGAATTTTCCAGAGGCGTCGTAGTTTGATTTTGCGACAATGTTTCTTACTCTGAATTTATAAGGAATACAGAACCGACGCTTGTATCGATAGTTAAGATCCAGATTAAGGTCAGCTTTGACTTTTAGATCGCCTTTGAAGTCAATGTAAGCATTATCTTTTCCGAATCGTTTATCGTGAGAAAAGTTCTTATCAATCGATTTGCCAAAGTGTTTGGATTTGTTTCGCCAGCCGCGGCACTTTTTAAACCAGCCACTAAACCATCCTTTGATTTGACGTTTTGAAGTCGATGTGCGGGCTGAGTTAAGAGTGTTAGCCGCCTCGTTGTCGCCTTCGGGAAATTGGATTTCTTCCTCTATAACCTGTTGCAAGTTATATTCGTTTGCGTAGGCTTCTGCTTCTGCGTCACTACTGATCATCACGCCACGTCGATCGATAATCCAGGTATGCGGATTTAATTGTTCTGGGTCTTGCGCATTGTTTCGCGCCAAAGGTTGATTGGCATCCCAGTCTCCGCCCCAGCTGTCCATTTCATTTTCCAGCTCTTCCTTTTCTTCAATGGGTAGTCCGCCAAAAAGATGAGCATTTTTTGCGCCTTCTCGGCTATGGATATAATAAAGTTCTTGTACCCTGGTCTCGCCATTGGCGTCGGTAAAAGTGATTTCTCTTAATTCGTATCCTGGTGCCGATGATAGCGTGTTGGTACTAATTAGTTTTGGTTGGATATTTGCAATGCTATGTAACGAAAAAGTCATACCCAGCAATATCAGCAGGTATTTTTTTATTGAAAACATATTTAAGTCCCTCATTAAAATCGATTTAAAAAGGTATGGTTTCCCATACCCTCACAGGCTATTTACCATTCACCGCCCCAATCGTCATCGTCACCAGGATTACATCCTGTGTCGCAATTTCGGGTGTCGGAAATTACGATTGATTTTCCGCCGGACATAGCAGAAAGTGACAGCAGTTGAGAGACTTCTTGATCACGCGCGTTGGCGGCCTGAGAACGACCAGAAACCATTTTTAACGGATCTAAACCTTCAAGATCTGCGATGCGCTGTGTTGCATAAGCTCGATTAACATTACCACCGTTGTATAAAATAGCGGTGTTGTACTGGATCATTGGGCTGGCAAATATTTTTGGCACAATATGAGTGGAAATATAACCTGGGATAGGGCCGCCGCAGGTCACTGAAGAGTTTTCTCCAGCATCGGTTATTGTGAGCATTCTAAGTTTTGAACCGGCCGAAGCGTTGTTACGTAATTCGTCAGCACTCAAGCAGATAGCATCTCCTAGCGCAGTGCTACCTGTGCAACTGACTTGAGCGAGTTGGCTCTCAATTTGGTTAAGGAAGTTCTGTCCTTGCGTATTGGTGGGAGTATAACCTTGGATATTTTTGAAGCCGCTAGTTAACGAAGTTAAAGCGTTTGGACCGGCGAATGTTTTCACGTTGATATAGTCAGCTTTTCCTAATGCAATTTTCAAGTTGTCTATCAACTTCCGCTTTCCGAACTCACAGCGAGACTCACCATTACTTCTTAATGATTGCATTGAGCCGGTTTTATCAAAAATCGATGTCGCCCAAGTTTCAGCCTGTGCGCTGGTTGCTGCCATTAATAAGCCACCAGTGAGTATGGCGCTAAGTGTTGCTATTTTAGACATGGTAAATTTCCTCTATTTAAAGTATTGAACGTGAAGTTTCTACGTTAATTTTGTTCTGTGTAGTTGGTGCTGTGACAAAACACAGCGTCAATACTTTAATGCGGTTCGCAATGTTTAATTCTCAAATTCGAAGTGAAAAAAGTTTAAGGTTGAATGAGGAATTTGTTTTTTTATTGAATTACTGGTGAAATTATTAAGAACTTCTTAAGAAGTCCTTAAATTAGTCTGAAGTATTAGTAATAGAGATTTTTATTCAAGGAAGTTGGCTTGGGAATTCTCTAATTAATCTACAGGTGAACTGTTAAACTAAGCTCTTAAGATGAAGAGAAACAGAGTGCTTTTAATGGTTGTCGCGAAAATGTTATTGATTGATTCCAACAATTTGTTGAAGCGGGATTAAGTTTCAGTCGCGTAATTTAGATGATACGATTACATTAATGTGAAGGCGATTGTGGAGACTAGTATTAGACTCACTAATATGATTATTGTGCGTTTAGTTAAAGTTCTAGAAACGATGGTCTTTTTAGTTTCAGATTTAATGACGTTAACCGGGCAAGATACTTGAGCGGTTAATAAGTAGCCGTATTTAGGAATCGTCACTATCATTGATTTTTGTTCATCTTTGAGTAGCTTTCTCAGTTCATAAATGCTCCCTTTCAGCACATTCTCGGACACAATTCTACCACTCCAAACCTTCTCTAAAAAGTGGTGGCTTGCAATGGGGGTATTAGGCTGTTCCAGAAAAGCCAAAAGTACGCCTGCAGTTTTTTTTCTGAATGTGCGTTTTTGACCGTCAGGTAGTTTTAAAAATTGCTTGTCGATATCTACAATAATTTGATTGTTGACTAAGAAAGTTTTATTGGATTCTTCTTCGCCTAAATAGAGTGGATCTAGGTCGAATTTTTGATAGCTTCCCATACTACGCGCTCCGTCCCGGTGAGCTTTCTTTCGATTTGTTCAGGTTAAAAAATACTGCGACTGCAATTAGATAATAACTTTTAGATAACAACTTGGTGCAAGTGATGGCTAAACAAAAAAGTAGGTTACCCATACGAACGGAATATTTATACATGAGAGAATGAACATTTTAAAATGAAATTTTCATTATTTGTGATTTTATTCTAATCGGAGATTGAATGTGTTTATCCGGTTTTCTATTTAGATTCACAACTGGTTGTTAGGTGTCCAATGGAAAGTGCTTGGTAGATTTTAAAAATAGGTTCTTTATTTCGTCGAGAGCCGAACAGTTTTTTCTTGCGAGTGTAGAATTTGTTGTAGAGGAAATGTTTCAGCTCCCTTCATATAATGGTGATTGAGTCACAGTTTTTCGATTGATGTTGACGAAATATTACTAGTGTTAAAATTTTTAATTAGCTAATAGTTAAACAGGAAGCACCGTTGAACGCGACCACAGCTGAATGTGGCCATGAGGGGATTTTAGAAAAAACTGTAATTATTCACACTATTTGATTTATACCTGTATTTTAAATGGTAGGATATGAAATATTATTTTTCCTCGCACGTCTATTTATTCAACTACAAGATCTCAAAAATTATTGAATAGAGGGTTTATTGATTGAAAGGTATTAAAGTCTTTTTCCCAATAATAGGTATCGGTATGCTCGTTTTAGTATATTTTCTTACCTTGAAAACACAGGCTTTTTTGGATAATGCCTATGTCACGAAAGGTGAGGTAATAGAGCTTATTGAATCGAGCTCGTCTGATTCTAATGCAGTTGCGCCGTTGGTCACATTTTTAAATGATAAGGGGCAATATACCGAATTTGTATCGAGCCACGCCTCTTACCCTCCGGCCTACGAAGTTGGTGAGTTGGTTGATGTTTACTACTTGCCGGAAAAGCCGGATAGTGCAAAAGTTGGTGATTTTTTCTCAATCTGGGGGTTGCACTTAATCTTTGGAATTCTAGGATGTGTGTTTTTTAGTGTTGGCGTGTTATTTATCCTTGTCGGTTATGTGAATTCTAAAAAAACATAGTGTTCAAGGCAATTGAAATAAGATTGCTAAGTAAATATTTTGAGATAGGCGCTTTTATAGCTTATTTACTTTCGCTCGGGGGATCGTTATCTATGTGTATAACGTCCGCACATACTTTAAACATTGCAAAAGGATCGAAGTCTCGCAACTCAAGCAGAGATTAGCTATCTACAAAAAATACGGTTATGGTTAACATGCCTCAGCAGGATGCTAGCGCAATCAGCAGGAAGCTCTGGCGGGGTAACCGTCTATTTTGAATTCGCTCTCATGGAATATCGTATTATGTTAGATAATTTGAAAGTTATTACTAATTGGTTAACTAAGCAAATTGTGGCGGTGTTGATTGCTCTTGCATTAGGATATCTCGTCATCGATAAGGCTTGGACATATTTTGAAAGTCGAGAGAGTGAACTGAAGAAACGAGAGTCTGAACTCTTCCAAAAAGAAATTAAATTTGCCAAGCAAAAAGCTGAGTTAGAGGTGAAAGCAGAGCAGTTAGACTTGAAGGCGAAAGAACTTACTAAGCTCAAAAATGAAATTGATAGAATTCGCTCTAAAAATGATGAAGGGTTAAGGAAAACGGGTTATGAAAAACACATCGAAAACCAAAGGGTAATCCTTCAACAGTATGTAGATAAATATTTGACCGATTACTCGCATGTGGATTTTGGTGAAAGTGTAGGGTGTAATGTGGAACTATATAAAACAAAAAAGAAAGCAGAAGCATTGCTTGATATTATTTATCAGACAGCCCAGACTAGTAAATTGGCATTTTCACACTTCATAAAATTTGTTCAAAAACAAAGAGGAACAATGATAGTTGTAGAATCGTTTGATGATTGTAACCTTGCGGTGGAAACCACGGCAGGAGAATTGCACCGTTAGCAAACTGAGCTTGGAAATCTTAGTTAGACTGTCTAATTATGTCGAAACTGTTATTTTTAAACCTCTAAAAAATATCTAAATCATCAAACTTATTAAGACGAAAAACAGCCAACTTAGGAAACTTTATTTCATTAAGTTGACTGTCTGCTTATGAGCTACTCACTACCGTTTTTTCTTATTGAACTTCCCTGCTCTTAAAGTAGGCCGCTTTAATAACGGGATAAAAAACGCCTTTATTATTGTTTCTTGCGACTTCTACTGAAACCATATGACCGATTTTGTTGATACTACTATCCCACACTCCAAAGTGTATGTAGTTATGACCTTGAGTTTTAGAAGTATCTGAATGGGTCCAGCATCTCCTGGTATTGAAAGCATAGCTACTTTCCGCGCCGTACGGATCTTTTGTAATTGGCTTAATATGACCGTGATTTTCATAAATTAAAGTGGGCAGGGCTGAGTAGTAATTTGTCTTCATCGTAAATTGATAGTACTGCCTTGCGTGATTACCATGAGTATGGTCCTCATAGATAATTTGGCTATACTTGTCTGGCCGTGGGACGCCATCGATGCCAACATTGCTGTACAGCGCGCCAACACGTTTATCCACATTATTTTGAGCGGGGAATACACTTGCATCTGTCGCTGCTTCACTTCCCACCGTATTTGAATAAGACTGACCTTCGTAAGCTGAGGCACTATTACCCGGGTCTCCTTGTGTGAAATGCTGTCTAAAATCTAGCCCGCCTGTCGGACCAAGACTATCTGTCATGTAGCCAAAACCGAGAGCATTGGTGTACAACCCTTCAGCAGTAGCATGATTGTTAGGAGCAATGAATTTAGGACCCATGATTTCCCAACGCTTAGCATCCGCTTTTTTCCATTGAATAGACGTGCCGTCAATTGTTATTGTGAGAATACCGTTTTCATAGGTGTAGGTACCATTGCTCGTTAAGTAGTCATGGGTGGGGCGAGTCATGCGGCCCATATCATCATAGGTACACTCTTGCCCAGGGCCCGTTTCATTGCCTGGGTAACGTATTTCAACATTGGTATGTTTTGCGCTCAGAAAAGTATTGTAGTAACCAGTATTACCCGGCAAAGGCCTTATGTTAAATCGCGTATGAGTGACAGTACCGCCTTGCTCGTTAACTTCATTGAGCTTGTAGTAACCAATATTGACATTGTTCTCATAACCCTGATACCAACACTCATCACGAAGAACGCAGACCCTTGGTTTAAATTGGTGAACTTGATTATTGATAAGGTAAGTTGAGCCATCTGGCAGCGAATCGGCAAAAGATGTACCACTCGCAATTGCTAGCAACGGCACCAATTTCAAAATACTTTTCATAAATTTTCCTCTTTGATATTGAAGATAGTCTCATTGTCGCTGTTGAGAAAAAACGCAGAAACGAGACAGACCTACTATATCCAGGCCCATGCAAAGTTTGCTTGATTGGGGATTTAAACCTGGATGTCTGTATTCTGTTTTTTCTAACAAAATTACCGGTTAACTCAGCTGCTTGGGCGCAACAGAAACTTGTTTAAGAGCGGTTTGGAAAATATGATTTTAAGTTCATTATTATATTTCCCCGACTCTCGGAAATTAGTAGTTGCCGCCATAATGATCTAGACAAACAGTATAAGGAAAACCGACTTGCATCATATTAGGGGGGCTGGCGTCTGCTGCGGTATTAATTTCAGGACGAAAAATGTTAAAAACCGGTTACCACCGCCATGACCAGACTGTCTACTAAAGAGCGCTTAAAAAGATAGCAGCCATTACTAGGCTATCTACTTAAAAAGCAGATTATTAATATCCCTGGTGAGCCTATACATCTTACTTATTGTTTCTAAACAAAAAAAGTCGAAAATTTAAGAATTTTGGTCGAATATTTACGAACTTTCCCCTGCAAATTATCTCATTATCGCGGTGTTAATTACCTGTTATCGCTATTTAGGATTTGTTAATTCCGGGAAAAAATCATGTTCAAACAAATAAAACGACTTTGTCTCTTCTTGCTAATTGCTTTTAATCCGATATTGCCTTTGGGGTTGTCCAACGCCTGGGCGAATACCACCCAGGATTGTTTGCCACCAGTGTTATTTTCACATGGTGCTCCCGTGGCGAAACAAGCGCAAACGGAAAAAGCGGGTGAGGTCACAATCAAGTCTGGCCAAGCGCTTTCCAACTGTGGTGGAGGATCACCCGCAGCGCCTGGCAACATCATTTATCCGAGTACGAGCACAAGTGGTAGCTTTGCCGTGAGTTGGGATCCGAGCACAGGTTCTGTGAGCCAGTATCGATTAGAAGAGCGCAAAAACAGCGGTGCCTGGGTGCAAGTTTATGCCGGGATAATATCGGTTAAAACCTTAAGCGGTCGTGGTGATGGGAGTTATCAATATCGGGTGAAGGCTTGCCAGGGTGCAAACTGTAGCGGATATAGAACAGGTAACACGACAATGACGGTGCGTAATAAACCATCGACGCCAGCCGCACCTGGTAATATAAATTCTACCTCCACCAGCTATACAGTGAGTTGGAGTAAACCTTCTGGTTCGGTGACTTATTATGATGTGCAGGAGAGAGTCGGTAGCGGCAGTTGGGTCACAGTCGCCAGTAACCGAACAAGCACTTCACTGAGCCGCAGTGGTAAAAGTAATAACACTTCTTATCAATATCGGGTAAGGGCCTGTAACCAATATAGCTGGTCTTGTACATCTTATAGTTCAGCCAATAGTGTCAAAGTTGAATTAAAGCCAAGCACTCCGAGCCGGCCGGGCAATATTAACTCGACGTCAACCAGTTATACGGTGAGTTGGAGTAAACCTTCCGGTACGGTCAGTTATTATGATTTACAGCAAAGAATTAATGGTGGTAGTTGGTCGACAGTTGCCAGCGGCACGACGGCTTTGTCGAAAGCGTTTTCAGGTAAATCGAATAATACCCTTTACGAATATCGGGTACGGGCTTGTAATAGTTACTCTTGGGCTTGCTCAGCTTATAGTTCGGCAGCAACTGTTAGAGTTGAGCTGAAACCGAGTAGTGTAAGTACGCCGAGCAGCATTAATTCCACTTCAACCAGTTATACGGTCAGTTGGAGCAAACCATCAGGCAGTGTGGATTATTATAATCTGCAACAACGGGTCAACGGCGGCAGTTGGACAACTGTTGCGAGCGACACCACGGCATTATCAAAAGCTTTTTCAGGTAAAACCGATGGCAGTAATTACGAGTATCGCGTGCAAGCTTGTAATTCTTATTCCTGGGCTTGCGCTTCTTACAGTGGTGCCAATAGCGTTAAGGTGCGTTTAAAGCCGTCATTGCCTGGTGCGCCGACACGGCCATCCACTTCAACCGGTAGTGCTTCAATCAGTTGGACGAAACCCGGCGGTTTAGTGACTTACTATGATTTACAAAAACGCTTAAACAATACCGGCAGCTGGCAAACCGGAAGTAATGGGGTGACCACCACCTCTAAAACTTTAAGTGGATTAACCGATGGTGTCTGGGATTTTCGTGTCAGAGCATGTAATGAATTTTCCTGGTCATGCTCTAGCTACAGCAGTGCTTCATCGGATACCACTGTCCGTATTAAACCGAGTACTCCAGCTGCGCCTTCTGTTCCTTCAACTTCTACCGGAAGTGCCGCGGTAACATGGAGTAGTACAACCAATGCCACTTATTATGATGTACAAAAACGTCATAATGCCGGTTCATGGGTGACCGCAAAAAGTGGTGATACCGGTACCAGCGAAACCTTATCGGGTTTAACCGATGGCAGTTGGGATTTCCGTGTCCGCGCTTGTAATGGTTATTCATGGTCGTGCTCAAGCTATAGTGCAGCGTCATCTGCGTCCACTGTGCGTGCAAAACCAGCTGTACCTGCAGCACCAACTGTGCCGTCGACTTCCACTGGTAGTGCTGCATTGAATTGGAGTAGTGTCACTAATGCGAGTTACTATGATATCCAGAAACGTCATAACCTGGGCTCTTGGGTCACCGCAAAATCTGGTGATACTAATTTAAGTGAAACTTTATCAGGGCTTACCGATGGTAGTTGGGATTTCCGAATTAGAGCTTGTAACGGTTATTCCTGGGCTTGTTCGGGTTATAGCACTGGTATATCGGCAACCACGGTTCGTTTAAAACCAGCAGTTCCGGCTGCACCTACTGGGCCATTAACTTCGACTGGCAGTGCTGGACTCAACTGGAGTAGTGTGGCTACAGCAACCTATTATGATGTGCAAAAGCGAAATAATTCAGGTTCATGGATTACAGCTGTCACGGGTGATACTGGTCTGAGTGAAACGATTACTGGTTTAACTGATGGTAGTTGGGATTATCGTGTCAGAGCTTGTAATGGTTATAGTTGGGCTTGCTCCAGTTATAGCGCGGCATCAACCTCAAAAACGACTGTGCGTGTTAAGCCAAGTGCGCCAGCTCTACCAACAGGTAACCCAGCGACAGACACAGACGGCAGCTATTCGATTAACTGGGTGAAACCCAGTGGCACTGTCACAGTTTATGATTTGCAAGAGCGAGTGGATAACGGTAGTTGGGTTGCTATTGCCGATGATACAACGCTGCTGAGTAAAAGCGTGTCTGGTCGAGCAAGCGGAGATTACGATTATCGGGTAAGAGCTTGTAATGAATTTAACTGGGCTTGTTCAAGCTACAGTGGTGCCTCAACCGATACCCAGGTCAGACGTATTCCTGGTGTTCCTGCGATTAGCCAACCTACCGTTACTTCAACCAATGATTCGCAGTTTCAAGTGGCATGGAATAGCGTAACTGAGGCGACTTATTACACCTTACAACAAAGGAGCAGCGGCGGTAGTTGGAGCACACTAGCGGCGAGTCAAACCACGACCAATTTTAATGTCACTGCGAGTGAGAGTGGTGTTTATGAATACCGGGTGAAAGGGTGTAATGAATTTAGTTGGGCTTGCTCAAGCTATAGTGGATTAAAATCGATTGTCGTTTCACTGGCACCGGATTGGGCGTTAAAAACTAGTGCGACCGTCGCGGATGCTACTTTAGGCACTCTGACTGTGCCGAATAATCAAACTGTTGGCGCTCTGGAAGGGAACGGCGGTGTCTCTGGTGGTTCAGCCACTTACACTATTCCGATTGCATTGCCACCTGGTCGTGCCGGTATGCAACCGTCGGTGGGTTTAAGTTATTCCTCTCGTGGCGGCAATGGTGTAGCGGGTGTTGGTTGGAGCTTAAGCGTGGGCGGCAGCATTAGTCGTTGTTCAGCGACCCAGGCCCAGGATGGTTTTACTTCCGCACCACAATACGATGCAACGCGTGACCGACTTTGTTTAGATGGCCAGCGCCTGATAGCGACTTTCGGTGTTTATGGTGAAAATGGTACTGAGTATCGTACTGAGATGGATAGCTTTGCACGGATTACGCAAACAGGTGGTATTAATGCGACTACTTCAGAATTTCTGGTTGAAACCAAAAGTGGTCTAGTCAAAACCTATGGTGCATCGACAGACTCTCGTCATTCTGCACAAGGTCGCTCAGAAACCCTTACTTGGGCATTGACTGATGTGAAAGATCGGTCCGGTAATATGATGACATATCACTATACCAACCAAGGTGATGGAGAGTATTTATTATCGCAGATTAATTACACTGGTGAAGACGGTCAAAATGGTGTGAGTGGTCGTAACGGTAGTGATGGTAATCGACAAGTGGTGTTCGTCTATGAAGATCGAGAAGATAGTGCCGGCAATAGTGACTATCGCACCAGTTTCTTAGCTGGCGGGGAAACGCGTCAGACTCAGCGCTTAAAATCCGTTCAAACCTTTTATGACTCAACCATAGTGCGTGATTACAAACTGAGTTATGGCAATGTGAGTTTATCCAGTGGCCGAACCCTGCTGCGAAGTGTGCAGGAATGTGCTTACCTGAACTCGATTGAGTCTTGTTTAAGACCGACAAATTTTGACTGGCAAGAAGCGGTACCGAATTACGTATTTGAAAAGGTGGAGTTTGATAACGGCGGAACCATGACCGCGGCAAATAATCGGTCTCATATTTCTGAGTTAATCCCACGCGGTGATATTGACGGCGATGGTACCAGGGACTGGCCTTCGGTTGATACGGATTATGACCAGGTGAACGAGCCAGGTTTTAAAGTGAATGCTGAAAGAGAACTACTGGCGACTCATACTGAAGACACGGGTATTTGCGAAACCAATCAAGCTTATGACTTTTCGCGACATTGTTTCTCTGCCGACTTTAACCAGGATGGTAAAACTGATTTTAACAAATATATTGATAATGTAATTTACCTGCGCTACTCAGGGTCAAGCAACTGGGTGAACACGAATATCGATTTGTCTGGCGGCAATACCAAGATATTGAGCTTTTCCGATTTTACCGGTGATGGTTGGCCGGACATTGCTGTTTATGAGCCGTTGGTGACCAACGGTACACCACGCGTCTTTATCTATCCGAACAGCCAAAATGAATCAGCGCCTTTTAGCGTCAGTACCCGAGTTAAGGTTTTTGAACTCTCAGTGGCTAACCCTTATACCGATTTTGATTATTTGCAGACGGTATCTGAAGTGGGTGATATGGATGGTAATGGGTTACCGGATTTCTTGGTGACCGTAAAACGAAAGAGTTTGGGCAATTATCCAGGTTCACCGCGTCCTTCTAAATTAATCCTGTTGCATTCCCAACTCAATGGTGCCATCACTTTTGAAGAAGTGGATTTCACTGGGTATATCCAATTAGGAAGTCAGAACTGGATAGGTGAAGCTTACTTTTTCCATGATATTAATGGAGATGGTTTATCCGATTGGTTGGCAGTAAATACCAGCGCCAACTTGAGTTACAAGTTGAACCAGGGCGGCAGCTTTGAAAGTAGCTGGACTGATCTAGGTGTCGGGATTCCACTGCGGGATATGATGTATGAAAAGATCCCTGGAGAGCCTGAGGTTTACACTGTGCCTATTCAGGAAAAAACCATGCTCATGGATTACGACGGCGATGGTAAACCTGAGTTGTTGTATGCCGACAGTGTTGTTGCATCGAGCTGTACTTATCACTTGCATTACCCGAGTAGTGAATGGTTATGCGATGAAGAGTTATGGGGATTAGAGCAGACTCAATCTGGTGGCGTGATGCTAGAACCTGTCGATGGCGGCCGAATCGATATCTCTGCCAGAAACTATAAAGCCATTTATTTTGATGAACAAGCCGATGGCAGTTTCGCCACTCGTGTGGTGGATACCGATATTATTGCTTCGCCGACTGAGCGCATGGCACTTGATGTCACTGGTGATGGGTTACTAGATGTCGTGACGACTTTCACCTGTAAAGTGGGCCAGTGTACTTTTAATGCAGGCGCGGCCGCTCACGGTGGCATGCAGCAGGATTCATCTATTTTAGAAAACACGGTTTACATCAATCGTAATGTAGGCGCGGCGAGTAACAACAATAAATACGAAGCCATTGATGTGATGAAAAAAGTCACCAATGGTTTGGGGGTAGAAAATCATTGGACCTATCGTCCATTGGGAAGTGATGAATTTGACCAAAGCAGTTTATCATTTTATGACCCGGACCATGATTATGTGAATGGTGGTATTGATGCCAATGATACCGAGCATTTCCATTTTGGTTCCAACATGATGGTGGTGGCAGAGCATAAGATGAGCAGTGGTATTGGCTCGCTGAATGCAACCCAATATCGTTATCGCGGCGCGGTATACAATAACCAGGGGCGAGGCTTTCAAGGTTTTAGACGCATTATTGTGGATAATCCAACAGGTATTCGAGCGGTCACGGATTTCCATCAGAAGTTCCCGTTCGCCGGCCAAATTGAGACCGCGAAAACCTGTTTAACCAGCGATGCACAAGATTGTGGAAGTAATCCGATTACTCAAACCGATATCAGTTATGCGGAATTAACCACTGCCAACAATTCTGTCTACTGGATCGTACCAACCAGTAGTGTTGAGACAACGAACGATTTAAATACTCGCGCTCAGCTTTCGCAGAACGCCACCACCATTGACCCGAACGTTGATGTGGAAAGCGCTTATGGGAATGTGACCAAGTCAGTGACGACTATCGATAATGGTTTCAAAACTGTCACCATCACTAGTGAAAGTAGCTTCGATAACAAAGCCTCAACATGGTGGATTGGACGATTGGATGATATGACGGTGACGACTAAGACTACGACTGCACCGACTGGTGCCAGTGTGTATGACAGTAACCTCGATCCTGAAAAATCAATTAAAACCGAATATACCTACACTAATGAGCGCCTTGTCGACACAGTTACTGTTCGCCCGATTTTGGGTGGCGGTAAAGTCACGGAGGTTGATACCGATTACAATACTTATGGTTTGCCGATTTCGGTGAAAACTTATGAAGCCGGTCAACTCAATAATGCTAGAACGGTCACTACCACTTATTCTAACGACGGGAATAGTGTCAGTCTGAATGGATACTTCCCTTACCAAGTGACTAATAATTTAGGTCATACAGTTACTACCACGACTTATCCGGAGCATGGTCAAGCCCATGTAGTGACCGATGTAAATGGCTTAAGTAGTACTACTGAATATGATGCTTTTGGCCGTGTGCAAAAAATCACTCCGCCAACCGGTAGCGGTCAGCCTGCTTATAGTCGCTTTGCCTGGTGTGAAAGTGGCTGTGATACTGTTATTGCTTATGGGGATATCCAATATAAAGTCACCACTTACAGTGTTGGGTCGCCGACCACCGTTGAATACAAAGACCAGTTTAACCGAGTGCTGATTGCGACCACCGAAGGTTTTGAGGATAACACTCAAATCTATGTACGCACTGAGTATGATTCGTTGGGGCGTCAAACCGTTAACACGATACCATCTTTTTCAACCAGCGAATCTAAAGGTACCCGATTGACGAGTTATGATGATTTAGGCCGCGTTCTCACCAAAGAAGTTGACCAGGCCCATGACGGCAAAATGACGGTGACTTATGACTATAACGGGCATGTTACTAATATTGCTGCGACCGATGCTTTTAACAAAACATTAAACATGAGTCGTACTTATAGTGGTAATGGTCAGCTGATACAAACTACCGATGCATTAACGGGGGTGACTCAATACGCCTATGATGCGATGGGTAATCCTATTGTGATGCAAGATGCCAATGGCAATCCGATTAAAGCCAAATATAACGCGCTTAGTCAAAAGCTGTATGTGGATGACCCGAATATGGGCCGTAAAGATTTCACTTACACTAGCTTTGGGGAAGTGGATACCGAAACTGATGCGAACAATGATGTGTATAACTATGACTATGACATCTTGGGTCGTTTAGAGAAGCGCTATCTGAATACACAATTAGAAGCGAGCTTCAGTTTTGATACAGCACCAAAGGGCTCAACTGGCGGTCAGTGTATTGGTGTTCCAGCGCAAGAAGTCAGAGAAGATTTATCGGGCGGTGATAGTTTTAATCGCAGTTATGATTACGACAACTATTGCCGACCATTAGTTGCTACCACCCAGATTGATGGCGCCGATTATGTGATGTCGAATCAATATGATGGTAACTATGGTCGGGTGAAAGCAGTGACTTATCCCAATGGTTTAACTGCAACGAGTTTCTTTAATAGCAGAGGTTATCTCACACAAACCCAAAATGCGGCCACCGGTTATATCTACCACGAAGCGAAGGCGATGAATGCCCAGGGACAATTGATCCTGGCAGAAAAGGCTAATGGGGTGTTAACCGAAAATGCGACTTACACCCCTGAGACGGGGCAGATGACTGAGGTTTACACCCATACCACTAATTCAGGCAATCAGCGTCATCGAATCGAATATGTCTATGATGGGTTTGGTAATTTGAAAACTCAGGATGTGGAAACCATGCAGGGCAGTAATGTGGTGACCTCGATTGAGACATATCAATACGATGATTTACATCGCTTAACCCAGTCGAGTTTATCCATTGGAGGTGCCGCACAAACTCCGATTAATTACACCTACGATGCAGTGGGTAACCTCACCAGCAAGGATGATTATGGTAGTGGTTATGTGTACGGGGATTTAGCAAAGAGCAATGGGAAAGCTGGCCCCAATGCGGTGCGTAGTGTGAATAAAAATAACGTAGGCACAATCGAATTTAGTTACGATGATAACGGTAACCTGCTTACTGGTGATGGCAAAACCATGACCTACAATGCTTTTAATAAACCGCTTACGATCACTAAAAACTCAATTAAAAGTACCTTCTATTATGGCGCTGATCAGATGCGTTATAAACAGGTAAAAACCGGTCAAGCTAATGGCACTGAGACTACGATTTATATCGGTAAAGACTACGAGGTGATTAGTTATAACGGTGAAACGGCGAAGAAGGTTTACTTAGGTGATGCCATTATCACTGAGACTGAAAGTAACATCGTGGATTACAAAATCGGCTTTGTACATCGTGACCGATTAAATTCAGTGGTTACTATCACCAATGAAAACGGCGATGTGGTTGATAACAAAAGTTATGATCCGTTTGGAAAACCGAGGAAAGGGAATTTGGAATCTATTGACCCATTAGAGCCTGCTTCTTTAACTCGAGTGGCTGAATTGTATGGTGCTATCGGAACTGGGGATGATACTGAGTTGCATACGCGTCGTGGGTTTACTGACCATGAGCATTTGGATGATGCGGAGCTCATTCATATGAATGGACGGGTTTATGATTATAACCTGGGAAGATTCCTATCGGTTGACCCATTCATACAAGAGCCTGGAAATTCTCAGAGTATGAATCCCTACACTTACATCATGAATAATCCATTGGCTGGGACTGATCCGAGTGGCTATACGTCTAGAATCGGAGGAAGTCGAGGTGAGAATGAACATGGTAATTTATGTAGTAAAACAGCTAAAGGATGTAATCGGGGTAGTGATAGTCTTAGTACAGGTAATGGTGCTGAGCCTGGTAAATCAAATCAGCTTCTTAAGGATAATAGTTTTGCTGTTCCAGAAGAAATACACCCAGATAGAGACTTAATTCCCGAAAATGAGAGGATGTGTGGTTTTGCGAGAAATTGTAGTAGTACTCAAGGAATACAAATGTTCAATACTGGCGGAACAGAAAAAAGCGGTAGCTTGATAAGTGATGAAGCATATTATGGAGCTAAAGCAGCTTGCGGAAACGATGATGCCTGCAAAAGAGATGTTCAAAGACGTTATGAGAAAGAGATTAATGATTTACGTAGGGATAGGCCTATGGATCAATTAGAAGCTCCTGATGTAGTTAGAAAAACTAAATCTAAAAAAGCAAATATCAGGAAGTCAGTTAGTTCTACATTGAAAGTGAAACTCTCAAAGGTATTTAACCTTGTGATTACTTCTGATGACATAGATTTGCAAGCCGCAGAGAAAGCTGGAGGATTCAGCTTAAGCTTCGATACGAACGGTAAGGGCACAATACAATATGGAGATGGTGCTAAGTTATCAATTACAGATAAGAGTATAGCTGTTAGTAAGCAATTATTTAAAAAAATTAATGTATCATTAAAAACGGATGATTCTGGGACACTACATTGGAGTGCAACGGCCAAACTAGTAGGTGGACTTAGTGGAACTGCAAAAGGGTCCTTGGAATTAGATCCTAGAAATGGAATGATGAGAGAGCAGATTGAAATTATGAGATATCCAGAGAAGAGAAAGTAATAGAGGAGAAAAACAATGAGAGGATTGTATTATATACTATTTATATTTTTGCCATTCTTCGCTAGAGCTGAAGTTCGAACAGGGTATCAAATTATAGAGAGTGATATGGGACTTTCTGAGTGCCTGAATTTTTCGAAAAAAGCGAGAGAATCCTTTATTAAGGACGACTTTGGCGAACTTATAGATGATAGCACCTACACGTACATATCTGAAAACCTGGAAGTTACAGTATTGTGTTTAACAAAAAAGAAAACCATTGTTGTATTTGTTGCGGCCCAAGATGCAGACATCGTTGATGTGGCAGGTATATTTGTTGAACAATTAACTGCCAAAGTGAGTAAATAATGTATTTAATGTTGTAGGCTGAAAAAGCAAAGCGGACTGTCTCTTATTGGTCAATGCCTCCCATCAAATTGAGACATTGACCTAGAGATTTAAGTTATCACTCGAAGGGCGAAGAGTAATTTAGAAAAAAGAGTCGACTGTGTTTTTGAACAAACTGAAATTAAGGAAGTTCAGGCAGACAAAACTATCGAAATGTGTTCGATTGATTGTGGTTATGAAGTCTGGTAGATAGCGTCTCTTAATACCAACCTCAAGCGAGTTGTGGTTGGTATTTACTTTTATGTTTAGCTGCGAGCGATAAAAACAGGGAAAGTGGATCATCTGTTTTCAATAAAAAATCTAAAAATATTTACTACAGTTGGATTGAAAGGGGGTGAGAGCTTCGTATGACCTCGCGTTATTTGTTGGAAGCCTCAAAAATCGACTGGAACTATCGTTAAGACTTCCAATATTTGTAGCAACAATACCAAATTTACTCAGGTTGCTTTTCATTGTTTTGGAATAATTCTAAAAATCCATAAACCAATTCGCGTCTTTACTATGAGAGCTTTCGCTGTTGTGCTCGGAGTTGCCACTATCGCACAAATCTTAGTTAGACAGTCTGTTTATAGGATTTCATCTGATTAGAAAGAGCAGACAACATGGTTAATCAAAGATGTCTGCTCTCTCTATTTACCTATGGAATACTACAGGTAGGACAAGGTCGCCCTCCTGGGGGGCGGTCGCCACCATCCCCAATATCCTTGATTGTTATTATATTAGAGTCACCACTACACTCACTTCCGGCGCAAGCTTGTACTTTGTACGAGTACAATACATTATCAGTCATATCTGAAAAAAGTTTAACAAAAGAGCGGTTTGGTTGATTCCATGGTGTACCCCAAGGATTGCTCCATAAGCGCGGATAAACACGGTAGGATGTTGCTCCAGGAACGGGATCCCAACTGATTTTAAAATCGGAGCTTCTTTTATCAAATTTGATAACCGGTGCTGTCAATGAAATCGAGAATTTGTGGTTGGTAGAATTTTTCTCAGCATTTGCGTCCATCACTGTTAGTGTAAGTTGATAATCTCCCGGAGCAGTAAACTGGTAACTAAATTCCATTTTGTTAGTCACACCTGCGATCCTGGTTCCGTTTTTAAAAAGATCCCAGCCATAAAATAATTTATCGTTGTCAGGATCAGTTGAATCCTTCGCACTAAAAGTTAATGTTTGATTTATTGCATAGGGCTGACCGCCAATTTTAGTTATTCTGGCGGTAGGAGGAAGGTTGCCTGTTAAGTAGTTGCTATATAGGCTTACATTATAGGCATTAGATGCCATAACGGTTAAGTTGTCGTGAGTAGCATCGCCAAAACTAAAATATTCGCTTTCGATTACAGGGTAGCTAAATTTACCGATGGGACTAGAGAATCTTGGTATGCCATAGTGATCGAAAACATAAGGAACTGGGTTGTCTAACTCATGTTGCAAGGCTGTCTCGTAATAAGCCATTATCGTATAATATCCTTCTTTTGAAGAAGGATTAGTTCGTCTTTTAGCGTGAGTTAAAAATGCGCGAGAAGGGGCTTTTGCAGTTTGACCAGAAACTCTATCTGAGTAATTAAATTCTGAATGATCGGCACCGAGTAAATGACCTAATTCATGAAAAATATTGTCGAATGTACTATAGTCGCCACTAAGCTTATTTTCGTGTAAAGCTACTGTAGAATATCCCCAATTAGCATTATCTGTTTCATTTTTAATCAATTGATAAGATGAGCCATCTTCGCCATGTGGTCCGGGGTTTTGTCTTAGTAACACCACAAGATCAATTTTATGATCAATTTTCCATTGACCGAGATCGACATTAGCTCGCATATATGACAAGTTATCGCTATACGGGCTAGCACATGGCCGATTATGTTGATTTACGCAAGTTAGTGATGGCGGGGCTTGTTTTACGGCCTGTGTTTCATTCCCGTTTTCGTTATGCATTCTACTCACAAATCTAAAATTGGAATTTTGAATTGATAGTATAGAATTGAGTTGCTGGAGAATTTCCCCAACCCTGTTATAAAGTTTGGAATGTTGAGTATTCGGATTAGATTTAAAGTACCATTCGTAGATAAATAGAACATTAATCTCGATTAATTCCGAAGTTGATGCCTCTAATACATTCGGCAGCTCATTCTGAGCTTTAAGGTCTATTTCTGTTTTTTTTTGGAGTTCTTAAATTTCTTAAGAATTTCCTTTGCTCGTTTTTCGCTTTCAGGATTTTTTATATATAGTTCTGGATGGGCTGCTCTGTGAGCTGCTATCTCCGAAGGATTATTCGCAACGTCGCTAACACTTGGTAGCTTTCTTGGAAGTCGTTTGGTTGAATGAGCTTGAACAGCAACTTGAACAGTATTTTTATCTTTTTCTGAATAAAACTCAATTTTATAGTGTTTAGTCTTTACCGCTCCTTTAAGGAAATGTTTATTGATCGACAACCAGTCTGACTCGTCATCTGGACTTCGCAAAAATTCAATCATATAAGTATCATAATCTTTTTCCGTATATACTCCAGTATCCTTACTATCATTAAGATGGTCAAAACCATCGATGATATAGGGAATTGTATGCTTTGATATCTGAATAACTTTTGTATTCTTGGATAAGACATTACCGACATCAAAGTTAAGATCGATACCGAGGCGAATACCATCGGAATCTCTAAGGTTAATATGAGAGCTTGCGAGGTCGGCTATCTCGGTATGAACCTCTCTCTCTTTTAAGCCTTCATAAATCGTTTCAAATTGAGCTAGTAGCTGCTCGGAATACGAACTGGCTAGTTCTGTTCTGTATTCATAATCACCTTCAAAATAACGAAATGCTGGTATGTTTCTTTTTAGATCCTTCTTTATGGGCTTAAACAACTGAGGAGCAGATATCTCACTTGTATCTGCCAATACTGATTGGGCGGCTGGTTGGCCTTTGTTTGTAGCTTGAATAGTCAAAGACAGCCAACTAATAATCAGAATCCCTATTAAAGATTTAATTTTCAAAGTATTCTCCTTTGCTGGGTTCAACATTCCCAGCAAGTTATGGTGCTAATGATACTAAACGCGATTCACTACTAAAAGAGGTTAAAATAATTGAATTGATTCAAGTATTATCTCACCTTTTTTTAATTAGCGTATAGACACTACGATAGTCAGTCAAAAGTGACTATCGCTCTAACCTTTTCGATTTGAGTACTTAAAGTAATCTTGCGATCAGGTTGTCCGGAATTATTAACAAAAATGAGTAGCATGAATACGAAGAAAATACTGAGTTATTCAAATTTATTTATCAGAAAATAGTGAGCCTTGAAATCGTGTACTTCAAATTATATAAGAAGCGACTTCTTCAGGTTTAACTAACGGAAGATCTAAGGCGAGTGAGATATATAATAAGTTTTTGTAGAATCTCACGTTGTTTTTATTAAAAAAATACGATAACTCAGTATTTTCTTTGTATTATTTTGTTCTTAATACGAAGATAATCTCTTCTTACACTTACAATGATAGAAATCTCTAAATGGGTTTAATATTTACTCAAGTTTTCGTGGTCGTAATGCATTATGACAAGATAGAAAAATGCTCTTTGGACCAAAACAAGTAATGTTGTTTTTAGGCTTTCTATAGGGTGCGAATGGGAGAGGCGTGGTTACTACCACTCCCTCAGTTTTTCGAAAAGCTAACGCGTTATTGCTTATCGGGATTTTTCTTATTTTCAGACTGTTTAAGTAATTCTTGGATTAAATTCAGAAATGTATGGGTTGATTTATCTGAAGAGTCAGAATTTGAGTCACAATAAGGGTGCGGAGTGCAGTTATACATGACTGGTTCTTGCACTGTTTTCTGCTCTTGCTCCAATTCTGAGATGTGTTGTGAAGTAGTTTCTTTTGATTGAATGAAATATTCTGATGCAATCAAGTTGGTATTGATTGAAGCTATTAACAGAATAAGAAGAACAGGAAGAGGTCTTGGCTTTTTCATTTTTGTCACTCCGGTTTTTTCCGAATGTAGTCCGTCAAAAAAAATCATGTTAGAGTATACGCGCGCAGAATATAAAGTGACAAGAGGTTGTATATCTCCGTGGAAAATATTCAAGTATTTATTAGGGAAAATATGTAGTGACGACAAAAGAAAAACTCTATGAACAATATAATATTCAAAGGAGAGACAACAAGGTAGTAGAGTTTATCTCTGTTGGAAATATCAAGTATAACCCTAAGTCATCAGAAATTGAAAATAACGGTAAAACAACTATTATCTCTGGCCAGTCAAAAATAGTTTTTGACTACTTCATTGAAAACCACCATCGCTCTGTTACTAGAAAGGAACTTTGCCAGTTACTTTGGGGTAACAAAGAGGTCCCTGAAACTCGTTTTTACCAGGTGATCGTTACACTTCGAAAAAAACTGGGGGATTCTCGTCCTTGGAAAATCATTGATAACCCTTCTACGAATCTGTTTTCGATTAAGCCAAAAGTTGTGTTTCATTTCCAAACAGAACAGCAGAGAGGAAGGCTTCGAAGATTTAATTTTGCTACATTGACTTTATCTTTATTGATATCAATTTCGGTATTAGCCTTTTCTTTCAAACATCAAGAAAGCTCGTATGACTATACTATTGTTGAAAGCGAGTCCGTTACCGACATAAAGGGAGAAGTCCAAAGAGCTGCGGTTTCAGCTGATGGGAAGTTTTTACTATTTACTCATAAGGCCTACAATAGTCCGACTTGGTATCTTAAGGCAAAACGATTAGATGGAGATAACCTGCTAAATACTGGTGAAATTAAAACACTGATTACAGGAAAGCATGGGGAGCATAATACTGAGCCAGCATTCTCTCCTTTAGGAAATAAGATTGCTTGGGTAAAAACAGATTATAAAAAATATTGCAGCGTTATGGTGGCTACATTTGTTTCAGAAAGTCTATCTATTCTAAATCCTCGAAATGTATTAGATTGCTCAATTAAAAACTTCGCCAGAACTCCTCAATGGAGGTCAGAAACATCTCTATTGATATCGTTACCACAAGGAATCAACAAACCCAATGGAATTGAGGAATTAGACCTGAACACCAACAAGAGAACGAAAATAACTTCTCCGAATGAATCAGTGCATGGCGATTACAGTTTGTTTTATCATAACAAATCGAAGAAAATAGCCTATTTGAGGCAGTCAATTACTCAAGGAACTGGAAGCGAGTTAAGGATATATGACTTTCTAAATGAAAAAGACTATTTGTTAAAGTCTTATCCCCATCCATTATTTTCAGTCGCTTGGCTAAATGCTGAAAATATAATTGCGCGTGGAGATAATGAGTTTGAGATTGTTAATGTTAGTGGTTTAGCTACAAAACTGAAGAGACTAAATAATACATCGTTATATTTTCCATTTGCGATAGGCGAAAATAGTGTTGGTTTTGTTTCTGGAAAAATTAAGGATAAGGACATCGTTAAATACGATTTATCAAGTAGAGAAAAAGACAATAGTTTATCGTCTTCTGCATTAGATCATAAGATGGCAATGGCTAAAAAGTCTGGAGATGTGGTATTTGTTTCAACCAGAGACGGTAAACATCAGTTATTATTGGCAAGAGACCGGCACATTACACCACTTGTACGATTTCGCGAGCGTGATCAGGTTTTGGACCTGGCGATATCTTCAAATGGTAAATACATCGCGTTCATGTTAGATAGTCAACTAAATGTAATTGATAATACTGGTGAACTCTACCTGCGTAAAAATATCACAACAATTGGCCTTTCCTTCACGTTTGACGATACTAAACTCATTGCCGCCATTAAGGAAGATAGTCGAGTTAAAGTCGTTAGTTATTCGATTAGTGATGGCTTTAAGCGAACGGAAGTCGTAGACGGTTTTATGCCCAAAACTACCCACAGTGGTGACATCTATTATTTTGATTATATAAACAAATCAAAACAGCCAACTCTTTTTAGAAGAACGTCACTAGGAGAAATCACAAAACTATTTGAAGTATCTTTTCCGTTGTTTCGCTCAACTTCCTTTGATGTCATTGATGAAAAGCTTTACTACGTGGATTCAGTTGGTGATACTAAAATTTTGGTTAGTCGAGACCTCAATACAGATGATATTTCCGCGATTATACCTGTTGATAGTATGTATTTTTCGCTGGATGAATCTGTAAGCCAGCTAGTGTCAACTATTGATGCTCCGGTCCAAAATGATCTAATTAGGTTGAGAGTTGAAAGATAACTCTGGAAATATTTGAAACCCTGAAAATAAGGGGAGATTCCTGGTTTTTTGCGAGGTTAAACCAAAAATAGACAGTCTGTTTATGGGATTTGGTACAGTGATAAAAGCCCGGTGTTTCTTTATCCGCCTGGTTCCGTCTGTCGACTGCCATAAAGTATCTTCCATGATTGAGTTGAAAGCTCATTGTGAAAAGAAAATGAAAATATCTCAATCTTGAGAAGCTGATAAAGCTATCGGTGAATGACAGTTATTTCTGTGAGAGAATGACTATCAATTGAGTGTCCATCTGATTTTTTTATGGGAACAAGGTAAAACTGATGAAACATTTGATGAGATGAAGAGGTTTAAAAATATTGCTGAATCTATAGAATACGATACTCTTTTAAAGAAAATCAACGAGAGCTAAAGGTTAGCCTGTTTTGTAAAAGTAACTTAATTAGTTATCGGAGAGTTCAGTTGGGCAAAGTTGACGAATTGTTAGAAGAAATTTCAGTTAAAGGTAAAAGTGCAGATACCTATCAAAGATTAGGAAAGAGTTATATAAATATAAAGGAAATTGAAAAGGCGCATGGTGCGTTTATAAAATCCTTAGAGCTAGATGATAGCGACCCATGGACTCACCTTTATATAGGCAATATTTTTTATCGAAAAAAAGATTATTTGAAAGCAATAAACTGGTTTGAAAAAAACCATACAGTTGATTCAAAATTCGGCCACTCCTTATTGGTGTATTGCGGAATGTTATGAAAAGTTGAAGGAGCATGACAAAGCGAATTTCTTTTATCGTAAAGCAAGGCAAGTTGAGCCTGAGAGCGAAGAAGCTCAAAAAAGATTGAACTCATGGATTCAAAGATATCCAAAAAATTAGCTCGGTAGATACTCTGTTAAATAGTAAGTAGCCTCGATGAAAAAAACTTAATTAGACAGTCTGTTTATCAACCTTCAGACATATAAAATTCATTCGGAAATTTGCATTTATGGCATTCAACCTTATTAATTTCGCCCATAACCCAATTCGTATAACGCTCAAAACAGCATTACGAGTTTCATATATGCTGCTTTGATTGGTTATATCATTTTTAATCTGAATTAGTATTGTTATGCCGGTTATATAAATAGCTTCCAAGAAAAGACCCTAGAATAATCCCGATCATTGGGCCATACACAATGCCGAGACCAACGTCGCCAAAAATTGTGGATTCATATAAGTCCAGAAATAAGCCGATAATAAATCCAAACAGCAGGCCATAAGTAATAAAATGGCTTCGTTTAATATTCTTGCTCATTAAAATCTCCTTTTAAAGTAAACAAAAACGTTACTCAAGCCAAAAAATTCCAAATGTGCCTAAGATTGTTCCATCGATTGGTACAGTGGTAAGAGCCCTGAGTTTCTTTATCCACCAGGTTCCGTCTGGCGACTGCCATAAAGTTTCTTCCTTGAGTGACTTGAAAGTTCACTGTGCAACTTTAAATAGACAGTCTGTTTATTGTAGTAGTAGAAATTCACAGTTCATTGTTAAAAGAGTGACCTGATCCCTTATCCCTTGCGCACCGCTTCGGGAGTCTGGCCCGTCCATTGATTAAACGCTCTGAAAAATGAGTTAGGATCGTCGTAACCGAGTAAAAATGCAATTTCCAAACTGCTGTATTTTGTTTTGTTTAGATAATGCATAGCCAAGTCTTTACGGACAGCGGCGAGTTCTTTCTGAAAACTGGTATTTTCGTTCTTTAATCTACGCTGCATAGTTCGTGGACTAACGGCGAGCTGAGATGCTGAGGTTTGCATGGAAACACCACCACTGGCAATTGTTTCAAATAGATAGGCCCGAACACGTTGTTTAAAAGGTGCGGACTTGCCCAGCTCATTTAAACGTACGGCTAACCCAGGCTCAAACGCTTGCAAAATGCCTTTATTCACTGTCTTGAATGGCAGTTGCATACTGGTGTGGCTCAAAACAAGACGAGTAGCATTGCTACTTTCCATTTTTACACCTAAAAATTCACTGTAGTCATCGAGGCTAGGCAAACTTGTTAAGTCGTGTGCCAATTCTACCTTAACAGGAATTACTTTCTCCCGAGTTCCCATGCGTAGTAAATGTACTATAAATAGTAGCTCAAATAACGATATCCAAATCGGTAACGGTTGTTCTTTCGGAAGTCCAGTAAGCGTTATGACCGTATTTTTTTCTGTCTTAGCATCACTCGACTTTTCTTCAGCAATATTCAGCTTAATTGGGCCTATTAAAGGCTTGTATTGTTTTAAGCGTTGAATAGCTGCAGCAAAGTTTGGACTGCAAAGTGCAGCAAAAATGGGGGGATTGAACATTTCGGGGGATATTGTCTGTACAACTTTTAGGGGAAAAGAAGAATCCTCGCTCGTGGTGACAAGAGATTCCCACAAGCGATAGTATTCCGTTGCCGTTAACTCCAACTGGTGGTCACGCATCATGCTTTCGGGAAGCTGAGCTTTCTTAAGTGCGTCTTGGGGGGCAATTTTTAGGTCATTGAGCAGTAATAACCAGCCCACATCCAGTATGTATTTTTGATTCATTATACCAACAGCCCGAGCGGCAAAAACGTTCCTCGAAGTAGCTCATTTTGGCTATGAAAAATGGCAATAGCCAGTAACAAAAGCACGCCGATAACGATCATCAGTTTGCCTTGCAGCAATTCCCCCTTCAGCCATATTTGTAAAATTTGTTTAAAATTCATAACCTTTACAGCCAGCAAATAAATTAACAGAATAAACGTAGCAGATGGTTACGATTCTTTCGTAACCCACCATATTCGTCTACCACATGCTTCGCTAGAAGTCTTTTTTCTTAAAGCTATCTACCATCATTTGACCTGCCAGCTTGGCGAAGCGCCCCCAGCTTTGATCGATAGAAAAGTAAGATGCATTTTCTAATAAATTCTCTGTTGCTCTACGATTGGTGAGCTCAAAACTGGTGGCGGTAAAATCATTCAAAATGACTGATTTTTTCACATTCTCAATATTGAATGCATTGCCAAAGTTGCCCACTCCCGATACGAAGTTTTCAATGGTTTCGCCACAACCGCTCCAAGTGAGATATGGATTTAGCCAAATGTTGGGCGGCACATCATTCACCGCAATGCCGCCGTAGTTTAGCTCGGCAATCGCTTGGTTTAAGCGTCCATGATGGTTTTTCATAGTGTCGTTGTCGATTAAAATCATACAACCTAACGAGCCTAACAGTTTGTTGTTGCAGAAATCAGTTGCCTTATCCAGAAACTCGGTAGTATCCGTACTTACGTCTAATGAAATTTCACTATAAATCTGGCAAAAGGCTTCATTGGTGACCGCAAAATCGTCTTCTTTAATGTTTGGAATGAATATAAATTCACTGGCTATATGCTCGCCATTTTCAGGTTTGAGAGTTTCAGCAGTGGGTTGATTTTCAAGGAACTGTGCTTTTGTTTCGTCAACATTCGGGTAGTGTGTGCTACAAGCAAAGGTTTGCTTGGATATCGCTTGACGCAGCGCATTCAAAAACTGCTCGCGCTGTGGCCAGTTTCTTGAGGTAATAATCGTCTGTGGACGGCCGCAAACCGCTCCACCGTTCAATTTGCCAACTGACGCCAATTGAATGGCTTGGCGCTTAATGTCTTTGTCTGACCATTTGCCTGGCACTATGATACAAGGATTGTTTCCACCGCACTCAGACACCAAAGGCGCCTTGGCTTGATTTTGAATGGCATGCGCAACGCCGGTAGAACCAGTGAAATAGATAGCGTGCAACCCCTCAAGTTCTGACATTTCTCGCCCTTGGTCAGCTTTGCAAAAGGCAACGGCCTTGAGTTCAATCAATGGTGCAAAAATCTTTTCCCACACCGCATCGGTCGCCTCATTGAGTGCATGTGGTTTATGCAGGGTCACTTTGTTTTCCAAGAATAGGGCCATCACCATTTCGATAGAAGAGCTGTAATTGCCTGCGCCATAGATTGCGATTACGCCAGCCGGCTTGTCCATTGGATTGGTCTGCTTGGGTTCACCGGTAACGTGCAAAAAACCACGTTGTTTCTGCGCCACCAACTTGTCTTTTTTATAAACCGGGAACACTTCTACGGCATAGGTATCAGCATTCACCTTGTTAACGCTTATGGCTTCAGGCATTTTGCCAAGAACAAGAGATTCATACAGGTTCTCAATACCTTTTAATGCGCCCGCCATTGGCATAACCGTTGTCGCCATGCATTCGGCGATGGATAGTTTATTCTCGCCAATAAGAGCATTTTTCATTTTGGCATCAACTTCGCCCAACTGGTTAGCGTAAGTGGTTAAATTCGCTTGAATTTGCTCAATTAACGCCAGTTTTTCAACTACAGGCGTGTTTGCCCAAGCTGCCGGGTTGAGACTGTCGAAGGCTTGTTGCGCGGTCATAATCATAATGCTCTCCTATTGGGTGCGCTGCAGATGCGGTTTGTTCGCTGCGCAGGGTTAGCGCAATCAATTGGTATAAATACGATTAGTAAACATATATAGCACATGCCAACCTGTTTGTTGTTTGTATAGCTCATACTCACAAACCCATGTTTTGCTTGATCAGCGCTATGTAGTCATCGTCGTTTAGCTGTTTACGCGCTGTGATAATTTGTTCAGCATCGGCACCGGCAATGTAGCGAAGCTGTTTCTTGCCATCGGTTGCGGCTTCATAAATCTTTTTTGCAACCAAAATGGGCTCAGAATGATAGCTGTTGGCAGTTTCCAAGCCTTTCATCACCTTGCCAGCAAATGCAGTATATTCGGTTTGCGAAGGGTCAACATTGAACCCCGCCCCAACGGTTTCGGCAAAATTCGTATTAATCATGCCAGGCTCAATCAATTTTACTCCAACCCCAATGGCTTCTAATTCAAACGATAAGGCTTCACTCATGCCTTCTACAGCAAATTTTGAGCCGTGATATAGTGTGCCCATTGGGAAGGATATTTTGCCACCCATTGATGAAATGTTGATGATGAGGCCGTCTTTTTCTTTGCGCATATAAGGCAATACATTTTTGGTAACCAGTAGAGTGCCAATTACGTTGACATCAAACTGCATACGTATCGCTTGCTCAGGCGTCGCTTCGAGAATGCCATAGGAACCATACCCCGCGTTGTTGAGCAACACATCTATCTTGCCAAATTGCTCAATAGTCTTCGCAATAGCAGACTGGATGGTGTCTTCTTTGGTCACATCCAAGTTAGTAACAAGTGTATTGTTAAGTGCGTTTAGCTCAGTATCTGCTTCAGGGTTACTGCGAACGGTGGCGACCACGTTCCAACCTTTTCCTTGAAAGTATTTTGCTGTAGTACGACCAATACCCGTACTACAGCCTGTAATTAATATAGTTTTTATGCTCATAGTGCTTATCTCATGTTTAATTTTCTAAAAAGTATTTTTTGCATATCCATAATGGTTGAAGTTGATGCTGCCAGTTTAAATATCTGTTGAACCAACACCTGCACTGAATAGCTTTGTTTAATCCAATCAGGTATTAAGTATTGTTAACTCGAGCATGCGAAGGATTTCATATCGGGCGTAATTTGTTTTTCTTTTTTCCAATGGTATTGCAGTAAAAATATTCATTCACTAGTGAATCGCGCCAACACACTTGCAAAAAGCGACAATAACAATTAATTAACCCGTCAAAAAATTAAGGGGTCAAGTTGCTTGATCAATATAAAAACAGTTTTTACTTCTAGCAGAGAAATTTCGTTGGGATAAAGCGTTGGAGTCTTGACGAAGAACAATCAAAGGGATCAGATGAACTTGACTTTGTTTGATAGGCTTAATCCAAAAGTGTTTAGAAGAACTTTAAATAGACAGTCTGTTTATAATACTTAATAGTTGATGTGTTTAAAGTGAAATTGCTAGTTTAGAATATTGCTATAAGATTTACCGGTGAAACCAGGCTCACTAAATCACTCTCAGCTTTTCCTTTTCGCTTGCTGTGCTTTAGCATTCTCTATCAACTCGGTCGTAGTTTGATACGAACTTTCACAAAAGTTCTGAAACTGAGTTAACTCCGCTAAATCCGGCCATACTCCAGTTGCAGAATCTAATACACCTGTTTGTAACTGAAATTGAGAAAGCAGCTGAATGTATTCTTGTCGTCTAGATTGTTGAATAACTAATGGAGCATGTCCCGACTTAAGTAACGGTAGGTTGCTAAGTAGACGAGCCATTCGACCATTTCCATCCCAAAATGGATGAATATGAACAAATCCCATATGCAATTGACTGTAGGCATTGATTGCGGTTGTTAAATCGAGTGAGGAACTGCATAAACGATTAAGTTCTGCGAGCCACTCCTGCATTAATTTGGGCACGTGAGCTGGAGCAGAGTAGTCAATAAACTCTTGTTTTCCATCTTCGCCAATTGCATATGTGCCATTAGGTTCTGCTTTCCAAGCACCAACCGGTTTATAAATATCCGATACAACACTTGTTTGAACGGCTTTATGCAATTCGAATAAATCGGATTGAGTGATTGGGTTTTCTATCAGTTTGTAGATTAATTCAATGGCTCTGGCGTGACCGACTATTTCTTGGTGATCTTTTAAAGGCTTTCCCGACACGGTTAGCCCTTCTTCTATGACGAACTTTGTTTCACCTAGAGTTAAAGTATTGCCTTCAAGTGCGGTTGAAGTATGAGTCCAAATATCTCTTAGCTGATTGAGCAGAGATAATTGAATATCGTTATCAAGTGCATTAAGAAAAGTAAATTTAGTCACTTAATTGAACTCATATCTTGGCAAAGTGTTTAGTTTAACTTTAACAGATATCTCATAAAACAAAAAAGGCTTACCTAATGGTAAACCTGATTGATTTGGTGGAGGCGGCGGGGATCGAACCCGCGTCCGAAAATCCGCTGCTCTTGGTACTACATGCTTAGTTAGTCTATAAGTTAACCCTCAACTGTTCCGACTAACAGGAGGTCGAAGGCGAGTTTGCTTGGTTTTAACGCTTGGGGGGCAAACACCCTTACACGCGAGTCTCCGTAAGTGACTGTTATTTCCCTACCGGTGACGCTCGGGAGTAACAGTTAGCCTTAAGCGGCTAAAGCGTAGTTGTCGTCGTTTGCAACTATCATTTTTCAGCTAGTGGGTACGAGGTTCGCTGACACCTCGGCATGCACCTAAAGTTTTGTAACCCTCGTCGAAGCCATGTCGCCCCCAAAAGATTTTAAAAACTAAAGTTTTGAATGAACAATCTAATTGGTTAGAAATTGAGCAATATAGTCGCCGCATTTCAGATTGTCATCGCTTTAAGCGATTAGCACTGACTAACTTTACTTAAAGCAAGCGCAAATTATGCCATACTCAGGGCTTTGAACAAACGAAATACTCAATAAAATTAGGAATTTGTTGTCAAATTTTATGTCAATCGCCATTCTGTTAGCGCGATGTTCCGTCTACTTCTGCTCACTTGTCCACCAATCGCTCATTTTCGCGGCTCTTTCTCAGCAGTTGGTTCAGATATATTTCTCGAAACAACCGATAATTTATGCCACACTTAGGACTGCAAACGTGAGAAATAAACAATAAATATATGAATTAATTACCGATTTTAATGGGACTGATGGACAGCACTCGCCAAAATAATTGTAATTATGCACATATCAGCGACGTGGGCTGTGTGCGAGAATTGAACGAAGATACCCTATTTGTGAGTGATCGGCTCTGGTTGGTTGCTGATGGCATGGGGGGGCATGCCTGTGGTGAGGTCGCCAGTCAATTAGCGGCGAAAACAATATCCAGCGAATTTAGTAAGACAGGTCTATTACCGCAAGCCATTCAAACAGCTCACCTGAAAGTGGTTGAGGCTGGAGAAAAAGGCGTTGGGCAATCGGGAATGGGAACAACGGTGGTTGCACTTATCTCATTGCGCGAAGGGTTTGAGATCGCTTGGGTGGGTGACAGTCGAGCCTATTTGTGGGAAATCAAAAAAAAGCGATTGACGCAGCTTACTGAAGATCACTCGCTTATCGTAAGATTAATCAATTCAGGGTTGATAACACGCGAAGATGCCAAACAGCATCCTCAGCGGCATATGATCACACAGTGCTTGGGATCAGTTGAAATAAAAAATGTTCAAGTTGATACTTACCAGGGGCGCTGGCAAGGCAATCAACAAATATTATTATGCAGCGACGGGTTAACCGACGATGTGGAAGAATCTGAAATAGTATCTGTACTAAAGCAGAGTTCTAGTAATGACGAAAAGCTGGCCGCTTTAGTTGATTTGGCGAAAAGCAAAGGTGGAAAAGATAATATCAGCATCATTTTGGTTGAGTCTCCGGTGACTGGTGAGTTGTCTCTTTGGGAAAAATTGAAGTCAATATTTAAGTAAACGCAGTTTGGGTTAGTTAATAATAAATTTTATCAAGGGCCTAAGATGACGAATAAAGACGATCGGGAAAAATCGATGGGACCACAAGGCACCCAGGTTTTTGAGCTTGACGAGGTCAATAAAATGATTGCCGCAGAAATTGCGGAATCTCAGTCGGTTAGTGCGACGATACCGGCGTTAATTGGTGTCAGTAATAATGTAACCGGGCAGAAGTTTGTGCTTTCTAAAAACAAATTAGAGGTTGGTAGAAGACCGAACAGTGATATATCGTTGAACGAATCCAGTGTATCGGCCATGCACGCGCACATCATCAGAGATGGCGAAAACTGGAAGGTACTTAATTTGCTTTCATCGAATGGTACTTTTGTTAACGGTGAAAAGATTGTCGAAAAGACAATTACACCCGGTGATCGTGTGGCTTTTGCCGGCGCCGAATTTGTATTCACATTAATTGATGAACCACTCGCAAAAAAAAGCACCAGTAAAAACTTGGCTCTCGTTTTAGTTGCGGTTGGCCTGGTTGCCGCTTTTGGTGGTTTACTCTATTTTATTTTATAGATGGGTATGCCAAACAGTCATTCACAAGCTCCTGCCGACGTGTCTGAAAAGGCTTCGGATAATTTTGAATATCGAGCTCACCCCCCTAAAACGCTTGGACGTTACCGTATTTTGCATGAAGTTGGGCGCGGTGCTACCGCATTTGTCTACAAGGCTTACGACCCTCAACTCGACCGTTTTCTAGCTATCAAAGTACTGCGAGAAGAACTCGCTCAAGATAACGATTATCGTAGCGCTTTTGTGAAGGAAGCGCGGCTGGCAGCACAGCTCACTCACCCGGGAATTGTGACCATTTTTGACGTTGGTATCGCCGATGATAAACCCTATATTGGCATGGAGCTGCTTGAAGGGGTCACATTGGAACAAGTTTTAAAGGCGCAGGGAAAGCTCAATTTGCGTACCGTGCTGGCAATGACCATTCAATTGTCTAGCGCGTTGAACTACGCGCACAAGCAAGGTGTGGTGCATCGTGATATTAAGCCTGGAAACATTGTCGTACTAAAAGACAAAAAAACCGTTAAGCTAACTGATTTTGGCATTGCTCAGCTCGATGAGACTCTGGGGAATGTTGGTAAAAAAACAGATAAAGTTTTGGGTACACCAGAGTATATGGCGCCAGAGCAGGTCCTGGGACAGTCCGTTGATAATCGATCTGATCTCTACTCCTTTGGCGTATTAATCTTTCGCATGTTGATGGGATTGCCACCGTTTGTCAGCGATGATCTGGGGCAGCTGTTCAAACAGATTGTCAAAGATAAGCCGCCGCCGCTTGTGGTAGAAGAAGAAAAAGTTAAGGACGATATCAGAGATTTAAGCCGAAAATTACTACGGAAAAAACCAGAAAAGCGATTTCAAAATGCGTCGCAGGTTATTGCAGAATTAAAAAATATTCACGCCAAGTTGGGAGATTCAAGCAAGCGAGAAAAACGAGAATTTGTCTCTTTAAGATTGCGTTGGACCGGCATCATGGCCGGCGTCGTATTTGTCGCAATGTGTATTAGTTTGGCTGTGGTCTACTTTGTTCAATATCGATCTTTGTCGGGAATTACTTTTGACTATGGGCGTTCCATTGCTCGCATGATCGCATTTGAAAGTTCTGAGCCAATATTGTTAGGTGATGATGTCGGCCTGAACGCACTGGTATTAGAGTCGAGTAAAAATGAGCAGCTGAAAAGCGTTTTTGTAATGGATGTCAATAACAAAGTGCTTGCCTCAACCATTAGCGAGGAGGTCGGAAAACAATTCTCTCCGCCGCAGTCAAGAGAGCTAAAGCAGTCGTTAGATCAATCTCAAATTTACCAGAGAGAGCTGGCTGAAAATAAAGTTTTGTTTGATATTGAAATGCCTATCAACTTTGGCGAAAAAGCCATTGGCAACCTTTATGTCAGCTTTAGCGCCGACTCGATGTATTCTGCGTCAAAAACTACTCTGGTTGCTATGTTGGTGGTTATGATGATCACTTTGTTTGTGGTTTTTATTATTACATTGGTGTTAGCTCGTCAAACTTCGAAAGACTATCAAAGGATCACTCTGGCACTCGATAAACTGTCGTTGGGGCGGGTGGAAGCTCGCTTAGTGAGCGAAAGAAATGACGAGGTTGGCCAGCTATTTACTGCGTTTAATCGTCTGGCAAATTTTATCGAAAAGAGATTTGAGACGCACGTCGATAAAAAGATGGTGACTATTAAAAAAGCATCAGTTGTCAAAAACAAAAGGCAAGCTGCTAGTCCGGCAGATGAGACGGTTGAGCTTGATATTATTTCGGAAAGTGAAAAGCATTCTTCCGCTAAAGAATAAAAGGAATAGATATGCCCGTTGTTGAGTATTTAAACCCTATGGTCGTTATTGCCGGCATAACGGGATTGCTGTCGATTTACTATTTGTTTTCATTATGTTTAAAGTTGAAAAAAATTCGATTAATAGGTGCAGTCTCACGATTACTTAGCTTTTTCTTTTTTGCCGGTTTAACCGGTGCACTTTCAATTATTGTGCTTGGCACTCAGGGTTACCAGGGGCTAACTAGAGAGCAATCTGTTGCAACTGTCAAAGTGAGCCCGGCCGGTGAGCAGAGTTATCATGCGAGAATGATTTTTTCCGACGGCAGGGAGCAGGTTTTTGTTTTGAAAGGAGATGAACTACTGGTCGATGCTTATGTTCTAAAGTGGAAACCCTGGACCAATATCATCGGGCTTCATACGGCATTCCGTCTGGATCGGGTAACCGGTCGATACAAAAGTCTGGAAGACGAGCAAAATAAACCAAGAACGGTTTTTGCAATAAACAATAAAGGTAATAAAGGGATTGCTCAATGGCGAGAGGATTATTCGGCACTTTCTTTTTTACTGGATGTTGAGCATGGTTCCGCGAGTTTTGCTAGCGCTGAAGGCGAAGCAGAATATCAATTAATGGTTACCACAGATGGGCTTTTGTTAAGGCCACACGTTGAGTAGCTTTTCTCAAAAAGTTGTGACAACCTCTCAGCAAAATTTCAGCTGAGAGGGAATAATATTTAAAAGCGCGGATTGCTCCGACTCCTTATTCTAATAAAGATTAACTTTATAAGAGTCCATCTGGCTGGTGTAGGTGGAAAGGTTATAGTTCACCGGTGCCAAAGAAACGCCTGATCCAGTAATCGAATAAGAAAAACTTCCACCACCGGCAAAGTTACTGCTTATCACTGTCAGAATAACACTTTTAGCATTTGGGTTGAGTGACTTGAGGCTACGCAGGTAATTATTTAAAGGTAGTGCTGCATCGGGTGCTGTTGCAAAACCATCTCCTGAAGCCACAAAGACCGTTCCAGTACCAAAAAATTTCGGGTCATCGGGGCTGAGTTTGATTTCGATTTGGTTATCACAATTTTTTACTGAAATACTGACGTTATCGTCAGTATTGTTAAGTGCAATTGGGTTTGCCATGTTGTTCTCCTAAATGTTGAATATCGGTTTTCACGAGCAAAGAAGATCCTTTACCCAAAACGAGTTTTGCATTACTCAGGCCTGCTTTATTCAATGCAAACTTAACATAGTACAAAAGGGAAACCTTTGGCTTTTTATTTTGGTGTGATATGAAATTATTTGCAGATTAATTTTGTAGTGAGATGAATATCTCTAGTTTTAAAGAGGTGAGCAATGAGATATCTCTGGTGGTAAAAAAATATATTGGTCGGTTCAGTTTAATTTTTTTAATTGACTGACTTTACTTTTTTTTCTCCATCGCTTTTTTGCGTCGCATTTCTTTCGGATCAGCAATCAACGGCCGGTAGATTTCAATTCTATCACCTTCCCTGAGGGATTGATCCAGTTTCGATACTTTGCTGAAAAGACCAACTTTATTAGTCGCCAAATCAATCTCAGGGTATTGATTTAAAATGCCTGATAATTCAATGGCTTCGCCAATATTAGTTCCTTCTTCAACGTCTAATGTGAGCAGTTCTTGTTTATCTGGAAGCGCGTAGATTAACTCGATTGTTATCTTATCCATAAATCTTTTCTGCTCTTTCAGTAAATGCGGTAACCATTGATTGTACTAGCTGATTAAAAATATTTGCAAAAGCAAATGATGCTAATTTATTAGCAAATTCAAATTCGAGATTGAGTTCTATTTTACAAGCTTCCTCTGAAAGCGGAGTAAAATGCCAACCGC
The DNA here is from genome assembly GCF_007004725.1 of Aliikangiella coralliicola. Classification (GTDB taxonomy): domain Bacteria; phylum Pseudomonadota; class Gammaproteobacteria; order Enterobacterales; family Kangiellaceae; genus Aliikangiella; species Aliikangiella coralliicola. The sequence goes on along the minus strand of NZ_ML660165.1, from coordinate 240,002 downwards.
CTTTAAGATGCTTAAAAGGTCCATCAACCAGGGTCATTTCGATACATTGATGTGGCGTTAATAGGTTCTGAGTGGTAAAGGATTTTGCAATACCACTTTTAGCCACTTCTAGTGTCGCGGAAACCTTTGCTTCTGAGCGAGAATGTATTTGAGATTTTTTACAATAGGGAACAAATTCTGGGTATTTTTCTATGTCGTCAACCAGTTGGTACATCTGTTGCGCAGAATAAGGAACCAATGCGCTGCGTTTAATTTTTTCCACTACTTTATATTTCCTGTTTCTGGCGCAAGCTCATGCCATCTAATACTGGTTTAACTTGTTAAGCAATTTTTGTGTTCTTTGCCGATATTTTTTGGCTAATTCATTTGCCGGCTGTAACTGGAGAATAAGATCCCAGCGACTCAGCGCTTTTTTCAACGAATGGTTTCGATAAAATACTACTGCCTGCTCATGTAATTTGTTAATGAGGAGTTTTTCCATTCTGAATACGCTGGTTTGCCGATTGATATCTTTGTCGAGTTGTTTCGCTTTTACCAGTTTATCGGCGGCTTGTAGGTAGTTTTTCTCATCAAACAATAATGTGGCGTCATCTAAAAATAATAATCGACTTTGTGCATGAATAAATCGCTGATATTGCGCGCGTTGCTTTTCATTGCGGCTGCTTTTTGCGATTTCATTAACTGTTGATATCATTTTTTCTCGTTCTGAAATTGAAATAGAAGCTTTTGCATAACCATCTAAAATCAATTGTTGGATTTGCAGCAATTGTTCCAGGTGTTGATCAATGATGAACAGAGTATTGGCTTTTCTTAACCCTTTGGTAAAAGAACGCTTGCTGCGATACTCTTCAAGTAATCTTAGATTGGCTGTGGAGCGGCGTTTTTCTTTAACGACAATTTCGCTGGTTTCAGTCACCGGGATCTGGATCACCGTACCTGGCTGAAGCAGTGAAGGGTTATCAATATTATTTAAGCGCGCAAGACTAATAAAAAAGAGTGAGTTGCCCAACCATTTCTCGGCAATTTCTCCCAGAGTGTCTCCAGATTTTACGGTATAGTTTGTTTTTCTCTGAGTGTTAAAGATTGACTCGACGTTTTGAGTCAATTGCTCTCTGACTGAAAGCGCAGTTGGGTGTTTCGGGTTGAAAATTAGCACTTCGTCAATCAATTGGTTGGCTTCGGTGATTTCGCCTTTTTCGAGTAGTACAATGGCACGGCTAATTTGTTGGTTTTGATTCGCGATTGCTTTTAAACTTAAATCATCAATTTTCGGTGGAGCGGTGGTACCTTTGTCCAGCATCTGACAACCGATAATAATATTGGCTAATAAACTGATAATTAATAATCGCAACCAGATTGGGCTCATTTTTAAATCTCTGCCTGTTAGTTAAAATTATTTTTCATTAGTCGTTGCTTATCGCGATTCCATTCTTTCGCTTTTTCAGTAGCGCGTTTGTCGTGTAGTTTTTTACCCTTGGCTGTACCTATCTTTAGTTTAACCAGATTTCTCACCCAATAAAGGCTTAATGGAACGATGGTATAGCCATCTTTTTGTTGGGCGTCGATTAGTTTACCGATTTCTGCGTCATGTAATAAGAGCTTTCTATTACGAGTCGGTTCTGCAGTGACATGGGTTGAAGTCGTAATCAGAGGTGATACGTGGCAGCCGTGCAGGTAAACTTCGCCGTTATGGAAAATGATGTAAGCGTCAGTCAGGTTGGCTTTTTTCTCACGCATTGCCTTTACTTCCCAGCCAAGCAGAGAGAGACCAGCCTCGAAAGTATCTTCGATAAAATAGTCATGTCTCGCTTTGCGGTTTTGCGCAATGGTATTTTCGGGTGTTTTTTTCTTTTTACCGGCCATCAGTTAAATAGTCAGGGCTTAAATAAGTTGGGGGGATTATAGGGGAAAGGGGAGATTTTGTCTGCAGTTGAGAGGAATTTGAGCAATGCCACACTGTGACATTGCTCAGGAAACCGACCTTTAAATTGATTTCAGGCGAAATTAACGCAGCATCTGGTTAATTTTGGCTAAATCTTCTTCTGCTAACAGTCCCGCTGCCCGCTTTAATCGTAAAGTGTTCAAAATGTAGTCGTAACGTGCTCTGGCATGCTGACGCTTAGAGTCGAACAATTGTTGAGTTTGTTGCAATACGTCAACGATTGTACGGGTTCCAACTTCAAAGCCAGCCTGAGTTGCTTCTAATGCGCTTTGAGACGATATCACTGCTTGTTTTAACGCGTTAACTGAACTGACCGCTGCGACGACACCGAGATAAGAACTACGAGTATCGCTCACTGCACGACGATGATCGGCTTCAAGGTTGTGGGCCGCTTGAAGGTAGAGTTGTTGTGCTTCTTTTACTTGAGAATTGGTTCGGCCGCCAGAAAAAATTGGAATATTAACATTCAAACTGATTGAGCTGCTCTGACCGTCAGAATCTGAATTTGTTCGGCTTGTATCCACGGTCGCGCCAAGGAAGCTTGTTCCTGCAGAGTTGTTATCTGAGGATGAATCCGAGTAACTCGCTTGTAATCCAACCGTTGGGAAGTGGCCTGCTTGTGAAATAGAGATGCTTTGCTTAGCGATCTCCAGACCAATTTTTGATGCCTTAACGGTAACATTGTTTTGTTCCGATTCTTTTACCCACTTTTTGATATCTTCTGGTTGTGGATTTCTGAGTGGTATTTCCTGTTTTAGACCAAGCAAATCATAGTGATATTGACCGGTTATCTGTTGTAAAGATTCATGGGCATTGTCCAGTGCGTTTTGAGCACTAATCTGGTTTGCCACTGCTCTATCATGCCTTGATTGTGCTTCGTGCACATCTGTCATTGCAATGAGACCAACTTCAAAACGTTGCTTGGTTTGTGCCAGTTCTTTCGACACGGCTTCCGTTTCCGACTTTGAAAAGTCAACACTATCCTGAGCTGCTAATACGTTAAAATAAGCTTCTGCAACTCTGATAATCAAATCATGCTTGGAACTTTCGTGATTCACGTTCGATTGTAAAGCACGCTTTTCCGACTGCCTTAAACTTAGCCAGGTGGAATGATTGTAAATTTCTTGATTTAATGAAATAGAGTATCCAGATGAGGTACCATCAGATTCGTTGTTTGAATTTGTTACTCCAGATTCATCAACAGGCGTTGTAGGATCGTCGAAAACAGTTGTAACGCCTTCAGATTCACTATCACTCTTGGTGTAACTCCAACTAGCACTTAACTGAGGCAATAATCCGGCCATGCTTTGGTTAACTCGCTCATTCGTCGCGAGTCTGCCTGCGTCACTGGCTAGATAACTTGGATCGTTATCTTTTGCCAGGTTGTAAATGTCTAACAGGCTATCCGCCCACAGATTTGATGAAGAAAAAAGCAAGCCTATGGCCAATGCGGTTTTAGTCGGTTTTTTCATTTTATTACCTATTGATAGTCAGTTGTTCTGGTCACTCAAATTGCTGAACTTAATCAACCCATAATTTTATTCATGCCGCTTAAGTCGCTTAAAAGCATTTATCGCGGCGGTGCTGTATTAGAGTCTTTTCTACTCAGTAGTTCCTAATTTGTACTTTATCGTTGCTACTTTAATGTTAATTACTTGAAGCTGATTGATTACCCTATTTAATTAGTCGTTAAAAATGGCGATTTATTAAATTGATGGTATTCAACAATTTCAGTTCTCAAAAATTCCAGTATTCAAAAATTTCCTATTTACCGTTCTTTACTATTCCTAGCTACCACTCGCGTCTACAGTAGACGTTGCAATGTCGACTTTAGTTTTGGGTGTGTTGGTATTGTAACTCACCTCATGACAAAGCGCTTAGGCCTAAGTTATTAGTAAATTACTGAATTTGTAAACGGATTTTACAAATATTTTCGTCTAAAGAACGAAAAATCTATTGGTGAGATGGTCAAAAACTCCTTTTTAGAGGGCGAATTTTTCTTATTAAAAGACAAACTGATTCGGCTGTTCCGTGTTAATCATTGGTTTTGCATCCATTGGAAACAAAGGGGTGGATTGCCATTGACCTTGTTCATCAGGTTTGCAAAGTGTTGCCGTGTATGAACCGGCTGAGCCTAAAATGGTTGCTATTCGACCTTTGGCGCTCAAGCTTCTTTTGATGGTTTCTGTCAGGTGAGGTAAGGCTGAGGTAATGAGTATTGCATCATACGGGGCGTGTGCTAACCAACCATCGGCGGCATCGACTTCTTCAACTTCAACATTTGAGAAAGCAAGTTGTCGTAATCGTTTGCGTGAATTTTTGACGAAGTCTGAAATGATATCAACGCTGTAGACTTTGCTAGCAAGTTTCGACAAAAGGGCACTGGCATAACCGCTGCCACAACCTATTTCCAAAACTTTTTCAACACCCGTTAATTCCAATCCCTGAATCATTCGAGCGAGTTCTCTGGGAGTTAGCATTGATTGATTATGGCCAAGTGGAATCGCGATATCGGCATAGGCCAGATTACGATAGCTTTCTGGAACGAATTTTTCCCTCGGAATGGTCGCCATTGCCCCTAGTAGTTTTTCGTCAAGAACTTTCCATGGCTTAACCTGTTGTTCGATCATGTTGAATCTTGCTTTTTCGATATTCATATATGCGACAAGTCCTCGTTTTTTATCTGGTTATTTTGCCTGAGGCTGTTTAATATTGCCAATGATCTGAGGCAATTATTTCAATCAAAAATCCGGTTACATTATCGGTTTGAGATATGGCGTAACAAATTGAGTTAGAAAACAAATGTCGAATCCCATTAGAATGAATTATAAAAAGCTGGCAAAGGAAAGCATGTACCAGGGCTTTTTTGAATTGAATCGATATACTTTTTGCTATGAAATGTTTAAAGGCGGCTGGAGTCAACCGTTTCAGCGCGAAGTTTTTGAGCGTGGTCATGCAGCCGCAGTTTTGTTATTAGATCCTGTCGCTAATTTGTTGGTACTAGTGGAACAGTTTCGTCCCGGAGCTGTCGAAACAGAGGCCGATCCCTGGCTGCTTGAGTTGGTGGCTGGTATTATCGAGGAAAACGAAAAGCCAGAAGATGTTGTGTTTCGAGAGTCTGTCGAGGAAGCCGGTTGTGAGGTTAAGAATGTCACAAAAATTTGCGAGTATCTTGTTAGCCCCGGCGGAACAACTGAGCGTATATGGCTTTATCTCGGCGAGATAGATGCTTCTCGGTTACCAGAATATGCTGGCCTTGAGGAAGAGAATGAAGATATTAAAATCCACAAGATTCCAGTCAGCAAAGCTTTCGAAATGTTAGATGGTGGCGAAATAAATAATGCAATGACATTAATTTCGCTCCAATGGTTGAAATTGCACTGGCACGAAAAAGAGTCTTTTTTTAGCTAATTGAGTTGAGATTGTTCACAAAATTACCTGAAAATTCGGCGAAAATGTGGGAATATCAACCTATTACCGAAATTTGACCAAGAATTAGACTAAAATAAGATTATTTGTTGGACCGGAAACTGAATGAATTACTCCCTGGCAGAGAAAAAGCCGAATCAAAAAGCAGCATATAAACCCGATCTCAATGAGCTTTTATCTCAATGTGAGTTAAATTATTGGCTTTTAGCGAGACTAATGCCCAATTTGGTGACACTAAACGATCAATCTGAAAAGGCTGAACTATTACAAAGTCAATGGCAGGTTGCTTCAAGTGCTGTTCAATTGAAGTTCCAAATTACCGATTTAGCAAAATATACGACGACAATGACGTTAACAATTGATTCTCCGAGGCTTAAAATTACCCGAGAAATGCAATTGATAATTCGTCTTTATCATGATGTGAAAATGATGGAAGTAATGGAGGGGAGCGGTCCTGGGGCTTTAAAAGCGGTTTACGAAAAAATTAACGGCAATACCAAGCCTGTGGACGAAAAACGCCAAATTAACCGTTTTCTGGGGGAAAGCCTGCGAGCTTGCCTGCCCGGAAACGATTAAGGGAGTTATGATCAGTTTATGAGTGTTAAAGTAGAAAAAATTCCCCACGAAATACAACCTGGCAGGTTGGATGTTGTGCGTTTGGTCCAGGTGACCGATAGCCATATTTTTGCGGATCCTGAAGGTTGTTTACTCGGTCTTAATACCAGAGATAGTTTCGAAGCTGTCTGTGAGCGAGTACAAAGAGAAGAATGGCGTCCAGATGCTTTGCTGGCCACTGGTGATTTATCCCAAGATGCTTCTCCCGAGTCATACCAATATCTGGCTGATTACTTTAAAGAAATGGGCATTCCGACTTATTGGCTTTCCGGAAATCACGATAATCCAGAAACCATGGAGCTATACCTAAGCAACAATAAGGTGTTTTCTGCCAAACAATTACTGATAGGACACTGGCAAATTATTTTGCTCGATTCGTCAGTACGCGGAAAAGTTCATGGTAACTTGGCCGTTGAACAGCTTAAGTTTCTCGAACGAGCATTAAAACGATACCCTGAAAAACATGCTCTGGTGAGCTTACACCATCAACCGCTGCCAGTCGGTAGCCAATGGCTTGATCAAATCGGCCTTAAAAACAGCGATAAATTCTGTGAAGTTTTAGAACGGTATCCACAAGTTAAAGGTGTACTTTGGGGCCACGTTCACCAAGAGTTCAACAAGCATATTAATGGTTGTCAATGGATAGCCAGTCCATCAAGTTGTGTCCAATTTAAGCCTGGCTCAAGCGATTTCTCTGCCGGCACTGAAGCGCCAGGGTACCGGTATCTTAACCTGTTTTCTGACGGTCGGATCGAATCTATCGTACACCGAATTGATAATATGGAATTTACCGTCGATTATTCCATCAAAGGTTACTAGGGTCTGTTGAACTTTCGGAGTCGATGGGTCCTGATATCCGGTATCAAATTACCATTGAGACCCGTCATCGCGACAATTTGATTATCTTTTATACAAAACTCTGAGTTCCTTCCACGAGATAAAGCATTTCTGCTTGCGTAATTCGTTATTTGACGCGATTATATGGCGTGAAAATGACAAATAGATTTGAACAACTCTCTGCATTGGTTTTTCCAGGTTCGAATGAATCATCGGGCGCTAATCGGCGGCTGGGTTGAAGTACTGCAGCCAAGTTCAAAGTCAGTCATATAAGAATTGATAATAGTCTTAACCTAGTATTTAGCTAACAACAATCACTAAGGAATTCGATGTCTAGCTCTTATAATTCCGAATCGATAGAAGTTCTCAGTGGATTAGACCCGGTAAAAAAACGTCCGGGAATGTATACCGACACGACGCGTCCAAATCATCTCGCCCAGGAAGTTATCGATAATAGTGTCGATGAGGCATTGGCCGGACACTGTAAAAACCTGACTGTAATATTGCATAAAGATGGCGCTTTAGAAGTTCAGGATGATGGTCGGGGGATGCCGGTTGATATTCATCCCGAGGAGGGCATTAGCGGGGTTGAGTTAATTTTGACCAAGCTTCACGCCGGAGGCAAATTCTCAAATAAGAATTACCAATTTTCTGGTGGTTTGCATGGTGTCGGTATTTCGGTTGTTAATGCCTTATCCAGCCGGGTAGAAGTGCATGTTAAAAGAAGCGGGAAGAAGTATGCGATCAACTTTGCCGATGGTGAAGTTTCTTCGCCGTTGAAAGAAGTTGGTGAAGTCGGCAAGCGTAATACGGGAACAACCGTCATCTTCTGGCCTGATCCCAAGTATTTTGATACCGCTAAATATTCTGTTGCGAAACTCAAACATTTATTAAGAGCTAAAGCTGTATTGTGCCCCGGACTCAATGTTGTATTGATCGACAATCATTCCGGAGAAAAGTCGGAATGGCACTATGAAGACGGACTGAAGGACTACCTTAAAATATCGGCTATCGACACAGAAACTATTCCAGACGAACCTTTTTGTGGTTCCTTTGCCGGTGATACCGAGGCGGTTGACTGGGCTTTGTTCTGGTTACCGGAAGGTGGAGAAGTTCTCAGTGAAAGTTACGTTAACTTGATCCCGACTCCCCTTGGTGGAACCCACGTTAATGGACTACGGACTGGGTTACTCGATGCAATGAAAGAGTTTTGCGAATTTCGCAATAGCCTGCCGCGCGGCGTCAAGCTGACTGCCGATGATATGTGGATTGGGCTTTCGTCAGTGTTATCAGTGAAAATGCAGGACCCACAGTTTTCCGGACAAACCAAAGAAAGGCTGTCATCACGTCAATGTGCAGCATTTGTATCAGGTGTGGTTAAAGATGCATTTTCTTTGTGGCTAAACCAAAACCCAACATACGGCGATAAACTCTCTGAATTAGCGATTTCAAACGCGCATAAGCGGATGCGATCACGCAAAAAAGTCGCTCGAAAAAAAGTGACTTCAGGGCCTGCTTTACCCGGAAAACTGGCGGACTGTGTTGGTCAGGATCCATTAGCCAGTGAATTGTTTCTGGTGGAGGGAGATTCGGCAGGTGGTTCCGCCAAGCAGGCTCGTGATAAAGAGTTTCAGGCGATTATGCCGCTACGTGGAAAAATCTTGAACACCTGGGAAGTGGATTCTGCAGAAATACTTGGTTCGCAGGAGGTGCATGATATTTCTGTTGCACTTGGCTTGGATCCTGGTTCATCGGATCTTTCTAATCTGCGTTATGGAAAGATTTGCATTTTAGCTGATGCTGACTCTGACGGCTTGCACATTGCGACTTTACTTTGTGCATTATTTGTGCGGCACTTTACCGCGCTGGTTGATGCCGGTCATGTGTACGTTGCTATGCCGCCGCTATATCGAATTGATGTTGGTAAAGATGTTTATTACGCCCTTGATGAAGATGAAAAGCAAGGGGTCATTGATCGAATAAAAGCTGAGAAAAAACGCGGAAATGTCAATGTTCAACGCTTTAAAGGACTGGGCGAGATGAATCCTAAGCAACTCCGTGAAACGACTATGGCTACTGATACCAGGCGGTTGGTGCAATTGACCATTGGTTCTGAGGAGCAGACTAACGAGATTATGGACATGTTGTTGGCGAAGAAGCGATCATCTGATCGTAAGAGTTGGTTAGAGGAAAAAGGTAACCTGGTTGATATTGATTAATGTCGACAACCTAATACCGAAGAACGCGAACGAAACCTAATTATTAAACGAAAAAAGAAAACTTATGGAATTAAATTTTGACGGTGTAGAACAGCAAACGCTTTCTGAATTTACCGAAAAAGCTTATTTAAATTACTCAATGTACGTCATCATGGATCGTGCATTGCCACACATTGGCGACGGTCTAAAACCCGTTCAACGGCGTATTGTTTACGCGATGAGTGAGCTGGGGCTTAAATCTACCGCTAAATACAAAAAGTCAGCGCGTACCGTCGGTGACGTGTTGGGTAAATTCCATCCCCATGGTGATAGTGCCTGTTATGAGGCGATGGTGCTGATGGCACAGCCTTTTTCTTATCGCTACCCATTAGTTGATGGTCAGGGAAACTGGGGCGCACCCGACGATCCCAAATCTTTTGCCGCGATGCGTTACACCGAATCTCGATTGTCCAAATATGCTGCAGTATTGTTGTCAGAACTTGGTCAGGGAACCGTTGAGTGGACGCCTAACTTTGACGGAACCCTAAAGGAACCTAAAGTTCTACCCGCGCGTTTACCCAATTTACTCCTCAATGGCACCACTGGAATTGCTGTTGGTATGGCGACTGATATTCCGCCGCATAATATTCGCGAAATTGCCGATGCATGCATTCACCTGTTGGATAATCCCAAGGCAACGCTACAGGATATTGCTGAATTTGTTCCTGGGCCTGACTTTCCTACTGCCGCTGAAATTATTACGCCGAAAGAAGATATTTTAAAAACTTATGAAACCGGTAAAGGCAGCGTGAAAATGCGTGCCGCTTATATGGTTGAGGATGGTGATATCGTTGTTCATGCACTACCACATCAGGTTTCTGGCAGCAAAGTTCTTGAACAAATAGCTGCGCAAATGCAAGCTAAAAAATTGCCGATGGTGGCTGATTTAAGAGATGAGTCAGACCATGAAAACCCAACGCGAATCGTCATAATTCCTCGTTCAAACCGAGTTGATATTGATGGATTAATGAAACACGTTTTTGCTACTACCGACCTGGAAAAAAATTATCGTATCAACATGAACGTGATTGGTATCGATGGCCGTCCCCAGGTTAAAGGGTTGGTCAGGTTTATTACCGAGTGGTTGGAGTTCAGAACGCAAACGACGCGCAGACGTTTGGAACATCGCTTACAGAAAGTGAATGACAGGCTGCATATTTTAGACGGCTTGTTGGTTGCATTTCTGAATATCGATGAAGTGATTAAAATTATCCGTGAAGAAGACAAACCAAAGCCGGTCTTGATGGAGCGCTTCGGTATTTCTGATATTCAAGCGGAAGCCATTCTTGATTTGAAACTACGTCACCTGGCTCGCCTGGAAGAAATGAAAATTAAGGGAGAGCAAGCTGAGCTGGCGAAAGAGAAGTCTTCGCTTGAGTTGATCCTGGGTTCAAAGGCACGCTTGAAAACACTCGTTAAAAAAGAGATTAAGCAAGCTGCCGAAGAATTTGGCGATGAGAGAAATTCTCCGATTGTGGTACGCGAAGAAGCCAAAGCATTGAGTGAAAGCGACTTGATGCCAAGTGAGGCTATTACTGTAGTGTTATCGCAGATGGGTTGGGTGCGTTGCGCTAAAGGCCATGATATTGATGCTGCAGGACTTAACTACAAATCTGGCGATGCGTATCTGGCCTCCTCCAAAGGAAAAAGTAACCAACAGGTTGCATTTGTCGATTCTACCGGACGAAGTTACTCGGTTCCGGCACACACGTTACCGTCGGCCAGAGGTCAGGGCGAACCATTGACGGGCCGCTTTAATCCAATTGCCGGCGCGACATTTGTTGATACCTTGATGGGAACTGACGAACAGCAATTTTTATTTTGTAGTGATGCTGGTTATGGGTTCGTCGCCAAATTTAGTGACACCATTACTCGAAATAAAAATGGTAAAGCACTACTCAGTTTACCTGCCGGTGCAAAAGTTCTTACACCATGTGCCGTTAGTGACTATACAGAACAATTGTGTGTTGCGGTTTCTAACGAGGGTCGAATGTTAGTTTTTCCAATTGCTGATTTACCGCAGTTGGCAAAGGGTAAGGGTAACAAGATTATTGGAATTCCTGCGGCCAAGCTCCAACTACGTGAAGAGTTTGTTGCTTCGGTGGCGGTTGTAAAGCCTGATCAATCTTTGTTGGTATACTCGGGCAAGCGTTATCTTCGTTTAAAACCTGCCGATCTCGAACACTATCGAGGTGAACGAGGACGTCGCGGTAATAAACTCCCCAGAGGGTTCCAGAAAGTTGATTCTTTGCAGATCGATGATGCGTAAGGTAAATAGCAGCTACCTTACGCCTATTCTGTGATTTAAGCATTTGGGCCGCTATATTCTTGCATTTACCAAAATCAGAAATTCGATTGAAAAGCATTTATTAGCTATAGTTATTGGATAGGGCAGCAATCATTATTTGAGCGAGCGATGAGCTTGTCCTGGTTGCAATGAGAGCCAAACAACTCCCCAGTAAACCTGATAGAAGGGCCAGATATTGAGTAATTCGCGCAGTCATTCGAATGAAAAAGATGTGCTTGGTGGTATTTATATACCGCCACAGCCAGGGTTAATTGATCAAATTGAAAAGTGTGGTGCTGATCTCGAAAGTATTGGTGAGGTGATTTCTGCTGATCCTGGTGTGAGCGCTGCAGTGATTAAAATCGTCAATTCTCCGGCATTTGGCCTGGCACAGAAAATAGGCTCTATCCCACAGGCTGTTGTGATGCTTGGTGTTGACAGGGTGATCAGTATTTTGAAGACGTTGCTATTGCGCAAATCCATGGCAAATATAGATTCACGAATTGATATGAATCTATTCTGGAGAAGTTCAGTATCGGTGGCCAGTGTTGCTTCAACTATTTGTCGCCAACTCAATTTATCAATGGCCGATGAAGCCTATACCCTGGGATTGTTTCATAATTGTGGAATTCCAGTGCTGGCGGCTCGCTACAGTAATTACCAGGAAGTGATGGAATTTTCCTATAGCCGAGAAGATGGTCGCATTGCCAGCGAAGAGTTTGCGAATTTTGGCGTGCATCATGCCGCCGCAGGATATCGAATTTCTCGGGTCTGGAATTTACCGAAAGTGATCGCTCTGGCGGTTAAAAATCACCACTCCACCGACCGAGTATTAGATGACCAGTCCATTGAAAATCCGACATTAAAAACGCTTCTGTGCGTTCTGAAAATGGCAGAACATATGGTGAACTTGCCAGAAAAACTGGCCCAATCTGATATCGATTTTGAGTGGCAGAAAATCGGCGCTAAAGTTTTAGAATTTGTCGGTCTTTCAGAGTATGACTATGAAGATCTTGAGGATGCCGTTCGCTACACTTTAGGAAAGTTTTAGTTTGGAATAAACGTGAATGATCGCCCTGTGTCGAACTCAAATTCTCGTCTGTTTTATTTTTTCCTGAATTATTTTGATTGATAAACACTGGTTTGGTTGCGGCCATTCTGTTTCGACTGATACAGCCCCTGGTCAGCAAGTTCCAACCACTGTTGAGCGGATTTAATTGAATCAGTTAACTCACAGACACCCAAACTGACGGTGAAATTAATTTTGTGGGTGTCGTACTCTATCGTCAGTTTTTCGATTAGTTGACGAATTCTTTCTGCAAAAATATTCGCACCTTTGCTGTCGGTGTCAGTCATAAGCACGACAAATTCTTCACCACCATATCGACCACAAATATCAATTTCTCTGGCGCAAGACAAAAGTGCGCGAGCGCACATACGTATTACTTCGTCACCAGCCTGGTGTCCATAAGTATCATTGACCTTTTTGAAGTGATCGATATCAAATATTAACAGCGAAGTTGAGTGGTGGTGTCTTTGGAATCGCGCAAATTCTTGTTCCTGACACTCCTGCCAATAGCCGCGGTTATTTAGCCCGGTAAGCCGATCGGTTCGACTGAGAAATTCTAATTGTTGATTGGCTGATTCTAACGCCTGACTACTTGTTGCAATGTCGGTTACATCGTAAACGATAATGCAAATGTTAGTGACTTCGCCTTTGCTTGACTTGAGTGGAAACACGGAGATATTTTGAAACATAAAGTCCGCAGTTCCGGTTATGGGACGGTAGTTTTTGAATTTAAAAATGTAAGGTCGCTGCTCCCAAATGCTGAATGCTCGCGTATGTAGCTGGAATACTGATTCTACTTTGTGCTGAAACCAGTCGATTGGAATTTCGGGAAATAACTCGAACAGGTTTTTGTTTTTGACATTACTCGATAACATGCCACTGTGGTTTTCCATAAAGGAATTCCACGCCTGAATTTCATTTTCCCGGTTGAGCACGATAAGACCTGCATCGATATTCTGCAGCATATCGAGCATCCAGTGAAACTCGCGTAGTTGATCGATATTGTCAGTCATTGAAATAACCTGAATTCAGGATAAAAACAGCCATCCAGAACGACCATTATCGAGTCTCTGTACGTTGAGCTTGCTACCAGTAGCTTGCTATTACTACACAAGCTTGCGTCGATAGACTCGATAATCATTGCACTGGCCAATCTTTGAGTTTTCATTTTGTCTTTAATCAATAAAATAATCTCTATAACACTTTAATCAACAAGCTTTCTGGCTTTCCTTATCCAGAATTCAGGTTAAATAATATAACTTATTCTCTGTTTAAGGGTTTCAATACAGTCTTCTGTGAACAGCAGCAGTAAATCGCAGTCTACGCCGCGGTTTTCAATGCTGTAATTAATTTCGATACTTAAGGTTTTTCGCCATTGCTTGTTTCTTTTTATCAGGTTTGGGATCATCACGTGTTGTCCTAAAACCACCGGATGCCCCTGACTTAGACTAATATCGAGCTGATCACTGATCCCCTGCAGGCAAGCACCCACCAGGATATTCGAAATATCCATCAGCAGCTCCAATTCGACATGATCATCTATTTTACCCTGGTACTTCATCAGCTCTGCGATGTTTTTGAAGCTGGAGTCGTTGAAAATAATCAAGGCTTCGCCGGACAATCCCGGACCGATAAAACCCTGGCAAACAGAAGAAACTGTGGTGTCTTGTTCGGCAAACTGCAACGCCATCACCAACTCTGAAAGCTCAATGTGGTTGACTTTAGGGACAGGTAACTCGACAAATACATCTAGAAACCGGGCTAGAGAGTCGCCTGCTCTTCCCATCGCAATATTGGCGATTTCCTGGCATGCGTCGATAAAAGTTGCCTTGTCGTTTAAATCAGTTTCCGCGGTTTCTCTTACCGCCTCAGTTTTAGTACCTGCTGCTGTCTCCGAATAAAGGCCATGACTCTCTAGTGTTGCCAGCATTTTTTCTTTACTGATCGGTTTTTTTACAAAGTCGATTGCGCCAAGGCCTACGACTCTGGCTTGCGCATCGGGCTGGATATCACCAGAAACGACAATGACATCATAACCGAGATTTTGCGCATTAAACTCTTCCAGCGTTTCGTAGCCGTCCATTTCTGGCATATTCAGGTCGAGAAAAACAAGTTTAGGTTCTACTTGGCTGGCCACTTCAAGACAGTGGCGGCCATCTTCAGCAAAATGGATGTCAACCTCCCAATCTGGGGGCAGGCAGCGAGCCAGTTGGTTGCGCGCCATTCGAGAGTCATCACATATTATTATTGAGACGGCCATTGAGTAGTGTAGTCGTTCCTATTTTCAGGGCAGGAAAAGCTCGAAAATGATGTCGTTAACGAGGCTTGTGTTTGCACATTATTTATTTTTAACCATAGCAATTTCTACAATAATTGCCAGTTAATCTAATGATTTATTTGTCTTCAGATTGGTCAGCGATAATATAACTAACTTGCCGATTTGTCTGTTGCTTGAGGCTTTCGCTCACTTCAATCAATTGAAAACAAGAAGCGTTAAGCATTGCGTCCTGTCCAACCAGTGGTTTGAATTCGCCCAGGTTTTCGAGCTCGTTATCTTCGATAAATAAACAGATGACATCGCCGAATTGTACATTGGGCGAAAGCTTGCTGATTTTATCTTGTAACCGGTTTGAGAGTGAAACGCCGGTAATCACAGCACGCTCGTTTTCAAGCACCAGAACAAGCCCGCGCCCAACGTAAGCTCGCATTGTGATGGGTAGTTCGATACTGCCGAGTAATTCACGAATAAGATGAATAAGACTAATGGCTTCAGATAATGTTTCCTCAGCATTATCGTTGTCCAGGAAGGGAATCAGGCAACCACTGAGAATATCTCCTTGAGACTGCACACCATAAGTTTGCACGGAAGCTTGTAAATACTTTTCGGCGAGTGAAAGGCACGCAGCAGTTTGTTCATTTTCTTGTTGCTCCATTGCAAATTGGCAATAACAAAAAATAGTATTGGCCGAACGGTTGCTGGAATGCCAATAATTTTCCTCTGTTGGTAGACTTTTGTGCTCTGGAAGATCCTGAATTTGAGTTTCCGAAATTTCTTTGATGCTTTCCATCCATTGCTGCGAGCTACGGGGTAATTTCGGCGCGTTGATCTGGATGAGTCGATGATTCATAGAGACAAGACTGTTAACCCGTCTTTCATATCGTAAGACAACAGTAAAAAGAGTTACCAGCAAAAATGCAGCAATAATCAGGATAATATTTTGAGATCGTTTTAATGATTCTCTGAAACTGCTTTCCAACAGCTCTCTATTAAGCGTTATTTTAAACCAGCCGGCAGTGACGCTTTGGTAACTGATTTTCTCAACAAAAGGAATATCTTTCTGGGATACCAGGTAGGCTTCGGTTTGGTTTGATAATGTAGTGCCGTCAGTTATTTCTGCTTGTTGAAAGTCGGCTTCTGTTGACGAAGGAAGTGTTTGCTCAGATTGTTTTTTTGCGTCGCTGGAATCATTTGATGTTTGAGTTTCAGAAGAATTATTTTTTGATTTATCGTCGTTTTTGGTTTTATCGGAATCATTACTTTGAGGGTTACTCATTTCACCAATAGAAACATCTGGGACCTCTGCAGCGGCTTCGGGAAATTCTGCAATAACCTGGCCGTCCTCTGCAAATATTGTTGCACTGCGAATGTAGGGATCTTTAGCAACATTTTCCACCAGCATTTTAAGCTGAAGTTTATCTTCTGATAATAGCGCTTCAGCGGAAGAATTAGCGGCAATTTGAGCGATACTATGGGCATACTCGGAGGTGCGTTTCGCCACCAGCTGCTCAACCTGATAGTTCATAATGGCCCAGGCAATTAACAGGATTGCACTGGTGATCATTAGAATGATGGAAAACAGGCCACGCAGTAACTTGGGCGGCTTACTTCCTTTTTGTTTTTGTTGGAGAGAAGTCATAGTTAGATTGTAGCAACTAAATATTGCTTCTGTAAGGTCATTCAAATGAATAAATTCTGATGTGAAATCTGTGTGACGAGATAAGGTGCTGAGTATCCTGATAAAAAATGTGAGCTAATTCGCAGTTTCTCAGATCAGCTTGCTGCAGGCCTTCTAGCCATAGGGACGAAATCGGTTGGCAATGAACATATTCCTTAATGTGATTTGGAGGGAGAGATTTTTTGTCGGTTTATCGAGTCTTCTAGGCTACAATATCAAATCTTTAGAACAGCAAGGTAAAGTTCAGAATTTCAATGAATGGTTTAGTGGACTTCAATCAGTATTACGCCTACGAGCATGGGCAATGGCAAGCAGGGCAGCAAATACCGCAAGGTGCGAATAAATTAAGTTTGTTTAATGATAAAGCGCTTGCGTCACAGATGAGTGATTTTAAGCAATTACTCGACGCTTTTCAGCAAACCTTGATTGTTTGCCTTGAGGAAACATCGAACGGCGGAACCTGGTCTATTTACGCTGAAAGCCAGGTGCTGGAGGATTTTACTGAGTTAGTGACGAAATCGGAGTTTGATTTTTTAATATGGCCTGCGCCTGAGGCGGCGGCTCCGAGATTAATCTTGTTTGATATGGACTCTACTTTTATCCAGATTGAAGTGATCGATGAGCTTGCCAGACATCATCAGGTTGGTGAGCAAGTTGCCAAGGTGACCGAGGCGGCAATGCAAGGCGAGTTAGATTTTTCTGAAAGCCTTATTTCGAGAGTTCGTTGCCTGCAAGGATTAAATGAATCTGCTATTGAGCAAATCGCCGCTCGACTACCGCTCTCTCCCGGTGTTGATAAGTTAGTTGCCAGTGCTCAAAAAAATCATTGTGAGATTGCAATTGTTTCCGGTGGCTTTATGCCTTTTGTTGAAAAGTTAAAACAGGATATGTCGCTTTATCAAGTGAAAGCCAATCAATTAGAAATTGCTGATGGTATGCTGACTGGCGCTGTCCTTGGCGATATCGTAGACGCGCAAGCTAAAGCTGATTTTTTACATCAACTTTGTGACGAACTTGCTCTTAATCCTTCTCAAGTGATGGCTGTTGGTGATGGCGCCAATGATCTACTCATGATGAAAGAGGCGGGAATGAATTTGGCCTATCGCGCCAAACCCAAAGTTGAGCAGCAAGCGAAGGGAAGAATGAACTACTCACAGTTAGACCAGTTAATTGAAGTTTTCGGTTGGTAAAAACTCAGTTACTTTTTGGCTCGTGTTAGACAATAAAAAAACCGAACTGAACAGTTCGGTTTTTTTATTTAGATAAGTTTTAAGTTTTTCGAGCCGTTTTACTTATCCCACTTTTCCCGCTTTTCTCAAACCCAGGCTACTTAAGATATTCAAAATACTGAGTCGTTGGTTAAAAACCGCTGGCTGAAAAATCATAGTCCATTTTTTCACTTGGACGTTGTAAATAATAACCTTGAATATATCTAACATTCATCGGCCATAGTGCTGCCAACATTGCGGCTTCTTCAACGCGCGGAATAATACTTTGTTTGTCGCGGTTGTGAATTTCATCTAGTAAGTTCTGAACTTCTTCGGTAATTTCTGGATCTTGATGAATGTTCTGAGATTTGTCATCAGCAATTCTAACGAAGTCAGCGTCTAATTGATCGACCAGAACTTTCTGTTCTGGATCTGCGCCAAAGTTAGCGAGACAAATGGAATAGCCTTTTTGTTTTAACTCGGCACAAAGCGCAATAACTCTTTTTAAATGGTTGGTCGCGTCACTTTCTTCTATCTGGAATACAATGCTGCTCTTGGGAATGGCTGCGGCTTTAAAAGTTTTCTCGATAAAACCCACCAAATTTAAATCGATCAAAGAGGAACCGCTTAAACTCACAAATAGTTGAGTATCTTTAGCCGCTTTCTGGACCTTTAGCGATTTAATTGCCTGCTTAATTATCCAGCGGTCTAACTTTTCGCCCAATCCTGCAGCTTTTGCGACAGGAAACACTTTGCCTGAGTCCAGCATATTTCCATCTTCGTCGCTCAGTCGAAGTAGTACCTGGTATAAGCTTCTTTCTTCGCCATGGAGTTTTACAATCGGCTGATACATCAATTGGATTCGGCCAGACTCAATCGCATCTTGAACTTTGTCTAGCATCTTAGCGTCAGACTCACTACCGGCAGTGTGAATCGCTTTATTGAACACCTTAAAGCCATTTCCATCTTCGACACGATTAGAAGCACTGTGAGCATCTGAAACGACTTGAGCGGCGTCTTCGCTACCGTCACCCACAGGACAAATTCCAATGCTAAATGTGAGCTTGAGGGTGTGCCCTTCGACATCAAATAGATGTGAGCGTATTTTCTCGCAAAGTTCTTTGGCGATGTCTCGCGCTTTTTTAGCGGAGTTATCTGGAATGAGTAGACCGAAACAGTCGTCTCCTAACCTGGCTAGTTGGTATTCTTCGTCTAGATTTTCGGTCAGCCATTTGGAACATTCCTGAGTGATCTGATCAACCCCGGCAATGCCGTATTCACTCTGGATTTTTGCGTGTTGATCGTATTTCAGGTAAATGATGTTAAAAGTATTGCCTTTATCATTGGCTTGAACGATGGCTTGTTGTACCTGTTCAATGAAATAGGTTTTGTTATAAAGATCGGTCAGCGTATCCTGGGCGCTCAGTTCTTTAAGTTTCTCTTCCAGCTCTGCGTTATCCGCCGCGGGTCGAATTAATAACTGACTACAAACTTCATCATCGTAGTTAGCCGAAGAAAGTGTCATGATTGCGTCAAATTGGGTCATATCAGATTTTATTCCGCCAAAGCTAAAACTTTGTTGGTCACTGGTAACAGCCATTTCCTTAAGATACTGACGGAATTCATCCTGACTTTCCTTGGCAATCATATCAAGCGCAGGCACACAAAGTAGTTCATCGTGATCGGAATAGCCGAATAATTCCATATAAGCATTATTGGCATAAACATGCATTCCATCGTGAACGTAGGCGATGGCGTCCTGAGAATTATCGAGCAGTAAAGTACAGCGTTTTTCTGCAGCTTTTAAAGCGAGTTCCGCCTGGGTTTTTTTACGACGAGATTCAAGGCTCGCGAGTTCGCGTTCAACTTTCAAGCAAGTCAAAGGTAAGTTATCTTTAGTGACACCGTCTTTGGCGCCATAGTTCATAGCTTGTGTAAGTGCTTCGTCATCATGTTCTTTCATCAGCACAATGCAGGGAATATCGCGGCCGAAAGTTGAAATTTGTTCAATGGCCTGTTTGGCGGAAAGATCCGGGTGATCGGTGTTCGCCAATAATAGATCGGAAACACCTCTTTCGAGCGCCTGAGCAAGTTCTTCGGTAGTTAAAACCTGGGTCGCCCGTACAGCGAAGCCGCGATTTCGAAGCGAATTGATAATGACTTCCGCTTGATTAGAGGACGGCTCGAGCAAAAGTAAATGTATCGTCTTTATTTTTGCTGTCATTCTGTTTGTTGTCTCTATAAGGTTGTTTTAAGTTAAATTGTAGCTGAGATTCGCGCTGCACAAAAGAGAAGCTAGTCAAATATTTAGTGACTAACGGTACAATTATCTGATTAATTGGTCGTTAGAGTTTCGACTCGCCAGTTGTATTGTCTCAAGCGTATAGGAACTGCCAGGCATTTTTAGACTTTAAAACTGGTTTCTTAAGTTGACTCACTATGCCTCGTTCCCTGTGCTATTTGTTCAACCACACAACTCAACCTGACCGTTAAACCAGGCTGCCTGTAACTAACCTCAGCTAACTAGACGACATTCGTCCAGATTTGTTGCATATCAGGGCTTAAATTAAATCCCAAACACCATCGAGATCTTGCGCATCATACGACGGATCTTGTGGCGGCTTTTCTGGAGAGTCTGAATTTTTATCGCCGCCGAGTTTTTCAAACTGGAATTGACGAAAGCTACTGGATGATGCAACTTCTTTGGATAGTCTGGCATCATATTCCTGACCGTGATCGAGAATTCTTACTTTGCTATTAGTTGTGAATGATAATGGATTTGTGATTAAAGTGGCCGGTTGACCAGTGCCTGTGAGTGCAGGGAGAATTAATGCCCTTTGATATTCGTTAGTTTCACTTTTACTGTTTCGCAGTTGGACATTGATTGGTAATGCCCCAGGCGCCAACAATTGAACACCCATCTGAACGATACTGCCTTTGGCTTGACGTCGAACCCAACGGACGACGCCGATGCTCCAATGTTCACGTTCTTGTACGTCTTTTTCCAGAAAACCGAGTATTTCCCCGGTTTGCGCATGTTTTGGTAATTTCTCTGATGTTATCTGAATGCAATAGCCACCCGGACTCATATTTAACAGACTGACTTGTTGTAGCTTATAACTATCTCGAACAATCGAGTCACGACTGCGGTTTTTGGCCTCTAGTTCGTCAACCTTCTGTTTGGCAACTTGGTCCGGTCGATAAAGTTTCGCCCACACATCATCACTCGGGGGCCCTGACGAACTTAAATAGTCATAATCCTGCTTTAAAATTTCATTACGCCGTTTAGCAACATCTAACAATGTTGCGTTTTTTAAACTTCCTTCCATTGCTTCCAGGGTATCACTCGAACCACTGACATCTTCTCCCTGTTCACCGGGAGTCTGCATTAACAAATAGTGGGTTGCGCCCAGCCCGATACTAATATCTAAAGATTCGGTACAGGATGTGCGGGCAAAAGAGCGATGAGTTCCATGGCTCCATGTTTGAATGAGGTGCCTGAGCAGCATGGTTTTCCTGACGCTGTTTTGATCGGAGCGCTTAATCGACGAAAGCATTTGTTTTAGATGCTCTACCGCGGGAAAAATCGTCAATTTCAAATTTTTGTCGTTATCTTTCTGATACAGAGATTTATGAATCGGCGGCGAAGCTGAGTTAAGCGAAATAATATAATGCTGCTTGTTATACGCGTGAGACATCAACGTAATATGTGAACTTAACTCGGGGAGTATGTCCCACAACATTTGAATTTCTCGCTGACGCAGTTGGTAAGGATTGGCTGCGCTCAGGAGTAAAATGCGCGAAAAATAATTGTGCGCAGAAAATCGCTCTTTTGTGTGGTCTACGCTAATTTCATTGTTTTCAACTTCAAACTGCTTCGCAATTTGATACAGACAATAGAGTTCTCGCCAAATTCGACTGGGTACCGAAGCATAAAGCTGGTAACAGCGCAGAATAACAAGGCCGTGATATTTAATGGCTAGCGCAATTGCGGAAACCAGAATCTTTTTGTTGGTCCATTTCACTTCACTGGAAATAATTGATTCGATGACGCTGTGATATCCGATGGAGAGTTCGGTTTGAATGGCTTGTACTAATGCGGCAATTTTCTTTTGCTTTTCAGATAATGCGATTCGGCTATTTAAAAATTGTTTTTCCAGCGCAATGGTCAATTCATGGGCCGCCGGTTCAATTGAATTTAAGATAGAAAGTCTTTTGTCTGGGTCAATCAGGCTTTGATTGGCATCAATAAGAAGTCGATAGATGCTTTTTGAGCTGTCACCAAGGTTGGCAATTGGTAAATTTTTAACCCACTGAGTGACTTTTCTTGGTGTTAATTCAATCGCAGGTTTGTGATAAACCTGGTATTCCCGCAGGGTCAAGCCTGAACTTCCTTGCTTCATTATAAAGTCCCTAACAACTTGAATTTTATGGCTAAATATTGTGTAACTTGCATAATAACAACTGGAATTTACATGATTTATGTTTGAAAAGCATCCCAAATGACAAACTTATTCAATTTATTGTTGAAAAGTGTGAGTGGAATACGCTAATTCGCCAAAAAGCTAAAACTGTCAATTCAGGTTTGTGTTCGATAATCTCGCAGTTTGCCTACAACAATTTTCGCCTGGAGCTTATACAATAGTTTAGTACACAAGAACTATTTTCGCTTTAAAGTCACCGACTTAGCGTATAAAAGTAAAGCGTTTTGAGATAAATGGTGGCAAATCGCGGTTAATTCTTAGGTAATGACCGTTTTTGACCCTTTTCCTGGTTCTTCAACTGCCAGACGAGGAACCAGATATCCGGGAAGTTGCTCGCGAATTTGGTTCATCAAAGCGACCGCTTTTGCCTGAGAAATATCAAAATGTGCTGCGCCGTCAACTTTATCCAACATATGGACGTAATAGGGCAGAATTCCGGCTTCAAATAGTCGCTCTGAGAGTTGTACCAGTGCTTGTACAGAATCGTTAACTCCCTTTAAAAGAACGCTCTGATTTAATAGCTGGACACCCACTTCAGTCAATTTATTCAAGCTTTTGATTAAAGCAGAATCAATTTCGTTTCCATGATTGATATGTAAAACCAGACTGGATTTCAACCGTGTTTTATTGAATATGTTGCATAACTCCCGGCTAATCCTTTGCGGAATGACGATCGGTAAACGACTATGAATTCGGAGTCTCTTTAAATGTTTTATCGTATCTAGTTCGTCAACAAGACTTTGCAGAAACCCGTCACTAACAATCAGAGGATCTCCGCCGCTAAGAATGACTTCCTTAATTGTGGGGTTATTCTTGATGTAGGCGAGGGACTCTTTTAGAGAGTCACCATTGGCGACTTTGTCCTGGTAAGGAAAGTGGCGCCTGAAGCAGTAACGGCAATTAACAGCACAAGCTGAGGCGAGGATCAATAAAACCCTGCCCTCGTATTTATGCAGTAAACCAGGCGTATCGCTATTAGTTTCTTTGAGCGGATCGCTGCTATAGCCTTCGAAGTCCGCATTTTCGATATCTAACGATAAAACCTGGCGCAATAAAGGATCATCTGGGTCGCCAATGCGCATTTTTTCGATAAATGGCCTGGGAACTCTAACTTTGAAAGGATTTGACGGATCAATCGCATATTCAATATCTTCAGGCTTTAAGTTGAGATCCTGTAATAGCTCTAAGGGATCAGAAACGGCTTCTTTTAAGAAGTTTTTCCAAGATTTAACCTGACAATCAGGCTCAGAAACAGGTATTATTGGCGTCACATTTTTCATTGCGGTATTTTATCCCATTTTCGCTAAAAGCAAAGGTAACTGTTTAGCTCATATCTAATTTTCACGATTGCTATGTTAAAAATGCGTTTTTATCCTCATAAATTTCGGACTTTCCCGACTATCACGAAAATTATTGGTGTATTATTTTTTGCACCGGACCGTTATCAGCTTATGTTTAAGTAGCTCACAATAAAGAGAGAGATTCATGGCAACCTACACGACTAACGACTTCAGACCCGGTATGAAATTTATGCTTGATGGAGAGCCTGTCGCAATTATCGAGAATAATTTTGTGCGCCCGGGGAAAGGCCAGGCTTTTGCAAAAACTAAGGTTCATTATCTGCTTTCCGGAAGAATTGTGGAGAAAACTTTTAAGTCGGGCGATAACTTCGAAGTTGCTGACGTGATGGAAACTGATATGGAATATTTATACACCGATGGAGAGTACTGGCATTTTATGGATCCCAACTCATTTGAACAGGTTGCTGCTGATGAGAAAGCTGTTGGTGAAAATGTTAAATGGTTAAAAGAGCAAGACTCTTGTATGGTGACCTTATTTAATGGAACGCCAATATCAATTACCCCGCCAAATTTTGTTGTGCAAGAAGTCGTTGAGACAGATCCAGGGCTAAAGGGCGATACCTCTGGCAGTGGTGGCAAACCTGCGACGCTTGAATCTGGCGCTGTAGTTCGAGTTCCTTTGTTTGTACAGATTGGTGAGAAAATAAAAGTAGACACTAGAAATGGTGAATATGTTTCCAGGGCGTGATTAGATTGGAGGTAGTAACGCTGGACGTATTCGAAGCTCAATACCTCCAAGAAGTTGTCGCATTAACATCATATCGTTTGAACGCTGTGGTGTAAGCAGTATTTAAATAAGACAACAGTTGATTTCGATACAATAATAAATTTGCCGCTAACTTAGCGGCTTTTTAATTTCTTTAGTGTAATAAAGTATTAGACTTCAGCTAGAGTCTGGTAAACCAAAATCGGAAAATTATTGTAGTTGTTTACTCTGTCCGTTTTGTATTAGAGATAAGTCAATGCCAATGAACTTGCCAAAAGTTTTGCAAATTCGTGCCCAGGTTTTTCGAAGCATTCGCGAATACTTTCATGACACCAACGCACTTGAAGTTGATACTTCTCTTTTACGAGAATTTTCAGTGACCGACCCCTATATGTCCGCGATGGTTGCGTTGAGCCCTGCCGGAAAAAAACTGGGTTACCTACAGACTTCGCCAGAATACGCAATGAAGAAACTGTTATGCCATGGTAGCGGAGATATCTATCAGCTAGGTAAAGTATTTCGTTCCGAAGAAGAGGGGCTCCATCACAGTAGTGAGTTCACGATGCTTGAGTGGTATAGAGTCGGTTTTAATCACCGCCAATTAATGGATGAAGTCTTCCAAATTATTCAATTAATTTGTGGAGACCTACCCCGTCAAGATATGAGTTATCGTGACGCTTTTTTAAAGTACGCCGACATAGATCCATTTGATATGACAGTAGAAGAGTTGTCACTTTTTGCTGAATCTAAGCTAGGAAAATTGCCTGATAATATGCTTTATGACAATTATCTTACACTGTTGTTTTCGCAGCTTGTTGAAAGTCAATTTACTTCTAATGAAGTGACTTTTATCTATGATTTTCCCGCTTCGCAAGCGTCACTTGCGCGAACTGCTGAAAGAGATTATGGAACTATTGGTTGTCGCTTTGAAGCTTACCTAGGGGGACTGGAGCTTGCCAATGGTTTTTGGGAGTTGATTGAGCCAATAGAGCAGTTAGCACGATTTCATAATGATAATTCGATTAGAAATCAACTTGGCTATCCGAAAATAGAGATAGATGACACTTTCATCAGCGCGTTACAAAAAGGACTACCAGACTGCGCCGGTGTCGCGCTTGGCATCGATCGACTAATCATGGCTAAGCTCGGTGAAAATAACATTCGTCGTGTTTTACCTAAGATATTTTCTGTAAATCAGTGAACATTGATTAATTCAATAATTTTATCTCGCGAAAAGTTTGAAGCTGAATTTAACCTGAGATTCGGATAAGGAAATTCCCCAGCGCCCCTATTTTTGCGGCTCTCTACGTTAAGTCCGTTTTCAATAGCTTGCTATTGCTTCACAGCCTTGCCTTGATAGCCACAAAAATAGTGACACTGGCCAATATTGAGTTAATCAATTCATCAAAAATTATTTTAAATGATTGAAATAATTGTCTATTGGGAAGTCTGCTGAATTCCCTTATCCAAACCTCAGGTTAGTTAGTTGTTTAATGCTTGGTTCAGTGCATTAGCTACAAGAGTATATTGTGCTAATTGACTTTTGAGTTAGTTGATAGGTATTGCAATAGAGAAGTAAAAAAGAGGGGGAGGGACGGTAGCGCGTACGAGGTACGCGCCATTACTCAAAACTTAAATGGCAACTACGTTTTCTGCCTGAGGACCTTTTTGGCCTTGAGTAATTGTAAATTGTACTTGCTGGCCTTCCGCGAGAGTTTTGAAACCCTCTGACTGAATTGCACTAAAGTGTACAAATACGTCTGGACCAGACTCTTGCTCAATAAAACCGAAACCTTTTGAATCATTAAAAAACTTAACTTTACCAGTAACTGTTGACATATGCCTTTCCTGTAAACAAATATAAAAACAAATCGCTTCAAAATCTGGAAATAACTTATGAAGAGCAAGACGATCAACAATAACGGGTAGTTAATATTTGAACTTCGATGCGACTAAACATAAATACGCCTGATTTCCTAGCTAGAATGATTATATATCAAGACCCATGGGTGTCAACGTGAAAAGCCGTTAAGTTATAAAAGTGTCGTGCTTTTTTTATTCCAATATTTAAAAACTGGGATAAATTAAATAAAATCCAGATTAATTATCCAGTTTTGTGACAAGTTTTTCGCCCAGTAAAACATCTGAGCCTGTATTAATAGGGTTATTCCATTGCCAATTCGCCTTTTCCATTAACAAGATAACTGTAGAACCAAGTTTAAATCGTCCCATCTCTTCGCCTTTTTTCAGCGTTATACTTTTATCGAGATATTTCCAGTTGCGAATTTCTTTTCGTGTTGGTGGTGTGATGGTTCCATCCCAAACTGTTTCAATGCTACCAACAATGGTTGCGCCAACAGCGACTAAAGCGAGCTGACCAAACTCGGTGTCGAAATAACTAATCACTCTTTCATTTCGAGCAAATAAATTCGGAACATTGTTGGCAGTTAATGGATTGACCGAAAATAATTTACCGGGCACATGACTCATCGCTGTCAGTTTGCCGTCGCAGGGCATATGGATTCGATGGTAGTCTTTTGGCGCCAGGTAGATGGTGCAAAACTCGCCGTTGGTAAAATGCTTAGCGCGTTGCTCGTCACCACCTAATAATTCTAACGCCGTGTAGTGATGATTTTTCGCTTGAATAATTCGACCTTCTTCGATTTTTCCAAACTGACTCATTGCGCCGTCGACCGGTGAGCAAAAGCTTTTCTCGTCTGTGTCAATTGGTCGACTATCAAGTTTGATCGCTCGGGTAAAAAAATCATTAAAGCAAGCGTAGTTGGTTAATTCAGGCTCTTCTGCGATAGACATGTCAATATTGTACGCTGCAGCAAATTTTTTAATGAACAGATTTTTAAACCATTCTGTTTTTACTTCCGCCAGTTTTCCGGCTGCGATTGATATTCCATGTTGTGGTATCAGGTATTGAGATATTATCTTTAATTGTTCGGTAAACGACATATTTATTGAAGGTAGTATTAAAATTTGACGGCATTTTACCGATATTTACTGGAAATGTCAGGTTTTAGGCGTGGCTGACGATCTTTAACTATATTTATTATTATCTTATTAACGAATATCGATAGGCAATGGATGGCCAAATATTAACTTTTTGTACTGAGTAAAAATTAAATGACAGTTTTAATTGGTGGGATTGTTGTTCTAGCTGCCGTTTTGGGCGGTTATGTATTATCACACGGGGAAATTGCGGCGTTATGGCAGCCCTTTGAATTGTTGATCATTGGTGGGGCGGCTTTAGGCGCATTTATTACTGCTAATCCTACCAAGGTCACTATTGCGACATTTAAGCAGTTACCTGGCTTATTGTTCGGCAAAAAGTATACAAAGAGTTTTTACCTGGAGCTTCTGTCACTTCTATACCAAGTCTTTAATGTCATTCGCAGAGAAGGTTTAATTGCTATTGAACGACATATTGAAGACCCCGATGAAAGCGAACTTTTTAGCCGCTTTCCGATGATTACCAACAATAAACCAGCACTTAATTTTATGTGTGACTATCTTCGTCTGATGGTTATTGGCGACATGACTTCATATGAACTAGAAAACTTAATGGATGTAGAGCTCGAAACTCGAGAGCACGAAATTCTCGCGCCTTCTCATGCGGTTGCTAAAGTCGCAGATGCATTACCAGGTTTCGGTATCGTTGCAGCGGTACTCGGTATTGTCATCACTATGCAGTCGCTCGGCGGCCCACCAGAGGTTATCGGTATTCATGTTGCGGCTGCGCTAGTGGGAACTTTTTTAGGTATTTTGCTGGCTTATGGATTTGTTGCGCCTTTATCAAATGTTATGGAGCACATCGCCGTTGAAGAAAGTAAGTTTTTTGAATGCATGAAAGTTTGTATTTTGGCAACAGTGAATGGAATGCCCCCCCAGGTTGCTGTTGAGTTTGGTCGTAAAACTTTGTATAGCGATGTGAGGCCAGATTTTTACGAGTTAGAGGAATGCGTTAAAGGGTTACGCTAGTTTTCTACCATCAACAGTAAAGTAATTGGTTTTCGGTGCTAACGATTATTCCGAGCTAGCTGGTTTTTGAGGTGTATCTAAGATGAAAGTTTCTGGTGAGAAAGATTCAGGAAAGAGAGTTAACAATTAATGGTTGATGAGTTAGAGAAAGCCAAACCCATTATCATCAAGCGTGTCAAACGTAAGGGGCACGATTTTCATGGCGGAAGCTGGAAAGTTGCATTTGCTGATTTCGCTACTGCGATGATGGCTTTTTTTCTGTTGTTGTGGCTTATGGGTAATACTTCGGAAGATGAGAAACAGGCTATTTCCGGTTACTTTCATGACCCATCGGGGTTTCAAGAGAAAGCTGGATCCAGTCCGGCTGTAATTGGTGAAGGTGGTGCTAATGTTGCTGTTATTGAAATTGAAACAATTCAACCAGAAACCGATGACATTGAATCTGAGATATCCAAAAACGAAGCATCTAATAAGCCGCTCTCTGAAGAAGAACTGGCTAAGTTGGCAGAACAAAAAGAAATTGAAAAGCTAAAACAACTCAAAAAAGAGCTGGAATTTCTGGTTGAAAATAGTATCGATTTTAGCCAGTTTAGAGAACAAGTTATGATAGATATTACACCGTCCGGGTTACGGATCCAGATAGTTGATAAAGACAAGCGGCCAATGTTTGATAGCGGTAGTGCAGAACCAAAGTATTACTCTAAAACTATCCTGAGAGGTTTGGCAAATGTGCTAAAACAAGTGCCTAACAAACTCAGTGTTACCGGCCATACGGACGCAACGCCATACGTAGAAAGAGAAAATTACGGTAACTGGGAGCTTTCGGCTGATCGCGCAAATGCGGCTCGCAGAGAGTTACTTTTTGGCGGAATTAAAGAAAAGAAAATTGCACGTGTCGAAGGATTTTCTTCCTCAATTTTGTTTGATCAGCAAAATCCACACAATCCTGTGAATAGAAGAATTGCGATTATTGTCTTAAAGCGCAGTGTTGCAGAAAATATTGAGAAACAAGTTCTCGGTGTAGAGTGAGGCTGGCAGGCAGAAAATACGATGGAGAAAAATAATAATCAAACTGAAAATGATAACTCGGCTGGTAAGCCTAAACAGTTAGCTTCAAATAACTCGATTGGCTCCGAACGAACCTTGTTAGAGTCTGCACTGATTCAAATTTCTGAGTGTGCGGTAACGACCTATACACTTGAAGATTATTGCAAAGAGTTGCACGGCATTATCAAGCAGCTAACTTACGCTGAAAACTTTTTTGTCGCGCTGTATGAACAAGGTAAAAGCCTGATTAATTTTGTTTATGTGGTCGATGAGTACGATCAGGATGTTGGCACGTTAAATAAACTTTCGTCTGAAAAGCTTCGCCGCACTATCACGGGTTATATGCTGAGAACTGGCAGCATGCAGCATTTAACAGCGCAAGAAATCGATTTCTTACAGAAGAAAAATGTCATCGATGCAGTTGGTGCCGATTGTGTCGAGTGGCTGGGAATTCCGCTTAAGTATAATGATGAGGTTCTCGGTGGGCTTGTTATTCAAAGTTATCGCGATGATATTAGCTATGGCCCTCAAGAAGAAGATGTCATGCAATTTGTTGCCCGTCATATTGCGCTGGTTTTCAAAAGTAAGCAATCAGAACTATCACTAAAAGATGCGAATGCAGTTTTAGAAAAGCGGGTTGAAGAAAGAACCCGAGATCTGAATAAAATGAATACTGTGTTGGCGGCAGAAGTACAGGAGCGAAAAAAAAGCCAGCAAATTCAGGCCGCTTTATATCAGATCACAGAGCTGGTTAGCACTTCAGGTAGCCTCAAGGATTTGTTTCAAAGCGTTCATAAAATTATCGAGCGACTGATGTATGCGCGTAACGAATATATCGCTCTGCTAACCGATGATAATGCGTTTATTGAATTTCCTTATTTTGTCGATGAATTTGACGCGAGTCCACCCAGTAGACGTTTTGATAAAAAACTTGGCGATACTGGATTTACCGAAAAAATTCTTACCACCGGAGAGTCTTTTTTATTTCATCACGATCAAGACGAGAAAGGATTTTACGGTAGTAAGCGATGTGTTAGTTGGTTAGGCGTGCCGCTTAAAGATAAACAACATATTTTTGGCGTATTGGCTATTCAAAGTTATCAAGAGGACATTGTTTATAGTAGTGAGCACCAGATGATATTGTTGACTATTGGGCAACAGGTGGCAACAGCAATATTGCGCAAAAAAGATGCTGACTCACTTCGTCAAGCACATGAAAATCTGGAGCGAAGAGTTAAAGAAAGAACATTTGAACTTGAGGAAACGATTGAAAAAAGAAAGCTGGTGGAAAAACGACTGGCGCATGAGAGTTTACATGATAGTTTGACCGGGCTTCCTAACCGACTTCAATTATCCAATGTTCTTAATGATTTATTAGATAGCAAGCAGGATAAAAAAGAAATTAAACTAGCTTTGCTATTTCTTGACCTGGACCGTTTCAAAATCATCAATGACAGTCTGGGGCACCACGTGGGAGATTTATTTTTAATCGAGGTAGCCAAGCAGCTTAAACAATGTATACGCTCAGATGATTTAGTGGCGCGTCTAGGCGGAGACGAGTTTTGTATTTTAATGCCGGATATTCCCGATGATGCCGTCGCTTTACGTTTTTGTGCTCGAATATTGAATAAGCTGAGAAAACCAGTTGAAGTTGCTGGACACTCGTTGATCACTAGCGCGAGTGTCGGTGTTCGCCTGGCTAATTCTTTTGAAACATCTGCAGAAGTTATTATGAGTGACGCTGATGCTGCAATGTACCAGGCGAAACACCAAGGCAAAAACCGTTACTGCTTTTTCGATTCGAATATTAAAAAAATTGTCACAAATCGAATGAAAATGGAACGGGATTTGAGAGACGCTGTTTCGGGTGGGCAATTATTTCTTGAGTATCAGCCCTTAGTAGAGCTTCAAGGCAATCGACCGGTTGGCTTCGAAGCATTGGTTCGCTGGCGACATCCTGAAAGTGGCCTGATTAATCCAGGTGAATTCATTCCAGTTGCGGAAGAAACGGGTTTGATTGTAGAAATTGGCGAAGCGGTTATCGAAATGGCTTGTCGAACGTTAGCCAGGTTTAAAGCGACCCCTCATCTCGCAGACCTGTATCTCAACGTCAATGTTTCATCAATTCAAATTCTTTCCAGGACACTTGATGATTTCATTCGCCACAAGTTGGATGAGTTTAAAATTACACCAGATAAACTGAATGTCGAAATTACCGAAAGTATCTTAATTGAAGATTACAAGGCAGCATTAAGTTTTGTCAGAGAACTTAAATCGATGGGGATCAAGGTGTACCTGGATGATTTTGGCACCGGGTATTCTTCATTGAGTTACCTACACAAGTTTCCATTTGATGCCATTAAGCTGGACCGCTCCTTTATCATTGCGCTGGAAGGTCCGCTCAGTAACCAGGCTATTGTGGAATCAATCGCTTTGCTGGCCAACAATCTCGGCATCCACATCGTTGCCGAAGGAATTGAGACCAAAGAACAGTTAGAACTCATAAAAAAGATGGATTATTCCGTTGCGCAAGGGTTTTACTTTTCTAAGCCGATAACAGATGGCAATTTGCTTGATTTTGTCCAAAAAACTTAGGTTTACAAAAAGTCAGCTTACATAAAAGAAAGGTTTAAACTAAGAAATATAGAGATTCCTCCGGCTAGGTGTTTATAAAAATTTTCTTAGTGGTTTCCGGCGACTTTAGTGTTCAGGTGCGCTAATAATTTTGCAATAGTTTTGCCATCGCTGTTGTGTAATAGCACCTTTTTTTACTGCCGCAATAATATTACAACCAGGTTCATTCACATGCTTGCAGTCGCGAAATTTGCAACTGCCGATGTAGGGCTCAAACTCGATAAAACCGTTGGCAATTGTATTAGGTTCCATATGCCACAAACCAAACTCTCGAATGCCGGGAGAGTCAATGATAAAACCATCTGATGTTTCGAATAGAAACAATTGGGATGCAGTTGTTGTATGTTGCCCAAGACGTGAGTTTTCAGAAACCTCGTTTACCAAACTGTTCTGTCCAGGAAATAATTGATTGATGATTGACGACTTTCCTACGCCTGACTGGCCCACCAGAATACAATGCTTATCGCGAATAAGGTCAGCTATTGGTGTTAATTCCGATTCTTTCTTAGTGCTGATTTTAATCACAGGATAACCTAGCGCTTCATATATTTTGAGTTGCGACTCAATATCTTGTTGCACTATTTCTTTTTCCAAATCCCATTTGTTAGCGATGATTACCGTCTCAATATTCGCATCTCTAAGTGCGACAAGGTAACGATCCAACAAAGAGGCTGAAAAATCAGGTAACGGCGCGGTGACTACCAATACTAGATTAATGTTGGCAACGACTGGTTTGAGACCCTGATGGGGAGAGGGACGATTGAGTATCGAAGTGCGATCATAAATGGCTTCAACCACGCCCTGGTTGGAAGGATCGAGGCGAAATTTAACCTTATCACCAGCAACAGGTGCTCCCAGATTCTGACGTAGATAACATCGATATTTTTGTTTACTCTGCAGCTCGATCACATCAGCCTGTTCGCCATACCGACTGACAATTAAACCGTTTTTTGAGTCCGACAGTTCACTCATTGATGGGATCTTATGCTCATTTTGAAGGCGCTGTCGTTGCTTTTGGGCAACTTGCCGTTTTTGTCGGTGGGTCAGTTTGTCTCGTTTGGCCAATTGATTCTCTCGGGCAAGAATTTACGCTTAATTGATGTTACGCATAGGGTTAAACGGCTGAATATTATATACTATCTTAATAAGTACGCTATTTTTAACTACACAGATTGCAGTTAATACGAAAAGAAACAAGTTGTTTTGTACTAAGACAACAAAGTATTGCTGCGATAACTTGACTACCTTCTGACCGGTAAATGTGTTTCAACAGGAGAACCTGGGTGCCTGACAAAGATAATTTAGTTTGGATTGATCTTGAAATGACGGGGCTCGCCCCTGAAAAAGAGCGGATCATTGAGATTGCCACGATTGTCACTGATAAAAACTTGAAAATTCTTGCTGAAGGTCCGGTAATGGCTGTTCATCAACCCAAGTCTCTACTAGACGCCATGGACGAGTGGTGTACTACACACCATGGTCAATCAGGATTAACTCAAAGGGTCATTGATAGCCAAATTAGCGAATCCAAAGCCGAGCAAGATACGATTGACTTTCTCAAACAATGGGTGCCGGAGGGCGTGTCTCCAATGTGTGGCAACAGTATTGGCCAGGATCGGCGTTTTTTGGTCAGGTATATGCCAGATTTACATGACTTTTTTCATTATCGCAATATCGATGTGAGTACGCTCAAGGAATTGGTCGTGCGTTGGAAACCTCAAATTTTGTCTGGGTTTTCCAAGCAAAATCAGCATCTCGCGTTAGAGGATATTAAAGAGTCGATTTTGGAGTTGGAATATTATCGCCAACATTTTATTGATTTGGCCTAAGTGATTATTTTGGTATCCGAGCAGCCGTAAAAAAATTCAATGATAAAACGATGAAAAGGCATGGATTAGATACTGGCGTTGCCCTTTACACTTCTTCTCAGGTACGCGACATAGAAGCTGACTTTGGTCAGGAAGAAGGGACTTACGCGTTAATGGAAGCAGCTGGCAGTGCTGTTTACCAGGAACTTAAAATAAGGTGGCCCCATGCTCGCCGAATTCTTATTTTGTCCGGCAAAGGTAACAATGGCGGCGATGGTTATGTGGTTGCGAGATTAGCGGCAGAAGAACGTAAAAAAGTCACATTATGTAATTTTTGCCCGCGAGAAAGACTAAAAGGGGACGCATTAACTGCCTTTAAAAAGCTGCCGCGTAGTGGGCTTCAATATAGTTTATGGGAACAAATAGAGGTTGGCGAATTTGATTTGATCATTGATGCCTTACTCGGTACTGGAATAAAAGGACCGGTAAGAGCGCCGTTTGACGAAGTGATCAGGTTAGTGAACTTGAGTTCGGTGCCGGTACTGTCAGTAGACGTGCCCTCAGGACTTGAAGCCGATACTGGAAATGTTTTTAACCTGGCCATTCAGGCCGATTATACTGTCACTTTTATTGGCCACAAGCGTGGTTTATATACGGGAGACTCCGCTAATTATCGTGGAGATGTCCGATTATTTAACCTGAATATCCCCACTCAGTTTTACCAAAAGCATCAATTTAATGTTTTCGCAGAAAACTGGCGAAGTCTGAAATATAAACTTAAGCCACGTGACCCAGTTAGCCATAAAGGAAATTATGGCCACTGTAAAATTATTGGTGGTGCAAATGGCATGCTGGGAGCCGCTGTGCTGGCGTCGGGCGCGGCAGCAAAATCCGGTAGCGGGCTGACATCGGCATGGCTCCAAAATGGCTCGGTCGGTTTGGTATCAAGACAGCCGGAAATAATGGCATTAGACGTTGCTAAAGAAGATATTTCTATCAACCTTGAGGCGATAAATTCTGTTAACAGCCTGGTTGTCGGGCCTGGTCTTGGGCGAGGTGATTGGGCACAGACCTGGATGCAGAAAGTGAGCGAGAGCGACAAGTTAAAATCTTGCGCCAAAGTTTATGATGCTGATGCGCTCAACTGGTTGGCTGAAAATCCAAATTTTGATGGGCGAAGGGTGTTAACGCCGCACCCGGGAGAAGCCGGCAGGTTGTTAGGGATATCGAGTTTGGCCGTTAATCAAGACCGTTTTACCAGTTCCCATGCCATTGCTCAAAAATATGGGGGGATCTGCGTACTAAAGGGGTCGGGAACCGTTGTTAGTGACGCTAATGGACTGCAAGTTGTTTGTCCCGTGGGTAATCCTGGAATGGCTTCGGGTGGTATGGGAGATATACTGGCGGGCATCATTGGCGGGTTACTTGCGCAAGGATACAGTTTGATGGATGCGGCGCTATTGGGAGTTTGTATTCATGGGGAAGCCGCTGATCGAGTGGCTGGAATCAAAAATCAGCATCGCGGCATGTTAGCAAGCGAGTTGTTGCAACACTTGCCGGATTTGTTAAATCCACTGCAAAACTCTGACTAGTTTGTTTGTCATTGATGATGATAAAATCAGGCCCAATGTTAAATCGCTAATTCTTATACATCAATTTAAGAAGCGCAGCCCTTCAATAAAAGCCTATGAAAATAATGCTAAGTAATGAGCAAGCAACACTTGATTTTGGTGCCAGGCTTGCCAGTCTCTTACCGGAAAAAGCGCTTATCTTTCTTAATGGTCCGCTGGGCGCAGGGAAAACAACATTAGTGCGTGGATTGCTATTAGCTTCTGGCCACCAGGGAAGTACCAAAAGCCCAACTTACACTTTGGTCGAGCCATACCAACTTCCCTCAAAGTCATTTTATCATTTTGATCTCTATCGACTTGGCGATCCTGAGGAACTTGAATACATCGGAATTCGTGATTATCTGGATGAAAAAGCGATTTGTCTGATTGAGTGGCCGGAAAAAGGCGCTGGATTTATCCCAGAGGCCGATTTGGTGCTTAATTTAGACTATGAAGGCCAGGCAAGAAGTATTAAACTTGAACCATCGGATGCGAGCTGGTGTCAGACTGTTGAGCAAAGCTTGGGGTATTGAGTTTGCTATGATTCGAACTTTTTGCTCAATCAATGTAGGTGCGGCGGAAATGTTCGTAATAAAAAGGCTGTTGCTCAATAAAAAGTGTCTTGATCTATAATAAAAGTCATATTCGTTTTTTACCTCGAATATTCAGATTCAGTTATGCCAGGGTGTGGTATGTTGATTTAAACTGACAGGGAATCTCGTTAGAGATAGTTTTAAAAACAAGATAGTGAAAAAAGGTGTTGAATTGTTAAAGTATCTGACCAGATTTACTGGGTTACTTTTGTTGTTATTGTTTACCATTCACAAAGCTTTCGCTGGTGACGTCAGCGGTATTCGTTTTTGGCAAGATCCTGAAAAAACGCGCTTGGTATTTGATGTTGATGAAGAAGTCGATTACAAGCTCTTTACTTTGGATGATCCCTATCGCTTGGTCGTTGATATTCAAAAAGCAAAATTAAAAACGGATTTGTCGCGTATAGAAATTCCTAAACAGCTAGTGAGTAAAATTCGCTCCAGTCAAAAAGCCGATAAATTACGTATTGTCATTGATCTTAAAAATGGCGTTACCACCAAACATTTTGCACTAAAACCATTCCAAAGTTATGGTCATCGATTGGTGGTTGACTTAAGAGATAAAAATGGCAAAAAGCAAGTTGTTAAGACCGCATCGTCAGTATTAAAAAATAAAAATAGAGATATCGTGATTGCCATTGATGCAGGTCACGGCGGTGATGATCCCGGTGCGTTAGGACCAAAAGGAACACTAGAAAAGAATATTACTCTGGCTGTCGCCAAAAAATTAGCCAGTAGAATTAATAAAGAAAAGGGGTTTAAGGCATTTTTGACAAGAAGCTCTGATTATTATGTTGGGCTTGAAACTAGAACAAAATTGGCTAGAAAAAATAAGGCAGATTTATTTATTTCGCTTCACGCAGATGGTTTTAGAGATCCGAGAGTGAGAGGTGCTTCGGTTTGGGTTTTATCGCCGAAAGGAGCCAATTCTGAAATGGGTAAATGGCTAGAGCAACGGGAAAAAAGTTCTGATTTGTTAGGGGGCGTTGAAAGTTTACAGAATAAAGATCCTCTAGTAGCGCAGGTGTTAATTGATCTTTCCATGCATTACTCAGTTGGCGAAAGTATTAAAGCCGCAGAAAAAGTCAGAAAACAATTGTCTCGAAAAATGTCGAAAATGCATGGTAAAGGATTAAGAAAAGCGGCATTTATGGTTTTGCGCATGCCTGATATACCCGCAATGCTGGTTGAAATGGCATTTATTTCTAATCCTGGAGAAGAAAAATTACTGAAAACTACAGCCCAGCAAAATAAAATTGCCCAGGCTGTCTTTGCGGGGGTAAAACAATATTTTAAAACGAACCCGCCTGACGGAAGTTATTATGCCACGCTCTCCAAGAGTCGATCTTATAAAGTGAAAAGCGGCGATACATTGTCTCAGATTGCCCAAAATTTCGGCGTGACTACATCCAGCATCAAGTCCCGAAACAAACTAAAATCGAATAATCTAAAAATTGGCCAAACATTGATGATCCCCGGGGTATGAGTTTTGCCTCAAACAACGCGTATAAAACGACTTGATAATCGTCTTGCGAACCAGATTGCAGCAGGAGAAGTGGTTGAACGCCCGGCTTCTGTAGTCAAAGAGCTCATGGAAAACAGTATCGATTCCGACGCGACTCGAATTGAAGTTGATATTGAGCGCGGTGGAACTCGCCTGATCAGAGTGACTGATAATGGGAAGGGTATCGATAAAGACGATCTATCATTAGCCTTAACACGCCACGCTACCAGTAAAATTCAAAGCAGCGATGATCTTGCCTGTATTCAATCCTTAGGTTTTCGGGGGGAAGCACTGGCGAGTATAAGTGCTGTATCAAAATTAACGTTAACCTCACGAACTCATGATTCTGAATTAGCCTGGCAGGCGATGGCCCATGGCCGTGATATGTCGGTGGAAATTCAGCCTGCCGCAGCTTCACCGGGTACTCGCATTGAGGTCGCTGATTTATTTTTTAATACGCCCGCCAGACAGAAGTTTTTAAGGACAGAAAAAACGGAATTCAATCACGTTGAAGAAGTGTTTAAGCGCCACGCGCTAGCTAATTTTTCTAAAGCATTTGTATTAAAACACAATCACAAAATTGTAAAGCGAGTTCCTGCGAGCGGTGATAGCAGTCAGTATTTGAAACGTGTTGCGACGATTTGTGGTAAGCCATTCGCTGATAGCTGCGTCGAATTTAATTGCCAACATGAGTTGCTCCAGCTTTTTGGTTGGTTGGGGAAGCCGAGTTTTCATCGCAGCGAATCTGATATTCAATACGTTTTTATTAATGGGCGGCCAGTAAAAGATAAAACGTTAAATCACGCTATTCGGCAAGCCTACGAAGGGCTTTTGCCGCCCGGAAGAATGGCTGCTTATGTGATATTTTTGTCGATGGACCCACACCAAATAGACGTCAATGTTCACCCTACCAAGCATGAAGTCAGATTTGGGCAGCAGCGATTGGTTCATGATTTGTTAGTGAAAAGCGTGGCCGAAGCGATTGGCGAGTGCGAGCTGGTTTTTAATGATGATCAGAGTTTTAATTCTCGACAGTCGGCCAGTGCGAATTCTGAAGCAGAAAACAGAGATTTGTTTTTTACCGAATCGACACAAAAAAATGGGACGGGTTCACATGATGCTGTCTCACATGACACGGCTTCGCATGGGGCAAATCCGCATGAGGCAGATTTAACTGTCCCAGTCTCTAATGTCAAAGTCGTAGAAAATCGAATGCGACCTGTTCACCATTCTGTTCAGAATACTCAAACGAGTTACGATATCGGTAACTTTAAGGCTAACAAATACAGAAACACCCGCTACTCAACTAGTCCGTCTGCACTAAGTTCTGAACAGGGTACTGATTATGCCAAGAGAACTGAACATAGCTATGTGCCGACCAATCGATATTCAGGCGATTCTGGTCCGAAGGTTGGGGAATCATTTACTCAAGAAAACGCGCAATCAAGAAACGGATTATTACCGGTTGGTGACAATTTATGGATTACCTGCAATCAACAGCAAACAATCATCCTTCATGGCCAGATATTGTTAGCGGAATATATAAGAGCTTTGCTCAATGAGAAATCCAGTGCGTCAAGCCAACCGTTGTTGTTTCCTTTGAAATTTTCTGCAGAAATTGCATTATTAGAAGATTACCAGACCCATTTGTTTCTTGAGCGCCTAGGGTTTGTTTTCAAGCCTGTTCAAGAACAGGAACTTGATTCCGCTAATCAGAATTTGACACCAGGTCAAACAACAAGTGAGAGCGAAACTGCAAGAAGCAGTGAGCTTCAAATTAACCAGGTGCCTATGTGGTTATGCTGGCTGGATAATTCGCAAATTGTGGCGTTATTATCAGAGTGGTTGAGTCATTTTAATCCGGCAAAAAAAATAGAGCTTTTTTCCGCGGAGGTCATTAGCAATCAATTCGAACCTCTGTCTGACGAGATGGTCAATTTTATCTATTCTCAATTATCACCTGCAATCCCATCATCAAGTTATCGACGCTTAAACGCTGAGAATTTTTCGGGCCTGTTTAAATGAAAATTGAATACCCCGAATTGCCCGTTGTTTTTCTCATGGGACCAACTGCTAGTGGAAAAACGGCGTTAGCAATGGAGTTATATCAGACTGAAAAGTTTGAGATTATTAGTGTTGACTCTGCGATGGTCTATCAGCAAATGGATATTGGTAGTGCAAAGCCTACTGCTGAAGAGCTGAAGCTCGCGCCCCATCATTTAATCGACTTTATCGATCCTGGGCAGGCTTATTCTGCTTCGCAGTTTGTGCAAGATTCAAAACGATTGATCAATCAAGTTCACGCAATGGGAAAAACACCGTTATTGACCGGCGGAACCATGTTGTATTTTAAAGCGTTAAAAGAAGGGTTGGCCGAGTTACCCCAATCGGATCCGCAGGTAAGAGCAAATCTGAAAAAACACCTGGATGAGCAAGGTATCGAATATTTGCATGAAAAATTATCGGAGGTCGATCAGTTAACCGCAGAGCGACTTCATACTAATGATACCCAGAGAATTATGCGTGCATTGGAAGTTTATGAAATCAGTGGTAAGCCGATGTCTCAATGGCACCAGGAACAAGCACTCGATGCTTTACCTAATCCACTGCTGTCGGTTGCCCTGGCGCCGCAGGATCGAAGTATACTTCACCAACGAATTGCGGAAAGGTTTCACTTGATGATCAAACAGGGGCTGATTGAGGAAGTGACCCAGTTATATCAACGAGGAGATCTTTCTCTGGATTGTCCTTCAATGAAATCTGTCGGATATCGACAGGTTTGGCAATATCTGGCCGGCGAGCTATCAAAAGAAGAAGCAATAGAAAGAGGCATTATCGCGACTCGACAGTTAGCAAAAAGACAATACACCTGGCTGCGAAGCTGGCCGGATGTCAAATGGTTTGACCCGACTGTGTTGGAACAGACAAAGCTAGCGAAAGACGCAATAATCAGGCATTCCTTAAACGGTTAATTAACCAAAGACTGCCGAGTAAATAGCAGTAGACTGACAAGTTATTCAGTGATTGCCTATGCTAATGGTTGGCTTCTTTAGGTATACTTCACTCCTTCGACAATTAATGATTTTTTTCAATGCAACGAGCATTAAATATTCTTCAATCTACCTTCGGCTACTCTGAGTTTCGGCTTAATCAAGCTGACATTGTGCAATCTTTACTTGACGGCGACGATGTCCTGGCCCTTATGCCAACAGGTGGAGGTAAATCACTTTGTTACCAGATCCCGGCATTGGTTCTTGATGGCGTCGGAGTGGTTATTTCGCCTTTGATTGCGCTAATGCAGGATCAAGTTGATGCCCTGGCGCAAAATGGTGTCAAAGCGGCGTTTTTAAATTCCACCCTGTCTTCAATTGAAAGTCGAGAAATAGAATCGAAATTGCTAAGTGGTCAATTAGACATTTTGTATGTCGCCCCTGAGCGGTTGGTTACCCCTCAATGTTTAAATCTTTTACAACAAACAAAAATTAGCCTGTTTGCAATTGATGAAGCCCATTGCGTGTCACAATGGGGACATGATTTCAGGCCAGAGTATCGCCGCTTAAATATTTTAGCTGACTATTTTCCAGAGATACCAAGAATTGCGCTTACCGCGACTGCAGACGAACGTACTCGTGAAGAAATTATTGAGAATTTACGCTTGCACCACGCTGCCCGGTACATTAATAGTTTCGACCGTCCAAATATTGAATACGCCATTCAGCAGGGCAATAACAGCCGTGAACAACTCTGGCGTTTTTTACAAAAAGAACATTCGACTGATGCAGGAATTGTTTATTGTCTCTCGCGCAAAAAAGTAGAATCGGTAGCGGAATGGCTGTCGAAAAAAGGCCGCGTTGCATTACCTTATCATGCAGGACTATCGAGTGAAATTAGACATCAAAACCAACAACGGTTTTTACGTGAATCTGGCGTCATTATCGTTGCGACCATCGCCTTTGGAATGGGGATCGACAAACCCGATGTGAGGTTCGTTGCGCATCTCAGCCTGCCAAAAAGTATCGAAGCTTATTACCAGGAAACTGGAAGAGCAGGAAGAGACGGCGAGCCATCGACTGCGTGGATGGCATACGGGCTTCAAGACGTTATCACTTTGCGTCAAATGATGCAGCAGAGTGAAGCTGAAGAAGGTTACAAACAGGTGACCCAACAAAAATTAGAAGCCATGTTAGGACTGTGCGAGCTGATCAGCTGTCGGCGCCAATCTTTGTTGGCTTATTTTAATGAAACACTAGAACAACCTTGTGGAAATTGCGATAACTGTTTAACACCACCGCAAACCTGGGATGCAACAATTGAAGCCCAAAAAGCGATTTCCTGTGTTTATCGAACCGGGCAAAGGTTTGGCGTGGCATACGTGGTTGATGTGTTACTTGGAAAAAACGAACAACGGATCGTGAGCAATGGGCATGATCAGTTGTCTACTTTTGGCGTGGGAACCGATCTGTCAGTGGCAGAATGGCGCAGCCTGTTTCGTCAATTAATTGCACAAGGTTTTCTGTTTTCAGACCATGAAAGGTTTGGTGCAATTCGCTTAACTGAAAAATGTCGGCCGGTACTTCGAGGTGAAATGACACTTCAAGCGAGAAAACAAATTAAACCTGTCACGATAAAAGAAACAAAAAAGAAGCAGATTTCAACTATTCATCAACCATTGCTCGACGCATTAAAAGCGAAAAGACGTGAGCTTGCTGATCAGCATGGCTTGCCCCCTTATGTTATTTTCCACGACTCCACTTTATTACAGATGGCTGAACAAAGGCCCGGCCAATTATCTGAAATGCGATTTATCAGTGGGGTAGGTGAGAAAAAATTGTCTCAATATGGAGAGGAATTTCTCGAAATTATTAAAAATAATCCGCTCCCGGCGGAATATAATTCCCAGATGAGCGATACCGTTAATGAAACTTTAATATTACATTCAAAGGAATTTACCGTATCTCAAATCGCGAGTGAGCGAAAATTGACCGAAGATACGATCTATAGCCATCTGGCAAAAGCGATACAAGCTGGGCTGCTCGATCCGCTAGAAGCCCTCGAAATTGACGATCAGGATTATGAATTAATCAGTCAGACGATTCATGCGTGTGAAGGTGAACAACAAGGTCAGCTGAAAAAAGTTTTTGAGACACTTGAACAAGAATTCTGCTACGGCGTTATTCGCTGTGTTGCCGCTGCAGAGGTAGGATAAAATGGCATATTGAGTTTCTAGGAAGGTTTTCGTAGATGCGCGACAACAAAAGTATTAAAATACGATTTTAAGGATGAAATAAACGGGAAAAAGCATTGAACTTATTAATGAATGACCCCACTAAGGAAAGGAAGACACTTTTAGCCTGGCTAACTACTTCTATTTATTTAGCAGAAGTAAGAATTCGGTGCTAAAATTAGCCTCAAGTTAGTGAAAATAGTTGGTTTTCGATTTTTTGTCGATTAGTCGATAATTTGAACATTAATGTTTTGTTTCACTGGTTTGTAAACTTGTCAGAAGAGTTTTTGTGAAAGTATTGCTATATTCAGTCTGCAGGCTTTTCAAGAACAATAATTAAAGAGACTCAAACTTTAACTTTCAAAGTCTCGGGATTATAAAAATCAATAAGGAGACAGTTATGTCAAAAGGGCAATCTTTACAAGACCCTTACCTAAATGCGCTTCGTAAAGAGCGTATTCCAGTTTCAATTTTTTTGGTCAATGGTATTAAATTACAAGGCCAGATTGAGTCTTTCGACCAGTTTGTAGTTTTGTTAAAAAACACTGTTAGCCAAATGGTATATAAGCACGCAATTTCGACCGTTGTTCCAGTCAGAAATGTTAAGCTGCCACACTCTAATGAGGGTGAGGGCGGTGACGGCTCTGTCGATAGTGTCGGAAATTATTAGGACCTAGTGCTATATATTGTCAGAGATAAACTGACATTCGAACTGTTAATTACGCCGACCTGATTATGTCAGGTTGGCGTTTCGGTTTGCATTTTTTCTAGAATAATTATTTTATTTTAGAAAGCCGTTCAAGAGACCTGCCTTTGTTTGAAAGACACGCCGGCGGTGAAAACGCCATTTTAGTTCATATCGATTTGCCAGATACGCACAACAAAGAAGACAAAGATGAATTTATCGACTTGGTTGTTTCTGCAGGATTGCAGATAAAAGGTATTGTTGGGGGAAGTCGAGATAAGCCGCATCCGCGGTATTTTATCGGCACAGGTAAAGCCGAGGAAATTGCTCAGCTGGTCAAAGATAAATCAGCTGATGTTGTGTTGTTTAATCATCGATTATCGCCGGCCCAGGAGCGAAATATAGAACGCCTGGTTGAATGCCGGGTTATTGATCGAACTGGCTTAATTCTCGATATTTTTGCCCAGCGTGCGCAAACCCATGAAGGGAAACTTCAGGTAGAACTGGCACAATTAAATCACTTGTCAACTCGTCTGGTTAGAGGTTGGACTCACCTTGAGCGTCAAAAAGGTGGTATTGGCTTGAGAGGGCCGGGTGAGACCCAGTTAGAAACGGATCGCCGGTTACTCAGGGATAGGATTAAAACGATTCAAAAGCGACTCGCTAAAGTTGAAAAACAACGAGAGCAAAGTCGACGAGCACGTAAACGGGGAAGTTTACCGACAGTGGCGCTTGTTGGTTACACCAACGCTGGAAAATCAACGATGTTCAACCGAATAACGCAGGCCGATGTTTACGCGGCTGACCAGCTATTCGCCACCTTAGATCCCACTCATCGAAAAATCCACCTGGTGCCAGGGCAACAGGCAATACTCTCTGATACGGTGGGATTTATTCGGCATTTACCCCATGACCTGGTGGCCGCATTTAAAGCGACACTACAAGAAAGCCGTCAGGCAGATATTTTGTTACAT
This sequence comes from Aliikangiella coralliicola, assembly GCF_007004725.1. Taxonomy (GTDB): domain Bacteria; phylum Pseudomonadota; class Gammaproteobacteria; order Enterobacterales; family Kangiellaceae; genus Aliikangiella; species Aliikangiella coralliicola. Next base: position 195,781 of record NZ_ML660165.1, on the reverse strand, counting down.
ATCATAGATGCGTCTGATGAGCGAAAAGATGACAATATTGAGCAAGTTTATGAAGTGCTCGAAGCAATTGGTGCCAAAGGGATTAAAACCGTTGAGGTTTACAACAAGATCGACCGTCTGGAGCAGGTTAGCCCGAAGGTAGAGCCTGGAGTTGAAGGTGAACCTGACCGAGTTTGGTGTTCTGCAATGAGCGGAGAAGGAATCGAATTGCTTTGCCAAACCATTTCCGAGCAACTTGAAATTCAATGGCAGCACTTGAAATTACGACTTGCGCCACAAGATCTAGGGTTAAGAAGCGAATTGTTTGACCTGAAAGTTGTAGAGAATGAAGTTGTTGAAGAAGACGGTAGTTTGGTATTAGACATCTGTATTAATAACGCAGATTGGCGACGTTTGATGCGTCAAACACAGGGAAATATTGAAAAGTTCTGTATTGAAGCCTGATACAGCTGACTTATTGCGTAAAAGTTAGGCGAAAACCTGGTAATTGATTACTTCAATGGGTAAATCGTCTAGCCATGGCTAATAAATTTGCATCCCCTGTGTTGGCTACATAGAATGTTCAGCAGAAACAAAAAAGTTGAAAAACAACTTCACTGCATAAATGCAGGTGATGTATTACAAAAACTCACAAGATCAATTGATATTAGAAACTGGAGATAAACATGCCTTGGAATGAGCCAGGTAATAACGGTAACAAAGATCCCTGGGGGAATCGTAAAAAACAGGACGGCCCCCCTGAAATTGACGAAATTCTCAAAAAAGTCACTGGAATATTTGGTGGCGGTAAACGCGGCGGAACCGGAACCAGCGGAAGCAGTAGAAACTTTTTTGTCGTTGGTGCGCTAGTGTTGGCGACATTATGGGGTGTTGCCGGTATTTACACCGTTAATGAGGCGGAAAGCGGCGTTATTTTAAGATTTGGTAAATACCACACCACAGTCGGTCCTGGATTAGGATGGAGATTGTGGGGTATCGATAAAATTTATAAAGTGAACACCAACGAGCTTCTTCAGGCGCGAGTTGATGGCAGAATGTTGACCAAAGACATCAATATTGTTGATGTTGAGATTGGGCTTCAGTATAGAATTATTGATCCAGAAGATTACCTCTTTAATTTAAGTGACCCTAAACAAGCGTTGGTACAGGCGTCCGAAAGTGCTTTACGACAGGTGCTTGGCGACAATAGTGTTGATGCGGTTTTAACCTCTGAAAAAGAGCGAATTCGAAACAATTTACAACAAGAGCTAGTAACAATACTGGATAACTACAAAAGTGGTATTCAAATTGAAACCGTAACGCTAGAAAGAGCACTTCCACCACGTCAGGTAAACGACGCATTTGAGGAAGTAAACCGAGCAGAGCAAGATGCGAAAAGAGAAGTACAAGATGCTCAGGCTTATAGCAATCGAGCGTTACCACTAGCGGAAGCGGAGGCCGAAAAGATGCGCCAGCAAGCCGATGCCTACAAAATAGAAGCATTAGCGCGCGCTCGCGGTGAAATCGCTCGTTTTGAACAGCTGTTACCTCAGTATGTAGCAGCACCGGAAGTAACCCGACAAAGACTTTATCTGGAGACTCTTGAAAAAGTGATGTCGCGTTCAACCAAAGTAATGATTGATGTCGAGGGTGGTAACAATATGATGTATATACCATTAGATAAAATTATGAATAAGCGAACTTCAGGGGAGGAACAAAAATGAATGCAAAAACTCCGATAGTCGCGTTTTTATCAATATTGCTAGTGGTTGTATTAGCTGATTCATTTTATGTCATTCTGGAAACTGAGCGCGCTCTGAAGCTGAGGTTTGGTAAAGTTTTAAGAGATGCCGATGAGAAACCGACCACTTTTGAACCTGGCTTGCATTTTAAATTGCCCTTCGTCGAGAAAATAATCTCGCTCGATGCGCGTGTTCAAACAATGGATGGTGCGCCGAATGTATTTACTACGTCAGATAAGCAGTTTTTGGATGTTGATACCTATGTTCAATGGCGTGTTAAAGACTTTTCTCAGTTTTACTTACGAACTCAGGGTCGCTTCAGAGAAGCCGAGAGTGTGTTAGAAAGGTTGGTAGACAACGGGCTGCGAGACCAATTTGGTCAACGTACTTTACTCGAAGCGGTAGCCGGTCAGCGAGAGCAACTAATGATTGATATCCGTGCGAATGTTAACGCGCGTGTTCCTGATTATGGCATTGAGGTCGTTGATATTCGTGTTAAAAAAGTTAACTACACCAATGAAGTATTGCCCAATGTTTACAATCAAATCATTTCTGAGCGTACTGCTACAGCTGAAGAAAGGCGCAGTAAGGGTAAAAAAGAAGGTAATATTATTAAGGCGACCACCGATGCGACTGTGAAAAAGATTAAAGCAGAAGCTGACGAATACGCCAGAACGACACGCGGTGAAGGTGACGCAGAGGCGGCATCAATTTATGCTGATACCTATAATAAGAACCCGGAATTTTACGCGTTTTTGCGGAGTTTGGATGCTTATGAGCAGTCATTCAAAAATAAAGGTGACGTATTGGTGATAAACCCTGACAGTGAGTTTTTTAAGTATCTAAAGGATGCTGAGGGAACTTCTAAATAGTCTTTGGTTTTAATCGAATAATACAAGGCAGTCTATTGACTGCCTTTTTTACATCAGGTGTTTGGTAATGAGTGATTTATGGGCTGCAATCGCTATTGCGCTAATTTTAGAGGGGATGATGCCTTTTCTGTCGCCCAGGGTTTGGAAAGAGACACTAACGAAATTCCTCAGGCTACCTGATGAGCGAGTTAGAGGTTTTGGATTTATTGCAATGCTCGGCGGTGTACTACTGCTTTTTCTGGTTCGTTAGGCGTTTATCCAACATAATTTGACTGCGAGCTAACTTTACCAGCAAAGCTGGTATTTTGCGTCTAATCCCCTCATTTGAGTTGTCTGGTGTTGCTCAGAAGAGTTTTTACTAACGCTAACAGGTCTTTTCAGGAAACAGGGCTTTTCCAAATTTTCTATGCACACCAAATAGTTGCGATACTTTTCACATCAAGCAAAGCGCTTTAGGCCGATAAATTCGTTAAAAATCCACAAAAAATGCGGAAATTTGTTTTGGATGGGAGTAAAATGCGCGGTTTCCTGTGAAGACATATTGAAAAATTCTGACTATGTCAAAAAATGTTGTAGTTCTCGGCACCCAGTGGGGTGATGAAGGCAAAGGCAAAATTGTCGATTTATTGACTGATCGCGTTAGTGCCGTTGTTCGTTATCAAGGTGGTCATAATGCAGGCCATACATTAGTCATTGACGGAAAAAAGACCGTTTTGCACCTGATTCCATCTGGAATTTTGCGTGATGATGTAACCTGTATGATCGGCAATGGTGTTGTTCTTTCGCCAGAAGCTCTTCAAAAAGAAATGGCAATGCTGGAGGCTAACGGCGTTCCGGTTCGAGAGCGTTTGAGAATTAGCGCTGCCTGTACTTTGATCCTTCCTTATCATATTGCACTTGATCAAGCTCGCGAGGCTGCCAGATCTGGCGAAAAGAAAATCGGCACTACTGGCCGCGGAATCGGTCCGGCTTATGAAGATAAAGTTGCTCGACGTGGTTTAAGAGTTGATGATTTATTTTATCCTGAGCGTTTGAAAGAAAAGCTCGCCGAAGTGCTCGAATACCACAACTTTGTTCTCACTAACTATTTCAAACAAGCAGCTATTGATTTTGATTCTGTCTATCAAGAATGTATTGAATATAGCAAAATGCTTAAAGATCTAATTGAAGATATCCCTGATAGTTTGCATCAGGCTCGCGCTAACGGCGAATCACTGTTGTTTGAAGGCGCGCAAGGAACATTGCTCGACATTGATCATGGTACCTTTCCGTTTGTTACTTCTTCGAACACGACTGCTGGCGGTACTGCAACTGGTTCTGGTTTTGGACCGTTATATCTTGACTATGTACTCGGTATCACAAAAGCTTACACAACGCGCGTTGGCGGTGGTCCTTTTCCAACAGAATTATTTGATGATGTTGGAGAGCGTTTAGGGGAAAAAGGTCATGAATTTGGAGCAACCACTGGCCGCCGCCGCCGATGTGGCTGGTTAGACGCTGTAGCGCTTAAAAGAGCCATTCAAGTTAACAGTGTGACTGGCATCTGTTTAACCAAGTTAGATGTCCTTGACGGTATTGAAACTGTTAAAATTTGCGTCTCATATGATTGCCCTGAAGATGGTGAAATATCAACAACACCAGTCGGTGCTGAAGGTTTTGCCAGGGTTCAGCCAAAGTATATTGAAATGCCTGGTTGGCAAGAAAGCACATTTGGTGTTCAGTCATGGGATGATTTACCAGAGAATGCCAAAAACTACATCGCTAAAATAGAAGAGATAGTTGGTGTTCCGGTTGATATTGTTTCGACAGGCCCCGATCGTGTTGAAACTATCACTCGTCGAGACCCTTTCGAAATTTAGGTTATTCTTCGAAAAGTACACTGTTGTAGATTAGTAAAAAGGTCGCTTAGTAGCGACCTTTTTTATGTTAGATAAAAGTGTCAGAATTTCTGTTATTGAGTAGGTTTCATTTATTGGTTAACCAGATAGTGCATACTGACTCTGTTGTTACTATCCACCCAACTTTTCGCTCTTTTCAAGCCGGCTCTTTGTGCTAGTTCTACAAAACTATCGATGGAATATTTGTAGGAATTTTCGGTATGTATTCTTTCCGATTCTTTGAAGTCAATTTGTTGTTCATTGATGATAACAGATTGGTCTTCCTTGCTTTTTAAGTGCATCTCAATTCTACTTTTTTCAACATTAAAAAAAGCGTCATGTTCAAATAAATCCAGATCAAAATTTCCATTGAGCTCGTTGTTGATCCTGACCAATATATTTTTGTTAAATTCGGCGGTAATTCCTTTTTGATCGTTATAAGCTGCTTCTAGTTGAGCGATTGGTTTTACCAAATCGACACCAATAATAATGGCGCCCTTCGAACCAATAATCTCTCCGACATTTGAGAGAAACGATTCCGCTTGAGCTGGATCGAAATTACCGATTGTTGAACCAGGAAAGAAAACAACTCGGTTTGATTGTACCGTATAATCAAGCCACTTAAATGATTGTGTGAAATCAGCCGCGACAGGAAATACATCAATATTGGGAAATTTTTGTTTGATGATTTCCCCGCTGTAATTTAAGAAGTCTCTGGAAATGTCTATTGGGACGTAGGTTGAAGGGGTATCAAGCGTCGCTAATAGCTTCTGAATTTTTATACCAGCACCTGCGCCGGGTTCAATGATAACAGCGTTGCTACCAATTAACTGTGCTAATTCTGATTTAATTGTATCAATCAGTTCTAGCTCGCTTCTGGTTACATAGTATTCGTCTAGTTGACAGATTTCTTCAAATAATTCAGAGCCAACCTGATCGTAGAAATATTTACAGGGGAGACTTTTTTGCTTTTTTGAAAGGCCGTCAATAACGTCGTCATAAAATTCATTATTATTTTCAATTAGACTACCGACTTTTGCGTCCATTAAATACTCTCCGCCAATCTGATGCCGCTAAACTGCCAACTTGCATCAGGATAAAAGAAATTGCGATAGGATGGTCTGATATGGTTGGCTGGTGTAGCGATAGAACCACCTCGCAAGACATATTGGTTTACCATGAACTTTCCATTATATTCACCGACTGCACCTTCAAGTGGTTTAAAGCCTGGATAAGCTGAATAACTACTTGAAGTCCACTGCCAAAGTTGGCCAAAACATTGTTTCAACTGAGGATGCTGGCTTCGTACAGCCGTTTCCCACTCCTGTTCGGTCGGTAGTCTTTTTCCTCGCCAGTTTGCGAAGGCATTAGCTTCAAAAAAGTTAACATGTTTGACTGGGAGACGTGGCATAACAGGTTTTAGCCCGTTTAACGTATATTCGTGCCACTGACCTTTTATTTTTTTCCAATAGAGTGGATGTGAGACTGAATTTTGGTTAATTTTTTGCCATGCTTCAGATAACCAATACTGAGGGGACTGATATCCACCATCATTAATAAACTCCAAAAAATCCCCATTGCTGATTAAATGAGAATCAATAGTGTAGTCTTGTAAATAGCATTGATGTTGAGGGCCTTCATTGTCGAAATAAAATTCTTCTTGTTGATGGCCGATTGAATATTGTCCCGCCTCAAATCGAATAGCTTCAGATTTTTCACAAGGCTCAAATTGTTCGATATCGCTATAAACTGGAAATTGAGGATTAAAAGAAAACAAATGCTTCAAATCCGTTAACATCAATTCTTGATGTTGTTGCTCATGATTAATTGTTAACTTGATGAGGGGAATAAGCTTTTTCTGAATGTCTGGTTTTATTTCAGCAAATTCGAAAAATAGTTTCTCCATGGCGTGATCAACATGATTTCGATAATGATTAACTGTTTGCCTGTCAGGGCGAGTTAAAAGCCCGCGTTGAGGTCGAGGAAATTGTGCGCCAATTGCATTGTAGTAAGAATTAAAAAGATATTCATAACTGTCGTCAAAAGTACGATAGTCATTAACGAAAGGTTTCAGAATAAAAGTTTCAAACGCCCAGGTAGTATGAGCCAAATGCCATTTTAAAGGTGACGCATCTGCCATTGACTGCGCTTGAACGTCTTCATCCGTCAGGTTTGCACAAATGCTTTGAGAGTGATTTCTTGTATTTTTGTATGACTGTAGAAGGTCACTGCCAGTAACCTTAAAGTTGAGAGCCTGGGTCATTCTACTATCATTTTCCTTTATTGTTAAAGAATGAAAATCGAACAACACACCATTCTCTTTACAATTACTATAGGTCAAAAAGAGGGAACGATGCAAATGTTGTTAGAAAGGTTGTGATTGGTTTAACAGCTTTCTGATATCCACGCATGGACGTTGTGCCAGGCAAAATGTTACATCGGTTAGCTTGAATATTTTATTTGTTTTATTTCGCCTTGAGGCTGTTTTCTAGTGTTTTTGTAAGATCAAAACTTGAATATCCATGAATCTCTTTTTGAGATTTATTGGGCTCAAAATAAGATTGAACGGGCCTGAACAGCGGACTTGTATTCAGCGGTATGAGGTAAATAATTAATCACAATTATTTTCAGTTAGTATCGCTAAAATGAATTTCAGGAGCGAATACTGCTACGATTGGACTTGTCTTTTACAACTTTATCTCTCGAAATGGAACTCTCTGCTCAAATTCAATAGAAATGAGGAATATTTTAATGGTTTGAGGAAGACAAATGGAAAATTCTAAAATACCAATGAGCCTAAAAATTCTCTATACCAGTTTTATGGCTGTGCTGGTTCCATTCTATTGGAGTGCCTATGGCCCCAGTAACTTTTTGTACTTTTGTGACATTGCATTATTTTTGACGTTAGTTGGTATTTGGCGAGAAGATAGTCGCTGGATCAGTATGGCTGCAGTGGGAATCATTATTCCTCAAATGGTTTGGGTAGCAGATTTCTTGGCAATGTTTTTTAATTTTAAGTTGTTAGGCATGACTGAGTATATGTTTAGAGACTCGATTTCTCTATTTGCTCGAAGTTTATCTTTATTCCATGGTTGGTTACCTTTTTTACTTCTTTATCTTCTAAGTAAAACGGGATACCACCGCAAAGCTTTGATCGGATGGACATTGGTTGCTTGGGCAGCGATGCTGGTGAGTTACCTGTTTATGCCTGAACCCGGTCAAGTATTAGACAATGTTAATGCGCCGGTTAATATTAACTATGTTTATGGTTTTAGTGAGACAACGAAACAACAATGGTTGCCAGACCACCTTTATTTGATAGTTTTGATGGTTGTTTTGCCCGCGTTGGTTTATTGGCCGACATCAAAACTGTTAGAAAGATATTTTGGTTTTGGCAATGTTGAGAATGATAAAGCAAAAGCAACTGCGTAAGTTTTTTCGTTAGCGAAATCTGGCCTGATTTTGATGATCCGATTTTAACGATCAAATAAGATGGCCAGATATTTTTGTAAGAGTTATTTAGATAAATATCGTTTCAATTTTCATCTAATCAAAGTTAGAGCAAAGAAATTAGTCTTAACGAATTTTGAATGATAATCGTTAAGGCTAACACTTTGTGATGTTGAGTTGTAATCTGGCAAAATCTAACTTATGCTTAGTTTTGACGAGTTTTTAATCAATAGTCATGTTTAATACTAAGTCCATTCTAAGTAAAGTGCTTGCTCTAAAGTGCAGAAATCCAGACCTCAAAAAATATGGGGCTTTGGAAACCCATTTTAAGTAGGACGATAATTTCCATGTAGTCAATCTACTGCAACAAACTATAAGCAAACCTGAGGCGTACAAAGGAGTGAAATATCTGCAGCTTAATAAGTTTTTGATTATTGTTGTTTGCGTTTTATTGAAGTACGAAACTAGTTTTGCCGACTCTGATAAAAAATTAATTACAGAATTGAAATCGATGACGGAGCAAGTGTTGCGAGATCCGATAGCGACTGACGCTCGTCTAAAAAACATGGATAAAGATTTGATTCAGTCTAACGAAAACTTGCAAGTTTTGTGGTTGCTAAGGAGAGCTGAAGCCAGTCATTATTCCTATCAATTTGCTGAGTTTGAAATGTTTGTTGAGCAGGCTTTTCGGTTAAGTAACGAAAAATCGTTGGCGGAGACACACGCCCTGGTTTTGGTATATTACGGGGTGGTTAAACACCGAAAAGGTGAATATGAGAAGTCGATTGAAGTACTAAACCTGGCGGCTGATTTAGCGATAAAGCTAAATAATAAATATATTTATGCATATGCAATGATTGAAATAGCTTACACGCTAACGTTGGCTGAGAAATACGAGAGTGCATTTAACAAGCTTCAAGAAGGATATGTTCAAGCATCAGAACGGAACTACTCCCTGTTAATTGGACTCGCTGAAGATATTTACGGAACGCTTTATTCGTATGTCGATAAGCCTGAAGAAAGTATCAGACATTATCAAAAGGCTCGGCAGGTTTTTATCGACTTAGAGTACCCTTTTTATGTAGGAGAAAGTACATATGGTATAGCGACAACATATCGTTATGCTAAAGACTGGACAAAAGCCATCAAGTGGTATGGTCGATACAAGCAAGCGGTAAAAGCACTTGATTCAAAATTTTCTCAGTTTTTTTATCACTATGGGGTGGGAATGACGTACTCCGATAAAGGCGATTGCACAACTGCGTTACCTATCATTTTGAAAGCGCTAAAACTGACGGACTTTGAAGACTATAATGCAGAACTGTATAAAAATAGTGCGCTTTGTCAGGCGAAGTTGGGAGACTTTGCCGCGGCCGATGCTTCGATTACTGCAGCAAAAAATATATATCTGAAAATCCCGAAGTTGAATGGAACAACCTGGGTGTTGGAAGTCGATAAAATTGCCGCCCAGGTTGCAGCAATGAAAGGTGATTTTGAATTAGCTTACCAGTTAATTGATAGTTACTACCTGCGTTATATTGATATTCAACAAGAAAATACTTCAGTTAGATTAGAGACCCTTAAGTTAACCTTGCAATTAGAGCGAGAGCAATTGGAGTTAGAGAACCTGGAAAATAAAAATCAGGTGCAAGGGTTAAAGTTAAAAAATCAATTGCGCAAAATTGAAAATCAAAGTTTGTGGCTGTACGGTTCAATTCTGCTAATTTCAATTATTCTTGTGGTTGCTTTCTGGCAACTTCGAGTGTCGAGGCGATTTAAAGCTTTGTCAGTCACCGACGAATTAACAGGATTGTCTAATCGTCGTTTTATATTTGCATCAATTTCTCAGTTATTATCAAGCTCGACCACAAAACAAGTTCATCATTCACTAATGCTAATCGATGTAGATGATTTAAAGCCGATCAATGACAACTATGGTCATCAGGATGGAGACAGGGCCTTAAAGATGGTTGCTGATGCCGGGCGTTCAGTTCTTAGAGATGGAGACGTTTTTGCACGAATTGGCGGTGATGAATACATGCTACTGTTAACTAGAACCAGTAAGAAACTTGAGATGTCTATCGCCAATCGAATTATCCAACGCATCAGCGAAACGCCGGTCATCAGTGAATCTGGAGAAATAATAAACGTCACTGCCAGTATTGGTATTGCGTCAATAGAAGATCTTGAGAGTGAGCCGGAAACGATTTATTCGAGGGTTGATCAGGCGCTTTATCGTGCGAAGAATAATGGCAGGAACTGCGTGAGTCGATAATTTTAAGCTAGCCAGCTGGACAAATTTAACCAGCTGGACGCTCTGCAAGCTATCCAACTGGTGCATTCAGGATAGTCTATACTTGATTCATTTTTCCGGTTTTTGTAGTCGCTTTTAATTATCGCTTTTTATCTTCCAGCTAATTGTTTCTCCAGCAAAGAATGGAACAATGGGATTGCCATTTGGCAAAATAATTTCTTGCGGGATTTGCCAATCTTTTTTCACTAGAGTAACGCGAGAAGTGTTTCTGGGCAGGTTATAAAAATCTGGACCATTTTTACTCGCGAAAGCTTCGAGTTTATCCAGCGCGCCTAATTCCTCGAAAACGTGAGTATAAAGCTCTAATGCACTCCAGGCACTGTAGCAGCCTGCACAGCCACAACTGGATTCTTTCATGTGTTTTTCATGTGGTGCAGAATCGCTTCCCAGAAAGAACTTATTTGAACCTGAAGCGACGACACTGCGTAAAGCTTCTTGGTGGATATTTCTTTTTAGCACTGGTAAGCAGTAGTTGTGAGGACGAATGCCGCCGACTAAGAGATCGTTGCGGTTTAATAGCAAGTGCTGAGGGGTAATGGTTGCAGCAATTTTCTCTGATGCATCAGTCACAAACTCCGCAGCTTCCTTGGTTGTAATATGTTCGAAAACAATTTTAAGTTGTGGGAATTTTTCTGCAATAACCGATAATTTTTGATCGATAAATACTTTTTCTCGGTCGAAAATATCGACAAAGTGATCGGTAACTTCCCCATGGACCAGCAGCAACATATTATGTTCACTCATGGTTTCAAAAACCGGGAATAAAGCGTCTAACTGACTGACCGCTGCGTCTGAGTTTGTGGTCGCACCGGCAGGATAAAGTTTTGCTGCCACAATCCCGGCAGCCTTTGCGTCAATAATATCTTGAGGGCTGGTATCATTGGTGAGGTATATCGTCATTAACGGCGTAAATTCGAGGCCGTTTGGAATAGCTGCGATAATCCGGCTTTCGTAGTCTGCGGCCATTTGCGCATTAACCACCGGCGGCACCAGGTTTGGCATGACGATGGCTCGCTTAAAACAACGAGCGGTCGCCGGGACCGTTTCTTTGAGGATATCTCCGTCTCGGAAATGTAAATGCCAGTCGTCAGGTGCGAGTATGGTTAATTCGTTCATTAAACATCCTATTGTTTTTGATTAGTGATTTAATTTTATCAGATTACTACTTTGAATGACGACGCCTGGCCACCGGTTTTTTTCGACCTGTCATCGATTTCGATTGACGCTTTTTATCTGAATTTTTCTTTCGTTGAGTCAAATGTTTCGCGGTATTTTTGTTGCCGCCATAGCTTTTGTAATTTGGATCTGTCGCAGGGATTAACTGGTTTGGGCCTTCTCCAATTAGTTCTGCACGATTAAGATCTTTCAGCGCCTGACGCAGTAACGGCCAGCTCTTGGCATCATGATAACGAAGAAAAGCTTTTTGCAGTCTGCGTTTGTTCAAATCTCTGACTGAGTCAACACTTTCGCTTTTGTAAGTCACTTTTTTCAGCGGGTTTTTCCCTGAGTGGTACATGGCTGTTGCCAGAGACATTGGCGACGGATAAAAGGTTTGCACTTGATCGACGCGAAATTTATTTTTCTTCAGCCATAAGGCGAGGTTTAACATATCGTTGTCGTCACAACCTGGGTGAGCGGCGATAAAATAAGGGATCAGGTATTGTTCTTTTCCAGCTTCTTTTGAGAACCGATCGAACATTTCTTTAAATTTGTCGTAAGTGTCCATTCCCGGTTTCATCATTTTTGATAGCGTATTATGCTCACTGTGCTCTGGGGCAATCTTCAGATACCCACCCACATGATGAGTGACAAGCTCCTTAACGTATTCGGGGTCTTCTACTGCCAGGTCATATCTTAACCCAGACGCAATAGCGACTCGTTTAACGCCGGGAATTGCTCTCGCCTTGCGGTAAAGCTCAGTGGTTTGCCGGTGGTCGGTGACGAGGTTTTTACAAATGGTCGGATAGACGCAGGATAACTTACGACAGTTTTTTTGAATCTCGTCATCTTTACAGTTCAAATGATACATATTGGCAGTCGGGCCACCCAGGTCTGAAACCGTACCGGTAAATCCTGGAACCTTATCCCGCATTTCCTCAATTTCTCGTATGACAGATTCCTGCGAGCGACTTTGAATAACGCGACCTTCATGTTCGGTGATTGAACAAAATGTACAGCCACCAAAACAACCGCGCATAATATTGACCGAAAAGCGGATCATTTCATAAGCTGGAATTTTGGCATCGCCATAAGATGGATGAGGAACTCTTTCATATTCCAGGTCGAAAACACCATCGATTTCATCGGTTTCAAGTGGAATCGGCGGTGTATTAATCCAGACTTCCTTAGTGCCATGTTTTTGAACTAACGCAAATGCATTATGGGGATTGGATTCTAAGTGTAAAATACGCGACGCGTGGGCGTAAAGCGCGGCGTCTCCACGAATTTTTTCAAATGACGGTAAACGGATGACAGTATTTTTTTTGTCTAATCCTTTTTTACCCATAAGTGGCATTGGAATGACTCTTATGGGAATTTCAGTTGAGTTTTTGTTTTCTGATTGCTTGCTCTGACAAGAGTCAGAATTGGGATCTTCATATTCGTATGGATTTTTCTCAAATGGGTTTGGCATATCAGCCAGATTGCCGGGCCAGTCAATACGAGTCGAGTCAACTTCTGTCCAACCTGCAGGAATATGATCGCGAACTATGGCGGTACCAGGGATATCCGTTAACTCTTCAATAGCACGGCCCATTGAAATTTGATGGGCTATTTCGGCCATCGCGCGCTCTGCATTGCCGTAAAGCAGGATATCTGCAGCGGAATCTAACAATACTGAGCGTCGAACTTCATCGCTCCAGTAATCATATTGGGCTATTCGACGCAAACTGGCTTCAATGCCACCGATCACCGTGGGCACTTTGGGAAAGGCTTCACGGCATTTTTGGGTATAAACAATGACGGCTCTGTCAGGGCGTTTTCCAGCATCGCCATGGGGTGTGTAGGCGTCATCATTACGAATTTTTTTATCCGCAGTGTAGCGATTGATCATCGAATCCATGTTCCCGGCTGTAATGCCAAAAAACAGGTTAGGTTCACCCAATACCTTAAGTGCCTCTGGATCGTTCCAGTCTGGTTGAGAAATAATGCCCACTCGGAAGCCCTGAGATTCCAGAAATCTACCAATTACCGCCATGCCGAAGCTGGGATGATCGACATAGGCATCGCCCGAGACAATGATAATGTCGCAACTATCCCAGCCCAGCTCGTCCATTTCAGCACGAGACATTGGCAAAAATTTCGCTCTACCGTAGCATTCTGCCCAGTATTTTGGATATGAAAACAGGTGTTGTTCGGCTTTAATCATTAACTTTTTGTCGGCTTCAACGGGATTAGTCGAAAAATGGGCGCGTATTCTCTCAAAAATAGCGGAGTTTTTCACTATTTGTTTAAAAATTAGTCAAATTAATTTACAAGTGTCGACCAGTTGCTGAATTAACGAGATAAGTGATGAGATGGGAGAATCACGCCATAGTAGAATTGCTCAAACAAGTGCTGAAGAGGCCTTACGGCTTGCGCACGGTAGTTATCAGGATTTGATAAGCACCCGCTATATTTCAACACAACACATAGAGTTTAGCTACTTTGGGAGTTCGAAAAATGCTTAGAGTTATACTGTTTTTAAGTTTGTCGCTATTATCCGTTGGTTCCCATGCTGGCCAACAAGGTGATGCAGTTGCAATAAAGAAGGTTGTTTTAGACTATATTGAATCCCAGCATGTACCGTCTCCCAAAAGAATGAGTAAGGCACTCGATAAAAAACTTGCCAAAAGAACCTACTGGAAAAATGCTGACGGAACTGAATTTGTGATGGAGACCAGCCGGGATACAATGCTAAAGGTTGCTGAAACTTATAATGCAGATGGTAACAAATTTCCTGAAAATCCTCGTAAAGAAATAAAAATTCTTGATATTGATGGGCGCGTCGCAACTATTAAACTGACGGCTGATGACTGGATTGACTATATGCATCTTTTTAAAAACCAACAGGGCGAATGGAAGATAATCAATGTACTTTGGCAATACCATGAACAATCCAGGCAACAGAGTAAAAAATAGTTTCTTTATGCCATACGTATTGATTTGGTTTTACGTTTCTGCCTTGAACTTTAATTTAGTCTCTTAGTCAATTTTCTGTCAGAATTCTGGTTAATTAAATTCAATTAAAGCAAATTTTAGATCACAGTAATTCAGAACGGTTACGAGGCGTAAATCATGAGTTCACTAAAAAGCTATCAGGGAGGTTGCCATTGTGGCGCGATTCAATTTCAAATTAGTTGTGAGCCAATAACACAAGGCTGCCAATGTAATTGCTCAATATGTCGACGTAAAGGCGCGACCATGTCCGCGCAATACTTTGACGAACACTTTAGTTTAATTCAGGGACAGGAAAGCTTGCAGTGTTACCAGTTTGGCGATCACGCAGTTAATCATTATTTTTGCAAGCATTGTGGTATTTATCCCTTCCATGAAGTGTCTGACGTTCCCGGCCGATATCGTGTGAATCTTGGTTGTATTGAACGGGTTAGTCTGGAAAGATTACAGATAAAAACCATTGACGGAGCCAGTTTTTAATGGTGACCGCCACCGCCGAAAAATAATGGGGTTAGCTATTTTAAATTTGATGTTTGGGCTCAGGCTAGCTAATTTTTAGACGAGGATTGCGGCGAATAGTAGAGTATCTAATTACTACAATATACAAATACTATTCGCCATTTATTTTATTTTGCCGCCTCGAACAATGCGTCGATAGTACCTTGTGCTAATGGGTGGTACCCAGGGCGAGCTTGTTTATAAACACCTTTTACAAATTGATAATATTGTTTATTTTTTATTAACTCTTTATAAAGCGGAACAATTAATTTTCTCCGACCGATTGAGATTAAATAATCTTCCAACCTTTTTTCAATCTTCGAATATTGACGCTTAATACTCAACAGTAACCAAGCGTGGGCAACTTCATTGTTGGTTGAATTGGTCAAGTTAAATGCTTTATCAAGAGCTGCCATACGAGTTAGAGAAATATCGGCGGGCAAATTATTGATAAAGTAAAGCCATTCATGAATTGTCCAGTTAGCTGTGGGAATATCAGCTAAAGATGAGTTGTTTTTGGTCCAATGATCGATATGTTGTTGAACTTTGACAAAAGCATTTGACGTCGGTTTGGGAGTTTCAGCGGGCATGCCTGCCGCGTATATCCAGCGATTGATCTCTGTATCGCTAACCACTCCCGGATTAGGTATTAGTAAATTAGTTTTTAAGTACTTAACGAATCCTTCTGTATCTAGGCTTTGAAAAGCGTGATCGTCGAAATATTTTCTCACAAAAGGATCAAATTTTTCTCGTCCGAACCGCTGCTCTAAAAACATTAAAAACAGTTGTCCTTTGGTATAAGGCACACCACTAAATGCGTCATCTGGATCTCTATCTTTGATCGCGACGTGTAAAATAGAGTCTCCTTTGGGAAGCTCTTCAAGTTCCGCGATTAAATCTTGCGCTGCAAGCGCTTGCTCCATGACTGCGCGGTCTTTGCCAAAAATCACTTCCATGATTCTATTTTCTACATAACTGGTAAATCCCTCATTCAACCAGAGATCTCGCCACGTCGCGTTAGTCACCAGGTTACCTGACCAGGAATGGGCCAACTCATGGGCGATTAATGAAACCAGGCTTTTGTCTCCGGCAATAACCGTTGGAGTGATAAAAGAGAGTCGCGGATTTTCCATTCCACCAAAGGGAAAAGAAGGTGGCAGTATCAACAGGTCATACTGATCCCAGCGGTATTCGCCATATAGCTTTTCGGCTGCATCAATCATCGCCTGGGTATCAGAAAATTCACTCGCCGCAGAATCAAGATAGGCCGTTTCCGAATAGATAGCCGTTTGTTTCGACATTTTTTTGTGATGAATATCACCGGCAGCAATTGCAATCAAATAAGGAGGAATGGCTTGAGGCATTTCAAATTGGTAGACCCCTTGCTGGTTTCTTTGAGGTGTATTATTTGCGCTCATCACCGGTCTTAGCGTCGGTTCTGTCTTGATTGTTGCAGAATAAGTGACTCGCATTGCCGGTGTATCTTGAATGGGCATCCAACTTCTAGCGTGAATTGCTTGTGACTGACTAAACATAAAGGGATGTTTTTTCCCGGCGGTTTGTTCTGGCGTTAACCATTGCAGGCCGGATGCCTCTGGACGAGAATTATAATGAACTCTTACCTTGGCCGTGTTTTTCGTTAATGGGATCGTGAGTTGATTTCCGCGTATTGAATCAAGTTCAGCAAGTTGAAATTTTCCCGCTTGCCATTGATTGTCGATTAACAATTCTACTTTATGGATATCAAGTGCTCTGGTGTCTAACTGGAGTTTATCAACGCTTTCATCCAGTTTTTTTAGATGATGTTCAATATATCCGGTGAGTTGTTTTTGTTTAAAATCTACCGCGAGGTCCAGATGCACATGGGTCGAAATGATCGCCTGATAGTTCGACTGCGTATGCCAGTCTTTATTTTCTTTGGCCATTATTGAATTCGAGACGACCGCGTTAGAAACGACTAAAATAATAAAAGTTAAAATTGATTTCATAGATTTGGTTCGACAAGTAAAAAGTTTGGTTAATAATTATTAGGAAAAGCAGTCTATCATAGGCTATTGGAAATGTGTAAAGGCATCACAGGATCGTTTGAAACGCAGTTAAATGTATTTTGAACGGAATTGATGTTGTGTTGTTACCTTTTTAACACATTGATTTATATGTTAAAAATTCAAGGTCCATAAGCTGTTGGCTGTTCGAGTCGCATACGATCTGCCTGTTTATCGGCTAATTTAGCATTGTTTGATTCCACTTGTAAGGTCTCAGGAGTTTTAGGAGAATCGAGTTTTAAAAGCAGGTACGCAAAGAGAACGTGAATTGATATGAAGAATGAATTGAATTACGAATTTAAGCTGCTTTCATCTGACGATATTGTCACGATGAGAGAACTATTAAACCTGTTCGGTGACGTATTCAATGAGGTTGATACCTATTGCAATCATCAGCCCGATACTGCATATCTCCGTCGTTTACTGGATAAAGCGCATTTTATGGCTATTGTCGCGCTAAATTCTAATAAGGTCATCGGTGGTCTTGCCGCTTATGAACTGCAAAAATTTGAACAGGCTCGAAGTGAAATTTATATTTATGACTTAGCTGTTGATGAGGCAGAGAGGCGCCAAGGAGTTGCTACGGGTTTAATCCAGACACTTAAGAAAATTGCCGCGGAGCGAGGGGCTTACGTGGTTTTTGTTCAAGCAGATCAGGGCGACGAACCTGCCATTGCTCTTTACAATAAGTTAGGAATACAAGAAGAAGTATTACATTTCGATATCGCAATAAAAACAGGTTAGTTTTCTCGTATTCTTTGTATTTACCACATGACAGTGCCTTTATCGCTTGCTTTTGCTTTAATGAGTAAAGTATCAGCTTTTTCAATCAGTGACTTCGCCGAAATTGTTTCATTTGCCTTACGAATGGTCGCGCCGAAAGTTGCCTCAATATGCTCTATCTGACCTTTCTTTTTGAATGTTTGCTGATTGATATTTTTGTGCAGTCGATTCACAAAACCTTTGATCTCTTGTTCGTGTTCCAGTGTTGCCGCCACACAAAACTCGTCACCACCATATCGACCTAGTAGATCGAAATGCCGGAGTTGTCCTCGGAGTGATTGGCTAACTAACTGAAGAACTTTATCGCCTTGCATGTGGCCATAATGGTCGTTGATATATTTAAAGTTATCGAGATCAATCATGATGATAACCATCGGCTTATTCGCGCGATCAGCTCTTAGTAGTTCCTGTTCCAATCGATCACTAAATTCGTTAAAGCGTAAGGTTGCAGTTAGTCGGTCCCAGGTTGCATCGCGATAATAAACCAGATTTTTATGGGCAACAATCAGCGTTAAAACGAAAGATAAAACGAGCAAGGCCCATGGCCCATATAAAAAAACTCGGTTTAATGCTTCTGATTGAACAAAGTCGAGAAAAATATCTACGCTACCTAAGGTTGTATATAAAACTAATACTAAAGTCATTAGCCTGGCGTATGCCATTTTTGCTTTTACTACTTTGATGAGTAACCAGTAGATCGGAATAAGAGCAGGAAGAGTCAGCACTTCTATTACTTCTAACGGATAGTAGAGTAGTCGATCTTCCGGTAATAGAAAACATATGGGAATAAGAGCTGCGGACAGACCGATGAGAAGCTTTAAGAAAAGAGGGAGTGGCTGTTGAAAAAACTTAAAAATAAACAACGGCAACAACGAAAAAATGGCGAAGAAAAGAGCGACATTAGTTCTAAATAGCAGGCTCATTGGTAGATCGCTGGCGATCGCCAGATCACTATAAGTATAAAGATAAACTGACCAAACAAACAGAAACAAACTGTAGTAAAGATTTTCGCTTGAAAGGCGATTAAACAAATAATAAACGAAATGGAGCAGCCCAAAAATCGCGAGCACTAAAATAAAAGCAAGGGCCCGGTAGTTATTGGTATAAAAGTTATCGAGTAATTGATGGTGCGTGTCAATGACCGGAACCGATTGTGTCAATCCCCCCGGACGAGCATCATTATAGATCCAGAAGTGAATGGTATTCTCTTGACCGAATTTGAGCGTTTCTTTAGGAATCGCGTAAAGTCTTGAATATAAAACGGCCTTATCAAATTCAGGCGGAAATTCACCGGTTTCACCGATCAATTGATTGTTAATGTAGGTTTTATCTGCGTCTCTAATTTTGCTAATGTAAATGCCTAGTGGCTCTTTTTCGACAGATTTTGGTAGTGTGAATTGAGTGTAGATCAGTGCATAGCCGTCATAACCGGGATAAACAGACTCCCAACCGGCAGGTAAAGTAATTGGCTGGCAATCGAGTACGTCTACATCGACATTAGGCTGATAATTTTGCACTGGGCAAAACTTCCAACCCTGCTCTAAATGCAACGGTAAAACAGACTTGGGACTTTCTTCAGCCAGCAGGAATTGGCTGAACAATAAAATAGTCCATAGTACGATATTTTTAAACATCAACTAGGTTTCATCTCTCTTTTTGTTATTTTGCCGACCCTGGTGTTATTATAGATGATTATTCACTGATTCCTGCAAGATCGAGAATAAATGCATATTGCTTTGCCTGATCAATAAATGATTTGTATCGCCCCGATTTGCCACCATGCCCAACCTCCATATCTGTATCTAATATCAATAAATTGTTATCTGTTTTATGGGCCCTGAGTTTGGCAACCCATTTGGCCGGTTCCCAATATTGAACTTGCGAATCATGGAGACCGGTGACAACCAGTGTATTGGGATAATCTTGCTTACTGACTTGATCATAAGGCGAGTAAGAGAGCATGTATTCATAATAGTCTTTGTCATTTGGGTTACCCCATTCATCATATTCGCCGGTGGTCAGAGGTATCGATTCGTCTAACATCGTCGTGACCACGTCAACGAAAGGAACTGCTGCGACGACGCCGTGATAAAATTCCGGCGCCATATTCATGACTGCACCCATCAGCAATCCACCGGCACTGCCTCCCATTGCATAAACTTTTTTATTATCGCCGTAACCCTTTTCCGTCAGCGCTTTGGTCACATCAATATAGTCTGTGAATGTATTCATTTTGGTGAGTTTTTTGCCATCTTCGTACCATTGCCTGCCGAGCATTTTTCCACCTCGTATATGCGCAATGGCATAAACAAAGCCACGATCTAAAAGGCTTAACCGAGAAATACTAAACGAAGGGTCTATGGTTATCCCGTAAGACCCGTAGGCATAAACCAACAAAGGATTTTTACCTTCTTTCTTGAATTTATCTTTTCGATAAACGAGAGACACCGGAACTTGCTTTCCATCCCGTGCTTCAATCATTATTCTTTCGCTTTGATAGGCTTTGATATCGAAATTGCCGAGCACTTTATCTTGCTTTAACAGTTTACTCTGACGAGTTTGAGGGTCATATTCATATTGGGAATCAGGTGTGGTCATACTGGAATAAAAATACCGAATCACTTTCGATGCAGGATCAGGGTTATTTCCAATTCCAATGGTATAAGCAGCATCGTCAAATTCTATTTCTTGAAGGATATTTCCTTGATAGTCCCGCAAACGAAGTTTTTCTATTCCCTGAACTCTCTCATTTATAACCAGGTAGTCATTAAATAATTCAAATTCTTGCAGTAAGGTATCGTGTTGATGAGGAATGAGTTCTCGCCAGTGGCGCTTACTGCCGATTTGTTTTTCATTCACATACATTAACTTTTCATTTAGTGCATTAAGATCAGTTTGAAAGTAGAAGTTTTCGCCAATGTGATCAGCACTGTATTTGTGATCTTTTTCCCGAGGCAAAAAGCATACTAGTTCGCTTGAAGGATCATTTGCATCAAGAAAGTGTTCTTCACTATTCATGGTTGATGAAACACCAATACCGATATACTTCTCTGAGCGAGTTTTATAAATGTAGGTATAAAAAGTATCATCTTTTTCTTCGTAAACCAGGATGTCATCACTCGTTGGTGTGCCAATCTTGTGCCGATAAACTTGAAACGGGAGAAGCGTTACAGGATCTTTTTTAACATAAAACAAAGTCTGATTGTCATTTGACCAGACAATTTCTCCTGAAGTGTTTTGGATTATTTCGGGGTAATATTCACCTGAAGATAAACTTTTAATGCGAATATCGTATTGTCGACGACTGACAGTATCTTCAGCAGTCGCTAACAACTTTTGATCGGGACTAATTTCGAGAGCCGCCAACTGATAAAACTCGTGGCCTTTTGCACGCTCATTCTGATCGATTAATAACTCGTGATGAGCTTCTAGATTACCTTTTTGACGAATGTGGATTCGATAATCCTGGCCATCTTCATATTTAGACCAATACCAATAGCCTTTATCGAAAACCGGGACAGATTCATCATTGGGTTCAAGTCGCCCTGTCATTTCATCGAATAAGGTCTGCTGCAATTTTTCGGTATGCGCCAGTTTATGTTTAGCGTAGGTATTTTCTGCTTGTAAATAATTGATGACTTCGGGGTTTTCGCGTGAATCGTCTCTTAACCAATAGTATTGATCGTTGCGCTGATGTTCATGAGTTTCGAGAATATGATCGATTTTCGTTGCAATAGGGGGGTAATGCTTACTTTCCTGCTGGGACATTCAGACTCTCCGCGTCCTTTTGTATCGGGGGATTACTCAAAAGCGTAGGATAGCAAATTAATATTGTTTGATTCTAGTTGGTTTTTATGGCGGTTGATACAAAATCGGTAATTCATGGCAAACCGAGTTAAATCAAGCAAAGTGTGACTTAAAAGTCTGATATTTGCGGGAAATCGGTTACACTACCTCTTTTAGAACCAATAAATTTTTAGGATATATGGCCAAAAAGAAATCGCCATCAATTGACCCTCACTTTGATCGAGAGTCAAAAAAATATGATAACCCCATCCCCAGCCGAGAATTTATTCTTGAATTGCTGGAAAAAGCCGGCGGACCGCTAAAATTTAAAGCGATTCAGTTTAATCTTAATCTTTTTGATGTCGAACAAGAAGTTGCATTGTCACGCAGGCTAAAAGCAATGGAACGTGATGGACAGCTGCATTGCGACCGCCGTGGTGCTTATGGGATCGTTGACAAGCTTGACCTGGTGGCTGGAACCGTCATTGGCCACAGAGACGGGTTTGGTTTTTTCACACCTGAATCGGGTGGAGACGACTGGTTGTTATCGGCAAGAGAAATGCGTCGAGTATTCCCCGGAGAGAGGGTGCTTGTAAGAGAAAAGAAAGTACATTCCGATGGGCGCAAAGAAGCCGGAATTGTGGAAATTCTCGAAAAAGATGAGCCTTTACAAATTGTCGGGCGTTATTACCAGGAGAGCGGCATTAATTTTGTGACGCCGGAAGATACACGGATTGTTCAAGATATTCTGATTCCGCCTGATGACCCTTTGAAAGTCGAATCGGGCCAGGTAGTCGTTGTTCATGTGGTTACCAGACCAACGGTACGATCTAAGGCGGTTGGTACTGTTGCGCAAGTTTTAGGTGATTATCTCGCGCCGGGAATGGAAATTGAAATTGCCATTGCTCAATACGGCATAAGAAATCAATGGTCAAGCGAAGTTCATGATCAACTACAACAGCTTCCGTTAGAAGTTGAAGAAAGTGAGCTTAAAGGCAGGGTGGACTTGCGTGATTTGCCATTAATTACGATTGATGGGGAAGACGCCAGAGATTTCGACGATGCGGTTTATTGTAAACCCACCTCAAGTGGTGGTTGGAAGTTATGGGTAGCCATTGCCGATGTAAGTCATTATGTGAGGCCGGACAGCCCACTGGATTTGGAAGCACAAAAAAGAGGGAACTCGGTTTATTTTCCGAACTCAGTTGTGCCGATGTTGCCAGAACAAGTTTCTAACGGATTGTGTTCGTTGAAGCCAGAAGTTGATCGACTCTGTATGGTTTGCGAAATGAATGTGAGTGCTAAAGGGAAGGTCAGTCGAAGTAAGTTTTATCCGGCAGTAATGCATTCAAAAGCTCGTATGACTTACACCAAAGTGTGGAAGATTATTCAGGGTGATGAGGCTTTAGTTGAGCAATATTCCGAACTGCTCAAACCTATTCACGATTTACACCAACTTTATCAGGCCAGATTGCTCGTTAAACAGCAACGTGGTGCGATCGATTTTGAAACAACAGAGACGCAAATTTTATTTAATGATAATCGAAAAATTGACAAA
The DNA here is from genome assembly GCF_007004725.1 of Aliikangiella coralliicola. Classification (GTDB taxonomy): domain Bacteria; phylum Pseudomonadota; class Gammaproteobacteria; order Enterobacterales; family Kangiellaceae; genus Aliikangiella; species Aliikangiella coralliicola. The sequence continues at coordinate 172,722 of NZ_ML660165.1, read as the reverse complement.
ATTGTGCCTGTTGTCCGCAATGACGCCCATAAGATTATTGAAGAATGTATGATTTGTGCAAATGTGGCTGCGGCGAAATTTTTTATTAAAAATAAAACCCCGGGGCTTTATCGAGTTCACTTAGGCCCAAAAGAAAAGAAGTTAGAAAAGTTTCGCGGCTATCTCGCGGAGTTGGGACTTTTTATTACCGGTGGAGCAGAGCCTGCCCCAGAGGTTTTTCAACGGCTTTTAGAAGAAGTCAGCGTTCGACCTGATGCAGAAAATATCCAGATCATGTTGTTACGTTCTATGAGTCAGGCGGAATACTCGCCTGATAACGAGGGTCATTTCGGTTTGGCATTTGATGCTTACACCCACTTTACTTCGCCGATTCGTCGGTATCCCGATTTGATTGTTCATCGAATTATTAAGGCGCTAGTGGCGGATGAAGCATTACAAAGTTCCCGGGAAAGTCAGCAAGTGTTAAAGCGCTATGATAGAGAAAGCTTAGCGACAATCGGTCAGACAAGCTCGATGACCGAGCGAAATGCCGATATGGCAACTCGTGATGTTGTTGATTGGCTGAAATGCGAATACATGCAAAGTCATATCGGAAAGCAGTATTCAGGTGTTGTCAGTGGGGTGACAAACTTCGGTTTATTTGTTCGACTTGATGAAGTTTTTGTTGAAGGCTTAGTGCACGTCACTGAGTTAGGAAGCGATTATTTTCATTACGATAGCACTCGCCAGCGGATGATTGGAGAAAAAACTCGACAGTCTTTTGGCATTGGTGACGAGTTAGAAATTGAAGTAGCTCAAGTTGATATTGAGCAACGTAAAATTGATTTCACTTTGGTTGAGGTAATGACTCAAGCAGACGGAACCAAAAGAAAAATGAGCGAAAGAGAAAAACTCTATGCTCGGGCTCGAATGAAATCCATGCGCGACAAAAATGATGTGGGTAGTGGCCGAAAGAAAAAAAGCAAATCGGTTACATCGAAAAGTAAAGTTAAGAAAAAAGTGGCTTCAAAAGCCAAGAGTAAATCTAGCCGTCGTAAAAAACGCTAGTATTGCAGCTCTAAATTTAAGTTAATCGTTTTTTCTTGAAGTTGTAATAGCGTTTGTAAAACCTGAATTTTAGATTGAGATAGAAAATGAGTCAAAATGAGAGAATATTTGGCATTCACGCCGTGGAAAGCTTTCTGGAGAAGTCGCCAGAAAGAGTGATCCAATTATTTTTACAAAAAAATCGCCATGATAAAAAACTTTCTCATATAGAAAAATTAGCGAATAACGCAGGACTCCGCTTTCAACAAGTTGATAAAAGAAAAATGGATGACTGGATTAACGGAAATCATCAAGGGGTTATCGCCGAAGTAAAAATTAATGATGCGTTGATGAATGAAAATCAACTACTCGAACTGGCGGAAGAAAAACAAGATTTGCTTTTGCTTGTTCTAGATGGTGTGACCGACCCGCACAACTTAGGTGCCTGTCTTAGAACGGCAGATGCTTCTGGCGTTGATGCAGTCGTTGTTCCCAAAGATCGCTCGGCTTCATTAACTGCCGTTGCGCGAAAGGTTGCGTGTGGAGCCGCAGAGCATGTGCCTGTTGTTAAGGTGACGAATCTTTCCAGATTTTTAACTAAGTTAAAACAACAAAATGTCTGGGTTATTGGCACTGCAGGTGAGGCAACTTCAGATCTTTATCAGACTCAGTTTAGCGGTGCGACTGCGCTGGTTATGGGAGCCGAGGGAAGTGGTATGCGCCGACTAACCAGAGAACAATGTGATCAATTAATTAAAATACCGATGAGCGGCAGTGTGTCGAGTCTAAATGTCTCAGTGGCAACCGGTGTATGCCTGTTCGAAATTGTTAGACAGAGAAGTCGTTAGGTTACTAGAACGAAAGATAAACACGCCCTAAGATAAAACTAAAGAATTATTTGAAAAAAACAGGTTTAGCGTTTTGGTTGGCAACCATGTTACCGACTCCGGCTATTCAAAATATATTGTGTGGGAGAAACCAGTGAAAAAAATATTTTTAATAACTTGTTTATTGTTGGCTGCATGTGGCGACGATAAATCGACGCAAAATAATGATAGTAAGCAGCAAGTCGGTAAACAAACCAGTGAGAAGACCGTTTCGCAGCCCGATCAAAATGAAGCTTTCGACGATTTTAAGAAAAAGTTTCTTGAAGAGTTCTGGTCACTTAACCCAAGTTATGGAGTTTATGTCGGCTATTACAAACATGATGATAAGCTAGTGGTTCCTGATAAGAAAAGTGTTGCTAAAGAGGTCGCTTTTACACGAAAAGTTTTACAGCAACTTAAAGGTTTTGATATCGACAAACTTTCTGCAGCGAATGCGACGGATTGGTCCTTGATAAAAAACCAAATCGAGTCGGCACAGTGGTATCGGGAAGTATTTAAGTCAAGTCACTGGAATCCTTCAAATTATAATGTTGCCGGCGTTTTTGGCGTCATACTTAATACGGAATATAAACCATTGGAAGAAAGGTTGCGTGCTATTTCAACCAGGCTCGATCAAGTGTCAGCATATTATCAAGCTGCCATTGACAATATAACGGTTCCAACTATTGAGCATACTGAGTTAGCCATACAACAAAATACAGGCGCGCTCAGTATTTTCGAGAAATCGATTCCAGAAAGTGTTGAAAGTTCTACATTATCAAAAGCTGAAAAAGACGCATTTACTCCAAAACTAGAGAAAGCGGTTGCTGCTATTAATGGCTACATCAATTGGTTAAAAGCAAAGAAAGAAAAAATTGCTGACGGTGGAGCGAGAGATTTTCGCATAGGAGAAAGCTTGTATGAGCAAAAGTTTAAACATGATATCGTTTCTGATTATAGTGCAAAGGAACTTTACCAGAAGGCGTTAACGGCTAAACAAAATTTGCATCAGGAAATGATTAAAATTACCACGCAACTGTGGCCTAAATATTTTCCTGACACACAAATTCCGGCGGAACCTTTGGTTGCGGTCAAACAACTGATCGATCATTTATCGGTTAAACATGTTAAGAGAAGTGATTTTGTTAACGAAGTGAAACGGCAAATGCCGATCATTGAAAAATTCATTATTGAAAAAGATCTCCTTGATATGGACCCATCACGCCCGTTGGTTATCAGGGAAACACCTGAATATCAGCGCGGGATTGCAGGCGCTTCAGTCAATGCGCCAGGACCTTACGATGCAACGGCCAATACTTATTACAACGTTACGCCGCTTGATCATTATACTGAAGAGCAGGCTGAGAGCTATTTGCGAGAGTACAATCATTGGATTCTGCAAATACTCAATATTCATGAAGCAATGCCGGGCCATTACACGCAACTTTTACATGCGAATAAATCACCGAGTTTAATCAAGTCAATTTTTGGTAATGGTGCAATGATCGAAGGCTGGGCTGTGTATTCTGAGCGAATGATGCTCGAAGCGGGGTACGCCAATGATGAGCCTGAAATGTGGTTAATGTACAGCAAGTGGAATCTCAGGGTGGTAATGAACACTATCCTTGATTACAGCATTCAAGTGCTAGGAATGACCAGGGAAGACGGCTTGAATTTATTAATGAATGAAGCGTTTCAAGAACGTACCGAAGCTGAAGGAAAATGGCGAAGAGCAACTTTGACGCAGGTTCAGTTAACCAGTTATTACAATGGATACGCCGAGATTTATGCTTTTCGAGAAGAAATGAAAAATAAACTAGGGGATAAGTTTGACCTGAAAAAATTCCATAATAAATTCTTAAGTTACGGCAGTGCGCCGGTTCCTGTGATTCGCTCATTGATGTTAAGAGAACTCGGTTTGTAATCTGGATTTGCCTTCTATTGACGAAAAAACGATGTGAGTTTTCTAAAATAGAAGGCAAGATCTTTAACCGTTACATTTTTTAATGTTAAGCGAGATTGGTTTAACTCCAGGCTATTTATTGGTTGCGATCCCCACGTCGAGCCGTTCAAACCAGTCGAGAAACTGACCAATCATTTCTCCTTTGAAAATACCACCATGTTGTGGCGCCATAATTTCGATATCTAACCTTCTTACTCGTTTCACCCATTCTTCTTTTGCTTTATTTGATGGCATCCAACGTCGGTGAAAATATTCCATTTTGGGAATGTGGGCATCAAAATCTTCAACGAAAAATGGGGCGGCACTATCGTCAAGCGCTGCACCGATATCACCACTCATGAGAATTTTGGCTTCTTTATCATAGACGTTGAAATTACCAGAGGAATGGACATAGTGAGCAGGAATAAACTGCAGCGTAATATTACCAAGTTGAATTTCTTTACCTTCATCAGGAATCGGATCATATTCAATACTGCTCATACCAAAATGACGAATGAAAGACTCCCAAATCCAGGGTGAATAAAGTTTGGAATTTTTTAAGCACTGATCCCAGAGTCCTAGCGAAGAAATGATGTCTGGGTCTTGATGTGATGCAAACAACGCTTTGATGTTATCCAGGGTGGTATAACGTAAAACAGAAGTTAGCATTTGAGAAAATAGTTCTATGCCACCTGGATCAAGGATAATGCTTTGACTGCCGCTGGTTATCATATATTGGTTGGTGTCGATTATTTTCTCGTCTTTATCGGGATCTCGTCCAAAACAGAGCCATCGATGTTTATCTTTTTGATACAGGGAAATCGCTTTCATTGTCTTTTGTTATTCCTTATTTTAATAAATCGATTAATTTTTTTGCGATCAAACGTGCAGTAGCTTTAAGTTCTTAAATGGGCTAAATGTCGACGGGCTTTTTCCAGATGAGAGTTAATTCTCTGCCCGGCGCTGGAAACTTTGTCTGCCACAGAGTTCAATGAGTTTTGGAAATCTTCGTGTGCTCTTGAAGCCTCAACTCTGGATACAACCGAAACAACTTGAGTTGCTCGCAATTCCATTTTAGTTTCATCCAAGCGGTCGACCAGTTCTCTCAAACTAGAGCGTATTTGTCGTTCCAATGATTTTCTGGTTGAGTTAACGGTTGCATAAATCGGCGCAAGTTCATTGTCTTGCCCATCCTCAAGGTTGTAGTTGACCTGATCTAAGCGCGAAATAAATCCCTGCACGCGAAAAAGATCCGATGCGATTTTGGTCTGTGAAATCGCTATAGTATTAACGCTGCTAGCTGCTTCAATGGTGAGCTTGGACAATCCTTCGATAAAACGCGTAATCTCATTAAATCCAGCAGCAGTTGAACCTGCTCTTACTGCCAAAGCGCGTGCGTTCTTTGAAGTAATTGATAATTCTTCTGCAATTGATTGGGCTTTAAATAGTTCAGAAGCAACGTGAGCTACTGAAATAAATGTGTCTGCGGCATCGTTGTTTTGCGCCATTAATTCGCCTTGGCCGTTAAGGAGAGCGTAGTTAATAAATAGGCAAATTTTTATAATATTTCCAGTTTTTAGTGGTTTAATTACATCGATAGTTTATTGCATTCTCTTAGTGTGTAGGTTTTTAGAGTAACCTCCTGGGCCGTATCGATTGAGTTAGTTGACAAAAACAGAATGATAGATTGAACTCAGTCGCGCTGGTTTGGGTCAAAAAGGTTCAAGCCAAATTGAGAAAACCAATTGATGAAAGAATAATGGAATTATTGATTAAATATCAGTGATTACTTAAGTTGAAATCATCAGGAGTGAAATTTGAACGTAAAATTAAGCCTGTTTATTAGACAATTTTTTCAGCGAACACTGGTTTTCGCCTTAGCCAATATCTTTTGGATTTCTGCGGTTTATGCCGCTGAAGAAGCCGCTTCCTGGAATGAGCGTTTGGTTAAAGCTGCGCAGGAAAGGACAAAGCAAAACGTGACCTACTCAGGGCGCTATATCTCAATTCGGTATCCTGGTGGAGATGTGCCTGAAAATATCGGCGTCTGTACCGATGTGATTATCAGAAGTTATCGGCAATTAGGAATTGATTTGCAGCAATTGGTCCATGAAGATATGCGTGACCATTTTGAGTTATACCCTGACAACTGGGGGCTAAAAAGACCAGACACAAATATCGATCATCGTCGAGTTCCCAATCTGCAAGTGTTTTTTTCTCGGTTTGGAGAGCAATTGCCTATCTCAAAAAACGCAGCTGCATACCAACCGGGCGATATGGTGACCTGGATGCTACACAGAAACCTGCCCCATATCGGTATTGTTAGCAACAGAAAGTCCTCTGACGGCCAAAGGTACCTGATCGTGCATAATATTGGGCTTGGACCACGTGAAGACGATTTTTTGTTCGGCGCTAAAATTACTGGGCATTACCGGTTTGCTCCGCAAGCTAAGTAAAGTCATCAAGGCTTTAATGAACAGCGTAATCAACTTAATGTAATCGGCTTTTTTAAGGCTGGTAATAATATCTCTCGATTTCAAATACGACGACCAGTCGCGCCCCGCAAAATCATCGACTTTACAGGCTGTATCCAGTAATATACGCGGTTTTTCAGGCGAGGTTAAAACCTCGTTTTTTCAGCGATTTTTGTAAGGTTTTATTATGCGCAGCCATTATTGTGGTGATTTACTTGAAATACCAGCCGGAGAGTCTGTCAAAATTGCGGGTTGGGTGCATCGTCGCCGTGATTTGGGCGGTTTGATTTTTCTACAAATTCGAGATCGAAGCGGCATCATTCAGGTGGTGATTGAGCCTGATCAGGCTGAGTTGTTTGCCCAGGCTGAAGATCTTCGCAGTGAATTTGTGGTTTGTGTCGATGGGGTTGTTCGTCTGCGCCCGGAAAGTATGATCAATAAAGATATGGAAACCGGGACGATCGAAGTATTGGCTTCCGGTCTGACTGTTCTTAATAAATCGGAAACACCTGCTATCCTGATTGACGGCCATGAAGATGTTTCTGAAGAGTTACGCCTCAAATATCGATATCTCGACTTACGTCGCCCAGAAATGCAGCAGCGTCTTTTATTTCGTAATAAAGTCGCGAAAAAACTACGCGATTTTCTTGAAGCTGAAAACTTTACCGATATTGAAACCCCTATTCTGACCAAAGCAACACCTGAAGGTGCGCGCGATTATCTGGTACCAAGCCGTACCAACAAAGGTTCTTTTTTCGCTTTACCTCAGTCACCACAGTTATTTAAACAATTACTGATGATGAGTGGTTTTGACCGCTACTATCAAATCGTCCGATGTTTCCGAGACGAAGATTTAAGAGCCGATCGTCAGCCAGAATTTACCCAGCTTGATATCGAAACTTCATTTATGGATGAAGAGGCGATTATGGGATTGATGGAAAATATGATCCGCCAGGTATTTAAAGACTGTCTTGATGTAGAGCTTGGCGAGTTTCCTCGTATGCCTTACGCTGAGGCAATGCAGCGATACGGCAGTGATAAACCGGATTTGCGGGTAGCCATTGAGTTGGTCGATGTGGCTGATTTGCTTAAGCAGGTTGAGTTTAAGGTATTTGCTAATCCAGCAAACGATCCTAAAGGCCGTGTGGCGGTCATTTGTGTTCCCGGCGGTGCAGAGCTAAGCCGCAAGCAGATTGACCAATATGGTGAGTATGCCGGGCGTTATGGCGCCAAAGGATTAGCTTGGATAAAAATTAATGAAACCGGAAAGGGTAGTGAGGGCGTTCAGTCGCCAATCGCGAAGTTCTTAAATGATGACATTATTAATCAATTGATAGAGCGCACCAATGCGAATGCCGGCGATATCTTATTGTTCGGCGCTGATTCGTATAAAGTGGTTACCGATGCAATGGGGGCATTAAGGCTTAAAGTTGCGAGTGACCGTAACTTAATAGAAGATGCATGGAAACCGCTATGGGTGGTTGATTTCCCGATGTTCGAAGAGGAAAACGGCCAACTTCACGCGTTACACCATCCATTTACAGCACCTCAGGAAAACGATGCTGACAAGCTTCGAGCAGCTCCTACGGAAACCTTATCTCGTGCCTATGATATGGTATTGAACGGATGTGAGGTCGGCGGTGGCTCGGTTCGTATCCACGATCAGAATATTCAATCGGCAGTTTTTGATTTATTAGGAATTGAAAAACAGGAAGCGGAAGAAAAATTTGGATTTTTGTTAGAAGCCTTAAAATATGGTTGTCCACCTCACGGTGGAATTGCATTTGGCCTTGACCGGTTGGTGATGCTAATGGTTGGCGCTGAGTCGATTCGAGATGTAATAGCGTTTCCAAAAACGACTACCGCGAGTTGCCCTTTAACATCGGCACCTTCTCCAGTATCAGAAGCACAGCTGGCTGAGCTGGCAATTAAGTCACTGGCCAAAAGCAAAGGTGAGGATGTAGAATAAAACGGTGATATTGCATCGTCGTAGCAGTATTTTCAAGCAAGATGAATGACGAAGTTAAGGATAAGTTTTTAGTCGAGAAAAGCACTAAATTAGCAGCGCTATTTTTAATCGTTGATTTTAATTGTGGGTTTTAACCGTAACTTTTAATCAAGGCATTGATAGCTCTGCACAGTTTGTTTTGAAATACAGATAAATGTTGTGAATAAATTGGAGCATACCAATGGCTGGACATAGTAAATGGGCTAACATCAAACACCGCAAAGCGGCACAAGACGCTAAACGTGGGAAAATATTCACGAAGATCATTCGTGAAATAGTCGTGGCAGCAAAAAGCGGTGGGCCTAATCCTGAGGATAATCCATCGTTGCGTGCAGTTATCGATAAGGCACTTGGCGCTAACATGAAGCGCGACACCATTGATAAAGCGATTGCCCGTGGTGCTGGAAATGCTGAAGGTGATAACTATGAAAATCTGACCTATGAAGGTTATGGGCCTGGTGGTGTTGCGATACTGGTTGAGTGTTTAACTGACAATAAAAACAGGACCGTCGCAGAAGTTCGTCATGCATTTACTAAAGCTGGCAGTGAGTTAGCTGCATCGGGATCTGTTGCATACCTTTTTGAAAGAAAAGGCCAAATGGTTTTTTCATCAGGCGTTGATGAAGACCAGCTTATGGAAGAAGCGTTGGAAGCCGGCGCTGATGATATCGTCAATCATGAAGACGGTTCCTTTGAAGTGTTAACAACACCAGAAGACTTTTTAACGGTAAAAGAGGCGCTTCAAGAAAAAGGTCTCAAGCCTGAAGCCGGCGAAGTTTCTATGATCCCGGCAACGCAGGCGGAGTTGGACGTTGACACGGCGGTGAAGGTTCTGAAATTAATTGACCGGCTAGATGATCTTGATGACACTCAGAACGTTTATAGTAATGCCGATATCCCACCAGAAGCATACGAACAACTATAGGTCTTAATAAACCTCAGCTGCGCATAAGAAGAGCCAGCCAATACAGCGCTTTGAGCGGTTTTCTTCGTTGAGCTTGTTTTTAATAGCTTGCTATTACTACACAAACTCGCCTCGCTAACCACTCAAATCGCTGCACTGGCTTCACATTGAGGGACCCAATTATCCTTAAGACTTGTTTTTGGTGTTAATGCATACCAGTACTGACTTTCAATGACTCTTCTTATGCGCAGCTGAGGTTAATTAGCCAGAGGTTTCATTAGCCTGAGTTACTCTTATCCAGAATTCAGGTTAATGATAATTGACTATGGTATTCTAGTGCAGGTTATTATGCGCTAACAAAACTGCTTTGCGAGACTTTTATGTCAATCATCCTTGGAATTGATCCCGGCTCGAGAATCACAGGCTTTGGTGTCATTCGTTCAAATGGCCGTAAAATGGAATATGTTGCCAGTGGATGTATCAGAGTGAAAGATGGCATTCTTTCTGACAAACTTAACCAGATATATAGCTGTATTGCCGAAGTTGTTCAGGAATACAAGCCAAATGAAGCCGCGATTGAGCAGGTTTTTATGTCCAAAAATGCAGATTCTGCACTAAAGCTAGGCCAGGCTCGAGGCGCGGCGATGGTCGCTATGGCGCAACACGCTTTGGTCGTTGCTGAGTATTCTGCTCGTCAGATTAAGCAGTCTGTGGTGGGGACTGGTGGTGCTGATAAAAGTCAGGTTCAGCATATGGTGACCAGTTTGTTAGGGCTTAGTGCGTCACCACAGGCTGATGCTGCTGATGGACTCGCGGTGGCAATTTGCCATGGCCACGCAATGCAAAGTGCGCTTTTTCAAGCGGGCGCTAAGAAAGTGACCCGTGGTCGATTGCGATAGAGATCTTGTCAATTAATGTTTTGAGAATTGGCAAATGATGTTTGAATTGACAAATAGTGTATTGAATTGACAAATTATTAACGGTATCGATATTTCGAACCTGGCACTAAAAATTTAAAAAGAGAAAAAAATGATCGGACGATTAAGTGGTGTATTACTAGAAAAACAACCGCCTTTTATTTTAATTGATGTCAATGGGGTCGGTTATGAATGCCAGGCACCAATGAATACTATCTATCAACTGCCAGAAGTTGGACAGAATACTATTTTGCATACCCACCTGTCCGTGAGTGAAAATGCCCACACCTTATTTGCATTTTACAGCTTAGAAGAACGAAAGTTATTTCGAGAACTCATTAAAGTTAATGGAGTCGGGCCAAAGTTGGCACTTGCAATCTTATCGGCGATGAGCGCGATTGAATTTGTGCAAAATGTTCATCACGGCGAAGCTTCCACGCTGGTTAAAATTCCGGGAGTTGGGAAAAAAACTGCCGAGCGGTTGATTATTGAAATGAAAGATCGACTGAACGACTGGCAAGTTGAAGCACCGGTGAAGACAGACTCAAGTCAATCAACACAAACTGTTTCTAGTGGTAGTGCTAATGTTCAGGAAGCGGTTAGTGGCTTGGTTGCTCTCGGCTATAAACCTACGGAAGCCAGTAAAGCAATCAGCAAGCTGGATGATGATAGTTTACCGGCGTCAACGTTGATCCGACTTGCGCTCAAAAATATGATGTAGATTTAATCCTGAGAGGGGCTGTGTATAAGTTAACATGTGATCTCAAATAACAGTTTAACAATCAATCACCTTAACAACTCATCACCATTTGAGCTCATCTTTCTCCAGGTAAATAGTTCGTATAATATCCAAATCATATCGTTTCGAAATTGCTTTGAGATTGGCTAATGAGCCACTATAAGAAGGTTGCGATTTTGACGTAACTAATTTCACCTCTAAAGGAAAATAAATATTTTCCCGGTTACTTTCTGCTTCCACAACGTGATCAAACGGACGATAAGCAGAGATTCGATTAAACAGGAACGTCTTTCTACCAGAATAAAGCGCATAATACTTTTCATACTTCGATTTATTTTTTTCATCGAGTTCAGGTACTAGTTGTCGATAAAACAAAGCTCTCATAGAGGCATTAGCTGAATCGACTATTTTCTTGCCGGCGCGTTCAAAGTGGCCATCATAAACATCGACCTTGATGTTAAAATCTGTCCCTGATTTTAACTTGTCCGCGTCAAATGGTTTAGGAACTAAAGTAAAGTAGTTATTTGATTTTTCCATTTTTTTTACGACTGATTTTTGAGTTTTGGCATCTATGAAGCTGACTTCGACAAAAGCCTGAAAATCGTGTGGTTTTCTCCACAAAGGAAAATGGGAACCAATCAAGTGACCATCTCCTAATAGCAACAACATACCGTGAGTTCCTTTATGTTCTCCTGCCAATATTGTCGCTGGAAAAGTAAGGCATGCGAGTATTGCGATCAGTCTAGTTAAAAGACTCACCCTGAAATCCTCATATTTAATTAATCTCCCCTAAATCACTTTAATTTAAAAAGTTTACAGTTTTAATATACGCTATCTCTTTTGTCTTTGGGGCTCAAGTAGTCTTAAAGAATGTTCATATTATCGAGCTTTTGATAGCAACCCACAAAAAACAGTCTCTTGATCTCTGTGTGTATATATGTATATACTGTGTATATTGACTATATACAGTGTGTACATATTCAGGAATCAACCTCACAATTTATGAAAAACGAGTTCATTTTATCCCAGGCAGATGGCAGGCCGATGTATTTGCAAATTATTGAGCAGATTAAGAATCGTATTGCTATTGGCGACTGGGCGCAAGGGGTTAAATTACCATCAATCAGGGAGTTAGCCGTGTCGTTAAAGGTTAGTGTAATTACCGTTAAGCGGGCTTACCAGGAGCTGGAAAGCGAAGGAGTGATCATTACGCGCCAGGGAAAAGGCTCGTTTGTTGCTGGTATTGAAAATCTTGGCGCGAAAATAAGGAATCAGGAAATTGATAATCTTTTAACCGAGGCTTTGGTTAAGTCGCAATCTCTTGGATTGGGACTAGCTGAATTGGTTAAGCGCCTGGAATTACTGCATCAACTTAGCGATTCCGAATCTGTAGGGCAAGGAAAAACATTGGATGCAATGGGCGTTACCGACGTGGTGGAGAAAAGTCATTCAGGCAAGAATGAAATTAGTAAGAAAGATGGTGGAAAGAGCAATGACGAGTAATTTAGCAATAAAGTTATCACAAGTGTCAAAACGATACCCTCATTTCAATTTATCGAAAATCAACCTGGCACTGGAGGAGGGCTGTATTATGGGACTTATCGGTCCTAACGGCGCAGGTAAGTCAACCACTATCCGTCTTTTAATGGGCTTGGTTCAACCGGATGCGGGCGAAGTTTCTGTGCTCGGACATTCCATGCCGTCTTCACAGGTGAAAGCAAAATGGGAAATTGGTTTCGCCTCGGAAGATATGCGCCTCTACAAAAATGCAACGATTGAGTGGCATATGGAATATTTGCAGTCAATTTATCCCAGCTGGGATAAAGGATATGCAGAAACCTTGTTAAAGCGTTTTGATTTAATTCCGCGGCAAAAAATTAAAGGTCTTTCACATGGCCAGAGAGTGAAAGCTGGCTTGTTGCTTGTACTGGCTCGTCGTCCCAAATTATTGATATTAGATGAACCAACAACAGGCCTTGACCCTGTGGCACGCCACGAAGTATTGAATGAGTTGATGGAAGTGCTTAAAGACGAAACGCGCAGTGTTCTGTTTTCGTCCCATAATACCCAGGATGTTGAACAATTGTCGGATCAAATTACTTTTATCGATCGAGGCAAAGTCGTCAATTCTCAGGATAGAGAAACATTTCTTGAGCGCTGGCAAAGAATTCGTCTTGATTTGTCCAAAAGTGACTGGTCTGAAAATAATCTGTCGTCGAGTCAACCTGGCGTCGTTGACATTCAGCAATCTGGAAATCTGGCAGTTGTTACCACCAATCAATTTAATCCAGATATGGTATCTGCTTACCAGCAGCAAGGTGCTGAAATATTGGGCGTCGAAAATATGACATTAGAAGAAATTTTTGTCGCCGAAGTTCATTCAAGTCGCCAAGGAGCTGAAAAATGAATACCGTGATGATAAAACATTTGTTCGTTAAAGACTGGCAATTTTGTCGTAATGCGCTGGCGTTTTACTTTGCGATCGGGGTTGCTTCATTATTTCTAATCAGTGTGGCAAGTAAACTTTCGTTTTATGTCGGTATCGTTTTGCTAGTTTCAATTCTTATTATCATTGGAGCGCACCTGATATTTGTGACAGTCGTTAATGAGCGCAAAGAGCAAACTTTGTCTTTTGTGATGAGTTTGCCGGTCACTTTTTCGGATTATACTGTAGCAAAACTGATAGCCAATATTGTGGCTTTTTTAATTCCTTGGGGATTACTGGTGGCGGGCGTTTTAAGCGTGATCAGTTTCAATGCGGACATACCAAATGGACTCATTCCTTTCGCATTGATTGTGCTGCTTGAATTATTTGTTGCTTACCTGTTGGTTTTGTCGGTTGCACTGATCACCGAATCAGAGGTTTGGACAATTGTCATGACAACCATTTGTAATATCGGCGTCTCTCTTTTCTGGTTTTGGATATCCAGTTTTGCGGGAATTAGCAAACATATTCAAGGGGAGACGGCAATTTGGAATACCACGGCGGCTAGCATCATTCTTATCGAGCTGATGATTGCCGCACTAATCATTATCGTCACTTTCTGGTGCCAGTCCAGAAAAACAGATTTTTTGTAGGTGCTATCTCTCGACTAACCAGGAATTGAATGAGCCAATTTCCATTAACTTGATAATGCTTCTTTTTAACTGAAAAGTATTTCATAGAGGAATAAGTAATGAATCACACGATGACAGGTGATGATATCACTCACCTTGAAAAAACTGATATCAATCAATCTATTCGCTATCACTACATGGATAACCTTCGAGCCCTGGCAATGTTAACAGGGATCTTTTTTCATGCTGCGTTAGCGTATAGCCCCATTATGGACAATCTCTGGTTGTCTGCCGATAAAGAAAACTCACTGATACTCGATGTGATTGCCTGGTTCACTCACATGTTTAGAATGCCTTTGTTTTTTGTTATTGCCGGCTTCTTTGCTTTTTTATTGATAGAGAAAAGAGGTTTACGTGAGTTTTTGAAAAATCGTGGTAAACGAATTCTGGCTCCTTTCCTTTTGTTTCTACCGTTAGTTCTTATTGCGATTATGGGGACTATATTTTGGGCAGCAACTAATGTCGAAAATCCATCACCATTTTTGCAATTTTTTGTCGCAATTAGTAACAACCCAGATATTCCCAAACCGCCTTTTAGTACGACACACTTATGGTTTTTGTTTAACTTATGTTTGTTTTGCTTGACTATCGCATTTCTCATGCGCTTTCGGTTGCTTAATGGTTTATTTAATGGAAAGTTTCTCACGCCGAAGTTTATCGTTTTCATTATGCCGCTGTTATTGGTTCCTGCACTCTATTCGCAGGTTACGCCTCACCCTGCGCCGGAAAGAATTTATCCTGAGCTTTGGTCGTTTGGTTTCTATGGTATGTTTTTTCTCCTTGGCTGTGCGTTCTATCAAAAAAAGGAGCTTATGGACGAATTAAAAAAATACTGGATGTGGATGTTTTTTGCTAGTTTAGTCGGCTATGGATATTTTTACTACGAGCTGCCTGGAACAATCACTTTCGAAGACATCATGAAAGCAGCGAATGGTATTGAGCACAGTTGGAAACATCTCCTGATTGTTACTATTGAAGCTTATGTTGGTGTCTACTTGAGTATTTGCAGTTTGATTGTTGGTCGGCTTTTTCTTGATAAAGAAAACAAAATAGTTCGTTTTGTCGCTGATTCGTCTTACTGGGTTTATATCGTCCATTTGCCGTTATTGTTTTTCATTCAATACTTATTACTGGATGTCAGTTGGAATATCTGGGTTAAGTTTTTTGTCGGTTCTTTTGGAACTTTGGCGATTGGTCTGGTGAGTTATATTTTGCTGGTTCGGTGGACACCAATTGGATGGTTGTTAAATGGTAGGAAATAGCGAATATCTTTAGTATTTGATATTCGTAACATTTGATATCTGTAGTATACGATATCTGTAATGCTTAATATTGAGGAAGGTTTTTACTTTGAGCTGCGCGAGCAAATAGACATCTCGAAAAAATGTGCTTAAATTAGATTTGCAAATAAGCATAGAGCAATTTACTCTTTACTAATTTGAAAGACTTTCGGAGTTAATATCGTAGAGATGAAAAGCATATTGATAATCCTTGTTATCAGCTACATTCTTCTATGCTTGTTACTTTTTCTGTTTCAACGCTCCTTTCTCTACTTTCCTCAGTCTGCTGGAGAAGTTACCGGTATTCCGGAAGTCAGTTTTAATCATCGAGGTTTGAAGTTGTCGGGTTGGGTTGTTAATCCGAATAACAATGCTGCGATAATTTATTATGGCGGTAACGCGGAGAGCGTTGAGAATAACATTGAATTTTTTCGCCGCGTAACCCCTGATTACACGGTGTATCTAATTCCTTATCGTGGATATGGTAAAAACGGAGGCGAGCCAACAGAATCGAACTTATACGCCGATGCTTTATTCGTTTATGATGAAGTGCAGGCTCAACATTCAAGTATTAGCCTGATTGGCCGTAGCCTGGGAAGTGGTGTAGCGACATATGTTGCTGCCAATCGTGATATTGCAAAATTGATTCTGGTAACGCCCTACGACAGTATTGAAAATGTCGCGAAATCTCATTATCGAATTTTCCCGGTTTCATTGTTAATCACCGATAAATATCTTTCAGTTGAGCGGGCGCCTGATATTGAAAAGCCAACTTTGTTGTTAGTGGCGGAACATGATCAGGTTATTCCTCGCGAACGAAGTGACAACCTGGCCAGGCACATTAGCCAGAAGTTTTTAACTCAAGTTATTATTGACAGGGCAGGTCATAATGATATTTCTTTTTATCCAGAATACTCGGAGAGTATTCAACGGTTCCTGGAATAAAATGTAGTTGAAGATTAGCAAGATCAGTCAGGATTAACGCGATTCTCTCAGGCATTATTATCTCGCTAGCTAGTATTTCGGAAAAAGGGCGATGACTGATCACTATTTAAAAAAATTCAAGGCAGTATTAGATTATATCGATGTTAATCTTGATACCGATTTCTCAATCGATGAACTCAGTCGAGTTGCTTTTTTTTCGAAGTTCCATTTCCACAGGCAATTTTCTGAATTACTTGGGCTGCCAGTTTCCAGATATATCCAATTGCAGAGAATGAAACGAGCTTCATATCAATTAGCATTTAGAGGCCAGTTTAAAATTATTGATATCGCAATGATTGCGGGTTTCGAAAACCCTGAATCTTTTTCTCGTGCTTTTAAAAAATTATTTGGGCAAACACCCATGCAGTTTAGAAATGCCCCCGACTGGGAGCATTGGTATCAATGTTTTCAAGTCATTAACAGTGAGAGAATTTATCAAGTGAAAAAGCGTGAGAATTATCAAGAAGTAAAAATTGTTGAGTTTAAGGAAACTCGAGTCGCTGCGTTGGAACATCATGGGGCGCCAGAAAAAGTCTTTGAGAGTGTCCGAACTTTTATTCGATGGCGAAAAGAGGTTAGGCTATCTCCAAATGTGAGTGAAACATACAATATTTTGTATAACGATCCCGAACAAGTAGCGGCTGAGGATTATCAACTAGACATTTGTGCGTCGGTTACCGGAGAAGTCGATGATAATAGCTACGGTATCATTGAGAAAACGATTCCAGGTGGTCGCTGTGCGGTCATTCGTCACTTAGGTTCCGATCAAAATCTTCGCCAGAGCTTCGAATACCTTTATGGTCAATGGCTACCGCAAAGTGGAGAAGAACTTAGAGATTTTCCTTGTTTCTTACATCGAGTAAATTTATTTCCAGATATTAAAGAGCATGAAATGATCACAGATATTTACTTGCCACTAGAGTGAAAATTCTACTTGTTGGCAAATCGTAATTAACTTTGTTATCTAGAGGGAGTAATGCTTGAGAAAACATACTCCCCGGCAAATGTTAATAAAGAATTTATTGATGGAGATTTTTTTGATGAAACGAAATATGATCTTTCATAAAAGATGCAATAAAGTAGTAGGAGTGATCATATCCAGGTTGCATTCGTAGTGTTAAGGGTTGTCCGTGTTGTTCGCAGGCTTGTTGAAATAGTTCTGGTTTTAATTGCTCCGTTAAAAAATCGTCAGCTGTCCCTTGATCGATAAGAATATTATTCGCGCTTCGATGCCCGTTCTGAATAAGTTGCGTGGCATCGTAATTTTTCCAGGCTTCCTTATCTTTGCCAAGATAACCGCTAAAAGCTTTTTCTCCCCATGGGCATTGAGAGGGGGCGACGATTGGAGAAAATGCTGAAATTGATTTGAATTTTTCCGGGTTTTTTAAACCTATGGTCAATGCGCCATGCCCACCCATTGAATGACCGAAAATACCGCATTTTTCCTGAATCACCGGAAAGTTATTATTAATCAGATCGGTAAGTTCATTGACAACATAATCGTACATTCGGTAGCTAGTTGACCAGGGCGCTTGAGTCGCGTTCAGATAAAATCCTGCACCACTACCAAAATCGTAACTGTCATTTTCGCCAGGATAATCTGTACCTCTTGGGCTGGTATCGGGGCAAACGACAATGAGACCGGCTTCATTGGCATATTTTTGAAAACCACTTTTGACGGTGACGTTTTCCTGAGTGCAGGTTAAGCCTGATAAATAATAAATCACCGGGCATTTTTCTGTATCGGCTTTTTCGGGAAGGTAAACACTCAATTCCATTTCGCATTGAGTACTCGCCGATTGGTGGGTATAAACACCTTGGGTTCCGCCAAAGGACTTTTGTTTCGATTTAACAATCAATGACATGATTTATTTTCTCGGTATTGATTAATGTTTTCTTAATTTAAAAGAGAAGAGGGTTCCGCTCATTTTCTGAGCGGAGAGTTTTAGTCTTAGTCAAATAAAACCACGCTTCTGATACTTTCGCCTGCGTGCATCAAATCGAAAGCATTATTGATATCTTTTAGCGGCATGGTGTGAGTGATTAGATCGTCGATGTTAATTTTTCCATCCATGTACCAATCAACAATTTTAGGAACGTCGGTACGCCCCTTTGCGCCACCAAAGGCAGAACCGCGCCAAACTCGACCGGTGACGAGTTGAAACGGACGGGTGTTAATTTCCTGACCTGCTCCGGCAACGCCGATTATTGTGCTTTCGCCCCAACCTTTATGGCAACACTCAAGTGCATCTCGCATCACATCCACATTGCCGATACATTCAAACGAATGATCCGCACCGCCTTTGGTCAGATCGACAAGGTAAGGGACTAGATCGCCTTCGACTTCACTCGGGTTAACAAAATGAGTCATACCAAATTTTTCAGCCATCTCTTTTTTGGCCGGATTAGTGTCAACGCCAACAATCATATTAGCGCCCACCATTCGTGCACCCTGAATAACATTCAAACCGATACCACCAAGTCCAAATACAATAACATTATCGCCGGGCTGAACTTTAGCGGTGTTTATTACTGCACCAATTCCAGTGGTTACACCACAACCGATGTAGCAGACTTTATCGAACGGCGCATCCTTTCGGATCTTTGCCAAGGCAATTTCAGGTACGACGGTAAAATTAGAAAAAGTTGAAGTGCCCATATAATGATGAATCTTTTCGCCATCAATGGAAAAGCGCGAACTACCATCAGGCATGACACCGCGACCCTGCGTTTCGCGAATGGCTTGGCAAAGGTTAGTTTTGCCCGACAAGCAATATTCACATTGGCGGCATTCCGGTGTATAGAGTGGAATGACGTGATCACCGGGCTGAAGCGAAGTCACACCTGCACCAACTTCGCGAACAATTCCCGCGCCTTCATGGCCAAGAATCGCCGGAAACAGACCTTCAGGGTCTGCGCCTGAGAGAGTGAATTCATCGGTGTGACAAACACCGGTCGCTTTTATTTCGATCAGACATTCGCCGGCGCGAGGCTCAGCAAGTTGAACTGTCTCGATACTAAGCGGCTTTCCCGCTTGATAGGCAACGGCAGCAATAGTTTCCATAGTCTGGTGATTCCTTCTTGTTTTCTTTTAGTGGCCTGTGAAGCCAGGCAGAGGGTTAAACTATTGTGCAATTAGCGGATCGGTTTTGCAACTGTGGCGAGCTTACGGAGCATTAGAATGTGGCTGATTTCATAAGGTTGCTGATGGATCTTACCCACATTGCTAAATTTATTTTCCTCCAAAGCTAAAATCTGGTTAAAATACTACTCAAATACCTACATAAGTCGTAAATATTGTCCATGATTGAGACTGACCGAATCATAAGCGCTACAAGCCAGGGAACCGAAGAGCAGGTCGATAGGGCGATACGCCCGAAAACGTTGGCTGATTATGTTGGCCAACCAAAAGTTCGCGAGCAAATGGATATCGCTTTTCAGGCTGCCAGAAAGCGAAATGATGCACTTGATCACACGTTAATCTTCGGTCCGCCAGGGCTTGGTAAAACGACCTTAGCCAATATTATTGCCAATGAAATGAGCGTTAATATTCGACATACTTCAGGCCCTGTGCTGGAAAAGGCGGGAGATTTAGCTGCTTTGTTAACTAACCTGGAAGAAAACGATGTTTTATTTATCGACGAAATCCACCGACTAAGTCCAATGGTTGAAGAGATACTTTATCCTGCGATGGAGGATTATCAGCTCGATATTATGATCGGTGAAGGTCCGGCGGCGCGTTCAATTAAACTCGACCTGCCACCTTTTACCCTGGTGGGAGCAACCACAAGAGCTGGTTTGTTGACTTCTCCCTTAAGGGATCGGTTTGGGATAGTCCAAAGGCTTGAGTTTTATGATATTCAAGATCTCACCAACATTGTTGAACGCTCGGCGAATATTACTGGGATCCCCATTAACACTGAAGGCGCAAAGGAGATCGCTCGGCGATCAAGAGGAACCCCCCGAATTGCTAACCGCTTACTGCGCCGAGTTAGAGATTACGCGGAAGTCAAATCTGACGGCAAAATCACGCCTGATATTTCAGACAAGGCGCTTAATCTGCTAGATGTTGATGATAAAGGGTTTGATAATATGGACCGGAAACTAATATTAGCGATTATAGAGAAATTTGACGGTGGTCCGGTTGGTTTGGACTCGTTAGCCGCTGCAATTGGCGAAGAACGAGATACGATTGATGATGTGTTAGAGCCATTTCTCATTCAACAGGGCTTTATTCACCGTACACCACGTGGCAGAGTAGCGACCAAGTTAGCCTATCAACATTTTGGCTATAAACCGGTCACCAATGATTTATTTAGCGGCTGACAGGCTTATTTTTGTGTAAAACAAGCCGCGCTAGTTTAAGACCAGGTTGATTCGATTCATCTTTGCTAAAGGTCTGAATCGCGCACTTCCTTGCCTTTTTTGATGAGCTTGACCTCTTTTAATTCAAAGGGTTTTCCCCACATTTGAATGGTCATCATGCCTTCTTTATAGTCACCGGAAAATTCAATAACAGTACCATTTTGAAGATATTTTTTATCAAGATTCATCGGCAATAGTTTTTGTCCCTTGCTGGTGACAATTCCGAAAAAGCCGCCTTCAAGGTCAAAATATTTTACCGTGCCGGTAAATGGGAGGGTTGCTGTCACCGTACTTACCTCACTGGATTCGGGCTGAGAAGTTTCAACCACTGGGGTTTCATTTGACTGTGGTCCGGTAGCCCCTTGCTGGCAGCCGAATAAGAGCAATAATAATGTGATCGAAGCGACTCTTAACATACAAATTTCCTCTTATTAATCAATAACAGCTAGCGAAAATGGAAGATTTACTTACTTTGATGTAAACCTGATTTTGATTTAAACCTATCTTTAATGTAAACAGCATCGTTTAAATTTTTTGCCGCTGCCACAGGGACAGCTGTCATTACGGCCGATATTGCGATAAATATTGTTAAACGGCAGGTTTTCTTGTGGCTCTTTTTGTTTAGCGGCTCGCTGTGACGCAATATCTTTACCCAGCATACCAACTGCTGACAAAAGGTTAGGCAGTGTTTTAAAGCAACCTTTAAGGTCAGGTAATTGGGCTAAAAGCTTAGGGTTTGCCTGGGCTAATTCACTTTCGTTGACAAAACGCGCCAATATCGCGTTCAACACGGTTAAACTTCTCGCGGCCTCTTCATTGCCACGTGGTAGCAACGTCTGCCAGGTTTTTGACAGCCAGTTATAGCCTTTTAAATAACCTGATGAAAATTCAACCAGACTTTTGTTGGGTTTACCGCTGGCGGTTAAGCCAATTTTTTCAGGTAGTTCTAGCTGAGTCGCGTGATCAAACACCGCATCGCAATGATTCCACCAGGCGGTGAAGTTACTCGATAGTGTCTTAACCTGAGATTCGCTATCAAATTGAGGTCGCTTGCTCTCGGTAATGACAAGTTGTTCCATCCATTCGCTGGGCTTGATTTCATCAGGGCTGGAAGCCACAGCGGTAATAAAACCCAGGCATTGATACAATTCATCAAATGACTGCTTGATTGAAGGTTGGCTGAAGCAAATTTCAAGCTCTTCTAAACTATACGACATGTACAACTCTGCTAATGATCTTTAAACGAATTGTACATGTTTTACCCATGAAAAAAACTCCCTGATGATTAATTTCTAATGTAACTGATGACTGGTCGGCGTGGTATTAAAAGTGAAGTATAGTGCCAGTTTCAATGTTCAACGACTGAAAATCTATACATTTGATAATGGTTATCGAATGGTGCGATGTTGTTAATTATCAATTTGTAATTAATAATTATTAGCGACATGGTCGTTATTGTCAGGGCTTAATGATTGTACTTTCCTGTTTTTGATGAAGGCAAGGCGTCTGCCTGCCAATTTGCATTAATCGGAATTTAGCGAATACAGGGCGGGATACTATTGAAAAAATAAGCTTTGACCGGCATAGCCCTATTAGGCAAATGGGGAGTAGGCAAATAGACATCGACCACGCAATTTCATTAGTCAAATTACACAAAATGACGATGCCTAACCCCGGTAGTATCACATTCATGTCGGCCTCCTGGTGTAAGTCTGCGTTTCTTTGCCCTGGTAGTGACTGCCAGTTCAAAAATAAGGTCGTCCAAAATTAGATCGCCCAAAATTAGATCATTTAGTTTTAAGTAACTTTTCCAATGGTTTTTTCCAAAATAATACTTGCGCCAATGTTCTTGTGATTACCAGACAGATAAAAAATAATAAAACTTCCCAAGAGTAAAATAGCGAATTGTGATTGGCTTCTATCCAACCGCTAACGAAGAAGATTGCTAGAAAATAGACACTAACAACTAAGATTTGTGTAAGCGAAACATTTATCCAAGTCAAACACAGTAGCAACGGATGAAGTGCCATCGCAATCAATAATGTTGCAATTGAAGCCGAAAAGAAATACAGAGCGTCACTCTCTAGCGAGAGTAGCTGACCCACCAGAAATGCACCCGTGATAAATATTAAACCGTTGTAGGTGAAAGCCTTATCTAAGGATATGAGAATTTTGTTTTTTAATCGCCGATGATCAACTTCTGTAAAAACATGTGAAAACAATTTAACTTGAGGCAACAGCTGTCGCGCTTCCATAACGATAGCGATTAATGATGTCGAAATGAAGATTAATGTAAAGACCTCAAGCATTGATTTTTTTGCACCACCTAAAAATATTAAAAAGACAAATATGAGTAAAACATAGAAAAACGAAAAAATGGCAAGTTTTGAATGAGGTAATAAAATTGACCAGCTGACATTTTTTTTATTTTTGGTGATGTGGTTAGCGATCATTAAGCTAATAAAATAATTGAACTTAAAAACGATTGAAGGCTTGAATCCAGTAGATTGTGAAGCTACCGGAAAGACCATATCCTGAGGTTCCGTTCTCCGATAACTGGAACTTTGATACAAATAATAAATCAATCCACAAGTGCTCGCGATAATGAGCAACATGATCAGGCTTTCGTCAACATTTAGCCAATAAAGTTGACCGATGATAAATGGGGTTACAGGAACGATTGCTCTAAGAATAAGGGACTTAGCTAGTACGACTTGTGAGGCAAAAATACTGACACAAAACGGAGCGACTAACACCAGTGGCGAGTGATTCGAGTTGATATTTAAATAGGCAGGAAAGATTAACAATAGATTAAAAACACCCAGTAACCCGAGATAGGTGGTCACCAGAGTTTGACGGAAACACTGGTTAATTTTCCAGAGATAGTATTGTTTTAACCTTAACAGCGCTCCGCCAATGTAAATTCCCCAGAAGCAAGCCAATACCAGGTTTGTCATAGTGCTGGCTTTAAAAGCATCGCTTTGCTGAATTTCGGCAACATAGATTATCAGTTGAAAAGAAACAAAAACAATAGTGAGAATTGTAATTGCAATTAATGTTATCCACGAATGAGAAAATAAATTCCATAAAGTTTGTCTAACCTGCCGCATGACTAACCTCCAGATACCAGTCTTCCAGAGATAATGGCGTTGTTTCTATATTGGTATTTGATTGGGCTGCAATATTTTCAATTGAGCTTTCCAGAGGGCGTACTACACTTGCCGTTGCACCGTTTGTGAGTGGGCGCCAATTAACAAACTCGGTGAATAACGGGGTTTGTTCTATGGGAATATCAGCCGATATTTTGACATGGGCAATACTTGATTTTAATTGTTCTACATCATAGTAGTAATCGATGATTCCGTTTTGTAGCAGTGCGACTTTGTTGGCTACGCGTTCCAGATCAGAAACGATGTGGCTGGAAAATACAACGGTAGAATTGAGCTCGCAAGTTAACTCGATCAGTTCTGATAAAAACTGGCGCCGCATACTGGGATCGAGGTGAGCTACAGGTTCATCGAGAATTAACAGCTCGGGTTTTATCGACAGGGCTTGAATAACGTGTAATATCTGACTCTGTCCGCCTGACAAATCACCCACTCGCTTTTTCGGGTCCAGGTTCCAACGGCTTTGTAATTGTTCGCAATAATCTTTGTTCCATGTTGGGAAGAAACCACCAATATAACTGAGGAAGTCGCTAACCCGCATCCATTCGAACCCTTTTATATCTTGTGCGACAAAACCAATTTTTTCACGAGTTGGCTGGTCGAGTTGCTCCCAATGTTTATCCCAGAGTTTTAGTTCTCCTTGATCACCATTGCGTAAATTCATGATGGTTTCGAGTAAAGTGCTTTTTCCTGCGCCGTTTTTGCCAAGTAGTGCGACAATATCACCTTGTTCAATATCCCAGGAAAGCGAATTTAATACTAAATTATTCTGGTAAGATTTAGATAAGTTTGCGATGGAAATAATAGGAGTCGTCATCATATTTAACCCTTGGTGTGAATCGATAAATACTGTTGAACCAATGTCATAATTGATTCATCGTCCAGGTTTTCCGACCTGGCGTTTTGAATAAACTCTACGAGTGGTAATTCTATTGCTGGCGTTAGTGCCTCGCCTTTTTCCTGCTCGGTCACTAGCATCCCAATGCCACGCTTTCGAATAAGCACGCCTTCCAGTTCCAGTTGGGCAAACGCTTTTGAAATGGTCATAGGATTAATTTGCAATGCGCTAGCCAGGTTTCTGACTGAAGGTAATTGTTCACCTGGCTTTAATAAATCCATTCGAATAGCTTGTTTTATTTGATCAATAAGTTGCCGGTATATTGGAATACCTGAACTAGTATTTAATGAAAACAAATTGACCATTGATGAAGTTGTCACAACTTTTCCTTCTACCCGAATTGAGTCAGATACAACTGAATGTTTTGCTTGATTAGCTGTCAGTGTATCAGTGTTTATATTGGTGTATTAATATAATGATACACTAAGTGATGAACTGTCAATGAATTTTTCACTAAGGTTGATTACTTTCTATCCAAACTAAGCTAAAATGCGCGCCCTCTGAAGTTCTGCCGAGTTTTTCTCACAAAGAACGAAAGATAAACACACGCCCTGTTAACTATTTGAATTAAAGGCTTTTACATTGATTTCTACCGCTAACATCACCATGCAGTTTGGTGCTAAACCATTGTTCGAAAATATTTCTATTAAATTTGGCGAAGGCAACCGATATGGTCTTATAGGGGCTAATGGCTGCGGAAAGTCTACATTTATGAAGATTTTGTCGGGGGCGCTAGAGCCTTCAGCAGGTAATGTAACCACTGATCCAAATGAAAGAGTCGGCGTGTTAGGCCAAGATCAGTTTGCGTTTGAAGAGTTTTCTGTTATCGACACCGTCATTATGGGCCACAAAGAATTGTGGGAAGTAAAACAGGAACGAGACCGAATTTATTCTTTAGCTGAAATGAGTGAAGAAGAAGGGATGCTGGTGGCGGATCTGGAAGTCAAATTTGCCGAGATGGACGGTTACACAGCGGAGTCTCGTGCTGGCGAATTATTGTTAGGACTGGATATTCCAACTGAGCAACACTTTGGGCCAATGAGTGAGGTAGCGCCGGGTTGGAAACTCCGAGTGTTGCTGGCGCAGGCCCTGTTTGCTGATCCAGATATAATGCTACTTGACGAGCCGACCAA
The DNA here is from genome assembly GCF_007004725.1 of Aliikangiella coralliicola. Taxonomy (GTDB): domain Bacteria; phylum Pseudomonadota; class Gammaproteobacteria; order Enterobacterales; family Kangiellaceae; genus Aliikangiella; species Aliikangiella coralliicola. The sequence continues at coordinate 146,902 of NZ_ML660165.1, read as the reverse complement.
TAACCTGGACATCAACTCAATTCGCTGGCTTGAAGAGATACTCAGCCAACGTCAATCGACGATGATTATCATTTCCCATGATCGCCACTTTCTCAACAGTGTTTGCACCCACATGGCTGATCTTGATTATGGGGAGCTGCGTTTATTTCCTGGTAACTATGATGAATATATGACTGCAGCGACCCAGGCACGTGAGCGATTGTTAGCTGACAACGCGAAGAAAAAAGCGCAAATCGCTGAGTTACAAACCTTTGTCAGCCGCTTCTCGGCTAATGCTTCAAAAGCCAAACAGGCGACTTCCCGTGCTAGAAGGATGGAAAAAATCCAATTAGAAGAAGTCAAACCCTCTAGCCGCGTTAGCCCATTTATCCGTTTTACCCAAGAGAAAAAACTTTATCGATTAGCGTTAGAGTTAGAAAAAGTTTCGAATGGTTATCAAGAGATGTTAATCAATGACTTTGACCTAATGCTTGAAGTTGGTGAACGAGTTGCTGTGATTGGGCCCAACGGAATTGGTAAGACAACATTCCTGAAAACTTTAGTCGGAGAATTACCGGCAAAATCAGGCGAGGTTAAATGGTCAGAAAATGTGAATATCGGTTACTACGCGCAGGACCATAACGAAGATTTCGCCGAAGAAATTAGTTTGTTCGACTGGATGAGCCAATGGCGCAATCCTGGCGAGGATGAGCAAGTTGTCAGAGGAATTCTTGGTCGCATGTTGTTTTCCCAGGATGATATTAAAAAGTCTGTGACTAAATTATCCGGTGGTGAAAAAGGCCGCATGATGTTTGGTAAGCTGATCATGCAAAGACCGAATATTCTGATTATGGACGAGCCAACTAATCATATGGATATGGAATCAATCGAAGCATTAAACTTGGCATTAGAACATTACGAAGGCACTTTAATTTTCGTTTCTCATGACCGCGAATTTGTTTCTTCCTTGGCGACCAGGGTATTGGATATGAAGACGGATGGGATTGTTAATTTTGAAGGGAAGTATGAGGATTATTTGATATCGCAAGGTGTTGTTGAGAGTAAAAAGTAATTATGGAAATAGTCGTTTTCGTCAGTTAAGATTCGCTTTTTTTATTAACTAATAAAGAGTTGTGAATTAAAGGAGTCGTAAATGAAAAAAATATTGTTAGTCGCTTTAGTTGGCATATGTTTTTTAGGGCAAAACGCAAACGCTAAGTATTTTACTGATTACAACGCAGGAGTTACTATCACCAGAATTCACGTCCATTCTGGTGGCGGTATAACTTTGCATATATCTGGTGCTGTTAAAAATCTGGATGGATGCGCAGTTACCGACAAGGTCCATCTTAAGGGGAATTTGGCAGGCCATCAAAATATGCTCTCACATGCAATGATGGCTTTTACCACAGGCAAAAAGGTTGGACTGCATGCTTCTGGCTGTGAAGTTATTCCTTTTTGGGGCGGTGGACTCATGACACCAATCATTGATAATTTGTGGGTTTTTAAATAGTGAGTTATCAGTTTAGTTACTAAAGTAAAAAGAAAGCCAAGGTTTAGGACAGCGTTCTGAACCTTGGCTTTCTTGCTTTAGTAAAAGCTATTACAAATTACTGTCTTCGCATTGCTTTCAAATACAGTGCTTTCAAATATAACAGCTTTCTTTGAGTTACTTTTCGACGTTGCAGATATCGTAAACTACAACGATTCCAGATAATCGGAAGCCGCTAAATGAATTTTCTGCCAGGCTTGTTGAAAGTGTGTTTGATCATCATCACCATTTGACAGCAAAATAATCCCGATCCCTTTTTCTCGATTAAGAATAAAACTAGACGCTGTTCCCGGATCGCTGCCACTGTGTCCAAAGTAATCACCATCCATTAGCCAGTTAAATCCGATGCCTTCCATACCGTAGGTACTGGCGTTCTCGTATAGTGGTGTCAACATGATTTGTTTAGCGGAATCTGACAAAACATGATTTTCTTTTTTCAATACTTCGATTGCAAAATTAGCGAGGTCGGCTGCTGATGATTTCAAGCCGCCGTCTGCGTAGGTTGCCAGGCTAAAATCTGGAATTGCTTGATATTCTCCATCAAGCCACGCATAGCGAGTAGCAACCAAAGTATCTTCGCCAAGATCTTGTTTGAACCAGGCGGTGTTATCCATATTAAGTGGCGTAAAAATAAGTCTCTTACTTAATTGTGGAAATGATTCTCCTGATATGTTTTCCAACACTTGGGCTGTTGTGGCTGTGGCAACATTAGAGTAGATAGAAATGATGCCAGGCGAGAATTGCTGCTCTGTGATGTAATTTTCTTCAGAATAGTATTGACCGCCTTGAGTAAGATACGACTGTAAATACTCGCTGGTGTTTGTGGTGACAGGGTCTGGGCAAACCTCTTCTCCTGATATTAAATTGGTTAAACTGCTTTTATCTTCGTCAAGATAATAACCACAATCATAAAAATTTGAATCCAAAATTCCACTAGTGTGAGTTAGCAAATGTTGAATTGTTATTGGTTTATTAAAGTGTTCGGGTGCACTAAGCTCATAACCGAGTTTTTGTGCGACTTGATCGTCAAGAGCAAGCAGGTTTTGTTGGTGTAGTAACGCTGCGCTGGTACCGACAAATAATTTGCTGGTTGAGCCCAGGTTAAACGCTGTGTCTGCAGTAACAGATTTTTCGACTTCCATTTCGTCACTACCAGCGCGACCAAATCCTTTCGCATAGACGATATCACCATTTTTAACTAAAGCTATGGCAAGCCCAGGGTAGGCGTTGTTGTTCATTCCCTCGACAATGGCATTTTCCAATACTGTCTGATTACCCTGACTATTGACTGGTTTGTTTAGGAGTTTGAGTGCCTTATCGTAACTTTCCTGACGCATCAATGCTGCAGCTGAACTTGAATAAATCGGTGTACCTATGTCTGCAGGAATACCTTTGTTTTCAAATATTTCTCCCCGTTGATTTTCATACACTTCATTGGATAACCCTACCAACCATCCATTGGGTAAAGAGAAATTGAGTATGTCTGATAATGCGCCTGAACTTGCGGTTCCTAATACGGTGACTTGTGATAACTGTTCTAACATTAACGAAAATATTTCAGCGGCACTGGTTGTTAATTCACTATTAACCAGGTAAACGGGATTCGTATATGGCGTTGAATGGGGAACCAATTCAAATGATTGTTTAACAGAAGTGCCAAGTTTGTTTCTGGCGTATTTTGTGAGTACTTTCTCTTTCTTTTTTGCGAAATGCGAAGCGAATGCTACCGCAACATCGTCGGCACCGCCAAGGTTAAATCGGTTATCGATAATAATCGCATCAGTATTCGCTAACTGTTTCATCATTCGATCAAAAACAGCTTTTGATGCATCGACCTCCTTTTCCACATGTTCGATGTTCTCTCCAGAAAATCCGGCAGTTTCAGCAAAAAATATAAACCCGACATTGTCCTTACTAATTCCCCAATGAATTGCTGGAGATTCTTCTGTTCCACCGGCCTGCTGATAAGTGGAAGGTTGAATGTAGTGATTAAAGATCTGATATTGAGTATTTATTAATTGGGTTAAATATTCCTCGCTGCTCACGTTGTAAATAAGTTCGATATGAGATGCTATTTGTTCAATTCTTGAAGGATGTCCCGATTCAGCTCGATTACCTTCCTTATCTAAAACCCAAAGATGAGCATCATTAAATGGTGATATCATTTTTGAGAAAATTTCGAGTAATTCCTCGTCAGAGGTATCGTCACTAACTTGACCTGCGTAAGTATCGTAGGCCGATTGCCAGTTGATATTGCGTTCAGCGAAAAAGGCATAGTGGTCATTCATGGCGTGCCAAAAATAGTCGAAATTTGTTTTGGGTTCCATATCGGGGCTTTCGAATGCAGCGTTGCAAGCAGCTGGAAGTGCATTGTGTTTATCCAGATAGTTCCGAGCGAGGGTGCTATATTTCGTGTTTCGATAGGAAATAGTTTTAAGATCGAGAGAACTTTTTAAATCTGAAACATCTTCAAAGAGTTCCTCACGGGGCCCAGTGTTAGTTCTAATACAGCCATTTTGATTGTATTGATAAGCGGAATATTTTTTTTTGTCTATTTGATAAGCTTCTCCATACCCGGTTTTTATATAAATTCCTTGAACAGAATCTTTAGTGATACTAAGTGGTGTTTTTTTATCACTGCTATTACCACAAGCAATAACTGCGAGCGCTAGTGAAACAGCGCCGACGATGTGAGTAATTTTCATGGCTAATTCCTTTTGGATGTAGATGCGACATTTTTAGTTAAATAAAGCGTTGAAACTTTAGAATTAACACTGCTGAAAATCTGTGATAAAAAAGTATAAAAATGTAGAAAACTTGTACATGTGTATACAGCGACTTACATTGATGAAAAATGTAAGCTGCTCGATAGAAAGGAAGTGCGGTTCGACTAGCGAGTTAATTTTTATTAATTTAATCTTAACTCGCAGGCAATGCACTTTATGCTAATATCATTAGCATTGATAATTAACTGGAAGTCACCGTGCAAATTTTTTTAGCCAGCACTACTGATGATATGGACGTTGCTCGACAGCTATTTAGAGAGTACCAGGAATTTCTTGGCGAAGATCTTTGCTTTCAGGGGTTTGAGCAAGAATTAGCCTCATTGCCGGGCAAATACGCATCGCCTGAGGGGGCAATCTTATTGGCGAAGCACGAGGGCGATATGATCGGCTGTGTCGCGGTGCGAGCACTTAAAGGCGATACGTGCGAGATGAAACGTCTGTATGTGAAAACCGTTTCTCAAGGGCTTTCGGCGGGAAGGAAACTTGCTGAAGCTATTATCAAAAAAGCCAAAGAATTAGGCTATAAAAAAATGCAGCTCGACACGCTTGAGAGGCTGGAGCGAGCAGTTGAACTCTATGAAAAGCTGGGATTCAAGGAAATCTCTTCTTACTATGAAAATCCACTAAACAAAGTGATTTACCTTGAGCTTGATTTAACCTGAAATGAATCTGTTACAGTTAAATTAGTTTTAGCTAAAGAGCTGGTTTTGCTCGCTCTATGATTTGGGTAAAAGAGACATTCTCGTTTAAAGTTCCATACATATTTCCACTTGTATTCTTAAGTCTATTTTCCACAAATGCTTCGGCGACAAAATCTTCTGAAAATTGAATTAAGCTTGAGGCTTGCCAAAGTATCGCCATTTTTTCAACTAAAATGCGGAGCTGATTTTCTGCAATTTTATTCGAGGCCAGTTGATTTTTTAACGTCGATAGTTGTTGATCAAAACACTTAATCTGGCCAACTGCCTTTTCCTGCTCAGCGATAAAAGCTTCGATAACTTTTGGTGTCCTGGTCATTGCTCGCGCAACATCAAGACATTGCACATTGCCGGAACCTTCCCAAATTGCGTTTATCGGAGATTCACGATACAGGCGAGCTAGAACATTATCTTCAACGACAGCAACACCACCGATGGATTCCATTGCTTCGTATGTGTGTTGCGGCGTTCTTTTGCAAATCCAATATTTGCCAATCGCAGTCCCCAGTCGAAAGAGCAATTGTTCATGCTCTTTCTCCTGATGATCGAGAGAATAGGCAAGGCGCATGCTAATTGCCAGCGCTGCTTCTGATTCTAAAGCCAGGTCCGCCAATACGTTTTGCATTAATGGTTGTTGATGCAGGTTTTTACCAAAAACCTCTCGGCCACCTGTATGGTGAAGCGCTTGCGCCGCTGCCAATCCCATAATAGCGGAGGAACCTACCATACAATCAAAGCGTGTCATTGCTACCATTTCTAAAATGGTACGAACACCACGTCCATCTTCTCCAATCATCCAGGCAAATGCACCGCGAAACTCTACTTCGGACGATGCATTAGACACGTTGCCCATTTTGTTTTTCAGGCGTTGAATATGCATCTCATTTTTATGACCATCAGGCTTCCATCGAGGTAACAAAAAACAGGATAAACCTTTATTAGTATTCGCCAGTACCAGAAAGGCGTCACACATGGGCGCTGAGCAAAACCATTTGTGTCCAACGAGTTCATAGGCTTTGCCCGGTCCAGGCTCGCCAATTGGAAATGCTCTGGTAGTATTGGCCCGAACATCTGACCCCCCTTGTTTTTCTGTCATTGCCATGCCGATAGTCAATCCATTTTTTTCAAAAAATGGGCGATTGTCGGGGTCATATTCATTGCTAAGAACTTTGGGCAACCATTTTTCTGCGATGTCTGGTTGATGTTTTAGTGCTGGAACAGCAGCGAAAGTCATTGTTAAGGGACAACCGCTGCCCGGGTCGGCTTGAGTGTGGAGATATTCAAGCGCAGCACGGACAACATGCGTGCCTTTTTCGGGGTTTGTCCACGGTATGTTGTGATGGCCGGCATTAATCGCTGCTTTCATCAATTGGTGATAAGCAGGATGATACTTAACCTGGTCAATTCGATTGCCAAATCTGTCGTGACTTTGAAATTCGGGCTTATGACTATTGGCTGAAAATCCCGCTGTTAACAGCTCGTGTCCAACTTGGTGCCCATAATTTGCTAACTTTTGTTCACCCCAAACCCCTCCGAATTTTTCAACATAATTGAGCAAAATATTATTTGAAGTAAAGGCATTGTAATTTTCCAGGGGGCTAGGCTGGTTGAACACCTGGTGAGTTTCCGCGGTGATGATTTGACCGTCTCTAAGTTGGTCGGTTTGAGATTGACCTGGCTGTTGCGTGTTCATGAGTAACTGGCTGACTAGAAACTGGTACGATGACTATAGCACTCTCTCGATTAACAAATAAAGGGCTATTTTTTCAGGCTTAAATGTCCGTCAACTCAATCGTTAAACAACAAAATTCATTAAATTTTCAATAATTTAGCGCGTTTTCCTCACAAATTACTCAAAATTGCCAGATTTTTACACATTTACGGTTAATTTCTCCCTTTCAATTGGTTATAGTTCCCTACTTTAGGGGCTTTGAAGCGTAACAAACGATAATAATGTCAGTTGAATTTATTTGGCCAATCAGTGTCTACTACGAAGATACCGATGCTGGCGGAGTGGTTTATCACGCCAATTATCTCAAGTTTTTTGAGCGTGCACGAAGCGAATGGTTAAGAAGTCTTGGGATTAATCAGGCTGACTTATTTGCTCAAGATATCGCATTTGCCGTCAAAAAGTCGGATGTTGATTATGTCAAGCCGGTAAGGTTTGGTGACGAAGTTGAAGTCATTACTCACTTAACAGCAATTCGTGGTGCCAGTTTGCAATTTGAACAAAAACTTTTTCTACATGGCGACCGTCAACAGGTATTATGCAAAGCCGAAATTAGCGTTGTCAGTTTAAAATTAGAATCATTTACACCCTGCCGCATACCGGCAGCTGTTAGGGAGGTACTTCAGCGTGTCTGCTGATATGTCAATTATCAATCTATTTTTAGAAGCCAGCATCGTGGTGCAACTGGTTATGGTTTTGCTTTTATTATTGTCGGTTATTTCCTGGGCGATGATTCTGGAGCGAAGCCGCGGCCTCAAATCTGCGGTCAATGCTGGCAATAAGTTTGAAGAAAGGTTTTGGTCCGGTATTGATCTCGGCAAGCTTTATAACGATTTAACCAGCCGACAGACTCAGCCAACGGGTATGGAGTTGTTGTTTTTAGCCGGCTATCGCGAATTTGCTCGTTTACGCAAGCAATCCGGAACTTCAGCGCAGGCGGTAATGGATGGAACCCATAGAGCCATGCGAGTTGCTTATTCACGTGAAATCGACAAAGTTGAAGTGCACCTGTCATTTTTAGCGACGGTTGGTTCTACAACACCTTATGTCGGGTTATTTGGAACGGTTTGGGGGATCATGAACTCTTTTATCGCTCTGGGAAGCGTAAAACAGGCCACTTTAGCCATGGTTGCGCCCGGAATTGCTGAGGCGCTGATTGCGACGGCAATGGGACTATTTGCTGCGATTCCCGCTGTAATCGCTTACAACCGGTTTACCCATAAAGTTCAGAAGATAGAAACTCAATATGAAAATTTTGTCGAAGAGTTTTCAGGAATTCTTCACCGAAAGGCTCACAGTAAAGTATCTGGGCAGTGAGTAAGTACTTATGAGTCAATTGCCGATCAAACGCAAAAATAAGCGAAGACCCGTCGCTGAAATTAATGTTGTACCTTACATCGATGTAATGTTGGTTTTGCTGGTGATTTTTATGATCACAGCACCATTGATTACTGCCGGCGTTAAAGTTGATTTGCCCGAAGTAGATGCAGAACCGATTTCAGCTAACGACGAGCCGCCACTGATTGCGAGTATTGATTCAAGCGGAAATTACTATTTGTCAGTGGGGCAATCATCGGATCAAGCGTTAGAAGCCCATGAGTTAGTTGAGTTAGTGGCCGCTCACCTTAAGTTGAATCCGAATGCAGAAGTGATGATCAACGGCGATCGGAATGTTTCCTATGACAAAGTGGTCCAATTGATGGTGCTGCTGCAGACAGAAGCTGGTATTGAGTCAATTGGTTTAATGACTGATCCAGAAAGTTAGCTTAGAGATTGAGTAAGTTCAGTTATCTAAATGAAAGACCAAGTTGATTAAATTTGATGTATTGAAAAAGTTTGCTGCCAATGAAGTTAAATAATGCCATTTTATTGTCAATTGTTGCTCACATCGGGTTAGTTGCGTTATTGGTATCAAATTATCAGTTTGCGAAAATTGAAGTCAAACAGTCTTCTGCTCCGATGGAGAAGATTAATGCCAAGGCGATCAATAGTCAGCGAGTAGAGCAACTGGTTAAAAAGCTGAAACAGGAAAAACTTGATCAAAAAAGGAAAGAAAAACAGCGATTAGATCAGCTTAAGAAAGCAGAAGATGATGCTAAGCGGAAACGGGTTGAGGAAGAAAAGAAAGCGGACGATGCCCGGAAAAAAAGGAAGAAGGCTGAAGAGAAAAGAAAAGCTGAAGAAAAAAAAGCAGCAGATCTAAAGAAAAAAAGAATTAAAGAAGAGAAGGAAAGAAAGAAAAAAGCTGACGCTGAGAAAAAACGCAAAGCTGAAGCCGAAAGAAAGCGAAAGTTAGAAGAAGAGCGAAAGCGCAAGGCGAAGGCTGAAGCTGAACGAAAACGCAAGGAAGCCGAGGAAAAAGCACGCCAAGAAGCGATTGAACGAGAAATGCAGGCGCAGATGGATGCTGAGGCTGCGGAGCTTGAAGCTGCCCATAGGCAACAGGTATTGAGCGAAGTTGATAAGTTTAACCAGTTGATTCGAGGGAAGATTAAGAGGAATTGGTTTAAACCAGAGAAAAAAGGATCCTGTACATTTAGAATCGGTATTGCACCAGATGGATTAGTCTACCAGATTGAAGTTGTCAGGGGAGATCCGGTCCATTGCGAATCGGGAAGAAGGGCTATTTTGAGAGCTGAGCCTTTGCCTATGTCGAAAGATCCTGATGTTTACGCGGAACTAAAAACTAGAACATTTGAGTTAGAAAATGAGAACGATGAAGATTCACTATAAAACTGTTTTATCGATTATTGCCTTTTTCATATGCGGGCATGCGCTTGCTGAAGAAATTAAACTCGATTTTGTTATAAGCGAAGGTATTGATAGTGCTCGTCCTATAGCAGTACTACCCTTTTCGTGGAAGGGAGTCGCAGATCGACCTTTACATGATGTATCGTCAGTTGTTGGAGCTGACCTTCGCCGTAGTGGTCGATTTAACCCAATGGCCCGCCATGAACTTGTTCAACAAGTCGATAAATACCAGGACGTTAATTTAGAACTTTGGCGAGAAAAAGGAATTGAAGCAGTTGTTGTGGGTAATATTGAAGAGCAACCTGATGGTCGCCTAAAAGTGGGTTATGAGCTTGTCGATATTTTTCGCAAGCAACAAGAAGTACGTAATGGTGAACTCGTCAATGTTGATAGAAATCGGCTCGATTCCTACACGGCTTTTGTTAATGCAAAAGACTTGCGTTTCCATGCCCATAGAATTGCCGATAGAGTATACGAAAAGCTCACCGGTGAACGTGGTGCATTTGCGACAAAAATTGCCTATGTCAGTGTTGATCGCAGCCAAACTAAGCCTTATCGGTTAATGGTTGCCGACTCAGATGGCTTTGCGCCACAAACTATATTTGCCTCGACCCAACCGATTATGTCACCGGCCTGGTCGCCAGATGCCAAGAAGCTCGCCTATGTTTCGTTTGAAAATGGCCGTTCTGAAGTTTATATACAAGATATTTATATTGCGAATAGTCGCAAAAGAGTAGCGGCCTTTGAAGGAATTAATAGTGCACCGGCATTTTCTCCTGATGGTCGAAGACTGGCTTTGACCCTTTCTCGTGATGGAAATCCCGAAATTTATGTACTAGATTTGACTAGTCACCGATTCTCTCGTATAACGAAGAAAATTAACTCAATAGAAACCGAGCCAAGTTGGACACCTGATGGCCAGTCACTTTTGTTTACTTCAGACAGAGGTCGGGGCCCGCAGATATACAAACAGAACCTGGCGAGTAATCGGGCACAACGGGTAACCTGGGAAGGAAATTACAACGCAAGTGCAGCATTAACGCCAGATGGGAAAACCATGGTGCTTATTAATAGGACTAATGGTATATTCCACGTAGCTGTGCAGGACGTAGAAACAAATACGATGCAAACTTTGACCAAGACTTCGTTGGACGAGTCTCCTAGTTTGGCACCAAATGGCAGTATGGTGATCTATGCAACGGTTTATCGTAATAGGCAAGTATTATCAGTAGTTTCAACGGATGGCCGATTTAAGGCGCGTTTACCTTCAAGGCAGGGAGAAGTAAAGGCACCAGTATGGTCGCCGTATCTCAATTAGAGTTTTTAATTGAAGTATTAACGAGTTGGGATATTAAAGAGTTGAAATATTACAGATCTGGATTGATGACAAACTTGAATGAGTTTTGAATAAATTGGCTGATTAATTAAAATATCGCCGGATTAATAACGCTCAAACTCAAGAATCGATAAATCTGTCATTGTTTTACCGAGTAAAAATCGGGGATAATGGCGGAATAACGAGAATCACTAGAATTTTAAACTAAAAGCTAATAAATAGGAGCATTCTAATGTCTATTACCAAATTGGGGAAAGGCCTGGTCATTCTGGCTTCAGCGACTTTCTTATTTGCCTGTGCGTCTGACGGTCAAGAAGAAACACAAACCGTTACACCTCCAGTTGAAGAAACAACGACAACAACAATTGATACGCCTCCACCAAAATCGGCTGAAGAGCTTGCAGCGGAAGCCAATGCAGAAACTCGTAAAGCTCGCACTGTGTATTTTGATCTAGACGATGACACAGTCAGTTCTGAAGGTCGTGCACTATTAGAAGCTCATGCATGGTTCCTGGCGAAAAACCCAAGTGTAGTAATTACTGTTGACGGTCACTGTGACGAGCGTGGTACGCCGGCTTACAACTTGGCATTAGGCGAGCGTCGTGCAAAAGCTGTCGCGCAAATCTTGATGTTGAATGGTGTATCTTCTTCACAAATCAAAACTGTTAGTCACGGCGAAGAACAGCCTGCGGTTCAAGGTCATGACGAAAGTGCATGGTCTAAAAACCGACGTGGCGAACTAAGCTATGACGGATAAGTCTTTGTTGTTAGTGGCGACGTTTGTCGCCACTGTTTCCTCTTCTGTTTCTGCCGCCTCTCAATCGACTCTCGAACAACGCATCGAACAACTCGAACAGCAAAACCAGACTCGTAGTCAATTACAGTCTGAAATGAGTACACAAGTCATTGAATTACAAAAAGAAGTCCGAGAACTTCGCGGTATTATTGAAGAGCATGAATTTAAATTACAGCAAATCCAGGAACGTCAGCGAGATTTGTATCGTGATATCGAAACCCGCTTAAGTGCTATTCCAAGAAATAACTCATCAAGTAATCAAGCGCAAACTTCTACTTCGTCTAGTACGGCAGTGAAAACACCAGTTGTTAGTCCCAACACTGCAAGTCAGGTGAGGCAGGCTGTTGGTTCTGGCGATGAGCGTAAAGAGTTCGAAGCGGCGTTTAAATTGGTGAGAAACAAAGAATATACCAAAGCAGTGCAGGGGTTTGAGGCGTTTTTGCAACAATATCCTAGTGGTAGTTATTCAGACAACGCCAGGTTCTGGATTGGTCAGGTTTATTTTGCCCAGTCAAAACTGGTTGAAGCAGAGCAACAATTTGTTCAATTAAGAAAGGACTTTCCGGATTCTTCAAAAATGTCTGCGGCTATTCTGAAAATTGCTGAAATCAAAGTAAAGCAAGAAAAATGGCAGGAAGCAAAAGCACTTTATAATGAAGTTGTCAGTAAATATTCCGGCGCACCTCAGCAGCTCGCGCGCAAAGGATTACAGGATATTAAGCAAGCAGGGCATTAATATCCCTGATTTCAATAAAGATTAAAGTCGAAAAGGGCGATTATACTATCGTCCTTTTTTATTTTGGGCGGGATGTTTTTACCCAAAATCTTTCTGATAAAAAACGCTACCATAGATAAATTACCGTAAATCAAAGGTTTATCGATAAGTGTCCAGTGGTGCAAAAGTGTGGCGTTTTTATACTCAATAAAGTCTGGTGACTAAGCTCGAATTCCCCTTCATTCTCCGGTAAAATCCCTCAACCGACGACTAATCGAATTTTTATTTTGCCACGTCTTAGAATTACCGAAATTTTCTACTCTCTACAGGGCGAATCCTCGACTATCGGCAAACCGACCCTGTTTGTCAGGTTAACAGGTTGCCCATTACGATGTGTCTGGTGCGATACAGAATATGCATTCAGTGGTGGTGAGTATTGGGAACTAGAAGAGCTGGTCGCTAAAATTGAGTCTTATCAACCACAGCACATTTGTGTCACCGGAGGAGAGCCATTAGCGCAGCGAAAACCCTGTGAAGCTTTAATGGTCGCATTGTGCGATAAAGGTTACTCGGTATCCATCGAGACCAGCGGCGCCATTGATGTCTCTGATGTTGATCCCAGAGTCACTAAAGTCATGGACTTAAAAGCGCCGGACTCAGGTGAAATGGGAAAAAACCTTTACAGTAATATTCAGCATCTGGATAAATCAGATGAAGTTAAATTCGTTATCATGAGCCGCAAAGATTATGATTGGGCAAAAATGCAGTTGTCACAGTACCAGTTGTCCGAAAAAACCAATGTATTATTTTCTCCGTGCTTTGGAGAAATTAATGAAAAGGAATTAGCTGAATGGATTATTGCTGACAATTTACCGGTGAGATTTCAAATTCAAATGCATAAAATTTTATGGGATGACGCTGCCGGTCACTAGTTATTGTCACTTGTTGTCATTTCGATTAAGTTAACCTGAAATTGCGACAATGAGTATCGGCATTTAGATATTGTCAATTTAATGAATACCTTAGCCCGAACCAAAGTTAATTGATTGGAAGTTTATGAGTAAGAAAAAAGCGATTATTTTGTTGTCTGGTGGGCTCGATTCGACCACTTGTCTTGCGATAGCTCAGTCGGAAAATTATGACTGTTATGCACTCAGTTTTCGCTATGGACAAAAACATTCATCAGAATTAGAGGCGGCGCAACGAATCGCTAAAAATGCTAAGGTAAAGTTACATAAAATAATCGATCTCAATTTGGGCAGTTTTGGCGGCTCTGCGCTAACAGATGACTCGATCGAAGTACCTAAGGGCGGGACTGAAGGAATTCCTGTGACTTACGTTCCGGCGAGAAATACAGTATTTTTGTCGATTGCCTTAGCCTGGGCCGAAGTGCTTGAAGCCGATTTTATTTTTGCAGGTGTCAACGCCGTTGATTATTCGGGTTACCCCGATTGTCGACCTGAATATATCGATGCTTTTCAAAAGATGGCCGATCTCGCGACCAAGGCTGGTATTGAAGGTCGAGGAGTAAAATTGATCACTCCGCTTATTGATCTCACTAAGGTTGAAATTATACAGCGCGGTCATTCACTCGGCGTTGATTATTCACAAACAGTTTCGTGTTATGACGCTGATGTCGATGGAAAAGCATGTGGAGAGTGTGATTCTTGCCTCATTCGAAAAAATGCATTTGAAAGTGCGCAGGTCAGCGATCCAACGATTTATCATTCTTAAAAATTCGATTTAAATCAAAGGAAATTAAAATCGATGATTATTTACAAGAAGGGCTATCCACAAGAAGGGACTATTTACAAGAAGGAACTATCTACAACAAGAGACTGTTTACACTAAATGAAAAGTCCACAATAAAGGCGAGATTACCAACCAGTGTTTTTTGAAGGGCAACATCAAGATTTTTTTCGTCCACTAACCAGTAAATATCGAGAGCAAATTCTCGAATGTTTACAATTGCTTTATAGCCGGCTTTATACCAGTCAGGCCGATTACTCTCAGCTTCTTTCCCGTGAAATGGTAATTGATTGTTTTCAAGAGGCAATCGCCAGAGCGCCGCTTTTAGAAACTCAGCAGGATGATGAATTTAATCAACCGGTCAGAAATGATAGAGAGCAAGCCAGTTGGACGCTTAATTTATTATTGGAGCATGCCTGGTTGGAAAAACAGGTTGATGAAACAACCTTGCAAAGCACTTATGCGTTTACCCGAATTGGCCGTTTGTTTACGCAACCAATTATCGAACTCAACCAAGGTCGCTTCAGAACGCGACACCGCAATACGCGTAACACACGCAATGCCTTAAAAATTTTTGTTGAGCAGGGCGATGTCTATGATTTGTTAGATGCTTTCGAATATTCGGAGCGAATCATCAGCGATTTTACTGATGTTATCGGCGAGTTGGAAGAGCGGAAGCGTTCCTTAATCCAGGAAGTAGAATCTCAGCAGCTCGTGCAAAAAGCGAGTGATGAATTTTTTGATTTTATGGAAAAGCGTTTTGTGCCTGATCTGGCGATTCGATTGTCAGTGGATAGTGTCGAAAAATATCGTGACGAAATCGTGTCGACAATTGGAACTGCAAGACGAAAAAGAAAGGAGTTTAAACTCAAAGTTGAACAGGAATTACGCAAAACAGTGCCGGAGCTTGTTGATTCGGAAACTCAATCTTTGTTGTTTATTCTACTTGATAAAATTGAACAAAGAATTCATAACGCGAGTGAAATAATGTTACCTGCATTGCGTCGAGCTTTACTTAACTTCACTCGTCGTGCAGATATCATCATGAGACAGCTCAGCTTCAGCTATCAGGGGGGCGGCGATCAACTGCTCAACAATTTGCGCGATCTGGCGGCGATGGATGACGAAAAATTTCAGCATAAAATGTATGAGGTGAGCGAGCAGCTGGCAGGTTTAAAAGTAGAGTTTCTTGACCCGGCGCAATTAAAAATCTACACCGGACGAACCAGAAAAATTATTGATACGCGTGTCGAGGCGCTTTTAGAAATGGATGAGGATGCGCGCAAAGAATTTTATTTACAACAGGTTCTTGAGAAAGCATTTACTGTCAATAATCAACAAATGAGCCGCTATCTAATTGATTCATTGGCTAAGGGGCATCAAATCGACTTACACCAATTACCAGTGAACGATGCTAAACAGCTGCTTATGCGAAGCCATGCAATTGAAGCCGGTAGCGCAGGACGCCAGTCGAGTGAATTTGAGTTTAATGTTGAAGAAACACACCAACGTGTCAAAGACGAATATTTTGAAGAAGCGGATGGTTTTACCCTCAAGCTGGTAAACAAAACGATTGACGAGAAAAGCGAATGAATTTAAGTGATTATTTAGCACAACGCCTGGAAGAAACGGGTATATCTGAAAGTGAATTTCAAGAGTTGATCATTCGCCTGGTAAATTACTCCGTTATTGTTCGTGATGAAAGTCAGACTGAGCAACAACTTTTTGATCGTTTGGTTAGGTGCCGAGAACTGGTAGAGGAATATTTAGCGGTTATTGGTATCCAAATTCATATGGATACCAGATTTGAGTACGTTCGTGTTTATCCGCCTTCAAGTGAAATTCCTGGAATTAAAGAGGCCGACGAAAATGCCTGGAGTGGCAGTCTAAGAAATCGATTGTCGCAGTATGAAGTGGCATTGGTATTAGTGCTGAGAGCGCAATACGAAAAAGCGCTCAGGGAAGGAAAAATAGACGAAAAAGGTTACGCGCTTGACTCAATTGAATCTTTGATTATTGCGGCAAAAAATTTATTAGGACGAAATTTACCAGAGAAACTAACTGAACGAAAAAAATTATTTCAACGACTAAGACTGCTCCGACTGATCGACTTTCGTTCAGACGAAGCATTTGACACCGGTGAAGGCTGGATCAAGATTCACCCTATGATTGTTACTTTTGTAAGTGATACTGCGGTGGATGCGCTGGCATCAGAAAGTAATAGTGAAACCGAAGTTGAAGAGATAGATGGGGAAAAGCTAGGCATGGAAGAGCTCGCGACTTCTGAAAAGAGCTGCAATGAAAAAACGGTGATCAGTGAGCGTCAAGATTTGCCCGAAGGAGAAATGAATGTTTCTTAAAAAGCTCATTATGGTTAATTGGGGGAACCTGCCCAATAACGAATTTGAATTTGGGCCCGTGAATCTATTTTCTGGCGGAAATGGTTCTGGAAAAACCACTGCTGCGGATATGATCCAGACGATTATGACCGCGGCCCATGAAAATTTATTTCAGTATAACCCCGGACAAGACGAAACTACTCAGAAGGGAAGAGGGGGCAAAAAAGTTAGAACACTGGCATCCTATATTTTGGGGTGTGATGATGGTAGTTATGCCCGTTTAAATCCCAGTGATGGATATATGGCTGCGGTGTTTCATCCGACGCAAGGTGAGAGCGGTGATCCCTTTACAGCATTAATCGGTGTGAGAGCCTGGTTAGAAACCGCCGGCAAAAATCGCCTGGCGCGTCAGGAAGAGTTGGTATTTTATATTCTTACTCAACAGCAAAACAGGAGTTTATCTCTCGCTGATTTACAACCAGCAGATTCGGTACTTACACTGGATAACTTGCACTCAACTTTGATCCAGTTTTTTGGAAAAACCAGTGTTGAAAAATATGATACTAAACGCGCCTATTTAAGACGTTTGTATGGTGTGCTAAGGGGAAAAAAAGACGCTGTCACCGAAATTGAGGCAATGAACGCCGCTAAAGCATTTTCCCGGTTTATGGCCTATAAACCAGTGCAGAGTATTAACCGTTTTGTCGCCGATGAAATTTTGGAAAAAAAGGACCTTGGAGAAGCTATTCGTTCTATCTCTGGCCAGCTTAAAACGATTCATGGAATGGAAAGTGACGCCAGCCGTATTCAGGAGTCCGTTGATATTCTGGATTCTGCAATTAACAGTAGCCAGAGTTATATTGAAGGATGGCGAGATTTACAAGTCTCTCGCTATACAGTCGCCAAACATGAATATTTGGTTCGACAAAAAGATTATTTAAAAGCGAAAGACAAAGAGTCTCATTTCAGATCTCAACTTACCGAGCTGGAACAAAAGATTGATGTTAATGGACAAAGGGTTGAACAACTCCATGAACAGCGAGTTGCACTCGAAGCGCAGCGAATGGGTATTGAAGCGCTACAGCAAAAAGATGAATTAGAAAAACAGCGTGATATTCAAAATAAAAAAGTCACTCAAATAGGCGTTAACCTGCTACGTGAAAGCCAAACCCTTGAACAGGGAGTTGTAGCAACTCGTCAGATTACAAAATTGATTCAGAGTGCAGAAATTCAATCGGAAATTGATTCATTGTCTGAATTGAGCATGCTCGGGACTGCAAAGAAGCTGCTCGCTTTGGAGCCCGATAAAGCGCTAGATGTGCAGAGTCTAGTTGGCTCAGATATTCTTAACGATATTCAAGGATTGGAAATACAACTGGATACATTTCGTCACGCCGAAAAAATGTATAACCAATGGCATAGTCTTTGGTTTGAAAGCCATCAAGGGTTGAAACCACTAAATACTCAGGTTGCAAATCAACTCGATCGGTTAGAACTGGCTTACGAGCAATCAGCGAAAGAGCGGCAACTCAAAGAACGCATTGTTGAAAAACTTGAAAAGCAAAAAGTTGCTTACCCCGAACATGTTGAAAAAGCACTGGCTGCTATTGAGAACCTATGTCCTAAAGCTGACCCCAGAGTGCTTTGTGACCATGTTGAAGTCACCGATCCCAAATGGCAGTCGGCTATTGAAGGGTATTTAGGCGGTGCTCGTTTTTCAATCTTAGTTGACGAAGATTATGAAGCAGAAGCTATTCGTATCGTGCGTGGATTGCCAGGTAGGTTTAACCGCGCTCGAATAATCCAAGGGAAAAAAGCGGAACAAGATGCATCAAGAAGCTCTCTTGATAAAGACTCGATTTGTCAGGTAATGCAGTTCACTCATAGTACTGCAAAGCACTTTATTATTGCGAGCTATGGCAATGTGTTAAGAGTTAAAGATGAACAGGAACTCCGTTTTACCCGTCGAGGGTTAACTGCTGATTGTATTGCTTCTGGAAACTATGCGATGTTTCGTTGTGATATCAGTGAAAGTGATTTGGTATTTGGGGCTGAAGCACGGCAGCGAGCTTTACTTGGTCATAAAGACGAACTTGATAAAATTACCATTCAATGGAATCAGCTTAATCAGCGTATGTTGAAGGTTAACCAACTGAATGAACAAGTCATAAAGTTGGCAAAAGTTGAACTGACGGAGCAGTTGTCGGAAGCATTAACCTGTCGTAGAGAACTTCAAAAAATTGAAAATTTGATTGCGCAAATTGACCTTTCGGATCACCAAGAATTGGAAGATAAATTACTTCAACTTGCCAATGAAGAAATGGAGCGACAGCAAGAAGGAAAAATGCTGATAGAGGAATCAGGAAAGTTCAAAAACAAATTGGAAACACTCACCAAGAGTTTTACCAAATTGAGCGACGAACAGGAGAAGACTTTAGAGCAAGTCGATACTTGTGAAGATGAGCTACAAAAGCTGCTCGCAATCTGGCCCGATTTTGATATTGATACGCATCTTAACCAAGCAGATATTGATGCTAAATCACTGCAGTTAGCCACCGCTCAAACCGCACTTCATGAACAAGAGAACGGACTGTATCGTTTTGAACGACAGTTGGATGATGCGGTTAAAACGCACAATCAGATTTGTAAGCCTGGAGATTCGTTGGTTTATGAGTCATTTAGTAGCGAACTCGATCTCGTGTTATTTGGAAAAATAGTCAAGTTACAACAACAGATCGATAACATTTTTAATCGCCTGAAAAATAATATTTTGCTGGAGAAACATCAGCAACTTATTCAATTGAAGGAAAGTTTCAACCACACCTTTGTGAGTAATCTTTGCCACTCTATTCATCAAGCAATCAATGATGGTAAGCGTCAAATTGATCTGTTAAATAAGGAACTTCAAAATCACCGGTTCGGCGATGACCGTGAATCATTTCGTTTTGATTATGAGTGGGTGCCAGAGTTTAGAGAGTACGCGCGCTTCTTTGATGAAGTAATCAAGAATCCGGAGCTTAATGATGGTCAGACTTTATTTGAAGCAAAATTGAAAAAGAATTCAATCGAAGTTCGAGATCGATTGATGAATATGTTACTTGAAGAAGACAGTGACAAAGCGTTGCGAGAGTTATCCAGAATTGCTGATTATCGTAACTATCGGCAATACGAGATCTACAAAGAAGTTGAAGGCAAACCGCCGATAGCTTTAAGTGAGTATGGTACTGGTAGTGGCGGTCAGCTGGAAACACCGGCTTATATCATACGAGCTGCGGCAATTACTTCGGCTTTTCGATTTGCGGAAGGTCGTTGTCATTTAAGAACTGTGCTAGTGGATGAAGCGTTTTCAAAAATGGATGAAACACGCTCCAGAGAAGTGATTAATTATTTGACGGAATCTCTGGGATTACAATTAGTGTTTATTATGCCGACTAGTAAATGTGGTCCTTTTATGGATTTAATTAGCAATGAGTTCGTATTCGCAAAATGTCCAAGTCCAGAGAAACGCGGTGAACTCTATACCAGAGTTCTGGTTGACAGAAAAGTCTGTAATCAGGAAAAGATAAAGTCATTATGGGCGAACCACAAGCGAACCGTGCACCGACAAGCAGAGCTCGACTTTTTGAGCGAGTTAAGTGCTGAAGAGGTTGAGTAGACTATGCTGAATCAGCTACTGGAGAAACCTCCCTGGTTGGCTGAAGAAAAAGCAATTGAAGCCTTGTTGGTCAGGCTGCTGAAACGAGCAGAAAAATCAGCGGGAAAAATTAAAACCAGCGCGATAACATTAGCAGAAAGTACATTCCAGCGTGACGAAACCGGTGAATTGAGTTGGTCTAATCTTAATACCCTGGCAGATACTATTTTGGAGATCCGCTCCTCAAAAAAAATTGATGCGTACGAATATCCATGGGTTCGAGCGAAAGTATCGCTGCTAATGGAAAGCGAAAACCTGGTACGCTCATGGCTTTCGATTGAAAAAAGCGAGTTAGTTAATTGGCAGTCAGCGATTGCTCACTATGTCACTACGCATCCTGAAGTCAGAGACCATTGTAATTTTGAATCACTTAAAAAAAATGCAATTAGTTTTACAGGAAAAACTTCAAATGAAATTTTAGACGCCCTTTTTTCCCTCTCTGAAGATAACCAAAGTTCAAAGACTCTCAAGGAGTTGAGTGCAAAATATTTTTGGGGTGATTCTAAAGTATTAGAAGCAAAATCAGACTGGCTTAAACAAACTTTTCCTCGGCTTAAAGTTTTTGATAAGCAGATAATGGTTAATTTTTACTTACCCGAAGATTATCAATGTGTGTTGTTTGTTGAAAACAAGGATACTTTTCATCAATTGATATCAAAGAAGCCTCAAGTTATTGATCAGGCTGCTTTAGTTTACTGCTCTGGTTTTCTTGGCGCAGCGACAAGGATTAGAGATACAGCTTCTATTAATTTCTTCCAGGCGATTGAGAGTATCGGTACTAGTGCTCGATTGATAGATTGGTGGCTCAATGATTCCAACCATTCTTTCCCGGTGCACTTCTGGGGAGACTTTGACTTTGCTGCGATGGCAATTTTAAAAGCACTCAGAAATAATTTCGAAAATGCACAAGCGTGGCGCCCAGGATATGGCGCGATGCTCGAGGCTGTGGAATATGGGCACGGACATTCAATATCCCATCGAAAGAAACAAGGACAAAATGATCCAGTAAAAACTGGCTGTCATTTTGCTGATCAGATTGTTTTACCTTCACTTCGAAATCGGCAATACTGTTTTGATCAAGAAGGTATTGATTTTAATCAGTTGGAGGCATTTAAGCGTGAAGGCTAGAGTTGAATTGCAGATTGATAACCAGGTGGCCCTGGTAAAATTAAATCGTCCAGAAAAACATAACGCACTCGATATGCCGATGTTTTATGCAATCGATAAAGTGATTCGTCAGCTTAAAAAAGAGAAAGCAGTCAGATGTGTCATTGTTAGTGGTAACGGAGAGAGCTTTTGTTCGGGACTGGATGTAAAGTCGGTGATGACCAATCGTAAAAGTGCGCTGAAGCTGCTTTGGAAATGGTGGCCTCGCCAGGCTAATATGGCGCAAAGAGTTACTGTGGGCTGGCGTCATTTAAAAGTGCCGGTGATCATGGCTGTTCACGGTAAATGTTGGGGGGCTGGAATGCAAATCGCGCTCGGTGGTGATTTCAGAATTGCTGCAGCTGATACATCACTCGCAATTATGGAAGCGCGCTGGGGCCTGATACCTGATATGGGTGGAACGCTCGCACTTCGTGAAAATATGCCTGTAGACCGTGCGATGCAACTGGCTATGATGGCAGAACCGATAGGCTCAGATAAAGCATTAGAGATGCAACTAATTACTCAGATTAGTAATGATCCGCTAACCGCATCCAATCAATTAGCCGAGCAATTGAAA
The DNA here is from genome assembly GCF_007004725.1 of Aliikangiella coralliicola. Lineage (GTDB taxonomy): Bacteria > Pseudomonadota > Gammaproteobacteria > Enterobacterales > Kangiellaceae > Aliikangiella > Aliikangiella coralliicola. Next base: position 125,052 of record NZ_ML660165.1, on the reverse strand, counting down.
CAACGATCTCCCGATACGAACTATCGAATAAAGAAACTATATCACCAAATATGGAGCCGAAGTGAAGGAAAAGTTTTAGCGGGAGAAACGCTAAACCAATGGCGCATTTTGCTAGGCAAAAATCAAAGAATTGCGGTAAAACGGCAAACGGGACAATCGAATATTGATTATGTCTAAGGTCGCGCGTGCCGTTAAGTCATTGCACTAAATTCCTGAGAAGGAAAAATTTTATTGAATAATTTGTTTGAGATATCGTATTAAAGTAATGTAGTTCGAATTCGCTATTTTTAGCCGCGTACTTTCAGCTTGATCTGAACTAAGTATTTTGAATATGGCATTTTAAATATGGCATTTTGACCTCTAAGGTTTTAGCTATGACTGACGATAATCCATACAAATCACCAGCGACACCGCCTTACGATGTGACTCCCGGTCAGGTTGCAGATCGAATTAAGAGAAAAACGCCGTTAGAAGTTGATATTTTCACATTGTTCTTTCGTTTTTCTGGACGAATAGGCCGACGCCAGTTTTTGACCGGATACTTATTTACCCTCAGCATCATCTCTATCGCCGCATTTATCGACATTATCCTGGCAGCCTACATCAAATTGCTTCTCCTATACCCTCTTTTTGCACTTTCGACCAAGCGATATCATGATCTGGGTAAAGCGGGATGGGCTGGACTTTTTCAATTATTGCCCGGATTTGGCTGGCTAATCGTGTTGGCTGGGTGTGGCCTTCCAATCGGCGACTTTCACGATAATCAATATGGAGAATCCATCTACAGAAAGTAGATTGATTGTGATGTTTCAACAGGATCTGCTGGTTTCATCATCCAGGCTAATGTTTAAATTTCACGCAATGCTATTACCCGTGCAAATACCCGTGTATAATACGCGCCCTTAGCATCGGCGGATGCATTCTGACTAATTTTTATTATTATATTATTTTTATAGTATATTTTATAACTTGTTGATTTTTAAGAATATTATACTGGAGTTTATTGATGGCAATCGAACGTACTTTTTCAATTGTAAAGCCTGACGCAGTCGCTAAAAATGTTATCGGACAAATTTATGCTCGATTTGAAAGCGCAGGTCTTAAAATTGTAGCAAGCAAAATGGTCCACTTGAGCAAAGAAAAAGCAGAAGGTTTCTACGCTGAGCACAAAGAACGTCCTTTTTTCAACGACTTAGTTGCATTTATGACTTCAGGTCCAGTCATGGTTCAGGTTCTTGAAGGCGAAAACGCAATCAAGGCAAATCGCGAAATTATGGGTGCTACTAACCCTGCAGAAGCTGCTCGCGGCACATTGCGCGCTGACTTTGCTAATTCAATCGATGAAAATGCTGTTCACGGTTCAGATGCGCCAGAATCCGCAGCTCGTGAAATTTCATATTTCTTCTCTGACGAAGAAATCTGTGCTCGCACTCGATAAGTTTTAATTTTCCTCTCACGTTGGAGAGGACCTGGGAGAGGGAAGTTTGCCGACTGTGAGCGGCAAGGGTACTCTGAGTAGTGATACCTTCTCCCAATTTTCCCTCTAATAAAGAGGGAACTGTTGTTTTTAATCGCATAAAAGGTACTGCAATGAGTGATAAATTGAATTTACTCGACCTGACGCGCGATGAAATGGTGAAATTCTTCGAAGATATCGGTGAAAAACCTTTTCGTGCCCCTCAGCTTGTCAAATGGATCCATCAGTTTGGTGTCGATGATTTCGACAAAATGACCAATATTTCCAAATCTTTACGAGCAAAACTTCAAGAAACGACTGAAATAAAAGGCCCGGAAGTCATTACCGAGCAATTGTCTGACGATGGCACTATCAAGTGGGCGCTACGAACCCCAGATGGACAAGCAATAGAAACTGTTTTTATTCCTGATGGTGAGCGAGGAACCTTATGCGTTTCTTCACAGGTCGGTTGTGTGGTTGATTGCGCGTTTTGTTCCACTGCACAACAAGGTTTTAACCGCGATCTCACGACTGCTGAAATTATCGGCCAGGTTTGGTTTGCCGCGCGTCGACTTGGCAGCATCAAGACAACCGGTGAACGTAAAGTGACTAATGTCGTTATGATGGGAATGGGCGAGCCATTGCTTAATTTCGACAATGTTGTCAGCGCTATTGATTTGATGTTGGATGATAATGCATATGGATTATCAAAAAGGCGTGTCACCCTTAGCACTTCGGGTGTTGTTCCCGGGCTCGAAAAGCTGTTGGGAAGACTGGATGTTGCGTTAGCACTGTCGTTGCACGCTTCCAATAATGAACTAAGAAGTGAACTAGTGCCGCTGAACCGCAAGTATCCGATTGAAAAACTTATTCCGGCGGTTAAAGAATATATTAAGGATTCTAAAGCGAGCAAAAAAGTCACCATCGAATACGTGATGCTTAAAGGTGTGAACGACACCCCAGCTCATGCATATGAATTAGCTAAGCTCTTGAAAGATTTACCCAGCAAGGTAAACTTAATCCCGTTTAATCCGTTTCCGCGGACTCGATTTGAAACTTCTAGCCAAAGAGACATTGATAAGTTTGGTGAAATTCTGCTCAAAAAAGGTTTTGTCGTCGTTACTCGGCGAACCAGAGGCGATGATATTGATGCCGCTTGTGGGCAGTTAGTGGGTAAAGTTGCGGATCGAACTAAACGCCAGGAAAGACGTCAAAAGAAGATCGATGTAGTACAGTTGAGTTCGTAGGGCTGCTGAGTTATCAGGTCAGCTTTTTTTGTTGTTTTCATTCAACTGATATGGATTAGTGATAAAATGTCAGTGATAAATGGCTGGCATTATAATGAAGTCATAGGTGGCCTCAATCGGTGGGCACAAAAAGTCATAGACCTAGTTCGGAGCTAACAGTGATAAGAATTATTTCAATTGTAACCATGTTGCTGCTGTTGTCTGCTTGCGAAACAACGCGCGAATCGAAAACCGGGAATATTGGTGCTGCTACAACAACTGTCAAAGAGCGAAGCTTTGATAAGAAAAAGGCAGCGGCAAATCGAGTTAACACCGGTCTTACCTATTTAAATCGAAACAATTATCAGAGAGCTAAATTTCACCTGGACAAGGCACTTGAGTACGATCCAAAGTCGGGTGATGTTCATTACGCGTTTGGTCTCTACTTCCAGCGAGTCAAAGAGCTAAAGAAGGCAGAAGATCATTTTAAAGAAGCGATGGACACTGATAGTCGTAATGGAAAATATTTGAACGCATACGGTGCGTTTTTGTGCGAGCGGAACCAATTTAAGCAAGCCGATAAGATGTTTCATAAAGCAATCGATATTCCGACGTACCCCGACGTCGCCTCCGCGTTTTTTAATGTTGCCTTATGCGCTGTTAAACAGAATCAGAGTGACAAGGCTGAAAGTTATTTTAGAAAAGCGCTAAATCGCGATAGAAATATGGCAGGGGCGTTGATTGAGATGGCTAAAATTGAGTATACAAAGCAACGCTATACACGGGCCATGTCCTATTTGAAACGATTTGAAAATAACGGTCGAATTTCCTCTGAGTCTGCCTGGTTAGGCTTGAGAACGGCTCACTACATGAGAGATAAAGATTCGATTGCACGTTATGGCTTAATTTTAGAACAACGATTTCCCGATAGTGATGAAACCGCTGAATACCTGGATGATAAAAAACGATGGATGTAGAACCTAAAAACCAGGAACAACCGACACAGCCTTCTATTGATATTGGTGCTTTGCTAGTTGAGGCACGTGAGAATAAAAATCTTTCTAATCAAGATATTGCGGATCAGATGAATCTGACCGTCGCAGTCATTACCAAGATTGAAAATAATCAGTTTAAGCAGGACATCCCACTCGCATTTATTCGGGGTTATCTTCGTTCATATGCTCAGAAGGTTGGCGTTGATCCTGAGATGGTTTGCACTGAGTTTGATGTTCAGACTCAAACCGGTGAAGAACCTGTGCAAGGTTTGAAGCCTATTTCATCGTTTAAAGTTTCAAGACGCGAAATCAACTCAAGTAGTGCAATTTTCAAAATCATTACTTACCTGATTGTGATTAGTTTAGTTACTTTCGCCGGTTGGGAAGCCTGGAAAAGGTTTTCGCCAGCTTCAAAAGAAGCAACCGATAACAGTATTTCATTAGGTAACAGCATCCCGCTAAGTACGGATAGTGTCGACTTACAAATTGACCAACCAGTTAGCACCGATCAATCCGAAGCCGAGGTTGAGGAAAATGCGCCGGTTGTTTCCGAGGAACCTGCGTTGACCAGCTCGCCAGCTAATACCCTTTCGCAAGATACTACTGATCAAACAGAGTCTAATGTCCAGTCGACATCGACCCAAGCTCAAGAAAGCATAGAGCAGCCAGCAGAAACCGCGATTATTGATAGCGGGAACGCGAATCCAGCGGCAACAAACATCGAAACCACCAGTGCTGAAAATAATCAGCAAACTACCGAACTAGAATTAGTGACAGAGCCAGTTGTGAACGCAACTTTTACTTTCAGCGGAGACTGCTGGGTTAAGGTGACTGATGCGAATAATGAAGTGCTGGCAATTGGCACAAAACGTCAAGGCAAAATTATGCCGCTACAAGGCGTTGCACCCTGGCGTGTCACATTAGGTGAACCATCGGTTGTTAAACTTGAATTTAAGGGAGAGGATTATGACCTTTCCCAATATGGAGCGGGGCGCTCCGCGCAATTTGTACTAGAGCAGTAGTTAATAGAGTAATCGAAAGTTATGAAAGGTATTTCCTGGATCAAAAGACGTAAAAGCCGTCAAATTATGGTTGGTAATGTGCCAATCGGCGGCGATGCCCCAATTGCCGTGCAGAGTATGACAAATACGGAAACCTGTGACGTCCAGGCAACCTTGGCTCAAATTCAGCGAATTGCTGATACCGGAGGAGATGTTGTTCGTGTTTCCGTGCCGTCAATGGATGCTGCGGAAGCATTTAAACAGATTAAAAAGTCATCACCGGTTCCACTCATTGCCGACATTCATTTTGATTATAAAATTGCTTTGAAAGTTGCTGACTATGGCGTGGATTGCCTGCGCATTAATCCCGGTAATATTGGTAATGAAGAGAGAGTCAAAGCGGTCATTGAAAAAGCGCGAGATAATAATATCCCCATTAGAATCGGCGTTAATGCGGGCTCGCTCGAAAAAGATTTGCAAATGAAATACGGAGAGCCGACACCAGAAGCACTGGTTGAGTCTGCTTTTCGTCACATCGATATTCTTGATCGTCATGATTTTCAAAATTACAAAATTAGCTTAAAAGCATCTGATGTTTTTATGACGGTATCTGCCTATCGACAACTGGCCAGTCAAATTGATCAACCATTGCATTTGGGAATCACCGAAGCTGGTGGTTTACGGGCAGGTTCCGTAAAGTCAGCTGTTGGACTAGGGATGTTATTAGCTGAAGGAATTGGAGACACAATTCGCGTTTCTCTCGCGGCTGATCCAGTTGAAGAAATTAAAGTAGGTTTTGATATTTTAAAATCACTCGGACTGCGTCAGCGGGGAATTAATTTCATCGCTTGTCCATCTTGTTCGCGGCAGCAATTTGATGTGATAAAAACAGTGAATGAATTAGAGATGCGACTAGAAGATGTTAGAGATGCAATGGATGTTGCCATCATCGGTTGTGTCGTCAATGGGCCTGGTGAGGCAAAAGAAGCTGATATTGGATTGACTGGTGGATTGAAAGCTAGCTTGCTATATCAAGATGGCGCAAAAAGTCACAAGATCGATAATCAGGAACTGGTTGATTCCATCGAAAAATCCGTTCGTGAAAAGCTGGCACAAAAAAGTGAAGCTATCGCCGAGAAGACCAAAGGCGAAGCTCAGATTAAGGTTAGTACTTCAAACTAATTCTTTTGCTAAGAGTCGCAAAAAATGAATTGCTTAATCGGTGTTAATTGAGGAAACATTAGGCCACTGAATGATAAATTGTGCGCCGCCGAGTTCAGATGCGTTGACACTAACTTGGCCATTGTGTAGCTGAGCAATTCGTTTAACTATTGTCAAACCAAGTCCAAAGCCTGTTCTTTTACTGCGATTGTTTTGAGTCAGCCTGACAAAGGAATCAAACACTCGCCGTCGCTCGTCACGAGGAATTCCCCGACCGTCATCTTCAACAATCAATTGATTAATATTGTTGGTCTGCCGAAAAGAAACTCTAACCAATGTATGACAATGGTTAAGCCCGTTTATGATTAAGTTTTGCAGACCTCGTTCTATCAAATAGCCGTCACAGAAAACACTTGCCGGTGGTTTATCAATAACCAGTTCTAACGATTTATCTGGAGAATTCCGTCGCAGCTTTTCGACGAGTGTCGCAACAAGGCTTTCTATATCTCCCTTTTCAATGTTAATAACACCGGAAGATTTTTCCAGGGAAGCATAACTGAGTAGTTCGTCGACCAATCGTTGAATTTCATTAACATCTTCGGTGACACTTGATAGTTGCTCTTTGATTGGCTCTGATTGTTGATGATTAATCGCCATTTCCAGGGAAAATTTTATTCGTGCTAAAGGCGTGCGAAGTTCATGAGAGATTGCGTGAGACATTTCTTGTTGGTCGTGGAGTAGTTGCTTAATCCGGGCCAATAATTTGTTATATGCATCAGCGAGATGTTTGACCGGCGAACTTCTTGGAACCTGCACCTCGACATCCCACTTTTCTCGTTTTGAAGCCGCGAAATCAGAAGCGGCACATTCTAACTTTTTCAGGTCGCGAGTTAATGGTAGTGTCCAAATATAAACGATACCGGCAATTAGTGAGTAAAAAACCAATAACAGTAAATACTTTGGCCAAACTGGTTGTTGTTTCTCAATTAATTGCACTGCGAGTAACCAGTTGGAACCGGGAATTTGTTTATAGGCGGTTAAAGTTCCATCGTCATTTTCCAGCGTGATTATTTTATTTTCCGCCAATACAGACTCTAATGCATTCGCTTGAATTTCTTGTTGAGGTACCAAGGCCATCGGCAGCGAACTTGACTGGTTAATGGTTGTCAGTTTTTCTGGATAGTTTTCAGCAGGCTCCAACTCAAATAACTTTGAAGCGAGTGTAAGAATTTCTTCGTGATGATAATTTTCGCTATGGTGGGAATTTTCATCCTGACCTGAATAATAAGTTTGCCAGATGAAGTCGACGCTCCAGCCAACTAATACAACCGAGGAAATGATAACCAGATAAAGCCTGACAAATATTTGGGTGGAAAGTGTCACGCGTGATTTCCGAGATAATGTTTAACAAAATCATGTCTGCTAAAATAATCATGCCTGTTAAAATAATTATATACTGGGCAATTTTTTCTCAATTGCCTGGTAGTGAGCAGTCCGATTTTTTTTAAAAGTAAATATCCAGTTTTCAATAACACGAAATCACCAGGCGTCAGCCACAAACAAGTATCCTTTTCCCCAGATGGTTTTTATTCGAAATGGATCTTCGGGGTGATCACCAAACTTCTTTCTGAGCTGGGATACACGAACATCGATAGAACGATCCATACCATCATAAGGGCGATTATATAATTGATTGAATAGCTCGTCTCTGCTCAGAATGTTACCGGCATTTTCCGCCAATAATGTCAGCAGTTCAAATTCATGGCTGGAAACCGAAGCCGGGGCGCCTTCAAAAATCACTTTTCTGGATTGAATATCGATTTCAAGGCAGCCAAACTTAAGCTTTTCGGAGAGAGATTTCTTTTGTGAATAGCTGCGCCTGAGCAAGGCATTAATTCTGGCCAACAGAACTCTTGGTTCAACTGGTTTTATTACATAATCGTCGGCACCGAACTCTAGCCCCAAGACTTGATCAAAATCTTCATTACGTGCGGTCAGCATAAGAATCGGTCCGTCGAAGGAAGGCCGAATTTCTTTGCATATCGTCAACCCATCTTTTCCCGGTAGCATAATGTCTAGAATGATGAGATCAGGTGTGAATCTTTGAAAATGATCAATCGCTTTATTTCCATCTGATTCTATTGCCACAGTGAAGCCGGCATCAGTCAGATAGCTTTGAGTTAGCTGTGCTAATTTTTGATCATCTTCAATTAAGAGTATTTTCTGTTTGGGTTGTTGCACCGTTAGCTCCTAAGATCAACAGGCCTGCATGAGAGTACCGACAACTTGTTCTTTTCGATACTTTAATAAAATTGCCACGGGTTGCGTCGTTTCCGACGGTATTTAACTACCTGGCGTTGTAATCTGACGGTCTGTTGATAAATTTTTTGTTCGGATTCTTGCTCAATCAAAGAAACACTCAGGTTATTTTTGAGTTTTAGTTCGACTTCGGTTTGTGCGTTCTTTGTATTTTTCCAACACTGTAAAACCTGGTTTTCATCGGATACTTTAATACAGTAGTGTCCAGGCGATTGAGTTTGCCAGCGAACGTGTAGTTTGATCTCACACTGACTCTCTTTTTGAGATAACAGACATAAATTTGGAGACAAAAATAAACCTAGCTCGTTTATTTGTCGTTCCGCAATTGCTTTCAGCGGCAAGACAGTCAAACAAGTCATTAAAATACCAATTTTGTATAATCGGTTTATCTTTTTAATAATATTTTTCTCAGTTAAAAATTAAATTGTTTCCCAAAAAACAGTGTTATTACATAATCTTTATCAACAATAGGACTATCACTGATACTGCTATCTAACTTCTGGTACTCAAGTCCGAAGCGCCAAAAGTCGCCATCAGTTGATTGTTGTTTCCAGGCAATCCTGATAAATGGGCTAAAGCTATCTTTCGCTTGATAAGCTGCGCGGTTGTCAACAATTTCGTCAGCATCTACACCATAGTAATAATCGGTCATGGCTTTGTCTTTCCAGGTGAAACCGATTGTCGATTGCCACTGTCGGTTGAAAATTGGTCGAGTCCAGGCAAACCTGACTTCATTACCTGAATGGATGTCGCTTAAGTCGCTAAGAATATTAAATTGAATTTCTCCTTGCTCTAACAACTTACTGATTTCCAGCCCGCCGAGAATACTAAACTTTCGATCTTTCAGTTCATAACCCGTAATTTCTGTTAAGTTATCTCGCGGATCACCGGTGTCTCCGCCTGCAGTGAGTCCGACATCTGTAGCGGATAAATTGACCAGAATGTTGCCGACATCCCAGCGTTCAAAAAATACACGGTCATAACTCGGGGTAGCTAGCAGGCTGAACATCCACTCTTCTGATTGGTGAAATGTGTATCCGAAATCCAGGTTGTTAATAAAAAAATTGTCGCCGTAATAGCTAATTGAAGGCAGGATGACCAGTGGAATATCATCCCCGTCGACGAGCGGATTGGTGCGGATACCAAGGCCGGTGGCGACGCCAAACGCCCAAGTATCTACCGCCGTGCAATCATCGGATTCTTTTTGGCAGGGCTCTTCTGCTAACAGCCTGCCGCTTGCCGATAAAAACATGAGCAAAAGAAATATGGATGAGATGGATTTGAAACTAATTAACAACAGTCAGTCATCCCAGAGAGATTAAAGTTGAAACAATGATGTTTGAAATAAATTGATCTCTATAGTGCATCAGCTTCGTTAATGTTTCCATTATTATCTAGTGAGTAATTGTTAAAAACTGTAAAGCATAGGGATAACGTCAGTTTTACAGAATTTCACAAAATTAATCAATTCTTCAACAGATAATAAGATCGCATACTTGTAAATTGTAATCAAACAGGCGTGATACAAGTAACGAAACACACGCCAACTAAACGGTTGATAGTATATGCTTGATTGCGAGGTCGATGATGGAGTCGATAAGAAAACTGAAACGAAATAATTCTATTGCGCGCCATTTTCAGATCATTTTGGTCCCATTGTTGGCAACTTCCATGTTGGCTTGTAGTTTTTCTAGCAGTGATGAAGAAACGATTAATATTGACTATTCCAAGATCTCACTAGCCGGAATTAAAAACAAACCACTTCAATCGGTTTCTTCGAACGCATTTACCCAATACCTTAAAAATGGCATCCGACAGCGACTAGGTGGCTCTGGCTCGGTTTTGGCGCTTGCCGAAACGGCAGACGCGGGTCAAATACAGAGTCAGTTTTCTACAACGAATGTTCATGAGCTTGGTGTTGATGAAGATGACCGCCTGAAATTTGATGGCACTCATTTATTTCTGGTTGAAGACCGGTACTTTCCCACAACACATAATTCAAGCGAGCCGGTCATTCGAGTAATGCGAACCACAACAGAAAATGCTTTAGCGGAAGAAGTCGCGACCATTGAGAATAGTGAATCGGATATTGATGTCACCGGAATATATTTACACCCGCAAGGCAATGCTCAGTATTTAGTGAGTTTGTCTGCTACCCGATATTTTGAATGGTTTTCTATTTTGATCGATTCTGACTGGAATTGGACCAGCGGCAAAACGGTGGTTAATTTGCATAACGTCACCGATCAAAGTGATCCTCAGTTCGAGTGGAAAATAGAGATCGAAGGAAACCTGGAGGGAAGCCGCAAAGTTGGCAATAAATTGTATCTGGTTAATCGTTATGTGCCGCAAGTTGATGGGCTTAATATGAGCGCTCAAACTGAGGCCGAGAGAATTGCCAATGAAAGATTAATTATTAAAACGCCAGTTTCAGATTTACTCCCACACTACCAGGTAAATGATGGGGGTATTCGATCATTAGTGACTGCTGAAGACTGCTTCGTTGCTGGAGATTTGCAACCCAATGAAGGCTACGCGGATGTGATTACACTCACTAGCATTAACCTGGACAGCCGCTCCATTGAGTCATCGGTGTGTCTTAATGCAAATGTTCAAGGCATCTATAGTTCGACTGATAATTTCTATATCGGTGCGAGCGGTTCGGTTTCATGGGTGGTTGATAATTCAGGAACCAGCATTCATAAATTTGCACTCGAACCAAATGGTGTTCAATACAAAGCGAGTGGTTTTGTCGAGGGTAGTTTAGGATGGAGTGAACCGTCTTTTAGAATGAGCGAATATCAAGATAACTTGCGAGTCGTAACCTCCCAATGGAGTGATGGTCAAAGAGTTCATCAACTATTTGTTATGAGTGAGTCGACAGGTAATTTATTAGAGAGCATTGCGACTTTACCAAACTCTGCCTCTCCAGAGCCAATCGGAAAACCGGGAGAAGATATTTTCGCCGTCAGGTTTGTGGAGGATAAGGCCTATATCGTCACCTTTGAACAAATTGACCCACTTTATGAAATTGATTTATCGGATCCACAAACACCTTTTATCTCTGCCGAATTAGAAATGCCGGGATTTTCAAGGTATTTACATCCAGTTGCTGACGGTTGGTTAATCGGCATCGGTCATCAAGTTGAAAACAATCTTGTTGGCGGTATAAAAATAGAACTTTACGATATTCGCAATCCTCAAGCACCGGCGGTAAAAAACAGCATCGTACTTGGCGGCAGGAATTCCTGGACAGAGGCTACTCAAAATCTGAAAAGCATTAGTTTGCTGCAACTGGATGATGATCGGCAGCAAATTGCCTTTCCAGCAAATCGTTATGAGAAAAATGAGGCTAGTAATCAGATTGAATGGGTTGATTCAGGTCTATTTGTATTTGAATTATCTGGTTTAGAAAATAATGAGCTAGATCTGTCGCTAAGTGGCGAAATGATCACGGAAATTAACGGCTCCACAAGTTATCCTGTTCACTGGGGAGTGGGTAGAAGTCTGATTCATTCAGATGCTATTTACTATTTCCAGGGAAATCAGCTTTGGTCAGGTATGCAAACTGATATTTCTCAAGTGCTTGGCCCTTTTTAATTGGAATAAAGTAACAAACTAATCGGTACTGAGTAATTGGACTTGTACACTCAATTAGCGCTGTTTACTTTGAAATATGGCTTTTATTTGAAAAACATCTCATTAAATTTGTGATGTTCTTGGTCAACCAAACAACAGGGGAACCGTTATGTGGAAAATAAATAGCTGCTAAATAGACTAATTGATGAGATTTAATAAATTTAAATCTCTGATTTGTAATAAATAGGTCAAAATTTGTTGAAAATGATAACAATTCTTCTGTAATTGATTGACTTAAATATTATAATAACGGCCTTATAAAAATACTGTCGTGATATGAAATGTTGCCCAGGCAAGTTGCTCAGCATGCTTCTTGTAACTTACGGCGTGATCGACGACTTCGATCAACAACATGAATTTAGGCAGAGTTTATAAAGGGTATGGAAACTTTAATTGTGTAACAAACAAACGTGTAAGACACGTTTAAACTTGGGAAAAGAAGATGAGGTATTATCAATTAAGTGCGTTAGCACTTTTGACATTTATCACTTTAGGGTGCAGTAATACGCCGTTGCTCTCTCAGGAGACGCAAATTGAAACTAAACAGGAAGTTGCTATTTTAGCTGATTATGAGCTAAAAGATGGTTTTATTACCATTCAAGCTGTGGGATACGGCTGTACATTTTTTAATAGTTTTAAAGTGGCTGTTGCTGATAAAGACGATAACGCGCTGGAAGTGATTCGAACTCGTCCTGACGATTGCGGTATGAAACCCCGTAATGTTTCTTTACAGTATTCATTCAAGCACTTAGGTCTGGATCTTAATAAACAGGTTCAAGTTAAGAACCCTGTAGAGACCACTGAAAATCCACGTTTTTCTGTTAATTAAGAATTCAAAGTTATTAATCGCGCTCAAACAGTTTGGAAGTTCCAGATTCTAAGTTGTTTGAGCTTCAAGTCTATACAATCGTTGAATAGCAATACTCGCCATATAGCATTTCCATAAACTTCTCATAATTTCATTAAATAACGACTTATTTACATCAAAATAAGCGGTTCTCCCCCTGTTTCCTCGCACAAATTAGGCTATAATTGCGCGTTTGTTTTTAACCAGAGTAGGAAATCTTTTGACTAAGGCATTTCAAGCCATCAAAGGCATGAACGACTGTTTACCCGATGCTTCGCCAACTTGGCAGTATCTGGAAAATTGCTTGCGAGAAACTGCGGCAAGTTATGGGTATGCTGAAATTCGTATGCCTATTGTTGAAAATACTCAGCTTTTTTGCCGGTCAATTGGCGAAGTCACTGATATCGTTGAAAAAGAAATGTATACCTTCGTGGACAAAGGGGAAGACAGTCTTACTCTAAGACCTGAAGGCACCGCTTCGTGTGTTCGTGCCGGTATCCAGCATGGTTTGCTTTATAACCAGCAACAGCGCCTGTGGTACATGGGTCCAATGTTTCGAAGAGAACGCCCGCAAAAAGGACGCTACCGTCAGTTTTTTCAGTTTGGCGCGGAGGCTTTCGGTATGGAAGGGCCTGACGTAGACGTTGAACTTATTGCACTGACAGCGCGTTTATGGAAAAAACTAGGGTTTGCTGATGAAGTTGAGTTACAGCTTAATTCGTTAGGTAGTAACCAGGCGCGAGAAGCTTATAAAGCGATTCTTGTTGAGTATTTTGCTGCAAATCAGGATTCCCTTGATGAAGATAGCCAGAGACGTTTGCACTCTAACCCTCTCAGAATTTTAGATAGCAAGAATCCCGCGATGGCTGAATTGATAGCTGCAGCGCCAAAGTTGAATGAGCATCTTGATGAGGCCTCCAAAACTCATTTTGAAGGCGTTTGCAGTCGCCTGGATTCACTCGGAATTCAATACCGCATAAACCCGACACTAGTGCGTGGATTGGATTATTATAATCGCACCGTTTTTGAGTGGGTGACGACAAGCTTAGGTTCTCAAGGAACCATCTGTGCCGGCGGGCGCTACGACGGATTAGTCGAACAGTTAGGAGGACAGGCGACTACAGGTTGCGGATTTGCGATGGGCCTGGAGCGAATTATCTTAATGTTGGAACAACAATCTGCATTCCGCGATAAACTTTCGCCGCCGGTTGATGTCTATTTGTGCATGCTGGGAGATGCTGCCGAACAAGCTGGTATTCAATTTGCTGAGAAACTGCGAGATTTAGTTCCGAGTTGTCGTCTGCAAGCGCACTGCGGCGGTGGAAATTTTAAGAAACAGCTTAAAAGAGCTGATCGTTCAAAGGCACGTATCGCATTAATTTTAGGTGAAGATGAGGTAGCGGCTCAAAATATCACTTTGAAGTTTTTACGTGAAAATATTGAGCAGAAAACATTAACCCAACAAGAATTGTTAAACGAGTTGCCGAGTCTGCTAAGCGATTAGGCTGATGAAAGCAACCCAAATTAGATTAACTTGATTTATGTCGCCAAATGAAATGACAGACATAGATTACTAACAGTATATAGCAAATTTAAGATTTACAAATCAGGAGTTTACAGTGAGTTACGATACAGAAGAACAACAAGTAGAAAAATTAAAAGAATGGTGGAGTGACAATGGTACGCCACTGATTGTTGGCGCAGTACTTGGACTAGCCGGGTTTGGCGGATGGAAATATTGGACTGAGCAAGAGGTTGCTTATCAGGAAGCGGCGTCTGACCTTTATATTAAAGTAACCGATAGTCTAAAGACTGAAGAAAAAGAAGGCTTAACTGAGAATGCTTTAGCCGTAAAGTCGCAATATCCAGAGTCTAGTTATGCGATTCTGGCTGCTTTTCAATTAGCGAAGCAAGCGGTTGAAGCAGATGATTTGAGTAAAGCTGTCGCGGAATTGACCTGGGTTGTTGACAACCATGCCGGTAACGAGTTGGCTGCAATTGCGAAAATTCGACTAGCCAGAATTTTTATCCAGCAAGATAAAGCGCAGCAAGCCTTAACGTTGGTTTCACTTGATGAAGAGTCAGGTTATTACACCTTAGCAAGCCTGGTTAAAGGCGACGCATTAATGGCGTTAGAGCGAAAAACAGAAGCTTTGGAAGCTTATAAAGTGGCCAGTGCTGATACAGCGATCTCAGCGCGTCATCCTAGTTTGCAGGTAAAAATAGATGAGCTAAATAAAACTGATGCGGCGTTTATCAGCAAAGAAGTGTCTGAAACTGCGGCAAAAGCTGAAGCCACCGCAACCTCACAAGATGAGACTTCGGCAGAATCTGAAACTGAGTCGAAAGAACCTCAGGAGGCGGCCAAATAATGCGATTGATTTTCTGGGGAATAATTGTTGCGGTTATATTGGTGTCAGGTTGTAGCGACGAAGTTGATATTTATGAACCAGACCCATTAGTTGAGCTTGATAACCAGTTTGAAACCGAAGAATTGTGGTCAGTATCGATTGGCGACGGCACAACTGACACAACCGTTAAAGTCTCTCCAGTATTCGCCTACGGAAAAATATTTGTTGCGGAAAACTCTGGCCAAATTGCAGCGGTTAACCACGAAAATGGCGACATTGTCTGGAGAACTGAATTAGAAACTGAAATTGGCGGTGGTCCGGCAGTCGCTAACGATCTTGTTGCCGTTGGTACTCAACACGGTGAGCTTGTTGTGTTAAGCGCAGAAGATGGCAGTATCAAGTGGCGCAAATCGGTTTCCAGCGAAGTGATATCAAGCCCTGCGATCGGCGATGGCTACGTTGTTGTTAATTCTGTTGATGGCAAGATAACAGCGTTTGATGCCGAAACCGGTGAGCAAAAATGGTTTTACGATCAGCTTATTCCCAGTTTAACTTTGCGCGGTAATTCGTCGCCGGTTATTGCTGGTGGTGGCGCTATTTCTGGATTTTCGAATGGAAAATTAGCTGTTTTTCTTCTACAGAATGGCAGAATGGCCTGGGAAAAAACTATCACTGCACCGATTGGTCGCTCTGAAATTCAAAAGCTGGTTGACGTTGATATTCGTCCTCAAGTGGCCGGTGCTAACATTTATGTAGCTTCCTACAATGGTAATTTAGCGAGCCTTGACGCACGCAATGGAGAGGTAAATTGGCAGCGAGAATTGTCGACCTTTCAAGAAATTACTGTTTCAGAGTTGATATTATTAGTGACTCACGAAAACAGTTTTGTGTCGGCGGTTAACCGTGACAATGGCATTATCCTGTGGACTCAGAAGAGTTTACACCGTCGTCAGTTAACGCCACCGGTGGCCGTTGGCGACAAAGTTGCGGCGGCAGATTTTGAAGGTTACCTTCATTGGTTCTCCAGACAGAACGGAGAAATGTTAAGTCGAGAGCAAATTGATTCTGATGGGATTAGCGCAGCTCCATTGGTTATCGAAGATAAGATTATTTTATTAGGAAATAGCGGAACGCTTTACGCGGTAAAACAAGAATAGCAGTTGCCAATTTTGTTTGAAGCTGTTCTATGTTAATCGAGTTTTTAGGACAATAATCAATATCCAGCTAAAATTAAATGCTCGTTGGCCCAAGTATTTTGTTTGTTCAAGTGCTTTGTTTATCCAAATACCTTGTTTATCCGAATACCTTGTCGACGAGCTTTAATAGTTATCTCTGACTTAGTTGAGTCTGCTTAATAAAATTGTTTTCATCAATGCCTTAACACGAGGTATTCTTTTTAAAATACGCTTTTTAGAGATTTGTTACTTAAACTGCTATCTTTAAAAACGATTGTTGATCGTTGTGTTTTAATCAACACTTCATCAATGCAACACCCATTCTGCTAAATGTGTACACGGCGTATAGTGATGTTAAAGTGCGGCGTTCAAGCGTATTGGTTAAAAGTAGAGTAGTTTCAAATGCACATAAGGTTCTAATCATGTTGCCTGTTATTGCGCTAGTTGGGCGCCCCAATGTTGGTAAATCAACGCTGTTTAATCGTTTCACTCGTACCCGAGATGCACTGGTAGCTGATCTGCCGGGCTTGACTCGTGATCGACAATACGGCCATGCTAAATTACAAAATAATCCTTTTATCATCATTGATACCGGCGGTATTACCGGTGGTGAAGTCGGGGTTGATGGTTTAATGGCTGAGCAGTCAATGCAGGCCGTTCGCGAAGCCGATATTGTTCTTTTTATCGTTAGCGCAAGAGATGGGTTAACGACCATTGATGAATCCATTGCTCAACAGTTAAGGTTAGAGAATAAAACGATTAATCTTGTTGTGAATAAAGTCGATGGTTTTGATCAGAACACAGTGTTAACCGATTTTTACTCCCTTGGTTTTGAGTCTGTTTCCGCGATTGCCGCTGCTCATGGTCGCGGTGTTGGTCGACTGGTTGAAGATGTTATTCTGCCTGCAGCGAATCTCAGCGCAATTGAACCTGAGCCAACGCCTGAGTTTTCAGAAGAGCAACTGATAGCATCGGCGGAAGACTCGGCTGATTCCGAAAGTGAGGAGTCGACCAAAACCGATGAAATAGAACTCGGCCCCAAACTCGCTATCATCGGAAGACCTAATGTTGGTAAATCTACTCTGGTTAATCGTATGTTAGGCGAAGATCGAGTCGTCGTTTACGATATGCCGGGTACAACGCGAGATTCCATTTATATTGAGATGGAAAGGCGTGATAAAAAATATACGCTGATCGACACGGCGGGTGTAAGAAAGCGAGGCCGAGTGCATGAGGCCGTCGAAAAGTTTTCCGTATTAAAAACACTGCAAGCGATCAACGATGCCAATGTTGTCATTATGATTTTTGACGCTCGCGAAGGAATTACAGAGCAAGACTTAAATCTACTCGGTTTTGCGATTGATGCAGGTCGCTCATTAGTGCTCGGTATTAATAAGTGGGATAATTTACCGGAAGACAAACGAACTGACGTCAAAGAAGCGATTACACGCCGCCTGCACTTTGCTGATTTTGCCCGGGTGAAATTTATTTCGGCATTACATGGCACTAATGTCGGTCATTTATGGGAAGCGGTAGATGAAGCATATGCGGGCGCTCGCGTAAAAATGAATGCCTCAAAGCTGACGCGTATTTTAGAAATGGCCGTTGCTAAACATCAACCACCGGCGGGTGGCCGATTTAAGATTAAGCTACGTTTTGCTCACCCTGGCGGCCACAATCCACCTCGAATTGTGATTCATGGCAATCAGACTAAGTCGTTACCGAATTCTTATATTCGTTATCTGGAAAAGAGTTTCAGGGAAGCGCTGAAAATCATAGGTACGCCAATCAAATTTGAACTGAAAGAAAGCCAGAATCCTTATGAAGGACGTAAAAAGAAAGTAACCGAAGAGCTGTTAGAAAAGTCTCGGCGAAACCGAAAAAAGATTAAAAAACTTTCTAAGAAAAAATAAGCCGGAACGGTAGCGATGATTGGGCTACCACTTCTGTATTAGTTAAAATCTACAATCGTTTCAGCGTGAAATTTCTTCAACACGCCACTCTTGTCCAATAACAAAGCTGTGGCGGGGTTATTTGACATTTCAGTCTCGCAAGGGCAAAGTGCCTATTCGCTTTGAACTTACGAGAGAATAACAATGCTTCTGAGTCAACTCAAACCTCTAGTTTTCAAAACAAGTCAATTCGATTCAAAATCATCTCGACGAGTAGTTAAGCCAATTTTGTCGCTAGTCGCTTTAATAGGTCTTGCAGGATGTCAGGAGCAAAAAGAGGCGTCGGTTGCTGAAGATAAATTGAAGGCAAAACCGACGCAAGTTTTATCAGAACAGGTGAAAACCAAAAAGCTGACAGCATCAGAAATTGCCAAAAAATATATTATTGCAGACACCCATATTGACGTGCCTTATCGACTAGAAGAAAAGTTCGAAGATATTAGTCAGGCGACAGAAGGAGGAGACTTTGATTATCAGCGAGCTGTTGCTGGTGGATTAGATGCACCGTTTATGTCGATTTATATTCCCGCGTCATTACAGGAAACCGGCGGGAGCAAGGAGTTGGCCGACAAATTGATCGATATGGTTGAAGGCATTGTTAAAAAGGCACCGCAAAAATACGCACTTGCTTATTCTACGGCTGAGGTTGAAAGTAATTTTGAGAAAGGAATTATTTCATTACCGATGGGACTGGAAAATGGGAGTCCTATCGAGGGTAAGTTAGAAAATTTACAACACTTTTACCAACGTGGTATTCGTTACATAACGCTTGCTCACTCTAAAGCTAATCATATTTCTGATTCTTCCTATGATGAAAGCCGACCCGCCAAAGGTTTAACCGAGTTTGGCAAAAAGCTGGTAACAGCAATGAATAATACCGGTGTAATGATCGATGTATCACATATTTCTGATGAAGCTTTTTACCAGGTGATGGAAATCAGCAAAGTCCCCGTCATTGCATCACATTCGTCGGCCCGACATTTCACACCTGGATTTGAAAGAAACATGAGTGATGACATGATCCGGTTATTAGCGAAAAATGGTGGTGTTATTCAAATTAACTTCGGATCGACATTTATTTCTAAACCTGCGCTTGAGCATTGGAATGTGTTTAAGGCTGCCCGAGAAGACTTTATGAAAAAGAATAAAGTTGAGCAGAGTAGCGAGCAGGTAAAGAAATTTACCAGCGATTACTTAGCTGAGAAACCTTTCCCCTATGCGGGTTTAAGTGATGTGCTGGATCATTTTGATCATGTGGTGAAACTAGTCGGCATTGATTATGTTGGGGTAGGTTCTGATTACGATGGTGTGGGTGACAGTCTTCCGGTTGATCTAAAAGACGTCTCATCATATCCAAATTTAATTCAAGGGTTGATGGATAGAGGTTATAGTGAAGCTGATATTGCGAAAATTTTATCCGGCAATTTAATGCGTGTCTGGAAGCAAGTTGAAGATTACGCAGAAAAGCAAAAGTAGTCTTCACACGGTCAGTCTATCACGGGAGATACTCAGGTCGGCAATCTTAAAGAACGAAAGATAAACACGCCCTAGGCAAAAAACAAGGTGGCGAGCCCAAGAAAGGAGAAAAAGCCCACCATGTCGGTAACAGTGGTTAACACAACGCCACCGGACAGCGCAGGGTCAATTTTCATTTTGGTCATAATCATTGGAAGAACCGCGCCCAGAGTTGCACCAACCACCAGGTTAATAATCATTGCTCCGGCGATTGTGATACCTAGCTGCGGTGCACTTGACGAGTATTCATTGGTTAAGCTAAAAAACAAATAGACACTTAAACCGACGACTAAGGCCCAGAGTAAACCGTTGAGTACACTGACACCTAGTTCCTTAAGCATTAACCAGCGAAAATTAATACTACTAATATGACCAACGCTGAGTCCACGGATCACCAAAGTGAGCGTCTGGGTTCCGGCAATTCCACCCATGCTAGGAACGATCGGCTGCAGAATCGCTAAAGCTGTGACTGCCTTAATTGTGTCTTCAAAAACACCAATCACTGCAACGGCAACCATCACGGTTATTAAATTGATCCCAAGCCATATGGCGCGGCGTTTTGCGCTAGTCACAATCGGAGCAAAGGTATCATCGTTTTCATCAAGTCCGGCCATACTCATCAAAGAGTGATCAGCGTCTTCAATGATGACATCGACAACATCGTCAATCGTAATACGACCGAGTAATTTTCCGTTTTCGTCGATAACCGGCGCAGAAATCAGGTCACGCCTCTCAAAAAGCCTTGCTACGTCATCGTCAGGTAGAGACACTGGAATGGGTTGAATATCTTTGTCTAAAACGTCGTCAACCGGTTGTTCCGGTTGGCTGATAATGAGAGAGGAAAGTTTTACTGCGCCGATAAATTTGTCTTCAGAATCGACCACGTAAATACTGTCTGTGTTATCCGGTAGTTCTTTTTTCATCCTTAGATAACGAAGAACAACTTCAATAGTAACGAGTGGCCTGACGGTCACTACGTCGGTATTCATTAATCCACCGGCGCTATCTTCCGGATAACCCAGAGCGTGCTCGATTCGGTGACGATCTTGCACTCGCATTGAAGCCAGCACTTCTTTCACAATTCGATCAGGTAAGTCGCCGAGTATGTCTGCCTGATTATCAATATCCAGATCCCGAGTGGCCGCCGCCAGTTCGGCTGGATCCATATTTGAGGCATATTCATTTCGAATTTCGTCATCTAGAAACTGGAGAACTTGACCTTCTCGTTCGGTATTGATCAGACGCCAAAGAAGGTCTCTCTCTTTAGGTGGAGTTGATTCGAGAAAGTGGGCGACATCGGCTGCAGGCAACTCATTCAGCATCATACGAACTTGCACAAACATACCACTTTGCAACGCCTCATTGAGCTGTTGTAAGTGATCGCTACTGTATTCGTTTTCGAAGTTTTCCAGTATTGGCATGATTCTTATGGTTATTGCGTCTTATAGTTAGTTAGTGCGAGAAAGAGAGTCTCGCGAGTTGGGGATACAGACAGACGAAATTATCACAAGTTATTGAAAATCTGTCCAATTTTTTATTTCGAATACGAGATATTGAGGGATTACTTGAGAGAATTTTATCCCAAAATTCGCCGAACAATATCATTTCTTAGTTTTTAACTTTGTTGTTTTTGCTTTCCTCAGACGTTTGCCATCTACAAGTCTTTTGTTGTGATCAAGTATAGTCACAAATTCAGATATGCTGTATTTGGTCATATTTTAGGGGAAGACCCCCGGCATCTGCTGGTTGAGTAATGATGTTTAACCTGAGCTCTTATCCGCATTCAGGTTATATAGCGTTTAGTGATAATCGGCTAAATGGCGTTAACATTAGCGATATGTGTTAATAATTCGATAACTTGCCAGTAGCCTTTTATTGTCTCCTGTGTAAAAATGCGCCAATCTAATATTGTTTGTGGATTGAGCAAATGCCGTCTTTTGATATTGTTTCTGAAATTGATAGCCATGAATTACGCAACGCTGTAGACCAGGCTATACGCGAGCTTTCGACTCGTTTCGACTTGAAAGGCACCTCATCGAATTATGAGCTGGATAACAAGGTCGTTAAGATTACCGCTGATGCAGATTTTCAGGCTCGGCAACTTGTGGATATTTTGCGAACAAAAATGGTCAAACGTAATATCGATGCCAAATGTATGGACTTAGGACCGGTTCAACCATCAGGTAAAATTGTTCATCAATCAATTACTGTGCGTGAAGGTATCGAACAGGCTTTGGCGAAAAAAATCGTAAAGATGATTAAAGATGCCAAGCTAAAAGTACAAGCCAGCATTCAAGGTGACAAAGTTCGAGTGACTGGAAAAAAGAGAGACGACTTGCAAACTGCCATCAGTTTGATCAAGGAAGAATCATTAGAATGGCCGTTGCAGTTTAATAACTTCAGAGATTAAAAGAGGTCATTGTTCAATGAAAACATGGTTTTTGTTAGCGACTATTAGCGCTACGCTGTTAAGCCCGTTTAGTACAGCCGAAGACCGTTTGTGTCTTGAAAATATTTGTATCGGTGATGATGTTGACACATTACAAGTGGAGTGGAAAAAAGTAACGGTCGATTACAAAACCACTCGAGCCATAAAAACGCAACTTAAAGAAATGTCGATTGATGATCTTTATTATGAATATAATGAAAAATTAATTACTGACAAAAGTGCTTTAGAACAACTTGCACCTTATATCATTCAATTACAAAAGTTTGATCAAGTGGTGTTAGATCAATTGAGTCGAGTCAAAGCAATTTGTACTCCCTTATCGCTAACTGGAGAAGTTGAAAACGACTCTAAAACTAAACTATTTGTGACTTTTCGTGTGGTTGCCGATGACGGCGAACGAGGGCGGTTAAGAGTGGTTCAGTTAGAAAAAGAGTTCAATATTTATCCTCCTCATATCAGACCAGGCGACCGTGATAAGTATGTCGCACTTGTTGATACCTTAAAGAAAATGCACCCCGAAATGGTTATGGTACGGGATATTGACGCCAGAGCTTCTTCTAATAAAGTGGCTTTTGCGAATTCCGTACTAGGTTACCGCTTTTTTTCTGATGTGAATAACCCGCTTATTTTTAGATTGAGAGATCTAACTGATTTAGAATCAATCGAGTTCGATGAAAAGAGAAGCGCACACTGTCCTGCTGCCGAATGAGTTGTAATAAATCATTATTAGTTAACCCCAGCTTGGAATAAGAGCTGAGGTTAATTATCCCGAATTCAGGTTACTTATTCTGAACCCTGGTTACTTAAGAGCGATGTGAGCAGAAAACCTGATTGGGTTTTACGCGGTTGCTGCCGGGCTATTGATTAATAGATAGTTGTGCTTGGATTGACTTTTTGCCTTTGATAAAGCGTAGTTTGCATCTTGTAGTAAATGCGAAACCGAGAGATGTTGATCGGAATCGTAAATCACGCCGCCGATTCTCGCATCAACATAAAGTTCAATATCCTGGTTGATGGGTTGCTGAATATTAATAAGCTCCTGGTAAACTCTTTTTAAACAAGACTCCGCGTCCTGGCGTCCAGAAATTGAGGCCGCGACACCAAATTGTTCATCGCTGAATCGACAAATTAAATCAAAAGGTCGTAGCACCTGAGTTAGAGAGTTGCTAATCGTTGTCAGCAAATGGTTGCCGATGCTGTAACCATAGTTGATACTAATTTTCCTGGCTTGTTGAATATCAATGACGGCCACCAATAGTTGATTACCACCGCGCTGAGTTCGCTGCATTTCTTCGGAGAGTCGCTGAAAAAATGCAGGCCTTAATAATGTGCCGGTTAAATGATCGTAAGTGGAGCCTTTAAAAAAGTGCCAATATTTATGGGTCAGTGTCAGCGCTAAGATAATTCCAACCAGTGCTGCTACCATCGGTAAAATTAGTGGTCGAATTTGAAGATCGATTTCGAAAATTCCAGCCGACTGCATTGTTGCGTCGTAAATGAGAACCAGCCACCCGCTCACGCCAGTAGCGCTAATAACCAATGAGTATTTTCGTTGTTTATGTAACGCGATAATTAGCGCGCTACCGATAACAAAAAAAGTGACGATAATCAGCAGCCAGTAATTGATTTCTGCAATTTGCCGAATATTTAAAGTAATTGGCCAGATCACAATGGCGACACCGGATATACCTAAAGCGAAAAGCCCTGCTGAGTAGATTCGTCTGATTTCTAATTCGAAAAAATTAAAAATAAATAGCGCCAGTGAAGTGATGGAAAAATTTAGCATAAATGTTTCGAGCTTAAATATTGCGCTCAGGTCGAGCCCGAGGTCAAGTGGCAACAATGAACGGGTTAAGGAGACAAATGCGAAACTACCGAGAAACATTGCAAAATAAACGGTTTCATAGTTGCCTTTAACAACAACAAAGTAAAAAATTTGAAAGACCGTCAGTACAAGCAATATGGTAGCTGCGACAACGTAACCAAAATTATTTTCCTGGAGCTTATGCTGAATACTGAGATAGTCACCAATAACTGGTGGGTGAAATTGAATTCCGGGTAGGTTTTTTGAGCTAAAGGTTTTGATCTCAATATGGTTAAATCGGTTAAAGTGAAGCAGATCTCCACGGATTAGATACAATCTTGGATAGCGAAAACCGCTATCGAATGAAGGGAGGAATTGACCCGTTTTGCCGATGAGGTGATTATTAACGTAAACTTCATCAACGTCATCTACATGTTGAAGCCAGATGCCAATCGTCTTGTTTTTTAAGTCGCTGCTGAGAATAAAGTCCTTACTAAATGTCTGGTACTTTACTGCATGACTTTGCGATTGATATTTTAACGGTAAGCTCTGGTTTTCACAGCTGGATTTTCTTGATGCAAAATGCCAACAAACCGTCCAGTTATGTTCAAGGTTTGTTGGAATGGTGTCGACTAGCTGCGCTGCACTAACCGGTTGAAGTGATCTTAAACATAAATAAAAGACAATGATAAAACCGATGAAAATACCAGGTTGAGCTCGGCTTTTAGTTAACGGGTTTAAGATCATCGGTATTTCTAGGCCACTAAACTCGAAGAATCATCATCACTTTCATGAGGGAACGATGGAGTCTCATCCGGAAATATATCTTCAAAAGACGTGAAAATTGAAGCCATTAAGATGCTAAAAATAATCAGATTAGTAACAATACTTATCAGAACTGAAAGAGCACCAACCGGAATAATCAATGAAACTAACCCCGTTAATATCGACACAATAATCAGCGCGATAAATGCCACCAGACCGTAGATCAGAAATGGAATCATATTGGCACTACATGCTTTAAAACTTTTTTTCATTGCGTCTACTGGCGGAACGCCTCGTAGCATGACAAGTGCTGGCGCAAACCAATAAGCCATAATGACTGGAACCATTAGTCCCAACATAATCAGCAGCGGCAGCAACAGTGAAGATAAATAAGCTTCGGCATCAAACTTTCCAGCAGTGATACTGTTGGGATCGATTTCCATGGGCTGGAAACCTAATAACGAGGCGATACCAAACGCAACTGCGGAGCAAACGAAGGTTCCTCCAAGATAAATTGCGCCAACAATTATTAGTCCGTTCATATTTTTTTCAAATCCAGCAAACAAGTGATTCATACTAAAGTCTTTGCCGTATTTAACCTGCTGGCACCCAAACATGATTCCGCCGGTAAAGATTGATACTGCAATGCCACCTAGCAGTTGAACAATGGGAATCAGTAACATGATAAATAAAATCACTATCATGACTAACATGCAGCTAATCCAGGCACCGGGATTATTTTTAAATAGTGTTAATGCATTGGTTAACCAGGAAACACCATTTGCTGCCTGAACTCTTCGAAATTCGGAATTCGAAGGTGGCGGTGGCGGTGTTCCCGGATTTTCAGAATTTGGCGGTTGATACAAATTGTCCGACACAAATATCTCCTCAATGGCTAGCGTCTGGTTGGTCTTTGATAATTGAAAAAGGTCGACAGGTTTTGTTAACGACTGATTTCACGTAATTATGCACAAAGTGATGAAAGCAACTACTATAATCAATTCATTATCTGGCAACAAGCTATGGTGGTTTGTAATTGCTTGATTTATGCGGTTTGTACGGTAGATTGTGCTTACCATTTCTAGCAGGGCGGCTAGCTGATATTCGAAATCTGCGAAAATTAACATTTACTAACCTTTAAAAGCCCATTCATTGGCTAATTTCTCTGGCCTGAACTACACCCTTGGGGGGAATAGTGTTATTCTTTGGGATTATTTTCTTTCGCCTAACTTCATGAAAACTAACAAAACTATATGAAATCTTCTGGGACTCCTACTATGTGGTTATCAAAATCAACCCTATGTGTTTCACTGCTTTTCGCCGCCTCTCCTGTTTTGGCTGAGACTGCAGCTGACACAACCAATAATTCAAAAGTCTTGAGTTTAAAAAAGATCATGGCTGATCCGGACTGGATGGGTAATGCTCCGAGCAATCCGCGTTGGTCACTCGATGGAACAGCCGTCTTCTATTCTCAAAAAGCTCAGGGACATAGCCATCAGAACCAGTTTAAGGTTCAGCTTGAAGATAAAAAAGTGGTCGCCTTAGCTGATGATGAAGCGCTTTATCTAGCGAGTCAGCAGGCTGAAAAAAATCAGTCTGGCACCAATGGAGTATTTGCTTACCAGGGCGATTTATTTTTAATCGAGTTTTCGTCAGGAAAAATCACTCGGTTTTCGTCTGATGATGCGCGGCAATCTAACCCACGTTTTGTCAGTGATGAAGTCATTAGTTATTTCGAAGGCCGGAAAATCTTTTTGTATGAGATGAGTTCTGGACTCGCCCGGCAAATCGCAGATTTTAAAACTACATCTGATCCCGAACAGAAAGCCTCAAAAAGTTATTTAGAACAAAGCCAGCCTCGCTTGCTCAGCTACATTGAAAAAACAGAGAAGGAAAAGGATTTTCAGGCTGAACGCCGCAAACAGAACAAAATCAGTCAGAGTAAAACCTGGTATCTGGGAGAAGGAATTGATATTAACACTTTCAGATTGTCACCCGACGCAAATTGGTTAATTTTAGGAACGATCAAGAAAAGCAAGTCAGGGAAAGCCGATAATATGCCTGAATTTGTCACTGCGGACGGCTATGTTAACAACAGAAATGTGCGGCCGTTGGTTGGTACTTCAAAACCGACTAACGAAACTTTTTATCTGATTGATCTGAAAAATCAGCAAAAATACCCGATAGACACCGATAACTTGCCTGGGATTAATGATGACCCATTGGCCGATCTCAAGAAAGATGCAGCAAAAAAAATCGGTTACAAATACAAGGAACTTCAGGAGCCTAGAGCCATTTATGCGCATAACTGGACAGCAAATCGTGGTGTAGAGTGGAGCGATAATAGTAATAATGTCGCGCTGTTACTTTATTCTTATGATAATAAAGATCGCTGGATTGTGGGCCTTGATGTGAATAAAAGAAAACTGAAGACCCTGCACTGGATGTCTGACGATGCGTGGATTAACGATTGGACGTTTAATGAGTTCGGTTGGTTACCAGATAATCAAACTCTTTATTACGTGTCAGAGGAAGATGGTTATGCTCACTTATATATTAAGAAGGGAAAGCGTCGCGCAAGACAACTGACCGAGGGTGAGTATGAAGTGAGCAATGTGACTGTTTCTAAAGACGGTCAAGCGCTTTACTTTAAGGCCAACAAAAAACATCCTGGCATTTATGAAATTTATAAAGTTTCGCTGAAAGGTAAATTACAGGCGTTGACTGATTTGGGAGGCGTTAATGATTATGTGTTATCACCAGATGAAACCAAGCTTTTAATCCGGCACTCAACCACCACCAGGTTACCTGAACTCTATTTAAAAGCGCTTGATTCCGAGCAACCGGCTGAAAAAATCACTGATACTGCCAGTGCTGCTTTTAAAGCTGTTGAGTGGCAAAAACCAGAGATTGTTGAAGTGCCTTCTTCTCATATTAAACGGTCAATCTACTCTCGTTTTTATCAAGCGAAAAATAATGAAAAAGTCGGTGCCAATAATAAAAAGCCGGCTGTTATTTTTGTCCATGGCGCGGGTTACTTGCAAAATTCTCATCAAGGGTGGTCTGGTTACTTTAGAGAATATATGTTCCATAACATGCTAACAGAGCGAGGCTATGTCGTTCTTGATATGGACTACCGCGCATCTAAAGGGTATGGGCGAGATTGGCGTACCGCAATCTATCGGCAGATGGGAACGCCTGAATTAGAAGATCTCACTGACGGCGCAAAATGGTTGGTCGATAATGCGAATGTTGACCCACAAAGAATCGGTATTTATGGTGGTTCTTATGGCGGTTTTATGACCTTTATGGCTTTATTTAAATCGCCGGAAGTATTTGCCGCCGGTGCAGCCTTAAGACCTGTTACTGATTGGGCTCATTACAACCACGGTTACACCTCAAATATTCTCAATACACCACGCACTGATCCCGACGCTTATGAGAAAAGCTCGCCGATCGAATTTGCTGAAGGACTTAATAAACCACTTTTGATAGCACATGGAATGGTAGACGATAATGTCTTTTTTAAAGACACGGTTCGATTGGTGCAGCGCTTAATTGAGTTGGAAAAAACACCCTATTTTGAGACCGCTATTTATCCGGTTGAGCCTCATAGTTTCAGACAACCTTCAAGCTGGTTAGATGAATATACGCGAATTTATCAATTGTTTGAAAGAAATCTGAATGAGAATTGATGGCTTGCTCAGGTCAGCTTTTACAAGTGCGGGTTAGTTTAAGCACTTAATGAGTGAATAACGAAGGTCGGCATATATGCCGATCTTTTATTTAGTAGCAAAGTCCAGAGTCCATTGTTTCGCCAATTTGAAAAAGCGTATTAACCTACTTTTTTATCAAATTTAACCGGGCCTTTTTGTGATTGTTTGAGGTATGCAGTGTAGTTAGGCTCTGCCATAATTTCTCTCAATATGGACAATAACATTGCGTCGGTTTTTTTCTCGCCATATTGATAGTTAAGGTAGCCTTTGATTGCATGCATCCAAACCGGCCAATGGAACTTAATGCGGCCTGACTCTTCAAAGAACTCTAGTCGATTTGCGAACAATTTTGCGTGGGAGCCGGCTTTCTCGACAGCATGGTCGACTACTCGCCAAATGTAGGCTCGGTCTTGTGGGGTAATTTCTAGTGCCAATTTAGAACTTCCTTTTCCCGCTAAAACAGGTTTGAGTATAAATAAAATTGGTAACACTAAAAAGAAATTTGTTAAATAGATACCCAATTATGCG
This sequence comes from Aliikangiella coralliicola, assembly GCF_007004725.1. GTDB lineage: Bacteria > Pseudomonadota > Gammaproteobacteria > Enterobacterales > Kangiellaceae > Aliikangiella > Aliikangiella coralliicola. The sequence goes on along the minus strand of NZ_ML660165.1, from coordinate 96,153 downwards.
ATCCTTGCACGGTTTTAGACTGTTTTGGGAATATAAAAGCGCTTATTTAGAGGTTATTGCTATGAAAAGCGGACCTTTGCCTAATCTGAGAAATGTGTAAAACTGATAGCTTCAGCCTGTTACAAACTGATAATCGGTAAAATCGGGCTCGTTTAGCAAGACCGTTTTCTAAAGATTGTCGTTTTTAAATCAATTTCCTCTTTATTTCGCTGGAGAGATAACTGTCATTTGACGATAATAGATAAAGCTAGTTAATCTTTGGTTTGATTAAGGACAGCCACCCCAAACTGAGGTTAGCTTTGTTGGCTAGAGCTCACTTTAAAGTGCTCGATAAGTGACTTATAGCGTCGATATGGGTTAGGTAAAAGGATAAGCAGGTCTAAGCCAGTTTATTTCGGTTAATTCAAAAACAGATCAGTGGTATCAACGATGGTAAGCGTAAGGTTTTGGCTTTTTGTAGTTTTGGTTATTCTTCTTGCTGGTTGTGAAGATGAGAGAAAAGTGGAACAAGCGCTACTGACCGATTGTGTGAGTCATTATCGTGCAGAGAGTTATCGGGTGGCTTCCAAAACATGCTTGACCGCAGCAGAGCAGGGTATCCCGCGAGCTCAATGGTTGTTAGCTCATATTTATTATTACGATCTGGCTGAGCAAAACCGCACCGCTGAACAGGCATTTGAGTGGTTCTTAAAAGCCGCAGAGTCCGGCTGGCCTGAAGCCCAGACTTTTGTCGGTGAATCCTATGTTGCAGCTGACGGCGTTGAGCAAGATTTCGATAAGGCTTATCAATGGTTGGTTAAAGCCGCTAAATTCCATGATACCAAAGCAGAATTTGCGCTTGGTATGATGTTTTATAATGGTCAGGGTCGACCAAAAGATCTGGGGTCAGCGATTTCATGGTTCAAAAAAGCCGCGACCAAACGGCACACCATGAGCATTAATAATCTGGCCTGGTTACATGCGACAACCACTCATAAGGCCTATCGCAATGCTAAAAAAGCGATGTTCTGGGCTGATAAGCTTGAACAAACCAATGAAACCCAATCGATATTTTTAGATACAAGAGCTGCGGCTTACGCATTGGCCGGTGAATTTAATCAAGCAATTACACTTCAGAGTGAGGCTATTTCATTGCTTCCGGAGGATGTCGATGAAGATAGACTATTAGATTTTCAACAACGACTAGAAGCTTACGAACAACATCGAGCCTGGGAAGAGAAAGAGTAGCGAAAGTAATGAGCGAATTGGATAATAGAACAATAGCACCTGGCAAGTATCGCCACTATAAAGGGCCCGAGTATGAGGTCATTGATACTGTGTACCATAGTGAAACGGAAGAACTGATGGTATTGTATCGCCCGCTATACGGTGAACCAGCGCTTTGGGTAAGGCCCTTTGATATGTTTAGCGAACAGATTGAAGTTAATGGTCGAAAATTGTTCAGGTTCGAGAAGATTGGGGATTAGAAGTTGTTGACCTTTGTAGGCCATCACCACTGCAGTCAAAATTTCATTAGCCAATGATGTAATAAATAATTTAAAAGTTAGACTAATTCAATACGATTACTACAATGAAAAAAAATTCCATTGGCAATTTCTCTGACACAACCACAGGTAAGAATCGCGACCGCAGAGCTAGTTCCCATGTCGCGAAGTGAACGCTTAGCTTACGACCAGTTTTTTGAAGAGACCTTGAATAATCATCATAGTATGATTTCCAGGGTTGTCAGTAGTTATGAAATGAAACCATCTCTTCAGGAAGAGTTATATCAGGAAATATCAGTCGCCCTGTGGAAAGCCCTTGCCAAATTTGAAAATCAATCAAATATAAAAACCTATGTACTAAGTATCGCTCATAAAAGAGCGGTATCCCATGTTGCCAAGCATGTTAAAGAGCCAAATTCAGTTGATATTGGTAACTATGAATTCGCCGGGGAAAAGTGTCCCAGTGAGCAAATGTCGAAAAATCAGAAAATGAACCGATTAATGATGGCTTTAAGAGAGCTTTCACTGGCCGACCGACAACTGGTTACGCTTGCTTTAGAAGGAATTAGTTATAAAGATATTTCGAAGATATTAGGATTGAGTGTGAGTAATGTCGGGGTGCGGCTCAATCGAGCTAAGAATAAGTTGAGTGAGTTAATGTCAACGGAGGCTGGTCGATGAGTGAGCCGGATAAAGACTGGGAAGCGCTTCAATCGGAATGGCAGACTTTCCAACCAGACATTCAGAAGATAAAAAAGAAAATCAACTGGGTCACCTGGCGAATGTGGTCCATTTTAGCGTTTGATGTTGTTGCTATACTTAGTTATTTTCCGTTCCTCTATTTCATAGTCATGAAAGAAGATAAAAGCTGGATTTTCTACAGCTGGTACTATTTCCTGGGCATATTACTGATCTATGGCGTTTACCTGGACTTCAAAATTCGGTTGCCGATTTTACGCTTTCAAGGGGAGTCCGCGAAAGCTGTGTTACAGCTTTACCTTAAGCGAACAGAAGCAGGGGTTGTAATTGGTAAAATCGGTAAAAACTTTTGCTGGTTACTGTTGGTGGGGTTTTGGCTGTGGTTTACTGCTAATCGTTTTTTATTGCCTGAGGATCCGAAAGCCTCAAGTCTGGGTTTTCTTGTGTTTGGCACCTTATGGATCGGCGGGATTGGAGTTATTTGTTTTTGGTATCAAAAAAAGAAAGAAAAAGAACAAGAGAAATTACAAGTTTTGTGGCAGGATTACCTCGATTAGCCTTTTATTTTCACCGAATTCCGATTATATTTTGTCGCCTGGTTAAAACCGCTTAGGTCGCTTACATTCTGCACGCCAGAATACAATCCCCATTGATTGAGCAACCTTAGCAATAAAGACTGCATTTGAAAGACTGTATTTGAAAGACAGTATTTGGCCAGAGAATAAGCGGCGCACAATTTTCAATTAAAAATCATTCCCGCTATCGACCCGGAAATAGGTTAAAAAAACAAGGAAAAATATAACTGTGGATAATGACACGCTGAACAGTCTGGAAGCCGCCTATCAACAAGCGCCATCGGCGGAGCTCGCAAAAATACTCATCATTGCATTGATTGAAAAAAACGAAGTTGACAGAGTTCGTCTTTATCTCGACTCATTACCCAGGCCGCTCGACAATCAAGATGCATTGAGCATTGGTGAAAAGCTTATGGCGGCCAAAGAATTCATGTTGGCAGAAAATCTTTTTGACAGGAATCAACCCGAACAGGCGAAGTTGTTGATCGCCTGCCTGGTTGCATTGAACAAAGAAGATGAGGCCAAGCAAATTTATACGGAACTCGTGAAGAAGTCACCGGAACTTGAAGACAAAGAACTGGAGCAGACTTTTAACCTAAACGAGAACAAAAGTGAGAAGCCAAAGTTACGTGTGGTAGAGAAAGTTGAGCAGAGCAACGTGACTGATTTGAGGCGTTATCAAGATTCAGTAACTACCTTCAAAGACGTTGTCGGTTTGGAGGCGATCAAAAAGCAAATCAACAAAAAAATTATTTTGCCGTTTCAAAAGCCATCGCTTTTTCAGCGTTTTAAGAAAAAAGTTGGCGGTGGGGTTTTACTTTATGGCCCGCCCGGGTGCGGTAAAACTTTGTTGGCACGGGCGACTGCCGGTGAGTGTAGTGCTGCTTTCTATAACATAGAAATATCAGACGTACTGGATATGTACATCGGTGAGTCTGAACAAAAATTACATGCCATATTTGAGAAAGCGAGATCTGAGTCTCCAAGCGTTTTATTTTTTGATGAGTTGGAAGCATTGGCTGGTAAGCGAGAACACACTCGAAACAGTTCCACCAGTAACATTGTTAGTCAGTTTTTATCGGAGTTAGACGGGTTCTCACAAAATAATGAAGGCGTTCTGGTACTGGCTTCTACCAATGTTCCGTGGGCGATTGATTCGGCTTTTTTAAGACCAGGCAGATTTGATCGAATGTTTTTTGTTCCACCGCCAGATAGAGTCGCCAGGCAAGGAATACTTGAACATCATATGGCTGAACGACCGGCAAAGGGCGGCATTGATTATCAATCTATGGCAGCCAAAACCGGCGGATTTTCCGGAGCCGATCTGTTCAATCTGGTAGAAATGGCCTCAGATGAAGCAATTGACGAGTCAATTGAAACCGGAGCTGATGTTGATATTGGTTTTGAACACTTTAAAAGTGCTTTGTCGGAATGCAACCCGACAACCACTGAGTGGCTGACAACTGCAAGAAATTATGCTCGGTATGCCAACGATGGCGGTCGTTACAATGATGTGCTGAATTTCCTGAATAAACACGGCAAGTAACCAATATGGCGAATGATATGTCCAGCTATCAGATTGTTGACGAACCTAAGGTTAGGGGAACTAATGCACTGATTTTCAACCCCTTGATAATATTGTTTGTTTCTATACTAACGCCACTGTTTTGGAATCCTCCTTTAATGGGGCGGTTTTGGATGCCCATGATCTGGATAATCATTAACGGTGTTCTGCTGGGTAGTCATAGTTTAAAAAAGGAAATACTAGCGATTATCATTGGGGCTGCGGTTTTTTTTGCCACGCTTTATGGCACCGCATTTATATCGGTCAGCAGTTTATTCGATGACCCAGATTCAACATTGCCATACCTTAGAATTTTCCTGCAGGCGATATTTTTTAGTACTTTGTACGTCGTTGTTTTCATGCAATCTGCGTCCTATTCAATTTACGAGTATATTCGAGAACAAGATGAATAATGACTATGAGCTTGACCTGGTCAGGTCTTACATGGATCGTGGCCAAACCGATCAAGCAATCGACTTATTAAAAAAGTTATTGTCTTCAGAGCCTGATTCGGCAATTTGCCATGGTTTGTTAGCTTCTTGTCTAGTATCTAAAAAGCGCGTCTACGCGGCGGAATATGAACTTAAGATTGCACTTAGTTTAGAGCCGAATTATGCCTATCTTTATGTGGTTTACGCACAGATAAGTTTACTAAAAAATAAAATCAATCAAGTGATCGAATTTTGTGACGAAGCACTTGCATTAGATCCGGAAGAGATTGACGCTATTTTGTTAAAAAGTGAAATCTATTTACTGAAAAATGATAACAAAAATGCGTTGAACTGCATTCACCAGGCGGCATCGTTAGCTCCTGATAATGTTGAAGTAATTTGTGCTTACGGCGAATTTTATTTAGCGACTGGTGATGTTAAAAAAGCCTACTGCTATGCCGAAGACGCATTGAAAAATGATCCTGGTAGTAGTGATGCCAATCTACTTATGGGGGAAGTTCAATTGAAACGCGGCAACATTGAAGAGGCGATGTATCATGTGCGATTTGTGATACTGCAAACACCAGATTCAAACAGAGCATTGTCGCTTTTAGGAAATATTAAATCGAGGCAAAATATTTTTATCGGTGCCTGGTGGCGGTTTAATAGCTGGGTTGCAACATTGGGTGATATGAAGGCGAGCCTTGTATTGATATCCGGTTATTTATTTTTTAACTTGTTGGCGCAGGTCGTTTTTGATTTAGGTCATCAGGGAGTTTCCTCTGCGATATCCTACGCGTGGCTAGGTTTAGTGATTTATACCTGGGTTGCTATTCCTTACTATCATAAAATTTTGAAAAAAGAGTTACAGAAATTTTCTTTTAACAATGATTTTTAGTTCAAACGGTTACTTTTAATGACGTGTTAACGACATGGCGTGAGGTCAAAATATTACCAGGTATTGGGCAATACTCATGGCAAGTTGACTCAGAAAAGAAAAAATCGGAACACCCAAAAAGCTTAACACCACCAAACTCAGTAAAATAAAAGCGCCGTATTGATCATTCCAGCGTACATACTTATACGCATTATCCCTTGATAGGAAATAGGGAAGGATATAGTGGCCGTCAAGCGGCCCAATGGGCAGTAAATTAAATAGCATCAGTAACAAATTGATAAAGACCATATACTGCAAGAAAATGAATGGTCCCATGCCGTTGAGTAAATCGATTTGAAAAACTTGCGTAGCCACCAGCAGATTGATAGAAAGAAAAGCAAGCAATAAATTCATGCCGGGCCCTGCCGCGCTGATCCAGAGCGAAGCCTTAGGTGAATTGAAGTTTCTCGGATCAGTCGGTACCGGTTTAGCATAACCAAATCCAACCATTGCCACCAATAACAAACCCATAGGATCAATATGGGCTACAGGGTTTAAAGTTAATCTTCCTTGCCTTTCCGCGGTGTTATCGCCGAACTTGTTCGCTGTCCATGCATGGCCAAATTCATGAAATGATAAAGATATAACAATGACAATAATTAAAAGGACTGCTTGTTCGAACTGGCCCTGCATGATTAAGGTAAAAATCATTAGTCGTGTCCGCTGCTAGTTAGTCAAATTAATTAAATATCTTGAGGTTTAGGAATATAGTAAATAAATTGTCCTGGCTCGTCTGTTTTTTCGATCAATGTCATGGTGTTATACCACTTTTGCTGGGTCATCGAAGAATAAATTTGCTGCCAGTTTTTCGGTTCGTTCGATTGAACTTTGAGCCGACACATATTTTGATTACAAGTTAGCTCATCAATAAAATGAAGTCCGTTAGAGTCGGCCTCCTGAATGTAATCCGTAATTCTATTTTCATACTCAGCATTCCAGTTTGCTTTTTCTGAACTGGTTTCAAATGTCTTTTTAACACTATCCAGTTGTTCGTCGGAAAGTTCAATCGCGTAACCTCTAAACTGTTCAACAAACTGATCTTTCATCTTATTTTGAAAGTCATCCATGGAAAGTGTTTGCAGTTCTTTTGGAGGGTTTTCTGTTTCGTTTTTTGACAACGGATTTAGTGCGTTTAGCTGCTGCTGTAATTGCTCAATTTTTGATTGTTGCTCTCGGGTTAGCAGAGTTAAGTATTGAATGGCATCTTTATCTTGATTGTCATTGTCAGCGATTTGGCGTTGTTCATTATTCGAAGAGGAATCATCGAGTCTTTTTGAGTCAGCTGTTTTTTCTGAACCAACGGCAGAGTTATCTCTAAGATTTGAATAGGTATCATTAGTCGTGTCAACCTCAATTTCCGGCGGCGTTGTATCAGAATTAGTCAACGAAAATAACGAGTAACCAATAACCATTCCAAATATTAAAGTTATGAGATATCTAAGTATATTGTTCATCATAAATCTTATTGTCTGTCATAAATATATAGCATTATTGAACATGAGATTAACTTTACCAGAAAGTGATGCGCTATTAACAGTTCAATTGTGTTTTGTTACAGTTCTGACCTGTTGCAAGTAAGCTTATCTTATGCAAAAGTCGATGGTCTAATAAAAATTTTTACTGTCCAATTGTGCTATTATTGTACGATATGTTAACTTAATGATTAGTTTTCAGTCAGTTCGGTGATTCGCCAAAATGGATTTGTTGTAAGTAGAATTTCTAAACACGCTCAATTTTTCATAGTCCATAACCAGTCAATTCGTTAGGAGTTTATTATGGCGATTCGCCAAATATTACGAATGGGAGATCCTCGTTTACTGCAGTCCAGTCAACCTGTTACCGAGTTTGGCTCACCTTTTCTGCAAGCATTAGTTGAAGATATGGTCGATACCATGAATTCAGTTAATGGAGCTGGGCTTGCGGCTCCACAGATTGGTTTTTTGCAGCAGGTAGTGATTTTTGGCGGTGGAGAAAATCCGCGTTATCCAGATGCTGAAGCTGTTCCATTTACTGTGTTGATTAACCCGACCATAAAAATACTGTCTGATAGCGAATCGAGTTATTGGGAAGGTTGTTTGAGCATTCCTGGCATGCGGGGTCTTGTTTCTCGCCCTTCCCATATAGAGTACTCTGGATTTGACCAAAATGGGGCACCGATAGTTAGAGAAGCCGAAGGGTTTCATGCGACCGTCGTACAACATGAATGCGATCATCTTCAAGGCATTCTATATCCCATGAAAATTAAAGGTATGTCCCAGTTCGGGTTTGAAGAAGAGCTCGCCCACCATTTAGAATCAATCCCGGTCCAGTAACCGAGCTAATCACCCAATGCAATTTTTGTGAAAATCCATGAGCACCATCGACCCTGAGGCTCTAGCATTAATCACTTCTGCAATAGAGAAGGCTGATGGGCTGATCATCGGTGCTGGAGCTGGTATGGGAGTTGATTCTGGTTTACCTGATTTTCGCGGCCAGCAAGGTTTTTGGCGGGCCTATCCCGCGTTAGCTGAGGCTGTTATGGATTTTACCGAAATTGCTAATCCTGAGGCTTTTCGGAGCAGACCAAGACTAGCCTGGGGGTTTTATGGACACCGTTTTAATCTTTATCGAAAAACCGCGAGCCATGATGGCTATCAAATCTTAAAACGAATTGGCGAAAAACTGGCGAATCAATACCAGGTTTTTACCAGTAATGTTGATGGGCACTTTCAATCTGCTGGATTTGCGAAGGACCGCGTGTACGAATGTCATGGCTCAATTAACTATTGGCAGTGTTCACGACCTTGCTGTGACGATATTTGGTCGGCAAATAAGATGCTCATTGAGACAGACGACATCCGTTGCCAGGCTATTGGTCAGCTTCCCGTTTGTGAATATTGTGGTGAGATTGCAAGGCCCAATATATTAATGTTTGGTGATTTTGGCTGGAATAGCCAACGTAGTGATCGGCAGGCGGCGATGTTGCGCAAAAACATATCACTGATGCAGAATCCGGTGGTTATCGAATGTGGTGCGGGTACTGCAATTCCCACTGTCAGGTACTTTTGTGAAAAACAGCGGGGATTGTTAGTCAGAATTAACCCTAGAGACGAGCAAATTGGCAATTGTCAGGGTATCAGTTTGAGGTGCGGCGCGCTGGAGGCGTTACAGCTTATTGAGCAAGTATTACAGAGCAACGGCTTTTATGATTGACTGGGGTTTTTATTTGGGTTTAGAGTTTTCTTAAACTTCAAAGCTTTCAACCTCTCCCTGGCCCTCTCCTTCTAGGAGAGGGGATCTTAATTTATGACCAATTTGGACAATAAGCTACCATCTTTTCAGTTGTCATATTCCTTCAAGCTGTTTCCTTACACTTTTTATTTTTTGCTATAAAAACCGACAAAAACCTCTGTCCAGGCTTTACCTTCATCGGTTGACGATTGCCAATGTTGTTTTACTCGACCATCTTTCATAGGCGTCCAGGAAATTTTATGCAGTACCTGTTTCCCTTCTTTGTCAGGACGATATCCTTTTAATACCATTTTGTTATTGTCCAGCGAGCCGTCCAGATAGAGAACGCCGCCATTTTGATCAACCCAGGTTTGGTGCCATTTTTTTTCCGCCTGATCATAAAAATTGTAGCTTACACCACTGTTTCCTCTGGCGCTTGTCCAGTTTTCAGAAAGGGCACAACCATTCATAACGGGAAATATTTTATTATGTCCTACTGTTTTTCCACTCGCATTTTTAACCTCCCACTCTCCAATCCAAAAATCAAATTGGCGATATTCATCGGTTGTGCAGGGTTTGGGTGTTGCGGCATAAATCTGGTTGACGAAAAACAAACCAATTAACCATATAAAGCGACGCGAAAGTTGGATTGCATTATGATTAGCTTTTCTCTTATTTGTGCTGGTCATCATTGTCCTCGGCGGGTTTTATTTTGTTGATTTTATAGCAGACAATATTCTGTAACGCGAATTGAGTGTTCTGAAAGACTGGAATTTTGGTTTCAAAAATAGAAGGTATGTTTTTCTTAACCGATCTATCATTATTCTATGATGTGTTGTTAAATAGGTTTCAGCTCTTAATGCATGCTGCGATATGAATGCTTGTTCTAACCAATACACTAAAAGGAACTGAACAATTACCGCTATCAAGTCACCGACAACTTCAGATGCTAACATTACCAATAGCAAGATGAAAAGCAGCCTGAGTAAATTTGACAGTAAAACGGCGATCGCAGTTGTTGTTGCCAATATGATTGGTACTGGCGTATTTACCAGCCTCGGTTTTCAATTAATTGATATTCAATCTGGATTTGCACTATTGATGTTGTGGGTTGTCGGCGGTGTTACTGCACTTTGCGGCGCATTAACCTACGCAGAGCTCGGTGCAGCGCTGCCAAGAAGTGGCGGAGAGTACAATTTTCTTACGCGTTGCTATCATCCGGTTGCCGGTTTCATTTCCGGCTGGATTTCATCAACGATTGGGTTCGCAGCACCGGTTGCATTGGCGGCAATAACATTTGGTGCTTATCTATCTTCAATTTTTTCGCAGCTGTCAAAAAACGGATTAGCGGTATTGCTGATTATCGTTTTGGCTATTGTTCATGGGAGCAATCGAAAAAATAGCGGTGGGTTGCAGTGGTTATTCACCCTGATTAAATTGTTATTAATCGGTGTATTTTGTGTTGCCGCAATAGCCCTGGTTGAAACGCCCCAACCAGTGAATTTTTTGCCCCAATCGTCAGATCTGAATGCGGTACTAAGCGGCGCCTTTGCAGTTTCTCTGATTTATGTGAGTTATGCATACAATGGGTGGAATGCCGCCACTTATCTTAGTAGCGAGCTGGAACGACCGCAGCAGAGTCTGCCGAAAATTTTATTGTCCGGTACCTTGTTAGTAATGTGCTCATATGTAGCACTCAATTTCGTTTTTCTGTACTCAACGCCGATGGAAGAAATGGTCGGTAAAGTAGAAATTGGATACGTGGTCGCCCAGTCTATTTTTGGAGAAACTGGTGCGGCATTAACGGGAGTGGTAATGTCATTACTGTTGATTTCAACAGTCAGCGCCATGACGATGGCTGGGCCGAGAGTGTTGCAAGTGATCGGCGAGGATTTTTCTGTGTTCAAATCCTTAGCTGTGGTTAATCGTCATGGCATACCGCGACGCGCGATCTATTTCCAATCTGCGTTGGCGGTTATTTTTGTTGTTACCTCAACATTTGAATCGATCCTGGTTTTTTCAGGATTTGCGTTGGCACTTAATAATTTCTTTGCCGTTTTGGGCATTTTTATTCTCAGGCAAAAGCAACCAGATTTAAAACGGCCTTACAAGACTTGGCTATATCCGTTACCGCCAATTATTTTTTTAGTGCTAATCGGCTGGACATTATTTTATATTTTGAAAGAGAGACCACAAGAAGCCATCGTGAGTCTGTTGGTGATAAGTTTAGGTGTGCCGTTTTATTTATTATCGAACAAGCTAAGTTTGCAAGATAATTCAGAAAAATTAAAATAAGTTTAACTAACGGCGCGTACAATTGAAAGAAGCAATTGCCAATGTACTTTTTATTTATTAAAACTAGAATCTAACCAGATAGACTGATATTTTGGATTGTTCTTAATTTTTGTTAACGCGCGATTAAATTGACTAACAAAGTTTTTACTCACTGTTTTTTTACTAAAGATAAAGCAAACTTCTCTGCCAGTTGTTCTAATTGGAAGCGGTACAACTTTTTTAGTGAGATCCTTACTGCGTAATTTATAAGAAATCACAAAAGGATCTTCTAGAAAACCGTCAATTTCCCCTTTGATTAATTTCGAAAAATTGTCTTCAGCAACTGCAGAATAGGTGAGTAAATAATTATATTGATTATCCGATTGCCAGGCTTCTACTTCTTCACCATAGAGATACTGTTTGGCCAACCCTAATTTAAAATCAATTAATTTTAACGCGTTAATTGTTCCGGCATTATACTTTTCAACGTCCTCCATTCGCACAAATACGGCGAAGGAATCCTGGCGATAAGGGTTAGAAAAGTGGGCGAACTGTTTCCTTTTTTCGCTAGGTGTCGCGTTAGCGGTAAAGTCGACTTCTCCAGTACGAATTTTTTCAAGGTTGTCATTCCAACGACCTTTGATGAAGTTTATGTCACAATTTAAACTTTCGGCAATAGCTTCAACCAGATCAATTTGTAACCCTATGATTTTTCCACGTTTATCGAGATATTGGAGCGGTTTCCATTCAGTCCAGCCGTAGTTTAATTGACATTTTTTTGAATGAGCCTCCGCCGAAATTGATGCAGTGGAAATACTGGTTGCGGCCACCTTTATGCTTAAGGTAGTTAACAGAAATAATAATGGAAAACTAAAAATTCGAACAAACAACGGCATACCTTGCTGAATCATGGGTTTTCAATAAGCTTAGTCAAATATTAGCGATCTGCCAATTCGCCCTTATATACTGGGGTCGCCAGTTTAGAGCGAGTGAATTCACTGCTAAAATTTTGGTGAGATAATTTTAGCTTCTTAGTGAGATCTGCAGGGAAGCCATAACCAGTTATCGTTAAAAGAACATTAGTCGATTCCGTGCATCAGCTTTTTGATAAATGGCGTCAGCAAGAAATATACTAAAGCAGTGGCTAACCCAATCTTGGCAGATAGAATAAATAAATCCTGGTATTTACCAAGCGCTTCTCCGACGTCCGTTATTTTTCCACCATGTGTTTCAATGGCGGAAAGTTTGCTGAGTTCTGCCGCTACAATTTCTGAATAAGATGTTCCTAAAAACCAGGCCCCCATCATTAAGCTAACAATTTTCTTAACCGATAATTTGGTCACTGCAGATAGGCCAATTGGAGAAAGTGATAATTCCCCTAACTCCAAAACAAAATAGGCACCGATTAAATACCATACGCTGACTAATCCTGCTTCATTGGGTGACATGGTGCCCCAGGCTAAAACCGCAAATGCCAGTCCTGCGAAAGCGAGCCCAATTGCGAATTTAAGTGGGGTGCTCGGATTAAGGTTTTTCCTGGCTAGTGCAGGCCATAACCACGCGAAAAATGGACTTAATAAAATAATGAACATTGCGCCGGTTGAAGTGAGTTGTCCTGCTGTCCACTCAAACCCAAAGGTCGTTCTGTCCATCACTCGATCAGAAAACGCAAGCCAGGAAGAATAGGTTTGTTCGTAAAGCGAGAAAAATAATAATCCTCCGATGATAAAAATAAAAAGAGCAATCATCTGTTGGCGTTCCGCTTTGTTGCAGTATTTTACCATATACCAGGTAATACTAATTCCTGCGACAATTGCAATACTATGAAGAAACCAGACAACTGGAGATACTGCTGGTAACCAGCCGATAAAAGCGATAGTAAGAGAATGGGTTTGAACTAGTAGCCATACTACTAACAACCCAACCAGCGAGCCAAAATAAATCCAGTATTCACGAGGAATTCCTGCGATTTTTTGTTTCAATAACTCTGGGTTTTTGGCTTCAGCGTGGCCATATAAGTATTTTTGCCCGCTAATAAAAACGATAAGTCCCGCAAACATTCCAATGCCGGCTAATCCAAATCCATACTTCCACCCATAAGTTTCGCCAAGGTAGGCGCAAATTAACGGAGCAATAAAAGCACCGACGTTAATCCCCATATAGAAAAGCGTAAAGCCGGAATCCCGTCTCGGGTCATTCTCTTTGTATAGCTTGCCGACGATAGTCGAAATATTGGGCTTTAAAAAACCGACGCCCATGATAATCAGCGCGAGTGACAGGTAAAAAAACTGTAGTGCAACTTCATCTCTCACTAACTCACCGTTCACCAGCGAGGCTTTGTGTCCCTCGTAAGCCATGCCGATATGTCCGAGAACAAGAAGTATTGCCCCGAAAATAACTGACTTACGCATACCTAGATATCGATCAGCTAAGATCCCGCCAACAATGGGTAATGCATAGACTAATGCACCGTAAGCGCCAAGCAGGTTGTAACCGTGTTCGTCGGTAAATAGGTGATACTTTATAAGGTAGAGAAACAACAGGGCTTTCATCCCATAAAAGGAAAAGCGTTCCCACAGTTCGGTGAAGAAGCAAACGTAAAGCCCTTTAGGATGCCCAAGAAATTCGTTTGTCCGCTTGAGGCTTGGCTCGGCACTTACCTGATTCATTTTCCTCTCCTGCTGACTCCACTTTTGTTATTCAAATCACATGCTCAACTGAGTCCGAAACTGACTTTGAATTTATTGTTATTGTACGCAGTGTATTCTATCGACTAATGTCTAGTAAAGCGATGATTGCAATGGGTTATACTAAAGCAGCACACACATAGTAGCGAGCAGTGTTTTTTAAAAGGCTGTTTTTGCGACGGATATTTCTTTTTCTATCTAAAATTAACGAGATCACCCGTGGACCAACAACTAGTTAACGCTTACCGAAATGCGCACTATGTGGTCGAAGATAGCGGACAGAAAATAGTCATTAAAGTTGGTCAGTCCTCACATTATCTCGATGCTCTGCTGAAGCGTTTCCAATGCCGTTGTGCGGTTTTTATCACAGCGAGCAACCCAAGAAGTATGCTTCTAAGTGAGCAGGAGAATCGTGACAATAATGATCGTTTAAAACAGTATCTGAGCAAAAATAATTATCACTTCCTGTGTGGATTTGGTGGGGGCCCTGGCGGCGACTGGCCCGCAGAAAAAAGTTTCCTGGTTTTCGGAATGACATCTGATTCCGCAGATAATTTAGCGGCCGGATTTGAGCAGAATGCTTATCTTTTCATTAAATTGACAGAAAAAGTTCAGTTGAGAATAGTCGAACAGATTGCGAAGGGTAAAACAGTTTGATTTTTTGAAAAAACTTGGTGGTTACGAACAGGAAAGGTTAAGCAGGCCCTGGAGTCAAGCATTACTTTATTTGATAACATTTTGTAATTGAGATTACCAGTTTGAGAAGCTTCAGTTATAAATCTCAAAATAAGATTCTTATTGTCTATAATTGAAGTTACCGTTGTTGAAGGGATTCTCCGCGAAACCGTTGTTCAACTACGAGGAGGGGCGATGACTGATCATCAGGACGACCTGAAAAGAAAATTGATCAGGAATTCTGACGAGGGTTACAAAACGCTTTTATCGGTTTTAGATGCTATACCTGAAATGGCTTTTATATTATCTAAGGACGGCGAATATCTGGATGTATTTGGATCTCACGACTCACTCGTAGCCGGCGGTTCAAAAGATATTGTTGGAAAAAATGTTCATCAAATTATGCCCGAGGAAAAGGCTGATTTTATTGTTGAAACAATTCACAAAGCGCTACTAGAAAAACGTAATGTTGCCGTTGAATATGAGCTGGATGTACCTAAAGGGAATTGTGTTTTTGAAGCCGGTGTTGCACCTTTGGATAAGCCTGACTATGACGGTGAAGCCGTTATCTGGTTTGCCCGCGATATTACCAGTCGAAAAGAAGAAGAAGACAAACTTCGTCATCTTGCCTTTAACGATCCTTTAACTGGTTTACCTAATCGGCGACTTCTCGAACAACGCTTAGATGAAGAAAATGCGCGTTGTAATCGTCATCATCAGGTGAGCGCAGTTTTGTTTATTGATCTCGATGATTTTAAATTGGTCAATGATGAGTTTGGGCATCGAGTGGGCGATGAGGTTTTGGTGGCAGTATCAAAGCGACTGGAAATTGCTATTCGAAGAGATGACTTTGCTTGTCGACTGGCAGGTGACGAGTTCGTTATTTTGTTGTCGATGGTTGGGAGTGGACTAGCGCAGGCAAAAGAAAATGCTCAAGCGACTGCCGAAAACTTACTCTCTATTTTAGATGAGCCGATCAAAACCGAGCAGGGAGTCAAAACGGTTTCCGCAAGTATTGGCATTAGTTTTTTACCTTGCAATCACAGCCAATCTGAAATCATTATTAGCCAGGCCGATAAAGCGATGTACATGTCCAAGCTGAGTGGCAAAGGAAAAATTTCGTTTTATGAAAAAAACTGAGTTCGAATGTTACCTGTGATGTTCGAGTCACATCAGAAAAAAAACTTATCGCAAATTGTCCTCCTTTATTTTTTGTCTAGTTCTCGCTTAAACTTATTGCGCCGACACTTTGCTGCATTCTTTATCCCAAATAATTAAATTGGAATATTATCTTATTGATTAAGGAGATTAAATTTTAAATTGTTCACAAAAAGATTGGACTCTATCTTAGGTACTATAATAGTCTTCGCCAAGGGATAGGTTTTTAACTTAAAGAAAGCTATAAGGAAATACCATGAAGCTACTAATTCAATCGTTTCTGGGCTTGGCTTTAATTTTATTTTCCGCCAGTCATTTATTCGCTCAGAGTTTTCTGAGTTACGCCGCTAATACCAAAGATAATGTTTTACGTGGGATGATCACTCGTCATTATACGAAAGTCATGGACCCATCTTCTTGTGAATTTATACATTCGAATGTTCTTGCGCCAAGAGGCGACCAATGTGAACCAATAATCGCAATTGTTCCGCCAAATTATCCAGAAATTCATTATTTTGCCAATGACTCCCACGGCAAACTCATCAAATTTCAGGCTTCCAATAGTAATAATGGGTTATTGATCAAAAAACTATCTCTAAATAGCAATGATATTGAGTTATCTCGTATTGTCAGCGAAGGTCGTGCTGAAATTGCTCAACAGTTAATAAGTTTCGCAGAAAATTTCGAAGCCACAAACGGCGGTAATCGAGCTATCCCAAAAGCGAAAATGGTGATTGCTGATAATGATTCTTCGAATAAACCTGATTGCGAGCAAGGTGAAGGTAGTGAGTTGATGGACAGTTCGATGGACGCATTAAAAAATGAGGTTAGTAACTATCTCCAAGAGCAAATAAAGGAAGGAAACTATCCTGTTTACGAACGGCGAGAAAATGCTATCAGGCAAGTCAACGGCAGTTTTAGTATAGGTTCTGGTGGTATCAACGGAACAGTGGGAGGTGGTTACACCTGGACAACTGGGCAGTATGCTGACATTGATTTTAGCGATGGCGGAACGGCTCGTTATGTCTTTCAGGGGCAAGAACCTTATCTGGACCTGGATAATAGCTATACACCACCTAGAGGTGCGCTAAACACTCGATATCGATTGAGTAATTATTTTTCCCGAGCAGGTCATTGGGGGCCACTAACTCGCGTCGGAGAAAATATTTTTGATGAACAAGACGCTTGTTTTTTTGAGGAAATGGAAACTGTTATGCGGTTAATTGCGACACCAATTAGTGATCAAAGAGGAGTTAACGCGGGGTTTGCAGGTCAATGTTCAGGTGGGAATTCCTATAGCGGCGATATGGTCACATTTAGTTATTGGACACAGAGCGCGACCTGGGCCAACGGAACTATCGTAATTACGATGAAAAAAGTAACTGTGACTTATCCTCGTGCTACTTATACTGAAATGTGTCATTAGTTGAATTAGTCTGAACACTATCTGACACAATTGAATTTAGTAGTTACATATAATCTGACAGTTTTTAATTTAGCTTGTAGCGGACAATGGCAATTTAGGATTAGGCTGTTACCATCACAAAACTGCCAGCCAATGACCTCAAACTTTTACCATTTTATTATCCGAAAAGCTGACATCCAACTGGCCACTCTCCGGTAAAAGTTAAGTGGGGCACTGACTATTTGAATCCATAACATGAAAAAATGAAAAGCATGCGCAAGCCAACCGGTTTCAACAGAGAGCTAGTTATAGCCATCAGGAACAGTAAAAGAAGATATCGGTGAACAGGTCAATGTATAGGTATTAAAAGTGCCAGGGTCCATTGGGTACCAAATTTTGAAAGTATTACGAACGCGATAACTGCACGACTTTTAATCCGAGAAAAGGCCGTATCGGGAATAGCGTAAAAACCACTTGTCGTAGCTTTCTGCAGCTTACCGACAAATTCGGCCCTCTTAACACTCCCCCCTACCGAGCGCGGCAATAATTCGCTAAGCTAGTAGTAAGATTAACAACTACCCAAACGCAAATGTCATTTCAATCTGACGCTAAAACCGATTACAAGATCGCTTTTACCCTAATCAGCTCCATTCTGGTTGGGTTAGTGGTCTACAATCTGCTATCACAGGTGTCGGGGTTGCTGACCATACATAATTATAAACATCAGTTTTGGCCTTATCTGGAGTTTCTGGTTTTAAAAATTTGGCTTCCCTGGGTTATTATGACGCCACTGGTGATCTGGATCGGTCGCCGCTTTCCGATTACGCCACAAAACTGGTCAAAAGCATTAATATTGCACACGCTTATTTTAATCTCGATATCGATTGTCGAAGTTGGTGTAATCAGCTTCCACTATCATTTTTTTGAAACTATGCCGGAGACCATGAAAACCTATGAACCCTGGCAGCATATTGGTCACTTTCTGTTCGGCGACTCGGTATTTCTGTTTAACTTGATCATCTACACTTTTTTTATCGCGAGCGTTAATATTAAAAACTTCTCAGAGCTCGCCCAACAAAAAGAGTTGGTAGCCACTCAGTTGAGTAACCGTTTGATGCAATCACAACTTCAGACACTAAAAATGCAAATTAATCCGCATTTTTTGTTTAACACCTTAAACGTGATTTCGGTTTTAGTGATGAAATCGGAACAACAACAGGCTAACGAAATGATCAATCGCCTTAGCCGGTTTTTCAGGCAGTCCCTCGAAGAAAGCGAAGGTCATTGGGTTTCGCTCGCCGAAGAGTTAGACCACCTGGGACAATACCTGGCGATAGAAAAGGTTCGATTTGGTGATCGATTAACGGTGATTGAAGAATATGAGTCAAAGGCTATGGGGGTTAAATTCCCCAGTATGTTATTACAACCTTTGGTAGAGAATGCGGTCCAGCACGGCTTAGGTGAAAAAGAGGGCCCTGGTATTTTGACCATTCAATGTCAATGTACCGCCGACAAGGTTACAATTAAAATTAGTGATGACGGCGTCGGCTGCAATTTTAGCGATAGCAGACACTACAAAGAAGGGATCGGTATTTCAAACGTTCGTGCCAGACTGGCGCAAATTTATCCTAACCATCATCGATTTGAAATAAACAGTCGCCCCAGCGGTGGCGTTAAAGTGACTATTGAAGTACCAGTGACTCCACCAAATATTGAACTAGTCGAAGCAGATAAATCGGGACATATCGCATGAAAATTCGCGTTTTAATTGTTGATGATGAACCGCTTGCACGAGAAGGTGTACTGCTGCGAATTGAACGCCATACCGATATTGAAGTTGTCGGTGAATGCGGCAACGGGAGCGACGCCATCCGCAGTATCTTGTCACTCAAACCTGACCTGGTTTTTTTGGATATTAAGATGCCCAAAGTGACTGGATTCGACGTGATTAACGCGGTAGGGGTTGAGCGTATGCCCACGGTAATATTTTTAACCGCATATGATGAGCACGCGATCGAAGCATTCCGAATTCACGCTGCCGATTATTTACTCAAACCCGTTGAGGATGAACGCTTTGAAGAAAGTCTGGCACATGCGAAAGAAGAAATATTTAAAAACCGGATATCCAATCGTGGCCAGCAACTCAGTGAGCTATTAAACGCGGCCTTGCCCGCTCCCCCGCTCGCCAACCAGGGCGAAAGTCAAACACAGGATCGGTTAGTTATTCGTTCGGGTGGTCATGTCTATCTATTAAAAGCGGAAGATATTTATTCGATCAAAGCCGAAGGTGACTATGTGAGCGTCCATACGTTAAAGAAAACGCACCTGGTCAGGGAGACAATGAAAAATATGGAACAGCGGTTAACTTCGCAAGGCTTTCAGCGGGTTCATCGTTCTTGCATCGTTAACTTGGAATATGTGCGCGAATTGATTGCTCAGGATAGCGGCGATTACCAAATAATCTTACGCGACGACACACGAGTAAAACTAAGCCGAAATTATCGCGACGCACTCTATGAGCGACTGAATGCGCTGGGTTGATGCGGTTAGTATTTTTATTGACTAATGCCATTTCGCAATTTACCACTGTAGTTAAACGCAATTTTTAGGTCTTAAACGACTCATTATTCATCGTACATTTCTGCTTCTTAACTTGACCTTTCTGAGCCTCAACGATTAGCGACTGCAATTCTCCGATGATTTTTTTAGGATCAAAACTGTCCCCGTCTACGAGTATTGCTATTGCCATGAAAACCCTTGCTGAATTCCAGTCCCAGCCTAAAAACTCGCGCTTCAAAATAATAAGCCTGAGTTCGCTAGTTTTAATTGTCGTGGTTGTTCTATTCGCTGTGAATCAATCAGAACAAGCGCAAGCGACGATCGACGCGAAAAATATTTATATCGGTCAAGTTAAATATGGTGAACTGATCCGCGATGTTCGCGCGCCGGGAAACCTGGTGCCTAATGAAAAACAATGGCTTTCAGCAAGGACTAACGCACGTGTGGTAAAACGTATTTTATTACCCGGCGCTCAGGTAGATCCAAACAACGTGATATTGGTTCTAGAGTCGCCCGACCTGGTGCAACAACATAAACGCGCCCAGCTAGATCTCAAAGTGGCCCGAGCGCAACTTCACGCGCTGGTGGAACAACAGAAAACTGCACTTCAGGAACAAAAGGCTAGCGTCAAACTATTAGAGATAGAAAAAAAACAAGCCATTCAGGACTTGTCTGCCAAACAAAAACTACACGCCGAAAAAGTAATTCCCGACTATCAATATGAGGAAGCCGTTTTGCGCCGTGAACAGCTGACTCGCCAGTTGGAAATCGAACAGTTTCGCCTGCAGCGATTACCTGCATTACAAGAAAGCTTATTAAACGTAGAAGAAGCTCGCATTGCACAGCTGGAATTACAAGTCGAACTATTGACTGACCAAGTAGATTCATTACAAGTAAAAGCCGGAATGGGCGGCATATTGCAAAGCGTGTCTGTGGAAGTTGGACAGCAAGTCACAATGGGCACGCAATTAGCGGAAGTCGCCAGCCAGAAAAACCTCAAAGCCGAGCTCAGAATCCAGGAAGGCCAGGTAAAAGATATTCAGATCGGGCAAAGCGTCATTATCGACACACGACGCAGCAAAATCCAGGGAAGTGTTTCCCGCATCGACCCAGCAGTAGTTAATGGCACTGTGACAGTTGACGTTATTTTACCGGCACAATTACCAACGGAAGCGCGTCCCGACCTGCGGGTGGAAGGTAGGGTCGAAATCGAGCGCCTTGAAAACGTTCTGCTTGTGGATAAGCCGGCCAACTGGCGCCAGTCCTCTAACGCTTTTCTATTCAAACTCGAAGATGAAACCGTCGCGGTGAAAACGCCAGTGACATTCGGTGCGAGTTCGGTTTCGAGCGTGCAATTACTCACCGGGATCAACGCCGGCGAAAAAGTGATTCTTTCCGATTTATCGCAATACGAATCAGTTGATAAGTTAGATATTTATTAATGAGATCTGTAGACAACAATTTTTTACCCGAGCAAAACCACATATTTTCTCCTTTATTTTTTCACTTTTATTTATTTGAGGAAGGCCAATATGACGAAGAATCAACCTATTATCGAGATTAAAAATCTGAGTAAAGTTTTTCCTGGTGAAGGTGTAACGACTTCTGCGTTGGAACAAGTTAACCTTTCGATCAATCAAGGCGACTACCTCTCGATCCAGGGACCTTCGGGCGGCGGTAAGTCTACGCTGCTTTCAATCATTGGCTTACTCGACAAACCGAGCAGTGGCGACTATACCATTAGCGGCGTAGAAGTCAGCCAGCTGAGCCAGGCGCAAATTGCAAAAGTCAGAAATAAAGAAATCGGATTTATATTTCAGGACTTTAATTTAATTGGCGATATGACTGTCTGGCAAAACGTCGAGCTACCGCTAATTTATCGCGGTGTAAAAAAAGCCGAGCGACATCCACTTGTTCAGCAAGTACTCGAAAAAGTGAATATGCTAGAACACGCACGTCATTTACCCACCCAATTATCCGGTGGTCAACAACAAAGGGTTGCGGTTGCCCGAGCGATAGTTGGTAGTCCATCTTTACTTTTAGCTGACGAACCGACGGGTAATTTAGATTCTAAAAACGGCGACTCGGTAATGCAGTTATTAGCCGAGCTTAACCGCGATGGTGTAACAATTTGTATGGTGACACACGACAGTCGCTACGCTAATTTTGCTAAGCGCGTCGTTCAATTGGTCGATGGCCAGTTAGCGGAATCGAGCGACCAATCTCACTTGGCTTCTGTGACTTCAGGTACAGTGAGTGAGTCTGTTACGCCTCATAGCGTCGTAATAGCAACAGCTGAGGTGAGCTAATGGAAAATATCGAACTCGACATCCGCTACGCACTTGGCCGATTTCGCGCCCAACCCATTTCAACCCTGGTAATCGTACTAATGCTAGCGTTAGGGATTGGCGCGACGAGCGCAATATTTTCGGTGGTTAATGGTTTATTGCTACAGGCGACGCCTTTTGACGATAGCGATCGCCTGGTAATACTAGAGCAGATAGAGAAAAATACCGGTAGGCGACTCGGGCTTTCCGTGCCCGAATTATTCGACTACCGCGAGCAGTCCAGCAACTTCGAATCGATCGCAGAATACCATAACATGACCTTTACTATGTATGGGCAGGACGACCCGCTTCGCGTCCGAACGGGCGTTGTATCGGCAAACTTTTTTGATATTCTGGGGATCCAACCCATCCTGGGCCGCCTATTTAATACCGATGAAGACGCCATCGGCGCCGAACCACTAGTTATCTTGACGTATGAATTTTGGCAAAAGGAATTCGCTGGTCGCAAAGATATCACTAATCTTTCGGTGGAAATGAATAACCGTGCGCATAAAGTTATCGGTGTGCTACCTCACTTTCCGCAGTTTCCAGATGTAAATGATGTGTATATGGCGGTGCCTTCCTGTCCCTGGCGATCCAGCGAAGGCGCGCTAACCAATCGTGGCATGCGCATGATGAGGAGCTTTGCCAAACTCAAATCCGAGGCCACCTTCACCCAGGTAAACCAGGAGCTGTCCAGTATCTCCGATCGCTTATACCAAGCTTATCCTGACGCTTACACCAACCAGAGCCCTCTCGATGCACAAGTTTTGAGCTTAAATGAAGAACTGGTGAAAGAAAATCGTCCTTATTTGCTCACGCTACTGGCGACGACTTTACTGCTCTTTTTGATCGCGTGCGCGAATGTCACCAACTTAACTTTATCACAACACGCGAAACGTCAAAGGGAATTTGCCGTGCGCGCCAGCTTGGGGGCAAGTCGCTGGCGCTTGGCGCAGCTATTACTGACCGAAAGTATTTTGTTGGCTTTGGTGGGTGGTTTGCTTGGGTTGACCGCGGCATACCTGGGACTCGACTTCCTTAAATCTTTCGCCAGCCATTTTACTTCACTCGCGAGTGAAATTTCGCTCGATACCAACGTGATGTTATTCGCGCTCGTCGTATCAATACTCGCTGGGATTATTTCTGGTCTCATGCCGAGTTTGAGTCAGCCTAATCTGACTAGCGCGCTGAAAGAAGGCGGGAAGGCATCTTTTTCGACTCGCAATGGCGTTGTGCGCAATAGCCTATTGGTTTTCCAATTTGCTCTCTCTCTTACCTTGTTGGTTGGTGCCGGTTTGTCGCTCAAGAGCCTGAATAAACTACAAAACGTCGATGGTGGATTTAACTCAGAAAAGGTTGAAATCGTCCAGATGGATCTTAATTGGAGCGTTTACGAAAATCCGCGGCAAAGGTGGCAGTTTTCACAAAAGCTTTTATCCGAAGTAAAGCAGTTGCCTTATGTCGAGTCGGTTGGGTTAGGCATGACCTATCCCATGGATACCGTCGCGGTAAACTTCGGTAATCTTCGTCAAGCATTACGACTCGACGATCGCGACTACAACCCGGACGATGTTCTAGAAAACGCGGTAACCCGACGGGTAAGCCATGGGTATTTTGAAACCATTGGCGCGCGGCTACTACAAGGACGCTTTATTCGAGTGGAAGATGATGAAGCCGCCCGCAGAGTCGCGGTAATCAATCGCTCACTCGCCGAACACTTGTGGCCCAATAAGAGCGCCATTAATCATCGCATATCTTTTGATAACGGTGAAAATTGGGTCACCATTATCGGAGTAGTCGGAGATATCAAGGAACGTCTTTTGTCGAGTCCGGCAGACTTTCAAATTTATTTCTCAATGGCGCAATTTCCGGTTGGTCACTTTGGGATCCTCGCTAAAACGAAACAAGCGGGAGTCGATTTTACGGCTGACATTCGAGACATTGTCGCCCAACTTGACAGTCGTCAGCCATTATCAAAATCAGAATCTCTCCAACAAGCGGTGGATAATTCGATTTCATTACAGCAATTTGTCACCCAACTTCTCGGCATTTTTTCTGGGCTCGCGCTTTTAATTACCATAAGCGGTATTAGCGGAGTTATGGGCTACCTGGTAAATATCCGTAGCCGAGAAGTGGGTATCCGTATGGCAATTGGCGCAGATAAATCGAGTGTGATCAAACTTATCCTGACGTACGGATTAAAGTTAACCCTGCTTGGGTTGTTACTCGGGTTTATAACTGCGTTTTGCGGCGGAGTTCACCTAACTGAATACTTATTTGAGAGTGAAGCCTTTGATTTGGGTGTTTACGCTACGGCGTTATCGATTTTACTAATCGTATCAATCGTTGCCTGTTTTACGCCAGCCTACAAAGCCAGCTCTATTGAGCCAATGCGAGCTTTGAAAAGTAATTAAATACTAAATATTTACTATAAGTTGCTAAGGAACCTTCGAGTTATTTGAAGGTTCCACTTTGTATTGAATCGTGAATTTCGAGGGATACGGTTCATCCATTTTTTCATGTGTGAAAAAAATTCAAACTAAATACTAAACTGCCCCAAACAAGTTTCCAATTCAACCAGTCGTTCAGTTATTTGTTCGTTTGCTTGCGAAGTTTTTTGGGCTTCTGTTGTTGTCTTTTCCGCGGCAAATTTAATATTGAGTAAATTATTGTTAATTTCTTCGACCACTGAAGATTGTTCTTCGGCTGCTGTCGCTATCTGAATATTTAACGCGGTAATTTCTGTTACTGACTGAGTTGCGTCATCAAAAGCTTGGGCTGTTGCGGTACTTTTCTCTAAACATAACCTGGTATTGTCTGAGCCTTTTTGCATACTTTGAACTGCGTTTTTCGCTTCGCTTTGCAGTGTCTCGACTAATTTCTGAATATCTCCCGTTGAACTTTGGGTGCGTTGCGCAAGGGAACGAACTTCATCAGCGACAACTGCAAATCCTCGTCCAGTATCTCCTGCACGTGCGGCTTCAATTGCTGCATTTAACGCGAGCAAATTGGTTTGCTCAGCAATACCTCGAATGGCATCTAGCACAGTTCCAATACTTTTAGTTTCTTCAGATAGATTTTCGATAACTGCTGAGGTGTTCGAAACTTCTTCTGATAGTTGTTCGATAATAGCTTGGGTTTCCGCCGCTGCCGCTCGTCCTTCAGAAACACGCTGTTTTACTGTTTCTGCAACCTCTGCTGCCTCAGCGGTGTTTTTTGCAACGTCTTGAGTGGTACGACTCATTTCCTCGATAGCTGTTGCTACCATTTCTGTCTCGGCTTGTTGCAACTCAACATTTTTGAGCGTTGCTTGCATTTCTTCCATTGCAACACTTGATGAGCTTCCCAAGGTTGTTGTGCAACCATTAACGTCACCAATAACACTTCTTAGTTTCGTCATAAAACGATTAAAAGCACGAGCCGCATCACCAGTTTCATCTTTTGATGCTTCATCCAGCGACATAGTCAGATCGCCGTCACCATCAGCTACTTCACTTAAACGATAACTCAAGTTTTTAATAGGGTTAGCTATAGATTTGGCGACTATAAAAGGGAGAATGGTGGCGATTAATAAGGAGATCCCAAATACAACACTAATCAGGTTAATTCCATCTTTTTCGTCTTGTTCAGCAGTTAACGCTGATTGCAAGGTAAAATCCTGAATATCGTTTAACATTAAAATAAGTTCTTTATCCAGACTATCGATCAGCTTTTCGATTTTTTTTGCTTCTTCGACGCCAGTATCTAAATTGCCATTTTCAATCAACTCTAATGTCTGAAAAACCTGAGTCTGTACTTCTTCATATTGAATTTCCACTTTTTTCAAACCAGCTAGTAGATTTCTAAACTTATTGGCACCAGCCTCGGAGTGGACCTTATCAATCGCTTCACCGACAAAATCTTCAAGCTGCTTTATTTCTAGCGTTATCTTCTTAGTATCTTCGGCAATCCTGGCCTTTAAATCTAGAAAGTCGGCAAGAGAGCTTTCATGATTTTGCGCCGCATGAAATCCCTTAAATAGCGCTCGTTCTATCAAAATTGCCTGCTGAAGCTGATGCTCGGTGAGTAAGGTAAGTGAGCGACTAATTGGAATGTCTTCTTCAGCAATATCGAAAAGTTCTTCGCCGATTTTAGACATGGTCATCAAACCGATAACGCCGATCAGAATGATGAAGCCTGTTTGTATAAAGCCCATTAAATAAACTTTATGAATTATTTTGAGGTTTGCTAACATAAAAATTCATCCTTTTTTAGAACAGTATAGATAATCAGAATTTTTTTGCAGAAATTAACATCGATTAATGAGAGAAATGATGGTTTTACCTAAAATAAACAGGCGGAAAGCGAGATGCCTACGCTAAAGTCAGGCATCTGGAAATGATAAGAGTATAAGAAAACTGCTAGGGCTTGAAACTAGTTTGAACTTTCTGCTAAGCGATGACAGAGGAAAGTCAACTCTCAATGTTTAAACCCAATGCCAATTATGTTTTTCCATTGCGCCTCTAGGCGTTGACAGGTTTGATGCTTTATACCCCATTGAAATGACTCGAGCATCTGAAATATCAATGAAGTCTGCAGTACTCATTTTAATTAATAATTTATGGGTTCCACCATTAAATGTAATGCTCTGGTTTTGTGCCAACTCTTTTGCTAAAAATACGTTCATATTGTATAGCTTACCGAAAGGGGGCATCGCACCAACTTCGCACTCAGGGAAACGCTCGGCAAACAAGTGTTCTGGAACAATTGAGAGGTCTGGGGTTCTTAGCAATCGAGATAGATCGGTTTGTAACAAAATACAGTTGGCTGGTACAACCACCATTGACATTAGTTGTTCTGAACCAACAACGATAACTTTACTTAAATCCTTTCCTTTGATATGAGCTGATTCTGCTGTTTCCTGCGCAGTGAAACTCGGTTCGTGAGGGACTAGCGTATAGTCAATTAATAACGAGTCGAGATATTCAAAGGGCGTGAGCGTATACATAATTTTGCACCTGAGATAAGAAATAAAAGCCAGCGTGAATTATTAATGTTACCTGATGAAAATGAGATTTGCTTGAGCTCGCGAGCGAAAATATTGCTTTGATAACAATTTATTTTGATGGTTAACACTTTTAGTTTTTTTAGCTATGTAAGGGGGAATATTGATATCTCAAAGTATGATAAAAATATTGAATCATCATGTAATCGGATTAGAAACGCTAGTATTAATATTTTGTTCCAGGTTATTCGTGTAAATTGAAATTTTATTTCTACCGCTGTTTTTTGCACTATAGAGTGCCTCGTCTGCCTTTTTAATCAGCGTCTCTAGTGATGTTGAGTTTTTGTGTGGGGGGGCCGTAATACCAATGCTGATGGTAAATTGAAACTCACTATCTTCTTCAGTAATTTTGAGTTCCGAAATATTATTCATTAACCGTTCTGCGAAGCTTTTGGCTTGGCTCACATTTGTTTCGGGCAATAAAAAAACGAATTCCTCTCCACCAAGCCGTCCGAGTATATCGCTGGCTCTTGATATTTCTTTTGATACTCTACCAAACTCAATCAAAGCCTTATCACCGGCCGCATGGCCATATTGATCATTAATGCGCTTGAAGAAGTCGATGTCGATAGCTAATACGCTATAGTTTTGTTCTTCAACTGACTGCAGCTCATGGTAATAAATACTGGCTTGCATAAAGGCGTTTCGATTCAGTAGCCCGGTCAAGTCGTCATAAGTCGCTAGTCGATGCATTTCTTTTTCAAGCTCATCGATGTCGAAAAACTTCCCGACAAAGAATCGCGCAATCACGTAGGTAATTATCAGAGCGCTTATGGAAGCCGCTAGAAAGTCTGGTACTCTGTAGCTTTGTCCGAGCAGAGTTATGGCGGCGTAATCAAAAATAGTCGTCATAATGACTGCGGCAAGCATTAAGACGAGAATAAATCTCATCAATCCGAGTTTTTGAACAATCGCTCTATGTACGCTTGTTTTCCTTGGTAAAGTTTCCATGTTCAAATGACATTTATTATCTGAGGGAGGTTTGGAAATAAACTTACCGTGTGACTTAGCTATATTCCTAATATTAGGCCTCGCTAATTCAAGTGTAGTTTAGAAATTGCTATTTGTGATATTTTATCTTGATGAGATATCAGGCTAACTTGTTAAAAAAACTCAGGATACAGGCTGGAAAACGGATAGTTGGTCTCGACCACTATGCTTTGCGTGGTAAAGGGCTTGGTCAGCGTTTTTTAATAAGTTTTGCAAAGTATGGGATTGTCCATTGGTTGTGGCTATTCCGATGCTGATCGTTAATTGAATTTTCGCGTTGTCATAGATTATTTCTGCGGTTTTTGCTGCGCTTAGAAGTTTTTCCGCTAATATTTTAGCTTGTTGAAGTGACGTTTTAGGAAGAAAAAAAGCGAATTCTTCTCCACCGAGCCTTCCTGCAAGGTCGCAGGTTTTTGCATGGGTTTTGGCTATGTTACCGAACTCCGCCAACACGTTGTCTCCTGCTTGATGACCAAAAGTGTCATTTATTTTTTTAAAAAAATCGATGTCAATAGCAATCAGACAACAATGTTGCTTGTTACGTTTTGCCAACTCAAATATTGAGTTACAGGATTGAATAAATGCCCGGCGGTTCAGTAAGCCTGTCAATGAGTCATAAGTCGCAGCTTTCTTTTTCTCTACTTCGAGTCGGTCGACCTCATAGAGAATTTCTAGCGTATACCAGGAGATAACCGGCGCAACTAAAAATGGTAGAACGATGGCGCCTATTAAATCCTCTGTTCGATAATCATAATTTAGGATCCAAACAAGCACAACATCCAGTGCCAACGCCATTATCATAGAGAAAGTTGAAATTAACAGCACCAGATAAGGCTTAGGAATTATTTGTATTATTTTTCTCTGTAAATCCATTTTTAGTGCATCGAGTTTAGGTTAACAATCAGATAATGCTACAGCGATATACACTAACAAGTCCTTAAATCAGGACAAATAATTTACTGCGCCACGAATGTGGCGTTTCTTAAAGTAACTTATATATCGCTATATTGAAGTGTAGCAAATAATTACGTCGATATTTCAGAATGGTTGCAAGTTGCAAGTATTGCGGGTGCTATAATTGCGGGGGGCGAAGAAGTTTATAGATGCCAATGCAACTTAATCACCTTTATTGTTAAGTGAGACTGAAAGAATTTTGGCTACTGACAAAGAATTTTTTGGAGGTTTAACTCATTTTCTCCAATAGGTTCGGCTGTTTTTTGCCAGAGTCTTTTGCTTAAGTTTTCTAATGATTCGTTTTTGGAATTGACAAGCCATTTCGCCAGTTCGTAGGCGACGTCTGGATAAGGTTTCGGTGTCTGTAAAGGTGCTTGTAACCATTTTTTTAGTTCCTTATTTGAAAAGTGATGTAATACATGCGCTCTTTCTAATTGTTTAAGCGCTAACGCGTTTGATTGTTGTTCCATTTGATTTTCTAATGGCATCACTAATAATTTATGTCCCATCTGAATTGCTTCACTTGGTAATTCAAATCCTGCTGCAGTGATAATGCCACCACAGCTTTTCTGTTTATCTTGAAAGTCTGACCGTGAAAAGTGGTAAAAGTTAATATGATTGTAGCCTGATGTTTGATTACTACCATGAAAAATATGAAAATTGTAATCATTAAAAGGTGCAAACCATTCGATTAGCTTTTCTGCTTCACAAAAAGGAAAGTAGACTAACACTTCCTTTGGAGAAAGATTGTTTGCGACAATATCATTGTCGATAATTGGCGGTAACAGTGATTCTTCAAAATCGTTCCAGTGAAGCCCAATTCGCTGGCTGCTCGGTGCAAAGTTTTTCAGCACTAAGTTAGCGATAAAATTTTTGCCCGCAATTGGAACTTGTTTTGAAAACGCCATTTGATGAGATATTCCAACTGTTTCTACTTTTCTGAGCTTTGCCGCCCAGGCTGTGACGGGTTCAAAATCGTTGATAACGAGATCATAATCATCAAAACGAACACGGAAAACGTCGCGAAGAAAATGAAAAATATTATTTTTAAAAATCGTAGCAATATAATCGATGGTGCCATTTTTTATCGCGAAAGTCATTCCCCTGTAGACTTGAAAGTCACCAAATGGTTCCATGTCAAAAAGGTCTTCTTTCGGCCTCCCGGTAAATATCCAGTCGACATCAATATTTAGTTTCTTGAAAGCTTTCGCCATAATTCTGGCACGAGTAATATGACCGTTACCGGTTGCCTGAACTGCGTACAATATTTTCATCAAGCGACTCTTGTTAATTGTTCAATTTTTTTAATTTGTTTTCTGACAGCTGTTTTATTCATGCCCGGTTATAAAATGATTGCGCCAGCCAAAAAGCTACATAACACACCAAGCATGACTCCGGCGAAAATATCCCCGGGAAAGTGGACACCTAACAGTATTCGACAAAACCCGATCATTGTTGCCCAAGCGATTGCTAGAATTGCAAAAGCGGGAAAAAAGATCAGTATTTGAACTGCCATAACAAAAGCTGCAGCAGTGTGGCCAGACGGAAAGCTAAATTGATCTGATGGATTGATTTTCGCCTGAAAATTCTGCAAGTAGTCTTGCGGTCGATTTCGCTTGAATTTGTTTTTCAATATCATGTAGAGCGGTACTTCTAGTGCAAAACCAAGTAAGCACGAATAGAAAAAATTCTGATGTTGTTGATAGTCGTAGCCCAGTAATGAAAAGGCGATAATCGCGTACAACCATCCATCGCCGGTTCGCGAGAGCATTCGAACAATCGGCATATAAGTTTTTTTACAGAACTTTCGCTGTACCCACAAAAATGCGTCAGTATCAGCCTGTTGAAATCGTGACTTATTTATACCCATTGTTAGCCACCCTGAAATAATATTCAAAACACGATTGTTTGATTAAGAGTTTGATAGATTTCATAGCAGGGCCAGTATGTCCTGTATGTGTGACTAAAAAATGACCAGTTTGTTAAGCTTATGTGACTTTACCGGTCAATTTATGTGACACAAAATTGAGTCTGGAGAAAGAATAGAACCTTGCCAACGTGTGAATAAAAGCTAACAGCTTGAATGATAAAGAATAATTTTGTTCTTTGAACGAGCGGAAAAGATTATTCGAATAACTTGGTAATTGTGGCTGTTTTTAGCGATAATTGCCGGTCTTTTGATTTGGCAAAATTAGCAAGGTTTATAAATAGGGTTATGTGGTTTAAAAATTTACACCTTTATCGTTTAACGACTCCTTTTGAATTATCCCCTGAGCAACTCGCAGAAAAGCTAGAAGAGAAGCGCTTTCAACCTTGCGCTAAAATGGCTGAAGAAGCTATTGGCTGGGTGTCACCTATTCATCGTTCAAAAGAGTATCTGGTGCATGCAGCAAGCGGTTGTATTTTGATTTGTATGCGACAAGAGCAAAAAGTGATTCCTGCCAGTGCGGTCAAAGAAGAGCTAGAAGAACGAGTATATGCCATTCAAGAAGAAATGGGCCGAAAAGTTTACTCGAAAGAAAAGCAAACACTCAAGGAAGATATCGTAAGTAAAATGCTACCGCGAGCCTTTATTCGTTCGACTCATATTTTTGCTTACGTTGATACTAAGAAGGGATACCTGGTACTGAACGCCGGTAGCGATAAAATGGCTGACACTTTCTTTGAGTTACTGGTCGAGTCAATTGGATCTTTCGGTGCAGTAAAGTTAGTTGGCGGAGAAAACCCGGGTCAGACTCTGAATAGCTGGGTTGAACATGGAATGCCTGAAGGGTGGGAGTTAAGCGGAGATTATGAATTAAAAGATCCGCAAGATGAAAGAGTTGCCAAGTTTAAAGATAATGAAGCCGAGAATATTGTTATCGGCGATCTGATTGAGGATGGGTATCTGGTCAATAAACTCGGTTTCCGATATAAGGGACAACTTCGTGCTGTTATTCAACAAGATCTGTTGATAAAGAGCATTAAGTTTCTAGACGAGCTTTTAGCTGAAAATGATGATGTTGATGGTGAAGACGAACTCGTAAAGTTCGATGCTGATTTCGCGTTAATGACAAAAACTTTGGGAGATTTTATCGATGAACTTATCCAATTGTTTGCGGTTGATGTGAGTGGTTAGTTCAAAATTGTTTTACTCTTGAAATTGAGTGAATGGAAATGTGAATTATGTCAGAGACCTCTCCACTGCGGTGGGCCTGCCCCGCGAACGCAGTGAGTGTTTTGGGTACGGGATGACAAATACTAGTAGACTCGGTAACGAAAGTGAGAAACTGGTCACAGATCAGGAACACTTATTTAGAGAAAAAATTTCCGTTTGAGTTAGCAAATAAAAGTTAACAAACCACGCTCGGCAACGGGATTGTTTTAGTTTACACTGTTGCCACAACGCCTTTTAATTTATTCATAATCTTATGACTGACGAACGTAGACGAGCTATTCGGATTTCTCGACAAGAAACGGTTAAAGTTGAATTAGTAATTGAAGATTCTAATATTCCTCCGCTGGTTTTTGAATGTAATTCTCGGGACTTCTCCAGGCAGGGAATTCGTTTGCATGGTCGCCAACCATTGGAAAAAGATATTGATGTGAATCTTATGGTGCATTTGCAAGAAGAACAAAAAGATTTAAATTTAGTGGGTACGATCAAGTGGGTGACTGAAACCACGGAAAAAGAGTACCTTGCTGGATTGCAACTTTCAGAGAGTAGTGATACTGATATCGGTGAATGGCATCTGCTTTTCAGCGAATAAACACTAATAAATAACAAGCATTAACTCGTATGAACTTCCGCTGAGTTTAAGGTTATCCTTGGCTAATCTCCTAGCCTTAAAATCTAATACTCTAAAAAAATATTTTTTAATTCTAATAATTTGAGCTGTGATTATTAAAAATTATTTCAGCTCATTCAGATTTAATTCGTAGTTCTCGTTTTGAGATTTTTTTCTGAGGTTTTTTCTTGAAACCTGTGTTTTTCGATGCAATTTTTTCGTTTTTTGTTTTTGCCTAAATATTTTTTCTATACTCAATCAGAGTTGAAACGGAAGTACTTCCAATAAATAAAAACATTAAAACTGATTTTCAGAATCGTTGGTTGTTTGAAGTTGTGGATTTGACATGGGAATTATATGGAAAGGGCAGTAAAAGTTTTTTGTCACTTTTTTTTGTGGCTTTTAATTACACATTCCTTATTGATACAAGCAGCCGGTCCTGGCGGCGTTGAAACCAATTTGCAATTATGGCTGAAAGCTGATGCTGGTATTACCGAGAGTGGAGGCAGTATTAGCAGTTGGGCTGATCAGTCTCCAAATGCGAAAAACGGCACCCAGGCAAGCAGTACAGAGCAACCCACCTTTATTTCTAATAAGATGAACTTCAACCCGTCAGTTGAATTCAATGCAACAACTCAAACCGATGGAGATTATCTTGAAGGGCCGGACGGTCTGGGAGTGGATGATACCACGACACTGACAACCTTTTTTGTGATGCAGCAAGACAATGTTGTCGACAGCGTCGATGATTTTTTCACCTTTGCCACTGACGACGCTTCAGGCGATCACCGGTTCGGAATATTTAATAGCGGGACATCCATTGTCATTCGAGATAGCACGTTTGGATGGGTATTTGTTGCAGATGGGCTCAGCGTAAATATTCCTACTGCCGGCGCCCCTATGCTGTTAACTTCATATTACGATGGCGCGACTTACACATTCACTGAAAGTGTATCGAATGTTTCGGCTAGCGACACTGAGACCTTAGGGATTGATGGTGATAACGGTGCAAGTGCATATCGTATCGGACGCGATGCAAACGATAGTTTCGATGGCGATATTATGGAAGTTGCCATATTTGAGCGAACCTTACCTGCGAACGAAATCAATCAGGTTCAAAGTTACCTGGCGCTCAAATATGGTATGACCTTGCCGACCTCAGTTACCAATTACGTGAACAGCGGTGGTTCTAATATTTGGACAGACACAACCTAGTGGAATGATATTTTTGGCGTGGGTCAGGATGACGACTCAACACTGAACCAGAAAGTCTCGCGCTCGAATCACTCAGACGGGATCATTATTCTGGCCAACGACAATGATTTTTCATCGACCAATCAGGACGTTGGTCGAACAGCATTGGGAAATGGTAACTATGCAGTTGTCGGCAACAATAATGGCGCGGCCACTTGGACCTCAACAGGTGCACCAACCAATTTCCGCATTTTATCCCGCCAATGGAAAATTGAAGAAACCGGCACGGTTGGTTCACTCAACATTCAATTTGATGTAGGTGATGGTGACTTTGATGTACCAGCGTTATTGACCGGTTCAAATTATTTGTTGGTACACGATAGTGATGGTGATGCTGACCTGTCAGATGAAACACCATTATCACTGACGAACACTTCAGGTAACTTATGGTCAGCAGCGATTAATTTTGCAGATGGTGCCATTTTTTCACTGGCAACTGCTTTACCAGCAGATGCAACCACCACCACGATTACCGCGGTACCAACAACGGTATTGGCCGATGGTGTGAGCACTTCCACAATCACGGTTCAGGCAGTTGATGCTAACGGTGATAATCTTACCAGCGGTGGTGATACCGTCGGTTTGGCAGTAACCGGAAGCGCGAGTTTAAGTTCAGTAACTGACAATGGTAATGGTACCTATACAGCCACTTTGACTAATACCGTTGTGGAGGTCGTGACAGTTACGGGGACAATTAACGCAGCGGCGATTACCGATA
The DNA here is from genome assembly GCF_007004725.1 of Aliikangiella coralliicola. Taxonomy (GTDB): domain Bacteria; phylum Pseudomonadota; class Gammaproteobacteria; order Enterobacterales; family Kangiellaceae; genus Aliikangiella; species Aliikangiella coralliicola. Next base: position 61,438 of record NZ_ML660165.1, on the reverse strand, counting down.
ATGCCGCTGTGTCGTTTCTGTCTAGTGCGCCTGGCGGCGTAATAAATAATCTGAGCATGTGGTTAACAGCTGACGCAGGTACGTCAACAACAGTGGAAGGTAGCAATATTTCTTCATGGAATGATCAATCTGGTGGCGCAGTTAACGCAACTCAGGGAACAGCTAGCAATCAGCCTTACTACACACTAAATGCCAGCGTCGCAACTAACTTCAATCCCGCGGTTGAGTTTAGAGGTGATAACGAAGGTTCTATTGATTACCTGGAGTTCACAGGCAATTTACCTAACCTGGACAGTAATAGCAATTACACCATTTTTACTTTAGCCAGACTCAAAGAAGTCGGCGGACGTCACATTATCTATTACTGGAATGAAGCTGATATCGACACTAGTGATTACAATGGTTTTGGTGATACTGGTATTTTAGAAGGCCATGTTGGATTGGAATCAGGCTCACTACCTAATTTTTACCTCGAGAATGATGGGTCGGGGAGTAATGAAATTAATGTTTCTAGTGGTAGTGTTGTAACCGATCAGGTTTCATTGTTTTATTCAAACCGGGCCGGCAACACCGCATTCGTCGGGCAAGATGGTGGAGCAACCAGTTCTGATACCTTTACCGGAGGAGCACTTAATATCGGTTACTCCAGGGTGGGTGGGCACAACGCTTCAAGCAGCAGCACAAGTCGATACTTTGTTGGTGGAATCGGAGAAATCATTGTTTATGACACCACTTTGTCAGCGACGCAAAAAAATCAGATCGAATCCTATCTTGCGCTTAAGTATGGCGTGACTTTAAGTTCATCGGCAACCAGTTATAAAAATAGTGCCGGCGTTGATATCTGGACAGACGTGAGTTATTGGAACGATATTTTTGGGATTGGCCAAGACGATACTTCTACACTGGATCAGAAAGTTTCGCGTTCAAGTAGTTCAGACAGCATTATGGTGTTGGCTAACGATAATGATTTTACCTCATCTAATCTTGATGTAGGACGGACGGCCTTAGGCAATGGCAACTATGCGATAGTCGGTAATAACAATGGCGCAGCCATTTGGACATCAACCGGTGCACCGACTAACTTCCGAATTTTATCCCGCCAGTGGAAAATAGAAGAAACGGGCACTGTCGGTTCGCTCAATATCCAATTTGATGTAGGCGATGGGGATTTTGATGTTCCGGGGTTAACAGCCGGAGCCGACCATTATTTAGTGCATGATACTGATGGTGATGCAGATTTATCCGATGAAACCCCCGTTATTTTAACGAATACTTCAGGTGATTTATGGTCAACTGCGGTGAATTTAGCCGATGGTGCAATTTTTTCTCTTGCAGCGCTTTCAGTCACGACAGAATTACCACCTGATGCCACCAACACTACGATTACCGCGGTGCCGACGAGTGTACTTGCTGATGGAACCAGCACTTCAACTATTACCGTGCAAGCCAAAGATGCTAACGGTCATAACCTGATTATTGGTGGTGATATTGTTTTATTGGCCGTGACAGGCAGTGCGAGTTTAAGTTCAGTGACAGATAATGGTGACGGCACTTACACTGCAACACTTACCAATACCGTTGCTGAGGCCGTGACGATTACCGGCACGATTAACGCAGCGGCGATTACTGATAATGCAGCAGTGACTTTTCTGTCTAGCGGCCCTGGCGGGGTGGTTTCCGATATACAACTGTGGCTTAGAGCTGATGTGGGTATTACCGAAAGCGGTGGTAGTGTCAGTCAGTGGGATGACCAAAGTGGTAACACTAATCACGCAACTCAGGGAACTGGATCGGTTCAACCGGCTTTGATTAGTCCATCGATCAATTTCAATCCGGGACTGGATTTTGATGGCGCAGAGCCGACCGGAACTTTCATGAGTATTGCAGATAATCTGAATATTCCAGGTTCTGGCACTTTTAGCATGTTTGTCGTTTATGAATTAGATATTGTATCAGACGACAATAGCTTTATCGGCAACCTGGGAAGTAACGATTTCTCGTTTGGTGGGCGTAATCGAGAGGTTCAACGGACTCAAATTGACGGTGAGTCTACTGATTTTGCTGAATTTCTATCAGTTGGGATCGCTTATATTGGCAGCCTGCAGCGGAGTGGAAGCAATACATTTACAACTCGACTTGATGCAAAGTTGGATGGTACCGCGAGTTACTCTGTTGATGATTTTGATGGAGATATCAACAGTTTTACGACAATGTTGATAGGCGACAGTTTATCAACGACTGGTGGCGGCAACCAAATGGATGGTCGTCTTGCCGAGGTTATCGTTTATGATACCAATGTCACTAGTGCTTATAGCCAACAAATCTATTCTTATCTAGCTATTAAATACGGGATCACACTCGACACCACCATTACCAGTTATAAAAACAGCGCTGGTGCTGACGTTTGGACTGATGTGAGTTACTGGAATGATATCTTTGGTTTGGGTCAGGATGATACCTCGATACTCAATCAGAAAGTTTCGAAATCGATTGAAGTTGATGCGATTGTTACTTTGGCGAATGACAATGATTTTACGTCATCTAACCTTGATGTAGGACGAACGGCCTTAGGCAATGGCAACTATGCGATAGTCGGTAATAACAATGGCGCAGCCATTTGGACATCAACCGGCGCACCGACTAACTTCCGAATTTTATCCCGCCAATGGAAAATAGAAGAAACAGGTACTGTCGGTTCGCTCAATATCCAATTTGATGTAGGCGATGGGGATTTTGACGTTCCTGGGTTAACAGCTGGAGCCGACCATTATTTAGTGCATGATACTGATGGTGATGCAGATTTATCCGATGAAACCCCGGTTATTTTAACGAATACCTCAGGTGATTTATGGTCAACTGCGGTGAATTTAGCCGATGGTGCAATTTTTTCTCTTGCAGCGCTTTCAGTCACGACAGAGTTACCACCTGACGCCACCAACACTACGATTACCGCGGCGCCGACCAGTGTACTTGCTGATGGAACCAGCACTTCAACTATTACCGTGCAAGCCAAAGATGCTAACGGTCATAATCTGATAATTGGTGGTGATACTGTTTTATTGGCCGTGACAGGCAGTGCGAGTTTAAGTTCGGTGGTCGATAATGGTGACGGCACTTACACTGCGACACTTACCAATACTGTTGCCGAGGCCGTGACGATTACCGGCACTATTAACGCGGCGGCGATTACTGATAATGCAGCAGTGACTTTTCTGTCTAGCGGCCCCGGCGGGGTGGTTCCCAATATACAGTTGTGGCTTAAAGCCGATGCGGGTACTTCAACAACGGTAGAGGGAAGCAATATTTCGTCATGGACAGATCAGTCCGGCGGTTCTGTTAACGCGACGCAGGGAGTAAGCGCAAACCAACCTTACTATACCTTAAGCTCTGGTGTTGCGGCTAATTTTAATCCTGCGGTTGAATTTCGAGGAGATAACGAAGGGTCAATTGATTACCTGGAATTCGTCGGGAATTTACCCAACCTGGAAAATAATAGCAATTACACTATTTTTACCCTGGTCCGATTCAATGAGGTTGGCGAGCGTAAAATTATTTATTACTGGGATGACACTAATTCGGATAGCGGCAGATACGATGGTTATGGAACAAGTAATAAGGTTGTGGAAGGTCACATTGGTCTAGAGTCAGGTTCTGAACCTAATCTTTTTCTTCAGAACGGTGCGTCTAGCCATCGAATCGAAGTGAACAATGGCGTTGTGATTGCTGATCAGGTCTCTCTGCTTTACGCGAATCGTTCCGGAAATGATGGCTATATTGGAGTCGACGGTGGCTCAACCAACTCTGCCAATTCGCCGCAAGGTGGGTCGGATAATATTGGATATTCGAGAGTAGGTGGGCACAATCGTAGTGATGGTAGTTTAAGCCATTACTTTGTCGGCGGTGTTGGAGAAATTGTTGTTTATGACACGACTTTAACTGCGACACAAAAAAATCAGGTGGAGTCATATTTAGCGCTCAAATATGGTTTAACTTTAGACTCGTCTGCCGCCAATTATAAAAATAGTGCAGGTGTCGATATCTGGACGGATACGACCTACTGGAACGATATTTTGGGGATTGGTCAGGATGATACCTCAACACTCAACCAAAAAGTTTCTCGCTCAAATAATGCAGACAGTATTGTTATTCTGGCAAACAATAATGACTTTACTTCATCGAATCTTGATGGAGGGCGAACGGCTTTAGGTGATGGTAACTACGCAATAATCGGCAACAACAATGGTGCGGCCACTTGGACCTCAACGGGAGCACCCACCAACTATAGAATTTTATCCCGCCAATGGAAAATCGAAGAAACCGGTACCGTTAATTCACTTAATATTCAGTTTGATGTGGGCGACGGTGACTTTGATGTTCCGGCGTTATTAACTGGTTCAAATTATTTATTGGTACACGATAGTGATGGTGATGCTGATCTATCTGATGAAACGCCGGTATCACTGACAAACACCTCGGGTAATTTATGGTCATCAGCGATTAATTTTGCCGATGGTGCGATTTTTTCACTGGCAACTGCTTTACCGGCAGATGCGACCACCACCACGATTACGGCCGCGCCAACAACGGTATTGGCAGATGGGGTCGCCACTTCAACCATTACGGTTCAGGCAGTTGATGCTAACGGTGATAATCTTACCAGCGGTGGCGATACCGTCGGTTTGGCAGTAACCGGAAGCGCAAGTTTAAGTTCCGTCACTGACAATGGTAACGGCACCTATACCACCACTTTGACTAATACCGTCGTGGAAGCGGTGACAGTTACCGGGACCATTAACGCAGCGGCGATTACCGATAATGCCGCTGTGTCGTTTCTGTTTAGCGCGCCTGGGGGCGTAATAAATAATCTGAGCATGTGGTTAAAAGCTGACGCAGGTACCTCAACAACGGTAGAAGGCAGCAATATTTCTTCATGGAATGATCAATCAGGTGGCGCGGTTAACGCAACCCAGGGAACAGCTAGCAATCAGCCTTACTACACACTAAATGCCAGCGTCGCAACTAACTTCAATCCCGCGGTTGAGTTTAGAGGTGATAACGAGGGTTCTATTGATTATCTGGAGTTCACGGGCAACCTGCCAAATCTGGACAGCAACGCTAACTATACGATTTTTACTATGGTGCGTTTTAAGGAAGTTTCGGGTAACAAAATAATTTATTACTGGAATGAATCTAATACAGATGCCGGCGATTTTAATGGTTTTGGCGACTTTGGTGTTTTAGAAGGTCACGTAGGGCTTAATTCCAGTTCGTTACCGAATTTTTTTCTGGAGAATAATGGGGGAGCAAGTAACAGAATTGATGCGGTCGCTGGAAGCGTTGTTGTTGATCAGGTTTCATTATTTTACTCAAGTCGAGCAGGAAACACTGGATTCATCGGTCAGGATGGGGGGGCGACCAACTCGGATACATTTACAGCTGGTGCGATCAATATTGGTTATTCCAGAGTGGGTGGGCACAACCATTCGGGTAGTAATTTAAATCGTTATTTTGTTGGTGGAGTCGGAGAAATTATTGTTTATGACACGACATTAACTGCGACGCAAAAAAATCAGGTGGAGTCATATTTAGCGCTTAAATATGGTTTAACTTTAGACTCGTCTGCTGCCACTTATAAAAATAGCGCAGGTACCGATATCTGGACGGACGCAACCTACTGGAACGACGTTTTTGGGATTGGACAAGACGACACCTCAACACTCAATCAAAAAGTTTCACGATCAAATAATGCAGACAGCATCATTATTCTGGCGAACAATAATGATTTTACTTCATCGAATCTTGACGGTGGGAGAACGGCCTTAGGTGACGGTAATTACGCGATTATTGGCAACAACAATGGTGCAGCCACCTGGACCTCAACTGATTCCCCTGCGATTTTTAACCTGTTAACCCGTCGTTGGAAAATAGAAGAAACTGGCACAGTCGGTACGATTAATCTCCAGTTCGATGTAGGTGATGCCGATTTTGATGTCCCCAGTTTAACTTTTGGGCCAGTCTATTATTTAGTTCATGATACCGACGGCGATCAAAGTCTGGCCGACGAAACACCAATCGTGCTCTCTAACAGTGCCGGCAACTTATGGACAGTTGCCATTAATCTTGCAGATGGGGCTTTATTCACCCTTGCCACGCAAATTAATACCGCACCCACAGATATTCAAATCGACGCTGGCAACAGCGACACTATCGACGAAAACGCTGTTTCTGGCACTAACATCGGTACCCTGACCAGCAGTGATCCCAACGCCGGAGATAGTCATACCTATTCTCTTGCTTGTGCCGTTGCCGGTGCCGATGACGGCCAGTTTCAAATCAGCGGCGCGCAATTACAATCAAACGCTGTTTTCGATTTTGAAGTGCCGACAGATGCTAATGTTGATGGCACTTACGAAGTATGTGTTCGTAGCACTGACAGCGGTAGTTTGACCTATGACGAAAACCTGACAATCACCATTAATAACCTGAATACCGCACCCACGGATATTGCAGTTGATGGTGGCAATAGCGATTCTATTGACGAGAATTTGGCAATTAACACCGTGATAGGTGTTTTAACGACGGTAGATGACGGCGAAAATACATCACCCACTTATAGTCTGACTTGCACGGTGGCGGGTGCTGACGACAGTCACTTTAATATTAATGGTTCTAACTTAAGAAACAGTACGGTATTTGATTTTGAAGTGCCGGTGGATAGTGGCGGCAATAATATCTATGACATTTGTGTGCGAGTATTTGACGGCGCGCTCAATTATGATGAAAACCTGACCATCAGCGTTAACAATGTGGACGATACGCCACCAGCGACGCCCGCAGCTGCACCTGATTTACAGGCAGCTTCAGATACCGGTAGTAGTGACACGGATAATATTACCAACGATACAACACCCAGTTTTGACGTGGTATGTACCGAGGCTGGCTCCACGATCACTCTTTATAGTGATAGCCCGGCGCCGAATACCAATATCGGGACGCATGTTTGCGTGGGGGTTGGAACTGAAACAGCGACAGCAAATACTCTCGCTTCGACGGTTCACAACATCACCTACAGCGAGACAGATACTTCGAGCAATGAATCGGGCCAGTCACCGGCGCTAGCCGTTACCATTGATACCGTGGCACCACCTGCCCCAACTGTTGACTACCCGGCTGCCAGCGGTACTACTGACGGTACTGTTGGTGGCAGCGGTGCAACTCCCGGCGATACCATTACTGCTACAGTACAGGGAACCGGGGAAACTTGCCAGGCGGCAGTTGCCGGCGATGGTACCTGGAGTTGTGACTTATCGCCCACACCGTCGCCCGGAGCTGTCACCATTGATGCGACTGCAACCGATCCGGCAGGTAACACATCAACTGCTACCTCGGTCAACGCCACGGTTCAATTAGCGTTTATAACCACTTGGAAAACCGATAATCCCGGTATATCAACAAGCACTCAAATAAGGATCCCCACTACTGGAGGTGGCTACAACTATTCTGTGGAATGGGGAGATGGGACTTTCAGTACCGGACTTACCGGAATCACCACGTATACTTATGCCAGCGCGGGAACTTATACCGTTACCATTACTGGAACTTTCCCCAGAATTTATTTCAACAATAATGGCGACTTTTTAAAAATTCTTTCAGTTGAACAGTGGGGAAGTAATCCCTGGACGAGTATGGCAAATGCTTTTTTTGGCGCCGCCAATCTAGTTGTTAACGCCAGCGATGTACCTGATCTTTCTGCGTTGACTGATTTATCTGGCATGTTTTATAACGCCGCTGCGCTCAACCAGAATATTAGTAGCTGGAACACATCAACAGTCACAAATATGAGCAGTATGTTTCGTGGCGCGAGTATTTTCAACCAAGATATCAGTTCCTGGAATGTGGCCAATGTGAGCAATTTTTCAAATATGTTCAGAGATGCCCTTGTCTTTGATCAAAATATCGGTGGTTGGAATGTTGGGAGTGCTACTGACCTGTCAGCTATGTTTAGCAACGCAGAGAGCTTCAACCAGGATATTAGCGGGTGGAATGTTAGCAATGTTTTAAACATGGCCAGCTTATTTCTTGCCGCAGATGTTTTTAATCAAGATATCAGTGGTTGGAATGTTAGTAATGTTACCGACATGAATACAATGTTCCGCCGTGCGTGGGTATTTAACCAAGACATAAGTGGCTGGAATGTTGGAAATGTTCTCGATACCAGTAATATGTTCCGAAATGCAGACAGTTTTGATCAAGATCTTTCTAGTTGGGATGTTAGCAATGTAACGACTTTCGAGTATATGTTTGCTAATACAAATGTTTTTAATCAAAGCCTTGGAGCCTGGACTGTTAGTTCGTTAACCAATGCGGTCAATATGTTGAACAACTCGAATTTGTCCACGAGTAATTATGACGCGACTCTGATTGGCTGGAATGCGCAAACTTTGCAGTCGGGAGTGACACTGGGCGCTACGAATCTTGAATATTGTACAGCTGAAGCAGCAAGAGCCAATATGATCGCGAGCGATAGTTGGACGATTAATGATAATGGTCGCGTTTGTAGCCCTGCCACCGATATTCAAATTGATGGCGCAAATAGTGATACGATTGATGAAAATGAAGTCAGTGGAACCAATATTGGGGTACTCACCAGTACTGATCCAGATTTTAACGATATTCATACTTACGCGCTGAGCTGCACGACCCCAGGGGCCGATGATGCAAGCTTCCAGATTTCAGGAAGTAATCTGCAGTCCGCCAGTGTTTTTGATTTTGAAAACCCTGCTGACAATAACACTGACGGCACTTACGAAATTTGTGTTCGTAGTACTGACATTGGTGGTGAAACCTACGATGAAAACCTGACGATAACAATTAATGATCTTGATGCCGCGCCAACCAATATTGATATTGATGGTGGTAACACCGACAGCCTGGATGAAAGGGTGGTTGCTAACAGTGTTATCGGTACGCTGACAAATACTGACGATGGGGAAAATAATCCGCAAAGTTATAGTTACAGTCTGGCATGTGCTGTTGCCGGTGTTGATGATGGTCATTTTAACATTTTGGGCACTAGTTTAAGAAATACCACCGTATTCGATTTTGAAACCCCTGTGGACAATAACACGGATAATGCCTATCAGATTTGCGTCCGTGTGACTGAAACCAATGGTGGTAAAGTCTACGACGAAAATCTGACCATTAATGTTAACGATATTGTTGATGTGCCATCGGCTGCACAAACAACCATTGATGCCTCACCAACCAGCGTGACTGCTGATGGCGTTTCAATTTCAACCATTACTGTGCAGGCGAAAGATGCGTTGGGAAGTGACTTAGTGGTCGGTGGTGACACTGTGGTACTTTCAGTAACCGGAAGTGCAAGTTTAAGCATTGTCACTGACAACAGCGACGGTACTTATACGGCAACAGTGACTAATACAGTAGCCGAAGTGGTGACTGTGACTGGTACAATTAACGCCGCGGCGATCACCGATAATGCGGTGGTGACCTTTACACCGGGCGTCGCCAGTCCTGCTCAAACACAGATTACCGCGGCACCAACCAGTGTTACCGCTGATGGTGTAACCACTTCAACAATTACCGTTCAGGTAAGAGATGCTCTCGGAAATAATCTGACCGCTGGCGGTGACACGGTGATTTTATCGACGACAGGCAGCGCGAGTTTAAGCACGGTAACTGATAACACAGATGGCACCTATACTGCAACGTTGACTAATACTGTCGCCGAGGTTGTGACCATTACTGGTACGCTGAACGCAGTAGCAATTGTCGATAACGAGGTGGTCACTTTTGTGCCCGGTGCCGCTGACGCAACCCAAACAAATATCAATGCAGCGCCGGCCACGGTGACTGCCAATGGCGTAAGTACATCAACAATTACAGTTCAGGCGATTGATGCCCAAGGCAATAATTTAACTGCTGGCGGAGATACAGTGGTGTTGGCTGTTACCGGCAGCGCCAGTTTAAGTTCGGTGACCGATAATGGCAATGGAACTTACACTGCCACGATGACTAATACCGTGGCTGAAGCAGTAACTGTGACCGGCACGATTAACGCAGTAGCGATTACCGATAATGCGATAGTGACTTTTGTTCCGGGAGGACCAAGTGCGACCCAAACCACCATTGATGCCATTCCCGCAATTTTAGCTGCTGATGGCGTCAACGTTTCAACCATTACCGTGCAGGTAAAAGATGCCCAGGGTAATGATCTCACCACCGGTGGCGAAACCGTCGTGCTCTCAGTGACAGGCAGCGCCAGTTTAAGCACCGTCACTGATAATGGTGATGGAACTTATACTGCAACCATGACCAATGCTGTTGCTGAAGGAGTGACCGTTTCCGGAACGCTCAATGCGACACCAATTATTGATACCGCCTTTGTCATTTTCGCCGATGGTCCCGGTGGAGTTGATGCGACCTTAATGGTGTGGCTAAAAGCTGATGCTGGTGTTACCGGCGGTGCCGCGGTAACCGGTTGGGCTGATCAGTCAGGGAATAGCTTTAATTTTGTCAATGTGGCTGGTGCTACTGAACCAGACGCTACTAGCACGATGCTCAACTTTAATCCAACGGTCACTTTTGACGGTGTTGATGACCTAATGCGGTATTCTGGGGTTATTTTCCCTAATCATGAATTAACCACTGATAAGCAAAGCTTTTACCTGGTGACACTGGCCAACAATAGTGAAGCCATATTCGCGCAAAATATTACTTCGGCAGGACTGATTGGGCCGTCAGTATCTGCGCAGGGCAATTATCTTAGTTCCGATGCCAGTGGACCAGGTTTCACCCAGGTCAATGGGGCTGACGGTGTTGGTTCCGCGATACTGCATACTGTGCGGCGCTCTGATCTTGACGTCACCACATTTGGCAATGGATTGCAGATTAACACCGGAACCCTTGTCGCCCCGCTAACTAACCCTTCGGATATCGTATTTTTAGGTGGACGAGAGCAAGGTTGTTGCTCAACAAGATACGATGGTTCTTTAGCTGAACTAGTGGCATTTAACCAAGACACCGCCGCCGGCACGGACAAACAGCAAATTGAAAGTTATCTAGCAATAAAGTACGGAATTACTCTGGATTCGTCAGTTGTAGCCTACAAGAATAGCGCTGGGGTTGATGTGTGGACCGATGTCAGTTATTGGAATGATATTGTTGGTATTGGGGAGGACGACGATTCAGCATTAAATCAGAAAATTTCAAAATCAACTAATGCAGATGCTGTCCTGACTTTGGCGAGCGATAATGATTTTGTATCCAGTAATCAGGATGCTGGTCGCACTGCGCTTGGTGATGGTAATTACATTATTATTGGTAATGATGATGGAGCCGCTAGCTGGACAACGTCCGGAACGCCCACCGGCTACAACTTATTGTCTCGTGTATGGAAAGTTGACGAAACTGGAACCGTCGCTGCGATAAATATTCAACTGGATGTGGGTGATGCCGATTTTGATATACCTGATTTACTTGCTGGCACTACTTACTTTATTGTCCACGACAGCGATGCTGATCTTGATCTATCTGATGAGACGCCTGTCGCGTTAACCAATAGCTCTGGTAATTTATGGACCGCCGCAATCGATTTCGCCGATGGCGCCATATTGACTATGGCGACTTTACTGCCTGCAGATGAAACAACCACAACGATTGATGCTGCGCCAACAAGCGTCACTGCGGATGGCGTGAGCATTTCAACCATCATCGTGCAAGCGAAAGACGTTAACGGTGATGATTTGACAATTGGTGGTGATACCGTTGTTTTATCTGTTACCGGCAGCGCAACCTTAAGCGCTGTAACTGATAATGGCGATGGCAGTTACACGGCCACGCTAACCAATACCGTCGCTGAAGCGGTGACTGTGAGTGGGACGATAAATGCTGCCGCGATAACCGATACTGCCGTTGTGACTTTTGTCCCAGGTACTGCAGACGCGGCTCAAACAACGATTAGTGCCGCGCCGGTTATTGTTACTGCAAACGGTGCTAACACCGCAACGGTGACTGTACAAGCCATTGATGCGTCAGGAAACAATCTGACAAGTGGCGGAGATAGTGTGGTACTCGCTGTGACCGGTAGTGCTAATCTGAGTTCTGTGACTGATAATGGTGACGGAACCTATACCGCAACATTAACAGATGTTATTGCCGAGGTCGTTACAGTTACCGGCACTATAAATGCCAGCGCCATTACCGATAACGCAATTGTCACTTTTATTCCTGGCATCGCAGACGCCGGACAAACAACTATTAGCGCAGCGCCGTCAACAGTGACTGCCGATGGTGTTAGTACGTCAGTGATTACGGTGCAAGCCATCGATGCGCTAGGCAACAATCTCGCAACAGGTGGCGACACAGTGTTACTTGCTGCGACAGGCAGTGCTTCAATCAGTCTGGTGACTGATAATGGTAACGGTAGTTACACGGCAACTATCGTTAACAGTGTGGCGCAGATGGTGGTGGTCACCGGCACAATTAATGGTAGTGCCATCACGGACAATGCGTCTGTGAACTTTGTGCCAGGCGCAGCTGATGGTGGACAATCTCAAATTACTGCGACTCCAACAACCCTCATTGCTGATGGGGTGAGTGTTTCCACCATCACTGTGCAGTTAAGAGATGCTCAGGGAAATAACTTAGCTACTGGTGGTGATACTGTCGTTCTGGCAGTGACCGGCAGCGCTAGTCTGGGCGTGCTCTCTGATAATGGCAATGGGACATACTCCGCTACATTGACAAACACAGTAGCTGAAATGGTCACCATCACTGGGACAGTCAATGCCGCAGCAATTTCAGATAATGCGATGGTTACTTTTACTGCAGGTCCAGCCGATGCAACGCTAACGACCATTAATGCGGCACCCACAACGGTTGTTGCGGATGGCTCAAGTATTTCAACGATTACTGTTCAGCTCATCGATGCGCAAGGTAATAACCTGGGCAGCGGTGGTGATACTGTCACTTTAGCCGTGACAGGAAGCGGGGTGCTTAGCACTGTCATTGACAATGGTGACGGAACTTATTCAGCCTCCCTGACAAATTCGATTATTGAAATTGTGACGGTGACCGGAACGGTTAACGGAAGTGCCATCACTGATAATGCTGTGGTCACCTTTACCTCTGGTAGTCCTGATGCTTCACAAACGACGATTGATGCGTCACCGAGCAACTTGACCGCAGATGGCGTTAGCGTTTCTACCGTGACAGTGCAGGTTAAAGATGCTCAAGGTAATGATTTGTCTTCTGGCGGCGATACTGTGGTGTTGACAGTGTCTGGAAGTGCAACTTTAAGCGCGGTGACTGATAATGGAGACGGCACTTACACCGCTACACTTACCAGTACCGTTGCAGAAGTTGTAACTGTCAACGGAACGCTCAATGGCACTGCGATAACTGATGCTGCGATGGTGACCTTTGTCGCCGGTGCGCCCGATGCAACAACCAGCACAATTTCCGCTTCGCCAACGACAGTCACCGCTGATGGCACGAGTATTTCAACAATTACTGTTCAGATCAAAGACGCGCAAGGTAACAACCTGGCAATTGGTGGTGATACTGTCGTGCTTACCGCGACAGGAAGCGCGAGTTTAACTGCAGTTATTGATAATGCAAACGGCACCTACTCCGCAACGATTTCCAATACTGTCGCCGAACCGGTAACGATCAATGGAACACTTAACGGCATGCCGATTACTGACAACGCTCTAGTTACTTTTGTAGCGGGAAGCGCCGACAGTATCCAGTCGACTATCAATGCTGTGCCGGCCAGTGTTACTGCAGATGGAATCAGCCTATCGACGGTGACGGTTCAGGCGAAGGACAGTCAGGGTAATGATCTGACGACCGGTGGTGATACTGTCGTGTTGGCGTCTACTGGTAGCGCGCTATTAAGCGGGGTGTCTGATAATGGAAATGGTTCGTATACGGCCACTGTGACTAATACTGTCAGTGAAGTGGTCACCGTTACCGGAACCATCAATTCGAATAACATGACCAATCAGGCTACGGTGACCTTTACACCCGGTGCGGTTGGTCAGGGAGCCACTACCATTGCTGCTGCGCCTACTGATGTAGCGGCGGATGGAAACAGTGAATCGACCATCACGGTTCAAGCGAAAGACGCCCAGGGTAACAATTTAACTAGCGGCGGCGGCATTGTAATTTTGTCATCAACGGGAAGTGCTCAGTTGAGTCCGGTTACCGATAACAATGATGGAACCTATAGCGCACTGTTGGTCAATTCTGTGGTTGAAGTTGTTACGGTTTCAGGTACTTTCGATGGTGCTGCAATTGCCAACAACGCTCAAGTCAACTTCTTCGATCCTGATAGCGATGACGATGGCATTCTTGATTCTGTGGAAGGCACCATTGATACCGATAATGATGGCATCCCCAATTATCTTGATAGAGATTCTGATAACGATGGCATTCCTGATGCGATTGAATTTGTAACGGATTCAGATGGTGATGGTATCCCGAATTATCTCGACCTTGATTCCGACAATGATGGCATTCCTGATTTTTATGAAGGCGGCGCCACCGGTAATGACGCAGATGGTGATGAAATTGATGATGCCTTCGATGTTGACCAGACTGGCGGTTTCGACGCCAATGGTGACGGTGTTGATGATGCGATATTGCCGATTGATCGAGACGGAGACGGCGAACTTGATTATACCGATCCCGGTAGTGACGCTGATCGCGACGGGATACCGGATGCGATTGAGGGAATTGATGATGCCGATGGTGATGGTATTCCTAACTTCCTGGATACTGACGCGGATAATGATGGAATTCCAGATAGCGCAGAAGGCGGCGTTAGCGGTGTTGATAGTGATGGTGATGGTATCGATGATACTTTTGATGTCGATCAGACTGGCGGTGTGGATGCCAACAGCGATGGAATTGACGACACAATAATATTGCCTGATGTCGACAATGACGGCGAAATTGATTACCTGGATCCGGGAAGCGATGCTGATCGAGATGGCGTACCAGATTTTCATGAGGGACTTGATGACAATGACGGCGATGGCATTTCCAACTATCTGGATACCGATGCCGACAACGATACAATCCCAGATCACCTGGAAGGTGGCCCTATCGGAGTCGATACCGATGGCGATGGTATCGATGATTATTTCGATGTTGATCAAACCGGTGGAGTCGATGCCAACAATGACGGCATTGACGATAATGTCAGCCCGGCAGATATCGATAGCGACGGCGAAATTGACTACCTCGACCCAGGCAGTGACGCTGACGTGGATGGTGTACCTGATTTCCTGGAAGGTCTGGTTGATACTGACGGCGATGGGGTTGCAAACTATCGGGATCTGGACACCGACAACGATGGAATTCTCGATACCAGCGAAGCAAAAATCAGTGGGGTTGATTCTGATGGCGACGGTGTCGATGATTATTTCGATGTCGACCAAACTGGCGGCGCTGACACCAATAGTGATGGCATTGATGATAATCGAGCGCTACCTGATTTTGATGAAGATAATGTTGCAGATATCAGCGACCTTGATAGCGACAATGACAGCATCAGTGATGCCCATGAAAGTGGTGGTCCTGATACCAATAACAATGGCGTGATTGACGGATTTATTGATAGCAATGGCGATGGCTTAGACGACAACGTGGATACAACACTCATCGATTCGGATAACGATGGTATTGCTAATCAACTCGACCGAGATTCGGACAATGACAGCATTACCGACGTGATGGAAGCCGAAGGGCTCGACACAGATAACGATGGCATGATTGATAATTTTGCAGATGCCAATGGGGATGGATTTGATGATGTGATTGACTTGGCTATCGTTGACACCGACAACGATGGTATTCCTGACCACCTTGACATTGATAGCGATAGTGACGGTATTAGCGATTTAATTGAAGGCGGCGCGCCAGCAGATTCTGACGCCGATGGTAATGGTGTACTTGACGCGGTGACAGATATGGATGGAGACGGTTTGGTTGATATTGTTGATAATTACGTCGTAAATGGTGTTGCCGGGACAGCTGTTGCTGTGCCTGATACTGATGGCGACGGCGCGCCCGATTTTCAGGATGTAGATAGCGACGGCGATGAAATTCCGGACGAGCAAGAGCCCGGTGACGATAACTTTGATAATGTTCCGGATCGATTGCAACCTTTATCTAATACGCGTCTGGAAACTGCGGTTATCAGCGGTGGTGGAAGTGTTATTTTTGCGGCACTCATCTTTTTCGTATTAATTATTTTGTGGCGGCGATTTAATAAAACAGGCACAGAAAATATGTTCGTATTTTTGGTGTTTGTGTCATTTTCCGGGGCTTTGATGTGGTCTGAGAATGTGCACGGATTTGACGATGCAACGAAAGCTAGCCAGACATTTCAATATCGCGATAAGGAGTTCTCTGGCTTTAAACCTGAGTGGTACGCGGGGATTGGTTTTGGTGCCAGTTACGTTGATCCGAAAGGAGAGAGTAATGGTTGGTATACCGATGATGATGCAAGTGAGGGATATAAATTTTATCTTGGGTATCAGCTAAGTCCTCACTGGAATATTGAGCTGGGCTATGTGGACGCGGGAGAAGCTGGGTTAAGCAATGTTAATGTTTTTGTTGATGCCCAATTAAATGAGCCTGGGATTAAATATCAAATTCCTTCGTTGATGGCTAACTATTATTTTCGTGAGGCGACTGATAACTGGAATTATTATGTGAAATTTGGCGGCGCTGCTATTTCTAATTCATCGACACATGATGAGATTTTGTTTGAGAAACAAACGTCTGCACAGTTTGCTGCCGGCCTTGGTAGTCATTGGCGTTTTAGTAAAAACTGGTTTATTCGAGCAGAGCTTGATTACTACGCCAAAGATGCGTCCTATGCTTCGTTACAAATAGGAACTTTTTTAGGGGAACCCAACTCGGAAAAGAATAAATCTTATTTTTCTCCGCCCAAACGGGATATTGCCAGAGTCTCAGAGACAACCGCTACGCCCCAGCCCATTCCGCAAAAACAGCTTAGAGATAAGCAATCTCATCAAGATAAAGTTAATAAAAAGATCGTAAAAAAAGCTAAACGAATTTGTGAAAGGACAAGCCATGAATTAGAGGACGAGTTTGATTGTGTTGTGACAACGATATTAAATGACCGTATCAGCTTTAATAAAAACTCGTCGGTCTTAACAACTTCGGCAACTCATGTGCTTGATAGAATTGCCGAATCTCTCAAGTTATATCCGCGAATTAAAGTGAGTATTGAAGCACATACAGATAATAGCGGTACCGATACCTATAACCTTTTCTTGTCACATCGTAGAGCGATTGCAGTGGTTAGTTATTTATTTAAAAAAGGGATCTCAATAAACCGGTTCAAATCGTCTGGTTTTGGTGAAGTGAAACCCATTGCTGATAACAATACCAAGGAAGGACGGGAGAAAAATCGAAGGGTTGAAATCAAACAGTTACCCTAAAAGTTTTAGGGGCTGAATATACAGAGCTAAATCAGAGTAAAATTTTAAAAGTTTACCCGCATTCAATTCATTGGATTAATATTGATATTTCATTTGTATCACTTTTCCTCTGTGTTACTATCCGCCGACTTAAACTAAAAAAATAAACGCTAATGCAAGATCTCACTCAGGGAAGTATTCCAAAACATGTGATCAATATGTCTATTCCCATTGGCTTGGGGATGGTCGTACAAACCCTGTATTACCTGGTCGATCTCTATTTTGTTGGTGCCCTTGGTGATGTTGCCCTTGCCGGAGTCAGCGCTGCCGGCAATCTGACTTTTCTGGTAATTGCTTTAACGCAGATCTTAAATGTTGGGACCGTTGCTCTGATTTCTCAGGCAGTCGGAAAAAAAGATAAAGCCGATGCCAACTTGGTGTTTAATCAGTCCTTGTTACTTTCTATGTTGCTTGGAGTTATCACTTTAATCGGCGGGTACTTATTTGCTGAACCATACCTTAGGACAATTGCAGCTGATGAGGCTACTGTAAGTGCGGGCAAAGAATATCTATTCTGGTTTATCCCTAATCTTGCACTTCAGTTTGCACTGGTCGCAATGGGGGCGGCGCTACGCGGAACCGGTATCGTTAAACCAACAATGATAGTTCAAATGTTAAGTGTTTTAGTCAATATGATTCTTGCGCCGGTGTTAATTGCCGGCTGGGGAACCGGTAAACCAATGGGCGTTGCCGGAGCGGGTTTAGCCAGTAGTATTGCTGCGTTGTTTGCAGTGGTTGTTTTGTGGTTCTATTTTCATAAACTAGAAAAATATGTTTATTTTGATGCGTCGAAATTTTTACCCCAGTGGCAAGTATGGAAGAAAGTTTTGTCAATCGGTCTTCCCGCTGGTGGAGAATTTTTGCTGATGTTTGTTTACATGGGAGTGATCTACTGGACCATTCGTGACTTTGGTTCTGCGGCGCAAGCCGGGTTCGGGTTAGGCTCGCGGATCATGCAGTCGATTTTTTTACCAGCTTTAGCAATTGCGTTTGCGGTGCCGGCGGTTGTTGGACAAAACTACGGTGCGCAATTGGCTGATAGAGTCAGGGAAACTTTTAAGTCAGCGGCGATAATAATTGCAATGCTAATGGGGGGACTCTCTTTATTATGTATCATTAATCCCAGTATTTTTCTGACACCATTTACTAAAGAGCCTGAAGTGATTTTGGTCGCATCAGATTTTTTAAGGTTAATTGCTTTTAATTTTATCCCATCTGGTTTGATTTTTGTTTGC
This sequence comes from Aliikangiella coralliicola, assembly GCF_007004725.1. Taxonomy (GTDB): domain Bacteria; phylum Pseudomonadota; class Gammaproteobacteria; order Enterobacterales; family Kangiellaceae; genus Aliikangiella; species Aliikangiella coralliicola. The sequence goes on along the minus strand of NZ_ML660165.1, from coordinate 42,663 downwards.
TCTGGAGTTTTTCAGGGGGTTGGAAATACTTGGCCTGCACTCATTAGTACGGGGACTCGTTTATTGACTTTTGCTATTCCAGCAATTTGGGTTTCTCGACAAGTTGGCTTTGAAATTGAGGAGATTTGGTATTTGTCGATTGTGACGGTTATTTTTCAGATGGTTTTTAGTTTGGTTTTGGTTAGGAGGGAGTTAAATAGGAGGTTGGTGTTTTAGTTTTTTCTTTTAAGTTAAAGGCGTTTCGCACCGCTTTGCTTGCGTGCGAGTTACTTTTGTCCAAAGCCACAAAAGTAACCAAAAGGGCTTTTTCGCTGAAGATAACTAATTTGTTGCGTGTTGATAGAATTGCTAAGCCTTTGCTGGCCTTTCTTGTTGAAAGCGACTCATTGGGCGGAAAAAGACTCGGTTCCCTCAAACATTTTTCCGCTTAATCCAATGAGTCATGAATTCCACAAGCCCGTTATAGCCGCTGGGCGAAGAGACTCTAAAGACTTTCTCGAATTGCCAACGAACTTTTCGTGCTTCTAGCTTCCTGAACTCATCCACTAATATAGTTTTATCTCATAAACAGTCATTGGTGGGAACCCCATTAAAAAAGAGTGGGTAGGCGCAAAAGATTAATTAGGGGTTTTTGACTAGCGTACTCGCGTTGCCTAGCGGCCAAGCGTACGGGCATTTTTGGTTACTTTTTTTGCTCTTGAAAAAAGTAACTCGCACGCAAGCGCAGCGGTGCGAAACCGCCCTTGACTTAAAAAAAGACCACGTTCGATTAGCCAACGCAGTCCAATTACTTTTGTATCAACTTAAAATAACAAAAAGCTTACGCTTCTAATGCGATTTAACTTCAATTCTCCCATTAACATTATCCAAATTAATCTTAACTCCACCACCACCAATCGCCCCCCGCATCTCACTACCAACATATTTATGCTTAACAACATTAATTCCAAATTCATTGCTAATTCTTCCGCTCACTGTTTCGGCATCAAGCGTCGCATCAGCGTCAGATGGCAGATAAACGGTAATGTTGCCGTTGACTGATTCCAGGTTAACTCTTTCTGCATTACTTAAATCAGCGAATTTAATGTCCATATCACCATTCACCATATTAACGCTGGTGGTTGATGTTAAGCCATCAGAGTGTAGCTCACCATTGACCAAATCAGCTTTTAACTTTCCAGTTACGCCGTTAATTTTCAGGTCGCCGTTAACCAGATCGATATCACTTAACTGGACATCGTTTGGCACAGACAAGGTATAGGTGACTTGTGAATGTCCGTTATTCCACGAGCGTTTGCGGTTTTCATTATTTTTATAACGAGTTTTAATTCTAAGATTGCTAGATGACTCGTCAATTTCAACAGTGATTCGATCGCGAATTTCTTGGTTGGAGGCAGTTATTTCAGCAATCAGGTGAACTTCATTGCAGCCACAGGCAGAAATGCTAACATCGCCGTTAACATTCGATAGCTGAATTTTGCCATCGGAATCAAAACTAAAGGTTTTTTCGATAGTGTCGTTGACGTCAGCATTGGCATTGGTTGACAGGGTAACTGCTAAAATCGCTGGCAAAAAACTTATTTTTCTAAAGTGGTTTTTAATTATTTCGTTTTTCATGATTTCTCCTAACAATTGACTTATCTTATTAATGGCTTCTGAAGTCGTAGACGCAAGCTAGTTGAGATCGGTTTAAAGTGTTCTGTACTCTCAGTGTAACTAAATGTTAACAGAGAGCTGGAAGCGAACAGGCCGCTGGAAGGTTAGAAGGTAAGAGAAAGGTCGCTTTCGTGTAATACTCTCATGTGATAGCCACCAAACATGACTATCACAATAAAGCTTTGTTTCGATGGATTTTGTTTCGAAGGATTAAGTGATTTGTTCCCATTGAACATAACCGACTATATTGACATCCTGTTGTTCGAAATAATCAACAGCACTTTGATAGTAACTGGCTTTGACAATACTCGGAATAATTGCCGCTTTTGAACTGGCATAGTCTTTCCAGTCAACACCCAGTGAAGGATTAACAGTGTAGTCATTTTCTTTTTCTTTACCGGTTGTGTAAAGCTGAGGAGAAAGATAGTCGATATTACCGTCGCTAAAAAATGCGGTCATTAATTCCTTGGCATCGTCGCAAGCATAGGGAGCTGCATGGCTAACGGTGACAAGCACTTTTAAGTCGCGCTGTTTGGCAGCTTTAAATGCTTGGCCAAATTGGCTTTCCAGGCCGGCGTCACATTCTTCAACGTCAAACGCCAGGCCATCATAGTCGTCAAATTGGCCCTGATTGATAAATGTCAAAATATCGTTAAGAACATTTTTGTTAAATGAGCCATTTTTATTGCCACCGCCTAAACCTAAATAGCGCTCGCCAGTCAGCTTTGAAAGCTCATTAGAACTATCTGAAAGTGCTGTTTTGGGATCGGACCATCCACTAAATGCAATGCTTAATGTGGCATCATCTGGTAGTTGGCCTTGAGACCAGGTCCAGCCCCAGTAACCTTGTATGACTGTTGAAATAGACATCTGTTAGTCCTCTTGGTTGAGAAACAATAATGAAATTGGATTCCTCTAAATCAATTTTCATTGCCTGGTTTTATTGAAATAAATCAGCGGACAATAAAAAACAGGTAGAGCCGCAAACTGCTATGGATAGAATAGAGTCAAAGTTTGTATTTTGAAATTATGAATTTGAGATAAAAGTAGAACTATTCGAGTCCAATTCAACGTCTGAGATGTTGACTGAGTGATATGAGATAAAGTATTTTGCATTTATTGGCTGGGTAGCCCCATTGGGGACGCTGACTTGAGACGAATTGATTTATTCTGGCTCACGTCTATTTTCAACAGCGTTAAACCAGCCCCAAAAGAACTTAAGGAGAACGAATAATGTTAGAGTTAAGACCTTCTTGCGAACACTGTGATAAAGAACTTCCGGCAGACTCAACTGAAGCAATGATTTGTTCTTTTGAGTGTACTTTCTGTCAAGCTTGTGTGGAAAATATTCTACAAAATGTCTGTCCAAATTGTGGTGGCGGCTTTAGTGCAAGACCTCATAGACCACAACGTAATCTAAAAGGTGGTAACTATCTTGGTAGTAATCCTGCGTCGACTAATAAAGTTTATAAACCTGTCGACTTAGCCATGCATCAGGTTTTTGCTGAAAATATTAAAAATACGCCTTCTCACAAAAGGTGACTAAAAAAAGACTGAAAAGTATTTATGGGAGAAAAAATAGTGAGAAAAATATTTGGGCTAGTGTTAATAATATCAAATGCAATGTTTTGCTCTACTCACGCAGGAGAAGACACGTCAGAAAAATCAATTGTTAGTGTTCCTGTTTCGCCAAAGACTGGCGAGATATTAACTGGTGAACAGTTGACTGACGAGCAAATGCCCCCTGAAATTGTTGTCCAGGCGCAATTAGAAGCTTATAACAAGGGAGACATTGATGCCTTTGTTAACACTTATGCAAAAGATGTCAAAATTTATAATCATCCAAACTCAATACTTTATTCAGGACACGATAGAATTCGAAAAGTGTATGGTGAACTTTTCAAAACACACCCTGACCTTAATGTTACGATTCAACGCAGAATTGTTCAGGGAAATTTTGTGATTGACCATGAGCTGGCAGTAGGGTTAGTTGAGAATAAAACTATCACCGTAGCGGCTGTTTACGAGGTAATTCGCGGCAAAATTCAAAATGTGTGGTTTATTCAATGATTGTCCGTTTATTGGTATAAAACTGTGGATGAAAAAAGGTGTAGTCTTTGTGGTGTGAATCATCTACTGACTTTCCACCATCTAATTCCCAAAAGCTGCCATTCTAACAAATGGTTTAAAAAGAACTTTACTAAAGAAGAGATGACTAACCGAGGTATTGTTGTGTGCAGAAAATGTCATTCTTTTATCCATCGACAATTTTCTGAAAAAGAGTTGGGAAGAGATTTCAATACCCTGGATAAATTAATGGAAAATGAGACTATCAAAAACTATATTCCCTGGGCGATTAAACAAGGCCGCAAGTCGGTAAGTTAAGAGGGGATATTTTGTTTTTAGCCCTTAACCTCCTTCTGAATAAGGTGGTTTATTTACTGGCCTAACTTCACCGAAAATTAACTATTTTCGGTGAGTTGCTGGATGACCCATTGCTGCAATTGAGGTAAACCCATAGCACCCGACATACGCGTAATTTCCTGACCGTCACGGTAAAGTGCCAAGGTTGGTATAGAACGAATGTTAAAATCGATAGAGGCTTGCTGATTGGCTTCAGTATCAACTTTTAATAACCTGAGTTGATTACCGACACGCTGCGCAAATTCATTAAAAACCGGCGCGAAGGAAACACAGGGACCACACCAGGGAGCCCAAAAGTCAACGAGTACCGGTATACCAGAATGTTTGATATGCCTGATCAAATTGTCGGTGTTAACACTGATTGGCGCACCAGAGAATAATGGTTGTTTGCACTCGGCGCATATCGGTTGGTCGTCGAGTCGCTCAACTGGAAATTGATTAACGGTGTTACATTCACCACAAACTAGTCGAATTTTGGTTGTCATTCAATCATCTCGTCATAAAGTTAACTGGCTATGACCTGAAGTCAGTAGCGGTCGTTATTTAACAAAATTAAAGTGCAATCTTCGATAACCTCAATACCGTTAGCGGCCAACTTGGCCATAGCATCCGGTGATTCAGAGCCAGGGTTAAAAATCACTCTTTTAGGTTTCAATGAAATAATTTTGTCTATTTCGTTGTTTAAACGACTCGGATTGAGGTAAATCGTTACAGTATCAACAGATGCGTTAATTTCTGTCATATCGCGAAAAGTCGTTTCATTCTCAATAACACCGCCTTTGGGCGTGACAGGAATGACCGGGTGCCCGTAATTAACTAATTTGCGTTGCGCCCTGTTTGAGTAGCGCTCCGGGTTGCTGCTAGCGCCAAGTATCACAGTCACTTTTGAATTCGTGTTTTGAGTCATCATCTCGCTTCATTCAATGCTATTTTTACAAGCAGCATAATCTCGCCAGAGGCAAAAATCTAATAGTCTTTCTGAATTGTATCCATTGATTTTAAGGCACAAATTTCACCACAGATTAAATATTTTCAGTTAATATACGTTATTCAACGGCAATCGTTGGCTATTCTTGGTTGTGAAAGAATAGACTACTGATTGACGAGAGCGATGGTTTAAGGTTGTTTGTCGATGATGGTTCTACGTAGAATTAACAGACAATGATCGTCATCACTGAGAGCAATAAACACAACAGAATAAACACAACAGAACAAACATAAATGAGAGGCTGATATATGGCTGGTTCTAGCTTGCTGGCACTAATTGATGATATTGCAACGGTATTAGATGATGTGGCTATCTTGACCAAAGTTGCGGCGAAAAAGACGGCGGGTGTCCTTGGTGATGATTTAGCGCTCAACGCCGAGCAGGTCTCAGGTGTCAGGGCTGAGCGAGAAATTCCGGTTGTTTGGGCAGTGGCCAAAGGATCTTTTAAAAACAAGTTGATTCTGGTTCCGGCTGCGTTGGCGATAAGTGCATTTATTCCCTGGCTAATTACGCCATTATTGATGATAGGCGGTGCCTTCTTATGCTATGAAGGTTTTGAAAAGCTGGCGCATCATTTCTTGCATAGCAAAGAAGAAGATGAAGCTAAGCACGCTGAAACAATCAAAGCACTTTCAGATCCCGATGTGGATCTGGTGGAATTCGAACAAAACAAAATAAAAGGAGCAATTCGAACTGACTTTATCCTGTCTGCAGAGATCATTGCAATTGTGTTAGGTACGGTCAAAGATGCGAGTTTTGGTATGCAGGTGGCGGTTGTCTCCGGTATGGCGTTTGCAATGACGATTGGCGTTTATGGCCTGGTTGCTGGGATTGTTAAGTTGGACGATGCTGGATATTACCTGGTAAAAGACCTCGCAAAATCAGCCTGGGCAGGTTTTAAGCGTGGAGTGGGGCGCATGTTGTTGGCATTTGCGCCATTTCTTATGAAAACTTTATCTGTCGTGGGCACTGCTGCGATGTTTTTAGTGGGCGGTGGTATTTTATTGCACGGCATTCCGTTGGCAGAGTCTGGTATTCATCAGGTAGAAGAACTCGCTCAGCAGGTGCCTGGTGTGGGTGGTGTTTTATCGGTTATCGCGCCGACTTTAATCAACGGAATTTTCGGCATTATTGCTGGCGGAATTGTTTTAGCTGGTGTTTCTTTAACTGCTAAATTAATACCAAAAAGAGAGACGGCGTAATTTTCTTTCGGTTACCTTTTTTATTGCGCTATTTGTTGGCTTTTCACAATAACATTGCTCGTGATTGGTGGGCTCTCAGCAAATGGCGCAACTTGTGACCAATATTGTTTATCTTAAGAGCGTTTTTTAAGACCGCTTACCGCGATGAGTCTAGATTACTTCACACAGCTTATGAGCCCAGTTGATTGCGTTTTCATGGGCGGAAAATAATTCAATTCTGTCCATAGTCGACATTTCGTTAGTCGCGCTCCAATCAACGTGTTCTACGGCGAGTACCCACTTAAGCACCTGGCCTTTTATTCCTTCCTCTTTCAGTAATGCGTCATTCATTTCTTGCGCGAGGTCTAGCTTTTCAATCAACCATTTTTTGTCGGCCAGCATCACAGCGTCAATGCTCGAAAATAGTCCGACGGTAAAAAAACTTTCCGGCATTTCGTACTTTTTACTGATTGCGTACAGCTCGCAAGTGCGACCGCGGGTGAGTAGAATTCGAAAAAGCTCAGTAGATTGTTTTGAGTTTCCGGCTAATACTAAAGCGACAGCCCATTTTTTTATTTGGTCCAGTCCTAAAAATACCACTGCTTCTTTTAAGCTGTTGACCTTTTTTGGGAGACGACAAAGTGGGCTATTAATGATTTTTAATATTTGATAACTGAGTTTAGTATCGCGTGAAATTGAATTGCTCAAGTCCTCAACGGAGATTTCGGGATCTTGCATTTGAGCGACAATCTGCAATGCAGTTTCGGAACTATTACTGATTTTTTTACCGTAAACTAATTGTGGTCTTTCCAGAAAATATCCCTGGTACAATTCAAAGCCTAAATCGCGGCAAAATTCATATTTTTCTTTATCTTCAACTTTTTCTGCTAACAGAATTGGTTTTCGAGGAAGATCTTTAAGGATGTTTTGCTCTAGCTCTTGTACGCTATCTTTTAAAGTCACGTCAGAAATGTATTCGAGATCGATTTTGATATATTTAACTAGTGGTACTAAAGGATCGAAATCTCGCGAGAAATCGTAGTCGTCAAGAGCAAACTCATAACCTTGCTTAATCAATTGTTTGACTTTGTTAACGAGTTTTTCGTCAACTTTGGTGTCCTCTACAATTTCGATAACCACGCGGGAAGGTTGTAGTGGAAAAAAATAATCAGAAAGAAGCAGCTTACGAGTTAGATTGATAAATATTTTAACGTAGGGAGCGTCTTCGTCGTTAAGAATTCCGCCGCAATAATTAACCATTAACTCACTGGTGGCTTTATTGCCATCGTCAAATATGGCCACATCCGGGTGAAGGTTTCGATAGAGTAGTTCGTAGCCGTAAAGTTTGTTATTACCGTCAAAAATTGGTTGCCGCGCAAAAAGCAGATCCGATTCGATTGATTTTTCTGTCATTCCAATCCCACCAATGAACAAATTTTTGTTGAATACTATCTTCCCTAGTCCATCAGCTGGAACCTTTGACTCCTTGTTTGCCTACTGGAACTTGAAACGAGAAATATTCTTTTCCATTTCAGTGTAGTTGAGAATTGGTGGATTGTCAGATGAACATTCATAAGCACCGACTAGACTGGAATCAATATAAAATGACATGAATAAAATTGAGAGGTTTTGGTGGCTGATTAGGCGCTCACTGCAGTGCCTGGTAGGTCGATGGGCAAAATGAGCGACACCATCAGGCGTGAAAATAGCCGATATTAAGCTGTCATTTTATATTGGTTCTGATCTATGTGAAGATTCAACAAATTTAACTGGGTTTGTGCGATTCACATTTATTGTCATGCCCCCTATAATTCGGCACTAACGATAAAATTAATAATAGAGGGTAATATGGCTCACTCATTGGTATTCAAGCGCTTTCTGGCGATTCTATCTATTTGTTTTACAACGCTAATTTTTTCCGGCTGTAGTGAAGGAGAAGATCCAGCTGTTGCCAAGATTAAGACTTTTATCAATCAACAGAAAATCGACAAAAATAAAGCTGGCTGGAAAAGAAGCCTGGCAAAGCCGCCCAAGTTGGCTTTCACACAAGATAAAAAATATTTTTGGGAGATAAGAACCAACAAAGGCAATATGAAAATTGAGCTGATGCCCGACGTTGCGCCTATGCATGTATCAAGCACTATGTATCTGACATTATTAGGCTTTTATGATGACCTGAAGTTTCACCGTGTGATTAAAGGATTTATGGCGCAAGGTGGTGATCCAATGGGTAATGGCTCCGGTGGACCGGGTTATAAATATGCCGGAGAATTTAGCGCTAGCGCAAAACATGATAAGGCCGGGATATTGAGCATGGCCAATGCAGGCCCAAATACAGACGGCAGCCAATTTTTTATTACTTTTAAAGCAACGCCACACCTGAATGGAAGACACACGGTTTTTGGCCATGTGGTTGAGGGGATGGATACCTTAAAAAAATTAGAAAGTTTTGGGTCTCCCAGTGGTCAAACTAAAGAAGAGCTGAAAATTCGCGGCGCCACTATTGTTGTGGAGCAGGCCGGAGGAAAGTAACGAGCCAAAATAGCGTTACAGACTCAATCAGTTCTGAAAGTTGTGAAGGTAGCTGATGATTATCTTTCCCTCTCCTTTGAAGGAGAGGGCCAGGGAGAGGTAGAAATCCTTTGCCCTCTCACCACCACTCCCGGAGCGCCTTATCACGTAGAGGAAGAGGAGCAAACAAACATTAAGTCATCTGATTGCCAGTTAACCTCCCGCCAGACAAAACATTTATCTACTTCTTCATTTTCATCATGGCATCTCGTGCCGCTTTAAACTCAGTTCCTTCATACCAGTTGGGCCACTGGTTACTATTAGCTAACAAATAGCCGACTTCAAAGAACATTTGTAGATCAGCGACCATTCCTTCCCATCCCCAGTCTTCATTGTATTCGTCACAATCCTGATGGTAACAGTTCTTTATAATCTCGCTGATTCTGGCTGATATTTCCGCCTGCTTCTGATTGAGCGGTTTTGTTCCACCACCGGCGCTTAAGCCTGGAACGCCTTTTTTCGCCAGGCTGAAATGATCTGAGCGATAATAGTAACCGCGCTCCGGCGTTGGTTCAGGTGTTAAAGTTCTTTGTTGTCTGCTAGCCGCTTTAGCGAGTATTTTTTCTAGTTCGGATTTACCATAACCAACCACTCGAACGTCTTTTTTCAGTCCGGTTATATTCAGGCTGTCCATATTAATCAAGCCACTGATTTGATTAAGAGGAATTGTCGGGTGGTTTGCAAAGTAACGAGACCCAAGGCGCCCCTGTTCTTCGGCGGTTACTGCGATCAAGGTGACGGAGCGTTTCGGTTTTCGCTTCAATTGACTAAAGGCTTTTGCCAGAGCGACTAAACCTGCGGTTCCTGTGGCATTATCGTGGGCACCATTATAGATTTTGGTTTCGCCATTAGTTGTGACTGTACCTATGTGATCCCAGTGGGCCATATAGATAACTTGTTCGTCAGGTGATTCTGATCCCGGTAGCGTGGCGATGACATTGTTAGAGGTTGAAACCGCAATATCGTTGGTTAACTCGATTGAAGCATTGAGCTTGAGTGGGATCGCTTTGAAATCTCTCTGCTTAGCTTTGTTCTTGAGGGTCTCGAAGTCATGACCCGCTTTAGAAAACAGGGTTTTCGCCTTGTTCAGATTGATCCACATTTCAACGTCAATAGCGGGCTCGTTCACTTCTTTGGCTGGTAGGTGATATTGAGCACCCGACCAGCTACTTTCAATGACATTCCAGCCATAACTGGCAGGTTTAGTTTCATGTATTACGATGGCCGCGGCCGCGCCTTGGCGTGCAGCTTCTTCATACTTATAAATCCAGCGTCCATAGTAAGTCATGGTGTTGCCGTTGAATAAGTTTGGGTCTTGCGTTGCATAGCCGGGGTCATTGACCAATACAACAACGGTCTTTCCCTTTACATCAATTCCTTCATAATCATTCCACTGATATTCCGGTGCGTTGATCCCATAGCCGACGAAAACCAATTCTGAATTATCAAGTTTGATATTTTTTTGAGTTTTACGTGAATTTGCTACGTAATTTTTTAAATAAGAAAACTCAATGTCTCCAATGCGCAACCCTGTTTTAGGGTGACTAACAATTGAAACTAACGGAACCGGTTGCAGGTAACTTTTGCCGTTTCCTGGTTGAAAGCCAAGCTTTTTAAATTCTCGTACTAGTAGCTCAGTGGTTTTTTTACCACCAGGGGTTGCCGGTGCTCTGCCACCAAACTCGTCAGAAGAGAGCGTCTTGATATTTTGCTGTAGTTCGGCCAGATCGAATGACTGATAAGCCTTGGTAAAGTTATCATCTGATGCCGCAACGTGAAAGCTGATTGACAAGCTTATCAAGCATGGCAAAAGCGATTGAGGTAGTTTAAACAAAGTGTATTCTCCCGAATTTTTAGTCGACTTATTTTTGCTGGTGGCACAATTGAGAAGGCGCGATTAAGTGTGATTATTTAACTGCAATAAGTGCTAATCTACTTTATCCGGCCTGGCCCTTTATTATTTTCAGTGTAATGGCTTACTCATTGGTGATGGCAAGATTAACGCTAAATTTTCAGTAATGCCAGTCTGTGAGCCGACTAAATAAACGGAACTTGGGATGTTTGTTCTTACGCTGAGTTCAGGTTAAACAAAAATTAACCTGTTTTTGAGCATCATAAATGGTTAGCTGTTAGTTGTAAGACTTTATTTTTATTGATTTTATCGGGGTACTTTAAATTGAATTTTGAACTGAAATATTGATTTTTATGATGGCTTAGCTAAGGTTAAATTATGACCAGTCAATATTCAAAACTATCGCGTCGAGAATTTTTAGCGCAAATAAGCCAAACTGCGGCGACGAGCGCGTTAATTCGTGCGGCTACCGCGATGGGAATTACTGCATCGGCAATTGGGTGTGGCTCATCGTCAAATGCTAATTCAGGCGGTGGCGGCAATAATCCACCACCTGTGCAGCAAAATCCGTCTCCTCGTCCGGCGGATTGGCCGGCAGGCGTCGGTAGCGGCAGCAGTGTGATTATTTTGGGGGCCGGTATTGCCGGCATGGTGACAGCGTTTGAAATGAGTAAACTTGGCTTTCAAGTAACCATACTCGAAGCTCAAGCCAATGCCGGTGGACGTTGTAAGACACTGCGTTCGGGTGATATTGTGACCGAGCTCGATTCAGAGCAAAACTGCCTGTTTGATGATGAGCCAGGATTATATTTTAACCCCGGCCCGGCGCGAATTCCTCACCATCATGATTTAATTCTTGGATATTGCCGCGAGTTTGGCGTGGCCCTCGAACCCTTTATTAACGAAAACAAAGCGGCATTGTTTCATTCGACCACGGCATTTAACGGTCAACCGCAGATCGCCCGGCAAATTATTGCTGATACGCGCGGCTATATCGGGGATTTACTGGCCAAAGCAACCCGCGATAATGTACTTAACATTAACTTGTCTGTTACCGAACAAAATAATCTGATTGCGTTGCTGCAACAGTTCGGTAGCTTGAACGCTAACCTTGATTACCAAGGAACCGATAGAGCTGGCTATGCTGGACAGGAAAATGCGGGTGGGCGGTTACGCGGTACTCAGGTTGATCCCATTAGCTTAAATGATTTGCTTGCGAGTAATTTCTGGCAGTCTCAACTTGATTTTTTTCAATCACTCGACCAGCAATCATCGTTGCTGCAACCGGTTGGCGGCATGGATAACATTGCGCGTGCGTTTGAACAACGGGTCGCAGATTCGATCATTTACTCTGCAGAAGTAAGCGAGATTCGCAAGACTTCCAATGGCGTTAACATCGTTTATCGCGATGCCACTCAAGCGCAAATGTCATTGCAGGCTGACTATTGTGTCTGTTCTATTCCCGCAACGGTCTTAAGAAATATCACTAACGATTTTTCGGCTCAGCATGCTAGCGCGATTAATAATTTTGTTTACTCGCAGTCTGGCAAGCTTGCTTTTCAATCGAGGCGTTTTTGGGAACAGGATCATAATATTTATGGTGGTATTTCCTGGACCGATCAGAATATAACGCAAATTTGGTATCCCAGTGCAGGTTATGGTCAGCAACAAGGTATTATTGTCGGTGCTTATACATTTGGCGCCGCGGCAGGGACAGAGTTTGCGAATTTATCGCCGTCACAACGAGTCACCTGGGGAACGACGCAGGCCGGGCAGTTACATAATGAGTTTCTCACAGAAACTTCTGCTGGCATTAGTGTTTCCTGGCCGAAAATGCCTTATCAGCTGGGCGCCTGGGGTGTGTCCGATCCAGGAGTTTTAACCACTGCTGACGACAATATTTTGTTTGCAGGAGAGCATTTAAGTCAATTGCAAGGGTGGCAGGAAGGCGCTGTTTTGTCGGCTTATAATGCGATCGACCAGATTGTTAGTTTAGTTCAGGGGTGATAGCAAGAAGATATCCCGAAGACTTTCGGGATATCGAAGTGTGTGAGTTTTATTAAAATTATTTTTTCGCCGGTTTTACAAATTTTAAAGTCATTCGATCACTTTCACCGATGGCAGTATATTTTTCTCGGTCTTTGTCTTTTAATCGATAAGATGGTGGTAGTGTCCATACACCGTTTTCATAGTCTTTGGTATCTTTCGGGTTTGCATTAATTTCCGATTGCGCCAATAATTTAAAACCTGCCTTTTCAGCCATCGCTATAACATCAGATTGTTTAAGGTAGCCTTTTTCACCGCTGGTGTCTGTGGGCTGATTTTTTCCCGCTCTGTGTTGCACTACTCCGAACACACCGCCAGGCTTTAGTGCTTTAAATACTGAGTTATAAACACTTTCAGCATAGCCACGTCTATGCCAGTTATGAGTATTTCGAAAGGACACAACCATATCGACAGCATTTTCTTTAGCAAACGCCAGTTTTTTTGGCGGCTGCATAATTGTTAGCTCGGTTTTATCAAATTGTTTCGGATTGGCGGCAATTTTTTCTTTGAATTTCTTTGCATTGCGTTTGTAGTAATCGACATCCGACGCAGGGTCGAATCCTGCCGCAATGTATTGTCCTTTGTCTTTTAAATAAGGCGCTAGAATTTCAGCATACCAACCGCCGCCGGGCCAAATTTCAACAACTGTCATATCTTCTTTAATACCGAAGAAATTTAGCGTTTCATAGGGATTTCTAAACTCATCTCGAGCGGCATATTTTTCAGTTCGGTGCTCGCTGGCGATCGCTTCGGCCAACTTATCAGACGCTTGGGCGTTGATACTCATTAAACCGCAGGTAAGCGCGAGGGCTAAGCCTGACTTCAATGTTAAATTCATTTTATGACAAATATTTTTCATTTTTTATGTCCTGTTGTAAGTAGTGAAGTGAATTAAACCCAATCTTTAATCTAGCTGCAAGTGGATTGGTCAAATCAATTATTTGAAAGATCTTATTACAATGTTCATTGCAAATAGTTCGTTTTGTCCAAGTGGATTCCATGGTAAAGTGCTAATCATAACGCGAATAATTTATATTACCATTAAAAACAATCGAGTTTTGTTGCTGGCGTTGAACGTATGTCGCAAAAAAATGTCAACATAACTCAATATCAGGGAATTAGTTCACGCTGATATCGTTACAGGTTGAGTTTTAGAGGTATCGATCTGGATTAACGAGCTTTTAAAACTTCGAGTTTTGGAATAGTCTTATTTAAATGCCTATTTTGAAACGAAGGTTAGGAAGCCAATCGCGTTAAGTGCAGTTTGAATGTGGCTATCAAGATTTGAAAGGTTGTAGGTTTGAAAGACTTATGATTTGACAGATGATTGGGCCACATAAAGGCACTGTTGTTAAGAATTAGGGGCTAGGAGAGTAAATCAAAATAATGAATGAACTTGATAAAACAGACCGTAAAATACTCGAAATTTTACAAAAAAATGCCAGGATCACAAATAAGGAGCTATCGTCTCAACTGGGATTGTCACCACCGCCGACTTTAGAACGAGTTAAAAAACTGGAGAGTTCTGGTTACATCACCGGCTATATTGCCGTTCTCGATCCGAAAAAAGTCGACCTTGGTGCGGTAATGATGGTTTCGGTTACTTTGCATCAACATTCTGAAGAAGCCATCGAAGCATTTCATCGTGCGATTGAAAATTTGACGGAAGTTATGGAGTGTTATCATTTAACCGGAGACGACGACTTTATCCTTAAAGTGGTGTGTAAAGATATTCAGCAATATGAGCGTTTTGTTCGTGAAAAACTGGCCAGATTGAACACACTCGGTAAAATTAAATCATCAGTGGTTCTTTCGACAGTAAAAATGGTGCGTGAGTATCCAATTTCAGAACGATGATTGCTTGATACCATTTTATCATCGTGGAGTTTTGCCATCGTGAAATAAAGCTGGATTAAGCTTCCAGCTAATGGAAGCTTTCATAACTTCGGCAGGCTAGGGGCTAATGCTTGTAACTTGCTGTTGTAATATCTTCGTATGATTTCTATTTTGTTTCAGCTATTGAGAATTGATCAGTGCCTTATGAAATGTTTGGCTGATTAATAGGCAATTTTCCGAGCGGGTTAAAAAACTGTAACGTCCTTCATTAACTGCGGGATAGTGGGCTAATAGCTCAGTGGTGAATTGGTTTTCAATAAGCTCAATACATTGTTGAACCCACGCTGTTTGTGTTTTACTTCCAATGACACTGATGAGTGCACAATCTGATTGTAGCTTAAAAGTTAAGTCCGACTTATTGTCCTTTACCTTGAATATTTCTGGATCGGCAATTTTCGATAAAATCTTTTTCCTTAGTTTTTGATCGCTCGGTTGAGGCTTATCGGAATTAGTATAAAGCATCAGCAATTCTTGCGAATCATTTTGTTCACCGGTTAGTAATTGATCAAATCCAAGTTCGCATAAATAGGCTTTAATCTGTGCATTCACTTCGGAATACTGTTTGTCCAAGAGACTAATTTTTGTGACCTGTTGTTCGTAAACAACGGCTGCGACGGGGTTTTGTTGCGTGTAATTAATATCTTGGCTACTAATGGTTGTTCCTGGGTGTTGTGGCGTGCCGGTACATTTCACACAGATGGGGATATTATTTTCCATTGCCGGTTGAACCGCGCGTGGGTGGAGCACTTTGGCGCCAAATCTTGCCATCTGGTTGGCCTGCCGATAACTCAGTTCAGGGAGTTGCTGGGTACCGGCAATTTCTCGTGGGTTGCTACTAAAAACGCCAGTGACATCTGTCCAGATTTCAACTCGGCGAGCAGCCAGGATAGCACCAAGATAAGCGGCTGTTGTATCCGAACCTTCACGCCCTAACAAAACGGTTTGAGATTTTTCGTCCGCAGCAATAAAGCCCTGGGTAACAATTACCGCAGATTTCTGCTGTAACATGTTGCTGACTGAAGAACGATATGCGTAGCTGCATCTTGCACTCGTAAAATGATGCCATTCGTCTGTGTGATTGTTAGAGGTCAGTATCTGGCGAACATCTTGCCAGTGTGTATTTATACCATATTGGTTGAGGTATTCCGCGCCGATGATCGTTGATAATAATTCACCGCTAGCCAAAATCCTTGCATGAAGATTCGGTGGGATTTTTTGGTTTTGATAAATCGCATCGCAGTCATTTTGTAAATCAGAGAATATTGGGGTTATTTGTTCAAGGATTTCTATCTCTAATTTGGCGGCAAATCCCAGGTGGAGTTCTTTCAAGTGAGAAATTGCCAGGTTATGAACACCTGCCAGGGCCTGATGCAATAAAGCTTCTAAAAGGTTGGAAACATTTTTCAGCGCCGAAAGAACTAGCAATGGCTGAAGGCCATCGTCTTGATGGCGCTTTGCTTGCTCGGCGATGGTTTGCCAGTGGCTTACTTCTCCAACGCTACTCCCGCCGAATTTTAATATTATCCAATTAGAACTCATGATAAGCTTGTTTCAATTATGTCTGCAAATTGATGTGTTTTATTAATTTGCCGATAGATGTCGTTAGACGTTAACCAAGGGTTGTTGAACTTTATATTCGGCGTCACTTTATCATTTTTCCCTGTGCTTTTTCCAGCGATAATATTGTTTGGGGGAAACAGCGGCAAGACGAAAATTATAGCTGGGTTGCGATCTTAAGATGTTAAAAACAAAATTAATACTCGATTATTTAATGGCTAACGATGGTGTTACCAAAGAATATTCACTTTTACGATTTCTGGAGAAAAACCACCCTGAGTTTTTTGAGAGTTTAGGTGTGGAACCTTCTCTGTACAAAAAACATTTTTGGCTTTTTCATCATTTGTATCATCTAGACGTTGAACTTTTGAAGAAGAATGTCCGCCTTATTATTTCTCCGCTGGAAATCAGGTTATGTGAAATCGGCGAAGCTGGCGCTGCATTAGGTGAAAAAGATGCGCTAAAAGCATTTTATCTCGATAAAAAAAATCTCAACTTATCCACAGAAGAAGTGATCAATATGCAAAAAAAGTTTTGGGAAAAGTTTCTTGCTATTGATGAGAAGGCTGCCGCAATTAAAACCTTGGGATTGGAAGATTGTGGTGATTTAAATCGTGATACGTTAAAAAGGCGCTTCAATCAGTTGGCACAAAAACATCATCCTGATCGGGGCGGTGATAGTCAGTACTTTATTTCGCTTCGTCACGCTTATGAGACCTTGAAGCTTTTAGTTAAATAATCGATATATGCAAGCCATAAAAAAGGAGCCAGAAGGCTCCTTTTTGATTAAGTTAAATTTGTTAAAGATTAGAAGCGGAATGTCGCTCTAGCATAAACAAATCTTCCTCTCGGATCGTGAACGCCCTGAACGTATCCGAACAAGTCGTTGTTTCCGTCACCGATTGCAAATGGTACTTCTTCATCTAGCAAATTGGTTGAACCGAAACTATAGGTCGTTGAATCGCCTACATCGATAGCAAACTGGAGATCCAACGTCATCATTGAGTCAACTGTTCTTGTATCATTTTGTTCGAAATCAACGGTACCGTCTAAGTCGGAGTCGGGTTGATCCTGGAACTCTCCAATGTAGTTGACGATAGCCGTGGCCGACATATTATCAACACTCCATTCAACTCTTCCGTTCCAGCGAATTTCCGGAAATTCATATTCGCCGGTCCAGTCCCTGGTGATAATCGTTGGATTGGCAGGATCATTTGGATTAAATTCTGGACGTTCTCTTTCGAAGTTATTGAGGAAGGTCCAGTCAAGGCCAAACGTTAAATCACCAATACCTGTTTCCATTTTGTAGTTGGCTGAAACATCTAACCCAGAAGCTTCTTGTGACGCAATATTGATGTAAGAGTTGCTAACTTCTAACAGTTCGTTGGTAATTGGATTACGTGTACAACGGGTTGGATCTATTACACCGTTAGGATCACAGAATCGTAATACTGCAGAACCGACATCGTCTTCGTCGATTTTTTCGTCTTGGGTGATATTCCAATAATCAACTGACAGGTTAAGGTTTTCGGAAAGATCCCAAATTAAACCAACATTAAATGACTCAGACTCTTCAGGTTTCAGATCTGGATTTCCCGAGAAGTTAATTGTCAAATCTGTTGCCGCTCCGCCAGAGGCAACACAAGCTGGAACGTCGGCGCAGAAAGGATCTGAGAAGAATCGCGATTCTTCAGACGGCCCCAAACCAATTTGTGCTAAGGATGGCGCTCGGAATCCGGTTCCCCATGATGCTCT
This sequence comes from Aliikangiella coralliicola, assembly GCF_007004725.1. Lineage (GTDB taxonomy): Bacteria > Pseudomonadota > Gammaproteobacteria > Enterobacterales > Kangiellaceae > Aliikangiella > Aliikangiella coralliicola. Next base: position 24,737 of record NZ_ML660165.1, on the reverse strand, counting down.
TAGCGCAATATCATCGGTGGGTCGCCAGTGAACTGCTATTTTTGGATTGGTAGAAGTTCCGGCCAACTCATAGTCATCATAACGTCCCGCTAACTGCAGTTCTAAAGTATCAGAAAGAGGCAGTGAGAATTCGGTAAATACCGACCAATGATCTCTTGAAGCTTGGGCAGAAACAGATTCTGTTCCGAATATTAAACCACGCTGAAATTGATCATCAGGAATATCTTTTACACTTTCCTTACGATATTCAAAACCAGCTGCCATTGCCACATAGCCAGATGCCATTTCAAAAAGTTCGCCTGAAAATTTTCCTTCAACTGCTGTTAAGCGAGATTCTCCACGGCGCGTTAAGCTAGTGGTAATGTCGTCAATTACCGATTGAGGATTGATAGTTCCACCAAACGGATTGTAGCGACCAGCATCAATTTCTCTTTGTAGGAAATCGGTTCTTACCCATCCCTGTGATCGGTTACCCGTTTGTAACGAAAGGCTGCGAGCTTTAGTGAGAGATACCTGCCAATCAAAATCGTTAATGACACCTTCAAGACCAGTTACAAATCGCAAACTTTCACTTTGAATGTCAAAAACTCGTGGTCCGGCATCAACAGTACGATGTCGATCAATATCGATATCAACGCCGAAAGGATTATTCGGATGAGTCGCTGGTGCAGTTAGCCCTGCGTCACCGTCGAGTGGTGTAGCAGCACCACCGGCTTGTGAGGTGTTTCGCTGTGCCGAAACTTCAAAAAATAATTGCAGATCAGTCGATACTTCGCTGTTATACAAAAACATCGCGCCTGTTCTGTCCATTTCCGGGATCAGGAATCCAAAAGGACCATAATCATAAACACAAGTTTGTCCAAATGCTCTATCTGCTGGGCAGTCTGGATCGATGGTCACTTGTCCGTTAACAATATATCTGCCAGGAAAGCCGCGAGAAGAACGAAGGTCGAAGCCACCGAGAGGTTCCTGGTTGGCGGTACCTAATCTTCCTCGATCTGAGTTACGTAATTCACCGGTGCTAAAATGGTCGAAAATAAAAGTACCGTTAGTTTTTCCATCTCCAAAACCAAACAGTCCGCTTATTTGAGTTTCATCTGCACTAGACTTAGTTGTCGAACCGTAACCGACTGTTACTTCAGAGCCAACATAGTCTTTACGTAACTCAATATTAACCACACCCGAGACTGCGTCTGAACCATAAATGGCGGACGCACCGTCTTTTAATATTTCCACTCTTTCAATAGCAGCTAACGGAATGCTATTTATATCGACAAAGTTGTTAACAACGCTTTCCGCAAATGCGCTAATGTTTGCTCTGCGGCCATTAATTAAAACCAGAGTTGCGTCGGCACCAAAACCACGCAAACTAATTGCGGCGCCACCGTTACCGGTAGAGTCTTGACTGTTACCGCGAGTTGAAAAAGATCCAGCACCTGCCGCGGGCATTCTTTCGACAAGTTGCTGAAGTGTTGCTTGACCCGATTTTGCGATATCTTCGAGATCGAAAACCTGTACTGGTGAGGGGCCTTCAATCGTACTTCGTTTAATATGAGACCCAACAATAGTAATTTTTTTTCCTTCGTCTTCATCTTCATCGGTTTCTTCAGCAGCATAACTAGCAGAAGGAACTAGCATTACGCTCGCTAATGCAATTGGGATGCTCCGAAGTTTAAATAGTTTATTTTTATACATTAATAATAACTCCCTTTTGATTTGATAGTTATGTAAAGAGTTGCTATTCAAGTACTGCATTATTGTTAGAATGGCAAACTGACTATACAGAACGCTTTTTTTTCGGTCAAGCGAGCAAAACGCTTACTATTTGTCTGTCATTTGTTTCCCGAATATTCTGTTCGATTCGGTATTTAAAAGGGAGCAATAACGTCAATGAGAGAAACAAATTACTATAAAAATGCAGATAGTTTTTTAAATAAATCGAGAAAATATCTCGGTCTGTTATATTTGAGCTTGGTAACGATTTATTACAATTTAATTTAATCGTTTTTAAGTTGGTTTAACCGTAAAGTTATGTGTTTGTGTTAGGCAGTTTTTTAGTTGTAAGCCAGAAGGATGGCGAGGGTTTGTCAGGATATTTCACAAGCGAAACTTTTATACCTCTAATTGTATGAAAAAACACTTCGTACATTTTTTTAATCATAAAACGCAATACAATCTAAAAAGCCATAGCCGCCGTGTACGCCTGCCTCAAGTTGTCCTTCGTGTTTACTCCTCATCAAATAACCGCCATAGTCATGTTGATCTCCAAGCGTGAAGATGCCGAGTTCAGAGATAAGGTTAGTATGGACAGAAACCTGATTGTCAAAATAGATTGATACTTGTTCGTTTCGAACGTAAGTGTCGATTTTTTTCATCAGCATCAAACTTTCTTGTGATGATCGTTTTTCAATTGAATATGAGTATTGGTCATCGACATTGCCGCCCCCTTCATTTTGACTTTTCAAGAGCCAATTTCCAGAGTTAAGTTTACTGCGTATGACTTCAGTATCATTGGTTGCGGTATAGGGGACTTTCAATGCATTGTAGACGAGTAGGGCTTGTCGATCACTTAGAAAAAAGTAGTCGGACAATTCACTTTTTGTGAGTTTTGAAAGTTTCATCTGAACCCATTTTGACGTCGCAATTTGCATTTCGACTTTTGGGCAAACATTCGTTTCGTGGTGTTCAATCCAGTTTCGAAATTTCAGGATTCTTTTTTGTTCGTTTATGTTGTTTTTTTTATTGTTGCTAAGCGAATAGTCTGCCAGGTTGTAGCCCGTTCGAAAGTAAAATAAATCGACTTTTTTTGTGTCGGCTAAATAGAGTTTCTTTGATTTTGATTTAAGCTCGGTGGCCAACTGATTGAGTGTTTTTCTCATAACTATTGCGCCGAGTTCTTGCAGAGCGTTAGCCAATAATTCTTGGTCGTAAATATTGTCTTCGTTTTCTTGAATAACAAAAACGACTAGAGGATTTTGGTTTCTATTAGAGTTGGAAGCTGCTTTGTAAATCTCTGCAGCTTGTAGTTTTAAGGCGGAGTTTGGTGCAAACTGAGTCGCGTTGTTTTGTGTTAATGATTGCTGAATATTAACTAGCTTATCATTGAACGGACCCATTCCTGCGGCAATTGAATTTGCCTCGACAAGTCGCCACTGTAACTGAGCGTCAAGTAAGAAATCTTGCCGTATCAGGTTGAGGTTTTTGGCTATTGTTGGTTGTTGTGAAAAAGCAATTTCTTTCAATTTAAAAAGCAAGCTTGAATCTGCTGAATAATCTTCAAGCGCTTTTTTAAGATAGCCGTGGTTCATGCTTACTCTTGTAAAAAGCAAACTCAAAGACTGAGCCGTTAGTTGAGCTTGCCTAAACAATGTCTTACTGATTTTCCAGGGCTTTAAAGTGACTGGGCATGGTTTAAATTGATCTTCTCCTGATTTTAAACCCAGTTTATTTTGATAAAGAGCATTTAAAATATCACTTTTTTTCAACTCAATTTTAACATTTTTTCTCTGCAGCGAGGTTTCGCCTGACGGCTCTTTTAGCAGGTTTGATGGGCTAGTCATGGTCATGGAGCACCTCTAAATATCAGTTGATATAACACGCCTGATAAAAGGCGCGCTAATTTTTATCATTTTTAAATCAGATCAATGGCAAACCCGGTAAGGCAAGCCGTGGTAAAAACCAATAGGATGAAAGCGAAAATAAGTGGCCAATGAAACATTCTTTTCATCATGATCATTTCTGGCAAACTGGCACCGGCGCCGGCAATCGTTAATGACATAATTGCACCCATGCTCATTCCTTTAGCGGCTAAGGAAGCAGCGATTGGAATCATGGTAGAAGCACGAATGTAAAGAAAAACACCAATGATCGCTGCTGTCGGTATCAGCCACCATATTGCCTGGTTAGCCAGAGATTCAAACGCACTTTGAGGAACGTAACCATGAAGAAAAGCCCCGATTGAAACACCTATCGCCATATAGGGAGCAAACGAAATAAATTCTTTTACGGCGCTTTTGAAAAGCAATTTCCACGCAAGGCTGCGTTTGGCCTGATTATCGGATTTTGACTCGGCGCTAGAATCGCAATTTGAATTAGGAGCGGAGCAATCTGGCGTTAGTAAATCTTGACGAATGAAGCGATCGAATTTGAACTTTTCTAACAGATAACCACTTAGTATTGCTAATGTGCCGACAAAGAACACATAGATAGAAGTGGTTTTGGCGCCGAAGCTTATCCAGAATAAACCGACGATAAATGGGTTAAGCAATGGAGAAGTAAATAAAAAAGCCATGACAGGACCGAAAGCGGCTTTAGCACGAATAAGTCCAATCGTCATCGGTAGAGTAGAGCAGCTGCAAAACGGCGTCACCGCACCTAAACCGATTGCTATTCCGTACCCTCGGTTTCCAGTTAACACCGCTTTTATTTTCTGCGGCGGGAGCATTTGATTAATTAAACTAACCACAAAACTGATAACGATGAAAAGTAAAGTGAGTTCGGCGAAAGTAAAAATAAAAAACTCTAAGGCGTCTAACAGTTGCGTTGAGTTAAGTTGGTTAAGTATTTGTTGTTTGTACATCATGATTCTCCGTTAACATCAGATGAGCATGTCTTTAAACTATATTTCCAGAATTGTCGAAATATTATATTTCTAGTATTATCGAAATGTCAAGATATTGCAGATTGATCTGAACTTCGTGTGCTTTGACTGTTTGCCACAGGTGAAGCTGATTAAGAAAAATCAGGGTTTAAGATCGGTATAATCGGGAATATAACAGGTCATCATTCGATAAGGTTGCTATGGGTATCTCTCAAACAAATCAATTAGAAACGATTGCGGCTCGGCTTGCGGAGCTTGGCCATCCAACCAGGCTCGCCATATTCAGGCATTTGGTTAAAGCTGGCACCAGCGGCGCTCCGGTGGGAGAAATACAGCAGGAAGTCGGTATACCGGCCTCGACTTTGTCGCACCATATATCAAAAATGGTTAAGGTCGGTTTAATCAAACAGGTGAGGGAAAGTCGAACTTTGTACTGTTTCCCTCAGTTTGATTCGTTAATTGAAGTGGTCAACTTTTTACAAGAAGAATGTTGCGCCAATGAGTGTCGCTAATTCTGGCAATAAAGACGTCTAAATTGATCAAAATAAAGGGACTTAGCTTATTAAAGCTAACTCATCTTATTTTTGTCGAGTTTTGATAGAAAACATTAAAAATCATATGGTTATAGCGTTTTCTTAAATGTATTTATTTATCCAGAGTTAGCTTTATGGCTATGTCGTAATCATTTTTCTTGATTTTTACAAAAAATAGCGTATAAAGCTCTTTCCAAAATTTGTTGGCTGTCTATAATTTGAACAAATTTAAGACTGTCTGGCTGCTAGATCCAGAGTTTAGAACGTGTTCGTCCTCTGGAAATTGTTTAATCTTGATTATGGAGATATTGAAGTGCTAAAAAACTTCGACTATAACTCTGAGATTGATCCTACAGTCGCAACAGAAACTCAGTGGCCTGAATTTAAAGATGCCAATGAGAACGATGAGCGAAAAGATCATTTTGTAAGACGTGACGGTAAAACTTTTGCCGGAACACACATTATTATTGACCTCTGGGAAGCTTCTAAATTAGATGACTTACAAGTCATGGAAAAAGCCTTCCGCGAAGCTGTTGACGTTTGTAATGCGACCTTATTGCACATTCATTTACACCACTTCTCACCAAACGGCGGAATTTCAGGTGTTGCCGTATTAGCAGAATCCCACATTAGTGTCCATACTTGGCCAGAAGCTGATTACGCCGCTTTTGATGTGTTTATGTGTGGCGATGCCGAACCCCACAAAGCAACTGAAATATTACGTAAAGCTTTCACCCCTTCAAGAATTGATGTTAGAGAAATTCTTCGTGGTGAAAACATTGAGCAACTCTAGTTTTAGAGTTGTAGTTAAGGTGGTGAGAAATAAAGGTTGTAAGAAATAAAAATGGCCAAACGATTTACAGAAACGCTCTATAGTACTTATGGACAAAGTTATATTATCGAAGAAGTTTTATTTGAAAATAGAACAGAACATCAACATCTGATTATTTTTAAAAATAAAGAATTCGGTAATGTTATGGCGCTCGATGGCATTGTCCAGACGACCGAGCGAGACGAGTTTATTTATCATGAAATGTTAACCCACGTGCCGATGTTTGCACATGGTCATGCGAAACGTGTGCTAATCATTGGTGGTGGAGACGGCGGTATTTTACGCGAAGTGCTTCGCCATAAAACGGTTGAACACGTTACTATGGTGGAAATCGACGCCGCTGTTGTCGAGATGTGTAAAGAATATTTTCCTGAACATTCTGCGGGCGCATTCGATGACCCCCGCGTTGAACTGGTCATTGCGGACGGCGTCGATTTTGTGGTTAACAACCAGGCAAAGTTTGACGTCATCATTTCGGATTCAACCGACCCTGAAGGCCCCGGTGAAGTTCTATTTACTTCACGTTTTTATCAGGGCTGTAAAAATAGTCTGAATGAAAATGGGATTTTGGCCACGCAAAACGGCGTCAGTTTTATGCAGCTTGATGAGGTGAAAACAACCTACAAGCGTTTTGATGGTTTATTTAAAGATCGCTGGTTTTACGCTGCGCCAGTGCCAACTTATGTTGGCGGCATTATGACTTTATCCTGGGGAACAGATAACCCAGAATTAAGAAAGATACCTGAATCTGTCATTCAGCAGCGATATGAAACTGCCGGATTTAAAACCCGATACTATAATCCAGCGCTACATGTTGGCGCATTTGCGCTTCCCCAGTATGTTGTGGATGCGCTAACTGACTAATTGATTGGTCTCGCTTTCATTTGAGAAGATTTGTTCTTGACCAAGAGAGCCTGTCAATAAATAGATCCGATCGAGGTATGTAGCGAATGCATTCGGTGTTCAACCATCAACTTGATCAACAGCAGTGGTCTGTTGATCAAGCTATTCAACATTATAATGTTAAATACTGGGGTGAAAATTACTTCGATCTGAATAACGCCGGTGAGCTGCTTGTTCGACCCGATCCCAACCAAACTGAAGCAACCTTTGAGCTCACTAAAATCTGTCAGTCACTCGCAAAGAAAGGCATGCAAATGCCGGTACTTCTGCGCTTTATTGATATTTTAAGACATCGGGTTGAGTCTCTTTGTGATGTTTTTAACAACGCAATTTCTGAGCAGAATTATCAAGGAAATTACACCGTTTGTTATCCGATAAAAGTGAATCAGCAACGCCGGGTTGTCGAAGGATTAATTAAAAGCAACCAAAAACTTGCGCAGCCGCAAGTGGGATTGGAAGCAGGAAGTAAATCTGAGTTAATGGCGGTGCTGGCACTTTCAGAAAAAACGAACTCGGTGATTGTTTGTAATGGCTATAAAGATCGAGATTACCTGCGCACAGCTTTAATCGCCACACAACTCGGCCATCAAGTTTATATTGTGATTGAAAAAATTTCAGAACTTGACTTGTTGTTACAAGAAGCTGAAATAATGGATGTTACACCTCGAATAGGTATCCGTGCTCGACTCGCCTCGAAAGGGGAGAGTAAATGGCAGGAGTCTGGCGGCGAACATTCAAAATTCGGTTTATCAGCGAGTCAGATTTTGCGTGTGGTCGATAAACTTAAAAAAGAAAACCAGCTGAATATTTTTCAACTGCTACACTTTCATCTTGGCTCGCAAATCACTTCAATTAGAGACATTCAAAACGCCCTTAAAGAATGTGCGCGATTTTACGCCGAACTTTGTAAAATAGGCGCGCCTATTACGACGGTTGATGTGGGGGGCGGATTAGGTGTCGACTATGAAGGCACACAAAGCCAGAGTCACTGTTCAGTCAATTATTCACTTTCCGAATATGCGAATAATGTTGTTGGTGCTTTTCGTGAAACCGCCGAGAAATCTTCGCTGCCACACCCCTCAATTATTACAGAGTCAGGTAGGGCGTTAACTGCACATCATGCAGTATTAATCACTAACGTCATTGACTCAGAAAAGCCGAGAGAAGTTGAGGTTGAGCAACCGTTTGATGATTGTCATGTGATTATCCATAATTTATGGGATATCTTTATTGAAGCTCAAGATTCAGAGAATAACCATCAACTGATTGAGTGCTACCATAATGCTGAATATTTGTTAAAACAAACTCAGGAAATGTTTAATCATGGCATTATTAATCTGGTGGAAAGAGGTCTGGCAGAAAGAACTCATCGGCGAATTCTCTTCACGATAAAACAGCGGATTGATCCTGAAATAAAAACGCACCACGAAACTTTAGCCATTTTACAGCAAAAACTGGCGAGTAAGTTTTTTGTTAATTTTTCTGTGTTTCAGTCATTGCCTGATGCTTGGGCTATTGACCAGATATTTCCGATAATGCCGTTAAAAGGATTACACGAAAAACCACAGGAAACGGCTATTCTCCAAGATATCACCTGTGATAGCGATGGCGTGTTAAAGCACTATGTCAATGGAAAAAGCATTATGCCTACCGTCGACCTGCCTCACTATACCCCGGACGAAGAATATTTAATCGGGCTGTTTATGGTTGGTGCTTATCAGGAAATTCTTGGCGACATGCACAATCTTTTTGGCGATACGCACACGGTAGATTTAGAATTGAATGGCGACAATGAGTTAAAAGTCGTCGCCACGGAAACAGGTTCGAGTGTCGAAGAACTCCTTGATTACGTTGATTTTGACGCCAAGTCTTTGCTGGAGTCTTACCGTCGTCAATTGAAACAGTCGGCACTACCACAGAGTACTCAAAGACAGTATCTTGCAGAACTTCGCCAGGGAATTTATGGCTATTGTTATTTGGAAGAGTAGGTGATGTTTTTTAAACGATTTCCAACTTTTATGGGCACGATTTTTATGGAAGCTCGGTTTCATTTTTGTGGAACAGGACTAAATATCAATGTCTGAGCTTAACTCACTCCGCTGGCCCGCTGAATGGGAATTACATCAGGCAACCTGGATGATTTTCCCTTGCCGCAATGAAATCTGGCGTCACGGTTTAGAAAAAGCGCAATTAGCGTTTGCAGAAGTCGCTAATCTAATCAGCGAATTTGAGCCAGTTAAAATGCTGGTGCGAAGGGAACACCTGGCTTATGCAACAAAAAAATTAAGTAGTGCTGTCGAGTTAATTGAAGCAGAACTGGATGATAGCTGGGCTCGGGATACAGCGCCTATTTGGGTTGAAAATAACAAGCAAGCCGTTGCACTTGATTTTCAGTTTAACGCATGGGGAAATAAATTTTCGCCCTGCAATAGTGATCAAAAAATAGCTCAAGTCATGGCAAAGAATGCCGCTAGTCACATTTGTGAAATTGACCTGATATTGGAAGGCGGATCAATTCATGGTAATGGCCAGGGATTATTGCTGACCACGAAAGAATGCTTGTTAAATTCAAATCGTAATTCACAAATGCGGCAATTTGAAATAGAAGAAAAACTAAAGTCTGAACTCGGTGTCAATCGAATTATCTGGTTAGAAAAAGGGCTAAATGGTGACGTTGATACTGATGGGCATGTTGATAATATTGCCTGTTTCGTTAGTGAGGATACTATACTGACACAATACAGCGACAGTGCTAGCGAAAATTATGCAATTTATCAGCAGAATAAATGCGTTCTTCAGCAGGAAAAACTCCAGACAATAGAAATTATGGAGCCATCTGCTCGATATCAAAATGGCGTAAGAGTGCCTTTAAGTTATATCAATTTTTATATTGCCAATGATCTGGTGGTGCTTCCAAAATTTGGATGCGCACAAGATGAAGAAGCATTGAAAACCATCGCAGAAATATTTAACGATCGAAAAGTTTATGCGATTGATGCGAATGAGATATTGGTTGGTGGCGGCGGTATTCACTGTATTACCATGCAACAGCCAAAGATGTTATCAACGTAGTTGAAAATTCGCTGAAATGAATCAATTTTTATAGTGTTAAATCGAAGAACCTGATTAGTATTTAGAAGTTTTTACACATGTTTCAATTTTAGAGAATAGACTATGAGACAAGTTACTTTCGCCGCAACTCAATTTCAAGCAACAGCTGATTTTGACGAAAACATTGCCAATGCTGAAACTATGGTCAAGCAGGCCGCGGAGCAGGGAGCAAATGCGATCTTGCTGCAAGAGTTATTTGCTGGCTTTTATTGGTGTAAAGATCAAGACGCAAAGTATTTCAGTTGGGCTGATAAGTATGAGTCGTCGAAAGTTTTGCAGCACTTTTCTGTGTTAGCCAAGCGCATTGGAGTGGTACTCCCTATCAGTTATTTTGAAAAATCAGGCAATACTTTTTTCAATTCGCTTGCAATGATTGATAGTGACGGCCGAGTGATGGACAACTATCGTAAGTCACATATTCCCGAAGGTTGTGGTTATCACGAAAAATTTTATTTTACGCCGGGCGATTCGGGCTTTAAAGTTTGGGAAACGAAGCTTGGCCTATTTGGTGCAGCTATTTGTTGGGATCAATGGTATCCAGAGGTTTCTCGCGTGCTGGCCTTAAAAGGCGCAGAAGTGATATTTTATCCAACCGCGATTGGAAGCGAACCTCACGATCCAAATTGGGACTCCCGCTCGCATTGGCAAACTGTCATGCAAGGACATAGCGCCGCGAATATGATCCCCGTTATTGCTGCCAACCGAATTGGTAAGGAAGTAGGGGACAGTTGCGAAATCGACTTCTATGGTAGCTCATTTATCACCGATCAATTTGGTACGAAAGTACAAGAGATGGATACGGAATCGGCAGGTGTGATTTGCCAGCAGTTTGACCTGGATGAGCTTGCCAAGAAGAGAATTGCCTGGGGATTGTTTCGGGACCGCCGGCCAGAACTGTATGGTCGGATCAGCAGGCATTAAAACCAGCAAATATTAAGACCAGAAGCTGGCTAAGTAGCTAGCGCCTGGTCAATTAGATAAAATCAATTGGTTAATAAATAAACATTATTTTGTGACTGAGGTCACAATGTAGTAATATCTCGGCCTGGAATTTTTGACACGCGTTTGAATTGGTCAAAATCAGCTTCCTGATTTAGTAAGTCGGCAAGTTGGTAGTGTTAAAAAGAAGCAATAGAAACAGCAGAAACTCATATATGCTGTGGAAGGTTAGTTAGGAAGTCGAGAGCAGTTGAAAATGAACGCCCCACAACTCACGTTAAAGATCGAAAAGAAAATTCTTTCGATTATTGATGCTATCGAAGAAAAAGCCAGGCAAAACGATTCGGAAAGTGCCGAAAAAATTCACTCAAAGCACTATATGCAACTGGCTGATCTCTATCATTTTCACAAAGACTTTGAAAACGAAGCTGCCATCCTGAAGCGATTTGCTCGGCTGGATTACGCTGCTAATGATGATCTGGTGGAAATTTATGATCGAATTGACCGGGTCAGCCGTCTAAGCGATATTGCTCAAGAAAAACCTTCAAGCCTAGCCAAACTCGAATTAGTTCCAATGTACCACGATCAGGACAAGATCTCATTGAGCTCGGTCAACAAGGTTGCGCCAAGAGTTAATCTCGACAAAAAGCCATTTAAAGAACAGAGTCTAAAAGTTTTATCTGTATGTGCTGCTTATACCGGACGAAGTGATACTGATGAAGTCATTCAATTAGCACTAGTTCTTTTCGAATATTCCGCGGCAGCTGACAAACCAATGAAAACTGTTGAGACCTTTGTCGCTACTCGCAAGACTAAAATCATTGTTCCGGTGAAAACTGCTCGTCAGTTTAATTTAGGTGAATTAAACGGGCAAGGTGATGAGCATGCAAGCCAGCCATTTGATACCGCTAAAATACGCACGATGTTTCAACAGGCAGATATGGTCGTTAGCCATAATGACGCGGAAGTAGAGAGAAAACTAATTGCCACCTTAATTCCCGAGGTGGTCGAGCAGGATTGGTATTCCAGCCAAAAAGATATCCCTTGGGGCGCACTAGGGTTTGATACTAAAAGCCTGACCCAGTTGGCTGTCGCCCTCGGAGAAAAAACGCCGCGCTCTTGTTTAGAACGGGCGACAGCGATATCACAAATCTTAGCGATGAATGAACCTTGTTCTTCCCAGGTTTATCTTGAGCGTTTATATAACATGCAGGCAATGAAGCCCTTTGAATGGACGCCGAGCCTTCTGAAAAAACGTAAGCAGCTGCACAGAAATCGTTTTACTCAATATCTGGGTTGGGGCATCGGGGTTGCAGCAAGCGTTGCCGCAATTGGAATCTTCGGATACTCATTTTTGCAATAACTTTTGCCTGTTGCCTTTGGCTGCGCCAGAGTATTTCATGGTTATTGATAAGTGATGCTACAATGGCATCACTTTTTATTTGCTTAAAATCCAATCTGTGCCAACGGTCGAATTTCTTCAAAATAAGCTGGTAAACCTCGATCTACCGATAGTCGAACATCTCGACGGGATCAGTAAAAACTTTTTATCTCATGCTAACCTGGTTTTACAAGCAGAGCCCGGTGCAGGCAAGACTACCGTTGTACCACTGGCATTATTAAACCATATCCCCAAAAATCAAAAAATCTTAATTCTCGAGCCACGCCGATTGGCTGCGCGCAATGCTGCTGAGAGAATGGCTGATATTCTCGGCGAAAAAGTTGGTCATACTGTTGGTTATCGGATCCGCAACGAGTCAAAAATATCAAAGCACACGCGTATCGAAGTTATTACCGAAGGTATATTAACGAGAATGCTGCAGTCAGATCCTGAATTGGCAGAGACGGGATTAATAATCTTTGATGAATTTCATGAAAGGAGTCTAGACGCTGATATTGCGCTGGCGTTCTCAATTGAAGTGCAGCAAACGCTGAGGGATGATTTACAGTTGTTGGTGATGTCTGCAACTTTAGATGCTGAGTCCATCGCCCAGTTATTGCAAAATGCGCCATTGTTAAAATGTGAAGGTAGAAATTATCCCGTCAGTATCGAATACGTTGCTCCAAAACAGCATCAGGATTGGTCGAATATTTTCACTAATGCAGTTAATCGCGCTTTAGAAACCAGCGATAACGATATTTTAGTTTTTTTGCCGGGGATCGGTGAAATTAAAAAAGCTAATCGCATTATTCAAGAGTCTTTTAGTGATGATAGCGAATTGGTTGTTGTGGAGCTTTATGGTGACCTGCCATTTTCAGAACAGCGAAAAGCATTGTTGCCAGAGGTTGGAGTGCGCAAAATAATTCTTTCGACTAACATCGCTGAAACGAGCGTAACCATACAAGGCGTAGATTGTGTTATCGACAGCGGACTAATGCGCCAGAGTGAGTTCGACCCGAATGTAGGTTTTAATCGGTTGCGTACGCGAAATATTTCTCAAGCGTCTGCAACTCAAAGGACCGGTCGGGCAGGCAGACTTGGACCTGGAAGTTGTATTCGACTTTGGGCTGAGTCTGACACCTTAAGAAAAGAGACCAGCGCGGAAATACTACGAACCGATCTCGCTCAATTTGCATTAGAGTTGGCGAAATGGGGTGTTGCAAGCCCAGAGCAACTTAGTTTATTAGATCAACCAAATACCGGTGCATTCAATCAGGCACAGGATTTGTTAAAAAAAGTCGGCGCACTGAATGAACAGGGAAAAGTGATTCGTCATGGTAATGCCATTTTATCATTAGGCGTACACCCTAGAATTGGCCACATGTTGATTAAATCGATTGAGCTAAAAGCCGGCAAGTTAGGATGTCTGATCGCTGCAATGTTAGAGGAAAAAGATCTTCTACAAGGTCAGCATAATGGCCAGTATAACAACCCTGACTTTTCTCACCGATTGAATATTTTGTTTGAGCCGAACTTTAAATCGAGAACTAAAAAACTTATCTTGAGCCAGTCAAAAGTGCTCGCCCGCAAGCTCGATAAAATCGAAAAAAAATCGGGTAGTGTCCAGAGAGAACCAAAAGAAATCACGCATTTATTGCCTGTGTTGTTAGCGATGGTGTTTCCTGATCGTATCGCACAAAAAAGAGGGCAAGGATATTTACTCGCGAACGGTAGTGGTGCACAAGTGCCTGATGACTTTTTAATGGTCGATGAGTATTTGGTTGTCGTTAAGTTAGGTGGCCAGGGGCGAGCGACAAAAATTTTTCAGGCCGCAGCGATTACTCGAAGTGACATTGAAAACTTTTTTCCCGATAGAATCACTCAAACACGCGATGTGAAATGGGACGACAAGAGTTTATCGGTAAAGGCGCAACTGAATACGCGGTTGGACGAAATAATATTAGATTCGAAAAAATTGAGTAACCTCGAGCCTGAATTAATCACCGCAGGTTTGTTGCAAGGCGTTCTCAAACAAGGGATCGAAAATTTGCCCTGGACTCCAGAGTTGTTACAGTGGCAAGAAAGGTTGATTAAATTGCGCCAATTAGCAGAGTATCAAAATGATTTTCCAGATGTGAGTCATCAATCGTTGACTGATACGGTAACGCAGTGGCTGGCTCCTTATTTAACCGGAATGTATAAATTATCTGACATAACTGAGAGTACTTTGTCGCAGGCGTTAAAAAGTATGCTCGATTGGAACACGCAGCAAAAGCTGGATAAGCTAATGCCATTATCGATTAAAGTGGCGAGTGGTTCTAAAGTCAAAATAGATTATGCCAGTAGTGATAAGCCTATTCTCGCTGTTAAACTGCAGGAAATGTTTGGAGAAAAAGAAACGCCTAAGTTGGCTGAGGGGCGACTCTCGGTAAGAGTTCATTTGTTGTCACCGGCCAGGCGACCTTTACAAATTACCGAAGACCTGGCGAGTTTTTGGGCAACTAGTTATGAGGATGTTAAAAAGGAAATGAAAGGGCGTTATCCAAAGCATCCGTGGCCGGATGATCCTTTGACTGCACAGGCAACTCGTTATACAAAAAAGCGCCTTGAAAAATAACAGATATCAATGCGAAATAAAAACCTTGGTCAGACGTCAATCTTGCATTCAATAAAAGCAACCTGATTGTAAACAACAAGGCTGAGTCGTAAAAGCGGAGTTTCTAAAAGAATTGCCAATTGAAGAGATTTCTTCTTTAAACTGATTATAACGATGGTAGAAATTTACATGGAGATTAGTTAGATGACTGATAAAAAATACCCTTATGTTAATCATATGAATATTCTTCACAACCCTTTAGAAGTGATCGATATTCAATCCCTCGTTCAGTCGTGTACTGATCAATGGTACAACCAAACACTATGTCAGGTTAATGATTCGGTCGTTCGGCTGGGAATTCTTCATGGTGAGTATCACTGGCATAAGCATGATAATGAAGATGAGTTTTTCTTTACATTGGACGGAAAATTAATCATCGACATTGAAGGACAAGATTCTGTAGAGCTAGGTCCTCAACAGGGCTATGTGATACCAAAGGGAGTCGTCCACAAAACCAGGGCGCCTGAAAAAACTCTGGTGCTTATGATGGAAACCGCTGCGATTATTCCTACCGGGGATGTATAGGTACCAGCCAGAGAAGCAATAATTCCCGCCAGCACCACCTAATAATACAAGTTGCATTTGCTACATTTTTTATACATTATTTGGCGCCAGAATAAGTTAAGATTTTGTTTGTAGTTGTTGGTTGCATCTTATTTGAAGAGAAAGTTCTTCCAATCGAAATTCAAACCCTGGTTTTAAACGCCTCAATTTTGATGAGGCGACAAGTTTGATCTGCTATTAAAAAGGATAAATAGTCAATGAGTGTAAAAGTACGTTTATTATCAGTTTTATTAATCGTCTTTGGTGTTTGTGAAACTCATGCCGCGAGAGAACTAAAACCCGTTAGTGGTGTTGTGAATGCTAACAAACACGAGGATTTTCATAGACACAAAGATTTCCAAAAACAAGATGCCGACTCGGTTCGAGTTCCAGATTATGCCCTGCCAGTCAATGCACATCATTTAAAGGAACAATCCACAGATTACCAATTCGATAAAATGAGTCGTTCGAATGTTTGTGACGACAATGCCTTTGTGACCTCGGGTACTGCATTGTTGACGGCGATCATCAATCAAGGTGTTGACTGTATTAATCGCTTATTTGAGGAAGCGCCGCTTTCGGTCAGGGAGGGGACTTTTACCGAGGCGAATATTCTTAATGTGGCAAGTGCCGCTAAAGTTGAATCAGAAGAATATAAGGGAACTGACCCTGACCGTTATTTAGAAGGACTGTATACCTGGATAAAAGCATTTTATTATTTTGATAATCGAAGCTTAACGACTGCCAATAATCAGGCCGCCACTATCGCAGCATTAAACGCGTTTGCAGCAAACAGCCATTTTTATGACAAAACTCAAGCGCATGCTGAGCTGGTTTACGCTGCAATGATTAATATCAATAATGCGTTAGTTGGTGAACATTTTGTTTTTCTGGTTGATAGTTTATTCGATCATTATGACGAGTCTTTTGAAAATGTTGACGGATGGGGAACCGCATTTGCGACGATATTCTGGGACGTTATGTATCAGTGTCAAAATCGAAGCGCTTGCCGCACTTCCAAAGTTAACGCTGAACTTGTCAAAAAAATGGGTGATTTCATTCATGAAAACCTCAGTTGGATGGATAATACTAAATCCGATTTTCACTTACATAACTTTGGTTACCATTTAGCAGGTGTCTATGCGGGTAAAAACGAAGCACATTTTGAAGCGCTTAGACCTGAGCTTGAGAAACAATTAAACAAAATATTTAGTGATTTTGGCCCGCTTAAGGCTGACTCTGGACGACGTGCTTACCTGCAAGCGTTGGCTGAGGTTAACTACCACGCACAATGTGCTTTGTATAATGTCTGTTCAAAAGTAACCGAGATCATTAATTTCGTTCTGGCGGATCGTATTAATTGTCCTTCTGGAACTTTGTTTATGTGGGCTCAGGATATGAATCAGGAGCAACTCGATTGGGCATGCAGCTCGTTAGTGAGCCACGAAAATTATTTTCACAGCAAATTAAACACATCAAATATCCCTGTCACACCCGATGATAACGACAAGCTACGAATGGTCGTGTTCAATAATGCGCATGAATGGGGCGTATACGGTTACGCGCTATTTGGTGCCAGCACCGATAACGGCGGTTTGTATCTAGAAGGCGATCCGAGCGTCGCTGGCGATCAGGCAACATTTTTTGCTTATGAAGATGTACCGGCTCGTCCAATTTTTGATATCTGGAATTTACGCCATGAATATATTCACTATCTGGATGGTCGTTTTATTAAGCAAGGTGATTTTGCTGATGTTAACGATATAGGCAGAACCGTTTGGTATGGTGAAGGGATAGCTGAATATATTTCTCGAAAGGACTGTAATGACGAAGCGGCTGCACAAGCTGAAGCGGGGACATACCCGTTAAGCACAATTTTCACTAACGAATATGGCGTCGGTTCAAATCGTATTTACAATTGGGGTTATCTAGCAACCCGTTTTATGTTTGAAGAGAAAAACGGTGACTTCTTCGCGATGCTTAATTTATTTAAGCTGGGAAAATACCAGGAATATAGAGATACATTAGTTGATGTGTGGGTTGATAATAAAACTTTTGATGCCGACTTTGCGGCGTGGTTACCAACAGTAAAATCATTGAATTGTACTATCGATGATACACGCCCTGATTCGCCAATTGAACCAATCGATATTGATGACGTACAAGGGAATGACCAAGTTGGTATAGACGCCTGTACCGCAGGTCAATATATCGGCGATCAAATGCAGGCGGGCGTTGCAGTATGCCTGGATGCCGTGTCAGGTGGCAATCAACTACAGATGGAACTGTTAGTGCCTGAAGGGCTGGTTAACGTGAGTTTGCAAATCAGCCTTAAGCATGGTGAAGGCAACGCCGATCTGTTACATAAATATGATAACAGACCTTCAGAGCAAGACTACGATCATTATTCCAATACCGCGACAAACGATGAGTTGGTTATCGTCAACTCAGTTAAAGCCGGTTGGAATTACATTCATGTTAAGGCTGATGATGAGTTTTCCGGTGTAACTTTGTTGGCTCGTTATGTTCAAAATGCCGATAGTGAAAACATGTTGCCAACAGCTAACGCCGGAAGTGATATGAATGTTGACGAACAGTCGCAAGCGATTTTGAGCGGCGCTGCCAGTAATGATAGTGATGGGGAAATTGTTCGCTACATTTGGAAACAAACCAGCGGTACTCAGGTAACTTTAAGTAGTGACATTATCGGTGAGCCTTCTTTTACAACGCCGACATTGACCGAGAGTGAAGTGATAACTTTTTCATTGACAGTTATAGATAATGAAGGAGGAACCGCGACTGATACTATCGATATTACCGTTAATCCAGTTAATGCGAATCCGGTCGCGAATGCGGGAGAAGATGCTCGCGTCAATGAACAAACTTTGGTGACACTAAATGGTACTACGAGTAATGATAGTGATGGAGAAATAACTGCTTATTCATGGAGGCAAGTAAGCGGCACCGGTGTAACTTTGAGTAATCTCAGTGCTAGCAATCCAACCTTTATTGCACCAACATTAACCGAGGATGAAGTTTTAGTTTTTGAGTTAACTGTTACCGATAATGAAGGCGCAACATCGACGGATATTGTTAACATCACGGTAAACTTCGTTAACGCGGCACCGACAGCTAATGCTGGTAGTGATAATTCAGTGAACGAACAAACTCAGGTCAGTTTAAATGGGTCCTCAAGTGTTGATAGTGATGGTGAAATTGCTAGTTATGCCTGGGTCCAGTTAACAGGCACTAGCGTCACATTGAATAACGCTAATACGAGCAATCCAAACTTTGTCGCGCCGACTTTGACCATTAACGAAACACTAACATTCGAGTTAACTGTTACTGATAATGAAGGCGCAACTTCAAGCGATACAGTCGAGATTCTTGTCAATTTTGTTAATGCGTTGCCAACGGCTAATGCTGGTGCAGATTTGAATGTTAATGAACAAACTCTGGTGGTGCTAGATGGTTCAGCCAGTGTCGATAGTGATGGTTCCATAGTCAGTTATCTCTGGCGACAAACCAGTGGACCTGACATTACTTTAAGTGAAACGAATGTTAGTGAGCCGAGTTTTATGGCTCCGACTTTAAGTACCAATGAAACGCTGACTTTTGAGTTAACGGTGACTGACAATGAAGGGGCAACTTCATCTGACACTGTCGAGGTGACGGTTAACTTTGTCAATGCTGCGCCGACCGCTAATGCTGGTAATGATATTAGCGTAAACGAGCAAATGCAGGTGACGTTAAATGGTTCTTCAAGTAGCGATAGTGACGGCGAGATTGCCGGCTATGCTTGGCAACAAACAAGTGGAGTATCTGTTGCCTTGAGTAATAGTGCAATCGATAAACCAACCTTTACTGCGCCTTCTATTTCTTCTGATCAAACGCTGACCTTTCAACTCACGGTTACTGATAACGAAGGTGCAACATCAGTGGACACAGTATCGGTGCGGGTTAAAAATGTTCAATCAAACTCGGGAGGTGGCTCAAGTGGTGGTGGCGGTAATATGGGATTTTTTACGATTGTGTTTTTGAGTTTGTTGGCACTTTCTCGAAAAAAGGTTCTATTTTAATTGGTGATTAGTTAGTTTCAGGTGAGAGAGCAATGAAAAAATTCGTTTTCGGCGCATTAATTTTTTAATGACATGTAGTTCATTATCCGCAGCTGAATTTAGAGGAAAAGTTAAGCGTTTTTATATTCTGGAAAATGGAACCGCTTTGGCTAAGATTATCGATAGTAATGGTCAGTCTCCAGAAGTTTGTGGGGATGAATTTTGGCCTTTTCAATTTGATTCAAAGACAGTCGTTGGACAACAGTGGGTGGAGATGATCATCGCTGCAGATACTGATCGTCAAATCACATTCGGATATTCTAAAAATAACGAAGAACGTTGCAAAATCAGGTACGTTTATTTTCGAGATTTACAGGGCAGTGAAGACGAAATTCCTACTTATGCCAGGAGCTGCCTGGATATTAAAAGGGCTTATGACAAGGCAGAGTCAGGAATATATGAAATTGATGTTGATGGACCCGATTATGGCATTCCACCCTTTAATGCTTATTGTGATATGCAACGCGCAGGGGGAAGATGGACTTTGGTTCAAATTCGAAATAGAGAAGAATTACAACTGGTAGAGGAAATCAGTGATCCGTCCCAGCCTGCTTATGTCTATGGTGGTTTAGTTGATGAAAAATGGCGAGCGTTAAGAGATTTGAGTTCTCGACTTTTGGTAAGTTCCAGTCCTGACAAGAGTTATACCAGCGGTTATGTATTCAGGCTGGACGTTATACGAGATCTGGAATCAGAAGCTTGTGTTCCTTTGGTAGATAGTCTCAGCCAGTCTGTATTGTTTAATTATAGTCATAGAAAAGGGAAGCTGTGTGGTGGGAATACACTCCATTCAACAATAGGCGCTGATGCAAATACTCATTTTCATGCGAGCAAAAGAATTAGTAATTTATTAGTTATAGTAGGAACGCATAAAAATGGAGAAGGAGTGTCCATTTTTGATAGCGGATTGTCTCCTAATCCTCCTGGAAATGTGAAGGAATTTTGGGCAAGCAATTTATTTATATTTGTCAGGTGATTCGATAGCGTGTTTTTATTAGGGCAGAGGTTCAATGTTTTAAAATGTCTTCTCGCTCGAAAGTTTGTCAGAAAAAGTTTTTTTATTTGTAAAAAATTGGCGAACTGTTGAGTGTCTGGTTTTGAATTTTCCAATGAATCGGAAACAATAAGATTTTGCAAATGAATCAACTATTTCCCGAGTTTTAAGAAAACCTCGATTTTCATCGAGGCTACACGCTACCTGAGTCATGATCAATCTTCTACAATGACTGTAAGAGATTGACCATAGGTTGTGTGTCTAGTTGAGTTACTGGTTGTGTGTCTAGTTGAGTTACTGCCTTACTTACTCATTCATATAAATAATGCTACCCCGGCCAATCTTCTCAACATCTTTAATTTCACCCAAAGAAATACTTATATTTTTCTTTCCGACAAGTGATTCACTTATAGCAACATCTCTCACATTAGCTTCCAGTTCCTGACCGTCGTTCGAAACAATTCTAACTTTACTCCCGATATACTTCTTAATTTCCGCGGGTTCAAGAGAGTCGAATTCTGGATTGACTCCACTAATAATTACACCCGCTTCATTTGTAGAAAAAGAATCCTCAACCTTCATGATTTGTTTCATATAAGTTTCCCCAAATTATCTATTCTTGATAAACAATTGATCTTTAACATCTCGAACCTTGACCCCTTTTTTATGAAGTCGAGTTATACCGTCTCTTAACAATGTTATTCTTTCCGTACTCGTCAGATCTGGCCCAAATCGAGCTGCTCGAATACTAGCTTGTGCCTCCTCTAAGTGGAGCAAACTTTGGGTTCGACCTGCTAACGCAGCCTCTCTGTGACCTACTATCTCATGTGCCAACGTGCCACGAACACTAACTCTAGAATTAGCAGTAAGAGTCCCTCTCCCTACATTTCCGGGAATAACATCACTACCGATGTTAAGTATCGAGAACAAATCTCCATTTAGATATCCGGTATTCAAATTGGTGTCATCAACGTGTCTAATAGCAACTCCATCTAAATTGAAGTTTGTTAGGTAGTCGTCAACTTCAGACCGCTGCGCGGAAGTTAATGGAGTCTCACCTCTTTTTCCTCCAGAAGCAACTTTATAAAATATATTGTTAGTCCCTCCAGTAACAACCTCCTTCAACCTCCGAACAGCTTTACTACTCCTATACGCTTTATAAGCCCCATAAGCAATCCCACCGGTCAGCGCTCCGGCAACCATCATACCACCTTCCATTGCGGCGGACTGAAAAGCACCTCCCCAATCTCCCTGAAAAGCCATCATAGCAGCTTCACCGAAAGGCACGAAAGAAGTTAAGGTTGATGCCGCTCCTCGCATAAAATCACGGATGTTTTGTGCACCTGTGATTGTCTGTAGCGATGGATTACGACCTGCAACAGAACGACCTTTTCCAGATGAACCACCAATATCTTCTGGAGCATCACCCTTCTCATTTGAATCTCCACCGTTATCTGATTCTCCAGATTCATCACCGTCGCTATCTTCGTTCCCTGGCTTTTTCTTCTTCTCATTTGCGCTTATTATAAAGTCGCACATATGCTCTCCGCACTGGATTTTATAACCACTTGGGTCAGTCCCAGCCAACGGATTATTCATAATGTAAGAATAAGGATTCATACTCTGAGAATTACCCGGAGATTGAATGAAAGGGTCAACACTCAGAAACCTGCCAGCGTTGTAATCGTAGATTCGCCCATTCATATGAATCAACTGGGCATCATCCAGATGCTCATGGTCAGTAAAACCTCTTCTGGTTTCGAGTTTTAAATCATCCGGTTCTGAAATAAAACCACTCTGATAAGCCACATCTCTTAAAGTCGGTGGTTCAACACTTTCCAGATTGCCTTTCCTTGGTTTCCCAAACGGGTCATAAGATTTGTTATCAATCATATTCCCCTGATGGTCTGTGATAGTAACGACTGAGCCTAAACGGTCCCGGTGCACAAAACCTATCTTATGGCTGCTGCTATTGTTTTTCTCGATGGAAGTCACAATGGCATCCCCCAGGTAAACCTTATGCTGGGTTTCACCGTTGTATTGGATTTTCTCATAAGCCTTATCAATATACAGCGTGGTTTCCGTACCGTTGGGTTTACCACTTTTGATTTGCTTGTAACGCATCTGGTCAGCGCCATAACTGAACCGACTGGTTATGCCGTTCTTTTTTATCCAGGTGGGTTTGTTAAAGGCGTTATACCGCAGGATTTCTTCATCGTTTTCATGGGTGCGATTGCCATTTAAGTCATAACCAAAGGTGACAGTACCGCCGCCAGATTTAGTCAGTGCATAAACCGCATTAGGGCCGGCATTGCTTTGACCTCTGGCAACCGTGCCATACTGGTAACTGGAACCATAATCATCTTTACGGGTGATATTGCCGACCGCATCGTAGGCATAGCTAATGGTATCGGTGATGCCCCCCATGGTGCGTTTCGACTCTGTCAGTCGGTGCACCGGGTCATAGTCATAGGTTTCACTGGAAACGGCATTCTGGTTATTCTCAACCGTCTGAGTCATCAAATTACCAAAACCGCTATAAGTGTAATAAACCTTATGCCGTTGATTACCGCCGTTACTGGTATGGGTGTAGATACTTTTCATCTGACCGGTTTCCGGCGCAAAGTCACTCCACTCGGTTAAGACCCCGTTGGCTTTGCTGGCTTCAATCAGCTGGCCTCTGGCATCAAGCTGTTTGGCCTCGAAATACACATAATCATTACCGGCATTCTGAGTTTTGGTTTGATAACCCAAACCGTTGTAAAGGTTTTTAACGGTTAAACCGGTGGGATAGGTGAGGGCTTTGACCCGACCATAGTGATTATCATATTGAGTTTTTAAGGTGTAATCGGTGCCGGCAATATGGGTTTTCACCTGGTTAACCTGGCACTGGGAAGTGTAGCCATAATCCCGTTTGAAATTATCACTGCCGGAGTCATGACGGGTTTCCGTATCAAGGCCGCCGACACATTTGTCATCATAGTTAAACGAGGCTTCTAAAGTATTACCTACCTTCCGGGTTAACACCCGGCTTAACTTGTCATAAGTGTAAGCGGTGGTCTGGCTCTTGGCATCGGTTTCACTTAAGACATCACCGAAGGGTGAGTAGGTGAATGTCTTGATACCCATGTTGGGGTCATTCACATTTTGCTTTTGACCCAGGGCATTGTAAGTCGCCTTGATGGGATTACCGTTGGCATCTTTGAGCACAATCGGGTTACCCATCGCATCATAGGCATAGTAGGTGACTTTCTTTAATGCATCGGTGGTTTGAATCAACTGGCCATTGGCACTGTGTGTGCGCTTCATGGTCAGCTTTTCCATCGTGGTCATATCGGTGGCATCGATAATGGTACGATGACGGTTATACTGATATTCCACTTCCATCGACTTCCCATCGGCCTGGTCCACCTTGCGTTTGAGTAATCGGCCTAATACATCAAAGCTCAGGTAATGGGTGCCTTTATTCACCGTGCTGTCAAATGACGGAATCGACTCAAAGGTTTTACGACCCAGCTTGTCAAATTTGGTGAATGCATAAATCAAATTGCCATCAAAGCCTTCGGTGGTGACGGCTTTCACCCGGTTGAACTGGTCTTTATAAGCAGTCGACTGCGGACTGCCGGCCTGGTAAGTGGTGACTTTGTACTTGATATTGCTATCGGTTAATCCATCACAGCCCCCATCACAAAGGGCAAAGCGGCTGTAGGCCGGTTGACCAACTGGCGGTGTCACCTGCTCCACCCGACCAAAGGCATCGTATTTGGTTTCGGTTGTCAGGCTATTGGCATCAATCACCTTTTTCACCTGACCATGCTCTGGATAAGTGTGAGAGAAAGAAGACTGACCTAAGGCGTTAGTGACCTTAAACACAAAGTAGCCATCCGCGCTTTCGTTTTCCCCGTCATTGGAATAGGTAGTTTTCACTTCACGGAAGTTATTCGCATCGCCTTTCGGATAGGTCTTCACTGAAGTCGGTAAGCCGTATGTATTGTAATCAGTATCCACCACCATTGACTGGCCATCGCCCTGAAGTACATCAGTGGTGATAACATCCGGCTGACGACTCTCAGTCCAGGTGTAACCCGTCTTAATTTCATTCACCGAATCAAGCGTACCATCGTAGG
>NZ_ML660164.1:247500-590436 GCF_007004725.1 Aliikangiella coralliicola | reverse complement strand
ATTCATCACCAAATATTTCAAACCTATTGTATTTTTCATTAATCAAAATCTTATTTTCGAATAGGAATTCACTTCCACGGATATCAAATCGTGCTAAATTGGGATTACATTCATAGCTAATCGATGTCATATTTAAGAGCTTTTCGATTAACTCCCAATTTAGTTTAACTTTACATAACTTTAATTCTTCGTTAAGTTTTCCTGCATTTAATATAATGCTGCCATACGCTTCCGCCATGTGTCGATTCCAAATTTAAAAGTAGCCTATTAATATTAGATTAATCAATTTGTTCTCGCATTTCTTTGGCACGATCTTTTGCAGCCTTAGGAAAACTATCTCCTTCAATTATTTCTTTAAGTCTTAGGCATACACCGAGCTTTTGCTCACTAAGGCTTTTCGGATCTTTGACTAATGAGTACACCAAGTAAGCAATAGCATCAAAATATTCATTTGATGTATAGGCACTCGTGACAAGCTCTCTCCAATCATCAATCATCAACACAAATGGGCTATAGGGATTATCATCCTCTAAATACAAATATAGTCCCATCGACACCCAGCTAAACTTTGCTCTTAACTCTTCGTAATATTTACTTTTCTTTTTAAAATTTTCTTTGTCAACTTTTATTCCTTGAGGAAAAAGAGCTAGATAAAGCAATTGATCAAGACCATTGAAACAGGTAGCACCGCTATGCTCTTTGTCAGTAGAAGGAATATTGCCTAAAAATACATTTTGAGAAGCAGCAAGTTTAATACTTTCATCTTTTAGCTCGTAATTCTTTGTAATATTTTGAAAGCTATCCACATCAGGAAATTCCGAAAGCCACATCTCTAAAAGAGGGCCTACATTCCAACTTTGAATATATTCGCGAGACATATCGGAGTTATCATCAAAAAATGCCCTTAATTTATCAAAGTCCATATCATCGAGATTATCAATCCTTTTAATATTATCTAAAAACTCACTCCACTCTCTTTTCTGAGAATACTCTACCTTTATTCCATTCTTATTTAGACTCATTGTCATCAGCCCTAGTGATTTATAAGTTCATCTATAACATCATCTTCTAGTCCATCTAAAAGATAATCTTTTGCTTCATCAAGTAACCATGTTTTTATATTACGAAGTTTAAATTTACTTTTTGCCACTGAAAACATAAAGCTGGCAGCATTTTGCCTTGCAGAACTGTAGTCTAAACTCACATAGTCCATATTGTTAGATTGAGCCGTCGGCAATATTCTAATTTTTCTAATAATCTTATCAACATCCGCCTGTTCATAACTCTTATTAGTATTAGATTTTCTATAAAATTGCAACCACCACTCAAAGTCGTCCGACTTAATGCTGGAATTAAAGTTGGATGATGCACTTCCAACTCGATCAAGGTAAAACTGTCTGTGGTAACTATAGACACTTTTACTCATTGTCCACTTGTTCCAATCATTAAGATTAGGCTTCTTTTTTAACGATTTCACTTCAACCCAAACATGCCCGCTGCCAGTAATATCATCACCCGCGCTCCCTTTTAACAATATATCAACTCTTCTTTTTAATGAGGTATATTCTCTAGCCGGCAGCGGAGCTTTTTTCATAACTAAACTGATTTTCTTACTTACCTCAATACCCACAGGTTTTTTCTTCTCGTCTTGAGTTACTTCATACGCTAGCTGCTTTTGTGCCAACATGGCTAAATGAAATAGACCTCCTATATTTCTCCCGGAAACATAATTATCATCTTCCAAAGGATTAGCAAAAGCTTCAGCCATTTGAGTATTCAATTTGTTTCTTATCGCCTCAGGAAATGGCTTACATTCTGCATAAACCTCTGCACAATTATCATACATATGCGTTTCGAGGTAAGCGGTAACCGCAATAATTGATAGCGGAGACATCCTGAAGTTTCTTGAAAATTGCATGAACTTCTGAAACGCCTTTCTTTTTACACCATTTGCAGCCACTAGGATATACGGGCTATGCGTCAATTTTCTTAAACTAGGGAGATCTGTATTTTTCATTGCCTTACTGACACTTTTTACGTTTTGAGTCAGCTTTTTGGCAGCAGCGCTATTTACAATATTCATACGCTTTACTGCTTGATTAATAGTATTAGTTAAAATGGACGCATCAACTCTGCGTCCCAAACGAGATCTACTTGTTGCTATGGCATGAGGAGCAACCAGGTTAGAAATATAGCTATTGTCGATACTAGCAGTATCCAATTCAACCTGTGGTACTGTATCGCCATCCCAACCATCAGTCGGGAATCCAATGTATTCAACCCAAGTAAAAAAGTCATCAGCACTGACTATCGAATCTAATATCGCAGTCAAAGCCTCCCTGGACTCTTCATTAGCTGCCATCTCACCTAAAATCAACAGGAACGGTAGTGTATTTAGTACTCGATCAAACTTCCCTCTCATCAAATCATCACCAAATTTCCCCATTACCTCACCAAAAGCTTTGAGAAATGGCCTACCCCTCACACTCGCAAATATTTTTCTAATCGGCCCAAGCAAAGGTTTCAAAGGTTTAGCAACCGGGAAAAACGTCAATATCCCAACAGTACTAATCGCCAACTCAAACGGGTCAAAATCATCATCCCCCGAAAGCAAATACCACATTTGCTTAACAAAGCTAGCCGCTTCTTCATAGGGAATAATGAAACCAATAATATCAACAACTAGATCCCAAGCATCTTCCAGGAACCAATCAATAATTCCAGCGTGGGCCCGAGGTGCAAGGCCGTTTAATATTAGGAAACTATTTGGTGTAAATCCATCTTGGTATGCAAAGTCAATCGGCAGCGCACTAATCGATTGTGTCGTCGCAATATACCCCGCCATTTCTTTAAAATATTCTTTTGAGATAACACCAATGTATTGCCGCTCACTACCCTGCCTGATGGCCACTCGCATCGATTGCAGTGCAGAACCAGCTGCAACCTGATTTAAGTTACCAGAACTTTGAACGGTATAACTAACACTTCCAGCACCAACAAAATTTTCCGTTTTCGACGTCGAGCCGTCATCGAAAGTTAGCAGCGGTGCTGAAGCCCAATCATACAAACGGAAACTATTCATTCCACCGCTATAACCATCGCCAATTTTTAAGCCGCGACCACTTGAATATTCCAACGCGCCTGTCACAGCAACTGGTGCTGAGGACTGTCCATTCACTTCAATTTCCAGTTGGCCGTTATAAACTCGCCCCGCTATCGTTGACCATTGATCTTCAGGAATAGGCTGTGACTGAATTTGAAAACTGCCGTCAGTGGTTTTCACCGAAAAAACCAACCGGTTGCCACTAAAAGCTAGCGATTGCGATCCACTTTCGAGATTAAAAATTTCTCCCGACTGACTATCGGGTTTAATGTCAACTCTAAAACCTAATGCGGTCGGCGGCATCAATGCCGCATGTGGGTCGAGCAATATATGGCCATCGCTCTCAAAGTGATAACTTTTTCCAACACCACTCGGGCTGTCATTCGAAACGATAACATCTCCATCGATGACACCTCGGTGTAACCCTGTTTCTTCTTTCGCTAAAGTAACACCAGTACTTTCACTTTCGATTTCCTTCATGTAGAAAGCGGCGAGCGGTGATAAGTTAGGATCGGCCAGATCACCAAGCTGTAAGGTAATCGAATCGCCGGCAGCACCATTTAAAGAAATATCGGTACTTGTTTTGTAGGTCATCCCCATATTAGCGCCGTCAAAGCGCTCGTATTCCACAGTTCCATCCGTCGACTCATCGCCAACGACTAGCGCCTTGTACGCATCAATTTTACTATCAGCCGGTGGGTTGATATCCACAGAAGGCATCTTGACCGCTTCTAAACCAACTCGCGCAAAAAGTTCACCGTTAGTTGGGCTAAAACCAGTATGGAAATTTTTTGTGGCAACACCATTACCGTCAGTGACGACCGGGTTAGAATCGAGTTTACCCATGGTGGAAAAGAAAGTGACATCAGCGCCTGAAATGGCTTCACCATCTGCTGTTACCCTAACTGAGATAGGAACCAATTGCTCACTTTCAAAACTACTCGGTGTGCTGACAAATTGAATATCAAAGGGTTTAATTTCGAATTGATAAACTTCTTCTAAATCGCCTGCTTTAACCGTTAACTCGTTAACGAGCTGGCCTTTGTTATTACCTTTCAGTTGCGCAGTGACATTACCGTTCAAGGTACCCGGCTCATAATCAGCGATAATCGCATTACCGGAAACCGACAATTCAACAGAAGTATCATCCTCCACCCGATTACCGTGTTGGTCATAGACATCAATATTGACGTCTATTGCACCGTGGCCGAGAATGAAAGCTTCTCCATCGAGTGTTACCTGCATGCTCGCCGGTTTACCAGCCAATACTTCAACGGTTCCAAACTCAGCTTCAGTATCCGAATCTGGTAATTTCACCATGACTTTCGCACGGAAATTTTTCGTTGGCTGCATCTTTAAATCAGCAGTCGCAACTCCGGCATCTGAATTAGTTTCGATATTTTCTAGCGTGCCCTGGCCAGAATCAACTCGCCACTCAAAATTGACTGGTGTCCTATATTCTTCATCACGGCCAGAGTAACCGACTAGATAAGCCAACAACGGAAATTCAGGTTCATCGGCAGAAATGTAATAGGTGGTATCGCCAGTATCTTCATCGACCTCAATATTATCGTAACCTACATAACGCGTATCCAACACTAGATACTCAAATGCATATTCCCACAAAATATTGCCAGGGTCATTGTTGCTATATAAACGCAGACTTAAAAAGTCCTCGACATCAAGGCTAGAAAGGTGTTCCAGGTTTTCAAAACGCATTTGTTTATCGCTACCAAATTCCGCTTTGACTTCTTCTTCACCTAGCGCAAAAACCAGTTCCTGACCTGCGCCAAAAAAATCAAGAGGAGACATTTCCTTTTCAATCAAGTTATAAAGAATTTTGATCAAATCGTCAGAACTGGCAACGACTGGTTGTTCGTTATTGTAAATGGTGACCGAGGTTTCGCTGCCGTTTTCTTCGTCTACCCGGAAGATATTTTTCATCTCCAAGTCATACAAACTAAATTGCATTTCCGGACGATAAAACCATTTATAAATTGGGTCAGGCTTCTCTATCTCCTGACCCGGATTGTCACGTTTGAATTTCTTATACGCAGTATATTGCTCCCAGGTTTGCGTCTCATCAGCAACCGCAACCTTAAAAGGTACATAGTATTTCGGACGATACTGCAGCGGACCTTCCCCCGCACCAATGGTCGAGAAATCAGGGTTCTCACTTTTCTGCTCACCACTCACCTGAACATAAAAATGCTCCGACAAAGTGCCATCGCCGGTGATCTGAATATTCTCAGTGTTACGCCCCGGCTTAATCGAAAACTGTGCAAACTCACCGCCCTGAGCGGTCAACACATTATCACCCGAAACCTTCGCCAATCGTCCGGTATAACCTTCTTCTTCTAATTCCTTCGGTAACGGTGAGCCATCATGGTCAAACCATTCGGTTGTAACCTTCACCCAGGTATCCGAAGTCAGTGCCGCTCCCTCGTAACCGATCAGATATTCTCTTTCTTCATCCTTGGTTAAACCCGCCTCTACCGTGTACATTCTTTCCGCACTAATTTTCAAATTCGGCGGACGCATCACCAATTTGTCGGGATTTAGTGACGAAATAATACCGTTACGAAAGTCCTTACCATATTCCGTTCTTATGGTGGCCATATAACCGGTTTTTCGATTAATCGCTACGACTCGAATTTTTTCAAATGGTCTTAAATGGTCCGCTTCCCGCTCATGTAACGAAGGGTCCATTTCCGCTTCACTTTGCCACGCGCTATACCAATTGGTTCCCGAGCGACTGTAACGGTCTACAAAATCGAACGGTGCTGAGTCCGGCCCTCTTATCATCTGGCTGTAGAAAAACTCACCGGTATCATAATCTTTGCCGCCTTCTTTTCGGGTACTGAAGTCGCTGTCTCTCAGACCTTCAATTTTGGTGATTAACTTGCCATTCGATTCACGAAAAATAAAAATATCCGTTTCCTTAAAATCGTCTTCGCTTAAGGTTTTTAATAATCCCTGGTCTTTTAAGTCCGCCGCTTTATCAGCCAGGCGAACAAAGTCCGGTTGGCGCTTATCAATATCTTCACTTTCGGGATCTTGAGAACCACTACTCAGATAAACCCCTTGTAACTCACCATTCTCATCGGCGACAAAACGCGTCACCGGGTCGCCGTTCTCGTCAGTTTCTTCAACTTGATTTCCCAGAACCGTCGTTTCCGTTTCTTCATCACCGTCAAAGTCATACTTGGTTTCTGCAACTGGATCGGTTTCAGGTGCTTCATATTCATAAACGGTCGCACCATCAGGAATAGGCTCTTCTTCCCCTGTGGCTTCAGCCACCTGCTCATTACTGAAAAATCCGTTGCCGCCAATGACCGCGGTATCCACTTTAAAATTTTGCAGATAAAGCGGTGTGGTCATTGTCGCTTCTATCGACTGAACTGCCAGCTGCGCCATTAAACCACTCAACGATAATCCCGGTGGTGTAGCCCCCAAACCACTACAAAAATCATAACCCGGCTTCATCAGGTAATAGCTGCGAATTTTAGAGCCTCTTGGATTAAACCCTTTGTAGTGCAATGTCAGTGTATTGTTGGTAGTGAAGTCAAAAGTGAATCCCGGGCAAGAAGGTAACATGTAAAGAGCGGTATAAAACCCTTCATCATCGGTGACACCTTTGCCGCCCAAAAACGCACCGCCGCCGACATCAACGGGTGCTAAATGAATTGGTCCATAAATTTTATCGCCGCGCTCAGCCGTGTACTTATCTTCTTCGCCTTCAAAATAACCCACCTTAAAACCAATATTATGAGAGGACATTCTGACCACCTGTCCTTGCTCATTCAGCAGTACCGATTTAATCGCCAGGGGATCTATTTCACGGACATCATTCAGGTCGATAGGCACCTGCAGTAACATGGGTTCATTTTCGGGAATAAGCAGTAAATCATTCGACTTGACGTAGACTGATTTCACTCCGGGAAAAATTTCACCTTTAGCGTCATCTGTGATGGCCTGGCCATCTTTAGTCGTAAACTGTTGGTCGCGGTAGGCTTCTGCACTTAAGATATAAGCCCCGCGTGCCACACCGTCTTCATTATCTTCTTTAAACTTTTTGAAGTATTCGGCAATATTGTGATAGCCATAACCTGACATCACATAGGCCTTTTCCAGTTCGTCTCTGGCCACACCGATATCGCCGACCAAGTTACCGCTTTCATCATACTCCGCAAATATCGGTTTCTCGCTTGCCTCGTCATAAATTAATCCTTGTGACATCACGTAACCGGAACGGAAACGCCATTCCAGTATTCCATTCACTGCCATCGTAGGACTTATCAAAAAACCGGCCGCTAATAGAGCAAGTGTCCGTTTTAGGCCTTTTCCATTAATTAGTTTTTTTAATATTTTCATCATAACTTCAGTCTAAGTTTATAGTTTTTTATCATTTGCTATTACTTTTACAATGCAATAACAAATGACACTTTAAAAATGCTTATCTTTGTTTTTGAGAACATCAACCTCTTTGGGAGATGTCTACCGTCAAGCGGCACCAAGGCCGACTTCGCTCAACATGACAGCCACGTTCGGCTTCTCCCTACTTTTCTCCCACAAAGGGATTTAATTTATCTACTGTTGTAGATAAGCAATCAATGCCTGAATGCTTATCTTGTTATCAGCATAATCTTTTAAATGATCTTGCAGCGCTTCTGGTACAAACGCATAACCGATATAGTCCAATTTATTTAAGTGAAAATGCCCTTTCGAGTTGAGTTTAATTCCCTGTATTTCTCCAACACCGACTGGAACAAGCGCGTTACTGTTAGCCGCTCGACCTACTAACAACAGGTAGGTTCCATTGTCTGGAATATAGTCATAACTGTTGTAAAGTTTTGGCATGGATATGCTTAATTTCGGGTCACCGCTCACTTGAATTCCAACTGGCTGCACGGCATAAACCCAGCTTGGAATTGCTCCTTGAGTGACAGTCGCATCAATATCTGAAAGTTCAAGGAAAGAAATATGAACCTGGCCACTCGATTTTCCATCGGGATAAATCAGTGAAGCACTGGTGAGATCTAATTTTAACTCTCCACCAACCAGGTTAGCATCTTGACCACTTTGTAATGGCGTGAATGGCGTCTTAATATCAAGGATTGGTGTTTTAACAATTCCGATGTCATTTTTGCGGCCTTTCTCAATATTAATATTTCGCTCAACGACACCAAACTTCGCATTATCGAAAACAGATCCTGACGATACCAAACCATTAACTTCAACATTTGAATTAACAACTAACTTGTGAATACCTGACTGAAGCGCCTCTTGGCCTGAGTCGCCATAACCGAACTGGAAAACACCATCTTCGTTAGTAAAGGTGTCACGACCTTGTAAAGACACTTTAATGCCTTCCACCGGTTGCTCCAATTGATCATAGAGCGCGCCGCTAACAAATGTTGGTAGTGCTCTCACCTGATAAGCAAAGCGATGAAATTCGTCACCATCATAGCTAACTTTGACAAAGACATTTGCACCATAGGCGATATCTCGCTGAGGATAAAACGCATAAATATTATCGCCTGGTATTTGACTTAATCCGCCCGGTACTAATTCATTGCTACGATTAATGTCTTTGAGTTGATAACCTTTCGCTTCAAGAAAATCGAGTCCCCTTTCATCTTCATTAATATAAGTTTGACCACTAAAGGTTTCTCTAACTTCTATTGTCAGCAGGCTTGGGTCGATCGGCTTAGAAAAATAAAGTGCGATATAACCATTTGGCTCTGCATACCGTTCACCATTGACTGGCTCAGTTCTCGCCATGGCAAGCGGAATATCAGCCGGATTAATCAACTTAAATTCTCTCTGGCTTCCGTTAATTACTTCACCAGTACTCGACAAAACTTCAACAACCAGTTTGTGCTCGCCGCCTGATGCTGGGAACAACAATTCACCGTTGGCCAAGGTATCATTAATGGCTAGCGGCACCTGATGAGTGCCATCAACCGTCGCTCTAACGGTTTCGTTTTGTTGAATTCCTGTGACTCGCGCCAAAATCTGTAAATTGAAATTGGCATCGTTGATTAGAAAATCCTTATTACCTGTTGGTGCAATAATATCGATTTCAGTAACCGCATTGGATACCAATTTATAGTGTTCAACAGTCGTATTGCCTGATTGATCTTGCGCTTTAATTTCAACTTCCGACTCAACACCATTTTCCAATTCTAAATTTGCTGAAAATTCAAATTCATTATTGGTGGCGCCGGGCACGAGCGTCACTTGGTTCTGGTTAATAAATAGCGCTGATAAATTATCATCGGTGACAGTCCCTTCGATGAGGAAAGGATTTCGAGTAACTGCGTTAATTGTCGGCGAAACCTCTAGTGCGGTGGTCAACTGAATAACCGGCTGAGAATTATCCAGAAGATACGTAAAACTTTCCGAAATCACGGTCTCGCCATTCTGCGTACCAACAAACTCAATATTCACCTGCGATGCGGCTTGCGGGAAACTCACCGGTAAATTGAATGACTGACTATCAGGGCCTGTGCTAATTAAATGCACCGAAGCACCATTGGCTGCCAAACTTGATAATGCGCTACCGCTTATTTGACCTTGAATGATGAAGTTACTCTGGCCAACCGATGAACCAGGCAACGGCGAAATAATTTCAAGCTGCGGCGGTGTGATCTCATCCGGCGTTTTCAATATAAGTACCAGGGTCACTTCATCATTACCCGCGTTCGAGCTTGCAACAACCTTTAAACTGTTATCACCTTCACTTAACTGTAAATCATTAAAACTAAAACCATAGCTACCATCGTTATTCACGGTTAACTCGGATGTTATCTGACCCAGCCGAACCTCAATATCTTTCGGCGGTAAATCACTTTGCACTCGACCAATTAAATCAATTGAGTCAGAGGTTAGTTCTTGATTATTCGTGTGACTGGTAATTTCTATCACCGGCTTCAGAAGATCTTCTTTGGTAACTGTTACTGTGGCAGTAGCCTGATTGCCAGCAACATCTTTCGCAGTAAATGTAAGCAGGTTTTCGCCAACAGATAATGGAATCTCTACAGTAAAGTTATTACCATCGAGTAAAGCGTTAAACGATTGATTAGTTAACAAGGAAGAGTCAACCACAACCGACTCAATTTCATTGTCGTCGGAAACAGTTCCTGAGAGATTAATCGTCGCTTCGTTTGATTCTCGCTGTGATGCGCCATCAACAGTGATTTGCGGTTCAATCCCATCAATCATGATACTAATGGTCGCCGTGGCACTTTGTATCACAGCGACACCAGATTCAGAACTGGTATTAACCGTGCTACTAATTGTCCACACGGCTGCGCTAGAAGGAATTTCAACATTTAATCCGTTTGATGTTTCGCGCTCAATCGTGTTAGCGCCATCGGATAAGACAACTTTTAACGGACCTTCAGCATTCAAGTGTTCAAGATTCAAAACGATAACCGGCGCATCGTTTGCACGAAGCAACTCATAATTATCAGGCGACACTTGCTTTGCATTTAACTCACCGGCATTAGCGAGTTTAATTGCGAGCTGTTGCGCGTGATAATAATTTACCAATGGGCTTAACGGCCCATCGAGAGAGAAGGTTCCGTTATTGACTGGATTGGTAAAGTTTTTCCTGTTTTGGATCTGGTATTGATAAGTATTCCCTTCAACCGTGTGCGTATCTGCAAAATAATAGTTGCCATCGAATTGGCTATCGGCAGAAAAATCACTTTCACTAATCACAGCAATCGGGGTTGCACTAGTACCTGTCTGCCCGCGATAAATCACAAATTCATCCGCGTTATTCGAGGTCCAGTTCAATTGCGGTGCATCGTCAGCTAATTGAACCGAGGCGCCAGCAATCTCGTCGTTATTATAAGCAACGAATTGACTAACCAGATTACCCGGTTGACTAAGTTGGTCTGTGGCTGTGTGGGTTACAATCCTGTATTGATACGCGGCTTTGTTCTGAACATCAGTATCGACGTACTCAACCACATCAGACACGACGCTGACCATCCGCACGAAGTCGCCCCCCCAAGTGGCTTTTTCAATGTGATAACCGGCAATGTTCGTTCCCGAAGTGATGTTACTCCAGCTTAACTTGATAGTTTCATCGACTAATTGCACCGATAAATCATTCACCTGTTCTAGCAACCAACGAGTGCCATCTTCTGGATAAATATCCTGATCGTTATTAACACCATCGCCGTCTCTGTCCAGATCAGCGTTATCACCGATACCATCACCATCAAGGTCGCTAGATTCATTTGGATCTAATGGAAACGCGTCGTCACTATCAAGAACACCATCATTATCATCATCGGTATCAGCGTTGTTGCCGATTCCATCGCCATCGGTATCGATTGACTCAGTGGCATCTAGTGGAAACGCGTCGTCGCCATCAAGCACACCATCGTTGTCATCATCGGGATCGGCATTATTGCCTACTCCGTCTGCATCGGTGTCAACTGATTCATTCGGATCAAATGGAAACGCGTCATCGCCGTCGAGGACACCATCATTATCGTCGTCAGGATCAGCGTTGTTACCGATGCCATCGCTATCAGAATCAAACCATTCGTTTGGATCTAATGGGAACGCATCTTCACCGTCATTAACGTCATCATTGTCATCGTCAGGATCAGCGTTGTTACCGATACCATCATTATCAGTATCAACTGATTCATTCGGGTCTAGAGGAAAAGCATCCTGAGCATCACTGACACCATCGTTATCGTCATCGGTGTCCGCGTTATTACCAATACCATCGCTATCGGAATCTTCCCATTCGGTAGGATCATTGGGAAAAGCATCTTCGCTATTGATGACGCCATCACCATCATCATCTAATCCACCACCAGATGCGCCAGTCACTGTCACGGTAACTACATCGCTAAAAGAACCGCATTGAGTTTTGTTTTGATCAGTACAGGCCGATAGCAAATAACGGTATTCACCGTCAGTAGTTTTACCCAGTGATTTGGTTAAGTTAGTGCCCTGTGTTGGAACAAAAACCCAGTCTCCATTATTCACACTTTCCATAATATGGTAGGCATTGGCTCCCACCACCTGATCCCAACTTAAGGTGTAGCTACCGTTATTGTTAGCATTATCAACCGTAAAATTAGTTGGTTTATGCAAAGTATTGGCGTCGGTGAAATAAACAGGGAAAACCAAGCTATGACGATTAGTGTAACCGGTTTCAATTCCTTGACAACGCACGTGTTTAATATGAGTGTGATCACCATATAGCGTCATACGAGTTTTATGGATCCGCTTATCGTCAGAGTCAAGATCGCGCGACCAGTAGCGAAAGGTTCCATTGTCTTTCACTTTGTGTCGACAAAGCGCATCGATATTCGTTGAAATTATCAGGTCTATTTCGCGGGTTCCATCAGGGTGTGGACCACTGCCTGAAACATAGGTCATCACCGGAGGAAAATGTAATGGGTTAGCGCCAACAGACACAATTGCTTCCCAGCTAAATTCACTACAGTGATTTCTTTCAACATCGGTACAAGCACTAATTTTATACTGATAGCGTCCTTCAATTGGACGACTCAAAGAGACACTCAGCTCACCATCAACCAGTGGAATTGGCGTCCAGACTTCATCGTCCCTTTGTTCCATCATATGATAATAAATCGCACCGTCAACCGAATCCCAGGTCAGGGTAAAGTTGCCGTCAAGATTCATTGGAATATCGGCCACCAAGTTTTCCGGCTTTGACAGAATGGCTGAGTTGCCAAATTCAATCGGGAAAACAAAGCTGGTTTTGTTGTAATACTTGGTCGCGATTGCCTCGCAACGAACATAGACTTGTGTATTATGCGGGCCGTAAACTTTGACTTTGTTGTAATGTTCACGATTGTCGGTGGTTGTGAAATCGTGTCCCCAATAGGGATAGATACCAGAATTACTTCCGCTGTATCGGCACTTTGCATCGAGATTGGTTGAGATAGTTATCGCCATCTCGCGCGCTTCATCAGGATAAGGCCCCTTCCCTAAAACATAACTAATCACCGGCGGAAAATGAGCGGGATCAGCGCCGACAGAAACAACGGCTTCTTCGCTAAATTCACTACAGCTGTTAGCAGCCTCTGAAGTGCACGCGCTAATTTTATATTGATAACGTCCTAACGCTGGTCTGTTCAATGACAAGCTCATTTGTCCGCTTTGAAGTTCGAGCTTATTCCAATAGTTCACTTCATTTTGTGGATCTTCGTACAATTCCACCAAATGATAACGAGCAGCGCCGTCAACAGCATCCCAACTTAAAGTAAAATTACCACCCAAATTCATCGGGAGATCGGCAACAAGGTTTTGCGGTTTCGTTAAAATATCCGCTTGCCCAAAATAAATTGGAAACTTAAAACCGACTTCGTTGGCATAACGTGTGCCAGCGGTCTGGCAACGAATATAAATCTGAGTATTATTATCACCAGTAAGTTTCAGGCGTCCAGTATGAGTCCGATTATCCGCAGTTGATAACTCTTTTGACCAATATTCAAATATACCAGTGTCGTTGTTACTTGCACGACAGGTAGCGTCGATATTAGTGGCGACAACATATTCTATTTCTCTGGTACCATCAGGGTAAGGACCACTACCTGCCAGGTAACTAATTTCCGGCGGAAAGTGCATTGGATTAGCCCCAACCGATACGACCGCAGCGTTGCTAAACTCGCCGCAATTAGCCAAAGTGTTGTCGCTACACGCGGCGACTTTATATTGGTAGCGACCATTGTCAGCTCGATTCAAAGAAATATTTGTTACGGTAATCGGTTGAGCAGTCGATGCCTGAGCGGAAACCCAAGTGCCATCTTCAAATTGTTCCATCACCTGATAGCTCGCTGCTCCGCTGACCGCGCTCCAGTTAAGCGTAAAATTACCGTCAGTATTCATTGGCGTGTCAGCAGTTAAGTTTTCAGGTTTTGCAAAAATACTGCTATTACCAAAGTAGATCGGAAAAACAAAACTGGTATCGTTAATTCCTTGCGTATCAACCGCTTTACAGCGCAGATATTTTTGCGTGTTAGTCTCGCTGCCGAGACTAACAGTAATTTGATGGGTACGTTTGTCCGTTGAAGAAAGCTTTTTCGACCAACTGTTAAATTCACCACTATCTTGCGCACTGGCACGACATTCAGCATCAACGTCCGTCGAGATGACCATCAATGTTTTATTAGTCCCTGAAGGCAATGGGCCGCTACCTGAAACATAACTGATAACCGGAGGCTCACCAGAAGACGAGTCGCCGGTGTATGCTTGAGCCTGGTCGATTACCAAAAACGCGCACAACATGAACAATGCGTTGGTAGTGACTTGTTTTATGGTGTTCCCCAAAATCCTTATCATTTTTTTCTCTAGCTGCTAATTCGTTTTGTTCAAATTGTTATTCGTTATTAACTATTAAAATCGTTTTAATCCGACCATTGTTGGGTTTCATTCTTCTACCCAACCTACAAACCCCGATTTATTGGGTTTCCGCTGGCTCAATATATTCAATATTTGCCTGCTTAAGCAGCTCGTCTGAAATCTGACGAACTGCTTTTTTTAATTGTAATGGTGCCAATGCCTTGCGAATTTCTGTACGTACTTGAGACAAAGGTTTCGGCTCGACTGTTCTACTCTCAACGACTTTAAAAATCATCGGCATGCCATCCAGATAATGCACACTGGATACTTCGTTTAACTCCAACCCTGCCAAAATAATATCGATCTGTTTGTTCAGCGATTTATCGGTATGCGCTGCGCGCGCATAGGTAATTTGATACCCTTGCCGCTTTAACTTTTCAACTTCGCCTTGCCAATTTTTGCTAGCACCAACTCGGTTAATTTCCGCCAGCAACTTCTTACGCACATCGCCCTCTAACTTGGTTAGTCCCTTAATTACTTCATAGGTTTTAATGGTTTTCCCACCGAATTTCTCGGGATGTTTTTCGTAATAGTTTTTCACCATTTCATTGGTTACCGGCAATGATGAAATATTTTCTTTTAAATATTTTTTCGCGAGTAATTCATTTCGGTATGCTTTAACTTGAATTTCAACTTGCTGCTTTTCTTCAACTGATAAGGCATCCATTTGTTTTTGCGCCATAATGGTACTAAGAACAATACTTTCCAAAACCTTAGAGCGCCCTTCCTGATCGAGTTGAAACGCTCCCAGTTCACCAACAGTGCGAAGAATTGCCGCATCAAGATCATCCTGAGTAATAATTTGATCGCCCACTTTGACAATCGCATTTTCATTTTGATTTAAATGACTCGCCACCACCGAATTATCACTATTTTTCTGAGCTTTATTCTCCGGCTGCTCCTCGTTTTGTCCACATGACAATAAAGCCAGGCTTAACACGAGGGTAGCCCCTGCTTTGCTCAACAGCGAAAAATTCATACCGCGCCTACTTGAAAAATTCATTAATCAATCCGTTCTACTGTTTCTTTTCGAGCATAGTTAATGAAGTTGTCTCCATTAGGCGCTCGGTTTCGGCTTGTCTGACTTTTTGTCGTAATTGATAACGAATATCACCTTTCACAGATTCCAGCGGCTTTTTCACCACAGCGGGCTCTTCCAGCAACTTGACGATGTGGTAACCAAATGATGTTTGAAATGGTTCGCTGACTTGATCTTTTTTCATTTCTTCAAATACTTTTTTAGAAAACAAAGGATCAATTGCCCCTTGGTTTATCCAACCAATTACGCCACCCTTTTTAACCGACACGGAATCTTCCGAATATTGCTTGGCTATTTCTGCAAAGTCTTTACCAGAAGTTAACTGACTGTAAGCTTCTGCAGCCCTGGTGTAACGCGCAGTCCTTTCGGTTTCGCTCATTTTCTGTTCGGTGCGAATCAAGATGTGGGCAACCTTCGCTTTTTTGGATTCGTAGTTTCCACTATTGCTCGCGTAATAACTTCGAATAGCGTCATCAGAAACCTTGTCGCGTAAATGCTTTTCAAAGTAACGGCTAATTAGCATCTCTTTTTTAAACTCTTCTAATTCCGCCTGCATTAGTGCGTCATCGAGTGCTTTACTTTTTTCGATTGCGGCCGTCAATTTTTCTCTTTCGAGGTAGAGCTTCAGGTGAGCTTCCCTTTGCTTTTCGTCTTTGCTATTGACCCGTTTAAACTGTAGATAAGCTTCAAATTGCTTTTTTGTGATTGCTTTATCACCAACCTTAGCAATAATTTCTTCAGAACTGCCACAGGCAAATAATAAGCTGGCGACAAATAGCGTTAACGCGGTGCGAATTAATTTTTCCATTTTATTTCTCATTTCAATGCTCGTTTTCTTGATGCTAATCTTAATAATTTCGGTCTTAAAAATTTCAATCTTCATGTTTTCAATCTTCTTAAATTCAATCCTGAAAAACTCAGTCTTTATTACGACTGTTACGTTTTGAAGCCACTGGTAAAAACGCCACAAATGCTTTTATCTACCAGTACAAAAATCAACCTGTTTACGGCTCATCAATTCTTTGCTGTCCATCTCCGAAGTCTACGCTAGCCCCGTTGGAAATCGTCAAAGTTTTAAAACGATGGACACCAACCAGAGATTGTCCTTCAACACCGCTTAGCGTATCCAACGACTCAATCACGATACTGTTAAGGTCGCGCGATACTACCTGATAAAGCGCGGCATTGGTATCATCGGCATTCAAACTAACTAAACCACCTTCAACCAATGGAGACAAGACTTCATTATCACTCGAAATATTGACGGTATAAGTTCCTGCTCGTGCATTATTGTTACCGCTGACCGCTTCACTTGTCGAAAAGCTATAAACACCGACAGCTAACACATAATCTCCGGCTTCCAGTGTTCTGGTGATTTTCGACAGTGTTCCGGCTCCTCCATCATCATTTGTGACGATAAAATCATCGGCAGTTAAATTACCGTCATCACGAAACAGGTGAATCACGCTATCGAAGGAGCCCGCCGTTATTTCGAAAACCAGGCTCATTGACTCTGTAATGGTGACATAGTGATAACCCACAGAGCCATTACCACTTGCGGTCACGCTAGCATTTTCGTTGATAGCACTAAATGAATTAGCTTCAGCCAGGTTTAATTGCCATTGGCCGTTGCCGAGATCTTCAGTGGACAAAATCTCACGCCGCGCATCGGAATAAATTGGCGTGCTGTCATTAGCAGCTGTTAATCCATTGTTATCGGCAATCAGATCGCCGGTTTCGGCGCCGGCCGCTTGAATATATACCGTTCCTGAGCCGGCGACATTGGTGCCACTGCTATTGGTGGAATAAGTACCACCACTCGCCGACATTTCACCGGTAAAGTTGTCGACATTATCACTGATAACTGAAATTCTGCCGCCACCACCAGCATAGAAAGAGCTCGACACGTTGAGTTTGGAACCACCGTTAGCACGGATATTACCTGTGCCCTGTAAACTGCTCGTCACCAGGTGAATACTGCCACCAGCACCACCAGAGACTCCAGCGAAACCATTCGCTAAAATCGATCCATCGACAATCATCGAACCGGCGTTTAACTGAATAATTCCGCCACCGTTACCGTTACTACTATCGTTGTATCTTGCGCCTGCAGTCCCAGCATATTGGGCATGCTTATAATCACCATAGCTACAACTGGGCGTTGAGCCACTTCGATTACCACCATGACAACCGTTACGCCCCGAATAATTCACATCGGTCTTATTTGAACTAATACTGAAGTAGCCCTTACCTGAAACATCGATACTCGACGTGGCATCAATGTAGACACTGTTTGGCGTATCCATTCGCAATGCCTTCAACGGAACCGATGAATCGGTTGATTGTGAAATGGTAATCTGCGAACCGTCAGTTAAACTGATTGCGCCGCTAACCGATATAGTACCCTCTACAGCGAAATCCAATACAGTATCTTTATCCAGTGCGAGCGGCCCATTTACTTGCACATTTTTCGCCGAGAACCTGTGAGTTTCGCCATCATCGAAGATCAGTGAGCTAACGCTTAGATCACCGGTAAACTCAACCTCAGCCCCGCTAGCGATCATTTTGTCAGCGAGCGCAGCCCCCACTTTTCCGATTTTAATTTGACTGCTTGAATCAAATTCACTGTTATCTGCATCGGTAACAATCACTCTGTCGGTTCCAAAATCAACTGACGCACCGTTAGTCACAGATAGTGAATTAAGCAGATGAACACCTTCGAATTGTTTTCCGACATAGCTACCGAGCGAGTCACTGGTACGCACTCTAAAACTTGCAAAGGTATTTGACTCAACCTGATAGAAAGTATCCTGCCCGTCATCTTTATCAAGGTCAATATAACGTCCGACGATACCTTCACCAGTTTGAGTCGACGCCTGCCAGCTTGGTCCTTGAATTTCGTTGCCTACTTTTATTTCATAGGCAACCCGATCTGTAAAACATGACATCGCATTATAATCATGAGTAACGACGAGTGAATAACTCCCCGCTTCCAAATCAGCAACCAAAACTGAATCTCCGTCAGGCCCACACTCTCCATTCCGACTAATGTTATTGAAAAGTGCGTTTTCCAGATCACCTTCTTGTCCTCTACGAACAATATACATAAGTGGCCTCATATCGATACCGAGAGATTCAAATCGGAGTTCTTGTTGTTCATTAAGGTCAATTGGGTAACTATCAGCCGACACTGAACCTTGTTCATGCTCAAGCGTAATTGTTCCTGCGAAAAGACCGGAATAGCCGCTACAGCTACCAACTAATCCCAACTCCCAGAGTCCCGACTCGACTTCGGTGACACAACCAATTTCAGCAGTTCCAACGGACGCAACTGGTGTCCCCCACTGAACGCTGTTCGCCCCCTGATTGTCAAAAATCAGATTGCCGTTTTGCCCCGCAGCGCTGGCGATGAAAATAGAACCGGCACCAGAACTATTCTCCGCAGTAGAGCCTTCTGCGCCAGTAGCGAGTTTACCGGCGAAAGTATTGATTGGTGTGTAGAGGCTTATTCT
Organism: Aliikangiella coralliicola; assembly: GCF_007004725.1. Lineage (GTDB taxonomy): Bacteria > Pseudomonadota > Gammaproteobacteria > Enterobacterales > Kangiellaceae > Aliikangiella > Aliikangiella coralliicola. The sequence goes on along the minus strand of NZ_ML660164.1, from coordinate 571,376 downwards.
TCCGCCGCCCGCACGATTATAACTGGCACTTCGAGTGTTTCCACCGCCGACAGCAGAAATAACGCCCGTTGCAGCACCGGTTAAAGCATCGGTTTCTATATGGACACTTCCACCGGCACCGCCGTAGTAGAAGCTTGAAGATGTATTGAAAGTTGAGCCATCTGCCGAAATTGTACCGGCCACATTGACCTGGCTTGCCTTCAATCTAAGAACACCACCTCCAGCTGTTGAGGAGGTATAGTTGCTACCACTACCGGGGTTTACTGCACGGAGATAATTTCCATACGTACACTCAGACGGTTCTGAATTACCTCGGCTTGAATATCCGGCATGACAACCAGTCCCTGATGATGGATTGGTATGACTCGTTCTTCCTGCATATCCCTGACCATCTACACTGATGCTAGAACTCGCCTCGACAAATATGGCACCAAGCACCTCAATATCTAGCGTCAATGGTTTTGCCGCAGTTGAGGTAAGTAGTGACGACCCCAGAACTGACAGGTTTCCTTGAATCAGGATTTTTTCAGTCACATTAAGGTTGAGTATCGCTTCAACATCCAAGGTGACGTCGCCAGTTACCGTCAAGGTTCCAGCAGTCACCGTTTTAGATTCTGAGTTAATCGTTATTTCCGGTAGCGTTAAGAACTTCGCGATAATTTGTGCGTTATTCTGCTCGGCCCAATTGAGTAGTTCTGATGAAGCGGTGCCAACTCGAATAACCACGTTTCCACCGCTAGTCGATTGGGCAAGATCTTCTACTTTTAATCGATCATCGCCAAATTCAATCTCAGCAAAATTATTCAAATGGATTTGGTCGAACACGTGAACACCGACCAGGTTAGTACCACCTGACGACAAACCAGATAAATCATCATCAGATTCAATAGTCAATGTATCAGCGGTGTTACTCACAATTCGGTAAATCGTTTCATCGCTATCATCTGCAGTCAGGTCGACGTAGACCCCAGCAAATCCATTACCCGTTTCATCGGATGGAAGCCAGTTCGCGCCATTGACCTGAACTAACCATTGATTTCCACCTTGTGCGCTAATCGATTGAATCAAATGTTTGCCAACCGCTTGAACAACAATCGGGCTAGTGATGCCATTCGCACCTTCGAATTCGCCGCCTTCACCACCTTCTCCGCCTTCGCCACCACCTTCGGTGTTAATTCCACCTAGAATCAAGTTGCCCGCATGAGACTGTCCGTTACGAACAAAAGTTGTCCCGTTGGTTGATAAGAGTGGTCCGTCAGCAAATAGCACAATTCCAGTATTTAATTCGCCAGTGAAAACATTATTGGTTTCAACGTTGATACTGATGCGCCCGCCCGAACCAAGAACATTCGGATAATTCTCGCTGTTACCCTTGGCCTGTATGCTTCCCGCACCAGACAGTTCAGACGCTTCGATATTGATTCCACCACCAGCTGCGCCGAGGAAATAATCACCGGTTTCAATACGATTCGCATTCGCTAAAATTTGTCCATCCAACTGAATGTTATTAGCGACTATTTCAACAAAACCACCGCCGCTGAAATATTTTAAGTCTCGTGGTCGAGCGTCGCATTCGCTACAGCCATCGCGGTATTGTCCACCACTACCAGCAAACTGTGCACGACGATAATTACCATAACTGGTTTGGTCATTTTCAGAGACAGACTCATTTGTCGCAGCAGAGACATCCACTGCAAAATGAGGTCCACCACCACCTCCGTTCGAGTAACCTTGCCCAAGTGGTTGTGCTGCATGAACACCAATATTGGTATAGGCTGTAAACGAATCACCGCCATAAATTTCTGGGTAACCTTTACCAGTGACGTCAATGCCAGAGGTTTGATCAATCACAACATTACCCTGAACCTGAAGTTTCAGTGGGAAGATCAACTGTCGATTCGGATCAGCTTCCGGCGCAGTTAAGACCGAGTTATTGGTTAAGTTAACATCACCGGTAACGAGGATCGGTTGGCTTGCACTGAGCGCCAACCAGCCGTTAGTTAGCGATAAGTCGCCATTGATGGTTATTTCCGGCGCAACAATGGTTGGAATTCCACCGGCACTAACTTCGATCAATGCATTCGGCAAGAGTTGACGTGGTAGCTCCAAACCGCCGTCACCGTCACCTTCTCCGCCACGATTATTTTCTAGTGTAATTCCAGCAATGGTTAACGGTCTCGATAATTCCAATCGATAGCCATTCGACATTACCCAATCAACAACGGCTGAGTTGACATTTCCAGCTCTTAATCCGATAGCAAACAGTTCCTGCTCAAGGTCGAAACGTCGTAGTGCCGAGTTTTCCAGGTCGGTAACAATCACCAGGTCATCACCAAAATCAACACTGGTATCAAAAATTTCAATTGTGTTGAAGTGATGCACACCTTGCAAACTATCGGTCGCAATAAGTGTTAAATCTTGTGCAGAGTTAACTGTCAAAGAATTCGAATCCTGAGCAATAACTTGATAAGTTGCTGCACTTTCGTCATTTAAATCAAACCGAATAAACTGGCCAACCAACGAATTTGCATTCGCGATTGTATTACCAATCCATGGATCATTAGCGACTTCAACTCGATAGTTATCCGATGCCAAACCTGTGACATTCACTATCGAATGAACCCCAACAGATACAACCCGAGTGGTTTCATTTGAATAGTTATAGCTGTCAGGTTGATTTGACACGAGCAAGCGATTTGAAACTGTGTTCTGATCATTATTGTTGTGAGCAATAAATATCGTTCCACTGGCAGATTTTTGTGTGAGTCTTCCACTGTCGGTATCTACTCTGGCATCACCGCCTTGGGCATAAAGTATCGAGTCAATCGGTGGTTCACCTGGCAAAGATGTTGTGTACTCGTCGTAATAAACTGCAATTCGCCCTGCAGAACCGGCCATTGCTCCCCCGCTGAATTCTGATTCTCCACCGTCAGCCATAATGCGGCCATTGCCAAGTACAGAAATCTGCTGAACATCAATCAGCACACTACCACCTGCACCTGTGTCGCGACCGCTCGCGTCAATGTTTCCGTTATTAAGTTCTAGTGATTGGGCATTAATCGAAACGACACCACCACCTGCGCTACAGAAACCTCGTTCGCAGAAGCTCACGTTAACCCCACCGCTTCCCGGCGTTACCGGCAATCGATAATCGCCATAGGTACATTGATCATTTTGTCCTAATGAACCAGAACCACTGTGACATCCGAGGTTATGACGAGGGACAAAATTTAAACCGTAGCCATCAGGATAACCTTTACCGGCCAATACAATATTTGCGTTTTCAACAGTCACTTTGCCTGTAACATTCAAATTCAACTCGTAAACAGTTTGACTATCAACATCGGCCGAAGGAACTGTCAATTCGGCATCGCGGATAATTAACTCTCCACCGATATAAACACCTTCCGTTGCCCCCACTGCCAACTGAGCGAACTCTCCGCCGCTGATAGTCAGATTACCGTTAACAATTAATTTTTTGACCTTGAAGAAGTTGTCTACACCATCAACCAACATATCTCCTTCAACAGTGAAAACGCCTCCGGCAATGACTGTGACATTGTCGTGAAGAATCAGGGATTCGGCGATAACATTCGCTGAGAATTCTTGAGTTTCATTGTTCCATTCCGCATGGCCAACCGATGCAGCACCTTCAACAGTCAAATTCGCAGTCGCCTGATGAGAAGCAAATTCAACAGATAGAACCGCAGTACCTTGCGCAAGTGCCTGCCATCCGCTTGAGCTCGGTTGAGCAATAGCCAAATCAGAACTATCGAACAGCAAATCATAAAAATCAGGATTGCTGACATCAACTGTTCGCGCAGTTCCTTGATAGTCGAGAGTCGCGGTTACAGTCACCTGAATTTCTTCAGTGTTAGTATTGATGTTGTAAAGAATTTCCGTTGGCGAAACGCTAATACCGGTCACCAATGACTCGTCAATATTGCGACTGTTAGCGTTATTCGGATCGGAGTTAAATGCCAACTCTAAATCATCATCAATTCCGTCCCCATCAGTATCTCTTTGATTAGGATTGGTGCCATGGGTATTCACTTCATCACCGTCGGAAATTCCATCGCCATCAGAATCAATATTATTTGGATTGGTTCCCAGAATAATCTCATCAGCATTATTGATGCCATCACCATCGGCATCTTCAAGACCATCACTGGTACCGTTACCATCTGAATCAGAGTTAGTTGCATCCAGACCTAGTTCGTATTCAACTGAGTTAGTCACCCCGTCACCGTCGAAGTCACCGGCAGCTTGTAGCACTCTGATTGATACAGTGTTGGCGACTCTCAGTGCAGCTTCTTCAGCTAATAGATCTCCACTCAATTTCACGGTGACTTCCGTGGCATCAGCTAATGGTTGACCATCACTGTTCAACAGACCGGTGTGAGTCGGTGCTGAAAACTCCAGATTAGTGAAATTGAAGTTTTGAGTCACATCATCCAACAGCGGCACAACCATCAACAAACTTCCATTGCTAATCGCTTGAGGATCGATGCCATTGCCAAAGTTCACAGACAATGTGTTTTGAGTACCTTCCAGCACAAACTGAGTTGCTTGCTGTGGAATATTAATGTGCGAACTACAAGCTTCTACGCTTCGTGCCAACACTTTATCGCCGGCATCAACGCCAACTAATTTAGAAGTCAGAGTATCGTATTGATAGCAACGATTCAGTTCAAACGGCGCGTCAGGATAGAAGATAATCTGAGTATCAGATTCCAGCACTACATCACCAGAAACATCGGTGCCATCTAGAGAAACATTAATAACGTCATTACCAACACCAGAATCGCTAACCGCTTCGTTGACTACCAGAGAAAGCGGTACATTCGTATCATTATGTTGTTCAACAAACTCAGCACTAATAATCGCCGGCGGCAATTTATTAAACTGAATGCTCGTTTCTTCACCAGTCAATAACTCGAGTGTAGACGCCTGGTTTTCTAGTCGAATAAGGGTTTCTTCCACCACGTCGTCAGTGACCACAAATTCGACAACACCCTTCACCATCGGCAAGCTCACATTGCTCGGCGTTGCATCGATTGTCGCGCTGCCGGAGATACTCAAATCAACATTGAAGTCAGCGTCAACAACACTATCGTTTAAGGTGATTTTCGAAGCTGGGTTGTCATAGTAATCAACCAGATTCAGTCGCAGTGTTACCTGCTCGCCGACTTCAATCACATCAGGCGTTCCATGAGGATTATTAGTCTGACTGACTTGCTCAAATCTAAACCCGTAAGCTTCTCCCGCAACAACAGTTAATGGAATCTCCGACTGTACAACCGGCGCAGATTCTGGATTAACCGCGTAACGATTTTCTAATTCAGTCGCTCCCTGAGGATAGCTTAACTGCATGTTGTAGTTACCAGCTTCAGTTGAAGCAGAAACTTCAATCGATGCTCTACCGCTCTGGAATGTCAGCGTCGCTTTTTCGCCAATGGCATTACTGTCCTGGTCGTAAAGCGGTTCAATTGTCGCGTTACTCGCAAATCCAAAATGGAACTTTGGATCGGCAATTGATACTACGATAGGCTGATTGTTTTCCGTGTGAACCAGGTTACCCGCTTCATCAACCACCTTAAGGTTCAGATTAAACACTTCATCAGGAAGTAACGCCTCAATATGAGAAACTTCAACCGCGAAAGACTGACCCGGTAATACTTCAACACGAAGGTTCGCGCCTGGAACACTCGGATATTGAGGAATAAACGCGCTCAATGTGTAGTGTCCGGTAATTAATGCAGCGTCCCAACTCAAGCTAGCAACACCCAACGAATCAGTTGTCACGTGTGTAATGATCGTCTGCTGACGTTCCGCGTCGATTAAAGCAAATCGAATATTTTGCGCAGGAACCGGACGATTACTTGCGTCCACAACTTGAATCGCGTAGTCACCGCCAATACCGGATTGCACCGCCGACGGATTCAATGTGCTGTCGCCGTTATTAAAGTACTGAATTTCATTTGGACGCTGCGTCAGTTCAATTTCAAACACATCGCTGATATCTGATTGGCCTAGCTTGTCAGTCACTTTCAATTGATAGCGAACCTTGTCGCCCGGCAATTCGACTTTTGGTAATCGAGTAACAAAGTTATTATTTGAGCGGCAATAACTTCTCACTCCGCCACAAACAGCTTCTACTCTGGTATCACTGTCTGTCACATTGAGTAATTCGATTGTCAGATCTTTCAATAGTCCATCATCGGCTTTATCAACGTCACTTAAGCGAATAGGCGCATTATCACCATAGATACCAAAGGTTGGCGCATCGATAGTTAATAAATCAATTGACGGCACTTGATCAGGTTTAACTGTAATTGGCACAACTTGCGATACGGTTTGACCAGAATCGTCAATCACATTGACTTGTAAGTTGTTAACAATTTCCGTGGTAAGTCTTTCACTTCTGACATCGTTAATTGAACGACGGTAGTTACCCGTCTTAGCATTAACATTTTCAGAGTCAACCACGCCCGGCCATTCAATTTGAATTTGACTAATTCGAATATCATCTGTCGCAGAGACTTCAATATTAAATTGGCTTTGTTCAAGAATCTCTGCCGGTGCAACCACTTCAGTAATTTGCGGCCTAGTATCCTCAACTATGCTGACCTGAATATTGGCGTCACTTGGGTTACCAGCATTGTCCACAGCCTCAAGCGTATATTGGTAGACGTCGCCTAACTGAGGTTGCAGCTCTTCATAAACTAATGTTTGCTCGCCGAAAGAAGCAGAGACTAAAGTATCACCGCGTTTTAACAGCGCATAATCAATACCACTGCCGCTATCTTCAAGTTCAACGATGATCTGGTATGGACGACCACTTGGCATGGTGTTTTCTGCAATGGCGTCACCAACAATTTGCATATCAATGCTCGGTGCAAAGAAATCCTGCAATCGGGTAATTTGTACCGGCGCACTTTCGACAAAATTACCATAAACGTCAATTGCTCTTGCTTTAACGTATTGGCCGCTATCGGCTTGGGAGAAGTTGCGAGTCACTTCATAAATTGGACCATAGTGTTTTCTAATCAGTTCATAAGGGCCGTCAGACTGTGGCGCAACATAAAACTCAACCTGATGAATCGGCTGGTCACTGTTAAGAATTTTGGCGCTGATGGTCAAAGGTTTTGGAACATAACTCACCGCATCTAACTCAAGTTCTACCGTAAATCCATTCGCCGGTAGATCTTCACTTTGCAGCAATACCGTTCTGGTAGAAGAGCTGACCTGATTGCCCCAAATATCGGCAATTTGAGCAGTGATTTCAAAGTTTTTACCATTACGCAATTCTGCAGGAACGAGTAAGTCTGCGTTAAATGGTGCCCGTTGACGGCTGGACACTTTTTTACCATTGATAAAGTAGTCTACCGCAACAACGCCATCAATATTATCCAGAGACAGTGCGATAGTTTCACCCTGATTATACACAGTACCCTTCAGCGGACTTGCTAAAATAGCGTCAGCCAATATTGCATCAGCCGCTGTCTCTAACAGACGAGTTCCCGCGCTGCCGTGAGAAAGTAACAACTGCTGATAATCAGCGTCGATTGCAGTAATCACTCTGTCAGCTTCCAGAATCAATTCAGAAGCAGTCCAATCGGTTACACTTGAATCAGACAACCGGATCGAACGCAATTGATTGCCCGACGCAAACCAAACTTGATTTTGCTTAACGGTAATGGCGGTTACTTCTTGCGCAAGATTAATCACACTATCCGCTCTGGTGGCAATTTCGAAGCGGTGTAACTCATTATCGATTGAATAAACCAGGTAATCACCGGCATTGACCAAGTGATCAATTCGATTGCCCACAGCGAACAGCGTATCAATTTCAACTTCGAATTCATCAATCGGCAAGCTGCCAACATGAACCGCAAAAACACTACCGCCGCTAGTAGAAACCACTAACTCTTCGCCAAACGCAGTTACCTCAAGAATATCATCGCCGGTAGAAACGATAAGTTCGTCAGTGATTTGATTGTCCAAATCGCGAATAAATAACTTGTCACCAAAGGCCGCGAAAACTCGCGACTGTGTAACAGCAAAATCAGTATAAGCATATCCTTGCAGGATAATTTGCGGTGTTGGCTGAGTGCTTGCGCCGTCTATCGAAACAAAATCGTACCGGTTGTATTTTTCAATACGTTTGAAGTCAGCATTAGCGACATAGAAACTATCCTGATGAACAGCAACCTGATTAACTGTCGCCGTGTAAGCAGGTTGAGGAATGACTGTTTCCGTCATCTCAGCTTCAACATTTTGCGCGAGTAAAACTGCACCATAGTGTTGCGCTGCTGAAACCGTTAATCCACGCTTAGACGCAATATCAACGTGATTACCTTTTGGTTTTCTCGAAGTATAAATTTCGCTGACCGGCGAATCGGTCGCTTCAAGCAAGCGATCATTTCCAGCCGCTAACCAGAGAACGCCATTCGTTATTTTACTTAAGGAAAGTTTTGCGCCGTTAGCCTGGCTGATCCGTGCGACTAACTCAACATTGAACAGGTCACGATTATCAACCACGTAAGTCGTTTCGCTTCCTAATAAAATAAGTTTACCGGGTAAAACATGGATTGCTTCGGCAAAAATATCGCCGGCAACTTGATGTTGACGACCATTTTCGATCACCGTCAGTTGACCGGTTTCGTTGCTCACATACCAGTGTCCATTTTCATAGGCAAATCGAGTTAAACCAGAACCATTAAACACCCTCTGCGATTGAGTCAAACTCCAATCCCAAAGATTTAAACTGGCTTGTGTTAAGGTGACAAAACCATCTTCGACATAACCAATTTGAAGTGTAGACTGATCGTCAGTATTGGAAATTAACTCCAGAGAGTTACCGATGACATTAAACAAATAAGTATCGTTATCGCCGGTCAAAGCAAGCAACTTGCCTTTAACAAATAGCATATCAACAACGGTTTGGTTCAAATCATATTGACCAAGTTTTTGATAGTCATTTTCCGGGTCAACAAAGAACAAGCCCACGTTATCAAAGGCAACTAACAATCGATCATGAATGTATGTCATCGACGTAATATTGCCATCAAAAGTTTTAAGCAGGTTATTGTCCTGGTCGAATAATTTGTTTGCCTTGGCAAAGTAACCACCGTTCACATTCGCTAACGCTGCGTCAAAATCGATTTGCGTGTTGTGAGCAACCAACGTAAACGGATTAATCACTCGCGCCTCTAAGGTTTTACTTGCCTGGTTACCCAAGCCGTCTTTAACGGTTGCAGTAACTTTCAGTTTGTCCACATCAGGAACAGTAAACTCGACCTTTTCATTTCCGCTCACAATTGCATTGTTATTTTGATCCGTGACATCGATTGTGACGGTGCCAGTCAATGGCAAGTCATCAACCTTCGCGGTCAAACTTAACGTGCTATTTAAGAATACTTTTGACGCCAGACCTTCAAGCTCAACATCAAGACCACGGTTTTTCGGCACAACTCGAATGCCCACCGATTTTTCGTTGTAGCGATAACTGTCACCATAGTAGCCTCTGACCCGGATGGTATAGTTATCTTGCTCGTTGAGTCCCGCAAGTCGAATTGAAACTTCACCTGCAGTTGTATCTACCAGGTGTCGAGTGATGACATTCTGATTGAAATCCAACAAGGTGACTTCGGCATATTGGAAATTATCGCCGCTATCGTCAACGATAGTGTAATCGATATTAAGTAAATCACCTTCGGTGAACTGCTGGTTATTAATTGGTGCAATCAAACTCACCTGCCCCAGCTCGAAATTATTATCGATTAGCGTGATATCACTTGACTCAACTGCAGCCTGATTCACATTCAGGGCAACAGTTTGACTGTCGCTATCTCCACTCAATTGCAACCAACCGTTCGCATTCTGTGCAAACTGCGTTAACGGTATTTGAGTTGCGTTACTGGTCACCGATTGCTCAGAAACTCTTGCATCAACACCATAATTAACGGCAACAGGGACCAGCGCATTTTTAGTGTAAGTCTGGTTATTTGCCGGCGCGAAAGAATCCACGCTGGTTGAATTGGCCAGGCTCAAGGTAAAGTTACCGGTGTGGGTTACGCCATTCGGCTCTGTAACAACGTAATTTAAACTTGGGTCAGAAACACTGTCTCGTGCAATAAATAGTGTGTTTTTATCAGCGTCTAAATAAGCGTAACCGATTATTCTCGCCTGACTATCACTAAAGCTGATGGTTTCTCTACCCAAAGTATTAATTGAATTAACACCGGAAATTTCCCAACCATGTGCTTTCTCACTCACTGACAATGCCAGCGTCTGCCCGCTTGCTTCGGAGACAATATTGCGAGTGACAATCCTATCTTGCGATAAGAAATGATAGCTTTGGTTGCCAACAACTAATCGAGAATTACCAATATTCAGGTAACCGGCGATTGCTTGCTCATTCAAGGCCAGCCAGTAAATGCCGAGCTGTCTATCATCGATCTGCAACCAGCTAATTTCTTCATCAGAAACCGCGTCAAGCACAACACCAGGGTTAGCAATTTTTCCTAACTCAACTAGTTCATTGGTTGGTAGCTCTTCGTAGAAATAAATCGACTCTGCGTCCCATACAGTGATTCGATTACCATTGACCAGAATTCCTCGGCTATCCACACCACCGGTTATTTCTGCTAGTGCGTAGAAATTTTGATGTTCTAGTTGATTACTCTGTGCATTTATCTGCAACGAGTGAATACCCGATTGACTCAACACCGTAATTTTATTACCAGACATTCTCACGGAAAGAATAGACTCTTCAAACAAATGCCCGACCGAGTCAATCAGTTGGTCGCCATTTACAAAATAGGCACTTAACAAGTTGCCGAAAGAAACCAGCAAGTAGTTACCATTGGCGTCTTGCAACTCACCATACAAAGTATGTTTCTGCGGTGCAGACCATGCGCCATCAATTAATCGAACAATCAATAAATTGTCTTTTCCGTCTAAGCGTTCAACAGCAACCAACGCAGTGCCGGTGAAAGTCAACTGACGAATTTCTGCGCCCGCTTGCGAAACAAGTACTTGAGCGTTCTGGCTAATTTCATAGCCGCTCGCTGTCTGAGTCGCCACAACTAATTCTGTTTGGCCTGGCACCGCAACGGCGAACTTCAACAACTGTGAAGCGTCAGCAACCTGGTAAGATTGTGTTTCCGCATCCGCCAGATAGTTTTGCTTAGCGACACGTTGCTCCGCTATTTTTTCATGCTTGGACAAATCTTTCAGTCTGGCATTAACCAGCACCTGACCCGCTTGATTATTCAGCGACACAATCTGATCAGTTGACGCCATCGGCAAGTTAATCGAGCTTCCGGTTAGTTCTGGATCGATAATTTCAATTGAAGATTCCTCATTGAAATCTGGCATCTCTTCAGGAATCTGGCCAACCACTCTGATCCCTGTTCCACCTAACACGTTAGCCTCAGGTAACAGGGTCACTTGTGCACTTTGTTCAATTCCACTGTCTCGGATGACATTAACAAAACGGCGAGATTTAAGGCCGCCTGCTTCTAGTCGCAAAATCACCACAACATTTTCATCGGTTAATGGAACACTTGTGGAAACTTCAACCCGCTCAGGATCATCTTCGCCACGAGAAACGGCAATCACTTGAGGATTTCTCGGGTCACTTTCGTTACCTCCAACATCAAAATGGAGATTAGCATCAGTCACATTGCTCAATAACAACTCAAGGGTTATATCCTGCCCTTCTCTTAATTCCGCGCCATTGACTGGACTGGTAATTTCAATTCTCGGTTCACCTAAAGTCGCATCAAATGGTTGCAATGTAATCACTTGTGAATGACCCACATTACCATTTGGATCAGTGGCTCTTGCCTGGATAGTTATCGGATCAGTTGATACTGGTGTTAATGGGTAACGATTAATCACTGGTAATGAAGTCCAGGCGCCGCCATTCTGAGAAACTTCAACGGTTTCGATACCGAACTTATCAAACGCTTGAATTAATACATCAGTCACTTCGTTCAATGGTACACGGTCACCATCGAGCGGCGACACAATCGAAATGGTCGGATCCGTCGCGTCCAAATTCAGCAAGTAAGAATCGTCAATTTCAAGATAACCGGTATAACCGAAACGAACTTTCAGTTTCACACCAATGCGATCCAGTGGTGCAATATCCGAAAGTTTTGGATTCAAGTATGACAACAACGCTGTGCCGGAAATCGCACCAGAACCAGGCAAGTCCGGATTGTGAGGGTCAAGACTGTAACTAGCATGATAGCCTCTTCCTTGAACAATCATATCAACGTCAGTGACTAAATCAGCGTCACCGCCAATATCAAACAAGATATCGGCGCGTGAATTTTCTTCGACTTTGTCAGGAGATGTGTAAACCGGCGAAACATTGATTTCAGGATCGACCACCGAAATGTTAAAGGTACCATTGACAAAATTGCCGGCTGCATCACGGGCGGTTAGTTTAAACGCCAAGTTTTGATAATGTTCCGCGACGTCGACAGAGAATTGATTATTGGAGCCAAGTTTTTGGACCGGTCCAAAAGTCACGCCACCGTCAATTGATAATCGCAATTCATAACTAATTTTCGCAGCATAGTTGTCTTGTGAACGTGCTTCAAATTGATAACTTCGGCCTCGTGTTAGTTGAAGTCCCGGGTTAACACTCGCTCCATCAGCAAGACGAATCAAATCTAATTCTCGTGGCGCTAATCTATCGCTCGCAACAAATGTTCCAGAATAGGAGCCAGCTGAAATACCGAAACTTGAATCATCTTGCACCTGGTTGTCTGCGGAATCTGCGATTCCATTTACCTGAACAAGGTAGCTGGCGTTCGGTTCAAGTTGTTGACCCGGCAGCAATGCTAAGCTCACAGTTTTCTCAAAACTGGTCAACGCAAAACGGTTAGAAATATCAATATCGCCATTTGCAGAATAATCTTTGAATTGCTTGGTCACAGTGAAGCTTGTCGCCTTCGCCGTTTCATTCAATAGGATTTCTAGCGGCGCAACGTAACCTAATGGCTCAACATCAATGGCTAATGGGCGCGTATCATCAACTGATGTTAATTTTTGTTGCGCTTCAATGATTTCAGCCGTCGCTTCTCTAACAAGAATAACCCGATACTGTTTGCCCGGTTTGCTGTTTGGCGAAACAAAAGTGATTTGACCGTTACTGATATTTTCTATGTCTACCAGGTTACTAGCATCTGATTCAAATCCGTCAGAATTTTCCACCAGATGTAATTGCAATTTACCTTCAAATCCAGCGCCTTCAATAGTGACATTATTACCGCTCACATCACTGATAAATTGCGTGTTTTGAGCATCAGTCGCATTTAATGGATTGTCCGTGGTTACCTTATCAATTTGCAATGCTTGCGCCACCAACAACGCCGAAGCCAGAATTCTTTCATCGTTTTGTTGGCTGGCAACAAGATTATAAATTCCAGGTTGAGCAATAGTGATTGTAAATGTCAGCTGAGTCGCATTTTCATTGACAGTGAAATCGGTTCGACTAAGCTCCAAGCCTGCAATTTTTAACGTATCAATCAAGTCTAAATGTTGACCCGACAACGTATACTCTGTCGACCGATCTGAAATCGTATTAGCCGGACTTAAACTATCCACCGAATAAGGTTGAATACCAAACAGACTATAGGTGTCGATGGTCCAAGGTAAATCCAGGTTAATTTCTCCGCCCTGGATCAATTGTCTCGGCTGATTGAATAATTCAACTGAGTAGGTTTCGCCCAGTTGATAGTTATCACCGCTTATTTGGAACTTCAGTTGGTCACCGATGTATTGGGTGTAACCTGGTTGAACCAATCCTGACGAGGTCGCCCGCACATCGATATTAACGGAACCCCAAACATCCTCTGCGAACGAATCACCTGAAACAGCTAAACTCAGCAGTTCAGTTTCATTACCGATAGCAATTGGATTTAACCCGCGAATATTGACGAGTGGAATTTCACTATTGAAATAAGTTTTGTCAGATAGCCACTCAATCAGTTGACCATCAAAGTTCAACTGAATAATTGTCGACGCTGTTAACTGTTCATCATTTAACTTGGCGACAACATTGAGTTCAATACCATCGACAGGACTATTTTCAGAACTATCAACATCATAAATCGTTACACCTTGACTGTTGGTAGCAACGGCCAATTCGCCATTTAAACTAATTGCGTCAAACGAGGAAATCGTATCAATTCCCATGTCTGTTATTTGATTGCCAGCACGTACTCTTGCAAGATTAAATAGCTGAACTTGCGACTGGCTCCAGGTTAAGAGTCTTTGTCCAGAAATTTGCATTCCTTTAACGCCGCTTAACAACACATTAGCGCTTGCTACAATATTATCTGGCGCAAACAAGGAGCGAACTTCAACGCGATCGCTATACAACAGGTAGATTAAGTTATCATCGATTAACGCACCGATAGTATCGGTTTCAACAACTTGTAAATCAGCACTGTTGACGTTTCCAATAAAGACTCTTGTTTCATCTGTTAGCAAAATGTTATTGCCGAAAACGGACAGGCTTTCGTATTTTCGATCGGCGCTGTTAAACAATCGATTAACAATATTCAATTGATAAGGATTACGATAATCGATAAAAGTCACTCGGTTTTGAGTGTCGAGCACAACGATAAAACCTTCATGAATTGCCAGTGTTTTAACGCTTTGCGTAAATGGCACAAAAGAGAGACTTGACGGAATACTGCTACCGTTAGTCGCCATCAGTTCAATCCGTTGTTTATGATTAACAACAATGAAATCTTGATAGCGAGCGTAATGATTAATGTTTTGTAATTGAGCAGTAACATCGAACTCGACAGACATTGCATTGTTAGTCGTTTTATCGATTTCAGATTGCTCATTGAACACTTCAACCAGTAACTCACCGATGGTGTTTTCCGGTACAGGCATCGCTAACATACGATCATTAATCTGTTCAACACCGCGTGCTTGCTGTCCATTAATTAGAATGTTGGTAAAGACGTTTAATCCGGCACCTTCAATGGCAAAATAATCGCCGCTGTTAAACAGGAATTTCTGTTTGTCAGGATTAAAACTTTCACTATTCGGATCGTAATATCCAATGGCGTCAATTCTTGGATCAGCAACGTAAGTGTAACTGGCCGCCATGAAATCCTGTTGGCGCCCGTTGAAGACTTTCAGCCCCACTAGCTTGTTTTCTGCGGGAGAATTCGACAAGGCAGGCACAGTGACTTCTAATTGAGTATCGCTAACCACTTGAACTTCTGACTGCTCTATTAGCACTCCGCCCAACTCAACTTCAGTTTCACCTGAGAATCCCTTACCGGTAATTGTGAGTTGGTTTCCACCTCTCCATGAGCCGGAATCGGGTATTAACTGGCCGATAGTTGGAGACTCATTTTCAGAAACCACAAAGCGGAATGAATAATCGTCAGCCAGAGATTCACCGTTAATGCTTCTTAAGGCACCGGACAATTTGACTCGATATCGTTTGCCAACCTGGAGTGACGAAGCCGGTCTAAAGAATAATCTCGAACCTTCAATATTGGTTTCGCGAGAAACAAATCCTGCCACTTTAGCACCGTCAAGGGTAACCTCTAATAACTGCTCCGCTAGCTCTGCGAACTGAACATTATCAACAATTTGGTTCAGTTGTAGTTCGATCGACTGAGTTTTCGCTAATACGCCATCTGAAGTTGGGATCTGTTCTGTCACTAATAACAAATCATTGACAATGGTATTTAATCCACCACCAAGATGGTTAATTTTTTCGCCGACAGCGACCGGGCTTTCAATCGCTTCACCTTGTGAATCATAAGCAAACGAGGTGCCGACATAAACAGCATCACTTGCAAAGGCCATAGTGTTAGCTGCGCCCATGACTGAGAAGTAATGTTGTAATTGAATTTGAGATCGATAGCGGTTGTCGAACCAGGGCGAAATATCAAACAGCTGTAAATCACCATGACCTGAGGCAACATAAAGCGTTTGTCCATGGATCATGATTTGACCGGCATTTAAATTGCCGTTACGCAACAGGTAAGACAAATTCAGTGAGGCTAAATGATCAATTGAAGTCTCAGAGTCAAGGCTGAATAGCTCGACTGTCGCCTGCTCTCCAGTGGACGCAAACAGTAAGTTATTGCGCACAAGAATGTCGGAGGCAACAATGCGGTGTCCAGCATCATTTCTCAGCGAAGCATTTCTGATTATTTCATAATCACCGCTAGCTAACTCAATGGCAATCACTTTTCGGCGTGATGGGACTATCGCCCATAACACGTCATCTTTGATCACAAGCTTGCTCGCAGTTCCACCGATGACGCTTCGTTCAATCGTATCCAGCTGCTTAAGGCCTTGAGCGGTTCGTTGCAAAATTCTGATACCGGAATCTTGGCTTAAATAAACCAGGTTATCATCAACCGCTAGCGCATGATTATTTTCAGTGTTTGAAAAGTCTTCCAACAAGAAAGGATCGCTGGCAAGCGTGATATCGAAGTGTAATAACTTCTGACCGCCAATGGCAAAGAGGTTGTTTCTCTCTATCGCAATATCGTTAAATCCACTTGGTGCAATCGCCTGCTTGTAGTGATACGGATATAACTGGTTAGAAAATTCTTTTTCTATCACATTCGGGTTAACAGGATCAGAAATATCCACAACAACTAACTGCGCACTCGTCGTTTGCGGATTCGCGGTCACCGTTCCATTCACATCATAGACTTCATAACCACCACCGGTGACGGCATAAAGTAGTTGCCCATTTCGCGCAATTGCAGTAACCGGACTTTGTTCTTTGTCAGAAAGATTAACTGACCCGGTTTCTTGCCCAGTGTAGAAATATTCGCTCGCTAAAACATTCACTTCGCCAGGGAATTGTGGGTTGCTCGCAGAAACTTCAGCAAACCCAAACTCGCCCGCTGGTGCTTTCAATCGAATATGATGACCGGAAATTAATTGTTGTTCATTCGCCAGGTTGCCGTTGAAACTGATCCTGGTATCAGGCGTAAACCCAGCACCATAAACATCAATGATATTGCCGCCTTGCGGTGGACCAGTTAGCGGGTTGATGTCTTCCAGAATAACCTCGGGTAACACAACCACTGCGCCGAATAAGGTGTCTGAAATACCAGCACGAGTCACAGTGACCGGTAAAGCAGCGGTATCGATTCCAATAAATAATTGTGGGAAATTAAACACAATTTGGTTCGACGACACTGAGACAATATCGGATTCACTTAAGGATAATTCCCCGATGCTGATCGAAATGTCCGTTCCATTATTACCTGAATCATTACCTGAATTATCAGCGAAGTTTTCACCGCTAATAATCGCAACTTCTTCACCATTGGCGTGGAAGTAGTGATTACTATTTTCAATACTCTGCCCTGCTTGTTGTCTGACAACGCCAGACACCAGCGGACGTACACCAGCTTGTAATTGGTAATTGAGTTCTATCGGAGATATTAAATGCGCCGCCCCGTTCAATGCCCTGATCGCATCGCTGACGGTAATGCGAATATTACCTGATGGAATCGTCGCGTTCTGATTAAAGTTTATGTCAAGAATTGCGCCTGAAATCGTGTTTTCCGCAACTAACGAATAATTCGCAGGATCAATAACGTTATTGTCATTATCAAAAATTTCTACCGCAGTGGATATCACTGCCTCGTCAGTATTAATCAGTTTATTAAAGTAAACCGAAATCGTTTCATCTAGCGTAATCAAACTACCATTAGCTGGAGTCACACCGCTGACCGCTAAGCTGGTCGAAGGTATATTGGTTAATCCGGTAGAACCGCTGATAAATATTCCGCCTTCACTGGAGAAAATTCCTGAGGATTGCGACTCTAATGCCTGCCAATAAACAGTTTCATAATGGCCTGTATCGGTTTGTTCCAGCGATAGATATTCTGCACCGGTGGTAATTGATATCACGCCGTGTTGAACTAACAGATCGGCATCCGTTAACGAACCTTCGAGTTGTCCTCGATCAATTTTTTGAACCGTATAGTTCAGCTGCGTGCCAAAGCGATCAAATATCGCCAGGTAAAGCTGTCCATCGCGGTTAAATAGAACGTAAAGTTTATTGTCCCACCACTGCAACTTGATTGGTTGACCAAGTAAATCGCCTTCATTAAATACGATGGTCGAGTAGCCAACAGGTTGCGCTAATTCATCGTCAAACAAGTTGAAGAACCGAACGAAACCGTCGCCAAGATCCGAACTGGCTGCTACGGCTAAAATACCTTGGTGGATTTGAGAATCAACATCGTTTGCCTGATAACCCGAAACGGCAATCTGGTTAACAATGTAAGGCGTATTTCGATTTTTGACATCAACAACAGCAATGCCGTCTTTCCCGTTGGCCATATATAAAATGTCATCGACCAAACTTAATCCGGTCACTGGCTCTTCGGTTCTTAATTGCGATTGACGAACCGCGTATTCCCAGATGGTTGTATCATAAATTTCTAAACCGCTTTCCATTAAGAAACGGTTGGTCGCAGTTGGTTTTGCGCCAGCTTTAACGCCCACAAATAAAGTAGAGTCAGCACGGCTAACCGTATCGCCAATAACCATTGGTGGATAATTCGGTAAATCTGAACGTCGGCCTTGCGCTAACGTATAAGAGTATTGTCCTGCTAAAATTTCTTCGCCATTAATAATCAGATATACATCATACAAGCCAGGTTCAATGACGCCTGGAATTCTAAAGTTAAACTTATCCAGTGTTTGAACATCATCAAATAAATTGGTGATGAACTCGCCTTCCTCAGTTTTCTCAGTCATTATTTCGTCATTAGTTTGCGAACGTAACAACACTTTTGTGCCCGGCAGAATGACTTTTTTATTAGACTGAATATTAACTCGCGCTCCGCCTTTAACCGGACCCGACTCTTTACTCAAGGTAAAGGTCGCATCAGCAAGTTCATCGCCTTTTACGAAAGCACCGAGGAATTCTGCTTGAAGATCGCCTTGACGAATCATCAAATGATGTTGGCCCGCCGCAAGGGGTAGTAAATCTAAGGTCGAAGAATCAACCTCGATGGTATTGGCATCAACCCAGGTTATCGGCAACGGATATTGATCAACAAAAGCGACCGCTTCTGCAGCAAAATTTTGACCGAGTACTCGAATTGTTTTCGATTGGCTCTGATGATACGCCCCGCTCTCTACCGAAGTAATCTTCGGCTGGTCGAAATTAGAACTTGATGTGGTGAAATGTCTAGCGAATTTTGTCCATAATCCAGCGCCTTTCAAGTTTCTTGCATCAACCACTTCAACACGATATTGGGTTCCGCCAGATTTAGCAAAATCAATGGTAAATTCTTGCGCCGCGCCTTCGCTTGGATCGATTGCCGTTACGGTATGGGCAACAACAGCGCCGGTCGATTCATTGTAAACTTGAATGCCATTTAGTTCTGTTAGTGCTGCAACGTCGACAAATTCGTTAAATCGAATGGACACAGGTTTGGAGACGGCAACAACTGCATTTTCTTCAACTGAACTGTCAACAACAAACGCTGCAGGCAATTGCAACACTGCTAGCCCGCTACTTCCTCCAGCAACAATTAATCGATCTTTATAGTAATCCAGTGCTTCGACGTTTTCGGTGTTACCCGCCGAAACTAATTTTGGTGACAGGGGTTCGGATATGTCGAACACTTGTAATCCACCACTGTCTCCAGCGATAAACAAAGTACTTCCCATAACTTTTAATCTAACTGAACGGGAGCGCACACTCTGAACTTTTTCGTCGACAACGATTGAGGCTTTTTCTAGTGGGTTATCACGATGGAAAATATTCACACCAGACTTGGCCAGCGCCACGATAACGTAATCGCCGTAAGATTTGATATCTAAGACATTGTTGTCAAAGTTGTAATAGCGCTCCAACTCTGGATCAAATAAATGAGTTGCGGTGACTGTGGTGAACTCTGGATCTTCTTCCAACTCCATATCACGACCACGGTCAGCTGTCAGTGGTTCAAACAACAAACACAAACCGTCCGGTTGCCATGCATGGTTGGTGTATCGACCACCACTAAATAACCACTGATTTGAGTAATGTAAAGAATAAGCGCCTTCAATACCCTTAACTGGCATTTCTACCGGATCCGATGGCACGGCATAGTTACCTGCGCGCAATACACCGCTTTCTGCTGCCACAGGTGCATGGGAACAGGCATCACCTAGCTTGGTCGAGTTGCCCTGGGCAATATTGGCAAATACGCTATTACCCGCGCTAAACATATTCAGTGTTTGGCCTTGTCCAGTAAATAAACTGTTTAAGTGATTCAGGCCATTTTGTTCATCCAGATTCAAACGAGCGACACCGCCGTTACCACTGGCCACCAATAGTCTTTTATGGGTGCCGTTTGCATCAGTTTCTTCTTTGCTCTGTAAACGAATAGAGTCTAAACTGAGTGGTACTTCGAGCCCTGACAAACTTTCAAGTAGCTCTTCTTCTTCCGCTGTTAACGGTGGACCTTCGCCGATAATATTGGTTTCTTTCTTAGCACTTAAGTTGAGTAACAACACCAGATCGCCAAGACTGTCTTCTGCTTTCTCACCGCTCGGCAATGCAGACTCTCCGCCAACCAACAATAAATTGTATGGGTCTTGGACGTCGAAACTGGCGGCGCGAGTTGAGTCAGGGAAAGGCATATTCTGATAAACCTGAAGCGAATAGCCGTCTTTAAAATAACCACCGGTGGTAATAGCAACCCCCGTTTCTTGATCAACTTCTATATCGGTTGGGAATACCAGCGAAGGCTTATTAGTGGTCAATAATTTTAATCCATAACCAACGCCATTCTGCTTCGATAAATTGGCTTTATCGCCATGACGGTTAGTCACTTCTACCGCATGCAGTCCTGAGCTTCCTGCAGGAACTGTGACTCGCATTTTGGTCGAAGACAGTACCTCGACATTCTGGACCGGCATTGAGCCTACTCGAACTTTGATTCCATCAATAACCGTATTGCCCGGCTCAAATCCTTCGCCGGTAACTTCAACGGTAAACCCACCTGTAACAGGGCCCCACTGAGGCTCCAGCTTGGTGACTTTCACTGCAGCATCAACAAGAAGTGCGCCGCGTAATGTTGCTGATTCCCACACACCGTCAACATTTCTGGACAGGTGTAAATCATATTGACCAGGCACTGCAATTCCCGGAACCGTCGCTTCAATAATACCAACACTAGAATTACTATCGCTAAAGTTAATTTTGTCGATAGCAAGTTCAACACTACCTACAAATAGTTTCGTATTTTCAAGCGCAGTTGGGATCCCAAATGCAGATACCGTTATCGGGTGTGCCTGATTGACTCTGAGTCGTCTGGGCACAACATCAATAACAGAGAATTTATCGTAGTTGCTGCCGCGATAAATAAACTCAACAGACTGATCTTTAGCCAGTTTGTATAACACGATTTGCGTGTTGTCGGTGAGTGGTTTTACTGAAGCAATACCGGCTTCTGCGATAACTTCAAATCGATCACCGGTTGTCAGTAGTCCATCATCTATGACTGAGTCAGCCAGGGTAACTATCACATCATTACCAACTATCTGCAGCTCAAATGGCAAGTCGATGCCCTGCGAATTTTTCACCTGAACACGATTAAGATTATCCTGCCATATGTCAATTGCTTTATTGAAATGCAAGCTGAGTTTCAGCGCATCGTTAGCATCTCTGTCCAACACTTTATTGGCAGGATTAACACTATGTAATTTAAGTACCACATCGGGGAATAACTGAATAACGTGACGTGGTTCGCCTTCATAAATCGTGTCAAAACCGCCGCCGATTGCAGCGTAGTTAGAGGCGACCACAACTTCAAACTGCACACCGTCGTTCGCTATCATTCCCGCGGTTGCCACCGGCTTACTGAAGTCAGTGACATCGACAGTGTAAAGTCCCTGCTTGCCTCGCGCGAGATACAAGGTATTACCTATCACGTCGATATCATAAACATGACCCACGTTGCGGACTCGACTAATTATTTGTGGTGATTGGCTATCGGTAATATCAACCAAAATGGCGCCATTATCGCCCGAAGCAGCAAACAAGCGATTCTCTCTAACTTGTAACCTGCTGGTAGGTACGTCAATTTTACTGACAATGTTCAAACCATTGACCGGGCTATTTTCTACAATGTAAATAGCGCCGCTACTATCTTCTTTTTCGTTAACCATCTGGTTATCGGCAAAACTAAACTCGCCCGCCGCAACCGCATAGCGATTACTTTCACCCGCTTTTGATGGAATAACTGCAACGTCCAATGCACTATGTCCATTCGGCAATTGTAATTGCTGGGAAATATACATTTTGGTGTGTAGGAAAGTATCTACGATACCCAGACCGGCATCACCCATTGCGACAATCGCTCGATTATTTTCAACGTCCAGTCGCCCAACAAAACTACCTGGCAAATCAAGTTCGTTGACCAAGGTTGTATTGCTAATATCTGCACTATCGAATGAGATAATTCTGATGCTACCGGAGCCTTCAATTGGCTCACCGTTTTCGTCTAACTGCAGTAAAGAAACGAAGACTCGGTCATTAAATCGCTCAAAATATCCATCAATACCAACAGCAATATGTCCATCTGGAACAGGGACTTTAGCCAACAATCTGTCGTCGATGCCATCACCGTTCTTATCGATAATTTTCAGTAATAAATCATCGGCGTTTAATGGATCATCACTATCGCCGGTGTAGCGCGAACCATCCATGTCGTAAACATTGATAAACTGACCGGCCGCAGCAAATAAGTAAGTTAAGGTAGGGTCTAATGTCGCATCAAAAATTCGGCCCTGGGCTTGAATGGTCGATTGACTGGCCTGTAAATATTCAAAGCCATCATTCAAAATCGCAGTACGACCACCGCCAAAATCAATTTTTACGTCGACAAAGCCGATCTGCCCTGCCGGTGTAAGTACTTCAATATTATTCGGATCAACCAGTTTGACGTCGCCGCTGGGCACTAACACATCGCCGAAGTAAACATTAATACCAGCCCCAGTATTTTGGAAACCAGCGTCGTGGAAACCGGTTCCGGAAATTTTTACATTAGTTTTGCCATTAATATTACCTTGCGCAGGTACAACTTTATTAACGCTCAGCGGTTCAACAAAAATAACTGCGCCGAGTTTTTCTGCGACAAATCCATTTTGATCGGTCACTGTCAGAGCAGCAGGACCAGCCAGGTTTTTACCAACTTGCAACTGATACTCAACTTTATTGCCAGCGATCACTTCCGAACCAGTAATTTGTGTCGCCGCACCGGCAATTTCTATCGACGGATTGGTAGCGTTATCTAGAACAACCGATAATTGTCCGCCAAGTACAGAAACAGTTCGTGGTGAAACTTGTCCGATAACAATTGGATCACCGGCAGTCTTTGCAGTTTTAAAGCGAATTGTTTTTTCAAGTAAACCGACAGTGCGTCGACTTTCTCTTTCGTTAGTTAAACGAATTTGATAATTAGATTCGGCAGCAAGATTTGCCGATGGGATCACATTAATAATTGTCGAGTCGTTGACGTCAATCGAAGCCGAATGCGCAACGGCGACCATTTGCGGTGTTCCATCATCCAATAGCAGTGAAAGATATTTAGACAAAAACGCACTCTCGGTTTCACCGGCAGGAATATCAATGGAGCGGTTAAACTTGAGGCTGATTTGAATGTCCGTCGCTACACCCACTTCTTGATCATGAGGTGTACTACTGACCAGATCTAAAGTCAGAAAATCAATGAACGTTACTTCACTGATTGAAGCGTTATTAGTTCCTTTGCTACTGTAATGAATCGTGTTTATTGCGATACCATCATCAGTAACAATGGTTTTAATATGACGATTATCGGTCAGTAAATCTTGCGGCTTACCTTTTTCAATTGCGCCGGCACCAGGAATACTCTGGTCAGGGCAGTCTTCATATTTAAGCACGTCAATTAAACCGATCTGATCGGCTCGACTGAGGTCATAAAAAGGAATAAAGTTTTTACATTCAGATTTCGTCGAAATCGAATGGTGACCCACCCCAACAGTGGCTGAGCTGGCAAAATCGACTGCCGAAATTCTCTGGCCATTTTCGCTGGTCGCCACCGCAAATCCGTTATCAACATATTCACCGAGTTTTCTCGGGTAATTCGCGTTGGCATTCTCTACCAACTTAACTGATTCGGCGCCCGCTTCAACGATACTCTGAGCATCACGAACGCTCAGTCTGGCCTCACTGTCATGAGCCGCAAGTTGCGGCAGGCCAGATTGACTTAAGTCGAACTCAACCCGAGCGTAAGATCGCCTTTTAGCTTTAGGTGGCGTGACATCAGTCACTACAATTAGTTTGTTGTCCTGAATCGCTAAATCAACAATTTCTAGTTCACTTTCTACGCCATTAACAATTGCATTTTTAATCACTCGAATGACCGATGTGCTTTCGTTGTTAACAACATCAACAATTGCAATCCCTTCTAATCGGTTGGCTAACACTAACAGGTTGTCTTTGCCATTCATAAACTTAACCGGTTGAACAAATGGTAACGGTAAAGTCTGGATAAATTGTCGATCAACCGAATCAGTTGTATCGTCGGGTACTCGATCTTCTTTGTCATAAATCAATAACAAAGATTGATCTTCATACGGGGTATTAATAAACGGGAAGTGATGCCCTTTTACTGCAACGTAAAGCTGCTGTTCGCCCAGATACATTTTCTGCGGCACCATGTCATAAGGTAAATTGAAATAACCTAAACCATGCTTCGGCGCAGCAGTAGTACTTAACTGTTCTCGATCATAATGGATCAGAGATATCCAGCCCGGTGGAACCAAATCTTCGGCTTTATCTTCATCAACCAAATTGTCAGGTTTGTTAAAGTTACCGATAACACCTTTACCTAACACGTAGACAAGTTGGTTCTCGCTATCAGAAGCAATATCAACAACGGCACCCGGCGGTAACTTAGATGGGTCAGGAATGTAAGTCTCTTTACCGCTATTAAAATCATTAATTTGTTTTTCACTGAGCGGCGCTTCAGTCTGAATAATACGATCAGTTTTTAGTAGCCCGTAAAATAACGCTCGTGGCAATATGGCTTTTCGTCCACGGTCATCAGAAATTTCTAAATCAACAAAGCCCCTGAAACTCGGACCAAAAGTCGGCACGGTCCAGCTTAATCGTTCGCTACTATACAAGGTCAACTCAGTGTCCGATGTCACTATTGTTTTAGCCGTTTCTGGTTGTCCGCTGATGTATGCAGTTAACTCAATTGAATGGTTAAAACCATAGCCGATGACATCGACCACATCACCAACGCCATCTTGATTGACGCTAACAATAGCCGGCGTTACAAAAGATAAACGGAGTTCATCGATATAGGTAAACACACCCAGCTCTGTATCGGTTAAACCAGCATCATTGGTAATTTTTACTGCGGCCGGCCCAGCATAATTAGGTACTGTTGTCGCAAAAATTTTCTCATAAGGATCTTCTGCTGAAGCGGCTTCGACTTTACTGACTAACAGTTTTTGGTTACCCAATTCAATTGCCGGTTTAGTGCCGAAGTTGGTGCCGCGGATCACAATTTCAGTGCCACCGTTAATGTCTCCTTGACTTGGCGTTACCGAGAAGAACTCCGGTGCTAGCGCGTTATCAGCAACTGATGTTGTGAACTTAAAAGTATAGTCTTGAGCTAACGCGTAACCAGTTAATGGGTTTAGACCTTGCTTAATCGTAACGTAATAGTCTTCCGCTTTTTCGAAAGTAAATTCTGCGTTGCGTTTAATTTCAATCACTCGATAGTGAGGCTCTTCACCATTTTCAGTGTTTCTTGTGGCAAAATCGATGGTAAAGTTATCGGTAATATTTTCACCAATCAGTGGGTCCGACTTATTGACGGTCACATAATTTTCAATCGGTAAAGTTGACGGCAATACCGCTGAAAGCTCAACCACGATTTTTTCGATATCGGTACTGATATCTCTTTCATCACGGAATGGCGTGTGGTCTAAAATGGTTAACGCCGGTAGCTCAACAGAATTGATTCCACTATTCACGCCAGCTAACTGAACCTTTCCTCTCGCCACAATGACGCCACGACTGCCAAGACTATTTTCGCTTGTATTTGTGTGAGTCACTACTGGTACAGTCGCGTCAATGTTTGCATTGTTCGCTTTGTCCAGATCAATAATCTCCAGCATTGCCGTCGCTGGTTTATCCTCTTGATCGGAATGATAGGTCGTTACCAGTGCAAGATTACCAACCACTTCAAGGTCGTAAGCACCATCAGAAACTAAATCTTCACGATCGGCTTTGAGCTCGATTGAACGGATTAGGTAAGGGTTATAAGGATCGGCAACATTGATCACATCGAGCTGAGAAATTTCAGTATCACCCGACATATTGGTCAGGTACACATTATCGCCGACAACTTTAATTCGATTCGCTACCCCAGAAGTATCAAGTTTCGCAATGATTGGCAGGCTTGGCTCTCTTAAATCCGCGATCACCAGGCCTTCATAGGATGCCGCGATAAAGGCAAAATCACCGCTAATTTTTACGTCTCGAGTAAAGCCATTCGGTTTAATATAACCAACATGATAAGGCGCGCTAATATTACTAATATCGATAGCTTGAACACCACCATAACCATTAGCGACTAACGCCAGATTATCTTGACGATCCAAACCATAAGTATCTTTGTAAGGTAAATCGACTCGACCTTTATATAGATAAGGCAGACCAAAATTCTCGTCACCATTTCGAGTGTTAAAGAGTATCAATTCACCTTGGGTATTGTTCGGGTAAATCTTTCCAGTTTCGCTAAATTTCGCGATTTCGTTTTCGACCGACTTAACGAATCCTTCGCGGCCACCACAACTTTTCAGACAACCAATTTCGCCACTTTTTGAGGCTAGCACAAATGCTTCATCCGCATGTAGCTCGGTAATTGTGCCTCTAAATACTTCCGCTGCACCGTTTAATAGTTCAGAGAAAATTAATCGCTCACCTTCGACGGTGCTTTCTTTTTCATTAACCGCATCGGCAAGAAAGATACCGGTCCATGCCGCATTTTTATCGCCGAGGCTGGAGTAGCTCGCAAGACCACTGGTGCCAAATTCACTGGTAAACGGTGACACCGTTGACCAGGCAGCAACCATCGCACCATCTTTCTGTTGACTTTGGCCCAGCTGACTTTGGTATTGTTCTATCGCAGTGTAATAAACTGATTTCGATGATTCTAATACACGTTGTGCAATGAGAGGCTCTAAACCTTCCAGGTTCTCTGGCAATAAGAACCGAGTCTCGGCTATCGGTAAACCCACTTCATAAGTTGTCACTTCTTCGGCCAGGTGATTTGGCGTTTCAACTTGAGTGACCACTCGAAGTCTTTCGTTATTTCCATCACCCCGACGTAATAAATTGCCGTCGGATAATTCAGCCAGATAAATATAATAATGGTTGTCAGGATCGCTAACAGGCGTCTCATCACCAACTACTCGTGCATCGTCGCGGAATAATTCAATTTCCCGTTGCGCCAAGGTCAACCAATTGCCTGCTAAATCCTGATACTCGCGGGTCCAGATCTGTTTAATTTTACGATCGGCTTCCGAACCGATATCTTCAACACTCACCACACTCTTAAGCGTTTGTCCTGTGGTAACAACGCTCTTATCGAAAGGCGTAAGTACCGACAATTTAGGCTTGACTGTGTCCTCTACTCGGCCAACCTTCACCACCTGTGTTTGCGTACTATGGCCTAGCACATCGAATGCTGTGGCTTGAAGTGCAAAACCATCAACACCTTCCGGCGGAACGACAACCGCTCGATAAATATGTTCCTGAGCAAAACTACCAGTCACGCCTCCGTAAGATTGGTAGACGGTTTGTACCGGATTGTCATTGACATAAAATACAACTCGGTCGATTCCATCGGCACCCAGATCATCTTTGGCTTCAACAAAAATTTCAATTGACTGGCCGTCAATAATCACCGACTCATCATTTGTCGGTTTTACAATTCGCGCTTCGGGTGGCAGGTCAGCCGTCACTTTAAGCTCTACCGCAGCCGACAGATTAGACTCATTACCATCGAGATCTGTCGCAATGGCTTTGAAGCTAATGATATCCCCTACTTTCCTGGTGGCTTCAGTATGGAATTCAAAAGGCGCAGCGGCATCATCGTCAAGTTTTACATAATCGTCATCAGAAGTTGGATTGATTGCACGGTAAAGTTCAACGGAATCCACACCTACTTCGGGGTCACTGGCGATAACATTGACGACAAATTCTCTACCTTCAGTAATCTCTGTGATGTTACCTAAAAGTTCACCTTGCTTATTTAAGATCTGAATTAGATTAACTTCAGGTTTCGCATTGCGATGAAGTGTAACAGGGACACTTACCTGACTAACATTACCAACGCCATCTGATGCTTCAATCTTAAATAGCATTGCGAGCTGACTAACATTAGTGGAATCACCGTTGACATATTCTTCGATGGTTCCAACAGATATCGCTCCCGCAAAAGGCGGTGACAGCATATTGACGGTACTGACAATATCTTGCGCTGTGAAAGTACATTCCTGAGTACTAGAAGGATCACAATTCAGGTTTTTATCTGCATAAAGCTGTGCGGTCACCCTCGAAACAGAAACATTATCTGTCACAGTGGTCAGGAATGGTAATGTTCCCTTTTCAACCACAACACTGCCTGTTGACTCAGGTTTATCGAGAACAATTTCTGGTGCAGCTTTATCTTCAAGTATTAATAATCTTGTTGGCTGTATCGTGCTCACTTCTCGCGCGTCGCCAGCAAGTCTCGATTCGGTAACCACCGCTGATAAAAGAATGTCTCTTCCAGCCTGACCATAAGGAACATCGAGTAAAAATTCGTAAGGTGCGCGGTTGTCTGTATACGAACGTTCGCCGGAAACTAAACCGCTGGCGCTTAATACAACATGCTCTATGCCGACATCGTCTGTCGCATTGACTTGCACCAGAACTTTTGCCCCCTCGATGTGTTCTGAATTATCGAGCGGCAATCCAATAACCACCACCGGCGCTTCATCTTCTCCAATGGTTAAACTGATTGACTCGGTTGCGGTGTGTTTATCTAATTCACCAATAGTTGCACCAAAAGTATCAATTGCCTCAACAGAAAGATGAAGTACATTATTGGCAGGATCAACTGTGTCAAATGCCGGAACATTGACAACAAAATTATAAGGTGGCGCTTGCAATAAACGATTGGTAACTTCTGTACCTTGAGCGCCATGTGTGGCGATCAATCGAACTGACTGAATGCCCACGTCGTCAAAGGCTTGAATATTGATTGGCAACAAAGTTGACTCAACCACTTTCTCACCATTGACCGGACTGACAATATCGATCACCGGTCTTTGGTCAACATTAATTCGGAAGCTGACTGGTGACTCTTTGGAATTACCAGAAGCGTCTCGCGCAACTAATTTAATCCAGATATCGAACTGCTCTTCACCGGTTAAAGTGACATTTGGAAACAGGCTGGGAATATCAACGTATTTCGGCACATTAATAATTTGCTGATATAAAGGCGTATCGATATTAACGGTACTCACGGCTTCAAAATCACGCGCCGGAATATTGGTGATGCTACGAACCGGAGTTCCATAGTCTGTCTGATGATATTGGTTGGAAGTTTCTTTTAATCCATATCCAACGTAAAGCTCTAACTGTTCAACTTTCACATTATCAAATGCACGGAACTCTGCAGTGAAATCACTACCTTCAACTGCGCCAAAACCGATTAATGGACTAATCAATGCGACTTCAGGCTTGATATTATCCTGTACACCAATCACATTAATTTCATCGGTGCCTACTGCATTATCAACATCAGTAAGTCTTACCGTCAATGTGATTTGTTCATCCGCTTTGATCAGTGTGCTCGGAAGCTGAATTATCCAGCTTAATTTTTTGACATATGGGCTATTGGGTTGGGCGTAATCATTAGCAATGTCGACGCCATAGTTGGTTTCGAACTCATCATAAATTCGCTCTAGTGCGGCATTATCTTGAGCATCACCGCCGGTGTCTGCGCCAGGGTTTCGAGTTGCTTGAACTTCAAAACCATTAATAAAGAACTGGACATTGTCATAATCAAAACTAGCGTCATCCGCGGCCATCGCTGCCGCTTGAATATTAAATGTGCCTGCAACAATTTGGTGATCGTGAGCCGGAACAGAAATTCGAATGCCAGGTCGAACATTATCAACAGGATGAACTAAAATTTCTCTGACCGTTACCTGATCGGTATTATCAATCAGTTCCATCTGGTAACGCGTTGGCTCTACCTGGTTAAAAACAAAACTGGCAATTTCTTTTTCTTTAACAATCGGTTCCGACGGGCAAGTCGTGTTGTAAAGTTTCGCAAATTCTGAAATGCGCTCACCTGCCGGTGTCATGCGATAGATATTATAAGATTTTAATTCGGCGTCATCAGTCAGCAAAGTTTCGATTTGAATGTTGCTACCGGTTCTCACCCAGAACTCACCATAATTGAGCCGTTCTTGAGAAGTGATGACTCGACGTGATTCAAACCGTTCAAAATTGATCACCGGTTTTTCGTTGTTATCAACCGGTAAGTCAACCAACTGGCTCGAGCTGTTGTTACTTCGATCAGTAACAACAACATTAAACTGAACTCTTCCACCGGCTCGTAAATCTTTTGGCAGATCAAACTTTAACTGATAACTATTCTGGTTATAGACACCACCGATTTCGTTAACAAGATTTCCTTCATAAAACAGCTGGATTTTATCAACCGTGGAAGTGTTATCCGAAATATCTAAATCAAAACTTATCCGCTGACCGGCGACCACATTACTATCGGATCGTGGCGAAATCACCACTAATTCCGGCGGCTCAATATCAGCAATTAAATTTTGACTGGTTAAAGATTGTAGCGCGACAATTTCTCTTTCGTGAGCAAATCGATCCGCGACTAATCCAAAAACATGGAGCTGGTTAATATCATTCTGGCTGACTATCGGTGTAAATCCACCGATTGGGAGTTCTAACGATTTTCCGTCGTTCGCAACCAATTCATTCATCACGCCATTACTGATAAATGCGGTGCGAGATTCGCCGTTAATAGTTTCATTCAACAGATAAGTAATTCTATATTTGAACTGAGCGACATTGAGTGTCTTATTCGCTGAAGTGTACCGATTGATGGCAGATTGATTCGCAGCATCAATTCGAATTTTCGTTAAGAAGGTTGGTAAATTGCCCGCGCCGGAGAAGACTGGTTCAATCTCCAGTACCACAACTTCTGGTCCGAAAAACTCTGATAATGTGATACTTGGTTGAGAGTCAATCAGCGTTTCTGAAATTAACTCTGTACAAATATTATTGCCGTAAGCTTTGACTCGGTAATGAGTAACGACATCTGTACCAAAATCCAATTTTAAACTAGCGTCAATATTCGACAGGTTTGCAGGATAAATCTTGAGCGTATCATTAATGAATTCAAGTTGTTGCTTATCATCGATGAGCACACTACCAACAGCACCGCCCGCCTCTGGATAAGCCCACTCTGCATAAACAAACCGGTCCTCATTGTAAGCATCTTCAGGGCTTATTTTTGATTTAGCATTTCTAATGGCTTTTTGATCGGAAAGATCAAACGATGAGTACAAAGGCATAAAATTAACCGGACTGTTATCAAGTACCAGATCATCAGTAATCTCAAATGTCTGGAATGCCAGACTACCTTTGGTGATTTCATTTTCTGGAACTATGTCGACCAGATTAATGGTGGGAGCTTTGTCTTTTACAATTTTTATATTGTGAGAATAAACTTTGAGGTTACCAGAGCTATCGGTAGCCTCAGCAATCAATGTCACTACCTTGCCCGCATCGGGGATTGGCGAAAACTGATTGAGATCGAGTTTAACTGTTGGATTGAGTTGTTCACTATCAATCGTGATTCTCTCGGCGCCAATATCGAGTTGCTCAATCAGCAAAGTATTCGGCTCACCTTGTAAAAAGATTTTGACGCTGGTCAATTCCAGGTTGTCACTAACATCAACGACAATCGGCACTTCCTGTCGCTCAACTTCTTCCGATAGCGGTGCGCGGAAATTGACCAGAGGTTCTTCTGTGTCACTCAAAACCGTTAGCTTAACGGCATTAGAATCACCAGTATTAACGCCTTTGTCTTTCGCCTGAACATAAAAATCATAGACCTCACCAGCATTGGCGATAAAGCTTTTCGGTAATACGATATTCCCTTGATAATCACTATAAAATCTTTCCGCGACAATAACCTCTCCAATGGTAATTGGATTGGGGATTGTTACCGATTCAACCCGGTCGTCACGCACCAGGGTTTCCCAATTTAGTGGAATAATCTGGCCATCAGAAGTTTTCAATACAGGAATGAATTCATCGATAAAAATATTATCGCTTGACTCACCTTTCACCAGCAAACGCTGACCCGGCAACAAGCTAATTGCTTTTTCCGGGTTAAGCATCACGATTTCTGGTTTTTCGCTATCGTCAAGAATTTCAATTTCTAAAAATCGCGTGGTTTCCAGTCCTGAATCATCAATCGCCGTTGCGCCAATTTTTATTTCTCCGGTCTGGCTTTTTGTCGGAACTCGCAACGCATGTGACAAGTAGGTTCCTTGATCAACGGCTTTCTGAATTTCGGAGACAGAAAAATCGTGACGCTGAAGCTCTCCAATGGCCGTGTCACTAACAAAGAAACTGACTCCTGCTAATCCGGAATCATCGCCAGCCGAAACAATCAAAGTGAAAGATTCACCTTCAATCAGTTTGGTTCCGTTGGCCGGAGCTCTAATATCCAGCTCAGGCGGTTGCTCCTGTGAACTGTCATATTCCCAGCTTGATGAAGAAGCATTTCCGTGAACATCAACTAGCGCGAGATCGAGTTGCAACGAATCAATGCCATCAGGAATCGTGTAATTGAAACTTCCCTGGTAGCTTTTCCCCGATGCCCCAACGTTCAATAATTCGTTATTCTGATTGGTCACTTTTACACTGGCGATACCAGTATTATCACGAGCGGAAACCTTAAACTCATAGGTTCTTCCCCCATACAAACGACTACCGATAACAGGTTCTAATAAGCTACCTACCGGCGCTTCGCTATCTTCTGCAATAGTCGCAGTGCCCTCTTCTTCAGGAGAAGATTGATTTCGATTATCGCTGACCGACACAACCGCTCTTAGCGATTGAGTTGTATTGGTGAGTTGGTGTGCCGATAAATCTAATTCAAATTGCACATTTTGATCTTTGGCAACAATTAAACCGTTGGCGTCTGAACGAATTTCTGTTGCTAGCGGCGTGGCGTTATTGCCCAAGTAATAACGCACTGTTACCGAGGCGACTCCTCGGTCGTCTTTAGCGTGAACGTTTAACTTAACAATATCACTGGTAAAATATTTTTCCTGATCAAAGGATACACTTTCAACCACCGGTGCTTGATCGTCGATCACGCCAATGATTCTTTGTTCCTGACTAAAATTGCCCGCATCATCATAAACGGTAATGGTTATCGGATAGCTGTCATACTCCACGTCAGGCAGGTTAAGGAATTCAGGAACCTTGGCTAGGAGTAGCGCAGAATAAGCATTAATCGCGCCGGGCACTTTTTGTAGAGGAAAGTCGCTTCCCGAGATCACATCTGCAGGATTTCCAGTTAAAATAAAAGTCGGACCGTCTTTTCTGACCCCGGTTAACTCAGCTCTGACCGCGTCAACATTGTCATAACCGGCAGCCTTAATCACTAAGTCATTTAGCTCTACAACCTGGCTAATATTTAAATTACCAGAAACATGGGAAACCTCTGGTGAGACAATATTGAGCACTGGTCGCTCTTCATCGTTACCCAGTGTGATGTTAACGGTTTGGCTTTTTGAACTTTGGCTTTTTCCATCGGTGGCAATCGCGTAAACCGCCAAAGATTGTGCCTGTTCGTTGGTCGCTTCTGTTTCATAAACGACTGAATAAGGTCTACGGTAGTCAGTACCAATCAAGCGATCATTAATATAGAAATCAACTTTTTCAACGGAAATATCGTCACTGGCATCGGCCCTGATTTCAATTGGCAAACCAGCGACCCAACTGGATCCCTCAAGTGGATGGCTAATGCCGACAGTTGGAACCTGATCTTCCTTAATTGGAATTCTGACGGGCTCTGACAAGCTCACCAATCCATGAAAATCCACAACCCTGGTTTTCAGCTCCAGCGTTTCCCCTAAGTGCTCTTGCAATATTGGCAGATTAAAGTGACGTGTAGTGCTGCTAAAGCCAAAACTACCATTAGCAAGCTCTTCAGAATCGCGATAGGTCAATTTCTGAAATGACGAACCATTGACCAACAGCTCAATTTCGGTCCCCGCAGCCAGCGTGTCATCAGCGGCAATCACCGAAACTCTGAGGTCTCTGCCCACTGTTGACGATGAACCGGAAGTCGGCGAACTGATTTTAGTAGTCGGCGGCTGATTTTTCAGGATCTTGATTAATCTGGCCGGCGCATTTTCGCTAGCGCCCGGAACATGCACTATGGCGCTGATGGCAGCAGAGGTTTCATCCAGTGAAATATTGTTGGTGGTGCCATTTAACGGCCAAATTTCATACAGGAATTCCTTTATCGAACCATCAGCCTGAGGGATTTCCCTGACTTCAAATCCTGCAAAAAGGCTGTCGCCAATCTTTTTACCGTCCCAAAAATACTCAACATAAGAGATGCCCGAACCACTTTCCAGCTGCTCCGGTTTCTCCATATCACCGAGATTGTAAGACACCTGGTAGGTAATAGGGCTATTCTCGATAAAGCGCTGGTTATCAACCGGCAATTCAAATTTATAGTCTGGTAAATTCGGATTGGCGCCGGAAACAACGGATACGCTGGCTTCACTACTAAGATTAGTTTGTCCAAGCGTATCGGTAACCTCTGCACTGAACTTAAGGTTACTCCCCAACATGGCTTCAGTAATATTGAGCTGCAATTCATAAGGCTCGCTTTTGACTACGCCTAAGCTAGTTCCGTCGCCAAAAAAGCTCACTTGCTTAATACCCACGTCATCATTAACGATTGCTTTGATCGTCAGTACATCTCCCGCATAGACTCTGGCAGGGACACTAACTTCAACTGATGGAATCGCGTCGATGGCAACAATCGGCAATTCAGTGAAAATCGCCGAGGCACTGGCCAATGCGATTTTTAGTTTTATCGGGGTCGACTCGGGTATCGCAGCGCTCGCAATAATCTTCGCGTTAGACGCTTCCGATGCCAGTGCTAATACGCCCCCGGCGATATCGGGAAGGCTATAACTAACATTGAGTTGAGTGCTTATTTCCGCCTTGGAGCCATCATCAAATACACCAACAACAGACGGTAACGGAAAATATGAATTTAATTCAGAAAGGACAAAAGGCGTGTCAGCGGCTTGATCTTTCACCTCTAGCCCAACAATGCTCTTACTATAATTGACCTCAACCGGAATTTTAACGACATCTAATCCCGGATAGTTAACATCAATAAATACTTCAATTCCTTCGGTTTCTTTTACCGGATAAACGATACCAGCGGGTGTGACCTTAACGTACTCAGTATTACTTGAAGTGTAAGTCACACCGGTTCCTCCGCCTGGTAACGGCGTTGGACCTCTAAACTCAAAATCAACAGTTGGTACTATGGCTGCCTTTTCCAGGGCATTACTAAACACAATATTGGATGGATTGGCAGTCAGGGATAGTGCACTTTCGGAAATGTTGTCGCCGGTAAAAGATATTTTGGAGATCGTTCGTTGATTACCAAACGGGTCCAATGCAAACGCGTCGACTAAAACAACGGCATCGCGAGCAATTGCAGCGGCGCTCAATTGGTTGTCTATTGGAATACTAATCTTGAAACGCTTCTGACCATTAGCACTCGGATAAACTAATTCTGTGTTTTCGGTACTTGCAAACGCCAAAGGTGTTGCTTTTTCAATAACACCGCCAACCTGTCTTAAGTCCGATGCTCTGATTCCGACAACTTTAAAACCCACGTGGCGAATGTCGGTATCATCTTCAGCCGAAATTTCAGCAACCAGGAACTGTTTAGACTGGTAGGTTTCGACGCCTACATTAACAAGTTCAACTTCAGGGGAATTTTTCTCGACAACGAAAGCTTCGCTGTGCACAACGCTGGTGCCGTCATTAAAATGAAAGGTAACCGCTGGATTAAACCGGTTAGCTGAAGTGTCTGTTATCTGAAATTGGCAACCGGCGGTGCTAGCCTGATTAACGACCTGATCTTTTGAGGAAAGCGAAATTACCTCACCTGAAGATTGATAGTCAGCTCTAACCAGCGACTGACAATTATTCAGACTGAGCGTATACGAGGTCCGACTGGCACTCTCGGTAAGTTTGTGATTGGCTCTTATATCGACACTGAGGTCCGCGGGCGCTGCAAAAGATGAGTGACAAGCCGCAACAAAAAGGAAAGTAATCGCGGTGCGCAAGAAATCTTTGACTTCCATGAAAAATGATACCTTCAAACTATAACTCAAAAAATGAGCCATATTCCCCAGAAAAAAACGCCGAATATCTCCAGCGCAAATATAATTTTATAAATTTATTGCGTTATTCTAACGCTCGGGATATTAAACGATTTATATCAATAGATCCACTTCAATATCACTCGGAGATATTAAATGTACTGAGTAAATATTACTCAATAATTATTGTGTCGGCGTTTTATTAATTTTGTTTCCGCTGACTCGTTTTTTTGGATGTTTTTCAACGTAAATTTGCAATGAACACAAAATAAACAAAAGATTTTTTTACAACAGTTTTAATCGCCTGATGGAAGCAATCGCCTGGATTAGTATTGGTTGTTTTTTGAACATATTATGACATTTGGTAAATCCTCCCCTGTTAACAAAACAACTGTCATCTCGAGCGCAGTCGAGAGATCTCCCAAAGGTTTAGACAGGTGTAAAAACGATTACTCATTTAAAAGGAGTGACTTTCCTAAATCAACATTGGATCAATTACTCAGTGAGTCGATGTCTGTAGGAGATCTCTCCACGCTAGTCGAGATGACATTTCAACCAAACCATAAAATGTTCTTGTTACCCCCCCCACTGTCATCTCGAGCGCAGTCGAGAGATCTCCCAAAGATTTAGCTGCACGTAAAACAATACACTTATTTAAAACCTTAGACTTTCTTAAAGAAACATCAAACACTGAATTTCTCTACTAATTTATCGCTAAGATAATTTTTATTTGCGATATCGCATTTCGACTAAAATTTTATTAAAAAAATATGAGCAATTATATCTATATCATATAGATCCAAAGAACTATTTTTTACTTTTAAGCCAACATAAAAATGATGATAAACGAACATCAAAAAATAATTTTATCACCAATCATTTCAAATATTTAGCCAATATCTTTTCCTGTTAAAAAATAAAAAAACAAAGCATTAAACACATAACAATTCGAGATTCTGACGACGTTGACTTTACCAATTATTTGGCTATTATAAAATTCTACTTATCTTTATTACGTCAAGCTTTACAAGCTAAAAATAAAGCGCCAGCACCGCCAGACAAAAGTTCAAAAAAAGCAAATCGATGAAAAAGTTTTCGCCGGTTTGCTTTTAGGCTGTTTTGTTCTTTTAGATTATTCAACAATTGAGATTGTATGATTTTTTAGACTAAGGAATTAAAACAGAATGATTGATAAGTGCATGGACATTCTCAAAAATCAAATCCATCAATACTTTAAATCAATCCCTGATCTCAATGTTACCAGTAACGAAACTGTTTCTGTTTCTCCTTTAGTCAAAGAAGATGGTTCAATCGTTAT
Source organism: Aliikangiella coralliicola (assembly GCF_007004725.1). Lineage (GTDB taxonomy): Bacteria > Pseudomonadota > Gammaproteobacteria > Enterobacterales > Kangiellaceae > Aliikangiella > Aliikangiella coralliicola. Next base: position 533,491 of record NZ_ML660164.1, on the reverse strand, counting down.
TCCTAAAGACCATCTAGGATTAACCTTGATCAACATTGAAGAAGAGAAGATTCATAAAGCACAAACAGCCGTTCATAAAACGGTTGACGGTCAAATTATGCATATGAACCCTGAGCTAAAAATTAACCTTTATATTTTGTTAGCATCCAACTTTAACACTTATGCAACAGGGTTAAAATTTCTATCAGCCTGCATCAGTTTTTTCCAATCAAAAAATGTTTTCACTGCCGCTAACACCCCTGACTTTGAACCTAAAATAGACAAAATCATTGTTGAGCTGCACACAATGGGGCTCGAACAACAAAACCACCTTTGGGGTTATCTGGGCGCGAAATATCTGCCATCAATTTGCTACAAAGTCCGTATGCTTATTGTTCAGGAAGGTCTCGCTCAGGATCAACAGCCAGGTATTAGCGAAACAAGTTTTGAAGGAATGGGAATAACAGCGGAGGTAAACGAAAGTTAATGAGGAACCTTAATTAATGGAAAGTGCTTATCGTCCTTTATTTACAGTGAAGTTCTTTCACGAGTTTTATAAAAATCAACTCGGGGAATACACTCATCTTGATGAGGATATCAGCATTGTTCCAACAGAAAAATGCCGGCGAGAAATGGCTAAGCAAGGGTTGCTATTTCGCTCAACTAGCGGAGGCTTTACAGTTTTATACACCGCTTATAAAGAAGATAATGTAGAAAAGCCTTTAGTGCCCTTAACCGACCCACGTCAGTTTAGTTTTCAATTATTTTCAAAATCGCCCTATATTATTCATTACTCCTCATTGCCGCTAGACGGAAAAAAGCCAGGCATTTACTACCTCAATAATTTGCAAAATAACACTCAGGAAATTGATGGCGAAGACGAATTATTATTGGTGGAGGATACAGTCGAACCCTATTTATCATCTCAGGATGAATTTATGTTGCGCCCTGCCCATTTTAGTTATGGATTTAAAAAGGCGGCAGACACCGCAACCCTCTCCATTGAAGATCGCAAGGGCAATGCCATTTATTCTAAATTACTTAACAAATTAGACGACGGCGAAGTCGCCGCAGAAAAAAACTTTAGCGCTAACCTTGACTTAACACCATTTGGTACTGGCTTATTTATCGCTAAAGTTGATGGAGTTGAGCAGCAAAAATTTTATCTCGACGGTACTTTAATAGCGCAAAAACCTTTCGGGTTAATCGATATTTTTTATCACAGTGATGTTCCTGCAACTTACCAGTTTGCCGACGCCCAAGGAAACGTGTCAGCAAAAACTTACACGGTGCGAATTGATTGCCGAGAAACCATCTGGAAATACCTGGTCGGGCTAAAATACCGCAAAGACCTTGATCCAACGGATCTTGAAGTAGTCTCGAATATTGTTTCTGCAACATTCACACGACAAAACAGTTACAAACTTGCAGATAATACCACTGTCATTCCTTTTGACTCGGGTAACACAACAATTCCCCTGAAAAAAGAGCCGATAAAAGGAATCAAATTAAAACGCACCATTGCCGGTCAAGGCGGCGGTGGTGGCGGTGGAAATACTTCGACGGAAGAAACGTCGTTGCCTAATCCTGAAATTACTAACATTAAAACCGATAACGGAAAAATTTATTCAGAAGTGTATATCTACCTTTAATTTAAGAAAAGGACGAAAAATATGCCAAGTTATAAAACGCCAGACGTCTACGTCGAAGAAATATCGATCTTCCCTCCCTCCGTTGCACAAGTTGAAACGGCTATTCCAGCTTTCATCGGGTATACGGAAAAAGCGCAAGAGTTTTCGCCGCAAGATTTACACCTGGTGCCGACGAGGGTTAAATCATTGTTGGAATACCAGGAATTGTTTGGCGATGCACCACCGGTCGCGGTTAACTCGGTTAAGCTAGACGAAAACAACGGCGTTTCGAGCACCGATGTGACCTCAAATTTTTATATGTATGACGCATTGCGCATGTTCTTTAAAAACGGCGGCGGTAAGTGTTACATCATTTCTGTCGGACTCTACAAAGATAACACAGGGTCAATCTCTAAAGATCACTTCAACAATGTTGATGGCGGATTGGCAGTTTTAAAGAAACAGGATGAGCCGACCATTATTTTATTTCCTGATGCTGTGTTATTAGAAAGTGATGATTTATATGACTTGCAACAACAAGCGCTAAAACAATGTAATACACTGCAAGACAGAGTCGCAGTGTTCGATCTGCTGGAATCCAAATCAACAGCGCCGACATTCGACTGGGAAGAAGGTTACAACGAGTTCCGCAATAAAATCGGCATTAATTACTTAAAATATGGTGCAGCCTATACCCCCTGGCTGAAAACAAATCTTTCGCTGGACGTTCGCTATCGAGATATCAAAGGAAAAGTCATGCGCGGCGGCGCAGTCGTCAGTATGGATGTGTTAACTGATGATGCCGAAGTCAAAACCACTGTCGCCAATATCGACAAAGCAGTCGCTGATGCAGACACCATTAGCGGCGACCTTGATACATTAAATGGCGCCGAAGAAACACTGAAAGCCAAATACACGACTTTGTTAGATGATTACAAAGGCGCACCTGATACCACTAAGTATAAAGCGCTGTTTACTTTTATTTATAGTGTTGTTGATCAGATTGACGCCTGGTCTGCGGGCGCTGCTGTTTTAACCAATGGTGAACTGGTTACGAATCTCGGCGATCTCATTACCAATTCTTTGAAAGCGACTGTCTCCGATTTAATTTCTTATGACCGAGCCGCAGATACTGCATTGACTGGTAGTTACAATCTTTACACCACTTATGATCCAACCGAATCGGCGAACTGGGGTGATATATTTGGCGCGAGTGCACCCGCCGCCAACGATATCTTTGGTGCAGGAACCAACACCGAAAAACAATTGAATGGCTTATCCAAAATTAATGATATTTTTGAAGCCGTTAACGCTGCGGTGGCTGAAATTGTTGAATCAGCAACGACTTATGAATCAACTTATGAAAATACTTTGTTAGATTCTCACCCTACTTTCAAAAATATTATTAAGAAACTCAGTACATCGTTAACCACCATGCCACCCAGCGGCGCAATCGCCGGTATTTATGCCATGGTCGATTCCACTCGTGGCGTCTGGAAAGCACCGGCCAATGTGAGTGTTAGCGGCGTTGTTGGTTTAACCGAAAATATTGACAGTATCGATCAGGAGGAACTGAATGTTGATGTCAACGGCGGTAAATCAATTAACTGCATTCGCGCATTTACCGGACGAGGAACTTTAGTTTGGGGTGCCAGAACATTAGCAGGCAACGACAACGAATGGCGTTACGTATCAGTTCGTCGATTCTTTAATATGGTTGAAGAATCTGTCAAAAAATCAACTTACTGGGCAGTGTTCGAGCCAAACGACGCCAACACCTGGATCAAAGTTAAAACCATGATTGAGAATTTCTTAACCCTACAATGGCGAGATGGCGCACTTCAGGGCGCGAAACCGAATCAGGCATTTTTCGTCAACGTGGGCCTGGGAACGACCATGACGCCGCAAGATATTCTCGAAGGCCGCATGAATGTAGAAATTGGTATGGCTGTTGTGAGACCGGCTGAATTTATCATCTTGAAGTTCTCTCACAAACTACCGGAAGCTTGATGGCACAGGGTAGCAAAATATAAGACAACGAAAGAATGAATATCTTCAGAAACTATTAACTAAAAGGTGATTTAAGTATGGCTAATTATCCATTACCGGCGTTTCACTACCAGGTTGAGTGGGGCGGCGAAAAAATGTCCTTCTCTGAAGTTTCCGGCTTAAACGTCGAAATACAAATGATTGAATATCGAGACGGCGACAGCAAACAATACGAAGCCTTGAAAATGCCCGGCATCCCAAAGTATGGCAACTTGACAATGAAGAAAGGTATTTTGGCCGCCGACAATAAATTCTTCGACTGGGTTGATACCACGGCGCTGAATACCGTTGAGCGAAAAGACATTATTATCTCGTTGCTCAACGAAGCCCACGAACCAGTCATGACCTGGAAAGCAATTAATGCGTTTCCGGTGAAAGTGGAAGGACCGGGGCTCAAATCCACCGGCAATGAAGTGGCGATTGAATCAATTGAGGTCGCTCATGAAAAACTGACGATTGAAAACGGATAGTCGCCATGGCCGGCTACTATCCGCCGGTGGGATTTCATTTTCGCGTTGAGTTTGGTTTTTTACCCAGCGACATTAACGATGTTCGTTTTCAGGAAGTTTCCGGGCTGGGTGCCGAAGTCAGTACCGAAGAAGTGACAGAAGGCGGTGAAAACCGCTTCACCCACCGACTTCCCACTCGGGCGAAATATTCAAACCTGGTATTGAAACGGGGGCTGTTGGTTGATTCTAAATTAGTTAAATGGATCACTAACGCCATCCAAAATATCGAAGCCAATCCGGGAACGCCGGAGGAATCGCCGACCACCGTTAACGTGACATTGCTTAACGAAGAGCACAAACCGTTAGCAGATACCTATAGTTTCGTGAATGCCTGGCCGATCAAGTGGTCTGTCTCCGATTTTAAAGCGATGGACAATTCAATTGTTGTCGAAACACTAGAGCTCAGCTATCAGTATTTCACCAAAATTAAACTGTGAAAAATGATGCGTTGTTGAAAACATGAGGGTAACAACATGCCTGTCGAAATAAGAGAATTATTAATCAAAGCCTATGTAGAAGACGCCCAGGGAGAAAACGCGAGTTCCTCGGGCGAGGTTTCAGATAAAGAAGAAATTATTGCCGACTGCATGGAACAGATTAGTGAGTTACTCAAAGATCAACTCGAACGGTAAACAGTGTCTGATTTTCGCAATCAAACATTCGGAATCAAAGACTCAGAATCAAACATTTAGAACCAGATAACAAGATAGAAATTATCGATAACCCGGAATTAAAATGACAGAAAACGGCCAGCTAAAAAAACTGAAAATCGAAGCCTACACTAAGCTCGACTACAGCTCAAAAGCAGACTGTGGCGATTTTATCGCAATGTTTAATCCCAATACTTACAAACAAAAGTATGAAGTCGAGTACCAGCCAGTTCAGGGACAAGGAACAACCGGTAGCGCACAAAAATTTGGTAAAATAAAACCCCAGGAATACACTTTCGAATTCTTATTTGATGGAACCGGCGTATCCTCAGAAAAGAAGGAAGTGGCCGACGAAATAGAGCACTTCCTGGTGGTTACCGGCAAGAACAACGGTGATATTCACCGCCCCCACTACTTAAAAATTTCCTGGGGTTCTCTAATTTCTAAATGTGTCTTAAAAAACGCAGAAATATCCTACAACCTTTTCAGACCGGACGGAAAACCTCTGCGCGCAAAAGTTAGCGCCACTTTTGCAGAAAATATCGACGATGCGCTTCGAGTGGCCGAAGAAGGAAATAATTCTCCAGATCTAACTCATATCAGAACCGTAAAAAGCGGTGACACTTTGCCTTTGATGACTTATCGAATTTATGGCGATTCAAAGTATTACCTTGAGGTGGCTAAAGCCAACAACCTTGCCAACTTTCGCAACCTGGAAGTTGGACAGTCGATTTTCTTTCCACCGCTTAATCAAAAAGCAGCCAATAAAGGGAAATCCGCGTGAGTGACGAACGTGTAATTCCCCTACCCGCGACCGGCGATCTGGCCACTTTCACCCTTGAAGTGGACGGCAGCGAAATCAGTCCCGAAACCAATGTCGGCAATATTATTATACGCAAGGAGTACAACAAAATTGCGTCGGCGACCATCATTTTATTGGACGGCGATGTGGCCGAACAAGATTTTGCGGTGAGTAACTCTGAAGTATTTGTTCCCGGAAATGAAGTAGAAGTTTTTGCCGGTTATCACTCGGAAGAGTCTTCAATATTCAAGGGAATCATTATCAGTCAGGGATTAAAAATTCGCAAAAATAAACCATCACAACTGGTAGTGGAATGTAAAGACAAAGCTGTTCATATGACAGGCACACGCAATAGTAGTTACTTTAGCGAAATGAGCGACAGCGACATTATCGACGAAATTGCCGGTACCTATTCCCTGGACACAGAAGTTGAAGCAACTGAAGTGACTCATCCGGAAATGGTCCAATATAATTGCACCGATTGGGATTTTATACTCACGCGCGCCGAAGCAAATAGTCAACTGGTTATCGCCGAAGATGGAACTTTAAAAGTTGGCGCAGCAGACCCAGGACAAGAGCCTGTTCTCAATTTAAATTACGGCTCAACTTTAATGGAGTTCGAAGCCTCAATGGACGCCCGCAATCAAATTCCTACCAGCAAAGGATTTTCATGGGACTATAGCGCGCAAGAAATTATCGAAGAAGAAGGTACTGATCCCGGGCTAGCAGAAGCCGGCAATTTATCAGCTTCCGATCTATCGCAAGTGATTGAGTATGAAGCTGATAACCTGAGGCATTCAGGCAAGGTTGTCGATCAAGAACTCAAGTCCTGGTCAGACGCAAAAATTTTTCGTAGCCGCCTGGCGAAAACTTTAGGCAGAGCTCGTTGCCAGGGATACGGAGAAGTAAAACCAGGCACAGTCGTTGGCTTTTCAGGCGTTGGCGACAGGTACAATGGCAACCACCTTATAACAGCAGTTCGCCACCAACTCGACGTAGAAAACTGGACTACCGATATTCGCTTCGGCATGCCGAAAAACTGGTTTGCAGATAAAGTCGATGTGATGGAACGCCCAGCCGCCGCATTATTACCTGGCGTCCGTGGTTTGCAAGTAGGTATCTGTAAACAAATTGGCGAGGATCCCGATGGAGAAGACCGCATTTTAGTGACGCTACCTATTATCGATCCCGATGGAGATGGCGTATGGGCACGAGTTGCCAGTCTGGACGCAGGAGAAAACCGCGGCGCCTTTTTTCGCCCGGAAATCGATGACGAAGTCTTAGTGGGGTTTCTAAATGATGACCCCAGAGATCCGATTGTTTTAGGCATGCTCAATAGCAGTGCAAAACCAGCTCCCATTACAGGCTCTGACGACAACCACGAAAAAGGCTTTGTTACCCGCAGTGAAATGAAAATGATTTTTAACGACGACGAAATCAGCTACACGCTCGAAACGCCGAACGGTAACAAAATTGTGTTAAGCGACGACAGTGGTTCGATTTTAATTGAAGATGAAAACAGCAATAAAATTGAAATGACCTCCGACGGGATCACCATTGAAAGTCCCGGTGATATTAATATTACCGCTGGTGGTGACACAAATATTGAGGGCACTAATTGCAGCGTGACCGCATCGGCCGAGTTTAAAGCTGAAGGTTCAGCTGGTGCAGAGGTTTCTTCTAGTGCAGTGGCGAAGGTGAAAGGGTCTTTGGTGCAGATAAATTAAAATTATGAATTATGAATTATGAATTATGAATTATGAATTATGAAAAAGGCTAGCATTTCGTAGGTTGGGTAGACGCAGGAAACCCAACTGTATGGTTAAATTAATTACCAAATTCAAAGGAAAAAAATATGCCACCAGCAGCCAGAGTCGGAGACGTTAGTAACCACGGTGGAACCATTGTGGGTCCCGGTGAAGCGACGGTACTCATTGGCAATATGCCAGCTTCCGTGATCGGCGATATGCACGTCTGCCCTATTCCGCCGCCGCCGCATATTCCATCCAGTCCGTTTCCGATGGGAAGTGCGACAGTTTTAATCGGTGGCAAACCGGCGGTTCGCGTTGGTGACGTTTGTATTTGTGGTGCGTCTGCCGCTGTCGGCGAGCCGACAGTTATTATTGGTTGACTGTTTTGTAGAAGTGACTGGTTTTGATCGAGTGACCGCTTTTTATCGAATCAACAACGTAAGAAAAGTAACGTAGGAAAAGTGATGAGCGAAGACAATCCATTTTTAGGAACCGGCTGGGGATTTCCACCGACATTTCAAAAAGAAACCCAATCAGTCGAAATGATCGCTGGACCGGAAGATATTCAGAGCAGCCTGGAAATCTTACTGTCGACATCCTTGGGCGAACGCGTTATGCAACCAACTTACGGCAGCAATTTAAAAGATTATATTTTTGAACCGCTAGACTCATCACTCGACGCGTTCCTCAAAGACTTGATCAAAACCGCCATTCTCTATTTTGAGCCGAGAATTTTGTTGGATAAAGTGAGCCTGGAATCAGTGCCACTAGAAGGAATGGTGACAATTAGTTTGGATTATCGAATTCGAAGTACGAACTCTCGCTACAATTTTGTGTTGCCTTTTTACCTTAACGAAGGTGCTAGCGCGATACCTTGAAATGATGAAGGCAAAAAATCAAGTTGCCTGATTAAGGGGCAATGATTACTTAAACCACTAACGCTGAGACATTGCATTAACAAATTATGAAAATTGAAATTTGCAATACAAAAAATCCGCTAATACGAGACGGTACCAGTCAGCCTCAGCGACGACTGTCCCAACTGCATCCTCACTATGCGCGTATTGACGAGCACTCACTTTCCGACTTGATGAATTATGCGGCCAGTTACGCAAAAGAGTTACAATACTATGATGGTCAAAATAAAGCTGCGGGCGACTGGCAAGATTTTTTCGACCGAGACATTGCTTCGATCATTTCGATTGTTGCGAACAAGGATAATCGCGACTACAAGAAAATATTTAATCAACTGAAAGCCCAGATCGATGAAGCCGAGACTGAGGATGCTCTGAAAAACTCAGGCGTTTTTGAAATTTTATTTAATTATATCTTTCAACTTTCTAGTGAATTCAACAGCTGGGTTTTAAAGATCTTATCAGACGATGGATTTAAACGGCATCTTTATCGACTGGTTTCATCGCAACTCAAAGATATTCTAGTAAGAACAATCGGCGCTTACCGTTACGCACAGGATTACGTATGGTTTGATGACAATGCAGTCATGCCGGAAGCATTAGGTTTTGATCAAGAAGCAGTATTCGCTCAACCTTATTCATCACTTTGGGACGACACAAACAGTGGTACTCTTTTTACGCTGGGTGATTGGATAAACGGAGCAGACAAAGACAACACTATTTTTGATTATGCGGGAAATGTGGCTCTGATCCGGTTTAAGAAAGCCGCCGAAACATTGCTCTCCTGGGCAGGTAGCTTCCTTCAGTCGCAAAATCAGCTAATCAATGACGCCCCGACTTATTTATGTGAAGCCATTCATCACTGGCCCAATCATAAACCACATATGGCGCTGTACATTGCTTTTATCCGACTATTTAAATTTGCGCAGATTCATCTCAATTCATTAACAGGGAAACATCTGGATCACTATTACCAAACCATACTGGGTTTTACCCCGCTCCCCAGCACCGAAGACAGGGTTCACGTGTTATTTGAACTTGCGAAACAGTCTAAGCATCACTTGTTAAATGAGGACACCTTGTTAAAAGCGGGCTTTGACCAATCAGGTCTCCCTGTTCAATATAAACTAAACCGCGAGCTTGTCGTTAACAAAGCAAAAATAAAAGACATCGGCGATATTAAATCTGTTTACATTGATCGAAACGAGGGACAGGGTTATCGAATCTACAGTGCACCGATTGCCAATTCCAAAGACGGCAAAGGCCTGGAATTTAGCGAAACAGAACCCAAATGGAAACCCTTCGCCGAAGATCAGTTAAACAATGGTTCGTTAATAGATCCAGAAAACAGAACAGCTGAATTGGCCGAAATTGGATTTGCAGTCAGCTCCGCATTACTCGATCTACGCGAAGGAAAAAGAACGATTACACTTAAAATTTACACCGATGCTAAGCCTGAAGAAAGCTTGAGTACCGATCAAATAGAGGTCAGGCTCAGCGGAGAAAAAGACTGGATTGATGCTGAAGTATTATCTTTCACTTACACGTCCAATTATGTCTTATTAAAAGTTGAGCTTAACTCAACACAACCGCCGGTGTTTCCTTTTTACGACGAAGTGCTCAATATCCAACCATTTACACCGAGAAATTTTTATACTCGCACAGGCACTCAAAGTTCAACTAGCCAAAGCACGCCGGTTATGCAAGTGATCCTGCTCCACGACCTGGAAAACAACCAGCCTTTTCCCTACAAAAACCTGAAAGATCTCACGGTTGACTCGATCGATTTAAAAGTGGAAGTCGAGGAACTAAAAAGTCTGGTTGTACAAAGTGACTTAGGTACATTGGATGCAAACAAACCTTTCCAGGCATTCGGACCGCGCCCGGTTTTAGGCAACACTTTTTACGTCGGTAGCGACGAAGCGTTTCGCAAACCTGTTACCAGCATGACGCTCACCGGTGAATGGTTAGACGCTCCCGCCGATTTCAATCAACACTATGAACACTACTTCGATTTTACCGAACTGGTTAAACTCAATGAATCCTTTTTAAAAGATGTGATTGACAAGTCGGGACGTAAAGATGTCACTATTGATGGGTTGAGTAAACTAGAGTCATTCGATCAGATATCAGCCACCTTCGGCACCAAGCTCATATTTGAAACACCGATTAACGAAGAGACATTGGTTGCCGACGTCAGTCTGCTCAACAAAAAAGCCTGGGAACCTCAGTCAACTGATCCGCTATTTAATGTGTCAGACTCACAACTGGAAATTAATTTTGAAACATCGACCGACAATTCTGGAAAGAATATCCCCTACTTCGACCTCAACAGCGAAATTTCTGAGTTAAAGCAATACAAAAATGACACACAGCAAGGCTTTATTAAATTAGAGTTATCTGGTCCGTCTGATGTGTTCGGTCACAAACTTTATTCCCAGGTTTACGCGAAAAAAATAGTACAGCTGATCAAGGCCCCTGATACGACTATTTTGCCGAACGAACCTTACACGCCAGTACTCAATAATCTTAGCTTAAGTTATACTGCTGAAGTAACGCTGAATCTATCGGAAGCAGCTGATCTGGCGGCAGGCGCTTTCCATCATATTTACCCATTTGGTACGCTAAATTTAAGCGCGGCTTCACAGTCAGTTTCAACTCCGACTAACAATCAAACGGTTACCTCTAGTTTAGCAGACAGTGGGACGCCAACAATACCGACGGTACCAGCAACAACATTGGTCCCGCCCGCTGTTAATATCAGCCAGATCAAAAAAACCAGTTTGCTTCCTCAGTTTAGGACTGATGTTGATGAAGTTTCTCAGGAAAACAACGGTGAACTTTATATTGGTTTAACCGATGCTACGCCACCACAGATGGTCACCCTATTTTTCCAGGTAGCAGAAGGTAGCGCTAATCCTGAACTCAACAAAGAAACTATTCATTGGTCTGTTCTTCAGGATAACCAATGGGTGACTCTAAATACCAAACAAATCAGCTATAACAGTACCAATGAACTCAATCAATCAGGAATTATCTCGATTACACTTGCAGATACCATTAACAACACCGCGTCTATGTTGCCCGATGGGAAAATCTGGTTAAAGGCATCTGTACTGAAAAATACTGATGCTGTATCCCAACTCATTGAGGTGGCAACACAAGTCGGCGAGGCCTCCTTCAAAAATGAAAGTAATGATGATCAGTTTCTAGCTAGTAGCCTGCCCGGCGGTTCGATAACAAAACTAACCGTTAAACAATCACAAATTAAGAAAATTAACCAGCCTTATGCTTCGGTTGATGGGAAAGCCGCCGAGTCCCCCTCAATTTTTAATACGCGGGTTAGTGAAAGATTACGTCATAAAGATCGCGCAATAACGATCTGGGATTACGAGAAAATTGTGTTGCAGGAGTTCCCTGATATTTTTAAAGTCAAATGCATCAATCACAGCACCTATCTTTATGAACGCGGCGAAAATGATTTTTTCACCTCTGAGTTTGCGCCGGGATACGTCACTGTCATAGTGATACCGGACCTGACCAACCAAAATGCCATCAACCCGCTAGAGCCGAAAACCAGTCTCGACAAACTCGATGTGATTAAAAGTTTTTTAAAAAAACGAATGACGCCATTTGCTGCGCGAAAACTAAGAGTGGTTAATCCTTTGTATGAAACGATTCAACTCGAATTTACCGTGGCGTTTCATCCCGAATTTGATCCGGCAATGTACCTTGAGATCCTTAACCAGGACATCATGGAATTTTTATCTCCTTGGGCATTCTTTAATACTAAGCACAAAGAAATCAATTTTGGCGGTAAGGTGCACCGATCAATTCTGGTTAACTTCGCCGAAGAGCGGGACTATGTCGATTACATTACTAACTTTAAAATGAATCAACTCACCATCACCAAAGATGAAAAAGGAGAAGAAAAAGAAACAGGTCAATATGATATTGAAGAAGCGACTCCTACATCGGCACGCTCTATATTCGTGTCGCATGCTCAGCACCTTATTAAAGCGGGAGACAATTGCTAATGTCAGTTCAAGCGTTCATCGAAAAATTCCCAGAATTTGTTCATAGCAAAGTCTATGAATATTTGAGAACCAAAGGCATTACCTACATACAACAACTCGCATCGGAAAAATGGACCGACCATAACATTCACGATCCTGGTATTACCTGCCTGGAAATGATTTGTTATGCGATTACCGATCTTGGCTATAAAACCGACTATGCGATAGAAGATATCTTAGCTGAAGCCTCAACACTAGATTTCAAAACACAAGATAATAAAAACATCGATACCATCGTTCAATCGCTCACAGGTTCTCAAACTAACTCTGACACTTTTTTCACCCCCAGGCAGATATTACCCTGTAATGCGCTCACTTTAGCAGACTGGCGAAAAGTCATTGTTGACGTGCATCAAGTCAGAAACGCCTGGTTATTAATGCTGGAGGAATCAGAGCCGCCCATTTATAGCGATCCGAAAGCGTCGGAATTAAGTTTCACTCCCAACAAAAGAACCAGACGTTTAAACTTGGATGGTCTTTACGAAGTTAACCTTGAATTTGAAGTTGATGAAACTTTAGGCGACCTCAATTCATGGGAGTACAGTTTCCCGCTGTCCAATAGCGGCTTGAAACTTCTCTCGCTATATTTCAAACCCCACTGGCAGGTATTCTTCGAAAACGATCTCGACCCAGGCACATTTGACCATTCCTATATGGGCAATTTTACATCTATCGAAGACACCGCAATTTATAGCGGCATATTTTATCTTAAGCGTGCTGGTTTAACCGTTCCCTTTGAAGTCAACATAGAGTCTCCGTTATCAAAAACAGATTCAAATAAAGCCTTTATCGATTCAAGAATTATTAATGAGCTGGACGAAATTGGTGCATTTCTTAAAGAGCGTATCAGCAAATGTGTTAAAACCGTCAAGCTTATCGAAAGTCGAGTCCACCAACAGCGTAACCTCTGCGAAGATTTTGTTCGCTTTAAACAATCAGAAGTTGAGGAAGTGGCAATTTGTACAGATATTGAAATCCGACCTGATTCCGACACCGAACAGGTCCTGGCCAATATTTATTATGCGCTTGAAAACTTCTTTTCTCCTCTTATCCCATTTTATTCCTTATTGGAAATGCAGGAAATGGGATACACATTAGATGCCATTTTTAATGGGCCAGCTCTCCAACATGGTTTTGTAAAAGAAGAAGACATAGAAGCTGCCGATTACCGACCAATGGTTCACGTTTCCGATATTATCCAGGTCTTAATGGATATTGACGGTATTGTGGCGATCAAAAATATTCAACTCAGTAAATATTTACGAGGACTAGTGTTAAATGAAGGTGAGGATTGGTGTTTGTCGATTACAGAAAACCGTGCGCTGAAGTTTAATACTAAGAATTCAAAAATAGTATTTTATAAAGGACTAATTCCCTACAAAGCGAGACAAAGTGAAACACTCGAAATTCTCGAAGATCTGCGCGCTCTGGACTATCGCTCTCGCTTACAAGCAGAAGAGTACGACCTAGAACCACCTCAGGGAAAGGATCATAAACTTCGCCATTACCATTCAATACAAAATGATTTCCCGCTAGTTTACGGCGTCGGCAGCGAAGGTTTGGCCCCCTCATCTACTGATTTGCGCAAGGCTCAAGCAAAACAACTAAAAGCATTTCTGAAATTAGTTGATCAAATTCTGGCGAATTATTGCGCTCAACTCGCCAATATTAAAAATTTATTCAGTTTAAATACAGAAATCAAACGAACTTATTTTTCTCAACTATTATTTTCGTTACCGGTGACATTTAAAATCACTCAATCAACCTTGGAACTGTTAGCGGAGGAAGGCTGGAGTGTTGGACAAATCAATTTACTGCAACCCTTATTAAACCAGCCCGGTATTGAAGAAGAAGCATTTACTATTGAGTTACAGAGTTTGCTTGGCAATAGTTTGTATCAGCAATACAAATCGCTACTGCTTGATATTTGCAAAATTCCAGAAATTGAGGTTCCCAACTTGCCGAATGGTTCAAACCTGGTGAGGGAATTTGTGGTTAAACACCAGGGAAAAGAAATCGAATGGGATAGGCCTTCGGGCTATCAAGCAGAATGGCAGCAATATTTACTCGACAAAAAAGAGAGTTACTGGAATCGCTTGTGTCAGCACGATGAATTACTGGAAAACAGTAAAACATATGAAGACCGAAAAAATCAATTTCTCGACCATCTACTCGCGCGATTCGGCGAGCAATTTACCGACTATGTGCTACTCAGCACTCACATGGACAGCGCCAAATCAAATGAAGATTTAATTATTGATAAAATCAATTTTCTGAAGGATTACCCTCGCCTCAGCAGAGACAGAGGCAAAGGATTCGACTGCAAAGTATACGGTGATCCGACTAACGTGAGCGGTCTTGAAATCAGAGGCTCTCGATTGGTTGGAATTGACAATTGGTATCGCAGTCGGTTGATTCCTGACTATACCAATATATTTGAGACCTTTGAGGAACTTGACACCGATGGCATTCCCGAATCACGATTTCGTTTACGGGATATGGAAGGTAATATTCTTTTCTCCAGCACACGGCACTACCTTGATGCAAACAGCTTACAAGTCGCCATGGAAACAGCGCTAGAGTGCGGAACGGATCGAGAACAATATGTAATAAAGGCTAATAAAAATGGTGAATATCACTTCATATTGCTCGATAAAGATAAGGAAATTATCACGCGTCGTCGCAAATATTTTCGCACTAAATTTGAAGTTGAGCAGGCGATTCAAAAAATCATCCATATTCTAAAATATAAAGCGACCCGTCTCGAAGGTTTTCACCTGGTAGAACATATTTTGCTACGACCGATTTCAGAGTTGAGTCACTTGTTTAAGGTGTCACTTAAAAGCGATTGTTCGCCGGGTTATCAAGATCCTTACTCGTTTCGCGCTACAGCGGTTGTCCCCTACTGGCCACAACGCTTCCAGGATATGGACTTTCGTCGTTTTTTCGAAGATACATTGCGTAAGGAAGTACCGGCCCATATTCATCTGAAAATTTGCTGGGTCGATCAGGAAGCGATGGACAATTTCGAAGATGTTTTTTTTCGTTGGTTGAAATTAAAAACCACAACACTTTACACGCACCCGATGTTTTTAGATAAAAACCAGGCATTGATTGATGAGCAGGATAAATTACTCCACTTGCTGGAAAACTTTAACAGTATTTATCCAGAAGCTCACTTGTTCGATTGCACTAAAGAAAGCGATTCTAAATCCATCTTGTTAAATCATTCCAAATTAGGTTCAAATAAAGGAAACTAAAATGGACATTTGCAGAGCATATCCAAAATTTGAAGCCGATCAGGTTTTAACCGCTGATCAACTCAACAAGTTATTTAGTTACCTGGATTTACAAAACCGGTGGACACGAAAGTGTTTTATCGGCGCGGGTATCGCCTGCGGATTACGCCTGGAAATAAATGAAGCGAATAGCACCGTTTTTATTTCTGCTGGTTGTGGATTAACCACTCACGGTTATCAGATTAGCTATCCAGACTCTATCTGTACTCACTATGCAGAATATACCGACCCGGTGCAATACAGCTATTTTCGTCGCAATGATGCACAAGTTAAGCTTTGGGAATTATTGCCTAAAGGCTCATTTGATACAGAGGATCCAGACAACAAACCCATTCCAATAAGTTTTCTTAAAGATAAAGTCGCCCTGCTTTATCTGGAAGTAAGAGATGTCGATCTGGATACCTGTACCGGCAGTGACTGCGATGAAAAAGGCATGGAGAGTACCTTATGTGTCAGATTTCTGCTCATCGAAAAGTCGGTTCTCGATTTACTCATTAAACAAAACAGTTCGACACAAGTAGAGCCGCTTTATGATATGTATCTGAAAAAGTACGACCTCCCCTGCTTGAATGTGGGTCGTCTGCATTGGCTTGGCGACGAAGATACTTTGTTGGAACTCGAAGATATTCAACTGTCATATGCTTACTTGCTCAGCAGCGGCACGCTACTTCAGATGGAACAAGCTTTCCGTGAGGCTTACCAGATTTATTTACCACTATTGCAAGATGATTACGCGGTTAATCCATTTAAAAGTTGGGTTCCCAAACTTAACCATCCCTTAGGTATTCAATATTTCTACGACCATATAAAAGACTTAATTCTCGCTTATCAGGAGTTTATTGAGTACGCTTTCGATGTTTTTGTCAGTTGCTGTGTACCTGAAAATGCTTTTCCCAAACATTTAATGGTACGAGAACTTTACCCTACCGAAGATTGCAAACCTAGCGCCTATCGTCACTACTTTATTACTGCAATGGAACCTACCGCCGGGGAATACAAAGTCAGAAAAGTGAAGTCGCTATTCAAGCGTCTGGTTTTACTCAGCCAGTCATTCAGGATTCCAGATTTAAAATCCAGCCTTATCAAGATCACGCCAAGTCACGAGAAAGAAACCCCACTTGGTCAACGAAGCATTCCCTATTATTACGACCTGAATAAATATCCTCAGCTCCGTTCTGTCTGGAATTTTGATTTAGCAGAAAGATGTTTGTCCGATAAAGTGTTGAGTTATCACGATAACGAATGTATTCCTGTTTGTGAATCAAAATTAAAAAGAAAGAGCTTTGGCTTTTTAAAAACCGTAAAATCAACGAAAAGTATTCGCAACTCTTATAAAGAGCTTGATTATTTTTATTCAAAACATGCGGAAGGGTTCCTACCAAAGAAATCGATAACAAACACACCGTTACTCGCTACGCTAATCGACAAGCACGCTCAGTACAAAAACTTCAGTCGCGTGCGCTTTCCGCTAGATGGTGATTTGAACGAATTTCCCTTTTATCGAATTGAAGGTCCACTAGGTAAGGATTACAACGAAGCATCCCTTGAGGTGTTACAGTGGATTAAGTGCTACAACCTTCCAATTAAGCTAATGGGTTTGAAAGTCGGTAAGATTTCTGACGACATTAACTTAACTATCGATTGTCGATTTGAAGATATTGAGCTTGTTTACCTGTCACAGCGAGAGAAAATCAATTGCTATTTTAATCAAACTTTAGAATTAGTTCGTTCGATTAAGTTTGATGCACCAGAAGATGACTTGGAGGAAAGTCCGGTTTCTAAAGTTGTTGGCCGATTTATTGATGGCAGAAGAAAAACACCGTTAGCCGGCGTCTATTACGGCATTCAAAAGTTGAAACTGGTTGGCGAAACGGATACTTCCGGCGTGATGGAGCTTTCAAATCTACCGCCAGGCAAATACTCTTTAGAAACCTTTTTTAAAGGCTATGGTTCAAAATCGGTCAAAATCTCTGTTAAACAGGGTAAGACACTAAAGCTTGGTGACATGGAATTATTTCAGGATGCTTTGCTTGATGAAAAAGAAATTTTCTACAAAGATAAAACCTCAGAAAAAGAGGCACGTAGAAAAGTAGAAGAACTAGAGTTTGAAGAAAAAGCACCATTTGAAGTAAAAGTCGAGTCTGGGCGTGAGAAAGAAGATTCTGGCAAATTTCCCATTTCTTACCGTTACGATGAATTCGCAGGAGAACGGGCGGGAGAGTCTAAATACCTGACAACCCGTTCAGCCGGAGAAAACATAAAGTTCACCGAAAAAGGTTACGCTGCAGAGGTTGCAGAAGAGTCCCCTTATGAAATCGGCACAATTTTCGAAGATTTTAAAATATCCGAATCAAAAGATATCTACACTTCAGCCAAACTTTATCTCTATCGAAATTTCGCCAAGACCAACGTCAAGGAAACCGACGACATATTAGATAAGATTTACCAACCACTGCAAATCGTCACAACTTTAAATACATTAATCAGCGAGTTAAAAAAGCCTTTATTACAATTTGATAAAACCTACTTCACCAGCAAATATGAGCAGCTTCTTTCGCAAGTAGAAAAATTTAAAGACATCATTACCGGCAATAAATACGGCGAGCTTTTTTCACAAACTGATAAAGAAAATATCATTCGTTATTTTAATTTGTTACGGCAGGAAAATTGTTTTAATCAATTTCAGTCCTTGATGGAAGCTTACGATGCCCGTACTAATAAAATTCAACTATTACATTTGTTGTCTGCTTATTCAGGAAAAACCCCCGGTATGTTTCACGTTGGAGGTTGTTGGGCCGGCGGCACCTACTTTCTGATTTATGATAACACACGGCGAATCGTGCTAGACTTTGCGTTACCGTTCATCTGTTGTTCAGATTGCCCTCCCATTCAGTTTTGTAGCGGTTATCCAGTCATATTCAAGTTACCCCAAACCCATTTCTGCAAAACCGATGCGCGTTTGTTTAAGTTTATTACTAACTACCCAGGCGGCCAGACAGTTGGTAAAGGTGTGATTACTGATGAGACAACCGGGGAGCATTTCTTCAAACCAAGCGCTGACGATGTGACCGCCGGAACAATTCTGTTCAGCTATTTCATTAATGAAGCCCGCTACGATTTTTCAGTGTCGGTGGCCGACCCACAAGTGGCAATCAACTATAACTTGATCGAAGTTGATAACGACGCGCAAACTGCAACGGTTCAATTTAGTTCTGATCCCAAAGAAGCACAAGAATATCTATGGGACTTTGGCGATGGTGATATTTCTGACAATAGCACCTCAAAAGAACCTTCGCCGGTTAAAACTTATGATCTGTCTCAAGTCACCGCTTATACCGTGACATTACAGGCAAAACAGGGACAATGCTTTGCTCACGCCTCTCATGAACTCACCTTCGAAATGTGTAATGCCACATTCACTTACCGAGAAATTGAGCGTTCACTAAATAGCATCACTTATCAATTTACTCATCCACAAGCCTCATTGACCCGTGTGTGGGAAATGGGCGACGGCAACACAGTGAACGAGCTGGAAACCTTTACTCATATTTATGAACTTGGAGAAGCTGAACAAGAAATTACTGTCACCTTAACCATGACTCAGGAAACCTGTTCTGATACCAAGTCAGTGACTTTTACCATTCCTGCTTATCGCGAAGTCACTATCTTTATGGATAGTTATTCCTTATGTCGCAACGGCACCCCGGCTAAAGTTACCTTCGATCCTAAAAATGGTACTTATACTGGCAATGGTCTGGTGGTTGAAGATGGTGAAGTTCACTTCCACCCTGGACATCCAGATGTCGTTGTCGGTAGTAACGAGATTACTTACGAATTTGAAGGAGAAAAAGTCAGTCAGATAGTTACCGTCAGTACCATCGAGGGAGAGTTTGCTGCAACAGTGAAGTTAATTAACGGTGAAGCAATGAAGGCCGATGTTCAGTTCTCTGCCCCTGAAAATCTTGACAGTTATTCTTATGATCTTGGCGATGGTAATTCGTCAACTGAGCCTTCCTTCTTACATACCTATGATCTGAATGCACAAACTAATTTCGACGTTCAGGTTAGACTCATCAACGGTGCTTGCGATGTAACCCAGTCAACTTCATTGGATCTTACACCTTGCAGTGCAGAGTTTACTTATCGCGAATTAACGAATGACGGCGAGACCATCGTTATTGAATATACAATGTTGGATAGAAATGGAAAACTCTATCAGCTTGAAGACGAACTCGGCGTAGTGAAATCGAGCGTTAATATTATCAGACGAACTTATAAATTGGGCGGCGCAGAACGAGAAATGCCCGTCACCATGCGGTTGAACAAACCACCTTGCATTAATTCATTCTCTAGCATGGTAACAATTCCAGCTTCGATACCACTCAACATTTCAATGGAAGTAACCCAGTTTGTCTGGTGCGACAAAAACCGATACCCAATTACCATCAGTCCGAAAGGAACCAAAGGCATTGCCAGCGGTCCGGGTGTGCGAACAGAAGGCAATGAAATCTTCTTTATTCCAGCACTGGCTAATATCGGCGGCGATGTCACTATCACTTTCACCGCAGAAAATCGTAGTGCGAGTTTAACGGTTAACGTCAAGAAACCAACTGCTTCCCTGGAAATTAAGTCGATTAAGAAAGTTGATAACGGAATTTACGATGTCGCAGTCATTAATAATTCGACCGATTATAATCTTTCAAAATGGGTATTTACACCCGGCGGAACCAGCCTTGAAAACGAGCCAACATTCAGGTTGGTAGAAGTTAAACCTAACCAACCAATAACGGTGACTGTAACTGTGAGCTGGGATGAGCAATGTCCGAATACATCTCCGGTAAAAACATTCCGAATACCTGTTGATATTATTGCTATTGATGACCTGGGTATCAGAGTCGATCGCGTTATCGATGATTTTAATGGCGTCAGAAATGATACAGGATTTATTAAAGTATTCCCTGAAGATAATACACTGACCAAAAATACTGCTAGCGTTTACGATAAACTCCGAACTGATTTGAGTGATCCTGATACGAGTAAAGAGTACGTTGCCGGCCTTCGCAATCAAGAAATCAGCGAAACCTTCGACCCTTTAATTACCAAAACCCGGGATCAATTATCAACCACGATATTAGAAGCCGATGCGGAAACAGCGCAAGCAGGATATCCAATGCTACTTTCCCAAATTTCACAGGTTACAGAATTAGTGAATGTGATGGAAAAAGACCTGAAAGATTCCGATCCTATGTCTAACACGCTGAATGTGATTACACAATCTTTAGCAGCACTGTCAGAGTCTGGAATTGAAATCAATCCAGACGATCAATTGAGAAAAGTCATTGATACAGCAATGGAGGCAAATGCCAATAAACCAAACACAGTGAAGTCACTTAGCAGGATTAATCAGCTACTAGGTTAAACAGTAAACCGGGAGTTATTTTATTAACAAAACACGAGACTAACGGCAATTATGCAACAACATATTATCGACAAAGTGACCATGGAGATTGGCCTGAAAAGGTCACGAGAGGCTTTTGACTTCCAGAATAAGTGTAGTCACCTCATGCATGAATCACTAATGACGGTAATAGAAAATATTTGTGATCAAATTTCAGATAATAATGAACATGTCACGATTGACAAACTCGAAGTGAGTCTTGGTGGATTATCCAGAAGTAATTTCGAGTGGGACTTGGTTGAAAAGTTTCAACAAGAGTTTAGTTCCACTTTGACTGAGCACGCAAAACGGACAGAGAGCAATGTGTTATCTGGCAATATTTTGTCCGACAGGGATTTATCAAATCACCGCTCAGAGTACCATAAAGATAGCTTGAATCACGAACAAAATAGCGTCGAAATACAAAACTATTACTGGCAAATTATTGAGCACTATTTGACTAGTGGAATGCTTCCCTGGTTTGCTAAAGTAGAAAACTTTCCAGGAATAGAAAAAGCACTGTCGGCGGTTTTAAATGATGATATTCTTCAGAATACGAGCACAAACGAAAAACTGACAACGCAAAATGTCGATCACAAAAACTCGTACAAGCCGTTAATCGATTTGAGTAAGGCTAAACTTTCACCGCGAAATATTGAGAAAAGGCTAAAACAACTATTACTCTCCTCTAATAATTTAAACCGCTTCCTGTCGCAAGTGAACGAAGCCTCTGTTAGTCAAATTTATTTAACATTATTTCGTTCTGATCTCGATTTAGTGGCACTTTTCGACCTTTTTGACAAAATTGATATGACAGCTTCTGGTTTGAAAAACGAACCACCAGAGTTGGCGTCAACCACCTCACCGATTTCTGGCATCTCCATTCGTATTCCTGCCAGAATAGATTTATGGAACATCGTCTGGCAACAAAGCCTGCAAACAACGGCTCAAAAAAACCACATTCAAGAAACCAGCACGCAAGAAATGCTCTTTGTTCAACTATGGCACTCACTCGTTAAACAAAACAACCTTCAGCCTTTACTTGTAATCAATGGACTGATTCAAAACCAGGCGGAATTCGCTAAAGTGAAAGGTGTCAATAAATCAGCGATGGAAAATAGCCTTGAGCAAGTTAAAGCGAACTATTTGGATGTCGGCACGACCTTAAAAAAACCTCCCTACTCTATTCTGGAGGACATGAGTTCTATCGAAAATCAGTCGACTCTATCAACTAACGGCGAAAAAGATAGTCACTTAAAAGAAAGACAAAACAGACAACTATCAGATAAATTTCTATCAGACAAACACCCACATCAAACTAACAATGACTTAAATAGACACCAGAAAGAAGAGAGAAAAGAATCAGAAATAGAAAATGATATTGAGTCAGACTCTAAAGTACCAAAATCAGGACAAATCTCTGAGGAGAAAGATAAGGAAAATAAACAACATTTACAAGGAGTCACTCAAGATCCAGAGAAGCAATATCTAGAGAGGCAAGATATAGAGAAGCGAGACATAGATAAGGTCAAAATCGTTTCTTCTCAACACTCAAAACCAAATCTCTCTAATCAAATTACCAGAGAAGAAAAGCCTATTGATGCAGAGACACATCAACTAAAAGACAAAGACGAAAAACCGCCTAAACTGAGTGCGACAGAAGATATTTCGCCAGAAATTTTCCTGGAACGAATACCAGTATCAAACGCTGGCCTGATTATTTTCTGGCCATACCTGCAAATTTACTTTAATGATCTCGGCCTGTTAGACAAGCAGTCATTTAAGAATGAGCAAGCTCAGCAAAAAGCTTTACATTTATTGCAATATCTTGCCACTGGTGAAGAACAAACAGAAGAGTTCAACTTTGTTTTAAATAAGTTGCTATGTAACTGGGATCTGACCAAACCGGTCAATCGTTTTATTTCGCTGAGTAAGCGAGATAAACAAGAATCAGACAAGTTGATTAATGCTGTCATTGAAAACTGGGCGATACTGGGAAAAACTTCGCCTCATAACCTGAGACAAACTTTTGTTTTGAGAAAAGGAATTTTACAGAAAGATGGTGGTGATTGGTTGTTGCGGGTGGAAAAAGGACCTTATGACGTTTTGATAGAACAAATCCCCTGGGGCTTATCGATGATCAAGCTATCCTGGATGGATACGTTGTTGCGAGTGGAGTGGTAAATGCAAAATAGACCGAAAATAGAGCCAGCAAATGATTTCATTACCCAGACGGCTGCAGTTCTCAACAAAGAGCTCGATTGGTTTTACCGAATTCTTGACACTCGCATTAAACTTCACTTCGGTCATGAATGTGAATATCAAGATATCTTCGAGATCGAACCGCCAAAACTAGAGACAGGAAATCAAATATTATACAACCAATTTATCGAGCATTATCAAATCAACTTTGCAGAAAGAGTCGTGCTCATACTGGCATTGATAAGCCACATTAAGCCACAAATGCTCGACGTATTCTTTACTAAAAATGCGACTTTCGATAAAGAGTTCACTGAATTTGGAGGAAGGACCGATCGACAGGGGAAAACATTCTCTCCTACTGGAGAAACCGCCTTATTCATACTGGCCGGTACCGATCTTGAAAAACGCTTTTTATTTTCCTATCTATTCGATGCTGAACATTTTTTTAATAAACACAACTTGATTACATTAGAATCAAATCAGCCTCAAGACCCTTATTTATCCAGAGTTTTAACATTATCTAATGAAGCATTAGATTTAATTACCCGCGGACATGCCAGAAAGCCAGCTTTTAGTTCGGAGTTCCCAGCGAAACTAATTGAAACTCAACTAGAGTGGGATGATTTAGTACTCGACCCCTACACGCTGGATCAGGTTTACGAAATTAAAGCCTGGATCGATCATGGCGAAACCTTGTTGAGTGACACAGAACTGGCGCGTAAGATAAAACCTGGTTATCGAAGTTTGTTTTTTGGCCCTTCCGGCACAGGCAAAACGCTGACCGCATCGCTACTCGGAAAAGTCACCGAGCGTGATGTTTATCATATTGATCTCTCCTTAGTCATCAGTAAATACATAGGGGAAACCGAAAAAAATCTCGAAAAGGTTTTTAAACAGGCAGAGAATAAAAACTGGATCCTGTTTTTCGATGAAGCTGACGCCCTATTCGGAAAACGCACCAATGTTAATGATGCCCATGATCGTTTTGCCAATCAGGAAGTTTCTTATTTGCTCCAACGAATGGAGGACTATGCTGGAGTGGTAATTCTGGCCTCGAATTTCAAAAGTAACTTAGACGACGCATTTACCAGGCGTTTTCAGTCGATTATCCACTTCCCTATTCCAAAACATTCAGAGCGGACTAAGCTTTGGACTTCCGCGTTTTCCAGCCAGTTTAAACTCGATGAAAATGTCGATCTGGACGCAGTTGCCGGTGAATATGAAATGTCCGGCGGCTCAATTATTAATGTAGTTCGATACGCCAGTTTAATGACGCTGGTTCAGCAAAAAAACAATATCGCGCTTCATCATATTAAAGAAGGTATCCGTAAAGAATTCCAGAAAGAAGGTAAAACTTTCTAAGGAGGTAACATGTCAGAGTTTTCACAAGGACGCCGTTATACACGACGTGCCAGGAAACTAAGAAACCGAAAAGGCCTTCAACTGCAGCGAGCCGAAGGACTCTATGACATTGAAGGTCTCTCTCAGACCATCAGCAATAGTCCTGGTGATAAGAAAGCTAACCTTATCAGCCAGAATATTCAAAAGAAGTTAACGATGGGTTCCCCTGACGACGCCTATGAAAAAGAGGCCGATCGAACTGCTGACAAGATTGTTGATGCGTCTGAAACTGAGACAGCCGGTCAAAAGGTTCAAAAACAAGAGGAAGAAGAAGCGCAGGCTAAACCGCTATTGCAGAAACAGGAAGAAGAAGAGGAAGAAGCGCAGGCTAAACCGCTGTTGCAGAAACAGGAAGAAGAAGAGGAAGAAGCGCAGGCTAAACCGCTGTTGCAGAAACAGGAAGAAGAAGAGGAAGAAGCGCAGGCTAAACCACTGTTGCAGAAACAGGAAGAAGAAGAGGAAGAAGCGCAAGCTAAACCGCTGTTGCAGAAACAGGAAGAAGAAGAGGAAGCGCAAGCTAAACCGCTGTTGCAGAAACAGGAAGAAGAAGAGGAAGAAGCTCAGGCAAAACCGCTATTGCAGAAACAGGAAGAAGAAGAGGAAGAAGCGCAGGCTAAACCGCTATTGCAGAGAAAGCAATCGTCTCAAAATAATACGGTTGCAGAGAGTACCACTACACGACTCAGCTCGCGCAAAGGAATGGGCCATTCCCTCCCCGGCAAAACTAAAAACTTTATGGAGTCTCATTTCAAAAAAGACTTTAGCGGTGTTCGAATTCACACAGACAATGAAGCCAACAATATTAGTCAAAAACTCAATGCTCAGGCTTTCACCCTGGGAAAACACATCTACTTTAACGCAGGAAAGTTCAACCCGGAAAGCAAACAAGGCAAGCATTTGTTAGCCCATGAGCTTACCCATGTTGTACAACAAAATCGCTCATTAAATAAAAAAGAAATCAATCAAACCATTCAGAGAAAGTGCAAGCCAGCGCCCAAAACAGTTAGTCCCAAAGTAAAGTTTAAATTGCGCGCGATAATTAAGAACAACTCTGGAATTAGTGGATGGGGTTCAACTCATAGCAATAAGGTTAAAGTGGTGGGCAATAGAATGCGTTTTTATGAACGCCGAATTTGCGGAATCTGCGGCCCTAAAAATCAAACCAAATCTTATGTCATCTACCCGAAGGCAGCGAAATTGAAAGCGACCATCCCGGTCAGCATCAATAAAACCAAAATTAATAAGCTGGGCGCCAAAGGAGAACGCTACTATATTGATAAGAAAGATGTCAGACACACTGGTTTCTACACAGCAGCAGACGCAAAAAAGTTGATGAAAGTCCCGGTAATAATCACCTACGGCATGACTAAGCGACACGAACTATTTCATGTTGCGCACATCGAAGGCTTGATCATGACAAACCTGAAATCAAGGCATTCTGATATCGGTCAGTTTTGCCCCTATAAAGTCGTCGATGGAAAAACCTGGAAAAAATTGATGAAAAGTAAATGGAGCGGCGCAGTGGTATTAGTGGCTACCAATGCGACCAATACATTGGCACATGAACTAGCGGCTCGACGACATGCATTTTAGTCAACAGCTCTACCTCCCCCTAACCTTCTCCTTGCAAATGAGAGGGAATAAACAACGGCGGAATACATAAGGTTTCTTCATGGCGATAAAAGCAATTGCTGAAGGCAACAAATCCCAAACTTCGAGGATTAATACCTCGAAGCCTAAGGGAACTCAGCCCCAATTGCAGGCCAAAGCCTCAGAAAAAACATCAAATTTAAGTTCGCTCATTACCGGTGCATTGACTGACGATGTTAACGCCGAATCTCCGGTGACTTCCGACAATAGATTTGATAGCAACTTAGCCACGCCCGATCACACAGTTGAAAGCAACGCAAATAAAAACTCAATTAGTCGGAAAAAAACCAATCACGAAGATATCAGTTCAGAATCACCGAAAAAAAATAACGACAACGGGAATATCAGTTCGTTAAGTCACCTTATTCGTTCATCGGGTGTTCAAGCAAAGCTAAAAATCGGCGCCCCAAACGACAAATTCGAACAAGAAGCCGATCGAGTTGCAGATAAAGTTGTCAGCATCTCTTCACAGTCTCCAGCTCAATCGCCTTCTCCCGCGGCCCCCCAAAACCAGGGAAAAGGAAACTCGGTACAAAGCCTGTCTCAAGGACAAGCGACTCAGTCTAAACAGAATTCTTCCGCCACGGCTGGCAAACCTTCAACACAAGCTCGAACAAAAATTCAAACATTACCTTCGTCGAAGCCGAACTTGTCAAAGTCGCCACAGCAACAGGGTAATCAAAACGCAGAACGTAACCAGGAACAAAACGATGAAGCAGAACCAACGCTGCAAACCAAATTAATGGTGCAACGTGGATTCATGGACTTAAATGACGAGCTCGGAAGCCAGTTTAGCGGTGGCCTGCTCACCAGGTTAATTCAATCGAAATCTAATCGAGGAGATTCAGACTCGTCCGCTGAGAATACTGCGAGCGCATCTTTTGAGTCCAGCTTATCTCAATCGAAAGGTGGAGGTTCACCACTGCCCGATAACACGCGATCTGAAATGGAATCTGGAATTGGGGCAGACTTTAGCAATGTGCGCGTGCACACTGACAGCAACGCCGCCCAGATGAGCCAAAATATTAATGCCAAGGCATTCACCCACGGTAGTGATATTTATTTTAATCAAGGACAGTACAATCCTTCGTCAACTGGTGGAAAACACCTACTCGCCCATGAATTGACTCATACCGTTCAACAAGGGGCATCGGCGCAAAAGTCACAACAGTCAAATCGGTCAAATCAATCAAACCAGTCGGGTGATATTCAGTCTAAACCCGACACGCACGCAGAAAAGGCAGAGCCAGAAGTTTTACCGGCGCAAACTTCTGCCGAGGCTAACAACCCACAAATAAGCACTCAAAGTGTCCAACCGAAAATTCAGCGTGGTTGGCTGGGTGATGCCTGGGATGCTGTTTCTGGCGCAGCAAGTGCAGCAGTGGATTGGGCCGCCGATCAATTGAATGCCGCTTTAGATTGGGCAAAAGAAAAGTTCGCTGACTTCGTTCAGGAAATTCCTGGCTATAAATTAGTGTCGGTGGTTTTGGGACAAGATCCAATTACCGGCACACCAGTGGCTAGAAACGGCCGCAACTTTATTGAAGCCGGTTTAGATATCATTCCCTTTGGCGATAAATTCCAGCGCAAACTGGAAGAAACCGGCGCGATGGAGGAAGCCGCAACATGGCTTGATGGGCAAATCGCGCTAGTTGATATTAGTCTAAGCTCGATCACAAATTCCATCAGCCGATTTTGGGACAGTTTGTCGATTACCGACTTAGGCAACGTGCCGGCGGTGCTCAATCGCGCCGCCAATATTGTGCGAGCGCCGGTTGCTCGGGTAGTTACTTTTGCTACCAATATTGCATCGAAGTTACTCGAAATCGTCAAGAACGCGGTGCTGGATGCGCTAGTCACTTTTGTAAAAGATCACACACGTGGTTATCCGCTTCTAACCGTCATTCTTGGTAAAGACCCAATTACCGAGGAAGTGGTTGAACGCAACGGTATGAACCTTATCAGAGGATTTATGCTGCTGTCCGAGTCGGGCGAAGAACAATTAAGACAAATGGAGGAAACCGGTTCTCTGCAAAGAGCTGCTGACTGGATTGATGGTGCGGTAGCGCGCCTCGATTTGAGTTGGGAAGCAATCCAGAATATGTTCAGCCGTGCCTGGGATTTAGTGAGTATTGAAAGCTTGATGAATCCTATTGCTGCATTTCAAGAGTTGGCTAATATTTTTCTCGAACCAGCCGGACGCATTCTCAGATTCCTGGTTGAAGTTGCCATCAAGATTTTACAGCTTATTAAGGACGCGCTGATTAGTCGATTGGTTGCTTACGCTCGCACTGTAAGAGGCTATCCGTTGCTGACCGTTATTCTTGGTAGAGATCCATTTTCTGGTGATCCGGTACTACGCAATACAGAAAATATTATTCATGGATTTATGAGTTTAATGGAAGGCGGCGAAGCGCAATTCCAGGAAATGAAATCTTCCGGGGCAATTGGTCGATTAAGCGCCCGTGTGGAAGCGGCAATGGGCCGACTAAACTTCACCTGGGAATATATCCGCGGACTATTCACCACTGCCTGGGAATCTTTCTCACTTGCCGATCTGGCAGCGCCGCTAGAAGCCTTCGCAAGATTACTCGGAATTTTTGGCGATCCTTTGATGCGGTTAATCGCATTTGTGTGGGAAATAATCAAAATTGTCGTCGAAGTCTTGCTCATTATGATGAATTTCCCCTTCGACTTAATCAACAATATTATCACTCGTGCCATGGAGGCGATTGAAGATATAAAAAGAGATCCTATCGGTTTCCTCAAAAACTTGATACGCGCAGTTAAGCAAGGCTTTGTACAATTTTTCGATAATATTTTAACCCATTTACTCAATGGGGTGACTGACTGGTTATTCGGCGAATTGGGAGACGCCGGTATCACACCGCCACCCGATTTAAGTTTCGGTTCCATTTTAGGATTAGTGCTGGAAATTCTCGGTATTACCGTTGATCGTATCTGGGCTAAATTAGCAGAGAGAATTGGTCAAGAAAGAGTTGATCGGGTTCGCTCAATGATTGATCGACTGACCGGAATTTGGACCTTTGTCAAAGACGTGATGGAACGTGGTGTGGTTGCAATTTGGGAATACATTCAAGAGCGGTTGTCCAACCTTTGGAACACGGTGCTTGACGCAATCAAAAACTGGATTGTTACTCGCATAATTCAACGGGTCACCGCAAAACTATTGAGTATGTTAGACCCCACCGGAATCATGGCTGTCATCAACGGCGCAATCGCATTTTATAACGCGGTGCAATCGTTTATTCGGTATTTGCGAGAACTGTTAGAAATCGTTAATTCTTTTGTCGTCGGTGTTGCGGAAATTGCCCGTGGCGATGTTAGTCGCGCTGCGAATTTCCTTGAAGGCGCGTTAGCGAGTGGTATTCCAGTAGCGATAGGCTTTCTCGCCAATCAAGTGGGACTAAGCGGACTCGGACGGCGTATCGGAGAGATGATCGAAACTGTGCGTGGCATGGTGGATACTGCGCTTGATTGGTTGATTGATCGGGCTGTCGCCGCGGGCACCGCGCTATTTGAAATGGGTAGAAATGCTGTGGGTGCAGTTAGAAGTGCGATATCAAACTGGTGGTCGGCCAGAGACGAATTTACCAGCGAAGACGGAGAAAGCCACTCCGTTTACATTACTGGTTCAGGATCTAATGCACGCTTAATGGTGGCAAGTGATCCAAAAACTTATCGAGAATTTCTTGATACCGTCACTGTTCCAGCCAATAAGCAGGCCGATAAAACTGAAGCTGAAGGCATAGCTGATGAGTTAGATACAGCCATACAACAAGCAGCAGTTGAAGGCTCATCCCCTGCTGCTGCGCCTGGTTCGAGTGCCGCCCCCGCAGCTGATCATGCAACTAACATTCAGACTCTGGTAACAAGACTCGGTGATGTTACTGCGCGATTTATGCCGGTTAGTGCAACCACTCAATCAACGCCGACAATCTACGGGGGACACGTGCATGGATTTGGTAGCTCTGCTTCAGTGATGCGCCTCACTTCGCTGCACCCAACCGGCAGCTCACCATCCAGCAGCCTTACCAACCCGCCTTGGAGCGCTTTGCGCAGACGAATGGACGGTGGTGGAACTTATTATGTTCGCGGCCATTTACTTAATGACAACCTCGGCGGACCGGGTAATACCTGGGACAACTTAACGCCGCTGACTCAAACAGCGAATAACCGTTCAAGTGCCTCTCACCTGCACGGCTTTGAAACTCCTGTAAAAGACGCCATCGATGCTGGCAAAATAGCAAACTTCGTGGTTCATGCTAACTATGGCAGACCATCCCGCTCGGCAGATGCGACTTATTTTAGGGCACAAGGTAACCCGGATGACGATGTCAGAGCAGATATTGTTGAAGCCGAGGAAAAAATACCGAACAACTTAGATTGCAGAGCCCATGAAGTTGATCCTACTACCGGCGCTACCGGCGCAGAGATCAAAGTATTCCAGGTGGACAACAGCATCGACACTAACCGTAATAACTATTCTCTCAGTCCAACGCCAAAAGAAACTGTTTATTTAAACGATATGAGTAAGTCAGAGTTAATGGGACTGAGTGGCATTGGTGATGCATTGGCGCAAGGTATTATCGATAATCGCCCATTCAGAACTAAAGCGCAACTGCAATCAAAAGTGCATATTGCAGAAGGAAGATGGGCACAAATGCAAAGAACGCCAGGAAAATCAGTTCGAATTTATCGTGCATAATTTTTCTTTAATTTGATCGTCATTTCGTTAACAATGTAACTAAATACGACTGTAAGAATAATCAAAAGATAGACAACAGGTAGGCTTATGAAAGGTATCGGTTTTGTTTTAGCTCTAATCGTTTTTATCGCAATTATATCTGGCGTCGGTTATGCGCTCTATGAAGGTTGGGGCTTTTTAAGTCACCAATGGACAATGTTAGATACCACTAGAAAACCTGTTGTAGCCCTACTGTCTTCAGCAATCGTCATCTCCGCTCTACTCGTTATTTTGTTTACTCATTCAAGTTTTAAAAAGTCACTAAATTCATCGAGTGGCAAAACCATGGCTTACAATAACTTTATGAATTGGTATGTCAACGCTCACGAAAATAAATACACCAATATTAATATTGAAACCATCAAAACCATTCGCAACGAGATTCTGTTATGGGCTGGAAACCATGTGGTCAAACAGTTTAATAAACTTTATGACGAATTAAAAAATCAGAACCAAAACTCAGAAAACATTGAAAAATATGCACGTCATATTTATATCGAAATTCAGCGAGATTTAGGGCGTAGAGGAAGTATGAAGTTGCGGCAAATTTAGATAATTCGAAATCACCTTCATCAATATAAAAACGACTGGAACCTTTATTCGTAACGGTTGTTTATTCTTAACTAAAGCGCGTAGGTTGGGTTGCAAAACCCAACATTTTGGTCGAGTCGAATGACGGCTTTTAATTTTATGGAGAAATTTAGAAAAATATTGAACTCATGT
This sequence comes from Aliikangiella coralliicola, assembly GCF_007004725.1. GTDB lineage: Bacteria > Pseudomonadota > Gammaproteobacteria > Enterobacterales > Kangiellaceae > Aliikangiella > Aliikangiella coralliicola. The sequence continues at coordinate 501,650 of NZ_ML660164.1, read as the reverse complement.
TTTTATTATTTTAGCCCAAATGCCGGGTTTCCTTCGTCTACCCAGCCTACAGAGCAACCCATAAGAGCCAATACCAAAAACTATTCACATAAACTTTGTCAATTTTTCAGACACACCACTCATAATCCTTTCAAATAAAAGGACCAACAATAAACTTACTCAAAACACTTCGCTTTTTCATAAAGCTTTACCAAACACTCTTTTAATTCATCCAAACGATAAGGTTTAGCCAGAAAATCGTGAATCAATCCGTTGTCCTTCATCCCTTCGAAATCCTGTAAAACATTGGCAGAGCAAAGAACAATCAACAAATGCTGCTCGAAATAATGTTGATTAATTTGTTCAACAAGACCTAATCCATCCAAATTGGGCATTTGTAAATCGGCAAATAACACGTCATAGCGTTTATTTGTAATAGCAATGAGAGCTTCTTTTCCATCTGAAACCGTGTCGACTTGGTAACCCAACTTGTTCATACACATTTGAAATACTTTCTGATTAACAACATTGTCTTCCGCGAGAAGAATTTTAAGCGGATGGGCTAAGCTGAATTGCTCATTCGACGCTGCTTTTTCTTCGGGTTGTTCATCATTTCCTCCAAACAGCGCTTCCAACCGTCTTATCATTTGGGCGAGTTTAATCGGTTTATAAGTGATCTGATTAAATTCAGTAAGGTGCTTATGCTGATAGTTCTTTGCGTAATTTGGCGAAGAAATTAAGACTTTGGGGCAACTCAACAAACGAGTTTCGGCATCTGACTGAATCCAATCTAAAAACTTATCGGCAGCAGTATTGTTGCTATTTTTTTCCAATAACAGCACATCTGGGTTTGAAGACAGTTCGCTTCCTTCCTTAACTTTTCCTTGACGAACGATTGAGCTGTCTCCGATTACCTGGTTGACACTCTTAAAGTAAACGCTCATTCCAACACTAATAGAAAGGTTAGAAATTATTTTTTTGGTGAACTCGTTACAACCAACAGCTAGCATCACTTTATTATTTAGAATCCCTGTATGAGTTACTGCGTAAATCCCTTGACTGTCCGTCGGCACGCCAACCTTAATTTCAAACGAAAATATTGTCCCTTTGCCCTGCTCGCTTTTAACGCTAATTTCTCCTCCCATCAATTTTACAATACGTTGACAAATGGATAGACCTAATCCTGTACCACCATACTTTCGTGAGGTGCTCGCCTTGGCTTGGGTGAATTCTTCAAAAATATGCACTTGCTCAAGCTTAGACATACCAACACCACTATCCTCAACCATAAACCGCAGATTCACATCGTCATCATTATGCCGTTCACCACATTGAATTACGACATTAACAAAACCATGTTGAGTGAACTTTATCCCATTACTTACCAGGTTTGTGACAACTTGTTTTAACCGCATTGCATCAGAAATAATTTCTCCGGGTATGTTTTCATCAACCACAAAACTTAATTCGATATTTTTCTCATCGACAGCACTAGTAAATAGGTCTAACGTGTTCTCTATGCACTCCCTCAAATTGAATTGGCGAGCTTCCAGCTCGAGCTTACCCGACTCAATTTTAGACAGATCCAGAATATCGTTAACCAACAACAGCAAACTCTCTGCACTATGCTTAATGACCTGAGAATAAGACTTTGACTCTTTTTCAAGCTTACATTCCGACAGTAAAGAAGCAGCACCTATCACACCATTTAACGGCGTCCGAATCTCATGACTCATTGACGCCAAGAATAGTGACTTCGCCTGGTTAGCAGTCTCTGCAAAGCGACGCCTTTCTATCGCTAGCGACGTTTTATACCTTTGGTTATAGAGCAGCGCGAGCAATATTAGAAAAGCAACAGCATACAAAGTATATGCCCACCAGGTTCTCCAGGGCGCCGGCAGAATTTCAACATTAATTTTAGTGATTTGGTTACTTAAATCATCATTCAAACCAATAGTGGTTACTTTAAAGGTATAATTCCCCGCATCAAGATTAGTATAAACCGCACGGCGATTAGAATAATTCGTGCGTGTCCATTCGTCGTCAAAACCTTCCATTTTGTAAGCAAAGCGTACGCGTTCTTTATAACGATGATCTAACGATGAAAATTCGAAACCGAATACAGACTCTTCATAATCGAGTTGAATCGCTTCTGCATAACTAACGTGATAATCCTGATCAATCTGTGCACCTTTCTGAGAAACTTTTGAACTTTTATTGGCAAGTAAAAAATCGGTTAAGACAACCTTCTCCAGATGTTTAGGCGCTTTAATCTTCAACGGGTCAAAATAAGTTACCCCGTGAGGACCACCGAAATAGATGATCCCCTGTTCATCCATATGGTGACTACCAATTGTATATCCCCTAAGTACACCTTCCGACAAGGCAAAGTTATAAAATGATTTGTTTGCATAGTCAAACCGGCTCACACCTCGTGTCGTACTCATCCATACTTTTCCATCGCTGGACTCATACACACCACCAATGGCGTCAGCAATTAATCCATCTTTGCTGTTAAAACTTTCTATTTTTAATTCATCTTTATTTTTCACGACTCGGTTAATACCACCACCTTGAGTACCCACCCACAATGCGCCTGATGGGCTGATTGAAACGCTGGTGACAGTTGCGTGGCTCAACTTAGTTTTTCCAGTTAATGGAATACGTTCAAATTGTTCGCTCCCCTTGGGTAAAAAATTTAATCCACCGCCGGAAGTCGCTATCCACAAATTATCCTCGCTATCGACTAACAAACCATTCATTGAAATCGCATTATAGGAAAGACTAGTCGCATCATCGGGCTTATTCTGAAATTGCTTAGCCTCTCCGGTTGAAGGGTTAAAACGAATAAGTCCTCGCCCCCGACTACCGAACCACAATGTGCCATCTGAAGATTCAGCAAAGCCGTTGATATGATATTTCTCTACATCGGTAATTTCATCGTTATATTGAAAAGTCTGCTTGTTCTGAATGCCTTCGATATGGGGAAATAATCCAAGTTTATAATGACTTATCCATATCTGATTTTTGCTATCGATAAATATTCGCTTCACCCGATCCATGTCGGCATTATCAAGCAATGACTGAGGTTTGGTGATTTCAATCGTTTTTTTCTTTTTATTAAATTTTGCTAGCCCGCCGAAACTATTGCCAAAGTAGATTAGATCACCCGATGACTTGATCATGGAGACACTTTGATCAGCAAGCGATATCTGATCAGTTTTTGATAATCTTAACTTATTAAATTGCCGACTTGATAAGTCAGTTTTTCCAATACCGAAACGCCAACTACCGGCCCACAAAATATCGTTATCCAACAACAGACTATAAAGACTAATTCCATGCAGGCTATTGCTGTCATCAGTTGTTTTTTGGTGCGCTCTGAAAACTTCAAGCTCTTTATCAAACTCATACAGCCCTTGGAATCCTGAGGCTATCCACAAGGTATTATTTTTGCCGGCAATGATTCTATGAATTAAACGAGGTTTTGTCTCACCATCGGTGTCATAGTCGTAATATCGCTTAAAAATTCCGGTGGCAGGGTCAAGTCGACTGAGACCTCGGCCATACGAACTAATCCAGATGTAACCAAGTTGATCAATATTAATCGCGTTAACATGATCACCGCTCAGACTAAAATTATCTGCTGGATCATATCGAAAGTGTTGAAAGGACTGTGTTTTAACATTAAATCGGTCTAATCCCGCGCTCGGAAAGTGTCTTAAAGGAGTGTGACTCAACCCTAACCAAAGATCACCGGATTGATCTTCGGTGATAACTTTTACTGCGTTACCGCCGATACTATTAATATCTTCAGGATCATGAAGATAACGCTTAAAAGTGTTTTGTTTGCGATCAAAAAGATTGAGTCCGCCGTTGGCAGTCCCCACCCAAAACTGATTACGGCTATCGATAAATAGAGCTGTCACCTGGTCAGAAGCAATACTGAGCTCATTATCCGGATCGTGTCGAAAAGTGGTGAAGGTTTCTGTCTTGGGGTCAAATTTATTGAGTCCTCCATTTCTAGTTCCTATCCAGATAAGACCGTCGCTGTCTTCAATTAATGCCCAGATGTAATTGTCGGATATTGAGGTTGCATCATTACTATCATGTTTAAAGACGGTAATATTATAACCATCGTAGCGGTTAAGTCCGTCCTGGGTTGCAAACCAAAGATAACCTTCTCTGTCCTTTAAAATATCAATCACAGAGTATTGAGACAAACCTTGGTCAACAGATATGCTTTCAAAATGCAGCGGAGCAGAATGATAAAAACTGTCATGACTCCCTGCGTTTGCTAATCTATGAGCGACCAGTGATGTCAATATGAGAACAACACAAGTATTAATAAAGTACTTCATAAACCTACGACAGGAAAACCTTTTACTTAATTGAGCATAGCTTATGAGTGCCCAACCTGCACTGAATATGCTTCGGTTAGCAAACTGTATCAGTCAATTAGGCCGTGCCAATTAATACTTTAAAAGGCCGCCGGCGTTTCGATAACGGGAGTTCAATCATGAATGTCAACACAGATAATAGTAATTTCTTTGAATCGCATTTTTTATCGGCGACAACGAGTCGGTATTTGTTATACTCTTTTATAAGCAACTAACAACTTTATTTCGATCTTTTCATTCCGCAAATTAACAGCCGAGTTTTCAATGAACAATAGTCAACAACTGGATCGTATTGACATCGCCATACTGGCCGAGCTTCAGCGCAATGGCCGAATTAAAAATGTTGATCTCGCTGAAAAAGTTGCTTTGTCTGCCAGCCCTTGCTTACAACGAGTTAAACGACTGGAAAAAATGGGCTTTATTACCCGCTACTGCGCCGAGATAGAAATTAACAAAATAACCGAGGTGGTTGAGGTTTTCACACAGATAACAATATCTAAACATACTCTTGAAGACCACAGCTATTTTGAAAGAGAAATTACTAAAATACCGGAAGTCATGGAGTGTTATCTGGTGAGTGGTGGCTATGATTACCTGGTTAAGTTTACTTGCCGCAGCATTATCCATTATCAAAATACTATTCAACAACTGCTAGACTCAGAGCTCGGTATTTTTAAATACCATAGCTATGTGGTGATGAAAACAATCGCTTCTAAAAGAGAATACCCTATTTCTCATTTAACCAAAAACCTCCCTGCCTCCAGCAGCTGACTGCGCCAAATAACCGGGATCAGTCAACGCTTGTTTACAAGTGTCCAGACCTTAGAATGTTGTTAAAATCTAAATTTTTTAGCGAAAGAAATTTTCTGCTTCTGCACTAAACCTGGACGGCATTTTCTGCTTTCGCAGGATCTAAATTCAAAAGCCTATTTTTCAACTTTGCGCGTATTATTTTCTTATTGAAGATTAATACGAGAGTTGAAAACGATGTTAAATTTAACCGACCAAAGTTTGCTAAAAACTGACGCCTATATTGATGGTGAGTGGGTAAGTTCAAGAAATACCATAAATGTGTTGAATCCCTGTAACCACGAGACCGTAGCCAAAGTCGCTAAACTCGGTGCTGAGCAAACCGAAGCAGCCATAGATGCCGCTCACAACGCCTTAAAATCCTGGCGTTCAATGCCAGCTAAGGAGCGTTCTCAATTATTGCGCCGATGGTATCAACTGGTCCTCGAAAACCAGGAAGATCTGGCGCAAATTCTGACTGCTGAACAAGGCAAAGTGCTGGCCGAAGCGCGTGCCGAAATCGCTTACGGTGCAAGTTACATCGAATGGTTTGCCGAGGAAGCCAAACGCGTTTATGGAGACACGATTCCGGCGCCTTCTGACGACAAACGTATTGTCTGCATTAAACAACCGGTTGGCGTGGTTGCTTGCATTACGCCATGGAACTTTCCGAACGCAATGCTCACTCGAAAAATCGGCCCGGCGCTTGCTGCCGGTTGCACCGTTGTGTGTAAGCCTGCTTCTGAAACACCACTATCGGCACTCGCGCTTGCTGAACTTGCTGATCGTAGCGGCATACCTAAAGGCGTCATTAACATCGTGACCGGTAATGCCCACGACATAGGTACTCGTTTATTGTCGAGTACACGAGTCAGAAAGCTTACCTTTACCGGGTCAACCGAAGTTGGCAAGAAACTGGTCTCACAATGTAGCGAAACACTTAAAAAAATGACTATGGAACTCGGCGGCAACGCACCTTTCATCGTTTTTCCCGATGCCGATCTTGATGCTGCAATTGACGGTGTAATGGCCTCAAAATTTCGTAACAGCGGGCAAACCTGTGTGTGCACCAATCGAGTTTTAGTTCACTCAGATATCTACCAGGAATTTGCAGACAAATTAGTGAGCGCCGTAAAACAACGACTGGTACTTGGCTCAGGAGATGATGAAAAAGCGACTAACGGCCCACTCATTACTAAGTCTGCCTGTGACGCCGTTGATCGATTGGTCCAAACTTCAATCGCCAAAGGTGCTGTGGTTAAGTTGGGCGGACAACCGAGCACTTTAGGTTCATGTTTTTACCCACCGACTGTATTAACCAATGTGACTAACGATATGCCTGTCGCGCGTGAAGAAGTATTCGGCCCTGTTGCTCCGCTAATCTCATTTGACAACGAAGAGCAGGCAATTGCGATTGCGAATGATACCAATGTTGGGCTGGCTGCCTATTTTTATACCCGCGATATCGGTCGAGTATGGCGTATTGCCGAAGAACTGGAATACGGCATTGTCGGCATCAACGAAGGGATCACCTCAAACGAAATGGCCCCGTTTGGCGGGATTAAAGAATCGGGTTCTGGTCGAGAGGGTTCCAAGTATGGCCTGGATGATTACCTGGAAATTAAATACATGTGCATGGGCGGAATTTAACCCATGTTCAGTTGACCCTTAGTTCAGTTGATTCTTAGTTCAGTTGATTTTTAATTCAATTGATACTTGGTTCGGTTTGATATCCCATTGGCTCAAAAATCGTTTAACTCATAGCCATCTCGGTTTTAAGTTAAGAGTCCCTTGATCAAACTGACAAATCACTAAAACACGAAATAATCTGTCGGAAGATCGGGAGTAAAGTAATGACAAGCAACTCACAAATGCAACAACGAAAAGAGAAAGTAATCGCCAAAGGACAGGGAAATCTCACTTCTATTTATGTAAAACGAGCAAAAAATGCCGAGCTTTGGGATATTGAAAACAACCGGTATATCGATTTCGGTAGTGGTATTGCAGTCTCTAATACAGGACACAGCCACCCTCAAATCGTTGAAGCAGTAAAGCAACAACTCGATAATTTTAGCCATACTTGCGTAATGGTAACACCTTATGAAAATGCAGTAGCGTTAGCAGAAAGATTAACCGAAATTGCACCGGGGCAAACACCGAAGAAAGCGATATTTGTAACCACCGGCGCCGAAGCCGTCGAAAACTGTGTCAAAATTGCCCGCGCTCACACCCGACGTCGTGGCATTATCGCTTTTAACGGCGGCTTTCACGGTCGCACAAATATGACAATGGGACTCACTGGAAAAATAACCCCTTATAAAAATTTGTTCGGCCCATTCCCAAATGAAATTTACCATATCCCCTTCCCTATTGCCTATCACGGGATCAGCGAGCAACAAAGTCTTGGCGCCTTGCAAACATTATTCAAAGTCGACATAGATCCCAGTGACGTCGCTGCTATTATCATTGAACCTGTCCAGGGCGAAGGTGGTTTCTATGCTGCATCAACCAGTTTTTTAAAAGCATTACGAGCGATCTGTGATCAACACGGTATTGTTATGATCGCCGATGAAATTCAAACCGGCTTTGCCAGAACCGGCAAAATGTTTTGCATGGATCACCATGATATTGAACCAGACTTAATAACAATGGCGAAAGGAATCGCCGGTGGTTTTCCACTAGCGGCAGTTGTCGGTAAGCAGGAGATTATGGATTCTTCATTACCAGGTGGTCTCGGTGGAACCTACGGAGGCTCACCGGTCGGCTGTGCCGCGGCGCTAGCGGTACTAGACGTTATTGAGCAGGAAAAACTGGTTCAAAGAGCTGTTTTGATCGGCCAACAATTTGCTGCCAGATTAGAAATTTTAAGACGAGAGTTTAGCCAAACGGTCGGAGAAATTCGCGTTTGTGGCGCAATGATTGCGATCGAGTTGATCGTTGACGGCGATGCAAACCAACCCAACGCAGAGATGACCAGGAAACTGGTACAACAAGCCAGTCAACAGGGGCTTATTTTGTTGAGTTGTGGAAGCCGAAGTAATGTGATCCGCTTTTTACCACCCTTGACAATCAGTGACGAACTCATTGATGAAGGAATGGCGATTTTAACAGAGTGCTTTAACATACTTCATAAGGACGGATAAATATCTGAAAACCCATAATCCAAACGCCAAAAGTTAACTTTTAGACACAAGACTCAGCAAAATAGGCTTGCAAAAGGTTTCATCGCAGAACACAATGATATTGTAAGATATCTGCCTGTCTTCAAGGTTTTCAAAACACCTTGGATGGTTTTAATCAGGGCAGTATCAACCAACAGCTATTGATGTTTTGCGATTGAACCTATTTGCCGATGAAAACTTCCGATTCACAATTTTCCAAGCCTCAATTTTCCGACCTCCAGTTTTCCAACTCCCCTTTCTGGGTATCTGAATTTGCAGCAGAACTCATTCGTTCACTCAATCAACCTGACTTTGGTCAAAAACTATTTCAAATTTTGAAAGCGAACTTAACTTTCGATAGTTTCGTCATTATGCTTTACACCAATGAGTCTGCCCCGGAAATTCTTCATGACGAAATTAAAGAAAAAAATGACGTGTTTTATGACATTTATCTCGGCGGCGCTTTTTTAATAAGCCCAATATACAGCGCTTATAAACGGGGTGACTATGGTTTTTTTCCAATTAGAGAAATTGTTCCCGATGATTTTTACAATAGCGAATACTACTTAAGTTATTATTCTAAGAGTGGCCTGCAAGATCAACTGATTATGATTTCCCAGATTAATGAAACCAAAGCGGTCGCTATTTCTATCGGTCTGTTAAGTGGAGAATTTAGTCAGGATGATATCACTATGACGAGACAACTCTACCCAATCATAAACGCCGCTGTAAACAAACAGTGGTCGACACTGACCAAACAAAATAATGATTTGTCTAATCAATTACAACGCGCGTTTGATCTATTTGCCAGCTCAGTTTTAACAGAAAGAGAAAGAACCGTTATTCAAAAGCTGATGCAGGGACACTCATCGAAATCCGCAGCCAAAATCCTGGGGATCAGTGTCGATACTGAACGCTCATATCGAAAATCCGCTTATGGAAAACTCAACATAAACTCACAATCTGAATTATTCAATCTGCTTTTTTCTTGTCTGGGATACGCTGATAATGAACTTGACTGCGATCCGCTTGTTTTGTTTCTCAATCAATAATTTTCGCTATTTATTTTTGAGATCACCCACAAATGTGGGTAGTTCTCCTCTCTCTATTTTTATATGCTGGTTAAAACATCAAGTCCGGCTGACAATGAGTCTTAAATTAATACAAATTTGAAGTCTCATGGGAGCAGCCGCTCAACCAATGAGTAACAATCGAGCATACAATGTCAGAGCATTCTTCCCTACACATCAACCAACAAAGGCTTTGGAATTCGTTAATGGAAATGGCGGAAATCGGAGCAACAAATAAAGGTGGGTGTAATCGTCAAGCATTAACCGAACTCGATAAGTTGGGACGCGATCTTTTTGTGAGTTGGTGCATCAGTGCAGGCTGCGAAATTATGATCGATGAAATCGGAAATATTTTCGCTCGTCGCTCCGGGGATGCCGAGGAAGAATCAGCCATACTCACCGGTAGCCACCTGGATACTCAGCCAACCGGCGGTAAATTTGACGGTGTTTATGGCGTACTGGCAGGACTGGAAGTTATCAGAACCCTCAACGACAATCATATTTCTACTAGTCATCCCATTGAAATCGTTGTCTGGACCAACGAAGAAGGTGCAAGGTTTTCGCCCGCTTGCATGGGTTCAGGAGTTTGGAGTGGTGAATTTAAATTAGAGGATATCTATCAGATAACGGATAACGACGGGCAGAGCGTGTTAGACGAGCTCACTAAAATTGAGTATAAAGGTCTGCTCCCTGCAAAGCCGCGGCCTGCGAAAGCGGCGATAGAACTTCATATCGAACAAGGCCCTATTCTCGAAAACGAGGCTAAACAAATTGGCGTGGTCACGGGCATTCAAGGATTACGATGGTTTGACTTAAGCCTGAAAGGTGAACCTTGTCATGCTGGACCTACACCGATGTCATCACGCCGTGATCCTGTTCAGAGCATGTTACCTATTCTGGCATGCTGTTATGACCTGGCTGAAAAATTTAGTCCATGGGGTCGAGCCACAATTGGATGCATTGAAGCAATTCCCGGTTCTCGAAACACGGTTCCAGAAGAATTGAAAATTAGCATCGACTTACGTCACCCGGATGCTGGCACACTCGACGAAATAGATGAAATATTTCGCGTCTATGTTGATGAAGTTTGTAAGGCAAATCAGATTGAATACACGTTAGAGGAAACCTGGCGGATGGAAGTGACTCAGTTCGATGATCTTTGTGTTAATACGATAAAAAACGCGACTGAAAACCTCGATTATCAACACATGGAAATCTACAGTGGTGCCGGCCATGACTCCCTTTATGTATCACAAAAAGTGCCGACCGGGATGATTTTTATTCCTTGTGAAAACGGACTATCACATAACGAAGCCGAAAATGCGAAATCCGAAGACCTGGCCGCTGGGGCTAACGTGTTACTTCATTCTATTTTAGAACTTGCAATCGTTAAGTAAGTTGAGAATTAACCGTTCAGGCACTCATGAAATATTAACGCTATTTGAAACATGCTAACTCACCAACAACACACAGAATTTGTCATGGCTCCTACTTCGTGGAAGAGCTTGTTGGGGAGACTTAACCGTCTCCCATTTTTTTTATTGTTCATTGCTGGCTTAAGTCATGTCGAGCTGCAAGCACACGACACCATAGCTGGCTCTCGCCATCACTTCGATAATCATTCGAATAACACCAAGGACAACACCAAGGATAATAATAAGACTTCAAAGTCCGATAGTTCAATTTCAGGCGACTCTAATTTAGATAATCCGCGCGGAATAAAAACATTAAATTGGACAAGAGAATCTATCAATCGGGTTCTCACTGCAGGCTATCCAGAATCTTTTGGAACCTTTGCGTTTACTCGCAGGCAAAACCCAGAATATCAATCGATCAACGGAAATAACTGTGTCAAAGCGAATTATCTTGCATTCGATATTGATGATAATTTTGCTTTTGACATCGATGAAAAAATCCAACTGAAATTGTTGGTCAAATCTTCTAATAGCAACTCCCTGGTTTACGGCTATGACCGTCATGGAAGAGCCGATGCAAACGCAACAGTTTCTTTAGACAACACGCGTGAAAACCTTAATGACAATCAACTTTTCTGGCTTAGTCTGGATTTAGACCGAGCCAGATTTATCAACCGAGGTATCGGTGGTACAGATTTTGTTTTAACTACACTGGAAACGATGTTGCCTTTAGCCGAGCTCGGCCCAAAGACCCAGACAACTTTTACCCTTTGTGATATCAAAATAACTCGGCCACAACCGAATCAAACGCAAACGTCTCGTCAAACCATTACTTTTAAATTTATTGACCATAACACTGACTCCAAAACTCCTGTGAGGCTTGGTATTTACAACAGTCGTGGTTCTTCTGTGCTAGCGTCTGAAAGCGCAGTCCCAATTAAATACTACGAACGTGAAGTCAAACACCTGAACTTAAAGTCCTACTTCGCACCTTACCAATACTGGCCTCATGCTAATCGTTACTTCGTGTACTCCGATGGCGAGTACCAGGTCGAATTATCTGCAGGCACTTACACCATCATAGCGACCAAGGGTCCTGAATATAAAATTGCTCAAAAAGAGATTACTGTCTCTGCAGGAAAACCGATCAATCAAATTGTTGAAATCGATATGAAACGCTGGATTAACCTGCCTGAAAAAGGTTGGTTTTCAGGTGATGTTCACATTCATATGCAACGCGGACAAAAAGATCACCGTTCTATTTTTTCTATATTAAAAGCCGAAGATATTCATGTGTCCAACTTGCTGGAAATGACGAATACAGAGCAAACTCACTTTCGCCAGTTTGCGATGGGCGAAAAAGGCAAAATTCAGATAGATAATAACGCCATAGTTCCCGGTACAGAAGGACCAAGAACAGCTCACCGAGGCCACATTCTTGCGCTCAATGTCGCTAATACTTTACTGGCTAGCGAACAGTACTTTCTCTATCACAAATACCTGGCATTTTATCAACAGCAAAACGCGCTGACCGGGTACGCGCACGTCGGCTCTGGTGAGTTTAATGCAGCATGGGGACTGGCGCTGGATGCACCATTTGGTTTAGTCGACTTTGTGGAAATTATGCAAGCTAATCGGTTACGCACCAAACTCTGGTATGAGCTGCTCAACCTTGGCTTTAGAATTTCTCCAGCAGCAGGGTCCGACTTCCCCTACTTTGATCAACCTGGCGCGGTCAGAAGTTACGTTAAAATTGAAAATACAACGGAAAAATCGAAACCATTTCTTTCTACTCAAAAATGGTTTGATGGTCTAAAACGAGGTCGAACACTGATAACTAATGGCCCTTTCATTCAACTTTCAGTTAACAATAATGAACCAGGTAGTATCCTTGAGATTACAGACCAATCCCCATTGAAAATTGAAGGCAAAGTCAGTATTAATTCTGATTTTGATTCGATTGATAGATTAGAACTCATTCGCTGTGGCAAAGTCATTAAAACGATAACACCTGATACTGCAGACAACAAAACCCAGTTGAGTTTGAATTACCAATTGTCAACCCGGGACAGCGGCTGGATCGCGCTAAGAGCCTATGGAAAAAACTATACCTTTGCCCATACCGGCGCAGTTTACCTGAAAAACCACTCAGCGCTAAGTGCCTGTAAAAATCAGGCAAGTGCAACAATTGCGACTATGATGACCCGTTTAGATCAAATGGAAAACTCAACGGTTAGTTTAAGTAAAGAACTGGAGTTCTGGGAAAGTGAAAAAATAAAAAACCTTTATTCTCAGCAGCTTCCTTTGTTAAAAAAACGCATTAATATGGCGAGAGATTTCTACCGCCATCTTCAGTCGCAAATTAAACCACCTCTCTAAGGCATGTTTACCTTTCTTTCTTTGTTTGAATCTGTTTTTTCCTGCCGTATGAATTCAAACAGTGTATTGAAGATCGAACTTTGTGGATTGGGTTTTGGATGTTAAAGATCAGCTAATAACGCGAATTGTCAATCATAATCAACTACGAAATTGTTCTTAGATACATAACGAAACCTGGTTACTTAACAAAACCCACATTACCCTATCAAGATAAGCTATATTTATTTTAATAATTCAATAAAACTCCCATTAGGCTGCTTAAGGGGCCCTCACGATGTCTAATAGAAATTGGTTTAAGAAAACGACAGCAATTATCTGTATCTTTCTTTACCCACAATTAAACAATCTGGCAGGCGCTCAAGCGCAGTTAAAAATGGCCGATCTCGCTTTAATCGATGCGGTGATTTATACCGTTAATGAAAAGCAACCTTTCGCAACGGCAGTTGCCATTGCCGACGGCACGATTATCTACGTTGGCGAAAACGACGGGCTAGAAGATTTTATCGATGACCAAACCAAAGTTATCTCATTAAGACAGCAAATGTTGTTACCCGGCTTTATCGATACGCACAGTCATATTTTTGAAGGTGCTTCACAAGTTGGCGGAAATTGCCAGTTAGAGAAAAACGCTAATCTCAAGGAGCAGATCCCCAGTCTGAAAATCTGCCGACAAAATATATCCAAAAAAGGTGCATGGGTCATTGGACACGGTTTCCAACTCGACGCATTAATGGATCATCAATTAAAAATTACGCCAATCCGATTACTCGATGAAGTATTTCCAAACAACCCTGTGGTTATCATGGAAGAGTCTTCCCATGCGATGTTAGTCAATTCCTATGCACTTCACCTGGCAAAATTAAATTCAAGTGCTACACCACCACCTGGTGGGAGAATCATGATAGACCCTGACACAAGAGAGCCTAACGGTATCTTATTTGACAATGCCGGCGATATCGTCATGGAAATAGCCTGGAATAGCGCGCCTGACGTGTTTAATCAAAGCTATGCTGGGTTGCTTGCCGGTATGAACGAAGTCATCGCGAACGGTATTACCACCATAGGCGATGGAAGAATGTACTGGCGCCGCAATTGGTATGAAGTTTGGCAACAGGCGTTAAAAGATGATCAAGTCAAAGTCAGAACGTCGATTCGTCCATGGATTTATCCAGAACTATCCATGAGCAAACAACTGAAATTTTTGGAGGAAATTTATCAACCTGATCCCGAAGAACTGCTAATCGTTAATCAAGTTAAAATGTATGCCGATGGCGTACTTCATTTTGGTACTGCCAAACTAAGCCAACCTTACCAGACGTCGTGGCAAACAGATATACCATCGGGCCTCAATTATATCCCACCGGATCAGCTTTCTGCGTGGTTGAAACAATTGAATAAGATTGGCTACGGCGCCCATATTCATGCGGTGGGTGACGCAGGTATCAATGAAGCGTTGAACGCAATCGAGCAATCAAGAAAACAAGGCAGTCAACAAAAATACGCATTGACTCATCTCGAAATGGTTAACGACAAAGATATTGCTCGTTTCAAGTCACTGAATGTCGATGCAGACTTCCAGGCCGGTGCAGAATTTTTTGGCGACCACAGTTGGGTTTATAACCTAATTGGAAAAAAGCGAGCGAGCAAACTTTTACCTATGCGAAAAATATTTGATACCGGCGCAAACGTCACTTTTAGCAGCGACTGGACAGTTAACCCGTTAAATCCCCTTGTCGCCATTGCTAATTCCACCAGACTCAAGCATACATCTGGGTTGCCAAACATTCATGACGCGATCAAAGCGGCAACTATTAATGGAGCCAAAGCATTAGGAATCGACAAAATTACTGGGTCAATTGAAGTTGGAAAATCTGCAGATCTGGTTGTACTAAGCGATGACATCACGCAACTTTCTCCGCAACAAATTTTGGAAACGGAAATTGTCATTACTATTTTACAAGGAGAAGTCGTCTATGTATCAGTTGATGAATAGCAAAGTTTAAAAAGTTCATCGCAAACCGGAATAAAGCGACTAATTAAGTCGCTTGTGCATTGTTGATTTTAATAGCCTAAAAATTCTTAGCTCCCATCACTGCCTTCACTTCCTGGAACTCCTCAAGACCAAACTTTCCCCACTCGCGACCATTGCCCGATTGTTTGTAACCACCAAATGGTGCCGCTGGATCGGTCCAGGCGTTATTAATGTGGATCATTCCCGAACGAATTTTTTTGGCTACCTTTAAAGCGCGCTGTGGATCGGTTGAAGAAACATATCCCGATAATCCATACAAAGAATCATTAGCAATTTCGATCGCCTGCTCTTCATTCTGATAAGCGATCAATACCAGCACCGGACCAAACACTTCTTGCTGTGCAATACACATACCATTGGTCACTTCGGCAAAAATCGTTGGTTTAACAAAAAAACCCTGTTCAAGCCCTTGCGGTTTGCCAAGTCCGCCGCAAACCAGTTCAGCCCCCTCTTCAATCGCATCCTGAATCATGCCTTGAATTTTATTATATTGTTGCTGGCTAATGACCGGCCCAACAAATGCTTCGGGATCATCAGCATGCCCCACTTTCATTTTCGCAACGGTTTCTTGTGCAACGGCAATCGCCTGTTGATACAAATTCTCAGGAATTAACATTCTGGTTGGCGCATTACAGGATTGCCCGGTATTATGCATGCATGCCTTGACACCTTCACTGACCGCCATTTCTAAATCAACATCGTCCAACAATATATTGGCTGACTTTCCACCCAGTTCCTGGGAGACTCTTTTCACTGTATCAGCTGCAGCCTTAGCAACTGCCACCCCGGCCCGAGTCGACCCGGTAAAAGAAACCATATCAATATCAGGATGACGAGAAAGTTGCGAACCTACATTTGGGCCATCACCGTTAATCATATTAAAAACACCGGCAGGAACGCCGGCCTCATCGAGGATCTGGGTAAACAGGTAAGCACTTAGCGGTGCAATTTCACTGGGTTTTAACACCATTGTACAACCCGCTGCTAATGCAGGCGCAACCTTGCAGGCAATCTGATTAACCGGCCAATTCCACGGTGTGATTAACGCGCATACACCGACAGGTTCGTGAAACAATAAACTATCGCCAATTTCCTGTTGTGCTTTGGACTCTTTTAGCGCAATCAGAGTCTGCTCAAGATGTGCTAAGCCAGAACCTGTTTGGGCCCCTTCTGCCAGCCACATGGGCGCTCCCATCTCATCAGAAATGTGGCGAGCCATTAAAGAAAACTTATCTTTATAAATCCGAATAATGTTTTCCAGCAGCTCAACTCTCTCATCAATACTGGTTTGAGAAAAACTTGTAAATGCGTTTTTAGCTGCCTCTACCGCAAGATTAACAACTGGAGAGTTGGCCAGAGTAATACAACCAATTTCTCTTTCCGTCGCCGGTTGAATCACCTTGAAAGATTCTCCCCCCTCAATGGTTTGCCAACGTCCGTTGATGTAAGCCATGTGGTAATTGTAATAGGTTTCGCCAGGTAATTTATCGCCGTGCAGGTGTCCGTTTGTCATCGCATATTCCAACTATTAATCATCTGTTAAATTCTCATTTTATTGTGCCTTTCGCACAATCAATCTGCAATGGCGTAAGTGCCGCAAAATATTCATGGAATTGATAAACAATTTTCATCGATTAAAATTGAAGGAAGCAGGAGGCCTCCAAAAAATTGGAAAGCGTTTGAATTTTAGCAATCAACCTAACCTACTTATTATTCATTCGGCGTCATCAATTATTTTTTCAGGTACAAAGCACGAATCAATATTAAATTCAGCCAAAATCCAGCGTCTAAATCGCTCAACATTTTCAAACTCAACTTTTTCCTTTCGGTATACCAGGTAATAATCTAGCTCGGTATTTAAATATGAGTCGAAAGGTTTTATCAATTCACCGGACTCGATCAAATCCTTTGCTAAAATGGTGCTACCCAACACAACTCCCTGTCCCGAAACTGCGTAGTCTAGTGCTAAACTTGAATCATTAAAGTTATATCCGAGTACCGTTGAAACCTCGCCTAAACCCAACATAGAAAACCAGGCCTGCCAATCTTCTCGGCGCTCTACCTGCTCGACGTGAATTAACGGAAAATTTTTAAGATCTTCCGGCTCACTAATTTGTTGTTCACCCGTTAATAGTTTTGGCGAATAAAGCGGCGTCACTTTATCATCAAAAAGTTTTATTTTTTCGACGCCGGTCCATTCTCCGGTACCATGCCAAATAGCCAGATCAACCTCTGCATGTTCCAGTTCTTCTTGTGAATATTTTGTATAAACCCAGACGTTTAAATCTGGATTTTGAGAATTAAATTCATGCAACCGGCTCATCAACCACTTATTGGCGAAAGATGGCGGCGTCGTAAGAACAACTAACCCTGGCTTGTTAAAAAACTCTAATCGAATCGCGCCTTTTTGTAACTGCCCTAATACCAACTGAGTCGTTTTTAAAAAATCGATCCCGGCATCAGTCACTTCAACGGTTCGGTTCACTCGTTTAAACAATGGCTGACCGAAATAGTCTTCTAATAATTTCACCTGATGACTAATTGCCGATTGCGTCATAAACAATTCGCTGGATGCTTTCGAAAAACTATTCAACCTGGCCGCCGCTTCAAATCCTCTTAGAGCTGATAAGGGAGGTAGCCGATTAAATCCTCGTTTTTGGGACATTATTTTACTCCGGGTCAATCTTTTGTATTCGCTCTTTAAAAGATAACACATTAAAAATTTTAAGCAATATTTTGAAAATAACCGTTCAATCCCGCTGTTAGTGTATCAATTCATTAAAATTACTAATCAAAACACTGAATTTTTATCCTTTGTAACCTTACGCATTTATCGCTAAATTCTGTAGCTGTAACTTCTATCTTTGCCACAGAACAAACCGTTCTCGCAAAGCATTTGATAACAAATTAACCAGGTGAGTTGAATATTTATGAAATCATATTCTCCAGAACAAATTTGGGAAATGGATAAAAACCATTTTATTCATCCTTATACCGACTTCGCGACTTTTAAAGACGAAGGTAGTCAAGTTGTGACCGGTGCAAAAGGAACTTCTATCACAGATTCAAGCGGGAAAAGTTATCTCGATGGTATCGCAGGTCTTTGGTGTGTCAATATTGGACATGGCCGGGAAGAAATGGCAAATGCAATTGCCGATCAGGTGATGCAAATGGAGTACTTTAATCCATTCGGGCACAGTACCAATACACCGGGTTCAATACTCGCCGCTAAGTTAGCTGAGCTTGCGCCCGGCGATCTCAATCATGTGTTTTACACTTGTGGTGGTTCTACCGCAATTGATTCAACCATCCGGCTGATTCATTTTTACAACAACGTGCGCGGAAAACCAGATAAGAAAAAAATTATTTCTCGAAATGACGCTTATCATGGCTCAACTTATGTTGCCGCAAACCTCACAGGCATTCACGCAACCAAATACAGTTTTGATCGAATTGCCAACGACTGGATTAATCATGTTTCTGCAGCCAATCTATATCGTCGGCCACTCGGTGCAGAAAACCTCAGCGAAGCGGAATACACGCAATTTCTGGTGAATGAATTTGAAAATAGAATTATACAGCTGGGTGCTGATAGTGTTGCCGCTTTCATTGCAGAACCCATTATGGGAGCCGGTGGAGTGCTGGTCGCGCCTGAAGGCTACCATAAGGCCATGAAAGCAATATGCGAGAAGTACGATATTCTCTATATCGCGGATGAGGTGGTCACCGGTTTTGGTCGGTTAGGTCACTTTTTCGCGTCAAAAGCCATCTATGACATGCAACCAGATATTATTATTTCCGCCAAAGGAATCACCTCAGGTTACATCCCCCTGGGTGCTGCAATTATTTCAGAAAAAATTTACCAGGTTATCAGCAAGCCACAATGCGAAGGTGGGCTTTTTAGCATGGGCTTCACCTATACAGGCCACCCGGTAGCTTGTTCCGCTGCACTAAAAAATATTGAAATTATGGAGCGTGAAAACATTTGCGAACACGTTCAGCAAGTCGGCGCTTATTTTCAAGAGCAAATCTGCTCGCTTGCTGACTTACCAATTGTCGGTGATTGTCGTGGGAGTCACTTGATGATGGGAGTCGAGTTTGTCGCTGATAAAACGAATAAAACGCCGTTCCCAATGGAGGCGGAAATTTCCAAAAGACTATTTGAGCATTGCGCAAAACTGGGGCTCATAGTGAGACCTATCGGAAACATTATTGTAATGTCACCACCATTGACAATCAGTCGTGAAGAATCAGACTTCGCCACGAAAACTTTTCGAACCAGCATCGAAAAAACGATGGATGATTTAAAACGAGACGGTTTTCTTTAGTCACTAACTTTTGAAAACCCTCAAGTTGTTTGCAACCATTATCAATAACATTCCCATTTAGGACTTGCTCTCCCCGACAAGTCCACTTTTTTATTGTAGCAAAATGATTCAAGCCAAATGATTCAAGCAAAATCCAATAAGAAACTGCCTCAATTACATCCTTTGATGAGTCATTTGGCTAATGAGATTCACAGTCGAAGTTTCCCAAGAATTCAAGGAGCGGTGATTGTTTCTCAAGCGACCATGTTACATTATAACAGCGATAAACAAGCACAAATTAATCACCTCAAACTTCTTGCAGAAAAGTACGATGCTAACCTGCCTAACCAGGAGACATCCTGCTACTATGCCGATCTGGGAGAGTTAGATATTCGTTGGGAACATCACTCTGAATTTTCCACTTACACCGTTATTCGGCTTAACAATAATGAGCAGGCATTCGAATGTCCACCATGGCATTTGCTACCGCTTAACTGGCGTCAATCACTCCCGGGACAATTGATCGCAGCTATCCATCTGGATGTAAGGGAAAATTTACCCGAAGCCAGTGGTTTACAAAAAATATTTCTCGGCCACTCCCTTTTGGCCAGTGTAGTCGCAGAAAATAATGCACAAGTCTGGACTTCTTTTAAAACCAGCGATGATGGTTTCGAGCGACTTTTAATAATCGACCAGGGGCTCACTCAGAGTCAAACTGGACGCCTGCTGCGCTGCTTGTTAGAACTTTCCAGTTATCGTATGGTGGCGCTGTTATCGCTACCGGTGAGCCGAGAACTGATGCCCCAGGTCGCAGAAATGGAAAGCGAACTTGCCAGGATAACGCTTTTGTTAAGCCGTCTGGACGAAGAAGAGTGCGGTGAGAAAAACTTACTGAGCCAGTTATCTGCCTTATCCGCTAGACTAGAAAGTATCATTGCCGATAACCAATTTCGCTTTGATGCATCTAATGCTTATTTTGAGCTGGTAACCAATCGTATCGCCGAGTTAAATGAAACTGAAATTCCCGGTAAAGAAATGCTCAGTGACTTTCTAAATCGGCGAATGATTCCTGCCTTTCGAACCGGAAAAAGTGTCACTCAACGGACGCTGAACATTTCAAATCGCATCGATAAAGCCAGCGATCTGTTACAAACCAGGATTAACCTTGATTTGGAAGAACAAAATCAAGACCTGTTAAAAGCCATTAACCGTCGCAGTCACATTCAGCTAAAACTCCATCAGCTTGTTGAAAGTGTGTCTATGTTTGCGATCAGTTATTACATCATTCAACTCATTAGTTACACATTAGTTTTGCCGCAACATTGGCAGGAGAAAGTGAGTAAAGAATTAGTTGTCGCCGCCAGCGTCCCCCTGGTTATTTTCGGTGTCTGGTTTTTGCTTCATAAATTGAAGCGGCGCTGGTGGGGGTTAAGAGATCAAAACGAGATTCTATAAGTCACGAATCCATCTGTGCCGCCTGTCAGGCGATCATATAACTCCCTGGCATTATGATTATCATGTTGCGTATGCCAATAAACGTATTCCCAGCTTTGCTCTTTGGCATAATTAATCACCGCTTGAATTAATGCTCGCCCAACACCATTGCCGCGGTAAGTTGAATCCACATACAGGTCTTCAAGATAACAAACCTGTCCCGCTTTCCAGGTGTTGGTGTGCGGAAAAAAGTGAACTAAACCCGATAACTGATTTCGTGTAATGTCTTCCGAAACAAAACACTGAATAGGATGTTGCAGATCATGAATACGAGACCACAATAAATCAGTGAGCTCGGGCGAGAAATTCTTTGCCTGGTAAAATTGGAGATAACCTTCCCAAAGCCTCTGCCATTGTGATTGTTCATTTAAGGCTGGGCGTCTAATAATTTGACTCATAATACGGCTCCTTGAGTTTATTTGTTGGTTAACTATTTTTATTATCTATGTTTTTAACCATCTATGTTTTTAACCATCTATGCTTTTAACTATCTATAGTTTATTGAGTTCCAAATATAAAATAGAAGTTTAAATCTTCAATGTCACATCGCCCTTAGGTTGAGCACAGCATAATAGTACTTGCTCTTTTGCAACAGCGACATTGGGACGGCGTGTATAAACAACTTCACCATCAACCAGATCAACACTACACAAACCACAAATTCCCTGACGACAACTGAACACAGGAGTCATCTCATTTTCTTCTGCGTGCTCAAGTAGTGTCAAGTTATCGTGACAAACCCAACGAGTCTTTCGGTCACCAAAAAAAACATTGGCGTCGCGAGTTAATTGATTATTCACTTTAATATCGCCAGCTGAAAAAGACTCGAAAAAAATATGGTTTGAAGGAACGTGCAGGTTAACCAGCATTTTTTTGACATCAACAATAAATGGCTCGGGTCCGCATATGTAATACTCACACTCACCAGGCGCCATCTCGACCCATTTATTGGCAAACCAACTGCCCATGTTTTCCAGTAAATTTTTTAGTTGTTCCTGGCTCAATCGGTGACGGCTATCGTAGTCAATTCCTTGCTTACTCCCTGCATCAGCTCGGGTATAAATGTAATGTGAGTGAAACTGAGCATGTTTTTCAATAAGGCGCTCAACCTCATTATGAAAAGCATGAGTACGCGCATTATGTGTTGAGTGAATAAAATAAAGTGTCGGCAACTTTTTATCCAGTCTAGCAGCGTGAGCTTGTAACATACTAATCATCGGTGTGATGCCGATACCTGCACTAATTAAAACCACAGGCGTAGCGACACTTGCCCGATTCAAAGTAAACTGGCCGTTAGGCGGCAGCACTTCGACTTGATCACCAATTTCTACCTGATCATGCATAAATCTTGAAGCTTTTCCGTTTGGTTCTCGCTTAATCGTAATCCGATACCGAGACAAGTTTTCGTCGTAGCTTGAAATACTCCAGCAACGCACCATCACTTCTCCACCGGCAAGCCTTAGCCTGACGCTTAGAAATTGACCGGCTCGATAACCCGCTACTGGTTCCAGCCCTTTCGCAGGCTTGAGGAAAAAAGATTTAACATCTCTTGTTTCTTGCACGATGTTACTAATAAAAAATGGCTTCCAACCAGACCAGCGGTTGCGGCTAATCAAGAGTTTATCTTTTTGCCTGTTGCGTATGGCGACCAACATGCTCAACATTTGCTGTCCCATTTCAGGCAGCTCAATTAGACGTTGCAGCTCCGACTCATCAACTGTAGCAGCCTGAAAAAAGCGCGCTAAATCTGGTATTGAAATACTCTTAACGCTCGTCGGTAAATGAGTAACCGTATCGCCCGCTTTAACAGTTCCCGTTTGCAAAACTTCCAGGTAAAATCCAGTTCGACCTGACTGTTCAAAAAGTTGTAAAAATTCATTAGGCATCTTCACTCGCCACAACAAATTTTTACACGGTGTACGGCAACCAGATACCACCAGTAATACTTCACCGATTTGAATTCGATCACCGACACTGATCTGTTTTTCATCCAGCCCGAGAAAAGTTAAATTTTCGCCAAGCAATCCATGTTTCCATCGCGCTTTTGAATGCAAGGTGTCATTCCAATAATCATAATTTTCTGCACAATAGCCATAAATCGCATTTTTATGATTAGCAACTTCATTTCCTTCCAACCCACGTTTAGTCACTTTAACCGGAGTCTCAATTGACTGTTGGCAAATCGCAGTTTGAAAGCGCCCTCCCTGCTCTTCATAAGTGCGAATCTTACCCGTGTGAATTGATGCAATTGTTGCCACTTAAATGATTCCTTTAGAGCCAATAGTCTTTTTTATCGATACTCTTTGGCTCGATAAGTTTCATTGCCGGATAGTAATGTCAACAAAACCTTCGCCTGTTTAATTTTTTGTTTAGGTAATTCAAATAAGTTGCTATCCAACACAACCAGATCAGCATATTTACCGACTTCGATCGATCCAGTCATATCATCGTGCCGCATGATGTAGGCTGGATTTAAGGTATACCCTTTAATTGCAGTTGCAATAGCCTCATCTTTTGACATTTTGCCATCCAATATATTCACCGCATTTTGAATACTAACGATTGGATCAATACTGGAAACATCCCAGTCACTACTAAAAACCATTCGTCCGCCAGATTCGATAATCGGATGTACGGGAGAAAACTCTACGTCCACATCGCCAACAATTTTGAACCAGTAATCCGGGTCGTCAATGTGAACATGCTTGTAATCAATTTTCTTATCCAGCTCAACGCCGGTACCATAATCACCAGTATCGTGATTAATCTGAATGTTGGCTGTCACATTAAGTTTCGCAAAACGTGGAATATCTTCTTTTCTGGCGAGCGCAACATGTGTGATTTGGTGACGAGTTTGGAGTTTAAGTTTTGAGTTCGCTTTTTGTGCACTTTCAATAGCATTTAATGATTCTTTGACTGCTCTGTCTCCCAAACCGTGAATATGCGCATCGAAACCAACTTTTTCTAATTCAGTGATATATTTCGCTAATCTTTTTTCGGTGAAATAATTCAAGCCAAAGGGTTTTGCAAATGGATGAATTAAATGATTATAGGCTTCTACCACTGCTGCGGAGTTATTAATCACCACGCCATCGGAATAAAATTTAATTTGTGAAAGCCTTAATAAACTGTCGCGATCATCTCGGTACATGGACTTCAATTTCGGCAATTGAAAATCATCCTGTAAGTGAGGATAGGCCCACAATGCCATAATACTTCGCGCTTTTAGCGTACCTTCTTTTTCAGCCCTAAGCCAGGGTTCTAAATTGCCTCTTTCCCAATAAACACGACCATTGGTGATCGAAGTTAATCCGTATTTTGCCATAAAATCCTGTGATAACATCAAAGCTTCGTATCTTGCCTGTTGCAGCTTAGGCGAGCGTTGCAACGCCTTATGCATAAGTTCATCACCAGCGCTATCAGATAATAATCCTGTCGGTTCGCCCGTTTGAGGATCTTTGAAAATAAGTCCCCCTTGTGGATCAGGCGTATCTTTGGTGATGCCAACAATTTCAAGCGCTTTACTATTGACCCACATAGAGTGAGAAGACTTTTCCATAAACGCGGCGGGTTTATCTGGAAATGCTTCATCGAGTACCAATTTGGGCATACGTTTTAGTTTGAGCACATCTTGTATCGCGTGACCGCCGCCTAATATCCAGTCGTGTGGAAAATCGATTTTATTGCACTTTTTTAACTCGTCAATCCAGGTTTCTGGATTAGTTTCTGTATCACTTAACGGAATCAAGTCGCATCCCATAAAAGTTGTCAGGCTAACCCCCTCCAAAGGATGGACATGCGCATCCTGAAAACCGGGAACAACCATACGACCTTGAAGATCGATCACTTTAGTTTGCTTGGCAATATAATCTTGTGCTTCCCGATTGGAGCCGACAAAAATTATTTTTCCGTTCTTAACTGCAACAGCCTCGGCCCATGGATTATTCACATCAACAGTGTAAACTCGAGCTTTTATCAGTACCTTATCTGCTGTAACTTTTTGAGTATTCTGTTCTGCACAGGAAATGCCTGAAAATAAAAAAAGAAACAAACAACCCAATTTTAAATGACGTTTAATATCGTGCGTAATACTCATAGTTTTACCTTAATTATTCAATATAAATTATTTTAATATGTCTTTTTCAAAATGCATTTCTCAAGTCGCGTTAATACTCACAGAAAATGATTGAAATAGAAGTTAAAATCTTAAATCGCCCAAATTAACCAACCGATAATTGCGATAGCCGCACTGATGAATACGTAAGGCAATTGCGTTAACGCATGTTCCATCACACCAACCTCGCTTGCTTGAGCTGCCAGCACAGTTGAATCACTGTAAAAGCATGCGTGACTACCGAAAGCCGCTGCTGACATCATCGCGCCGACCACCACTGGAATCGGTGTGCCCACTTCAATGGCTAAAGGCAAAATAATAGGAACGGATATCGCTAATACTCCCCAAAAAGCGGCTGTCGAAAATGCGACAAGTGCAATTGCTATAAAGGCAACTATCGGTAACATGCTGGCTGTCATTAAGGGTTTTACGGACTCTATTACAAATGCTGAAAGCCCTAACTGCTCACTCACATCTTTCAGCATAAAACTGGTAAAAACTACCGCCAGCGCAGGCACCATTAAACGAATTCCATCAAACACTGCGTCAAAAAGTTCTGCCCATTTCATCACGCCCTGTACACCAAACATTAAAACCGTGATCGCCACCGCACAGATTACGCCAATCAGCACATTAATATCGTAAAACCAGGAAATCCCGAGCAAACTCAGCATCGGAATTAAAAAGCTCCACACATTCACTTTAGCTGATTGCTCGATTAATTCGGGCTCTGCTTTATCAGCTATTTTTTGTTGATATTCGGCTAGACCTTCTGCCGCTCTACGCTCTGCTTTTTTCATCGGCCCGATCACAGGAAAGATCCCTGCAGCAACCAGCGGCACAATAATCACAGCAGCCCAGGCGTAAAACATGTAAGGGATGGATTCGATGTAAAGAGACATCCCCTGCCCTTTTTCAACGATACTATTAGACTCAAGCACGCCGACGAAAAATATCGCCCAGGTTGAAACGGGTAGCAAAATACAAATAGGTGCGGCAGTTGAGTCAACAACGTAAGACAACATTTCTCGAGACACTTTGTATTTGTCAGTGATTTTGCGCATTGAAGTGCCTACCGCAAGCGCATTTAGATAATCATCAATGAAGATTACCAGCCCCAAAAACCAGGTACTTAACAATGCAACCCTTCTATTTTTGGCACGACTAGAAACGATGATGCTAAACGCTAACGCTGCGCCACTTCTTAACAAAAGTACTATTAAGCTACCCATAAAACCGCACACCAGAATAATCCAGCCAATGGTTTCATCCAGAATTGTTTTTTGCACCAGCTCTGAAAATTTTGTCACCAAGTCAGTGGGATACAACATCAACAACCCGGCCACACTACCAGCAACTAAAGATTCAATTGGTCTACGCGTAAAAATTGCTAAAGAAATAACAACAGCGGCAGGTATTAAACTCAGTACACCAAATTCTTGCATAGTTTCACTTCTCGTTACTTTTATTTTTATCAATAAGCTTCTATTTTTAACAACAGCGTCGCTTATTTTTAAATACCAAGTTTAATATTAGTCAGGTAACAGTCAGGTAACAACTCGACGGTAACTAGTAAACTGTTATAACTGGCCGCCCTGCCGAAACCAAATAAGGTAACGTTCAATGAGCGTACTTAAAAAATTAACATTGAAAGGTAAACTTTCACAATTGAAATATTTTGGCTACTTTCATTAACATTTTTAATACACACACCGCACGCCACGGGATTTACGGTGTAATAAAAATTTTCATCAATTTAATGAAAAAACTTTGTTTTAACTCATTTCATAAACCTTGTAGGGTAAGTTATCTCAAAATATAAAAATCGATACGACTAACCAGGTAGCAACGAGTAACAACATAAAAACCGTTAGTCGTACCAATAATATTGATAAATTACTCATGAGAAGGGGCAATAATGAAAAGAGGTAATAGTATGAAACAAGTGAGTCCTCGATTTAAATTGACGTTGATAGCAACGGCAATTTCGTTGGCGTGCAGTAACAATGTCGTTGCAGATCAACAGGTGGAAAAAAACCAGGCGCCGCAAGACTCTCAGTCAACAACAGACAGCGGCTCCAGTTCTACTTCTGAGCAGCAGCAACCTGATTCGCCGGAACAAGAAGAGCAACGAATTCTGGTTACCGCTAACCGCCGCTCTCAATCAATAGAAAGTGTTCCCTATAATATTTCGGCTATCGGTGGTGGTGATCTAAAACAGATTGGTATTTCAAACCTCGGCGAACTCACACAAAGAATTCCAGGTGTTTCCTACACCGATAAAGGGGCGCGTACCGGCGCATTTTCTACCAGTATTGCAATGCGCGGTCTTAGTCTTGAGGATGGGCGTGTTTCTGGTCCACTCTATACTGCACCTGGTGTCTCCACCTATGTTGGTGAAACTCCGCTATTTTCAAATATTCGATTCTATGACATTGACCGAGTTGAAATTTTACGTGGCCCACAAGGGACGCTTTATGGTTCTGGTTCTTTAGGTGGGACTCTCAGGTTTATTCCAAATCGTCCTGATTTAATGGGAACTGACGGCGAAATATCCTATAAACTCGGACAAACTGACAATGGCGATGGCCTGAACTCTGAACTAAACCTGGTTTATAACCTGCCAATTAGTGATACTGTCGCCCTCAGAGCAAACGTCGGTCGGTCCGAATCGGCAGGCTGGATCGATCAACCTCGCGCTTATCAACTAGATGCACAAGGCATTCCTGTTGCCGCAGACACAACCGACGCACTCAACAGTCCATCAGTATTTCAGCGATTTGAAGGCACCAACGACGAAGAGTCGACTTATGGCCGAGTATCGCTGCTATGGGAAGCCACCAGTGATGTTGAAGTTCTGCTCGCCTATAACAGCCAGAAAGATGATTCAGGTGGTAACCCATCTCGTGCAGTAGACTACCTGGATCTGGGAGAATACGAGTCGGCGGCTTTATCACGAGAGCCATACGCCGGTGATACCGATCTGCTTTCACTCGACGTAGAAGTCGACCTGGGATTCGCAACATTTACCGCGTCAGCTTCAAACTATGAATCTGAGCAAGAATTACAAAGCGACCAGACCGGTGCTTACCAGGCTTTTGATTTCTATGCTGCCAGCTATGGCGCTATGCCGCGCCCTTATATTGCTGACTTTGCGACAAATAATGACTCTGCCAATATATTGGAAATGCGATTGGTTTCCCAAGATGATGGTGATTTCAGCTGGGTCGTTGGTGCATTTTATATGGAACAAGATATTGAAATTAGCAACTTTCAATTTTTCCGCGGGTATGCTGACTGGGCTGACGCCTGCGCCGCGGCAGGTCGTGACGATTGCGGTCTGGGAACAACAACCGGCGCCTTCAGCCTGATTTTTGACCCTGGTACTCACCCAGTTGCTGACGCAGCTGGCTTACCGGTTCTCAAGGATCAAAACTTCTTAAGCGGATCAACAGCCAAGTTTACCGACAGAGCCATATTCGGAGAACTCACTTGGCATGTTAGCGATGACTGGCAAATTACCGGTGGCATACGTGCTTTTGATCAGGAATTTGACAATGAACAAGTCAACGCGGCCTTCTTCGTCGACACCGCCTCTCGTTCCAGACAAGTTTCAAGCGAGGATGATGTACTGTTTAAATTCAATACCTCGTATCAAATTGGTGAAGACTCAATGATTTACTTCACCAACTCAGAAGGATTCCGTCGAGGCGGCGCGAACGCACTCCCCGACTCAGTTACCGTGTTCGATGATCTGGGCAATGCTACCGTGGTACAGACCAACCCGAACCTGCTAAGTTATGCACCAGATCAAGTAACCAACCGCGAGCTCGGTCTTAAAGGAAGGATCGGTGATTTCCGCTACAGTACAGCATTGTTCGATATAGAATGGGACAAAGTACAATTAGACAGTCTGGTTACACCGTTTTTATTGAACGCAGTGGTCAATGCAGGAACAGCGAAAAGTCAGGGCCTTGAAGCAGAATTAAATACCGTGTTTAATGACGAGCTAGAGATCACCTTCGGGTATAGTTACGTCGACGCAACGCTGGACAAACCCGATACTTTTGGCTTAACCGAAGCGGCAATTGATCCAGCAACCGTTAGAGGTCAGCGTTTACCTGGCGTCCCCAAACATACGGCGTCTATCGATGTGAGTTATCTGACGGAAGTGGGCAATTGGTTTGTGATTTACGGTGTTAATGGTAATTATCGCAGCGATTCACGTTCTCAACTTAATCCGGCGACGAGTACTACGACGGAAGGTTTTTCCATGTGGAATAGCTATGTCAGTTTCGAAAATGATAACTGGGCTATCAGGTTGTTTGTTAATAACCTGGCCAACGAAGAAGGCATTATTAACACGCCTAGCCTTGGGCCAAATGGTCCCAGACGTAACGAGTTAATTTCTCGCCCCAGAACGATTGGTGTCAATGTGCAATATGTTTTTGAATAAGATTTTGTTTTTAATCTTTTAGAAAAACATCAACCGCTTGAATCCAACCCTCCTTAATTAAGGAGGGTATTAAAGTTGTTAAGGAGAACTTAAACATTTCTCAAACCATATCCATCGATGCCATAAAAGTGTTGGTGCGACAAAAAAAGTTGAGGGAAGCCCAAAAGGTTAGTTACCAATTCACTCAACAACAACCCGAGAATTTGATCGGCTGGTTTATGCTTGCCGATATTAGCTTGCAGTTAAAACAATATCAGAGCGCGTTAGAAAGTGCTTTGCAAGCTGAAAAAATTGATGGCAAACAACCTCAAATTCAGATCTTAAAAAGCCGATGTTATTTATTCTCGGGTGATAGCCAGTCCGCCCTCAAAAACGCTATAGCGCTAATGGATACTCAACCTGAGTTGTTAGCAAAAGACTGGTATCAACTTGGTATAATACTTCATCAACTTAACGCATATGACCAATCTCATTACTGTTTGAAACAAGCGGTCTTGTTAAATCCACAAAACGCTCACTTCAAATATAGCTTGGCGACTAGCTATCGAAACCGGGGAGAAATTAACAAAGCCTACGCAAAACTCAACGAGACTTTAGCAATAAACCCGACTGACTGGGATGCTTATTTGGCTCGTTCACTATTAAAAACAGCCACCGCAAAAAATAATCATCTACCCCAACTGAATCAACAAGCCAAAACAAACTCCGAGAATATCGCCGCGCAAATCAAGCTGTATTTTTCCATCGCAAAAGAACAGGAAGATTGTGCTGAGTACGAAGCATCTTTCACCTCGCTGAAAAAAGCCAACGAGCTGCGTTTGCAAGTAAGTCGGTATCAAGTTGAACATGATCTCGAAGCAATGAAACATTTACAAGCAACTTTTGACATCTCCAAAGCAGCAAAAGAAGCTGGCGATTTTACAAATAATGAAGCTATTTTTATTGTTGGGTTACCTAGAACAGGCACCACTCTGCTAGAGAGAATTATGACTAATCACCCCGAGGTTTATTCAGCGGGAGAACTTTACAACTTTTCGAATTGTTTAACTCGATTGGCTAATTCTAAATTCGCCGGAAAAATAAACAACAAACTCGAATTAATCAAAAAATCTGCTGAACTTGACTTCGACCAATTGGGTTTTGATTATATCGAGAGTACTCGACCTTTAACTGGTCATAGCAAATATTTTATCGATAAACTGCCACTCAATTTCCTCAACATCGGGCTCATTCAACGAGCACTCCCCAATGCAAAAATCATTCACCTCACACGTGCACCAATGGCAGCCTGTTACGCCATGTATAAAACTTACTTTGAACAAGCTTACCCGTTTTCTTATAGTTTGGAGCAAATTGGTCAATATTACATTGCCTACAGAAAGCTGATGGCTCATTGGCATCGCCAAAATAAAAGTCAACTAATTGAAGTCAATTACGAACAGCTAGTCACTGAGCCGGCAATAACTGCTAAACAAGTATTTGAGTTTTGTGGACTTACCTGGAAGCCGGATTTTTTACAAATCAATAAAAACGAATCTAGCACTGCAACCGCAAGTGCTGCCCAGGTCAGGGGAAATATTTATCAAACATCCATTAATCGTTGGCGTCATTATGAAAAGCAATTGGAAGGTTTGTCAGAAACATTAACCCGAGCCGGAATCGAACCAACCATCTGGTGATATCATTTTATCGCGATGCATTCGATAACAAACTTCAATTTCAATCAATAAAAAATTTCAATGTGAGATTAAAGCTCTCGGTAAAAATCAGCAACAAAATGGCTAGTAATGATTATTGAAAAGTAGCTCATTCAGTCGACTCATTGACCATTCAAGTTCTCAATAATTAAGATTGATTATTGCGATATCATGGTAATAAGAACAAGGTAGTTTCTCTAAGCAAATTTCAGTGGTATGCTTGGCGCTATTAGAAAAATAGCGAATAAAGTTTCATTGGAATATTAATGGCACTCTCAAACTGGTTCTTACGTCCAAGGCCCCGGCCAAACGCAAAGATCAAGTTACTTTGTTTTCCTTACGCTGGTGGAAACGCATCAACTTATTTATCTTGGGTAAACTATCTGCCCGATACAATAGACTTGATCGCCGTACAACCGCCCGGTCGCTCCTCTCGAATGTTAGAGGCGCCCTACAGCGAAATGACTCCGTTAATCGACGATCTAGTCATTGATTTTTCACAAATGATTGATCGCCCTTACCTGGTATTCGGTCACAGCTTAGGCAGTAAAATAGCCTTTGAGTTGATGCTCAGATGTCAAGCGATGAACATTCGGCTACCTGAACATTTTATTGCATCTGGAAGCCGTGCTGCTTACTTATCCAGCCGAGAAGACGCTATTTACGACTTGCCAGATAATGAGCTAGTAGCGGAACTCAAATCACTCAATGGTACACCGAAGGAGATACTTGAGAACGACGAATTAATGGAGCTGTGTTTACCATTACTAAGAGCTGATTTTAAGATAGCAGACACCTACTGTGCTTCAAGGAAAATACTGAACACCAAAATAACTGTACTAGGTGGTAGTGAGGATCATTTAATTACTTTGTCAGACTTACAATGCTGGGAAAATTTATTTACTCACTCTGCTAACGTCTATATGATTTCCGGCGATCATTTTTTTATTGAAAGTAATAAGCCCGCTGTATTACGTCAAGTCATAAAAGTTGCAAAATCAGTATTGGATAATCTTGAGATGCAAGATGCCTCTTCAATGCTTCGAGTGGTATAACTGGATCCTTCTCAAATAAAAATCATGCTTAAAACCGGCGATAATTTAGACAACACCGATAACAAACCAAATGTCGATAACAAACCAGACAGCGAGTTAAAACCAACAAAAATGTTCATCAAGGCTCGCGAAGTTATCGCTTTCCGAAATCCAGGAAAGATAGCCACTTATTGTTGCGAATTTGATAAAGAACATTTTCACGAGAACCTGTTTCATCAACTCGGTATACAACGCCCTTCCGCTTTAAACAAGGCAGTAGTAAAACGTCAAGCTGAATTTTTAGCTGGTCGATATGCCGCAGCGACGGCACTGGGAAAGTTAGGCATTAACGCGACTCACATTCCTATTGGAAATCATCGCTCGCCGGTGTGGCCGAAAGGCGTTAACGGCTCAATCACTCATACGAATAACACGGCCCTTTCGGTGGTCGGATTAAGTCAATATATTACTTTCCTCGGAGTCGACAGAGAAGACTGGATAAAGCCCGATACCGTTGAGCAAGTCAAAGAAATTGTGATCAAGGGATCTGAAGAAAAACGATTAAGACAAAATTCAATTGATTTTAACAAAGCGTTAACCCTGACGTTTTCTGCAAAAGAGTGTCTGTTTAAAGCGCTATATCCCAATACCGGATTTTATTTTGACTTTACTGCGGCGGAAATCACACAAATTTCACCGGAAAGTAAACGCTTTGAGTTAACGCTAGTCGAAGATCTGACTGAAGACCTGACAGCTGGTTGTCGATTTGATGGACAATTTGTGCTGGAAAAAAATAGCGTAACAACCCTGATTGCAATTTAAGTTCATCAAATAATAGTTCTTGGTCGTTTGGCTTTTCGTTTTGTTTTTACAAGAATCGACTTGAGTATTTTTCGATTGAGCGACCACTCTTTTAGCCCGAATAAATAAGGCGCTATTAAAATAAAGAGAATCTCACTAACACGCTTGCAGATGATTTACTTTTACACTAATTAAATATTTACTCAATAAATTGTCCCAAAGAATTGTCATATGCCTTTAACCAAAACACTGCAAACTGCCGCTAACATCAAACACGAAATCACCCTGGAAAATTTTTAACTGGCCACGATAACGGTGTCGAGAATAACTCTCAAAACAAAAGCTTATTATCAGAGTATTTTTGATAAATAATTAGATTCTACTACTATTAGAACTAAAACATATATTCATTCCAAAGCTCAATCGATTGAAAACAATAACAAGTTTACTAATGCAGTGCACGACTAATGCGTTATTAGCGACAGCCCTCTATTGCCTCTCGTCGATACCAGCGCACTGTGCCGAACAACAGAAAGTTAATCTGTTGGATATGAGCCTTGAAGAGTTAATGAATATTAAAATAAACACTGCGACAAAAAATACCCAGGAAGCAACTAAGACACCCGCCATCGTATCGGTGATTACCCATGAAGATATCCTTGCCTGGGGTTATCAATCTGTGGCAGAGGCTTTACAACAGGTTCCGGGACTTTACGGAATAAATGACTATGCTCGTTATAATTATGGCGTAAGAGGAATTAACGGCGGGCAAAGGGCTTATAACAAAATATTGAAAGTCATGATCAACGGAACGGCAGTATCATTTCGCTCAGATTCAACAAACTTTCTCGGGCCGGAACTGTTGCCGATAGAGATTGTTGAGCGTATTGAAGTTGTCAGGGGGCCGGGCTCTGCGCTCTATGGAGAGAACGCCTTTATGGGAATAGTTAACATTATCACAAGGCCAGCGGAAAAGAATGCCCAACAGCAATATCGCTTACGGCTCGGGAAAAACCAACACATGTCAGTCTCCGCCGTGTTGAGCGAAAAACAACAAAATTGGTCTTTTATTATTGCGGCAAACGGGGAGAAAGCAAACAATGACGGACTAACTCTACCTTCAACCTCGCCAAAAGCCGATGACTTTACCGGCCTCAGCTCGGATAATTCTGAAACCTTACCGGAATCATTTTTTTCTCAGTGGATTTACCAGTCCGGCGACTTTACTCATGAACTGCTTATTAATTACTCACATCTAGATACCGTCGCTGAATTTCTCGATTTTGGTACACTGAGCCATGAAAACCGAATTGCACTTAACCAACAGTTAACTAACTATAAACTTGCCTGGAAATACAGCCAGAATCTCGAGGCTCATCTGAATTTTTCTTTTACTCGTGGTAAACCAAGTAGCGACGAAAAACTCAGTTTAAACTCTCCGGTGAGTTTTCCGAAAAGAGAGTTTGAGTTCGAAGTATTTGATTTTTCTTCTGAGATCCATTACCAGTCTAACAATCAAAGCGCCTACATTTTTGGCGTTGATTTTGCCAATGATCAAGAATCGCTAATTCAAATATCGAGCGTCGATTCAACCACCGGTGATATAACTCTGTTGAGTACGCCCACAGGTAAAGTGACCTTAAAAAATGTTGGTGCTTATGTTCAATATTTGAATTCAATCAACAAAGACACACTGCTGACTCTTAATCTGCGTAGTGACGATCATAATATATACGGAACTAACACTAACTACCGGTTCGGTTTGGTTAAACAGTTTTCAAAACCAATCTCAGCTAAATTTTTATTTGGCAGCTCATACAAAGCGCCTGCAGCAATGCAACTTTATGCACAACCACTTTATCCCGGAGAAATCATTGGTAACGCCAATTTATCTGCAGAAAAAGCAGATACCGTAGAAGCGGAAGTGAGCTGGTTAATCTCTGCGAAGTTTGCACTGAATTTGAGTCTATGGCTGAACCAGATCGATAATAAAGTGGAGTTACTCCCGCAAGGTGCAAATGTTCAACCGACTAATTCAGGTAAACAAGAAGGTAAAGGGCTAGAATCGGAATTGAAGTGGATTGACCGAGACTTCTCACTAATTGCCAACTTTGCCTATCAGAACACCGATAACAAGACTAATACTTTATTTCAAGGAACACAGGTTGCACCAACAGCGATGTACCCTCGCCTGACAAGTCATATCAGGTTTCAATATCAATTCAGCAACGGAGACACCATCGGCATTTCAACGAAATATGCTTCGGAACGTAGAGCGACCAATTCAAACATTAGAGAAAATTTGTTACAACCTTATCAATTAGAAGCATACTCACTGTTTAATTTCAGTTATCTTACCACCTGGAACGCTCTCTCGTTGCAGCTAAACATTAATAATCTCTTCGATGAAGACTATGCTGAACCAGGTTTTGTTGGCATCGACATTCCTGGCAAATCTAGATCCTGGTATCTAAACTTACGTTATGAACTTTAGAAAACGACGCAGTCTGACGACTACCAGCCTGACATCGACCATTGCGCTGGTTTTCTCGCTGGTTTTCCTCGCTAGCTGCGATACAAGCGTTGATGACAAAATACCCGAGGTCACTAACGACCAAATCAAAATTGGACTTCTAGCACCGGTTACAGGCCCGTTAGCGGGCTTTGCGCAAGATATGGAAGCAACTGCAAGACTAGCGGCTCAGGAAATCAATCGCGCCGGCGGTGTCAACGGTAAGGAAATCGGATTTCTGGTTCGTGATACTCGGCTTGGATTGGACGACTCAGAGACCGTTAGTGTGTTAATGGCCCAACAGCTTATCGATGAAGGGGTCGTCGGTATTATCGGCCCGGCCGGCAGCGGAACAACCATTGCCATTACACCAACAATCACCGCCAGCAATATTCCAATAATTTCACCGTCAGCAACCTCTCCTGCGATTTCTGCTCTGGATGATAATAACCTGGTTTGGCGCTCTGTTGCCTCTGACGCATTCCAGGGAATTTTTCTGGCTGATCAATTAGTTCAGGAACAAGTTAACAGCATTGGTATTATCTATCGTGATGATGCTTACGGTGATGGATTACAACAAGCAGTTACGCAGCGTTTTCAACAAGCCGGCGGACAGGTAATGTCTGCTATCAGTTACCCTGCAGATAAATCTAGCGAGTTCGATTTTGAGGTTAACCAACTCTTTGTCAGCGGCGTACCCGACGCAATCGTTGTTATTAGTTTTATCATTGACGGCGCCAATATCATGGTCTCGCTGGCCAATGCGAACCTGCCGACTTTACCCAGGTTATATGGCGTCGATGGTAACAATCGCACTGAATTTATTGGCAACTCGCCAGCCCAGGTCATTTTAGGTATGCGAGGCAGTTCGCCGACGGCACCTAGCACTTTCGAAAATTATATTAACTTCAGCGAAACTTACCGGGCTTTGTTTAATAAACCGCCACCAGTCTTTACTGAATCAGTTTATGATGCGGTTTACCTGATTGCGTTAGCAATGAGTGTTGGCGGTGAAAACTCTGCTTTAGCGATAAAAAATAACTTAAGTTCACTCTCTAATGCAGATTCTGCAAACGCAGTTATTGTGAATGTTGGGCCACAAGGTTACGCAACGGCTTTACAAAACCTGGGAGCCGATCTCAACCTGGAAGGGGCTGCCGGCAGCATTGATTTTGATGAAAACGGCGACGTTACTTCAGGCAACTATATTTTTTGGGAAATAGTTGAACAAGATGGCCAATTAGTTTTTCAAACGATCAGAGAGTCTTCATTTCCCTGATCGTTTTTTCTTGGGAAGAATTTTTATTCCGTTCAAACCAGGACAGTAAAGTCTTCGTCCGACAATGACTGAATTTGATTTCCTACAGCAGATGACGGCTCAAGTTCGTTTAAAATACTGACGCCTTGCTGGCGCTTTTCTTGATCGAGTGGTAAATAAGGTAATCGAAAAACAGGTTGAACTGCGCCTGTCATTGCAAGAGCAGTATTGATACAGATCGGATTGGGTTCGCAAAACAGCCATTGCATCAGAGGAACTAACTGTTGGTTTAGTGCTTCCTGATTCTCGTCCATCAACCGACGCATTAGCGCGGGGACTATGTTTGACGTCACCGAAATAACGCCATGACTGCCGTATTGATGGCGTCCAGCAAAAGATTCGTCGTCATTGCCAGACCAACATGCAATCCCCCGCTCTTCATAGTATTTAATTCGTTCATTACCAGCGCATTCTTTCACACCGACAAAATTCTGGTGTTTGGCCAGATTTTCCATAACGAATGGTTCAATATCTTGTCCCGTCCGGCCTTCCACGTTATAGATAAACGCGGGACCGATTGCTAAAACAGTTTCCAGGTGTTTTTGTACGCCTTGTTGCGTTGTTTTACCGTAGTAAGGATTAATTTGTAATGCGGCATGCATCCCCGAGGCAAACCCATACTCAGTCGCTTTAACCGCTTCTCTTGTGTTATTGCTACCGGTGTTGCCGATAACTAATAGTCGATCACCGTATTTGCTAGCGGTATGCGCAATCAACATTAAATGCTCTTCCCAATCGAGCAAGTGCCCTTCCCCTGTAGTGCCGCCAACAACGAGCCCGTCAACACCAGCTTTTAACTGTTGCTCGACCAAATAGTCATAGGCTTTGAGGTCTATTTTTCCTTGCTGATCGAAAGGCGTCTTAATCGCAGTAATTAGGCTTTTTTTACGAATTGCTGATACTTGCATGTAAAAATTCTTTGTTGTTTCTATGGTTGAGTGTGAATTCTATGGTTTGGCTTTCATTGATACCAAATAATTTGAGGTTATACCAATGAGAGTAGCGAACTTTAAAAATTATCTCACCGTTTCAGATGACTTTCCTTACCCCAAGAAAAACCTTATATTTTATACCAAATAAAATATATAGAGTGCAATATATCTCTTGAAATCATAGACAAAATAAGTCTATTTACCGTCATGATTTCATGCCCTGAAGCCTTCTATACTGGGTTTACTATTAATACTGGAGGATAAGAAAATGAAAGCAGTACACCTGTTTTTCGTCAATGCTCTACACCTGGTCTTGGCAATCTCAATTAACCTCGAAGCGACTAACCTTCCAGTTCGATCGACTCAGACGACTCCTGTCGCACATTCTTATCCCGCCTTAGCTCACTTTGATAAAATTTTAATTAACTCGGGTGTTTATCTGTTCAATCCCCAAAATATGATTGGTTTACCCAAATTGGTAAAATGCACTTTAAGAAACAAAGTCGAATCATGGTGCATGGAAGTTGGGGTAATTAGTACGCCCATTGAAGACGGTCCCTATTGTCCCGCAACCGTCAATGATGTCGGCGGGCTTTATCCATATGACGGAAAAACCAACCCGGGATTGAGAGTACTCAACCGCTCTCTATTTGAAGATATGGAAGCTGACGGATACGATATTATTGATGATGAAGGAAATGTTCATTTTGTATTAGCCGCTCCCCCTGAACCACCTCAAATGGATCCAGACCTGGCATATTGTATCGAAACCCAAAAAGAACCGGGCTTGAAACTTTTTTATCGCATACCTTTATTCCCGAGCTTTGCAGATAAACCGACTGACTTAAAGGACGCTTCGCAAATTGTCGGCTTGTCCTTTTTTGGGTTGCCAATCAACGGCTTGCCGCCATCAGTTGCTAAAGGAATCCCAGGGGCTCCGACCGCACCAGGTAGCATGCCAGCTTTGGATTGGTGCGGCGGGCATTTAAATGAAGGGTTTTATCACTCTCATATCATCGCCGACGTTATTAATGAAGTTTTGAAAAAGAATAATATTCACGAAGTCACTTGCGAAAATGTTCCTCAAAAGTCAGATCGGGAACTCATTGGGTATGCAATGGATGGCTTTCCTATTTATGGCAGCGATGAATTTTACGGTGTTCCAGCCTTCAATTTAGATTCTTGTAATGGACATTTTGGTCCGACACTATTCCACCACTGGAGTGAATACCACTATCATGCCGACGCTAATAATCCAGTGAATATCCCTAAATGCCTTCGTGGTGAGCTCGCTCTAGAGCAATTGCGCGTTGAGTGACTAATTGTTTAACGAAAAAATAAAGAATATGAAAGCTCAATTAAATATAAGATGCTTGATGATAGTTTCCTGTTTATTGATATTGTCAGTTGCCCCTGCTGAAGCACACAATAGTTTTTTATCATTCTTTACGCTACAACAAAAAGAATCCGGGTATTTGTTAACAGTGAACTTATCGCAAGCAACAGTTCAATCGGCGTACGAGTCTTATTCAGAAAAAATGCCTGGCGATCAGAATAACTTATTAACTTCTAATGTTAACGATCAAGAAAAATGGCTCGCGCAATACCTCGAAAACACTATCTCTTTAGTCGCTAAAGGAAAAAGAATTCCATTGTCATTAGAGTCTGTTTTTTTAGGTTCTCATGAAAGTAAAGTGACTTTTAATCTGCTCGGTTTGACGAGTGATATAGAGCGGCTAAAAATTAACATTCGAAGCTTTGAAGACAACCCAAGTCACCATAATATTTTTTTGCTGAAGTCCAGGTTCAAATCAGTCCGTAAAATTCTTGCAAAGCGGAATAGTTTTTCTTCAGAAATTTATTTCCATAAAAATGAGCCTCTAACCAATTAACAATATCCATTTAACAATATCCAATTAACAATATTGCGAGTAAACTTTTATCGTTATCGATAACAAGGTCTATTTTTAGTCTGTTTTCGGCAGGGAGTTATTGATGTGAATTGAGATAAAAAAAGGGGCTGTCTGCCCCTTTTTTATGACTTATTATTCAAGTCCGCGTATTTATTAGTTTGCTGGAGAATGACATAGTCGAGCAAAATATTAGCAGCTTCTTGAAGCTTACTGTCATCGGGCTCTGTCAACTCAGTATTTTCGTCAATTTGTAGAATTGGCTTCAACCCCTTCACCACGCGTCTTTCATTCTCGCGATCAAGTTGCTTTTGCTTATCCATTTTGCGTCTTTGCTTACGCTCTTCAATATTAAGGCTAACGGTTTTCTTGGCACGGCGCTTATTCAGCTCAGCAATATCTTCGATCAAGTATTGAAACTCACGATCATTTTCAATTCTTTGCTCATGCTTCTTTTGTAGCGCTGCCAGGTAATCACTGAAATCGCCAACCTTGTCATAGTCCACAGGATTAATCACATCCCACTTCAGTGCAGAATCGTAGCTTTGTTCGCCAAAATCTTTTCTTGAGTAAGGGTCAGGAAAATTAATATCCGGCATAACGCCTTTCATCTGAGTGCTTTTGCCGGTAATTCGGTAGAATTTGTTCACGGTAAGTTTTAACGCACCAAACCCATTGTCTTCGGACCTGACTCGTTGGTTGAGATCTAACACCGTTTGAACAGTACCTTTACCAAAGGTTTGTTCACCGATAATAAGTCCGCGTCCATAATCTTGGATGGCGCCGGCGAAAATTTCCGACGCTGAAGCACTTGAACCATTAACCAATACAGCTAGCGCACCATCCCAACTAGTACCGGCATCGGTATCACCCAGTATTTCTACCTGACCGCGACGATTACGATCTTGAACCACAGGTCCTTTATCGATAAATAGACCGGTTAACGCGGTTGCTTCATCAAGTGCACCACCACCGTTCGATCGAAGGTCGATAATCAGTGCATCGATACCTTTATCTGCTTTCATTTCTTCGATGAGACGACGCACATCTCTGGTGGTGCTGCGATAATCTTTCTTGCCTTCATAGCGCGCTTTAAAATCCACATAAAACTTGGGTAAGTCAATCACACCCACACGCTGTGTTTTACCGCCATTTTCGATTTCAATGACTTCTGACTTAGCCGCCTGCTCTTCTAACTTTACTTTTTCTCTAACGATAGAAACAATTTTCGTTTTCCCGGAAACAGTGCTGTTAGCTGGCTCCACTTCAAGACGAACCACACTTCCAGCATCACCGCGGATCAGATCCACCACATCGTCCAATCGCCAACCAACCACATCAACCATGGGTTCTTTATCTTGACCGACGGCAATGATTTTATCATCTACTGAAATCTCGCCCGACTTATCTGCAGGGCCGGCTTCAACGATGCGATTAATTTTGGTGTAAACATCGTCAGCCTGCAGTACCGCACCAATGCCTTCTAACGAAAGCTTCATATCAATATTGAAGTTTTCCGCTGTTCGCGGTGAAAAATAAGAAGTATGTGGGTCTACAGTGTTGGTGTAAGCATTCATAAAATAACTGAAAACATCTTCGCTATTAATTTGCGAAACGCGCCGCATGGCGACTTTATATCTTTTTGTCAGTATCTCTTTAGCTTCTTCCCATTTTTTATCGGCCAGAACCAGATTGAGCGCATCATTTTTTACCCGCTTTTGCCAGTAATCATCCAATTCTTCTTTATTAACTGCCCAGTTAGCCTCTTCTCGGTCAATCTGAAACTCGTCTTTGGTGGTGAAATCCATTTTTTTATTCAGCAAAGACATCGCATATTCATTTCGCTCTGCCCAGCGCTTTTGAAACACCGCATAAATATCAAAAGACGGGTTCAATAAGCCGTAAGAAATTGAATCATCCATTTTATAGCGATACTTTTGGAATCCTCGAATATCACTGGCAAGAAAATAGCTTTTG
Source organism: Aliikangiella coralliicola (assembly GCF_007004725.1). Lineage (GTDB taxonomy): Bacteria > Pseudomonadota > Gammaproteobacteria > Enterobacterales > Kangiellaceae > Aliikangiella > Aliikangiella coralliicola. The sequence goes on along the minus strand of NZ_ML660164.1, from coordinate 459,873 downwards.
TTCGGATCAAGCATTTCGATGTATTGTTCGAGGATTTTAGCCGACTCGTTATCCCTAAGCTTTGGCTTGGCGTAATGATAGTCATGAATAAACCAGGAAATGTACCGGCTCGCCTGGTGATGAACCGCCTTTGGCGAAATATCCAACATTTGCGGATCTTCCACTGAAGCGATTGTCGGATTTGGATTGGGGTTGGGATTTGCTATTAGCTGGCATGTGGTCGACAACGAAATAGCGATAATGCTGGTTTTAACTACTGATTTAATCGATACCATTACATCTGGGTCCTAATTCACGTGATTATTGCAATACCTGATTTCTTAAATAGTAGCCCTTTTTAATTGATTGGGCTTTAACTTCTTGCTTTGACAGGTTGCTCGATGGAATTGTTCCTTCCGTAAGTAAATAAATAACCTTAAATTACGGAAAACTCAAGAAAAACAGCGTTTCTAGAGTAACTCAATGTAAAATAATGTGTAACTGGTTGTTTTTTTGTTGAATGATATTGAATTAATGTCCATTGGTACAAAATTTGCGCTCGCTGCCCAGAGACTTTATCGGTCGAAATGTTAATTACTTAACATTTATCTCAGAAAGAAAAACGGCCTTTCGTTAAAGGCCGTTTGTCATAAGCTAATTGAGCACTATCCGTAACATCAATTGACGTTATGGCCAAACCCTATTTGAACGCTTGAATACCTGTTTGCGCTCTTCCAAGAATAAGCGCATGAATGTCATGAGTACCTTCGTAAGTGTTGACTGCTTCCAGATTAAGCATGTGCCGAACCACATGGAATTCGTCACTGATACCGTTACCACCATGCATATCCCTGGAAGTTCTGGCAATGTCCAATGCCTTACCGCATGAATTTCGCTTAATTAACGAAATCATCTCTGGTTTAAATGCTTTAGCATCAATTAATTGCCCTACTCGTATCGCCCCTTGTAGGGCAAGTGTGATTTCCGTCTGCATATCGGCGAGTTTTTTCTGAAACAATTGAGTTGCAGCGAGCGGACGGTCGAACTGTTTTCGATCAAGACCATAACTACGTGCCGCATGCCAGCAGAACTCCGCAGCCCCCATCGCTCCCCACGCAATACCATAACGAGCCATATTCAAACATCCGAATGGACCTGCTAATCCGCGGATTTCTGGAAACATATTCTCTTCTGGAACAAATACTTCGTCCATAACAATCTCGCCTGTCACCGATGCTCTTAGGGAGAATTTGCCTTCAATTTTAGGTGCACTAAGCCCTTCCATGCCTTTTTCTAATACAAAGCCGCAGATTCGATTATCTTCTGCTTCATTTTTTGCCCAAACGACGAAGACATCAGCAACCGGAGAATTGGTTATCCACATTTTAGTACCGGTTAACTTATAACCACCGTCAACTTTCTTTGCGCGGGTTTTCATACTTGCAGGATCTGAACCACTGTCAGGCTCAGTCAGGCCAAAACAGCCAATCCACTCACCGGTGGCCAGCTTGGGTAAATACTTTTCTTTTTGTGCTTCAGTTCCATAGGCATTAATTGGATGCATCACCAAACTCGATTGCACGCTGAGTGCGGAACGATAGCCACTATCCACTCGCTCAATCTCTCTAGCAACCAGGCCGTAGGAAACATAGCTCACACCAGCACAACCATATCCGTTAATGGTTGACCCAAGTAAACCGAGTTCGCCCATTTCGCGCATGATTTCAGTATCGAAAATTTCATTTCGATTGGCCTCTTGCACTCTCGGCATGAGTTTTTCCTGTGCATAGCCTCTGGCCATGTCACGTACCATTCTTTCGTCTTCGTTCAATTGTTGATCGAGTAAAAATAAATCGTCCCAAATATCAAGAGTCATAATCGTCGCCGTTTATCAATAGTTGTCGCCTAAAAAGTGGCGCCTAGTCTAGCCAAAATCTCATTAATTAACCAGTGTCAAAGACTAATATGTCCTTAACTATTGATACTTGTCAATCTGAATTCATCTCACCAGGTAAGCCACCGACCACAACTCCCGGCGCTTTGACTTTTAAAATTGCTAAACTGTGCCCTTATGCAAGAATTTGATTATCGTATAATTGCCACTCAAGTCGATTTACGCACTCAATCTACCATCAAAAAGATTACTAGCTTAAAGTATTTATATCGTTATAATTTAACTAGTTGAAAATAAAACATAATTTACCTTCCAAACTATTAATGTTCGTCAAACAAAAATGTCCATACGTAATAAATTAGAAAACTGGCTAAACCGCGAAACACCACCGGCAAAATTCCCAATTTGCGACTTTGAGAAATTAAGCTATGGCATTCGACCTGGAGATGTTGTTTTAGTTGAGGGCCGCAGTCGCGTCTCTGACGTGATTCGAATTATTACCCAAAGCCGCTGGTCACATTCGGCTTTATATATTGGCCGTCTTCACGATATTCAGAATGAAGAACAACGACAGAGACTTCAACAACATTATTCGGCGGAACCCGATCAACATCTGCTTATTGAAGGAATTTTAGGTAAAGGGATGATTGTGACGCCGTTAGAAGAATACGCAAAAGACAATTTAAGAATTTGTCGTCCCTCTGCACTCTCAGCGCAGGACGCGCAAAATGTTATTAATTATGCGATAGAAAAACTCGGCGTTGGTTATAACATTCGCCAACTGTTTGATCTGGCCCGTTTTATTTTTCCCTGGCGAATTTTACCGAGGCGTTGGCGCTCAAGTTTATTTACACGAAACCCTGATGAAATGACTAAAGCGGTTTGCTCCTCAATGATTGCAGAAGCATTCTATTCCGTCAGATATCCAGTGCTTCCCTTGTTTCGAAGAATAGGTAAAGATGGCGTTGAACTCATCCCGAGAAACACGCGTCTTTATACTCCCGCCGACTTCGATTACTCCCCTTATTTTGATATAAAAAAATATCCTTTTATGGGCGCTCCTGGCAGTAGTCCTTATCGTGATTTACCCTGGAATAAAGACGGAGTCGTAGGACACGGGGATCAAGATTTTGATGTTTATCATCAAAAATAACTGACAAAAATTACACATAGAGATTATTTATATCGATTGCTGTTATCTAGCAAAAAATAATCTAAAAATATCTCAAAAAAACTGGCAATTATTAGAAACTCTACTAGATTTAATTACAGGAACTCAATTTAAAGTGATTTACCGAATTACGAAGATCTGACATTCTTCTTCTACTTCCCCTACCCCAGGTAATCTGTGAAAGAGCCTGGGATTTTTTTTGTTTGTTATTTATCAAATTGGCAACTTTTTACGTCGATTAATTTTTTTCAAGTGATATTTTTAATTAAACTTATTAAAAAATATCACATAAAAAAATCAATAAATCACTTTTACTTCCATCGAAATTTTCTTGCAAACATACAGAAGAAAATTTTCCATTCACGCCATTCAAATTGTTCTTAATTGCAGCTTTAACTCTTCGCTATCTGTACTGATAAAACATCACAATTAATATTATCCAGAATTTTTTCTGCAGTACTTCCAACTAGACCAGAATGATAAGTCGTACCAAGAACCAGCAAATCAATTTTCATTTGTTTAACTAGTTCCGGTAATAAAGTTTCTGGATACCCTTCAACCAGATGTAATTGTTCTTTATCAAATTGAAACTCTCTAACGGTTTTATCAAACTTTTCTTCCTGATTTTTTTTCAACTGTTGAAGATAAGAATCATAATTTTCTTCGCCCATTGCAAAGTCGGTTGGTCCCATTCCAACGCCCATTCCTAGTCCGATATCACTCCACAATTGAAAGCTTATCGGATCATAACAATGAGTCACATGACAATCACTATCGAGCACCTTACAAACGTCTTTACCTGTCTGCAAAATCTTAGGGTCAAGTGTTTCGGGTTTTCCATGAGCATGACTTGGGTCAATAGCACAAAGCACTTTATTGTATTGAGAACTCGTTTCTGCCTTAGCAAGAATAAGTGGGACTGGACAAGACTTCAGTAGTTGCCAATCGTTTGGTGTGAAAAAAACTTTGTTGATAGTTGGGTGTTCATGAGTCGATTTAATGACTAAATCAGCTTTCATTTCTTCTGCTTTTTGAAGAACCGCTTCATAAAGCGGTTTATGCCATATCACTTCAGAACGACAACTGATATCAGCTTTCTCAACTTCTTTTAAATACCCATTCACCCACTTTTTTTGTGAACGAACATACCCTTGTTTTGCCAGCTCGAATTGTTCCGAGCTAAAAAAAAGATTATTGACTAAACTTCGTTTATAAACGACCAATAACAGGTCTATTTCTGCTTGGTAGATTTTTGCCAGGTAAATGGCTTTTTGCAAAGCAGGCTGTTGTTCTCTGTCTGGATCAAGACACACCAGAATTCGATTAATTGATTGCATAGTCCTCACCTTTCTATCTGTTGATAAGAAGTTTATGGAAATACAATAACCAAGAAGGTTAACAGCAGGTACAGTATTTATTATAAACAAATAGACCGATAATTTAATGACTTAAATCATGTCAGGCTTAAATATTTTTATAACTTTTAAAAATAATCAAAAGATGACCATTATAGTGAAGGTAGGAATTGGGCAAAACTATCGAGCTGCAGAATTATGTCGCGCAGCTCATCGTTAATCTACTCGGAGAAAAATAGTCGCCGATAATTATTGGTGGTTTGCCGACAAAACGCTTCATAAGGAACGTCGCGCAACTCAGCCAGGCATTTAGCCACATCGGAAACATACATTGGAGAGTTTGGTTTACCTCGATGCGGAACCGGCGTCAGATAAGGGCTATCGGTTTCAACCAATATTCTGTCGTCCGGAATTTTTGCAGCAACTTGACGTAATTCCGAGGCATTTTTAAAAGTGACTATCCCCGAAAATGAAACATAAAACCCCATTTCCATGGCTTCTTCCGCCATTGCCAGAGACTCGGTAAAGCAATGTAATACGCCGCCGACCTTTTCCGCGCCTTCGTGTCTGAGGATTTCCAGCGTATCTTTTCTCGCATCTCTGGTATGAATAATTAATGGCAATTCAGACTTAACGGCAGCCTGCACGTGGGTTCGGAATAACTTTTGCTGTTTTTCGGCTGATTCTTCTGCATAAAAATAATCAAGGCCAGTTTCACCTATAGCAACAACTTTGGGATGCTTTGCCTGTTCGCAGAGATATTCAAAGTCAATTTCCTGACCTTCGGTATAAAGCGGATGGATGCCAGCAGAGGCATGTATTTCTTCATGAGCTTCGGCTATTTTTAGAACTTCAGGTTGGTTCTCAGCGTTAATTGCAACACACAAAAACTGCTCAACGCCGGCTTCTTTCGCAGCACTGATAGCGTTTTCTAGTTGCCCGTCAAAGGGTGCTAAATCTATTCGATCAAGATGGCAATGGGAATCTACTAGCATTTTTTAATAATCAGATTTCGATAGTGAGTTAAGAAAAGAAAAAATTTGAATAACAGGTCAGAATAAAATTGAAAAATGGCCAGTTTTACATGGTATGGGTAATCCGATCAGATTCGAGAATTCCGGCAAGGTGCGTTTCAATTTTTCCACGCGTCACACCTTTATCCTGTTCGCTAAACTGAACGCCGATACCTCTTGCTTTGTTACCTTGAGCACCTTTTGGCGTCACCCAGATAATTTTACCAGCCACGGGTAAGCGCTCTTTTTCATCCATTAAAGTCAACAGCATAAAAACTTCGTCGCCAATAGAGCATTGTTTATTCGTTGGAATAAATAATCCGCCATTTTTAACAAACGGCATATAAGCTGCGTATAGCGCACCCTTATCTTTAATCGTTAATTGTAGTATGCCGTGTTTTGGAGAACTTGGTGTTGCCATGGATTATTGATTTCGCTCTGCAATTTGAAATGATAAGTCGGGCTTTGGACAATCATTGTTTGAACAGCTTAAATACGCGTTGAATTTTTATCCTTTTTATCAGCCCGGCTATTTTGCAGAACTGACGTAAACCCAACAATGCACGCCCGATTATTCGAATAGTAGAAACTATCCTATTCGCCGACTAAATGCAACCTCAACCTTAGGACAAATGACATTAAGATAATTTGTTAAGCCTTTGATATATTGATTATTTTTCTGCCAGCTTCAAACCATTGTATAAGTATAGCCTGTAATTGTAATTTTGACTGTAAATTACTGCCAGAAAACTGTGCGCGCTTGTAGTCGACTATTTTTGAATAGAGATTGAATATCAGCTTGTCTGGGAGCTGTTGATAATTTGCTCGATTCAACTGCTCTTTATTCGTGCCCATAGCTAAAAGGCTCGCAGAGTAAAAATAATTGCCCAACGCATCCCACATTTCATTATCGGAAACCGGAACCGACTGAAGAAACTCTGAAGGCGTTAATTGATTTTGCAAAACCTGATCAAGGCTTTGATAAAGCGACTGTTGAGTCGAATGGCCATCTTGTTGAATATAATTTAGCGCACTCAAAGGCGCGTTATAACAATTTCTCAGGGCTTCGGAAACGACAGCTTCAGATTCGCCGGCTTTTTCCATTATCCATGGTTTACTGATACTGGTTTTTAGTTCCGGTTGTAAAATCTGGCACCGACTTCGAATTGTCGCCGGCACTTTTTGCAGATTATCACATAACAAAATCAGTAATGTTTTATCACCCGGTTCCTCCAAAGTTTTCAGTAATGCATTAAACGACGCCGTAGTCATCGCTGACACAGAAGTAATCAGCGCTACTCGCCAGCCGTCCAGCTGAGCCTGGTCTGTTAGTTTCGCAGTGAGTTGACGGATTTGATCAATACCGATAGAACTTTTTTGTTTCCCTTTATTATCAACTAACCTTTCCACTAAATGAAAATCTGGGTGGGTACCAGCGTCGATTAAATGACAGGATTTACACTGGTTACAAGGCGATGCTAATTGCGAATGGCTTTCACGGCAAAATAAACTTTTAACTAAAGTTTCTGCGAAAATTGTCTTGCCCGAACCATCAGGAGCGGCAACTAAAATACCATGCGCCAGCCGACCGGACCGATAGGACGACTCAATGTGCTCGAAACAATGTTTAAACCAGGGCAAGTCTGCGGTTAGCATCGTATCTGTTAACAACTTTCATGGGCTGTTTCGCGGAAGTTCTCTCGCAATGTCTGCTGTAAAAGCTGCTTAAGAGAACGCTGCACAGTTTCAATATCGGGGGAAGCATCGACAATATGAATACGTTCTGAATCTTGCCGTGCTCTTTGAAGGTAAGCTTTGCGAATTTTTTCATAAAAAGCCATTTTTTCGGTCTCAAACCTGTCAGGCGCGCCTCTTGAGCGGGTTCGAGTCATTCCGTCTTCCACCGACATATCGAGCAAAATAGTCATATCTGGGCCGAAACCATTAAGACTCCAATCCTCGAGCTGTTTTATACGCTCAAAACCAAGCCCTCTTCCACCTCCCTGATAGGCATAACTGGCGTCCACGAAACGGTCACAAACCACCCAGGTTCCACTAGCTAAAGCCGGTTTAATCACTTGATTAACGTGTTGGCAGCGTGCCGCAAACATTAATAATAACTCAGTATCCGGCTCTACCTTTTCCACGCGATTGGTCAATAACGTCGCTCTCAGGTCTTCCGCTAAAGGTGTTCCACCAGGCTCACGAGTCACCAAAACTTTATGGCCTGCAGACTCGATAAATGACTGGATAAACTTCAGGCTGGTTGTCTTACCGACTCCCTCACTTCCTTCAAGGGTTATAAATTTTCCGGCACTCGCGATTTTCTTATCGTTGATTTTGTCATCGCTCCCTATATCAGGGACAGTATTATGTAGGATGGTCATATTTTGAGATGCGTTTTTCCAAATTTTTCTAAAGAAATAGTATTCACTAAAAAATATTCATTCAATATGAAATGCAAGTTTACGTTAAAGCCCTTCGCTCTGTCGAGTTAAACCACGCGCAGTAAACCTCCTTAGCTAGTTGTTTTTTTGCCGTAGTTTTCTCAGGTATTCTTTAAGGGCCTTATTATGCTCTTCAAGTGTCGCGCTAAATTTATGACCGCCGTCTCCAGTGGCCACGAAGTAAAGTGCATCTCCATCTGCCGGGTTGAGCGCCGCGTGAATGGATGCTTGCCCCGCCATTGCGATGGGAGTTGGCGGTAATCCTTTAATCACGTATGTGTTGTATGGCGTTCTGGTCCTCAAATCTTTATAGGTAATATCTCCATTAAAGCTGGGGCCGATTCCATAGATTACTGTCGGATCGGTTTGAAGTCGCATATTTTTCTGCAAGCGCCGCACAAACACGCCGGCGATTTGCTCCCGCTCAGATTCAATTCCAGTCTCTTTTTCAATGATTGACGCCATTATCAAAGCCTCGTACTCGTTTTGATAAGGCAACCCAGGCGCTCGGTTACTCCATTCTTCTTTTAATATCTTTCTCATTCGCGCCACTGAGCGTTTTAGCAGTTCCATCGCGCTGGTGTTTTTACCGTAATGGTAAGTATCAGGAAACAACCAGCCTTCCAATTTTGGATGCTCAATTTTTAATTCGATAAGTAATGCCTGTTCGTCAAATGGTTGTTGATTTGATTCTGCGCTACTTAATTCGTTCTGGCTTTCTGTTGTACGCTTCCCTTTTCCGACTTTGGGCCAATCTTTTTTGATCTCGCTGGTATTATTTAACTGCTTAAATATGTCAAAACTGGTGGTTCCCTCAACAATAGTAAAAGGATACTGTATAACCATCCCTTCACTGAGTTTCTGCATAAGGCTAATTGGCGTTTCATTACCTTCTAATTCATATTCACCGACTTTGATATTCTTATATTCAGGATTTAACCAACAAAGAAAGCGCAGATAATATTGATTGTCGATTACGCCCTGTTGCTGCCATTGATAAGCTAACCAGTTAATTCCATGACCTGGCTTTACGACTAGTGTGTTTTGTTCTTGAGCAAAATTTAACCGCGTTTGCAAAAACGCTTTATAAGCCGACCAATGCCAGTAAGTTGTTAAAAACAATGCAAACAGGACTGCGCCGAATAAAAAGCGAATTGAAATAATTTTCTTCAGGTTCATGGCCAACTTATCGAACAAAATTGAGCTGCGATTGTAGTTGTTCGACTAAATCTGTTGCAAGCGCTTTGTTCTCAATTTTACAGACAGGCCAAATTCCCAACAGGCTGTTGGTGACAAATGCCGCTTCGCAGTTTAAGACTGTCTTCTTGTCGAGGTTTCTTTCTTCGATTGGTATATTAGCCGCTCGTAGCGCCGTTATTAACCGCAATCGCGTGATTCCGTGGATACCGGCTTTATCTAGCGTCGGCGTGAACCACTGGCCAGCCTGGTGGATAAAAAGATTGGTGCGACTACCACAAATAACGGTTTCTCCATCACACAACAAAGATTCCTGATAAACCTCAGATACTTCGCTTGCCGCCAAAACATTATCAAGCCTGTTCAAGTGTTTGAGTCCAGCCAGAAAAGAGTTAACTGAAATTGGCGTTGAGGCAAAAAGTAGCTCACAATCAAAATCTGGAATTCCCGGTAAGGGTGACAACTGAATCACCACGGTAACTTGTTCTTCGGAGGGTATGCGATAACCCCTTTGCGATTGCCGTCGACTAATAGTTATACGAATACAAGCATTAGTAGAGCGCTCACACAACGGCTCTAATCTCGATTTTAACTTAGCTAAATCAAAAGACTTAAAACCGAGCTTATGTGCACTATCCGCTAGCCTTTTCAAATGGAGTTTCAGATGAAGAAAATCGCCTTGAACAATTAAACCGGTGGTAAAAAAGCCATCGCCAAATAAAAAACCGCGTTCAAGATTTAACGCGGAATCATCTGGATTAACAGTATTGTCAAATAGGTAGAATTCCAAAAGAGCATTACTTTTCAAATTTAGAAAATAAGAGCGATCCGTTGGTTCCGCCAAAGCCAAAGGAATTGCACAGCACATTGTCTATGGCTGTTTCTTGCGCAGTGTGTGGAACGTAATTCAGATCACAGCCCTCATCAGGGTTGTCCAGATTAATCGTTGGCGGTGCCACTTGATCACGCAATGCCAATAAAGAAAATATTGCTTCAACGCTTCCTGCAGCGCCAAGTAAGTGACCTGTCATCGATTTGGTTGAGCTGACCTTTACAGATTTAGCATCATCACCAAAAATCGATTTAACGGCTTCAGTTTCAGCAATATCGCCAGTCGGAGTCGAGGTTCCGTGAGCATTGATGTACTGGACTTGAGCAGGTGATATCTGCCCATCATTTAACGCGTTTTGCATCGCCGCTGCAGCCCCTTCTCCATTATTGGGCGGAGAAGTCATATGATAGGCATCGCCGCTCATACCAAAACCAGTCAACTCAGCATAAATATTAGCACCGCGAGCTGTCGCACTTTCTAGTGATTCCAGAACAACGACACCTGCACCGTCGCCCAATACAAAACCATCTCTATCACGATCCCACGGTCGACTGGCGAGCTCCGGCGCGTCATTACGCGTAGACAGCGCTTTCGCAGAAGCAAAACCAGCAATAACCAGTGGGGTTGTTGCCATTTCAGCGCCACCGGCGACCATCACATCTGCATCACCGTAGGCAATCATTCTCGCCGCATGACCGATATTGTGCACCCCGGTAGTACAGGCGGTCACGATCGATATATTCGGGCCTTTCATACCATACATAATCGATAATTGACCGGCGACCATATTAATGATCGAGCCAGGAATTAGAAAAGGGGACACTCTGCGCGGTCCGCGCTGTAATAATTGGTTGTGGTTATTTTCGATGGTTTGCATTCCGCCCAGACCAGACGCGATACAAACGCCTACTCGATGGGCATTTTCATCCGTGATTTCGATCTCTGAATCTTGAATAGCCTGTACCGAAGCCGCAATACCGTATTGAATAAAGCTATCAAATTTGCGAGCTTCTTTTTTAGACATATAGGTTTCTACGTCAAAGTTTTTAACGCTGGCAGCAAAGGTTGTTGCCAAACCCTCAGTCTCGAAAGCGTCAATCTGAGCAGCGCCGCTTTGGCCGGCGAGTACAGCTTGCCATGAAGTCTCAACATCATTTCCGACCGGAGAAACCATTCCTAAACCGGTGACTACGACTCTGTTTTTCATAGCAGATTTTTCCATCGCAGTTTTACTCATTACAGCTAATACCTTTTTATAAAATTAACCACTCAAAAAAAAAGCTGCGATAGAGATATCTATCGCAGCTTTTATTAAACCTAATCAGCGAGCCTGATTACGCGCCTTCCACGTTCGCCTTAATATAATCAACGGCTGCTTGAACAGTGTTGATTTTTTCAGCTTCATCATCGGGGATTTCAGTATCAAATTCTTCTTCTAGTAGCATGACCAACTCAACGGTATCTAGTGAGTCTGCTCCAAGATCATCAACAAAAGACGCTTCCATTGTAACTTGTTCTTCATTAACGCCTAGTTGTTCGACAACGATCTTCTTAACGCGGTCTTCTATAGTGCTCATGATATATATTTTCCTCTAAAAATTAATCCAGCAAACGCTGAGGCGTGTAGTTTATTCATTTTATGGAAAGTTGCAAGTTGCGAACTGCCCTTTTCATATGGTCAGACCACTATATATCAATAAAGTCTAAACCGAATTTCAATAAAATCTAAACTCAAAACGCCGGAATTTGGCGAAGCCATATTAAACACAAAAATCACTTAAAAATAAAGGTTTAATCTCGCTTCACCACGTGAATAACAATTTCTTATTACGCCGATGGCTGTTAAGCCATATGCATACCGCCATTAACATGTAATGTTTCGCCGGTAATATAATCAGCCCCGTTAGATGCCAAAAAACCTACCGCCGATGCGATCTCTTCTGGCTTACCCAGCCGATTCAGCGGAATTGTCGCCGATAACTTCTCTTTTTGACCGTCATCAAGCGCTTGCGTCATATCTGTGTCGATAAAACCCGGGGCAACCACATTAACGGTGATTCCTCTAGCCCCAATTTCTTTCGCCAGAGATTTACTAAAACCAATGAGTGCCGCTTTCGCTGCCGAATAATTAGCCTGTCCCGGATTGCCGGTGGTTCCAACAACCGAACCAATATTAATAATTCTGCCCCATCGCGCTTTCATCATGCCTCTTAAGCATACTTTTGACAGGCGGAATACAGAAGTTAGATTAGTATTTAAGATGGAATCCCACTCGTCTTCACTCATTCTCATCAGCAAGTTATCGCGAGTGATGCCGGCATTATTGACCAACACTTCAGGTGTTTTACCGAATTCTGCTTTTAATTCAGTCATTAAGCGGTCAATCGATTCAGGATCTGAGACATCAACAACAAAACCCTTACCTTGCAAATCAGCGTCTGCAAATGCCTGGGTGATATTATCTGCGCCAGCTTGAGAAGTCGCAGTCCCCGCTAGAATAAAACCTGATTTTCCCAAGTTTTCCGCAATTGCTTTACCGATGCCACGAGAAGCACCGGTGATTAGTGCTAATCTTGCTTCACTCATTTTGGTCTCCAAAATTACGATTTAGGCGGCATGTTAGCTCAAGCTATTCGACATCGACATAATACCGAGTTCCGAAACGCAATTAACTATTCATGCCTCAATTTGAATGTTGGTTAATATAAAATATTGGGGCGTATATTAATGTAAAATTTTAACAAAGAGCTCCAACCACTTGATCGAATGTGCCTTTTTTACCCATTTGATAACTTGTCAAACTGCGATCAATACGTTTCGCCAATCCACTAAGAACATTTCCTGGCCCACATTCCACCAAAATTTCAATACCTTCAGATGCAACATGTTGAATTGTCTCGGTCCAACGAACCGGGCTATAAAGCTGACGAACCAAAGCATCTTTGATACGCGATTGTTCTACTTCTGCTGCCACGTCAACATTATTTATTAGCTTAATCTCAGGCGCTTTTATTGTTATTTCACTTAGAACCTCACTAAGCGCCTCCGCCGCTGGTATCATCAGCGAGCAGTGGGACGGCGCGCTTACAGGCAGTGGTAGCGCCCTTTTCGCCCCTTTTTCTTTGCATAGAACCATCGCTCTTTCAACGGCATCCGCGTTACCGGCAATAACGACCTGGCCAGGTGAGTTGTAATTCACCGGCGACACAACCTGTGTTTGAGCTGCTTCTTCACAAGCTTGCACAATTAAGTCATCTGCCAATCCTATGATTGCAGCCATTTTACCTGTACCGGAAGGAACTGCTTGTTGCATAAATTCGCCACGACGCTCTACCAATTTAACGCCAGTGCTGAAATCTAGCGCATTTGCCGCAACTAACGCGGAGTACTCACCCAAGCTATGTCCGGCGACTACTGAAGGAGTTTCATTATTTTGCAGCCATAGTCGCCATAAGGCTGTACTTGCGGTGAGCAAAGCGGGTTGAGTTTTTTCTGTTTCATTCAGCTTTTCTGCTGGACCTTGCGAAACTAACTGCCACATATCGTAACCTAACGAGTCAGACGCTTCTTCAAATGTCTGTTTTACAATAGCATCTTCTGCGAACTCGGATAGCATCCCCACCACTTGCGAACCTTGGCCGGGGAAAACAAATGCAACTTGAGATTTGGACATTATTCGTTCCTTTTTATCACTTTTAATATTGATCTGGTTTATCGTTGACCTGCCAATTTTAGCACCCGGCCAACTTTGCCATCTTAAATTCTATTCCGAACCCTGAAATATTTTTAATTCAAACACCACATCCGGCATCGAAGACTCATTTCAGTTATCAATCTGTTGATAAACTCAATTGGTATCAAAAGTCCGTTTTCGTTATGACCAACATCTAAGCCTATCGGTTCATATTTGTTTTATTATTCGGTATCGTTTGTTCACCAAATTTATTTCACCTGGTGCAATTTTAGTTAAAATTTTAAATTGTTTTTTCTGATTACAACTCATTAACCAGCTGTGAATTTCACTAGCTCCGCTGAGTAAGTTTTCCTATGCCGAAGCATCAGACAGTTTGCCACTCGCTCGCTCTAGCTGATCGCGAATTTTCTGCGGTAACTTCTCATGAGATTGTTGCACAGCCTCTTCAATGGCGCAAAATGTGGCATTAATATTAGCACTACCATGGCTTTTAATGACAATTCCCCGCAGGCCAATTAAACAGGCACCGTTATATTTTTCCGGATTAATTTCAGCTTTAAATGCGCCAATGACTGGTTTGGCTAACAAACCGCACAACCTTGTCCACCAATTTCTTTCAAATGCTTTCTTAATTTTAATGCTCAAGTAATGGCTCAACCCTTCCGACGCTTTCAAAACATTATTTCCAGTAAAGCCATCGGTGACGACCACTTGGTAATCACCGCTAAAAATTTTGTTTCCTTCGACAAATCCAGCATAATTCATCGAATCTAAAGACCCTATCAGCTCAGACGCTTTGCGTAGCTTTTCATGCCCTTTAATTTCTTCTTCACCAACGTTTAATAGTCCAACAGTGGGTTCTTCGATATTGTCCAGGCACTTAGCTAGTTCATTTCCCATAATGGCAAACTGTGCCAGTCGTTTCTCATCACATTCAACATTAGCGCCCAGGTCCAACAGATATACATGATCATTAATCAGCGTTGGGATCGCTGAAATAATAGCCGGCCGGTCAATTCCTGGAAGCATTTTTAAAATAAAACGCGAAATGCCCATTAGTGCCCCGGTGTTACCCGCACTAACGCAGGCGTTGGCACGCCCGTCTCTGACGGCTTCTAAAGCCAGTCGCATGGATGATTTCTTTTTATTTTTCAGTGCAAGCGCAGGCGGATCATCCATCTTGACATCATCTTCCGATTGAAAAATTTGTATTTGAGATTGGGATTTAACGCGGTGGTGATTAAGTTCTTGGTTAATTAATTGGCTATCGCCAAACAACTGAAAGCTGACTTTCGGATGCGCCAAAAGCGCCTTTTTTACGGCAGGAATTGTAACAGAGGGGCCGAAATCGCCCCCCATACAATCTATTGCGATAATGACTTGAGTCAAAATCGGGTCAAATGTTTAATGAAAGTAACATCGGTTATCAGCAATTCTTTGAAATGAACTAAATATCAATCGACAATCTAATGCATTTCTTGAAATTAAACGCTTTTAACCAGTGATACTTAAAATTTAAACGACTTTGCGACCGCGATAGTAACCGTCTTCAGTCATGTGATGACGACGGTGGATTTCACCGGTTGTTTCATCTTCTGACAATGATGATGTGTTGTCGACCAGTGCGTCATGCGAACGTCGCATATCACGCTTTGAACGGGTCTTTTTGTTTTTTTGAACAGCCATTTTATTACTCCTAAACTTAAGTTTTCTTTAAATTCTTCAATACGGCAAACGGATTGCTTGCCTTTTTCTCAATTTCAATGGCGACTTCATCTAACTCGCCAAAGGACATTTTCTGATCAAGTTCTTCACTGGGCTTATTAGCCACAATAGGTACTGACAAAATCAGTTCATCTTCGATGACCTGTTTTAAGTCCAACCAACCGTCTTCCATCAGCACCGGTTCAAATTCTTCCTCAACATCTGCGAAATAATCTTCTGAAACAACTGCACAATAGACTACTTCGCGATTAATTTTATAGCCTATCGGCTCGAAACTAGTTTGACATTCCAGGGTCAAATCGGCCTCTATTTTGGTATCCAGTAAACATCGTCGGCGATGATCGTTATGGCCTTTAACCAATATATCGATCTTTCCTGCGTCTGAGTACAGCATTTCGCACAATCGCTGAAAATCACTAACCGGCCAACTAAACCTTACCTCGCCATTTTTAGTCGCAAGTTTGTAAGGTTGAATGCTAGTATTTAGCTGATTTTTTTCTTCGGAACCACGCATAGGCGCGCGATTCTACCCAAATGTTTGATAAAACGCAAAATAATTCGATTTTAATCGCCCATATATCCAGTTTCAGCGATTCAATTAAGGCATCTACAACTAAAAAGTCACTCCAGGGCAAAATCAACTGCAGCGAGTGCATGGATCTCCGTCGTGTCATAAATTGGGATATCCACATCTTCAGTGGAAATCAACAAGCCTATTTCGGTACATCCCAATATGATCGCCTCTGCTCCCTGTTCAGCTAACTTATTGATAATATTGCGATACTGGTTCCTTGAAGCCTCACTAATGACACCCAGGCATAACTCTTCATAAATAACTCGATGAACCAGCTGTCGGTCTAACTGGTCAGGAATAAGAACTTGTAAGTTAAATGTTTCGCTAAGTCGCTGTTTGTAAAAGTCCTGTTCCATAGTAAACGCTGTTCCGAGCAGCCCCACCTTGGTAACGCCCTGATCTATTAAGCATTTTCCTGTTGTATCCGCAATATGTAATAAAGGAATACTAATCGCCTCTTCTACCTGTTGATATACTTTATGCATGGTATTGGTACAAATCAGTAAGCAATCAGCCCCGGATGCCTCAACCTTTTTCGCACTATCAGCCAGTATATTGCCCGCCTCAGTCCAATTGCCCTGCCTCTGACACTGTTCAATCAATTCAAAGTCGACACTAAATAAAGCAATTTGCGCCGAATGCATCTTGCCGAGACGCTGCCGAATTTCCTGATTAATTATTCGATAATAGGTTTGAGTGCTCTCCCAACTCATACCACCTAACAAGCCGATCGTTTTTAATGGCCTGTTTTTTAATGTCTCAACGCTCATTCACCTTCCAATAAATCTTCGATCAGCATTAACGGTTCTATTTCTACCCCAACTAATTCTCGATTCCAATTAATGCCTGCTAACACTTCATCTTCATGCATACCGTGTAACCAGTCATCAATAAACTCATCCATTCGAAGAGGTGTAGGTTTATAGTCCTGCCAGTCATCACAACAGGCAGCTGCTGCATTTTTCTCATCAGACCAAAAAGGGATAACCGATCGCCCTTCAAAATCGTGAGACTCACAACTCGCCCATCCGTCTTCGTGACTAAGCCCCCAAATAATTTCAGTCGCAATGGCTTCATCGATAAATCGATCATAATCTTCTCTAACAGAATGTAGAGCTTGTTCGGTCATGGTGGTTACTCAGGTGATACGGTTAAGTTTGGAAAATATCTGTTTAAGTACCGATTGTCTATCACTAATGCTTTTTTAATTGCACCTTCTAATCGGTGAGCTTATTCTAGCATAAGATAATTAATCACCTTTCAAGGTACGCAATTCAATGAGAAGTAGCGGTCAGGTCGTCGATCAACAAGTCACCATAAAATGGTCAATTCTTAAACAGCTATTACCTTACCTGGGCGAATTTAAATCGCGCATAATTCTGGCGCTAATTTGTTTGGTTTTGGCAAAATTATCAACTGTTATATTGCCTTTTATTTTAAAGGAAATCGTTGACTCATTGAGCGCGACAGATAAGATTGCCGCAAATACCGAGACTTTCTCCTCTTTACCTTTGTGGGTCTTGACACCGACAGCCCTGGTAGTTGCCTACGGACTACTTCGCTTCGCCAACTCGGTCTTTAGTGAGTTAAGAGACACACTTTTTAGCCGAGTGACAGAGCGCGCAATTCGCCGCATTAGCTTAAAAGTATTTCAGCATTTACACGCGTTGGATGTCAATTTTCACCTTAATCGCCGCACCGGTGGATTAGCCAGAGATATCGAGCGTGGCACACATGGCATCAATTTCTTGATGCGTTTTATGGTGTTTAACATAGTGCCGACGCTCATCGAAATATCATTGGTCATCGGTATACTGCTTACTAACTATGGAATGATTTTCGGTGTATTAACCTTTTTATCGGTCGCAGTTTATATTACCTTTTCAGTGATCATCACAAACTGGCGAAATAAATATATTCGTGCAGCAAACGATGCTGATTCGGCAAGTAGCACCCGGGCAATTGACAGTCTGCTCAACTACGAAACCGTGAAATTTTTTACTAATGAAAACTACGAATCTAACCGTTACGACAAAGATCTTAGCACCTGGGAAAAAGCCAAATTAAAAAACAGGCTCAGTTTATTTGCGCTCAACAGCGGACAGGCATTTATCATCAGCACCGCGATTGCAGCTTTATTGTATCTGGCGGCAGATCGTGTTTCTGACAATCAGATGACCGTCGGCGATTTTGTATTGGTTAATGCTTTTATGATGCAACTCTTTATGCCGCTGAATTTCCTTGGTTTCGTTTATCGAGAAATTCGTGCGGCGTTGGTCAATATTGAGCAGATGTTCGGATTACTGGCCACGAAACCCAAGGTAGAAGACCAGCAAAACGCGGCATCTCTTCAGCTGGATGATTCAACCTCAGAGAATAATAAAATAGAATTCATCGATCTTCGTTTTGGCTACCAGCCAGATCGAGAAATATTAAAAGGACTCAACTTTACCATAGAGTCAAAACAAACTGTCGCAATTGTCGGTGGTAGTGGCGCAGGCAAATCAACGGTAGCCCGTTTGCTACTGAGATTTTACGACCCTACTGAAGGTAAAATTTTAATTGGTGGCCAAAATATCAAAGATGTGACTCAAGGTTCTTTGAGACAGGCGATTGGTATTGTTCCTCAAGACACAGTGTTATTCAACGACTCTATATTTGAAAACATTCGTTATGGCAACCCAGACGCTGACGACTCTGAAGTTCAAAATGCCATAAATCTGGCGCATCTGGATGAGTTTATCTCTCAGTTACCCAACGGCTCAGACACTCTGGTTGGAGAGCGAGGATTAAAATTATCCGGCGGCGAAAAACAAAGAGTCGCCATCGCTCGCGCTTTATTAAAGCGACCGCCGATAATGATTTTTGATGAAGCCACCTCTTCGCTGGACAGTCATTCAGAGGCTGCTATTTTGGAAGCCATTGAAGAAATTTCCGGTCACTACACCAGTTTGGTGATTGCTCATCGATTATCAACCATAGTCAACGCCGATGTTATTCTGGTTTTAGAAGACGGGCAACTTGTCGAGTCTGGCAGCCATCAAGAACTGCTAGACAAGCAAGGCATGTACGCAAGTCTTTGGCAAAGACAGAATCAGGGTTCTTCAAAGGAAAAGAACCAGAGAAATTGAGCGGCTAACAACGATAACAATTAAGTGAAATAATCATGACTCAAAAATTAATACTCGCATCCAGTTCGAAGTACCGGGCTAATTTATTATCGAGACTGAACACTAATTTTAGCGCCATAGCGCCGGAAATTGATGAGAGTCAGCAAAACAAAGAAAGACCTGAAGATTACGTGAAACGACTCAGTATTGAAAAAGCTAACATAATTGCTAATGAGCACGAAAGTAGTTGGGTGATCGGCTCGGATCAAATTGCGGAATTCGAAGGTAAAATGCTTGGTAAACCTGGAAACTTTGACAAAGCATTACAACAGCTAATAAGTTTTTCAGGTAAACAAGTATTATTTAGGACAGGGCTCGCTCTAGTCAATATTTCTGAGAATGTTTGTCACTATAAAGAAAGCAAAACTTCAGTTCACTTTAAAACACTCAATCAACAAAAAATAACCGAATATCTTCAGCATGATAAACCTTACGATTGCGCAGGCAGTTTTAAGATTGAATCTAGAGGTGCAACTTTATTTGAAAAAGTTCAGAGCGACGATCCAACTTCCCTGGAAGGGCTTCCCCTAATTGAACTTTGTTTGTTATTCGATCGGTGCAACTTAAACCCATTAGTCGACTTTTAATCTAAATAAGTATTTCTAACCTGTAGGCAGTTTCCCTCTCCCTATTCGTAACCGTCATCTCGAGCGCAGCCGAGATGACAAGAGCCGTTTACCTCGACAGTCTTTAGGAATACTTATTTAGACAACATAGATTGGTTTCGTCTTGCGAAATTCAACATTGAACTTAAGACATAGAACCGAAAATTTAGTGAAACAATATCACTTCACATTTTTGTAAAATTGAACTAAAGCAATGCCGGTAATCATTAATAACACACCAACTATTTCATGAAGCTCTAAATAATCACCCAATATCGGCATCGCAAATATTGCAGTAAAAATAACACCGCTAGTCGCTAGTATGCTCGCCTCATACGCCCTTAATACTTTCATCACTTGATTAAAAACAACCATCACCAGACCTATGGCAATTAGTCCGTTTAGAATAATGACAAGCCAGTCTCTCGCGCCAATTGAAGGTAACGGGTAATCAATGATTGCCCCCAAAATGACTAATGGAAAAGCGCCTACGCAGATTGATAAAGTGGCCACCATATTATTGGAAACATATTGTGTCTCAAGTAAATGTAACTGCCTCATTAATATGTTAGTTGCCGCTAAACACAACACAGCAATGGAAAGCCAAATAATCCCTTCGATTTCATTTCCGCCTGGTAACTGATAAAAATAAAAACGAATACCAACTAGCGCAATGACAGCACCAACAATCTGAACAAAGCCTGGCCTTTCACGCAACAACAAGGCACTCAAAACCATAGTCACAATGCCGACAAAGTTCATGATGTAGGCATGAGTGTTCACTGGCAATACGTCAAGAGCATAGATAAATATTGTTCGAACAATGGCAAAGTTTAGTACACCAATGCCCAAAATAATTAGCCACACCTGTCGTGGGAGATTTTTAGGAAATTTTTCTTTTTTGAGAATAAATGTATAAATTATCATGGCGATGCTCGCCGATAATAATTGCAACCAGATAAAAGTGAAAAAGCTCACTTGCTTAAGTGTGCTTTTTGCAAATACTGTAATCAAAGCAACTAGCGCTATCGAGAAAACGAGCTTAATCGCGGCGCTAGTACGTTCACTCATTAGCGAGGATAATTTGTTTAACAAGCATTCTTTCGTTGCTGCGACAAAGAAAGCCTATCACTGCTCTAACCACTGGCGAAGATCACACACTCGGGGCAATATCGATACGGGGTTGTGCTCACTCAACTGTTCAGACTGGTTGGCACCGCTAGTCACCGCAACAGCATCGACACCAGCATTATTCGCCATTTTCATATCGTGAATGCTATCGCCAATGACCAGCGTTTCCTGCTTTGATTTATTCGCGTCAACAACAAGTCTTTCGACCATTTCCGGGTGCGGTTTTGACTCTGCCTCATCAGCACAAATAGTGTGATCGAAAAAGTCGATTAAATTAACTTCGTTGAGCACACGAGTTAACCCATGACGAGCCTTTCCCGTTGCCACGGCGATAGGAATATTAATTTGTTTTAACCAGTTTAATAACGGTAGCGAACCTTGAAATAATGGAGATGGTGTATCATCGCCCTCAACATATTGATGGCGATAAATTTCGAATAGTTTTTCTCTTAAAGAACCATTGGCAGAAGGAAACATAGTATCCATTACCGCGTCCATACTCAGCCCAATGATTGACTTTACTGACTCTTCACTAGGAATAGGTAAGTCTGCTATTTTTGCTGTTGACTGCATCGAAGACACAATTCGCCCGGTGGAATCCATTAAGGTTCCATCCCAGTCAAAAATAATAAAGGAATAACGATTTCTTAAAACACTCATTGCTATTTTCTCTGCCTCAAATACTCAATGGTATTCTCAAAAGTTTGTGAAAGCGGCGCTTCGAAAGTGACTATTTTATCAGAGTCTGGTGTCGTGAATGATAACTTTTGAGCATGCAGTAAAAATGTTTTCAATTTCAATGAACCTAATAACTCACGATGTTCATTCGTTTCGCTATATTTATCATCACCTAATAAAGGACAACCTGCAAATTGTGCGTGGACTCTAATTTGATGAGTTCTTCCAGTCATTGGCATAGCTTTTATCAGACTATAGTCGCCAAACCTTTTCAAACATTTAAATCCGGTTTCAGAAGCTTTACCTTCATTGTCGACGGTCACATATCTTTCCCCAGATTTTGGCTGATTTTTCTTTAATGGCGCGGTTACACGGTTTTGATGATTGTCCCAGTCGCCACAAACTATCGCGATGTATTCTTTGCGCATTTTTTTGGTACGAAGCAATTCATGAAAATGAGTCAGGTAACTCCGCCGTTTCGCAATCAATAAGCAACCAGATGTGTCTCGATCCAGTCGATGAACGAGTTCCAAAAATTTTTCTTTCGGCCTCAGCGCTCTTAACGCCTCAATAACGCCAAAAGATAATCCGCTGCCACCGTGAACAGCCATTCCTGATGGTTTGTTTAGTAAAATATATTGATTGGTTTCATGAAGGATTTGCGCTTCAAGTTCTTTGACTCGCTCAAATTTGTGGATATTTTCATCCGCAGTTTTCTCGGCAACTTTAATTGGCGGAATTCTGAGGCTATCACCGTTTTGTAGTTTATATTCTGCTTTAACCCGCTTTTTGTTAACTCGCACTTCACCTTTACGAAGAATACGATATACGCGGCTTTTAGGCACACCTTTTAATTGACTAAAGAGATAATTGTCAATGCGCTGCCCTTCATGGGCCGCGTCTATCTCGCGAAACTGAACTTTATCAAACTCTGACACTGGAATAATTTTTGAACAATGAGTAAAAACAAAAGTATAACAGAACTAATCTTATTGTCTTGCGCTGATATTATCTTTCTCGACTCTGGCGTGACTAAAATAAATTAGATCTTGAAGTGGCTTTAGCGGTTTTATCAAAATAAAAAATTAACAACTGTTCAAAAAAGCAACAACCTGCCAATAACCAACAGAATTACTATTAATGAAAATTATCGGCTCGATACAAATTAAACGAGTACTTATCGAAGTTTCGCAGCTGAACTAAGCTATTTTTTTTGAGAAGTATCTACTTAAATAAGAATCTACGCGTCGGTTCAACCAGTGGGAAACACTCTCTCCCTGACTTTGCGCGGCTTTAATTACTTTATCCTGTTTATCCGTCGACAAGCAGATGGTAAAATTACCAACAAAAGGTGTTGGACTCACTCCTATCATTTCTTTTTGAAAGTCTAAATATTCATCAACACATCGCTGAAAATTGAGTTTGATTTCTTCGGCACTATTACCGTCAAATTCTAACAAGTCAACTGAGTTAACTACCTCCCCAACCAGTCGATGTGTTTCACTGTCATAATCAATTTGCCCAATAAAACCTTTATAGATCAGCATGCATTTACACCTAAATCAATTAAGATGTTTCCTGAATATCTAATCTAAATATAGCAGTGGAATCCACTTCTCTCATTAATATTTAAAAATAAATTGTCATTAACGGCGTTACTTTTAGCGGAAAGCTAACTAAAAAAGGGGCAAGTGCCCCTTTATTGTTAATTATTTCACAAAAATCAGATTTTTGCGGCGAGTTCTGCACCTTGACGAATGGCCCTTTTTGCGTCAAGTTCCGCCGCGACATCAGCACCACCGATTAAATGAACGGGTTTTGATTGCGCAGCCAATTCATCGTAAAGTTTACGTAAAGGTGTTTGTCCAGCACAAATAATCACATTATCTACTTCCAAACACTCAGGCTTGTCCTTCACATTAATATGCAAACCCTGATCGCTGATTTTGACATATTCAACACCGTTCAATGTTTTTACATTTTTATTTTTTAAACTGCTTCGATGAATCCAGCCCGTTGTTTTTCCCAGACCGGCTCCTAGTTTAGAAGTCTTTCTTTGTAAAAGGTAAACCTCTCTGGGAGATTCTTCAATATTCGCTTTTGCGAGTAAGCCGCCACGATTTTCATAGTTCAAATCGACTTTCCATTCATTGGCCCAGGCGCCAGGTCTTTCTGTGAGAGAATCACCGGAATGAGTCAAATATTCAGCAACGTCAAATCCAATTCCACCGGCACCGACAATAGCGACTTTACGACCAACATCCTTTTTAAATTTTAAAACGTCTAAATAGTTAAGAACTTTTTCGTGCTCTACACCATCAATTGGTGGCAGTCGGGGTTCAATTCCTGTAGCGATTACAATTTCATCAAAATCGGCACTACCGAGTTGCTGACTTTCCACAAAAGTTTCGAGTTCTAGTTTTACACCAGTATCTTCTATTCGTTGTTTAAAATATCGAATAGTTTCATAAAATTCTTCTTTGCCCGGAATTTGATTAGCAACATTAAGTTGCCCGCCGATTTTATCAGCAGCGTCAAACAAAGTAACCTGGTGACCTCTTTCTGCCGCATAAGTCGCAAAAGATAATCCTGCAGGTCCTGCGCCAACTACCGCAAGTTTTTTTGTATTCTGTGCTTTTTCAAAATTGAGCTCGGTCTCATAACAGGCACGTGGATTAACCAGACAGGTAACGCGTTTATGCTCAAAAATATGATCAAGACATGCCTGGTTACAAGCGATGCACGTATTAATTTTTTCCGCCTGACCAGCCTTTGCTTTTTTCATAAAATCAGGATCAGCTAAAAAAGGCCTCGCCATAGAAACCATGTCGCTTTTGCCCTGCTCAATAATTGAATTGGCAACATCAGGTGTGTTAATTCGATTGGTGGTAACTACCGGAATTTTAATATGCGGTTTGATTTTTTCAGTCACCCAGACAAAGTTAGCCCTTGGCACTGAAGTGGCGATCGTTGGTACCCGCGCTTCATGCCAGCCAATGCCGGTATTAATGATTGACGCACCTGCTTCTTCAATTGCCTGACCCAGTTTGACGACCTCTTCCCAATTGCTTCCCTTCTCGACTAAATCTAACATTGATAAACGGAAAATAATGATAAAATTATCACCAGTCTCACGCCGAATACTTTTTACAATTTCTATCGCCAGCCGAATTCTATTTTCAAAACTACCGCCCCAGCGATCATTTCGTTTGTTGGTTTTACTCACGATAAACTGATTAATTAGATAACCTTCAGACCCCATTACTTCAACACCATCGTAACCAGCTTGTTGTGCTTTTTTTGCACAATTAACAAAATCACGAATCGTTTTTTGAATACCTCTTTCACTGAGCGCTTTTGGTTTAAAAGGAGTGATTGGCGCTTTAATCGCCGAAGGTGCCACCGAAAACGGGTGATAAGCGTAACGCCCTGTATGAAGAATTTGCATCGCTATTTTTCCACCGACAGAGTGAACGGCATCGGTAATTTTTCGATGTTTAGCGACTTGCCAGAAAAAGCTCAGCTGACTACCTAACGGCGAAACGCGGCCTGCAAGATTTGGGGCAATTCCTCCGGTCACAATTAAGCCAACACCACCCTCGGCTCTTTCTTTGTAATATTGGGCCAATTTGTCAAAACCACCACGCATTTCTTCAAGCCCCGTATGCATGGACCCCATAATCACCCGATTAGGCAATGTATGCTGATGTATCTCTAACGGCTCAAAGAGTGCTTTATAATGTTGGTTTTCTGACATTGAGTACTTTCCACTTAACATTGGCTCGAATTGGGCCTTATTTATAACAGATTAGACCAGTTGATGGAATCCTTAGAGTGACATTAAACCATTCTGAGTGAAAACATCGCCAAGAAAAATCTGTTAACACTTTAAAAAACTAAATAAAACCTTATATTTCAATAGGATATACACTACACCGGCGCTCATGGTCTATTATTGGTGATTTGTACTAACACTTGAGAGTAGCTTAGTTTAAAATATATACGGTGCGGCGTAAGTGCTTAAATCTATTGAATTTACTATTAAGGAATACGATGACTAAGCTGATTAAGAATTTGTGGTACGGGCTGGATCTAACCCGTAAAATTATTTTGAACCTGGTATTTTTTCTACTGTTGTTCTGGATGATCGCAATGATCGCCAGTACCGGCGACAAGCCCTCCGTTGAAAAAGGGGTGGCACTGGTACTGCAACCTCAGGGATATATTGTTGAACAACTAACCTACCGCGATCCCATCGAAGTCGCAACTCAGGAAGCGACCGGCAGAGAAGAGCCACCGGAAACTTCACTTTATGACTTAATTGACGCGATTGAAAATGCTAAGGATGACAATCGAATTACCACGCTCGTGATTTCGACACGATACCTTTGGGGAAGTGGTGTTACAAAACTGCAAGATTTGGCAGTAGCAATCAAAGACTTTAAAGAAAGCGGTAAAAAAGTCATTGCCTATGACGATAACTACACACAGGGGCAATATTACTTTGCTTCACTAGCGGACGAAGTTTATATGGGACATCAGGGCGGCGTATTCCTGACTGGCTTTTCTCGTATTGGCACCTATTTCAAGTCGTTATTGGATTTAGTTGGCGTCAATGTCCACGTATTTAAAGTAGGTACTTATAAATCAGCCGTAGAACCTTATATTCGAGACAATATGTCAGAGGAAGCGAAAGAAGCGAATAAAGCCTGGTTAGGCGATTTATGGGGCGACTTTACTCAAAATATTGCCACTCACCGCTCTTTAGAGGTTGATGACATATCCGCTTATATCAATGATTACAAAGAATCACTTAGTACTTACAAAGGCGACTCTGCGAAATTGGCCCTGGAAAAAGGGTTTGTCGACAAATTGATGAGCCGAATCGAATTTCGAGATTATATGATTGATCTGGTCGGCAAAGACGATGACTTAAGAAGTTTTAAACAAATTTCTCATAAATCCTACTTAAAGGCCATCCGTGGACCTTTCCCATATGTCAATCCCAGAACTGATAAGGTTGCCGTCATTATTGCGAAAGGTACCATTGTTAACGGTAACCAAAAAGAAGGCAGTATTGGTGGCGATACTGTTTCTAATTTAATCCGAAAAGCGCGTTTAAACGACAAGGTTAAAGCGATTGTATTACGGGTAGACAGTGGCGGCGGTAGCGCTTTTGCTTCAGAAATCATTCGTGAAGAGTTGGTAAAAGCCCAGCAAGATGGAATAAAAGTGGTTGCTTCCATGGGGGATGTTGCAGCTTCCGGCGGTTACTGGATTTCAGCTACTGCCGATGAAATTTGGGCTCGTCCTTCCACAATTACAGGGTCAATTGGCATTTTCGGTATGCTTCCGACCTTTGAGAAGCCACTTAACAAATATGGAATCTTCCGCGACGGCGTAGGTACAACCAAGTACTCGAACCCTGTCGATACCGGGTTACCACTGAGCCAGGATGTTGCAGATATCATTCAAACCGGCATTGACGCAGGCTACGAGAAGTTTCTGCAAATCGTTGGCGAAGGCCGTGGCATGAGTCGTGATCAAGTCGATGCCGTCGCACAAGGGCGAGTCTGGTCGGGCGCTCAGGCCCATAAGCTTGGTTTGGTTGACCAACTTGGATCACTTAATGATGCCGTTAAGTCAGCTGCCGCGCTCGCTGGTATTGAAAAATATGATACCTGGTACGTTAAAAGAAAACTTTCCGAACAAGAGCGTTTGTTGACTGAGCTTTTTGGCAACGGCGACGCCAAAGAACAGCTCGCCGGTTATGTTAACGCGCCGAAACAGCCAGGGTTGAAAAGCAAAATGCTTGAGCAGATTAATGCTTCTTTAAGAGAGCTTGATATTTGGAATGATCCAAAACATGCCTATGCCAATTGCTTCTGTAGCTTTCAATAACCATCAAAAATATTGATAAAAAAGCGGTGTTTACACCGCTTTTTTTTGTTTTCAAATTCGCTTTAGATTATGCTTAGCCTTCTTTAGAAGTATTAGATTTCAGATCTCGAACGCAAAACTCGAATACAGAACTCCAACACAAACCGCGGATAATCAGCAGAAGTTATGAATAATAAGAAAGTGTATGTCGCCTACACTGGCGGAACAATCGGTATGAAACCCAGTGATAAAGGCTTTGTTCCTGAATCAGGTTATTTTTCAGAACAAATTTCATCACTGCCGGAGTTCGACTCACCTGATATGCCGAATATCGAAGTGCACGAATATGATAACTTGATAGATTCCTCCAATATTACACCTGAGGACTGGTACAGGATCTCTCAAGACATTAAATCACGTTTCGATGAGTTTGATGGTTTTGTGGTACTTCACGGAACCGACACTATGGCCTATACCGCTTCAGCACTTTCATTTATGCTGGAAGACTTGTCAAAACCCGTCATCGTCACTGGCTCGCAAATCCCCTGGTCACAAATGCGAACTGACGCCAGAGACAACTTAATTACTTCGCTTATTTTAGCTGGTAACTACGACATTCCTGAAGTAGGTCTCTACTTTCACAATCGACTTTACCGCGGTAATCGTTCACGAAAATTAGATGCGAGTGGTTTCCACGCTTTTCAATCACCGAACTTTCCGGCAATTGCTGAGGTGGGCACAAAAATAACCGTGCGTGACGAGCTACTGTTAACCGAACCAGCGCAAAAGCTTAAAATCCAGAAAATAATTCCACCTAAAGTCGTTATTTTATCGTTGTTTCCTGGTTTCCCTGCGGAGCTGCTTGAAAGTGTGCTTTCAACTTCGATCAAAGGATTGGTTCTGATGACTTACGGGATGGGTAATGCGCCCTGTAGCGACGGAGAATTATTGCGTTTACTAAAACAGGCCTCCGATAACGGTGTCGTTATTGTTAACTGTACCCAATGTTATAAAGGTGCAGTCGATATGAAAGGCTACGAAACCGGCCATAGACTCTTAGACATCGGTATTGTTAGTGGCTACGATATGACCCCTGAAGCCACATTAACGAAGTTAAGTTACTTACTTAGTAGTAATTGCACTGTCGAACAGATAAAACAAAAAATGCAGTTAAATTTACGAGGCGAACTGAGTAATTAGCGGAAGCGCAGATTTATTTACAGAGTCCAATTCGAGGAGTAAAGTCACTAGTTTTTTGGCAATAGCGCTTCTGTTTAGCACTTAAATGTTTACTATCTAAATGTTTAGTAATTAAATATCTTGTCGATTGGCCAGTGACAGCGACAGTGTTGATTGGTCAATATAACCGAGCTCTCCACCAATTGGAACACCTTGCGCCAAACGAGTGACTCTGATTGGTTCACTCCCTTCTACGCGATCAATATTAGTGAGCATCGCTTTAATATAATGAGCGGTCGCCTCCCCTTCTACCGTCGCAGAGGTCGCAATAATAACTTCCTGGCATTGTTGTTCAGAAACAAGCCGCGCCAGCGATGTCAAACCAATTTCGTCAGGTCCAATACCATCTAAAGGCGATAAGTTCCCCATCAAAACGAAATAACGTCCAGAGTAACCAGCGGTTGATTCAATCGCTGCAATATCCGCCGGAGACTCAACAATACACAACATTTGCGCGTCACGTTTCTCATTAGAACAAATGGTGCACAACCTCGTTTCAGTATAATCACGACACATTTCACAATTGCCGATGCTTCGCATCGACTCTTGTAACACATCGGCCAAACGCAAAGCACCGTTTCGATTACGTTCAAGAAGTTGATAAGCCATACGTTGAGCTGACTTTTTTCCAACTCCAGGTAAACACTGTAATGATTCAACGAGCTGGTGAAGTAAAGGTTTTGCACTCATTAATTTTTAATCCAAACTAAAAAGGCATTTTAAAACCAGGAGGTAATGACATTCCCGATGTGACTGACGCCATTTTTTCTTTACTTTCGGCCTCTACCTTTCTTACCGCATCATTGACCGCCGCCGCAATCAGATCTTCCAAAATTTCTTTTTCATCAGATAATAACCCATCATCGATTTCGATCTTAGTCACATCGTGTCGACCGGTCATAGATACTTTGACCAAACCAGCACCTGACTCGCCGACCACTTCAAGACTAGCGACATCTTCTTGCGCTTTTTGCATTTTTTCCTGCATTTGTTGGGCTTGTTTCATTAAGCCGCCAAGATTATTCATATCTACCTCTAATTAATACTATGTCGTTAAACTGTTTAAACACTTAAATATATGTAGCAATGTTAAAACTGTATTTTAATTGTTCTTTCTAGCTTTTATTATTTTTTATTGTTCCATCATTTTCTTACGCACTAAAAACCGAAAAGTAAATGGTTTCTTATCGTCCTAGCTTTTTAGTGAAATAGACTCTCTCGGAAGCGTCGCACCGAGAGTATCCATCAAATAACTAATTTGTGGATCAGATAACAACTTTTGTTGAGCTTCATCAATCGCAAGTTCACGTAGTCGAGTTTGCCGTTCTCTCGGATTTTCACTCGTTTCGCTGACCGTATTTAATTCAATAATCAGTTGTTGGTTAGCAAAATATTCTTTCAATTGTGCTTGAATCAACTTAAGTGCATTGCTCGTTAATAATGGTTCCATCTTACTAAGATAATTGACAACAAGTTTACCTTGTTGGTTCTCAGCGATCGAGTTAAGCAATACTTGTAATCCATTCCCTTCCAGCGTCAATGCTTCTACTACATTATACCAGTTAGCTGCATTAACTTTTTCTAACGAAAGCCATTCAAGATTTTTTCTCGCAGCTCGCTCCGCCATGGTTTCAGGCTTTTCCAACTCACTTTTCGGCTGATGACCAGGAGGTTCGCCAGAGGCTTCTAAAAGCTGATTAGATAATGAACCTGAATCAATAGATTGAACAACACCGGCTTGAGAAATATCGGTGTTAGAAGCTTCATTAGATACTTTATTTTTATTACTCGATAAATCTTCCGAGCGGCCATTGAGCGTATTTTTATCGCCAACATTACCGAGGTCATTATTACTAATATCGGCAGTGTTGCTGGTATTGTTAACAATGACACGTAACGGAGGTGATGACTCTCCTTCTTTTTCAGCTACGCCAGAATCAGCTTCAGTTTGCTGCCAAATTTTTCTAGCGACAGATTCATTGTTCGATTCAAATGAGTTTTTGCCAGCCTCAGTTGATGGCTGAAGGTTATTCGAAATTGCATGCTGATCAATCCCATTGTTTTCCACACTCGCTACAGTAGGTCTGTCAACAGAGGGTTGTTGTGGTTGTGGCCGCTCAACTTTTCTCACTGTATTTGGCGATGAACTCAACTCAGTTTGATTAATTTTTTTTTTATTATCTCCAGGCAGGGTTGGTTTTGTCTGCGGTTTAAAAGCCAGAATTCGCAACATCGCCATTTCAAACCCCTGACGTGGATGTGACGCGAAAGGCAAATCTCTACGAGCATGTAATGACAATTGATAAAATAACTGCAAATCTGCCGGCGTTACTTCCTGAGCCATCGCATTTATTTGGGAGTCGTCAGAGACCCCCGTCGCCTGGACCACTGCAATCTGATGGAGTAATGATAACCAGTCAGCCAATAATTCATCATAGTCAGGTGCATACTCAGAAATTTCGTCGATGGCCGCCATCAAAGCGGTGACATCATTCGACTTTATCGCGTTCAACAATTTAACGGCATAGGCACGATCAATCGTTCCGAGCATATCCAGCACGGTTTTTTTATCAAGTTGCTCGCCACAAAATGCGATCGCCTGATCTAATAAGCTAAGCGCATCTCGCATGCTTCCGTCAGCCCCTTTAGCGATAGGCTCAAGCGCACCTTCTTCAAAGCGAATGTCTTCTGATTTTAATATCATGCTCAGATGATTCACAATTTCCGGCTCCTCCATTCGGCGCAGATGGAATTGTAAACAACGTGACAAAACTGTCACCGGCATCTTCTGAGGATCTGTGGTCGCTAAAAGAAAAATAACGTGAGGCGGAGGCTCTTCAAGTGTCTTTAGCAACGCGTTAAAACTGTGCCCGCTTAGCATATGAACTTCGTCAATCAGGTAAACTTTATAACGACCACGGGTAGGTCGGTATTGGACGTTATCTAATAACTCGCGAGTGTCTTCGACTTTGGTTTTGGATGCCGCGTCAATTTCTAGTAAATCAACAAAATTGCCCTGAGAAATTTCTACACAACTCGAACACTCACCGCAAGGCTGCGAGGTAATTCCTTTCTCGCAATTTAGACTTTTAGCCAATATTCTCGCTATTGTTGTTTTACCAACCCCGCGAGTCCCGGTAAATAGATACGCGTGATGAAGCCTTTGGCTTTCAAGAGCGTTAATCAGTGCTTGCGATGTTTGTCGCTGACCCACTAATTCATTGAAGTTAGCAGGACGCCACTTTCGGGCTAACACATGATAGCTCATTAAAACTCTCAACATCTGTTCATCGGATAATGTGCATTATAAGCGAAGCAAAGCTGCTGTCACAAAATTATTTAAATTTTGGTGTAATTGGCTACGAGACTTCAATTAATCTGAAAGTCATTGGAAGAATAAACAGATAATACAAGAAGTAGAATATAAGAAAGGATGGAGGCGATCCTATCAGCCACATCCCGGCACACGAGTCAATTGCTACCGTTGCTCCCTTCCGGGCCTGGCGGAGTTCACAACCTATCGTTGCGAGAGGACCAATAGGACCACCATAATTTGAATGCGGTATTGTATACAGTCAGTCAGATTTGGCTGTGACAGCTTAGTAAATCTTCAATTTGAGGCAGGAGTGTACCACCTATGTGTATCACTTTGGAAAGTTTTCTATTAACCAGTTTTATTTCTTTAATCAGGAATTAGCCATCTCCAGCACTAACACTCCTAATTACTACTACGAAGTTTGCTAAGCGTTGCTGGCAGGCCGCCACCGCGACCCCTCCTCTGACACTGCTTGGTATCGATAGACCTTTATCCAATAAGTATTCACCACGCTCAATACCCAATTGAACACAGCGGTAGTTCATTCCTTTTGATACGCATTCTCTTGTAATCAAGCCACGTACTCGTCGCTTTAGTGGTTCCATTCTCTCTCCTTTGTCCATCGTTTGTTAGAACTTGTGGAGGATATCAGCTGATTATTTAACCAGAAATAGTCGCTTTCTTAACTCCTTGTGAGATTAAGCTTATATTGAACTCAGAATATGTAGTTTGTGATTGTAAATCCTTGATTAATAAGTTATATCTTTAGTGATAAAACTTATTATAAATTTTAATTCTTATGATAAAACCAGACTTTTTCAGTTTCTTACCAGATTTATCAAGATTCATTGAACCGCTCACGATTAATGCAATTGTCGCAATATTTTTCTACTACTTGGGAATACGTACATCAAAACCCAAAATTGTAAATTCAGGTTCTGGTAGGAGTTCAAGAACTATTGGCGATAAAAATGTATCACAATTACACGTTACATTTAGAAACTTACCATCAAAGTTTTTACTAGGTGGAATGAGACATGATGCAAAAATAAGCAATGTTTATTTATTTGATAGAGAGAAAGGAAAAGCAGTGGGACCGGTTTTCTGGCAACAATCAGGTACAACAGAGTTGTCGAAAGAAACGGTCATAGAAGTTGGAAGAAGCGCCACTTTAGTGCTCTTCACTACAATCAAAGACAAGACAAATAATTCAAGCAATAAGGAATACTTTGTCCACAACTTATTTGATTTGAATGCAGAAAAAACTGAAAACTGCAAAACCTATACTGATGAATACAAAGAGTTCGATATCGTAATTCAGTTTTTGAACATGGAACTCGTAAAGAGATTCCATATTATCGTTGAAAATGAAAAGAACTTATCTGTCCGATTTAAGTTTACAGCTCGTGATCGTTGGTTTTTAGTGAAGCATGCATTGAGAGACCTTGTCTTTGCGTTATTTCATAAATCATGAAGGTATCCATTAATACTCAGCATCATCTAACCATTGGTTAGTATCTGACCAACCCACGCCTTGATTTAACTGCATTGGTTGGCTGCTGATTTGTTCAATAGCACCTAGTTCAACAGTATCATCGTCTCCGTAGCTCCAGAATCGTTGACCATCAAAATAGAGGATGCTGAATGGTTCATCACAATCAACGAACTTTACTTGATAAAAACCTTTTTCCTTTGCCATTGATTTAACCACAATAGATATCACTTTTTAGAGATTCTAGTCTATCATTTGGTGATGCTCAATAATTTACTGACTGGTTTATGTGTGGAAGATACAACGTAACTGACAATCTGTACGTGCGAGAACTGATGAAAAGTTTAGGGATGCCTCTTTATCCGCAAGATCGATTGAATGTAGCCCCATTGTCAGCTATGGAGTTCGTTTATCAAGACCAAAATGGACGTCATTTAATTGATGGTTTCTGGTCTGTACTTATCGAACACAACCCAAATACTGGTAACTATCGACAAATTAAAAATGCTCAAGGTAGGCCCCTAAGCACCTTTAACGCTGCTTCTCGAAATCTTCGTACTAGTAGGCTCTGGAAGCCACTGTTCAAGAACAAACGCTCAATAATCCCCATCAGTGGATTTCACGAGTGGTCAATGTGGAATGGTAATAAGACCTGCTTTAACATCGAATCAGCTGACGGCTCAGCAATTGCAATGGGGGGTCTATATGACTTCAAAAGCATTGAAGGTGAAGCAGTACCCGTCACAGCTAGTATCACTCTACCATCCCATGATAAGTTCATGCACATTCATAAAAAATCAATCCCGTTAATGCTTCAACCGGATGATTTTGAGATGTGGTTAGACCATGAATTCACTAATACAAAGGCATTCGAAGACCTACTTCAGTCGACGATTAAGTTTGACTGGAAAGTTACACCAGTGGATTCCCCTGCTACATTAACTCCAATCGGCGAAAGTGAAATCATAAAAGCCGATTGAAAAACACTACTTATTTAACTAGTATTGGTATCTATGCTAGAGATACGATACGTACACAATCACACCTACAAAGTCCTGAAAGCAAATAGCCATGAAATCATTGGAGTATATACTCGTCAAAATGATATAGAGTTTGTTAAATGGCTCGGATTTATTGAACTAGGTTCTGCTAAACATCTACAACACCAAGGGCTTGCAAAACCAGTCAGACTGGAGGTTTCTGCTTATGCTAAGGTAGAGCCCAACTACTCTATGAAATGGGTAGATATTAATGGTGGCGATTACCTACAAGGTTGTTATCTTCTGCACTGTCGAGCTGCTTTTGCTGTAGTTGATGATTGGCGTCCTAGATTGGTCCGTCGGGCCAGTCTTTTAGATGCGCCAGTATCACGAAGTAGAAGACCTCAGCACTACTGAGGCACCTGTATTTCATCTGATTTAAATTGGTCTTTAATTAGATTTGCTGTTGCAACCAAAGCGACAATTATACCCACGCCTCGTATCAGCTCTGCTAAGGTAACTGTAAAAGAATAATCAAGCATTGCACACACCAGTAGTAGAGGACTTAGCTTGCTGTGTTGATGCAGTAGCTTTTATCAGCTGCAAGGCTCTTTCTACATAATCTATGTTAGGTTTGCTATTAGCTGCATCGCGAGCCTTTTTAACTTTGTTGTAGGCATCCGCAGCTAATTCTGGACTCCTATATGATCCAAGGTATCGAACTTTATTGTTGATAGAAATTTGAGCCCTAAAGGGATTTCTTTTGCTATCAGGTATATGGCTAACACCTTGGGGTAGTTCTCGTTCAGATGAATTGTTCATAGTAAATTACTCCTCTTAAATTTGGTTTGAGTTTTGATATTTAATAGACATGCGCAACCCTCAAGTTGGACTTGATTAAGTCTAAAATTGGCTTTTGGAAGTACTTTGTGGTTAGTTCGTCGTAGTTGCTAGACTGCTACTTTACTTAACTCTTTCTCAACGAAGATAGCGGAATCTACAAGGTCTTTTTGCTGATTCGTTGCAGTACCATTTTTTACAGCGTCTTGGGCGAGTTTTAACTCTCCAGCTGCTTTTTCAGCTTCTTTGATGATGTATTGGTGCATAGTCGTCGCATCACCATTTGCCAATGCTTTTTTTGCTTCTGCCACTTGCTTTGCCCTTTTAAGAGCATTAACACGACGCATTTTAATCACATAGTTTTGCGTTGCTTTCTGATCGGGTGTTAGTTCAAGTTCCGCTTTAGTAGCCACTTGTTTTGCTGGCTCGTCTACAACCACAGGCTCAACCTTCGCAGGAGCTTTCTCAGACCGCTTAACTGGTCCTTTTCGCTTACCGTTACCACTACCACGTTTCTCAATAGTTGGTGCTGTTGCTCTACCGTCCATAACCTTAACTAGGTTTCTTACATTTAACCAAACAGTCCATGGTTGTCGGTTATTTGTACGAGTCCTAAATATGTAACCAAATTCATCCAATCTATCCATAATTGGTGCCACTGTTTTAATGTCTAAACCAGTAGCAAATTGAATGTCTGTGTTAGTAACATTGGTAAGCAATCCTCTTCGCGCGTCTGCTGTTGTTGAACTGTTGTAGTTGTCACTCAGAAATCTTAAAACTAATCTGTAGTCTTTGGGTAGACCTTGTAAGCCAACGCCTGAACCAATCCACTTAGATAGATTAAAGGCATTAATCTTTTCTTCCGGCTCACCCCAAGATGGCTTTACCACTGTTTCGTCTTTTTTCCCCCTAGACATGTACTACCCCTAGAGCAAACGATTTTTATTTTCTTCAACAAGTAAGTTAGCAAACTTCATAAATCGTTCATGGCTCAAACCTAGTTCTTTTCGCAATTCTTTATTTCTGCTAATAGTTCGTTCAGTCATGAGAATTTGAAACCGGATTAATTCGCTATCTGTGGATGTACTTCTGGTAGTCATGGAGTTCCCCTTTAAATACTAATAAATGTGTTTTTTCTCTACTTGTATAAATGGTAACACTGGTTTTTTGTGAGGTGTCACTTATGTGGCTGGATACTGAAAAAAATGTGGTAGAAACTTTCAAGAATTAGGTAACTCATTGTAATTTATAAGAAAATAATCTTAAATTATTTTTTAGGAGCTGAACATACAGAAGTATATAGGTCGATAACCTTCCACGGGTATCAGTGATAACCTTCAACGGGTAACAGCGATAACCTTCCGCGGGTATCAGTGATAACCTTCAACGGGTAACAATGATAACCTTCCACGGGTATCGCAGCCTAAAGAAGATACTCTAAATAGAGTAGATTCTTTTTATGAGTGTTGAGGTAGAGTCCTGCAAAGTGACTGAAAAGGTATACAGTAAATTCTAGCAAAGGCATGTGTAATGGTCTAAGCCGATGCAATGCGTTTAGGTGAGACAACCATTCTCTGCTAGTCTGTGAGAGTACTTTGAAGCGAGTTAAGGCGGAAGCAATAAATTGAGCGGACGAGCGAGAAAATTATCTAGTACGAAATACACTTATACACTGCTATCAAGTGGTAAGGTTGAAACCGGTTAAAAATTTTTTAGTTGTGATTCTAGCAGTATAGCTACTTTGCAAAAAGCGAAGCTTCGCTTTAATCACTATTCTTATGAATAATCTAATGTTAAAGGTACTTAAAAATCTGATTTGGTTCGGAGCAAATGCTATCAAATAACTCAGGGAATCTTTAAAAGTATGTAAGGGTATATTTGATAATACCTGCTCAATATTAAACAGAAACTCTTAGGGTCCTTAAGGGGGAGATGATTTTATATAATAAAATAAATCATCTTGTTTAAAATGTTCTTTAAAGGTCTCTCTATATTAATCTGAAATGATGGATTGTTTTTGTAGTGTGATTCTCTGTCCAACGGGATTCCAAGTACAACACGATCAAGTAATTTATAAAATTCTTAGAAGTTTCGTAGAGATGATTGATATCACCAGTACAATACATTTTATCCCTCATCACTAATTAGAGATGATGTTGCTATTAGTGTTTACACGCTCTTCTAATTGCCAACTGGTCCCCAATTAAATCGGTCTGTAAACATTACAATTCGTGTGGATTTTCTAAAAAGGAACACAGGGACATGGCAGAAGAATTCGTTAATGGTGTAAGGGTTAAACAACACTACGCAGAGATGACCCCCCTCGATAGGGCAATTGATGCATACACCAAACAGGCTGAGCGATACTTTGATGCAAGAAATAGGTTAGAAAACGCTCCAGAAGATGTTAGGGAAAAGCGAAAGAAAGAATTTGAAAGCATTAAAGCTGGATTAGAAGCTCAACGAATGAATGCTTTTACTATGGCTGATTTACAATCACAATTAGACCAGTATCGCGATAACGTCCGTAAAGCTGACATCAATACCTTAGAGAATGAAAAACACCACCCCACTGAAATGCTAGAACGATTCATGAGAGCAGCTGGAGTACCAAAGCCTGATGATAACTGTACCGCGCATCATATTGTGCCCGGTAAAGGAAGGCTTAGGGTGAACTACTTCACAAGGGTACATCTACATATAAATTATATAGGAATTAATGATCCTGATAATGGAGTCTATTTGCCTGAAAAGAAACGATACACACCTCATTGGCACATGCCAGATTCTTTGGGCCACAAGGAGTATCATACAGAGGGTTATGAACGGTTTATAAATCGCAGACTAGTATTGATGCGTACTGAAAGTACAATTAGGATGGAACTCAATTTAATTGGTAAAATGCTCCAAGACAACAACTTACCTCCGGAAGCTAGAAAGAAGTAATGGAAATTTACGCGATAAGAGAAGATGGATTTAAGTATCAAGAGTTAGATTTATTGGTAACCGATATTCTTGATATTTTTCCCCCTAAATATACTCCGGCTGACGCAGTCCACTTTAGCTATAACAATATTGCTTTGAGTGAGTTTTGGGTATTGAAGAAGACTGGTTGGAGTAAGATTGAAGGAAGAGAGAATTTAATCCCAGATATCACCAAGTGGTTAAATGCCACACTATTATTGTCACCAAAAGCTCATCGCTACTTAAGTGATTTAATGTCACCTTATGGCGAGTTTTTACCAATACAAATAGAAGATGAAGAGAATCCTCATTATATTTTCAATTGTCTCACAACTGTTGACGTTGACGAGTCTAAAAGCAGTATTCAAGAAAGTAGAATTGTTTTTTTAGAAGAATCTATTGGAGACAAATTATTCTTCAAAGCACCTTTTCAATCTTGCCAAGATGTTTATTGTACAGGAAGAGCGAAAGAGCAAATTGAGTCATTGGGATTCTCGGGTATCGTATTTGATGACAGGTTATTCTCACCATTCGAATAATTAGTAGTACCTATTTTAAGATCCCCCCCACAAGCGCTTGAAAGGGTTTAGGTATACAACTGGATCAGGTCAACTAAACGCCTCTTAGAATGTCACACAGGATCTAGTTGTACATTATTTGATCGTCGAAGTCTGTAAAATTAATTTTCCCCAAAATTCGGGGTAGCTGCTGTTTGAGTTCCTTACTAATTCTTAGGTAGAAATATCATGGGGGGTCTGTTCAGGTTCTTGGTTTGGTTTTCAAATTTATAAAGTTGATGTGTCGAGACTTAACCCATTACATCAGAGTTTTTGGAAAACTTTTTATAAAATAAAAATATCCAACCTATTGATTTATAATGAATTAATTGTTTATAGGTAGATCTCTGAAAAGGTAGGGGCTTTATGACAGATAGTCAGCCCCATAATCATTGGTCGCAGTTAAGCTGCTTTGATATGTCTATAGTAGCTCGCCTTACCTATACCAACTTTTTTGCATGCCTGAGTAACACTTTTACCAGATTCAACTAACTCATTCACAGCTATAATCTTCTCCTCTGACAGCGGCTTACGTCCCTTATAAACCCCCTTAGCCTTAGCAATTTCAATTCCTGCTAATTGCCTTTCCTTTCTTAAGTCAGTCTCAAACTGAGCTACAGCGCCTAGAATGGTGAACATCATTTTTCCAGTTGAAGTTGTGGTGTCTAAATCAGGGTTGTCCATAATAATTAAATCAACACCCTTCTTCTCAAGTTTACCCACAATCTTTAACAAATCAGATGTACTACGAGCCAATCTGTCAAGTCTCTGAACGTATAGCAAGTCGCCAGACCTTAGAGTGTTATCAATTAGATTGTTAAAGTTAGGTCTGCCAGTTGTATTAGTTCCTGATGCTTTCTCAGTGACTATATTCTGCTCGCTGCAAACAGTTCGAAGTTCTTTCAGTTGTGAGTCTAAATTCTGCTCTGCGGTGCTTACACGTGCGTAGGCAAAGATTTGATTTATTGTTCTATCAGTAGTCATAGCAATTGTCTCAATAGGATATGTCTCTAATTAGATCATCTCTAAATGCTCTGGTCAACCCTAATGAGACGGTTTTAACTACTTTTTAGAAGTCCCAATAAGGTACACCCCTGTGAGACAGTCCGTGTAATTGATTAATCCTGACATTGACTGATTTTTATACAGCGCATTGATTTTGGGTATATTCCAAATTTAGATTAATCACAGATACTGTGATTTTGAAGATTTAAAGTAATGGAAAAAGCGCCTAGCGTCTAACCCCAACAGCGAACAGCCGGCGCTTAGCCCTTGTAAATCAAAGGAGTTAGCTTGATTGAATTATCATGCAGTGACCGATTAAAAACGGTAATCACTATGGTCTGCCCTTAAAGAGTTCAATAAATCTTAATAGATCGAGGATAAATTAACATTTATTTAAAGTTTATTTGAATAAATTCTTGTATTAATTTTGGATGTCATGAGCTGAACTAGAGTTACCTACTTTAACGTCTAAGTACATTTCCAAAGCCTTGCTATTGATTTCTCCGATGGTATTAAAACCAAAGCTTTCGTACAACCCCATTGCTCTCGAAGTTTTGTACACCATCAATGTTAGTTTATCGAACGTTGGGTGATGTGATACATAATCGATAGCAGCTCTTAGCAACATTTTACCAATTCCTTTACCTCTAAAATCTCTTTTAACAAATAATTCAAATTCCGCTTCGTTTTCAGGTTTAAATTGGCTTCGCTCATGTACAGTAATATAACCCGTGGAAATATTTTCGTCATTTGTTACTATGAAGGTTATTTGTCTATCAGTCTTCATAATTGAGTCCGCTGAGTCCTCTGGTCTAACTTCGTGATCAGTTGTCTTATCATGATATATGTCAGCCCTAATACTGTTTACTGCATCTAAATCTTCAACTGTAGCTATAGAAATGATCATTTAATGCTCTTTGTTGTTTTTAATGAATTAAGCTTTATTATAAAAGAATAATCTAGAGTTACGGTATCAAAAACATGAATCTAAACGCACCAAAACAACTAGAAAGAGATGTCGCGATAACAGGCTACAATCGTCCACTTAAAATTGCGTTTATAGTACATCTTGAAGAAAATGAGAGATCTCATAAAATCTTAGATAGTATATTCGCATTTTCATACTTGTGCTGGTGCGGTACGAGATTTCTGATAATACCTTCGACCTCTGACTCATTAATAAGTGATGACTATTTAAAATGGTTGGATATTCTAGATCCTGATATCGTGTACAGTTATGTTGAGTTAAGTGATGTTCTTATTTCTAGAATCGAAGACATTAACTCTCCTGCTGAACTAATCGAGCACAATTATGGACCGCAAGACAGAGAACTTTTAAAACCTTATTTAAACGGAGTGTGTTCTCCATTAGGCTCAGTCTCAACAGTGCACAGCCCGTTTGTATCTACGGCACTAAGAATTGGCTCAGAAGTACGTAAAACGAAAATCATATGTGAACAATTATTTGATGGGGATACGAGTTTTGTGCACGATAATTTTGGTAATCAACTCGTCGAACATAGTGTCTTATATGAGGTGCCTGAATTATTTGAAACACTATGTCTAACGTCTTCTGAGACACCGGAAAATCATATTGTAGGTACTGAAAGAACTCACTCTATTTCTGAATTATTAGAAAAACTTGCTGATAAAGAAGCGATTACAGTTTCCAGACTTGCCACGATTCATAGTGGAGCAATAGGTGAAATAACAGGATCAAATTTAAATGAGAGCTTCATAATATTTCTAGGCAGGACAGTACTAGATAGAATAGCTTTTTGGAATTCTAGATTGTTTTACAATGAAAGAAATGACTCCCTTTGTAGTTTAATAGTTAGCGAGCAAGATTTTGAAGATGAAAACTTCGTGACTGCTTTAGGAAAGTACCTAAATCAAAATAACTTTATTGGTTCTGGACATAATAAAGTAGCTATTAGAAGCAAATCTGAAACGGTAGATAAGTTGAATGACGCGAGGAATTTGCTTGCTGAAAAAACGCATAACTTTGTTTTTGTACCAGAAGACTTTAGTCGAGAAATATGTCCCACTGAGGAAGAGGTTCGGCATTGTTATACTGGGCTTAATGATGATTCATTTAACTTCAAAATGACAGAGAATTATTCCACTAATAATGTGGAGAAACCTGATCACCTCAGATACATTATGCCTAAATTTTCTTCTCATGAAGTAGGTGATTGGTGTATTGAAGCGTCAATAGATAGACATAACAATCTTTCAAGATACTCAAACGTTGTTGACTATTGGGAGATTCCAAGGAGAAAGTATGTAGCAGAAATTTTCGGAAAAGCATGTGTTAGAATTTCGAGACACAAGTTACCTGTGTTTTTAGTAGGTACGAAGCAAGGTTTTCCTCGCGACTTACGTAATAAAAGCAAGGTTGAGTTATTCATTGACTTGCCAGATGATGAATATGTACTTTCTAGACTTATTACCGGACGCGGAGATTATCATCGATTAGATAAACGTTCCGTTTTAGAAAATTCGAAAGTTGAATTTATAAGAGTTTCCGACAAAGGGAAAGGAATAAATGGAATAATATCGATGTTCGATAGTTTAAACCATGCTTCATCACTATTAGCTAATAAGTTATGGAGAAATGTTATTTCGTCGGTTGAAAACATGTTTAATGAGGATGAATACATTTTTGAATGGAATAGGATTTATGGTTTTTTCCCCCGTGACAATAGTATTAAACTCAAAGTGCAAGAGGGCTTAAGGCTTAGTTCGCCTAAAAAAGCGACTGAGTATTTGAATGCCTGTTTCAGGGATGCACTAGAGTCGCTTGTTGAGAGAGAGGTTTTCTATCCAGTTCATCGGTGGACGTGCGAGTTTTGTGGTCATAAAAATTACAGGACGGCTGATTCTGTCAAAAAGTCAAATACTTGTGATATATGTAATACTACACACACGTTACCTATTGGAAATAGGTTTGAATGGAAGTACTTATTGAATAAGTTTATTTGGAACACCCTTTATACAAATTATGGTCTTCCAGTATTGTGGGGACTAAGTGAGATTCAGTATTCGGCAAGAAACAACTCATTTTATTACTTGCCAGAAGTTGATCTTTTTTATGATTGGAAAGACAGAAGTAATAAAAATGAAATCGATTTAGTTGGCGTTGTTGACGGTAAGTTGTTTATTGGAGAAGCAAAGCGCAGCGCTGATTATTTTATAAATGACGATGAAGAAGTCGAAAAGTTTAAATGCCTAATCAGAGAGATTAAACCAGATGTCGCAATTTTAGTTTTTGAACAGTATGCAGAAAACTCTGATTTAATTGATACGACAAAAACTTCACTAGAACAATTTAAAGTTACTCTTGTCGACGAGATACAATTTAAGATTGATTTACGGATTATGATATCGAGTGACTATGAGAATTACGCGGAATTTGGTTTCGATTTCGGGGAGACAGGAAGTAATGTAATGCGCTTCAATATTAAACTAGAAAAGGAAGCAAGCCAAAAGAAAGACTAATTAGTAGATTGTTAGTCCTAATAGAACCCCAAAAATCATGTTACATATGAACTACCAGATTGTGCAAATGTTATGCTAATGCAAGGGTGACAAGCATGGGAAATTTTGACAAAGAGTGGATATTATTTGGGCCCCAAACAGGGTATTCAGTAATTGAGGAACCTGTAGAAGGTCTTTACCTCATTTATTGCGAAGAGCCAAAGTCTATAAAAATTGGAATTTCTACCAACCCTCTAAGCCGTCTTTCGAATCTGAATACAGGTTCACCTAGTCAGTTGCACCTAGTGTTCTATTCGAAGTTGTTAGGAAAAGTGGCTGAAGAAAACTTACATCAAAAACTAGATTGTCACCGACGTTCAGGAGAGTGGTTTAATTGGAATTCGGAAGTTCAAGGGTTCCTACAAGGGGTTATGTTTGCTGTATCTGGTACGATTCAAGTTTCGTGGCCATTTTCAGGAAGTTCTGAGCATTCAATGTTTATCGATGGAGTTGATTGGACTCATAGGTTTCTAGATCCTGACAATAGATGGACTCTAGAACCCATCACTGGAATGAGTGGGAATGATGCTTTTAAGTTGTTTCAGAGTTGGAGTAAGGTGGCTCTGGCTAGATTAAAAGAAAAGAAAAACTAATTGATGAGTTACAAAGGTTTAAATTATTGAAAATCTAAATTAGTTAGTGATGACGGTGTATTCTTACGCTCCTATTTAACCGTATAATCTGAATCATGCCATCATCTAATATCACTGTAACAGCTACCCCATTCCCCCACGTCACAGAGTAGGGCTTAAACTTCACAAATGGCCCTGTTAATGTTTGTTGAAGCTCAGAGACGGTACATGGGAGATTACTCAGTTGAATCATTGTTTCCTTCGGTAACGTAGCCCAATCCTTAAGAATCTTTAAAGCAGTTTGACAGGTCTTAATCTTGGTCCAGTGGCTATTGATATGGATTCCTTTGTATCTGTAATTATCTGCGGAAGATGCAAGGTTAATAATCAAGGTGACCAAGATTAAAGTGCGTGAAAACTTCTCCATGATAGTAGTTATTTTTATTTTGTGTTGAAGTGCTGAACTTATAGAACAGTCATAGTGAGTGGCTATTAGTCATTATCAGTGGGAGGCTTAATCACAATGAACAGTATTACTGAAACAGCTATCAAGATTATTGCAGATACTATCCACGCTAAAACCATGTGCATCCCTGCGAGTTTGTTATTAACTCGTTGCAATAACGCTTTGCTGATTACTGTTAATAATCATATTAAGACTTGAAAATTCTTCCTCAGACAACGGTGCAATTTCTGTCTTATCCAATAACTACATCTTTTCCCGCAGTTTCTTGTACTCCTCAGGTGTAAAGATGCTCTTAGCATTCGATTTTAAACACTCACGGTAATACCTGTTCTCAAACTCGGTAATCTCATAGTCTTGAAATTCTTTTAGAGTTTGACGAGGAATTTCAAAAGCTTTCAGCGTCATTGATTTCCTTAATTTGTATACAAGCGGTTCAACATCCTTAGGAAGATTGTCCATGGCCTTTTTAAGTGTAGCGCCGCCCTGCCTAA
Source organism: Aliikangiella coralliicola (assembly GCF_007004725.1). Classification (GTDB taxonomy): domain Bacteria; phylum Pseudomonadota; class Gammaproteobacteria; order Enterobacterales; family Kangiellaceae; genus Aliikangiella; species Aliikangiella coralliicola. Next base: position 415,066 of record NZ_ML660164.1, on the reverse strand, counting down.
TCATCATTGTGCCTTTAGCCATCTTTCTGACACCATTACAAATTTGCTCAATACTCGCCTGAACTTCTTCGCTAGGTGTTTTTGTGAAGACTAAGAAAGAGGTTAAAACAAGCGTTGTGCTTATCACTAGTAATAGTAATTGGCTGTTAATTCTCAATTGCATAGCTGCGAATACCTTAAGTTTCTAAATATACACATTGTGTCACATGTGTAACAAGCAATCAATTACAGTTCACACATGAAACAGCACGAACTTAGAAAACGACTGGCAAAATTCCTAAAACTCAAGAGGGGAACCACTCCTTTAAGAAATTTTGCAAAGCAACACGGAATGTCTTTTGCCTCTGTATCTAGAATCGAAAAACTCGAGCAAAATGTTACTTTGGATACTCTCGAGCACATGTGTAAAGCTTTTAAATGTGATATCGAAGATCTGTTTCCCAAGTAACCCTAATCTAAACAATTAATTGCTTCTGACAATTTTTCGATGGCTATGGAATGACCATATCTGTCAAAAGTAATGTTTCCGTTAATATGACCCAAAATCGCCGCTGAAAACTGTGCAGGCACTCCAGAAGACTTCATTTCGGTAGCCACCGTATGCCTTAAAGAATGGTAATCAGGTAAGCCATTTCGATTTCTAAAGTTCGAGTACCACTTTGTAGGCATCGCCGCAAATGAGCGTTTTGAAGCCTTCCAATGTTCCATTAATCTTTCAGATCTTGTATCTAGAAATTTACAGAGTCCCAATTCTAGAAGTCTAGGGTGAATAGGTATTACACGATTTGAAGTTTTAGTTTTTAGCACTTCTCCACGTACATAGAACACATTCAAATCCAAATCCACATCAGAAGGTTTCAATTGACAAACCTCGTTAGCCCTCATGCCGGTATACCTGCCAATCATTAGAAACCAAAAGTGCGACTCCATGCCCTTCTCTCGTAATTGAATAGCGAGATTGTAGAATTTTACTAACTCATCCTTTGTGTATGCCTTTCGAGATTTTTCTACGTGACCTTTAAGTTTCACTTTACCAAAAAGATTTTCGATGCCGTCGTATTCAGCTTGTAACCATTTGTAAAACATCGAACAATAACCTAAGCATTTGTTGACTGTGGCTATGGATTTAGTACGGAGCCATTTGTTTTTTAATTTTGATACATCGGCTCTTTCTAAGTGAAGCTTAGGTAATTGTTTAAGAATTCCTTCGATTCGGAATTTGTGCCGTTCTTGCCAAAGATGTGAATTCTCTCTTAAGTAATTACTAATACATATTTCCAATGATGGGATTTTGTCTTGTGTAATTATATTGGTTGCAATTTGACCAATCTCAGCGCTGTGTGAAAGTGAAAATAATTTAGCGGCAAGTATTTTTGCCTCCCTTTTGCTACGAGTGCCTAAACTTTTTCGAATTTCTTTACGCTTGCCTGATGCTAACGAATAGGACTTCCGGTAATACCATATTCCATGGCGGGACAACATTAGATGCATTGAAACACTCCAAAGTGATACGCGCAAGTGATACACGTAATTAAAAACTTTGAAGATTAACTTTGCTGAACACCTTTAAAATAAAGGCTTAGCTAGAACTGGAGGCGATCCTATCAGCCACATCCCGGCACACGAGTCAATTGCTACCGTTGCTCCCTTCCGGGCCTGGCGGAGTTTACAACCTATCGTTGCGGGAGGACCAATAGGACCACCATTATGAACAAAAACTTTTCTGGTAAAGCTCTGGCGGTGAGAGAGGGATTCGAACCCTCGATAGGTGTTAACCTATACACGCTTTCCAGGCGTGCTCCTTCAACCACTCGGACACCTCACCTATTACGAGAATTAATTAAACCTTCTAATCCTCGTTCAATCTTTAGCCACAAATACAGGCTTTCGCCTACTTATTTGCAAGGCGCGTAGATTATACAAATTTCTTTTAAATGGCAATGCTTTATAAAAGATTAATTTCGGTCTATGATTGTGGCAGGCGCTCCGTGAAATTTCTATTCACTGCCATAGAATAAAAACTAACCAAATTAAACAATGTTTTACTTAAGGATCCCTAATGGATATTAAATTACTGTTGCGGCTGATGGCAGAAAAAAACGCCTCGGACCTGTTTTTTAGTACCGGCGCACCACCCCACATGAAAATAGAAGGGGTTTCAACACCGATGGGACAAGGCGCCATGCCTCCTGGCGCAATAAAAGATATTGCTTACGGATTGATGGACGAAAAGCAAATAAAGGAGTTTGAAGAAGAATGGGAGCAAAATTTCGCCATCTCAGTCGGTGATATCGGACGATTTCGTGTGAATGTATTCCTTCAGCGAGGTGAAGTAGGTATGGTAATGCGGCATATCAAATCAGATATCGCTAGCATAGAACAACTTAAACTCCCCAAAGCTACCGCTGAGCTCGTGATGGAGCGTTCGGGACTGGTGCTCGTTTGCGGACCAACCGGCAGTGGTAAATCAACGACATTGGCGGCGATGATAGATTATCGAAATCGCCGCGACACTAGCCACATTCTCACCATAGAAGACCCCATTGAATTTCTTCACGAGCATAAAATGTCGATTATCGACCAACGTGAAATTGGCGTAGACACTAAAAATTATCAAAACGGTCTCAAAAATGCGATGCGAGAAGCGCCTGATGTGATTCTTATTGGTGAAATACGAGACGAGGAAGCCATGCATTACGCGATTAGTTATGCGCAAACCGGCCATTTATGTCTGGCAACCATACACGGAAATAATGCGAAACAAGTTTTAGAGCGTATTCGTAACCTTATTCCGACAGAGCAAAGAGCTTCTGTAATGAAAGAACTATCCAGTGTTCTGAAAGGCATCGTTTCTCAGCGATTAGTCATGAGCCAACAAGGAAAACGCGTTGCCGCGCTGGAAATCCTGAAAAAAGCCCCCGATATTCAGGAAATTATACAAAAAGGCAACCTGGAAGAGCTTAAGAAAGCAATCGAGAAACATCACATGGATGGAATGATGTCATTTGATCAATCTCTGTTTAAGTTGTATAAGTCGAACACTATTACGCGTGAAGATGCGCTGAGATTCGCAGAGTCAAGAACCGATCTGAACTTACAAATGAGATTATCGGAAAGTGGCCAAAAAACCGCGAATATGGATGCTATCAAACCTCAATCAAAGGGACCGAGTTTTTCCACCAAATTATAGATTTTCGACTCAGCCAAAAATGCAAAATCAGAAAAGCCGGTTAAACTACAACCGGCTTTTTTGGTAGTGTTCAAAAACTTGTGTTATTTCTTAAAACTAACCATTCGCTCCAGCGGAACAAGTGCTCTTTTTATCAGGTCTGGTTCGACAAATATTTCATTATCATCATGGTTAAAAACACCCGCAAGATTAGTCAATTCGTTCATTTTCATCCATGGACATTGCGCACAACTGCGACAGGTTGCGCCCTCTCCCGCTGTCGGTGCGATGATCAAATCTTTATCAGGCGCGGCTTGCTGCATTTTGTGGAAGATGCCTTTATCAGTTGCAACAATCACTTGCTCTTCCGGAATATCTCGTGCGGCTTTTATCAGCTGAGAGGTAGAGCCAACGTGGTCAGCAAGGGCTATCACAGAATCGGGAGACTCCGGATGAACCAGGACAGCGGCTTCAGGGTACATTTTGATGGTTTTTTCCAATGCAATGTGTTTAAACTCATCATGTACCACGCAATGACCTTGCCATAAAATCATATCGGCGCCGGTTTTCTTTTGAATGTATCCTCCCAAATGTCGATCTGGTCCCCATAATATTTTTTCGCCTTTAGCATCGAGATGTTCAATGACGTCTACCGCGATACTGCTGGTAATGACCCAATCCGCAAGGGCTTTTACCTCTGCAGAGGTATTTGCGTAAACAACAACTGTTCGATCAGGATGCTCATCGATAAATTGCTTAAACTCCTTTGCCGGACAACCGAGATCAAGTGAGCAAGTAGCCTCCAAAGTCGGCATGATAACTCGCTTTTCTGGGCTCAGCATTTTCGAGGTTTCGCCCATAAATTTAACACCCGCCACAACCAGAGTGTCTGCTTTATGTGCCGCGCCAAATTTCGCCATCTCTAACGAATCTCCGACAAATCCCCCCGTTTTCTCGGCAAGTTTCTGAATGGCTGGATCAGTATAATAATGGGCAATCAATACAGCGTTATGCTTCTCAAGCTCTTCAGCGCATAGATCTTCGAGCTTTTCGGCTTCGTTTTCAGATAATTGTTTCGGCGGTCTGGGAAAAGGGAATTCCGTCACGGGAACTGCTAACATAGAATTTACTTCAAATATTAAAGGTCCGGGTATTATACCAACCCCATTCCTTCCAGTGGTAGTCTAAAGCGACAAAACGTCCGCGAAAACTCTCGAAAATGGCTAATCTTGCTCTAACTAAATGTTATTTAGCGCAGTTTATTTTGAAATTTGCGGGAGTGTATCTTGGTATTGGCGGGCAAAACAGCGCTAAAGCATTTACAAAAATGGCCTTACAGAAATTAAAAAGCCTTCAGGTGTGAAGGCTTTAGGAGATTCTTAGATTATGGTTCAAGTGGGCTATTCACAATTATTCTTTAACATTAACCCCTAGCACTACCTTTTGAATTAATGTGATTTTTCAATCAATTCTATTATTAGTCGTTTTTAGTCTGGTTATATTTGGCTGATCAGTTGATTCCACTAGATGAAAATCGAATGAAATAACCAACCTAAAAACTGAATAAATTTCGATTAAACCGTAAAGAAGTGTGGCCTACTTCATGTCCTGCTTCAAGTAAAATACCCTTTTCCCATTTCTGCCCTGGCTTCTCGCCATCCTCCGAGCCACTGCTCTTTCACTTCGGAAGTTGTAAATGGACAAGCTTCACTTGATTTCCCGCTAATACCCGCCGTAAATCCTTTATGGTGAGCCCTTTCAAATCGGTCACGCTTCTGTCTTTTCATATATGCAGTTACCTCTAGGTTAGTAGGTTCCTCGACTAAAAACACAAGTGTTTTTTCCAAGATAGGGAAAACCCTAATTTTTCCCTACCTAAGCTAGACCTTAGGTTGATTAACTTTGTTCCGCAAATAAAATTTCGCTATTAAAATGACGGTATCGATTTCAATTTATGACTAAAGTTCAGGTAAAGCATTAAAACTAGCGCATATCCCTTTGAATTATAATTAAATTTATTTTCAAATAATTTTCTCAATTTTAGCTATTTCAGCGCTTTTTCCCTCATCAGCCCGCTTAATGGAAAACTAAAATTGTTGCCTTTATCACACTTATTTCAGCAATTTTACTGCACTGCGCAGTTTATGAACTATTCTTTTACCCAATTGAGATTGACAGCACATTTTCATGGTGTACTATTCGCGCCCGAAACTCGCCTCTTCGCATATAGAGAACCCGCTGTGTTTAATTTAAATAGTGAAACACCTTTTAGTGTTAAAAATGACATTTTGTCTGGGCTTACCGTCGCACTCGCACTAGTACCGGAAGCGGTCGCATTTGCTTTTGTCGCCGGTGTTGATCCAATGGTGGGTTTATATGCAGCATTTATGGTAGGACTTATCACTTCTGTGGTTGGTGGACGACCAGGAATGATTTCTGGAGCCACTGGTGCAATGGCAGTAGTAATGGTTGCCCTGGTTGCCCAACATGGAGTTCAATATTTATTTGCCGCCGTGGTTCTCACCGGCATTATTCAAATACTTGCCGGCGTATTTAAACTGGGGATGTTTATCCGAATGGTCCCCTACCCGGTAATGCTCGGGTTTGTTAATGGTCTTGCAATCGTTATTTTTCTGGCTCAGCTCGGCCAATTTAAAGTGATTGATGACGATCAGATAGCACAATGGATGCAAGGTGACATGCTTGTCTGGATGGTTTCAATGGTCGCTTTAACCATGCTGATCATTCACTTTCTGCCCAAATTAACCAAAGCAGTACCTGCTTCTCTGGTAGCAATACTCGTGGTCACTGGTATCGTTATTGGGTTTGACTTACCTATTCCTAATGTCATTGACTACGTAAAATCAAATTCTGGAGACCCGGAAGCCTCATTGGCTGGTGGCCTACCAAGTTTTGCCATTCCAGAAATACCGCTAACCTGGGAAACATTCAGAATTATACTTCCCTACTCCCTGATTCTGGCAGCAGTCGGTTTGATCGAATCATTATTAACAATGACTTTAATTGACGAAATTACCGAAACTCGCGGTCAAGGTAATAGAGAGTGCATTGGTCAGGGAACCGCAAATATGGTTAATGGTTTCTTTGGCGGCATGGGTGGTTGCGCCATGATCGGTCAAAGTATGATCAATATAAATTCTGGCGGTCGTGGTCGGCTTTCGGGTATCACTGGTGCGTTGGCACTACTCGCATTCATTTTGGTCGGCTCGGAGTGGATTGAGTTAATTCCATTAGCGGCATTAGTCGGCGTTATGTTTATGGTCGTGCTGGGTACTTTCGAATGGGCTTCTCTGCGTATGTTTAATAAAGTTCAGAAGTCTGAGATATTTATTATTGTACTGGTGTCCGCGGTGACCGTTATCGCAGATTTAGCTATCGCAGTGATTATCGGCGTGATCGTCTCAGCGTTGGTTTTCGCATGGAAACACGCTAAACAAATCTATGCGGTCAAGTCAGTTGATGAGAAGGGTTCGAAAATTTATACGGTACATGGTCCGCTGTTTTTCGGCTCTGCCCGTAATTTTCAAGATATCTTCACACCAAAAGATGATCCCGACGACATCATTGTCGATTTCCTCGACGCCCGAGTGTATGACCACTCAGGTATTGAAGCCATCGATGCCCTGGCAGACCGTTACGAGCGCCGTGGTAAAACACTTCATTATCGGCACTTAAGTCCAGAGTGTAAGTTGTTATTGCAAAAAGCCGGTAATTTGGTTGAAGTGAACTTGATTGAAGATCCTAACTATCATGTTGCCGACAGCTCACTTGCATAAACTCCAGCACTAACGGCGATTGAGCCTGCTACCCGGCGGGCGATAAATTGATTTCTGGTTATGACTGAGTGACACTGGTGAAATTGCTCCTTATAATCTTGGCAGACTCAATCAAATTATAGAAACTTATCAAATGCTTACAGCGCCTCGTTATTTGTTGTGGATGTTTTCGTAATGATGACTTCAAGCTCCGTTTTACCATTGTCTTATTTTTTCAAACGACCAAAGTATTGGTTGGGACTGCTATTTTTCGGATTGGCCTGGTTAGTCGCCAAACTGCCAATCACAGCACAACTCAAATTGGCTGACATTTTAGGCTGGCTTTTACTCAAACTGGCAAAACGGCGCAAGAATATCGCGAAAACAAACTTAAATCTCTGCTTTCCAGATTTAACCGATGAAGAGAGAGAGTCTTTACTCAGAAAAAACTTTCAACAAACCGCACTAGCCATCATTGAGACGGCTGCCTGTTGGCTATCAGATCTCCAATCTCGCCATAAGAACACGCACATCATTGGTCAGGAATACCTTGAACAGGCTCAGGCGGAAGGAAATGGCGTTATCGTATTGTTCTTTCATCTCACCACCATGGAGATCGCAGGCTGTTTGCTGGGTCATCACTTCGACTTTAACGCCATGTATAAGCCGAACAAAAACAAGCTCATTGAACGCATGATGTGCAACGGACGCTTAAGACACCTCCGTGCCCTGCTAACGCAAAATGACGCCAGAAGTACCATCAAAGCCTTAAAAAAGAATCAGACAGTCTGGTATTCAACCGATCAAAACTACGGCACAAAGAAAGGTGTATTTGCACCGTTTTTTGGTATTCAGGCGTCAACCATAACCGCCACCACTAAATTTGCCAAAATTAGCGGCGCCAAAGTGGTTCCGTTTACCAGTAAACGAATCGATGACGGCAAGGGATTTGAGCTAGCTTTCCATCCTGCGCTGGAAAATTTTCCGGGAGATTCGCCAGAAGACGATGCGAAAAGAATTAATCTCTTCCTGGAAAACTACCTTAAAGATAACCCTGTCGATTATATGTGGTTACATCAACGCTTCAGAACTCGCCCGCCTGGAGAGCCTAGAATTTATCCCAAGCGAAAATAATCGGAAACAGGGATACATTTCTAACTGAAACTAACAAAATCAGCTCAATTTTTTTGCACTGGTAAAAATCTATCGACGCCGAAAAACGAATATGTTCTTTAGAAATATTATTTTATTTTTTTGAGAAGCTGGTGCTAATTAGAAAAAGATAACAGGTTGAGAAAAAGAAGAGAAATAGACTAATAAATTGGTTTGTAGAAATATTCAGGCCTGCCGCATATCTGCCACAGGCCATGTTCTAAAGCTTACTTACAGAGCAACGATGTTCTCTGCTTGTGGGCCTTTTTGATTGTCGACAACAGTAAATTCGACTTTCTGGCCTTCAGTTAAAGTTTTGAAGCCACTGCCAGTGATTGCACTGAAGTGTGCAAAAACGTCTGGTCCAGACTCTTGCTCGATAAAACCAAAGCCTTTAGATTCGTTGAACCATTTAACGGTGCCGGTAGTAGTAGACATATTCGTATCCTATAATTTTTAATCGTAATTGGTGCCTTAATCAGGCGGTGGTGCTAGAAGTGGTGCTATTACTTATGTGGAACTGGACGAGGTACTAAAACAGACATCGATTGGGCGTGCATAAATATGAGACTTACTTTCAAGCTAAGCGAATTATATACGGGTTTTAATAAGAGTCAACGAATATTGTATAATAGTTAACCGATTCCAGCATTATTAAATAAAAACGAGATTCGATTTAGCGCAAACTATCTCGTAACTTCCTGGTTAACGAAGCCACCACCAGATCATAGGAGTTATCAATCATTCTTTTCACTTCTCCTTCAGGCACGTCTCCTTCCATAGTGATAGTATTCCAGTGCTTCTTATTCATATGATATCCCGCCGCAACGCTTTCAAATACGTCCCTGAGCGCCATCGCCTCATCAGGATCACACTTCAAATTTATTTTAAGTGGATCGTCGGATTCTGATATCAGGCCGAACATTTTTCCAGCCACTTTAAACACTCTGATGTCATCGCCAAAAGGATAACTTTCACTTGCGCCAGTTTTCGACATAAAGTAATTAATCAGAGCTTGGTGTTCCATCGTTATTCGCGACAACCATTAACCCTGATTGGCTTTGGTCACCATGACCGCAACACGCTGACCAACAGGCACATTGGTGTTAGGAAAAACGACAGACTCTTCTTCAAATGCAACCCGATAATTGTAATCAACATCTTCGGCAATCAGATAACCTTGCGGATACGCGGTAAAGTTTTCAACATCATCAGGAACGTAGAATTTAAAGTCATCACTGTTACGAATAATTTCTGCAACGACTTTATATTCAATCAAAGCGCCAACATCCGGCTCCTCAACGGCTTCGCCTTTAATTAGATTTTGGAGACAGTTAATTGCCGCTGCGAAATCTTCTGGATTGTTTTCACCAAAAGGTTTCACCTTGCCAAGTTCTAATGTATAAGCTTCGGCGTAAAATCTCTTAACTGAGAAATACGAAAATGTGGTTGACGGCTTATTGTGCTGTAATACAGCCTCGATTCCCATCGCAACTAACAACTTTCTTGAGTCATCTGTTATTGGGCTATTTTCAAATGGCCTGATGGCAAAAGTTTTATGGAAAGAAGGTTTTATCGCTGTGTGCAAATCGAGATGCATTCGACAATTACCCTGATGCTCACCATAAAAGCTCGTCACCAACGATTCTAATCGTTCAGCTCGTTCTAACTCGTAACGGTTCTCTTCGTTCAACTCGTAGTTAGCGTGGGCGCCATCAAATAATCGGTTCATATTGATGGAAACAAATCGCTCGGAGATTTTCATCGATTCAGGGTTACCGAGAATGAACAATAAATTAACTTTCGGTTCAATTGCACCGGTGACTATCTGACTAATTAACCCCGAAACAATCTCAATGGGGGCCGTTTCGTTTCCGTGAATTCCACAGGAAATCACCATATCAGAGTGAGATTGAGCAGCCGGTTTCACCTGTAAAACGCCAACATCAAGCATTCTCAACCTGACGTTATTGGGTAACGGCGTCCACTCAGTGGAAAAGGACTGCCCGGTTAATTTGGAAATTTCTATAAACCCGTTTTCAACTTCTAGATAACTTAACACGGTATCGCCTGCTTACTGGTTTAATTTGATCAGTGATATTTTCAGACAATAACATTTTCGCGCTGAAAAATGATTGATCAATTTCATGATTAATTAAGTTGCATACAACCAACTAGTTTGCGCCGCCAATTAATAGCTGCGGGTCTAATCGAGTTTGAAACCAATTGAGTCGCCAGTCCAGATGCGGACCGGTCGCTCGACCTGATGAGCCTATGGTTCCAATTAAGTCGCCCTGCAACACTTTTTGTCCTTGCTTTACTGATATAGAATTCAGGTGGATGTAGGTTGAGCTGATCCCGAAACCGTGATCAATCACCAATGTTCCACCAGAGTAGTACATATCCGGGTGAGTCAACGATACTGTTCCGTTGGCCGGCGCGATTACCGGAGTACCTGTTTTGTTAGCGACATCCAAGCCATAATGTGGTCGCTTAGGCTGACCGTTTAAAACTCGCTGACTACCATATACGCCTGAAATTCGGCCTTCCGCGGGCATAATAAATGCCATCGTAAAGAAAGTACTGTCTGACTCGAGCGTTCTTGCAGATTTCACTAATTTTGCTTCTCTAGAAATACGAGCCAGTACGTCTTTCGATTTTGGCGTGACTTTGCTTGGCGGTAATCCATCAATTCGCTCTATCTTCCACTCTCGAGATTTGACCTTAATCGGAACGACATTACTCTTATTCGATTTTTTAACTATCAGCTCAATCGATGAAGGCGCATCGCGACCGACACCGAATACGAATAAACCCTCTTTTGTCAGTGGTAATTTTTTCTGTTTGTAAAAGACCTCGCCTTCACCCTTGAGGCGCGCCAGAATCATACTTCCTTGTTGCGGCCCGCCATTGAGGATTTCGATATCACCATAAGCATTCTTAAGACCAGATACTACGTCACCTGAATTAGTAGAAGCTTTGTTAACCACAGCGGAGCCAGCCGCGCTAAAGTTTGACGCACTGGTTGTGATAAAGATAATACTTAAACTGTATAACCACTTATGAAACATCATTTTCCCTGGGTTTTGTTAATACTAAAAAATCACGAATGATTTACTCGGCTTGCTCTCGTTGAGTAATAAACTCCAAAGCCATTTGAATTCTCTGCAAGCATCGACTTTGACCGATCCAGTTAAGTGTCACATCCAGAGCCGGCGACATCCCAGCTCCGGTAACAGCAACTCTCAATGGCATTCCTACCTTGCCCATTCCGACTTCTAATTCTTCAACAGTCTCATTGATAACCTGTTGAATAGCATCAGGCTGCCAATTATCTAAAGCACGCAACTTTTGCTCAACTAATTCAAGTGGTTGTCTTGCAACCGGCCTTAAATGTTTTTTGGCTGCTTTCTCGTCAAATTTATCAAAATTAGAATAATAAGGTTTAATGGCAGCCACTAAATCCTTCAGCGTTTGAACTCTTTCTGCAAACTCCGGAATTAATTCAGCAATATCGGGTCCGCCCTCAAGCGAGAGCCCTTCTTGCTCGAGGTGCCAGTTCAAATGAGGCAATATCTCTTCGACAGGTAAAGACTTGATATATTGTTGGTTAAGCCAATTTAACTTCTGAGTATTAAAGGCAGAAGGCGCTTTATTAATGTTGTTAATATCAAACAGCTCTATCATTTGCTCTACGCTGAAAATTTCCTGATCGCCATGAGACCAGCCCAATCTCACCAAATAATTGAGAACGGCCTGAGGTAAGTAACCGTCATCACGATATTGCATCACGCTAACCGCCCCGTGGCGTTTTGATAACTTTTTACCGTCATCTCCCAAAATCATCGGCACATGGCCAAACTCAGGCACCTGTGCATTGAGCGCTTTGAAAATATTGATCTGGCGTGGCGTGTTGTTGATGTGATCATCACCGCGAACCACCTGAGTAATTCCCATATCCCAGTCATCAACAACAACGGTAAAATTATAAGTGGGAGAGCCATCAGTACGGGCAATAATCAAGTCATCCAATTCCTGATTAGAAATAGTGATTTCACCTTTAACAACATCTTTAAAAGTGACAGCGCCTTCTTCCGGATTCTTAAAGCGAATAACGTGGTCTTGCTCCAAATCGATTTCATCTGCATTCAAATTGCGACATTTTCCGTCATAACGCGGCTTCTGTTTATCGGCCATTTGTTGTTCACGCAAATCATCCAGACGCTGCTTACTGCAAAAGCAAGGATAGGCTTTGTTTTCGTCAACTAGCTGCTGAATTACTTCTTTATAACGATCAAATCGGTGGGTCTGAAAAATAGGTCCTTCGTTCCAATCAAGCTCCAACCAGCGCATGCCATCCATAATCGCCTCTACCGCTTCAGGTGTTGAACGTTCGAGATCGGTATCTTCAATTCTGAGAACAAACTTTCCATCATTTGCTTTAGCGTGCAGCCAGGAATAAAGTGCGGTTCGAGCGCCTCCAACATGAAGGTAACCTGTTGGCGAAGGTGCAAATCTTGTTTTTACTGACATCAGAAATTCACTTGTTAAATACATTAAAATTATAGACAAATATTTTATCAAAATGTTGGCTTAAAAAAATATTTAATTTAGGTGTTGACCAACCAACAATTTGTCACTAGAATGCGCCCCAGATTTGAGAGAGTCAATCGACATGGGCGCTTAGCTCAGTTGGGAGAGCATCGCCCTTACAAGGCGAGGGTCAGTGGTTCGAGCCCACTAGCGCCCACCATGTCGCTTCTTTTTATTCTTTCAAATTATATTTCTTAACACACCATTCGTTTCTATAATCCTCCTGAAATATTTTTCCGTTTTTCAAAGTATTTTTAGCGATGTGAACAGTTTTTGCACAAGGTGTCCAGAACTTACTCACAATTAATACACAGTTATATTCAACTGATATATTCTTAGTTACTCTATTTTCCAACAACACGTTCAATCAATTAACTTGAATTATCTTGATGACTTTGTAGCACTCGCATAAATCGAAGTCATCGACTGTTCGCGCATTTCCGCTCCGACTGAAATTTGCCATATCAAATTTCTGCAAATTTTAGCTATGTCGTTATTTTTTCAATAGTTATTCTGATACAATTTCTCCTACCAGAGGTGCCGATAAGAGTATCAATTCACCATGTCATTAAAAAAGCGTCCTATCTTTGGAGAACTTGGCAGCAAACCTCGTCGCCGTTTCAAAGCCTTATCAATAAAATCCTTAGTCTATTCTCTGTTCACTCTACTGCTTATTATTTTCGGTTATGCCTATTTTGCACTCAGGGCCAGTTTGCCGATTTTAGATGGTGAACAAAAAATCCCCGGCCTAGCTGACACAGTGACAATAAAAAGAGACGCTACCGGTGTAGTCGATATCAACGCAAAAAACCGCCTTGATTTAGCGCAAGCCCTCGGTTACCTCCATGGACAGGAGCGTTTTTTCCAACTCGATCTATCGCGTAGAAACTCGGCGGGCGAACTTGCTGAGTTATTTGGAGAAAAAGCGGTTAACTACGACAAATCAATCCGCATTCATCAATTCAGGCAAACAGCCCAAAAAGTTCTCTCCAATCTCAGCAAGCATGAAAAAGCCATACTCACTCGGTATACCCTCGGCGTTAATCAAGGTTTAGCCGATCTGAAAGAAAGCCCGTTTGAATATCTGTTATTGCGCCAACCCCCTCGTCCCTGGAAAGCAGAAGATTCATTACTGGTTGTTTATTCGATGTATTTAACCCTTCAATCTAGAAACGGATATCGAGAACACCTTCAAGGCTTAATTTATAAAAATCTGCCACAGGAGATTGCCGAATTCTTGTTGCCTGCAGGCACAGAGTGGGATGCGCCGATAAAGGGAAATGCAATGTTACCACCGCCCCTCCCGGAGTCTTCAAAATGGGGAAAAGTGCTGGCTCAACCAAATATGAAAAAACCATCTCCCCCCGAACAAATCACGACACTCAACACAAAAAAAACCATTAGTAGACAGTCACCTGTTTTCAATAACGCCCATCATAAAAAAGCCTTTCAAAACGCAGAGAGTGGTACGCCCTGTTTTATCAATTGTGAGGTCTATGGGAATTCCCAAATAGGCAGCAATAATTGGGCAGTATCTGGTGAGTTGAGCGTCCACCAGTCAGCAATGCTCGCTGGCGATATGCATTTAGGAATAAGAGTACCCAACACCTGGTTTAGAGCCCAAATGCATTATCAATCTGACGGGAAAACAGTGAATCTTTATGGCTTGACCCTGCCAGGTACACCACTACTAGTTGCGGGAAGCAACACACAAGTAGCCTGGACTTTCACCAATTCATACGGTGACTGGAGCGATCTGGTTGAATTAACTTTTAATGACGCAGGTACGCATTACCAAACCTCAACGGGTGAAAAACCACTTGAAATCATTAAGCAGATCATCATTTCTTCAGACAATCAAATCCACGAAATAGAAATTGCGAAAACGATTTGGGGTCCAGTGATTAAGCACCACGGAATAAATTATGCTTACCGTTGGGTTGCACACGATCTTGAAGGGTTGAACCTGAAGCTTCTCGACCTTGAAAAAGCGTCGTCAGTCAATCAGGCGTTAATAATCGGCAATCGGGCGGGAATACCAGCCCAAAACCTGTTAGTGGTAGACAACAAAGGAAGTTTAGGCTGGACCATTGCGGGGCCGATTCCCAAAAGACAGACCGAGAATGACAGCAGACTTCCTACCAACGGTGCTGAAAATAGCCAACTTTGGACTGAGTATTTATCTCCCGATGAATACCCGAGGGTCATTAATCCTGACAACCAGTTTTTGTGGACAGCCAATGCCAGAGTCGTTTCCGACAATGATTTTGAAAAACTGGGAGACGGTGGTCTGGCGAATGGTGCCAGGGCAAAACAGATAAAACAAAATCTGAGTGAACTTACCGCGGCCAGTGAAAGAGATTTGTTCAAAATTCAACTGGATGACAGGGCCTTGTTTCTCGCCAGATGGCGTAAGCTCATGTTGCAACATCTCGAAAATGTAACCAAGAAGTCCGCTGAGAAAGCAAATGAACAAAAACTCAATACCACTGAACTCAACCAGATAAAGCAGTTAGTCGCTAACTGGTCTGGTCACGCAGATAAGGATGATGTCGGTTACTGGCTGGTCAAACGATTCCGCCAAAATGTGGCGGCGAAACTGCTAAACCCGATTTATCAGACAGGTATGGGTAGTCTCCAACCGGTCGAGAGCACCGAACCTCTGCCCGCTTATGATAGTTTCACGACACAATATGAAGCGCCGCTGTGGCAAATTGTTAATCAACAACCGCTATTTTTATTACCAGGTGGATACTCCGATTGGCACGACTTTTTCGTCGCCCAGATACGGCGCGAATCCGATCGAATAAATAAAAGCCAAAAGAAGCTTGAAGACTCGAGCTGGGGCAGTCACAATACCGCCCAAATTCAACATCCAATCAGCAGAGCAGTTCCATTGTTAGGATATTTTCTTGATATGCCGAAAAATCCCTTATCGGGAGATGAGGATATGCCAAGAGTGCAAGGGAAAAACTTTGGTGCCTCGCAAAGAATGGTCGTTGCGCCAGGAAATGAAGAAAATGGTATATTACATATGCCCACAGGCCAATCAGGTCATCCCCTTAGTCCATTTTACCGCGCAGGACATCAAGATTGGGTTGATGGAGTCCCTACTCCCTTTACGATGCAACAGCCTGTTCACCAATTAATATTAACGCCAAAATAAAACAACCAGCAGATCTCCCCATGACAGATTTTACTCAACAACTCAACGCAATTGTCGGCGAAAGCTATGTGCTTACCAGCAAAGAAGATCTTGACACCTACGGGCAAGACTGGAGTCGACTTTACTCGCCTAATCCACTCATTGTGGTTAAACCCGGAAACACCGAAGAAGTTTCAGAGATTGTTAAACTCTGCCTCCAACATCAGGTTGCAATTGTGCCATCGGGCGGACGTACCGGCTTAAGCGGCGGCGCTGTTGCAACTAACCAGGAGCTCGTTCTTTCTCTTGATCGGCTTAACCAAATTACAGACTTTAATCCGGTCGACCGCACTGTTAGATGTGGCGCAGGCGTCATTACCGAACAGTTACAGAATTTTGCGGAAGAGCAAGGACTCTATTACCCTGTCGATTTTGCATCAGCCGGTTCCAGCCAGATAGGTGGAAACATCGCTACCAATGCGGGCGGAATCAAAGTGCTTAAATACGGACTAACTCGAGATTGGGTGGCAGGCTTAACATTAGTAACCCCTTCTGGTGAAGTTGTCAGTATGAATAATGGGTTGGTTAAAAATGCTACCGGGTACGACTTACGCCACTTAATGATTGGCAGCGAAGGTACTCTGGGCATCATTACAGAAGCCGAGATGCGACTGACTACGCCGCCGAAAGAGCCCACAGTCATGTTGTTAGCCGTGGAAAGCCTGACTGACATTTCAAACCTGCTCAACCACTTCCAGGCACAAATCGACTTGATGGCATTTGAGTTTTTCTCCCATGCGGCACTAGAAAAAGTGCTAGCCCATCGCGAGCTAAAAGCACCGTTTGGTGACCCCGCTAACTACTATGTTTTGATTGAATTTGAATGTGGTGACGAATCTGCAATGGACGGCGCGTTTGCCGCGTTTGAATCTGCCGCCGAAAATGGCTGGTTAGTCGATGGCGTCGTTAGCCAAAGCAACCAACAAGCTGAGGAACTATGGCAATACCGCGAAGGAATTTCTGAATCAATTTCTCACTACCCACCATACAAAAACGACATCGCGGTGAAACCTTCTCAAGTTGGAGAATTTCTCGAGGCCGTCGATCAATTCGTCAGCGCCAACTATCCCGATTTTGAAAATATCTGGTTTGGGCATATCGGTGACGGCAATCTTCATTTGAATATTCTTAAACCTGCCGACTTACCACTAGAAGATTTTAAAGCCCAGTGTGCTAAAGCCAACCCTGAAATCTTCAAAATACTCCAATCATTTAATGGCAGCATTAGTGCTGAACACGGCGTTGGATTGCTGAAACGAGATTACCTGAGCTTTTCTCGTTCACCTGCTGAAATTGAGATGATGCGTGCGATTAAGAATGTTGTCGACCCGAACAACTTGATGAACCCGGGTAAACTCTTTCAATGATTGCATTAATCGCGAGCTTTTTTTCGCTATGTGTCGGTCCGCTGGTTTATCAAACTTTTGGGCCATTGCGAAGAACAGATAAAATCGTCAGTGGAATCGTATTAATTGTTGTTGCCGGTATCATCGTTTTCGAAGTGATTCCGCAAACTTATCAAATAATCGGCTGGTTAAGTCTGCTGGTTGGCGCTATTGGCTTTGCAGGCCCCACATTAATCGAAAAAGCCTTTCGTCACGCCGCCGATACCACCCATAAAGTCACCATTTACCTGGGCATTTCTGGTTTGTTGGTGCACGCATTACTTGACGGTGCAGCACTACAAACGGATCAAGGCAATCAGGCTAGCGGGCTCACACTGGCCATCATATTGCACCGTGTACCGGTGGGGCTCACTATCTGGTGGTTACTAAAACCATTGATCGGAGAAAGATACGCATTAGTCAGTTTGTTACTAATGGGTTTAACCACCGTAGCCGGTTTCATGCTTAACCAAATGATCAGTAACTATCACGACAATTATTTCTTTGCGTTAGTACAAGCCCTAATTGCAGGCTCGTTGCTTCATGTGGCTATTCATAAACCTCATTCTGATGGCTGTATGCATACCAGCGAATCACATCATAACCACGTCCCCCCTAAACCAAGCAAAACCCATTCGATTAAAAACTTTCTGTTAAGGTGGGAAAGCTTAGGTGTAGTAATTGGTCTGCTAATTTTAGCGATTGTCCATTCGCAGCACTAACTTCAATTTTCTAAATAGCACTTTTCTACCGATAAAGTGTCCAGCCGGATAACGGGTCATACTTTGACCCGTAAAGGCGCATGTTCAAACCAAGTTGAAAGCACCAATAACGTCAATTATCATAAACCTCTCACTGGTTGATTAGCGCCTTTATGTCAACGCGCTTTATATTATTACCATTATCTTAAGTAACCCCAACTTGGGATAAGTATTACCGCCTGAATACGGAACATATCAATAGCCCTTGTACGCTAGTTGGAGACAAGAGCAGATTGGCAAAAGGCCTATTGGCATGATCCCTGCTTTGTGGAATAAGCAAACTGAATTCGAGATTAGTATATTGGCACCCCAGGAATAAATATGTCCTTTAGAAACTTAAGTTTAATTTTTATCACAGTATTATTGACCAGCATCCTGCTACTCCAATGGTGGTCAATCACTCGCTTTACCGAAAATGTTTCAAGACAAATTGGAGAGTCCGCTTTTGAGGTTAGCCGTTCAACTGCCGAGACGCTGATTTTTGATCAACCAAAAATAGAATTTCACTCTTTCGCGGTGACAATGACCGAAGGCAGACTCACCCGACAAGCCTTAGAGCAATTACTGCCCAGGGTTAAACAAGATGTGACGATTGAACTCATCAACGAGCAGAAAGACGATTTTATTCTGCTGAACGCCGACGGCTCTGACTATCAAATACCAATTCCACGCACCGGGATTCATCAATCATTAGAAGATTTTTCCAATAACGTGCTTTATTCAACTGTCAGCTTCCTGGCATTCGGAATTTTATTGGCCATTTATTTCACCAGTAAATTAGCTTCCCCACTTAAAAGACTTCAAGATGCTTCAGTAAAAATTGGAGAAGGAAATCTGGGTGTGCAAATTGAAAAAGATACGCAATGGCACAGTACCGAAATTGACACCACTGTCGATTCGTTCAATCGAATGTCCACTCAAATTCAACAACTACAGCAACAAAATGAAACCTTACAAAATAAAGCCCATTTAGCCGAGCTCGCTGAAATCGCAAGGGGGCTAGCTCACACCATTAGAAACCCGCTTAACACTTTAAACCTGGCAATTGATCAATTGAGCACGATTGACAATCAGGAAGAACAACAGAAACTTTCCAAAATAGCCAAGCACCAGATAACGCGAATTGATAAGTGGGTACGCTCGCTGATGGACGTTATGGGCAATGATACAGATCTGGTTGCACCGGTAAATCTGGAGCAGTCTATTCACTCGGTTATCCAGGATATAAAATTATCGACTGACAAAAACGTCGCGATTGACTTCCAATCGAATGCAGAACAGGCCCAACTCAGTATCATTGAGTCGGAATTTAAAAGTTTAATGCAAAGTGTCATTACAAATGCTGTGGAAGCCTCTCCAGAAGGAACTAAAGTAGCGATAAATTTAACACCGAATGAAAGTGGCTATCAGATTAAAATAACCGACCAGGGACCAGGTTTTTCAAAACAAGTTCTGGATAAATTATTTACGCCACACAATACCAATAAAACTTATGGCGCCGGCATGGGATTGTTCTTAGCTGAGCGAGTTATCAGGCACAAGTATCACGGAAAAATTATGATCAATAATAACCTTAACGATAAAGGTGCAAATGTTATCATCTGGATTAACAATCGGGGCTGAGAAATTGAAAAAGACCGCTAAAACAACTAAAACCAGCATTCTTCTGGTAGAGGATGAAAAGGATCAAAGGGCGTTAATCAAGGCAATTCTTGAGGCAGAATCCTATCAGGTAACAGAAGTTGAAACCGCAGAAGATGCGATTGAAAAACTGAGAGTAGATAACTTCGAGATTGTGATTTCCGACTGGAAACTGCCGGGACTAAATGGCGACGAACTACTGGCCGAAATCAGAGAAAACCACCCACAAACAGGCTTTATTTTGATCACAGCTCACAGCGACGCTTCTCACGCTATCAGTATCATTCGAGCCGGTGCAGATGACTATCTTCCCAAACCATTTGATCGAGCCAGCTTATTATTTACAGTTAGCAAGCTAGTTTATACCCGACAAATAGAAAACGAAAACAAAGAACTTAAAACGCAATCGAAACATCGCAACAAATTGCTTGATATGATTGGTAATTCCTCTGCAATGAATCGACTGTTTTTACGCATCGAAAAAACGGCTCCAACCAATGCAACCATCTTAATTACCGGCGAAAGCGGTACAGGAAAAGAATTAGCCGCGCGTGCCATCCATCAATTGTCTTCGAGAAAAGAAAAGCTTTTCCTGCCGGTAAACTGCGCTGCCATTCCAGAATCGCTGGCAGAATCAGAACTTTTTGGCGCCGAGAAAGGCGCTTACACCGGCTCAAATAAAAATCGCGTCGGTAAATTGGAAGCGGCTAGCGAAGGAACTATATTTCTTGACGAAATTGGCGAACTCCCGCTGATTTTGCAAAGCAAGTTGCTTCGCTTTTTACAGGAAGGAACTATTACGCGAGTCGGCTCTAATCAAGAAATATCTCTAGATGTCAGAGTTGTTACTGCAACAAACCGGGATTTATTGGAAGAAGTTAAACAAGGGAATTTCCGTGAGGATCTTTTTTATCGGCTGAACGTAATTCCAGTCACGATTCCCCCACTACGTAATCGTCAAGACGACCTCCTGCCTCTCATCAAGCACTTTATTACAATATTTACTGAAGAGCATGGTGTTGGTGAAAAACAACTTTCTTCTGCGGCCTTGAAATACTTGCTGGCCTACAGCTGGCCCGGTAATGTCCGCCAACTAAGGAACTCAATTGAAAGGCTGGTATTGCTATCTTATGAAGACGTTATTTCTTTGCAAGACGTCGAGGAACTAGAATTACATCAACGCGGTTCCAATAAGGATTATGTACTCCCCTCCCAAGGAATCAGTTGGGAGTCACATGAAAAAGATTGTCTATTACAAGCCTTGAGTCATTGCAATAACAATAGAACACAAGCTGCAAAATTACTCGGGCTCAGTTACAAGGCTTTTTTGTACCGACTGGAAAAGCACAATATTAATTAACTAGAGTTTGAAAATGCGATCGACGGGAAAACTCTCCTTAATAAGCCTAATATTTATGCCCCCGATTTAAGGACAGTTATCCCCATATGAGGAAAAAAATAGAGTTAAACGAAGCAACACAGCCTTATTTTAGCCCGCTTCCAGCCAAATACCGGAAAATTATAGGTTGGCATACTTATTGATTGCTGTGTTTGTTGAAAATCACGTTTATTAAAAACATCCTGGTGAAATAACTTAAACTGGAGCTAAAAATGAAAAATATCAAACAGACTTTGACTGCGCTCACCCTGGGGGCAATTGCCATGACCAGTGTTGCTATTAGCGCAGCCGATACGGAGAAACGTCATATCATGGTCAAAGTCGACAAATCCGGCGATCACGACGCACTCGTCGATTTAAAAGTTGATGGCGACGCTGAGGCATTTACTATGCCTGAACTGGAAGTGGGCGAATCGAAAACCATTACCACCAAGTCTGGCAAAACCATTTTTATTTCAAAAACTGAAGAAGGACTGACATTAGATGTCGAAGGCAAGCAAGTTAAACTGCCAAGTTTTGACGGCCATCTCGGTGCTCGCATTCATAGCTCGTTACCACTTCATCAATCCTTTAAAAACACAGTTCAAATTAGCGGCGTGAAGTTGGACGATAATCAAAAGCAAATTATCAAAGACGCATTTGCAGCTGCAGGCATTGATAAAAAAATTAACTTTTCAGAGCACAACTTGATGGTATTTTCCACTGATGATATGGAATTTGGAAAAGGCGGTAAACATATGAAATGGTTTGGCGAAAGTGACGCGCAATTTGAGTTTATTGTTGACGATGAATCAGAAGTAATCATCGACAAAAAAATTATTCACATTGAAGAAAAATAAATCCAGTCTCTCAAACTAAAAAAGCAGCTTGCGCTGCTTTTTTAGTTCTTATCCCTAATTACTTTTACCAAAATAACCTTTCGCTAATGCCCCCGGTCTTCTGGGATCAGCGAAACCAAAGAAGACGCCATCTTGCAGTTCTATCGATTGCAAACTTCCCCAGGGTTTTCTCATTTCGACATTATGGCCTTTTTGCTTCAACAGGCTTATCGTATCAATCGGAAATCCTTTCTCCACTTGCAGTTTATCGGGATACCACTGATGATGAATTCTCGGTGCCATCGTTGCTTCTGCGATATTCATTCCATGAGCCAGGCGATTTAGCAGAAAATTAAATACAATGGTAATAATCCGACTTCCACCTGGACTACCAGTTGCCAACCAGGGCTCACCTTTATTAAGTGCAATGACCGGTGTCATTGAACTGAGTGGCCTTTTCTGAGGTTGGATTGCATTAGCCTCGCCGCCTAATAATCCAAAAGCGTTAGGAACACCAGGTTTAGCAGAAAAATCATCCATTTCATTGTTAAGTAACATTCCAGTGCCAGGAACAGTTATCCCCGACCCAAAACTAAAATTTAACGTATAAGTATTTGAGACAATATTCCCATCACCATCTATCACAGAAAAGTGGGTTGTCTGCGGACTTTCTTGATCAAAATATTGTCCCGGCTTTATTTCTTGTGGCGACAAAACTTTATTGAGGTCGATTCTTTTCGCAATGCGCTCAGCATAACTATCATCGGTTAAACTTTTTACTGGTACTTTGACAAAGTCTGGGTCGCCCAGGTATTTGCTCCTATCCGCATAGGCAAATTTCATGGCTTCAGTTTTTATGTGCGTGGTGTAAGCCGTATTCGGACCACTTTTACTCACCGGAAACTGACGCACAATGTTGAGTAATTGAACCAGATGAACACCACCGGAACTCGGTGGCGGCATAGCAAATATTTGATAATCGCCAAGGGTCGTTGAAATAGGATCACGCCATACGGCTCGATAGTCCTGCAGATCTTTTGCCGTGATTAACCCGCCAGATTCTTTGAAAAACTTGACTATTTTTTTTGCCGTTTTACCACGGTAAAAATCATCGCCGTTAGATTTTGCAATTAAAGAGAGTGTATTGGCCAAGTCCTGTTGCTTGAAATCCTCTCCTACTGACCACGAATCTCCTTTTCCTTTAACAAATATCCGTTTCGTTTCAGGGTCTCGGCTCAAATATTCTGCACGGGCATTAAGTGACTGGGCAATAGATAGTGTTACTGGGAGTCGTCTCGCCAATTCAATCGCAGGCTGAACTACTTTTTCAAAGGGCAAACGCCCAAATTTTCGATGCGCTTCGACCAGACCGGCGACAGTTCCAGGTACGCCCGACGACAATATTGAATATCGTGATTTTCTTTTATCGACATTAAGTTCCTCGTCAAGAAACATATCTCTGTGCGACTG
This sequence comes from Aliikangiella coralliicola, assembly GCF_007004725.1. Classification (GTDB taxonomy): domain Bacteria; phylum Pseudomonadota; class Gammaproteobacteria; order Enterobacterales; family Kangiellaceae; genus Aliikangiella; species Aliikangiella coralliicola. The sequence continues at coordinate 391,697 of NZ_ML660164.1, read as the reverse complement.
GTAAGGTGCCTTCTCACGATAATCCAATGCATTTACTTTTTTTGACTGATTATCATAAATCAACATAAAACCGCCGCCACCAATATTACCGGCTCTTGGCAGTGTGACAGCAAGGGCAAAACCAACGGCAACGGCTGCATCAACCGCATTGCCACCCTGCTCTAAAACTTTAACGCCGGCTTGAGTGGCTCGGCTTTCTTGCGAAACGACCATACCATTGGTTGCGACCTCAGGAAATATACGCGAGTTAAACTCTAGCAAAGGAACGTTTTTAGCGCTGGCATTATTTCTTATCTGAGTTTTTTCGCCGGCAATTGCACTTGAAACTAGCAAAGTCACAGATACGAGTGAAAAAAATAAACTTTTAATCGCGAGTAAAATTCTTGTGTTCATAAGAAGCATTCCAATATTTTTTGATTATTCATTTATTCGCCTTTCATTGTCACCAGACACCTATAAAAAGTGTAACGTAACATCATTGAGTTCAACTAATTCTGCTATTTGGCTCGACCGTAGCCCGTCATTACTTTGACTGTACCCGCTGTAACTATTAATCGGTTTATTGAGATCTACTCGCATTAATTTTGCGACTTCGCCGGTATTATTTTTATTATGCAAACTAATCAGCAATGTCGCTAAATCAACCAGGTCTTTTAAATTATTAATTTTGTCCGGGTAAATTTCAAAGTAAGACGCTGCGACGCGGGTTTGTACAAAAACATCGTTAGCAATGGCAATTTGGCTACGCTCAATTTTATTTCTTACTGCGAACAATGTTGAACTGAGATTTTTGTGTTGAATCGAGTTCCCCATAACCACAAAAGCGTCTTTATCTAAAGCACTAATATGCAAATTCGCCGGCGTCATCTTTCTTAATTCTGTTGCAACGTGGGAACACATCTCTGCAGCACAAATTACTCCATTGTTACTTTCTACTTTTTGAAGATCGCTCAACTGAATAACCATTACCAGGTTGAAACTGTGCGGCAAACCATTCTCTGTTGTCTCCTGAGACAGCATTTTGGCAATGCTCTGAAAGCGGTAAAAACCGGTGATAGGATCACGAAAATTATGGCTTTCCAATTTTTTCGATGACGTATCGATTTCTTCAGTCATCGCGCTAATAAGGTTTTGCTTCTCATTTAATTCTGATTTTAGTGTACTATTTCTTTTCTTTAAGTCTTTAAGCCGAATCGTTTCCATTTTCAGCCTGTTTTCCACCTTGTGAACTTGACGCAAAAAATGACGCTTAATCAATAAAAAAATGACAAATGCTAAAATGACCGAGCTGGCGACAACCAGATAAATGGCATTACGCCCTTTCCAGAAATCAGCCTGAACCAGTAAAGTTAATCTCAAAGTTTTAGAGGACCAGTCGCCATTGCCTATTTTTGATTGAATGTCGAGTAAGTATTTTCCTTCAGATAAACCAGCTAAAACAAAGCTCCTTTCTTTTCCGGTGTAAACCCATTTATCTTCCAGGCCAAGAATTCGGTAGCGGTAAGATGGTGCGCCAAGTTTACGATAGTAAAGTTCTGCCACCGAAATTTTGATGGTTGCTTCGTTATCATATTGATAAATAACCGGTGACTTCGAATGGTTTAGTGCATAGACATCTACTTCTCTCTGCCCTACCGTCACTTCGGTTAGTTTTAGCGCTTCATTTTTTTCAACTTTTGCATTAAAGCGGCTATCAATAATCGTAATGCCATTGATACTTCCAAAATACAACAAACCTTCATCGTCAATAAAAGCAGAACCGAAATTAAATTCGTCGCTCGACAAACCATCATCCCGCTGAAAAGTATGCATAGTGTCACTATATTCGGAGTAACGAACCAGGTTGAATGTTGTAGAAATCCAGATTTGTTTTTGCCGATCTTCTAATATTCCATAAATTCCGTTACTGGGTAGTCCTTCCTCTTTGGTGATTCTCTCAAAATAGATTTCATCCTCATTATCACGATGAACTTTGTTAAGCCCATTAGCGGTCCCAACCCACAAAATTCCTCGGCTATCTTCAAATATTACCTGAATGTAGTCACTGGAAATCGATTGCGGGTTTTCAGCTTCAAACTCGAAATGAATCCACTTCTTTTTTTGAGTTGAATATTTTAACAAGCCTGTATTACCACCAACCCAGTAGCTACCATCTCGTGTCTGCAAAAAGCAGAGCACTTCGCTACTTCGGTCTTTAAAGCTATAGGGTAGTTCATGTTGCTTATTAATCACATGTAACTCTATTAAACCTTCTTTCGTCACAAGTCGGTCAACCAGGTACAATCCAGAGCTGGTCGCTAGCCATAATTGACCAGAATGATCTTCGTAGATGCCATGGATAAAATGTCTGGAGTATATTTTTTCGCCTTGCGCAAATAATTGTGTGCCATAAGCTTTTTCTGTTTTTAAATCGACGATGGCTAATCCACTCATCGTTCCCACCCATAAAAGTTCCTGGGAATCGATAGTCAGGCTATAAATATGATCGGGCGTTACTTCAAGTTCAGCAAGCTGTTCGCGGTATGGCAGTGAAGTTTCACCAGTCATCAAATCAAGCTTTATCAAACCTGCGCCAAAGGTCGCGGCCCAAATATTTTCGTTTCTATCTTTAGCCATTCCGAAGACAGAATTATCCATATGAAACTCGGCTAAATCGGATCGAGTGAGTATGTGCTCAAACTGCTTTTTCTCCGGCACAAGAATATCAACGCCTTTAGTATGAGTGCCAATCCAGATTAATCCGGTGTTATCGATGAGTAATGAAAGGACATCGTGAGTTGATAATCCATCTGCGTCATAAACTTTATGCTCATAGCGGGTAATCGTTGATTCTTCGGTGTCGAATAAATTTAACCCGCGAGTTGTTGCAACCCAAAGGTTTCCAGCTTCGTCGAAGGCCAGGTCCTGAACAAAGTTTGCGCTTAAGGAGTTTGAATTATTTTCTTCGTGTTGAAAATATTTCCATTCCAGGCTATCAGGTGATAATTTATATAAACCATCACTTTTACCAAGCCAAATTGCTCCATTGTTGTTAGCTAACGCAATAACAACGCCGGTATCAAAAACAGCCGCTAAAGTTTTATCACAAAAGCTTTTCATCTTGAAATTTTCAAGTGATATTTGGTAAAGACAAGTAGAACTAGCAACCCAGAGTTGATCGCCGGCACGACTAAAGGCTCTGACCTCCTCGTCAATTATTTTTCCGGATTGTGAAGTAAACTCACTAATGCCCGATGTTTCTCTATCAAGTAAAAACAGACCATTGTCCGAGCCGATAAAAACCTGGTTATCTTTACCATGAGCGAGCGCATAAATCGAAGCGAGACGGTCAACTTTTCCTGAAGAATAGTTGGTAAATTTTCGACTTGCAGAGTCAAAAAAACTTAAGCCATTTTTAGTGCCCATCCAAACGCCGCCACGGGGATCTTCTAGTAAAGCAGTCACGTAGTTTTCGTGCAATGAGTAAGGGTCACTATGGATGTTCTGGAAAACGTCGAACTCGTAACCGTTAAACCGATTCACACCGTCTTCTGTTGCTATCCAGATGTAACCATCAGCATCCTGGACGATGTCGATGGCCACACTTTGCGACAATCCATTTTCTATGGAAAGATTTTGAATTTTAAATGCTTTATTAACTCGGTGATCAAATGAATTAGCTTTCGCCCAGCCGCAAGCCAGACTTATGACAAGAATAATGAGATAAATCAGACGATACTTTGTAAGCAATTAGTTATCCCTGAATTTTGTTATTGTTGCGCGTTTCCTAACCGTCGATAAATCGAGAGCAACCTATTCTATCTAGTTTTATGCCGTTGTTTTGCCTCTCAAAAAACGGCATTCAAATTAGTTCACCTGATCCAACAATTCAGAACAGATCCTGACTTACTTAAATTGGATCTGACTGAACAACTCGGGTTTAATCCCCTTTTTATTATGGTAAATTTCCTGAAACTCGTCTAAATCTTTACTTTTATCACCGGTCAATGTAACCAAAGGCCCAAAACCTATTTGCTTTTTAGTCGTATCCAAAAAGCAAGTCTGTACCGGCACCCCTGCACTTAGGGCAATATGATAAAAACCAGATTTCCAATGATCTTTATAGCTACGCGTTCCTTCGGGAGAAATCGCAAATATCATTTTTTCGTTCTGGTTAAAAGCTTCAACAATAGTGTCAACAACATTATGTTTCGCCGAACGATTAACTGGAATTCCGCCTAGTCTTCTTAAAGCCCAACCGATAGGCCAGACAAAAATAGTATGCTTACCAATAAAGCTGACTTTCAGACGAAATGAAAATTTCATCAATAAAAATAAAAAAAAGTCCCAGTTAGATGTATGCGGCGCAACAATAGCAACATATTGATTTAATGCGGGAGGTTGACCGATTAAAGTCCAACCTCTCAACACTAAAATTTTACGTGACAACCAGGCAAGCACTTAAGCGCCACCGACGTTATGAAGACCAATAATCGAGTCGTCACTCTGGTCCATATCGTCGTCAACTTTTTCAATTCCACTGGAATTTTTCGCTAAATCATTTCTTTTGTTATCGAGCGCTTCGAGGTAAGCGCCGTCGATATCACCTGTAATATACTGACCATCGAATACCGATGTATCAAAGCGGTTAATTTTTGGATTACCTTCTCGGCAGGTTTCTACCAAATCTTCTAAGTCCTGGTAGATCAATTTATCCGCACCTATCAATTGCTCAACCTCTTTTTCAGTTCTATCGTGTGCAATCAACTCTTTGGCAGAAGGCATATCAATACCATAAACATTAGGGTATCTAACCGCCGGTGCTGCTGAAGCAAAATAAACCTTTTTCGCCCCTGCTTCTCGCGCCATTTCGACAATTTGTTGGCTGGTGGTTCCGCGCACGATGGAGTCATCCATCAATAAAACATTTTTTCCCTTGAACTCAAGTCCTATCGCATTGAGTTTTTGTTTTACCGACTTTTTACGCATTTGCTGGCCCGGCATAATAAAAGTTCGGCCAATATAGCGATTTTTCACAAATCCATGACGTAGTTTTACGTTGAGGTTTGAAGCAAGCTCAATTGCACTGGTGGTTGAAGTATCGGGGATAGGAATAACCACATCAATATCATGATCAGGCCAAACTCGCATGATCTTGTCAGCCAGTTTTTCACCCATTCTTAAGCGTGCACGATAGACAGAGACATCATCCATTATTGAATCAGGTCGCGCCAGGTAGACATGCTCGAAAATACAAGGGCTTAGTTCATGGGCTTCGGTGCACTGTTCAGTATGAAGCTCTCCATTCTCATCGATATAAATCGCTTCACCGGGGTTAACATCACGTACCAGATCAAACTCTAATGTATCTAAGGCAACACTCTCAGACGCGACCATATACTCTGTTTTCCCGCCGGTTTCTCTCTTGCCGAAAACAATTGGGCGTATACCGTTAGGGTCGCGAAAACAAACCATTCCGTGCCCGGTAATTAAAGCCACCGCAGCAAATCCACCTTTGCAACGTTGATATACCTTTTTAATGGCGTTAAATATGACCTCAGGGGTAAGTTTGTCTTGTGAAGTCTTCTGTAACTCGTGGGCAAATACATTTAATAAAATTTCAGAGTCAGAACTGGTGTTAATGTGGCGTCGATCAGTGCGGTAAAGCTCTTTTTTGAGTTGCTCTTGATTAGTCAGGTTTCCGTTATGCGCTAGCACGATACCATAGGGCGAGTTAACATAAAGCGGTTGAGCTTCAGCAGAACTGGCGCATCCAGCGGTTGGATAACGCACATGGCCAACGCCTATGTTACCTTGCAACCGACGCATATGCCGGGTATGAAAAACATCTTTGACTAGTCCATTAGCTTTACGAAGATACATTTTCCCTTCTTTTTCAGTGACAATTCCTGCGGCGTCCTGGCCTCTGTGTTGTAACACAGTTAATGCATCATATAATCCTTGATTAACGGGGGAAGAAGCGTAAATACCGACAATACCGCACATAACTATAAACCTTTGTTTAAGAGTCAGGATTCATTTCCGAAAGGTAGTTCAGGATTAACCTTAGGAATGGAATCTTTAAAATGATCGTAGAACCAATTACCAATGATTTCAACGTGAGGAATCAATTGAGACTGTCGCCACCAGGGATCTTGTTCAACCGGCGTAAACACGCGTAACCCAATGACAACAAGGGATACCACTAGCACGCCGCGCAATGCGCCAAACGCCATGCCCATAATTCGATCCATTCCACTCAAACCTGCTTTTTCAACTAATTGACCAATAATATAATTGACCAGACCAGTCGCGGTTAAAGTGATGATGAAAAGACTTGCCCAGGCTACCGCGTAACGCAAACTTGGTGTTTCAATATGGTCATTAAGTAAGACTGAAAAGTCCTGATAAAAGCCTTTGGCGACAAAAAATGCAATGACCCAGCCAGCTAACGAAAGCGCTTCTCTGACAAATCCTCGCATCAAGCTAATACCAGCCGATAGCCCTATTACTATCAGAATCGCCCAGTCGACCCACTGCATATTGTAAATATCTCAATAACTTTGGTAGGCGAATTCTATCAAATTAGTTCAGGGTAAGTCAGCAAGCAAATTAGTAAATCAGTTTATCAGACGGAAAATATGTGAATTATCGGTAATCTGGCGTTAAACTCTGCAAAAATGCGCTATCGATCATCAAGATCATCGGCCCTTTTTTCAACAATAGGACCGAATTCAACGTCATTCTGGGTAAAAGAAGTGCTAATGTCTGGTTGGATCAAATGGGAGTAAAATGCCTTTATTGTCAGTGACCTTCGCCACTTTATCTAAATCTTTGGCAGCGCGAGACTTTTCGATGAAAGGACCGACAAAAATTCGGTAGATCGACTTATTTCGACCGTTGGTGCCTTTCCTGCGGTAAGCTTTGTGACCGGCCTTTTTCAGTTTTTCGACCATTCTTACAGCGTTATCTTTACTCGAAAAACTCGCCACCTGAATAACCCAGGCGGCATCTTTGAATTGAGGCCCTATGGTTTCAGCTGCAGCGGTTTTAACCTTTTGATTTTCAGGGCTTTGTTTAACAATTTTTTTAGGGACTACTTTAGCTGGAACAGTCTTATCTACATCCGACTTGACAGTTTTTATTTCTGTTTTAGTCGATTTTGACAGTTCAGTATTAGGTTCTACCGCTTTTTCCTGCGAAGCACTTGTCGAACTGTTTGATTGATTATCTGCGAGGGATTTCTGATCGGTCGTTTTTGATTTCCTTTGACTATTTTCTAACTTATCCAGGGTTTTGCGCGTTTGCTGAATGTCATCCACAACTTCGTCTGGAACTTTATTTTCAACCAATGAGGCTGGCTTATCCGGAATTTGAGTTTGAAAAGGCTCAGTCTTAGATTTTTCTTTTAGTATCGAAGGTAAAAAAATGACTGCCAATGCAATTAATACAATGGCACCTACTATTCGCTGTTTTAAACTATTTTCCACTTTATTCTCTACCCTGAACGATACAATTTATTAGCAGGTCTCTCAAAATATCTTTTGAGATGACTTTGATCAACCCCGTAATTTCGATCAAGCCTGCAATTTTGATCAACTCTGCAAATACGCGATTTATGTCTATTTTTTCTGTGCATACCTGAGCATATTGGCAACAGTAATAAAAGAACCAAATACCAACACCAGCTCATCAGCTTTATTCATAGTTTGACCAGAATTAACCTCGCTATCAAGCGACGACTTAACAATAGAATCAAACGCTTCTTTAACACTGATAAATATTGCCGCAGATGATTTCAACTGTAATTCTCGATGAAGCGTGAGCAGTTGCGATGATTCCATGGCTCTCGGCATATCGAGATCAACAAAACACCAGTGATTAATCTGCGAAGACAAAGTTTCTAAGACGTCACTGACAGCTTTATCAGCCATCATGCCACAAATTGCTGTGACTCGACTAATGTTGTTACTTTGAACAAATCGTTCCAACTGCTTCGCCAGGTTACCAGCAGCTTGCGCGTTATGGGCCACATCAACAATAACCGGGCCGATATTATTGTTCATTACGTCATTAGTACCAACATCAACTTGCTGAAAGCGTCCATTAATCTTGATAGACCTGAGCGCATTGAAAAAGTTCTGGTCATTCAGCTCAACACCAAGCACGGACTCGAATGCGGTTTTCGCTAAAAGCAGGTTCTGTGGTAATAATTGATAGGGATTATCTTGTTCTGAAGTTAATTTTTTTGCTAGCTCGTGATGTGCGTTCTCGACCACATGAGCCTGATGACAAAACTCCGGCACAACCTTATTCAACAGCGCATAGCTTTTCTGATCACCAACCAGTGTAGTTTTATCCATGCGCATAATGCCCGCTTTTTCATAGGCAATTCGGTCGATGTCATTACTCAACCAGTCCGTATGATCGATATCAATTGTTGTAATGACTGACAAATCGGGTTCAACAAAATTAGTGGCATCCTGCCGACCACCCAATCCCACTTCCAATACGATTAAATCTAAAGGAAATTGCCGAAATACCACTAGCGCAGCTAACGTCGTAAATTCAAAAAATGTCAGCGCAACCTGTTGTCTTTTCTGCTCAATCGATTTGAAAGCCTCAACCAGAACATCATCAGTGACCATCTGTCCATTGATTCTAATTCTCTCATTAAAATCCAGTAGATGCGGCGATGTATAACACCCAACCGAATAATTATTAGTCAAACATAAAGACTCGAGCATCGCGACACAGCTTCCCTTGCCGTTCGTGCCACCGACAATAATTATTTTAGGTTGTTTCTCTGCTGCTTGAGCGGCTGATGAAGTACCGTTAAATTCACCGCCTGCTTCTCTGCTTTCGCTGCCAGTACTTGCGAAAAGACCAGCATTTGTGAAAAGACCGATTTGCTCAGCAACCAGCTTGATCCTGTCCAAACCAAGTTTGATATCAGCCGGATGAAAGCTTTCAATATGCTGCAACCAAAATTTCAAGCTGTCTTCAGAAGGATTTTCTTCTTCAGTCATGCACAGATTTCCTTTAATGAGTGTTTATTCGTCTGAATCGACATTCAAACGATTTCAATAAAAAAAGCACTCCGAAGAGTGCTTTTAAGGTGAAACTCAAGATTTGTTAACCAACATAAACCTTATTTTGCACCGGTAGCGTTATTTGCGCCGCAGATTTTTTGAAATCTTCGATTTCATGGAAGTTGAGGTAACGATAGATATCATCAGCCATAGTATCGAGATCGGCAGCATAACTCATATATTCTTCAACCGTCGGCAATTTACCCAAAATTGATGCAACTGCCGCAAGTTCAGCAGATGCCAGGTAAACATTCGCTCCATTACCTAATCGGTTCGGGAAGTTACGAGTTGAAGTGGAAACAACTGTCGAATTAGCAGCTACCCTCGCCTGATTTCCCATACAGAGTGAACAACCCGGCATTTCAGTACGAGCGCCCGCCGTGGCGAAAATATTATAGTAACCTTCCTGCATCAATTGATGTTCGTCCATTTTGGTTGGTGGCGCAATCCAAAGACGTGTTGGAATAGAATCCGTTTTTTGCAACAATTTACCTGCTGCACGGTAGTGGCCGATATTGGTCATACAGCTACCGATAAATACTTCATCAATTTTGTCGCCCTGAACTTCAGATAGCGGTTTAACATCATCAGGATCATTAGGACACGCCAGAATAGGCTCCTTGATTTCGTTTAAATCGATTTCAATGACCGCAGCATATTCAGCGTCTGCGTCCCCTTCCATTAATTCTGGATTAGCTAACCAGTTTTCCATACTCTCAATTCTGCGGCTAATTGTGCGCGCATCACCGTAGCCTTCCTTGATCATCCACTTGAGCATCGTGATGTTTGAATTAAGGTATTCAACGATCGGTTCTTGATCGAGTTTAATCGTACAGCCCGCGGCACTTCGCTCAGCAGATGCGTCGGATAATTCAAACGCTTGCTCTACTTTTAAGTGTGGCAAACCTTCAATTTCGAGGATACGACCAGAGAAGATATTCTTTTTACCTTCTTTTTCCACCGTCAATAATCCTTCCTGGATTGCGGCGTAAGGTATTGCATTCACCAAGTCACGTAATGTAACGCCTTGCTGCATTTCCCCTTTAAAGCGAACCAGAACAGATTCAGGCATATCCAGCGGCATCACACCTGTAGCGGCCGCGAAAGCAACCAATCCGGAACCAGCCGGAAAGGAAATACCGATAGGAAATCTAGTGTGCGAGTCACCACCTGTACCAACAGTGTCAGGTAACAACATGCGATTTAACCAGCTATGAATAATACCATCGCCCGGTCGCAACGAAACTCCGCCACGGTTCATAATAAAATCAGGTAGGGTGTGCTGGGTGTCGATGTCAACAGGCTTAGGATAAGCCGCGGTGTGACAGAAGGATTGCATCGTCAAATCAGCTGAAAAGCCTAAACATGCCAGATCTTTCAACTCGTCACGTGTCATTGGGCCGGTAGTATCTTGTGATCCAACTGTCGTCATCGTTGGCTCGCAGTATTGTCCTGGACGAATACCTGCAACGCCGCACGCTTTACCAACCATTTTTTGACCAAGAGAGAAACCTTTACCAGAATCTTCAATTAACGCAGGTTTGCGGAAAAATTCAGCAGGTTCCAAGCCAAGGAAATCTCTCGCTTTCGCGGTCAGGCCTCTGCCGATAATAAGAGGAATTCTGCCACCAGCCTGAACTTCATCAAGCAAAACGTCAGTCTTCAACTGAAACTCTGCAATTTGCTCACCGGCTTTTTCGATTTTTCCAGCATAAGGATAAATATCAATGACATCGCCCATTTCAAGCTGAGAAACATCCACTTCAACTGGGAGCGCGCCCGCGTCTTCCATGGTATTGAAGAAAATCGGTGCAATTTTGCTGCCTAGAACAAAACCACCATCACGCTTATTCGGAATATGAGGAATATCGTCTCCCATTAGCCAAAGTACAGAGTTAGTCGCTGACTTTCGCGATGATCCAGTACCAACAACATCACCGACGTAAGCTACCGGGTGTCCTTTCTTTTTAAGCTCTTCAATAACTTCTAGCGGATTACCTTCTAAACCCTCACGTGGATTTTTAAGCATTGCCAAAGCGTGTAATGGGATATCCGGGCGTGACCATGCATCTTGTGCCGGAGAAAGGTCATCGGTATTGGTTTCACCAGGTACTTTAAATACGGTTAGCGTGATTTTCTCAGCCAGCGGATCCCGTGACTTAAACCATTCTGCATCAGCCCAGCTCTGGATAACCGATTTTGCATTTTCATTTCCTGCTTTCGCCTTGTCTGCGACATCATGAAATGCATCAAACATTAACAAAGTGCCTTTAAGCTGCTCCGCGGCAACTTCGGCTAAATCAGCAGAATCAAGCAATTCGACCAAAGTAGCGATGTTATAACCACCTAACATGGTCCCCAACAATTTTGTCGCATGAGTCTTATCAACAATTGGCGACGATACATCACCTTTAGTAACTGCGGTCAAAAAGCCTGCCTTAATATAGGCTGCTTCATCTACTCCCGCAGGAACACGGTTAGTTAACAAATCAAGTAGAAACTCTTCTTCACCGGTAGGTGGCGCTTTTAATAATTCGACAAGGTCAGCCATTTGCTCAGCTGACAGGGGCTTGGGGACGATGCCTTGCTCGGCTCTTTCACGGACATGTTCACGGTACGCTTGTAACACTCTCTGAATCCTCGTTTTTTAATGATTTCAGACCAGGGTATTTCGGTTGCGGCTATTTTTTATCTGGTGCCTGGATTTTCTCTGTTAAACACCACTGCCAGCTATTATTATTGTTTAACCCGGCTCTCTCAAACCCGGTTAGGCTTAAAATTGAAACACCTCAATCTTTTAAATCCTATAGAATAAGATTAGCACTCTCACAGCTATTTTGACTAATTCTCCGGTGATTAAGTATGATTCTCAGGGATGAAAAAACCATATCTCAAAATACTTAAGCTTGTGCCAAAGCACTCAATGAACCATGAACCACCGTCGATCAGCCCAAAGTTACCTTTTTTGATCGAATTATTTTTAATCAGCTATTTTAAGCTTCTAATCCGAGCGGCTTTTTAGGTCTGGTACTGGAGACGGCGCGAATTATACAGATATTTGTCTCAGGAATAAATCCACAGATAGTCTGAAATCTAACAAAATGAGCGACTTATGCCGCTAGTTGCCACGATAACACGCCTAATTGGCGTTATATTGAGCGAACATTCGCAAAAGATATAACAGGTCATTGCATCGACTGGATTTCACCATTATCTGCTCAGTGACTAAACTGGCAAGGATACCGGTTAAAAACCATCCAGTTTCATGACACATTACAACCTAACCGAAGTGCATTTTATGTGACTAATCATGGCCTCTTTTTCCTTTGGCCCCTAGCCTCTTCTCCTGAAAAATATTGGAAGTTATTGCCCTTTCCCTTACAACTCGCCATCTGGCGTAAAAATGTTAGAATGCCGCAGACTAATCATTAATATAGCGACAAACAACGGCCTGATGGCGATACAACTTCCTCAAGGGTATTATTTAACCAACTTTGTTGAGTTAATTGATTTTGTTTTCGAACAGTATCAAGACTTGCTATCTGCTCAAGAACAAAACTTTCATCACACATTTAAATCGCTTTCATCAGTCGCTCAAAAACTCTATGTGCGTATGCTCACTCGCAAGGGAGATATTTTTCGTTGCAGTAAACTGAATTACCAGGAAATTCCAGACACAACCGCTGCTGCAGAAGAATTAGCCAATGTTCAGTTAATTCACATTGATCCCGAACTCCAGTTAAGCGAAGTCACGCCTTTATTTAGTAAACCGGAGTTACTCAAAATACTAACCAGCTTTCAATTTGATAAAAACTTGATTGCAGAATTAAAAAAACTCAAACGTGCCGAACTGGAAGCAACTTTATTAGAGTTTGAACAACTTGAAGCAGAAGTCGCACAATTGCTGGTTCAACAAATTGAAGAAAATTTTTATGAGATAAGCCAGCCGCAATTATTTGACAGCTACAAGTTGTTATTTTTCGGTAACCTCAATCAGGATCTCACCGACTTTGTGTTAAGAGACTTAGGATTGTATCAATTTGAAAACTACCTGATTGATAAAAACTCTCGTTTGTTTAATGACAGAAAAGAAATTGACAATTACCTGAGTTACTACGAAAAAATTCAAGAACTCGATGAGATTATGAGTCGAGAAAAAGGCGCTATTTTAAACCTCCATCAACAACTTCCCCGATCGGATAAAGTCGACAATATTCTCGCGCGGCGAATAGAACGAGTTAACCTGGCTTTAGCGCGTCAATTAGAGAGGCTTGAAGAATGGGATGACGCATTACAGCTTTACGCAAAATGTCAATTACCGCCTGCAAGAGAGCGCACTGCCAGAATCCTGGTAAAAAAAGAAGAGATTAAGCCGGCGTTAACAATCTGTGAGCAAATCATCGATTCTCCAATTGATGAAAGTGAGTTAATTTTCGCCAAAGAGTTTGGCTATCGAACGGCTAAAAAACACCAGGTTAAGTGGGCCAAACCAGAACAATACCAACCTCACGCTGAAACGATTTCTATTGGACAAGGCGACGAGTGTGTAGAGCTTGACGTTGTCGACTATTTTTCATCTCAGGGTGACTGCTTTTACGTGGAGAACGCATTATTTTGTGGCTTATTCGGACTCCATTTCTGGGATGTTATTTTCGCGCCAGTAAAAGGTGCTTTCACTCATCCCTTTCAATCCAGGCCTCACGATCTGTATGAATCTGATTTTCTGCTAAACCGAAAAACGCCGTATGAGAAAGCCGTTAGCCAATTAAAAGATATCAATCAAAATATCGATGAAATTTTGGCACTTTGGCGAGATAAATCGACTATCGTTTCACCATTTATTTACACTCAATCACTCGACACACCGTTAATTAAAAAAGCCCTAACTGAAATTCCAAACCATCACTGGCAGGCGGTTTTCCAGCGACTTTGGAGTGACTTAAGGGCTAATCGTTCGGGTTTTCCTGACTTGATATTTTTTCCTGAAGGTGGTGGCTATGAGCTCATTGAAGTAAAAGGTCCCGGTGACAGGCTGCAAAAAAATCAAATCCGTTGGATGCAGTTTTTTCACCAGCATCATATTCCTCACAGAGTAATCCACGTTGAGTGGCGATAACAGAAATAAGCTTCGTCTTAGTGTACGAGAACTTGTGGAGTTCAGCGCCCGTACCGGCGATCTTCTATTTGAAAGTATCGCCGGCCCATCTAGTCTTGAAGGGATTATCGGTCATCAAAAGATTCAAAAATCCCGTGGTGAAGATTGGCAGCCAGAGTTTCGTTTGAAGCAAATCATAGCGATGCACGGTTTTGAGGTGACTATCCAAGGTCGATTAGATCTACTTTACCATCACAACGACCACATCATCATTGAAGAAATAAAAACCAGTTATCACTCACCAGAAAAAATTCCAGAAACTAAACAGCTGCTTCACTGGGCGCAAGCAAAAGTGTATGCATACCTTTACTGGTTGCATCTGGGAAACCACTCGGTAGAACAGCATATTCAGACACAATCTCTAGCTAGTCAAGAAACAGTTAGCAAAGAAACAGATAACCAAGACAACCTAAAGGACCAACTTCCAGATAAACTTGATGTCAAAGTGACCTGGTATAACCTGGCAGAAAAAGAGACATTTAGCGAAATCCAGATCTGTACGATAAGCGAGTTGGAAAATTTCACTTTTCACTTATTGAGTATTTATCTTGATTGGTATAAGAAGCTACAGACCCACAAACTGAAGGTTATCAAAACTTCAAAAAAACTCGCGTTTCCTTTTGAGCAATACCGCGATGGCCAACATCATTTTGCTCGTCAGGTTTATCGAAGTATTCGAGATAAAACACAACTCATTGTCGAAGCACCGACTGGTATTGGAAAAACTATCAGCACTATTTTTCCATCGGTTAAAGCGATGGGAGAAGAAATTGCTGAACAAATTGTGTATTTAACCGCGAAAGGTTCAACTCAAAATGTCGCCACAAAGACTATCGAGCAACTTCAAAATCATGGGCTCAACATTGATTACCTGATTATTCAGGCAAAAGATAAAAGTTGCCCCTGTCGCTCCAGTGATATAAACCAACAACGCGCCTGTCTGAACGAACAAGGTATTTGTCGCAAAACTGTCGGCTTTTATGATCGTCTCCCTCGCGCACGACTCGAATGCTTGCAAAAACGAAACTTAAAGCCTGAAAATATTCAGGTGATCGCTGCTGATAACAATTTGTGCCCATTTGAATTGAGCCTTCAGATGATTCCCTGGGCCAGCATAGTCATCTGTGATTTTAATTATTATTTCGACCCTATGACGCGACTCAGCGTATTTGATCATAAAGGCACGAGTAGAGTTATTCTCATAGACGAACTTCATAACCTGCAGGAACGAGCTCGTGAAATGTATTCTGCTAGTTTATCAATGGCGCTGACAAAGTCGATAGCAAAACAACTGCAGAGTTATCCCGATCTAAAACGGCGGGTACAGAAGTTGACGCGAAGTCTGGCAACAATCGCTGATGAAAACCAGGTACTCGAAGCTCCACCGACCAAAATTTTAAAGTCTTTGGAGATGGTCATTCACTTACTTGGAGAACTAAAACTACAAGATAGCGAGCAAGAACCTTCCTCATCTCAACGTCAGTTACCCGTTGAGGTCAATCTTCGCCCCAACGAAAGTGACATGTTTAATAATGAACCTGAAGGACTGAGTGAATGGATAAAACAAGTTTACCGTACCTATATTATTAGTGAACTTTACACTGAGTCTCATGTGAGTCTGGCCAAAGTTCAGCACGGATATGGTGGAAGGAAATCACTAGAAAAAAAACTGCGCATCATGTGTTTAGACGCATCTGAATTTCTAAAGCTGAAACTGAAAACGGCCCGAACGGTTATTGGCTTTTCTGCCACGCTTAATCCAATTTCATACTATCAACAATTGACAGGGTTCAAGGACAGCACATCAGCATTAAGTCTCCCTGCTATCTTTCCACCAGAAAACCAATTAACTTTACGCTGTGATTACATTGACACGCGTTGGCGAAATCGGGACACCTCACTCAGTCAGTTGATAAAAATGATTGCTCAGGTTTATTCTAGCTCACCAGGTAAATATCTCGCTTTTTTCCCCTCT
The DNA here is from genome assembly GCF_007004725.1 of Aliikangiella coralliicola. Lineage (GTDB taxonomy): Bacteria > Pseudomonadota > Gammaproteobacteria > Enterobacterales > Kangiellaceae > Aliikangiella > Aliikangiella coralliicola. The sequence goes on along the minus strand of NZ_ML660164.1, from coordinate 375,496 downwards.
TATGACTACCTCAATAAATCCATTGATTTATTTCAGAAAAATTATCCCGACATTCATATTGTTAAACAAGTCGTTAATAGTGACGACAAACAACGGGAAGATTTTCTGCACACCTTTTTTCAATCAGAGCAGCCTGCAATTGGTTTCGCTATAATGGGCGGGATATTTGCCGAAGGCGTCGACTATCAAGGTGATAGTCTCAACGGCACTATTGTTATCGGCACTGGCATGCCCCAGCCCAGCGAAGAACAAAAACAAATTGACCAACACTTCAATAATCGTGGGCTTAACGGCTATCAGTACGCTTATCAGTTTCCTGGTTTTACCCGGGTACAACAAACTGCAGGTCGTGTAATCCGTTCAGAAAACGATCGCGGCGTTGTCGTTCTGGTTGATCCCCGATTCAGGCGGCACGACTATCAAAAACTAATGCCTGAGCACTGGCGAATTACACCTTGTCGTTCAATTAGCGATATCACCAATCAACTTAGGGAGTTTTGGAATAATGGCGCGCGCTTGGTGTGAGGCGATGTTTATGAATTATCAATTATGAGTTATGAATTGATTTGGCCTTTGCCATTTCAACTCGGTTGCGTCCGTTGGTTTTTGCTTGATATAGCGCTTCGTCAGCTTGTCTAAGATGTTCTTCATAAGTCTCTCCTTCAGGAATCTCACAGCAGAGACCAATGCTCACGGTAACGGGAATGATTTGTTCATTAAACATAAATTCCATTTGCTCTACGTTATTTCTGATTTTTTCCGCAAATGTTACTCCCTGATCCGCATGAGTTTCAGGTGCGAAAACACAAAATTCTTCCCCCCCGTAACGAGCGACGAAATCACTGGTTCTTTGTGCTGACTGCAGTAACACCTGCGCTACCAAAGTTAGACAGGCATCGCCAGCCTGATGCCCATAATTATCATTCACTTTTTTAAAATAGTCGATATCAATCATCAATACCGACAAATTATGCTTAAATCGGCGACAGCGAGCATACTCTTCTTTAAAGGCTTTTTCGAAATAACGCCGATTATTTATTAGAGTGAGTGCATCGGTGTTGTTAGCTTCTTTCAGCTTTCGGTTAAGAGACTCCAGGTCTTCAGTGCGCTCTTTCACCCTTTTTTCTAATTCCTGACTATTTCTTCGGTGAAAATGCAATAACGTATTTTGAGCCTTAAAACGCATACGTCTTTCTTGCATCACACGTTCAGCAATGGCAATGGATAGGCAAGCAACCTCAAATGAAATCCCAATCATCGCTGCATGTTCGGTAAACCAGTTATTCGGCAGCAAAACGAATTTATTAGCGGCCAAAATAATGCCACCGACTAACACAGCTGCCCAGGCGAAAGTATAATAGCGAGCAAGTGGATAGCCATCAAACAATCGAATAATGCCACTCACTAAACCAAGCAGGCAAACGAACACTGCCAAGTAAATCGTAATGCGAATTAACAGCTGATATGGTAACAGAGTACATAAAATCAGGCACACCAGAGCAGCAGAAATAGCAAATGAGAAGACTTTATCCAGCTGAGGGTGACTTCGGCGAATCGCGAGTAGTTTTCGCGAAAAAAAAGTACCGAACAAAATTGCAAAATTCAGAAAAACAGCTATCAAATGGTCATTCCACACAGTATTGTTCGGCCATAAATATTGGAATGACAATCCAGTCAAAGAACAAAAAAACATGCCAATTGAAAAAACGTAAAGAACATAATAGAGATAATTATTATCTTTAATTTTGTAGTAAACAAATAGATTATAAAGTCCCATAACCAATATTATGCCAAGAAAAACGCCCAAAATAATTGAGCGAAACTGATCTTCATCGTAAAACTTTTCTTTAGGCCATAAGTTTAAAGGTACTTGTAGCGCACTAGTAGATTTTACACGAATAAAAACGGTTACCTGCTCCCTGGATTTGACATTAATAGGAATCAGAAAATTGTAGTGCTGAACGACTCTATTGTTAAAGGGGTATTTATCACCCAGTTGATAATGTTTTTGCGAATCGGAATTAATAACATAGATATCAAGAAAATCTAACACCGGATAGGCAATTTCAAGGAAATAAGCGCTAGTTTGTTCTTCGGAATTATAGAAAGAGGTTCGTAGCCAATAGGAAGAGTCAGTGTAGCCGAAATTTATGTTTTGAGTATTATTCTTTTTCCACTGAGAATGACTAAGCTTCACTACTTCGTTGAGACCTAACGGACTAGCTTCTTGATAAAAATAAACATAATTACTTAAGTTAGTCGCATCGGTTTCACTTGCAAGTGTTTTTGTCTCATAATCAACAGCTAAAACGACTTTGATCCAGCAACCAGTGAGAAGAATGCCAATTAACTTTAGTATTTTCATATCCTTCGAATATTATTTGAAATTAACTGCCTTTTCAGAATAGTCGCCAATGAACACTTTAGCAAACCCGAAAACCCGCCAAATTTGTCACGAGTAAACAACAACACGAATCTTGGCGCGAAAATCAACACCTCCAATAAAGTTGTCATAATTGACAATAAATCATTACCGCCCCTAACATGAGACATTGATTAACCTGAAGTATAAATATAATATCATTTATCTACCGGCAATTTTTGATGTTGGCGGCAATTGCATGCATAATATCGTCAAAATTCTAATTATTTACCCCATTGAAAAAACCGCAACTTATCAAGCTAGCTGGAATACTGGCATTTCTGGTGTTATTGCTCTTCGCGTTTGAAGTCAGCGGGTTACGCGACAATTTTAATTTATCTTTTTTGCGAAACACGATTGAAAACAATGTTTTCTGGGGACTGCTAATCTTTGTTGTGTTATTTTCTGTTGGAAACCTGATCCAAATCCCCGGTTGGATATTTTTAGCCGCTGCAGTCATTACACTTGGTAAATTTGCGGGAGGTCTTGCCACTTATGTCGCAGCTGTTTCATCTTGCCTGGTAACCTACGGCATCATTCGTTTTCTTGGGCAAGACGCTCTCAGAGGGCTGGAAAGTCCAATTGCCCAAAGGCTCTTTCAACGTCTTGACAGGTATCCGATTTCTAGCATCGTGTTTTTACGAATGATTTTTCAGACTGTCCCTATTTTGAATTATGCACTGGCTCTATCCGCCGTGAAATTTAGACACTACGTTATTGGCACATTGCTTGGCTTACCAATTCCTATATTTATCTATTGTCTTTTTTTCGATTTTCTCGCGCTGCACGTGTTTGCACTCGCCCCTCAATAACTCAATCACTCAAAAACTAAATCACCCAATAAAATTTATTAGTGGAATTAACAGTCAACTTTATCAATAAATCTCATTTACCTATCTTTAATTTTTAAACGGAGGCAATAACAATAACTCCAAGACCCTGTTCTTCATTTTTAGCATTTGCAATATTAATATCTCTTTACCTGTCTAACGCCATATGTAATGATTAGGCAAAATCAATAAAAATTAAGCAAGGTTATTATTATTGCTTCCAAGTCTATAAAAGCTTACGGGATATTAATTGCGTTAATATTTGCCGGAGAAATTATCTTCAGCCTCCCCTTTCATATCCCTCGCTTCTTTCGACCCAGTCTGCTCGAAGTTTTCCAGTTAACCAATACACAGCTAGGCGACATATTCGCTGTTTATGGAGTTGTTGGCATGTTGGCTTACTTTCCTGGCGGCGTTATCGCAGACTACTTCTCTGCTCGGAAATTAATGGCTGTCTCGTTAGTCGCCACCGCACTTGGCGGATTTTACTTATATTTCATTCCTTCTATTGTTGGACTTTACTTTTTATTCGCTTACTGGGGAATAACCACAATTTTGTTATTCTGGGCGGCAATGATTAAAGCGACTCGAGAATGGGGTGGCACTCAATCACAGGGAGTCGCTTTCGGCTTTCTTGATGGCGGCCGAGGGTTAACGGCAAGTATTTTTGCAAGCATTGCTGTGGTTATCTTTAGTTTTTTTCTCGCCGATCAACTCGATAATCCCACTACAAAAACGCAAGCTTTCCAATCAATCATTTTATTTTATAGCTTAGTCACTTTATTAGCAGCACTGGTTATCTGGTTAATTATTCCAGATAATCGCAATGGCGTCTCTGATATTAATTCTTTGAGCTCTCAGAATATTTTTCAGGTTATTAAAAATACGAATGTCTGGTTACAAGGCGGTATCATTATCGCCGCTTACTGCGGTTTTAAATCGCTAGATAACTACGGTATTTATGCTGTCCAGGTACTTGGGATGAACGATGTTGAATCGGCCGAATTCACCACAATTGCCAGTTATACCCGCCCAGTCGCAGCAGTCGCAGCAGGCCTTTTAGCTGATCGCTGGCTATCAAGTAAATTAACAGCAACGCTATTTACCATCACAGCGTTTGCATTTCTGCTAGTCAGTCAACTAACACCAACCGAAGTTTCGCTTCAATTGGTGTTAGGCAACCTTCTCATCACTTTTATTGCTGTTTATGCGCTACGCGGTATCTACTTTACTTTAATAGAAGAATCTAAAATAAAATCAGCATTAACAGGTACTGCGGTTGGATTAATTTCCGTCATTGGCTACACACCGGATATTTTCTTTTCCCCGATAACAGGCCGAATTTTAGACGCAAACCCGGGCCTACAAGGTTTCCAACACTATTTTATTTTATTGACATTCATCTCCGCGCTGGGCCTATTATGCACTTACTTTCTTGGCAGACGTATCAGAAGCAATCAAATAAGTTAGCCTCCGGGGAAAAACTATCAACATTTTATTAATCGACATTTAGTACAAAGAATTGCATTTTATAGGGATTATCTTCGGCGCTTATTCCTACATCCACTTTCGCAGGATTAGTTGCAAAAAATGCCTCGTATTCATCCTTAGGTAAATCGACCAAACCGACTCCCGCTAACTTCCCATCAGGCAAAACACATAGAGTTTGCAAATAAATAATATCGAGCCCTTGATCAGTTACCATATAACCCAAATCAGAACTTTCATTTGAACGTAAATCATATTTCAGCAATCGTTTTCGTACTTTCGGGCAACTTTCATCACCCTGCAATTCCGTGCCAATGTGAAATAACTCATGTTCATCTCTGCAAGTCAGTGTGAGAGATGTACTGGTACCAATATCATAACGACCTAGAAGCTCGGGTAAACAAAACTGGGTGACGAGCTCCACTTTGTCGTCTCTCGGCCAAATCCTGATCAAACAAGAACTGGTATTGGTAATTGCCAAAAGCGATGGAGCGCCGGGTTCATGAATGGAAGGTTGCCATAAGTTACCCCATTCTGGATTTTGTTTGAGCATACTGCAATAATCATCTAGAGACAGACCTTGCTCTATTTCTGCCGGAAGCTGCCAGTTATTCTCAAGGCCTTCTTCAAGAATTACCCGTGGAATTTCTTGACTCAGCTGCGAGAACTTACCATTTTCTAAATGGTAAGTTTGAATGACTCCGTCGCCGGTGCAAAATATCAAATGTTCGTCAACAATCCCCGGCGATCGACAAACAGTATCTCCTTTATCTCCTCGCCTGAAACCGCCTAAATGTGTTTTTTCGCCGCTATCGATTTCATAACATACAAGTTGAGCGTTAGGCCAGGTTAATGCGTAAAGTCGATTTCTTGATTGATCAAGCGACAGGCTGGTAATTCCTTCTCCCGGAAACATCACGCCAAAGTCAGTCAGCGCCAATGTCTTTAAATTTATTCCAAATAATCGTCCCCCTTCATAGGCCCTAACGCCGTGAAGCTCCTTTTTGTAATACCCAATGTGCGTCCCAAAATAAGCAACATCGCCAACCACCAAAAACTGAGTATGTATTTTCCCATGTCCGATGGCCTCTTGGTGATCGCCTAATAAAGCTTGAAACTCTTCAAGCTCTTTAATTTCTCCAGTCGAATGATCGTACATACATAACTTTGCGTGCTCAGTAAGCTTGTGGGTGCACAAACCAAAAAAAACACGATTTCCAATAGAAGTTAAACCGCCCCAGCATCCTGACGAATATTGGTGAGGTACCTGAAAAGATCTTGCGTTAATGATATTTTTCATAAAAAGCCTATTTAGTAAAAGAAGTAATTTTTTTTAACTCGAAAAAGCAGAATGAATAACTCGCTTGCATTCAGGCCACAGAACGAATAATCGTTTGCCAGTCTTCGGTTAACATGCGCCTGGTTAATGCCAACTGGTGTTTGTTGTGAATGTAATGGCAATTATCATGGCTGGTTTGTGGCGTTGCAGACTCTACCTTTTGGTGAGGGATGTGGTAGGCTAACGCATCCTCTAATAGGGAAAAGCGATGCCCTTCGCGATAGAGACGCAATCCCAGTTCAACATCTTCCCCTCCCCAACGAGTGAATTTTTCATCAAAACCGTCGACACTCTTAAGCAATTCAGTGCTGCAGGATAAATGCCCTCCCCAAAACATTAGCCATGGATGGGCGATAAATCCGTTTTTGTGTCCTATTTCTTTCAGTAATCTTTGGCGACAATCAACGGCATCACGAGCCCCCGATAATCGCTTGAACACAGTAACAAAGTCGAGTAACTCGATGAGTTTCAAATACTCATTTTCAGTTGATTCAAATTCTTCAAAGCCATGACAAAAACCAATATTAATATCATGACTTTGTGAGCTTAAAGCGGTAGCGTGCTGCTGTAATGCGGCTCGCTCTAAGATAACTCCGCTATCGAGAAAAAAAATATTTTTCCCGACAGCCTTATTTAGTCCCATGTTTCTGGCTCTGGCCGCTCTGAAGCCTTTGTCTTCCTGAAATAAATAATGAATATCAAGTTGGCTCCGATAACTTTTGACACACTCCTTAGTGTTATCAGACGAACCATCATCGCAAACAATCACTTCAAATTGATTAACATCAAGTGATTGCTGAATAAGCGACTCCAAGGTATAGCTTAAGATTTTTTCGCTATTGTATGTCGGAATAACAACGCTAAATACTTTCACAATATCGCTCCTAAAAAGATTTATAAATTTTTTCCAATCTGTTTTAAACAATTCAATGTCAATCCACCACTAATAACCTAGCTATTTACCACTACTGGTTGTTGCCAGTGTTTTCTAGAAACTTTAGTCAGTAACATTGATAAGATAGTGATCGCCAGTCCACATCCAGCAACAAAATAAAAACTGACTTTTAATCCAAAATATTCAGAGCCGAATCCAATTAATGGCGGCCCGAGCAAGCCACCTGATGAACCTAACATTGTCACGAGTGATAAACAGGCTGGCCCCTGATTGGCAGACAGCGCATAAATACTTGGTGTAACGATCGCAATCGTTAAACCAACTGCAGCAAAGGAAACAATCGACGCCCACAATCCACCGATAAAAACTCCGATAGACAAAGAAAAGAAAACTAATAGTCCGGCGATAGTTATCAATAAGAGATCATTCGTTTTTTCGCGCAGGCCATCTGCGAGTAAACGACCAACAAACATTGCAAAGGAAAAAGTTAACATGCCGACAGGAATTAACGTATGAGCAACACCGATCACGTCATTAAGATACAAACCACTCCAATCAAACATGCCGCCTTCTATAATCGTGCTGAAAAAAACGGTCACGCCTAAAAGGACAAAAACACCGCTGACGTTCGATTTTTTTTCTTCGGTATTTTTCTCTGTCTGTGCGCTGACATCAATTAAGCGGTGAGTAATTTTCAAAATGCAGAAAATGGAAAAAAGCGAAACGCTTGAAAAGTGAATAAAAAGTGGTAATTCCGCCCACAAGAAAAACATCGACAGTAAGGCAGACGCCCCGACACCTAAGCTGAATATTGCATGTAACCTGGAAATCACCCGGCGCTTTGTTTTTTTCTCTAATTGCGAACCTAACATATTCATTGATGCATTGATCACCGCACAAATGACCCCTTCAAAAAACATGATGATTACAGAAAGAATGTAATTGGTTGAAACCGCTAACAAGGGAAGTAAAACTGCTGCGCAACAGATAGCAATAACTGCGGTACGACGCGCACCAACCTGCGTCAACATGCGTAAAGTAACTGGGTATGCGCAGACAGCCCCGACACTACACCCGAGCAGCATAAGGCCTAATTGCGAATCAGTAATTGCCAGAATAATCTTAAAATCTGCCAGTCGTGATACCCAGGTACCAACATTTAAACCTAGCAATAAAAATAGTAACGCGACTGGGCCAACCAGTCTTAGAGGAAGCTGCTGATTCCGCATCCCTTTAGCAATAAAATTTACCATGACTCTAACCCAACCAGGCGTCGCCCTAACTCAGTCAAGGGTTGAGGTGCAAAAGGTTCTTGAGCAAGTTGTCCATTCCAACCAGTCAACCAGGAAGGCGGAAGTGACTTAAGATAACATTCAACCCGATCAGCTTGCTGTTGAAATAAAACATCCGGCACTCCATACCTTGAATTCGCCTTAAACATACTGATAAATTGAACAAAACGCGGCTTATTATGGTGGGTAGCAACATTCCCATGGGGAAGCCTGCTATCAAATATAATTAAGCTACCAGCAGGCGCTGCTACCTTAACAATTTCTGATTCTTGGCAATCATATACGTCGTGTAAAAAAAGCCCATTGATTTGAAACTGACTAAACCCTTGAGAGTTTTCAAATCTGTCTTCAACGATTTCTCGGTATAATGAAGGAACACAGGCAAATGCCCCCTGCTCCGACTCAGTATCCGTTAAATAGACAAGCCCCTGGTAAACTTCTCCATCGACTTTTCTAAAATCATAATCCCAATGCAATGGATTCTGATCATCACCATATTGCTCAAGATCGTATCGGCATGGCGGCTTGAATGATGCACGATCCATTGTCACCCATAACTCCTTTTCTTCGAGCATCTCACAAAAGGCACGGTAAACATCGGGATCTTGTCTGACTTGCCAGAACGCAGGATGATGATGCATGGGAACTGAGCCAGTTCCATTCAGGGGATTTTCTTTATACCAGGTGGAAGAATCAAACTGCTTAACTTCCATAAAATCACAGATCGCATCGATTGACTGCTGACACAGAGCTTGACTGAGTATAGACTCAAACACCACGTAACCATTTTCCCGCAACGCTGACTTTTTTTGCTCCCAGTAACTTAGATCTCGTACAATTGGTGTTTCTGACTCATTCATAATAGTTATTCCATGTTAATTGTTTGGTGCTAGTTGTGTGATGTTAGTCATCATTGACTGAATGTCTAAGTATTCAGTAAGTAGCCGACCTCTTAGTAATCAGCCATGGGCATCAATGACGTTAAGGTGTCCATCAAGGCTTTTGCACAGTGTTCTATATGTTCCTGATTCCAGTTAGGATGAAGCATCAAGCAAACGGTTCGTTGCGATAAGAGACGAGCCACAGGGCAGATTTTTTCGTCGTAGTTAACTGACTCGGAACAGGTGTACTCAGCAGAATTGAAAGGAAAATTGACCTTGCCAAAACCGACGTGCTGCCTGAACGCTTTCTCCAGATAAGCTTCTGGCCATAACACTTTTGTGAAAGGAACTCCCTGTTGCGTCAGTTGTTGATACAAACGATTGGTATCGTCCAGAGAAAAGCATTCTGAAAGCACAACCGGGTAAATCCAATAGGCATTACGACGGCAGGTGTCATTCAAAGGTAGCTTTAATATGTGGGGGCTAGCTGATAATATTTCATCGTAAATGGCTGCATGCCGGTGCCTGTTTTTCAGATTCCATTCATTGAACCTTCTGACTTCATTGATCCCAATAATCGACTGAATTTCTGTCATTCGATAGTTGAATCCAACTCTATTGTGGATATAGTTTTCTTTTAATTCCATATCGAGCAAATCGAGTTTTTGTTGCGTATCGAATCCATGATCTCGAAATGAACGACACTCCCACGCTAATGAAGTATCATTCGTTGTTACCATGCCTCCCTCACCACCGGTAGTGAAATGTTTGCTTTGGCAAAAACTAAATGCCGCGGCGTCACCCAGTGTTCCAACCTTTCGACCTTTGTAAATGCCACCTAAACATTGCGCGGCATCTTCAATGACCCGCAAGTCATACCTTTGTGCTATTTCTCGAATTGGATCCATATCACAAACAACACCATAAAGGTGGACGACTATTATGGCTTTGGTGCGGCGATTAACTAGCGCTTCTATCCGATTCGGATCAATTGTGTGATCCATTGTCACATCACAAAACACCGGGATCGCGCCTGCCTGTAACACAGCGAAAGCTGTGGCAATAAAACTATAAGACGGAACAATGACTTCATCCCCTGGACCAATTTCCAGGGCACTGACTATAGTGTGCAATGCCGATGTTCCTGAAGAACAACTAATGCCATACTCACTTTCTACCAAGTGGGCAAAACTTTGTTCAAACTCTCGCCCTTTATCACCTGTCCAATAATTAACTTTTCCACTTTTTAGAGGCCGTACAATGTCTTCATAAGTATCGCTATGAAAACTTGGCCAATTGGGGAAGTCTAGTTTATGATTTTTTTTACTCATCGAATTCAATCCTTTCAAAAATTTAAACTAAATGTTCTAATTCTTCACAATTAACGCGAGGCATGGTTTCGTTTTTTCGTTGTAAACTAGTGGCCACTTTCATTTGACTTCTGATAGCCCGATTAATCCGCGTTAATCCATGTTGCAGCTCAAGCCCTTGCATTTTATTTCGCATTTCGAGTCTCTTTTGAAAATTACTCGAAAGCACCAGTAGCTTGTTGAGAATTTGTTGATCGGTAATTAACTCGCAGTTACCACAGTAGAAAAAACCTGCCTCACGGTAAAAAGTATTCAGGCATTCACGAGCATGGGCGGAAATTACAACAGTCGGAACCCCCATCGCGGCGAGTTCAAAGGTTGTTCTTCCGTTTGCTGCGATCGCCATATCAACCTCGCCCATGATTTTAGCGAGGTCGACATCAACTAAAATATTCGCAGTCAGCCTCAACTCAGCCAATTGCTTTACTATCTGTTTTTTCCAACGATATCCGCAGCCCAAAACAACCTGATAACAATATCTTCTAAGCGCAGAATGGGAGCCGACAATATCGATTACTCTTCTGGTCAGATTTGCAGGGTCTTCACCACCAAAAGTTATAAGAATTGTTTTGACTTTAGGAGACAGCTTTTTTTTATTGGCTAAAAAATACTTTGACTTAACGTCGACATACCGGCTGCCATACAGGCAACGAGCAGTATTATTTCCGTCATAAACGGAATTTATTACCAGGTTTGCCATAAAACTTCCGGGACCGATATCATCGATATTGACCGACGAAAGCCCTGACTTTCTCAGCGCTACCATATAGTCTTCCCTCGAATTTAAAATATCGTTTACGACGACGTCTGGCTGGTACTCAATCAATCTCTCGACAATTTCGGAATAACTGTCACAAATCTGAAACCGATTAATATTTTTTGATTCCATAAACGTGCGACCGGCGAAACTACCAGGCGTAAGAATAAAGTTTTTTTCGACATCATCAGCAAATGTTTCCGCGATAGAAAGTGCTCGATAGCAGTGCCCAAGCCCTACGCCAAAACCGCCTTCTACGACGAAACATATTTTTTTTGGAGACAAATCATCCACGCATAACATATCCAGCAACCTTTTAATAAAAATCACTTAAGAATGAAATTGTTTATTTATTTTTCTTTCGCGTGAAATCACAAAAAAATCACGCCACAAACATTATTAAATTTTCATTTTTCGTTTCCTTCCATTTTTAATTTATTTGTTTTTTTGTCATTTTCTTTTTTAATCTAATTTATAGTTGACAGCGCTGTCAATAATAAATTAGATTAAAAATGAACAAGCAAAAAGCATTACAAAAAATTACATTTTGAACTCAAAAATTAACAACTGAGGCGCAGTCATCATGACTACTCAACAGATAAAGTATTTTGTGAAAAATGGTTTACTTGGCAGAAAGACAGTCACAGCAAAAACCAACATAAATTATTCGAATGTAACCAATCGAGTTGTAATGGTAACCGGTAGAATGAAAGCAAATGGAAATGTATTTGTTCTGGATATGGACGAACCGATAAAAATTTATGAACTCGCCAAAAAATCTCATAAAGCTATTTGGATTTGTATCAAAAAATACTTCAAACCAGTCAATGACATTGCTGATATCTTATGGATACAAAATACAACAGAGCAACTATCACCCTCTTGGGAAACTAAGTTACCAGCAAAGGAAAAAGTCAATGAGAATGCAGGCTAACCCGACGACAGTCCACAAAGAAAGAAACTGTCAACTAGTCCAACAAGATTACTATTAGTAAATATGAATAAAACAAGGTCGATAAAAAAGGACAAATAATGAGAAAGAATAGTATTTTACGTGCATGCTTTCCTGTAACAGTTTTATTAATGGCGAGCTGTAACTCAAATCCCAAATTCATGCAAATGGAACCCAAGTCGTCCGATATTTTCTTTGATGACTTAAGTTACACTAACCTCCAATCGTTTTACCACAACAATTGGAAAATAAGAACACAACCTGGGCATCCCGGTATGGAAGGAGCAACTTGGTCGACTGAAGGCGTTTCATTTCATCAAGTCGACGAGAATGAAAAGAATACTTTTCTAAGAATGACTTCAATAACTGATGGCAGTGGAGAAAATACTCGTCATACACAAATTTGTCATGCCAGGAAATACCGAGAAGGCACTTATGCGGCCAGAGTTTACTTTCGTGACGAGCCAACTTTTGGCCCCGATGGTGATGAAGTCATTCAAACCTTCTATACAATTAGTCCGCTGAAATCTCCGATGCATCCAGACTATAGCGAAGCTGACTTTGAATATCTTGGCAATGGCGGTTGGGAAGAAGGTAAAGCACCGGCGATATGGTCGGTGTCATGGGAAACATTTCAATTAGAACCCTGGACAAAGGTGAATGAATATACTCGCACCGAGGGCAGTTTGTCTGGCTGGCATACCTTGGTTTTAACCGTAGCCGACGACAAGCTCAGCTATTATGTCGACGGGAAGCCAATTGGTAAGCATAGTGAAAAAGTTTATCCAGAAGTGGCCATGTCAATTAACTTTAACCTGTGGTTTATGATTAAATCTGAAGAAGAAGCAGAGGGGCGCCCTTACGACTCAACAGAATTGCGACAATACCAGCAAGATATTGATTGGGTGTTTCATCAAAGCAATGTAGCGCTGACCACAAAGGAAGTCGAAAAGCGCGTCGCTCAATTCAGGCAAAACAATATTAACTTCATTGACGAAGTAAAGGAGCACACACCTCCCTTGCCTTCTCCTTGCGGCTTGTAAGACGGGCTGAAAGCCATTTGGAATTTTATCAAAAAAAATTAAACTGGTTGCAATCAAATTCGGCGTCCACTCGTTTATTAGATAGTAGTGACAATCAACTAACGATAGGAAACCATCATGAAACAATCGGTATTAACGGCAATCGCCAGTGTTGCAGCCCTGACTGGCACAATGAGTGTTCAAGCAGTTCCGGATCAGCCAACTCACTGGGAAAAGTGTGCAGGTATTGCTAAAGCAGGAAAAAACGACTGCGGTGCACTTAACGGCAAGCATGACTGCGCAGGGCAAGCGACCATCGATAACTCGAAACATGAATGGGTGTACGTTCCACTGGGAACCTGTGAAAAAATAGTCGGCGGCAAGGTTGCCAAAATAAAACCCGCAAAGGCAAAGTCTGCATCGGCAAAACCTGACAAAACAAAAAGCTAGTCATGAAGATAGCAATTGATTCTCGAAAACAAGATGAGTTCAATGAATCTTTACCAATGAGTTCGCGGTATTTAGCGAACTCAATCGCCTCAGGTAGTGTTGGCTTAGGTTTGCGCGAAGTCCATATCAATCAGATTATTCACCAGGAACATCCCGTTCCCTGGTTTGAGTTGCTGGTAGATAATTGGTTTGCCCGCGGCGGCTTTGTGAATGCAGCACTAATAGGGATCGCAGAGCGATACCCGCTAACTTTACATGGCGTAGGTTTGTCACTGGGTTCAGTTAATCCCCTTAATTGGGATTATCTTGCCAAAGTGAAATACGTATTAGAAACAACAAACGCCTGTTGGTATTCAGAACATTGCAGCTTTTCCAGCTTCGCGAACCAACAAGTCCCCGACCTATTGCCAATCCCCTACACAGAGGAAGCGCTCAATCACCTCGCCTCACGAATTTCCCAGGTACAAGATTATCTACAACAACCGATCTTAATTGAAAATGCCTCATCGTATATTCAATGCTCCTCCAATGAAATGAGCGAACCCACTTTTCTGAAACAGCTAGTTGAATTGACAGGGTGTTATTTACTTTTAGATATCAATAACGTGTATGTTTCCAGCCAGAATCATGGCTGGTGCGCTCATCGATATCTTGAAGAAATTCCCAATGACAAAGTAAGAGAAATTCATCTCGGGGGATACTACCAGCATCACTCAGTGTTAATTGACTCTCACAGCTGCGCACCTAGTGACTCCGTTTGGGCGCTTTACCAGTATTACCTGGCGAATTTCAGAAATGATGTTCCTACTTTAATTGAGTGGGATAACGACCTTCCGACTTTTTCAGCGCTAGTCGCCATTCAACAAAAAGCACTAGGCATGATTAAACAAGCCCAATCAAAGGTTGAACCTAAAATATGCGACTAGCGCAATGGCAAGCAACGCTATTTAATCAAATCGTTTCACCTAACGAGGATTTGTTACAACCTGATTTTCCCGGCTCTGATATCGTTCCTGATAATGCCTTCAATGAATCGCGAATTAGCATTTACCGAAATAATGTCATCGGCGGACTTGAGTCCTGGATACGAAACATTTATTCCAACACACATTCATTACTTGGCGATTACTACTTTTCCGTCCTATGTCGATGTTATATCAGCGAAGTTGAACCGGTAGCAAAACTCGATAACAATTTTGCCGAAAAACTTCCTGAGTATATTGGCCAATTTACTCAGAAAAAAATTTACACTTTGGAAATATCAGCAAAGACAGACAAAACAAAAATGAAACAGCGACTGAAATCTCTTCCCCAACTAATGGATGTGGCGCGATTAGATTGGATTTTACAGAAAAGCTACTATGCGGACAAAAGAAAGACCTGGCCTCAGAACGACTTCTTAAAACTGAGCCCCAAGCAACAAGCCCACCTTACATTTAATCTGTCTCCAGATATCAATTGGCTAAGCTCAGCCTGGGATTTACCATCACTGCTAAGGCTGAATGTGGAACAAACGCTTTCGCCGGAAACCGATCCGTCTATACAATCAGTTCAAAGTAAGTCTTCACGGATGTTTTTGTTAGTGGAGCGCCCGCAGATTAAAGTTAAAATAAAGCAAGTTTCACAAGCAGAATTCGACTTGCTAAACTTAATCAAACAAAATTATTCTTTATCAGATATTGCCTTGCAAGCTGATCATCTCTCAACATTTGTAGCACGATTAATTGAACATGGGTGGATTGACGGGTTTACCCCCAGGTTGCCAGACATTGAAACTAGATTTCGAAGCAATCAATAAAATCAAGGTCTATTAACGATGATGTTGCCATGAACAAAGAAATGCTCAATCAATTATACCGCTATGGCATCTCGTTAACTAATAACGAGGCCAATGCCTTTGATCTGGTGCAATCTGCCATCGAAAAATATCTGATAAAAAAACCGGGAGAACCGGTATCGTTAAAGTACATTCGAAAAATAATGCGCAACCAGTTTATTGATCAATGTCGGCGCAATAATATTATTCCATTCGAGCCCCTCGATGACCATGCGCCATTACTTTCAACAACACACGAATTAGAATCAATGGTCATTGACCATGTTTATATTCATCAGGTAATGGATGAACTCACGACGCTTGAGCGTGAGGTTTTGTTTTTATGGGCTGTCGAAGAACACACCGCACAAGAAATCGCCGATGAACTTCAAGCGCCTCGGAACACTATATTGTCGCGCCTGTTTCGAGTTAAACGAAAAGCCAGGGATATTATAACGCGCCTGGATCGAAATTCCGGCGTCAAGGAGGCAGAGTCATGACTAAAAATGTCAAACAGTCCGTAAAAGACTTTTACTGTGAGTTTGAGCTCAACGACGCTCAAATTAAACAACTGCAAAACCTCACTAATATAGAATCAAGCAATAATAGCGAAAAAGCGGAGATTACTGACGTTCCACAAAATACAGGAAAACTAACTTGGCTTAAGTCCTGTGCAGCGGTGTTACTGGTAGGTGTCTTGACCCTTAGTTTCTATTTTCCGCAATATCAACAGGAAAAAATGGTCTCAGCGATTGTCAGCGAGGTCGCTAAAAATCATTTAAAAATGAAACCACTGGACATAAGCAGCAATCAGTACGCTCAACTTAGAAAGTCACTTGATAAACTTGATTTTTCTATTACCAACTCAAGTTATTTTACTAGTGAACAAGATTCTCTGTTAGGTGCAAGGTATTGCTCTATCCAAACAGTGACCGCCGCACAACTTCGTTTCATTAAGTCCACTGACCAGTTAATCACCTTGTATCAAGTACCCTACGATCATCAGAAACACGCAGATATTCCTGACGTAGAAAATGGCGAACAACCATTGGTTAGATTTAAGTTAGGTTTAAGGGTTGAACTTTGGCAAGAAAAAGGATTGTTGATGGTGTCAACTCAAGCAATCGAAAATGGCTCAGAGAAAGCGCAAATAACACCTTCAAAAGATTAGTTTAGAAACACCAACTTGCATGGATAATAATTGAAAAATAGACGCAAACTTACCAGGGTAACTCCTTGCCCAGGTAATCATAAAATCCACCAGATTTAAATCCGTTACTCCCGGTCAATAACTTAAATATTCCAGCCGCGGACTGTTGCGGAGAAACCTTTGCGTCAGGCCCTCCCAAATCTGTCAACACCCACCCCGGATGAATAGCGATAGTTTTTACGCCTCGTTCAGCCAAGTCAATGGACATACTTTTAACAACTGAGTTCAATGCAGCTTTTGAACTTCGATAAAGATAAGCATTGCCGTATTGATTGGTTGTCATAGAGCCCATTTCGCTACTAATTGCCGCAATTATTTTTTTATCGCTACTGGCGACCGACTCAATCAAGGCTTCGCTAAGCTTGAGCGTGGCAATAGTATTCACTCGAAACACTTCAAGCCAGGGTTCAACTGGCGTATTTCCAAAACGCAATCCACTCGGGCCGTAAATACCGGCAACATTCAGTAACAAATCAATTTTTTGATTTGCGTAAAATTCGCCTAATTGATTGACTTCAGTTTGGTCGGTGACATCCAGGTGATGAATATCAATCCGATTTCCTTCGCTGCCAAAATCAGTCTCAACTTGCTTCGGCTCTCGGCTACAAGCGATAACTCGCCATTTTTGTAGCAGAAATTTTTCCACCAGTGCCTTTCCTATCCCACGGTTAGCGCCTGTAATCAATACGGTCGACATAATTGGCCTATTCAGTTACTTGAGTTTAGAAACACTTAGAAAAGCAAACAAAACTCAAACTAGTTAACGCGAGTTGAATACTAATTAGTGTAGCTCAATTAGCTTTAACACAGAAATTACAGCATAAAATCTAACCTTTAAAAACTTTAATTTTAGTATTCCTAAAAAATGCAATGAAATAGTACCAATAAAAACATTGAATTTTTAATGAACCGAGCTCGTACATATTCACACTTACGTTCACATTATTTTTTGCCTTACGTATAATCTCGCCACGAGAATAAGCTGAACTTATCAGCCCGTTGGTTTTCGATAGCTAACGCTAGAACAAACAATTAATCGTGGGAAATTTATATTGTCTAAGGCTAAAAAAACAACAGTGTTCAGTCGCATATTATTGTGCCTGCTTTCGCTTTACATTGCGGGGTGTACAAATCCCGAACAAACAAAAAAAGAAACTCCTTCCGGTGATAAAAAACCAATTGCGGCTATAGAAAATAAAACTATCAAAGAAAGCACTTCAGGAGAAGCTTCCGCGATGGACAAAACAAGTAGTGATGCGAACCAACTCATTGGCGTCACCGGAATAACCAAGATGGAAAAAGCTTGTGGCTCACTGCCAACAGTAGATCAGAGTAGCTGTAGTGGTGAAGAACTGACTGCAATGCGCCTTACTATTACCCATGAACAATCCAGTCAGGAGTTTAATTTAACGACAGACAAAAATGGCCAGGTAAAACTCAAATTACCAGCTGGTCGATATCGAGTTAACGTGCACAAACTATTGAGCGTCAACCCTGAGCATTTCGAAATATCAGAACAACAAAATGAGTTTAGTTTAACTTTTACTGCACGATTGCCTTAACAACCAGACGTTAATCAGACAATAAAAAATTTGCAAATCAATATTTGCAACGGGCACTGCTGCGCCAGTTATTCCTGTTCTTGTTAATTTCAAGATGGTCGTTCATGAAAAATGATTAAGAAAAACGATGAAGCAATACAAAATTTTTTTTCGAAGGTGAGAAAAAGTAGCCAGCATTCTAATAAAAATAAAATTAAACACTTAATATTATTAACTACTTAACAAGGAAATACATCATGCATAAGTTCTTTAACCGCACGACTGTCGCGGTTTGCGTTTCGACCGCTTTGGTCGCGGGCGCTTCAGGGCTCTACTTTTCAGCTGACAAAACGAACAGTTATGAAAACTTTGTGAATAAGCGCGCTTTCCTGGAACAGAAAAAAGCCAGCAAAGTCGCCAATCCTAAACGATATGACAAACCACAGGAAGCGCTTGACTTTTACGTTAAACAACGCGCGCCAATCGGTTCAAAAGCACTACCGGCTGAAAAATACAGTCACGGATTGCGTCACATGGCCAACATGAATCAGTACTCGATTCGTGCCGACAAGATGATGCCAAGTCGCAATCAGCTGAAGGCTTCTGGTCTGCTCAATAAGGCAACGCCGACCGAGCCAGGTGTAGTTGGAGATTGGGACAACATCGGCCCGGGCAACATTGGCGGTCGTACTCGAACTTTAGTTATTCACCCTGAAACTCCAGAGATTATGTATAGCGCCGGTGTCGCCGGTGGCGTTTGGAAAACCATTGACGCAGGACAAAACTGGTTGCCCCTTGACGACATGATGCTCAACCTGGCGATTACGGGATTAGTCATGTCCCCTACCGAACCAGATACACTTTATGCGGCAACTGGTGAAGGTTTTTTTAATGCTGATTCTCTACGCGGAGATGGTATTTTCAAATCAACGGATGCCGGTGCAACTTGGTCTCAATTAAGCAGCACCGGCGGCAATGTTGATTTCCGCTATGTGAACAAAATTGAAGCTAGCACCGTTACTGAAAACCGTTTATTTGCAGCGACTCGTGCCGGTCTTTTCCGTTCAGATGACGCCGGTGAAACCTGGACAAAACTGATGGACGCGCCCAATAGTGATGGTTGTATGGATGTTAAAGTTCGTACCGACAAAGATAACGATGAGTTATTGGTTTCTTGCGGTTCATTTTCAGGTGCGACCGTTTACCGCAGTACTAATGGCGGTGATGATTTAACTCCAGTAATTGAAGATGAATTTCTTGGGCGTACCACGCTCGCATTTGCTCCCTCAAATCAGGACATTGCTTACGCTTTAAGTGCAGCCAATAGTAGCGACCAAACCGCCTATCGAAATGGTTTTTATAAACTATTCCGCACCGAAGATGGCGGCGCTACCTGGGAAGTAAAAAATTCAAATCAAAATGCCGAAATCGTTAACACCCTGCTACTTTCAAACCCGGTATTTGGATTATTCCCCGAGTGTGGTGGTCCTAATCGTAGCTTTTTCAATCAAGGCTGGTACGACAACATCGTAAAGGTTGATCCTGTTAATCCCGATGTCGTTTGGGCCGGTGGTGTTGATCTTTGGCGTTCCGATGATGCGGGAGAAAATTGGAGCACGGTTAGCCGATGGTGGACCAATTCAAATGACTCTAGTTACGCTCACGCGGATCAACATGAAATTGTCTTTCATCCTGACTACGACGGCGATACGAATAAAACACTATTCGTTGGAAATGACGGCGGTATTCAACGAACCGACAATGCTGACGGAAACACTCTCGGATTACCGGGCATTTGCGGTGCTAATGTCGCCGATGCGGTCAGTTGGACTGGCTTGAATAATAATTTTGGAATTACACAATTTTATCATGGCGCACTATTTCCTGACGGTTCAGTTTACATTGGTGGCACACAAGACAATGGAACCAATTTAGGTCAGGACGCAACAGGTCCACAAGCCTGGTTCGAAATTAACGGCGGCGACGGCGGCTGGGTTGCAGTTGATCCGCGTAACCCTTTAAATGTTTTCACCGAAAACACTCGACTGTCATTGACACGTCAAAACCTTGGGGACGGTAGTTCAACACGCATAACCACCGGTATCGAAGACGGACAGTTATTTCCATTCATCACGCCATTTATGATGGACTCGAATAACCCCGACCGACTTTGGATTGGTAACAATCGTTTATGGCGTACCGAAGATCAAGGTGACACTTGGACTCAGGCGAGCGCACCGACAATCGATAATTCTATTGTTTCTGAATGGGCAGTCGCACCGGGCAACTCAGATAGAGTAATCGCTGGTACTGATTCTGGTACTTTATTAATTAGCACGGCCGCGACTCAGACCACAGCGACCACACAATGGTTAACAGTTCAGCCATCACAAGGTTATGTTTCGGATATTGCGATTCACCCAAATAACAACAATATCACCTACGTGACCTATTCTACCTTTGGCGTACCACACATCTGGAAAACTTTAGATGGCGGTGTCACCTGGAACGCCATTGACAACCAGGGTCAACCGAACGGATTACCAGATGTACCGGTAAACACCATTGTTATTGATCCAACCAACACCGCGCGTATTTTTGTTGGTACTGATTTAGGTATATTTGTTTCTGTTGACGCCGGTCAGAATTGGTCAATTGATGGTAGCGGATTTGCAAATACCGCTGTTGCACATCTTGAGATCAATAATGGCAATTTGTTTGCATTCACCCATGGGCGAAGTGCTTATAAAGTTGAGTTATCGACCTTACCCTCTGCGTTGCCAACCAGCGCTTCAACAGATGAAGATACTCCGTTAGCATTCAGTGCAGATATGTTCAATGCTTTTTATCCAACAACGCCAGAGATTGAAACCGTTGTACTAAGTGCTTTACCAACCAATGGCACGTTAACATTGAATGGTGAAAATGTTACCGAACTAGCACCGGTTGCCATTGCTGAAATCGCTAATCTCTCTTTCGTTCCTGCCAGCAATTTTAATGGCGAAGTGAGTATTGGCTGGCATGTTGAGGCAAGTGATGTTGCAACTTCAACCAGGAATGATTTAAACATCACCGTCAACCCTGTTAATGACGCACCAGTGTTCGCTATCTCACAGCAAGAAACTGAAGTGCAGATAAATCACAGGGGGCTGATTAACGTGTCAACTGTCACTCCAGCTGAAATTCCAACGGACGAAGCCACACAAACGGTAACTTACAGTATCTCTCCGACAACATCAGATATTCTAGGTATTGAGTTTGATGAGAATACCGGTAGTTTACAAGTTAGAGCGATTCCAGACATGGATGGAACTGTGACTTTCACAATTACTGCAGATGATGGCCAAGCAGCTAATTCAACCCACAGTGAGACGGTTAGCTTTAAAGTAACCAGACCACCAAAAGGAAGCGGTAGCTTCGGTTGGCTATCTTTGTTGATACTTCCACTAGTTGCGATGCGACGTAAACTGCGTGGCTAACAACACAGCAATTTGAAGTTAAAAAAGCATGTCAATTGACATGCTTTTTTTATTGCAAACAATTTAAATCACGAACCCTACTTTCGCGACAACTTCAAATTTCATTCTGAAAAAGTTCAAAATAGATTTATTAACGACTTAATAAAAACAACCAACACTTCGAAACAAAACATTGTTTCGTGTTTTTATTTTCTTGAAAAAACATCACTCTTCCTCGTGTTAAGTCATGCGTAACACAGCCTCAAAATCGCCTCAAGAGATAGTCGTTGAATTTTGGTTGAATCGGCTTCAGGATTATTTAAATTAATTTTTTTCTGTTTAATATTACTCGTGCTTGCAAGCATCATTAACACTTATTGACGTATTTAATTTCTCTAACTCAAAAAGGAAAAAAAATGTTTTTGAAAAAAATATTGCTTGTAACTTCGTTTTCATTATTCACAATTTCAAATGTCGCAGTAGCCGACTCTCGCTCTTCAGCCGGCGACAACTTATCCGGCGCAGAGCAAAAGATCACTTCTGCCGATGGCGAGCTGAAATTTTCGGGTTATCTCAATTTAACTTGCGCATCACCGGAAACCTGCGGAACTTATTCTTCGGGTTGGCACAAAGCGAAAGTCTATTCAAAGTTTACGCCCGGCATTCCGCCAAGTTTAGAAATGCGAATCTATTGGAAAAAAAATGTGCCGGCTGGCATAGCAGCAGGTCGTCATGTTGCCAAAGCCATTGGTGATGGCTGCCCCGACGGTTCCAACATGACTGCAACCTGGTTATTGGACTCTAACGGTACGCCGATCTATGCAGTATCAAAAGATTGCAATGGTTTAAGGCACGAGTTCAATGTTAGTCAGTTACCTTAATTCACAAAATAATTTCAGACATGACTTTTAACCGACAGAATAGTCTGGAAAAAACTCACATAAGAGAGGTTTTAAAAAAATGGCCAAATCGAGAACTTTATTGTTAACCGCTGCTATTTTGTTTGTAGCGACAGCGGCAACATTTTCAAACAATGAGACAAACTCTCCAAATGTCGCTATGCGTGATATTAGAGCTTGTAATGACGCTTATGATTTGTGCATAAGCAATGCCGGCCCAAGACCAGGTAGATTAGCGAAGTGCGAAGCTCGCTATGAACGTTGCCTTGGGATCGCGATGTAATTATTTGATGTGACTATTTGATAGTGACTATTTGATGTAGTAATCGCGAGACTATTATAGAGAGTTTGTTGGTATGACAAGTTGGGTTTTATGCATTTTAGATCTGCATAAAACCCACCATCGACTTTCTATTTCAACCGGAAAATCATGTCACCGGTTTCGCAATTGTACGACCTTATCAACGACACAAAGGTAATCGAGGATAATCTCTGCACACTGCGCCAAGGTCATAGTAACAAGACTCTTTTTCTACTTCTTCAGAATGACTAAATGGGACAGAAGCGACGCAAGAAACGCTACCGTGTACCCATTCACCATCCACATAAGCACTCACAGGTTGAGAAAGGTAAACTGAAGAGTTCGTTGTTAAACCAACATTTTGTGATAAGAACCTCCCACTACCGGGCGGTAAGTTCGAGCCTCCCGTCGGCGTCGCATAACAACTCGCATTTCCTTGAAAGTAACTCACCGTCTCGAAATAAGTTCGACATATTTTATAATCCTCCCAGGGAACAGCCTGAACTGCAGCTGAAAAAGAACCAAACAACAAAACTGCCCAAATTGATTTTACTAATTTCATGTTTTTTTCCTTTTGTTATTAAGTATGATTTGCCTGCAAACACCACAAATAAACAGACGAAAAAAATATACACCCGCCTCCCTGTACTGACAATGACAAACAGAGTCAACTTCAAACATGTAATTTAGCAGTCACAATTTCTTTTATTAGCCCTTAACTAAAAACATTATTATTAATTAATCTTAAACGCCAATTTATCAAGAAAAATTAGGTAAAAAGCCCAATTAACAAAAATAAACAATGAACATCAAAAAACAGCAAAATAAATATTAATTTATTTTTTATCTCGCACAGAAATTTTAACAGCAAAAAGCTATTACAAAGAAAAAAATATCGTTTTGAAGACACTACTAAAAAAGTTGAGATAATCTCAATTCGTTTATTTTTTATTTGAGATTTTATTAGCTACAAAATTTAAACATCAGCAGGCTCAAGCAATAAGTTTTTGACTAGAGAGCATACCAGCCTACCTGTTTTAGCGTCTCTATACTGATGTTCAGGCGCAAACATCTCGCTTCCCTTTTTATCCTCAACTGAGTGACATTTAGCGGAAACCAGTAAGTCATCCTGTTGACGGACGCCTTTAAACTTAACGTCAACTTTCGAACTGGGAGTCAAAGTTTCTGACGGAGTAACATTGCTTTTATGAATGTTGAAACTATTTATTTCCGCGCTCACCATGGCTGTTTGATTCGTCATCTTTATCTCTTTCTAGTATTTAAGCGTGAATACTACAACGTAAAATTCAAACTACTGGCTGAAAATCGTGACGAGTGTATATCATTTAAATATTGAGCGATGAGTTATTTGGAAATTTATCACAATAAAACGATAAATATTATTCGTTAAAATCTCACAAGGTTAATACCGATAAGGTTTCGTTCTAAAAATGGTGTAATTGACAACAGCTCTCCAGGCAAAGATTACATCATGCACTTAGAAAAATAATTTACGGCAATAAAAATAGCTGTATATTCAATAAGCAGCAGGACTTTTTAAAATGCCAAGTATCACACTTTGTGAGTCACCAGCAGTGACTTGATGTTCACTTCCCTTTGGCTTGAATACAATATCGCCGGGATAGTAAAGATTATTTGAATTTTCAAAAACCTCCCCTTGCAAAACCATAACTGTTTCATCTTCACGGTGAATATGGCGTGGAATTTTGGTTCCCACTTTCATGTACACCAATCCGCACTCAGCTTGTTTAACTTTTGGGCCACCATCAAAATGCATAAAAAAGATACCTTCAGGTTTAAACAACTTCCAGACAGTTCGATTGAGTTCATTTATATCACAACTCAGGTGCTCAAACAGCGATTCAACTTCACTAACCGAAAGGTCAAACAAACGTCCAAAACGAGCCCGATAAGCCACCAGCCGCTCAGGGCACTCTATTGAGCTGAGCAAGTTTTGTTTAAGTCTTTCAGAAGGTTTTAAAGGCGAAGGTAGTGCGAACTTCCGCCCGTTAAACTCCAGCATCTCAAATAGTTTATTTTTCATCGCTGGGTTAATCTTATTCTCGCTTATAGACCTGTCTTTTGATTTTAGCGGTTGATTATTGATTATCTCTTTTTTCATAATTTAACCTCAGCAGGCTTTACTAACAATTGACGTAACTTGTTAACCGCAGAAAATAAACGGGATTTGACGGTGCCAATTGGAATATCGCACTGTTCTGCAATTTCCTGGTAGGTCAAGCCTTTCCTGTAACCTAAATCCAATACCAGTTTTTGCGTATCTGTCAGTTTAGCAACCGCTCGTTCTACGCTCCGATAATCGAGGAGTCGTTGATGATTTTCGCCAGCTTCTAGTTCAATTGTATGATCACTGCAACTTGAGCGCCATTTAATGGCTCGCAAAGCGCGCAGCCGATCAATTGCCCGTGACTTGGTCATTATCGATAACCACGAATACAAACTGCCACGTTCACAATCATAAAGATGCACTTTGTGCCAGGCTTCCAGAAACACATCGTGGAGAAGATCTTCCGCATCTGCTTTGTCTTGTAAAATTTTGATAGCTACTCTTAGTAACCGCGATGCATAAAGATCATAAAGCAAACTCAATCCCTCGGTCTCTTTATTAAGTAGCTTATAAACTATCGGTTTTTCATCTTCCTTTGATATCATCCATTTCCTCCAGTACTGCCTGACATTTATCAACTCGCGTCCAGACTAATAGCACGGCCGACACTCTTTCCCTACCGAGTTTTCTTTCGAATACTTCTCCGGGCTAGCTTTCGAGAAAAGCAAATTTATTTATTAGTTGTATACGAGAGTCATCAAGAATTGGTTCGATTTAATTGATAAATTTTTTTTGAACAATTTTTCAGAACATTGCGTAGTACAAGATAGCGAATCAAATATTAAAAATGGTTGGCCCCTCTTAGTTAATATTTTGCTTCGCTAAAAAGCATATTAAAGCTAAGTCAATACAACGATTAATTACTTTAAGGAGAACACTCAATGGAATCATCATGCTGCAATACCAAAACTGTAATGCCGGAAGTTAAAACAGTGTCGATTCCCGTGAAAGACATCATGCAAGATCTGTCAGCGGACTTACCCAACTTTAGTTGGGGAGGAAATACTGTTTTTGAAGATACCGATCCGGTAATTCATCGACTGGTCGGAAACGTAAACAATGTTCCTTTTGAACATTTTAAAATGATTTCTTTTCGCGAGAATGCAATGACTGAGGAGTGGGACGAAAGAAAATTTATCGGGAAAATTTCGAACGAACCTTTCGACTATACCTTGTCCGTCAAAAAACATGATTCACTATTTGATATCAGCGCAACCATTCGCGAACCAGCAATTCCTGATATGCCAAATATATCAATCACGCTTGATCCACAAAGTGGAAAAGTGATATCAACCTGTCCTAATATTCTCGACTTACCCGAAGATAACGATAGTTTTCTCGATCCAGTTTCCACGATGGTATTCCTGGCGTCAAACAGGCAGCAAGAATACAATAAAACCTGCTTAATAACGGTGCTTGGTTTTACCTTTCTATCTTGTGGACCGTTGTTGCTAGCTCCCGGGGTTGGGACTGCGGCCTTTGTGTTATGTGCCGGGCCAGCACTCGCTGCGGCTGTCATTGGTTGTAAGAAAAAGCCTTAATCTTTCCGGAAAATACTGAGGCGGTAGCCGCCTCAGTAAGACTTCTATTTATCCTCTATGCATTTGTTACATTTGTTATCCCTTACCATCAATCAGGTGAAAAACTAACTCCGCTCTTAGATTCTTGGTATACTGGCCACTTAACAAATAGAAAAGTTTAGGGCTAATGGTACGAACAATTTTATTTATTTTGGTCAGCGTTCTTATCGGTTGGATTATCGGCAGCCAGACCGCAAAACAAAACCAGCTTGATTCATCATTAGCAGCAGAAGTCTGCCCTCAATTTGCTAGTCAGGCAGAAGATTTTCCAAACGACGATCTTACTCTCCCTGAACCTGGTAACACTTTTACCGAATGTCCCTCAGTTAATTCACCGGTAACAGCAAACCGTGACACTGACGTGCTGATATCAAAGCTTTTAAAAAATAGAAGCATTCTTCCTGAAGATCTTTTTACTCTCGATCATTGGAATTTGCTTGAGGAATTTATCGATTACATCACTGAACTCGATCTTTCTACCAGCGACATTCACCGACTTAGAGCAAAAGCTTTTGTCTATTTTGATCGAAATTACCCTCTGGCGCTGGAGGAACTTTATTCTGCTAAACAGTCGGCAATTAACCAACATGTGACTAACATTATTCAAGGTGAAATTAACGCGTTAACCAATTACGTAATCCGAGATTTTTTCTCTATTGCACCGACAGTTTCCGCAAAAAGTTTTATGGAAACAATGAACCTGGTCCACGAAAAACAACCAAACTATATACCGGTGATTTCAGCGTTAGTAAAACACCATCTTTTAACCGGAGATTTATCTCTTGCCGAAACCTATGTTAATAATATTCCGCCCAATGAAGAAAACCAGATAGCCATTGATATCCTGAAAGGCCGGCTTGATGCAGCCATTAACAACGCTGAACCCACCAAACCAGGAATTCCACTACAAAAACACGGTAATCATTATATGGTGAAAGCGACTATCAATGGAGATATTACTTTGAGTCTGTTGCTGGACACAGGAGCCAGCGCCACCGCGGTTTCCTATCAAACCATGCGAGCAATGTTAAGGGCGTCAAGTCAAATACGAAATTTAAACATCTCTCGCTACATTAACACCGCTAATGGAAGAAACAGAGTCCATCTATTTCAAGCAAAAGAATTAGATGTTGGTGGTTTTACTTTAACCAATCCGCTAATCATCCCGACCAACCTTGGCGAAGATAATCAAATTCATGGCTTGCTCGGCATGGATTTTTTGGGGCAATTTCAATTCAGAATCGATCATGAGAATTCGCTTTTGTATCTTATTAATTAACCTGAGGTTAATTAGTTATATTACCGCCCTCATCTGTTGAGTTCTTTCAATCACATTATCTCAACAGTATATTGTACCGTTCTCAATCACAGCAGAGGTCCCTACCAATCCGTGTTTTCGACTCACAAATTGCTGCTATAATCCTTACTTATCATTGCTTTACCTTTAGCGCAGATAATCCTGTAGACTAAAGTTTAATAGGACATAACAAGAAATGTTGTTAGGGTGTAATTAACATGAGATATAGACCATAAGAAAGACTCAGAAGTCCTGTATGGTTGTTAAATACTCATCCTGATTAACGATTAAGAAAAACAAATATCAAAACTTCCGGGAGGACACCGTGGAAAACAATCATTCCTACTGGCGAGAAAATCTTCGCTTAATATTCATCTGCCTTGCTATCTGGTTTGTTGTTTCATTTGGCTTTGGGTTGCTGCTGGTTGAACCACTCAACGAAATTCGCCTTGGGGGATACAAATTAGGTTTCTGGTTTGCTCAGCAAGGTTCTATTTATACTTTTGTCGCCCTTATTTTCTGGTATTCACATCAGATGAACAAACTTGATAAAAAACACAATGTGGAGGAGTCGTAATGGACGAGTTACAACTCTACACCTACATCGCGGTTTTCGGATCATTTGCTATGTATTTTGCGATTGCCTGGTGGGCAAGAGCGGGGTCTACCAGTGACTTCTATGTCGCCGGCGGTGGTGTCACTCCTGTTCAAAATGGGATGGCGATCGGTGCCGACTGGATGAGCGCGGCATCATTTATTTCTATGGCCGGATTAATTGCATTTTTAGGATATGGCGGATCGGTCTTTTTAATGGGCTGGACCGGCGGTTACGTGCTGCTGGCAATGTTACTCGCACCTTACATGCGTAAACACGGTAAATTTACCGTGCCAGAGTTTATTTCAGATCGTTATTATTCAAAAACCGCCAGAATCGTCGCAGTGGTCTGCCTGATCATTGCTTCACTGACTTATATCATCGGTCAGATGAAAGGCGTCGGTGTCGCTTTTTCTCGATTTCTTGAAGTGGACTATGGTCTCGGTTTAGGCATTGGTATGGCAGTGGTTTGGGTGTACGCGGTTTTAGGCGGCATGAAAGGAATTACTTACACTCAAATTGCACAATACTGTGTATTAATATTTGCTTATACCATTCCCGCAGTTTTTATCTCATTACAGTTAACCGGAAATCCAATTCCCCAATTGGGATTAGGTAGTACACTTGCCGATGGTAGCGGTGTTTATCTGTTAGACAAACTCGACCAGGTAGTCACAGATCTCGGCTTTAAAGAATACACCACAGATAATCTTGGCGGCACCTTAAATATGTTCGCCTATACCCTGTCACTGATGATTGGTACCGCTGGATTACCTCACGTCATCATGCGTTTCTTCACCGTACCGAATGTTCAGGCAGCCCGTTCGTCTGCCGGTTATGCGCTGGTATTTATCGCGCTGTTATACACAGTTGCCCCAGCCGTCGGCGCAATGGCGAGGTTGAACTTAATGAACACAATAGTTCCTGCCGCTGGCGAAAATCTTGACTACGCGGAACGACCTCAATGGTTTAAGGACTGGGAAAAAACCGGCCTGCTAACCTTTGAAGATAAAAACGGTGACGGCAAAATCCAGTACACTTCAGATAAAGCGACCAACGAGATGGTTAAGGTGGACCGCGATATCATGGTGTTAGCAAACCCGGCTATCGCTAACTTGCCTAACTGGGTAATCGCGCTGGTTGCTGCAGGTGGTTTGGCCGCTGCACTATCTACCGCCGCAGGGCTTTTATTAGCAATTTCCTCCTCGGTTTCTCACGACTTAATGAAAGGTGTATTGACGCCTGATTTAAGCGAGAAAAACGAATTGTTAGCCAGTCGAATCGTGATGACAATTTCAATTTTAGTCGCCGGATACCTCGGGCTTAATCCGCCAGGCTTTGCCGCCGGAACGGTAGCGCTGGCATTTGGCCTGGCAGCCTCCTCTATCTTTCCGGCATTGATGATGGGCATTTTCTCCAAAACAATGAGTGGTCGCGCCGCTATCTGGGGTATGGTCGCGGGTATTGGTATCACCATGCTTTATGTGTTCCAACATAAAGGAATCATGTTTATTCCTGGAACCTCCTTTTTAGGTGGCATGGAAGCGAACTGGTTCTTTGGCATATCACCTAACGCTTTCGGCGCGGTTGGTGCTTTGGTTAACTTCGCTGTTGCCTTCGCGGTGCTGAAAGTAACCGGTCCAGCGCCAAGTAACATTCAGCAATTGGTTGAGAACTTTCGCATTCCACGTGGCGCAGGTGTCGCTCACGAACATTAATAAGCCAATATTACTTCAAATAAAAGGCTCCTTAACGGGGCCTTTTCTTACGAAATCTGAAAATACTCGTCATCATATACAACGCTGAGGAAAGTTATGAACAGGCACACCAAACTCGCAATTTTTGTCGCCCCATTCCTGATGGTGATTGGTTACATTGGTTCTGATTATTTTCTTGAGTATCAAGCCGAACAAACGCAATTATATCAATTAGAACCAGACGGCCCTTGTTACGTACTGGCAGAAGAATGCGTTTTGAAATCGAACGAGTTTAAAATTAATGTGCTCGACAAAAACGGAACCACAATCGTTAACTCAACCTTTCCCCTAGACGCGGCAATTCTCTTTCTGGTGGATGAAAATGACGTCAGCGACGCCTACGCTTTGTCAATGGGAGAAAACCCTTACTACTGGCAAAGTGAAACGCCGTTACGTCAACGGCATTTAGCTTCAAAAGAAAAGCAAAAGCTACGTATTATTGCGACAATAAAAGGGGGAAAATATATTAGCGAGTTTTACAGTCAGAGATAGCCTGTTGCGGATGGTCTAAGGCAACAGGTCTTATACAATCAGCCTAATTCAATCGGTCTAGCGCGATTTCGATTTCATCTAAAATTTTAGGATCATCAATCGTTGCCGGTATCGAGTATGCTTGCTTTTGAGCAATCTGCTTCATTGTCGCACGCAAAACTTTACCTGAACGTGTCTTCGGCAAAGCTCTCACAGGAACTGATGTTTTAAAACTGTAAACAGCGCCCAATTTTTCTCTTACCATTTGAACACAAGCGCGTTGAATCTGTTCGAGTGGATTCTGCGTCTGACAGTTAAGGACAATCAACGCTAAAGGGATCTCGCCTTTTAGTGCACAAGACTTACCTATCACCGCACACTCTGCAATATCTTCATGGCCGGCAATCACCTGTTCGATTGCGCCGGTTGATAATCGATGGCCCGCAACATTGATAATGTCATCGGTTCTAGACATGACAAATACGTACCCATTTTCATCAATATAGCCCGCATCGCCAGTTTCATAATAACCAGGATAACTGGAAAAATAACTCTCTTCAAAACGCTTTTCGTCATTCCATAAACCGGTAAAGGTACCCGGAGGTAAAGGCGTTTTTATTACCAGCGCACCGACGCTTCCCTTTGATAGTTTTTGCCCGCCTTTATCAACCACAAAAAGTTCATAACCAGGAACCGGCATAGTGGGCGATCCGTCAACGACTGGTAGCGCTTCAACTCCCAGACAATTTGCGCAAATAGACCAACCGGTTTCAGTTTGCCACCAATGGTCGATCACCGGAACATTTAATTGTGTTTGCGCCCAGTGTAGCGTATCCGGATCCGAGCGCTCTCCAGCTAGAAACAGCGCTGATAATGAAGTTAAATCAAAATCCCCCTGTCGCACCAAATCACCGGCCGGATCTTCTTTTTTAATCGCTCGAATAGCCGTCGGCGCAGTGAATAAAACCTTAACTCGATGCTTTGCGATAATCCGCCAGAAGGCGCTGGCATCAGGAGTTCCTACTGGTTTGCCTTCGTATAAAATCGTTGTGTTACGGTTTAGTAGCGGCCCGTAAACAATATAAGAATGACCCACCACCCAACCTATATCCGAAGCGGCCCAATAAACATCTCCCGGGACAACATTGTAAATTGCGCGCATACTCCACTGAAGGGCCACACAATAGCCACCGGTGTCTCTGATCACGCCTTTCGGTTTTCCTGTAGTGCCTGATGTGTATAAAATATACAAGGGGTCCGTCGATTTGACTGGCACACAATCAGCACTTTCTGCCTTATCGATAAAATCATTCCAGTCAATATCTCTAGGTTGATCAAGTTTCGCCGTTTGTTGCGGTCGTTGATAAATCACCTGAAATTCTGGAGTGTGTTGCGATAACTTTAAAGCTTTGTTCAATAAAGCTTTGTAGTCAATAATACGCTTTACCTCAACACCACAAGACGCGGCAATAACCGCTTTCGGTTCGGCATCATCAATTCGAGTGGCTAATTCATTTGCGGCAAAACCGCCGAACACAACCGAGTGAATAAGACCCAGTCTGGCACAAGCCAACATAGCCACAACAGCCTGTGGAATCATCGGCATATAAATCAGTACGCGATCGCCTTTAGTTAAACCTTTAGCAGCTAACGCACCGGCAAACTGGCTCACGTGAAATAGTAAATTGGCGTAGGTAATTTTTTGCGAAACGCCAGTCACCGGGCTCTCATAAATAATCGCAGTCTGTTCACCATGGCCTTGTTCAACGTGGTAATCGAGAGCACTATAACAAGCATTCAGTTGACCATCAGCAAACCAATCTGCCGTGTGTCTCTTTTCTGTTTGTTCTGAGCCCTCAGACTCCACCTTCCCGGGTTTTGATAGCGCGTAGCTCGGCGGTTTAAACCAGTGCACCTGGCTGGCAGCTTCAAGCCAGAATTTTTCGGGATCTCGAATAGCTTCTTGATAAAGCGCACTTATGCCGGTTGAAGAATTTTGTTTTGCCATCATCTAATTTGCCTCGTTACATCCCGTATTACCCTATCACTACCGGTATTGCCCTATCCCTCATAGAAACGATAGATCTGCAGACTTTTTATGCATAAAACAAAACCGTTACCATCAACTTACTGAATTTTGCACAAGAATTCTTTTCGACTTTAGTCTAAACCGGAGCAATTTCTCCATGATACGAAGGCTCCGCGATTGACTCCAAAGGCAATAACCCATATCTTTGATCAATAAAAACTTAACTCAATCAGGACAGGCTTTCTGTGATCTCCACTCTACAAATAATCGTGATTGCATTTGCCTACGTTTGCCTGCTGTTTTTGATTGCTTACACCAGCGACAAAAACAAACCAAGACAAATATCATCAAAAAGAAAAGCGCTGGTTTACAGCTTTTCACTCGCTATTTATTGTACCTCATGGACTTTTTACGGCGCGGTCGGTAGTGCAGCAAAAACAGGTTGGGGCTATTTGCCAATTTACCTGGGCCCAATATTAGTTTACACCTTGGGCTGGCCGCTGCTAGAAAGATTCGTGCGCGTTGGACACGAACAGAATACCACTTCAATTTCAGACTTTATTGCCTCAAGATTCGGAAAATCACAGAGCATCGCAGCGATTGTGACCGTGATCGCGATAATCGCGATTTTGCCTTATATTGCATTGCAACTCAAAGCCATCACCATGAGTATTCAAGTATTTGATGCGCAACAGGACCTGTTTTCCAATCATCATTTCAATGCACTTTTAATCACATTTTTACTGATTATCTTTTCGATATTGTTCGGCACCCGAAACCTGGACGTCACTGAACATCAATATGGCATGATGAACGCAATTGCTTTTGAATCGATCGTTAAGCTGATTGCATTTTGTGCGGTAGGTCTGTTTGCATTGTTCTCGATTTTTGACGGCCCAACATCATTGCTTAATGCAATCACGAATGACGTGCAACTTAGCCAGTTATGGTTAAATGGTATTGATACCGAAAACTTCTTAACCCAAATGCTGCTTGCCAGTGCTGCAATATTTTGCCTGCCAAGGCAATTTCATGTATCGGTGGTTGAGTACCACCAGCCGGATGATCTTCGTTATGCCCGTTGGATTTTCCCTACTTATCTGCTGCTGATCTCTCTGTTTGTGATCCCCATTGTTGTTGCAGGAAGCCAATATTTCTCATCGGCAGCCTATGTCAATTCACCGGTCAATGCAGACACCTTTATTCTCGCTTTACCCCTCGCCGAAAAACAAAGTCTATTAAGCGCAATTGTGTTTATCGGCGGACTATCAGCTGCCACAGGTATGGTTATCGTTGCAACGGTAGCGCTGAGTACCATGATTAGCAATGACCTGGTTTTGCCGGTAATTCTGAAAAATACCAATTCGCACCATTTTAAAGATAAGCAATTCAGTCAGAAAATGTTACGCATCAGACGCGTAGCAATAGCCTCTTGCTTAATACTATCTTATGGCTTTTATCGGCTGCTTGATAAGAGCCAGTCATTGGCGTCCATTGGTTACCTGTCTTTTACCGCCGTGCTCCAATTTATGCCTGCATTGCTCTGCGCACTCTTCTGGAGTAAAGCAACCAAGCTCGGCGCAATTGCGGGTCTACTAAGCGGCACAGCTTGCTGGTTTGTGCTCACCTGGCTACCTAGCATAAGAGGCGAGTATTTGCTGTCTTCGGAAACCAGTTTTTCGGGTTTTTCTATTCTGACAGAATCACTAGTGATTTCACTAACCTGCAATTTTTTCGCATTGATAATGGTCTCCAGATTTTCCAGGCAGTCTCTAACAGAAAAGATTCAGGCTTATGCTTATGTTTATGGCTCGCGCAAAGAAATTAATCTGAAAAGCTCTCCGCGAAAATCGCCGCAAGTTTTGGTCAAAGATTTAAAGTCCCTTTCTGCGGCCATCGTCGGAAACGAAAGAATGGTGACCTCTTTCGAAACATTTTCCGATCAATATGACGATAACGACATTGCTGATGAAACGCTGCTAAAACATACCGAAAATATTCTTTCCGCTTCAATTGGCGCCTCTTCCGCGCGCGTGGTTATTCTTTCAGCATTTAAAGACAAAGGAATTAATGTTGAAGATGTTATCAATTTATTGAGCTCGACTTCACAGGCATTAAGATTCAATCGGCGTCTGGTTGAAGTAACGATGGACAATATCACCCAGGGGATCAGCGTGAGTGACGCTGACAAAAATATTATCGGGTGGAATCATAGTTATGAAAAATTGATGAATTATCCAAAAGACTTTTTGAAAGTCGGTTTACCAATTGCCGAAATAATTCGCTTTAACGCGGAGCGTGGTTTTTGCGGCGAAGGCGACGTGCAACAACACATTGATAAACGCCTTGCGCATATTGACTCAGGGCTTAGCTATCGGTTTGAGCGTGTTCGAAACGATGGCATTGTGCTTGATATCGTTGGCAACCCTTTGCCTCAGGGGGGCTATGTAACGACTTATACCGACGTATCAGATTATAAAAAAATTGAATCTGCGTTAAAGGAAAATGAACGTCAGATCAGTATCTACACTGATAACTCGCCCGCCCTCCTTGCCTATTTTGATTCCGAGCTGATTTTTCGCTTTGCTAATAAAGCTTTTGCAAACAGCCTCTACCTGCAAAAAGAAGATATTCTCGGAAAACCTATCGGCGACGTTCTTTCACCTGCAGAAATTGGTTACAAAAGACAGTACATTGAAAAGGCCTTAAGCAATCAAAAACAACATTTTGAATACGCTAACCAGGAAAATGACCGTTACTATCTGGTTACCTATATTCCTAATCTAGACGCCGCTGGAAAAGTCGTTGGTATTTATACGATTTCTCAGGACATTTCGCATCGTCGTAAAGCGGAATTAGCACTCAAGGAAATCAATATTACTCTGGAACAACGTGTCGCCATGCGCACCGAAGAACTTCACACAACGGTTAAAGCTTTAGAGTCAGCAAAAGCTGAAGCTGAGCAAGCCAACCAAAGTAAATCAAAATTCCTCGCCGCTGCAAGTCATGATCTACTGCAGCCATTTAACGCGGCCAGACTTTTTAGTGAAATGTTAAAAGCAGAATCCAACACTATGACCGGAAGTCAGGCTGAGCTGGTAGATAAAACCGATCAAAGTTTAACTGTCGCAGAAAATATCATTCGATCACTCGTCGACATATCGAAACTTGATAGTGGGACCGTTTATCCTTCGGTGCGCGTATTTAATATCTTTGATACCCTCGACTCTTTAGAAAAACAATTTTCGGGGTTTGCACAAAATAAAAATCTTAAATTTAAGTCGCTGAAACGAAACTTCCAGGTAGAAAGTGATCCTGAGCTACTTTATCGCGTGTTACAAAACTTTGTGAGCAATGCTATTCGCTATACACATAATGGTGGTGTTTTTATCAGTTGCCAAAAAAGAAGCGAGTACATTCGAGTATCCGTTTGGGATACCGGGATCGGAATTAAAGCCGACGACCAGGAAGAAATTTTTAGTGAGTTTAAACAACTTTCCGACCCAGCCATTAGCGCGACCGAATCAGGACTGGGATTGGGCCTTGCTATTAGCGAACGAATTTCCGCTATTTTAAACCACCCAATAACACTTCGCTCAGAGTATGGTCGAGGAACAGTATTTCACTTACTGATAAAAAGCGCAGGGCTTGAAATACAACATTCGCCAGAAAAGATAAAACGAACACCACGCCAAAACTCGGCCCTTGCAGACGTAAAAGTATTATGCGTCGATAATGAAATTCAAATCACTGATGCCATGTCAATGTTACTCGAGCGCTGGGGGTGTGATGTGAAGGCGAATCAAGCTGAAACTCAAATCGACGAGTTATTAAACTCTGGCTTCATTCCTGATATTTTGATTGTTGACTATCAACTCGATCAAGGGAAAACCGGGCTGGATTATATCCAGAAAATAAGACACAAAACAGGCTTGGAAATACCGGCGGTTATTGTGACCGCAGACTACTCGCAAACTGTGGAAAATAAAATACAAGAATTTGGTTTGAAGCTATTACATAAGCCAGTTAAACCTGCTGTTTTAAGAGCTACCATGAATAATGAACTTCGATAATTGACCTGGAACAGACACCAACCAATAATCTTTCAAACTTTATTGGCGATCAACACAACTTGAGTTCGGTTATTTACTTTGAGCTTACGCATTATCGCCGTAACATGGGCTTTGACTGTCGCTTCTGTGATATTCAACTCATAGCCAATTTGTTTATTGAGCAATCCGTCAGCTAATAAACTAAAAACAGCAAACTGTTTTGGCGTTAGCTGTTCAACTTGTTCGTTTACAATATTCTTTGATGCATCAGAATTTACTTGAGCAGTTTGAGCTAAACGCTCTAACTCTGAAGGAAAACTTAGTTCGCCCATTAACACAGTTTCTATCGCCAGTGAAATTTGACTAATACTCGCAGACTTTGAAACAAATCCCAAGGCTCCGTTCCGCTGCGCCTCAAGCATAACTGAAAGGTTTTCATCAGCAGAAATAATAATGACCGGCAGCTGTGAATAACATTGCGTAATGTTTCTCAACCCTGAAAAACCATCAGCGCCAGGCATATGCAAGTCCATCAAAAGTAAATCTGCACCACAGCAATCCATCAGCAGTCGTTCCAACTGCGAAACACTATCTGCCTGCAAAAATTCTGCGGCAGGCATTATCGATGCTAACACTTGCTTTAAGGCGGCGCGGAAAAGCGGATGATCATCAGCAATAATAATTTTTTTAACTGAATGTAGATTAATAACCTCGCTCCCTTTTCGTTTACCTTTTTATTCTAAACAACCCAGTTACCATTGACCACTCTATTTAGATTAGACTTTAGTCTATACACGAACGATTTAGACTAATAGCTAATAGTCAACTGAGGTTGCTTAGGTGCAAACTCGTTGTTCTTCATAAGAAAAAACAGGCGAGTGAAGGACAATGACAAACCCGATAAAAAAACTAACTAAGACGATTGGCGCACCACTATTATTTCTCCCCGTATTATTCACAACCAGTTTAACAGCATCGGCTGAAACCGTTGATGAACGAATTAGCAAACTTGAATTACTTGTCAAACAGTTGAAACAGGAAGTTAATCGAGAAAAGCAGGCTAAAAGTGAAAAACAACATCAGCAACCAGCCTCATTAAAAAAGTTAAAAACAAAACCTCAAAATAGTTATTCCTTTGGCGGCTTTATTAAAGCGACTGCTTCCATCACCGATTACAGCGATGGAGATTTGGCATCGGGGAGTGCAGGCAGAGATTTCTACATTCCAGCAACCATTCCCGTCGGTGGCCAAAGTGAAGGTGAGGATTTCGACTTCTCAGCGAAAGAAACGCGTATTAATTTTAAATCCAAACATTACCTTGATAATGGTGAAGCTATAACAACCAATATTGAAATGGATTTTCTATTACCACCTGGCGGAAATGAACGCGTGAGTAACTCGTATAATCCACGCATGCGGCACGCTTATTTCACTTACGGCAACTGGTTGTTCGGACAAACCTGGTCAACATTTCAAGATGTTGGTGCATTGCCCGAGTCGGTAGATTTTCTGGCGGCATCAGACGGCATTGTATTTGAACGTCAACCCATGGTTCGTTACACCAAAGGGCCATGGCAATTCGCGCTGGAAAACCCTGAAACAACGATTACGCCATTTGGCGGCGGTGGGCGCATTGTTGCTGATGACAATGGTACACCAGACATCGTTGCACGTTATAATCATCGCGCCAACTGGGGACATATCAGCCTCGCCGCACTATTCAGAGAATTAGCTTATGATACCGGCTCAATTGATAATTCTACTTCATCCACAGGTTTTAGTTTAACAGGCAAGTTGAAAGTCGGATCGAAAGACGATATTCGATTTAATTTTGCTTCAGGTTCAGGTATGGGTCGGTACGTTGGTCTTAATACTGCTAATAGTGCTGTGTTGGATGCAAATGGCGACTTGGAAGCGATTGATTCGACTTTAGGTGCGGTGGCTTATCGGCATTTTTGGAATGCGCAGTGGCGATCTAATTTTGTTTTTTCTGCGATGAGTATTGATAACGATGTTAATTTAACTGGTGTTGGGGTGACAGAGTCGGTTGAGAGTTTTCAGGTTAACTTGTTGTTTAGTCCGGTGAAAAAATTGACATTTGGGGTTGGGGTTTTGAGTGCGGAGCGAGAGCTTGAAAGTGGTTTGGATGGGGATTTTCGGCGGCTTATGTTTAGTGCTAAGTATGGGTTTTAGTTTTTTAAAGTCAAGGGCGTTTCGCACCGCTTTGCTTGCGTGCGACCTTCTTTTTTCAAGAGCTAAAAAAGAAGGCAAAAAAGCCCGTGACGCTCGCGCTGAGCATGGATTGACAGATATGCTTGTTGTGAGTAAATCCAAACTCGTACCATCTTCGTTTGCTATTAGATTTACACACCAATCAATTAGTTCTCGGTATGGGCAAATAGTAATGAGAACTAAATTC
Organism: Aliikangiella coralliicola; assembly: GCF_007004725.1. Lineage (GTDB taxonomy): Bacteria > Pseudomonadota > Gammaproteobacteria > Enterobacterales > Kangiellaceae > Aliikangiella > Aliikangiella coralliicola. The sequence goes on along the minus strand of NZ_ML660164.1, from coordinate 336,224 downwards.
GAGATACGTCAATTATTAATTTGCTAATCATACATAACTAGACAATGCTTTCTTAGGTAGTCTCGAACTTAGTGCATATTAGTTAATTGCCAATCGTTATTCTTCTCGACAGGTGTTTAAATATTAAAGCGAATGAAAGAGGTCTGTGTTTGGACAAAATCAAAACAAGAGGCTCTGTCAATAAATGGCCCAGTGCAAACGTAAACGGCTTTTTTGCTTACTTTTGCAGCTGTTGGCAAAAGTAAGTCGCACGCAAGCAAAGCGGTGCGAAACGCCCTTAACCTAAAAAGCAACTGATCAAAATCAACATTAAACAACAAACTACAAGCTATACTTACTCAACACCCCACTAGCTATTGCAGCTATCAAAGGTCAAAACCAAAAATTTGGAAAACTCTGTATGGAAATCGAAAACCTGGAAATATTCCAATACCTCACAAATTGCGAACCAATCAGCCAACTCGACTCAAAAACACAAAAAAAACTCGCACTAAGCATTGAAATAGTTTATTTCAAAAGAGGATCAATTATTCTTCAGCCTGGTTCCATCAACCAGTGGCTTTATATCATTCGAAGCGGCGCTGTCGAACGCACCCAAACCGACGGTAGTATCGTCGCCCAATTTGCAGAAAAAGATATTTTCGGTCAAGCCTCCTTAAAACGAGGAGGTACTGTAGAACGGAAAATACAAGCTATCGAAGACACATTGCTATACCGATTTCCAAAAGAGATTTTTTTCGAACTCATTCAGACAAACTCTTACGTTAAATTTTACTTCGAAGGCTTTCAAACCAACGAACAAACAGACAATCAATCGAACCACCAATCGAACGCGGTAACCCTCGATAGCCATGTTCAATCAGCTGACTTCAATCGTACCCAGGTAAAAACATTAATTCACGAAAAAGCGCAAACGGTAGACCATAAAATCAGCGTCGCAGAATGTGCCAGGATAATGCAAACTACCGGCTCGACTTCCCTGCTGATTACCCAAAATGAAAAAGTGTTAGGTATTGTTACCGATAGAGCATTTTGTACAAAAGTCGTTGCTCAGGGACTTTCCCATGAAAGCCCGGTCGGACTGATAATGAGTGATAACCTGTTAACCATCGACGCACAGAATAGTGCTTCTGAAGCTTTACTCACTATGGCAAGACACAATATTCGCCATTTGCCGGTAACTTCTCACAACGATATTCTGGGAGTGCTAACCGCCACCGACTTGATCCATAGACAAAGCAATAATCCGATTTACCTGATTAATGAAATTCATAAAGCAAAAACGCTAGAACAATTGGTAAGACACTCTCGGCAAATTCCAAAAGCTTTAATTCAAATGGTCAAAAATGGGCATAACGCTAAAGATACGAGTTATTCCATCAGTTCAATTGGTCGAGCAATTAACCAGCGTCTAATTAAACTTGCCGAAGAAAAGTTTGGGCCGCCGCCAGTTAAATATGCCTGGATAATTGCTGGTTCGTTAGCTAGAAATGAGCAAACCATCCACACAGATCAAGACAATGGATTAATTCTGGACGACTGCTATGATGAAGATAAGCACGGCAAATATTTTAGGCAACTTGCGCACTTTGTTTGCGACGGACTAAACGACTGTGGATATATCTATTGTCCCGGCGATGTGATGGCAACCAATAAAAAATGGCGACAGCCACTTTCCCAATGGAAAAGCTATTTCCAACAGTGGATAGTAAAACCGGAACCTAAAGCTTTAATGTACGCCAGCATATTTTTTGATCTGAGATGCATTTACGGAGAAACGAGTTTTTTGATGGCGCTAAACAAGCAAGTTAACCAATTAATCGCCAGCAATAAAAAGATGCTCAATTACATGGCCTCAAACGCACTTCACAATACACCACCACTCGGGTTGTTCAGGAGTTTCGTTCTTGAAAAACATGGTTCAGAAGAAAAAGCACTCAACATGAAAAAACGCGGTGTTGTGCCAATAACCGATCTGGCGCGCGTTTATGCCCTATCCTGTGAAGCAAGCCCTATCAATACCCAGGAAAGGTTACAAACAGCATTTGATAATAACGCTTTAAGCCAATCAGGGTTAATGGATCTTTGTGACGCTTTCGAATTTTTAAGCTTCATCAGGCTTTGTCATCAGGCAAAACAAGTGGAAAAAGGTGTTGATGCCAACAATTACTTACTACCGGAAGAATTGTCTTCTCTTGAGAGACGCCATTTGAAAGATACCTTTGAAATTATCAGAACTTACCAGAAAGCTTTAGAAAGTCGATATCAAGCAAGTTTGATAGCATAGCTTTGGACGAACAGAAAATGTTCTGCCCCCTAAGAAGGTGAAATAACCTGTGAATTTATTTTTTAAGAAAATTCGAAATAGAAACAAAATAAATGAAAACCTCAGCGCAACCACGCGTTCCAATTACGAACAATATCTTGCGAGCCACCCTGCAACTTGCAATGCTAATAATCATGAAGAAAAACTGTCTGAGAAAGAACTCGGTGATACACCACTAATTGCTGTCGACTTTGAAACCACAGGTTTAAACGAGACTTATGATGAAATTATCAGTATGGGATTTTGCCCCATTGTTGATAATAAAATTCGCCTTGCCGATTGCTTACATATCGTCATAAAACCCGAGCAGGCACTGAGTAGCGAAAATGTCGCAATCCATGGACTCACCGACGACCAGGTGAACGCGGGCCTGTCTCCAGAACTTGGATTATCAAAATTTTTAGAACTCACAAAAGGCAAGGTCATTGTCGCCCACTATCATCAAATAGAGCGAACTTTTATACAGAATTTAGCGAAAAAAATACTAGGGCGTCCTATCCCACTCAGTATCATCGATACATTTGAAGTAGCCAAAACCATCAAACGCCAAAACCAGCAGCCAATCACTTCAAATTCTTTGAGGTTGTTTAACTTAAGGAATGAAATCGGCTTACCTCATTACAAAGCACATAATGCACTTGAAGATGCAATTTCAACTGCCGAATTGCTTTTGGCGCAACAAGCGTTATTAGATTTACCAAATGAAAAAATTTTCCTGAAACAATTAGGATTAATCAACTACAAAAAATAATCACTAATCAACATAAAAAAGATCTCACCGGTTATCCCCCTGCCAAGTAGGTTGGGTAGACGAAGGAAACCCAACAATTCTCACAGGTAGCTATAATCTGAAAATAAATTAGACAGCCCCTTAACTTCAAACCCCATTGTTGGGTTTCGCTCGCTCAACCCAACCTACCTGAGATCAACTTTCTATGCCGAAATACCTAAAGATGAAGATAAGATTCTCGCACTCATAAACGATTCAACCCATTCAAGGCGGCTACACGATATGCCTCAGCCATCGTTGGATAGTTAAAAGTATGGGTCACGAAATACTCAATGGTATTGCCCTCACCTTTCTGAGCCATTATTGCCTGACCGATATGCAAAATTTCCGCTGATTGATCGCCAAAGCAATGAATCCCCAATAGCGCGAGTGTTTCTCGATGGAACAATAACTTCAATACGCCAACATCTTCTCCAGTAATTTGAGCGCGCGCAGTATCTTTAAAATAAGCTTTCCCCACTTCATAGGGAACTTTTGCCGCAGTGAGTTCACTTTCAGTTTTGCCGACGCTACTGATTTCAGGGATGGTGTATATGCCGGTTGGAATATCTTCAATAAGCAGCGGATGTTCTTTATCAACAATTCTAGAGGAAGCACATCTTCCCTGGTCGTAAGAAGCACTGGCAAGCGCCGGCGCACCGATAACATCGCCTACCGCATAAATGTTTTTAACATCAGTTCGATAGTAGGTATCAACTTCCAGCTGTCCCCTTTTATTCGCTTCCAGTCCCACCGCCTGCAAATTGAGTTGTTCAGTATTTCCTGCGCGACCGTTAGCCCACAAAAACAGGTCACCTTTCAGTATCTTGCCACTTTTCAGACTAACTATTATTTTGTCAGGTTCAGTTTTTAATGAATCAAAAGTCTCACTGTGTCTAATTAATACACCCAGACTTCTCAGATGGTAACTCAGTGCATCGGAAATTTCATCGTCCATATAACTCAGTAATTTATCGCCAGGATTCACCAAATCGACTTTACAGCCCAAGCCATTAAATATCGACGCATATTCACATCCAATCACGCCGGCACCATAAATAATGACACGTTTAGGCGTTTCTTTTAGCGTCAGGATTTTGTCTGAGTCGAACACTCTTGGGTGGGAAAAGTCGACATTACTCGGTCGATAAGGTCGTGAGCCAGTTGCGATGATGAACTGTTTTGCAGTAAGCTCAAAATTGCCTTCTTCATCGTTTTCAATCGAAATGGTGTTGTCATTTTTAAAACTGGCAGTACCGTGAAAAATTGGAATGTCATTGCGACTATAAAATCGACTTCGCATACTAACCTGTTTTTTAATCGTATCTTCTGCAGACTGCATCACTTGTTGAAAAGTGAGTAATTTGGGTTCACTGATAGCTCGAAAAAGCGGATTTCGATTAAACTTCATTACAGAATGTACCGAGTGCCGCAAGGTTTTCGACGGAATGGTTCCCTGATGAGTACAGTTCCCTCCCACAATTTTTCGGGAGTCTACCAAAGCTACTGACAAACCGTGTTTACTGGCATTAATGGCGGCACTTTCACCGGAGGGACCGGTACCGATGATTATCAGATCAAAATTTTCACTGTTCATTTTTCATTCACAAAGGCTGGAGTTGCTAGTATTTGATACTAGTACTTAATTTCTAGTCGACTTTCTATACGAGCTTTTAATTATTATAGACCGTTATTTCAGGCGCGTATTATGAGCAAAATGCGACACATAATCCAGTTGAAATGAGTTTTTTAGCGGGCATTTGCGAATCAATTGCAAACACGGACAAAAGCCCACTGTGTTCTAACCATAATCTCAATACTAACCATAATCTCAATAGTAGTCAGCGAGCGCAGTACGAATTTCCATTTTACCGTGTAGCGTTTTATGAACCGGGCATCGATCAGCGATCTCTAATAAGCGTTGCCGCTGCTCCTCGCTCAAATCGCCGGCAAGCTGGATCTTTTTCTCCAGCACCTCAAGTTGAGCAGTCGACTTCTCACAGTCTTCACAATCTTTAATATGCTCTCGACTATGCTGCAGTTCAACTACGACATCTTTCAAAGGAATTTTTTTGCGGTTAGCGTACATGCGAATAGTCATCGAAGTACAAGTGCCTAGTGCGGCTAACAGATGTTCATAAGGATCCGGCCCCAAATCATTACCGCCCACTTCCGTCGGTTCATCGGCTAACCAGAGATGACTGTCTGAAATAACCGCTCTGGTAAATTGTTTATTTTTCTCGATGATGTGAACGTGTCCTTTTTTAACCTTAGAGTCTTCCGCAACAATTTCATCTTTGTCATCCAGGTATCTGCTAACCCATGCTGCAATGGTTGAAGCGACGTACTCGGCATCCTTCGCTTTTGTCAGCAAATGATCAGCATCATCCAGGCTGACAAAACTTTTTGGATGCTTAGCACTGCGATAAATTTTTTCGGCCTCATTGATAGAAACCGTTTGATCCAGCGGCGAATGAAAAATAAGTAATGCCTTTTTCATTTTTCCAATTTCTTCTGACTGGTGATGACTGGTCAAATCGTCCAGAAACTGTTTTTTGATCGTAAATTTACGCCCGGCTAAATTCACTTCAGCTTTTCCCTGATGTTGAATGGTATCAATGTCACAGGCAAATTGTTTGACCACATGTTGAGGGTCAGAAGGCGCACCAATCGTCACCACACCAACAGCTTCGGGCACGCTGTTAGCCGCCGCAAGAACCGCCGCTCCTCCTAAACTGTGGCCAATTAAAATCGAAGGGGCTTTATAGTTTTCTCGCAAAAACTCGACCGCATGTATTAAGTCCTGAACATTGGTAGAAAAATTTGAGTTAGCAAAATCACCATCACTGCTCCCCAGGCCAGTGAAATCAAATCTTAAAACCGCGTATCCTCTGGCAACTAAGGCACGAGCAATTCTAGATGCGGCAACAATATCTTTTCCACAAGTAAAACAGTGAGCAAACAGTGCAAATGCTTTCGGTGATTTATCTGGCGTCTCTAACAGCCCAGCCACTTTAAGACCGTCAGCACCCGGAAATTCGAGTTTCGTTCTGCGTTTACCCATGGGACTCTCCATTTATTCAGACAATTTACTTTTCTTCGATATCAATTCAGCTCGAAGCATCTATACAAACCAGTTACTTTTTTAAACGGGTTACTATTTAAACGGGTTACTATTTAAAATCATTACTCTCTATTCTAGTCGCAATTCGGCGTGTTTTAGTTTATGACGTTAAAAGTCTGGGCATTGTTACGGCTAATCAAGAGTCCTTTCACTGATATTTCTCTTAAACCCGCGAAAATAGCCCGCAGATCATTCGATTCCTAACAAACCAAAACTTTAATATTGCACGCTAAATATAACCTCATATTAATTACACTGCCTATTTTTATTGGTCCATAACTAACTTTTATTATACTTACAGGCTGATTCACCTCACTTTCTTATGACATTTACTCATTTTGTGTAACATTGTAAATATCGCTTTATTGGACTAGATTTTAAAGTATGACAATAAATAATAGCGCCACTTGCAGTTGATTTTTTGATGAAAGTGAAACGAATCTGGTGGGTTAATGGTGTCGTCGCTTCGTTGTATTTTATTCTTGGACACGGGGCTTTCTCGATCGCCGTTTCTCATCAAAATATTACTAGCGTCATTTTTGCCCCGGAAGGCGTTTCACTAGCCTTCGCCATTTTATATGGCCGACGAGTATGGATCGGTGTTTTTGTCGGCCAGCTGTTGCTAGCATTATCCACTGCATTACCCTTGCTTATCGCATTGAGCATCAGTCTTTCCAATAGTTTGGAAGTCATTATCGCCGCCGTTATTTTTCAAAAAATAAAAATTTCGCCAGAACTTAATCGCATCCACCACCTGGTATGGTTACTTTGTATTGTCGCTTTGGTGTTACAACCTTTTAGTGCAACCTTTGGTTTATTGCCTTTTTGGCTGACAAATCGAATTGCGGAAGATCAACTAGCATCAGCCTGGATCTATTGGTGGTATGGTAACAGTTTAGGTCAATGTCTGGTGGCCCCTTTAATTTTAAGTTGGAGTCAATTTCCCTGGAAAAAAACTTTCGGAAACTCTCAGTTCGGAGAAGTTTTTGCGATAACTCTGTTAATGAGTATTATCACTCTAATCGTGTTCGAAAGGTTTCCCGGACTAAAATTTGATCACCCTCTTTCAATTTTTGCCGTTCTTTTCCCGTTGTTTTGTTTAGGCGCCATTCGTTACGGAATGAGAGGTGCAACAGCCATGAGTGTGGTTACAACCATTATTGCTGCTGATTCTACAGCAAAACAACTCGGTCCATTTACCATTGGTTCTGGGCTCGATAGTATCGTTTACCTGAACAATTTTATCGCTGGCGCAACCGTCACCGGATTAACGATTGCGGCTATTTTTAGCGAGCGAAAATTGTTGCTCGACAAATTAACTGAGTTAGCTTATACCGATAGTTTGACGTGTATCGCTAATCGACGCGCGTTTATGGAAAAGGCGCAAGATGAGTTTAATCGCTGCCAACGCTTTAATGATGATATGTCAATCATTCTAATTGACGTTGATAAGTTTAAACAAATTAATGACCGTTTTGGTCACAATGTGGGCGACAAAGCCCTAAAGTCAATAGCTAACCTGATTAATCAATCTCGACGCTCAATTGATACTGTCGGAAGAATGGGCGGCGATGAATTCGCCGTGATAATGCCGAAAACTAACAGTGCTTCGCGACAGGCATTTCTTGAGCGACTCATTGAAACATTTGAAAAAACCGCTTTTATCGTTATTAACAATACAAAAGTAAAAGTGACAGTAAGTATCGGAATGGCTTCTTTTAGAAAAGAAGACGCGAGTGTTGAAGCTATTATTCATCGAGCCGACCAAAGAATGTATCAATACAAAAATAACACCGCCATTAATGCATCTGCGTGAATTATTTTTTGGTCGCCAATTCTGCTCACCAATATGGTCTTCTCAACCCGTTATTAAATAACTCAGTCGTTTGATTATTTTTCCAGTAGGCCCGATAATGAATTACCGTAAAAAATTAACAAGCGATCTAAGTTAGGTAAACAACAACCAGCGCTGAGACATAGAAGATTCGAAATGAATAAAAGCCAATCTCCCCCATTAATTGTCATTGTAGAAGATGATTTAGAAATATCCCGGCTTACCACGCTATTGTTAGAATCGGAAGGATTTCATTGTCAAAGCGTTAACAATGGCAAAGACGCTGAAGCTCTGATCAAAAAATGTGATCCTGCATTAGTCATTCTTGATGTTATGCTTCCCGGCCAATCTGGCATAGAAGTTTGTAAAAGCGTAAGACCTTTTTATCAAGGCGCTATTTTAATGCTAACGGGCTGTGACGACGACATTACTCAATTGAGTTCGTTTAAGCAAGGTGCTGACGATTATGTTATCAAACCGATAAAACCCCATTTACTTTTGGCAAGAATCAACGCACTGTTAAATCGTACATTGCCCCGTTCTAAAGAAAAAATGAAACGCTATGATTTTGGCTCGTTAACAATCGACTGTAAACGCAGAGAGGTCAGTATTGCAGGCGAAATTATAGACGTGCCCAGTTCCGAATTCGATATCCTGGCACTGCTCTCACAAAAAGCCGGAGAGGTCGTTAGCAGAACAGAATGCTGTGAAAACTTGCGTGGCCTGGCTTATGACGGGCTTGATCGATCAATTGATATGCGTATTTCTTCACTGCGAAAAAAACTTGCCAAGTTTCCTGAGCACGAAAAACGAATTATCACTGTTCGCACCCGTGGATATATGCTGGTACAAGATTAATTTAAAAAATAACAATAAAAGGGTTAATCAGGCATGTTCAAGAAAAAAAGTCTATTTTGGCAACTCTATTTTAGCGTCTTAGGCGCAATAGCTTCGATCGCCCTGCTTTTCATCGTCATTTGGGCTTACCTCAATCAACAGTCGGACACAGATGACTTTTATCGAGATACCCAATACGCTGCAGCACCAATTCTCGCGGCATGGAATAAACAACCTGTTTCTTCGAAAACGAATCTAAGCCAACAAGATTCACTAAAAAAAATCATTCGACAACAAATTAATGACTACAGCTTTAGAATAGAAATTATCGGTTCTTCTGAACTGGAGACCCGGCTTGAACATTTCAAATTTCTGAACACGATAGGTCAATCTCGAATCTACCAACACAGTGAAGACGATACACTTGCCTCTGTTCAAAGACTCAATAATAGTCAGTTTTGGCTGGTCATTGCAGATCTGGACGTCGACCCTGAAGCTGAAGAATTAACGCCGATATTACGCGCTCAATTTGAGCAGGAAATAAGAGAGGATGAGTTATCGGCGTTTACAGTGAATATTGTAGCACTTAGTTTATGTGCCATTATCGCTATTGTCCTCTTCTTACAAATTAATGGTATTAAGAAGCACCTGAGTAAATTAGTTGTTGCGAGCGAACAATGGGCTAAGGGTAATTTATCAGCGCGCGTAGACGATGCTCTACCGATCCCCCTCGATAATCTTGCGAATAGTTACAATTCAATGGCGAAAGAACTTGAACGTTCCATTGCAGAACAAAAAGTCATGGCCCATGCAATTTCTCACGAATTAAGAACTCCACTTAGTAAAATACAATTAGCCATGTCGTTACTAGAAAGAAAATTTAACTTTCTTACCGAGGAGGAACTTCACCACGATTTACTTAAGTATGTCGATGAACTTGAAAACCTCGTCTCGAAAACCTTGACCCTGGCGAAACTTAACCATTCAGTGGTTAATAAAAAGCTAGAATCATTTGATATAAACCAGTTGGTCGCCGATCGAATTAATGAGCAGAAAAGACTTCACCCTACTAAGTCAATTCAACTGACATCGACAAAGCCTGTTCAGTTTGAGGGTGATCAATTTCTACTACAAATGGCCATCGACAACCTATTAAAAAATGCGTTTAAATATGCGAATAAAAAAATTAATGCCTCAGCTAACATCGACGGTAACGATATTAAAATTACGATTGAAGACGACGGAAAAGGAATTTCTCCCGAGTCACAAGAGATAATCTTGATGCCCTTCTCCAGAGTCGATGAGAGTCGCGGACGAGATAGCGGTGGATTTGGACTGGGACTAGCAATAGTGGACTCAATTGTTCGTCAACATTCTGGACAAATTGATTTTTCCAACAGCTCGTCAGGCGGGCTTTCAGTCTCTATAACACTGCCATTAATCTAGCTGCTTACAAACCCTTACATTCCATGACATACGCTGACCAACTCAGCGCGAATTTTACCTGATAATTCAAGTCACAACCGCTACCAAATTCAATCAGTAAAAATTATTTTGGAGCCCTGATGACTCAGATAAAAACATCCTATTTTACCAAGTTCGTGCGTAAGCCAGTTTCCATTTTGAGTAGCTTACTCGTACTTTTTCTAATCGCATGCAATAACAGTTCAAATAATAACTCCAGCACAAATACCGTAACCGGCACACCTCCACCTTTGGCTAATATTTTCAAAAAATACACGAATGTTTTCGGAATCACGATTTACGCCACATCACAAACACCGAATGATAAGATCCTTCACGCGGCGAACATCATGGCGGAATACCTCGACAACAATGAAGATGGTGTCGTCGACAATCAGCAAGTTGTCGACCGCCTGAAAGCAGACGGTGCAGCACTTTTAATGGCAAGCAATCAAAATGAATTAGAATCATTAATGAATCAGATCCCTGAGAGCGATGCCTATCAAGACCTTTACGCCAGTGAAGTGTTTCCAAATGGTGCCTCTCAAGGTAACTTCGACGCCTCGCTAGAGGAAGTGCTGCACTTGATCACCCATGTTGGATTTTCCAAAGTTTATCCGACAGACTTTGGTGAACAAGCTGGCTCGAAAATCGCTGATGCGATGGATGTAGCCAGAGGCGGCCACTTTCAGAGCATACCCGCCAACTATCCTGATTCTGCCTGGTACACTTATGATGATACTACTTGCAATTATTCCTGTATGATCACCGAGTACACCTACTGGGCGCTAACTTCAATTTTAGGCGCGCAGGAATTTCCTGGAAGATTAGAAGAAATTCAAAACGAGTGGAAACTCAATACTAGAGAAAAAGTCGCATCACAAGACGCCCTGGTTTTTGAGTTATTGACCGATCAAAAGTTCTTGCTTCCAACTTTATTACCTGATGGTAATTACTCCGCGCATAATTTTGAAATCACAGATAACTCAGACACAACGAGCGGCAACACCAATAATGTTTTACAAGCCGTACAAAATGCGAACCCCGGTTTTAAGATTGCCTTTGGGGATACCACAAAAATTTACATGATGGACCCCGATGGTTCAAATGTCGAAGAATTAGCCGATGGTTCTCCAATTTCCGGTTATGTCGCCTGGGGTCCCCAAGCCAAATATGTTTACTTTGCAAGCGCGAAAGGCGAACCGGAAAGTGCCTGGGAAGCATTTCGCGTAAATACACAAACCAAAGCGCTGACTCAACTTTCAAATTTTGATCAGGATGTGCGCTCACTGGGAGTTTCTCCTGATGGAAAATATATCGCCATATCAGTAATGACAGGAAATTCCAATATAGGTAATAACAATGATAATCTGACTCAGTTTTCCACCAACTTGTACATTATGAAAATGGCCGATGCCGAATCGATCTGGTCTTCCGGCGGACAAATTACCCTCGATGACATGAATACATTAGTCAGTTCACCGTCCGCCGATCAATTTTGGTACGAAGAGCTACATTGGAATCCAGCATCACCTGATGACGACGAAGAACCACTACTGTCTTATACACAAACCTGGCGTTATGATGAAGACGATGTTTCTTACACCCATGCTTTTACCATTCGAGCCGATGGAACGGAACAACAATTGGTAGCAGAAAATAAAGACCAGCCTATCTGGAACTTTGCCGGAGACACATTGTGTTTTCTTGATTTATCTTGCATTAACCTAACCACAAATCAATCACTACAGCTAGCAGTAAGTGGCATCAATGAAGAAATATCAACGGTTGCCACCTCCCCTGACGGCACTTTCATATTATTTGAAGTGGGTGACGAAAACCGTAAAGCCGGTATCGCTAAATTTAGTGAAAGTACAGATAATCCAGGGATGGTTATTGAGAACGTGAATGTCTATGAACCAAGATGGTCTCCAGTTCCACTTAATTAACCTGAGTTTGATTAGCTAACTAACTTGAGCGGGCTTTTTCACTTCGACCCAGGAATTTATCTCCCCAGTTGAATAGGATTAATCCCAAAATAACAAAGCCCGCTCCAGCGACTAGCTTATAGCTGATAGTTTCATCGTTAAAATACGCGCCTATGGCAAGTGCCAGTACAGGTGTCATTAGCGTAATCAGCGCAACAACACTCGCCGCCAGTTTTTGTAAAATATAATAGTAAGCGACAAAACCAATCAGTGAACCAAATATTCCAAGGTAAATAATTGCTATTATGGCTCTGCTCTGCCATTCGGAAATCGGTAGTTCTCCATCAAGTAATAACCAGGCTAAAACAAAAAATGGAATCGTCACCCACAACGCACCAACAGTGGTAGCGATCGGATTAATTTTTATTTGAACAGTTTTAACTAAGACCGCGCTATAACTGAATAAAATCACAGCTAATAAAATATAAATTAAACCCGGCCAGCTTTCAGCACTAACCGCGAGCCCATCAGAGAAAACGATGGTAAGCCCCACCAAAGACAGTGCAAGTGAAATTTTCCTGATACTGGAATGCTTTGCTTCGCCCAGAATCTTTTGTGCAAATAAACTGGAAAAGATCGGCGCTAACCCAAAGATTAACGAAATCACACCGGAAGGTAGATAAGTCGCAGACAAATAGGTGAAAAACATACCACCGAAAATACCGAAACCAGAATAACAATAAAGCCGACGCGCATTAGCTGTTGTCGGCCAGTCGATTCCTCGGATCTTAATAATCAAAGTGCCTAATACCGCAGCAATTAACATGCGCAATAACACTGCCATGGTGGGATCGACTGATTCACTACTCCAGACAATACCAAGCGGTGTTGTTGACCAGATCAACACCACTAGAAGATAGGATGCTGATACAGAAAAATCGGTTTTCATGTTTACTTATTTCGATCCTGCTTCATTCGCCATCACCTGCTATTGGTTTTTAACCCTTCGCCTGAAAGTCATTAGCGTCCCCAGTAACGCGAGTATAACAACGACAGTTAAGCCTATGATTCCCAATACTCTGTCAATTGTTTCTATGCCGGTCCATTGCAAATAATGAATTTTATACATACGATTAATAAAGTGTGTGTCAGGCCCTTTTTGATAAAACTTCAGTTGTGACCAATTAAGGTTAATTACCACACCGGTATCCATAGTCACCTTTAAATCTTCGATAGTCTGAATATTTCCATATCGTTGCGGATTCATTTGAACCGCATCATCTACCAGACGACGAACCTGTCGCATTGTTGGTGTATCATTCACCTGCATTGTTTGCGGATCAATATGATGCCACTTATCACTTTCTCGAACTAACAAGTGTAACCCCAGAATTGATCGCACCCAACGCATCTCCTGCCAGCCCGGTTCAGTAGCAACCTCTGGTAATTGTGCTAATGAGTATGTCTGGATTGAAAGTTTCTCATAAGCCTGTTTATAGCCAGGCTTAACAAAGAAAAATACACCTGTGACCGCCCAGGCCAAAAAAGGTAACAACATTAATAAACCAAGATATTGATGAATTTTTTTCATTTTCAATTGATTGTTAATTCTAGCTTTCTTTTGCAAAAAATGATTATACGCCAGGCAAGGCATTAATTAACCTATATTTTAGTTATGGTTTGTGTGAGAGTGCTTAGTATTAGTGAAACGAGAAACGAAAGCTAAGCTATCAGCTAACTAACCTTTGGTCAAAATACGATCCATCGCTCTGGCTGAGAGCAGTCGCTTAAGCACAGCAAATAACTTGGTTGGAAAAGTAATCCGATATCTTAGCTTGGGGCGTTTACTTTCAAGTGCATGAAGCAAGCATTTGGTTACCGCTTCCGGGCCTAAAGTAAAAGCAGTGGTTGCTCCCTTTTTTTCAAGGCGTTCCAGTTGCAACTGATAATTTTCGGTGTGATAACTATTTTCCCAATCAATGTTTTGTCTAAATTTTAATGCAGCGGTTTTGCGAAAATTTGATGTAATCGGGCCTGGCTCCAGCAATGAAATATGAATTGGCGAATCAGAAAGTTCTAACCTGAGTGTATCAGTTAATCCTTCAATTGCGTACTTTGATGCGTTGTAAGCACCTCGGTATGGCATACAAACGACGCCCAACACCGAACTATTCTGCACGATTCGACCGTGGCCTTGCTGGCGCATCACTTTGATCGCTAATCGGGTTAAATGATGCCAACCAAATACATTAGTCTCGAATTGTTGGCGGAGTACATCGGTTGATAAATCTTCGACAGCACCGGCCTGGCCATATGCACCATTATTAAATAAATAATCCAGCGTACCACCTGTTTTCTCTAAGATCAGTTTAAAACACGCTTCAATACTCTCGGCATTATCCAGGTCAAGTGGTAAGCTTTCTAACCCAGCCTCGGTTAACGCAGCAACATCTTTCTGCTGCCTAGCGGTGGCAAACACGCGGTAGCCTCTTTCGTGCAATGCTTTAGCTGCATGTAACCCAATTCCGGTTGAACAACCTGTGATAAGTATTGATTTTGAAGTCATTAAAATTAAAACCTGAGTATTTTTCTACTTGTTGAAACACTGTTTAAAAACGATTGGCAGCAAACTCAACGCCGGACTTCCATTTCCACCGACATGTCCATTTCCGGCTTGGCAAAAATCGGCAATGAGAGCAATTCTAAATTTGCCATGGTGATGGCTCTCTTAGCAAACTTTCTTAGCAAACTGTCTTAGCACACTTGCTTGAAGTTAATTTTTAATATCGTCATATATCATCTAGCGCTCTTAAGGTGTTTACCATATTTCTGGCTCGCTGATGAACCTGTCTGGCCCATTTAGAATCAAGATGTTCATCGGCAGCATGGCTATAAGTATACTCTCCGGTCCGATTAACTGCCGCTGTTAATTTCCTTAAACCGTTTTTGAATTTTGAGTAACCACCGTGACCAATGTTAAAACAAAGCTCAGTCATAAATCGTTGCACGACATAGTTTCCGCCAATATTCATTCCATACTGACGAGTCAGTTTTTTGGCCGAACCCAAATGCTGCTCGACATCTTGCGAAAGTTGCATCATCACATCTTGATCAGAAACACCAGCATAACAATCATAAGGTTCATTACCGGTAATCAAATGGCCAATTCCCACGGTATCGAGCCCTTCAGAATCAATGTAGGCAGGCCAGGTGTTATTGTTCATGCAATATTGCGCGTCACAATTTTTCGCAGCCTTTAGTCGGCCGTCTCTGAGCTGGGCGTATATCGCTGCTTTATTACCCTCATGCTTTTCAATCGATGCTAATAGTTCGTCGTCGCTTGCCAAAATCCAATCTTCATTATTCATCACTATTCTCCTTTCTCCTTGATTACTCTACTAAAACCGAATTCATTCGGGGTCCGCTATCAAAACAACCCCATTTGCGCGTCGACAATCTCACTAAACGAGAGTCCGACAAATGGTAAAATAGCATCGGCCACCGGTTGAATCTGTTTATCAATGTAATGTTGATAATCTATTTTAGCAGAAATATATTCGACCGGCTGTGGGCCGCTAACAGTCATGACATAAGTTATCCAGCCTTTCCCCTGGTATCTTAAAGGCTTATCCTGTTTGCGATTTTCTTCATCGGCGAGTCGCGCGGCTTTCACGTGAGGCGGTATATTCTTAACGTAACTGTCTAATCGTCTTCGTAGCCGCTTTCGATAGGCCAGCTCACCGTCTTTTTCTCCGTTTAAAGTCTGCTCAACAACACGGCGAATAAAATCTTGCGGGTCTCTATCATGAAATATCAGTTCATAAAGATTTTCCTGAAAAGACTTGGCTAAAACCGTCCAATCTGTTCGCACATTTTCCAGCCCTTTAAAGACCAGTTTTTCTGTCGAGCCCGTTTTAATAAGCCCCGCATAGCGTTTTTTACTTCCCTTTTCGGAACCTCTGATAGTTGGCATGAGGAAACGGCTAAAATGGGATTCAAATTCCATCTCCAGGCAACTCTCGATCCCAAATTCAGAAGCCAACTTTAGTCGCCATTCACAATTAATATACTCGGCTAAAGAACGGCCAATTTCACAGGCTTGTTGATCAGAAACATTTTCACTCAATAAAACAAA
Source organism: Aliikangiella coralliicola (assembly GCF_007004725.1). Classification (GTDB taxonomy): domain Bacteria; phylum Pseudomonadota; class Gammaproteobacteria; order Enterobacterales; family Kangiellaceae; genus Aliikangiella; species Aliikangiella coralliicola. Next base: position 319,807 of record NZ_ML660164.1, on the reverse strand, counting down.
AGTTGAATCTGTGTCGCCATAAATCACTTCCAATCCTTGTGATTCAATCCATTTCGCAGTCTGCTGCATGATAGCGTGTCCACGCAAAGTAATTGAGCTCGCTAAACGAGTATCATAAAATGGGCACCCACCGGATCCGAGCACACCGTAAAAGGAGTTCATCAAAATTTTAATCGCTTGAGAACGCGCTCCATCCTGTTCTTTTTTGGCTTGATCACGTTGTTGCCAAAGCTCGGTGATAATATCCGGCAACAAATGTTTGTCTCGAGAAAAACACCCGCCTCTAAATCCTTCGATCGCTTCGTCAGGAGCCTTGAGCCCTTCAACTAACCCTAGCGGATCAATTTTAAAAGTTCGAATAATTGAAGGATAAAGACTCTTAAAATCGAGCACTAGAACATGTTGATAAAGCCCTGGTTTTGAATTCATCACGTAACCACCAGGACTTGCTAAACCGCCACCGTCCGGCAAGTTAGGAGACACATACCCCTGACGGTGGAGCTTTGGCAAGTAGAGATTAACAAATGCAGCAACCGACCCGCCCGCTCGATCAAGTTCTAACCCCGTGAGCTGACTACGAAAAATGAGAAACTCAAGCAGCTTAGCTTTCTTAAAGATGTCCCAAACCAATACACAGTCTTGTAAGTTATAATTGGCGAGTTTTTGTTTATTATATTTAAAATCGTGATTGATTGTTTCCATTCGATTATCAACGTCTTCAGTGGATTTTCCACGGCCAAGAAAATGTTGCGACATGGCTTCCAAACTGAAACTTGGAAAAAAATAAGACTCAGCTTTAAGCGCCGCGATACCGTCAATAACAACTCGTCCATCAAGTGCCAAAAATCCCTGGTTCATTTCGGTGCGACTTTCTCGCCAACGGGCATAGCTTTGGTTTCGTCCTAACCGAAGTTGCATACCATGTAACTTGGCGCGTTTGATCAACAATCGAAAATCAAAATTGACGACACTCCATCCAATAATAATATCTGGATCATAATCACCAATAATTTCCTCTAATACATGTAAAAGCGCGACTTCATTTTCGACCCACTTGATGTAATCAATATCTTCGTCAACAGGTTGTTGTTCTCCAATCATAACGACTCGGTTAAAGTCTGCCCCATATTTCTTACCATAAAAACCAATACTATATAGCTCTCCTCTTTCCGAACACTCGATATCCAGGGAAATCACTCGAAGTTCAGGAACATACTCACAGGGTTTTACCTTGACATTTTTATATTCAATATACCCAGAACAGCCATCTCCGCGACGGTCGATCACATCACCGATAAACTCGACACCGCCATACACGAACCTTTCCATCAGATAACGATCTTCCAGGCGGATTCCCCCTTCATAAAAAACAATATTGTTTTCGTTGAGAATAGAACGAGCTTCATAAAAGGACTTTAATTGATTGAAATATAATCCAGATACCGCTTGGTGAGAAAATGTTTTAAGTGAGAGTGCTTTTACTTCAAACTGAGTGCTCAGGGGTTCAAGTAGTTCTTCCACAACGGCTTGTTGCGAGTGCTCTACGAAGAACACTGGACGCTCCCCGGAAAGACAAAGCTTGGCAGGGCCTTTTTCTGTGGATAACCACAACTCAATTTCAGTTCTTCCCTTGCGGTCAAAACTATTACGAGTGAGTAGAAAACCTTTTTCGGTTACCATTCAGTACAACCTTAAAACAATTGAGTCACTAGCGAGTAATTATGAGATAGCTATTATACTTAATTTTCGTATTCCTCGGTGATTTATACTTTCGTTACTTTAAAAATGTACCGAGCCGCCAGGAAGCCTGACAATTTTTAATTACAGTGACTTTAAATACCATGCTATATTTCTGCTTAGCATATTTTTTTATCAACTTTATTTACCGTCAAATTTGAAAAGCTGAATAATGAAAGCTATCGTTTACGAAAATTTTAAACAGCTGCCGAGCCTTCAAACGGTTGCCGATCCCACACCATCACCCCATGGTGCAGTCGTAAAAGTTGCGGCCAGCGGTGTTTGCAGAAGCGACTGGCACGGATGGATGGGCCATGACTCTGACATCCAATTGCCCCATGTCCCGGGACATGAACTAGCAGGTACTATCGAGGCAATTGGAAAAAACGTCTCACAATGGAAAATTGGAGACAGAGTCACAGTGCCATTTATCGCCGGATGTGGCAAATGCGGTGAATGCACTAGTGGCAACCAGCAGGTTTGCGCTAACCAAACCCAGCCAGGTTTCACTCACTGGGGTTCCTTCGCTGAATACGTTGCGATTGATTATGTCGATAGTAACCTGGTAGCCCTCCCTCATTCGATAGATTTTGTGACTGCAGCAAGCTTAGGTTGTCGTTTTGCCACTTCTTTTCGCGCAGTTGTTGCCCAAGGAAAAGTGCGTGGCGGACACTGGGTAGCAGTTCATGGGTGCGGTGGAGTGGGAATATCTGCGGTGATGATTGCAAGCGCGCTCGGCGCGTCAGTCATCGCTATCGATATTAACGAGGATAAGTTGAAGTTTGCTCAATCTCTCGGTGCAATTGCTAGCATTAACGCCAGTAATCACATAGATGTTATTGAAGCAATAAAATCGATTAGCGGCGGCGGGGTTGACGTTTCTCTTGATGCGTTGGGTAGTCGCGAAACAAGTTTTAATTCTGTCGCCAGTCTTAGAGCACAAGGAAAACATATTCAAGTTGGTTTAATGGTTGGAGAAAATCGTCACTCTCCACTACCGATGGATTTGATATTAGCCAAAGAACTAGAAGTTATCGGTAGTCATGGAATGCAAGCTCACGCCTATCCAGCGATGATGCAAATGATTGCCCAGAGAAAGTTAGCGCCACAAAAACTGGTGAGTGAAAAAATTAACTTGCAACGGGCAATTCACGCATTGACCAATATGGATAAATTTGAATCTCTGGGAGTAACGGTTATTAACGAGTTTTAGTCAGTTCACCGACTTTGTAAATACAGAAAATAAATTAAGCCTGGTAGTATGTTTCTTAAAGCATTTCTACCGGGCTCTCTAGTTTTTCAATAAATCAATGGCCTGAGTAATAAAGTCCAATGGACTTGACTGTTAGCGGACTAAACCAAACTGTTCTACATAACGAGGCCATAATTCATCAAACCGCCGTTTCGCATATTTTTCTGCAAACTCCTCGCCACCGTTCATCACTTTTTGGTTTTTACTTCTCAACCGATCAACATGATGACCTAGCTCATGTAGAAAAACATGCATTAACATAAAAGCTTTCGCTTGCGCTTGAGTGAAATAACAAAGCCAACTCTCTTCCTTTTCTTCGCATACAACACCAATACATTTAAAATAGTGATGGTGCGCCTGAAAGTAGGACTTATTTAGCTCCACCCACATTTCCCGGCGCCATGCAGAAAGCCAGATTATCCCCGTGCCTTCCCGGTTAAAATGTTCGTATAATCCGTCAAAATCATCATTTCCCGAGTCGAGAATAATTGATTCTATTCCGACAGAAATTTCACACCAATCTGGAATAATTTCAACAAAATCGTGGATATCTTTTTTGGTTAACACGTGTGTAAACCCTTTAGCCGGTCGAACTCGATCAACCACGTAGCCGAGCCGCGCTGTTTTAACATGATTATTTTTTCTTTGGACCAGACCACCGATAACTTTCGGCGAAGTTTTTCTATTATATTTTGCTCGCATCATTATTTTCCTTTTCCCATTACTCCGCGCACAACTAACCAACCCAATTTTTGGGCTAACTAAAGTGCGCACAGTTTTATTTACCGTCCAGTAATAATTGAACGGTATTTTTTAATCGAATGAAGTTTATTCCCTGAAATAATGATCCCGTTGCGAACCATCGAGCCGACCAGATTTAAGACAGCACGCCTTAAAATCTGCGGCCGGAACCACAGGGGCAAGGATCATTTCTTCCGAGTTTTTCAGAAAGTTCTTTATTGCCGTGAACTACTCTATCACCGCGTTTAACTTGTGTTTCTGAGGGATAACCTTTTTTTCGCTTGCTAGTCGCTTCAAAAGAAAAAGTTATGAATTGAATTGTTGAATCGCATGACGCACCTCCTAGTAACTTTCAAATTATTTGAGTGCGGGAGGAATTCTATTTTAATTTAAATTAATTTTCCAGTCCTTTTAAAATTTAATTAAAATTTTTATTAGCAATCAACTGCGTAAGGTAATCATACTTCGCCTGGTACATGGAAGTGGTTTCTTTTTTGTGTGTGTTTTCAATCGCTTTTTTAATTGCCTGTCGTGCTGACTTCAATTTACCCAGAGAAAATTGAGCGCGGGCAATACCTTCATAGGGCTCGTGTAAATAATCAGCCATCTTCGCTGCTTTTTTATAGTAGTAGATTGCTGTCGAATAATCTTCTGCTTCATAGGCAATATTCCCCAGGCTAACCCATTTATAAGGATCGGGATCATCATACTCACTTAGTTCCGCCGCAATTTTGGCTGCGTCTTCGGTGCGTTCCAGGCGAACTAATAAAAGATGATAGTTGTGTAATAGTTCAAAACGCTCGTTGCCATATTGAAGACCATACTGATAAATCCTTTCAGCATAATCAGGGTATCCTGCACGACTATGAATAATCGCCAGCATATTAATCACATGGGGGTCATTCTTATTTAACTCCAACCCTTTTTTTAAATACCAGAATGCAAGATTATCGTTATCTTTAGTTAAAGCTTCAGCAGCTTTATTGCGGTAGTACATGGTATAGAACTCAATTTCATCGACATTTCGTAGTGCCCGTGTTCCCGCCGATGGAAAATAATCCACTCGAATAAAGCCACGCCAAAAAAGCTGACGCTCTTCATATTCACCGATTCTTGGTTCAAATAATAGTGTTCGAACATGCTGGGCACTTAATACAAAATCACCTTCTTTTTGATAAATCGGCGGTGTCGAAACCAATTCATACCCGACTTCGACATTAACAACATCGGCGAGTGCTTTGGTCACTATTGCTAATGACAAACAATTGCCGAGATTTTGTGAAAGTGCGTCATGTGCCGTTAAAGTATCAGAATAAAAGTTAAATTGATCGAGCTTATCGCGCAAATAGCGTGAGATTTTTCTGTTGGGTAATAATGAGCGATAACGGAGACTGTTGAAGTGTCTAAGAAAATCTTTTTTCTGCTCAGCAGTTAACTCAAAAATACTGTCAACGGATTCAATCGGTGGAACAGGTCCAAAATGAGAATCGTCAAGCATAGGAAGGTCTGGCTGCGTACTCAACCCGGTTAAGGGTCCCCTTGTCGGTTGAGTACCACAAGCTGTCAGCAAAACAACTAGCAAAACAAGTAACCGCATACTTTAATATTAGCTTAAAATTCGCAATTAATCAGGAAAACCGTGTGGAATAAAGTTGAATTTCGACTTTTTGATCAAGTCATATTAGTGCTCATACTAAAGCTCATTTCTTTTGATTATTAAGATTATTCTTTAAAAAATATTTATTTATAGCCGAATTTATAGCCGAATTAATACCCATTACCATTTGCGCACATTTTAGTAAACCACAATTAAACCTTGGCTTGACTATTCACTTTGTTCGCCCTTTTCTCGATGAATATGATTCTCTTCAGGCGCGTTCCTTTGTTCGTTTTTTTTCAGAATATCTGATTTTTCTTCATATCGATAAGTCACATCCAGGTGTTTTGATAACATTTCAAAAATACGCTGCGCGCGGTAGGGTTTGCGCATAAAATCATCGCAGCCCGTCGCCAGGATACTTGAGCGCTCTTGTTCAAATACACTTGCAGTTAATGCAATAACAATAGTGTTTTGTCCTTGTACCGTACTTTTTATTTTTTTTGTCGTTTCATAACCATCTAGAACCGGCATGCGCATATCCATCCAGATTAAATGTGGACTCCACGACCGCCAGGTTATCAGTGCCTCTTCGCCATTTTTTGCGCTGCGAACGTCAAAACCAACATCGACTAATAACTTCGTCAGCAAGTCATTATTTTCCTGGCTGTCATCAACAACTAGTATACGAAATGAAGGCTGCCCTTCCGCTAAGCCAACTATTCGATCAGTGTCGGCGTCTAACGTAGCGATTTCATCAGCCTCGATAATATCAATCTCAAACCAGAACCGCGTGCCGATACCGATTTCACTGGCAACTTTGATGTAGCCGCCCATCATGTTGACAAACTCCTGACTGATAGTCAGTCCCAGCCCAGTTCCTTCTCTAGCTTGACGGCCAACTTCGGTTTGGCCAAATGGTTTAAACAACAATTTCATTTCAGATTCATCGATGCCTGGTCCCGAATCTTCAACTTCAAAGCTGAGCCTCGGCGTTGGCCGCCGGTTATATATCATTCTAAGTGTGACATGCCCTTGTTGAGTAAACTTAACCGCGTTCGATAAGAGGTTCGTTAACACCTGCCTTAACTTCCTTTCGTCAGTTCTGATAGAACTGGGCACTTGTTTAGTGCCTTCAATTTTCAATTGAATACCTTTTTCCTTTGCTCTTAAACTAAAAATATCTTCGAGGTTTTTTAACAACTCAGGTAATTCGAATGACTTGAGATCAAGCGTGGTTCGCCCTGCTTCTATCTTAGCCATATCAAGAATATCGTTGATCAATTCAAGCAAGTGTTCGCCACTGCGATGAATTGTCGTCTGAAATTCGATAATCTCTTCCGGCAGTCCAGGGGTCAACGAAGAAAGTTCGGAAAATCCAAGAATAGCATTTAAAGGGGTACGCAACTCATGGCTCATATTGGCGAGAAAAATACTTTTCGTTTTATTGGCCGACTCAGCTGTTTCTTTGGCTTGCAACAAAGCTTCATTGGTATGTTCCAGCTCTCTGGTGCGACGTTCCAATGCCCTTGTTCTTTTTCTTACGGCCAGTGACAATTCCCTGTTATGGGCTCGCAGTCCTCGCATTCTTAGCTGGTACCCTCCCCAGATCAAAACAAAGACTATCAAACTGTAGAGAGTCCAGGCCCACCAGGTTCGATACCAGGGAGGTAATATTTCGAAAGAGTAAGAGTCTTGCAGGCTGATGATACCGTAGGCGTCTTTGGCTTTAACATGAAAGACATAGCGGCCTTCAGGCAAATTGGTGTAATCTTTATCTGTCTCTTCACTCCATTTTGACCAGTTATCAAAACCTTCTAAACGAGTTTGGTATAAATTCTTTTTCGGTACATCATATCTCGGTGTCGCGAAAGTAAAACGCAACGCATTGTTCTCATAGGGCCAAATTGCTTTTTCGTTGCGCGAATCTCGATAACCGTCAAATATGATCTTATCGCCGGAAGTGGAGATGCGACGGATCCAGACCGGATACTGAATATCTATATTGAAAGATTGTGAGGTATCCAGGCGGATCAGCCCCCCTCGACTGCCATACCATAAATAGCGCCCCTTATCCCTGAAAGCCATATGAGTCGGCGCCTGAAATCTTCTTAATACGGTTGGTTCCCAGGTATAATCACCATCCCCTGCAGGTTTGGCAACGCCCGATTCGATGCCCGCATCTATCCATACATTTCCATCAGTATCTTCCAGCACATAGTCCATCTTCGTTCCGGGCGTTAAAAATTTATCAAACGTGGTATCGCGCACGAATTTAGTCGATTCGCTCAATTTATCAGTACGAGTCAGCTCATCTGCCCGGATTAAACTACCCTCTCGATTTGACTGTTCTGATAGGTCTGTTGGGCGCATCAATCCTCCGTTCGACAAGGCTGCTATTTTGCCGCCGATACCACGCACGTCGGTCCAGCCACGCGCTAATCCATGCTCGTGATTAAAATGCGTAATGACTGGCTTACTGGTAGAATCATTAAAGTTTTCAAGTCTGATCACACCTTCATGGGAGGTTCCCAGCCATAATTGATCGCGGGCCTCCTGGTAAACGGTTCTCACATTTTGGGTAATCCCTGGTATTTGGCCGTCATACTGCCACTCCCCCTGGCGAAACGTCAGTTTCCCTAACCCATTTGATAAACCGACATAAATACTATCTTTGTCAAATCTTGACCGGTATAGAAAAAATGCGTGTTCACCAAGCAGATTCGCTATTATTCGCTGCGAATCAAGGTTTATTACGTGCCTGGAACAAGCCGCGAGTAACCCGGTTTCTGTGGAGAGCAAAGACCAACATGCGTCGGTGATATCCGAGACGCTTTCAAACCGGCCGACTTCTCCAGACAAGGGTTTCATCTTTAGCGCGCCTAACATAGTCGAAACATAGAGTTCTCCTCGGTGACGCTTCATGCTAGTAACAAATGACTTCAAGCCGCTGGATTTATCAAAAAAAGAAAAATACTTTTTCACGTCAACGCGTGCTAGCCCATTCCCCAGCCCCAACCAAAGCCCCCCCTGATTATCGACAAATGCCGATAGCACCATATTGTTACGTAACCCCGCAGTTTCATTAATAACTCGCACAAGTCGCCCGCTACTATCCAGCAAAAAAGCGCCATTGCGAATTGTGTTGATGACTAACATACCATTCGGTAAAGCCAGCCCTCGATGGGGTCTGGCTTTTAGTATCCGATCACCCAGAGCAGGATTGAAAGTTGCGCAAGCTTCCTCCAACGGCAAGTTGTTTTCACACCGAATAAGGCCGTGATTAATTGTCACGATAAGGTAGGCATCGTTTTCCATCGGCAGTAGCGCTGTAATGGTATAAGCGGGATCTCCAGCTTTAGGTCCACCAGCAACCAACATTAGCTCATCATCAATCACTCGAAACAAGCCGCGCTCTCTTTCTTGAATCAGTAAGTGACCGTCAATCTCAAACGAATTGGCAAAACTTGAATTTTTCGGTTTAAAGACTTTCATTTTGCCGTCATGCCATCGAAACAGATGAGTGTAAGAGCTAAAATAGATACCTTCATCCAGAGAAATAACCTGCCATATATCATTAAAGTTACGCGCTTGTGCTGGAATGTGCTCAACCAAGGATACATACTCGGTTGTGCCTTTATCATTTGGTGCCAAATAACCCAATTCCGTCGCGGCTCCAACGTAAACTCGTCCCTGTTTGTCCGCAGCCAGCGATCGAACAACACCTTTATTTGGCGTTGATATCAATCTCCAGGTGACGCCATCGTGTTCCAAAATCCCTTCGCTATTGGCGACGTAAATAAAACCTCTATTGTCTTGCGTAATACCCCAGTTTTGCATATGGGCACCGTAATCTTCAGCTGAGTAGTTATTAATTGTAAAAAGGCCTACTTCAGAAAAGTCATTCTCAATCACTTTGTCAGGTTGACTTGAGGAAAGGCTGTTATTGGTATTTTGAGATTGAGTGAGCTTTGAGGAATCTTGATGTGACGTTGAGGCACGAGCAGATAGGTGGTGAGTAAAAGCGCCGAGAAAGAATAAAGTAAAAAATAAAGTTTTGGTCCATCCCGCAATGATTACTCGAGCTTTGCTGTCCTGGTTCCTAAAATAAATATTTATTCTTTTAAACTCAAACATTTATCTTTGGTCACTCATGTTCAACCTGCCGAGTTGTCGAGTAGAAAACTTTCAGAAAATTTGATTTCCCACATAGTAAAATAGAAATTCCTTCGATATCAATCTCGCCGATTTTTATTAATGCGCCGTTTTACGCGATGAGAAATAACCAAACCAAATAAAAACATGCCTTAAGTGTGCTTTTCTCGCTTTAAAAAATCTCACCCACCAATAAAAAATACGTCAAAAATAACAATTTGTCCACTACACACGAAATTAAAATCAGCCATCCTGATAATTCCTCGAAACCCACTAAGGTCGGCGATTCAAACTCGACAACATTCTCACCAAAGTCATCGATTCAAAACGATTCTGGTTCTCATTTAACTTCAAATATTGTTGTTGAGTTTAACGAGCTAAACATCAAAAAACCGGATAAAAATAACAATCGATAATTTGAATCAGTTAAACCACGTGTTATTTTACTGGAAATCAAATATTTTGTTCGCACACTCGTGGAATCAGTATGCAAGAACTGGACGATAAAAAATTCACAATAACCATCTTTACCAATATATTTCTTGGTGTACTAACGCTCATTTGCTGCCTGTTGGCATTCAATCTGACTGTGACTTCAGTTAACCTTTCGATGCTTGGTGTCGTCATAAATGCACTCGCATTAGTGGTCGCTCTTTCATCCTATATGCTGACTAAGTATCACCAGGTGCGTGCTGTTGTTAGAATTGCTATCGCTGTTGAGCTGGTTTGTTTATTTGTACTTGCGCCAACAATTTAATCATTACTTTCTTTGAGTCAAACCTGCTAAACCTGCTACAAGAAAAGATCCCAAAAACCACCCCGCTATTTTATGAAAATAAAAGTAGATTAATAGCCAGTAAGGTTGCGCTTTAACAGGTGGATTGGCCAGCGCATCACCAAATATATATTTGTCGTGTGCTTTATCAAGAGAAATAACTGGCAACAGTTGATCCAGACTGGCAAATGACATGTGTAAAAAATTAGTTAATGAAAATGCACTATTACTCATTAACAACAGCGTTCCCAGAAAAGTAAAACCAACAACCCACCATAACACGCGAAAATAACGATTTCCTAAACCATAACCGATGGTCACTTTCAGCGCAAAAAGTCCGAAACTATAGGTATACTCTCTCGGCTTTGGCCGCCCATGCTCATTCGTTTTTGACCAAGCCTTACGTCTTTGCCTTTCCCTTGCCGCGTATAATATGTCGGCTTGTTTATAAGACTCACCCGCCTCAAAAAACAAATTAGCAAGGCGTTCGTACGGCTGTGAAGAAGCACCGGTATCTTTACCCAGCCATTCAACAAAAGCACTAATAGGTCGATCAAATAAATCAGCTTCATCATCACTGCTGACAGAGCCCAGTCTTTCATAAGTAAATCCTTCCAGTTCATAGTTGTCCGGCCAGGAATTATCTTCAACGCTTTGCCACCAATCTTGAAAAGCATTGACATGGGTGTTACGCAATATTAAAGCCGCTTTACTTTGCCATTGTGTTGAAGTGGCTTCGGAAAAACCGAGTAATAATTCACCTTCTACACGGCTTCCGGTTAAGTCTAATTGACCTCCAAATGAAGAACCCTGAACTTGCAGACTCGCGCCCAATTTGGAGTAAGCTAAATCAACATCCTGTTGGAATGAAGCACCATCGTCCAGAAAGAGAGTTCCGGATATTTCTGCTCGATTTAAGCTGACCATTTTTTCAAAAGTTGAGTTACGCATGACTAAGGCAGAATCAATTTTTACCGAACCAATATTAACTTCCCCCTTAAATACAGCGCCTTCGTCAAGAAAAACAGAGCTATTGATTAATGCACTGTTTAAACAGACTAAATCATGAAAAGTCGCGGCGCGCATCTCCAACCTTGCATTAAGCTTTGCAGTCGTCAGGTCGACCTCCCCATAAAAAACAGCACCATGATCCAGATACGCATTTCCTTCAATTTGTGCGCGATTTAAACTCACATTCTTTTTAAATGTCGATCCCCGCATCAACAATTCTGAACCAATTTTGGAAGAATTCAGATTGATAAAATCATGAAAAACTGACGCCTTATCCATTAGCACAGAGCCTTCTACCGAAGTTCGATTCAGGTTAACTTTCCCTTCAAATACAGCGCCCCTCATTTGTAAATTAGAGCCGATATGAGAAGCCCCTAAATCAATGTCTTGCTTAAAAACGGAGCCAGCATCAAGAAAAGCAGAACTGCCGACAGTAATACTATTAAGATTAACTTCTCCATTAAAGTTAGAGCCCTGCATTTCGAGGTTTGACTTCACCCTGGCGGAAACCAGGTCGACTTCACCTTCGAATACAGAGCCTTCAGTTAGAAACGCAGAACCTTTGATATCGGCGCTATTTAACCTCAGCCTCCCTTCGAAAACCGTATTTTCAATTTGTAAGTGCGCGCCGATACTCACACTATTGAGGTTCATTGCCGATTTGAAAAGCGCTTTGTTTATCTCAAGAGTTCCATCAATTTTCATGGAACTAAAATCAGCTTCCGCGTTAAATACAGCTTTCTCTCCCACAAAACAGGAGCTATTAAAAACCGCGCTGTTTAAATTGAACTCTCCATCAAAGATGACATCACTAACGAGCAATTTCGAACCCAATATTGCCGACCCCAAATCGACCATACCTTTAAATTTCGCGCCTCTGTCCAAAAAGCACGATCCCTCGATTTTCGCACTATTTAAATTGACTTCATCTTCAAACAAAACACTTTGCATTTCGAGGTTTCCACCAACTTCTAACGCACCGAAATCTGCCTTGCCTTTGAACACAGAATGGTTACCCATAAAAACAGAGCTAAAAACTCTAGAGCTGTTTAAGTTCGCTTGCTTATCGATAACAACGGCCTGCATTAACAAGTTAGACGCAATTCCTGCGGCACCTAAATCAAAAGAACCTTTGACGATAGCGCCGCTGATATTGAGTTCTTCCTGAATATCTGCGCAATATAGATCGAGCATGCCGGCAAAATAACTATCTTCCAACGACAACTCGCCATCAACTCGTAAGTTATTGCCTAAAAAATCTTTTAGTATTCTCGATTTTTTTAGCCAGAAGACGCGCTTTAAACGGGCATGCTCCAAATTGATCGGCGCATCGTCGAATAACGCTCCGATAATCCGCACACCGCTGTAGGGAGTGTTTTCGATGAAAGCCTTTTCGGTTAATATGGTTTGTAAAAATGAATAGCTGAGTCGCCGTCGTTGAGTCCACCCTTTTTTCTCCTTGGGTTTTAACTCGATTTCCTGAGGATCTTTGACGCTTAAGTCTGCAACATTACCAGCAGCGATTTGCTGCCAAACCCACTTTTCGATTTCCGTCCACTGTTTTGGAATTTTGACCGCTATCATTACGATATCTGCCTCTTTTAGGTTTCCTTAATTGTAGTTCAATAACCTGAACTTGGTAGAGGAATGGAAGAGAACAACGGCTTGTGATTAGTAACAGTTCAACTATTTATCGATGAATATAGAACAGTTATTGACGATAAAATTCCAGGTGAAACGCGCTGTCAAACACTTGGCTAGGTGGAACACCTTTGATTGCGGGGTAATAAAACCGTACGACTTTATTGTTATTTTTAACTGCGTCGTAAAACTTTTTCAGGTTGTTAATTGAAGAAGGAGCGATATCAACGGCTACTAACCGGTTTTTAATTTCAGGGAGCACAACATGATTCATACAAGTTCTGCGGCTGCCGAGTTCCACTAAATCAGCGCGTAATGCTCGGGCGATTTTAGCCACATTATTTTCCCTTGACTGATTTGGGTCAAACAGAGACAAAGCACGATTGCAATCTGGATGGTAAGTTTTTTTCGCCAGTTCGACACCACAATTTTTTCGATGGCATAAAATGTAATAGTCGAGCATCACCTCGACCTGTTTCTCAACACTACGTGACTTGCTGGTTATTTTTATTCTTGTATCTCCAGCTTCGAATGCGATTTTTGAAATTTCATTTTTTATATAGTTTGGGAGGTTTTCGCTATTTTCTATGACAACTTGTCGGTCTGTTACTGATTGGCCTGAAACATTAAAAACAGCAAATAACGTACACAAAGCTACGAGAAAAATGTGGTTTAAAACTCTCATTGTTTTTTACTCGCAGCGGACTCCCGCGATGCAGGCTTTCTTTTAGAGGCATTTTGTATTTGGCTTCTCGATTTTGTGCCACTATTTGATCGAGTTCGATCTTTTGTTTTGACTTTATTTTTACTCGCCTTAGGTTTGTTATTGCGGCTTTTTGCTGGTTTTGACGCGCTCGTTTTCTTGCCTGCTGCTAATAACTTAGCTTTAGCTAATTTTTTCTTATGTGGCTTTTTCTTCTTAACTACTTTCAAATAGGTCTCTGGAACCGTGTGCGAAGGTTCAAAGCCATCGATTTGTTTTCTTGGTAGCAACTGTCGAATGAGATTTTCAATGTCACTTAAATTATCGACCTCGTCAGCACTCACCAGCGACACCGCTTTACCACTTTCGCCGGCTCGTCCGGTGCGACCTATTCTGTGGATATAGTCTTCCGCCACAGTCGGTAAATCAAAGTTGATCACCAAGGGTAACTGTTCGATATCTAATCCGCGTGCAGCAATATCAGTGGCCACTAAAACCCGGATTTCATCATTTTTAAATGCCGCTAGCGCTCGGGTTCTCGCTCCCTGACTTTTATCGCCATGAATGGCAGCTGCCTCCAGACCACTTTTCTGCAGGTCATAGGTAAGTTTATTCGCGCCTCTGCGCGTGCGTACAAACACGAGCACTTTTTGCCAGCGATGGTGACCAATAAGAAAACTGAGTAATTTTGATTTGCGCTTTTTATCCACCGGATGCATCCACTGCTTAACGGTTTTGGCAGTGGAATTCGCCGGACTGGTTTCGACGGAAACCGGCTCATTCAGTAATTTTTGACCGAGCTGCTTGATATCACTGGAAAACGTCGCGGAAAATAGCAAAGTTTGTCTTTTTTGTGGTAATTGCGAAATGATCTTTTTGATATCGGGAAGAAAACCCATATCAAGCATTCTGTCTGCCTCATCTAAAACCAGGAATTCAATTGACTTAAAATGGAACGCATTTTGACCAAACAAATCTAACAAACGACCGGGAGTTGCCACCAATACATCAACACCACGTCGCAGCTGCATCATCTGAGGATTAATTTTAACGCCACCGAATACCACAGCGCTTCGCATGGGCAGATGCTTACCGTAGTTTTTGACGCTTTCTCCAACTTGAGCAGCCAGCTCTCGTGTGGGCGTTAATACTAACGCTCTAACCGAATTTGCCGTTGGCTTTTTACCCTTAGTTAATCTCTGCAACATCGGCAAAGTAAAACCGGCCGTTTTTCCAGTGCCGGTTTGCGCGGCGGCCATGACATCCCGGCCATTAAGAATATGGGGTATCACCTTTTCCTGAATGGGCGAAGGTGTTTTATAGCCTTGTTCAGCAAGTGCTTTAAGCAATGGCTCGATTAGTTTTAACGAAGTAAAGGACATGAATTAACTGCAATGAAAAGAATCAGGCGCCATTCTACCTTGATAGCACTTAAAGTTCGAGCCTGGCTTTGTTCGATAACTTCATGGTTCCCTTTTCGGGGTTTAAAAACCGAACTGTCGGATAATCGGTATGGCGTTTTTTTGCGAGGCCTTATTGACCAGCTTCATTCGCTAAGCAATCTAGTCTCTTTGACTCTAACGCCCCACCAAATAAACTCCAATCTTTGACCACTTTTATGTCCACTTGATAATCGTCAGATTGCGCGATAAAAACTGGTTTTATTCGCGCCCATTCATCAACAATCGGCTTACAGCTAATACTAAATTGAATCGGGCCGGATGAGTAACTATCGAGTTTTTGTAAATTTTTCACCTCGCCGCAATAATACGCGGTTGGATCAGCAACTTCTGAACCTTCAAATTCATCTTTGGGTAATCTTAAAAATATGCCCTGTTCATTTTCTTCAAAAGTTTTTGGCGCGTCGCAAGTGATATCCAATACCAGCGGACCGGCACTTGAACCGAATAAAAACTTATCGGTTTTCGTCCAATAAAGTCGATACTGCCGCTCTTTTCCAAAAGCATCATTGGCGGAAAAATCTCCCTGATAAAGATAGTGGGTGCATCCGCTCAATAGCAAAACTAACAACGTCAAAATAATTCGCATATTTCCTCCCTACCGTGAAATCAGGTCAACTAATCCATCGCCGACTTTCGCATCGCTCCAGTAAGCTGTGTGAGACAAAAGCCAATGGAATCCCGTATCAACGGCCACATCCCTGATAAACCAGCCCTGATTAGGGTTATTCGCCTGGTATTTTTTTGCAATGTCGAAACCGGTTAGATTTTTACCGAAAATATCGCCGGAAACGACGGGATCCGAGCGGTCCCAATAGTTAAACCAACGGAACAGCCGGTTGCCCTCTCCCAGGTTATTGATTTTTGTTCGTCCTTTTCTAAACATCGCCAAACCAATCGGTGAACCAATCGTTAAAAAGCCTTGTACCGGCCAACTGCCGCGATTGTTTCGATCAAAGTAAGCTTCTTCAGCAATTAATTCATTAAGCACGTCGAAAGCATAGATGGAACCTAAACTGTGCGCCATCAGGTAACAAGGATTACCAGCGTTATAGTACTTAAGAATACGTTGTCGTAGCCCATCCCGAATTAACTGGGCGGTTGAACCATTTTGCAAATTAAGCACCACATCACCGACTAAGTCGACAGTCGTTGACAGCAAAATCTTCCCCACCGCGGTTTTCCCTATCAACTTCATTAGCTGTTTCGCGGGAGCTATTGCTTTATCGTTAATATCTTCGTAGCGATAGAGATCGGTAGAAAATGTTAAAGGTAAACCGCCTAAACGATTATTAATGAGTTGCTTTACTTGCCTATCCTGATTTTGATCCTTATCGGTACCGGTTTGCACACCGTGAACGATGAGAACCACAGGTTTTTTATTTGGATTAACAGGCATCGGTGCTCCTTGAAGTGTTTTTATTATTCAGGACATGTTTGTTATCAACAACATAGCCGCACAGTTTCTATTATTTATATCGTCTATTAATCGCTAAATGTAAAGCTGGCTTAGTTATTCAAACCTGTTTTTTTGCAAAATATCTCAATAAGGAATTTTGAGTGACGGGTTGTCACGCCCCTTTCCAAAAGTAGAATTTAAGATGGCTATTGATTAAAAACCGTACAACTCAACCAATTGAGAACTCATCAACTGTAATGTTCATTAACAATTATTGTTATTTTTCCCCCTTCAAAAACCGATATCTTGTCGCTAGTTCGTATAAAATAGCTTGGCAAAGTGAACAGCCACAGGGACCGGCACTTAGAGAGACTGACATTAGGAAAAAATGGCCCAGAGCATTTTCCAACCTCTAATTTCACGCTATCGATTTTACAAACGCACTATCTAACAAAAAAATTCTTGCTAAAAGAAGGTCTTATATCATGAAATTTACGCAGAATATGAAAAACGCCATAGGCATTGGTGGTGAAAAAGCCAGCCTATTCAGAAAAGGGCTTTCCCTTTGTCTGCTGGCCGGAATGATCTCGAGTTGTACAACAGTCAACAATACTACCGCATCAGCTAATGTATCTAGCAAACAATCAAACAACGCGGCAGCAGAGAAAATATTTAACCTGCCCTATCACATGGAAACGCTGGAAAATGGTTTAAAAGTCATTGTTGTGAAAACCGACTATCCAGATCTGGTATCTCTACAAATTCCGATGCAAACCGGCTCACGCAATGAAGTAGAACCTGGTAAATCTGGATTTGCCCATTTTTTTGAACATATGATGTTCAAAGGAACTAAAAATTTCCCGCAAGCTGAATATAGTAAAATTCTTAAAAATGCCGGTGTTGATGGCAATGCTTACACAAGCGATGACTTAACTAACTATCATATTTCTTTTCCAAAAGAACACTTGGAAAAAATGTTAATGTTAGAAGCTGATCGCTTTCAAAACCTGTTTTATACGGAAGCTGAATTTCGCACTGAAGCGCTGGCGGTTAAAGGTGAGTATCTGAAAAACTCTTCTAGCCCATTCCGTAAAATGTTTGAAGGGATCCGCGACCTCGCTTTTAAGCAACATACTTATAAGCATACAACCATGGGTTTCCTTCGAGATATCGAAGACATGCCTAACCAGTTCGATTATTCGAAAACTTTTTTTAAGCGTTGGTACACGCCACAATTTGCCAGCGTAATCGTTGTTGGTGATGTTGATGTTAACAAAACCGTTGACTGGGTGAAAAAATACTGGGGCGTCTGGAAAACTCAGAAAACTGAAGTTTCTATTCCAAAAGAGCCACCACAGGAAAAGCAAATCTACCAACACTTACAGTTCGAAAAAACGCCAAATACTTATATCACTATGGCGTTTCGCGGTCCGGCGCTTGATGAAAATAAAAAGGATAAACCTTCCCTTGATTTGCTAAGCGAAGCCTATTTTTCTGAGTCTTCAGACTTGTATCGAGATCTGGTCATTGATCGACAAATGGTCCAATTTGTCGGCGCTTATTTCCCTGACAGAAAAGATCCGCAATTACTCTACATTTACACTCAGTTAAAAGATGAAAAGTATGCAGAAGAAGTTAAACAAGCTATCACTAAAACGCTCATTCGAGCTCGTACTGAATTGCTAGATGAAAAACGTCTTAATGATATTAAGAATAACTTAAAGTATTCATTTGCCCGTACTTTAGATTCAACCGATAGCATTGCAAGCACTTTGGCAAGTTACGTACATTTCGAAAGAGATCCAGAATTCCTTAACCGTTTGTATCGGACATTTGCAAAAATTACACCGCAAGACATCAAGCGATACGCAACCACTTATTTTACAGATGACAACCTGACCATGGTGACCATGTCACCAAAAGCAGCATTGGCCAAATTTGACGGTCGCGTTGATTTAGATCGTGCCAGTAAAAATACTCATCAACCAAATGTGCAGATAAAAACTCTGCTGCAACCAACCAGCTCAGACTTAATTGATATTAGTTGGTGGTTTAACACAGGTACTGCGCAAGATCCGCAAGGTAAAAAAGGCTTGGCTGCATTAACTGCAATGATGATCGCCGATGGCGGAACGGTTTCTCGAACCTATAACGATATTCAGCAAGCCATGTACCCATTAGCCGGCCGATTTGGTTTTAGAGTTGATAAAGAAATTTTCATTTTTAATGGCAGTGTACACCGTGACAACCTGGCCCAATGGTACGGTTTAGTGAGTGAGCAAATGCTACAGCCAGGCTGGCGAGAAGAAGATTTTAAACGCCTGAAAGATCAACTTATTAACAACATCGAAAATAGCCTCAAGTCAAGCAACGATGAAGAACTGGGTAAGGAAGTATTGTATGAAGCACTCTATGCAGGTCACTCATATGGCGCATTAAACTCAGGTCACGTCGACGACATCAAAAAGCTCACGCTGAATGACGTCAAGGATTTTTATCAAACTCAGCTCACCCAAAATAATCTGACTTTAGCGATTGCAGGTAACTATCCAAAAACCTTCAAAAATAAGATCGTCAGTGATATGGCAAAATTACCTCAGTGGAAAAAAATGCCATCTACCATCGCTGCAGCACCAAAACTTAAAGGACGTCATGCAACAATTGTCGAAAAGAATACGCTGTCTACAGCGGTTTCTTTTGGCTTCCCAATTGACGTTAAACGTGGCGACGAGGACTGGGTTGCTCTTTGGTTAGTTCGCTCCTGGTTGGGCGAGCATCGTAATAGTAACTCTTACCTCTACCAACGCATTCGTGCCTTGAGAGGTATGAACTATGGTGACTATGCATATATTGAATATTTCCCTAGCGGCATGTTCACCACTAAACCCGTTGTCAATGTTCCTCGTTCACAACAAATTTTCCAAGTTTGGATCCGACCGTTGCGCTCAGCTAACGATGCGCATTTTGCAACTCGTACAGCCATGTGGGAAATGGAAAAGCTGATTAAAAATGGATTAACACAAGAACAGTTTGAATCGACTAAAAACTTCTTACGTAATTACGTTCCTCAACTTGTCGATAGCCAAAGCCGAATTTTGGGTTACGCAGTTGACTCTAAGTTTTACGACACGGAAGGTTTTGTTGACTACGTTCGAAAAGGGCTCGACCAATTGACATTGGATAAAGTGAACCAGGTGATTAAAAAGCATCTACAGCTCGAAAACATGCACTTTGTATTCATTACCAAGGATGCAAAAGATATGAAAAAGCGTTTAGCTGAAGAGCAAAATTCACCGATGAAATATAACAGTGAAAAACCTGCAGAAATTGTTAGTGAAGATAAAATTATTGCAAAGTATCCACTGAAAATTGACAGCAAAAATATTGAAATTAAATCGATAGAGTCTGTTTTTAAATAATAAAACTTAATGACTAATTTATATTGAAAAATAGCCATCCTTCTATTTTATTAGAAGGATGGCTATCAATATTAATAGATCCCTACAGCATATAATGTTTGAACGTTATTGGCGCTGCCGACCTGCGGAAAACCAAGGTTAAGTGGAGCTCTGGCTGCCATTTTCGCTAATATTGTACTCCACATTGCTTTTCCAGCCGGCGTGGTCGTATCTAGCTTGTAACTATAACAACAGCCTCCCTGGGCGCTATTAAACTCATTCAAGTTTCGAAAATAAACTTCCCCACTCGATACCAACTGCCATTTTAATTTGCTCATATCAGAGACATAAACCCACTCAATAGCCTGAACTTTAAACGATAAGATCATTAATATGGCTAAAACTAACTTTTTCATGTACTTCCTCTTTATTGTCGATTAAATTCCTGCAAATCAGGAAAAATAAATAAATAAAATCATAATTAAAGTTAACGCTTGTCATACATAGAATCCATAACCTCCTTTAACTTATCGTATCCTTTTCGCAACTCAATCAAACTCCCCTTAGCATTTTTATGGTCACAATAATAATGAATATGCTGCTGAGCTTCTTTCAATTGTTTTGGATAGTTATATCCTTCATCTCTTTTACGTTTAATAATCCAGTCGACAGCCAGCAACTGAAAATTAATATAAAGGCGGGAATTTTTGTTTTGTCTGGCGGTGATAAATGGATGCAAAACATCAAATAAATTTAACACGGTCGTTCCATAAATTTGATACAAATACTGATTGTCGTAAACCTGATGACTGATTGCAGTAGCGGCTCGCTCCCACTCATTTAAAACCCGTCGAATTGCGATAACCGACTTATCATTATCATCAACCGAACCGTCATCTTTTATCAGTGCTCGAACCTTTGATTCATTCAGAGAATATATCTCTAGCATCGCGTTTTTAATGTTGGTGTTTTTCTTATAAGATTCTTCAAAATCAATAGAATTCTTCTCACGTGCCGTTTTTCGCTGAAATGCAATACCAAAAACAGCAACGATAGCGGCAGCCAGCGCAACAAAAACAACAGGGTGGGTGATTGAAATACAATAGAAAAGGCCATTATCGGCAAGGCAAGCGTCCATGTCAGGTTTCCTAATAACAAAAAAGACCAATTAAGGTCTTTATTATCAATGAGTTACAGTTGACTCTTATTATTCTTTGGTGCCTGGAGGGATTTCATCACTCAATGGGCCCCAATCTTCTTCTAAATAAATTAAGCCATTCATCTTCGTTTCCTCTTTCAACTTAGCCATCGGCTATGGAATCGAGTATAGAATAAAACCAGCGTTAACATCAAGTGATATATGTAACACTCTGTTTTTATTTGCTTTTATTCTAATTTGCCTCTTCACTATGACTTATTATTGAGGCAATAACGCAACATTTCAAGATTAAATTTGGTAGCAAATTCGCGCACTTTCCTGACATATTGGGTATGTATCTTCCCATAACGTACATCAGTGAGGCCAGGTGTCTTTTTCTTCCCACATTTCTGTAACGCAAGCTGTTGCTGCTCACTGGAAATACCAATCAAACCACCACCTCTGGTACCTTTAGAGTAAAGGCGGTAGTCTTTTATTTGAAGCGATTTGCTCAATTCTTTTTCAGCATCGGTGGTATCAATCCAATTAAGCTTTTCAACCGCTTGTTGCTCACGCTTAGTTAGTTGTGGTTGCGTCGAGTGACACGCGGTTAACACCATTACGACAATACTACCAATCACCATGTGTCGTTTATTTAAAGCGAATTTCATTTATATTTTCCTGCGAGTTATCGAAAAGCTCTGATTACTCAGAGCTTTTCCAGGTAACTATTTTATTTTGCAATCAAGTTACTTTAGAGCCTATTGCTATCTTTACCCTAAAATTTTCTGCGTGCACAAACTAACAGACCTAGCATGAGTAACCATCCCAGGCTACCGCCACCAGAACTACCGCCGCCAGTGTTACCTCCACCATTACCACCACCGCTTTTTTGTGTCACTGTAACGGTTAATGTCGCTGTCGTAGTTGCACCAGCTTTATCACTGATGGTGTATTGAATCGTTTCGGTTCCATGAAAATTCGCCGCAGGCTGGTAATTAATTCGCTGGTTATCATGGCTTACTGTTGAACTACCAGAATAACTTATCGCGCTAATAGTCAGGGTATCACCACTATCGACATCTGAATCATTCGCTAACACATCGATTGCCGTGCTTGCTGAATCTTGCTCAACCTGGAATTGATCATCCTGAGCGCTAGGCGCATCATTCACCGCATTCACAGTCACTTTAAGAGCGAAACTATTACTATCGGCTTTGCCATCATTTACTGTTACCGGGATTGAAAGTTCACCGTTAAAGTTCGCTGTCGGCGTAACGCGATTTCCATCTAAACTATAGTTACTCCCTGCTACTAACTTCAGCGTAAAATCTGCAGGAAAATTATTATCGCCGTCAACAACGGTCAAATCCGTCAGTTTAATCGTGATATTAGCGTCTTCATCAAGCGATAGCGATTGTTGCCCGGTTATCCGTGGTGCTTGATTACCACCGCCACCTCCTCCGCCACCGCCGCCATTGCCAACGGTTATATTTTTGCCATTAATAGCGAAAAATACGTTGTCAGAACATTTTACTTTTACACGTCCTGAAGAGCTGTCAGCACTGGGAACTGTGATAATTTCAGTGCCATCATTTGCTGTGTTTGTGGCTAAAGTGTGAGTGAAATTTTGCCCTCCATCTGTCGATAAACTGATATCAACCACTGTGCAGTTAATTGGCGCAACGTTAGTATTAGCGACATCCCAACTCACAGTTTGCTGACTACCGCCAGACCACTGGCCGCCGTCAGGTGCGGTTATCTTAAATGGCCCAGCTTCCTTTTTCACCGTGATTTTGGTTGCATCAGTACCTACGCCACCTTTGGTGTCCCTGACCGTCAGGGTGAAATTCAAATCTCGGCTAGTTGTAGGATAAGTTTCTCCTTTAGTAGTTGTGCCGGCTAACACATCGCTCAAACGGGGAAAAGTTCTGCTCGCACTACTGCTCGGTTCAAACGAGCGAAACAGAGGTCTGCGGCCGTCATCTACCATATCGCTCGCAGTTTTTTCCTCTGGACCTAAGTCAGTCTGCTCCCAGGTGTAACTCAATTTTGTTTGATCGCCAGTGTCGTTATCTGTCGCAGATCCCGTTAGCTCGAAAGGCGTTTGCGCCGGAATAGTAAAGTCATTCCCCGCATTAACCGTGGGAGATTGATTGCTTAAATCCTTCTTAACTGCACAACTTGCACCGCCTCCCTGACTGATAAATTGAAACATCTGCGAAACAGATTTCGTGTGAAAATAAGGGTCAGAGTTATTCTGCACATTTCGGTCATCACAAAGGCCGGCGTAGCCCATAATTGTTGTTCCACTACCTGGTTCAAATGCCCACTGCTCTGCACGATTATCGTCACAACCATTAAAAGTATGTTCGGCACCAAACTGATGGCCGATTTCATGGGCAACATAATCGATATGAAATGCATCGCCATTTGGTGATTCAGAACCAGTTAATCCGTCACCTTTCGAACTACTACAAACCACTTCAAATCCAGCGACACCACCGCCGGTTGTGACAAAAATATGGCCGATATCATAGTTATCAGCGCCGATTTCTTTATCGATGTTTGCGGTATTCGTATCCAAGTCGCTATCGGTATTTGTGTAGGGATCAGAGGCCGCATCGGTATAAATTAACTTGTCATTGGCACCAACTAAAACAAACTTCACTGCCAGGTCATTTTGATAAACCTGGTTAACTCTATTGATTGCCGTGGCGACCGCAGCTAGTCCTTTTTCTTTGGTACCGCCATGAAACTGGGTATATTCTCCAGTGACCGCAACCGCTATCCGGTATTGCCTTTCAACCGCATCAGTTTGTATGGCTTTATTCGATGATTTATTGAACCGCGATTGGTTGTTTCCACGCCTGATTACGCGGTCATGAAAAGAACGTTTTTGATCGCGAATACCGGATGCTGATTTTAAATAAGTCACATAACCACTGGTATCTTCGCGTGTTTCAGGGTCGATAAAAACTTGTTCGCCCGCGTATTGAAACATGCCGTGAAACCCATGAGGGGTCAGATCGAATCGACCAGTGTTTTCAGGGTTACCGACCTGGCGCCCCCAGTAAGTCTTTATTTGAGGATATTTTTTGGTAAGACTTTCTTCCATGATTGACGACTCAAACAATTCGAAACGAACAAATTTTCCATTCGGTAACGGCAAGTCAACTTCTACACCATGACTAGATAATTTTTGTGCCGGCGCTAAATGAAGCTTACTGGCAAAGACATCAAATGCCAGTTTCAAATGACGTTGGTCTTCGCTTCCCTCCTGTGCACCAGGTTTTTGTTTCGCGCTTACCGCGTTGTTCGTTTCCCACAAACCATCAATTTGTTCACTGGCATTGCTCGACAGGGAGCATAATAACGCACCGGATAAAATGAATGATTTTAGCTGCATAATGTCACCTCTTTAATGCTTTAACTGGAGTCCATTTCACATTAAAGAGGATTCATATCTCAAACAAGGAATTATTACCGCAGATAACAAAACTACAACAGTGTGTTACATAAGGCTACAAACGAGCTTTGTGAAAGATGCAAAACCGAGTGTCGGCTTCAAATCTGCACTCCAAGATTTGAAGAAAAAAAGTAGTGGCAATCTAGTTTAAGACAGCGGCAGTCCAAATTTCGATTTGTAATAAATTACGTTAGTGATAAAAACCACTTAAATTTTTAGAAATGCCTTATTGGAGTATGCAGTTTGCATTAATGGTAAAGTGCCGATCAATTCGATTATTTTATTAGTGTTATCAATATTATTGAAGTAAATATCACTCAATCCAATAATGCGATTTTCCAACCAATTTGCTAAATACGAACTACAATTTGATTGTATTTTTATGGAATTCGACTTTTAAATCTCGAATTGAAATAATAATTCCTTTAAAAATTAAGAAGTTAGCTTGAAAAGTTAAAGTTGGTTCTCTACTATTATATAGATTAAATGGAAAATTTTTCTTTCGTTCGCAAATTTGGTTAGCCAAATAACAACCATAAACTTCAACACTAACTTAAAACCATGTTTGTAAATTTGCCAAAAGATGGACTTATCAATTGCTTTTACAAAAAGCAATTGCTCTGCTATTCCGGTTCCAAAAAGAACAAACAGCTCGAAGATTTTTTAACAAAAAATAAGATCAAATTTGAGATAATAGAGTTAGAATCAATCACTCCCCGATTTGAGGAATGCGGGATCTTATTTATTGATAATCAAGAAACGCTGACTCACATTCATCAAGTTGATGACCCTCATTTTACCAATATCTGGCTAATCGTTTACGATGATTGTTTAGCAGATGCAGAAAAATCTCTGAAAGATTTTGCTGCACTTCCCCTGTCAAAATTTTTACACAATGATATTGGGTTAGAACAACTCCAGTTTAATGGACAAAAGGTCTATCAGAAAAAATTACTAAGCCACACTTTTTCAGTTGACGAGTATATGCAACGCCTGAAGCTAGGCACTTACTCAAGCGTGTTTAATCAGATGGAAGATTTGATTGGTCGAATTGCATCAACCAATGCCCCAACACTCATTTACGGTGAAACAGGCACAGGTAAAGAGCTTGTTGCCCGCGCATTGCACCAGATGAGCCCGAGGTCAAGCGGGCCTTTTATTCCAATCAACTGTGGCGCACTGACCGATGACATAGCGCTCAGTGAGCTATTTGGACACGAAAAAGGTTCATTTACCGGCGCAGCGAGTAAGCATACAGGATTAATAGAATTAGCTGATGGCGGCACATTATTTCTAGATGAGATCAATAGTTTGTCGCCGAAAGTTCAAGTGTCTCTTTTGCGGTATATGCAAGATGGCGAGCTTCGCCGCGTTGGCGGAAAAAATCTGATCAAAACAGATGTCAGGATCATTTCCGCCACAAACGCAGACTTAAATAAGGATCTGAAATCAGGTAGTTTTCGCGAAGACTTACTATTCAGAATCGACATGATGCATATTGACTTGCCTCCCTTAAACCAACGAGGCTACGATGTCATTTACCTTGCTCAATATTTCCTTTCCAAACTCTCTCTCGAATTTAACCAGGCGACCAAAGTTTTGGCTCAAAAAGTTAACCAGTGGTTGTTAAGTTATGATTTCCCCGGAAATGTCAGAGAGCTGGAAAATATTATTAGCCGCGCCTTTTTCTTGAGTAGCTCTAGTGTTATCGAATTTGAAGACTTACATTTATCCGACTCTTTAAAAAATATTAATATTTTAGATTCGGTTAATTTACGCCTCGGCTATAAAGAAGCCAAAACCAAAGTCCTGAATGACTTTGAAAAAACCTATCTTCATCAAATCATGAAAACGACCAATGGTAATATCTCTAAAGCGGCAAGTTTAGCGAATAAAGAAAGGCGCACTTTTACCCGACTGTTAGAAAAACACCACATCAAAAAGTCGCAGTATAACCAGAGATAACTTTTCCTGACTTTCCAGTTAGCAATTATGTTTTGTAGGTTGGGTAGAGCCTGCGAAACCCAACAGCGATGTTTACAATTTAAGGTTTGTCTAAATTATTTTCAAATTACAGCAGCCCGTGAGAATTGTCGGGTTTCCTACGTCTACCCAACCTACGAACGGTGTCTATTCCTCACAGTCATCTCAACCAATATCGTTTACCTCTGCACTCATTAGGAACGCTTATTTTAGAAAATGAAATTTCACAAGTGAGGCATTTCGATCCAAACAGGGCATTTTTGATCAATGCCCGCAGGCCTTACAATCACGGCAAAAATCTCAATTAAAAATAAATAAGCGAGGCAAATTTGCCTCACTAGCCTTTCCAGTCGAAAAATATTTATTGCTTAAAAATCAATAAGATAGGATTTAGATAAATATTGGCACACTACTTGTAATATTTATAGTCGCCAGAAATAAAACGCCACGCATACATCAATTAGCGAAAACTTAAATTAGTGACAATCAGTGAGACTGCGGATGAATCAAGAACAACGAAAAGAGTATGTTCACATAGTAGCAACGGAGCTGGAAGATTATTTTCATAACAACGCGCGTGCAACCGACCTGGAAAGTTTGACGAACTGGTGGTTAGCGAAAAATCGCGTTCGAGAAGCCCCTAAATTAATTCGAGAGGCTTTAGATGAATTAATTTTAGCGAGAAAAATCGGCAAACGAATTTACCAGGGAAGAGAAATATTTGAGCGTTTGTCATCCAGAAAAAACAAGCTATTAGACGCGGAATTACAGCTTGGTTTACAGAAATAACGGTTTTACAGAAATAAAGGATAACAAGTGATGAGTGAAAGTAACCAGAAGTGGATTGGCCGAAATCGAAAGCCGAGAGTTCAGATCACCTATGACGTAGAAATTGGCGATGCAATCGAAACCAAAGAGCTACCGTTTATCGTAGGTGTGTTGGCCGATCTTTCGGGCAACCCCAAAACTGACCTGCCTCCCATAGCTCAGCGCAAATTTGTCGAAATTGATCGTGATAACTTTAACAAAGTGCTCGCGTCAATTGAGCCAAGAATCGTCGCGAATGTCGATAATGTTTTACCTGGCGCAGAAAGTGACAAAGCCAGTGTCGAGCTGCTATTTAATAAAATCGACGATTTTTATCCGACCGATATCGTTAAACGCACACCACTGCTGCAAGGGCTCTATCAGGGCCGTTGTCACTTGCGCGATATGCTGGCAAAAATGGACGGTAACGATGCGCTTATCGCACTAACCGAATCCATTATCACCGACGCTGATAAGAAAACGGCAATAGCCGGTTTATTTGAAGGTGATGCAGAAGCATGGGGCCAAGTCGTCAAAACCGATATAGAAGGTAAAGATGGCGAGCCACCGACTCTTGAAGATATTCTGGAAACCGTCGAAAACGAAACGCTCAAGGATATGCTGAATCCTGAAGTTGGCCAGATGGTACTGGATATCAACCAGATCGAATACGCACTCCAGCTGATTGGTCAATTCTTAAAAGATATTGCCGCTGATGCCGAAAGTGATGGCGAAGGATTAGATGTCGCAGCGCTGATTAATAAATCAATCAGCGAGATTGACGGCAATGTGACCGCCCAGCTCAATCTCATCATGCATGATCCGGCATTTCAAAAGCTTGAAGCTTCCTGGCGCGGATTACATTACCTGGTAATGAATACCGAAACTGGTGAAAAGCTCAAAATCAGATTGCTCAATATCAGCAAAAAAGATTTATACAAAGATCTTTTAAAAGCTGTGGAATTTGATCAAAGTGCCCTGTTTAAATTGGTTTACGAGGAAGAATACGGCACCTATGGTGGTGACCCCTTCAGCGCACTTGTGGGTGATTTTGAATTTGGCCGACATCCAGATGATATCAAGTTACTCGAACTGATTTCAGGTGTCGCAGCCGCAGCCCATGCGCCTTTTGTCACCGCTGCCTACGCAAAACTTTTCGATTTGGATAGCTTCGGAAAACTTTATAACCCACGAGACCTTTCAAAAATATTTGAAAGCGCAGAGCTAATTAAGTGGCGAAGTTTTAGAGAAACAGAAGACAGTCGTTACGTCACTCTGACTTTGCCCAGAGTCATGTTACGACTTCCTTATGGTGAAAAATATTCGCCGGTTGAAGACATGAGTTTTGAAGAAAATGTCATGGTACTCAACGAAGAAGGTGTCTCAACCAAACGCACAGATGCTAAGTTGTTTTTATGGGGAAATCCCGCTTATGTACTAGCACAAAGAATCACCAACGCATTTGCGCATTTCGGTTGGACCGCAGCCATTCGTGGTGTTGAAGGTGGTGGACTTGTCGAAGGACTTCCCTCCTTCGTATTCGAAACCGATGACGGCGAATTATCTTTGACCTGCCCGACAGAAGTCGCATTAACCGATCGACGTGAAAAAGAACTTAACGACCTCGGCTTCATGCCAATCTGTCACTGTAAAGGCACAGACAAAGCAGCCTTTTTCGGCGGTCAAACGACTAACCGTCCTAAGACCTACAACACCGACTCAGCCAATTCAAATTCACGAATATCAGCGATGCTGCCTTACGTTCTTTCAGCATCACGATTTGCTCATTACATCAAAGTTTTAATGAGAGAAAAAATTGGCAAGTTTATGACGCGCTCCAATGTTGAGGATTACCTTAACACCTGGATAGCTCAGTATATTTTACTCGATGATACGCCACCACAAGACGTGAAAGCCAGGTATCCGCTTCGCGAAGCACGTGTTGAAGTATCAGATGTTCCAGGTAAACCTGGTAGCTATCGTGCCACGGTGTTCCTGAAGCCCCACTTCCAGCTTGAAGAGTTAACCACTTCAATTCGTCTGGTTGCTGAGCTTCCATCTTGAACCCATTAACTCATTTAAACTAAATATAAGGAAAAATTATGGATCTCGTATTATTAAAGCCTGGTTACGACGACATTATTACCGGAGAGATCAATGATGGCGGCAGTTTAATCGTTGGTGATCTGGATGGAATAACTGATGCGACTTTGGACCAGAGCATGGAACTTGTTTCAATGCACTTTGGCATGAAGCAACAAATCACTACCGATGTCAGTAACAGTGCGCGAACATCAGGTCGACCAATGTTAAATGATATTACCTGCGTAAAGTATTTCGATAAAACATCGCCAAAACTTTACAAGCATTGTTTATCCGCTCGCCCACTAGACGATGGAAGTGGTGAACCGACACGCATCTTTTTATGCCGTAACTCGAACATTGAAGGTGATGAAAATATTATCGCCAACATTATGACGCTCGAACTGCGTAATGCCATTCTCAGTTCGATCGAAAGCCAGTCTCACCCGAATGATATGGCCACTGAACAATTTACACTTAACTTCACTGCAATTAAGTGGACTTATACCGTTCAAACCAATCAGGTGACCAATGGTGGAAATGTCGAGTTTGCCTGGAACGTTGCGCAAAACAGAAGCAACTGGCCTTAAGATTTAATTGGCAATTGTTAGTTTGGAATCTGGTCGTTTCTACTGGTAATAATCAGTCAAAACCGATTGACCAAGCTCGACTAATGAAGTCATTAAGCAGACGAATGAACTAAGTAAATATGAGACTACTATTTGAAAGACTCGTTAATCCACAACTACCTATAGAGGACATTCCACAACAGCAGATAACATTAGTTAAAGAATCAATACGCGCCGAGTTACGTCGTATTGCGTCCGGTCGAAGTTACTTTGCCGGTGGGGACGAAAATGAAGAGAGATACCTTCTCAATTATGGTTTGATGGATCTCGTTAGCCGCGCTGCAACTCAAAGCGAATACATTCAAGTTGCTAAAGAACTGGAACAAAATATCAGCCAGTTTGAACCACGGCTAATGGACGTCGCAGTCACTGTTGTGCCTGGCGATAAAGATTCCAGATACCGTTTGAAGCTTACTGGTAAATATAAGAATTTCGAACAGACAAAGATATTAACTTTTTTCCTGGGTTCAGACACAGCGGACATTGAATGAGCATTTACAGCAATCACCTTGTAGACTACTTTAAAACTGAACTGCACGAATTTCGTGACCAGGCAACTTTGTTCGGCCTGGAATATCCACAAATTGCCGCCGAACTAAGAATGAGTCAGGGAAAATCCAGCGATCCTCACGTTGAACATCTCGTCCAATCATTTACCTGGCTTGCTTCAAGATTGCACTTTCGAATTGATCGAAACCAGGAATTAATACCACAAATATTGCTGCAACAACTCTGCCCTAACCTGGTAAGTCCGATCCCTTCAATTACCATCGCGCAAATGAAAGTTAAAGCTGATGGCGCGGACTTTTCTCAAGGGCAAATTATTGGTCGGCACAGACAATGCTACAGTCATGTCAAAGATGCCCAAAGACGTGATAATAGTCAGATTAAACGTCGCAACAATAGTGCCCCCGAAGTAAGATTTCGCACCGGATATCAGACCCAATTATGGCCAGCCGAAATTACTCACGCCAGTAAAGTTCCACTAAACGAAGTTTCAACTGACCTACTAGCCGGGATCAAGTGTGCAACAGTAATCGATGTGGAAATTCAATCACAGGGTAGCGAACCGCTGAATAAACTCAATATCGAAACCCTGATGTTTTACATCGATGCAGACGATAACTTCCGCTGGCAACTTCTTGATATGTTCCAGAACAACTTACAGCGAATCGCCATCGTTGATGAAAACGAAAAAAAAGTAAAGTTCCTTCCGCCCTCAGCATTAAAAATGGAAGGGTTTGAACCAGAACAAATGTTATTTAAACAAAGTAATCATACGCTTCCCGCTTATGATTTACTTTTAGACTATTTCTTTTTTCCAGAGAAATTCTGCTTTTTTTCAATCGATGGTTTAGAAACTGGTCATTGCAGAGAGCACCTGAAGTTATTCTTTATGTTTGATAACGCAACACCGAAACGATTTAATCTGATAGCAGAGAACTTTCGTTTGAATTGCGTTCCGCTCACCAATTTATTCACCACCAGTTGTGAACCGGTCAATCTTGATCTGCACCACTACGAATATAAATTAATTCCAGATTATCGAAGTGATCGAGTTAGCGAAATACATTCAATAGATCGCGTCGTCGCAGTTGATGAAATGGGGGTCAACAAAGACCTCACACCGTTTTTGGGCGCGAAGAAACTGATCCCTGGCGACGACCCAAAATACTACTGGTTGGCAAGAACTCAACCCAGCCAGCGAAAAAATCAACAAGGCACCGAAACCTACATGTCATTTTTTAATTCAGAAATGACACCAGAACATACAGTCAAAGACATTATTCATGTTGAAGCAACCTGCACTAATCGCGACTTGCCTGAACATATGCGCGAAGGTGACAGGCTCAAACTTATCGGCGAAGGGCCAGTAGAATATTTTACCCTGCTCAACCGACCTACAGCTCACAGAAGTCCAAGTTTTGGCGGCTGGCAATTATGGCAACTGGTTGCCCAATCTTCTTTGTATCGAGCATCGTTACTCGATCCAGACTCAGGGCTCGAAAGTCTGAAAACAATTTTGACGCTCTACAGCGATGCTTTAAACCCAGGCCAACAACGACAAATTCAGAGCATTAACAGACTAGTCAGTGAAAATACCGTCATGCCTCACAAAGAAGATGCGTGGCGAGGTTTTTTACCTGGTCTGAAGTTAAATCTTGAAATTGACGAAAAAGAATTCGAAGGCGGCAGTCTCTATTTATTCGCCAAAGTCCTGCATCACTTTTTCGCCCTATACAGCCACGTAAACTGTTTTACGCAACTCGAAATTAATGGAGAACCTAATCAATGGCCACCGCTAGCCGGCTTACAGACTCTCCTTTAGGAAAATCCTTACAACAGGAGGCTCCGGAGTTTCATTTTTTGCAAGCGATTCGCTTACTGCAAAATGCGATGGCTATTCCGCAAGATCAATTACCGGTCGATCAGGTTAAGTTTATCGCAACCAATCGACAGGATTTTCATCCATCGATGCTTGAAAGTATTGAAGAAAACCAGGG
This sequence comes from Aliikangiella coralliicola, assembly GCF_007004725.1. Classification (GTDB taxonomy): domain Bacteria; phylum Pseudomonadota; class Gammaproteobacteria; order Enterobacterales; family Kangiellaceae; genus Aliikangiella; species Aliikangiella coralliicola. Next base: position 287,326 of record NZ_ML660164.1, on the reverse strand, counting down.
TGATAAAATTCCACAAACTAAAGGTCGCACCGATGTGACCATCAATGGGTTTAGCATCACCGGTCAACAGGGTCCGTTACCCAGCGCACATAGTATCTGGTTAATGAGCGAGGCATCAAAGGGTAATACCGGACCAATGGCCTTCATTAATTTATTTAATCACCGGCTTATCGCGCTGCGATATTTGCAGGAAGCACAACTAAATCCAATGTTGTTTAATCAAAAACCGGAAGAGCACTATCTCTATCAGTGCCTGAGTGGCATTAACAGTCTTGAGCTCAGTCATATGTTGCCGAAACTGCCGGCAAAAAAATCAGATTTAGCGGCATTCTCAGGCCTGCTCAACGGTTCGCGAATTAACCAGTCGACAATGGCGCAGTTGCTATCGGCCTGGCTGCCCTATCCGGTTGAGATAAAGCAGTTTCAAGGAGGCTGGCAAAAACTTCCCGCTGACAGGCAAACCGGCCTCTCCACTAATGTTAAACAAAAGGTCAATAACCGACTCAATGGAATGAGTGCGCTGGGTCGAAAAGTCTGGGATAACGCCCAGGGAATATTTTTTGATATTGGTCCCGTTTCTTATAAAAACATTAATGACTTTCTGCCTAACAGTGAACACTTTAATAAACTGATCAATATTCTTAGCTTGCTCACTTCCGGGCGTTACATGCTGCATATCGCGGTGCGTTTAAACTGGAAAGATATTCCCCCCTCTCGATTTAGTCGCCGTAAAGATGAACCAGACGCAAACACTCCGGAAACGGAAGCTGAGAAATTGAAAAAAGAAAAGCTTAAGGAAGAACAATTAACTGACTATCAAATTCAATACGGACTTTTACCTGGAGACAAACCTACACAAACAGAGGGCATTGATAAATCACAAAGTGAAACTCGATTGCTACTAGGTTCAACATCATGGTTGAAAAGCCGTTTTAGCATTAACGGAAAATACAAACCGACACTCAAGTACGTGTTGAAACCAAAGTTGAATTCGCTCACTCAACCAAACCTTGATCTTAATAACGAACAGGGAGTGAGAATTTAATCATGGGTGTTTACGATCCTATCCGTCCTAACCCTTCGGTCACTGAAACCAGTATCGCCGCCCCATGGCCGCCAAGGGCCAGCGTTGACTTTGGGATGACCTTATTTGACGGCGAAGTACTTAATGACGAAGTTATTAAGCTGATCAAATTTGAAGGCCAGGAAAGTATTTCACAGCCTTACCAGGTGAAATTGGAACTGCGCAGCAATGACGCGCCAACCGATGGAACACGCAATCTTAATTTCGAAAAAATAATCGGCGCTAATGCAACTGTGCGTATTGGCTTGGCAGAAACTGACGAGTCAGTGCAACAACCGTATCCTGAAAAACGAGCAATTACTTACGTTAACGGCATTATCACCAGTTTTTTAATGGCAGAGCCCGGCGTATACCACGCCACACTAAAACCAGAACTGTTTAAACTAACGCTTTGCAATGACTACCAGATTTACCACGGCACAATTAAACAGGTAGTCGAAGAAGTGGTCACACAAAAACACGGGCTTAACGCCGACTTTAGTCGAGTGCAAGGCCTGGCGAATGATCGCGAACAAGATTGGATGCAGGCAGGCGAAGATGATCTGAGTTTTATCACCCGGCTGATGCAAAAAGTTTTTATTTACTATTATTTTGAACACAGCGAAGGCTCACATAAAATTATTTTCTCTGATCAGTTTCGTTACCAGGAGTTAAAACAACGGCGCTTCAAAGACAACGGTAGTTTTTATTACACCAATGATATCCGTGAAATTCGATATACCTTTAATAAACAAGCCAGCATGGACGAACAAGATTGGATCCTGGCTTATCAATATGAACAACAACTCACCAGTCAGGGATTTAGAAATGTTATCGCTCAAACTCAGGCAGCCTGGGAAGAAGATGCGACATCTAAATTATCGGTCTTTGAAAACGATGACAATCGCTCGGAAAAACTCAACAACGTACTTTATCAGTCAGTGCAGTATGGTTCCAGCAAACAGGAAGTCGACGAAATTAATGACTTCCTGGCCAACCAGTTAGCGACCGCACCATTTAAATTGAGCGGCTCGACCAACTGCTCGGAATTACGTCCTTGTACTCAATTTAAATTGGTGGAAAGTATTCCAGCCAACGGCGACGAACTTGTTTACGATAGCTACCAGGTCTCAGTTAGACCAGAACTAGACGGTCACGAAATGGTGATCACTTCATTTCAATTTAGCGGCGATATTGCGGGCAGTTACCAAGCGAGTTTTGAAGCCATTTCGGCTAACGGTAGCGTCATTCCATACAATGCTCAAAATACGCAACAGGGCTCAGTCTACGCGACGGTTATGGCTTACAGTAAAAGCACGCCTAACCAGCTAGGTCCGACTATCGACTATCTTTACCGAGATAGCTTCGACTGGGGAACCCAACGCTTTGAAAGTAAGCTCAGCAACGAAAGCGAATTTTCCTGTAAAGGTGTTTATGTGAAGTTTGCGACAGATCCAAGCGACGCCCCACTACGCTGGGTAAAACTGGCTGAACATATGCAAACCATTCCTGAACTCGGGGTGACGGTAACAATCTCTCGTTCAAATGACGGTTCAGAAATTCCAGAAGTCGGCGGCATTATTCAAAGTAAGGGCAATAAAGTCATTTTGCCCGATGGTGCGACCGATAACACCAATGTCGGCGACAGTCATAGCACAAGTTATGGTGATAACTGGAGCATTCATTTTGGCAAATATTCTCCCACTGACCTGAACGCTGCAGTGGAAATGGTCGAAGAGAAAAAAGCCACCAACAAATATAGTAGCGTCAGCTACAGCATCGGCGGCAGCTTTGGCTATAGCTCAAGTGACGATGGTAAAAATGGCATTCTAAGCGATAGTGTTTCTTACGGCAGTTCTCATTCTGAATCTTATGCTGCTGAGCAAACCAGTCACAGTGAAGTCGATCGCCAGGTGGGTTACAGTAAAACCGGCTATAGCGAAAACACCAGTGAAACCGGCACTCAAAAAAGCACAAGCACGACTGGTACAAGCGAAAATACCAGTACGGTAGGCACTTCAACTAGCACATCAACAGTCGGCACGACTAACGACACATCAACTGTTGGTAGCTCAACCTCCTCCAGAGTGGAAGGCAGTTCTAACTCTACCAGCGCAACGGGACAGCAAAATTCTGCTAGCGCAGTCGGCATGCAAAACTCCGCCAATGTGCTTGGTATGGGAAATTCGGTTAGCGCAACCGGAATGAATAATTCGGTTTCGGTTACCGGCATGCAATCGTCAGCAAATGCAACCGGAATGAACAATTCGGCCAATGCAGTCGGCATGGATAATTCTGCCAGCCTGGTGGGCATGAGTAACAGTGCATCACTAACGGGCATGCAAAACAGTGCAAGTATTTTAGGCATGAGCAACTCTTCCAACATTGTTGGCATGTCCAGTTCCCTCAATGTCACAGGTACCAGCACTAACATTAGTGTTAGCGGACCAAGCACGAATGTGGATGTTTCAGGCCCCGGTGTTGACGTTAAAATTGGCTCGGCGCGTGTCAGTATTCATAACGACCCAGCGATGACCGATATCACAATTGGTTCTGACAGCATGGTCATCAAAGCCCCAGGGATTGAATTACAAATCCTGTACGGCATTGACCTGACGATGTAGGGGGTTGGAAATGAATATCGAATTAGCAATGAAACGGGATCGGAGCTGACATGCAGATAATCAAACCACAGAACCTTGGACTTCTGCATAAAACCTACCGCTTTAAGCAGCAGGATTATTTTGCTGCAACAGTGTTAATTCACTTCAATTTAATCACCGGTAGTATCATCAAAGACACCGAGCAATGGACCAATATCAGTAAGACTCTCGATCAGGGAGATATCTTTGATCAGGCAATGCCAAAACCTAACGGTGAATTTTTGTTAGCCGGCAACGTATCAACACCCGGTAAAGAACCGATGCAAAGTTGTGCGACCAAAATTCAATTTGGCCCATTAACCAAAGAAATCAATGTTTTGGGCGACCGTGTTCGAACGCGAAATCCAGTCGGCATCTGGCGAACCAGTCAACCTGAAGCATTTACCGAACTCCCTATTAGCTGGAATAGAACCTACGGCGGGAAAAGTGAACAACGCAACCCCGATGGCATTGGGCGAATGTCTGGCGCTCAATGGATTTTTGGATCTAAAGAGAATCAATTAGCCAACTTTTACGACAAGCAATTTAGCGACTCGCCAGTTTGTACATTGCCTGAAAAACCAGACTGGAAAAAACGTCAAAAAATGAGTGGCACTTACGACAAAAAGTGGCAAAAAGAAGAATACCCCGGTTTAGCGCGTGATATTGACTGGCGTTATTTCAATGTCGCTCCAGCCGACCAACAAATAAAAAGTTACTGGAAAGGTAATGAAAGTTTCACCCTGACTAACCTACATTCAGAACATCCAATTATTTGTGGGAAATTGCCAGAACTAAACGGACGTTGTTTTATCGAATCGACAACAGGTCGCCAGTCGCACGATACCGAATTTAAAGAAATTCCACTGAATCTCGATACCGTCTGGTTGTTTCCAAATAGTTTATCAGGCAGCCTTTTGTTTCGCGGGTATTGTCAGGTTCAGGATAGCGACGCTTTAGACGTCAATAAAATTCTTATTGCTTACGAGAATAACGTCGATGCGCGCCGAACTTTGCAAGATTATCAAACAGCCATGGCGTTAAAAACAAATCGGGAGACTTCCGCCGAAAATGCTTTTAACGATGCGCTGCTATCACCTAAAAAACCTGAATCGACATTGATCCAGGAAAAACAAGAAGATCAACAAGCTGAACAAGCCTTTCAGGACAAACAACAAAAAGCGGCCCAGGCGATCAATGACAAATATGCAAAAGGCGCAACAGCAGCTGTCGCCTCTCACTTTACGCTGAAAAAACTCCGCAAACCAACTATTCCATTGCCTTCTCCTCAATCTCTAGAGCGTGGCGATTTTAGTTTGCTGAAGACCCTGCAGAAAACCGATCGATTAGTGAAAAAACTCACCAGTCTCGCTACCAGAAAGCAGAAGCAAGCTGAAAAAGAATTGGAAAAACTAAAAAGCATTAATCTGAAAAACTTAAAAGCAGATCCTGCAAACGAGCAAAAATCTGCGCTATCTACTGATAAGATGGTTTCAACTGCACTCGCCGCAGCGGTATCCAGTGGACAAATGTCACCACAGCAAAAAACTGCGCTTAAACTTGCCGTGAGTCAGGCTAAAAAAACGGCGGCACAGTCCCGCGCGTTCGCGCCGCTAGCAGAGGCGCCCAAAAATGTTAACCCGGAAGCCTTGAGTAAACAATTGAAGTCATCGAGCAACGCGTCAGATTCCATTGAAGGTCTGGACATGTCTGGAATAAAATTGTCCGGGCAGTTTTTCAAAGATAAAACATTTACCAATACACAGTTTGAATTCGCAGAGTTAACCGATTGTCATTTTCAGAATTGCCAATTTGATGCAGCTGTGTTCAGCAATGCAACCCTTGTTCAAACAACATTTGAAGACTGTCAATTGGTCAACTGTAACTTAGAGTCGATGAAAAGCTTACAGCTTTTGTTGAAAAACTGTCAGCTGACCGATTGTCGGATGGGTGAAGCTCAGTTTAAAGAAAGCAGAATCCAGCAGAGCATTTTCGATAAATGCATCGCGCTGAAAGCTGATTTCCAGCACTCTCAGCTAACCGATTGCCGCTTTGATATGTCGGTACTAATGCAGGCCAATATTAACGATTGCGACTGGATTAACTGTCAAATTGCTAAAAGTGTTTTCCTCGATGCCTACTTACAATTCAACCGTTGGCAAAAATGTACTGTCGATCGTTGCGCCTGGACCGGAGCAAAACAGGAACTTTCCACTTACAACGATTGCCAGTTAACAGAAGTACAAACGGGCGGCGAAGCATTCTGGACTCGCAGTATAGTCGAAAACTGCACTCTGACGACTTGCGGATTTCGCGAAATAGCCATGAATAAACTGACTTTGCTTAACAGTGCCTTGAGCGGCTGCGATTTTGCGCAAAGTAATTTATTCCAAAGCGTAGTAAAAGATAGCCATTTTCTCAATTGCGTCTTTAGCAGTGCCGACCTATCTGAGATAAAAATGACCGACTGCAACCTGTATCAAGGTTTATGTCGAAAGACACTCATCAATAATGCCGCTTTACAAACGGTTAAAATCGTTAACAGTGATTGCTTTGAAGCACAATTTATCGACACTAACTTGAAATACGTCGATGGTCTGGAAAAACAATACATTATTACAACAGAGGAGCAGCTGACCAATGCAAAAAATGCTGCTTGATTCAATCGCACTAGGAGAGCCTATTCAAGATCAGGACCTTTCTCTTGAGAAATGGTCCGGGCAAAAAATAAAGGGTGCAGTTTTCATTAACTGTACTATCGAAGGCGCTGAAATAGACGGCATCGCTCTCGATAGTTGTAGCTTTATAAAATGCAAATTGATAGCTAATCAGTGGACTAACGCTGAGTTGAAAGCCTGTTGCTTTAGCGAATCTTCTATTGAGGCTAACTTGTGGACAAACTGCCAACTACAACAAGCTAGTCTGGTTAAATGTCAACTACCCAAAAACCAGTTTTCTAACAGTAAATTGTTTCAGTCAACACTCACCGATTGCAATATGGACCTGGTTATTTTTGAACAAATGCAAGTTAACGATAGCGCCATGATTTCAACTTCTGTTGCAGGTGGCCTCTTGAAAAGTACAAGCCTTGACAATGTCGCTATTAACGAGACCGATTTTAGTCAAGTTCAATTTCAGGCTTTAAAGGTTAGTAGAGGTATGTTTACCAAGTGTAATTTTAGTGATAAAGATCTGACAAGCTGTGAGCTGACCGCTTGTAACTTCACTGGGAGTATCTTTAATAATGCTCAGCTTTCCAAAATGCCACTGCAACAGTGTAACTTTAGTCAGTGCCAAATAGAAAATGCCGACTTTAGTCAGGCGAAGCTAACGCAGAGTTTATTTATATCAGCCCAAATTACTCAATCGAATTTCGCTAATGCGGACTTATCCCTGTGTAACTTTAGTAAAACTGAAGTTAAGCAGGCAAATTTCACTGAATGCCAAATGGAAAAAACTCAATGGCAACAATGCTCACTCTTTGAAGTTAATTTTAGTGATAGCAATTTAACTTATGCAGATTTAAGTAACAGTCAAAGCGAGTCCTGCATTTTTAGTCGTAGTAAAATGACACTTGCCAACTTGCATAATATCAAGCAACAAAAAAATAGAGCCCTCAACTCGGCCAAACGAATCGTTAGAATGACTAATAAAATACGCAAGCTGATCGAGAGTCCATTTCTTAAGCGAGGATTACTATGAAAATGTCTAACCAGCCGATAAGTCTGGAGAAGGCGCCAACACAGGCAAAGATGTTTATTGGCGAAATAACAGAGATGTTGGAACAAGGCCGGTATCGAATTAATGCTTGTTATCTCGCTCAAAAATCCTTTGGATGTTTGATCGAGCCACAAGTAAGCGATCAAGTATTAATCATTCAGCAAGCTGATAAAATGTATATTTCACAGATCATTAGTAGAGAAGGAGGTAACCAGGCAACACTGTCACTACCACAAGCAGAAAAAGTGACCTTGCATGCGCAACAGTTGAATTTAAGTTCAATCGAAAAAACACAGATTCAAACCCAGGGAGATCTTGAGCTTCTTTCTTGCGGCGGAAAGATATTAACGAACGCGACACAAATCGTTTTTAACGCCATCGAAACACTGGTACAACTTGCACGAAATTCCATTCACCGTGCAACTAACATCGACCAACAAGCAGAAGTGCTGATTAGAAACCATTCGCAATATCAACTAGTGACCGCATCGAAAGATATTAAAATCGATGCTGAACGAATTAACATGGGATAGACCAGGAGTATTGGAGAACGATATGTTTGCTAAAACACAAATGTTTTCAATTAGCTTCGCATTTCCAGATGTTTGCTACGTGCAGACACCGGTCGGCCCTGTGCCAGTTCCGTTGGTTAACTTTGCTTTTTCAACGCTAGCAATTCCCAACGTGATCAATATTTTTATTACTGCAATGCCAGTACACAATCTATTAACAACGACTCCAATCAGTAGTGGTGATGAACTTGGCGCACCACAAGGCGGCGTGGTATCAGCAATGTTTATTAGTGAAAAAAGAAACTTACTATCCAGCTTTAAAACTTTTTTTAGCTGTATTCCCAGTACCAGAATGCTCGACTTAAGTGGGCAAAATGGCCTGGCATCAAATATACCTGGCATGAATTTATCACCAAGCCAGGTTAAGGTAATCATTCTGTCGTGAATGACAGAAATTGCAAATAAGGTTAGCGATGAGTAACAATGAAATATCAGCAAGTAATGAACTCAATCAATAGCTCGTAAAAGATATTAACTTAATTATGAAAAGACAGTTTTTAAAAATGAGTTTACTAGAAAAGCATGTGGGCCTATGTCGCTACTTGATAAGGGTTATGGCCGTCATTAGCAGCTTAGTGCTGTCTGCTTGCACAACGATTAATTCTTACATGCCCTGGCATTCAGATATCAACCTGGAATCTGTTCAGTTAATCAGTGAGCCTGGTGTTAACTCCAATCATGCGGTTACCATGGATATCGTTTTTATTAATGATTCAGCATTGGCTAAACAATTCGAAAACTTGCCTGCGGCAGATTGGTTCAGTCAGAAAAAAGCTTATAAGGCCGGATACCCGACGAAAATGCAGCTAGTTTCCTGGGCCTTAGTACCGGATTTTCCTAAATCGATTAATGAATTTCCGGACGACTACGATGATGCATTAATCGTAGTTTTGTTTGCTAACTTTCCTGAGCCAGATTATTCAAAAATCAATATCAGTCAAATTACCAATGCACGTGTATTTCTAGGTTCGGATGGGCTGACCGTGGAGGAAATAGGCGGTGAGTTTTCGATCAGCAATATAGAGGAGAATAAATAATGCAAACTTTTATTGATATTCCTCATCCGGTTCAATGGTCGGAGGGAATGCTGCTTTCGCCACAACACTTTCAGCAACAGCAAATTTATCTGGAATTGCGAATGTGTCAACAGTTGCAACTCGGTAGTTCAAATTACTGGGGTGTCACAGATCTCAAAGTAAACGCCATCGACTTTAGTGCAGAAGTGCTTACGATTGAGCGCATACGTGGTGTAATGCCGGACGGTCTGGTCATTAATTACACCCGCTCCGAAGAAGGTCAAACCAGCGAATATAAGCCATTAAATTTAAGTCTCAATCTGGCGGAAGTCATCGACAAAACGCCAGATAACACCTTAACCGTTTATATCGCAGTTCCAATTCGTCATGCAGCAGCAGCGAGCTCAAATGCGGATCGAAAACGCTTCGACTCAATCCCCGACTTGGACGTGCTCGATGAAAACACCGGGGACAATGCCATTTCAATCGAACGCTTAAGGCCCAAGTTAGAATTGCTAACAAAAGCGGAAGCCGGCTATGTGACCATGCCAGTATTTAAGTTTGTCAGAAGTCAGTCGGGCAAGCTAATTCACGACAAGTACCTCCCTCCTCTGTTGAGATTGGAAGGTGGGCAGTGGCCAGAAGAAAAGTCGCTACATTCGCGCATTAACGACGTCGTTAAGACAATCAGAGATAAAGCCGAAGAATTAGCAGCTAAATCCGGTTCTGATAGCCCTAAAGAAAAAGATCGAGAAAAAATTCAAACACTGGTGAGTGGGCTTCTGCCACTGGAAGTGCAGACTCAAAACAGAAATAATCACCCGTGGGATACCTATTTAAGTTTGACACAATTACTCGCGAACATTAGCGGTCTGGGCCAACAAGCTGTCCCTGCCGCGGTACCGAAATACAATCATAATGATCTCAATAAAGCATTCACGAATGTTTTAGATCGCATCACCGCAATTTTAGACGAAATACAATGGCGCTTTAAATCTGTTGTACTTGATATTAATGACGACGGTCACTTTGGCACCTTATTAAGAGAAAAGTGGGATTATCAAAATTCACTTTATATCGAGTTGAGAGCTATTCCAGGTCGCACCACCGCACAATTAATTGAGTGGATAAAGAACTGTCGCATTACTTGTGGTGATGAGAGTTCGAACTCTGCAAAAATACATCGTGGGCGTGGAGCCTCCAGAAAACTCGTGAATAGTTTTAAAGATATTAATATACGCCGTCATAGTGATGCTGTGTTCATTCAAATACCGATTAGCGGGCAAGAAAAATATATTCAGTTTGGCAAAATGCTGTGGTTAAAAAGCGCTGATGCCAAAACGCACGATTATGCACCAGCCAAAATCGTACTACATATACCCGATGAGCAAGTCGAGCAAAATGAAGATTCTAACTCAACAAAATCTACAGCAGACTAAATATAAATTTACGCAGAGGATAAGGCATAGAGAATAGCAGACAATGAATACCCCAATGCGATTAACAGAGCAAAATGATCTTTCTCTGGTTGAACTGTTTATTGAGTTTTACCAACTTTTGGTTGAATTCAAGTCGTCAATCTCGGAGGGCTACCGTGATGGCAAGCTCGCAGATTTGAACGAAAACATTCATCCGGCAGAATATATGCTCTACCAACTGAAACAGTGTTTACAATTACAGGAGACCCGGGTCCGCAAAAACGGAACCGCTGCAGTTGTTAGTGCTTACGAAAAAGCACAGTACGCGATGGTCGCGCTGGCTGACGAAATATTTTTACTCAATTTACGAGATAACAGTAACGGTTGGTGGAAAGAAAATGACGAACAATGGTGGTCTAATCATTTATTGGAAGACACCATGTATGGTTCGACCTTGGCGGGAGATAATCTTTATGAATTGATTGAAGAACTATTGAAGCAACCATCATTTGGTCCACTCGAAAAAGATTTAGCGTCAGTTTACCTGATGACATTGAAGTTAGGCTTTAAAGGAAAGTATTTTGACCTGAACGAAAATGCGGACTCTTTTAAAGAATGGGAAGGCTATCGTGACAGCTTGCTCGCACAGTGCGGCTCAGCTGGTGCTGCGCCAAGAATTCCAAAATTATTTCCAGGTGCGTACAAATACAACCTTAACCCCCTGATGCGAGAACGATTGGCACCAATCTCTCGCTGGCGCAATTTGATTCTGGTTGGGTTAACGGCTTATGCTTTCATCAGCACGATTGCCTGGCATCTGATTACAACTCGACTTTCGAATATGTTGGGGTTGTAACATGAATCGATACCTACGTTTCATTGAACACCAACTAGAGGGTACGCCTTACCTGAAGTATGTCGTGTGGTTTTTAATCACCGTCATCGTTGTGTGGTTACTGATCCGTATTTATCGTTGGTTAACCCAATTAAAACTACGCTGGTTATGGCCTAGAAAAACGGCGACATCAATTTGGCAACGGCTGAAACAGATGGCGCTAGATTTCAAAAATGCCTGGGGACCAAGAGATTGGTATTATGATACCCCCTGGTATTTTCTTCTCAATAGTGAAGCGCCAGACAAAAGTGCTTTTGCTGAACTGAAAGCTTGTAATCGCATGCTCTCATTTCTTGGGAAAACAACTAAAGATCCTCTCCTGAAAAGTTGGTTATTTTTCGATGGTGGCGTGCTCATTCCCAGTAATAATGAAAAGCTCTCCAGAACACTCGATAAAGTCAATCAACTCAGAAGTGAGCGCCCTGTCGACGGTATTATTGTCGACTTTTCCGCTAAGCAACTATTAGCCCATAGTACATCCTGGGAGTCGGCGGCGGAAAACACCTACGATCAGCTTTGGAAAATTCAGAAAACCCTTGGGTTTATGTTACCTGTTTACGTCGTTATCAGTGACTGTGAGGAACTAAACGGATTTACCGAGTTTTCAAGCGCCTTTAGCAAACAACATGACCAGATCTGGGGTTGGTCTAGCGACGCAAACCTTGATGCGATTTTCCAGAAAGAGATCGTAGTAAATAACATTGCATTAATGGAAAACAGGATCAGAAAAATTCAACTTTCTGCAATGTCAGATGATGACACTAGTAATGATGAGTTCTTTTTATTTCCAGCGGAATTTAAAAAGCTATCGGGAATAACACAAAAAGTTATCACGAAACTATTTTATAAAAATTCGCTTTCTTCCCTTCTCCATTTGCGAGGATGTTATTTCACCGGCAAGGATACGGTGCCTGTACTAGGAAAAAGCGAACCACCAGAACCGCTATTTTTAAACGATCTTCTTACAGATAAAGTGTTCCCAGAACTCAATATCGCCAGCCCGGTACGCCAAAGATGGCTGGCCAGTAAAACGGTTCTTCGTCGACTTCAATACTTGAGTATTGTGCTAATTGCCGCGCTCGTGATTCGCATGGGAGTAGAGAGTCAAATGCTAAATGAGCAAGTCTCTAATATTTCCAACGCACTAACCGCAGTGAATGTAATCAAAAAGTCATCCCAGGCAAATAATGGCACAGGCGTTCACGAACTGACAGAAATTGAATTTAATAGCCTGATTGATCAGATCTCCAGCATGAATGCCCACAAGCTAGATAAGGCAACTATCCCTTCATCTTGGTACAACTCGTATAATCTGGAATTAAGAAACTATTTTAAAAAGGATATATTTGGTAATTTACTCATTCCAACCCTAGACCACCGCCTTTCCGCGATAAGGCATTCCCTCGCTCAGGATCTTGAAAACATCGGATTTATTAGCGATGGCTATTCTTCAAGCCTCAGTGACTGGTTGCAGCGATATGTTGATTTTGGAAAACACCGACAAATTTTTACCGCCTTAGTCACAACCGAGGCAACTACCATTGAACAAAAAGAAAAACAATTACAAGATTTTGTCCTGTTAAGTGAATATTTGATGGGTATATCTCCTCCGCCCTCATTTACCCGAAATAGCGAACTTTATCGTGATGCGCTGGCGAAATATGTTGGAGAAACACAGCTGGCAAACGTGCAGCAAGATAATTTTATTTCTCAACCACTGCCCAAAATTTTACAGAAGGTTACCCAACACCTGGTACGCCAACAACGCTCTGTTAATGAATTTTTTGACCAACTGAGAAAAATTCAAAACTTACCAGTAGCCACCCGCTGGTATGACCGTAAAAAAGACCTGGTCTCACCCTATTCGGATTTTTCTGACTGGTTTAGTAATCTTAAACAGGATTGGCTAAGTAACCTTCCACCTTGCAAGAAACTTCAGAAGCAATTAAAAGAAACATTTAGCGAATCAAAACTTGGCAGGCAACTCCGTTTTGAAGTTAACAATTTTGCCTCGGATTGCCAGGAAAAAATTGAGCAAGCTTTACTGTCTCACAATGATGCGCTCGGGTTTACTGCATTCACACTCCGAACTGAACAACAGTTGACTGAAGCTAATGCAATTGCCGAGGCAGTAGAAGAAGGTTCGATGGAAGGAGCCGCTAAAGGTTTGGTCCACAAGATCGAAAAGCCATTTTTCAACGTCACTTCGCAAGGTAAAAAGCTCTTTAACAGTTTGGAAAACTTGTCACAACTTTCATTTATTAACGTTATTGCCGCCGGTGATGTCGGTAAGGATAAATTGGACTATTTCTGGTCTGTTTCTGAGTTACAACAAGCGATTAAAGCTTTTAAAGAATACGAAAATTTTGCAGTCAACAATTTTACAAGTTTACCGCTCCCGGCAAAAGAATATAGTGACCCAGCCCTTTATTTAAGTCAGGCTGTCGCATTAAAACAACTACAGCAAACAATTTTTAATTTTATCTCCGGTGCGCGCCAAACCAGACCCAAAGCATGGGTCAGTCAATATATTCGTCCATTAGAGGAAAAAGAAGCAAAGCTTGCTGCGCAAGTAGAATATTTCCGACAATCTATTGATACCTTGCTAGAACTCAACGGAATTCTTGAACAGCTAGGCTTCGCTCAAACCAACCAGTGGCTACAACAGGAGTCCCGCGCTTACGCCGTTGAAATGCTTGAAAAAGTTAACCGTTTATCCACTAGTAGTAGAGTGTATATGCCCTATGCTAAACCTACCTGGGGCCGCCACAATTTCACTCAGGCATTATTTGGCATTCAGACCGACTCTGAAATTCCTGATTATCTGGAATCTCAATATGCTCGCGTTCACCATTTAGCGAGTAACTATGCAGAGCCCCTGGTGCTTTATTTATTAAACACTGATCAAGGTAGCGGCAATTTGAAAATATCCTCACTCAACCGCTGGCGCATGACTCTGGAACAAATTAATCGAAAACAAAATAAAGATCCAACCAACAATGCTTCTCGACTGGAAGACTACTTTAACGGTCAGCTAACCGGACTTAATCAAAGTAATTGTTTTGAGAAAATGAAATCTGCAGAATTTATTACTGCATCGGATGTCTTTGCTAGCGCGCTGAACGAAATTTCACAACGAGTGTTTAAACATTGCCAGGGCTTTAGAAAAGATATTATTAAAAAGCAATATCGAAACCTGGCTAACCAGTTTAACAAACTTTTAGCTAACCAATACCCATTCACACAGCTAGACAACGCAACCCCGGCGACACCTGCGCGTCTGAAAAAGTTCTTTGATCTTTACAACGAGGTTGGAGACGGACTAACAAGCCGATTGAAGTTAGTCGCAGTGAAAGAAGCCAGGTATGAACGTGCACTTGCTTTCGCCAGGGAGCTTGAAAAAGCAGCCGGGTTCTTCAATCCGTTGATGGCCTCACTGGAAACCGGGCAAGAGCCACAAATTAAAATAGCGACCAAGTTTAATCCGATGTCACGGCAAAATCAGTTCGCGAAACATATCAAAGGTTGGACATTACGCTCGGGCACTCAGAGTGTTATTTTCCCAGGCGCAGAAGAAACTGTTGACTGGTCACCTGGAGAGCAATTTAGCGTGGAGATAAATTGGGCCAATGGTTCACCTTATGCACCACCGGGCAAAAAATCACAACTTAAGTTTAAAAGTAAAGAATATTGGTCCTTAATCCATATGATAGAAAAAAATCGTTCCGCCAACGGTGATCATTCTGGTTTAACCGCGAGCGATTTACTCGAGTTTGATATTTCATTGGAGGGTCGCAAAGCGCCTGCAAAAGAAACTGCTTCTGCCTTTGTGAGATTTAACCTTTCGGTATTTGATGCAGAGACTAAAACACTGGTTCCATTAGTTCTACCGTCAGAATTTCCGACGGTGGCACCGGTATTATGATTGGGTTAATGAAATAAATGAGTATTGAAAGTATGCGTTAAAGCAAACGACTTTTTAAGAGAGCCATTTTATGAATGAGCAATTTAGAAATCAGATAAATAACCAGTTTGAACAACTGGTCGGTATTCCAATACAGGATTTGGTATCACCCATTTCTGAGTCGAGTCCCTGCGGTCAAGATTTGAGAAGCAATGGCGTATATCAAAAAATTAATGACGCGCGCAAAGCAGATGATCCCTCACTGCCACGAGGCGTATGGACACACGATCTGAAAAAATCCGAATGGGATATCGTTAAAGAGACCGCCATTGATGCCTTGAGCAATAAGACCAAAGACCTGCAAATTGGTTTCTGGCTACTTGAATCTCAAATTCATCAAAACGGTCTGCACGGCGTAGCCCCCTGCCTCGCCTTACTTATTGAGCTCTGTGATAATCATTGGAAAGAGCTCCATCCACAAATTATCGATGATGACCTGGAGTACCGTACCAACTCGATCAGTTGGGCCAACCGTAAACTACTACCAGCGCTGAGACTCGCACCAATAACTGACAATCCTAAATTAGACGAACAATATTCCTGGGCAGATTGGGAGTTAGCGGCGCAACGGGAACAGATACAAGACCCAAACAATAATGGCAATCGCCGCAAAAAAACAGAGGAAGAAACGACGACAGATTTAGTCTTACAATCGATTTCTTTAACTTCCACCAACTTTTATGAGCAGCTTTATCAATCTCTTGAAAATGCCATCATCATCTGCGAAGAATTCGAAGTTTTATTGGAAAAACTCTGTGATGGAGAGTCTCCAGGATTTCATGATTTTTGCAATTTGATGAAAGAAATTTATGGCATTATCGCCAGTATTCTGGAACAGCGCGGAGCCAACCTGCAACAGCTGAGCGACCAGTATTTAGCGCCTGTGGGAGATTCAAATGGTGATTCCTTCAATGCAGAAAGTGATGAAGACGGCGCTAACAATAATGGTGGCAACGGCCACAACGGAGGTGGTAGCGGCGGCCCAATACAAAGTCGCAGCCAAGCTTATCAGCAACTAGCAGAGGCAGCTGAGTTTCTGGTTCATATCGAACCACATAGCCCGGTTCCTTATCTTGTCAGGCGGGCGATTCAGTGGGGCAATTTAAGTACCGCAGAACTCTATCAAGAGCTGTTTGTTGATTTTCAGGGACAGCTTAATATTTTCGAAATTCTTGGACTCGAAATACAGAAGTAAAAAGCATGAATTAATACGCTACTAGTGAGATTAAAAAATCTTAGAAAATTCAGCGAAAAATTGATTAAAAAGGATTAATTAATGAGAAACCCTGGCCACAGCGAAAGTAATAGCCTGGAATCCAGTGAGCTAATTGATATCCGCTTACTCGATAAGAGTATAATTACTCCCAGCCAATCAGGTAGTTGGTTACTTGATCGAAATTGTATAAAGAGCGGGCGCGTTAAACATTTTAAACCGGAAATAGATTCAATCACAAAACTTCTCGCCAAGTCTCCACGTTCTCCCACACCCGATCTTGAATCAATCAGGCTCGAAGCCGTTATCGGTAACTACCTTCCCACATCAATCATTCGAAATATTGATGAGTTGTTAGATGGTTCAGACTCATTAGGCTCGATTCAAAAAATTCAATGGCAAGATACGCTACAACAAGTGTGGTTAAACTGTGATGTCTCACAACTCGATTTAGAAGTTATTTTTAAAATAGCCGGCGTTGCTATTAATCTCGGTCATTGGGGATTGGCAAAAGACGCACTCTATTCAGTGCTTGAAATAAACAGTCATAAACTTTCTGTGTACCACAATCTGGCAATTTGCGAAATCGCCACCGGTGACTTTGACTCGGCGTTAAAGGCAGTCGACATCGCGCTTTTGCTCGATAAAAATCACCATCCGAGTCAAGAGTTGAAAACTGAGCTTGCTTCAATCATCCAGCTACAAAATCAAGTTCCGTGGTATCACGAACCAATCGCTCAAAATCAATTACTAACCATTACCCCCATTATTTCTTTTTATGCTTCTGCATTTTTTGAGCAATATCGAGACCCGGAAATAGCCAAGTTAACCCAACTCCCGATTTATAAAGACGTTAAACAAGTTGCAGACTGGATTACTCAACAAGTTAAAGAAGTTGGTAAAGCAACTTACGCGGTTGTTCACCAAGTTTGGGGATTTGTGGGCGTGGTAAGCATGCGAATAAAGCAAAGTCTGGCTTATTTTTATTTCTGGATTGGCACTGATTTTCAAGGTTTAGGGTTTGGTCAACAAGCTACCGAATTGTTATTTAAACAAGCAAAAAAACTCGGCATTAAGCGAATTTATACTTCTACCTTTTGTGATAATTTTCGCTCGCAAAGAGCGCTCGGTAAATGTCGTTTTGAAAACGTAAAACATCCCAATGATCTCGGGTTAAATTATTACTGTCGATATATTGAAAGACTTCCGGCTTCAGTAGGTCTTGTCAACGAACTGGAAAGTCTTCTGGACAATTAATAGCCGGGTAAACAACTAAAATAACGGAGAACGAAAATGGGTGACATTTTTGGCATAGACCATGATGAACCAGAGCAAAAAAGAGTCAAGACACATTATATGGTGTCTCCGCATCCGCATACCCAAAACTTTTTTAACAACACCATTGGTAGTAATCTTGAAGCAAGAGTACAGAAAACAGGTTCAATCGTTCCGGTATTTAAAGATGAACAACAACGAGCAGCTTTTCACCAACGAGCTACAGATGAATTAGCAACTAATCAAAAATATGTTAAAGCCCTCCAACACTCAAAATATAGTGGTCCTGAATGGGATTCAACCAAAGCATTTTATACGCCAGAGAGAGGAACTGTAATTAGTCAGATGATTGCGTCTTCACATTCGGGTTCTGCAAAATTTAATCTACAGGGAATCGATGAAGAGTCAGACGTTATTGTTCAAGGTCATGGTTCACCTGGCAAAAAAAGAATAACTTCCGATAACCCGGACGAAAAAGCTGTCACAAGAAAGCAAACTCACAAGCAGGTTGCCGCTTTGCTGCATTCGATGAAGTTGCCAGATGCTAATCAGGTTAGAACTAATTCTTGTCATAGTGCGGCAGCACATTATGTTCAAACAGACGAACCAGACATTGTTAAACACTTTCAGCAAAACGTGGCCGACGAGCACCATGGCGGTGACTGGCATAAGACTTTCGCAGGAGGGCTGGAGGAAGAGTTGGTTAAGTTAAATCATCACAATAGCGTAAGAGGTTATTTGGGTGCTACAAGTCAAGCTCCCGGTTTAGCAACAGATCAATCCGGAAAACAGGTCAAGCGCTTGAATGTTGGTATCATCAAAGCCGGTACTGGTTTTGACACCGGCGTCGATAAAGTCAAAGTGAGATTCGAGAAAAGCGGCATGAGTAAAATAAATCCAGCTACTAAAGCGACGGTATCCACTGTTGCTAATATTCAATCTCAAGGTCTGGCGAACGCGGACCGATTCAGGGCAAAATTATTAGCCGCCCATGGGCGGCACGCCAAAGGAACACATGCAGTCCAAACAATGTCTAAGCCAGCCCCGCTCCCTGCCAATGACAACTCAAAACAAAGAGCGATCGGTAAACAGGTATTTAAACAAGCAGCGGCGAAAGGCAAACTAACGACCCAGTTGGCTAATCATCCAATGCTAAAAGGAAAATAGTATAAGGAACCACAAATTTCCAACGGCTAATTTGAAAAACATCTGAACTCAACCCTCTAATAGAATCAGGAGAGATACAGTGGGTGATGTTATTAAACGAATGGTTGCAAATGTGGAATAATTGTAACGGAGGTTCATAGTACGAATTAATGCCTATTAACGAAACTTGACAACGCCCTTGTCGCAGTCCGGGTTGAGTGTCCATGTTTCGACAAATCAAAATTCGTCGAGGCCAATTCCTTTCGATAGCGAGATCGAAATCTTCTGGCAAACTGACGAAAACGTACCAGATCATATACTTCAGAGTTAAACATAGGAGAAATATTATGGGCGATGTTTTCAATAAAAGTGATCAAGAGAATAAAAGAAAAGCAACCAACTATATGGTTTCCCCGCATGCACATGCGAACAATTTTTTAAGGAATGTTGTTGGTAGTAATATCGAAGCACACTATCAAAAAACTGGTAGTATAGTACCGGTATTTAAAGATCAACAACAAAGAGAGGCATTTTACAAAGAGACCACAACCTTTCTTCAAGACAACCAGAAAAATCTGGATAAGTATAAGTCAGGTGGCACTCACAACTATTATAAATTACAAAGACAACACATTCTTAATGCTCGACAAATGGCTGCACCTAGCGCTTCGCCGAAATTCGACCTGCAAGGAATTGATGAATATTCCGACGTCATTGTACAGGGCCACGGAGCGCCAGGCAGGATGACGATTACTTCCGATAATCCCGACAAAAAAGCGGTGACTCGAAGTCAAACGGTTCAGCAGGTTGCTTCATTACTTGACAAAATGAAACTTCCAGATGCCAATCAAGTAAGAGCCAATTCATGTCACAGCGCCGCAGCCCATTACGTTAAAACAGATGAGAAAGATATTATTGACCACTTTCAAAAAGGAACAGCAGCCCAACATCACGGAGGGGACTGGGGAAAGACCTTCGCCGGTGGACTGGAAAAAGAATTAAAGAGACTCAACCATCACAACCGGGTTGAAGGCTATCTTGGTGCAACCAGCCAATCTCCAGGTTATGCAAAAGATCAGACCGACAAAAGTGTATTTCGTTTAAATGTTGCGCTAGTAAAAGGGGGAACCGGTCCAGGAACCAAAGTCGATAAAGTAAAGGTTAGATACGAAAAAGGCGGGTTGAGTAAAGTTAATTTGGCAAGTCAGGCAGAAGTGAACAAAGTAGCAGCGGTCCAAAAGCTCGGCACACATACGGCTGACCATTTCCGGGCAAAACTCGCTGCTGCACAAAGTCGCCACTCGAAAGGTACTCACCCCGTACAAAGAATGATTAAGGAAGAAAACCAACGTAAGGCCAAGAGTATGATTGCCGCACCGCCTAAGCCGAATATACCAGCATCAAATAGGAAGTCCGGGGGGCTTTTGTCAGCACTTTTAAATAGTGCCAAAGCGAAATAATTTCAACTTTAGATTAACCTAATTGAGAAACTAACTCGCTTATAAGAAGGAGAAACCAAATGGGAGATGTCATTAATCGAATGTATGAAACTGTCGCAGACAGGCAGGCGAACAGAGGATTACCATCAGGTGACGCGCGCCGCACTCGTTCTGGCTCTCTACATAGAACTCGACGCTCCGGCTCGGTTGACCGGATACATTTCCACGAAAATAAACACAGTACCGGTTACACAGAAAGATCTATCGGTCACTGGGACAGGCATGGCAATTATTCAGGTCGCTAAATTGCGAACCTTAAACCGAACAAGGAACTATCGACCGGCGACCATCATCCTGCGATTCACCGGATCGCCGGGTGAGCCAAACGACGTCACGATAGATTCTCGTTGTTGTTCACGAATATTGGGTTGCAAGCGGGGCATGTGTGCAGCCTTATGATTATAAGCAGAATGAGTTGTGCGATGGGTACTAATGGTAATTCGATGACTGGTACTCCCCTGTTGCCTGCCGGTGTTACCCTGCAGGCGAAAGCCGCGCAATTGTTCAGCCAATTCAGGGCTTACCTGATAACTAAGAAAAGTTTGAGTACGCTTGGCCAATGGAACATTAACCTGTTCTTCCTGTTGGCGAGGCGACTGAGAATTGCGTCCCCAGCTAGTAACAATATCCGCATACGGATTATTTCGATCTGGATAGCTCAAACCGAATTGCAAAGGAGGTTCATAGCGCGAATTAATACCAATTAACGAAACTTGATAACGGCCTTGTCGTAGTTCAGGTTGAGTATCCATGAGTTTATTCTCGATTTAAGATTTTCGGAATTAAAAATAACTGCAAATTTCGAATGCTTATCTCGGTTAAAGAACAAGGTGCAGAGCGTCTATCTCATTTAAAGATTTTCGTTCACGCTTTTGCGTACTTGCACCTGCGTTTTATTCGATCTCGTATTAAAAATAACTGCAAAATACCATTTAGGCAAGTTTATGGCTTTAATCTACCAAACTTTTTCAATCGGCGAAGCCGATGTAAAAGCTTATGTTACTCACAATCAAGCAATCGCCGACCTTTGGGTCTACATCACAAAAAACCGTGGGATCGCTTATAAAACGGGCGTATGGTATCTCTGTCGTTCAAAAGTTGAAGCCCAAAAAAAAGTGTGTTTTTGTGATCGTGGAATGAGTAACCTGATCGTTTATTTTGTTAACGATCAGGGATTGGCGAGCTGGAGAACCCAGCATCGGTTTGCTTCATTTTTATGATGGCTGAGATTCAGCTGTAACTTAAAGTTCATCTCCCGAATTAAATTTATCGGAATCAGCAACATTACCGAAACTTCTACCAGCTATCTGGTGACAAACAATAAAGTCAAAAAACAGTTATCTATAAACGATAAATTCAAGAAATCAATTATCTTTTTTTTGCAATAATGAATTGGCAATCATTCGTTATCTCAATAATAGGAACTCACCCTTGAAAATCGGAATATTAGGCGGCGGTGTCGCAGGCCTGAGCACAGCCATCGCGCTAAAACAGCAAGGTTTTGAAGTCGAAGTTTTTGAAAGAAGAAAGTCCACGACGCAAATTGGCGCAGGTATTGTTTGTTGGCCGAATGCTTCGTTTGTGCTGGAACAACTGGGCTTACTTGATGAAATTGAATCGGTTGCTGGTATCCCCACTCAAATGATTCGTTACTCCTCAGAAGGTGATCAATTAGGCTCTCTCGATATTAACGAATTGAATCAACTGATGGCATATAAAAGCTATTCAATTCTTCGTAAAGATCTCATGGAGGTTCTAACTTCGTCTGCGCTGAAGTCAGGCGTTACCATTCGTTATAACCACAAAGTTCGTTCAATTAAAACCGGCGCAAACCAAAAAGCGAATGTTATCTTTGATAATGGTCAGCAAATACGACCTGATCTTATTATTGGAGCCGACGGCCGAATGCAATCAATCGCGCGCCAGTACGTTAACCAGGATAACAAACCAGTTTTCCAGAATTTTGTTAATTGGATTGGTGTGTTTGAAAGCCAGGAAGCGTTATTTCCCTCTCTATCAATTAAAGACTACTGGGGAGTCGGTTCACGTTTTGGAGTTGTTCCAGTTTCCGCTACCAAGGCTTATTGGGCAGGTGGCCTCGCTTGTGATTCTATTGGTGAAAAAAATCCAGAAACCTATAGCGATGAACTCTTATCGTTATTTCACCAATGGCCTGAACCAATTACAAAGATAATCAATGGAACGCCACAACATCAAATCAACAAAATTTATGTTCACGACCATCACCCAATAAAAGCCTGGCATAAAAATAACGTGATAGTTATTGGCGACGCTGCCCATTCTCCTTTGCCCACTTCAGGACAGGGAGCATGTCAGGCACTGGAAGACTCCTATCAACTCGCAAAAATTTTCAGAGAATACAAACTTCTACAAAATACCGATAAAGTCCCTCAGTTTTTTGAGCATTTCACCGAGCTCAGAATGTCAAAAACCACCGGTATCACTCTTGCTGGTCGACAACTTGCCAATTCAATTTTTAATACCGATCCCGAGTTTTGTATTCAGAGAAACCTGGCAAGTAAGAAAGTAGACTATCGAGCAACAATTCTCGGGATGGCTAAAGGCTGGAGTGATGCACTACCGTTGAATGTTTAAAACATGATAGTTCGACCTGGCTATTCTGATTGAAGTATCAGATTGAAGTATCAGATTGAACTATCGGGCTGAATTGTCAGTTTGCAAAACCAGACTCACATAGCATTGGCAATTTAGCAGAATAGTCATTGACAATAGTGACTGATTAAGCGACTTATTCCCTGAAATAAAATCCTGCTGTTATTTCCGTGATAATACCATCTAGTCCAGATTCCACCCTGACTCGAACATCACCACCATTATCTAACCAGTGGACGGAGCCATCATCGGTGGTAAAGCCAGGATACAGTCGATAAAGATCGAACACATCATCTCCGATTGAAATACCTCTTTCAGTTTGTCCGCGCCATCCTTCACTCACTCTGAATGCTCTAAAACTATTAAATGCCCAGACCAGAATAATCTCTTCACCAGGAGAAGCAATTTGCAAGGTGTTCCCTACTCCGCCGTTGTGATTGTTGTGTACATGCCAGCCACAGTTGGACAAAATATTGCGTGCCGTTGAATCTCTACCAGAGTTTTTAAAAACGTAATCACCGAATGATAACCAACTAACATCATCGTTTAATAAAGGGCAATCAAAACTATCGCTATCACTCCCCGAATTACAACCAGCAAAAAATATCAACATAAAGAGTGCAAGATAAGGAAGATACTTGTTTTTCTTTCGAATACTCCTGTTTGCTTCTTTTGGCATAAACTGTAAGGTGGCTTTATCCATTTTCAATTCTCCTATCGTTTCTGTTGCAATCAAGCGAACATCTGAATATCCCTGAACTCATCACTTCTGAAGTTTTTTGCTTGTCATTTTTATTTTCTAATCTTTTGTCTTCAATTGTTTTTCCTTCAAGACTATGGCTATTAACTTATCTCTGTAGCCGCGCCAATTCAAGCGCACTGGAAAATTCAGCTTACCAAAACTAAGAAAAACGCAATTTCCGGTTAACAAAACATTGACAATAGAAATCTTCCCTTCACTGAGCCTGTCAATAATTTGTTAACACAACCTCTCATAAATCGGCCTTTTCTAATGAAAGTGTCAACATCTGTTCGATAATACGGAACTGCTCTTGGGATAAAATCAATGACATTGAGAAAATATGAAAAATTCACCTAATATCACTCTGGTTATCCATATTTTTCTTTCTCCATATCCATAATGTCCCTGTCTGACAGACTGAATTAACTCTTATCCACTGGAAACCATATCCAGTTTATAGCCTGACTTTTGATTTGTTAAAAAATGTATAAATCATTATCCAAATGTATAACGATGTCCCTCCTTTGTAGTAAGTTATTAAAAACGGTTTCAATTCACAAAAAGTCACTTAGGTGATATTTACAATACCCGCCGATGACAACATAGTCGCACCCGATTACTTGGCATGCCGACTAAAAATACTTTAAACAAGATAACCGAATGGAGCTTCACAAATGGGGTTTTCAATTTTATTTATTTTTATTCTTTGTGGTATTTATGTACAAAATCGCGGTTTGGTTCAACATGGAAAACTGGTTCGAAAAATAACCGATCATTCGAATATCATGGCGCCGATAAATTGCTTGTTTTATGCATTTTCATCAATAAAAAACACAGCCTACATCAACGCAGAGAAATTCCCGGAGCTTAAAGTATTTCAGGAAAACTGGGAGGTTATTCGTGACGAAGCAATCGCACTTAATAACGCCTCTCAAGTGAAGTCTTCGGAAAAATACGACGACCTCGGATTTAACTCTTTTTTTCGTACTGGCTGGAAACGGTTTTATTTAAAATGGTATGGCGCATCACTAAACTCCGCCAATCAGCTTTGTCCCAAAACAACCGAATTATTAAACTCTGTGCCTAACGTTAAAGGAGCAATGTTTACCATGTTGCCGCCTGGCGCAACCCTGGTAAAACACCGTGATCCTTATGCGGGCTCCCTTCGATACCACCTGGGTTTGGTAACCCCAAATTCCGAAGATTGCTATATTGACGTCGATGGAAAAAAATACTGGTGGAAAGATGGCGAAGCCGTGATGTTCGACGAAACCTTTATTCATTATGCGAACAACCAGTCAGACTCCAATAGAATAGTACTCTTTATCGATGTAAAAAGACCAGTCAATTTCTTTTTGGTCGACTGGGTCAACACCTTATTCTCCAAAATCATTTTGTCAGCAACTGCGACGAAGAACATGGAAGGCGACAAAGTTGGCTTGTTAAATAGAGTGTTCCCTTACATTTATAATGTAAGAAAACTGGGAAAAAAAATAAAATTATTTAATAGGAAGCTTTACTACATCTTACAGTACTCAATCTACGCCGCGATTATTTATGCTATTGTCAGTTAATCTGCGTTCATAATAGCTACTTGCTCTCGGGAGATTTTACTAGCTTAGAACGGACACCAGTCTCTGTGCGTAAACTTACTTTTGCCGCTTCGGCGGCTAGTCGTGTTTTATATTTACCTGTTAGCAGAACAAAGACCGTTTCATCCTGTTCATTGCGCATCTTTATTTTTTCCGCTTTCCACTGCTTAGCCGTGACTTTGTTTAATGCCTGATCTGCAGCTTTTTCCTGATAGTAAACACCAAACATTAACGCGCTTTCCGGAAAGCCTGCGCTGTAATCAAACCACAACGTAGACAGTAGCGGTAACTTTTTCTTTTTGTCATCTTTACTCTTCTTATCATCCGCTTTGGGAGACTTTTCATCATCTGACTTTTCAGTGCTAGTTTTTTCACTGTCTGTTTTTTCATTGCTAGCTTCTGCGGAGCTTTCTTTCGTCGAGCTTGCTTTAGTCGAGCTTTCGTTGGTTGAGCTTTTATCACTAATCTCTGCAGCTTGTATAGCTGGCATGGGTATTAGCAATCCGAGTAAAAGCACCCCGTGTAAAAACAGTATTCTTGTTGTTTTCATGCTCAATATCCCTGGCTTTTTGAAGACCTGTTGTTCACCAAAATTTTATCATTGGAATAGCTGACGTTTCCATCAGCAGCATAGCAATGGTTAATCAATCTTTCCAGTTAAACGCCGAAAATATCAACTAAACCAGAACTTTCTTAATGACGTTTTTTCCACACTTGGTGAGACATCATCATCAGGCTTTTAACAAACAAAGGAATTTATGATGCAAAGAACTTCTCACCATTTGAGCTTATTGGCCTCTTTTGCCGCAGCAACCGTTAGTATCAATCTGTCGGCATTTGAATCATCTCCTACTTATCTTAACAGTAGCTATTTTAATAAGGCTCAGCTTAGCAAAAACACTCGCATAAATAGTTATGCCGGTAGCGCGTATCTCAACAAAGATAACAACGGTATACTGGAAGAAAGTTTCCCTATCTCAGAATATGTGCTTTACCCTGATGGAGAAGCTGAAATCGAGGATCCCATCAGTATTTACCTGGATTTTCCCTTACTCAATGTTATCGAACAATCTGGTCGACATGGCACCATCAATGCTGCGACTGAATTAAGTTATCAAAGTCAAACGCCTATTGCCGTAGACAGTATCGACATAAGCCCAGGCGTTATGGGAGTTTGGTATGTCAAAGGCGATGATCAAATATATTTTAAAGCAGATTCTGGATGTAGTGAGCAATCCTTTAATTTTCCCAATAGAAATTTAACTGAAATTCATTGGGATAGCGAAAACCTGGCATTATGGGCTTTCGATCAAATTGCCGGTGATTTGCTTCGTCTCAATTGGTCTGGCGAACTCGAACAGATTCACAATCTCACCCAGAATAACCAACAAATACAGATCAATGGCTTATCTTCATACGATGGAAATCTATGGTTACTAACCGATGAAGCGCCGGGGCAATTTGTGTATGAACTTTCAACATCAGATGATCTGGCGACTCAACGCTCCTGGAAAATAGAGTTGGCAGGTGAAACTGATTACACTGATATTCAGGTTTTTGACAAGTATTCCGCTTTTATTAGCAGAAGCTCTGACAGCGACGCAACCATCATTCAGGTTAAAGATAAAAGTGCTTATACCGGCGATGGCCCGCTAAGTAATACAGGCCAATTGTCAATGCTCAATACCCACGATTTACCTGACGAAATAAGACAGCCGTCAGGTATTTACCCACGTTTAGATGGTGGCTGGTGGGTGGCAACGGATCAGGCAGAAGTTTTTGAACTGACCGCCGATTTCAGTGAAATCCGAGCCAGAGTAAAACTTGAATTTGAGGACATTGTCTGTAACCAGGGTTGTATAGAAATGGTCGTTTCCACCGATGGAAGTAGCTTTTACGCCATATCCGATTCAAAACAAGTTGTCCATTACCAACAATACGGCAGTGACTATCAAAAAGCGGCGGAGTTTAGTTTGGAAATTAGCCCAGATCAGGACTTCGCCGGTATTGCCTATAATCCCGACAGTGAAAATTTTTACATGGTGAACAACAGCGTTGATGAATTTGAACAAGATACCTTGTACGTTCTTGATAAAAATTGGCAGGTTCAACAACAATTTCCATTGAGCTTTAACGGTAACATCATTGAAGAAGCCAACGAGTATAACGCAGAGGGAATTGCATATAGCAATAACAAGTTATATCTCTTATCAGCGGCCTTTACTGAAATTTTAGTGTTATCAACAGAAGGCGCAATAGAGCAAGTCATCGACTTTTCGCAAGATCCCATCAGTGAGCCTAGCGACCTGTCTGTGATCGACAATCAGCTCTGGATGATTGGCGATAATGAACGAAATGAGCCTACTGCACCGGTCGCCGTATTTAGTTTACCCGACCAGTACTGTGGTTTTAAACCATGGCTGGCAGATAAAATTTATACCAGAGGTGATAAAGTAGTGAAAGACGGCTTTATTTATCGAGCAAAGTGGTGGACTATTGGAGATGATCCCAGTAAACAATATCCCTGGTCTGTATGGAAAAAAATACGCCGCTGTGGAAATTGAGTTTGAGGGTTAACGAAAGTAAAATTCGTATGAAGATTTTATAATCTAAACCAAGAATCAAATTCTACTCGTTGATGTTGAGGTTATCGTTTTTAAATGATGCCTCAACGTCCCTTCAATCGCAGCAAGAATTCAAATCAATTTTACGTGACCAAAGTTAATTCGCAGAATAAAATATTTATTTGTTGATGACAATTTTAACTCCCACCCTAACGCATCACATATTCGTTGAATGATTTTTAAGCCTACACCAGCCCCAATCTCAGTCTCAGTCGAACCGCTGATTGGGTTATAAACGATGAGATGATTCGGCCGAAAGATAACACTTACTTTCAACTTCGCATATTTAAAAGCATTATCAACAATATTTCTGGTGATTATTTCAAATAAACTTTCGTTACTGTTTAAAGTCATTGCATTTTCATCTGAAAATCGCCAATCAAGTTGTAATTTTCGACGAGCCCCCTGATGACAACCATCCGCTTCTTCCTCGTGCAGAGTTTCAGCTCGCCGCTCATTTTCAGCGCGTATAACCTGCTTGAATACTCCTGATGGTTTAAACGATGTTGATGTCTGCGAAAAATTTTCTTCTCTTGCTAACAATAAAAAGGTTTCAGTGAGGCTTTCCATATTGCGAGTTGCTCGCGTCATTCGAAGTATCATCCGTTGATACAATTCTGCGTCAGAAAGGTGTTGTTGCATAAGTGCCAGGTTGACCTTGATAACGGTTAATGGGCTGCGAAGCTCATGACTCACAGATTGAGTAAAATCACTTTCCCTTCTGATAAACTTTTGCACACGTAGCATAGTGCTGTTAAACGCGTTCGCCAGGGCTCGAACATCATCATTTTTATGGGAAGTTATTTTTTGATATTTTGAAGGATCGGACTGTTTTACCTGTCGAACGAGGTCTTCAAGGGGTTCAGAAAGTTGCCTGGCAACAACAGTCCCAACGCCAATACCACAGAAAATAACAAAGCTACCAATCAGTAAAATTAGTCCTATCAAATACGGCTCTGCATAATCGACAGGTCCGTCCGACTCTTCCATACTAAAAACTAGCCACCGCTTTTCATCTAGAACAATTTGTAAATGATGTTTATCATCAAGTTCCACAACCTGATTTAAAATAACTTTTGAATTGATGGTTAGTGGAATTGAGAGAATTTTGCCGGTAACAATTCCAAACTGAGGCGGTTGAAACATTTTATCTTGATTGTAGCGTTCCATGAACTTATCTTTTTGTTTAACCAAAATGTGTTCATAAAGGCTATCTTCAGTCATGTAAGCCGCGCCCCAAACCAGCAGTCCATAGAGGCACGACAAAAGTATCGAGAAACTGATAAACGCCGATGTAATATTTTTTCTAAAGGTCATTTTCACACTCTATTTTAAAACCAATTCGGTGAACGGTTTTAATCAGTGATCTGGAGAAAGGCTTGTCCAGCTTGCTTCTCAGTTGATAAATCTGACTGCGTAATACATCACTATCAGGGATCTCTTCGCCCCAGACTTCATACTCCAGCGTATTTTTTGTTACAACGTCAGGATAGTTCTTTACCAGTAACTCAAGCAGTTTGAACTGAATTGGATTGAGGCCTATTGGAACACCTGCACGAGTGACTTTGTGCTGCTGCAGATCAATATGAACATCGGCGCAGGACAACTTACCGGTATCACGTCTTTCACCCCGCGCACCCAGTGCATTAACTCGCGCCAATAGCTCTTTCATATCGAATGGTTTCACCAGGTAATCGTCGGCGCCTGCGTCAAACCCCTTAAGCTTATCATCCAATGTGTCTCGCGCCGTCAAAAATATAACCGGTATACCTGAACAGTTCTCACGGAGGCGCTGACAGGCTTCAAAACCAGAAATACCAGGCATCATCACATCCAGAATAATTAGGTCGTAAGTATTATTTTTCACCAACTGCAGCATGGCCGAACCATTGGCAATAAAGTCCGCTGAATGGCCGTTAAATTCGAGATAATCGATAATTGAAGCACCAATATCCCTGTTATCGTCTACCACTAATATACGCATTTTTAACTACTACTCCTTCTGTTGTCATTCGCAAAATCAGGCTAAATAAACTAGCCCTATTCGCTATAAAAAATGCTAAATAATTTAATCCGGTTAATGTGAAATTTCTGTGATAGTGTTTGCCAAGTCTTCGAGCATAGCTGCGCCAACTTGTAGAAGCTCTTAAAACATCTTTAGTTCCCTGTGCCTGGTTGCTACTTCGGAATTTTCGCTACCACGGCAATATATTTAAAGTCACTGCTAACCGCCAACCGAGAAACATCCGCAATATTGCTATCACTCAAATCAGCCCAAAGATGCCAGCTTTGTTCAGCTTGGCTCCAGATAAACAGTTGACTGCCTTTACCTGAGATAATTCGATTATCGGGTGTCCAGGCATAATCTATATTGTTATCAAGTACCGGCGCTATTGGCGTAACAGCACGGCTGACAGGGTCGAGTGATTTGATCCATAGCTCGTCATTTGCCTGGCGATGAACGAAGCTAAATTGTTTGGAGTTTGGAATTAACAGCGGCTTAGACGGTAGTGCATGACCAATTGCAAATATTGCCTGGGCTGAATTTGGTGTAAAAATGTAAATGGAATTTGCCCAGCGCGCCCAACCAGCGGCAATACCATCTTGATTGAATGCGTAATAGCCAATTGGCGTATGTGATTTGACCGCCCATTTCGACTGAGTATTTTTCTTACCTTTTGCAGGATAAGAGTAACGATGAACCGATTGGTATGGCTCGCCCCCTTCCCTGACCGCTGTAAACTGTTTGTTGCCCTTCTCCATCATTGGCGAATATTCAGATTCAGGCGTATGGGTTAACTGTTTGGTATTTTTGGACTGAATTTGGAACTCGTATATGTCGGTCTGATTGTCCTTTCGTGCCGAAACGTATAACACGCTTTTATTATCTGGTGTAAAACTCGGCTGATTGTCATAGCCATCGACATTACTGATGTTATCAACTAACTTGAGCTTATTTTGATTTTCGCTGCTAATTTCATAAAGCAGTACGTCCATTCCCGGCGTATATTCTACTGGTGCCTGGCTTTTAGCGGTATAGCCTTTAGCAAATATGGACAGTCCGGCTAATGCCAGTCCACATAACAATTTAATAGTCATTTTGATTCTTCTATTTGTTATTTAAGATTGAGGGTCTAGCCTACTTATAACAAAAATTACCCCGTTGAAAAAGTACCATTGTGAGTCCTTGATGAAATTAATATTGAATTAACGGATCCCTATGTAACATTAACGGAACATTTTCGTCTAAGCGGCTTAGGGCGTGTTTATCTTTCATTCTTTGAGATTGTTGCGGCTAAAATTTTGCCAATCAAGAAGTGCGAAGCGTGGTTTAGTTATTCTAAATGAGCGACAAACGACGCAGAGTGGCGAAATTTTAGTCACAACCCGAAGGGCCGGGCCATTTTTTCGCCCAGCCGCGTTAAAAGCTGAACCTGTAGGATGACTACATGGTTCATCTTTCGCCTCGCTGAACAAAAAAATGACCTCGGCAATCTCAAAGAATGAAAGATAAACACGCCCTATCCATCCAATCTTATAAGCCAAAGAGAAAACGAATGAATAAACCAATCAGTTCAATATTTAGCCTGCTAATTCTCAGCTTTTTATACTTCCCCAATCTACATGCAGATCCAAAGAAGCTAGAAAAACCACTGACATCAGGTTTTAATCATGTTGGCTTATCGGTGACTCACCTGGATAAATCTACCTCATTTTTTGTTGATACGCTGGGTTGGCGACTAACCGGTGGAGATAAGGACTATCCTGCTAATTTTGTGACTGACGGGAAAATATTCCTGACGCTTTGGCAAATAAAGTCGCCAGCTACTGCGATAAAGTTCAACCGTAAAAATAACGTTGGTTTACACCATCTGGCAATCAGTGTGCCTGACTTTAAAACACTAGATCGGATTTATGAGCGAGTAAAAAAAGTGGACGGAGTAGTTATCGAGTTTGCGCCTGAGTTAGCCTATGGTGGACCAACCAAACATATGATGCTTAGAGAGCCGAGCGGTAACCGATTAGAGTTTGCGCACAATCCTCCACGTAAGAAAAATAAAGTGAAAAACAACTAAGTTGAGTTCGGAATAATTTCGACTGATAACGCATCAATTTTTATCATTATCAAATGATAAAAATTGATGTTTGAAGTTAAGTTAACTATATCGTACCTTTCTTACTTTAGTGTCTTTTTTTGGTCCCTTTAATTTTATAAACTACTTTCCAGTTCTTAGTCTTGTTATCTGCAGTATTTTCTTGTTCCATTTTCCATAAAAACGTTTTCTCAGAAATATCATAGAAAGTGATCTTGGTATTTTTGCCGCCAAAGATTCCTTGCATAATAATTTTTCCGTCCTTCTCCTTAGCAATAAAGGTATCGACCTTTTTACCATTATTTGACATCCATGCCATTTCCCACTGCTTTTTAGCCGGATTATAAATTCGGATATTGGTACCAAACTGTCTCCCTTGTTTCGGTGCAGCTTTACTTAAAGACGGCGCTATCCAGTCATCTTGAATTGCAGCTCCATTTAAAATTGAGTAAAAATTCCAGTCAGCGCCACCGGCCGGTTGCCACTGACCTTTCGCATCGAGTTGAAAATCCTCAATTCGCCAATTTCCGAGTAATGGTTCAAATAAGCCTAGTTGTGATTGTGGTTTCGCCTTGGCTAAATGCGTGGCCTCGACAGAATGTACTGGCTTATCAGCATTGCTAAAAGCATGAGCTTGGCCAGCAAAACCCGACAAACAGACAGGCAAAACCAAACATTTGATGGCAAATATTAATTTAACAACTTTCATTTTTAGCTCCTTTTTGATCATTAATATAAAAATAAGACATCAACCAGCAATAATCCACAGACTAAATAAAGTTGAGGGCGATGTTGAATCTGGTGCGAATTCATTGAATATAAATAGACATTCATAATATGATGCCAATAACGCTCTCTACCAGATTAACTTGAGCCATTATTTCACTATTTACATACAGATTGCTTATTAAAATCAATGTATTGGAAACAAAATGCCACAACCACCTCTTACTGGCCTAGATTGGAAAATTTTAGAACTCCTTCAACATGATGGACGAATCACAATATCAGAGCTGGCAAAACAACTGGAGCGCTCTCGCAGCAACATAACAGAAAGAGTTGAACGACTTTACGACTGCGGTGTTATTAATGAAATCAGCGCGGATATCAACACCGAAAAACTAGGATTTGGAATCAAAGCTTTCGTCAGATTAAACGCATCCTCATCACATCATCGAGAAATTGTTAGTGCTATTGTCGAAAAACCTGAAGTCTGCGAGTGCCATGTATTAACAGGGGCAGAATTGGTGTTAATTCAGGTTGTCGCCAAAGATATGCCCCACTTGCGCCAATTCGTCGATGGCTTGACCCAATATGGCTCTACTCAAACAGATGTGGTATTTGCAACAGTTAAAAATCAGATTCAGGTCAACACATCGTTGAGAAAACTAGTTGAAAGTAACCAATAAATAAAGAAACTCCTATTCATTGAAATAGCTTAACGCTTGTAACTTTAAGCATTCTCATTCATCTATTTTGTGCTATATTTTAATTAGGCTGCTGAACTAAAAATCAAAAACGGTTTACGAGGAAATGGCAGTCAACGGAAATAAAAATGCTCGACCAGGAACAGGCAAAATAAAGCAGTGGAAAAAATTGATGTAACAAAGTATGGGGTTGATATCAATGATGAGTTAATGCAGTCCGCCATATTTTCAGATCGTCTGGAGATCTATATGGTACGGGGGCGAAACGCTATTATGGCTTCTCCCGTTGCATCAACTTATATGGTGTTTTTGCAGTATGGGGATATCGATAATACGATCTTATTTGGCTGGTGGATTGTAAGTCTGATGGTCGACACTGCTGTATTCTTGTCAACACATCGATTCATTAAAAAACGCCCAAAAAATCTCTCACGTTATTTACAAAACGTCGTATTCTTGCAGTGTATGTCCGGTTTTGTTTGGAGCACTACTGTCTATTGGTTTAGAATTCCCGACGAACTTATTCACGAGTTATATACCTACGTCATATTGATTGCCATAGTATGCATTACCACAGTAATTTTTATGCCATTTCGTTTTGCTTACGTTAGTTACATCATTTGTATCAGTTCTTTTCCCCTCGCCTACTTTCTGTATCTAGGGGGAGCAATGTATCTGAAGTTATCACTAGGAATCGTGATAATGGATGCAGTCTTGATTTTTTTTCAAACTACCGCGACTCATCAATTTGTTGATGGCTTAACGCAACGACTCAAGGTGCAGTTTTTAGCGGAAGCATTAGACGAAAATTTAAAAAAAATTGAAAAGTACGCCAATTATGATGAACTCACTAATTTGTTTAATCGGCGATTTGGACTGGAGTGCTTGCGTAAGGAAAAACAAATACAACTGAGGTACAAAAGCACACTGACTATCACGATGATCGATATCGACCACTTTAAAAGCATCAACGATACTTATGGCCATCCGGTAGGTGACTTGGTCCTGACAGAATTTTCAAAACTAATGCAAAAACAATTTAGAACAGAAGCGATAGTGATGCGTTATGGAGGCGAAGAGTTTTTGGCAGTAACGCCACGAACAAATCTGCTGGAGGCAGAAAAAATGGCAGAACGTCTGCGTTCGGAACTATCGACCTCCAGTTTGCTGGGAGAACATTTCGATATCAAAATCACAGCATCGATTGGAGTGGCTGAAATTGCCCCGGATGAATTAATCGAACACGCGATTATGCGAGCTGATCAAGCTTTGTATCGCGCAAAGCGAAATGGTCGAAATCGTGTTGAGCTTTCTCAGATCGATAAGCTCGACCGACAGGATAAGAAAAAAAAATCAAATTAACTCTGGGGGGGTGGCATATGCTAGTCAGTAAATGTTGCGGAAAAAACAACTCATCGCTCGATTAATTTATCGAAGAAGTTCATTGAAATGAACGTCACCTCCTCCTCGCGGTGAACATTTCTAAAATAACCTTACCAATGAAAACATTCATATTAACGCACAATTAAGACGCGCGCTTTTTGCGTTGTGTATTCAACTTCTCTTTAAGCGAACTTCGCTGAAACGTCAAATATCCTAGCCAAATAATAATCAATCCAACCGAAATTCTTGCTGGTATAGATTCGAATTCAACGCTGTCAACCGTTCCATAGCCGTTTACGACTACCAACAGTCCTGTAAATACTATAACAACAACGATAACCAAAACATAAACTCCAAGGATCAATTTTTTAAACTCTTTAGTAGGTAACTCTACATTTTCACCCGATATTTCTAGCTTTCCTCGGTTATTCGGCTCATTTAATAAGGTCTCAACCTTAGTGATTCCATCAAGCCAAACATCTCGGCCAATATTTTCTAGTAGTTCTCTTAACTCTTTCTGTGAGTAGCTATTAATGAGTGACAATTAATCTGGCACTTCCATTTATTATCGCTTAACGCAACTGAATCAAGCGCATCTTTACGTAATTCGACTTCCTGTGTTTTGTTAACTCTTAATTGACTATTTTATCGAGTCACTACTTAACGAGCTCTAGCCCATTAGCTAACAAAGGGGTCCAAATTTTATTAAATCTTTCCAATTTATTTTCACGCATTTCAAAAAATTTCGCCATGGTATCTTCTACTGAGTCAATAAATGGCCGTCCCGATTTTTCAGGAAGAAGCTTCCCTTCAAAAAAATAATCCCACTTTTCCTCTTTAGTTCTTTCCCAACATGATACGGTAACCCATCGATCTTGCCA
Source organism: Aliikangiella coralliicola (assembly GCF_007004725.1). Classification (GTDB taxonomy): domain Bacteria; phylum Pseudomonadota; class Gammaproteobacteria; order Enterobacterales; family Kangiellaceae; genus Aliikangiella; species Aliikangiella coralliicola. The sequence continues at coordinate 251,526 of NZ_ML660164.1, read as the reverse complement.
TATTCTCAAGCAGAGCATTGCATTACGGTTTGATGGCTTAATTTCAATCTCAATTTTTTCTACCTTATCATCTTCATACTCTTCAAATATGCGTTCGATAGAGATACTCCACGAATTATGTTTAAGCGATTTACTTCGCTTCCTAAAACTAGATAAAATTTCAGTAAGAAACTCGTTCTTAGACTCAGGGATTGTCAACTTCGGTGATTTTGCCATGATTAGTAGTGCATGTTTATTGAGTTAACGCTTCATTGAGAAGCGCTTTAGTTATCGGCACATTTTTTTAGCGCCTGTTATGAAATTCATCGTCCAAGTTACCGGTAAAACTTGCGCTTCAAAACAAATTTATCCAACAATTTGTTTAAGCGCAGCGACATGTTCGGTAAACGCAGCCCGCCCTGTGGATGATAAAGAAAGCCATGTTCGTTGACGTCCAAAATCGGCGCGTTTGTTTAGCAAAACATAACCAGCTTCTTCCAGTAATTTAATATGTTTTGACAATACCGAGTCACTAACATCCAACTCGTTGCGTAGCACCTTAAATTCTATTTCGGCGCTGGCGGCCAATATTGCACAAATTTGTAATCGATTTGGTGCGTGTATAAGATTATCAAAACCTACTCCCTTCATTTGACACCTTCCTTCGAAACTAACTCGCCCGTTGGATAATGATGTATTAAGTAACCAAAAGTGCCTGCGTTAAGCACTGCTGCCACATAAGGTGTCCAAGCCATCCCATCAAGATAGAGCTCTCTCGCTCCAAATATTATCGCGCTGTAAATAACAGCTTGCACCGCCTGAAAAATCTTTCCCGACAAACTTGCCGGAACAATTTTCATTTTAATTCCCAATAAACGATACGAATAAAACATAAATGCAACACTAAGAAGAAAACCAGCCAATGAAAGATCCAATCCCAGTACCCAATTGTTATCGTGACTCATCAATGCGTAAGACATAGTTAGCATCCCAAACATCGATGCAGCTAATAAATTTAGCCAAAGCGGCGGCCTGAAAAATAATATCGCTTTTCTGTGTGTATCCTCTAACGACTCCAGTGCGGCCCTGGCTTCATCAACAGAAATAAGTGTATCAGTCGTTTTCATTACATTCTCCTCTCATTGACTCTCTAACTTTCCAATATGGAAAGTATCATAACAAACACTTTCCAATATGGAAAGCTTTAATTTTCCAACATGGAAAGTTAGCAAATAAAAATCTTTCAGAACTTCCAAAAAAACCTTTTATTTCAAACGGATAAAATTACTTTTTACCCATTTTTTCCCAGCAATTCCCTGCCTTGCCCTATTAATCAATCGATCTGATGGACTCACAGGTTCAAACTAAATGCACTTGTGAACAGCCACTTTGGTGGCATTGGTTTGCACTGAAAATGTTCTCAATCAACTTGTTTACTGGGAACAATCAATTTCGACATTTAGATTATTGGAGTATGTATGAAAAACAAGATCGGCAATCTGCTAATCACATCATCGCTGTTAGCAGCTTCTTTTTCCGTCATGTCAGCGGATGAACCCGATTGGGGTAATCCGTTTGATCTCTACATTGGTTCAGTCACTTATAGCGGCTCAGGTATCACGGGTCATTCCGGCACTCACGGCTCTGTCGTCACCGGCGCAACAATGAGCATTTGCAATAGTCGACTTAGCACTAAAAAAAGTATGCACACTTCCGCGGGCGACTCACAAATTGCCGAAGTGCCCTGCTACTTAAAAACCACTGTATTGCACGAGCCACAAATTGCGACCCCAAACACTAACTGGGGAAATACTGGAACGACTCCCATTTATACAGAGCTAGAAGCGCTCAAGGAAAAATATAATATTGCGACTTACGAACAACGCATTGAAGCGCTAAAAAGGGAATTTAATATCGATGGTTTCCGTCAAGAATTTGAGCGACTCCACGTCAAATCACTCATGCCGGAAAAAACAGAGAAAAATGCGAAGCGGTAATACGCAATTTTAGAAAAAAGGAGCGCTTAAGCTCCTTTTTATTGCGAACTATCATCGCATTAATGATTCATGATTTCTCGATTAATCCACCAGTGGTAAAACTAATTTGGAACTTAGATCACTGTTAAACTTAAACGCCACTGAGTAAGGTAATATCGTTGGAACGCCATATAATAAATCAAAAGTATCCAAAGCGATTCCAATCTTATGTCCCGCCGGAACATCGTAAGCCGTTGCCACGAATTCCCAATCTAACTGAACCACTTTACCAGCCTGAGCGCTATGCAAAGTAACCGGGCCATGAGTTATTAGCGTGCCGACGCCGCTGGGCGGAACATCGTAAAGATAAGCATTTAGTTGTAATTTCGAAGATGAGGGTTTGACATGAAGTTTGATTTTAGGAATACCTCTGATTTTCATTTTTTTGGTTAAAGATTGTGATTTAAAAACAATTCCGTTAACACGACTGACCAGAGACAAGGGAGTTTTTACCGGTATTTTTAAATGACCATCAAGTATTGCCGACAATGCTGGAATGCCAGTTGTCGCGACAGTATCCAACCCGCTGATAATGGTGTTAGTTCGAGTCCACCATGGATGATAAGGTGACTGTAGTAATTCGCCATTTGAAAATAATCCACGAGGTTTTAGATAAAGAGTTTTATTGACGCTTTCATCGATGGGCCAATTACTAAACTCATCTCTCTGATCAGATAAGTCAACAGCCATAGTGACGGGTTTATCTTGCATGATTTGGGTGTCTATTCCCTTAAGCCAATAATCAAACCATCGATGGGTATTATTCCATGTGTAATTATCTAATCCCACAAGTCCAAAGCCTTCACCACTGGCGTGGGTTCCCTGATTGAGATCGAGCCGTTTGGGTACATTCAACCGTTCGTAAAAATTTAATAAATTATTCGGCTGAAATAAGTTATCACCAAAATTGTTCGCCAGGTAGACTGGCGCATTTCTTTCATTAATCAAATGGACAAAGTTACTTACTGAACGTGCTTCGGCCCATTCAATAGTTTCCGGGATATTTTGATTGAGGATCAGGTTAAAGTAATTTTGCGCGATAACCGGGTCTAAAGTGCCAGTTATGAAACCGCTGGATACCAGTAAAAACCCCCAAAACAAACGGGGCGTTTCGTGTTGATAAAGCGACTTTGTTAACGACCCCCAAGTGCTCATGGCCACTGCAGTTTTAAGCCTTGGTTCTTTGGCAAGTCCCATTAAACTGATACCTGAGCCATACGAAATGCCGCTAATACCGATATTGCCTGAATCTGCCTGAGTGTTGGCTAACAACCAGTCAATTATGGCAGAAATATCCAGCATGTCCTTATCGCCAACAACATTGACTTCACCACCCGAACATCCCCAACCGCGGGCACTATAACTAAAAACCAGGTACCCCTTTTTAGCAAACTGCGCCGCTTGAATGAGATATTCATGTTCATCTAGAACCCAGCTATTAACGAAAATAATTACCGGGAAACCAGCCGCAGGAGCCTCTCTTTTGGGCGTGAATAGATTAGCAGCGATTTGAATACCATCGTAAGAATCAACCAAAATATTATCTTCATAATCATATTCACTGGAACGCGGTAGCGGAACTTCCAGGCAAATGTTAGCCGAAGCAGTTGGCAGTAAGGAGAGAGAAAGTACTAGAAATACAGCTATCTGGAAAAATTGCTTAGTCATTATCAGGTCCTCTATTTTTGTTTTGTATTCTTATTACTGGTACGACCTTCAACCAGTTAAATCGATACTAGTACATATTGATTAATAAGTAATCAAAATATCTCTAAATAATTGAAATAGAGAAAATTTTCCGGTGTTATGTTTATTGTCCGTGGAAATGTAACTGTCCGTGGAAATGTAACTGTCTGCGGAAATGTAACTGTCTGCGGAAATGTGACTGTCTGCGGAAATGTGACTGTCTGCGGAAATGTGACTGTCTGCGGAAATGTGACTGTCTGCGGAAATGTGACTGTCTGCGGAAATGTGACTGTCTGCGGAAATGTGACTGTCTGCGGAAATGTGA
>NZ_ML660164.1:0-247490 GCF_007004725.1 Aliikangiella coralliicola | reverse complement strand
CGGAAATGTGACTGTCTGCGGAAATGTGACTGTCTGCGGAAATGTGACTGTCTGCGGAAATGTGACTGTCTGCGGAAATGTGACTGTCTGCGGAAATGTGACTGTCTGCGGAAATGTGACTGTCTGCGGAAATGTGACTGTCTGTGGAAAGGTGACTGTCTGTGGAAAGGTGACTGTCTGTGGAAATGCTATTTTAGCTTTTTATAAGGAAGTTTTTCATCTCGCATTAAAAAGGAGAATTGCTTTTCGCCTGGGATTTTATACTCTACCATTCCCTCACCTTTTGAAATCAGTTTAGCACCACCTGTTAACATGGTGTGAAACCCTCGTTTTACTCGCCGCAATACTTCAGGCGATACCCAGGGGGTATTATGCGCTGGCAGCAAAGCTTTCAAATTAGGAACTTCCTTTATTAATCGGGCGAGTGACTCGGCATAAGCTTCAAGATCAGTTTCCGGTGCAAATAGCCAAATTGGTCCGGAATAATAGCTGTCGCCGGTCCACATCAAGCCCGCATCGCGGTCAATTAACGCAACGGCATCAGGCGTGTGGCCAGGAATATGTATCACTTCTAACTTTCGATTTCCCAGGTCAAAAATGAAACCATCTTTAATAAATTGTGTGATCTTAAAAGGCCTGCCAACATGATTGTTCTTAGTTACCCCTTCTGGTAATGGACGACACAATGCTTCCTGCGAAGCTTCAATTGCAATATCCCGATTAGCATGACCAGATTGTCTTTGGCGGGCGAAATCCGTATCCATTCCAAAAACATTATCAAACGCATAATTCCCACCGACGTGATCATAATGTGTATGAGAATTCAAAACAGAAATCGGCTTGTCAGTTATTTTTTTGACAACTGCGGCAATATTTCCAAGTCCATTTCCCGTATCAAATAATAACGCTTTTTTCTCTCCTTCAATTAAGTAGGAAATGACTTCTTGCCATTGATGAGGCTCATAAATGGCTGTAACGCCAGGCGCAACCAGGTAAAGTTCAAACCAGTCATCATCATGTTTTAACCGGTTGAGTTTTGCATACTCTGGCCTGGGCAAGTCTTTGCAAAATTCAGCCATCGATTGCGCAGGGTTCGGGGTTTCGCTTTGCACAGTTGTGGTTAGCATCGTTGTACAAAACAGCACAAGCTTGATGATTGGTTGAAAACGAAATGTTGCTAATAAATCGAATTTTTGCATTGTATTTCCTTCTATCACCGATTTGTTGTCACATGAAATGAACACTGCCGCTTTACGTTTTTAATGACCAAACTAAAGTGGCTATCAAGCTCTACCCAGCCAACAATTCTCCACCCTGGTATCTATTCATCTAACAATGAGTTTAACTTCGACAAATAAATATCTGACTGGCGACTATCAGTACGACTTAACACCAGCTTTGTCTGCTGCGGGTTAACGCTCATCGTTAAACCAATTGCAGACGGAAGCTCGGTCGTCACTATTTTTTCTTTTCCTGTTGTCAGATCATAGCGCCAAATTGCCCGCTGCCCTTCAATCTTTGGATAGTAAAGATAGTTCCCTTGAACTGTCCAGTGATCGTCTAAAGAATGATTAAAACCTGGCAAAATCGTTTGCCTGTTTTGCCCTGCCAAGTCCACAGAATAAAGGCCATCTTTATTTGGTATCGAGTAGATTAGCGTGCCTGAATTTGTAATCTGAATGCGGCGAGCCCCTTCCTCAGTTAATATTTCCAAAGTTCCATCAGTATTTAATTTCAGCAACTGTGATATTTCATCAGGCACTTTTGATACCGCAAAAATATCCCCTTCTTCGGAAAATAAACAGGCATAGTGGGCTTGTTTTATTAACTTGATCGGCTGAGCTTTTCCATTTTTTACTGACACTTGATAACAGCGATATCCCTCTGCGCCTCGGCTACTCACTAACAGTTGCTCACCATCAGAAGACCAGTTCGGCATAAACATATTCAGTCCGGGAGTTGCTACTAGTTTAGATTGTTGCTGAGTGGCGGCCGAATATAACCAAACTTCAGAGTTTCCATGTCGGTTAGTGGTAAAAGCAATTTGTTGCCCGTCTGGCGAAAAAGCAGGAAAATTATCATACTTAGTTGATTCAATAATTTTTTTTGGTGCTTGACTATCATCTGTTAAATCAACAGACCAGATATTCGCGCTGTATCTCACTTCATGAAATGCTAACAAGCTACGCTTTTTAGCTACCGATGGAAACTGAGCATCTCTTGCACCTAATATTTGTTTTTGTTTACTTTGAACGTCTAGCAGCCAAAGTTTCCTGTCACCCAACTCGTCACTATCGAATAGTAAGCTGCGATTATTTTCCAACCAACTGAATCCCGCTATAAAAGCATGTGTATCGGTCAGTTGATTGGTTTGATTTGGCTTGCCGATATCAATCGTATACAAGTGACGGGCTGACTTGGTTCCCCGTGTAAAAGCTAGCGTTTTTCCATCGGAAGAGTACCGGGGGCGGGTATCAAAAATTTCTAATCCTGTTGGCTGAGTAAGTTGTGAACGCTGCTCGGTTTTGAGGTGATAAGTCCAGATAGCGGCGCGGGATATATTTTTTGATGCTTCCAACTTCTCCTGATTTTCAGATGAGCTATCAGATAAAGATAAATCATCGGGCGCTCTGCTCGGCGCAACATAACTAAAGCTTTCGCCATCTGGAGACCAGCTAAAAATACCCGACGAATTAGGCACTAAACATTCTCCGAGCGTCTCTCTTTGCATCGATGCCAACCGATAACGAAAAATCAGACAATTCTGTTGCTCCACTGCAGCAATCAGCAACGATTGGTCATCCGGTGAAAAAGTCGGTGAATATAAATAATAATCAGGCTCCTTTATTTCATGCAGCAATTCACCGCCGACACTGACGACTCTGACTGTTAATTCCTTATCTTCAATGACAGAAAAGGCAACTTTATCACCGTGATTCGATATTTCAGGCTGGTGCTCAAAAATTGAATCTGCGGTTAAGCGTCTTGCAGAAATTAAATCACTTTTTAGTCCTTCAGCTAATTCATTCGAATTGAAACTTTGATTTGAGAATTGGCTCAATGAAAACGAGCCGAGTAACACTAGCGCCAAAATAGTCAAACCCACGCTCATTTTTTGGGTCGCACTGGTGTTCAATGGATGAATAAATCGATAACCTTTTTTCGGCACAGTTTCGATATAAACCGGTGACAGTCGATCATCTCCTAATGTCGATCTCAACTCAGCTACGCATCTCGACAAAGCATCTTCGTTAACCGTTTTATCCTGCCACAAAATCTCGATCAGCGTTTCTCTTGATAAAAGAACGTGGACATTAGCCACAAATATTGACAGTAATTTCGCTAACCGGGGTTGTAATCGGTGTGCTTTTCGCTTTGATCTTAACTGCCCATCGACAGGATCGAACGACCATTCACCAAATTGACAAGGTTTTTCGAGTGGCGGAGCGAATGTTTGCGTCATATTTAAATAGTGCTTAAAAACAATCAGTTAGCGTCATTATATACCCAAATAACTCCAAAAGGAGGTTTTGTGGATATAAAAAAGAGGTAATTCGGAGGTCTATTACACTCGCTTAAATTATCGTGAGCCAACATTTCATCAATAACAAGGATAATCTGAATGACTCAGCTTCGAGTAGCCTTGAAGGCAATCATTTTAGTGATTCTTCTCACTCAATTTGCCGGTTACCTGGTCCAAAATCTGAATGCGCTGGAGCGCCCTTCTGCACTTCAACCAGCGCCGGTTCCAGAGCGAGATGTGGCTTCCAATTTAGGTGATGCTCATTGTTCTTCACTTATATTGGTCAGCAGTTGGACCAGAAACAATGTCAAAATTTATGACGGTTGCAGTGGTGAGTTTATTCGAGATTTAGATAGCCAAAACCTGATTGATGGACCCCTCGGCATTCTAGAAGCGCCAGATGGCGATGTACTGATTATCAGCGAAAAAAATGGCCGATTGTTAAAGTTTGATCGCGATACCTTGTCGAAAGGTACAGTGGTTTTGGGCGATGACCCAGCTACGAGTGTAATCGAAAACAACTTCATTACCGACCCAGTCGGCGCCGTCATCGATAGCCAGGGTTTTATGTACGCAGCCAGTTACAGTCTCAATTCCGTGGTCAAAATCAATACTCAATCCTGGCAAATAACCGAGGAGATTTTACCCGCCAATAATGGCCGTATTAAAGGCATTGACGCCGGCATGCTGATCACCAACGACGGACATCTTCTGTTACCGGGATACGATAGCGACAACATCATCAAGATAAACCTGCAATCAAAGGCGGTAAGCGAAGTTGTTGCTGCAGGCACCGGCGGACTCGACGCTCCCCGAACGATTCTATTGAAGGACCGGGAAATCACTGTCACTGCAGAAAGAAGCAATGGGATTCTGGTTTTCGATTATACCAGCGGGAATTTCAAACGAACCCTGGCTAAGGTCGGCGGCCCGACTGGAATGAAACAAGATGGCGACACTCACCTCCTGGTGAATAACGCAAATGCTGTGTTTCGTGTCACCAATGACGGCACAGCTTTTGAAAAAGTCATAAAAAACGGCGCAGGACAACTCGCGGGAGGAACCTTTGTTTATCGCCTCCAAAAGCGAAATGAATGAACGCAATTTAACTCAACTTAAACCCATCATGAAAATCATGACAGCCGAGAGAAAATCGCCATGAATAAAAGTTTAGCCTTCATCTACATTTTGTTGTTAATTTCAGCTTGCGGCGGTAGTAACACTAATGATTCAGGAACCACAACCGATCCTTTAGCCGGCGTGCCCATCGGAGATTATGAAGTCCTCTTTATCGGCAACAGCCATAGCGCGGCCAATGGCTTACCCAATCTTGTAGCGATACTGATTGAAGCAGGCCAACCAGACAAAACAGCCAATACTATGTTGGCACCGGGATGGGGATTTCTGGTGGACAAGCTACACGATGAAACAACTCAGCAAATGCTCACTGGTCGCGCCTGGACTCACGTGATTTTGCAGGCGCAAAAGTATTCCACTACCGGCCTCTACTGGTATCCCACGGACGCATCAGAAGAATGGATCCGTCGCGTTAAAAATCAAAACGCAGTGCCCGTTATGTTTCCTGAATGGCCGCGTAGAGGCAACACAGAAGAAGGGCTGAGAGTGCACAACCTTCATCTTGAAATAGCATCGCGCGAACCAGCCTGCGTTGCCCCCATCGGCTTAGCCTGGGAAGAATCAATCGCTCGTTATCCAATGCTAAATTTACATGCACCTGACGGAAATCATTCAAATCTGACAGGCGCTTTGCTCACGGCTTATGTTTTTTATCAGGTTATCACCGAGCAATCCGCCGCCGAACTACCATTTATTCAATCAATAAATGTCAGCGCAGATGTCCAACAAAAACTGCGTGAAGTGGCATCTTTTACCGTGGAGAATCATATTCCCTGTGAGACTTTCGAGCCAACAGCTGGTTAATCTCTGAGTAGCGCATTTCGTGTCGCTAATCTCAGACACGATTATTCTCAGACACGATTATTCTCAGAAACTATTACTCTTAGGCACACAAGCATTAGTGCCTGAGACTTTTAGCTGAACGATAAATTTGGAGACTATTCGGCCGAAGCAGATGTTCTTTTGAAAATTGGCGGTATCTAGGCGCCACAGCATTTCTTATATTTCTTCCCACTACCACAGGAACAAGGTTCATTTCGCTTAGGCGTTTTCTCAAATACCATTGTTTTTGGTTTGTTCAATACGCCCTCTAATTCCACTATATTTTCGGCAGCCTCCGAGTTAACTTCGATGTCGGCAAATAGCTTATTTTCTTCGACAATCCTAATAACTTCTGCCTTACGTTTTTCCGATGAGACCACCAGCGTTAATGGGTGCTCGGCAGTACCAAGCTTGGCAGAACGCTTGTTTTTACCAGCAATTCTTTCGCCCTTTGAGTTTTTATCGATGTTGTTATCGTAGAAAAATTTAGACATCAGCTATTCCCGTGTATTTGAAATTGTATTATCGATTCGCTCGCTGACAGCACAAAATTCAACTTCACAACAGTGATCTTCACCGAGTCAAAGTCAATAATTTGCGGCGAGAAATTAAGCGCTTGATAAACAATTGAAGCATCTGATGACTCAGATGCTCGTCATAGAAGATTATTTATCCAACCCGATTCACTAGATTATTTAAGTTGCATAAATAAGTAAGCGTAGATCATAGCATATAAATGGGCTTCTTGATTATTATCTGAGGCACCACCGTGACCGCCTTCAATATTTTCATAATAAAGCACATCATGTCCCATATTTTTCATTCTTGCGACCATTTTGCGCGCATGCCCCGGGTGAACTCGATCATCCCTGGTTGAAGTCGTAAAGAAAACTCGTGGATATGATCTATTCTCATCAAGATTATGGTAAGGAGAAAACGCTTTAATATAATCCCATTCTTTTGGATTATCAGGATCTCCATACTCTGCCATCCAGCTGGCGCCGGCTAAAAGTTTGTTATAACGTTTCATATCGAGTAATGGTACCTGGCAAACGATGGCATTAAATAGTTCAGGGCTTCGAGTGATCATATTTCCAACTAACAAACCACCATTACTACCGCCCTGCGCACCGAGATGTTTTGAAGATGTTATTTTTCGCGCAAATAAATCTTTGGCAATAGCTTCAAAATCTTCGTAAGCTTTACTACGTTTCTCTTTTAAAGCTGCCTGGTGCCAACGAGGACCAAACTCACCGCCACCACGGATATTAGCAAGCACATACACCCCGCCTCTGGCTAGCCAGGTGCTACCAGTCAGTGCAGAATAATAAGGCCGCATTGAAACTTCAAACCCGCCGTAACCATACAGTAATGTCGGATTCTTTCCATTGAGCCTGGTTCCTTTTTTCATCACCACAAAATAAGGAACCTTGGTGCCATCTTTAGAGTCAGCAAAGTGTTGTTCAACTTGAATGGTTTTCGCGTCAAACCAGGCAGGTAACTTTTGTAATTCGGTTAGCTTAAGGGTCATGCCTTCCATATAGTAAAGCGTATCCGGCTGGGTGAAATTCTCATAGGTGACAAAAAATGAATCACTATCTTCTTGCAAGCCGGACAAACTAACTTGCCCTTTTGTATCCATGGGTACTCTTAACGTCTTCCATTTTCCGTCGCTAGAAACTTCCATTCTTTCAATCACCGAACCAACATTATCCATCCAGGAGACCCAGACATAATTTTTAGAAAACTGAATCCAGTCGATTATTTTAGTATCAGAAGGTTCAACAAAAACACGATAATCAGGCCGACCTTTCTTAACTGATGCCATAGGCGAATAAATTACTGTTCCCTGTTTAAACTCTTTGCCTTGATATTTCCAGTCGGACTTAAGCTCGACAAAAATATTTTTATTATAAATACCCACTATTTGTGCATCGTCTTGCTTGATAATCTTAGTTTTTTTATTACCATTTAGAAGATAAAACTCGGTCGTGTAAAAAGAGGTGGCGTCATAAATAAAATCCTGTTTGCCACTTGCTCTGAAGCTTCGATAAACACCTGCTGACACTGACTCAGTACTAGCCTCATAAACAACTTTGGCCTCTGTCAACGGTGTTCCCCGCTTCCACAATTTTGAAATTCTCGGGTAACCAGAACTGGTTAAACTGCCTTCGCCAAAATCTGTTCCAACGTAAAGTGTGTTAGCATCTTTCCAGGCCGTTGCAGATTTTGCTTCAGGTAAGTAAAAACCATTTTCAACAAACTTCCTGGTTTTGATATTAAATTCTCGGACTACCGTTGCATCAGCACCACCACGAGACAAAGACATTAAACATAACTCATAATCCGGGTATAGACAGTTCATGCCAGAGTAAACCCAGTTCTCCCCCTCCGCTTCACTGATTTTGTCGAGATCAAAAACCGTTTCCCATTGTGGTTTGTTGGCCAGATAGTCCTGCAAGTTTGCCTCGCGATAAAGCCCTCTAATATTCTTTTCGTCTCGCCAGAAATTGTAGACTTTATCACCTCGAATGTTGACGTAGCGAATTTTGTCTTTCGAGTTCAGGATTTCTAAAGCTTTGTCATGAATCTCCTGGTAAATCGGCTGACTTCGCAACTCGCTTTCTGAGATTTTGTTTTGGCCCTTGACCCAATCCATTGATTTTTTGCTTTCGATATCCTCCAGCCAAATAAAAGGATCTTCGTTAACACTCGCCCATGCGCTCTGAAAACTGACAAAAACGAGCACCAACAACCATTTATTTTTCATAATTATTCTCAAGTTCTATTGCGTGGCCAGTAACTTACGCAATCTCGCTGAGAAAATAAAGGGAACTTTTTCACGTTGGCCTGTCAATTACGCTAAGCAGCATGCTTATACACCAGATATCGGACCTGAATGAAACTAATTAGTCTGCACTATTTCCAACTGTTGTTAAGTTTTAAATCAATCCACACAAGACGGTGGTCAGATGAAATAACCGGAAAACCATCACCGACGAGATAGCGTGTATCGTCCTTTTCTGTCGGCCAAAAAACACCGCCGCACTCAACATCATTTTTACGCTTTGAAGGCAGTACATAATCAACCCTGAGATTACCTGGCCCGGCAGGGTTAAAGTCCCCGGTGTCTAAAACAGATTTTCCTGTGTGCTGGCTATTAGCTTGCGCTTCTTTGGCACTATCTTCCATACCACCGAAACTTCCGAGTGAAAGACTGTTGTCAATTGCGGGATGGGTCAATAACTGGGATATTGCATTTTGAGTGCTATCGCCATCATTGGGGTCAGCGTTGTAATCACCTAAAATCACGAATGCACTGCGACTGGGCAAACCGCCTCTTCGACCATTATCGTCATAAATATAATAGGACTTTCGGTATCCTCCGACATAATCAGCCCAAAATCGAATTTCATCGTGATTCCGCCGTCCATTTCTATCTTCTACACCGTCAAATACCGGTGGTGTTGGGTGGGCCGCCAGCAGATGTAGTCTCTTTCCGTTCACAAATACCGGAATGTCCCAGTGGCTTTTGCTGGATAAACGAAACTGGGACAATTCTTGCTGACTGTAGTAATCATAAGGCTCGTCGGTTGTCGGATCATCAGGTAATAATGCCCCAGGCATATCTTTCCACAAAAAATGTTGGAAAGTTCTCGCGCGATAACGGTCAATTGGATAACGAGATAATACAACCATGCCATACTGGCCTGGAAAAAAACCAAACCCGTAAGCATCGCCGGGACCATTCGTTTTACCGTCGTTGTCAAAATCAAATCCTGACGGTATACCGGTGTTAGACTCAGCGATAAATACGTAAGGATATTCAATAGGCTGCTGACCATTTTGACCGACGGCAAGGTAATTCGATTGAAGCAAGTCAATCGCAGTACCATTAGCGTCATAGTCAAACTCATTGAGCAACAAGATATCAGGTCTGACTCGCTGAATGATTTCAGTCACGGCTACAATCTGAGGATGATCGGTTGATTGCAAGTCAGTGATTAATTGACCCTCACTGCGACGATTTAAATAAGCATTAAACGTGGCAACACGCACAACATGCTTGGCTTTTGTCAGATCACCATCAAGATCTAGTGGCGTACAAAGGTATGGTGTTGCAGCAATCGATACCACACTTGAAAAGTAGATCACAAATGCCGCCGCAAATCTCGTAAAGAGGTGATTATTATTTTTGCTCACAGACTTCACACTACAGTTAGTTGGAGAGCAAGTAGCCTAGAACACAATTATGATAAAACTTTGACTAATTCGTTAATTATTTATGACGAAGAAAAATTGGATCTTGCGGCACAAACTCATTCGCGTCTCTACCAGCTTATCACTTATGGATCGCGAACTTTTCTATCATTCTAATTTTCTAATAGCGCGCTCTTACCTTGTCCTCCTGCGGTCGCAGCGCAGCATAAATAAAGCTATTAGCCGGAGTTTCAACGCCAAACCGTTTTCCCATTTTGCAAACCGCACCCGACAAATATTCCAATTCACTGAGTCGCCCATCTTCGAAATCCCGTTGCATGGAGCTGGTCATATCGACGGGCATTGAATCAATAAACTTTAATGTATTAGTGACGCTATCAATTGGCAAAGGTATTTTTTGCGCAATAGATAAAGTATGAACTTCTTCAATGGCAGCCTGAAGCAGTCTTCGAGTTTCAGGAATTTTTCGAAATTCGCCGACAGGACTTCTCGTCACTGATCCAACGCCACTAACCGGCGCGAAAAAAATAAATTTTTGCCAAATATCAGACTGAATATTGGCGGACGCTTCAACGGTCAATGACTCCCCTAAATTAAGTTGCGGTTGAAGTTGAAGTACTCGATCAGAAAGATTGCCTTTTAACTCTCCAAAGCTAATGGTCGGCGGCACTCCCATATGATGAATAACACCCGGCGCTTCAATATAGCTCACTATTCGGCAGGTTGCCCCGAGTACATTTGAAGCTGGAAATCTGGCAGCTAACTCATCGGCGCTTTCGACACCGTTTTGAATTCCCATGACCATTGCTGTCGAAGACACATGTGGTGCAACAGATTTGATAGCCTCCTCCAGTTGCCAGGATTTAGTCGCGAAAAAGACTAAATCGATTTCACCCATTTTTTCGGGATCACTAATGGCCTTTATTTTGACCTGTGAATCTCCATAAATAGACTTAACCGTTAAACCTGATGTCTGAATCGCATCGAGATGAGAACCCCGAGCTAACAAAGTCACATCAAGCCCTGACTTCGCCCACATAGCCCCAAAATATCCACCTGCGCCCCCGGGCTCCTACGACTAAAATTCGCATACTCACCTCCTGAAAATTTTGTGCGGGTAAAAATTTAAGCAGATAGAATCCAGAATAAACAACACTAAAACAAAACGATACCTAGCTAAACAATCACCAAATTAGTTAACACTTAATTTAATCGATACCTAGTCTAATCAATACTTAGTTTAATCGATACTTAGTTTAATCAATATTCGCGAACAGAATCTATTTCGCGTCATGAAAAATGATCCCCATACTAAAACGCTCTCCCCTATGAATTTGACTAACACCGTGTTTAAGTTGAACCCGGTAATCTCCCCGACTCCCTTTTCGAGGAAAATATTGCGTGGCAATAATAACTGCGTCACCTTGATTGAGGTTGATCACTGATACCTTAGTCTGTCTTCTGGGTGCCTGCTCCGTCAAAACCAGCTCTCCACCAGAAAACTCGCTGCCGGGTTGACTGAGTTGGAAAATAACCTGAAATGGAAAAGCAATCTCGCCATAAAGATCCTGGTGTAGTCGGTTGTAGTCTTCTCTCCGATAACGCAGAATTAACGGCGTCGGTTTTGTTTGCCCCTGAGCATGACAGTTCTGCAAAAAAGTTTGATGGTCTTCGGGATAAGTAAAATTTAAACGCAAGCGCTTAGTCCATTGATTGGCAATTGGCGCCAGCTGTGAATATAAAGATTCGCGTAATGACTGAATTATTGTCGGTAAAGGATATTGAAAATAACGATAAGTACCTTGGCCAAAACCATACCGAGTCATATTAATGGTGTTTCGAAAACGCTCATCTTTCTCAAACAACAGACGCAACTGATTGCATTCTTCAACTGATAGTTTACCTGGTAATATATGAAACCCATCCTGACTAAGGCCGCTATAAACTTCAGAGTCAAAACAAATGTCGGCTTGATTCATCGGTTTCAAATCACGCATCACTTTATCACTCATCGTCTTTTACCCGGCTGTGACGCTCCAATTCAATTAAAGTTCTTTTCCGACTGAGTCCCCAGCGATAGCCCCCCATTGAACCGTCTCCACGAATCACTCGATGGCAAGGTATTGCCAGGCCAACCTGATTACTCGCGCAAGCTGTAGCAACCGCACGATATGCTTTAGGTGAACCAATAGCTTCAGCAACTTCGCCATAGGACATGACTTCACCATATGGAATTTTTCTGAGAAAATCCCAGACCTTTTTTTGAAACGCAGTTCCTTGTATATCAAGTGGAATAGACGTTAATGCGTTTTGTCCCGACAAGTATTGATTGAGCGCATTCATCCATAAATCAAACTGTTGTACGTGTCTGTTTTGGTGCAATTGTTCGGTTTGATTCGATTGACCGTCAGCGGAAAGATCGGGCATCGGCTCAATATTGGCGTGAGGATATTCCTCAACAAGCTGCTCAAGCAATTCATGTCGTGAGTCCCCTAGCTGAAGATGACAAAGCCCCTTATCCGTCGCACCGATAATGACTAAACCTAATGCAGTGTTAGCAATGGCAAAAGAAATTTCAACATTTTTTCCGCCCTCTCGATAAGACTTAGGCGTCATACCCAAATGCGTATTCAGTCTGCCATAAATAACTGAAGAAGATTCGAAACCAGAATCATATATTGCATCTGTGACACTCGGTGATTTACGTAAATTCTTTTTCAGCAAACCAACGCGGCTCTGGTCGATGTAGTTTTTTGGAGTTACTGATAAAAATTTCTTAAACAACCGGTGTAATTGATGCTGGCTTAAGTCAACACTTTTGGCCAATTCAGTTGTCGTTAGAACACCTTCTGAGTGTTGCTCCACCAACCGGCAAACTTCCAATAACTTCACCAGGTTTTCGTCGCAGCTATTTTCAATCAAAGGATTGCAGCGTTTACATGGGCGATAATTCTGTTCAATCGCCTGTTGAGCATGTTCAAAAATCTGTATGTTTTTCTTCAGCGGTCTACGCGATTTGCAGCTGGGGCGGCAAAAAACTTGTGTGCTGGTGACTCCATAATAAAATTGACCATCAAATGCCGAATCTCTCTTTGTAATCGCGTTCCAAAAGTGCTGTGGTATGGCTTGCTGTGATTTATTCATCAACCTTCTCCTGATATTTTTTAACAGCATAATTCATCAACTCATCAAAAAATATCGGGTTATTGCGCCTAATTTTCTTTAGCTAAAATTACCATAGATAGGAGAAAACTGTCAGAGAGAGTTTGTTAAAGTCGTCTTAGTCGTTTAGCTTAAAAATTAGCCTAAAAAGCATTAATTCAGCTCTAATTCATAGAAATCTACCATAATTAACTAATCCTCAATTCGATCTGGCTTTATTTTAAGGGAAAACCATATGAAATTTAAAACCTGGTTAATCATCCCTTTAGCCCTTTGCTTTTGGGGGTGTAGCCACCGCCCACCCACACTGCCGCCGGCATCACAGCCTGAAATTGAGCCGCCGGGTAAAGGTAAATCGAAACCAGCGAAAAATCCCTATCAACGTGTTAAATACAAACTACTCGACCAATACAAAAAATGGCGAGGAACCCCGTATCGACTGGGTGGGCTTAACAAACAAGGGATTGACTGTTCCGGCTTCGTTTACCAGACTTTTCGCCAGCAGCTCAACATCCAGCTACCGAGAACGACAATTCAACAGTCAAAAAGCGGCCGTCAGGTGGACTTTCAGCAGCTAAAAGCTGGCGACCTGATTTTCTTTAAGACCGGCAAGAAACTCAGGCATGTTGGAATCTATATCGATGGACAGCAATTTATTCACGCGTCCACCAGTCAAGGGGTAATGATTTCTACATTAGATAACCCATATTGGCGAAAAAGCTTTTGGAAAGTCCAGAGAGTCTGGCAATAGTCAGTTTAAAGCCTCATTTTACTCAATACGCTCCTGATAGATTCAGGTATAATCGATCCAATCAAAAATCGAGTTGAATATTATCGACTCTGGCAGGATCATCCTAAGGCAAATTAAGTGGCTATTAAACCAACAATTTATAAATTTCATATCTCGCTTTCCGACCTGAATAGAGATTACTATGACTCACTAAATTTGACGATTGCATTGCATCCTTCAGAAACACTCGAAAGAATGATGGCCCGGGTAATGGCTTACTGCATTGAGGCACAGGAAGGGCTCGCGTTTACCAAAGGTTTAAGTGAAGTGGAAGAGCCTGATATCTGGGTGCACACTTTAGATAATCAAATTGCGCTGTGGATTGATGCAGGCGAACCATCATTGGAAAGAATAAAAAAAGCGACACGATTAGCGCAGACAGTTAAGGTTTTCAGCTTCAATAGTAAATCTGATGTCTGGTGGGAACAGAGTAAAAATAAAGTCAAGCAGTTGTCCGTTTCCGTTCTGCAACTTGATTGGGAGAGCATTCAATCTCTGGTTAAGCATGTGCAGCGTACAATGAATTTTTCAGTCACCATTACTGGTGAATCGGCGTTTATTGCGTCGGAAACTGGCGAGTGTGAGGTGAATTGGGTAACTTTGCAGTGAGGTAAAATGTGAAGGACTTAAAAATCGTAAGCCTTATTTTTTTCAAAAGAAGTTGACCCCCTCTTAATAAAGTAGTCTCGATAACATTTTTCTGTCATCTCGAGCGAAGTCGAGAGATCTCCCAAAAGTTTAGATCACATAAAAACGAATACTTATCTGATTAAAGTGACTCTCTTAAATAGAGATTTGATATATTATGTAAGTGAGCCTCTGTCTGTAGGAGATATCTCCGCTGCGGTCGATATGACAGGTGTGGAATTAAGCACCACCTTCCAAAAAAACAAAAAACTAAGCCAACGGCAATTCACTATGCGCTTGTGTTTTTTCGTCATGAAATTCAATCAGCGATTTTAACTCTTCTGAAACCACATTATTTCCGATATGTTTAATAAAATGACAAGTCGCATAGGAGTCATGGGATTTATCATATTGAGCAACCCAGTCATCATACTCTTTTAGTCGCTCTTTATCCTCACCACTCCAGGTCAGCAACATAGATCGGGTAATTCTAAACTTTAAGCTCGGGTGAAATTCAGGTCTTTGCTCTAGTCTCCAGAACTTTGGCGTCAGTCTCGCTCGAAAGCATTTTTGAACCTTACACAGTTGTTGATAAAGAGCGTCAGCGCCTAAAACATCAAACAACTGCCTGGTTTCTTCAGAATCAGCTTCAAAAGTCTTGTGCGTCGCAATTAATCTAAACCCAGCATAAGTTCGATAAACTAAAAAGCCAGCATTCGAATCCCCCGACGCATATTCTTCAACTTTTTTTAACGCCGAATCAAAGCGGTCCTGCTTTTCTTTTTTATTTTTTTCATCAATCTTTTTTGCCTGACCAAACAGTCGTTGAAAAAAGCCTGCAGGTTTCATGGCCCAAGTTGGTACATCAATATCAATAAACATCATTTCTTCGGTATTAAGCACTTGCGAATAATACCGGTTACGACTGACAATTGCTTTCCTAACACCTTCATAAGCCAGCTCTTCAAGAATTTCCTCTCGAATTACTGCCATTGGATAATAGAATCCACTGTCAAAATCAGACGACAGCGCTTTAGCAATTTCTTCGACTCTTTGGTTCGCTCTCTCTAGCGCATCCGCTTCCGACGAATCTGAATAGCCCCACGCGTAAATATCAGCTTTCCCTTCATCGCTCCAATTTCCGGAATCTTTATGAAACTTGATATTTTCAACTGTTCTAAAGACTCGCTTCCAATAACGAGGAATTAACATCTACCATTCCTTAATTAGCTTTTCATATTGAAAGCGAGTATCACATTTTCATTGGGCTACCGTCAAAAAATAAATAACTGGAAATAAATTACTTTCCAGATATACCATAAAATAAATTTCATTAAAGGGTTTCTTTGATCAATTCGCCATTAGTAAACAACAAGGTTTGATCTTTAAATTCTAGTCGTTCGATATTCCGAAGTTCAGTGACACCATCACGGTTAGAAGTCATGTCTTGTACTGTGATAATATTCTCGACAATATTAGTTGAATATTCAGAAAAGTTTCCCTGAAAAAAAGCGGTATCTGTTCCCTGCTTTCCGTCGAGAATATTTGTTCCAGCGTTACCAGCCAGGCGATTATCATGATCATTACCGGTTAAATTGCTATCGTTGCTACCGGTTAATTGAGCGTTAACCAAATACTGCGATTTGTGAGTATAGGGTGTAACGGCAGGATCAAAACTCAGCATAAATGTTCCGTTAAATCCGCTATCAATGCGTGCTAGATATGTTACCGTTTGGCCAAAAAATTGTTGAATGGCCGCGTATCCTTGTGGATCTTTACTCGCAACATCTTCTCTCACTTTTGCGATATAAATTCCCCACATGCCGCCTTCCGATTCAGTGTATGCGCCCCAGTAGCCATAATAACTATCAATAACAGACGCGAGATACTCTTGCGATAGACTCCCTTCCTGGCGTAATTCTTCTATCCAGTTTAGCGTCGATGTATCAACACCTGCTGTCGGCCACAGAGAATTACTCATCGCGTTTTCTCGTGCAGAATCAATAACAGCCTGATAAGTTGGATTGCCGCCTGATCCAGTTGTACCGATTCCATAATCGTGGACTAAATGTAAAATTTCTTCGAAGGCTGCATCACGATGATTTTCATAGTCATTATTAATGTAAGCCTCGGTTCCTTCTACTACCAGCTCGGTATCGTACAACGGCTGTCCATCGACGCCGGAAGGTGGATTATTAGAACCATCATCTGATCCATTAAGTAACAATAGTTGAGCATTATTATTCGCCATAGCATTCACCACGTCACTTTTATCTGCACCATGAGCACTAGCTTCAACGGGAGTAAGGAAAAATTTTAGAATCCTGTGGGCTCGCACAAGTTGTTCATTAGAGATCTGATTTTGCGCAAAGATCCGAATAGGCTTTTGATTTGGGGCTATCACTTCCATGTATTTACAGAAAAAACCGGTGTAAGTAGTGCCCATCGATTGTGGCACCTGAGTGATTGACAACGACACACCACTTTGTAAATCCGCATCACAAGCCAGAGTATTGGTTGTTGGCGGCGGTGTTGTAGTGGTGGTTGTCGAAGTGGTTCCTCCACCGCCGCCACAACCAGCCAACATCCACAGAAAAAATGCAGGAATAAAAGACAAGATGACATACTTCTTCATAGTAACTACCCTCAACCCGGTGATTTTCGACTTAATTGGCATTGATTTCGCAATCAGATAAATAATTATGTCTCAACTTACGATTTGTTGTGGTAAGGCTGGGTCAGCGATTGTAAGGGTTTGTCAGGAATTTAAAGACCGGAGAAAACGAGTAATATGAAGCTTACTCAGAGGAAAAGGGAAATGGGTTTAAATACGTTCGGAAAACTACGCGTTAACTGCAGATAAACCTGCAAACCTGTAACAATTTCTGCCCGATTTTTTCGCGTCATACAGCGCATGATCAGCCGCTTTTATCAAATCGTTAAAATCAGAGTTTTCATTACTCAGCGACGCAATACCAACACTAACCGATACAGACACCTTTTTCTGATCAAGCTGAATTTCTAACTTTGACAACTCATCAAAAAACTTCTGAGTCCAGAGAGTAACTTGAGCAAGATCCGTATTAGGCATCACAATCGCAAATTCTTCACCGCCGATTCTCGCCAAAATGTCAGATTCTCTCGCACAGGAAAGGCAAAACTTACCGAAATCAGCAAGTACCTTGTCCCCTGCCGGATGTCCGTATAAATCATTAATATTTTTAAAGTGATCGATATCGAAAACGAGTACTGTCAGCGATTGCTCATATCGCTTACTATAAGCAATCGCTTTTTGTGCCAGTTCGAAAAAAACACGGCGATTGTACAAACCAGTTAGCGAATCATACTCTGCATGTTTTCTTAAATTTTCCTCAAGCCGTTTTCTATTTGTCATATCTCTGGCAACAGCAATAATAACTTTTTCCCCGGCGTAAACGCCCTGATTAATAATAACTTCTTTTGGAAAAATGACGCCATCGCAAGTCTGAGTCCAGAATTCAAACCGTTGTGGCTGACCATCAATACATTTTTCCCAATACTGCCTAATTTGCTTCAAATCGTTATAGCCGGGCACTGCGAAGTCCGCAGGTGTTTTTCCGATAAAGTAATCGTGTGGATACCCATAAGTTTTCTCGACTGCCTTATTGACTTCAATAAATTTCCCTTCAAAATCATGAATATAAATACAATCTTCAATAAGCTGAAAAAGGCAATGAAAACTATCAGCCATATCATTTTTCATAACAAGGGCTCACAATACACTTGAGTGTCGGAAATTGAGGGTTCAACATTTTGGGCGTAGTACTCTACAACATTTCAATTCGAGATGGGAAAGAAGATTATTTAATAACGCGGCATCATTGCTCAAGTGAATTATTTCACAAGTTAATTTTATTTTTCGCAGGCTTCACAGCGAAAAATCGGGCTACCGAAGGAGCTTAGTAGTTTACTCATTGATTTTTAATGATAAAATTTCAGGGTGTCTGACTTTACGCTAATTTGACGTGTTAGAATGATGTAATACCGCGCTGATAGCAAAGGAAAGCACATCTCATTAATTATTCGTAACATTTACTAATAATTCCAAAGGTAACTTACCGGTACAATACACCAACACTCTGCGAGACTATCAGGAATTTTCAATTGGCCATATCAACAGTTCTCACCAAAAAACCCTGGATCATCGCTATCGGCGTCATTGCAATTCTGACTATCTGGATGATGAGTGGTAGCAAATCAGAAAATAATGCGAAGGAATCTGCCGAAAAGCTCGAAAACAAAACACTCACCAAAGTCCGTGTAGAACGTCGACTAGCCACCGAAATAGCGAGCGTTATCGAATTACACGGCAGAACTGAAGCTGACAGACGAGCCAAATTAAGCGCGGAAACTTCAGGACGAGTAAAATCAATCCTGGTTAAACGCGGCGAAGTGGTGGAAAAGTCTCAAGTGTTAATTAAACTCGATGAAAAAGACAAACAATTACGCTTGCAACAGGCTAAAGCCACACTGAAACAGAGAGAACTTGAATTTCAAGCCGCTAAGAGACTACGCAAAAGTGGATTAACTGCGCAAACCCAAATGGCAGAAAATCAGGCGAACCTTGAATTAGCAAAAGCCGAAGTCGAACAAGCTGAACTCGATTTAGCTTACACAGAAATACGGGCGCCTTTTGCCGGGATCTTTAATGATCGCTACGTTGAAATTGGTGATCTGTTATCTGTCGGCAGTGAAATTGGAGAAATCCTGGATGTTAATCCCATCATCGTCCGCGGTGATATTCCCGAGTTAGCCGTTGCCAACGTGTCTATCGGGCAAGTCGGTACCGCTAACTTAATCACCAAACAAAAGATTGAAGGTAAAGTTCGATATCTTTCCGCAGCTTCTGATGACGCGACCCACACATTTAAAGTTGAACTTGCATTAGATAACCAGGAATACAAAGTCCCGGTTGGTGTGAGTGCTACCATTGAACTACAAACTGATCAGGTCCTTGCCCACAAAATATCACCGGCGGCGCTGTCTTTGAGTAAAAATGGTGGTTTAGGCATTAAAGTCATCGACAGTAAAAATCAGGTTTTATTTAAGCCTGTCGAAATTGTTCGCTCAGAAAAAGACGGCGTCTGGTTGTCAGGCCTGAACACCAACGAAAATATTATTACAGTTGGCCAAGGATTTGTTGATGACGGTGATATCGTCGATCCTGATTTTACTTTAAATGACTCTGACACTGCTGTTTCCGAGGTGAACAAAACCGCGGGAGCAACCACCAATGAATAATTTGATTGGCGGTCTTTTAGATAAATCACGTGCGGTTATCCTGGTTTTCCTGTTAATTTTGATTGCGGGTGCCGGCCTGCTTTCATCTATCCCTAAGGAAGCAAACCCAGACGTCCCTATTCCGTATATTTATGTTTCACTGGTCCATGAAGGAATTTCCCCGGAAGATGCTGAACGCATGCTGATTCGTCCGATGGAAAATGAGTTAAGAAGTCTCGAAGGAATAAAAAAAATGACCTCGCGGGCCAGCGAAGGATCGGCTTCCGTGACACTGGAGTTTTACCCCGAAGTGGATGCCGAAAAAGCACTGGCTGATGTCCGAGACGCGGTAACCCTGGCAAAGGCCAAATTGCCGAGCGAGTCAGAAGAACCGAGTATTCACGAAATTACCATGGCAGAACAAAACCCGGCTATTTCTGTGATTTTGTCCGGCACTGTGCCCGAATATACCATCGCAGCGCTAAGTCGAAATCTGCGCGATCAATTAGAGAGCTTAACAGAAGTACTCGAAGTTAAAATCAATGGTGCGCGAGAAGATATGCTTGAAGTTGTGGTTAATCCACAAATTATGGAAAGCTACAATATCACACCACAAGAACTGTTCAGCCTGGTTGGTAACAACAATAAATTAGTAGCTGCAGGGACATTGGACACGGGAAGCGGTCGATTTGCCGTCAAAATTCCAGGATTGGTAAAAGACCTGCAAGACATGTTAAGTATGCCGGTTAAGGTGGTTGGTGAAAAAGTAGTGACTTTTTCAGACATAGCGACCATCCGCAGAACCTATAAAGATGCCCGCTCTTTCGCCCGTCTGGATGGTGATAAAGCCATCACGTTGCAAATCATAAAACGCCCCGGCGAAAACACCATTGGCACCGTTGATAAGGTCAAAGAAATCGTTAAAACTAATTTCGACCAATGGCCCTCCGGAATCACTGTTAACTTCACCGGTGACTCCTCAAAAGATGTAAAAAGCATGTTAGGCGACCTTGGTAATAACGTTTTATCAGCCATTCTTCTGGTCAGTATTGTCATTATTGCCGTGCTTGGATTACGTTCCGCCGCGTTAGTGAGTTTATCAATTCCCGGTGCCTTTTTGGCGGGCATAACAGTGTTAGCTACATTTGGTGTCACACTCAACAACGTAGTTTTATTTGCGCTTATTATGGCGGTGGGAATGTTGGTAGACGGTGCCATCGTGGTTATCGAATATGCTGACAGAAAAATGAGCGAAGGCGTGCCCAAAAAGTATGCTTATCTTGAAGCATCACAAAGAATGTCCTGGCCGATTATTGCATCCACTGCGACAACACTCGCAGCCTTTGCTCCCCTCTTGTTCTGGCCAGACATTATGGGCGAATTCATGAAATATTTGCCCATGACTTTAATTGCTGTATTAGGAGCATCTTTATTGATGGCTCTGGTGTTTGTACCAACATTGGGCTCAGTGTTTGGCAAGCCTCGTTATATCAGTGAAGCAACGAAGAAAAACTTGCTAGAAGCGGAAGACGGCGATCTGGATAAAGTGACTGGATTCACCGGCAGGTATATAAAAATGCTGCGAGTTGCTACCGGACGACCAGTATTAGTTTTATTTATTTCAATTGGCGTACTCCTTAGCGCTTTAGTGGGATACGGTATCTTTGGTCACGGTGTCGAGTTTTTCCCGAATACAGAACCCAGCGGTACTTCCGTATTGGTGAAAGCGCGCGGAGACTTGTCAATCGATGAAAAAAATATCCTGGTCAAGCAAGTTGAAGAACGCCTACTGGATCTTACTGACGACGTTTCTACATTCGTCACCCGCGGCGGCGGCGAAGATGTGATTGGTCGCGTTAAACTGAATTTTAAAGAATGGGACCAACGCAAAAAAGCCGCTGAAATTTACAAAATGATCACGGAAAGGACCAAAGACATTTCTGGCATTCAAGTCACAATTCGTCAACAACAAAATGGTCCTGGCGGTGGACGAGCATTTGATCTGGAACTCAGCTCAAAAATTCCAGCGCTGGTTGATGAAACGATTGAGAAAGTTCAGCAAAAGATGATGGAAATTGGCGGGTTTGTTGACATTGATGATGATCGCTCTCTTGCAGGCATCGAATGGCGTTTGCAAGTTGATCGAGAAAAAGCAGCCAGATTTGGTGCCAGCGTTCAAGCGGTCGGTAATGTGGTTCAGCTAGTCACCAACGGTATTAAAGTCGCTGAGTATCGCCCGGACGACGCTGATGAAGAGGTGGATATTCGCATTCGATATCCAATCGATACGCGAAATATTGAGCAACTAGACAACTTACGTATTGCAACCAACCAGGGATTGATACCTGTTGGTAATTTTGTGAAAAGAATTGCCGCACAAAAAGTTGATACTATTCGTAGAATCGAAGGAAAGCGCGCTAACCGAATTACTGCAGATATGGCACCCGGGGAAAACTTTGCGCAGAAGCTTCAAGAACTTCAGGCTGCGATCCCTGAAATGAATATTGACCCAAGAGTCAGTTTTAATTTCCGCGGGCAAAACGAACAACAGCAAAATTCACAGGCGTTTTTGAAAAATGCATTTATGATTGCACTGGCAGTGATCTTTATTATTCTGGTGGCTCAGTTTAATAGTCTTTACCAGTCATTTCTTATTCTTAGTGCAATTTTATTTTCGACCACCGGTGTATTCATTGGACTGCTAATCATGAATCAACCCTTCGGAATAGTTATGTCAGGAATCGGTGTGATCTCGTTAGCCGGAATAGTGGTGAACAATAATATTGTATTAATTGATACTTACAATCATCTGCGTAAGCAAGGCATGCCGGTGCAGGAAGCTATTTTAAGAACTGGTGCGCAGCGGCTTCGGCCAGTATTGTTGACTACAGTCACCACTATTTTAGGATTAATGCCGATGGTGCTTCAGGTCAATATCGATATTCTCTCTCGTGATGTTTCCTATGGCGCACCTTCAACAGAATGGTGGGTACAATTGTCCTCCGCAGTGGCTGGTGGATTAGCCTTCTCTACCCTGCTTACGCTGATTGTTACGCCCAGCATGTTAATGATTGGTCACAGAACTTCAAAATTCTTTAACCGGTTATTATCAAATCGAAAAGCAGTAACCGCCCAAAAAGCTTCTGTGTCTCAATAAAGCAACTCTACCAATGGATCTCTATCTTGTTAGTTCAAATAGAGATCCAATTATTCTCCGAATTTTTTAACTGATTCTTACAGAAAATTACCAAACTAAGCGTTAATATGACGAGTTCACAATATTAATAAGTAGGAAAACATGAGCATTATTCCACTGATTATCGGTAGTATTTTTGTCGTATTTGGCGCCCATATTATTATTCAATTTTCTCGCTTCAAAAATGAAGGTATAAAAATTTCCGGTTATGTGAAGGGAATCGAAAAGTACGTCTCAACCACAAGAAACTCAAATGGCGCTCGTAGCAGTATGTTGATGTTTCGCTCGATCGTTGAATACACTTTCAACGGTCAAACACGTTTTGTTAAAAGCGTTAGTACTAACGAAATTAGACACCGACTCAATCAAAAAGTACCAGTCGTGGTAATTGAGACTGAGGACGGAGGCATTCGAGCCAGAATTGATGATGCTATGCATTACTTTTTGGGTTTTATCTTCCTGGCTGTTGGATTAATAGCTGTCGCTGTCTATCATTTTTCTGAAAATAGTTCGTCTGTTCTCACAGCAATCTTGTTAATCGGATCGTTGGGAATTGCTTATTTCATCAGCCCTCTTCTACAGAAGTTTAAAGTTCAGGTGAAGTCTGATGACGATGATCAGTTTATCGGCGAAGGTTCAACATTACTTGAAACGCAAGAAGATTACCTCAAGGAACTCAATACCCACGGTTTCGTAGGAAAAATAATCGCACTAGTCGCCTTGTTTATTGGTGTTGGTTTAATTTATTGGGGTTTTTCCTATTTGTCGGGACCACAATTTAAAGCCGGAGAACTACAGGCACTCTTGTCTGATATCGGCGGCTTGATTGGACTAATAGAGTCTGGAAACCTGCCTTCCAAATGGGAAAAGCCCCTGATACTAATTGGTATGGGAGGTTTATTCTTCTTATCGGCAATACATTCTTTTTTCTATCAACGGCGCAAACATCGGAAGCTGACCTGATAGAGAATTTTCTGAGCCAACAAACAAGTTAAATATCTTCTGCTTGAAAAATCAGAAATTGAAAAACAACTTGAGTTGTTGTCTCTTGAGAAATTCTTAAAACCAGCAATCTTTTTACATTGTCATGTTCTTTTACAACGCATTTCCTCCCAATGAGTGCCCAGTTTAAAACGGGCACTTAAACGGCAAATTCAAATGACAAATTTAGTTAAGTTTTCTCAATCAAGTAATCAAGCCCACCTTTTATCGCCGCCACCTGCGCCTTTACACAGTCCTCATCGGTAGCCTTCGGGCTATCGGGGTAAACCTCAGTTGTCGTCGGATATTGACTATTAGTAAAGCCAGCGCATAACCCTAGTTTCTTTTTAGCGTAGTTGATAACGCCTTCCTGGGTAATTGGTTCACCGATAATTTTTCCATCTTCGTCACAGGGTGCGATATGAGTCACTTTTTTAACTGATTCAATAATAGAGGTCTGGAAGTCATCAACTGGATTTTCCGTATCGCCGACCAGATAAAAACCATCAGGAATATTCCATTGTTCTTGTTCAATTCCATCTCTGGCCGCCAGCGCAGGTCTGAAGACCGTGTTATCGGTATCAGTCGTTTCATGAAGATCGATATGGGCCACAATTTCGGTGTTAAGGGAAGCAACTGCTTTCATTAAAGCCGCTGATTCTTCTGCAGGGCTATCCGCTTTAAATGATCGATTTGGATCAATGGCATTAGGATTCCAGCGATTAATAGTTTCATAGCCCCAGGGGCTGACACAAGGTGCTACAACAATATTAAACTGCCCGGCATAGTTGAGCGCTTCAGTTTCCAGAAAACTCAATGCACCATGTACGCCGCTAGTTTCATATCCATGCACACCGCCGGTCACCAAAATAGTCGGTTTTTGCTTATCCCATTCCTGTGGTTTAACAATAAACAAAGGGTAGTTATCCGGCGCACAAGGTAGCGTGCCATATTGCTCAATTTGAAATTTATCTTTTAGCCGATCCAATCGGGCAACAACATCTTCAAGGTATGAGCGCTGAATAGTTTGTTCCGCAAACCAGGCGGACTTCTCCTTATCCCCCCATTTTACGGTGTTTTTATTATTCGTATTTGTATTAGCTGTTGTATCGCTCATAAAATTACCTTCATTGACATCTGATTGCCTTGATATTCTGTAATGTACCAAATGATAATAGAAAATCAGGCAATTGTCTTATCAATAGTCCATGGCAAATCGATTAATGAGCAGATACACCTTGTTTAATAAACTCCAAGAAATTCCACGCGTTTTATAAAAAGATTCAGTTTAATTTTAAACGCCTGAAGTTTTCCTGAATTTTCGCGAGTGGTGATGCGATATTCATTCTAAAAAAATTTTCATGTTCGGCATCAAACCAGTTTCCAGGGGTTAGCCCTATCTTTGCTTCCAGCAACGCAGCTTTAACTTCCTCGGGAGTACGACCAGTCTTCGAAAAATCAAGCCATATCTGATAGGTACCTTCAACCGGAAACATTTCAACGAGTGGGATTTCTTTCTCGATAAATGACTGAATCCAGCTTAATGTTGTTTGCAAATACTCTAACAGCGAATCCAACCATTGATCGCCTTTCGAAAACGCAGCAATAGTCGCATATGTCGTCATCGCATTACCATGGCCTAAATACATAGAGTCAACAACAGCTTTGACTCGTTCGAATAATTCTTTGTTTTGAGAATAAATATATCCATTAGAAATACTCTGCATGCCAAAAGTTTTAGCCGGAGATCCGATAAGTGATACATGATTGCCTTCGGTGTAAGATGCAATGCTATTAAATTGGTGCCCGCTATAAATAATATCTGAATGAATTTCGTCACTAATAATAGAAATATCATGCGCATTAGCTAACTCTACCAGTTTATCCAGTTCACTTTTACTCCAAACCCTCCCAACCGGGTTGTGTGGATTACAAAGTATCATTGACTTAACATTGCCTGAGGCAAACTGATTAGCAAGATCCTCATAATCCATTTGATACTTTCCATCTTCGATTTTTAAAGGACTCCTGATGACATTTCTATCTGCTGTTGTAATAAGGCGCTTAAATTGATGATAAACAGGAGTTTGAATGAGCACCCCATCGCCAGGTTCAGTTAGCTCTCGAATCAACAACGCAATGCCTGTCAACACGCCTGGCACCTGAACAAATAATTCCTTTTGTAGGCTGATATCATGTCGACGTTGATACCAGTTAACGATGGCGCTGTAGACACTCTGGCTATCAAACTCGTAGGCAAATCGACCTCGAATTGCCAGACGCTTCAACTCATTAATTATTGGTTCCGCTACCTCAAAATCCATGTCCGCAACCCAGTATGGTTCCAACTCAGTTGCCCCAAAGATCGATTTGAGCATATCGGGATTATGTCTAATAAAGTTATTCTCAAACTCTTGATTACTATCGTCAAAATTTATCAAAAGAAGACCTCTTAATCTCTAAAAAAGTAAATTGAAATGTGCTTTTACATAAATTAAGACGTTCATTGGTCACAAAAGACGAAATTTTTTTCAACTATATCAATGGTAAAATTTTTTCGCCTCGATATAGCCTGTTCCTTTTCGGCGTTATCGTAAAAGCAGGCTTCATCTTTTAGAAAAAAAACACTCAAATAGTGAGAAAGGTAAAATCAAATTACAATGGAGAAGTAACCGACGACGAGTGATATTATTTGAGCAGTATCGAAAACCCAAAGCATCCAATAACTTTGCTCTTAGTGAATATTTTACCGCGCTTACTAATTGTCTACTTACGCTCGCAATCAATAACGTCGCCACGATTATTCTTGGTGAAGTGACAGCAACCTTCAAAGAGCTCGCGCAATTTTACCCGGCTTTTTTGCACCCTGGATTTTAAAGTTGAATAGGATATTCCCATTTCACTGGCAATCATTTTCTGAGACACTCCTTCGATATCAACTTTTCTCAGTAATTCTCGTTCATCTTCGGGAAGTGCATTAATAAAAGGTTCTATGCATGACAACATTTCTTGTCGAAACTCGGGGTCATCTCTCTCGTACCAAAGGTCATCCACCGATAAATCTTTTTGTCGAGCACGTTTTCGATAGAAGTCAACAATGATATTGTTGGTTACTTGAAATAGCCAAGGCTTAATACCACTTTCAGAACGGATATTATTGATATTATTTTGAATTTTAATCAATATTTCCTGTGACAAATCCTCAACGTCTTCTGGGCTAGAAACTTTAGAATGAAGAAAAGCTCTCACCGCAGATTCGTATTCGTTCCAAATAGTCGTTAGTTCCATATCAATTGCTAAAAGCCCCAATCATTTTAACATTAATTTAAAGCGAGTTTTCTATAACCCACACTCTACTAGAAGTGATTAATATTAAGGGATCCGACTTTAGAAATAAATAGAGAAAAACTACTCAGAGCGAAAATATCGCATTACAGAAACAATAGTGCTCTCGATAAAAAGCATGCTCGAAATACAATTCAAACATGCTTCATACTATCAAATGATAAACTAGCAACAGCCATACTCGTCCAGCCCAACGCAATTGCTTTTAGATTCTGCGGTTTCATCCTTGTTATTACACACGATTTGACCTAAATAGGTGCTATCCGCTAAATAAAAACCAGTAAAAGCTTCCTCAAAATCTTTTGCTACAGTTTTATCTGCCAGCCCAGTTGCAAGTAATGCTTCTTGCCATGCTTTTATTTTGGGAAAGTCCTCAATAAAATCATAACAGGTATGCTTTCTTATTATCGCTGCACGATGAAGCAAAGGCAGCCAGGCAATATCGACGTTGCTTAATGTTTCTCCTTTGAAATAAGGCCCATTGCCAAGCTTTTTCTCAACTTTTTCGAACGCCTTCGCTAATTTTCCCGCGCGCTCTATCAGTAATTCTTTATCGGGACTACGTTGTGCCGAACACTGAACAAGGTAATGCTTACTTGCTTGATAACTCCAGGCACGATCCTTTGCCCGTTGTTCAGGTGTAACTCCCGGTTCTAGTGGTGTAGTCACTTCATCAATGTATTCAATAATTGCATCGGACTCAAACAATGCTTCACCAGACTCGGTTACTAGAATCGGAACTTGCCCTGTCGGCGAAATATCTAGAAACCACTGCGGTTTATTTTTCAGGTCAATATATTCAAGCTCATAGGGTACACTCTTCGCTTCCAGTAACGCTGTAACTCTTTGTACAAAAGGACATATTTTAAAGCTTACTATTTTAATCATAAATAACTCCGACAATTCAAAATTTTAATGGCTTTACCTATAAGACGAGAAGCTTTTGGAAAAGACGAAATTTAATGCGGAAAAAAATAGCAAGATACAAAATAATATTTGAGTTGTTCTAATAATGAAGACTTGGACAGTCAGTTCTATTACCTACAATGAGCATAATCAATGGGGCTACCAGAATGTAGCCCAACATTAGCGATATCGGCTATCAACTATAAGTAACTAAGCAACCGACTTTCAGATTCTCGTTTAATCTCACCGAAACGCTTACAAGGATAATAAAGCAATCCAACTAGAATACACCAGGCTACATACACTAATAGTAGATTTGGCGTATACCCTTCAGGCCACACCGACTGACCATAAAAGAAATTGACCGCTTCGCCATAACGAAAATAAGTGTAAATATGCGCACTAATATTAATAATCGGTACGTGCAGTAAATAGAAAAATAATGGCACGGCACCAAAAACTTTTAACCAGCGAAATAATCGATAAGTTCTACCTGAGCGTTCTATTCTATCTAGCAATGCCAACAGGACCAACCCAGGGCCTAATGTCATCAACAGGAACTGAAGCGAGGCAGGATACTTGGTTGTGTTCAAAAACGAGAGCCAGGATAAAATACTGTCTGAATTATTTTGCCAGATACTTGGATCACCATATCCCCCACTCGCTCGTAATAAAATAAAAACCAGAGAAAAACTCACTCCCATTAATAAAAGTGCCCTTTGCCTCTCAATTGGCTTTTTATTAAATAAATGGCCAACAACATAACCAAGCGCCATAACCGAAAACCATGGGAGCAATGGGTAAGTAACCACGAGATAAAATTGTGTGTCGAAAAGCCGAAAAGCATTTCGTTGATGGAGAACGCTCCACAACCAATTACTCTCTCCAAATAACCGAGCCATTTCTGCGTCATTAAATAAGTTATGCAGTAATATAAATGGAACAGTCAAAATCAATATCCAATGATTCGGCAGATAAATGAGTATGGCCAACACCAGCATTGAAAATCCGATTGCCCAAATGACCTGAATAAACATCAGGTTCATTCCAAACTGCCAACTGATATTGACCAGGGTAATCTCTAGTAATATTAACCAGATCCCACGGCTCAATAAAAAGTTTCTGAGTTCACGTTTTGACCGTACTTTCTGCCCGTAAAGAAAAGCACTCATACCGGTTAAAAATACAAATAAAGGGGCACAAAGATGCGTCACCCAACGCGTAAAAAACCAGGATGGACTGGTTTGAGAGAGATCCGTTGGGCTAAATCCTGCAGCCCCCCAAAAATCCCTTGTATGATCTAATGCCATTAAAACAATGATAAGCCCTCGTAAGATGTCGATGGCGACTAGTCGATTGCCGGGTTGGTTAGCGCCAGCATTAATTGAATTTCCTTTGTTCAATGATTTAGTGATTGAACCATTATTCACTGCGACATTATTCATAAATCTCTTTCCTGTTATTTTTTAACGCTTCAGAAATAAGTGCAGACCAACGACCTGTGTGTTGACCATCCTTTGAGCGAGCATAAATGGTTAAACGAGTCTTATCAGTTACCTTGAGACTACGGATATCAATAACGCCGGAAAAGCGGCTTTCGTCTCGATAACCCAAGTCAAAACTGGCTAACTTGTCGGGCCCCTGATTGATTTCAGCCCACACATTCGCATTGTCACTGCGCCAGATGCCATCGCGGCTTAAAGCACAGCCGCACAACATTCTTACGCGAGCGCTGATATTCAGTTGTGCATCATTGAGATTAAACTTGTTTTTCGTTAGCTCAAACTGGCCTTCGACAATATAACCAGCGAGTTTGACGAAAACCGGCGTGTCTTCAACGCCCGGAAATAGCCAACGAGAAAGACTTTGCTGATGGATAGACTGCGGAAAATTCATCGGCGCACTAACTTCTATCGAAATTGGCGTTGGTTGTTTTATCGACAAACGAGCAAGATAAAAAGCGGCATCACTGCTTATAGTTTGTTGCATTGATTCAGCATTAATAATTTGCTCAGTGTTCCCTGTTCCGCCTGAAGTAATCCCCCGGGACAATATTTCACCCGTTTCACGATGTTTAATTACCACTTGCGCGCCGCCGGTAAAATCTCCAATAAACTTGGCGTCCTGCGCCATAACGTAAACGACCAGGCGAGTTTCAGTCGCATCACTATCAAGGGAAAAGGCTGATAAAAAAACAAACAGACTAATCACGAATAAATGTCGGTTCAGCTTGCAATACATTGATATCTCCCGAGTGATTATCTGCCAAGTTTGAGTCGCGCCGGGATAAGCAGCGTCGACCTTTGAATGACTATAATACTGAATGCATAAAGATACCTGACAAAGCAGGTTAAATTGGGTGACATAAGGTGACATCATCATCAAGCCCTTGTATTATAAAGACTTTCGTTAGTCGACAATAAACTTCTTTATGGGCAAACTTCAAATCGGTGACGACCTGGTCATCGACCGAAATCAGCGAACCATCTACAAGAATGGCACTGAGCTTGCCCTTCCAGAACGCTCTTATCGCTTGTTGCTTGCCCTGGTTGAAAATTCTCCCGAAATAGTCAGTCATGACAAACTGATCGAAGCTGTTTGGCAGGAACAGGTCGTTTCAGACGAAAATCTTAAACAACGAATTTCTCGGTTACGACGCTCACTTGCGGATACGTCGGAGACTGCGACTTACATTGTGGCTGAACGTGGCATTGGTTATCGTTGCATTGCACCGGTGAAACAATTAGTCGAAACGGAAATTAAGCCAGTCCCCACTATTCAACAAACCGACAAACTCTCTGCGCCAAATAAGTTATTATCGCGCCTTACCAACTTTAAGGTGTTAATGGGTTTCGGATTAATCTTGTTAGCAGGATTTATCATAATATTCTGGCATCCGAACGCCACGATAGCCCCCGATGCCAAAATAGGTGATTTTACTGCCAGAGATTATAACAACCAGGCGAAAGAATATTATTACCGGTTTAAACCACAAGATAACAAAACCGCGATTAAACTGTATCAAAAAGCAGTAGCAACTAACCCGAACGACAGTCTTGCTTACAGTGGATTAGCGAACGCTTACGCACAGGGCTATTATCAATTCGGACAAAACGAAGACTGGCTGCAACAATCCATTCATTATTCACGCCGAGCCATCGAAACCGAGCCGGAGCAGCCATGGGGATATAAATCACTCGGCTTAGGGCTTCATCTTGGCGGGCAATTCGAGCAATCGTTAGCCGCTTATAATCAAGCTATCAAATTAGCGCCATGGTGGTCAGGTCCGGTCAATAATAGCTCTCTTGTTCATCTGGAAGCTGGTCGTCTGGTACTCGCCTATCAAGACGCGGTTACTGCAGTAAAAATGGATCCCACCGATCCTATTCCTTATCTTTTTCTCGGACTCTGTTACCGCGATCTGGACATGAGCGAACATGCACTAAGCGCAATCGAAAAATCGGTCGAATTAAAACCTGATTATTTACTAGCTCACAACTATCTCGCGGAATATTATTTAATTGTCGGCAATGATAAAAAGGCAGAGGAACTACTTAGCCAAACATTACAGCAAGCGCCGGAAAATCAATTTTCTTTCTGGTTAAATGCGCAACTTTATTTGCGCCAGGGAAACCAGTCTAAAGCTGCGCAAAATTTCGCACGAGCGGCAGAACTAGGTGGCCGCTATCAATTACCAGCAAAAATTAACCTTGCCATTATCAATCGCGAGACAGGCCAACTCGATCAGTTTTATCAAGCGTTAGAAACTAAAATTAACCAGGGCAATATCTGGTCAGAACTGGTATTCAGTCAAGCATTAATATTGACTGCCAACGGAGACTTTCAATCAGCGGTAGCGAAGCTTCAAAAAGCAATCGACTCAGGTTTGAGTCATGCTTATCGGCTACAAAACTCTACATTGTTCGAATCAATTGCAGATCAATCAGAAATTAAAAGCCTGATTTTGAAACTCGATAATAGAAAAAAAGCGTTTCGCCAAAAGGTGATGCAACTCGAAAAAAATCAAAAAGTATTATAACCGTTAGAGCGTAGCTTCGGAACTTTTGACTATGGTTTTTTCGATAGCGACCTGGTGCAAAGCTCTGAATCGTCGATGGCAAATCGGCGCACCGACTTTATCTTGCCATAAAGTTTCAAATCCCTCATTCAAAATATCAAACCGTCCAAAGGTAATCCATTTTCCTAAGTGTTTTATTTCGAGAAATGGCCCATTGAGATTCAAAGCATCGGCCAGATACTTTTTTAACAAAGAATCTCTAAATACATTCGACTCTACTTTTGCATCCGATGAAAACTCGACTGTTTTGTTTTCCTCAACAGGAGGATTAATCACATTAAATTGTGGGATCTTTTCTGACAGATGGCCAACATGGCCTGCGCTGATAAATACGGCGAAGTTGGACGATTGTGGCGCAGCTTGATGAATAATTTCAGCGGCAATAGTGTCAAAGCCACCTCCCCACCTAAAGTAGTTTTGTGCCATAAAACTGCAACTTCGAATATTGACGTAGGCCTTGTCAGACAATCCATGAACACGAATATCTTTATCTCTTAACCAGGTTATCAGTTTCAAATAAGCGTCAACAAGCAAAGGCTTTCGTCTGGCGCTCATATTAGTAAACTCTTGTTTTAACAATGACTCGTTGTTTGGTGGGTCACTGGTCAGAAATTCCACAAAGACAACTTCTGGTTTTGGTTCGCAAACGGCTATAAATTTAATAAAAGCTTCAATGTTTGCAGGATCTTCCGGATTATGATCCAAAAACAAACTTGGCATTTTAGCCACTTACCTTAACCCCGTATCGAAGGACCGTGGCTCTCAAATTACTGCAAAACACCGGCTAATAAAATTACAGGCAATTACATGTTCAAATGCTAGCAAACTGCAGCTCCTGATGACTCACTACATCTTTCTATCGGCATTTCCATGCCATACCAGCTCTGG
Source organism: Aliikangiella coralliicola (assembly GCF_007004725.1). Classification (GTDB taxonomy): domain Bacteria; phylum Pseudomonadota; class Gammaproteobacteria; order Enterobacterales; family Kangiellaceae; genus Aliikangiella; species Aliikangiella coralliicola. Next base: position 214,555 of record NZ_ML660164.1, on the reverse strand, counting down.
GCATGTTTGAATTGGCATAGAAGGTAAGCATTTGATTTATAAAACAAATTACTCCATTAATGAAAACCTGTTGATTATTCGAGCTATTCAGTGTTGCCGCCTGACCGGATAAAAACACTATCTAACCGTTTGGTTTCGTCCGATTGCAACAATTAGCGTGACAACTTCACTTTTTTGATAAGGGCTGGCGTGGTATCCTCGCCTTTTAATAATAACTCAACCAATAAAACCATATGAAAAATCGTTGTATAGGGTGCAAAAGAGAGATTGCAAAGGGTCAGCGTGAGTGCCATATTTGCGGTTCATCCCAAAGTTTTGTTCGCTATCACATGAAGAGCGGAATTATTTTTCTGTTATTGCTTGGCTCTCTGGCATGGGCTGCTCAATGGTATATTAATACTTCAACCAAACAAGCCGAACTAAAAACCAATAGCCTGGTAGAAAAGAAAACGGCACAAGCAAATGCAAGGATCCAACAGTTGGAAGCAATGCTTGAAGCGGTAAACGAAAAGCTCGCACAAGCGGACGAAAAAATTAAACAGGCCGAAGCAAGCGTATCAGAAAATTCTTCTCAAACGAATAAGTTGACGGCTCAACTTAAATCAAAGCTCGACGACGCTGAAAAACGCGCCAAAAAACAAGAGGATCGCGCAGGCTGGTTAAGCCGTGAAAACCGTCAGCTGAAAGCTCAAATCAAAAAACTCTCAGATGAAAATCAACAATCCAAACAAGAAAACCTCACAACTGGCAGCGTAGAAAAAACCACAAATACAACCATTGCTTCGTTAAGACAAAACCTGGTTACCTTTGAAAATCAAAAACAAATGCTGGCTAATCAAATTGCTTTGAAGAAAAAAAAACTGGAAGACAATTGGCAACAGACATCAGATGGAAACAATAGTCCCGAGATACTTGCGCAACGAGAACAAGCCGTTAAACAAGCCACTCAAAATGAACAAACTCAATTAGACTCCCTGGAAAATCAAATTACAGCCATTAAGAAACAAATCCAGGAACTTGAAGCTGTTAATGGATAACCCTTTGCACTAATTTGTTTAACCAGTATTACTCAGTAAAATTACTACATCATCGTTATTCTCATTTCATAGTACAAAATCAACATCATTCTTCACAACTAGCACTATTCACAACAAACACTATAATTAATTAAAGATAAATACTTTATTCGTATTCATATTCAAAAAATAAGCGCAAAGCAATGCACAATCTACCGGTCTTACTACTAATAGTTTTTGTATTCACTGGCTGCGGCGGCAGTGGCAGCGAAACAACAGCACCGCCACCTGATACAAGCATCAATATGAATAAAGTACTGGATGACTTTATTGCGAATAACAGCCACATTGCTTCAATATCAATGTTAGTGGTAAAAAACGGTAATGTTATTTTTAGCCACGGTGCAGGATTTTTCGACGCGGAAAAAAGCAAAGTTCCTACTGAAGAGACCCTTTACAAAACATCGTCAATTGCAAAGCTAATAATCTCGGTAGCTGTAATGCAATTAGTCGAATCCGACCAGTTGAATATTGACCAGGACATCAGCCAATATCTTGATTTCCAGGTCCGTCACCGGGACTTTCCTGAAAAAGTAATCACAACAAAAATGTTAATGCAACACGCAGCGAGTCTGGCTAACCCCGCACCTGGAGAGGTAGTCGACGACCTATTTTTATCATTTGATCCCACCGATATTTTACAACTACATCCATTAATTGAAGACGTACTCACACCTGGAAACGCCGCTTACAAAGAAACTATCTGGCTAACAGAAGAACCAGGTACTCTCTACAAAAATTCTAATTTCGGAATGGTTTTACTCAGCTATTTAGTCGAAAAGTTGTCTGGGCAACATTTTATTGATTACTGTCAACAGAACATATTCGGACCACTTAACATGAACAACACCAGCCATTACTTTCCAGCGCTGGCTCTTAACCATGTAGCGACACTTTATGACGGAAATAACAGTATTACCGCCCCCAGCTCCAATTGGTTTTACCCGATAAGTGGCCTTTATACATCCACTGGCGACTGGGCAAATTTTATGCGCGCGATTCTCAACGGTGGCAGCCTGAATGGTAGCCAAATTTTACAATCTGACTCTGTTAATCAATTATTAAATATGACCACACCAACTAACAATCAGCTCGCTTACAACTCCAGTATCGGGCTTATCTGGCGGCAAGCACAAGCCAACCCGGGTTGGGTCGGGCATACCGGTGCAGGAACACAGGTGACTCATGTAACTGAACTCAATCCTGAAAATAATATCGGGTACGTTGTCTTTACTAACGAAGGAAGAATTGACGCTTTAATCGGACCAGGGGGGAGTTTAAATGTTGTCATTCACCAGTGGCTACAGCAGCAAATAGATTAATTGCCCCAAATTAGGGTTCGCTTTTTTTAACTCTCTTCGCTACCAATGATTAGTCTTTCAAAACCAATGCCAGCGTTATGGCTCGGACATCAAGTTATAACCACAATTACTGAGCAGACAAATACCGAAGTCTTTGACAAATACCTGAGTTCCAATAGAAACATTCATGCCAAAAAAACGATGCCTCTCAACTTCCTCTTCAACCGTCTTAAAGACTTCTTTTCCGTTCACTAAAAAATAAAGATTCGATTCTTTTCGGCAAATACTCAAGGTATTTTCGCCACTGTCAAACCCGTTAATTTTTTCATCGGATTGCCAGCCACGATTTAATTTGGTCACTGGCCGAGAACCGCTGGCTGAAAACCGCTTATAAACAGTAAATTCTGTTCGATTGCTAGCGCCTGCATCTTTACTTAAGAAAAATTCATACCCCTGACGCTTATCATCTCGCCACAAACTGATGCTGTACCTTGGCCGCTTTTCTTCAGCTGCAAAGTCGCCCCCCTTATATGTCCCCCTAATACAACCATTACCATAAAAAACCATCGGCGACATGTAATAGGCAACTCGAAGCCTTTCATAGGCGAGATAAGGCACATTAATCCAGTTGTCTTCCACTTGTTTAGATAACCGATTAAGTGCCACCGGTTCAAATTGATTTTTGACAGCGAGATTAGGTTGGCTTTGTGATCCTTCATCTCCACCAGGAACTATTGGTTTAATTTTTTTGTAGAAATTTGACGCCTGCTCATAAGCACCGCTCGATATTAGTTGGCTTGCCAAACGGACTTTGACTGCTGGCTCGATGGCAACATTACTAACATCTAGCCGTTCAATTATTTCTTGTACGTTTGACCAATAAGTAAATTGATCACTAATTCCTTTTTGCTCATTTGACAACACATGCCTGACGTAATAGCTGGCATCTTCCAGATTGTTCATCAGGATTCTCTGCGCATCCAGCTGATCTTTTAAGTTCTCGCTAGACAAAAGTTCATTCAATTTACGCACGACATAATCTCTATCCTGCCCCGCGAAAATACTACCAGCAGCCAAAGCCTGTGGAAATAGCGCAAGCCTCTGTTCAATAGGCACTTTAGTTTTCCGATAGCTTCCACTTGCGAGCCAGGGAATTTCTTTTAAACTCTCTTCACCTTGAACCTGTCGCTTTAACCGCCCTATTTTTCCAATAGGATCTTCCTCATCTGGCATGTACAAAACGTGATAAGGTAGTCCAGATAGAAGTTCTTCATCAGTAAAAGAAAGTTTGAATCGTTTTTTTAACAAACGGCGGTCTTTGACGGATTGATTTTCCCCAACGCTATCAGTCATCCGCGATGGTTTGGTTTCTTCATAGACTTGCTGAAAGACAAAATAAAAGTCGCTTAGAGATTGATCGTTAATTAACACCCATTCGTGCCGATACTCATCGCTTAAACCTTTGTCAATTTTGGAGTAAAACTTATCGGGTTGATCAAGGGTAATAGAGTGAGAAATTCCTGCCAGTTCTGAACCACCAAGCGGAGAGTAATTTTTTAAACCACTAAAATAACCTTTGACCAAAGGGTCACCAGATTTGTGTTCAAGAAAGAATTTTTGCGCAACCCAGACAATCACTAACACGGTTGCCAGAACAAACACGCCATATAAAATGATTCGATGGTTACGCTGATAATATAACCGCTCTTTATCATTTTTTGCAGTATCAATATTTCGTTTTGCTACCGTCCATAAAATCAATGCAAAGAAAACAAATAACGCATAAGGGCCGTATTGCGCCAATTGTTCTATCCAGAAACTCATTTGTTGGGTGTCAGTCGCGTCAATCATAACAAGATCCATTTAGTAATTTGATTTAACTTCTTTTTGTTTTTCTTCTAGGATTGTAGCTTAAGGCGCCATAAATTACCTCAAAATTAACCGCATGCCTCAGTCAATGGAAAGTTTAGAATCACTCTAACTGTGCGATACCGACCCCTTGTATTCTCGTTGTCAATACTCCAAAATATTCACTAACTAATCGTCTGGATAGTCTGTGGAAACGATGCACTTAAAAGCAAAACTTAAAATCTATTACTTCACTGCCATATTTAGCGTCTTTTTTGCAATTGCTGGTTTCTCGTACAACACCTGGCGAATGGAAGTAACAGAAGACAACAATAATATTCGAACCGCTGCATTTGAAGTGATTATTGTGCTTGCAGAACTGGAGCAAGTCATTTACGCCGCACACTACGATCAAAATGAGTCAGAAGGAAATCCTCGAGTTGGGTGGGTAAAAGTTGGACTCGCCTCAGATTTGAGTGCCCTGGTCGGCCCCGAAATAGAAAACAGCATGAAAAAAGTTACCGCAGAGTGGAGTGATGCTTCGCCTTATTTGACTGACAGAGATACAAATGTCAAACCGCTGATTGATTCAATTACCGAAGTTAGGATGAAAATAAAACATGTGTTAAAGACCCTTGATTAGCATTTTCCAATGCGCGAATTTTCATAAATAAATTTCCATAGATAGATTCCCATAGATAGATTTCTACAGATAATCCCTCCACAGATAAATTCCTATAGTCATTTCAATCGAAAACTTCAATATCAGCGCCCTAAATACTTTCAACCCGTATTCAAGATCGCGCAAAGTGCCTGATGGCCTTTCTCTATTCGTCAGTTAAATGGTTGCTTATTCAATTAAACAGTGTTTATCGGTCTAGTTGACACCGAAAACTCACACTGATAGCATAGCTATTACATTCGTAACAGATGAGAGACCAGCGTCATCAGCAGAACGACGATTCCAGAGACCAAAAGGGGGAAACATTATGCGAATTCGTAGAAAACACAACGCAATTGAGCCGGAAGTTGATATGACACCAATGTTGGATATCGTTTTTATTATGCTGATATTTTTCATTGTAACCACATCATTTGTCAAAGAAAGCGGAATTACCCTTAGTAGACCATCCCCTAATCAAACCACCAATCCTATTGATGACCCTAAACAACCTATTGTGTTGGAGATTGGCAGTCAAAATACGATCACTTTAGCAGGAAGAATTATCGATCAAGATTCTATTCGAGCCAATGTCGAAGCTGAGAGAGCGAGAAAACCAAGCGCGCCTGTTGTGGTTCGGGCACATGAATCTGCAACTACAGGTGTTGTTATCCGTGCGGTCGATCAATCAAAGCTAGCGGGCGCTAGCCAAGTGACAGTAGTAAAGCCAGGAAGTTAGACATTTAGAATAGAATTTCTACTAAATATTGAATACGTTTTCCCTCCCTCTAGCTCCCTCCCAAAAGGAGGGAGAACACAATTCTGCGCAGCCTGGTGAGTAGTAAATCAGGGAGAGGTCGAAAACACTGGGATCGGAACAAAGAAATTATCGACGCCTACTGCACGGATTTCGTCAGCTTCGCCAATCGCGTTCGTATTTGAAAAATGCCCATGGCATTCGCCTGTTCAGGATTATTTTCATCAAGCGCGAAATAAATATTCTCCAGCCGAAGCGTATTAAGATTCACTCGCACAATCTTTTTCTGACCTTGTTTGAGCTCTCCGTCTGCGCGCTCAGCCCACTCATACTTAGCTTTTGCATCAGAATCGATTGAGTCGATGGTGACACAAAGTGAATAAACGTTATCCCATTTTCCGCACCATTTACCAACAAATGATTCATCAGTGATCTCTTCTCCGTCAGCGGAGTAGGAAACAAGAAGAAGTAAAAAACAGAGCGATAATTTTTTCATTAATAAATTCCTATTTTTTAGCTGATAAGCTTTGATTATTCTCGTTTCAATATTGCGCTAGAATAGAACATTTTATTAACAAATGCTGCACCTATGTCCCATTTATTGATCGACTACCAAATTTGGGTGCTTGATAGAGCCACAACCAAAATCATTTTTGGCATCCATTAGTTGTTTCAAATATCCTTCTATAGCAAATACATGATCATCTCTAGCATTCAAATCACGCAAAGACTCAGCTAACTGAAAAACATAATCTCGATTGTGTCCACTCGGCCCACAACTGTATGCAATCTGCTTGGCAATGTCATAACTTGACGAAGGGCCTAAAAATGCAGCGTTATCTTCGGGCGCAATATAGACTAGTCCCGTTTTTTTTAATGAAGGCGAAAAGTGAATATCAACTTCAAACCGCAAGTATCCATTCTTTTCCCGGTGATCAAGATGATCAAACACCTCGTGAGTCACCCGATACGCCATACCGACGCATTCATCCGAATCTAATTCAGAACGGACCAAGGTCACCACTCGTCCAGGGCGTTCAGGAGTGCCACGATGATCATGACTCCCCTGCCAAAATCGACGCACCCAGCCCTTAATACTCGCCGATGCTTTTTCTAAATAAGGAAAGTCGACTTTATAAATTAATGAGCCATAGCCGAATACCCAAATCTCGTCATAGTTTTGCAATTCTTGGCGTGTTTTGTTTTCTGATGTTGTATCAAATGACATATTAGTGAGACCGAACCGATTATCGCTATGAAACAAATACCCGATTAAAATCGTTAGAAAAAGGCATATTAACATCAGAGTCCATATAACGCATTTGAATTCTGTATCCTTTCCTTTCCCTTGAATATTTTAATGATTTATACAATCATAGCACCTCCAAATAAAATCTTATTGTCAAAGGCCCGTTGTGCAAATCGACTACCCATCTCGCATTGTTTGTTTAACTGAAGAAACCACCGAAACCCTTTATCTGATGGGAGAGTCCGAGCGAATAGTGGGTATTTCAGGCTTTACGGTGCGCCCTCCTGAAGCAAGGAAGGAAAAACCCAAAGTATCTGCATTTACCTCCGCTAAAATTGATAAAATACTTGATCTTAAACCCGACCTTGTACTCGGCTTTTCCGACATGCAAGCAGATATCGCCGCTGCGTTAGTTAAGGCAGGAGTTCAAGTTCATATTTTTAATCAGCGGACGATCACCGGCATCCTACAAATGATCCAAACTTTAGGCGGACTAATTGGCGAACCACAAAAAGCCGCAGTGCTAATTGGTGAATTAGTAGACAAGATTGAAACAGTGAAAAACTTAACCAACACCAAGAAGACAAAACCAAAAGTTTATTTTGAAGAATGGTATGACCCTTATATCGTTGGCATTACCTGGGTTTCTCAGCTTATTCAACTGGCGGGCGGCGAAGATGTATTCGCTGACATTGCTAAAAATGGTCAAGGGAAAGATAGAATTCTCGCCGACGGCCAACCGGTTATTGAAAGCAACCCAGACATCATTATCGGTTCCTGGTGCGGGCGGCATTTTCGGCCTGAAATAGTGAAAAAAAGACCAGGCTGGCAAACAATTAACGCGGTTAAAAACGAGCGTCTTTACGAAATAAAATCTCCATTAATTTTACAACCGGGACCAGCATGTCTTACCGATGGACTGGATGAGATGATAAAGATTATCGGTAGCTAAATCTAGTATTTAATATCAGTCTCAAAACACGAAAAAGTGACATTTTCGCTTTTTCTGTGTTTTCTACTTCCCAATCAAGATAAGAACTCCTAACGAGTAAACCACCCACATAACTTTAATTTTTCATTCGTATTTTCCCGGATCGCGTTCTAAACAAGTGCTCCTAACCTGTGACTAATTTTCACGCCCTTTACTGAGTCTTCTCCTCATTGTCATCTCGACCGCAGTGGAGAGTTCTCCCAAAGATTGCATGATATTAAAATGCTAGAACTAATCGATACTCAAGCGCCATCCTTAATGAAAAAAAGCGAAAGCTGATAGATTTCTAATGCCTGATGGAGATCTCTCCACGTTGGTCGAGATGACAAGCGTCGTTTACCTGGACACTCATTAGGAACACTTATTTAGCAACATTCCAATAATTCAACTTGTTTTTCAAGTGGCAATGCTTTTGAGATAAAACAACATAGTGAGATTTAATTTCAAACAGTTCCACTATTAGCGCCCTCCTGTAAAAACTTTTCATTTTTCTGTCATCAAATATAGCAACAATAACTCAGACGTGACTTATTTTTGTGAGTCTGCCTTACTAAGTGTTTTTTACTCCTTCACGGACCAAAGAACGTAAAAGTCAGTCAACAATTTAAAGTTGCGCCTCATAAATACACTTTAGCAAGATAACTTGAAATAAATTATTTATTCACGGAGAAGAAAAAATGAAATATCGAAGTTCTCAACTTTTTAAAACACCAAAAAAGATTTTTCAACTATTATTTTTTAGCGCCATACTTAGCGTTTCTTTTTCAAGCGTAGCCGATAACCTCGAAAGTACGAGCCCTCGGCTGGAAGTTCAATCTCCGGACTTTTCTGCTTCACCAGAAAAATATGAAGGGTCAACCAATACACTCGCGGCGGCAACAGACACATTCAAAAATAAAGGTCATCAAAACTATGAACCTGGGTTTATTTCAACCTCAGCCGAAGCGATCATCACCGACAAAGCAGAACAAACCTATCAAAACGAGCTTATGGGCCGCGCTCCCCTATATCGATATTGGAACCCGGGAATTGGCGATCATTTCTACACAACAAACTTCAGTGAGCTTCGCTATGGAAAAAATGGATGGACGCTAGAAGGCATTCAAGGCTACGTTGAAAGCTCTCCAGTCAACGGCTCTACGCCTTTGTTCCGCTATTGGAACCCAGGAATCGGCGATCACTTTTACACCACAAATTGGGGCGAGCTCGGCACAGGAAAAAATGGATGGCGATATGAAGGAATTCAAGGGTATGTATTTCCATCGCCACAAACCGGAACGGTTCCGCTTTATCGCTATTGGAATCCCGGAATTGGCGATCACTTTTATACTACTAACTGGAGCGAACTTGGCGCGGGGAAAAATGGATGGAACCTGGAAGGAATTCAGGCATATATTTATCCATAAAAATTATCAATATTAACTGATATCAGTTTAAGCTTTTAAATCCCCCTCGGTCTTTTATTATTTTATTCTACTAAAAAGTAATGAAAGGCCGACTTCTTTAAGTTTAATCAGTGAGTAAAGTCTAGGTCGAAACAGTATAAATTAGTTAACCGTTATTGAACTTCAATCATATCCAGGGGCATCTCCGGTACAATCCAGCCTTCATTAACCGCATTGGCATATTGGGTTCTTATTGCTAACTCTTGTTCGATAGTTAAATTATTTAAGTGACTCAACAATTGCTTTGCAATATTGGAATCCCAGTGGCTTGTCTCAACGGCTTGATTAAGCAACTGTTCAGCAGCTTGGTAAGACAGCACCTGCTGCTCAGTGTTTTCTTGAAGTAATTCTTGACTACCTTCCGCCTTATTGTTTTGACTAAATTGTGTTCTTTGATTTAATAACTCGTTTGGAAAAGCCGAGCGTTCACTCAAGTACACCGACAACTGTTTTTCTATTTCGTCACGAATAACTGCTTCGACAAATTTTTTAAATTTAATATTATTGCTATGCCTGCTTAATTGGTTTTCGCTCGTATAATTTTGCTGGTTGCTATCTAGTTCGATAGTTTCCGATACATCATTACTTTTATCGAGCTGTACATCTGAGGATTGCCACAAAGGTATCACTACCACTCCTAACAATACCCCACAGCAGATGTACACAATTCGGTTGAACAAATCAACAACTGATGGTTTCATTTGACTAAGATCCCACAATTTATGAATGCCACAACCGCTTCCCCAAAACATGGCTTATACTCGAACATGTCTATTTCAAAAATACCAATCACTGAAATACAACCTGATGGTATTGAGTTAGAGTTCTTTAGGCGCAAACAAAGATCCTTTATAAACTCTAACCGTATTGCAGGTTCCCCCAGAGTGTGAAGAAATCAAATAAGAATTCGATGTTGCAGAACGAAGTGCTGCTAAATGCCCAGCATTATTTGTCGTACAAGATCTAATATCCCCAGCGGCGTTCCGTGCCCAGATAGTTGCGATGCTTCCAGTATCACCGATATGTAACACCTGCACGTTATCAGCAGAGTTACGAGCAGAGCCAAAACTACCAGCAATTGTCGTGTTAGTCGCAGTGACATTGTAAGTGCTTTTAGTTCCGGCGAAAGCTTGAAGTGACACTACTGCAGATAAACTAACTAAAATTGATAAAGACTTTTTACTAATGTTTTTCATAAGATCATCCTTTCTTAAACATGTCAAAAATCAACTAGATTATTTTCAATATTGCATGAGCAGCTAGTATCATGTAACAAACCGGTATCGCGTGACAAACCAGTATCATGTGATAAACCAGTATCACACAAAAGAACTCTAACCAAAACTGTTCAATGCAATTTCAGGCAACGGAAAAATAATGAAAAAGCAATAAAAGGGAGCCAAAAAGAAGTGTTAAAACGATAAAAACTTTTAGGATTGATTAGAAACAACCCTGTTTGCGTCCCTGCTATTTTTAAATCAATATCTTTACCCGGAAAATATTATAGCGAGAATTGCGTCGATAACAAATCATAAGTTGCGATATTATTTCAGATAATTTTTGCTCACCTAGAACTCACTGAATTAATTAAACTTTATTGGATATAAAACTAAATAAAAAAATCATATACGCAATATCCTTTTTTAAATCCTCCAAAAACTCAACGAAATGCAACTAAAAAATATCAATACAATTCAATTCTTAAGCTTGAGATATCACCATAAACAAAAGACTTTTCATTATGAAACCACCTCTTCTACTTTTCACTCAATAAATTCCAACCACTACTCTATAAATTCCAACCACTATATCTTGACTCAATTGATAGCCACAACTCGGTGATTTATTTTAAAGTCGACACCAGGTTATTTTTATCAATAAAAAACCTTCAGGAATCACTTAAAAAAAACAATTGCAATAGACTTAACGAAACAACAAAGCTATGCCGAAATTTGTTCATTTAACTTTGGTCAACATCATCGATGAAAAAAATTGACTAAAAAATATATTTTTAATATTTTATTTCGTTAACTGAATGGCGCCTTTTATTTGCGCTAATTGTAAGGGGATATTTCAAATACCCCACACTCCCCGCCCTGTCTGGCTTCCCGCACAGTTTTAAGTTTTTAATTCAATGCAAACAAAATTGTTCTGTATTACGTCTTAAGAACTAATATTTGCAAATAATCCATGAGTGATCACATGAAAGGAATAATAATTAAGGTCGTCGCACCCATTGCAATTGTTCTCGTTGGCTTCGGCGCCGTCAAGTTACTAGAAGCCAGCAAACCCCAACCGGAAAAGAAAACTGAAGCCATCAGACCTGTTAGCGTGTATGTCGAACGTGCGAAACAGTCAAATGTACCTTTACTGGTTTCTACTCAAGGAGAAGTTAGAGCGCGCACTGAGGTAGCTCTGGTTGCACAGGTTGCCGGGCGTATAAAGTCAATATCCTCAGAATTTACGGAAGGTGGTATTGTCACTTCAGGTATTGCACTGATTAGCATTGAAGATACCGATTACAAACTTGCCCTTTCCCAGGCACAGGCGGCTGTCGCCGCCGCCGAAGTTGAACTTCAGGAAGCATTAGCTACAGCAGATGTCGCGCGAAAACAATTGATTAATCCCGCAAAAGCCTCCCCGCTCGCACTAAAAAAACCGCAAGTCGCGCAAGCTCGGGCAAGACTTGAAGCGGCCCGCGCTTCTTTATCTTTGGCCGAACTCAACCTTGCACGAACCCAAATCTCGTTACCCTTTAATGGACGCGTTATTGAAAAAAGCGTCGACATTGGGCAGTACGTCACGCCAGGGACTTCTTTAGGTCGGGCCTTTTCCACTAACATCGTTGAAGTTCGTGTTCCACTGGACGATGATGAATTAGCCTCTCTGGACCTTCCCATAGGTTTTATTGCCGACGGCAAAGACCCACTAATTGTCAACCTGAGTGCATTGGTTGCCGGAAAAATGCAATATTGGCAAGGCGAATTAGTTCGGCTTGATGCGTCAGTCGATAGCCAGACCCGCTCCGTGTATGGCCAGGTTGAAGTTCGTTCTCCTTACGATGAAAACGTGTCGCAAAATAACATGCCACTTGCCGTCGGGTTGTATGTGAAAGCGGAAATCCAGGGTCGCAAAATCAACAATGCAACGGTCATACCGAGAGACGCTTTAAGAGCTGGCAATAATGTTTTCGTTATCGACTCAGAAGAACGCCTTGATATTCGTCAGGTAAAAGTTGCCCATAGTTCACCGACAATGGCGATCATCGACTCCGGCGTTCAGCCAGACGAGAGAGTCATCGTATCATCTATTCGAAACCCGATACCAGGCATGCGTATTTCCGCGCTGGAAAATTCACCTGCAAACACTGTGAAAAAAAACGACAAGAAAAAGAATGAAAAAACTGACACCAAAGCAGTCGCAATTGCAGGTGGTCTAGAATGAAAAAGTTAATTAACTGGTGGGCAAACAACTCCGTCGCTTCAAATCTTTTAATGGTAGGTATTGTGCTCGCCGGAATACTCGGATTTTTAGCCATGGAGCGCGAGACGTTTCCTTCCTTTAAGCCTAGCCAGGTTAGAATTGAATTCGTTTGGCCCGGCGCCGCTCCACAAGAAGTTGAAGAACAGATCATTGTTCGCGTCGAAGAAGCATTAAGCAATCTAGACAACGTCTATCGCATTTATTCCACCGCGACCGAAAACTACGGCGAAATCGAAATCGTTACCTATCCAGATGTTGATCTGGACGAGTTCCTTAACGAAATCAAAGGTATCGTTGATTCTGTCAACGCTCTCCCCCGCGACATGGAAAATCCCAGAGTAAGTCGTGTTATTTACCGTCAGGAAGTATTAAGAGTTGCAGTTCATGGCGAACTCGATGAAAGAACTTTGAAAAACTTAGCCGAGGATCTAAGGGATGAAGTTGCAGCCCTTCCCTATGTATCTATCGTCAACCTGTTCGGTACTCGGCGTGAAGAAGTCACCATCGAGGTATCAGAAGATTCTCTGAGAAAATTTGGTTTGAGTTTCGCCGATGTTGCCGACGCCATTCGAAAAAGTTCAATTAATATTTCGTCGGGTCGAATAAGAACCGAGACCGGCGACGTTTTGCTCAGAGCGAGAAACCTGGCCAATTCAGAAAGGCAATTCAAAGAAATTATCGTCCGTCAAAGTGAAAACGGTGCAATCGTACAATTAGATGATGTGGCATCGGTTATTGATGGATTTGAAGACGAAGAAATTCTAGCGACGCTGAATGGTGAGCCGGCCGTTTTGATTCAAATTATGTCAACTGACAATATGCAGATCGTCAAGCTTAGCGATACCGTTCGCGAATGGATGGACAAAAAACAAAAAGCACTACCTGAAGGCGTGAGTTTGTCGATTTGGCTAGACCAGGCCAACACCTACAAGTCGCGTATGAATACTATCAGTAGTTCTGCCACGGTCGGACTGTTCCTCGTGTTTTTGGTGCTTTTCTTATCACTGCGCCCCAAAGTAGCCGTTTGGGTAACCGTGGGTATTGCCGTTGCGTTTATGGGAACTTTTGCCATGCTTCCGGCGAACGATGTTTCGCTGAATATTTTGTCAACCTTTGCATTTTTATTAGTGCTCGGCATCGTGGTTGACGATGCCATTGTAGTCGGTGAAAGTATTTATGAACACAGCCATAAGTTTGACGGCGTTGAAGCATCAGTTCAAGGCGCAATGGCGGTTTCTAAACCGGTTATCTTTGCAGTATTAACCACTATAGTCGCATTCGCCCCCTGGTTCTTTTTGACCGGCGAAGACGCCCAAGCGACGAGACAGTTATCAATTGTTATCACCGCCGCACTAACGATTTCCATTATCGAAGCCTTCCTGATATTACCCGCACATTTGCGACAGCTAAAGCACCGAGAAACTTTAAATTGGTTTGCGCAATTACAAAAAAATATTGCCCAGAGCATCGTTAAATTTTCCCACAGTACTTATCGTCGCTGGGTAAAATCCGCAGTAACCCATCGTTATGTTACCAGTAGTATTTTCCTGGTTTCGTTTATGGTGAGTTTCGGTATTTATAATAACGGTTGGGTAAAGTTTAATTTTATGCCAGAAGTGGAAGCGGAAATAATTTATCTAAACGTCACTTTACCAACCGGCACACCGTACAAACGAGCGCTGGAAATACTTGACCAATTACAAAAAGCGGAGCTCAAGTTAATTGACGAAGTCGAATCTCGCGCTAAGTCAGAAGGCGGAACCGGCAAGCTAATTCAAGGTTGGTACACACGCTCACGACGTGACAGTGTGATTGCCATCATTAGTTTAGCACCACCAGAAGTCAGGGACTTGTCCGCCAAAGAAGCCGCGACAAGATTGCGAGAACTAGTTGGCGATGTCCCTGACGCAGACGAAATTGAAATTAACTACACCATGAATAATTCGACGCCTCGCGTGAGTTTTGTACTGAAACATCACGACCTGGCAATGTTGCAAGCGGCCGCTAATGATCTCAAAGCTAAACTTTATGAGTATGAAGGAACGTTTTATGTTCGCGATAATATGCGCGGCGAAACTTTTGAGCTTTTGATTAAATTATTGCCGGGCGCAGAAAAGCTAGGAGTCGATCTGGCGACAGTTTCGCAGCAAGTTAGACAAGCCTACTATGGTGAAGAAGTACAGCGTTTACCGCGAGAAAATGGCGACGTCAGAGTGATGGTACGCTACCCGAAAGAATCTCGTTATAACCTGGAAAGCTTGAACAATTTTAGAGTTCGTTTACCAGACGGAAGAGAGATCCCTTTATTATCGATTGTCGAAGTTGAAGTCGCAGCCGGAGTCCGACGTATTCAACGCCAGGATAACGAGAGAGTCGTTAGAGTAACCGCCGATGTAACCAGCGATGTGATGAGTGACATCAACAAAGATGTGGTCGATAATTTCTTACCGGAGCTGGCGATAAAATACCCCGAACTTGTCGTTAACCATAGTGGGCAAGCCCGAGCCGAAGCCGAATTCCTCAACGAACTTCGCTCACTCTATTTTATTGCGCTGTTTATCATGTACGCGTTAATCGCCGTCGCTTTTAAATCCTATTTTTTGCCACTTCTTATCATGACGGCCATTCCTTTTGGATTTATGGGAGCGGTCTACGGCCATTTAACCTTCGGAATTTCCATGGCAATGTTTTCTTTCTTTGGTATTGGTGCCGCCGCCGGGGTTGTCGTCAACGATAATCTGGTGCTAGTGGATTATATTGAGAAACTTCGCGCCAAAGGCTATTCGGCAATTGACGCAGTGATAGAGGCCGGTGTAGCCAGGTTTAGACCGATCATGCTGACGACAGTAACCACATTCGTCGGGCTAATTCCGATTATGATGGAGCGTTCAACCGACGCTCAGTTTCTAAAACCTGCGGTACTGGCACTAGCCTTCGGCGTGACATTTGCGCTATTTGTTACTGTGTTTTTAGTTCCGTCTTTGTATTGTGTTGGCGATGATATTACTAACTTGAGCCGAAGATTTTGGCACTTTATCAAGGAACAGTTCGGCGTTAAAAATACAGAGTACGTGAATAAGTCCAAAACATCATAAGAAAAAGATCAATAAAAATAAACTCGACAGGGACAAGTTATCGCTCATCAAACGACTGGCTTTGAGACAGAAATCCTCAAAGCTTTTTCGTCATAAACACACTATTGGGATCTTCGCGATAATCAGCAAACGGACCGCAATAATCAAAACCATACTTTTCGTAAAGTTTTCTGGCTCGATTAAATGCATCCATTGAACCCGTTTCCAAACTCAATTGTTGATAACCTCGATGTTTCGCTTCAGCCAACAGATGCTCAAGAATAATATTCGCAATTCCCTTCCCTTGATGGCGATAGGTTACCCGCATGGATTTGATTTCAGCGTGTCGCCCATTCATTTCATTTAACGCACCGCAGCCTAATAGTTCTCCATTTTCCCAAATACTCCAAAAGGTAATTTCCGGCTGCCTTAACCCATGAAGATCGAGTGCATGAATACTCTCTTTGGGAGAATGTAAATGCATTTCTTCCATATGTTCAGTTAAAAGTTCGGCAATTTCGCGACCGCTTAAATCATCAATTTTAATTTTCATAGTGTTTAATTTTTAAAACATTTAATTTTCAAAACATTTGGTTTTCTTCAATTGCACTTATTTGGAACGAACTCAATATAAGCCGCACTCAAAATGTGCAAAGTGATAGTTTTACTCAGCTGGCAATAACCTCAAACAGCACGTGAACACTGGTGAGATTATTTTTTGTCTAAATTTTTAACTTTACAACTCCAAAAATAATGCCAACTTTTGTGAAGCTGCTCCTCACTGCATCATTTCATTTGATAACTAAGAAAAAAGTACCATGCCCTTTTGGGTTGAGGAATAAGAGGATTTGCAAAGCCCTGACTTCGAGAACTAAAATCATCACCAGCGTGATTTTCGACGAGATGTGCCTGAAAATTATCTTTATCGAGTAAATTCTTAATTTTGAGCCCAGCTCTCCAGTTACTATGTTTAAATTGCACTGCGGTTGAAAGGTCGAAGACACTGGGCGCTTTGTCGCCTCTCAGGCGAAAAGAATGTCCAAATAAAAATTTCTGTTTAGCATCATAACTTGCTCGAACATTGACGCTCCAATTATCATTCAATACAAAGGTGCTGCCTAAACGGATTTTATGGGGAGCGCTTCCTCCGACATCAACAGTTCGAAACTCATCAATTCCTAATGAGGAAAGGACGTTGAGAGCCACCGTTGAATCAGTATATGTGTAATAAAGGTAACCGCTTAATTTCTCGAGAAAACTCAGACCTGGCTGCCATTGATATCGCCCTCGATATTCTAAGCCTATCGTTTCATGTTCAACCACTTGGCCCTGACGTACACTATTATCGTATCTGGCTTGATATAAGGAGGCATCGTGCTGCCAGTTCTTATGTTCAAATTGCCAGATTAACTCCAGATTTTTAGTTTCTTCAGGACGCCGCTCTGGATCGGCATTACGATCACTAAATCCGCCAAAAAGAATTAATGCTGACGGCTCTAAAAACGCTTCCTGGTAAGAAAGTTTTACTCGTGACTTTTCACTCAAATTATAAATTAGTGACAACCTGGGGTTAAAGCTGCTGCCATAGATACTATTTTTGTCAAAACGTCCCCCGAGGTGATAACGAAAATTGTCGGTGTTTATAATCGATTGAAAATACACGCCGTAATCATCGGTGGTTTGTAAATTGTCAGAGGGCATTTCCTTATCCGGGAACGGGACCAAACTATAGGTAAGGTTCGAACTGTGAAAAATAGCCGCTCCCAAACCCAACGGTCCCAACTCAGTGTTTGGCACGGTAGAACTAAAGGCGCCATAGTAGCCCGGAATATCATAAGCTTTGGTTAACTCTTTTCGCTCGAATTTTATTCCACCATTTATCGTTATATCTGTACTTAATTGATACTCAAAATCTTCTTTTAAAAGTGTACTATGGCTGTAAGTATTCCATCGTGTGTAACTGATAAGAGATTGAGTTTCATCTGGTGTCACAAAATCGGGCAATGCCTCTGCCCAATTTCCCCAGATTCTACTTTTACGGTATAACAACAAACTAGTTAAGCTTAATTCATCGTTAACAAGCGTTTCGTTTTCCAGAAAAATCTGATTCGAATTATTTCGCCAATACACATTATTCTGTATTCGATCTGCCGCGTAAGTCGGCCCATATCCCTCTTTCGTTTGCCAACTATGAACCGACAGACGAGTGTTGCCGTAGCCTAACTTCGCTATGACTCCCCAGTCCTCAGTTGGATCCGCGTAATGCCCTAGCGAAAGACCATCTTGCCTGACATCTAATAGCGGCCCCCAAACTCGGCGATCACTATAAAGCTCATTAGATAGAAATCCCCAACGACTTGAAAAGTCGGGCTCATCGCTTTCAAATGAACGCGCTGAAATCGAGTAGTACAACTCCTCTTCTCGTCCCATCGCACTAAGTTCGATTGATTTTGTCGAATACTCTCCCGAGTAGCCATGCACGCTCACCTTGTGGTCGCCAATGTCCAGAGACTTACCATCATTGGTAATTACATTAACCACTGCCGCCAGCGCGTTCGGACCATGAACCGCCGAGCCAGGCCCATACATAATCTCAATTTGTTTAATATTTGAGAGTGGGTATTGACGACTAAATACAGGAGATAAGTCCCAAAGCGTATTTTCAACAACGCCATCAACCATAAACAAAGTCGACGGCAAACTTGTGTGGCCTCGAGCCTGAACAATGGTATACAAAGAGCCATTTACAAAACGAACATCAAATCCCGGTAAATCAGCTAATACTTCGGCGAGATCATTATATCCCCGCTCAGCAATCTCATTTTGGGTGACAATTATCATGGCTGCGGGGGCATTTTTTACTGACTCTTCGATACCTGATGCTGTTTTTACTCGTACAAATAAAAGCTCTTCCAGGCTTAAATCAAACAGCTCATAAGGAGACTCTGGAGATGCGATTAAGGGTGATAGAGCGACTAAAAGTATTAAAGTGCGTAGCATATATAAATCCATTTATGCAGATTATGACCACTAGAATACAAACCTAGTACAATCCCGAGATTTGCACAAACTTGTTGGTCATATTCTCGCTCTTTTAGTTAAGAAGTTATTCAACTGTCACCAAAAAATACCGTCTCTATAACATGCAGTGTTTGTCAAAAATTGCCGCAACTGATAATCGGCAATCTCTGACAAAACGCAATATTTCACTAGCACGTTACTAAAACACTCATCTCATAAAATAACCGACTTCAACATGGTTCAACGAGCTCCCATGGCCCCCAAGGTCCGCCTGTTCCCGGTTCGTTTCCTTTAGTCCACCATTTACTTCGATAGATAAAATTATTGTGAGAAACTTCTATACCGGCGGCTGAATAGGTTTGTGAAGCACTCCAGGCAGCAACGCCATCGCAATCATTCGCCACAGGCTTCTTCAACGTCAGCGTAATTTGTTCGCTGGCCTGGCCGCCTTCGTTATCGGTGGTAATCACTTTTATCGTGTGATTCCCATAATCACCCGGTAACCAACTCACTGAACTACCACTGACTAAATCGCTTCCATTAACCGAAAACTGAACGCTCAAAATACTTCCGTCAGAATCTGTCGCTGAAGCGGTTAAAGTGATCGCAGTCAGGTTTTCTTGTTCAATAATCTGGCCATTGGTATGCGAGGTAATACTGACGCTGGGTAGTTGGTTGACATCTTGTTGGATGGTCAACGTAATTTGTTTTTCCGCCGTTGCTCCATCATTATCTGTAGCAACAACTTTAATTGTGTAACTACCATAATTGGCAGGTAACCAGTCCACGGAACTGCCTTCAGCGAGCGCTGTTCCATTAACTGAAAATTGCACACTGGTAACACTACCATTACTATCAGAAGCCGACGCGATTAATCTAATCACGCTCAAATTTTCTTGTTCGATTACCTGCCCATCAGAGTGAGAAGTAATATTGACCGTTGGCGCGACGTTACCGCTACAAGCTCCTTTTTTCTGCCAGATACTAGATTTACCCGGAATATCATCACCATCAACATACCATTTATTACGATAGATGAATCCTTTGAAAGCCACTTCTGCGCCGCCTTGATAAGCAATATCCTGCCAAGGCAAAATGGTGCCACATGGCGTAAAAGTCGTGTGAAACTCAACCGAACTATAATCCGAATAGACACCATTGTTTGCCGACCTAACCTCAAAGCGATAACTTGTGTCAGGAACCAGATCTTCCGCTTCTTTTTGCGTAAAAGTCGTCACGGGAATCACTGACCATTGAGTTTCATCGGACTTTTTAAATCTAATTTCATAATCAATAGCGCCGAAGACTTTTATCCAATTCAATTCGGCTTCAGCTTCTCCGACATTGCTCACAGAAAAATTGGCCGGCGCATCAAGACTGGTTACGCCCGCAGTAAAAGACGATTCAAAAGAATAACGTGAAGTACCAGTATTGCTGATCGCCCTTACCTGTACGATATATTTTTCACCTTCAGCTAATCCGTTAATTTGTTTGGATGTTGTATTTGAAGAAACAGTAATCCAATTAGATGTTTCTGCCGGTTTATATCTAATTTCAAAATTGCTGGCATTGGTTAACGATGTCCAGCTGAGATCAGCACTGCTCGTAGTGATATTACTTGTTCTCACTGCGAGCGGCATATCTCTGTTTTGCCCAGACACAAGCGCTTTATAGGCATTCACTCTGCCTGAGCCTAGCAAGTCTTTATATTCCGGGTTTAAAAAGTCAATTGGGTCGGTAGTTTTTTCTATGATAGTTCTCAGGTCTGCCGAAGTCAGGCTGCCAAAATTATTAGAAACAACCAAAGCGGCTAATCCTGAGACATGGGGAGTGGCCATCGAAGTTCCCCAAGAAAAACCATATCGATTATCTTTTGTTGTACTGAGCGTAGACATAGTAAGACCTTCCCCAGCCGGCGCCGCTACATCAGCGTTAGCGTGATAATTAGAATAAGAGGCTCTCTTATCGCGATTAGAAGTTGCAACCACCGAAACCACCGGCTCATAAGCACCAGGGTGCTGATTAGATTCAGCGTCGTCATTTCCTGTAGCAAAAAAAACGATTCCTCCATCCATGGCCTGTTCATTACCGCCAGCGTTAGCGATAAAATAATCAATCGCGGCATTGATTGCCGATTGGCCATTACTAGAACCGCCTCCCCAGCTATTTTGCGAAATAACCGCCCCATTATCCGCGGCATAAACAAACGATTCCGGGATACGATTAGCACCAACACCACTCGGCCCAAATATCGCGCAACTCATTAATCGAACGCCGT
Organism: Aliikangiella coralliicola; assembly: GCF_007004725.1. Taxonomy (GTDB): domain Bacteria; phylum Pseudomonadota; class Gammaproteobacteria; order Enterobacterales; family Kangiellaceae; genus Aliikangiella; species Aliikangiella coralliicola. The sequence goes on along the minus strand of NZ_ML660164.1, from coordinate 193,371 downwards.
CGTTATTTCCCGTCCCACCGGCAATACCTGCAACACCAATTCCATTATTAGTTTCCGCGGCAATTGTTCCGGCCACGTGGGTACCATGTCCGCCGGCAATAATTACTCCGTTGTCATCGTTAAAATTGTATCCGTTAACATCATCAACAAATCCATTGTTATCATCGTCAATTCCATTACCAGCAATTTCGCCCGAGTTGACCCACATATTACCGGCTAAATCTTCGTGGTCGACTTGAATACCTGTATCATGAACAGCAACTATTACCCTTGGATCACCGGTTTCAATCGCCCAGGCATCTTGAGCTCGAATATCACTCCCCGGCGTGCCACCTGATTGTCCGGTATTGTGATAATGCCATTGTTCTGGATATCTAGGATCGTTTGGTGCGCCATCAAATGACAAGGGATCCAAAAATTCCAAATCCATTTTGGAAATTGACGGTGGTGTATCTATATTTTCATTCCAGCCATCACTAATACGCGCTTCATACACCGCGTTCGCAACTTCAATCACAGAGATTTGTTGGTAACTATCCACCACCGTATTCACTTCATAGGCAGGATCGAATGTAATTCGATACCACAAATGCAATCCATGGGCTCGGTGCCGGGCCTCATACTTACCGCCCGGCCTGAAAATTCTTTCCATTGAGTTAACTTTGAATTGTTGGTTTCTTTTGTCTATTTCATTAATGCCGGTTGAAACGTAACCATACTCTCCAACGGTAAATTGACGTGCATTGTTGTTTTTTTGTTTAGCCATCAAATCGAGTGCGCGGGTTTGTTTCTCCGAAAATTTGACATTGACAACGCCCACATATTGATTCCATTGATTAAGACTTTGCTGCGCGAATAATTTACTCGCGAAAGTCACAAAAATTAAAGACCATAAAATAAATAGAACTTGCTTTTTCATTGTTATCACCTTCCGGTTAGAAGAGGTTAAAGAAGGTGGATATATTTTGATTTATTCTTATTAACGGCAATACCAATCAAATTTCGCGCTACGTCTTTTTGACAATTTTTTTATTATCTTTCGGAAATTCAGTATAGTATTTCTTTTTACTGGCAATAAAAAACATGCGCTCTAAATTGTAAATCTGCTAAAATATTTTTGAAAAAATCTCAGCCAATAATTTCAGTAAAAAATAGTTTTCAATCGAATTTTACGCAACAAAAAAGCCGAACAACTAATTTATTGCACACCAGAAAACTTGTTCACCATCTCTTTCAGGGCCTAAACAGCCGCCACATCTATTACAAACAAAAAACCAGAAGTCCACTAAAAATTTAACAACTGATTAGTTGAGCCGAATTTATCATATTTTGACAAGCTTTCTTTCAACACTCGAAAGTGCCGTGCATTTTCTTCGAAAATTTGTTGGAAGTGTTTGTTAAAACCAATAGGCTTTTATAAGGAAAAACAAGCAAAGCTTTTAACTGGATAATGTTAACCTTGTTTCTATCGGTTACTGATAACTGTAAAGCAAAGTCTGGAGGCAAAGCTTTCGAATACAAGCTTCACTTGTAAACGAACTTTTCAATGACAGGCTCATGGTTAATATCATCTGAAAAAGTAACGACACGGTTTCGACCACTACTTTTCGCTTTGTAAAGCGCTTTATCTGCACGAACAATCGATTGTTCAATATCGGTGTCTTCAATATTGACCGGGCTTAATCCGATGCTCACGGTAACGCGTAATGAAATGCTATCGCTGGCAATTTCACGTTCGGAAACCCGTTTACACAATCGCACCGCTATTTCAGTTGCCTGGTTGATATCACAATCCATCAACATCATGGCATATTCTTCGCCACCCAGGCGCCCGACGATATCATATTCTCGCATACTCGCTTTTAGAATATCCGCGACAACCCGAATAACCTGATCTCCCAAAGGGTGACCATAGGTATCATTAACATTTTTAAAATGATCAATATCGATCATCATCAATACCGAGTGGCTATGGGTACGTTTTTCTCGCAGTAGTTCTTTTTGTGCAGCTTCAAAAAAATAACGACGATTGTATAAATTGGTTAAACCATCAGTCGTCGCTAGCTCGTATAGTTTGGAGTTCAGCTGCTTTAGTTCATTGTTTGCTTTTCTTCGCAGTCGATTAGTTTTTAACAGAAAATAAATCATGATGAAAAAAACCAAAGATACAAATAAAATGACTTTCATCCAACCTTGTTGTTCAACGATGGTCTCGTCTCGGCTTTCAATGGTTTTTTTTTGTTTGGTAATTCTTACTTGTTGTTGAACTAAAACTTGCTGGTTCAAGTCAATATTAGATTGTAGCATCGCTACTTCCGACTCCTTTTCACGGACTTCCTGGAGCCTTTGCGCCATAAGTTTTTTTTGATTAGCGATATCTTGCTCGTTTTTTTTAATCTCTTCCACTGAGTCTTTAATTTCCTTTTCTAATTGAGTGAGTTGTGCCTGATTCTCTTCTAGCAAAAGATTATTTTTAGATAGTTTTTGTTTTTCAAAGTCTAGTAGTCTTGTACTTTCCTTGAGTTTTTGATCAAGAACGCCTAACTCTTTCTCTTTTTCTCCTACTTCAGCGACAAGCTCTTTTAATCTCGAATCTCTATGTTTAAGCTCATCGCTCAAATCCTCTCTGGTGCCTGCAAAATCCAGCAGGTTTGCGGAAATGAAAAAGCCTCGTTGGGAAATATTTTCTCGATTTAATTTTATCTTGACTCTATCTCGATCGGTTACCAGGTTGATCAATTGTTCTTGCGAACCAACTCTTCCGTCTACGATAATGAGTGCTTTATTAAATTGGGAAAATATTTGTTTATTCAATGAGCGTTTGTTACGCGCAATGTAGATTATTGAATAACGGTCCGACAGAATTGATAAGTCATCAATACGTTCAATCTGAAAAGCTTTACCTCGAACTCTGGTTAACTTCCTTTGTTCAAATGCTTCGACTAACCCTCGTTCATGGCCAACAATACCGATAACAAAATGCGGCAGTGACTGTTCGTCCGGCCATCTGATTTGTTTAACCACTTCGATTGTGTAATGGACTTTGGTTTCGGTTAAGTTTAATTCTGCTTCTTGGCTATTGGCAGGAAAAATCAAAAGGCAGTTAATGACAAATAAATTTGCCAGGATAATAACTCGTAGAATTAGCCGAGTATGTTTCATAACTCGATAAGTATAGTTGCTGCCGTCCTATTAAAGTATATATCTATAAATGAGATTAAAACACTGATTTGTCGTTATTTTGTACTAATTCAAGTTAAAAATAAGCAAACAGTCGGTGAGAAGCGTAAAAAGACATACCAAAAGGCTGAGAATAAAGGTATAGAGGGAGCTGACCGTCAGTCAAAATATATCGTCATGACAATTAATGCCATGACGATAGAAAGGAATTACTTTGATGTTTTTATCCAACAATCAACTCGATTTGTATTCGGCTACCAACCCGACTTCAGGTTGGTAGTCATTCTAATCAGCGTCGAATTTAAAATATCTCGACATTGACTTCAATCCAGGCATTAGCGGTATCTTCTGCACCACCTTTTGCCGTCGGAGTGATACGGAATCCACTCCAAGGATCGGTGAAACTTTTGCCAATAGCTAACTCAGCATCAGTCTCATCTTCAAGCGCCCAATTTGCGGTACTCTGTGAATTTGGCGTCATGTCCAATAGCGCTGATCGGTGATTCCAGAATGACGGCAATGATTCATTTTCCATATAACCTTGAATATTGACCAACACACCATTTTTAGTGCGCGCATTGTAGCGATCATTTGTAGTTCTATATTCAAGCCAATAAGTATATAAACCGTTACCGGATTTTAAACGAATACCAATATTGCCCGGGGCGTTGGTGCCACTCGCAGTTCCATGGTCAAAAGCATAAATACGATAAGTCCCTGAAGATGTTATCACCGGCACGTCGCTGTCTTTGACCCAGTCTTTGAAGTAACTCTTAAACATCAGGTTATATTCTTCAAGGGTGTGTGCCCCCATGCCCATCATGGCGTGAACATTACCATAGTTAGTAATAGTGTCATTACCCGAGTTAATGATGCTATTTCCACCTTCAACGGACATTGAGTGACGAAGACCTAGTGCATGTCCCATTTCATGAGCGATGGTTCCCGCCTTGTAGGTATAGATTTCCATTAACGGTGGTCCAGCTTGTGAATTGATATAGTTAGTTGCCTCTGTACCAATCGGCGGAGCTGCCACCATAATTATCGTCGCCTCACCTGGAAAACTCGGATCAGTACCTGCTTCAATAAGTTTTTCTTTATAGGTAGGATTCCATAAACTCTTATCATTATCATATTTCGATTTAGGATCGCTGATGTAAATTGCGGGCTTAATTTCCCAGGTCACATTGAAGTTGCCATAAGATTGCTCATCATAATACTGCTTGGTCTTTTGCATTTCTTCATTGATCTGCGCGGTAGTCCACTCCAACGGCGTCCCATTGAAATTGAATGGGTAGATCAAAACATTAACGGAGTTATATTGGTACCCGGTATTACCTGGATCAGAAGCACCTGGGGTCGCCCGACATTCTGTTGCATTTAAATCAGCAACGATCGTAGCGCCTTTGAACAGACCTCTTAAGGTCGAATTGGTCCAATACTCTGTCGGGTTGTTGATAATGACGCACTCGGTATTACCAACATGTTTGGAGCGAACACTGTCATCACCAGGTTTTGGCCAGCCTCCGCCATTTCGAGCTTCTAACGTGAGATTACCTAAACCATGAGCCGTGGTAATCGCAATACTCGTTGGATTGTTGACACCTGCAATACTAAAGCTGGTAAATTGAGAAGTGCTTTTCACACAAACCGGCACGCCATCAGTCAAACTCGTTTCTGTCGTCGGCTCTGAAGTCGCACACATATCCGGCATATCTGTCGGCGGCGGTGGATTGGTTGAATCGCCAATAGTCACAGTATAATCTTCAACTTCACCGTAACTGAAATTTTCACAAGGTCCAGTAACCGCTGCGTTATATTTCATCGAAACGCGCATTCGCGTGGTTACATCCGATGCTGAGGCCGGAACATTTAATGTCGCTGTAACTGCGGCGTTACCACTTAATGTTCCAGTTAATTTCTCACCTGAATCGGCAAAATCACCGTCCTTATTAAAATCAATCCAGACCGCCCAGTGCTCGGTATAGGCGCTATTATTGAAACCAGGCGTCAGGGTGATCGTATTCGCACCAACTTTCAAGTTTGCCGTCTTGTTGGTAAAGTCAGTGTAAGGCGTTGCGCCTGAAGAAGTATTATTCAGATTAGCAACTTTAACGCCGGCTATCCATTCGTAAGTGCCTCCTCCAGAGCTTGTACAATAGTTACCTGGTGGTGGTGTGGTACCGTCGGTAATCGTTGCGGTGGTGGTGGTAGTTCCAGTTGCACCGTCATCATCTGTCACCGTCAGCGTGACGGTGTAAGTACCAGCCGTGTTGTAAACATGATTTGGATTAGGAGAATTGCTGGTTGACCCGTCACCAAAATTCCAGAGCCACGATACAATATTACCGTCACTATCTGATGAGTCGTTACTACTCATAGCAACACCAACTCCTTTTTCCGCGGAATAAGGTCCGTCTGTTCGTGCAACCGGCGCAACATTAGGCGTACCACCAGAAAATGAAACCGTGTAATCTTCAACTTCACCTGATGTCAGTCCGCCACATGGACCAGGCACCGCTTGATTGTATTTCATTAACACGCGCATACGCGTAGTGCCCGAAGCATTGGTTGGCACAGTGATTGTCCCGTTAACCGAAGAACTTCCACTCCCGGTCATCACCTTCTCGCCCGCATCGCTAAAATCTTCGTCCTTGTTAAAATCAATATATACCGCCCAATGCTCGATATATGAATTATTAACGAATCCCGGGGTTAAGGTGACAGCATTAGCGCCTACCGCTAAATTAGCAGTGAGCGACGTATAGTCGGTGTATGCGGAAAGACCACTCGATGCATTATCGAGATCCGCAACTTTCACATTGGCAATATACTCATAGTTACCTCCTCCGCTAGCCGTGCAATAGGCGGCATTAGCCATTGGCGAAGCCAATATTAATGCCGCAAGCAGTGATAATTTTGAAAATAATTTCATATTTTCCTCCTACCTTGTGTATTTTGTGTTTTATTGTTTTGATTACTTATTTTTCATCTCACCTCTCGACGACTTACACTTTATGGTTTTGCTTAACTGCCCAAATTTTGTACAGAAAAATGAGATAACTATGTGTAACATAAATGTAATATTGCGTTCAATATTTATGCTTTTGCATGCAATAACTACTTGTTCTTAGGTTACCCGCTGTTCACTTTATAAAACATGATCAATAAACATATTGGGCATCTGACTTCTTTTAAATTAAGTTCAATGGACTCATTTCTCGATTAAATAAAGGACTTTATCGCTGCAAATTTTTAGGCGTAATTTCGATGTTTATTTGTTTTTTTTATTTTGGGGAGGTTAAAACTTTGAGGTTTCTTTTGAAATCTTGAATACGCAATAAATTCGATGTAACAGCGCCAGAAAATCACGTTTAAAAGGTGAGCTTGATGTCTCACTTTAGTTGGACCTTCAATTCTTCAAGGTCCATTTTTAGCTTTTCGTTTCTATTTATCAACACTTACTAAGGAGAGTTTTTAGGAGATATTCGGCAAGGTATCTTATTTGAATTTTAGCATCTTAATTTTACCGATGACCGCCTCTTTCACTTTAACTTGCACGTGCATAAGTTGGGCCAGGCAACACTGAAGCGCGCCTGAATTCAAGCGATTTAAATCTGGCTTTTATTGCCTGAGAATAGTGATTCTAACCTGGCAAAATTCGATTTTTAATGATGGCGTTCATCAATTTGTAATAAAGCCAATTGAAAGCCTGCAAAAGCGCTCACATGTCGACAAAAGAACTCACCTAAAAAAAGACAACCTTTCATTTAATTCCGTTCAGAAGCTTAGCCATAGAACCAAAACTGACACGGTTCAAATTACTTAAAATTATATCTCAGATATATCTACGATTTAACCGATATGGTAGTTTAAGAACTATAAAATATCCGTTTACTGACAATATTTTGCAGAAAAATTGGATTTATCAAATCCCTGATGTCGCAAAAGCATACAACACAATTAACCAAAAATATATGTAAAAACAATAGCTTGGGGAGATATTAATGAAGAAAATAGCTAAACGGCTGATAACTTTGGGCTTGTCTTTGTGCGCCGTGAAGATTATGGCGGCAGACACCGGCGGAGAAATCCGAGGTCAGGTTGAATCAAACTATGGAAAAGAGATTGCTAACGCCGTAGTCACCGTCACCCATAAAACCAAAGGAACGACTCGTACAATTTCAACAAACGCGACAGGAAACTACGTGTTGCGCAACTTACCTGTCGGTGAATATTCAATTGTTGTATCGGCCGATGGTTACGAAAGTGATAACAATACGATCAAAATTGTTGTTGGTAATCCAGCCATTATTGAGACCACTTTAGGCAGCCAGACTACCGATGGTAAAGTGATTCGAGTGGTCGGCTCGGTGATCAAAAAACTGGATATGGCGGAGACGACTGCCGGTCGCGCATTTGACTTTCAGGAAATGGAATTAATGCCCGTTAACGCTAATTTTGAATCATTAATATTAATGACTTCGGGAACTGTTGAAAATGGTGCACCCGTTGCTTTCAATGGCGCTTCTTCTATCGGTGGTGCATCCTCAGCGGAAAACGGATTTTATTTAAATGGAATTAATATCACCCAGATCCAATCAGGTCTCGGCGCTTTTGATATGCCGTTTGAAGCGATTGCGCAAACCAATGTTCAAACCAGCGGTGTCACCGCAGAATTTGGCGGCGCTCTCGGTGGGATCATTAATTCAGTTTCAAAAACCGGTGATAACTATTTTAAATTCGGTGCCGAAGTCCGATATGATCCCAGCTTTGGTTATACCGCACACGACTCTGTTCGACTAAAAAGCACGCCAGAAACATACAGTATCAACAACGAAAGAGATGCATCTAAGTATCAAGAATTCAATGTCTGGGCAAGTGGCCCAATTATGGAGGACAGAGCTTTTTTCTACGTGCTCTACAATCCAATTCAAGACAACGACGAGTGGGCAACGAATGCCGTTTTCGTTTCAAGAGAAAGAAAATCAGACCGCTGGTTTGTGAACACTGAGTGGTTTATTACCGATAACCACTCAGTTAAATTAACGGCTTTTAATACCCAACGAGACGAAACTCGAGTCACGCAAAATTATGATGCTTTAACGGATCAAATTCTACCACTTCAACCCGGTTCAGATGGAAAGTCCTTTTCCCAACTGGGCGGAAATTTTGTTGGACTAACCTATCACGGAGAACTAAGTGATCATTTTTCAATGGACGTTGTCTGGGGAAGAACAGAAGAAGAAGAAGTTCCTATTCCCGCAAATGATTTACCTGCAGTGCAAGATTGCAGCACTGGCAATTGTGTAACTTATAGCACCCACAGTGACAGCGCACTTGAGCCACAAGAATTCACCCGCGATCAATTTCGAGCAGACTTTCAGCTCGATTTAGAAAACCATAATATTTCCTTTGGTATTGATCAATACGAAATTGATGTATTGGTTAATAACCGTCAAAATGGCGTAGCAGTCGGTGATCTGAATGCTGTTGATGCGAGCGCGGCAACCGGCTGGTGGAGCTATGGTTTTGCAGGGGTCGGCAGTATCGGCGCATCAGCGGTTAACGATGGTCTTGCTGATGGAACAGAATTTATTCGGCGTCGCATTAGAAATCGCTTTTCAGATTCTATCGTCAGCTCTAAAGCATATTACGTTCAAGATTCATGGCAAGCGTCCAACGAGCTAACTATTAACCTGGGAGTTCGATTTGTTGATTTTGAAAATACGGTTTCCAGTGGAGAAGCTTACGCAGATCTCGATGGTAATGTTGCACCTCGCTTAGCCGCAATCTGGGATATTGGCGCTCAAGGTGAACATAAAATTCACGCGTCATTTGGCCGCTACTTTCAGCCTGTTGCGGCAAGGATGAATATTACCCAGGGAAGTTCAGCTTTCGAGTATTTTGATTATTACGAAAATCCGACGCCCGGCGAAAGGCCAGTCCTTTTGCCTGATGGTTCGCCAACTCGAGGCAACACGCTCATCCCCCGCTTTTATCGACAAAACGGTATTACTGATCCAAACCTGATAGCGTCTAAAAATCTCAAAGCGATGTTTTCTGAGCAATTCTCTATTGGTTACGGCACAGAAATAAATGGATTCGAATTCAGTGCCACGGCAATTTTTAATGAACTAAAACGATCTGTGGAAGACACCGACTATGGCCCAATTTTAGACATCAAGTTAGCCGAGCTAGGAATCGTTAATAACACAGGTCAAAGCAGTTTTTATGTTTTGTCTAATCCTGGCGAAGAAATAGAACTGGCGTATGATTTTGACGGCGACGGTACTGTCGATAATATAACTTTAACTCAAGAAGATCACTTATTGCCAAAAGCCGAACGAAAATATACTGCCTTTGATTTTGTCCTGAGCGGTCCGTTAACGGAAGACTTTAATATTTACGCTGCTTATACCTGGTCGCATAGTCGAGGAAATACAGAAGGACTGGTTAAAACAACCAATGGACAAGCCGATCCCGGTTGGACGTCTGACTACGACTATGGCGAATCTCTCGATTTCGCCAATGGCGATTTACCAAACGACCGCCGACACTCAGTTAAATTTTCCGGGCTATACCATCTAAATGACAGCATGACTATCGGCGTTGCTTATCGAGGGGCGTCCGGCAGACCACTCAATAAATTAACACCGCATCCATTAGGGGTTGACGGGTGCGCGCCCACCAGCCCTTGGGCAGATTGTCAAAGCCGGAGTTATGTCGGCGCATTCTACGATGCTGACGGCAATCCAGCTCCGCGCGGTACAGCGGGTCGACTAGACTGGACGCATAATTTTGATTTGTCTTTCAACTACCGAAACGACGATATTCTTGACGGATTATTATTGAAAGCAACACTTTACAATGTGTTTGCTGCTGACACAGCGATTGATGTTCGCGAATGGACCACGCCGAGAGAAGACTATGGAATTGCAGAAACGCTACAACGAGCGAGGTTTTTATCGCTGACTGCGCGGATTGAATTTTAATTAATCGCAATATTTTTGCGTTGAGAAATCGATTTTAAGTTCCTTCGATTTGGCAAATAAAAAACCACTTTATATCAAAATAAAGTGGTTTCTCGCTCAAAAGGTGCGACATTTACAACCGCACCTGTATTGAGTTTTTACTGTCGACAAGCTGCCGTATCATAATCAACCACTATGGAAGCTCCACCAGTGGATCCAGATACTTTAATCAACCCCCAATGGTTAGTTCCACCGGTAACATAAATACATTCGGTGTTACCTGCATTAGATGAACTACCATCATTGTTTGAACCGTTTGGCCAGCTTGAGTTACTGTACTCAATATCCAGATTTCCGGCGCCATGGCTGGTGGTAATTGCAATGCTGTTGTGATCATTAACATCTGGAACCGACAACCAGATAACCGATTGATCTCCTAAACAGGCAGCATCGCCGGCAGTCAGTTGACCAGAAGTAATCGCAGACTCAGTGGCACACGCGTCAGGTACAGACGATACAGAACCGCTGGTAATTGTTACTGTTGCAGTATCAGTTGCCTGAGCTCCCTGATTGTCAGTTACCGTTAATGTCACCGTATAGGTTCCAGCGGCTGCGTAACTGTGGCTTGGATTCGCTGAAGTTGAAACTGCGCTGTTATCACCAAAGTCCCAACTGTAACTTGCGATACTTCCATCAGAATCCACCGAACCGTTACTGCTGAAATTTACCGCCGCATTAACCAGTTCGTTGTAAGGACCATTGGCATTTGCAGTCGGCGCCTGGTTACCGGCACTTGCGATAGAAACAGTATAGTCTTCCACTTCACCTGAACCGATGCTTCCGCAAGGCGAATTGACAGCTGCATTATATTTCATTGAAACTCGCATACGCGTGGTTACACCAGCGGCTGATGAAGGAATATTCAATGTTGCGGCAACCGCGGTTCTACTTTTCAAACCATTCACCAGTTGTTCGCCAGCGTCTTCAAAATCACCATCTTGATTGAAGTCTATCCAAACAGACCAATACTCATCATAGCTACTACCATTTTTGAAGCCCGGAGTGAATGTTGCCGCGTTATCACCAACTACCAGGTTCGCTGTTTTGCTGGTGAAATCAGTATATTCTGCGGCGCCGGATGAAGCGTTATCAAGACCACCGACAGCCACATTGGCAATCCATTCATAGGTGCCGCCACCGGTGCTTGAACAATAACTGACAACATCGTCGGTAATCGTCGCCGTGGTTGACGATGGCGTTGATTTTTTACCGAGGTTATCCGTTACCGTTAATGTCACCGTGTAAGTATTCGCTGACGTGTAGGTGTGGCTTGGGTTAGCATCGGTACTGGACGAACCGTCGCCGAAGTCCCAAAGATAACTGGCAATAGAACCATCGCTGTCTGACGAACCATTACTACTAAAACTGACGCTCGCATTGGTCTTGCCCGTGTAAGCACCATTAGCATTTGCAATAGGCGCCTGGTTGCCAGTAGCAGAAGAAATAACCACTGTATAATCTTCTACTTCACCATAACGATGATCAGTACAAAGTGTTGCAGCATTTTTATACTGTAACGCCACTCGCATTCTTGTCGTCACATTAAGACCTGCCGGCACATTAATGTTGCCATTAATCGTTGCACCGGTAATCGATTCACTAAACACCTGCTCATTAGCATCGGCGAAATCACCGTCACGGTTATAGTCAATCCATACCACCCAATGTTCCGAAGTATTAGTCGCATTAGTCGTTAATGTCAGCCTGTTAGCAGCACCGGCAGTCAATGACATTTGCGTTGCAGTGAAGTCACTATAACCACCATTCTCTTTACCAGAGGTATGATTGTTACCTGCTACGTTAACGCTGGTAATCCATTCATAATTTTGATCAGTGGCTTTTTGTTCACAGTAATTTAATTGACCGTTAGTCGGATCATTCGGGAAAGGATCAGAGTTATCGCCAATGCCATCACCGTCAGTATCTTTAGTTTCAGACGCATCGTTAGGAAAAGCATCTGCGTTATCGCCTACACCGTCGCCATCGCTGTCTTTGGTTTCAGTCGGATCATTAGGGAAGGCGTCTTCTGAATCAGGCACACCATCGCCGTCACTATCAACATTGTTGTTTCCACCGCCAACAAGATCTTCATCGACGATATAAGCATTGTCTGCTCCGCTTAACGACGCAATACCAACACAAGAATTGTTATCTCTTAGTATTGCCATGCGATCATATTGAGACCAGATATTATCTTCAGTATAAGTTTGGCCGTTTTCTAATCTTGCGTATTCGCTCGTACTATATTCTCCGGTGTACATGCTTACCCAGTATACTTTTACCGGTACATCCGTGGTGTTAGTGATCGACACTTTCGATTTAGTGCTAGAACGGAAATAAGGACGCTTCAAATCACAACTACCAATTTTATTTGCGTCAGGTAATACATCAGCCACAATATTTTGTACCAGACTTTCACCAATGCTGTACGTGTTAGCACCTGTTTTTAACACTGCCACACCAATACATTCTCTATTGTCACTGAGTAAAACAATGCGGTCACCTTCGCTCCAGTTATCATTGTTGTAGCTTTGGCCACTGATTAGTCTTGCTTGCTCACTGCTGTAGAGCGGTTCACCGCTTTCAAGATCGATCCAGTAAACACGTACCGGGACGTTAGTCGTATTAGTGATAGATACAGACGCTTTACCAGCATTGTCAGGACGGAAATAAGCGTGATTCAATGTACAACTACCAATTTGATTGGCGTCTGGTAAAGTTTCAACGATAACGTCCTTCACCATGTTTTGATCAACGGTAAAATTACCAGCCGAACCTTTGATAACACCAACGCCCAAACAGTCTCGATAATCGCTCATTATCAAAACTCGGTCACCGTCTCGCCAGAATTCATTATTGTAACTTTGCCCCGGCTCTAATCGCGAAATTTGACTGCTAAGTTTGCCAGAGTAGTTGTTTACCCAAAATATACGAACAGGTTTGTTGGAACTATTAGTCACACTCAATGAAGCGTAATCTGTTGTGATCAAATCTTTGACATAAACTTGTTGTAAATCACAGCTACCGAAAGTATTCGTCGGTGGTAGTGTTGCAGCCGGAGGCGCAGCTTTTGCTTCTGTGATTGAAAGCACATAGGCTTCATAGCCATTGCCGATGCGGTCGATAACACCGTTTACTGTATCGTAGTAGGCATTTTTATCCCCTGCTCTCGCCGCAGAAATAACTAAGTTATATTCATTGGGATGTTTCTCGACCATATACCTTGTGGCATAGTAACTCCATCGGTATAAATTTGGATGTGTGTAATTAGCAAACATGATGTTGTAAAAAGGAGGAACCTCTTCCCCTTTTACTTCTGCAAGGGTACGCGGGTGATCTTCACCAAACATAATGTACTCAGAAAGACCTTCGTTAAGTCCTGCAACAAGATTGTAATATCCAAATCCTCCGTACAAGTTGTAGCGGCCATTCAGATAGTGAGCATATTCATGTTCAAGGTTATAAACTTTTCCTTTGTAAGCGCAAGAGTACGGCACCCAACTATCTTCACAGATATAGGCGTAAAACTTCGCGATATTACCAACCTTTGAAGGATCGCCTTCGATGAATATTCCGCCGTTATTAGTCGAGATACCGAAGAGTTCGTTACCATATTTTTCGTAATCAGCGAGTGTATGGAAAATAAAAATTTCTAGCATCTCCGTTTTGTCGCTTGGTAGCGGCGAACCTTGAGAATTAAAAAGTTGGTGGAACTTTGTATCAGCAACAGACATTTCACTACAGCTAGTTGAAAGTTGTTGTTCAGTAACACCTGTCTGCGCGCGAATACTGACTTCTTCGTTACAGGTTTTGGAAACCGTAAAAATTTCATCGACTGTAGCAGCGAATAAATTTTGGGATATGAATAAGACAAAAATAGAAAAAAACCGCAGAACAAAACTGGCAGTTCTCGACATAACCAAACCTCCTGATTAACTATATTAGAGTGAAAAAACGCGAATAAAATTGCGGATTAACACATTATTTTTTTCAGGCAATTTTGTTTAGAATATTGTTATTTAAGAGTTAAAATTGCCGTTCGGCAATATTATTAAAATGAGTAGGTATAATTATTATTTTGAATAATTTTAGATTTTACTTAATTAAAATTACTAGCTCGGTATCTTTTATTTCAACCGTTAATAATGATAAAACCGTTCTGCTTTTTAACAACATAGCCTTAGTCACCCAATCACCAAATAAATATTATCGCACACGATAAAACATATAATGCATACAATATCAACTTTTGACGAAAGCGAGCTCAGCCTAGCAAAAAGCCCTGAAGCTGTAAACGCTTGAGATGTTTAAAAAACAACCAGAAATAAAAAGGTGGTTTGGCTATTGATCTTAGAAAATTGATAAAAGTTTTGTTTTAACGCGTAAAAACCTGAGCTTCGCGAAATTATATTAGCTAAATATCTCAATTTGTATAATCTATGAAGTTAATATTTTTGTCATTTATTGATGTTAATATTCACAGTTTTTAAAAATGCTATGCATTGCTAATTTTTTGATAGCGTTATGTTTAACTTACTCTTCTTCAGGTTGACCGACTTTCTATTTGGAAGGATGTAGAATCAAGACGATATCATTACCTGTAAATAATATTTTCCAGCTTTTTATCTAGCGTCGATTAATGTAAACAATAATCAAATCTTGGCCGGCTACCGAATAACCTGACTCACCATCACTCAACAATTGTACCAGGTCGCCTGAGGCAACTTGCCTATGTGCTGAATGATTGGTTGAGTATATTTCCAGACTTGTGCTTAATCCATAAATAAAACAAAGCTGCGAATTTCTTATGGTGACCTGATGTATACCTCGATAAGTTTCCACAGAACCAGAAAAACTTTCTGTTTTAGTCATTAAGTTAAAATCTGTGATCGGGCCGGAGATTAATTCTGCAGTCGTTTTACTAGCGCCGTCAAAAGTTGAAAACGTCAATAACTTTTCCAACCGATCAACTTGCTGTTCATTGTGATGAAGCACTATTCCATTTCCTTCGATAAGAACCAGATTCCTGTTGTATCCGGCGAAGTCAGAAAACGCACCATCTTCATCAACCGTTGCGATGCTCAGCCGCCAGTCAAAATCAGCTAACGAACCACCTTCATTAATAGCTAATTCCAGAGTAGAACCTTTACCGTTCTTCCACGGAATTTTCTTGAATGATTTTTTTCGGATTATTTTAATCATTAAGTATGCACTTTTCAGGGATTGATGATAAAAGATAGCAAATCATAAAATGGCAGGCAGAAAATCAGATTTCTGCCGCCACCACAGATATTTCTACCAGCAAAGCTTCGCGAGCCATGTTCGCAGTCACACAAGCTCTCGCCGGTGCATGCCCTTCTGGAACCCAGTTGTCCCATACTTCATTCATCTCCGCAAAGTACTTCATATCTTTAATATAAATTGTCGCTGATAGCAGGTGTTGGCGATCACTTCCAGCCTGCTCTAATAAAGCATCCACCTTGTCCAACATGGTTTGAGTTTGCTCCTTAATCCCCTGAGTGGCGTCGGCGCAAACTTGTCCACATAAGTAAATAACCCCGTTATGTTTAACGATTCTGCTCATGCGTTGTTTAGTTTCAAGTCTCTCGATTGACATCATTATCTCTTAGTAATTGATTAGCATTGATATTTGGGTTCACCTTATAACATTCAAGTTTATGGCAGGCAAGCCCGCTGGTGTAAACGTCTCAATCGGTTCTTAATAATCACCTCAGATATTCTTAAAAAAGCCACCCTCCGCAATTTTGAGACCATCACAGTTTTGATCATTTTTGCACCAATTCTGTTTATTTACCCAGCAGAAATAAAATTGGACAATCATTTAATCATATTTATTGAATCAAAGAGTCAGAGTTCGAGTTGAAATGGAATATACTGCGCTAATATTATTTACCCTTGCCACGAGTATTACACCGGGCCCCAATAACGTGATGATAATGACGTCTGGCGCTAATCACGGATTTCGAAAAAGCATCCCTCACTTGTTGGGCATTGATTTGGGCTTTCCAATTATGTTGATAGCGATTGGCCTGGGCGCAGGACAAATATTTCAACAATCGCCTTCAATTTTTATCTGGCTAAAAATTATTGGTTCGCTCTATCTGACGTATCTAGCATATAAAATAGCAACAGCCCCGGTACAAAATTTCGAAGCGAAAAAAGCGAAGCCGATGACTTTTTTTCAAGCGGTATTATTCCAGTGGGTCAACCCCAAAGCCTGGATTATGTGCATCGGTGCGGTGGTAACTTATACAGTAGCTGAAGGTTCTTACTTTCAACAAGTATTAGTTATTGCTTTACTATTTTTCACCTTTGGTTCGCCCTGCACGGTAACCTGGCTTTGGTTTGGTTCTTCATTGAAAAAGGTATTATCAAATCCCAAATATTTAAGAGCATTCAATTTGAGTATGGGTTTACTGTTAATGGCTTCATTGTTACCCGTGTTACGTGATTTGTATGCGAGTTTCTCCATTGATTAAACTCTGGGCTAAAATACTAAATTAAGCATTATTTTTTCACCGAGTTGGAACAATCGAATATTTTCTTTCTATCACTTTTAACTAGCTAGCTAAGCATGCTCCACAAGACTGGCCCCCTCTCCTTGAGGAGAGGGTTGGGGAGAGGTGTGAACTTTAAGTCCCTAAAACAATTACAGAGGCTCTATCACAAAATGTATTTAAAGGTCCAATTTACTTCGCAGACAAACACTGCATTTTACTGCCGCCACATTTATCCGCCGATAGTGTATCGACTTCAAAGGTAACTCTCGTTCCAGCCTGTTCAACTCTGCCAGGATCTGCAGGGTTCTCCGGCAGAACGAGCATCGCCCCATTAAACTCCTTGAGAAAAACCAGGATAGTTCCTTTACCGTCCCCAGCCTGTTCCCAATGCTCAACAGTTCCTGTAATTGTCTTAGGGAATGGACCAGCAATGGTATTTTTAGCCGACTCAGACTGATTTGAAGAATCTTCTGAAGAACAAGCTTGGAGTAACGTGACGACAAATATCATTTTCAGTAATAGACGCATTTTTTATTCCTCAAAATTTATTGTTTTAAAAACACTTATAACACTCTCATAAATCTAAATCACTCATAAATCTCTCATAAAACCTTTCAAAGGTTAGCATAGTATTCGTTGAGTTTCTGTTCTGGTTTTTCTTTGGTCTGAGCTAATCATCAATTCTTGTCAATCGAACACCATCAACTGTCATATACCATTTACCCTCGAACTCATGCGGCGGCTCAGAGACTTCAAAAGTTGTATCCATAAACAAAATACCAACAACAAAATCATCGCCGATAAATTCTTTTAACGGTGCATCAATTGACGTGGTTGTACTACCACTTTTGCGCTCATATTCCACGCCTCCATCTCGCGAAATAAACAGGTACATGTTTTCCCCTTCCCATTCTCCAGCATAGTTCAAACGCTCATTGGGTAAGGGATCTGAGCAGCCAATCAAAATCAAGGCAACGAATATGATTAGAATATTTTTATTCATCTTGGAGGTCCGTTGTATTTTTATTGAACAGTTTAGCTAGGTATTGGCCCTGCAGTCAATTTCTTGGTTAAATAACTGTCGAGTTAACTATCAATGCCAATTCGGTCCCATAGGTTCTATTCAATCAAAAGTGTGGAATTCTGGTTAGATAATTAAAGTTCATACCTGTGGCACATTTTTCACAACCAGTGAATGACTCATAACTAACGCTTCGCTATAATCAGTGAACTCTAATCTAATCCAAGCGAAATCAATTTGTCCCAACCACCGCTAGAAATTCTATCTGATCGACTCACTGAAGCGCACGGCCGTATTCAGCATGACTTCCAGAATATTAACCCTATTGTTGGTCTCAGCCGCAAAATGAGAGATATTGGATTTCCTTCCGATACATTGACAATCGACTGCCTTAAAACTCGACGTCGAATTATATTAATCTTACATGATGAGCAGCCAGACATTGTGAGTTATCAATTTACCGGCATCGATAAAGATCCTGATGAAGAATTTGAAGCAATAGCGTTTAATGAGCTTACAACGCAAGTGATTTATGATTGGATAAAGAGCTACTTTTCGAAAATGGATTAACAGTTGTAACGCAGGCATTCTCCAATGCTGCGTACAAGTTTCTTTTTATGTCAGTTGACTAGTAAATTCTTTAAGCACTTCAGGTCTCAGGCTAAATAAAGTTAATACCGAAGTTAAAGAGCGTTGCGCGTCATCAGATAAACAATCGCGCTTAACAGTCCCAAGCCAGTTAACTTTTCGAATATTGCGATAATCATCAACATTAGTATCAAGAAATAAATATTGTCCCAAATCTTCTCCCACAAGATAATTTCTTGTTTTGGGCTCATATGTCACTACATAATCGCCTGTTTTGATATTGACAAATTTATCGATTATGGCGACAGAATTTCCTGTCTTACTCGGCTTATCATTGCCATAGTTTCTAACGTAAGCCGCTTTAATTTCGGCTTTGTCTTGGTACTGATCGAGCGGTGCCAGAAGGTTCCACCCGACTGCAACAAAACCACCATCAGAAAATTGTTGAAAAAGACGACCACCGCGCCCCGCGCGTACCATCCAGCCATTTCTCATTTTTTATCCTTAATCTTTTTTACGTTCCAGGCAACTGAACAAAACCGGCAATTCAGTTCTTACCTATAGAATCCTATTTAATCGATAGAATTGCGACTTTCCGATTTCAATTAAAGTCCGGTTTGTAATTGAAGGCTGCTATATTGACCAATTCTCTTTCTGCAATCTTTAACAGCTGACTTAAAAAATCCTCGTAGATGTTTCTTTAAATGCTTACTCGCACTTTTGGCTTCAATGTTCTTTAATACACAAAAAACGGCCAATGCATAAGTCGCTTCTTCTTCGCTCAAGAATACCTGCCGTACCGGTGATTGCCCTCCACCGCAGCCACCACATCCACCTGCACGAGGAACCACCGCACTATTCGCGAACATAATACCAAAGCCCATAAATATACCAGCAAGTTCGCCGGCCATTGGTATGTAATCAGCCCCACCCGGTGGCGGTGTTGTGGCGGAGCTTACCAGGTGGTTGGACAAACCATGAGCAAAATGGGCAATAATTCCTTCAGGACTTTTCAGTTGCTGCGGGTGGTAGGTGAATACTATGTTGGGATCTGGCTGAGGCATACTCGAAATGGGCATGCTTGACTGAGGCATCGCAGATTGAAAAACAATGCTTTGGGCGCTAGGTGACTGGTTGGATTGCTCAATGGCTTTCCTGCCACGTAGGGCGCCACTTATTACGACTGGCTGACTTTGTGGCACCTGGCCGTTGCTCTCAGCTAAGTTATAAAGTTGTGTCGGCCAGTGCGTCATCCCCGCATAGTTTTTAACCTGGTCAAATATCAGGCTGGCCATGCCTTCCGCAGAGGTTTCCTTTCCTGGAAAATGCTTATTATCAGGGATAACTAAAGTTGACTCATTCAAGAACACGTCCCTATCAAACTGCTCAAGCGCCCAAGCGTAACAATTGAATATCCAGTCGATGATATTTTCATCTAATAATATTTTGGGTTGAGAAAATAGGTTCAACATCTGCCAGTCCGAGATATCTTGCTTATCATAACTATAAAGACTGTTGATTATACCGTAACGTACAAAAACCGACAGTCACTGTGTAACCAACTAGTGGGGATTTTCTAATCTAAATACAAGAAGGATGGCTGAAAAGCTATAAATATTAAGTCGTTATCTAATATCACTGTGCCAGCAAATAATAATTATTCCCTTTTTTATCTAAACGAATAGAATAACCATCCGCTAATTCTAAAACCCAACCATCACCAACGGCCCTGTTTTTGCTTATTTTTGTTGGCTTGCTAACTGAAACTTTATCCCAAGTAGTAGCCAGCAGAGCCCCATTTTCAACAGTAAGAACTCCCCAAGTATCAGTTATTTTTAAATTTGGATAGACTGTACCATAACCATCAAGAGGAACTAAATTTCTAGGATCAAAGGTAATATTCATCTTTTCCAGTTTGATCGCCAAATTCGAATTCTTCACAAATTTATTGATATACTCTTGTTTAATTCTTTTGATTTCTTCATCTCTAAGACTTTCTTCCTCGTAAATAGCGATACCGTTATAGTCATCGCTGAGTTCATTTGGCAAATCATTTTTTCGTATTGTTAATTGAATTTGAAAAACCTTTTGCAAATAATCAATCAAGTTATCATCAGATGAAATTTCCTTATGCCAGTTTTTGTTATTCGTGAATAATAAATATCCATATGCAGGAGTCGTCACATAAGCAAACGATCTAACGAAACTTGGATTGGAAACAAAAGAACTCAGGTTGTTAATTAGATGTGCTTTAATTTGATTGCTTCCTCTTCCACTCATCATTAGACCAGTATATTCCGCAAGCCCCTCATTTAATTCTAAAAGATTTTCTTCGACTTTCGCTTCGTTAAAGCTCTCTTGTCGATATGTTCGAAAAGTCAACGCGCTAATAATGTGCTTTTTTCTCTCGGAAATAGTTTCGGCGGCTATAGCTTTCTTTAACGCTTGCAGTTCTAAACGGAAAAGTATTCGGCCTTCTTTTTCATTCAGGTGACTATTTGATGGATTATTCGCGGGGAAACCTAATTTCACCTGAGAACAATGAAATAGTTCATGAGTTAATAAATTTAGTCTTTCTGACCGGTTATCGGAAATCGGTAACATGACCATCGCCCAACTTTTACCTTCCCAGTTAACACAAGTATTAGCAATACCTATATTGTCAGGTAGTTTTCCTATAAAAACCTGCTCTTTTTTTTCCAAAACACCAGAAGACGCCTCAACATTTGCAAATATATTTCGGCTTTCAGGCTCAACCAATAATATCGGACCGTATAAATCAACTCCCCAGAATTTTTTATTTTCTCCGGTAGCACTTCTGGCTTCGTTAAAATAGCTACCTATTTCTTTCAAATCATTAGCGAGTGCAGCTCGAAAAATTCCAAGTAATATTAAGAAAATAAGTACGCCGATTTTTTGGAACATATACTAACTCTCCTGGAGGGAATGATAGGTGACCTACTAATAGAATATGGAGTAGCCTTTAGATATAAATCAGTTTGCCAATCTTTTATATATTTATCAATTAATTATTTAGCGAAATCAGAGCGCTTTGAGAAAACCTTAGCACATTGATATTGCCCGGAGTCATACAGGAATCTAACTTACAGGTATAGGCAGCACAATGGTAAACTTTGTTCCCTTCCCTGGCGTACTTTCTACTTCAATTTTTCCTTTATGCTTTTCGATAATGCCATAAGAAATTGATAAGCCTAATCCTGTACCTACACCTACGGCTTTTGTGGTGTAAAACGGGTCAAATATTTTACTTAGTTTTTCGGCTTCAATACCAGAACCATTATCTTCAACAATGAAAACTGCATTCTCATTATGAACTTTTGTGGTAATTGTAATTAACCCATTTTTCTGGCAGGCATGACTTGCATTGATCAGTAAATTCATAAAAACCTGACCAATTTGTCCCTCATTAATATTTAATAGAGGAATTTCGCCATAGTTTTTAACAACCTCACAAGTGTACTTAATCTCGTTCCAAATAATTTTTAGCGTGTTGTCAATACACTCATTAACATCTTTGGGTTCCAGCTTTCCATCTTCATCAGCGCGGGAGAAGTTTTTTAGATTAGCGACTATATCTTTAACTCGTTTTAACCCTTCCTCAGAGTCGGAAACCATTTGACAGATATCTTCTAACAAAAACTCCAGGTCTTCTTCTTCCTTGATTTCTGAAATATCATTTAATTTCTTTTTCATTTCATTAGAAAGTTCTTTGGGCAGAATTTTTTCTAATTCAGCGTACTCTTTAATAATTCTTTCAAATACGCTTGCATAGTCTTTCATTGTTTCGATATTGCTCATAACGAAACCAATTGGGTTATTGATTTCATGGGCGACACCAGCGGATAATTGCCCTAATGAAGCCATTTTCTCAGACTGAACCAGTTGAGACTGGGTGTGTTTCAGGTCATCGTGGGCCTTTCTTAATTTGGATAAATTTTTCTCGGTATTTTTTTGCGCATCACGCCTTTCTAACGTAACTCCAAGTTGCAATGCTGCAGAATTGACAATTTTTAACAAACGCTCAGGAAAATTTTCCCATGAATGCACACCAATTTCGATAACAGCGACCACATGGCCATAACGTTTGATTGGCACTGCATAACAACCAGCGGTGCTAATCTGCTCTCTGATAGCCACTCGCTTTGGTGCAATTTCAGCTTCTCCACACCATTTTAAATCTTTACCGGTTTGTAATACCTTTCCAGGAATGCTATTACCACATGCATATTCGTTCTCCGCCACAAGTTCAGCAAGCGGTTTCGGAAATTCATCTGTAGCCCATCGAATGTCTGATGCCTTCAAGTTATTTGTTTTACTATTAAATAAATAGACAATGATATAGGCCGCCTGAGTACCATCTCCTAAGACAGAAATAAATTCACTTAAAGCTTTAGAGAAAGACAGTTGTTGTTGAGAGAAGTTAGCAACGGTCATCAATAGCTCTAGTTCTCTTTTCTGCTCCATCAAGGTATCAAATTGTTGGGTAACCATCGTCATACTTGATGCGACTTCTTTGATTTTTTCGTCAAGTAACTTTTCCGCGGCTAATCGTGCAGTTCTTTCTCTCTCATAAGCAATTTTGTATGCATCATCTGCCATTCTTAATCACCAAAAGCGAGTTCTAATCGACAGTGATCGTCGTCTTTATGGAGGCACTTTGTGTGTTTAATATCTACATGAGTATCGTAGTGCTTGCCGGCACCATAAATAAGACCTTCTGCTAATGTGCACATTTTTCTTTTGGATTGATAGAGCATAACCAGCCGGTTATCGGCAGGATCTTCATATCGGAATGTCGGTAGATAAGCGTTGGGGTGAATATGTTTAACGCCAACATGAATAACAGAGTCAACTTGTTTGAGGAATTCTTTGGCGGTAATTCCATCGGGTAAATCACAGGGGTTTCTTGCCATGAGAGCGGGAAAAATATATTCGCCAAACTGTCTAATTAAATCGGCCACAGGAACTGAAAGTTTGTCAGATAAAAAATGAACTATCGATAACAGTTCTTCATCGTCATATTGCTGGCCAGCGGTATAAGCCCCACCCGATTTTGGCTGGACTTGATTCAGTACATCATTCCAAGCCGCCATTCCTGCTTGCTCAATCACCATATCGCTAAGTAAAGTATAGATAATACCCTGCATACAACTCTCCTGATTAATTGACCTGAAAGCAAGGTGAGAGCAATGGATAAGGCCTGTTAATTTACACCTATCAATTGGCTAACTCTTGCTACTAATTCGCTGTTCTTAAAAGGCTTACTTAATGCGTCGCTAGCCCCCTTTTGAACCGCTTCGTCTAGCTCTTTTTGATCCTGTGCTGACACAACCAAAATTTTCAAATTTACTAGTTGTTCTGAGTTTTGAACGTAATGAATAACTTCCAAACCGCTGATTCCCGGCATTTTTAAGTCCAGTGTCATTACTGCGGGTTTAAAAACTTCGAGCTTCGAACCCGCAATAAAGCCATTGTGAGCGATATCGGTATCAAAACCTGCTTTCTTTAGCGTTCTGGATATCGCTCTAGCCATTTTCTCGTCGTCGTCAACAACCAAAACTCTCTTATTTACGGTTTCGATCTCAGATGGAATAGGCATATTGTTGTTTTTCAAGAACTTAACAAGCGAATCTTCGGTAACACGGTTATCTCCGCGTCCAGGTAATTTATAGGCTTCGATATACCCTTTTTCTATCCATCTTATAACTGTGCGGAAATTTACCCCGCAAATTTTAGCAATTTCCCCGGTAGTGTACGTCTTTACCGCTAAATTCATAATTACCCTATTATCCGAATTTCTATCAATCTTTCATTTCTTGTTAGTAAATATAGATACAATAACAACATTAGTCAAAATATAATTTAAAATTACATTTGACAGGTTAGACAGGTTGAGCTTTACTTAAATAACAAAATGAATTGAGTCGTGGAGGTATTTATGAGTGAAGATGTCCAAGTTGCCCGAATTCTCTGCGTTGATGATGAACGCTCGGTGTTAATGTCTTTGAAACGGTTATTTAGGGGAAAACGCTTTAAAGTAACGCTAGCCAACAGTGGGCAAGAAGGATTGGAGGCTATTGAGAATAAAGAACCTTTTGACTTAATTATTTCAGATATGCGTATGCCAAATATGGACGGCGCAGAGTTTCTTGAAAAATCACTTAGCCAATCTCCAGATAGCGTCAGGCTGTTACTAACCGGGTACTCCGATCAGGACGCAACTATTCGCGCGATCAATAAAGGAAAAATTTTCGAGTACATCAATAAGCCCTGGAAAAATGAAGAGCTGAAAAAAACTGTTGTACGCGCGTTAAACAAAAAATCAGAACTTGATAAACGCAGGAAACTTATTGCGAAATTGCAGTTAAGTAACAAAACCCTATTTTCAAAAGCCAGTGCTCTGAACAAGAAAGCACAGTCCACTCAGGAAGAACTTAAACAAACGACTTCATTTTTGGATTTTGCCAGGGTTGAACTCAACGAAGCTTATGAGACAACGATAAAAGTTTTCGCCAACATAATTAATCAAAGAGTTGGTAATACACCAAAATTTATAGAGCAAGTGATAACGCAAACATGCAAACTTGCCGACCACTTGGAATTGCCAGATGAAAGAAAAGGCAATTTACAAAATGCGGCAATGTTGTACGCATTAGGAAAGTTCAATTTCTCTGATGAACTTTTAAATAAAACAGTTAGCGAAATGACACCTGAAGAGAAAGTTACCTATGCAGGCTATCCCAAATTAGGCGAATCAGTTTTAACACCTTTAGTGGCGCTACAAGATGTGGCTCGAATTATTAGTTGCCACAAAGACCCGCTTTCCGACGAGGAACGAGTGCACGGCCTCGAAAAACATAGTCCCAATATTGAAGCAAGAATTTTACGTATTGTTGTGGATTTTAATGAATTTTTAACAAAGGAAAAAACTAAAAATATAGATGACGCAATCGTAATGTTAAAAAATGGAAGTACCAAAGAGTATGACGAAAACTTAGTGGCGATGTATCTAGAAATTCTACAAAACGCCCCAGCACTGCCTGAGTTTTGTGATTCTGTTAAATCAGTTTGTGAATTAGAGGACGGAATGAGAGTTACTCGTGACGTTTACAGTAGCACTGACGCTTTACTAATATCGAAAGGTACCATTGTCTCGCAGGTGTTGATTGAAAAAATGCTGAGTTATGAAGTTACCAATGAAGATATTCTTAGTATTTATGTGAGTAATGAAAATGACTAAGCACCAGCACAAAGTATTTGGAGCCTGCGCAGTCTGTTTGCGCGCTCATTTAATTTGATAAAAACTTATATGCACTTTGTGCGATATACGCTGACATTAACAGTATCCGATATCATCGACTTGGAACCCACTTTTTCGTGAATTAGATCAAGTATTTTCGATAGATGCTTTTTTATCATGTAGTAAAATAAACGCGACTATCTCATCACTAAGATGGCTATTAGATAGATAATTAACGCCGCCTTGATGTCTTAGCAACAAGCCTTTTTCGGTTTGCTCTACCGCACTAACATCTGGCCACAAGATCTGTGAATTAACATATGTAGACTCAGTCGTTATTCCCTCTTCATTGATGATGAGCTTAACCCGACCATTGGCTGACTTGCCCATTAACTGACGCCACACCCACCATGTTTGGCGATAGCGAATACTGAAGAGCTCCAAAATAGCGAGCCCGATTAAAAAAAACAGAATGTAATAATGTTCGGTCTCCACAAAGATTGACGCGAAAGCTGCCAGGCCAAAAATTACAGCCTTGCCATAATCCCTGGCTTGTACCGGTGGTGCGGATTGTTCAAAGCATTCCTGAAAATGGGCTTTATCTAAAACAAAAGTCACAGATTGGTTAAATGGCTGGTTCATAAATTCAGTTTTTGTATATTTTGGCGCAAGTGTAACGATTTTGGGAAATAAACGCTATTGCCTTCTGTCGATTAGCTTGTGCTAAAATGCGACTAATTTCAAGCTTGAACATTTTGGAAACACAATGAGTTTTACCGGTACAAAAAACTATATCGCAACCGCGGAGCTGCAAATGGCCGTCAACGCTGCTAAAACCTTAGAGCGTCCGCTACTCATTAAAGGAGAGCCAGGCACCGGTAAAACGATGCTAGCAGAGGAAGTCGCGGCAGCGTTAGACATGCCCCTGGTTCAATGGCATATCAAATCTACCACTAAGGCTCATCAAGGCTTGTACGAATATGATGCGGTTTCTCGACTACGCGACTCCCAACTGGGTGACGATAAGGTCCACGATATTAAGAACTATATTAAGCGTGGTAAGCTGTGGGAAGCTTTTGCATCTGAGCAACAGGCGGTATTACTCATTGACGAAATTGATAAAGCCGATATTGAGTTTCCTAACGATCTTTTACAAGAACTCGATAAAATGGAGTTTTTTGTTTATGAGACAGGTGAAACAATAAAAGCTGTTCACCGTCCGATTATCATTATCACCAGTAACAATGAGAAAGAATTACCAGACGCATTTTTAAGACGTTGCTTTTTTCATTATATTAGCTTCCCCGACAAGGCAACGATGGAAAAAATTATTAATGTTCACTTCCCTGACTTAAAGCCAACCTTACTCAAAGAAGCCATGGAAATATTTTTTCAAGTGAGAGAGGTCCGCGGCTTAAAGAAAAAGCCGTCCACCTCTGAGCTGATTGACTGGTTAAAACTTTTACTCGCTGACGATATTTCCGAAGGCGTATTAAAAGACCGTAATCCCTCCAAAGCCATCCCACCACTCTATGGTGCGCTACTCAAAAATGAGCAAGACGTTCATTTGTTAGAAAAGTTGGCGTTTATGATTCGACGCGAATCATAGGTGAGTGATGAATTTTAAGTGGGCGATGAAACTCAAGTAGGTAATGAGTCACAATTATGTTAATTGACTTTTTCTATACACTCAAAAAAATGGGGCTAGCTGTTTCTATAAAAGAACTGCTGCATTTATTGGAAGCGATGCAAAAGCGATTAGCCTTTTGTAGTTTGGACGATTTTTATTTATTGGCAAGACTATGTCTGATCAAAGATGAAAAATATTTTGACCGCTTTGATAAAGCCTTTGGACTCTACTTCAACGAACTTGAAAGTATCGATGACATTTTAGAAGCATTGATCCCGGAAGATTGGTTACGCGCAGAGTTTATGAAACATTTATCTGAGGAAGAAAAAGCTGAAATAAAAGCCTTAGGCGGTCTTGAAAAACTGCTAGAAACTTTTAAGCAGCGATTAAAAGAGCAACAAGAACGCCACGCCGGTGGTAATAAATGGGTCGGCACTGGTGGCACCTCCCCTTTTGGTCACAGCGGTTATCATCCCGAAGGCATTCGTGTCGGTGGCGAAAGCCGGAATAAGTCTGCGGTTAAAGTCTGGGAAAAAAGGCAGTTTAAAGACTTAGATGACGGCGTTGAGCTGGGCACCAGAAATTTAAAAATGGCCTTGAGAAAATTACGAAAATTTGCCCGAAGTGGAGCCCACAACGAACTCGATCTGGATGATACGATTAGCAGCACGGCGAGGAACGCCGGCATGCTAGATATTAAAATGGTTCCCGAGCGTCATAACGCAGTTAAGGTATTACTTTTCCTAGATGTTGGCGGCTCAATGGATCCCTTCATCAAAATCTGCGAAGAGTTATTCTCTGCTTGCAAGACTGAATTTAAACATCTTGAGTATTATTATTTTCATAATTTTATCTACGAGAACGTGTGGAAAAATAATGCAAGAAGATACACTGAAAATATTCCATTGGAAGAAGTTTTGAGAACTTATGGTAGCGATTATAAAGTGATTTTTATCGGTGATGCTTCAATGTCACCTTATGAAATATCCCATCCAGGCGGCAGTGTCGAGCATATGAACGAAGAGCCAGGTTATGTTTGGATGCAACGACTTAAAGCTAGCTTTGACAAAGTAGTTTGGCTAAACCCGGTGGAAGAAAAATACTGGCACTACACCTATAGTATTGAAATGACCACTGAGTTAGTAGAAGGTGAAATGTATCCGCTTACCCTGGCCGGGATGGAACAAGCGATTAAATCTCTTAGCGGTTAATACTCCAAAGAAGTCCCCCTTTTTTCTAGTCGGGAAATATTGAGTCATCTAAGCACCTCCCCCTCTATGCTCCTAACCCTGTAATCTCTTTATGGCTGAACTCCCAGCTCTTCAAAATCTTTTGTTGAAACAGTCCTGACCTTAAAAATAACCACAAATAGCTAATATGGTCTAAACTTTACCAGAGGTTTCGATAAATAAGGGTTTAGGACGTTCGATATTTTGCAAATGATTAAGGTAACTGTTCGTCGAAGTGTATAGACTAAACAAGGTATTCCTAATTTGATGACAAAATTCGTTCATATCACATTATTACTACTGAACCTCGCGTTAATAAGCATGAACTGTCTAGTTTTTGCCCAAGATACAGAGACTTCTCTTAATAAACAGCCTTCTAGCCCGTCGGATAACCAGCCTCTTTACTCCTCTCAAATTTTCACACCAGAGGAAAGAGCGCTAATAGATAGCAACAGAATATTTAAAGTATGTAATGTGATTCAACAGGCAAGTAATGATGCCAGCATTGGTATTGTGAGCTTAATCGCGAATAAAAGCGGGCTTCAATTCGAAGCAACGCCACTGCTTTCCTGGGCGAAATCACTCGAAGGTCTGAAGACTGGACGCTGCGACATCTTACCCTGGGCGACAAAGACAGAAGCCCGCAGCAAGCTCATGAATTTCACTCGACCCTACGTGAGAATAAAACGTGTTGTCGTCGCTAAAAAGCAAGAACCTTATATCAGAGATTTAGACGAAGTCTCTGATAAAATATTCGCAATGCTGAAAAGTAATTATGCGGTCACCCAGGTAAGAAAAACCCATCCCAATGTTCAGTTTGTTTATGTCGATACCGTTCAGGACGAAATCGATTATATATTGCAAGATAAAGCCTACGGCACAATCGTTTCATTATATTCTGCCGCCAATTTGTTTAACAACGAACAAGTCAGAGAACTAAAGGTCGTTGGCGTACTTCCTCCCATTTATGATGATATTGCATCACTTGCTACGCGCAGAGAAGATAGCGCCTTACATAATATTTTAGAAAAA
Organism: Aliikangiella coralliicola; assembly: GCF_007004725.1. GTDB lineage: Bacteria > Pseudomonadota > Gammaproteobacteria > Enterobacterales > Kangiellaceae > Aliikangiella > Aliikangiella coralliicola. The sequence continues at coordinate 163,875 of NZ_ML660164.1, read as the reverse complement.
TCACTAATTGCAACTAACCCAAGACTTATCGAAGAGTTCATGACCGAAGGTGCCGTTGTGAGTTACGATCCGGATGTCGATTATCAAAAATATTGGGGGGTCGCAGTATCGGTTATTTTTGTGGTGTTAATTCTCGTTTGGTGGAATCGTTATTTAAAAACACTCAATGCCAAACTAACAGACTCTCAAAGAAAACTAGAATTGCTTTCGGTAACGGACCCATTAACCAACGTCTATAATCGTCTAAAAATGGATGAAGCGTTTACCCAGGAAATTGAAAAGAGCAAACGATACCATTCCCCACTTTCTGTCATCATGTTAGACGTTGATCATTTTAAAAATATCAATGATGAATATGGTCATGTTGTTGGAGATGGTGTATTAAAAAAGATAGCCCAAACAATACAATCGAATTTACGCACTAACGATTTTCTCGGGCGTTGGGGCGGCGAAGAATTTTTGATCATTTGCCCTTCAACCGATATTGATAAAGCACAGCTGGTTGCCAAAAAACTCCGATCAACTTTAGCCAATACCGAATTCTCACCACTCGGAAAAGTCACTGCCAGCTTTGGTGTCGCCGGCTGGGAAAATGGAGAAAGTCAGGAGTCCATCATTTCACGAGCCGACTCTGCTTTATATCGTGCCAAAGATAGCGGTAGAAACAAGGTTTGCATTTAAGCTTATCGCAACCGCTACAAATAAGAATAAAGCCAGGATTATATTTCAATGGCTTGAGTTCAAATCTTTACTGGCGCGCCTAAAAATATGAAGTGCGACTTGCGATAAAACAAATAGGCTAAATGTAAAAACTAAGCCGCGTATCATGACTGGATCATACTGTTCGTTAAATAAAGAAATGACTCGAGCAGAACCATTGAAAAAGAAATAAAGAGACGCAGGAAGAAGTAACAGCCATTCTTTTCGGTAAATTGCGAATATCGTTATGATGGCCAAACTTAACAATGGTGCTCCTAACGTACGGAGATTAGTTTTTCCATAATCGGTCGTGACATTAAAACCACCGGCGGCATTGATAGCTTCCGGAAAAAAAATGCTAGTTATTGCGGCTGACAAAAGTATCACCACGAATATAGCAGATAAAACCTGTGCGAAACGAATCATATTAACTCCTCTTGATAATAAAATATTGTGCCGTAGCGTTATTACTTGCTGTGAATAAAACGAGACCTATGACCGCTGCCGCGGCTTCGATAAATGTGTAGGCAAGAGCGGCAATAGCGACCCTGCTTAAAAGTTGTTTTCGTGTAAATTGGCTCATGGTTTCTTAAAAGTGACTTGAGTCACAATTAGTTGACATTTATCAACTATCGCAATTTATTTGATATTTGTCAACTAAAAAGATAAATTAACATTTTGAGGTATTCATTAGATAACAGGATGTAAGAGAAACCTTTTATGAAAAACAAGCAAAGCGTGCATGAAGCAGTATTCCAGTTGAGTTATGACCTGGGCTTACAGATAGCCCCTAAATTAGAAAACTTGAACGTAAAACTTGCGCCTCAACAACTACGCGCAATGCGTCAAATTTGGGTTGATGGAGAATCAACCTTAATTGATATTGCTAAAACCTTAAAACGGGACAAGGCACAAATTAAAAGGCTCTTAGACGAACTATGTAGTTTAAAGATGATCGAACGAATACCTAATCCGAACGATGGGCGCAGTAAACTTTTAATACTGACTAACAATGGTCGTGAGTTTTTCGAAAAGGTTGAAAAAGTGGAAGCTGAGTTCTCTAAACAATTAACAAAGGGTATCGAAAAGGAACAGTTGGATACCTTCTTTTTGGTTTCAAGCTGCTTAATAGAAAACTTACGGAATATCGATTAGTTTGTTACATTAGCCTGCGACTTCCACCTCTCCCTAGCCCTCTCCTTCAAAGGAGAGGGAAATTCCTATTAGCTTTCGCATGTGCAATCAACAAATAACACTGTTGTAAAAATCTCAATCGAGGCATAATAGCCGCTAATAACAATGATTATCATTTGAGGTTTACATGCAAAAGGCAATTGTTCCAATTATTAGCCTGTTTTTCACCAGTATCGCTTTGACTTCGCTGGCAGAGCCAATTCAAGTGGAAGTCTTTTATCCTGAACAAGAAATCCATAAATTATCCCTGGAATTAAGCGGAACAGTCGTTGCCAAACAAGACGCCCAACTAGCTCCATTGGAAGCTGGATTAGTTAAGAATATCCTGGTCGAAGCCGGCGACAAAGTGAGTGCTGGTCAGGCTTTACTATCACTTGACGATACCCTGGCAAAGCTTCGCCTGGCTCAAGCGGAAGCAAATCAAATATCGGCACAGGTTCAGCAACAGGAAGCGAAACGACAATACGATGAAGTCGTCTCGCTGGCCAAGAGTAAGCTCGTCGCCGACAGTTTATTAGCAGAGCGTAAAGCGAGTCTGGCAAGTGCCAATGCGGCCCTAAGCAATAGCCATGCGCAAGTTGCCTTACAAAAAGAAATCGTCAAACGCCACACAGTAACAGCCCCCTTTGACGGTGTTATTGCGCAGCGTAATGTGGACCTTGGTGAATGGATTAGCCAGCAAAACCAGATTTTTCAATTAGTTTCTGATAAATCACTTCGTTTAATTGTTGATTTACCTCAAGAACATCTGAAAGCAATTTCAACCTCATCTGACTTGATGGTCCTGATCATTCCCGACGCAACACCAGACCAACAATACCGATTGCCACTGACTAATATTGTAACCGTCTCTGAGCCAGTTAGCCGCACCCTTCAGGTCAGAATTGATCTTCCAGAAATTAGTTTACCTGAAACCAATTCATCAGAAAGTGACCTATCAGAGAACGCTTTGCCAAAGAACGAACAGCCAAACAATCAGGTGCTGATCCCGGGAATGTCAGCCAGAGCAAGATTCGATTTATCGAATAAGGATGACAAACTCACCTGGATACCGAGATCCGCACTCAAGCGTCACCCCGATGGCGGCAACAGTGTTTTTACCGTGAACACCAATAAAATTAAGCGGCATAAAATTAGCCTGATCAAAAGCGAATCGGATCGCATTGCCGTCACCGGCCTGCCCAACGAACCTGCAGTAGTCGTATCGGGGACTGAACTACTAAAAGACAACCAGACAGTCACTCCGGTCACCGTCACCGGCTTCAACAACAGAGGTAAGCGCTAGTGTTTCAGTCAGCTGTTAAACATGGCACCTTAGTCGCCGTTATTGTCTTTATTGTGACTATTTTAGGGGTTGTCGGCGCGTTAAAAATTCCAGTGCAAATGATCCCCGATCTGGAAGTGCGTACCATCAGCGTATCCACCGGTTGGCCGGGCGCGACCCCGCAAGATGTTGAAAAGGAAATTCTGATTGAGCAGGAAAGATATCTGCGTAATCTGCCTAATTTAAAACGCATGACCTCTTATGCAGAAATGGGTTCAGCGTCGATCGAACTAGAGTTTCCGTTTGGTGTTGAAGTGAGTGATGCGTTACTAGATGTTAACAATGCCCTGAGTCAGGTTCCCTCCTACCCTGAGAACGTAGACCAGCCTCGCATCTTGGCCAGTTCTTTTTCCAGTAATGCCTTTATGTACTTCACTTTGCGCCCGCAAAAAGGCAATCCACTTAAGTTGGATATGGACCTTATTCGTGATTATGCCGAAGACTATGTGCGACCGCGAATGGAAACGGTTCCCGGCGTTTCTGAAGTCCGAGTCGGCGGCGGCGCAGCCAGGCAAATCCAGATAAAAGTTGATCCATCAAGACTCGCCCAAAGAGGCATTAGTTTATCCCAAGTGCGTAACGCTATTCGTCAACGCAACCGAGACGCATCGGCAGGCGATATTGAGGGCGGTAAAGAGCGGTTTCTGATCCGAATGGTCGGTCGGTTTAAACAGGTTGATGAATTAGAATCACTGATTATTGCCCGCAAGGGAGAAACTAATATCTACCTCAGCGACGTGGCGACTGTCGAGCTGGATCATTTTGAAACCCGAGCGGTTTCCTACTACAACGGCGAACGAACATTAAGTTTAGCGGTACGCCGTGAATCAGGTTCTAATGTAATCGACATTAAATCGCAGATGTTAACCGTGGTCGAACAAATCAATCAGGATCTGTTGCAACACAATGGCCTGGAACTAAAACTAACCAGTGATGATGTTAAATACGTACAAAGCTCGCTACAAAATGTTTGGTTTAATTTAGCTCTGGGAGCCCTGCTCGCCACCTTGGTGATGTATTTGTTTTTGCGTTCTACTCAGGCAACCATTATCGGCGTGCTGGGAATACCGCTATGTACTATTGCCGCATTTTTAGGTTTACTTTTATTTAATCGAACAATCAATGTGATTTCATTGGCGGGGGTAGCTTTCGCCATCGGCATGACCGTCGATAATTCGATTGTCGTTTTAGAAAGTATTATGCAAGCCAAGAAAAAAGGGATTACTCGTTTTAAAGCGGCAGTCAGTGGTGCTCAAGAAGTATGGCCAGCAGTTCTCGCATCAACCACCACAACCATATTGGTGTTTGCCCCCATCCTTTTTGTGCAACAAGAAGCCGGGCAGCTTTACTCAGACATTGCAATCGCCATTTCCGCAGCCATTATTACCTCAATGCTGGTCGCTATTTTTGTCGTTCCCGTCGCTTTAGCTAACGTCAGTAAAAAAGATGCTGTTGATGACGCGCAGCAAATTCAACTCTCTGACAAATGGTTAAAGTTTGTCGATTTTTTTATTCAGAGTAAACAAAAAGCCAGAATTTCAGCAGCCGCTATAATCGTCACCGTCATGGGCGCCGCCTATTGGTTAATGCCTGCAGCAGAATATTTACCGGAAGGTGAAGAACCCAAAGCCTTTTCCATGATGATCGCGCCACCCAGTTATAACCTGTCACAAATGAAAGAGATTGGCGTCGAGCTGAGAACCTATTTTGACAGTCACGTTAATGCCTCAGAAGAGGACTTCATCAACGGCAAAACCGATATGCCGCCCCTCGCCTATTACAGTATGCGAGTTGCCGTGAGCCGCATCTGGGTTTTAAGCGCGCCAGTCGACCACGCCAATATTCAGACTATGATGAATACGATTACACAAAAATTTAAAAGCTATGAAGGAATGCGCGCATTTTCTTCTCGCGGTTCAATAATATCGAGTAACGATGGCGGCACTCGCGCGGTCGCAGTTGATATCGCCGGCCCAAGAATTACAGAACTTTATCAGGCGGCAGAAGCCATTTATCAAGCAGCGGAAAAAACCTTTGAAAATCCGCAAATTAATTCTGATCCGCGATCATTAAGTCTTAATCAACCAATGATCGAAATTAAACCTCGATGGGATCGCATCGCCGAATTGGGTTTGAGCAGCAGCGAGTTAGGTTATTCGGTGTCTGCTCTGAGTGACGGTGCTTATGTGGATGAATTTATTTTGGAAGACGACAAAGTCGATATCTTTTTATTTAGCAGCGCAGGTAATCAACAAAGTATCGACCAGCTAGCCAATTCGCCAATAATCACCCCGGCTGGAAAAGTCATGCCGTTAAACGCGCTAACCGATTTGAGCGTTAGTAAAGGCAGCAATAGCGTGCGTCGCGTAGATGGCAATCGAACCGTCACGGTCTATATTATTCCGCCGCGGAATGTGGCGCTGGAAACCGCTGAACAAATGATCAGAACCGAAATGCTACCGTCACTCTGGCAACAGGGAAAAATAGCTCAAGGGATTATCGTTAGCATCAGTGGTGCGGCGGATCAGTTGGAATCGACCCGGGCTTCCCTGTCGAGCAACTTTGCGATTTCAATTGTATTAAGTTATCTACTGCTAGTGGCAATTTTTATCCACTGGCGATATCCCTTGTTTATTTTGGCGACAGTGCCTCTTGGTATGGCCGGTGGTTTGTTAGGTTTAGTCACTGTTAACGGACTGGGCAGTTTGCTCAATAGTTTAGGCTTGGGTGGCATTCATCAACCGTTTGATATGATAACTATGTTAGGTTTTTTAATTTTGTTGGGGACGGTCGTAAACAACCCGATTTTAATCGTTGATGAAACGCGCAAGTATTTACAGCAAAAAGGTACGCAAGTCACTGAAGCTGTCAGGCACGCGGTTAAAAAACGCTTGATGCCGATCTTAATGTCAACGGCGACAACGATTTTTGGTTTGGCGCCGCTAGTATTTATTCCGGGAGAAGGTGCAGAACTGTATCGCGGTGTCGGCATTATTGTTTTAACCGGGATATTGTTTTCTACTTTGTTAAGCCTTAGTTTTCTGCCGGCATTGTTAGTGAGTGTGATGAGGGAAAAGGAAGGTTAGTTGTTGTTAATGAAATGATTAATTTGATGAGAATAAAAAAATCCTGATCAAGAATAACTTCGATCAGGATTTTAACGGTCTGCTTATCAGAAACTGAAATAATCAGTAAAACAAGACGAGTTTTTTTATAAATTATCTTTAATTGCTTTGATTAATTCACCATTATCGGTATCACCGCCAAGCTCCCAGAAAAACGCTCCGCCCATTCCCTGTTGTTTAACGTAATCCATTTTTCCTGAGATGGTAGCGGGCGTATCGTAGCTCCACCAATCACTACCGCATTTAGCATAGGCCGTGCCACCAACAAGTCCTGTTGCAGGACAACTATTTTTCAATATTCGATAGTCGCCGTTTCCTTTTGCAGCGCCTGTTGCTGATCCACCTGGCTCAGACTGTGTTACGCCAGTCCAACCGCGTCCATAAAAACCGATACCTAATAATACTTTCTCAGCAGAAACCCCTTTGCTTAACAAGAGTTTCACCGCGTAATCGGAATTAAATTCACGAATGGGAATACCATCATAGGCATACAACGGCGAATGCGGAGCGGTTGGGCCTTTAGCATCCCACGCACCGAAGAAGTCATATGTCATCAACATATAAAAGTCGACATACTGTGAGGCTGTACCATAATCAGCCGCATTCAACTTAGACTCCCCTGCTCCGATGGCCGCTGTCACCAACCGATCGCCGAAACGAGCACGCAATGCTCCCATTAATCTCGGGTAACTGTCATAGCCACTGGTGTCACATTCCTGACCGCAAGCATTCGGGTATTCCCAGTCGATATCGATACCATCGAAAAGTCCGGACCAACGCTCATCGTAGACAAGGTCAAAACAAGAGTTGGCGAATGACTCAGCATTGGCAGCAGCTTCACCAAATCCACCGGACCAGGTCCAGCCGCCAAACGACCATAGAATTTTCAAATGGGGGTACATTTTCTTCAAACTTAATAATTGATTGAAGTTACCGCGTAACGGCGCGTCCCATTGATCAGCTACACCGTCAACGCTACCATTTTCGTCATATTGTTGCTCAATCGCCGCATATTTATCGCCCATCACACACTTGCCGCCAACCACATTACCGAACGCATAAACAATGTGAGTCAGTTTTTCAGCTGAACCGCTGGTATGAATATTTTTTACATGGTAATTGCGGTCGTAGACTCCCCATTCGGTAAAGTAGCCCACCACTTTATCACCATTACCTGGATTACCCTTCGGTGAAACAGTTACTGTTGCCGAATCCGTATGACTAGCACCATCATTATCTGTCACAGTCAGACTAGCATTGAAAACGCCCGGCGCACTGTAGCGATGTTGAGGATTTGCCATTTCACTTGAACCACCATCACCAAATTCCCAACGATATTTAACAATTGAGCCGTCAGTGTCCGTCGAGCCCGCACTGCTAAATGAAATCTCATCTCCCTCTCGTCCGCTATAAGGCCCATTAGCGTTCGCTACAGGTGATTCGTTACCACTATCATCTGAAATTGAAACTGTTGCAGTAGCGCTGCTTGTAGCGCCTTTGTCGTCAGTGGCGGTAAGGCTAACTGAATAACTGCCAGCCCTGGCATAAGCGTGAACGGGATTAGCTTCTGAACTTGAATTGCCGTCACCGAAATCCCAGTGGTAAGAGACAATCATTCCGTCGGGATCAGCAGAACCTGCGCTAGAGAAAGATACATTCTCATTGACCTTCGCGTTGTAAGGTCCATTTGCATTAGCAACCGGCGGTTTGTTTTTCGGTGTATCATCGCACTCGCCAACGTCTGTCCAGGCTGAGTTCCAGTGGGCACCAACACCAGGTTCATATGCCCATGCTGCCGATGAGGAACACCAGCCAGCAATATCGCATCGGTATTTTCTGCCAACATTGGCGACAATATCGCCTGACTCGTAACGAGTGCCTGCCGAGTACTGGGACGCATCACAATCATCGCCACCACCATCTCTTTCGATGTTTGCAGTTGTACTCGCGGAGGCGGAAGCCCCTTTATTATCAGTGACAACTAACTTGACGGCGTAGCTTCCCTCTCGAGAATATTGGTGTACAGGATTTGCCTGCGTGCTGGAATTTCCATCGCCAAAATCCCATGCATAGCTCGCAATATGCCCATCGTTGTCGGCTGAGCCACTGCTGCTAAACGCAATGTCAGTATTGACCTTTCCGGCATATGGGCCGTTAGTATTGGCGAAAGGCGGCTTATTGTCTGGATCTCCACCATCGCAATTTCCAAGATTTTTCCATTCCTGCCACTGGCCAGAATGTGTTTCCGGGCTGTTTCCCTGAGACCACCATTTCGCCTCATAGCCCTTGTTGCTCTGCTGAACCTGGTCTCCACCAGTATAGATATTCGAACTATTCCATTCAGGTAAATTACTACAATCGATTGCGTAGGCAGGTTGAGCTAAAACAGAATGAAAAAAGAATAATGCGCCTCCCACAAAAAACAAGCGCTTTGAGTTTATCTTCATAATATTTCCCATTAATTTAGTAAGATTTATTGAGATATTTATAATTTTGTTTGCGAATAAAAGGTCAATAAATCCGAGTGAGTTTCATTAATGGAAAATATCACTATATTGCCTTGATAATTTTAAAAAATGGGACTGATATTTTTGATTGAGGGTCATAATTATATTAAATAGATATAAAGCAGCGAGTATGAAACTCACTGCGTAATTGTGCTTTGACGCTAGTCCAATCCACAACTTACTGCTTTCGTAAAGCCTCAATGATACTACGAGCGACTTTCTTCGCCGATGCAGGGTTTTGGCCGGTAATTAATCGTCCTTCAACCACGACATTTTCTTCCCAGGCTTTGCCATATACATGAATAGCGCCTCGCTCAACCAGTTTGTCTTGCAATAAAAATGGAACGATTTCAGTTGTACCTAGTGACTGTTCTTCTTCATTGGTGAACGCAGATACTCGTTTATCGGCTATCAAATATTTTCCATCAGAGAGCTTGATATCAATCAGCGCTGCGTTGCCATGGCAAACCGCTGAAACAATGCCATTTCGCTCGTAAATTGCTGACGATATACGACTAATATCTTTATTTTTCGGGAAGTCCCACATTGGACCGGAACCACCGGCAAATAAAATAACCTTATAATCCTCTGGATTTACTTGAGATAACGGGATGCTGCGTATGACTTTCGCCATAAGTTCGGCATCGTTGAGGAACTTTTGGTGATACTCATCGGCTTCCTGAAAAGCTTTAGCGTCTAGCGGAGCCATGCCTCCTTCAATCGATGCAACATCAACGGAATATCCGGCATCTTTAAATTCATAATATGGGTGGGTTAATTCTGGTAACCAGAATCCGGTTTTCTTACCGGTATTTCCCAAGTCCGAGTGACTAGTTAAAACGATTAGTATTTTGGCATCAACATTAGCATGACCGGCAGTTGAAATAAGAATGATGAACAACATCAAGGAAAAGTTAAGAATTTGTTTCATGGTATCTCCGTGTATGCGCGAGTAAAGTCTATGTTTGATGGTTGAAGCTTACTTGCTGAGATACATTGACGCATTTACATAGGTTGATTTGGGGAAATAAAACTGGGCTGATAATGGTTTTGGTTCGTTGCTTTGAAACCAGTGCGCAGGGTAATGTGAAACATTACAGTCCGTTCCCTGCAAATATTCTGAGAACGGTCTGTTTTGAACAATCCGCATTGTCAAACCGAATCCAGCGGCTCGTTATTGAGCCACTCGAAAACAGTGACTATGCCGATATTCAACGGCGTATTTCAAAACTATCTGAAAAGTCGCAAAACCTGGCTGTCAAACTAATGGCTATATTGTGCCTGTTTGTTATTTTTCATTCTGTATGATTTTTTCTAAGTCTTCCAAACTATGTTCACCTTTAAACACTTTTCCGTTAACGATAAAAGATGGTGTCCCTTGAATGTCGTACTTTTCATATGCCGCTTTTTGATCAGCCATTATTTTTTTCCCAGTCTCTTCGTTTTCAAGACATTTATCATAACGAAAGGTATCTTCTTCTTTTATTTGGGCATGTTTCTTAAATGCTTCGTTTCGATTTTTCGGTGAATACCAGTCTTTTATATTGAAATAAAAATTATTCAGTACTTCATAATGGTTTTCAGCGGCACACTCTACTGCGATGGCTGCTTGCAGAGCAACTTTGCTTGTTGGGTAGTGACGATAAATAAATCTTACCTTACCTGACTTAATATATTTTTCTTTAATTATTGGAAGTATTTTTCGATGAAAACCTATGCAGTGATCACAGGTTAGTGAGCCATATTCGATCATTGTGATAGGACTATCTTCTTTACCAAGCGCAATTTCAATACTAAATGTTTTTTGAGAGGCAAAAATAAGACCCAAAATGAGAAATTTTTTTAACATCGGCAACACCTTTTTATTCCTTTTTCCTATCTAAATCTGTTTAATATTTATATATATCCTTCATATTTGCCCGATACACTTTTTCTACCATGGCGAGCTTCCCTAAACGAACAGTCTTGGTTTATTCTCTGCATTTAATTCTATCATAGGTTCTTAAGGAAAGTTAATTGCACTAATTTGTTGAGTTTGTTAACCCACCGTTGTATCTCTCTAGATAAAATGGTTAGCTATTTTTATCTGACTTCAAACTTCGCATACTAGATATAATAGTCGTTAACGCTTCATCAAACAGGCCTGTTTTTTGTCTAAGTTTAAGTTGGCCTGATTCAAACATTTCAACCAGCTCTTGCTCAGTACATTGCATCACTTTGTTGCCATTTTGATCAGCAAAAACAAACATTCCGGTAGAAGCTATTTTCGCAGCAAGTCGACACCATTTTATTTCACCTTTTAATTCAAGCTCTACCCGTGTGCCTAATGCTAAGTTGGCAATATTTTCTAAAATGTGGTTACGCTCCCCTTCAGTCAGTTGACTGATTTCAATTGCCGGCTGTTTTTCTCTTAGCTCTAAATCGGCTTTCTTTAACGCTGCTTCTTTTTCTTTTTTCTCTTTTTCCCTTTTGTCTTTTTCTTCTTTCACTAATTGCTCGGCTTGATCTAGTTTCTTCTTAATCGTTTCAATTTCTTCTGCTTTTCTTTGTTCTTCTTTAATTTTTTGTGCTTCTCGTTGTTCTATCTCTAGTCTTTCTTGTTCGGCTTTTAAATGAGCTGATATGAACTCGTCAACGACCAGGCGATAGGCTTTATCAAATGCAGGAGATGGATCAAGTGCTACAATTTTTTTATCACGAAATAGCTGGTTTAATTCACTACTATTAAACTCGGCTATTTTAGTACCTGCCCCATCGACAAAAACATATTTATCAATCAGCTGAATGTAGCTGGAAAACCTGACTCGAATATTATGTTGCTCTACCATAAGCTCAAACCACGGCGATTTTTGTAAATCGGTTAACGTTTCCAGATTAGCGGTAGTTTTCTTTTCAATGGATTCATCATTAATTGTGGTTAAATTTTGTGCATCGACGGGCAACTCAGAAAAAACGTTATCAACCCATTGATTCAATTTTTTCTCCGCCATTGATGTTGAAGTTGCTCTTGCCCCAGATTCTGATTGATTTTCTTCAATAACATCATCGCTATGTTTATCATCAAATATGTCAATCGGTTTTAAACGAATTATTTTTTGTGATTCCTTTTCTTTAATAGTAATTTTAGCTTGAGCTAAAATAGCTTCATACTGGTCGTTAAGCTGTTCAAAGAATATATCAGCTTCACTATATGGATAAGCGACTTTTAGCAGGCCACGTTTAAGCCTGTCTATTAATTGTGATTGAAGTGTTTTGTGGTTTTCTAATTCTTCTTCGTCGGATATGGGCTGCAAGCTGACAAGCAATTGTTTCGCGGTGAACAATGCTTCACTCTGTTCTTCGTCGTTGACTTTTGTTTCGTCGTTGCCCTTTTTTCCGTCATTCTCTTTAAGTAACTCAAGAAAAATGACGCGTTCCCAAGCTTTATTAAAAATATTGAGTACGAAAAGCGGGATATCTTTTTTGCAAGTGACTTTACTTAGCAGTTTTTTAGCAGCAGCTTGAGTTGATTCTGCGCGAGCTTTACCTTCTTCTGATTCTCTTAGTCGTTTTTCAAAGATTTCAACACGCTTGACTAATCCACTGGAAAACTGTCTGAACTGCTCTTCTGCGCAGGAGAATACTTTATTAATATCTTGTTCTTTGCTGGTTGAAATGATCTGTTGGATAATGACTTCTAACTGTTCTTTAATTTGAGACGTTTTTGGATCTTGTGCAGACCATAGTAGGCCAACTTTGCTTATATCATTGAGTAGTAATCTCGCTGGATGGGAAGTTTCGGTCAACAATGTTTTGTCGTTTAGCGCTAATTTAAAGAAAGGAATTCTTATCTGGCTAATGAGGTTTTTTATACCTTTTTTCAGGTACTTATCAATTAACAGATTATCGAATAATTTATCGATTAATTTGACTAGCTTAAAAAAATCTGCGGAAAGAGTTAAGTCTTGCTCTAAAAGTTGTTGCTTGAGCAATATAGACATCGATGGAAAAACAGGGTCATGTTCGGTATTGATAACCTGTTGTTGCAGTAAAGGATTTATCAACGGATCGATTGCCTGGTTAGTCGCAACATCTTTCACACCTGAAACACCAGAATCACCTAAACTAGACTCATCTTCGTCAATCGAAGATACGGCGCCAAATAAGTGCTGAATAAATTCTTGTTTATCAATGGGTTGTTTCTTATTGATCATTATACGTGAGACTTCAAAACTCATTTTAGATAATCGTCTAACTAATTATAAACCAATTGAAAGAACAGATTCGCTAATTTTCTCCGCTAGCTAATTCAATTATCAGGAGGTCAAGTATCAGAGTGGAAAACTCTACTCCCAAGGATTGTAAGAACCAAAATTCCACAAGTTGCCCTCAAGATCTAAACATGAGTAGGCTCGGCCTCCGTAATCCTGATCTTCTGGCTGAAGGACGACCTTAGCACCTGCTTCAAGCGACCTCGCATGGTGTGAGTCGACGTCCGACACTATGATATAGGGGCTCTGTGTACCAACACCACCAACAGCTTTGGTTGTTTTTTGAAAGCTATCAAACTCGTTGTCTCTCACTGAACTCAGCATGATCATTCCATTACCAAACGTGAGTTGCGCGTGCTCAATTCGCCCTGCTTCGCCTTCTACAACCAAATGTTTCTTAAAATCGAACGCTTTGCAGAGCCATTCAATGGCAGATGCCGCGTCTTCGTACTTCAAGGTAGGGATGATAATGCTCGACATGATGTTTCTCCTCGCTTTGATTAGTTCGTTGCCTTTAGATTTGCTTCTACCATCGCCATACTTTCATCAGCTAAACCAACACCGGCTTCATTGAAAAAGTTGAAAACCTTATCAATTCCATATTCTTGCAATTGAATTCGTTCGTCATCAAAACGCGCAATCGCAGCAATCATACCTTGATAATTGGCTGTCTTAAGTTGTGTGGTTATGTTCATACAATCTTGAACAGATGGAACCGCTAGCAAAACTAATTTGATCTGGTCTAAATCAATACTTTCCCAAAAATCGATATCTTCAGCATCGCCTTTGTAGACGTCAAAATCCTGACTTTGAAGCCAGGCAACTTTACTACTATCAGCATCTAACCCCCAGGCCTGTTTGCTATGGTGTAAATCTAGTGATTTATAGGCTCCCATTCCGACTCGTCCCATGCCAATGACAACAATGGGGGCGGAACAAGGTTGAATAAACACATCTTCGGGTAATCGCTCTGGGCGTTGATATTTCTTTATCATGGTTTTGTATTCGGTGAAGAAATCATGAGCGTATTTGTAGACGACATTAGTGAATATAAAAGAAAGCGTGACACTCAACGATAAAATGACCAGCCAGTCGTTTGTTAACCACCCCGACTTAACACTGATAGCCGCGACGATTAATCCAAACTCACTGAAGTTACTTAACGCCAGCGCCGACAGAAATGAAGTCCGCGAGCGTAATTTAAGTTGGTTAAATAATACAAAGAATAAAAGGAACTTCACTGGTATGAGTAAGAATAAAACGCCGGCAATAATTATCATATTCAATGTGGGTAAAGCGCTAAATCCAATAGAGAGGAAGAAACCGATTAAAAAGAGATCTTTGAAACTGAGTAACGATTTAGTGATCTCACTGGCCTTAGTATGTGTGGCTAAAAACATCCCCGCTAATAGCGCGCCCAAATCACCTTTTATGCTGACTAACTCAAACAGCTCATAGCTACCGAGTGCAATAAAAAATCCACCTAACGGTATTAGCTCTCCATGGCCTATTTGATTAATGAGTTTAAATATTGCTTTTCTCAACGGAAAAATTGCGAGTAGGCCCAAGGCATAAATAGAAGGTATTTTTCCGGTAGCGGCAACGATAAAACCAACAGCAATGATGTCCTGAATAACTAACACACCGATAGCCAACTTACCGTGGCGTGTTCTCATTTCGCCGCTTTCTTCCATTAGTTTGACCACGCAAACCGTGCTACTAAAACTTAACGCAAAAGCAACAATAAATGCTGATGCGTTAGATAATTCAGCGAAATAGCTTAAAGCTAATACACCTAAGAGTTTAATAGCGCCGAGAGCTAGAACCAACCAAATGATTGAGTGAGAAAGGCAACCTCCCCAAATTTCGGTTTTGGCTAAATCTTTGATATTAAGTTTGAGACCAATGGTAAACAGCATTAGCGTAATCCCAATATCAGCAAGCATCTGTAAACTATCATTGGAGGAATAGCCTAAATAATTAAGGACAAAGCCTGCTGCTAGATAACCAATAGATGGGGGTAATGAAATGACTTTTGCCGAAAGACCCAGGGCGAATGCAAAAAGTATCCAAATAAAATCCACTGTCACCTCTATATTTATTATTCTAACCAAGGAAGGCTGTTCACTTGGTCGTTTGTCAATGCCTGCTTTGAAATAATAAGCATCATCATGGATTCTATCAAGGTATCAAGTGGTCAGATTCGCCGATTTAGTTAAATTCCCTCTATTTTGAAATTTTGAAGACTTTCTATCGCCTCCCATTCGCAATGGAATTTCTCTGCCCGTTTGCCTGGTAATTTGTTTAACAAACTGCTCCTCGCCTAATATCCGCGCTCTTTTAGTCGCGTCTCTTATCTCTTTAAGAGTCGAATCTGGAATTTCGTCATTAAATAATGCTTTGTAGTTAGCTTCTCTTTCTTCTTGAGTTTTGCCTAACGAAGAGTAAATTTTATGCTGTTTTAACAACTTTATGGGCTTACCTAAAGCATTATGCTGATAACTCGACCAAGGATATTCTGATGGATGAGCAACCATATTTGCCCTAACAGGATTAAGTTCTATGTATCTGCTAACAGTGAGAAAATATTTCTCGCTATCAATAATAGAGGATTTAAATCTCCCCTCTCACAAGGTGCCTGTTCTGCTATAGGTTTGATTAATATAACGAACATAATACCGACCAAGCCACTGCAATAACAAGCTAGTTCCAGTTTCCGTTGCGGGTTTAAGCAGTAAATGAACATGATTTGTCATAAGCACCTAACTGTGAATAGAAACTCTAAACTTTTCAGCATATTCGTGTAACTTTGAGAGATACAACGCATAGTCTTTTTCTTCGAAAAAACACTCGTGGCGATTATTGCCACGTTGTACAACATGTTGCGAAATACCTGGAATGGTTAATCTGGGAGGCCTGGGCATTGGTTTCTTCCTTGATTTAATTTTAATCAATGAGTTTGAAGAAACGCTTTATTTAAAACTAGAAGAATTCGATGAAATAGCTTTAAGATTATCGAGTTTTTTTGTGTAAGAAACTGTCAGTACCAGATATCGGAGAAAATCAGCAAGTCTGACGTCTTGGTTGTTTATTCTTTTTGATTATCTGGCTTAACAAGATTTTCAGGATTACCCAAAGAGTTTTCTTTTTCGAGTTATTCTTTAATATCTTCTATTTTTTACTTAAAAATTTCCTTTGCCGAATCTCTAGCCTTTTCTTTAGCGTATTCAATTCTTTGTTCTAAATTCATAGCCATTTCTCTAAATCAATCAAGGGAGCAGTTTTCAGCGAATCTGACCCCGTGATTCGAAATCCTAAAGTTCGAAGAATGATTTATGCCTATCTTGTAGTTTGCTAATCTATTTACTCATAAATGCTGATATATCAAAAACAATTGATATCTTAAGCTCATCAAAAATCTTTTCCTCAAAAAGGAACTTATCATAATTAATATATTTTCCAACCTCCAGTCCTAGAATTGGTTCATATTTCGAGTCAGAGGATCCGTTCTCTACTATAGGAAAAGTAAACCCGACTCCCCATTTAAAAGAAGCATCGTAATCTTCAAAAACACTTTCGGTTTCGGTAACTTTGGACTCGCTTATATTCTCGATTCCTAGCGAGATGAATGGTTTAAACTTCCTATAACTTTCTATCGAGCTAAAACGAAGTCCAAGCCCATACTTTTTAGTTTCGGTCTTTTCTGTTGAAGACTTTGAGTCACTACGTTCGGCCGAAACATCAAAGCTGAATTGATATTTTTCCTCAAATATTTTGAATGGTGTATGCTCTATTTCCATACTCCAAACCATTCCATAGGAAGAGTCGTCCTTCGTCAGAGAGTCTTTTGCTGAATAGGTGAAATTCAGACTATTCTTAGTTACTTTGTTTTCGGCCAGCAACCGGGCAGGACAATCAAGTGTAAAAACACAGCATGCGAAAAACACTAGAGGTATTAGAATACTTTTCATTTTTGCTCCTTCATCTTTTGTTAGTTAAGATTCATTCATGTACTCTAAATATGTGTAAGGGAATCTGAGTTTATCTCACTTCAATTGATTTTTTATAGAAGTTAAAAATGTTTGGTACTTTGAGTATCAGCAGATCAAGTTGTTCTTAACCTTCTACTCTTAAATGTACTACCTGGTTATTTTATTGACTAAGAATGGTATTTAAAGTGATGTTTTCCTGTTCACTGAGTCCTGCGAGAAATACCATACATTGAGTTCTAGAAGGTCAATTTGACTACAATCCATTCCTTCGATGAAAAAATCTAAACTCAAATATAAGGGTAGAAAGTTAAGAGCTGCTTTTACTCTTAACTTTAAGTTTTGAGAAAAACCTCATTGAAAGTCGCCATCCATCTACATAGATATTCTCCAGGGTGGGTAGTCATTTTAGCTTTTAAGGGAATAAGCTCGATATACCGACTCACAGTTAGAAAATACTTTTTCGCATACTCATTTAGCTTTGGCAGGTATAACGAAACTTATAGAGTTAAAGAATCAAATACTTTGTCACATTAACACGTGTGGTGAGCGGAGTCTGACTTCCAGAAAGCCAATTATACAAAGTAGTCGAAAGTCTCATATAGTTATTTTTTACCAGGGTTACCGAGTTCATTCCCTAATTCGATTAATAGTGATAAATAGCTCTTCATCTCTTCTGTATTAAACATACCTTTAAACAACTCATAGTTTGGTTTTCTCTCTACAGTTGTTCCACAACCAGCAGCAAGCAACTTACCAAAGACTGGAGACTGTCTGAGCTTTTGAACTTTTTCAGCAATATCTCTCGAAATACGCTCGTCATTAGCTCTTACTGCACTTTCCATTATTCTCATACCCATCGACGTTTGTTTACAAGCCAGCTGACCTAAATTCCATTCAGCGTACTGAATTACTTTAGTTTTATTTTTGAAATTAACCTGATCAAACTTTGCTAACATTCCACTATCTCGAATATTTTTAATCGCGTTAATACTCACCTTACTCTTCTCACCTTTAACCTCCCATTCTAGCAAGAAAAATATTGAAGCAACTTGCCGCCAACCTGTCTTGATATCCTTTAGTGCAATTTCTTCATATACCTTTGAAGTCAGATAATCGTCTACAGATTTATATATTGTCAGAGATATTCCCAAACTGGCAACAATTGCAGCGGTCCACCCCAATCGAGTTAACTTTATCTTTCTTTTTTTCTTAGGATCGTAAGTTTCGCCAAATATGCCAGTTATCGCGCCTAAAAGCGTAAGAACATGTCCCAAAATTGTTATAAATATACTCATTCTCACTTACCTCTAAATACTAAAAACTTTTACGTCTCTTATAGTAAATGTATTTACCTTAACTGTATTAAATTTTTAACACTTTGAAGGGATTAACAAATGTATTCAAGCTAACATCCGAGACCTAGAACAACTTTAGATTAATGACGTTAAGAATATAAAGCGGTTGTTTTAGCAGTAAGATAACAAGCAGTAATCTCTTCTTCGAAAAACTGGATTCCAATATATCCTTTCGCCTGTCATTTAGTAGATTTCCTAAAACTTGACCTACAGCCAGTATTTCTTTTCTCTATCGATATCAAAATTAAAGAAATTGAGAAGTTGTAAGTTACGAATTGTGCCTGCCTGGTTATTTTTCACAATTTATTAGAATAGGTTATGTGTTAATCCTACCTTGAGTACTTTTTCTTCTTGAAGATCAAAAGGCAACTCACCTTTGCTATAAGCTATGTACAACCCATGTTCGAACTTAAGAACAATTGAGTATCTTTTGAACTTATCCAGCCCCGCAGATTTAATTGATTGCGGAGCGCTTTTTTCTGAAAAATATCGATAGTTAATTCCTATTGATTTTGGTTTATATTTTCTACTCTCACCGAAATCTAATTTATACTTAAATGCGACTTCTCCTGATAATCGGTCGAACTTATCTATGGTAGTTAAAGCCATTCTCTGCTCATTTTCGGATGCATCGACCTGTCCGAGTTCTATTATTGAAACAATATAAGTACCTTTGGGATTTCCAAAATATCCTGAAAAACTTGCGGAGGTAACTTCTTGTCGATTGTCAAAGTCCTGATCTCCTTCCATTGAATATGCTAAATAGAAATCAAAATCCTTATTCCAGGAGTCAGACGGCCGGAAATAATCGTATCCCAGCTCTATTTTAACTTTTGAAAATGATTCCGGGTTAGTTTCTTCCTCACTTGTCCAAACCCCACTAAGTTCGTATTTAAGATAACCAGAGTTTCTTCGCACTTTCTTATTTACATCATCAACCCAATAACCATTCTCATCAACATCACTATCGCTATCAGCATATTCATCTTCTTCACCCTTGAATACCCACCCATTACTCAATCCATATTCGATACCTAAAGCTATGGAGTTCGAGTTACTTCCATCTAATAAAACTGGTTTTAATGTATAACCCTCTTTTTCACTATTTTTTTGCCCTTCTTCTGCCCAAACGCTTATAGAAAAGTAAAAAAAAATAGATACTAATATTATTTTAAGCATCTATTAATCCTCCATTTCATCCTTAAACTTACAATATTCGTCCTGAACTTCTGCAATATCAGTTAAAGTCTTATCACCATCTTTAAAAAGATTAGTTAATTCACCATGCCATTTCTTTAATGTTTGGCTTGTCTCTTCTTTTTTTGGTTTATAATCTTTAATAGTGAATCTAATAAATTTCACAGCGATATTTCTTGCCGCTTTTTCTTTCACCTTAGGACTACCATCATCGGGATAGAACGCCATGTATGAAACTTTATATTTCCCAGCACTTTTATCCAACGGTACTAGTTCTTCCTCAAATTGGTCTAATCGGTCATCCCTTTCTAAGACTCGATATGTTGAAAAACAAGCCAGGTTTTTTCTCCATTTATACGCCATGTTCTCTCTCCTATAATTTAATAAAAACATTTTCACATCAATCGAACAAAGATTTATTCTTTGCAAACAAATGCCTAATACCCACTCATTTACTGACTAATTACTGTAACTCGTTCTAATTTGTAGCTAGCTCTATTTACATAGTGCTTTCAATTAAAGTATTATCCCAGCAGTTTCAAAAAAACTTCATACAATTCCAAAACCAAACCAAAAAAACTAACAGCCACCTTATAGATTTTTTCTTTAAGATAATTTCGAAAACAAAAACAACTAGTCACTATGTTGATTTTTCTCGTAAATAGCTCCTAGATACAAAGAGCATAGAAAATTGCGCTTAGAAGCAATCCTTGTCGATGAAGAACTACTCAAAACTTATCGCGACCGGCTAAGGAGCCTCTCCTAGTCGATTCGTTCGATTAATGAACCACTCGCCAAAATGTCAAATTGAGAAGATAGTTGCAAAGGGCATCTTCTTAAATCTAGATTTACACCTCAAGTCCTTCTTGATAAATCAGCCGTTTTAACTTGTATGGTTGATGTTGACTTAAAATCGACTCTAGCTGGGCTCAGTAAATCAATAGAAAATAGCGACTACATTAAGTTGTTCTAGTTAAAGGAATGTTCATTGTTCATCCTGGCAAATCAGCGACGCCTGCACATATTCATTCCGTATTGATTCGACTAGATATCATTACAATCATTGACTGAGTCTAGTTAAATCTTATGCTCATAATTATCCGCGCGTTGTTAGAACTATCGAAAACACTAATCCTAAGACACGCTACTTAAAACAGCAGTGGCTCGAAGGTATTAAAAATATTGAAGGGTTGTTTTTTAGTTGCAAAATAATCAGCGAGTTAACTTCTTTCTCTATAAGAACAAGCTCCTCCTAGCTTCGCCTCTCTGTGTTTTAGTAAATTTCCAGAAATTTACTTGCGGCCTGACTTATTAGTTACTTCTTTCTCATAAAAATTGAAATTCGCCTGCTCAAACAATCTCTAGAGATTGAAATGCTGTAAGGTTTGAAATATGCTTGTCTACTTTTGTTCTTTTCCGCCTCCTACTTTAAAAACCATAACCTTTCTTAACAACTCCAGAACCATCACATTTGTCACATTTTTTACCTGGAGGTAAAAGAACTCCTGCGGAAGCTAATAATGCCCCGTATAACTCTTCAAAAATCTGTTGCTCTCTATCGTTTAAATTTGCGTCCAAGTTATCAAAACTAGAAAGCATCATATTTAATCGAGTCATTTCACTGAACAAAACTTCCACATTTTTTTCCATTTCTATTTCCTCACTTTTTACTTTTGATATTTATGGCAATTTTTCATTTCATTATAAACTTTTTGAATTTCATCATTTTTATTCAACCAATCAATACCATAAATGGGCTTCCCATTGAATGTTCCAGAACATCCTATCATGCTTTCATACAACGCTACATACTCTTCACCACATATGTTACAAATGGCTCTCTTCTCAGCGCGATTATTTTTCCAAATATCCATCGTATATTTCAGTTTTCGGTACGATTCCACACACATAGCATAACTGGCATCTTTCCGACTAAGTTCTTGAGTACCAACCCAGCTACTTGTCAAGTCCTTTATGACGCTATTCTCAGCAGTTACCTTCGCCACTTCAGCTCTCTCCCGCCTTAGTTTATGAGATAAGACGAAAACAATAATCGACAGTACAATACTAAAAATCGTTAATGCAATACTTAAAATGCTTGAATTTTCAGGACAAATTTCTGTAACATTTTGAACAGAATCAAACATCGTACCCTCCTTGTATTTTTACCACCTTTAAAACGTAAATCACCATTTCCAGATAGTCGCTAAAGGTCTGAGCTGTGACTATCTAATTGTTTTATTTATAAACCGGAAAACTGTACGTTTGATAATTTTCCTGTCTAATATTTTTTCGATACAGTCATAATTATATTGCCTATGCTCTCCTATTTATTCTCCAACTAAGGCCACTTCAGACTAGTAGAAAAGCCAATACAAAAGAATTGGTTAACAATCAAACTGTTATTTTTATCGATACTGGACAATGATCTGAAGCTTTCTTGTTTTTTTCTATACCTGAGAAAAACTTCTTGACTCGCTTAGGTTTATTTTTTTGGTTAACTCTCAATGGCTGCCCACGTCTCTCAACAAGCGGCTTAACTGTGGAGTTTTTATTGGCAAGAGACTTGGATAGCAATATATAATCTAACTGGCGATACGACTTGTTTCGCTTGTAGAAGTGTGTCCACCTGTCATTTTTTGGCAAGCGCTCCGAGACATTTACGAGTTTCTTATTATCCAGCAGAGGCTTCATACCCGATTCATTTTCTTTACCAACCTCGATATAATCATTGAAGTCTCCGAGTATAACAAAGTCTTTCCGTCCGTAGTTTTCACCAAATCGTTCTTTTAGTATCTCAACCATACCGTTAGCTTGAGCTAATCGGCGTTTTTTTGTCGCAGGTCTTCCGCCAATCATTGACTTAAAGTGATTAACGAATATAGGAAGTATTTTATTATCGTTGATCTTTATGTGAACTTCTAAACAGTCTCTAGAAAACAGCTTGGTAGACGACCTAGGAGTCTTGGTGAATTGATGTGTTCGCACAAAATCAATTTCAAAATTAGACAGTAAACCAACATCTATAAACCTGGGGTCATTCCCATCAATCACCAAAGGAAACTTGAATTTCTTTGACTTGAGATATGTCGAATTAAATAGTTTTAGCGTATCCAAGCTTTCAACTTCCTGTAAACCTATAATATCAGCTTTTATTGCTTTTAATGCCTTAGCTGTTAGCTTTCGATTAGGTTCCATGTATCGTTTGAACACCTTTTTATCTATGATAAAACCGTCTTTTGTTGCCTTAGCTAGTTCTTTCGGTGTGTATTCTACGTAAGTGCTCTTCCCATTTTTCTTTACACGTTTACCGCGGAAATTATACCTCGTGAAAAGATTCTCAACATTAAAAGTAGCGATCGTAACTTCGGTCATAAGAAACTCCTTTCGATTATTGTTTTTCAGAACAACAAAAGAGATAGAGCAATCTGGATTTCTCTATCTCGATACAATTCGTTTGAGTACTAACATTAAGTAGTTCAGATAATATATAACCAGTAATGAACTATTGGCACTCAAAACATTTGTAATGTATTCATTTCCTCGTTAGTAAGACTCAATAACTAAGAGCTTCAAATTAAGGTTCTAATTTGTCTAGCAACTGGCTTAGTAAAATCTCTATCAGTCCAATATCCCCCATGGCTCATCGGATTCCATCCCCGCCATAACTTACCTAAAAAACCACCATCTGCGTTGATTTCGTGATCTTTGAATACTGCATTCTTATAGCTATAACTCAATGGCTTAAGGGGCCAACCAAGTACATCATCTTCATCATAATAGTTATGCCATTTGAAGTTATACCCCTTTGAATCATGAGCAACTGCTTTTATATCATCTTCATCCCAAGCGCTTAAAAATATAGGTATGTTGCAACCTGTCGTGTAAAGCGTATTTAAACTCTTCAATCGGAGAAAGTTATCTTCTTTAGAATTGTCTTTCGTTTTTCCTTTCCATATGCCTCTACCGGCATTAGGCATTTGAGCATCCCAGATATAATTGTTCAGCACTTGACCTCCTAAAGAATGACATATGAATACAACAGGGTTACTTTCATTGTTCATTGCTTGAAATGCTTCTGAAAGCGATGTTCTGATTCTGACTTGTGTTTGATAATAAGGAGAGTCAGTCAGATGTGATTTGTGCTCAAGACCAACAGCATCTGAAAAGCCATAAAGAAAAAACCTTCGAAGTTTCTTATAGTCGATTCCAGCTTTTTTCATCTTTTTAAATACTCTTTCTTCATTGGGCTGGAGAATATCCTGATAATAAACGCTGCCAAAATGGACTTTTCTCTTGTCAACACCAATATATTTTCTAAGCTTTTCGAAAAGCTCATCAGCATAGTCTTTTTCAGTATTTCCCATTCCATGAATAGTAATAACAGCGACTTTTTTCGACATTATCTTATCCTCGTTTAACTCTCTTCAGTTTTTAACTGTAATCCAAATTCACAAACGCCCAATTAATATGCTTAGACAATCCATCCAAATCAGGAAATAGCCCTAAAGAGTTAACACCATAGTGTGATAACTCTTGCGATAGTTCTTTTTTCACTGATTTATCAATAATGATTTTCAGTAATCTTTCATCTTTATGTAAATTCTCTTCTAAACATAAATGAGGTGCGCTATGAACAGTAAATATCCCACCTTGTTGTGCAATTCTTGGGGAAACAGTGTTTGGCCGAAAGCGGCAAATGCCACTTATGTCAAATGGGGACTGATGGTTTTCTGTATCAACAAACTCTTCAGTTGAATAATGTGCAAATACAACACAGTTGTCTTTTTCGTTAACTTCTAAGCTTCCACCATATAGTGCGAAGTAAAGTGCATTGAGTGGATTAAAAGACCAATCTAATAGTCGAGTCGCTAATCCATGATGTTGGGCGACGGCGAGTGCTTCCCAGTCAGTTAAGTGATTAATATCTTGAAGACCAACGGCATGTCGATACCAAGCTTCGAATAAAGCTTGATCATTTTTTGCCTTACTTAAAAATGGTTCTCTTCCGGCTTTGGGTGTGAGTTTATAGTTTTCTTTAGATTGGCCTCTGTAAAACCAACAGTGCCATTGATTTTTATTTTGATTGATTACGTCGTGAAATTCGTTGAGGCTTTTAACTTGGGTAGATTCCATTCTCTTCGGTTCCCTGCTCTTTTTGTTAATTCGTCAAACCAACGAATAAACAAATGATTTATTAGATTCTAGACAATTTAGTAGCCAATTTCAAAAATTAACCAGCAGCAAAAAACTACCTGGCGCTATTTATTTGCATGAATCAGCATTTGAAACTCTGCCAAAACCACTTTATTCCTTGATACACAGTGTTGAAAAAGCGCTAAAGATAAATAACCTAAATTTAAAATCTCATTAAGTTATATCAAAGGGATTTCAAATTAACGTTTCTTCACTACGCCGATTTTAACAGCTATGCTTATCCTGCACTGCATCAAAGTATTTCTGGTTGACTTGCCAAAGCTAAATTAAAACGAAGTTAGTCATTTAAAAACAGACCTAAAACAGCTTTGGATTAAAAGTATCAAAAATATTGAGCGGTTGTTTTTAGTTGCCACGTAATAACAAGCTGTTCAACTTCTCTTGTTAAGAAGTAAAATTCAGAGTGTCTGTTTTTGGTTTGATTATTTTTCGATGCATTGGAACTTTCGCCTAGAAAGTTGATTATTTCTCAGTGGTATGTGAGACTTTCGCTATAATGTGCCTGTCTGGTATTTTGGTTTATTAAAATCAAGGGATTTCGATGTTACGAAATTTTTACATTTCATGGTTATTGCTTTTTAGTTCTTATTCTTTTTCTAATAATACGCAAAATCAACTTAAAGCTCATATAGCCAATGGCGACTTTGTTTCAATACACAAGCTCGCGATAGAACAAGTTAAGAATGGCAATTGCGAAATGGCAGTTATTGCAATGGAACATGCAGTGAAACTCGATTATCCAAAAGCCCTTCTAAATTATGGAAATTGGTTAGAGCATGGAAAATGTGTAGAAAAAGACTATGACCTCGCTTTCAAATACATTGAACAATCGGCGCAAAACGGACGCCCAATAGCAGTCGCTAAATTAGGCTGGATGTACGAAAATGGACTTGGCGTTAAGAAAAGCTATAAAACAGCGGCACAACTGTATAAAAAAGCAGCCGACGGAGGCAATCCTATGGCAATGAATAACTTAGGATATTTTTATCAGCATGGGTTAGGCGTTCCTAGAAATCTAGAGAAAGCTAAAAATTTTTATTTGAAAGCCGTTTCGCTTGGCAATAAATTAGCTGCCGAAAACTTAGCGACTCTATTATGAGTATTCAAGTAACATGAATAAATCAAAAACGCTCAATCTTTTCCCGGCACAATTTCTTCGTCAGCTCTTTGAGTCTTTCAACGCACTCAGCTAACCATTCTAGTTGTTCTTGATTAATCGTGTAGGTTTTGTTGTAACGGGCATTCACGTAAGCTCGGCGTAGCAATTTAAACAGTTTCTGTTCTTTGTCGGTAGTTAATGGAAAAGCGGTGATAAATTCGTTGTGTAAGCTGTTGACTAGTGAGTAGAGTTTTTCGATATCATGGGTGCTGGGTTTGTAGTGTGTAAACACTAGGAGATTAGTAGCTAGAAGATTTTCTGTGGCTTGATGTAGTTCAAAAGCGGCGATATTAAAACTCTTTCTTTTTAAAGCGGCATTAAAGTTTATTAAAAATTCATTTGCGTTATTAAACCAGAAATCCAGATCTTCTTGTGCTAATTTTTTTCGTAAAACGTCATCAATTTCAGCAGGCTCATCCAGTTTAAGACGACCTGAATCAAACAATAAGATGCCTTCCCTTTTAATATCACTGAAAAAATACTGTTGCTTGCGTAAATTAGAGTTAACCGACTCGATTGACTCAGCAATGATGCTGATGGGTGTTTTTCTGATCCGACTTCTCAGGCTTTGATTCATATGTCCGTTTTCTTCCACCTTTTCGGCCTGTTTTGCCGTTTCGGTGATCACCAATAAATCGAAGTCGCTCTGGTAGCGGTAATTCATGGTTTCTTCGTCAAGATCATCGACCCATTCGCCACGGGCATAGCTACCGAAAAGAATGATCATTTCGGGGTCGGTGTATTTTCGAACAATCTCAACAGCCGATTTGAGCTGGGATTGTTTGTTTTCTGGCAAGTGGTCGATTGATGTTTTCATTGGGGTATCATAATTGAAAATTGGGGTGGTTGGTAGCTTGTGGATGATAAAATTTGGGTGATTGTTCTGCAGTCTAATGTTTGCAGGCGGGTTTAGAAACTTGGGAATGTTTTTGGTCACTTGTCGCCATTCTTAACCGAGTTTGATTGGCACTTTTTTAAACAGCTTGATAGGTTATGTTGACTCTGCAACTTTCTCCATTAAAACATCCCGCTTTAACCTGTTGATTTTAAATAAGTTAAAATCAGGGTGTCTGATATTGGCTGGGGTACAGGCTTCTACTTTATCGTTTCTGTAAGAGTAGATCTTTTCATTTCCATAAAATTTTATCTCAGTTGTCTTTTCACCCTTTTTATATTGGCATATCTTTGCCGTGCGATCTTTCCAGCGGCCTCCATTCTTATTATAAACAAGTATTAGGTATGATTTTTCGTCCATTGAAATTCCGTTTACTAAATAGAATTACTCTCAGCGAATCTGACCCCGTAATACGGAAAATAGAAGAACAGTATCGTTAATTAGCGTTGTCATTGTTTTCTGTTTTTAATCTCTTTATTTTAAAACATGTTCTTTAACTCATTGAGTTTAAATAATTTAAAATCAGAGTGTCTAATATTGATTGTTTATTGATTATAAATACAAACTTTTACAACTCTATCACTCACTATAATTGAAATTCGAATTTTATTTGTTCGACTAGCAACTTTGCATGCGGCTCCACTAAATGTTCTTCAGCATCAATTAGTAACTTATTTAATGCTTTTTTACTGAGCTTTATCCATCTTAGAGCGATTGCGATTAGTAAATCTAAACAAACCTCTCCTCGTTCAGAATTACATGAAACCATAATTTTAGATAAGATTCTTTGAAAATCATTACTCAATACTTCAGAACGTCGGTAGTCTAACTCTGAAGGATACGCGGCTCGCCATATACAAGATTGGAGTAGAGAGTCATTGAATCTAACAAAGTTTTCTGGAGCTATTACGCTATGTTGATAAATATTTGAACCTAATTTTTGACCGGAAACGTAATTGTCGCGAGCGTTTTGTAGAATAGCGCAAACAGTCATATAAACTGCCTCATGGCAAACCTTGTCAACCTCATAAGATGGAGGCCAAAATACAAAATCAGGTGCAAACTGTAGCTTTCCAGTTGAATTACTGAACTTCAAACCTACTTTTCCATCTAGGCCTGTTCCTACTTTCTCTAACATACTTTTTCTACTCAACCAATAATGTAATCCCGGCTCTTCATCTTTTGCACCATTTATTAAACCTGTAATCCACATTTTCTCACTTTCCCAAGAAGAAATGCTTTTATCTCCTAAGCTTATTTTTTTATAAGTAAAAAAAGCATATCTAAAACCATTAAAACCTTGAGTTAGACTTTGCTTAAACAAATTAAACTCTTTAACCGTATGAGACGTTGTAAATGCGGTAACAAAGATCCTCATTCCCTTGTGTCCAGCCAATCTTAACGCACGATTTACATCTACAAAGTTATGTCCTGAGCTGATAGCAGAACTTAATATTAACACTCCACCTTCGCCAATCTCGCACATTTCACTGTGTGAATCTGCATGAATTTCAGTTATATTCTTCAATTCGAATCCATTGTTCTTTAAAACATGCTTTACATCTTTAAGAAAAATAATGTCGGATTCATCATTACCTATAACAATACA
The DNA here is from genome assembly GCF_007004725.1 of Aliikangiella coralliicola. GTDB lineage: Bacteria > Pseudomonadota > Gammaproteobacteria > Enterobacterales > Kangiellaceae > Aliikangiella > Aliikangiella coralliicola. The sequence continues at coordinate 135,352 of NZ_ML660164.1, read as the reverse complement.
TTTCAAATTCTTTGGAATTGACCACTTTACAACTTGATTCAGCCACTCAAATAACTTTCCGGAAACCTTTCCTTTAGATAAATAGTTCTTTCTGAGCTCTGAATAATCCACGTGTACTCTTACGGATTTTCTGTTCAACGAAAAAGTACCTTTTTTTGTATATTTATAAATTGCGCTGTCAATAAGTTTGGGTTTGTGCGCTAAACCGAACAAAATAGGTATGGGGGTTGAAATTTCGGCTGCAAAACTCTCTCCTTGGACTTGTACTTTAACTGGAGATTTGCTTTTATCATCTCTACTTGAATAATCATCAACTGAAAAAACAAGCGCATTTCCAATATTGTCTTCTGTATCAGCCAACGTTGACTGGTACGATAATATTGTAATCACTTGTTTAGGGTTTAATCGCCAGGACTTGACTATTTTCTTTCCCATACTCATGCTCGCTGAAGCAGAAATAATAACCCAGGCACTATCTGTATTATCAGGGCATTGAGTATCCATTCCATCATACGAACTAAAACTCTCATATTTAACTTGTTTACAATTGGTATTTTGAAAACGTGACAAATAATAAGTTAAAGATTCTGCAATAGCTGAGATGCTAGCAGTATCGATGTAGATATACTCTATTTCTCTATCAGCCGGAAAAAAGCTTAATAAAGACATTGCTAAAAACTGATGTTCACAACTATTTCTAGCCAGAGCAGAAGCATAGATAAACTCTTCCTTTTCTTTGCCTGATGGCTTCACAAAGATAGTACCAGCAGGAGAGCGCACTAAAACTTCATTTTTTCGCAAATCTAAAAGATGTCGGTATCCATATTTAGTGATATCTCTTGACAAATATTTCATATCTGGTAACGCATTGGAATTACCCTCGTTAGACAAGTTTTTCTGTATTTTTAACACGCCATGTTTATCGAAATGTACACAAATAACCTGAGAGTGTTTTTGCCGAGTAATGTCAATGATAAAGCTGTTATCTAACAACAATTCTGAAATTTCAGAAGAAATGTATTTAGGATATAAAAATATAATAACCTCAGGAGTTAAACTTTGTTTGTATGCCTCTTGAATTTCACTTGATAGTGATGCTCTAGATCGCGGATCATATTGTCCTAAAAACAATACTAAGCAATTCTTTTCCTCGGAATAGCAATCGAATACAAACATTCTAACACTCCCCTTTGTTTGTATTGTTATTTAAAGGAATCGAAATATGTAAAGATGTCCCCGCTACTCTATTTCCCACAATTACTATATCAGATATATCTATTCCTTGACTGGTACCATGAAAGGTTTTTTCAAGTAATAGATTTCCAGTTCGAATTCTTATCCACCCCTTATTTTCAGCCACTTTGTTTAGAATTTTAGTAAAACCTTCTCCTCTACTGCTTCCAGACAATCTAGACTTTCCATCCTCTAAGCACCAAAGTAAGATTTCTTTGCTATCCTCAAGCCTGGACTTAACTTTTGCCAACTCTATGATTCCGGCTCCTAAATCTACAACTGATATATCCAATATATGGCTTTTCATATTTTTTGAAAAACAGCTTTCTCTGAACAGTTTTTGTTTAAGAGTAGGTTTGTCTCCACACCAAATATCGAAATACTCACTTGTTAAATCTTGTTGTTGAACAATCATTCCTCTGAAATTCGATGACAATTCATTTCCATTCTCTTCAATTCGGCCATGATCATGGGTGTTTTTGAACGATTCCCAAAGCAACTCAGATAATTCTCCCACCCCAATTCTATTATTTAACCTCTTTACCCTGCTCTTTCCACCAATCACATAATCTAAAACGCCTTTAAGTAAACTTTCAAACGGCCCGCTCTCTATTACCTCGGCATCCCCTTTTTTCTTATTGTACACTGGCATATCAAACTCTCTATCGTAGCTCGGAGTTTTTATACATGGGATACCAAAATATCGGCTAGTAAAGCTTTCCTCAAACTTCTTATTTCTTAATTTTTCAATGCTGAGCTTCGCCTCCTCTAACGCCAGCCCTTTATTTACGTATGACTTTTCGATATCCCAAACTTCATCAACAAGCGACAGTCCCGCAATTCCATAAATTGTAGAACACAAACCTTTAAAATCCTCTGGCTGAGGTCTCTGATAACTATGAAGTATTTTTTTATATTTCGAACTCTTCAACCAAGTTCCAATCAGTTGGATAACTGCGACCTCAATCCCCAAGGCTCCACGAGTATTTAGGCGCGACGGAAGCCTTATTTTATATTGAGTTCCTGAACTTACTTTTTCAATAAAATCTTCTATAGATTGTAAAGATTCGTTTGAAGAAATTGATATAGTTTTTAGATTATTCGCCATTAGGCTATACCCATATGTAGTTTAACAATTGCGAAATTAATTACTCCAACTCTCACTTAAAGCTTCAGCCTGCTTCAAGCATAGGTCAATGGCTTCATCTGACTTGTCCGGAGGATATTTCCATCTTTTAAGTGCTCTTCTAACAAGGTTTCTCAACTTCGCTCTAACGCTGTCTCTTACCTGCCAGTCAACTGTAGTTGAGCTTCTTAATTTAGCCGTTACAAACTTAGCTAGCTCTCTAAGTTTATTATCTCCTAATTCCTTTATCGCTGACTCGTTTTGAATAAGCGCCCGATAAAAAGCGATTTCGTCGGGATTCAGCCCAGACTTTTCTGCCATCTCTGCATCGGCAGCCATGTCTTTGGCCATTTGGATCAGTTCTTCAATAACCTGTGCAGTTTCAATTGCTCTGTTGTGATATTTCCTTATCGTTTCTAATATTCGATCTGAGTATTTTTTTTCAGACACGACATCCGTTTTAAGACGTGCTTTTATTTCGTCTTTCAGTAGTTTTTGCAGCAGTTCAACAGCTAAGTTCCTTTCTGGCATTTGAGCGACATCTTCCATAAATTCAGGAGAAAGTAATCCAATATTTGGCTTGTCTAAGCCGACTAAATTGAAAATGTCATCTACTCCTTCAGAGACTATTGCATTGTCTATTATTTGCTTTAACGCAGAACTCTTCTCTTCGTCACTTCGGCGTTTATCTACGGAAGTAAACTTCATAATGCCTTGTTTGATGTAACCGAAAAACGCGATTTCTTTTTTGATGGGGATTACCTCATCCAAAGTACTACATAGTGAGTATGCTTTGTTAATAGCGGCAACAACATCAAGGAAGCGTCTTTTTCCATCAAGCTTGTCGTTCGCGCCGACTAACCCCATGATGTGGCCCATTGCGCCAGGTAATAGTTTTACTGCTTCTGTTTCGTATTTGCTTATGTCGAATGTTTTTCCTTCTACTGGCGTTGCAAACATAGAGCGGGCGACTTCCATTTTTTCCATTAGAACTGAGTAGGCTTCATGGCTGTCATGTGTTGGCTTGCCTTTGCCATTTGCGCCTGTGTAGGTTTTAAGCGCTTTCTTAAGTTCGTTGGCTATTCCGATATAGTCGACAACTAAACCACCCTGCTTGTCTTTGAACACGCGATTAACTCGAGCAATCGCCTGCATCAGATTATGCCCTTTCATGGGTTTGTCGATATACATGGTATGACAGTTAGGTGCATCAAATCCGGTTAACCACATATCGCGAACAACGACTATCTGCAGTGGGTCATTAACGTCTTTGAATCGTTTTTCGAAGAATTTTTTTACTTCTTTGTTGTAAATATGCGGCTGGAGCTTTTCTTTATCTGATGCTGAACCGGTCATTACGATTTTGATTGAGCCCCTTGCGGGATCGGCATCGTGCCAACCGGGTCTAATCGCTTTGATTGCATTGTACATATCAACACAGATCTCGCGGCTCATACAAACTATCATGGCTTTGCCAGGTACTTTCATTCCCTTATTTCTGTTCTTAAAATGTGTCACTAGATCATTGGCGACTTGTTTTAACCTTGGTTCTGCACCAACGAGTTTTTCTAGCGCAGCCCACTTGGATTTCGTTTTTTCTCGCTCAGCGACGTCTTCTTCGTCTTCAATGACTTCTTCAAATTCGTCATTAAGTGATTCGATTTCACTTTGTTTAATATCGAGTTTGGCTAAACGTGATTCATAATAGATAGGAACAGTTGAACCATCATCTACCGCATCTTGAATATCGTAGATAGATACATAACCACCGAATACCGCTTGGGTGTCTTTATCCGCATTTGATATTGGCGTTCCGGTGAATCCGATAAATGAAGCATTGGGTAAGGCATCACGCATATGCTTGGAATATCCAAAGACATACTCGCCAGTTTGTGGATTAAATTTACCTTTATCACCATATTGGCTTCGGTGTGCTTCATCGCTAACGACAACAACATTTCTGCGTTCGCTGAGCCTCGGGTGTTCTTTTTCGTCTTTTAATAAAGCGAACTTTTGTACTGTAGTAAACACGATACCGCCCGCTTGTCTTGAAGCTAGTATATCTCGTAAATCGTCTCTATCACTTGCTTGAACAGGTGTTTGCTTTAAGGTTTCACTGGCCATACCAAATGTATTGAATAATTGTCCATCCAAATCATTTCGATCAGTAACAACTACAATAGTTGGGTTATTCATTTCCGGTTGCGCCAATAATTTACCAGCGTAGCAAACCATAGAAATAGATTTACCTGAACCTTGGGTATGCCACACTACCCCGGCTTTACCAGAACCAGGCTCAACCTCATTAGCGTAGTTCGCTCTAGGTTCCGCAATTTCATTTTTCTTAGCAGCAATGACGGTCGCTTTAACTGCAGCGCGAACAGCATGAAATTGATGGTAACCCGCGATCTTTTTAATAATTTGGTCGGCGTCATTCTCAAATAACACAAAGTGCCGGATGTAATCTAAAAACAGCTCTGGTTTAAAAAATCCTTTTACTAGTGTTTCTAAAAAATACTCATTGAGCGGCTTGTCGTTTTCATTATCAACAGTTCGCCAAGGCATAAAGCGTTCTTTGCTAGCGGTTAGTGAGCCAACTCGCGCATTAAGACCATCGCTTACTACCAACGCTTCGTTAAAAATAAATAAATCCGGTATTTCTTCTTTGTAAGTTTGAAGTTGTTGGTAAGCAGACCAAATATCCGCATTGTTATCTGCGGGATTTTTAAGTTCTAATACGGCCAAGGGCAATCCATTAACAAACACAACAACATCAGGGCGTCTATTACCTTTGCTACCGGTGATAGTGAATTGGTTTACGACTAGGAATTGATTATTTGTCACCTTGTTGAAATCAACCAGCTGAACGTATTCTATTTTCTCTTCACCGTTATTATCTTTAAATTCGACTTTTACGCCTTCGAGTAGGAATTGATGAAAGGCTTTGTTGTTTTTTATTAATACTGGTGTTACTGGTTTAGATAATTGAGCAGCGACTTGTTCGAGAGTTGTTATTGGGATGTTTGGGTTTATAACTTCTAATTGACTCAGTAAACGATCATGAAGAATTATTTGACGATAGTCTTTTCGTTCGGGACTATTTCCATCAGGTGCGATATCGTAGCCGCAGATATAATCGTAGTTTGATTCTTGGAACCATTCGATACAGAGTTGTTCTAGTTGATCTTCAGTTATCATTCTTGTACCTTCTAATCCAATACCTTCCAGTGACCTGATCGTGCTGAGCCAATTCGTTTCAGTAACCCCATATCCTGAAGCGCTTTTAGGTTATATTTCACGCCACTTTCAGTTATGGTATCAATCATTTCCGCCAATTCTTTTCGGCTAGCTTGGGGATGTATTTTTAAATAGTCTAAAATGGCTTGCTGATTTTGAGTAGTCTTCTGGGTAGTTTTCTGGTCAGTTTTCTGGGTAGTTGAAGTTTCTGACAATTCTTTAATGGCTTGGTAAATCATCCCTAACATAAATTCAATAAAAGGAGTTGATTCGCCTTGAGCGGTGCTTTGCCTGATCGCCAGATAATAATTGTCTTGGTGTTGATGAACCAGGCTTTCTACTGGAATGTAAGCGAACACTGAATGCCATTTGCTGAGGATTAATGTTTGCCACAATCGCCCCATTCGACCATTGCCATCGGCAAAGGGATGAATAAATTCAAATTCATAATGAAATACGCTGCTGGTAATTAGCGGGTGTGCATCGGAATTTTTTAACCAGGTAAATAGTGCTTTCATTAAACCCGGTACGCGTTCTGCTTGTGGTGCCATGTGAACGACTTTTTTGCCGGACATTACGCCTACTCCGCCACTACGATAAGTTCCAGCGTCATCTTCTAAGCCGAGCATTAACACTTTGTGGGCAGCCAACAGATGTTTTCCTTTTTCTGGCTGCCATTGATCGAGTTGCTCATAAACCGCTATGGCATTACTTGCTTCTTTAACTTCTTTAGGTGGTGCGATAATTCGCTTGCCATCTAATATGGCGGTGATTTGTTCTTCTGAGAGTGTATTGCCTTCTATCGCTAAAGAGCCTTGAATGGTTCGCATTCGATTAACGCGGCGAAGTTTGAGTGATTGTTCTTGTTCGAATACAACAGATAAACGTCCCATTGCCTCGCTGATCTCTGCAACTTGTGAGAGGATTTTGTTGTTGAGGGTAAATGGGGGTTGGTGTTTAGGCATGGCTGTATTCATTACCCTTATGGTCTTTGCTACAGAGTTGAACTAGTTGGTGTTCGGTTATCAAGAAAACACCTCGGCAATCATCTTTCTAATAGTGAAGTTCTCTAGCTTGGCAATTAAAGGTGTTGAGTAATCCCGCTTATTATTCCAATGCAGATTATCATTATAAATTAGTCCTAAAAGATAGTGGGATTCAGGTACATCCATTCCAATACCATGACAATAATCTAGCTTTTTGGATGTCCCGTGCTCTTCAAGAAATGCTGTTTGCTGCTCCTGGTTAGCTAACTTTCCGTAAGCAATTTCCTCGATTTTAATTCTTACTGCAAACAATATTGCTATAGGATCAAACTCTCTTGACTCAAGATATTTTCTCAATTCTTGATTTACTGCACTGTAGAATGAATGAGATTTCCCCCACGCTTTTCGCATATTAAGACGCTGAAAGTCGTCTTCTAAATCTACTTCGTGAGGGTGATAGTGGAAATGATACTTGCTTAGTTCATTTTCAATCGCTTGATCTTTCCTATTTTTAACTATTTTAAGGAAAACAGGTTCGTTTAATTCTGAGTCTCTATTGAGATATCTAATTTGTAACTTATGCTTATTAAAACAAAAATGCTTAAAACATCCAGGGTCTAAGTGTGTAAGAAGCAAAGGAAAAATGTTTCGCTCTTGTTTTTTGAACCGTTCGATAATCTGAGTCACATAGTATTGGAACGCGACTAAGTTGGCATCATCTAAATAGTCGAATATTTCATCAATTACTAGGATGCAGTTTTGTTTTTTTAGCTTTTTAAGTGATCTTTGGATTTGAGCAATGAATGACAATATATCTCTCTGGCCGTTAGACATATCATCAGCATCAGGAAAATTAACAACCAATCGTTTTTTTTGCTTTTTCTTTTCTTCTTTAGTTTTAATCTTATGCCGAGTGGTATCAGCCGCACTTAAAAGCTCATCGAAAAACAGCTTCTCATTCAAATAAACTCTATATTCTATCGCTAATTTGAAGTCAGGATTTCGTGATAATTCAGCAATCTGCCAAGCTAATAAATAAGCTTCTACTTCAGAAGTATCATTGTACTCTCGTATAAGGTCGGCTAAAGATTTTAAAGCATCAACCGCACGCAATTGGTCTAACAAGTCAGATTCAATGCGAGCTTGAATCTGAACTGCAGTTCCCTCAAAAGTATTAATCTCTTCGACAACTCGAGTAATTGGATTTTTATACTTCAGCTTCTTTTTGAAATCAGAAAAGTTAATCTCTCTTTCTATTAAACTAACAAACGCCAATTCAGATAATAGTTTCGACGCATTAGGCAATGCCTTACCACTGGGGCCGAATTCAGTTTTAAGATCTGAATATTTGTACGAAAAATCAACCTTATCAGGAATATTGTCAATGAGCACTACAGGGCTAACCTTTAAGGATGTAGTTACTGCAGTAAAACCACCTATCCTTCGTTTTTTAGCATCTGGAACCACATGGCTATTGATGACCGAAACTCCCAAGTTTTTCAATATCGTATTCGAGTTCTCTGTTGCTTTAAATTGAGTTCCGTCAAATTGAATAACTATTTCAGGCTTTTTAGCTTTATCTTTATTGAAATGATTACATTCAGCCAGGTCTATTCTGGCATTATTCATTGAGTTAAATGCACATGCTAATGAGCTTTTCCCAAAACCGTTCGGAGCTACCAAAATCGAAGGTTTATTTGGAAACAGCTGTAGATCAAACGATTTGTTTGAAATTCCTTTTATGTTCTTAATAGCTATCTTTTCAAGTTTAGACATACATATAGCCTTTATCTTCTGCATCTAACAGAGGATCTATATCGCCTGACAGTAGCTTAGGCAATAGCATATTTCGAATATTCTTAAGAGTTTCACTTTCTCTTACAAGCTCATACGATTTTGGATAAAAAAACTTAACTAGACTCGAATATCTTTTTCTCAATTCATTCGAAGGTAATATAATCTCTAGACCTTGAATCGCGTTTTTATCTCCTCTAGGCATTTTTGCACCTTTAGAAGTCAACATCATGAATTCGAAGAACGAATCTTGATAAAGAAAATTATAAAGATATTCAACTTGATCCGGTTCTTTGCATTTAAACCCTAACACGTCTCCCGAACGCCCACCTTCGAAGTGAGCGAGCCATATTTTTTTGAAGTAAGGACGAATATTCGAAACTAAAATATCCCCTTTTTCAAAGCGCGGGACAGTTTTCACTTTGGGTAACGATGAAGCCCTTGTAATGCCACTTTTATTTTCCAGCATGTTCTCAGTTGAAATGTAGTTTTCAAAAGTAAGTTCAGAAACTTCAAACCTCTCTCTTTTAAATTCCGCAAGATCACTTAGTTTACCAGTTCCCCACCCCGCAGGAATCTCCCCCAACTCACTATCAACCAAAGCATCAGGAAACAAAGCTGCTGTTTCTTTTAATTGCTTTAGCGTCGCTCCTGCGCTTCCTGCGCCCGCGACATTAGTGCTTCCATGCTCGTCATGCTCTTCACAAAGTCTATTGATTTCTTCTAACGACTTGCCACTAATAGCCGCCATAGCCGCTCGCTCTGGGTCTTGTCCACTTTGTTTGGCTGCAATTTTTGCACGAGTGGGATCAAAATCTACAAACCAGCTTCTAAAAATGGCTTGAGCGATTTGTTCGAGGGTTTGGTTGGTTTGGCGGTTGAGTTCGATTTTAGCGTCTAATGCTTTTAAAACTTCAACTGTTCTCTTCTGTTCATCAATGGGCGGAATTCTTATTTCAAAAGATGGCATTTCTTTAAGTGCTATTCGATCAACTGTCGCACCATGAATTGTATTGGCTCGGATGGTTTCTTGAAACGCAGGAGAAAGATACGCATATAATAAATATTCAGGAATTACCTTTTCTCTATTTGGTCTTAACAACCCCATTCGTCTCCCCAAACAAGCAGTTATTCCAGGCAGCATTAAAGCAGCATCACCAAGACGTGTTTCATAAGAAAACAAAACATCCCCCTCTTTAGGGGTTACTCTTTTAGTCCATTTTTTAAAGTCTTCTTCACTAACGTGAGCTGATTTAGATAAATCAAGAGCTCCTTTTTCGAGGCTAGATATACTTAAGAAATATGGCCCTTCTTCTATTTTCTTTGGCGTAGCATGAGGTCCATCGAAGACTTGTGCGATATCACCTATCGTTGATACAAAATCAGACATCGTACCCCAACCCCGCCAAATTCTTCTTAATCTCCCCTTCTAAACTATCCGACTCTTCAAACTGAGTTTTCAACTGCCCTGTTAATCGCGCCATTTTTTCAGCAAATGGTTCGCCATCATCTTCTTCAGCCGCAGCGCCAACATAACGCCCAGGCGTAAGCACATAATCGTGCTTCTGCAATTCCTCTAACTTAGCGGACTTGCAGAAGCCAGGGACATCGCAGTAGTCTGTGGGAGATCTCTCCACTTTGGTCGAGATGACAGTATTGTCTTGTTCATTAATAGGTTTAGATGTTTGCCAATTATGATAAATAGAAGTAACGGCATTTAAATCTTCCTGAGTAAAATCACGCACCACGCGATCTTTCATATACCCCAAATTACGTGCATCAATAAATAGCACTTCACCTTTTCTATTGCGTAACTTTTTACCGTAAGCCGAAGTTCTCTCTCTTTTGTTTTTGGTTAAAAACCAAATACACGCAGGAATTTGCGTGTTGGTAAACAACTGCCCCGGCAAAGCCACCATACACTCCACCAAATCATTTTCGATTAAGGCCTTGCGAATAACACCCTCGTTATTGGTGTTAGAACTCATTGAACCATTAGCTAATAACAACCCCATGCTGCCATTAGGCGCTAAGTGATAAAGCATATGTTGTAACCAGGCAAAATTGGCATTACCTGAAGGAGGACGACCATATTGCCAACGAGGATCATCATCACTCACACCGGCATCCCACTCCTTCATATTAAAAGGCGGATTGGCCATCACAAAATCGGCACGTAAATCAGGATGTTGATCGTTGGTGTAGGTATTCGCTGGTTCTTTACCGAAATTAAAATCGATACCGCGAATAGCCATATTCATTGCGGCTAACTGCCAAGTGGTATGATTGTATTCCTGCCCATAGATAGATACTTCACCAATCTTACCTTGATGCTCAGTGATAAAGTGTTCCGATTGCACAAAGAAACCGCCAGAGCCCATCGCGGGGTCATACACACGGCCTTTAAACGGCTCTAGCATTTGAACAATTAAACTCACAATGGATTTAGGTGTATAAAACTGACCACCCTTTTTACCTTCAGCTAAAGCAAACTGACCTAGAAAGTATTCATACACATGGCCCAAAATATCTTTACTGCTAAGCGAATCGTGTGAGAAAGGAACCGTCGCAATTAAATCAATTAACTCTCCCAACTTCGCTTGGTCGATTTGGAGTTGGGTATAGCGCTTGTTAAGAACCCCTTTAAGTTTCGGGTTATCAACCTCAATAGCTTCTAAAGCATTGTCAATTAAATGACCGACAGAACTAAGTTTGAGTTTATTGCCATCATCAAGGATTAACTCAGCACCCCCAATAACCGTTTTATTGTTATCTTGCAAAAACTGCCAGCGAGCTTGAGACGGCACCCAGAAGACATTAGCTTCAGCGTAGTAATCGCGCTCTTCGAGTTCTGAATTTAGCTCATCTTGGTATTCCTCGCTTTCAGCACCATCGTAATCTTCTGGGTCAAGGAAATATTCGTGGTCAGGATTTTGGAATTGAGCTTTAAGCTCCTCTCGACGGATATCAAAGGAGTCTGATACGTATTTTAAGAAAACTAGACCCAATACTGTGTGCTTGTATTGAGCCGCATCTAAGGTAGAACGCAGCTTATCTGCCGCCGTCCACAACTTCTTTTCTAAACTATTTAAAAATTCTTGTTCTTCGTTGTTCACTATTTATACTTCTTTTAATTTAAACGGATGCATAACTTTCGATTGTAAGCTATCACTGAAACCTATTCACTATTACTTATGCAAATATCTGTATTTACTAATAAACTGCCGATTAGGAAAAGCTCAAATGTACAATTAATCATCAATATCGCCCCTAATTATAATCCTCCCCCCCAATCAACTTAACCCAACTCCCATACATCGGATTAGCCAGCAAAAACCACCTCTCCCCCCAATATCCCTTATACTTCACAACCGCCTCATCCCTCTCTTTTTTAGACAACTGCTTAGCACTAATAAAATCATTCAAGTCATCACCAAACAACATAATCACCTGATAATCCTTAGCCACATAAATCCGCCGCGAAGCCTTATCACTTGTCCAACCCGGCTTTTCATTTTGCAACAAAACCGTATCAACACTTTCAGAAATAGGAAAACCAAAACGCGCTAAATTTTTTCGTGTCGCCGCTTCCAAAGAAACATCCCGATTGGTCACATAAAAAATCATTACTCCTTGTTTCGCCGCCAATTGCAAAAACTCAACCGACCCAGCCAATGCAGGCGCCTCCGCCTTATTCACCCACTCATCCCACAACTCAGGCTTATATCCCACAGAAGCAAACTCCTTTTGCACCACCAAATTACTCAAAATCGTCTCATCAACATCCAGAATAATCGCAGGCTTTTTCTCATTTGAATCAACCTGCGAATCCACTTCAGAAACAACTTCTGTAATAGCCGACTCCATCTTCTTCAAACGATCATCTAACTGATCAGTCGCCGCCCGATAAACCTCAATCGTTCCCGCATGGTATTCCGGCGCAACCTCAACCCAATCAATCCCCTTTTCCGCTTTATCAGTCGAATTATTAGCAGAACCACCGGTATTAGTTACACACCCAAATACAACAACCGTAAGTACAACAACAACCATATTCCTTAAAATAAGTTTCATCGTCTTACCCTCGCAGTTATGTTCCGATTTATTCACAGTCCGTATTTATTAACAGCCCTTATCTATTACAACCCGCATTGATTGCCGGCTCGTATTTATTGCAAGCCAGGAAACTTCAACTTCATCTCCTCAAACATCAACTCAGCAATCGACTTAAACCCTTTCGATGTCGGATGGATCTCATTTAACCATTCCTTCTTTCCAACCAAAGTCCCTCGCGTATCCACCACAATAAACCCACTTCTTTTACTCGCAATCTTCAACACCTCTTCCGCCATACCATCCATAAACACCTTAATCACATCTGCCTGCAACTCTTCCTTAATACCCGCCGCATCCATAAACCGCTTCATCCATGCTTTAGTCTTTATCAACCCACCCAAAAACACGCCACCGGTTAACGATGGATAAGGGTAATCATAAGTGTGAGTCATAATTAGCGTATCCTGAGTATAATGATCGCGAATATCCAACAACTCCTGATACGCCAAACCAATCTGCTTAATCTTCCGATTCAAACGCGGCATATTCACACACTGCTTACCCGTGGTATAACTCGGCTTATAAGGCTTAAGAAAACGCTCAAAATCATTTTCGCCCACAATATCGTTACCGCCACCACTAAACAGCAACAAATCAATCGGCTTGCGATGCTTTGCCTTAGTATGCCAACGCAACAAATCAACCAACTGATGCTTTTGTTTACCCGACACCATATCCACCGCTTCATCACCATTCGACGCCATCGAATAGAAATTTGCTTTTCTTCTTGTCCATCCAGTGATGTGCGCGATTAAATTTGACTGTTTACCCCACACCAGCCATTTAGGTGGATAGGCAAACCAGGAATCTCCCTCACTTACAATGTTGACCCTTTCTGGAAATAGCTGACGCATTTGCGCAAACTCTCGTTTGGTTGCCGCTTTCTTCTTTTTACGTAAACTATTAATCTCTTTTGTCGTTAGTGCCATGATGACTCCTGTATTTTTTTAGTTGCTGATAGTTTCAGCCTTTTTTTATGAGTGAATCTTTACGCTCCCTTATCTCAGCTGCAAATGAGCAACCCGCAAATGAACAATGCTAAAAATGAAACCACAATGCGCTTGTCACGTTTTTAATAACACTTCTTCTACTCGATATCTTTTCTTGCCTCCTGAACTCCACTCACAATCAGCCCGGTTGGTACAGCAACAATCCCCAACCCGATAATCACAATAAAAAACGTAAAAAATTTACCGCCTGCAGTCACCGGCACCACATCGCCATAACCCACAGTGGTTAAAGTCACCACCGCCCACCAAAGCCCGTCAAAGACAGAACTAAAAGCTTCTGGTTGCGCCTCACTTTCAAAATGATAAATCCCCACACCACTCACAAATAAAAGAATTGAAGATACAGCCCCAAACAAAACTAATTCATCTTTAATGATTCCATAAGCCGCGCGAAGGCGCGCCGTCGACTTGGCAAACCGAAACAACTTAAATAAGCGCAACAAACGAAACATTCGTGCCGCTCTCAATGCTCGAGCGTCAACGCCGGTAAATAAAAACAAATACAATGGTGCAAAAGATAGAAAATCAACGATGCCGAAAAAGCTAAAGATAAAACGCCGTCGATTAGGAGAAAAGTAAACCCGACAGCCATACTCCAGCGTAAAGATTATCACGATAAAAACTTCAATAGCGAAAAGCTCAGCGGCCATGACTTCAGCAATATGGGAAACGGTGGACAAGCTGTAAGCCACCATAGAAAGAACAATCAGAGAATTAACAAACAACATTAACCGCCTTCCTTGCCTGGAAGCCGGATCATTAAACATATCTTCGAAATAGCGGCGACTCAAAATCCTGAGATCCTTTTTCGTTTATTGTTATTATCGCTTTTAGTTGCGTTTTATCAGAGCCCTTCCCTAATTCCCGTACGACTCTTAAATTCCCCAACCGATCATCACAAAAGGTCAGGAAGTTTGTTCTTCACGCAAAGTTAAAAGTAGCAGGGTCAGCGGATATTGTAAATGTTATAACTTGATTGAAATCAATTGGATGAGTTTAATTTGAGTGAAATTAAAGTTAAATTTGAAATTTGGTTTTGAGATGGCGCAAAATATTTCAATTGGAGATTAAACTCCCTCTCACTCAGGGAGAGGGCTGGGGAGAGGGAAATCTCTGCTTTCTACTAATAAACCTGAAGTTCATTTGAAAAATCTCCACCTCTCCCTAACCCTCTCACTCTGGGAGAGGGCTGGGGAGAGGGAAACTCTGCTTTCTACTAATAAACCTGAAGTTCGATTGAAAAATCTCCACCTCTCCCTAACCCTCTCCTCAAGGAGAGGGGACAAATTCGAAAAGTATTTCTCAGAATAGCTTTCTTTACTGCGTAGAAGGCTCGGTTTTCTTTTGCTGACCCGCAGCTTCTATCAACATTCGCAAAAGTTCCTGCGCCCGTTGCTCACGGTGTTGCTCCCGCATTGCCAACATATAGGCAGACTCCGCCGGAACTGTGATCGCGGTAATCAATTCTCGCGCAATAACATTCTCATCCGGCAATCCTAAATCTTTGCCTTTCAGCAAACTAAAACGTACCTTGATAAATTTATCCTGCTGAATAAACAGAAAAACAAACGAACGATAAAGTTTTCCATCATTCATGGTTAAATCTAGCGAAGACTTTACTCCCTGCCACTCGCCAAACTTAATCTCACCGGTCTTTTCAACCTTTACCGCTTTGTAATGCTTTCGCTTTACCGCTTCATTGATCTCGTCCAACACCTTTTGATTCTCATGCATTAAAGTTGCAACTTCATTATCCCAGTTGGTCGCTGCAATCGGATACACAAACACATCAACGATATCGTTTTCCGAAAAGATATGAGCATAACGCAACTGGGTGCCCCAAATAGGATCATCAAAAGTTTTCTGGGTGACAAACTGAAGTGAATAAACACTCTGCGGGTAAACCAGATTGTTTTCATAATCACTACTCGCTAAATCACTTAAATTAATAGCGCTTGATGAACTTTCAGCCGGTGACCCATGGCGAGATTGATTACTCCGCTGATTCGCGCAGGCAGACAACAACAAAATAGAAAACAATAAAGTCAAACTTCTCATCAATACTCTCATTCAATCTTTACGAATATTTCAGGGGGCTGATACGTAATAAAGCAGGTCCATGCTCAATATTTTTTTTTAGAAATTTCTTACCTATTACACGAATGCAAGTCGATTTCGGGGTTAAACAAGACTGAGTAAAAATCTTCAGCCACTAATTCCTGATTAATAATTCCTAATTAGCAATTCTCCCCCCTACTCTTCCTCCGGCGCGGGAAACTGATTGGTCAATAATAAGAAATGTTGAAAATAAGGCCTTGCCACCACCAACTTTTCAGTTAATGAAAACCGTTTCGCTTTATCCTGATCGGTGGCTTTTTTCATCAGTCTTAACGACAAAATGAAAAAGTCATTACAACCAACACAAACCTCACCGTCAACGCAATAATAGTCTTTCATCGGCACATTGAATATTGCCTCTGCCTGATCCATAAAATCGTAATCGGCGGTTAGAAACTGAGTTTTTAGTTGCTGCTCATCGCTGTGGTAAAAGCCGACCAATCCCGGCTGCTTTTCAACCCACTCATGACAGGCTTCACAGAAAACTACTGAGTTGGATATCTGATAAGTTTTATAAATAGGGTAAATGATCACTATCACCACTTCAGCTAACCAAACTGCCTTCAGTAACCAATGGCGAAATTCAATAGTCACAAAACTCATCGAGTATTCCTGTGCAGACTGCGCGATATAACTCAAGGTAAGCCCAGGATTTTTTAAGAGTATCTCAGAAGAAGTTTCGATTCCGATAGTGGCCAGAATTTTTGGTAAACTAAAAATCCAGGAAAAGTACAAAGCGGTCAAACCGAGTAAACCGCCACACAATATCGCGATACCAATATTTCGAATATGCCCCCAACGAACCAACAGACCGGCCACAAATCCGGTAACTGTTACTTGTATGAGAAAAACAATCGAACCAAGATAGCTGACTTGAACGGCTTGAACTAACGAGCTCCCCACAAAACTAAGTGCGATGATGAATAGGAGTGAAAGCACAAGCTTCCAGCTCAACGAGATATCAATTTTTCCCGACGGCCGATAGGATTTAAGACGGTGAGTTGACATGATCGCTCCGATTATTCTTATTATTTTTTATTTTGCGTGGTGGCAAACGAATTTAATTTTCTCAAAAAGGTTAGCAGTTGGAATTGATAATGTAAAACCAACCGACTAAGCGCTTATCTCTACACACCGCAATGTTCGTTAAGAAAATCGAAGCGTAACGCGGTATTAATAATCGTACTTTATCTCATCAAAGTAATTATTTTCACACCATACGATTAAAAAAAATCGTTATTTGTGATGTTTTTTAAATAAATAATTTATTCACTTTTTTTTGCGGAAGCTTTGCTCTATTTTGTTAGCCCAGTTTAATTTGCCAGCCTGGTTTATTGTTACGCTGAAACCGGCGTGAGAGCTTGTCACAATTGAGTTGTCAGGCGATAAACTAACGGATTCCCACTTGTATTATTGAACTGCCAGCCAATACGTATGCATCAAGGCCTTTCAATCGACTGGCGATGATAGAACTATTGGCGAATATCTAGTGTAGTGCTTAGCCCCGTTTTAATCGGGGCTTTTTTATTAACTAAATATCAATGATTGATTGCTCCAGTCCCCATTCCAGCCCGACATTGCAGCCAAAGCTCCACCTTGACCAGTTTTTGAATTAACCATAAACGACTAACCGCCGTCCCACTTTACAGCCTACTACCTCCTTCATTACACACAGACTGATTAATTTTCAATCTGGTCTAACCTTTGCTAAAATCTCACTTTTCAAGTTTACGTTAACGTAAAGGTTAATTATAATTTTACAATGAAAGAAAATAATCAAACTTACACAATTAGCGAATTATCAAAAGAATTTGGTATTACGCCCCGCTCCATTCGCCACTACGAGGACGAAAAACTGATTTCGCCTCAGCGCAATGGCTCTCAACGAATTTATGGCAAAGGCGACAAGGTCCGACTGCAGCTAATTTTGCGCGGTAAACGGATTGGTTTTTCGTTGTCGGAAATCCGCGAAATCATATCAATTTATGACCTGCCCAGCGGTGAGCAAAAACAGACCGAATATTTATCGCAAAAAATTGTGGAACGGCGAGAAGCTTTGTACCAACAACAAAAAGATATTGAAACCATGCTGGGCGAGCTTGCCCGGCTGGAAAAACGAATTAACCAATAAACGAGGCATAACATGTATTCAGGTTTGAACTTTAACCTCGGTGAAACAGCTGACATGATCCGCGATTCCGTCAGAGCTTTCGCCGAAAAAGAGATCGCGCCCATTGCGGAGCGGGTTGACCAGGAAAACGAATTTCCCAACGAGCTGTGGCCCAAACTAGGTGAAATGGGCTTGCTAGGTATGACCGTTGAGGAAGAGTTCGGCGGCTCTGGGCTTGGTTATCTGGAACATGTTGTTGCTATGGAAGAGATAAGTCGTGCCTCAGCCAGTATTGGATTAAGCTATGGCGCCCACTCAAACCTTTGCCTTAACCAATTACGTAAAAACGGAACACCTGAACAAAAAGCCAAATATCTGCCCAAATTATGCACTGGTGAACATATTGGCGCGCTGGCTATGAGTGAGCCTGGTGCGGGTTCTGATGTTGTCGGGCTGCGCTTACGCGCGGAAGACCGTGGTGACTATTACCTGTTAAACGGCAACAAAATGTGGATCACTAATGGCCCTGATGCCAACGTGTTGATTGTCTACGCAAAAACCGACCCATCGGCAGGCTCTCGCGGGATCACCGCATTTATCATCGAAAAAGATTTTGCTGGATTCTCTACCGCACAAAAGCTCGATAAACTGGGTATGCGCGGTTCAAATACTTGCGAGCTGGTGTTTGAAGACTGTGAAGTGCCGAAAGAAAATATCCTCGGCGAACTGAACGGCGGCGTTACCGTGTTGATGAGCGGATTAGATTACGAACGTGTCGTTCTTTCAGGCGGTCCAACGGGTATTATGCAAGCCTGTATGGACATTGTGATTCCTTATGTTCACGAGCGTAAACAATTTGGCAAGTCCATTGGTGAGTTTCAATTGATGCAGGGTAAATTGGCCGATATGTACACCACCATGAATGCGTCAAAATCTTATGTTTATAATGTGGCCCAAGCTTGCGATCGTGGAGAAACAACCCGAAAAGATGCAGCAGGCGTGATATTATATGCGGCAGAAAAAGCCACTCAGATGGCACTTGAAGCCATTCAATGCCTGGGTGGAAACGGTTATATTAATGAGTTTGCAACAGGTCGATTATTACGCGACGCAAAACTCTATGAAATTGGCGCCGGTACATCAGAGATTCGCCGCATGTTGATCGGCCGAGAGCTGTTTAAAGAAACCTCTTAATCCTTGGATTATTGTAGGTTGAGTTGAGGAACGAAACCCAACAAATGGTTGAATTAAAAAACGCAACCAAATAAAGGAAAACGCGAGTTATCGTTGTTATCTTGAAAAGATTACAACTTGGGTGAAACGTTTTTTACACCGTTTGGCCCAATGAATACACAGTTTAAATATTTGAGGAAAAATTCAATGTCACAGCAAGACCCTATCGTAATTGTCGGCATGGCTCGTACCCCAATGGGTGGATTTATGGGCGACCTTTCTGCCGTTAAAGCCACCGAACTAGGTTCAACAGCCATCAAAGCCGCGGTTGAGCGCGCCGGAGTGTCAGGTGAAGATATCGAAGAAGTGATCATGGGTTGCGTTTTACCAGCGGCACTTGGCCAGGCGCCAGCGCGTCAGGCAGCTTTAGGTGCTGATTTACCTTTATCAACCGGTTGTACGACTATCAATAAAGTTTGTGGCTCTGGTATGAAATCAGTCATGCTTGCAAACGACCTGTTAACTGCCGGAACCAATTCGGTCATGGTCGCCGGTGGTATGGAAAGCATGAGTAATGCGCCTCATATGTTACCAAATGCACGCAGCGGTTATCGCTTCGGTCACGTTAAAGCTTTAGATCACATGGCATTTGACGGATTGGAAGATGCATATGAAGGTCAGGCGATGGGTGTTTTTGCGGAAGACTGTGCCGATCGTTATGAATTTTCACGGGAGCAACAGGACGAATTTGCGATTACTTCATTATCACGCGCCAAAGCCGCTATTGAAGATGGCTCCTTTGCCAGTGAAGTCGTTCCGGTGACGATTAAATCACGTAAAGGCGAAGTAACCATTGAACACGACGAGCAACCACTTAAAGCTCGCCCGGATAAAATTCCAGCCCTTCGCCCTGCTTTCAGAAAAGACGGCACTGTGACTGCGGCTAACGCCAGTTCGATCTCAGATGGTGCTGCGGCTGTTGTGTTAATGCGTCAATCTGAAGCAGAAAAACGCGGCCTTAAACCCTTAGCAAAAATTGTCGGTCATGCCACACATGCGCGTAAACCAGCAGAATTCACCATAGCACCAGTAACAGCGGTTAAAAGCCTGCTGGAAAAAGTGGAATGGTCTGTTGATGATGTCGATCTGTTTGAAATCAACGAAGCATTTGCTGTGGTTACCATGGCAGCGGTCAAAGATTTAAGCTTAAACCCTGACAAAGTCAACGTTCATGGCGGCGCTTGCGCATTGGGACACCCAATTGGCACCAGCGGAACTCGTATTTTGGTCACTTTGATTGCGGCATTACAAAAATATGGCAAAACCAAAGGGGT
Organism: Aliikangiella coralliicola; assembly: GCF_007004725.1. Classification (GTDB taxonomy): domain Bacteria; phylum Pseudomonadota; class Gammaproteobacteria; order Enterobacterales; family Kangiellaceae; genus Aliikangiella; species Aliikangiella coralliicola. The sequence goes on along the minus strand of NZ_ML660164.1, from coordinate 115,115 downwards.
TGCCTCACTGTGTATTGGCGGCGGTGAAGCCACAGCAATGGCGGTGGAACTAGTCTAGAATTAAGAATCGTTTATTCACCGCGTCTAAACTGCTCCCGCGATAGTCTTATTTCGGGAGCAATTCTGGCTACGCAAAAATGAACTAAATCAGGTACTCACCGAGTATTTTGAACTAAACAGATCGTAATAAAACTTCAACGGCGAGCGCTCTAAACCAGGTGTTTCGAGTAAAAAATTTTGTCGGTTTTGAAATTTTGAACGACTCAAGAATTTCGCAATATTTTAAGAGAATTAATCCATGTTCCTGACAGAAGAACAAACCATGATCCAGGATGCTGCCCGTCAATACGTGCAGGAAAAAATTACCCCCTACGCCGCCGACTGGGATCGCAACAAAACTTTTCCCGAAGAAGCACTAAAAGGTTTAGGCGAACTGGGTTTTTACGGTATGTTAGTTCCTGAAGATTGGAATGGTTGTAACATCGGCTATTTTTCAGCCGCATTGGTACTTGAAGAAATCGCCGCCGGCGATGCTGCTTGTTCAACCATTATTAGCGTGACTAACTCCGTTGGTTGTATGCCAATTTTGAATTTTGGCACCGACGCGCAAAAAGAAAAATATTTAAAGCCATTAGCTGCCGGCGAACAATTGGCCAACTTCTCTTTAACCGAGCCTCACGCAGGCTCTGACGCCGCTGACCTGCGCACGAAAGCAGTGAAAGACGGCGACAAATATATTCTCAACGGCGTAAAGCAGTTTATAACTTCCGGTAAAACGGCAGACATTGCCATCGTGTTTGCGGTGACTGATCCAGACGCTGGAAAAAAAGGTATTTCCGCGTTTATTGTACCGACGAATACGCCTGGCTATGTGGTCGCCAATGTAGAACATAAACTCGGCCAACACGCATCTGATACTTGCCAGATTTTATTTGAAGACTGTGTCATTCCTGAAGAAAATCTTTTAGGCAAAGAAGGCGAAGGTTACAAAATAGCACTCTCTGGACTGGAAGGCGGTCGTATCGGCATTGCAGCTCAATGTGTTGGTATTGCCCGCGCAGCGTTGGAAGCAGCCAAACAATACGCCGAAGAAAGAGTTGCCTTTGGCAAACCGATTCATAAACACCAGGCAATTGGATTTAAAATCGCAGAAATGGCGACTCAGTTAGATGCCGCTCGTTTAATGGTTCATCGTGCTGCGCAATTAAAAGATGCAGGAAAGCCCTGTCTAAAGGAAGCGTCAATGGCAAAATTATTTGCCTCTGAAGCGGCTGAAAAAATCTGTTCCGACGCAATTCAGGTATTTGGCGGCTATGGATATCTCAATGACTTTCCAGTAGAAAAGTACTACCGCGATGTCAGAATTTGCCAGATTTATGAAGGCACCAGTGAAGTTCAGAAAATGGTGATTAGTCGCTCTGTAATGAGCGAGTAATTAACCAATAACCAATAAAAAGCACAGACCAAAATTTACAGTTAACGGATCGGAAATGCCAACAATAAAAAGCAAGCTTAATCCGCGCAGTCAAGATTTCACTGCCAATGCTGAACAAATGCAATCGCTGATTGATGATCTACGCGACAAAATGCAGGTTATCGCTCAAGGCGGTGGCAAAGAGCGTCAGGAAAAACATACCAATCGCGGTAAATTGCTACCACGGGAAAGAGTCAGGCAACTGCTTGATGTGGGCTCACCTTTTCTAGAATTATCACAGTTTGCCGCTTACGGCATGTACGATAATCAAGTTCCGGCGGCCGGCATGATAACCGGCATCGGACGAGTGAATGGTCAGGAGTGTGTGATTGTTGCGAATGATGCAACGGTTAAAGGCGGTACCTATTTTCCAGAAACCGTTAAAAAGCATTTACGCGCTCAAGAAATTGCAGAACAAAATCACCTCCCCTGCATTTACCTGGTTGATTCCGGCGGCGCCAATCTACCGCAACAGGATCAGGTGTTTCCTGACCGCGACCATTTCGGTCGAATTTTTTATAATCAAGCCAACCTCTCAGCGAAAGGCATCGCACAAATTGCTGTTGTGATGGGAAGTTGTACTGCCGGTGGCGCATACGTTCCAGCAATGGCTGATGAAAGTATTATTGTCAAAGAGCAAGGCACCATTTTCCTCGGTGGGCCACCACTGGTTAAAGCCGCAACGGGCGAAGAAGTAACTGCTGAAGACCTGGGCGGCGCAGATGTTCATTGCAAAAACTCTGGTGTAACTGACCATTACGCTCTCGATGACAAACACGCCTTGGCGCTGGCGCGAAATGTTGTGTCTCGGTTAAACAAACAAAAGCATGCTCCTTGGGATGTAAAAGAGCCGCAAGAACCGCTTTATCCTAAAGAAGAAATTTACGGCGTTATTCCAACTGATTCTCGCAAACCATTTGATATTCGCGAAATAATCGCAAGAGTAGTTGACGCCAGCGAGTTCGACGAATTTAAACCTTTATATGGCAATACACTGGTTTGTGGATTTGCGCGCATCTGGGGTTATCCGGTGGGTATCATCGCTAACAACGGCATTTTATTTTCAGAGTCGGCGCTGAAAGGTGCACACTTTATCGAGCTTTGTTGTCAAAGAAATATTCCGTTAGTTTTTCTGCAAAACATTACCGGGTTTATGGTCGGCAGAAAATACGAAAATACCGGCATTGCGAAAAATGGTGCCAAAATGGTTACCGCCGTGGCGTGCGCCAAAGTGCCTAAATTTACCGTGATTGTGGGTGGCAGTTTTGGTGCAGGTAATTACGGCATGTGTGGTAGAGCTTATAGCCCAAGATTTTTGTGGATGTGGCCTAACGCACGTATATCAGTAATGGGCGGTGAACAAGCAGCCAATGTTCTGGCGCAAGTTAAACGAGATAACTTTGAGCGCAAAGGAATTGATTGGCCGATAGAAGAAGAAAACCAGTTTAAAGCGCCAATTGCAGAAATGTACGAGACTCAGGGGCATCCTTATTACGCCAGTGCGCGGCTTTGGGATGACGGCATTATCGATCCGGCAGATACCCGGCAGGTTTTAGGATTAGGTCTTTCTGCGACGCTTAACGCGCCGAGTGAAGAAACGCGTTTTGGCGTCTTTAGAATGTAAGCAACGAAAACTAACACCGCTGCTTATACTTCTTTTACAGGCTTTAGCAATACAGTCCCCTCTCCCTCAGGGAGAGGGTTAGGGAGAGGGAAAAACTTGGTAACTGTCATAAACTGATGAACTAATTCCCTCCCCCTAGCCCCCTCCCAGAGGGAGGGGGAACATATTTGAGATGACCGAATTATTACTACCTGCGCAATCCCAGCAGGTTTTAGCAGTACAGTCCCCTCTCCCTCCGGGAGAGGGTTAGGGAGAGAGGAAACTTGGTAAGTCATAAACCATTGAGCTAATTCCCTCCCCCTGGCCAACCTCTCCAAGAGAGGGAACATATTTATTGCACAAGATAAGGAATAAATGATGTCAGAACCAAGTTTAGCAATTGAAAAAAGAAACAATGGTATCGCGACGATTACCCTTAATCGCCCACAAATTCACAACGCGTTTGATGATAAAGTCATCGCCGAGTTAACTGAAGCTGTCAGCAAACTTGATCAAGATGATTCAGTGCGCATAATCGTGCTCGCAGCAAATGGTAAAAGCTTTTCTGCCGGTGCCGATCTTAACTGGATGAAAAGAATGGCAGGCTACAGTTGGGAACAAAACTATCAGGACTCTTTACAACTTGCCGGCCTGATGCAAACCATTCATGACGCCAGTAAAACAACCGTGGCAGTGGTTCAGGGGGCAGCTTTTGGCGGCGGTGTTGGTTTGGTAGCTTGTTGCGATATCGCGCTGGCGAGTGAGAAAGCACTGTTTTGTTTATCAGAAGTAAAGCTTGGATTAATTCCCTCAGTCATTAGTCCTTATGTCGTTAAAGCAATTGGCGAACGAAACGCAAAACGCTATTTTGCGACGGCAGAAAGATTTGATGCGACCGAAGCTAAACATATTAACCTGATCCACAAGATTTTCCCCCATGACGCTTTGACAGAGAATGTCGAAGACTTTTTACAAAAAGCTTTGGCGAATGGACCGAAAGCCATGTATCAGGCAAAGAAACTGGTTAATCTGGTTCACAATCAGCCGATTAACGAAGACCTCATTCGAGAAACGGCGCAAAGAATTGCTGATATCCGAGCCTCTAAAGAAGGTAAAGAAGGCGTTGGCGCTTTCCTCGAAAAACGACCGGCTAACTGGTCTAAAACTAATGATAATGAATCCAGTAATATTGAGTAATTCAATGTTGCTAAACACGATGAAAATTACGCAATAAATATTGCGGTAAACAAAGTGTCTTTTGGACAAAGAAACCAATCATTCAAGATTAATAAAGAAAAAACTTTCAGGATTAAAATTTAATGGCTCATCTTAGTATCAATAAACTGCTCATTGCTAATCGCGGAGAAATTGCCTGTCGAATTATTCGCACAGCGCAAAGAATGGGGATCGAGTGTGTTGCAGTTTACTCTGACGCGGATAAAGACTCACAACATGTCAAATTAGCCGACGAAGCCTGGCATATTGGCGGTCCAGCTGCAAAAGACAGTTATTTAAAAGCCGACACTATTTTGGAAGTCGCTAAAAAATCAAACGCGAATGCGATTCATCCGGGTTATGGTTTTCTATCAGAAAATGCAGAATTTGCACGCCAATGTGAAGCGAATCAAGTAATTTTCGTCGGCCCACCTGTACCTGCTATCGAAGCGATGGGCTCAAAAAGTGACGCCAAATCAATTATGGAAAATGCCGGCGTACCATTGGTGCAAGGCTACCACGGCAATGACCAGTCTGACGATCGATTGCAATCTGAAGCCGATAAAATTGGTTACCCTTTATTAATCAAAGCGACTGCTGGCGGTGGTGGGAAAGGCATGCGTGTGGTTGAATCTTCGGCAGATTTTATTGACGCACTCAACTCCTGTAAGCGCGAAGCGATTTCATCTTTTGGTGATGATCGGGTGTTAGTGGAAAAGTATTTAACCAAGCCCCGCCACGTTGAAATTCAAGTTTTTGCAGATAGCCAGGGCGATGCGGTCCACTTATTTGAACGAGATTGCAGCATACAAAGACGTCACCAAAAAGTCATTGAAGAAGCGCCGGCTCCCGGCCTTTCTGAAGAAACCCGTGAACAAATGGGCCAGGTGGCAATCACGGCCGCTAAGGCGATTGGTTATGAAGGCGCCGGAACCGTTGAATTTTTATACGACCACGACGGCTCATTTTATTTTATGGAAATGAATACCCGACTTCAGGTTGAACATCCAGTCACAGAAATGATCACCGGATTGGACCTGGTAGAATGGCAAATCATGGTGGCCAATGGCCTACCATTACCGCTACAACAAAACCAACTAACCATCAACGGTCACGCATTTGAAGCCCGTATTTATGCGGAAGACCCCGACAACGATTTCTTACCCGCCACCGGCAAAATTAGTTACATGGGATTGCCGCAAACCAATGCCAATGTGCGAGTAGACTCGGGAATTGTTTCAGGCGATAGCGTAAGCGTTTATTATGATCCAATGATCGCAAAATTAATCGTCTGGGATCGCGATCGCAGTGCCGCGCTCGCTCGATTGCGAGGCGCTCTCGCAGATTTTCACGTTGCCGGATTAACGACTAACATCGAGTTTCTCCATCACCTTGCTAGTAACGATTCGTTTAATAATGCTGATTTAGATACTCACTTTCTGGATAAACACGGTGAAGAATTAACTACGGCAGACAGTAGCGTCGCCGATGAAATTCTCGCAGCGGCAGCGCTCCACGTTATGCTGAAGCAAGCTGACAAACAATCAGGAGATAGAGTTGACCCCTACTCTCCCTGGAATGAAACATCGGGATGGCGACTCAACGAAGATAATCATCACTTGATTGAATTGTTACATGATAACAATCAATACACAGTGACAGCTCACTTCCGCAACGAGGGCTTATTAAGAAATAAAGGCTTTCTTTTGGAAATCGGCGGGAAAGAGCTAGTCGCCAGCGGATATCTGGACGGTAATCGATTGCACATCGATTTAGACGGACACCAATCGACTGTTAACCTGGCGGAAAGTGATAATCAACTTGTCATCTTTAAGAATGCAAAAAGTTGGGAACTCGAAGTCAAAGATAATAGCCTGGTCAATCTTGACCAAGATACCCAGGCGAATCTGACCGCCCCAATGCCTGGAACCGTGATCGACGTTTTAGTTAATCCGGGCGACACAGTGGAAGAAGGTCAGGCACTCATTGTCATGGAAGCAATGAAAATGGAACATACGATCAAAGCCCATAAAGACAGTGTCATCGCTGAAGTACTTTATCAGGAAGGTGATCTGGTTGACGAAGGCGCTGAGCTGATAAGTTTTGAGGAAGAATAAGCCATTGTTTAAACAGTATATGTAGGTGAAGGATAAAAAATAACCTGCGAGAGTTGCACTTCCCTTTGAAAAATGGGGGCGCAACCTCTCCCTAGCCCTCTCCTTCCAAGAGAGGGGACTTAATCCTTTGTACAAACCGGAGACATTTGAAACCGAAAGCTAACTGTTTCGACAATTCCCTAAAACCGACACCAATTCTGAACAGCCATTTAGAATTGAAAAAACAGCTCTGACAACACCGTCACATAAAAAATGACCTAACAACATCAATTCGTAGAGGACACATAAATAATGTTGGACAACCGGGTAAAAATCATTGAGGTTGGCGTTCGCGACGGTTTACAAAACGAAAGCACACCAGTCCCCACCGAGATAAAACTCGAACTTATAAACCGCTTGGCGCAAAGCGGACTTGGTGTCATCGAGGCAACCAGTTTTGTTTCCCCCAAGTGGGTGCCACAAATGGCAGACCATCAGCAAATCGTTGAACAATTAGTTCAACAATATTCAGCTGAAAGCAAAATCCACTTTCCGGTACTCACGCCAAACCTGAAAGGTTTTGAGAATGCCAGAGCTGCAGGCGCAAAAGAAGTCGCCGTTTTTGCTGCTGCTTCAGAAAGCTTTTCGCAAAAGAATATCAATTGCTCTATCGATGAGAGTATCGAACGCTTTAAGCCGATTTTTGAACAAGCGCAAACCGCTGGGATCCGAGTTCGTGGCTATGTTTCCTGCGTTTTAGGGTGTCCTTATGAAGGAGAAATTTCACCTGAAGTCGTGGCGAAAGTTGCCGAAAAGCTTTACGAATGTGGGAGTTACGAAGTATCCCTTGGGGATACCATTGGCGTGGGCACACCAGGTAAAACAAAATCTTTGATCGAAACAATCAAAAATTTGATTCCTGTTAGCAATCTAGCGGTTCATTTTCACGATACTTATGGACAAGCTTTAGCTAATATATACGCCGCACTAGAATCTGGCGTAACCAATATTGATTCATCGGTGGCAGGATTGGGCGGTTGCCCTTACGCGAAAGGCGCATCCGGCAATGTGGCCACAGAAGATGTGGTTTATATGTTAGATGGACTAGGCTTAGATAGCGGTGTTAATCTGGATAAACTCGTTGATGCCGGTGATTATATTAGCCAATATTTGAATCGTCCGAATAACTCGAAAGTTGCGCAGGCTATTCTCGCTAAGCGCACAAGTTGATAACTTTGTCGGCATAGATCCCCACAATGAGATGGCGGATTCCGTGAGATTTTTCGCGATTCAAATGAAACTGACAAAAGCGATTTTATTCAATAACAGCTTATGATTTGCAAGATATAAATAGTTTATTGAATGTAGATTATTTTAGAATTTAATTTATAGAACGTAGATAATATATAAAACGTAATAATGAAACAGGAGTACTACTATGGCCGGCTTTGACAAAGTCGTACACAGCTATGAAGAAGCAATGCAAGGGCTTAGCGACGGCATGACAGTGATTGCCGGAGGCTTTGGTCTTTGTGGAATACCGGAAGGTTTGATCGCTCAGATAAAAACAATGGGCACTAAAGAACTGACATTTGTTTCCAATAACTGTGGCGTTGATGATTTTGGTCTGGGGCTATTGCTTGAAGACAAACAAATCAAAAAAATGGTTTCATCCTACGTGGGTGAAAATGCCGAATTTGAACGCCAATTTCTTTCCGGCGAACTAGAAGTAGAATTAACCCCTCAAGGTACGCTAGCGGAAAAAATGCGCGCCGGTGGTGCAGGTATTCCGGCTTTCTACACCGCGACCGGTTTCGGTACGCCGGTTGCCGACGGTAAAGAATCTCGTGAATTTAATGGACGCAACTATATTCTGGAAGAATCAATCACCGGTGACTTTGCCATTATTCGCGCCTGGAAAGCCGATAAGACCGGCAATCTGGTATTCAGAGACACAGCCATGAACTTTAATCCAATGGCGGCAACCGCAGGAAAGATAACCGTTGTTGAAGTGGAAGAAATTGTCGAAGTCGGCGAACTTGCACCGACGGAAATCCACACGCCGGGCATCTACGTCAACCGCGTTATTCAAGGTGACTTTGAAAAACGCATTGAACGACTGACTTTAGCGAAACAAGATTAACGGGGAATCGAACTATGGCACTTACTCGCGAACAAATCGCTATGCGTGTAGCACAAGAATTACGTGATGGTTATTACGTTAATCTCGGAATCGGTATTCCAACCTTGGTTGCTAACTATGTTCCCAAAAACATCGAAGTCATGCTGCAGTCGGAAAATGGCCTGCTCGGTATGGGCCCCTATCCTACCAAAGACCAGGTTGATGCTGATATGATTAATGCTGGCAAAGAAACGGTGACAGCCATTTCAGGCGCCTCAATTTTTTCATCAGCGGAAAGTTTTGCCATGATCCGTGGTGGTCATGTTGACCTGACCGTTCTGGGTGCATTTGAAGTCGATCAAAACGGCAACATCGCCTCTTATATGATCCCTGGAAAATTAGTGAAAGGCATGGGTGGTGCAATGGATCTGGTTGCCGGCGCGCAAAACATCGTTGTTACCATGACTCACGCCGATAAAAGAGGAAATTCTAAACTACTTGAAAGCTGTACCTTGCCATTAACCGGCGTCGATTGTATCAGGAAAGTAGTAACGGATTTGGCAGTGATGGAAATCAAAGACGGCGCATTTCACTTGTTAGAGCGCGCTCCCGGTGTTTCTGTCGAAGAAATTCAGCAAAAAACCGCAGGAAAGCTGGTTGTTGAAGGTGATATTCCTGAGATGAAATTCGAATAATTTAGTAAAAACGGTTGTTTTCTACTGAAATATTCTAAAAGAACTTCCGAAAAAGAGGCACCCAATTGGCGTGTCTCTTTTTTTTAGTGCTAAGATAAACCAATAGACTTGTAAAACACCTGAGCCCGGCTGTTAGCCCAAACTCGGGTTAAATGTTCACTTGTCGTGAAAAAGCGGATACTGACTAATGATCACGATAAAGCGAGTTATTGGACGCTAATATGTTGCCTTATCTTTCAACAGACATATCTTTCCCGCCGGTTGAGCAGGCGCTGGATGATCCCAACGGGTTACTAGCTGCTGGCGCAGACCTTTCGAGCGAAAGACTGATCCAGGCCTATTCACAGGGAATTTTTCCCTGGTATTCTCCCGGAGAACCAATTCTCTGGTGGTCGCCAGATCCGCGAACAGTATTTTTTGTTAATCATTTTAAAATCCACAAAAGTGTTAAGAAAACTTTGCGTAAATCTCAGTTGACAGTCACGCTAAACTTTAATTTTAAAGAAACGGTTAAACGATGTTCTCGCCCACGCAGCGCAGAAAACGGCACCTGGATTACTAAAGAAATGATAGAGGCCTATTGTGAGTTACACCGTCTTGGTAAAGCCCATTCGCTAGAAGTCTGGCAGGGTAATCAACTAGTTGGTGGAATATATGGTGTTGTTACCGGCGGTGTATTTTGTGGAGAATCAATGTTTAGCGAAATTTCGAACGGCTCCAAAATTGCACTTTCGTGTCTGGCACGCTATTTAAAGCAACTCGACTTCAAGCTTATTGACTGCCAGATTGAAAACCCACACTTGATGAAATTAGGGGCATCGAATATTTCTCGTAAACTTTATTTGAGTCTACTACATTCAAGCAGTCAACAGACCTGGGATAGTCAACAATGGCAACCACAACGGCTACACTGGCCAAGTTTACTCGATATAACAGGAAAAGATGATCTTCCCCTGGAAGTTGAGCCTGTCATAGTCGAACCAGCTACACCACCACTGGCGTTACAACCAGCCAATGGCCGGGTTGAAAGCTGTGAAGTCAATATTAAGCCAGCTGATACTCAGCTCAGTGACAACCTCCATCGTCCCGGCCGCCATGGGATCGAAGTATAAAGGAGCAGCATGTCTAGTCAGATTAAGCCGGCACAGTTGAGTTTTTTTATCACACCGCCCCACCAATGTCCTTACCTGGTGGAGAATGAGTCTCGCACATTATTTCTTTCGCCGGAGATCCATACCGATAAGTTACTTTACAGTGCGTTGATAAATCGCGGCTTTCGACGAAGTGGCGAACATATTTACCGCCCCCACTGCGATAATTGTAAAGAGTGCATCTCGGTTAGAATACCGGTGGAAAAGTTCACGCCAAATAAGCAGCAAAGGCGATGTCAGAAAAAAGGTGGTGCTTTTTATACCATGATGGAGCCTTCACGATTTACTCAGCAGCATTACCTGTTGTTTGATAAGTACATTAGTGAACGGCATCGTGATGGTGATATGTATCCAACTTCGACCATCCAATACCGTGAATTTTTACTCAACGACTGGTTGGAGACCAATTATCTTAACTTTTTCGATATAAAGACTAATCAATTGGTAGCCACTTGCGTATTCGATACCGTTAATAATGGATTATCAGCGGTTTACACTTTTTTCGATCCTGATTTTGCCCAGTTTAGTCCCGGAAGATTAGCGATCCTGAAATTGATTGAATTGGCTCAATCAGAAAACCTGCCTTATGTTTATCTTGGCTATTGGATAAAAAATAGTCGTAAAATGAACTACAAAGGCGAATATCGTCCAATTGAGTGCTTTTTAAAGGATCAGTGGATTTATTTGAGTTAAGTCACGATAAAGGCTTTGATTATTGGCCAAATATCAGGCATCATTACGCGCGTTTTTAACTGCAACAGATATCAAGAGAGTATGGCTAAAGAAGATAGCATTGAATTAGAAGGCACTGTTTTGGAAACACTTCCAAACACAATGTTTCGAGTCGAATTAGAGAACGGTCACGTGATCACTGCACACATTTCTGGAAAAATGCGTAAGAACTACATTCGTATTTTGACAGGTGACAAAGTGACAGTAGAAATGACACCTTATGACTTGAGCAAAGGGCGAATTACTTTCAGAGCAAGGTAGCCTTAACGCCCCTTGCAGTTAGCACTAGTTGCCAGATGTAATTAGTAAAACACGCAATAAAAATAGATTCAAAAAAGCAGGCCTGGGCCTGCTTTTTTACTTTTCTCGGTTATTTATTCCTTATCCGAATCTCAGGTTAACTAACCTCAAGTTAATTTAAATACCCGTGACAATTTCCAGTCACGGCATACTGATGATATTTTATTGTTTGATAACAATTTCCTGCTTATTCTTGATTTTGAAAGTAAGCTTGTCTTTTTTAGCATCAAAACCAACAACAACCTGACCGCCATTAGACAATCGTCCAAACAATAATTCTTCAGCCAATTCCTTTTTAATTTTTTCGCGCATCACTCTGGCCATTGGGCGCGCGCCCATGGTTTTGTCAAAGCCCTGCTCCGCTAACCAGTTTCTGGCATCTTGAGTCACCTCAAGTGAAACGCCTTTGTTATCAAGCTGGCTTTGTAATTCAACAATGAACTTATCAACCACAGAACAAATAACATCCATTTCCAGTGGCTGGAACCAAACCATCGCATCCAGACGATTTCTGAACTCCGGAGAAAACACGCGGTTAATCACTTCGATATTGTCTTTATCTTTCGATTGAGTCTGGAAACCAATTCCCGGCTTTTCTAATTCGGCAGCACCGGCATTAGTTGTCATCACCAGAATAACATTGCGGAAGTCAGCTTTGCGTCCGTTATTATCAGTCAAAGTGCCGTGATCCATAACCTGAAGCAACAGGTTGTAAACATCCGTATGGGCTTTTTCGATTTCATCGAGTAACACGACTGAATAAGGATTTTTGGTCACAGCTTCAGTCAGTAAACCGCCTTGATCGTAACCCACATAGCCGGGAGGCGCACCGATAAGTCTTGAGACCGTGTGCGCTTCCATATATTCGGACATATCAAAACGAATAAACTCTATTCCCATTATTTTTGCCAACTGCTTGGTAACCTCTGTTTTACCAACCCCGGTTGGACCGGCAAACAGGAAACTACCTATCGGCTTATCTTCCAGCCCGAGCCCTGAGCGCGATAGCTTAATTGAATCGGACAATGTCTCGATAGCTTTGTCCTGACCAAAAACGACCATCTTCAAATTTCGTTCAAGGTTTTCGAGCGATTTCTTGTCAGAAGTTGAAACATTCTTCGCTGGAATTTTTGCCATTTTGGCAATGATATTTTCAATGTCAGTCACCGAAATGCGCTTCTCGCGATTTTCTTTTTCTTGCAACTGACGGTTTGCGCCGGCTTCGTCAATCACATCGATTGCTTTATCCGGAAGGTGCCGGTCATTAATATAACGGGCCGATAATTCCGCCGCAGACTGCAACGCTGCGTCAGAATAACTGACATCGTGATGCTGCTCATACCGCGAACGCAATCCTTTTAAGATATCGACTGTGTCGGCGACGCTTGGCTCATCAATGTCCACTTTCTGGAAACGTCTGGCAAGTGCACGGTCTTTCTCAAATATTCCACGGTACTCTTGAAAGGTGGTCGATCCCATGCACTTCAGTTCGCCATTAGCAAGCATCGGTTTTATCAGGTTAGAGGCGTCCATAACGCCGCCAGAAGCTGAACCTGCGCCAATAATGGTGTGAATTTCATCAATAAATAAAACCGCATGATCTTTCGATTTTAATTCAGCCAGAACGGCTTTGAGGCGTTTTTCAAAATCGCCACGATACTTAGTTCCTGCTAACAATGCTCCCAGGTCCAATGAAAAAACCTGACAATCATCAATTACCTGAGGCACTTCACTATCGACTATTTTCTTCGCCAATCCCTCAGCGATTGCCGTTTTACCAACACCGGCTTCGCCAACGAATAATGGGTTATTTTTTCGGCGGCGGGACAATATCTGAATAGTCCGCTCAATTTCAAGATCTCGGCCGATTAATGGGTCGATCTTACCATCTGCCGCCATTTGGTTCAGGTCGACAGTATAGGCTTCTAGCGCCGTTGGTTGCTTGGTCGTTTGCTCTTGCTCAGCGGCTTCAAACTCAATATTGTCATTTTCTCTATCATCACCGGGTATCTTTGAAATACCGTGGGATATGTAATTAACAATATCTAATCTTGAAATATCTTGCTGTTGCAAGAAATAAACCGCCTGGCTTTCCTGCTCACTAAAAATGGCAACCAGAATGTTTGCGCCGGTCACTTCCTTTTTGCCAGAGGATTGCACATGAAAAACAGCTCGCTGCAATACTCTCTGGAAACCTAGTGTAGGTTGGGTTTCCACATCACCAGCTTCAGCTGGGAGGATATGGCTGGTTTCCTCAATGAAATTAATTAGCTGACGATGCAACATTTCAATATCAGCACCGCAGGCGCGTAATACTGTCACAGCGTGAGCATTATCTAGTAAAGCGAGTAAAAGGTGTTCAACCGTCATATACTCATGTCGCTTCTCACGAGCATCGGTGAACGCCAGATTAAGGGTCAGTTCTAAATCTTTACTTAACATCGTTTATGCACCTTATTCGAACACTCGATTTATACAACAACATGCAAACAACAAACTCCTTGGCATGTTACCTACTCTCGGCTCTATTCAAATTCCCTTTCATGTCGGCTTCCATTTTATTCTGATTCCCCGATTTATTCGGCTTCCATGGTACACATCAACGGATGCTCATGGGCCCTTGAATAATCATTAACTAACGCCACTTTGGTCTCAGCAATGTCAGCGGTGTAAATTCCCGCCACACCATGCCCTTCATAATGCACTTGAAGCATTACTTTGGTGGCTTGCTCAGTTGTCTTATGAAAGAAGCGTTTTAACACCTGTATTACAAAATCCATGGGTGTGTAATCATCATTCAACAATAAAACTTTGAACATTTTAGGTTGTTGCACTTCTGGTTTTGATTCAGCAACCGCAACACCATGTTCTTTCTCGCGAATATTTTCGTCGCTCATATCTTAATTCTAGTAAAAGGTTTCAAATTTGCAGCTTTTCTGGTGAGTTCTATTTTAATAAAGGTTAATGGGGAAGCTCCAGCTATTTTTCAAGACAAAATCTACACTACAGATAATTATTTATAAATCTTCGCAATATCCCCGGTGTTGTAGTGGTAAGGGGGTTGACATTTTAGTTGTTTTGTGAGATTCATTGTTTCGCTCTTAGTCTGGACATTTCCGGTGATATTAGCAGCACTGCTATATAAATATTCGTAGTTTTTTATAAAGCTTTTAAAAATCAATAAGTTACCGTAAATGGGTCAGTTGATTTTCAATGAGTAAGGGAAGATATGAGGAGTATATGATGGCAACGGGTACAGTTAAGTGGTTTAACAACGCTAAAGGTTATGGTTTCATTCGTCCAGACAACGGCGGCGATGATATTTTTGCACATTATTCAACCATTGATATGGATGGATACAAAAGCCTCAAAGCGGGTCAAGAAGTAACATTTGAAACTTGTGAAGGACCGAAAGGCCTACATGCACAGGCCATCAGCACAGTTGCTCAAGACGGCACCACCCTGATCGAGCCAAAAGAAGATTAGATTCGATTAATAAAGGCCCGTAGCGCGGGCTTTTCGTTCGCAACCCCTAATCTCAAATTGCAATCCATTGCAGCATTTCTTTATTGTCCACAGCTCACAATTATAACAAATAGAGATATTTCTAATTACTCAATCCAATCCTGTTAACCAACGATTGTTTGAAATCAAGCTGATATCATCACCGTTTCGGTTATTGTGCGCTGCATCGGGACTGCAGAAAACCTTCTTGTTGCTTGCCGATCCTGTAGAAATGTCCAAAAGGTTTACTGCACAAAAAAACCTGAGATTAACTTTCTGCCAATCTCAGGTTTTATTATCAGGCTTAGATCTAACTCTTATAAGCTAGCTAACGCCTGATTCAATATTGCGCTTGGACGCATCGCCTGAGCAGCTAACTCTGCATTCGGGCGGTAGTAACCATCGATATCCATCGATTGACCCTGAACTGAATTAAGCTCATTAACGATTGCTTCTTGATTATCGTTTAATGCCTGCGCTAAACCGCTGAAACGAGATTTTAACTCCGCATCAGCATCCTGTACCGCTAATTCTTGAGCCCAATACAGTGCTAAAAAGAAATGACTGCCACGATTATCTAACTCACCAACTTTACGCGATGGTGACTTGTTAGTATCGAGGAACTTTCCTGTGGCCTGATCTAGCGTATCGGCCAGAACTTTCGCTTTCGCATTACCTGTCGTATTACTTAAATGCTCCAGGGAAGCCGCTAAAGCTAAAAATTCTCCGAGAGAATCCCAACGAAGGTGATTTTCTTTTTCAAATTGTTGAACATGCTTAGGTGCAGACCCACCCGCGCCAGTTTCAAACAACCCGCCACCGTTCATTAACGGAACAATTGACAGCATTTTTGCGCTGGTTCCCAACTCAAGAATTGGGAATAAATCAGTCAGATAATCACGCAACACGTTACCGGTGACAGAAATAGTATCTTCGCCCTGCTTCACTCGTTGTAATGTGAATCGAGTCGCTTCAACTGGCGGTAAAATTCGAATGTCGAGTCCATTTGTATCATGATCAGCCAAATATTTTTCAACCTTGGCAATCAATTGTGCATCGTGCTCACGCTCACTATTTAACCAGAATACCGCTGGTGTTGCGGAAAGTCTGGAACGTGTAACAGCAAGTTTCACCCAATCTTGAATAGGTGCATCTTTGACCTGACACATGCGGAAAATATCACCTGTAGCGACCTTCTGCTCTAACAGCGTTTCGCCTGCCTTGTTGATAATTTTAACAACGCCATCAGTTGCGATTTCGAATGTTTTGTCATGTGAACCATACTCTTCCGCTTTTTGCGCCATTAATCCGACATTAGGAACTGTTCCCATGGTTGATGGATCAAACGCACCATTCTCACGACAAAAATTAATGGTTTCCTGGTACACACCAGAATAACAACGATCAGGAATAACCGCTTTAGTGTCTTGTTGCTTACCAGCCGCGTTCCACATCTGGCCAGAACCACGAATCATTGCGGGCATGGAGGCATCAACAATTACGTCAGAAGGCACATGTAAGTTAGTGATTCCACGGTCAGAGTCGACCATCGCTAACGCAGGTCTTTGTTGATATAAAGCTTCAATATCAGCTTTGATTTCCGCTTGCTTGTCAGCAGGCAAGGCTTCAATTTTAGTGTAAAGATCGCCGATTCCGTTGTTAACATCAACGCCGAGCTCTTCAATAATTGCCGCATGCTTTTCCAGTACATCCTGGTAAAAAACCGAAACCACGTGACCGAAAATAATCGGATCAGAAACTTTCATCATGGTTGCTTTCAGGTGAAGAGAGAACAACACGTCGTTATTTTTTGCGTCTTCAATTTCTGCTTCAATAAAAGCTCTTAATGCTTTTTTGCTCATCACTGACGCATCGATCACTTCACCGGCTAACACGGGCGTAGAAGCTTTTAGTACCGAAACCGCGCCGCTATTATCGACCAGCTCAATACGTAAATCATCGGCTTCATTTAGCGTGGTTGATTTTTCACTACCAAAAAAATCAGAATCAGACATGCTGGCTACATGAGATTTTGAATCTTTTGCCCATGCGCCCATGGAATGCGGGTTCTTCTTGGCATAATTTTTAACTGAGCCTGGCGCGCGACGGTCTGAATTTCCTTCTCTCAAAACAGGGTTAACCGCACTTCCTTTAATTTTGTCGTATTGGGCTTTAATTTGTTTTTCTTCGTCATTTTGCGGTTCTTCAGGGTAATCAGGTAGTTTATAACCCTTCTCCTGCAGCTCTTTAATAGTGGCTTGCAATTGTGGAATTGACGCACTGATATTCGGTAACTTGATGATATTAGCTTCTGGCGTTTTCGCCAGCTCACCCATTTCGGCTAACGCATCAGAAATTCTCTGCTCTTCTGACAAATAATCAGGAAAATTTGCAATGATACGGCCAGAAAGAGAAATATCGCGAGTTTCTACCTCAACTCCGGCAGCTTCAGTAAACGCTTTAACGATAGGTAATAAAGAATAGGTTGCGAGCGCAGGTGCTTCATCAGTTTCGGTATAAATAATTTTAGAAGTCGTCATTTGATTTCCTAGATTGACAAATGTGTTTTACAGATGTGTTATACAAATAAGTCATTGATAGACTGTCAGTTAATCCGTATCAATATGAATTCAATTCAGTATTTTCTCGTTGGTTTAATAAATCGCTAATTTCTAAACTTCATTTTGTATACAAATTACAACGAATAAGCGACTTAAAACTATCGATTTAAAACCATCGACGATCGAACTAACCATTTCTAAATATGCTTACTTTGAGCAAATTAGTTTTGAACTTTACTATTTGGAGAGTGTTTCAGTGATGAATCACTTCCAAACAGGATTTCGTTGGCTTTGCCGTCGTTTTACTCACACTGTGTTATCAGGTCAAATTGACACTGGGCACAGTCTTATTATTTAGAATCTGCTCTCATTTCTCACATAATCTGGCGCAGACTCTTGCTTTGATTCTTTTTCACAGACTGCCCTAGAGGATTTTCTAGTAACGTCTTGTTCTCCGAACTCACATAAACACCAGGTTTTGTTTGAAAGTCCGGTGATGGCAGCCAAAAACAGGCAGAATCAGCGAGCGCGAATTATACGTAAAAAGCGCCCTTTTTCCTAGTCTGTAAGGTTATTTGAGAATGAAAAACAAGCGCTTTATTGATCTGGCTACAAATTAGAGCAAGTTTAGATTAGAATTTCTCTCTTTGCACTAAGATCCCTACCCCATGACCCGTCGTCGCGCTATTAAACAGTCTTCTAACCAATTCAAAAAAACCAGGAAAGCGACGCCAAAAGAAACTCTTCTGCTCCTGTTCAACAAGCCTTTTAACACCTTATGCCAATTTACAGGAGAAGCAGGCGACTCAACGCTGGCTGACTATATCTCCACCAAAAACGTCTACCCTGCCGGTCGATTAGATAAAGACTCGGAAGGGTTACTGCTGTTAACCAATAACGGCCCGCTTCAACATAAAATTAGTCATCCGAAATACAAGCAACCGAAAACCTACTGGGTTCAGGTTGAAGGCGAAATTACCGAAGAGGCTCTGAATCAGCTTTGTAAAGGTGTTGTTTTAAAAGACGGGCTGACCAAACCCGCCAATGCCAGAAGCCTTAATCTTGAGCAAGAAGATCTGCAGTTGTGGGATCGCGACCCGCCGGTGAGATTTCGGAAGAATATACCGACTAGTTGGATAGAGTTGACCATTAAAGAAGGGAAAAATCGGCAGGTTCGGCGGATGACAGCGGCGGTTGGGTTTCCGACTTTGCGGTTGGTTAGGGTTGCGGTTGGGGATTGGTGGGTTGATGGTTTGGCGCCGGGGGAGTTTAAAGTTGTTTCTGGTAGTTCGTTTTGATTTTGTATTCATTTTCTTTTTTTAAGGGCGGTTTCGCATCGCTGCGCTTGCATGCGAGTTACTTTTTTCAAGAGCAAAAAAAGTAACCAAAAATGCCCGTACGCTTAGCCGCTAGGCAACGCGAATACGCTGGTCATCGAATCTATAATTCTTCTTTTGCGCCTACCCACTCGTTTTTAATGGGCTTCCTGCCAATGACTGTTTGTGAGTTGAGACCATTTTTAATTTAGGGGATTTATTTTTTAGGTCAAGGGCGGTTTCGCACCGCTTTGCTTGCATGCGAGTTACTTTTTTCAAGAGCAAAAAAAGTAACCAAAAATGCCGTACGCTTGGCCGCTAGGCAACGCGAATACACTGGTCATCGAATCTATAATTGTTCTTTTGCGCCTACCCACTCGTTTTTAATGGGCTTCCTGCCAATGACTGTTAATAGGTAAGATTATCAGACGGGCTCTGGAAACTAAAAACAGACAAAAATCTGCTGGCAATTAAATAGAACCTTAGTAGTTTCTTCGCCCAGCGGCTATAACGGTCTTGTGGAATTCATGACTCATTGGATAAAGCGGAAAAATGTTTGAGGGAACCGAGTTTTTTTCCGCCCAATGAGTCGCTTTCAACAAGAAAGGACAGCAAAGGCTTACCAATTCTATCAACACGCAACAAATTAGTTATCTTCAGCGAAAAAGCCCTTTTGGTTACTTTTGTGGCTTTGGACAAAAGTAACTCGCATGCAAGCAAAGCGATGCGAAACCGCCCTTAAAATTCCCTAAATTCCCAACAACAAACCAAACTCTCAGAACGAGATATTATCTCAAAAAATTAACTCAACATGCTTCAAAATCCCCTCAAAAAATTCCCCCCCTTTACCATTTGACGCTGACGCAAACACAGTGATACTGTCAACGCTTAACTTGACCAAAGCGTTAACCCCACTTTGGCTCTAACGCGTCAATCCACAAAAAAATGCGCAACAAATTAGAATTAAAAAAGGAATAATAATGATTGAATACCTATTAAGGCGACTCGCCTTTTTACTGATTCTGGCAATAAGCACAACAAGCTTCGCCGGCATAAAAATGAAACCAACACCTCTAACAGGTCTTGATTATTCCAAAAAACTCCTAAGTGGAAATTACGACGCAGCAATCCCAACGCCCGAATCATTGCTCGGCTTTCCCGTTGGTCAGCGCACGGCAACACCAACACAAATTGTTAACAGTATTCAAACCTGGGAACAATCGAGCGACAAAATAAAGCTCGTAGAATACGCCAGGTCACACGAAAATAGACCTTTGTACTACGCTATTATTTCTACCCCTGCCAACCTGGCAAAAATCGATGATATCAAAAATGATCTCGCTCAATTAGCTAACCCAAAAGGTCTCAACGCCGCCAACGCAAAAAAAATTATTGACCGGTTACCAGCTGTCGCGTGGATGGCCTACTCTATTCATGGTAATGAATCTTCTGGTGCAGATGCTTCGCTAGCAGCAATCTATCATCTGATTGCTTCTCAAGAAAATGACGTAGCGGACTTACTCAGCAAAAGTGTGATCATCATTGATCCTTCAATGAACCCTGACGGTCGTGCGCGCTTTACCAAAGCCCTTGAGCAAAACCGGGGCATTGCACCCAATGTCGATGACCAATCCATGCTTCATTCCGGACTGTGGCCCTATGGGCGAACCAATCACTACTTATTTGACTTAAACCGCGACTTTATTCTCGGCGTACACCCTGAAACAGTTGGACGGGTAAAAGCCATCAACCAATGGCATCCTCAATTAATGATCGACGGACACGAAATGGGCGCACAGTCCACCTACTTATTCGCGCCGGCGAGAGAACCCATCAACAAAAACCTGTCGAAATATTCAAAAAAGTGGGGAAATATTTTTGCCAAAGAGCAAGCAGGCGCTTTCGATAGTCATAATTGGCCCTACTACACTGGAGAATGGTTTGAAAACCTCTATCCCGGTTACTCTAGCTATGCAGAATTTCGTGGGAGCATTCATATTTTATATGAGCAGGCGCGTATGTCCGAGGATGGCGTTCGCCAGCGCAACAACAGAATTCTCACTTATCAAGAAGCGGTACACCACCAGCTAATCAGTACGTTAGCCAATTTAAAAACATTAGTTAACAACTCGAAAGAAATCTATCGTGATTACTTAGCCGACCGACGTAAAAACGTTTCAGCCGATAGCCAATTTGCCAACATAAGCTACGCAATTTTACCAACTAAAAATCGTAAGCGCTGGCTTGGGTTTATTCGCTTGATGGAATTACAAGGGTTTGAACTTTTTACTACCACTAAATCGACTTCCTTTTCCAACGCTAAGAATCAACTGGGAGAAACTGTTACCGCCGAGTTACCAAAAGGTACTTTAATCATTCGAAATCGCCAACCAGAAGCTCGTCTGCTAGCAGCAATGTTGGAGTTTGATGCGCAAATAGACGATGCAGTATTGATCGAAGAACGGCAGAAAGTTTTACGTGATGGTTCAAGTTTAATGTATGACACAACCGCCTGGAATCTCACAATGATGCACGGCGTTGAAGCTTTCACAATTCCTACCTATATTAACGCGAATTTAAAAGCTTACGAAAAAAGTGAACCACCGAAATCAATTACCCAAAAACCAAACTCTATCGCTTATGTAGTTGACGGTGCTGATGACGCCTCGGTTGGTTTTGCAGCGAGACTATTAGAACAAGGATTAAAGGTTCGCGTCATTGATCGCCAAGCGAAACTTGACGATACCGATTTTTCCCGAGGCTCGGTAGTAGTTTACCGATATGACAACGAATTTTTCCACGGTAATCTTGATGCAATTGTAGAGTCAACCGCAAAAGAAATGTCGGTTCACGCACAAGCCATTGTGAGTGGTTTAGGCGATGGCGATTTACCCGATATTGGCGGGTCATATTTTCGCTTACTAGAAAAGCCGAAAATTGCGATTTTAACGCAAGGTGGCATTAACACTTATGACTATGGAGCAATCTGGCATAGCATCGAGTCAAACCTGGGCATTCGACACTCCCACCTGGATCTGGGGACTTTCGGTTACAACGATTTGCGGCGATATAACACCCTCGTTATCCCTGATCGTTTTTATGGAAAACTTGAAAAAAATGAAATCAAAATCCTCGATACCTGGGTTAAAGCCGGCGGTACATTAATCGCCATCGATGGTTCAATTCCTGCGTTAGTTGCTCCCTCCGTCAAATTTAGTAGTGTTCGCCAGTTAAACAAAACATTTAAAGATATTGATCAGTACGACCTGTCTCTGCGACAAGAATGGTTGGCTCAACAAAATGAATATGATGTTATCAAGGATATCTGGTCTCATAACGCGGCCGAAAAAATTGAATATCCCTGGTCAGACGTAAAGCCACCAGCAAATGAAAAAACACTCAAAAAACAAGATGAATGGCTGAGTAAGTTTATGCCTTCAGGCGCAATTGTCGCTGCTAGAAGTGATAAGAAACACTGGTTAAGTTATGGGGTGGGAGAAATGTTGCCTGTTCTGGTTTCAAATAATCCAATACTCATGTCTGACTCAAAATCAGAAGCCGTTGTTCGTTTGGGTGTTTATAAAGAAATGGATAAAAGTGTCTGGCAAAAAGTATTGGCTTCGTTTAAGAATAAGCCAGTTTCTAGAAAAGTTGGTTGGTCAAGTTTACCAGATGAATACGAATTAAAATTGCGAATGAGCGGTTTACTCTGGCCAGAAGCCAGTCAACGCATGGCTAATTCAGCCTACCTTACCCGTGAAAGAAAGGGGAACGGTCAAATTATTTTGTTTGCCAGTCAGCCAGTATTTCGAGGCTCAACTCTGGCGACCAATCGACTTTTACTTAACGCACTTGTTTATGGGCCCGGACTAGGAACAAAAACAGTCATCAGTAATTTATAAAGTTAAAAGTGTTTTAATCAAAAAACGGTGTTTACATATTTTAACTATAATATGATTGAGAGCAGGTGATTTTATTCAGCCATTTGTTGGGTGTCGTTCCTCGACCCAACCTACATTTATTTCAATATTGCCAATTTTCGTAGGTTGGGTTGACGCAGGAAACCCAACAACATTCTCAATGGAAGAACACTTTTCCAAAATCAAAGAATGACTATCTTTTCCGCCTTTTTCTTAACAACCAAAGTCCTGCAAGCGCAGCGTTTAACCATATAATTAATCCTCCACCAGAGCTACTGGCCGGTGGCGTTGTTGGAGGTGTCGGCGGTGTAACCACAACAGGCTCACTAACTGTTAGCTGGGCACTTTTTTCCGCGCTACTTCCCGCATTATCTGTAATTTTCAGTGTGATATTTTTATCACCGGCTTCACCGAAAGTATGGCTGATGGTTTCCCCTGTTCCCTGGTTTCCATCGTGAAAATCCCACTCAAAACTGACAATATTTCCATCGGTATCACTGCTATTTGACGCGTCAAAGTCACACTTCAAATCTGTACATTGATGGGTAAACTCAGGTGTCGGCGAATTATTCTGAGAAATATTAATAAACGCCGCACTCGGTACGCCGACTTTACCGTTACCGTCATAAGCTCTGACAAACAGCATGTGTTGGCCTTGAGTGAGTGTCGACGTATCTATTTGTCCTTTAATCACTTCTACGCCTGAATTTAAATTTCCATCGGTTTCGGTTAACTCTATAATATTCGCGGCGGCTTCCCATATCGGTGTATCAATCGAGTACTCGATGCGACTCACTGTTCGACCATTGGCAGATAGTTTCGTTTGAACCGCGCTCGCAGTCGCAGCAAGTTCAATTGGGGCTCCCTGGGTGATTGATATGGTGTCTTCAGCGCCATTAAGCTCAATTTTGGTGACTTCCGGCCCATAAGCTAAAAGGTAAGGCGCGGCGGCAACTTTTGCTGAATAGACCAGTGCCGGTAAATTATCGGGTTTGATCTTATTTTGATAAACAGAACATTGTTGAAAGAAATTAGTTCCCAATTCGAAAGTTAATGCAGCGATACCTAACTCGCCATAACTCACATCATCACTGGTTCCATCGGTCGGATACAAACCAACACTTTGTTGCGGTGTGTACCCGTTGAAAAACGCCAATTTATTACCGAGTGCAACAAAGCCCGAATTATTCGGCGATATCCTGTCAGTGTGGCCATAGGGCCATAAAACCAGCTCGCTATAACTGTGAATATCCAGATGCATTCCAGGCGTGTCCTGAGGTGCGCCGTCTTGCTCGTTGGGCCCACGAGCATCAGGAAATAACCCTCGGATATAATCAGAAACCGCTTTAGTTTCAGGCTCAGACTCTGCAGATGCTCCTCGGAAAGTTTCATCACACTCATTACCACTTGAACCATTGGCAGTAGTATTCCAGAAAAAAGCAAAGTTTCGATTGAGATCAACACCGACACTGTTATTGGCGCAATGATTCTGATTGGTATTTTTGCGCTGATAAACACCGCTTTCTGCAATTTTTCGACCATCTGGATTCATATGGAAAAGCAGGTGAATTTCGCGGTGATCAACAATCCATTGAATATCAGCATTGCTACTATATTCATTGAGTAACTGTTTGGCAAAGTCGAGTGTTAACGCGGCTGGCGTATACTCACGAGCATGCATGGCGCTGTGGATAAATAACTTTGGCTTTTCTCCAGAAATATTTTTATTGGTAATTTTTAAAACCATTAAATCATAACCGCCCTGATTATTGGTTTTTTGCCAGGAATCACCAATATCAATCCATTCGCTGAGCTGAGAATGGGTAGCCGCCAAATCCGCCGCTTGTTGGTATGTTTCTTCCACCGTCGCATAACATTCATAACCTGGAATACCCGCGACTTGCTTACCATTTTTTGCCGATGAAATTTTTTCTTTTAGCTGCTGCTGAAAAGCGGCATACTTTTTTTGCCAATTATTCGCGGGCTTAATCGAGAAGTGTTCGGCTTTAAGACGAGCGATCTCCGCATCACTCAAATCGGCGATGATGTAACCTTCTGCATAGTTAGTTTCAAGAATCGCATGATGGAATGAGATCGCAATTTTACGCGCTATCGCAGGGTCAGCCACCTCAACTCGAGAAGCATTTATCGGTTGGAGGGTCGAAGCCGTCGCATAAAAACTTGTGACAGTCGCGGTGCAGATTGCAGCTGACGCCACCGACATTCTAAGTAACTCAGTCACTTTTCTTCTCAAGCTGGTATTTTTTCTCATTATTAATCAGGTCCGCTTTTGACGATGTTTGTAGTGTTAAGTAATTGTGTTTAACAGTCGCAGTTTATTTAAACGACTTTGATAGTTTCATCGTAAAAATTCTGTAGAAAATAACAAGGTAATATTACCGATAACGAGGTTTAAAATGTTGGTTTTTATAGCAAAATGTAGCTTTATGTTGCATTTTGCCAACTTGATTTAGAGTTTATTTGTCAGGTCGACTTATATGGTAGTCGTTCTGTCAGTTGCTCTATCAACTCGTTAACGTGAGTTAACTCTTCGCTTGTGAACTTTTTAATTGCATCACTAAAAAGTGGGTGAGAAATGAAATGATTAGAGTAGGTTTTGACCGGTTGAAAGCCACGTTGAATTTTATGCTCGCCCTGAGCGCCAGCGTCAAATAACGACAGACGATGATTAATACAATAGTCAATTCCCTGATAATAACAGAGTTCGAAATGCAAACAGTCGAATTCTGCGCGACATCCCCAATAGCGTCCGTAAAGCGATTGCTTGTCTCTAAAAAATAGCGAAGCGGCGACCATCTCATTTTGAAACCTGGCGACAGACATCACTATTTTTTCTGGCATTACTTTACCGATGGTTTCAAAAAAAGCCTGGTTAAGATAACCATCATGCCCACTTCTTTTCGCGTAAGTTAACTGATAAAAATAGTAAAATGAACGCCACATTTCGTCAGTTATTTGCGGCCCTTCATATAGCTCAACTTCAACATTTTGTTGCAAAACTCGACGCCGTTCTCTTTTCATATTATTGCGATGCTTCTTATTACATCGCCCTAAAAACTCATCGAAGTTCAAATATTGCTTATTCATCCAGTGATATTGAACACCGGTTCGCTGACAAACACTTAACGCTTTCAACCGATGGGACTCTTCCTGTTGTGGAAATAACAAATGCCAGGACTGAACCTGATTAGTCGTACAGAGTTGTTTCAGCGCCTTTAATATAATTGGATAAAGTGTCTCTTGATTTATACTCGAATCGAAATAAATTCGTTGTCCCGAAACTGGTGTAAACGGAATTGAAGAAACTAATTTGGGATAGTATTCCAGTCCAGACTGGTGATATGCATTTGCCCACTGAAAGTCAAAAACATACTCCCCATAACTATGATTTTTAAGATACAACGGCATCAGGGCCACTAATTCAGCGTCACGAACCAGCGTTAAATGAAACGGCTGCCAACCAGTGTCGCCGGTAGTTGCCCCTGACAGCTCAAGCGCCTCCAGGAATTCGTATTGAATAAATGGATAGTCGGTATTAACAACTCGATTCCATTGTTGTTTGGGGATTTCTGCGATGCTTCTAACAAATTGAACTTCAAACTGCTGTGACATATTGACTTAATGATTAAAGTAAAATATTCGGTTTAAATTCAGGCCGTATGAAATTAGGCGAATGATATTTCAACACAGGTAAGCGTAAATGATCCTGTCGCTTAGCGCCAGATGATTTTTATGATGAGTTTAATCATTAATTCCAAAGTTTGAATTGAAGCCCAGTCGCGAGCCATTTTTTTGGTCTCGCGACGGGTAGCTGATCGTTGAGCAGAACGAGATTTTTGATGAACAGCACTCTTTCTCATCAATGGGTGGTTTGCATAAGGGTTCCTGGGCGCAGTCTGCAATCGCGGTACGCTATTCTTGTTTGAAGAGCTTTTGCTTTTAGACTTACGTTTACTTTTAGGCATATTATCTCCTTTTTACACTTCATGATAGAACCGATTGAATTGGTTTATTTTCTTAATCACCTTTTCGTACTTATTTCGCCAATAATGTAGATAAACAAAATACCCACCTGGGCAATCGCACAAAAAACGACGTCCATTATCCACATACTCGATTGTCTCTCTGAATAAGTTTATTTCCATTAGATTTCTTCCTTAATTGTTTAAACAACAGTACCCGTTCTGTTTTGTAACCGGACCGTGTCCTCATTTTAGTTTTGTTATTTGTTTTCAAGTTAACTTTCTCCTTTGTAAAATATGGGTAAATATGAATGGTCATGAATAATCAATCAGATATTTCGACGCGACCATTAACTCACTGTCACCAATATTCTGCCAGTTAATTTGGCTAGCCATTCTATTAGTTTTCTGAAGTACCAAACGAAAAAGCCCTGACTGGATTTCCAGTCAGGGCTTCAAAGAAGTGATTTCTGACTCGAAAGGTATCTTCAAACCTTTCGAGCATTAAGCATTTGAAAGGTTTATTTAAATTGTTTTCTTTTATTAAAACCTGGCATTTCAAATACTCCTCTTAATATGAATTAAAAATTCTAGATAAACAAAATTAATGTGCCGATTTCTCAAATACAATAACCAACCGGTCAAATACAATAATCAATCTGTCAAATACAATCATCAACTTGCAAACAGAGAAATTAAGCGGCGTGCGCGCAATAATACGCCGAATATATCTTTTGTCAAATAAAATAGTAGAAGTAACATCCCGAAGTAACATTGACAAAAACTAATCCGAACTTGCTGCGACTCATCTCAAAACTGCTAACTAACATTTCAATTAATACGAAAAACCTTACTTTATCCAATAAAAAATTCTCTCAAAGAGATAAAAAATATGACCAAGCATATCTCTATCGAACTCATAAAGAAAATATATTTGTTGACGATGCTACCCTATATTATTCTAATTTTCGAAACCTTAAACTTACTCTGACAGTGGGGTATTTCAGCGGTTGCTTTTATTCAGTTCAATATTCTTTATTGAAACCAGTTGTCTTTGGTGAAATTAGTGTCTTTGGCGAAATGAGTTGTCTTTGCCGAAACTATTTCATTGTAACTGGATAGCAAATACACCGGATATTATTGAAGTCGATGTTACGAAAATATTAGTCAGACAAGCTAAACACAATAAACAAATGAGAGGCTACTATGTCGCACTTGTTTTACCTATTGTTTACAGTCATCCCTGTCGCATTGTTGGCTAATACATCTGTCGCTTCTGAACAAAGTTCACATCGACAAGAAATTAATTCACCTGTTAAACTCTCCAAAAATACTAGTAACTCTTCCGTGATATCAGCTAAACAAACAGGTCGAAAATCAAATCAGAAAATCGACTTAAGTTCCGTTCAAAAGCAAAAATCGGAATCAGCATTCAGCCCGATAGAAACAGCGCTTCTTTTATCTTACCTCACAAATAAAAACACTTTTACTCTGATTGATGCACGTTCAACAGAAGAGTTTTCTCATTCCCATGTACAAGGGGCGATTAATGTGCCACTTCAAGCTGTCAACCTTGAAAACTCTCAACTACCTGAAGATAAAAATAAGCTCATATTAGTTTATTGCAAAACGGGGAAAAGAGCATCAAAGGTCGCACAAAGCCTGATTTCTCTCGGGTATGACAATGTTAAGGTTTTACCCGCCAAACAGCTGATGTTCAAAAATAATCTGGTCGTTTTTAACTGCGGTGTTTAGTCGGCAAGCTTTCAAATTATGAAACCTCTGCCAGCTTAAAATCAGGACTGCTCAGCAACCGGCGTTACGCTACTCAGTCACAACCGGTTGCTTCATTAAAAGTTCTGCAACTTCTTAAAAGGAGGCACAAATGAAAAAAAAGATTTTATTTCTCTTCGCGCTGTTCCCGATATTATCCATTGCAGAACCGCTGGGATTACCTAAGTTGCCGGTCCCGTCGGATAATCCGCAAACGCCGGAAAAAATAGCCCTTGGGGATAGGCTTTTTAACGACATTCGATTCAGCTCTACCGGTAAGGTCAGCTGTGCAACTTGCCACGCTCCCGATAAAGCGTTTACCGATAGTCCTTTGCCAGTTTCCGTTGGGATCAATAACTTAACCGGCACACGCAATGCACCAACGGTTTTAAATGCAGCTTACAATCAAACTCAATTTTGGGATGGGCGTTCACCTGACCTGGAAGATCAGGCACAGCACCCTTTTCTAAATCCGGTTGAAATGGGGCTTGCTACTCACCAGCCTATTCTAAAAGTAATTGCAAAGGACAAAAAGTATCAAAAAGCATTTCGAAAGGTGTTTGGTGTTTCCTCGAAAAAAATAACGATGGAGCACGTTCTCAAAGCAATTGCCGCATTTGAAAGAACGCAAATTTCCGGCAATAGTCCGTTTGATCATTATTACTTTAGCGGCAAGGAAAACGCGTTAAACGCGCAGGAAAAAAGAGGTTTTGAAGTTTTTTTAAACGAAGGTCGTTGCGTCTCTTGCCACACTATCGAACAAGACAATGCGCTATTTACTGACCATAAATTTCATAACATTGGTATCGGCGTCAATGAACTCGGAGAAAAAATTGAACCGTTAGCCAAATCATTCCTCGTCGCAAAATCGAAAGGTGCCGATGTTGATATCGCCGTATTAACTCAACCAAATACTTCTCACCTCGGGCGATTTGCGGTTAATAATCAATTGAGTGATCTCGGCGGTTTTAAGACGCCGACTTTGAGAAACATTGCACTAACTGCACCTTACATGCACGATGGTAGTCTGCAAACATTACGCGATGTGGTTGTTCATTATAATAATGGCGGCGCTTTAGATAAAAACCAGCCGATTACGCCCTATTTAAGCGGTGGCATCCGACCTCTGAATCTGTCCGAACAACAGATTGATGATCTCGTTTCATTTATGGAAAGTTTGACTTCACCAGAAATAAAAAACCAGACAAAGACAACTAATCAGGAGCACGGCTCATGAGCATATCCAGACGAAACTTTATCAAAGGCTCCTCTTCTGCACTCATTGCAGGCATGTTACCAGTGAGCATGGTCAAACTTGCTTTTGCAAAGCCGGAGCATAACTTCACTTTTGCTTATATTTCCGATTCCCATATCCAGCATATAAAAAATAATCAATTTGTCCGTAACTGGGATCAAGGCCTAAAACGCGCAGTAGCCGAAGCGAACTTACTTGACCCTAAACCTGATTTTGCCGTATTTGGCGGCGATCTGGCGCAGCTCGGTACCAAGGCAGAACTCGACCATGGCGCAGAAATTCTCAGCGGACTGCGTTATAAAAACTATATGGTTATGGGAGAGCACGACTATTACCTGGACTATGGCGAATACTGGAGTGAGCTTTACGGCAAACAGTACTACAGCTTTGACCACAAAGGTGTTCATTTTGTCGTTCTTAATAGTATTTTAACTTACGATGAATGGAATAACCGATGGGACACTGCAGAGCAGCGCATGGGAGAAATGGCTGGACTAGATAATCCAAACGGTTCTCCTTTTATGGTTGGAAAGAAACAGCTGAAGTGGTTAAAGAAGGATTTGGCTAAATATGATAAAGACACACCCGTTGTTGTGTTTTCCCACTCGCCACTGCAAAAAATTTATAAGGGCTGGAACTTCTGGACAGAAGAAGCCGAACAAATTCAAAAATTACTCAATCGTTTTGAGCAGGCTAATGTGATTTACGGCCATGTTCACCAGATACAGTACAACCAGATTGGCAATATTGCGTTTAGTTCGGTGATGTCCACTGCCTGGCCCTGGCCCTACCCTTCAACTTATGCACAGGCCGAAAGCCACTTGCCAATTCTTACCGTTCCGATGAACCGTGCCGACCCTTTTGATGAACGCGATGCCACCGGCTGGCAATTTATGAACATGCATAGTGGTCGTACTGACTTATCGTTTAATCTCTACAGCAATGATAATCGTATCCTGAAATGGAATGCCAAACGAAATCACCTGGAGGACGACAAGTACCAATACCAAAATAATCCAACAGCGCCACAAAAACACTACTAATAAGGAGAATCAATATGAAATGGTTGACTTTAATTTTGCTGATTTTTTTGGTGCCAGGCCAACGAATAGTAGCCGACGAATTTAGTGAAAAAGACGTTGAGCGTTGGCTGGCTCAATTTGAAATAGTCGCTAAAGAAGGTCGGCAATTATGGGTTAGTCCAAAGCTTGGAACCAATGGCGTTGCTTGTGCTCAATGCCATCCGAACGGCGCCAATACTCACCCGGAAACCTACCCCAAATTTCAGAAACAATTAGGCAAAGTGACCCACATCTGGGAAATGATCAATTGGTGTATTAAAAATCCTTTGGAAGGCAAATCACTTGCCGCTGATGACCCAAAAATGATCGCACTGCAAGCTTATATTTACAAAGAACGCAAAGGCGTTGCCTTGTCTCCAGGAAAGCATTAACGCTGTCTAAATGAAGGTATTCTATGAAATAGGTTCGGAGCTTGAAGATAATCGAAAGCTTAACTTCAGGTTTCGGACCATCTCGAATAACGACAGATGATTCCTGTGGCATCAATCAAACCAGCCAGTTATTGGCGCTCACACGAAGAACAATAGAACAACCCGTAAAATAGCGATAGAACCAGAAAATCGCCTACTCACTCTTATTATTTCTTGTTAGAATCCGCGCTATATTTTGTCATTTCAAACTGGATTTCGAATCGTGAACAAAAGCTTTATCACAAATTTCATCGCCTTTTGCTTAGTTCTGGTGGGTTATTTTTTACCACAACCTATTTTGCTTACCATTGGCTTATTCGCTTTTTCTGGCGCTCTGACCAACTGGCTGGCAGTTCATATGCTATTTGAGAAAGTGCCCGGGCTTTACGGTTCAGGCGTTATCCCCGCTCGATTTGAAGAGTTTAAGGCGGCGATTAAGACCATGATGATGGAACAGTTTTTCACCGATGAAAATATCGATAAATTCTTGAGTGGTGGTGAGGGCGTCCAACCCAACCTTCACCTTGAACCAGTTATCGAAAAAGTCGACCTCTCTCCCGCTTTTGATCGCCTTATCGAGGTCATTATGCAATCCTCCTTCGGCGGCATGCTCGGAATGTTTGGTGGACAGGAAGCGTTAACACCGCTGAAAGACCCCTTTATTACCAGCATGAAATCATCATTAATTGAGATGAGTCATCAACCAGAATTTATCGAGTTGTTAAAAACTGAAATCGAGCAGCCGGAAGTATTATCGGACATCAAATCAAAGGTCGACTCAATTATCGATAAACGATTATCAGAACTCACGCCGCAGCTAGTGAAACAAATAGTTCAGGAAATGATTAAGAAACACTTGGGATGGCTGGTCGTTTGGGGTGGTGTGTTTGGCGGCATTATTGGCTGGCTCTCTACCTTGCTCTCTTTTTAACCAAACACGCAAACTCTTGATTGATAATTAATTTTGCTGGTGTATTATTAATGATAAGGACCAAATTAAATAATTATAAGGGTTTATGTTGGATAAGAATGAGGAGCAAGCCATGTCACTTACAAATGCTATTGCACTACTTTATGATCCATCGAACGAGTGGCGTAAGATAAGTGAGCAAAAACAGAGTATTAGCCACATATTTTTAACTTACCTGATATTTTTCGCAGCCATTCCACCAGTTTCTGCTTTTATCGGAAGTACTTACGTTGGTTGGTCAATCGGCAACGGCGAAACCTATAAATTAACGTCGGAAAGCGCACTTTATCTCTCGGTTATAGCTTATTTCGCTATACTTAGCGCCGTGTTAGTGGTGTCGGCCTTTGTTCAATGGATGGCGAAAACTTACGGTGCCAATCCAACCATGGCAGAATGTGTTAACTTAACCGCATACAGCTGCTCGCCACTATTCCTGGTTGGCGTGCTGGGCAGTTTTCCAATTTTGTGGCTGGATATGTTATTTAGCTTGGTTGCTATCGCTTTTTCAGTCAATTTGCTTTATAAAGGCGTGCCGCAAATTATGGGAATTAATGAAGAGAAAGGCTTCCTATTTGCCAGCTCTATCCTTACGCTCTGTATGGTTAGCTTAGTGGGAATGCTTGCGATTACGATTGTCTTTTGGGGCTCAGGTATCGCGCCGGTATTTACTTCTTAATTTCGATTTTCTGAAGCGAATTAAGTTAGGTTGAAAATAAACTCAGGGTGACATCTTCTCACCCTGTTTAGGGTTTTGATTAAAAGTTGTTGATTAAAAGTTACTGATTAAAAGTCAATGAGTCAAAACATTGCTCGATGTCACCCTTGCATTAAAAGCTAAATTTAGTTGACCGTATCTACTCCATTCATCAAACACAGGAATAAAACCAATTGGACGTTATATATTGGTTAATACCACTTTCAATTGCACTACTTGTTATCGCAATTGCGATCTTTTTTTGGGCCGTTCGTACAGGGCAGTTTCAAGATCTTGACTCGCCACCAGTTGACATTTTATTTGATGATGATATCAAACAACAAAACAATACAAATTCTAAAACAATTGAATCAGATACCGATAATGTTAATCGAGCAAACGAACCATCTTCCCCAGATGATCTTCACCAAATTCCTGAGGACAGGTAATGTTTAATCAACGAGCTAATTTGAACTACCAATTTTTAAAGTTTCCGTTTTCTTCATTGTTGATAAAGGCGCTACTGATCTTATCTGTGTTTTTGTTTTCTTCGGTTCAAGCACAACCCAAACTCACCATTGCGGAAAGTTTTAATATTAAAGCGCTCAACGGTAAAAATTACCCATCAGGTTTATTGAACCAAAACAGGCAACTCAGTTTACGACCCGGCCTTAATAAATTGGCGATTGAGTTTGAAGAAGTTTATGAAGATGAAGACGGCGAAAATTTTGATATTGTCAAATCAGATCCCTATTTACTCTCCATTTATCTCGAAAAAGACGGAAACTATTTTCAACGCTTTATCAAACCCGTCGATGCTTCCGCTGCAAAACGCTATATACTTAACCCTGTATTTGAAGTGGTTAAAGGTGATCGAAATTCAAAAGTAAAATTTCAACTACGACCATTAGCCAGCGATCAAACCAGTTTTCTGATCAGCGAAACGCGCCCGCGACAAAAAGCCGCAGTGAATTTATCGCATCAAAATAAAAATTCAGGTAGTATCTCGCCGAACAATAAAGCTTCGATTTTATCAGGTGAAAATAGCCCCCAAAGGCCAATCTCGCAAGGGCGGTCAATGCCGACTAAAATGCTCCATTATTGGTGGCAACAAGCGAGCCCTGAAGAACGAAAAGCTTTTCTTCAATCAATTGAAAAAGGTCAGTGATTATTCAGAGCCATTGACCTTTATCGAAACCTAATTTGATAATTTTAAATCATGGCTGAAATTTCACTGGTTAGTGCTTTTGTTTTAGGTTTGCTCGGTGCCGGTCATTGTATCGGGATGTGCGGCGGCATCATAAGTAGTCTGTCGCTGGCGACTGCAGACCAATCGAACAAGTGGATCAGAATTACATTTTATCAAGTTGGCCGCATTCTCAGCTATTGCTTGATTGGTTTACTCGCTGGCTGGTTTGGCGCTCAAGTTAACCAACTTAGTCCACTACC
This sequence comes from Aliikangiella coralliicola, assembly GCF_007004725.1. Lineage (GTDB taxonomy): Bacteria > Pseudomonadota > Gammaproteobacteria > Enterobacterales > Kangiellaceae > Aliikangiella > Aliikangiella coralliicola. The sequence continues at coordinate 80,810 of NZ_ML660164.1, read as the reverse complement.
AATCCTCTCAACTCTTTCAGGTATTTTACTGATATTAATGGGCTTTTACGTGAGCCGAATCTGGATGGCGCTGAGCTATCTTGAACGGCTGGGAAAATTGCTCTGGAACAAAATAAGCCCTTTAAGCCAATCATTATTTCCCGTGAAAACAACTTCTCAAGCGTTGCTTCTCGGTGCCTTGTGGGGCTGGCTTCCCTGTGGTCTGGTTTATACAAGTTTAAGCTATGCGATCACCACGGCGAATCCTTTGCACAGCAGTTTATTTATGCTTTGCTTTGGCTTAGGCACTCTGCCAGCAACACTCCTTGCAGGCGCGGCCAGTGCCACATTAAAAAACAGGCTTAACCGCCCGCCAGTGCGTTTAATCAGCGCCTTACTCTTTGTCGGGTTTGGCATTTATATTCTGTATGGTGTGTTTGCGGCGGGAGAAATGAATCACCATCATCACCATTAAAAATTAGTAATTAGTAATTGATAATTGACCTGAAGTTAATTGCTCTCGTTAGTTTCAGATTTTTATTAATTTTAGTCGCCACTTACCGGTTCAGATAATCCCTTGCTAATCACTCCTCAATTAAATCTTATTCCTCGATTATTGTCCTGGATCAATTGATTCAGTCTGTGACCCTTTATAATCTTGCCCTTTTTTGTTCAACAAACCTCCATATTACTCATTCAGGCAACTATGTTTAAACCAGAATTACTTTCACCGGCAGGCTCGCTAAAACATATGCGATACGCATTTGCTTACGGAGCAGACGCGGTCTATGCCGGACTCCCCCGTTACAGTCTGCGAGTACGCAACAACAGTTTTAATCTAGAAAACCTCAGGTTAGGTATTCAAGAGGCACAAGCACAAAATAAGCAGTTTTTTGTGGCAGTCAATATCGCCCCACATAACAGCAAAATTAAGACTTTTCTGAAAGACATTGAGCCCATTATTGCGATGAAGCCGGATGCGCTGATTATGTCCGATCCTGGCTTGATGATGATGGTCCGTGAAAAGTGGCCGGAAGCGATTATCCACTTATCAGTACAAGCCAATACCGTAAACTATGCAGCAGTAAAGTTCTGGCAATCTCAGGGAATTAAGCGCGTCATTCTTTCTCGTGAACTGTCGCTTGAAGAAGTGGCTGAAATTCGCCAGCAATGTCCTGATATAGAACTTGAAGTTTTTGTCCATGGCGCACTTTGTATTGCCTATTCAGGTCGCTGTTTACTCTCGGGTTATTTTAATCATCGCGACCCTAATCAAGGCACCTGCACCAATGCTTGCCGTTGGGGGTATGACGTACATCGCGCCGATCAAAATGAAAATGGTGATGTCCTGTTGCATCAACCACTCCCCCAACTTGGCAAAGGGGCAACCAGCGACCAACTGGTTTTGCTAGAGGAAAAACAACGACCCGGTGACTTAATGCCAATGTATGAAGATGAACACGGGACCTATATTTTTAATTCGAAAGATCTCAGAGCTATCCAGCATGTAGAAAAACTCATGGAAATCGGAGTCGATTGTTTAAAAATTGAAGGACGAACCAAGTCTTATTTTTATGCCGCAAGAACTGCGCAGGTTTATCGCCAGGCGATCGACGACGCAGCTAAAGGCGCCCCCTTCGACATGAGATTGATGGATACTTTACAAGGCATGGCGAATCGAGGATATACCGAAGGTTTTTTTCGTCGTCACGTTCATGATGATTATCAAAATTACTTAACTGGTAGCCCGCAAAAACATCATCAATTATTTGTTGGTGAAGTAATTGATAGTCGGGAAAATGCCTTGTTAATCGATGTAAAAAACCGCTTTCAAATTGGTGATCAATTGATTTACATGTCGCCAGATGGAGAACAATCGATGACGCTATCTCAAATGACAAACCAGCGAGGAGAGGCAATGGTTGTGGCACCAGGTTCAGGGCATCAGGTCTGGATTGACAAGCCAGGTAACTATAAATCTAACTACCAGTCGAACTACGGATTAATCGTAAAAAATGGCGCTATCGATTAGCGCCATTTTTAGTTCAACTATCTCGCCTGGTTATTTTTAAGGCTTATAAGTCAACATTACCCATACTTTTTCACGTGAGGCATAAGCTGCGTTATCGCTACTAAAATCCGCGTACTTAAACATCGCCGACAGGTTTTTGTTGATTTTCTTTGAGACCACAAAATCTATTTCAGTCCCTAAATCAACACCGCCCTCATCCGTTGAAAAGTCATGATAAATGGCTTTGAAATTGAAACCATTGACCTTAAAAGATCCATTGATGTACAAATCTTCAATCCCGGCAACAGGGGTTCCCAGGAACACGTCAGCCCATCCCTGAAATTTATGTAACGTCGCCAGCGAAGTAGTAAATCCCTGACCGCCCGCGGTATCTCCTCCCAGAACTTCCAGACCTGCACCAAAAGCGTAATTTTTCTGCTGATATTTAGCATCTAAAAGAAAGTAATCCGCGTCATAATCGTTAGGATTATTGCCGCCATCAGATTGAGAGGCATACTCTACTGCGTAAGCAAAGTTACCTGCCTTTCCACTGTAGCGAACACCGAATGTATCATTTGAAAGACCGGCAGCCGCTTCATTATCAATCTGAAAGTAATATGCCGACAAAGTACCATTTCCTAGCCCTTTATAGTCAAGATTTACCAGGTTGGTATCGTGACGGTGATCACCACCGTCAACATCATCCCCAAAAATCCGATTGACGTTAAATACGTGGGCAAACGAGAGTTTAAAATCTTCAGCAAACTCAGAGTTCAGGGTAAGACTGTCATAGGTTTGTTCATTCTGTCGCCAGCCGACCCCGCCGACAAATCGCTGATTACCAATCAAAATTCTTTGGCGACCATAGGCCACACTGGTATTATCGCCACGATATCTCACAAATGCCTGATTTAAGTCAGTTCCTTCAGGATCGGCAACAACCGCGTGATTGGTTGTATCCGGCGTATTTCCAGCGCCAGCATTATAATCGTCCCATCCAACTACACTCACGTTATCGAACTCAATCAAGGTATCAAATTGAGATGACCAACTGGTTTTAACCGTCGCGCGCGTTTTCAGGGTTGAGGCTTCTGCTTTTTCAAGCGATCCTTCTTGATCAACGGTTTCGATTCGATAACGAAAACTCACGTCAACGGTACTACTAATCCCCTCAGCAATCCCCTTTTGTTCTTCATTAGCATGGACTCCCATTGACATAACAGCTAGTACACACGCAGCGATTCTATTTTTGTTGAACTGAAACTTCATTACACATCCCCTCAAAAGGATATATACCCGTGCTACTTCAAAATGCAGATTTCAGCGTGACAAGAAGCCATTCTATTTGAGGCATGATGGCGCCGGATTAGTCATTCTAATTCAAGCTATCATAACGACAAAGAGGATGGCTTCTTGCCTCGCCCTTTGGGAGCTCCGTCAGAAAACTTGCACAGCGTTACAACTTTTGTGAAGGGTTTACCATTCACGGCAAGTTGTGTCTTGTTCAAGCTTTCTGACGAAGCTCTGATATCTACATTTTGAAGTAGCACGGATATAAACTAACGATAACGGTTATATTGAAACTTTTCGTAACCTGTCATTATGCAAGTTCAAATTCACCAAGCTTCATGCTCGAGTGATTGAGTTTTAAGACAAACGCCTTCAGAAGAGACAGGCACAGCTTCTTAACCACACTGGCACCACCAGGATGCAGGTGTAATTTACTCTGTTCACATAAACTGACCTTGATCCACATCAACATAGTTTTGTGCGAGTTTAATAAAATAGCCAATATCAAAATAATATACTGTATGCAGCTATACTTTTGATAATTGGCCTCGTTGTCGCCGCTATTAGCACCTTGAAACGACAAATATTGGACAGTTTATCGTTTGCTAATACCGTTTTGCCTTGATTCATTGTTTCGTTATTTTGATTACTGTAAGATGTTATACAGCCTCGTTGCATTGACGAAGCTGTCATGACTCCGAGCATTGTTGGACTAAGTCTGCTTATTCACCGGTTTAATCGATGGTGAAATAGATAAGGATTTAATAGACCAGGGTTTATTAAATAAGCTAGATAGGTTTACTTTGCCGCAGTTAAAACTGCCAGGGTTAGTTGAGAAATTGACTGACCTCCCGTGTTTGGAAAGGAGCTTAGTTTGAGTTATCAATTAATCGACCCGCAAGGTCGCCAGTTTCCGTATTTGCGCCTGTCGGTAACAGACGTCTGTAATTTTTCCTGCGACTACTGTCTGCCTGATGGCTATCAATGCGATTCAAAGAAACACTTTTTAACGCTACCAGAAATCAAAAATCTCGTCTCTGCATTCGCAGAATTGGGTACCTGGAAAATTAGATTGACTGGTGGCGAACCAAGCGTTCGCAAAGATTTCGATGAAATCATTAAGACCATTAAGGCAATTTCCGGCATTAAACAAATTGCCATGACAACCAATGGTTATAAATTAAAAGAAAGAATTCAGAACTGGGCGAGCGCAGGACTTACTCATTTAAATGTTAGTGTCGATAGCCTCGATCCCAAACTGTTCCATAGTTTGACTGGACACAATCGTCTCAAAGAAATATTAGCCGGTGTTGATATCGCATTAAATTCATCGATCAAACGGGTGAAGTTAAACGCTGTATTACTAAAAAATGTCAACTCCCACCAACTTGGTGAGTACACCAGTCTGCTCAAAAAATCGAAACTGAGTATGCGCTTTATCGAGTTGATGCAAACCGGCGATAACCATGATTATTTCAATCGATATCACGTCTCCGCCCAGGTCCTTAAAAACTATTTGTTTGCTAACGGCTGGACGGAGAAACTGAGAGAGCCAGGTGCCGGACCGGCGATTGAGTATGTTCACCCTGACTATCAGGGAACCTTTGGCGTCATTGCGCCCTACTCTAAAGATTTTTGTAATACCTGTAATCGACTGAGAGTTTCTTCAGTTGGTGACTTTCACTTGTGCTTATTTGGCGAGCACGGTTTTAGCGTTCGACACCTTTTGCAAAGCGAGTCACAGCGAGAGGAACTTAAACAAACACTTTGTCGGTTGCTCGAAAACAAACGCAAACAACATTTTCTTCACGATAATAATCCGGGTGGCACACCTCACCTTGCTTCCGTAGGCGGATAAGATGAACGATAATCAATCTAATCGATACACAGAAAATTACTTAATTGATTTTGCTCAAGCACAACAATTATTAATTGAGCACTCATCACCTGTTGATACCGAGATTGTCGATATCAACGATGCCTCAGGTAGAGTGCTTGCACAGTCGATTTCCTCACCGGTCTTTGTACCGCCATTTAATAATTCTGCGATGGATGGCTATGCAGTCAACAGTCAAGATCTTTGCGGCGCAGATCAAAGTAACCCTATTTCATTAGAGTTGATAGGGCTTACAGCTGCCGGGGATAATATTGAGAGTATTACTGACACAAAAGGCAAAGCCTGGAAAATTATGACAGGTGCGCCAGTACCCGAAGGATTCGATAGTATTATCCCCGTTGAAAATACGCAGTTAGAAGGCAATCAAGTCGTTTGTTTTTCCACACCAAAACTTGCTGCACATATTCGCAAACGCGGCGAAGATTTTTCCGAAGGCGAAGCGATTACATCGTGGGGAACAATTATCAACGCTAATACTGTGATGGCATTCGCCGCATTGGGAATTGCCAAAGTTAAAGTTTTCAAAAAAGTTAATGTGTCAGTATTTTCAACGGGAAAAGAACTCGTTGACGATCCGAACCAAAGTTTAAAACCGGGGCAAATTCGAAATTCTAACAAACCATTCATCTTTGAATGGTTTAAAGACTTGCCCGTTGAAGTGCATGACGCAGGTACGAACTTTGACGAAGTCGAAAAATTCGTCACCGATTTACAGCAGGAACTGAACAAAGGAACGGAAATTATAATTAGTAGCGGTGCGGTTTCTATGGGAGATTTTGACTTTATTCCGCAGACAATCAAAAAGCTCGGCGGCGAGATTATTTTTCATAAGTCCAAAATTCGCCCCGGTAAACCGATCCTGTTCGCAAAATTTCCAAACGGCAGTTATTATTTTGGCTTACCAGGCAACCCAATTTCTTCTGCAATAGGGCTAAGGTTTTTTGTTTCTAGCTTGCTTCGAAATATTCTTGGGTTACCACAAGAAAAACCGTTAACTGCGGTTGTACAAAACGGTATGAATAAAAAAGTTGGCTTTCGTGTCATTTTAAAGGCTGCAGTCAACATCAACTCAACTAAATTAGAAACAACTATTTTAGAAGGTCAAGAGTCATTTAAAATAAAGCCGCTCACCCAAGCCAATGGTTGGGCTGTCGCGCCTGAAAATAAAGAAACGATTGAAAAAGGTGACATCATCGACTTTTACCCGACGATGCTTTATTGGCAATAACCCTTTTAAACGAAAAACGATAGTCTTTCTTCGGAACAAGTGCGATGTATATCAGAATTCAAAACCAGACAATTAAATACCGAGTTTCTCGTGCGGAAGCACAGCAATTATTATCACATCAAAAACTACAAGATGAAGTCGCACTTTCACCCCACCAAAAAATGGGTTATGCAGTAGAAACGTGCGATAACGAAAGTTATTTTGACTATGTTAGCGACACCAACTTAATGGCGTTACATATCAATCGAGCCGACTTGAAAGACGAACTCGAAGACAGGCCCAGCAAACAAGGTATTCTCATCAGAGAATCGAACTCAGAAACTCTGTCTCCAGCGGTTTATCTGGAAATTGATTTGAAGAAAAGTAAGCGTAGCCAGCTTTGATGACCATCTTTGATGACCCGACTAATCAGGTCTGGTAGTTAATTGCTGTAGTCTGCAAGATAGTTGAAATTAGCGAAACATTTTTCGCTGATGCCGGGGTTGACCGGTTGCGCATCGATTATTTTTAGAAAGTCTCTAACTCTTCTCTCCCCACGACCTAAAAAGTGAACTAAATCCTGGCAAGTACTTTTCGAAATTAACAACGATAAAAAATGGGAGCGCTCCGAAGATTTGAGATAGTAAGCTGATTTTTTCTGGGCGATAGAGGCGCACAGTTGGTGGATTGTATCTTCTGGCATTAAAGGCATATCAACGGGGTGTACAAAAACCCATTCCGTTGAGCTTTGTTCAAGACCTTTCATTATTCCGGCTAACGGCCCCGGGAAATTTGCGACCGCGTCAATTAATACAGGAAAACCATAAGATAAATAATCACTAAGATTTCGATTTGCAGAAATCATTACCTGGTCGACTTGTCGGCACATCCAGTCAACTTGATAGGCAATCATTGGTTTATTTTTATAGTGCAACATTCCTTTGTCATTTTCGTCAACGCGACGTCCTTGCCCGCCGGCAAGTATTAATCCAGTAATTTCTTCAGCGCCTATCAGCATTAATAAAAACCATATGAAGTCAACAAAATATGACAGCAAAAAAGCACAATGACAACTATTGTGCTTTTAAACTTGAGCAGTAAATTAATAAAACGCAGATCTCGGTGTCAATTATTCTAACCGAGCATTATTTTAACCGAACATTACTTTAACCGAGCAATACGTATGTTTACTATATGTGACAGGCAGTCCCGGCCAGCTGACTTAAACCAACTTGATTGACGATTTGAATATATCGATCTTGAATGGCAATTAATTCTTGCTTTTGCAACCGGGTTACTAAACGACTAACGGTTTCAACGGCCAATCCCAAATAATTTCCGATATCACCACGAGTCATGGTTAATTGAAACTCTTTGTCTGATAGTCCCCGTCTTTTAAATCGAGCAGACAAATTCATAATAAATGCTGCAAATCGCTCATCCGCGTTCTTTTTGTTGAGCAGCATCATTAGCTCTTGCTCTTCGCGAATTTCACCGCTCATTACTTTAAAAATCTGTTTCTGCAACCCAGGAATATCTCTAGAAAGAGATTCGAGCTTATCGAATGGAATGGTACAAACCATCGACGTTTCTAGTGCTTTTGCAAAGCTTGGGTATTGCGTGCTGCTTATTGCATTTAAACCAACGATCTCACCTGGTAAGTGAAAGCCGGTAATCTGCTCAGTACCATCGGTGCTGATAGTATAAGTTTTCAGACTACCTGAACGAATCGCATGAATGGAATCAAATTGATCGCCGGCGTGAAATAAAAACTCATTTTTTTTGAGCACTTTTTTTCGTTGAACAATGTTATCCAAATGTTCAATTTCAGAATCGGCCAGCATGACAGGTAAGCATAAGCGTCTAATGCTACAAGTTTGGCACTTGATTTCACTACGTAAGGAGCTGTTACTAGACAATTTAATTCGATTCCCGTTTGTTTCAAACAGGTAAATTATACCCTATTTTCATTAAAACGGGAGCGTAAAGTGCGTGCATTTGAATAAAATGATCAATAACTTAGCTAAATCTCGACACAATCATTTATTGCAGAGAAATACCAACCAGAGGCTCACATCGTGCTGATGCGATCCTTGGTCAATCAACTGACATTCGTCGATATCCTTTATCGGTATCTCGACTTCTAATATTTATTAAATAATCTAAATCACCTTCGAATAACTTTGCAAAACCTGCAGTTCATTTAAGTACGCATCAAACATCATGCATATATTGCGAATTAATAGTCGACCTTTGTTGGTCACTTTAATTGACTCATCATTAATGACTAATAGTCCGTCGTTGATAAAAGGCCTGAGTAATTTCAACTCATTTTCGAAATACCGGTCAAACTCTAAATCAAAACTCTCTTCTATTGCTTGTTTAAACACTTCAAAGTGACAGATCAGTTCAAAAATAACCGTTTTACGAATTTTGTCGTCAACTGACATTCCAACCCCGCGCCAGCTGGGCAATTCATCTTTATCAAGTGCCATGTAGTAAGAATCTAAATCACGCACATTCTGATGATACTGGCCGCCTAATGAGCCAATTGACGAAACACCGACACCGATTAATTCATATTCTTCATGGGTGGTATACCCCTGGAAATTCCGATGCAAACAAGCATTTTGCTGCGCAATGGCCAACTCATCGTCAGGCTTAGCAAAATGGTCCATTCCGATATACAGATAACCTGCTTGCTGTAATGTGTTAATGGAGTATTCCAAAATGGCCAGCTTTTCAGTTGGAGACGGCAGATCATCGCGGTTAATTCGTCGTTGCGGTTTAAACCGGTGCGGCAAATGGGCATAGTTAAATAACGAAATTCTATCTGGTGAAATTTCAATAATCTTTTCGAGCGTCGGCTGAAATGTCTCCGTTGTTTGATGAGGTAATCCGTAAATAAGATCAATGTTAATCGACTTAAATCCCTGGTTGCGCGCCTCATCGACCATTTCCCGGGTCATTTCAAATGGCTGGGCGCGATTAATTGCCTGTTGTACTTTAGGGTCAAAATCTTGCACCCCAAAGCTCATCCGGTTAAAACCAAGTTCTGCAAGTGTTTTGATATCTTCTAATGCCAATGCTCTTGGGTCGACTTCAATGGATACTTCAGCCGATGGTCCAACGAGAGCTTTGGTGTCTGGCAGCTCAAAATTCTCCCGAATTGCCGCCATAACAGCGCTAATTTGCTGCATCGTCAAATAAGTCGGCGTTCCACCTCCCCAATGAACCTGTCGTAATGTCTTAGCCTTTGACTGCGCCGCAACTAGCTGAATTTCCTTAATTAAATACTCAACATAACGATCTGATTTACTACGATCTTTAGTAATCACCTTGTTACAGGCGCAGTAATAACAAATGTTCTGACAAAAAGGTATATGGATGTAAAGAGAAAGCGATTTATCTTCAGAAATATTATTAAGACAAACCAGATAGTCTTCTAGCTGATAGTCTTCAGAAAACTCCAACGCAGTTGGATAGGACGTATACCGTGGACCGGAAGTATTATACTTTTTGAGGATTTCCTCATCCCATTCTAATTTTACGGCATCCAAAGTCATCTCCAAAGCAGCCATTTAACTCGATATCATATTTCCGCCGGTATTAAAGTCTTCACTCATGCGGGAATGCTTATCTATTTTTAGCATCTTTGGTAAAGATACACCCTTGACAATCGGGCAAAATGATCTGGATCAAGCCTCGCTCAATCGCTTGGCAACCATAAGGTAAATTTTAACAGGATGAGCAACTGGTCATTACTCCAGTCGATTCTGCTTAATCATCGTGATTAGCTCTTCTACATATTCGGTGCCCCGCTCCGAATAACGCTCCAACGTGGGCGCGAGCCGAATTGCAGTCACTCTTTGACCCGATGATTTCAGCCGGTGGCGTAATTGGCGGAATTCTTGATAAGCCGCATGGGAGTTGAGGTTTTTCATATAGCTGGCCACAGATAGTTTTGGCGAATCAAATAACCTGACCTGGTGCTTGGCGCCCTTCTTTCGACCATTGGGTACCACACCACAGCCTGGCTTATAACACCATTGGCCGAATAGATTGTTAGCTTCTCGGGCAAAACGCGAAGTGCCCCAGGCCGATTCATTTGCAGCCTGAACAAGCACCAATGCATCAGGAACAGGTTCTATCCGCAATCGTAATTCATCAATAACCTGCTCAACGTCTGAAAACTCCAGATGGTAAACTTTAGCCAATTTTTTCAGCTTTCGCAGACTGGCGGTTTGATGGTGGGTAGCAGTCTGTAAATCCTCAGCAATTTTCTCTAAAAAAGCCTGATCATACTTTATCTTTCTGTTTTGTTGCTGAACTAGCGGCCTGATGTAGGCGAAAAAAGCCGCTTTTTTTTCTTTAATCGATGCATATTTCGCAAAGTCGGGCAAAGTTTCAGAAACCTTAACTGCCTTAGCGGGTTTTGGCGCTTGCCACTGATGCTTCCAGAGCATGAGCGACAGTAAAAGGAATGTAATAATGAGCGCCCAAAAAATACTTGAGTCTTTTAATTTTGTCATGGTGTTCGTCTTAACTGCTATTGGTATTAACGGCTAATCCTGAAAACTTCATGGACTCGCCCTGCTTAACACAGTCCAATCAATATGAAATCTGTGTGGAGCTACTACCTTTTTACTGCATGGAAAATTGATAAGTGGGCAAGAATACCACAACATTTTTCCGCCCGGTATCGGATTTAGTGATAATTGGTTTGAAAATATTGCAGACTAATATTAACGACTAACACCGAGATTATCGTAAGATTACTTGCTCGCTCTTAGTCTGTCATAGACAAAGACTCGGTTACGACCTTTCTCTTTTGCTCGGTACAAAGCTTTGTCTGCGCGGCGTAAAATCAACTCCTGCTGATCGACTGTCGGCGCTTTCATGCAGGTTAGTCCGACACTGATGGTAATTTTTTTTAACGGTGAATTTTCATGTGGTATCGACAAGTCTGATAATCTTTTACGCATATTGTCTGCGGCATTAAAAGCATTCTGACAATCTAACCCAGGTAAAATGACTGCAAACTCTTCGCCGCCGTATCGAGCGACAAAATCCCCTGCTCTCTTAAAGCTTTCTTCGAAATTTCTTGAAATTGTTTTCAAGCAGATATCACCGGCGATATGTCCATAGTGATCATTGTAATTTTTAAAATAATCAACATCACAAAACAAGACAGACAAACAACTTTTATCTCTTGTCGCTCGCCTGATTTCCGCTTCGAGAATACGGTCAAAATATCTTCGGTTGGCCAATTTAGTCAAACCATCAAGACAAGCCTGTTTACTTAGTCGGCCATGAGTTTCAATTAACTTAATATGTGTTAATCTGCGCAGTTCTTCATACTTTTTCCTTAACAACGCTCGATTAATCAAATCGGCCAGGTTATCAAGCCGGTCAATTTCACCTTGTTGCCAACACCTGCTCGGATATTGAAAATCAAAACCAATCCAGGCGAAAACCTCTTCCTGGTTGAGCATGGGTATCAAATAACTGGAATAGCTATTTACCTGGGCCAGGTGCTCTGACAGACCTAAACATAAATCAAGTTGAGTTTTTTCGACATTATCCATTGGAAATAGTATTTGTTTTTTTCCTTCAAGTAGCTGGTTGACCTCCAGCATTTTTAAAGAAAAATCGATCCGCTCAGAATAGGTTTTAAGTGACTGGCTGTTATTCTCAGTCCACTCGAAAATTAATTGAGCTCTATCACGCTTTTCGTTTATCTGGTAAAGCGTGACTCTCTGACAAGCAATTAGTTTGGCTCCGTCAACCAAAAGTCTTTCAACAACGCCTTGAAATTGATTGACTGGTAAAGTGATCAGCTTTCGTGAATAATCCCCGACAAGTTGTTGCCAATTATCGAGGTAAACTTGATCGGCTTTAGTACTCATACTCTGACTGATATCTTCAATATTCAGAATATATCGTGCCTTTTCTTCTAGCTCGACTTTTTTGATCAGGCAACGCACAGGGATCCCAACGCCATCCGCTTTTATGGCAACTAACTCAGTCACGGTATTACCTTGGATATCCCGTGGAAAATTAGTGCTACTATTTACCCTTGCTGTCAGCTCCGCAAAAAGCTTTTGCGGTAACAACTTTGTTAATGAATAACCGTTTAGTTCGTTCGGTAAATAACCGAGTAGTTTTTCACAACGGGTATTAACGCCTAGCATTTTTAGTTCTGGCGTCACGATCATTGCACAGCCAGGTATCGCATCAAGCCAATATAAACTTTCATTTTGCGGTTTTGTTTTTGTGGAAGCTCGTCTTTCAACAGGCATTTGGTTGAGAGAATCCAGCGACACTCTTCGACGGCTCAAAAAAACTTTACGTTGCCTGATTTTATTCAGGCTTTCGGTTAGTTGGCTACTAAATCGATGAGACTCGTTATCACGAATAAGACAATCATCAACTCCCGCGTTTAAAGCATCAACAGTTAAAGCTTTATCATTCTGATTTGCAGCAAAAATAATATTGACTGTTGGAAAAGCCGATTTTATTTCGCCAACCAACTCATTTATTTTTTTTTGAAAAAATGATTTTGTATTTTTTTTGGCAGCGTTAAGAACAAATGACTCTGTCAATACAACCGTGCACAACTGAATGCGTTTCAGTTTATTGAATAGTTCTTCGCGAGAATCCACACATTTGATTTGATAGCCTAAGGGCTTAAGAACTTTAATGATGGCATCATATGATTGCGCTTGCTTGTCAACAATTAAAACTGAGGTAATAGTTTCCTGAGCAGAATGATAATGTGCGCCGCTCTCGGAAGCTAAGTTATCTGCCTCCTTGAGTTGCTTTTTATCGCGCACCACATCCCCCTTTATCTCAGCCATTTACGCAAATGTTTCGGAGTATTTTTAGAATCTTAAAATGAAATTAAAATCTACATAGCAACTGAAAATCTACGCCCAATTATAGTGAAATGCAACAAAGAAAGTTATTCATTCGGTAAAGTTACGACAGCTTTCTATTAAATAACATTAATACTAAAACGCAGATGATTGATTTATATATTAAGTTAACCTTTTCTCGTTAAGAGATATTTGTTGAAATAATTATTGCATACAACAAACTAAAAATTTTTAAAACCGATCTATTTAAATATTGCGAATGCAATTATTTCGCCAGCAAAAATGTCGTTTGATAAAAGTGTGTCATATTTACACCTAGATCTATCGCCACTTTGTTCTATAATCGGCGTGAAGTGGAGGGGCTTTTGCCTATTTTAAATAATAATAACAAGTGGGGAGCTGTCGCATCGTGGCAACAACAAAACGTAAACCTGGAAGACCATCGCTTTCTGAAACTCAAAAGCAAGAAATAAGAAGTAATATCATTGAAATTGCTCGAGAATTGTTTGTGAATGAAGGCTATGAAAGTACCAGCATGCGCAAAATCGCAGCACAAGCTGGATTTGCACCAACTAAAATCTACTACTATTTCGAAAATAAAAAGGCCATTTTAAGACATTTCTGGGATGATATTTCCGAAGATCTATGGAACTTTTGCAAACCGTCAGAAGAAGTTTTGGCAAGAGCGCCTTTGGATATCATTCGATACTTGATGAACAGAAACGTCAGATACTGGCTTGAAAACCCGAAAAGTTATCAGCTGGGTATTGCAACTCAGGATCATAAAGTAGACAACTCAGAAAACTTTGACGTTTATGCATCGCACGGCACGCGTCAATATATTGATTTGATGCACCATTCAGTAGAAAGATGCATCAATGAAGGCGTTTTCAGAATCAACGATATGTTGATCGTTTCTCAAATTATCGGCCTTTCGGTTTATGGCATTTATGGTGCTTTTTATAGTTTGCCAACGGTCGATTGGCAAAACCGAGAAAAACTCATCGAAAACGCTATTGAAAATACGCTACTCGGCTTACAAAAATAACGCCGACTAAAAGCCTAGGATAAACGACGCAAGCTTTATCGAGCTTGACTGCCATTCACACAGCCAGTTAGACGATGACCGGCTGTGTATTTTTGTTGTGTGTTATTCAAGTCATGTGTTATTCAAGTCAATAAACCCTGAACCACTCAACCTTGCTTTTCCAACCTGATACAAACCAACAAACTAAAAGCCGTCAATCAGGCTTTGCCTGTACCTGGGTTTAGCAGTTAAAATAGCGCCACTCTAATTGACCAGGGCACTTTGATGAATTTACTACTTTTGAGTAGTTCGCGAGCTGGAAATACAGGTTATCTCGAACACGCTCTTCCGATGATTCAGCAACATCTAAATCAGTCGGACGTTAACAACAAGATTCTTTTTATACCCTACGCGGGCATTTCTGTTGGGTTTGATGAATATGAGCAACTCGTATCAAAAGCATTTGCACTGTCAGGGCTTGAGCTTTCTTCTATTCATCAACACGACGATGCCAAAACAGCAGTCCGCGAAGCCAATGCCATTGTTGTAGGCGGTGGGAATACTTTTTGCCTGTTGAATAGCTTATACGAAAACGACTTGATTTCACTCATTGGTGAAAAAGTTCGAGAAGGTACTCCCTACATCGGCTGGAGTGCCGGCTCTAACATTGCAGCACCGACGATCTGTACGACTAACGATATGCCAATTGTTGAGCCGCCAAGCTTTAAAGCCTTGTCACTGGTCACTTATCAAATCAACCCACATTACCTCGATGGGAACCCACCCGGTCACAATGGAGAGACTCGACAACAGAGGATCAGCGAATATCTGACGGTCAATCCAAACCAAAAAGTCATCGGTTTACCCGAAGGCACTGCGCTGGCCGTTTCAAGCAACGAGAGTATTTTGGTTGGCGATAAAGAAGGATTTATTTTTAGCCACGACGAAGGAAAACAACAGATTGCTATTAATTCTAATATAAATGATTTTTTATAACTATGAGTGATAAAACCGATAATCTTTTCGCTAAACCGAAAGCGGCTCTCCCGTTTAGTTTTGATGAAAGTGTCGCTGAAGTGTTTCCTGATATGATTAAACGCTCAGTACCAGGCTATACAGAAATTATTAATAATATTTCCAAATTTGCCGGTCGCTTTGTAACCTCAAATAGCAACTGCTACGATCTTGGATGTTCTCTGGGAGCAGCCAGCTTAGCCATGAGCGCTGGAATTGAAAAGACAGGCGCTAAAATCATTGCGGTTGATAATTCTTCTGCAATGTTAGAACGCTGTCGTCATCACATTGATGCTTTCAAACACAAAACACCGATTGAATTGCAGTTGGGTGACGTGCAAAAGATTTCGATTCAAAACGCTTCTATGGTCGCTCTGAACTTTACTTTACAATTTATTGCGAAAGAGGAAAGACTCAATCTGCTGGAAAACATCTATCAGGGGTTAAATTCTGGCGGTTTGCTTCTACTCTCGGAAAAAGTCAGCTTCAGCGATGATAATATCGACGATTTGCTCATTGAACTTCATCATCAATTTAAAAAAGAAAACGGCTACAGTGATTTAGAAATCAGCCAAAAACGCAATGCGCTGGAAAACGTATTATTGCCGGAAACTCTCGAACATCATATTAACCGTCTAAAGTCCGCCGGCTTCAGCAGTGTTAGTTGCTGGATGCAAAATTATAACTTTGTATCCATCATTGCCATCAAATAAGCGCATCAGTGACATCCAATGATTGACTTCCAACAACTGAAAAATGATTTACAACACACGCCAATAAGTCACCTGGGGGGCTTTTTGATTGATGCCGTCAGCAATAAATTCGCTAATTATACTCATGGCGAATTAGCACAGTGGCAACAATTATTGGATAGCCTTCCCGCGGTGGATGCTTCACACATAGATCTCAAAGATGGGGTGAATATCGGCTCAGCCGCCGATTTAAGTTCGCAACTCTCTGATAATCAAGTAACGCAGCTAATTGACCAGTTAAAAACTCTACATCCATGGCGTAAAGGCCCTTTTAACCTATTCGGCATAGATATCGACACGGAATGGCGTTCAGATTGGAAGTGGGACCGATTACTTCCTAGCATTAGCTCGCTAAAAAATCGTACCATTCTAGATGTCGGATGCGGCAACGGCTATCACTGCTGGCGAATGCTTGGCGAAGGAGCCAAATTGGTGCTAGGCATTGACCCGTCACAGAAGTTTCTGGCGCAGTTTTCAGTGATGAAAAAGTATTTGGGACAATCCCCTGTGCACCTGCTTCCCCTTGGTATCGAGGATATGCCGCAAGATATGGAAAATAAAGGATTTGATACCGTATTTTCGATGGGTGTTCTGTATCATCGGAAATCACCAATCAATCACTTAATGGAGCTGAAAAATCTGCTGGGTCGTAAAGGCGAGCTGGTGTTGGAAACGCTGGTGATTGATGGAGATGAAAACCAGGTATTGCTGCCAAAGGGGCGCTATGCCCAAATGAGAAACGTCTGGTTTATTCCTTCAGCACGTGCATTGGAATTATGGCTGGCAAAGTGTGGATTCAATAATATTAGAACCGTGGATATCAATCAGACAAGCCTTGAGGAACAACGATCAACAGAATGGATGCATTTTCACTCACTGGAAAATTACCTGGACCCGGAAAATATTAACAAAACCATCGAAGGTTACTCAGCGCCGAAAAGAGCTATAATCGTCGCCAATAAATAAAAATATACACAGATCATTGGTAAAAATAACCTGGCGAGATTTTTTAAACAAAATGGACCCGGTAACTATCATTTAACAGGTGATTTTTTTACCAATCAATAAAAGACCAAAGAATTGGAAAATACAGCGACAAAATCCAAAATATTTACTATTGACAACTAAAATAAATGTTATTACCTTATTGAAATATTTATAGTTTTTCGCATTTTCAATGAGAATAACTTGTTAAAATCAGGCTAGAATATCAGAGATTGTAAAATTCCCAATATGCAATAAATACATCTCAAGTAGAGAATAATCAATCATTATTAGTCTACTATTAAAATTAGTTCCCAATAATGTGAAGCGGTTCCGCCTATTCAAGGAAAGATTTGGCTATGATGTACTTTACCTAAAGGAATGTATTTGTTGTTCGGGACAAATCGACAGAGTTAGCAGAGGCCCCCGGTAATGCATCTAACAACCCAAGAAATTCCAGTACAAAATCTCGAGATAGGCATGTACGTCTCTCGTTTGGATGTACCATGGGTGCAGACACCTTTCCCAATCCAGGGATTTCATATTAGCAAGCAGGAAGAACTCGATCTGCTCGCCCACTATTGTAATAAAGTTTACGTTGATCGATTTTTAAGCAAAGTTGACGTTAAGTCACGGTTATTTTTAACCCCTAAAAATGTTGAAGATGCAGTTGATGAACTCGATGCAAAAACGGTTCGGTTGATCAATGAAAAAGCAAGGTTTAAACCTCGCATTGAAAACTATCTGATTACAACCAAGTTAAAAAAAGAAGTGAGAGCCGCTGCGCAGATGTATCAACAAGTGACAGCGCAAATGTCTGCACTGTATCGATGCATGATGCAAAATGGCTATGTCAATATCAATGAAGTTCGTTCAGCTTCTAACCAAATGGTAAAGAGTATCGTTAACAACCCCAATGCTCTCGCCTGGTTATGCCGCATCAGCGCTGACAATGAAGCACTTTATCAACAGGCGATCAGAAGCGCTATCTGGGGAATTATTTTCGCTCGTCACCTTGGACTATCTCGTCATGATTTAAGAGATATCGGTACCGCGTTACTGCTAGCGCCAATCGGTAAGTGTAAGCTTCCGAAAGAACTATTATACAGCCACGAATCTAGCGAAGAACTTCAGCAATACCAAGAACATATTAGCCTGACGATGGAAGAAACTGAAAAAATGTTCTCATCCAGTCACCAGGTAAATTATATCTTGTCGGCTTATTGCGAAAGAAATAACGGCACGGGTTATCCGCGTAAATTAGTTGGAAATCGTATTCCGTTTCTAGCACGAGTGGCCGGATTAGCGGATTATTACGAACAATTGATTAACCCCCAATCTTCCCGTGAAGCACTAACGCCAGTCGAAGCAATCTCACACCTATATTCATTACGCGGCAGTCTGTTTCAGGCAGAATTGATCGAACAATTTATACAGGCAATCGGTATTTATCCGACTGGAAGTTTGGTAAAACTGACGGATAATTCTATTGGTGTAGTGGTTGAGCAACCAGAAAAATCTCGCTTAAGACCAAGAGTTGCGCTGGTTAAAGACAATATGAATATGAATCTGGAAAAGCCTAAAGTCCTTAATCTGGCCAAAGATCCAACTGATGAGTACGGTATCCCAGTACAAATAGACAAAAGCCTACGGAGTACCAGCGTTGACATTAATGCTGAAGAACTTCACGAGAAGCTGTTTGGCAACGCAAACAGTTGGTTCTCATTTCTCAATATCCAGTAGATCAAAATAGTATCCAGTAGCCCCAAATTTAAGCGTGGTAAATCAGCCACGCTTTTCTTATCTTTTCAGCGCTTCTAAATCCGTTCTATTCTTACTAATACCCTATTTCTACCAATGCTCGTTTTTACTAATACAACTGTCCCTGATTAACGATTATCATTAAAGCACTTATGGATTAGTTTTAAGCTAACAGGCGAATACAGCTTAACCTGAATTCGGGATAATTTTTTCATTGAAAACGCTTTAACGAGCGCTCGCAGCGCCCGCCTTTGCTATCACTTTTTTAATTGGCGCGAAATAAAATCATCTATCTGTGATTCAAGCACCGCTAGCGGAATGGAACCATTTTTAAGGATTTCATCGTGAAACAAGCGAATATCAAACTTCCCTTCTAGCGCCTTTTCAGCCTTCGCCCTTAATTCGCGGATTTTAATTTCGCCTAACTTGTAAGACAAAGCTTGTCCAGGCCAACTGATATAACGATCAACTTCTGTCCTGATATTATGAGTCGATAAAGCCGAGTTATTTTCCAATAATTCAATAGCTTGCTCTCGGGTCCACCCTTTTGAATGAATGCCCGTATCAATCACTAATCTGGCCGCTCGCCACATTTCATAGGTTAATCGACCGAAGTTACTGTAGGGATCCTGGTAAAAACCAACTTCCAGGCCAAGACGTTCACTGTAAAGTCCCCAACCTTCACCAAAGGCCGAGATATAAGAGTATCGTCTGAAATTTGGTAAATTTTCCAGCTCCTGATTGAGCGCATTTTGCAAGTGATGACCGGGAACTGCTTCGTGAAGCGTTAGCGCCTCCAGCACATACAAAGGTCGTTTATTCAGCGCATAAGTATTAACCCAGTAAACGCCAGGGCGCTCACTATCAAGCGGCGCGGACAAATAGCGTCCTGTCGTATATTTGGGTGCGATCGCATCAGGCACAGGTTCTACGGTATAGGGTTGTCGTGGTAAACGAGTGAACAGACTGGGTAATTTGCCGTCCATCTTTTTTGAAATATAGGAAGCCTCTTTAATCAAATCTTGCGGCGTTTTTGCGTAAAACTCCGGTGACTGTCTTAAATGTTTTAAAAACGCTCTGAAATCACCTTTAAACCCAGTCTCCTTAATAACTTCTTCCATTTCTGCGCGAATTCGAGCAACTTCTTTCAGTCCAATGTTATGGATTTCTTCTGCGGACAAATCGAGCGTTGTGTAATGGGCAATTTGCGCCGCGTAATAGGCTTTTCCATCTGGAAATTCATAAGCGCCCAGTGATTGCTTGGTTTTTGGAATGTAGGTTTCTTCAAAAAAACGAAATAGCCGCTGAAAAGCAGGTAGAACCGCATTTTGGAGCGCTTTCTCCCCTGCCAGTTTTAGCCGTTTTTGATCTTGCGCAGAAATTGAATCAGGCATTTTGTTAAATGGCTGCCACAATGGGCTCTGAGCGACGCCGCCGCTATACGCTTTTTTGATCACATCAGAAAAGCCGATCATTACCACCGCAGGCATCGAAAAGCCGCGCGCCAAACCATTTTTCATATTATCGGTATTCTGTTTAAAATACCTGGGTATACCATTAAGTCTGGCGATATAGTTCTCATAGTCTTTCGCCGTTTTCAGCGGAACTTCAGTATTCAACCGCATCATCTGAGTATGAAACCCGGAATCCGAGAAAAATGGAATCTGATACGACTTAAATTGAATTTCAGAAAGCCGGCGTTTCAACTGTTGATGAAATATTTGATAATTGATTTGGTCATCTTTCGATAGTTTCTGGAATTCAATTTTTTTCAACTCATTAATAAAGCTTTGGGTTTTTCGCGCCCAGTCCTGGTAGGCAGACTCTGAGGCGTCAAACAACAAATGGGCCGAATTCGTCAC
Source organism: Aliikangiella coralliicola (assembly GCF_007004725.1). GTDB lineage: Bacteria > Pseudomonadota > Gammaproteobacteria > Enterobacterales > Kangiellaceae > Aliikangiella > Aliikangiella coralliicola. The sequence goes on along the minus strand of NZ_ML660164.1, from coordinate 60,148 downwards.
GCCCATTCGAGTAGCCAACATAGGATTTCGCTCTAACCTGGCTTGCCAGTCTTTCGCAAACAACTGGTGCAATGCCTTTCCATTAGCGCCGGCTTCTGCATAAGAGGCCAAAGATAAAAAGCCCATACTTAACAGGAATAACAAGGCAATATTTTTTTTAGTCATTTTATCGTTCCCACTTTTTATTATCGTTTTCTCAGAATCCCGCGATGGTATTACTCTAATACTAAATCGCTCGAATGCTAATGAACACCCGTTGTTATTAGTTTCACAAAGTTGCAAGGCTTAAAGTCGGCGTCAAGCTGCTGTCTGATAATTTTATCCCACGCGGTACGACAAGCACCTGTAGAGCCAGGCACACAGAAAATCACTGTGTTGTTAGCGAAACCGCCGATAGCCCGGCTCTGAATCGTAGAGGATCCTATTTCTTCATAAGAAACCTGCCTGAACAATTCTCCAAATCCTTCCATATTTTTGTCAAATAAAGGCGTTACTGCTTCGGGTGTTGAATCTCGACCGTAAAACCCAGTGCCTCCGGTCACGACAACCACATTAACCGAGGCATCAGCAATCCACTGAGAAATAACTGCGCGTATTTGATAAATATCGTCCTTAACAATTTTTCGATCCGCAAGATTATGACCATCCAGCTCAAGTCCATTGACCAGGCAATCCCCTGAAGTGTCAGTTTCGACATTTCGAGTATCAGAAACCGTTAATACCGCAATATTAAGTTTAGTCACTTTACAACTCCTACTTATTTGAACATTTCTACAGAGATATCCATTCTAGAAACGCCGGTTGGTATAACAGGATATCTCGGCGATTGAGGTTATTGGGTAAATTAGATCGTTCGGTCATACAATTCAGGAAAGCTCATCACTCTTCGCCAGACCGCGATCAGATAGACCAACAAATGCGTTAAATTTGAACGCAAGCATACACTAATCTTTGCCTTATCGTCAGCTCCATCCACTGTAAACTTGATCCAGGTTAATACCACTTCAACAAGTTGTTTTTCAAATCATCGAATTTCCGGCGTGGGAGTTTTATCACCGTATCTTTTACGATATACTTGCGCCCGCGTAGTCTCTCGCCGAATTTATCGGCAAAATTGAGAGCGCTACCCCGCTATTAAACAATTTAGGATCTCTAATCATGCAAGCTTTTTTAACTATTGCAGTGCGCGCAGCCCGTAAGGCAGGCGACTTTATAATCCGCGAGTCAGACAAAATTCGTTCGGTACAAAGTAAGTCTCAACATGATTATGTGACCAATGTCGATCAGGCGGCTGAGCGGCTGATTATTGACACCATTTCCCATTCTTATGCAGATCACGCATTTCTTGGAGAAGAAAGCGGCTCAACCGGCGAAAGCGACTATCAATGGATAATTGATCCAATTGATGGAACCACCAACTTTATCCGCAAAGTACCGCACTGGGCAATTTCAATTGCTTGCAACTATAAAGGCAAAACGGAAATCGGCGTCGTCTATGACCCAATCCGTGAAGAATTATTTACTGCAGTCAGAGGACGCGGTGCTCAGTTTAACGGTAAACGTATCAGGGTTAGCAACACCAAAGGGCTTGAGCATAGTTTACTCGCAACGGGTTTTCCCTTTAGAAACAAGCAAAAGCTTGACGAGTATATGACAATTTTCAACAAGCTTTACCCTCATTGTTCAGACATGCGCCGAGCAGGTTCTGCCGCACTCGACCTCGCTTACGTCGCTGCAGGACGATTTGATGGCTTCTGGGAGTTTGGATTAAGTGAATGGGATACCGCAGCAGGTATCTTGTTAGTAAAAGAAGCAGGCGGAATGGTCGCCGATGTAACCGGCAATCCGAATTACGCACAAAGCGATTCAATTCTTGCAGCAAATCCGAAGGCTTTTAAGTCGATGCTCCAATTGATTAATCAAAAAAATCAATAAAAAGAGACTCTAAACCAGTGACATCGCAGAAAAAGATGATCGAGATCAGCTTATTCGTTTTTGTCGCTAGTAAGTTGACTAAAATACTTGACTAAAATACTTGGTTATTGGACAATGCGCCCCAATTATATAGTGATATGCTTCTGACTACGCGAGCTAATCGCGCAAAGCTCGAAAATCACTGGTGCTTAGAGGTAGCTTATGCGACTGACAACCAAAGGTAGATATGCTGTTACTGCGATGCTTGATCTAGCCATTAACAGTAAGAATAACCCGGTTAATTTAAACGAGATCTCGGAAAGACAAGCTATTTCCTTATCTTATCTGGAGCAGCTTTTTTCCAAGTTAAGACGAGAACAATTGGTCCAAAGTATCAGAGGTCCTGGCGGCGGATATAAGCTAAGCCGCCCTTGTGATGAAATTAGCGTCGCCAGTGTCATTAATGCAGTTAACGAATCAATGGACGCTTCACGCTGTGAAGGTCGCGCCAATTGCCATGAAGGCAACCAATGTATTACGCATAATCTGTGGATGGCGCTTAGCGATAGAATTCAGTCCTTTTTAGACAATATTACCCTGGGAGAACTCATTCTACAGAATGAGCAACAAGCACTGGAACGGGCTAAACGAAATAGAGAACCAGACATTGAGCTGACTACACTCAACTAGTTTTGGCGACGTTTAAGCGTTATTTGATTTTAAGAAATTAGCAGCGCAATTGAATATTAGAGAGTATTTGTAATGTCAGAAGCGGAAGTTATTGACCAATACGTAAAAACTGAATATGAAGCAGGGTTTGTTACTGATATCGAATCAGAGACATTACCGCCCGGCTTAACTGAAGAAGTCATTCGGTTTATTTCCAACAAAAAGAAAGAACCTCAATGGCTGTTAGAATGGCGTTTGAAAGCGTTTGAAAGCTTTCAAAAGATGCAAGAGCCTGAATGGGCTCACCTTAATTACCCTAAAATAGACCTTGCTGATGTCTCTTTTTACTCAGCACCGAAGAGCATTGACGATGCGCCAAAAAGCCTGGACGAAGTCGATCCTGAACTCATTGAGACATACAACAAATTAGGTATCCCGTTACACGAACAGGAAATACTTGCTGGCGTCGCAGTCGACGTTGTATTTGACTCGGTTTCGGTTGCAACCACATTTAAAGAAAAACTGGCTGAAGCTGGTGTCATTTTCTGCCCAATTTCCGAAGCAGTTCATTCACACCCTGAGCTGGTAAAAAAATATTTAGGGTCAGTCGTACCACAAAAAGACAATTATTTTGCCGGGTTAAATTCTGCCGTTTTTAGCGATGGCTCTTTTGTCTACATTCCAAAAGGCGTTCGCTGCCCGATGGAATTATCGACCTATTTTAGAATTAATGAAGCCAAAACAGGCCAATTCGAAAGAACGCTAATTATTGCCGACGAAGGAAGTTATGTCAGCTACCTTGAAGGCTGTACCGCGCCGATGCGTGATGAAAATCAACTACACGCAGCTGTCGTTGAATTAGTTGCGTTAGGTGACGCAGAAATTAAATATTCGACCGTTCAAAACTGGTATCCCGGTGATGAAGAAGGTAAAGGCGGCATATACAACTTTGTGACCAAACGTGGTGTTTGTCACAACAATGCCAAGATTTCCTGGACGCAAGTAGAAACAGGCTCAGCAATTACCTGGAAATACCCTTCCGTCGTTCTTCGTGGCGACAATAGTATCGGTGAATTTTATTCAGTTGCGCTCACTCGAAATTTCCAACAAGCGGATACCGGCACCAAGATGATTCACTTGGGTAAAAACACCAAATCAACCATCGTTTCAAAGGGTATTTCTGCAGGAAAAAGCCAAAATGCGTACCGCGGATTAGTCCGAATGAGTCCACGTGCAGATGGCGCGAGAAATTATACCCAGTGTGATTCACTATTGATTGGAGATCGCTGTGGCGCACACACCTTTCCCTATATCGAAAGCAAGCATCCAAACGCCATTGTTGAACACGAAGCAACAACTTCTAAGGTCAGTGAAGATCAACTATTTTTATGCCAGCAACGGGGCATCGACGCAGAAAAAGCAGTTTCGATGATCGTTAACGGTTTCTGTAAAGAAGTTTTTAAGGAGCTCCCAATGGAGTTTGCTGTTGAAGCAGGAAAGTTGTTAGAAGTTAGCCTTGAAGGTTCTGTGGGTTAAAGTTCTTGGGGTTAAAGTTCCTTGGGCTAAAATTCTGGGCATTAACATTCTATAGAATTATTTTTGTTGGTCTAAAGCCAATCTAATTTGAGAAAGTATCGATGTTATCAATAAAAAACTTACACGCAAATGTAGAAGATAAAAACATTATTAAAGGACTTTCACTAGAAGTGAAACCAGGTGAAGTTCACGCGATTATGGGGCCTAACGGCTCAGGAAAAAGTACTTTTGGTTACGTTCTATCAGGAAGAGACGGCTATGAAGTCACTGATGGCGAAGTCGTTTTTGATGAGAAAAACATTCTGGAATTAGAGGCTGACGAACGAGCAAAAGAAGGATTATTTCTCGCTTTTCAATATCCAGTTGAAATTCCTGGTGTGAGTAATATGGAGTTTCTAAAAGCCAGCATTGACGCGACTCGTGCACATCAGGGAAAGGAGCCCTACGACGCAGTAGCCTTTATGAAATTAGCACGCGAAAAATGTAAAGCCGTCAACCTTGATCAAGACTTTTTAAAACGAGGTGTTAACGAAGGTTTTTCTGGCGGTGAAAAAAAGCGCAACGAGATCATGCAAATGATGCTTCTCGAGCCGAAATTGTGCATTTTAGATGAAACCGACTCTGGCCTTGATATCGATGCATTGCAAGTGGTAGCTGATGGCGTTAATGCCTGTCGAAATTCAGATCGCTCATTTATCGTCGTGACTCATTATCAAAGATTGCTCGACTATATCGTTCCGGACTATGTCCATGTTTTATCTGATGGAAAAATTATTAAATCAGGTGGCAAAGAACTCGCTCACGAACTAGAAGAAAAGGGTTACAGCTGGATTAACCAGCTTTAACATTAAATGGTGTATTAGTATGAGTTATGCAATAGATTTTCTTAATCGTGATGCCCTTGAGCTTTCTCAGTTTAACAATGAGTTAAGCCCATCATGGCTGGCTCCGATTAAACAGCAGGCGTTGCAACATTTTAAAAGCGCCAAAACGCCGGGGCGAAAAATAGAACACTGGAAGTATAACGATACCGCTTTTTTAGCCGGCCAATCGTTTGTCAAAGCACCGGCTCCCCAACCAAATGAAATAGAAGCAGTTGTAAGCGCCAGTCAATCAATCTCTATTGAGTCTGCGATTGAATTGACATTTATTGATGGTTATCTGGTTAGCGATTTAAATGCGCTAAATGTTCCAGAAGGTTTGAGACTGACTGCAATTCAAAATGCAGATGACTCACAACAAGACGCCATTTTAGCCCATCTGGATCCTGATTTTGATAGTAAAAATTTACTGCTTAATCTAAACGATGCGATGTGTGACAAGGGCATTTTGATCGAAGTAGAAAGAAACGCTGACATCAGCACTCCAATCTATTTACGTCATCTCTCAAGCACGTCTGAAAATGCGAGCTTATCTGACAATAAAGTTATTGTTGAACAAGGAGAATCCAGTCGCTTGACCTTGATTGAGCATTTTGAAAGCACTACATCTACACAAACAGCGCAAGAAACACAACCAGATAAAAGTAATCAGCCTCCTCTGCTTGCTTTGCAAAAAACATCGATCAATCTGGCCGCTAATAGTCACATTGATCATTATCGCCTCAATCTGGAACAAGATAGTGCGACTCAGGTAAGCCAGGTTAAAAGCCTACTTGGAAAAGACGCGGTGCTGAATAGTTTTTACTTAGGCGTTGGAAGTAAACTCAACCGCACAGATATTGATGTTATCCATGCAGGTCAAAATGCGGAATGTAATTTAACAGGTATTTATTTACCAGCAAATGAGCAGACAATCGATTATCACACTAACATCGAACACCGCGTTCCTCATTGCAATACGAATGAAGTCTTTAGAGGAATTATTGCAGATAAAGCAAGCGCAACCTTTAACGGAAAGATACACATTTTTCAGGATGCTCAAAAGTCAGACGCATTTCTTAATAACAAAAACCTGTTATTGACTAATCAGGCTGAAGTTAATACCAAGCCAGAATTAGAAATTTATGCAGACGATGTTAAATGCGCTCATGGCGCTACGATTGCCAAGCTCGATGAAAAAGCGGTTTATTATTTACAAACCCGTGGTATCAATCAGCGGCAAGCGAAAAAAATGTTGAGTATCGGTTTCATACAAGAGCTGCTGAATAATATTCAACTTGAGCCCGTTAAGTCCTATCTGGCAAATTTGCTAGATGAGTATATGAGTCATATTGACTAGTCGCCGACGAAGAACAAAAAGCGGTATTTAAAATAGCAAGTAAATGATGAGTAATTGAGTAATATGAACAACATAACTGCTTTAGACAATCAAACAAACGCGAAGCGGAAGTTTGATATAAAAGAAGTTCGAAGCGACTTCCCTATTCTCAATGAAAAAGTTCATAATCAATCATTGATCTATCTCGATAACGGCGCAACCTCTCAAAAGCCTCAGACGGTTATTGACGCTATCGACAACTACTACCAACATTTTAATTCAAATGTTCATCGTGGCGCCCACGCATTAAGCGACAAGGCAACTGAGTTATTTGAAAATGCCCGCGTCAAAGTTCAAAATTTTATCCGCGCAAATTCAAGAGAAGAAATTATCTGGACTCGTGGTACAACAGAATCAATTAATCTGGTTGCGCAAACTTGGGGGCGAGAAAATATTGGTGCGGGCGACGAAATAATCGTCACAACATTAGAACATCACTCCAATATTGTTCCCTGGCAAATACTTTGTGAATCTGTTGGCGCTCGCTTGCTACCAGTTAATATCAAAACCAATGGCGAACTTGATTACGAGCATTTTACTCAGCTACTTTCGGCCAAAACCAAACTAGTAGCGGTCGGTCATATTTCTAATGCTCTCGGCGTGATTAATCCTGTCGAAGATATGATTAAAGCCGCGCATCAGGTCGGCGCCAAAGTACTCATTGACGGCGCGCAAGCAGCGCCTCACTTAGTCATTGATGTCCAGCAACTAGATTGTGACTTTTACGCTTTTTCCGGACACAAAATGTTTGCCCCCACGGGTATCGGTGTGCTCTATGGTAAGCGAGATTTACTTGATGCCATGCCACCTTGGCACGGCGGCGGTGAAATGATTGAGAAAGTCAGTTTTAGCGGCACAACTTTTAACAAACTTCCCTACAAGTTTGAAGCAGGAACGCCCAACATCGAAGGTTCAATCGCGATGGCAGCTGCCATTGATTACCTTGAACAATTCGACCGAGACGGCATGACCGAATACGAAATGGATTTAATTAACTACGCCACAGAAAAGGCACAATCTATTCCTGAAATGAAAATCATAGGCTCTGATTGTAACAAAACCTCTGTGCTAAGTTTTATTATCGAAGGTTGTCATTCTCAAGACGTCGGCATGATACTCGACCAACAAGGAATCGCGGTAAGAACCGGCCATCATTGCGCTATGCCATTAATGGATGCGCTAGACTTGAAAGGAACAATCAGAGCTTCATTCAGTTTCTATAATACAAAACAGGAAGTTGACAAACTATTTGAGGCATTGGAAAAAGCTAAGCAGTTTCTAATGTAGGATTAGATAAAAGCATTCGGTAAAAGTATTAACTCCGAAGATTTAAACATAGAGAATTAAACGCAGAGAGCTGGAAGTAAATATTATGACAGTTGCAACTTACAATCCTAAAACCACTTTGCCAGTATCTTTTACTGATACAGCGATTAAGCACTTAAGTAATCAGGTTGCAAAGCGGCAAGCCAAAGGCATTGAGTTTAATGTCAAAGAAAGTGGCTGTTCAGGTTATAAATATTTGCTCGAACTTTGTTTCGAAATTGCTGAAGATGCTATCGACTATCAACTGGGTGAAAAATTAACATTGTTTATTTCTCCCAAAGTGATTCCTTTGATAAATGGAACTTGCGTCGACTATATTCAGGAAGGCGTTAACTTTCGACTCGATTTTAACAACCCTAACGCAACAGCTCTGTGTGGATGTGGCGAGAGTTTTAGCGTGGAGCAGTAACACTATGCAAAAAAGAATGGTTGTGGCCGTTAAAGATTGTCCCGCCCGGCTAGTTCCGGCCGGCACAAAAATCATTATTCCTAAAGACACCTTTGTGACAATAACCCAAGCTTTAGGCGGAAACTATACCGTTGCGGTCAACGGCAATATGGCACGAGTTGATGGAACCGATGCAGCAGCCCTCGGCTTAAAAGAAGAGAAACTCGAATTTGAACAGCCAACCTCTGATGAAATTATTGAAGAGCAAGTTTGGCAAGCGCTGAAAAGTATTTACGACCCAGAAATCCCGGTTAACCTGGTAGATTTAGGTTTGATTTATTCGGTCGATATTGACCAGCAAAACAAGTCTATTCAAATCTCGATGACGTTGACTGCGCCAGCTTGTGGAATGGGTCCGGTATTGGTAAGTGATATTAAGTATCGCGTTTCAAAAGTTCCTAATGTCGCTCAAGTGGATGTAGAGTTGATATTTGAGCCACCTTGGACTCGCGATATGATGAGTGACGAAGCGAAGCTAGAAACAGGAATGTTTTTTTAGTTTTCAACCAGCCATCATAGCAAGATACTTACGCAAATTAGCCACAATACCTGAAGATAAATAAAATAAAGTTAAACGAAAGCAGTTAGACAACATGACGACACCAGAAGACATTATTGATACGCTAAGTTTTTTTGACTCATGGGAAGATCGCTACAAATATATGATCGACCTTGGCAAATCGTTACCACCGATGGACGATGCTTTAAAAACCGAAGAAAGATTAGTCCCCGGATGCCAGAGTCTGGTATGGATTGAGCCGACATTCGAGAACGATAAATTTAGTTTTCAGGTCGATAGTGACGCACTTATTGTCAGAGGATTACTTGCTATCGTGATGGCAGCCTACAACAACAAATCATCACAACAAATTATTGAATTTGATATTCAAAATTACTTCAGCCAACTTGATCTCATTAAGCACCTTAGTCCAACCCGCGGAAATGGATTGCAGGCAATGGTGGAAAAAATCAAACAGCTCGCAACGTCTTATTCATAAATAAAATTTACAGACGGAATGGAAAGCCTGCAACAATAGTCGGGAATGATAAAAACCTCCCCAAAATAGACATTACTTGTTAACTCTCTCCTTCAACAGAGAGAGAAATAGAACGCTGCTTAGGATAATAAATTTCTGCTCATCTAATTATCGAATTTCATCTAGCTGTCGACACAATACACTTTAGGATAACCGCATTTTCAATACTCGCTTTTTTATACAAACAATTAGTCAATACTGAGTCGCTAACCGGTGATAAAAGCTATTTAAACTACGGGCAAACTGATTTCGATTCGAAAGCAAACCATAGTATTCTGCATCAATCAGAGCTACTAGCTGCTTTTTAGTTTGCTTATTGGCCTTTAACGCAATCGCGTATTGCTGAACTCTAAAGTAAGGTTCTTTAGGAAAGTCGTTAATCATTGCCTCCAATACTGGATCATTAAATTGAATTTTGTTTTCATTTTTAATCAAATGCCCAATATAAAAACTCTTGGCAAACTTTACCTTCTTATATTTTTTCCAACCGATTTCGTCAATTTCCGGAAGTTTGTCGTTATTTTTTGTGCTTACCAAGATATGCGCTAAAACTTCAAGCTGGTAGATAGCTTGTTCATCAGGCGCTAAATTATTCTTAATATAATCGAAATGTTTATCGAGCAACTGCTCTGGTGTTATATATTTCAACTCCAAGGCACTAGTAACCAACTTTTTCATCAAATAAGGATTTTTGGGTAAACTGCTCGCTGTTGAAAAGTAACCGAACTTATCACAATACTCTTTGAACTCTGATAAATCGCTTGCAGAGTTCATCAACTCATAATGCAGCAACTCCTGGCCAACCTTGCTTTCCGCAGGCCAGGTTTCGTAGATTAAACTTAATGCATTGGAATAAGCTTTCTCATTAAAGCTAATATTCCACCAATCTAAATCCCAACGCTCAGAAAGTTCCAAAATAGAACCAATCGCAGACTCGTCACCTTGCTTAATTCTCTGCGCTAATTTCGAATAGCGACTCATCGGGTGCGTCTTTCCAAAAACATCGTGAATCGTCTTATCGATAGAAACATGATAATTAGCAAAGTCAGACATTTGCCAATATTCTACCGCTTTTTCATACTTCCCAGCTTTAAGGTAACAGTGAGCTACAAGTACAAATTTAGGCTTACTCGAAAGAGAGCCGCTGGATATGATCTTTTCGTAAAAAGGAAGCGCTGTTTTACAATCACCTTCACGGTGATATTGCATGGCCATTTCCAGTTGAACTGAAGGCTCATTCGGATATTCGCGATAAGCCATTTTATGATAGTTAAACGACGCTTCTATATCAGTGCGGTAGAGCATATTACCCAGAATAAAATAATCCGCTGCAGTATGATTCTTATTCTGCTTTTTCAACTCATCAATCGCGCTAGAAGAATTTCCATCTAAAAATAGTTTTTCCTGTTTTGTGTTATCGACCTGAGAATAAACTACCGCTTTAGTTTTTACTTCATTCATAAATGCGGATTCGCCTTGAGAGGCGTGTTCGCCGGCTCGGTTAACCTCTGTTGACTTGCAACCTACAACCAACAAAAAAGTACCAATGATTAATACTGTTATTATTTTATTCATTTTAAATTTAAAATATTAATTTGTTAAAAGTTGACATGAGCATACTGTAAAACCGAGCCTAAATCGGAACAATAAAAAAGGAGGCCAAATAGACCTCCTGTCTCAACTCAATGACTTGTAATAATTACGCCGCAGTCTCTGTCTCAACAGATTCAATCGACTCAATATTTTTCTGTAAGGGTTTAAACAACAACAATAATACAGGTAACAAAGTCAGGTTTGCTAACAGCGCAATAAACATTGCCAAACTGGTAAACACACCAAAGTATATCGACGGCATAAAGTTAGATAACACAAGCACCGAAAATCCAGCAATAATCGTAATCGATGTAAAATACATCGCCCTGGCGATAGTGTCATGACAGGCATACATCGCTTTGGTGTAATCTCCTAATCGAGCATACTCCATTTTAAACCGATGAATGTAATGAATAGTATTGTCTACCGCAATACCGATACTTATTGCAGCAATCGTAATTGTCATCATGTCCAACGGGATACCAGACCACCCCATCAGTCCTAGTACAAAACACGCTCCAACCAGATTCGGAAACATTCCCAAAAGAGCAAGTGTTATCGAGCGGAACAGAATAATAAACATCAACAGGATAATACCAAATACAACGCCAAGGGTCAGAATTTGCGATTTAAACAGACTCTCCAACATGTTGTTATACAAAATCAACATTCCGGTAAAATGAAAATCCTGTTTTGAAAATTTCATTTCATTAACAAAAAAGTCGCTAATGTCAGCCAATAATTGATTGCGGTCAAGCTCAGGATCAGACTCTTTAACTCGAATCAAAAACCTCACTTCGTCATTTTCACGATCATAAAAAGGAGACAGAACTTGCTCTCTTAAATCTTCGGGAATTTTCTTTTGCAGCAAAGCAAGTTCAAAATCACTCAGACGCTCGTTACCGTTAATTTGCTCAACAATTTGCAAACCAGCGGCCAACGATAAAGTTTTTCCCGTCACACTAATACTTTCTAAAAAGTTCTGAATTCGATGTAGCTTATCAATGCCGTGAGAAGTCATCCATAAACGAGGGGTCTCGTCCTCTTTTGCCGCATCGGCGACATCACTTTCGCTCTCGCCTGCTTCAAATTCATCTTCCCACTCATCTTCTTCACTTTCTTCTTCAATAAATGCAAAGTCTTCTTCGATCGCGCTACGTTCTATAATTATTTCTAGCGGCGTCGTACCACCTAGCTCAGTATCAATAACTTTCATTCCCTGATGAATCTCGGTGTTGCTTTTAAAATAATCAATGAAACGATTATCGACCGACAGATAACTAATTCCCCAGGCACTAGCGACACTCATCAATACCGCAACACTTGCCACTTGCCAGCGCCACTTGTCAGTTATTTTCGCCAATTGATTGGTAAAGGTAAAAAAGCCACTTTCTTTACGTTTGTCCAGTCCTGATTTTTTTCTAAGTTTCATCAATAATGGAAACATTAAAAATGCGATAACAAACGCCAGACTCACGCCCATAATCATCATTTTGCCAAAATCAATCACCGGACGAATATCGCTGACCATTAACGAACCAAACGCGACAATTGTTGTTAACGAAGTGTAGGCGCAAGGTGTAAACATAGATGAAATCGTTTCGAGAATTTTATCGTTATAACTCATTTCTCGAAAATCTCGTTCCACCTGTCGGAATCGAACGATCAAATGAATAACGAGCGACATCGTTATTATCAGGAGTAGCGCAACAAAATTAGATGAGATAACTGTTACCGGCCAGTCTAGAACGCCAAGAATTCCAATGCTGGTCACCGCAGTAATCGTACAACACCCTAGCGTGATAATAATCCAGCGAGCCCGCCGAAAAATAAATGCCTGGATCGCCACCAATAAAACAAAGACGCCCAAACCAAAAATGACTAAATCACTTTTGACATAATCAATCATGTCGTAAGCAATCATCGGAATACCACCCAGATAAATCGTGCCGACGTCTTGATAACCTGTTTTTAGATTTCTGATTTGAGTAATAACCCTTTCATCACGCAAGGCTATTTCATCTGCTAATAATCGCAGCTCTTGTCTTAAGTTAGCTTCCGCCTGCGCTTCATATGCGCTGAGCGGCTGCTTATTAACCCGCTTCCATTGCAGCTTGCGGAGTTCATCATTCAATTTAAAATATTTGGGGTTACCTTTTAAATTGGCTTGAATTGCCGTCGTTTCTCCATCAGTACTAACCAATAGATTACGATACAGGGGAATACTTAGAATATCTTGCTTCGCCTGAGCCAGGTCAATTCCTTCGTCTTCAATAAAATAAAGATCATTTTCAATATTGGCCAAACTCACCTTATCGGGATTGAATATGGGCGCATCAACCAGCGAAATAACAGTCTCAACATCGGGCAAGGCGGCAATCTGGTCTTTTAGCGATTTAAGTTGCTTAATCGACTGGTCAGAAAACAAAGGCGCTTTCGGCTGGAAGGTAATGAAAAGGTAATCATCTGTTCCATATTTCTTTTTGACTTTACGATAAAATTCTAATGAGCGATCGTTTTCCAATATCAGCGAGTCAGCAGAGGCATCCATCCGAAAATCAGCTGAATGTGAACCAATGGTTGCAATGATAGCAATCACGATGATTGCAGTTACCCAGGTATGTTGTAACACGTAATCTTTATATAATTGCTTTAGCCAATTTGGCATAAATTTTCCCTTAATCTGGATAAATTATTGAAACTTGTACTTCTTAATTGCTGCATTTTACGGTTGTTCGAGCTTTTCGCCCTAAAACACCCATTATAAAAACAATTTAAATATCAATTAGTTCGGTTTTCTTTCTATCAACAAAGTCAGAAAATTCGTAGTTTTCCACCAAAGAGTATTTTATACTGGTCGGAGCTTTAGTTACATCAGTTTTTGCCGAATTTTTGACCGAGTTAATTTTTGCCAAGCCTACTTGTCACAGAACCAGGACAAATGTTACGGAACTAGGACAAAAAGTATTGTAAATAATTCCGGAGGGAAAAAATGAAGTTTCCACAGAACATCTTAGTCATCGTCAGCGGTAAGCGGCGGAATCACATCGCTTTAAGCCGAGCGATACAATTTGCTGAATTTTACGACATAAAACTAAATCTGTTAAGTTGGGTTTATGATCCAGGGACAGAATTATCCCCCCTGCTGCCCGGATCTCAAAAAAAACTGATTAAGGAACAAAAACTACAGGAACGTCTGGACTACCTGAATGAACTAAAAGCCAACATCGAATCGAAGGGGATTCCGGTTACAACCCAGGTAAAATGGCACCGAAAAATTCAAAAAGCGGTGATTGAAGCTTGCGAAGAAACGAAACCTGACCTGGTGGTTAAACGGATTAGCGAAAGTGCTTCAAGTATTAACCCCTTTACTATGCCCATGGATTGGCAACTGTTGAGGCAATGTCCAGCCCCTATTCTACTGGTTAAAGATGAGCAATGGAAACTCACATCTCCGATTTTAGCGGCAGTAGACGCCGCTTCAGAAGATCCTAAAGAGCAATCTTTTAACAGTCAGATTGTCGGCTATGCTAAATTGCTAGGCCGGCTGACTGACGCACCAATCCATGCTGTCAGCACTCATATCACGCCGATGGTTGATAAGGCTATCTCGATTCCCGGATTTGACCTGGAGGATCTACGTACCCAGGTCAACAGTCTGAATCACGAAAAACTGGCTTCACTGGTTACTGACTTCAATGTTTCCAGTGAAAACCAGCATGTCGTTGAAGGGCTTGCAGAAGATAGAATCCCCGCCTTAGCTGAAGAAATTGACTCACAATTAGTGGTCATGGGAACAATCGGCAGAAGCGGTATTAAAGGTGCCTTTATGGGGAACACAGCGGAACGCGTGCTAACTCATCTTCAATGCGAAGTTCTCGCGTTAAAGCCGGGCTCAATCAATTAATTTTTTGAATGAATGGTCCGATTGACTAATATCAATTCAACCAATCACAATTACAACCGCTCACAATTTACTCTCCTCGCATAAGCGTCCACGGAGAGTAAGTGAGCCTATCTGTCCTCATTCAGGCAAACAGCAATAACAATAATAATTTGATAGATATTCATTAGTTTTTTTTGTGCAAAAATCAACTGATAATATGTGCATTCATATCTCCTTGTTCTATAATTACGTGAATATTTACATGTCCAAGAGTAATCACTAAATACCCATAAATATTTTATTGATTTAGATCAAATTTGACGCACTGCTATTAAGGCAAAATTCGTTGCGGCGATATTCGCCGGTTTCTTTTATAACAATGGGAATAAAAATGTCTGAAACTAATTCTCTGACCTATAACTATCGTGTGGTCAGACAGTTTTCTATTATGACTGTCGTATGGGGTATCGTCGGAATGCTGGTTGGCGTGATTATCGCCGCACAGTTATTTTGGCCTGACCTAACTTATGGTATCGAGTATTTAACTTACGGTCGTTTAAGACCTTTACACACCAACGCTGTTATCTTCGCGTTTGGCGGTTGTGCATTAATGGCAACTTCACTTTACGTTGTACAGAGAACTTGCCAGGCCCCGCTCATCAGTAATGGACTGGCCGCATTTGTATTTTGGGGATGGCAGCTGGTGATTGTGTTAGCGGCGATTTCACTACCGATGGGCTGGACCAGCGCCAAAGAATATGCAGAGCTTGAGTGGCCAATCGATATTCTAATTGCCGTCGTCTGGGTGGCTTACGCAATATTGTATTTTGGCACAATCATGAAACGTAAGGCACCACACATTTATGTTGCCAACTGGTTTTATGGCGCCTTCATTCTTACCGTTGCAGTCTTGCACATCGTTAATAGCGCCGCTGTTCCAGTATCACTGACTAAATCCTATTCTGCTTACTCCGGTGCTATCGATGCAATGGTACAATGGTGGTATGGGCATAACGCGGTCGGATTTTTCCTGACAGCAGGCTTTCTTGGCATAATGTATTACTTTATACCGAAACAGGCGGGACGCCCTGTTTATTCCTATCGCCTATCTATTGTTCATTTCTGGGCTTTAATAGCGATTTACATGTGGGCCGGCCCACATCATCTACACTACACAGCTTTACCAAGCTGGGCGCAATCTTTAGGAATGGTTTTTTCTCTTATCTTACTAGCACCTTCCTGGGGCGGAATGATCAACGGAATCATGACTTTGTCCGGCGCCTGGCACAAACTTCGTAGCGACCCTATTCTTAAGTTTTTGATCGTATCACTTTCGTTTTATGGAATGGCTACTTTTGAAGGACCGATGATGGCCATCAAAACCGTCAATGCGCTATCACACTACACCGACTGGACCATTGGTCACGTTCACTCAGGCGCATTAGGCTGGGTTGCGTTTGTCACTATTGGGGCGATGTACTACATGATCCCTAAGTTATTTGGCCGCAAAGATATGGTCAGTATTAATCTTGTAAATATCCATTTTTGGGTATCTACCATTGGTGTCGTTCTATACATATCAGCAATGTGGATTGCCGGTGTCATGCAAGGTTTGATGTGGCGAGCTGTAAATGAAGACGGTACCTTGACTTATAGTTTCGTTGAATCAGTTCAAGCCACCTACCCCTATTATGGAATTAGACTTTTAGGCGGAATTTTATTCTTGGCCGGGATGCTCATTATGGCATACAACGTCATTAAAACAATTCAAGCTGGACCTGACGTCGATGCGTCTGAATCAAACAATATAAAGGAGGGCTAATCGATGCAACATGAAGCGATTGAAAAAAATATTGGCCTGATGGGGATTTTAATTATTATTGTCATCAGCTTCGGTGGTTTGGCAGAAATCGTCCCACTATTTTTCTTAAAAGATACAACAGAACCTGTTGCCGGGTTAAAACCCTACACCGCGCTGCAGTTAGAAGGAAGAGACATATACATTCGTGAGGGTTGTACTACTTGTCACTCACAAATGATTCGACCATTCAGAGCTGAGACAGAGCGCTATGGCCACTATTCTGTCGCCGGCGAGCATGTTTGGGAACATCCATTTTTATGGGGTTCTAAACGAACCGGTCCCGACCTTGCCCGTGTTGGCGGACGCTACAGCGACGAATGGCATCGTGTTCACCTGATCAATCCAAGAGACGTTGTCCCAGAATCAAACATGCCTGCTTTTCCCTGGTTGGAACATAAACTTATCGATAGCGAACTCACTCCAGAAAAGCTAAAAGCCTTTAAGTTTTTGGGGGTTCCTTACACCGATGAGGACATCGCCGGCGCTAGTGCAGCCGTTGAAGGCAAAACGGAATTAGACGCCGTTGTTGCTTATCTTCAAGCGCTTGGTCTGGCTTTAAAAGACAAAAGGTAACTTAAAGTGGATATCAACCTAATTCGAAGTTTGATTACGCTTGCTCTGTTTGTTTTGTTTATCGTACTGATCTATCAAGTATTCAGTAAAAAGAACAAGCGCCACTATGAAGACGCTGCGAACCTTGTCTTTAACGACGGGGATGAGCGTAGTGAACAAATAAACCAGGATAAAACTAAGGTGAAAAACCATGACTGAATTTTGGAATTGGTGGGTCATAATCATTGTAGCTATCAACATTTTAGGATGTTGGGGACTGCTCTACTGGACCAGAAGAATTAAAGAAAGCGAAGAAGGCGAAACAACCGGGCACGTCTACGACGGAATCGAAGAATATAATAACCCTCTGCCACGCTGGTGGTTAAACATGTTTTATATCACTTTAGTATTCAGCATTGGTTACCTGGTACTTTACCCCGGTCTGGGCAACTTCAAAGGAACTTTGGAGTGGTCAATGGAAGGACAGCATAACAATGAAGTTGAGTCGGCCAAAAGACTGTACCAGCCTCTTTTTGATAAGTATGCCGATGTACCCATTGCAGAACTCGCCAAAATTAAACAGGCAACTGAAATGGGTAAAAGAATCTTTGTTAACACCTGTTTTGGCTGTCACGGTTCTGATGCACGCGGCAACCCCGGTTATCCAAACCTAACCGATAAAGACTGGTTGTGGGGCGGTTCACCTGAGCAGTTAAAGCATAGTATTGTTAACGGAAGAATAGGTGCAATGCCTCCTTTCGGCGCTAACCTCACTGCAAGTCAGGTTGATGAGTTGGTTAACTATGTTGGTCAGCTTTCCGGCAATAAAGTTGATGAAGCAAAAGCGGCGGCAGGTAAAGCGACTTTTGACGTTCAATGCTTCGTTTGTCATGGTACTGACGGTAAAGGAAATACAAGTGTCGGCGCGCCTAACCTGACCGATAATATCTGGCTACACGGTGCCTCAAAAACGGCAATAGCGGACACCATCAGAAACGGTCGCACCGGTGAGATGCCGCCACATAAAGATATTCTAGGTGATGCAAAATCTCACCTGGTTGCAGCTTACGTTTATAGCCTCTCGAATCAATAAAGGCTACTGCGAAACTTAGCTTTCAGTTAACGCCAGAGGCAAATGCCTTTGGCGCTTCTGCACGAAACCTGCTAATGCTTGGAAATTGATAAGATGTCACAATCTCAATCCGATACTTATATCATTCGTGATCTTTACGCCAAACCTGACAAAATATATCCTCGCCAGGTTAATGGAATTTTTGCAAAACTTCGTATTTTTTCTGTTTTATTTTTACTTGGTTTTTACTACCTGGCTCCCTGGGTCACCTGGGATTCTCGTCAAGCCATTTTACTTGATTTACCGGCCAGGCAATTTCATCTTTTCGGTATTACCTTCTGGCCACAGGACTTTGTTTACCTGACCTTGCTTTTGGTGATTTGTGCGGTAGGACTATTTTTATTTACCGCAATTGCCGGCCGAGTGTGGTGTGGTTACGCTTGCCCGCAAACAGTTTGGACCGAAACGTTCATCTGGATTGAAGAGCTAGTTGAAGGTAATCGCAACAAGCGAATGAAGTTAGACAAAAAACCTTGGGGACCGGAAAAAATATTCAAGAAAACAACCAAGCATACACTCTGGATTGTTTTTGCCTTGTTTACCGGCTACACCTTTGTTGGCTACTTCTCGCCGATCAGAGAATTGTGGGATGGAATAGTTAGTCTCTCTTTAGGTCCATGGGAATGGTTCTGGATTGGCCTTTATTCATTGGCGACCTATGGCAATGCAGGCAGGTTACGCGAACAGGTTTGCTTGCACATGTGTCCTTATGCTCGCTTTCAAAGTGCGATGTTCGATAAAGATACGTTAATCATTTCCTATGATAAAAAACGCGGTGAAAACCGGGGTAAACGAAAAAAGAATTCTGATTATCAATCAAAAGGACTTGGCGATTGTATTGATTGCCACCAGTGTGTTCACGTGTGCCCCACCGGCATTGATATCCGGGACGGATTACAATACGAGTGTATCGCTTGCGCCGCGTGTATCGATGTTTGTGATAATGTCATGGAACAAATGGACTATCCCAAAGGGTTAATTCAATATACGACGGAACATGCAGAAAAAGGCAAGGAAACCAAGTTATTCAGACCAAGAACTTTGCTTTACATTTCGCTTTTTCTCGGCCTGATATTCACTTTTATTTATTTGATTGCGTCTAGAACGCCACTAGATGTCAATGTTATTCGAGATAGAAATAATCTCTATACCGAAGCATTCGATGGTAGTATTGAAAATACTTACCAACTAAAAATATTAAACATGTCACAGGTTTCTCAACATTATATGCTTAGCGTTGAAGGAATCAGCGATACTCAAGTTCAAGGTGAAAAAGAATTTTCTATCGAAGCAGGAAAAGTCCTCACGCTACCGTTACGAGTCAGCGCACCTCAAGAGGCACTCAGTCAGCGTTCAAATGATATTTTCTTCAAAATAACGACGACAACTAAAGATGGCTCAAACGATATTCATGTAGCCAAGGCAAAATTTCTCGGCCCGAAAAAAAGGTAACCCGATGGACTCACAGCAAAAACCCTGGTTTAAACAGTTCTGGCCCTGGCTAGTATTCTCGATTCCGCTACTGACCATTGTGGCAGGTGTCATTACTTTTCAAATTGCATCCGATCAACCACATAGTATGGTACAGGATGATTATTTTAAAAAAGGCCTCGCCATCAATCAGTCACTTGCCAAACAGGCATTTGCAAAGGAACTCAATCTCTCTGCTCAACTAGAGGTGGACACAGCAAGTCAATTGCTGGTAGTAAAACTCAATGGTGAACAAACCGACTTTCGACAATTAAAACTCACTTTTTCTCACCCTACTCAACAAAAACTTGACCAGAATCTCCAGTTAGAAAAGCTTTCGGCTCAGGAATATGTCGCCCAGCTACCAGAGCTGCCACAAGCCTATTGGCACATTCGACTGCTCAACGACACTGAGACCTGGTTACTCAAATCTCGCTGGCATTATCCAGAAAGCTCACAGCTCACGATTAGCACCAATGGTAGATGATGGTCGACCGTTGTTATCACTGTGATCTTGAAGTTCCAGCGGGTCAAAATTTTCAACTCGAAGTTCTGACTGAGATAAGGCAGTTCTGTTGCCCCGGCTGCCTGGCGGTCGCCCAGTTGATTTGTAACAACGGTCAAGAAGATTTCTATCAATTTAGAACTGAAAAAAATAACAAAGCAGAAGATATACTGCCCGAAGAAATTTTTGAGCTTGAATCTTTAGATAATCCAGCAGTGATGAATTCCATCACTCACGATGAGAACAATAGTAAAACCATCGAGTTAGGAATCGAAGGAATCACTTGTGCCGCTTGCGGCTGGTTGATCAAAAAACAAGTTGGTGTTCGTCCTGAAATTATCGATATCCAGATTAACACCACCACTCAACGTGCAACGATTAAATTCCAAAAAGATGCTCAAATCAGTCCGACCTTAAAGAACATCCGACAACTTGGATACCGCGCATATCCCTTTAGTGAAGATCAACTGGAACAGTCAGCAAAACGCGAAGAAAAAGCCTTTGTTAAACGTTTGATTGTTGCCGGCCTGGCAATGATGCAGGTGATGATGTTCGCTACCGGGCTTTACATCGGCGACTTTCAGGACATATCAGAGCAGCATGCTTACTTCCTGCATCTGGTCAGCGGCTTATTAGCCACTCCCGTGGTTTTCTACTCGGCCTCACCTTTTTTTGTCAGCGCCTGGAATTCGTTAAAGCATCACTATTTTGGAATGAATTTACCAGTGTCAATCGCAATCTTATCTGCGTATGCGGCCAGCGTATTTTCACTGTTAACTCATAACAATGTTTTTTATTTCGACTCTGTTGTGATGTTTACTTTTTTCCTCCTGGTTGGGCGATATTTAGAACACCGCATGAGATTAAAAGCGATATTGAAACAACAGAATTTTAATCGCTTGCTTCCCCTCTCTGTTTCTAGAAAAAAAGACGATGAATCAATCGAAATAATTCCCGTTGCAGAGGTCAGAGAAAACGATCAGCTGATAATAAATGCCGGAGCAGTCATTCCCGTTGACGGCGTGTTAACGAGTCCACAAGCAGAAATTAATCAGGCAGTTATCACTGGCGAGTTTATGCCAATTTCCAAATCCACAGGAGATAAATTATTCAGCGGCTCAACCAACAATAGCGCGGGCTTTGTCATGCGTGCTACCCATGATTTGAAGAGCAGCCGCATTCAAAAACTCATCCAACTACAAAATAAATCCGAAAACCTCACATCTGATCGTGTCACCCTTGCCGACAAAGTGGCCAACTGGTACGTTATTATTTTGCTCGTGTTATGTGTCATCAGTGGTGCAATCTGGTGGCAGATTGATCCGTCAAATGTGTTTCCAGTCATCCTGTCTCTGCTGGTTGTTAGTTGTCCGTGTGCCCTTTCCCTGGCAACTCCTGCTGCAGTCGCCGCAGCTATCGCCAAATTAACTGACAAGGGACTCATGATCAAAAATAAGGGAACATTGTCAAAACTTGGAAAAATAACCGACGTTTATTTTGATAAAACCGGTACGCTAACCCTTGGCCAGATGACACTGATCGAAACCCAAACTCATGCAGACCTGAGCGCTTCAGAGTGCGAAAATATCGCCGCAGCTTTAGAAAAAATATCCAATCACCCGATAGCAGAAGGCTTTAAACATTTGAATAGTCATTCAATCAAAGTCTCGGAGTTAACAGAAGTCATCGCTGGTGGTATTCAA
This sequence comes from Aliikangiella coralliicola, assembly GCF_007004725.1. Taxonomy (GTDB): domain Bacteria; phylum Pseudomonadota; class Gammaproteobacteria; order Enterobacterales; family Kangiellaceae; genus Aliikangiella; species Aliikangiella coralliicola. Next base: position 38,257 of record NZ_ML660164.1, on the reverse strand, counting down.
GGTCAAATTAAGCTCGATGGTGAAAAACAGAACTGTTTTAGAATTGGCAAACCCGAATTTGCTTTTCAAAAAGGCCATCAAAGCTCAAAACATATCAAACAACAAAGTTCGAATACTCAATCTCTGGTTTATGTTTTTCTTGCGAGAAATGACGAGCACATCGCAACTTTTGTTCTATCTGATAAACTCAACCCAACAGCCATCGAGACCACAAAACAACTTCACACTAACCGCCAGAATATCCATCTTCTTAGTGGTGATAGCAAAAACGCTTGTGAATCCATCGCACAAAAATTAGCAATTGAGGCATTTTTTCATAGTGCGACACCAGAAGAAAAACTCAGTATCATTCAAGATGCTCAGGAAAATAAACGCTCTGTATTAATGGTCGGAGACGGCGTTAACGATATTGGAGCTCTCGGTCAAGCGGACGTTAGCGTAACGATGGGAACTGCATCCGAACTCTCGAAAACTTCATCTGACGCAGTTTTGGTCAGTCATGATCTGACAGTTATTCCACTCGCCATTCAATTGAGTAAAAAGCTGGAGAAGATCATTCGTCAAAATATTAGCTGGGCTGTAATTTATAATCTTACCGCAATTCCTTTCGCTATTGCAGGACTCGTTCCTGCCTGGTTAGCTGCCATCGGAATGACAACAAGCTCTCTCATTGTTGTGATTAATGCACTTCGTCTACGTCGCTAGCATTGACCTTATTATCACGCTGTTTAAAACTATTAATTGCAGACTGCATCGCCGCTAAGGTTCGAGAATGAAACTCTCGACGATATAAAATAGCAACAACCCATGCCGTTGAAAACATAAAAAGAAACGGATGCACAAACCAGCCAATCGTTGCCATTGAAAGAGAATAAGCCCTTAAACCATAGTTAAAAGAATTGTTTGCAGAAGTCAGCAACGCATTTGAACACTGAACATAGTCTTCAAATGATTCTTCTTCTCTTTCCGGCGCTGCACCAAACATGACTAACGCAAAATTATATTGTCTGACTGACCAGGAAAATTTGAAAAAAGCGTAGATAAATATAAACACCATTAACAATATTTTTAGTTCCCATGCTGCCTGGCTATGTTCAGCAACAAAAGGTAACGCATGAGCAAGTTGCATTGCCTTATCTGACGCCCCTAAAACGGCTAATAAACCTGCGAGAATAAATATTGTCGTCGAAGCAAAAAAAGTAACCGTTCTTTGAAGAATACCTAATACGGTTGCATCAGCGATTCGCATTTCACGTTTAACCATCGCCTCCATCCAACTGCCCCGAATTTCCGTTAAGGACTGAGATAGATTAACGGCTTCTTTGCGATAGCGATTTGCAAAATAGGTGTAACCTCCCCAACACAGGAGAAACCAACCTAACGCCAACCAATCTGCTAAAGAAAAAATTTCCACTTAATGCTCCAGGCTAATACGAAATGAAACCAAAGACAAATCAATCAAGCCAGCTCGCCTAAGTTGATCATTACTGTCATTAATGGTTTTAAAATCAGATCATAAAAGTAAATACCTTATAAATACGTACGACCTAACATGAGTTTATCTAAGTTATCGTTTTTTCGCCAATATGACAGATTAATCGAAACTGGAAGGCTTTGATTAATCCGCAATGTCGACCTTTTAATTGCAAATAAAGAGGATTCTCATCCAAGCCTCAAACCAAACGGCTTATCTTAAACTCACCGATTGATTATAAGCGTAACAAATCTGAGAAAAATGTATCGATATTAGTTGATATGTTAGTACAACTACTTGTTATGGCTGCAAAACAAAATCGATGTACCGAGGAAGTTTATTACCGGCAATAAAAAAGACGGTTCCAACAAATTCGAAACCGTCTTTCAAGAAACTATTTTGTCAGAGTTTCAATTAAGTCTTTGGCAGAGTAACGCCGGTCTGTCCTTGATATTTACCACCCCGATCAGCATACGAAGTCTCACAAATTTCATCTGATTCATAAAATAACATTTGTGCAACACCTTCATTGGCGTAAATTTTTGCCGGTAATGGCGTCGTATTCGAAAACTCTAAAGTCACATGACCTTCCCACTCTGGCTCCAGGGGCGTCACATTGACGATGATCCCACATCGCGCATAGGTGGATTTACCTAAACACACGGTCAATACACTTCGAGGAATTCGAAAATACTCTACTGTGCGAGCTAACGCAAAAGAATTAGGTGGGATAATGCAAACATCAGATTCAACATTGACAAAGCTCTTATCATCAAATTCTTTAGGATCAACAACCGCTGAATGAACATTGGTAAAAATTTTAAACTCATTCGAACATCGCACATCGTAACCATAACTCGACGTACCGTATGACACGATTCTTTTACCATTAACGTGCCTGACTTGCTCGGAAGCAAATGGCTCGATCATTCCCTCAGCCGCCTGACGACGGATCCACTTATCTGATTTAATGCTCATATTATTTTCTCGAAAGTTCTGGTCTCGAATATCCCGGTCTCAAATATACCTTTGTCGCTGCTTGTTGAATATCGGTTCAACAGCCCAGGTCATTAAGATTTCGGAGACCAGGTTTTGATTTCTATACTATCAGTGCCTTTAGAATAGTCTTTCGCCAACTTAGACAGGTTTGCTGTCAGGTTTCTGGCTATCTGACGATAGGTTTGACTGATACTGCTTTGAGGATCGTCCGCCACCGCCGGTTTCCCCTGATCCAACTGTTGTCGGATTGACATTGCCAACGGTAATTGACCCAATAGCGGCATATCATAATCTTCTGACAGAATATTACCACCCCCCTCGCCAAAAATAGCTTCCTGATGGCCACAATTACTGCAAATATGAGTCGACATATTCTCTACAACGCCCATGACCGGGATATTGACTTTGCCAAACATGGTCACTGCCTTTTTAGCGTCGGCCAATGCAAGGTCTTGCGGCGTAGTCACAATCACAGCTGCTGTAACTGGAATTTTTTGAGATAAAGTTAACTGGATATCGCCGGTTCCAGGCGGTAAATCGACTATCAGGTAATCCAGCTCTCCCCAGCGTGTATCGCGCACGATTTGTTGCAGCGCTGAAGACGCCATTGGTCCCCGCCAGACCATTGCCTGTTTTTCTTCGACTAAAAAGCCGATCGACATGGCTTCAATGGAGTGTGCCTCTAACGGTAAAATGGTTTTCTTATCTTCAGATACTGGTCTGGCATCAGGTATACCAAGCATAATCGGGATACTGGGTCCGTAGATATCAGCGTCTAAAATCCCTACTTTCGCTCCCTCGGCTTGAAGCGCCAAAGCAAGATTGACACTTGTAGTCGACTTGCCAACACCGCCTTTACCCGACGCAATTGCGAGAATATTCTTTATTTTTGCTATGGGAGGCACGCCAGCTTTGGTCTCGTAAGCCGTTAAACGCTGCTTAATCTCAATCGCAATTTTCTTGGACTGCGGCCAGTTGTTAATGATTTCTTGTTCTATCTCTTCTGCCAATGACAGCTTAATTCCCTGACAAGGAAAAGGCAGAACAATTTCTAATTGGATATGATCGCCGATGACTTTGGTCTTTTGCACACAGGCGGTTAATTCAAACCCGGGTGGTACACTGGCAAAATCACCATTCTCAAGTACATCTAAAATAGCTTGTTCGTCTAACATCGATTATTAGGATCAGGTTAAAATAAGATTGCTGGATTATACCTTATGCAAGTTGAGAAATACTCGCTTATTTTGTAAGGTTTTCAGTGGTTTTAGGTGAAAGCGGAGATAAAAAACGGTATAGTTGCGCCAGCTAAGCGGGCAACATGATTAACCCGCCAGTTTGTTGCTAACGCGCTATTACTGAGGCTGCAGAAAGCTAGTCGCCAATCGCGCAATGAGACACTTGCAACCACATAGTCAATCAAATACCGGCAATCGAACAAACCGTCTAACCGATGAATAACAATGAGTGATATAGCAGTGAGTGAAAACCAGTCCAGCCCTAAAAGACGTATTTTAGTTTCCAGTGCTTTACCTTACGCCAATGGCTCAATCCATATTGGCCATATGCTGGAACATATCCAAACGGATATCTGGACCCGTTTTCAAAAGATGCGAGGTCACCAATGTATTAGCGTTTGTGCCGATGACACACACGGCACACCTATCATGCTACGCGCGCAAAAAGAAGGCATCACACCCGAAGATTTTATCGCTGCGACTCGAGAAGAGCATTTGCAGGATTTTGAAGATTTCTTAGTTCACTATGACAATTATCATTCCACTCATAGTGAAGAGAATAGAGAGCTGTGTGAACTCATTTATAATCGCCTTAATGAGTCGGGACATATTGCCAGACGTACTATCAGTCAGCTTTACGACCCTGAGAAAAACATGTTCTTACCAGACCGATTTGTTAAGGGCGAGTGCCCCAAATGTGGTTCTGAAGATCAATACGGCGACAATTGCGATAATTGCGGCGCAACTTATAGCCCAACGGAACTAAAGAACCCAAAGTCTGCCGTGTCTGGCGCGACACCTATTGAAAAAGACTCTGAACACTTCTTTTTTAAACTCACTGACTTCGACGCAATGTTAAAAACCTGGACACGGCAAGGTCATGTGCAAGAGCAAATTGCCAATAAGCTAGACGAATGGTTTGATGCTGGTCTTCAGGAATGGGACATCTCTCGTGATGCGCCCTACTTTGGCTTTGAAATTCCCAATGCGCCTAACAAATATTTTTATGTCTGGGTAGATGCGCCTATTGGCTATATGGCCAGTTTTAAAAACCTCTGTGATAAACGCGATGACTTGAATTTTGATGAGTTCTGGGACCCTAAAAGCGACGCAGAAATACATCACTTTATCGGTAAAGACATCGTCTATTTCCATACGCTGTTCTGGCCAGCCATGCTTGAAGGTAGTGGTTTTAAGAAACCGACCAAAGTTCATGCCCATGGTTTTTTGACGGTTAATGGTACAAAAATGTCTAAATCCAAGGGGACTTTTGTTAAGGCGAGAACTTACCTTAACCATTTAAACCCTGAATATCTTCGCTATTATTTTATGGCGAAATTAAGTAGTAAGGTCGATGACTTTGATTTGAATCTTGATGATTTTGTTGCGCGTATTAACTCCGATCTTGTTGGTAAGTACATTAACATCGCTAGCCGATGCGCTAGTTTCATAACCAAGAAGTTTGATGGAGTTCTATCTTCAGGCGTGGCAAACCACCCATTGATCGTGGAATTTCAACAAGCTCAACAAACCATTGCTGACTTTTACGAAAATAAACAATATGGACGTGCCATTCGCGAGATAATGGCGTTAGCAGATAAAGCGAATCAGTATATTGCGGCTGAAGAACCTTGGGTGAAAATCAAAGATGAAGCCAAGGCAAACGAAGTGCAAATAGTCAGTTCTGTATCGCTTAACCTATTCAGAATTTTAAGTATATACCTCAAACCTGCAGTACCTGCGATAGCAGAACAAGTTGAAGCCTTTTTACAAATTCCGCCTTTGAAGTGGAGCGATATTGATCAAGTTTTAGAAGGCCATTCCATTAACCGATTTAAACCGATGGTTCAGCGTATCGATCCGAAAAAATTGGAAGCCATGATCGAAGACTCAAAAGAAGAAGCCGAAGCAGCAAGCCAACCTCAATTAGCCGAGCCGCTTAAACCTGAAATTGAATTTTCAGATTTTGATAAAATGGACCTGCGAATTGCTAAAATTATCAAGGCAGAACACGTTGAAGGCGCAGACAAATTACTTCGATTGCAACTCGACCTCGATGGCGTAGTCAAACAAGTATTCGCGGGCATTAAATCAGCGTATTCGCCAGAGGATTTGGAAGGCAAGCTAACAGTCATGGTTGCCAATCTAAAACCTCGAAAAATGCGCTTTGGTATGTCTGAAGGTATGGTACTCGCAGCAGGCCCTGGCGGAAAAGATCTCTGGATTTTAAACCCTGATGACGGCGCTCAGCCTGGCATGCGAGTCAAATAAACAAGAGAATTAGCCAATGGAAACTTTTGCACTCTATCCACAAGCCTGGTTAGCCTACGTTGCGTTAGGGCTCGCCCTACTATTTATGTTGGATCTAAAGCTCAGAAAAACGAACTTTAAACTCCGTGCAGGTATCTTATCGCTGATTGCAGTAGGCGCGTTTACACCACAAACGGTTGCTGATGCAGACACCATGGCCCCGCTTATTCTAACCAGTGTGCTTAACGCTGAAATGGTTGGCGCTAGCGCGATTTACAAAGGCCTGGTCACCTTATTGATAGTTTGGGGAATTGTCTTCGCGGCGTCGCTGGCATTCAAATATTTTATCGACGCAAAGAAAGGACCATCTCAACCCCAATCCTGATCAAGGGGTCCAGAGTTTTATGTCGGAAATTGTCTTATTACTTATTAGCACCGTATTGGTTAACAATTTCGTGTTAGCCAAGTTTTTGGGGTTGTGCCCTTTTATGGGGGTTTCCAGCAAAGTAGAAACGGCGACGGGAATGGCTGCCGCAACGACATTTGTGTTAACACTCGCCTCAGTGGCCAGCTATCTTATTAGCACTTACGTATTGCAACCACTGGGGCTGGAATATTTACAGGTTCTATCCTTTATTCTGGCAATCGCAGTAGTGGTCCAGTTTACAGAAATGGTGATCCATAAAACCAGTCCGATGCTGTATCGCTTGTTAGGAATATTTTTGCCACTAATAACGACTAACTGCGCAGTGCTTGGCGTCGCGTTATTGAACGTCAATCAGGCACACAACTTCATCGAATCAATCGTTTTTGGCTTTGGCGCAGCATTAGGCTTTTCGTTAGTGCTAATTTTATTCGCCGGTATCCGAGAAAGAATCGCGGTAGCTGATGTGCCAGAACCTTTCCAGGGAGCAGCCATTGCCTTAATCACTGCGGGGCTTATGTCGCTCGCCTTTATGGGTTTTGCAGGGCTGGTAAAACTCTAATGCAGGAGTTTCTAATCGCCACGCTCACACTGGTAACCATCGCGTTTGTCTGCGGTAGTCTACTTGGTTTTGCCTCGGTTAAATTTAAAGTGGAAGGCAACCCTATCGTTGATCAAATTAACGATATCTTACCGCAAACCCAGTGCGGCCAATGTGGCCACCCAGGTTGTAAACCCTATGCAGAAGCTATCGCCGCAGGAGAAGCAATTAATCGTTGTCCACCGGGGGGAGAAGCGGGAATTAAGGCACTTGCCGAGCTACTCGATATGGAAGTCGTTGAGTTAGATGAATCTTGCGGTGAAGAATCATTACCACGCGTTGCAGTAATTCGAGAAGACGAATGTATTGGTTGTACTAAGTGTATTCAGGCATGTCCGGTTGACGCTATCGTTGGTGCAGCCAAGTTGATGCACACCGTCATCGCTTCTGAATGTACTGGATGTGACCTCTGCGTTCCTCCCTGCCCGGTAGATTGCATTGACATGCCGATCATTGAGACGACTTCTCAAGACTGGCGCTGGCCCGATCCTAAGACAGTTTCTGATCCTCAGGTGATCCCCGTTAAGGTGGTTACATGAGCAATATTCGCCCAAGCAACATTCTAACAGAGTCAGTGTCGCAGTCATGACGGATCTCCCTATCATCGAAAAAGCCAAAGGACATTTTCATGGGGGCGTTCACCCGCAGGAATTTAAGTCGATTTCCAATCAGGCTGAAATATCGGCTCTACCCTCCCCCTCGAATCTCGTCATCCCACTGCAGCAACATATTGGAAATGCAAGCCAGCCAATCGTCAATGTCGGCGAAACAGTCGAAAAAGGCCAACTCATTGCAAGTTGCACTTCTGGATTAGGCGCCAATATTCATGCACCAGTTTCCGGAATTGTTAAATCCATCGGTCCTCATCATACCGGCCACCCATCTGGCTTGCCAACCGCGGCTATCGAATTAGAAACAAATGACCAGCAAAACCTTAACTCAGAATATTTGCCACGATTAAATCATTGGCGAGAAGAAACCAGCGATAACCTAAGAAATTGCATTAAAAATGCAGGTATTGTCGGGTTAGGAGGCGCAACCTTTCCAACAGAAGCTAAACTCAAGACCGCAAATATTAAAACGCTTATCGTGAATGCGATGGAGTGCGAACCTTACATTACTTGCGACGATCGCTTATTGAGAGAGCACCCGGAACAAGTGATAGAAGGCAGTCAGATTGCCGCAAAAATAGTTAACGCCACAGAAATTATATTTGCAATTGAAGATAATAAACCGGAAGCCATTTCATCGCTGGAAAAAGCGATCCGTCTAATCAGGGAAGCGCAAAAATCTACTATCGATTCTTCTGGTGAACCAAAGAACTCCTCTGCTGGTACAGAACCATCGTTAAGAATAGTGATTGCCCCAACCAAATACCCTAGTGGAGGCGAGAAACAAACAATTGAGCTGGTTACCGGCAAACAAGTGCCTAAGGATCAGCTACCTGCGTCTCTCGGTTTGTTGGTTCAAAACGTCGCGACGTTACACAGCATATACAACGCAGTAGTTAACCAAAAACCTTTAACTGAAAGACTGGTTACAATCACCGGTGATCTGGTTAATAAACCGGGCAACTACTGGATCCCATTTGGCACAAAGCTCACTCACTTAATTGAAACCTTTGAAGTCGATAGAAAGAAAATTTCTGCAGCCATTTTAGGTGGCCCTATGATGGGGCAAAGTATTTCTAATTTTGACACGCCAGTCACCAAATCAACTAACTGCATTATATTTAACCGCACTCAGAGCAATGAAAAATCCTGGGTTATCGAGACAAAACCTCATCAAGCTTGTATTCGCTGCAGCGAGTGTCAGCAGGCCTGTCCGGTTGATTTACTACCGCAACAACTTTATTGGTTTAGCGAAAGTAAACAATGGGAGCCTTTAGAAAAACAAGGGCTATTTGATTGTATAGAATGCGGCGCTTGTGCTTATGTGTGCCCTAGTGAAATACCATTGGTCCACTATTATCGTTTTGGTAAGTCGGAAATTCGTAAAAATAAAGCCAACCAGGAAAAAGCGGAAAAAGCTAAACAACGATTCGAGTTCAGAGAAATGCGTCTGGCCAGAGCAAAAGAAGAAAGAGCCATGAAACATAAAAAAGCAGCTGAAGAACGCAAAAAAGCAGCGAATAACCAACAAGAAGATCCTTCTGGCAAACAGGCCGCGATTAACCGTGCGCTGGAGAGAGTGAAACAAAAAAAAGCTGGGCTTGCACAGAGCCAAACAACACAAGATAGCGGAGAAGCTAACGAATGAAACTATCTTCTCCATTTTTTCACCACTCGCTCCCCACCAACAAAGTGATGCTGCTTGTGATTCTGGCGTTAATACCAGGCGCGGCAATTCAATTTTACTTTTTCGGCTACGGTGTATTAATTAACTTAATCTTGTGTAGTATTTTTGCTGTCACAGCCGAATACTTTGTATTGTATTTGAGAAATCGCGCGCCGCAAGAAGTCCTGAAAGACAACTCAGCACTGCTGACCGGCATCTTACTTGGTTTGGCAATACCAACGACCTTGCCAATCTGGATGACATTTATCGGCACCTGGTTTGCGATTATATTTGCGAAACAGTTGTACGGTGGCTTAGGGCTTAATCCGTTTAACCCGGCAATGGTTGGCTACGTTCTATTATTAATTTCATTTCCAGTTGAAATGACGGCCTGGATGCCATCACGGGATTTAACCGCTAATCAACCTTCACTGGTTCAATCCCTGGAGTTAGTTCTTTTTAGCCAAACAAGCAGCGGACTCACTGTTAACGACTTTCGAACATTGGCCGACGGTTACACTATGGCGACACCACTAGACCATGTTAAGACGGAACATGTCCTTGGCAAAATGTCTTCAGAGATTTTCTCCAAGGAGCTCTTTCAAGCCAACCAAAATGGCTGGATGTGGGTAAACTTTGGCTATTTAATTGGCGGAATATATTTACTATTTAACAAGGTTATTCGCTGGCAAATTCCGGTTTCATTATTAGCAAGTATCTTTGTCACCAGCGGCGTTCTCAATTTATTTGATGAAGAGTTATTTTCTTCATCCTGGTTTCACCTGACCTCCGGCGCAACGATGCTAGGCGCATTTTTTATCGCAACCGATCCGGTATCTGCTGCAACCACACCGAAAGGCAGACTCATCTATGGTGCGTCAATCGGTTTCCTGGTCGTTATTATTCGGACATTTGGCGGATATCCTGAAGCAATCGCTTTTGCCGTATTGTTATTGAATCTCGCGACGCCGACTATTGACCATTACACTAAGCCAACAATTTACGGCCACTCTAAAGATCAGCAAGATCAAGACGATGACAAACAAAATGGTACAGCCGCCAATGAGTGATTCCGCTGAGTCTATCAAAAAAGTAAGTATTCAAAATGGCTTGATTCTGGCGATTTTTGCGCTGGTTTCCACTGGGCTTATCGCAATAACGCACCTGATAACTAAAGACAAAATCGCGGAGGAAATTGAAGCAGCGATGGCCAGACGGCTTAATGAAATAATTCCGGCTGATGCATATAATAATGATGTTTACCACGATTGTACCGTGATTAGTAGCCCCGAGTTTTTAGGGACCCCAGAAAATCTTAAGGCCTACCGAATGCGCAATAACGAAAAAGATTATGCTGTTTTTATGACGAGCGTTGCGCCGGACGGGTATGCTGGAAAAATCAATCTTGTGATCGGTATTTATGAAAACGGCACCATCGCAGGTGTCCGGGTTACAGAGCATCAGGAAACTCCGGGTCTGGGAGACAAAATAGAAATCGAAAAATCAGACTGGATAAAACAGTTTAACGATAAATCATTAACGAATACCGCTAAAGAAAATTGGTTAGTCAAAAAGGACGGCGGTGAATTCGATGCCTTTACCGGGGCAACCATAACACCGAGGGCAATCGTTAAATCAGTTTATAACTCCCTCCTTTTCCATCAGCAAAATCGTGATACGCTATACGCTAAAGGTTCTGGTTGTGGGGGCGAAAAATGAAACTCCTGACGGATAATAAAAAAGTCATTGTTGACGGCCTTTGGGACAATAACGCTGCATTGGTACAACTACTTGGACTTTGCCCGCTATTAGCCGTCACCGGTACCCTAATCAATGGATTAGGCTTGGGAATAGCGACTACTTTTGTGCTAGTCGGCTCTAACTTGACCGTTTCAATTATTCGCAATCATATTCCCAAAGAAATTCGCATTCCGATTTTTGTCATGCTAATTGCGTCATTTGTGACCAATATACAACTGCTGATGAACGCTTTTACTTATGAGCTATACCTGATACTCGGTATCTTTATTCCTTTGATTGTCACTAACTGCACCATAATTGGCAGAGCGGAAGCGTTTGCCAGCCGCAATCGGCCGGTGCCTGCTTTTATCGACGGCGTATTTCAAGGAATTGGTTTTACCGCGGTGTTAATGATACTAGGTGCATTGAGGGAGTTTATTGGCCAGGGAACCATTCTTGATGGCGCCCATTTACTACTGGGAGAATGGGCCCGAGATTTGACTATTCATTTCTATTTAACTGATCAAAAATTCTTGTTCGCGATACTACCACCAGGGGCATTTATAGGATTGGGCTTGTTGGTCGCTACCAAAAATATCATTGATAAACGCGCTAAAAACCGCCAAGCGGTAGAGATTGAGCCTGGTCTCCAGCAAACCTGACGGACCCGACTCTCTCTAGTCTCTAGCTCTTGTGCTTGGACTTATTCTTGCTCGGCGTTTGATTGTAACCTAGTTAGCAGCAAATTCTTCTTTAAACCACTTTTTAATATCATCTTCAAAGTAGTTAACAGTACTTCCGTGGGAGTTTTTAATCAGACGAGAAGGCCTGTGGGTCAAAAACTCGCGAATTTTCTTTTCGCCCTGCTTGGTGGTCGCGCCTGCTTCATTTTTGGATTCAAATCGGAAATACAACTTATAAATATCCGTATTTCTGACAATTCTAATATCTCTGTTTCCATCGCCTCGCATATAATCGATATAACCCGCGAGATCGATATTCGTTACTTCAATAGACAAATTTTCCTTCTCACCGACATAATCTTTTGCAAGTTCCTGAAAAAGCTTGGTTAAATCTTTTTGTACATGTTCGATACTGCGCTTTTTGCTAAATCCCGATAGATCGATATCCCTAAACTTGTCTGGCTCAACAAATTTGACTTCTACGCCCGCGGCTGCAGACTGCGAAAATCCAATAAACATGGCGACAACAGTTATTAGAAGCAATATCTTGGGGTGATTCAATTTCATAGCAATTACCTCGCGTTTGATGCACGGATGTGCTTAAAAAGTCTTTGCAGGTGATAAAAAGACCTTTGTAAACAAAAGTATACCAGACTGGGAGGTTAGCATCACATAAATGAATGAAAACTGAATATCTGCTGAACGTCCATGTGGGTGCCGCCGGCCTTTATATACTGTTAACTTTTATAACCTTCACTCAATGAAAACATCATAAGTTTAAACCTTGCTGCCTGTTAAGAGTACCGCCAATTAAGAATTATGACGAAATTCAACCAAGCACTATAAGTCTGTTATAATTGACCGGATAAATGCTAACAAGGGACTTATCCGATGTCTCAATCTGAAATCGAACTGACAACCAAGCAAAAACTCAACCTGGAAACCGCTCAGATAAGCTGGAAGGAACTTCAGCTCTTTTTCGCCAAAGGTAACTTATTAAGAGTATCTGAGCATAAAGATCTGGTTGAGGTAGCAGAAAAAATAGCCTCTAATCAACAAGACGATGTTGAAACATTAATTCTCAGTAAAGAAATTGCTTTCGCGACGCCCCAATGGGTTAAGAAAAATTGCCAACCTACAACCCAACTTTGGGCTGTTGTTGTTGCCCCCTATGTTTTATGCCAGTTAGCCACAGCCAGTCGAATTAGCTGACGGCAATTAATGAGTGCTACGATTAATTTATTTTTGTAATCGCAATAAAAAAGCGAGCCGTATAGGCCCGCTTTATAAGCAGATTCGATTAGTTAAGGTAAATTAGACGATTACTTGTCTTTGCTTACCAAAGCAGTGATGTAAATAGATCAACAACACCAGCTTTGCATACCTGCATTCCATTTTCAGCGATATGTTCTACTTGATAACCTTGCGTATGGAGCACCGCAAAAATGGTGCTTAACATAGCCATCGCAATTAACAAGCTGATTCGGCTGGTTTTTTTAGCACTTTTCCTATTTAATATCATTTTCCTAACCTTCTAGTAGACCTACTAATCTTCTCACATGATCGTTTTTTAATCAAGATGAGCTTTTTATCAAGACTCATCTCTAAATCGACGAATATAAACAGCTCCAGATAATAATACAGCAGCAACGATCAACCCGCCCCAAAATTCCGCTGAAACGAAGGAATGAAGCGCCGAGTTCACTTCGAAGTCCAATATGTCGCCGCCAGCCAGCTGATATAGAGCATAATTTTGGATAGCGAAGCCTTCAGCAATCCTCTCACCGATTAATTGAGCGAATTCGGTGGTACGAAATATATATCCCTCACAAACAATGACTAACATGATTGGTAATCCGCCCCAAAGAAAGGAGACTTTCTTCGCCCAGGAAGAGGCCAACATAAACCAGCCCCACAAAGGCGCTAACCATAAACTTCCACCGATCATCGCCACTAACATGTTAAACCATAGAGCAAATAGATTAGATGCAGTCCAAATTGTTACACCACTACCACCACCAAACCATGAGCCAACTGTGACATAAATCAAAATAAATAACTGAAATACAACAATCACAGCAAAGTAAATGGCCGGCACCAGGAATACGACTGATACAAATTTCGACAAAATGGTTTCAATATCGGATACCGGTAACGACTTCCAGAATAAAATACTTCTATCCTTTCTTTCTTCATAAAGTGAGTTTAAACAATAAAACATGCTGATAAACAACATCACAAACCCAAATAACATTGCTGGCGCAGATAGTCCAATCGTAACCGCCTTTTCTTTGGCTTCTTCAGGTAATTGTTCGAACGAACTCACAACCTTTGGCAATTGTTCAGAAAACGAAATTTCGTGCTCACCATCGATTATTAACCTGTCCCCACTTAATCCAAAAACAACTAGCATTACTGCAAATACGATAACCATGACAGCAGGCGCGTAAAAAAATGACCCTTTGTGCTCCCAGAACTCTCTCTTCACCAGAGCTTTAAAAGTTTTCATTATTTACCCTCCTTCATCTTCGCTACAAACAAATCTGCTACACTGGGTGAATGTAATTCGCCCAAGGCTTCCAATTGTTCTCGACCAACGCCTTCGAATAAATAGACTTTTCGTCCAAATACATCACGTTCCATAACAGGATTCAGCGCCTTCGCTTTTTCAGCATCTTCTCGGCTAACCATCACTTCAACATATTTGTCACCGATCTCTTCCATGGATGAATCCAGGACAATTTCGCCGTCTCGAATAAAAATCAAATCAGTTAGCAAGTTTTCGACTTCCTCAATTTGATGCGTTGTAACCAGAATACTGCGACCTTCATCAAAAAACTCTGCCAATAACTGATTATAAAATTCCTTTCGGTAAAGAATATCTAAGCCCAATGTTGGTTCGTCCAACACCAATAGCTCAGCTTCGATTGACATGACCAATGCAAGATGTAACTGAGCAACCATACCTTTCGATAGCTCTTTCACCTTTGAATTTAACTTGATATTAGTTTTGTTCAAAAAGTGCTTTGCCCTGTCCAGGTTGAAGTGAGGATGGACTTCCGTTACAAATTCAACGGCCTCTTTGACTTTCATCCATTTTGGTAACACCGCAACATCAGCGATAAAACAGACTTTTTGCATCAACTGATGACGTTGTTTACTGGGTTCAAGCCCCAGAACATCAAGCTCTCCGCTATAGGAAGTTAAGCCTAAAATCGCTTTAAGAATTGTGGTTTTACCCGCACCATTAGGACCAACCAAACCAACAATTTTGCCTCGTTCGACTGTGAAATTCACATTTTTTAAGGCCTGGAATGAACCATAGGATTTACTCAAGCCATTCGCCCGAATAATTGTACTCATGAGTTTTCTCCATCCGCTGCTACTGCTTGTTTAGTCAACTCCTGAACAGAAAGCCCCAGACGTTGAATTCGAATCATGATTTTGGGCCATTCAACTTCAAGAAATTGTTTTTTCTCATCTTCAAATAACTTATCTTTTGCACCCTGGGTCACAAACATTCCTAAGCCTCGTTTTTTTTCTAAAATTTGGTCGTCAACTAATTCTTGATAAGCCTTAGACACAGTTAATGGATTTATCTGGTAATCTGCCGCAACCTGACGAACAGAAGGCACCGCCTCCCCTTCGGACACCTCACCATCCATAATCAGCTCTACAACTTTTTCTTTAAGCTGGCGGAAGATTGGCGTTTGGTCATTCCACATCATCGCGTTCATAGAGTTCTCTCACTTGACTGGTTAGTTAACACTGCTTAAGTGTTGTATTAGACTATAACACCAAGTCAGTCATTTATCCAAACTCAATATATTACAAATATTTAATACTTAACTTCCTGTTATTTAAGTATTTTTTTAGTTATCATTAATCTTCACAAACATTTGTTAACATTTCAATGGCGAAATTTTCCGATCAAATATCCCGAATTATCCTGATTTTTCTGCTTCTGGTCGTTATTAGTGGATGGATAAACATCGCCGCCAGTTTGCTTTTGGGAATGGCTTACGCGGTAATTCTTGGCAACCCTTTCCAACTAAAAACCCAATGGGCATCAGGTATTTTGCTTAAAGTTAGCATTGTGGTAATGGGGTTCGGTTTAAATATTAAGGAAATCTTAGAAACAGCGGTTGACGGCTTTTTCATCACTGTATTAACGATTATCTTCGCTATTGTCTGCGGCCTGTTAATTGGAAAACTCGCTAGTGTGGACAAGAAACTCTCATTTCTGATCACTGGCGGCACAGCTATTTGTGGGGCAAGCGCGATAGCAGCCTTCGCGCCGGCAATTCACGCGCGGCCAACCCACATACTAGTTTCCATTTCTATTGTTTTTTTACTCAATGCTTTAGCACTTCTTGTTTACCCTGAATTAGGAAAATACCTTGGGTTAACTCAGCAGGAATTCGGTATGTGGGCTGCATTAGGCATACACGATACAAGCTCTGTAGTCGGCGCGGCTGCGAGTTACGGTGAAGAATCATTAAAAATCGCCACAACCACCAAATTAGCTCGTGCGTTATGGATTATCCCCCTGGTTTTTTTCGCAGCGTTTTCATTCAATTACAAAAAAACCTCGACCCAAATCCCACACTTTATTTTATATTTTGTCGGCGCAAGCCTGCTCGCAAGTTTTGTCCCTTTCTTAACGCCTTATGCCAGCTACGCTCCCCTGATCGCGAAAAAAGGCATGGCCATAAGCCTGTTTTTAATCGGCACAGGTTTTACTCGCGAAACGCTAAAAACACTCCAATGGTCTGCTTTACTGCAAGGAACTATCCTGTGGATATTAATGTCAGTAATCTCACTTTGGTTAATCAAGTTGCTTTGAGGTCAATATGATTTCCTATTCTCCAATCGATAGACAGTCACATATTCGGCAAAGTACATCGACAATTAAGCAATATGCTTCTAGTGAAAATTGTCTCAACTTACTTTGGCATAAAAACCAGCTCATCATTCGGGAAAATGAGAATCTTTATTTTTCGACCCAGGAGCTAGAAAAAATGAGCGTAACACTCTCAACGTCAATCTATCTGGGGGAACACAGGCAAAATAATTACTTTGCCTATCACCTGGATAATTGGGATTCGGGGTTTAAAGATTTACGCCTGGTCGATTTGCGTAGCGCGAGCCTGATGGCGACAGACTATCATCTGGGACTCTTATTTTACTCTAAAGGACTACTCAACTGGCATCATAATCACCAATACTGCGCCAAATGCGGGAGTGAAACGAGCATTACACAGTCTGGACATGCCAGAAAGTGTGCTAACTCAAAGTGTGCTAAAGAGCACTTTCCGAGAATCGAACCGGCCGTAATTACCGCCATTTCGAATAATCAAGATAGCGAAGCAAAATTGCTACTCGCCCGACAATCTGAATGGCCAGAAAAACGGTACTCAGTCATTGCGGGTTTTGCCGAGCCGGGAGAATCCCTGGAAGCCGCGGTAAAACGCGAAGCACTTGAAGAAGTGGGACTGGTAATTGATAAAGTCGACTATTTCGCCTCACAGCCCTGGCCATTTCCAAGTTCGTTAATGGTTGGCTTTAAAAGCGTAACATCCCAGACAGAAATTACTCTTATTGATCAAGAGTTAGAAAAAGCACAATGGTTTACAGCGAAAGAAATCGAATCTGAAATAAAAAGTGGCAATTTACTAATGCCCTACTCAGTTTCAATTTCCTGGTATTTAATTGATGACTGGTTTAAACAACAAACCGGGTATTCGTTGAGGGATATCGAAAAAGATTAGCCAATGACTGAAAAAAAGAAAACAAAAATAAAATCGCTTTTATCCTGGGCACTACAAATTTCAATATATATCACTATTTTTTTTGCGCTAAGTTGGTGGCAACAAAAAGATATGCTACCGACTGGTGAGCAAATCATAGCGCCCCAATTTACGCTGATAGACATTAATGGAAAGGCGGTTTCACTACACCACGAAGGAAAAGCACATCAAACGCTGATCTACTTTTTCGCCCCCTGGTGTTCAATTTGTCATGCTTCAATTGATAACCTTCAAGTCATCGAAGAATCTGAAAGCTATCCAAATTTAAGGATTTTGGTGGTAGCGCTTGACTGGCGTTCTGTGGACGAAGTAGATGAGTTTTTAAAGGAACACAAGTTGACGATGCCTGTATTGCTCGGCACCACAGAAGTACAACAAGATTATCAAATTAATGCGTTTCCGAGTTACTATCTCCTGTCTGAAAATGGACATATCATTTCAAGAAATCTCGGCTATTCGACAGAATTGGGGCTACGCTCTCGTTTGTTGATTGCTGAATAAATAAAAGTTTCTCGACAGCTTGTTCGATTTTACCTAAAGCGTTTTTGGGTACTGCTCTCTTATTTTTAACCAACCTGTAATTGGCTACTCTTTACTTTGCTGACAAGCAACACAATTGGTCGACTCCGGCTTGATCTGTA
This sequence comes from Aliikangiella coralliicola, assembly GCF_007004725.1. Taxonomy (GTDB): domain Bacteria; phylum Pseudomonadota; class Gammaproteobacteria; order Enterobacterales; family Kangiellaceae; genus Aliikangiella; species Aliikangiella coralliicola. Next base: position 20,120 of record NZ_ML660164.1, on the reverse strand, counting down.
ATCGTGAAAAGCCAATTTCGTCGCCACATTCTTCACAGTATCCAAAGTCTTCATTGTCAATTTGCTCGATCGTTTTATTCAAAACATTAATTCTCTGCTGAGTCCGATTTAACCCGGCCTGTGCCATTTTTTGCTGCTGAATGGCGTCAATTCTTGAAACCCTTCCAGCAAGGGACTGGTCTAACTCGACGGTCTTACTTGACTCTTTGGCCATTGATAATTGATTCTGTAAAGTGATGATTTGTTCTTTAATGGATAACTTGAGCTTCTGTTTCTCTTTCTTCGACAAAAACATTGTTCACCTGGCTTTCTGATAACCTCAAATCGATTAAAACCTTATTGAATCAGCTAATCTACTTGAGGTCGAACAGAGAATTTTTCCTGGGCCACTTTATTCCAGCGATAAAATACATTCAGATCACCAGATTCGTTGCATGTGCCGCAGCTGGAACTTCCTCCAACTCCGCAACCATTGGTTTGCGCCACTTTTTCTTTTTCAATGCGACCTTTCCTCTCCCATTGCGCGATCATACTCAACATCACCGATTCCGAAACATAAAAATGTCTCGCCAGATCAGTTAAACTCATTTGCTCTCTTTCCTTCTTGAGACACTAATCTAAATGCGAATTATTTACAACTCGATTGATATTATCGATGCTGCAATCGATTGAGCTTGATCATCTTTTTGAAGGAAATATCAGATTTTCTCGAAAAGCATTACAAAACGGCTGGTCTTACGACGAATGTCTGGCTGAAAAACGCTGATATCCAGGGGATCTTTCTTATTCATAAGAATTGGAGATTTTTTTATTAGCCTAAATCCTCTTTTCTCCAAATCGGCTTTAACAAATTCATCTTCAATTCGATGAAGTGTTTGTGATTGACTGGTGCCGCTTCCTTTTATTGCATTGTGATCAATAATCAGTAGTTTCCCTCCGGCTTTAAGGGATTGGTGCATTTGTGGTACAACTTGATCAGCGGACACTTTCCAGTTCTTGTCCACAACATAGAAATCATGATACCCCAGTACCAGAAAAATGAAATCGAACTGGCTTTCACCTAGCTTCAGTGACGATGCTTCGCTCATGAGCCGAGTCACATTTTTCAACCGATTATTACCGAGTCTTCCTTCTAGTTCTTTTCCGATATAGGGTATGTAAGCCTGATTATTATGGAGGACTACAGAGCCTTTTGAGCCAACAGCTTGAGATAACAGCTCGCTATAATAACCACCACCACCAAGCAAATCTAAAACGCGTTGCCCGGTTTTAACGCCTGCAAATTGAATAATTTCGATTGGTTTACTTGTTTTATCGCGAGTGAGATCCTCACCGCTTCTTTCGGTCAAAGTTAATCCACCCGCGTAAGCCATAGGTAGAAAGAGGGTTAAATAAATGAATTTGACGAATAAGAAATTCTTCACACAATCGCTCCCGTTAACCTTTTCTTGATGTCATTGTAACTAAATATCGGCGGCTAAAAAGTTGAATTTTACAATCAAAATGCTCAAAACGGTTCGCGACTCAATTTATTTTCATCAATGGCTCGAACCGACAAAATATCTCAATGCTCGATTTATTTATTGATTTTGTTTAATATATAAACTCTATGTTTTGGCAAATATAAACCAATAACGCCAGGGTGGCCTATGTTGAGTTGGATTTTGAGCAGGTTAGCTATCAAAAAAGCCTTGTTATTAGCGGCTTTTATTTTCACACCTGGCTCAAATGCATCATCTCTAATCGAAGAAAGAACTGCTAGTCTCGCTACGAATGCTCAATGTGAATTAACTCTGGGTTGGGGGGACTGGGCTCCTTATCAATTTGTTGAGCAAGGTGACTCTCCCACTGGACTACAAATTGACCTTGTCAAACAAATTGCGGAGCAAGCAAACTGTGAATTGAAGTTTGTTCGACAACCTTTCAGTCAAAACATTCAAAGTGTGAGAGACGGCTCTGTTGACTTCACAATGGATACCACCGTTACCGCTGAAAGACAGAAATATGCATTATTTTCTGAACCTTACCGGCAAGAAGTGCTGGTTTTATATGTAAAGCCTCAATTCGTTAACCAGTGTTCAGGAAAAAGTTTTTCAGATATCGTCAAAAGTGGCGTCAGGATTGGCCTGACCCAGGGAAACATTTACGGCGATTCGGTTTCTAAAGTGCAGAACACACCACAACTTAATAAAAAGTTGGTCTACGCGAACAAAAACGCGAATCTTATTGATTTACTTAAAAGCGATAGGTTAGATGGCTTTTTCGAAGATCCCACTGTTCTTTCCTACAGCTTGAGGAAAAACAATCTGAGCGGCGCACTCAAATCCTGTAAAATCACCGTCTACTCAGGAACAGTTTCATTTATGTTTAGCAAAAAGACCGTATCTGAAAAACTAGTGTCGAGGTTTAATCAAGCACTTAGAAAAGTGAAGAAAACAGAGTCTTATCTGATGAATTGGGCTTGGTGACTCTGGAAGCGATATATAGGAATATATTTGGATGTTAAGCAATTACCTTCAATTCGGATGGTACCAGAGGCCGGACTCGAACCGGCACACTATCACTAGCGGGGGATTTTGAATCCCCTGTGTCTACCAATTTCACCACTCTGGCTCCGAAATGAGCGAGCAATTATATCCGATGTTTGGATGATTGCAATCAATTAGCGTGAGTTTTTATAAATAAAATGATTTGTCTTTACTAATGCTTAAAGATTGTTCAGCTACGACTCAAATGCCTCAGGATTACCGGCACCGTACCGGCTGACTTTTGGAAATCCGTCTAACATATCAATAACAGAAGTTGGCTGATCACTGACAAATCCTCCGTTAATCACGAGATCCACCTTTCCTTTTAGCTTTTCATAAATCTCTTCCGGATCTGCCAATGCCGAGGTTTCTTCCGGGAGAATTAGACTGGTACTCATCAGCGGTTCACCTAACGCTTCAAGCAGCGCTAGAGCAATTGGCGAGTCAGGGACCCTGATTCCGATGGTTTTTCTTTTTGGATGTTGAAGGCGATTCGGTACTTCCGGTGATGCCCTCAAAATAAAGGTATAAGGCCCGGGCGTATGATTTTTTAATACTCGAAAAGACGTATTATCGACTCTGGCATAAATTCCGAGTTCAGATAGATCTCGACACACCAGCGTAAAGTTGTGTGATTTATCAAGCTTTCTTATTTTTCGGATCCTGTCTAGCGCCTTTTTATCTCCAATATGACAGCCCAATGCGTAACCAGAATCTGTCGGATAAACGATCAGACCGCCATTACGAACTGACGCAACGGCCTGAGAGATCAATCTTAGTTGTGGATTTTGCGCATGGATTTCGTAAAACTGTGTCATTGTTTAAAGCCTTATGTGCTTGGTTAAATATTAACCAAATCAATAGATTAGCTTACTAAGTCAATCATAGCATGGATATTCGGCGTTTATCAGTCGATATCTTTTAGCCGGTTTTAAATAGACTCGTTTTTCTATTTATTTCTGACTCGGTCACTAGGGCGTGTTTATCTTTCGTTCTTTGAGATTGCCGAGGTCATTTTTTTGTCCAGCAAGGCGAAAGATTAGCCATGTAGCCATTCTACAGGTTCATCTTTTAACGCAGCTGGGCGAAAAAATGACCCGGCCCTTCGGGTTGTGGCTAAAATTTCGCCACTCTGCGTCGTTTGTCGCTCATTTAGAATAACTAAACCACGCTCCGCTCTTCTTGATTGGCAAAATTTTAGCCGCAACAATCTCAAAGAACGAAAGATAAACACGCCCTAGCATGTTATTTTTATTTTATCAATTCGTCTTTTACGTGAGGAATTGAAGGGTCCAGATTGGGGAATCTTCCCAAATCAGTCCATCGCAGGTTGGGGTAATGAAAATCAGAACCGCTTGAGGCGAGCAGTCCATTTTTTTCTCGATGGATTTTCAACCAATCGGACTTATCCCTGTTTAAACTAGGGTAAGCCATTTCCATCGCATTTCCACCTTCGCACTTAAATGATTCGATTAACAAACTCAATTTACGATTTGATAGCGGGTATCTCGTGGGATGTGCCAGCACAGAAATTCCACCGGCTTGTCTTATCAAATCAATCGCTTCTGCCATGGGTACCCAACTTTTGGAAACCTTAATACGCCCTTTTTTTCCAATGTAACGCTTAAATGCTTGATCCATATCTTTTGCAAAACCCAGGTTAACGATGGCCCTGGCAATATGCGGTCGAGTTGCCACTTCCACTGCCTGGTTGCGAACTTCTTGCAATATGCCTTTGACGCCTATTTTTGCTAATTTGACGTCATACTCCTCAACCCTGCTCCAGCGATTCTTCTGTTGAATGGCCAGGGTTCTCTTTAACCCTTCATTTTCAGCATCGATATCGAGGCCAACAATATGTATTTCACCGAATTCGGTCAGAGCGGATATTTCTATACCATTGAGTAAGCGAAGCGAAGCGCCAATCGCTTTTATTTGCTCACGTGCGCTTTCTAATCCACCAGTGGAGTCGTGATCCGTTAGCGCGAGAACATCTATCTCTTTATCTATTGCATAATCAATCAATGCTTCGGGCGATAGCGCACCATCTGAAAAATGACTGTGACAGTGAAAATCATAGCGCATTAGGTTTCGGATACCTTGTAGTTACTTGTTAATTAGCCTCTGAATTGCCGCATATCATATTGACGGTAAAATCAGCTTTCGCAACAACTCCGAGCTGCTCGAAAAATCTCAGCGCTGAAACGAGTCTGCAGTATAACAGAAATGAGAAGATATCCTGTAAGGTCCCATAGAATCGAATACCTTTTGTAATCCATTTTGCGCTGCGACTGATAACTGCTCTAAAAGCAAGCTGTTCAATAAACAACCAACCTGATTACTGACAAGCAGATCATAGCCTCGGCACAAATATCAATGTATGATACGGCCATATCTGGAATGACTTGCGGTAAATATCTCACATGAAGCTTTTTCTTGATTTTTTCCCTTTAGCCGTTTTTGTCGGCATTTATTTTTTTACCGGCGCTGAAAAACCAATATATCCAGCGGTTCAGGGGCTAATGGTTGCAGCGGTGATTCAAACCATCGGTTCTCGATTAATTACTGGAAAGTTTGAAAAACTTCACCTTTGGACCTTATTGATCACATTAGTTTTTGGGGCGTTTACTTTACTATTTAAGAACGCCGCATTTATTCAATGGAAAGCCAGTATTGTGGTTTGGGTGATGGCTGCGGTATTTCTTTTTCGACAGTTCATTTCGAAAAAGTTATTAATCCAGGAAATGATGCAAGCAGCAGTCGAAGACAAGATGGAAGTTCCCGAGAATATCTGGAAAAAAATTAACCTTTCGTGGCCGATTGCCTACATTATTTTCGGTTTTCTAAACCTCTATGTGGCATTTAATTTTTCTGAAGCTTTCTGGGTTAATTTTAAATTATTCGGACTACTCGCCTTAACTTTTTTACTACTGATTTATACGCTTTACAAATTATTTCCGTATTTTCCGGAAGACGATTCAGCAACAGATTCTTCAACTAATATTAAAACAACGAATAAGGAAGACTAAATGTTATACGCTGTAATTTCTCAAGATGTCGATAACAGCCTCCCATTAAGAAAAACTGCACGTGAAGCGCACTTGCAAAGACTTCAACAACTGAAACAACAGGGTCGTTTGATTGTCGCCGGTCCACACCCTGCAATTGATAACATAGAACCAGGCGATGCAGGGTTTACCGGCAGCTTAATTGTCGCAGAATTTAGTAATTTGCAAACAGCAGAAGACTGGGCAGCATCTGATCCTTATATTGAAGCGGGCGTTTACAAATCGGTTGTGGTAAAACCATTTAACATGGTCTTACCTTAAATCCAATAGTGGTAACCAATAAGCTATAAAAAGTCCAAATTAAGAGTAAAAATTGATGTCAACAAACACTATCGACAACCAACAGCGTATCGAGCGTATGACGGATTTGCTGAACCAATCGCTAGCCCCAACCAAACTGGAAATTATCGACGATAGCCATTTACATGCTGGTCATGCAGGTGCAAAATCCGGCAAAGGTCACTTCACGGTAATTATTCAAAGTGGACAATTTGAGGGACTTGGTCGCGTAAAACAACAACAACTAGTGTATCAAGCATTGGGTGACATGATGCAAACAGACATTCATGCCCTTGTCATAAAAATCACTTAGCATTGTTAATAACTAACCTGAGTTCGGGATTAATAAATAGATAGTAATCAGAGTTTGCTTGTTACGAGTGAGACTTATTCAGGTTAAAATTTTATTGGTGGGAATAAAAAAGCGCATCGTTTGATGCGCTAAAATAATTGATAACAATTAGACAACAGGAGATTGCTTACGCGAGCATAAACTACACGTTAAAAATACTCGAAAGTGACAACCCTTGTCTTTCCAGCATAAAGCGTAGTCGACGTAACGCTTCAACCTGAATTTGTCGAACTCTCTCGCGGGTCAGACCTATTTCCATTCCGACATCTTCAAGCGTTGCCGCTTCATAATTTAATAAACCAAATCTGCGAGCAAGCACTTCTTTTTGCTTTTCGCCAAGTTGATTTAACCAATACTCAATGCTTTGCTTGAGGTCTTCGTCTTGTAGTCGATTAGACGGGCCACACTCTCGTTCGTCGGCAATTGTGTCGAGTAGAGGTTTGTCGTTGTCTGCCCCAATTGGGCAATCAACAGATGATATTCTCTCATTCAGACCTAACATCCTGGCAACCGTCTCAACCGGCTTTCCGAGTTTTTTAGCAATATCTTCGGCGGTAGGTTCATGATCTAATTTTTGTGCAAGTTCACGAGAAGCTCGCAAATACACATTTAATTCTTTAACAACATGGATTGGTAATCGAATCGTTCTGGTTTGATTCATGATGGCCCGTTCTATCGTCTGACGGATCCACCAGGTCGCATAAGTTGAAAAACGAAATCCGCGCTCAGGGTCAAACTTTTCTACTGCCCTGATTAATCCCAGATTACCTTCTTCAATTAAGTCTAATAAGGCAAGCCCTCGGTTGTTATACCTTCGTGCAATTTTAACAACCAGGCGAAGGTTACTTTCAATCATTCGTTTGCGTGAAGCTTCGCAGCCTCTTAACGCCTTGCGTGCATAATAAACTTCTTCTTCCGCAGTAAGTAGCGGTGAGGCACCTATTTCACCAAGGTACATCTGAGTAGCATCAAATCCGCCTTCTCTCCGACCCGCGGTACTTTTGCATTTTTCCTGAAAGTCAATTTCTTCCAGTTGCGCCGCTTCTGGTTCAAGAAGGTCAAGATCGGTTTCATATGGACTAACTTTGTTTGTATTTTGTTTTGCCATTGCTTGCTCTCCACCGTGAGGACAAATGTCCCAAAAGACGAAATTACTAAGCACACATACCAGCCAATTGTACTTTGTAACTCCAGTTTAATGACGACTACTATTATTACTTAATGTTACATTTTAGGTAGCCACTCTGATATTATCGACCACCGTTAATATAACTTTAGGTTTCTAAAAAATATTTTTAATATTTTTTAGAAACTTTCTCTGGCAAGTAGTTGAGCGGATCAACTGGCTTGCCTTTGTAGCGAATTTCAAAGTGCAATTTATCTCTTTGTGCTCCGCTACTTCCTATATCAGCAATACGCTGACCTGCCTTTACAACTTCGTTCTCGGAAACATAAATCTTTGCGTTATGGGCATACGCACTCAAGTAATTACTATCGTGCTTAATAATCACAAGATTGCCATAACCTCTCAGACCGCTTCCTTCATAAACAACTCTACCAGGCGCACTGGCGCGCACCGGCTGCCCACGCTTGCCCGCGATATCAAGTCCTCGATTATCATTGGACTTTGATGAAAAGCCTTCAAGAATTTTCCCATCCGTCGGCCAAATCCAATTGAGGGAACTATTTTTTATTGCGCGTGAACGGTTCGAGCGCTTTTTCATTTTGCTCGACGGAGTAACTGACGCAACCTTTGTCGCTTTTGCAATTACTTTAGAATTATTTTTAACATATTTTTTAGAAGCTGGTTTAGTTCGTACCACCCTTGTATTCTTCAGTGAGGCTTTTTTATTCGCTGCTGTTTTCCTAGCAATATTAGTCGGTTGCTTAAGCACCTCTCGATTGAGTGCTAATAATAATGATTCCGCATCAAAAACATTCGAAGATTCAGGCGCCGTCAATTGAAGTTTTTGTCCAGGGTAAATCAGATTATTATTCAGCTGATTAATTCGCGCAACTTCTCGATAATCAACAGCATGATGCCAGGCGATCGAAAATAATGTGTCGCCGGGTTTTACAACATAACTATCAGCGGCCTTAAATTGATTTGATGAATGACTTGAGCGTTTTTGATAAGTCTTTTGATTTTGATCAATCGTTTTTTTTTGATAAGACTTAGAATAAAGATCGTAGACGGGCGCGGGCGAGTTATGAGAGCAGCCTAGCAACCAACCAGATAATGTTGCTATGACAAAAGACAGTTTTCCATAGTCACTCAGGGTTCTCACTAATATCTTCTCGTTAGCCCGCTCTCAGTTGACGAAAACATCAAGTAGTTTACAGAAATACAACATAAAATAACCACTTGTAATACAAAGATATCATAATTTAAAACAATTAATTCAGCATTATTATTTCACTGAATTAAGACGGGTAAATATTCGTGAAAACAGATTTCGTTTAAAAACACCTAAAAAATTAAAGTACACCTGTTAATTAAAACCACGAATTTGGCTAAAAACCAACCTAATATCTCAAAAACGAATTTAAAAAAACGCGTTAAATGATTGTTTTAAAAAAGCCTATAAGTATTTGTACATCAAATAACCAAAAATAGCAACTATCACTAAACCCCAGCCCAGGATATCGACAATCTCGTGAAGTTTTTTCTCCATTTTCTCACCGCCAAGTTTCATCAACCCGGCAACTAGATAAAAACGTCCGGCTCGACCGATTAGCGAAGCGATAATGAAGGGAATTAGAGCCATATTCAAAGCTCCGGCGCTGATCGTAAATATTTTGTAGGGAATAGGTGCAAACCCAACCACAAATACCACCCAAACGCCATACTCTGCAAACCAGGTTTCTGCTTTGCCGTAAGTATCCATGTAATTAAGTTTGACCAGTAACGGCTCGATCAGGCTATCAAAGAAGAACATACCCAGAAAATAGCCAAACACACCACCGAGAACGCTCGTCACAGTTGCCACCAACGCGTAATGCCAAACTTTCTCCAACCTCGCCAGACACATCGGCGCTAACATAACATCAACGGGAATGGGAAATATCACTGATTCTGCAAAACTCATGATGCCCAGATAGTAGGTCGCGTGTTTGTGCTTTGCCCAGCGAAGGCAAACTTCGTACATCCTTTTAAATATTCTCACCCAATTGTCCCCCCAACCAGCGGAACAAATTTTACTTCTTCAACCTGCATTGAGGTAATTCCTTCTTCTGTTTTTTCTAGTAAATGTAATTGTTGATCACCATTTGCGACTGTCACAGGAATAACCATACGACCACCAATGGCAAGCTGATCGATTAAAGGTTGCGGCACTTGATCAGGGGCCGCAGTAACAATGATTGCATCAAACGGCGCTTCTTCTTCCCAACCCAGATAGCCGTCACCATGCCGATAATTGACATTGTGAAGGTTGAGCAACTTAAACCGGTCAATCGCCTGTTTTTGTAATGGCTGAATTCTTTCAATGGTGTAAACCCATTTTGAAACGCCTGCCAGTACACTGGTTTGATAGCCACAACCGGTCCCAACTTCCAGCACATTTGTCATCTTGCCGCTCATCACCAATAGCTCGGTCATTCGTGCAACAATATAAGGCTGGGAAATAGTTTGGCCCATACCAATGGGTAGTGAAGTGTCTTCGTAGGCGCGGTGTGATAAGGCTTCATCAATAAAAATGTGTCGTGGAAGCTTCTCCATCACTGACAAAACAGAGTTTTCAACGATACCTTTGTCGCGGAGTCTCTGAATTAAACGGCTACGCGTTCTTTGTGAAGTCATCCCGATACCGGCGAGATTTGTTGTTATCATAATTTTGACATCCACTCTTTTACTGAATTAAAGCTCTGATAAGCAGTAAAATCGACCGCTAACGGCGAGATAGAAACAAAGCCCTTAGCTACCGCGTCAAAATCGGTCCCCTCCCCGATATCTTGCGGCTCACTCGGTGGCCCAAGCCAATATATTTTGCGCCCCCTGGGATCTTTGCTCGACACAATAGTATCAGCTCTGTGACGACAACCCAACCGCGTTAAGCGAAATCCTTGAATTTCGGCCATTGGTAAATCAGGAACATTAATGTTCAAGATAATATTGGAAGTCAGGCTAAAGGTCTTTAATCTGACCAACACCTTAGCCATTATCTCTGCCGCTGTTTGAAAATGGGTACAGTCGCTACTCGCCAGAGAAATTGCCACTGCCGGAAACCCCATACTTCGTCCTTCCATGGCAGCCGCCACTGTTCCCGAATACATGACATCATCCCCCAGGTTTGCCCCATGATTGATACCAGAAATAACCATGTCGGGCTTTTGCTCCATTAATCGATGAGAGCCGAGGTGAACACAATCGCAAGGTGTTCCAGTCACAGAATAAAATCCATTGTCTAACTGCTCACATCTTAAGGGTGTATCGAGAGTTAATGCATTGCTACTACCACTTCGGTTCTTATCCGGCGCAACAACCGTAACCTGGTGCGTCCGCTTAATATGTTCCGCTAGAATTTCGATACCAGGCGCTTTGACGCCATCATCATTACTAATCAAGATATTGATTTTATCAGTCATAATAAGACCATTTTCCTAAGCAACATTTCCAGGTGAGCAACTCGCCTTTTGTTAACATCATTTCGCTAAACTCCTTTCCAAAGCAGCGTCCTTGATATTAACAACTTCACGTAATACAGAGGTTGCGAAACTGCCACTCGGCAATGCAAATTCAATTCTCATTACCTGATTCGTTTCGATTGCATATTGCAAGTTAATCGGAATAACTCTGAGCGGCCTACGTGAAGAAGACACTCCAGCCTCAGCCACCCCATCGAACCATTCAGGGTAAGCATTTATCAGCGCTTGTTCATAATCTCGCGCTTCATAAGTTGTCTCAGAACGCCCTTTTCCTGGCATCAAGCCACTAATGTGAACATCTCCATTCTTTAATCGCTCCTGCAACTTTGAATCAACTTCTTCACAATTAAAATACGATTGAGAGCCGTCGAGCGACAGACAGTCACCATTGAGTGCGTAATTCCAGTTTCCATCAGCCACTCGCTGTGCCAACAACTGATTAAAGAAAAACGAGCGCATTGCCGACAAATACAATCCTTTTTTATTGCGAGATTTCACCTTGATCTGTTTTTCCAGCAACTTGACAGCCTTCACCAGGTTATCGCCATGACGGCCAAATCGCTGATAACCAAAATAGTTTGGAACCCCTTCAACACTAATTTTCGCTAATATATTTTCATCAATACCAGCCGACAATTGAGATATTTTAAGCTGAAAGTGATTATGTTTAATGACACCTTTGCGTAACTTTTTGTTATGTCGAACAGCTTTAATTACCCGGTAGTGTTCATTATCCACGGTATCTAACGACACTTCTTTGCCAGGGAGATGCAAGCTAAACCATTGACGCGAAACACTATAGCGATCTTTTTTGCCCGCGTAGCCGATATCTTGCGAACGTAAATTAAAGTGTCGTTGTAATTCTTTGGCGACCCAATCGGTATTACAGCCTGTTTTTTCAATAAATAGAAAAAGATGCTCTCCCTCACCGGAGGGTTCAAAAGAAAGCGTTTCTGTCACTCGAAAATCGGCATTTTCTTCTCGAATGGTGCCACTAACAATTGGAGAGGAATTTGCTGTCGGTAGTTGCTCGAGATGCTTAGAAAAATCTAAGCAATCCTTTTTTTGTTCAGCTGGGTCGCTAGTGTTCGATTTATGTCCACCCAGTTCATGACTGGAAGGCTTTTGATAGAAAGGAATCTCTGACACCAGCTCAAACCGCTTCAAGCAATACTACAGCATGCACGGCAATACCTTCTTTACGACCGACATAACCAAGTGCTTCAGTGGTGGTCGCTTTCACATTCACCTGATTAATCTGAACTTTTAAGTCGGTCGCAATATTTTTCCTGATTGATTCGATATGCGGAGCCATTTTTGGCGTTTGTGCAATGACAGTCACATCAATGTTGTTGATATTATAATTAGCATTCTCAACCAGACTAACGACTTCAGACAGCAATATACGGCTATCAGCACCGGCAAAATCAGCGTCGGTATCAGGAAAATGCCGACCAATATCGCCAAGTGCCGCAGCACCTAACAGCGCATCGCAGACGGCATGCAATAATACGTCACCGTCGGAGTGCGCAATCAATCCAATATGATCGCTAACTTCTACCCCACCTAATATCAGTGGTTTATCGCCACCAAATGCGTGAACATCAAACCCATGCCCAATTCGGATCATTCTATCTTCCAGCCTCAACTGCTACATGCTAAATTCGTGGGCTATTTTAGTCTCTCAGTAACGCCGATTCAATTCTCAATAACAATTAGCCCTCAAATTAGCTGGCGCAAAAGACGAATATAGCTTCTACTCGAAGCTCAAAAAACAGAACTATCGGTTATAAACACTCAAGCAGAAGCAATTAAGTGATGATACCTCAGGCTCAGCAACGCACTATTATCACTAATTTGCATTACTTGGCTGAAGCGGAGGTTAAATCATAACTTTTAGTTGGGTTGAAGCAAAAAATTACCTGTCTTGACTGGCTAACCCCTCACTTCAAGGAGTACAATTAGCCATCGCAAAATAATGCCCAAATAAAAAATAATTTCACCGGAGTTGCACAATGTTTGACCGCTTAAATGCATTACCAGCCGATCCGCTTTTAGGTTTAATTTCCGCTTTTCAAAATGACACCAATCCAAATAAAGTTGATTTGGGCGTAGGTGTTTATCGCGACGAAACTGGACATACTTCAATTATGACCGCAGTTCAAAAGGCTGCCGCTCGGCATATGGAGACAGAAGACTCAAAAACTTATATCGGACCAGGCGGAGTCATCGGTTTCGTTGAAGGAATCAAACAACTGGTTTTCGGCGCGGAATCTGCAGCATTGAAAGATGGCCGAGTATCAGGACTGCAGTGCCCGGGCGGATGTGGCTCTTTACGAATTGGTGCAGAATTATTGAAGCGGCTTAACAGCGACTTGACAGTATGGGTCAGTGACCCAACCTGGGCAAACCATATTCCGTTAATTAGCTCTTCCGGGTTAAATATAAAAACCTATCCTTACTTTGATCCATCAACTGGCGGCGTAAATTTTGAAGCAATGGACACAAAACTAGCTGAATTAGGTCCTAATGATATTGTTTTATTACATGGTTGCTGTCATAACCCTACCGGTGCTGATTTATCGTTCGAAAACTGGCAGCGGGTTGCCGAAAGAGCGGCTAAACAGGGTTTCATTCCTTTCATCGACATAGCTTACCAAGGCTTGGGAGATGGACTGGAAGAAGACGTTAAAGGTATTCGATACCTCTCAGAAAACGTTGAAGAGATGTTGATAGCGACTTCATGTTCAAAAAATTTCGGTCTTTATCGCGAACGAGTCGGAACCCTGTTAGTTCAAACTAAAAATGCTGAACACACAAATGTTATTCAAACTCAGGTTCAAGATATTGCCCGCGCAAACTATTCAATGTCCCCCGCTTATGGTGGTTTTCTTGTTGACATTATTTTGTCCGACAGTGAGTTACGCAACGAATGGGAAAACGAACTTAACGCAATGGCTACACGGATGAAATCTCTGCGCAACGGTTTGTATGAAAATATTCAACAACAAGGTATCGAACAAGATTTCAGCTTTATCAATCGACAGAAAGGTATGTTCAGTTACCTTGGTATTAATGGCGATCAAATCCAGCGTCTACGCGATGAGTTCGGCATTTATATGGCAGGCTCTAGCAGAATAAACATCGCCGGTTTAAATAGCCAGAGTTTGGAGTATGTCGCCAAGTCACTTAAAAGTGTTCTTTAATCTCAAACACTATTAACAATAAGCCGGCCTCAGTTGCCGGCTTTTTTAATTTTTAATCACTATCAAACTGGTAATATTTACATCAATTTTTCACTCTAACGAAATGTAACATACGTTAACTCGACGCATCTTAATTGGCACAATTAACAAATAGCGTGAGTATCAAGATGTTGACAAAGTTTCACAGCAGTATTCAAAATAAGATATTTTCCGGTCTTACTTTACTAATCGCAGTTGTCATGATTTTAGTCTACTGTATTTTAGAAAGCGCCAGTCAAAACCAGACATTGAATAATGAAAAAACTCACATCTACTCTCTTTCCGACTCGTTAAAAAACATTCAACGTAGTAACACTATTTATCTGTCAAACGCGGCTCGAGACTATGAGAGTTACTTTCGTGATCTCGACGTTTATTATAAAGTTCTCCAGCAAGACCTGGCGGACATCGATGAAAAAATCACACATTTATCACAAACTAGAAACATTCTCACGGCACTATCACAAAGTGCTATTAATTTTATTAGTCCTTCTAACGTGATACAACTCAACCTTACGATTGAAAATACCCAAAACCGCTGGGAGCAATTTAAAATCGAACTCTCGGAACAGTTTGGTGACAATAAAGAAGAACCAAGATTAGAATGGGGAGCGAAATATATCTCAGAAAATGCATCGCAGCTATCAAACCTGTTCGATACGTTAATCAGTAATTTTAATACTATTAACTCTCAACAAGCCGATTTATCTAAAACAACTGTAAACTTAACTATCGCTACTCTGATAATTTTTACGATTGGATTTGCGTTCTTTTTTTACTTACAAATTATTAAGCCAGTTCAAACAACCAAAAGCGCTTTCCAACGAGTATCCGAAGGCGACTTTGGCCATCAAATCACGTCTCAGCGTTCCGATGAAATTGGTCAACTGATTCATTCATTTAATCAGATGTCTGCGCGTTCGGAATCAATACTATCGATATTGTCAAAACTACAAAGCGTAAAATCCTCAGCCGAAATAGTCGACATTTTATTCTCACAGTTAACAACTTATATTGGTTGTGACTTAGTTGTTCTGGTGAAAAAAAACCTATCTAATGAAGGTTATCGGTTAAGCCATGTTTCTCCGCAAGCAAACTTTAAGAACTTGAATAAAATCAATATAGCGGTCGAGAATCAGGCTCAAAAAGAGCACTTAACAAAATTATTTGCAGATGGAGATACAATTCAGATAAACAATATAGATGAGTACTTAAAGCAATTCAGAAACAACTTAATTTTACAGACACTGAATAGCCGTTATCCGCTAAAATCCGCATTAGTCCATCCGCTTGACTTTGACTCTCAAGAAATGGCGTTAGTATTCGCAAGTTATCACGAAGGCCAGCTCACTCAAAAACATCAAGAGCTAATAAAACACCTAACGCCGTTTATCAATCACAAAATAAAATCAATGGCAAATGCACCGGCTCAGGAAACCAGTAAAGTACTGCCCACTGAAGCTCTTTCTCTTTCGTAAGACTAAGCGGGTTAATCGCGCTAGCACGCTTCAACATCCCAAAATAGCTAACAAGCAACTCACTTAATCTACCCAAGGTGATTAAGTGAGTACTTTCGTTGCTTTGAGAGTAATTTTACTATTGGATGAGAGGAATGGCTTATCAAGCCATAACTGTATTTAGTCTTTCACCAATCCCAGGAAATTCGACTATCACCGGAAATAGAAGTCACAATTTTGAGCTTTTGGTTTGCTATCAACTGTGCAGTGTGATGACGCAATAGAGAAAAAGACAAGTCGCCAGAATCACTTGATTCAAAACCAGCCATCCCAACCCAGGCATTACGTTGGGTGTGTTTTGCAGCGTATAAACAATGATCTGCAAGCTCTAAGGTTTTATTCCAGCTAATCAAAGTGGGAGAAGAAGTAATCACAGGAAATGGCACAAAACCGAGAGAGCAAGTTATTTGCAAACTGATTTCATCGGATACGTTAAAATCTTGCATGGCAACCGCCCGTCTAAATCGCTCCGCAATTTCAGCCGCATTTTCTCTTCCGGTAAATCGAGCAATCACCAAAAACTCTTCTCCGCCCCAACGGACCAGGTAGTCTGATTTTCGAAAAACTTTTTCAAGTCTTTGTCTCATCTGCTTTAGGACAATATCACCGACTTTATGTCCATACTGGTCATTAATCCGTTTAAAATGATCGATATCAATTAAGTAAAAAATCAAATCTGAGTGATTCGAGTTATAATGCTCTTCTTGCCTTGAGAGGTTCTGATATTTTCGCAAACACCACTCGACATCATCTTGAATATACTTATCAACAAAATATCGGTTTTTCAAACCGGTCAATTGATCGGTCAAGCTAATTTTCTTTAGCGCTTCATAGGCGAGCTTTCTTTTCTGAGAGTGTAGATAATATCGAATCAACCCCATAAAACTGAGTACGTAGAGTGTATAAGCCCAGAAAGTTCTCCAGGGAGGAGGATCGATCACTATATTCAAGCGAGTGACTTTTTGGCTCCAAACTCCATCTTTATCACTTGCTTTAATTTCGAGCTGGTATTCTCCCGGGTCCAGGTTCGTGTAGGTTAAACTATTCAGTTTCGTTTCAGTCCATTTAGAATCAAAACCATGTAATTTGTACCGATAGACAACATTATCCATTAACGAGTAATCTCGGGCTGAATAACGCAAGGAAAATACTGGCTCATTATAGGGAATTTGAAGGGTTTCAGTATCTTCAATTCGCCGACTCAAAATTGAAGTTTCATCATCAGAACTTATAATCTGGTTATAAAATACTAATTCCGAAAAAAGAACTCTCGATTGCTCATTGTGATCGCTTAATGATTTCGGATTGAATTTTGTTACGCCATCATAGCCACCAAAATAAAAATTTCCTTCTGTGTCTTTAAATTTAGCTGGATAACTATGCCTACTCAAAGCGCCATCAGCCGTTCCAAAAAGTTTAAAATTACCGGAGTCCGGGTCAAACCGATAAATACCTTTCTGCGCGCTAATCCAGAATTTATTTTCATTATCGATTAACAAAGAAACCAGCTTTTGTTTACCAAAATATTCGAACTGGGCATTCTTTGGTGAAGTATTTTTATCTATCAGCCGGTTAAGCCCTCTTCCTGTTGAAATCCATAATTGATTTTTATTATCTTCGATAATATCCCAGATCATATTATGGCTAAGCGAACGCGGATTATCGCTCTCGTGTTTATAAGTAGCAAAACTTTTTTTATTTTGGTCAATTCTATTGAGACCTCCACCGCTAGTTCCAATCCAGATATTACTTTGGGAATCTTCAAAAATAACATAAATGCTATCATGGCTTATACTTTGATGATTATCGGGGTCATGTCGATATTGGATTACTTCCCACTCTTTCAGATCAATTTGATTAAGTCCGTTAGTTGTTCCTACCCATAAAATACCGTTTCTATCTCGATAGATTGCTCTAACATCATTTCCACTTAAATCACTTTTCTCGTTACCCTGACTTAAATATCGAACAACTTTTCTGGTATTAATATTGAATTGGTTAACGCCGCCAAAACGAGTTCCAATCCATAAAGTTTCGGGTTCGAAAGGATCTTGATAAACCACCTCAACATCATTATCGCTTAAACTTTCGGGGTTGCCTGGATCATGAGAAAATCGAATAAACTGATCCTGATTTTTTTCAAGCGCATTTAACCCACCACCTTCAATACCAACCCACAATGTTCCCTGGTAATCAACGGCAACGCCTTCAGCTGAACCATAAGCAAGGCTACCGGAATCCCCAGGTAAATGCCGATGACGAACTAACTGACTGGCTCTTGGATTAACCTTCGCGACACCACCTCCCCATGTTCCAGCCCAGATAAACCCTTGATGATCTTGGGTTAGTGTATAGACACCACCGAAGGGTATACTTTGAATATCTGCGGGATAATTTTGGTAAACCGAAAACTTTTGCAACCGCTTATCGAAATGATACAAACCGTTTGTAATAGTCCCCATCCAGATGTCTCCAGAATCAGTTTGGAGTAAAGAAACAATGGCATCCTCGCCAATTGATGCGCTTTCTTGCGTAGCATTTTTAAATTGCATCCACTCGCCGGAGTTGATATCTAACCGGTTTAAACCGGTATCCCAAGTTCCCACAAAAAGTTCATTGTCTTTAGTCAATAACAAACTTTGCACCATATCGGAACTAATCTGGTTATCGTCGCCTGGCTGATGACGGAAATGGGTAAATTTTCCATCGGGTGATAAATAATTAAGGCCGTTAAAACGCAATCCAATCCACAACCCACCATCAGCGTCAACTTTCAGCGCTCGAATATAATTGCCCGATATTCCTGTAGGATCAGACGCTGAATGTTGAAAATGTTTAAACTGGCCTTTTTTCGGATCAAATAAGTTGAGTCCACCACCACTGGTGCCAATCCAAAGTTTGTTGTTTTTGGCCGGTCGAATTTCACGAACATAGTTATGGCTAATCGAATGCTTGTTAGAAGGATCATGAATGTAAGCTGTAAATTGTCCAGTATCAGGATCATAGCGATTGAGCCCGCCAAACTCAGTGCCAATCCACAAGATTCCCTGATTGTCCTCGTATAGTGCCCAAATTTTATCCGCTAATAAACTACCTGGATCTTGAGGATCATGTCGAAAGTTTACAAACTCATAACCGTCAAAGCGACTAAGACCGGCGCTAGTACCAAACCACATGTAGCCATAGCGATCTTGAAGGCTGGTGATAATCTCGTTACTCGGCAGCCCTTGTTCATCAGTCAATCTGGAAAAAGGTAATGAATTAGGTCTAGATTGTAAATCAGTGATAAAAAGTAAATAGCAGCCAAAGACTAGAAAAGTAGCACGCCCAACAAGCTTTTTAACTAATTGGATGGTTATCACTTGCTTGTTGAAATCAGAAGCTCGAATTATTCCCATGATTATTTATCAAAAAATTAATTTTAAGTTTAGTGTTTGATTAATTCTCCTTACGCCGACTTAATTCATCTGATAACTTTCCAGTGCTATCAAAACCGAATAGATGCTAATTTGGCTTTCCCCTTTTGTTTTACTTTAACGTATAATCCACGGCCTGTATTTTAATTTGCATTGTCGTTCAGGTTTATTCTTATGAATTATTTACCTCACATTGAAGTCGAAACTAGTCAAAATCCTGATGCATCAGTCATTTGGTTGCATGGTTTGGGGGCCGATGGGCACGATTTTGAACCAATAGTCCCCGAATTAAGGCTTCCCAAATCTGCAGCGGTCAGATTTATTTTCCCACATGCTCCGTCCATTCCAGTAACAATCAATGGCGGCTATGTTATGCCAGCTTGGTACGATATTTTAGAAATGTCAATTAGTCGTAAGGTTGATTATGAACAACTCTTAAAATCATCAGAGCTAATCAATCAATTTGTTGAACGAGAAATTGAACGTGGAATTAGCAGCAACCGTATTATTCTAGCGGGCTTTTCGCAGGGCGGCGCGGTAGCAATTCAATGTGCATTAACAGCTCCAGTTCAACTTGGCGGATTGTTGGCGATGTCGACTTATTTCGCTACAGAAGAAATTATTCAATTAAATGATATCAATAAAAATATTCCTATCGAAATTCATCATGGAACGGCTGATCCTGTGGTACCTGTTCAACTGGGTGAGCACTGTCACTCAGCACTCACTACCCAAGGGTATCAAACAGACTTTAAAACATTTCCCATGGAACATTCTGTATGCCAACCTCAAATCGAAATTATTTCTGGGTGGTTGCAAAAAGTTTTGAACTTGGGTTAGTTGATGTATCAAAAACGAACCAACAGTAGATTGCTCAGGGGCTTATTCACAGACAGTCACCTTATTCGTTATCAAAAATTGAACCAACAGACAGTCACTTCTTTTCTCAATATTGTTGGTCTCTGCGTTTAGTGCACTCTTTAGCAGACAGTCACCGCATTGGTGTCAGGCTTTAACTCCTCAACCGCAAAACTCGTGACTGTCTATTCATTCCTGAAACGTATTCGC
>NZ_ML660163.1:204914-601365 GCF_007004725.1 Aliikangiella coralliicola | reverse complement strand
ACAAATCTTATGACCCGTTTGGCAAACCGAGGAAAGGCAATCTGGAAAGTGTTGAACCACCGACTTTAAGAGACGTGGCTTATCAGAGTGGTTTTATTTCAGAACCGGATGATTTAAAACTCGAAACCAGAAGAGGCTTTACTGACCATGAGCATCTGGATGATGCGCAGTTGATTCATATGAATGGCAGAATCTACGATTACAACGCTGGCAGGTTTCTGAGTGTTGACCCTTTCATACAATCTCCGGGTAACAGTCAGAGTATGAATCCTTATTCTTATATTATGAATAATCCGCTTTCGGGGACGGACCCGAGTGGGTATTATTCAGTGACTTGTCATGGTGCAGGATGTGGAGCGGCAAGTCCTGAGGCGCAGTCACGGGTTAAAGTAACTGATAAAAACGGTAATACTTTGTGGACAGGGAGCATCGACAAACTTAAGGGGTCTCACACGCCAAACACAGATTTGCCTTCCGGAACTGGAGGGAATTTCAGTATTCTTAACACGGATGTTGATAAGTGGTTTGATGGGGTGGTAAAGAATGCTGTAGAATCGATTTCTGGTGATGTTTCGTCGCGGGATTTTGAAGGCACCAGCGAGGCTAATGTAAATGCAGCTACAGGAAATCCTACCGTAGCAACTCCTGCAATAAGCGGGGGAAATATCGCAAAAGCTGTTTCAAAATCGCTTCTCAAAGGGGGGCCTGTCGCGTCAGCAATTATTGGTGTTGTCACTCCTTCTGATGCGGCGGTTGCGACGATGTCTGAAGCTGATAAAAAAGAATGGGCAGAGTCGAGAGCTAGAGCGGAAGAAATGATATCTACTGCCCGCCAAGCTGATGGCGCGGTGGTATTATTTCATGGCACAAGTTATGAGTCAGGAGTAGCAATATTAGGAGGAGCACCTCTTAGTGCTGAGTTTGCGAGTAAGCTAAAATATCCTTCTGAAGTAGATATATCAGATATCGGTTTTTATTTAACACCCGATCCAGATGTAGCATTTATGTTTGCGGCAAGGAGAAAAGATCCTGTTATCTTGCAGTTTACTTTCACTAAGACAGCTTTTAATAATGTTATGAATAGTGGTGGAACTATTCGACCAATTCCCGCAGGAAAATTACCAGCGTCACCTGGAATAGAAGTAGTTCTATTTCCGCAATCATACCCAATGTTTAATGCAGAAAGAGGTGCAGGGCAAATACTTGTAAATGGAGCCAATTACTAATGAGTGAATTAAAAGTAATAACTAATACCGTTGGAAAAATAAAAAAAGCAAAACATCTTTATCTTAAAGATCAAGATATTTCAGCTAATGAGTTAGCTGAAAACTTAGTTGATGATGCTAAGCATTTGGGAGTTAAAGCAAGTGTAAAAAAAATTGGTTGTTGGTGGTGTGTATACAGTGATACTGATTGGCTTGAAAAGGGGACTGATGAATCAATCGTTGAATTGTTCAATAATCTTAGAGGTCTCGCAAATGCACCACAAAATTCTTTTCGTCGTGAAGTATTGTTAACTGCATTTGCGGATCATGTTTTAACATGTAAAGATGAAGTGTGTGTGTATATTAAAGGGAAGGAAAAAACACAGAATGAGCTTAGTGATATATTAAAAAAAATCCCAAAAGGAAATAGAATTGTCGCTTTTTGCATCGAACCAAATCAAGAGAAAGATCAGGGACAACCATGACTATTCACTTGAGTGGTTGGGTTGGTAGAGTGTGATTGCTTGGCTTTATTTCAGGCGATGCCATTATTACCACTACGCAAAAAAGCGATAACACGAATTATCAAATCGGTTCATCGTGACCGGCTTGGCTCGGTGGTGACCATCACCGATGGCGATGGCACACAGGATTTTCCCGGCTTTAATACCAATGCCGAGCAAGCGGGGTAGCCTTGATAATTATCAAGGTTTTCTCAAAGTGCGAGAAGTTGGTAAATTTTTTGAAACGCGAATTCAAGTAATAAGTGCAATTTTGGAATGTTCGGGGTCAGTTTATCTGCATAAAAATACGCAAATACATCCGTTTAGACCTGAGTGTAAATAAATGCATAAAAATTATGAAGTTTTAAGTGAAAGAGACTGGCCAAAAAATAGGTATATTCCTATAGCAACGGTTAATCTTCAGCCAGAGTATTTTGTAGAAAATAATAAGGCTAAGTTTTTCCAATCTGAAGAACAGATTGGTCTAGTGCAGACTGCATATCTAAAACTTAATAGCGGTTTATATGTAATGTTAATGTTTATTGAGTTCACACCTGAGGAAGGTATATCGATATGCGTGCAAGAGTCTTTAAAGCAACCTGTGAAAGAATACCTCAATGAAATAATAAATATATTGATGTTAGATAGAAAGGTTATTTCATGGGAAATAGACCAATTTGTTTGGGAAAGTTTATTTTAATCCGCGAACTCATATCATAAGTGCAATTCCCAGTTAAATTTAAAGCATAATGGGGGGACCTCCCCAAATATTAAAGGACACCCATAATTTAAAAAGGTTAATGTTTTGAGTTTTTCTTTAATTGAGGAAGATTTCCAGAGAATAAATTTCTACGGAGAGAGACAAGTCTTAAGTCATTGAAATTAATTGATTAGCCAAAACGGAAATTTCAATGTGAATTGTTTTCAGACTGCTCTGATTTCAGAGCAGCTTAATGGACATCCAAACGGTATGGACGTTGGTATTTCACAACACTCGAATACCTTGTGTTCATTCAAGGAAGGCTAGTTTGACTCTGGATGTAAAAGTGGAGAATGGGTGTGCTAAACGAAATATCTTTATTTATTAATGAGTATCAAACGTCTATCTTTGTTGTACTTTTTGCTTGGTTTGTTATTGCAATGTTTTTTATTTTGATAAACTATTCGAAAATGAAAAACAATGAACTAGATGCGCCTCTTCTGCTAAAATATTTTCAATATCCAGTTTTTATTTAATAAGTATATTAAAGAAACGGGTAGAAGATTCAGGATTCGCTTTCTAGTAGTATCATTCTTTCTTGCATTGAATGGAGCTTGTATTGCAATTTTTCTTTCAATGTTGGATTAAATCTTAAATAGATACTCTGCTTATGGTCAATCTCTTACATCATTGTAGAAGATTGACCATGACTTCGGCAGTGATAACTTAAAACGAGATTATGCCTACGTACCACAGTGGCAGAAAAGAGATGTTTTATTTTGGTAAATATTACGAAAATATATAAATTTAAACATCGTGTACAAATCTGTGGTTTCCGTTTCATCACTGACCAAGACTCAGATTTTTTACTAGAGAAGCAAGTAGCCTCGATGAAAATCGAGGTTTTCTTAACGTGTGAGTAACAGTTGAATTATTTGTTAAGTCTTGTTGTTTCCAATTTGCTGTAAAGTTTGTTTTTTGATTTCGTAAACTCCATCAAGGCTACCTTGCTAATGGATTAATAAGTAAAGGTGATAAGTGGGGAAGAGCAGTATGAAAAAACACGTGATACTAATATTTATTTTTATATGTTTTTTATCAGTATTTTATTGCATAGAGACAAAAAGTAATGACTGGTCCTCGGAAGTTATCGTTTACAAAAGTAATGTAATATGCGGACTAAAAGTTGTTTCTGATTGGCGTAAAGGCTTTGTAGAGTTATGTGTTAAGAAGTTCGACAATGAAATATTTATATACAGCGATACATCTCGAGAAACATTCTATTTTATCATTAAGACTCTGCAGCCTGAGTTAAAATCTTCTTTTGGGATTCGATTAAGAACTTACCGGTTGGACAATGAATCGATTATGATACAGCTTGATTCTTGCATTATTGATGAAGGTTGTAGAGTGTCCGTCGATAGACGTTTGCAAGCTGCATTGTAATGTTATTCAGGTAGGCTAATGCGAAAAGAGAAAACAAAACCTTAAAACGGACACTCTGCGTAATAAAAATCAATTTTGCTAAACAGAGTGTTTTTTATTTGATCCATCGTCCACTCGATTCATGCTTTTCCGATTGAGAAAAAGATCGAAACTCTCTTTAGGTTCCTAGTACGGGAAGGAAAAAAACGTGTTAAAATCTCGAAATCGAGTAATCGGATATTGATGCTCGTTAAGTACAAAGTTATAAATGAAATAAAGGAGTAGTAAATGAAAAAAGCAATATTGGCAATGGTTGTTATGATGTTTAGCTGGCAAGTAAGTGCTGGCGCTTATTCATCTTGGGCTATACCAACTCAATTAGAGTATGTTAATGGTGGGATTCTAGTTAGTGGTGCATTTGGAAATCCAAACAATTGTGCAGTTTCAAATAAAGTATTTATATCAAGCGAGAATGTAGGTAGCGGCGAAAAGTTTCAATCACTGCTATCAATTTTACTTACTGCGTTCACTGCTAAAAAAGAAGTTAGGTTTCGCTCAGATTATTGCTTTAATGTTACTTTTCACGGTGAACAAGTTAGTGAAAGTCGAACTGCTGTTTATATAAGATGATATTTATTGAAAGCAAAAGAGGGAGAAAATTCAGCCATATGATAAGGTTGGCCAAGGAGGGAAGATGTCGAAGTTATTTTTGTATTTTTGAAAGTTAAAGGACTATCAAAAGGACATTAAGTAAGTCTTTATTTTGACCCCTCATCCGAAAAATATTTTGGGCGTCTCCCATGAGTCGCCCTGGTTATTGATAAGTTTGCGGCGCAACCCTTTTTTGATTCACCAGTTTGCCGAACAGCGCACCTGTTGCGAACATTATTAAACTATATGTGATAGATGGAATTGTCATTAATGCACTTTGTAGGATGGTCCCCGTCACCAGCAACGCGAGAGTTCCATTTTGAATACCAACTTCAATGCCAATACTGATAGCCTGGCGTTGACTTAATCCAGTTAAGTTTGCAATAAAATACCCGAGAGTTAAGGTTAGAACATTCAAAACCAGTGTAGCCACACCAGTTTGCACAAAGTAACTTGCCACATTTTGCCATTCCTTAGCAAGAATTCCTGCAATAATGACAAACAAAAATACAACAGAAAAAATCTTAACAGGTCGTTCCGCTTTAGCGCAAAATTTAGGGTATTTAACATGAAGCAACATACCAATTGCAACCGGCACAACTGTGATTACTAGCAATTGAATGATCGTCCGTAAAATTGGAATGGAAAATTCTTGTGACTCGTCCATAAACCAGCCTATCATCAAGACACTTAACAATGGAATTGTAAAAGGCGTTAAGATACTTACTACGGCGGTTAAGCTTATCGATAATGCGGTATCGCCATTTGCTAAATAACTAAACATATTAGAAGTGACGCCACCAGGACAAAACGTCAATATCATTAAACCTACGGCTAGCTCAGCGGAAAATCCAAACATCATTACGATAAAGTAACCAATCATAGGCAACAATGCCATTTGGCAAATTATTCCAATAACCACCGCTTTAGGCCGGGTTAGTACCCGTGTAAAATCTTTGACTTTTAATGATAAGCCCATTCCCCACATAATGATAAACAGCGAAAATGGCAATACAACCTGAGATAAAAACGTCGTTTCCATATCGACTCCTCTCTGCTATTAATATTTTAAATCAGGGCCGTAGGTTGGGTTAATAACCCAACAGCGAAGTATAAAGCTAAGCGAGCCCTGAACAATTATATGAAACGCCAAAACTGGTGGCCTTTCTCGTTCTTATTTTCAACAAAGCTTCTTGAATATCAAGGTTTGGTGAGATTATTGGCCGTTAGTTTTTCGATTTTTTTGTCGTGATAGGAACGCCCTCAACGCCCGCATAAAACACAATGATCTCAGCAGGCTCCTTACCTTCGTTTATACCATAGTGCCACTTGTTGACGAGTTCAACAATGGGATCTCCAGCTTTCATATGCAAAGTTTTTCCTTCGTCTGACACGACTGTCAATTTTCCTTTTAGTAATACACCAGCGTTAATCACCGAATGTTTGTGCAAAGGCAGTTTGGTTCCCGCTGGAATGGTGATTTTCAGAATGGTAACTTCCGGTTGACCTTGCTCATAATGGGGAAGCTTATCTCCAGTCCAGCTTGACTGAGATTTTGCGAGTTGTTCGACTTGTGTTTCTTGATTGTTTTTAGACATTACACTCGTGGAAAACAAAGTGGCAATGCCTACGATATAAATTAGATATTTGATTTTAATCCTCCCCGAATAAAAGCGAACTTATCAATTCGCTTTTATATCAGTTATACACTTTGAGATGTTCAGCCGCTTCTTCAGAAAAAAGAAAATCAGCAGATTTTTATAGTCAGAGAATTTCTATAAAGAGTCTGCTATTAACTTTTCTAACTTGATTTGATCTGCCGCAAAAAGCCGGATCCCTTCCGACGTTTTTTCGGTTGCCATCGCATCTTCATTTAACTGCCAACGGAATTCGCTTTCTGTTAACCGGGCCGGACGTTCTTGAATTTCGGTCGCCGGGTTTAGCTTTCGAGTGATCGGCATATTATTTTGAGATAACTCATCCATTAGTGCGGGACTTATTGTTAGTCGATCGCAACCCGCTAGCTCTATAATTTCTCCGGTATTGCGGAAGCTTGCTCCCATCACAACAGTTTCGTAACCCAGCGATTTATAATAATTATAAATTTTAGTTACCGATTGAACGCCAGGATCTTCAAATGCAGGAATATCAGTTTTGCCTGTTGCCTTTTTATACCAGTCGAGAATTCTACCGACGAATGGAGAAATCAAATAGGCGCCTGCCTCGGCGCAAGCTCTTGCCTGGGCGAAGCTGAATAGTAAGGTGAGGTTACAATTAATCCCTTCTTTTTCTAGTATTTCCGCGGCACGAATGCCTTCCCAGGTAGAAGCTATCTTGATCAATATTCTCGACTTATCTACACCGACAGATTGGTAGAGCTCAATAATTCGTCGGGCTTTTGCAACGGTTTTTTCTGTGTCAAAAGATAAACGCGCATCAACTTCAGTGGAAACTCGGCCTGGAATTAAAGACAGCAGTTTTTTACCAATGAGTACGCTCAGATAATCGACGGCTTCGGCGATTTGTTGATTGGCATCATTAGAAGCTTCTTTTGCGAAATTAATCGCCTGCGTGAGCGTTTCTGCATAGTCTGGTAATGCGGCGGCTTTTAGTAACAAAGAAGGATTTGTGGTGGCATCTTGCGGTGCGAAATCTGCAATTGCATTAAAGTCACCTGTGTCCGCGACGACGGTTGTCATCGATTTCAGTTGTTCAAGTTGATTGGGCATATCCTGGCCTTAGCATGATGATCTTAATTATTTACCGACAATAGAGATTTGTTGATGTTGAGTCAATAACGACTTCATGACGGTTCGGTATATAGCTAAAGGAGGGAGAGGGCGCTAACTAGCAATTATGAGTTATGAATTATGATTGATTTTGTTGGAAATGATGGAGAGCCCAATAGGGCCCTCTATTTTATGAGCAGGTTTTGTCAATGGATTACGCAGTTACTATTGGACGGTCTTTGCTGGCCCATTCTACGTGGAATTTTTTTCCAGATGGTTGATCAACTCTCTCGAATGTATGAGCACCAAAGAAATCCCTTTGAGCTTGTAGTAGATTGGCCGGTAGCGTTTCGCATCGGTACGAGTCGTAGTAAGCAATTGCACTACTAAAAGCGCCGCAGGGAATACCCAGTAATGTTGCGTTAGCGATTGCTTGTCGCCAGTTTGCCTGGTGAATGTTGATCTGCTCGATAAAAAAGGGATCCAACAATAAATTGTGCAGATTTTCGTTGCGAGAATAGGCATCAGTAATTGATTGTAAAAATGCTGCTCGAATAATACAGCCCGCTCGCCAGATTTTAGCGATATTGGCGAAGTCGAGAGACCACCCATGTTCGTCAGAAGCCATCTGCATTAGCTGAAATCCCTGTGCGTAGGCACAGATTTTTGCGCAGTAAAGTGCATCATGCAAACATTGAATAACAGATTGTTTATCTTGTTTTAATGCATGATTGAGCTTCGGACCTTGCAGTAATTTTGAGGCGGTGACTCGGTCATCTTTTAATGTCGATAAAGATCGAGCATAGACAGCCTGAGCAATGGTTGGTGCCGGGCTTCCTATTTCTAAACTACTGACAGCGGTCCAAAGTCCGGTTCCTTTCTGACCGGCTTTGTCGAGAATTATGTCGACAAGAGGCTGTCCGCTCTCACTGTCTTCCTGTTTCAGCACTTCAGCTGAAATTTCTATCAAATAACTTTCTAGTACACCTTCATTCCACTGACTAAATACTTCGCCGATTTCCTGAGGTGACATGGCTAATCCTTCACGCATGACATGGTAGGCTTCGCAAATGAGCTGCATGTCAGCGTACTCGATGCCATTGTGAACCATTTTGACATAGTGGCCGGCGCCACCAGGACCTATGTATGTCGCGCAGGGATCGCCAATTTTAACCGGGTTGCCAGGTTCGAATCGTTCAATCGCACGGCCTGTGTCTGGATCTACTTTCGCAGCAATCGCGTGCCAAACGGGCTCTATTCTAGCCCAGGCATACCTGTCGCCACTGGGCATGAGTGATGGGCCAAAACGCGCACCAACTTCGCCGCCTGAAACCGCTGTTGAGAAAAAGAAGAACTGTCCTTCATACTCTTTTTCGCGGCGTACAGTGTCGGTCCATAGACTATTTCCCATATCGACAATGATGTCATCGGCTTTAATTCCTGCATCAATCAATTTGTGGCAAACGTCGTCAATGATATGCCCCGCAGGGATCGATAAAATGATCAGGTGTGGTACCGATAATTTGGCGAGAAGTTCAGTGTATGAAGAGCAGCCGATAATTCTACCGCCTGTTCCAGATTCCGTTTTATCTTGCGCGATAGCCTCTTCAATTTTTTGATGTTCGAGGTCAAATGCCGCAATCTTATAACCGTTGTCAGCAAGATTTAATGCCAGGTTTTTACCCATAACGCCGAGGCCGATAAAGCCAATGTCGCAAAGGTTGTTTGACTCAGGTGATAGGGACATTTTGGAGCCTCTGGTTTTGTTGTTGATTTGGTGAGAGTGTTATTAAATATTATCAGTAAATATTATTAATAAGTACCGATTGAAACGAAAAAGGGTACTCAATGTACCCTTTTTTCAAGCTCGTTTATCAAGCCGATAATTAAATCGGCTAACAGGTGGCCAAACCCTGTCAAAGGCAATCCGACTAGTCGATCAGTCCATAGTCATTTTTCAGAATCTCGATGATTTCTGCTTTGGGATTGTCTGACAATACAATTTTTTCACCAGTAATTTTTTCTGCCACTTCCGTGTAGGTTTTTGAAACTTCCATCAATACAGATTCTGGGAGTTCATTGTCAGCTGCCAGGGCTGTTCTTTCATCCATGCGGCTTTTGTTAAGCAGAATATCTGGCTCAGGAAAATGGTTAAGCAATAATTGACGGAAAGCTTCTTTTGATTTCTCTACAATTTTACCTTCGCGCTGCGACGGACCGTCCCAGATGCGAGAAGAGTCTGGTGTACCAACTTCATCCATATAGATGAGTTTATCGTTACCTGATTTATCGGTGACGTAACCAAACTCGAATTTGGTATCGACGAAGATTTGGTCAAGTTTGGCCAGCTCATTGCTAATCATGTCAAAACCTTCTTTTAGCAATTTTTCATATAAATCGATATCTTCTTTGCTATGGAATTTGAAGGCTTCGTGATTATCTTCAATATTTTGGCGAGTGATGTTAACGTCATCCTGTGCTGGAACACCCGGAATTCCTTCAAGAATACCTTTGGTTGACGGTGTAATAAGCAGCTCAGGTAATTTCTGATCTTTTTGTAAGCCTTCTGCAATTTCAATTCCGCAGAATTCACGCTCACCTTTCTCGTAGGCTCGCCACATTGATCCAGTAATATATTGGCGAGCAATCGCTTCAATCATTACAGGTCTGGCTTTTTGCACAATCCACACAAATGGGTGAGGGATATCAAGAATGTGGCTATCAGCCAGGCCATTTTCGCGGAACAATTTAAACCAGTGGTTAGAAATAGCGTTAAGTGCAGCGCCCTTTCCAGGAACACCATTCATGCCACCTTCACCTTTCCAGATGCACTCAAAGGCTGAAATTCGGTCGCTAATGACCATAATTGCCAACGGCGAGTCAGCTGCTACATCGTAGCCTTTTTCCTCGATCAGGCGTCGGCTGTCTGCTTCTGTCAGCCAGTAAACGGAGCGTACTTTGCCGCTGTGTACTGGGAGATCAGTGCGAATTGGAAGGTCGTCGTTAACTGCTAATACCTTATTTGCAAGTCGGTTTTCAGCAAGACTCATATCAAATTGTCCTCTTTAAGACTTAGTTTATTAATGCTCTAAAATTGTAATGCGCTAAACATTTAGAATTATCTAAATTGTAGGCCTAAAAAATGCCGCTGATAATATAAATTTGCTGCCTAAGTAAGCTACTTAGTCATGTCAGCTTTAAATGGTAATACCAGGGTGATGATTTTTTAGACGCAGGATTATACCAGAACAATTTTTAGGCGCAAAAATAGTCGATGGTGAATTTATTCGAATCAGGTTGGATATTACGCTTTGGCTGCTATTATCCCCTCTCCCCAACCCTCTCCCTTAGGGAGAGGGGGTTTGTAAATGTGTAAACCGAAGAAATCGTTTACATAATCCTTAAACTGGCGGTTTATCATTTTCCCCTCTCCTTTGAAGGAGAGGGCCAGGGAGAGGTAGAAATGTCTCAGTGTGAGACCAAGCTGAATCAAACATTGTAAGTCGAATTCCCTCTCCCCAACCCTCCCGGAATGCCGCACCACCCATAGGGAGAGGAGGTAACTGAGAGCAATTCTTTAATCCACATGCCTGTGCTGCTCGCTGTAGCGAATTTCTTCTGGCATTAAATAATCACGATACAGGTATCGATATAACTTTCTTGGTTTGGTTCTTTTCACTTTATCCTCTGGTTGATAAGCGGCGAGATGGCCGTTCAGCCAACTAACGTAATTGCCCTGATGGCGCTCAGCCAGTGTCCCGAGCAGGGTTTCGTAGGTTTTAAAATCGTTATTTTTTAAAGCGTTAGCGAGTTGCTGCAGATTTTCGCGGTCAAATTCTGCAAGATAGCGGATCGCCAGATAAGACCAGCGATAAGTTAATTCCAGACCATCACTATATTTGGTAGCGAAAATAGTCGCTAAGGTGGGCCAGTCTTGTTTCGGGTTTTCATCCAGTAGTTTGAAAGCTCGTTGATTGTCACTCCCTTTAGAGACGTACTCTGCTAATCCCTCAGACCACCAGACTAACTTTGACGGAAAATGACCGAAGCGCCCATATTTAACAAATCGGCCATCGAGATAATGAACGTATTCGTGATTTAAGTTCCAGACGCTAAACTCTGGCCGGTCCCAGAAGGCTTCGAAAGAGTAAAAGGTTGCCTGATTACCTTTTTTTGAAGGATCACCTTCAATGTACATGCCGCCGTTGTTGGTATTGATATTAAATAACAACTGACCGTGTTGGTTATACTGGCTGTAGTTATCAAAGATCACCACCCGCAAAGAGTCATTTAAATCATCGCTGGTAGGCTTATTTTCTGTTGCTAACAATTCATGAAAAAATGACTCTTGTGAAGTGAGTTTGTCGCAAGAGTCAGCAAGTTCTTTAGCAGTCATCTGGTTAGCGCGAATAAATAGTGAATCGGAACAACGATGGTTTATCGGGAGCGCGTGATCGATTGTTGCGATTTCACAACGACCTTTGAAAGTTTGCTCGCAATCGTCGGTGACTCTAAATGAGTTAACGAGATAGCGATTAGAGAAAACGAACTTTTTATCTTGTTCTGATAAAAAGTCAGCGTTGTCGATAAGTGCCATCATTTGCTGATCGATGTAATCGCCGTCTTCGTCGTTACTAATGACCTGAACATAAGCGGTGGCCCAGACGCCATGTTGAAATTGCCAGTTATTAGCTGCTTGCGACTTTGTGAACTTTAACAGACTGTCAGCGAGTTGCCTGTCACTAACCAGCGCATCTTTTACCGGTTGATTGCGACGTGCTTCATAAGCCAGAAAAGCGATACTTCTCAGTGATTCCCACAGGGTAAACTTCTTCTGTTCTGTCGGCTTGGTCGTATCGGGCTGTGTAAATTGATCGAGTATTTTGATCAGATGCTTACGATGATTGGCAATGCGAGAGTGCATTTTTTTGTCACTGAAGTAGAGATAGAGCGCCACCAGGTAATTTTCCTGCAATCGCAAAGCTTGTTCGTCAGTTTGGTAAAAAGCGGAAGATTCGGCAATTCCCAGTAAAACTTTATCCAGATTTTCCTGTTGTTGTTCTGTTAACTCGATATCGGCTGCGAAGTAATAGTAACTGCGGAGATAATAAAGCAGATCATTCAGTTGCTGACTGTCTGATTGGGTTGAGTTGAGCACGCCAATGTGATTAATCACTTCGCTTAAACGGTTTGGTGCGTCGTGCTCAAAGTTGAGACTCCAGGTTTCTTTCTGGTTATCTAGTAGGTCTTGCGTTAAAGGGTTTTTATGAGCGCAAGCCGCCAATCCCAGAATAGGAATCAATAGGCTGAACAGGCGAAACAGTCGGTGTCGACTAAGAATTTTTGGGCGTGCCGCGAATGAAGATTTGATTACCACTTTTTGCTCTCCTTTATTTATATTGTACGCAATATTATATCTGCGAGCAATAAAATGCAAAATTCTCTGGAAAATTCAATGTGGTAATGAGGTTGATTAAGTGTTGCAGAAATGATTCACAGTCGCTTTTTCTGATGGCTACTTTAAGCGAGAAATGATGATATTTAAGTCAATATTCACAAAGTTACAATAGTTACAATATTTATCTTTAAAAATTCCTTTGCATACGATAGGTTAGCTCTCTTTTTGCCGCAGAATTATCTTCGGTTGGCTAGTGGCTAACGAGACGAATTGCGGTACTGATGAAATCTGAGAAATTAAGTGGTTAGCTGGTGGTAATGCAAAACAAAAAGCAAAACTTGGGGGCCTTTACATTGTGTCGAGTTACATTGTGCCGAGTTACTCTGGCATTATTGCTCGCTGGTGTCTCTCAAACGATATTAGCCGATGAAGAAACAGCGGCTGATGATGGAATCGCCCAAACTATTGAAACCAGCGAAATCAGTGAAACCAGCGAAACAGGCGCTTTTGATATGCCGTCGGGGACCGCACCAGTGGTGGTGGTGACTTCTTCCCGCCACAGCAAAGACGATGCCTTAATCAATGATTTTATTTCTCTGGAAGAAGTCGCGACGGCGCCTGGTTCAGTGACTGAATTATTGGCTGATCAACCAGGGCTAACAGTGAATGGACAACCGGGTTTATTTCAAACGCTCAGTATTCGAGGTTTAGCACGTCAGCGAGTTCATGCTTACATTAACGGCATGCGAATCACTTCCGAAAGACGTGCCGGGGTGGCGGCTTCATTTGTAGACCCGTTGTTGCTGTCGGGCGCTGAAGTGACTCAAGGGCCGGCTTCGACTTATTATGGTAGCGGCGCGATCGCGGGTTCAATTCACCTGATGACTCGCCAGGAGGATTCTCCCTGGTTTCATGTGGGATTTAATTCCGATGGCAACGAATGGGTCACCGCGGCGGGAACGGGAAATGAGCGTTATGCCGCCAGTATTGCTTACCGTGAGCGGAATAACGGTGAGACCGTGACAGGCGATCCGAAAAATAACCATTTTTCTCAGCATTCACTTTTCTACATTCGTCATTTTGAATTTGGTGATTACAATCTTGACTGGCAATTGATTGAAAGCAGTGGCGATGATATCGGTAAAGATAACTCCCGTTTTCCAGATAGTAGAATTACATCCTATCCGGAAGAAAAGCACTTATTAACCCAGCTGACCCTGACGACCAATGCTGATTGGGTGGCGAGACTTTATTTCCATGATCAAAGCTTGATTACCCAGGATATCAGGCCGGCTAATAGAATTAACCGGGTGAATACCGACTCACTGGATATTGGTTTTGCCTTTGAAAACCAGTGGCAACAGGGAGACTTTAAAGGGTTGTACGGATTTGACTATTTTGGCCGACGGGGCGTCAAAAGTTTCGAAACAGAAACCAGTTTACAAACCCAGTTGTCGACTGGTTTTAGTGCACTTGATGACGGTGAAGAAAACGAAGCAGCAGTGTTTGCCACGGTTAACCGCGATTTTGAAAGTTGGTCAATTCATGGCGGTTTACGCGCGAACTATCAATCACAAAAAAGTGCGGTTAGTAACAGCATTTCTGATGACTATACCACCTATTTTTTAACGGCTAAGAAGCCGCTTGGTCAGTTTGATCTTAGCTTCAGTTATGGAACCGGTTTTCGATTCGCCAGTTTGTCAGAGCGCTTATTTACCGGAACAACCGGACGCGGTCAAACCATTGGTAATGCCAACCTTAAACCCGAAGAATCAAAAGCCTACGATTTAGGGATAACTTATTCCGAGGACGCATACCGTGTGGATTTTCATCGGTTTTTTACCGACGTGGAAAATTTCATCGAAAGAGTCAGTGTTGATGATGACACCAGAACTTATCGAAATGTCACTAATGGTGAGATTGATGGTTGGCAGTATCAGGTTGCCTTTTTTCCAAGTAGTCAATTGACGGTAGAATTATCTGGTCAGGAAATCAGTGGCGAAGATAACCTTGGTAATCCTCTAGCGGATATTCCAGCAAAACGACACCAAATTTCGTTTATGTACGAGCAGGAAAACTGGTCAGGTCAAATGACTTATGGTCGGCGTTCGAAAAAAACTGAAGTTGGTGGCGGTGAAATTCCACTGGAGTCTGCGAACATCGCGTCACTCAAATTTAATTATAAATTCTCGAATGATTGGACCATGCAAGTTGGTATTGAAAATCTTGCGGATGAAAAATACTTTAATTCTGCTGATGACTTGGGTACATTAGCAACTGGCAGAGAGTTTTCGATTAGTGTTTACTCAAATTAAGCCATTTTAGGTGCGAATTGTTAAGTTTAGAAACAGTTAGATATCCAAGGTGCTCATTAGCGAATATGTGAGAAGAGCGCAAAAATTAAAATAATTAGATATCAGGTAGAAAACTGTCCAGGGGAGTCAACGGATTTGAAAAAACTTTTTGATCAATAAAATGACGCCATTCTGAGTGAAACCACCGAAAACCTCGAAATGAAAGTACCTAAAAATCGAGGTGAAATGCATGAAAAGAATTTTTTTGTTAACGGCAATGTTCATTGTTTTAGCAGCCACATCATTTAGTACTATTTCTCAAGTCAACGTTTCTCAAGCCAATACTTCAAAGATTACAACTTCAAAAGTCGCAACTTCTTCAAAAGCTGCAACTGCCGCAAAAGCGACCGTCTTAATAACGGGGGCCAATCGAGGCATTGGGTTAGCCCTGGCTGAAAAATTCCATCAGCAGGGTTTTCATGTTATCGCAACAGCACGCAAACCCCAAAAAGCTGATAAGTTAAAAAAGCTGGGTGTTCAAATTGAACAATTGGATATTATCGATCCTAAGAGTATTGCTGCGCTTAAACATCGTCTTGGCAATATGCCGATCGATATCCTGATTAATAACGCCGGTATTGGTGGTCACAGTACCCGAAAATTCTCTGACTTGAATGTGGAACGATTAATGCGAGTGCTCAATGTTAACAGTTTAGGCGCGTTAAGAGTTATTCAGGCTATGCTGCCGAATTTGGAAAAAAGTAATAAAAAAATTATCGCCAGTGTCAGCAGTAAAATGGGCAGTATTGAATTAAATACTAGTGGCGGAGTGTTAGGTTATCGAGCCAGTAAGACGGCGCTAAATAGTTTTAATAAGTCTTTATCGATTGAATATGCTGATCGCGGGTATGTTTTTGTCGTGTTGCATCCGGGTTGGGTTCGTACCGATATGACAAGCGACAGAGCGACCTATTCCACCCAGGAAAGTGCGGCGGGATTGTTCAAAGTCATTAGCAATTTGAAGCGAGAAGATAATGGTCGTTTTTTTGACTTACATGGAAAAGCGCTCAGTTGGTAGTCTCGTTTGGTGATTTGGACTGGTTATGATTCGTCAATCAGGTTGTTTAATTCAGTCTGTTTTATTCAGGTGGTCTATTCATTTAATTAAAGTACCTGTTTATTAGTTGATAAAGACTTTTCTGACAAAAATAGCGATGGGGTTATTTTATGAAAAAAACTGCTAATGTCGATGAGTATATTGATGCTCATCCTGAGTGGAGCGAGCTACTGGTAAAATTGAGAGCTATTTTACTGGCCACTGAATTAGAAGAGACCATTAAGTGGGGAGCGCCTGTTTACACTTTGAAAGGAAAGAATCTTGTCGGCATTGGCGCGTTTAAAAGTTATGCCGGTTTGTGGTTTTTTGACGGTGCGTTGCTTGAAGATAAGCATCATAAATTAATTAATGCGCAAGAAGGTAAAACGAAAGGAATGCGCCAGTGGCGAATGCAAGATATTGTGGAGCTAGATGAGAAGGTTCTATCGTCTTACATCCGTGAAGCAATCGTGTTATCGCAAAGTGGTCAATCGATTCAACGAGCCAAACCGAAACCGCTAGAATTACCTGAAGAATTCGCACAAGCTTTTGCAAAAGATCAGTCACTAAGTCAACAGTTCTATCAGTTGACACCTTATAAACAAAAAGAGTTTGCGGAGTATGTGAGCTCCGCAAAACGAGAAGCAACTCGTCAAAGCCGACTGGAGAAATGCATCCCTTTAATTTTAAAAGGAACCGGTCTAAATGATAAATACCGCAACTGTTGAAATCACTTTGGTTGAATAAATATATTACCAAGCGAACTAACGGAGTTCGAGATGAATGCCTGCCAGCATACATCGGATTGAACCACCTGCAGATTCAATGGTTGGAATATCGATGACAACTGGTTTTGCGTATTTTTCTATCGTTGAAATTTGCGATTGTGTTAATGCGCGAAACGCTGTGCGGGATATTGCCAGTAGCTTCCCTTGCGATGATGTTAATTCTAATGCGTTTGCAGTGAAGTTTTCGATTTGATTGCTGGAGAGTTCAATGACTTCCTTACCTGATGATACTAACAAGTTAAGAACTTGCTGACGCTCAGCTTTATCCGGTATGAGGTCAAGACCCACAAGTGCGAACTTTTCCGCGATACTTAAAAATACATTGGTATGGTAAATGGGCGTTCCAGACTTGTCTCTGGCTTCGAAGAACATTGGTCGGTAATTAAAATCACTACAAAACGCCGTTAAAGCCTCAAAGCTGGTTCGGTTTGATTTTACTGCGTAAGCAATGCGGTTAATATGATCCAGTACGACCGAACCGGTTCCTTCTAAAAAAATATTTTTATTTTCAAAATGAGAGTAATCGATTATTTTTTCGACTCGGTATTGGGATTTTAACAACTCAATTATCTCTTTCTTTCTCTCTTTTCGTCGGTTTGCGAAGTACATGGGATAAATTCCAATGCTCCCATCGGCGTGAGTTGAAAACCAGTTATTGGGAAAAACAGAGTCTGGCGTTAGCTTTTTTATATCTTCGAACAAGTGCACTGTGACGCCGTGAGAGCGAAGAATGCTGACTGCATTGGTCACTTCTTCCAGAGCACGTATTGAGGTTTCATTTTGGTTTAGCTCTGATTGTTGCACTTGAAATGTGTTGTCTGAGGTTGTCTCAGGATTTGAGCGAAAATGATGCGGTCTAACCATGACCACCGCGCGGGGAGATTGCTGATTGAAATTGATTTCGGTGAAATGTGACATTTTTAAAATCCTGAATATTGGTTTTACTCACAATTTTCGGCGTAAATCGGGCTAATTATAAGTTAGCACATCAGTATATTTTGATAAGTTACATATCAAAGTGATAAGCTAAACTTTCATTATGTCACTCTGGTAGAAAGGTTAACCTGAGGTTAGTTATGCAAAATATCGATGATATTGATCGCCAGCTAATTGGCCATTTACGCAACAATGGGAGGGCGCCTGTCGCCTGGCTGGCGAAAAGCATTGGTGTTTCTCGAGCGACGATTCAGAATCGAATGAAACGGCTCGAAAAACGAGGATTAATTACCGGCTATACCGCTTTGGTTAGCGCTGGGGCTGACGAGCAATTATCAATTGTTAATGCATTAATGAGTATTGAGCTGGAAGGAAATGTTTTTAAAAAAGTACAAGAAAGTTTGATTTCTGAGCCGAGCGTTCGCGCGATTCACTCTACTAACGGTCGATGGGACATCATTGTGGAAATTCAAACCCCTTCACTGGAAGAGTTTGATCGTGTGTTAAAGCGAGTGCGCTCAATTGTCGGTATTTCTTCTTCTGAAACCAGTTTGTTATTGTCTTCTCGGCGAATGGGGGCGGCCAAACTATAAGAATGAAACTCAATTTCGGCGTTAATACCTGCCAATAATGTTGGGTTTTGCAACCCAATCTACAATTTTTTACTAGCTCACAGCCTCTTTTTGGAGAAAGTGACCTAGTGATGAGCTTATTCGGTCAACAAAATAGGAACCCATTCGCGATAGCTATCGTTGACTAAAAAGCTTAGATAGGTAGGGCTGTTCAAGGCTTCTGGCGTCAAGTCTGAAATAACGATTTTATCGCCCAGACTGAAATCAGGAATAGTATATATTTGGTCATTAATCACCAGGTTCACGTCACTAATTTCACCGGAATAACTTGAAGAGGATTGCATCACAAGTGATTTGTTCATATTACTTTTTAAGCAGTTAGGGCAAGCTTCTGAATCTGGTTGCGGCATCGTCCAGGGCGTTGTTGCGACGCTTCCATGCTCAATAACGCTGCAGTCGGCGTCCTTGGTTGATGAGCAGCTTGCCAACTCCGCAAGTTCGAAAACATCGTTTGCAGGATTAGTGAAAATGGAAGTGCCATTCAAGTCGATAAGTGCTGGCGTCCATTGACAATCGGCAGGGCCGATGCAACTGCCGTCTTTGCAAGCGTAAGCGAGTGAGCGACACATTGAAGCACGACGTGAAAGTAGCGGTCTGCTAGAAACGCCAGAATAAAAGTCAGCTTTAATATTGAGTTGCTCTCCGGCTGAGAAAATTAAATCCATCACCTGTTCCGCGGAGAGCTCCGGTCGATGTGACCAGATCATACTAGCGGTGGCTGAGACTACTACCGTGGAAACGGAGCTGCCTGTTAGTACCTCTGTATTGGTCGCCAGAGTATTTTTAATGGCGGCGTGATCGCCGAAAGCAACAATACGTGCGTTGGCTCTTGGCCGACTGTTGGACAATGGATTTCCTAAAGAGTCTATTCCCGAGACTCCGTAAACCAGACCGGTTAAATGAGTCTCAGATTCTTTTTCTCTATTTTCTTGTGGGTCTTTGTGGTCATATCTTTGTTCTCGTTTTTCGGCAGAAACACCCGTTAGCGTGTAGCATTCTTCTGCAGACGGTCTGGGCAGTTCCTCCCAGAGCGCAGGTAGCATTGCCTCGTAGTCAGTTAGTTCACTTTTACTTTTATTTCCGGCCGCACTAATGACAATGGCACCACGACAAACCGCATTGACGATTGAATCATAGACACTTTTGACTGCTGCAGAAAATTTCGCTGGATTTGAGTCGTGTCCTCCCCATGAGTGGCCGTTCCAGCCGAGAGATAAGTTAATGATAAGGCGACTTGATGGCGCTTTTTCTTGCCACGCCTGTAGCTCCTTTTGAATGGCCAGGGATAGATCAGTGATTGAGCCGAAAAAGCCGCCCTGGTAATCGTCACGAAAAGTAAAATATTCGCCGTCACGGATTTCTGCCACGTAAGCCAGTGCCAGCTGACTGGTTAAGTTTGCATAGCAACTTGTCGTTATTTGATCACACAAAAGCTTCTGAGCAATTTCTGCTAATGAAGCGCCATGGGGGGAGCGAGTAAGACTGGATTGTGGCGAATGTTCTGCTGTTGGTAGCGTATCGAGTAATGCCAGACGCACCGGTGAAACTTCAGGTGAAATGGGAGGGAGCTCTAACTTACCAGTTTGTGATAGCAACTGCTTTTCTAAAACTGCAACGACATCGGCAGCAGCCGAAGGTGAAGCAAGTGAGGCAACGACAACACAATCTCGCTCCGCATTTCCTTCGAGGTAACCTGCATCGATCAAACTCTTTATTTCTTTTGGAATAGCTGTTGTTGAACCTGGCGTCAAACTGCTCAGTTTTTTATAAACGCAGTAATTCTCCAGCGTTCTATTGGATGTAATGTCGTCGGTATCAAAAAGTTGCGTTTCTACCCACCCTGAAGCCTTTGGACAACGCTTCGATTTATCGGTTTTTATGGTAATCCACCGGTTGTCCAGACATCCATCGCCGATGGTCAGGCTAAGGGCTTTGCTGGTAAAAACGCAACAGATAATCCCCAGAAAAACGGGTATCGACAAGGTATTTTTCAGGATATTTTTTATCCTTAAAAAATTGCTGTTTAATGGTGTTAAAGCCTGTCTATTTAAAAACGGTTTAATTAATGACAATCCGTTTGAAGATCGTTTGTTTGACGAGAGTCCGTTTGTAGACGAAAAGTTCATAGTAATCACCCTCAAACTATAAGGTTATAACACGGAATGCCAGCCAGTCGTGTTCAGGTTGATGTTCGATTAAATCCAGTTGGGCCTGTCGAAAAGTTTCAGCAAAGTTATTTCCACTTTTCCAGTGTTGATAGAACTGGGTCATTAAAAGTTTTGCCTGTTTGTCAGCAACCGGCTTGCTGGTAGCGATAACTTGTTCGCTTCCTGCAATAACGAAAGCGTGAGCCAGTCCCAAAGATTCCGTTGAAGTCATACGCCCTGGCGTCGATGAATTGCACGCGGAAAGCACGACCCACCGAGGAACCCTTTTGAGCATTAAAATATCCGTACTATTTAAATTGACATTTTTTGTTAGCGGGATCTGGTATTGGCTAAGATAATCTTCTGTTGAGAAAACATGCCCCGCATAATGAAAGTGCTGAACTTCTTGTAATTTTTGTTTCACCTCTTCTATGACTGTCTCTTCGTTAGTCAGTGTTTTACTACGCCAATTTTTTCGAGCAATAAAATTTTCAATTGACTTGGCTTCTAATTCCGTTTCCTTGAG
This sequence comes from Aliikangiella coralliicola, assembly GCF_007004725.1. GTDB lineage: Bacteria > Pseudomonadota > Gammaproteobacteria > Enterobacterales > Kangiellaceae > Aliikangiella > Aliikangiella coralliicola. The sequence continues at coordinate 580,335 of NZ_ML660163.1, read as the reverse complement.
GTCGCCCAGGGAATTGGCAACTATCAATGACTGGTTCGATATGTGATCTCGATCTTTACCCAATTGAAGACGTTTTAGGTCGACTCCGTAAAGCACGTTTTTGTATCTGAATAAGTTGGCGTCTTTATAGGGGATCGTTCGGAAGTCGACCGATTTCATTTCGCCGAATGGGAATACGATAACTGTTTTAGCTTCATCGATTGACTGAGAGAAAACGTCCACCCACTCGCTTGCCATTTGTGCATGGTTAGCTGACTGATTTTCGTTGAGCTGAATAAGGTGTGATTTCATTTCGGTTTGCTCATATGAAAAACCAATCCAGCCATTGGTGATGGGGTAGAAAAAGAGAAATAATTCATTCTCTTTTGGTTCGCCGAAATGAAATTCAGTGCTCAGATTGGCCGAATTTACAAGGCGGACGCTTTCATCAAATAATGTGGCGAGTTTTAGCTTTTGCTCTTCGAGCAATCGATTAGCATTGTCAATTTGATCGAATGGAAGACTCCATTCAAGGGTTTGTTGTGCAATAATCGACTTTCTTAAACGCTTTATGCGGCTGACCAGAGTTATCCATTCTCTATTTTGAGCCAGGTTTCCTACTGCTAGCTGGTTCATTTTAAAAATGCTACTCAACCAGTGAGAGCGAAATTTTCGTGCTTTCTCCAAGGCTTCTCGCATCTTTCCACTTCGACTTAACAGATCGACATAGCGATAGCTAAAATTTACTTTACTGGCTAAAAACTCAGGTTGTGACCCTGTAACCGGAATGCTCAGTGTATTATTGAAAACTAGCTGTTCCGCGCGTTCATAGTAGACGATTGCGGAGTCTGCCTCTCCTTTTCCTTCATGAGCTTTTGCAATGCCGACCAAAGCTTTGAGTAAAAAGTTTGAATACTTTACTTGATCTGCGAGTCGCCACAGCTGCTCAAAAATGACAATGGAAGCATCGTAGTTGTTTTGCGCCAGTTCAAACAAGGCTTCTAGTTCCAGTATTTCTAACTTCTGTTGGTAGGAAAATTGAGTCTCGATTTTTTTTACCTGCTCCAGTCTGCCATAGGCAGCATCCAACTCGTTTTCAAGATAGTGATATTTCGAAAGATTAATTAGTACGTTAATTCTGTCGGTGGAGGTTTTCGGACAAGATTTTTCGAGTAGTTGTAGCGAGTGAGTCAGTGCCGGCAATGGCGAGTTATTTTTTGTTGAAGGCTGGGTTTCAAGCAATTGATTTTGTGCCCAGCCCAACCCGTTGTGATACTTTGCTTTACGACAATCAGACCAGGCATCAGGAATCTTATTGATAATTTCTTTACGAATCGCAATAGCTTCAGCAAACTTTCCGCTGTTGACCAGTATTCGTGAGTGCATGTGTTCAGTATCAATCTCTTCTCGTTCTAAATTAAATTTGTGAGCAATTTTTTGCGCTTCAAAATAGCGTGATTCTGCCAGGCGAATTTCGCCCAAATAACTATTTAAGTGAGCTGTATAAAATGTTCGGTAAAAAACTGATTTGGCATCATTGTCGACCGATGGCAATGAGTCAAGAATAGCTTTTGCACTAATAGGATTATCTTTAAGAATAAGGTAGATATAGATTAATACCGTCGAATTATCGATAATCTTGTTGAAAGTTTCATTGACAGAGAATAATTCATTAGCACGGTCAAGATAAAACGCGGCGCGGTCAACTTCATTGTTCGCCAGGTATGCTCGGGCGAGGTAATGCATAACTAGCGCCTTATCGACATTTTTCTTTTCCTTTAGTACCAAATGAAGTTTATCTATTGCTCTTTTAAATTGATGCGATTGAGTGATCTTTTTATGTTCTACCAACCAGTCTGGTTCTGTTTGTTTTGATATGTTTATTGACCATTCTTCAGAAGACTCTCTGTCTTCGATAGTTAGCCGATGCTTTCCAATGGGTATTTTAATTTCAAAAAATAGCCCTTGTGCCCTGGGAATGAGTTCGACTTTGCTATTTAGAAAACTTTCGCTGATATTCGCTTCTTTTTCTGTCACATCACTGTTTATTGTTTCGCTGGAGAGTAATATCTTAAATCGATCTTCTTTTATGGATGGTATCCAGAAGCTTAATGATTGGGAAGTGATTAATTGACAACCTTTTTGGGGGCTCAAGTAATCACAGCCTGATGTAATGACATTAAATGCGACCACTTTAGAGCTCGCCGGATACCAATGGTATGACGCGATCAATAGAACACCTAGCGTAAAAATAATGTAACTTATTTGACTTCCATAATGATTTTTTGACAGGTTAGATTGGCGCATTGCTCTTAACTTTATTTCGCGTGAATAACGATGGGCTGAGTGAGATAGAGCCAATCTTCAGAATAGTAACTCTCAACTTGTTGATTGATTTTACCTGCGATAGTTTCGAGTTTTGGGCTATGTCCTTGTTTGGCGATAACCACGACCAGAGTTGATGGGTAGCTTCCCTGATTGACAAATACTCCGTTGAGTTCAGGTTTTACTTTGAAAGAGCCTGAGTCGGCTTTGGTAATATGGCTTTTTACCCTCGTCATCTCGTTTTTGTATTCAAGCAAAATAAATACGTCAACTTCTCCTGTGACAGCGTGTTTCGGTCTTAACAATATTGACGGGCGATTTTCTGGAAAGAAAGCGAGTCTTTCAAAACCTGAAGAGTTTGTTTCTAACGTTGGCTTATTTTCCAGGCTGGGATTTTTTTCAGTGTTAACTTTATTGTCGTTTCTATATTGTTTGTTATAGCCGCCGACTTCAATGGAGTAAGCAGGAAGTGTATGCTGCTGTGTCGAGTTGATACTGATAAAAATGAGGGCGAAGCTAGCAAGTGCTGACGCTGCAATCGAGAGGCTAGTAAAGGATTTTAGTTTGTCCTTTAATTTACTAACATACTCGATCAGGTTATAACCATGAGTTTCTTTATTGGTAACATCGGATGCTATTTTTGCTTGAGGTGTATCCTCGAAAAAAGTGCTAACGATATTATGCTCAATATCAGTCAAGGTGTCATTTTCAAGCGGTGTAAATGCATCTAGCATTGAACCGAGTGACGGATTGTGATTTGTTTCCAATTTTAGTTGCTCAACTTCCTGTTGGCTGAGCCGATTGTATACCAAGGCCTTGAGATCTTTATCGGTATCCATATCGTCAATTTCGTTGGCTAATAGCGCCAATAATTGATTCTCATTCATCGACGTAAGCCTCCTGATGTGATGTTTGCTTTTTCGCTGACGTTTTATTTTGGGCTTCTTCAAGTTCTAACTTCTGTAAAATATCTTTTGCTTTTTTGCGGAGGCGGTTTTTCCACACATAAATCGAATTTTTACTCACGCCAGTTTTTGCTGATATTTCTTCTGGCGTACGTTCAAATAAAAATAACTGTATGAAGAGGTCGTATCCCAATTCGCTAATGTCTTTTTTTAGTGACGAAATAATATTTAGCAGCAATTGTCGTTCAATAAATTGGGTTTCGATGTCCGGCACATTGCGGTGACATTCAATCTTTTGTTCGATGGTTTTGTCATCTAATCGATGAGTTAGTTTTTCTTGTCGTAAAGCGGATATGACGCGGCGTTTTGTGATCAGGCTAATAAAACTATTTAGACTCATCCCTTTATCAGGATCCCAACTTCTCAATATTTTCGAATCATTTTTGAAAAGCAGCATAAAAATATCCTGGCAGTAATCGGCGACTTCTGCGTGGATATCACAACTAGATGAATCGGAACGAGTCCGCGTGAGAATATGAGCAACTGATGATTGAATAACAGGAGTTAACAGGCGAATTAGCCTTCGAATTGCGTGCCGGTTTCCTGATATTGCCTGACTAACAATGTCCAATACTGATGAGGCTTCTATTTTGCTTTTGCAATCACTAATTAAAGATATGCCTTGCTTAGAAGCGCAGGCTTTGCTTTCCATGTTTTTTGTTCGCTCGTTCCTTGGTGACGAAACTATCATAACAGTTTTTACGCTCCTATCAAACTTTAACTCGTGTTGAGCTGGGTGAAGATTCACAAATATCTCAATCAGAAATTAAAAGCTTGATGCTTTTTAAGTTAAGGCTTCATTTTTAATATATTCGCTTCTAAAAAGGCTTTTCTTACAAGAAATTATTAAAAAAATAAAAAATAATTTTTTTTGTTAGAAAAAGGAACAAACCGCGAATATACCCCTGACACGTCTAAAAAATGAAAGTGTCATTTGCGGCGGATCTTTTTTGTCAGCCATAAACAGGCGCAGACATTTGCAACAATCGATACGCTTAACAGATGGAAATCGAAAGTTAGTTTCGAAAGGAGAAACGCATGAGTTCCGAACAGAATATTAAACGCCGGTTAGCCGGTTATTTTTGTGCGATTTTGTTTTCGCAGTGTTTGTTAATCAGCAACCCTATGGCGGCAACCAAAAAACTCAATAATCTAAATAATCAGGGCTATAACATCGAAGCGATGGTTAGTCCCAGTCAGCAAATCGTTGTGGGTAAAGTCAGCTCTTTATCTTCTCGCTGGGTCGGAAACATTATCGTGACCACAGCCAATATCGAACCATTAGAAACCATTAAAGGAAAGGCAACACGAGGCCAGCTGAAGGTTTCCTACGTTGGTGGAACTGTTGGTGTTATTCGTCAAACACTCAGCCACCAAACCACTTTAGAAGAAGGGGAAACTGCAATTTTATTTTTATCTGACGCGCCTAAAAAAAGTGCGTTGTCAGGAAGTAAAGTTTTTTCACACGCATCGGGAAAAATTCAGTTGTTAAAGAAAGGGGAAAGTATTTCTCGATTGCAAAGTAATGGCCGTTTGTCCAAGTTATTGGGGAATTTTCGCCAACAAGCCAAGATAAACAGGTAAGGAGAGCTAGAAATGAATAGGAAAACAATGAAACTTTCAGCTTTAGCCGTGGCATGTTTGTGTCTTGCGAATATTCAAGCTGGAGAAAATCTGGAAACACCCACCAACGGATTGTCAGTGATTAGTCACACATTGTGGAATGATGCTGCCATGCCATTAGAGTGGCGACTTCATGAAGACGGTGTGGTAAATAACGACGCCAACATGCAGGGGACGCCGGCAGTCAGTAATCCCGATGCAGTTAATGAAATTTCTGATGCTTTTACAGAGTGGCAAAACGTGCTGACCTCGGATATTTCGGTCGTTTATAGTGGTGAAACGCCGGTGAGCGATTCAGGATGCGATCTGGTTAATATTGTCACCTGGTCAGATAATAATGTCACCTGGCCGGCCGGCGTTATTGCCATGGGATTAACCACCACTTATGTGGGACCAACCATCGTCTTGAACAATGGCAATCGCAATGTTGATTGTGGACAAGCCGGTGGCGCAAGTAATGTCGTTAACTTACCGTTGGCAACTTATCCGAATGGAACTAACCTGACTGAGGGAACTATTCTTGACATGGATATGACCTGGAATCCAGATGAGTTCGATTATTCTACTGCGCCAAATGCGACGCCTAACGTATTCGATATTCGAGCGGTGGCAACCCATGAATTTGGCCATTTGTTTGGTTTGTCACATACAAGTATGGCTTTTGCCGGTGTTGATGCAGCAACTATGTTTCCTTCGGTAAGTGACACAAACATCGCGTTTCAGAATAATATCAGATCGCTTGAGGAAGACGATATTGCTTCTTCCGGTCGAGGCTATCCCGCTACAGGTTTTTGGCCTGACGGTGCGGCACCTTATTCCACTGGTGCAATTAGTGGTTGGGTAAGACAATCTAATGGATTGGCCGCGCAGGGCGTTCGTATCTGGGCCTATAATACAGCTGATACCAGTCAGCCTGTTTATGAGGCATTTTCGATCAGCCAGTTTGATTGGGACCCAGCTAGCTCTGCTGGTGATTATATTATCAAAGGAATGACGCCAGGCACTTACTACGTTTGTATTCTTCCCTGGAATAATGGTGTTCCTAATACGCAAGCGGACGACGACAATCGATATAATCTAACGGTATTCAACGGTGTCGGTCATACCGGATTTCCAACGGAATGTTACGATGATGCGCCATCGGGAGCTAATGCGCCGGACTTTTCGAATATTGATACCATTCGGGAAATTGAGGTAGTGGCCGGTGAAACTACGCCGGAAATTAATTTTGTCACAGGAACTGGAGACACCGATATTGCTTTAGTGTTGGATCGCAGTGGTTCGATGAACGGCATGATGGATTCGGGAGTAAAAATAGATGTATTGAAATTGTCGGCTAATTCATTTATCGACTTTCTCGATCTAGACGGTGGTCACAGACTGGGCCTGGTTCAGTTTAACTCCGCTGTTGTTCCTTTTGTGCCTGCGTTCAACTTACAGGATCTTACCGCGGCTTCAAGACCCAATGCACAGAATGCGATTAATTCGATGGTTGCCGGTGGTTTGACAAATATTATTGCGGGCGTTCAAGAGGCTGTCAGCCAGCTAACCGGCGTTGCAGATCCTCATGATCGACAAATTGTTTTTGTGTTTTCAGATGGAATGCATAACGATCCACCGGGATCTGACTTAATGGATATCAATGCACCGATAGTTAATAATGATCTTACTCTGTACAGTTTAGGATTAGGTTCTTCGTTGAGTGGTCCTGAACTCAGCCAGGTTGCACTGAATAGCGGTGGCCAGCATTTAGAGCATCAAGATTTGACCAACGTCGAGTTGCAGAAGTTTTTTATTTCTATCGCTGCGTCTGCCGTCGATTTAACAACGCTTATCGATCCCTTATATGAACTCCATGCGGGACAATCTGGTCAGCTTGATGCCATTGTGAGTGAATCAGAACGTGACCTGACTTTTACCATGAACTGGGAAACACCGAACCAAAATCAATTCGATGTTACGGTGAAGACTCCCGGAGGCTGTACCATTGGAACGGTGTTTAACATGCCTGGCGTTCAAGTTCGAAAAGGAGCAACCCATCGACATATCAAAATTCCAATGCCTTACCGGTGCAATAATAAAGATGATCATGTAGGTACATGGAGTTTACATTTCAAGGCTGCAAAAACTCATGAAAATCAGACTCGCTTAATTGCCCAGGCTTATAGTTCTTCTAAAACGAAAATGTTTTCAGATTTCAAGCTACTTGAAAAATCACCGATTGTTGAGACAAGGTTGGTGCATGAAGGCGTTGTGGTAAACGAAGCTGAGTTTATTGCTGATGTCGTTATTCCTGTTCGAACTACAAATGATAGCTATTACGATGATGTGGAACAAGGCGGAAAACTTCGTCCAATTATTCCTGCAGAAAAACGTACGGTACAGATCAGGCTTGCCGATAATGGTAAGAACGGCGATCGTAAAGCCGGCGATGGAATTTTCTCGGCGCAATTGCCGCTGAAGGAAGCTGGTAGTTATCGTATGAGAATTCGGGGACAGTTTAAAAGTGGAAAAAGTTATGGACAACGTGAGCAGGTGACATCTTACTACTTCGATGGTGATCAGGTGACTATGCCAAAGTCGGATAAGTAGATTTTATCTCAAATGGAGGGTTGAACAAACCCAGGTTCATGGAAGAAATAAAGCCACGCCGATCAGCGGCGTGGCTTTTTTGCGTTTGACGATATCTAAGAAGTCAGATCGAATTGAGCTTTTTTTTCATTTATTTTTTTGAGTTTAACTTGGGTAGGAAAGTGACATAAACGGAGAATCTGGTGAATACTTTTTGACATTGAGATTATGGGCAATACTAAAAAGTTTATGGTGTCCATCAGATATTCTTAAGTTGATTTTTTGCGAGGATTCTTTGCGCTTGTGAATATCAGAGTGTGAGATTCCAAAGCATACTTTCAGTGATACTTAGATCAAATTAACTGTAATCCAATGACAAAATTAACTAATACCAAAATTTCCCTGTTAAAAATTAAAAAAGTTACGATATATTTGAATGGAATTGATGTTGTGGTCGTCGTGAAGCTTATGCTTAAAATGACGAAGCTAAAGATAGCTAAAGATAAGGTATTTACCTAAGAGATATAATAACTAATAGCCAGAATAATATATGAAACACAAAGAAATTAATTTTAAAAGGCCATCGTTGGAACAAATCGATGCTTATGAAAACCCAAATGTAATTTCCAGGTTTGTAGATATATTTGGTGTAACTTCCGAAGAGGCAATCGATATATTTACTCACACTAAAAAGTGGCTGTGGTTAGCACACGAGCAAAGACTTGATCAGACATATACAAACAAAATGGAAATCGATGAACCGCTCCTTGTTATCGACGAAATGTGGCATAATTTCGTACTTTTTACCAAGGATTACACCAATTTTTGTTTTCATTATTTCGGTTACTATTTACATCATCAACCCACGACTGATGCTGAGAAGATTAAATTTCAAAAAGAAATTCAATCTGTCCCATTAGAACAAAAGGATGAAGTTTTAAAAGATAAGAGACGCCCTCAATATGAATGTACATATGATAAGTTGGGCCGGAAAGCATTCGAAAAGTTGTATTTTGAATACCCAAAAAAATACAGTAAAAAACAATTAGCAGAGCTTTGTTATCAACAGGTTACTAAACCTGAAACAACACAGCTGATTGGGCAGCATTAGTTGAATTTATCAGGAAATGAACAGGGGTTTAATCGAATTGATTTAGCATAAGTAACAAATGCTTTTGCCACGAATACTAGATGCCATCTCAAAATTCACGAGTACAGCTTTTCGAGATAGCTTCTGGCTACATCAATAATACTGTAACTTTTAACAAAAGGGGTACTATCAATGGATAAGAAGAGTGAAGAATTAGCGGATAAAAAAAGAGATGAGCTGATCAACCAAGCTTTGTCGGAGAATATTTCTAGTAAAAATGCGGCCTGCTCAGGTTGTAGTTGCAGCAGTCGGTGCGGCGGAAAATGTGCACAGCCTCCGTGTGCATATTGTGGATAAATCAGACTAATCTTCGAGAGCTTGAGTGAGAGAACTGGTGTATTTTATGATGAATATATGCTGGTTTATGATTTTCAATCATGCCGATGTCTGCCGTTGAAAAATAATGAGCCACGTCATTCACTGGCGTGGCTTTTTAGTTTGGCTTCATCGGGTTTTCAAATAAGCTTATAAAAATAAACGAAAGCGGTGGAAGTGGATACCGTCAAAATAATTTTTATTTGCTTTATGAATTAACAGTATCGAGATCAGGCGATTCCACTTTTGGGGAAATGTTTAACTCGTATTCACGGGAACAAATACGGTTAAGCCAGAGATAAGCTATGATCCCAATTAACAGATTTGAAATCATCATACTAATAAACAACCCGTCCAGGCTTCCCAGGTAAGCGCCGAGATAAGCAAAAGGGACAAGCAAACCAAACATGCGAATAACCGATAAAACTAACGCGGTTTTAGGGCGGTGCATAGCATTCAATGAAGATACAACCAGAATGACAACACCCTGACCGAGGTAACCTAAGGGTAAAAACCATAACATGTATACAATTAAATGGGTTACCTGTGGTGAATCACTGAATTGCTGTGCGATTTGGTTAGCACCAGTCACCAGGGCAATATAAACCACTAGTTGAACTGCGAGACTGATAAGAAGGCTTTTTCGTATGGCCGAACAACAACGGTTTATTAAATTTGCCGCATAGTTCTGACCGATAAATATGGGTAACGAAGTGGATAGCGCCATAGGTAAAAACAACGCGACGGTTTCAATGCGAGACAATACGCCAAAAGCAGCGACAGCTTCCCGGCCATAAAAAGCGACCCAGCTGGTTACAATGGCAAATGCTATGGGGGTTAAAAGGCTAATTGAGATTGCTGGTAAACCGATATGAAGTAGTCGACGGAGACTACACCAAAATTCCGTCTGAGAAAAACGTTCAAAGATTAATAACTTTTCTCGTTTAACAAGCAACACCATAGAGACGATGGAAGTCAGGCTATCGGCAATCAAATGTCCTTTACCGATATCGATCAGACTAGCGTTTTCACCAGCTTGCCACATTAATAAACTATCCAGTAACGCGGTTAAGATTGCCCAGCTCAGCATTAAGCGGCCAGCAAACTGCGCATCACCGACGGCTCGCATCACGCCATTTGCCAATAAAGGAATTAACATGAAAACAAAACCTAGATAACGTAACTGCATGTACTCGGTAATCAGCGGCATAATATCCGGTTTGGGGCCGAGGTGAAAAGAATCTGGAATTAAAGCGTAGTTCGCACCCAGATAATGAAAAAGTGGCTTTATCGTAACGATACCGATAATACCAAGTAGAATAGCAACAGTAGACGAAAAGAGAAAACTGTCTGTCACCAGTCGCTGGGTTTCATGATGATCTCCTTTTCCTAGAGAATGAGATAAAACTGCTGTTGTACCAATCGTCAACCCAATTGCAACGGCAAAGAGAATACTGGTAATCGGAATAGTAAAGCTTAGCGCGGCGAGTGATTGTGTGCCCAATTGCGATACCAGATAAATATCATATAAGTCTAGTGACATAACTGCCAAAATGGCCGGCAGCATTGGTCTGGTTAGTCGTGATAGTACGTCTACAACTGGATGGCTTAGCATCCATTGTGAACGGCTAATTCTTTGTTGTTTTTTTACACAGGGTTTCATTGGTAATCAAACAGGTATTGAGAGTTAAGCTGGTTTTCTAAAACGAAGCATGAATCGATCGGTCGGCTTACCTTTTAAATCGGCACTAAAAAATGCCTGAGTGCGATCATCATCGGGCTGAGCTAGCGCGTCGCTATCGCCATCTAGAATAAAACCAGCTTCTTGCATTTGTTTAATCACGAAGTTTTTGTCAATTCGGTGGAGACCATGCATGTCACTGGCGTGATAGGCACCGCTTCCTTCAACCGCTGCATGATCGACAACGCCGAGAATGCCGCCTGGCTTTAAGCTTATGTAAGCTTGTTGAATAATCTGTGATACATCCTGTTCCATCCAGTAAAAATCGTGAAGCACCAATACCATTAACAGTTTATCCAGGCTTTGTGCTTCAAAGCCTAAGTCAGAAAGCTCTTTGTCCCAGCGGACAACATTAGGTAATCGGTTGTCCGCAAGCCTTTCATTGACTGCTCTGTCAGTTTGAAAGTCGTAAAATTTCTGGTTGTTTTGCATGTACACTTTGCCTTTTTCACCCACGCATCGGGAGAGTAATTCCGTGTAGTAGCCATCGGCGGCCAGTAGCTCGGCGACTCGATCACCGCTTTGAATTTTAAAAAACGTCAGCACTTTTTCTGGTAATCGAACTTTATCTCTGGCGGTATCCGCTTGAGGTCGATCAATATGCCCTACAGCCAATGCAACGCCGGATTTTGAAATGTGACGTTGTTTAAGCTCTTCAGGATGATCGCATGCTGATAAAGTAATACTTATAACTGCCAGTAAAATTATTTTTCTTAAATTCATCGCAGCAATATTTTTCCTTTGAAATTTGGACTGGAATAGATACTTTTTTAATCGCCAGACATTGTGACAAAGGAGAGTGCTCTTGTTCACTGGTAGTTGTTTCAAGATATTTCGAAACTATCAAATATTCATTGTTTCACATGCTTATGCGATGAATGGAGTTAAATGAGAGACGAAAAAAACAGATAGTTAAAGTTGCCTGCTTCCAAATGTTGTTATTTTTATATTGGTTGCTATTCGATTTGAGTTAAGCTACTAAAATGGTTTTAAGTAAACTATGTCTTTGCCGATTTCTTAAACTCGCCAGGCGAAATGCCAAACTGTGCCTTAAAGCACCGTCCAAAATAACTTTGTGAAGAGAAACCCACCTCGTAAGCTGAGAAATTCGCTGATTTTCCAGCTTGTAACAAATCTTTTGCTTTTTCTAGCCGGTAACGCCGTAAATATTCGACAGGAGACATATCCGTTATATTTTTCAGTTTTCTGAAAAACTGACGTTCACTCATCTTAACTGCTTTTGCCATTTGCGGAACGGTTAATTCACTATTGGTAAAAATGCCTTCTAAACAAGAGTTAATATGATGAATAAATTCTTGTTGTTGAATCTCTTTGTTAGTATCAATATCTTGTTCGTCTTTGATCTCTGTCTTCGGCTGTTCTTTAAATGCGGTTTCGGTTAAGCGCTTCTTTAATATGTCTCGAATATTCAGTAAATTACTAATACGGAGTTTCAGTTCTTGAAGGTCAAAAGGTTTAGTCAAATATTCGTCAGCTTTCTCGTACCATCCTTTCAGTTTGCTTTCTCGGTCGCTTCGCGCGGTGAGCAAAATGATCGGAATGTGATTGGTTATTTCGCACTGTCTTATTGTGCGAGTGACTTGATAGCCGTCCATTTTAGGCATCATGATGTCACTAATAATTAAATCAGGAACTTCTTGTTTTGCTAAGCTAACCCCTTCTTCTCCATTTTTAGCGACCAGAATATTGTAGATACCCGATAGGCAACTTTCGATGTATCGACGCATATCGGGGTTATCTTCGATGATCAAAATGTTAGTTGAATGCTGGTTATGAGACAGGTATTTTTCATGGCTGACAGAAAGGGGTAAGAATTGGTTGTGAATGCTCTCTAGTTCCATCGCTAGAATTTCGTTATTCTTATTGGCTTCAATGTTTAAGTTGTCAACTTCACCGATGATTGGCAAGCTAACGGTGAAAGTCGTCCCTGCTCCTACTGTGCTCTCAACGCTTATCCTACCGTGATGTGCTTCAACGAGTTCTTTAACTAATGCCAATCCAATTCCTGCACCAGTGACTTGTTCGCTGTATTCGTTAAGAACACGATTATAGCGTTCGAATATTGAGTCAAGTTTACTTTCAGGGATACCTATGCCGGTATCTGTTACTTTTATCTGGTATTCGTTTAATTGAGAGCCGTCACCTGGTTTGCGAAGCGTCTCAATGATTATTTCGCCACCAGGCTTAGTATATTTCAGCGCATTAGAAAGTAAATTAAGAACAATTTTTTCCATCGCATCTTGAGTGAACTCAAAGTTTATTTTTTCTCGGTTTATTATTTTTATAGTGATATTTTTTTCATTGGCCAGGTCGATAAACGCCTCTGCGATAAGCTGAATATTTTTTCCAATTGCCTGTGGTATGCGTTCTGTAATTGACTTTACGCGAAAAGTTTCCAGGTTAAGGAGTTGATCAACCATGCGGAGTAGTCGATATCCATTTCTCTGAATAACATTCAGGCGATCGAGTTCTTGTGGGTTTTTATTGGTATTGAGTAATTGTGCAATTGGCCCAAGTATCAAAGTCAACGGCGTTCTAAATTCATGTGAAACATTCGCAAACTCTTCATTTTTATTTGATAGAAGTTGTTCAACTTTGTTTTTTTCCAGAACAAGCTCATGTGTTCGCTGTTTCACTGTTTTTTCGAGAGCAACGGCTCTTTCAGCCAGTATTTGAGTCCTTTTTCGTATGATCAGTATAATCGCTAAAACTAAGGCGATAATGTAAAGACTAATAGCCCACCAGGTTTCCCAGGGGGCGGGTGTTTTATATATTCTTAACGCGACGTTGTCGTCACTCCAAATGCCATTTTTACTTTTGGCTTTTAGCCGAAAGGTATACTCTCCCGCGTTAAGCCCGTCGTAAGTAATGCCTCTGTTGGTTGCATTGGTGTAATGCCAGTTGTTATCAAGTCCCTCAAGCAAGTAGGCATATTGGATTTTTTCAGGGGCGGGGTAATGGGTGGCAATAAAATCAAACCCAAAATTTGAGTCGAGGTAAGACAAATTGATTTCATCTGCATCTGCGATCGCTTCTTTTTCGGCCTGACTCTTTTCAATCGTGACAGGTTCGCCAAATTTTTTGAGTTGAGTAATCGACACTTTCGGAAGAGTGTTATTAAGGCTAATTTTTTCAGGATGAAAAATATTGAGTCCTGTCCGGCCGCCAAAGATAAGTCTGCCATCTGGAAATTGGCCGAAGGCGCCGAGGTTAAATAATTCGGAATGCAGTCCGTCTGCCGCTTTGTAATTGATGAAACTCTTTTCAACTGGGTCAATTTTATATAACCCTTGTGTTTTGGTTAACATCCAGATGTTATGGGACTGGTCGTTAAATAAACCCGAAAAGCCATGGTTTAAATATAGCCCCATAGAGTTTCCAACCGCTTGTAACTTTCCTGAGTTGCGCTCGTAAAGATACAATCCTTCACCGTCATAAGTTAGCCAGATATTTTCCTCTTGGTCGATTGACAATGAACGAATGGCTTTGTCTTTCAGCTCTTTGATCGAAACCGGCGCTTGTTCTACCGAATCGAGTTGTGAGTCAGCGTAATACAGACCGGCGGAACTGGCGATCCAGACAGTGCCGTTGGAGTCGATTGAAACAGTGTTAATATTTTGGTCAAAAATTTTTCCATCTTGATAACTTATTCGCCGAGCTGTTTCGCTAGACTTATTGAACTTGTACAGGCCGTTATCGGCGGCGAGTAGCAAGCTATCTTGAAGGTTGATTATTTTAAAGATGGCTGCTTCATCAAATAAGTGTCCATACCGGGTGATTTTATCGTCTTCAGAGTGAAGTTTATCTAGACCGTCTGAGGTGCCGAGCCAGTAAGTTTCGTCACTACCTTTTGATATGGCATATATTTCGTCATGTGAAATCGTGTTGTTGTCATTTGAATCATGCTGTAACTTCGAGCAGCTTTTTTCATTTAAATTTAATTTTACCAACCCCGAGTCGGTACCTAGCCAGACAACCTCATTATTAATAGGGTAAACGCTACGAAAATCGTTTGAAGGCAAGCAGTGAAAGCTGTTAATCGAGTTATCGAAAGAGCCAAACTCAATGGTTAACGGGTCGAAGTAGTTAACGCCTGCAGTATAAGAACCTGCCCAGATCATGCCTGAATGATCCTGTAATAAACTAATAATTGCATTGTCCGTCAGGGAGTGGGCGTTGCTTTTATCCGAACGAAAATTAATGATTTTTTTCGACTCGTCAATGCGATATATGCCGTTTTGAAAAGTGCCTATCCAAATATTGTTTTCTGAATCAATCAGAGACGATAAAACATATTTAACCGAATCAATTTCAAACTTACTTGAGGTTGCTGTAGCGGGGTCATAAGTGTATAAGCCTTGATGAGTTCCTAACCAGAGCTTGCCATTTCCATCTTCTGAAATTGTTCTGACGACAGGTTGATTACCTTCTTTTAACTTGACTGTTTTGAAGCTGTTTGTCTCAGCATGAAAATACGACAATCCCTTGCTTGAGCCAATATAGAGTTCGCCGCTTTGAGCTTTAGCTAAAGTTCTTATCCGGTTACTCGGCAATGATTCCAGGTTAGATTCATCATGGGAATAGTGAGTAAACTGGTTATTCAAGGTGTCAAATCTATCCAGGCCATTTTGGGTCGCGACCCACAGTATTCCATTATCGTCGTGTTGAAGTGCGTTAATTGTATTCGCACTCAGACTGTTACTATTTTGGGGATCATGCCTAAAAACCGTGAAATTATCGGTTGCCCGGTTATAGCGACTTAATCCGTTTTCACCGCTGGTTACCCATAGATTATTATTGCTGTCGAGTTCAATATCCAGAATGTAGGGGTCGGCGATGGAATTTGGGTTATTTTTATCGGCAAGGTATTTTTGTAAGGTGTAGCCGTCGAAACTGGCTAAACCAAGCTCAGTTCCAATCCAGATATAACCGAGATGGTCGGTAGCTAAAGACCTGACAGAGTTAAAAGGAAGACCGTCATTAATATCGAGAGATCGAAAGCGCGGGTTATTCGCTGTAGCGGAGAAAGAGATGACTAAAAACAGTGAGGCAATCTGTCGCAGCGTATTTTTTGTCATCTCGTATTATTTTTTTACTTCTTTTGTTATTCGAATTTCACATTCTCGCCATAGACGAGTTTGCCCGCAGCATCAATTAAACATTCTTCTTTTTTGTCGGTATTACCCCGATAAATCACTGTATTGCCTTGAGAGTGAGAATAATTAAAAGTGTGGGGTAATTGAGTGTTCACTATTCTGCCGTCAACCATTTTTTTGGGGTGAATAATCTCTTCCGGTGGAAGAGGACAGTTCTTACCTGGCGCCACGTGACGAACGTGAAAAACTCCGTTAACTGCATGGGATGTCATTTCTGGGTCATTACCAACATAGTTATGAGTATAGACACATTTTGTATAAGTTGGCCCGCCAGCTTCCGCAGCTTTCGGAAATGAAAGTAAGCAAAATATCAGTATTGCTCCGTATAAGTGGTTCAGTTTCATATTACTTCCCTCTACGATAAAATAATCTATATCTAGTTAAATAAGTACTTAGGATAATTGAGTCATTCGTATTTTTATCAGTTGTTAGTGGTATCCGCAATTGGCCGGCATCTGTGTTTTGTTGATACCTATGACCTATAGACCCTGGCTAAAAGCACAAGTATCTCAATTTGCTAAGTTGCGTTATTATGCCTTGTTATTGAGGTATGTAAAGGTAACTAGTAACAAGTTTTGAGAAAGGAAGAAATTGAGTGAGAAATTTTGTTTTAGGGTTTATTAGCGGACTGACAGTGCTGGCCCTGGTATTAATTGTGTATCAGTATTATGTTGTTGAATTAACACCAGAGAATCAGATTCCTGGGCAAGTCGATAATTCAATCGATGATAAAAGCGACGTTGCAAGCTCTGCTGTTAAAAACTCAGTTGTTGAAAACCCTGCCGTTAAAAACAGAATCAGGGAGTTACAAAAAGCTGACAATGAATCGTCTAAAAATCAACCGGCTAAGAAGCAAACAGGCGAGCAACCTGTGACCGCGACAAATAGTGGAAAAACTGAAACCATTGAGAAAATTCACTCGGCTTTGTATGGGTTAAACCAAAATCAGCTCGCAATGATTGAAGCGACACTTAGCCAAATCAACGAGTTAAAACCGGTTGATGCTTTCGAACTTGAGTCTGTTGATGATGACTGGGCCCAACAAAAACAAGCTGACCTGGAGTATTTCTATTATGAGAGTTCGCCACTAAAAGACATTGGTGAATTGGAGTCAATCCGCTGCAAAACCACACTTTGCAATATTCGAGTTAGAGTCCCGAATTCTGCTGACATTAAACCTTCCGACTATATCGACTGGCCACATTTACAGTCAATCAATATTCAAACATCTGCTGATGGTAACCATGAGAGAATGATCAATATTATCGTTTTTGAAGAAAATAAGTGATTGTATTCGCCATTTTAACTGAACTTCATGTTTTCTAACTTATTGTTTTGTAAGGGGTTAATTTTGATGGCGAATTTGTACTAGTTTTTGGCGGATATGAAATATAGTTAATTAAGGCCTCTTAATAACATAGAGAAAAATAAGCGCAGTGTTTTATTTACTCTATTTATTAAGGAGCTTTTTATGGGATCAAATCCTTCCAATAAAAGTCCACATCGCGATATGCGACAAAGACTTTCAATACCACGTTTATTACTAAGTTCATGTCTTTTATTTGCGGGCCAGCTATCTTATGCAAATGATAGTTTCGGGCCTGGTGGTGGTTTCGGCGGCAATGCACCACCTGAAGAAGTGAAAGATTATGGCTATAACTTCCATGAGCAAAATAACATCACGCCCGAGATTCCAACGCTGACGACAGATTTGTTTGGTGATCAAATTGATCCGTCATCGGGTAGTGTTTCATTTTCTCAGACTGATATCAGTATTCCCGGAAACTCGGGACTTCCTGTCACGATAACTCGAACACTTTCCGATCCTGATTCCTGGTTTCGTGAAACGCGTGAATTCGAGAACTGGAGTTTATCGATTCCTCATGTTCGCTCAACTTACATTACTGACAAATCAGGCAATGCGAAGAATGCCTATTGGGCTGTGGGCAAGGCTTGTTCGCGCCGCTTAAACTCTAACCCGACATTTTCTAAATATGTCTCCTATGGGCTCGGTGACAATCAAACCCAAGCCTATCAGGGGAGCAAAGATAGTTATTGGAATGGCGATACCGTTTCGATTCCTGGGCAGGGTTCGGCCAAGTTCACGGAAAAGGCCGGAAGCTATAAGCGCTATAACAATCGTAACTGGAAGGTGACCTGTATCACTAACAGCGACGGGACCGAAGGTTTTAAGATCACGCTCGATAACGGTGTGGTTTACACCATGGGTAAGCAGCGAACGGTTAAATCACTAAAGCCGTTTAACTTATCTCCAGTGATGAGTTTAACCCCATGTAATGGATCCTCTCGACCTTGTCCTATGGAAGCTGTGGGGCCGTCTGACCCTGACGAATCTGTGCAATATCCACAATATTTTGTATTTATGCAGGCCACCCGCGTGGAGGATCGTTTCGGTAACTGGGTTAAATATAGTTATCACAGTGATGGTCGTCTTAAGCAGATAACATCCAATGACGGACGTACCATAACGGTTAATTATTCCGGTAACCGAGTCAGTTCGATTTCTGCAAACGGCAAGACATGGAATTATCGGTATGATGATTATCGAATCAAAACACTGAAAACGGTTGTTCGTCCGGATAATAAAGAGTGGAGTTATAGTCACGATAAAACCAGCAACAATAGTCTATGGATCTTAAATAACGTTGCCGAGCATGCACAGGCGCCTCATCACGGGATCCAGTGTATTGAGAGTGGTACGCGTGACTTTATCGAAATGACGCATCCAGAAGGAATGCAAGGAAAGTTTGTTCTGGAAGAAGTGTGCCAGGGTCAGTCTGAAGTGCCTAAAATTCGTCGTCCTAATCCATTACGCCGCAACTACGACACGTATTTTATTCCAAGAATTTCGAACTTATTTGCTATATCCACTAAAACTTTAACGATGTCGGATGGCGAAGAGTATATTTGGAATTATGACTATTCCGACAATGACGGTGTTTATCAAGGTGATAGTATTAATTCTAGCCACCGACTCAGTCTTGGTGTTTCTGGCGTTGAAACTGCACATCTTAAGTCGACGACCACGATTAATCCTGATAATAGTAAAACGATTCAGTATTTTGATCGTCGCTATGGCAAGACTTCAGGAAACCTTTTATATAGCGAAGTTTACAATGAGCATGGCTCGTTATTAAAGCGTAGTTCGTACCAGTATACTGATGGTGAGTATCATGGTAAGCCTCTAATGTATACCGCAATTTCCCTCACCGCTGATGCGTTTACCGAGGCCGATATCACTAAAGGTCACGCTGCCTCAAGAAAGCAATTAACTTCAAAAAAAGTGGAAAACTTTGTCACAATTGGAGATGTATACACGACGACTTATAGCGATTTTGATGTTTATGATTTGCCGCAGAAAACATACGAGTATAATGATTTTAGTAATAAAAAGAAGTACACCAAAACTTATTACAATCATGATAAAACCTACAATCTTTTAGGTCGTCATAGCCGCACAGAAGTTTCATCAAGTGATTCGAATTATACGGAAGTTTCTAAAACCACTTATCACAGTGCAACAGGGTCGTATAAGTCGCAACCGAATTATCATTATGAATTTGGTCGTTGGTATAAAAGAAATCAATCGTATCATACCTCTGGTGTGCAAGCCGGTTTGCCGAAAAGAGTTCAATACAATGGGGCAAGTTATAATAGTGCAAGCCGATGGGTTGAGTTTTCAAATTACAAGCGGGGTAAAGCGCAAACTATTGGTACGCCTCAAAGTAAAAGTACCACTAGCCAATATGCTTATCTGGAAGTTAACAATGATGGCCTGGTTACCAAAGTAACAGATTTTGAAAACCACTGTACCAGATATAGTTACAATTCTATTGGTCGTTTAACTTTAATTGATCCTTGTGATAACCGTTGGTTAAATACCACTATTGGTTACACGACAACGTCAGGCAGTGACGGTCTAAATTACGTTTTTAGCGGCATGCTAAAACAAACCATTACGCGCGGTAACTATCAAAAAATAACCTACTTTGATAATTTACTTCGTCCTCGAATGATCAAAGAGTGGGATAAAGCTAAATCGTCAACGACTCGCTATACGCGAACAAGTTACGATGCATTTAATCGACCGACTTACCAAAGTAATCCCTGGCTGAGTTCAACGACTAACTATGGCCGAGAAACGAAATATGATGCTTTGGGAAGAGTCGTCAATGTAGATGACAATACGAGCTCTGGTTCCATCGGCTACAGTTATCTATCAGGTAATCGAGTTCGTGTTAATGATAATAAAGGTCATCAAACGACCACTACGTATTTGGCTTATGGTTCGCCGAGTCAAAGTTTGGCGACTTATATTGCTGCGCCAGAAAATACCAATACCACTCTTAACTATAATATTTTTGGCAATTTAACTTCGATAACTCAAGGAGGTATTACCGAGCGTCGTGTTTATGATGGTTATCAAAGACACTGTAAAACAACTCGTCCAGATGTAGGCAATACTGCGGTCTCTTATAACGCACTCAACGAGTTGTTGTGGAGCGCAAAAGGAAGTTCAGTATCAAGCAGCACTGGTTCTTGTGATAATTCAGTGAGTTCAAGCGATAAAGCCACCTATGCATACGATAATTTAGGAAACGTGCGTAGTATTAATTATGCTGACAATAGCCCGGATAAAACTTTTGTTTATGACAAAAATAATCTGTTAAAAACATTAACTGCGGGTAATGTTACTACCGCTTACACATACAACAGTGAGAAGTTATTAGAGAAAGAAACATTATCGGTTGATTCAAATAATTTTGTTTTGGATTATTTCTATAACAGTAATGGCCATTTAAGTGACTTAAGATATCCAAGTGGTACTAAAATCGCATTCGTGCCTAATGCGCTAGGACAGCCAACCACTGCAGGAGCTCATGCGACGCACGCGACTTACCATGCAAATGGCGCACTAAAATCACATCTGTACGGTAATGACTATTACTATAAGATGACCCAAAACACTTCAGGGTTACCATCAACTACCTACGACAAAATCACTCAACAAGGTGGTGGTGGCGGTGGTCTGACACCAATTGATCCGATAGGCATTAAACCGATTGGAATCGATCCCATTAAGAATCCGCCTATAGCAACTCGGAGTTTGGAGTCTGCCGGTACAGCGACAACGTCGGCAACAATCTCAGCGCCGAGTAGAGCGGTTGCCGCTAGACGACCTGATGGGGCTGTCGATGTCTACGCAATTAAACAAGCATTTACATATGACGCGAATAGCAATCTAACTTTCTGGGATGATCAAATTTCCAGCAATAAAAATGTTTATGATTTTAGAGCGACTTATGATGGGCTTGATCGACTAGATCGCATCACTGACAGTTATTCTGGTACTGGTGAGGTCGCTTATGATTCGATGGGGAATATCACTTTCTACAAAATCGGTAATAAGTCTCTTAATTATCATTACAACAGCAATAAACAGCTTGCTTCAGTGACCGGCTATTTATCGCGTTCATTCCAGTATGACGATAAAGGTAATGTGACTAGCAATGGTGTTCATACTTTTAATTACAACACTGCTGAGCAAATGTATTCATCGGATGCCGGTTCTTATGTTTATGATGGTAATGGTAAGCGTGTTAAAACTGTTGATGACCAAGGAACTAGCTACTCAATGTATTCACGTGATGGACAGTTGGTTTACCGAAAAATCAACGGAACTCATGTTAATTATTATCACCTGGGTAAAAAGTTAGTCGCTCGCAAAAAAGGTTCAACAATCACTTATGTGCACACAGACTTTTTAGGAAGTCCGGCTGCGGAATCTAATTCATCTGGAACGGTTACTGCAAATATGCATTACCAGCCATTTGGTGAAAGTATTGAAACGCCGAAAGATGAGGTTGGGTATACAGGCCACAAGTTTGATAAGAGTCTTGGACTTAACTACATGCAGGCTCGATATTATGATCCTGTTATTGGAAGGTTTTATTCGAATGATCCAGTAGGCTATCGTGATGTATATACTTTTAACAGGTTTGCTTATGCTAATAACAATCCTTATAAATTTACAGATCCTAATGGTGAGGCACCATGGGTTTTATTTGGTGCACTCGTTGGAGGCGGGGTTAATTTCGTTGCTCAAGGCTTAACAAAAGGCTTTGATAATGTTGATTATACGCAAGTTGCGGTTGCAGCGGCTGTTGGTGCTACTGGAGTGGGATTAGCTGAGTCAATTGGCGCGAGTGTCGCAGGTATGGGGCTGACAGCTGCTCAAAGCATGGCTGTGAATGCTGGTGGGAATGCAGCTGTTGGTGCGACTTTAGGTGCTCTAGGAACTGTCACAAATAGCCTAGTTGATGGTTTACAGGGTGATTCGGATGGAAGTTTCCCCTCGCTCGATGCATTAGGGAGTTCTGCCACTGAAGGGGCTATTTTTGGAGGTTTGGGTTCTGTGGTTGGAGAAGGGTTAAGCAATGCGACAGTTGGCGCTAATAATGTTTTATTTGGAAAAAAAGGTACTCCTAACGCTTTCGGAAAGTTTGTTACTGACTTGGGGGCCGATATTGTGGGCGCTGGTAGTGACGTAAAAAATACTGTAATGGATTATTTTAAAGATGAAAAAGACTAAATTAAAATTACTCTATACAAAGTACTTTGTGAGTCTATTTTTCTTGAGTTTTCTTAGTGTTTGGATACTTGATTTTGTATTTGATATTTGGAAGTGGGAAACTGATTTTTTTGAATTTCTGATAGTTACCACAATCACCTGCTTCCTTGTTTCAATAGTAACAGTGGTTATTGATCTTATTATATATTTACGTGGAAGGAGCTAGTTGCTAGTCAATTCACGAGTAATACAAAATTGGAGTTTGTAAGAATTACACTTGCAAAAACCAATTGTTAATGAGTTCAATGCCAAAGTAATTAATAAGGATTTCTATATGAAACTTTTAAAAACTATAACTTCTTTTGCGATAGCTGGCTCTATTCTATTTTCAATTAATACCAATGCTGTGCAAACTGGAGGAAAAACCTATGTCACTGAATGCGAATACATGCCGGTCGGTGAGTTTACCATTCCTCTGGTCGATACCCTTGAAAGTACGAATGGTTACAAGTCTTGTCCTGCAACTAAAATTGTGAATACTATCGTGCATAATTTTGATAGCGGAGAAGTCGAGTACGTGAGAAAAGCAGTTCATTATCATTTGTTTTATGAGAAAAAATATATGAAGTGACAATCATCATTCTCGACAGACAACTAATTAAGCCTCGACAAATCTCACTAAGATTGTTCGAGGTTTTTAGTCATTGAGTTTTGCCTGTATTTCCTATTGCCAACGACAATTGCTCCCCTTTTATCTACAGTTACTTTATTAATCGCAAAGTAGCTGAGAACTGAAACTCAAAAATAATGACTGTAACAAGTTTAGACTTAGATACTAATTGTGCCTTGCCACTAAGTGAGGTTCTTGTGGGGGGGAGCAAAATTATGCAGTTATCACTCATGTGGCGAATATGTACTACTTTTTGGCGAATATTTAAAATCTTTTGTGTGTCATTTCTGAAAAAATCACCTTGTTAATTAGTGACAAATTTTGATTTAAATCTAATTAATTTTTTTTCTAAACTAATCAATAAGGATTTTTATATGAAACTTTTAAAAACTATAACATCTATTACAATGGCCAGTTCCATCTTGCTTTCAATAAATGCTAGTGCAGTACAAACAGGTGGTAACACCTACGTTACTGAATGTGAATATATGCCTGTCAATGTTTTTACTATTCCATTGGTGGATACTCACGAAAGTTCAACTGGATATGTGAGCTGTCCTGCGACCAAGGTTACTACTGATTGGGTGATGAGTTATGAGTTTGGCATACCTAAATTAGTAAAAAAGACAGTTCACTATCAATTATTTCATGAGAAAAAATATTTGAAGTGATAATTGCACTCATATTCTTGCAATAGATTATTGATGAAACCTCGACGAGTCTCTATGAGCTTGTTCGAGGTTTTATTAGTTGTGCTCTATTGATGTTTGCTATTACCAACAGCCAGAGATTCCCTTTCAATCACCTCACCATTAACAATTACTTTATCAATTGCGTTATAAGCTTCAATTGTTTTTAAAGGGCTCTCATCAAGAATCAACAAGTTGGCTACTTTCCCTGGTTCTACAGTTCCATAACTTTTATCCAGTTTAAATGCTTTCGCATTGTTGATAGTCGCAGCTTCAAAAATTCGTTGCAACGAAACACCTACTTTATGTAAGTGTTTTAACTCCGCAAATGTCGAATAGCCTGGCTGTGCTGCGAATGTGGGTGACGATGGTGTATCGCTTGCGAGCACTAATGGATAATTTTGTCCGTCTAAATACTGAACTACACGCTCGCCTTGAGAGATAACAATATCCTGGCGTCGATGTATTTTTTCCAGCGGAAGGTCTCCAAACCCGTTGACCATTTCATCTCTAAACCACAGTCCTTCCTTCGAGTGATACCAATCCAGCGCAGCTTTCGAAACGACTTTTTGGTAAAGTGGCTCGTTGAGTACGCCCGGAACTGTAACGCCTTTTAATCCATCCATTACATTAAAGGTCGGTTGAAAAATGATGTTTTGTTCTATCACGCCATCCAGTATTTCACGAATTTCAATAGGCAATCCCTTGTGTCCGTCGTATTGATTCCAATTCCACATGCCGTGTGCAATTGCATCCACTTCAAGCTGCAGAGCAATTTTTTGCATATCTATAGCATTTGCATGAGCCAACATGATTAATCCGTGTTTTTTGGCGGCTTTCTTTACTCTGAGCAATAATCCCTCGCTGATTAGCGGCCAGTTTTTATCCGTGCCGAAACCATCCTCAATAAATACTTTAACGCAGATAGCGCCATCTTCAGCCATGCGCCTGACAACGGCTTCTGGCGTATGTTGAGCAAGGTCAATGTTTTCCGGCAACGACTGAGCCGTGTCCTGATCCAGAATGATGTAGTCAAAAACCTTCGGCGCTTCGTGCTTGTCAATCCAGACTGTTGGATAACCACCCAATATTGGTGCCGCTCCGCAATGAAAAAGCTTGGGTTTTTGTAGGCTGGAATTAAAGGTAACGATAGACTGTTTTGATTGTGAGGGATCAAGTAATTGAGTAACACCAAAATAAAGATAACTTCTCGGTTGTTGAGCTAAAAATGAGTTTTGCAGCTGAAGCAATTTTGTCGGATCTTTACCTTTGAATACTATTCCGGGCATTCTTGAAACATGGACATGGGAATCCATCAAACCTGGCGTAAGATATTTCCCTGTTCCGTCAATCTGCGCTGCATTATTCGGTGAGATGATTGGTTTTGTAGAAACTTCTTTAATTTCCCCGTTAACAATTCGAACATAAGCATTTTCCAAAGCTGTGTGACGCTCTGGAGAAATTAAGGTAATGTTTTTGATTACTAGCTCATCTGCCGCTAAATTTTTTGGGGGGATATTCGCGGCAACGCAGAAAATAGAAAGCCCTGAAAGTATTGAAAGGCTAAACAGGGTAAAAGTACGCACCAGTTCTAACGAACGTAAGTAGTTTCGTATCTGCGATATTAAATAAAATCTCTTACTCGGTTGGTTCATTATTTGTCCTCATAGGCGTCAACAAAGTGTTTTAATTGTTGAAAATTAGCCGTTAATATTGTGTCGAGTAGTGACTGTGCCATTGACCAGAGATTGAATGCTTAAAAATAGTCTGAAAATTTCTAAAATTTTTCTTAATCCTTAAAAATCAATCAGATAGATGCTAGTATTTTGATAGAATAACCCTTGTCATTACCTTCAGATAGGAAGACATTTGAGCGCTCAATCAACATTCAAACTAGGAAAGTGGACAGTAGAACCTGCACTTAATCGCATTAGCCGAAACGAGCTGGCTGATAGCGGTTGCGGAAATGATAAGTCTAATGCTGATGAAATTAAAGCAGACAGGCAAGAAGTCGTTCTCGTTCCTAAAGTGATGACATTACTGGTTTGTCTGGCTGAGAAGGCTGGAGAGCCGGTCAGTCAGGAACTACTATTTGAGAAAATCTGGCCTGGACAGGTTGTTTCTGACAGCTCGCTTTATCAGGCGGTTGCACAACTGCGTAAAGCGCTTGGTGATACCGGCAAACAGAAACAGTTTATTGAAAGAGTCTCAGGAAAAGGATATCGGTTAATTGTGCCGGTTGAACTGCCATCACCAACAGCAACCACGCCAGACGCGCAGCCAAAAGTAACTAATGAAAATAAAGCGAAAGTGACCGGCCGCTATCGTTGGCTAGGTGTATTACTGCCAGCTATTTTGCTTGTTGGGCTATTGTTCTTGTATGAATTGGGGCCAGATGATGCAACGATTGAGCAGCAAACTCCGACCGCTGATTTGAAAATTAACAAAATTTCCTCGGTGGCGTTTGTCAAACTACGTTTCGAGCAACATAGTCAATCTGATCGACTATCCGCTTTGAACGACGTGTTGTTAACTCAGCTGATGCATATTGGTGGGCTTAAAATCATTAATCTGCAGTCGGAAAATGACGTTGTTGAGTCGCAAACAATTCTAAGAGGCCGCATCAGCCAGCAAGCTGGAAAAGTTCGCGTATTTCTGCAACTTGAGAACGTCAACAATAAAGAAGTCGTTTGGGCGAAGGTATTTGAAGGTAGCGAAAGGGATTTGTTTGGCTTACAGGATTTGATTGTTGAAGATTTGCTTGCCCTGTTTCAAAAGCAGCAATCAGTCAATACCTTTTCTGAAAGTGCTGTAGAAAAGCGTGTTTTCGATCAATATTTGTTGGCCCGCCATTTGTGGGAGCAAAGAACGGTAAACAGTCTTGAACAAGCAAAATCAATTCTTGAACAGTTGCAACTCGAAGAAAAATTATTTCCACTCGCTTCTGTCGCACTTTGCGAAACTTATCATTTTTTATATATTTATTCAGACTTGAATCTGTCACAGGCTTTAAGGAAATGTAAACC
This sequence comes from Aliikangiella coralliicola, assembly GCF_007004725.1. Lineage (GTDB taxonomy): Bacteria > Pseudomonadota > Gammaproteobacteria > Enterobacterales > Kangiellaceae > Aliikangiella > Aliikangiella coralliicola. The sequence goes on along the minus strand of NZ_ML660163.1, from coordinate 553,512 downwards.
GCTGCTGGATAGTGCTTTGTCCAAGCAACCTGATCTTGGACAAGCTATTGCCGCCAAAGCCTTTCTTTTGAATAGCGAGGGACAGCGTGAAGAAGCTGAGAAGCTATTTGATCGCGCTGTTCAGCTATCACCGAATTATCCATTTGTTTACATGTGGTACGGCAATCTAATCAGGGATATGGGACAATACGACAAGGCTTTGGAGATGACCAAACAGGCTTATGAACTATCGCCAATGTCACCGATTATTAATCGAAGTCTGGCGTACTCCTTTTTAAACCTGCGCAAAGTCTCTCAAGCTGAGTATTATTATCAGCGAGCACTGACTCTTGAGCCTGATTATCATAATCGCCCCGTTGAGCAACTTGATTTTTTTCCATTGACAACTTCGCGAGCAAAGGCTTTTTTAAATTGGGCTGACGAGAACCCGCTTATGTTAGAACGGCAACCCAATTATCGATTGACTCAGGCGCAGGTTCTTTTATCTCTCGGTAAGCATGATCGTGTTAGTCAGATTGTTGAAGAGTTTGAGGGAAAAAATCTGAATCCGTCTTTCACGCTGTATGTGAAGGCAACATTAAAAGTAGCACTTGGAGAGTTTGACGCTGCGGCAAAAGTCTTTAACCAAAGACGTCAATTGCACCACGACAACAATAAATTCGATATGCCTTATGCACAGTCGTTGTTTTTTAGTGGGCAGTATGAAGAGGCAGAACGACTTTTCTTAAGAGCAGTTCCTGAATTTAAGTTAGAAAAAGTCGAAATAACGAAAAATAATTTTTATCTTGGAATCTTTTACGTGCAATTACTACGGGCTAAGTCGAGTGATAAAAACTGGCAAGGAATTGCAAGCCAGATTGATAGCCAATTAGCGAACCTTGAATACCCTCAGGACTTATATGTCGCTGACTGGTTGGTCTTTCGTGGACAAACAGAAAAAGTAAAAGATATGCTGCGCGGATTAATGGCTGATGGTTGGTTACCTGATTCGAACGCAGAGCCATTTGCCTATTATTCTATGCGGCAACTCTTTATTCAGAGCGGTTTAGGAGGCGATGAGTATGAGAGAATGCTTGCGGAAAATATTCGACAAACTTTAGAAAAATAACATAGTGAGATATTTGCGTGTTGTTCGCTCAATTCGCTATAAAGTTGTTGCAATAGTATTTCTAATTGAATAGTATTTTTGCCCTGTGGGCGTACTTTTAGTATTTATACATACCTTCTGATAATGAACTTTGCAAGGAGCAAAAAAACTAGGATAAAGTTAAAAAGTTCAAAGAGTAAAAATGACACGGAGATTTTTATAAGCACTCCGGTAAGTCTGCATCAACAATTCACTTTTGTTAGCTAAAGAATTTGTTCAACCAACTTGTCCTTTATTAAAAATATACAATCTAGCGTATCGGTTTAGATTCAGATGTTAGTCAAGCTATGCTCTCGGTTTTTACATGATTGTTAAATTTTAAGTATTTAAAATCGAAGATAACAATGATGTTGGAGTAGCACTCACTTTCGATACTAAGTGTGCAAGTACTTGGGATGTTGTCGAAAAAACTGAATGTGAAAAAACTAATTTAGGTATGCGTCAATGAGCGCATGAGTTGGCTTGTCACAGCTCTCGACTATCTCTGCTTAATAGCAAAACAACCTAAAATATTTATTTTTGGTTTAAAAAGTTAGTGATTCAAAATAGAAATAACAAAACAGGAACAGAGGAATTATGAAAAACCTTAAGGGGCTCATTGTCTTATGTATAATGTTATTCACCATTTTTTCAGGCGTCGCTGGCGCGACTAATGAAATCCTTGGTGACTTTAACGGCGATGGTGATCAAGATGCCTTCAATCAAGCACTTAACTCTGGCGAAACCTCTAGCTTAACGCCCAAAGTTGGTGGCAGTATTTCTGGCTTTCACCGAAGTTGGGTAAGCACTCATCCTGACGTGCCTGATATTCTTGATTGGAGTGCCGGCGCTTATGGTGCTTTTAGTGCTGATCTCAATTCCAATCCCGGCGATGAGCTTTTATTGTTGGGTAAAAAAAATATCGTTCTTCTGCATGGCGAAATCATTATCCCAATAGTCATTTCGCCTACCCTACCTAATGTTATTGTTTCCTGGAATGCAAGTGGGGTTGCTTCCTATACCAGTTTCGAACTGGATGCTGATCCTGACAATTTTGTTGTTCACTTTGGTGATTTTGATGGTGATGGTTATCAAGAAATCTTATTGCAGGGTAAAAACACGGGAGATACCACTTATATTCTTGAAAGCAACGGTACCGTCAGTCAAACGCTCAATGATGGTGATCACGGCATGGACTGGTCCGCGGCGGCCTATAGTCTGACAATTGCAGATTTGAATAACGATGGCGTCGATGACATTCAGGCGACCAGTAATATTTCTGGCCAGGCTGATGAATATGCCTATATGTCAGGATCAAATGTTGATTATGTCGACTCAGTCAATTTAAATAATCAACCTACAGGCACACCGCTGGGGACGACTGCCGGTGAATTCCGGGTCAACGAACAGGGGGCTGCAACTTATTCTATTCCTATTTCGGTACCAACAGGCACTGCTGGCGTTTCTCCGCAAATTTCATTGAATTACTCCAGCCAAGGAGGTGATGGTGTACTTGGAATTGGTTGGTCGTTATCTGCCGGTGGTGCGATTACTCGTTGCCCGAAAACGCTGGCCCAGGATAATGAAATTAGCGGGATTAGTTTAACTAATAGCGATCCTTTCTGTCTGAATGGCCAGCGTCTGGTGCTGAAATCCGGTACACATGGTCAGGGTGGTGCAACGTATCACACCGAAATTGAAGGTTTTTCGAAAATAGCCGCTTATGGAAATGCAAACACTGCAGGGCCGTTAGGATTTACCGTTGAGACCAAGTCTGGTGAAGTACATTATTATGGCTATGTCGATGCGGTTACAGGTACTCAGGCGATTACCTTAAAGGATTATTGGAGTAACGCGGAAACTGGTGCCGATGCGTTTAATGAGCCGAGTGGTTCGGCGACCAAGTCGGTTGCTAAAGCTTATTTACTGAAAGCGGTTGTTGATGTTAGCGGTAATAGTATTCTTTTCGAATATAACGAAAATAATGGCGATAGTAATCTGGCGCGAGTGAGTTATGGCGGTAATGGAACACTTAGTCAAACGCCTTACGCGTATGTTGAAGCCAATTATTCGACGAAAGTAAATGCAGCCATTAAAGCAGGTTTTATTAATGGCACTTCATTTTTAAATGATCAATTGCTTAACAATATTACTGTCAAGCTTCACGGTCAGGAATATCGGAAATACCTGTTTGCTTATGACACACCTGCTTACGCTGAGGATAACTATATGCTGCAAAGTGTTCAGGAATGTGTCGGCACTGATTGTTATCCCGCGACAGCGTTTGAGTGGGAAAGACCGGTTCCGGCTAGTCAAAGCACTCAGGAATATTGTGAGTACGAACCAGGTACGCCGACAACTTGCTGGGATGTCACTGTCACCACAGGATTTAATCCGTTTGGCAATAAAAGTAACAAATTACGCAATGCACCCAATCATTATTCCAGTCGAGTGCTTGATTTAAATGGTGATGGATTTAGCGATATCGTTTATCTGGAAAATAGTTATTGGAAAGTTGCGCTGGGGCCGTCATTTACTTCCACACGCACTTTAACCAATATTGGTAATAGCAATAGTCAATATCTGTTAACACTTGACTATAACGGTGACGGAAGACGCGATTTATTGGTGGCCAATTCGGCATCATCAAGCTGGCATGTCGTGTCGTTTGAAAATTGGATCGATCAGGTTCAAAGCTGTGAGCCGATGCCTAATGGTGGGCAGTTCTGTGAAACACACGATGTTCCTAAAGATTTGAAGGTCGCCAGCATTGGAAAAACAGCCATTGGATTTGATGGCAAGTCTCAGGTTCTGGATATCGACGGCGACGGTTTGGAAGATATTGTTTACCAGAATGGTAATGCGCTCTACTGGTATAAAAATAATGGCGGGAGTTTTGCCAATGGGGTTGTTCTTTCCAATTTTTCTTCGAGCAGTAGCAACGCTTTCCTAAATGGCAGGACAGAAAAACATACCGCAAATATGAAAAATGCGGCTGGTGTTGATATCAATGGTGATGGCCGCAGTGATCTGATTTTTAAAGTTACCGATACAACGTCCACTTGCTATGTTAATGGTAACTCGGTGCCTGCGGGAAGCCGAAACGAATGTGAAAATGATATTGGCGGCACATGGTCTAGTTATACGACGACAAACTGGAAACTCTACACTTCCACTGGCACCAGCTTGGTTGAAAAACAGAGCCTCGGTAATTATGAAGATGTGCGGGTTGCAGATCTGAATGGCGATGGTCTGACAGATCTTCTTCAGTACAGTAGTTCAAGCAACTGGAGTTATCGATTATCGAATGGTCAGACTTTTTTGGGTAGTAAAAGCTTGCCTATAGGAGCCACTACCGACACATTTAAAGACAACAGCTATTTTATTGACCTGAACAAAGATGGTGCAGCTGATTTTCTTAAGGCGACGACCAATACTCACTGGGCCGTTTATTTGAGTGAATATAAAAATGCTGAGGAAGTTCAGTATATTTCGCGTGGAACCTTAACTCGTGAAGCCGATGCGGTTGCTCAATTCGGTGATGCAGACGGTGATGGTAAACTTGATTTATTTGAAGGCAAAAATGGCTCACATGGCTGGCGGATTAGTTATGCGCCTAAAAGCAGTAAACCTGACTTTGTGATTAAAAAAATTACCAATGGTTTTGGGGCGAATACCTACATTAACTATCGGCCGATGACCGACTCGAATGTCTATATTTCCAATAGCGCAGCCGATGATGTTGATCATAAAACCTTCTCACCAATGTCCGGGATGGCATTGGTTAGTAGTGTGCAAAGTGATACTTCTGCAACCACTAAAGTTGAAGTGAAGTATCAATATGGTGGCTTCTTAGTTCACCGACAGGGACGCGGAATGCTCGGTTTCGAATTGGCGCGGACGATTGATGCGACAACGGGGATTAAAACGGAAACCACTTATGATCAATCTTTTCCTTTTATTGGAATGCCATTGACAACCAGGCAATATACTGCCACTAATGTCGAGCTGAATAACGCCACTAATGTTTTACATACCGGGCCAACAAGTAACGGTGGTGTGTTTCCATATATTGCCTCGAGTTCTGAATATGCGTACTCAATTGGTACCGACAACACTCGATATCAAATTAACCGAACCGACAGCAGTTTTGGTTATGATCCACACGGTAATTTAACCAGCTCAACGGTTATTGTCAGTGATCATAATGCCAATAATGCGTTAACCACCAGCACAAATAATATTTACGGCACAAGCACCTGGGAAAAAGAAAAAGGCCGCTTATCACAAACGACTGTAACCAAATCAAGATCGGGGAGTACACAGTCCCGTAAAACCACTTTTGGTTATTATCCTCAAACTCATACTTCGGTTCCCGGATTACTTAAGTGGAGTACAGTTTGGCCGGATAGTTCGACCAAATCCCTAACTACTGAATATGAATATGACAGTTTTGGTAATAAGAATAAAGTCACCAAAACTGGTGCAGAAAATAGCGATGGTAGTAACACACAAGCGCGTATAGCGAGTAGCTCTTATAGTAGCAATGGACGGTTGTTAGATTATTCGATTGATGCTGCTGGGGTTAGAACCGATTATCGCTATAACGGGGTTAAAGCGAATAGCTTGAATGGCCGAATTTCAAGCACCTCAAGCATGGTTAACGGGTTAGCTTTTACAAAACAATATAATAGTTTTGGTCAGGCTACCGTAGAGTCTGCACCGGGTAGCGCTAGTGTTAACACTCACCGAGAATTTTGTACTAGTGTGAGTTGTGGCAATGGTGGAGCGCATTACCGAATTAGAGCCGTTCAGTCTGGCGCACCTGAAAAGCAAGCTTACTTTGATTTTCTGGGAAGAGAAATAGAAACTCGCACTAAAAACTTTTCCGGTGGTTGGACAAAAATTACTAGAAGTTACGATAGCCGAGGAAGAGAAGATAAAGTTTACGAACCATTTATTGGCACGATTGGTAGTTTTTATTCTCAATCAACTTATGACTTGTTTGACAGAGTCATTCAAATTAAACAGCCGAAAGGTGAGTTGGTTAAAACAGAGTATTACGGCTTAAGAACTGAAACAATTGACGCGAAAGGTTATCGTACTAAATCCTGGAAAAATGAGCAGGGAGAGCTTGATAGAGTCGAGGATGTTAGGGGGAATAAGCTTGATTATACCTATGAAGCTTACGGCAATTTAAAGATGGTTGTTGCCACGAATAGCTCAGGTAGTGTAACCACCAGAGCTTCGAATATTTTTGATGCTTACGGCAACAAAACTCAATCAGTCGATCAAGATAAGGGCACCTGGAATTATGCACATAACGCGTTTGGCGAACTCGTTGTACAAACAACAGCAAAAGGCGATCAAAGCTATCTGGACTATGATGTTGCAGGTCGTTTAATTCGACGCTATGAAAATGAAGGAACGAGCTGTTGGAATTATAGTAATTCAACCGGCCGTTTGCTAAACGAAAAAATGTTTGATGGAAGCAATAAAAGCTTAAGTGAATGTGGCACTGACTCTACCGCTAACTTTCAGAAAAATTATATCTATGACAATGATGGACGGATAAACAAAACTGACACAATCATCAGTAGTGTTAACAGCCATGTTAATGATACTTATACGACCTCAACCAGTTTTGATAGTTATGGTCGGGTCAGTTCCGTTACCTACCCCAATAATTTATCGATTACGAATGTTTACCAAAACGGTTACCTGGACCAACTGAAAAATACGCAAACTGGACGACTGTATCAAAATGTTGATGCAATGAATGTCTATGGACAGGTAACACAGGTCACTTACGCTAATGGCGCTAAGGAAACTATCGGTTATAGAAGTGAAGACGGTAAAGTGATGAATCATCAACTAAACATCGGCTCCACTGTTAAGCATTATCTCAATTATGGTTATGACAATAATCATAATATCAATTTAAGAGAGCATCACTTCTATGATCGTGGGTTTACCCATTGGAAAGAAAATTTAACGTATGACAACTTAAACCGCCTAGATTTCCGTGATGCAACGGTTTATGACAACAGTGATTTAACCAGCGAGTTTCAGACCGATCAAAATTATGATTATGATGATTGGGGGAACCTGACATATCGATATGGAACCGGTTACTACAAATACGACGGAACCAAGAAAAATCGATTACTCAGTATTCATCAAACCAGCGGTTTTGGTGGTACGCAATATTACGGCATGAGTTATGACGGCAATGGAAATATTGTCAATGATGGTGCCGGTCGAACCTTCAGCTACTTTTCCTTTGACAAGGTTAATCGAATCAGTCAAAGCAACCAGTACTCTGAGTTTTTATATGGGACTGATCGTTCGCGTTATTTCAAACATGATCGCAGAACTGAGAATAGTCAAACCACTGACTATTATACGACTTATATTGGTGCGTACGAAAAAATACATCGTATTGGTGGTGGGAAATCTGCCATTACTGAACATAAAGTGAGTTTAGGTAATATTGTCATTACAGAGCGTAGTAATGGAACGGATGACGAGCATTATTTGCATAAAGATCATCTAGGCAGCCCCATTTCGATTACCGATAAAAGCGCGAGTGTGGCACAGCAATTTGTTTATGACCCCTGGGGGAAACAGACCAAAATTTATCAGGCAAGCGATTTTGCAAGTTTGGTTTATAGTCAACCGACTAATCGTGGATATACTGGCCATGAGCATATTCGAGACTTAAATATCATTCATATGAATGGACGGATTTATGATGCGAATATCGGACGGTTTATGCAGGCCGATCCTCACGTGCAAAGCCCAGGGAACTTCCAGAATTATAATCGGTATAGTTATGTGCTGAATAATCCACTGAGTATGACGGACCCAAGTGGATTCTTCTTTAAGAAATTGTTTAAGGCGATTAAGAAGTATTGGAAACAGATTGTCTCTATTGTTTTAACTGTTTACCTAGGGCCTCTTGGCGCGTTCATTGGAAATTATTTGACGACAGGGTCATTGCGAGGCGCAATTATCGGTGGTCTAACAAGTATGATTGGAGGCGTTGACTTTGGAGGGTTTGTGGCAAATGGAATTGTTGGTGGAGTAATTAGTAAAGCCCAAGGCGGTAACTTCGGCCGAGGGTTTATGTCTGCTGGAGTTGGTAGTGCACTTGGGGGAGCCGTTAAAGGCGTAAAATCTGCTTGGGGAAAAGTGATTGCGTCCGCAGTTGTAGGTGGAACGGTTTCTAGAATTTCCGGTGGAAAATTCGCAAATGGTGCCTACAGCGCTGCCTTTGCCACAGCCTTGACTGCTGATTGGTCAACGAAGAATGGTTTCGATGGAAATCAAAAAGCAGGCCCAAGTGGTGGAGAGAAAACGAGTGGTTCGATTAAAGTTGGAGAAAATACTTTTTCTTATACAACCGAAGGTCCTGAAGGGTATGCTGATTCGATTTCTCAGCAATTATCCTCAATTTCGACCACTGAAGCAGGACGAGAATTACTGACTGGTTTAGCAGTTAGTGAAGGAGAGTTTACGTTCAAATATAGAGCTAATACATTTGCCGTAGAAACACCATTTTTTGGAAATGATATTACGATCCATTTTGACCCAAATTATTCAGTACCTTTCTACTCAACAGCCTCTGCTGGATACACCGCTTATGAAAATTCAACTTTTGCGTTGGCACATGAACTGTATCATGCGTGGAATAACTCGACAGCAAGTTGGTTCGGAGGGAGTGACGCTAGAAAGATTGGAGGGCGTGTTATTGGGATTAATATGCAGGAAGTTTATGCGACTAGATTCACCAATCTCATTCGAACACAAGCAGGATTAAATTATATTAGAACCCATTATAACACCAAGCGTGGACAAGTTTGTGTAGACGGAGATGGTTGCTGATGTGGAACAAATATTTCTTCAGTTTTGTTGTTAGCTTATTTGTTGGAATGATACTGTCTTCTTGTTCGAATGAGTCATCTATTCAAGAGCTAAAAGATCACAGTGATATTCCTATTCTTAACCGTTGTGCTGCTGGATGGGATATTAATTATCCCTCTTTACAAAAAACAGCCGATGCAGTTAGCTCAGTTGATATGGCTATAGAAAATTTTATTGTTTTAAAGTCGGGGGCAGAATCTCAAGCGAGATATAGTTTTATCGCTTTAGGTAGTTCTGATGAAAGCGGTATTATTATTATTAATGGATCCAATTTGAAACAGGTTGTCATTAAAGATATTTCCGTTAGCACTGTACGTGACTGGATTAAGCGTTTTCAAAATATTACTAATTCAAAGTCATTAATAGTTCGAGGAGAAGTGGCGAATATTAGCCATGTTCCTTGTGAGCTATTTATGGCGAAATATAACTCTGAAGAGACAAATTTATTCATGGTTGGTATACAAAAGCAGGAGCTGTACGCTGATTTTATTAAAGAATTTAACGCGCTGGCAAATAATTATATAAAGAATGCTTATAAAACAGGGGAAGAGGAAGTTTTGCCATTACCGACAGATTCAGAGTTAAAGGAATTTAGGAGTGCGACTAAAAATGATTTATTTATTGAAATGCGAAGTTGGAGAAAATAAAATCCGTTGCAATTTCAGATAAAATGCTACTGTCGAAGAATGATGTCTAAACTAATAAAGGTAATCCACGTTGTAGATAAATATATAAAACACTAAAAAATTCAGGTTTATTGCTGTGCCATAGAGTCAAACCTATGTCAAAGCCTCCTCAATATAAAATAAATTACAACATTGCTTTACTGGTTTATTGCGAAATAGTTTTTACTAGTGATATAGAATATTTTACTCGGTACTTTTTCAAGATTGACTGTGTGCTTAAAGCCTTGCTTCATGTTAGAGGCATAAAACAAACCAGGTAAACAATAATATGCTTTTCAAAAAGTCATTTACCCAATATCTGGTCGTTGGAATAAAGAGGTAGTTTTTATGATAACAAGAGTATTTCGAATTCAAGTGCACAAGGAGTATGTCAATGAGTTTGAACATGACTATAAAAATATATCTGTACCGTTAGTAAAGTCTCAAAGAGGACTACTGTCAGTTGAAACTGGAAAGACTTTAAGTGAAGGCATTGATGAGTACATTATGATTAGCCGCTGGCAGGATATTGACATGTTAAAAGCATTTGTTGGCGAGTCATGGCAAAAAGCTTTGATACCAAGCGGTATGGAGAAATACGTACAGCAATGCTGGGTTGAGCATTATGAAACTGAACAAGCATGATCCTGTATGTTGTAACTGATCATTCATCTATGAGTAATTCAGCAAGTTTCAATTTCGGCTATAACTCAAAAGAGGGTTGGAGCTAAGTGACTTCTGAATTTTACAAAGAAAAAATCTTAAGTCTAATTAAGTCAGATTCTCAGAGAATGGATGCTTTGACTTCTCTGAGAACGCTCAACCTTCCTGACTGTTATATTGCGGCCGGTTTTGTTCGAAATCTTATCTGGGATTATTTATTTAGTGTTAAAAGTTCATTGAACGATATTGATGTCATTTATTTTTGTCCTCGAGACATTTCGGAACAACGCGATAAAAAACTCGAAGAACAACTATCAGAAATAGAACCATCGCTCCCCTGGTCGGTTAAAAATCAAGCTAGAATGCATATCAAAAATGGTGACAGACCCTATAAAAACTCGCTTGACGCAATGAGTTACTGGCCGGAAAAGCAGACATGTATCGGAGTTCGGTTAAATCATAATGATGAACTGATTCTGGCCCATTGTTTTAGCTTGTCAGAACAATTTAACGGTAAGATTACTTTTAATCCAAAACGAAATATCCAGGTTTTTCGAAATAGAATCTCTCGAAAAACCTGGCTAAAAACATGGCCTGATTTGGTTATTGAGGATTAATTACTTTCCCCACCCTCAGGTCCATAGAAGAATACCCAGGTAGAAAAATCATCGGTGAAGTCTTCAAATCGATGCTCTATACCCGCGGGTACAAATAGCACTTCACCGGTTTCGAACTTTTCTCTTGAATCACCATTAATAAAGTAACCACTCCCACTGGCAATAACATAGATTTCGTCTCGGCTATGTGGCTGTTGTCGGTCAATTTTTTCTGGCTTGTAAATCTCCACCATGAGAGAGCCGTGTTTAAATAGCTCTAAAAATGGCTTTTCTTGTTTATCTAAAGCGGTCAAAGCATTATTAACTGTAAGTCGTTTCATCGATTTTGTGTGGCTCTTTCGAAGTAAATTGGGTACCTGACAGTATTATCACTAAGAACGAACCTGACAAATAACTCATTCGTATGGTTCTTTCTTTGGGGGTAGTTTGCCTGCGATATCGTGTTTATAATTTAAAGGTATCGAGTAACTGGTTTATTCGCGTTCAATATTTAACTTTCGGAGGTGAATGTGGAGAAGATAAACTTAAAGGATAAGTTTCAACTGTTTGATAACTATTGGTCTCCAAGAATTATCGGCGAGCTTAACGGGCAATATGTCAAATTAGCTAAACTTAAGGGAGAGATGGTGTGGCATTCTCATGCCAATGAAGATGAGTATTTTCAGGTTGTTAAAGGAAGTATCATTATTCATTTAAGAGACAGGAGTATTACACTCAATGAGGGTGAATGTTTTATTGTTCCCAAAGGTGTAGAGCATTTACCGGAAGCTAAAGAAGAAGCGCATGTTCTGCTTTTTGAACCTAAAGAAACTGCGCACACTGGCACGACCGAAAGTGAATTGACAGTTGCGGTGGAGAAGCAAGACTGGATTTGAGTTCTGTTCGAATACTAAGAAATAGAGGTAATGTATTCCGATGGAAAATTTAATCTACTGAGAACTGTCCTGAGGCTCGCTGCATATTCTGCATTGGCTTCGTTTGCGCCCGGAGCTTCGCGTAGGTTGTAACATAATGCAGGGAAGTTTTCGCCTTCCAATGATTGGGCGAGTATGGCTTCTGGCCGATATTGCTCTAAGCCTGGCGCATTATAGAGTTTATCAAGCTCGTCGTGGGTCAGCGCAAAGAGCATACCGTAAGCTCGCTCCCCAGGAGTAGGAACCAGTGTCGCCCGTTGACCAATGCGTAACCCATAGTCATCAACATATGCTCGGCGAGGAGCCACTGCCGCGATATGATTTTTTTTGAGAATGTTGCTGTCCATAAACAGCCCGTAAAAAAATCCGTCGATTCGTCGTTCAGTCATGTGCTACCAAATTTCCTTGCAGATTACTCGGAGTTATTCTGTCAATCGTAAAGTATTCCTTAATTATAATTAAGGTTTCTGACTAACAGGTGCTTTTTACAGGTACTTTTTTACTGAAACAAGTTTTAAACTAAACGGCGACTATCACCCGAACCGCCTCCAGTTGCAGTTGAGTATCTTTCAAATACTTTTCAAGCAACTGTGTTTGGGTTTTTATGAACTCGATTTCATCGTTTCGAATGTTTGGATTTTTCTTCTGCAATGAAATTAAACGATTCAACTCATCAGACTGTGAAACCTGCATATTAGTCAGCACAGAATCTAAAACTTTTGCCGCCTTCACATCGGCTTTTTTATCGGCAGAGGCCAGCATTTTGCGTAGAATTTTTTCTTCGCTTTTGAGTACCTGACGAGAAGTGTTTTTAGGGATCTTCTGGCACTGTTTACTCAAATTGGTATGGTTTACTTTTTCAGCCAGGTCATTGCCATTAACATCAGTGAGTACCCTGATTGCTGTGTAAGGCAGAAAGCGTTGTGCCTGAAGGTATTTGGGAGCAACACAGTCAATGTGATATAAAACTTCCATCAAAATTGTGCCTGCTTTAATGGCTTTGTTTTTCAGGATACAAACGCTGGCGTTCCCTTTATCTTCAGATAAAACCATATCGACAGCGCCACTCACCATTGGATGTTCCCAACTGATAAATTGAATATCGTCTCTTGATAAGGCTGTTTTACGGTCATAAGTAGCGGTAATGCCGTCTTCGGGCAAGGCTGGGAATGATCCGATAAACATGTGATCGCCAGGCCTGATGACATAGGTTTTTTCTGAATGATCTTCAACTTGAACGCCGAATCGATCCCAGCAAGATTCCATAAAGGCACGTGGTGCGAGACTGTCTCTTTCTGCTACATATTCGACTAATTGGTCTGCAGCTTTTTGGTTAAAAGAAGCCAGCTCTAAAAGTTTATCGCGACCGGACTCCATTGCTTGATTAATTTCTGCAGTAATTTCCTGGGTTTCTTTGATCAAAGCTTCTTGTTGGGATTGATCACTGTGATTCACTAAAGCATCGAATAATTGGGCTTTGGTTCGCTTAAAAATTGCAGACCCGGCTGAATTGGTTTTTTCGAAGGCATTCATTCCCAGGTGATACCAGTTGAAAATGACTTCTTGCGCGCTTTGTTGCATAAACGGGACATGTATTTCAATATCCTGATTTTGCCCAATTCTATCCAGTCGCCCAATTCGTTGCTCTAGCAAGTCGGGGTTTAGGGGCAGGTCCATCAACACTAGCTTATGACTAAACTGAAAGTTTCGGCCTTCACTTCCAATTTCCGAACAAAACATCGCTTGAGCGCCGTCTTCCTGATCGGCAAAATGCGCGGCTGCTCGGTCACGGCTAATAATGTCCATATCCTCGTGGAATGTGCAACAGTTAATGCCTTGCTTGAATCGACAATGTAAATCTAACGCTATCGCAGTATCTTTGTGTGCACAAATAATCAGGATTTTTTCGCTGCGATTTTCTTTCAGGAAATTTTTTAACCAACCAATACGCGGGTCAAACTGAGTCCAGGATTCATCGGCATATTGGGTTTCAGGGTGCAGTAGATACGCAATTGTTTCGTTGAGATCATTGCCTACATCATCAAAATATTTTTCACAGTTATCGACTGGATGAGCAATAACCTTTCGCTTCGGGAAGCCTTTGATGTTTTTACGGGTATTCCGATAAAGTACACGGCCAGTGCCATTGCGATCCAGCAACTCACTCAAAATGCGGTCTCGGTTGTCTTCGCAAATTTCTACATCGTCCAGGTATTGACTAATTTGTTGTTTTAGTGAAGAAGTCCAGGTCTCTTGCTCGACAATTTGCGAGACCAATTCTGCAATTGGTTGATAAGCTTGCTGTTCTTCAACAAATGCTTCCAGGCTGTGGAAGCGGTCTGGATCTAAGAGCCTCAATCGAGCGAAATGACTTTCCTGACCCAATTGTTCAGGAGTGGCAGAAAGTAGTAATAATCCGGCGGTGTCGCGAGCAATGGTTTCTATGCGCAGGTATTCCTTACTGGGTTGTTCCGGTGACCATTCAAGATGATGTGCTTCGTCAACAACGAGTAATTCCCATTCGCCATCTTTAATTAGATTTAAGTCACACTCGGCCAAAAACTCACTACTACATAAAACCAGTTGCTCTGATAAGTAGGGATTTTCAACTTCAATATTGTTCAGATCAATATCAACGTTCTCGCCTAATTCCAGATCATCTAAACTAATTAACGAATCAATTCGCGCTTGATCGAAAATACTAAAATGTAAGTTGAATCGACGAATCATTTCAACGAACCACTGATTCACTAGCGCTTGAGGAACAACAATTAAGACTCGCTGGGCTCGATGATTAAGCAATTGTTGATGAATAATCATACCGGCTTCAATCGTTTTTCCTAAACCGACTTCATCTGCGAGCAAAACGCGCGGGGCGAAACGGTTTCCAACTTCGGAAGCAATATAAAGTTGATGGCCGATGAGGTCCACTCGTGGCCCTTGTAACCCATTCACTTTACACAGCTGTTGTTGCTCTTTCGCTTTCATGGCGGCGTATCGAAGCTCAAACCAGCGCAGCGAATCTATTTGACCGGAAAACAAACGATCAGAAGCTTTATTCAATTCTAGATGATGACTGAGCTGAGTTTCAGGAACAGGAATCAATTCATCGCCACCGCCGGTTTGTTTACCCATATAAACGAGAATACCGTTGAGTGGTTCAATTCTTTCCACTTTCAACATTTCGCCATGCATGGTTTCAATTTGTTCGCCGACTTCAAAGGCTACTCGAGACAACGGAGCATTATTTTTTGCGTAGGTTCTTTGATCGTCACAAGCTGGGAAATAAACAGTGACCAGACGATGATCAACATTTTGGACAAGTCCTAATCCTAATTCCGTTTCGTTTTCACTGAGCCAACGCTGGCCAATGGTAAAATCAGTCATAGTGTATGTGGGTGTAATCCGAACTTAGCTACTTAATTAATAAGTATAGGTGGGTTTTCTAAAGGCGCGGATTATAGCACCACTATTCTGGGTAAATAAGTGCTTTTTGCGGTTTATTGGCGATTTGATATTTTATGTTATTATCTGGTAAGACCACTTGTATCGTTTTTTCCTGTTCGTTTTATTAGCGAGTGAGAAAGAGGATCGTACTAGCGCAATCAATGCCTGATAGCGAGGATGAGAGATGAAATTTACGCCGAAAGGGCTTAAGCGCCTACTTAACATTTACCCCCCTTACCTTGGAGCGGGAGTAAAGATCACCCACATTAGCGATGATTGGAAACAGATGGGAGTCAGAATGAAGTTAAGATGGTACAACCGCAATGCGGTTGGAAGCCACTTTGGCGGCAGTTTGTACTCAATGGTCGATCCGCAAATAATGCTGATGTTAATGCAAATTCTGGGGCCTGAATATTTTGTTTGGGATAAAAGTGCGACGATTGATTATCTGCAACCGGCCACATCGGAGGTAACGGCGGAAATACTAATCGAAGACGATATGTTGGCGCTGATAAAGGAGGAAACTCATAACGGTGAGAAGTATTTACCAACATTTGAGGTTTTGATCAAAGATAAAGAGCAGAACATTATCGCAAGGGTTGATAAGGTGCTGTATATCAGGAAAAAGCCCAAGCACCGAAATTAAAGGTGTGCAGGCTTACAGCTGAACCAATATCAGCAAAATATAGCAAGGATAAGGGATAATTTGAGATAAATATTGATTAATTAAAGTGAAAATTGGGTGATGATTGACAATTCTGTCTTTTTTTGAACAAAACTTCTGGTAAGCTGTATTGATGTTTCCGGTTCTCAATACTAATTTCTGGAGACTAGGCACATGAGATATCTGTGCTAAAAAGAAAATAAATTAAGATCGAGAAACTTTGCAGGAGGACTAATCAATATGGCATTGATTGAAACTGATAGGCTTGCTCTGCGCGAGTTCAATTTAGACGATGCAGACTTTATCCTCAAGTTAGTGAATGAGCCGTCCTGGATTAAAAATATCGGCGATAAGAATGTTCATACGATAGCTGACGCACAAAATTATCTTTTACAAGGCCCGATAAAAAGTTATCAGGATAACGGCTTTGGCCTTTATATGGCTGAACTTAAATTGAAAGGAACACCTGTGGGAATGTGCGGCCTGGTGAAGCGCGATGGACTGGAAAACCCCGATATCGGATTTGCAATGATGCCTGAATTTTGGGGAATGGGGTTAGCTTCAGAAGCCGCGAGAGCTGTTCTGGTGCACGCCAAAGAAACGCAAAAGATTGAGCGTGTACTGGGTATCACTTCGTTAGAAAACTCGAGTTCTATGCGAGTGCTTGAAAAAGCCGGGTTGAAGTTTGATAAGATGATCAGCCTTCCCGGATATAGCGAGCCCAGCCGACTTTTTATTCCGAATTAGCTATTTCAAACTGATTATTCTGAACTGGTTATTCAAAACTGATTATTCAGAATTGACTATTTCGGACGAGTTAATTTTAAAAGAGATTTTTGGCGCTATTTCCGCGAATTAAATTTCCACCGTTTTTGTCAATTCTAGTATTTTTTCGGGATTGACATTATCCCCTGAACAAATCGCTGCAACATTTTTACCGAGCTTTTCTGGGGGGATTGTCATCAATAAAGCAATACTTGCCGCGCCGCCGCCTTCAAGAACCAGCTTCTCTTTTTTAAAAGCGTGCACCATTGCTTTGGCTATCAGATCATCAGAGACAGGAATTATTTCGTCGACTAAGTCTCGACAAATTTGAAATGTATATTGATTATCTTTCGGAATAGGACCTGGAAGCGCGTCAGCTAAGCTGACAGGTTCATCCACAGTTACTATTTTTCCGGCTTTAATGCTCTCATAAATCGCAGCACCTTTTTCACTAGTTACACCAATAATTTTAATTTTCGGGTTGATACTTTTAGCCGCAATCGCGATGCCGCTCATTAAGCCACCTCCACTCACCTGTACAACGAGTGTGTCGATGTCCTGGTTTTCCTCGATTATTTCCAAGCCAATAGTTCCTTGACCGGCAATGATATGTGGATCATCAAATGGTGGGACAAATGTAAGTCCTTCTTTCTGCGCCAGGGTTAGCGCTTTTTCACTGGCTTGATCTTGATTGGTTCCGTGTATGATGACGTTAGCGCCGAGCATCTTTATCTTCTCGACTTTTTCTTGCGGAACAATTTCAGTCATACAAACTGTGGCCGGTATATTGAGCTTTGCGGCAAGATAAGCTACGGCGCGCCCATGATTTCCACTCGATGTTGTAATCACACCGTTAGAACGAAATTTCTCATCCAGACTAAGAATTTTATTGGCTGCGCCTCGGATTTTGAAAGCGCCTGTGGGTTGCATGTTTTCTAGTTTTAGCCAGATATTTCTATTGAGTTTTGCTGATAACTCGAATGACTGTTTCAGTGGTGTATTAAACGCTATTCCTGAGATCTTTTGATGGGCTTTTAAAATATCTGATAATGTAATGCCATATTGTTTTTCAATCATAATAAGCCCGCTTCTTTGCCTGGTTAATGAATTCGCGTAACTACTATTTTATTATTTATTTCTCTTTGAATACTTACATTTATTCCGTTGTTTGTACATTTTAATACTCTCACCTACAGTTACACTACAATTTTGTCACAGATCTCACTGCCTTGATAATTCAAAATATCGTTAATAATGAATAACAAGGTATCACGATGAAACAGAGTTTATTGTCCAATTTATGTGTTTTGGGAGTTGTCATCTTTTCGGGAAACTGTTGGTCTGAATCTGCAGAGAAAGAGGGCAGTCAAGCAGCTAAGGAAACGGCGCCAGACGAAAAAAAAATAAAAGTGATTGGCAGGCGAAACTTGGCTAACACAGAGGTTGATGAGGACACTCAGAAACTACTTAAAATTCCAGGTATCGCCGGCGATCCATTAGCCGCTGTCTATAGTATGCCGGGTGTTGTGATTGCTGGTGGTGATGTCGGCGGAGAACCTGCAATAAGAGGGTCTTCTCCTGACGATAACGCTTACTATATCGATTTTATGCCCGCAGGCTATATTTTTCATGCATTTGGTCCGAGTATCTTTAATGAAAACCTGGTGCATAAATTCGAGTTATTGCCTGCGGCATTCGGCGCGCAGTTCGGTGAGGCGACCGGTGGAGTTATTGATGTAACTTTAAGAGATCCCCGCAATCAGGATTTCGCTGGTACATTTGACTGGAGCTTTCTACAAACTGGCGTCATGTTGGAATCTGGGATAACTGAAAACCAGGCGTTTTATTTTTCCGCGCGAAAAAGTTTACTTCACCTCTATTATGATGAAGGCGAAGAAGACGAAGGGATCACTGTTTATGAAGCGCCGCAATCTGACGACTACCAGCTGAAATATCAGTGGCTGATCGGTGATAACCAGAAGTTCACTTTTGGTGCGCTAGGTGCAAGCGATAATGCGCGCGCTAATATTTCCAGAGAGTCCGAGGAGGGCCGTGCTGACCCAGAAATAATAGGGGACATTCGTATCAAACAGGATTTTGACAGCATCGGTGCGAGATGGGAGCTTTTCGCAGAAAACGGCGGTTATTTGAGCCTCGCGGTTTCACGGCTGAATGATAGTGAAGTTGTGTCATATGGTGATGGACAGTTTATCGATTCCAGCTATGAAGAAGATTTTTTTCGTGGTTATTATCAGAGAAATTGGTTTAAAGATCACAAGTTAACGATTGGTGCGGAGATTCGAAAATTCGATTTCGATTACCGATTCGATATTATTCCTTACTTTTGTACCGATCATCAGCAAGATTGTAATGAGCAGCGCGGCGATAGAATTCAAGATTCCGCGGTATTAAATCAGACGACTAATGCCGTTTATGTAACCAATATGTGGCAAGTTGATTCTGACCTGACGCTCGAGTTGGGCGTACGTGGAGAATATAACGACTACACAGAAGAAAAAATCTGGATGCCTCGCGCAGCGGTGACCTGGCAGGCGACAGATGCGTTATCGTTAAATACTAAGGCCGGTAAATATAGCCGTTTTCCAAATGCTGATACGGCAATTCGAAAGTTAGGGAATCCTGATATCAAGTCGCCTCGGGCTGACCATTTCTCTATCGGTGGGAAATATGAGTTTTCACCATTGTGGCAATCCTCGGTTGATTTGTATCTGAAGAAAATGACTAATTTACCCTTGGCCCTAACAGAGGACGACCCGGATTTTGCCAAGCACTACAGCAATGATATGTCTGGGCGAGCACATGGTGTCGAGTTTTTGGTCGAGCGAGACAAAGCGGATGGTTGGTATGGTTGGGCTTCACTGAGTTGGTCTAAGTCAGAACGAACCAACGATCGAACCAACGAAACCAAAGAGTATTACCTGGATACACCTTTAATGTTCAACTTGGTGGCTAACTACGAACTTAACTCTCATTGGGAATTTGGTGCCAGATTAACTATTCGAAGCGGCCAGAAATACACCCCAATTATTGGTTTGAGGGATAATGAAAATTTTGAAGGGCATTACTTGCCTGTTTACGGTGATTTGAACTCAAAAACGCTACCTAATTATCAAAGATTGGATCTTCAGGCGGAATACAAATTTTTACTTTGGAAGATGGAAGCGGCCTGGACATTTGCGATTATTAATGCGCTAAATCACGAAAACGTAGAAGGATATTATTACGCGCCGGATGGTAATGAAACCATTGATAACTTCAAAATCGCTAAGGAAGAGGGAATCGGTATGTTTCCAGCCATCGGTTTTAAATTGCATTTCTAATGCGAAATCAAATAGTTGGCGGTCAGGAAAGCGAATAATATTTGAGAGATCATTCGCTTTCTGGAATTGAATTTAAATATTACAGATTTAATACGGCGGAGGGTGCTACATTTTCTGACAAATTAATGACATTCTGGACGGTTATCGTTTTGCGCAATTTGGTATGATTACCGAGTGAACAATAAAAATCGATATAGGCTGGAATGAAATTAAAAGTAGTTTTTATTGGGGGGTGGCTGATTGGCTCAGTGTGGGGGGGACTTGCACCAGTTGAGGCTGCCGAGATTCCGTATAGCGTACCTGAGCCAATAATTGGTTATAACTTTCAACCAGAGAATGATGGGATCATCTCGGGTGAAAATGACGTTGTCGCTAGTAACATAGAATCGGATATAGAGCCGGGGATAGAAAGTGATGAGGCGGAATCGTCCAATACGCTGCTGTATGATTTTAGTGTGTTGTTGGGAGCAGGTGTAAGAAATCGTTACTTTCTGGGGGATGATACGAATGAATCCGTGCCAATTGTTGCAGTGGTTTTCGACCTTGAATATCGTAATTTTTTCTTTGAGGCTAACCGTAAAAATCGGATTAATGCTGTCTTAGGCAGGGCTTACGCAGGCTATCACATATGGGCAGATGAAGATTCAAGTATCGACCTGATAAGCGGCAATTACATTACGGGTATTGAAACGCAAGATAAAGACAGCCAACCGATACCAGAGTTAGTTAATCTTAAAAAACGCAAAGATGATTACAATTTTGGTGTTCGTTATAGCAGATTTAAAGATGATTTATATTTTTCGACAGAGCTTGTTTACGATGTATTTGCTACCAGTCATGAAAGCTGGATTGCCGATACCTATGTTGGAAAAGTTTTAACGCAAGGCAATTGGGATATAACCGTTGGCGCGAGTTTAATTTTATACTCAAGTAAGGTCACCAATTATCACGCTGGGGTTACGCCGGAAGAAGTTGCGCCAGGAATTAGCAGTTATCACACCGGATCGTCATACACGACTAATTTTGAGTTTTCAGCCCAGTATCCGGTAAGTGAAAGTTGGGTATTTGAAACCGGCATTAATTACAACCACTTTTCAAGTAATATCAAAGATAGCCCCCTGATTATTGCGGATCACATGGTTGTGGCATATTTGGGGTTGGAATATGTCTTTTAAGCGCCTTATTCCGTTACTAGGTATTTTACTCAATGTTGGCTGGCTGCAGTCGGCTGATGCTCAAGTGAAAAATAGTTTGAACTTTCGACTTGGATTAACCCCCAACAAATGTGTTGCGTTAAGAAAGGGGCGAGAGTGTTTTGCGACGGTAGAGGTCAAATGGCAAGTTCCAGATGTCGGTAACTATTGTTTACGGAGGCAGTCCGATAAGCTTCAGATTACTTGTTGGAGAGGCCAAGCTCAGGGAGAATTTTTGTATGTCTTCCGTTCTCATGATAAGGAAGTGTTGAATTTAGTATCAGAAAATTCTGGTGAGACGTTGGCTTCGGCAACTATTAATGTTAGTTGGGTTTATAAGTCTAAGCGACGTAAAGGGCGTTGGCGTATGTTTTAATACCGACTTAATGTTTTTTAAGTTGAATCGGTTGAAGGTAAATTGAAACTTGCCTTAAAAGTTTGAGAAAGACCCGCTTTAAAATCTGACAAGATGAACGATAAGTGCGACACAGGCAATAAAGTGATAAAGAGTAATAAAGAGGTACCACGATGGAAAGTTATGGCAAAGTTTTACTGGTAGAAGATGATCTGTCGTTAGCTCAGTGGATAAAAGAATATCTACAAGAGCATGGATACCAGGTTACCCACACTGAGCGCGGAGACAATGCTGTCTATCAGTTTAATAAAGTGATGCCTGATCTCGTGTTGCTTGATGTGATGTTACCGGGAATGGATGGTATTCAAGTTTGTCGCGAGCTGCGGACGCTGACCAATATTCCTATCGTGATGTTAACGGCGCGAGGCGATGAGCTGGATGAAGTCATAGGTCTTGAAGTCGGCGCCAATGATTATGTTGTAAAGCCTGTTAGACCACGTGCGTTGTTAGCGAGAATTAAAACGCTAATTCGAAATCAGAAAGATACACTCGAAAAAAATACTGACTCTTTAGTTTTATCTTTTGGTCAACTGAGTTTGGACTCCGAAGCCAAAAGAGTTATTTATATGGAAAATGAAATTAATCTGTCCTCGGGAGAGTTTGACTTTCTGTGGTTTTTAGCAAGAAATGCGGGAAAGGCTGTCAGCCGGGATCAAGTTTTTGTTGCGCTAAAAGGTAGAGAATATGATGGTCAGGACCGACGTTTTGACTTAATGATTTCAGGTATTCGAAAAAAGTTTGATGATAACCCCCAACATCCACAAAAAATAAAAACCATCTGGGGAAAGGGCTATCTATTTGTAGCAGACGCGTGGGATTAAGATTTGAAACGTATTTATTTCAGTATTTTAGTCACTGCGCTAATTTCACTTTTCCTTCTTGGAAAGTTCATCGATCTCTTATTTGATTCCAATGATGAAAATATTCCTCGTAGTGAGTTTGTCACCGAGCGGCATTTAGCGAATGGTATTCGTAATGCCTTAAGTCAACATGCGGAAAGTGATCTTCAAGCGCAGGTGGAACATTATTCCAGGCAATTTCAAATCAATCTGTCGTTGGAGAAAAAAAGCAACCTGTCGCTTTCCACTGAATTAGAAAAAAGCGTCAATTCTAAAGAGGGATTGCTGATCGATTTAGATCCTGGTGTGCAGTTAATTGGTGGTATTGAAAATCATCCAGAGTGGTTGATCAGTTATCCCATTGAACATGAGCAACCAATAGATAATGATGCCAGGTTCGAAGTTTGGCTAACCATTTTATTTTATTCCGGTTTTTGTATTATTTTGCTGCTGTGGGCATTGCCTTTAACGCGCCGGCTTTCCAAGCTAAATCGGTTGGCTTCTGATTTTGGTGAAGGTGATCTGAGCAGCCGTGCTGTTGTTAGTCGATTCTCTTACATCAAAGAACTCGAAGTTAGTTTTAACCGAATGGCTAGCCAAATTGAAGAACTATTAGCTGAAAATAAATTATTGGCGGGTAGCCTGTCCCATGATTTGCGCTCGCCATTATCTTGCTTAAGATTTGGTGTTGACGCCGCGTTAGAAACGGGAGAGGCCACCAAAAAAGACTACTACCTGGAAAGAATGGATGGCGATCTCACTCGGATGGAAACCATGCTTGAAGCATTTCTTGATTATGCCAGTCTGGAGCGTAAAAGATTTCAATTAACGAAGCGCTCTACCGATATTGTCATGATGATTAACTCTGTGGTGAATGCCTGTTACCCACTACTTCAAAATGCTAACGTGCAGGTGGAGACCAATTTTGATTTTGAGTCTGATAAGTTGATGGTTGAGCTTGATACCAACTGGATTGCCAGGGCTTTATCTAATTTAATAACCAACGCGATTTATCACGGTAATAACATTATTTTTGTGAATTGCGAAGTTAACGCTCGTGGCGTTGATATTTCAGTTGAGGATGATGGTGCCGGGATCCCGGAAAGTGAAATTGAAAACATTTTTAAGGCATTTGTAAAGTTGGATAAAAGCCGAACTAAGAGCAATCGTTATGGTTTGGGGCTGGCAATTGTCGCTCGAGTTGTCGGTTGGCATAATGGCGAAATTAGTGTGTCGAAATCTGATAAATTAGGTGGCGCATGTTTTACCATTCGACTTCCTCATTAGTGATTATTTCCCAAAACACAAAAGATTTTTCAGGCTAATTTTTTTTCTGTTATTCAAGCTTTATTCCGGCGGATCAGATTTTCCTAACAATATAAAAATAAATCCTAAAAATGCCGATGGTATGGGGAGCCAGCGAATCCCCGTCAGATCTATTATTTCTAAATAATAGAGTCCATAATCCGCCAGCCCAAATACGATTAGTAAAAAACCAATTGCAATAAAAATCGGCATTCCTGCTGATTGACCTGACGGAAGAATATTAGATTCATTGAGTGGCGTGCCACAATTGGTACAATAAGGGGCTAACAGTTGTTCTGTGTGACAATTGCCGCAAGTAACAATTTCTCCGTGCCCCTGTTTTTCAGCAAGCTCTTCATAAGGAGTGGTTTCTTCGCCCTCAGGAACTAATGTGAATGTGGTTTCTTTCTCTTGAACTACAATGCGATGAATTTGCGTTTCGGCACCGTTTTTTTCGAGTAGCTGTTGGTAATGGTACGCTTTTTTATGGGGGATATCGCGTTTAATAACCGTCGGATTGCCATTGAGCAGTGGAGATATCTTTTGCGGTGACGTTTTAAACAGGTTCGCCACCCCGGTTTTGACATCTTCAATGTCAAAACCTTGTTTAATACTACCTGTCAAAATGACATTGTAATGATCATAAATTTTTTCTGTCACAGCCAACCTCTTTCGGTTAGTTCTTTCTTGATTCTAATTCAACATAGGCCATGTATGCCAGCTAATTCTGCCTGTTTATCTAAGGGCTATCAATAATTATCCGTTTAATACCATCAAAATTCGCACCCTGTTCTTAAATACTGCATCTGATGACAAATGTCATATGGAATTGATGACATTCCTCTATTACGCGCTTTAAGGATTTCGCTCACAATAGGTTCACGTTAAATAACATTGCTTCTTCGAAATTATCATTGTTCAGAGTAGAACAGATTTCAAAGGTGCCCTCACCGAAAGAGACGGTTATGAATAATTTAAACATGGATAAAGTGGGTACGGAAAGGCCTGGTTGGAGTGATTTGCAATTGAGTTCGGCTAACTCGATTAAGCCTGGCGAAAGTAATCAGAGCATCGATGTACGGGAGAATCAAATCGTGGCCAGTGTGGTCGATGTGAGTAAGCATTATGGAAAAAATAAAGCGCTCGATAAGGTTTCTCTCAATGTTCATTGTGGTGAAGTTTTATCAGTACTTGGACCCAATGGTGCCGGAAAAACAACCCTCATTAACATACTGCTGGGTCGCCTGAGCGCGGAGCATGGTACTGTTAGTGTGATGGGGAATTTACCAGGTGAACTGCGCACAAAACGCCGTTGTGGGGCGATGCTTCAAGTGTCGGGATTGCCGGATATGCTGACAGTGAAGGAGCACATTGAATTGTTTCAAAGTTACTATGTGAGTCCGATTGCTTATACCAAAGTTATTGACTTAGCCGGGTTAGAAGAGATTCAAAATCGCTATAGCAAGAATTTATCTGGCGGGCAAAAACAGCGACTTTTGTTTGCTTTGGCTATTTGTGGAAATCCCGATCTATTGTTTCTTGACGAACCCAGTGTTGGTATGGATATCACAGCCAGGAAGTCCTTATGGAGCGCGATTGCACAACTCAAGAATCAGGGAACGAGTATTATTTTAACCACACATTATCTTGAAGAAGCAGACCAACTTTCTGACCGAGTTATGATGTTAAATAAAGGAAGCATTATTCAACAGGGAACGCCGGAAGAAATTAAGTCACGAATGCGTTTTAAGAAAATTTCCTTCACCAGCGAAGTGCCAATTCAGAAACTGTTATCACTGAGCGCGATTGAAAGAGTTGAGCTTGCGGGCAATCTTTACGAAATCCAAACGGACAAGCCGGTAAAAGCGCTCAAGCAACTGTTTGAGATGACTGATGATATTTCTAATTTGACCGTTACCGGTGCCGCGCTTGAAGACGCATTCATTCAACTTAACCGCTCACATGAAACAAAATCTGAAGAATCAAGTGATACCTCTGAAGTTGCAAACTAATTTTAGGCCTGATAGCGAAAAGCTTTTCTAACATCATTACTGAATTATGAGAGAGATCTAACAATGAATATAGTTGCTACAGAGTCACAGCCTGACTTAATAAAAATATATCTTCTGGAATCAAAAGCGGAAATTTTAAAGGTGATTCGTTCTCCTGGATTTACTTTACCGTCGCTATTATTTCCAGTTATGTTTTATTTATTCTTTGGTGTTATTTTTACCATGAATGCCGCATCAATGCCGACCTACCTTTTAGCAACGTATGGAACTTTTGGCGTGATAGGGCCAGCGTTATTTTCTTTTGGAGTGGGGATCGCTATTGAAAGAGGTCAAGGGTGGTTTGAACTAAAAGAAGTTTCTCCGATGCCTGCTTCGGCTTACATTTTGGGAAGAGTTGCGGTGACTTTTCTTTTTTCGGTATTCACAATTATTTTGTTATTTACAATAGGGGCAATATTTGGCGAAGTTCGACTGCAAAGAGAACAATGGCTGCTGTTAGCTGTAATTTTGACATTTGGTAGCATTCCTTTTTGCGCAATTGGAATGGCTTTAGGGTTGTATCTGAAATCTAATAGTGCTCCGGCAGTGGTCAACTTATTGTATTTACCGATGGCTTTTTTATCTGGCCTTTGGGTTCCGATTAACTTTTTCCCCGAGTTAATGCAGTCTGTGGCAAACTTTTTACCCGCTTATCATCTAGCTCAACTTGGACTAAAGGTGGTTAGTATGGACTCGGGCCAAAGTGTCTGGTTACACATAGGCATATTGAGTTTATACCTTGTGGTATTTTCAATACTTGCATTGAAAGCTTACACCAAAAAGGACAAACAATAATGAAAATTAAAATCGGTGTTGGTATTCTGATTGTTGTGTGTTTTTTCTTTTTATTGCCTGAGCCTGAGCATATATCTGTTTCAAAAAAAACGACTTCAAATGATACTTTTCATCAATCACTAAGCGAACTCAATAGTGATTTTATTCTTCGAAACATAAACCTTTACGACGGTGAAAAGTTACATCATCAAGTCGATATTCGAATAGAGAAAAGTAGAGTTGTGATAGTGGGAATCAATGTATCGAATGAAAACAACTTATTTGAGGTTGACGGGGCGGGCAGAACCGTCATTCCTGGCTTAATTGACTCTCACACGCATACTTGGGGGAATGCACTAGAGCTGGCACTCAATTTTGGGGTGACAACTGAGTTGGATATGTTCACCATGCCTGACTTTAGCCGGCAGCATCAAAAACTAAGAGAACGGTTAGACAATGATCAGCAAGCTGATCTATTTTCTGCAACAATTTTAGCGACTGCACCTGGTGGACACGGAACTGAATATGGATTCAATATTCCTGTAATTGAAAGTGTTGAGCAAGTTGAAGATTTTGTTACTGCACGAATAGCAGATGGCGCTGATTATATAAAAGCGGTTTATGATGCCCCTGAAAACCCACGAAAGCATTTTCCTTCGATTAGCCGGGATATTTTAAAGGAGTTAATACGGACCACCCACAATAAAAATAAAATGTTAGTGGTTCATGTTGATAACCTGGTATCGGCTCATCAAGCCATTGATGCTGGTGCTGATGGGATCATTCATAGTTTTATGGATAAAGTGGCAGATGATGCTTTCGTTAAACTAATGAAGAGACGTAATGCTTTTATTATTCCCACTTTATTGGTGGAAGCATCGATGGTTGGTCTTAAGCCTGGCGAATTTATTCTAAATGATAGTGAGTCAGCTGATTATTTGAGTAGGATGCAGCGTCAACAGATTTCCGCAAGTTTTATGGATTTTGGAATCGAGGAAAATGCCTTTCAGCGAGCGTTAGCAAGTGTCGCCAAATTATCGAAAGCGGGCGTTACCATTTTAAGCGGCTCAGATGCGCCCAACCCCGGCACAACACATGGCGCGAGTATTCATGCAGAAATGATGATGTTAGTCGATGCAGGGCTTACGCCCGAGCAGGCTCTGCATAGCGCCACGGGGGCCGTTAGTCAGACATTTAATATTGGCTTGCGGGGAACGCTAAAAGTTGGCGCGCCTGCTTCGATGGTTTTGCTAGAGGGCAACCCGTTAGAGAATATTGAGCAAACTCGAAATATTCGGGCTGTCTGGAAAAATGGAAAATTTTATGCGAGAAAAAAATACTTATCGGAACAAGATTTGTCTCCAGCGATAAAGCCGCAAATGATTAGTGACTTTAACTCTGACGAAAAAAACACTGCGTTTGGCGCCGGTATTACTCCTACGACCGATCAGTTTGCAGGTGGTAAATCGATTGTTGCTCTTAATTGGGAAAGAAAAGCCGATCAACCTAAAGACAAATATTTACGAGTTGTTGGGGAGGTTAAGGCTGGATTTGCTTTTCCCTGGAGCGGTTTTTCTTTTATTCCCGGCGAAGATTTTAGTTCGGGAGCCAATTTATCCCAAATAGAGTCGCTTTCCTTTGAAGCAAAAGGCGTTAAAGATATGCAAACCTTGTCGGTGCTTGTTTTTCAGGAAGGAAGTTTTCAGCCGAGTTCTTTGAATATTCCTTTGGAAAAGGAGTGGAAAACTTTTACAATCGAATTCTCTCAACTCCAAGGCATCGATCTTTCATCCATTACTAATATTTCCCTGGTTGAATCAGGCAAAGTTGGCGAGTTTGAATTTATGATCGATAACTTACGCTTTGATTAATAAATATGCGAGCATTCTTCAAAAAGATAGACCGGTTCCTGCTGCCTCCAACTGAGGAGTATCGTTTAGCAGCATACGTTTGGCTGGTCTACTTGTCTATTTTTTATGTCAGTCTGTTGTCGTTTAATCGCTCACCTGAGAATTACATTTATGGCGTAGTCGGGACTCTCGTTTTCCTACCGCTCTATTTTTCGGGGTATTGGATAATATCTAAGAAAATAATTTTCAACATTGCGGGCATTTTGGTTCTTGGCACTCTGCTTGCGTTGATTACACCTGGCGCGAGCGTTTTTTTTGTTTATGCGGGCGCTTTTTGTTGTCGGCTAGGCACGCCGAAAAATGGGTTCTTGGGACTGCTAGTCATTATAATCTGGATTGCCATTGTTAGTTTGTCCTTTGATTTGATTCCTTACTTCTATATACCTGCTGCGTTATTTACGCTATTGATTGGTGGTGTCAACATTTACCAGTTTGAAATGGATAAAAAGCGGAAAGAGTTGATATTGTCCAGAGAGGAAGTAAAGGCCTTGGCAAAAACCGCGGAAAGAGAGAGGATTGCAAGAGACCTTCATGATTTAATCGGGCATACCTTTTCTGTTATTACATTGAAAGCGGAGTTAGCCGGAAAGTTAATTGATAATGAGCCCGTTAGAGCGAAAACCGAAATTAAAGAGCTTGAAGGTATTTCTCGCGATGCACTAAAGCAGGTGAGAGAAGTGGTTACCGGCTTTCGCAGTAGCGATTTGAACACCGAGTTAGCTCACGCTAAATACGTACTGGAAAGTAATGAAATTAACTTCGACTACACTTTACAAGATGTTGATATGAGTGATGAAATCAACAAAGAGCTCGCTATTATCATTAAAGAGTTGGTTACTAACGTGCTTAAACATTCACAGGCTAGTCGAGTAAATGCTTCTGTCATTGGAGATAATGAAAGCATTACGCTTAAGTTAGCGGATGACGGTAAAGGTATTCATTGCGATCAATTTGAAGGCTTCGGATTGCAAGGGATCCAGGAAAGAGTTGATAAATTTCAGGGTAAATTGGTGATAGAGTCTGTTAATGGTGCCTGTTTCACCATAAGTATTCCACAGGGATCAGCCGTATGATTGGTAAAACCATTCGTGTGATGATTGCGGAAGATCAAACTATGCTCTTGGGCGCTTTAGCGGCGCTATTGGATTTGGAAGAGGATATTTCAGTGGTATACCAGGCAAGCAATGGCGAACAGGCACTGAATTTTTTAGCCGATGAGTCGAAAGATAATGTCGATATATTAGTGACCGATATTGAAATGCCGGAAATGACCGGGTTAGAGCTTGCCGAGCAGATAAAGCGCAAACAATTGTCAGTAAATACTATTATATTAACGACATTTTCCCGTGCCGGGTATTTAAGACGCGCGATGGACTTGGGCGTAAAAGGATATCTGTTGAAAGATTCTCCTTCCGATGAGCTGATATTGGCCATCAGAAAAATAGCAGCAGGCGGCAAGGTGATAGCACCTGAGCTACTTCAGGAAGCCTGGATTGAAAAAGATCCGTTAACCGACAAAGAGAGGCAAGCGCTAAGGCTCGCCAAAGAAGGTGATACGACTGAGCAAATTGCTGAAAGGCTCCACCTCTCAGCAGGGACCGTTCGAAATTATTTATCGAGCGCTGCTAACAAATTAGATGCAAAAAACCGGGTTGAAGCGGCGCGTATCGCCCATCAGAATGGCTGGTTGTAATCGACGGCTTGATGTTTTGTCATTTGAAAAGTCTCGGTCATTCGAAAAGTCTTGAATAAGTGAATTACCTAAAATAATTGACTTGCAGTTAGAGTGATTTGAGATTCCCCTTATTTGTTCTTATCTAAAATTAAATTTTTATATTCAATTCCTGGCCGTTAGTCATTGAAGCATAGACAAAATCGCGGTCTCGATGTATGCTTAAATTGTGTTGAAAAAGGCAAGCTTGAACGAAAGTTCTTGTACGCAAAACCACCGGTCTAAGGGGAACCCTATGGCGGCGGGGTTACCGAGACAGACTCTCCCCAAACCTCTCCGTTTTTTGTTTCTACTCAGTACCGATTTGAACGACCAAATGTTGCTTGCATTCATGGCTAAGCCGCTTTTTAGTGGTGCAGCAAAGAAAAATGCCGAGCGTTGCGCACATGGAGGTTTGTAACTGAATAATTGATGCGATCATTGACTTATAAAAATGTCGAAACATATTGAAACAAGAAGACTAAACGTCGCCGAATTGAGAATTGGCATGTATGTCACTCGACTGGAAACGCCGTGGAGTGCGACGGAGTTTCCACTCGAAGGTGTTTTGATCAAGTCCCGAGAAGACATATTAAAAATATCTCGTTATGGAAAACAAGTAGAGATTGACCAGGCTAAAAGTCTGTCTGGCGGGCAGCTAAACCTGATATCTCAGATTGCTGGCAGTCGAGACAGTTCCAAAAAAAGAAATCAGCAAGTTGGCCAAGTGCGGCCATGGCGAAAATTTTGCACTCAAAGTTATTCTGATCAAAGACCCATTTCAAAAGAAATAGCACACGCCTACAAACTGTTGCAGCGAGCCGATCAGCTATTGAATGAGCTGAAGCCCGGCTTAAAAAACATTAATGCTAAATTCGTTAGTCAAATAAGTACCGTCAGCGATGAAATTGTTGCTTCATTAATTGAAAGTCCTGATGCCTTGCTTTGGCTTACTAAAGTGAAAGTCCGTGCAGGCAAAGTCTATGATCATGTGGTACGAACTTCTATTTGGGCGACCTTAATGGGGCGCTCTATGGGAGTTCAACGGTCGTCTCTAAGTGTCATGAATCAAGCGATTTTGCTCTCCAGTGTTGGGAAGTCTTACTTGAGAAAGAATGACTGGCTAGCTTTTCAGGGCGCTGAGCTCCATCCTGACTTTGCAAAGTGGTCGCAGTTGACACTAGAAAAGCTAAGTCATTGCCGTATCGAGCCGAGAGTTTTAACCATTATCGCCAACATGACTGAGCGCTTCGACGGGAGCGGTTTCCCGCAGCAAAAATCGGGAAAAGCGATTCCTTATTTATCCCAGGTTGCAGGTCTTGCTGAGGCGTTTGATTTAATTTTGCACCCCATGTTGACCCGCAAGAGAAGAACTGTAGGGCAAGTGCTTTCGCGTTTATACTGCTATCGAGACTCGGCGTTTGACGGAGAGTTAATCGAGGAGCTAATTCAAGCAACAGGCCTTTATCCGCCAGGAACACAGGTTTTACTCTCAAGCGGATGTTCCGGAATTGTGGTCGAACAGTCAAAAGATAGAAGAATTCGAGCGACGGTAGCCTTGACCCATGATCCCGAGGGCTACCGGCTATTAAGTTATAAAATCATCAGGTTAGGCGAAGGAGATTACAAAGATGTAATCATCAGACAGGAGGGCAGTATGCATAAGGTGACAGAAGATGACTTGCAAAGAATTAACCAGGAAATAAGAAACTACCAACGAAGCAGGTTTGCACAAGCCTTTTCCGGGCTGAGCGGTATATTTAATTAGTCAGGACCTGAGTAGTTCGAGCTATGCAGCAGGGTATTGTAGAGGGGATTTCCCTGTGTTTGTAAAAATAATGCCATCAACAGCGGATAGGTTGAGCTAAACAAAATTAATCAACACCAAAGCCCTTTCTCCTATCCTTTTGATTTTAAAGAATAAATATTCAACTTTTGCGTGTCAGGTAAAGCGCAAAAAAATATATTTTCAGTCATTCTATATTTGGGTTGTAATCGACCTTTCTTTTCTCTATAATGCCGCTCCCAATTTGGATAAGTCCAATTAGGGTGGTTCATTTCAATAACAGTGATTGTAAAAGATGACTGGAACCAAAAGTAAATAGTGATATTTGCGGCTCGACAACCGACCTAATTTTGGTCGAAAAGAATTTTAACCGCACTCCTTGAAAGCTAGGAGAGGCGGCTTTTATATGTTTAATTTTTAACTTTGGAGATTCTTTGCATGGCTAAGCAGCGAATCCGAATACGCTTAAAGTCGTTTGATCATAAGCTGATTGATTTATCAACAGTTGAGATTGTTAATACTGCAAAGCGCACCGGTGCACAAGTTCGTGGTCCTATTCCATTACCGACACGCAAAGAGCGTTATACGGTTTTGATCTCTCCGCACGTTAATAAAGACGCGCGAGATCAGTATGAAATTAGAACTCACAAGCGAATGGTTGATATTGTCGAACCTACCGAAAAAACAGTCGATGCTTTGATGAAGCTTGATTTGGCGGCGGGTGTAGATGTTCAAATCAGCCTTTCTTAAGGGTTGTTTGAGGAATGTTTGTAAGTCGATTTAAGTCGCGTTTAGCGTTTTTAAGTTGACAAACATGTTGGTTGCACAGGTCTTAGTGTGCAATGTATTTAGAGGGTTTTTAAAATGGCAATCGGAATCGTTGGTCGCAAATGCGGCATGACCCGAGTGTTTGATGAAAATGGTGTTTCAACACCGGTTACTGTAATTGAAGTAGCACCAAATCGAATTACTCAGGTTAAAACACAAGAAAACGACGGCTACCAAGCGATCCAGGTGACAACCGGTGAGCGCAAAGCCAACCGTGTTAACCGCCCTGAAGCTGGTCATTTCAAAAAAGCTGGTGTAGAGGCAGGTCGTGGACTTTGGGAATTTACCTCAGATTCATTAGATGGTTTTGAAACTGGTGGTGAAATCAAAGTTGATATCTTTGAAGCTGGTCAGGTTGTTGACGTAACTGGCACATCAAAAGGTAAAGGTTTTCAAGGCGGTGTTAAGCGTTGGAACTTCCAAACTCAAGATGCTACTCATGGTAACTCGCTAGCTCACAGAGCTAATGGTTCGATTGGTCAAAACCAATCGCCTGGTAAAGTTTTCAAGGGTAAGAAAATGTCTGGTCATATGGGTGCTGAGCGTGTCACAACACAGAATCTTTCTGTTGTTCGTGTCGACGTTGAGCGAAATATTCTTCTAATTAAAGGCGCCGTACCTGGGGCCACTGGCGGCGACGTTATCGTTCGTCCAGCGGTTAAGGTTTAGGGGGAGATTAGAGAATGGAAATTAATTTAGCTGTAACTGGTGGTGAAAAAGCACCTGCTCTACAAGTATCTGAAACGACTTTCGGTCGTGAATTCAACGAAGCGTTGGTTCATCAGGTAGTTGTTGCCTACATGGCTGGAGCACGTTCAGGTAGCCGAGCTCAAAAGAACCGTAGTGATGTTAGCGGTGGTGGTGCTAAACCTTGGCGTCAAAAAGGTACTGGCCGAGCACGTGCTGGTACTATTCGTAGCCCGATCTGGAGAACTGGTGGAGTGACATTTGCTGCACGTCCACAAGATCACTCGCAAAAAGTTAATCGTAAGATGTATCGCGGAGCAATGCAGTGCATTTTGTCCGAGTTGATTCGTCAAGATAGATTGCTTGTGGTTGAGTCTTTCGGTGTTGAGTCTCCGAAAACTAAAATCTTAGTAAATAAACTTTCAGATTATGGTGTAGCTGACGCGCTTATCGTTACTAACGATGTCGAAGAGAATCTATATCTTGCGGCAAGAAACCTTCACAAAGTTGATGTTCGTGATGTTCAAGCCTGCGATCCGGTAAGTCTTATTGCTTTCGATAAAGTAATTATGACTGTAGACGCCGTGAAAAAATTTGAGGAGATGTGGGGATGAACCAAGAAAGAATCATGAGCATCTTGTTAGCTCCACATGTGTCTGAAAAAGCAAGCTTAGCAGCCGAACGCGGTGAGTTTGTTTTTAAGGTAGCAATTAACGCGACAAAACTTGAAGTGAAAAAAGCTGTAGAACTTATGTTTGACGTAAAAGTTGACGACGTAAGAACTTCAGTTGTGAAAGGTAAGACAAAACGTACCGGAGCAGTTTCAGGTCGTCGTTCGAATTGGAAAAAAGCCTACGTGTCTCTGCAAGAAGGGCAGGACATTGACTTTGTAGGCGCCGAGTAAGCGAAGGGGTAAGATAATGGCTCTAATGAAAGCTAAACCAACGTCGCCGGGTCGTCGCTTTGTAGTCAAAGTTGTGAATCCAGACCTGCATAAAGGTGCTCCACATGCGCCTTTGTTAGACAAGAAATCAAAAAGTGGTGGTCGTAACAACAATGGTCGAATTACAGTTCGCCATGTTGGTGGTGGCCATAAGCAACACTACCGTATTATCGATTTCAAGCGTAACAAAGATGGCATTCCAGCCACTATTGAGCGCTTAGAATATGATCCTAACCGTAGTGCAAATATTGCGTTAGTTTTATACGCTGACGGTGAGCGTCGTTATATTATCGCTCCTAAAGGCTTAAAAGCTGGCGATCAAATTCAATCGGGACAAGATGCACCTATTAAACCGGGTAATACTCTTCCGATGAGAAACATTCCAGTAGGTACCACAATCCACTGTATCGAGATGAAGCCTGGTAAAGGTGCTCAAATCGCTCGTAGTGCTGGTGCTTACGTCCAATTGGTAGCACGAGAAGGTTCTTATGCAACACTACGTTTAAGAAGTGGCGAAATGCGTAAAGTTCTAGCTGATTGTCGTGCGACCATTGGGGAAGTTGGTAACGCTGAACATATGCTACGTTCACTCGGTAAAGCGGGTGCAACAAGATGGCGTGGTGTACGACCTACTGTTCGAGGCGTTGCTATGAACCCAGTCGACCATCCACATGGTGGTGGTGAGGGACGTACCTCAGGTGGTAGACATCCTGTAACTCCATGGGGTGTACCAACTAAGGGCAAGAAGACTCGTAGTAACAAGCGTACAGACAAGTTAATTGTCCGTCGCCGTAACCGTAAGTAATAGAGGAAGCAATCGTGCCACGTTCACTTAAAAAAGGCCCATTTATTGATCTTCATCTTTTAAAGAAAGTTGAAGATGCTGTGGCCTCAAATAACAGAAAGCCGATTAAAACCTGGTCACGTCGTTCAATGGTCTCTCCGGAGATGGTTGGATTGACCATTGCAGTTCATAATGGTCGTCAGCATGTACCTGTATTGGTTAATGAAGACATGGTTGGTCACAAGTTGGGCGAATTCGCACCAACTCGTACCTACAAAGGCCATGTTGCTGACAAGAAAGCGAAGCGATAGGAGATGACGATGGAAACTCAAGCTGTTTTACGCCATGCGCGTATCTCCCCACAAAAAGCTCGCTTAGTGGCAAATCAGGTTCGCGGTCTTTCGGTAGAAAAAGCTTTAAACATACTGAAATTCAGTAACAAAAAAGCAGCCGATTTGATTAAGAAAGTTCTAGATTCTGCAATCGCAAATGCTGAGCATAACGATGGCGCAGATATCGACGAGCTAACTGTTTCTACAATTTTTGTAGATGAAGGCCCTACGTTAAAGCGGATCAAAACGCGTGCGAAAGGTCGAGCAGATCGCATTTTTAAGCGGTCTTGTCATATCACCGTTAAAGTTTCGGATAACTAGGAGATAGATCCATGGGTCAAAAAGTACATCCAAATGGTATCCGTCTTGGCATCGTAAAAAAGCATAGTTCTATTTGGTATGCGGAACGCGGTGAATATGCGGATTTCCTGGCAAGCGATATTCAAATTCGTGAATGGCTGATGAAGACTCTTTCGCGTGCTTCAGTATCAAAAATTGATATTGAACGCCCTACGAAAGCACTTCGCGTAACCATCCACACTGCCCGTCCGGGTATTGTGATCGGTAAAAAAGGCGAAGACATCGAAAAGTTACGTAAAAAAGTATCACAAATGACTGGCGTACAAACTCAAATTAATATTGAGCAAGTTCGTAAGCCAGAATTGGACGCGCAATTAGTTGCTGACAGTATTGCACAGCAATTAGAGCGTCGTGTTATGTTCCGTCGTGCTATGAAGCGAGCGGTACAAAACACTATGCGTGTAGGCGCCGAAGGTATCAAAGTTCAAGTAAGTGGTCGTTTAGGCGGTGCAGATATTGCTCGTGCTGAATGGTATCGTGAAGGTCGTGTACCTTTGCACACACTTCGTGCAGACATCGATTATGCGACTGCGGAAGCTGCGACCACCTACGGAATTATTGGTGTTAAGGTCTGGATTTTCAAAGGTGAGGTATTTGGTGATCAACCGCAAGCTATTGCTGAAGAAAAACCAAAAAAGAAGCCTTCCCGAGCTAAGAAACAGTAGGGGAATAGACCATGTTACAACCAAAAAGAACGAAATTTCGTAAACAGCACACCGGCCGTAACCGTGGTGTTGTAAACCACAATGTTAGCTTTGGTGAGTTTGGTCTTAAGTCTGCGGCTCGCGGACGAATGACTGCTAGACAAATCGAAGCCGCACGTCGTGCTATGACTCGTCATATGCGTCGTCAAGGTAAGGTTTACATCCGCGTATTCCCTGATAAGCCTATTACTAAAAAGCCATTAGAAGTTCGTATGGGTAAAGGTAAAGGTAGTGTGGAATACTGGGTTGCACAAATTCAACCAGGACGTATGTTGTTCGAAGTTGAAGGTATTGCTGAAGATTTAGCGCGCGAAGCATTTGCATTAGCTGCAGCTAAACTTCCTTTTAAAACAACTTTTGTTAAGCGGACGGTATTGTAATGAATGCTTCTGAGTTGAGAGATAAAAGTGTTGAGGAGCTCCAAAATGAGCTGCTTGAACTACGTAAAGAGCAGTTTAACTTACGTATGCAGAAAGCGACTGGTCAGTCGAACCAGACTCACACATTAAAAAATGTGCGTCGTGATATTGCACGCGTTAAAACTGTACTAAATCAGAAGGCTGGTACTTCAGCAAATGAAGCGCCTTCTAATGGAGAGCAGAACTAATGAGTGAGCAGAAAGTAATTAAGCGTACTCTGACTGGTAAAGTCATCAGCGACAAAATGGATAAAACCATTACCGTCAAAGTTGAGCGCCAAGTAAAGCATCCTATTTATGGGAAATTTATTAAGCGTTCTACTAAGGTTCATGCTCATGATGAAGCTAACGAGTGCAAAATAGGCGATACTGTCACTGTTGTTG
This sequence comes from Aliikangiella coralliicola, assembly GCF_007004725.1. Lineage (GTDB taxonomy): Bacteria > Pseudomonadota > Gammaproteobacteria > Enterobacterales > Kangiellaceae > Aliikangiella > Aliikangiella coralliicola. The sequence goes on along the minus strand of NZ_ML660163.1, from coordinate 515,960 downwards.
AAAGCAGACCGCTTTCAAAGAGCAAATCCTGGCAGTTAGTTGAGGTAGTTGAAAAAGCTAACTAAAGATACGGAATTAGTATATTTTCGTTAGCTGAATCAATTGAATGATGGTATACTCCCGCTCCTTTTGCGCGGCACTACTATAAAGTGTGCGTATATTTAGTGCGGGAACTATTGGAGAAAACCAATGATCCAGATGCAAACTACGCTTGACGTTGCTGATAACAGCGGTGCGCGTCGAGTTCAGTGTATTAAGGTTCTTGGAGGTTCACACCGCCGTTACGCAAGAATCGGTGATGTGATCAAAGTCAGTGTTAAAGAAGCTATTCCTCGTGGTAAAGCGAAGAAGGGTGATGTTCTTAACGCGGTTGTTGTTCGAACCAGAAAAGGTGTTCGTCGTCCTGATGGGTCTTTGATTCGTTTTGATGGCAATGCTGCGGTTCTTCTTAATACTAACTTACAGCCTATCGGTACTCGTATTTTTGGACCTGTTACTCGCGAACTTCGCGGTGATAAGTTCATGAAGATCGTATCTTTGGCTCCGGAAGTACTGTAGGAGAGATTGACATGCAAAAGTTAAAAACTGGCGATGAAGTCATCGTTCTTACAGGTAAGAGTAACGGCCAACGCGGTAAGATTTCTAAAATCATTACTGACAAGAACCGTGTAGTTGTGGAAGGTGTTAACATGATGAAAAAACATGTTCGACCTAACCCACAGGCAGGTATTCAAGGCGGCATCGTTGAAAAAGAAGCTGCAATGGATATTTCCAATGTTGCAATTTTTAATTCCAAGACCGGCAAAGCTGATCGTGTTGGAATTAAAGTTGAAGAAGACGGTAAGCGCGTTCGTATTTTTAAATCGAACGGCGAATTGATCGATTAATCTAGTTTTTCATTAATTGGTGTAAGAAATGGCGAAACTGCAAGACCACTATAAAGAAAAGGTAGTCAGCGCTTTAACTGAAAAGTTTGACTACAAGTCTGTCATGCAAGTCCCTAAGATTACCAAGATCACATTAAATATGGGTCTGGGTGAAGCTGTTGGGGATAAGAAAGTTCTAGAGAACGCTTGCGGAGATCTGACAGCAATCTCGGGCCAAAAGCCTGTTGTTACAAAAGCTCGCAAATCAATTGCTGGTTTTAAAATTCGTGACGACTACCCTATTGGCGCAAAAGTAACACTTCGCGGTGAGCGTATGTGGGAGTTTATGGAGCGCTTAATCTCTATAGCAATTCCTCGTATTCGTGACTTCCGAGGTTTAAATCCTAAGTCGTTTGACGGCCGTGGTAACTATTCCATGGGTGTTAAAGAGCAGATTATCTTTCCTGAAATCGATTACGATAAGGTTGATAAGATACGCGGTATGGATATCACTATCACTACCACTGCGACTACAGATGAAGAAGGACGCGAACTTTTAAGCGCGTTTAACTTCCCGCTTAAGAGCTAAGGGGTAATTTATGGCTAAAGTATCAATGGTACAGCGCGAAAACAAACGCGCACGTATGGTTGCAAAGTACGCTAAGAAGCGTGCTGAACTAAAGGCAATTATTGCTGACCTCAGCAAAAGTGATGAAGAGCGTTGGGAAGCACAGGTAGCGTTGCAAAAACTACCTCGTGATGCAAGCCCCGTACGTCAACGTAATCGTTGTCGTGTCACTGGTCGCCCTCATGCTTACCTTCGTAAGTTCGGTTTATGCCGAAATAAGTTACGAGAGCAAGCGATGAAAGGTAATGTACCCGGCTTGGTTAAAGCTAGCTGGTAATTTGTTGGGAGAATCAATATGAGCATGCAAGATCCTATTGCTGATATGCTGACTCGCATCCGTAACGGACAATCAGCAGGCAAAAAAGTTGTTTCCATGCCTTCTTCAAAACTCAAAGTGTCTATCGCTGAAGTATTGAAAGCAGAAGGTTATATCACCGAAATTTCTCGATCAGAAGACGGTGGGAAAGCAGAATTATCAATTGAATTAAAATACTACCAAGGCCGTCCAGTTATCGACACAATTAAACGTGTTAGTCGCCCTGGGTTACGTATTTATAAAAAGTCTACTGAGCTACCTCGTGTACTAGATGGTTTAGGTGTCGCTATCGTGTCTACTTCTAAAGGAGTTATGACCGATCAAGCTGCGCGTAAGCAAGGTCACGGCGGCGAAGTTCTCTGTATCGTGTCTTAAGGAGAACCATTATGTCTAGAGTAGCAAAAAATCCAGTAGCAATTCCTTCAGGTGTAACTGTTGACCTTAAAGGTCAAACTATTGCAGTTAAAGGTGCAAAAGGTGAATTGAAGCAAGATATTCATACTTCAGTTGACGTCAATGTTGAAGACAACCAGGTAACATTTGCGGGACGAGATGGTGTTGACGGAGCAAAAGCGATGTCAGGAACTATGCGTTCATTAGTCAATAATATGGTTACAGGGGTTTCCCAAGGTTTTGAAAAGAAGCTGTTGTTAGTGGGAGTTGGATACCGAGCTAAAGCTAAAGGTAAAGTTCTCGATCTTACACTTGGCTTTTCACACCCTGTGAATTACGAACTACCAGAAGGTATTACGGTTGAAACACCTTCTAATACAGAGATTCTGGTTAAGGGTGTTGACAAGCAATTAGTTGGTCAGGTTGCAGCAAACATCCGAGCTTATCGTCCACCAGAGCCTTATAAGGGTAAAGGTGTGAAATACGCGGACGAAACTATCCGTCGTAAAGAAGCTAAGAAAAAGTAGGGCAGCGTCATGAATAAGAAACAAGCTAGAATTCGTCGTTCGACTAAAGGTCGAATGAAAATGAAAGAGCTAGGTGCCACTCGTTTAGTTGTTAATCGTACACCTCGCCATATTTATGCTCAGGTTATTTCCGCAGAAGGCGGAAAGATTTTAGCGACTGCATCAAGTGTTGAGAAAGACATCAAGGCAGCCGGTAGTGCAACAGGAAATGTAGATACAGCGAAAGCTGTTGGTGCATTGGTTGCGAAACGAGCTACTGAAGCGGGCGTATCAAAAGTAGCTTTTGATCGCTCTGGTTTTAAATACCATGGTCGTGTTAAAGCATTAGCTGATTCTGCACGCGAAAATGGTCTTCAGTTTTAAGGGTTAAAAAATGGCTAGACAAGAAGCAAATAATACCGAAGGTCTTGTAGAGAAATTAGTTAACGTTAACCGCGTTTCAAAAGTGGTTAAAGGTGGACGTATTTTCTCTTTCACAGCTTTGACGGTAGTTGGCGATGGTAATGGTAAAGTCGGTTTTGGTCGTGGTAAGGCGCGTGAAGTTCCTGCTGCAATTCAAAAAGCGATGGAACAAGCTCGTCGTAATATGATTCAAGTTGAATTAAAAGATGGTCACACGTTACAACATCCTATTAACTCAAGACACGGGGCTTCAAAAGTATATATGCAGCCTGCGTCTCAAGGTACAGGTATTATCGCCGGTGGTGCGATGCGTTCTGTATTTGAAGTAGTTGGTGTTGAAAATGTTTTGGCAAAAAGCATCGGTTCAACAAATCCAATTAATATCGTGCGTGCAACAATCCGTGGCTTAAGCGAAATGTTCTCTCCAGAGGCAGTCGCAGCAAAACGCGGTAAATCTGTTGCTGAAATTATGGAGTAAATCATGGCCGCTAAGAAATACATGAAAGTTACTCAAACCAAATCGTCAAGCGGTCGGTTAAAGAACCATAAGGCTTGTTTGATGGGTTTAGGATTGCGTCGCATAGGCCATACGGTTGAGGTTGAAGATACACCTTCAACTCGAGGTATGGTTAATACTATAAGCTATATGATTCGAGTGGAGGATTGATCATGCGATTAAATACTCTAAGCCCTGGCGAAGGTGCTAAAAAGAAAGCAAAGCGAGTTGGTCGCGGTATTGGTTCTACACTAGGTAAAACTTGTGGTAGAGGCCATAAGGGTTTGAAGTCTCGCTCTGGCGGAAAAGTAAAACCTGGTTTTGAAGGCGGTCAAATGCCTTTGAAACAGCGTTTACCAAAATTCGGTTTTACATCGAGAAAATCTTTGGTTTCAGCTGAAGTTCGACTTGGTGAACTAAATAAAATTGAAGGTGAAACGGTTGACCTCTTGTCTTTACGTGCTGCTGGCCTTATTAATAAGAACATTCAGCAAGTAAAAGTAATGTTATCTGGTTCTATCGACCGATCTGTAAGCATTGGTGATGGAGTTAGAGTGAGTAAAGGCGCTCAAGCAGCTATTGAAGCTGCTGGTGGGAAGGTTCAAGCGTAGTCTTGTTTAACTACGTAAGTGTAAGGGTTAACAAAAGAAATGGCTAAAGCTCCAGTAGAAAAAAAATCAGGCGGCGGATTAACTGAGCTCAAACAACGCTTGTTGTTTGTGCTCACTGCTATTGTTATTTTCCGTTTGGGATCCTTTGTTCCTGTTCCAGGAATAGATTCGGGCGTTCTGGCCCAATTAATGGAACAGCAATCAGGTACAATTTTGGCTTTGTTCAATGTATTTTCTGGTGGAGCATTGGAAAGAGCGAGTGTTTTTGCTCTGGGAATTATGCCATACATTACCGCATCCATTATCATTCAGGTAATGAGTTTTGTTGAGCCGAAACTTCAGGAAATTAAGAAAGAAGGTGAGGCTGGGCGACGTAAGATAAACCAATACACTCGGTATTTGACCTTTTTCCTGGCTTGCGTACAAGCGATTGGAATTGCAACGAATTTTCCAAATTTGATGCCAGGATTGGTTCCAAATCCTGATTTTGGTTTTTACTTCGGCGCCATTGTTAGTTTGGTAACTGGAACCATGTTCTTAATGTGGTTAGGTGAGCAGATTAATGAGCGTGGTATTGGTAACGGTATATCGGTATTGATCTTTATCGGTATCGTGGCTGGCTTGCCGACTGCTTTAGGACAAACTTTTGAGCAGGCAAGACAAGGCGATATGAATGTTCTTGCGCTGTTGTTAATTCTTGCAGTTGTTTTGTTGGTTACAGCATTTGTTGTATTTATGGAGCGTGGACAGCGAAGAATCGTTGTAAATTATGCGCAAAAACAGCAAGGTCGCCGCATGTATCAGGCACAATCCTCTCATTTACCGCTAAAAGTTAATATGGCTGGTGTTATCCCCGCAATATTTGCATCAAGTATTATTCTATTCCCGGGCACAATTGCTCAATGGATAGGTGCAAGTAAAGGTGATGACTGGTTGTGGTTGCAAAATGTTGCACAGCAGATGCAGCCTGGTAATCCACTATATATATTGATATATGGTGCAGGTATCATGTTCTTCTGTTTTTTCTATACCGCATTGGTCTACAATCCTCGTGATACAGCAGATCAATTAAAACGATCTGGAGCGTTTATTCCCGGCATTCGTCCTGGCGAGCAGACCTCTAAATATATTGATAAGGTTATGACGCGGCTAACTTTGGTTGGAGCACTCTACATCACTGCAGTTTGTCTTCTTCCTGAGTTCATGATCTTATTCTGGCAAGTGCCTTTCTACTTTGGTGGAACTTCATTGTTGATAATCGTGGTCGTCATTATGGATTTTATGTCGCAAGTACAAGCGCATCTAATATCTCGCGATTATGAGTCAGTATTGAAAAAGGCCAATTTTAAAAATTATGGCGCAACCGGTATCCGGTAAAGCGCTATTTTATTTGGAGTACGAAGATGAAAGTTCGAGCTTCTGTTAAAAAAATCTGTCGTGAATGTAAAATAATTCGCAGAAACGGCAGTGTAAGAGTTATCTGTTCTGACCCTCGCCATAAACAGCGTCAGGGATAAGAAAAGACTTCCTTACTATATCTTGTTAGAGAGATTAAATTAACAGGTTGATTTTTAATCGTTTCAAGGCTATTATGTCGCGCCTTTTTATAAGGTGTTTTAGATTAGAGAATATAAAGCACTTGAAACTGAAATTTGGGAGTTAGTTAAATGGCCCGTATCGCTGGTATTAACATTCCAGTTAGCAAGCATTCGGTAATTGCATTGACGTCGATTTATGGCATAGGCCGTTCTCGCGCTAAAGCTATATGTGGTAGCGCTGGAATCGAAGAAAATCGCAAAATAAAAGATTTGACCGAATCTGAAATTGAATCACTTCGTGGCGAAGTTGCAAAATTCACTGTTGAAGGTGACTTGCGTCGTGAAGTTTCCATGAATATTAAACGTTTGATGGATTTAGGTTGCTTTCGTGGCATTCGTCACAGAAGAAGTTTACCTGTTCGTGGACAGCGCACTAAAACTAATGCGCGTACGCGAAAAGGTCCGCGTAAACCAATTAAGAGATAGACAACTATGGCAAAATCACCTCGTTCTCGTAAAAAGGTCAAAAAGCACGTAGTTGATGGAATGGCTCATATTCACGCGTCATTCAATAACACTATCGTGACAGTAACTGACCGTCAAGGAAACGCACTTGCTTGGGCCACTGCCGGTGGTTCTGGATTTCGCGGATCTAGAAAAAGCACTCCATTCGCCGCACAGGTTGCCGCTGATAGAGTTGCAGAAATGGTTAAAGAAATGGGCATGAAGAATATGGAAGTATTCGTCAAGGGCCCTGGACCAGGTCGTGAGTCAGCAGTTCGTGCATTAAACAATGCCGGATTCAAGATCACTAACATCACTGATGTTACGCCGATCCCTCACAATGGATGTCGCCCGCCTAAAAAGCGACGCGTGTAACTTTAGGTATTGCTGGAGAATTAACAGATGGCAAGATATATTGGACCTAAGCTTAAGTTAGCACGTCGTGAAGGCGTCGATCTGATGCTGAAAAGCGGCGTACGTGCTATTGAAGATAAGTGTAAAATTGATCAACCACCAGGAGTTCACGGCGGAAAACGTGCTCGCCTTTCGGACTATGGTCTACAATTACGTGAAAAGCAAAAAGTACGCAGAATTTACGGCGTATTAGAAAAGCAATTCCGAAATTATTATAAAGAAGCTGCTCGCCTTAAAGGTGCGACAGGTGAAAACCTGCTTCAACTATTAGAGACTCGATTAGACAATGTTGTTTACCGAATGGGATTTGGTACAACTAGAGCTGAAGCTCGTCAGTTGGTAAGTCATAAAGCGGTGTTGGTTAATGGGAAAACCGTTAACATTCCGTCTTATAACGTGTCTGCATCGGATGTGATCTCTATTCGTGAAAAGTCAAGAACTCAAGCTCGTATTGTAGCGGCTTTAGAACTGGCTTCGCAAAAAGAGCGTCCTACATGGGTTGAAGTTGATGATAAAAAGATGGAAGGGACTTTCAAAAACGCTCCTGAGCGTTCTGATTTACCATCTGACATTAACGAAAATCTAATAGTGGAATTATACTCTAAGTAACACTTGAAGAGGATTATTTATGGGCAATGTCACTGAGCTTCTGACTCCGCGTCAGATCAAAGTGGAAAATCTTGGTGAGAGAAAAGCTAAAGTCGTATTAGAGCCTTTTGAAAGAGGATTTGGTCATACTTTAGGTAACTCACTTCGTAGAATTTTACTTTCATCAATGCCTGGTTGTGCGGTAGTCGAAGTTGAAATTGACGGAGTGCTTCACGAATACACAACGATTGAAAGTGTTCAAGAGGATGTAATCGATATATTGCTAAACCTTAAAGGTTTGGCAATTCGATTAGAAGATAGAGACGAAGCGACTCTTGTTCTTCAAAAGAAAGGCGAAGGCGCTGTTACCGCTGCAGATATCGAAGAGCAAGCTGGTGTAGAGATAATCAATTCTGACCACCATATCGCGACTTTGACTAAGAAAGGTGCATTAAATATGCGGCTTTATATCAAGAAGGGTCGTGGGTATGAGCCAGCAGCACTTCGTAAAGGTAGTGATGAAGATGACATGAGCATTGGACGTCTTCAGCTTGATGCTTCATTTAGCCCTGTTCGCCGAGTATCTTATGTTGTTGATTCCGCTCGTGTAGAACAGCGCACCAATCTTGACAAGCTAGTCATTGATTTGGAAACAAATGGAACAATTGAGCCTGAAGAAGCAATACGCCGATGTGCAACTATTCTTCAGCAACAATTAGCTGCTTTTGTTGATTTGAAAGATGAAAAACAAAGTGAACCAGAAAAAGAAGAGCCAGAAGTTGATCCAATTCTTCTTCGTCCGGTTGACGATCTTGAGTTAACGGTTAGAAGTGCTAACTGTCTTAAGACTGAAAATATCCACTACATTGGTGATCTTATCCAACGTACGGAAGTTGAGCTGCTTAAAACACCTAATTTGGGTAAAAAGTCGCTAACAGAGATTAAAGATGTTTTAGCTTCTCGTGGTTTGTCACTGGGCATGCGCCTGGAGAATTGGCCACCATCAAGTATTCTTGACGAAGCCTAAGCACTAATCTTTTAAGAAGTATTCGGTAAAACCCTATTCAGATTGAGTAGGGTTTTATTGTTTAAGTAGTAACACAGATAGGTTTGCTCAAAAAATCTATTTGTTAATAACATAAACCAAAGAATATCAGTACTAATGCAGGCTGGTAAGTAAAAAAGGTAATTTAAAATGCGTCATCGTCAAAGTGGTCGTCAATTAAATCGAAATTCTAGCCATCGTCAGGCTATGTTTCGTAATATGTCAGTTTCTTTAATCGAACATGAACTGATTAAAACTACAGTTGCTAAAGCGAAAGAACTTCGCCGAGTGGTTGAGCCACTAATTACTTTAGCTAAAGAAGATTCAGTTGCTAATCGCCGTTTAGCTTTTTCTCGTACAAGAAGCAAAGCTGCTGTCGGCAAATTGTTCGATGAGCTAGGTCCTCGTTATCAGGAGCGTCCTGGAGGATACCTTCGAATAGTTAAAGCTGGCTTTAGAGCTGGTGATAAAGCGCCGGTCGCGTACGTGGAGTTAGTTGACCGCCCAATTATCGAAGAAGTTGAAGAAGTTGAAGAAACTGAAGAATAAGTATTAAACGAATTTTTGAGCCGGGATTTATCCCGGCTTTTTTTTGCCCGTTTGAAAGTAACTAACAGCAAAGAATGTGCATGCAGACAGGAGCATTAGTAAAGCACCGAATTGCGAACCAGACATTCCTAGTACTTTTACTGGGTTAGTGCTAATAAATTCAACCAGAAAGCGACATACCCCCCAGGTTAATAGCAAAGTAAAAAAGACGAAATAAGGTTTAGGTTTTTTTAGCTGATATTTCTTCAGCGAGTACCAAATGACTAATGAGTACAAAGCTTCGTAAAGCGGAACCGGGTGAACTTTGTCATTAGTTGCGGCAACGCCGTGAGGAAAGCTCATTGCCCAGGGAAGTTCTGATTTAACGCCGTAGCAATCATCTCCTGCTAGAAAACATCCTATTCTGGCTATCGCATATGCGAAAGCAGCGGCAGGAGCTGCTGCATCCAGAAGAAGACTTAACTTAATTTTGCTTAATTGTGAAAATAATACTGTTACCAGGATTGCTGCGACAATCGCACCCTGGCTGGAAAAACCGCTTCCAGATAATAGAGAACTCCAATCAGAAAAGTCAGCTTCGTGGGGATTTTTAACCATGAACATTAATTTTGCGCCGATCACGCCAAAAATAAGCAGAGAAATAATCAGTATTTCGGTATTGATCGGACGCTTTGAAACTTCATTGATACGCACAATATACATATGGCGGCCTATCAGATAGGCTAGCGCTAACATCACACCGTAGGTACCGATAGTCAGAGTATTAGATTGATATAAATACGGATACATTTGCTTTTAATATGGCTAAAGCATCAGAGTGTAGAACGACACCACCCGCTTGTAAACTATAACTACCCGTTAGTGAGTTATCTGCTTGATCCAGTTAGATATTACAGTTTACTGTCGTTATTGGTTATGAGCTTTAAGTAATGCTTCTGTAATTGCGAATGGGTATAATTAACTTCCAGTTTTGAGACTTATTTATTTGAAATATGAATATTAATAGGCTATTTTTATATTCTTTATTATTATAAAAATTGGGCTCTCAGATAACAATAGCCTTATTCAATACCAGAATACTTACCAATGTGCCAAATACAGATCTAAAATAACATGGAGGTTGAAGTTGAAAGTTGTTGCCATAAACAGGCTTAAAGAAGCCCAAATCAAATATCCTGCTGCTCACAGGCACTTGTATGGCTGGTATCAGATATTACGGCATGGTGATTTTTTCTCGGAGAAAGCGCTAAGAGCGACTTTTGGCGATATGCGCGGATTTAATTATCAATATAAATTTCCAATACCTGAAACAACGCTATTAGTGCACACTTTGATTAATTTCGAATCTCAGGTTGCCTTTATTGAAGACATCAAGCCCGGAAATCACTAATGAGGGAACGATAAAATGCAAGAAGCCTTAGAAAAAGCTGTACAACATTGGAATATGGTTGCTCCAGTTGTAGACACTCCTAAAACTCCCGATGATTATGAAGTATTGCTGACGAATCTAAGAGATGCAATTGAACTAGTGGAGAACAGAGGGAATAGCCCTTTGTCAGGTTTAATTAAAGCGATGGCTACCGCGGCGCAAGAATATGAGCGAAATTTTATGCCTGAACACCAGCAAATTGCTGGCGGCGCTTTGTTAGCTTTAAAGTATTTGATCAAGTTACATGGAATTAAGCAATCTGAACTCAAGGAAATAGGGAGCCAGGGCGTGGTGTCAGAAGTTTTAAGCGGAAAGCGTTCATTAACTATTCGCCATGTTCGTGAATTGTCAAAAAAGTTTAATGTCTCTCCAAATGTTTTTATTGACGATTAAATTTGTTTCGTTTCAGATTGAAGGGTAGTCACAACTATTCTACGAAAACAGAATAAGCTCAGTTTGGGTATTCAGTTCCCGAATGAATAAGATTTGATTCATTTATCCGCGCTGATGTAGGAATGCCATTTAAAAGTAAATCCGTCATTGCTAGTTAAAGAAATAACTGTGGCTCCAATATGTCAATTCGAATTTCCCACTTGTTTTAAACTCTCTTAATCGCTTGAAACATCAAAAAGCGCCCGAGTTAGATAAAAATATTGATTATGCTATTATCTTCGGTTTCGCAGTTTCAATTTAAGCAACTGTTATTCAGCTAATTCTGTCCGTTGTAGGAGCATTTTTTGTCTGACACAGATTCGGAACAATTAATAGTGAGTTCGATTCAACCAAATAAGGAACTATCGAAGTCCTTAGTAGACTCGCCGGACTCAGAGACTGGTGAAGATCAAGTTTGTTCTAATTGCGGCACCCGGCTTGCGGGTCGCTTCTGCCACGAATGTGGTCAGTCGTCTCGCAGCATGATTAAATTCTTTGGTGAATTAGTGCGAGAACTAACAGTTGATGTTATTGGATTTGACTCTCGACTTAAACATACAATTGCGCCTCTTATATTTAAGCCAGGAAAAATTACCATTGATTACATTTATGGTAAGCGATTTTTTTATGTGTTGCCCTTAAGGCTTTATTTATTTACCAGTCTCCTTTTCATTCTATTTTTAAAATTTAACACAGATCCTTCTACTGTTATAAAAACTAGCGAAAAGGAAGCGGAAGTCATCGAGGAAGTGAGTGAATCAATTAAAAATATAGAATTACCAGAAGAGACAGTAATTCCGGGTAGTGACCCAATAAGCCCACCAGAAAATCAGTTTGTAGCGAACAAGAAAAATAGTGATGAAACTGAAGGGAAGGTTACTGATAAAACACCTGCGAAGGATAATATAAAAAAAGAAAGTGAAAACTTCGGAATTCAAATAAACGGGGAAAATATTTCCTTTCAGGGGGAAGAATTTAAACAAGATGGCTTTCTCAAGGATTTTGCAGACAACGTCACTTTGAAATGGGAAAGCTGGAAAAAAGATCCCTCTCCTTTAATCAAAGAGATCTACGAGCTTCTCCCTTATATGATGTTTATTTTATTGCCTATTTTTGCTGTCGTGTTAAAGGTATTTTATCTGTTTTCAAAGCGATTCTACGTAGAGCATCTAATTTTTCTTATTCATAATCACTGCTTTATTTATGTGGCGATAATGTTGCAGATGAGCTTATGGTTAGTTGAAGAGCAATTTAAGAATAGTTCGCACTGGCTATTAGAAAGCATTGCATCGCTGTCGGCTTTTATTGCCATGGTTTTAGGTTTTTGGATTCTAATATATATTTTATTGGCGATGAAAAAAGTTTATCGTCAAGGATGGCCTTTAACTCTGCTGAAAAGTGGTGTGTTAGGGACTATTTACATCCTTCTGATTACAGTCGGGTTTATTACCACTATTTTGGTGAGTGCTTATTTTGCCTAATCACTACAATTCGACAAAATTAACCAAAAATTTTGTTACATGGCTTAAGCGACGAATATCAGCTACTTACTAGTTTGATTTCTTATTTTGAGGGAAGAGTTCGTGATTGTTACGCTAATCACGAAATATTATTAACTTATTATGATAGAGAATATTCTAAGTTTTGTTGAGCAAAATGCCCACTGGGCTGGCGTCATCATATTTTCAGTCGCATTTTTAGAGTCAATGGCGATTGTCGGACTATTGATCCCAGGGTGGATTTTATTGGTCGGTATTGGGACCATGATAGGTGCCGATGCACTCTCATTCTATCCCGTAGTGTTTGCCGCTTATCTCGGCGCAGTCATTGGCGAGTATATTAGTTTTTATGCTGGATACCATTATCATGAAAAAATACTCAGCTGGTCATTTGTCGCTAAGCACCAAAAGATTATCGAAAAAAGTCGAGTCTTTTTCGAAAAGCACGGTGTCGGTGGTGTGTTTATTGGCCGTTTCTTTGGGCCAACAAGAGCGGTTGTTCCATTAATCGCCGGCATTTCAGAAATGAACAAAGTGACCTTTTTTTGGGTAAATCTTATTTCTGGGATTATTTGGGCGCCATTATATTTAATTCCGGGCATTTTAGTTGGCGCTGCCTTTTCACTAGACAAAAGTCAGGGTTACGAGCTGATCTTCATATTAGTTATCATTGTGGGGACTCTTGGTTTCGCGATTAAAGCAAGTAAATCCTATTGGCGAGAAAGATACAATAATGATGACACGTTGGCCTCTGTCCTTAAGCCTGCACTCTGGTGGTGTATCGCTTTAGTATCTTTATTGATTTTTGTTCGCAGCCCCTATTGGAATTTGTTTACCGACATTCTTTCAATTGTGCTCGATAAGTTATAATGAACAGATGGGAGATAGTGTGGATTAATGCACTAGTCGATATTCAGCTTAATATAAGCTTTTAGCGAAATAAACGTTACTCTAATCAAATATGAAGACATGCCGTTCAGAAATTAGTTTGCTCAATTCTTATCTGCAAGCAAATTGCTTTTTGTAACGGCGGTGATCGGCTCGTCTTTTTAGTAATGACTTGCTTGTGTTGTCGAAGATTCCTTTTCTTCTACCGTTGTTGATTTAGCTTTCCATGAATCCATATTTTGTTCAGCAATATTCTGCATAAGAGAAACTGGGTTGGCTCCGAGAATTGTATTTAGCGGGCTTTTAAGCCCGGCACGCCGCTCCATAAACAATTTGATGCTGTGCTCAAGAAAGCGGCTCATCATTGCTTGCATTGAGTCACCATAAAAACGAACAAATTCTTTTAAAATTTCAGACGTCATTATTGGATGACCGTTGGTTTCTTCCTCTGCAATAATTTGCATCAAGGTGCAGCGGGTCAAATCTTCGTTGGTTTTGGCATCAACGACTTTGAAGTCAGTGTAGGACATGACTAGATCTTTTATGTCATTAAGAGTTATGTAGCTACTGATTTGGGTATCGTATAAACGTCGGTTGGGGTATTTCTTAATAACTCTCATTTCAGACATAGTTTTGATCCTGTTGTTTTTATGAGTTATTGCACTAGTTGATTATTTATAGCTGACAACTTGTTACCTGTGCTTAGGAATTCTTATTATTTGATTTTTCAGCCTTTTGAGTGTAACCCGAACTGATGCTGCATGACAACAAAAACTCCGCTTCAAATGGTTAAACTTGGAATTTTTATTGAATTAGAGATGAGCAAAGTAGCAAAAAGCGGTATATCAAAAAACATACCGCTTTTTAGGTTAATTATTTATCGATTATCAAATAAAAAAAGAAAGGCTAAGTTACCTGTTTTTTGTTAAGTGTTCGACCACTGAAGGATCGGCTAATGTCGAAGTGTCGCCTAAGTTGTCAAACTCATTGGCTGCTATCTTCCGTAAAATTCTTCGCATAATTTTACCTGAACGCGTTTTGGGAAGTCCGGGCGCCCATTGAATGACTTCCGGCTTGGCAATAGGCCCAATTTCTTTTGCGACAAATTGAGTCAGCTCCTGTTTGAGAGAGTCTGTTTGCTCAACACCAATCATTAAAGTCACATAAGCGTAAATGCCTTCTCCTTTTATTTCATGAGGAAATCCAACTACAGCGGCCTCTGCCACTTTAGGGTGAAGAACTAACGCGCTTTCTATTTCTGCGGTTCCCAACCGATGACCTGACACATTGAGTACGTCGTCCATACGGCCTGTTATCCAGATATAGCCATCGGCGTCTCTTCTGGCACCATCGCCAGTAAAATAGTAACCAGGAAATTGAGAAAAGTAGGTATCAAAGAATCGTTTATGATCGCCATAAACAGTTCTCATTTGACCTGGCCAGCTTTGAGCCATCACCAGACTTCCTGCTGCTTCACCCTCAAGAGGATGACCGTCGTTATCTAACAACATTGGCTTAACGCCGAAAAAAGGTTTACTCGCTGAGCCCGGTTTTAATGCGTGAGCGCCGGGCAGTGGAGTAATTAAAATACCACCTGTTTCTGTTTGCCACCAGGTATCAACTATTGGGCAATTTTCGCCGCCGACAACTTTGTAATACCATTCCCAAGCTTCGGGGTTGATTGGCTCACCAACGGTACCGAGTAGCCTTAAACTTTTTCGGGAAGTTAGATCTACAGGTTCGTTGCCCAAAGCCATCAGCGCCCTGATGGCTGTTGGCGCTGTGTAAAAAATGGAAACCTTATGCTCATCTACTACTTCCCAAAATCTGGATGCACTCGGATAGTTAGGTACACCTTCAAACACCAGTGTTGTCGCGCCGTTGGCCAGAGGCCCATAGAAAATATAGGAGTGGCCGGTTATCCATCCTGCATCAGCAGTGCACCAATAGATATCGCCTTCTTGATAATCAAAAACATATTTGTGAGTGATGGCTGCATAGAGAATATATCCGCCAGATGTGTGTAAAACGCCTTTGGGCTGCCCTGTGGAACCGGAGGTGTAAAGGATAAAAAGAGGATCCTCTGCTTGCATGATTTCAGGTGCACATTCAGTTGAAGCGGATTGATGAAGCTGTTTGTAGTCAACATCAATGTCACTATTCCAATCTGTCGCATTATTGGTATGTTTAATCACTAATACTGTATGAACATTAGGACAACCGGCGATAGCTTCGTCGGTGTTTTTCTTCAAAGGTATTTTCTTGCCGCCTCTGACTCCTTCGTCAGCAGTAATCACCACTTTGCAATCAGAGTCGAGTATTCTGGTTTTGAGAGATTCCGGTGAGAAGCCGCCAAACACAACCGAGTGAACGGCACCGATACGTGCACAAGCCAACATGGCGTAACCGACTTCGGGAATCATCGGCATGTAAATACATACGCGATCACCTTTTTTGACTCCCCGTTGTTTCAGAATATTGGCAAATCGACAAACCTCATCATGTAGCTCCTGATAGGTGATATGCCGAGAGTTACCCGGTTCATCGCCTTCAAATATAATTGCGGTTTGATTGGCTTTTTCAGGAAGGTGTCGGTCAATGCAATTATAGCTCACATTAAGTTCTGCGCCTTCAAACCATTTGATACTCGCCTGATGATAATCAACTTCACTAACTGTATCCCAGGGTTTATACCAGCTTATAAACTTTTCAGCTTGCTCCGCCCAGAATCTATCAGGGTCGGTAATTGATGCCTGATACATTGCTTGGTATTTTGGATTGTCGACTAAGGATTTTTCAACGAAATTATCTTTTGTTGGGTGGAGATGTACCTGACTCATTTATAAGTTCCTTTTCGAAAATATTATTATTTACTTTAAATAATATTCGACATCCTGTCCAATTAGAGATTATCTCATTTAAATACGGAAAACAGGTTATTTGAAAAGATGAAAATGACTTTGTAGTCGAATTGAAAAAACTAGAAAGAAATGGGCTACCCATTAATGCTCTGGGCAGCCAATCTTAGGTCGAGTGTTTAATTGATTTTGAAGACGACCTGGGAATTAATCAGAAACAGAAAATGCGTTAATAGAATTAATCAGGTTTTTGACCCAGTTGCCATATTGCCGATGGATTTTCTTGCCATCATACTTCAAATTGACAGAGTCTTTATATTTAATTGAGTAGGATTTATCATCATGGGTAATATCAACCACTAACTGGTGCTTTCTTATATTCAAAGTCGCCAGGATTTTTCCTTTTTCGATCACTTCGGTCTTCCAACCCAAAGATATGGCCGCTCTCATGATGGCTTTTTCTACACTTTCGACAGTTGATTTTTCCTGTGCATAATGCGGAATTTGTTGCCCTGGGTAATCTTGAACTAGCATTGTTTTTTTACATCCCAGAAGCGTCATGGTCAGTAAAAACAAGCCAAAATATGAAACTTTTCGCATACTAATTTCCTTTTTGTTTAATCTTTCTAGTTGATTGGATCATATTGGAGCTTTTTTTCAATGTAAAGTACTATTTATTAAGCATAAATTGACTACTTACCTGTTGTTTTTAGCTGCAACAATAATGGTCCATAGCGCTTGTTAGACAACTCAAATCTATTGTAATAGTCTACTAATTGTGTGAAAATTGCGCGTTTTCTGCAAGAAGTCGGCAAAATGAGTAAAAAAATCAATTTTTCCATAGAATCGTGGTCCGCGTGGTCCTCGTCGAAAAGGCTGCGATCGGATTGGATAGACTGGGCTTGCGGAAATAGCTTTTCAACTTCGTCTATACCACCTGATTTCTCTCAAATACCAGCGATGAAGCGCCGTCGGATGAGCAGCTTAAGCAAAATGGCTGTTACAACCGGGATTAACTGTTTAAGCGAAAGCCAATCACATCCAAAATGTGTATTTGCTTCCCGGCATGGAGAGTTAACTCGAACGGTTAAAATATTAGAATCAATTGCAAATCAAGAGGATATATCACCTACTGACTTTAGTCTTTCGGTACATAATACTTCGCTTGGTTTGTTCTCAATTCTTACTCAGAATAAGCAACCGGCTACTACCGTAGCTGGTGGTGTAGATACATTTGGCTATGGGTTGCTAGAATCTTGCGTTCTTATGTCTCGTTTTCCTGATAGCAAAGTGCTATTTGTCTATCATGATGAACCATTACCCGATAAGTATTCTGAATTTAAGTTTGGCCCGAAGGAGTCGATATGTATTGCGTTACTATTGTCTTGGAACGAGAATGTGCTATCTGGCGCTAATACTAATGTAAGCATGTCTATGAAAGAAAGAGCAACTGGCAGTGATGAAGAGCGTGATTTAGGAGAGAGCTTTCTAAAACACTATTTATCGGGTGCTGAAAACTCTGTCGTAGATGGTCAGTCTCGACAATGGGTTTGGGGACGGTAATGTTTAGTTCTATAAACTATGTCTGGCGGTTGATAGCGACTGCGTTTAGTTTTTTTGCTTTCGGAGTTGGTGGGCTGCTGTTAACGTTAGTTGTGTTCCCATCACTCAATATATTTTGCAAAAATAAACAAAAGAGAACCAAACTCGCCAGGCATATTATCCATAAGAGTTTTCGCTTTTTTATCACGATGATGTCCAACTTTGGAATGTTTCACTTCGACATCGAAAAAGCGGAGCAAGAGTTAACCAAATTTCATGGAAAGCTAATTATTGCCAATCATCCTTCGCTAATCGACGTGGTTGTTTTAATTGCGATATTGCCACAAGCAGATTGTATTGTTAAAAAAGGTTTGTGGGATAATTTTTTCTTAAAGGGAGTTGTCAAAGCTGCCGGTTATATTAAGAACACCGAAGATCCAGAGCGTTTATTTAGCGCTTGTAGCAAATCGTTGCAGTCGGGGTATTCACTGATTATCTTTCCGGAAGGAACTCGCACTAAACCTACACAACCGCTTAAGTTCCAGCGTGGTGCGAGTAACATCGCTATCAGATGCAGTGTTGATCTAGTGCCAGTTGTTATTCACTGCCATCCGTCAACGCTTACTAAAAATGAGCCATGGTATAGTATCCCTTATAAAAAAGCCGATTTTTCAGTTAGGGTGGGTAAACCGGTAGAGGTTGATAATTTTGTGAGCTCAGAACAAAGCTTATCGGTTAGTGCCAGGCGTATGACATCCTTTATTCAAGACTATTTTGTTGAGGAAAACAAAAATTATGCATGAGTTAGAAGTTGAAATAAAATCCCTGATTATTGAATCACTGGAATTGGAAGACATTTCCGTCGAGGACATTGAGTCCGAAGAAGCGTTGTTTGGTGAGGGATTAGGTTTAGACTCAATCGATGCTTTGGAATTAGGATTAGCTTTGAAGAAAAAATATAACATTAAATTAGAAGCAAGTTCAGAAGAGTCGAAAAAACATTTTTATTCCGTGGCTAGTCTGGCCGCGTTTGTTAAAGAGCAGAGAGAAATAGCTTAATGAAAGATAAGAAAGAAATACTCGAACAGCTAACAAGCATTTTGGTTGAAGAGTTTGAAATTGAAAAAGAAGAAATAACCTTGGAAGCAAATCTTTACCAAGAGCTCGATCTTGATAGTATTGACACTGTTGACTTAGTCATTAAATTGCAGGAAATAACAGGCAAAAAGATACAACCTGAAACTTTTAAGTCTGTAAGAACAGTGAATGACGTTGTTGATGCAGTAGACCAATTAATTAATAGCTAATGAAAATTGCCGCGACTGCTTTTGCAGCCATATTGGTAGTATTATATCCCTTGGTTATATATTTTGGGCTCAATCATTTTGAGCCTAAGTTCATGGCTATCATTCTTGCGGCTATTTTAGTATTAAGATATTTTTCAAGAAAAAAAATGAGAAGTAATGCTGAGAGCAATACGCTAATTATTGTTACTTTTCTCGGGATTACGCTCGTTGTAATTACAGTAATTAGCAATTCTGTTCAAGGCTTGAAACTTTATCCTACTATCGTTAGTTTTTCGTTTCTTGTCGCTTTTGGGTATAGCCTGAAAAATCCGCCCTCAGCCATAGAGCGAATTGCCAGACTGAGTGAACCTGAATTGCCGCAAGAGGCAATTGAGTATACTCGCTTAGTTACGCAAATATGGTGCGTATTTTTTCTACTAAATGGACTCTTCTCACTATTTACTACTTTTTTTTCAAGTATTGAGTTTTGGACCTTATATAATGGTTTAATTTCGTATTTGATTATGGGTTGTATATTTGGCGGAGAATTCATATATCGGAAGCTATTCTTAGTTAAGTAAAAAATGTTAAGTCAATTGAATCAAATTTTGAGTCAAAAACATCAAAGTGGCTGTTTCGATGTTTGTTTTGATTTATCCTCCAATAAAACAATTAGTTCAGATAAGTTTCGTCAGGATCTTGCCCGACTTTCTAATAAAATCTCATTAAATAGTGCATCAAAATGGCTATTAAGCATTGAAAGCTCTTATTGGTTTTTGGTTGCATTATTCGCATTGTTGACTCAAAAAAAAGAAGTCATTATTTGTGCTAACAGAACGCCTAGGTGGTTGGATGAAATTAATAGTGAGTATGATGCAATAATCAGTGAAAGTGACTTGGATATTGATAATAAATTATCGATTAATCTCGATTGTGGTACTGAGTCATTTAACGAGTCTCAGTATCAATTGAGTGGAGCTGAAGTTATTACATTTTTTACTTCGGGTTCTACCGGAGCACCAAAGGCTATTAAGAAAAAGCTAATATCATTGTTGAATGAAGTAGAAACTCTAGAAGAAGCCTTCGGTTTGCTAGTTCAAAATAAAACCGTTGTCGCCAGTGTTTCTCATTCGCATATTTATGGTCTTTTGTTTAAATTACTATGGCCCTTTGTTACCGGTAGAAGTTGGGCTGAACAGCAAATTGAGTACCCTGAGCAGCTACTAATGGCGAAGCGTTCTGAGAGACCGTTTGTCTTTGTTTCGAGCCCCGCTTTTCTTTCAAGAATAGATCTTGACCTTAATGGAATAGAACCCACTGTGACCTTTTCGTCGGGTGGGCCTCTGTCGCTTGCGGCGGCACAGTTGGCGAAGAATTATTTTAAGAATGTTCCAATTGAAATATATGGTAGTACCGAAACTGGAGGAATTGCACATAGGCAACAGACGGAATTGACTACGCCATGGAAGCCGTTTAAAAAAGTCGTACTAGAGATCAATAATACTGACACAATATTGCGTTCCCCCCATATCGCTGAAAAATATGGGATTGTATTAGATGATCAATTAGAGATTTTTTCAGATGGCCAATTTATTTTAAAAGGCCGAAAAGATCGCGTGGTAAAGCTGGAAGAAAAGAGAGTTTCGTTAACAGAAATTGAATCCTATCTGGAAACTATGACTTCTGTTGAGAACTCTGTTGCTTTATTACTTTCCGGCGAGCGTCATGTTTTAGGTGTTGTGATCGTTTTATCTTCCGAAGGGCAATTGCTTTTAGAAGAAAAAGGTAAGCGGTATTTGGTTGAACACTGGAAACGGCAAATGCGGCAGAGGTTTGAACCAGTTACCATCCCGAGAAAATGGCGAATCGTTGAGTGCATACCGTTGACTTCTCAAAGTAAACTCGACACAGATTCGTTACTACAATTATTCTGTCATAGTGAGAAAGCGAGCTAATGGAATTTCCAGAAGTAGTTGAAGTAATTAAAGAAGACTCTACCATGCAACTGGTATTGGACATTAATGAGAAACTCCAGGCCTTTGAAGGTCATTTTGACTCAGTACCTATCATTCCCGGAGTCGTGCAAATTCAATGGGTCATTGAGTTCACAAAACGCTACTTTTCGGAATTAAACTCAATTGAAGTTAACCGAATGGACGCCATTAAATATCAGCACGTGATTCAGCCAAATTGCAAAATTAGTTTGAGAGTCGAGCATAAGCAAGGCAAACTTTGGTTTGCGTTTGAGTCGGATGGCAAGAAACACTCTTCAGGCAAATTAGTGATTGAATAAATGACCCAATACTCCGCCTGTTTTATTATACCTAACTACAATCACACAGCTGTTTTTGAGCCCATGCTCAAAGAGCTTGGCGATTTCAACATTCCTATTATTGTGGTTAATGATGGTAGTGATGAGCATACGACTCAGCTTTTAAAGAAGATAGGCGAATCTAACGAAGCTATTACTGTTTTACATTTGCCTGAAAACCAGGGTAAAGGTGGTGCGGTGATGGCTGGGATGCGACACGCTTTTAATCAAGGTTTTTCACACGCATTGCAGGTTGATGCTGACGGGCAACATAACCTGGAAGATATTCAAAAGTTTCTTGAATGCAGCGAGCGTTTTCCGCGGGACACTATTTGCGGATATCCGGTATATGACAAATCTGTACCATTAGGTCGGTTGCTACCTAGATATATTACTCATTTCTGGGTTTGGGTCGAAACATTGAGTTTTGAGATCAAAGATTCGATGTGTGGGTTTCGAGTTTACCCACTTGCCAGCTGTATAGAAATAATTGAGAACAATAAGCTAGGTAAAAGAATGGATTTTGACGTCGAAATTTTGGTTCGGCTTTATTGGGAATCTGTTGACATAAAATTCATACCGACAAAAGTGATTTACCCCGAAGATGGTGTCTCGCATTTTCAGTTATTTCGAGATAACTGGCTGATAAGTAAAATGCATACGCGTTTATTTTTCGGTATGTTGAGACGGTTCCCATCATTATTGGTGCGTAAATTTCGCTCGGAAAAACAATCAAAAATGCGTGTCAAACATTGGGGGGCGGAAAAAGAAAAAGGAAGTCTCCACGGGTTAAACTTCTTGATTTGGGTTTATAAAGTATTTGGACGTAATATTTTTCTGATTTTATTGCATCCTGTAATTAGCTACTTTGTATTAACCTCGAAAGTAGCGCGGGAGTCCTCCAGAACTTATTTGCAGCAATTAGCCAAATATCAGGGAGAACCAACTGACGTTAAATTACGTCAAATATACCAACATTTTTACCAATTTGGTGTTTCCGCAATTGACAAAATTGCATGCTGGATGGGCGACCTTGATGAAAGCGAAATTAAAGTACACGGTAAAGACTTATTTGAAAAGGTGGCGGCATCAGGAAAAGGTGCTGTATTTATCGGTTCACACTTGGGCAACCTGGAACTTTGCCGGGCCGTTGGCGTGAAAAATAACGAGCTTAAAATTAATGCCATAGTTTTTAATAAACATGCATCTAAGTTTCAACAAGCTCTTAGTAAGAGCAATCCAAATGTAGAAGTCAATCTAATTCATGTCGAAAAAATTAGCATTGATACAGCAATTCTCTTAAAGCAAAAAGTAGAGCAGGGAGAAGTGGTTATTATTGTTGGTGATCGTACATCGGTCAGTAGTATCGGTCGTGTTCAATATGTCGACTTTCTCGGTAAAAAAGCACCTTTTGCCGAAGGGCCACATATTTTGGCCGGTATTTTAGAGTGCCCTGTCTATTTGTTATTTTGTATTAAAGAACAAGGTGTACATAACATTTACCTTGAACACTTTGCAGATTCATTAAAGTTTTCGCGTAGTACGCGCAAACAAGAGTTAGAAGGTGTGGTGCAGAAATTTGCACAACGTCTCACGTATTATTGTAAAAAAGCGCCATTGCAATGGTTTAATTTTTATGACTTTTGGCAGGCGGACAACTCGAAAGAAGTCCAAAGAAAATTCGAGTGATATTGAAGAGAAATAGTTTATGTTGATTGAAAAGAAAGTGGAAGAAAAGCGTACAAGTAAAACCATCCTTTTTGGTAAGGAAAAGCTAACGATTGAAGACGTCAACGCGATTGCACACAACGATGCTGACGTTTGCCTAAGCGATGACGAATCATTTTATGAGAAAGTTACTTCTGGCGCAGAATTTCTTGAGCGTTTGTTAAAAGAAGATGGTGTTATCTACGGTGTTACTACTGGATATGGTGATTCATGTACAGTACAGGTACCGTTGGATAAAGTTGACGAATTACCGCTACATTTGACTCGGTTTCACGGATGTGGGCTTGGTGAATTTTTTAACGAATTGGAAGGGCGAGCGATTTTAGCCGTACGTTTAGCTTCTCTGAGTCAAGGAGTCTCAGGAGTACGCTGGCGAATGTTGCGCCAATTTGAAACATTGCTGAATAAAAATATTGTTCCCGTAATTCCCAAAGAAGGTTCGGTTGGTGCGAGCGGTGACCTTACCCCCTTGTCTTATGTTGCGGCAACTTTAATTGGCGAGCGAGATGTTTATTTTGAGAAAGAAAAAAGAGCCACAGCCGAAGTTTTTGAGGAGTTGGATATTACTCCGTTAAAGCTTAAACCTAAAGAGGGACTAGCTGTGATGAATGGAACAGCAGTAATGACCGCCTTGGCTTGTTTAGCTTATTCAAGAGCTGAATACCTCACCCGTTTATGCACGCGGATTACTTCACTTTGCTCATTAGCGCTAAAAGGTAATAGCAATCATTTTGATGATATATTATTTAGCGTAAAACCACATCCCGGACAGGGACAAATTGCCACCTGGATTAGAGAAGATTTGCATCACGATCATCATCCACGCAACTCTTCGAGATTGCAAGATCGCTACTCAATCCGCTGTGCGCCACATGTGATTGGTGTGCTTCGAGATTCTCTTCCCTGGATGAGGCAAATGATTGAAATTGAACTCAACAGCGCTAATGACAATCCAATCATTGATGGTGCAGGAGAGCATGTACTCCATGGCGGTCATTTTTACGGTGGCCATATTGCTTTTGTGATGGACTCCCTTAAGAACTGTGTCGCCAATTTGGCAGACTTAATGGACCGACAAATGGCATTGTTGGTTGATAACAAGTTTAATAATGGATTACCGAATAATCTATCTGCCGCAGTTTCAGATCGAAAACCACTGAATCATGGGTTTAAGGCAGTACAGATCGCTGTTAGCGCCTGGACCGCTGAAGCATTAAAAAACACTATGCCCGCGAGCGTTTTCTCTCGTTCAACCGAGTGCCATAATCAGGACAAAGTGAGCATGGGAACCATTGCTGCCAGAGATTGTGTCAGAGTGTTAGAGTTGACGGAACAAATTGCTTCTGCGTTGTTGATGGCAAGTACTCAGGGGTTAGAGCTCAGAATGAGACAGAATGAACTGGAAAAGAGTTCGCTCTCTGATTCTATCCTACAAACTCATAATGAAGTTTTTGAGCATTTTGAAATATTGACTGAAGATAGACCTCTGGATAAAGAATTGCGAAAATTTGTTGATTTAATTCAGTTGCAAGTCTGGTCGACCTACTAATTTAGAGTTGGAACTATAATGAAAAATGAACTGTCGGCCGAATTAGTCATTGAGGTACCTTTTTACGATCTCGATCCGATGGAAGTCGTGTGGCACGGAAACTATGTAAAATATTTTGAAAGAGTTCGTTGTGCGTTACTTGCAAAGTTTGACTATGGATACCCAGAAATGAAAGAGTCTGGATATATGTGGCCAATAGTCGATATGCGATTAAAATACGTAAATTCTGCCAGTTTTGGTCAAAAGTTGCGTTGTAAAGCAACGATTGTTGAATTTGAAAATCGCTTGAAAATTAAATATCAGATTCTTTGTGATGAGACAGGCAAGCGTTTAACAAGAGGTTATACAACTCAGGTTGCAGTTGATATTAACACACGAGAAATGCTTTTGGTGTCCCCTGAAATATTGTTAAAAAAACTCGGAGTGCAAAATGAAAATTGTTAACTCATTATTGATACTGAGTTTTTTATTTGGGGCGAATGCTGTTATTGGGGCGAGCGCATCGACTTGTCAAATTAAACAAATTAGCCAGAAAATTGCTAAGAGCGAGCTGCATTCAGATTTTATTCAAACAAAAGAGATTAAGGCGCTATCACGACCGCTTATTTCACGCGGGAAAATATGGCTGAGTCCGAGTAACAAATTGATTTGGCAAGTTTCGTCGCCACTTAAATCGACAATGGTGATTGGCGCAGGAGAAATGTACCAGTTTGATAAAAACGATTTGCCTGTTGAAATACCACCGAATGCAATTGCTAACGAAATTTCTACGTTGTTTTTTAATTTATTAAGCGGTAATCTCGAATCATTGAAATCGCATTTTACGATCACAAAGCAATGTAATGAGATGGGGTGGAGTATTAAACTGTCGCCAATTAAAAATGAGTTTTCTAAATTACTTAAAACAATTGAACTCACCGGCCAAGTGCATATAGAAAGTATTTTATTTGAAGAAAGCCGGGGAGATCTGACTAAAATTCGATTGACCGCGCTAAAAGAGCAAGCTCCACAGGTTTTAGAAAAATACCTCGAAGTAAGTCGCCTCGATAAAAAACATTCAAAAGAGAGTCGTCTTGAATAATAAGTTTGGCTTGTTAGCGTGGTGTGTTGGAATGGCGTTGCTAGTAGCGCTAGCCTCTTCGTTATTTCGGAATGGTGTCAATATCGAAAGCAATATTCTTAAGTTGCTTCCATCTTCTCAGCAGGATCCGTTTAGCGAGCAGGCGTTTGAACAATTTTCGCAACAAAGTATGCAGCGCTTGGTGTTTTTGGTAGCCAATAAGAGTCGAGTGAAGGCGAAAAAGTCAGCTGAGCAACTTGTTGAAAAAATAAAGTCGCTTGACGATATTCAGTCTGCTAGCTTTGGCATGTCGTCGAGTGAGCAAAAAGTACAAGGGTTGTTTAGCTACTTATATAGACATCGCCTGGTTTCGAAAAACGACGAAAAATTATTGAATGAAAAAAAATTTGATGACTTTTCTGACCGAGTCATTCAACAACTCTATTCGCCTTTGTCCGGCAGCCTGGCAGAACTAATTCCTAAAGATCCATTTCTTTTGTCTTATCGGTTCACATCTTCTATAAGCAATAGTGAACGAAACCTGCGGCTTGACGAAGGTTTTTTAATTGCCAAAGTGAATGATGTTTATTATGTTTTAGTCACTGCAACTTTAAAGCGAAGCGCATTTTCGCCGGAGGTACAGCAAAAGGTCTTAAGTGCTATAGGTGAAGTTGAATCTGATTGGCATAATGCTTCAGTTGGTACGAAGCTGCTGCGGACTGGGGCAGTGTTTTTTGCGTCACATGCGCAGGAAACAGCGCGTAATGAAGTTTCTACAATTGGTGTGGGATCATTGATACTCGTAATCGCTTTAGTCAGTTTAGCTTTTTTGAGTATCAAGCCGTTATTGTTGGTGACTACCACGATTTTTGTTGGTGTCTGTAGTGGATTTGTGACTGTTCACTATCTTTTTGGGTCAGTTCATTTACTGACAATTGTATTTGGTGCAAGTTTAATTGGTGTAGCTGTTGATTATTCCTTTCACTATTTTTCTGTTGAACAAGGTTCGGAGACTCGCAGTCGATTAAGCAAGGTATTTCCTGCAATTACCCTGGGTTTGATCTCTAGTGTCATTGGCTATCTTTCGCTATTAACCACACCGTTTCCTGGATTACAGCAAATGGCTACATTCTGCATCAGTGGACTAGTCGCTGCTTATCTTACGGTTGTTTTACTACTGCCATCAATACCATTAAAAAGCCGTATTCAAGGGCATGTTCTTCTGGTTTGCGATAAAATTATTAACTTTGCACAGAGTGGGGTGACAAAGCGAATTTGGCTAATGACACTACTCATTCCGGCAGTCGCACTAGTTACTTTTTATTCTAGTCCTCAAGAAAGCAGCGATATTCGTCAATTTCAAAATAGTAGCGTTGAATTGACACAACAGCAACAAGCGATTCAATCGATTCTGCTGACGCCAGCTGCAAACCAGTTTTATCTGGTCAAGGGAAAAACGCTCGAAGAAATGTTGGAGAGTCTGGAAAACGCGGTTCCTGCACTTGATAGATTAGTTGAATCTGGAGTCATCGAAGGTTACCAGAGCATTTCTCAATGGCTACCCAGCCTTCGCCGTCAGCAGCAAGTATATCAGCTTTATCAACGGTTATATCAATCGGATGCGCTAATAAATCTTGCGAACACTGGAATAATTGAAGAGAAGGACATTGATAAATTTCGTCGCGACTTTGCTGAAACAAAAAGTCAGATTATCTCTTCAGAAAACTGGTTAAGTTCTCCCCTTGGAAAATCTCTCTCGTATTTATGGTTGGGCGATATCAATCAACAGTATGCGGCCATAATCTCTATTGAGGGAATTAATCAGCTTGAAAAATTAGAAGATATCGATGCAAATGTTGTATTCGTCGATAAAGTTTCAAGAATTTCTGAGTTGTTTCAGATATATGAAACCAGAGCTTCATGGTTATTACTTGTTGCGCTAGTTTTAATTTTTACATTACTTAGTTTTCGATATCCTGTGGTTAAAGCGCTACTAATCATATCATCACCAGTCATTGCTATTGCCAGTGCGTTACTCGGTTTATTTTTGTTTAACATTCCACTGAGTTTATTTAATACGTTAGCGTTGTTTTTGGTGATCGGAATTGGGATCGATTATGGCTTATTTTTTGCGGAGTCGCGAGAAGCGAGCGCTAACACATTACTAGCCGTTGTGCTTTCTGCGATGACGACTTTGTTTTCGTTTGGCTTATTGGCGCTTAGTGAAACGCCTGCTATTCATGCTTTTGGTGTGACGATGCTATTTGGTATCGGTACTTCATTGGTTTTATCTCCTGTGATAGGAAGTTTGGTTATTAAACTCGGAAAACATACATAGTGACACAATTAAAAAAAGAAACTGTCGATGTCTTAGTAATAGGCGCTGGACCAGCGGGGAGCTTGGCTTCAGCATTACTAAAACAAAACAAAATTAATGTTTTAGTATTAGAAAAACAAAAATTCCCTCGCTTTTCGATTGGGGAGAGTTTATTACCTCAGCTTATGTCGTTTTTAGAAAAAGCCGATATGCGAGAGGTGGTAGACGAGGCCAGGTATCAATTTAAAGATGGGGCAGCATTTAGAAAAAATGGTGTTTATAGTGAATTCAATTTTAATCAGAAATACTCTGAAGGGCCTGGTACTACTTATCAAGTAAAGCGAGCAGACTTTGACAAGAGACTTGCTGACAGGGCAGAAGAGTTAGGAGTGGAAATTCGTTACCAACACGAAGTTTGTTCAATTGAAGAGAAAGATGATTATAGTGAGGTTGTTGTTAAGGACTCTCAAGGAGAGGCTTATGAGGTTAAAGCTGGTTTTGTTTTAGATGCAAGCGGTTTTGGCCGAGTTTTACCTCGTTTGCTTGATTTGGAGTACCCATCTGATTTACCTCAAAGGCAATCTATTTTTTGTCATATTCGCGATGGGATTTCTGATGGTGACTATGACCGGAACAAAATACTAATTAGCGTACATCCTCAGGACAATGATGTTTGGTATTGGTTGATACCATTTTCCGATGGTACCTGTTCATTGGGCGTGGTTGGTAAACCTGAATTTTTTGCCGAACTATCAGGAGAGCCGAGAGATAAATTACTCAGCGCTGTTGCCGCTGAACCAGACTTAGCTAAGTTATTACAAAGGGCTGAAATCATCACGGAAGTGCAACAAATTAAAGGTTACTCTGCAAATGTTAAGTCTCTATTTGGTAATAATTTTGCTTTGCTAGGGAATGCCGGAGAGTTTTTAGATCCGGTTTTTTCATCTGGCGTAACAATCGCATTTAAATCCGCAGAACTGGCCACGTCGCTTTTAATTAAGGAGAAGCGAGGTGAAACAGTTTGTTGGCAAAAAGATTATTCCGATAGTTTGTTGAAAGGTGTTAACACTTTTCGTGCGTTTGTTAATGCCTGGTATGATGGAAGACTTCAAGACATTATTTTTTATCAGGATTCATCGCAGCAGGTTAGAAAAATGATATGTGCGATTTTAGCGGGATATGCGTGGGATGAGAATAACCCTTATGTCGCACAACCGGAACGAAGATTGAATGTTTTGGCCGAAATATGCAAAAGTTAATTATCTTAATTATAGCAATCACTTGTTTGTGTAGTTGCGTTAGTCGCAAGCTCGCTGACAAGTCAATCGATATCAGCGCTGGAGTTCCTTTTTCATTGTTAACGCCTGCCAGTTTGGGTAAACAGTTAGCGCTTACTCAAGCTGCAGAAATCAGTTTCGACAACAACCAACATGAACTTTTATTTCAAGCGGAAATCACTTCGAAAAAAATGGTCGTGGTAGGATTGTTGGCGAGTGGCACTCGCTTATTTACCATTGAGTTTGATGGTGAAAAAATTACCAGTGAAGGTATCAGCAAAGTTATTGAAAAAATTAAACCTGGTTACCTCATTGCTGACATTCAATTATCATTATGGCCGGACAAGATCTTACGCGAGCACTTAAAACAGCATTCTGATTGTTTTAAATCTGGACAATGCGAATTACTGAATTCAAATGAAGGAAATCGGCGTCGGTTTATGAAGGATGGCGAAGAAATTATCAGTATAAGCTACCGCGGAACGCCAAGTTATAAGCATCAGCTAGAGTTCAAACATCACTTACGTGGTTATGGATTGAAGATTTCACCGCTAGCGATAGAAGAATTTTGATGAGTGAGCAAAACGATGACTGAAAATACTTATTATTTGGCAGACTTGGGAATTGTAAATGCTCTGGGAAGTGGTAAAGAAGCTGTTTTTGAGCATCTAATTTCAGCCGACTCTCCGGGTATGGGCAGAATAGTGTCTCCGTTAAGCAACAAAAACTATTATGTTGGTCAAGTGCAACAAGCACTGCCTGAAGTGCCACCCGAACTGAGCAAGCTTGACTGTCGAAATAACAGGCTTGCGTTGGCTGCAATCGAGCAGATTAAGCCAGTTATTGAGAAAGTTGTGGCAAAATACGGTTCCGAGCGTGTCGCAGTTGTTATGGGAACCAGTACATCCGGCGTTGCGGAATCGGAAGTGGCTGTTGCCCATAAAAACAGGGAAGGCAAGTTTCCCGAGCAGTTTGATTATCAGCAACAAGAGATAGGCACGGTTTCTGAGTTTTTGGCCAGATATTTGAGAATTTCAGGTCCTGCATATGTCATTTCTACAGCCTGCTCATCGAGCGGTAAAGTATTTGCTTCTGCCCGAGGGTTGATTGAGCTCGGGATATGTGACGCCGTGATTGTCGGTGGAGCCGACTCATTATGTGAAATGACACTTGGCGGTTTTTCCGCATTAGAAGCAACCGCTGATAGCTTAACGAATCCTTTTAGCGCCAATCGAGATGGCATTAATATTGGTGAGGCGGCGGCTATTTTCGTAATGACAAAAGAGGTTATAACACTAGAAGCGAGTGAAAAAGGAGATGCAACTAACAGGCTTAGCAACGTCAGGCTACTTGGGGTCGGAGAGTCATCGGATGCTCACCATATGTCGGCCCCTGATCCGGAAGGCCTGGGAGCCATTGAAGCTATGCGAAATGCATTATCTGATGCGACAATAGAAGCTGCTGATATAGACTATATTAATCTCCATGGAACTGGCACTAAATTAAACGATGAGATGGAGAGTAAAGCCGTTTTCGAAATCTTTGGCGGTCGCGTGCAAACGAGCTCGACCAAACCTTTAACTGGCCATACTTTAGGTGCTGCCGGTGCTACTGAAGCCGGTATTTGCTGGTTGTTACTTAACAATAGAGAACAAGAAGTGCTGGCTCCGCACATTTATGATGGCCATAACGACCCCAAATTAAGTAAAATTACGCTTTGTCAAACGAGTTCGAGTTCTGGTCCTTTGTCTAAAACTATGAGCAATTCTTTTGCATTTGGTGGAAATAATGTAAGCGTCATATTGGGCGTTGACGGAGATTAAAATTGACAGAGTGGGCAGGTGAACGGTTTGAATTTAGAATGCTTGCGAGAAGAGAGTCGTTTATAGATGTTAGTCATTATGAGTATCGATAAACAATGGTGAAGCTAGACACAGTAAAATCACAATCAACTGGTAAGTCTTTTGGTGAGGCGAGTTCGATCATAGAGCAATTCACAGTGGCTGAGCTGATTCCTCATTCGCCACCAATGGTATTACTCGATAGAATTGTTAAATATAGCGAGCAGAGTTTGAGCGCTGAAATTGATTTGCACGAAGACAGCAAATTTTTTGATGTCGGTAATAATGGCGTACCTGCATGGGTTGGAATAGAGTATATGGCTCAGGCTATCGCTTTATTCGCCGGTATAAAAGCAAAATTGAAAGGACAGCCAATCAAGCTCGGATTTTTACTCGGCACCCGTAAGTACCATATCGATAAGAAATATTTAGAGGGTAACCAAACCTACCAAATTAATGTCACTCAGCTTTATATGGATGATTCGGGGCTTGCCAGTTTCGATTGCGACATTAAACACGGTGATGAATTTTATGCCAGGGCAAAACTAAACGTATTCGAAACTGACGATGCGAGAAAAGTATTAGAGACTGATTGATGAGAAGAAGAGTTTTAGTAACCGGTTCCAGTCGTGGAATTGGAAAAGAGGTCGCACTATCCTTAGCTAAGGATGGATTTGACGTTGTTGTTAATTGCCGTTCTGGCGTCGATAGTGCTCAATCGGTTATCGAAGCGCTTAAAGCCCTTGGCAGCGATAGTTATTTATTACAATTTGATATTGCTGACAGAGAACAAGTTTCGACGGTTATTACTGAAGATGTTAAAGAGAAAGGCGCATACTATGGCATTGTTTGTAATGCGGGGATCACTCGAGATAATGCCTTTCCTTCAATAACCGGGGAAGATTGGGACCAGGTTATCCACACTAATCTGGACGGTTTTTATAATGTGGTTCATCCAGCTGTAATGCCGATGATTCAAGCTCGAAAAGGGGGGCGAATTGTTGCCATGTCATCGGTATCTGGCGTCGTGGGAAATCGCGGTCAGGTCAATTATAGCGCGTCAAAAGCAGGTTTAATTGGTGCAACTAAGGCGCTTGCCGTTGAGCTTGCAAAAAGAAAGATTACAGTCAACTGTGTCGCTCCCGGTTTAATTAATACTGAGATGTTGTCTGACGAACTAGTCAGTGAAGCAATGAAAATGATTCCGGCTAAAAGGTTAGGCGAGGCTAAAGAAGTTGCCAGTTTGGTTAGCTATCTATTTTCAGATGGAGCAGCTTATTTAACTCGTCAGGTGATTTCAGTCAATGGAGGAATGGCTTGATGAGTCACCGTGTTGTCGTTACCGGGATGAGTGGAATTACTGCTTTTGGTGATACCTGGGAGAAAATCCGTCCTCAACTAGAGTCGAAGAAAAATGCCGTACGCTACATGACTGAATGGGATTGTAGTGATGACCTTCGAACCCGGCTTGCCGCACCCATTGAAAATTACGTTTTTCCAAAATTTCCTCGCAAGAAGGTCCGCAGTATGGGGCGTGTTTCGCTGTTGGCGACGTGTGCAACTCAAACCGCATTGGAGCAGGCAGGCTTGCTTACTTCAGAAATACTAACAGACGGCAGAACCGGTATTGCTTATGGTTCTTCTTCTGGCAGTATGGCGCCGATCACTGTTTTTTCTAATATGCTTAACACTGGCTCCATGACAGGCTTTACATCCACTTCGTATGTTGAAATGATGAGTCATACTGCACCAGTAAATATGGGCGTTTTTTTTGGGTGTAAAGGTCGAATTATTCCCACTAGCAGCGCTTGCACTTCTGGCAGTCAAGGAATTGGTTACGCTTATGAAGCGATAAAATATGGAAAGCAACAAGTAATGATTGCCGGTGGCGCTGAAGAGTTAAACATTACCCAGGCTGCGGTGTTTGACTCTTTGTTTGCAACTTCTACTCAAAATAGTTCACCGCAACTTTCACCAAAACCCTTTGATAAAAACCGCGACGGCTTAGTGATAGGCGAAGGAGCCGGTACGCTAATTTTAGAAAATTATGACCATGCTAAGCAGCGTGGCGCCAATATTCTCGCTGAAGTGGTTGGCTTTGGATGTAATTCCGATGGCGCACATGTTACCCAACCCAAACAGGAAACTATGGCCACCGCAATGCAGTTAGCGCTTCAAGATGCGCAGGTAGAGGCGGCTAGAATTGGTTATGTCAGTGCCCATGGCACGGCGACGGATCGTGGCGATGTTGCTGAGTCAAATGCTACTCGCTCGGTATTTGGTCGCAATGTTCCCATCAGTTCTCTGAAAAGCTATTTTGGTCATACACTGGGCGCATGTGGTTCACTTGAAGCCTGGTTGACGATCGAAATGATGAATAGTGGCTGGTTTGCGCCGACAGCTAATTTAGACGAGGTGGACCCGGAATGCGGCGAACTTGATTACATCACAGAAAGTGATCGAGTGTTAGACTGCGAGTATGTTATGAGTAATAATTTTGCTTTTGGCGGCATCAATACTTCGCTGATATTTAAAAAAGCCACTTGATTTAATCGAAGCTCAGAAAGAGTCATTTTTCTGAGCTTCGGATAAGACCATGTTTTAGTTCAAGCCGCTCTTGGTTGAGCAAGTCATACTGAACAGTTTGAAACTAATATTGAACACTGATATGCCCTAACGAATAAGGTGGAAGGGCAGCGTTTTATTTCCTGTTTTTTTAATTTCCATCCTGAGGGTGAAGAGTACGTTTAGCGCGATCTTGAGGTGTTTTTTCTTTCCAGACAGGAAGATATTCCAAGTATTTACTATGAACGCTATTTTTGTTTTTTTCAAACCATTGGTTAGACTTTGCTGAGTTTTCAACTAACTTTGTATCTAGTAACCATTCTTTAAAGTCTGAAGAATTCAAAGAATACTCGGCATTTTCATCATTTTTTATCGGCCACATTGAAAAGCGAGCTTTCCAAAATCCCATACGTGGGGTAATGAGACTGTAATAAGTTTTACCTTCAGTTAGATCTGCTTCGAGGAAATCCGCGGCTTCTGATACCACCATAAATAAATGCTTGCCCGGTTTGGCGTTATACGCGATCTTGGTTCCATTAGCGATGATCCCGATAAATTTGGGTTGACCATCGATAATATCGTAAAGTGAACCGTTAATCGCACTCCCCACAAATGACGATCGCATAAAAATAACTTGTGATTCATTTTGATTGGCTTTCTGGATAGTTTGATTGGTCTTAATTTGCATGGGGTTGGATGCACAACCGACCATTATCATAGCCATGGATAAAATTAATACGCGAAAAATAGACATAGGAATTCCTTTTGTTGTGTTTTTATAGATGAGTTTTCTTGAAAATAGTCAGTCAGAAATATCAGCAATCTGGTTTGTGATTCACTGCCGCACTTTTCAAGAGCAGGTTATTTTTTCAAATGTTGCTAACCTTGGCAAGGTATTCTCAGAAAATTAACGGAGATGCGCGGTTTGATGTCTCTAAGCTAGAGTTGACTATAGGCTAACTCGTTTGCAAATCGATTTCATAGTTATCAATCAGGCGAGGTTTTCCCATCCAGGCTGCCGCCGCAATTAAGAGTTTTTTATCCGAGAGTGATGCTGTTTCCAGATCGGTTTGGCGCACGATTTCAAAATAATCGATCTTAAATCCATTTTCGGTCAGAGTTTCAATGGCTCGTTCTTTTAATTGAGCAATCGGCTGTTGCTGCTGTAAGCCGTCTGCTACAGATAAAATTGTCTTTCTGAGTACACTGGCCTGCTCTTTCTGCTGCGTCGTCAAATAACCATTGCGCGAGCTCATCGCAAGCCCGTTGGCTTCCCGCTCGATAGGAGCGCCGACGATTTCTATTGGCATCATCAGATCTTTAACCATTGCTCGAATGATTTGATATTGTTGGTAATCTTTTTTACCGAACACCGCGAAATTGGGTTGTACGATATTTAATAAAATATTGACAACAGTGGTGACTCCACGAAAGTGACCTGGCCGGCTAGCACCACATAGTTTATCGGTCATGCGGTTTGCTTCGACACTGGTGTGAATTTCTTTTCCCTGAGGATAAATATCATTGATAGTGGGGGTAAACAGATAATCGGTATCAAGTGTTTTCAGTTTTGCAATATCATCATCGAGCGTTCGTGGATAGCTGTCAAAATCTTCGTTGGGGCCGAATTGCATTGGATTAACAAAAATACTACAGACTACAATATCGGCTGTCTTTTTAGCCTGTTCAATGAGTGATAGATGCCCTTGGTGAAGGTTACCCATGGTTGGAACAAAACCAATAGTCTTCCCTTTACTTTTTAGATTCAGTATTTCCCGTTGTAAGTCTTTTGGTTGCTTGATTAATTTCATAACTCAATATTAATTATAACTGTCGATTTTTGTTTCTGTTTTCAGTTTATCGTTTCAATTGTGATCTTAATAGAAACCAATATTTAATCAAAACTATGTTCGCTACCTGGAAAAGTTTTGTTTTTAACTTGTTCAACATAATTTTTTATCGCATCTGCAATTGAGTGAACGGAGTCGTCATGCATAAAGTTTTTCACAAACTTTGGTCTAAAAGAATCATTCAGACCTAGCATGTCGTGCAATACGAGAACTTGTCCATCTGTTTCTTTCCCTGCACCAATCCCGATGGTGGGAATCGTTAGTTTCTGTGAAATTTCTTTGGCCAATTTTTGCGGTACGCATTCCAGGACTAGAAGCTTTGCGCCTGCTTTTTCCAATTCAATCGCATCGTTGATCATCTGTTGTGCTTGCTGTTCTTCTCTTCCTTGAACCTTAAAGCCACCTAGCGCATCAACAGACTGCGGCGTAAGTCCTAAATGAGTACAAACTGGGATCCCACGTTCGGATAGTTTCTTAATCGTCGATAGCAGCCATTCCCCACCTTCTAGTTTTACCATATTGGCGCCGGCTTGCATTAACGCCGCGGAATTTTCAATTGCCTGAGCTTCAGTTGCATAAGACATATAGGGTAAGTCGGCCACGAGAAGTGCGCCATTGTTTCCAGCGGCAACACAACGAGTGTGATAACACATTTGCTCAAGCGTAACCGGAACTGTGGTTTGTTGACCTTGAATAACCATTCCCAGGGAGTCGCCAATTAAAATAATCTCAACGCCGTTTTCAGAAAGTAGTTTCGCAAAAGAGGAGTCGTATGCAGTTAATACTGCAATAGGTTGCTGGTTATTTTTTAGCGACTGAATTGAATGTAGTGTTTGAGACTTCATCGTTCTTCCAGGATACTTTGTGACTGATTATGTTGTTACTGACTATATTACGGTCGGGTTAAAATAATGTCGACCGCTGGTTGTCGTTTCAATGCGTTCTAACAGTTGTTGATAGTGTTGATCATTATTCACTAAATCCATTCCCGACGCATTAACAATCAGGAGTGGTGAAGAATCATAGTAATGAAAGTAATCTGTGTATGCGTTGCTCAACTTTGTGAGATATTCTTCGGTAATCGAGTATTCCATTTTTACGCCTCGTTTACGTATTCTCTTCAACAGAACTTCGACTGGTGCCTGCAAGTAAATAACAAGATCAGGTGTCGGCGCATCAATGGTGAGGTTTTGATAAACTTGCTCATATAAATTCAGTTCATCATTGTCTAGAGTGACGCGTGCAAATAGACGATCTTTGTCCATCAAAAAGTCAGCCATGCGACACTCGATGAACATATCTGTTTGTATCAACTCTTTTAATTGTCGAATTCGTTGAAACAGAAAAAAGAGCTGTGCTGGTAATGCGCCTGCTTTAGGATCTTGGTAAAACTTTTCTAAAAATGGATTTTCTTCGGCACCTTCCAGAATTAATTCTGCTTGAAAGGTTTGAGCGAGTTTTTTCGCCAGTGTTGTTTTACCGACGCCAATCGGGCCTTCTACGGCGATAAATGATTTTTTGTTTAATGTTTGGTCGGCATCTATCACAGTTTAAAGATTCCTTGTTTATCAATTGATTCCGCCAGGCTTTTTACCGCAGTTCCGTCAGGAAGGACAAGGTCGGGTGATATTTCGAACAATGGTAAAATAACAAAGCTCCGTTGTTTCAATCCGATATGAGGCACTGTCAGTCTTGGCTCGTTAATAATGTCATTATTGTACAGTAGCAGGTCCAGGTCTAGTGTTCTTGGTCCCCATCTTTCAGAGTTGCGGACACGCCCCTG
Organism: Aliikangiella coralliicola; assembly: GCF_007004725.1. Taxonomy (GTDB): domain Bacteria; phylum Pseudomonadota; class Gammaproteobacteria; order Enterobacterales; family Kangiellaceae; genus Aliikangiella; species Aliikangiella coralliicola. The sequence continues at coordinate 478,868 of NZ_ML660163.1, read as the reverse complement.
ATCATTTTCTATCTTTTGTAATTGATCGAGCAGTTTTAGCGGTGACAAATGAGTGGTTAACATCGCAACCGCGTTGGTGAAGTCATTTTGATCTTGTGGCCCCATCGGTTTGCTTTGGTAGAAACTTGAGCAAGTATTCAAGTGGGTACGCTCTATTATTGAGAGGGCTTTTAGCGCTCGTTCTAGCTGTTGTTGCGGTTGTTGTAAGTTCGCGCCCAGTCCAATAAAGGCGATCTTCCCTGTTGATTGGGGGTTGTAGGTTGAAGATTCGTTCATGAAATTTATTGATTATTTTTAGGTTTTCGGTAACGTCGGTTCTTAGTACGTCGATTCGGTTTATCGCCTGAGCGTTTATTTCTAGGTTGTTTCGACAACAGGTTTACCATTTGACTTTTTTTACTGTCATCAGAATCTTGAAACTCGGTCCACCAATTGGCAATTTCAGATAACTGTTGATCGTTTCCTGCGCGCAGACACAAAAAGTCATATGCGGCTCTGAATCGCGGATGTTGTATCAGGCTGTCAATGTTACGCTTACGTCGATTACTCAGTCGGGGTTGCAGGCCCCATATTTCTCGCACAACCATTGAAAAGCGTTTAGGAATTGCAATCGTTTGCCGCTGTTTTTCGAGAATTTTATTGGCAGCTTTTTGACTCGCCTCATAAGGAGCCATGCCTTTTCTGATGAGCTGTTGAGTGTGTAACTGTAAAGGATGCCATAAAAAAACTGCGAATAGAAAAGCCGGCGTTACCGGCATTTTCTGTGCAATGCGATTATCTGTGCTTTTCAATGCTGCATCAATAAACAGTCTAAAGCTACCATCGCTATCTTGGTTGAGTGCGTTAGTCGTTGCTTTAAAAAGGTGTGGTGCGACGTCGAAGTCGACCAATTGCTCCCAGGTTTTTCGGGCATGACCGGCAAGAAAAAGTTTACTACTCTCATCCCACAGGCGAGCAGGAGAAACGTGCTCTAACATTTCTGACAACTCGGCAATTGGCTCGGCCGTACTTGGTTCAATAGAAAGATCGAGCTTTGCGGATAGTCGAATTGCCCGCAATATTCTGACCGGATCTTCGCGATATCGAGTGACGGCATCACCAATGAGTCTGAGTTGCTTTTTGTCCAGATCATCCATACCGCCCACATAATCGATTAAAGTATAATCTTGCGCGGAATAGTAAATAGCGTTTACGGTAAAGTCTCTTCGAAACGCATCTTCTTCAAGATTCCCGTAAACATTGTCTCTAACCAGTAGCCCTTGAGCGTTGGTTTTAGCATGAGCGTGGTGTGATTCTTCGTGGCCGGCCCTGAAGGTTGCTACTTCGATAATTTCGCGCCCAAATAATATATGTGCCAATCTGAAGCGACGACCGATTAAACGGCAGTTTTTAAATAGTTTGAGCACTTCCTCAGGTGTTGCATCCGTTGCAATATCGAAATCCTTTGGCGACAAATCCAGCAGCATATCTCTAACGCCGCCGCCGACCAGATAGGCTTGGTAGCCTGCGTTATTCAATCGGTGTAAAACCTTTACCGCGTTTTTGCTCATTTTTCCGCGAGAGACTGAATGCTGTTCTCTTGGAATAATTTCCGGCTCGTGTGTCTCTTGACTATTTTTACCGTTAAAAATTCGCCGCCAAATTTTTGTGATCATTAACTGGAGTAATCCCTGACGCTTATAAGTTATTCAGGAAAGCTGCGACACTGCGGATACCGCGTCCGGTAGCACCGGCTGACCATAAACTATTGGCCGAACTCTTGTAGCATGCGGCTAAATCTAGATGTATCCATCCACTTTCAGGTGACGGTAGAAAACGAGATAGGAAACCTGCTGCATTGCTCGCTCCACCAGCTCCGCCGCCTGGTATTGGTTTGCTATTGGCGGTATCTGCGAATTCAGAAGGGCAATTTTTCTGATGAGCCGGGGTCAAGGGAAGACGCCATACTGGGTCAAATTCAGATTCTGCCATAGAGGAAAATTGCGCTGCCAGTTCGTCATTCATGCAAAATAGCGCGTTATAATCTTCGCCCACTGCAACGATTGCTGCGCCGGTTAGCGTTGCTGCATCAATAATGATAGGCGCGCCCGTTGCACTAGCATCAATTAAACCATCCGCTAACACTAATCTGCCCTCAGCGTCTGTGTTGACGATTTCAACAGAAACACCGTTTCGATAGTCGAAAATATCAGACAGTCTGACAGCGTCACCGCTCACCATGTTTTCTGCGCAGCAGAGAAATAACTGCACTCGCTTTTTCAAGCCGTTCATAATGGCCAGTGCTAAAGAAGCCGCGACTGTCGCTGCTCCGCCCATGTCACATTTCATATGCAACATACCAGTGGAAGACTTTAAACTGTAGCCGCCACTGTCGAACGTGATTCCTTTACCAACTAACGCAGCAGCGGGAGGGGAGTCGGAACAATCTTTGGGACAAAAGTCCAGCGCGAGTAATGCCGGTGGCTTATCGCTACCCTTGCCGACACCGTGTATCCCAACATAGCCTTTATCTTTTAATTCTTCACCACTGATAATCTGGTAACTGACAAGGTCGGGGGCAAGCTGGCTGATAAATTCTCCCGCTTGCGTTGCAAGGCCGACAGGTGCCAAATCTTCAGGTGACTCATTAATGATTTTTCTAGCCCAGGAGTAAGCAGAAATCCGGTTTTGCAAAACGTCTTTTTCCTGCGCCGGGAGCTCAGCGAAATCTATTTTAAGTTGGCTTTTAGGGCTGTAAGACCCTAGCCAGAAATGCCACTGTGATTCCAAAGACCAATCACCAACCAGGTTTACAGCAGGTATTTTCATTGCTTGGAGAGTTCGAGCGCATTTTTGTATTTTTTGTAGTGCAGATTGTGATTCAACTAAATCTGGCATATGAATCGTTGCGCCGGCTTCATTAAATGATAAGTCATTATTTTGGCCCCACGATTCACCAATTGGCGCTGAGGATAATAAAACCTGTAAAGTTTGGCTCATTTAATTTTCCCTTGTTAGTGACTATTCTTGTTGCGTTAGCCTATTAAAACACACGCAAGTTGTTATTAGTTAATGATTTATTGGTCGAGAAAGTGACCAAGTTTACCGTGCTTGGTTGATAGATAGTCTTCATTATGCGGATTTCGGCCGTATTGTAATGGAACTCGCTCAACAACATCGATATTGGCTTCCTGAAGTGCCTCTACTTTACGTGGATTATTTGTCATTAATTTCACTTTAGAAACGTTCAGAGATGTTAGAATTTCTGCCGCAACCTCAAAACTTCGATGGTCTGCTTGAAATCCCAGGTTGATATTGGCTTCAACGGTATCTTGTCCTTCGTCTTGTAATGCATAGGCGCGAATTTTATTCACTAGCCCAATGCCTCGTCCTTCCTGGCGCAAATAGACGATCATTCCTCGCCCAACTTCAGATATTTTCTTCATTGCAGCTTCCAGTTGCGGTCCACAGTCGCAGCGTAAGCTCGAAAAGGCGTCACCTGTTAAGCATTCTGAGTGAATTCTTATTAAAAGCGGTTCTTCTTGATCGAGTTCTCCCATGGCCAAAGCAACATGTTCTTTTCCATCACATGATTTTTCCAGGGCATAAATGGTGAAATGGCCCCATTTTGTAGGGAGCTTTGCGTGTACTGTTGATTTTTTACTCATGTTTTGCGGTCTGCTTCGCTAGCGTAAATCGCCGTCTGGTTACTACATCTGTGTCTATTTTAGCTTATCTATCAAAGGATTAATATGCGTTAAAAATAATCGCTGTCGATTCATTCAATATTGTGGCTCAGAAAAAAATCTAATTGTTAAAAATTGTACGATCAATTCAATTTATCGATTCAGGCAGGTACAATGCGACTTCTGAGCTTAATTTCTCCACCGGGATACTGAAACAGGGATACATTGGTGAAGCATTTGTTACGGCTATTGTTTTGTTATAGTTTAATTTTATTGGTGTCTGGATGCGCCTCATTGCTGCGAGATTCTACTTCCAAAGAAGATTCGGGCAAAGTGATTGTCACTGATTTGGACGACACGCCAGTGCTGGAAGCAAGCACTCAAATTAGCCCTGAATTGCTTAAGGAAGAACTTGATTTAATTCGAGAGCATATATTAACCATTCATCCTCAGCCATTTGCGCGCTGGTCAAAAGCAGAATTTGAAACTCATATTCGTCAATTGAAAAAGCAACTTAACTATCCGCTCTCGCGGGGCGAGTTTTTTCTACGTGTTGCTCCCTTATTAGCAAATATGCATGATGTCCATAGTTACGTTAACTTACCAAAAGATCAATTTGGAGATTTTCGCAGACGAGGGGAGAAACTGTTTCCTCTGGCGGTTATTTTGCATCAGAAAAAAATATTCGTTGCTTCAGATTTGTCTGCAGAACCTATGGTGCCTAATGGCGCTGAAATTATTTCTATTAATCAGGCCCCAGTGTCTTATTTACTAGATAAAATGCGCTCGTTAACTGTTAATGAAACTCCGACAGGCCAGAATCGCCGTATTCAGATGGATTTTACCTGGTTATTATCAGCCATGGGTTATGCGCGTGATACCTACCGAGTTCAATATCTCTGGCAAGATCAGCCGTTTGAGCTTGAGTTAGCTGGGCTAAAACTTCCAAAAAGCTTGTCAAATGGCGAATCACCGGTTTCTTTTTATGGGTATTCCAAGTTAACGCCGAATACTTCGTTGTTCTGGTTAAACGATTTTAACGAAAACCCCGAAGTGTTTGAGGCTTATCTTGACGAAAAGTTTACCCAAATGCATGAACAAGGCATTAAAAACCTGATCCTTGATTTGCGCTACAACAGTGGCGGTTTGTCGGAAAACTTGAAAGCTTTGTTGTCTAGACTGACCCATAAGCCCATCCACTGGGCTGAGCGCGGTGTCATCAAAATTAGTGAAAGCCTCAAGAAAAACCACCTGACGAAAACCCGTCAGCGAAGAGAGGACAAATACTCCTGGGGACTCCAGTGGCTGCCGTTTGAGTGGACTGACAGTTTACAACACTCTATCTGGTGGTCTGAACCGGGTGAAGTTATCAACCTTGAGCTTAATGCAATTGAACCTAACTCCAGCAAGAACCTTTCAGGTGTGTGGGTACTTACTAATGGTTATTGCTACTCCGCCTGCAGCTTTTTCGTGGCAAGCGTTAACCACCATCAGCTAGGCAAAACACTAGGCGAGAAACCTGGTAGTTTGGCGAAATTTCAGTTTGCTTATCCGGTCAACATTGAACTGCCCCATAGTGGTTTGACCTTAACGCTACCAACAATGCGCCTGGATTTTACCAAAACCAACCTGCCTGATTTAATCATGCCGCAAGAGCAAATTCGCAGAACTCAAGAAGATATTGCCTCTCGTCGCGACCCAGTTTTGAACCGAGCATTACGGGACGCAGAAAGCGTGAATAAACAAAAGTTCTAACAACTAGTAATTTTTCCCATATCATTGTTATTTAATTTACGATAATCTCTATTTGAGATTTTTGTTGGTTGGCTTAGGTTAATTAGGCAGCGAAGCATAAAAGGCGCTACACTTAAAAGGGTGTCTTTAAGCGAGTTTATTGGTGTTTTATACGGTCAAGGAGACGAAAGATATTATGGCAAAGTGGGTGACAGAACAGCTCGAAGAGTTACTTCATCAAATTAATGAAGTTCCATTTACTGATGATCGAGACAGAAAACAATTATCTATTTTGATGAATGGTTTTGCCAGGCTAAACAATGCTGCGATGGAAAAGGCTGCGACTAAAACTCGTTCTCAAATGCGAGGTTGGAGTCTGGATGGAGCAGTTGAGGCTGAAGCTGAGAAGAAGAAATCCAAAAAAGAAGACTCTACTGCCGATGAATTGACTCGGTTGCGTCCAATTCGGTAGTTTTGAGCCATACGCTAGCGCTTGTATTGGTTTTATTGCTGGTACAAGGGCGCTATTGTCCGATCTCTATAGTGAGCCTACTTTCCCCGTTCCCCTCAAGTAGATTTCCTTTTAATCATTAATTCAATATACCACCCTGAAAACAGACTGACTCTGTGGGCAATTGATGCAGACTAACTGGTGTTTAGGTTTTAACCAGTGGTATAATCCGCGCCCTGATTTTTCGTGGAATCAGTCTGTTTGTCACTTTAAACCACCGGAAATTACGATTGAGCATGACCAAAAAGCTGTACATTAAAACCTGGGGCTGCCAGATGAACGAATATGATTCATCTCGTATGGCCGATCTATTGAACAAAACTCATCAACTGGAGCTAACCAATGAGCCTGAAGAGGCTGATGTTCTGGTTTTGAATACTTGTTCCATTCGAGAAAAGGCGCAAGAAAAGGTATTTTCACAGCTGGGCCAATGGAAAAACTTTAAGCAGAGCAAGCCTGACCTGCTGATCGCTGTTGGTGGTTGTGTTGCCAGCCAGGAAGGAAAAGTGATTCGCCAAAGAGCGCCATACGTTGATATGGTGTTTGGGCCTCAGACTTTGCACCGATTGCCCAACATGATTAATGAAGTTTCCCAGGAAAAATCACCAGTTATTGATATTACCTTTCCTGAAATCGAAAAGTTTGATGTTTTGCCTGAACAGCAAGTGGAAGGTGTCACTGCTTTTGTTTCAATCATGGAAGGATGTAGTAAATACTGCTCTTTTTGTGTGGTTCCGTATACCCGAGGGGAAGAGGTAAGTCGACCATTCGACGATATCATTGCCGATGTGGTCGGCCTTGCTGAAAAAGGCGTCAGAGAAGTGAATTTGCTGGGGCAAAATGTTAACGCTTATCGTGGAAAAACACACGATGGCGGGCACGCAGACCTCGCCGATCTCATTGAATTGGTCGCCGCGATAGAAGGTATCGACAGAATTCGATTCACCACGTCACACCCGGTAGAATTTTCTCAGAGACTAATTGATGTTTACGCCAAAGTCCCCGAATTAGTCAGTCATTTGCATTTGCCGGTTCAAAGCGGGTCTGATCGCGTTTTAAATATGATGAAACGAGGCCATACAGTACTCGAATACAAATCTAAGATCCGAAAACTTAAAGCAATTCGTCCGAATATCAGCATGTCATCTGATTTCATCATCGGTTTTCCTGGAGAAACTGACCAAGATTTTCGCAACACTATGGATTTAATCGCGGACATTGATTTTGATTTAAGCTTTAGTTTTATCTACAGCCAAAGACCAGGTACACCTGCATCAGATTTGGTTGACGACACGCCAATGGAAACTAAAAAAGAGCGTTTGGCTTTACTGCAACAACGGCTTAATCAACAGGGCCTGGCCCATGCTCGACGTATGCTGAACACGACTCAGAGAATTTTAGTCGAAGGCCCTTCAAAGAAAGATCCGATGCAACTGTGTGGAAGAACAGAAAATAATCGAATTGTTAATTTTGACGGACAACCAAAAATGATTGGCCAATTTGTTGATGTGGTGATTACTGAAGTGTTGCCTAATTCAATGCGTGGAGTTTTAGCTAACTAAGGAAAGCGGAAAATCATTGATGGTAACCAAGGAATTTATTCTCGACCCCTATGACAATCAGTATCTGGCGATTCTGAGTGGACACCTTGACGAAAATTTTCGTCTATTGGAAAAACGTCTCGGTGTAGAAATTAATAATCGTGCTAATGTTTTTAAAATTATTGGCGAGGATGCACACGTAGAGGCCGCGCTGGAAATTATCCAACAACTTTATCAGGAAATTGAAGATAACCGTTGTTTAACCACTGAAAAACTTCACTTGATTGTTCAGGCAGGTTGTCAAAAGCTCTCAGATAGCATTAGTGAGAAGCCATCAGACATTGTTATCACGACCAAAAAAGGATTGATTCGACCGCGGGGAATTAATCAACAAACTTATGTTGAAAATATTCTCTCCAGTGATGTGACTTTTGGTGTCGGACCTGCCGGAACGGGTAAAACCTATCTTGCTGTGGCGGCGGCAGTCGATGCGCTTGAGCGTCAGGAAATCAGACGAATTTTATTGACTCGCCCGGCGGTAGAAGCAGGTGAAAAGCTCGGTTTTTTGCCTGGCGATTTGAATCAGAAAGTTGATCCTTATTTGCGACCACTATATGACGCATTATATGAAATGCTCGGGTTTGAGCGCGTAGCCAAATTGATTGAGCGTAATGTGATTGAAGTGGCCCCGCTAGCCTATATGCGAGGACGCACCCTGAACGACGCATTTATTATTATGGACGAAAGTCAGAATACGACCATCGAGCAAATGAAAATGTTTTTAACCAGAATAGGGTTTAATTCAAAAGCGGTGATAACCGGCGATATCACTCAAATTGATTTACCTCGTGGAAAAACCTCTGGGTTGAGACAAGCTATCGATATTTTGAGTAATGTTAAAGGTGTGAAGTTTTCCTTTTTTCAATCTGCCGATGTGGTGCGACATCCTGTTGTTCAGAGGATTGTCCGTGCCTATGAGGCTAATGATGAGCTTGCTCAAAAAAAGCCGCAAAATCGTAATGAAAGATTTGAGCTAAACGACGAAAATACTTTTGAATCACAAGACGATAAAACCCAAGATGCGGGTCAGGCGTGAGTCTATGATTGTCGAGGTTGATATTCAAAATCCGCAGCAATTTCAGAACATTCCTGCACAAGATGAAGTTGTTAAGTGGATTCAGTCCGCTTTAGAGCACGCCAAATATGCTGCAGAAAGGGCTGAAGTGACACTTCGCATTGTCGATGAGTCTGAAAGCGAACATTTAAATCACACCTACCGTAATAAAGCCAAACCAACCAATATTCTTTCTTTTCCGTTCGAAGCTCCGCCAGAAGTACCGCTCGATCTACTCGGTGATCTGGTTGTGTGCAACGAAGTGGTGAAACTGGAAGCGACTGAGCAAAATAAATCAATCAAAGATCATTGGGCTCATATGTTAATTCATGGCACATTGCATTTGTTAGGCTTTGATCATATTGATCCCAATGAAGCAGATGAAATGGAGTCGCTGGAAGTTTCGATTTTAGCGTCTCTTGGAATTGCTGATCCCTATAATTGAGCTAATCAATTCATCAAAAATCATTTTAACTTATTCAAATAACTATCTATTGAGAAAGCCGTTGAATTCTCTTATCCAAATCTCAGGCTAATTTATTTTTAGTTGTCGAGTTACTCTAAATCTCAACAACCGAAAAAATGGTAAAATTCCGATGTTATTAGCTTGAATATTCACTCTCAACATTGGCCTGAGTTTGGTTAATTCCACGATGGTTTGTTTGTCATTATTAGCGGCTTATTCACTGCCTTCTGTTTAGAATTGTTGCTAAAAATGCATAAAATTCGGCGTTATTTGCTAACATCGTTTTAACCGTTCGATTAATATCCAGCCCTAATTCTCTTATATCTTATTAGTATATGCAGCCATTCCTCTAGCTTGCAATTGGGCGATAACTGTTTTATAAACGAAGTGCTTCGAGAATCTAAGTAGTATCCGGGCAAAATAAAAATAACCTAATCTAATCAAAGGATATAGAGACATGGCTAACAACTTCAGAAAAAGAAGCTTAATCTTGGCAATGGGGCTCGCGCTTAGTTCGACGCCTTTATATGCTGCTGAGGAAGAGCAAGACGATGATGGCGAGGAAGAAGCTCAAACGATGGTAATTGTAGGGTCTCGAGCTGCTCCACGTTCAATTGGAGATTCTCCTGTACCAGTTGATGTTATTTCAGCGGATGAGATGGCAAAAAATGGCTCGACCGATATGACCTCCCTGTTGGCAGCGGTCGCGCCTTCATTTAATGTTAACGAACAACCTATCAGTGACGCTGGAACCATTACCAGACCTGCTAACTTACGTGGACTTCCACCAGATAACACACTTGTACTGGTTAACGGCAAACGCCGTCACCGTTCTGCTGTCATTACTTTCCTTGGTGGTGGTATTGCTGACGGCTCTCAAGGGCCTGACGTCTCTGTCATTCCTGCAATGGCATTAAAACAGGTAGAAATACTTCGTGATGGTGCATCTGCTCAATATGGTTCAGACGCAATCGCAGGTGTACTTAACTTTGTACTAAAAGATAATAGTAGTGGCGGAGAGTTTGAAGCCCGTTGGGGTGAATATGCTGAAGGAGACGGCGATACGGCTGTTTTTTCTGGAAACCTCGGTCTTCCATTGAGCGAGCGGGGTTTTGCAAATTTTACCTTTGAACTAAAAGATGCTGAGGCAACCAGCCGCAGTGTACAGCGTGGCGATGCTGCAACGCTGATTGCGGCCGGAAATACCAATGTTGCTGATCCTGCCCAAATTTGGGGTTCTCCAGAAGTAAAAGACGATATTAAATTTTTCGGGAATTTCGGACTTGATTTAGGTAACAACAAAGAAGCCTATATGTTCGGAAACTACGCCGAAAGAACTGTCGACGGTGGTTTTTTCTTCCGTAATCCAAATACTCGACCTGGCGTCTTTGCTGGTATATACAGGGATGTTAACGGCACGATAATGCTGCGTCCTGATCCAGAAGTAGATGCCGCTGGAGCTGCTGCCTGGGACAATGCAACACCGACTTTGCTTGTTGGTTCACTTGCCGGCGCAGACCAACAGATCAACTGTCCTTTAGTTGAAATAGTAAACAATGTACCCGATCCTGCTGCGCTAGCATCTCTTCCCGGCGCTAACTGTTTTGCATTCAATTCAATGTTCCCTGGCGGTTTTACGCCCAGGTTTGGTGGTCAGGTAGTTGATACTTCCATTGTATTAGGGACTAAAGGTGAGTTTGAAAGCGGTATGTTATACGATCTGAGTTTCAGTGTAGGTCGTAACGCAGTTGATTTTACCATTCGTAACACGGTTAACGCTTCTCTGGGACCAAATACACCAACCTCATTTGAGCCTGGAAGCTATATTCAATTAGAAAAAGCGCTAAACTATGACATTTCTAAAGAAATAGAAACTGATGTGGTTGAATTGCTAACATTTTCTGCTGGTGTTGAGTGGCGAGAAGATTCCTTTGAAATCAAGCCGGGCGACTTGAAGTCATTCGAAGTTGGTATTTTGGGCTTCGATCCGGCGGCTAACAATGGAAATGGCGCAACTCAAGGATTCGGCATCGGTTCAAACGGATTCCCAGGTTTTAAACCCGAAGCCGCAGGCGTGTTTAGTCGCAGTAACGTTGGTGTTTATATTGATTTAGAAACCTACGTTAATGACGCACTTATGATTGATTTTGCTGTTAGATACGAAGATTTCAGTGATTTTGGTAATACCACTGACTGGAAATTATCGGGCCACTTTCAAGCCAGCGATGAATTCGCGTTCCGTGGTTCTGTCTCGACAGGATTTCGAGCGCCGACTGTTGGTCAATCTAACGTAATTAACGTATCAACACAGTTTACCAACGGTGCACTCGCTGATCAGGCGACCTTACCGCCGACTAACCCGATTTCAGTTCAAAAAGGTGGTAAAGCATTAACACCAGAAGAATCTGAAAGTTTCACGATTGGTGCTGTTTGGGAACATGAAGACTTGTTTGTTACGATTGACTTGTTCCAGATTGAAGTGACTGATCGAATTGCTCAAACGTCTACTTTACTGTTAACACAAGATGATATTACGGCGTTGTTAGCACAAGGTATCAACGATGCGACCAGTTTTACTGGAATCAGATACTTCACCAATGACTTCGATACCACAACACAGGGTATAGATATAGTTATCAGCTATTCGTGGGATGGTTTCGGTGGTGACAATGACTTAAACTTTGCGATAAACCACACATCAACAGAGGTTGATTCTCGTAATCCTGACATTATCGACGATACAAGAGTTAGACAATTGGAAGAGAATGTTCCGGAAGATCGAGCAACAATTACTTACAATCACTCTCAGGATAACTGGGATCTTTTAGCCCGCTTAAATTACTACGGCGAATATTTCGAGCCACACCTCGATGATCCGACGTTACCGATTGATGCTGGCTCTGCAGTGACAGTAGATGCTGAATTTGGTTTTAATGCTAATGAAAGTCTTCGTCTTGCGATAGGTGCTAAAAACCTGTTTGACGAAGAGCCTGACCTAAACCCTTGGGCAACAGTTGTTGGTTCTCAGTTTCCACCAACCTCTCCAATGGGATTCAACGGACGCTTCCTATATCTAAAAGCCAACTATTCTTTCTAGAGTTCAGGCAATTAGATATTTCTTAAGAAACTGGCGCATTATGCGCCAGTTTTTGTTTTCATTGAGTTTTACTTCAGACGTTGACAAATCCCTTCCAAACTCCCCGGTTCCTTTGCTACAATTCTGTTGTTTGTAGCCACAAGAGCAAAGTTCTCAATGAGCGATGATAAACCTCCCTCGAGGAGTTGGTTCGAGAAAATAGTTTATCTTTTTCAAGATACCCCACAAGACAGAGAGCAACTGGTCGAAATTTTGAAAGTTGCTGAAGAAAATGCCCTAATCAATCCAGAACTTCTTTCAATGATGCTTGGTGTCATGCACATATCCGAGCTTCAAGCGCGAGATATTATGATCCCTCGTCCTGAAATGGTGGTGATTGACGAAGAAATGGACTTTTCATCGATGTTATCCACTGTAGTAGAGTCTGGCCACTCGCGGTTTCCAGTTATTGGCGATAATCGTGACGATATTGAAGGGATTTTATTAGCCAAAGACCTGCTTCACTTTTCCTCTCAATCAGAAGCGGATCCTGTCAGCAGATTCAACTTAAAGGATTATTTACGTCCTGCCGTTATCATTCCAGAAAGTAAGCGCCTCGACACACTATTGAAAGAATTTCGCGCTAATCGCAATCATATGGCAATTGTTGTCGATGAATATGGTGGTGTAGCTGGTTTGGTGACTATCGAAGATGTGTTAGAGCAAATTGTGGGTGAAATCGAAGATGAGTTTGATATCGACGATGAAGAAGACAATATCCATAAAATTGCTGACAATCGATATAACGTCAAAGCTCGAACCGAGATTGAAGAGTTCAATGAATATTTCAGTTGCGAGCTAAGTAACGAAGAGTATGACACGATTGGCGGTATTTTAATGCAAGCTTTCGGGCATATGCCTGCAAGAGGTGAATCGATTACGATTGATAATCTTAAGTTTGAAATCGTTTCGGCTGACACTCGAAGAATAAAACTTTTGCGTATTAGTTTTGTCGAAAGTCAGAGTCTGGCTAAAGTCAGCGAATAATCTAATCCGAAATACTACAAATAAGATCACAACAGAAAAGATCACTAAAAATAAGATCAACAAAAATAAGGTTACTTAGCGTTGCTTACATTAATTCAGTCCTGGCTAGACTGGTGTTTTAAAACGCCGCTGAAAAGCCGAATTAGTTTGTTTTTAAGTGGTGCGCTTTTCCCACTAGCATTTGCGCCAGTGAATTTGTGGCCGCTGATTTTTGTTTCATTTTTCTTTTTTGTTACGGCTTTAATTCGTTCAGTCCCGCTATCACCATTTAAAATCGGTTATTACTGGGGGCTTGGCTGTTTTCTCGTTGGCGTTAGTTGGGTTTATGTCAGCATTCATGAGTTCGGCTATGTTCCAGTGCTAGGCGCTGCGTCATTAACGCTGCTATTTGTCGTTTTCTGGGCGTTTTTTAAGGGCGTTTTCAGTTATTTAGTTATTAAAACGATCCAAATGTCATCACGCTCAATGGTGATATTAATTGCGCCTACGCTATGGGTTCTAAGTGAGTTTTTACAATCGAGTATATTTAGCGGTTTCCCCTGGTTACTGGCAGGATACAGTCAGATCGACTCACCGCTTTCTTCATTGGCGACCTGGTTTGGCGTATATGGTCTTAGTTGGTTTGTTGTTGCTATTGCAGCAGCGATTGTTTGTGGGCTAACTCGGCCCGAAGGGCGTTTGTATTGGGGAGTCGCGGCGACGCTAATGGGGGTTGCGCTAATTGCCAGAGTAACGCTAACCGATACGGCGGCGATTAAACAACAAACAGCGTTGAATGAGAAAAACTCGTTAGATGTTGCGTTAGTTCAACCGAATATTGCGCAGGAGAAAAAGTGGGACAGGCGTTACTTTGCCGAAATTATCGAGATTCTTTTTCAAGAATCTGAACAGCTGTGGTCTGCAGATCTGGTTGTTTGGCCTGAGGGAGCAATTCCCGCCTATGCGCATCAAGTGAGGGATATTACCTACGATCTCCAACAAAGAGCGATTCAAAACAATTCTCACCTGATTCTCGGTATTCCTGAGTATGATCAAGCGAGAGAACTTAGTTTTGTAGCATTGAAGTCATTTGGTGAGCAATCACAAACCTACCACAAGCAAGTGCTCGTTCCTTTCGGTGAGTATGTTCCTTTGGAAAAATGGTTACGTGGCTTGATTAAGTTTTTGGATTTGCCAATGAGCGGATTTACGCCGGCAGATGTGCCTCAAGTTCCCATGCAGTTTGACAATTTTACTGTGATACCTGCAATTTGTTATGAAATTGCTTACCCGGAAATTATCCGCGAATTATCTGCTGTTAATCAGTCTGCAAACAAAGCGAGCCCTCAGCTTATCGTGACGGTTAGCAATGAAGCATGGTTTGGAGAATCACTGGGACCCTATCAGCATATGCAGATGGCCAGAATGCGGTCGCTTGAATTGGGGATCCCCCTGGTTCGTTCTACCAATGATGGCATTACCGCAGTTGTTGATGCCAGGGGAACATTAATAAAGCAGCTTCCTCGGTATCAACAGAGTAGCCTACGCATGTCGGTTCCCATGACTAATTTTGCTACTTATTATCGACGTTGGGGGCTTGCTGGAGTTTATACCCTGTTGGCGATTTCCAGCGTTTTTATTGTTTTATCAGTCTGGTATCGAAAAACTAAGGGTTCGTGATAGCTATAAGTTAAAGCTATAGATTCTTCCCAATATTTGCCGTTTGCAACGCCGTTTATCTCGTCTCTAAAATCAGGAAGCCACTCTTTTAATAGGGGGGATTTCGTCGCTGATAAGACTATCGATTGTAATAAGGTGCCTGAGCCAATTGTCGCTGTGGGACCGCTTATAGAGCTGAATCAATATAAAATGACAGTATAAAATCGGCTATTTTGATGTCTGATGTCGTTGCTCATTTTGCCCATAGATGACTATGCGCTGCAATGAGCGCCTAATCAGCCACCAAAATCTCTCGATTTTCCTAATGTCATTTTATATTGATTCAGCTCTAGTTTGCAGTGCAATATTCCGTGGATGTCCAAAGTAAAAAAAATCATAAGAAAAAATCACTTTTATAATCACAAATCAATTAAACAGAGTATACTTAAAAGACACAAGTTAAAGAACAATAGTTAATAAAAGTTGAATAAAATCAACTGTTTCTGATTGATTTATGTTAGGTTGAGATAAGTTAACCCGTTATTCGCTGTAATCTTGACTTATATCACTGGGACGGCTTGCTATTTTTTAGAAAGTCTTTTAAAAAGGCATAGCGATAAGAGAATCTGGGAAGGGGAATGTTAGAGAACTATTTACCTATACTTGTATTCATTGTGATCGGGCTGGGCTTTGGTACGTTTCTGGAGCTGGTAGGTTTCTTCGCCGCTCCACGAAAAGACGTTGAAGACAAGCTACTTCCGTTTGAATGCGGTTTCGATGCTTTTGAAGATGCACGTCACAAGTTTGACGTTCGTTTTTATCTGGTTGCTATCCTATTTATTATTTTCGACCTTGAAGTCGCTTTCCTGTTTCCCTGGGGGGTTGTTTTCCAAGAACTGAGTTGGTTTGCCATTGGCGCTATGGGCGTATTTCTTGGCTTGCTGGTTGTCGGTTTTATTTATGAATGGAAAAAAGGGGCGTTAGAATGGGAGTAGAAAGCACTATCACGATGAATGGTCAAAATGCGCAAACCCAAAAGCGAGATAATATCGAATCGTCTAACATCAAACTTCCAACGGAAGCGCCGGGCGCGCAACCACAGCAGGCCGGCAAAGGCTATCTGGTTACAAGCGTTGACACATTAGTCAACTGGGCGAGAACCGGCTCTATGTGGCCAATGACTTTCGGTCTGGCTTGTTGCGCGGTTGAAATGATGCAGGCAGGTGCCTCTCGCTATGATTTTGACCGTTTTGGCGTTGTTTTCAGACCGAGTCCTCGTCAATCGGACGTAATGATTGTGGCCGGCACACTCACCAATAAAATGGCACCGGCATTAAGGCGAGTTTATGATCAGATGCCAGAACCTAAATGGGTTATTTCTATGGGGTCCTGTGCTAACGGTGGCGGTTATTACCACTATTCTTATGCAGTTGTCAGAGGATGTGATCGGGTCGTTCCCGTTGATATTTATGTCCCTGGCTGCCCGCCAACTGCTGAAGCGCTGATTTACGGCGTCATTCAACTTCAGAACAAAATTAAACGTACCAATACGATTGCGCGACAGGTTTAGGGAACCTCAAATGACCGAAAAATTATTACAAGCGGTTGAAAAGCATCTAGAGGATAAAGTTCTTTCAACCAGGCAATATCTTGATGAAATCACTGTTGAAGTCAGTAAAGAAAATTTGTTGTTGGTTTTATCTACATTAAGCGATCACGATGATTTCCAGTTTGAACAACTCATTGATCTTTGTGGAGTCGATTACCTTACCTATGGCCAGGACGAATGGTCAACCAGCGAAGCAACAAGCAGCGGATTTGAACGTGGAAGAGAATCTATCCAGCCTTCGCAGACCTGGGATAAACCACGTTATGCGGTGGTTTATCACTTACTATCAGTCACTTTGAATCACCGCATTAGAGTTCGTGTATTTGTTGAAGAAGATATGATGATTCCGAGTGTTGTCGAAATTTGGAACGGCGCAAACTGGTTTGAGCGCGAAGCATTTGACTTGTTCGGCATCCTGTTTGAAGGGCACCCCGACTTAAGAAGAATTTTGACAGACTATGGTTTTATCGGTCACCCATTTCGAAAAGATTTTCCAGTTATCGGTGAATTGGAAATGCGATACGACGAAGAACAAAAACAATGTATTTATGAACCAGTAACAATAGAAGAAAGAGTTTCTGTGCCAAAAGTTATTCGTAAGGAAACAACTGGACCGGTAAATTAGTTACTCAAACTTTATTCTTAATTAAGAAAAATTTGTCAAAGCCGCTAACTTCGGTATGCGTTAGGCTGAGCAAAAACTAAGGCCAGGAATTGGCGGCTTACCACAGAAAAAATAAAATGATAAAAATCTGAGCGTGTATTAATAAAAGCGTGTTTTAAAACAGACCCTAAGAAAATATAGAATTAAAATATGGCTGAAATTGAACATTACACATTAAACTTTGGGCCTCAACATCCTGCCGCGCATGGTGTCTTGCGGATGATTCTCGAAATGGATGGCGAAACCATCGAGCGCGCTGATCCTCATATCGGGTTATTACATCGCGCCACTGAGAAATTGGCCGAAATCAAACCCTATAACCACAGCATTGGTTATATGGACCGTCTCGATTATGTGTCAATGATGTGTAATGAACACGCTTACGTTCTGGCAATAGAAAAATTGTTAGGCGTTGAAGTGCCGAAACGTGCGCAATATATCAGAGTCTTGTTTGCCGAGGTTACTCGTATACTCAATCATTTGATGTGGTTGGGCGCACATGGTTTAGATGTTGGCGCGATGACCATGTTCCTGTACTGCTTTCGAGATCGCGAACCCTTGATGGATGCTTACG
Source organism: Aliikangiella coralliicola (assembly GCF_007004725.1). Classification (GTDB taxonomy): domain Bacteria; phylum Pseudomonadota; class Gammaproteobacteria; order Enterobacterales; family Kangiellaceae; genus Aliikangiella; species Aliikangiella coralliicola. The sequence continues at coordinate 461,229 of NZ_ML660163.1, read as the reverse complement.
AAGCCGTTTCCGGCACACGCATGCATGCGACTTATTATCGTCCGGGTGGCGTTTATCGTGACTTACCCGAAGTTATGCCTCAGTATGAAAAATCTCCCTGGCGCAATGAAAAAAAGTTAAAAGAATTAAACGCGAACCGACAGGGCTCGTTGTTGGATTTTTTGTGGGACTTTAGTGAGAATTTTGATGCTAGTGTTGACGAGTATGAGTCATTGCTGACAGAAAATAGAATCTGGAAACAACGCCTGGTTGGTATTGGTGTTGTATCTCCTGAGCGAGCTTTTCAACTGGGACTCACCGGGCCAATGCTGAGAGGATCGGGAGTCGCCTGGGATTTGAGAAAAATGCAGCCTTATGAAGTGTATGCCGACCTGGATTTTGATATTCCAGTTGGCAGAAATGGCGATAGCTACGACCGTTACCTGGTTCGTGTTGAAGAAATGCGTCAATCAAACAAGATTATTCGTCAGTGCATTGAGTGGCTGCAAAACAATCCTGGCCCGGTCATGATCGATGATCACAAAATCGCGCCGCCCAAACGCGCCGATGTTAAGAATGATATGGAATCGTTAATTCATCATTTTAAATTATTTACTGAAGGCTACTGTGTGCCTGAAGGCGAAGCCTATGCATCGGTTGAACACCCCAAAGGAGAATTTGGTATTTATCTTCTTTCAGATGGAGCGAATAAACCTTATCGACTGAAAATAAGAGCGCCTGGGTTTGCTCATATTTCAGCGATGGATGAATTAACTAAAGGGCATATGCTGGCTGATGTGGTGGCGATTATTGGTACTATGGATATTGTTTTTGGGGAGATCGATCGCTAATGACTGACTTTAATTACGACCAGACTCGCCACCTCAAAAAATTAATTCCGGCAGAAGAAATTACGGCAATTGATAACTGGATAAAAAAATATCCACCGGAGCGTAAACGCCCACCAATTATCGCTGCGTTGAAAGTGGTGCAAGATCACAATGGAAACTATCTAACTGAAGAAATGATGCAGGCGGTTGCAGAATATCTGGACGTTCCTCATGTTGCAGTTTACGAAGTCGCAACTTTTTATTCGATGTTCCATTTAGATAAAGTGGGTAGGCACGTTATTTCGGTTTGCAACAATATTTCATGCTCGCTGCGCGGCGCTGACAAGGTTATTGAACACTTACAAAATCGGCTCAATATTAAAGTTGGTGAAACCACAGAAGATGGACTTTATACGATCAAAACCGTTGAGTGTATGGCAGCTTGTGGCGGGGCTCCGATGCTTGAAGTTGACAAAGTTTATCATGAGAATTTAACTGAAGAAAAAATCGATCAAATCCTTTCTGATATTGCGGCGGTGGAATTAACACAAAATAGTTCAAGCAAGCAACATGAAAACGACGCTGATTCCAGCAACGAATTTTCCGGGGAGGCGCAGGACTAAACATGACCAATGAAGTTTGTTTTAGAACGCTCCACCTGGATACTCCCTGGTCACTAGAAGCTTATGAAAGCGTCGGTGGCTATAGTATGTTAAAACGTATTGCTGCCGGCGATCTTTGTCACGACACTATCATTGATGAACTAAAGCTTTCGGCTTTGCGAGGTCGCGGTGGTGCGGGCTTTCCGACTGGCTTGAAGTGGAGTTTTATGCCGCGCAATATGCCGGGTCAAAAATATGTTGTTTGTAATTCCGATGAAGGAGAGCCTGGGACATTTAAGGATAGAGATATTCTGCGTTATAACCCGCATCAATTAATCGAAGGTATGATTATCGCTGGCTATGTGATGAACGCCACTGTCGGTTACAACTATATGCGCGGCGAGTTTTACGAGCCCTTTGAGAGAATGGAAGCGGCAATCGCGGAAGCAAAAGAAAAGCAGTACCTGGGAGAAAATATTTTAGGGTCCGATATTAATTTTGAGCTACACAATCATATGGGCGCAGGTGCCTATATTTGTGGTGAAGAAACTGCCCTGATTGAATCGCTTGAAGGTAAAAAAGGACAACCTCGATTTAAACCGCCCTTCCCAGCAAACTATGGTGTTTTTGGTCGCCCCACTAATGTTAATAACACTGAAAGTTATGCATCTGTACCGGCCATTTTGCAACACGGCGGGCAATGGTTTCTCGATCTCGGAAAACCGAATAATGGCGGAACAAAAATTTTCTCTGTATCAGGACACGTTAATAACCCGGGCAATTTTGAAGTTAACATGGGATTACCATTTGCCGATTTGTTAGAAATGGCAGGGGGAGTTTTAGGTGGTAAAAAGTTAAAAGCCGTTATTCCGGGTGGTTCCTCATCGCCAATTTTGCCGGCGGAAGTGATGATGGAATTGACCATGGATTATGATTCGATTGGTAAAGCCGGTTCGATGTTGGGGTCGGGGGCGGTTATGGTGCTTGATGAAACCACCTGCATTGTTCAATTGGCTGCGGTAACGGCTCACTTTTATTATGAAGAATCTTGTGGTCAATGTTCTCCATGCCGTGAAGGAACTGGCTGGATGTCTCGAGTGATCCATCGCATATTAAAAGGCGAGGGAAGAGCAGAGGATATTGATAATCTGGATCGAGTGGCTGGAAATATTATGGGCCGTACTATTTGTGCATTAGGCGATGCCGCGGCAATGCCAATCCAGGGTTTTTTAAAGCATTACCGGCATGAATTTGAATATATGATTGAACATAAACGGAGCATGGTTGAAGCTTAATTTGTCATGCGCGAATATGTAATTGTCTTTTATGAATGGTAGACGGAAAGCCAGTTAACCAAAAAACAGTTTAACGATAAACAACCTAACGGTATACAAAAAGTCGAACACTATGGGTAAAGTGCATCTGGAAATCGATGGCAATAAGTTAGAAGCCGAAGTGGGCTCAATGATTATTGAGGTTGCGGATAAAGTTGGAATTGATATTCCACGTTTTTGTTACCACAAAAAACTGTCTGTCGCTGCTAATTGTCGTATGTGTATGGTTGATGTTAGTAATATACCTAAAGCCGTGCCTGCTTGTGCTACGCCGGTGGCTGAGGGAATGATTATTCAAACTAAGACGCCAAAGGCTATTGATGCACAAAAGTCAGTGATGGAGTTTTTATTAATTAATCATCCGCTTGATTGTCCTGTTTGCGATCAAGGTGGGGAATGTGAGTTACAAGATTTATCGGTTGGTTATGGTGAAGATATCAGCCGTTTTACCGAAGGCAAAAGAGTTGTTGAAGATAAAAATCTCGGGCCGTTAATAGCCACGGATATGACTCGGTGCATTCATTGCACTCGTTGTGTTCGATTTGGACAGGAAGTGGTCGGCATTCGTGAAATGGGTGCTACTGGTCGTGGGGAACATGTTGAGATTGGCACCTATATTGAGGGGGCTATCGAGTCAGAAGTTTCCGCCAACATTATCGATCTTTGTCCCGTAGGAGCGCTAACCGCCAAACCTTCATTGTTCAAAGCCCGCGCCTGGGAATTGAGACAGTCAGCGTCAATTGCGGCTCATGATTGTTTAGGATCGAATGTTTATGTTCATCATCGTGGGCGTGAGATTATTCGGGTTGTACCGAGAGAAAATGAATCAATCAACGAAGTATGGCTTTCCGATCGAGATCGTTTTTCTTACCAGGCACTCACGGACAGCGAACGCCTGTTAAAGCCGCGGATAAAACAAAATGGTGAATGGCAAGACACCGAGTGGGAAACTGCGCTCAACGCCGTTGTGAGCGAAATGAAACGAATCATCGGGGCTTCGAACGGCGAAGATTTCGGCGTTCTGGTTGGTAATAATATTACTACCGAAGAAAGTTACCTGGCACAAAAATTTATTCGCGGTGTTGGCTGTAATAACATCGATTTTCGAGTTCGACGGCGAGACTTTTCAGGAGATGGTCGTGGGAGCGTTAGGTCGGGATTTAATTTCCCGATGGAAAAAATCGATCACATGGATGCCACATTGTTAATTGCCGCAGACTTGCGTCATGAGCAACCACTCACTTCTCTCAGAGTTAGAAAGTCCACTGGTTTTGGGAAAGTGATGGCGATCAATCCTTTTGATGGCGAATATAACTTTCGACTGACCCAGGAGTTACAGCCTGAGGCCAAGATGCTCGCACAAGAATTTGCTGCGGTTTTGGTGGCGGCGGACGCAATAAATCCTGATGTGTTGAGTGCTGAGGCCAAAGAGTGGCTAAACGGAATTGAAGCCAACGACACTCATCAACAGATTGCAAAAAACCTGGTTGATAACGAAGCATCTTGCATTTTAATGGGGGTTTATGTTCAAGAACACCCACAAGCAGAAATTATTAATTGGCTGGCAGAATCTTTGGCCAGTGTCACTCAGTCTGATTGGGGATACATGACTTTAGGATGCAACGCAGCAGGCAACAAAATTGCGGGCGCAGTGCCTATGCAGTCGGCTGCCGGAGGTAAATCTGAACCTGGAAAAAATGCAAAACAAATGCTGACCTCGGGTTTAAAAAGCTATTTCCTGATTAATTGTGAACCTGATGTGGAAAGTGTCTGGTCTAAACAAGCGCTGCAGAATTTACAAAATGCTGAGTGTGTCATAGCGTTAACGCCATTTGCTGACGGTCGGGTGCCAGAGTATGCCGATATTATGTTACCGATCGCTGGATGCTACGAAACCTCAGGAACTTACATTAATGTGGAAGGAAAGTGGCAATCTTTTGCTGCGTCTGTTTCGGCGCCGGGAGATGCGCGTCCTGGTTGGAAAGTGCTGCGTGTTTTGGCCAACTTATTTGAACTGAGCGGGTTTGATTATGAGTCGTCAAAGCAAGTCATTGATGAATTGCACGAAAAGTTTGAAGCCGTAGGGGATATACGCGTTGCTAGAAAAGTGCCACCACCACTTATGCAAGTCAGTGAACAAGAGGCCAGCCGCGAGTGTTTAGGTTTGTACATGGTCGACCCCATGGTAAGAAGGGCTAAAGCGCTTCAACAGACACCCAAAGCTTCAACGCATCCTATCAGTATTTCGAGAGTAAAAACCATATGACGGAATCTGAATTTATGTTTAGCGATTTGATGGTCTGGGCAGAGACGGCGTTCTGGATCTTGCTGAAAATTGTAGCGATTTTAATCCCGCTAATTTTAGCTGTTGCTTACACGACTTATGCAGAACGAAAGATTATTGGTTATATGCAACTCCGCTTAGGCCCGAACAGAGTTGGCCCAAAAGGTTGGCTGCAACCAATCGCTGATACCGTTAAGTTGATCATGAAAGAAATTGTGGTGCCGCGCGGTGCGAGTAAAACTTTGTTTGTGATGGCACCGATTCTTTTTATTGGCCCATCGTTTGCGGCTTGGGCTGTTGTTCCGTTTGACGCTGGTGTTGTTCTGGCCGACGTGAATGCCGGACTGCTTTATATTTTGGCAATGACTTCAATTGGTGTTTACGGCGTCATCATCGCCGGTTGGGCATCGAATTCAAAATATGCATTTTTAGGCGCAATGCGAAGCGCTGCACAAATTGTTTCTTATGAATTAGCCATGGGATTTGCGTTGGTTGGTGTATTGATGTGTTCGCAAAGCATGAACCTTGGAGAAATTGTCCTTTCGCAGTCAGGAGGAATTTTCCAATGGTTCTGGATTCCGTTATTCCCGCTTTTAGTGGTTTATTGGATATCAGGTGTCGCTGAAACTAATCGTGCACCGTTCGATATGGCCGAAGGCGAATCAGAAATCGTTGCGGGGTTTCATGTTGAATATGGCGGTATGGCCTTTTCGTTATTTTTCCTCGCTGAATATGCCAATATGATTTTGATTTCGTTTCTGACTGCCTTGCTCTTTTTTGGTGGTTGGTTATCGCCATTTGAAGGCTACGGCATGCTGGATGAGATGACCGCATGGATACCCGGGACTATCTGGTTATTGATAAAAGCATCTATTTTCTTATTTGGCTTACTTTGGATCCGAGCGACGTTTCCTCGGTTTCGATACGATCAGATTATGCGCTTGGGTTGGAAAGTATTTATCCCGGTTACGCTCGTTTGGTTACCAGTTGTTGCGATCTGGATAAAGTCCAACGTGTGGCCTTTTAATTAATAATGATTTTTCAGGTGAAGATTACCAGTGAAAGTTTTGATGATAGAAAACAGTGACAATGGAAAATTCTGATGAAAACCGTTAAACAGTTTCTCAATAGCTTTTTGTTGGTTGAGTTGCTCAAGGGGTTACGAGTGACCTGGGCAAATATGTTTCGGCGAAAAGTAACCGTACAGTTTCCTGAAGAGAGAACACCTCAGTCTCCCAGGTTTAGAGGATTGCATGCGCTTCGTTCTTATCCCAATGGTGAGGAACGATGTATTGCTTGTAAATTATGCGAGGCTGTTTGCCCCGCCTCTGCGATTACGATTGAAGCGGGCCCAAGAGAAAAAGATGGTTCGCGTCGAACCACAAAATATGAAATTGATTTATTTAAATGTATTTTTTGTGGTTTTTGCGAGGAGTCCTGTCCAGTAGATTCCATTGTGGAAACCAGAATTTTTGATTACCACTTTGAAAATCGTGGCGAACATATCATGACAAAAGAAATGTTGCTGGAAGTTGGCAGACTTAACGAGGAACAGATTGCAGCTGATCGTGAGGCCGACGCTAAATATCGATGATAGAAAGACGATTAGATAAGAAAAATGAATCACTACAGATTTTGAGTTATTCGATTTCCTTACTCTCCTAATGAGAGGGGGGAGAAACAACACAATTAGAGACTAGTTAATGAGTTTTCAAGTTATTGTTTTTTACAGTTTTGCTGCCTGGCTTATCTTTGCTGCATTGATGGTCATTAGTAGCAAACATTCGGTAAAAGCAGCACTATTTTTAGTACTGGCTTTTGCTTCGGCCTCTGGAATCTGGATGTTGCTGGAAGCTGAATTTTTAGCGGTTAGTTTGATTGTTGTCTATGTCGGCGCGGTGATGGTGCTGTTGCTATTTGTGGTGATGATGTTAGATGTTGACTATGCAGCACTCAGACAAGGATTTGTGAAAAAGTTGCCGCTCGCTTTGATAATTGCACTTGGTTTTTTTGCAATTTTATACAGCTTTATTACCCATGGCGATTTTTCTGGAGAAGCTTACGCGTCTCCCGCACCAAAACCAGAAGATTATTCCAATATTAAAGAATTGGGCCGAGTGCTTTACACCGATTATGTTCTCGCCTTTGAAATTGCTGCGGTAATTTTACTGGTGGCTATTATCGCCGCTATCGCGCTAACTTTCCGCGGGCGTCGCAGTCGTAAGGCGCAGGTTATTAGTAAACAGCTCGCGGCGAATAAGAAAAACCGTCTGAAGGTATTGAAAATGGATGCCGTCAAAACCGCTCCAAAGTCTGAGAGTAATGAGGAAGCTGAGGAATGATAGGTTTATCCGATTATTTATTATTAAGCGCCATTTTGTTCGCCATTAGTGTCGCGGGTATTATCATCAACCGTAAAAACGTAATTACGTTGTTAATGTGTATCGAATTGATGTTACTAGCAGTGAATACTAACTTTATCGCTTTTTCTCATTTTCTTGAGGATACCGCGGGGCAGGTTTTTGTATTTTTTATTCTCACAGTAGCTGCCGCTGAAGCCGCGATAGGATTGGCAATTATTGTCGTATTATTTCGCAATAGAGCCACTATTGATGTTGAACAACTTAATCAACTAAAAGGATAGCCAAGGTTTAATACTATGCAAGATATACTGCTCGCTATCGTTCTTCTACCACTTGCTGCAGCAATTATTGTGGGATTAGGTGGTCAATTTATCGGTCGAAACTGGGCACATCGCCTGACCATTGCTGCAGTTGGTGTGTCTTGTGCCTTGTCTATTAATACAGCGCTCGGTTATGTCATCGGTGATAGTGAACCCTTGAACTTAACATTGTACACCTGGGCGCAAATAGGCAGCCTTAATTTACAAGTCGGATTTTTAATTGATTCACTGACCGCAACCATGATGGCGGTGGTGACTTTTGTATCACTGATGGTTCATGTGTATACCATCGGGTATATGAAAGAAGATCCGGGATATCAACGCTTTTTCTCTTATATTTCGTTATTTACATTCGCGATGCTGGTTTTAGTGATGGCGAATAATTTCCTTCAATTATTTTTTGGTTGGGAAGCTGTAGGTCTGGTTTCGTATTTGTTAATCGGGTTTTGGTACAAAAAGCCGACGGCAATATTTGCTAACTTGAAAGCCTTTTTAGTTAATAGAGTCGGTGACTTTGGCTTCTTGCTCGGGATTGCCGGTGTCTACATGATATTTGGCACCTTAGATTATGCCCCGGTATTTGAACAGATAAAGCAAGGTTTTACCGATGTCCAAATACCAATTACTGACGAAACTTTCTGGTCCGGTATTACTTTCGTGTGCATCGGTTTATTTATCGGCGCGATGGGAAAATCTGCGCAAGTACCTTTGCATGTTTGGTTACCAGACTCCATGGAAGGCCCAACGCCTATTTCTGCATTAATTCATGCGGCAACAATGGTGACTGCAGGCGTTTTTATGGTGGCGCGAATGTCACCGATATTCGAACTCTCTGAAGTCGCGTTAAATGTTATTTTAGTGATTGGCGCAACCACTGCATTATTTATGGGATTTCTTGGAGTGGTGCAAAACGATATCAAAAGAGTGGTGGCCTATTCGACGTTATCTCAGCTAGGTTACATGGTCGTTGCTTTAGGGGCTTCTGCATATTCTGTTGCCATATTTCACTTGGCAACCCATGCATTTTTCAAAGCACTGTTATTCCTCGGAGCAGGTTCGGTAATTATCGCGATGCATCACGAGCAGGATATTCGAAAGATGGGGAATTTAAGAAAATATATGCCGATCACTTATACCACCTGTTTGATTGGTTCATTAGCGTTAATAGGTACACCCTTTTTCTCAGGTTTTTATTCCAAGGAAGCCATTATTTTAGCGGCACAAAACTCGCAACTTGCAGCAGCGGATTACGCTTATTATGCAGTGTTGATTGGCGTGTTTTTTACCGCCTTGTATTCCTTCAGAATGTTCTTCCTGGTGTTCCACACCAAAGAACGGATGGATGAACATTGCAAATCGCATCTAAAAGAATCACCCGCGGTTGTGTGGATTCCTTTGGTGCTGTTAGCTATTCCGTCACTGATGATTAGTTGGTGGATTGCTGCGCCCATTATGTCGGGCGAGTTTTTTGGAACGGCGATTAGCGTAGCGGAAAATCATGACGTGATTGCACCAATGGTTGAAGAATACCAGAAGCCCTTTGCTTTAGGATTACACGCCTTTTTCACATTGCCATTCTGGTTTGCAGTGTTCGGTGTTTTAACAGCGTATATTTTTACCGTTGTTAAACCTGCCTGGAGAGAAATGCTCAGTCAAAAACTTGGCGTTGTAAACAAGGTTCTCACCAACCATTATTATTTTGACAAGGTGTATATAGATTATATTTCTGCCGGTGGTGTCGGACTGGGAACACGTTTCTGGAAATGGATTGATGCTGGTTTGATCGATGGCTGGTTGGTTAATGGTAGTGCAAAAACTGTCGCGGCAATATCGGGTCAGGTGAGAAAAATTCAAAGCGGCTATTTATATCACTATGTGTTAGTCATGGTTGTTGGTTTACTCGCATTTTTGGCGTGGATTTATTGGCGAGCGTTAGCGGGATAAACAAGCTTTAGTAAGTAGTAAATAATGTAGTAAATAATAAGTCATAAGCCATAAATGATAAGTTTGTAGGTTGAGTTAGTTTCGTGCTTTTACGGTACAACTCAACATAGGAGTTCAGAGTTGGGATGAAGTGTTGAGTTAAGCTTCTGCTTGTCTAACGCAAAATAATATTTCCCATGGCGAACGGAAGTTAATAAAAGGTTTAAGGGTTTAATTAAAAGAATGATTGAAAAACTACCCATATTAAGCTTATTGATCTGGCTACCAGTTTCCGGTGGATTGCTCGTATTATTTGGACCGGGACAGAAACATAAAAATGTCACCCAGTGGCTCTCTTTGATTACCGCGTTAGCCACTTTTGTTTTAAGTGTATGGGCGCTTTCAGTATTTGATAGCAGCCGCTACTTTATTCAATTCACCGAAGACAGAAGCTGGATAGAAAGTTTAGACATTCGTTATTCTCTCGGTGTTGATGGATTTTCATTTCCATTAATTGTGCTCACTTCATTGATGACACTGATAGTCGTTATTGCAAGTTGGAACAACATTAAGTTTAGGATGTCGCACTACCTCGCCGGTTTTTTAATTATGGGCGGGTTGATGAATGGTGTTTTCGCAGCGACAGATTCAATTTTGTTTTATGTCTTTTGGGAAGCCATGCTAGTTCCTATGTTCCTGATAATCGGAATTTGGGGAGGACCAAACAGAATCTATGCCACGCTAAAGTTTTTCCTGTATACCTTTTTAGGATCCGTTTTTTTACTTATTGCTTTGATTTATCTTGGCAAACAAGCAGCAAGTTTTGATATTTTTTCGATGCACCAACTGGTCATCGATCTTGATACGCAAAAATTATTGTTTTTTGCATTTCTAATCGCTTTCGCTGTCAAGGTTCCTATGTGGCCGGTACATACCTGGTTACCAGATGCTCACGTTCAAGCGCCCACTGGTGGCTCTGTCATATTAGCGGCAATCATGCTGAAAATGGGCACCTATGGTTTTGTCCGCTTCATGCTGCCGATAGTGCCAGACGCTTCCATGGCAATGGCTAATTTTATGATAGTGCTTTCGTTGATTGCTATCGGTTATATCGGTTTGGTCGCGCTCGCACAAAAAGACATGAAAAAGTTGGTTGCTTATTCTTCCATTGCCCATATGGGGTTTGTTTCTTTAGGTTTATTTATCAGTTTTTCGCTGGTAGAAGGAAAGCACCTGGATGCTGCAATCATGGGAATTCAGGGGGCAATGGTACAAATGATTTCTCATGGTTTTATTTCTGGCGCGTTATTTTTGTGTATCGGCGTCTTATATGATCGCGTTCATAGCCGTGAAATTGCGGATTACGGTGGAGTTGTAAACACTATGCCGAGGTTTGCCATGTTTTTTATGTTATTCGCTATGGCGAATGCAGGGTTGCCTGGAACTTCGGGGTTTGTTGGAGAGTTTCTGGTTATTATCGCCAGCCTGAAGGTTAATTTCTGGATCGCTGCAGTCGCGGGGCTAACATTAATTTTAGCGGCTGCATACACACTGTGGATGTATAAGCGTGTGATATTCGGTGAAATTGCTAATGACAAAGTCGCCTCGCTTCAGGATCTGTTGGTACGCGAGCACATAGTGATGATCGTGCTAGCTATTATGGTGCTGGTGTTTGGCTTGTACCCGGCACCGCTGCTGGAGATTATGCAACCCAGTGTTGAACATTTAATTGATTGTAATTTGGTATCAAAGTTATCGCCTGAAGGAATGTGTTCCTAATGAATGACTCTATGAATTTTTCGCTAATCACTTCAGAGATATTTTTATTGATTGCACTCTGCGTGATCATGATAGTTGATCTTTTTCAAAGAGATAAAGAGAGGAAACTGACATTTACATTGACTCAATTGAGTTTGTTTGTTTTGTTTGTGTTGGGTTTTAATGATTTAAATGCACCCAAAGAAATTGCATTTAACGGGCATTGGATTGCCGATCAGTTAGCAGTTGTTCTTAAACTTGCCATTTACACCATTACTTTTATTGCCTTGTTTTATGCTCGTGCATTTATCAATCATCGTAGTTTGATGCGTGGTGAATATTATTTACTCACTTTGTTTGCTGTTCTCGGTATGATGATTATGGTGTCGGGAAATAGCTTTCTAACAATTTACCTTGGATTGGAACTATTATCACTGTCGCTGTATGCCCTGATTGCGTTACAACGGGATTCTAAGTTAGCTTCTGAGTCTGCGGTAAAATACTTTGTGATGGGAGGGTTAGCGTCCGGTTTTCTGCTGTATGGAATCTCCCTGGTTTATGGCGCAACCGGTAGCATCATTATCAGTAGTGTGAGTGATTATTATGCGACTAACCAGGTTAATTTAATTAGCCAGTTTGGTTTAGTCTTTATCGTTATCGGGCTGGCGTTCAAGTTTGGTGCGGTTCCGTTTCATATGTGGTTACCTGATATTTATCACGGCTCACCAAGTTCTATCACCGCATTTATCGCTAGCGTTCCCAAAATCGCTGCCTTCGGTATGCTCATAAGGTTATTGGTTGAAGCATTTGGACAATTTATTAGCGACTGGTCTGAAATGATTCTAATCGTAGCGTTGCTATCAGTCGCTTTTGGTAATGTGATTGCGTTGGCCCAAAGAAATTTAAAACGTCTGTTGGCCTACTCTGCAATTGCGCATGTCGGTTATTTTTTACTGGGTGTGGTTCCCGGTACTGATGCTAGTTATTCAGCTGCGATGTATTACATCATTGTTTATGCGCTTATGACTCTGGCAGGTTTTGGTATTGTTATTTTTATGAGTACCGACAAAAACGAATACCAGCAGATTACCGATTTACAAGGTCTTGGAAAATATCATCCATGGTATGGTTTGATGTTTTCTGTTGTTATGGTTTCTATGGCAGGAATACCACCTTTTATTGGGTTTTGGCCCAAGTTGGAAATTTTTCGTCATTTAATTATTAACGGCTTTGTATTAGAAGCAATTATTGCCATTGCCTTTTCGGTAGTTGGGTTGTTTTACTATTTGCAGGTTATTAAAGAAATGTTTTTTGCGGAAACGAATGAAAGCCCTGCGATTACCTCAAGCCGTTCACTAAAAATAGCCATCAGTATTAACTGTTTGTTATTGATTATGCTCGGAATTATGCCAGACAGTATTTACCAGTATTGCTTAAGCGCATTTGGACTTATTAGCTAAGGAGATTAACTGTGGACTGGTTGCAGCAAATTATGCAGGAATACCTACCGATTATTTCAGAAGATCGGTTAGTGCAGGCATCGCTCATTGTACTGATTAGCGCAGTTGCGTCGGTTATTGCGAAGTCTATTCTTAATCGCCTTCAAATTCATGGTGCCGGCAGAACAAGTAGTCCAATCGATGATCATATGTTTGGCGTGCTAAAAAAACCTGTCAGTATGTCAATTCTATTAATTGGCATACACCTAGCCGCCATTCGTTCTCAATTATTTGAAGAGCAGCTACCGTTTATTGGTTCAGTTTTAGCAACCATTGCTGTTTTCTTCTGGGTAAGGTGCGTTGTTAGCTTTTCTCAATTCGTATTGAAGCATCTTAGTCGAGATGATGCCAAATTTAAAATGGTTCAAAGACATACCTTGCCGTTATTCCAAAATCTGGCAGTTATAATTTTTTATGGTGCCGCGCTTTATTTAATATTAGTTGCCTGGGATATTAATGTTTCTGCGTGGGTGGCCTCTGCAGGTATCCTCGGTTTGGCGCTTAGCTTTGCGGCCAAAGATACACTGGCTAATTTATTTGCTGGTGTTTTTATTATGGCAGACACACCATATAAAATTGGCGACTTTATCGTTTTAGATAGCGGTGAGCGTGGAATGGTCACGCACATCGGGATTCGAAGTACGCGAATTCTCACTCGAGACGATGTAGAAATTATCGTTCCAAACGCGATTATGGGGAACACTAAAGTTATCAATGAAACCGCTGGCCCACACAGTAAATTTCGCATCCGAATTCAAGTTGGCGTAGCCTATGGTAGTGATGTGAAAAAAGTTAGAAAGGCATTGCTATCCGCAATAGAAAGAGCCCCTAAAGTTGAACAGGACCCTGAACCCAGAGTTCGTTTTCGTACTTTCGGTGACTCTAGTCTCAATTTTGAGTTGTTATGCTGGGTTGCTGAACCTGTTTTAAGAGGACAGGTGAGCGATATTTTAAATGAAGCTGTTTACGACATATTCAATGAGCAAGGGATCAATATTCCATTCCCACAAAGGGATGTCAATTTAAGACAACTGCCTTCTGAAAGCGAATAACATTTTTATTTTGAATATCTACTACTGAGTTTTTATTTCAGGCGCTACCAGTTATTCATTACTAGTTACTCATTACCAGTCATTCATTGGGCAAGTTTCTTTACAGCTGACTCGTGATCGATCAGAGTTTGCTTTGCATCTTGATTAAAAACTGCCTTGCGTGGCTTTCCGTTAATGGGTCTGAGAAGTAATAGCCCTGACCATAGCGGTAACCTGATTTTTGCAAAAATTCTAATTGTTGCTCCGTTTCAATACTTTTCGCTGTTGCTACGAAGTTGAGGTTGTTAGCAAGATCGGCAATGGTTTTAATTAGTGCTTCGTCATCCGGGTTTTTACCAATACCTCGAGTTAGATCGCGATGCATTTTGATCGCATGAATAGGCAGCTTATTGAGGTTAGCTAATGGCGTTTTGCCACTAGCAAAATCATCCAGTGTGACCTTGAAACCATTTTTATCGAGTTCAGTCAAAAACTGAAGATCGTGTTCATCTTGTAATCTCAAATGTTTTTCATTAATTTCAATATGAATATCAGTTGCTTCTAGATTAAAGGTTTGTAGCTTTTTTAACAGGTGTTCGGGACAGGCTATTTTCGCACAATACCTGGGAATAAGATTAATCGCGAAGGCGACGCTGAATCCTTCCGCTTTCCATTGTCTGAGAATTCTAAATGACTGATTAATTAACCACTCTGTCAAGGGTTCAATTAACCCCGTTTGCTCTGCAATATTGATAAATTGAGAAGGATAAACTGTTGTTCCCTCATTGGTGCGCCAGCGGAGTAAAATTTCAAAGCCAACAGTTTGGTTGCGAGTTAAATCAACTTTCGGTTGATAAACCAGGAAAAATTGATTATTTTCCAGCGCCTCCAATAAAGCATACTTCATTGCTATACGCTCGCTGGTCTTTTTCTGTAAATCCTGATTGATGTAACTGACAATTTGTGCGCCTTGTTGCCGCGCACTTTTTAAAGCTCGCATTGAGCTTTCGATTAATTTTTCATTGGTTGTCGCATCGACAGGAAAGCAACTAACGCCTGCATTGGCTGTTATCGACGCTGAAGTTGAGAGTTTTTGTTTGGCGATTTCAGTTAAAATATTTTCAATTTTAAACGCGGTATCTTCAAACTTATTAATACCTTCTAAAATAATAACAAACTTATTGGTTTCATATCGAGCAAGGGTATCGTCTTCATTCAGATGTTTTATTATGCAGTTACTTGTGTTAAGTAGTAATTCTCGAATTGAAGTGCGGCCAAGGGTTTGACATAAAAACTCAAAACGATCAATCGCAATTGTAACAAACACCAGTTTGGCTTTGTTGTTATTTGCGTGATCGATGGCGTGGGTCAATCGGTCGTTGGTTAATATTTTATTAGGTAGTCCCGTCAAATTGTCATAGTAAGCATCTCCCAATTGCGAGCTGGTTGAACTGGTCAGGGAGCTAATATCAGTAATGACAATCACATAATTAAAATCTTTTGATTCGCCTTCAATAACATCGACCCGAATACTGATTGGGTAGCTGGTGCCATTCTTTCTTGGCATAGTCGCTTCCCCTTGCCAGGATTTCTTTTGTCGAACCTGTGCTCTAAGATTTTCAGTGACATCTTTTGAGAGTATTCTTTTGGCTACGCGGATAATATTTTTACCGATTAAACTGGAAGACTCAAAACCAGTCTGTACATGGTAAGCATTGTTAACGACAGCTATGTCGAGTTTACTGTTGGCAATGATGATGACATCACGAGTGCTATAAACCGCTTGTTTGTATAAATTTAATTTCGTTTCTGCTTTTTTTTCTTCGCTAATATCTAACCAGGTGCCTGTGGCTCTGATTGGGCGTCCTTCTTCATCTCTCTGGTAAACCCGCCCATATAGTTTGGTCCAAACCCATTCTTCGAAGAAGAAGACTCGATAAACCATTTTGATGGCGTTATCATTTCCGTTAATGAATTTTTCCCATGCTTGCTTGACATTATCTACGTCCTGATGATGAATGTATGACTCATATTTAGACATAGTCATTACAATCTCATCGTCCTCAGTCATGGTTATGGTTATTGTAGAATTTTTTGACTTACTGCTATTCCTTTGCCAGTCCCAAACACCACGGCGCTTATCTAAAAGAGCCAGTTCTAAACGCTTTTCTTTTTCCTGTAATTCTTTGCACAAGTTGACCAGTGTTCGTTTAACATTGCCTCGTCGATAAAGGTACCAAAAAATTAAAATGGCTAATAGCAAGTAGGCGGCAGTTTGAAATTTGACCGACATCCATAGCGGTGCTTCTACAGAAAAGGGAATACTTTCTATTTTAGAAAAATATTGATAGTTCGGAAGTACTGCGCGAACATTTAATTGGTAGTTTCCTGCAGATAAGTCTCCAATCGTTAGTTCGCTGGCGGAAACGAGTTGAGGTTTTGTTTGCTCTACTCCCGTTAGCCAATACTCATATTGCCATTTTTGCGGCGTCAAATAATCTAGTACTGATAAATGAAAAGTAATTAAATTTTCATGTTTGGGTAATATGACATTTCGTTCGGACCAATCGATGTCGCTGGAAAGTATTACTTTATCACGTAATTGAACTGCCGTTATTAGCGGCGAAATGCGTTCATCAGGTAAACTAAGCTTATCAGGTTCAATGATTAGAATTCCATTGGTGCTGCCAAACATTAAATCGCCGGAACTTGTTTTACTGCTAGCTCCCTCGTTAAATTCATTTCCCGGTAAACCATTGTAAAAATCAAACATAAGGTAATTGAAAGTTTGCAGATTTATTTTTGCCAGACCTGAGTGAGTGGTTGCCCACAAATAGTCTTTGTCCGGTAGTAGCGAGTAAACAACATTGTCAACAAAACCATTTCTTGGGCTGAAATGCCTGATAACATTATTCTCAGTCGCCGTTAGATCAGTGACGTAAATTCCTTCTCCACTAAATGCTGTCCAGAGCTGCTTTTTCTCTTTATCAAGATAAAAGTCCGTCAGGAATAGATCGACATTTCGGCTTTTATGTCTTGCCTTGAAAACTTCTTTGCGAATTTTTTGTCGGTAATCGTATGAGATTAAACTACTTTTAAATCCGAACCATAACAGGTTATCCTGATAGCGAACAAAACTTGATATTTCGATATTATCCGGCGTCATTAGCTGGTTTTCATAGTCGAACTTTTTAGTTTTGGGGCTAAACTTCAGCGCGCCTTGTTGTGTTGCTAACCAAATATCACCTAGATCGGTTAGCGCAATCGAGTAAATAAAAAAGTCGGTATCTGGTGAGAGCTTTTTGGGACGATACACCTCCAGCTTTTTTTCTTTCGGTTGGTATTTTATTAATCCGTTAGCGGTTGCCAGCCAGAGAGTATCTCCATCTTTTTGGATAAAAAATATACGGGCTTGCTGTGATGATAAGTTATATTTATCAAGAGCGAGGTGTGACTCTAATGTGCCCTCACTTGACGATAGGTAGTTCAGTCCCATCTCGGTTCCGATCCAAAAGTTTCCGGGAGACTCCTCTACAAAACTCCAAACGCTGTTATCGTTCAGCTTTATTTCGGGGTTTTGAGTTAAGGTATAGATCGATTGGAAGTGTAAGCTTTGGGGATCCCAGACATAAGCGCCTTGACTGTTGGTGCCGAGCCACAGCTTGTGATTTTTATCCAGGAATAGTTTTGTAATGGTGTAGTTAGTGTATTTAGGTAGTATTTCTGAAAGTGAAAACAAATGAGAGATAGTTCCACTATAGGTTTCATATCGATAAAGCCTGTCTTTGAATGAAAGAAAAACACTTTGCCCAAATTTCACCATACTGGTAATTAATTGTTCGGTCATCAATAACTCTGCCGCTTGCTCTGACTCCTTCAAGTTAATTCGAAACAGGTTTTGGCCTGAAACCAGCAACATTTTTTCATTGTCAATTTTAAGTAGTTGGTCGATTGCTGACTGGTTGAGACTTTTTGTCAGCGGATATTGGCGTAATGAGGAATCACGTTTATTAAATTGATATAAGCCATTTGTAGTGCCCAGCCAGATAATGTTTTTATCTTCAAAAGCTGTCTTTATATAAATACCCTTGTTGAGCAGCTCTTTCATCGAAGGAAATGCGTGAATTTCTTTGTCTCTGGTATTTAATTGGTAGATTCCTTCCCAAGATACAATCCAGAATTTTTCCGGTTCTGCTTCAATAATCGCGATTGTATAATTTTTCTGGTCGGGTTCTGATGCAAATGAAGGTAGTTGATAGACTTGGCCGTCACCTTGGTTGTGAGCAAGGCGGATTAAACCTCCATAGGTGCTGGCCCAAATTTTACCCTTTGAGTCCTGTATCAGATGATTGATAGAATTGCCGAACAATATTTGATCAGGACCCTGGATTGCCTCAATCTTATTACCGTCCAGCCGATTGAGACCAGCGGTGGTTGAAATCCACATGAAGCCCTTACGATCCTGGAGAAAGTGGGTAACCGTATTATGACTTAATCCCTGATCGGTGGCGTACTGTCGAAACCCAGTCTGTTTAATTAAGCTGGTTGTGCTTTCTGATTTGAGGCACGGAATAATGATTAGATTTGCCAGGAAGAATAATAAAATTTTATTCAAATCGAATGCCCTGATGTTCTGGTGTCTTATGTCTTATACCAGATGAATTCACCTGGTACAAAAGAACCTTCCTTTTGCCTTGAGGATACCTGATTTAGCGCGATAATGCTGCTAACCGCTGGTAATTTAACCAATTAATATAGGAACAGGTGAAAAATTCTGAATGAATTGATAATATTACTTGTTATTGCTGTGAGCTTTCGTTAGAATTCCGTCCACATTGATGCGGGGTGGAGCAGTCTGGTAGCTCGTCGGGCTCATAACCCGAAGGTCGTTGGTTCGAATCCGGCCCCCGCTACCAAATTCTTGTAGTCGAAGAAGCCCCTATATGGGGCTTTTTCGTAGGTCAAACAAAAGTTGTTCGACTACAATAGTATTTTGTTTTAAATCGTTTGTTTATCCGCAGGAATTAAATAACTGTTGGTTTGATAACAATCGGCTCAAAGGTAACTGGTTTGTTAAAACTGGTTCCAACACAGTACCATAAGGTGCCATCTCTTATACTCAGGTATGATAAGTTGGTTTCCAGAAGTATTTAAGAATGGGCCTTATGTGCCCATTTTTTATTTATGCCATTTAATAATGATTAGGTCATAAGTGCCAGTAGATAAGAGTGGACAATAAGTGAGCTGATTGCAACAATTAAGGCAGCTTCAGATGCCACACTGCTGTATTGATGGCAATAGAGTAACACGAGTGAAATTATGGCAAAAGTAGATCAGTTAACAGAAATGTTACGCCCGTCAGCAGAAGCGCTTGGTTATGAGTTTTTGGGTATTGAATATATTTCCCAGGGTAAACATTCTGTTCTTAGAATTTATATTGATCACGAAAATGGAATAAATGTTGATGATTGTGCTAGCGTAAGTCATCAAGCGAGCGGTATTTTGGAAGTGGAAGATCCGATTTCCAGTCAATATACTTTAGAAGTATCGTCGCCGGGATTAGAGAGACCTTTATTTACGCTTGCGCATTTTAGTCAGTTTGTCGGTCGTGTTGTTAACTTACGTTGTCATGTCGGAGTTGACGGTAGAAGAAAATTTAAGGGTAAGTTGCTTGAGGTTGATAAAGAGCAGCTAACTGTAAGTGTAGATAATCAAAATTATATTTTAGATTTTAGTGATGTTGACAAGGCCAACCTGGTTGCAGAGTTTGACTAACAGGCAGGGTTAAGGTTTTTATATTGAGGCTTGTAAAGTTATGAGTAATAAAGAAATTTTATTAGTTGTAGACGCCGTATCGAACGAAAAAGATGTCGATAAGGAAATTATATTTCAGGCGTTAGAAGCTGCAATCGCAACGGCAACCAAAAAGAAGCAAGGTATTGATATTGAAGTTCGTGTGGCGATTGACAGAACAACTGGTGATTATGATACTTTTCGCCGTTGGCTGATTGTTGATCCTGAAGAGCAAATTTTGGAAAATCCATTAGCCGAAATTACACTCGAAGCTGCACAATATGATTCTCCTGAAGCCGAAGTCGGCGGATATGTTGAAGAACAGATTGAGTCGATTGCGTTTGGACGAATTGCTGCACAAACCGCCAAACAGGTTATTGTGCAAAAAGTTCGAGAAGCCGAGCGAGCAAAAGTGCTTGAAGCGTTTGAATCTAGAGTTGGTGAGTTGGTTACGGGGGTTGTCAAAAAGACTAACCGTGATTCTATTATTCTTGACCTGGGAAATAACGCCGAAGCAATAATCCCCAAAGAAGAAATGATGCCCCGAGAAGCCGTCAGAGCCGGTGATAGAGTTCGCGGATTGCTTTATGCGATTAAACCTGAAGTGAGAGGGCCTCAGCTGTTCGTTAGCCGTGCAAATGCGGCTATGCTTATCGAATTGTTCCGCATCGAAGTGCCTGAAATCGCTGAAGAAGTGATTGAGCTAAAAGGGGCTGCTAGAGATCCTGGTTCGCGGGCTAAAATCGCTGTAAAAACAAATGATAAGCGCATCGACCCGGTCGGGGCTTGTGTTGGTATGCGTGGTTCTAGAGTTCAGGCAGTATCTGGTGAGCTGGCAGGCGAGAGAATTGATATTGTCCTATTTGATGATAATTCAGCTCAGTTTGTTATTAACGCCATGGCTCCGGCAGAGGTCGCTTCTATCATCGTTGATGAAGACAAAAATACCATGGATATAGCCGTCGCCGAAGATCAGTTGGCACAGGCGATAGGCCGGAATGGTCAAAACGTTCGTTTAGCCAGTCAGTTAACCGGCTGGACTTTAAACGTAATGACGTTAGAAGAAGCTGACACAAAGAGCAAAGAAGAAAATCAAGAACTGATTGAGCTATTTATTAAAGAGCTTGATGTTGATGAAGAATTAGCGGAAGTACTTGCTCAAGAAGGTTTTACCACCGTTGAAGAAGTGGCTTATGTGCCACAGTCTGAAATGCTCGATATTGAAGGTTTTGATGAAGAACTCATTGAGGCCCTAAAAGCCAGAGCCAAAGACACGTTGCTAACTAAAGCGATAGCGTCTGAGGAAAAGCTTGAGGATTCTGAGCCTGCGGAAGATTTGTTAAATATGGATGGTATGGATCGTCACCTTGCATTTGTATTGGCGAGCAAAGGAATTATTACGATGGAAGATTTAGCAGAGCAAGCTGTTGATGAATTAATTGATATTCCGGAAATAGATGAAGAACGAGCTGCGCAATTAATTATGACAGCTCGAGCGCCATGGTTTGCTGAGTAGCATCCTAGTTCTTAGGGGGGATTTATGTCTGAAGTGACAGTAGAAAAACTCGCAAAAATCGTCGGAACACCGATAGATAAGTTGCTAGAGCAAATGAAAGATGCCGGCGTTGACTTGTCTGGGCCGAACGATGCGGTATCAGATGAACAGAAGAAAACACTATTGGCGCACCTGAAGAAGAGTCATGGCGAATCTGCCAGTGCTGCTTTGGGGCCCAAGAAAATTACCCTTAAGAGAACGACAAAAAGTTCGCTTAAAATGGCTGGAACAGGCGGAAAGTCTAAGACGGTTAATGTTGAAGTTCGTAAGAAGCGAACTTACGTTAAGCGTGCTGATGTTGAAGAATCGAGTCCTTCAGAAGAACTGGTTGTTCCTGAGGTAGTAGAAGAAACACCAGTTGAGCCAGAGCTACAAGAAGAAAATCTCAAAGCTCAGCAAGCTGCCGCGGAGGAAGCTAAAGCTAAAGCGCAAGCAGAAGCAATGGCCCGAGCCGAAGCAGAAGCGAGAGCGCAGGCTGAAGTTGAAGCGCGAGCTCAAGCAGAGGTTGAGACCCAAAAGCAGGCGGAAGAAAAAGCAAAAAATGAAGAATTTGAGCTTGTTGTAGAGCCTGAAGAAGATAAGAAAACCAAAAGACCAATACGTAAAGGTGCGGTGCCTCCCGCCGCTCCTCCAGCCGATACATTGGCAGATAAATCGCGTAAGAAAAAACGTAAGAAGAAAAAGAAATCCCGTGATGATTCAGACACTCCAGCAGATATGTTGTCTGAATTCAAACGTCCGGTTCACCGTAAATTTAAAGACGATAAAAAATTATCCGAAGAAAGAAGGCCAATGGTAGCACCAAAATCAATGAAACATGAGTTTCAAAAACCGACCAAAGGTGTTGCTAAACAACCTGTGTCTATTCCAGAGTCGATTACCGTCGGCGATTTGGCGCAAAAAATGTCTGTAAAAGCTACCGAGGTTATTAAGGCCATGATGGGGCTTGGTAGTATGGCGACCATTAACCAGACCATTGACCAGGAAACTGCGCAGCTAGTTGCGGAAGAGATGGGTTACGAGGTCGTACTGTTGGCAGAAAATGCGGCAGAACTGGCTTTATTAGAGTCAAGTGTCAACGAAGGTGAAGAAACGAGCCGAGCTCCCGTTGTTACCATTATGGGACATGTAGACCACGGAAAAACCTCATTGCTCGACCACATTCGTGAAAGTAAAGTTGCTGATGGCGAAGCGGGTGGAATTACCCAGCATATTGGTGCGTACAATGTATCTACTGGAAAAGGCTCGGTTACCTTCCTTGATACACCGGGTCACGCGGCATTTACTGCAATGCGTGCTCGTGGTGCTAACGCCACAGATATCGTCATTCTTGTGGTTGCGGCTGACGATGGTGTAATGCCTCAAACCATTGAAGCGGTTCAGCATTCAAAAGCTGCAGGCGTTCAAATGATAGTCGCTGTGAATAAAATCGATAAAGAAGAAGCCGATCCAGACAGAGTTAAGAATGAATTGTCTCAGCATGACGTGATTCCAGAGGACTGGGGCGGAGATATCCCGTTTGTTCATGTGTCAGCAAAAACTGGTGAAGGAGTTGAGGATTTACTCGAAACGATTTCCCTGGTCGCGGAATTACAAGAATTGAAAGCGATCAATGCAGGTCCGGCGAAAGGGATTGTTATTGAATCTCGATTAGACAAGGGGCGCGGTGTTGTTGCATCTGTGTTGGTTCAATCTGGCGAATTAAAGCCGGGTGACATATTGTTAGCTGGATTCCATTACGGTCGTGTAAGAGCTTTAAATGATGAAAATGGAAAACCGACTGACAGTGCCGGGCCGTCGATTC
This sequence comes from Aliikangiella coralliicola, assembly GCF_007004725.1. Classification (GTDB taxonomy): domain Bacteria; phylum Pseudomonadota; class Gammaproteobacteria; order Enterobacterales; family Kangiellaceae; genus Aliikangiella; species Aliikangiella coralliicola. Next base: position 438,154 of record NZ_ML660163.1, on the reverse strand, counting down.
CGGTGGAAGTGCTTGGATTGTCTGGTGTTCCTGAAGCTGGTGATGAAATTTCTGTTGTTCCTGATGAGCGTAAGGCAAGGGAAGTCGCTAACTTCCGCCAAGGTAAATATAAAGATTTACAAATGGCCAAGCAGCAAAAGTCTAAGCTAGAAAACATGTTTTCTAACATGGGATCAGACGAAAAGCTGGCGCTTAATGTTATTGTTAAAGCTGATGTACAAGGTTCATCAGAAGCGTTGCAAAGTTCATTATTAGAATTAGCGACTGAGGAAATTCAGGTTAATGTAATTTCTTCTGGCGTTGGTGCGATTACTGAAACTGACATTACGCTGGCGTCGGCTTCAAATGCGATTGTCGTTGGTTTTAATGTTCGAGCCGATGCGACTGCAAGAAAAGCTGTCGAACGCGAGGGTGTTGATTTACGCTATTACAGTGTTATTTATGATGTAATTGATGAGGTAAAAGCAGCGATGTCAGGCATGCTTTCACCGGAGAAGAAGCAAGAAATTATCGGTCTGGCAGAAGTTCGTGATGTGTTCAAATCGCCTAAGCTCGGTGCGATTGCCGGTTGTATGGTTATTGAAGGCATCGTGAAGCGTAACAATCCAATTCGCGTATTACGCGATAATGTTGTTATCTACGAAGGTGAGCTAGAGTCTTTACGTCGATTTAAAGATGATGCCAATGAAGTTCGTAACGGTATGGAATGTGGTATCGGCGTTAAGAATTACAATGATGTGAAGGTCGGCGACCAGATCGAAGTATTTGAAATTGTAGAAGTTGCGCGTACTTTATAGTTTTTGTTCGGGCGAACTAATAGCAGTTCAGGCAAGTGTTTTTCAGGTAAATTAGCATCACTGTCAGGTAGCTGTAATTAAAAGCAACATAAAAAGACAGGCATTTGCCTGTCTTTTACTTAAACCCGGATTGTCAGTCATTAAACTGATAATTTTAGTTAGAGATAGAAAATTAGTGCTTAGCATAAATGCAGCACTCATTAGTTAAATAATCAGGTAGTCATGGCTAGAGAATTTAATCGGACCGATCGAGTTTCCGAACAGTTACAACGGGAACTGGCTCAAATCATTCAAATGGAAATTAAAGATCCTCGTGTGGGAATGGTCACTGTTTCCGCCGTTGAAGTTTCGCGAGACCTTTGCTACTCAACTGTTTTTGTCACCTTCCTTGGAATTGATGAGGATAAAAAATCCATCAAAGTAGCGCTGGATGTGCTAAATAATGCTGCAGGTTTTATTCGTGGACTAATCGGCAAGAGAATGAAGCTCAGGGTTGTTCCGCAAATAAAATTTGAGTTCGATAAATCTATCGCGCGCGGCAGTGAGCTTTCTGCACTGATTAAAAAAGCTCGCGACAAAGATTCTGATGCTGATGCCGCGGAAGGCGAAAGCGAATAGTTCTGAAGATTTAGTTTCAAAAATACATAATTCAAGAGAGCACCGATGGGCAGACGTCGCGCCAAAGGCCGTAAAGTTAACGGCATACTGCTACTTAATAAACCTCAAGGAATCAGTTCAAACAAAGCTTTGCAGCAAGTCAAACAACTTTTTTTTGCTGCTAAGGCAGGACATACCGGTGCACTCGACCCTCTCGCTACCGGGATGCTTCCAATCTGTTTTGGAGAAGCAACAAAGTTTTCCCAGTTTTTACTCGAATCTGATAAGGGTTATCGCGTAGTCGCAAAGTTAGGTGTACGCACAGATAGCTGTGATTCGACGGGCGAAACAATCGAAACAAAACCAGCCAATGTTTCTGAAAAGAAACTACTCAAAGCGCTTGACCAATTTCGTGGTGACATTTTGCAAGTCCCTTCAATGTTTTCCGCGTTAAAGCACAAAGGTCAACCTTTATATAAGTTAGCTCGCCAGGGAATTGAAATTGAACGGGAGGCTCGTGAGATTTCAGTCTTTCATCTTGAACTACTTCGATTTGAAGAAGATGAAGTTGAATTAGAAATAGAATGTAGTAAAGGAACTTACATTCGTAACATTGTTGATGACCTTGGTCAGGTTTTGGAGTGTGGGGCCCACGTGACCGAACTGCATCGTTCTTTTGTTGCAGATTATCCGGTTGAGGATATGGTGACTATGGAGCAGCTTGAAGCAGATAGAGATGAAGGTGTGAGTCTGGATCAATATCTCTTGCCCATGGATAGTTCTGTAATGCATTTAGATGAAGCAGTACTAGATGCAGATAGCGAACATTATTTTTTGCAAGGGCAGGCGGTAGTGTATCCAGATCTGGAGCAAGGCGACTATATTCGAGTTTATAATGAAGATGATGAGTTTATCGGTATTGCTGAGGTGGACAAAGAGTTAATGCTGGCTCCTAAGCGGCTTGTTGTTAGATAACTGAGTGTAAATTTCATAGAATCAGGTATTTTTCGGATAACGTGTTCATGTCATCGTAAATCCCCACAAACTCATTCGATTAGAAAAAAATTGGTAGCTAAGTTATGAAAGCGGTTTTTCTCGATTATGCCACTATTGATAAAAGTATTGATTTTAGTTGCGTACATAACGCTGTTGATGAACTGGTTTTTTTCTCTCATACAACAAACTCAGAAATAGTCGACAAAGCAAAATCTGCGGATATAGTCTTAACCAACAAAGTCGAACTCGATGCAGCTTGTTTAGCGCAACTTCCCAATCTAAAACTTATTTGTGTAACAGCGACAGGAACCAATAATGTCGATCTGATTGCAGCAAAAAAACATAACATTGCTGTAACCAATGTGTCAGGTTATTCAACTCAATCCGTCGCACAACACATATTTGCTTACCTGCTAAATGTGGTAAACAATGTTGAATTCTACCTCGGCAATAATCGACGAAGACCCTGGCACCAAAGTCAGACTTTTTGCCAGATTGATGCGCCGATCAATGAACTCTCAGGCAAAACACTCGGTATCCTGGGATTTGGAAATTTAGGGGCGGCGGTTGCAAAATTAGCAGAAGCTTTCGCTATGAAAATCGTCATTTCGGAAAGGCCGGGCGCTACTAATGTTCGTGCAGGCAGAATCGCATTTGAAGAAATGTTGGCAACTGCCGACGTAGTATCTGTGCACTGCCCGTTAACAGAAGATACCAAAAGTCTTTTTAATCAAAAAACATTCGATCAAATGAAAAGAGGTAGTATTTTTATCAATACCGCCCGTGGGCCGATCGTTGATTCTGATGCTCTCGTATCCTCATTAAAGTCTAAGCATATTGCCCACGCAATTATTGACGTTTTAGATAACGAACCTCCCGAGATTGATCATCCTCTGCTGAAAAATGATATTCCCAATTTAACGCTTACCCATCATATCGCCTGGGGTAGCATGCAGGCGCAACAGCGATTAATCGATGGTGTTGCCGATAATATTCAGAGTTTTTTAGGGGGAGAGAAATTAAATCGAGTAGAAGGTTAAGTGCTACACTTTTTTGTATCATTCGGTACGATTCCTCTCAACTCAACACGCACCATCCAATGAAGTTCGCAAGCTCATGGTGACTGTCAGACTAGAAGCACCTTTTAGTTGCCAGTCCGTTTGGGTTTTATCTGAATTCGCTAAGTTAGTGATGAGCATCTCCACCTGGCAATTCCACTTCGACAATTTGCATCATCCCCTGATCTTCATGATCAAGAATATGACAATGGATCACAAACTGGCCGGTATATCGTTGATAACGACTGCGAATTTTTACTGGATTGTTTTGCCTGACAAGTAAGGTATCTCGCCAGATAATTTCATCTTTATCCTCTGGATTTTTTCGGGTGTATTGAAAAGGATTAACATGAATGTGGTAAGGATGATTAGCTAGTACAGAATTAAGCGTCCATTCTGATGCTGTACCTAATTCTAATTTTCTGATGTTGACTGGATTAAACGGGCGGTTATTGATCATAAAGCGCGTTTTGCAAGTTTTGTCTTCAGTGTCACATGGAGTACAAGATTTTGTTGGATCTTCCGGGCAGGTCATTTTTCTGATATCGAAAGTGACAAATTGCGCTTTACCGGTTAGCTCTTTATCTTTTACATCTTCATGAGGGCGAGTGATTGCCAGGCGTGGACATTGACCCCGTTGATTAAATTTTTCACAGGGCAAAGGCATATTTTTTGAGCCCGCAACAACGATAATTTTTGCGAGTACTTGACGTACTTCATCTGTCGCTCTTAACGCATTCTCGGCCGAGGTTGGCTTATCATAAAGCCAGTAGGTTTGTTGTTTAAAGCCACTTTCTAGTTGCGGCGCCTTAACCAGAATATCGCTCCGATAACCGGGTTGCATTTCAATACTTTCCCAGCGGTTAATGTAGCCGAGTGACAAACCGTCAACTGCAATTTCATAAAGCGGCCAGGCTTTATCATTGTTACCGGATATTGCTAAATCAATAGTTTCTCTAACGCCGCCATGAATAAATCGCCAGCGTTGTACTTCACCTTCTTCAATTGTCATGGTCGGAACGAATTGGCCGTTGATTGTTGTATGACGATTAGATTTACTCCAATTACATCCTTCACTCGTTTTTGTTCCAGGACCAAAGCAATCGTAGTTTTCTATTTCTCCCTGTTCGTCATAGCTGATTTGTTGCAACATTAATGTTTTTTGTTTTGTTGCTTTGATTTCTGGAACTGAGTCCAGACTTTTGTCACTCTCGCTATCTTCAATAATTAATGCGCCACCCATTCCACTTGAAACCTGTAGCGCAGTGGAGCCATGTACATGAGCGTGATACCAAAAAGTGCCGGTAGGGTGATTGTCTGGAATCGAAATTTCGATATCGAAGTTGACACCGGGATTTATTGCGATTAACACATTGTCACTATTGCCGGAAGGGGAAACGTGGAGTCCATGGCTGTGAAAGTTAGTCACGTTAAAGTTATGTGGAATATTAATATCGTCAGGTGGAGGAATATCGTTTTTCTTTAATTTATTTTTCAGATTGATTAGTAGCGTATCACCTGGATTTAATCGCAATGTGGGTCCAACAAGTTCTCCATTATAATTTCGTAAAGTCGTATCACAACCGGCAATATTTCTTTCAGTCAATGCGACTTCCAAAGTAGTGCTCAACTTGCCGTTTTTCGAGCGGATAATCGTCGCTTCTTCAAATGGCTTATAGCCATATTTATCGAGGTTAACCGGTTTATACTCGCAGCCTTTTTTAACTGTTCTAGTCTTATTTTCTTCAGCAGTTTTGCTACAAGCGACTACAGCGTAGGTGAGCAAACCAAAAATAAAACATTGCTTAAGAATGTTCATTCTATTTCCCTCTAGGAAAAAATTAAGGCACCTTTGAATAATAAAAAAGACTCCTGCTAGTTAGTGGAGTCTTTGCTTTGTTCAAGGTTTTAGTTTCTTGTTACGCCTTATTTCAAAGGCATGTACGCGTTTGGGTGCTGCAATTTTTTTGTGTTGCTGCCATTGCATCCACTGGGTCAGTGAAATTGACATTTGCAAAGAATAATCTAATGAAATCCAATCTTTTCGCGCTGAGTGGGCATAACTTGGCACGCCGGCTCCCATCACATTAGTGGGCTGTCCATCTGTGTTGTCGGTGACCATGTTAAACGGTTTTCCTGCGGGGACATTTGCAAAATAAATGGAGTCCATTGCAGCAAAGCTGATTTTATCATTAACCGTTGCAGGTCGACCGCTTCTATCGTGTCCTTTGTTTGGATCGTTGGCATCAGGTGTGACACACTGGAATGTTAGTGGTGATAAAAATTGAGATAATAACGGCGGAGTGACAATATTTTCATCGGGAACAGATGCGCTGCCGTGGCAGGACATGCAAGAACTATTAGCATCGTCTGCCGGTCCATCCAGGCGATTGTTACAGCCCAAATGTCCCATCCACTTTGTTGGATCGCTACCACCGTATCGATTCAGTTCGTCGACGGTATCCCAAACAATGACTTCTTCAGCAAAGCCATTTTTGCGTGGATCTTCAGGATAATTGTAAGCCAGCTGGCCTTTCGGTGGCGTGTCATTACCCCACATTACGCCTAACAAACTAATTCGTTGCCAGGGATCTTTAATGTGAGCTTTACGCTGTCCATCGGCAACAAAAGTGCCGTAAACCCATTGAGTGCCAGGTGCGCGATTGTCTTTTACCGCAAAGTCAAACTGCAGCAGTCGAACGTCGCCCCACTTCGTTGTACTACGGGGGCATTGCTGGCTTTCTTCAACCAAAGTGCATTCGCTTGAGCCTGGTGAAGGCGTACAACTACAAAAAGCAGGATCGGAAATATTGGCATTCCAGGTCGGCATATTTGCCAGCACCGGAAGTTTTTCGGGGCTGGAAGTATTAAACAGAGGTTTACCTATCACAGCCCCATCTTTAAACGCCATATCTGAAACCGGCACTCTTGCGGTTCCATCGGTTTGCCAGACTTCACCCAGGGTATAAGCGGCAGTAGCATTGTAAACGCCAACAGCCCACATAGTCGATTTATCGAGTGTCTCGCTCCCTTTGATAGAGTAAGTGACCGGGGCCTCACGAGTTAATCCATGGGTAAATTCTCGACCGCTCATTGCATCGTAAGTTTGAAAAGGAATGTGAAACCAGGGGCGAATCGGATTTTCACAAATGTCCCAGTCGGTTTGCCCTGGTCGGTTGGTATTACCCGCCATGATGTAACTTAGCACTAGCCACGAATACTCTTTACCTAATGCATCTTTTGTTACTTTATCGATATTTGGATCAAACAAGAGATCAAATTTTGAAGTTCGCCAAGGCTGGTTGGCTTTATCGTCAACAGGCTGACGAGGGTACTTATCCGATAGTTTAAAAATAGGGCCTTTCCAATCTTTTGGCGGAGCATCGGAAATTAGTTGTCCCTGCCACATTTGCGGGAAGGCTGGATCTTGCCAGTAACTTGGGTAAGTGCCGGTGCAGGTATTAACCATTTTACTTTTTGTCGGGCTTTGGGTTTTACTTTCAGGTTGACTTTGCTTTTCGCAGCCACTCAGTAGGATACAGATGCCGATAAACAGTCCGGCTTTGAGGCGTGGTAATTTGTTCATAATATCCTTCCATTTATATTATCTGTCGAAGAAAATATAGCAGCTATTCAACACTCTGCCAGTAAACTTATTTTATATCTCAATTTCATATATAAAAATAAATGTTGGGCTTACAGTATTTTGTATTTTCTATCGTGAAAAAATCAGCTCGAATCTCACTGAGTTGCGAACTAATTTTTAGTTTTTTAAACCAACAAATAAACCAAAATAGAAGACCTGGCAGTCGAGTTAAAAACTTCAACTACCAGGCCCGGCAATGTGACTAGTCAGTTTTAAATAAACCGTTCTAGCACTTTTACTGCCAGGTTGCTCTTAGCTTAACGCTTTCATAATCAGAGTAAGCCTTAACGCCGATATGCCATGTTGTCGTTTCGGGTTGATTAAATTCGCAAGACTCAACATTTCCATTTATCCATGGACGACAATCATAACTACCTTCAGTCGGTTGTTGATTTTTACGGACGTAAAGATCAGCGTCTCCGCTACCGCCGTTTATTTTTACTGTCAGGTTGGCAGTACCGGCAGGAATATCAACGGAATAATATCGCCACTCGCCTTTTTCACCTGAAAGATTACTTTTTTCCAGTGAGCCGCCGAGTGTGCCCGCAGATGAATGAGCGAACAACTGATTAACTAATGTTGTCATGGGTTGTGAATAATATGACGCGCGTTTCGCCTGCGAGCGCCACTCAACAGGAATAGGCTGAGTGACATCCCATTTTGAGTCATTGACATCATAGTAGGATTGAGCCACGGCGTTTTTCGCTGGAGTCCAGAGAAAATCAGGGTGAGCTTGGTTGTACCATTCACCACCGATTATCTTTCCATTTTCATTCAGCTCGAGATCATAATGGTAGCTCACACGACTGATTCCATCATAGTTAGCTGTGTCAGAAGTTCTGTGAGTTGGCGATGTTTCCACCATATACTGAACATCCATTTTGACGCCAATAATATGAGTCGCTTCATGGCTTCGAAATTCAGAAAATTTATCTTTTTGATAATCGCTGATTGGTAGTAATTGATTTTTCGGATCGCTAATTATCTGATTGGTTTCAGGGTTAAAGTAAGTGATTTTGTAGCTCAGGATCGGCTGATTCCAAACTTGATAATCGTAGGTCGCATCCATAATTAAACTACGGTGGTTTTTTCCTAATTGGTTCAGCACCGATATATGCCAGCTTCCCGGATTGTTATCAAAACAGTTCTGATCCAGAATTCGACCATTTTCGTTTTCTTCAGGATTTTTTATGTTACAACGACCTCCGATGAATTTTGTATTGAAACGGGTTTCTGCCCATAACGAAGTACCAAGTGCTTTGATATCCGATGGGTAAAAAACAATGTCCTGATTATCTGGATCTTTTAGCGTGAGCGTTTTTGTTGGTCGGTCTAGCATATAAGCAGCGGGAGCCCATCCGTGACACAATCCCATCCAGCGTTCAACGTGGCCACTGTTGTTATAATATCGTTCGCCCTGCTGCCAATTTTTTTTGGAGAAAGTGAAATCAGCATCACCAACAAGTAAATCATATTTTTCCGCGGGAGATAATCGATAACGTTCGTGCAATTCGTAAGATGTGACCGGTTTTGTTATATGTGAAAAGTTGGAGTAATCTTTCCACGTTCTTGGATTGCTTCGATGAAGATCTTGATCGCCATATCGATAAGCCAATGCACCTGAATATAAAGGCCAATAAGTATCTGACCAGGGTTGAGTGTCAAGATGATATTTCGATGGAATATTCTCAGTAATTTCAAATAAATTGGTAATCACATTATTGCCGCTATCGACTAGCCGAGCAGGGTTATCTGACGAGGTAACAATGGCCGAGCGAGCAGTCACCTGATTACTAATTACACCATTTCGCTCAGCCGCTTTAATTGATACGTAGTCTCGGGAAGAAATTTCTTTCTCATTAAATATTACATTGGGATTATCATGTTCAGGTAATATTTTCATTGCTGTTGCAGGATCTTCATGAAATCGATTCATAAAGTCGGCTATTGATGATTGTTCGGTAGCTAAAGATTGACCACTAACAATTGCAATAGCAAGTAAGCTTAATTTTTTCATCTTCGTTCCTTTAGGTCGAGATAAGTTGAATTGAAAAAAAATTAAATTCTAATTTTACTGAAACCTAAAAAATTAAGTTTCAAAAAATAATTGAATGATAAGTCTGGTTAAATTTAAAACAAAAAATAATTACCGGTAATTAAGCGCTGCTTATTGGTTTCTCTAAAAAATAAAACGAGCTGGTTAATAAGCGTCGCGTATTTTATCGATGGTTTTTTTAAATACAATTATTTGTGAGTGTTTTTTTGATTTATTTTAATAAGAATAACTAAATGAAATAAAAATATTTAGGTGATGCTCTTTTTATATTTTTAATGAGATGATTTATGTTGTAAGTGAAATATGGTGCTGCATTAAATTGTTTTTTTATTGGTTGAGCTTGTGGTTGTAAAATAGACGGAGTCGATTGAATTTACTTTTTTTACAAAGAGTTTTGTTTTTTGAAAAATAAGTGAAATGCTTGTTGTTCTCGTTTGCACGCTTCGGTAAATTTTTAAAAACGAGAAAATGAAGTGGGTAGTTCAAAGTTTGATCGCATGTTGTACTAGCTTTTATTAAGCGGCTAAAAATTATGTTTAAAGATAAAATTATGTTTAAAGATAAAATTGTTTGGTACCTACTAGTGCTGATTTTACCGGGTGCACATTTGCTGAATGCCGACCAGCTTAAATCGCAATCGAACTTCAGGTCGTGATTGGTTAGCGAGTTTGACTAAGCGAATATTTTTTATTGAGATAACTTTAGAGAAGGTTTTTAAGCTTGCGTGATTTTTAATTTAATCTGTAAAAATAAACTGATTAAATTGAATTGAAAAATACTTAAAGTTGTCTAGTTGATTAGCTGACAAGCTTGCAAGACAGTTAACAAAATTAATTAACATAGTTCAATTAATTCTGTCAAAAATATTTTGAGATATTATCTCATAAAAATTCATTTTTTGTGATAATAGCGATTGCAACTAAACCGGGCTACATCTACAGTTATTCGCAGGCTGAGTTTGGGTCTATTCACTCGTTAAAAACTCACCGCAAAAAAACTTCCACTAAAAAAATGAAATATAGGACCAATTCGAAGTTTATTTGCCTACCAATTGAAAAGAATAGCAGTTGTATTCAGTTGATAAAAATCTATCGCTGTCTTGGAGGTCAGGCGCGTAGCTCTTGCTTTGTGTCGTTTTTTTATATTAACGCGAACAGAAATCAGATATTGATACTGCGCGTAAATTTAAAATCGTTAAGTTAAGACGTTACTTCCTCCTGTCGTGTCGCGTTAATAAATATAAAAACACAGTAACAAGTCGATAGGATCAAAATCATGAAACTTAAATCCATAGTAATGGCTTTGCTTTCGTTCAGCGCCGTTTGGTGTTCGCTGAGCTGGAGTCATAGCCCGATGTACAAAGATAATTTTGAATATGACAACAGCTACGAAGGTCTTTCTGCTGCACAAATAAGAATGCTGACAGGCATTCTCTCCAATCAATGTGTTAACGGTTCGGCTAATGGCTATCCATGTCACAATGTCGATTTACAGGCATTTTTACCCAAGGCTCAAATGGGCGGCGGAACACAAAATCTGAACGATATCTGGGGATGGACTGATCCATCAACGGGTAAGGAAATCGCCATTGTCGGCAGAACTCACGGAACTGCGTTCGTTGATGTCTCCGATCCAGTTAACCCGGTTCACATTGGATTTTTAGCCTCTCACAATAATGGCTCGTCTAGCTGGCGTGACATAAAAGTCAATAATGACCATGCCTTTATCGTTGCCGACGGTAGTGGTAATTCCACTCATGGATTGCAGGTTTTTGACTTAAGAACTTTGCGCAACATGCCACCTAACTCAACTTTAACCGAAACTGCCCATTTTAATGGATTTGGTAATGCTCATAACATCGCCATTAATGAAGATAGTGGTTTCGCCTATATTGTGGGCAGCAATCAATGTAGCGGTGGTCTTTATATGGTAGATGTATCATCGCCGACAGCACCTTCTTTTGCCGGATGTTTCTCTGCCGATGGATACACTCATGATACCCAATGTGTTAATTACGCAGGTCCCGACGTCACTTATCAGGGACGCGAAATTTGCATTGGCTACAACGAAGATACCATAACGATCGTTGATGTGACCGACAAAAGCAATCCCGTTCAAATTTCTCGAAACGGTTACAGCGGATCACGTTATACCCATCAGGGATGGTTTCTCAATGATTCACATACAACGCTAATAATGAATGATGAGCTGGATGAGCAAGGCTTAAGTATTAATACAACCTCTTACATCTGGAATGTCACCGATCTTGATAATCCATCGGAAATTGGCCGCTTTGTTGGTCCGACTAAAGCAGTTGACCACAATCTTTACACTCTGAATAACTACGTGATCGAATCTAATTATCGCGCTGGCTTGCGGATAATGAAAACTGACGATATTGCGAATGGAAATATGAGCGAAGTGGCCTATTTTGACACGATTCCAGGTTCAAATTCAGCGCAATTCTCAGGCACTTGGAGTAACTACCCTTATTTTGCCAGCGGCAATATTGTCACGAGTGATATCGGGGGCGGCCTATTTATAGTGAAACCTGATTGGGATGCCATTGGTGGAGGGAATCCGCCACCACCGCCGCCTGCAGAATATTGTGCAGCCAGTGGAAATAACGCGTCAGAAGAGTGGATTAGCAATGTAACGGTCGGAAGCTTTAGCAATCCGTCAGCGAGTTCCAAGTATAGCGATTTCACCAGCCAGATAATTCCGCTTCAGCTCGGTGACAATTCAGTTCAGTTTACTCCTTCATTTAGCGGTCAAAGCTACAACGAGTATTGGAAAGCCTGGATAGACTTTAACGGTAATAGCACATTTGATGCGGGCGAAGAAGTTTTCGACTCTGGCAGCGCTTCCAGCTCTGCAGTTAGCGGAACAATTACTGTTCCTGCGTCGGCTACCGGTAGCACCAGGATGCGAATAGTGATGCGCTACAATACCGCGCCCTCTGCATGTGGAACATTTAACTATGGTGAAGTGGAAGATTACACCGTGACCTTTGACGGTGATCCGCCTCCACCGCCACCGCCGAGTGACACCTTCGAAAATAACACAAGTTACAACATTCCAGACAATAACAGCACTGGAATATCCAGCCCGATCGATTCAACTCGTACCGGTAATTCGGGTAACGTCAGTGTTAAAGTGAACATCACTCACACTTACAAAGGCGATTTGGTTGTCGATGTTATTCATCCAGACGGCACAGTTTACAACGTGCATAACCGCACAGGTGGGTCAGCTAATAATATCAATGAAACCTATGTGGTTAACGTGGGTAACAAAGCCGCAAATGGTCAATGGAGTTTACGAGTGAGAGATCTGGCTCGGATTGATACCGGAACCATTGATAGTTGGAGTATTACATTTAATTAACTGGTTGTAAGAATGAAAAGCCGACTTTGTTAGCGAGTCGGCTTTTCGCCGCCCTGAAAATCGTCGCGAATGTCGCTCAGATAAAAAATAATAATTACTTCTGGTCAGGTTTATTTTCAAACTCAAGCTGACTTATTTGTAGGCGACCACAGCTTATTTATTAAAACAGTAAGTTAAATTCCACAAAACTAAGGGCGACTCTTTTAATTTTGGAAAGCATGAGAGCAGGGATGTTAATCTCCGCTTTTTTTCAAGGGTTTCATCATATGCATTTGATAATAAAAAAAAGTTTTCTATTGATATCTATATTTTATCTTTCTTTTGCCGCACTCGCTGAAGTTAAATCAGACCAAACTCCTGAACGATTAATAGAGCGAGCGGTAACGCAGCTGTCCGACGCGAAAGAGAAAGAATTGCAGTCGCGAGAGCTCATTGTTGACGCAAATAAAATTCGTAAGCAGTTAAAAGAAATTCGCTCTGCAACTCAGAAAAAGACAAATTTTGTTGAAGTGAACAAATCAGAAAGTGAAATATCAACGCTGGTAAAGAAACTTGAAGGTAACCAACAACAAGGGGCAGTTTTACGCGCGCAGAGTAAACAGTTAAAACAAAGCGCATCAAAAAATTTCGAGGAAGGATTTTCCCTGCTATGGCGTGACTGGGTTTCTAACCGAGCACCGCTTACTATGGATGACGGCGTGGTTAGTTATTTCGCCCATAATGCAAAAATTCGTAGTGTTCATAAAAATATGTTGAATAAAATGGGGACACCTTCAGACGAGGTTGGAACCAAACGTGAAGACATGTCACTTAAGATCCCGGCACTTATTCAACAAAACGCGCCGCCTGATCTCAATATTAATTCGTTTAAGTTCTCTCGCAAGGAAAAATATTTTGCGCATATTGAAGTTCATTCTAATGATAAGGGAGAGTCTGAATATCAGTCTAAAAATGTATCAGCGGTCCCGCTCAATAAAATACATCAGTGGCGACTGGTGGTTAGTGATTTGTCAGGAAAGCCGGCGACCAATGTTCCATTTGAAATCGAAGGCCATATGCCCGGTCATGTTCATGGCTTGCCGACTGACCCAAGAGTGACAAAAGAAATTTCTCCGGGCGTATACCTGGTCGAGGGGGTAAAGTTTCAAATGAAAGGTTGGTGGGTGATTAAGTTTATTTTCCCAAAGACAGAAGATGATGTCGCTCAACCTGATTTTTTTACTTTTAACCTGGTATTGTGATGATGCTTGCTCTGAAGATAATACCGTTCGTTTTGGTTAAGTTGAAAAAAACTGTTCCAAATTCTCTGAGTTATGTTTTAACGATTACTTTTTCAATTCTTTTATTGAGTGCTTGTTCCGGTGAAAGTGATGTCGAAAACCAGGCAACGAAGCAGCAAAGTAGTAAAGGCGAACTCAAGTCTACGTCTTTTGACAAGTCTCTTTATCTTTTTACTGAATCTGATATTCGTTTTTTGCAACGGTTTTCACTTTCACAATTAGGACCTCCGCCTGATTCTATTAGCAATAAATTTGCGAACGATGAACAAGCAGCTATGTTAGGCAAAAAGCTTTTTTTCGATGTTGGACTAAGTCGAGATAAAAAAACGTCTTGTGCAACTTGCCACGCCCCTGAACTTTATTTTACCGACGGACTTAAGCTTTCTAAAGCTGCAGGGGTGACCGCTAGAAGTGCACCGACTGTTTTAGGGGCTGCCTATAGTCCGTGGCAGTTTTGGGACGGGCGAAAAGATAGCTTATGGTCCCAGGCATTAGGTCCTATTGAGGATGCTAATGAAATGAACACAACTCGGGTCGAGTATGTGCGTCTGCTGTTGACCAAATACGCCGCCGAGTATCAAGCTGTTTTCAAGGAAAAGTTATCGGATGAAGTCGTCAGAGAAAAACTCTCTCTGTTGCCAGCTTCCGCATCGCCTTTAGGAACAGAGGAGGAAAAAATACTTTGGCACCAAATAAGTGAACCCGTTCAGGTTTGGGTCAACCAAACATTCAGCAACGCGGGTAAAGCGATGATGGCCTATCAAAGGCGATTAGAATTGCCGCGTTCTCGCTTTGATCAATTTGTCGATATTTTAAGTCAAGCAGAACTAAGTCAAGCCAAACTAAATCAAGCCGAACTAAATCAAGCAGAACTAAGTCAAGCCGACCAATCTGGCTCACTGACTGCATTAACGGAAGTCCTTACGCCGGAGGAAGTCACAGGACTGCGGCTGTTTGTCGGAAAAGCTAATTGTGCTAGTTGTCATAATGGTCCCTTATTGACTAACTTTGAGTTCCATAATATCGGCGCGCCGGACAGGCCGGGATTAGATGTCGAGCTTGGCCGATACAGTGGGGTTAAGGCGTTGGTAGAAGATGAGTTTACTTGTCTCTCTCGTTGGAGTGATGCTCCGCCAGATGCCTGTGAAGAAATGCGCTTTCTGAAAAAAAGTGGACCTGAACTCGTTGGTGCATTGAAGACACCTACATTAAGAAATATTGCGATGACGGCTCCTTACATGCAGACTGGACAGTTTGATAATTTGCGGCAGGTTTTAATCCATTACAATCAACCAACTCCACCGGTTTATAACCGCGAGCAGCACCCGAGCCGTCCGCATTTTGATATTCTACCTTTAAAATTAACCGAACAGGAAATGCAAGCTCTTGAGAGTTTTCTCAAGACACTGACTTCGCCGCTCCCGAAAAAGGATCACTGGTGGGGGTTGGAACCGTTCAATTCGGAAAGTTAACAGAAAGAAAAAAATTAAGTTGACAGTTTTTGGATAGTTATATTTTTGCGGTGATAATTTCAAGTTTTCCACTCCTCCATCAACGATGAAAAGAGGAGTGGATATTTACGTCTTACAGCACTTATTACTTTTACATTACCAATTTTTTTAGCACCTACTCTTATTGGGGAAGTGCTTCCCTGGGATCAGATAATGTTCTGCCTTGACAGGCTTTTTTATTTTGCTGTTACTACGATTACTTTAGTCTCGCCTGATTTATCCAAGTCTTCTACCTTTAAATTAGCAATGTCTCTTCGAATAGAAACAGTTTTTCTTAAATAACGAGTAATAAAGTTAGCTGTTTTTTCTGCGCCGTATTTTCTCGCAAACAAAGCAACATTTTTATCATTACAATTTAACTTGTTAGCAATTAACGTGTGTTGACGATTGCTGTTAGGGGACGCGCCAGTAAATTTTTTCACTTCTTGTCGATAAGACAAAAGATCATTTTGTACGGCGGCTACACAAATTCTTGTTTCGGCGGTGTCATTTCCAGCTACAAAAACGTAGTTAGTCGCGCTGGCTGACAAAGACATTACTGCGGCAACAGAAGCCAAAGCTAATTTCACAAGTTTCATCATCTTCTCCTCAGGGTTAATATATTGCATATCATTTTGGTAAACTGCCTCAAATTCAAATAAAGCCAATTTATAATTAAGACGTAAGCTAAGAATAAAAAGTTTGCATTTATTTGAGATAACAAAAGCAACAGTAAAAGAGTAGCAATTAAAAAAAAATTTCTCACTCGTTTTTTAGTTGCAAACTGTAACGAATTTTAAACAGGCGAGTTGAAATACATAAATAAAATGAATTAGAAATAGTGCGTAACATGCAGAAATATAATTGGTAGTTTTGAATTATGTTGACACACCTATTGAATTTTTATTGAATTGAAAAGAATTCAATTTAATTCAATATCAATTAAAGCATTTGCCTGTCCAAGATTGTTTTAAATGGTGAGGGATGAGTTGAAATGAAGTGCAATTCTAAAATTCAAAGTTTGCTTTTTAGTGCTGAATTATTTCTATTGGAAGCTTTTTAAATAACTATAAATTATGTCTGCTTGTTATTCAATTGAGTGCTATAGAGAATTTATTTATTTATTTAATTTTTATTGAATTATCTTGAATGCTGGTTGGAGCCGACAATGATTCTATGACCTTGTTGAAATCGTCGGCTCCGGTTTAGATGCAATAGCAAGTTAAATAACCTAAGGTCAACTAAAGCTGGGTATCAATAAAGGTAACTGCTTTCGAATACATCACTTGAGTATCGTTGTTCGCCAAAAAGTTATGCCCACTATCAGGAAAAATATGCCACTCAAAAGGCTTATTATGTTTTTCTAACATTAATTTCAAGCGAAATGCGTGCTCAACGTCAACGACTTCATCTTGCATTCCATGGAGTATTAGCAAAGGACGTTGAAGTTTTCTCACGGAATAAAGTGGAGAAATCTTCTTCAAACTTTCATATTCTTTTTCCGTATCACCAATATATTCTTTCATCCAGGTGTCCTGACGATCACTTCGGTAAGGTGTGTTCAAATACAAATTGACATCACTCACACCGGCAACGTTGACTGCGCAACGATAAATTTCAGGGTGTTTGATGGATAACATTGTTGCGGCATATCCACCATAACTAATGCCGAATATGCATACTTTGCGAGGGTTAATTTCATCCAGTTTTGAGACTTTTTTGGTTGCTTCCAAAATGTCTTTCAAAATTAATTTTCCCCATTGTTTTTTTCCTGCTTCTTCGAGGGCGATGCCATGGCCGCTAGAGCCACGATAATTAACTCGGAGGACAGCAAAACCGTTAGCCGCCATGTACTGAGTTGACGCCTCAAAATAGCGATGATCGAAAACGCCGATAGGACCACCGTGTGGGTAAACGATCAAGGGTAGATTTTTCTTTCCTTTTTCAGGCAAAGTCAAGATGTAGGGTATTTCCATGCCTTCAACCAAAACGCTACTTTCAATCTGATGAGTGGTTAGCCTGTCTTTCAATTGCGGGTAGCGTCTGGCAATGACTTCGGTTTTCTCTGAGTTTTGATTTTTTATCAGAAACTTTCCTGGTTGATTATGTTGCTCACTATAAATGAGCGAAACCTTTTTGTCTTGACTGGTTGCTATAGTCTGATGAAGGTCTGCAATATGAGTACTCGATGATTTTGTAGTAGCGCCATCGGTATCGAGGTAAGCATTTTCGATGCCTCCATCTTTTAATAATTTAACACCTATTAAACTGTCGCGCTGTTCTGACATAATTAGTTCAATGATTTCGTATTGGTCGGTTTTGTAAATGACTTCACTTTTTCCAGTTTTAAAATTGACCTTATACACAGTTCGTTCTTTTTCTTCTGCGAAATCCAGGCAGTAATAAGTTTCTTCATTTTCTCCCATAGCAACGGGAAGCATTAACTGACGTGTTAAATCTTTTTCCGCGCCCTCGTTGCCGAAAATTTTATCCCTGTCCCAACGTTTTAACTCTGTTACTTCCTGATTGTCGGAAAGTCGACTGAGTAACATGGACTTGCCTGAGGAGAAATAAAGAACGGCGGCAGCTTCGCCCTGACGATTGATAAACCAATGAGTCGCATAACCAGAAACAGATGCTCGCTCATTCTTTTTTACAAACTGACCGCCATCTTTTCTCATCAGCTTATTCAATTTCTTTTTATGTGGGCTCAACTGACTTGGTTTTATTTGATAGACTTTTGAGTAAATACCACTTTTGGCGTATAAAAATTTGTCTTCTTCGTTAGCCAGTGGGTCGATAAGCCAACCTTTAGTGCGTACGCTTTTAATGACTGCAGTTTGTCCTGCCTTTTGAGGAACCTCAACGATCAAAAGATAACTAGTCCCCTTTGTGTCCAGAAGAGTTTTAACGCCTTTTTTTATTTCGGTGAATTGAACGGCTATTCTTTTATTGTCTATCCAAACTTGCTTTCTGATTTGTGCGTTGTTTTCAGTAAAGTCTGCCAGGTTGAGTAAATCGATACGTTTGCCACTTGCAGAACTTTTCGTATACAGCTTTTGTCCCTCTGAACTATTTTCAATCAGGGCGACCTGTTTGCCGTCTGGGCTGAGTGAAGCCGAGAAAGTGCCATGTTTTGAAAAAAACTTTTCAGCAGGTGTTTTAGCGCTTGTGGTGTGACTGGTTACCAGTAATATCAATAGTAGAGCTACTCTAAACATCATCTGCTACTCTCTTTTTCCGCTAAAGCTTGTGCAAAGTCGTCACGTACGCCAACACCGTGTGCAAGTGGAGCGAGGCTCAATAGCTGCTGAAGGGTATTCTCTAGCCGTTCTTTTTCAGTCGCAAAGCGATTGATGAGATTAACGTCCAGATATCTTGTACTGCGCTCTTTTTTTATTGATAAATGTCCGGCGAAGTTAGTTTTGCCGGCTTCAATTTTAAAGCGCCATTCATTTTTCGTTGAAGTGTCAAGTTTGTAGGGCAGATCGAAAAAAGGCGCGTTGATTTGAGTGATTTGATAGGTTCCTGCAGGCATTGGTAAAGCGTATAAGCCATTTTCACTATGCTTCAGGGTAACAACATGAGTCCCGTTTTTTGAGTATTTAACTTTTTTTTTCTTACGAGGATTTTTCTTTGACGATTTGACTTTTACGTAACTAAATGACGGAGCAATACCGGCAACATCAACGTCAATTAACAGGTATCCGTAGCCATTTGGCAGCGCTTCCAGATTTTCTGGCTTGATAAGTTTCTGTTTCACTGCAGACAAAACACCAGGTGGGGTTAAGAGCAGGGCCAGACTAATCAGGCCTGATTTGATGTAAATTCCTTTCAAAATGGGACATCTCGTTATTCAAGGGGGTTAAAAAGCAACATTAGCCTATATTTTCAGGCTAAATAAATTATAATCTTGCGTTCAGCGAATGCGTCCTAAGTCGGGCGCGATTGTCGACCACGGGTCGAAACGCAAGTGATCATAAATCATAGCGTTGGAACAATGCAAATTTCAGATGGTTGCGTGGCCTGTCAGGAAATAATTGAAGTTTGACTGATTATCATGATTGATAATCAGTTGTAAAAGTGACAAGTATTTATAATTAATCGGTTTTAATAAGTACATAATAATTCTGGGGGAAATATTTTATGCAGAGAGTTGCGTCTGGTTTGGTTCGGCTGATAGAAGCAACCGGTATTATACTGTTCATTGCTTTTATTAGCGGTTGTGGTGGAACTTACAATGTGTTGCCAACATTAACAGAAAAAACGAAGTTGGAAGCTGAGGAAGGCGTAGTCGTCGCACGAGTTATCAATGCCAGTTCATACCCTTTACCATTCAATAACATCGTAATTGATCCAGAAAATCTGAATGAGTCTAAAAAAGTTAAATCAAGTGAATTAAAAGCGCGTACACCTTATGAAACTGGTACAACGGTGTTTGCTTCTGTGGTTAAAGCGGGGAGTTATGCATTAAGTAATATAAACGCTTATCATTTTCATGGTGATTATCGATATTACCGCTATATTTTTTCAGATGCCAAATTTGGTACTTTCCAGGTAAAGCCGGGGCAAGTCACCGATCTGGGGACTCTAATTTTTTACCCTAAACCACAAACGGATAAATATATCGAAACAATACTCCGATTACCTGAACCTGAACTCGGCGAGGTAATGAGGAAATACTTCCCATTTTTTGAATACAACCCGGAAAACATTCTTAGTTGGGAAGACGACGGTAAAGACGACGAAAGAGAATCCTTTTACGTTTCAGTGGCGCAAAACCCGGTGAGTTATTCGGATAAGTATCAGGCGCCTGATGGCAGCATGTACTTTCTTGGGAAATTGGGCATTATTTTGAAGCGTAGTGCTGACGGAGAGTGGGACATTGATGGCGTCGACACAAATTTGCAGCTTAACACTATTGCACAGAATCAAAAGGGCGATCTGGTTGTTGGTGGACAGGAAGGAAAATTATTCTGGAAACCGGCCGGTGGTGATTGGCAAGATGCATCAATGGCTTATGACTTTACCATACACAAAGTATTTTTCTCGAAAGAAAACACCATTGACATGGTTGCCAGTCAAAATAGCAAGCTATTTGTTTTTCGTAGCTTAGCCTCTCCGACTGCATTAGCGTGGGAAGCTTTAAATCAATATGATTCAGTTAAAAACTGGAAGCTTTTCGGTCTCGGCGATCAAGCGGTTGAGAAGAGTACCAAGAAAAAAAGTAAAAATAAGAAAATATCCGCTCCTAAACTAAAGCGCGTGACCGCTGTTAGCGTTGACGAAAATGAGCATCTTATTCGGGTTGGACTTTCGTCGATGGGAAGTCGAGGAGCATTTCCTGATCCGAGTTTTTTGACCTTTGGCTACGATCCGCAGAGTTGGAGAACTTTCAAACCTGAAGAGTTACCAGAAATGGATTATAGTTTTGACTCGGGGAAAGCCAGGTTAGGCCTTAAAAAGCCAGGTTTCTGGTCTTGGAGTGGTCGAAACTCTTATTACCGATTTGATGATAACTCAAAAAACTGGGAGGAAATTAGAACTTCTGTTTCGCGTTGTTCCGATGGTACCTTCACCCAGAAAAATAGCTGTCGAGAAAATGGTAAAAAAGTAAAACCGCGAAGAGACAGCTTTTCGTTTAATAGTTTTCCCGTTTTCAAAAGTAACCTTGAAGCAATCACAATCGCCACTTTTTCAAATTTCGACTTTTGGAGTGGAAAGCGAGATAAGGAAATCAAAATTCTACGTACCCTTGATGGTGGAAAAAACTGGCAAGATACGGGATATAATCTGCCGAATAAGTACTGTGCGTCTTTGATTTCAGAAGTGACCGACCGTTTGCTGCTTTCTTGCCGCGGCGCGACTAGTGAGTTTTATGAATCATTAGATGATGGCGCGACCTGGCAGCAGGTTAGAGATCATGAAAATTTCTGATTGTAGAAGCTCGCTTTTAAAAGCGGTTAAGACGTAGCAACAGATAGACTTCAATGTCATTGTAATAAGCCTCGCAGTTTCTACCGCGAGGCTTTTTTAGCTTTGCAATTGTTGGCTAATACGTTTCGATTATCGTTGGACAAATATCACGAAACGAACCAACCTATTTATTGGGTAATCAACGAACTTGGTTGGTCATTGGTATGACAGTGAGCTCCACCTCCTGCTTTCCAGGACGCCAACATCTCGATGATATGCACTTCTCTGTCAGGGAAATAGGATTCAAGACGGGCTTTTGCAGCGTTGTCCAGGGTTGGGTTATCAAATCCGACGGCGATAACAAATCCGTTACCCACAATCCAGTTCATGTATTCGGCATCAAAAGTCGTGCCCTCGAAAGTCACTGAGCCTTCTACCGGCATTCGAATGACATTCAATCCGGCTGCTGCGATTGTTGCTGCTGCGTCTTCATTAACCTTGTCGTCTTTGCCGTCACCTGGTTTACAAATAGAGTTTTGGGTACATTGAGGCACAACGACAGTGTTTTCATTGATAAATCGAGCGATGCCATCGATATGACCTTTGGTTAAATCACCTTCGTGAACGCCTTCTATCATCACCACCTTGCTTACACCAAAGTGTTTTTTCATATCTGCGATGGCCTTGGCTTTGGTGTAACCTGGATTGCGGTTAGGATCACCAATAGTGCTCCAGTTCAAAATCACAGTATCTTTGCCGTTAAACTCAAGATTTCCGCGTTCGTGAACGACATCAACTTTATCAACCGGCATATTCAAATAGGCGCCGACGGCAATTGGAACCTGGTTATCTTTGGTGTAAGTGACGTTGTTACCAAAGCCACCGCCCCAGGCGTCAAATTCCCAATTTTGAATCCGCATTTCACCATCTTGTACCACGTAAACTGGTCCATTATCTCTCATCCAGGCGTTGTCATTACCAATTGAATGCCAGGTAATATTGTAATGGTTGGGGTCGCCTCCAGCAGCTAAGATTGCCGTTCGAGCTTCGTTTCTGATGGTATTGTTGTTGTACAAAATGTGTAGTCTTTGATACTGAACAATCACATTGACCATTTTGGCAAAGGCTGGCTCATAAACTTTTTCCCAGCGACCGGGCCACTGTAACCAGATAGCTTCTTGTGGTTCCCATTCGGCAGGAACTCTGATACTGGTTGGTTCACCGCCGCCAGCTTCGGTGACTGTAATGTAATTTCTAATCGTTTTTGTGCGGTATCGTCGATACCCGTTCCACACTGTTAAGGTCACGTCATAAGTTCCTGGAGTATTGTAAGTCACTGTTGGGTTGCGCCGCTCACTGTATGATGGTGTGCCGCCCTGAAATTCCCACTCCCACCAATCACGATAACCGGTCGAAGTATCGGTAAACTTGACCTTTTCTCCAACCTCAACTGTTGTTTTGTCGGCAGTGAAGTTGGCGCGAAAGGCTGCGTTTGCAAAGTTGCTAAAGATCGTTGTCGTTAGTAGTAAGAAATAAAAACAGGTAGATGTGTACCAACTACTTTTTGTTTTTTGCTTCATTTAAGTATCCTCGTTAGTTATTTTTTGTGCATCAATCTGTTTCTTGTGCACAGTCTAATTTTTCGGTTTTTGTTCGGGTACTTCGCTCGTTTATTTTTTATTTTCTCGCGCATTCAGCTTCAGAATTGAAAAAGGCTTGTTTAAAAAATAAACAGGCCTGATTTACCCTACAAGTTTTGACTAACCAGATAAAACTAAAAATTTTAATCAAATTTGTGAAAAATACTTATCGATAAAAAGTTCACTAGAAACTAAGAAACTAGCTACCAATGCAAAACTTTTTCTGTTAGCGTTAAAAATTATCAAGGAATAGCATTTTAGATAAGCCTGAGTTACCAGCTATAATGTCAAAAGGAACAATGGTTTATTCGCAAGCCTTAAGTAAGCTGATGACATGAAAAGTAAAAATAGAAGCGATTTAAAAGTGTTGCTAATGCAAATAAGAAAAAGTGCTGATATTGCTCAAGAAGAGTTGTGCAGTTTTTCCGAGCATGCTCAGCTTAGTCTGTCGCAAATTGAAACGCTGAATGTCTTCGACAGACCTTCGTTCGATGAATCTGTGTTAGCAGGTTATGACTCGCTTTGGGTGGGAGGCGCAAGCGATGCCAATGTGCTTCAGCCTGATGATTACCCCTTTGTCATCGATGCGCAAAAGTTGTTGCTTCATTGTTGTGAAAAGGGGCTCCCTGTGTTTGCATCTTGTTTCGGTTTTCAGTTGGCGGTATTGGCACTCGGTGGTTCAATCATTGAGTCAGAAGGCGAATTTGAAATGGGAACGATACCGATTTCATTGTCTAACAGCGCGGCAAAAGATACTTTGTTGAAAGACATCCCTGAGCCGTTTCTTGCGGTATCGGTTCATAAGCAAAAAGCCGTTGAGTTACCACAAGGTTGTGAGTTGCTGGCTTACACCGAACAATGTGTCCACGGGATTAAGGTCAAAAATAAGCCGTTTTGGGCGTTCCAGTTTCATCCTGAAATTAACAAGTCTACTCTAGTTCAAAGGCTCACCTTTTATAAGAACTGCTACACTGAAAATGAGTCTCAGTTGGAACACGTTATTGCATCAGCTCGAGAAACTCCCGAATCAAATAGTCTGATGAAGAAGTTTGTTGATAGGGTTTTGTTATGTTAATCAACGGAAACAAAATGTTAAAGTTTTAATCGTTGGTTTGTTGGCTGAATGGTATTGATTAAAATGGTATTGATTAATAGGTTTTTCCTAAATATTCTTGATCAAGTTTTCTCTTGGTAAAATCAAGTTTAACTTTATTTTCACAACTTCCGATCGATGTCCAAAGGTAGTTAAAATCAGAAAAGTCAGGTTGTTTTTGTAGCTGAAAGCATTTGCCATTAATGCGCACCGTTCGATCATTACCATAGGATTGAAATTCGTAAAATTCATTTTCTTTTCTTTTTCGAGTCTTTTCACTAATTGCTTCAATACGTTTTTTCTCGCGCAGAATATCATCGAGCTTTTGTCTAAGCTTAGGGTCCATAACAATAAAGTCTGACCTTAGAAACTCAGACTCTTGAGTTTCGTTTAAAGTCTGTTTTCTTAAGCCGTCAAGAATATCTTCAAAAACGATCTGCTTATCGGCTGTTGACTGAGTGTTTTGGCTGGTGTTTTCTATTTTTGATTGAGCTGTTTTTTCAGGCGATTTATTCGTCGATGAGTCTTCGGGTTGTTCAGTCTTTTTTTCCGATATCTGTGATTTGGGTTCTCGATTATCAGATTCTGTTTTTTCCCTTTGGTGCGGTTCTACTTGTTGGCTTATCTGTTGTTTTTCAGGTTTTGAGTTAGTGCCGGAAAGAAGATTAATTTTAAAAGACTTCGATGGTTGCTCGGAAGTTGAGCTCATTGTCTGGTGCTGAAACCAGAAAAGTTGTCCAGCACTTAAGTGTAAAAATATTGAAATACAGATACCAATCGATAGAAATTTATTGGTTTGTTCTTTGATCGCGTAATAATCATCCGAGCTTCTTATACTTTGGTAGAGTGATTCAAATTGATATTCCGTTGTTATTGCACCTGCTTGCTGTAGAGCCATATATTGATCAAAACTTGTCTATGTATGTACAGGAATTTCTGTATAAAATGAAACGAGTAACTTCTGACTAGTAGTTTGATTAAAGGTTCAGAAAACTAAGTCAATTTGCTTTACTTTGAAATCATATGATTGTAGAGAGGTAACAAATAGAACTAATTTGCGCACACATTATTTGCGTAAGCATTATTTGTGTAAACATTAAAGGAATTCTTTAGGTAGATGCTCAACTTAAAATAAAGTTGAGCAAATAAGATCAAGCGCTAGTTTATTTCGGAAAAGAAATCACGCAGTCGCTTTAATCCTTCAGTTAATTCCTGAGGTTTACATGCGTAGGAAATCCTAATGGCATTGGGCGTTCCAAACGCACGACCAGGCACGACAGCAACCCCTTTAGTTTCAAGTAAGCGTTCGGCAAAATCGACGTCATTTTGAATGACCTGGTCATGATGCATTCGACCAAACACTGCCGATATATCGGGAAAGGCATAAAAAGCACCTTGTGGTTTCGGACAGCTCACTTCGGGAATTTGGGCCATTGTCTCCATAACTTCATCGCGTTTTTTAGTAAACTCACGGCACATATCATCCGCGAAGTTTTGAGGGCCAGCGATTGCAGCTGCGGCCGCAGCGCCGACAACACCGGGAATATTAGTAATTGAATTACTATTCAGCGTGACTAACGCATCAGCGACACTTTCTGGGCCTGCCATTAAACCAACACGCCAGCCCGGCATGCCATAGGATTTAGAGATAGAGTCGATCATGATGATTCGATCTTTTAATGCGGGGTTAGTTTTTAATAAGTGATGAAAGCCGATACCGTCAAAAACCATGCGATTATAAATGTCGTCAGAAACAATCCACAAGTCGTGTTTTTCTAAAACGTCGCCTAAAGCTTTGATTTCAGCCTGGCTATAAACCATGCCGGTTGGGTTTGACGGATTATTAAATAACAAAACTTTACTCTTAGGGGTAATGGCTTTTTCTAACTGCGCTGCCGTAAGTTTATAGTTTTGCTCTGCAGAACAAGGAAGTTGCTGAGATTCAAGCCCAAGCAGATCGGCAATATCCTGATAAGTCGTCCAAAAAGGCGTTGGAATTAATATTTCATCGCCTTCATTCATAAGCGCATAAAGCAGTGAAAACAATATATGTTTAGCGCCAATTCCTGTCGCGATATTTGCTTTGGTGAATTCGCTAAAGCCATTCGCTTCGAGGCGTTTAAGATAGGCGTTAACCAAAATGTCTTCACCGCGACCTGAAAGGTATTGGCCAGAATCTTCAGCCAGCGCTGTGCGCGCCGCGTCATAGACATGTTCTGCAGGTAAAAAGTTCGGAACGCCAACAGAAAAACTAATGATATCTCGTCCGTCATTTTTAAGTTGCTTAGCTTTATCGGCGATTATCATAATCGCACTGGGTTTGGCGCGGCTCATGCGCTCGGCTAATGAAGGCATTTGTCATTCTCTCGTGTGGGTTGGTTGTGGAGATTCACTCACATTATTCATTATCAGAGTCAAAATTGCTGTTGTCAGATTAACTGGATTTGTTGTATTTCGCCACTGCTTTATTGGGCCAGTCAATTTTCTTTACTTCGACCAAATTGCCGACGGTATTGGGTGGGCGATAGTTGCAAATATTTTCGAAAGTTGTGTCGTAAGGTTAATGCATTCTCAAAGCCCGAATTAATCGCGACTATCTCGATCGGATCGCGAGTTGTTTCCAGTATATTTTTCGCTAAATGTACTCGTTGTTGATTAATCCATTCTTTAGGACTTAAGTTCAATGCTGCTCGGAATTTTCGGTCAAAGGTTCTTCGTGACATATTGGACTTTATTGCAAGTAAATCAACATCAATTGGTGTCGCTAGATTTTTAACCGCCCAATCCAGTGTTGTAGCCAGGTTATCCGGACGCTTGCTAATCGGGGTTTCAACAAACTGTGATTGGCCGCCTTCCCGGTGAGGTGACATAACCATTCTTTTGGCCACCTGATTACAAATCTGATGGCCGTAATCCTGACGAATCACTTCTAATCCCAAGTCTATGGCAGCCGCGCTTCCAGCAGAACAACCGACGATACCATCATACTGGTAAAGAATATCTTCGAGATATTCTACTTGTGGATATCTTTGCTTAAATTGCTCTGCGTAAACCCAATGGGTTGTGGCTGTTCGATTATTTAAAAGGCCAATTTCAGCAAGAAAAAAAGCACCGGAACAAAAAGATATTATTCGTCCGCCTCGTTTAATTAAGCGCTTTGCTTCACTGGCTATTTTCTTTGGCACTTGCGGTTGGTTTACCGACCAGCATGGGACTACGAGCGTCTGATAGTTTTTTAAATGATTGACTTGGTGGGGGGAAAGCGTCATTCCACCTGTTGTTTCAAGCGCTTCTGTTTGAAAGCAGATAACGTCAGTTTGATACCAGTTTTTAATTTCCGGTCTGGGTAACGAAAAAAGTTCGGTTGCACAGCCTAGCTCAAACAGGGAGATATGCTTGTAGGTCAAAATGGCAACTTTATTCATCAACAAAAAACCATCATTATCGATTCTATAATAATGGCTTATTATTAACGACAAATGTCTTTTAAGCCAGTTTTTGTTTTGTCTGATATTGGCGATAATTTCTCAAGCTTATTAATACTAGCACCATTAATAACTTCATGACTTGACTTTATGACTTAACTTCAAGGAGATTATCTATGTCCTCTGCTGTATCTAGAATTCCTGTGGCCGATAGCGCTGAATCGCTACAACACTTTGAAAATCTGTTGCGTTTCGAGACTGATTGTTGGGATGTTCACCACGCACTCACTAACGATCGTAAAGATTTTGTATTGCTTGATGTACGGGCTGATATTCTTTTTGATAAAGGACATATCGATGGCGCTGAAAATTTACCTCACCATAAAATGAATGAAACAGCGCTTGCGAAATATTCTAAAGGTACACTGTTTGTCGTCTACTGTGCAGGTCCTCATTGTAATGGTACGGAGAAAGCGGCGATTCGCCTGGCTAAGCTCAATCGGCCTGTCAAAAAGATGATTGGTGGTGTTACCGGTTGGCTAGACGAAGGTTTTGAGCTGGTTCGCTAAGTTGTATTTCGGCTATTTAGTTGATGATATTTATTTTTCCCTTACAAATTAGTTTTGAAGCGTGTAATCTCTTACACGCTAATTTTTGAAAGCAAATTTTCGAAACCGGGTTTTAAAACTAAAATATTGTAACTAAATTGCGAGAATCAAACGTGAATGTTAAGCAACTCATTGAATCTATCGATTTATCCACTTCCAGCTCAACTGACTTTGATTTTATTTTGGGCGGGGATCGCATTATTACCCACAGACGCTTGAATGAAAGGTTTGTTAATTGTGATGACTGGAGTACTTTCACTTCAACTTACCATGCATGGTCTATGATGGGAGGTTTAGCGAATGCTGATGAAGCACATGTGGAAATGCCTGAAGGAGATTTTTATGGCGCGAGCGTGAGGGTTTTTAATCCCGAAACAAAGTTATGGACAATATTCTGGATGGATTCAAACCGCACAAAACTGGAACACCAGGTCGTCGGTGCGTTTTGCGGTAAAGAAGCTGTTTTTTATGGCGAAGATATTGTTGACGGAAAAGCAATACCTTTGAGGTTTATATGGCGAGTCAAAGACGATGGAACAGCCTATTGGGAACAGGCCTATTTTATCGAAGAAGCAAATGTCTGGGAAACCAACTGGACGATGGATTTCTCGCGATTAAAAGCTTCTGAAAAATCTGACGACTGATATTGTGGCTTATTGTTGATCTTTTCGGCAATAAGCCCTTTAATGAATTCTCCATATTCGGGCAACTAATTTTCAACTTGTTTTCTATTTAAGCGTAAGCAGGTTGAAGATCATTTGATCGCGCCTTCATTTAGCACAAGCGCGAGCTTTTCGATATCTTCGCTATTGTTGTATATCGCAGGTGAAACTCTAAGCCGGTTTTTACCATAAGAAACGACAATACCTGCTTTTTTCAATTTCGCTTTAATATTATCATTTTCATGCGTTCTAAATGTAATAATTGGCGAAGCGTCAATATTGGGTGAAATACACTCAAATCGATCCTTGTTCAACATTGATTTAAGTTGACGATTAAGCTTTACACTGTGCCTGAGTAATGTTTCCACTCCCATGTGTTTGATAAATTTTAACCCTTCATAGGCGGCGCAATATCCGAGGTAGCTGATATGACCAGGTTGATAACGTGTAGCGTCAGTTTTAGCTTGGTAAATAAAATCTTCTTTTGTTAGCTCTGGCGTTTCAACCCAGGGAGCGTAGTTGTGGCGAATGCTACCCGGAAAAAGACGATCTTGCAGTTTGCTACCTTGCAGTTTTTCACTGACAAATAAAAAACCAGTGCCATGAACACCGTACAGCCACTTGTAGCAAGAGCAAGCCGCAACATCAATGCCCATTTTATGGACGTCAATGGGGACAATTCCGGCCGCTTGAATAATATCAGCGTAAACAATAGCGCCATGTTGGTGAGCGACTTGTGCAAGTTCGCCGATCGCTTCAATATGTCCATTAATATTCGACACCAAACTTACGTTAACCAATGCTGTGCGCTCATCAATAGCTGATTTCATTTTTTCCAAATTAATACGCCAGTCTTCAGCTTTAACAATGCGAACATCTCGCCCTGACTTTTTAAGACCGATTAAATTATGTAAGGAGCCAGAAAAGTGAAGATCGTTAGTGACAATACTTCCCTTGGATTTTATGCTGTCGATAGCGTCCAGAACGATTTGTTCACCCGCTTTTGTGCAGTGTACCAGACCGATTTCGTCTACTTTCGCTTTTATCAGTGATGCAAATAATTCGCGTATTTCGTTTTGCATTGCCGAGACATATTCACCATCGCCGTCGTTATACCCCAGTCGTTGAAAGTTCAGGTATTGTTGCAAACCTTTTTCACTAAATGTACTTAAAGGCATCATTCCGGCTGCATTGAGGTAAATGTCTTTTTCCAGGCGAGAGAAAGCCTTTCTTATACTATTTGGACCACTTGCTAAGTTTTGGTCGTTAGACTGATTGAGGGCGGGATTCGCAGTTGCGTTGTTAGCTATCATCAATGCCGTTGTAGCTAACGAGCCACCCAGATGTGTTAAGAAATTGCGCCGTTCCATTTTGCCCTCTCTGCTTTGTATTGATGTACTGATAAATAAGCACTGATGAAGAGACCTTGATGGTTACTCGTCGACTTCACCCATTAAATTTATATCATGGATTGAAGCTAACCACACTAATTTGGAATATTATTTTGGTGAAGAGTTAGTGAATATTAAAGAGAAAGCTTTCAATGGTTACTCCCTCCTTAAGAAAAGGAGGGCGGGGGAGGATTTGAAGCGACTGAAGTTTCCTGATAAATCAAAATTATCGCAGTATATCTTATTAGGGCGATCGCCCTTGGCGAACATTACGCTATTTCTAAAGTGCTTTAATATAGAGTAACGCTGATGAGTTTCTATCGGTACTGTGAGTAATTGGCGCATCCGACTTACCGACTGCAATAAGCTTGTCACTCACAACGGTTAAATCTGCAATCTCGCTATGCCGGACACCGACGACTTCCGTATAAGATTCCTTATCTGTTAGCTCTCCATTTGTCAGTTTTTTATAAAAGCCATTACCATTAGCCACCCAACTGTTGGTGTCAACTTGTTTAAAACCGGTAACACCGTGTAGGTAAATATCTTCGCCAACCTGGGTAATTCCCCTCAGCAGGTCTTCATTATCGAAGTTTAAAAAATTGTGGTCGTAACTAAAATCAGAGAGGTCAACTTCAAATAATCCAATGTCCCACTCTGTTGTATTGTTGGCGCCGGAAGGTGTTTTCAAGCGACGATTATTCACACCGATGAAAAGTTTATCGTTTATTGTCTCAATATCTACAAGCAAGTCGTTTTCTTCGCTACCGATGACCTTTTCATAAATTAATGCGCCTTCCGGCGTAAACGCTTTAACTAACAGATTAGAGGTATTGAGTTTTTGTGGGTCGTACTCATAGGAGGTTGAAAATCTGTGGTTGTAAGCTAAGGCTCCGTTATTCGGGAAGTTTGTCGCTACAATCACATTTCCATGGCTATCAATTGCGGTATGTGCGAGTCGCTCAAAGGATGAGTTATAAAAGTTCCGAGTCGTAATTGCCTGGGACCATTGCTGTTGCAATGACTGATCGTAACGAGTGAGCTTAAGCCCTTCGTAGTTATAGGAAACCAGTAATTCTTCCTCGATACAATGTAGTTGTAAAAAATTTGACCGGTTTGTATAAGTAATCCAGTTGCTAAATTCAGGCCGATAATTTGGAACCGCCGCACGCTGATTACTTTCTATTTTATAAGGAAATTCCTCATGTTCTTTTTGGGAAAAAGGAAATTCGTAATAATCTTCTGCAAAAGGGTCTGTTAAGAAAACTTTTTGGGTTAAGTTATCTGCATCATCGTAACGCTCAATTTGCACTGTGAAAGTATCGCTTTGAGAAGCATTTTCTTTTTCGATAAAACGCGCGAGCGTATAGTCTCCTGAAGGATGAGTACACAGCCCAGCGAACCCGGAACTATCCTCTACCATGAGTTTAATTTCAAGGTCCGGAGTTATACGAGCGAAAAAGCCTTTTGTGTCTTTATACTCTTCCGATGTGGCGTATTGTCCAATAATCACTAGGTCATTATTCGGTAAGGTGGCCACCTTGTTGAGCGAGGCATTAAGGCTTCTATCGATATCGTCGATTGTTGCAATGAAATTGCTGTTAGAACCTTGCTGGGTTTTGAACTCGAGTTTTTGTACTAAAGGCGGAGGTTCTACAACATCTGGAGGACTACTGCTGCCACCACCACAGCCTACAAGCAGAGCCGCTAAACCAAAAGCGGTTAGGGAGCTCGACTTAAAATAACTAATAGTAATTTTACGAAGACAAAAAAATATACTAGGTCGCATCATTTATTTCCATAATTATTAAGTTGAACTCATTCTAAAATTATTTGGTGTTAAATAATGTAAAAAGTTGTCGCGAGATAGTAATAGCATTGGTATCCACAACACCGCTGAAAATCTCACTTTGAAAGTTTGAACATGTCGTTCTAAAAATCAGACTGTGAGGCATAATGTAACTTTGCCATCGAATTAACTTTTCATCATTAACTTTTCTGTCAGTGACTCATGCGTTTAATAAAAAAAGAACGCGAAAAAATTAACAGGTTAAAAAATAAAATAATTTTAATTGTGATTTTCTTAATAAGAAAAATAAGGAAAAGTGTGCTTTTTTAACAATTCATTTGCGAACTTGTTCACAGTATTTTACTTCATTACCATTGGCTATATAATTAATGTAGATATTTTTTTTGTTGTTATAGTTTTGTGATGAAAGTGTGAAAAATTTGTGAGGTTTTTTTCATAATTTTTTCTCTCCACTAACTGGTAGGAGAAAAAAAATGGCCGATCTCATCAGAAACGCTATAACAAGAAAATTTTTAAAAGGAATACCAGCTTGTGTTGTACCTGTTTTCTCTGCTAAACATTTTTTGAATACCTGGTTTGATGTCAAACTACCTGGTTTAAAAATGTTTCTTCAGAGCAAGCTCGATAAGAATGAGCTTGTCAGGGTTAAAGCTAAAAAGGTTTTTAGTCGTGTAGAAAACGGAGCTGCACATCAATATTGTAACAAGGAGGTTTGCTAATGGACTTGTCTAAACAAACTACGTCTGCTGATTTTAACGCGTCGAAAGTTCCTCATCAATTGATTGGTAAAAGTAAAGCTAAAAGTTTAACTTTCTTCGATGGTGATGAATATTACCCTACACCAATAAAGCAAAGTTTTTGCAAGTCAGCAATGGAAGGTTTATCTTTTGCTGATCAGATTTTGTTTGAGCATTTTGGTCAGGGAATTACAACGGAAGTTCCTTATGATTGTATTCACCAGGCATTTGAAGCTCAGGCCGCCGCTAATCCTGAAGCTATTGCAGCCATCCATAAAAATGAGTCGATTACTTACGCTGAGCTAGATTATCAGGCGAATTGTCTTGCAGCTTTACTCACTGAATGCGGCATTACAAGTGGTGATAGTGTCGCACTTTTTTTACAGCGTTCTATTCCAATGTTGGTAGGGATGGTTGCGACTTTGAAAGTTGGTGCTTGCTATGTTCCGCAACATGTCGGTGTTGCACCTGAATCACAGTTAGCACATGTGATTGAAGCTGCTTCAACAAAAGTTATCTTAACGCTCGCTCACTTACAAAATAAAATTCCTGTGCCTGATAAATGTCACTGCATTGCGGTAGACGACTTTATCGCTCAGCCTTTCGATAATTCGAACAACAGAAAAGGCGCTAATGGGAGCGAGTTTAATAAAAAATTACTCAGTAAAAAAAATAACCTCGGGGCTTCAAACAAAAATATTAAAGCAAACTTCAACGAAAATGAAGACGGAAAAAAATCGATAAACTTATTGAATACAAAACCGTCAGTTGAAGTTAGTCGAGACAACACATGTTTTATTTTATTTACTTCCGGTACCACTGGCAAGCCTAATGGCGTACGAGTGACCCACGCAAACTTATGTAATATTTTACTGACCAGTCCGGGAAATTTGGGGATAAAATCAGGAATGAAGGTCTCCCAAATACTAAGTATTGCGTTTGACATGGCCGCCTGGGAAATATGGGGATGCCTTGCGCATGGGGCTACCTTGATTATTCGTGGTAGTGATATTTCTGCGGCAGTTGAGTCTGCTGATGTCGTTATTGCCACGCCAACTGTTCTAGGTTCGCTAGATGTCGAGCGATGCAAAAATATCAAAGTAGCGGCGGTCGCCGGCGAACCTTGCCCTTTACCACTTGCAGATAAGTGGTCGTCTTTTTGTCGATTTTATAATTCATGTGGACCGACTGAAACGACCATTATTAATACGGCACAACATTACCATAGTGGCTGCAAACAACTAACCATTGGAAAGCCAACGCCCAACAATACGGTTTATATTCTTGATGAAAACAAGCAGCCTTGTTCCATTGGTGAAATCGGTGAAATGTGGGCGGGAGGAGACTGTGTCTCCGCGGGTTATCTTGATAACGAGCAGTTAAATCGAGAGCGGTATGCGCCGGATCCATTTTTAGGAAATGGTAGAAAAATGTTCCGTACTAGAGATCTGGGCAGGTGGACTGCTGATGGTGAACTGGAACACTTTGGCCGAACCGATGATCAAGTCAAAATTTGTGGATTTCGTGTTGAGCTCGATTCTGTTTCTTCGGTTTTAGAATCAGTAACTCACTGTAAGCTTGCCGTGACCTTGAAGCTTGACGATCGCAATCTAATTGCTTTTGTTTCGCCTGCAACCGTGTGTCTGGATGAAGCTCGAGCTGCTGTTAAAGAACGCTTGCCTTACTATTGTATGCCGTCTTCTATTGTTGCCATGGAGCAGTTGCCAATGACCAGTCGCGGAAAGGTTGATAAAAGAGCGTTACGTAATATGGCAGAGAACCCGGAAGAAACAAAAAAAACGTCGATACAAAACAAGATCCCAAACAACACTAAATTCAAAAACAAAACTAAAAAAGTGGAGGCTTTGTCGTGATGGATACTCACGTTTACGTAGAGCGGCCGCACAAATATAAATTTGAGCAGCCGCCTGAATCCGCTCAGGTTAAACAAAAGCTAGAAGAAGCAAATATTTCATCTTTAGTTCAACTTGATCTGCCGCCACAGCAAAGTTTGTTAAGGCGTATCAGCAAACACCCTGTATTGATGCATTATCATCGCTTGTTTGTGCTCATCGCGGTGATCAATCTTGTTGTACTTGGACATGCGTTAGGAAGCGGAAATTGGTGGAGTAGTGGAGGTATAGCGCTGGATAAATTATCGAATATGATACTGATTAATTTTTCCATTGCTATTCTTGTTCGACAGCAATATTTCATCAATCTACTTTTCTACCTGGCGACCAGCGTACCAACCAGCTGGCCTTTGTCTATTCGCCGAGTGTTAGGAAAAGTTTATCACTTTGGCGGGCTTCATAGTGGTAGCGCAACGGCCGCAACTGTCTGGTTTGGAATTTACGTTGGCTCGCTATTTTATCATCAGGCAAATGGGCTACCTGGCGTTTCCAGCGGACTCTTGTCTGTTACTTACGCGTTATTCGGTATTTTGGTATTTATGATTCTGATGGCATTACCACCGATAAGAGCACGTTTCCATAATCAGTTTGAAATGAGTCACCGGTTTGGCGGTTGGACTGCACTGGTTTTGTTCTGGGCGCAAAGTATTTTGTTTGTCGATGCTAATCGTGGAGAAATGACTTTGGGTAATGCATTGTTGAGCTCCGCTGTTTTCTGGATGTTAATTATTTTAACTACAAGCATCCTGTTGCCCTGGTTGAGGTTACGTAAAGTGCCGGTTGAAATAATTAAACCTTCATCCCATGCAGCATTGGTGCGTTTCAATCATGGAGAAACACCATTTGCTGGTTCGTCAACAGCGGTGAGTCGTAGTCCATTGATGGAATGGCATTCCTTCGCCAATGTTCCAACGCCGGGAGAAGATGGTTTTCGTTTAACTATTTCCCGAGCAGGTGACTGGACCGGCAAATTCATTGACGACTTGCCCTCACATGTGTGGGTTAAGGGAATTACCACCGCCGGTGTCGGCAACGTCGATCAATTGTTTAAACGCGTCATCTGGGTAGCCACGGGTAGCGGTATTGGCCCTTGTTTACCGCACTTACTTTCGCAACAAGTTCCTTCGCTGTTGATTTGGGCAACTCGAAATCCGCGCAAAACCTATGGCGATGAGTTGGTCGATGAAATTCTGGCAGTGCAGCCTGATGCTTTGATTTGGGACACCGACGCGAAAGGCAAACCTGACATGGTCAAGTTAGCTTATCAAGCCCATAAAGCTTTTGACGCAGAAGCTGTGATCTGTATTTCCAATAAAAAACTAACCTGGCAGGTGGTTTACGGAATGGAAAGCCGCGGCATACCTGCCTATGGAGCTATTTGGGATTCTTAAGATTTTTATGAATGATTTTATAAAAAACTTGTTGATATTCGAATAAAAGTTTTAACAAAAGTTGTTAATAAAAAATTTTAGATTATGGAGATAAGTGATGAATATATTGATCGAAAGAGTTGGACGAGTCGCTATTGCGCAGCTCAACCGACCAGAAGCGCTCAACGCTTTAAATTCTGAGGTGATGCAAGAATTAATTTCCAGATTACAGCTGTTGGATAGTGATCCGGAAGTTGGTTGCATCATTGTAACAGGCTCAGAAAAAGCATTTGCTGCAGGAGCCGATATCAAGGAGATGAAAGATAAATCTTTTCTGCAAATGTTTAACGAAGATTTTTTTTCCGGCTGGGATGCATTTTGTGCATTACGCACCCCAAAAATCGCAGCAGTATCCGGCTACGCTTTCGGCGGAGGTTGTGAGTTAGCGATGATGTGCGACATGATTTTTGCAGCAGACTCAGCGAGTTTTGGACAACCAGAAATAAAGTTAGGTGTTATTCCTGGCATGGGGGGGACGCAGCGTTTGACCAAGCTCATCGGAAAATCAAAAGCCATGGACATGATTTTAACTGGAAGAAAAATGAGTGCGGAGGAAGCCGAGCGTTCAGGCCTGGTAGCGCGAGTTTTTCCTGCGAAGGATTTATTACGAGAAACGATTAGTGTGGCAGAAGTTATCGCTTCTTATGGTAAGCCATCGGCAATGGCAGCAAGAGAAACCGTGGAGCAAGCGCTTGAATTGAGTTTACGCGAAGGTGTTTTATTCGAGCGTCGTGTTTTTCATGCGCTCTTCGCATCAGAGGATCAAAAGGAGGGGATGAGCGCTTTTATTGAAAAGCGCGAGCCTGCCTTTAAGCATCGGTAGTCTCACAGCAGCAATTTAAATTAATGATTACGAGAAGAACTGGTGGACGAAAACGATGTCGGTTTTTATCGCCAGGAATAACGAACTCTAACAACATACCAAATATGAGGTGTTAAAATGAACAATAAATACGCAGCTTTTTTACTACTATTTTTATCTTTTCAAGCACAAGCTTATCAATCTGTTTCAGCTGATTTAAGCCTGGTTTCTGATCGATTACTAAGGGGCTTTTCGTTAACGAATGAAGAACAGTCGGTGATAGGCGGAGCACATTACAAGCATTCTGAATTTTACTCTGGCGCAGTGGCTTTTAGCAATATTCAGATCAATGGCGGTACTCGCGAGACGTTGATTGATGTGGTACTTGGTAAGAAGTTTGAAACGGAATATTTGACCTGGGACGTTGGATACATCGAACACGTTTTTACCAAAGTTGATAATGTTGATTCTGGTGAATGGTTTGTCGGCTCAATTATTGATAATTATAGTTTGCATTATTATCAAAATAACAAATTGAATGAGCGTTATCTCGATTTTAACGCTCATTATCGGTTTGCCGATTTATACAAGCTAACCTTTCATGTCGGAAAGCTTGACGCGGAGAACCTGGATGCTAAAGATTTTGTTGATTATAGTGTGGGAATTTTTCGAGACTACAATGATTTAAATTTCGGTCTTTCATATGCTTATAATGATAACGATGATCTTTTAAGAGAGTTGGCAGGAAGCCATGTTGTGCTTAGTATGTCGAAAAGATGGTGATGGGCTGAGCGTTTATATACGCTTAAATGACATTTGAGAAAGTAGAGAACTGCCAGGTATTTCCTGTGCAGTTCTTTTTGTATTAGTATTTGCGTGAAATTGATATTGACATCATAACCAATGAGCTACATCCATCTACTTCGCCGAATGCAACAATAGTAGAATAATAATAGCTTAATGAGGTATTTGGAGATAAGTCTGGTGCTGGTTTGATGTTTAACCCATCGCATGTTAAGTTTGATTCACATTTAAATGCTCAATTTTTACCAAGTTTGTAAACCGTATGACTAAAACATCTGATCGAAGAATCCTCGAAACCCTGAAAATTGTGACGCCGCGAGAAGTGATCGAGGAATTTCCTTCAACACCCTCAATCGATCAGTTGGTCACAAAGACTCGTGATGATATTAGCCAAATATTACATGGCCGAGATCAACGCTTGTTGGTGGTTGTTGGGCCTTGCTCAATTCATGATGTCGATGCTGCGATGGAGTATGGTCAAAAATTAGTCCATCTGCGCGAAAAGCTGAGTGATAAGTTAGAAATTGTGATGCGGGTTTATTTTGAAAAGCCACGCACAACTGTGGGTTGGAAAGGATTGATCAATGATCCTGATTTAGATGGCAGTTTTCAGGTAAGCAAAGGGCTTCGACTGGCCCGACAACTATTATTAGATCTCAATCAAATTGGGATGCCAGCAGGAACCGAGTTCCTCGATATTGTTACCGGGCAATATTACGCCGACTTGATCAGTTGGGGGGCTATTGGTGCTCGTACCACTGAGAGTCAGGTGCATCGTGAAATGGCCTCAGGACTTTCTTGTCCAGTTGGATTTAAAAATGGTACCGATGGCAACATTAAAATTGCGATTGACGCGATTAAGTCTGCTAACAATCAACATATCTTTTTGTCTCCTACACAAGGCGGCACAACGGCAATTTATAAAACCTCTGGCAACGATGACGCTCATATTATTTTGCGCGGCGGTAAGACGCCAAATTATTACTCCGAAAGTGTTCAGGAATGTAGTCGGAAACTCGATGAAGAGAAAATTAAAAGCGGATTGATGATCGATTTTAGCCATGCGAATAGCCTTAAACAATTTGCTAAGCAGATAGAAGTTGGTGAAGACGTTGCCGCTCAAATTGAGTCTGGTCAAAAGAAAATTGCCGGTGTGATGATTGAGAGTCACCTGATTGAAGATCGTCAAGATGTCGTAAAAGGCAAGCCACTGACTTATGGCCAAAGTATTACCGATGCTTGCCTTGGTTGGGATGCCACTGAAGTTTTGCTTCACCGATTAGCAGATGCTGTGCAGGCTTAATTGGTTTGAGCGTCGCCTAAAATTCGTTTGATTGAATTGTCGCTAATAACTGAAGAGAGCCGGCACGATTAAGACTGGCGTGATTAAGAAAATATAGTACATTTGACAACTTTATAAGTTTGCACTTGCAATTAAGCCCTTTATTAGGTTCAATTCAACCCTCATTTTGGCGGGCATTGAATCAAATAACGAGTTAGGCAATGGAAAAGAAAGATAGAGTATTAACGGGCATCACGTGTACAGGCGAACCCCATATAGGTAATTATGTTGGTGCGATCAGGCCCGGAATTGAGGCGTCAAATGACAACAGCAAGGAGTCATTTTTCTTCATGGCTGATTTACACGCCCTGATTAAGTGCCAGTCTCCTAAAACTGTATATAATTCCTCGCTTGCTATCGCGGCAACCTGGCTTGCTTTAGGGATTAACACTGATAATTCTGTTTTCTACCGTCAATCCGATGTTCCTGAAATTTCCGAACTTTGTTGGATCCTTAATTGTGTTGCGGCAAAAGGGTTATTAAACAGGGCCCACGCTTATAAAGCAGCCGTTGACGCTAATCTGGAAAGCAACAACGACCCCGATGCAGCCATTACAATGGGAATTTATTCCTACCCGGTACTTATGTCAGCGGATATTATTATGTTTAATGCCAACAAGGTGCCGGTTGGCAAAGATCAGATCCAGCATGTGGAAATGGCGAGGGATATCGCAGGAAGATTTAATCATATTTATGAAGAATTGTTTGTGTTACCAGAAGTTAGCATTGATAGTTCGACGCCAATCCTTAACGGTCTTGACGGCCGAAAAATGAGCAAGAGCTATAACAATACCATCCCAATTTTCCTGGGTGAAAAAAAATTAAGAAAAACCATTAATAAAATAAAAACTAATCTTCTGGAACCAGGAGAGCCTAAAGACCCTGATAGTTCTACCGTGTTTCAGATTTGGCAAGCATTTGCTACACCAGATCAAACCGCGGAAATGAGGCAGAAATTTGAAAATGGGATTGCCTGGGGTGAAGCAAAGGCGGAGTTATTTGAATTAATTAATGGCATATTGAAAGAGCCCAGAATGAGATATCAAGAGATTGTGGAGAATCCTGAGGGCATTGAATTAGCCTTGAAATCAGGTGCGGAAAAGGCTCGAGATTTGAGTGCGCCGCTACTGGAAAAAGTCAAGAAGGCTGTTGGAATTAGCCCGTTTAAGAAAGTTTAGTGAGTGTCTGCAATAGTTAACACTGGACTACAAAAAAACAAACTGTAGTCCAGCTGATAAATATCAATTCCAAATACGCTAACCGAGGCTGTTATAGTTTGTCGTGTGCACACCAGTAAGCACGACTATTGCTCTTGTTGGCATGACCTTCAAAGTTCCAGATGTCAGGGTCATTGTTGTAAGAAATCGTTCTGTTGCCAACAAAGGCATCGTCATCATCGATCATATTGCCAATCCATTTTCCGTTCGGATTGTATGACGCGTCAAGTGAGCTATACAGATACAAGTAAAACAGGTCTTCATAAGAAGCCACATGAGAGAGTTTGGCTCGACATCTTGCCTGGGCTGTATCGTAGCGCGTTGCGTTTTGAGTGGTGGTTGATATGCAGAGACGAGCTCCGGCTAACCGAAAACCACTACGACAACTTGTGCCAGGAAATATATTGATGTCATTACCTTGAGTTTCGAGCGCCAGAGCTTCCTCTGCACCAGGGTAATCCTGACCATCTAAAGGATTAGTCCCGCCGATGATTTCCGTTTTATCTGGAAATGAATCGAGATCTGAATCTAAAACATAAGTTGAAGTTTCCGGGTCAAAAATGCTACCGCTATTAGATGCAATAACTTCGTTGGATAATGCTGATACTGAAAAAAGAGAGCCAACAATAAGTAGTGATATATTTTTCATCGTTTATTTACCTTTGTTAAGTAGTGAATAAACTTCAAACTAAACAACATACTAATTAGTGCTTCTTGAAGGGATGCCCATTGTATTTATATCAGGTGACAGAATTGTTAATTATCGTCGCCCTTTCTGTAGATTTTTTGAAGCAGATTTTTTCTTTAAGAATTGTCTCAACGATTATCTCAATTTAACTTAATACTGACTCACCTTAAGAAATTCTTAAGAAAAAACTCATGAAAATAATATTTTTTTCGAACGCATTTGTGGCAAGGTCAATGTCCAACATTATTCATGTTGATAATAATGAATTAGTTGAAAAATCTCTTATCTCTCATTGAGAAATTAATCGTCGTTTTTTATGAGAGCAGTGAGGTTGAGTAAAGCTGGTCGATATGGAGAAAGCACGTTTTTTCAAAAAATTTAGAGGAACTATCAAACTATGAAAATGTTAATAAAAACGCGCAATATTTTTGCCTCATCTGCTTTCTCAGTGCTTTTAGGGATGGCAACTTTTTCCGACGTTAAAGCAGCAGAGGCTTGCCAACAAGAAAGAGCTGCATTAGACCATTGCATGGCGCATAACTTCAGAGCACCTGACTGGTGCTACCCAGAGAAGAGTGCTTATCTGGATTGTTTATCGAATGTGAGTTACATCCCTCACTACGCGAATGCTTTCTGGAATTCCAGCTCCAGGCGTCCTAAGAACAATTGTTATAACTATTCAGCGAACAAAGCGACGAATAATTTTGCGCAGCCGGGATATGCTTCAGGGTCACCAACGTTTTCTGACGATCCCTGGTCTTGCACCGCAGTTGCAGCT
The DNA here is from genome assembly GCF_007004725.1 of Aliikangiella coralliicola. Classification (GTDB taxonomy): domain Bacteria; phylum Pseudomonadota; class Gammaproteobacteria; order Enterobacterales; family Kangiellaceae; genus Aliikangiella; species Aliikangiella coralliicola. The sequence continues at coordinate 396,591 of NZ_ML660163.1, read as the reverse complement.
GGTGCAAAGGGAGATTCAGGTATTAGTGAGACCAGTTATTTCAGCAGCTCAAATAAACGGGATACTTTGCTAGCGTTAGTTGTCGCACCTGGCAGAGATTATCATTGGTATCGGCGAGATTCGAACAATCGTTGGTCTCATAAACCGGGTCAAACCAGTGCCACCAATAAAGACAATAGCGGTAATCTTATCACCGACCCTCGAAATGCAAATCGTGGTATCTATACACTTTTCTGTGGTTTTTTTAAAACGAATAGTGCCAGTCAATCACAGAATACCGGCGCAGCTAATATTGCTGGTTGGATGAGGTCTGCTCAAGTAGCTAAAGAAGGGGACTCAATCGTGTCTGGAGAGGAAGCTTCAAAAATCACATTACTGATATACTCTGGACGAAAAAATCCGACTATGTCATTGAAGGAGTTTAATCAACTGAATTCGGGTGTTCTTTCAAATCAAATGAAAGCACTTGGCAAGAGCAAACAACATTCCGTTTCGATTCAAGAAAATATGCTAGATTTTATTCCTAGCAAGCTTGGATACCAGGGGATCTTAATCGAAGACAATGACGGTTTGTTCGGCCAAAAAGGTGCGCAAATTTTATTACATAACGGTCATGTGAGAGTTAAAGCAATGCCTGACTCTGGCGGTTTTAAACAGCTAAAAATTGACATGTCTGCAATTGAACAAAATGCACTTGAAACGATTGCTCAGCGTTTTAAAATTGATATATCTACATTAATGGAATAACAGTGCCCTAAAGGAATAACTGTATCATCAATGGAGTTATGACTTGAAAAATGCGCCAGCGGACAGGCGCATTTTTTTATTTACGCTTTTTCAATAAAGCGATTGGATAATTTCGTTACTCACATTTTCTGACAAAAGCCCACGGATCCCAGGGGCCGCTTTCGTCAGGCGAAAAGCCCTGTGACCAATAACGAGAACGATACACCTTTCCTGAAAATTCTACATGGGTATCAACCGCAGCATAGACTTTATTTTTTTGCCAGGCTGGATAACCACAATAAGGTGGAGTTATATCAATTGGACGCGGATCAGCAGTACAGTCGCCTAAATTCTCCCAGGGATCCCAGGGACCGCTTTGGTCAGGTGAGAAACCATGAGTCCATCGTCGAGACCGATAAACTTTACCTTTGAAAGAAACTAATTCTCCCGCATTGGCATAAGTTTTATCTGACCGCCAAGTGGTTTCATTACAGTGACCTAAGGTGAAACCTTTAGTAAAAGGAATGTTAATTTGAGTGCCAAAGTCAGCTTGTATCGCTTTTTGAATAACTAAGTGTTGATTCTCATCTTGATAAGATAAACTGGCAGTTCCTCTGCCTGTTCTAGCGTCGGTAAATGGCCAGGACAAACCATTGCCAACCCAGATTGCATTTCCATTACCGAAGTTGGTTTTATCGTTAATGGTTGCCGTGTAACAGCCTGCGGCCAAGTTGTCCAAAGGTTCTTCGTAAAGAGTCTGATTATCAAGTTGATTGTTGCCGATAATTTTTTCACCACTGGCGCTTCGAATTTCATAGCTATTTTCTGACGCAACTTTATTGGTTGTGATAGTAAAATAACTTTTTTCATTAATACGGATCGGTTTATCAAATTGGCTCGTTAGCCGGTTGTCTTTTTCCCATTCGTCTACCTGCCCATTAGGTAAAGTGATGTTAACGAAAAAACGGTTTTCTCCTTCCCAGGTGCCCCAGTTAAATTCCGGCAAAGTAATCTCACTAACTTGCTGGGAATCTACATGGCCTTGCCATTGATATTTGACCGAGCGTCCACCAATTACACCATACTCAATCGCCAAATGAGTCAGTGGTTGAGAACCCGAATTGCGAATTTCAATGACTGCGCCGCCACAGCTGATATTATCTCGATACTGGGCAAGTTTGTTCGGACTTTTTATCGCTAACAGGGTAGCGTCGTTATCGAAGTTGGGGGCGCCATAACCAACAACAACTGCGCTAATGTTGTAGTAAGGCGGCTGTTTGCCAAAAGGGCCGGGACGCCAGGTAAAATCCTCCATATCGAGGTCGATTAAAACAGACTGCTTTTTGCTAGGCAGAGGAACCTTCATACGCTCAGGATAAACCGCTTCTCCCGGGCACCAGTTTGCCCGACTTAAAATCCAGGTTCCAGCTTGAGGATAGACAGGTGTTAGACCGCAATCTTTTAATGGAATTTCATTTTGTGCCACAATTTGTTGGTCAACATTTAGATAATATTCACGGGAACAAAACTCTCCACAAAGTCGCCCCTCTGCGCCCAAAGCGTGCCCATGGCCGGTAATATTAAGCAAAAATTCGGCGCTGTCGGCGTTACTCAGGTCAAGGGTTTTTGGTGTGAGGTAAAGGGATTCCATGGTGTTTGAATCTTTATATCGCCATCTTCCATCACGCCCAAAATAAACATGATTGAGTGAGGTGACATCTCTGGGCGGTGTTCCTTCGGTCAATTCGAAATTGACGGAAACTTTAAATCCGGTATTACGTGCAGGGTCTTTCCAGCCACCATAAAAAGCCCTGATTTTGACATCGCCCTTGAGAATTGGAGTGAAATCAGTCACATCAAATTGATAGTTTGCCTGCCAGTTATTATCAAACCCTTTCAATCCTCGGCTCATATAACCTGCGTACGGCGTTATTATTCTGCCAAGTTCATAAATCTCGTAGTCTTCGAAATTCAGCGGGCTTTCTACTTTGGGAATCCACGCTTCTATTCTGGCGAAATAGTCCCAATCGTTACAGCCATTGTCTGCACATCCCAGGTTGAGGTGCATTATGATACTACGATAACTTTTATCATCTGTGGGAAAGTTGACGAGTTGATCATGGGCGCCTTTTGAGTTTCCGGTATTGGTTAGCCATTGGAGATTTTGTTGAGCCGGTATGAGGATTTTGTCTCCGTCTTTTGCCTGAACAAAGTTCTGAAAGCTTGCGAAAAAAAATAGCCAGGGAAGGCCATTTCTGAAGATTAATTGTATAAATTTTTTCATCATTGATCCTGATTGTTTTTCATTTATCGTTTTAATTTGTTTTTTAGTTTGTAATTTTCAGGATAAGTAATCGTTCGCCATTGAGTTATTTAAGCATTCGTTTTTTAGCGAATGGTTGCCTGTTTATGTCTGTCTTTTTTTGTTTCGGCGAAGTGACGATAACAGATTTTTTTATTTGGTAAATGACAAATCGCAAAGTTAGATGTAGCATAGGGCGAAATCAGGCAAGTCAGACCGTTGGCGACTCCTTGACTGTAGGTGACAATACGCAACTAATCCGCCCAGCCATCGCCTCAAATTTTTCCGTCGATGATTATGGGCTACTAGGTCAGCGCGACATACCAGTGGGTATAGAGCCATAAATCGCTACTGTTACCGAAGAGGAGCTAGGGACATAAGGCGTGATGAAAAAGGAACTAGATGGTAATGATCGGCCGTGTGTAGGCGCCTCTAATTGATAGTCTGCTTGCGACTGAGCTATCTGGTTTGCTAAGGAATGGTTGTACTATTGAGTTTGTAATCGATTGAATTATTTCGTATTCTCATAATGTAGGGGACGTTAGTCTACTTCCCTGAATTAATAAAACCTTGTGTTGAATTTTAAAGTGCAAGCGTTAGCATAGAAATTAATAGGGAAACATTTCCAAATGGCGGTAGATGAAAGCCTGTCACATCATTCGGGGAAGCACCCCGGAGCACAGCAAATAATTGCTTGTCACGAGTGTGATTTGTTGGTTTCGTTACCGCCATTGTCAGTTGGACATAAAGCATCTTGTCCCAGATGTGGTTACGTATTAACGCGAAACTTTCGCGATACTAAACGCAAAATACTGGCATTCTCGTTAACTTCGTTAATTTTTTTGATATTTTCACTGCCGTTCCCATTTTTATCATTTAGTGCAAAGGGTACTGAGCGAGTGTTAACTCTGCTCGAAAGTATTCAAAGTGTCGTGTCTGCTGATTATAGCAGCGTCGCCGTTTTAATTTTTTTAACCACCGTATTAATTCCTGGCGTATTTTTATTGGGGGTTATCTATATTTTTATTTCGTTGAAAAGTAGGGTGCCTTTGCCGTACACACAGCCAATTTTAAAGTTTATTTTTGCTCTATTACCCTGGAATATGGCGGAAATATTTTTGGTGGGTATTTTAGTCAGCTTCATAAAAATTGCGTCTCTGGCAAAAGTCGCGCTAGGACCGTCATTTATTTTCTATACTTTATTTATAGTAAGCTTGGCCCTGACTGTCACTTTTCTTGACAGGCTTCAGGTTTGGCAATGGGTTAGAGACGGTGAGAGAAAAGCAATGAATGAAAACAGAAATAACGGTGAGCAAACCAATGAGTGATGCGAAGCATGATATTTCGGCGTCATTTAAAAATATGCAAGGTTGTCATGTTTGCCTCACTTTGAACAAATTTATTCATTCTCGTTGTCAGTCCTGTGGCGCAAAGTTACATTCAAGAATTAAACATAGTTTACAAAATACAATTGCTTTGTTGATTACTAGCGTTGTATTGTACATTCCTGCTAATGTATTACCTATCATGTACACGAACGTACTTGGACAAAAAACAGCTAATACGATTTTGGGAGGCGTTATTTCGTTGTGGCAAAGCGGTTCTTATCCTATTGCTATCGTTATTTTTGTTGCCAGCGTATTAGTTCCCATTGGTAAAATTATTGCGCTGTTCTGGTTGTGTATTGGTGTGGCGACATCGAAAATTCGCTCTCATGAAAAAAGCCATCAGCTTTATCGAATGACCGAATTTATCGGTCGATGGTCTATGGTTGATGTTTTTGTGGTGGCAATTCTGGTGGCGTTAATTCAAATGGGAAATGTGATGAGTATTTATCCAGGAGCGGCGGTTATCGCCTTTGGCGGCATGGTGGTTGTTACCATGATTGCCGCGATTACATTTGACTCTCGATTAATCTGGGACCCACTTAATCGAGAATAAAGCTAATTAATGTTAATCGACTTATTGAGTAAATAGTGAATAATCATTGCTCAACGAGTGATAAGTCTAAACTGTAAAATAGTTCGGGATTCAATTTAGCCCAAGAAAACAAAAAGCTTTGAGAAAAATATGTTGGACGAAGAAGAAATACCACAAGCCGAAATTAAACCAGTAAAACACGTTTCAAAAATCTGGTTTATTCCAATTGCGGCTTTATTAATCGGCGTTTGGATGGTGTATTACACCTGGAGTAATCAGGGGCCGGCTATTATGATCACCTTTGAAACCGCGGAAGGTTTAGAAATAAACTCAACCAAAGTTAAACTCCGTGATATTACTATCGGTGAAGTGATTGATCTTAAGCTGACTGATGATTTTAAAGGTATTGAAGTTACTGCCAGGCTGGACAAAAATACTGAAGAGTTGCTCAAAGAAGATACCAGTTTCTGGGTCGCTAAACCTCGTATTGGAGCGGCAGGAATATCTGGACTGAATACTATTTTATCGGGCGCTTATATTGAATTATCACCGGGAACTTCAGATGAATCGCGCACTGAATTTGTCGGTTTGGAAAGTCCGCCGGTAACGCCAATCGGAACACCCGGCATTCATATCACTTTAGACAGTGATGATGAGTTTGCTTTTGAAGTCGGCGACCCTATTATCTATAAAGGGTTAACCGTTGGCAGGTTTGAAGATGTTTATTTTAATTTTGAAGAGCGCATTGTTTATTACAATGCATTTATTCGCGCGCCTTATCATGAACTTGTGACCGAAAACACGCGTTTCTGGAATGTGAGTGGGGTACGCATTGATCTCAAGGCTGACGGTATTACTTTGCAAACTGGAAATGTCGAGACGCTGCTAACTAACGGTGTGACCTTTGGCGTGCCGGAAGGAATGCCTCATGGAAAGTCGATCACTGAGCGAGATTTCTTCACCATTTATGGCAGTTATGAAGAAGCAAATTTACAGCGTTTCAGACGTTCTGTTGAATATGTGGTGTTGGTGAGCGATTCAATCAGAGGGCTAAATGTCGGTGCTCCGGTTGAATATCGAGGTGTCAATATTGGCCGCGTTGCAGCGACTAATATTCATGAGGCTGATCATACTGTGTTGTTACAGGAAGATATTAAAATTCCTGTACTGATTAGTATGCAACCAGGGCGGGTTGGACTTCCTGACACTGATGACGGTTTGCGCGGCATGGTTGCACAAACACAATACTGGATAAAAAATGGGTTAAAAGCCAGTTTGAAAACTGGAAATTTATTAACTGGCAGTCTTTATGTTGATCTTCAACATTACGATGATAGTCCGATTGATGAAATTGAGAGGTTTATGGACTTCCCGATTATTCCAACGGTAGAGGATGAGTTTTCGCAAATTGCCAAAAGTGCTTCGGTGTTAGTTGATAACTTGAGTAAGTTACCCTTAGATGAGCTTTCAGGAAATGCCAATCAATTGATTGCTGAATTAACGTCAACAGTGAAAGAATTTAAAAATGCAAGTAAGGGACTAACTCAATTATTGGAAAATACTAACCAACAAGATATCCCAAAACAAATCCAGCAAGCGTTAGAGCAAATAACTTTAACGACAAAGGACTTTTCCGCTGACTCAGCAGGCTACGAAGAACTGACTCGTTCATTAAGAGTGCTACAAGCAACCATGCACGAATTGAAACCAGTGTTGCAACAGTTGAAAAACAAACCGAATAGTTTAATTTTCAGTAGTGAGCAAGATGAAACGATTGAACCTAAGAAAAGCCAATCAGAAACACCGGAACCTTCAAACTAAACAGGAAGTAATCAATGAATAATTATAATATTTTAAGTTTGTGTTTAGTTTTGATGCTTAGCGCCTGTAGTTCTGCACCGAAAAAAGACACGCATTATTACCTGTTGAATAATCATGTTACGGGCGGCTCACTTACAGAGAATATTGCTCAAAGTCAATCTAGTGAAGCGGTATTAATTAAAATTAGACTACCAGAATATTTAATGCAGCCCAACCTCGTTATTCAAATGGGCGAACATCGGTTGCACTACGCTCGTTATCATTTATGGGCAGAAAATTTACAACCTGCAATCACTAAAGCATTAGTGTTTGAAATGAAAAAATCAGCTCACTCTGTTGAACAAGGTACAACTGATAAGCATCTTTACCATTTTGTTGAACGAGAGCAAGCATTTGATGGTCGTAAATCTATCACATTGCAAATCGATCATTTTTACCCCGATGATCGCTCTAAAGTAATTATCTCTGGAAAATACTGGTTAACAGGATTTGATAATGTTTCGTCTTCACAAAGTCAGGCATTTTACATAGAGAAAGTATTGCAAAATGATGGGTATCCTCACGCGGTTAGGCAAATGCGAGGTTTGGTGAGCGAGTTGGCAGTGAAATTAGTTGAAAAGTTAAGGGATGCTTAAATGTTTGAGTTCTGGTTAAGTCGTCTCGATTTAAAAGGTAAGCTGACTTGAATATTGTGTTGACCTAATGAGAGCATCAAAAATCACAGGCTTTTGAGTTTTAATTTCGATATCAAACACTCCTATTAACCAGAGTGCTTGATAAATACTTTGTATTTACGGTCTGCAAGGGTGTGATGAGCCAGGTGTTATGGTTACCGAACGAGTATCCCAATAGCCGCCGATTGTGATAACGCCATTGCGAAAACTGCTGGTCTGAACCCATTCGCGCCAATAGTAGGTAGTGCTCGTTTGGGTGGCTGTGTCACAAACGGGGCCGAATGGGTCATCGTGGTTACCTTCGCTACTGGGATCATTGACAATTTTAGCACCTAAGGCTTGAACCATCGCTTTAAAATCCTGCTCCATGCAGTTGTTTTCGAAAGTTACATTGCTCATATCTTTTATATAATAATTCCCTTTCGAGTCGCGACCGACAAACTGACTTAAACTTGGTCCGTAGCCGCTAGGGTAATCATCTCTTCTGCTCATCCCATTTCCGATCATACTTCCATCCAATGCTAGTCGAGTTGTCCAAGCTCCTCCGTCTTTAATGACGTCAAAACGTAAACGGCCTCCATTAGAATAGTACATTTCAAGTGCTCGGCTTTCGTTACTTAACGCAAGTCCAATTTGAACGTTGGGCGTTTTACCAATGGTGACAGAAATTGAATTAAAGGCGTAGCTGACTCCCGGTGACCAGTTTGACAAAGCTACGTTCAGTTGTCCGTTGATTTCCATTCTGTTATTCCCGGAAAAATAAGTAAATGGCGTGCCACCGCCGCCAGATGTACTACTACATTCACCGGTCAATTCGTCATCGTCATTGATACTGCGCGGAGATATTTTTGAAACGGAGTAGCCTTTCTCTGCTAAAAAATGGTTGTCCATTTCTTTTTGCGCGTTAGATATCATCTTGCGATAAGCCACCAGATATTCGTGCATCTGTCGCAGATAATCTCGGCCTTTTTTGCTGGGCGTCCCTGGAGACATAATGACAAAGTTTTCTTCTTTGACTCCGTCAAAGGTATAACCATAGTTACTACTGGTATCAGTAAACACATAAAATTTAGGGCCAGTCACATACCATTGGTTGTAATTGGCCTCCATTTTGTTGCGAGCTTTGGTTCTGGCCTGGGTGTGGCTGCAGTTTTTGCACACCATAAAATACTCGTCGTTGTGAGGGCGAGCGGCATCGCTAATGTTGATATTAATTAAGAAGAGTATGGCGAGACTTGCGAATATTAACTTTTTCATTCTGTTAGTTCCTTTATCGTTTTGTCCAATCGAATCCTGTTAAATAAAAATTAAGTCTTGTAGTCGCCTGACGTGGTTAATAATAAGAATAGCGATAAACAGTCGTCAAGTTTTGAAAGCCGCGATTGAAAACTAAATGATTTATTATCTTGTCAGGCGATACTTGGTTTCAAAGTTATATTATTAACATGCTATACGTGTCTCCTTTGTTAAGGCATTAAAGCCAGATTTAAAAGGGCCATACAGCTGAATGCTTCCCAAGGAATGAAATGGAAGTCTATGCAAGCATTCAATAGTCGAAAAGGAAAAAGAGTAAGAAGTTAAGCTAGAATTAATCTAATAGAATTTAAGCTAAAGAGTAATGATGATGGTTGAGATAAGTTAAATTAAATAATCCCACTTGTATGACCAAACTGATTAGAGCGTTGTGTTGATTCGATAAGATCATCCAGAATCATTGGCTTATGAATGTAATAGCCTTGAGAATATTCAATGCCTGTTGCTTGCAATAATTTTTGAACTTCATAAGATTCGACATATTCAGCAACGGTTTTAATGCCAATTGTTTGCGCAACTTCATTGATAGATTTAACCATCACCAGGTCAACTGCGTCATTCACAATATTTCTGACAAAAAAACCATCGATCTTCACGTAGTCTACTGGCAAATCTTTTAGGTAGGCATACGAAGAAAAGCCTGTTCCAAAATCGTCAAGTGCAAAATGACATCCCATTGACTTAAATGTTTTAATAAATTTTATCGTATTGTCTAAGCGAGTTATCGCCATACTTTCAGTAATTTCAAAACAAATTTTATCAGGCGCAATCGCATACTCATTGAATGCATGAATAAGAAAATCTTTAAATGATTTTTCTTCAATGGAGGAAACGCTCAAATTAATACTGGCGACTTCTAACTTTTGCATATGCTGAGGATGGCTAGATAACCATTGAAAATAAGTGATAATCACCCAGCGATCAATACTAGGAGCCAGATTATATCTTTCCGCCGCTGGTAAAAAGCTGGCGGGGCTAACAATTCTTCCATCTTGTGCTTTCATCCTGAGCAAAATTTCATAATGTAAAGGTGCATTAGGTCTGATGTTATTGTGTATTTTTTGGTAGCTCAGAAAAAAACTACCTGACTTAAGGGCTTTGGTCAAAGTAGAGATCCAATGCATTTCATGTTGCCTGAGCTGGATATCTTTATCTGACTCTGTAAATACACAAATTCGATTTCTTCCCTGGTCTTTTGCCATAAAACAGGCCGTGTCTGCCATACTTAAAATTCTTTCAATCGATGTTTGCAGTGGGCTAAGTTCAACCAGGCCGATACTGGCACCCAAAGTAAAGTTTTGTTCCTTCCAACGAAATAGAAAGCTCTCAATCGCGCTCTTTAATTGTTCAGCAACTTTCATCGCTTCCTTCTCACCACAATCTTTCAGAAGTACACCAAACTCGTCACCGCCCAGGCGGGCAAGTAAATGCTCTCCATCTAATACTTTAAGAAGTCGTCCTGTCAGTAGTTTTAACAAGTGATCGCCTGCAGTGTGGCCACAGGTATCGTTAACGAGTTTAAATTGGTCAAGGTCAAGATACAGCATGGTATATTTTATTTTTTCCTGACGTATCTTTTCCATCGCCACTTTTAGTTGTCGTTCAAACTCTCTGCGGTTGAACAACTCCGTGAGTGGGTCGTGTCGAGCGAGATATTTAAGTCTCTCCTCAGAAATCTTTCTCGCACTAATATCGATGAGGGAACCTTCAACATATCTTTTGTTACTCTGTTCATCAAAGGCTACTCTGGCGGTGACAGAGCCCCAAAAAGGCCGATAATCTTGGCTGATTAACTGAATTTCGTAGTCGATTACCTGTTTCTGGCTAAATATCTGTTTAATGAGCTTACGCATATCAGATGGATTCGTTGTCAGTTGATTGATATGCGCAATTTTGTTTTTAAGAGATTCCAGGTTTATAAAGCCTAGAGAATTAACGAGTTTTGGATTAGCGCTAATGATTTTACCATTTCCATTGATGGTAAATATTCCTTCTAACGCGTTTTCGTAAAGTTGGTGGTATCTTTCAAGATTATTAATGGCATTATTTTGTGCTTTTTCTTTTTCGCTTTGTTCTTCCTTAATTCTATCTGCCATCGCTAAAGACAATAACAAAACACCGACAATAGCACCGATTATTCCTGAGTTCTCAGTGTAGGCCGAGGAGGCCAATAGTCCTAGCGTACTGAGCGCACTGAGTAGCGTTCCGAATAAAAAAGCAGACCAGGATAACAGGAAAAACCTCGCCGCTTTCACACGATTAATGACTAGGGTTAAACCAATTAAGAATGTGCCGACTGCCGTTGTGATAATACCCGCAGCATGAATTTTCGCTGCTATTAAGTAAGAGACAGAAAACGTCAAGATAAGCATAATTAGTGAACTCGCAATTAATGCGGTGACTAACTTTTTTAAAGTGGGGAACTTTTTGAGCTGAAAAAACTGGACGGTAAAAATATTGAGTGCTAGTGCACCGGTTGCGTTAAAAAACAGGGTTGATTTGTTGTGCCAGTAAACTGATTCAGGCCATAGCCATTGGTAGGCGACGCCATAAAGTGAGGAAAAGTAGCCGACGATTGATAAAGTAAATAAGCTGTAATACAGATAACTGGGATCTCTAATAGAAAAAAATAAGAAAAGATGGTAGCCAGTCATAATCAGCAAGATCCCGAGAAATATTCCATATAAGATAAAATCGGGTAATTGCTCCGCGAAAAAGCTTTTTTGTCTCCAAATAGAAATAGGGACCTTCATTGGGCCTTGCGTGTTAACTCGAATTAACATGTTTTTCTTTTGGGTTGACTTAATCGTCATTGGAAAAAGGTAAGTCGTATACTTTTCAGGGCGACTCATAAAGGGGAGTTGATCACCCGTTAGGAAAACTGGCGAAACGGAATTATTTTCGATCACAAAGAGTTCAATTTCATCAAGTAATGCATAATCAATGTGAAGGTAAAGAGATTGTTTTTCATTGGTAATGTTTTTAACGGATAAGTAATACCAGAAAGTATTAGGTGTCATACCAAAATTGATTTGATCTTCACTCACTCTGGTCCATTGTTCAGAGGGAAGTTGTGCTATCTGTTTTTCGGTTAACCTGTTTTCAAGATCTTCGTAATAGTAGATGTGACCGGCTGGATAAACTGGATTTAAGTCGTCAATTTGTAGAGGTGCGGGAGTCAATGGAGCTGCGGTAAGTTTTATGGCAGGAGCTATCAGACAGAAAGTTATCGAGACAAGTAAACACGATATTCTTGACATTCTCATCTGTGACTACCCATATCCCCGACTTTCACCTGCCAATTCAACTGCTGGAATTACTTGAATTTTGTCGTAAATTCAAAACCTATCTCATAATTATAGTCCATTTGATATATCTTGATTAAAAGTTGGCGTAAAAACTCTGGTTGGTGCCTACATTAATCTCCAATTCGGAGTCTGCTTCCAGAGGACTCGGACCATGGGTGGGATTGTCAGTTGGAAATACTCTAAAAAAATCATCGACATAGCGGAAAACTTGGACTATTTTCAAAGTTGTTTAAAAGTTTTTGGGGATCTTATTTTTTCTGTTATTCAGTGACCTTTCTGTTGTTAACTGCTATTTGAGAAGCATGGAGGGCCAAGATTTTTCTAATGACGCGCATTCAATTTGATAGAAGAAACTCTAACTGGAGATTACGATGGCGCAAAACGGTGATATTTTTTGGGTTCATCTTATCAGAGTGATTTCGGTCATATGCGTCGTCCTTTTGCATTCTGCAGCTCAGGTGTTACAACTTGACGTTACCTATGGCTCAACTGACTGGTGGATTGCTAACGTTATTGATTCCGCTACGCGTATGTGTGTTCCTTTGTTGTTTATGCTGACAGGTTTTTTATTGCTTAATAAGTCAGAAACCATAACACTTTTTTTCCGCAAACGATTGATTAAGGTGGTAGTCCCACTAGTTGCCTGGACTGGCATTTATGCGAGTTGGCTGGTACTGGTTGAGCGGCATAACCCGTCACCAATTTCGCCACTTTCAATAGAGATTTCTGAAAATCTCCTTACCAATTTTCCTGTTTCACTATTTCGGTTTTTATTCGGTCCTGCCTACTATCATCTGTGGTTTCTATACACACTAATCGGACTTTATTTTTGCATTCCTTTATTGAGAGTGTTGGTACAAAATGCGGAACGCCAACTGCTTTGGTACTTTATAATTGCTTGGGGTGTTGCGAGCGTTATTTTTCCAGTTGTCGTGCAAGCGAAGGTATTACTTTCCATCGAGCTAGGAATGGTTACTGGAAACATTGGTTACCTGTTACTCGGCTATCTGCTTGGTACAATAACTATTACCAAAAAACTATTTTTCTGGATGTTACCGCTCTACGTTGTCAGTGTCATTATTACTGCAGTTGGCACCTGGTGGTTGAGTACAACCGACGTACTTAGTTTCTTTTTCTATACTGCGGGTCCGGCGATTCCAACTATGGCAGTTTCAAGTTACCTTATTTTGCGTTATTTAATTGAGTGCCAAAGTGGCTCGCAGTTGTCTTGGTTTAAGCGTGCGACTATTCAACTTAGCCATTGTACTTTTGGGATCTACCTGGTGCATGCGTTGTTTCTATATGCTTTTCACAAAGGGATGTTTGGATTTACACTTGATGCTGTGCAGGGCAGTGCAATACTTTATATTCCACTGACTGCCGTCGCAGTTTATCTGAGCTCTTACCTAGTCGTTGTTCTGTTTCGTCAAGTGCCACTCATCAAGGTAATTGTGCCTTGATCTCATTGTTCTCCAATCAATCCCGTTATTGAATAACCATTGAAATTAATTTCAGCAAGAGATGTTCGGCGTTAATGTTTCGGTGAGATAGCGTTTATTGATATATAATTGTTGAGCTACACTGAATTTGGCTTGATTTCCAGGTTGGTGTTATGTGTTATTTGTATCAACTTTTTGACATCTGATTTAATTTTTAAGACGAGAAAGTAAAATGTTTGATGAAACGAAAGAAAGTGAGAAAGGCGGATTAGGTCTCGCTGAAAAGCTTGCTCTAAAATCGAGAACGGTTTTGATTTATGGAGAAATTAATCATCAACTTGCGCAACGTACTTGTTCGATTTTGCTCGCGTTGGCAGCTGAGTCAAATGAACGGATTAAAATTATTATTTCATCGCCTGGCGGGCATGTAGAGTCGGGCGATTCCATTCACGATATTATTCAATATATCGAGACGCCAATAACCATGATTGGCAGTGGTTGGGTGGCCAGTGCCGGAACTCACATCTTTTTAGCGGCACCTAAAGAAGATAGAGTCGCGCTACCTAACACTCGATTTCTCATCCATCAACCCAGCGGCGGAGCACAAGGTTCAACTGAAGATATTTTGATTCAAACCGAGCAAGTGCTAAAAATGAAAAAAAGAATTGCTGAGCATATCGCAAAAGCAACTTCAAATCCCATTGACAAGGTTTTAAAAGATATTGAAAGAGATTTTTGGATGGACTGTAGTGAAGCTGAAAAATACGGTATCATTTCCCGGGTAATTCAGACCAAGTCAGATATTTGATAAAACAAAAACAGACAAAAATAGTTAGGCGGGAAAATTATGAATAGTTGGATTAGACAATCGGTTAAACGAATTGAGGCTGATGCCCATCGATCAGCTGACACTCACTTGTTTAAACTGAACGTGCCTAAATTAAAAGATGTAAATATCTATCTCAAGGATGAAAGCACTCATCCCACAGGAAGTCTAAAACATCGATTAGCCCGCTCGCTATTTTTATATGCTCTATGTAACGGAAAAATTAGTGAAGAAACCACCATTATTGAGGCATCATCGGGTAGCACTGCGGTGTCTGAAGCTTATTTTGCCAGAATGATAGGTGTACCCTTCATCGCTGTCATGCCTAAGCGAACGGCACAAAGTAAAATCAAACAAATTGAGTTATACGGTGGTCAGTGCCACTTCGTTGACTCCGCCACGCAAATGCATGATGAATCGGTGAGATTAGCTGAATCAATTGGCGGCTATTTTATGGATCAATTTACCTATGCCGAAAGAGCAACCGATTGGCGTGGTAATAACAATATCGCTGAAAGTATATTCAGACAGATGGAATACGAACCTCACTGCGTGCCGACCAAAATTGTTATGAGCGCAGGAACCGGTGGCACGTCGGCAACGCTAGGTCGTTACATTTTATATAAAGGTTATGACACTGAGCTGGTTGTAGTTGATCCGGAAAACTCAGTTTTTTATGATAGTTACATGAGCGGTGATCGAGACATTAAAATTGATAAATCTAGCCGTATTGAAGGAATTGGGCGGCCCAAAGTGGAGCTTTCGTTTCAACCGGATGTTATCAATCGAATGATGAAAATTAATGACACGGCTAGTGTTGCAACTATTTTGTGGTTGGAAAAATTGATTGGTCGCAAAGCTGGCGCGTCAACTGGTACTAATCTTTGGGGCGCATTGAAAGTTGCCGAAGAAATGATGCGTAATGGGCAAAAAGGCTCAATTGTCACCTTGATGTGCGATAGTGGAGAGCGTTACCTCGATACTTATTATAATCCTGGTTGGGTCGCGGAAAACATCGGCGACGTTCAGCCTATATTAGATGAGCTTGATGGTTGGCTTGAGTCTCCATCGTCATAACTGATTAATTCAGTGTTTGTGGATTTGCACTGAATTGAGCACCATAATAATTTGGTAATCCTACTTTGCCTGAATCGGTATGTGCAAATACATTTCACTTTTTGGATCTGCTACATTGTACCCTGACGGATAGAGTTCAAAGTCAGGTTTTTCAATATAGTCATAATTAGATTTCGGTAGCCAACTTCCCCAAATGTACTTGAGCGTTTGCTCAAGATTGGTTATCGAGCCTCTATGGGTAAATTTTGCGTACATTTGTTGCGGCAGTTCTCTCGCAGTCATGCCTTCTGGAATATGATCAAAGTTTGATACTGAGGCGGTGCACACATAACTAAATTTAACCTCATCGCCTTCTTCTTCATAAGATTCATAAATTCCGAATGAATCGTCACCAATCCGGTTTTTTATTTTATCTTTGTAAGGTCTAAACGCTGACCACAGCATCGGTAGGCTGAGATTGGCGTTGTCGTATTGTTTTGCTATTCCAACTAACTTGAGTGCCGGTCTGGAAATAATTTCAGGTTCCATAGAAAGTTCGTCTTGTAAAAAACGCAACATATTCGGGCTGAACTGATCTTTGTAAAGTAGTCGAAAAGGATCGTTTTGTTTGCGGTACTGGGCTGGCGTGATATTAAACAACGTTTTAAATGCGCGTGTAAAAGCTTCCTGAGAATCGAACTGGCAGTCGAGTGCCAAATCTAGAATACCGATATTTTCGCTGAGCAGCCTTTTAGCTGCTACAGTTAATCGCCGTTTCCGTAAATACTCTTTTGGAGTATCGCCGACTAACGCTTTAAATATTCGGCTGAAATGGTAAGTAGAATAATGAGAAGCAGCAGCAATTTCATGCACTGATATTTTGTCATATAAATGTTGCTCAATAAAATCAATACTTTTAAAAAATCGCTGCATTTTAAGACCTCCATAGTGGTATATATTGTAAACCAAGTTAAACTAAAAGTGGTCCATATTAGTAACGAGTTTACAAAAACTTTTAACTTTCTGGTTGCAATGATGTTATAGAATGTTGTGACTTTTTGGTATCCGCGAGTTAGCGAACTGTAGAAGTGACTTCAGTCGCTAAAGTAATTGTGGACAACAGATAAAGCTGCTCGCTCTTATCATCTGGATTTTGCTCAGTAACCGTTAATTAATTCGCTCGTTGGTCACATAAAACCTGATATGGCTAAAACCACGATCCCGCAATGGTATAATGGCGAGATAAGATGGATCGTCAAAAAATGCGGAGATAGCCTCTCTGTTTGGAAAAGAAACCACTATGAAAATTGCGGGAGCGTCTTTACCATCGAGCGCCGCTTCAACATCGTAAGTTGCAATTGGTACACCACCATGTTGTTTGAGGATTGATGGCGCCTGGCTTAAATAAGCTTGCAAAGAATCTTGTTGATTAGGGTTTGGGGTAGCTTCAATATGTAAAAAAATGGGCATTGTCATGGGGTTCTCCAAAAATAGTGATTGATTATTGGCTCAAAGGCCTGATACGCCGGACTGTTCTTTCGGATCTGAAAGTAATATAAATAATTCAAGCGAGTCATTTTTGATATTTCTTGCTCTCTTTTAACTTACCAGTGATAACCATTAATATTCTCTCAGATTCAGCTTTTTAATGAGGCGTTGGTGCCAAAGTAGTAATAATGGAATTACGCCAAGTTCAATGACCGTGGGAGCAACAACGGCGCTATCCACTATGCCAAATTCGATAATATTGGTCGCTCTGGCAAATCCGCCGATAAATAGCGAAAGTGCAGCAAAACGAAACAGGTTGGCATGTTGTTGAATGTTTCTTAAGAAAAATAATAAAACCAGGCCCTGGGTAAAAAAGACGCCAAATCCAAATCGATATTGGTTGTCTACAAAGCCTCTTAAGTTACTCTCGGACGTAAATAATAGCTCGCCGCCTGCCATGGATGAACTCACGTTAAGTCCACCAAATGCGCCGCCTCCGCCGGGTATAAAACAAATGATGGCGAGGATTACTACTAACACTTGAAATATTCTTTTTTCAACCAGATTAAATTGACTCATTTTAAAACTCTTGTCTGTTTGTCGATTGGTTACTCCATCTTATCGAAAGGCCAATTGAGTTTTTTGATATTTCTTGCGGTATTTTTCTGTCGCTCAGTTATCTTGATATAAGCACTACTATTCAAAACCTCATACCTGAAATCTATAGTGCGTAAGAATCTTGAATTGAATCATGTGAAGTTCATACTGTTCGTAAGACAGCAAGAAATATCAAATACTGGATTTTGAATTCAATTATATTTGCCTCATCACAATCGAGTGCAGCCGAAATCGATGTTTTAAGCTAGTGATTTAGCACTGCACTTTTGAATTTAACTTAAATATTGAATAAGCAAAGGTGAAGGCATGTTGAAAAGTATATTGATCACAGGCGCAAATGCAGGATTGGGTAAAGAGGCAGCAAGGCAATTAGCACTACAAAAGGGGATGGAAAAGATTTATCTTGGATGCAGAAACCTTGACAAAGCGAAGGCTGCTAAATTAGAGCTAGAAAGGTCAACAGGAAAATCTATTTTTGAAATTGTTCTTATCGATGTTGCTGATTTGAATTCTGTCAGAGCTGCCGTTGAGTCATTGAAAGAACCCATTGAAGGGTTGATTATGAACGCGGGAGGAACCGGCGGAAAAAGATTCTACGAAAAGACTAAAGACGGCGTAACCCAAATCTTTGCTGTGAATCTGTTAGGTCATGTGGTTTTGACTGAAGCGTTATTGAAAGCTGAAAAGTTAACAAAAGTAACATTGTATGCTGGTTCTGAAGCGGCAAGAGGTGTTAAGGAAATGGGGATGAAAAGGCCAGACCTGAAATCATCTTCAGTAGACGAATTTACTTCTATTTGTAATGGCATATTTTTTGGTAATACTAAAGACGCGACCAAACCTTATGGGCCAATAAAATACATGGCGGCTTTGTGGATGTCGTCAATTGCTCGACAGTATCCAGAAATCAGATTTGTCACTATGAGCCCCGGCGCTACTACTGGAACCGAAGGGTTTAACACGCTTTCTCCTGTTAAACAGTACATTATGAAAGGCATGATGAGAGTAATGTTGTTGTTGGGGAAAGTGCATAAGTTAGAAGTCGGTGCCAAACGGTTCGTAGACGGTGTTCAAAATGAGTCGTTTAAAAGTGGCGTTTTTTATGCGAGCAAATCCGGGCTTACTGGTCCTATCGCAGATCAGGGAACGATATTTTCAGATTTGAACAGTGAGATATTTCAGGATAACGCTAACGCAGCGATTCACAGGTTTATCAAATAAGAGGTGTGGGAGTGGGATGCGAAAATTATTTGACCCAATGCCCACTTCGGGCTGTTTTGATATAATTTAGTTAGAGGGCTCTTTTGACCCTTAACTGTCTATCGTTAGCTTCACCCTGATGGGCGCAAAAAATTCGAAAAACAGACGTTGAGGATCACACTCTCAACTCTAACCAAGGATAAAAGTGTTCATTAGTTGTTGTACAGTCGAATAAATTGTCTTTATTGAGTAAAAACAAAAAAACAGTTCTGTTAAAATGGTGAAAATTAAGTAAACCTTCGAAATATAAAAATAATTTGGTATAACGAAGTTTCTAACAAATTAGTTTTATGTTTTTCCAGAGTAGAATCACTGTTAAGCAAAAAAGGGGTTTAGTCATTGCCTAAGATGAAATACGTAGACCCACTTTCAGCCACATCTTTGTATATCGAGTTGTACTTTAATGACGTAAAGATCTCTACTGCAACAGCATTTGTGCTGAAATATGATGAAAAATACTATCTCATTACAAACTGGCATGTTGTTGCTGGAAGGGATGCGGACACTCGAGAATGCTTGGACAAAAAACACTGTTCGATTCCAAATAAGTTACTTGTGTCTTTCCACAAAAAAGGGGAACTTGGTCAGTGGCTGGAGAAAGAAATCCAGCTACTAGATGAAGATGGAACTCCGTTGTGGATTGAACATCCTCTATCTAATCTAATCGATGTCATTGCCATACCAATTATAGAAACTGACGAGATAGATTTTTTTCCGATTGATTTCTCACTTAAAGATACTGATATGGCTCCTCTAGTTGCAATGCCTGTATCGATAATAGGTTATCCTCTTGGCTTATCAATAGGCGGGAAGTGGCCTATATGGAAAACTGGGCACATTGCTTCTGATCACGATTTAGACTTTGTAAAAGATAAGCCAGCATTCCTTATTGATGCAACAACACGAGCCAGCATGTCCGGTTCGCCTGTAGTAATGAGAGCTGATAGCTTTCAGCGATTAAATGGGAATTATGCGATTGCGGCAGGTGTAAACACCCGTTTTCTCGGCGTTTATGCAGGGAGGATAAGTAGAGATTCTGAGATAGGCAGAGTTTGGAAACCATTTTTAATTTCTGAGATCATAGAACAAAAGCTCATATTCAATGAGGAAACAGGTCGGCTTGCACCAACAAGAAACTCAAACTGTCCATGCGGTAGTCAATCGAAATTTAAAAATTGTTGCGGTTCAGTTGCTTAACAAGAGTTGGTTGTTCGATGTTGTAAAAGTTGCTCCTACGTCACTACAATTAAAGCACGTCAACTACAGGTGTTAAGCGGCAGTAAGGTGGTACTATGCTTTTACATTTCACAAAATATCTGACTACCCTTGAGTCAATATTACATTCAAGCTCCTTTAGACTTGGGTATTGTACAGAATACTTTGGTAAAAAAGAGCAAATTATCTCTAGTGCTGCACATCCGATGGTATGCTTTAGCGAATATTCGGAACCAGAACTTAAATCCAGTAACATTACCTATGGTGGCTTTGCCGTTGCGCTGTCAAAAGATTGGGCAAGAAATAAAGGGCTAAGCCCCGTTTTATATGTAGAGAAAAACTCACAAGCAGCTACTGGTATAGCAGCATTACTTAAAGCGCGACAAAAACATGGTAAAGATGCAATACCTAAGAATTTGCGTTTACCGATAATGCAAGTAAAGTGTTTCACCAAACATGAAACTGGATACAATAGCTACCTTGAAGAAGATAACTATTGTTTCAAAAGTGAGAATGAATGGCGCTATGTTCCAACAAAAAAGCAAATTGGGCAAAACTATATATCTTTGAATAAAAGCACCTTTTTGAAGAATAAAGAGAAATACAATAATAGATTGACTTCATTTCCATTAAAATTTGAGCATTCCGATGTCGTTGCTATATACGTTCAAAACGAGGAGCAAAAAACCAAAATAACTAACCAATACAGTCATTTTTCCTCTCAAATCAAGTTGGCCACTTGGAAATAAACTGCGTAACCAATTGCTCTCCGCAAAACAAGGGTGTGAGCAAAACATTCCGACTGTCCGCTAATGAGAAAAATCAATATCTAATATACAAATGCCTGACAGGCAGCCAATGGCACTTAACTGCCTATTTCCCAATGACACGCAAAATCCCCTTTCAGGAAATTTTCGATTTATTCTCCGACTTATTTCAAGCTGTAGTAGATCCTAAAGTTAGATCCAAAGATCTAAAAAAGAACTAGTCCCCTTTCTAGATCTCCCTATCCATTCATTTTTCCCACCCGCTCATATAGGCTGATAAGTCTAAATGACTGGTGGGAAGGTTATTTGAAATTAGTTTGCGTGGCTACCGTCGGGTTACCTAATCTTCTCTCAGAAATCGTGAGTCATACGCTTGATGCGCAGAAAAATATGACGTTGTCAGCGAGTTTTGAGTTTCTATCGCAAGCTGAGCAAAAGCTTGCCGGGATCGATGTACTTATTACGTCAATGGAAGATAGTCAAAGTGAAGTGATTGACGAATTCTTATTCAGACATCCTACTTCTGTCATTATTAATCTATCCGATAGTGCAAGAACCGGAGAAATGATGAAGGTTGAAATTAACCGGTTTGAGTTCGACGATTTATCTCCCAAAGGGCTTATTCAAGCCATCGAGATGGGAGTGTCGAAAAACGAATAGATTTTTGCGTAATGCAACTGAGCAGAAACTGCAGTTCGAATTTAAGCAAGAGGATTTCAAAAATACTAGTTTTCAAAATACTAATTTTCCAAGCATTAGTTTTCAAAGCGCTGATTTTCAATGCGTATAAATTCAAAAAGCTGAGTGATTATTCATCAAAAGCTTGACCAACAGTTTATGAAAGTCATGGACCGTAAGGAGCCTCACTTCAATGTCTAATTTAACGTATCCAGGTGTTTATATAAAGGAAGTGCCCAGTGGCGTTCGCACCATCGCTGGTGTCAGCACTTCCATCGCCATGTTTCTCGGTCGCGCAAAACAAGGCCAGTTGAATAAACCAATTCTCTGTTTGAGTTTTGAAGATTTCGAACGAACATTTTCGTCGACATTCGCGGATAGTGATTTAGCTCGTTCAGTAAAACTATTTTTTAGTAATGGCGGTAATCGCTGTTATGTGATGCGAATTGCCGACATGACAACAGCCAGAGCCTCTAGTGTTGCCTTACAAAATGAAGGCAATATTGACACTTTGCAACTTGACGCGAAATCCGAAGGATTATTCGGTGATAGCATACGCGCCCATGTTGATTACGATACAGCGCTACCCGAAACGACATTTAATGTGACGCTTTTTCGCTGGGAGCAAAATTCTTCTGGTGTGCTTCAGCAGACCTTGTTGGAAACCCACGTTAACCTTTCTATGGATTCCAACAGCTCGCGTTACGCTCCCGACGTAATTAATCGAGATTCAGCCTTGGTTGATGCCACTGACCTGACTGCCGGTGTGTTGGGAGATGGTTATTCTCAATCAGGTTTTGCCGTCTCAGCGCGGACTAATACTATTTATCGTAACCAATGGATGGCAACGCTGGGCGCTGGCGTTTCGACCAATCGTTTTATGATCAGCGTCGATGGGATTGCCGCCCGCGAAGTGAACTTAAGCAGCCTTGATTTCACCGATGGAACCCATCCGTTACCGCTAACAACGCCAGCCAATACTGTGGCAAATCTAGCACAACGAATTCAGGATGTGATTAACAATGACGTGCTATCCGGCACGGGGGCGAGTGTTACTGTGGAAATCCCTGCCGTTGGCGGCGGACCTTATACGTACCCTGCTGATCCTGTTGGCCCGGCGGGGCCCGTTGGACAGGACAATGAATTCACCAGCTTTCTGAGAATTAGTTCAGCCAATGGTGATGTGACGATTGAGCCTGCGACCACTGAAGATTTAGCCGTTTCTTTAATGTTAGGAACCGGGCAAGGCGGCGTTGAAGTTGGCCAACATGCACCGCGTCGTCCGGCGCCAAGTGGTTACGTCACTTCCATGGATGATTTGGTCGCTTTTGGTAGTATGTTGCAATCAGATTTCGATCACATTGTTGTTGACGGAACATCGATTTCTGTCGCTGGTGGCGCTCACGATATCAATACAACAGGTGGTGGTGTTGTCGGTGCGCGAATGTATCAGGATGCAACCGCAACGGACCAAAATGATGGTCGTGGTGGCGTTCAGGAAAAGCTGGCGATACTTGCTGCGGCGATTAACGATCACGCATTGTCTGATCCAGGATTCCAATATGAAGCTGCAGTGTGGGGCAATCGTCTTTCAATTAAAGCGACTGCCGGTGGCGATAATCAGATTGTTGTTGTCACCACTGAAAGCGGTGGTGGGGCAGGTCCAAATATTTCAGCAAATGCAATCGATAACACTCGCTACTACGCACTTGGTAACTCTGGTCTGGCACAGTTTCAAACTCCCGGCTTACCCGGTAATGATGGTGGAAAACCTCTCGCTATCGATTATGAAAATGCCTATCGAATTATTGATAACGAAATCGATCTTTTCAATTTGCTGATTTTACCCAGAGATCACGATAATTCTGACGCGGAAACTCGCCGACTGTGGGGCCCGGCGTCTGTGTTTTGCCAAAAACGAAGAGCATTTCTGTTAATGGATCCACCTGATGACTGGACCACTCCGCAAGCAGCGACAAGCGCTGCCATTGGTGTCAATTCATTGCGTGTCGGATTAGTAAAAAACCGGTCTGCAGTTTTTTATCCAAAAGTTCAGGTGCTCGACAATAGTAAAGAAGTTTATGTCGGTGCAAGTGGAGCCATTGCTGGTTTAATGGCGCGCGTTGATGGAGCTCGGGGTGTGTGGAAAGCGCCTGCCGGTGTTGAAGCCGATTTACGTGGTGTACTTGGTGTCGAACATAAATTTTCAGACGATCAAAATGGCGTCCTCAACCCAAAAGCGGTGAATACTATCCGACTCTTTCCCAATGGAATTGTCAGCTGGGGAGCTCGCACCATGGACGGCGATGATGGTTTTGGATCGGAATGGAAATATATCCCCATCGTTCGCACTGCGCTCTACATTGAGGAGTCTTTATATCGAGGTTTGAAATGGGCAGTCTTTGAGCCGAACGACGAACCTTTATGGTCACAAATTCGACTTAATGTCGGTGCATTCATGCACAACCTTTTCCGCCAGGGGGCGTTTCAGGGAGCGACACCTAAGGAAGCGTATTCAGTGCAATGTGATGCAACCACTACGACTCAAAATGATCGTAACCTGGGCATTGTGAATATTTATGTCGGGTTTGCGCCACTGAAGCCAGCCGAATTTGTGGTCTTACATTTACAACAGCTAGCCGGTCAGGTTCAGGTTTAATTTAAAGGAGACAAACCATGGCTCAATTTACGGTTAATACCCATCGTTTCGATCCCTACAAAAACATGAAGTTTCTGATCAAGTGGGATGGTCAATATGTGGCGGGTGTTTCAAAAATTTCTGCGTTAAAACGCACCACAGAAGTTGTTGAACATCGCGAAGGCGGTGACCCAAGTACACCCAGACGTAGCCCCGGTACATCAAAGCATGAAGCAATTACTTTGGAGCGCGGTGTTACTCACGACCCAGAGTTTGAAGCCTGGGCTAACTCGGTCAATCATACCGACGGCGATGCGGCGATGTCGCTTAAAAACTTTCGAAAAGATCTCATCATCGAGCTTTTAAATGAGCAAGGTAATGTCGCTAAAGCATACAAGGTTTATCGCTGCTGGGTGTCTGAATATCAGGCTATCCCTGAGCTCGATGCCAACGGAAACGTGATCGCAATCGAGTCGATGGTTCTGCAAAACGAAGGGTGGGGGAGAGATACTGACGTCGCTGAACCCACTGAGACTTAATGCTGCTGGGAGTGCAATTTAATGTCTCAACGCGTCGCCTTACAGTTTTATCGAGACGAGCGCCATCGACCGCCGTTTTCGATTCGGTTGCCAGAATTAACAGGACAGCACGAGCTATCGACAAACGGTGTTGATACTCAGTGCGCTGTCTCACTTGTGCAGCAATTGTTTAAAGAGGATGCGAATGGCATCAAAGTTGACCTCCTCACTGCCTCTGACAGGGATGGTGTGTTAGCGGCTTTACATCGCGAATGCTGGGGAGACAAAATTGTTTCATCGCTTTATTGCGAAGATTGCGATGATTTTTTTGATTTGTCGTTCACTCTGTCCGAATTACAACGTCACTTGCTTTCCCAACAATCAGAAAAAAACTTTCAGCAAACTGTTGTGAAAAATGCAACGGTTCAGGTTGATCAGCACCATCTTTCGATTCCTGTTTCATCACAAGAAACTGTGCTTGGAAATCTGCCAGAAAGTGAAGGTTTGAATCAGTTGCTCAAAACTTGTTGCGATTTCGATGATGGGGCCGACGGTGGTATCGGAGAAAATACAAATGACAAAGTGGAAGACTTATCAAAGAAGCTATCAGACAGCAAGGTTGAATCAATCGCTGCCGAGTTAGAGCAGGTCGCACCTATTCTTGATCTGGATCTCGATGCCACCTGCCCGGATTGCAATCGACAACATCAAGCATCCTTTGATATTCAATCATTTGTGTTGCAACGATTGTTAAATGAGAAAGAACGATTGTTAGCTGAAGTTCATTTGATCGCATTAAATTATGGCTGGTCGTTACAGGAAATTTTAAGTTTGCCGCGCAAGACGCGAAAGTCGATAGCCGATTTAATTGAGCAAAGCTTGTAGGTTGGGTAGAGGGTATGAAAGAGACAAAAACATGAACTATTTCCAACGATTGATCAAAAGAGCAAAAGCACAAGCAGCTGGTTCGCAAAGCTCGCTTTTCGACCCTTTTGCTAAAACTGCCCATGACCCAGTTCAATGGCCGCAAAGTCAATCGGTTACGAAAGAAGTCGATAACAAAAAAATGGCTAGTCCTCTGTCGCCAGTTCAAACTGACGAAGCCAAAGTTCAAACCCAGAAAAAAACGACGGAATACCAATCAGAAACTCATTTAACAGAAGTAAAAGAGAATCATAAAACTGTGGTGCCAGCTCAAGATGTTTCTGATATTCAAAGTGATAAAAAACTTACACCTCAGCCTGAGGAAAATAACCCCAATATTTTGAATAAAACGCCAGGGATTGCGATCATCGACCAGATAATGGAACCCTATATTGAGTCTTTTAAAGCTGTCGATAAAAAAGCAAAGCCAGAAGAAAAAAAGTCAGTAAAGCCTCCTCAGAAAGTAAACAAAAAAACTGAGCCGAATAATAACACTGAGCATATTCAAACACAGAAAAAAAAAGCAGTAACAGCTGATAATGTCATTCAGCCAATAACTCAAAAGTTAACATCTAAAACTCCTCAGCCAAAAAAAATAGAGGCTGATAAACAAGCGTTGATTGCCGAAGTAGTCGAGAAAAGAATTCAAGAAGTTGAACAAAAACTAACTCAAAACACCCAAAACAAAAAGCCCAATGCACCGCAAGAGCAGGTTGTGATTGTCAATCGCACCACCACTCAAACCGGAGAGCGAAAATCAACGGGGGGCGGTTCTCCCCATATTGGTATAGGTCAATTGTGAGCAGCTTATGGCTTTATTAGATATCAGTCAGGTCACTCAAACTTTTGTCAGCGCATTGCAATCGCGTCTGCCCAGTTTTTCTGATTGGCCGATGGCGACACCATTAACGGTTTCCCCGGCTGCACCGGATTCAGTCGGCGCTAACCATGCCATCAGCTTTTATCTTTATCACATTAAAGAAGCTGCTCACACGAAAAATCAAGATTGGCAAGCCAGCAATACACAGGTGCCGCAGGCTTTTAAATCAATGGGACTGACCCTCTATTACATCATGACGCCGCGAAGCAATATTGTCGATCTGGAAGACCGCGCTTACGCTGATCAACTGACTATGGGGCTAGCTTTAAAAACGTTACACGAAACTCCCATTATTGATGATACAACCACCGTTAACTCCACCGGCGGACCGGTAATTGTTATGCCCTTGGCAATGCGAGGCAGAGATAACCGGTTGCGTATCACATTGCGTTCAACGCCAGCCAACGAAGCTTCTGAATATTGGCAAGCCGGTACTTTATCGGCGCGGCTTTCGGCTTATTATGAAGTGGAAGCAACGCTGTTAGAGCCAGAGCAACTTCAGTCTGGCGGCGGTCGAGTTTTTGCGGTGGGCATACATACTTTTATTCGTAATCAACCACAAATTATTGGCACAAAAAGCAGTTTAACGATTACTATTCCCGGCGACCCAGAACCGAGAAGTCTCGAATTTTCACCGGCGGAAGTCAGTCTCGGTAACACTCTGGAAATTTTTGGTAGCGATTTAAAAGGGGACTCAGCAACCGCGTTGTTGCTCGCCCATCGCGATTTTATTGACGCAGTAGAAGTGGACGCTGCCTGGTCACTGGAAACCAATGGTAGTTCAGTGACGGTGACTGTTCAGGCGGCGGCTGGCGCACAGGCTATTTTGCCTGGAGTTTATGGGGCAATCATTCGTACCACTGATCGGCGACGATTACCTGATGGGCGCTATCGAGATTTTGATCGTTTGTCCAATCAGGTTGCTTTCGCCATTACGCCGAGCATTCTCAACATTAATCTGGTTGCCACCGAATTTGTCATTCAAGTTCAGGGATTTGAGCCTCACTTGTTGGCGAATGATGAAATCTTACTTTTTGTCGGACAACATCGATTGCAACGCACCAATGTAAACCCGCCGCCACAAGGAGAATTTGTGGCGCCTGCTGCGCCGCCGGTGGACACTGATAAAGTGATCTTTCGATTACCAGCGGGCATTGCGCCCGGCTCGCAGATGATGGTTCGTTTGGTCGTACGAGGCGCGGAATCTGGACCGCACTGGATAGAAGCACCATGAGCATCGCTGCTGAGTCAATTAACCAGAAAGAGTCGCTGTCCGGTGGTGAACGTGATTATTGGTCACAGCTGCTCGCTAATGTCCTTAGTGATCGAAAAACACCGCTAGCTAATGAGCCTAAAGCGTCGCGTCTAACATTGTTATCACATATGTTTGGCCTTAATGAGTTTGAAAAAAAACTGGTCGCAACTTTATGGGTGTGTGCTTATTCACCAGAACTGCGAAACCATTTAATGACTTTTGACCCCGTTGTTCCGGTACTTTCGCCATTATTGGTTGCGCGTGTTTTCCAATTGGATCCCGTGTACAGGTTGAGCACCGAGTCGCCGCTTGTTATTTGGGAAATGATACGTGAACAGGAATTAGTGGATGGATCGGTTACCCTGGCAATTGATCCACATATCGTTTCCTGGTTAGAAGGGAATAACGATCTTGATCATTGGTTGGTTAGTCGCGTCAATTTACTCACACCGAGTTTTCAATTAAAAAGTTGGTCGCTCAACCGTTACAAAAAAAAGATTTCTGCCCACCTTAAAAAAAATCAATCTTGTCGAATTTATCTCGATACTGATGATGAATTACTGGCGCAGGCTTTTGCGACAGAACTAGCACAACAGTTGGGTATTGTTGTTGCTAAATACGATATTGACAATTTATCACCAGAACTGAGTTATCGTTTTTCAATGAGAGTTCAAAGGCAGTCATTTCTTGACCGCTGTGCGCCAATGTTTTTTCAAAATCAGCAGGCATTAAGTCAACCTAATGGTATCGCTGTTTTCCCATTACAGTTTGTGGTTGGAACGCCACAGGCCTGGAACCTGAAACAGGATATTAAAGATGTCGTGATTGAAATTCCTGAACTGACCAATCAGGACCGAAAAGTGATTTGGCAATATGCACTACCGAACATTACCAAATGGCCGAAAAAACATGTTGATGATTTGATTTGGCGATCACATCACAATGCCACTGAAATTATTCGCATCGGTGCTAAGCAACCCAAACAGCTAAAACAGGTGACAGAGTATATTCGGAGCACCAGGCACAATGATTTAGATGGTTTGGCACAGCCGGTGAACAGCCAGTTTAACTGGCAAGATTTGGTGGTGCCGAAGGATTTGGAAGACAGGTTACAAGAAGTTGTGTTCGAAGCGCGTGAGCGAAATCGAATTTGGTCTGATCCTGAAGCTCGTCGGCTATTTCCTCATGGGAGAGGATTAGTCGCCTTATTTTCTGGACCGCCCGGCTCGGGCAAAACGATGGCCGCGCAAGTGATTGCTAATGAGCTAGGGCTTGATTTATTACGTATTGACCTTTCCGCAGTTGTTAGCAAGTGGGTGGGAGAAACCACGCAGAATTTACAAAAAATTCTTTCTGCGAAAATCAGTCAGCAATCGGTTTTATTTTTTGATGAAGCAGATTCAATTTATGGGAAACGGGTTAACGATATAAAGGATGCCAATGATCGCTACGTCAACATGGACAGCGGACACTTGATGGTCGCGCTGGAAAATTTTGACGGTATCGTGTTAATGGCGACTAATTTAAAAGCTAATATCGACGCTGCGTTTATTCGCCGCATTCGCCACACGGTAGAGTTTTCTAAACCGACGGTACAGGCGCGCGAGAGAATCTGGCTAAGCGTCATTGGCGCATTATTTGATGAGCCGACCGTGAAAAGCCTAGCCGGCGATATTGTTAATCTGGCAAAAATTGAAGCTACCGGCGCGCAAATAAAAAGCGCAGTACTTTCCAGTATTTTTTCCATAAAACGCCATAAGATACCGCTGTCGATCCAGTTGCTGGGCGAAATGTTGTGTCGAGAATTATCCAAAGATGGTCGGGGATTATCGGAACGTGAACTAGATCAGATTTTAACGGGTTCGCGACAATGAAAGTTAACCGAGCCATGCGAGCCAGAAGGCGTTATCGACATCGAAATGAAGTGAATCGTTTAGCCGAAAAAAACGCTAACAAAGCCGCCTCTCGTTTTGTTCAAGGTGATATTCGATTATCCCGTTTTGTTAATCCTGCCCGGGCAGCGAACTTTCATTTGCCTGGATCGGCTTCCGAGCAATTGCCAACGGCATTAAAGGAAGAGTTAGGGATTGCTTTTGGAGCTGATTTAACGCCAATAAGAGTCCACCATGACAGTCGTGCTCAACGAGCAGTCCAAATGGAAAACTCGCGAGCTTTTGCTAGTGGAGTGCATATTTATTTCGGTGCCAATCAGTATCAGCCGGATACGATGAGCGGTCGCGAATTGATCGCTCATGAAGTGACTCATGTTTTGCAACAAACAGGTCGAAAAGTTGCTGAGGATAATTTGGAAATTATTCCTGGCGCGACGGGGAGTGGTCCGGTTCAACATCAGGGAGAACCAGAGTTATCTGATGACGAACCCGATGAATCGATATTTAACGCCTTGATTGATGCCTACCAACGAGGTGAACAAGCGGGTGACTTGGAAAATACCATGATTGAAGTCGGTGATTTGGTTGAACATGGACTTGTTGCCAACCCAACTCGGCCCAGGTTTGCGATGCCGCTGGTGAACGCGGTTCTTGCCACTCAATTTAACAACCGTTCGGGTCAGTCAAAAGGTTTTGTCATTGATTGTTTGAAAATTTTAGGATTTTTCCCCGCGGCGAAATATTTAATTGATTGGGATGGGCGACTTGAGGCGACAGTGATTGTTCATTCGTCTGCTTTTATTGGTTTTTTGCGCAGCCAGAATGATGTATTCAATTGGGCTGCCGGTGCTTTATGGTTTCGAGATTTTCAACGCTATTGGCCTCACACCATTATTTCTGATTATCGTTCTTTTTTCTTAACACCCCATGCCCCACCGCCGGCTGCAAATAGCCGAATTCAAACTGCACGCAATGAGGCTGTTACGCAAAGAACGACGCAAAACCAGAATATGACTGTGTTACCACAGGAACGCGTGGTCATCGCATGGGATGCTTTAGTTGAAATCGATCGTCAGCGCCTACTGGATTGTCAGGCGATCCGTGGCGAAGTCAATCGAGTTTACTCCGACTTTACGCCGACCGAGAGGTTAATAAATGGAATTACCAATGTAAAAAATCGAGAAAGAGAGATTCTCGATTCTGACACTGAGCCGGCGTGGCGAAAAAACCTTGCCGAGAGTTTATTGCAGATGATCGAACGTGATATCGATCCATTATGGCAAAGATTACAGGAAGATATTGCACACGTCAGGGCCGAATTCGGCGCCTTCACTATTGCTCAACTGCTCGATCCATCGACCAGAAGAACGTTTGTTGGTGAAGATGAGCGAACTAGCGTTCAATTGCCGAGGTTTCCTGCAAGAGGCCACCGAGAACCTTTTGTCAATCAATTGCATGCTGTGGTGTTGGAACATGCTCAGGCAATTTTCGCAGAAAGCGTCGGCAGCGTTCGAGCGGGGCCCGATGATGCTAGCGCGCAAGGTGCTGCACTCGGTGAAGGATTGCCGTCGCCGGAAGATTATCAGCAAAGACTCACCGCATTTATCAACGCGATGGAACAATCTACTCGCTCAGGTAATCGAACTTTACCATCGCTATTTGAGCAAATTGATCGTTCTTTAAGACGCCGTGCATTACAGAGAAGACGAAACGAAGAACTCGTTCGTGGTCTGGCTTTGATGTCATGGTTTACCGATATGCTGGTGTGGCAATCGCAGCGTTACAACCAGCAAGGTGATGAGGCCACGCCTAATTTTGTTGATGAGTTAGGTTTCCACCGACTGCAACTGGCGAGAACTTTTTTATGGTTTGCCCGCTGGATGGGATGGCAGGATATTGTTGACGCAACTAAAGAAGCGTTGTCAGCTGGAACGGGTTTACACTTACCGCAACTTTGGATCCGTGATGAATGGCGAGTTGATACAGACACGTCTTTAAGGAAGTTACGACAAGATTTTCCAAGCTTATTGAATGAACCTTTTATTAGTGAGGTTCCTTTTACTTTACTACATATTATTCGTTGGTTTCGGTTAAGTTTAAAACGCCGTTTGCGAAGCGCGTTGTTAGGTTATCTGGCGAGTGAGTCAACGGCTTCGGCGAACACTGAAATTGATTTCGCCGCGATCAATAATTTGCGCCAGGACCCATCGGCAGTACAGGCCAATTTCCTGGCAAATGCAGAGGCGGAATTTGAAGCGCGGGCTCGGGGTGATGCGGCAAGTATTTTTCAGTTGAACATGCCGCAACGATTTAAAGTGACTGATTGGGACGCGCTAATTCCACCAAATAGTGACGCGCGTTGGGATGATATGATTTATCAGCATCCGAAAACGCAAGCGTCAATCGTTCGTCATAAAAATAGCGGTGCGTTTCACTTTGCGATAGTACCGCGTCGGGTAGAGCAGCGAGTATTTTTATGGATTTTACCCTCATTGCAGGGGCTGGTTAATCTGGCTCGTGATTTACCTTCGTTGCGCCAGGTTGCTGGATCTCAGGCGGCGAATCTGGGAACTTTTCTAAACGCAATACACCGCGACAATATCGACTATTCCGAATGGGATTTTGTTAACGAAAGGATCAACTCGGCGCTACTCGGGCTTATCCGACCCATTAATCGTGAGATGCCTGATTTGTGGCGTCGGTTTACCACTTTGCAACGCCGAATTTTAACAATGCAACTCAAGCGGCGTTTTGCAGGTTATTTAACCGAAAGAAGAGTGACCGCCAGATTAGAAGATGAGACTGATGAAGAAGCCGGTGCCAGAATTCAAGCACCAATAACCACGATAAGGGATATCTCGCGGTTTCGGTCCAACGCCAGACCGCGTGATGAAGCTGATGCCCAGATTGCTTTGCTGGTGTTGACAATGGCTGCAGAATTCGACCGTCTTTTTTCTCGCCGAGATCAAGAAAACGCAGTGGCTCGTGATTACTATCAGTTGTTTGAAGAGACGTTGCAATTTAGTACTCCGGGTAATGCTGAGAACCTTCAGAAATTGCGTCGCATTACCAATGTGTATGATGAGCTTGGTGGCAGAATCGCCTACATCAACAGAAACCTTCTTCGTGCTCGTGCACACCTGAGAAACGCTCAGCGAACCATTACAGAAAACTTTGCTGAAGCACAAAGTCAAATTGGTTTTGAGGGAGCCGATCACGATGGCACCACTGTCATTCGTTCAATGGCTTTTCGTTCGGGTCCGATTTATCCCACTAGTGAAACGAATCCTGACCCAATGCACCAATGGCATATTGGTATGACCGCTGACAATACCGGACACATTCAGGAAGGAAGCGGTAATGTTGTCAGAGTAACGAATGTTGCCAGGCATTTTGAATACAGGCCGGCAGTTGGCAGCCAGGGGTATGGGCCTTACATTCCACCTCTGTATAAAAATAGTGAAGGAGAAACTTTTGGCGGAATGACCGGAAGGCCGATTCCACACGACCAGTTGTTTTCCATTCAAATTGGTGAAGGAACTACGGCGCGAGTTGTTTTCGCCGATGATGACCCTGCTCTGATGACCCGTTACAACGATATGTTTTTGTGGCGTGGTTTTCAGATCCATATGGAAAATCTGGCGGCGGTTACGCAAGCGTCAATGGAATTACTAATGGACGCTGTCGCTATGGCAACCGGTTTGGTCATTCCACAGGTCATTGCGCAAACGCTTCAATTTGTTTCCAGCGGTGACCTGGAAGAAATGGTTCGACAACTTCAGGATGACCCCTGGAGTGTGGCCGAGCAGTTGGTAGAGAGAATTCAAAATGAACTGCTGACGCCAGAAAATATCTGGAAATTTTTATTGTTGGCGGGACAGCATCGGAATCCTCTCAGTGGGCTGTTGAACTTAAGAAGCACTCGAAACGCCAGACCTGCACCACCACCAAGAACACGAATCGGTAGAGTCGTTCGCTCTTTGCGACTCTTGGGAACGCGTTTTCATAATGCGATCAATCGACTGCGCTCCCGCGCTCGTGGCCCGATTCGGTCAGTACAGGGTAATCTGGCTATGCGCCCAACACTTTCCTGGGTAATGCGAAGAGCAATAACTGTGCTAAGAGCATTAAATGATCTTATTCCACCAGAGGTTGGTGAAGCAATTGCGCGGGGGGATGTTCCGGTTACACCTGACGCTATTCGAGATGCGGTTGGCGAAAGCATTGAAGATATCACGACTGATTTACGCCGTAATACATTGGAAATTTTAACAGCGATCGAAGCCATTGAATTGCCCGGAGAGTTAATCGATTTGACTTTAGCGACTGAACTCATTGTGATGCTGGTAGCCGATCGATTCGGTGCTAAAGCGAGAATTGTCAGAAGGGCATTAGAATTGATTCCTGTGCCACAGGATCGGCAAGGTCGTTTTACCGGCTTTAAATCTTTGTATACCTACATGGCGGAGCAGATTGGAGATATCTGGCGTGATACTGCTTTAGATCCCAACCGTTATTGGCGAGAAGATGTGTTACCGTTAATCGGTAATGAATTTGTAGAATTGCGAGATCAATTCGTTAATGATTTATATCGAACGATTAATCGTTTTTTGAGTACTTTGGGCCAGGCACCGCTTGAGCGTCCCGAAACTGATAGCTTGCCTTCCACGGAAGTAATACCCGAAACACTCGAAACCGAGGCTTCACTTCAACCCGGAATTTCTAATCAGAGCGTTAATTTGTCGAGTTGTGGCTGGCATTTGCCACGTCAATCAGGAATACCATTTTCGTCGAGTTTACGTCAGCCATATGAACAGAAGTTTGGCCAGAATTTTTCTCATGTCAGATTACATCATGGTAATGCAGCTGTACCTGCTACTACACCTATCGGTGCCAACGCAGTCACCAGTGGAAGCCATATCTTTCTTAATCCTAAGCTCAGTCTGAATTCTCCTGGTGTGCAACCGACTTTAGCCCATGAGTTAACTCATGTAGTGCAACAAACTGGTTCACATCCGTTAAGTGGAACAGCGCCCCAGCCTAAATGGGGGCGCTCGGGAACATTACGTTTTGACCATCAACGTGAGCAACAGGCTGACCGAGTGTCACAGTCTTTTTCATCGGGTCACCTGAACATGGGTTACACAAATTATTCTGATGATGGCGTGCAGCCGAGTATCACCGACAGAACCATGAGCAGCATTATCGAAACCCTGACGGAAGTGGGTTATGACGCTGATGCCGAACAAGACTTTACAGCAGACTCAACAGGACCGGTTCCTGGCATCGAAATTGCGCGTCGCTTGTGGGGCGAAGTGTGGACCAAATTAGGCAATTTAAACACTGGTAGTAATGATGACTTTGCTCGATTTACGCAAGATCCCAATGTGCCGATTCCGGGAATAACACCGGCAAATGTAAGAGATAAAATTAAGACCCATTTAACCCGCAGCAGAAGCTTTGGTGATCAGGCTATTACTGGAATCGCAACTTTAGCACAGAAACCAATACGTCAAACTGATCGCAACCAGCCACAAAGCGAGTTAAAGGTTAGTCGGTTTGTTAATCTATTAGAAAATTTTATATTTGCTGAAAAAGGTATTGGCTTACAAATTTCAGTGTCGCGTACTGAGCCGAGAACAATCCAAAATGTTAAAGTGATTAACGTCGCGTTGGAGCGTATTGGTGGCCGAAGCCGTTTATGGAAAATTGCAGTGACTGCGGGATTTACCGGCAGAAGAATACCAATTGATGCCCGGTTACAAAATGGCGTTCGGCAAAGGCTCAGAGCTATGGGGCCTCAGGCGAGGATCTGGGATAGTAACGAATTTAAATTTTCTAATCATTTTGTCACAGAATTTGTTGAAATTCGCGAGCAAGCATTACGCGGTAACTTAACGGATGTACCAACTGTTGCAAATTACAAAGATACTACCAACAACCGCGGAGATAGTTTAGCGGTTTCTACTCACGGACGTTTAACCCGTGGTCGTTCGATTGGTACCTTTAACCGGGAATCTCACCATACTACTCAATATTTGCTCGCAGAATTTTTTAGCAATAAGCACGGAACTCGAAAAGCTTTTCCCGCACATCATTCGCGTTATCCAACAGCGGTTAAGTTTGCCAACACTACTCAGACTGGTGGTGTGGTCAATTCGATTGATGCGCCAGGTAGAAGCGAAATTAAAATTACTGCACTCGACCCTACATCGGGGCGTGGCGATGAAATGCCGGCAGTTTTATTGTCAGCTCGAACTCATCAACGCGGTAAATTGCATGTGCTCAGTGAATCTGTCTGGAATGATAATGCGACCATGGGATTTGATACTGATAACTCGTCGTCGCAAGGTTTGGCAATTCAGAATACTTTCAACCGAAACCTTCCTGTTGCCTTGCGCACCCGAGATGGTTCGGAAGCACACCGACAAAGATTTGAACATCAGCTTAATACCAATATGGCAGGCGCAAATCGGGCTTTTTATGATGCGACTGTAGCCACTTATCACTGGATGTATAACAGAATGATTCCGGCATTGCGCAATGGACTGAAAACAGAAGAGTTAGCTTATTATCGAAGTATAGCCGCAATCAATCATTCGCTAAATCCAGATTCAGATGATCCCGGTTTAGAGGCTGCTTACAATTTACGAGAGACTGATCTGAACCAGGTTTTTCGAGCTGCTAAAAGAAATAATGATCAAGTGATGAGTAGAAAAGGCTGGCCCACACCTTAGCGGAAAGTTGTGATTGATTAACGATGAATTAGAAATTAAAAATCAGGAGTTTTAAATATTGAGAGTAAAAATTTGAATCATCAATTATGAATAAAAATGTTTGCCAAAATAAACAAGCTTCACGCGGTAATAACGTGCGGAAGGTTTTCGCACGTCAACATAAAACGCGTCGTCTAATCATGGGCAATCGAAATCGTGCTGATAAATTTGAACAACAAGCTGATCGTTCTGCCAATGCCTTTGTTCGCGGTGAACAGAATATTTCCAGTCATCTCTCACCAGTTGAACCATCAGCCTTGACCGTGTCAGCTAGTAGAGCAGAATTTTTACCATCCACACTACAAAATGATCTTGAAAGTGCGTTTGCCACTGACTTGTCCGCAATTCGAGTTCATCGTGACTTTGTCGCCAACAATGTAGTAGACAATATGAATGCTCGTGCCTTTGCCAGCGGTTCGCATATTTATTTTGGGTCTCATCAGTTTGACCCAACAGGAATTGCTGGACAGCGGTTGCTGGCTCACGAGATTGCTCACAGTATTCAACAAACAGGAAGAGTGACTCAGGTTTCAAACTATCGCCAGCGAGTGACAGACATTCAAGGTAGCGGCATACCACAATGCTGGTCGATACCATTAGAAACAACGCCAAATCTACCTGATATTGAAGCGGTTCTTAAGTACCATGATGACAATGCTCCAGCCGGAAAAATCAAAACGTTAATAAATCGGCTACTTATTAATCACCGCCAGGCCATCAGAGACAAGAAGATACCAGAGTTCTGGAACGCGCGCGCAAATCATGTGGTTGATAACACCAATGACCCCGTTTTTGCTTTGAAGTTTTCAGATATCACTGATATTGAAGTTTTATCTGCGTTGTATGATGGTCTGAAACGTGCAGATCATTTTTCGACCGCGGCCAAAATTCTGAACCAGTTTCCTGACGTAAAAACGACTTATTTCTCCGCCGAAACTTACAACCACCTCATTGAACTTAATATTACTAAGTTACAACCGATTAAAGATCACTTTTATAAACTCTGGTACACCAGTGCATGGTTTGGCCGTGCTACGCCCAGGTTCATGTTGGATCGTACCTTTGCTTTTTTAATGAATCCAGCAGCCAAACTTTCGAGGCAAATCATTGATTCGACGCAAAAGCTTACTGAAGATACAGCAGAAAAAGAATTAAAACGGCGGCATGATTTTAATGCCAAAGAAAATGAACTTTATTTTATGACCGTGTTAATTGCCTCAGAAATCGAAGAATACCGGTATGACCTGCTTCGAGAAGCCTACAATGAAACACGCTTCGCACCTGAGTTTAATTTTAAAAATCGAGCGCACCTTAAAGCTTCAATATTGAAAACTTTGGAGAAAAAATTAATCAAACACAATGCGGATAAGCGAGCGCGAGTCTCAACATTTCTCGCTAAAAAAGATCGTGCCCATACGTTTGGAAAAAAAGAAATTTCAATCGAAGCAGAGCTACTGATAATTGACGACTTTCTGACTGCTGTGGCACGAATGGTGAAATTCGCATATGGCTTCTGGACAGCGGGGTACGACGTTCGAAAAATTGCTAATCATGTCGATTTTAAAGATTTAGCGCTAGATGGTATACAGGTTATCAAAATTCTAAATAAGTATGCGCCTGGGCTTTATGCTGCAATCAACACTTTTGTTTTTGGTATTCTTGAAAGAGAAGGAAATAATGGTCTACTTGAACCAGTCGCTTTCGACTTAAAAAGAAAAAAACTAATCAAGGATTTTACCAAGGGCGTTATTAAAACCCAGGATAAGATCAAGTTGCCCGGGGTCAATAAAATTGAGAGAAACCTGGCAGATAAATTTTTCGACGCATTGCCGACCAACAAAGATGGACGACGGAATTTCTCATTTGATACAAAAATTGCGGAAAAGAGATTGCCAACTGCTGTGCAGGGAGTCGTTGCCTGGGGATTTATTATCGCGCAGGAGCTTTTAGAAAAAGCGAAAGACTTTAATCTTACCAAAGATAAGCAGATATCAAAGTCTCAAAAAAGTTTTGACGCTAATGCGTCGGCAGCGGATATTCGTGAAATCTATCGATTAAGGTTTGCGGAAAAGATCAATAACATTTCTCAGTCAGTTGGATGGAATGACTGGTCGATGCTCGCCGAAAATGTTATTCACGGCCATGAAATTTCCAGCGAAGCCATTTACTTTGCGAGTGACTGGAAAAAAGATGAGATAGCGCAGGTTGGCGTTATTCGAGCCGATTTTAGTAATCGTAAGGGAGAAAGCATCGGCGGTATTGAACCTTTAGGCAAACAAGATTTATTTACCTTCTTGATGGCCGAAGATTACCGTCAGACCAGTCGGTACATTAATAAGGAGCTTGAAAATAAAGAGGGAGACTATCCCTTGATCGGAGAACCCCTTCTGAATGAAGCGGTCAAAAAAGCGCGTAAAGACTATCGCCCTGAAAGATACCTCATTACAGAGTTTGACTGGGTGCGCCCTTATAAAATAGAAAAAGGGCAAATAAAAAACAAAAATATTACGCCTTCGTGGGTATTGATCGGACAACATCCACTAACCCGAAAACGATTTAGTGAAAGGAATGCACAAGTACCTCAAAAGCTCTATTGGATGGCCAATAGAACCTATGACCGTCAGAGGAAAAAATTTATTTGCGTTCTCTGGTTAATTCCATCGCCGATCAATTTGCTGGAGCGAATTCAACAAATTGATGCCGTCAATGATCTATTGATTTCTCGTTTACAGCTAATTCTCGATCCGAAAAATCAAAAGAAATTCAGTAATATTAACGAGCTTCTAAAGCATTTGCCTCCAATACAAAATGAATTGAAGTCTGGCACAGGATTTAAGGACGGAACAAAAGATAGTGTTAAAAAAAATGCCACAGTTGAAACTATTACCCGTGAGCAATTAAAAGCACTGAAACTAGAGGTGTGGTGGAAAATTCTCGATTTTGTAAAGGCCAGCCTGTTCTTTATCAGCGACCCCAAATTTTTGAAAATGCTAAGAAATGCGATCACTTCAACTGATTTGATTAAAAAACTTAAACAGGAGAGAGAAGATGCGTTTAAGCAGCTCAGGCTTGATGAACGCAAAGCGCTTTCCCATGAGCGCCGTCGTCACATTGAAACAAGATTGCGTCCAGCATTAGAAAATTACAAAGATACCTCATTTGATAAATATCGAATTCCCGGCGATAAAGGAGTGACTATTAAACGATTACTAGCCGAGGAAGTAGCTTCTCGGTTGTCGTTTTTGATATTCAGAATTGGTAACGCAGAAGAGCGTGAAGGACATACTGCACTCGCTGTGCTTGAAATGGCTGAAACCATCAAAGATAAACTAGGTGGGGAGGACAGCTTGAATGTTATTCATGACTGGCTGCCACTTATTGATGTCGCAGTCGCCTGGACACAGGACACCAAAAAAGGAGGTGATGTTCAGTTTCGTGAAACTTATGTTGTACGAGAAGAAGAAGGGAAAGGTAATTTATACAACGAGCGTGTTAATCATCTTAAAGATGTATTGAAAAACATGACCAAGGTTTTGCGCGAAAAAATCATGGAGTGGGGGATCATTGGGACTCCAGGTGATGGCACTGTTGAAAATACCGGACATATCCACGCGAAAGGTCGAGAGAGTCGTAAAATGGGGCGGGGTTATTCTTTCACTATTAACGGCATTAGTTGGGAAGTGCTGGAAGTGAAGAAAAAATTTCGCTTTCACCCGGCTGCATTTCCGTTGAAAAGTAGTCTGAGTAATAGTGGTTCAGTCGCGGGGTCGATTTTATTTATTGATGGCAAGGAGTATTCAAAAGGCGCTACCAGACCTAATACCCTGTTGATGTACATTCGTCGCGATGACAGCGTCAATCCACTGCCTGTTTACGCTGATAAGCACGAGTGGATCTTAACGGATCTCACCTGGGCCGCGCATATGCAGGCGACGGTGGCACAACTTCAGGACCTGGCTGAGGCGATAGAGTTTGCCGGTAAACTGGTGCTTGATCTCGCAGAATTTTTCCCTGTTGCAGGGCAAGCGGTAGCAGCGACTCGTTTGATTGGCGCAGCAACCCAGTTAATGAAATCTGATTTACCCAAAATGATGGATGACCTGGTTAAAAATCCCCATGAATTATTGAAAAAAGTTCAACTGCAGTTAGAAGCACGGCTGTCGGTAGATAATCTTGTTCAATACCTGATCTTCAGCAACGACAATAACATTGGCCTGAAAATTTCGGAGAATAAGCCGAAACCGCTACGTGGAGGTGGGACTTCCAGTCGTCGATGGCGTCGTTTGGCTCGCAAGCTACAAAGAATTGTTGCAGGAGTCACCCGAATTTTTGCCCGGGTTCAAGATAATGTGCAGGACAGGCGTCAAGGCGTTGAGCATTTAGTACAAAACTCGCCGCACGCTAGCTTTATTATTGCGTTTATCGCCGATCATTACCATGAAGTTCTTGGTGTCTTGTCCAGGCTTAACCAAATTTCGGGTTACACGGATTTTCTCAGCGCAAAAAATAGTTTTTCAGAAAAAGATATCAAAGAAAAAATGGATAAAATGATTGGCAAAATGGGCAGCTTAGAATTGCCGGCTGATATTTTACCATTAGAAGAAATTATTCACGCGCTGATCGATATCGTGGGCCATCGATTAGGAGGGAAGTATAAGTTAGGAATCAGAATCTTATTAGCATTACTGGATGCTGTTGGCGCGACAGACAAAATAGTTGGCGGGATTTCTAACTTAATTAAAAGTGCATTTGCAAAAGCAACTGGCGGTAGCACTATCACTGATACGATTTTACCTGTGTGGCGTAAAAAAATTGTACCAAAAATTGAAACTGAAATTAATAAGGGGCAAAAAACGGTTGCTGATGTTCTTGAAGAACTTTTTGGTTTTTTCAATATTGATCTCGATTTAGCGGAGCCCGAAGCTAAAATTCGATTGCGTGGTAATGAGTTTCCGTCGGCAGATCCCAATGAAGGTCCAATGTCTCAACCCTCATTGGAAAGCGACGTTAAGACAGGATTAAAACAGTCCGGTTTATCATCGTTGGATCAATCTCAGACTGGTCAACTATTAAATCGTTTACCCGGCCTTGGTGGTGAACCTTTATCTGATCAATTCAAAAAAGATATTGAAGCTCGGTTTGGCCAAGATTTTAGTGATGTCAGAATTCATCACTCTACCGCTTTCACTGACATGATGAAAGCAATTCAGGCAAATGCTCTGACCAGCGGCAGTCATATTTTTATGTCAGATCGTTTAAATGGTGACAGCGAAACCAAACGTGTTTTGTATCACGAATTGGCCCATGTGGTTCAGCAAACAGGGGCACGCCCTTTGGGCAAAAAAAATACGCGCATGCCGAAGTTAGGCACATCGCGAAAAGGGATCAAATTTGATCCAAAAGCAGAAGCGGAAGCAGATGCCGTTGCAGCCGCAGCGATGAAAGGTGATGCCAGACCTGTGACTTTGTCTCCAAATAGTGTTGGAGTACAACCGAGCATGATTGAGTTATTCGGGATCCGTTTTTTGCGTCAGTTAACTGACATCGGCTCAATTGAAGACGAAGTGGCTGACATTGACTCAAGCGGTACAACAAATGACGGCAGGCTGATTGGCCGAGATGTGCGTCATGCTGTTGCCGGTGTGGGGGCAAGGCTAAAAGCCATTTTTGCAAGCCCATCGAAAAATGGTGG
This sequence comes from Aliikangiella coralliicola, assembly GCF_007004725.1. Taxonomy (GTDB): domain Bacteria; phylum Pseudomonadota; class Gammaproteobacteria; order Enterobacterales; family Kangiellaceae; genus Aliikangiella; species Aliikangiella coralliicola. Next base: position 354,604 of record NZ_ML660163.1, on the reverse strand, counting down.
ATTAACCATTAAAAAGTCAATGACAAAAAAGTTTCACACGCAGTATGCGCAAATTAAAAAACAACTTCAGGCAAGTCAAGCAACGATTGATAATGCCATTGAAGATATCGCTATACGTGCCAGTTTTATTGCTCGGCCAGCACGAAATGGAAAGCCACCAACGATGGGACTTGATGTCGGAGACTTCACGCGTCGTCTGGAGAGATATATTTTAGGTAAAACCGGTATTCTTCTGGATCTGGGCGCTAGCGTTACAGGCCGCGGTAGTAAGAAGCGTTTTAAAGATACTCGAAAACCTTATAAATGGGCCAGGATCCGATTTGTATTTTTACCGGCAATTCATGGGAACAACAAACTATGGAAGGACTTGCTCAAGAAAAAATTTCCTTCTGAAACTGATGAAGTCAGAGGGCGATGGCGCAGAAACCTTCGTGCGGTATTAAGAGATCTGGGAACTAGTGTTTCAGTTTGGGACGATAACTATCAACTGAAAAATAATGTTTACACTGCGGCAGAAAAACTCGGAGAATTAAAGTCAGCTCCGGGGCTAGACGCTTCGTCTTTGCCTCCCAAGAATGATTATCTAAATACCGATACCGAAGATGTTACGCCTGGTGGAATTGGAAATATTCGACTACACCTGGGCACTTATGAGCAGAAAACAAAGCAGCAAAAAGGCAGAGAAAGAGAGTCACATCATATTACTCAGTATTTACTGGTGCAATATTTTCATAATGGCTCATCGGGGAGTCCTCCGCCGGCAGATCAGAATATTAAAGGTTTTCCCTTGGCGGAAAAGCATCCTGATGCCTATCCGGGATTAGAAGTCGATGCGAACAATCGGCCTACAAAATTTTTGGGAAGCAAGACAGTTGAAATTTCTGAGTTAGAAGATGGGCGTGGAAAAAAGATGCCAACTATTTTATTAGCCCGTCCTACGCACAGACGGGGTAATCTCCATATTAATCCCAAGGCTGATGATTTTGAAGGTACTAATATTTCAACCCAGGGAGCGGCGCTCAATCATGTATACACGAACCTTTTGCCAGGGACATTGAAAAAAAAGGAACAGGAAGTTGCAGCAGGTAATGCGCCTTATTCTGATTGGAAAAAGCTGATTAAAAATAAAGAGAGCACAGTGAAAGGTCAGATTTATAGAGCGATGCAAGGAACCTATAAATATATGCGAAATTATATGCAGGGACAATTGAAGAAAGGCTTGGTCACTAACGAAAAAAATTACTATAACGATTTGTTTGCTACAAAGAATCCAAGCTCTACTGAAAAACCAATGAAGACAAAAGATATGGAAGATATATGGGCTAAAGCTGTGAGCCACAATAATCAAGGACGCAAAGGTTATAAAGGAATGAGCAAGTATGGTTGGGTGGGAAGTTAATATTCAAATCGAAAGGTGTTGAGTAAGAAAATATGGAACGCAATTTTTTTAACAAAGTAATTGCTTTTAACAAAGAAAATTTGATGACAGGTGAAGGATTATGACAGGTTATTCGAGATCACCAACAATTTTGAAAGGCGCATTGATTTATTTCGGCGCGCCCATGCTGATCCCTATTCCGAATATTATTATTTTTCAGTACAACCCTGAAACCATGTCACGTACTTTGAAACCCTGGCAACCACCCACTCGTGAAGTGTCGGTCAATGATGAAGGGCGTATTCAAAGAGCAGCACTAACCAACGAACAAAAACTAGCGTTATCGCAGCCGTATGATCCCGAAGAAACTTTTTCTCTAGAGTTGATGCTCGATGCAACCGATGCACTAGAAAAACCAGAAACTCATCCAGTTGCTTTTATTAGCGGTGTCGCCGACCGCATTGCGGCTATCGAAATGCTGATGTATCCGCCGGGAGATAGTTTGCTTGGCGGATTACTTGGCTCAGTCAGTGGTTCGGTTTCTATTTCCGGCGGCGGTGTCAGCATTGGTGGTTCGCTGGATGGCGTGGCCGAGTCGTTAGAAAGAAAACAGGTTCCTATTGTTTTGTTTTTCTGGGGGCCGGGAAGAATTGTGCCGGTTCGAGTGACTAGTCTGTCAATTGAAGAGCAGCAATACTCACCGATTCTTTATCCTACGCGGGCAAAAGCAACTATTGGACTACGCGTTCTTGATTTAGATGATCTGGTGAAAGTGAGCGGTGATCCCGCGAGCGGCGCTGCTGTTGAAATAGCCACCGCTTGTTATAAGTTTACTCGCGGACAAAAAGAAGTTTTAGCAACTGCAAATCTGGCGAATAGTGTTGAATCTATTATTGGTATGTTACCCATTTAATTGTGATCAATTTGGAATTTAAAAATGTTTGATAAGAAAAGTCGTTACGCAAAATTAAACCCAATCGTGATGAAAGATGAACGGGGTCGTGAAGTTGAGGTGACGCCTTTTGCCGAGGCGCCACAGCAAAGCTTTCGAGGAATTCATGTTCGGCGCCAAGGAGAACGCAGTGATCATTTGGCGGCGTTTTATTTATCAGATCCGACTGGTTACTGGCGTCTGGCGGAAATGGCTGATGCGATGACTGCAGAAGTGTTAACGGAAAAAAGAGAAATCGATATTCCGAACAAAAATTTAGAGAAATAGAGGCATAAAGGAACGAAATCTAGTGAGATATTTTAGCGAAGACTTTATGAATTTTGAGCAATGTACGATGAGATCAAAAAAATTATACACGGAGTTTTTAAACTAATGACGATCGGTGCCGCCATATTACCCAATGGATTGCCAGATCCTTCTATGCCGATGCCAAGTGAAATCCAGGTGGTGGAAGCCGTTAATCAGGCAACCCAATATCGCCTGAGGTTTGGCCTTAACATAGAAGATGGTGACTTAGCGATATTAAATAATTCATTGCTCGATCCGGAAAGTATTTTGGCAGTTGTTATTCGTGGCGAACCAATTCCCAGCATATTAGTGAGTGGACCGGTTGTGCGTCAGGATATTAGTTTTGCTCACGGCGGCGAAGGTTCGAAGGTTGATGTCCATGGAATGGATGCCAGCGTAGCGATGGATCGAGAAAACAAATCGGTGGTGCGATCTAACATCAACGACTCGACTGCAGTAATGGAAATTCTGGCCGGTTATGCCATTGTTCCTGATGTATCGGTGACAACTACTTTTCACACCGATTTGAAACATCCACTAGTGCAGCGTGAAACCGACTTACGTTTTATTCGCAGACTTGCAAGGCGAAATGGTTTTTGGTTTTGGTTAACAGAAGAAGCGCCGGGTGTGACCATTGGGCATTTTAAATTACCGCCTACGGACGGAAGCCCGGAGCAAGAACTCCGAATCAATATCAGTGAACCAAATATTGATTCGATGACCTTGCACTGGAATAGTGAAGCGCCTGTCTCGGCTAGTTTGACTCAATTAGACCTCGGTAACTTAAGTGCGATTGATGGCAGTAGTGAACGATCAAGTATTACCGGCCTTGCCGACCAACACCTTGCTGACATTGCTCCCAGTACTCGCCAAATGCACCTGGCTGTTCCGGCCGATGATGCTGGCGACCTGTCATCGCGGGGGAATGCTGCATTGATGGAAAATGGCTGGTTTGTTCGCGCGCAAATTAATGTTCGCCAATCGAGGCTGAACGGCATTATACGCGCGCACACATTGGTCAATTTAGACGGCGCTGGTACGCGCCATTCAGGAAAATATTTAGTGTCTCGTGTGGTCCATGACATTAACGAAGAAGATCACATGATGACCGTCGATTTAATTCGAAACGGATGGAATGGGTAATGAACTGTGTCTGTAATTTTTACTTTCTAATGAAGAGAAATGCCAATGAATTTTAATCGCATCGAAGATGTTGAAACCTGGATACGCACGCATTTTTTCGGCAAGTATCGCGGTACGGTTGTCGATAACCTGGATATCCTGGGACAAAAAGGTCGACTAAAAGTTGAAGTTCCCGCAGTGTTAGGTGACCAAGCAATTTGGGCGATGCCTTGTGTTCCTTATGCCGGTTCAGATGTTGGATTTTATTTTTTACCGCCGACTGGTGCAGGTGTCTGGATAGAGTTTGAAGGAGGCGATCCTTCCTATCCAATCTGGACTGGTTGCTTCTGGGCTGATGGCGAGCTACCCAGCGAAATCCTAACGTCAGATACACGAATTTTAAAAACGGAAAATACACATTTTAAAGTTGATGATTTGATTGGAGATGTTGAACTGACCAACACTCAGGGAGCGACTACCACCTGGAGCTTAGATATTAGCGATAGTGTTGGACCATCGACTCATACCGTCGGCGCCGTTGGTGTTGTTTCAGAGTCGACACCTGGAAAAGTTGAAGTTGGCCCAGCCGGTGTCACCATTAACAATGGTGCATTTAAGGTAACGTAAAAACTTGTAGGTTGGGTAGAGGAACGAAACCCAACAAATGGTTGAAGAAAAACGGTTGTTGAAATTGGGAAAAAGCTGTGTCGTTGAGAATGTTGTTGGGTTTCCTGCGTCAACCCAACCTACGAGAGAATGAACTGAGGAAAACAAAATGTCAGGACAAGCACTAACCACGACATCGGTACTTCAATGTCCCCATGGTGGTACTGTGCAGATTAGCTCGACCAACACGAAAGTTACAACAAATGGAATGACGCTGGCGTTGGCGACGGACATCTACACCATATCGGGTTGCCCGTTTCAAATTCCTGTTGGAACTGGAACTGTGCCGAGCCCCTGCGTCAAAGTTCAATGGATAGTGACTGATTTAAAAAGCAATGTTAACGGTATTCCGACGGTCTCAACGACAAGCACTGGTTTATGTCTTGCGGCGACTCAGGCTCCACAGGGACCGGTATCGATTGTGTCGACTCAACCCACGGTAAGCACACAATGATTAAAAAACTAACTGATGATATAGGATTAACACAATGAGCGAAGAATTTATCAGCATGGCTTATCCCTTCGCGATTAATCAGGGACAAGGACAACTCGCCCAAGAGCGAGATTATGATGCTCATGTAAAGCAACTTATTTTGCAGGTGCTGTTCACCGCGCCAGGCGAAAGAATCAATAGACCTGAGTTTGGTTGCGGCGTAAAACGCCTGGTTTTTTCTCCCGGCGGAGAAGTTGCAGCGACATTGGCACAAACCACAATTTTTCAAGCGCTCGATCGATGGTTGAATAATGTCATTAAAGTAAAAGAGGTGACGGTTCAAGCGGTTGAAGCGAGTCTGGAAATTCGTATTGGATACATGGTGATCGCCCGTGGTACCAATCAATATCTAAACCTGACGGTGGCGGGGTAATTATGAATCTTCCTGACCGTATCGAGCTAATCAGACAATCAAATATTGTTACCGGAATTGATTTTATCCAGGTATCTGACGATCAACTTGAGTTGTTCGTTTTTTTACATCATCTGGAATTACCTGCACCACTTGATGCTGCACTCACGACGATTACTGCCGAAGAAATTAGTATTACAGCGCTCAACAAAATTGAGCCAGAGGAAGTTTTAGTCGTGCAGCACGTTACACCGATCCCAACGATTGATAACCGTCGCGCACTGAGGTTGCAAGTAGAGCAACCGGGGGGATTTGGCTATTACCAACTATCAATTTTTCATGGGGCATTGGATAGTTATTTTAATCACATTCCATTTACTTTTAAGGCTGGCTGCGAAAGTGAATTTGACTGCAAACAAAAAAAGCCAGAATGCCCTCCTGAACCCAGTAACGATTTTCCTGTTGACTATCGTTCTCGTGATTTCTGGAGTTTTCGACAAGTGTTAACTGATTTTGCATCACAGCGATATCCCGACTGGCAAGACCGGTTAGAAGCCGATATGGGGATGATGTTGGTTGAATTATATAGTGCAATGGGCGATGAGTTTTCTTATGCACAAGATCGAATTAAACGAGAAACTAATTTTGCCGATGCCACTCAGCGCAGAACACTTCGTCATTTTGCGCAACTGGTCGATTACCCCATTGATAATGGCAGTGGTGCGTCAACCTGGATTGATGTGACTGCGAATGCAAATGGCGCGTTAGCCGCAGGCACCGCGCTCACTGATATTTATTCGCAGCAGGTATTTGAAATTGGCAATGGATTGGCTGATTTAGGAACGAATTTTAATGTCTCTCCTGATCGAAATGAATTTATGGCTTATATCTGGGATGAAAATGATACCTGCTTGCCAAGAGGCAGCGATTATTTAACGATTGCTGGACACCACGCTGCGGATTTTTTACCAGATTCTGATATTGACCCGGTTGGTAAATGGGTATTGTTAGCAACTCGTCCCACCGAACCTGATCTGCCAGAACGTCGCTTAATGGTGCGAGTGGTTGATACCGATGAAGATATTGATCCAGTTACCGGTGATTTGGTCACAGAAATTATTTGGGATAATCCAACGCAAGTTGAACTGGATTTAACGACTTTGGTGGTGCGTGGTAATTTATTGCCTGCTACTTCGGGTGAAACAATTCCACCGGTGGATCAAAATGCGTTACGTTTTCGAATTGGTCCAGCCAATGATCCTTTCGCTCCTGACGCTGATTTACCATTGGCAATTGAACGAGCGGGCGCGAACACCTGTTATTCAAATCGTCAAGACGAAGCTGGTCGGGTTAAGTTTGTTTTTTCTTTACCAGATTCTCACACAACACCGCTTGTTTGGTTGCCAACGGATCGATCATTATCTGGTGGCGCCTCGGCTAGTGAAAGCAATTTATCATCTAGTTTGTTAACGCGACCAGAGGTTCTTTTACAAAGAGAACCAAACGAGGACTGGCAGTGGATGCCTTCAATGATCAGTGAAGAAGTTGCCGGTCCTACCGATGCAGTTTTTACATTAGAAGAAGGAACTTATCGAGCATTATTTTCAGTTGAACGCTTCGGCGAAAAATTTAGTTTTGACGATTACGCTACCAGCGATGGATTTAGCGTCAGGTTTGGCGACGGTGAATTTGGTCTGGCGCCAAGAGACGGTGATATTTTTGCTTTGCGTTACCGCCTGGGTAATGGACGATTATCAAATGTGAGTGCAGACACTCTTATTCGATTCAAATCTGAATTCGATGACCCGCCGATCAGACCGGCTTTCGTTGACGCGATCACCAATCCTCTGGCAGCAAGTGGTGGTCGAGATGCGGAAACTTCAGCACAAATAAAAACGAATGCGCCGGAAGCTTATAAAGCGATTACCTATCGTGCAGTTCAACCAGGGGACTACACCGAAATTACTGAACGCCTCGATTGGGTTCAACAAGCTGGAACGCATTTTCGATGGACCGGTAGCTGGCCGACGGTTTTTGTGACCCCTGATCCTTTTGATCAAGTTGGTATCACTGTTGAGCAAAAAAACGAACTGGATCAATTGCTCGACCGTGTTCGACAAGTGGGGCGTGAAACCTGTGTTAAGCAACCAGTTTACGCCAACATCGATCTGGAAATTAAAGTTTGTGTTGACGTGACAGCCTATCCCGGTCAGGTGAAAGAAAGAGTGTTGCTGGCGCTTTTTGGAAACGGAAATGATAACGTGCAAGGTGAGTACTTGAACGAAAAAAATGGAATTCAAGAAAACGGGACTCTGAAAAAAGACACGCCTCCCTGGTTTTTCCACCCCGATAATTTCACTTTTGGCACGCCTCTGTCTCGGGCGGCCTTAATTACCGCCATTCAACAAGTCGCTGGTGTTCATGCCGTTAATGGTATTCGAATACGACGTCGCGGTTGGTTCGACTGGCGGAGCTTTTCTGAATTTTGTTATCGGGTTGCCGTCAATGAACTGATTCTGGTTACCAATAACGCACTGCTGCCGGAGCAGGGAGCAGTTCGATTAATTATGGAGGGAGGCGCATGACTTGTCCTTGCGATGACAGCAACTTTCCACAAAAATTTGCAATCCACGCCGGTTTAAAAGACATTCCTCGAGCCCTCGGAATTTTTCCAGATTGGCGCTTAGCGTTACTCGATGCTATCGGTCGACAGCCCACCCTTAATCATTGGCGCGCGCGTGGTGAAGCCGATTTTGGTGTGATGCTGGTAGAAATGTCCGCCTACTTGCTCGACGTGATTAGTTTTTATGATTCACTCATTGCTAATGACAGTTACTTAACCACTTCTCGATTGACAGGGACCGAGAGAAAGTTGGTGAGTTTACTCGGTTACCTTCCTCGTCCCGCACTGGCAAGTCAAGTGTGGATTGCTGCGGAAGCGCAAGGTAGAAGATTGGTGGAGTTACCGGCGAAAACGGCGTTTCGAAGTGGCGAATATGATGGCAATCCGCCGGAAGTTTTTGAGCTGGAAAAAACGAAATGGTTAGATCCGCGCTTAAATAAACTCGCAGTCAGTCGCGTTCAAGATGACAACATTCCTGGAAGCTATTTAAACTCTGTTTTAGTGGCACCTAACAGTTTACGAGTGCGCAAAGGTTCTATCGTTGTATTGAGTTTTAACGGCGTCTTAAGAGCCCGCTATGTGACGGGGTTAAAAACGATTGCGCAGCGATCAAGACGCCCGACAGTGGAAATTAGTTTTAGCTCTGCAGTACCTGTGCCGGCAAACTCAAAATATTCACAACTCAGAATTTTTGCCATGGGCAACTCAATGCCTTTATGGCGAAGATCAAACCCATTCAGCGGCGTTAATGTTTTATTAGATTCGCGAGCACCGATTAGAACGGGTCAGTTTGTCGTGTTTGAAAAACAGGGAAGTCTTAAAGTCAGAAAAGTGAATTCCAGTAATATCAGTTCGCAAACGGTATTACCCGCAGTAACAACCACGGTGAAAAATACTTCTGATGAAGTGACTGCAACCCTCGAAAGCCCGGAGGTAAAAACTTCGATCAGCCAGCTCCAATTAAGTTCGGGATTATCCTGGTCTTCATCGGACAGAAACAAAATTACTATGTATTTCAGCGTATCAGACGCAGCCAGAGTTTTAATTCCTGAGAAAGATGAATTACAACAAACTGACCCGGTTCACTTGCGATCGTTTATAGATGAAGCCAGAGTGCCTGTTACTAATTTGCTATTGGAAGATACTCATCAGGAAGGTGTTTATAGCACGGGTTCTTTAAATGCTGATACGCAACTCGCGTCGATAGACTCCGACCCTGCGTGGAATAAAAGTTTGATGGCGCCGGTTAATCTGTTTGGCAATGTCTTTAAAGGAAGCCGTGGAGAAAGTGTTGAAGATGAACTCCTTGGTGTGGGCGATGCCAGTATGGACGAGCAGGTTTTTGAGTTAAAAAATAGCCCGTTAACTTATGTGCCTGCAGAAAATGAGCAAGGTTACAAAACGACTTTAACTATTTATGTCGGCGGCGTGCAGTGGTTTGAAGTCGCCAGTTTTTTTGGTGTGAAAGATGATGAACCGGTTTATCTGGTTCGTCACGATGAAATGGGAAAAACACTGATTCATTTTGGCGGCGGTGCACGGTTACCCAGTGGCGCGCCGGTTTATGCCAACTATCGGTTCGGTGCAGGGAGCCCTGTTCCACCCGCCGGCTCAATCAATCAGGTTGCTAAGCCAATATCAGGATTACAATCGGTAAAAAATGTTTTACCGGCGTTTGGCGGTGGTGACGCTGAGTCACCACAGGATCTAAAACATTATGCACCCAATTCTGCGCTTCTTCTCGGGCGCGCTGTTTCTCTTGCTGACCTGGAAGCTGCGGCGCATGAAGTTTCAGGTGTTGAAGCGGTTAAAGGAATTTTCCGTTGGGATAAATTGAAATTTGAAAAACGTGCGGTAATTTATTTTATTGGCGACAGTCAACTTAAAAGTAGCATCTTGAGTCGCTTGCAAGCCTTGAGCGAACCAGAGGCCGCCATTGAGGTGAAACTTGCTTTACCACAAACAACATCACTCGAACTTGATCTGGAAATCCATTCTCGCTATCAATCTGACGATGTGATCGCGGCAGTGCAAAGCGTTCTTTACCGCCAGTCTGAACCGTCTCTTCCCGGCGGATTGTTACACCGAACCGTGCTTGGGCCTGAAGGGGTTATTTATCATAGTCAAATTATGGAAGCTGTCATGGAAGTGGCTGGTGTCAGCAATATTAAGGCAATGACCTTGAATGGCAGCGCGATTACCGGTTATGGAATTGCGCCCGCCGCAGAACATTATTTTTATTTTGGCGAGTTAGGCACTGGCACTAGTGGCATCACCATCAACGGAGTTAGCTAAAATGGCAATCGCACGCGACCAATATATTGATTATTACGCCGAGAAACTTTGGGAATGGTTACCTGCTGTTTATCGCGAGCAAGATGCCCTGAACGGGGGCGACAGCTTACGCGCATTTTTACGTGCAGTTGCAGAGCAGGCCGCTGTGGCTAAACGTAGTCAAGATCGTTTATGGGATGATGTATTTGTGGAGTTGGCGAGTGATTGGGCGATTCCATATATCAGTCAGCTTGTAGCGACTCGCCTGGTGTCTTCTCTTAACCTACGTGGGCGACGTGTTGATACTGCAAAAACGATTTATTACCGTCGTCGTAAAGGAACCTTGATGGTGCAGGAACAACTGGTGTCTGACATTGCTGGTTGGGACTCTAAAGTTGTTGAAGAATTTAAACGGCTTGCACGTACCTGGCACATGTTAGATTGTCCGTTAACAGTTGGCCGATTAACTAAAACGCCAAAAGGCGGTATTGCCGATATTCGTTCTCCTCGTGGATCGAGATTAGCCTGTGATGCTTTTGATGAATTTCATTACACACCGGAAACCAGAAACCCTTCAGGACTGACAGGAAGACGGGGCATTGAAACCGTCAGTTATCATATTTATCGATTGCAGCCGGTGACTTTCAATGGTGTACAACCCCGCCGATTTGGTGCGTTGGCAGATGGTCGCGATCAGTCTACCTTTGACCCCAGTGGTCGTGATATTGCGCTGTTTAGCGGTAATGCACTACCAGTGGATTGGAACGGCTGGCAGACAGCGGCAGAATGGGAACTACCACGGCCGATTAGCTGCCGTTTGCTTGCTGAAGAAATTTTTGAAATAACAGCAGAGGAAGTGGCCTGGGTGTTGACCGATGCGCCGATTGCCGGACAACCGCAACGAGAAGCTGCTGCGATCGATTTAACTAAATTAATCGGCGAATCTTTTTATCATCGGCGTGAATTGATTCGACTTTTAAATGGCATGCCCAGTAGTGTGACTTTGACGGCGCCGGGTGTACTCGCTGGTTTGTTATCCCGAGCATTAGTCCGCGCATGTGGGAGTGCAGCTCTGTTACCTAACGGGGCAGATAACGCTCCCTGGCCAGTACAAAATGATCCGCAAGATGCTGCTTATGGATTACCTGCTTTGACCGTTGGTTTTGCCGGGGTTGCCGAACCCGTTGGCAGACCTAGAACACGTGCCGCTAATCTTGAAGCCTGGAATCCGCCTAATCCTGCTGATGTTGATTTATTTGTTTCTCCCGAAACCGGGCGACTGGTATTAAACCGCGGTGGTAATACTGCGCAGTCGGTTCGGGTGAGTTACCAGGTTGGTATGTTGGCGCCTGTTGGTGCCGGTGCCTTTTCTCGTGAAGCCTCAATTGAATTGCCGGATGTTACCTGGCAAAACAGTTCTGTGGTGGCTGGAACGCCTGCTGATGGTATCGCCGAAGTTGTTGATAGTCGTACTTATGGATCACCACAAGATCAGCTGGCGGTGATCAATACCCGGGTGCGAGCCAGAGAAGGACAACGCCCTTATTTTATTTTACGCCAGGACTGGCTGCTCACTTCTGCGCAAGATGATGCTGTGCTTGAGTTGGATGGGTTGTGGCTAGGTTCGCGCACGCCAAACCATTTAATTCTCGATGGAAATTATGAACGCGTGCTAATTCGTTACTGTAGTTTTGATCCCGGGGGCGATGCTGCCGATGGTTCGGTTTTACCGGCTGTCGATTTAATTGTTCGCGGGTTTGTTGAAAACCTGATCATTGAAAAAAGTATGCTCGGCATAATTCGTCTGGATGGTGCCGACGCCAGTATCGAAAAAATAACAATTATTGATTCTATTTTACAAACGCGAGATGCAGCGAGTGTCGTGATCGACGCATTAACTGCCGAACTTCGAATAGAGCGCAGCACTATTATTACACCGTCAGAAATTCAACTGGCTGTTGATGTAGAAAGGCTTTATGCAAGTGATACTTTGGTCGCTGGATTGGTTGATGTTACTGATAATCAGAATGGATGTTTTCGTTTTAGTGCTGCGGCGAGTGGTTCGCGGGTGGCTAAACCTTATCGCTCGGTTTTTCTGCAACAAATATCAGGATTGTTTATTTCTACGCGATTTGGTGATCATCAATATGCGCACTTAACGCCGCAGGTTTATCCGCAAGTATTAGTCGGCGGTGAACAAGGAGTTGAGATGGGGGTATTTAATCAAGTGCTTCATGAAATTAAGTTACGTGGGGCACACACAAAAGTGATGGAATATTTACCGTTTGGTCGGACACCAAATTTTATTATTGAGAATTAGTTTGAGGGTGAAAATAAAGATCCCCTCTCCCGCTGGGAGAGGGTTAGGGAGAGGGAATGTTTTTTGAAGGTACGTAAAAAGCTTAAGCATTTTCCCTCCCCCCAGCCCCCTCCCATAGGGAGGGGGGCATGAAGTTAGGCTCTCCTTTCTGGGGGAGGGGAGTACGAAGTTAGGTTCTCCTTTCTGGGGGAGGGGAGTACGAAGTTAGGTTCTCCTTTTTGAGGGAGAGCATTAAAAGGAAGGGAATATAAAGAATCTTCTCTCTCAAAAGAGGGAATACTTAGTTAAGTAACGGGAGTCATTATGTCTGCAATTGATTTATCACGGGAAGCGACCGATTTTCGCAAACACTACAACAGTATCCGCATGCAGCAAGGGCGCGTACTTGATGACCAAACCATCAATGAACAGGCACGCATTATCGAAGAAGATATGCGGCGAACTCGGCTGAATACAATTGGTGTTTATGGCTCTCCAGATGATGGTTTCCTGGTAAAAGATTTTGTGATTGTCGATGCTAAACCGACTTTCACATTATCAGCAGGTGAAACTTATCTTGGTGGTTTGTATTTAAGTCTTGAGCAAGATGAAGCATTTCATTTGCAAAAGGACTGGATCAATTTCCACCCTGTTGACGATTGGCCCGACGCACCGGCTGAGGGAGAAAGCCGAATTGATATGGCTTATCTGGAAGCCTGGCAACAACCGGTGGCGGCAATCGAAGATAGCGAGTTATTTGAAGTCGCGCTTGGCGGTCCTGATACTTCCATGCGCGTAAAAACGATGACCCGAGTTGGGATCCGAACTGACGTCACGCTGGATGAATGTGCCGATGCCTGGCAGGAAATTCAGGCTGACTGGGTTGCTGATGGTTTGATCAACGATGAAATGGAACTGGCAACCGATGCGAGAATTCAGGTCACCTATACCGCGCCGGCTGAGCCTGCCGATCTTTGTTCTCCCGGGGTTGGTGGCGGCTACTTGCATCATGAAAACCAGGCGATTCGAGTGCAAATGACCAGTAGCGCAACTTTTACCTGGGGCTTTTACAACGCTTCACTTTTATATCGTGCAAGGGTGGTGACATTTGATGGCGCTTTGATTCGAATTGAACTATTGAACGAACCCAAAGATGCGATGCATTGGCCGTTACAAGATCAGACAGTTGAAATTATTCCCTGGTCAGCTGCATTACCCAACGGCGAAAGAATTGCAGAATTAGATGGCATGTTTGCCAAAGTTTCCAGTTCTTATAATCCTGAAGACGCGAGCTTTTTGATCGATACACCGGTCCCTGCTGATTTTGGAACTCAGTGGGAAACCAGGGATGATGTTGATGAATTTTTTGATGGAACGGCCGATGAGCGATTTTATTATGTCAGAATTTGGAATCGCGGTGATGATTTAGTTTCTCCCGCAGAAATTCCAATCGCTAATGGACAATTGGGTAATACGGGATTGGAAGTCAATTTTCAAAGTGGTCCGTTACGTCGTAATTTGTTCTGGATAATTGCCGCAAGAACAGGTTCACCCAACATCGTTGTTCCCTGGGAATTGGAAGCAGTAAACGGTGCTTTGGCGTATGGTGTCAAAAACTACCGCGCGCCACTCGCTTTAATCCGTTGGACGACAATTGGCGGTGTGACAACCGGAGAATTGATTCATGATTGTCGCATACCGTATCGACCACTCACCCGAATTCGTAATTGTTGTACTTACACTGTTGGTGATGGCACCAACAGTCATGGACATTTTGAAACCATTCAAGATGCAATTAATGCATTGCCGCCCAGCGGCGGAAAAATCTGTTTGTTACCGGGTGAGTTTGACGAAAATATCGTCGTTGATAAAAGTGGAGTCACCATAGAAGGATGTGGTGAGCGAACTCGGTTGATTGCGCAAACCAGTGACCCGGCGGTTTTAATCGAAGACGTTAATCAAATTCAACTGAAACATTTTGCCATTACTGCACATGCGCAAGGCATTGGAGTTCATGTGACGACCAGTCAACAAGAACAACCAATTATTTCCAGGCATTTATCTTTTAAACAATTGATACTCAATGGCGCCACACGAAGTGCGATTCAAGTTGACCACGCTCAATTTGTTGAAGTGGTCGATAACCTTGTGATTATGGAAGATGTTTCCAGCGATTTCCATTCTATTTTTATTACTGCTGACGATGTACTCATCGAACACAACCAGTTATTGGTTGCCAGAACGATTGATCCCGTTGCAGGGATTGCGGCTAATCAATCAGTGAGTGGTTTTGCCAGCGCCGCCAGAGGTGGGTTGCACATTGGCGGAACGTCTGAGAGAGTCAGAATAATTGATAACCTGATTCAGGGCGGGATCAGTAATGGAATTACTTTAGGTAGCGTTGAGGATGTCAATCGTGACCCGAACAGTCCATTTTATCTTATTGGCTGGATCATTAATCTGAATGACCCTTGCGATCCTTGCGCACCTGGTTCGATTTACATTCCACCACCGGTAATCGTCAACGGTGGCGATGGACCTGACTATCGTTCGAGAGGAACAATTTATGACCTCACAATCGAACGAAATCGTATCTTGAATTTTGGTCTCAATGGAATCGGTGTTTTAGCATTTTTTAATTTAGAGGGAACCGATGAATTTATCAGTGTAAGTGATTTATTAATTACAGGAAATCAAATTGAGAATTGCTTAATCAGACAACTCGCGGAAACGCCGGACGAAATGTTGACGAGTATGGGTTATGGTGGGATCAGTCTCGCTGACGTTGAAAATGGCGTCATCCGTGAAAATCATATCATTGACAATGGCGATAATTATTTAGAGCCTAATTGTGGTATCTATCTCTTGCACGGCGAAGGCGTTGATATTTCCGATAATCGCATTCTCAACAATGGCGCAAAAACCGATCAGGCCGCGGAAGGTGCAAGCCGAGGTGCGCGAGGTGGGATCTGGATCGAATTTGCGACTGCACCGAAAGTTTTCGTGGAATCTTTGGAGCAACTATACCCTCGGCAAAATGGTGTTCCGGCCGTAAAAATTCATAATAATATCGTTACCCAACCATTAGGAAGAGCCTTGTCGATTAATGCGCTTGGTCCTGTCTCGGTAGAAGGTAATCAGTTAACTTCGCAAGGTTTTGTATTCGATTCTAATGCACCGTCGTTCCTGGTTTCGTCGGTGTATATTTTTAACCTTGGAATTTCTAATGAACTTTATTTACAACAGCTCTTATATAGTGGCGAAGAGTTCGATGATCTGCCGGTAAGCGCACCGCCCGACGACGACTTTTATATTATTTCGCAGCCGGGCTTGGATTCGAGAAGGTTGTTTGGTTATCTCGGCAATGGCAATGTGATGTTTAACGATAACCAGGTTATGTTGGATTTAACGGATCAAACCGGTTTTAAAATTGGCATTATGTCGGTTGGAATTTTCACACTGGACGATCTGAGTTTCCAGAATAATCAATGTGATATTAGTTTCGACTTTGTGCTGGATGAAATTTATATTTCGCAGTCTTTAATGTTTGGATGGACGTTGCGCGTGAATGGAAATCGCTTTAAAGAAAGTATGTTAGGTGCGTTATTTTCGGCGATAACATTTGGTCTTTTTGGCAACATCACTTCACGCAACCAGGGCACCCATTGTATTCGTGCGTTTAATGCGGTGGCGAGTAATTTAATTCAGGGACCTAACCATGTGATTTTCGATTTCTTTAATGCCTGTGGCGATAATTTATTTAATCAGGGAACTGCAGGAGGTAGTAGCCTTGGTGGGCAGTCGACCGGTGGCGGTCAAAGTGTATTGAGGTTATTGGATTAAAAATTTAAAGATGTCGAAATAACGTAGGTTGGGTAGAGAAACGAACCCCAACAAATGGTTAAAGAAAAAATATATGTTTGATTTGGGAATAGGTTTTTGTCGTTGAGAATGTTGTTGGGTTTCCTGCGTCAACCCAACCTACGAGTGCTACACTTACTTAATTGGCAGGAATGTAGTTTTCAGAAAAACTATTATGTGTTTTAGGAGAAAAGACAATGAGTAGAACAGTCGGTGGAAATGGTTCGTCACCCAAGCGAGTTTCTAAAGCAGAAGTTTCACGGGTATTGAAAGATGGCTTGCAATTAAATAATGATTTGCGGGTCAATGGACTTTCGGGACTCTCCAGCTTTCGCCGTAGCAAAGCCAAAATGCAAACACGTGAGCAAACGCGACTGGTGGCAAAATATGACGCTCAGCACTCGCGAGTTCAAGCGGTGGACGCGAAACTTTCTGCGAACATTGATACGATTAGCGGCTTGCGAATGGAAACTAACCGCGCAGGAGAGCCAAGAGAAGCCTGTGATGAAAGAACCTGGACGGTTAAGGGCCGAATTTATGATCGCAAAGGTTGCCCAGTCGCCGGTGCGGAAGTCGCCGTTTATGACGAGAGCGGAAAACCCGTCAGTCAGGTTGCGCCAACACACTCAGACAAGCAAGGACGTTATCAGATTAGTTATTCTGCATCCAAAGAGCGAATTGATCAGGTGTTAAGAGAAGATGGACATTCGAGTACTGGTGGTGGCGGGCGAGACTCAAAAAAGAGTGCTGCGGCCGGTAAAAGAGCAAAGCGTTCAGCAAAGGGAGATCAAGATTCCGATAATCTAGCCTCTGGTTCTGGTTTGCGGATTAATACCAATGTTAGTGATAATGCTGATGATGTCGATTCGTCGGCGCAGTTACAAATTAACACCAGACGAGAAACTGCAGTCTTTGTACGAGCGTTGGTTGCACCGGATGGAAAGCAAGACGATCCCTTGTGTGCTGATTCGACTTTAATGGTGCCAAAAATTGGAAATTGTAATTATCGAGACCTGATTTTCGATACGGATAGAGCCGCCGGCTTAGTCAGCGATATTGATAAAAATCGGAGAGCATCTCGTTACCTTGGGAATTCTGCGACACGAGAATTACACGATCTGAAAAACGAAAAAGGAACTTGTCAAATTGATGAAATCAGAGGCGATCATTGCGTGCGATTTAAGTCGATAAAAGAAAGCGAAAGTTTTGGTTATGATTTTTGCGCGTATTGTTTTGGGCGGGAAAGGTCCAAACGGTAGTTTGAGTGGCGACACCTGGTCAAGTTAAACTGCGAATTAATTGCCAAAACGATAATATTGCCGATTTCGTTTGTGGTAGCTAATATATACTAGAAATGTCCATCCAATAGTTTGTTTTACATTACCAGGTGAGTTATTACCATGAATAAATCTGAAGTCATAAAGTTACTCAAAGAAAACCAAAATGATCGCGGTATTAAAAATTGGGCCAAAATGGAAAACACCGCTGGGCTTAAAAGTTTTGGCATTGGATTAACTCAGCTACGAAAGTTGGCAAAGCAGGTAGGGCGCAACCGGGAGTTGTCGCTCGAACTTTGGGAAACGGATATTTATGACGCCAAGACCATTGCATTATTAATTGATGACCCGAAACAAATCACCAAAGCGCAAGCAGAAAAACAGGTGAACGAACTCGGTGCCGGTTTGTTAGCGCATGTTTTTAGTTCTTGCGATGCGACTTTGGCAAAGTCGCCTGTCGCATTTGACCTTGCCAATGAATGGCTTGAAACTGATCACGATTTGAAGCGTCGAAGTGCTTATGGTTTGTTGTATGAATTATCAAAAAATAAGCGCAATAAAGCTTTAACCGATGACTACTTTGTTGATGTGATCGAAAAAATTAACGATAAGATTTTTAACATGGAAGAAACGCCGACGATGCGATGCGCTATGGGCGGCGCGTTAATGGGAATTGGTAAGCGTAACAAATTATTAAACGAGCGTGCGATTAAAGTGGCAAAGGCGGTGGGGCCGATTGATTTCAATGAAGATGGTGGGAAGTGTGAGCCGTTTGATGTTTTAAAGCACCTGACCAGCGATGCGCTTAAAAAGAAATTTGCCAAATAGGATTTTCGACAGTTTTTGAATCAAACAAGTCTGACTTTTATTGATTTCCCCCGTTTTATATCTCGCTTTGATATTGTTTAAATAAACAAGGCGTTCTAGCATTATTACTAGTGATTTAACCAGCGCGATTTAAGTTAAAGCATTCAAGTAGCAACTTTAACCAGAGCTTTTGAATAATCCGCCCTTTAAGGACACTTTAATTATGCCGTTTTGGAAAACTCGAAGCCGAAAGTCACTGGACACCTGGGCAAGAAGAGAGTTTAACGCAAGAAAGTCAAACATCGCTCCCACCAGTTTTACCGTTCCAACTCAAGATACTGTTTGGCAGGCAAATAAGGGAAGGCGCGTCAAAGATATTTATCGAAGCTACCAGGCGACTAACCCTGGGCTTGATACCGGACCTCGCTTAAATCAAGCTGCTAAAGATACGATGCTCGATAATATCAGTCACCTGAGTAGTCCAACGGTTAATGTGTACGGCCAGGGAAGAGCACACAATGATACGCCGTCATTTATTCGCGATAATGCTCACCAGAGGCAAAGAACTAATGGCACCTGGGCTAATGAAGCACCCTTGGGTAATCGAGCCTCAAACTTATTTGCTTATCGAATTAACCCGGTTAATCCTCAAGGTTCTACCGGGAGATTTACTATTAATTCCAGGCAGGATCAAGGGCTTCAACTGGCGCAAGCACTAGAACACGAAGTTAATCCGGCGACGAAAAAAAGCTTCGTTACTCAAAGTAAGATGAAAGGCATTGACAGGTTAGGTCAAAAGACTGATGACGCAATTGTTTATTTTAATAGTAAGCCAAGCTGGAACCAACGCCGTAAAATGGCAAAGCGCATACGCAGCAATGTGCAAACCACTGACTACACGCCTCAGGGGATGGATAGAATAAAACCTGGTGTGTCCTGGGCGCAGCGACCTCAGCATGTTGATCCGACTAAACCTGCGTATAGCACCAGTCACGGCACTGCTCACGCGACCATTATTGAGGCGGCAATACGTAGCACAGCCAAACACTATGGAAACAATATGACGCAAGCGAATTTTGATAAAGTTTATTCGTATAAATTAAAGCGAGCGGGTTTAAATGCCAACAACCCTGCACGCCTTAAACAAAGAACCGCGCCAATCAAAAAGCCTTGGGAGTCAAGATTTCAATATATGAAACGCCGATGGGGTTAGTTTGTCTGGATAACCAATCCAGTTGAAATTTCATCTCAGAAAATTTAACATTTAAAAAATGGAACTGCCGACTTTTAAGTTAGTCTGATAAATCATATAAAATTAATTGATGTCATAATGAGTGAGCGATGAAGTTATTCTGTAGTGTGTTCTTATTGGCTTTACTATTGGGTTGTAGTAGCAAGTCGACAATTACGCTAGAAGATGCCAGCCCATGGGTGAATGTTTTGGTCAATGTTCCAAGGGCAATTGCTGCATCATCTGAAGAAGAGCGTTTTTCTGTATGCAATTTTGCTCGTCCTGAAAAAAGAGTATCGTGTAAGAAAAAGAAAAAAAAGCAAGCTGAAGAAATGGCCGAAGCCATAAAGGAAGATAATTGATTCAGTGTGAAGTTTCCCACTTGATAAAACAAAATCTCTTGCAGAAATAAAAAATCAATTCGATTTGAATTAGCTGTTTTAACGGCATAAGATGGACACTCTTCTAGTGCAATTTTCTCATGACTAAGTGGTTTCAAAAATGTCTCACATTTTGAATTAGAATAGTTAACTATTACCTCGGCCTTAATAAGGAAATTAACCGATGAAAAAAATTATTTTTTGGAATATCGAGCGACTTTCTCCCAATCAACTTTTTTTTAGCCGGGCGGCACTAAAACGCGCTCGAAGTGCTTATACCGCAGCTCAAAAACAGGCAGCAAGGAAAGTTGGACATGAAGCGACTCGAGCTGTCACCAGAAGTTCAGTTAAGAAAAAAAGCATGAGCAAATTTCTTAGCCGTGAAAGTCGAAACGAACGGAGAAGTTTTTGGTTTCTGAAAGCTGAAGAAGATAAAGCGGAATCGATGCGAAACAAGTACGAATTGTCTGAAGATCTTCCACCATCCGCTCACCATGCTTTTTACTGTGAGGTCGGCTACAACCATGGCGATAGACGCTCTCCTAGAATCGGAGCTACTGCTGCAGGAAGTAGTGATTTGTGCTACGCCTACTACGCTAATGGTGCCAGTTCTGCGTTTACTCACTGCCCGATCACGGCTGGATGGTGCGGCGCTCCACCACCTGCAGCGTTGGGTGGTTTGGTGAGAGTACCTAAGTCTGTCAGCGTTGTTGGCACAGCCGGGCCTGTCCGTTTTTGCTTTTGGCATGCGCCGTCAGGTAATAATGGTGCAATTGTGGCGCAGGTTTATAATGCGCTTAATGCACATGGAGCGGCATTTGTGCTTTTCGGTGATCTGAATGCGGAGCCTGATGATCTGATTCATCAAGGGGTGCCCGGAGCCAATATACTCGATCCCGGTGGAGCAACACGAATTTCAGGCCGATGTCTTGATTATGCTGTTACTAACGTACCTAACCAATTTCACGGGTGTCGACCTTTATACAATGTACGCAATCCTCGCGAGATAAAAATCAGAACAGGTTCTGATCATATGCCCATGGTGCTGGAATTGCGATAACAGGCTGAAAAAGCTGAATGATTCTAGATTATTATCTGTCAATCTCAATCTAATTATTAGTTCATGATTAACGTGAATTACTATCTTTTTGCGTAAATTTTACCATTGTCCCTCTCAATCGGCTAATGCTAGGGTGTATCTAGGAGTGTATCTTAGATTGTATCTGATGCAGTGGCTTTAATTTTTGGAAACAAATTATAGACACTCTGATATGACGTGGTCGGCTTTTTATATGACTTCAATAAATATAAATCAATAAGTTAAAAGCCAATCCAAATACCCATAAACGGAGGCACAAATATGATAATAATAAATAATCAGAGTACTAATAATATCAAGGTAAAAAATAAACCCCCTTCATTGCAGACGCTGTTGCGCGGTACCGCAATTGGCTGCGGATTACTCGGATTGAGCTTGGGAATAAATGCGGAAACTTTGTCTGCTAGTTCTGGGCTTTCCGATGTAGAAATGAACATTGTTAATGGCACTGAAACAACGCCAGGTTCAAGATCCTATCAGGCGATGTTAGTCAAAAATGGGCAGCAATGGTGCGGTGGTACTTTAATCGCTGATAGCTGGGTTTTAACAGCGGCGCATTGTCTGGACAATAGTTCTGCCGGTTCCTGGACTGTACGTTTGGGATCACACACGGTTAATAGCGGTACCTCACACAATGTTAGTCAAATGGTTGTTCATCCCAATTGGCAAGGTTCAGGCGGTATCCAGTATGGCTATGATATTGCGTTGTTAAAGTTAAGTTCTCCTGCGGCATCAAATCTAACTCGCGCGTTGCTGCCAACTCAGGCGATTCAAAATGCAATCGCTGGTGTTGGTGATAATGTGACTGTTTCAGGGTGGGGTAGAACCTATAACGGCGGGCCCTCAAGTAATGTATTATTAGAAGTTGATCTGCCTGTCCTGTCAACTCAACAATGTAAACAACAGTTAGACAATGCAATTAATGATTCTGTGATTTGTGGCGGAGGGCCAAACGGAAAATCTGCGTGTAACGGTGATAGCGGCGGACCTTTTGTCGCCAGACAAAATGGTATAGCTTATAGCTTTGGTACCGTCAGTTGGGGCAAAGCGTGTTCTGGAGCGACAGCATTTACTCGAACACTCAGTTATGTGGACTGGATTAATGACAAAATTGGTGGGACACCACCACCTCCCCCTCCTGGTGATACTGAGTTAGTTAATGGCACCGGAGTGAGTGTGAGTGGTGCGCAAGGTAGTAACAAATATTACACATTGACAGTACCCGCCGGCGCGACCAATTTGAAATTTGTAACTAGCGGTGGTTCAGGTGATCTGGATATGTATGTCAAGTTTGGTTCGCAGCCAACGTCATCAAGTTACGATTGTCGGCCTTATCAAAATGGTAATAATGAAACCTGTACCATCAGTAATATTCAGGCTGGTACTTATCATGTCATGTTAAATGGTTATTCGGCTTATTCAGGTGCAACATTAACGGGTAGTTATGATGGTGATACACCACCGCCGCCCCCACCAGGCGATTCTGAATTAACCAATGGCCAAAGTGTGAATGTTAGTGGTGCACAAGGTAGTAATACTTATTACACTTTGCAGGTTCCGTCTGGCGCGACCAATTTAAAATTTGTGACAAGTGGTGGCACCGGTGACCTGGATTTGTTTGTTAAGTTTGGCTCTAAACCGACTGCGTCCAGTTATGATTGTCGACCTTATCAAAATGGTAATAATGAAACCTGTACCATCAGCAATGTTCAGGCGGGAACTTACCATGTGATGTTGAATGGTTATGCGGCTTATTCTGGTGCAACTTTAACGGCTAGCTATGATGACGATGTTACTCCGCCGCCTAATGATAATGAGTTGTCTAATGGTGTTGCGGTTTTCGCCGATGCGACTAAAACATACACGATGAACGTACCGGCTGGTTCAAGTAATTTATCATTTGCTATTTCAGGTGGTTCGGGTGATGCAGATCTCTATGTTAAGTATGGTTCTGCACCAACAAATAACAGTTACGATTGCCGTCCTTATCTGAATGGAAACAATGAAACCTGTAGTATTCCTAATGTTCAAGCTGGAACTTATTACATTGTTGTTAAGGCCTATCAGCCTTATTCAAATGTTTCTTTAGTGGGTTCTCATAACTAAAATTAGCCAGCGTTAAGAAGAGGGCATAATGGCCCTCTTCTTATTTTTTTAAGTAACTAAACTTTTCTTTAATCTTAGTCCTTTCCTTGAACAACTAAACTTTCAAGTTAAAATCTCATTTCGAATTTTTTGTAAATATTCACAAAGTATTTGTTAACTAATTCTCATAACAATTGTTAACTAATAACGGCCAATAATTTTCTCCGTAAAGCTCGCCAATTTTTTATTTTTTCTTTTGAAAAAAAATGGCTAACTTTATTCTTGAATTGCGATAATTTTTGGTGGTTTGAAATATTATTTTTACCCTCTCTGAGATATTTTCAAAGATATATTTTTGCTAACGCCCTCTGTGATAGTTTTGTGATATCCGCGTGATAATTTCCGGTTTTAATCATCAAGTAAAGCAAGTTTTTTAACGACATTTTATCAATCAATATACATCAGTTTATTTTTTGTTCTGGGGCGAATGAAAAATAAAGGGATGTGTGAATTTTGTTTGAGTTAGATGTTTATTTCATTAGCGTTCAACTAAAGAGGAGAGTGTCGCTATGGTTTTGCAGCTAAAAAAAACAGCCTTTTTTTGTTTGATATCATGTTCCATTTTTTCGTTCAGTCAGATACAGGCTGAAACTATCGATAGCCAATTTGAACAAAAGACTAATCAAACTAAAAACAGTCAGGCTAAAAAAAACTCACAATTCTATTATGGCAGGTCGATTGACCATCGGTTACGTGCCAGACTTTCTTATTACAATGTTGGGCCTGTGCAAGCGCCGCCTGCTCAAGATCCTGCACTGGTAAAGTTGGGGCGTAATCTTTTTTTTGAAAAAGAAATTGCCGGTACCAGAAATATTTCCTGTGCAACCTGCCATAACCCAGTTCTGGGGTCTGCCGATGCGCAAAGTCAATCACGTGGTCAGGGAGCCACAGGTTTGGGAGCTGCAAGACGTCAAGATGGCGAGTTTTTCAAATTCCTTGCTCGTAATACTTTGAGCCTCTGGAATCGAGGCGTGAAAGGTTGGGATGTTATGTTCTGGGATGGACGCTTAGGTGGGAATCCTGAAGATGGATTTTTTTCACCAGCTGGTGATGACACGCCACAAAACTTCACTAGTGCTTTAGCGGCATTTTCGATTATTCCGGTTACGCCCGATGAAGAAATGAGAGGTTTCCCCGGGCAACTTGATGCGCTCGGAAATCCAAATGAAATGAGCGATTTGACTAACGATGATTTTGCCGAGATATGGCCATTGGTAACCGCCAGAGTGACAAATCATCCTGCTTACGACGATATGCTTGCCGCCGCATTTCCAGGTGTTCCTGAAAGTGAATTAAATATTACACATATCACCGAAGCGCTTGGTGCTTTTATGATTGATGAATTTACCGCTTTAAATTCTCCCTTTGATCAATATTTAGCAGGCGACAATCATGCGATGTCTAAAAGGGCGAAGCGAGGGGCGCTGTTATTTTATGGGAGAGCCAATTGTGCGAGTTGTCATTCCGGTGGTTTACAGACAGATTTTGACTTCCATAATATTGCTGCGCCACAGGTAGGTTCTGGTCGTGGTGATGCCGCGCCATTGGATTTAGGTCGTGGTGCAATTAATGGAAATCCTGATGATAATTTTAAATTTCGCACACCTTCTTTGCGTAATATAGAACTGGAGGCACCTTATTTTCATAACGGCGCGTTTGCGAGATTAGAAGATGCGGTTCGTCATCATCTTGACCCTGCAACATCGTTAGCTAATTATGATGATTCTCAAGTTGAGCCTGAGTTTAGAGGTACATATCAGGATGACCCTGAAACAATTGACGCTTTATTAAGCACAGTGTCGCCTTATCTGAGAGTTTATGGCCGTCCATTGCGCGAAAGAGAAATTCAAGATTTAATGGCGTTCTTGTCGGCGTTGACAGATCCGTCATCGATTAACAAACTTGACAGTATTCCTGACGAGTTACCGAGTGGATTGCCATTAGCTCATTAGTGGTTTAATCAATGGCACTTCCGGCTTAAGTCTGAGCGTTATATGTTGGTTACGCTATAGTTAACTGCCTCGGAGAGCTATGTTCTCCCTCCCTTTGGGAGGGAGCTAGAGGGAGGGAAAACTTACTCAATATTTAGTATAAATTCCAAACCATTTTCCCCTCTCCCAAAATTCCCCAGAATGACGTACCACCCTGCAGTAGTGAGGACAACAAAGACACTGTTGAAAAGTAAGACCTTTTTGAAAAGTAAGATCTTGTCTTTGTGGTTAAGTAGCGAGTTAGCAGAAAATGTTCAGACTTTGGTTTTATTTTCTCAAAGTTAAGTCGGAATTTTTTTTCGCTGTTCAGTTAATAAACGCAGTCGAAAAATTAGCAATTGTTATTGAGAATTATATTTATCAAACGACGTTATTAAATTAAAAGATCGTGTTTTACCTATCTTCCAATTTATCAATTCTAACTGGTGTAAAGCAAAGTGTGATCCAGTTCTTACGAATATGCGAAACGGTTTTTCTCTGTCTGTGATCCGGTTTTCTTATGATGCGATTTGCTCGGGTTACAATATCATTTCCCTCATTAATTGTAATTTCAACTAGTTCGCTGTAACGGATTCTAATCATGGTAATTGTGCACAAAGATAATTTTATTGTGTACATGATATGTGCGGTCGTATATATTTTGAGCACTTGTTAATGGGTGAATAGAAGGCGAAATTAACAAGAATAATTGGCTAGCCAAATAATTTGGTGAAGGGATTGTTATAGCTAAATTCGGCGGAGGTTCCATTTATCATGAATATTTTTTCGTTAATATTGTTGTCGATATTGTTGTTGGTTTTGTCCTCCTCGGGTTCATCGAAATGCGGATGAACAAACTAAATAATCTCTCGAAACGAACTTACCAAATATGATCAGTAGCATACCTTTAATTTAGAAAGGTGTGCTTGCTTGTCATGCTGTTTGGGCATTTTCTTATTCGAGAAAAATAAATAACAAGAAGAGAGAAATAATCATTTTCTCAATTAAATCGTAACGCGCATTAATCAGTTTTGACTAATAAGTAAGGCCTGCTTTTGCAGCTAGAGGCGAGCAGGTGAAGATTTATTTTTGCGAAACGGCGTTACAAAAATCCTAAGGAGGATTTCAAAAATGAAGCATAAAAATAAAAACAGTTTATGCCTGATAAAGATGTGTTTAGCATCGTTATTAGTCATGAGTAGTTCGTCACAGGCATCTAGCCTGGAAAGCCCGAAAGTCAAAGGTGTTTCAACTTTGACATCTTTAGCTGATAAACGAGTTGAGCATAGCCACGATAAACACGTGCACTCGCCGAACGTTGCTGTTCCACTCGACCACAGTGAAAACAGTGATATCTCCATTACAAAAAAAGACGCGCTAAAAAATAAGAAAACGTC
The DNA here is from genome assembly GCF_007004725.1 of Aliikangiella coralliicola. Lineage (GTDB taxonomy): Bacteria > Pseudomonadota > Gammaproteobacteria > Enterobacterales > Kangiellaceae > Aliikangiella > Aliikangiella coralliicola. The sequence continues at coordinate 327,990 of NZ_ML660163.1, read as the reverse complement.
ATCAAATGTTAGCGCCGCAATCGCGTGTAACGATGATGCATTCAGTACTTCTGGCAGCGCGTTACTGAATGAAATTAAAACCCAGGGTATTGATTGTGTCGAACGATTCTTTAATGATGCATCAGACTCAGCAAAACTGGGTACTTTCACGCAAGCTAACATTATTACTGTGGCAAACGAGGCGAAGAGTAAATCCCAATCTTATAATGGGACCGATCCTGGAGAATATTTAAGTTCTTTATATTATTGGATTCGTGCGTTTTATTATTATGGTAATCGACAGCTTTTAACGCCCGAAAACCAGGACGCAACCGCTGCGGCGGCGGCAGCTTTATTCGCTAATAGTCATTTTTACGATAAAACAGAAGTTAATGCAGCGGTGGTTGAACATGCTGCGGTTGACTTGAACAACGCACTTATTGGTGAAAGGTTTGTGACAACAACTAAAAATTTACTCGATCAATATGATGCTTCATTTGAGGGGGTCGGACGATGGGGTAATGCTTTGGCTGAACTTACCTGGACTACGCTGAACTCTTGTGCGAATAAGCCTGAATGTAGAGCTGCTGAGCATAACAGTTCGTTAATCTCGGTTTTGGGTAATTTTATCCACGACAACTTATCCTGGGTTGATAAACCATCTGCTGATTATCATTTACATAATGTAGCTTATCAGTTGGCCAATATTTATCGAGGTAGAAACGATTCACACTTTGCGTCTATTAAATCTGACCTGGAATTCCAACTAAATAAAATATTTAACAATTTTGGTTATGATAAAGGAGACACTGGTCGACGTGCCTATCTTCTGGCGTTATCCGGACTCAACTATAACGATTCTTGTGATGTTTATAATCTGTGTTCTAAGAAAGAGGAAATTATCACCAATGTTCTGAATGATCGGATTACCTGTCCTTCCGGTACATTGTTTATGTGGGCGCAAGATATGAATCAGGCGCAACTCGAATGGGCCTGTAATTCACTTGGGGCTCACGAAACTTATTTCCATAGTTCGATGAAAACCAACAACACACCGGTTGTACCCGATGATAACGACAAGCTACGCATGGTTGTTTTTAATAACAGTCGAGAATGGGGAATGTATGGTGGCGTTTTATTTGGAGCGAGCACTGATAATGGTGGTCTTTACTTAGAAGGCGACCCAAGCAAACCTGGCGACCAGGCGACTTTTTTCGCCTATGAAGATGTACCCGAGCGGCCGATATTTGATATCTGGAATCTACGCCATGAATATATCCATTATCTTGATGGCCGATTCAATACACAGGGTGACTTTGGCGATATTAATGGCGCAGGTCGTACTGTCTGGTATGGTGAAGGTATCGCGGAATTTATCTCACGAAAAAATTGTAATGATGAGGCTGCTGCTCAAGCGGCTGCTGGCACCTATGATATTAGTACCATTTTTCAAAACGAATATGGTGTTGGCCAAACGCGTATTTATCCGTGGGGATATTTAGCCGTTCGCTATATGTTTGAAAAACATAATAGTGTTTTTTTCGATATGCTCGAGAAATTCAGGAAAGGGAAATATCAGGAGTATCGAGACACTATGGTTGACCAATGGGTTAACAACAAAACCTATGACGCATCATTCGCGGCGTGGTTGCCAACGGTTACCTCGACTGGTTGTGTCATCGATAATACTCGTCCACCGTCACCAGTCGAACCGATAAACGTCGATGACGTTCAAGGTAATGATCAGGTGGGAATAAATGCTTGTGCGGCGGGACAACCCAGTGACGAAACACGAATTGAAGCTGGTGTTGCCATGTGTTTGAAAGATGTTAGCAATGGCGGTTGGTTACAGTTAGCAACCAGTGTTCCGGTTGGACTGGTCGATGTGACTATGCAGATTACATTAAGGCATGGAAGCGGAAATGCAGATATTCTTCACAAACATGATAGCCGGCCAACCGACAGTGATTTCGATTATAAGTCTGATGGTCCTACGACCGAAGAAACTGTCTTAGTCGATCCGGTAAAACCGGGTTGGAATTACATTCATATTCGAGCCAATCAAAACTTCTCAGGTGTTACTTTACTGACGCGCTATATCCAAAACGGCGTCAATGTTGCGCCAAGTGCTGAAGCCAATGGCCCTTACACTGAAGTTGTTAACTCTGCAGTGAGTTTTAGCAGTTCAGGTTCTTCCGATAGCGATGGCACCATTGCCAGTTATCATTGGGACTTTGGTGATAACAATAGCAGTAGTGATGCAAACCCAAGTCATAGTTATTCTGCCGCAGGTACTTACACTGCTACGTTGACAGTCACTGACAACGACGGCGCTACCGCAACTGACACTGCGACGGTTACCATCACTGATGTTAGCTCTGGGGATGAGCTACAAAATGGCGTGCCAAAAACTGGATTAGCCGCTACTCAAAATAATGACATTCGCTATTACATTGATGTGCCTGCTGGTGCGACAAACTTTGTCGTTGAGATCAGCGGCGGAACAGGTGATGCAGATTTATATACTCGTTTTAGTGCTGAACCGACTGATAGCGAATATAAATGTCGACCCTGGAAAAATGGTAACGCTGAAACTTGCACAGAAGCTAACCCCAGCGCAGGAAGATGGCATGTTAGAGTGAAAGCCTACAATACTTTTAGTGGAGTTACCTTAAAAGCGAGTTACACCGCTGGCGGCGGTAACCAGTCACCGATAGCAAATGCAAACGGCCCGTACACTGGTAATGTAGGCACAGCAATTGTCTTTGACAGTTCTGGTTCTTCTGATCCGGATGGTAGCATAAGTAGTTATAGTTGGAATTTTGGTGATGGTAGTAGTGGCACCGGTGCCAACCCAAGTCATAGTTACAACACTGCCGGTTCTTATAATGTCACTTTGACTGTTACTGATAATCAAGGGGCTACGAGTACAGCCTCGGCTTTAGTTACTGTCACAGAAGTTGATCCAAATGCGCTGCAAAATGGTGTGCCAAAAACGGGATTAGCTGCCAGTCAAAACGACGACCTGCGTTTTTATATTGACGTTCCTGCAGGCGCGACTAATTTAGTTGTTAAAATAAACGGCGGTAGCGGTGATGCCGATTTATACACTCGCTTTAACGCTGAGCCGACAGACAGTGACTATAATTGTCGACCCTGGGTGAACGGTAATACTGAAACTTGTACAGAGCCAAGTCCAGGTGCTGGGCGGTGGCATGTTAGAGTGAAAGGCTATAATACTTTTTCAGGTTTGACTTTGACGGCTTCATTCGACTAAAAAACTTTATGACCTGTTGGAGCAGGTTTGTCAATTTGAAAGCTCGGTAGAATTTATTCTACCGAGCTTTTTTCCGAAATACGAAGCAGAACTTTCTTGTTATTTTTACTCATGCAGTTGTCTGTTTTTTTATACAACACCATGAGTGTTCTCATTCTTATCAATAGATTGATAATGTTCGACTTCAGGAAAAGGATTGTAAAAGTGATGTAGTAGTGAACGCCACTCTTGGTACTCCGGTGACTCCCGGAAGCCGACTGTGTGATCTTCAAGGGTTTGCCAGTTGACTAAGAGGATATACCTGTTTTGCTTTTCGATACACTTTTGCAGTTGATGAGAAACATATCCCGGCATGCTCGAAATAATTTTTTGTGCTTTGATAAATGCTAGTTCAAATTCGGGTTCGAGGCCTGTTTTAACGTCAAGCGTTGCGACTTCTAAGATCAACTTTGTTCCTTACTAATAACTATAAAATAAAAACTTTGTAGCTTATAGTCATCAAGAAAGAATAACCAGCGAATCATTGTTTAATGACAATAAGGTATATCTCATTTGAAACTTTTATTTAAAGTGAGTGAATGTATTTTTTTCTGGACAGAAAGGCGGGTTAGGAGATTTTACAGAAGTCAAATATATTCTGGTTAAAAAGTATTGAATTTATTCAAAAACTAAAAGGAATCAAGTTGTTTTTTGAATAGAAAAAATCAACTATCTCAACAAGTAATTTTCCTACATTTTTATACAGTTTTGTTGCCGTAAAAAATGAACTATTGCCATTTCTTTTTTGTCGTAGCTTCTCAACTGAAGGGCAAACTCCTTCGTTATTTCAATTGAACACAAGGAAAGAAAATGAAAACTGAAAAAGTTGATCGTTGTTTAATGAGAAATAAGTCGAGAGGTATATCTCGAACTATCATGAAGTTACCGCTCGTACTCGCCTTCGCCACTGTCGGATTCAATGCAAGCGCCGAAGACTTTAAGAAAAAAAGCGAAAACGAAATCTTAATGAATTCAATTGCTACGCCTGAAATAAACTGGCAAGCATGTGAAAACGCTGATGCACCATTTCAGTGTGCAACAGTAGAAGTACCACTCAATTATAAAAAGTTCAAGCCTGGAAAGTCTGGGCGTCGATCCAAAACCACGACCATTGCACTCGCTCGCTATCCAGCGACCGATCAGAAAAATAAAATTGGTTCCATTTTTTTAAACCCCGGCGGACCTGGCGGATCCGGTGTGAGCATGTTATTGAATGTGGGGACATTTTGGTTTAGTGATGATGTGAGAGAAAAGTTTGATCTGATCGGCTTTGACCCGCGAGGCATCGGTGCGAGTAATCCGTTGACCTGTTTTAAAACTGTGGAGGATCAGTCAAAGGCATATAATGTTTCTCAAACACCGGAAACTTACAAAGAAATCAAGGCACATAAGCGCGCCGACAGATTTTATGCGAAGTCTTGTCGAAAAAACGGTGGTGATATTCTCAAAAATATGTCAACCGCGGATGTCGCGAGAGATCTTGATTTACTGCGGCGAGCGGTGGGCGATGAAAAAATCAATTTTGTCGGTTATTCTTATGGATCGTATTTGGGAATGACCTACGCCAACATGTTTCCTAACCATATTCGTGCGTTAGTTGTTGATGGTGTGTTAGACCCCATAGCCTGGTCTACTGGGCGTGATTTTGAGCGTTACTACATGCCGGTGACAACTCGACTAAAAAGTGACATTGGTACAATGGATTCTCTCAACGAATTTTTTCGCCTATGTGATGCGAATTCTGAGACTTGTCTTTTTAGCGGAAATTCAGCAGAACGATTCGACGAGATTTTTCAGCGGCTAAAGGTTGAACCTCTGGAAGTACCATTAGGTAATGGAGAGATTTATATTTTGTCAGATGAGGCTTTTTTAGGTTTAACTACCGGAACCATGTATTCTGCAGCGTCCTGGCCGAATTTTGCAGGGATGTTACTGCAAATAGAACAAATGCTTACGCCTGATGAAATTGCACCGAGTTTAACTGCACTGCATAAGCAACTAGGAATTGAAAATCAATTGTCGGCTGATGAGAAACTACCGCAATCTGGTGAGGGATTTACCAGTGTTCTTTGTAGTGATTCAGACAACCCTCACGATTATTTTATGTGGCCGTTTGCCGGCGAAGTGGCGAACCATGAAAACGGATATTTTGGTGCCTATTGGACCTGGAGTTCGAGCCCGTGCAAATTTTGGCGAGGCCCGGCAAAGAACCGTTTTGCAGGCCCATTTGATCACCAGACCAGCCATCCAATTTTGGTCACCAGCACACGTTTTGATCCGGCAACACCTTATCATGGCGCCGAAGTTGTTGCTGAGTTAATGCCTGAGTCTCGTTTAGTAACCGTTGAAGGTTGGGGACACACAACACCTTTCTTGTCGGCATGTGCTGATAAGATCACATTTGATTATTTGCTGACGGGCGAGTTACCGGAAAACAAGAATACAATTTGTTATTCTGATAGTGTTCCATTTGAAAATAATCTAAATTTGCTTTCTCGGCGAGCGGATGATCAAAATGAAAAACGTGAAATATTTTTACGTCAGATTACGAAGAACAAACGCTGGTAAATAACTGTTAACAGAGTGACCCATTTGGTTTGCCCTAATGGGTCACTGAGTTAAAAAATATAGAGCAATAAAGTTAATTTTTACTCGGCCAAATTATATTTTCTTGCTTGAGCAATATTTTATTTCACGTTGAAATTTCTGTTAATGGTTGCCAAATATTTCATTCTGCTATCACTCATTCAATGGGGCATCTCACCGGCAGAAAACTATTCAAATAATTGAATGATTTATTATTTTATCTCATTAATTTTCTTAATTGTCTTCTACACTGTATTTGCCTTTAGGTAGTGAGAAACAGCCACTGACTAAAACGTTTGCGAACATGATTTTTGTCGATGAGCGTTGCAATTTTTCATTTTGAAATTTTCAAAAATTGTGTTCGGTATGGAAACGCCATTCGATCTGTGTTTTTCATTTGGCGCTCAATATTTCTTAAACGAAGTAATTACATTAATGGAACTATTATGAAATCAGATAAAAATTCAAGTGCGTACTCAAATCTTGATTTGACAGGTTGGTCACCTCAACGAGAATTGACTGACAGAGCAACTCGTAATGGACCTGCATTAGCAACAAACGGTGTTCTATGTATGGCATGGAGAGGGTTAGATCAAGATAACATATGGGTCTCTGTCTCAAGTGATAATGGCAGAACCTGGTCATCACAAAAAGAATTGGAGGACAGAGCAACACGGGATGCGCCAGCTTTGGCGGTTGTTAATGGAAAGTTTGTAATGGCATGGCGTGGACTTGGGCAGGACAATATTTGGGTTTCAACTTCGAATGACGGCCTTAACTGGTCGCCTCAAAAAGAGCTGGAAGATCGAGCGACAAGAAATAACCCGACATTAGCCGGTGTTGATAATCTGGCTGTTATGGCCTGGCGCGGTGTGGGCCAGGATAATATTTGGGTGTCGACGTCGAGCGACGGTGTTAGTTGGTCGCCCCAAAGAGAGCTGAGCGATCGTTCAACCCGAAATGGTCCGGCCGTCACTGGAACTTCCCAGGGGCCAAATGGCAAGTTGTTCGCAATGGTTTGGCAAGGTTCAGGGCAAGATAATCTTTGGGTATCGACTTCTGAAGATGGTATTAACTGGAGCTCTCAAAAAGAGCTTACTGATCGCGCCACTAAATCTGCACCAGGGATCACTCATTCTGATAGTCTGGGTGTTTTTTACATGGCTTGGCAAGGATTGGATCAGGATAATATCTGGGTATCATCATCACAAGATGGAATTAACTGGTCGCCGCAAACTGAGCTTTCTGATCGTGCTACGCAAATAGGTCCCATAGGTTTAACACCAACTAGTGACTCTTTGTACATGGCTTGGGAAGGGCTTGACCAAAATAATATCTGGGTGTCAGAATTATTAATAGACTAATCACCTGTTTTATTTGCGAAATCACAGACTAAACCCATTAAAATACCTCCGACAATATCGGAGGTATTTTTTTGATGTGTTTGTTTCTCACCCTCTAATTCAGGCAAATATTTTAGCAGCCCACTTAGTCAACCCCGCGGCAACGCTACCATAATAATCACCGTCATATATTTTTACTTCTGGAATCACTTCCTTGACTGCCTTTCTCACCGTCGGTGATTTGGCCGTACCACCAGTGATATAAACGATATCAGGATTGACTCCCGCTTGACTAATGGCGTCCTGAATAAGTGCTTTAATAAGTTGTAATGGCTTTTCGATTGAGGATTCAAATAAAGATTCACTGATATGTTGGCTCAGTGAATTTTCGATATAATCAAGAACAACTTCAGTTGTTTTATTTTCACTAATATCAACTTTTGCGAGCTCGGCTGAACGAACAACTCGATGGTTTTGTTTTGATTCCTGCAGGTAAATAAGTCGCTCTATCAGTTGCGGAGCTGCTGCGTCCATACGCAGAGTTTTTAATTCCCTGGCGAACTTTTGACTGGTAAATTGAGTTTGTTCTCCGACGTTGTTAGTGGCAACCGCACTCCAAAAAGGAGCAATAGGAACTTCGATGCCTTTTTTCTGAAAAGTGCCGAGGCCAAATAAAGGCATTAACGAGCGGTATGCCAGGTGAATATCTAAGTCGTTTCCACCAATCCGTTGACCGCTATGTGCCAGAAAGTTATCGCTTCGATCAATTTTCTTGATAAATGACGGCCCCATTTTTACCATCGAGCAGTCAGTTGTTCCACCGCCGATATCGACCACCAGGACAATGTTGTCGGTGGTTAACCCTGATTCAAAATCGACACCGGCGGCTAAAGGTTCATAAAGAAATTCAATATCTTTATATCCGCAGCGTTTTGCTGCCTTTACCATGATTTCGATTGCTTGCTGATTACTTTTGTCGCTATTAACCCCTTGAAAATTAACCGGTCGTCCGATAACAACTTGTGATATCTTTTCCTCGATCTGTGATTCTGCTACGCGCTTGATATTGAGCATCATGGCAGAAACTAAATCTTCAAAAAATTGGAGCTGAGTGTCAGATAGCCCGGTTGACCCCAAAAACGATTTTGGAGACTTAATAAAAATACCTTCTTCAGGGTTTTCGATATATGCTTCGATTGCCGGTTTTCCAAAGTAGTGATGCTTTTCAGTTGGATCAATACCCAGCTCTCGTTTGGTTGACTCCGCGCGTTGAAGTTCCTTTAAACGACTATCTTTGTAATCTTGTTTAGCACTATCGGTTAGTTGGTTGTATATGTACTCACACACGAAATTCCGATCGAGCGTGTAGAGTGTTGAGGGTAAGAATTGCTCTTCTTGAAAAAGAGGTAGCAAATCAACCTGTTTATCTTTCTTGATTCCAATGGCTGAATTGGATGTTCCAAAATCTAATCCTGCAAACATGTATAACCTCGCTGATTTTGAAGAGTGTGCCGTGAACAATTCGAGCGTAGACCAACTAAAAAGCAGCCAGCCAAAAAAAGGGGAGGGGATTTTACGTGATTTGGTGGGAGAAAACTAGAAAGATCTGGTTAAATTTTATCGAGTGAAATACTCGGTGAATTACTCTATGTGTAAAAAGCTACATTTGCCACTTTGCTTTAATATCGGCAATGATATTTTCGTTTTTCATTCGATTGAATGCTTTTCTGACACGTTCGACTAGCTTGGTATCTGAGTGTTTACTCATCGCAATATACAGGTCGGCATTAATCTCTGGTACTTTGAAAACGGCTTTCATTTGTTCAAAGTCGTAATTCATTTCTTTGGTTAGCAGCTTGACGATAAAGTCATCGCCAAATATCAGGTCGACTCGTTTTTTGTAGAGCATTTTAATAGCGTGCTTCATGTTATTGGTTTTTTCCAGGTATTCAAAATTCTTTTTCGACAGAAATTGTTCTAAAGCTGTACCTCGGGTTACTGCGATAGTATAGGGTTTAATTTCGTTGAGGTTTGCTTTATCGACTGCGCGGCCAGAAGCCAGGCTATAAAAAGAGTAGTTTTCATGGTGTAATTTTCCAATCCAGACAAACTTATCTTCTCGCAGCGGTGTACGAGCCATTGAAAATATCAAAACATTTGGTTTATGGAGTGCATAGTTGTATGCTCTCGCCCACGGGTAGACTTCGACTTTTATCTTTATGTTCAGTCGTTGGATGAGTGTGTTAACAACATCAACGGCATATCCATCTAACTGCTCATTTTTTCCAACGTATTGATACGGCGGTAAAATTTCGGTAACGATCTTAATGCGGTTGTCGATTGCATGGTTGGCATTGGCTGACAGTGGCAGAAAACACACGCACAGAATTATGAATGCTCGATATTTTATCAATGTTTTAAAATGCCAGTATTTATCTAATGCTGACAAGATTGACTCCGTCACATAGGTCGCTTAGTTTTTCTCGGGTGTAATGATTAGTTTAGTTCAATATCTTAAAATGAGTTTATTTATCTTCGCCTGGATAGTGCGAACTAGAGCAAGTTTATTGAATTTTCTTGATTAAATTTAAGTAGTGACTACTTGCTGAAATTGCTAGAGGATAGTGGGACTGGTCGAGTTGTATCACTCGATTTCGAGAGTAGAAGTTAATTCGGTAAGTAGCAGGCTGAGAGATTACTGAAAATTAAACGACAATTGGAGACGGCATTCATAATGAATAAAACACTGGTTATTGGGGCGAGTGGAAAAATTGGCAGGATGGTTGTTGAGCGTTTGCACGCTGAGAATAAGTCGGTTGTTGCAATGGTAAGGAGTCAGAACAAAACGCAGATGTTTGCCGATAAAGGAATAGAAGTGATTGTCGGTAACCTGGGAGAAGCGTTTGAAGTTTCGTTTGCCGGGTGTGATAAAGTTGTTTTTACTGCTGGCTCCGGGGCAGGAACTGGTGCAGAGGAAACGCTTTTAATTGACTTGTGGGGAGCTTGCAAAGTGATTGATATTGCCAGGCATGACGATGTTCAGCATTTTGTCATGGTTAGCTCTAGAGGAGCGGATAATCCTGATAACGGACCACAGCCTATTAAACCTTACCTGGTTGCGAAACATTTTGCAGATAAGCACCTGGTAAACAGCGGATTAAACTATACGATTCTCAGACCTGGCCAGCTCAATGATGAAGTGGGTACCGGGTTGGTTAAAACTGAAAGGCCTGAGAATCCTGAACTACAGATTATTTCACGCGCGGATACTGCTGATGCAATTCATTATTGTCTCCATAACAAAAGCACGATTAACAAGACGATTGAGTTGTATCGTGGCTCGATACCAATTGAGCAGGCGATGAGTAATGTTAGCTAACCTGAATTCGGGATAGCTAATCAATGGTATAAACGTGCCTTAAATTTTTATATCAATTAATTAAGTGGAAACTGATAAAATGAATCTAGTCACACCACTCAATAAGCGATGTCATTTTCGTACAGATAAACTGTTGGTCGAAAGTTATCAAATCGACCCGACTGATGATGAAGCGGAACGAGTATTTGCTAATTGCATTATGAAGCTAATGACACCTGCAGTAACCCAATCGTTGCCAGAAAACTGGCAGAAGATAACGACAGAAAAAGAGGCAATAGATTGGTGGCAACAACGATTAAAAGAAAGCTGCGCTTTGACAGTCAAACTATTGCCCGGTAACGAAATCATTGGCTTCGTTTTTCTCCATGAGGTTGAATGCCACGAACAATTAGCTAACTTGCATATTGGTTATCTTATCGGCGAAGATTATTGGTCAAAAGGGTATGGAAGTGATTTAATAAAAGGCGTCGTAAACTGGGCTTTATTAGATAAAAGAATATACTCTATCATTGGTGGCGTTGACTCTGACAATAAAGGATCGATAAAAGTGCTTGAGAAAAATGGTTTTCGCCTATCGAATCAAAAGGGCCCCTCTCAAAATACTTTGTTTTTCGAGTATGTATTTGAGCGTAAAATATCGGATGATGATCTTGGTGGAAAATGATCACTGTCTTGTGAATATGGTTAATTTCTGTATTTAACGAGGTTTTATGATAAGGAGATAAAGGATGTCGGTTAAAAATAATCAGTCGTTATGGAAAATATGGACAAGAAAAAAATGCTCTGAGTGGGAAAAGTGGTTAATGGGAGTGATAGGCGCAATCATTGTCGCAACCGTTATTTTTTTAGGTTCTCTTGCTAAAAATTTGTTTTTTCCTCAAACTGCGCCGAATACCAAAAAGGTTGAATCGAGCAATGGCCAATGGGAAACGGTTGGTTTGTGGACCTATGATCCAATTGATGGCCAATATGTTCCTCAAGGTTTTATATTGCGCGAGGAAAAAGGTGCTTTATGGGACGCTCATTTAGAACTTAAGCTCCATGCATCTTTGCCTGATAGAGCAAGGAGTTTATGGCCGGTAATGATTAATAGAAAATTGCGTAAAGTTTGTGTCGCGGTTCAAGGATATCCAACTTATTCCGGTCATATCGATTTGCCGGGCGATGCTGACGACGGCGTCTATATTTTTAAAGAGTGCCACGCTACGCCTTAATTTCCCATAAGGAGCTTGCCGGCTGCAGGAAGGCAGCTAGTTTCTTAAGATGCCCGGGTCAAATTACTGCAATGAATTGCCAATATAATATTAAAAGCCAGATATATCTCAATTCGTAAACTTTCATCATATAAATTTCAAAAAAATAGACTTTTTCTAAACGAGTTGAGATTCTTTTGTCTGCTGTAAAACTGAAGCGGATTGAGTTTGAGCGAGCGTCTGCTCACTAACAATAATTAAGTTTGTAAAATAGCTTTTAATATAGGGAAAATAAAATGAAGAAAAAAGTTTTGCAATGCACTTTTATTGCCGGTATTTCAATATCTTCCACCGGTTTTGCCGCCAGCTGTGGCGATACTGATGTGATTTATAATCTATTTGATATGGCCAACGAAGAAATTTTTCACAATGGCGAAGGAACACCTGGTCCACGACGGCTAGTTACCGAGCAAACCAGTAACATCATTAGTTTCTCCACGAAGCGAATCATCCAGGCAACGGCATCAGATATTAACTCATTAGATGTCAAAATAACAAAGTTAGACGGTTCTCGTTTTGGTGGTAAAACAACGCTCGTGGTTTGTTCTACTGCAGAAAATGGGGCGGTAACCAAGCACTGGGAATTTAGTGTGAGAGGTGGCAGGCGGTATATTGGTGATTCCTGGAGCCGGCGATTAACAAATATTAAAAATCAAAAAGTGTCGGTGAGGCTTTTGGGCAATAGCCCAACTGGTCGAGCGCGTTTTAAAATTGATTTAATTCGACCAACTGGAGAAGGGAGAGTCTGGCAACCAATTAAAACGACTCATTCACAACCGGTGCCGGGATTTGCCGATGTTCATGTTCATCAGGCGGCCTCTCTTGCTTTTTCTGCTGGATGGTATTGGGGTGATCATAGTGTCGGCCCGTTGAACGCGCGAGCGCATGCTTGCGATGGTTATAATCATGCAAACTTGACTCCCCTCGGTATTGAGGTTAATGAGTTAGTCGCGCCGCATCCTGACAAAATTTATGGTTATCCCACGTTTAATGATTGGCCCAAATGGAGCGATATTAAACATCAACAGGTCACCGAACAATGGCTGAAACAAGCCCATGACAATGGGTTGAATTTAATGGTCGCATCTTTGGTAAACAATCAGTGGGTTTCTGCGGCGATGATTGCTTCAGGCAACCACAATAACAAGCTGTCGCCGGCTGATATGGAAGCCGTTAAAAGGCAAATTAACTCCTTGAAAAAGATGGCTGAGCAAAGTAACTGGTATGAAATTGTCCGTGACCCATGGGAAGCTCGTCGTGCTATCGAAGCAGGTAAGTTAGCCGTCGTGCTTGCCGTTGAAGCGAGCGATATTATGTCGAGGAGTGATGGTTCCTGGTTACAACAGTTACACGATTTTTATGATATGGGAGTGCGCAGCATTCAGATTGCCCATCAATCAAATACGATTTTCGCAGGCGCGGCCTATCATCGCGATGTAATGAAAGTTAATAGCCAAATCAAATCCTGGTTTGATCGGGACATCGACTATGCTTCAGGTGGCAATGGCGTCAATAACCCTTTAGGCTTAACTAACGAAGGTAGTGCACTAATCAGTGAAATGATGCGGTTAAACATGTTGATTGATATTGCTCATTTATCACTGAATACTCAACGAAGTGTTTATCAATTGGCAAAGGCAAAACAGTATTACCCACTATTTAATTCTCACACACGCATAGATAACCTCTTACTGCCTGAGGACAAAGAGGTTCTCAAAGAGCATGTTACCACTGATGAAACTTTGGAGTATGTGAGACAAACCGGCGGTGTTTTGGGGTTACGAACTGGGGAAGAAGGTATGAAAAGTTATACGCCTTTTTCTGATGCTGCCGTCACCAATAATTGCGATGGCTCCTCTCGTTCTTTTACTCAGTTTTATCAATACGCTAACGATAGAAATGTGAAAGTTGCTTTTGCCTCAGACTTTAATGGTTTTATTACTCAAATGCCGCCGCGTTTTGGCGCGGAAGCTTGTGCTAGTGCTGTTGATGAATCACAACGGCAACAACAAGCCACCGCGCAAGGTAGTATGCCTGCTGGACCGTCATGGTACACAGAGTTCAACCGGAAAGGATTAGCCCACATTGGGTTACTTCCGGGTCTACTCCATGATATGAACAACCTTGGAGCGGATACCAATAATATTGGCAATTCTGCTGAAGGATTTGTGCAAATGTGGGAGCGCATTTATGATACTAGCCGGACAAAAATCAACTAAATCAGCTCAAGTAAAGATGATATTCTGTTAATAACAAAAGCAAGGCATTGGAAAGTGATTTCAATGCCTTGCTCAATGTTGTTTATTTTTCAAATCCTGGTTTTTTGCAAAGTCAATTGACTCTGCTCTAAAAGGTAATACAAATTTTACGACAACGATATCAGTGGAGCCCGAAATGTGCCGAAACATAAAAACGCTTTTTAATTTTGACCCACCTGCAACGGAAGAAGAGATTCGAGCTTCTGCACTTCAGTTTGTGCGTAAACTTAGCGGTTCTACTCATCCTTCAAAAGCGAATGAAGCGGCTTTTGAGTTGGCGGTGAACAAAGTAACTGATGTTGCGCGTGAACTGATTGAATCTTTAACTACTTCTGCACCGCCTAGAAACCGAGAAATTGAAGCCGAGAAAGCGAAAATCAGAGCGGCAAAAAGATTCGGTAGATAATAGTTTTTAAGTGACCTGTTAGTCTGTTACCGATTCATAACGCATAAGAAATTCTTCATCGTTTTCATCGATAATGATAAAGCCGAGCTTTTGGTAGAGCCTTAAAGCTGGGTTAGATTTTAAGACACCTAAGGTGACAGTGGATTGTTTTTCACTCGCCTGCTGTTGTAGGTTTTTTATAAGCGTTGCACCGATTCCGTTTCCTTGATAAGTCGGTAGAATTTGAATTTGCGTTACATGCCAACCATTATCGTCGACATAGTACTTAAACAAACCGATAGGTTTATCTGCATGACACACAATTTGGGCATCATCAAAACGGTATTGGATGCGAATTAAGTGTGACTTTTCGTCAGTTGGTATTCCCGCTTCTTCCAGATAGTCATTCATTGTTGCATTTCGTAGTGACAATAAAAATGGAATATCCGCATCGACGGCATTGCGTAGTTGAATTTCAAGTGACATCAATTAATTTCCCGACATGAAAAAACACGGTTAATCATAAATTTGAATAAACGATATGATTTTGTAAGTTGGATTAGTCGCGATTTTTGCAACCTAATCCAACATGATTGCAGCAGTTTAGGCACTTAAACAGAAATAATATTTTTTAAAACTTCGATCACTTGCTCCGGCGTTCGCGCCCATGCCATCGCAGCGGCATCGACTTCTTTGAGGGGATGAATAATTGCTTCGTCATGTAGAGTGATATAAGGCTTGCCAAGTGCTGCGCAAAAACCTGCGTCGAATGCAGCATTCCATTGTTTATATTTGTCCCCAAAGCGAATAATAGCGATATCACAGTTTTTTATTAGAGTCTGTATGCGTATTGCGTTGACTTTAGCTGACTTGTGATCGCGCCAGAAATTATCTTGCTCAGAACCAAGCACGTCACCAGCTGCATCACTTGCTTCGTGGTTGGTGATGGGCGAGGTGAATTTAACTGGTAGCCCGTGGGCTTCTGCGCCCTGTTCGATTTGCTGACGCCAATCTGAATGAATTTCGCCTGATAAATAAACAGTCCACTGCATTGGGTACTCCGCTTTGTTTGGAACAATACTTAGATAGAGAAATCATACACTTGAATGATTTCTGTTGGCAATGCTGTTAAACCTGAAGTCGTTTTCTGATTAAAATATCTATGGATGTATAAACTGTCCGAATGACTATCAACTCGCTCGATAGGTCGGTCCATTCGAATTTTGCCGACGAAAAAATGCAGCCGCTTCACACCGACTACTCACTTCAAGTTTCTCGAGAATCGAATGAACATGATTTTTAACGGTGGCCACTTCAATTCCCAGGGTTCTAGCTATTTGTTTATTAGAATATCCCATCTCAACCAGTTCGAGCACATTTTTTTGGCGGCCAGTTAATGACTCAAGATGTTTTTTCTCACCCGTATAGTTGTTGTGGGAAAATCGTCCGATAAGCTGTTGAATTGCGTCAGGATTGTAGCGCTTTTTGTTGTTGATAACGGTTTGAATACAATCCATCAGATCAGCCAGAGATTCTTGCTTAGAGATAATGCCATCTACGCCATACTCCATGCACTGAATAATACTCTGATCGTCATCTAATAGATTTAATACAATAATTTTTAGCCCTGGTTTTTGTTGTTTGGTGAGCTGAACAAATTCTGCGAGGTGAGAGTAACCATTATCGATAATAAGAATTTCAAATTGATCCAGAAACAAGCAAGCCTTACGGTATTGAGCCAAATCTGGCGTTACAATTGCCATTCCTGATTCTTGTTTTAACCTTTCAACGATACCTTCCTGGTATATTTTTACACTACTGAAAACGCCGATATGAATGATGTTGTTCACAATACCCTTCCTCCTTTGACGAGTAGAGCGCCTTTCGAATAGCCCTGATCAAGATAAACTAAATCGGATGAAGCATAAGGTTGGATTTGTCTGGGTGTAATAATCCCTTACTTTGACAGGAGTGTTTTAGACTATAAATTAAGCCTTTGTATTGGTGAAAGTCAACCTACTCAAGCATATTTTTTGAAGCAATTGACGTTTTTCATTGAAATATCTCAATATGAAATCACCAAGTTCAGCTTGTTTATTTCGGTTAATTTGTCAGAGATTAAGCTCGCTCCTGATATTTCATTTCCGCCGGAGCGAGCTGTTAGGTTGGTTTTTTAATGCGTCTTTTAATTCGCCGTGTGCCGCATTAAATTACCTGATCTTAAATTGGCTGACTAATTACCGATAATGATATAGCCGACCACTTCAGTTGTGTGGGCGACTTCAGAATCTTTTGATTGCTCCTCTTCAACTTTTACCTGAACGCTAGAGTTTGTCAGGTTTCGGTGTCTGAGTGCCGCTGCATCGCCGCCATCAAAAGTTTGCATTGCTGCGATAACCTTTGGGTTTGTCGTGCTGCCAAAGTTAATCGTTCTCCAATTGTGTGTGACTACGTTACCAGTTCTACCCACGGTTAGTTTTTTGCCGCCTGATGTCGTGCTGCCGCTTTCTATTGCAATCCAGTGAACTTGCTCATTTGCGTGGATGCCGTCGGCATTTTCTTCTTCCTGAAGCCTTATTTGAAAACTACTGCTGGTGACATTTCTGATGCGATGTGTCACTGCAGCGGGTCCGTTAAACGTTGCCGTTTGTGCGACAACGACTGGCACATTAGAAAAGGTTGAGCCGAAGTTGACGGTTTTCCAACCGTGATTCAGAGTGACGCTTCCGGATTTCACGTCGAGTGAACCGAAAGTAGAGTTACCATTTTGGGCTGCCAGATAGGCAATACTTTCCGTGACATGGGCGCCGTCGAGGTAATTCCATTCATCTATCTGAGACTGAAAGCTACTGGCGCTGACATTTCTGACTCTAACTGTCGTCGGCTGGGAGCCCGCGAAACTGGGAATTCCCATGACAACACGAGGATTACTTAAGCCTGAAATTGCAGTTGTTTTCCAGACATGGTTGAGGCTTATCTTGCCAGATAGTAATTGGCTGGAACCTGGTACAGCGGCGATAGCTGCCGTCGCATTGACAATTCCTGAGCCGCATTGGTTGCAGGTTGCGGGAAATGAACGCGCCGTATTTTGCAAAATAGTCCCCACTTGAGCTGATGTAAGATTGGCGTTTAAACCATACATCAGGGCTGCTACGCCGGCTACATGAGGAGCCGCCATACTGGTTCCCTGGTAAAAAGAGTAAGAGTCACTTCCCGGAGTTGTTGTGCCGGTATTTAGTGTAGATAACACGCCATTGGCAGTCGGCCCCATTGCGCCCCCGGGTGCAGCCACTTCGACGACATTGCCGAAATTAGAATAGAAAGCTTTGCCGCCGCTGCGATTGGTTGCTGCGACAGTGACGACACCGTTACAGTTAGCAGGTCGAAAATTAGCTGCATTTGCATTGGAGTTGCCTGCTGAAATAACGACCGTTGTATTCTGGCCTGTGGCGTAGTTGATCGCATTTTGATAAGTGCTGCCGCATGCACCGCCACCACCAAGACTGAGATTGATGACGTTAGCCGGGTTTTGATTAGCCGGAACGCCGCTGACGCTGCCTCCTGCCGCCCAGATGATACCGTCAGATATATCCGATACATAACCGCCGCAACGACCTAACACCCTCACTGGAACGATTCTAGCGTTAAAGGCAACACCAGCAACGCCGATGCTATTATTGGTTTTAGCGGCAACTGTGCCGGCCACATGAGTGCCGTGCCAGCTACTTGAGCGGTCAGATGGCGGGTTGTTGCTACCGCAATCACCGGCGTTAGTCCAGTCACCTGGATCTTGCGCGTTACTGTCACGACCATCACCGTCACGAGAAACAAAAGTATCGCTTATCATGTCATATCCGGCCAGAATATTACTATTGAGATCAACGTGAGGGCGATATCCGGTATCTAATACCGCAACAACAGCGCCTTGCCCGGTCGCTTGATCCCAGGCGGTCGGCATTCTTATGCCACCATTATTTTCAAAATAATGCCATTGCTCGTTGTAGCGTGAGTCATTAGGCGTGAGGACCGCTTGCATCATCGCGTCTGGTTCGGCGTATGATACGTCGGCTCTCTGGGCGATTAGGTCTGTTAGTTGATAGACCTGCTCTAGTTCAATTCTTTGTCCAAGTTGATAGACACCAGACTCTAATGCAGTGATGCGAACAAACTTGACTGATTGGCCGATTGTTTCTGATAGCAATCTTGTATCTGCCAGGTTTTGAGCCGCGGCGGTGCCTTCTTTAAACTTTACGATTATTCGGTCAGTAAACTCTTTGAGCGGAGGTGCGGGGTTTACCGCCTGATTTGAGTTTGCTGAGTTTCCTGTTGAGGGATTCGCACCGGCTAGTCCGGTCATTGAGGCTAAAATAACGGATAAGACTGTTGTTATTAACATTCTGCCTTTTTTCATACTGTCCTCCTTATTCGGATAAAAAGAATATTGATGATTTATATTGATCAAGCTTTAGCGATTGCTAAATATCACTTTTTCATTATTCAAGTTTTAATAATCACGCTGTATTAATTAAGCTGCATTAATCCAGATGGAACTCACTCGCTCCAATGAATAAATTTATTTGTAATTAAATTGGTCGCACTTAAATTAAGCTGTACTTAAACATGAAGGACAAAAACGAAAAACAGCGAATAAACTTTTCAAGAACCTTCAAAATAATATTAAGAAATATCAGCGACCTGTTTAGCTTTCATAGGCCACTTCTGAGTTAGTTCTACTTTTACTGCTGATGTGATTAGTTGTTAAACAAAATTGTTTAAGAGGTTTTGAGGTGGTTGCGCTCCTGCAATTGTTTGTGAATTTGTTGCCTATTTAACTGAGTTTTTAAAAAGAAAGTAAAGAAAAAAATAATGAAATTTAATTTTATATCTCCAAGTGAGAGTTGTTGTATGATTGTCGCATTTTATCTTTGTTTTTTATTCCTAATTGGAGATTTTTTTTGTTGAAAAAAAGAAATGAAAATTCGTGTTAGCATTTTAGCGGAGAACTTATCTGAACGGAATTGTGCTTTCTTTTTTGGATTTAAAAACTTGTTATAATATTTTTTTTACTGATGAAGAGTTTAACAGAAATGTTTCAAACTGTTCCGACGTTAATGGTTTACTATAATAATAACCCTGAATTTCATCGCAACGAGCCTCGACCAGAAATGAAAGTTGGTTCTGATTTTCAACGCCTTCGGCGACTACTTTCAGGCCCAGCTCGTGTGCCATTGAAATGATGGCCAGACATAGCGTTTTCGCTCTTTCGCCAGATTCGATTTTATCGATAAAAGATTTGTCGATTTTCAACTTATCAACCGGTAGTTGTGATAAGTAAGAAAAAGATGAGTAACCGGTGCCGAAATCGTCGATGGATAGATTAACGCCCAGTGATTTTAGTTCGCCTAACATGGAAGCCAATTGCGAGGCGTTTTCCATTAATGCACTTTCTGTGATTTCCAACTCAATAGATGAGGCCGGGGTTTGAGTTTTTGCCAAAATGGTTGTCACAGCATCGGTGATCGGCTGTCGCATTAATTGGCGTACAGAGAGATTGACAGCAAGATTAATTTCCACGTCGTGATTTGATGTCCATTTTGTATATTGGTTACAAACTTCCTCTAACAGCCAGTCGGTGACAGGTGATATTAATCCGGTATCCTCAAGAATGGGAATGAAATCGGAAGGGGGAATGAGACCGTGTTCTTTGCTGTGCCAGCGAAGCAAAGCTTCAGCGCTTTTACACAAGCCGCTTTCGACATCCATTTTGGGTTGGTAGACGGGATAGAATTCTCCCGCTTCTAGGGCATGGTGAAGGCTATTTTCTAATTCTAGTCGTTTGGATGTACGCGCAAGATATTCAATGTTAAACATACTATAAGTGTTACGCCCGGCACTTTTTGAATAATACATTGCGGTGTCGGCATATTGAATTAAAGTATGGCTAACTTGACTGTCGTTAGGACAGAGGCTGATGCCGATTGACAGGGATACAATTACCTCAGTGTTATCCACACTCAGAGTTCTTGAAAATGAATCTAACAGGGATTTGGCAATAACTTTTATGTCACTTTCGTGTTTTGACTCGGTTAGTATTATCGTAAACTCATCGCCACCAAATCGGGCAATAACTGTAGAGTCAGGAAGTGTTTCCTGTAACCTTTTGGCCGCGGCAATTAGGACCTTATCACCGAACTGATGACCTAGAGAATCATTAATATTTTTGAATCTGTCAATGTCAACAAATAACAGCGCCAGTAAAGCATTGTTGTCATTGTTTTGAGTAATCAATTCCGGCAGAATCTTGTCGAAGTAATTTCGATTCGGCAGTCCGGTGAGTGTGTCATAATTGGCGAGTTGTCGTAGTTCTTGTTCAGCGAATTTTTGTGCTGTAATGTTTTGCAGCGTGCCGGCAATTCTTAAAGGTTTGCCTGTGTCTCGATAGGACCTAACAACTTCTCCTTCATTTCTTATCCAAACCCAGCGGCCTTCTTTATGTCTTAGTCTCAGTTCTGCGCTGAACTTATTTTGCTTTCCATTTAAAATTTTCTTAGCGAGTTGGCGCCAATATTCTTTATCTTCGGGATGGATAATTTGATCGAAGCTCTCTATCGGTGTTGTGATTTCCATTTCCTCATATCCAAGTATTGATAAGCCAGCTCGATAAACTTCATTTGACTTCACTTTCCAATCCCAGATGACATTGCCTGAACCTTTGAGTGCAAGTTTCATTCGTTCTTCGCTGGTTTTGATCGCGTTGACATAAGCGCGTTCACGCAACCGTTTTTTCCAGCTAAAATAAGTAACAATGGCCAATATTGATAAAGTTACTGATACATATAGGAGATAGGCAAGAGATGAACGCCATGGGGCCGGATTGACTTTCACTGCAAGCATAATATGGCCCAACTTTGAATTGTCGCCATTGTTTTTGTTGGTGATGTCTAGCGTGTAGTTTCCCGACGGTAAATGATTGTAGATCGCTTCAGCTTGAGGGCCTATTTCTTGCCATTCGTTTTCGAAGCCTTTTAGCCGATATTGATAACGGTGAAATTCGGGGGCTGAGAAATCCAGAATAGAAAACTCTAGTTTTAGTCTGTTATTTTCATAGTCGAGTTCTAGTAAGGGAACATTTGTAGGATCAAGTACCTTCACTTTTCGGTTACCGATTGAGTACCCAGTGACAACAAGTGGAAATTGTTGAAATGCAGTTTGAGGCTGTTTTGGCGTGATTTGAGCGAGACCGTTGTATCCGCCGATATAAATATAACCGTCCTGACTTAACAGTCCAGCCGATGAATTGTAACCACCGGCAGGTAAATTGTGGCTGTAGTTAAAAAAGAGACTCGCTTCTGTGTCTGGATTAAAGCTAATAATACCGCTGTTTGTTCCTAACCAGAGTTTGCCGTCAGGCGCTTCGACAATCGAACGGATTCTATCGTCAACGAGGCCGTGTTTATGGGTGTAGCGTTTGAATTCATATTGGCTGGTTTCTTTATTAAATATGGCTTTATTGAGCCCGGCGCCGGTACCGACCCATAGTGTGCCGTTGCGCGTTTCAACGATGTCGTAAATATCATTGTTACTAATGCTGTTTGCAATGTTGTAATCAAAAGCATATTGGGTTGTATTCCCGTTAATAACATTGAAACGCCAAAGTCCTTGTCCGCGAGTCCCAAGCCAAAGCTCATCTTTGCCTGCATCTTTGATCACTAATACTGTTTTGGCTGACAAGGCTTTTCGATTTTCGGTTGGATTGTTAAAATTAATGAAGTGATTTTTATCTGGCAGGAACTGTGATATTCCGATATAAGTGCCAATCCAGAGTCTTTGTTGTGGGTCTTTATGAATTGTTAAAGCAGAGCTCGGTAATTGGTTTGGACTTCGTGATACGCTGAATACCTTCGCTTCATCTTCGCCGTTCCAGTGAATTAATTCTTCAAATGTTCCCAGCCAGATACTATTTTCGTTTTCAACCCAGTGAGACATAACATTAACCAGATCATTATGTTTTCCATTGTTTGAGTTCATTGCGCTCGAAAGTTTGTAGGTCAGATCTGTGAAGTGTTTTCGATCTCGGGAAAGTTTTCTAAAGCCTGCAGTGCAAGTCGAAAAATAAAGCTCACCACTCTTTGCCTCGCTGATATCACAATAATCATTGTTACTCAGACCCGTTTGCCCCATGTTTTGAGCTGCGATTTTGTTAAAGCCGGTTGAACGTAGCGATGTTCGAAAAGCACCGACCCCAGGAGAACCTAACCACAACTGTTCACCTTGATCGACATATCCGACACTTACGGAGCGGGATTTAATGCTCTGTAAATCGTGCGGGTCTGGCACATAATTTTGTAGCGTTTTTTCTGAAATTGAATAGCGAAACAGGCCATGGATATCTGAAAATAACCATATGATCCCATTATGCATAGCGGACTCTCGAATTCCATTGAACTCAGCGTCTTTTGGAATTTCCACCTCGACTAATTGATTATCTGATTTCCACTGGAAAATTTTTTCTGCGGTAACAATCCAGCGGCTTTTATCAATAAAAATATTAATGGCGGTTAGACCATTTGGTGTTTTCAGTACCGCTGACTTTTGTTCAGTGCTATCGACGAGCAACTGATAAATATTACCTCCTGAAGCTCCAATATATAGGACTCGAGTCGCGTCATCGAAAGACAATGAAAATAATATTTCGTTGTCTTTTGGTGCGACATGACTGGTAAACTTTTTCTGTTGAATCGAAAAAGAAAACACCCCTTGGCTGGTGCTTATCCAGATAGATTCTTTATTGTCGAATAATATGTTATAGGGATCGGCGCGTTGTGATTCGCCGTCAACTGAGTTTTGAATGGCGAAATGTTCAAAACTTCCATCAGGTAAAAGATGATGAAGATAACCATCCGCGGTGGTTAGCCAAAGTTCGTTGTTAGCGACTAGAAGATTATATACGGTATTACTCGTCAGGCTCGTCTGATCATCAGGATCGTGATTAAAATCGATAAAACGGTGGCCGTCAAATCGATGCAGACCGTTGTCACCGGCAAACCAGATAAAACCATGCGAGTCTTGGGTAATGTCGAAAAGAGCGACACTTGTTAGACCATCACGGTCGTTAAGGTGTTGAAAAGATAAAGCGGTGCGAGCGAATAAAGAAGAGGTATTGATGAGAGATAGGATTAGTAACCCTGAAAAACAAAAACTGATGAACGGTCTGGTTAAATCCGGCTTCTGCATATAAACGACCAGAATGTGTAAAAATCCAAGCGACTATCTCAAAATTGTATTAATTGACGGTGTTGATATTATAACTTAGGTCCAAATTGACAGTTTTGCAACCGGCAACAACTTGAATTGACGGTATTTATTGATAATACTGGGGTCTGGCATTAGATTTTTTAGATATTAATTTTTTCACATCAAATCGGCGTCTTTAGGAGGGAATAATGTCACCTATCAAGATAACTAGAACAATTAACTCGCCTGCGAACATTGTGTTTAACACTGTTGCCGATATTAGCCAATTTTCTGAAGCGATCCCCCATATTACTAAAGTTGAGTTTCTTACGGACCAAAAAAGCGGCGTGGGAACGCGATTTATTGAAACAAGACTCATGCGCGGGAAAGAGGCTTCAACTGAATTAGAAGTAACTGAGTATGTTGAAAATGAGCGAATTCGGTTGGTGACTGATAACCATGGCTCTGTTTGGGATACTGTGTTTACAGTGAGTCAGCAAGGAGAGAAGACTGAGCTGGTTATGATTATGGACTCAAAACCTTATAAATTAATCCCCAAACTAACCTACCCACTTATTAAGGGAATCATTGCTAAGGCGGTTGAAAGTGATATGGACTCAGTCAAACAGTTTTGTGAACAAAAAGTTAGTGATTAAACTCGTATGACCCTAGTCTGATTAGAAAAAAAGATTTTAATTAATTGTTGCTATTTCAACAGCATTGAATTATTGAAGATAAATTGAATTTCTTACTTAAAAGAAGCTGATTTTTAAACATATTCAATATATTAGCCGTCAGCGAAATTAATTTGTACTAGGCTTTTATTGTAAGCTTTGAGTTAATCAGTAGGAAGTTAATTTCCTGATTGTCCCTGCCTGGCGCGCCTAAACGAGTAACAGTGTATTTAGAATGAAGAAATTAATGAGTTCGACATTTCGCGACAAAGTGCATTCGCTTACCTGGCGTCAGGTTTTTCATGGGATGTGGGTGGCGTTATTGGTCGGTGGTTTTATCTACATTATTGAAGTATTGTTTCTGGTGAAAGGGATCCGGGAACAAAGTGTTCGCACCCAGGAACAAATTCTTGATTTAGCAGAATCACCCTCAGCAGCATCTGCCTGGATGTTAGATAACCGTTTGGCTGATGAGACACTACAAGGACTGTTGGCAATAGAAATGGTTTTAGCAAGTGAAATTCAATTGCGTAATAATTCGAATTTCTCAATGAAAAAGCGCTTCGGAAAAACACAATTATCATCCTTTGAATCAAACTTTCACCGATCTTTTGAGGACTTGGCGCATAGTGAGCGTTTGTTGCACGGCCCGGATGTGGCCGTGGAAATGTATGGAGATGATGTGATCGGAAAGTTGATTGTCACTTTCGATACTCATTTGATTACTCGCAATTTTGTTAACCAGATTCAAGTTAGTTTCTGGACCAGTATTATCCGCTCCTTGCTGTTGGCTGTCGTGCTGGGGATTGTATTTAACCGATTTTTGACGCGCCCCATTTTGCAAATTGGTAATGCCTTAAAAAGCGTTAATCCCGATGATCCAGGGATTCGCCAGGTGAGAGTTCCTAAAGGACATGATAAGGGCGAGCTTTTCTTTCTCGTTGAACGATTTAATCGCATGCTTGTTAATCTTGATATGTCGAGAAGGCGGCTGCTAAAGCTAGCGACGAGAGATCCGTTAACAGGATTGCCTAACCGCGCCTTAATTTATGAAGAGTTAAGGGCCAATATTCGTCGCGCGAGAATGAGCCAAAGTGTGTTTTCTATCTATTTTTTAGACTTAGACAGGTTTAAGAATATCAATGATTCAATGGGGCATGCGTCTGGTGATCAGTTGTTATGCTTGTTAGCCAAAGCGCTGCAAAATAGTTTGCCTGAAAATGCCAGGGTTGGACGGTTGGGCGGTGACGAATTTGTGATTATTTGTGAACTGGTCGATGATAATCGACAGTGTACAGAGTTGGCAAAAAGCGTTTTGGCAACGGTTAATCAACCGGTCATATTAAATAATGTAACCGTCGAAACTTCCTGTTCAATCGGTATTGCTTCTTATCCTAAACATGGAAATGATGTGGACTCGTTAATTCGCCATGCGGATATTGCAATGTACCATGCGAAAAGTCAGGGGGTTAATCGTTATTCTTATTTTGACCCTGTGATGACTGAACAAAGCGAGGCTCGATTTAAAATTGAGACGCAACTCAGAGAAGCCATTGATAAACAGCAGTTTCAACTTTTTCTACAGCCCAAAATGAGTGCAAAAAATGAAACCGTTGTTGGATGCGAAGGATTGATCCGTTGGAGCATTGATAATGTGATTATTTCTCCAGCGGAATTTATTCCCATCGCAGAAGAAAATCAGATGATTATTCCGATTGGCTACTGGGTTATCGAAGAAGCTTGTCGAATGATCGCTTCATGGTCTCAGCAAAATATTGCAATTAAAATGTCTGTAAACGTGTCGCCTATTCAATTACAAGATCCGCGCTTTCTCAAACGTGTCTCCGAAATTGTTGAGCAATACTCGGGGGTCGCTCATTATCTGGAGTTTGAAATAACTGAATCAAGTTTAATGACTAATCTTGATAAAGTTATGGGCCTGTTTATTGAATTACGAAAGCTAGGAATAAAGATTGCGATAGATGATTTTGGAACCGGCTATTCAAGCTTGGCTTATTTACGACAGTTGGAGTTAGATACGTTAAAAATAGATCGTAGTTTTGTGATTGACATTCCTGATGATTATGCGATACCTGCATCAATTTTAGCATTGGCGAGTCAATTAGGCTTAAAAACTGTCGCGGAGGGGGTCGAGACGCATGAGCAATTGTTATGGCTGGCTGAAAATGGGTGTGATGTCATTCAAGGATATTACTATTCGGCACCTTTACCGCGTGCTGCTTTTGAAAAAAAATATCTGAAAAACAGGCGGCAGGATCATACTCACTCAATGGAAACGGCTGGTTGAGGTTATCTGATGAAAGTCGACAACACTACAATTCAGTTGTTCTTCTGGTTAACATTGAGTTTTTCTAACAATCTCTCAGCGGAAAAGTGTGAAACATTTATTTATAGCGGCGCTGTGGACTGGTACCCGATTTCCTATAGCGATGAAAGCGGACGTTTATCGGGGATTGCACTGACCAGAATAAAAAAAATTGCCGAAGGAGAGAACATTAAACTTAAGGTGATTAAAGGCTTGCCTTGGCGGCGTCAGTTAGAACTTTTAGAAAAAGGAGAAATTAGTTTGGTGGCCGGTTATTACAACCGCGAGCGTGATAGCCAATTTTTACTTTCTCAGCCTTTTTTCAGAGAGCAGGTCAAAGTTTTTTTCAGGCAAGATAGCAAAAGAGAAATTTCGAAAATTGATCAACTGAAATCGCTGTTGGGGGTTCGCCCCAGAGCTGCGTCGCTCGGTGATGAGTTTGACATATTTTCTAAAAACAATACGCGGCTTTTTCAGCTGGGCAAAACGATTAACATGTTTAAAATGCTTTTGGCCGGGCGAGTCGACTATGTCGTTACGGCGTATGCTAATGGAATGAGAGCTGTTCGATTATTGAATGCGGAAAGAAAAGTTGTTGCTGCTGACTATCTGGTTGCGGAAAATAATGTACACTTTATGTTTAGCCGAAAGTTAGATTGTGAAGTTGATATTCAGGCATTTAATCGACTCATAGAGATTCATCGACAAACCGATTTTGAAAAGGCTGGTCGATGAGTTTTGGCGACAGTTTAGTTAGCACTATCAATTAATCTGAAGCATTTTTCATATTCTCCATCATTTCCTGTTTGGCAAGATGCCCTTTAACTGCTGGATAGCTAATTGCGTACAGGCTAATACTCGAAACATAAATAATCGTCGCGCTGGCTAGTGCATCTAGAAACCAGGCGAGTATTAAACTACTACTACCAAATTTTTCAGCCAGGTTTTCGATTAGTGCAAAAGTAAAATTGTCAGTCAACGCGTGCAGTACTAGCGCAATCCAGAAGCCAAAACAATAGGCACACTTCCAGTCCGAATAGAGTTTTTGAATTGATGAAGGAAGCCGATTGAGAATAGCGTTAAACCAGTTGCCCCACGCTGGTAATTTCTCCCAAACAAGAAGATGAATCGCGAGGCCCATTAAAGGTATTTCGTAGTTCATGACAATGCTCCTTTCTCGGCAGGTAGAGAAGCTTCTATTAAAATGAATTCGATTTCGTTATGACGAATTAATTGTTGTTGTTCAATCTCGAAGTTTGCTTTCAACAGGTGTTGTTGAATCTCTTGGGCATCCATACCTGATAACTTCATTACATCAAGATCTTCAGCGATAAACAATCGGCCTGTCGATGTCAGAACTCGTTTTACTTCAGCGAGGCCGGCGATTATGTTACGCCAATGGTGAAATGAGTTGACGCTAATCACTTTATCTATTGAAGCATTGTCCAGGGGAAGGCACTCCGCCGACCCTGATAGATAATTGAGCCGATTATCATTAGATGTTTCCCGGGCTACTTTAAGCATCACCGGCATGGGATCGACACCGAATAATTGCCCGTGTTTTACGTAGTTTGAGATTGCACGCAGGGTGCTGCCGGTGCCGCAACCAATATCGACGACATTATCTTTGCTGCGCCAATTGATGTGTTTAACGACTTCATAAGTTGTAGGCCAGTCACCATACTTTTCGGCATACCATTGGGCGACTTCGTCGGTCCATTCATGGTCATGTTCGGCATCCTTGCATTGTTCGTATTGAGAGTCGGGATGCTCAAGTTTTTGTGAGGCATTGAATATTGTCGTCATTGGATATTCCTTTGAATGTCATCAGATAGGAATACTTTAGTGGTTTGAGCAAACTACCAACAGAGTAGATATCCGTCAAAAATCGGCTGATTTTTAGATTTTTGAGAATACTATTGATATGATTATCAGCCATTAGTAACCAAGTTGAAGAAATTATCGTGTCGCATACGATTGTCCTTGATGTGGATTATTTTGAGTGTGAAGTGATGGAAAGCCACAGTGAAGCGGTGCACACTGAACACGCAATGTCCTATATTGTGTCCGGTGAACTGGTTATGGAGCACGGCGATAAAATTATTGCCGGAGCGGGTGATGTAGTGGTGGTTCCTGCCGGTGTTCCCCATCGTTTAGTCGGCGGAGCCGATCTGAAAATATGGTGGTTAGGGTTTTGTGTTTCCTGTTTGGACATCAACGAAGAACAACCTCTGATGATGCCTTTTCAACGAGTGAGACTGGGCGCTCAGCCTGTGATTTCAATTCCTGATAATCGGCGTGAAAGATTGGTCACGTTCATCAATGAGCTTAAAGATGAGTTACAGGCTGAGGGAATCGAATCATTCGAAATAATGAAGAGCATGTTGCTGTTGATACTCAAGGAAATCTATCGAGCATTACCATCTGATAACCAGATATCAGGGACAATTCGAGAAAGCCTGACTTACCAGGCACTTAGTTATATTCAATTACACTGCCTGGAGCCTATTTCTTTGAAAGATGTTGCTTCGGCATTGCATAAAACACCCGCCCATCTAACCGCGACGGTAAAAAAGTCGACTGGGTATTCTGTGGGTCAATGGTTGACTAAGGCACGTTTAAGTGAAGCCTGTAAGAGATTACTTCACTCTCCGTCTTCAGTTGAAGATATTGCGGTAAAAATTGGCTGGAATGATGTGACTTTTTTTATTCGCCAATTTAAAAAGGAGTTTGGGGTGACACCGGCTGCATGGCGAAAGAAAAATGCGAATATTCATCATTAAGATGAAGTTCAACAATTGAAATGAGCCAGAAAAGCTTTTAAGGAAAAACGGTCAGTATCGAAATTGGGAAAACGCCTGTTTTAACTCACTACTTAAATGGCTGACTTCGTTGGCACCACTTAATGCCACGTTTGCTGTGTTACTACTTTTTTCAGACAATGAATAAATTTCATGGACAGTATTATTAATGGAGCGAACGGCACTGGTTTGTTCAGAAAAACTGTCATTAATAGAGTTATTTTGCTTCATGATCGTAGAAAAGGATTCAACTATCAATTGCAAGGTTTCGTCGGTTTTTCTGATTGTCGCTGCACTTTGATTGGCTTCGGTAGCATTGTTGTGCATTTGTACTGCCGCGGTTTCTGTCGCTTCTCTGATACTCGCAATAACTGACTCTATTTCTTGCGTGGACTCTTGCGTGCGTTGTGCCAGTGAACGAACCTCGTCGGCAACCACGGCAAAACCTCTGCCTTGTTCTCCGGCACGAGCGGCCTCAATGGCTGCATTTAATGCGAGCAAATTGGTCTGGTCGGCAACTGATTTTATTACACTCAATATAGAATCAATTTGTTGGCCATGTTCGCGTAGAACATTAACCTGTTCTGCCGATTGATTTATCACCTCCGCCAACGCTTCAATTTTTTGAATGACTAACTGAATGGTGGCGAAATTTGTTGACACATGGTCATCTGCTTTTTGGGTCGCCAAGGCTGTATTTTTAGTGTAGCTCTGGATTGATTCAGCAGATTGGGTTATTTGTTCTACGGCAGTCGCAGCGCTGGATAATTCTTGTTGCGTGCTGGTAGCTTGTGATTTAGCCCCCGTACAGGCGTCCAACATTTTGTCTGCAGCAACATCTAAGGCTTTGCCGGTTTCAGATACTGAACTGACTAGCTCAACAATCTTATCCATCATCGAGTTAAAACTTCTACCGATCTCACGAAATTCATCCTGAGAATTTATTTCAGCTCGTAATCCAAGGTCCGAACTTTTTTCTACTTCAAACATCGTATCTTTTAATATTGATAAAGGCGCGTTAATAGATTGGTAGATCGATATTCCCAAAAAGATAACCAATAATGCGACAATTGCGGTTGCAGCAAGAAATAGTTGATTGGCTCTGGTAGATTCTTGTGAATTAGACAGAATTTCCTGGTTGGCCAATTGTTCTTGTAGATTGGCGAGTTCGTCAAGCTTGGTTAGAAAAGGATCGAGCGTGGTATAAAGCTCCAAATCAACAAAATTCCCCATACTATATGAAGATTCCTGGTCGATGTAGTCAGATAGTTTATTCACTGTTTCGAGAGTCGTTTGATAAAGTAGCGAAGATTCTTTAAGGGTTTTTCGTTCCACTTCTGTCAATTTAGACTGACTAAATAGTTGCCAGTTTTTTTCAATAGCCGCCTGTCCAGCTAACACGTTCTGCTTTGCATCGTTCCAAAGTAACATCCCTGAACGAGCTTTATGGGCAGTATCAATTACCTGGTGGGTGAGAGAACGAACAATAGTATTGAGCTGTTGGGTTTGTTTTAGCCGGGTTTCCATGACTTGCTGCGCGTTTTGGTTTGTCTGATTGGTTAGTATCACACCACCTAAAACAATTGCGCTAAAAATAATAAGCGGCACGAGCGATAAAATTAATAGCTTGCTTCTGACTCCTCGGAAGTATCTCATTTCTCAATTACCTTGCTGCAGGATTGTATACTCCTGAAACTTTTTGCAGCTGCTACCAGTCGATTGTTTATAGCTTGTTACTAGATTAGTTTAATAAAGAGAAAGAAATGTGACGCTTTTATGACAAGTGTTAGAGTTCAGCTCTAATTGGTATGCAAAAGCGAATTCCCAGTTAGCTCCAAGGCCAGCATCACGTGGTTCTCGGGTTTTCAGTTCTGAGTTTGATTTTTCGCAAAACAATTGACTCGACTACGCCCCATGCAGCGAATAAGTAGACTAATAAACACAAGAGTAGTTGCTGATAGGAAAAAATAGAATCAAGCAGCCAGCCGAATAAAACTGGTGATATGGCGGTTGAAACTACCATAATTGAGGTCACCATTGAGCGAATGGCTCCGATGTGCCGGTTGCCGTATATTTCCACCCAAAGTGAACCTACGATTGGACCACTGGCACCGATAGTCAATCCTGTCAAAAACATAAATGCGGCAGCAAATAGCTGGTGGTCAAAGGGCAAAGTCAGCAAGCTAATGCCTGCGAACATAGGGAACAGGTAAAAACGAATTAAGCGTTTACCGCTATATTTGTCGACCAGAGAACCAATAACGAGAGAGGATTTTAAATGAGAAACTGCGTAAACGATAAAGCAAAAAGCGAACCATTCACCACTCCAGCTTTTTGACTGGAGCAAAATATTTTGGTGGATAAATATGCCGGTAACAATAAAAGCTGGTGCCATAATCGCAGGCAGTAACAGCCAGAAACAATTGTCTTTGATTACTTGTTGACGAGACCAACTATTAGCACTTGCACTATCATTTTGTGAGGCTGATTGAGTCAGCTGTTTGAGACGTTCAGCGGATTTGACCAACAAAAAATTCAACATTGGCCAGTAAAAAATGATGAGCACCAATCCTAATACTAGCCAGCTTTGACGCCAGCCGATCAGATTAATCAAAATAACCGCAATAAATGGTAAGACTGCTTCGCCCAGGGGCATACCGAAACCTACGATACCAATCGCCTTACCTCTATTTTTGTTGAAGTAACGTGCCATCGAAGTAAAGGCAATATGGGTCATCAGGCCTTGCCCGCAAAAGCGTAGTAAAAAAATTGCTAAGATCAGATGCCAGATTTCACTGGAAAAGAAGAGTAAAAAGCACGCCGCTATCAAACCTGTGCTGGTAATAAAAGTGAATTTCTTGAGTGGTGTTTTGTCCAGAAGCGCACCGGCGTAGAGAATAATGAAGCCACTTGATAGAGTCGCGATGGAATAAATAAGTCCATACTCGGAGCTACTTAAGTCAAATGCTTTTTGAAATGACTCACCATACCAGGCAATGAAAAATGTCTGGCCATAATTGCCGAAAAAGGCGGTGAGCAAACCAAACATCAAGAAATGCGGATTGTTGCTGGCGAATCGATAATAATCTTTTAGCATCGGTGGTCTTTTATTTCTCAGAGTGGAACTTTACTTTCCAGAATGATTCATTTGAGCGGAAATCACTCCTTCCCAGAGAGCTCTGTGGCTTGAAGGGAAGGGACGTTTATTGTCAGATAGAAAAGTATTCTCCTATCGTATTTCATTAATCAGGATTAACCGAAGTCGAGTTGTACTCCGTTGATTAAGATGGATATCGCTTCGAGAGTTCCTGGTAGACTTTATCGGCGAAATCTTCGGCTTTTGGATCAAGCGTCGCAACAACTTCTACCAGGTGCTCGTTGTCCTCTTTTCCATGCCACACTTTATGATAAGTACCGTCTTTATATCCGTGATCCTGACGGAAAAAGTTAAGTACGTTTTTGCCCACATAGCTAGTAAATAGCTCGTCAAATGACATGTCAATCTGTTGCATACAGCCGGCAAAAATTTGTGCGTTAAATGACTTGGTTTGTAGCGTGTTTAACGCCAGGTCTTCTAACGTAGTTCTAAAATCATCGTTTGTGCGTCGGTCTGAAAACTCATATTCGAGAGTTTCGGCGATTTTATTCAGATCGTCACTGTCGCTGAGTCGACAACTTAGTCCAAAATGAAAAATATCGACTAACTCTAGCTTAACCTGTTCCATATCAGGAGATTGATGTTTCCACCACTTCCAGCCATAGTGGTCAAGCATCTCGCCACATTCGATCCAGATAGCGCGATACCACTCGAAACCCTGATTAAGCCAATCTTCATGCACTTTTTTATTCATTGCATTCTGCAGCTCTAGCATTGTTACCAGTTGTTTTTGTTGAGTTGTGTGAGTCATTGTAAAGTGCCTTAAAATGAGTTAACCGATCGACCTTTTGTGAAAATTAAAAACCAATATGCCAGTCAAGGGTGAAGGTATCCAATCCTTGATTGGGGGTCGACAGGTATCCGTTAGAGTAGTGATTATAGCGCATTGTTAGTCGATGCTTTCTAGCATCGTCTAACACAAAACCCAGACCAAAAATTGTGGCGAACTGGGCATTAGAGGAAAATTCAATTGGGTCTAATCGTTTACTGTCAAAATAACTGAGCCCAATGCCAAATTGCCAATACCATGAGCGTGCTTTACTGCTACTTTCCCAAAAATTGAGAATGGGTCTGACCGCAACCAGGTTCATCGTTTGATCTTTGCTAATTTCTGCGGCATAAGCTTCAAACTCTAGTTCGCTGTAGCCTAAGAGTCCGTGTTGAAATGTAGTGTCGGTATTCCAGAAAACGCCGATAGATTTCTGCTTTGCGCCGGTAATATCTTTATATTGAATTAGCGCGTCGCTCATGCCGACGCCATAGTTAAGCATCATGCCGTCGACTGCGAAAGCGGGGCTTGATATTAATGCGCCGATCAAAAACAGCAGACCCTTTAAGGAAGATTTATGACTGGTTACGCTGGTTTTGATTGAGTATTTTTTAGTTTGTTTTTTTAAAAAGTTCGGCAAAGTTAAAATCCTTTCTGGCTTTTTATCATTTCGTAGGCGGATTGAATTTCTTGAGATTTTTCTGTGGCAACTTTGACCATTTCTTCTGGCATTCCTTTGGCAACCAGTTTGTCGGGATGGTGTTGCGACATTAATTTACGATAAGCCCGTTTAACTTCCTGTTTACCTGAATCTGCTGACACGCCCAACACTTTGTAAGCTTGTTCGATGGAGGGGCCGCTGGTTGATGAGTACTGGCCGGTTCGGCCGTCGCGATGAAATGATTGTTGAGCAATCACCATTTCGACCAGTTGCTCAATTTGACGTTTCGGAATTCGAAATTCTTCACCAATTCGGTACAAAATCAGCATTTCTGGCTGAGAAACTTGTCCATCCGCTGTTGCAGAAACGATCTGAATTTCGATGAACATCTGAATTAAGCTAGGACTTTTTGAACCATGAAGCTTCAGTTGATACAGACAATCGGATAAATCGAAGTTATTTGATTTGCCGCGATTAAATGCATCGATGGCTTGCTGGCGTCTTTCTCCGACCAATCCCAGTTTGTGCATGACTTGCTCGGCTACGTCGATTTCTTTTTTGGTGACAACGCCATCGGCTTTCGCCAAATGTCCCATGACCGCAAAACTGGCTTCGAAGAATACCGCTTGAGTTTGTGATGGATCTTTGCGACTAAAAATATTGTCGAAGTCCTGATCCATTCCTTTGTCAAAAGAATGTCCTAGCCAAATTCCGACAATCAGACCGGGAATGTTGCCAATCAAAAAGCCGAGAACGCCACAAATTATTTTTCCAGCAATTTTCATATTGATGTTCGTAAAATGGGTTATTTATTTCCTGATTGTGTTTTAACCTGGCTACGTAAATTATCTAAACGTTCAGGTGTGCCTATGTCTTGCCAGTCGCCGTCAAAAATTTCAGCGGTTACTTTTTGGTGGTCGGCAGCTTCACGTAAGACAGGCGCCAATGCTAGCACCCGATCCCGTTGATTACTTTCAGATTGTGCGCAAATTTGAGCACGAAAAAGGTCTGGGTGTAAAACCGCGATACCGGAGTAGGTCCACATAGTACTATTTTTATTAACCACCATGGATTCAATTAATCCAAAATCACCTGTTGGATTATGTTGAGGGTTTTTAACCAATAGTAAATGTGCCAGTGTTTGTTTGCGCTTAAGCGAATCAATATGTGGACTATTCACGAATTTATCAATAGATAACGGACACCAAACATCACCGTTGATTAAAATAAAGGGTTGTTCGCCCAGTTTGGGTAGCGCTTTAATAATTCCGCCGGCCGTCTCCAGAGGAGAAGTTTCCCGTGACCACGAAATTTGTGCCCCTAATTTGGCACCATCGCCAAAGTAGTTTTCGATTTGTTGTCCGAGATAACTATGGTTGATAACGATTTGTCTCAACCCGGCATTGACCAGGTTTTCAATATGGTACTCTAGTAGCGGCTTGTCTGAGATTCTAAGTAGAGGTTTCGGCGTTTTGGCGGTTAAGGGCATCATTCTTTCGCCTCGACCTGCTGCCAGTAGCATCGCTTTCATCAGATTTTTGCCATCGCCGGGCTAATGCGCTGTTCGAGAAATTGAGAGAATTCTCTGAATTCATCGTAGCGAGCGGCAGCTTTACGCAAGTAATTAAGGGTAAGCGGAAGATCTTGCAGGTAGCCGGGTTTGTTATCTCGATAATTGAGTCTGGCAAAAATTCCCAGCACTTTAATATGTCGTTGCATGCCCATCCATTCGAAATCTTTATAAAATGCGCTGAATTCCTGGTTTGTGAGACCCGCTGTCTTGGCCTGTTTCAAGTATTCCTCGCACCAGGACTTGACTGCCGCTTCTTCCCACTCGATATAGCAGTCTTTTAAAAGTGATACTAAATCATAGGTTATAGGGCCGATCACTGCATCCTGAAAATCAATAATTCCAGGGGTCTGGCGTTCACAGATCATTAAATTACGAGAATGATAATCCCGGTGGACGAAATATTGGGGTTGAGCCAGAGCATTATCTGCTAGTTTTCTGAACGTATCTGAAATCAGCTTCTTTTCGGTATCAGATAACTGCAATTTTAAATGTTCTTTAATAAACCAGTCTGGAAATAGCGCCATTTCCATATTCAGCTTTTGTTCGTCGTAAGTCGTTAGTTCCGCTAGATTTGTCAGAGGAATTTGCTGCATCTGAATGATGGAATCGATGGCTTTGCTGTAAAGCTGATTGACTGACGATTGGTTGAGCGATGGAAGATAGAGCTTATCGCCGAGATCGGAGAGTAGAATAAAGCCCTCGTCAAAGTCGATGTTGAGAAATTCCGGTACGAGTAGCCCTTGCTTTAACAGGATTTTTGCCACTCGATGGAATGAATGATTATCTTCGTGAGTTGGTGGCGCGTCTACCGCAATGATGGAGCTTTCGCCGTTAGAAAAGCGAAAATATCGACGAAAACTCGCATCCCCGGAAACAGTTTCCAGTTCTGGAGGCTGCTGGTTGAGTTGTTTACCAGCCCAATGGGCTAACTGCTGTTTTCTTTGGTCAATCATCAGGGTCTGTTTATCTTTCGTTTATCGGCATGCATAATGCCTGCAATGAGATATTTCTACAAGATGACAGCACGTTTTTAAACGATATTTTGGCGCTAAATGGGCTCAGACACTTAACTGAGTTTTCTAGGTAGTCATTTTCGCGTATTATGGCGCCTTTCAAATAATAAATGAGCACAGCCTTTTGTCGCAGGTATCAAACAATTTGCTGACCAATCGAAAAACTCGAAAAATAACTCAATTAAAGTCGCCATTGACATCCTTATTGGGGATCCCCTTATTGATGGCTGGCACTGCCGCAGCTGCTGATAATGCCAGCAACACCAGTACTGACGAAACAACCAGCGGAAAATTTGACTGGCGTGTTTTGTCTCAGTGTGAGGTTAGTCGAGAGCAATTGGGTTTAGAGCAATCCACAGCAACCGTCAAAGACGATATGCCTGAGGAAGGCAAAGTCAGAATTTCCTACGATAGTGCACCAGAAATAAGCAATAAACTAACCCATTTAAAGGGCAATGTGACAGTCCAGGATCATCAGTCGACAATTCGCGCGGAAGAGGTCATCGTTGATCATCAAACACAACAATTGTCAGCCACAGGCGAAGTGTCGGTGGAATCGAGTGACGCTATCTTTGGTGGTAAAAACCTTAAACAAGACCGCCAGACTGGCAACATCGAGTTAGAAAAAGCAGAATTTTTTCTATTTGAAAATGGTGGTCGAGGAACCGCTGAAAGTGTAACCGTTAAGCCGGAATCGACCACTGAACTCAATGAACTGACTTTCACTACTTGCCCTAAAGGCGATGAAAGCTGGCAGTTGTCCACTTCAGAAATGAGTTTGGAACAAGCTGACGGGCGCGGTGAGGCCTGGAATACCGTTTTAAAGGTAAATAGCATACCGGTTTTTTACTTTCCTTATTTAAACTTTCCAATTGATGATCGGCGAAAATCAGGATTACTCTCTCCAACGATAAAAAATAATGATAGAAATGGATTGGATATTGCTCAGCCTATTTATTGGAATATTACCCACTGGGCTGACGCGACTTTTACGCCCAGACACATCGAGAAAAGAGGTACTCAGTGGGGCAGTCAGTTTCGCTGGTTAACCGAGAAAACCTATTCTGAGTGGTTTTTCGAGTGGATGGACGAAGACAAGATTGTAGCTTCGTTGCTCCTGGATCCAGCAACCAGTGCTTCAATCGATGCGAATTCTGCGGAGCGGTGGTTAACTGACTTTAAACATGACGCGGTGTTTAATCGAAATTGGCAATTGAAAATTCACTCACAGCGTGTGAGTGATAGCGATTATTTCCGTGATTTTGGCTCTGGCCTGGAATCGTCCAATGCGACGAGTCTGAACAGCCATGCAAACTTAAGTTATACCGATGATATCTGGGATATTCAAATGTTTGCCCGTGCCAGCCAGTCGTTGATTGCCGTCGACTCTTATCGATATTTGCCCAGTATTAATATTAATGCCGATCATTTGGCTGACAGTGGGTTTCGTTGGCAGTTGAGTTCAGAATGGACCCAGTTTGAGCATCCTGATAGTGCTCAACTTGAAGGTACGCGAACGAATCTCACACCGTCGTTAAGCTATCCAATGAACGCTATCTGGGGATTTACGATTCCAAAGCTGAGTTATCAGATGACTCGTTATGAGCAAGAATCGCAGTTGAGCGGCCAAAAGCAGTCGATTACCCGTGACTTACCAATATTTAGTCTCGATAGCGGTCTTTATTTCGATCGCAAGACTCGCATGAACGAGGAAGATTATACGCATAGTTTGATTCCTCGCGTATTTTATAGCTACATCCCTCACCGTGAACAAGATGAAATCAATAACTTTGATACCACTTTGCCTGTTTTTGGTTTTAACCAACTATGGCGGGAAAATCGATTTTCGGGTATTGACCGAGTGGGTGACACTAATCATGTGAGTGTTGCGTTGACCAATACATTGGTAAAAGACGCTTCAGGCGAGCAAGTATTTAAATTCAGTCTTGGGCGACGTTACTATTTTGACGATAGAACTGTCCAGCTAGCGGGGCAGACGATTGAACAAGAAAGCACTTCTCCGTGGTTGGCTGAACTTGAATTTAAGTTGAGTCAATCGACCACATATCGTGGTTTTATTGATTGGGATGAGCGCTCTGAAAATACAAATCAGGCGAGAAGTGTGATTAAATTTGAACCCAAACCCAATCATATTGTCAATTTATCCCACAGGTTTCGAGAAATTGCCGGTGATCTTATCGAGGAAAGTGATTTTTCTTTCGCTTGGCCGATAAATTCCGAGTGGCGATTGCTTGGTCGATGGTATAATGACATGAATCGAGACAAGACGATTGAGGCTTTAGCAGGAATTGAGTATGAATCCTGTTGTTGGGCGGTCCGTTTGGTGGCGCAAAAATATCTAAACACTCAGTTAGATGGAAGTGGCAATCCGATATTAATTAGTGATGACGAATATAGTGATGGTATCCATCTGCAATTTGTATTTAAAGGATTGGGAAGTGCTGGTGAATCTGGGTTAAGCGGATTGTTAGAGTCTAGTATTACGAGTTATCGAGATCCCTTTCTCAACTAATTTCACTCAAATTGACTTTGGTATTGGCTAATTGGATGGAACAGGCGAATTAGCCATCACAATTTGAATGAGGTAGGCGCCGAGTTTGGGTGAGTAAGTGGTAGGTTACTGTAAGACAGGTCGTTGATGTTAATGTTGTCGAACGAATGATATCAGTGAGCAGTATGTTCTCAAAATAGAGAATCAATATAATATGAATGGTCAGGTAATGAAGAAATTATTAAAAATTGCAGTGGTAGCTGCCTTCAGTTTTCAATCAGCGATCGTTTCAGCAAAGCTGGAGATGATTGACCGCGTAGTGGCGTTGGTTGATTCGGATGTGGTTTTAGCAAGTGAGTTGGTCAGACGAACAAATTCTGTTTTGCAACAGATTAAAAGTCGAAACCAAACTGCTCCGCCGTTAGACAAACTACAAGCGCAAATTTTAGACCGCTTAATTCTAGAGTCGCTGCAAATGCAAATGGCAAAGCGGGTTGGAGTAAGAGTTAGCGATACTGAGTTAGACTCAGCTATCACGCGTATTGCAGAGCAAAACAACCTTTCCATTGAACAGTTTCGAAAAAGCATTGAAGAAGAGGGGACTTCCTGGGCGATCTTTAGAGAAGATATTCGCGCTGAAATTATGGTTTCCAGAGCGCGTGGTGGCAGTGTCTCGCGCCGAATTAAGATCAGCGACAAAGAAGTTGATAACCTTTTAGTGCAAATTGATAATGAAGGTTTAAGCCGAGTTCAATATTCTCTGGGCCACATATTACTACCATTGCCTGAAGGGGCTTCGCCTGAAGAAATTACCAAAATTCGCGACAAAGCGGATAAATTGATTCGAGAATTAAGAAATGGAGCCAACTTTCAGGAATATGCAATTACTTATTCTGCCGGTCAAAATGCTTTAAATGGTGGAAACTTAGGGTGGCGCAATGCTTCTCAATTACCAACGTTATTTTCTGGCAGCGTTAAAAACATGAAAGTTGGTGATATTTCTGAGCCATTGAGAAGTGGTAGTGGACTTCACATATTGCACCTGATTGATTCTAAGGGTGGTTTCGAAACTCACAGCGTTATTCAAACCCATGTCCGCCACATTTTAATTTCGCCTAATGCAATTACTGACGAAAAAGCTGCTTTTGACAAACTGAAATTGATTCGACAAAGAATTGTAGATGGCGAAAAGTTTGAAGATCTGGCGATTGAATTTTCGGATGATAAAGGAAGCGGTTCATTAGGCGGAGACTTGAAATGGAGTGATCCTGGAACTTTCGTACCTGAATTCACCAAGGCAATGGAAGCGTTAGCAGTGAATGAAATGAGTGAGCCGGTGAAAACCGAATTTGGCTGGCATTTAATTGAGGTTCTTGGTCGCCGTAATCAAGATCAAACTGAAGAGAAGAAAAGAGAGCGTGCTTATCGAATTTTGCATAACAGAAAATTTGAAGAGGAAGCTCAGATTTGGCTTCAGGAATTAAAAGAGCAAGCTTATATCAAAATAATCGATGAAAATTGATTGCCTCTGGAAATTAAACTTCTAGAATGATAGACCAAAATAGCTTGGTAAGTAATGATAGTCTATGAATGTTAATCGACAGAGCTTGATTCCCCGAGTTGCGCTGACAATGGGGGAATCCGCGGGTATCGGGCCTGAGTTAATTGTTCGGGTCGCTCAACTGAAATTTGACGCTCAGATTGTTGTTATCGCCGATAAAGCGTTGCTTGAGTCCACTGCCCAAGCGTTAAATTTATCACTGAAACTGATCAATATGGATTGGGACTCGCCAGTCCATAAACATCAACCCGGCCATCTTTATATTGAGAATATTCCCTGTGAGCAACCGGTTGTGGCAGGCAAACTCAATGCTGAAAATGCAAAAGCGACGCTAGCTATTCTTGCGCGCGCAAGCGAATTGGCATTAGATAAAACTGTCGATGCTATTGTGACCTCGCCGGTCCATAAGGCTAATTTAAATCAGGTTGATCAGAACTTCCTCGGGCATACAGAATTTTTTGCCAAGGCTGCCAACATCGATAAAGTGGTAATGATGCTCGCTACTGATGAACTCAAGGTGACGTTGGCTACAACCCATTTGCCGTTAGCGAAAGTACCGCAAGCGATTACTCAGGACGAGTTAAAGCAAGTCATCGGTGTTATTTTAAACTCACTGGAAAATATAACCGGTGAAAAAACAAAAGTAGCTGTTTGCGGGCTTAATCCACATGCGGGAGAAGGCGGGCTATTAGGTTATGAAGATGACGAAATCATTCGTCCTGTAATAGAACATTTTTGCAATCAAGGTCAGTTGGTTTTTGGACCTTTTCCTGCAGATACTTTATTTACACCAGAGAAGCGTAAGGCTTATGATGTTTTTTTAGCGATGTATCATGATCAGGGGCTTCCGGTGATTAAGGCGTTTGGCTTTGGACAATGTGTTAACGTCACCTTAGGCCTGCCTTATATCAGAACTTCTGTCGATCATGGTACGGCGTTAGACATAGCAGCGAGCTACACCGCTTCAAGTGATAGTTTAGAATATGCCGTTAACTACGCCCTGCGATTACTCTCTGGTCGAGCTACCGAGCAGCCTTCTACACCTTCTTCATAAGGGCTTGATTAATGAAACCTTTTACCCCCGACCAACATCAAGCGAAAAAAAGATTCGGCCAGAATTTTTTACACGACTATGGCGTTATTGAGCGGATTGTAAAATGTATTCAACCCAAAGAGTCCGATAACATTATCGAGATTGGTCCAGGGCTAGGTGCGTTAACTCGAGAGATATTACCCCATTCTAAAAAAATAGCCGTTATTGAACTCGATCGAGATGTGATCCCAAAGTTAAAGTTTAATTGTGATAGAGCCGGGGAACTAACCATCTATGAGCAGGACGCGTTGAAAACAGATTTTAATCAGTTTTCTCAGGCTGGCATTATGCGAGTGGTCGGTAATCTTCCCTATAATATTTCGACTCCGATCCTTTTTCATTTATTTCAATTTTTACCGACGATCCAGGATATGCATTTCATGCTGCAGAAAGAGGTTGTAGAGCGAATCGTCGCTCAGCCGGGTAGTAAAACTTATGGTCGGTTAAGTGTGATGACTCAATACTATTGTCACGCGCAAATGCTGTTTTTGGTTCCCCCTGAATCTTTTGATCCTCCTCCGAAAGTTGATTCTGCGATTGTTCGTTTAAAACCCAGAGAAGAGAAACTGGCTGTGGCCGATTTTGAATTGTTTTCTGGTTTAGTGAGCGACGCTTTTAATCAACGACGTAAAACCATCCGAAATGTCTGGAAAAAGAGAATATCGGCGCAAGAACTGGTTGATGTCGGTCTTGATGCAGGTGCTCGTCCTGAAAATTTGGCCCTTGAAGACTTCATTAAAGTTGCAAATTACGTGGCTTCAACCAGATAATTCTCATAATTTACTATAAAATTCAATTAGTTATGTTGACCTTTGGGATGTTCAGTTTAGGTTAATCTATGTACTGTTAATCTGTGGACTGTTATTTAAGTGTGATTGTTTACCGATATCTGAGTTCAAAATTCAAAACGTCGCAGACTGAAGTATAGATTTCATAGAGTTGCGAATATTGAACAAAGGGTACTATTTTTAATAGGTACTGGTTTTAATAGGTATAGGTGCATTAATAGGCCATTGGTGTTCCAGGGAAATTCAACTGGAAAAACTTTGTCCGGCACCGGTGTTATGTCAGAGGATTCTAATGAAATTTCCTGTTACTTTGCTGTTAGCGCCCGCGCTGATTTTTATTACTGCATGCTCAACTCACTATTCGGCATCTAGTCACCATGGATATCATCATGGTCATAGGGGCCATGTATCAGTTGGCGTCCACGGACATGGCCATAGTCGAGCTTCAGATGTTGTTGGGGCGTTAGTCGTCGGTGGTATTATTGGGCATTTGCTAACAGAGGCGAGTCATGATGATGAGCCTGTGCAAAGAGTTGTGACCACAACCTCTCACTCAACTTCAGATGAAGAGTTGGT
This sequence comes from Aliikangiella coralliicola, assembly GCF_007004725.1. Classification (GTDB taxonomy): domain Bacteria; phylum Pseudomonadota; class Gammaproteobacteria; order Enterobacterales; family Kangiellaceae; genus Aliikangiella; species Aliikangiella coralliicola. The sequence goes on along the minus strand of NZ_ML660163.1, from coordinate 284,753 downwards.
AAACGGCTATTCAGTTGGTGATGAAGATGGCTATCTGCCGGAGGTTAACTCTGAACAAGACAGATACTATCAAGTTGGGCAAGATGGTAATTGCTATTTGATGGAGGACAAGGACGGTAAAGACAAAATCGTTACTATGGTGCCAAAGTTTTCTTGTCGATAATAAGTTATTACTAAATACTCTGAACTTCGGGATAAATCGTTGAGCAAAGCGGCTGTCATAGGTCCACGATAGCGCTTTTTCTTTACGAATACATTAACGAGTAATTTGGGCGCAGTGCTACTCTGACTTTAAACTTCGATTCGTGACCAATTTTTCTGCTTCATGTTCCGACATAGGTTTCGCCAGGTAATATCCCTGGCCATACTGACAATCCATTTGCTGTAAAATTTCTAACTGAAGCTTTGATTCAATTCCCTCCGCCACTAATTCAATATCAAGGGTTTTTGCCAATACCACGATGGTGTTGATAATAGGATGATTTAACTTTCTTTTATTGATGCTAGTGACAAATGAGCGATCAATTTTAATAATATCGAAAGGTAGTTGATTTAGGTAACTTAATGACGAGTAGCCTGTACCAAAGTCATCGAGTGATATTTTCACACCAATTGATCGCAATTGATGAAATAGCAATCGGGCTTTGCCGATATTTTTAATCAGCGCGTGTTCGGTTACTTCGATCAGAAGTGAACCAGGAACTAGCCGATGTTGTTTAAAAACTTGCTCAATTTCGTTGACAAGTTGCGAATCGATAAATCGCTTCGCTGAAATATTAACGCTAATGTACAAGGGAGTGTTGGTTAAGGCTTGCCAATTCGATAGGGTTTTCGCGACGCGCTTTAGTAGTTGGCTATCTATCGCTCTTACCAGATCATTTTGCTCTGCGATTTCGATAAATTCGTCAGGATAAATAAGCCCTCTAGTGGGGTGTTTCCATCTTATTAACGCTTCAAATCCAACAATCTCCCTGGTGTTAAGTGCAACAATCGGTTGAAAATGAAATTCAAGTTGGTCTTCACTTAGCGCGATTTCTAACTCCCTTAACACTTGCCTTGCGTATACAACTGCGTGGTGTAAGGTTGTTTCGTAAACTTGAATATTATTTTTTCCTTTACTCTTGGCGTGGTACATCGCGTGGTCAGCATTTTTCAATAAGTCTTCAGCAAACTGAGTATTTTCATCTTTAAGTGCAATGCCAATACTGATAGTCACGAAGATAGATTGATCACCAACAATTATTGCATCTTGAGTTGCTTTGAGGATTCTCTGAGCGATGGTGATTGCAAAAGAACTACTTTCCAGATCTTCTAATAACACGGCAAATTCGTCTCCACCCAATCTGGCCAAGGTGTCGCATTCCCGTAGTTGATGTTGTATTTTTTCCGCGGTTAAGCGCAATAACGCATCACCTGCCTGATGACCAAAATTATCATTGATCAATTTAAAGTTGTCGAAATCAATAAAAAGCACTGCCAGCTCGGGTGAGTCATGTCTGCGAACCCTGGAGAAAGCGTGGTTAACTCGATCTCGGAAAAGAGAACGGTTAGCGAGCCCGGTTAATGGATCGTGGAGGGCTTGATGAAGTAGCTTTTGATCTTTCAGTGTCCGCTCAATCGCTGTGCTCACATGTTGGCTTAAGAAGCTTAAAAATTCTTTATCTGCAGCGCTGAATATAATAGTGGAGTCATAACTTTGTAGTGCTATTGCGCCATGAAGTGAATCACTTATCTGAAATGGCACGGCTAACCAACTATAGGCGATTTCACCATTTCTGACGAGTTGGCCTTTCAGAGAGCGCTGTTTGAGTTCGCGGTAATCTGCAAGATAAGGTTGCTGGTTTTCAATGACTTCAGCAACCAGCGATTGCTTCATGATCTCGTTTTCTATTTTGATATCAAATCTGCCGCCCTCTTTCTCATCGTGAAAGTAAGGAAACGAATAATTTTCAGTATTTCGATCCAGTAAGACGACAAAAAAGCTCTGGGTTTTTACTTGTTTCGAAACCAGGTGATGCAGGTTTAAATAGAATTCCTCTTCTGATTTTGAGTTGTGGGTTAATTCGGAAATACGGAAATATACATCGGATAATTTTTGCGAATTTCCTAAGGCATCAATGGTTTTTTCCAATGCAATAATAGTCGATTCGAATGTGATTTTAGATGCGATTACCGATGCGAGTATTTCGATATAGTACTGGTGTTCGTAGCTAAAAAAATCTAGTGCGCTATTTTCCGAGTCAATAACCCCCAGTAACTTATCCTGGTGTAGTATCGGTACCGACAGTTCGGAAAGCCTTACCTGGTCGTCAACAATATAGTCTGGCTCCGTCCTCGTATCTGCTACTCGTAGAGTTGTCTTATTAGCTGCAGCGCGGCCGACAATCCCATTTCCCAGCCGAATAGTTATCGGATTGATAATGCTTGTTTGATCTGGATTTTTCGGTCCAAAAGCGGCAATTTGAACGAGAGTCTCTAAATCAGGATCGAGTAAATAAATAACACAATCTTCAAAGCCCAATTCTTCAACAGTATGTTTGGCAGAATATGAGAGGATATCTTCTAGTGACTCCAGGCGATTGATACGCTCAATAAAATTCTGCAGCACTTCTAAAGAAGGCGATTTTTGAAAGATTTTTGGCTGAGCAGTTGAGTTTTTTGAAGCAACCGGGTTGTCGTTTTCTGAGTTATTATTCAAATAATCTTCCTGAAATATTAGGGACTTACCAACTTAACCTGAATGTTGTCTCTTTGATTTTTTTATCCTGAATTCAGGTTACCTATCCTATGTTGGAATTAAGTATAGCTAAAAAATTATGCCACGTTTGTTTTCAGCGTTAAATTTGCGTGATGTTGAATTTTTATTATGGTGATTAGCGGCAAAACATACCTGAGGTTAGGCTAATTTCTTGATGAAACGGGTGACTGAAAAAGTAAGAGATATTGTAAAAGTTTTTAATTTAGCTGAATTATTTACAATTGCGATATGGTTTAACTGGGTGGCAAGGGTTGCTTAAAAAATTGATAATTAAAGTAATGGTGAAACTTAAATTTATGCAAAAAAAAGAGCCTTAAAAAAGGCTCTTTTATCTGAGTAAGCTAATCACTCATCAAGAAAGCTTCGCAGCCTGTCTGAGCGCGTAGGGTGACGAAGTTTTCTAAGCGCCTTGGCTTCAATTTGGCGGATACGCTCACGAGTAACATCAAACTGTTTACCAACTTCTTCTAAAGTATGATCAGTATTCATGTCTATTCCAAAGCGCATTCTCAAAACCTTCGCTTCACGAGCTGTTAAACCAGCTAGAACCGCTTTGGTTGCTTCACGCAAGCTTTCTGAAGTCGCTGAGTCAATCGGAGAGTCCTGATTTCCATCTTCAATGAAATCGCCCAGATGGGAATCTTCATCATCACCGATAGGCGTTTCCATAGAAATTGGTTCTTTCGCAATCTTAAGAACTTTGCGGATTTTATCTTCCGGCATTTCCATTCGTTCAGCTAATTCTTCTGGCTGTGGTTCTCTTCCCATTTCTTGCAGCATTTGTCTCGAAATTCGATTCAACTTGTTAATGGTTTCTATCATGTGAACCGGAATTCGAATGGTTCTTGCCTGATCTGCAATTGAACGCGTAATTGCTTGTCTGATCCACCAAGTTGCATAAGTCGAAAACTTATAACCTCGGCGATATTCAAATTTGTCTACAGCCTTCATCAGGCCGATATTACCTTCTTGAATAAGGTCGAGAAATTGGAGACCGCGGTTGGTGTATTTCTTGGCGATTGAAATAACCAGTCGCAAGTTAGCTTCTACCATTTCTTTCTTGGCGCGACGAGCTTTCGCCTCACCAATAGACATGCGACGATTGGTCTCTTTGACTTCTGCAATGGTTAAGTTGCTATCTTTTTCAACTTTCACCATTTTATTTTGAGCGCGAATAATATCTTCAGCAACTTCTTCAAGTTCGGCGATATATTCAGGATCTTTGGCGATGATTGAATCTATCCACTTGGTATTTGTTTCGCTACCAGGAAAGCTTCGGATAAATTCTTTACGCGGCATTTTGGCGGTTTCAGTCGCCAAGCGCATAATGAGTCTTTCTTGAGTACGTAACAGGGCCATTCGGCTACGCATTTTTTCTGAAAGTCGATCAAACATTTTTGGCAGTAATCTGAACTTCAGGAAGTTCTCTTTCATGCCTTCAATTTCATTGACCGCATTTTTGTGATTTCGACCATACTTGGCAATTGCGCCGATGGTTTTCTCATAGCTTTCTCGGAGTTGATTGAAGAGGCTGGCCGCCAACTCAGGATCGGGTCCCATGTTTGCTTCTTCTTCGTCACTATCATCCGAATCTAAATCAGCGTCTTCATCGTCAAGCTCTTCTTCGGGAACTTCACTACCAACGTGGCTGGCTGCCATTGCTGCTTCTTCTTCGCTGTCGGCAAAACCAGTGATAATATCGGTTAGACGAATTTCCTCTGCGACAAATCTGTCGTATTCATCGAGGAGCATTGAAACCGTTTCGGGGTACTCTGCAATTGAAGCCAGTACCTGACGAATGCCGTCTTCTATACGACGGGCAATCTCAATTTCGCCTTCACGGGTAAGCAGTTCAACCGTTCCCATTTCTCGCATATACATACGGACGGGATCAGTTGTTCGACCGAACTCGCTGTCAACATTTGCCAGTGCTGCCGCCGCTTCCTCTGCTGCATCTTCATCGGGAGCAGAAGCTTCGTTCATTAACAGCGCATCAGCTTCGGGAGCGGCTTCGAAAACCTGAATTCCCATATCGTTGATCATGCTAATGATATCTTCCACTTGATCAGGGTCTACGATATCCGGTGGTAGATGATCGTTTACTTCTGCATAGGTAAGGTAGCCTTGCTCCTTACCTCTAGTGATCAACAATTTCAGCTGTGACTGCTGAGATATTGTCGACGGAGTGGAATTATCTGTCATTCAAATAACCTTAAATCAGACTAAAAAAACTCAATTCGTAACCGAATTTTCCCGGTACGAGTCAACGGACACGAAACCGCCAATTATACACAGTCTAGTCCCAAATCAGCAAGATTACTAACTACTAAGTTACCAAAAATGTTAATAAATCTGGTAAAAGTTTAACATTCAATAAAACTATCGATTGATTAAAAGTGAGAAACAATTATCGATTGATCCAAGCTCATCTAAATGAATGTCCTTCTTTTCAAATTAAAGGGGTTATCACTAGTTAAGTTTGTAAGTGTTCACTTTCTGTCTTTATCTTTAATTTCAATACTTTTCTTAGTTGTTTGAAACCTTTTTTTAGTATTCAGCCTGATTTTCAGACCGAACGAAACTTGGTTAAAGGTGGCTCGAGCGTTATTGGCGAAGACCTTATCTGGGGGCACTGATCGCAATTTGCAACTGTTTTAACTTATCTTTTTCATCAGTGGATAGAGGTTGAAGCCGAGATTTCTCAATGAGTGAGTCCCATTGATCAATCAAATAGCTTTTTTCCAGATGCTTAGTGATTTCACAAAGTTCGGTTTGCGCATTTTCAGCCTGGGTTAACAGGTCCATAGTAGCCAGTTTCGTGAGGTGAGGTTCCTCCTGATGACCTCGCCAATTTTCTATTAACATGGCTGTGGTAACACCTTCTTCTGCTGAAATTAGCTGAATAAGTTTGTTAAGTATTTGAGCGCCAGGTTCCTCGATATCTGCGAGCCAACTCAAATCAGCAGCGGGCAAAGCTTCGGGAAACTGAAGCAACAGTGCAATGGCGCGGCGAAAGGGGATTTTGTTTTTCCCGGAGCTTTTGACTGTCTTTGAGTTTTGAGTCGTTGTCTCACTCGGCGAGGATTGCTCAGGGTTTTCTGTATGAGTAGTGGTTGACGCCTTTTGCGTTTGTGGTTGCTCATGGGGCAAGACTTGTTTTAATTGTTTTTCATTGAGACCGGAAAGCTCACTCAATCGCTGCTGGAATCGTGCGGATAAAATAGGATCTTTAATCAATTGTGAGAAGGGCTTTGCCAAATGAACTAATTTGGCGGGTCCTTCAAAGGTATTCATATCAACTTGATTAGTCAGGTATTCTAATAGATAGTCGAATAGTGTCGTCGCTATTTCAACTTGCTCTTTAAAAGCTTCTGCCCCGATATTTCTAACCATAGTATCAGGATCTTCTCCCTCTGGTAAAAACATCATGCGAACTTCGCGGGCATCTTTCAGTAATGGTAGTGCATGATTGAGTGCTCTTATAGCTGCCGCTCGGCCGGCCTTGTCCCCGTCGAAGCAGAAGACAACTTTTGGGCAAATACGGAACAATGTTAGTAAGTGGTCACTTGTTGTTGCTGTGCCTAGTGTGGCGGTTGCGTTATAAATACCGAATTGCGCTAAAGCAACCACATCCATGTAGCCTTCGACAATGATAATATGATCAACATTACGTAACTGCCGACGCATTTCATAGAGTCCGTAAAGCTCTTTTCCTTTATGAAATAGCGTTGTCTCTGGAGAGTTGAGATATTTGGGCTCACCTTTATCGATCACGCGACCGCCGAAACCTAAGACTTGGCCACGTCGATTGCGAATGGGGAACATTATTCGGTCACGAAAACGATCATAGGCATGACCGTTTTCTTTTTCGATCATCATGCCTGTTTCTACCAGGTTTTTCTGGAGTTTTTTCTTGTCTTTGTCGAGGTGACTCAAGTTTTGCCATTCTTCAGGCGCGTAACCGATGCCATATTGTTTGGCTATTTCTCCGCTAAGTCCTCTATTTTTGAGATAGTTAACGGCTTTTACCGCTGTTGGGTGGCGCTTTAATTGTTGCTGATAGTGCTGAGCGACTTTTTCCATGAGCGGAAATAACGCATTATTTGTTTTTTGAGGTTGATCGCCAAATGCTTCTCTTGGAACTTCTACGCCTAATTGTGAAGCCAGATCTTCTACTGCTGCAACAAATTCCTGACCTTCGTATTCCATTAGAAAACTAATGGCATTGCCACTGACTCCGCAGCCGAAGCAATAATAAAACTGTTTGTCAGGGTTAACTGAAAAAGAGGGCGTTTTTTCGTTGTGAAATGGACAGCAAGCGGTGTAGTTTCGTCCTGCTTTTTTTAAAGGTACACGCCGTTCAATAATTTCTACTAAATCTGCCCGTGCGAGCAGTTCATTGATAAATGATTGTGGTATGCGTCCGGCCATCTACAAATAACGAAAAAATAAAGGAAGTTGTATTTTAGCAACATTGTGCCTAATGCTGCTTTGAAAATGAATTCATTAATTAATGTTTTTGAGCAAAGTCCATTTTCTTAACTGATTTGAGGCTTAAGAAGAATTGACTTTCTAACGGGATAAAACCTTTAATGACCTGGGTAAGCCGTTTAATGATGCTATGACTGAATCCGAGGATTTACAGTCAATAGAGCGGAGGTAAATATTAGGAAAGTTTAGCTTTTACTTGGCCGCTAACAGCTGACATATCAGCCCGCCCTTGCATTTGAGGCTTCAAAATCGCCATTACCTTCCCCATATCACGCATAGATTCTGCACCCGATTCAGCAATCGCTGACTCTACCAGGTTATTTATTTCAGATTCAGATAAAGCTTGAGGAAGGTATGCTTGCAGCGCTTCGATTTCTTGTTTTTCGTTATCAGCAAGCTCATTTCGGCCAGCTGCTTCGAACTGTTCAATAGAATCTTTGCGCTGTTTAATCATTTTGTCGAGAGCAGCCAATACGTCAGTGTCGGTTACTTCTCTACGTTCATCAACTTCGATCTGCTTAATCTGTGCAAGCAACATACGAATAGCTGTTAAGCGAACCTTGTCTTTGGCCCGCATTGCTTCTTTCATGCCGTCTTTTATTTGTGCTACTAATGTGGACATGTTAGTGATCGCTTAGTTTGATGAACGGATTTTTGATTTATTGTCTAACGGAAAAACCTAAGCACGCTTGTGGCACTCAATTATTCTTTAAACAATAAAACTACAATAAAAATTAGTACAAACGTCTACGTTGTAGCTGCTCGCGAGAAGCTTTCTTCAGAGCACGCTTAACTGCTGCCGCTTTTTTACGCTTGCGTACAGAAGTTGGCTTTTCATAGTGCTCGCGACGACGTACTTCAGAAAGGATGCCTGCTTTCTCACAAGAGCGCTTAAAGCGACGAAGAGCAATATCAAAAGGTTCGTTTTCTTTCAGTTTTACCGATGGCATTTAGTTTAATCCTAGTTTCAAGCTCACCACTGAGCTATTTGATCAATTAAAGACTCAATTAATTGAAGTGTTAATCAATAAAAGTTCAAAAAATCGTCAAAAACGACGAGGGCGCAGATTCTACTGCTTTTTCAAGCTGATTGCAAAGGTCGAGTAATATTTTTTGGCAGTTTTTGAAATGGGCTGTATGATCGGGCGAAATCCCGAGTGAAGTCGGAAAATCTGAAACTGTTCCAGGTAGGTATTGTGTCTGATATACAAATTTTAGGTATAGAGAGTTCATGTGATGAAACTGGCGTGGCGATTTATCGAGAATCTGCCGGAATCACTGCCCATCAGCTTTATTCTCAAGTGAAGTTACATGGAGAATATGGTGGTGTTGTGCCTGAGTTGGCCTCAAGGGATCATGTGAGAAAAACGATTCCTCTCATTAAAGCGGCGTTAAGCGAAGCTAAATGCCAACCTCAAGATATTACCGCAATCGCTTACACCCAAGGCCCGGGACTTATCGGGGCGCTGCTGGTGGGGGCAACAATTGCCAAAAGCCTTGGAGTTGCGTGGAATAAGCCAACCATCGGAATTCATCATCTTGAAGGGCATTTACTCGCACCGATGTTGGAGGAAAATGCTCCAGAATACCCATTTTTAGCACTACTTGTCTCTGGTGGACATACTATGTTAGTTGATGTGCAGGCGCTAGGAGCCTACCAAATCATCGGTGAGTCTATCGATGACGCCGCCGGTGAAGCTTTTGATAAAACGGCTAAAATTATGGGCCTGGATTATCCAGGAGGCCCGCTGCTGGCTAAATTAGCAGAGCAGGGCGACGACTCAGAGAAACGATTTCCCCGGCCTATGACCGATCGACCCGGACTCGACTTTAGTTTTAGTGGCTTGAAAACATTTGCTGCAAACCGTATCGCTGCAGCTAATGTGGATGGTCAGGAGCCGAGTGGTCAGGCGTCGGCAAATATTGCTCGTGCATTTCAGGAAGCGGTCGTTGATACGCTTGCAATAAAGTGTAAAAGGGCATTGAAGCAAACCGGTCGAAAACGACTAGTTGTTGCGGGGGGGGTCAGCGCTAACCTGAAATTGCGAGAGCAGTTAGCTGAATTGATGGCTCAGATGGGAGGAGAAGTTTTTTATCCTCGCCATGAGTATTGTACTGATAACGGCGCAATGATTGCCTATGCAGGGTATTGTCAATATAAAAGCGATAAGCTTGATGTGGGTCACGAAATTAAAGTGTACCCACGTTGGCCTTTATCTGAAGCGGTTTAAGCATTTGGCCAAAACCGCTTCAAGTTCCTGCTATTACAATTTAGAGATTTTATAGCCTTTTTTCATCAGTTGGTTAATCACGCCGTCTTCGCCGATTAAGTGGGCGGCACCCACTAGTACAAATTCTACTTCAGGCGATTCAAAGTATTTTTCGATAGCAGGCATCCAGTTATTATTTCTGTCGACTAAAAGTGATTGATACATCTTCGGATAGTCTTTTTTCATGGTTTCGCTCATTAGTTTATCAAGATTAACGCTATCACCAGAGCGCCAATATTTGATAATCTCAATGAATTGGGCTTTGGTGTTACCCAAATCTTTCAGCATGTTTTGGTAAAATTGCTCTTCGTTACCAATGCCCAAATCAGCTAAAAAACTAAGTTGCTCTTCAGGCGTTTCGAGATACTTCATCGTTTTGGAATCTTTTTGGGCACGGGTAGTAAAATACATATCAATGCCCTCTTCTTTCACGCCCATTTGACGAAGTTCCATGATCATAAAGGTAGACATCAGCAGTCCGGGTTTGGCTTTACGAAAATAATCAATAGGCATACCATGGCTGGATGCGTAGTTCTTTAACTGATTGAAAGTTTCACTCGAAACCACAGTTGATATCGTTCTATCATCGCTATAACTCAGTTCCTTAATCATCGAAACGGCCATCTCAGGTTCTTGCAATTTAGCGATATCTGTTTCGAAAGTTAGCACCTGTGAACTTTTGTAGGCTTTTTCAAACTCTTTCGGTAGCGGATAATCAGAGCTACGAAGTAAATGGATAGTGCCGCCTAAATAGACTGTCGCTCCATTTTTGGTGGCTTTCCAAACTGACGTTTCAGCGTTAACTATTCCTGTGGTTAACATAATCAGAAGACTGACTAATATCTTTTGCATGAGCTTAATTCCTTTGACGATTGCTTAAATTTGATTATTTGTTAGAGGCGTCTCTAATTTTCTTCTGACGATTCTAGCAGCGAAATATTTGCATCTCTATCAACTTTTAGGGATTTTGTTGAGAGTTGTTTTTATTTTCACCGATAAGTGGCTCTTTACCTTGAATAATGTTAACGATGTTTATTCGATGGCGTAACAATACGACAACAGACAGTGACGTGAGTGCCAATAGTAATTGCGGATAAAATTGATAGGTAAAAATTGGAATTATTATCGCAGTAATCAATGACGCCACTGAAGACTTTCGAAATGTCCAGGCTGATATTAACCAACTACCGATTGCCAATATACAAAAGGGAGGTATTACCAAAGTGATGACGGCCATCATGCTTGCAACGCCTTTACCGCCTTTAAATGAGAAATACAGTGGAAAGCAGTGCCCTAATAGTGCACACACGCCAATCCAGGCTAGATGTTCCGAAGAATAGTCAAGGTAAGCAGCAAGTAGCAATGGCAATGCGGTTTTGATTACATCCCCAACAAGCGTGGCCACTGCTGCCCTTGTTCCACCAATGCGCAAAACATTGGTTGCGCCGGGGTTATGGGAGCCAACAATTCTAGGGTCAGGTAGAGTCAATAATTTACAAACGATAATCGCAGAAGAGATTGAACCGAAAAGGTAAGCGATTATGAGTAGTGAAAAATAACCCAGATCCATGAACTGTTGGAGTTAGCCGATGATGTTATTTGATTGTAAATGATTCTATATATAAATAGAATTGTACAAGGTCACTAAAAAATAAATATTTTGGATTATCTATGGACATTGTTTTTATTCGCCAGCTTGAAGTAATGACTGTCATCGGCGTGTTTGATTGGGAAAGAGAAATTAAACAGAAATTAGTATTTGATCTTGAGTTAGGCACAGACATTAAAAGAGCATCAGAAACAGATGAGCTGGCAGACACCTTAGATTACAAAGCCATCTCTCATGCGGTACACGATTTTGTTGAAAAAAGTGAGTATCAACTGGTGGAAACCGTCGCTGAAAAAGTTGCAGAATTGATCTTGACGCAATTCTCTATCCGTTGGCTCTCGTTGACGCTCAATAAACCCGGCGCTGTGAGTGTTGCCAATAGTGTCGGCGTTAAAATAGAGCGAGGCGAAAAATTTTGATCGTTTACCTGGGGATTGGCAGTAATATTGATGCCAAACAAAATGTCAGTCGAACCAAATTGTCTCTTACCAATCGATTTCCCCAAGCGCAATTTTCACGAACATTTGAGAGTGAAGCCGTTGGGTTTGAAGGTGACAATTTTCTTAATCTGGTTGCAAAAATTGAAACGGATGAATCACTTGATGATTTATTAGCAACCATTAAAAACTTGGAAGACGAACTAGGAAGAGTTCGTGGGGGCGAAAAATTTTCGTCACGGCATATTGATATCGATATTCTGATTTATGGTGATTTGGTTTGCGATAATCCGATTATCTTGCCGCGCGAGGAAGTCAATCTAAATGCTTATGTGTTATGGCCTCTCGCAGAACTAGCACCTGATTTGGTTGAGCCTGGTGGTGTCAAAACTTATTCACAACTCTGGAGTGAGTTTGATAAAAAGAGTCAAAAGCTTCGTCCTATCGACTAAATATTTAGATAGCTTCGGCTTAAAATTGGGCTCAATCAGTTTATAGATACCAGCGTCTTGCGCTATCGACTTTAATGATACTGCCGGTAGTGTAACTGGCATCTAGTGCCAGGTACACTATTGTTGAAGCAATATTGGTTGGTGAGCCTAGCTTTTTATTCGCAGTATGTTTGAGAATTTCAGTTTTACCGGTATCTTCTGAATCATTTGTGGCGGCGGGCGTTTTTTCATCGTTATCCGGCCATAAAATCGCTCCTGGAGAAACTCCGTTTACCCGAACATTGGGAGCAAATTCAACCGCCTGGTTCAATGTCATCTGTTTTAAGGCCGACTTTGAAGCAACATAGGCTGTATGTCCTGAAAGACCCGCATCGGCATAAATATCAATCAGATTTGTGATTGAACCGTGTCGCTGTTTTAACAAAGGGTAGGCCAGACGAGCTAGTCGGCTGGGCGCTTTGAAGTTGACGTCGAGTAAGATGTCTAGATCCTGATTGTTGGCGTCGTATTCGAAATCTTGCGCAAAAGGGGTCGGATAGAATAGTGAAGCGTTGTTGACCAGATGATCTAACCGACCGAATGTTTTTTCGCATTGCTCAATGAGTTCTTGGGTGCTTTGAATGTCTGCCAAATTTGCCTGAATAATTTCACAGCTTTTCGGCCTAATCTGGTTGAAGGACTGTTGTAGTGTTTTTGCCGAGTGCTGTGAGTTATTATAATGCAAAACCAGGTTGCAACCTCTGGCAAAAAAGGCTTCGGCGGTTGCTTTACCCAAACGAATAGCTGCGCCGGTAATCAGTACAGTGGGTTGAGACATTCTTTTACTTTTCGAACCTTTAATTGATTATAAAATAACGAAGCGTTTTCAAGCTTGTTCTAATAACTCAGTTTAACTGATGCGATCTTATGCAACAAAAAAAAATATCCGTTTCTCATCAAGCATTGTGTATTCACCACCAGTTGGTCGATGAAATTCGCGTTCGCATTGAGCAGAATGGTGGGATGATTCATTTTCAGGAATTTATGCAACTGGCGCTTTATAAGCCTGGGCTGGGGTATTATCAGAATCCTGTTCAAAAATTTGGCGAGCAGGGGGATTTTGTAACGGCACCGGAAATGGGGAATCATTTTGCAAATTGTTTGGCTCGTTCTATTGCCGAACTTCAGGCTGATAATAGAAACCAATTATTGGAAATTGGCGCTGGAAGTGGTGCACTGGCGGTAGAGTTATTAAGTTCATTGGCAAAAATGGACCTGCTACCGCAAAAGTATCTAATTTTAGAACCTAGCGCTAATTTACAAGCACTGCAAAAGCGAAAAGTATCACTACTCCCACCGGAAATAGCGGCCATTGTGGAGTGGCTACCAGACCTGCCTGAAAACTTTACCGGCACCGCAATAGCTAATGAGGTCATTGATGCAATTCCCTGCGAGCGAATTGTGAAAACGGAGAGTGGTTGGAAATATCAAGGCGTTACCTGGCAAGAAAATGCTTTCCAATGGCACGTGATTGAAAATCATGGCACTCAAGCATTGGAAGATATGGAGGCCTTTCCCCAGGTTTTATCTGAATCGTCAGAGTTTCAAGTTGGCTACGTCACCGAAACTCGGCCGATGGCTAATTCCTGGATTGAACGAATATCTCGGAGTATTGATAAGGGATGGATACTACTTTTTGATTATGGTTATCCCCAGCAAGAGTATTATCATCCGCAACGAATCGAAGGAAGTTTGCGCTGTTTTAGCCGCCATCAGGCGAATAGCAATCCACTTGAGCTTGTTGGCTTGCAAGATATTACAGCGCACGTTGATTTTACTGAATTAGCTAACGCCGCCGTTTCATGTGGTTTGGAAGTTTCGGGATTTACCACGCAATCAGGTTTTTTAATCGAGAACGGGATTCTAGAAGTCGAGCATTCTGCCAATCAAGTTTCCACCGACAGTTACATCAACAGTCAGCAAATTCAAAAGCTCATCGCTCCCGGCCAAATGGGAGAAGTTGTCAAAGTGATTGCGCTGAGTAAAGAAGTAGACGACCAACCTGGAGGATTCGGGCTGCAAGATCATTTGCACCGTCTTTAAGCGTAATAATTTCGATATTAACAATAAATAAGATTTGAGCTTGGCGTTATCTCGATTACAATATCGGCCATTGAACAACGCCATGGGGAATTTGATTTCATTGGGCAACTTAAACACGCCAGTTAATAGACTCTCGCGCAGGCTGGATAGATATCTAGCGGCAATTTTTCTGTTCCTGATGAGCCCCTGGGCACACGCGGCCGAAGAACTTTCCTGGAAAACCTACTTGTTTTCGGTGATGGGAATCGCTTTGATCGTTGCGAGTTTTTTGAGTTTTAGAAATCCCAAAGCCGAATCACTGATGGCTAAACTCTTGTTGGCGGGGCTCTACTTCTGGGTACTGACTTTCGCCCAATTGACGGTGTTAGCGTTAATTTATTACATAGCAAAATAAAAAGGAATAGTATTGATGGATTGGCTTCAAGCGGTACTTTTAGCGATCTTGCAGGGATTAACTGAATTCTTACCCATTTCAAGTTCGGCTCACTTAATTTTACCTTCACAAATTCTAGGTTGGGCAGAGCAGGGACTGGCTTTTGACGTTGCGGTTCATGTGGGCTCTCTTGTAGCTGTTTTAATTTACTTTAGACGCGAAGTCGCAGATATGATTGTGGCCTGGTTTGCTTGGGTGTTCAAAGGGCAAAAGTCGGCTGACGGAAGGCTTGCCTGGGCAGTTATTTGGGGCACTTTCCCTGTTGGGTTGGTTGGTGTTTTATTAAGCTTAACTGGTATAGTCGATAATTATCTACGTTCGACGTCGGTCATTGCCGCAACCACTATTATTTTTGCATTGGTTTTATGGTGGGCTGACAACAAAGCAAAGGAAGCTCGCGACGAGCATTCTTTGGGGATCAAAGATATCCTGTTTATTGGCTGTGCTCAGGCAATTGCGCTTATTCCAGGAACATCAAGGTCAGGAATTACCATGACTGCTGCGCTAATGATGGGACTAACCAGAACCGCCGCTGCCCGTTTCTCTTTTTTACTTTCTATTCCCGCCATTGTGCTATCCGGCGGACTTAAATCCTATGAGCTCGCTACAGGTGAAGAAGCTGTAGACTGGGGAATGATAGCATTGGGCGCAACGGTTTCTGCGGTGGCGGCACTTTCTTGCATTCACTTTTTCCTGATTTTACTTGAGAAAGTTGGTTTTAAGCCGTTTATCTTTTACCGATTAGCACTAGGTATTGTATTGATAGGCATGATGCTACTCTAGTGTTGCGTTGTTAATGGCAAGGGGAGCAGTTGGCACCCGCCAAGCTGCTCCGAGTTATCAGATGAGACAGTTACTTTGAGTTTTGTTTGTCGACTTGAAGGAGTTGTTTCACCAGGTTGACTCTTTCCTCGTGGATCGCCTCTCCCAGTTTTTTTCCGCTAAATCCTTTGGCAATGAGTGTTTGAGGTTTGATTGACTGGCAAATTTCGAGTGCTCTTTTCATCATCGAAGACTGGGGATAATCGCGGTCTTCAAACCCGGTCCGTCCTTTAAAATCGGCTTCACACACCTGTAAAAATTGTTCAAAACGCGCTGGCTTACGAAATGCGTCTGTTTTTTCCAGAACTTTTACAATGGTTTTTGGCTTGAGTTCACTGAATTTATGCAGGTGAAGGTGAAATTCACTAGCAATTTTCGCTAGTTGTTCATATTCAACCGGGGTTTTCAAACGCCGACTCATTTGCTCAACGAGTGGAATGCCGCGTTTTTCATGGCCTTTGTGCCGTGGTAATTCTTCTTCAGGTGTATTACCTTTTCCTAAATCATGACATAGCGCGGCGTAGCGGGTTACAGAATCCTCAGAAAGTTTTGCGGCCTGTTCCAATACCATCATCGTATGAATGCCAGTGTCTATTTCGGGGTGCCATTTGGCTGGATTAGGAATGCCCCATAGGGCATTAAGTTCTGGAAACCAGTGTTCCAGCGCATTGCATTCTCTAAGGGTTTCAAAAAATATTTGAGGTGATTTTTCACCCAAAGCCCGATAAGTCTCCTTCCAGATCCTTTCGGCAGCCAATACCTGAAGTTCGCCGGAAGCGACAATTTGCTGCATCAGGGCCATGGTTTCTTCGGCTACGCTAAAACCCAGATGGTGATAGCGTGCAGCAAACCTGGCAACGCGCAATACGCGCAGTGGATCTTCACAAAATGCAGGTGAAACGTGACGGAGTATTCTGGCGGAAAGGTCTGACTGTCCATTGTAGGGATCAATAAGTGTCCCATCTTCGGCCATGGCTATTGCGTTGATGGTCAAATCGCGACGTTGAAGGTCTTGTTCGAGGCTGACATCTTTGTCAGCGTGGATTTCAAAACCATAATAACCTTTGCCTGATTTTCGTTCTGTTCTGGCCAGGGCGTATTCATCGCCGGTTTCGGGGTGCAAAAATACCGGGAAATCTTTACCGACCTGCTTATAGCCTTTATCCAGTAAATTTTGTGGTGAAGCGCCAACCACAACCCAATCATGTTCAATAACAGGGTAATTTAATAATTTGTCTCTGACCGCGCCGCCAACTAGAAATACTTCCACTAATAAATCTTTTTCAGGTTAAGAGTAAATACAATACCCCGTATTATATACCATTCCTTTCTACTTGACTTCCGTTGTTGTTGTCACTCATCATTGTCGGCTTTAGAATTTGACCCTTACAACAACCCCTTGTTGATAAAATTCACGTTGTTAGTAAAGTTTGCGGTATATTTGGAAGCAGAGTCAGTGGATATAGACGAGAGGTTAACAAGCCGTGGCAAAGGCATTCATTCAATAAAATCGAACTAGTGGTGTCATTGGTTAGTTGATACGCAAATTCGTTACTTAATTATCATGTATTTAGAGCATTTTTCACTTAAAGAAAGGCCATTTTCGATTTCTCCGGATCCACGGTTTCTGTTTATGAGTAACCGCTACCGGGAAGCTTTGACTCATCTCAATTATGGCGTACAGGAAGGTGGCGGATTTGTTTTATTGACTGGCGAAGTCGGTACCGGAAAAACGACGGTTTGTCGTTGTTTATTGCAACAGTTGCCAGATAATACACGCCTCGCATTTGTTCTTAATCCAAAGCTGAATAGTCTCGAATTATTGGCGACTATTTGTGACGAACTTAAAATTGAATATCCTGAAAATTGCCAGAGTTTAAAAATTCTCACAGATAAGCTAAGCGAGTATTTACTTGACTGCTATCGTCGTGACCTGATTGTTGTTGTGATGATTGACGAAGCGCAAAATCTCGAAAGTGAAGTGCTTGAGCAAATTCGATTGCTTACCAACCTTGAGACCAATCAGAAAAAGCTGCTTCAGATTATTCTTGTGGGCCAACCAGAATTACAGGAAAAGCTAGCACAAAGAGAGTTACGACAATTAGCGCAGCGAATTACAGCTCGATATCATTTACGTCCACTAAACTTGAAAGAAACCATCGCATACGTTTTACATCGGACGCGAATTGCCGGTAGCCATCAAGTTCTATTTTCCCGCTCATCAATCGAGTATTTACACGCTAAAACCCAGGGGATTCCGCGTTTAATTAATACGATTTGTGAGCGGGCGTTACTCGGTGCAGCAAGCCGAAAAAAAGGGCGAGTCGATAAACGGATTATGTCGCAGGCGGTGAAAGAAATAATGGGGGAGCCTATCATCCCCGAAAAAGAAAAACGCAACATGTTTGTTTGGGTCAAAGCTACTGCCGCGATAGTATTGTTGTTATCTGTTGCAGGATTTTCCTATTGGGTGGGGCATATTGATAACAGACAGGTTGATAATGGAAAATCAGTAACTTCGATAGAAACTTTACCGTCATCGAGAAATATATCAGCGGATGAACAGGGTGACAATGGGGTGTCAAAAAGCATGTCGGTTGACGGTGAAACAAGCAATCGTCAGATCGCTAAAGTTGAATCGACCAGTTTAGCAAGTCAGTCACTACTAGAAAAGCTCATCGGTGATCAGCTTTGGGACAATAATGGACGTTGGTCGTTTCAACAGTTGTTGTCTTTGTGGCAAATAGAATACTCACCAGTGAAAGACGGTGACGCTTGTGAATTTGCCGCTGAGTATGGGCTTAAATGCAATCACAGTAATGGTCAGTGGCAGCAATTAAGAAGATTAAATCGTCCCGCGCTACTAAAGTTTTCCGCAGGGTTACAAGGCGAGTTTTGGGGCATTTTAAAAAGGCTGCAAGGGTTTGAAGCAATTGTTGTGTTCGGCAACAAAGAAAGCAAGATTAGCTTAAGCGAGCTATCAACAATCTGGACCGGTGAATTCATTTTGTTGTGGCAGGCGCCGGAAGGCTATCTTGGTGATATCAAGTTTGGCGACCGTGGGGAAGCCGTCTATTGGTTGTCGCAAAGTTTAAATTGGTTGAACCAGAGTTCAAAAAATCCACAGGATATTTTTGACGATAAATTAAAGCAGCAACTGACAGCCTATCAAAGTCAGCGTAATATTGATGCTGATGGTATCGCCGGCATGCAAACCATTTTAAAAATTAACGCAGAAATTCTCGTCGGGATTCCGTTACTTGAGTCGGTAAACTGACTGTTTGTAGAAATTTAAAGAAGGTAATAATAGGTAATATTTTGTCAATTTTATTAGAATCGTTAAGTAAGGAATCGCCTTCAAAACAACAGGATATTCCTGACCTCCATGCTTCACACTATGACGATGAAATGCTTGGCGATGAGTGGTTATTGAAACGTCTGCGAGTTTGGCAAATTGCAACAGCGATATTGTTGGTGCTTTTACTGATTAGCTGGTCTTACTTTTTATTCAGTGGTAAAAATATTGACTCGAGTTCCACTAGCGCGGATATCGCCACTGTTACGGCTGAAAGTAATAAAAGAAGTTCTCCGAGTGACATTAGTGATAAAACCATTGAGCGGTTAAAACAAACTGCGGAAGTTAGTGAAACAAAGAGTAGTGAGCCAAAGAGTAATGGGGCTAAAGCCGAGAATTTTGAAAAAACGCAAACAGATAGCCAATCTACTGACAAAAATAAATTAAATAGAACAACACAGGTATACAAACCTCAAAAACGACGCCCGCAAGAAACCGCAGAGAATTCTTCGCAAAACGCTACTCAGTCCACTGTCTCAAATACAACTTCAGGGCAGAATGCGGCTAGCAATACGAGTAAAAAAATAGCAACAATTATGTTCGATGAATTGTCGATTGAATTACAACAGCAATTTCCGCAAATATCGATAAATTCATATGTTGTGGCAGAAAAACCGGGTGATAGCTTTGTTATTCTGGATGGTGATTTTTATAAAATTAACCAGGTCATAACACCTGATTTAGTGCTAAGAGGAATTACCAGTGAGCATATTGTTGTTGAATATCGCTCTTACCTGGTAAAAATACCGCATCAATAAAAATACCAAACCTTTAAAAACTAAGAAACTATCAACAATGAAATTAAAATTGATATGGCAGCGAATCAAAAAAACGCTGCTAAGACTTTTTCTTATTGGGACCGTATTTTTCGTTTTTTTGGTCATCTATTTAGACTCGCTGGTCAAAAATGAATTTAACCAACAAGCCTGGAGCATTCCTGCCAAAGTTTATGCCAGACCACTTTCTTTTTCTGTCGGCAAACAAATCTCATTGAAGGACTTACTGTTAGAGTTAAATCTTTTAGGCTACCGTAAAAAAATCAAGGCAACTCACCAGGGCGAGTTTGAACAGTATCAAAACAGCCTGGTTATTTATACTCGACCATTTAAGTTCTGGGACGGTGAACAGAAAGCGCAAGTGTTGGAAGTAACTATTAGCAATGGTCAGATTAGCGAACTAAAAGACTTTGCTACCCGAAAAAATGTTAACTTTTTACGTCTCGATCCGCTATCACTAGGCAGTATTCAAGCGGGTAATAACGAAGATCGTGTTTTGGTTACACTAGAACAATTGCCAGAACATTTTTTAGCGGCGCTATTAAACACTGAAGACAGAAATTTTTATGAGCACTGGGGGATTTCTTTCAAAGGGATCGTAAGAGCGGCATGGAGTAACTTTTCCCAGGGAGAACTGCGTCAAGGCGGCAGCACGCTCACCCAGCAATTAATGAAAAATCACTTTCTTACTCGAGAAAGAAGTTTATGGCGAAAATTGCGAGAAGCAATCATGGCTGTATTGATGGAAATTCATTATGACAAAAAAGTGATCCTGGAAGCCTACCTGAACGAAGTTTACCTGGGCCAAAATAATACGACAGGCATTCACGGGTTTGCCAGAGCCAGTGAATTTTATTTTGATCGGCCATTAGAAAAGTTAAATCTCAATCAAGTCGCATTACTGGTTGGGATGGTTAAGGGACCGTCGCTTTATAATCCGAGGCGTAATGCTGAAAATGCATTGGAGCGAAGAAACCTGGTATTAAGCCTAATGTTAGATAATGGACTAATCACCGATGAAGCATATCAGGATGCGGTGTCTAGAAATCTTCAGGTTGTCGCAAAGCCGAAAAAAAGAACCAGTAAAGTGCCTGCATTTGTTGGTTTTATCAAACGTGAACTTCGCCAGGAATACTCATTGTCAGAGTTAAACAATCAGGGCCTGAGGTTGTTTACCAGTCTCCACCCAGTGGTTCAACAATACGCTGAGAAGTCTCTCAATAAAAGACTGACACAAATCGAATCTGCAAGAGATAACAAAAACAAAGGGTTGCAAGGTGCACTGATCGTTAGTGATATTCACACCGGAGATATTCTGGCAATGGTTGGCGATCGAAACCCGAACTACGTTGGGTTTAACCGTGCAATTGACGCATATCGACAAACCGGCTCGGTGATCAAGCCTTTTGTCTATCTTACTGCATTAAAACAGCCAGAAAGTTTTAGTATGATAACCAAACTAAAGGACGAATCATTTTCATTAGAAGGAAGTGACGGAAGTGTTTGGTCGCCAAAAAACTATGACGATGAAGTTCATGGCGAAGTCGAATTACAAGATGGTCTGGTTAATTCGTACAATATCGCAACGGCAAGATTAGCGTTAGCGGTTGGCGTTAATGAAGTAGTCGATACGATTGTCGATGCGGGGTTTGAAAGAGAACTACCCGCTTATCCATCGATTGCTTTAGGCGCAAAGGAAATGTCACCACTGGAAGTGTTAAGAATTTATCAGACACTTGCCAATAATGGAGTGGGTGTCAGCTCTTCCGGACTGATTGCTGTTCAAGATCATCAGGGAAATCTCTTACAAAGATATCGTAGAACCGCGCAGGCCAGATTAGATCCTGAAACGGCTTTTATGGTGAAGTATTTACTCACCGAGGTAGTTAAGAAAGGTACGGCTAAATTGATTGGCGAAACTTTTCGCAACAAAAGATATGCTGGGAAAACCGGTACAACTAATGATTTAAGAGATAGCTGGTATGCCGGGTTTGGAGGCGACAAGCTCGCAGTTGTATGGGTTGGGCGAGATGATAACAAACCGAGTGAACTCACTGGTGCGAGTGGAGCACTAAGAGTCTGGCGCGATTTGTTTGTTAAGATTAATGAACCGTCAGTTGATTTGAATATTCCTGAAGAGTTGGTTTGGGGTTATCGAGCAGAAGGGCTTTTTTCTGGTTTTGGGTCTTGCCACTCAAAAGTGCTGGTTCCATTCTATCTGGAACAACTACCCGAAAACTTTAAAGTGTGCGAATAGGTCAGGGGAACCAATTGACCTACTCGTTGGCTAATAGGAGGAAATTTTAGTGTCATTTCAAGTACACCCGCAACTCGTTGCCGACAGTATTCAATTAGGACAATTTGAACTTTGCGAGCTATTGTTAATCAATGATAGTCAATATCCCTGGTTTGTACTTGTTCCAAGACGTCCAGATATTGAAGAAATCTATCAGCTTTCTGATACCGATCAAAAACTCTTGTGGAGTGAGTCGGCATCATTATCAAGTTCGCTAGTGGATATTTTTAATGGTGATAAGTTAAATATTGCTGCAATAGGGAATTTAGTGCCCCAATTGCACGTTCATCATGTGGTTAGATTTAAGCATGATCCCTGCTGGCCGGCTCCTATCTGGGGGAAGCTGCCAATGGTTAAATATGAGGTTGAGCAAATAGAGGCGTTGAAGCGAAAAATTGTTCAAAAGTTACCCAAACTTACGCCGAGTGCTTAATAAAGTTTTGTTAAAAAGGGAAAATTATTATTGTTCTTAGCAGATGTATATGATATATATCCGCGCCTGAATAAAAAGTCGACTTCAAAATTTGTCGATTTTAACCGATTTATTTACTGGAGTTTCGGATAAACTCCATTATTATCAAGTAGTTAATATGGCGGAGAACCAAATGCCAAATAAAAACTCGGCGAAGATAGCAACTGCAACGACTCTTGGCGCGTTAGGTATTGCACCTTACAAAGAGAAGCGCGGTGAAGAGTATATGAACGACGAACAGATCGCGCATTTTAAGGCGATTCTGGAAGCTTGGAAACAGCAGCTCATGGAAGAAGTTGACCGTACAGTTAGCCACATGAAAGATGAAGCTGCTAACTTTCCTGATCCGGTTGATCGTGCCAGTCAGGAAGAAGAATTCAGTCTTGAGTTACGAACACGAGACCGGGAGCGAAAGCTGCTCAAGAAAATCGGCAAATCAATTGCCTCGATCGATGATGAAGATTACGGTTATTGCGAATCTTGTGGCGTAGAAATTGGAATACGTCGACTTGAAGCTCGCCCAACTGCAACTTTGTGTATCGATTGTAAGACGCTCGATGAAATTAAAGAGAAACATTTAAATAAGTAAAAATGTGGCTCGATTGTCTGCTCTACCTTAACAAGCGCCCGATGGCGCTTGTTTTGTTTCAGGCGTAGTCGATGGCAAGTGTGTCGGCTGGACAACAAAATCTAAACTGGATTGGCCGGTTCGCGCCAACCCCTTCCGGTCCACTACATTTTGGCTCGCTGGTCGCTGCAGTCGGCAGTTATTGTGTCGCTCGTCATAAAAACGGTCTTTGGTTGTTAAGAATTGAAGATCTGGATCCGCCTCGCGAGGTTGCCGGAGCCGCTACAGAAATTTTAAAGACACTCGAAGCTTTTGGTTTCGAATGGGATCGGGAAGTTTGCTACCAAAGCAAGCAACAAAATCATTATCGAGCTGCTTTAGAGCAACTTGAAAACCAAAAAGTTACCTACCGCTGTGACTGCAGCCGAAAATTAGTCCTGCAAAGAAATAGTGGCGTGTACGATAGTTATTGTCGTAGTCGTGCACTTGATAACGGTGTTGAAAGTGCTACTCGAATCCGATTTGAGTCGGGGTACGAATCTTTCGAGGATCGAATATTAGGCAAATGCTGTTTTGAACGGCCAGCTGATACTCAGGATTTCGTTGTTCAACGCCGCGATGGTTTGTTTGCTTATCAGTTAGCGGTTGTGGTTGATGATATTGAGCAAAACGTAAATCATGTGGTTCGGGGAGCGGATATTCTAGACTCGACACCTCGACAAAATTATCTGTATCACTGTTTAAAGGTAGCGCCTCCCAGTTATTATCACCTACCGCTGGTTGTTGATGCTCAAGGAGAAAAGTTCAGTAAGAGTCGATTTTCTCCATCGATTAAATGCGAGCAAGCAAGTCGCTGGTTGGTTGAAGCTCTCTGCCATTTAGGCCAGAAAGTTGATCAAAATTTGATTTCGGCAACGCCCCCGGAAATTCTAGACTGGGCAATTACTCACTGGCGTACGAGTGACGTTGGGACCAAAGCGCGCGTTTTTTCTGCGTTAAAAACTTAATTGCTAAACTTTAATATCCACCAATATTGTTATACTTGTCGATTTTTTTTCGGAATCTTTCTGGTTCTTCTCGATCATCGCTCTGGCTATTTAATTTGACAGGCGCTAGATTAGATGTGTCTAATAGTGGGATAAAAATTGCCATATCAGTAAAGAATATTTAGCCTGACTTCTTATCCCGAATTCAAGCTATTGAGACATCTCACATTTAGACATCGAATAACAAAAAGGAGTCTATTTTGGCGCAGCAAAACGGCTTAAACCCGAAAGCTTATGTAGAACTTGAAAAAGGGGAGTCCTACCCACCTTATATTCCGGCCCAGGAAAATATTGCTGAATTTACATTTAAAGCCGTTGGACTCGGGGTGGTTTTTGGCATTATTTTTGGCGCCGCTAACGCCTATTTAGGTTTACGCGCAGGGTTAACAATCAGCACTTCGATTCCGGTCGCAGTGATGGCTGTTGCAGTATTTCGATTACTTGCCAAAGGTGGCATTAAAAGCACCATTCTCGAAACCAATATTGCGCAAACAACGGGCTCTGCATCAAGCTCTGTGGCCAGTGGCATTATTTTCACCTTGCCTGCGCTATTTATGTGGGGATTAGCGCCTGATTTGCTACAAATGACCATTCTGGCAATGTGTGGCGGACTGCTGGGGATCTTATTTATGATCCCGTTACGAAAGTTTCTGATTGAGAAAGAACACGGTAAATTACCCTATCCAGAAGGCACCGCCTGCGCAGAAGTATTAGTGGCCAACGAAGTCGGTGGTAGTAAAGCGAAATACATTTTTTGGGGAATGGGGGTCGCGGCGCTGTTTAAAACGCTGACTTCCTGGCTTAAAGTCATTCCAGATCATGCGACATTAAAAATTCCTTTTATTAAAAAAGCGAGTGTCGGTATTGATCTTTCCGCGGCGCTATTTGGCGTCGGCTATATTTTAGGACCGAGAATTGCGGCGATTATGGTTGGCGGTGGACTGCTTTCTGCTTTGATTATCATTCCTGCAATTGCTTACTGGGGAGATGCACGGACGGTACCTTTATTTCCAGAAACTACTAATTTGATTAAAGATATGTCAGCCGGTCAAATCTGGACACGCTATGTTCGATATATTGGCGCAGGCGCTGTCGCGATGGCTGGTATCATAACCTTAATTCGCAGTATTCCAGTGATGATTGAAAGTTTCAAAGTAGGTGCAAAGCATATTGGTGATGGAGCCACTTCGGTATTACGCACCAGCAATGATTTACCGTTGAAAGTTGTTGCTATTGGTGTGACTGCCATTATTCTGGTGCTAACCTTTGTTCCGAGTGCATTTGGTTCAATTGGCGGGATTGAAACCCGATTGTTAGCGGCTTTGTGTGTTGCACTATTTTCATTTTTCTTTGTCACCGTCGCATCCAGAATTGTTGGATTGGTTGGGGTGACTTCAAATCCAACCAGCGGTATGACTATCGCTGCATTACTCGGCACAGCGACCATATTCCTTGCAATGGGATGGACAGATAATGCAGGTAAAGCTGGAACGTTAATTGTTGGTTGTGTCGTTGCGATTGCCGCGTCAATTTCCGGCGATACTTCACAAGATTTAAAAAGCGGCTACCTATTGGGTGCCACACCAAAAAGACAACAAATGGCTGAGTTGTTAGGTGTTTTAACTTCCGCGACTTTTGTCTGTTTAGCTGTGTTATTACTTGCCGAGACTTTTGGTTTTGGCTCGAAAGAGTTACCGGCACCGCAAGCGACATTAATGAAACTGGTTATTGATGGCGTGCTTGATCAAAACTTGCCCTGGACATTGGTGGCTATTGGTGCCGGAATTGCTATTTTATGCGAGCTAGTCAAAATACCTTCATTACCTTTTGCGGTGGGAGTTTATTTACCTGTGTCGACTATGACGCCTATTTTTATTGGTGGATTGATTAGACATTATTTTGAAAAGAAAACCAAAGACCCGGAACAACTTGACGAAAGGCGTGAAAGAGGCGTTTTGCTAGGCAGTGGATTTGTCGGTGGAGAAGGCTTACTAGGCGTTGGTATCGCGGCTGTCGCATTTATTCAAAGTAAAAAGCCTGACGGCATTGGTAGTGGTTGGGCAGGAAGTGAAATGTTGGCCATGCTTGCTGGCGCGATCGGTTTTGCCTTACTAGTAACCTGGTTTTTCAGGTTGATAAAAAAAGCATAAATTAGTCCTGGCTTCCTTTTTATTGGCAGGAAGCGGGACAAGTCAGCTCGATAGCGAACAAGTTTAATTTGCCTGGTAATTGAATTAACTGGATGAGAATCAATCGTTATGGATATTAAGTTTACCTCGTTTATTGCAACTAGTCTGGATGGGTATATCGCTCGTCTTAACGGCAAGTTAGATTGGCTAAACGATGCGGCTGATAAAAATAGTACAGAGGACTATGGTTACCAAAATTATATCGCTGCAATTGATTGCATTGTGTTAGGCAGAAGTTCATTTGAGAAAACTGCTTCATTTGCTGAATGGCCTTATCAGAAAAAACGCGTCATTGTTTTAAGTCGAACATTGAAAGAGCCACCTGAAGATTTTGCCGACAAAGTGGCAGTATTTAATGGGTCAATTGAGTTACTTGCCGTTGAGTTACAAAACCAGGGAATTCAGCGAGTTTATGTTGATGGTGGATTAACCATTCAGTCTTTTTTCAAAGCTGACTTGATGGATGAAATTACCATCACTCAGATTCCGGTACTTATCGGAAGGGGGTTGCCATTATTCGGAGAGCACTCGGAAGATATCAAGTTAACCTTGCTGCAATCAAATTCTTTTCCTAGTGGATTTGTACAATCAAAATATCGAGTCGAGCGGCAATCTTCTCGGTATTTTGATTAATTACATTATAGTGTTCAGATAATCAAACGATGTTTTATAAGGAAGTTGTTAGTATGTTTGGATTGGGAAAATTTTTTAGAAAAAAAAGTAAAAATATAAGTCTCCAATTTGAAGCCGCTTTGGGAGAAAATCTCCATGCACTTATTCAGTATGGCAGTTCTGTCAAAGGTAGTGCACGCCGAGATTCCGATGTTAATTTACTCGTTGTTCTTAACCTTTCGACCCCAGAAGCACATAGTGCTATTCATGAGATCATTCTTGAAAATCCAGATATTGAGCCTTTTACATTAGGTATCCGAGGATTTGATAGAACGGTTTCTAGCTTTGCTGTGAAGTTCTTGAGTATTAGTCGGCATTATAAAGTGTTGAGTGGTCATGATGTGTTGTCAAGGCTGAACATTTCTCTTGAGCATGAGCGTTTTCTTGCTGAGCAGGCATTGCGAAATCTTCGTTTAAAAATCGTTCATTGTTTTGTTAAGAAAGGAGCGACCAAGGCTTATCTTCGGTTTGTTTTATCCTTAACGACATCAATCATTATTGATATTTCTGAGGTGTTACGCTGCAATGAGTTAGAAGTTCCTGTTAAGCATAGTGAAAGAGTTGATGTTTTTGCCAAACATTTTGAATTTGATGTTTTCGTTCTTAAAACTTTGATTACTTATAAGGAGAGCTCTTACAGTCTTACCCAAAGTGAAATCGAAAACCTTCACCGAAACCTCTTTATTTTGTTAGATAATATTCTGCTCTACATTGAGAGTAATTGGCATGAGTAAGAGCGGCATCACTAATTATGTTGATGTCCGGTGCCCCTATTGTTTGGTCAAACGAAAAGTTAGCCAAAAAAGTAAAGCGAAAGTTAAATGTGTAAAATGTTTAAAACGCTTTTCTCCAAAATTTGCGTTGTCGATTGATGATGACAAGCTAGCTAATATTCCGATGCAGGATAACTCAATTAGCGGTTTTACACTCTTGCTGTTTGCAATTATTTTGCTGCTGGTTAACTTATATGTTTTCAGGCTGGGTGAAGATACTGATGGTGAAAGCTTCTCTATTGGTTATTTAATTTTCACTATTATTTGTGTGGTTCTTAGCCGGATAGACATGCGCGGGTTTAAACACTTTGCCTTTTCTCTGGTAGCGTCAACTGGGGTCATGCGGCTGGTAATGGGAATGTCGGCTGGGATGTCAGATTTTGGTTTTTTATTGTTCATCATGATTATTGGTGGAAGCTTAACCCTGGCGAATTCCTTGAGCGACGTCTTTAGTGACAAAGGAGGTAGCAGTGGTGGTGGGTGCAGTGGTGGCTGCGGCGGTGGTTGCGGAGGTTGTGGATAATGCTCAAATCCGTTTGGTCAAACCTGATTTTCTTTAATAAATCAAAGAGCTTTCAGTCACCACATCTGCAATGGCATCTTACCGATAAATGTAACCTTCGTTGCACACATTGTTATCAGGATTCCTATTGTGATAACGGGTTGAATTACGATGAAATGCTAGAAGTATTGGAGCAATTTCGGTGTTTGTTACTACATTTTAGAGAGCGAAATGGTTCGAAAATTAAAGGTCATATTACGCTTACAGGTGGAGAGCCATTGGTAAAAAAAGGATTTTATCCGTTATTGGAAAAAATTGCAGCGGATAGCGATCTTTATACTTTTGCTATTTTAACTAACGGTACACTCATTGATGATAAGAAGGCGAAATGGTTGAGCGGTTTGAAGCCCAGATACGTTCAAGTCAGTCTGGACGGCAGTGAATCGGTGCACGATGAAATTAGAGGTTTGGGAAATTTTCACAAGACGAAACGCGCAATTTCAATTCTAAAGTCGAATGACATTCGCGTCATGGTATCTTTTACCGCAACCAAACGAAATTTTCGGACATTTCCTCAAGTTGCTGATGCGTGTCGTGAAGTTAACGCTGACTTTCTCTGGTCAGATCGGTTGATACCCGAAGGGAGCGCAGAAAAGAATAGGGAAGTAATAATGACAAAGGAGGAAACCAGTTACTTTTTTCGCATCATGAAGGCCGAAGCTGATAAGTGTCATCAGGATAAAACAACGAAAACTCGGGTAAAGATGCACCGTGCACTTCAATTTCAATTTTCCAACTCCACTCCTTACCGGTGCGTGGCGGGAGAAACTCTGTTGACGGTAATGCCTAATGGAGATTTATACCCTTGCCGTCGAATGCCGGTGAAAGTTGGCAATGTATTAGAAACGCCTTTAGCATCGCTTTATTACAATGCGCCGTTGTTAAGAAGTTTACGGGACAGTAAAAAGGTCAGTCAAGGATGTGAGAAATGTGACAGCAATCAGGATTGTAGAGGTGGATTAAAGTGTTTGTCTTATGCCGTTTATGGAAATGCACATGTTAAGGATCCCGGATGTGAAGTTAATTCGGAACAGGCATTGAAAATAACGAGTCTATGATTATTGGTCAATCGGTTCTTGATCAAGTAATCGAAAGGTATTGACAATGGTTTCAACTGAAGCGGTAAAAAAGTCTGCGTTAATATTCTCAAATGTATCGGAAGGTTGATGATAATCTTTATGTAAGTCGACTCCAAAATATAAATAAGGGATCTTCTTTTTGACAAAAGGAGAATGGTCGCTAGCGTTGTCCCAATTCGTTGACTGAACGCTCGCGCCACGAATTCGAGTTCTTCCTTCGTGACCTTTTCTTAAGCAGACTTTTGCCTGATTTATACTTTTGGCCGCGAGACTATTAAGCTGTTTATTTTTTCTTGTACCTGCAAGGTAGAGTCTTTTTCGATAGCCTCCACGAGCCACCATATCCAGGTTAAAATTATATTTTATTTGCTCGAGTTCAACTGGTGGATTTTTGATAAACGCTTTCGCTCCGTGAAGGCCATCTTCTTCAGCATCAGTAGCGACAAATATGACCGAACGGCGCGGTACATTTTTTGAAAGATATTCAGCCAGACTCAGCATTGCCGAAACGCCTGACGCGTTGTCGTCCGCGCCATTAAAAATGCGACTCCCTTTTTTTCCTAAATGATCGTAGTGTGCTGTGACGACAATATATTGATCGGAATATTGCTTACCTTTCAACCAGGCAATCATGTTAACACCTTGTTGTTGATCGCTTCCGTATTTGAAAAAATGTCGAAAGTTTTCTTCAAAGGACTTTAATTTTATTTGTTGGAAGCGTTGGGCGATAAAATCCTGAGCATTGGCGCTGCCTTTGGTACCAACTTTTCGGCCTTCCATTGAATCGGCGGAAAGTATTTTCAAGTCGTTGAGTAAAGTCTGCCGGTCGATCAGAAGCGTTGGCGAAGCATTTGGTGGGCAAGGCGGTAGTTTGGAGGAACAGCTAACAACCAGAATGAGCGATAGTAACGTGAATAAACGCGTTGTAAAGTTTAACCTTACTCGCCCAGCAACTTTTGTTTGATACTTAAACCTTGCAGTGGCCATGTTTCAAGTGATTGATAGTAAATTCCGCTTTTGCCTGTTTCCGATAGCATTAAGCTAACTTCCGATACTTTTATTTTAGCATCTATACAAAAATTTTCTTCTGGCATCTGCTCCACCTTTCTGAATAAGGTGAGATGGGGACGGTACTGACGTTTATCAAATTGAAAATAGCCAAGATTACTAACTTGATTTTCTATCTGCTTTTTACAATTTATTAGATTCTGCCCAGGATCGTCGATGGATAACGCCATAATTTTAGGCTTTGGCCAATAGAAGAGATCCTTTAGTGTTACTTCAAACGGAACTTGTTGAATTGGTTGAATGCCATCCAGAAGCAATTCAAGTTTCTTTTCCGGAAGGTTGCCTAAAAAGCTTAGTGTGATGTGGAAATTACTACCTGGGACGGGCCGTGCTTCGATATCCGTTATTGAGTCTTGAAAGTCAATTAATGTCGTTTTGGTGGACGGCGAGAGATCTATCGCGAAAAACAGACGATATTGTTTACTGGAAGCGCGTTTAGCAGATGAACCTTTCGCCATTACTTAATTGTCGATGATCGGAATTGGTTAACTATTTATTAATATCTAAAATAGAGCACCTTTAATTCCAGTATGGATTCGATTTGAACGCGGCTTTTCGAGTTTGCGCAACAGCTTCCAAAATCGGCTGATTTCGAATGTTCAACCATTCTTCCACTTCATCTTTTTGATGGGTTTCAAGTTGCAGTTCGAATATGTAGTCGTTCATTTGTAATTCACGGATGCCATCTAGAATGTCGACCCAAGGTTTACGATAAGCCAATCTTTTTTGTGAATCGAATAACCCGCCAAAAAATAACCCTGTGTCCAGCGCTCGCCGGATTTTTGCGATTAATTTAAAATACTCTCTTGGAGAAAGTTCGACCTTAGGCCCTAGATCTCTTTTCAGCTCTTTTAGCATATGTTCAAGCTGCTTACGGGCAAAATCGATAATCGGCGTTTTCAGGTTATCCTGTTCTTTTTCAGGAATAAAGTCGCGCCATTCTTTAAAATAAAGCCACTGTGACATATTCAGCATCATCAGATTGTATCTTGGTGTCGCCAACAACGATTTGAATTCTTCAATCGCTTGCTTAACCTCTGACTCGATTTTCTTTTGCTGTTCTTCCACCAGGTCCCAGTCTGCTTTTTGCTTTAAATAGCGCATTAGGTAACGCTTATGTTTGGCTGCATCCACAATTGGCCTCATCGCCTCGGCTAACCATCCCCAGTTATTACGTAAATCAAGGGTTGCCTGACGCGGAATTAAGCCGCCGAACACCATGTACATGTGATGAAGGTAAATTAACGCGCGATACATCTCCAGTACGGCAGAGTGGGCATTTTCTTTGTTAAGAAATAGTTCATAATACTGCCAGTGTTTTAAAGCTGAAAAGCAAATTTGCTCGAAGGCAAGTTCAGACTCAATACCCTGGCTAAGCTCGGTCACTTGCATTCGGTAATAATCCGGCGGTAGCTTTTCGCAGAGACTATAACCACGGCGTGCCTTACTGGCGTTGTAAAGGGTCAGATCGAGCTCTTTGATCAGATAACGGCCGATGGCAAAAAGATACTCGGCGCTTCCTTCGTATAGCTCAAGTTCTACTTCACATATTTCGACGGAATGTTCGTCAGCAGTAATCTGACCGATATCGAGTGAAACTTCTATTTTGGTACTGTCTGAAAACGTTAACAAACATGAGGTTCGGTCAAAATTGGTGTTAAAACTCGGTTTAAATTCGCCGTCTTCTTCGTTGGCTTCTTCGATTAAAATTTGTAGGTAGGGCTCCGTAATCTGAGTGATATCCAGCTCATTAGATTGAAGTTCGATTTCATCTTCATTACGCTGGTGTAGGCCGCCGATGGCTTTACCGGAAGACTTCACGGTTTGAATGTATTTGTCGCCGATCTGCCTGATCCGCATCCCAATCGCCATTTCACGTAACTTGAAGTTTTCGGTGTCGAAATAGGTATTGTTCAGGCGTTGAGTTTGCCAGGGACTTTGCGATTCAGCGCCTGGAAAGTCTAACTCTCTGATTTTATTTATTTTTTCTGGTGTTGCGGCGAGCTTAAGCTCGAGTTCGCTAGCCATAAATAGACCTGTTTTTTTCACTGTAAGGCGCTATTTAACCATTCATCGATGAATTTGTCATTACTTCAGATCAAGGCAAGGTCGATTTCAATTACAAAAAACGTGACTCTGGTTGGTTTTAATCAATGAGACTATTTCGTACAATAGACGCTGTCTAAAATTCAGCTGTACCGGGCGAAGCCATTAATTGTCAGTTAAGTCGTGATTGGTGTGCTTTAATCTCGGTTGATTCCACGGTTTTGATTTCTCGTATTATTCGAGTGGCGATGTTATTCACCGTCTTGTCGTAATAGCAATGTTGGAAATGAAACTTTCGATTGAAAACAAAAGTTCGTAAAAGTAATGAATATTAAATTAATTTTAGTTTTGCTGGTGGCTGTTAACAGTTTAAGTTTAGCCGCCGAAACGATGTACGTTGACGACAAAATCCAGGTTTGGAGTCGTACAGGCCCTTCTAATCAATACAAAGTTCGTTTTAAGCTTTTGCCGGGAGCCAAGCTGGAGGTTATCCAGAAAAATGAAGAAACTGGTTTTGCAGAAGTCAAGGACACGGCAGGTCGAGTTTCCTGGATTGATAGCAAATTGTTGTCCAATCAGCCGACTTCTCATC
Source organism: Aliikangiella coralliicola (assembly GCF_007004725.1). Classification (GTDB taxonomy): domain Bacteria; phylum Pseudomonadota; class Gammaproteobacteria; order Enterobacterales; family Kangiellaceae; genus Aliikangiella; species Aliikangiella coralliicola. Next base: position 251,905 of record NZ_ML660163.1, on the reverse strand, counting down.
AGTTGCTAGCCGATGCAAAAAGGCAGATAGAAAAGTTAAAGCGGGACAATGCCGATAAAGTTTCAACTTTAGAAAGACGTTTGAACGAGTTAGAGCCACTGGAAAAAATTAACCAGGATTTACAGAGCAAGCTTGCGAAGATAGAAACTGAGCTTGAGCAGTCGCGCCAAAAAGGCCAGGTATACGAAAGTGGTTTTAAAAGTGAAGCCTTTTTTGCTGGTGCAGTTGTCGTACTTGGCGGTATGTTATTCGGGTGGCTTTTAACCAAGCTGGGTGGCGGAAAGCGAAACTCTGGGTGGAACTAGCTTGTTTCATGGCTGTATCAGACAATCGGTAAGCCTTCATCGTTTTTAATCTTTTCAATGACAACATAGGTGTGGTTCTTCGCCACACCAGGAATATCCACGACTTCGCCAAGAACTGCACGGTACTCGGCCATACTGGAGATTCTAATTTTTAACAGGTAGTCGAATCCGCCGGCTACCATGTCGCACTCAGCTATTTGCTTAATTTCCTGAACTCGCTCAGCGAAACTATCAAACACTTCGGAAGTCGATTTATCCAGAGTCACCTCAACGTAAGCGGTTAACCCAAACTTGAGTTTGGCTGCATTTAGCACCGCGCCATAACGCTCAATATAGCCTTCAGCCTCGAGTCTTTTGACGCGATCCAGGCAGGGGCTGGCACTCAAGTTGACTTCTTTAGCCAAATTAACATTAGAAATGCGGCTATTTTTTTGAAGAGCGTCTAAAATTGCTAAATCGATTCTATCGAGTGGGCGAGTTTTGGTGGGTTTCAGCATTTTCAGTATATTCTACGGCAAAAACAGTTCAATTCCGGGTAATTTACGGTAGTTGGCCAAATATAACCAGCATATTCTGCTGTTTTTTCTATAAAATGCGTCCTCTAATTATTTTGAGCTTTCAAATTTGTTCGTCAGCCAGACATCATTCAGACGTGTGATCGAATGAATTTCAAAGCTTTGCAGCCCTAAATCAATACTGAACTATTTCTGAGGATTTTCTTATGTTATTCAATGGCAGCCTGACCACCGAATGTCCCATCCGGCAAAAGATCCGTGATTTTTATCGTATTGATGAGAACCAGGTCATTAACCATATTTTACCGCTGGCTGAAGTCGGAGTTTCTGCGCGAAGCCGCGCCTGGGAAAGAGCTCGTCAGATGGTAGTCAATATCCGTAACGATCAAGAGGGTCAGGGCGGTATTGATGCGTTATTGAATGAATTTTCTCTCTCCTCCGAGGAAGGTGTCGTCCTTATGTGTCTGGCAGAAGCCCTGCTTCGAGTGCCGGACGCAGAAACCCAAGACAGCCTTATTCGTGACAAACTGGCCAATGGTGACTGGAGTTCTCATCTAGGCAATAGCGACTCGCTATTTGTTAATGCATCTTCTTGGGGGTTGCTTGTTACTGGCAAGATGGTGAGTTATTCCGATAGAAATAAAGAAGATCAGTTTGGCGTGCTAAAGAGAACAATCGGCCGACTCGGTGAGCCGGTTATTCGTAAGTCAGTGAATTTCGCCATGAAAATAATGGGAAAACAATTCGTGATGGGGAGGACCATTGATGAGGCGATTGAACGAGCGGTAGAAAAAGAGCAAAAAGGTTACGCCTATTCCTACGATATGTTAGGAGAAGGTGCCAGGACGATGAAAGATGCTGATCGTTATTTTGAGAGTTATATGATGGCGATCGATGCAATTGGAGAAGCGGCCAAAGGCAGAGGACCCATTAAAAGCCCTGGTATTTCAGTGAAGCTTTCTGCGATTCATCCACGATATGAGTTTACTCATAAAGAAAGGGTGATGAATGAACTTGTTCCAAAGCTGAAAAAGTTGGCCATGGCCGCAAAAAGTTATGATATCGGGTTTACCGTTGATGCAGAAGAAGCCGACCGTCTCGACATTTCACTCGATGTTATTGAAGTGGTATTTTCCGACGAAGCGCTTGGTGATTGGAACGGGTTCGGTTTGGCGGTTCAGGCTTATCAGAAACGCGCCATTTTTGTGATTGAATGGTTACGCCAACTCACTGAACGAGTTGGCCGCAAATTAATGGTGAGGTTGGTTAAGGGCGCTTATTGGGATACTGAAGTTAAGACGACCCAGCAGGATGGACTAGAACATTTTCCTGTTTTCACTCGCAAGGCTGCCACCGACGTTTGTTATAAAGCGTGTGCGATCAAGTTAATGGAATATAGAGATACCATCTATCCACAGTTTGCGACTCACAACGCTTATACCGCAGCCACCGTGTTAGAAATGGCAGAGGGCGATACCGAAGGATTTGAATTTCAACGGTTACATGGAATGGGCGAGTCTCTGTTCGATCAAATTGTCACCCAGGATAAGGTCCAATGTCGTGTTTATGCGCCGGTGGGACAACACGAAGATTTGCTCGCATACCTGGTCAGACGCTTACTCGAAAATGGCGCAAACTCTTCTTTTGTTAACGCCATTGTTGATGAGTCGAAGCCAGTGGAATCGTTATTGCCTGATCCTGTTGAAAAAATTCAGCGGCTAAAAATAAAAGAAAATCCGCAAATCGATTTGCCCAAAGCGCTGTATGGCGAGGAACGTGATAACTCCAGCGGTGTTGATCTGACTGATATTAATCACCTCACGCCAATGAAACAAAATCTCGATAAATGGTTTGCTGCGAACAAGCTGTCTCTGGATGAGGTTCCAGAAGGGTCGCAAGCAGTCACTAACCCTGCGAACTTAGGGGAAATTATCGGGCATATTCGGCATCAGGATCCAGCCGAAATGAAACAACTCGTTGAAAATGCGGAAGCGGCTTTTAGTAGTTGGTCTAAAACGCCGGTGCAGGAGCGTGCTGATGTATTACGTCGAACTGCAGATATTCTAGAGCGTCACCGCGATGAATTGATTGCATTGTGTATCAAAGAGGCAGGAAAGGTTGCACAAGACGGTGTGGACGAGGTCCGCGAAGCTGTCGATTTCTGCCGATATTATGCGGCCCGTGCTGAAGCGCTTGCAGAAGATGATCGTTTCGAGGCGCGTGGCGTTATTTTATGTATTAGTCCATGGAATTTTCCCCTGGCGATATTTCTTGGGCAGGTCGCGGCAGCAGTTGTAACGGGCAATACAGTAATTGCAAAGCCGGCTGAACAAACTAGTTTGATAGCCATTCGAACGATCGAGTTAATGCAAACAGTTGGGTTGCCAGAGCATGTGGTACAACCGGTAATTGCCCGCGGAAGCAAAGTGGGACAAGTGATAGTACCCGATGAGCGGATCAAGGCAGTGATGTTTACCGGCTCTACCGAGACAGGAACACGCATTTCGCAAACGCTAGCCGAACGAGGCGGTGATCAAGTTCCATTAATTGCAGAGACTGGTGGTCAAAATTGTATGATCGTTGACTCCACTGCTCTGCCAGAACAGGTTGTCGATGATGTGATTTCGTCAGGGTTTCAAAGTGCGGGTCAGCGGTGCTCGGCGCTGAGAGTGTTATTTGTGCAGCAGGAAATCGCAGACAAGGTGATTACCATGTTGAAAGGCGCCATGGAGGAACTCCATGTGGGTAACCCTGAAATGTTGTCGACCGACGTCGGCCCGGTAATCGATCAAAAAGCGCTCGATGCTTTGAATGAGCATGTGGAGTACATGAAAAACAGGGGCAGTTTAATTTACCAATGCGAGGTGCATGATAACGCAGAAAACGATCACTTTTTCTTCGCACCACGTTTATATGAAATTGAGAATTTATCGGTATTGAAAAATGAAGTTTTTGGTCCCTGTGTTCACGTGATTCGTTTTGACGGAACTAAGTTGGACAATGTGATTAATCAGGTAAATAGCACCGGGTTTGGATTAACTATGGGTATCCACAGTAGAATTCAGGAACGTGCTGACTATCTGGCCAGAGCGTCCCGTGCAGGTAATGTTTACATTAATCGTAACATGATCGGCGCTGTCGTAGGTGTTCAACCGTTTGGTGGAAGAGGTCTTTCTGGTACCGGGCCCAAAGCGGGCGGTCCTGGTTATCTGACTCGACTGGTAAAAGAAAAAGCATCACCAGAAAATGTGCAAGCGACTAATATTAAATCGGATGAGGTAGACTTTCAGGTAACCCGTGAAATTCAAGCTTCCGTTTCTCAGCTGATGGCAAATGCGCGGAAGGAAGAAAAAAATTGGCGCAATGCTGATTTAAATGATCGCATTTCGACAGTGCGTCAGTTAATCGCGAAAGTCGCTACCGTTGAAAGTGTCAATGAGTTAGCCGACGATCTGGAGCAGACGCTCAGTGACGCCAGAGCACAGCTGATTAGAATTGAAAAACGATTATCAAATCCGGTGGAGCTGCCGGGGCCAACCGGTGAGTCGAATAAACTTTACCTTGAGCCTAGAGGCTGTGTGGTATGTTATGCTGATAAAGATACGTCGTTTAATTTCTGGGCGATTTCGATTATTTCCGCGCTGGCAGCAGGGAACACGGTTATTACAGTTGTGTCTGATCTTTTTCACAAAGAAGCGCTCGCATTTCGCGAGAAGTTTTTAGCGACCGGTGCGGCTGAAGGCGTTCTTCAGGTGGCGAAGCTCAGTCATCTGCAAGCCATTCTCGCGCACCCTTACTTGTCTGGTGCAGTTGTCGGTAGTGGCTGCGAGCGAAAAAGTTTTGTTAATGTTCAACTGGCAGCCCGTAAAGGGGCGATTTTACCCGTTATCAGCAGTGAGTATTATGATACTTTGATTAATCGCTTATTGACGGAAAAAACTGTTAGCATTGATACTACAGCATCTGGTGGTAATACATCCTTGATGACTTTAACGGAGGATGATGAATGACACTGGTCGTGGAAGGTTAGTCATTAACAACTAATTAGAGTGGGTTAGGTGCGTTTTTCGTGGCGTAACCCACTTAAAAAAATAAACAGATCATATCGCCGAATCAATATGCTGAATTAATATGCTGAATCAATATGCTGAATCAATATAAATAGATCTGAGAATAACTAAGTTGCGTAGTTAATAGGCGCTGTTAGAAAATAGCGGACAAAAATATTAAAGTAAGAATTAGTCTATGTCTCAACACGATCCCATTCAATTGACATCCGGAGGCGAGCTTCATCCTGATTATTTGCAGCACGCTCGCGCAACTTTTTTAAATCCCGAAGAAGAGTCAGACTTTATCGCAGCATGCGGGCGTCCGCTCCGTAAAAGTATTCGTGTTAACACACTAAAAATCAGCGTCGAAAATTTTAAAGAAATTGCGGCAGGTTATCACTGGCAATTAACGCCTATTCCGTGGTGTGAAAATGGCTTCTGGTTAGCGAGAGAAAATGAAGAGCAGTTATTATCCTTAGGCAACTTGCCACAACATTTGCAGGGATTATTTTACATTCAGGAAGCCAGTTCGATGTTACCACCGGTTGCATTGCTAAAGGAATCTGTTGTTGAGCAGCCACTGGTTGCTGATATGGCCGCTGCGCCCGGTTCAAAAACAACACAGTTGGCAGCCATGCTCGATAATCGTGGAATGGTGCTGGCAAATGAACTTTCAGCAAGTCGTCTGAAAGGCTTACATAGCAATCTGGTTCGTTGCGGCATTCTTAATACCTGTATGTCACACCAGGATGCGCGCAAAATTGGCGTATTGATGCCCGGTCAGTTTGATTATGTTTTACTTGATGCGCCATGTGGCGGAGAAGGGACGGTGCGCAAAGATGTTAACGCGCTCAAACACTGGGACATTGATAAAGTTGAGGAGCTCGGTCAACTGCAAAGAGAATTAATATTGTCAGCTTATCAAGGGCTAAAACCCGGCGGTCGATTAGTTTATTCTACTTGCACTTTGTCACCGCAAGAAAACCAACATGTTGCTAATTACCTTGCCAGCGAGACAGATGCAACGATTGTTGACTTGAATTCATTATTTGACGGTGCTGAAAAAGTTGCAACAGATGAAGGGTATTTATTAGTTCTTCCACATACTTTTGATAGTGAAGGTTTTTTTATTTCGTGCTTTATCAAGCCGAAGGATTCTATCATTGAGAGGGAACCCAAGAGTGTCTACTCTACGCCATTTACTAAAGTTTCGCGTCAAATACGGCAAAAGCTTTCTCATTATTTTCAATCGCAATTTGGAGTCGATATTGAGCCTGATGGATATGAATTAAAACAAAGAGATAAGGAAATATGGCTATTTCCTTCCAAACTAGCGGAGTTTGACCAGTACTTGAAAATAAATCGTTTCGGCATGAAAGTTGCGCAAGTTTTTCCCAATAAAATTCGTTCAACTCATGAGTTTGCCTGTTGTTTCGGAGATAGGGCCAATCGCCAGGTGGCCTCACTATCTAAAGAGCAGGCTTCATATTTTTATCGCGGTCAAAATATTGAGTTAAAGGATCCTGGTTTTAGCGATGGTGAGATTTTATTGTGCTTTGAAAATAACGTGATTGGTTTAGGGCAAAATAAAAAAGGAAAAGTTAAAAACGGACTGCCGAGAGAATTGGTCAAAGATAACTACGAAATTAAATAGTGCTTTCAAATTAAGTAGTACTTTCAAATAAAATACCCTCAAGTAAAAAGCGCTACCTAGATAACACATAATTGGTTTACCAGTGTAACTTTTATCCCTGTATTGCATCACTGCTTATATTTAGCTTGAAACAATAGGAATAGTTAATCTTCACAGCTCTATTTTTCAGGCTCGATGAGTTTTCAAGTTCGCTCATTTTTATTTTAACGTCTATAGTTTCTACGAGATAGTGTTGACGGAGCAAGTCATTGGATACGAAAAATCCCGGTTTGTTTAAATTTAATGTATTGATGATTTATCTGTTGATTCTGGTTGCCGGCGTCTGGATATCTTACTCAGTTTATCAAACTGGGAATTCAATTCAGCAAGTTAACCAGGAGCTCACCGATCGGCAACTTCCATCGCTTAATCAAATCTCTGCTTTAAAACACTGGATAAATGAGTATGAGCGCATTCTTTATGAATTTTATGCAACCGTAGAAAGAGAAGATATCTATCAGAAGCTAAAGCAGGCAAAACAGAACATTGAATTCAATGTGACTGGGTTAGAAAAGTTCGAACAGAGTAAAATAGATATTGAGCAACTAAAAAAACTATTCGCTCAGATGGAACAACATGCGCTTAACTTGGACACGGTGTTGCCACCAGAACCTTATGATTGGGATTCTGCCCGCGACGAATTGGTGATTATATCTCAACTGGGTAGAAACACATTGCCGCATCTGGATAACCTGACTGAACTCATTAAAATACAAATTGAAGATTCGAAGGTACAATCCAGTCGCCAACTTAACCAAATGTCTATTTGGGTAAGCGTTTTTTCCACAATGATACTATTAATTGCGGCTCAAGTCGGTTACTCCTATCGAAAATCTCGCCTTCAATCGATTGAAAGACAAAGGCTTGCACTATTTGTTGAGAATAACCCGAATCCGGTAGCGTGTTTTGACTTTGACGGAGAATTGGTGTTTGAAAATTTCGCCTGGCGAGATAACTACGTTAGTCAAGAAAACCTCCAGATTAAAAGAGAGGTTTTGCTGCTAGCCGACAGGCTGGAAAATAATGGTGGAGAATTTACCGTTGCCAAAATAAAAGATGGAGTGCAGTCGCTTGAATTGTCGCTTCATAAAATTGACTCGCTCAATCAGTTAATGGTTTTCGTGCAAGATATAACAGAGCGAGAAGAAGCCAGAGAAGAGTTGGAATTTCTCGCCTATCATGATGTGTTAACCGGCTTGCCCAATTTGAAGCGGTTAGAAATCGAACTCGCCGAATTGATTGCCAAGGGAAATGATAATCCTATTTACTTACTGTCCGTCGGAATTAAGCGATTACAGCTCATTTCAACAACCCACGGACATTATGTTAGCGATGCTCTTATCAAGGGCGTGGTTAAGCGTTTACAACATTGCTTAAAAGAGATTTCTGAAAACTTTAATGTTTGCGGTGTTTATCGATTTATGGGGGCTAAGTTTGAAATTTTGCTGGCTGAGGCAAATGATAAAGAAGCATTTCCACAAGCCATTGAAGCATTGGAAAAAAGCATTCGTGCCGCTTCTCAAAATGCGGTTAATACCACTTATGGACAGTTTTTTTTAGATGTTCATATCGGTTGTGCTCGATTTCCCGAACATGGTTATAGTGCGGGCATGTTGTTAAAAAATTCGACAGCTGCGTTAGGTGAAGCGCAGAAAATTAATTACGAAGGTATCAATCATTTTGACCACGAGTTGGCCTACCGTGAACAAAAATGGCTTCAATTAGAGAATGACTTGCGTCAAACAAATTTTGATGAAGATTTCTTTCTCACTTATCAACCTAAGATCAATCTGGAGACTAAAAAGCTGGAAGGTATGGAAGCCTTAGTACGGTGGCGTCACCCACAAAAAGGCTTGGTGTCGCCAATCGAATTTATTTCAATCGCAGAAGAAAATGGAATGATTTTATCAATGGGCGAATGGATTCTTGATGATGCTTTGAAACAAACGCGCCGTTGGATTGAACAGACAGGGGAGCCTCTGCAGGTGGCGGTTAACGTATCACCGAGCCAACTTTTGTCAGCAAATTTTGTTGACTTGGTTATCTCTTGTATCAACCGGCATAAACTTGCTGCTAATAATCTGGAAATAGAAATTACTGAAGAAGTGATGGTTGAAGATACTTCTTTGTGCAACCAGGTATTAAGTGCGTTGAGAGAAAAAGGTATTTCAATTGCCATAGATGATTTTGGTACCGGTTACTCCTCACTTGCTTACTTAAATCGCTTTCCGTTATCCAAATTAAAAATCGATCGCTCTTTTGTCACAAACATTCATTGTAATGAAGGGAACTACGAGATCGTGCGTACCATTATCGCGTTATCCAAATCAATGAATTTGGAGGTCGTTGCTGAAGGGATTGAAGCTCAGGATGAGCTTGACGTGTTAAATCAGCTCGGATGCCAACAGGGACAGGGATATCTTTTTTCGAAGCCTCTGGAAGCAGCCGAGTTTGAAAAAATATTCATAGCCAGGCAGAAAGTTTCTTCAGAACAACTGACCGGTTAGTTAAACTGACCTTCCAAGTTATTAGCTGCCACAGAAAAGGCTGACAACCAAGGGATAGAAAACCGGTAAATTCTATGTGCTGATCAACTCGAAAATATTATTCGGTTAATGACGGTGTCATCACAAATTTTCTATCTCTCTTTTTAAATCGTAGCCCTTATCGGTCACAATGGCTTCTAAAACCTCAATTCTTTCCTGTAAAGATTCGAGCTTGGCCAGTCGACCCTCTATGCCGCTTAAATCAACTTCTGGTACTTGTCGGGTGGCTAGCCATTTATTAACGGTTCCAGCCAAAATTGCGAACACAGAGATAATTGCTACCATTTCAAATACGTGCATCATTGTTCCTTTCTACCTTTTAGATTGGGTTAACACTTGGCTGTTTAACTTGCTTTAGTACCAAGGTATGATTCTACTATACTATTAGCCGCTGGATTTCTCAAAATTGAGACGAGGCCAGTGTGGCTTTGAGCTACCGGGACATTATTAACAAAACATGGTTAACACGCCTACCACAAAGTCGCTCCGACAACCCAACCCTGACTGGCAGGTTGCGCTGACTTATTTGCAAACGAATTTGCCCGTTGATTTATTCCAAAAATTACAGTTTGCTGCAGAAATCAGCACTTTTGTCCAAGAGTGTTTTTGTCGTTATCCTGAATTGACCGCCGAAGCACTGTGCTGGCATTTCGACTCTGAAAATGATGATGTCTGGCGCAAATTACCGGCATTATTTGACGCTTTTGCTGTTGAATACTCAAGCATGAGCGAAGCCGAAGTTATGCAAGCACTGCGTATTTTCAGGCGCAGTCACGCTGCCGCGATTGCGGTGTTGGAACTTACCGACACCTTGCCCATAGAATCGACTAGTTTGAGAATTTCTGCCCTTGCCGATCAGATGATTAAAGCAGGGTACCACTGGTGTCTGCAGAGTCTTGAGCAGAAGTTTGGCAGCCCGATGGAAGTATGTGATGAGAGTACTGCGGAAGAAGGCGGTAGAAAACAAAACATGCTCATCTTGGCAATGGGGAAACTCGGCGGGTACGAACTTAACTTTTCATCAGATGTTGATTTGATATTTTTTTTCCCCTCGGCGGGGCGCACCCAAAACGGTCCTCGTGAAATTGAATGTAGCCGTTTTTTTCAACGTCTGGCAACACAATTAATCAAGTTACTGGACGAAGTCACTCAAGATGGGTTTGTCTATCGTGTGGATATGAGGTTGAGACCTTACGGCGATTCCGGCGCACTCGTCATGTCATTTGCCCAGGCGGAGGAATACTATCAAGAGCAGGGCAGAGAATGGGAAAGATTTGCCATGCTCCGCGCCAGAATGATAACCGGTACAGAGCAGGAAAAAAATGCTTTGGACGATATAATCAGGCCGTTCAGTTTTCGTCGTTATATCGATTATGGAGTCATAGAATCTATTCGCAGCATGAAGGGAATGATTCAGCGCGAAGTACGCCGTAAAGGATTGACCGGAAATATCAAACTGGATGCCGGCGGCATTCGAGAAATAGAATTTATTGTACAATCGCTTCAGTTAATCCAGGGAGGACGAGACAAACGTCTGCGTGAAAAAAGTGTTCTTAAAGTGTTACCTTTACTCGTGGAAGCCAAAATGCTGCCGGCTGAAATTGCACGCGATCTTCGCGACAGTTATCGATTTTTAAGAAGACTAGAGCATTGCATTCAAGAATTAGCTGAAAAGCAAACTCAACAACTGCCTGAGAGTATAGTCGAACAAGAAGCATTATGTCGCGCGCTGAAGTTTGATAATTGGTTGGCGTTAATTGCTCAGCTTGATGAACATCAGCGCATCGTCCACCAACATTTTAATGATTTGTTTGGTGAAGAGAGACAAAAAGCGCTAAGTCAAGATGACTTTTATTACGCGCTTGCTGAAGGACATGTGGATGTTGCATCACTTCAGCAAAAAGTGCTCGAAGAGACAAAACGATCCTTTACCGATGACCAGGCGAGCGGACTAATAAATCAGATCAATCGATTTGCTCAAGATTCTTCAGTGCTGAATTTATCTCCCCGAGGGGCCAGGCGGTTGCGCACTTTTTTCCCGGCACTGTTAGCAGAGTGTCTCGCGAAAGATTGCCCGGAGAAAACGCTAGACCGGTTGTTGAGAGTGCTTCACGCCATTTTAAAGCGAACTGCCTACCTCGAACTCTTGAGTGAAAACCCACCGGTATTGCAACACCTGGTTGATTTAGCCGGGAGAAGTGAATGGATTGTCAAACGACTTTCTGAATACCCCATTTTACTGGATGAATTACTTTATCCAAATAGTCTTTATGAACCGTTACAGGCGAGTGATTTACAATCGGAATTGCGACAGAATCTCTTGCGCATTGACGCTGAAGATGAAGAGGAAATTCTTGATGCGTTGCGTGCTTTTAAACAAATCAATGAACTAAGAGTTGCTGCTGCATTACTCGCTGAAACGCTAAGTATTTCTCAAGTGAGTCGATATCTTACTCAACTGGCGGAAGTGATTCTCAATGCTGCAATTCAGCTTTGCTGGAATATCATTAGTGCCAGGTATGGGATGCCGGAGAGCCTTTCCGAACATTCATCGAGCGAGTCATTTGAACGCTGCGGTTTTGCGGTCGTTGGTTATGGAAAGTTAGGTGGAAAAGAATTGGGTTTTGGTTCTGATCTCGATCTGGTGTTTTTGTTTGATCAGCCGGTTGACGGTCAAACTAATGGTAAACGCGCATTGAATAATAGCCGCTTCTACACGCGTTTTGCCCAAAAACTGATTCACTTTTTATCAACCCGAACCAACCTCGGTTTACTGTATGAAGTTGATATGCGTTTACGGCCTTCGGGGAGCTCTGGATTATTAGTGAGTCATTTTGATGCTTACCGAGATTACCAGCTAGAATCCGCCTGGACCTGGGAGCATCAGGCGTTAGTCAGGGCGAGGTATGTAGCTGGCGATCAGACGTTACAGCGGCGATTTGAAAGCATTCGAGAAGAAGTGCTGGGTAAAAGCAGGAACGAAACAAAACTAAGCAACGATGTGTTAGAAATGCGTCATAAAATGCGTGGGCAGTTAGAGAAAAAGGAAGTCGGAAAGGTCGATTTAAAACAGGCTGCAGGCGGTATGGTCGATATTGAGTTTTTGGCTCAATACTTGATACTGAAACACTTTTCATTGTCTGATAATCATGGGGTGAGCGAAAAAAGTAAGGTAGAAATGCACATTCCCCATAATATGGCTGACTGTTTGAAACTGGCGCAACATCAACAGATTATCCCCCAGGACGATGGACTAATATTAGTTAAGAATTACCGCCGTTTTCGAAACAAACTCAACGAATTAGCCTTGCTGAATAAATCTTCTCTAGTGGGCGCTGATGAGTTTGAAAGCGAGATGAACTCTGTCAAACGAATCTGGCAAAAATATTTACCCGAGTCTTAGTTAACATCAGGTTTGGGAAGGAGCTGATTTTCTTGCCTTCCCCATTTCTTTTTGCCAGTTTTCGCCTTTTTATTCAAAATAAATAATTAACACTAACAGCGAAGTTATTGTCATCATCCGCTCCATCGAGCTCAAGTAAACTATAGTTTGCCGACAAGGATAAATGTCTGTTAACTGCATATCCAAGTCCGATATTATAGTCTTCATGGGATACGCCGTTGTCAGGCGAGTTATGGCCAATATGAAATGCTAAGGATAGTGCAGTCATCAGGTCAAACTCTGCATCCAGACTGTAATAATCGTTTTTGAGATCGGTGTCTCGATAGTAAGTGACACCAAAATTTTCAACAGATAATCCTGCGTAATATTCGGTCGTTGAGTCAGTGTCGCCTGAATAAGTATATTCAGTTAACCCGATATTCACTGAAACGCTATCGCTAATTTCGGTCTCATAGCTCACCACCAGGTCTGTTTCAATTCCGTCATCAGTGACAACATCATATTGACTTGCCCAGGCGCCAATTGAAAAGCCGCTGGCGTGGCTAATGGTGAAGTCTCCCTGTACCACTGGATCACTATCACTAAGGTCGAATCCGCGAAACATATATCGGCTGGCTAAAGTCAGGTTTCCTTCATAGCTCAGCGAATCTGCGTGACTATTGTTGGCTTGAATACCTATCAAACTCGCTGCTAACAATCCCAAAGTACGTGCTTTCATAATTATTTTTTCTCCTTCTTTCGTTGGTTTTTTTGTGTTCTTTTTATTGGTGCTCTTAGGCAATAATTCTAATTTTCAAGACAGAAACGAGATGTCGAGTTAAAGCATGTTAGAGGTACGGCCGCTAATAAATTCCGGATAAGCCTCAAGGCCGCACTCAGAAATATCTGCGCCGATATATTCATCTTGCGAGCTAATTCGGATACCGACAGTTTTCTTGAGCAGATACCAGATAAGCAGGCTGGCGCTGAAAACCCATGCGGCTATCACACCGAGACCGGCTAACTGTGTCAGTACAGAAACGTCTTTTGTTACAGGAACTAATAACACACCGACGATTCCCGCAACGCCATGAACTGAAATCGCACCGACAGGATCGTCAATTTTTATCTGATCAAAAAACTTGATTGCGAAAAATGTGCAGGTTGCGCCAAGCGCACCGAACATGGCTGCTTGTGATGCAGTTGGTGAATCTGGTGCTGCGGTAATGGTGACCAGACCGGCTAAGGCCCCGTTAACTATCAAGGTTAAGTCGGCTTTGCCGTAAATGAATAAACTGAGCAAATAGGCAAGTAACGCTCCTGCTGCAGCGGCTGCGTTTGTATTAACAAAAATATTCGCAACGGCGTCTGCGTCGGCGACACCGGTAAAACTTAATTGAGAGCCGCCGTTAAATCCTAACCAACCGAACCAGAGAATAAACGTGCCCAGAGCGACGAGTGGCATGTTAGCACCGGGAACGGGTTTAACGCCTTTCTCTGAATAGCGACCTTTACGTGGGCCTAACAGGATAACGCCGGCCAGGGCAGCCATCGCGCCCGCCATATGAACAATGGCAGAGCCTGCGAAGTCGCTAAATCCTAATCCACCGTCTTCAGTGCTAGCGCCTAAAAATCCGGCACCCCATGTCCAGTAACCTTCCAACGGGTAAATGAAGGCTGTCAGGAACACCGCAAAAAGTAAAAATGAAGAAAGCTTCATTCGTTCTGCAACGGCACCTGACACAATTGACATCGCGGTCGCAACGAAAACTACCTGGAAGAAAAAGTCAACTTTCCCAGGTTGGGAAGCGCCTTCTGCCGTTTCATTTATACCAAAACCAATACTTGGAAAAAAACCGGCGGTGTCATTGTCCTGGTACATAATATCGAAACCGATGATTTGATACATAATGCACGCCAGGGCATATAGTAGAATATTTTTTGTCAAAATTTCCGTGGTATTTTTGCTACGTACCAGCCCTGCTTCCAGCATGGCGAAACCGGCTGCCATCCACATGACCAGGGCACCGGAAAATAGTAAAAACAAGGTGTTGAATAGATAGTTAGTTTGACTGAGCAAGTCTGTTGATTCCATAATCAGGTTCTCTCTTTTACACTTGGTTAATTCTTTTAATTGAGTTCTTTTTGTTCGTTATAGTCAGGTGCTGTTTATTGATTCGTTATTTTTATTGATTGACCATTTTATTAATTGATAAACACCGTCGGATTAAATTGCATCACCGTTTATTTCGGCGGTTCTAATACGAATGGCTTGTTCTAACTTCCAAACAAAAATTTTGCCGTCGCCGGGGCTTCCTGTTTTGCTTGCTTCCATGATGCTTTGCAGCACACGCTCCAGCTCATCTTCTGAAACGGCCATTTCAATTTTTGCCTTTGGGACGAAACGACTGGTGTAAGTATTTCCTCGGTACACTTCGGTATCCGCCCGCTGATTTCCGAACCCTTTTACTTCGGTGACGGTCATACCACCGACCCCATCGCTGACTAATTTTTCGTAAACTTCACTCAGTTTGAACGGTCTTACTATTGCTGTTACCCAGAACATTGAAAATTTCCCCTTATTGGTTTTCTAATGCGTGATTATTCGCCTTTAAGTTTTTGTATCTCAATTTGCATGCCAATGTGAAAACAGGGCTTTTTGTGGAAAGTTGTCGCAATTTAAGGAAGTTTTGGGTGAATTTAGCCAGGGAAATGTTTCGTTTTGGTGCACCCGAAAAATTAGCGCTTGAATTTGGCGCGTTTTCGAAATTTTGTTTGAGATAAGATCAAAGCTAGGATTGAGGACTTTTAATAGCGCAATATTTTGCCGGAATAATCAGAAATTGACTCGATTACAGTGGCTTGATTTGTATTTTCGGGTAAACTAATCTGAGTTGACAGGTTAGGCGTTTTGAAGAATGCTATCTTTGATATTTTTAGCGACCCCTGATAAAACAATAACGGAGTAAAATATGACTTCTTCCCCAGTGACTTCCCAATCAAATAATGCCAACAAGGCAGTCATTAAAGTCGCCAAAGATGCTTTACCCGCGTGCTGTCCTCCAAAAGACGAAGAACATTGGAATCAACATCCCAGAGTTTATTTACCGCTAAAAACAGGTGAAGCTGACTGTCCATACTGTGGTAATCATTTCGAACTGGAAAATGATTAGTACTAGTATGTTGCAAAAGCGACATTAATTAAGCCTGAATCCAAAATCAGGAATTTAAGAATTGTTATTAATTACTCGTTAAATTAATTTTTCCTATTTTTCCTGCTAAATTTAACCTGAGGATTGGCGCATTAATCGCTTTGAGCCAATTAGTAATCAAGCTGAATCAGTATAATTTGGTAGAACTAAGCCTGACTTTACATTATTGACCATTAAGATTTGCAATTCTTTACATTCATCAAGTTTATTTACATTTTAGTTGCAGTAATTCTGCTCCTAAATACGGCAAAATAGACATCGCAAAACTAAAAAGTATTTGAGCTGTTTTTCAACCAGAGAGATTGTAGCCATGAGCGATTCCCCTAACGTAACAAGCCAACCTGTCACTCGCAAAAAATTCAAACTCAGAACAGTGTTTATTCCTCTAGGAATTGTCTTTGGCGGTTTTCTAGTGATGGTAATTGCCGGAGGCATGGCGCCTAAGCCGGCCAAGAAGCCTGTTGAAACTAAAGCGCCGCTGGTTGAGGCAATCGAAGCGATTAAGGGCGATGTTGTTTTTGAAATTGAATCACAGGGAAGCATCATGCCACGGACCGAAACAACCATGGTATCCGAAGTTTCCGGCGTGATTAAAAATGTGTCAAGCAAATTTGTTGTCGGTGGTTTTTTTGAAAAAGGTGAATTGTTGCTAGAAATAGACCCGATCAGTTATGAGGTCGCGTTGCTGCAAGCTCAAGCAAGATTAGATGCTGCAAATGCTCGTCTGGTTGAAGAAAGAGCGCGCGGAAAGCAAGCCGAAAAAGAATGGAGTATGACCGGCCGAGCCAAAAACAATGCGCCAATTCTTGCATTAAGAAAACCGCAATTACAGCAAGCTGAGGCCGATGTTAAAGCGGCACAGGCTGATGTGAGAAATGCACAGATAAAACTCGATAGAACCCGTATTGTTGCTCCATACGATGCCATGGTGAAAGCAAAAATGGTAGATATAGGCCAGTATGTTTCTACCGGATCCCAGTTGGCAACGACCTTTGCCATTGATTACGCGGAAATTCGTTTGCCGATAAAAGAGCAAGACTTTGCGTTTATTGAAATGCCTGCTTTGGGGGCGGCTGATCAAGTGGGGGCGAAAGTTGAGTTGTCCTGGACGCAAGGGGGCAAGCGTAAAACATTGGATTCGTTTATCACCCGCTCAGAAGGTGTCGTTGATGCTAATAGTCGCGTCAATTATGTTGTTGCCCAAATTAATGATCCTTATGGTGTGATTAAAAGTCACGACAAAGCGGAAAAAGGTGCGGGCGAAGACGCAGGCAATAAAGTAGAACCGATACGTGTCGGCACTTTTGTTAAAGCAAAAATCTATGGAACAACGGTTAGTGATGTCGTGAGCGTGCCGCGCAAAGCAGTAAGAGGTTCCAATGAACTTTACCTTGTTAATGATGATCGAAGACTGAAATTTTCCAAAGTAAATATTCTCCGCACCGACGCTGAAAATATTTATGTTTCTGATGGATTGTCGTCTGGGGATAAAGTGGTAGTGACGAAACTAAGCACTCCTGTTGAAGGGATGTCTATTCGATTGTCTGGTTATGAAGAGTCGATTGAGTCTGAAGAATCTGAGAATTCTCAGGTTGCCAGCCAAAGTGATGCTCAAACGTCCGAAGAGGAAACATTGGTGGATAACGGAGGAGGCCAATAATGAGTGCTTCTCAAGAAAAGCTCACCGGCATTATCGCCTGGTTTGCACGAAATCCGGTCGCAGCAAATTTGTTAATGATAGGAATTATTATAGGCGGCTTATTTTCTTATTCAACGATTAATAAGAAAATGTTTCCTGAGTTTAATCCAAACTCAATCACTGTTTCTGTTCCTCATCTCGGCGCAGCGCCTGAAGAAGTTGAAAAGTCGGTGATACTGAAAGTTGAAGAAGCACTGGAAAATATTGAAGGCATCAAGCGGATGACTTCGTACGCGTTTGAAGGTAATGGTCAGGTGAACCTTGAGTTGGAGTCTGGTTATTCGCTTTCAGAAATGTTGGACGAAGTTCAAATGCAGATTGACGCAATAACTACGTTTCCCGCGCAAACAGAAAAGCCCATTGTGACTAAAGTTGAATTTCAAGGCGATGTATTGTGGGTTTCTGTCTATGGCAGTATGGACCGTAAAACCCGGCAAGAGTTAGCCAAGCAAGTTCGCGACGAAATCATGACATTGCCTGAAGTCAATATTGCGCAAATTGTCGGCAATCGTGATTATGAAATCAGTATTGAAATTTCAGAGTTCAAATTAAAAAAATACGGGTTAACTTTCGATGAAGTTTCTCGTGCTGTGCGCAACTCTTCGATCGATCTGCCGGGCGGTTCGATTAAAGCGGAAGGTGGCGATATCTTGCTGCGAACAAAAGGGCAAGCCTACACCGGAGAGGAGTATAGTAACCTGGTATTACGCACTAACTCCGATGGTACCCGATTATTGTTAGGAGATGTCGCAAACGTTATTGACGGTTTTGTTGAAGGTGAAGGTTTTGCTCGCTTCGACGGTGAGCCCACTTCTAGCATTCGAATCAAGTCCACGGGCGATCAAAATGACCTGGCGATTGCCGCGGCAGTAAAAGAATACGTGGATGAAAAGCAGGATGCGTTACCTGAAGGGGCCAAGCTCGGCGTTTGGGGAGATTCTTCTTATTACTTGAATGCTCGCCTGGATATGATGTTGAGCAACATGGTCGTAGGTGCTTTCCTGGTATTTTGCATTTTAGCCATGTTCCTCAGAGTGAGGATTGCCTTTTGGGTAATGGTGGGGATACCGGTTTGTTTTTTTGGTGCCTTTATTGTTATGCCAAACCTTGGAGAGTGGTCGGTTTCAATTAACCTGCTCAGCCTTTTCGCCTTTATTATGGTGCTCGGTATTGTTGTTGATGATGCTATCGTCATCGGAGAAAGTATTTATACAGAAATTCGTGAATATGGACACACCACCGATAACGTCATCAGAGGAGCACACCGTGTTGCAATGCCTGCGACTTTTGGCGTGTTGACAACCATCGCTGCGTTTACGCCGTTGTTAATGATTGAAGCAAATTTTGCCGCATTTTTCCGTGCAATCGCGATTGTTGTTTCGGCGTGCCTGGTATTTTCATTGATTGAATCAAAGTGGATTTTGCCTGCCCATTTAGCCCACATGAAATATTCACCAATTGATAAAGCGAATGCGAATTTTTTCGAAAAATTTCAGGCGTCCTTTCGCAATTGGTTAGAAAATTTTATTGAGTTTAAATATAAACCGTTACTTGAAAAAGCGGTTAAAGGCCGTTACAACACCATGGCAATTTTTATCGCCACCTGGTTTGTCGCTTTAGGATTAATTATGGCCAGTTTGGTTAAAGTTGAAGTATTTCCAAATATCCCCAGTGATTTTATTCAAGGTAATATCACCATGGTTGATGGCTCTTCGGTGAGCGCTCGAAACGAGGCGCTTAATAGAATTGAGCAAGCAGCACTTGAAATGGGAGAAGAACACCCACAGGCAAATGGAGAAAGTTTTATTCATCACACCATGCTGTTTACTAACGGTGATACTGGTGGAGGATTTTTGTTAGAACTTACTAAGCCCGAGGAAAGAGATCTGGGGGCTTTTGAAATTGAAAAACTGTGGCGAGAAAAAGTAGGTGAAATTCCCGGTGCAAAGGAGTTAAGATTTTTCGCCGGGACTAATGCTGGCGGCGGTGCTGCGCTAGAGTTCCAGCTGGTTGGTGCTAACGACGAAGAATTAGATGCTGCGGCACGAACGTTGGAGCTGCAGTTAGGCGAGTATGATGGTGTTTTTGATATTCGTAACTCCTTTAGTAGTGGTAGTCAGGAAATACAACTAAAGATTAAACCCGAAGCCGAAGTGCTTGGGTTAACCTTAAATGATTTAGGACGCCAGGTTCGTCAGGCATTTTATGGTGAAGAAGCCCAGCGAATTCAGCGTGGCCGCGATGAGTTGAAAGTCATGGTCCGTTATCCTGAGTCGGAGAGACGTTCAATTGCCGATTTAGAAAATATGTGGATCCGCACTCCAGCAGGTCAGGAAGTGCCTTTCTATCAAGTCGCTGATGTTGAGATTGGTACCGGGTTTACCAGTATCACCCGTGTTAATCAAAAACGCTCAATTACGGTATCTGCAGATATTGATCCGGCGAAAGTCGAATCTCGTAAAGTGATTGAAGAAGTTAACACAAAGACTATTCCTGACATACTAAGCCAATACCCAAGTGTTAAGTATGGAATTGAAGGTGCCAGCAAGGACCAGCAAGACTTCTTAAAACAGTTAGCTGTTGCGTTTATTGGTGCGCTTGGAATGATCTATTGTTTGATTGCGATACCTACCAAGTCCTACTCACAACCAGTGATTATCATGATGGTTATTCCTTTTGGTGTAATTGGCGCGATTGTTGGACATTTCTTGTTAGGCAAATCACTTAACATGCTTTCTCTGTATGGGATTATCGCGTTAACAGGTGTTGTGGTGAACGATAGTTTGATCATGGTGGACTTTATTAATAAAGCGAGAGCGCAGGGAATAAGGATGATCGATGCTGTCGTACAATCTGGCACAAAACGATTTCGAGCGGTTTTGTTGACGTCGTTAACCACGTTTTTCGGCGTATTGCCAATTTACTTCGAAACGAGTTTGCAAGCACAGTTTATTATTCCGATGGCAATCTCGATTGGATTTGGAATTATGTTTGCCACAGTGATTACCTTGTTTTTAATTCCGTGTTTGTACATGATTCTTGAGGATATTAAAAATTTATTTCGCTCAAGGAAAAGTAAGACTGCATATTCGCATTAACCTTGTGTCGATTGAGTTTTCTTTTTAGAAAAGAGATTCGTTATCATCACATTCCTTCGTTCAATAAAGACGGAGGAGTGTGAAAGTTGCAGTTAACTTTCTGCTTTCGCCTGATTCCTGATTGATAGTCCTTTATTAATTCCTTTTAACAAAGTTTTGGCCCTGACCAGATTTTGTGGTTCAAAAAGAGATTGGTCTTGAGCATCCATATAAATAATTGCTCTGACTTGTTTTCCTGGCTGTAATGAACAAAAGATAAATTTTTCAACTTGCTGCTTCTGAATGTCATAGGGAAGTTTTTTCCAGATTTTTTGATGTTGTTCTCTCGAAAGCACCATAAATGTCTGCTTCTCGACAAAACGACTCAGTGGAGTTGGTAACTTAAACTCAAAGTCTGGACGAACTTTTGCCTGGCCGACAGAATTTAGCGCAATTCGAGTTCGGACGGTGGCGGTCTTACGATCAACCACCAGAAATGATGCGCGGGAAAACTTTAGCTCGGTCAAAATTGCCTTTAACCCTTCATGAATGAGTGCAGCGGAAGATTCAAATTCTCCGGCACCTGAGGTTAGTTTTTTCACTAATTGCAATAGCTTCATTTGAGCAGAGGGCGCTTTTGTGGACGCAGCTTTTTCCACATTGATAGATGCTGCTTTCTTCACCGTTGGACTAGTTAACCACTCTGGTAGAGCAGGTTTGGAGCGTAACATCAAAAATCCCATCGCCGGGATCATTAACTTCGAACCAGTTAGGTTCTGACTGACTGTAGCGATACTCTGGTGAATTAGATGGTTGAGTTTTTTTATATCTAAAGCCAGTAACTGATGGAGTAACTGTAAATGATGCCGGTAGCTCTGGTTATGCCAGGGGGCGATTATGGTTCGTGCTAAACGATTTGATAAAACTACCAGCCACCCTTCTTGTCGGTGCCATTCTTTTAGTGAAGGTGTTTTTTCACTATAGCCTTGCGTGGCATATTCATAGAGTTCTTTCGGATTATCAGGCAATGGTTTTGAGTATAGAATTCTGTTGTACTCACTCATGTGAAAATGCTCAGCAACAGCCTGTCGCCATTCAGCTAAGTTAAAACCAAGTTTTGACTCCTCAAATAGGGTCATTTTCTTAGGTAGTGTTAATCGACGATAGTAGATCCGCCACATTGACTTGGGTTGCAAGTACCATAGTAAGGTATCGGGTAGTTGATAACACAAAGAAGTCCAATAAATGTTCGAACTGCCTAAGCTGAGCTCTCCAAAGCGGTGAGCCAGCTCCGCGGCCAGTAAACTGGTTGAAAGACAAAAAGTGACTTCGTCAGACAATGGGTTTTGAGATAATTCTTTTTGGGATAGCGCCGTTTGAGATTTGGGCTGTAATTGTTCGAATTCTTTTTTGGTGCCGGTGATACCAATGGTGCTCATTGCGTGATCGGCTGCGACAGGGTGGTTTGCGCGATTTTTAGTCGCCACCCAGGCAGCTCTAATCAATAGCCAGCAGAATACTGGGTCGCGTTTAAACTGGGTTTTAAATGATTCTGCTGAAACATCGGGGTCCCGCAGTTTTTGCTTAATGTACGGAAGTTCTAGAGGTAATAGTGGGGTTGAATTATACTCGCTTATACGTTTTTCAATTAACTTTTGGGCACTGCTCATTGGGCGAGTAAAGCCTTTTCGTGTGATTGATCAATTGTCAAAGTATAGAACAAAAAACACAGAACATAATAAGGAACAGATTTGAGTATGAAGCATTGTCCCTTATGTTGTGCAAATTCTCTCAACCAATATCATGAGGACAAGCGTAGAGCCTACTTTCAGTGTTCTAGCTGTTTATTGGTGAGTGTGCCACCTGAATACCGGCTGTCAGCAGAAAACGAAAAGGCTGAGTATGATAAACACCAGAATAATCCAACGGATAATGGTTATCGCCGTTTTTTAGAGAGGACGGTTGCGCCTTTATTGGCGAGGGTTTCGAAGGGGGCCACTGGGTTAGATTTTGGCTGTGGGCCGGGCCCAACAATCAGCGAGATGGCAAAAGAGCAGGGTTTTGAGGTCCAAAATTATGATTTGTACTACTTTAATCAGCCTGAGTTGTTAGAAAAACGGTATGATTTTGTTACGATGACTGAAGTTATCGAACATATCGCCAAGCCAATGCCTGTGTTGACCAAGCTCAATTCCTTATTGAATCCCAGTGGTATTTTGGCGGTTATGACCAAAAGAGTTCAAACGCCAGAGGCTTTTAAAAGCTGGCACTACAAAAATGATCCAACTCATATTTGCTTCTATTCAACACGCACTTTTGAGTGGATATCCAAAAAGATGGATTGGCGGCTGGAGATTATCGATAAAGATGTGGTGTTTTTTCATAAGGAATAGCCATTTACTATTGATTGAAAGCGCTATTTTCCGTAAACTCCCAGTCCGCTTGAGGTATTCACTTCAAGTCCCGCAAGAATGGGCCCTTAGCTCAGTTGGTTAGAGCACCCGACTCATAATCGGTAGGTCCACAGTTCAAGTCTGTGAGGGCCCACCATTTTTGCAAGATTCCCCAAAAATATGTTATTAATACCTAAGTTTGTCCGCTTTGGCCACACTTTGGTCGCATAGGGAACCCAAAATGGCCGCCAGATACATTGGGGCGAACTGGCTGTTCCTGCCTTCGACTAATTATTGCCTGTTCGTCTTTTGACCAAGCTGTAATCCTTATGCATAATTAATCCTTCCCCATTATTCTATCGGTAGGGAATGAAATGACAGATGTTCTTTCCAAAAAACAGCGGTCGTACTGCATGTCCCGAATCCGTAACAAAAACACAAATCCAGAATTGCTTCTCCGAAAAGCGCTCTGGAGCATGGGACTCCGATATAGGATTAAGAATAAACTTCCCGGAAAGCCAGATATAATCTATCCATCGTTAAAAGTTGCAATTTTCATTGATGGGTGCTTTTGGCACAAATGTCCTAAACACTTTCAACTACCAAAAACCCGTACTTCATTTTGGGAAAATAAAATCAATGGTAATGTTGAAAGAGATAGAAAAATCGAAACATTGTTGTCCTCCATGGGGTGGCTAGTATTGCGATTTTGGGAACATGAAATTAGGGATACAGTACAAAACTGTACACAACAAATTGCTCTAGCTTTGACCAATAGGGGGAAACATACATAGTGTGATTATATTAAACAAATCCGGAATAAAAAAAGCCAGGGAAATAAGTATAAAACTTCAGGAAGAAGATTTAGATCACCATCTTTTTGTACAAGGGCTTACTAAACTGGGGTTAGAAAATGAACTTTTTTATGCAATCTCTAAGAGTTTTGAACGGATAAAGAATACTCATCTCTTACTATTTGCAATGCAGGAAATAGGCCTTTTGGAAACAAGAGGTGATGTAAAAGGTTTCTATGAACATTCTGATTTCCATAAAAGAAAACAAAAGCTGATGTTATATGAAAACGTACGCCGGACAAGCGTTGAAGACTTATTTTCCTATCTGGAGTGGCAATTAAACAGATTGGCGTATTGTAATATAGGCTATGACAATCAAGAAGTTCCAGAGAATGTGTCTTCCTCAATGTTTGGCAGTTTGATATCAACAATCCCGTGGATCTGCTTGGCTATCAGAAACGTAGAGCCACTAAAAGGAAGAAAAAAGAATATTTCTAAACGCAACTCAATTTGCAAAAGAGTAATTAGTTCTGCTGGTTATTTTAAAACGATATCAACACAAATATCAGAGGTTCTGAGAGGAGACTACAACATTGTAACCAGTCATTCTTTTTATAAAAAATATGGAATTACGGAGAATATGAAGTCTATTGGATTCGATAAGCTAGACTTCTTTATAGAGCTGACAAACCATACTTGGCGAAAAAACGAAATTTATAGAGATTTAAATTACAAGCACTACATAAATAGAGAAGAAACTAATGACGCTATATTTGAAATCGCTAAAAAATCTGGGTTTGTAAGCAGTACAGACAATGGAAAATTATTAAAGATTGATTTTGCAAAAGGAAATGATTTTCAAAAAGAAGTTTCTTTAAAAAAGAGCATTGTATTGCTCTCAGTTGTTTATGGAGGAATAGATAATCAGTTTACTTTTAACGAGAAAAGGTTTTTTATTCGAGATTTAGTTGATATTTATAAATGCATCTTTAACTTCTGTGAAAAAATTCAAAAAGAGAACAAGAGAACTGTTAAGAGTGGGGGCGCAAAAATA
Organism: Aliikangiella coralliicola; assembly: GCF_007004725.1. GTDB lineage: Bacteria > Pseudomonadota > Gammaproteobacteria > Enterobacterales > Kangiellaceae > Aliikangiella > Aliikangiella coralliicola. Next base: position 227,186 of record NZ_ML660163.1, on the reverse strand, counting down.
TTTAGTGGGACTAAAAACAAGTTGTTGTCGACTCTAAAGATTCCAAAAAACAAAAGTTATTTACTTGAACTTTTTTCTTTAAAAGTCGAACGAGGTCTTACTTTTCCTTCAACATGGCTTCCAATTATTAAAATTGGTACCCTCTATTATATTATACCTACATATGCTAAAGACCATCCAATTGAAAACCTGATAGATAGGATTTTAAGTAGAGAGGAGATTTCTTTAGACTATTCAAAAGGTGTGGGAAAAGGTCATCTTTTTGAAGATTATTTGAAGAAAAAGCTCGAAGAAGGTGGTTATAAAGTTAATAGAGTAAAAAGAAGTCAGAAGAAAAATATCCCAGAGATTGACGGATTATTCACTCTAGGCGGAAAATATCTAATTTTATATGAGGCAAAAGCTTCTATCCCTCCTGAAGAACGTGAAGACGCCTACAGGTTCGCTGATAATCATATATCGAAGGCTCTTGAACAACTGGACAAAAGGATAGAGTTTATAGAAAAAAGACCAACGGAATTTGAAGCGCGGACTAGATACTCGGCAAAAGAACTCGAGATTATTCCCTTTATAGTTTCAAATGCACACTATTTTTCTGGTGCTCAGTTTACCTCCCCAAACGGCCATGACGTATGGTTTATGGATGCAACTACTTTCTTGAATATTTTATGTAATGAAGAAATAAAAGCTTGGGAACCAAATGGTCCTAATAGCGACTATACTTACCAGCATTCAAGTGTTTCATTAACTTCACTGGAAAGTAAAATCTCCGCTTTAAAAAAGCCATATCAGTTTTTAAAATCAACCCATCGAGGAACAATCCAAATTCTTGAACATGGGGTTGGATTTGAAATTGCATACGAGACACAAATATTTTAGCTAAAGCCGAGGAACCGATAATAGTACAAAATGTAGTTATAAAAATCTAGAAATGAAAAGTTTGCAAATAGAATTCTTGACGATGAATCCGTATATAATTAACTAATCTGTTGCTATTCCAATGCGGTCTAACCAGCGACAAATAGACTCAGCGGAACCGATCTTTTTTATTAATATGTTTACTATATCAATAGCGGTAATAAGAACTACTGGGTGGCCATCTTCTTTTAATTCCCTATAGGCTTGAGAGCTTACGTATGAGGTTGTTACAAGAATACCAAACTGTCGGTGACGTAAACGAGAGAGTAATCTAGACAATTCTTTTACTCCGACACCTGAATTAGATTTATAACATTTAGCTTCGAGAGCAAACTCAACTTCAATTGAACCGGGGCCTGTTCCTATACGATAATAGCCAATCGCATCTCTACCTCCATCACGCCAAGGCCTGGTAATTTCACAATCACCAATATCCGGCATAGTAAGCCGCGCAATCTCGACAGCACAAGCCTCAAAACCAATAGGATCATCTTTATACTTTTCATAAACTAGAGACAGAATTTTCAAGCCCTGAATATCTTTGGGAAGTTGCTGTTCTTTATTTCGTATTTCAATTGTATGGGGGGAATACAATGGAGAGTATTTTCGATTTTTTACCCAGTCTAACCAAACTGTTGGGGCATATTTCGAATTCGCTGCATTACCATTTTTAATATCATCGATCCATTTTCTCTTTACAACTGGAACATCCAGCACTGTAAAAATGGCTCGGTAATTTTGAAAACGGAGATTTTCTGCTCCCGTAGATCTCCAAATTGCAGTCAGATCATCATCTGGTCCCAATCGTTGAGCTCCGGGTACTGCCAAACCAAGAAATCTTACATCCCAATATTCTCCTGTTCCACCAAACAACAATATCGGTGGAAAGTGTTCTAAGGATCTTGTTTGGTGTCTAGCCTCAAATAAATTGCGTAATATTAAGTTTCCTTGCCTAGGTGTATCATGGATTTCTCTAATCGATTTATTATCTCCATAATAAGTAAATAGACCTGATTCAGTATTTAATTTATCAGGCCAGTCAGGGTCTTTAAAAGTTGATTTCAATACTAGTAATTTTAGAGTTTCAATATCGGGGCGTTTTCCTAAATGCCTAAAACCTGCACCATTATCTACTCCAAGCAGACTTGGTAAAGGATCATCAGATGTATTTCCATTTCTAGAACCTTTGTAAATACGATCTACCACTAGATCCAAACTAGACAAATCCATTTAAGAAGCAAGCTCCATTTCACCTAATTGAATTTGATGTATTTTCTTGAAGATCATCTCCATAACCGGTGAACATACACCATTGCCACAAAGCTTCACTTTATCTCGTCTATTTCCGTGTGTAAGAAGGTGCTTAGAGCCTGCACCCATTGCCTTCATTAATTCAGGGGGTTGAAGCATTCTCAAGTAGGGAGTCTCTTCCTGCCAAGTTACAAGTCCAAAACGATCTAAGGTTGTAATTGTTCGCAATGGAGACTCCAATGACTGCCAGCCACCAGCATAATCAGAACCATAATAAACAATAATAAAGTCTTTTTTGGTGCCTAACTTATCGATAGCCCTCTCCGCCCGTTCAATAGTTGCCTGAGCTCTTCCTTCTTTGTACAGCGGCGTACTTTTATATTTTCCAGACCAATCTATTATTGAACTCGCCGATTTTTCGCTCCGGCGATGAAGTTTATAGAGATCTTTTTTAGTTATTACCGAACCTTCCCGATCACACACTAAAAACATTCGTTTTCTCGATTGAGGCGTCCCAAAGTCGGCGGCATTTAAAAGCAAGTCATTAACTTGATAGCCATAAGATTCGATTGTTGTAATCAACTCGTTGTGACGTTCCCACTGTTTCATCCGATTAACATTTTCAACAATTAACCATCGAGGATTCATAGCTTCGATCCATGGGATTATTCCTATTGCTGTTTCCCTGCTTTTTTCACACTTCGGTTTGGCGCCGCGTGCAATTGAATGTGAAGTACATTCAGGCGAAGTCAGCAAAACATCAGGCAAATGACGCTTTGCCAGTATTTTGGGTTTTAAATTTTCTATCGGAGAGCAAATAACCTCAGCTCCAGGAAAATTGCTCTTATAAGTATCTGCTGCCAACTCCCAGGCATCGATGGCGAGGATAGGAGTGGCACCTGCCTTAACGGCACCTCTAGCACCAAATCCTCCTCCGCAGAATAAATCAACAAATGTTAGCATTTTTTATACCATTTAAATTCAGGTTAAAGTGTAAGGTCCGAGAAATATCCGCCTAGTGGATTAGTTTCAGATCCTATAACCATCGCTCGATCCAGAACTCTGTTTCCCAACTCACATGCGGTTTCCGGCAATAGAGTACAAGCGTGGCAAGCGGCGAGATTCATTCCATAATACCCTTGGCCTTCGCTGTCTAAACATAGCGGATCGGATGCACAAAACTGTGCATTTCTGACTGCTGCGAGAATTGTAGATTCGAGATTTCCGGTCTCACCTTGCCTTACTAACCCACCCAGACTGCCTTCAGAGTCTCCGCCAGCTGTATAAATTAGAATTCCACACATCTTTTGCTCTGCATCATTAGATACATATAGCCTTTCTTTAAGCGTGGAGCTGTCATACCCACAATCAAAACTTAGTTGCCGGATAATCAAATGAGAAAGAGTGTGAGCCAAGAGAACCCTGGAACAATAAAGATCAAATGAAGTTCCTCGTTCTGTAGATACCTTCGTCCAATTCCTGTTAATCAGATCTATTCTCGCCGAAATGTCTGCATGAGCCGACTCCCAAGCACAAAGCTTTTCTTCACTCAATTCCAAATAAATTCCTTCACCGGTAGATGAAACTGCAGGTAACCAAGAAAGCTCTTTTTTAGACAGTTTGGACAATCGACTTTGATCACCATCAAAAGGGGTTACTCTTGAAAATCCGACTAAGGCTCTCGTTTCTCTAAGTCGGGGGATAAGCACAACTTCATCAAAGTAATCCTTAACCTCTCTTGAATAATCAGAAATCTGGGTTTTTCTAATATCAAACTCATGACGTTCGTTTGGAGCAGGACGAGGGCCAAGAAAGGCTTGACGCTCGGTAAATCGATAAGCTGACTCTGTTTGGTCCGCAGTACCAGACCAAGCTTCTGGGTGAAGATATTTTTCCTTTATTGCTGCAGCAAGAACCTCAGGCTCAATTCCATACTTATTTGCTTTGGATGTAAACATATTTGCCGAAATAACAGGTTGTCCATTCACTCGTATATTGTCTAGAACATCACATATTTCACTCCATATACTTTGGTTATCCAGAATTCTGTGTATTGTTTCAGAATACGGAGGAATCAAAATCGAACTAACCACATGTGGGAAATAAACATTTGATGCTCCCCTCTGTACGACTTGCGCCGATTCCTGGCAATTCAACTCGTGTGCTTGCGGCCCAAGCCAAGGTCGGGCTCCGCTACAGGACAAGCCTGTTACTTGCATAAAGGTGTTGGGATTAAAAGCACCTTTCATCGTTCTGAAAGAACCACATTTTGAGCACTCTACTTTAATTCCTTCTAGGCCTGCACCACCAGTGGAAACAAGAAAAAGTGTACCTGGTTCGTGGCCACATTCTTTTCGAGCGCCGTGTGCCCACTTACTCCAAGGAAAGTCAGAAATATGGCCGTTAGTACATGCAACTATAAAACGAACAGGTACTAACTTTGGACGCCTTTTTAAAGGAAGCGCACTACAGGGTTGTGTATTTGCTTTGGCTTGACGTCTGAATTTGGAATTCTTACATCTCAAATCCTCATTTTTTGCATTACTTGGGCTATTCCATGGGACATATTGCATTGACCTGCATCGTGGACAGAAATGCCAATTAGGAAAACGTACAAAGGGAGTATCTCCAGTAGTAATGGGTCCCCCAAATCCTGCGAAATTGTGCGGAGGGTATTCTGGAGCTTCAGGTGGCATATACAGCCCGCTTATTTCTTTTCCAAGTTCGTATGATAGTCTTGTTTGTAATCGCGGCTCTGATAGATATGTAGCCTCTTTCAGATACACGGCTATTTCAGGCTGCATTTCAATAAGCCAAGCATCAAGTCCGGCTGCCATTAATGACTCATCAGGAAAATCAATAATTGCACCAACTCCAAATGGAACGATCCCCTGACTTCTTCTGAATTCTGGTCTTGTCACAAATTATTCTCCTGAATCCGGATAAATTTGAAGAACTCGAGCTGCGCAAGTGACATCTACGCTGCGCATGCTTGTAAGGACTGGGAATGCCTTTCCTTCAAAATCTTCGTTTATCTTCCGGCCAAAAGGGTGCATCAAAGTTTGAGTGGTTGGACTGCCCGCCATTTGACCAAACTCCGGTGGTAGGTATTCTTTCCAATTCTTAATTATTTTTAAGAGTTCCCTACGTGAATCATCATATTCTTCTTTATCAATCTGCTGAACCCTCTTCAAAATTAATTCAATCAACTCTTCTTGTGCATCAGGATGCTTGGATATATCTTCTGGCACCTTCATCCCTGTCAATAGTCTTGCCAAAGCAATCACCATTCCTGCAAATCCTCTGGATCTCGCAGGAGCAGAAAATGGAGTGACACTTGTTGGTTCTACATAACGGTAAATTGCTTGATGGTATCCAACGAACTGTTCATAGTGTGACCTATCTCTACTGCGAGCAGGGTTATATACAGTAACAACCATTCCAGGGAATCCCCGTCCAACTCTACTGGTAGCTTGAATATATTCTGCGGTCGACTTAGGTTGACCTGCAACCACCATTAGACCAAGCCTTGCAACATCAACCCCAACAGAAATCATATTCGTTGCTAATAACATATCGACTGGCCAGCCCTGCTCTTCGGAGCGAGGCCACTTTCGATTCAATTCATCAAGTATTTTGGGGATTTCTTCAGCTGTTCTTCTACTTGTGAGCTCTTGAGTGATATAGATCTTCCGAGAAAAATCCTTTGCAATATTGTTTCTTTTACACAAATTAAATAGGTGCTCAGGAATATCACCTGTAGACATTGTAACTGCATGCCCTAGTTCACGCAGGCTATTAAAATACCATAGAAGAGTAGCATACTTATCAGAAACCACAGGAGGCTCTGTTTCAGGAAGTTCTGGCATCACAGCCTGCAGCAAGGGTGAGATTACACGAACCTGCGCTGTAGCGTGAGATTTTACTGCCGATCCGAAAACTCCTACATATAACCTGCCGGGAGCTTCATGATCTTCGTATGCAAAATAGGAATCCCCGGCATCAAGCCCTTGTGGCGGAAACTCAAAACGGTCCCTGGCATACAGTCCTTTACACTGTTTCGCGGATTGACGGATAGTCGCTGTAGAAGCAACAATTTTTGGAGTTTTCCCGTTTCTGGAGCACAGCTTATCAATTACAGTTTCATATAGGCCCACGATTGTTCCTAACGGACCTGATATCAAATGAAGTTCATCTTGAATAATCAGGTTTGGAGGGGCACTAAAATCGTTGGTACCGAAGATGCGACCTGTCTCCGGAACCCAAGCCAATTGAGCGAACTTGTCTACTGTACCAAGTAGCAGAGTAGGAGGGTTGTCATAAATGTCATCATCAATAACCACAACTGGCAGTTGGCTTGAAGTGGAATGCCATCTGCATCCTGGATTGCTGCACCGAAATATAACAGTATCTTCGCCACCTACAGTTAAAGGTTCCTTTTGATATCCAAGCTTTCCGCTTTTATCGAGAGAGGTACGACACCAAGGGCAGCGCAATAACTGAAAGGGATTTTGAGCTCCAGGATTAGCGGTTAACTCGTTTAGCCTTTTGATGGCATCTTTACGACGGTTAGGCGATAGGCCCATACCTACCCACAATCCTATTGAAATCGGAGCCTCACCAAGCTCAGCTCCTAAATATTTGTCTAACCTTAGTGATTCCAAAGCGGTAATTAGAGCTGCTGCTCGTTGAAACTGCTGAGCCGTCAACAGCCTAAGGGTATATCGCATTAGCACTGCGACTCCCTTATCTTCAGTATCATTTAACCGGCGCAAACATATACAAAATGCGGCCAATCCAAGGTAGGCTTCTGTTTTACCACCTCCAGTGGGAAACCAGATCAAGTCAACTAGCTCTCTGTTAGGATGTTCATCTTCAGCACAACAAGTTATATTCATCAGCATGAAAGCCAACTGAAACGGTCTCCATGCAGGCTCTTTTTCAGCAGGGATATTATAATCATCAGGAAAATCTGAGTAATTAGTATCCGGGTCGATGTCCTTTTGGAATCTTGTTCTGGCTTGTTGAATTAACATTGCTCGATTCGCCAGTTTAAATGCCTTCATCGCGTCATTATTTGAGGCAAGATAAGCAATGCCTTCTTTAATTCGCCTTAGGCATTTCCAACATTTTTCCAAATTTGTCGAAGCTGATTTCTGATGTTCTTCTGGCAATCTAACTTTTTGATAATTTTGCTGGGAAATAATCCATCTTTCATAATCTTTAACAAGAAGCCCCAGATTTTCAATAATGCTGTTATCAGACGAACCATATTCTGAAAGGCTTCTCATTGACAGATTAAACTGGTCGGTAAAAAGTGCTTCTTCTCTTGGTTTTACTGGTTTTATGTCACACTTGGGAAGAAAATCAGACCATACCCGTTTTGCGACTGTCTTGTCATCAGTGTCGGTCGTCCAATCTGCTCCGCATCCATGACCCAATGCAAAAGACCGCTTTTCTCTATAAAGCATATCTAGCGCAGCAAGTTCTTCATCTTGCGAAACACCGCCTGCGCGATCTATCGGATGGAAAACTGACGCACCGGTGACCTCGCTTACAGATAACCTAACTTGAAAGAACGATGCGTTGAATGCGGGAGGGGCGTCAACTCCTCCTTTGTGTTGATTCACTAGAGCTAGCGAGACAGATGTCTTATTTCCTTCTTCAGGCCTGATTCGAGCGTGCAGTTTCATCATGCCATCAGTATTTTGTATGTTGTGTAGAAATATACTATTTACTGGATATTTAGCTAAATCTATTTCTACTTGATCCTGAATTGGTACCCTCCTATAGTTTATTTCTTCACGAGTATCAGGAAAAAGAGAACCATCGGCTTTTTCCTGTCCAGCCTTTGGATGTTTTTTCTCTATTCTTTCTGTCTTGTATCGACCTGCATTTACGTCTACAAAGAGTTTTGTATCAGATGAAACTTTAACTGTAATTCCTGCGGCGGATGGGTTGAATTCATTTGCCAGATTGAGTGGTTGCTCTTCCAGTAAAGTTGCGTCTTGCGTTTGCTTTCCACCACCTTTGATCTCTACAAAAGGAGTGTCATCTAATGATGAGTCCTCGGTTGGCGTTTCTTCTTTCTCTCTTGTCGCATCGTCTTCTAACTGGTTATTAATTGATTTTTGAGGAAACAAAACTCCTGTAGAATAGAGTTGTAGCGGTGACACTTCAAGTAGCTCATGCTGTCTTTTAGAATCGTCTGTGTATTCTGGGCCGAACAATTCATCTGTCATGAATTTCAACAGCTTGCTACGATATTTTGAATGTTCCAAATTTGTATCCATATTTTATCCTTCAAGCAAATCAATACGGCGGTTTACATATCCCTGACTACAAATAACATAAACAGCAGTTCGTGCCCGAGTAAGTGCAACATATAGATTTGCAAGTTGCCATTCTGTCATTTCCCCTTCAGGTAAGTCACCCACAATAATTATCTCTGATTCAAGTCCTTTAAATGCGGGAATAGAGGCTGCTGGAATAGCGTCTCGATTGATTCTATCTTGTTTGCCATCAAGTACGTGTACTTTTTTTCCGATAGATGCATAGCCATTTTTAAAAAATGCTTCCTCTGGTGAACGGAAAGATAACAAAACAATATCGTTTGGATTTGCCCCTTCTGAAATTAACTGGGTTATCAACGACGTTGATATTTTGCTAACAGTTTTCATCCCATGAATTGTTCGATAATCAACTGGAGCAATGAATTGACGCCTGCACTTAGGAGGGGGAGTTCCTGTAATCATTGCGGCCTCTTTAGCAATAGTCACTGGATTTCTCATATTAATGCTTAGCTTTAAGTTCATTGCTTTAGTTGATAGGTGGGAGTGTATTCTACCTTCAAGCTTGTTATACACACTCGCTTGTATAGCTGTATCCAAGAACATTACCCATCTACCACTAGAAATACCTTCATTCAGAAACCAGTCCAATGCGTTCATAACTTCAGGGGCTAATACATCCTGGGCCTCATCGATAATCAATACATCATAAGGAATAAGTTCACCAGTCTCTATTGAGTCAATCGCTGCTTCCTCTGCCATCTCTAAAACTTTATTAAAACTTCCTTCCCCCTGAATTTGATCTGGATAGTTTTTGCTGACCAACTGGTATAATAATCCCCAAATCGTATGTAACGTAATACTCTTATATTTTGCAAAGTCCTGATGTTTTAGCTGCCATGCAAGATTGCGATTGAAACAGAGAAACAAGACACGCATTCCATCTTGAGCAAGTCTACGTGCCGCTTCTGCTGCTAGAACTGTTTTACCTGTGCCTGCAGTACCTTCGCAGATTACCCTGGGATTTCCAGAATGCAGGATAGTCTCCAAGGAAGAGTATTGCTCTTCAGAAAGCGAAAGCATTTCGCTGTGGCTTTCTCTTATCAAGCTCGTGATTCCTGGCACCAAATCAAAGTCAGCGCGAAAACTATTGGTAATAGTATCTATTTCGCGCCGCGATAATGGAGTTTGGTATGTTCTTCCTCTGCTTGATTCATGCGCCAGAGTATACTCAGCAAGTCTTTTCAAATATGTGGAAATAGGTAGCTCTTTGTTGCTTTCATCAAAAATACATTCCTGATCCCATTCCGGATCTCTCTCGACAAATTGCACGTCAGGAAACATAACTCCCCAACCAAAGGGAACACGTTTGATTAAATCTTTTCCAAGTCTAATACGAGCCTCTTGTAATAGCGCGCCTCTTGCAGATTGAGCTTGTTTGAATGGTCCCTCCATAGAAGTATAAGATCTTCCGGGCCAGCCAATCGTCCACACTCCATCTTGTCTACTCACATGACCGCCTTTAACTTCAAGACAGTAGACGCCAAGTGGACCTATAATTACAAAGTCACATTCCGCATAGGACTTTCTCTTATGACGCGCTAATCCAAGCGAATGAAGTATTACGTAGTTATCCAGTGAAGGTGCTTCTGCGAGTTGGTCGAATACCCACTGTTCTGATTTGGTTATGCCACAATGTGGCCGGAAAGGTAGCATTCTGCTCATTGTTTTACCTCCAGCAAACCGTCATGAATTGAATGCACACCCAAGATAGAAGCATCATATCTTGCTGCTTCATCGACAGAAGATATGGAAAGAACTCTATAGCGAATTTCCTTTCCATTAATTTCTATAAATGCGTTGTCGCCAAGTCCACTTATAGATGCAGTGGAAAGTTGGGCCACTAAATGGTGCCCGGCCTTTCTTCTAGCAGCGTAAACTCTGTTTACGTGTCTCAGAATTTTTTTTGCCAAGTCGTGTGAATCATCAATGCCTGCACACGCCAAGATGTTAGGAATAGTTTGTGATGGATTTTGGGGAGCCACTGTTTTTGTAGAAAACAACCATGACTCCAAAGTAGCTCGAGTCCTATCTACACCATGCTGCGACAATTTCCTTTGCATCTTCTTGAGGTCCCAAGCACTTGCCTCATAAATCTTTCGTAAGGCATTACGCCAAAGGCCAGATTGTTCTCTCATGGCCCCTTTGTCGCCAAGAATAGCATCTGCCAATTCGTCTATTACATCACCTAGCGTTTGGGTATCGGGAAAAGCCAATACATCTCCTATTTCCAGGAACTTTGTACTTTTCCAAAGTAATTTATCAGCTTCAGATTCACTGAAATTAGAGTCATTTACTGATCCTCCTAATACTTCATTTAGACAAACGAGTTTTGCATTTTCTGCGAAAACTCCATAGTGTTGCCCATCTTTAAAAAAGATAAGCCGTCCGAGAACCCTAGTTTGGCTACTTTGGTTTATAGATGAAGAGTTTATGTGCGTACGGACAGCAGACTCTACCCAATCATCTCTTTCCAGATACTCATTTTCAAGTTCGCATACATCCTTGTCGTCTCTGGAATTTAAAATTTTCTGTGAATCCGCCGGTGGGTTGCCAGCTTCAGGATTTTTAATGGAAAAAGCTTTCCAGCTTTCTCTTGTTTTTTTATCCAGATAAGTAAATGTGCTTTCTAACTTTTTTGCTTGCTTTGATGAGCGGTCGTGTTCAAAGCTATATAGCATGTTCAATTGAATGTTGGACCAACCTCCAAGTTTCAACTTCAACATTTCCTTACGCCCTAACCAACCAGGAATCAGAATTGACTCGATACTCTCCAATGACTCCAGATCATGTACCGAGATAAACTTTACATTGACATGTTTGAGGTTGAATGATGTCTTTGAAAGTGAATCCGCAATAGTTCTGGACGCAACAACAATATGGCATCTTTTATAGTTTTTTATAAGATCAAACAGTATCTGAGCTTTAGGATTCTTGATTCTGATAGCTTTAATGAGCTCGTTAGAAGTTGAGGCCAAGTTTTTAAGATCCTGATCATACATCCCCATTGCAGCAGCATGCTGTGAAAGACTTGTCAACACAAGAGTCAAGCGTTCGTCAGCGATACTGTTTCCGACTGGTGGGTGTGTTGAAATATATTTTAATGCTGTTTCCGAATTAATAGCGAAAGGCAAAAGAGAGGAGTCTTCCTCTAACGCTCGTTGTTTAACTTTTTGAATAGCTTGATAGAAGTTTTCCAGCTCTCCAAACTCAACAATGTGTGTCGTTGACTTGACATTTGTGGCCCGGCTTTGCCTCTTGACATATTTAGCAAGAGGCCCTTTACCCTTAATAGAAACTGAAATTGGATCTAATGCTTTTGGAATTGGGTCGACGTCGTCAGGTCGAATTAGCCAAATAGATTCTTCGTGGCTTTTTGGATAGTATCCTACCTGCGTATTCACTTGAGAGAGCACTAGAATTTTCATTTTTGGGTTATATTGTTTACACCTCACTTTCAGAGCTTTCAGAGCAATATGATCAACAGCACGATCAATAATCATGTGTTGAGGTTTTGTGTGCTTTCCCTCTTCACGAAGTAAACTTTCAGCAACATCAAGGCTACTACATACAATCAAAGTTGGCTCTGCATTCATTGCTCCTGAACCTAGAGTAGAGCTATTAACGCGGCTACGGTATTCAACAGAAACCAATTCATCAAGCCTTCTGCCATAAGGGCGGATTGTTTCAAGATAACTGAAAAAATCTGATCGGCAGGTTACGAAAATAACAGATGTTTGCAATTCGGCCCTATGGAATTTATGGACTGCGGTTTGACTATCTTCCTCAATTATCGATAACCATCGATCCAACTGTTTAGACGTTGCAAGGGGGATTGCGATACCATCCACAGGCTCTAGCAATATTGCTTTCTCTTGAGGTATAGATCTTTTACCACCATCTCTTAGTCTGACCATTGGCAACTCTGAACCATCAGGTTGTTCAAATGGTAACTCCATCAGAACATATCTAGGGAGATGCCCATCTCTGAATGAGGCATATGAGCCTGGTTCAGGTGTGGTTCTTTTTTTCTCTGATTCCTCAACTTTTAAAACAAAGGTGGCCGCCGCTAGAAAACCACAAGGTCCTACTTCTGGCAAGATTATGGTGCGTGATTGATTTTGTTCTAAAGAAGAATTGAGACAACATGAAATGACAACTTTCAACAATGGAGTTAAATGATTCTTGGAGTCTTCATCGAGCCAGTACGCGCGGGTTATAAAGGGCCATTGCTCCGCGGCTTGCTCAATCAATCGTTTCCAAGGGAGCTCGCCAAATACGAAACTATACATGTTTTCAACTACATGTATATCATCTAAGAAACCTACGTATCCTTGGTTATCATTTATTACATCCTCCTCAATACATACATATCGCAAAGCTGCTTTTGCCCAATAACCCATCTCTGAGGATTCGTGCGCCACTTGACTTAATGCTAAAAGTTTATTGGCTATAGAGGGAAAATAAGCTGCGTGATGAATTGCAGAAAACTCAGAAGATACCTTTTTTGCAAAGGTGTTTAATTGTACCAAGTCATCTTTATCTGACTCAGCAAACTCAATAATTAGATCATCAATTCTTCTTTGCTCTTCAGGTGATATAAATTTATTGATTGCCTGGGAACCAAGTTTCCCAAGAAGCAACTCCACTGTTCGGTCAGTTAACCAACATATCTCTACGAGCATATCCTGGTTTCCACCTTCCAATTGCTGAACCAGGGAAATAAACGAACTGAGCGATGCCCAGGAGGTTCTTGCAACATCTTCGTCTGAGGTGTGAGCTATTCGAAATTGCGCATTTATCCAGACCCAATCTCGTAGCAAATATGGTTCTGAAATGGCGTGTTGGGAAAGTACCCGTATTGAGTTTGAGATATTATGATAAAACTCAGAAGTGCAGAATTCAGGCTCCCAAGACATTTCCTTCTGCTTAAGAGCTTCCAGTCGTTTAGTTGTGTTAACTTTGTAGCCGGTCTTGACAGCTGCTTTCATTCCAATTGCATCCTTTCTCTCAATGTTCTATGTGATCACAAAACTCCAATAGATCGCCTACTTCACATTGGAAAAATCGGCAAAGTTTGTCCAATGCTTCAATGTCAAATTTTTGCGCTGTTTCTTTGTACATGAGAGTGACAGTATTCCGGCTTAGACCGGTTTCTCGCAAAAGGTCGGAGATCTTCATTTTCCGCTCTCCCATCAGGCGAGCAAGATGGCAACGTATCATGACAGGGCTCCGTTATATACCTAATAAGACCCAATCATAACCCCATAAACTGAAAAAATTAAAGATAAAGTTAAAAAATTTCATATTATATTAAAATGATCAGACATTTTGATGATCTAGTTCAAGGTTCTATACGCGATTTGGATAGCGTCTTTTAGCATCCATTTTGGCAAACGAGTCTCTTTGCTAAGCACTCGATATGCCTCTTTACGGGATTGATTGTAAGAAGCATAGCGCTCGTCTATAAAAAATCTCAAAGCGGCAGTTTGAGCACGATAACGTCTCACTAAATATTGGTGATGTTTACAAGACTGATGTTCGTCGACTACCTTTCGAACTAGGCTAGGAAATCTATATTCTAGGTATCCAACTGAAACTTTGGTCATTCGAGCCAGTTGTTTCAAGCTAGGAGGATATTTCTGCTTATCAAGCAAAGACAACAATTTTTGATAAATTTTCTTGTGATTATGTTTAACTTTTTTTCGTGGCCTAAGCTGCGGTGGTATTTCGCTAATATCTGAAATTGGGAAACTTAATCGATACCCATTTTTATTTGCTGAAAGTAAATCGAATAGTGACATATTTAAAAAGTAAGCCAGTCGACGTAGACTAGTTAATCGCCAAAACATAGGATGTTTATGGTTGAACTCACAAAACAAATGATTCAATTTTCGACCGATTATATCGCGCTCATGAAACTCAATGGCCACAGGACTAATTAGACTTCTAACAAAACGTATCGTTTTATCATAACTATACTCGGTGTTATCAAGTCGCGCTGCTCTTTCAAATATTTCGATCAAATCAAAAGATATACCTTGCCAAGATGGTCTGACGTCGTTTTGTGTTAAAGGTACTTTTCTTCGAAATAAAGTCGCTCCACATTCGACACACCTACCGGTAGGGTGAGCTGCTTTAAATGAGTTTTGATGACTGTCACAACGCCAGCAATTTCTAATCAATGGTGTTCGATGTATAGGACAATTGTGGATAGTTGTCATATGCCACAATTGCTTAAAGTATATGGGCGATCTTAAACGCTCCATTTCTTCCAAGCATTCCGGGCACCAACGAAGTCCGCTAATCTCCGAACTAATCCCATAAGCCATACAGTGCAGAAAATCTAATGGTTTACAACTCATGTCCTGACCAGTAAGACTTGTGAGATAATCACGTAATAGCAATGTGTATCGATTAACCCGAGACAGTGTCTCTACGCCAGAACTTCCGCCTAGAGCTCGATAATTAGGCGGATTTTTATCTGCAACTAACTTTTGGATAACCATTGTAAGTATTCCAATTGAAGTCCCATGACTGTATGCACTACGCAAAAGGTAGGATGGCAGAGATTCCACCTCTGCCGTACCTTGCCCTAGCAATGGAATGGGAAAGAGTTTATGTCTAGCCATTTATGGTATTAAAGCCTGTTACCAGGCTCGTATCGTTTGGGTTTTCGTTGAAAAGGAATGGCTGAACTCTTCTTCTTTGTCAGTGGCTGCGCCCCACCAATTATGCTTTGAACTATTTTGCATGGCTCAAGCGCCAAGAGTTTCTCACCTTCTTTAATTTCATTTGCGGAAGTTACTAGTTGTTTTAGAGACTTCATACTTTGATGTATATGAGCAAGAGTAATTTTTCGCCCATCAATTGCTGCATGTACTGACGCTCTATAAAGCCATGCTCTGATCAAACCGATACAACCAAAGCTTCCCTGGTAAAGCAGTTCAGCACAATTTTGGAGGGAGCCAAGTGTTGGATCTAGCTCTAGTGCGGCGTCATAATTAGACAAAATCCAGAGAAACTCAGATAAATCTTTTTCAGAAGTACGATAACGAGCAAGGTGCACATCGTGCTTTCGGTTTTCCAAATGTCCAGAACGATTAATCGATTGTAGAATAGGGTATGTTCCGCATATAACTAAAATAACATTGGCCTTTTTCGCTAATGTCTTTATTGCATCCATAACACCTGCGGCCGCCATTGCATCCTTTCCAGCATATTTCATGTCCTGAGCCTCATCAACTATCCAGAACTTGGTCTTTCTCTGGAGCAGTCCTTCAACAAGAGCCCGGGCCAGTACGGCTTCTGTTGTTCGTGCGTTTCTAGTGACTTTTACTGGATCAGACCAATTACCATCAATAGAGTAAGAATAAATGGGATGCTTAATGAGGTTGAGCATTTCCTGTAGAAAAGACTTGAAGCTAAATGCTGCTTTACCACCACTATTATCTATTTCGATCATTACCAACGGTTGTTCGTCGTCATTAGACTGATTATTACCGCAAATGACTTTGGTAAGCTCTGTAAGTAAAGAGGTTTTTCCCGTGCGAGAGGGCCCATAGATTGAAATAACTTCACCAGGGGAAGCGGTTGTCATTAATACAAAGGCTTCAGCAAAAGCTCGCTTCCAATTGCGATGAAGAATTTTGAAGTTCAGAGTATTAACTCTGGAAGTATCAATATTTGCTAATTCTTCTATATTCGTTAGCTTTTCCATAATTAAGCCTCCCATGCTCGAATATTGAGTGGACGTACTGTGGTATTTTTAAGCTTGGAAAATACCTCTACCTGCTCCTCTGTGATAGATTCGGTCATTTCAAATTCTAATATCGGTGGGGCTTCTTGCTCCTCCCGGACGCGATCCATTTCGTGAACAAGTCTGGCTAGGTCTATATCATCTTCAAACCGAATTTTTTTCTTTAAGTTTGCTGCTTCATGTTTGATCATTCCTTCTGCTAATTGGTGTTCGGGAGATTTTGCGCTGTAAGCATTTATTTCGGAACTGTAAAACGGTTCCCACTGGTCACAGACTTTTACGAAAATTAGATTGGGATTCTCAGGATCTAAACGTACCTCATTTTTCCGTGGCTTACTAAGTAATAGCTGCATGGCAGGGGAGCTATACCATGTCCCTAATACGTTTATACCTCTTTGCATATCCACTGTATATTTTTTGGCTTCGACACAAGTCACTATAATGAATTCGGCATCGTATGAGATGGTTCTCGACACATAGGGATAATCCTTACAGCTTTGTTCAAATAAGATTTCTGCCGAATGACCACCCGTGCCTCGACAGGCATTTTCGCGCCATGCACAAAATAGCTTGAGCTCTCGATGGAAGTCCGCCGGAAATAGTACTGCCGCTTTCTTCGGAGTTTTTTTTCCATCGACGGCGCGAGCTTCTTTATAGTTAGCCAAATTTCCGCTTCTCTGACACAGCCACAGTTTCTTGAACTCACCAAAAAATCCTTCAACTTCGCCGCCGTACCTGGGATTACCTGCCGGACGCAAACTTAAGATAACCGAGTAGTGCGCTAGTAGAGAGGCCAAGTACACAGATTTGAACTCAGCACCGCGATCGAAAATGATTTCTCTTGGCAAACTACCATGATTACGAACGCAGGAACGTAGAACCTTAGCGACCGAGTGCCGAGATGGCTTCTTAAATGAGATAGAAAATGCCAGAACTTTACCGGTGTAAAGATCTACCATCAGTGTTAACCATGGGCGCTCCGCAACTATTTTGTCTTTTTTCGCATACACTACGAGGTAAAGATCAACGCAATAATGATCAATCGCTGCTCGTTCCCAAGCTGTCTGCGCTTTAAGATGTCTATGTTCTGGGTCGGTTGGTAATGCCATCTGGTTCCCCATCCGATTGCCACCTTTGGCATAAGCAATCACTTCTGGTGGGATTTTAGAAAGATGGCGAGTAAATGTCTTATGGCTAACTGGCGAAAATTCTGGGTGCGCATCTCTAGCCAAGGATTGGTAATCGACAAAACCACGGTATTCGCTGATCCCTTGCCGATGAATAAATGAATTGAGTAGATAATTATTCAGAAAGTTTTGTACTTTATAATTGAGATTTTTTTTCCTATTGCCACAGCGATGGTAGTTTGAAATCAAAGACTGGAAGGGTGACAAACCTAGCTGCTCACCAGCTTTAATCCGCGCTTTCCATCGGCGTGTGCTCCTGTTGGATAGACCTTTATTAAGAGCCTCCAGCCGTACAAGAGCTCCTTCAGCACCCTTCAATGACGGAACTAACGAGAGATTTTTTGAGTTCACCAAGTCTTTTCGGTACACCAGCTGAGATCGTCGAAGTTCTTTTCCATGTTCCAGTAGGGCGTGTGTGGTTGAGGCTAGACAGTTCTCTGAGTCTGTGATCAACTGGTCTTTTAGGTCAACCACGATATGACCTTCATCTATGGCTCTTATTAGGGGAGTCTGGTTAGACAGTTTCAGTTGATTTTGGAGTACAGCCAAGGTTAGTACAAACTGCATTTCAAAGGCTTTGTTGATTTCAGAACTCTCTGGCGAGCAAAATTCGAGACTCGCTCTTGCCCACAAGATATGATCCAGATTAGTTATATAAATGTAGTCTTCCGGTTTGTAAATGTAGACCTTATGCGTTAGACCAAGCCGCATGAAAGCTTCTTTCGCAGGTATGTACACAACTGCATTACTCTCAAGTCGCTTCCAGTCACTAGGATATTTGACCAGCAGCTTTTCTACATCGCTAAGTGTTTTGGCTTCATAAACGATTGGCCCTAGAGAAGTAAAGCTGACGCCATCTGGTGTATAAGATGCTCTTCGCTTGCGGCCATTCTTATAAGAACGCACGATATCGACAGGTTCAGGTTGGTCCCCATACCAGAGAACTTTACTATCGAATTGCATCAAGGTGTTTAATGCCCATTCAGCACCTCTGCTTTCAGTGGCAAATGTTTTGTTATTCAGTTTGGGACTAGGCACCCAGGATACAACATTACCTCGTGCATGAGTGCCCACAGAACGCGAACCGTTACTATTGAAGCAAGCAGCCAGATAGTCTCTACCTGTTGACAGTAATTTATGTTGAACGTTGCAGTAATAATCTAAATCGGATTCTGTAAACATAGGTATCCTCTCGCCGAGGCTACCAACACTGTATTACGGGCGCGATGAAACCTCGAACATAAAATTCGTTATTGGATTACTTGACTCACGGGAATTAAAAGAAGATACTTTAGGCAACCACACCGAAGAAATATCTTCCTTAAAAGCCGAAATCAAGAAATTGTTTTCGGTTTTTTTGTTATTGGCTCATAATATTTTCTCCCTTATTTTTGACAAGATGAGACAGGGTTAGACAAACTAAGACTCTTCCATTTTTTCTATGCAGTCGATAATTTCTTCTGCTTTAGCGTAATAGCCGGCACGCCCTTTAAATCGATATAGTTTTATGGGAAGCGTCTTTCTTGAATGTGCTTTTCTGACGGCACTTATAGATGGATACTTTAATACGGACTTTATTTCTTCTAGAGTAAGTATGCACCCATACTTCTTGAGAATGAATTCTTCATTTTGGGCTGAGCTAGGCTCTTCGTTTTTAGAAGAATACATAGGTCACAATATGTCCCTAGTGTTCTGGATTTGTCCCAAGATATCACCAAAATTCTCAATTTCCAACATAAAAGACAATGAAAAAAGACGTGTTTATTTTTAATAAACAGGAACAGAATTTTTATGATGTAAGCCATTGATTTTCACTCGAACAGGCGGTCCTTGTAAGAAAAAAATTAACGGGGAGTAGGTAGATGTTTTCGCTTCTAGTTCTACTTTTTTATTATATCTATGTTTGCGAAATTCGCCCAAATTGAACTTTTTTTTGTTAATTTGAAGTTTGGTGTAAAATTTATATTGAGAGAACTCAATTAATCGACACTGCACTTATTACTCGTTTTTTCTAAAAAAAAGCTAATATACGATTACTGTTTCTAGACAAATTTGATTCTCTAACAAAGCAATAATGGTATTTGGTTGGAATATCAGAGTTGATATTGTTTAGGGAAATATATTTACACCTTTGAACTCATCTAAAATTACTGAACTCGTCAGAATTTAAGAAGAAAAATTGTTGGTGTTTTATATTGTATGATGTTCAATTAAAACGTAGTCGCAATACTATTTGTGATTATTTCATTGCTAATATAATAATCGGCTCAATATCTTAAATATTATGAGCCGATTAAGCCAATAAAATGACTTATGTATTCATATGAAATATTGTTCATCTTGTAGCGCAAATTGGTAAAATGGTGATTTTTCTGAAAAATGCCTAGAGTGTGGAGGCTTTGCGATGACTCGTATTTGCCCGCATTGCAACGGAGAATGTGGTTCACTTTGGAGACGTGAGGTGAGTATGTCTAATGCATACCGAGAAGCTTTTTATTCTGGTTCTTGTCGCATTAAGAATAAAGTAAAATCAATCGGTTAAACACATTTTACACACGATTATGCGGTGTTTGCATAATTACACAGCAGATAGGTAAAAATGATTTATCATGCTTCGTTAAGTTGCTGAATTAAATGCTGCCAGTGTTTTAGTTCACGAACTTTACTTAATTTATTCAGACCTGTAATTTTCTGCTCTTCAGATTTTAAACAAATATCCAACGCTCTTTTAAAATGATGTCGTTTTACATATTTGGGATCTAGTACCAACATAGCTCGGAATAGGTTACCTAGAGGTTCATCACTCCATCGCAATTTTGAATCAGAAACGTGTCTTATAATTGCGGTAGCGTTTTCTATGCTAATTGTTCTTGAAGGGCCATTAGTCCAATAGATACTTTTTACAGGAGCTTGTGTTTGTAATCTAAGCCGGTAGGCCTCTTCAATACCTGTTGCTACTAATTTGTAACCACGATCAAGAGCCCATGCTCTAGCAAGAGATTCAACGCTGGCTGAAAATTTGACATTAGGTAGTGAATCAATTTCACTAGGAAGCACATAAAAACCTCTCATAACGCGAATTATTTTGCCTTCATTGCACAACCTGCTGAGTATGCGATGCACTGAACTAGAAGAACCTAGGTCGGTAAATTTTCGAACAGTGAATGGAGTGCTTTTAGCAATGTTTGATAGTCTATTGAGCACTGTTCTAGTTAATGTGTCTTGTCTATTCATGTGTTAGATTTATTACTTTAAAAGCAAACTCAGATATCTTATCTCATTAAAGGAACATTGTTTATGGAAAAACTCACTTTCTATACCTATGTGATTAAAGATCTAGAGGTAATATACCTGTTTATGTTGGTCAAACTAATAATTTTGAGAGAAAAGAAAAGCAATATGTCAAGCGAATCGCAAAAGACCGACTCCCGAAATATGGAACGATCAATGTATACACGTACCTCGCGAAACTAAAAAGGCTCGGATATGATCCTATCTTCGAAGTTGTTGATTTGAAATATACGGAACAAGATTCTTTGGAGTCTGAAACCAAATGGGTTGGGATCCTAGTGGGACAAGGATTTCCAGTTTTGAATAGATGGAAAGAGCATCGAAAGATAGTTAAGGAAAAGTTTACAGGGAAATATCTAAAATCCTATTTTTCGAACAGATTAGAGCTAGAAAATGCCACACCAGAATAGGGTGAACTAGTTATCTTTGTTTTTCGGTGTTTACGGCTCTATTCTCTTTAGAGATATGTACAGGCTATTATATGAATAATCGAACCCGCGCAATCAACTCAGTTTATGTCCCTTGTTAACCTAAATGCTAATCAAATAATTAATCAAAAATATTTTCAAGCAGTGTTAGAGTGTGATCTAAAAGCTTATTTGCTTAAATTTGAAGAATGTAATGCGGTTGAAAATGAATATTCTTTAATATTGAAGGAAAACTTAAATAATCAAAAAAGTACGTATTTAAAAATGCTTAGATTAGGCGAAAGAGAAGTTCGTCAGTTTTCACCATCTGAATTTGAAAAGATGACTCCTCTTTTAGTTAATGCTTCGCTAAACACTAAATCATTGTCAGCTTATTGTGATAGTTTGCATTTAGTTAAAGACAGAAAATCAGGGGTAGATTACTATCAAGCTTCTTTACTAATCCCTCGCGCAAAACTAACTAGGAATGACAAAAAAGTACTAGCGTATATCGCTTTTGTTTTATCGAAGTTAACGAAATATGTTCCACCAAAAGGCGTTTTGGTGGATAGTAAACTTAAATGTCACAAGGTAAGTACGGATAAACTTTATGGTGAAGTCGAAAAGAAGGTCGACTATCTCATTGAGCTGTTCATGCGGAAAGAACCGCCTGAGCTGCACTTGAATAGTCATTGTCAGTACTGCTGTTTTCAAGAACGGTGTTTTAACCTTGCTAAAGGCTCAGACCATCTAAGTTTGCTCAGTGGGATCTCCTCTAAAGAGATTAGGCGTCTTAATAAAAGAGGAATATTCACTGTCACACAATATTCCTACGTCTATCGTTATCGAAAGCGTAACAGTGATTCAATTGGGATAAAGTATTCAACGTCACTCAAAGCTTTAGCATGTAGAACCCAAAAAACTTACATCGTTGACAAACCAAAGTTACCAAATAAACATGTTCAAATATACTTCGATGTTGAGTCAGTTCCGGAACGAAATTTCTTTTATTTAATTGGGACCGTTGTAGTTACTGATGAATCAAAGGCCAGCTATTCATTTTGGGCTGACTCAGAACATGATGAGTACAGTATATTTTTGAAGTTTTT
>NZ_ML660163.1:0-204904 GCF_007004725.1 Aliikangiella coralliicola | reverse complement strand
TAGACTTGGTTAGCGAATATGAAGATTACAACATAATTCACTATGGGGACTACGAAAAAAAATATGTTTTGCATATGGAACGAAAATATTCGTTTAACTCTTGCCAGATGGTTATTTTATCAAAGATAAAACAAAGACTTCTAAATGCATTATCGTTGATATATGGGTACGTTTATTTTCCAACATATGGAAATAGCCTAAAAGAAATTGCAAGAGAAATTGGCTTTAATTGGAGTAGTAATCTATCTGGCCACAAAAGTATTTCGTTGCGATATCAATGGGAGAGCTCTAAATCTAAGAAAGCAATGGAAAAATTGCGAAAGTATAATGTAGAGGACTGTCTAGCCCTCTACGAAGTAATTAATTTTATTGAAAATTCAATCTGTATTGAAGAAGCTTGCGATGAACAAGTTGTTCCAGCAAAAAGTCTGAATAAAAAAGCAACATTTAAATTTGGAAACAGTGAATATTTAATAAAAGAATTAGAATATTTTAACAAATGCTCATATTTTGAATATCAACGAGATAAAGTCTTCGTTCGAAAGCCTAGTAAAAAACGAAAGTCGAGAGTTAAAAAGCGAAAGCATAAAAATGTCCGTGTTAGTACGGTTATTGATATTCCGTATCTTAGAGTATGTAATCGCTGTCATTGCAGTAATGTCTACCGACATGGAAAACTTGAAAAAGTTGTGTTTGATTTAAAATTTACTAACTTTGGAGTAAGTCGTTATATCATAAAGTACCGAAGTGATAGAGCAAGATGCGGATCGTGCAAATCTGTATTTACTAGTCCAGACTATCTATCCATTAAAAGCAAATATGGTTCAAGCTTACAAATATGGGTTGTTTATCAAATGATTGCTTTAGGGCTGACGTATGGAAAAATAGTGGAAGAGCTGTGGAGTGTATTTGGTTACCAAGTTAGTAGGCAATTTTGCTATGCAATTAAACGTTCTATGGCGTTGCATTATGAACCTACAAGGAAGCAGATAATTAATAACTTAAATAAAAGTAATGCTATATATGCCGATGAGACTTCGATTAATTTGCAGGGAATTAAAGGTTATGTCTGGGTATTTGTTAGCCAGACGGAAGTCTTGTATATTTTCGCCCCTACCCGAGAGAAGAAGTTACTTGATGAAGTTCTTACGGAGTTTAATGGCGTGCTAGTGTCCGATTTCTACGCAGCTTATGACTCTTATAAAGGACCACAGCAAAAATGCCTCATACACTTAGTTAGAGATATGAACGATGACTTAAGGGCACACCCTTTCGATGTCGATTATAAAAGCCTAATTACTGAGCTTAGTAAATTACTATATGAGATTGTTAGTAAAGTTGACAAGTATGGTCTTCGTAAGCGTTTCCTACACAAGTATTTAAATAAAGCTGATAACTTTATGAATAAAGTCAGTTGCTATGAAGGTAGTTCAGAAGCAACAAATAAATACAAAAATCGGTTTACCAAATATAAAGATAAGCTATTTACGTTTTTAGATTATGATGATGTCACGTGGAACAATAATTATGCAGAGCATGCGATTAAAGTGTTTGCTCAATATCGACGAGTTGCTGATGGTAGTTTTACTAAGAATGGAATAGAAAAATACCTTGCTTTGTTAAGTATCAGCGAAACATGCAAATTAAGAGGGATCGATTTTCTCGACTTTCTCAAATCCAGAAAGCTAAATCTACACGAGACTAGTTACAGTAGCAATCAGAAAAGAAATACGTGAGTTGGTAATCACTATCCTTTAAATAGCTTATCTTGAGGCGTGTCAGGAATTGTTATATGGTGTCGATGTAGGGTTATTGAGCTCTTGGGCGTAGTCTAACCACATAGTAAACAGCTTGGCCAAACTATGGTATCAATTTGCGGCCACACTTTGGTCATATAAACAAATACTACGTCGGGTCCGACTCATAATCGGTTGGTCCACCCGGGGTCGCGCACGACTTCAAGTCTGTGAGGGCCCACCATTTTTGCGGCAAACCCAAAGTTTTCTTTTCTTTTCTTTCTAAGCATCGTTATAGCGTATCACTACGTTTATGGTTTATATGAAACTATAGTTGCGACATTTACTCTGCAGATTGAACTACTCAGGTGTTTAACTTGTTTCGTGTTTTTCCAACCACTCAGAAAGTTCTTTAAACCGGTACTTTTCGACATATGGGCGTGTTTTATTAAGAAACGGGCCAAGCTCTGGTTGGTGCTCAAGTTCTTTCAGAATCGAACGGATACCTAGAATGTTGTGACGCTTAGTCTGCTCAATTAAAGCATCAAGTTGATGTTTTTGAGGGAGAATAATCGGCTCATTTTGTTGAGCTGTCGTAGCTGAGATTGACACATCATCAGAATTAATATTTTCTTTTCCAATTACCGGTATATTTAACTCAAACCAAAATTTGCTACCTTTTTTAGGTTCACTTTTTAGTTGTAGTTTTGAACCCATCAGTTTTACGAGTCTTTGGCTAATTGTAAGGCCCAGACCTGTACCCTCCGCGCGCGTTATTGCATTGTCAAGTTGCTGAAAGGGTATGAAAATAGATTGCAGTTGTGATTTTTCAATACCGATTCCGGTGTCTTCTATTTCAAATTTGAGGCGGCAAATATCTGACTTAATGGATTTTAACCTAACTGAAAATGATACATGTCCTGAATTGGTAAATTTAACCGCATTGCTCAGAAGATTTAACAAAACCTGGCGTAACCTTTTATCATCTATTTTCACTATTGAAGGCAAATCTTTATCAAAATTATATTCGAAAGGCAGGTTTTTAATCTGAGTACTTATTTGCGTCATTTCGACCATGGTTTTTAAAAAGCTATGTAAATCGACTTCTACAGGATGAAGTGTCAGGTTTTCTTCATTGGCTCGTGAAAACTCAAGGATGTCGTTGATCATTAGTAGCAAGTGATCGGCACTTCTATCGATCGCCTTGATGCCCTGGCCATAATTATTCATCATTTCCAGATCTCGTTTGTATAACTGAGTGTACCCGAGAATCGCGTTCAAGGGAGTGCGAAGTTCGTGGGTTACATTAGCCATAAAACGGGTTTTCGCCTGGTCGGATGCTTCCAGGATTTGCTTTGCAATGTGCAAACGGTGAAACATTATCATCATGACTAACCACACTGCTGCGAGTAATCCAAAAACTAATCCTGACTCGGCAAAGAGTTTCGATTTCATCTCTTGACTCAGTGTACGAAAGTAACCGTCACTAATGGAGAGTGTGGCTATTCCCAGAATTTCGCCTTGATGATTTATGAGTGGGACCTCGACGTTAAAACACTGATCGCATGGTCCGATACCTTCATTCAGATCCAACGAATCTGGAGGGACTGAAATCGATGTGTAGTCGAGCTGCAGCTGCAAATTGCGAATAAAACGTTCGCCGATAGCGGGATCTTCAACGATTAACATTTCCTCAACAGTTTCGAGCAGATACGATTTTAACCGCTCCGGTTCTGCGCGTTCGAGTGCGTCGGTTAACGCTGTAGCTTGTGATTCGGCCAAAACTTTAGCTTGAGTTTCGGCTGCCAGGTAGAGACGGGGTTTAAGCGTGTTTTGCCAGTACCTGTCTAGCGACCATAAAAGGATGAGGATAAGGCTTATAAAAATAGCACTGATAATGAGCTGGCCGTGCAGTTCGCCCTTGCGTCTAAGCATTTTTATCAAGGCGAATCTACTCATAATATTTGGCCACTTTAAGATAAAAAGGTTTAATGGAAAGTTGGCTCTTGTTTAGAGTGTGTTTATTGATAAGCGGGCGAACCGTTGCCTGAACAGATAGCCCACCCAGAACGCCTTGCTCGACATCTCCTTCGAAAGGGGAAAAAATAATAATTCGGTGTTTGATTCCGTATTGAATGACTTTATTTAGTTCGGACTTACTTAGAGGCTGCGCAATAAAAATAGCGGCGGTTTTGAACTCCGCGTTATTTAGCATTTGAACTGCTGAGAGTGTTTCGATTTCCGTGGGGATCTTTTTTACTGCTTTAAAACTTTGCTGCAAACTTTGTTGGTATTCTTTAGCCTGTTCGTCCTTGTTTGCATAGAGCAGGGTGATGGGTAAAACGCCTTGAGCGTTGGATTTATTATTTATCTCAAGATCTGCCGATACCAGTGTGCGAAATAATTTGAGCCCCACATGAGCACGTCGTTCGGTAAAACTATCTGCCTGCGACAAACCATTGCCGGCCAACAACATCAGCATTAGCAACAAGAATTGTTGTAGCGCAAATGTTTTAGTTTTACCTCGTCCAAGTTTCATGGGGGCGAACAATCATCCTTTTAAATAATCACCGCACTAATACTGATAAGTTAATTGCAGCCAGCCTGTGCGCTCTCCCTGCGATAATCCCTGGGGATAAAATGCTGGGTTGGGGACTGTGTCGTAGTGGTTGTCGGCTAAATTGTTGATGCTGACAGCGAGTCCTAGTTGAGCAACATTAAACAAGTTTTCAACCGAAAGAGTGTAGTCCAATGTGTTATAGGCATCAAAATGATCGGCAGACGGAGTACGGGTTACATCCCAACCTTCTTGTTCACCAACATAATGAAGTCGTAAAGCGTGGCGCGTGTCTGCGGTTGCCTGCCAATCCACTCCCAGGTTGAGTAGCCAATTGACAGAGCCAGTCATTTTTCCATCCAAATCCAGGCGGTCCTCGGCGTCCACGTAGGACAAATTAGCAAACCAGTCCCAGTGGCGCTCAAATTTTTGTCGCCACTCCAGTTCCAGTCCCATGGTATCAATTTCACCTCGGTTTAACCAAACAGGGGGACCAGGTGGTTGAATAACAAACTCAATTAAGTCTTCTACTTTGGTATCAAATAAAGTGGCATGGAAACTAAAAAATGCGTTGCGATAAATATACGCTAACTCACTGGAGCGCAAACTTTCCTGATCCAGACTGGTGTTTTCTGCACCGGGGAAAGTTCTTGGACCCGGATAGAGTTCCTCCATTGTCGGTGGACGAAAAGCTTCAGCGTATTGAGCTTTGAAAATATGATTGTCTTTAACCCGCCAAACTGCTGCGAGTCGAGGTGAAGTATTACTGCCCCAGTCGTTGTAATCGTCGTAACGCGCGCCCAACGTTAGTTCTAGTTGTTCATTGACTTGCCATTGATCTTGTAAGGTAACACTGGTTATTCGACGTGTTGAGCCGGCTATCACGTTAGTTCTATCGGGTGGATTGATAACCGGTGGTTCACCCAATGCGTATAAAAGGTCAAAGGCAGAGTCTACTTTGTTGCGCACATGGTTCAGTTCAACAAACAGCTTATGCTGATCAGAAGCAGACCAATGAAGATTGAGACCGAAACGATTGGTGGTGTCTGCGTTGCCGCCCTGGCGAAATCGTTCGATGACAATTGGTGGCGGCGGACCTGGGGGATCGATACCTGCAGGGATTGGTAGAATAGTCGCAAACTTGAAATCGGTTTGTAAATTACTCAGCGACGCGGCAAGTTGCAGATCGTTGTTAATTTCCCATTCTTTTTTGACTTGAAACATGGAAACTTTTTCTTCACGTGGTTCAAGATCCATTGGCAAGACTGCCGTGTCTCCATACCACCCACCTCGTTCGACATCAGCCAGTTGTAACTGCACCTCGTACCCGTGATGACTGGCAGCAGCAAATAACACTTGCCCTTGTTCGTGATCGTAAATGAATCCAGGAGAATGACCGAGACCACGGGCGGCGAAACTATCTTCATTGGTTGTTAACCCGCTGTTATCGCGATCCCAGACGGAAAGGTTAACTGACAACTGTGCTCCTGTATTAAAGGTTCGGTGGTAAAGAACGTCCCCCTGTTTAGATTGATAGCTGCCCAGTTTTAATCCGACACCGTTATCTTCTCGGGTGATGATATTGACCACGCCTGAGAAGGCATATTCGCCGTAGAGCGCAGAGCCTGGGCCGCGAATAATTTCGATGCGATCCACCTGGTTGATGGGAAGGCGCAATGCCCAATCGGCAGAGGCATCTACCGGTCGATTGACCGCTACACCGTTGATCAATATTTTTATGTTGCTAGCATTTAAGCTGGTGCCAACGCCACGTACTATAGCGACAGGGTCGCCCACATTGTTAACTGAAGAGTAAAAGCCGGCAACTTGGTTCAGTGCATCCATAACAGTGGAAACACCGTATGATTGTAGCCTTTTACCATGGAGTATGGTCACCATACCGGGTACATAATCGGCGTTCATTTTACTTTGTGTGGCCAACTCGGTTTCTTCTTCAAGCAGAGCCAGTAGATTGGCCATTTCCTGGTCTTCCAGATCGTCGGCAACTACCTCAAAAAAAGGCCCTGACAACATTAGGAGCAAAGAAGCTTTTTTAATTACTGCAAGCATCGAATGGATTCCTCATTAATTATTGGGTTTATCAAAACGGAGAGTAATGCCTAAAGCGGAAAGAAACAAACTTTTAGTCGTATGTGTTCAGTCACGCGTTTCCTCTCGCCCATTGCTTCGGTTGTTTCGTTTCAGTATTTTCGCTTCAGTAATTTGACTTCAGTACTTCGACCTAAGTACTTCGACTTCAATACTTTGGCGCCAGGTGATTTCTCAACCGAGCTTTTAAAAGCGGCACTGATACCGGCTTGTAAATATAGTCGACTGCGCCTAGCGATAAGCCGCGTTCTATATACTTTTCATCGCTTCTGGCGCTCAAGAATATCAGCGGAATTTTAGCCGTCTCCGGATTCTCTTTTAGCTGTCGGCAGGCTTCAAATCCATCAATGCCCGGCATCATGACGTCCATAAGGATTAAGTCCGGTTTGATTCGGGTGGCCAGGGTAACGCCTTCCTCCCCTGACAGTGCGACTATCAGCTCGATTTCCTCTTGCTCGAGATGCGCTACTAAGATATCCAGATTGTCTGGAACGTCGTCCACCGCTAAGACCGTTGGCAAGACGCCGGCCTGTCCTTGCGGTTTATTAAGAGCTGTTTCCATAAGTAATCAAAAACATGTTTTATCGTTAAATCATTGGTCTTGAGTAACCTTCAATTATCAAGCCAATTTTAATTCATGAATGTGTCAATTTATTTTTCTTTTGAATCAAGTAGATAGCATTAATATTTCATCGATTTATTTATCAAATTGGATTCTGCTTATAGGTTTTTATAAGCGTTTTCGCTTATACTAGAGGCAACTATAAGCGTATAAACTCTGGGCAACCTATGAATATTCCGCAGAATTCTACTTCTGCCGTGGTGCTAATCGTCGATGATCAGCCGGATAATTTAGACATCTTGGTTAATTATCTTTCTGATAGTGGTTTGGAACTTATGGTTGCTACCGATGGCGAGCAAGCGCTTTCTCTCGCCTTCGAAAGAACGCCGGATATTGTATTGCTAGACGTGATGATGCCCGGGCTAAATGGGTATCAAGTTTGCGCTGAATTAAAAGCGAATAAAAAAACCGAGCAGTCTCCGGTCATTTTTATGAGTGCGCTTGCCGACATCGACAAACGACTGGAAGGCTTTAAAGCCGGCGCCATCGATTTCGTTATCAAGCCGTTACAGCGAGAAGAAGTCTTGGCACGTATCAAGGCGCATCTGACAATTCGCCATCAGCAGCAAATGTTAATGGAAAAGAACCGGCTTTTAGAGCGGTTAAATACAGAACTGCAAGAACAAATCAGCAAACGTAAACAGGCCGAGCAAGCACTTAACCTTGCTGATGAAAGGCTATCGACAATAACCCGAAGGGAAGCGGAGCATTGGAAAATAGATGCATTTGTTGGCCAAAGCCTGGCAACACGAGAGCTGATTGAAGAAGTCCGCAACTTGCAGGCCGCGCCAAAAACGAATGTATTGGTATTAGGGGAAAGCGGCACGGGCAAAGAGTTGATTTCACGCGCTATTCACTATGGCAGTGCCCGAAGTAACAAACCTTTTGTGGCGGTCAATTGTTCCGCAATACCAGCGGAACTTGCCGATGCAGAATTATTTGGTCACACCAAAGGCGCCTATACCGGTGCGACGACAGATAGAAGCGGCTATTTTGTGCAAGCGGATGGCGGAACGTTATTTCTAGACGAAATTGGCGATATGCCTTTGTCGCTGCAAGCTAAGTTATTACGGGTTTTAGAAGATGGTTTGGTGACGCCAATCGGCGGCCGGCAAAGCCGTAAGGTTGATGTCAGAGTGATTGCCGCAACCAATTTGGATTTGCGCAGCAAACTGCAAACTAAAGAGTTCCGACAAGATCTGTTTTTCCGATTAGCTGGCTATCAAGTTTCCTTGCCGCCGTTAAGAGAGAGACAGGGTGATATCGAATTATTAGCGGAGCATTTTTTAGTGTTGCTTGGTGAGCAAATGGGGCGGGAACAACCTGAGATTTCACCGCAAGCGCTAAGTGCAATCGGTCGATATCATTTTCCAGGAAATGTACGAGAGCTTAAGAATCTTATTGAATATGCGCTGATCGCTAGTCGGGGCCAAATGATCACTGAAAGGCACTTACATTTTATGGAAGAGCCGCGACAAAGTCTGGCTGGAGAGAATAGTGTCTCTGGAGCGGAGAGTGATGTCGATTTAGCGCAAGAGCAAGTTGAAGACGCATCAATTCAAACGTCAGAATCGGTTAACTGGAAACACCTTAAAGCTAATTCTCAAGAAAATTTAATTATCGAGTATGCCAAAACCCATGGAAAAATTGATAATACGATTGCGCAACAAGTCCTGGAAGTTGATCATAGTCGCGCTTCTTATCTATTAAAAAAACTCCATAAAGAAGGTTTGTTAAACAAACAAGGGCAACGACGTTGGACTTACTATACCGTAGCTGCTCACTAAGACTACAAGTTCATTAGCGGGTGTTAACGCCCAACTTATCTTCGAGCCATTCCTGATATCTGCTGATCACGGCCGGACTGCCATCAAATTTTTCTGCTAAGCCAAGCTATCTAAGCAATCAGCGCTTATAGAGCAGTCTTTTTCTTATAGAAATTCCTATCACGACATCAATTTTTATCTAACTAATTGTTTAGTCAATAAAAATTAAAGTTGGCATATATATCGCAATATTCGAACTCATTGAAATCAATCGCTTATACCAATCGATCTTGTCAAAATTTTTCGAGAGAAAAGAGTGTTTAGAGGGCAAAGTTTATGTTGTCGAGCAATTACCACTGTAGCGGGTGGCTCATATGAATAGTGAAAATAAGTTTTCGCCGCGGCGTTTGTCGATGGCTTTGTTGATGGCGACAACGAGTGGATTTGTTTTTGCTGACAACACGACTTTGGGAACTGATGCCGGTGCAAATTTGAGTACAAGTGCCGAAGGCAACACCTTGATTGGAGAAAGTGCTGGAAAATCTATTGTTACCTCAGATAACAATACCTTTATCGGGGCTCAAGCAGGTATGGCAAACACGAGTGGCAGCGATAATGTTTTTCTGGGCCACCAATCTGGGTTAGTCAATGTAGCTTGTTCCGATAACACCTTTGCAGGTTTTCAGACAGGATTAGCAAACTGTACAAGCGGTACCAGTGGCTCGGACAATACTTTTTTTGGTTATGAATCGGGCTTAGCTAACACTACAGGTTCAGACAATACTTTTTTTGGTTATAGGTCAGGAGAAGACAATACGGCTGGGAGTAACAATACAGCATTTGGTTATACTGCTGGGGCAGGCCTTACCGATGGAAACGATAATACTGCTGTTGGTTACAGTGCGTTGCGGGGGGCTGCAAATGGGTCGAAAGTAACAGGTTATGGTAATTCTGTAATAGGGTATGACGCTGCACATTATCTTACAAGCGGTGTTCACAATACACTGCTTGGTTCTAATATTAATTTCATAACAGCAGGTAACTTCAATACACTTGTTGGGGTTAAAGCAGGAGCTAGCCTTGCTGATACAGATTATAACACTTTTGTTGGGGCTCAGGCTGGATGGACAAATGACCGGAGCTCGAGTGCTAATAGTGCGAACCGTAATACGGCCTTAGGTGCGTTCGCTGCTTATGATAATAAGACAGGAGCAGATAATTTATTTATTGGGACAGGTGCAGATGCGTCAGAAAGTGAAATTTTTAAGGCGGTTGGAGTTGGGATTGGTGCTGAAGTTACGCGGGATGAGGGGATAGCATTAGGTCAATATACCGATGCAAAAGCTGCGGGAGCCATTTCGCTTGGGGGAGTTGTTTCTGATGATCAATCTATCAACATTGGTTTGGGCAGTACGAGTATCTATTCCAACTCCTTATTGTTAGGTGATAGTGACACACTAAGTTGGGATGCCGCGAGTGATGCCACGGTCAGTTTAGGCAATAGTGATTATCGTTTTAGCGGCCTGATTAGCGCTAATATTGTGAGTGTAGCTGATACCGATGATACTGTCAGTTGGGTAATTAGCGCTGATGCTGCTGAGGATAATGGAGATACTTGGCAAATTTCTGCAGTAGATGATGGCCAATTCAATATCAGCAACAACATCAGTGGTAGTCAGTCAAACACTTTGAGTATCAACAAAAGTGGCGATTTAACAATTGCTGGCGTCCTTTACCTAAATTCAGATGCACGCTTAAAAAAGAAAGTTAATCCGATTGATAAGGCTTTGTCAGCAACCTCTCGGTTATCAGCTGTGCATTATGATTTTATTAAAGAAAGTGACAGCACTTCGAAACATTTAGGCTTAATTGCACAGCAAGTA
Source organism: Aliikangiella coralliicola (assembly GCF_007004725.1). Taxonomy (GTDB): domain Bacteria; phylum Pseudomonadota; class Gammaproteobacteria; order Enterobacterales; family Kangiellaceae; genus Aliikangiella; species Aliikangiella coralliicola. The sequence goes on along the minus strand of NZ_ML660163.1, from coordinate 194,231 downwards.
GAATCCATTTTTCCTAATATCGTTAAAACAGAAAAAAGTGGTCGTAAAACTGTCAACTACATTGCCCTGGTCCCCTTTTTGGTCGAGTCATTAAAAGAACTTGCGGAGCAAAATAAATCCCGTCGCGCACAGTTGGAACAACTCAAAGCAAGGAGATTGAAACTTCAGCGGTTTTTTGAATTACAGACATCGAAAGTCTCTTCGCAAAGAGGAGAGCAGGGATGAAATCACTTGTCTCAAAACGAGAACTTCATGTGTTGCCGAGAGGTTTTGCCGCTGGTTTGTTAATAATTTCAGCACTGACTTTTGAGGTGGCTGCAGAAAATACCCTCTATGGTACAAATGCCGGTGCTTCGATTACCGCCGGAGATCATAATGTGTTACTTGGTGAAAGTGCCGGCGCATCAATTGGTACTCGAAGTGAGAATGTCTTTGTTGGAGCAGAGGCTGGGCAAGCCGTATTATATTCTGGTGAGGGGGTAATTTTTGGATACCAGGCAGCTTCTCAAGATCAATCGATATACGGAATAACCGCTATTGGTACACGTGCCGGACTCAATAATACAAATAGCTACAACACTCTTTTCGGTTTTGAAGCCGGCCAAAATGCTTCAAACCAACGCGGTCTCGCGATAGCTGGAAGTAGTGCCGGTTACGCTAATGATGGAACTAATGCCTCTCCTTACAACAGCTTCTTAGGATATCGAGCTGCGTATAACATTTCCGGGAATTTCAATGTGGCCATTGGTAGTGAGTCACTTTATGGAAATGTTTCAGACGCGTTACCGACTGAGACAGTTGCCTTCGGTTTTCGGGCTGCGTATGGCATTGGCAGCAGCGAAGGAAATGTTGCTGTAGGTGAAGGAGCGGGATATTTTTTGGGAGACGGTACCTACAATACTTTAGTCGGTGCTCGTGCTGGAGAAAATGTACAAGACAATAGCTATCCGACAAGCGAAGAAGCTAGCACAATGGTGGGAACATTGTCGGGTTTGGAGTCTGCCAGTGGTGCGAAAAGTAACACATTTTTTGGTGCAGCAGCAGGCGCCAATAATCAAACAGGTGATGGCAATGTTGTTATTGGTGCTTTCGCAGATTTTACCGATTGGAGCCAATTAACTGAAGCACAGGTCGAAACGATTTTTAAATCTGCTAGTGGCACGGCGACCGGATTGACACCATCAAGTTCAAACATTAGCAATGGAACCTTGATAGGTTCCTATGGAAATATTAGCGCTGATTTTGCCTTAGCAGTTGGCTATAACGTTAATGCGTCAGGCACAGGCAGTGTTGTTATTGGTGCTGGAGCTAACGCGACTCATACGAAATCAATTGTCATAGGTTATGGCGCTTCTAGTCATGGCGATAATATCGCAGTGATAGGCAATAACAGCACTACCGGTTGGCATCCCCATGCCGATGGAGTGACTACATTAGGGCGCACTGACTATCGCTTTACTAATTTGTTCAGTCAGTCGCTTACTACTATCGCTGATAGTGGCAGTTCAGCCGCATTAACTATTGCTGCAGATGCTGCGTCGGATGCCGGTGATAGTTGGCAAGTTGTCGTTGCAGATAATGGCAATTTTTCTTTCAATAATGATATTAGCGGCAGTCAATCAACTTTAATTAGCTTACGCAATGACGGTGGGCTAACTGTCACCGGCGACGTCAATGTACTTTCCGACGCCAACTTCAAAAAAAATATTGTTCCAATTGACGACGCTCGAAACTTGATCAACCAATTACGTCCAGTGAGTTATATCTGGCGTCCACAAACCTTCCGTGATGAACGACAGCACTCAGGTTTAATTGCTCAAGAAGTCGAAACTATTTTACCGGAAACTGTTTCGACCAGAAGCGACGGCATGAAGTCTATCAATTATGTGGCGCTTTTACCGGTACTGGCACAAGCCGGCGGTGAATTGAATGTTAAACAAAATCAGCAGCAGCAACAATTAGATTCGCTCGACGAAAGATTAGATGCCATAGAAGCTGCACTAGTCATCAAGCGAAATTAAGGGGGAGAAGTATGAACTTTAATAAACCATACTGGTTGGCTACAAGTTTAATATGCCTGTCGCTTAATGTCGCTGCAGATAATACTGAGCTTAATTCTAATGCCACAATAACAACTGGAGACAAAAATACTTTAATCGGGGTTGATGCCGGTCGTAATACAACGACTCAAAGTGGAAATACCTTAGTTGGCAATCAGGCCGGTTATAACAATCAGGTCGACGAAAATGTGTTTGTTGGTTATCAAAGTGGTTATAGCAACACCACCGGTGTTCGTAATAGCTTTGTCGGAACTCAGGCCGGTTACAACAATTCGACGGGAGAAGATAATTCTTTCTTTGGTACAAAATCTGGTTATGCCAATACTACAGGCTCGCGCAATACTTTTATTGGTGAAGAGTCTGGTGAGGACAACACAACTGGTGATGACAATTCCTTTTTTGGAGAGGATGCGGGTAGAAACAATCAGTCAGGCTATCGAAATACTGCGCTGGGTTTTAATGCTTTGCGAGGTTTTGCTGCTGATAGTCATGATGGCTGGGGGAACACTGCCTTTGGTATGGAGGCAGGTGAAGAACTAGGAGCAGGTATCCGAAATACTTTTATTGGAAAACAGGCAGGGGCCGATGCTGATTTAAGTAACTTCAATACCATGGTGGGAGCGCGCGCAGGAGAAAATACCGAGAGTGGACACTTCAACACCTTTGTAGGAACCTTGGCTGGAAGAGAAAACGGCAGGACCGGAACTTCTGATTCGGCAAGCCGGAACACTTACCTTGGAGTCGGCGCGGGCTCGACAAATCGAACCGGGTCAGACAATGTGGTTTTAGGGGCATTCGCGGACTTTGCAGAGTGGACCGATACTGATGAAAATATTGAAACCGGGTTTCTAGGAGATCGCGGTACAGATACGGGAATGCCATCAGCCTCCAATCTTGATATAAGTCGTGTAACTGTGATGGGTGCTAGAGCAGTAGCAGAAGTCAATGATAGTATCGTGATCGGTTATGGCGCTAAAGCAACTTCGACTGCTAATAATGGTTCAATAGTCATCGGTGCCAACTCATCTGTAAGTCATTCAAACGCTGTTGTCATCGGTTATGGTGCTGTTAGCCACGCTGATAATACGGTTGTTTTCGGTAATGATAGTACTGTTGCCTGGAATCCTGGCAGTGATGGACAAACCGCTCTTGGCAGTAGCAGCTATCGATTTGCAGACTCCATCGCAAAAACCTTCACAACTTTAGGTGATATCGACAGCGCAGCCACCTGGACATTAACTGCCGACAATGGCGAAGACGCTGGCGACAGCTGGCAAATCAGCGCTGCAGATAACGGCGATCTTACTTTTAACAACGACGCTAGTGGTAGTTACATAGCTGCACTTACTTTAGCCAACAATGGTGATTTAACTATTAGCGGCGATCTCACTTTAGCTTCCGATGCCCGTTTAAAAACAGCGGTCACACCAATCGAAAATGGCTTGCAATTAGTTTCATTATTGCGAGGCGTAAAGTATCGATGGAAAGAAGAATTGCATCGCGATGATCGTGAGCATTATGGATTTATCGCTCAGGAAGTTGAAGCAGTTTTACCTGAATTAGTGACTGAAAATGACCAAGGAATTAAATCGGTTAACTATGTTGAAGTCACCCCTTTACTAATTCAAGCACTACAACAACTCGATGCAGAAAGCGTAGAAATTGACGAAGAAATTGCGCAACTCGAAGCAGAAATTGAGCAGTTAGCAAACCAGGTGGGACTTAAATAATGAGATGTCTTAGCCTGAATAAAAAGTTTTTAAATTCTCTGAAAAAAATTATTTTTTTGGTTGGCTTTATTGGTTGCCATTCTGCGCTCGCCGGTAATTTAAATATTCAAAGCGGCGGTAAATTAAAAGGCAGTGGCACCGTTAGCGGTGGTACTGTCAATTTACAATCTGGCGGTGCTATTGCGCCGGGTTCTAGTCCTGGATGTATTGCCGCGGGGAATTTATCCTTAAGCAGCGGCGGTTCGTTAGAAATTGAAATCGAAGGCAGTACTGCTTGTAGTGAATACGATCAACTTGATATTACAGGCAGCGTTAGTTTGGGCTCGGCGACTTTAGATATCGATACCACTAACTATACAGCAAATGCCGGCGATACTTTCACAGTAATTGATAATGATGCTGCTGATAGTGTGAGTGGCATTTTTAACGGTTTGGCTGAAGGTGGACAAGTTGATCAAAGCGGTTATGTTTTAACAATTAGTTACCAAGGTGGAGACGGTAACGATGTCACGCTGACTACAATTTTAAAACAAATTATTAGTTTTAATTCCATTAGCAATCAAGAATATGGTGACTCGCTAACACTTTCCGCCTCAGCGAGTTCTGGTCTAACTGTTTCTTACACTTCGACGACCACATCAGTTTGTACCGTCAGCGGCAGTTTCGTTTCTTTAATTAGTTTGGGCACTTGTTCAATTACTGCATCCCAATCGGGTGACTCAGATTACCTGGCTGCCGATGATGTCACGCAAAGTTTTAGTGTGACTCAAGCTAGTCAAACCATTACCTTTAATAGTCTTGCCGATAAAACTTATGGCGATGCCGACTTTGCCATTAGCGCAACAGCTTCTTCTGGATTAACCGTGAGTTTTACTTCTTCAACCACAGCGGTTTGTACTGTTAGTGGCTCAACTGTTTCTATTGTTGCGAGTGGTAGTTGTTCAATTACAGCATCACAAGCGGGTGATACTAACTACTTGGCAGCAACCAATGTTGCGCAAAGTTTTAGCGTCAATAAGGCTAGCCAAAATATTACTTTTGCAGCGCTGGCAAATAAAAATTTAGGTGATGCAGATTTTAATTTAAGTGCTTCAAGTAGCTCTGGTTTAACCGTGAGTTTTGCATCGAGTACAGCGGCAGTCTGTAGTGTTTCTAGTACAAGTGTGAGTTTGTTAAATGTGGGAACTTGCAGTATCACTGCGTCGCAAAACGGCGATACCAATTATTCCGCTGCGACTGATGTGGTGCAAAGCTTTAGCGTGTTAGATGCGACAGCGCCGGTGATTGTCTTACAGGGCAATGCGTCGATTACTATTGCCCAAGGCAGCAATTATAGTGATGCTGGAGCGACGGCTTCCGATAACGTGGACGGCGATATCAGCAGTTCCATTGTGACGGTTAATCCGGTGGACACCAATACCGTTGGCAGCTATACGGTGACTTATAATGTGTCTGATGCCGCCGGAAATGCGGCGACTCAAGTGACTCGCACAGTCAACGTCACAGACCAAACGAATCCTGTGATTTCTCTTATCGGTAATAGCAGTCTTACCATCGCGCAAGGTTCAACTTATACCGATGCCGGTGCTACCGCCAGTGATAATAATGATGGCGATATTTCTAGTTCAATCGTCACAGTTAATCCGGTGGATACCAGTACCGTCGGTAGTTATACCGTGACCTATAACGTTTCCGATGCAGCTGGAAATGCGGCGGCTCAAGTAACCCGAACTGTTAATGTTGCAGACCAAACGATTCCAGTAATTTCTCTCATTGGAAATAGCAGTCTCACCATCGCCCAAGATTCAATTTATTCGGACGCAGGTGCCACCGCTATCGATAATAACGATGGCGATATTTCGAGTTCCATCGTCACAGTTAATCCGGTAGATACCAGCACAGTCGGAAGTTATACGATTACTTATAATGTCTCCGATGCTGCCGGAAATGCCGCGGCTCAAGTAACACGAACCGTCAATGTGACGGACCAAACTGTGCCAGTGATTTCCTTAACCGGCGATGCCTCGGTTACTCTCGCGCAAGGTGATGTTTACAGCGATCAAGGTGCAACTGCCAGTGATAATAACGACGGCGATATTACCAGTTCAATTGTCACGGTGAATCCAGTAAACACCAATATCGTGGGTAGTTACACCATCACTTACAATGTTACTGATGCAGCTGGAAATGCCGCAGTTGAAGTCACTCGAACAGTAACGGTTACAGATCAAACGGCACCGGTCGTAACACCGCCCGCGGCTTTAACTGTTGCCGCTACCGATGCAAATGGCACCGCTAAAACAGATACTGATATCACTTTATTTTTAGCCTCAGCAACTGCTTCCGATGTTAACGATGGAGTGATTGCGACGGTCAACAATGATGCGCCAAGTATTTTTCCGTTAGGCACAACCACTGTCACTTTTAGCGCAACCGATGCGGCAGGAAATATTGGTAGCGCGCAATCAACTATCACCGTGACTGATCAAACTGCACCAGTAATTAGTTTAACCGGCGATGCTTCTGTTACCGTCAATATTGGTGATACCTATACTGATGCCGGTGCTACTGCGAGCGATAATGTGGATGGTGATATCACGGTTAATATTGTGGAAAGTGGTAGCGTTGATACGACTAATCTAGGCGTTTATACCTTACGCTACAATGTCGCCGATGCCGCCGGCAATAATGCTGTGGAAGTGACTCGTTCGGTGAGTGTACAAGATGCGTTTGCACCAGTTGTTTCTGCACCAACCAGTATTACTGTTGCGGCAGTCGATGCTAACGGAACACCGGCAACAGACACAGACATCCAAACTTTCTTAGCCGCAGCCTCCGCTAACGATGATGTGGATGGCGCCTTAACGCCGACCCATGATGCGCCCAGCATTTTTCCATTAGGCGTCACCACGGTGACTTTTAGTGCAACTGATAGTTCAGGCAATACCGGACAGTCACAAGCGACAGTGACTATTGCTGATCAAACGGCTCCAGTGATGACCTTAAATGGTGACAGTGCGATTACATTATCTGTCGGGGATACTTATACAGAACAAGGCGTAACTGCTAACGATAATGTGGACGGTGATATTAGTCACCAAGTGAATATTAATGGCAGTGTTGATACAAGTAGCCTGGGAATTTACATTCTGACTTATCGAATTAGTGACGCCTCCGGTAATGCCGCGACTGCGTTAACTCGTCAAGTAACCGTGCAAGACAATGACGCGCCGGTGGTCACCGTTCCTGCGAATATTACTGTGGCTGCGGTTGATGCTAACGGCACTCCAGATTCTGAAACTACAATCGCGAATTTCCTCTCGGGCGCCACAGCTAACGATCTAGTTGACGGTGATTTGGCGGTAACTCATGATGCCCCTACTGTGTTTCCATTGGGGATTACCACTGTCACATTTAGTGCAACTGACTTATCCGGCAACACGGGAGTCGCCCAGGCGACGGTGACGGTCACTGACCAAACTGCGCCTGTTATTACCTTGTCTGGTGATGCCGCCTTGATTATCGCCCAAGGCGACAATTATGTCGATGCAGGAGCTAGTGCCAATGATAATGTCGACGGCGATTTAACGGCACAAATTGTGATGACTGGTACAGTTGATACCAGTCAATTAGGTAGCTATCGATTAGCATTTAATGTGAGCGATGCTGCGAATAATGGTGCAGTGGAAGTTGAACGAATTGTCACTGTAACTGACCAAACTGCACCGGTGATTACTTTAATTGGCGATGCAGAAATCACGATTGCGCAAGGTTCCAGCTACATCGATGATGGGGCCAACGCCAGCGATAATGTTGACGGTGATTTAAGCAGTGTAATCACTGTGAGTGGTAGCGTGGATACCCATATTGTCGGCAGTTATACCTTAACTTATGACGTTGTAGACGCTGCGAATAATGCGGCCACATCAGTCACTAGGATTATCAATGTAACCGATCAAACCGCGCCGGAAATTACCCTCAATGGTGACGCTACGATGTTGCTGACCGTTGGCAATAGTTACGTAGAGCAGGGAGCTATTGCGACCGATAACAACGATGGCGATATCTCTGCTGATATTGTGATCAGCGGTGCGATAGATACTAATACCATTGGGACCTATATCTTAAGTTATGACGTTAGCGATGCTGCAGGAAATTCAGCAACGACTGTCATCCGAGAAATTGAGATTCAGGATACTGATTGGGACGGTGACGGCATCGGAGATTCTGTTGATCCGGACGACGACAATGATGGTATCGACGATAGAGAAGACGCATTCCCTTATGATGAAAATGAATGGGAAGATTCTGACGGTGATGGTATCGGTAATAATGCAGATACTGATGACGATAATGATGGTGTTTCAGATGACGAAGATGCGTTCCCATTTGATGAAAATGAATGGCTTGATACTGACGGTGACGGCATAGGTAATAATCAAGACACTGATGACGATAATGATGGTGTTGCAGATGACGAAGATGAATTCCCATTAGATGGAACCGAATGGCAGGATTCTGATGGAGATGGTATCGGCGATAACAGTGATGACACCCCTTATCCTTATTCCGGTGATGTTAATTTTGAACTGACTGATTATGTTGTTGCTGAGAATGGTTTATCTGTTGAAGTAAAAGTAATCCGTAGCAATGGCGATTATGGAGAGTTGACCATTGACTATGCAATGCAAGACGGGAGTAATCCAGATAGCTCTGCGACCGCAACTAATGATTATGAATTTGCGGCAGCTACCTTAGCATTTGCAAACGGTGAAACCGAACAATCTATTTGGGTTAACATTGTTGATGACTCAACTTACGAAGGTGATGAATCATTTACGCTTAATCTAAGTAATTTACAAAGTGTGGGCGAGTCTTCGATCGGCTTGGACTCGATCGCGATAGTTACCATTCAAGAAGACGACCCAGTGCCAGCTGCTGGTGAAATTGGATTTGAATTTGATAGTGCGATTGTTGATGAAAATGATGGTACGGTAACCATCAAAATTCTTCGTGAAGGCGGTAGCAGTGGTGAAGTTTCTGTTGCCTATGCCACGCGAGATTCTAGTGCACATTCGGTGAGTGACTATTTAGCAACTAGTCAGACTTTAATCTTTGCTGATGGAGAACTGGAAAAAGATATCACGATTGATTTGGTTGACGATGAGCTTTATGAATCAGATGAAGTTTTTGAATTAGCATTATCCAATATTACTGGTGGTGCCACCTTGGGCACTTCAGTAATCAAGGTGACCATTTTAGACAATGACCCTGTACCGGCAGCCGGTGTTTTATCCTTTGAGTTTGATAGTTACCAGGTCAATGAAAATGATCACTCGTTGCTGGTAACTGTTATTCGAGAAGGTGGTAGCTTAGGTGAGGTGAGTGTGGATGTCGTTTCGCAAAATGATTCGGCCACCGCCGCAGAAGATTATCAAATTGTTAATCAAACAGTGAGCTTTGCAGACGGTGAAATCAGTCAAACTATCAGTGTGAGTTTAATTGACGACTCTGAATATGAAGGCAACGAAAGTTTCGATTTGCAATTGACCAATGTTGCGGGAACTGAGCTGGCTAATCAAATAGTGGCCAAGGTGATTATCAATGAAGACGAACCAATACCTTCGGCCGGCATTATTCAATTTAGTGGCGTTGCTTATCAAGCGGATGAAGATGCGACTGACTTAATTGTCACTGTCACTCGAACACTTGGCAGTGTCGGGGAAGTCAGTGCTGATTTATCGGTGATATCCGGTGATGCCACTCATGGTATTGATTACCGTATTGCGAATTCCAGTTTGACATTCCCGGATGGCGAAGTGAGTCAATCGGTATCCATTGTTATCTTTGATGACAGGGACTATGAAGGCGATGAATATTTTACCTTGGGTTTAGCTAACTTAGATGGTGACGCCAGCATCGGATCAGTAAGTGAGTCAGTTGTCACCATTCGAGAAAACGAATTAGTTCCAGAAGGCGGTAATGTTCGGTTTAGTGGAACTCAGTACACTATCAATGAATCATTCGATCAATTAACTATTACTGTGGTGAGAGTCGATGGCAGTTATGGCGATATTAGTGTTGATTATCAAATTAATAACGGTAGCGCGGTTAATGGTGAAGACTTTAATGTTGCAGAAGGAAGTTTGTACTTTGCCGATGGTGAAGTTCAAAAACAAATTCAGATTAATATTACCGATGATACACAGGATGAAAGCGATGAAACTTTTAATGTCGTATTACACAATCCTGTTAACACCACCATTTTGGATGAAAGCAATGCCACGGTAACTATTACTGACAATGACGTTAAAGTCGAAGATGAGGAAGAGCAGAGTACTTCTTCTGGTGGTGGTTCACTTTCTTGGTTGTGGTTAGCGTTGATGTTTCTTGCACGTAAACGGACAAAAGTTTTACAGAGCAAAGTTTAACTGTCGTTAGAGAAAAAAATTATCCTCCGTATTAAATGAATTTGATTTTATTTTTACGGAGGGATTTACTCGCATTTTTGAATCAATTAGAAAGCACCGTCATCTCGACCAACGTGGAGAGATCTCCTAAAGGTATCGACAAGCTCACCCCATTGTAGTTTTCAAAGCAGTGAGCCTTTCTTATTTCAAATTTTGATGAGAGGTTAAGCTGGAACATGTCTGTGGGAGATCTCTCGGTAATTGCTCCGGTGTGCCGGACCACTGAATTACTCTACCTCCTGCATCCATGCAGTCGTCCACTACGGTCGAGATGACGAGAGAAACAACTCCCCTTTCAAACCCCTTATAAGAATTCTCAATTTCAACTTATTGCTTATAAAGCTTTCTTATAAGCAATTACCGTAAAAATATTGCTTATAGATTGCTAACCTATTGAAATATAAATGTTTTAATTGTTGGCATAAATTTAGCTTTGCGAACCTCATTGTTAAATGAAATTGCTATCACCCGCAGTAGATAGGTGAAAAAGGATAAGCAAAAATATGCAGTTCAATCTCTTTATTCTTAAAGTCCGTCAGTTAAGTCAATTGGTTGTATTGCTTAACCTGGCTTTGGTCAGTCTTTTAATTAGCCCAACGCTATCGGCCGAAAGTGGCCGTTCTGATTATGACCTGGACGACGATGGTCTGATCGAAATTAATGATTTGGATGATTTAAATGAAATCCGCAATCATCTTGATGGTACAGCGCTTTATGGTTCGAGCACTGGTTGCCCTAACACGGGTTGTATCGGTTTTGAATTAACCACTGACTTAGATTTTGATACTAATGGTGATGGCGTTGTTGATACCAATGATGACTATTGGGAATCAACGAGTATTGCAGAGGGTTGGCAACCCATCGGAGACACCAACGCGCCTTTTACAGCAATCTTTGAAGGTAATGACTTTAAGATTCTCAATCTAGTGATTGAAGGTGTTGGTTCTACAACAACTATCGGCTTATTCCGAGCGGTTGATGGCGCAGTATTTCAAAACTTTTCAATTGAAGGTGAGCATACAAGGGTTCAGGGGAGAGGGCATATCGGTTTGTTATTTGGACAAGGCGATAATGCTGGTGTAACTCTTTCCAATTGTGATTTCTCTGGTGAAGTTGTTGCAACACTTGCAAGTGTCGGTGGGATTGGGGGTTATGCTAGTGAAGCAGACATTTCCAATTGCGAAGTTAATGTTTCTGTTTCAACAACTGGGGATTTTGCAGGTGGATTTTTAGCTCAACTTAGCGGCAAGTCTACAATTTCGAATTCTGTTTTTACTGGATCTGTGAGTGGTCAAGAAGATGTGGGGGGATTCATTGGTTCTTCCAGGGATATTGAAATATACCAAAGCTATGTAAACGCTGATATAACAGGAACCAGCATTTATACCGGTGGGTTTGTCGGTAGATTATTTGGTTTCCAGACCAAAGACACGATTATTGAAAATAGTTTTGTGATGGGATCGGTTTCTGGGCTTCTAAGTGTTGGTGGATTTATTGGACAGGCCACTCCCAACGGTTCATTTGAAATCCGCAATAGTTTTTCCGCGGCAAGTGTCCATGGTGAAGATACAATCGGAGGCATTGTAGGACTTGTACTTGCTGACCTGACTCTAGAATCAGTATTAGCTTATGGTAGTGTTACTGATACCGGAGAAGTTGCCGATGTTGAAATCGGTGGTTTAGTTGGGGCAAGTTTGGCAACCATTACTACGAATGAAACCTACTGGGATATTGAGTCAACTGGGCAATCATCTAGCGCAGATGGTAATAGCACAGGATTGACCACTAGCGAATTACAGTGCCCACAAAATCCAGGCGATAATGGATGTCTCGTTACGCCATATGGCTCCTGGTCAACCGATGATTGGGATTTTGGTGATACTAATCAGTATCCAGGACTAATCATCGACGGTGTGATTTATCGTGATAATGATGCTGATGGTGTTTCTGATGACGATGATGATTTTCCCAATGATGCTTCTGAAACAACTGATAGCGATGGTGACGGCGTGGGTGATAATGCGGATGCCTTTCCTAATGATGCTTCTGAAACAACCGATAGTGACGGCGATGGTTTAGGTGATAACACTGAAATAGCACAAGGAATGGATCCAAATGACGCGGACGATTTTTATCAAGATTCCGATGGGGACCATATCCTCGATGGATATGAAGTTTTGCAGGGCACAGACCTAAATGATGCCAATGATTTCCTGACGCCGCTTGATGAAAGTGTAAATGGTGGCGGCTACTTTGAACTGTCGGTATTTCCTTCTGCTGACTATTTCGAAAATAATTCTCCATTGTTGAAAAATGGTGATGATGGACATCTCTATGTAGTTGGGACATTAAGAGGTGATGAAATCTCCTTCTATCTTTCTCGTTTTAATGCTGATATGACGATAGATACAAATTACGCAAGCGATGGATTTGTTTATGGCTATGATCTGGGAGTTGAAACTTACCAGCCAAGAGACATAGGCTTTGAAGCCGATGGGAGTCGAATACTCGTGCTACCTGAATGCGATAAAGCAACTTGTCTATTAGCACTAGATGACGCTGGCAATTTATCTTCGCAACGTTTCACAACCCAGCCCACACCTGGTCAGTATAAACTTGCAAACTCCTCAGACGATGAGGTGCTAGCTGCTTCTAGTAGTAATGGTGGGATGTTGGTGTACAGCAGTGTTAGAGGAAGCGATGGCGCAACTCGAGTATTTCGACTCGATGAAAACGATGAGTTAGACACCACCTTTTATGAAGATAACACTTACAGAAACTTTGATTTTTACTCCGGAAGCGGCCCGGAAAGTACTGTTGCAGTGATTGAAACGGCAGACGATGAGTTTTTGCTTGCTTCTCGACAGAGTAGAACTCTCAATTTTGCCAAAATTGATAGTCAGGGGTTACTGATAGATTCGTTTGGAAGCAGTGGTATTATCAATGATGTTTTAGGAAACGATCGTACGCCTGATTTTATCATTTCAGATCAGGCTGGTGGTTTTATTGTTCTCACTAGTGATTGGTCAGATGATGATAAAGGTGTTTATCTCTATCGTTTAAATTCCGACGGGACAATAGATACAAACTTTGGTGCTGATGGGTACGCCGCACTGCTGAACCCTACCGATAATACTTTTGTGTTTTTGACAGGCATATTTCAACAGGAAGATGGTCATCTATTGGCGACCTACTATTACCATAACGATGCTACTGGTAGCTTTATTGCAGTGTTGGCTAAGCTGACAGAGACAGGTGAGCTGGTAAGCGATTTTGGTATCAATGGGCTTGCTACATACAGTTTAGATGATTTCAACAGTCCTGAATCGGTCGCCTTAACCGATGATCATAATATTGTGATGGCCGGTTCTGCTGATGACTATTCATTCAACTATTTTCTAGTGTTTGCCAATACTAATGATAATGATGGCGATGGTGTGATTGATGAAGAGGATGCATTTCCTAACGACGCGGATGAAACTTTAGATTCTGACGGTGACGGAATTGGCAACAACGCTGATACCGACGATGATAACGATGGCGTAACTGACGACCAGGATGCTTTCCCGTTTGACAATACAGAATGGCAAGACACAGATGGCGATGGGATTGGTAATAATGCTGATACCGATGATGATAATGACGGTGTAAGTGACGACGATGATGCATTTCCTTTAGATGATTCTGAAACAACAGATACCGATGGAGATGGTGTCGGTAATAATGCTGACACCGATGATGATAATGATGGTGTTTTAGATGACGACGATGCCTTTCCGTTAGATGATTCTGAATGGCAAGATTCCGATGGTGATGGTATTGGTGATAACAGCGATACCACACCTTATCCCTACTCAGGTGATCTAAATTTTGAATTCACCGATTATGTGGTTGCGGAAAATGGTTTCAGTGTTGATGTAAAAGTCACTCGAACTAACGGTGACTATGAAGAACTCACCGTTGATTACACAATGCAAGATGGTGCTGATCCGGATAGCTCTGCGACGGCTACCAATGATTATGTGTTTGTGGCTGATACTTTAACTTTTGCTGATGGTGAAACGGAACAAACTATTACGGTTAGTATTGTTGATGATTTAACTTATGAAGGCGATGAATCTTTTACTGTCACTTTAAACAATTTGCAAAGTACTGGTGATTCTTCTCTTGGTTCAGTAGCCACCACTACAATTACTATTCAAGAAGACGACCCGGTTCCACCGGCTGGTGAAATCGGTTTTGAGTTTGCTACTGATCAAGTGAATGAAAATGATGGTGATACTTCTCTTAAGGTTGTTCGTGATGGTGGTAGCTTTGGTGAGGTTTCAGTTTCATTAGTTACTCAGGATGATAGCGCAACGGCAACGAATGATTATGTCGCTTCAAGTCAGACGCTAACTTTTGCTGATGGAGAAATTGAAAAAGTTATCACCATTAGTTTAGTTGATGATGATGCGTATGAGTCTGATGAATCATTCAGCCTCTTACTTTCGAATGTCACTGGTAGTGCGACTTTAGGAACTTCAATTACGACGGTAACCATTCTAGATAATGAACCTGTGCCACCGGCTGGCGTGTTATCCATTGAAAATGATAGCTATCAAATCAATGAAAATGATACTTCATTGGATATCACTGTGATTAGAACTGGCGGAGACTTTGGTGCAGTCAGTGTCGATATTGTTTCACAAAATGATTCAGCTACTTCAGGCGATGATTATCAAAGTATCAATCAAACTTTAAACTTTGCTGATGGTGAAATTGCTAAGACGGTCACTGTTAACTTAATTGATGATTCAACTTATGAAGGCGATGAAACTTTTAATCTAGAGCTGACCAATGTAGTTGGTACCTCGATTAATAATCCAATCACTTCAACAGTCACCATTTTAGAAAATGATGCCGTTCCACCAGCAGGTGTCATTCAATTTAGTGGCGCGACTTATTCAGTTGATGAAGGTGATGGTAGTTTAACTGTCACGGTAGTTCGCTCTAATGGAAGTTTTGGTGACGCGAGTATTGGCATTAGTGTCGATGGTGGTAGCGCAACTAATCTTCTAGATTATCGATTGAGTGATGAACAACTGACCTTTGTTGATGGTGAAACCAGTCAATCGTTCTCAATTTTAATTCTTGATGATAGTGAGTATGAAGGTGAAGAAAATTTAACGCTGCGATTAACTCACTTAAACGGTGATGCAAGTTTAGGAAGTATCGAACAAACCACTATCATCATTGTTGAAAATGATCCGGTTCCAGCAAGTGGTGATATTCAACTAAGCGGAAGCTCATTTAACATTAGTGAGTCATTCAGTGAATTGACTATAACAGTTCTAAGAGCCAATGGTAGTTTTGGTGACATTAGCGTTGACTATGAATACTCTGATGGTACTGCCATTAATGGTGAAGACTTTAACGCAACTAACGGCACTTTATTTTTTGCTGATGGAGAGACAAGTCAAACGATAACGATTGGTATTGTTGATGACAGTCAGGATGAAAGTGATGAATCTTTTGAGATTGCATTGGTTAATCCAGTCAACACAATCATCGCAGGTGAAGCAACAGCAACTATTAACATTAGTGATAATGATGAGACTGAAGTAGAGCCGGAGGTTGAGACTGAATCATCATCTGGTGGTGGTTCCATTTCATGGTTGTTGTTAGGATTAATATTTTTTGCGCGTAAACGGTTCAATCTTAACAGACGAGAAGTTTAACTAGTTAGCGTAAAAACAATCCTCCGTATTCAGTGAATTTGATTTCATTTTTTACGGAGGGTTTAGCTCGCATTTTTGAATGAATAAAAAAGCTCCATCTTCCCGAATTGTTCTGTCATCTCGACTGGAATGGAGAGATCTCCTAAAGGTATTGACAGTCTCAACCCGATCGCAGTTTTTAATTCAGATAGTCTTTCTTATTTCAATTATTGACGAGAGATTGAGCTAGTAAATGTCGGCGGGAGATCTCTCCACGTTGGTCGAGATGACCATAATAACAATTCCCCCTAAATTCCCTTATAAGAAAAAAACATCCTCAAATTATTGCTTATAGAATTTTATAAGCAATTACCGATAAATCTATTGCTTATAGATTTCTTAACTTATTGAAAATTAATAGCTTTTTATTTTGGCATGGTTCTAGCTGTGTAGGTGTCATTGTTGAATATAAATGCTATTACCCATCGCCGATAGGTGGAAAAGGATAAGCGAAATCATGCAGTTAAAACTCTTTATTCTTAAAGTCCGTCAGTTAAGCCAATTTGTTGTATTGCTTAATCTGGCATTGGTCAGCCTTTTAATTAGCCCAATGCTTTCAGCTGAAAGTGGTCGTTCTGATTATGATTTAGATGACGATGGCTTAATTGAAATTAATGATCTGGAAGACCTCAATGAAATTCGCAATCATCTTGATGGTACCGCGCTTTATGGTAGTAGTGCTGGCTGTCCCATTGCTGGTTGTACTGGTTTTGAGTTAACCACAAATTTGGATTTTGATACTGACGGTGATGGTGTGATGGATGCCAACGATACCTACTGGAATAGTGGGGCAGGTTGGGAACCGATGGGGAGTCAGGTTGAACCATTCTCTGCAACTTTGGAAGGCAATGACTATTCAATCTTAAATCTTTACATCAATAGGACCTCTAATAGTAATGTTGCTTTATTTGCTTATGTGGATAATGCGACATTCCAGAATATTCATATTGGCGGTGAGTTAACAAGTATTGCTGGCGATTCCTTCACTGCTGGCTTTGCTGGAGAAAGTAGTACTGTCGGAAGTAAATTTCAAAATTGCTCATTTAATGGTGTTATATCGGGAGTTTCAACGCTTGGTGGTCTAATTGCTTATACAGAGGGCGGTAGTATTGAGAATTGCCGAGTAGAAGCGACAATTACTGGAACTGGATCTCGAGTGGGGGGATTAGTCGCAACGTCAGTTGCTGATTTAAATATCGAATTTAGCCAGTTTATTGGTAATGTATCCGGGCTTCATACTATTGGTGGGTTGATTGGTTCTAGCGATAGCATCTCGATTAGCAACAGTTATGTTATCGCAGATGTGACTGCAACCACCGATTCAGCTGGTGGATTAGTCGGTGATATAACTACTCGTTCTAGTGCTAATACTCCGGACTCGTTGATCAATAATAGTTTTGTATTAGGCGAGGTGAAAGGCACCTTACTGATCGGTGGGCTTATCGGTTTGCAATCTACTAATCAAGCACTAGAGATTAGAGATGTGAATGTCGGCAGTTCGGTGATTGGTACGGATTGGGTTGGCGGGCTTATTGGTTACAATGACCTTAGCGTCACTTTAAATCGTGTATTAGCCTATGGTCAGGTATTCGGCAATGCAGAGGTGGGTGGATTAGTTGGCTATAGTGACTCGGTAATCACAGCTACCGAAACTTACTGGGATACAGATACGTCCGGACAAACTACAACCTACGGCAATTACGGAACCGGACTCACTACTAGCGAATTACAATGCCCACAAAAACCGGGTGATGATGGATGCTCTGTCGCGCTCTATACAACTTGGTCAACAGACGACTGGGATTTTGGAGGAACCAGTCAATATCCGGGCCTGATTATTAACAATATTGTTTATCATGACACTGATAATGATAACGACGGTATTCCGGATGTTATCGACGTTGACCTGGACGATGATGGTCTTATCGAAATAGACAGCCTTGATGACCTGAGAGAAATTGAAAACAACCTAGATGGAACTGGACTTTACCGTTCTAGTGCGGGTTGTCCAAATTCTGGATGTAACGGTTTTGAATTAACCACCGATTTAGATTTTGATACCAATGGTGATGGCGTTGTTGATGCCAATGATGATCATTGGGAATCAACCAGTATTGCCGATGGTTGGCAACCTATCGGAGGAGAAGGCAATCCTTTTACCGCAATCTTTGAAGGTAATGATTTTAAAATCCTAAATTTAGTTATTGAGAGTAGTAACGCAACATCAAGTATCGGTTTATTCCGAACAGTTGATGGTGCGGTTTTTCGTAACTTTTCAATTGACGGCGAACTTACCAGTGTCCAGGGAGGAGCGAATACTGGTTTATTATTTGGACAAGCGGATAATGCTGGCCCATCTCTCTACACTTGTTATTTCTCAGGTAAAGTCGTTTCGACTATAAGTAATGTTGGCGGCATTGGAGGTTACACTGCAAGTGCTGATGTTACTAATTGCAAAGTGAATGTATCTGTTTCTACAACAGGAAGTTATGCCGGCGGATTTTTCTCTCAACTTATCAGCTACTCGACAATTTCAGATTCATTTTTTAATGGAACAGTGAATGGTCAAAGACGTGTTGGTGGATTGACAGGGGAATCTAATGATATAGAAATTAGAGATAGTTATGTTATTGCAAAAATTGAGGGATCCAGTGATTTTGTTGGCGGACTAGTTGGGCAACTATTTGCCGCAAACTCAACAATAATCGAAAATAGTTTTGTAATGGGATCGGTTTCAGGCTCCGAGTTTATCGGTGGCTTTGTTGGCTTCGGTAGTTCCAGTCAATCCTTTGACATCCGCAATAGTTATTCAGCAGCAAGTGTTGATGGCAGTGACCTTATAGGAGGGATAATAGGACTTGCGTCTTTGGATGTTACTCTAGAGTCAGTCCTTGCATTTGGCAGCGTGACTGATAACGGCGTGAAAGCCAACCCAGAAATAGGTGGTTTAGTAGGAGACGGCTTTAGTGTTACTGCAATTGAAGCCTATTGGGATGTTGATACAACCGGGCAAACTTCTACTTCTGGCAATAACGGCACAGGGCTAACCACTAGCGAACTGCAGTGCCCAACTTCTCCAGGTGATGTAACCTGTTTAACTCCAGTTTATTCAAACTGGTCTTCCAGTAATTGGGATTTTGGTACAGACGTTCAATACCCCGTCTTAACAATTAACGGTTTTGTCTATCGTGATAGCGATGATGACGGCGTATGGGATAGTGAAGATGCTTTTCCAAATGATCCAACAGAAACAGTCGATACTGATGGTGATGGAATCGGTAACAATGCCGATACGGATGATGATAATGACGGCGTTTTAGACGGCGACGATGCTTTTCCAGAAGATGCTTCAGAGTCAGCTGACGGTGATGCTGATGGCGTCGGTGATAACAGTGATGTTGATTTAGATAATGATGGTCTGATCGAAATCGACAGTCTTGATGATCTGAAAGAAATTAATAATCATTTGGATGGAACTGGACTTTATGGTTCTAGCGCAGGTTGTTTAAGCTCCGGTTGTAACGGTTTTGAATTAACCACCGATTTAGATTTTGATACCAATGGCGATGGTGTTGTTGATGCCAATGACGATTATTGGGAATCAACCAGTATTGCAGATGGATGGCAACCTATCGGAGATTTTAATAATCCCTTTACTGCAATTTTTGAAGGCAATGGATTTAAAATCCTCAACTTGGTCATTGAAAGTTCTAGTGGATTGATAGGGTTATTTAAGGTTATAGATGGTGCCGAGTTTCGAAATATTTCGATAGAAGGAGAGCATACTAGGGTCCAAGGTGTTTCTAATATCGGCTTGTTATTTGGACAAGCATATAACGACAATTTTACTTTGACTAACTGCTATTTCTCCGGCGAAGTCATATCGACGGTTCATGTTGCTGGTGGTATAGGTGGTTATGCTAGAGGCGTGACAGTTTCTAATTGTGTTGTGAATGTTTCAGTGTTTTCTCCCGGCAGTTTGGTGGGGGGATATTTTGGAAGCATTGATGCGGATTCTACTATTAAAAATTCTAGTTTTTCCGGGACTGTGGACGGATCTCAAATAGTTGGTGGATTCGTTGGTTTTTCCAAGAGCTTACAAATTTCTGACAGTTATGTGATTGCTGAAATTACTGGAACCGGCAATTATGTCGGTGGATTAGCAGGGCAATCTAATGGTACCGGTAGTATCGATAATATTATCGAAAACAGTTTTGTCATGGGGTCTGTTTCCGGTTTAGAAAATGTCGGTGGATTATTTGGTTTGGGTTATGCCTCAGCCCCTAACGTCTTTGAAATTCGCAATAGCTATTCTGCTGCTAAAGTTCATGGGAAAGACATTGTTGGAGGGATTATTGGGGTTGCTTATTCAGATATGACCCTAGAATCGGTGCTTGCCTACGGTAGCGTAACCGATACCGGAGAAGTCGCCGATGTGAATATAGGTGGTTTAATAGGAGGAGGCTCCGGAACCTTTACCACGATTGAAGCCTACTGGGATACCGAGTCAACAGGGCAATTATCAACCTTCAACGATAGTGGCACCGGATTTACCACTAGCGAATTACAATGCCCAACTTCTGCAGGTGATGCAACTTGTTCCGCTTTAGTTTATTCAAACTGGTCTACTACCCTTTGGGATTTTGGCACTAGCGATCAATACCCGGCGCTTATTCTTAATAATCTAGCTTATCGTGATAATGATATCGATGGAATTGAAGATAACAGTGACCTAGATGATGATAATGACGGCGTTAACGATGATGACGATGACTTTCCAAATGATGATTCTGAAACAATAGATACCGATGGAGATGGTATTGGTAACAATGCAGATACCGATGATGATAATGACGGAGTTTTAGATGACGACGATGCCTTTCCGTTAGATGATTCTGAGTGGCAAGATTCCGATGGCGATGGTATTGGTGATAACAGTGATAGCACACCTTATCCCTACTCAGGTGATCTAAATTTTGAATTCACCGATTATGTGGTTGCGGAAAATGGTTTCAGTGTTGATGTAAAAGTCACTCGAACTAATGGTGATTATGAAGAACTCACCGTTGATTACACCATGCAAGATGGTAGTGATCCAGATAGCTCAGCGACGGCGACCAATGATTATATCTTTGTGGCTGATACTCTGACTTTTGTTGATGGTGAAACGGAACAAACCATTACTGTTAACGTTGTTGATGATTCGACTTATGAAGGCGATGAATCTTTTACCGTCACTTTAAACAATTTGCAAAGTATTGGTGATTCTTCACTCGGTTCAGTAGCAACCACAACGATTACTATTCAAGAAGACGACCCGGTTCCACCAGCTGGTGAAATCGGTTTTGAGTTTGCTGCTGATCAAGTGAATGAAAATGATGGTGATATTTCTCTTAAGGTTGTGCGTGATGGGGGAAGTTATGGTGAAGTTTCCGTTTCTTTAGTGACTCAAGATGATAGTGCGACGGCCACTAACGATTATGTGGCTTCAAGTCAGACACTGACTTTTGCTGATGGGGAAATTGAAAAAGTTATCACCATTAGTTTAGTAAATGACAATGTCTATGAATCCGACGAGTCATTTAGCGTAGTTCTATCAAATGTGACTGGTGGTGCTACCTTAGGTACTTCGACTGCAACCGTAACCATATTAGATGATGAACCTGTGCCACCTGCGGGTGTGTTATCCATTGAAAATGACAGTTATCAAGTAAATGAAAATGATAGTTCATTCGATATATCTGTTATCAGAACTGGCGGAGACTTTGGAACAATTAGTGTTGATATTGTTTCGCAGAATGACTCAGCTACTGCAGGTGATGATTATCAAAGTATCAATCAAACTTTAACTTTTGCTGATGGTGAAATTGCTAAAACAGTCTCTGTTAACTTAATTGATGATTCAACCTATGAAGGTGATGAGAGTTTTAATCTAGAGCTGACGAATGTAGTTGGTACCTCAATTAATAATCCGAACAACTCAACAGTCACCATTTTAGAAGATGATGCCGTTCCACCAGCAGGCGTGATTCAATTTAGTGGCGCGACTTATTCAGTTGATGAAGGTGATGGCAGTTTAACGGTCACGGTAGTTCGCTCTAATGGAAGCTTTGGTGATGCAAGTATTGGTATTAGTGTCGAGGGTGGTAGCGCTACTAATCTTTTAGATTATCGATTGAGTGATGAACAACTGACCTTTGTTGATGGTGAAACCAGTCTATCGTTCACAATTTTAATTCTTGATGATAGTGAGTATGAAGGCGAAGAAAATTTAACATTGCGATTAACTCACTTAAATGGTGATGCGAGTTTAGGCAGTATCGAACAAACCACTATTACTATTGCTGAAAATGATCCGGTCCCAGCAAGTGGTGATATTCAATTCAGCGGAAGCTCATTTAGCATTAGTGAGTCGTTTAGTGAATTGACCATAACCGTTTTAAGAGCCAATGGTAGTTTTGGTGACATTAGCCTTGACTATGAATTTACTAATGGTACCGCTATTAATGGTGAAGACTTTAACGCAACTAACGGGACTTTGTTTTTCGCCGATGGAGAGACAAGCCAAACGATAACGATTGGTATTGTTGATGACACTCAGGATGAAACCAATGAGTCTTTTGAGATCGCATTAACTAATCCCACTAACACCATTATCACAGGCGAAAATAGCGCTACGATAACTATCACCGACAATGATGTCTCAGCAGAAGATGAAGAGGAACAGACAGCATCTTCCGGTGGTGGTGCAATGTATCAAATTCTATTTGTGTTATTAATTTTGGTTGGGGCTAGGAAGCTCGCTATGCAAAAGTTTGTTATGCGAAAAGTTACTAGCACTAGTAAAAAAACAGAATTTTGATTGAGTTAAATATTTAATATGATTTGCGAGTTTTACCTCTATTTTAACTCCTTTTGCTATATGAATTTTCTGAGGTAGTAAATAAGAAAAAATGTCGAATCACATTGATTTCTAAAGCGTTGTTGAGAGCCGCAATTGGATAAAAATTAAAAATGATTAAAAAAGAAGTGAGTTTGTATTTTTTGAATGAGAAAGAAGCTTTGCCGCGAGTCCATGTGTCTCTTGTGGATGATGAACTGGTTAAAGCTTTCTCATTTGAACCTTTAGAGAGTAGTTGTTATGGCGAGAGATTTATTCGATGGTTTGAAAAGAATGTTTCACCCGTTTTTAGTGAGTTCAATTTTGTTTTTTATGGAGAATGCCAAGAGTATTTCTTTCTCTATAAAACTTTATACCAAAGAGGCGCGAAAGTAAGCCTCGTTAAATAATATTAATAATAATGATGCACTGAAATTTTGTATCAGTGTATTTCGGGATAGTGCTCTATGAAATTAATCCTGCGACCTTTAGAAGGAGAAAAATGATGTTGTCTAGTTGTAAAGTAAGATCAGGTAAGCAAACTACTCGCCAGGTAAATCTATTTTCAGTACCTGGTATCGCGTTAGTTTTCTCTCTGATATTTGTTATGTCTGCCTGTGGAGGCGGTGGAGGTGGTTCTGCCGATGACTCTGACGGCGGATCTGATAATGGCGGCGGTTCTGCAAATACATTACCGGTGGCAAATGCTGGTGCGGATCAAAACATAAATTTGGGCGCTGTGGTTACATTAGACGGCAGTGGAAGCTCTGATCAAGATGGTGACGCTTTAACTTATCAGTGGTCAATCAATAGCGCTCCTAACAACAGCAGTGCAACGCTCAGTAACGATACCAATGTTTCGGCAACTTTTACACCTGATGTTGTTGGAACTTATGTTATCCAGTTGGTCGTGAACGATGGAACTGGCAACAGCACGCCAGACACTGTTTCTATCTTTGTGGATGCCACAGGTAATAATGCACCAGTTGCAAATGCAGGTAGTGATCAAACCGTTGTCATAGGAGATTTAGTTAGCCTGGATGGCTCTGGAAGTTCCGATGCAGATGGTGATAATTTAACTTATGCTTGGAGCTTTAACAGTGTGCCGCCTAACAGTAATGCCTCTTTAAGTGATGCGAGCTTAGAGTCTCCAACGTTTACTGCTGATGAAGTTGGTGATTATGTGTTGCAATTAGTCGTTAACGATGGTACTCAAGATAGTTCGCCAGATACGGTGATCATCGCTGCTAGTTCGTCACAGCAAAACACGCCGCCTGTTGCTCGCGCAGGTGATGATAAACTGACCTTCATTGGTAACGACTTATCACTTGATGGTAATGACAGCAGTGATGCTGATGGTGATACTTTGAGTTATAGTTGGACTTTAGATGAAAAGCCGGTTGATAGTAATGTTTCTCTGATTAATCCTGATTCTGCAATCCCAGTTTTGGTTCCCGATGCAGAAGGGAGCTATGTCGTTTCTCTGGTTGTCAATGATGGTACTGAAAATTCTAGTTCTGATAGTGTCATTATTAATGTTGCTAATTGGCAAATCAATACCTCAACCCGTTCTAACCATATTGAAGAAAATGGCGAAGGCGTGTTAGTTAATGTTCAATCGGTTTTGGCGACCAGACAAAATAATGAAGAATTTACTTCATTCACCGCGACTGGTATTCCGAACTATACCGTGACCATAACTCAGGATATGATCGACAAATTAGATAGTCGACCCAATGTAAATCGAGATTTTAAGTCGCCTACGCAAAGAACGACTGCACAAGTTGGCGATGTGATTGAATTTGGTCAGGACATTAATTACGACTCCGACCGCACCTGTGATTTGGGCTATTGGCCTCCTGGCCCCGAATGTCCAGTTCTCAAAAATAAAGATAATAAAATTCCATCGTCACCAAAACCGGCGACACAAACCTGCCAGGTTGGTTTAGGTACTGTGGGTGTCATGCTTAACGGAACTTCGGTTTTTAACTGGGGCGATGCCATGAGCTACAACGACGAAGGTGTTTGGAATAATCTTGCGCCGAAATTTGAAGTTTATGATGTGGATATTTGTTCAGGCCATGCCGAGGTTCAAGGCGAATATCATCACCACACTTTTTCCAGTTGCTTGCAAGATTTAATGGGAGATGATGGCTCTAATCACTCACCTATTTATGGTTTTGCAGCAGATGGTTATCCAATTCATGGACCTTATCAAATGCAAGGTGTTTTAGCTAAGACCGCTTGGGTTGAACGTGACTATGATGATCCGAATTCAGCCAGTGGTTGTGGGGTTGCCGGTGAACGTACTTGTCAGTTGGTTGATCAATACGACTTGTCAAAAGGGACGGTTAACGTAACTGCCGGTCCGACTACGAGCGAAGAGTTGGAATCTATTTCAAGAAATCCTATTGATGCAGGTGAAGGCGTTTATTTTGAAGATTATTATTATGATGCCAGCTTAACTGCACAAGGTAATGAGTATCTGGACCAGCATAATGGACATGAACACGATAATCTTGGCTATCATTATCATATTACTGTGGAAGATGTGAATGGAACACTAACACCAGTATTTCCTTATCAAGTCGGGCCGACTTTTTATGGTGAGTTACCAAGCGATGGTATCACTTCCTGCGAGTAGGTCAGCGAAATGTTGATAAATAAAATCGTTCTATTTATCGGTTTGTTCAGCTGGGCACTTAGTGCCCACTCTGCTGAACAATCGATGCCCATGAATCACCAAATGCCGATGAATCATAAAATGCCCATGAATCAAAATATGCCAATGGGACATAATATGGCTGGTATGGTACATGATCATCAACCTGTAGCAGTGCCAGATGGCGCTGCTGTTCCCCAATTAGAGATTCGACTATTCAGGGATGAAATGTCAGGATTTAATCTACATCTAAGACTTGCCAATTTTAATATCGCACCGCCCGAGTTTGAAAAAACACTTGGGCGAATATTGGAAGGTCATGCGCATCTCTACATTAATGGTAAAAAAGTTCAACGTGTTTATGGACGATATGTGCATTTACCGCATGAGATGTTTAAAGAGGGCATTAATATGGTGATGGTTTCATTAAACGCGCATAATCATAATGTTTGGACTTACAAGGAACAGCAGATTTTGGCTTCAATTGCCATTCAGCGCGATAGAGAAAAATTTCACTTGGCTGATTTTGCTTCTTCTCCAATCAAACAATAATTTCAATTGAGAGTAAATATTCGAAAAATACTTTAAATTGATACCCATTGTGCTAAATTTATTTCACAATAGTATCTGCTTTTTGGTTTTGTCCCATAAAAGTAGTTATACGATAAAATGACTCAACTATATGCCATGAGAATGCCGTTTAGGTAGACGCTTAAATTTGAATTCTATATTGTTAGAGTCATTTGTACACTGCTCAGGTCAATTCCTAATGCTTTAGATTCACATTTTTAACCTGTCCTCCATTAACTTCTTAAAGTACTAGTTCCACTATGACAGAAACGAATAAACAAGAATTAACCCCTGAACAACAAGAGCAAAATAAAAATCAGGAGTTAGCCAATCAGCAACAATTGGAAAACCTTGCCAGTGTCCATACCAATGGTTTTACTGAACTACTAAAATACTTCGGCATTAGTTTGGCAATTAGTACTTACCAAGCCGGCAAGCTGATTTTAGCGCGCGAAGAGGATGGTGTCACTAACACTCATTTTCGACAATTTAATAAACCGATGGGTATGGTTGCTTCGGCTGATCGCTTAACATTAGGAACAGCTGCGCAAATTTGGGATTTTAGAAACGTCCCAACAGCGGCGCATAGAATAAGCCCGGTTAAAAAACATGACGCTTGCTATTTAATGCGTGATGTTAAGACAACAGGTGATATCGATATTCACGAAATGGCATGGGTGGATGAAGAGTTATGGTTTATTAATACGCGTTTTTCCTGCTTGTGTACTTTTAAGCCTGGCTTTAGTTTTAATCCGCGTTGGCGACCACCCTTTATTACAGAATATGATATGCGTGATCGTTGTCACTTAAATGGTTTGGCAATACGCGATGGCAAGCCCCGTTATATTACCGCATTAGGTGAAACCGATACCGAAGGAGGCTGGCGCAAAAATAAAGCCGCTGGCGGTATTTTAATGGATATTGAAAGCAATGAATTTATTCTTCGAGGATTATCAATGCCTCACTCCCCACGCTGGCATAATAACAAGTTGTGGTTTTTGGAATCTGGTCGTGGCACATTAAATTATGTTGATCCAGTAACCGGAGAAAATATTGTTCACGCAGAGCTACCCGGTTTTACTCGTGGCTTGGATTTTATCGGTCAATACGCGGTGATTGGTTTATCACAAGTCCGTGAAACCGCAGTATTTGCCGGTTTACCATTAACCCAAACTCAACCGGTGCGCCATAGTGGTGTGTGGATTGTCGATTTAAAAGATGGTGAAATTAAAGCTTTTCTAAAGTTTGAAAAAGGAGTTCAAGAAATCTTCGCCGTATCAGTATTACCCTGGAAATTCCCAGATGTTATTAACGATGATTTAAACTTGCTCGGTAGCACTTATGTGTTAACGGATGAAGTACTTAATAATACCTGTCAACCAGACAAGAACTGGTCGACCGCTGAAATTCATTTTGAAGAAGGCAACCGGTTATTTAATGATGGAAAAGTTAAGGAGGCTATTGAGAAATATAAGCAATGTCTCGAAATGATGGATAACTATGTTCCCGCACGATACAACTATGGTGTTGCATTGGGTAATTTAGACCGTCATGAAGAAGCCATTATTGAGCTTGAAAAAGTGCTTAAAGAAGATATCGGTCACGCCGAAGCAATCAACAGTATTGGGTTTAGTCACAGCAAACTAGGTAATACAGAAAAGGCTAGAGAGTATTTTGAAAGAGCGATTCAAATTAGACCTAATTATGAGCAAGCAAAATCTAACTTGAAGGCTTTAAATGAAAAAGTGAATGAGTAAAAAGTTGCTCTACCATTTAAAGTGTAAATTAAAGTAAAAGCCGCTTTCAAAATTCATTGCTAAAAAATTAGCTCAAACTCAACCTGACAGATACCTGTATGAAAATGGGTAACTGTCAGATTTCATCGTAACTAATCCACTTAAGAAACTAGATTCTACTTAATCACTAACCGACGTCTTGCTGCGGCTAGTGCAGCTATCATTAACAACCACAAGTTAAGCGAACCTCCACCGGATGAAGATGCAAAGTCGTTATCATTGTTGATGACGGTGACTGAACTGATTGGTAGGCCATTGTAATCGGCATCATCACTGCTAGCGGTAATACTAATGCTATAGGCAATGTCACCATCGACAGGAATATCGTCAACACCTGTGACCATGACTGTTTGAGCCGTTGACCAATTATCAGGAGAAAAAGTTAAGCTCGTTGTACTCAGTGTACCTTCTGTCCGATCGTTATTGGTCAAAGTAATAATCACTTCATCGGTGGGGGCTGAACTAAGAACGATTTCAAAACTATCGCTAGTGGCATCTTCATTAGTCGATAGCAGCGTTTTGCTCACTTCGATCGTTTTATCAGAGCCATTGTTATTGTTACTACTTTCATTATCTAAATTGATCACGGTTACGTTCGATAGCAACTGTCCATCGAAATTAGTATCAAGACTACTCACGCCAAAACTGATGTTGTAAGCAATATCGCCATCATTCAGGTTATCATCAACACCGCTAACGGTAATGGTTTGCGCTGTCTGCCAATTATTGGCATCAAACGTCATACTAGAAACACTTAAAGCGCCTTCGCTTGGATCGTCATTGGTTAAAGTAATAGTGACCTCAGCAGTTGGTTCAGAATTCAACGTAACGGAAAATTGATCCTGGTTGCCGCCTTCTGAAGTAACGAGCGTGTTCTTGCTGATACGGATTTCTGAGTTTTCATTGTCAGTATTTAATACCGTGACTCCTGCAAGTGGTAGGTTATTAAATTGACTATCAATACTACTCACTGAAAAATTAATGCTATAAGCTTGGTCGCCGTCATTGATACTATCATCTACGCCAGTCACTGCCACGGTTTGCGCTGTTGACCAATTGCTTGAAGTAAAGGTTAAACTTGATGTGCTTAATATACCTTCAGTCGCGTCTGTATTGGTTAAGTTAATAGTCACATCGGCTGTTGGAGCAGAGCTTAGAACCATGGAAAAACTATCACTAGTTCCATCTTCCGAAGTTAATAAAGTATTTTTACTGACCTCAATACCGGAAGTTTCATTATCTAAATTTAGAACTTTTACATCGCTCACAGATAAACCATCAAACAGACTATCCATACTGCTAACAATCAACGCAATATTGTAAGCTTGATCACCATCATCGATATTATCGTCCACACCGGTCGCAGTGACAGTTTGTGGGGTTGACCAATTGCTTGAGGTAAAGGTTAAACTCGAAGTATTTAATGTGCCTTCAGTGTTATCGCCATTAGTTAATGTCACTGTGACATCATTGGTAGGCTCGGAATCGAGTACCACGGTAAAGCTATCACTGGTGCCGTCCTCAGAAGTCACTAAAGTGCTTTGACTTAATGTAATGCCTGATGATTCATTGTCGTTATTTAAAACAGTGACATCAGCGACTGATAAGCCGTTAAAGTTCACATCGCTGCTGCTGACACTAAAGCTAATGCTATAAGCTTGGTCGCCATCTTCGATCGCATCGTCTACACCGGTAGCCGTGACTGTTTGAGGGGTATTCCAATTGCTTGAGTTAAAAGTTAAGCTCGAAGTACTTAATGTCCCTTCAGTGTTATCGCCATTGGTTAAAGTGATCGTCACATCATTGGTTGGCTCAGAATCCAGCACAACCGTAAAACTATCACTGGTGCCATCTTCTGAAGTCACTAAAGTATTTTTACTCAAAGAAATCCCCGATGATTCATTATCGGTATTAAGAACTGTTACATCGGCAATTGATAGACCATTGAAATTATTATCACTACTACTGACACTAAAACTCACGCTATAAGCTTGGTCGCCATCTGTAATGGCGTCATCCACACCGGTCGCTGTGACCGTTTGAGCGGTACTCCAGTTGCTTGAATTAAAAGTTAAGCTTGAAGTGCTTAATGTACCTTCGGTGCTATCGCCATTAATTAAGGTAATTGTCACATCATTGGTAGGCTCAGAATTCAGTACTAGAGTAAAACTATCTGAAGTACCATCTTCTGAAGTGACTAGCGTGCTTTGACTTAAGGTAATGCCTGATGATTCGTTGTCGGTATTAAGAACTGTCACATCAGAAATTGATTGACCATTAAAGTTTGCATCACTGCTGCTCACACTAAAACTGATGTTATAAGCTTGGTCACCATCTGCAATCGCATCATCCACGCCGGTAGCTGTAACCGTTTGAGCCGTACTCCAATTGCTTGAATTAAAAGTAAGGATTGAAGTACTTAAGGTGCCTTCGGTGTTATCACCATTAGTTAAAGTAATCGTGACATCATTGGTGGGCTCAGAATTAAGCACAACCGTAAAGCTATCTGAAGTACCATCTTCTGAAGTGACTAGCGTGCTTTGACTTAATGTAATGCCTGATGATTCATTATCGGTATTAAGAACTGTTACATCAGAAATTGATTGACCATTAAAATTCGCATCACTACTGCTGACGCTAAAACTGATACTATAAGCCTGGTCACCATCTTCTATCGTATCGTCCACACCGGTCGCCGTGACCGTTTGAGCTGCATTCCAATTACTTGAATTAAAAGTTAAGCTCGAAGTACTTAACGTGCCTTCAGTGTTATCACCATTGGTTAATGTGATGGTCACATCACTCGTTGGCTCTGAATCCAGCACAACACTAAAGCTATCACTGGTACCATCTTCTGAAGTCACTAAGGTATTTTTATTCAAAGAAATCCCCGATGATTCATTATCGTTGTTTAATACGGTGACATCGGCAATTGAAAGGCCGTTGAAATTATTGTCGCTACTGCTAACGCTAAAACTGATGCTGTAAGCTTGATCACCATCTTCTATCGCATCGTCCACACCGGTCGCTGTAACTGTTTGAGCCGTACTCCAATTGCTTGAATTAAAAGTTAAGCTCGAAGTATTTAATGTGCCTTCAGTGTTATCGCCATTGGTTAATGTAATTGTCACATCATTGGTTGGCTGGGAATCCAACACAACGGTAAAACTATCACTGGTACCATCTTCTGAAGTGACAAGAGTGCTTTGACTTAATGTAATGCCTGATGATTCATTGTCGGTATTAAGAACTGTGACATCAGAAATTGATTGACCATTAAAATTCGCATCACTGCTGCTCACACTAAAACTCACGCTATACGCTTGATCTCCATCTGCAATGGCATCATCTACGCCGGTAGCTGTGACTGTTTGTGCGGTTGACCAATTACTTGAGGTGAAGGTTAAACTCGAAGCACTTAATGTCCCCTCAGTACTATCGCCATTCGTTAATGTGATAGTGACATCACTCGTTGGCTGGGAATCCAGCACAACCATAAAGCTATCACTGGTGCCGTCCTCTGAAGTTACTAAGGTACTTTTACTCAAAGAGATCCCTGATGATTCATTATCGTTGTTTAACACGGTGACATTGGCGATTGAAAAACCATTGTAGTTCGCATCACTACTGCTCACACCAAAACTCACGCTATACGCTTGATCACCATCGTCGATGGCATCATCGACACCGGTAGCTGTGACCGTTTGCGGGGTACTCCAGTTGCCTGAGTTAAAAGTTAAGCTTGAAGTATTTAAGGTGCCTTCACTACTATCGCCATTGGTTAATGTAATCGTCACATCATTGGTTGGTTCTGAATCAAGTACCATTGTAAAACTATCTGAGGTGCCATCTTCAGAGGTTAATAAAGTACTTTTATTGACACTAATGCCAACAGTTTCCCCTTCATCCTCATTAGTCGCCGAAACATCAGGGCCTGAAAGTCCAGAATAATTGCTATCAGCGCTACTTGCATCCAGATTAATTAAATAAGTGATATCGCCATCAACAATGTCATCATCAACCCCTGTCACTGTGACTGTTTGCGGAATAGACCAATTGCCTGAGTCAAAAGTTAAGCTCGAAGTACTTAAACTACCTTCAGTGCTATCGCCATTGGTTAATGTAATCGTCACATCATTGGTCGGCTCGGAATCAAGCACAACAGTGAAACTATCACTGGTGCCATCTTCAGCGGTTAATAAAGTACCTTTATTAACACTAATGCCAACGGTTTCCCCTTCATCCATATTAGTCACTGAAACGTCAGGGCCTGAAAGGCCAGAATAATCACCATCAGCGCTACTTGCATCCAGATTAATTAAATAGGTGATATCGCCATCAACAACATCATCATCAACTCCCGTCACTGTGACTGTTTGTGGCATATTCCAATCGCTGGTTGTAAAAGTCAGTGAACTAACATCAAGCAGCCCTTCCGTGGTGTCATTATTCGTCAGTGTAATATCGACATTACTGGTAGGTGCCCTATTTAAAACCACCGTAAATGAGCTATCAGTACCACTCTCACCGGTACTCAAATTACTGCTACTGACAGCAATTAAATCATTCTCTTCAATGGTCACTGTGGCGGCTGATGTTTCATCGATATCTAAGCTATGTGTACCGCTTGAGCTATAGGCGGGATTCGATAAGGTGACAGAAAAATCTTCATCCCCTTCAAAAATACTATCTTCAGCGATATTCAAAGTAATGGATTGTGAAGTCACACCGGCGGCAAAAGATAAGGTGTTAGTCACCGCCGTATAATCATCACCTGAAGTGGCTGTATTATCGCTAGTCGCATAGTCGACGGTAGTGGCATCATTGCTACCAGTAAAATTAACCGTCAAGGTTATCGTACCATCGCCTTCATTGACGCTGTAATTCTCATTATCCCATGAAAAACGTGGGCGATATTCAACCGCACCGATATCACAGTTGCCATCGTCACGAGCTAAACCGCGTTGATCGGTATCAGTGGCTAAGCCGATACCACAATTAGTGTTATCTCCAGCATCGATCACGCTGCTTGTGTAAGCGGGGGCGAGTGTATAGGTATCTCCGCCGTTATCAGCCAACGCTCCTAAATTGGGATCGCCACTTAAAGCGGGGGTACCACAATAATAACTCGTAGCATAGGTTCCATCTCCTGTGCCACCGTCTTCTATTAAATTATTCACTTGGGTTATTGGGGTACTACCTTCCCTAGTACAATCCAGTGAATTTCCTGCTATAACCGTATTGGATATTGTCGCGTTACTTGGTTGATATACGTGCAAGCCTTGAGCAAAAGGGGCATTTCCACCTACGGCACCACTGTAGGCTGTTGTGCTAGCAGCACTATTGCCTGAAATAGTGCTATTGGTAACTGTTACATTATTAGCGCCGAGGTATGCCCCGCCGACTGTGTCGGATGAGTAATTATTAGTTATTGTTGAGTTATTAATGGTTATGTGATTACCGTTAGCACTATGGAAAACATGGATTCCTGCTCCCCGTGTACCTCGATTACCAGAAATCGTACTGTTATTAACGGTTAAATCACCTCTACTTACTCGAATACCTGCTCCGGAACCACCATTGATAAAACTACCTGAACTCGTATTCTCACTGATGGTTGAATTGTCGATTGTAACGTTTGTGATAGCACCAAAAACACCGCAGCCCCTTCCTCCACAATTATTAGCAGTAATCACCGAATTGCTCAATGTCAAAGTGCTAAGTGAATTCGCGTCTATATAAACAGCTGAACCACTCCCGCTGTTTCTTGTATTAGTAATCGTCAATCCGTTTAGATCAATGGTTTTACCACTAACGTTTCTGGAAGAAATTGCGGTATAGCTATCGTCGCCATCGATTGTGATATCAGGGGTATTATCACCATCAATATCCCCGTCGATAGCGGTATTTTCTGTGATTCTTGTTAAATTAGAGGCTAAAGTGACAGTACTTCCACTTAAGCTGTTGTCAAACACAATGGTATCGTCGCCACTGCCAGCAGCACAGTCATCTTCCGCACTGTTATCATCATTGTTGGCTGAAATGATGGCTTCGCGTAGCGTACAAACCGCATCATCAACAGTGGTATCATCAGTACTGGTTACCGTAATGGTTGCGGCCTCTGTTGAACCAACCAATAGCGCTTGGCTAACCGCTAAAGCTAAAAGACTTTTCTTGAGTGTTATTGGGGATGACATATTAATTCCTACATCGTTTCTTTTGAATAGCAAATCGTCTATAAGCGATTGCTTTTTAATTAGTTCGTTTTGCTCATTTATTGCGATTTATGTGCCAATCTTGAATTTTCTTTAATAAACAAAGAGTTAGCTAAAAAACTTAACTGATGGCACTGATATGCGTACTTTTTATAAGAGAAATGCTGATCTATAAGCACTAAATGCTTAAACCTAAAAACCTCAGTTGAGCGACTGCTAACGGTATTAACAAGTAACAGAGTGGGGCTAAATGAAGGGAGAAAGTGAAGGGAGGAGAGGATAGCATGTTACTAATACCAAACATGCCCTTTCTTACAAAATTGATTAATCTATACCCTGCGTTGGTAGGAGCCACAAACCGTGATTGAATATGAGCTAAAATGGGCAGCATTAAATCCGCTGCCCTTTTAGTTTTGATAGATTTATTAACAGAATACCGATTATTAACAGAGCACTCTTTATACTTAAATGTCTTTACCTTCGACGAAAAAATAAAAGACCTGCTAATAACATCCATGCACCGAAGCTACCGCCGCCGCCGTCGCTTTCATCAGGTTGAGTTTGCGTCTCTGCATCAATGGTAATTGTTTTAGTCGTTGTTGCACTGCCGTCGAGCTCATCATTAACCGTTAAAGTGACAGTGTAAGTACCATCGTCGGCAAAAGTATGCGATGGGTTTGATTGTGTGGAAGTGTTACCGTCACCAAAGTCCCAAGAGTAACTTCTAGGATTAGCACTGACAGCTTGCTCACTAAAGTTTACCGTTTTACTCGATACGGAATAATCAAAGTCTGCGAGAACCTCGCCTCTCAAAACAGCATTACCTTTGCGATAGATTGACTCTAACTGTTCACTTTTTACTACAGTAAATAAGTCTGAAGTCGTTACTTCTTGAATGAGCGTAGTAGAGCTGTCTAAATTCTCATAACTATTGAGTGCCTGACTTAGCTCTGTACTGTTAAATGTCACGCTACTTCCCTCTAACCAGGATTTAAATAAAAGCACCGTACCGGTAGAAGCATCGACTAATCGCCAGCTATATTTTAAATTGTGACCTTCTGGATCGACTGCTGGAGACCATGAGAATTCTGTTGTTTGCGAACTTTTATGATTGAAGCTTGCGGTTTGTAAAACCGGTGCCGATGGCGCTTGATCCGCTTGCACACCAAAGTATGTTTCAAGAATGGCAGCACCAGCGTCTCTAATTTGTTGTCCGTACGAATGATCAAAATCTTCGAGTAACTGATCATAAATTTGGAACTTCAATTGGTTTTCACCCAATGCGGTTTTTTCTTCATGGAACAAAGTTAAATCTTCATTGGTTCGAGGGGCTTGATCCAAGTAGCTTGTCACTCGCTCGAGTGCACCGTCACAAGCTGGATAGGCAGATAGTTGATTAGCCGTGTCAGTTGATGGATGGATACCCCAAAAGTGAAACAAACTCGCCAAATTACATTGAAGCGCATCAGAGCCGGTTAATAAAAATTCGTCATGCGAAACGCCATATTGGGTATCCGCTGGTGTTCCGCTAAGTGTATCTTGTACGTAGAACTTTTCATAAATAGTACCAATGGCTTCCCATCCACCAAAAATATCAGCGAGATCGACAAACTTAGCGTGACCTCTTGCTTGGTATGAAGTTTCAATGGGTTCAAAGTCTGTTGTAGGGTCCATGCCGATAGGGTTTCCGTTCCTAAAGTTATGCGTCACCATCCAATCGATTGCGGCATCAGCACGACTAAATTTTTGATAACCTGATACTGCTAGAGCTTCGTCATAATCGAGTCCAAATAGCTCATTAAAAACGGCTGCCCCAGGCACGTTAACAAAGGATTCTTGTTCGCCGACATTGATAAATCGACCATAGTGGTGGTGACCCAATTCGTGCAACATAATCGCGAACTCTTCACCGCCGGCCCAATCACCACTGTTTAGCACGCCAAACGGTGAGTAATTCCCATCGGTGATCCCATTTGAACCTTCTGCCCAAAAACCGGGTGTAACTGGATAGCCTCCCGGGTAAGAACCAACCACAGCGGAAGCGGAATCTAACATATAGCCTTCAGCTCTGACTCTTTCGAGAGGGCGACCATGGAGAACTTGAAAAATATCCATAATCTGATCCCATTTTTCCAATAACACGTCAGGCTGATCAAAATTTTGAATGTCTGAAGTCGGTACTGTAATTACAAATTTATCAGATTCAAATTCTGCAAAAAGCCCAGGATATTGTTTAATTGTATTCCATTCTACCAGCGAGGTTTCACGACCCGTTTTGGTTGAAAAGTACGGTGCCCTTACGGCGTTGTTAATACCAATATCTATCCATCCTAAATCTGTGCCCTGAGGAACAAGAACATAGATGCCGCCGCCAAACGGATTAATAACGTCAAATTCAGCCGCTTCAATTCGGTAGTCGACGCTTATAAGCGGAAAGCGATTGGTCGAGGATATGAGTGTGTGGTTTTCATGTTGTCCACCAACACGAATATGTAAGCCAGAATCGACCAGCGCGGGATCAACTGTAATGGTGACAGTTTCTCCAGCAGGCGCATAAAAACCGGTAGGGCGATACACATATGACGTGAGTTCGCTGTTCGGGTTTAGTTGCATACCACCCATTAAATAACCAGGGTCGAGCACATATTGCGCTAAAACTTCTGCAGAACCATTTTCAATTCGTGCGGCGTTGTTTGGTAACTGACCGGGAAAGTAAGAGTGCTCTGTGAATGTGATATTTTCCGCCGCAGAAGCATTTGCGGGAGTTAAACCACTCTTCATCATCCACACGCCTAAATCTACGTAGGCTTTTGAAATCGCTGTGAAATCATCATATCGACTATAATCTGTATTGTCCCGATTGATGATTACATAAAGAGAACCATTTGATTGCGCGTGAGCATCGATAAAAGCTTTTGCTTCTGAGCTAAAATCGGCAAAATTAGTCCCTTCCAGATTTGCTCGAATGCTGACTAATAGTTGCTCTTGATCGGCTTCTGAAAGAGTGGCTGTGCCTTGAAGATGTTCTGTTAAACTAACCAGTGCTGCACGAACTATATTAGCGTCCCCTGGAGGTTTGGGAGATTGGATGATAAGGTTATCGACCACAAAATCTGCAACTGTCACTGTCGTGTTTACCCCACCATCAATTTCAGACTCGTAGTGCCAGGGCGGTGTTTCTCCGTCCGGTGAATAGTGAGCACCAACCCGAATTTTTCTTGTTGCTAACCAGTCAATGAAAAGAGAAGGGTCAATGGTGTTACCATTGATATTAGCTGTCAGGGATTGCTGATATATTCTGCCGTTCATGCCAAAAGAAACCACTTCTTCAGCAAAATCTACGTCAACTGAAACAGTATGCCATTCATCCATTGGAATATCATAAAAGCGAGCGGCAATTTCAGTGTCGCCAACCCCAATATTAAAATCGACGAAAAGCATACCTTCAGCTTGCCACTCGATTTTCTCGTTGTATGCGGTGACTTTGAATCCGGGTTCTGAATAATCCCAAGTCTTATTACTCACTATCACTCTGGCACTTTCGTCAATGCCGGTGTTCGGGATCATAAAATCAACACTAATATAAAAAGATTGGTCTCTGTCGATGTCTTGACTTAGTTGTAGCGGCAGATCTATCCAACGCTTTCCAGGCATGTTGAGCCCCATGCCATTTTCAGATTGCAGGTAGCTTTCGTCGCCATGGAGAGTTAATGCATATTGGCTAGATTCGTCAGATAAATCATTTTCAAAACGATAATTAGAGTCGATGGTAGCTAAAGTCTTAGATGCAACCTGTGGATGAGCAACCACTTTATTGTTTTTCTTAATCACACCATCTTGCGCTTGGTTATATTTAGTTGCCGGTCCGTGTGCAACAGCTGCATAGGGTATCAATGCAAAAAAGGAAATTAAAGGTAATAGCGATTTTCTTAAACCTAGGTTTTGAAAGAAATTTTCGATTGAATGTTTCATGGATTCACCTGACTACAAAAATGTTTTTACGATCTGTATTAATGGAAGAAATTCCGGAATTACTATCACCGCCATCGATTTTGATGGCAGAATAGTCATCTTCTGAATAACAAATCGTCTATAAGCAATTGCTTTTCACTAGGTCAAATAAAGCGATTTATGTGCCAATTATGATTATTATTTAATAAACAGAGGGTTAGGGGAAAAATATAAGATATAGAACTCATATTTCTATTTTCTATAAGAAAAATGCTGATCTATAAGCACTAAACGCTTAGAGCTATAGTGGAGTCGGTTGTACTAGACACCGATATAGTTGGTTTACTATTTAATGAATTGATTAACTCCAACGGATTAACGATGTCGATAGGTTTTCTTTAATGCCGGTATTGTTATGAGAAATTGTTGGACGGCTAAAAAATTCGGCCGTTACTATCTTTATAAGGGCTAAATACCAAAATTAACTCATTCAAGTAAGAAGTAAGTGATCGACTATCAAATGAGAGTCGATTCAGTTCTCAACGATTGTTTCTGTAAGACATTGTTTTAAGTTGAATATCTAATTAAAATCCCATGTGTTTTCGCAATGCACTTGTATAAAACTCTTAATCTTTGAGTGATTTAGTACGACTCGCGAATGATGAGTTTGAACTAAAGGGTCTGGAGCATTCAATAGGATAATTTAGATGGCCATATTATGCTTTCAATTGTTGGCCACATTATGGTTTCAAGAACAAAATACTACGTCGGATCCGACTCATAATCGGTTGGCCCACCCGGGGTCGCGCACGACTTCAAGTCTGTGAGGGCCCACTATTTTTGCGGCAAACCCAAAGTTTTCTTTTCTTTCTAAGCATCGTTATAGTGTATCACTACGTTTATGGTTTATATGAAACTATAGTTGCGACATTTACTCTGCAGGTTGAACTACTTAGGAGCTTAACTGGTTTCGTGTTTTTCCAACCACTCCGCGAGCTCTTTAAACCGATACTTCTCAACATATGGGCGTGTTTTATTAAGAAATGGGGCAAGCTCCCGTTGCAGCTCAAGTTCTTTTAGAATTGAGCGGATACCTAGAATGTTGTGACGCTTAGTCTGCTCAATTAAAGCATCAAGTTGATGTTTTTGAGGGAGAATAATTGGCTCATTTTGTTGAGCTGTCGTAGCTGAGATTGACACATCATCAGAATTAATATTTTCTTTTCCGATTACGGGTATATTTAACTCAAACCAAAATTTGCTACCTTTTTTAGGTTCGCTTTTTAGTTGTAGTTTTGAACCCATCAGTTTTACGAGTCTTTGACTAATTGTAAGGCCCAGACATGTACCTTCCGCGCGCGTTATTGCATTGTCAAGTTGCTGAAAGGGTATGAAAATAGATTGCAGTTGTGATTTTTCAATACCGATTCCGGTATCTTCTATTTCAAATTTGAGGCGGCAAATATCTGACTTAATGGATTTTAGCCTAACCGAAAATGATACATGTCCTGAACTGGTAAATTTAACCGCATTGCTCAGAAGATTTAACAAAACCTAGCGTAACCTTTTATCATCTATTTTCACTATTGAAGGCAAATCTTTATCAAAATTATATGCGAAAGGCAGGTTTTTAATCTGAGTACTTATTTGTGTCATTTCGATCATGGTTTTTAAAAAGCTATGTAAATCAACTTCTACAGGATGAAGTGTCAGGTTTTCTTCATTGGCTCGTGAAAACTCAAGGATGTCGTTGATCATTAGTAGCAGGTGATCGGCACTTCTATCGATCGCCTTGATGCCCTGGCCATAATTATTCATCATTTCCAGATCTCGTTTGTATAACTGAGTGTATCCGAGAATCGCATTCAAGGGAGTGCGAAGTTCGTGCGTTACATTAGCCATAAAACGGCTTTTCGCCTGGTCGGATGCTTCCAGAATTTGCTTGGCAATGTGCAAACGATGATACATTATCACTAACCAC
The DNA here is from genome assembly GCF_007004725.1 of Aliikangiella coralliicola. Taxonomy (GTDB): domain Bacteria; phylum Pseudomonadota; class Gammaproteobacteria; order Enterobacterales; family Kangiellaceae; genus Aliikangiella; species Aliikangiella coralliicola. Next base: position 154,157 of record NZ_ML660163.1, on the reverse strand, counting down.
ACTGTTGCAATTAATCCAAAAACTAATCCAGACTCGGCAAAGAGCTTAGATTTCATTGGATTCAGTTAGGGAACTTTTAAGGACTGAAGCTCGAGAAAGATGTGGACCTGATAGTGAAAGAATACCCCAATTCTGGGCGTAGATGTTAAGTCAGTGTGCCCACGGAGTGCTGTGAGTATTCTTGCATCAACCCGACCTGGAGGATTGATAGAATTGAAATAGCTGTCCAATAGAACAGCTATTTTATTTTTCGATGCTAGTAACCAACACAATCGTTATTAGTACCATGGTCGCATCCATCGCGGCCTATATAGTTTTGAGTTGAATACTCAGAAACTGGCAATTTTTGAACTGGCTGTGCGGCATTGGTTAAACTTTCAACATAGTCGATAAAGCCCTGAGCGTATTCTGTGTAAGTGTCAACAAAATCACCGGCTTCGAAGACTTCGCCAAAAGTTGTATATCCGTCACGACCCGACGCAATAAAGTCATTAGTAACCACCGTATAAGTCGCCGCTAATTCGATAGCTGTCCAATCGCCGGCCACTCGTGAATTGACTTCAACGTTACTAATGCGGCTACCATGTGCTTGAGAAGCATCAACTGAGAAACGTAAACCAGAAGCATAGGGATATGAACCGCTTGAACCATCATTGTCGAGTGTATTTGCTAATGCTTCTTCTAATACATCAACAATTTGCTGTCCTGTCATTTCTAAAGTGACTAGTGTGTTTGAGAAAGGTAGCAAGGTATAAGCGTCACCGATTGAATAATCACCAGCAGCAACATCAACACGAACACCACCACCATTTTGAATTGCAATATCAGCTGTAGGAGTAACCGTTAGAAAAGCTTTTGCGACGACATTAGAAATATCGCTGCCATAAACATAGTTTGCTGAGACATCGCATAAGTTTGAACGACCTTGTCCAGGGAAACGTTCTAAACAAAGATCTTCCGCTATGGTGCCAATGATAGTTTGGCGCAAAATATCGACATCTGCGTCAAAAGTTTCAAGCATGACTTGAGTCGTTGCATCAGAAGGCGTAACCACAACTTCAGGATGACTTGTTAGTGAAGCAATTACTGTCCCGTAATCTGCACCAGAGAGAACCCGGTCGTCATCGTCAGCATGTTCATAACTAATTTCAGCTTCTATTGGCATATAAGGGTGACCACCACAAGAAGTCACATGACCATTCTCATCGAAACTTACATCCAGTTTACCCATGATATGAGCATATTCCCAAGCTTGAACAACACAGACTTTATTGCCGTCTAAATTGGTAGCTTCTGCTGGATAATCAGCAACTGGATTGAAACCTAAATCACTAAATGTGCTGTCGCCTAATAATGTGTGAGAATCACCACCAACAATCACATCAACACCAGTTAAGGCTGCAGCTAACGCTAAATCATTTTCGTACTGATAGTGAGTCATTAATACAATGTGATTAACACCCATCGCTGTCAATTCATCGATGTATTGTTGTGCTGTGGTTGTTTCGTCCAGAAATTCAGTGGTTGCATCTGGGCTAGAAGAGTTTTGTGTTTTTCCTGCGATATCGATGCCGATAATGCCAATTTTGTGGCCGCTTCTCTCTATGATAGTGTAAGGCTGAATATAACCAGAAGACACTGCAGAAGTTTCGCCGGGAACAATGTTAGCTGCTAAAGTAGGCGTTTCACACGCAGTCGAATTTAACCAGTTTAAAAAGTTTGCTAAACCAGAGTCGCCGTCGTCGAATTCATGGTTACCTAACGCGAATGCATCAAAACAAACTTGATTCATCATTGCCGCGTCGGCCTGACCTTTAAACAAGCTGTAGTATAAGGTTCCAGTAATTGCATCGCCGGAATGAAGTTTCAATACATTTTCTGACTGACCTTCTAAAGTATTAAACAGGCTCACTAACATTGGAAAACCACCATAATTAACAGTGACTTCTTCAAGCGGATTGCCACCATCTATTGTGGTTGTTAATCCGAGACCAGTCACATCAAGATCGAAATCATCTTTTGCAATATGCGAGTGGTGATCGTTCATATGTAGGATGGTTAAGTCAAGCGTCATATCCGCATTTTGACCCGCAGATCCCTGGATTCCTTGTTCGCCTTGAGGACCTTGAACACCGTCTTCTCCGTCGGAACTACAACCAGTCAACAAAACGGTCCCTAATACTAAACTTGTTAATGATTTTAATGAGCTCTTCATTATTTTATTCATTTTTCTGCAACCTGATTTTTCCTGAAATTTGCTCAAATAGTTGAAGTGCTTTTAAAAAACTCACCTAATATTTGAGTTCTGAGATATTTGTTGGGCGCAGTATAGTTTGTGAAAATGTTTATTTTTGTGAATGTTTAATGACAGAAATATTATCCAAAATGGATCAAGTTGTTCTTTTAATCACTATTGGTAGGTTGGAATTAGGCTCTCTGACAATGAGTTCAGATTCAGCGAATTTGCCCTCTTGATCAACAACCCTGCCTACAGATACATTTTGAAACAGGACGCACTACCCTATGTTTTAGAGGTTTTGATACAATGTATCGGAATTAAATTGTGAGGCTAAAAAATAATGAACAAAACTCTCTCGTTGCGAACCATTACCACACTGGTCGCAAGTCTTTTATTAACTGCAAATTTATCCGCGAAGCCAGAGTCCAAGGAAGAGAATAAAAAACTCCTCAACTACAAGGACCTTTTCAGTTTAGAGTATGCCGCGAACCCGGTGGTCATGCCTGATGGTGACCATGTGGTTTACGAACGCCGTAGTATGGATATTATGTCCGATAGTGTGCGCAGAAATTTATGGACAGTGGCTTTAGATGGCAGTGCTCATATGCCGCTGTTGTCGGATTCAAAAAATCACTATAGTCCCGTTTTTTCTCGCGATGGTTCTAAAATGGCGTACCTGTCGAGCAAAGAAGGTAAGGTGCAAATTTATGTAAGAGATGTGAAAAGTGGTAACACTGCCCGAGTTACTGATGTGACGATGAGCCCTAACAGCCTCAGTTTTTCGCCTGATGGTAAGCAGATTGCTTTTGCTATGTTTACGCCTGCCAAAGCCAAACCTTTATTTAGCCTGTCATTTAAACCTAAAGGTGCAAAGTGGGCGAATGATGCACAATATATTGATAAGACCTTATACCAACAAGACGGTGCTGGGATGAATAAACCCGGGAACCTTCAGATTTATGTGGTACCGGCCATTGGTGGCACTCCCCGACAAATTACTTCGAGCGCTCACAATTATGCAGGTTCTTTGGCCTGGACCAAAGACAGTAAGCAAATTATTGTGTCGGCCAACACTAGAGAAAATTTTGAATTCGATATTTTTAACAGCGACTTATTAGCCATTGATGTACTAAGCGGTAAGGTCACCCAATTAACCAAGGCCACTGGCCCAGAAAGCTCACCTAAAATGAGTCCTGATGGAAAAAGAATTGCATTTACGGGATTTGAAGATGACGGAAAGTCTTTTCAAAATAGCGAGCTGTATGTGATGAATGCTGATGGCAGCAACATTAAACAGTTAACCCCAAAACTGGATCGTTCAGTGCAAAATATTCGCTGGGCGGAGAATAGCAAAGGAATTTATTTTAGTTACGATAAAGACGGTAAAAAGCGGGTGGCTTACGTCAATCTGTCTGGCAAACTTAACAATAAGACCAGTTTGTTGGGGGGCATGAGCCTTGGTAGACCTTACACTTCAGGTCAATACGATGTCACTGATAATGGTGATGTGGTTTACACTCATTCCAGCGGGAATAAACCGGCTGATTTAGCGGTAGTTGATAGACGTGGTCGAGTTACCATGCTCACTGATCTTAACGGTGATGTGTTTGATCATAAAACTGTGAATAAGCCAGAGTTACTCACTGTAAAAAGCTCTGTCGATCGACGGGATTTACAAGCCTGGATTGTGACCCCGCCGGATTTTGATCCCAAGAAGAAGTATCCAATGATTTTGGAAATTCATGGCGGCCCTCACACAGCCTACGGCCCTGGTTTTTCATCGGAAGTGCAACTCTTTGCAGCAGCCGGTTATGTCGTGGTGTATGGCAACCCGCGTGGTTCTACTTCTCAGGGAAGTGAGTTTGCTAATTTAATTAATAAAAATTATCCGTCAAATGATTATGATGATTTGATGGATATGGTGGATGGTGTGATTGCCAAAGGCTATGTAGACGAGAAAAATTTATTTGTTACCGGTGGTTCTGGTGGTGGGGTTTTAACCGCCTGGATTATTGGCAAAACGAATCGATTTAAAGCCGCGGTTGTCGCCAAGCCAGTGATTAACTGGATTAGTATGATTGGTACCTCCGATATTTATACATTTATGACCCGATACTGGTTTACCGATTTGCCGTGGAAAGATTACGAGCAATATTGGAAACGTTCACCTTTAGCGCTGGTGGGGAACGTGGAAACACCAACCATGGTGTTAACGGGCGAACTCGATGTCCGTACTCCTATGAGTGAAAGTGAGCAATATTATGGTGCTTTGCGGTTGGAAGGTGTGGAAAGTTCGTTTGTGCGTATTCAAGGGGCTTATCATGGGATTGCGGCCAAGCCTTCTAATTTAGCGAGAAAGATTGGGTATATTTTGGCTTGGTTTGACAAGTATCGAGAGTCGGAAGAAGAAAAGAAAAACTAAGCATTTAAGTTCGAAAGGGTAAGAGATGGCCTGACACTCAGCATATGAATCTGTAGCTGATTGGCTATTAGTTGAGTGTCTGGTTATTTTGTTTCTGTTTATTTTGTTATCGTTACTTTGTTCTATCAAGTTAATCCCGCCAAGTTCTCAGTGTAGGAAAAGTCAAAACGAGAGCCAATTTTAACCGGGTTAAAATTATCAAGGTGTTTTTAGTTCTTGAGTATTTTTCAATGATAAGGCAAAAATATTTGACTTATATATTAGTGTTTATATAATTAATAATATATTTCCGTATCTGGAGAATATTATGCAAAAAATAGACTTCTTAGATGAACTGGGTGAAGTAGCCCTTGGTAGCCGACTAAAAAGGCTAAGTGAGCGATTACTTAATGATGCCAACAAGGTTTATATGCACGCAGGACATGAAACTCAACCCAAATGGTTTACGCTATTATCACTATTACATCAGCGACAGAAAGTTACTGTAGTTGATGCCGCAGAGTTACTTGGGTTAACCCAGCCAGCCATAAGCCATTTTTGTAAAGAGCTGGTTGCTAAAGGACTAGTATTAAGCTTGCCATGTGAGGATGACTCGAGGCGTAGGGTGATGTCACTGACAACTCAAGGTGTTTCTTTGGTAGAGGAAATTCAACCTATGTGTCATTCAGTCGAATTAGCAGCAAAGCAATTATGTGCTGAGGCTGGCGAAAATTTCTTTGAATCCTTGAAAGCGCTGGAAAAAGCGTTTGAGCGTCGTTCTTTGTTTCAAAGGTACGTTGAAATTATGGAAAATCCTGATGTTAACTCTGAAGTGGAAATTGTGGATTTCACGCCTGCGTTGGCTGGTTATTTTAAGTCCATCAACAATGAATGGATAGTCGATATGTTTGAGTTAGAAAGTAGCGATCGAGAGATTTTAGATAATCCACAAAAAGTCGTTATCGAACCCGGCGGTAAAATCTATTTTGCCAAACACCCCACACTGGGGATCGTTGGAACCTGTGCTTTATTAAAACAGGGACCAGGCCGATTTGAACTCACCAAAATGGGTGTATTAAAAAGTGCTCGAGGATTAAAAGTTGGTGAAGTTTTGCTAGAACATGTTATTAAGCAGGCTGACCAAATGTCGGTAAACAATTTATATCTGTTGACGAACAGGAAATGTCAGGCGGCCATTCATTTGTATGAAAAACTGGGTTTTGAGCACGATGTTGAAATTATGGAAAATTATGGAAAAAAATATCAACGCTGCGACGTAGCAATGAGGTATTACAAAGAGTGATTGATAAAAATTTTGACACTTTGCCGGAACCCATTTTTTAACTAACCATATTAGATGGGCTATTTGATAGCAGATTAAATATAAAGCAACTACAATTTATATTCGGCTCTCTCTTTATTACTCGATATGGTGGTTTCTCGGAAAGCGTTTGTCATTTGGTTAGAATTACTGCTTGTTGTCGGTTTATTTTTTTCTGTAATCCGTCTAATGCCAGATAGTTTTTTTGAACGCGAGGTCGAAAATTACTGTGAGCCAAAAGCGGAGCAGATTAACGCTTTGCAAACAGTGAAAGAAGAAAATAAATCGCAATTTAAAACGTCGGGTAACAATCAGTTTGACCAGTATCTCTTAACATTCGAACATTGCTCATCAAAAGACTATGAACTGATTGTGATTGAGTTGTTATACTTCAAAGCAATTAAGTTCATGACTCCCGGTAAGCCAGGAGATGAAAAAAGCGAGATCGATTTAAAAGTTGTTAACTATCCTTCCTCAAGATTTCAAGCTTATCAGCTAGATTCTCAACTCGACAAGATCGTGGTTGAAGTTAGAACAAAAGTGAGTTCGCGAATTAGTTTCTACCTGGTCAATCAAGCTGAGTTTATCCAGTCAAATCACAATGCCGTTGTGTATTATGCGATATTGTTTAGCGCTTTTATTACAATCGCAATATTTAATAGCCTCATCTACTTTAGAAGCGGAGACTCTGATTACGCAGCCTATCTGCCCTTCCTGTTTTTAAACGCCATTTTTATCTTTTTATCTGAAGGCGTATATCGATATTTAAATTGGGAATGGTTTGATCAGCTGGGAGCGGCGGTTACCTGGCTAATCGCTGCTAGTTCAGTTTTCTTCGCTAATCGATTTATTATTCGTTTTACGCAGTTAGATCTTTATTATCCAAAACTAACATTGTGGGCGTTAAAAGTTCCTGCGCGACTATGTATCAGTTTTGGGGTAATCGCGCTCTTCCATATTAATATTGGACTGGTTGTTATTCAGCTAATGTCATTATGGCTGTCGATAGTGACTTTCCCAATGTTGATCCCACTACTTAAAAAACAGGTGTTTTCGATTGAATATGTATTTGTGGCGTGGTCGATTATCCTGTTGGCTATAATCGCCAGGGTAAGTTATGGACTTGGTGTCTCTGAGTTGTCTAACCTGGTCATTTACGGTGTTGCTGTTGCTTCCTTATTTGAGTCTTTGCTGTTGTCTTTAGCTTTGGGAGATAAGCTCGTCCAATTTAAAAAGAGAGAAACTCGGCTCTATGAGAGAACGTTAACTGACGAGCTGACCCAACTCAATAACTTGCGAGCGCTTAAGGAAGAGGGGGGTAAGGTTTTCGAGATGAGTAAAACAATGAATAGCGAATCAGCCCTCGCTATGGTTGACATTGATCATTTCAAACAGGTTAATGATAACTTTGGTCATTTAGCCGGGGATAAGGTACTTCAGGCCGTTTCAATGCGGCTAAAACACGCGCTTAGAGAACAAGATATTTTAGGACGATACGGTGGCGAAGAATACCTCATTATCATGCCACAAACACCGCTGAAAGATGCTCAAAAAATAATGGCAAGAATTCTCAATAAAATTAATCAACAAGAGTTTGTGATAGAAAAGCAGTTACTAAACTTAACCGTTAGTATTGGGTTGACCGCAATAACTATTGACGATAACAATATTGAAGAAAGTATTTCTCGCGCAGACCGCGCACTATATAAAGCCAAATCAAGTGGACGTAATCAGATTATTTCGGTTGAAAATTAGCGAATGAAAAGTACTTATTTGTTTAGTCAAATATTCGCGAACGCCACTCAAAAAAAAGCGACTCTAATGAGTCGCTCTAAATTAAAAATAAACTCTAATCGTTATTATTTGGCTATTGTGTTCTCGTGCGCTTAAAAAATTACATTGACTTCCGCAGAGCAAGTTGAAGAACCTGCTTCACACACTTTATAGGTGTAAGTCCGTCCGCCACGATTACCTGTTGCATCAGTGTAAGCTCCGTCATTTGCTGTTGTCGCAATTTTTGAACCATTGCGATAAACATCAACATTTGAAGTGGTTGCGCCGCTCCACGTAAGGTCTATGCTATGACGCCCTTTGACTTTGTAACCTGAAGCTGAAAGTTCAACACCACCTGAGCTGGCACTGGTAACAGTTACCGTTTGTGTTGAAGTATCCGTTTGGCCGGCAGTATCCGTTACTGTCAGTGTGACAGAATATGAACCGTCTGCCGAGTAAGTGTGACTTGGGTTTTGTGATGTGCTGCTTGCGCCATCACCGAAATTCCAACTGTAGCTATTGATGCCATTATCGTCAGAGCTGTTATCATTGAAGTTACATGCTAACTCATTACAAGAGTAACTAAAGCTCGCCGACGGAGGATTATCAACCGAACCACCACCACAGGCCTGGCCTGCAAGGTAGTTGATCGCGGCTTGCGCTTTTACTAATCCATAACCGGTTTTATTGTCACGGCCTGCAGTGTCCAAATCTTCAGCTGTCGAGTTTAGTGCATTTCGAACTTCCGTTGCGGTACAGCCAGTATGGTGAGACCAGACAAGCGCTGCAACCGCGCTCACGTGAGGCGTCGCCATAGACGTTCCGTTGTAATAATCCCAATCTTGATTACCCGACTTGGAGAAACTAGCTGACTGACCTGCTTTTGTTGCCAACTCAAGTCCCGTTGCACGATCAACCGAAGCTGTCGGAATACCTGATATTTTATTGTTAAAGTCGACCATAAATGGTGCCTGTAATCCTGGACGAGCTGCATTACTGTAAACCACAATGCCTGCCGCGCCTGCGTCAGCGCAAGCATTCGCACCACGGTATTCAGGATAAGAATTTTCAGTTGAAGTGGTGTTATCGCCCTGGTTTTCACCACGTTCAACTAAACAGATTTTGCCGCTCATATCGCCGCAAGAATAAGATGTGCCAGAGGTCGTACAAACGCCTAAATTACCTGAAGCTGAGCCGTTATTGCCACTAGGATCATAAGACAGGCTGCTGTTATAGAAGATGTGAGGAACAACACCGTTAGCAAAGTAGTCAACACCACCAACGGTAAGTTGTGCTAATTGCCCGTCGCCTAGACCAACGCTAGATAATACAGCTTCACCAGGACCGGATATTTCGACCTGATTTGTGCGTTGAGAAAAGTTAGCGTGCATTTTTCCAGAATCTACCGCTGCAACAGAAACAACTGCGTCGTAAGATGCCGGGTAAGAGTGGGCTGTGTTACCATCGTTACCTGCCGCGGCAATGCTTAACACGCCCTGATTATAGTAGTTAGTGAACGCATTTCTTTCTGTTTGGCTGCTACCGCCACCGCCCAGGCTCATGCTTACAACATTGGCTCCAGCATTTACACATTTATCAACTGCAGAAACCAGGCTTGATGAGTAACCCCAGCCTGACTCGTTAAACACTTTGATAATATGCAAATTGATATTGCCATTGGGCATTACACCCACAACACCTGAACCGTTGTTAACAGCCGCTACCGTGCCGGCAACGTGAGTACCGTGCGAGCCGCCTGGCGTAGACCAGTTTCCGGTTCCGGAGTCATTTGTTCCCGAAACCGTGTTACCGCTTAAATCTGTGTGACGAATATCGTATCCTGAATCGATAATACAAACGGTGCGGTTACCGGCTAAGCTATCAGAGGCAACATCTGCTTCAACAGCGCTAATTCCCCATGGTTCTAGTTCTGTTGTGTTTAAGTTGGTGCTAAGTAGTTGACGTTTAGCATCAGTTTCAATGAATTCAATATTCGGATTGTTACGAAGCCCTTTTAAAGCTGCTGATGGAACTTCCATCGCAAAAGCATCGTGTTTTTGCAAATCGATTTTGATTTCACCGCCGACACTTTTCGCAAGCGCTTTAGTATCGCGACCTTTTCCCGGTGAAAATTTAACGATGACGCGTTCAAGAGCTGTACCATTCGATTTTGCGCTCTCTGCGGTTTCTTTATTAACTAAATTTAGCTTTAAATTGCTTGCCAGTGTGACACCTGAAGTAGCGCCAAGTGCCAATAAAGTGGCGGCAGCGACTGTTGTTATTTTGGATTTCATTATTCCTACCTTTTCTGTTTTAAGGAGTTGTTAAGCCTGTTGTCCGTTTGTATTTATTGTATGAGTCGTATTTGTTCGACCAGATACAGGCTTGTGAACAATCAGCGATTTCAAAGTGATGTTTTTACTTAATAAAACGATTTAACTTGAGTATTTCGCCGAGGGAATAGTTTTTAGCACTGGCTGCCAGAATTGAGCTAGTAGAGAAGCGACAATTTTTGTTTGAAAACCGACAATTGATAGTTGAAGTGAGGAATAATGGTAATATTTCACAACTGTATTTAAAAATAGCGTTCGTTTTTGTTCATTAAAAACGCTATCAATATGGAAACATTATGAATTCTGTAAGTTTTTCTATTTATGTATAGTTGCTTGAACTTTCGAGGGGGAGTACAAGTAACTGGCAAAGATTACTCTTCGCCAGACAAACAGTGAGTTTGCATCTTCTGATTGTATTTTTCCGCGTATTCGACTGCTTTCTTACGGTAGGCCCGATGTGTATCGCCGCGCAAAATGTCACCAACACCAGGTAGATATTTGTGCCCACAATTTTTATCTATTTTGGCTTGAAGGGATGAATCAATGCCTGGCATGCTGGCGCCTCTACCTGCAATCATCCAAACTCGAAAGTCTTTTTTCTCGATCGCTTCGTTATATTCTTTGTCCAGATCGGCTGATTGCGCCCACTCTAACGCTTCAATTGCGCTTTTCTCTTCTTGCCTTAGTTGTTCAACCGCTTGCTGGTTTTGCCTATCTTGTTTAACTTTGTCGGGGTGTTCTTGAGTTTGTTGAGGCTCTTTTTTTATTTCCTCCTTCGATTCACTGGGAGTTTCTTGACAGGCACTCAATGTCATTAAGGCTAATGTAATCGCTGCTAATTTTGGGGTGTTGATTTTCATAGTAAATTCGCATTATTAAAATTTAAAAAACGATCAATTAAAATGCCTGACTGAATGCTTAGATAAAACTCAGTCAGGCTAAAGTATTTAGTCAGCTTTTAGACAAATAGTTTTAGTTTTTTGTCGCCGACCTTTTTATACTCGCAATAATCAGAAGAATTAACCACAATCCGTTGAGGCTTCCGCCGCCCCCACTACTTTTTTTGTTGACAGTGATGTTACCGGTTGCATTTGCTGTTAGACCGGCGCTATCAGTAATGGTGTAAGAAAAACTTTCGCTACCAACGAATCCTTTAGCTGGTGTATAAGTTAGCGATTGTCCATCAGTGGCAACATTTAAAGTACCTGTTCCACTATAATTGACGTTGCTAATTGTCAGTTGATCGCCAGCATCGACGTCGGTATCGTTGGACATAACATTAAGGCTGTTGTTTTCGCTGTCTTCAGTAATGCTTATTGTATCATCACTCGCAACTGGTGCATCGTTAACCGCGTTTACTGTTACATTCAATGTTACTGAGTTACTGTCGAGTTCACCGTCATTGACGACAACGGAAACTTGGAGGTTTCCATTAAAATCAGCGTCCGGTGAAATCTGGTTATCAGTCACTGAGTAATTACTTCCATCGCTAATTTCCAGTGTAAAATCGGTATCATCTACGTCATTAATGATCAAGTCACTCAGATTGAGTGTGAGGCTATTATCTTCATCGGTACTCAGTGTATTCCCAGCATCACTAATTGTCGGCGCGTCATTAACAGGCGTTACCGAAATGACAAAAGGAAATGCCAGACTATCCCATTCACCATCATTCACTGTTACGCTAACACTCAGCTCACCGTTAAAATCTAAATCAGGAGTAACCTCTGTCCCATTGACGCTATAGTTTTCGCCATCCGCAATACTTAGCGTAAAGTCGTCAGGATAATTACTATCTTCATCGGTGACAGTTAAGTCATTCAGAGTGATTGTTATTGGTTGTTCTTCGGCGGTAGTGGCAGGTTGCTGACCGTTGATAACAGGGATCCCAACCGACTCAGTTATTGTAAAGTTTGTCGGCGATATATTAAAGAAGCTATTGTTAGAGCAGGCGACTTTTACGCGCGCATTTTGAGTATTAATGTTTGGCAAAGTGATCGCTTGACTACCGTCATTTGGCGTCTCTTCCGCAACCATGTATTCAAACGTTGTACCACCATCTACCGATACACTGATATTAACGGAACTACAGTTAACACTACCGCCGTTTGTATTCGCGACATTCCAGTCGGTGGTCATTAGCTTGCCACCGTCAGCGTTGATATTTGTTGCTGGGGTGGTCACGATAAAGGGACCTGCCGTATTATCAACCGTCACTGTGGTACTATCCATGCTTACACCGCCACGACCATCGCGAACCGTTAAACGAAAATTCATTGTACGGTTAGTCGTCGGTAATACTTCTTGTATTGAAGAAGTGCCGTTAACTACTGCGCTTAGCTGTGGAAATGTTCTACTCGGACTGCTACTCGGAAGAAAACTTCGAAACAATGGCCGGCTGCCATCATCAATCATCTCTGAGGCGCTAAATGTTTGTGGGCCAAGATCCATTTGCTCCCAGGCATAGCTAAGGTTATCTCTATCTTGCGCGTCTGCATCGCTAGCGACACCGGTTAGTGTGAAAGGGGTTTGCATGGGAATCGTTAGACTGTCGCCAGCTTCCACCGTGGGGATACTATTGTCCAGTGAAGAGAGAGTGCCGCAACTGGCGCCATTTGATTGCGTGATGTAATGACGGATTTCGTCAATGCTATTGCTATGGAATAATGCATCGCTATTATTTTGTATATTTTGACTACTACAAATTCCCGCATAAGCCATAATCGTTGTTCCACTACCAGGTTCAAAAGCGTCGTTCGATGCGCGGTTTCCACCACCACAACTTCCGTCGCCACCATTGAAAGTGTGATTGCCGCCAAATTGATGACCTATTTCATGGGCAACATAATCAATATAAAAAGCATCGTTCACAGGACGGCCTCTTCCAGTCACACCGTCGGCTTTTCGGCTGCCGCAAACGACTCTTAGTCCTGCCAGTCCGCCGCCAGCGGTATTGAAAACGTGTCCGATGTCGTAGTTGCTATTGCCGATTGCGTCGTCGATGGCAGCTTTATTTTTATTAATATCGCCAGTGTTATTATCAAAAGGGTCGGTACTTGGATCAGTGAATATTATCAGATCATTGTTTTCGACTAACACGAGTTTAATCGCCAGATCTCTTTCATACATTTCATTAACGCGATTGATTGCTGTGGTGACTTCACTCAGCCCATCGGTAACGGTGCCCCCATGAAATTGAGTGTATTCTGCAGCAGCGCTAACGGCCAGTCGATAAGTCCTAAGTTCATTTCCAAAATCTTCTGCCAGCTTCTTTGTATCCGGTATGTTTTTATCCAATTCATCGTAAGTAAAAACTTGTTCTAAAGATAAGTTTTCCGCTTTTGATAACGCGTCGCTTCCATAATAGACTCGGTACAGATCACCACCATTATTTGCCGGGTCAATAAACTGTCGTTTGCCGCCAGATTGAAACATTCCGTGAAAGCCGTGAGGCGTTATGTCAAATCGCCCTGTATTTTTGGGGTTATCGATTTGATAACCAGAGAAGGTTTTAATTGATGGATATTTCTTCGATAACTTGGGCGGCAAAACAGCTGATTCAAATAAAATGAAGTCGACAGTATTACCATCTGCAAGGGGCAACTGAATCAAAACACCATTGTCTGAATGTTTTGTTGAAGGTTTTGACTTTTCTGAAATATAGTTTTGAAGTTTAGATGTCAACGAATTGATATCTAGTTGGTATAGCTTGTAAGAATAGTTCGGCGAATGTTCACCGAGATCTATTGAATGTATTTGTTTTGAAATATTTTGCCATAAAGGCGCTCCGACTTGTGATTTATCGATACCTGTAACATCGTTTCCAGCGTTTGTGAAAGTCGATAATATTAGTGATGAAATCAATGTCGTTGAAGTTGCTAGTTTGGTTATATGTCGCTTGGTTTTCATTTTGTATTCTCAGCGTTTTTTTAACATTCGGCGAGTTATAATTGGTAGACTGAGGCGAAAGCCCAGATATTGATTCTGATTAATGACGAGCAATTCCGACTTTGGCTTGTTTGAGTGCGAGCAATATTCACTGTCATAGCGAAATATTCTAGCGGCTCTTATTCTACCCATTGGTTAATTAACCTTATCCTAACCTCAGGTTAATAAGGATATTGCCAATCTATCAAATCTCTCTGAGTTATTTTATGAGCTAACTCACACTGTGAAAGAATATCGTGTCTAAGAGTTCTCAATTAGCGTATATTTTGCCTGCGCTATATGAGATTGTGAAGGCTGAGTGCTCAAACTTCAAAGGGAAGAACTATATTATCCTGCCAATGTTCTTTGATATTCTGCCGGTGTTTTATTGAATTGGGCCTTAAAACACTTTCCAAAATAACTTTGCGACGAAAAACCTGTCTCTATTGCCGTGTATCCTACGCTGTGATCTTGTTCCAGGAGCTGCTTAGCTTTTTCTAAACGAAAACGCCTGAGATACTCTGCTGGCGTCATATCAAGCACGTTCTTGAGTTTTCGAAATAACTGACGTCTACTCATGGCTGCTTCGACAGCGATTTGGTCGATGGATATGGTTGAATCAGTATATAGTGCTTCAAGAACCCCATTCAAACGCTCTACAAACTGATGCTGCTGTTTATTTTTATGGTGCTCAAGATCTTCTGAGGAATTTTTTTCTGACGAACTTTTTTCCGATGAAATTGTTTCTTGCATAGGAGACGGTTGAAACAGATTCTCGCCAAACCGTTTCTTTAAAATATCTCGAATGGACAGTAAATTATTCAGTCGTATTTTGAGTTCTTCGACATCGAAAGGTTTAGTCAGGTATTCGTCGGCTTTTTCACTCCAACCTTTTAAACGGCTATTGCGGTCTCCTCTGGCGGTAAGAAGAATAACCGGAATATGACTGGTGACATCGTCTTGTCGTAGCTGGCGAGTGGTTTCATAGCCGTCCATTTTGGGCATCATAACATCACTGATAATGAGATCAGGGACTTCTTCTTTTGCAATCTGGAATCCTTGCTCGCCATCACTCGCTGTTAGAACTTGATAAATATCACTAATACTAGAGCTAATGTAGTCTCGCATATCGGAATTGTCTTCGATGACAAGCAAGGTTGGTTTGGTTGAATTATCCTCATTTTCCTGACTATGTTCCTGCATTGTTGTCAGTACTTGTTTTTCAGCTAAATTTATCATTGGATTTTCGGTTAAACTCATCATTTCCATGGCGATGGTTTCCGCATTAGAATTTTCTGCTGCAATTAAATTTTCAACTTCGTTGATTATCGGCAGAGTGACGGTAATTGTTGTTCCCTGGTCTAGTTCGCTGGTAACCGAAATGGAGCCTGCGTGAGATTCAACCAGTGATTTTACCAGGGCCAGACCAATACCTGCGCCTGTCACTTGTTCGCTGCGTTCATCATGAACGCGATTAAAACGCTCAAAAATCAGCTTAAGCTTATCTTTCGGAATTCCTATACCGCTGTCTCTGACGATAATTTGATATTGGTTGTTAACAATTCGCGTAGCGCTGATTGAAATACTTCCACCGGCTTGCGTATATTTCACTGCGTTCGATAGAAGGTTGAGTGTGATTTTTTCGATGGCGTCCACGGTGAATTCGAAGTTGACATCATCGATGGTTTGAACCTCAAAAGTTATTTTCTTTTCTTCAGCAAGGTCGCAAAAGGATTCAGCAAGCATGCGAATCGTTTTGCCTATGGCCTGTGGCGATCTTTGGGTAATTGACTTAACCCGGAAGGTTTCCAGATTAAGTAGTTGATCCACCATGCGCAACAAACGATAACCATTACGTTGAACAATATTCAGTTTTTTAGTTTCGTTTTCGCCTGGTTTGCTTTGTAGTAATTGAGATACCGGCCCGAGAATTAACGTCAGTGGCGTACGAAACTCGTGTGAAACATTGGCGAACTCTTCGTTCTTACGGGAAAGCAACTGTTCGACTTTCTCTTTTTCCAGCGCAAGTTCTGCAGTGCGTTCCTCTACACTTTTTTCCAGCTCTTTTGAGCGTTTTATTAATGTTTTTGTTCTGTAGCTGATAAATAGATAGAGAACTATGACTGAAAGAGCAAAGTATGAAACGTATGCCAGGTTGGTTTGCCACCAAGGCTTGGCAATATTGATTTTTAACGATGTTACCTTATCGCTCCAAACACCTTCTTTATTTGCCACTTTTACTTTAAAGATATATTGGCCGGGCTCAATGTTGGTGTAATTGGCATAGCGCCTATCCGCAGAAACCTCGTTCCAGGTCGGATCATACCCTTCAAGAATAAAAGCGTATTTTAACTTTTCAGGTGATAAAAAATCGACCGAAGAGAATGAAAAGCCGAACACATTTTGGTTGTGTTTCAGGTGTAACTGTTTGGTCTCGCTAATGACATTCTTCAACGGAGAATCGTCCCAATCTTTTTTTAATTTCACCGGTTTGTATAAAAGGTCAAATTCATTGACAAGAACCTGGGTTGGGGGGAGAGCTGTTTCAACTTTGTTTGGATTAAACCGATTAAAACCATTGATTCCACCTGTCCATATGAGGTTTCTTTTTCGATCATAAATCACGGCGCCGGTGAATGAATCTGCCTGCAGTCCGTCTTTTTCTAGATAGGTAGTAATGTTCTTTCTATCAGCTGAAAGTTTGGAAAGTCCTTTGTCTGTCAATATCCAGTAGTTTCCACTGGTGTCTTCTATGGTCGCAAGGGTGGCATTGCTAAGCAGTCCATTGTTGGTGCTGTAGTGCGTGACTTTTCCATCGGTGGGAGAAAACTCGTAGATACCTTCTCCATAAGAATTTATCCATAGTTTATTTTTTGAGTCAATGTAAAGAGATTCTAGCGACTTTGGAATATAACCAGCGCTGGATTTCTCGGTAATATAGTGAGTAAATAAACCGGATTCTACATCGAGCTTCCATAATCCGTATTTATCCGTTGCAATCCATAGTTGGCCGTTGCCGTCGAACCTTAAATCACTGATTGCTTTGACTGCTTTACCTTTGATACTTTTTGATACTGGATACCAATTCGTCACTTTTTTCTCTTTAATATCGAACTCATAAACTCCGTTATAGTGGGATGCAATCCAGACTTTGCCTTTTTTATTCCCTGTGATCGTTGTTATGACGGTTAGACTGGTTTTTTGATCTGAATAGTTAGCGAGATCAAGCTTCTCAAATTCCTTTTTTTCTGCACTATAACGGACTACTCCTTTTCTAAAAGTACCGATCCAGATATCGCCATTTTCATCTTCATAAATTGACACAATATTTTTGAGCAATTGCGGATCTTCAATACCTTTAATTGAGCTAATTGACCGGCACTGGTTATTCGAAAGATTGATGATATTCAACTTGCTGCCGAATGAGCCGATCCAGAGATTATCGGAAGAGTCCAGCAGTGAGGCGTAGATTGTGTTGCCCGATAAACAGTTATTATTGGAATCCTTTGCTCGGTAGTGTTCAAACACATGTTGTTTTTCGTTGAGTAGATTGATACCTAAATTAGTACCAATCCAGACGAGGCCATCGTGTGTTCGACTAATAGACAATATTTGATTATCAATCAGGTTGTAGGTGTTCGAGGTCGATTTTGTAAACTGTTTAACGCTATTATTTTTTAAATCAAGTACAAATAATCCTGAGCGATTTGTCCCAAGAAGAATTTTTTCTTCGTCCAGTAGAAAGAATTGTTTAAATATTCTGCCCGACAACAAGCTTGATGAAATGAACTCCGGACTTTCTAAAGTTTTGTCTAATAAGTATACGCCTTCTGGCGTTCCAACTAAGACTTTGTCGTCAGGTAATATCATTATCTGGTCAGTATCTTTTCGAAATACGACATTTGTATCCAGACTTAATTCACTCTGGTTTTCTGTAAACACTCTATCTATGTTTAGTTTTAGAATGCCCTGTTTCGTTGCGATTAAAAACTGATTCGGCTGCAATTCTTGAATTCTTTTTACTCTCAATAAGTCAGTCTTTATTTCAGTTTTTAGAACTATTTTTGTTACCTGTGTTCTATCTTTTGAAATAAGGAATAATCCGTTTTGAGCAGTTTCAATCCAGAGCCTTTGAGCCGTATCTTCAAATATCGTCAGTATCAAAGAGTTGGAAAGGGTATCAGCGTGTATACTTTTTGTATTAAGTGATTTGAAGTTATCCTGACTGCTGTTGTAATAACTCAACCCTTTGTCGGAACCAACCCAAAGTTTTTGATTAGTATCAAGGAGCAGAGCGCGCAAGGTAAAATGTTTAAGTGAATTTTCCTCATCAGTAGTTGGTCGATAAATTTTATTATCCAAACCATTGAACCTGTTGAGTCCGTCAGCAGTAGCAATCCAGAGATAACCGTCGGCATCCTGTTCCATACCATATGTTACAGGATGAGATAGTTTATGATTGTTCGCCGGAGTCAGAAATTTGTAATTAACGCGTAGGTGCTCAAGTACGTTGTTTTCGAGTCGTTCACTGGTTTCGAATGCGTTGGCGCACGGAATCTGACTGCATGTAAAAAATAACAGCAGCAAACTAATGAAAGGAACGGGCGCTAACTTATTGTTCATAATTCGACGGCTGTGGTGCAGATTGGCTGTCCAAAAGCCAACCTGTACAAGTCAAGATAAATTTATATTCCTATAGGGTCAACTGGATCCCCTGGATTTGGTTTAGGATCAGGCCCATCACTTACAGTATATTCAACCACAAACTCGCTATCTTCCTCTACAATTGAATGACAGGTAATTCTGTAATTTTGGCAGAACATTACAGCAAAGTCGTAGCGACTAAATTTATAGGTGTAGGTAACTGTTTCATAACTTTCAGCTCCTGAGGGAAAAAGTAAACTTGAAGTTAAAGCCGAGCCTATGGCGAGTTTTTTCATTATATTCATAATACTTCTCCTTATATTACGGTTATTAAATTACGGTCTTCTCGGATCAACAGGGTCGCCTGGATTTGGCCGACCAGGATCTGGGTCATGTAAATGACTCCAAGTATATTCAACCATAAACTTGTTACCTTCCTGCACAATTGAGTGACATAAATGTGCGTTCATGTTACAGAATGCCGTTACCTCATAGTAGTTATAGAATGTAATCGTGTCGGTAAAAGTTTCATTACTTTTAGCTTCTGATGTAAAAAGTAAACTTAAGATTAAAGCAGAGCCTATGGCGAGCCCTTTCATTATTTTCATAATAAATTTCCTTATATTAAAGTCGTAAAAATAGCTCGCTAAAAGTGCGACTATTCACCATTAAACTGGAGCGCTGAATAAGTGTCTGATCAAAATGACGCTTACCATCATTTTGGTCTGGTTATTATTCAGTCATTGATGTCATAAAACGAATGGCATATTGGCGTTTTTCATCACATTCCCCTTAAAAACTGATGAATAAGTGAACAATTAGAGAGTGAACCTTGGAAGTTCTATTTCACTCTATCAGTGGCTTGCGATATTCACTATTACTGGAGTGCCAACCATTCTGAATATAGTGCCAAACATTATATTCGAATGTGAGATGTTAGCTTTTTTAAATATTCGGTTCAATTTGAAACCCGCTTTATTGGGCACAGTTGGTAATAAGTCACAATTAGTGTGGAAGAAACCAGGGAGTTAAAAGGCGGCGGGTGTATCAAAAAGAAAGCAATATCAGTATCGCTTATTAAGGGTAAGCCATACCTGAAGATACTTTCCTGATTATTGATGCACCCGCCTTAAGTTGCCACGGCAAGATGAAAGAAAAAGCGAGTAGTAAGAATAACCAACTCAATGTCACAGGGCTGTCACTATAGTGACAAGTTTTCGAGAGTTTGTGCCAACCTCATATTTTTAATGTTAATACTTCCGACACTTCCCACAATTGGCCCTGATTTACCATAAGTTGGCACTGAGGTGACAGCGAGAGTTTGCTGTTTCTGGAAAATACTTACCTATAAAAATTAGTTATTAAATTTAAACGATTTTGCGCTGCTAATTATTTTCGGCGGTGACTTATCGATCTCCAGGGAGACATATTTATGTACCGGTATTTTCTCGTTTTATTATTCATTTTAGCGTGTGCGTGGCCTGAACAGGCAGAGGCAGCCTGTCCGCCACCACCGATCCGGTTTGCCGCTGATGCCACGGACGGTAAAGGCGGTATTTTAAAAGAACAGGAGAAGGGGCGCTCTCTTAATTCGAGAGGCACTTTAAATGGATCCAAAAGTGGTAGCAAAGACAAAGGCTCGGGAGAGTCTTTGATTCAAGCATCATGTGGTAGTACTACAACACCAACTCCCGGAACGCCGGGAACAATGTCGGTGCCATCTACCGATAACAACGGTGCTTTTACTATTCGTTGGGGGGCATCATCGAATATTCAGAAGGCTGGTTACTATATCCTTTATCAGTCAAAAAATGGCAGCCCTTATACTGTTGTTAGTTCTCCTACCTATACCTCAACCAGTCATGCTTTTAGTGGGGTAGGTGATGGTAGTTACGTTTTTAAAATCAAAGCCTGTAATGTCGATTTAAAAATCGGTAATGAAAAATGCTCGGGCTTTCGAACCAGTAGTACAACGACAGTTAGAAATACACCATCAACACCTTCCAAACCGTCAGATATAAATACCACCAGTACTTCATACACCGTTAGTTGGAGCAAGCCTTCAGGCAACGCAACTTACTATGTTGTTCAGGAAAAAGTCGGTAGCGGAGGTTGGTCAACAATTTCCGGTAAACTGGCTGGCACGTCAATTTCTCGAACCGGCCGGTCAAACAACACCACTTACTATTACCGGGTTCAGGCTTGTAATCAGTATTCTTGGTCATGCTCGTCATATAGTTCGCAAAACACCGTTCGAGTTGAGCTCAAGCCGTCGACGCCTTCAACACCGAACAGTTTGAACTCCACCTCGACCAGTTATACCGTTAGTTGGAGCAAACCATCTGGCACTGTGAATTTTTACAGTGTTCAGGAGCGCGTGGCCGGTGGTAGCTGGTCAACGATTGCTTCGAACCACACTTCAACTTCAATTGCTCGTAGCGGTAGAAGTAACAACACAAATTACGAATATCGGGTTCGCGCTTGTAATAGTTATACTTGGGCTTGTTCTGGTTATAGTGGTTCCAATAGCGTCAAGGTTCGTTTAGTTCCTTCAACACCCGCGGCCGCCAACCCGTCAACCTCAACTGATACTAACTCGGTTACTGTTTCATGGCCTGCAGTAACATACGCGTCGTATTACAACATTCAACGCCGAAATAACTCTGGAGGCTGGGTAACTGCCGCCAATTCAGTCACAGGAACCAGCAAATCTTTATCTGGATTTACTGATGGTAGTTGGGATTTTCGTATCCAGGCTTGTAATGGCTATTCATGGGCATGTTCGGGATTTGGTGCAGATGGTAGCTCTGTTATCTGGCGAAAAGTTCCTTCAGTTCCTGCAGCGCCAACTGTTCCGTCGTCTGATATTGACGGCAGCTATACCGTCTCCTGGACCAAACCATCTGGTAGTGTGTCTTACTACGATTTAATCGAGCGTAAAAATAATACAGGCAGTTTTTCAACCGTCGCAAACAATACCGTAAAAACTTCCGCGGTCTTATCAGGCAAAGCTGATGGTGCTTATGATTATCAAGTAAGAGCCTGTAATGGTTATGACTGGGCTTGCTCGGGTTATTCGGCAATCAGTGGTGATGTCAGTGTTTTACACGTGCCAGGTGTTCCTTCAAGTATTTCTAATCCATCGACCGATACTGATGGTTCGATCACCGTAAGTTGGGGAAGCGCAACTGGGCGTGCTGCAGATTACAGGTTGGAGCAACGAAAAAATAGTGGTAGCTGGACGCAAATTGCTGCTAGCGATTCCACGAGTAAGGCTGTTCATAGTTTAACTGACGGTAGTTACTCATACCGAGTTAGAGCTTGTAACGCGAGTGGGTGTAGTGGGTATCGAACAGGTTCTGCTGCGACGATAATTAGCTTAAAACCTGGCACACCAGCTGCACCATCTGGGCCTTCAACTTCCACTGGAAGCGTATCTGTCAGTTGGGCAAGTGTATCAAGAGCTACTTATTATGATTTACAAAAACGTCACAACAATGGAAGTTGGGCAACAGCGAAAGCGGGTGATACAAATACTAATGAATCTCTGTCTGGCTTAACTGACGGCAGTTGGGATTATCGAGTTCGTGCTTGTAATACTTATAGCTGGTCTTGTTCCAATTATTCTGCCGACTCGTCGAACACAACAGTAAGGCTGATACCCTCTGTGCCGGCAAAACCGACAACCTCTACCACGTCAACAATTACTGGAAGTTATACAGTAAACTGGACTAAACCGTCCGGTAGTGTGAGTTATTACGATGTTCAGGAAAGAAAAAATACACTGAGTTGGGCTAATTTAGTTACCGGCCAAGTGACAACTAATGCTGCAGTTTCCAGTCGCACCACCGGAAATTGGGATTATCGAGTTCGTGCCTGTAATGGTTATTCATGGGCCTGTTCTGGTTACAGCGCTGACTCAACTGATGTTAATGTACGTCGAGTACCGGCAAACACTTCAATTACCAAACCGACTTCAAATGTAAGTGATTCTGGAAGTTTTATGCTTGAATGGAATTCAGCTTCTGATGCAACACTTTATGTTTTACAGCAACAAATTAATGGTGGTTCCTGGAGCACGTTGCAATCTAATTCAAGCCGCACTTATTCTGTTTCTGGTTTAACTAACGGGACCTATGGTTATCGAGTAAAAGCTTGTAACGGTGGAACCGATGTTTGTTCGGCTAATTCTGTGACGAAAACGATCGCTGTTTCTGTGACACCTGTTTATGCAAGAAAATCATCCGCATCGGTACCAGATGCCGCGCTGATTACACCTACTGTGCCAGCCAATCAAGCGGTTGGTGCATTGGAAGGTCAAGCAGGGGTTTCTGGCGGTGCGGCAACTTACTCGGTGCCAATCGCGATTCCTCCTGGGCGCGCTGGGATGCAGCCGAAAGTATCGCTAAATTATTCTTCGCGTTCTGGTAATGGAATTGCTGGTGTTGGTTGGAGTTTGAGTACTGGTTCATCCATTCATCGCTGTGGAAAAACTGCGGCTCAAGATGGCTTTGGCTTTGGCGTCACCTATAGCGCGACTGAAGATCGTTTATGTTTAGATGGTCAGCGACTAATGGTTGTATCTGGCAGTTATGGAGTTTCAGGGGCAGAGTATAGAACTGAACTTGATACTTTTGTTAAAGTTAAACAGTCAGGCAATATTAATGGTGCCACAACAAGCTTCACTGTTTATCATAAAAGCGGTGATATTACGCAGTACGGAACGTCTGCAGACTCACGCCAACAAGCAGGTGGACGAAGTGAAATTTTAACTTGGGCAGTTAAGAAAAAAGAAGATAGGGCTGGAAACAATATCTTCTATAACTATGCGGAATTTGGCGCTGGAGAACACTTAGTTACCTCACTCGATTATACCGGCTATGGAAGTTCTGCGGGTAACCGACATGTTCGATTTAATTACCAGGAAGGCGAAAGAGCAGATGCTTCTGTTTCCTACATGCAAGGCGGACTTACGTTAAAAACAAAACTGCTTGAATCGATAGAAACTTACGTTGATCAAACTAAGGTTCGCAGTTACACGTTAGCTTATAACGACAGCACAACCTCTAAACGAAAAGTGGTTTCTACAATTACTGAGTGCGCGTTCGATGAAGGTGGAGTTGAAGCATGTTTGCCGGCTTCATCGTTTGACACTTATTCACCAAACTTAGATTGGGCAGATGTTGATAGTAGCGATGCTAACCAATCTCCTATAGGTGATTTCGGCACGCTGAAAGGTAGTGATCGAATTATGCTTAAAGATCTAGATGGGAATGGTGTCGCAGAAGCTCTTTACATGGATGAAAAGCAGGATGGAACATTCGATGTTCGAGTTTATATCCTTAACTCTGAAGGAAAGTACGTTGAACACGCTTCAGCAAATCTAGGTGGCTATGATCATTTAGTTTATGCAGGAATAGAAGGTGACATAAATGGTGATGGAATTACTGATTTTATCACTGAAGAGAACCGACGATTGGTTTACTTCCAGTTTGATAAAAACTTTAACTTAGTCAGACACGCTACCAGTTTTTACTTTACTTCTGGATATGATCGAATTATCGCAGGACAAGGACTACAAGTAACTGACGTAGACTCGGATGGTTATCAAGATATCTTGTTTACTAAGTTGATGAATAACTCTCGCACTAAAGTTGTTTATTACCGAAATAAAGGAAATGGCAATGTAGATTTTAGTGGACCGCATATTGTTGTTGATGTTAGTGGTACTTCCTGGAATTCGGTCGCACAAGATTTTGATAATGATGGTTTGGTTGATTTTGGAGAAATGGCGTACGGTCCTAGCGGAAGAGTCAATGGTATTTATTTCTCTCAACGCTCAACAAGCGGGATCTTAACAGCATCAAGAGTATCTAGTGGTAGTTTAGGCCTGGATAGCAGCGCAGACAAAGCTGTATTCGCGGATCTCAATGGTGACGGTCTAAAAGATTATGTATTTGTCAAAAATTCAAATTGGCATGTGCAAGTCAATAAAGGAAATCGTACATTCAAAGCTGCTCAATCACTGGGGACCAACGTTGGTATCAGTGATATGTACAGCTATCCTGCAGGAACTGACAGTCATGACAAAATAGAAAAGACTGGTCGTGTTGTTGCTGCTGATTTTGATGGAGATGGTGCTGAAGAGTTAATGGTCGCAACCCATTCTACAGATAGCTTTATGGTCACATTTTTTGGTGAAAGATTAGAGTATCCTGGTGGTCCATCGACAGGTCAGTTCTTGGAAGTCTGTGTTAAGGACGATGAACTCTATGTCAAAAAAGTTCTCGTAAAGAGTTGTGGTGGAGGTACTACTGGCCCTGACTTCGACGCAGATTACAGCATATTCGATTTTCGTCGATTCCATTGGTCCATTGTTGACTTCAAAACGGATAGTTCCGCTAATTTAGTGCACGAAAGAACAATCGCTGATGTCGTTAATGCACCGCTCAATGGAATTAAGTTACTTGACGGAACCCGGGCGCTTCCTCTTTCATTTAATGATTTCAATAATGATGGGTACTTGGATTTTTCATACCAAACCATAGACGGATTCACCTGGCTGAAAGATGGCAACTATGTAACGGTTCAAGGTATCACAGTCACAAGAGGCGGATTTGGTGGTTCGTTCCAGTCTACTCCTAGCCCTATCGATGGAATGTTCATTCATAACAATGCTATTGCACATAGCAAACAACTTGTAGATACGGCGTATCGAGCAACCGATGGATTGGTGAATGTATCTGAATGGGATTTTGCACCGATTTCTCGTCCTGAACTAGTAAACGGTAGTCGACTTTATACGGTTCCAGATAATCGTTATATTGACAATGATCCAAATGGCGAGCATTTCTATTTTACTTCTTCTATGCCTGTGGTTACTAACCTTCGCCAATCTGACGGTATAGGTGGTATGGATGAAACAACCTATCGTTATAAGGAAGCTATCTACAATCGAATGGGGCGTGGGTTCCAAGGATTTAGAACGGTAATTATTGAAAGTGAAAATGGCCAGAGAGCAGTTTCTGACTTCTCTCAAATATTCCCATATGCAGGAAAACTTGAAGAAGCTCGAACTTGCTTAATTAGTGACGATGAACTCTGTAAAACAGATCCGTTAACTCAATCGACAGTAACTTTCGATTATAAGAATACCGCTAATAGTAAAGTTTATTGGACGTTCCCAACGCAGAGCATTGCCAAGACTTTTGATTTAAATAATCGAAGTACTCAACTATCGAAAAAGACGACAACGATCAGTAAGTCGGATACAGATGACTTTGGAAATGTATTAGTAAAAACTAACCGCCTCGATAATGGATTTAGTGATATCGAAACTAAAACGACAAATCATTTCTACGCACACGATGAAAACGATTGGTGGGTGAACAAACTTAATTGGTCTGAAGTTAGGTCTGAGACTATTAGCAATAGTTCAGCAGTTTATAACTCTATCCTTGATCCGGTTAAAACAATTAAAACTACAATTGCTAGTTATGATGGTAACGGCAGTCGCAAGCCTTCGAATGTCGAAACTAACCCTGGCGATGGAAAGATTGTAACTGTCAATTCTGTTTTCAATGGCTACGGTCTTCCAACAAATGTAACAACATCAAGTGCAGGAGAGTCGTCACGAGTTATTACAACTGGATACTCAAGCGATAATTATTTTGTTGCATGGGTAGACAGCGGTTTAGGCAAGGTTCACACATCATCATATGCTACCCATGGTCAGCCGTTTTCTAGTACTGATGTGAATGGATTGATTACAAATCATGACTATGATGCATTCGGTCGTGCTGAAAAAGTAACGCCGCCAGTTGGAACTGCGCAACCCGCATATTCTCGAATCGCAATTTGTGCTGGCGATTGTGATGGGCATGGATTTAATACTGACGTCGCGAGCAGAATTGCGTACAAACAAATGAGTTATACCGCTGGAGCGCCAGAAGGTATTGTTTATAAAGATAAGTTCAATCGGGCGATTGCAACGGCTACCAAAGCGTTTGATGGATCGAGTTATATCTATACAACAGTGGTGTATGACAAATTTGGGCGTAAAGTTTTAGAAACTAATCCTTCTTACGACGCTTTCAATACCAAAGGTGTTCATTACAATCGATACGATGCTTTAGGGCGATTAACCGAAAAAGCAACCGACCAAGCACTTAACAAACAAATGGTTGTTACCTATTCTCATTCGGGACATAAAACAGATATTGTCGCAAATGGAGAAGGTAAGCTGCTTAACATGAGCCGAACCTATGCAACTGATGGCCAATTAATTCAAACGACGGATGCATTATCAGGCGTTACTCAGTATGCATATGATGCAATGGGGAATCCTGTTGTATTAAAGGACGCAAATAATCACCCTATTACCGCGACTTATAACGCACTAGGCCAGAAAAAGTGGGTCGATGATCCAAACATGGGTAAGAAGATTTTTGCTTACACCGGATTTGGAGAAGTCGATAGTGAAACCGATGCGAATGGAAACACATACTCGTACAAGTATGATGTTCAAGGAAGACTATACGAACGTTATGTAAATAACAGCCTGGAAGCCAGTTTTACGTTCGATAGCGCTTCTCAAGGTGGCAGTGGGGTATGTGTTGGGTTACCGGTTAGTGAAACTTCAACAAACGGTAATCAGTTCACGCTTACCCATACATATGATAGTTTCTGTCGGCCAGTCCAATCGACAACGACGATAGATGGTGATGATTTCGTCATGTCCACGCAATATGACAACAACTATGGGCGAATTAAAGCTGTAACTTATCCAACGGGAATAACGTTAGAGAATTGGTATACCGCCGAGGGTTATCTATCTCATCAAGTTAACGCAGCCAACGATTATGTTTATCATGAAATCACTGCTGCTGATGCCAGAGGTCAAGTATTGAACGCAATTAAAGCTAATGGTGTTCTCACAGAAGGTCGCTCATACGATTCTGTTTCGGGTCAGTTAACTGCTGTATATACCAACGCAACTAATTTGGGAACTCAAAGACACCGAATTGAATATGTTGATTACGACGGCTTTGGTAATTTGAAAAAACAGCGTGTCGAAACAACAACCAACAACGGCGTTGTAACATCGACTGAAGAATATATCTACGATGATTTGCATCGGTTGACTCAGTCTTCGCTTATTTTGTCAGGAAATACAACTTCAATTGATTACCGTTACGACGCAGTCGGGAACCTGACTCGTAAAGATGATTTTGCGAGCAGCTTTGCTTATGGCTCTCTTTCAAGAAGTATCGGAAATGCGGGCCCTAATGCAGTTCGGTCGGTTACGAAAGTTGGCGGAGGCACTGTAACCTATCAGTATGACAATAATGGTAACCGTACTCATGAAAATGGTAGTGAAGTAATCCGATATAACACGTTTAACAAACCTGTTTGGATTAACAAAGGCGGAGTTGTCAGTAACTTCTACTACGGTTCTGACCAAATGAGATACAAGCAAGTCAAGACGGGTAAGTCAGGTGGTGATGAAACAACTATTTATATCGGTAAAGCTTATGAAGAGATTCGCTATAACGGTAAGACAACTAAAAAATCATATCTAAGCGATTCAATCATTACGGAAAAGGTTGAAGGAAATTCAACTTCTTACGAAGCGGGTTTTGTTCACCGCGACCGACTGGATTCTGTGGTGACGATTACGGATGAAAATGGAAACGTGGTTGACAATAAGAGTTTTGATCCGTTTGGTAAACCGCGCAAAGCAACTATGGAAAGGATCGATCCTACTGAAATAGCAACGTTAACAAATGTTGCCAATGTAGGTGGATATCTTAACAACGGAGATTCTACTGAGCTTACTACTCGTAGAGGTTTTACGGACCATGAGCATTTAGATGACGCTGAGCTTATTCATATGAATGGTCGGGTGTATGATTACAATATTGGACGTTTCTTGAGTGTTGACCCGTTTATACAAGAACCTGGTAATTCTCAGAGTATGAATCCATATAGCTACATTATGAATAATCCAATGGCTGGAACAGATCCTAGCGGGTACTACGCGGATATGTTGGACAATGGGCGATGTACCGATGCCAGTTTTGCATGCTTCATGAGTATGATGGGGATCGGTTGGGCTATGGATAATGGTTCAAGTAGACGACAGTCTGCTGCCGAGAGAGCGGCGATGTTTGACAAGATGATTACTGACATAATGACAACCGCTGATAGAAAAGGAAAGGAGTGGCTAGAGAATCGAGGAACTGTGATTATAACACGCGAGACTGCTTCTACAGAGAAAGTTAAAAAAGCACCGGGCACTGGACCAAATGGAACTACGGGTCCTTTGAATGAAGGCGAAAACGGTCCTCGTTTTGAAGACCCTGAACGTCAAGCGGCCTATGAAAGTGCTGGCGCTGCTCTGGAGGCGACTCTGGATCACAGACTTGCAGATATCTCTCTTGACTTTAATCCATTTAATGAATCAACCATGATAGCGAATATGTGGGGGTATAAAACCCCTGAGGAAGGTAATAAAAATTTCGTTAAAGATGTTAAGAAAGCAGCTAAGCAGATGGGATCAGATATTGCTAAAGTGGGCAAGAAATCCACTGTTAGCCTACTAAGGATAGTAGAAAAGCTTGGAGACAATGTCTCTGTACTGTCAGCTTGGGGGGCAACTGCTCCTACACCGGTCGCACCGGCGTTAGCAAAAATATCAATGGGTGCTACATTGATAAGTGGTGCCGCTGGAATGACTGCCGACTTGGTTGATGAGGGTTCTATCAATTCTAAATCTACAAAAGGATACAAAGCACTCGGAGTTGCAAAAGCTGCTGAATTTATAATGGTCAAGAAGTTTGGAGTTGGTCATGGGAAAGCGGCCCAATGGGAGGCCTCTATCAAACTTACCACCAAGGAGCTACTTTCAGAAGAATAACTCTCATGGTGAGTATTGATTCATGATAATTGATGCTCACCATTATTTAATTTGAAATGATTATTTAGAATAAAAACTCTGAGTTGAAGAGTTGGGCTTTCCCAACGAATTTAATTAGTTATTTTAGTTTTTATTTACTGAGGACCGTAATTCCAATGGCTAAGCTTCAAAAATATGAGTGCTGTAACTGCGGCGAGATCTTCGGAAGTAAGTATTTTAATTGGTATGCATATTACAAAAAAAAGGCATTTCATTCTTGTCCTGGTTGTAAATGTAAGTTGGTCCCTTTTTATGATTTCAATCGTCTTGGTTTTTTGAATAATGCTTCAATGCTTTTTTTTACATTGATGTTTATTGCATGGATCTTGAGTAGCTATTTTAACTATTCAAATTTAGGAAACTTAGCCATCATGGTTTTGGGCCTAATCGGCGGAACGTTTCATGTTATTTATCGGCATATTATTAGCTTAGCTGAACAGGAGGTTCTCCAAACTAGAATAATGCAGAACGACTAATGCAAATAAGAATGAAGCAAGAGAGGGCACCCGTTAGCAATGGTAGTCTCGGACATTGTTTGAGGTTATTCATAATGCAACGGTAGATAATAATATGACTCATCTATATTTGGTATCACTGATACTTTCAATCAACGTTTAATGGATTAACTAGTAAAGCTTGGGTTGTCAAACTCGTAATTTTTGTAAATTCGAAATTTGTCACTCTCAAACCAACTCTTGGCAATCTGGTGACAGCAACTTTCTCCCAAACCCTTAGAATTTGAGATGTCTTAATTAAAGATTTATTAAAATCCAAACGATTCCTAAGGAAAAAATTATGAAAAAAAATCTTCAAAAATACTTTTTTGTGTTTAGTTTATTTTTAGGTGGCTTAGCTGGTGGAAATGCCTTTGCATTCAATGATGACGATGAATATGCCGAATATTATGACTTCCCCACGATGCAAGCGTGTATTGCTAGTTGCGAAGGTAGTTGCGCATCGGCTGGTGGTGCGGCGAGGTGCTTTTGGCGAATTAAGTAGCCTCGAACGCTGTTCGAGGTTTTTCTCAAAGCGATAACCGGCGCTAAACGGAGATTGAATGACTCAATGCCAAAACGACTGAACTACCAATCAGTTATCGTTGTTGCTTTTAACCAATAAACCTCGATTATCATCGAGGCTACGCCTATGTCTATTGCAATAAATATTTGTATAGCGGCTTATCAAACGAAACTAAAAATTGAGACTGTTTGGTTTAAGTAAAACCAAGTTAAAAAATATCATAAGGAGAAAACATGGCAGAGGCAGGTGGAGCAATCATCATAAAAGCTCCAGGTCATATATTAGATGCGTTGGAAAGCGATGGAACCGTCCCTTGGCAAGAAC
Source organism: Aliikangiella coralliicola (assembly GCF_007004725.1). Lineage (GTDB taxonomy): Bacteria > Pseudomonadota > Gammaproteobacteria > Enterobacterales > Kangiellaceae > Aliikangiella > Aliikangiella coralliicola. The sequence goes on along the minus strand of NZ_ML660163.1, from coordinate 123,218 downwards.
TGGTTAAGCTAGCCGAGTATGCCGAAATCAAATCATTGAAAGGTTCTAACGTGATGCTGGATTTTTATGATGGAAAAGCTTTCTATCATGAGGGGGTAGAAAGAAAAGGTGACTTTCTTGAAATTACCATTTTTGGAGAAGAGTGGATGTATTTTTGTAACTCACTAACCAAAAAAGGCAAAAACATCGAATTGTACGGTTCCATCTTTCACGAATATGGTGCGACCGAGTTTTATGCGTTAAATTCAGATGGTGGGCGCTATTGCAGGATCGTCGATTATGAAGGATATCAAGAAGTTAATGAGGATGTAGTTATTAATGGTTGGAAGAAGAATATCCCGGATTCTATTAAGCCAATGTTAGAACTGTAAAACTAAGGTAACCTCGAACATTGTTCGAGGTTTTTCCCAATGCAATGGCAGGGGAGCCGTAATTGGACTATTTCTTTTCAGTTAATTTATGCGACCACCGAACTATGTTCTAGTTCCATCAGGATCTGTAGGGTCACCGGGGTTTGGTTTCGGATTATCAATCCTGTAGTATTCTACTACATAGCCTTTGCTTGTTTGTACGATAGAGGTGCAAATCACCTTGCCCGCACAGAATTTAACCACTGAGTTATAAGTAAGAAATGTCGCGGTATCACAATAAGCCTTTGTTGAAACGAGTAAACTTAAAACTAAAGTTAAACTTACTGTCAGTTTTTTTATTATATTCATAATAAATTTCCTTATATTAAAGTCGTAAAAATAAATCGTCAAAAGTACGATTTTTCATCACTAAAGTGGAGCTCTGAATATTCAACAAAAATGATGTTAAACGTCATTTTGCCTGGTTACTATTCAGTCAGGTTGTAATAAAAATAGTTGTCATAAAACGAATGGCATACTGATATGATCCATCACATTCCCCTTAAAAATCGATGAATAAACGAACAATTTGATAATGAACCTTAAAGTTCTATTGTACTTTATCAGTAATTTGAGATATTTATTGGCTTCAGAGTGCCAACCATTCTAACTATAGTGCCAAACATTATATTTCTGTGTGAGATATTAGCTTTTTTGATAGTACTGTTCAATTTTAAATCTGTTTTGTGAGCCAAATTGGTAATAAGTCACTCAACCAACAACATATGGCACCCTATTGATAACGCAATGGCGGACAATAGACCTAAAATTCCTTCGTGTTGAGATTAAACACAATGCTAGAAAACTATTACACAAAGGAAGAAAAATGAATAAGTCTAAAATAGTAAACTTGATTTGCAAGTCTGTTCTGTTTGCTCCATTAGTATTTGGAGTTGCGTCGACCAATGCCGTAGAAGACGATGCCACTAATTCGCCGGTTTCATTAGAGTCGACCTTAGATAGTCTCTCTCCAAACCAAATGGTTAACAATTGGAGTAAGGATTTAACCACTATCAATTCAAGTTCATCAATTGATGAAATGGTCTACTTTTTTAAAGAAGATAAATACACTGCATGGGATGTTAGTGCTCGCGGCCTGGAGCATGGCCCTGTTGATATTTATCGATATTGGCCAGGAATGCCCTCTGCGGATATTGATGCAGCTGTAATGAAGGAAAAGTGGATATACATGTTTAAAGGAAGTCAGTATGCAGCCTGGAATGTTAATTCAGGAAGTACGACCCATGGACTTGTCGATATCAGCACTTACTGGCCAGGCATGTTTTCCTCTAACATTGACGCGGCGGTAAGAAAGAAAGGTTATGTTTATTTCTTTAAAGGTAGCCAATATACCGCATGGGATATTGCTAGAGGACGGCTAGAGCATGGCGCCAGAGATATTTCCACTTTTTGGCCTGGAATGATTTCTTCCGATCTTGACGCAGCGACTTCTAAAGAGGGTTATGTCTATTTCTTTAAAGGAGACCAATATTCGGCCTGGGATATTGAGCGGGGTAGACTCGAGCATGGACCAAGAGATATCAGCACTTTCTGGCCTGGTATGTTTTCGAGCAATATTGACGCCGCAGTCCATAAAGCAAACATTAGCAGCGGCGGTTCTGGTGGTGGCTCCGGCGGCGGCACAGGTGGCGGTGGTACTGGCGGTGGTGGAGTAATAATCCATTAAGTACAGGTTCGCGAGAATTGAGTTTTTCGAAATAATATCAAAAGCTTGTTAGCCTCGATCTTTGATTGAGGCTTTTACTGGATTCCGTTTGATGTGCACTTTTCTCGAAAGCACCAATGTTATCTGATGTAAGGATTATTACGTATATCACTCTTCTATTTTTGGCACCATGTAGAGAAAAAATTGTAGCCAACTCTATTGTTTATACATTCCTTTAAAAACCGTTGTAATAGTTTGTAATCGATTTTATCAGGGCAAGTTGATTTAATTATTTCCGCCAGGAGTTAATCGTTAGTTAACTCATGTTGATAGTCTTTTTAATCAATCAAATTTAATAAGGATATATTATGAAACTTGCAAAATTATTTTCAGCTTCTGCATTATTGTTTGCTTCTTCAAGTGCATGGTCAGGCGCTTACTTTAATAATGAAGTTGATGTCACTGATACTTACCTCAGAGGAAGCTTATCTTCTGCGACAAATTCTTCAGATTCAACGCAGTATGTCGGCTGCTACATTAATTCCTATGGGACCGGTGCTACTGTGGTTTGTTTGGGGAGAACAGCAAGCGGCACGATAAAATCCTGCATTGATAGCTCACCGAATGAAGCCACGCTTAACGCTGTTGCGGGTTTAAGTAATTCTTCCTATTTGTACGCGACATTCAGTGATGGGAAGTGCACACGGATTTCTATTCATTCAAATAGTGCTTTTAATCAATAACCGAGTTTAACTGCGCAGTTAATACTTCAGATAATGATGGTGACTCTTGTGGAGGAGTCACCAAAATCTAATTAAGTTGATTTATTTTAAATAAACAAATTAAACAGGGCGTATTGTTATGAAAACTATTACGACGTATTTTTTCGTTGCAGCATTTCTTATTTCAATAGGATTAAATGTTGTCAGTTTGTTGGCGTCTAATAATTCAGAGGCCCCTCGTGGATTTGTTACACAAGCGGCAGTTGTTAACCTGAATAATTCTGAAGAACCTTCGGCGGATTTAAGAGTTACACTTGAAGAAATCAAAGTTATCTTAGCTTCTCAAGAACAACGTCAAATTGATACTGAAGAAAAAATACATGACTTGCTTGCTGCTACTAACCGCCATCAAACTATGCAAGAAGCACCTTTTGATATAGCGCATAGTCGCGCTGAAACAGATTTGATAACGATGGCGGAAGACGAGTTTGAGCTGGTAAAAACTAGAGTTGATGATCAAATTTACTCAGGTCTGTGGACTGTGAAAGACGCGGCTGCACTAGCGCAAACGAGCGACCATATGTCCCATGAACAGCGTTCTAATCTGCAGCTAAAAATTGTACAAGCTATTAATGATGGTTTATTGGAGCCAGAAAATATTCATCTTCCTTTATTTTAGGTGGCTTAATAAAACGTAATTAAGTTTTTAATGCTCAATACCCACTTTGCGTAAAGGAACAATGATATCTTCTGATGTGAGGTTAATCGCATAGGCAATTCGCCCATTTTTCTGACGCTGAATATCGAAAGTCAGGTAAAAAGGGGCCTGTGTCTGTTGTTTGATTTCGTTGAATGCCCGAGAAATATCATCAAAGTCGAAGGTAAAAGTCGCTTTAACCGCTGAGAGTCCATCGGCCTTCCATTTAAAGGTTAATTTTTGAGGAATGGTATGTTCGCGATCATTCCAGTCATTTCCATGGTCAAGACTATAGTAGTCTCTCTCGCCATTGAAAAACTCAATATCTCGAATTAGATCGGGTGAGTCAAGGCCAATCACTTTCGGTTTCCAGGGAAAGCGCTGAGCGTACTTTTCCCAAATACCAAAGGGAATTTTCCCCTGTTTTATTTGTTGATACTGAACATCACTTAATGCCTCTTTTAGCGACGATTCAATATAGTCTTCACGACTAACATTGGGATTATCCAGCACTCTGGTCCAAGGCACATCGATCTTATCCAGTTGTCCTTTAAACACTTCAATCTGACGGCCGATCCCAACTGCCCAAACCGTCACATAGCCACCTGGGGTGACACCGGCAACTAATTTACGAAAGGTGGCATCTTCAGCGGTTCGCGGGCTGTAATATTTGCTTTTGAATAACGCCAGAATGTGCTCATAAGGCAAATCAAATTCTCCGCCATAAAACACATTCTCAGCATATGAAAAGCATAATATATCAAAACGATTTGGCAGCGGTTTTTTGTCCGCGCCAACAATATGCGTACTAACCGCTGTTCCCCAACCGTGATGAATTCCGGCTTTAGTTGGGATATATAATGAGCCACCTTTACTATCGTAAAAATTCCCTTCAATGATTCTCATCGGGAATCCTTCTGGTGCACTTTCGCTCGCAAGCCAATCAAATTTATTCATTGATGTTTCACAACCTGTCAATGTTAAAAGGGTCATCTTTAAAGTAAGAAAAAATACAATTTTTCGAATAATCTTCACCGCAATTTTATTTGTCTTACTAACCATCGTAGTACAACCGTTTGCGTTTGCCATTGATAAAACGCGGTTCCATTCCAGTAGAGCTATAGTGGGCCGAATAATGCAGATGTGCATGCCTTAACCAGGGAAGCCATCCTTTATTATTCTGCCAATCTTCTGGTTTGGAGCCACCTTTTTTAGCGTAGGCCTTTAGTTCATCTTTTATCGGAACCAACTTTGGGTCCCTGACGTCATTTTCTGTTTCGAGCGCCGACTTGATATTGAGCCCTGCTTCGCGTGCAAATTCCGCCATAATCTGCAGTGGTATACGATCATATTCAGCGGCGACATAACGATTCACCACCAACTTACAAATGCGACTTCCCTTAGGCACGCGAGGGTTGCCTTTTTCGGGACAATCAATTTTGATTTCCTCGCAATCATACCAACCTGCGTCGATGAGTTGTTGCATTTCTTCTTCAAGTTGCGCTCGAAGACGTTTATTAATAATTTGTGCTTCGAGTGCATTATCCACATAACCACCGCCAATATCAGAATGCACGCCGGGCAAATATATTTCCTTGCCTTTGCCACCAGCACTGTCAATGTTGCTTAGCGAGAAGTTAGCTCGATGTTCTTCCGCTGCAGCCAGTTGTACTACTTGATTGGCGAAACTAACTGCGTTTAGGCGTAGTAGTTTTGCATTCAGTTTATGCTCTATGGGTAAACCAAGGGAAGCGACCGTATCATAGAGACCGACAAATTCGACCTCTATTTTTTCTATTTCAAAGCCAACCCTTTTTAACTGGCGCGACAATTTATAGGTTTGAAACGGTGCTTCGTCGAGAACGTAGTTAATAAAGTGCCTCGCCGTGGCTGCGCCGCGACTAAAACCAAAAGCATCGATCGTTATCTTTTCGATGATAATGTCGTCAGGTTGATACCAATCCTGTATAGCCCAAATAATTTGATTAAAACCGCTTTTAGCGCGAGCGCCAATACCTGCTTCTCCCTGGCCCAGTGCCTTGCCCAGAAATGTGTCCGTACTTCGGTCGATGGTGCCCATCCCTTCAACATAGAAGGCTTCACTATTATCAACGTCGCAGGCCTTATCGACATATTCTTCCATTTTACCAACGTTCGACACTTCATTTTCGTAACTGCCATAACCACGAAAACTTTGAAACCACGAACGCTGAACCTTTTTATAAACGTCGGAGTTAGCTTTTCGTTCGGCTGTATTTGTTCGATTATTTAAAGTGCCATCAAAGAACAGAGAAAAACGTAATTTGACCTTTTTCTTTTTTTCTTCTTCTTCTGGCTTCTCTTCCGTTGGCTCTGGTGCCACGAACATGCTTTCGCCAATTTGAGTCATGTTAATCCTTGTTTTTATGCTTCAATGGGTTCTTTTTCGAGCAACAGAGCCGAACGCCACGGACCATCTGATGAACACTGTACCATATAGTATTTTGCCGCAGGATTTTTCAACAAGTCGAGGGCCGCGATACCCGTTAGCACTGCGCCGCTGGCCGCGCCAATATCTCCGTAACAATCTGCTGGATGTTCGATATCGAGATCTTCGTCGAGTTTAGCGCTGCTACGCATGATGGCAACCCCCAGCTCCTTGGACCAAAAGGATTCGCCGTTCATACTCGAATAAATTTTTTTAACCTGGGCACTTTCCAGTGGGGACAGAGCCGCTTTTGTTGCCGCGTCCAAACCATCTCCTCTATTCGGTTCGCTGGCAAACATATGGCCTGCTTCTTTCGCCAGACCCGGTTCGTGGAGGACGATAACCTGACCGTCTACATTCAACGCTTTGTTTTTATCTTTCGTCAGTAACAGAAAACCAGCACCTTCTCCCGGAACAAAACCATCTTTACTGTTTTTTGTTAACACTCGGTTTGTCTGTGCCAAGTGATGAATCAATGGTAAATGCCAATAACTGTCACTTCCGCCAACCAAAACACACTCTTTGTTCTGGTTATACAAATAATCAATAGCCAACTCAAGCGCGTGTATCACGCCAGATCGGCCGGTATGAAACACGTGCAAATCTGACAGGCTCAGTGGAACCCCTTCTCGGTTTAACAAATTTTTTAAAAATAAGTTCTGGGGGATCTGTTTGATGCCAGGTATTGGCTCTGGCAAAGCGAGAATTAAAGGGATCGAGCTATCAGTCGAAGTACTGGAAAGGGCTTCTTGCGCGGAGATGATGGCCATTTTAATCATTCGATCATACATATCGCTGTAGTACTCGCCTTCATCGATATCTAGCGCAAAACTGTCAAAAAGTACTTCGGGGACACCCGACATAGTTGCCGCTTTGTTATCGGGCGTCATATATTCTGAGACTTGGTAGCTACTGATTTTGGCTCGCACAGACGTAGCTGTCATAGAGGCATCATATCCGGTAGGTGTAATCATCCCTATGTTTGCGAGGTAGGCTTTCCTGATTGTATTCACAAATATTGACACACCTGAAAATATAAGAATCGCTAACAAGGTATATTATATGAAAAATCGGCGAATGTATCGCACATGTTCACACTTCGCCGCATAAATTATGACAGGCCAAAACTGTGCCAGTACCTCAAAGTAGTCATGCTTTTCGATGATTTTTTGCTGACCAGAAACGCAGATGCAATCTGATTATACAAATCTAACAAATTAAGCCTATTTTTAGTTTCAGGTGAACAATATTATCTTGTCTAATATTATCGATGTTCTCCTGAAAAATTAACTCGTGTTAATTCGACTTTAGTAGCCCTTGTTTATTTCGATTTTACACTCGTGTAGTCTCATTTCACCTCGACGCCTTTCGATTAAATGTTGACTCCAATTCTGAGAATATTCTTTAATCGCTTTTCGAGCTCGGTAGATTTGAATATTGAGGTGATTCATGTCGATACCTAATCGATGTAGGACTAAATCATTACTCATCCAGCCTCGATCGCTCTCTTGTGCATCACTGTCCTCTAGTCTGTGGCGGGCGAGTTCCAGTATCAGATAGTGATGGATTTTTCGCCCTAAATTAAACTCTTCGTTTTGCGAACGAAAAATAATGCCCACATGCTCTTCATTGCGACTAACATCAAAAATAATTTCCGGAATCTCTCGTTTTTGATCGGCAACATATTCCGTTTCTTGCAGTAAGAAGTTTGGAAAGAAGTGCCAGTGTTTTCCTTCCATTAAAAAGCTAAAGCCTTCTGAAATTGAAACGTGTTCATGATCTTTTTCAAAAAACCAATGTTGTCCTTGCTGAACGATTTGGCATTCTGGCGTATTTTCATCTGGCAAAATATTCAGGGGTTCTAATTCGATCCAACGAGAGCTTTCTTTATTCAGAATGATGGGCTTCGGCGCTGACTCGTCTTCAAAAGTCCAGGCCGCCGAGTTGTTTTTGCAAGTCGAAAATACATCGCCTTTTGCTAAACACAGACTATGGCCTTTTTCGATTCTTTTACCGTTGATAAAGCAGCCATTTTTACTTTCATCGGTTACAAACCAGTGACCGGCTTGCCACCGTAAAACACAGTGCAGGCGGGAGCTTCCCTGATGAGAAATGACTGTATCGGCAGTATTCGAGTCTCGACCGAAAATATGGACTGGTTTTAAGTAAATAGAAGTTTTCGAATGTATTGAGTTAAAAATACCCATAAATTGACTGGCTTTAATATTTACCTGTGAGTTTGTAATGGGATGTTATTGACTTTTCTGCTTTTAATCAAATGGCAGTTTGAGTGAAGGGCATCGACGGGCTGCCGTTAACTTTGGAGTAATTGTAAATGAGATATTTTTTATCTCAGAAAAGAGATTTTTGAGTTTGGTAATAGGATGTAATTGTTTTATTTTCGCGCAATCCTATAATACGCCACCAGGTCAAATCGGCCAGGAACGAAACGATGTGAAACATCAAATATAATGGAGTAATATTATGGACAGCTTAATGACAAAAAAAACTCAATTAAATTTCGTAGCGAGATTAAGGGACCTTAATCAAGCTTTTTGGAGGCTTATGGTTCTTTCTTTGACTACCTGCTCATCAGTATTCGCTCAACCGCCCAAGCCAGACACGGTTGATAAAAAATGGCGTAGTGCAATGCTGATCTCTCATCCATATAGCAAAAATTTGGATCAAGCAATTAATGCTGTGAATTTATCTGTAGACAACAATCAAGCGGTTTTCGAAGTGTTGTCACGGGCGACAAAAGAAAATGTTCAGCCCGATCGCATATTATGGACAATGGAGGTCGAGCCAGAAACAAAGTTCTTTCGACTGAGAAACTTGAAGAACGATCTTTACCTGTCTCGTATTGACGGTTCTAACGAGGTGACACTGATGAATAAGCCACCTAAAGAGCATGTTCTTTCACAATGGTTTGTTCAGTCTCTGACAGTTGAAGGTGATTACGCGATTGTTAATCGAAGTGGTGATCAAGATTATGCTTTGAATCTAGGCGATAGTTTTTCAGCAGGGCAGGTAGGCAATACAACACCGGTCACTCTCGAACAAATTAATGACGAACAATCAACTGCATTGATGTACCGCATGGATAGTCGTTTTCTGAATGCCACTTTATATCCTCTCGATATTGAAAAAGGAACCTGCCTGGTATTTTTACCTACGGGGGTGCCCTTAGAGAGTTTTACCAATCCATCACCGTCACAGTATTTTCCAGGCTCTGTGACTCGTCGATATAAAATAAGTATTAAAGGGTCGGGATCTGATGTTTATCACTTTATCGATGGATTAGGCTTTGACCCACTGGGTAATGACTTAACGTCACAACAACAAACTTTATTGGTAAACCTGAAAAGTCGCACGGCGGATTTAAAAATCGTGGTTGAAAATAATCTCAATGTTGATGAGGTGTTTCAGTCTTTTAAGGAACAATTATCCAAGGCTTATAGAGATAGTCAACCGATTAGTATTCTTTATTTCCCGGATAGCTACTCAGCTATCGAAGCAGATAAAGCTGCAGGTAAGATTGAGAAAGAGCATACGATTATTGAAGAAAAAAGATTGGGCATGAGGGTGACAATCAATCAAAGTCTTAGTGCTTCATACAGCTATGGACTTCTTGCAATGAAAAGCGGCAAGAATGGTGTTGAGGAAGTTGTTATTGTTGACCCAACTGATACTACGAAGCCGACCAAACCAAGATTTTAAGTCGGGTTATTTAGTTGAAAAAAACAAGCCCTGTTCGCAGGGTTTGTTTTTAATGTGTCGCGATTCTTTAACCTGTTACTCTTGAAATATCCTGAATAATTATGATGTAGCTAATCAGAAGTTAAGTTGTTTTTGATGTGATGTTTTCCAGTTTGGCTCTCAACTCAAACAGCCAGGGAAAGTTATACCAGTGCAATCCCACGCCTGACTCAATTGCTTTTTTTCCATTGATTAACGCGGCATCCTGTTGACCGAGTAAAACGTATATTTGCGAAGATAGTAAGTAATAAGCACTACTATCAGATACTTTGTCACTTGAAGCTTTAGCGCTCATGTCCTGTAACGCTAGCAGCGAGTTGGAAGGTTGTCCTAAATGGGCGTACGCGAGAGCCAGATAAGCCATTTCCTTCCATTGAATATTATTGAGCTTTTTTATTTCCTGAATATAGGTTTGATATAATTGGTTTGATGCTTCGATATTTCCTGCGCCTTTTTGAGCTTCCGCAAGATTAATTAGAATTCTTTTATCGTTTGGGGTTGACTCTTTGAGCTTGGTGAATTCCTCAATACTTTTGTTGTAGTCTCCATTCAACAAATAGGCGACGCTGAGGTTGTACCTAATGGCATCGGTAATCTGGTCTTTTTGAAAGCTGTTGCCCAGTTTTGTTGCCTGCTCCATATTTCCCAGGTGAATATAAGCGATGAGCAGGTACTCTTTTGCGATGACGTTATTAGAGTCGATAATAAGCCACTGCTTAACGATGCTTAAAAGTTCTTTGTAATTACCCAATATTTCTAGCATATAGCTTTTCAGGTAAAAATAACTTCCAGTTTTCCTGATATTATCATGGTTGTTAAGATAATTTAGGGCTTTGTCATTTTCCCCCTGTTCGAATAATAACATGGTGTGTCTTAACACCAGGTAGGTATAGTCAATGTTCGGCAATTGCTGGAGTTTTTCTAAAACATTTAATGCATTTTCAAACTGATTTGCTTCCAGGTAATACCAAAATAAAAGCTCTTGTCCGCTGGCTGAATCACTTATCTGTTCTGCGACTTCTTTGGTTTTCTTTAGCCAGGTGTCGTCTTGAGTTCTATCAAACTGCTTCAGATAAACTTTGCCCAGTTGTAAGGTAATTCCTGAAAAGCCAGGGTTTTCCTTTCTTAGTTTTGTTAGTCCTTCAATAATTGTGTCAGCCGGAATTAACTCGATGTTTGCCCTGTAATAGGTATACTTTTGAAGTGACGCTTCATCAATATTTTGTGTGATATGCTCAGCCTTTTTTATACCTATTAATTTATTCGACAAGCTATGAACTAGTTCGGCGAATACCAGCAGATTATCTGCTGGTATAGACAACTCTTCCATTTTCTTTACTTTATTGTCTAGCTTGCTGTAAAGGGCTATTTTAATGTCACATAATTTAGCGCTACCACAATAAACTTCGCTAAATAGGATTTCATCGACTACCAGGTTCTCTGCTACTTTTGACCAGTTTCTATTGCCTTGCCACTCTCTGCGTGGTACGAGAATTCGTTTAGAAGCTGATAATACCGAATCAACTAGCTCATCGTTAATAATGACAGACAGCTTTTTGCTCTTTTCAAGTAATGTCAAATCAAATTGAGCATCGTCCGATAGGGAACCATCGGTCTGGTTCAGGACCAGAGATGGAATCACCAATGTTTTTATTGCCGGTTGTGGAAATAAAAAATAATAACTGGCGAGAAAAATGACAGAAAGTGAAAGTGCGGTTGCCAACAGCCAGGGGAATTTTTTTCGAGGTGTATCGATATCAATGGTTTCTGTAGACCAATCAGCGTTGGTTGAAGACGAGCGTTGTTGAATTTGAAATAAACTATCAATGACTTCATGGATTGAGGGTCTTTTGTTCGCCCTGAATTGCAGCATAGACTGGCAAAGTGATTGAAGAGGAATAAATTGATCATCAACCAATTGATAGTCATTAAAATTGATTGCTTTTCCTAAACGCTCTCTGGCTTCCGCCGGGTCATTGTTTGAAATAAAAGGATGATGGCCATAAATTGTCGAAAACAAAATAATACCCAATGCAAAAACATCGGTTTTATCAGTGATCTCATCCCCTTTAAGCTGCTCAGGCGATAAACACTCCCAGGTTCCTGAAGTTTTTGACGATGTTGTGCTCTCATTTTGTGCTTCATTATTGGGAGATAAATAATTGAGTTGGGCCAAACCAAAGTCGGTCAGCTTTACAACCCTTGACGGATCTATCAGCATATTGCTCAATTTTATATCGCCGTGAATAATGCCTTTTTCATGGATTGCCTGAATGCCTTTCGCAGTGGATATCAGAAAGTTAATAAAATCTTCATAGCTAAAGTGTTTTAAGGTATCAAAGGTGAGCGGTAATGCATTGTTCACATATTCCATCACGATAGCTTGCTGACTGTCCCATTCCAATATGTCATGGATAGTCACCACATTCGGAGAATTTACCTGTGCAAGAATGCGAGCTTCCTGCGTAATTTGTGCCTGATTTTTGTGGAATATTTTTATCGCAACTTCGCGCTCTAGTTGTTTGTCCCATGCCTTATAAACAACACCATATCCACCCCTGCCGAGTATGTTTTGTTGAATATATCGCGATTGTTCTGTTTGCATATACGCACAGTTTTTCCATTCACTAAATTCGCTATTGTATCGATATCATCTCGTTTATTCATCTTGACCTTGAGAAGTCGGATGAATTTAGTATGCTGGCTTCGCTTTTATCTACTTGTTGAGATTTTTTTGCGGAATAAGTTAGCTTTTGAGAAAGTTATGTAAAGTATTTAAGCCGGTAGAGGGAATTCTTTTTTGAGATTTTAAGATGGGGAGAAGTAAAAAGAGTGTGTAAAAAATAAAAATGCTGGTAGCCTTTTATCAAGCTACCAGCGATTAGGATGGTTCAGGTTATAACAAGTCTGAACTTCTACATCTGAGTTACTACAACTTAGTGCTCAAGGTGTTCGTCATGCTGGTGTTGGCTTTTATAATACTCTCGTAAACCTTGTTTCCTGATTTTTTCTCCTTCTTCAAGTGCGACCTCTGCAGCGCGGTTAATCTTGTCACGTCTGCTTTCACTAACTCTTGAGTTGAGTGTTTTTGAAGCGTTATTTGCTTTAAATTGCTTTATCCCTAAAATTGCTTCACTTTCACCAGATAGTGCAAGACCTAACATGGCGTATTTGCTGAAGTCGGCGTTTCTTTCACTTTCCGTTTTATGCAATCTGCCCAAGCCACGAACATCGCGTTTCACCCAGGAGTTCTCCTGCAAACTTTCCACAAGATAGTTTAGTGCTTTCTTGCTCTTGGTGTGATTGATGAAGTAACCCAGCCCGTAAATCGCTGCATTTTTTGCGCGTTCATGAGCGATACTATATTCTCCGGCTGGTTCGCTTTCGATAAAACTAATGATGTCATCCAGATCTTGTTTACTACCAATAATTTCTAACATCACTATGGTATTTGGCCAAAGTTCACTTTGTGAATAATCGTTCAATATGGCTTTTAATTGAGGGACATAAGTGGCGTCATATTGAATCGCTTGCTCATAAGGTAAGCCGTGAAAATAGGTTTTGCCAACAAATTCTTCTACGCTAACGAGTTCCTGTGCCATTGTCGAAATGGAAACCATTAATGCAGATAAAGTAATTAATATTTTCTTCATAGAAATTTTCATTGTCATGTCCTTTTGCTTAGTTGTTTAAAAACGAATTACATTCAGCTTGATTAATTCTTCGTTTCGATGTGCCGACATAATTATCCATTAGGTTGTTACTACCGCTTCGATGACTTAGCCCGGTATTGTGGCCATATTCGTGTGCCCAAAGCATACCCTCCTGGTTGGATGTGTAGCGGATAACAGCCATTTTTGTTCCAGGGGTGCTAGCGCAACCGACAATGTTTGGGGCGAGTTTACTGCAAAAATTGATTGCTTTGACCAGATTAATGCCGTTTTGTAATGCATTCATTTCCGCCTTGCTATCAATGGTCCCGTCACCTGTTGTAAATGTTGTGACAGAGCCTGAACGTTTCATTCGCGTTGGGCAGGCAATATCATCGCTGCCATCTTGCGTTGTTAATAATTCGGTTGCAGCAGCAAGAATTGTATCTGCCTGACTATTTGAGAAACTTGGTGCGTTGGAGTGTCGTTGAATGCTCAGGTATTTGTTTTTCATGGGAGCAATTTGTTTAATGATAACCGAAGATAATTGATCGTTTTTACTTCCCACATGAGAAACGTCGACAACATAGCTTTGCTTCCATCCGCCGAAATTGTCATGTTGATACGTATCAATCTGGAAGCCATCAGGGACTCTGATTGAAGTAATGTCATCATTTTTTATCCCTCTGGCACGCAACACATTCAACCGGTAGGAACCTTTCACCAACCTGACAGCATACCCACCATAACTACCATGTTGATAAAGTGTTGGTCCGTTAAGCGCTATTTGGCTGGCGCTAGAGCCGGTGATGGTATAGAGATGATTTCCGTTCCAATTTTTCCCTGGACTGTAAAAGACTTTTTTTAGCCATAAGTCGAGTCGTAAACTAACATTGCGAGCAGAGTCGTACAAATAGACCGACCAGGCATCTCGGCTGAATTCCTGGAAAACAAATTTATGAGAATCATCTGATCCTCTTTCATACCAGTTGTTGCCAATTTGATAAAAGCTTGAATGATTTGTTTGAACTTGCTTCACGTCATATCCGTTAACCGCATTGGCGGCGACTGAAGCAAAAATAAAGGGCAGCGATAAAACAAACGCCTTAAAAGTTTTCATTTAATTTCTCCTGGTTTAAATGTTTTATTAAAATTGTTTCCAACTAATTTCCGCTTTAGTTGTTAACAACCGGCAGTTAGATTAAGGCGTTTTTAATTTCGGTTCGATTACATTCTATTACAGTCAATCTCGGTAAGAGTTAATTGGGTTGGGCGTATTAATTGAGCTGAGCATCGTTTTATAGGGGATTCATAACGGGATTTTCATTCGATAAAGTAAAGTCGACGAGTGAAAATATGGAAAAGATAAAAGCTAGTTAAGGTGTGCTATGAATGAAAATCAACAATATTGAAAAATATTGAATTGCACAGTCTTTTTAAGAATATGAGGCTATTTTGTTGGTAAAATAACTCAGTTGATAGGGGAAATAAATTATTACGAAATGTTTATCGCTATTGATTCTGTATTTTGTCAGCAGTAAGCTGGCTTTTTATTAAGACTATTATTAAGACCAAAATGGGGTGGTTGTTAAATGGAGAGTATTTTAAAACGAGCGGGCTTATTCGTTATTTTTTCTGCCGTGGCGGCTTTGTCAATTATGGTTTCGCTGGTTTTAACTTCGCCATTTGTAGTAGCGCAAGAATATGAAAAAAGAAGCCCGCCAAGAAAGTTGACTACCGCACAGGCAAAAGTAGCCGAGGCAAATTATAAAAAGTATTGTGTGTTATGCCACGGTGAAGATCGACAAGGCCATGTTAACGATCACGCACCCTCTTTACGCAGTCAGAGTTTATTTGAGTCTGGCGTACCTCACGCGATATTAAGGCCGCTTTCATTCGGTAGAGAAGGGACACCTATGGGTGGGTACCTCGATGAAGTCGGTGGACCTATGACATTGGATGAGGTCTGGAATTTAACTTATTGGTTATTTGAAAAATCAGGCGCAGAGCGAGTTAGACTTTCAACTAAACCGGTTTATGGCGATATCAAACAAGGCGAAAAAATATACCAGAAAGAGTGCGCGGATTGCCACGGTAAAAGTGGAGAAGGTGTTACCGGACCTGCTTTAGGTAACCAATCAGCGCTGGCACACAATACCGATGAATTTATCCGATATGCTATCAGGCATGGCCGCCAAGACACACCAATGCCGGCTTTCGAAGATAAGTTATCATCCGCGGATATTGATAATGTCACCGCATTTTTGCGTAGTCGCGGTAAAAACTGGGAAATGAAAAAAAATATTCTCAAAGCGTTACCAACGCCTGAACAATACGTTATTAATCCTGATGGAAAAAGCCCCAACTTTGAATTATCTGATGGTTTATATGTTTCTTCTCACGATTTAAATAAAGCGCTAGTCGCAAAAAATAAAATGGTATTGCTTGATACTCGGGTCACATCGGTTTGGCAAACCGCACACATTGAAGGGGCAGTCCCATTACCTTACTATGCCGATTTAGAAGCGACCGTGAAGGACATACCTAAAGATGTACAAATTGTCGCTTATTGTTCGTGTCCTCGGGCTGCCGCAGATAGTGTGATTAAGCAATTGAGAGGATTAGGTTACAAAAAAACAGCGACTTTATATGAAGGAATTTTTGGTTGGATGAATATGGGATATCCAGTCATGCATGGTGATGTTCTAGATTAGTTTTTCGCCCGTCAACAAAGTCAGATATGCGCTTTTTTATAGTAGCGCCAGACCGGAACTATGGCGTAGCAGAGTATCAATAATCCTGAAAGAGCGTAGAACAGAAGAAACAGATAAACGAAAGCGGGTAAGCTAGTTTTTTTGGTGGTTGCGCTTTTCAATATCGGCTTTCTGGTCATATTGAAAAGCAAAGCTGATTCGCCAAGATAGGGGGCATCTGATAAATTGGAAAGTGCTCTAGGTATGAGTAAGCTGCCGGATAATAAAGGCCATGATGCCACAATGGCCTCAGCTGCAAGTGGGTAAGCATGCTCGAAACGATTGTTTACCCTGGCAGCGCCAATGCCGAAAGCGCTCGCGGCGACGCCATAACCTTTGATCACTGGTCCTGCATCAATTTCGAAAAACCAGTCACCATAAGAAATTCCTTTCGGGTATTCTCTGAAGCCAGAAAGCAAATTGTTTTGTTGCCAGAAATATTTTTCATAATTGGCGTACCAATCACTCGCTGTATTTGGCCACAGTTCTGGTGCCCAGATAAGCATATAGGAAATCCCAACACCACGGGCAGATCCTATTCCTTCCCCGGTTTTGGAATTAGCGACATACGCGGGTAAGTTTGTTGATGGGTCAACACGACTTTCTGAAAATGCTCTGACCGACTGAGCTAAAAAACTAGCGTGGTCTCGGTTTAGCAATTTACCTGCTCGCTGAATGACTGCGAGTGCAGGAAGAATATCGACAGGGTAGCATTCGCCTGGGTAATCATCCAATAAGCCGAACGGGGAAGCTTCCAGCTCTCTCGATAGCGAGTCAACTTGATTGATTAATAGCGACTCGAATTGTTCATTTCCCGTTAGCTTTTGGTAACTGGTTAGCCCTGCGATCAAAAGCATTCTGTAAAAAATATTTTCTTGATAAAGATAATCATCACCCCAGTGAGTTTTAACCCATGTCGCATTATCGGGATCGGTAATTAATTTGATTGCCGCATTAATGGCGGCTTTTGCGTAGATACTAGGTGCAGTGGATGTTGCATTAGGATTTTTTACCCAATCGTCCTGTAGCGCTTCGGTTGCCCACAGAAAATAAACCGCGCTGAACATGGGCCATTCAGTTCCTGATATATCGCGTGTATTTAATTTCGAAGCCTTTGATGATCTAACTCGCTCGTTCGCCCATGGGGGAATATCTTTTGCGAGTTTTTTATGCCAGTGGTAGGTAAATTTGGGAAGCTGGCCGTTTTTTAAACCTGGGTCTTGTAGGTTGAAAATAGCCACGCCAAAGGGGAGCAGAAAAAAGTAAATGGCGATAACGGCTAGAAAAAGTGAGCGCAGGAAAATAGGAATATTCTTTGTCTTTTTTAAAAATTTATTAATCATGGGTTTGGAGTTATTGATTAGATTGTTGATGTACATTTGGCCTATTTTTTCTAATGTTCATTGAGCATGCGATATTTCTAATCAATTAAACGTGGGGCCTAATAAATGGGGTTGAGAAATGAGATTAGTATGCTGGCCAATCAAAACAAGTACTACTTTTGTCGACAATCTGAGGCTTTATCATTGACGGAAACTCGAAAAATGACTATATTGTCGACAATTAAGCCTTGGCTCACTAACTTCGATTCCCATGACTTTGCTCACTGAACAGCCTGTCACATCTGCTGATAAAACCTTTATTCAATTGAGAAAAGATATTGTTAAAGGCGTTATTTCGGCTGGATCGAAATTAAGTGAGACGGAATTGTCGACAAAATACGCGGTGAGCCGCGCAGTGATTCGAGAGGCTATTAATCGATTGGAGTCATGTCATCTGGTTGAACGAAAAGCCAATGTTGGCGCGAGAGTGGTTGCGTTGACAGGTGAAGGTTTAATGGAGCTATACCAGGTGCGAGAGTCCCTTGAAGGGATGGCGGCGAGACTCGCAGCAATGAATATGAGTGACGAAGAAATTGCTGACTTGAATGACTTACTTAACACCCATTTTCAAACGGTAAAAACTGGGGAAACTTATTATCAGGAAGCCGGCGATGTTGATTTTCATTACCGAATTATTCTGGGTAGTAAAAATAGCCATCTGATTTCGATATTAGTGGATGGTATTTATCATTTAATACGAATGTACCGAGTTCAGTTGGGTATGGCCGGGCCAAGAGTAACCAGAGCTTTCGACGAGCATAAGCATATCGTTCAGGCGATTTCTAATCGAGACCCCGAATTAGCGGAAATACTGATGCGTCGTCATATCCAATATACAAAAAATAGCTTAGAAACCAAATTAGTCACCGACTCTCTTTGACCACAGAATTCAACATAAACCTTAAATAAAGATTTTAAAAACTTAGTTTTGGATGGGCACATGAACACACTAAACCGAAAACCTCTACCTGGAACTCAGCTAGATTACTTTGATACTCGCGCTGCTGTTAATGCGATTTCACCTGATGCTTACGATAAATTGCCCTATACCTCTCGCGTACTGGCCGAAAATCTGGTGCGTCGTTGTGACCCGGCAACACTTGATGATTGCCTTAAACAGATTATCGAGCGTAAACGTGAATTGGATTTTCCCTGGTTTCCGGCGCGAGTCGTTTGCCATGATATTTTGGGGCAAACGGCGTTGGTCGATTTAGCGGGTTTGCGCGACGCAATCGCTGATAAAGGCGGTGACCCGTCGCAAATTAACCCGGTAGTGCCAACACAATTGATTGTCGATCACTCGTTGGCTGTTGAGCATGCTGGATTTGAAAAAGATGCCTTTGAAAAAAACCGTGCGATAGAAGATCGCCGCAACGAAGATCGCTTTCACTTTATCAACTGGACCAAAACGGCGTTTAAAAATATCGATGTGATTCCGCCCGGAAATGGCATTATGCATCAGATTAACCTAGAGCGTATGTCGCCGGTTGTTCAAGCGCGAGACGGTGTCGCATTCCCTGATACACTGGTTGGCACTGACAGCCACACACCGATGGTCGATGCGTTGGGGGTTATCGCGGTTGGCGTTGGTGGACTTGAGGCTGAAAGCGTCATGTTGGGTCGCGCGTCTTATATGCGATTACCGGATATCATTGGCGTTGAGCTTACCGGCAAACCTCAGGCAGGAATCACAAGCACAGACATCGTTTTAGCGCTCACTGAATTTTTGCGAAACGAAAAAGTTGTGTCGAGTTATCTAGAATTTTTTGGTGACGGTGTACCTCATTTAAGTCTTGGCGATCGAGCTACGATATCTAACATGACACCAGAGTTTGGCGCAACGGCGGCAATGTTTTACATTGACCAGCAAACAATTGATTATTTAAAACTGACCGGTCGTGAAGACGAGCAAGTGCGGCTGGTAGAAAACTACGCGAAAGAAGCCGGCCTTTGGGCTGATAGTTTAGAAAACGCAGAATACGAGCGAGTACTTAAGTTTGACCTTTCAACAGTTGTTCGTAATATTGCCGGCCCTTCAAACCCTCATAATCGAGTTGCAACTACTGATTTAGCCGCACGTGGCATTTCCGGTAAAGTTGAAGATGTTCCCGGCCAAATGCCTGATGGTGCTTGTATTATCGCGGCGATTACCAGTTGCACTAACACCAGTAATCCGCGCAATATGATTGCTGCAGGACTGATAGCACGTAATGCTAATCAACTTGGTCTAACGCGAAAGCCATGGGTGAAGTCTTCACTTGCTCCGGGCTCTAAGGCAGTCAAACTTTATCTCGAAGAAGCTAATTTATTACCTGAACTTGAAAAACTGGGTTTTGGTGTTGTTGCGTTTGCTTGCACATCTTGTAATGGAATGAGTGGTGCGCTCGACCCGAAAATTAAGCAAGAAATTGTTGAGCGCGAACTTTACACCACTGCAGTACTTTCCGGTAATCGTAATTTTGATGGACGTATTCACCCTCATGCCGATCAAGCGTTTCTTGCGTCACCACCTTTGGTGGTTGCTTATGCGATTGCCGGGACAATTCGTTTTGATATTGAAAAAGATGTTTTGGGGACGGACAGTAACAGCAACCCGGTTACGCTCAAAGATATCTGGCCTTCAGATGAAGAAATTGATGCGGTTATTGCCGAAAGTGTTAAACCAGAACAGTTCCGCCAGGTTTATAACCCGATGTTTGATATTTCTGTGGATTACGGCGAACAAAACAATCCGCTTTATGACTGGCGACCACAAACGACATATATTCGTCGTCCGCCCTATTGGGAAGGTGCATTAGCCGGAGAAAGAACCATGAAAGGCATGCGTCCATTAGCGGTTTTAGGGGACAACATCACGACCGATCATTTGTCACCATCAAATGCAATTCAGGCATCAAGTGCTGCGGGAGAATACCTGGCTAAAATGGGATTGCCCGAAGAAGACTTTAATTCCTACGCAACTCATCGAGGTGATCACTTAACTGCGCAGCGAGCGACTTTTGCAAACCCTAAATTGCTCAACGAAATGGTGCAGGAGAATGGTCAGGTTAAGCAAGGTTCATTAGCTAGAATTGAGCCGGAAGGTAAAGTGACTCGCATGTGGGAGGCGATTGAAACTTACATGAATCGCAATCAGCCGTTGATTATTGTCGCCGGTGCTGATTATGGTCAGGGATCATCACGAGACTGGGCAGCAAAAGGCGTACGCTTAGCGGGAGTTGAGGTTATTGTTGCAGAAGGTTTTGAGCGCATTCATCGCACTAACTTGATCGGTATGGGCGTGTTACCGCTTGAGTTTAAAGCGGGGGAAACTCGTCAAACTTACCACATTGATGGAACTGAAACTTTTGATGTAATTGGTGAGCGTACACCGGGCGCCACACTGACATTAATCATTAACCGCGCTAATGGCGATAGTGTCGAGGTTCCAGTGACTTGTCGACTTGATACCGCTGAAGAAGTTTCCATCTATGAAGCGGGCGGGGTACTACAGCGATTTGCTCAAGATTTCCTTGAGTCTGCAGCCAGCTAGTTATTGCAGCTTGGTAAAATAACGATATAAAACGAGCATCGGAATTTTCTTCGATGCTCTTCAAATATTCTGGGTTAAATTCTACTGAAGGAAGAAATTCTATGACTCACGTTGCTCAAATCAAGATTCCGGCGACTTATATGCGAGGTGGTACCAGTAAAGGCGTATTTTTCAACTTAGAAGATTTGCCCGAAGTTGCCCAAGTGGCGGGGAATGCTCGTGATGCTTTGTTGTTGAGAGTCATTGGTAGTCCTGATCCTTATGGCAAACAAACTGACGGAATGGGAGGGGCAACTTCCAGCACGAGTAAAACGGTGATTGTTTCCAAAAGTAGTCAGCCGGATCATGACGTCGATTATTTATTTGGTCAGGTATCGATTGATAAACCCTTTGTTGATTGGAGTGGTAACTGCGGTAATTTAACCGCGGCAGTTGGCTCCTTTGCTATTAGTAGTGGTCTGGTTGATGCCGATCGTATTCCCGAAAGTGGCATCGCGACGGTGCGCATTTGGCAAGCTAACATTCGCAAAACTATTATTGCGCGTGTGCCGATTACCAACGGTCAGGTTCAGGAAACCGGCGACTTTGAGCTCGATGGCGTTACCTTTCCTGCTGCTGAAGTACAGGTTGAATTTATGAATCCGGCCGATGGCGAAGGCTCGATGTTTCCTACCGGTAACCTGGTCGATGACTTAGAAGTCCCCGGAGTTGGTACACTGAAAGCGACGATGATTAATGCCGGGATCCCAACGATTTTTCTAAACGCGGATGAAATTGGTTATGTTGGTACAGAATTACAAGGCGCAATTAATGGTGATGCAAAAGCCCTGAGTATGTTTGAGACAATTCGTGCACATGGTGCTTTGCGCATGGGATTAATTCAAAATATTGACGAGGCCGCACAACGGCAGCACACGCCAAAAGTTGCGTTTGTTGCTAAGTCTACAGGGTATGTTTCTTCGAGTGGAAAGCAAATTGCGGCTGATGATATCGATTTACTTGTTCGTGCATTGTCGATGGGATTGTTACATCATGCAATGATGGGGACTGCGGCCGTTGCAATTGCGACTGCAGCTGCTATTCCCGGCACTTTGGTTAATCTGGCGGCCGGCGGCGGTGAGCGTAATGCTGTTCGTTTTGGTCACCCATCAGGGACGCTGCGCGTTGGCGCTGAAGCGAGCCTGAATGATGGGGAGTGGTCTGTTAATAAAGCGATTATGAGTCGTAGTGCTCGAGTGTTGATGGAAGGCTCGGTGAGAGTGCCTGGTGATTGTTTTTAGGATTACCGTTTGAATAAAGTCAGATTGGGTAAAGACTAAATTAAATATGAATTGTGGAGGATGTTTGATTCCTCCTCAATGAATTTTCAAGGTTAGTTGGTTATATAACGAATTATTCGTTATTTTAATTTTCATCTAGATTAGACTTTCAGCGATGTATTTGTGAAAAAAGTTAAATGATGAAAATTCAGTTACTTAGCGATTTACACTTGGAGTTTAAATATTATCCTTATCCACTATCGAACGCCGACGTGGTTGTGTTAGCTGGTGATATTCATACAAAAGAACGCGGTATTAAATGGGCGCTTGAGGAAATAAAAAATAAACCTGTTATTTATGTCCTAGGAAATCATGAGTATTACAAAAAAGCTTACCCAAAACTTACTAAAGAACTAAAAGAATTATCGAAGGGTACGAATGTTCACGTGCTAGAGAATGATATTATCACCATTGATGGTGTTAATTTTTTCGGGTGTACTTTGTGGACTGATTATGAATTGTTTGGGAATGCAAAGTTAACCGGTTATGAATGTCAGCAAGTAATGTCTGATTTTAAAAAGATTCGTCGGCTCCCCAATTTTGCCAAGATTCGCTCTATTGATATTGCAATTATTCACAACCAGTCAAGAAAATGGCTAGAAGATGAGCTTGCTCGCAAATGTGGTGAAACAAATGTTGTGGTTACACATCATGCTCCATCTATCCAATCAATAGCGGAAGAGTATCATGATGATATTACAACTGCGGCTTATGCATCGAACCTTGAGCCATTAATTCGACAGTATCAACCTGCGCTATGGCTACATGGCCATGTGCATAAGTCGAGCGATTATCAGATTGAAAACTGTCGAATATTGTGCAACCCGAGAGGATATCCTGACGCGATTAATCCACAATATAATCCACAAATTATAATCGACGTAAATTGAGTATCAAAAACGATGAATATAAATCGATCCAAATGTCGTAGAACCAGACTTATCGACAATAGAACTATCTTTAATTTGATCAGAGTAAGACTCAGTTGTTAGATTAAGCATTAAGCTATTGTTCTTATCGAAAGAATAGATCGTTGAGATACCCGCGTTATAATTTACGCCGGAATCAGGCGAGTAAAAAGGGCGATTGGCTCTCGCGTCGACCAGACTCACACCATAATAGTAGTTTGAGACATCTTCACTAAACCAGTTTGCGCCGACACTTGGAATGACTTCCCAGTTACCAAGTTCTACGACATAACTATAAGATAAGCTTGCTGACGAACCATCATGATTATCGCTAATATCTTTCGATAGCGACAACTCTATTGCTCCCCAGTTTTGATGGTAGAACATTTTTATTGAACCGTTAATGACGTCATCGAGCTCTTGCATATCTGCTAGTTGATTGCTGTCGCCTCGATCAGTGTCTCCAAGAAAATCTCCATCAATTGCCGCGGCGATTCCCCAGTTGTCACCTCCGAAGATATGGGACCCTAAGGTTCCGCCCTCAATAAATAATGGCCCCCAAGAATATTCAATGTAAGGAAACGCCATCGTTTGTGTTTTTCCACCGATGTAGGGAGACTCAATCGAGAAAACACCAGGCCCTAGAATAAAACTTTCCTCTTTATTGTTCTCGCCACTGAAAGCAAAAGCACTAAAACTGTAAAGAGCAAATAACGAGATAAATAGAATTTTCATATTGTTACCCAATTTTAAATGATTGAGATCATACCCTTGTCAAAGTTACATCTCGGTTAACGTAAGTCACTAAATTATCTTACTAATGCATAACTCAAGTTTTGAAAGTTAATTTTTTGATTCGTGAAAAATAATGGTGTTTTAGCCCGCGTAAAAATTCGTGTTAAAAATATTGTTTTGCTAGTCAAAGTTATGTGATTAAGTGCTATTTTTTACAAGAATTTTGAGATGTTGAAAGAACAAATTATTCTATTAATCGTTAATCAAAAAAATTAGATCAATCCAGAGATATTTTTGTGTTGTATGTATTGCACCCAGAGTTTTTTTGCGCCTATTAAGAAAAACAAAGAGAGCATTATTGTGCAGAAAATTTTATTGGAGCAGAATTATTCATGAATCTTGACGAATCTTTGTATTGCCAAATAGTAATTTTTTTGAAGTTCGAATAACGTTACAGCAGTTGCATCTATTCTACTGTTAATCTCGAAAATTGTACTAATCCGCTAAAAATGGTTTTCTTTTTTTATCCCGATTGAATTACAAGCCTTTTATCTCATTGGTTAAATTTTGCTCGCAAATTAGCAGCGTGTATGTTACAGTTGTTACATTATTATAGTTATTGCTGTTACAGATGTAACTTTATGGGATCGAAAGAAAACGAAGAAATGCTCAGGTCTTGGTTGGTTTTGATACACCATTTTCCCCAAGAACCAGGGTCTTTACGCGTTAAGATTTGGCGACGTTTACAGAGTATTGGTGCGGTTGCGATTAAAAATTCAATGTATGTTTTACCGCTTAATGAAGAATGCCGGGAGGATTTCGAGTGGATTTTGAGAGAGCTCACCTCAAGTAATGCCGAGGGTGCAATACTCGAGTCCAGATTTGTGGATGGATTAAATGATCAGCAGATTATCGCAATTTTTGACGAAGCTCGTAACCAGGATTACAGCAAAATCTCAGAGGAAATGGCCGAATTCAAGAAGAGTTTACCAAGCGAGTTATTGGATGACGGAGCACAGTTAAAAGACGCCAAAAACCGACTGGCGCGCTTTCGCAAGCGCTTGATTGAAATTGAAAAGATAGATTTTTTTGGCGCGGACAAACGAGAACCGGTGAAAAAACTTTATCGGGAACTTACGAATTACGTCAATAAAGTGTCCGAGAAACCAGAGGCAGGAACCGAAATTATGCAAGCATTCAATATTGAAGATTACCAATCAAAGATTTGGGTGACGAGAACTAATGTTCATGTCGATCGAATTGCTAGCGCCTGGTTAATAAGACGTTGGATCGATGCTGATGCGACTTTCAAATTTACCAGCGACAAAAAATACTCGCCCAAAGCTCAAGAAATCCGTTTTGATATGTACGAAGCTGAGTTTACCCACGAAGGGGATAAATGTACTTTCGAGGTATTGATTGAGCGTCTTAAACTTCACGATTCTGCGCTTCAGCGTATCGGAGAAATCGTCCACGACATTGACTTAAAAGAAGATAAATACGGTCATGAAGAAACCACCGGAATCGCCTATTTGTTGTCGGGTATTGCCGCTGGCATTGACGACGACGAACTGCGGATAAAAAGAGGTGAAGCTATGTTTGATGATTTGTATCAGTTTTCACAAAAACAAGCTGAGTGACGAGGTCGTAATCCTTTAGTAAAAAAGAAAATAAAAACAACACTAGTCCAGTGGCAAAATCAATTGCAGTCGAGGTAGCAATGTGGCTGCTGGGATGAAGATGATTGGTTTAGGTAATAGGAGAAAATGAATGAAAAGTTTAATCCTGATGCTGTTGTTTTTATCAGTACTCCATTTTTCACTGTCTAAGAGTTTTAATGAAGACAAAATTAATCGAGCGGTGGCACATTCAGAAGCTGTTCTTTCGATTAAAAGCGAATCTGTTCGTACCCATATGGAAGTTCTAGCCGATAATGAAATGAAAGGCAGAGAAGCGGGCACATCCGAGTACAGATTAGCGGCGTCCTATATTGCTAAAGAGTTTGAAGCAATGGGATTAAAGAAGTTTGCAAACAAAAGAAATTACTTTCAAGACGTTAATTTTTTTGAAACTCGATTAATTCCAGATAGCGCTTCCTTAACATTTTTGCGCGGCAATAACGAAGTTAGTTTTACATACGGGAGCGATTACGCGGTCTCGGGAAGTTTTGGTCAAACTGAAGAAGTTGTTGTTGCGCCTTTGGTATTTGTAGGGCACGGAATAAAAGCGCCTGAGTATCAACACGATGACTTTTCTGGTGTTGACGTTAAGGGCAAAATATTGGTTGTATTATCGGGTGCTCCCCCGCACTTCGATACTGATCAGCGCGCTTACTATTCTTCAAGTACATTAAAAAAAGAAATTGCGAGTCACCTGGGGGCGGTGGGTATGTTGCATGTTCGTACGCCGGTTGATAATAAAAGAAGGCCCTGGGAGAAAATTCTGCCGCAATTTAAGAAGTCTGGAATGCGTTGGCTCGATAAAAATGGGTCAGCATTTCAAGGGTTTGCTGAGTTAAAAGGTAATGCGGTGCTTAGTCCTTCTGGCGCCAAAAAATTCTTTCAGTTTGCCGATCATAATTTGGAAAAAATTTTCGGTAAGCATGCGTCCGGAAAAACAGGCAGTTTTGACTTAGGCGTGTCGGCTAAAATAGAAAAACGCTCGGCACAAAAAAAAGTAAAGTCTGCTAATGTCATTGGATTGTTGGAAGGTAGTGATCCCAAACTAAAAGACGAGTACATTATTTACACCGCTCATTTAGATCATCTCGGTGTTCAAGTTGACGAAGAGAAAATTAAGATTTTTAATGGTGCTTACGACAATGCTGCCGGTGTTGCAACGGTACTAGAAGTCGCCTCCGCTATGTCATCAATGAAAGTCCCACCAAAGCGTTCCGTTATATTTGCGATGGTTACCGCCGAAGAGAAAGGGCTTCAGGGATCGAGTTATTTAGCGAAAAATTTTCCGGTTTCTTTACAGCAGTTAGTTGCAAATATAAATATCGATATGCCTTACCTGGGTTTTCCCGTAAATGACATTGAGCCATTCGGGGCAGAGCATTCTTCACTTCATGGCTCGGTTGCTAAAGCCTTGACCCGAATGAAGATGGAACTAACGCCCGACCCAATGCCAGAAAAAGTTCGTTTCATTCGCTCTGATCAATTTTCTTTTGTTAAAGAAGGGATCCCTGCGCTAGCATTCAAAGCTGGTGCGAAGTCTTCCAATCCTGAGATCTCAGGGACAAAGGAGCTAGCGACCTTTCTTAATCAACACTACCATAGCCCCAGTGATGACTTAACGCTTCCTTTCAGTCATGAAGGCGCAAAACGCTATGTTCAGGCGGCGTTACTGTTAGGGTTAATTATCTCTGAGGAAGAAGAGCGTCCACGCTGGAATAAGGGGGATTTTTTTGGTGATAAATTCGCCAGGAAAAATGATGAAAGTAAAGCAATCTCCGCTAGTCAGTTTACAGTTAATTAACCAGTTATTATTAGAATCATATTCTTGTTTTGCCTGATTTTTAGACCATTGCTTTTTTAGCATTACTCGCTAATTGAATACAATGATGTTAGATACTTCATCGGACTTTATTGAATGCTATCAAGCTGATTAAAATTGACACTTTCATAAGCCTTGCAGCTTGTCACTGATTTAGCACGCGTATTTTGACTAGTGGTAACCCAACACTCTTTATACAGAGAGCAATAACATATAGACACAGTCGTATCTTGATCTATCTTTCTTAACCGGGTTGCGACTTTTGCATCGCTATCCAGCTTTATTGCTAAAATAGTACTGTCAGCAGGCACAAGCATGCCCTTATTAATGGTTGACTCGGTAATACCTGGAACATTACGTTTTTCGCCTCTTAGATGCACCGCCCCGTCAGTCGCAATAGCAACCAGCTCTGACCAATTGTTTGCTCTTGTGCCTTTATAAGCTACTGAAAAACCTTCAACCACTGCCGGTCCAAGTCCCTCGTTTCTGATGCCAAAAGCGAATTCTCCAGTGGTGTCATTGATACTACTACGAGAATAAATTGATAATACCGGTTGAACCGAAAGGCGAGAGTGCTCTCGCTCAAGTTCTGCTTCTTCCCGCATTAACTGTGTTTGTATAATTGCAACAACGACTGCTGCTACCGCTGTAATCATCGCGGTTATTGATACCAATACTTCCAATTTTATTTTCATTTCTTTTTACTTTAATCTAGCTGCTTAGCTCTCAATGAGCTGGCTTGTTGGAATTCATTTTAGTCGAAACCAAAGATAATAATCCAGAACTTCGTTAAACTGAATTCATCAAACTATAACCAACGCCTCGAATCGTTTTTATCTGATACTCTTTTTCACTAGTGAGCTTTAATTGCTTTTTCAAATTAGATACGAAATTGTCAACAGTACGATTGTCTATATACACATTACTACCCCAAACGGCATTTAGTATCTGGTCGCGGCTGCTGGTTTGATTAAGGTTTTGATACAGAAAGGCGAGGATATCGAAGGCCGTTTTAGTCAGGTGGATTGGTTGATCATCTTTTCTAACTTCTCGTAGGCTCCAATTGACAATGAAGCCATTAATATCAGCCTGGTTAATTGTTAATGTTCGACTTTTTCTTTTTAGCAGAGCTTTGATACGTAAAAGCAACTCCGAGGCCCGATAAGGTTTGCTCACATAATCATCGGCGCCAGAAATGAAACCTTCAACGACATCTTTTTCCAGGTTGCGCGCGGTCAACATTAGGATCAATACGTCGGACTTCTGCCTCACCCATCGGCACAGCTCGAAACCGTCGCCATCAGGTAGCATGAGATCTAAAATAATCAAATCTACTTGATGGCTTGATAGGAATTGCCTGGCCTCTTCGAGTAGCGCATATGAAGAAACCTGGTAATCTTCCATTTCCAGGTTATCGTGTAATGTCGTTCTAAGATTATAATCATCTTCGACAATTAAAATTCTATTTTTCACCTGTTCTCCAGACTTGATTATGCCGGTATTGTTATTAGCCATTTAGTTCCAAGACTATTCGAGTGCAATATCGTAATCTCCCCTTTGTGAAGTTCAGCTATTTTACGGCAAACGGCGAGGCCTATGCCAGAACCTTTGATTGCACTTTGACCGGGCTCTCTAAAGAAATTATCAAATACTCTTTTCCAATTTTTTTTATTGATACCAGTACCATTATCGACAACTGTAATGCCATTAGAGTCAGGCGATAGACTGACTTCAAGTTGGGCTTGTTCTTTGTTGCAATATTTAATGGCGTTTGAAAATAAATTGACAAATATCAATTCGATAAGAACTGGATCGGCGACTATTTCAAATTCTTTTGGGATCTTATTGGATACGTTTAATGGTAAGGTGGTTTGTTCTTGGAACTGTTGAGAAAGTCGTTGAACAAAATCGCGTACCTTGATTGGTTCGAGATTAAGTTTGGCTTCCCCAGAGTTAATATGGTTTAACGACAACAGGTTTTCTACCATCAACCACAAACGATCGACATCTGACACTATTCTGCTCGGGTAGTCCTTTAACGGCATATTTTTTTGCGCACGTTTTTCTAGTGTTTCAGTCATCAAACGAATAGATGCTAAAGGTGTTTTTAATTCATGGCTCACCAGGTTTACGAAGTTCTCGCGTAGTTGGATAAATTCATTTCTTTTTTTATTTCGGTATAACAGATAGCTAACAGAAATTAATAATGAGATAACCAACAATAACAGTAACGATAACTTGACGACAAAGAATTGGAACTGAGTTTTACTTTGTTCCTGCCACAGTTTGCGGTTGATTTTCAATGAAATATCTTTCAGTGCGAACACTTTATTTTGAGGGGCAGGGGAGATTGCATCGACACTGTCACCATGGTTTAGAATTCCTAACTCAATCAATGAAACAACCACGCTGTTCAATTCATCTTCTATCGAAAATGGCAATAGCAGAGTGATATCTTGCGCCGCTTTCAGTGAAATGAAACGGTTATCAATTATGGCAAAGTCTTGCAGTGAATCTGGGCTGATTTTGGGCGGCTGTTGCCAAAAATGGGTCATTGACTGGTTTATCCAACTAGTGTCAAGGTTGGTTAATTCTGCAATGTTTTTGATTCGTTTGAAAATCAAATCCATGTCTCCCCTTGAAAAAACACTGTTTTCTTGAAAAGCGAGTTTGACGATGGGGGTTAATTGTTCACTACCCTTGAACAGGTAGAGTTTGGTTAATTGATAACTCCAACTCTTGTTCTTATCTATTTGCAAAAATGTTAGTCCACTAATGACTTCTTCCAGCGGTGAGAGTTGAAAGTTTTCAACTAACGAAAAGTAGTTATCAACCTTATCCTTAAGTTCTTTTGAACTATTTTTTGATAGCGCTACTTTCAACTCTCTCAGTGAATTTACTCTCGTAATACTAGCTGGCGAGGTTTCTGTTGAGTTGTTATCCAGATCATAGGCTTGCCACAGCGAAGACAAAGAATTCGAATCCGATCCGGTATACTTGAACGGAAAGATCCATCTGTTCTGATAACCGATTGTTATGTCAGGCGATAAAGACTGCCACTGTGATTCTATTTTTTCAACAGAGAGTATTCTGCCATTTAACCTCGAACTAATGTTGTTCGTTAATGTTTTAATCACCGTGTTTTGAGTCAGTTTTTTGTTTTCAGCCAGCACTCGTTGGTTTTGGTGATATTCAAGAAGCAGCATAAACCCAAGGCTGATCCCGCCGATAATAATCACAAGGAATATCAGCAGGTTAACAGGGCTTTTAATTAATTTAGTCAAGTAAAGGTACCCTATCGAAATCGATGGTCGACTTTGGGTAGCGAGCTTCAAATGGATCGTCGCGATGGTCGAGTCTGCTTGCTACCTGGATGAGTTCTTTCAGTTTTTTGACCTGGTTACTTCTGCGGTAAGAAGGCGGTAAATTCGCTATTAATCGTTCGACATCATAGTATGAATAAAGTCTCGCCCAATAAGATTGGCGCAGTTTCTCCGCAAAGGCCGCAACGCCGAATGATAATCGACTGTCAGCAGACGCACTACCAACTGAAGATG
The DNA here is from genome assembly GCF_007004725.1 of Aliikangiella coralliicola. Taxonomy (GTDB): domain Bacteria; phylum Pseudomonadota; class Gammaproteobacteria; order Enterobacterales; family Kangiellaceae; genus Aliikangiella; species Aliikangiella coralliicola. Next base: position 92,163 of record NZ_ML660163.1, on the reverse strand, counting down.
AAATGATGGAGCCTGGGAGTGGCTTAGTTATGTAATGGACTTTTTGGCCTTGTGGTTTTTTGTAAGCGATCGAAAGTTGCCCCAGCGTCTGATTAACTGGTGTGTTGGCACTCGACTCGTCATTGATTTTTATTTCGTATAAAGCTGTTACTTTATGACCAGCACCAATCTCACCACCATCCTTATTCGGATCGGTAAAATCTTGTTCGTTCAGGTGGCGGTTTTCGTAGCCGAGTAGTCGGTAACTGGAAACCTGGGCAGGGTCAAATTTGACCTGTATCTTGGCATCCTTAGCGACTGTTTGAAGTTGGCTATTCAACTGGTCTACAAAAGCGTCTTGAATATCACTTTGATTGGCGACATAAAGATAATTTCCATTGCCTTTATTAGCAAGTTGTTCCAGCAAATGATCATTATATATACCGACACCTACACCGAGTGTCGTCAGAAAAATTCCTTTGTTCTTATACTCACTAATTTTATTGAGAATCGCTTCCGGGGACGTGGAGCCGACGTTAGCCATTCCGTCGGATGTGAGAATGACTCGGTTATTAAACCCGGGGGCAAACATCTCGTTGGCTAATTGATAACCTTTTAACAACCCTTTCTCGGCATTGGTACTACCACCAGCTTTAAGTTTGTTGATAGCCCTGAAAATTTTCCGCTTATTGGACGCTCGTGTCGGGCTTAGAACCAATTGTGCATCATCGTTATAAGTAACTAATGCGATTTTATCATCTCGATTGAGTTGCGAGACTAAAGTTGTCATTGAATCTTTAAGTAACGTTAGCTTGTTATCTGAATTCATCGAACCGGAAATGTCTGCAACTATCACCAGGTTGCTCGGATTTCGTTCACTGTCGCTTAGCGCTTTTGTCTGTAACCCCAGATGTAAAATATGATAGCCATTTCGAAAAGGTGAGGGCATTGCTTCGGCGCTCACTGCGAATAAATCTTCGCTCGGTTGGTATTGATAATCCATAGCGTTAACGAATTCTTCAATTCTGATCCCATCGGCATTCGGTAGCTGGCCAATACTCAACATGGTTTTTGCCAGTTTGAATGACCCATTATCAACGTCCATTGAAAATGTTGAGGTCGGTTTATTGATTGTATTGATTGTTGGGTTAACGCGATAGCGCTTAAATATCTGGTGTGAAGCTCTTGGATCGACATCAATAACCCGATAAAAATCTTGTCTTTCCTTGTAAGTTAATTGCGTTTTTTCTCGATAGATACTGAGTATGTCTTGATTGTCTGATAGGACTACTCCTTTACCATGGCGGTCTAATCGTTCGATAAAGTTTTCTACAATCTGTGCTGCTTCTGAATCACTTCTTTTGATTCGTGAACCGGTGATTATAATGGTTTGTTCTTCGGCTGCTATTTCTGGAGCGGGAACCGTTTCAACGACACTTGACTGTTGGGATGCACAGTTAGCTAACGCCAACACCACTGCGGCGGTAACAATTGATTTTATTAGATTGGTTAATTTGTTCATCTTCTAATTTTCCTTAGCTTAGTACATGTAAGGATTGTAAATTGTTTAAGTTTGTCGATTGTCATGGTTTTATCATGATTTAAAATGATTGAATTAATTTCAGCCAGCTTATCCAATCATTCTTGGAAAAAAGTGGACGCCGACTCCTGGCTTGATTTGATAAAGTGACGCTTTTCTCCGGCCTGTTTTTGAGAGTTCGCCTGTATCCTCAACTATTTCCGCATCGAGTAGCCGACGTCTGAACGATTTTTTTTCTAACCCAGACAAGGTGGTAATTTCAAAAAACTGTTGAGCTTCGCTCAAACTAAATTTATTCGGTAAAAGAAAAAGTGGAATTGATGTATAGCGCGACTTGGCGATGAGACGTTCTTTGACTTTTTCGAGTAACACCGCATGGTCAAAGCAAAGCTCATTTGATTGAATAGAATCGAGTTTATGCCATTGGCATCCGCTTCCTAAACTTTCTTCATTGTCGCGTTTGGATTGGCTGACCAGGGCCATAAATAGTACCGTGGCAGTCCAGCCTCTTGGGTCACGGGTGTTCGAGGCAACGGTTTCAACCTGTTCGATATAGTCAGGCTCAAGTTGAGTTTTTTCAGCAATAACCCGTCTTGCGGTGTCTCGAAGATCTGTGTCTTGGTCACAATGGACGTAACCTCCAGGAAGCGCGAGCTGCCCTTTAAAAGGCTCGTTTTGCCGCCTGATGGTTAAGATTTCGAGTTGAGCATTGTGGATTGATAGATAAGCGACGTCGACGGTAAGTATCGGTTTTTCAAAAGATTTTATCATAGGATTAAATTTTTCCTAATCAATATTTGACTTATAAGTGGCATTGTGCCACTATCTATTCAAATTAACAAGTGGCATAAGGCCACTTATTGTTGTTCAAGCAGATGTCGCAGTATTCGTTCGAGTAAAGCGAAGCGATAGAGAAAATTAAAAAGGAGAAATCCAATGACAATGTTTCGATACTTTAAGTCACAACCAACTGATTACGTATTTCATTTCAAAGGCAGCAGGGTCAAAAAGCAAGGCCCTGGTTTGAGCTTTTTATATTACGTGCCTACGAGTAATATCGTCAGTGTTCCGCTAAGTAATCAGGACCAACCCTTTATTTTCCGGGAAGTCACCTCGGACTTTCAGGAAGTGACGGTACAAGGCAATCTGACTTACCGAATTACCGATCCCGTTGCGATTTCCAAAGCTTTGAACTTCTCATTGAATGAGGCGGCGAAAGCCTATGCGTCAGATGATCCAGAAAAGCTGGCAACGCGAACCATTAATCGTTTACAGGTCATTATGCGTTCTTATACCCAATCGCTTTCGTTGACAGAAGTTCTGGAATTAGATGCTGACACCTTGGCGACCATTCATGTACGCCTGGCGGAATCTGATTACCTGAGTAATTTAGGTATCGAAGTTTTGGATCTTAGTATTACTGCGATAAAGCCGACACCAGAGACAGCGGAGGCGCTGCAAACTCGTGAAAGAGAACGGTTACTGCAAGAGGCCGATGATGCAATTTACATTCGCCGCAACGCCGCGGTAGAAGCGGAAAGAAAAATTCGTGAAAACGAACTGGAAACTGAGCAGGCGGTAGAAGAGAAAAAGCGTGAAATTCAAGAAGTGAAACTGGAAGGTAAAAAAGCCGAGCAAAAGAAGCGTCAGGAAATGGCAACTGCACAAATGAATGCAAATATTGAATTGGAAAAACAGCGGGATGAATTGGTTAAGTTGAATGCTGAGAACGAAAAAGTTGAAGCTGAGTCTGCTTCCTATAAATTAGCGAAGCAACTAGAACCCATTAATCAGTTGAGTCCTGAGGTTGTTCAAGCGCTGTCTGCAATGAGAATGGAACCTTCCCAGTTAATTGCACGTTCTTTTGTTGATTTTGCCGCCAATGCTGAAAAGATTGGTTCTCTGAATATTTCTCAAGATGTGATTAGCGAATTGCTAAATCGAGAGCAAGTATCATGAGTACTCAACTTGGCAGTATTGAGTCTAAGGGCTCCAACATTGTGCCTAATATGAGAACAAAAGAAATCAAACGCAACAGTTTGGAGCCAAAGGTCATCATCGTTCATCGTGAAACACGACTTGATGAACTTAAGCGCCGATACAACACGGTAGAGCAAGCTCGTTTTTACGTGGAGCATTTAGGTGCCGATTTTAACGACTATGTCGCTGACGATAAGCAATACAAATCTGCGCTTGGAAATGTGAGGCAGACTTATCAGAAAATTGCGAAAGTACAATTGGTCGACAGAAGTTTCCTCAGCAATTTCATTTTCGCAGGTGATGAGACCGTTGTGGTTGTCGGTCAGGATGGCTTGGTGGCCAATACTTTGAAATACGTTAAAGATATACCATTAGTTGGGGTTAATCCTGAACCTGAACGATACGATGGCGTGCTGTTACCGTTTAATGCTGATGAGATCGGTAAGCTTGCCCCGGAGACAATAAAAGGAAAACGTCAGCAAAAAGCGGTGACTTTAGCGAAAGCTGAGCTATCAAACGGCCAATCGATTGTCGGCGTGAATGATATTTTTATCGGCCCGAAGCAACATAGTTCAGCGCGTTACGAATTAAATTGGAAAAACTCGACTGAACTACAATCTAGCTCAGGGATTGTTATCAGCACTGGTCTCGGCTCAACAGGCTGGTTCCAGAGTTTGCTCGCAGGAGCAAGGCAGATAGCCGGGGCTGTCAATCACGATAGGAAAGGACTACAAAAGGGGTTTCCATGGAATTCAAATCATCTTTACTTTTGTGTTAGAGAGCCATTCCCCAGTCAGATTACCGGCACTGATTTAGTCTTTGGCAAAGTCACACAAAATCAGCCGTTGAGAATTAGTTCTCACATGCCTGAAAATGGGGTCATTTTTAGCGACGGCATTCTTGATGACACCATTGATTTTCATTCTGGGTTGACCGCGACGGTGGGAATGGCTGATTGGAAAGGTCGGCTGGTTGTATAGCGTGAAATGTTAAAAATAAAAAGGAGAAATGAATTTGAAAACAAACCGTATCACAGGAGCGGTTCTTGGATTAGCACTTGGAGACGCTTTTGGTGCGCCTCATGAAGGCGGAACTTTGGAGCGAGCATTTTGGAGTCTTATTGGAAATAGCTTTGGAAAACATCGTTGGACCGATGACACGCAAATGAGCATAGACGTTTTGGAGTCGCTGATAGAACGGAGATCTATCGATCAAGGTGATTTGGCTCGAAGGTTTGCCTCATCTTACCGATGGTATCGAGGGTATGGAGCCGGTGCGACAAAGCTGCTTAAACGAATTGGTGCCGGTCAAACTTGGCAGCAGGCAAATCGATCGGTATTTCCTGATGGTTCATTTGGTAACGGTGGTGCGATGCGCTCTCCCGTTGTTGGCCTGTATTACGCTGAAGAAACTCATGAAAAAGTGGTTGGTGCTGCACGGCTTTGTGCCGAAATTACTCATGCGCATCCGCTTGGTATTGAAGGAGCGATATTGGTGGCTCTGACCACGGCGCTAGTTTATAAAGATCTTGATACGAGTGAAATTATTCGACATCTTTTACTGACAGCTGAGACATCTCCGTTTCGAAAGAAATTAGAAAAAATTGAAGCCTGGCTGCTACACGATAGTGTTAAATCCCCCGAGACTGTGGCTTTGGAATTGGGTAATGGTGTTGCGGCACTCGACTCTTGTGTTTCGGCGATCTATATTGTGTTAACTCATCGAGAGAAATCGTTTGATGAGTTGCTCCAGTATACAATTAAGGTGGGCGGAGATGTGGACACAATCGCAGCTATGGTTGGTGCTATCTGGGGGGCTGGTCGAGGCGTTGATGCTTTACCGGAACAGAAGTTAAATAAACTTGAGCAGTGTGATCGATTAAAGAAGCTGGCGATTTCATTGGCTAGCTCAAACTAAAAATGTCGTTGTAGGTGGAGTGTAACGATAACGCTAAGATTTATTGGCTATAGCGAAGGGATAGCTAACTCGAAGGTGGCCTATTGCCGGTTTCTTGCTGTTGTCAGCGAGAGTGTATTCCTTGTTATATTTTTTGAACTTTAAAGTTGTGAAGAGCACCACGATGGAAAACATATCATTAATGCAGGCGGATATTACAACACTTAAAGTCGATGCCATTGTGAACGCGGCTAACGCCAGTTTGTGTGGTGGTGGCGGTGTTGATGGCGCAATTCATCGCGCGGCAGGCAAAGAGTTGTTGGCGGAATGTCGAACGCTCAATGGATGTAATACCGGGTTTGCGAAAATTACTGCAGGTTATAATTTACCTGCGCGACATATTATACATACGGTGGGACCGGTCTGGTACGGTGGTCACAGAAATGAGCCTCAATTGCTGGCTTCCTGTTACCGAGAGTGTCTTAAGATTGCCGTCGCTAATCAAATATCTTCAATCGCTTTTCCTGCAATCAGTTGTGGTGCTTATCGATTTCCTGTTGATAAGGCTTGTGATATTGCGGTTGGTGAGGTAAGTCGTTTTCTTAGTCAAAATAGTACTGATTTGGATGTTATTTTCGTCGCGTTTGGTGAACATTTACAACAGGTATTAAGTCGAGCTTTCTCAACCTATGGAATAAGTGCAGAAAATAAGTCAACCTGATAGATAAATGGGTCGAAAGCAGAGGTCGTTTAAAACTAGATGTCGTTTAAAACTAGATGTCGTTTAAAATTAAAGTTCTTAAGATGAAAGCTAGATATCGAACTCTATTTCCATTTTAGTTTGTTGGTGCTTATCAGGTTACAATCACCAGCAATTTATATTTTACTGATAGGTCGTTTAGATGAGTTTAGTTCCCAAAATTCCAATGTGTCCTGAGGGGCCGCATTTTTCGAAGTTAGCTCAGGGCTATTGGCGAATGGAAGAATGGAACATGAGTCCACAACAGCGATTATCGTTCATTCAACAACATTTGGAACTGGGAATTACGACTGTAGACCACGCCCATGTTTATGGTGAAACACCCTGTGAGCAATTATTTGGTGAAGCCTTGAAATTGGAACCAGCTTTGCGAAGTCAGATTGAAATTGTTTCTAAATTTGGTATTCAACTAAATAGATCGAGTGATACCAATGGAAAAGTTTCATACTATGATTGCAGCAAGGAGAGTATCGTTAAATCCGTTGAAACGTCACTCTCTCGTCTTAATACCGATTATCTGGATGTGTTGTTAATTCATCGCTTTGATTATTTGATGGATGCTGATGAAATTGCGGAAGCTTTTTATCAAATTAAAAAAAGCGGCAAGGTTAAATATTTAGGCGTTTCTAATTTTACCGCACAGCAATTCTCGTTACTACAATCACGCCTTGACTGCCCGCTGGTGACTAATCAGGTGGAATTAAACCCACTTAACTTTGAAGTGGTTGAAGATGGAGTTCTTGACCAATTGCAACAAGTGAATACGCACCCTATGGCATGGTCATGTTTAGCTGGAGGTCAAATTTTTAACGAGCAATCGGAACAAGCTAATCGATTGCGCAATACTTTAATGGCGTTGAAAGAGGAATTGAATGCACAATCGATTGATCAGGTGATTTATGCCTGGGTAATGCGGGTGCCGTCGGCGCCAGTGGCGATATTGGGCAGTGGCAATATTAACAGGATCAATACTGCTGTTGAAGCGCTTAAACTTTGTATGAGTCGTGAGCAATGGTATCGCATCTGGGTGGCATCAAAAGGACATCCGGTACCATAACACTGGTAGAGAATAAATTAACCTAGCAAATAGTTTTAGCCTGTCGAACATTACCAAATAACATCTTCCGACAGGCAACTCAATAGCAGAGTTTGTTGGTTAAAATAGGATGTATTTCTGTTAATTGCAGTACGAGGAAATTTTAGTTACTATGGATTTGAAAGAATAATTAAATTTGTGAGATAAAAACACGCCAAAAAGCAAAAGAGCTTAAAATAAGAAACATAAGCGAATTAAAGGACATCGAATTAAAGGGCGTCGAATTAAAGGGCATAAAGGATGTGAACGACAAAAGTAAAATAACTGACATGGACAAAATCATCATTAACTTTTCTTTATTAAAATTAAATACTCAATGAAACTTATTCGACAAGCGCGTCTGCGATTTACCGAAGGAAAATCGGATAAAGTATATGAAGTGGACTTGTGTGAAACACGAGCTTCTGGCGATGAAAGATACGTCGTTAATTTTCGCTATGGTCGCTTCGGTAGTAACCTTCGAGAAGGCAGCAAAACCACCGATCCGGTTTCCTTAGACAAAGCACAAAAGATATATGACAGTCTAGTAGTGTCTAAAACGAATAAAGGCTATCGAGAAGCTGGCGCACCGGTGGAATCCGCTGAAGAGTTGCATAGTTTGAATAACAATAGTGCAAATAACGATAGCGCATCTGACGAAAGTATAACAAAGACTATTTTGAAGTATTTAGATACTCCTCCTGAACACTGGCCGCTCTCGCGAATTATCTGGCGGGCTGGCGAATTAAAAATGAGCGCGGCGGCAGATAAGATTGCAGGGTTAGTTTCTGGTAGAGACACCCTTAGAAATTATTCTATCGCCTGGTCTTTAGGGCGTTGCGGTAATCATTCACACCTGCCAGTTATTGAAAAATTGCAAAAAAGTAAAGACGACACTGTCCGTCGAATGGCAAACGAAGCTTATCTCCATCTCGCCACTGAGCAACAAAAAGAGCAGGCGCTCGGCGAAGTTAAGAACCGATTGTCTAATGAACTCCAGCAATGTATCGACACCGAGAATGAGCAGGAGTTAATTGAAAGGTTAATGGCGAGTCTGACGAACAGAAACAAACATAATATTGAATTGCTGGTTGATATTTATACTTTGGCAATCAAATATCCAAGCTGCCATGTTGCACTAAGTCATGTGTTAAAAACGGTCCCATTTAGTAAGAAAAATTACTTCAAAGCCTTTCGCCATATTTTCAAACTGGCGGAATTTAGATCTGATGCGAAAGTATTTGGCATCATTACCTTGCGAATTGAACTTACTCCACATGGGTATTGGGGCAAACCTTTTACCCAAGGCTCAAGGGTGTACTTGAGAAGACGAAGTTGGAGAACTTTGCGTAAATTAGGGGAAGCGGATGATAACCAATATGTCGAAATGGCTGCGGGCGTTTTATTGTCTATTACCGATGAACATAGCAAAGAACCTCAGGAAATAGTTCGCAGCGAATGGAATTGGGATACACGTCAGACAGAGGTTATCTCCACAACTTACTATGATAAATTTTCTCATTTTCTAACCTTAAATCACATTATCTTCCAACGCAGTGCCCAGTATTCATTAACGGCAAGTAGAAAACTTTGGTGTCGAGTTAATGAAACGCCTGATACCGGGAGAGTTGAGGCGTTTCCTGAGCTTTGGGACAAGCACCCAGAGCAGTTGTTGAGTTTACTGTTAGAAAGTCGCTGTAGCCTAGTCCACCAGTTTGCCGCCAGGGCGTTACGGGATAATGACAATTTTTGCAAAACGATTGGTGCTGAATCCATTGGCAGGTTGCTTGGTTCTGTTTATCAAGAAACGGCTGCGTTTAGTCTGGAATTGGCGAAAAGCATTTTTGACCCTGCACACCCTGACTTAGCACTTGTTATCGCTTGCTTATCATCAAGCTATGAACCTGCTAGAGAGCAAGGCTTACAGTGGGTAAAACAACTACCCTCAACACAGTTAGAAAAGTCACTCGATTTGTTGGCTCACATGATTACTAGTGGTTATGAAGATGTGCGAGCTTGGTGTTTTCAGCACTTAAAGAATATTAATCTTCTATCTCATGAACAAAAGCGGCTCATTGGTAAAGTGATCGATGCTGTCCAAACAATGAATCAGTCTATTCTTGCTGCCAGTATTAAAGATATTGCTCAAATTTTACTTGATAATTTTGAGACAGAAATCAAACGAATTGATTTTGCGGTGATAGAAATGCTGCTTGTTCATACTAATACAGATGTTCAGTTATTAGGCGCCAAGTTCCTGTTAAATCACAGTACACCGATTGAGTCTATCCCTGATTCAGTCCTGAAAATTATTAACCAGTCTTCTAGTGATGAACTGCAAGGGATTGGCGTGAGTTTGTTAGGAAAATATAGCGACTCACATTTATTAAATAAGCAATCGTTACTACTGTCTTATTGTTTGTCAGAAAAAGCACCGGTCAGGCTCGCGGTTCGTCCAATTATTGAAAGGCTCGCCAATCGAAATCAGGATTTTGGCGATGCGATGTTTGAAGCCCTTATCCCTCAACTATTTCTAACTGAACCTAGCGAAGGGTTTGGTGATGAGCTCGTTGAACTAATTGAAAAATCACTGGGTGAGTCGGTTAAAAGGATGGACAAAAATCTACGTTGGCGATTGATTCACGCACAGTCGAAGACTGCGCAAAAGCTCGGTGCTATCAGTCTTCAAGACGCTTCTCATAGTGACTATACGATTAAACAATGGGCCGCGTTGGCAAAGAATCCTACGTTACTCGTTCGACAGTGGGCGATGGCTGCGTATCAAGAAAATACGGCCCTGATTAAATCATCCGCGGTAGATGGGCTAAGGATATTAAATAGTAGTTGGGATGACAGTCGGGATTTTGCAATTCGCTATTTTCGTGAAACATTCGATAAAGATGATTGGAGTCCCGCCACGATTATTGGTATTTGTGACAATACACGAGATGATGTGCAGCGTTTTGGTCGTGAACTTATCACCACTTTTTTTGAAGAGGGTGATGGCGTAGAATATTTAAGCAAACTAAGTCAACATCCCAGTCGAAATGTCCAACTTTTCACCACTAATTTTTTAGCAAACTATGCAGCGGATAATTTCGAAAGGCTGCAACAGTTACAACCATACCTTATTACCGTGTTATCCAATGTTTGCCAGGGGCGAGTGGCGAAAGATAGAGTCACACTTTTTATGCTGGCCGAGGCTCTTAAATCTGAAGCGGCAGCAAGTTTAGTAGCCAGTATTTTTGAACGACAATCGGTGACTTACTCGCTAACCGATAAAGCCGCATACATTCAGGGAATGTGCGCAATTCGCGACAAATATCCGCAAGTATCATTGCCAATACAAGTTAAGAAATTACCTCTGAAAGGTCAGGAACATAACCGCCGTCATAGTTCACGGGAGGTGAGTCATGGAGTTTGATTATCGCTATTTAGGAACTTCAACCGTTGACGGAAGTGCTATCTCAACGGAAATGAGTTTTACTCCGGACACGCTTCGAGAACCAACTTTTTTTGTCGCTGACTTAGCGCAACATATAGCCTTCAGGGAAGGTATGTCCGCCTTGCATAATGTTGTGGTTGCTGATTTGCGTTTTCAGCCGAGAAATCGTGACGAATATTTTGCATGGTTGGCGCAAGAAGAGGAATCCTTATTGGCCGAATTTATGTCCGGGCAAGCAGAGATTGAAGCTAAATTAAAATTGGTAAGAAGTGAGTTATCTGAGCTGCGTAGTCAACAGTCGAAAATCTTATCACCTTACTATAAAGCTCAAAATCAATATTTTAAATATTTATACAAGCACGATTACAACGCGTGGTTTGTTCTCGACCCAGTGATAACTGTTCATCCAGATGAAATATTTTTTGAATGTTTTAGTCAGGATGAATCTAGTTACGGCAAGTTGAGTTGTAATTTTGATGTGTTTAAAAATATCAGCGATTTTCAATGTGGAACCACCAATATTGATTATTCTGCAGAACTTTACGCTGAATTTCAGAAAATTCGCGACTATAAAAAGACTCAGTTTAAGGTCGATCCAACGGGCTTTGCCGTTGAAACAACCAACGAAGACAAATATATCGAACAAAAAATCGATTTACCGGATAGTTGGGTGCGCGGTTTTTTACAAGTAAGCTCAGCGATGACACTGCCTCTCACAACTTTTGATCTACACCCGATGGACATCCACAACTTTTGCTTTGTGTTGCGCCGGCAAAAAGAGCGGGTTGGTCCGCGGTCGATTAAGTTTCAGTTAAAACCAGGAGAGCCGGTAAAGGCTATATTTGAACCCTGGAATCACGAAGTAGTTTGTCGCCGTTCGATATATCAGGGAACTGAGCCACAAGAAATTCGTATCTGGGGCAGAAGGCGCTTGTTAGTATTGGAGCGTCTTATTCCGATAGCGAAAAAATTTACTGTGAGTTTACTCGGCTCTGGATTGCCATCTTTTTTCGAAGCAGATCTGGGCGATATGACTTTTACTTTAGGCTTATCCGGATGGACTGCTAATGATTGGTCAAAAGTCAGTAACTTTGACTTAATGGCACCGAGAAAAAGTGTTGATGAACATACCGTTAATTTAGTTCTTGGTATGTTAAAAAAAGAATGGTTTTGTGCGGCTAATGATATTGCTCGTCAATTACAACTTGATCGTAGCCTGGTTTTAGCCGCGCTGAGCATTTTAACCCAGGCAGGTAGAGTTATTTACGATCTCAAGAAAGGTGTATACCGATTGCGAGAACTAGCTAAAGAACCACTACCGTTAGAGAAATTGCGTTTCAGCAATGAACGAGAAGAAAAAGCCAATAATTTCGTGGCTGCTAATCTGGTCGAATTGAATAATTATTCAGAATCTAACGGCAAGGTTCAGTTGTCTGGAACGGTGATGGATAACGCGACCGAATATTCAACTGAAATGGTATTAGACTCGGATCAGCGTTTGGTAAAAGGTAGCTGCCAATGTCACTTTTATGTGAGTAATAAATTGTACAAGGGACCCTGTGAACATATGTTGGCTCTGCGCCGTTTTCAAGGCGCTAACAATAACGAAATAAAATAAAAATTGAATGGCCATGGTAAACCTGGTTAACCGAGGTTTAAGCAGACCGCTAAAATCGATTTTAAATAGACTTCAATATGCTGAATAGACTTTTGATTAACAACTTATTTTTAATTAAACAGCAGTTTTTAATTAATAAAAAATTCTCAATCGGGGAAAGCCCTGATATACTCAGTTTTGATGGTAACGCTGACCAACGACCTTGCAATCTGAATGGTGGATCGCCATTCTTGCTTAAAGCCTGCTCACGCGTCACTGGTCCGCTCTTTACTGGGCGAGGAATGCACTACCACGTGCGTTTCTGTTTGGCTCCCCTGGAGCAAACAGCACGTGGTAGTGCATCCTCGCGTCGAGTTGAGCGGCCCAGTCCTGAGAATACTTCGAAGGGAAATTCGGTCGCGTTACCATCATCATATTCTTACTCTGGCATTCGTCGTTTTTTCTCTAAGCTTTTTACAAAAAATACTGCCCCTGACTTTTACTCTATCTTTGGTTTTGTTAGCTACAGGAGTGCGCTGTAATGTCTGCAAGTTCGCCAGGAAAGCTAACTCGTCAACAGCTTTATGATCTGATCCGTGAGTCAAGCAAAGATGAATATATTCTCAGCGAAATGATTCGCCTGGGCTACTGGAACGAAGACAGCGGAAAACCTAGTTTGCCTGCCGAGCTAATAGCTCGAAAAGGGGAGTTAGAACGAGAGTTTCAGGCGTTGCTGAAGAAGCAACAACAGTATCAAGATCCTCAAAAAGCACTTAAAGAATTACACAAGCAACGTAAAGCCGAAGCATTAAAACGCAGAGAAGAAACTAAGCAAAATAATAATGAAGCACGTTATCAAAGAGCTGTTAACTGGCATAATAAAAATCAAGCTGAAATAACTTATTTGGGCGAAGACTTTTCTGCTGGTTTACAAGGAAGTTTCACTGATAGAGAGCGACTGACTAATCAAGAGCTGCCCGTTATTGATAGTAGCCTCGCGCTAGCGAAAGCAATGGGAATCAGTATCAATGAATTAAGATTTTTATCCTTTGGCCGTAAAACATCAAAAACTACCCATTATCAGCAGTTTTTAATTGAGAAAAAAACAGGCGGAACTCGACGTATTTCCGCCCCCATGCCTCGGTTAAAAAGGTTACAGTATTGGATACTCGGAAACATTCTCGAAAAGCTGCCTTTACATGATACTGCTCACGGGTTTGTTGCTCAACGTTCAATTGTTACTAATGCTAAACCTCACGTTGGTGCTGATGTTGTTGTCAATATGGACCTCAAGGATTTCTTTCCGACGGTCACCTACAAACGAATTAAAGGCTTGTTTTGCAAACTGGGTTATAGTGAACAAGTCGCGACGGTGTTGGCATTGTTATGTTCAGAGCCGGAAATTGACGAAGTTGAGCTGGATGGTGAAACTTTTTACGTTGCTCGCGGTGAAAGATATTTGCCACAGGGTGCGCCTACCAGTCCTGCAATCAGCAACTTATTATGTCGCAATTTAGATCGCCGAGTTTTTGGGGCATCGAAAAAATTAGACTTTACCTATACTCGTTATGCTGATGACTTAACATTTTCCGGTACACGAAAGTCGGCTCACCAGTTACGCAAACTTTTGTGGCGTGTTGAGCAAATTGTGATAGATGAAGGTTTTGTTGTTCACCCTGATAAAACGCGAATCATGCGAAAAAATGCTCGTCAGGAAGTAACGGGGCTTGTTGTTAACCAAAAGTTGTCGGTTGACAGGAAAACTTTAAAGCAATTTCGAGCATTGCTATTTCAAATTGAAAAAGATGGTATTGAAGGCAAGGTTTGGGGTAAGGGTCAACTGATCCCTTCCATTGAAGGTTACGCTAACTTTGTCGCTATGGTTAATCCTGAGAAAGGTTTAGCATTACAAAAACGAGTTACGCAGATTAAAAAGCAGTATGGTTTTGAAGTTAAGCCCGGCAAACTCGCTGCGCTTAATAAGAAAATAATGCGTGTAAAAGCGACTCGTGGAGAAGCTCCTCGAGAGGATTGGTGGCAAGCAGAGCCAAAGCCTTCACCAGTGAAAGAAAATACAGCTGAACAACTGAAAGCACAAAAAAAGGCTAAGGCAATAGAGAAAAAGGAAGCAGAGCAGTCTCTCCCTGAACATAGTACCAACGAACAGCGAGAGATCGAAAATACAGAAGACACAAATAACATTGGAACTTTGATGATCTACATTGCAATAGGTTTATTACTCATTGTCATTTTCCTGGGGAGTTAATTTATCGAACAAATTTTTTGTTTTATGTCTTTTGGTGTTATGAAAGCCGGGCTCAATAGAGTCTTTAGTGCTATCTTCTATTCGGCTTCACTCTGTTATTCCGGCAAGAACACTGAATTAAGTACTTGAATAATTGTAGAGATATATCTAGTATGTCCGTCTATGAAGTACGAAATAATAACAAAGTCTTGGTCTAAGAGACGTAAATTAGACACCGCAAAAGAAATTACCAATATTCAATTCCTGGATTTTATCAAGCAACATAATCACTTTTGTAAAATGCAAATCACTTACTCTGATGGCAGTGAGGAAACACTTTTGTCCAGAGTTGTCTTCAACGAAGTTAAACAGCACTGGACAGTAGATGGGATGAAAGTTGCTGTTAGGTTGTTGAATGTGTGAGTGATAGCTTGATAAAGCAGAGCTAAATTCAGTGCTGTAATTCGCCATTTGGTTTATTCTGATAAATTTTTTTTCGTTTAGCATTGCGTTTTTCTATATTCCCATTTAGACTACGCGCCATCTGTACATCAAATAACCGCAAAGGAGAATATCAATGAATAGATATAACATCTTTTGCAGGTCATTCTTCGAGTAACACCGCTTTACTTTTAGCTTTGTATTCTCTTCCTAAGTTCGGCCTGCCAATACAGTTGGTTTTTAAAACGATTTATAAACCAATTTTAATAGATTAATTTTCAACAAAACTACCTGATAGATAAACTGAATTTTCGGTTACTGTCTGAAGGTTATTTGTTTATGGTATGGAATTGAATCATGGGCAATCCTATTCAAAAATTGTCTGATAATGTCAGTTTAGTGGCGAATGCAGACACCTGGATCGAAGGAAAAGCGATCCAACAATTAGAAAAAACAGCACAACTTGATAGCATTGTTAAGGCCGTCGGTATGCCAGATCTTCATCCGGGAAGAGGGTATCCTATCGGTGCAGCATTTTTATCACGATCAAAAATTTACCCGGCACTTGTTGGTAACGATATTGGCTGTGGTATGTCGCTATGGAAAACTGATATCAAGTTAAGAAAAGTCAATCTCGACAAATTTGAAAAACACCTTTCAACGATTGATGCACCATTGCATGAAGATTGGAAGGAATATATTGATAGTCGACTCGTTGAAAAAGGGTTGATGAAAACGAACTTTGATCAAGCATTAGGAACCATTGGCGGTGGTAACCATTTCGCTGAGTTGCAGCAAGTTTCTGATATCTATGATGAAGCGGTTTTCAACGCGCTAGATATCAGCAAAAATAATTTGGTGCTGCTTGTCCACAGTGGCTCTAGAGGTTTGGGCGAGAGTATTTTACGAAATCATGTTGAAGAGTTTGGTCATCAAGGGCTAGATGAAAAGTCAGAGGCATTTTCACACTACATGAAACGGCATGACGATGCGCTTAAATTTGCTGAATTAAACAGAGAGTTAATCGCGAAGCGAATACTCAAGAGACTTCGTGGAAATGGTGAGTTGGTGATTGATGTAAATCACAATCTGGTTTCTCAATTTCGGGTTTCTCAAATTCAGGTTTCTCAAAATCAGGTTTCTCAAAATCAGGTTTTCGAAAGCCTGGATTCGGAAAATGGTAAGGGATGGATTCATCGAAAAGGTGCCACACCTTCGGATTGCGGTATTGTTATGATCCCTGGCTCGCGAGGGGACTATAGTTACCTGGTTAAACCTGAACTTAATTCGAATTCGAGTGCCGAATGCTTGTATTCATTGGCTCACGGTGCTGGGCGTAAATGGAGGCGTTCGGATTGTAAATCTCGATTGTCAAAACGTTATAAAAAATCTGATTTGGAACGAACCGGGTTTGGAAGTCGAGTCATTTGTAAAAATAAAGCATTGATTTATGAAGAAGCGCCTGAAGCGTACAAATCGATTAGCTCGGTCATTGAGTCGATGAAGGCTGCGAATTTGGTTACGCCTATTGCTCGTTTTAAACCAGTGCTTACCTATAAAACACAAGGAGGTTGTTAGTGATTTTATTGCAGTTATCGGCCGGACAAGGTCCTGCCGAGTGTTGTTTGGCTGTTTCAAAAGTGTTGAAGGTTTTGTTAAAAGAAGCTGAGAGTTTACAGCTCGAAGTTAAAATTATTGATCGAGAAGCGGGACCCGAAGCCGACACCTTAAAGTCGGTGTTACTGAATGTTAAAGGAAGTGATGCGCTTAGCTTTGCAGAGAGCTGGCATGGAACAATTAAATGGCTATGTAAAAGTCCTTATCGTCCTAGCCATAAACGGAAAAACTGGTTTATTGGTGGTGTTTTTTAACAAATATCAGAGACTTTATACCCTTCTGATATTCAGTTTGAGACCTGTCGAGCGTCAGGCCCTGGCGGCCAACATGTTAATAAAACCAACTCTGCAGTGAGAGCTACTCACGGCGCGACTGGCATTAGTGTGAAAGTACAATCGCAAAGAAGTCAGCATGCGAATAAGCGGTTAGCCAGAACACTTATCCAACATAAACTAGATTGTCAGGAAAGGGAAAAGTTGAGTGCCCAACGAAATAGTCAAAACCAATCTCACTGGCGAGTTGAACGTGGTAATCCTATCAAAGTGTTTAAGGGAGAGAAATTTCTTGATATTACCGTGCGTTAAATAGTCGTTTATTTAACTCTACGCACCTTAAACTTTCGTCCCTTAATTTTTCCATTAGACAGAAGTTGCAACGCATGGCTGGCATTTGCCTTATCGATTGCCACATAAGCTAGAAAGTCGAATCGATCGATTTTGCCGATACTATCACTTTTTATTGATTTATCGGCAGTCAAGGCACCAAGAATATCTCCAGCCCTTAATTTATTTTTCCTTCCCCCGTTAATGCACAAAGTTACCATCGGAGGCTTCACTTGATAGGCGCGTGAGGTATTGAGCTCAGACAGATTACCTATTGGCATCGAATTTTTCAGATAATCTTCAATCCCGATAACTTTTCGTGCTTCAGAAGGTTGGAATAAACTCAGTGCTGCGCCCTGATTACCGGCACGACCGGTTCTGCCGATACGATGCACATGAACTTCTGGATCGTTAGATAGCTCGTAGTTAATTACCATTGGAAGATCTTTAATATCCAGCCCTCGCGCGGCGACATCTGTGGCGACTAAAATTGAGCAACTTTTGTTGGCAAATTGAGTTAGGATTTGATCGCGATCTCGTTGCTCGAGATCACCATGTATCGCCTTTGCAGAAATGCGATGACTCAACAGTAAATTGGCGACATCTTGGCACTGTTGTTTTCGGTTACAGAAAATCACACAAGCTTCAGGTTGATAATGTTGCAATAATGAAATTAGCGCTGATTCTCTTTGTTCTCGATCGACTTCAAAAAATCGCTGTTCAATTTGAGTTTCCTGATGTTTAGTTTCAACATAAATGTCTACTGGATTATTCTGAACAGATTGACTGATTGCTTTGATTTCTTTGGGGTAGGTGGCTGAGAATAACAAAGTTTGCCGTTGATTTGGTGTGCATTGAATGACTTTACGAATATCATCTGAAAATCCCATGTCTAACATACGATCCGCTTCATCAAGCACCAGAGTTTTCAGTCGTCTTAATGTTAAGGAGCCTTTATCCAGATGCTTCAACACTCTGCCTGGTGTGCCAACAACAATATGTGGATTATGCTCCAGTGAAGCTAATTGTGGTCCCATCGGTTTTCCGCCACAAAGTGTTGTGACCTTAGTATTAGGAATGGCTCGTGCCAACCGACGTAATTCATTACTCACTTGCTCGGCCAGTTCTCTTGTTGGGCAAAGAACTAGCGCTTCGGTTTCATAATGAGCGATCGTTAAGCTGTGTAGCAAAGCAATACCAAACGCAGCGGTTTTTCCACTGCCGGTTTTAGCCTGGGCGAGTAGATCTTTTCCTTGCAAAATCACAGGCAGGCTTTTTGCCTGAATTGGTGTCATCGTTTGATAACCCAGTTCTTTTAGATTATTCAGCTCAGCAGGGGTAAGTGGTAATGATGAAAATTCGGTCTGAGTCACGAGTCGAGATCCTATGAGCTTAGAAAGTTTTGTCGTTACTAGCTCAGTAAATATACAGTATTTTGCGCGCGATTATACGCTTATACGAAGATAATGCGAGATAAATAGCGGACTTTGTTGGTTGTGTGGACAAAAAAGCCGCGTAGTAGAAACACGGCTTTTGAGCTCAGAGAAAATAAAGCCAATTATAAAAATTGTTTAATAAACAAATTGTAGTCCTCCTTCATCGGAAGATTTAAGTCAACTTTCAATCGATTCCTTGTTGTCGACACCGGTATTTGAGTGATGGGGTTGAGCGTTTGTTTTTGATATGTTTCCCAATAAACACCTGTGCCTCGTTTTTGCCAAGCTGGAACATCATTAAAGTTAATTCCCTTGCGGTAAAGCAACTCATTTTTTTCAGCGACGGTCAATCTTATCAATCGGTTGGAAGCTTCTTGTGGAGACTTACCTTCTTTTCTCAGGTTCCAATAACAATATGAGTTTAGAGCATTTCTGTTGGCGTCTTCGTTACGCCAACGAAAATAGTCTATGACCAACTGAGAGTTTGGTAGCTGGCATATTCGACAATCGAACACTCCTTTGTCGCCGAGCAGCAAACTAAACTTGGCACTGGTTTCTCCAGCAAGAATAGAATTGAGCTTTCGCAACTTTCTTTTGAAGCCATTGTCACTTAAGTCGAAGAGCAAAGATATTTCATCACTTTGAGTATATCCAAAAATAACTTTAAACCCACACTGCATCAAAGACTTAACAGTCTCGATCATTAAGTCCCTGAAACGCGCATCGTATGGTGCTTCAAATTGGTGTACTTCTTTGGTTAGATGGGTAAAGCCCCTTCCATCAATTCTCGCAACAATATAGATTTCAGGAAGTACACAAGTGTCATCTGCCATCTCAAACATACGCATTTTTTTATCTAATTCACTGAATTTCATTTTTCCATTCTTCCACATCAAATCCACCTGAAGTGATGGATACGTAATACAAATTGTCAAATCCTTCCGAATATTTGGGAATTTCTAGTTTGCTGCGAGTACTTTTTAACGCGATTGTTGGTAACTTTTCGCGACCTTTACGTTTCAGGTTTCTCTTCAGGCAATCACTAATTTTTGATTGAAAAAAGTATCCATCCACAGAAAACTTGTTAACCTTAAAAGCCTCAATGTATCTTTTTCTGTCTTCCATTGTTGGGTTGGTGTTGTCAATAACACAAGGCTGTTTTCCTTTTAAACAAGCGTCAAAAATAATCTTTTCTCTATGTCTGGTTTTAAGCATGTCGAGATTTATTCTCAAGTATTCCTTATAAAATCTATCGAGAAAAAAGGAGGACTTTCCGCTTGCTTGAAGTCCCACGAATATTATTCCCTTCATTGACGCACCTATTTTTTAATGCACTAAAAAAGCCCTCGCAGCATGCTGGGAGGGCTTTCTTCGTGAACGGACTAGTTATTTCACTTAAGCAATAGCTCCTCCCAGCCAAATATGGTTTGACTGATGTGAGCTATGCATTTGAATGGTATTTGAATATTTCATGGCTCGATACTATTTCTGGATGGTTAATAATGTCAACTAATTATTTTTTACTAAGACAGTTAATTTTTTGGTGCCATTCAATATGTGTTTGTTGCTTTTGCTTGGCTAGATTGGCAGAATATGCATTGTTCTATTTAGGACAAACCTCTCCGTGTTATCGCGGCTGCTGAACCCGATAAATCGAAGAGGAAAAAACATGAAGATTAGAAATAGAGCGTGGAGAAGATATCAACGAGACGTGAAAGTTAACGTCCGGGATAGCAGGGTCCACGAAAACGTATACACAGATCAACCTTTGGTTTCAGGAAAGCTTTCAAAAACTAAAGACGTTCCCGAATATCGTCTAAGCGAGTTTAAGTGCTCAGAGAAAAACTGGAAGCTTGTTTATTCACGAAGGTATAAGTTAATTCGTGCCAAGCAATTGGGCAGGGAATATCCACCTAAAACAATTCGTCAGGTTCTGGATATTGAAATCCCAATAGATGATGACGAGTCATGTATTGAGGAGTGTCAATAGTGCAAAATTTACTTTTTATCTGTAGCCGTAATCAGTGGCGTAGTCCTACGGCAGAGGAAGTATGGCGAAAGCATCCTGAATTCAATGTTCGATCTGCGGGAACAAGCCCTAAAGCAAGAAAGACTGTCAGTTCATCGGATATCCGATGGGCTGATGTTGTTTTCGTTATGGAGCAGAAACACAAAAACAGGTTAAGAGCTGAATTCACTCGAATGCTGGATCACAAACCAGTTTATGTATCGGATATTCCAGATGAATACAAGTTTATGGATGAAGAACTCATTGATGAATTGAAAGATTCAGTTAACGGGATTTTGGATAGTTTGTCGTGAAGAAAATGAAAATATCTAAAATAGAAAATGATGTTCAAGATAAGAATTGCGAAGCTTGGAAAAAGCTCTGTGAGTATGTCGATGAACTAGCTGCTAGCGGAGGAAAGGAGTTCTCACCGCTTGAAGCTTTAGGTCCAGAGTTGTTTGCGCAAATTCATACTCTTCCAGAGTCGATTGCTAAGTTAAAGAAAGTAAAGAAGATGTGGTTGTATGGGAGTAAACTTAAGCGAATTCCTCCAGAAATTGGAGAAATGACGGAACTTAAATATTTTGACCCATATACATCATACGAATTGCATTGGTTTCCCTATGAAATCACAAATTGTAAAAAGCTGGTAGATAGCCGAGTGAGCACCAGAGCCCTATTTGGCAATGTAACTAATAGAATGGGGTTTCCTTATCTAGGAGAAAATCCAGTTAGATATTCTGGCGATATTGTCCACTGTAGTCTGTGCAGAAAGGAAATGTCATATGACGAGACTTATCAGCTCTGGATCACGCTAAGAGTAGGTACCGATGATTTACCAATGTTGGTTAATTCCTGCTCTGAAGAATGCACAAGTCAACTACTTAAACCTCCTGCTTATTTTGTTTCTAGACCCCATAAGGGTGGTTCTCGACTTCAACAACCGAATCTAGATGAAGACGATGTCTGGGATATGAAAGCTGAAGCAAGAAAAGAACCGAAAGTTGAAGGCGGTCCTAAGTTATTTAGTGTAGTAAGAAAGATTTGGGAAAAAGATGAATAAAGATTTAATTAAACTAACTAATATTAAATCAAAAATTGCCTGAGAGTCCTGAGGTATGTCTCGAATATCTAAGTGATGAAAAGGTTAAGATGCAGATTAGAGAGCAGCAAATGGTTTTTCAGGCTGCGACCGGTAGTTTGGATGTTATGTAGGTGGGGGGGGATCTATCTGTATAGATATTAATATATTTAATGAGATATTTTAAGGGCTGTTGGTCTTTTGATGAAATTTGTAGTAAACCGCTTTGGAAGAATAATAAAGTCTTTAAAAACAAGCAGGTAGAGTGTATTCTGTGATGTAACGGAATCAAGAACTTAAACTTGGCATATCGGTTGCTGTTGTACTGTCAAAGAACATATATCAATTGTGATGATAAGTTTGAGGATACACTGCGGGACTTAAGAGCAATTTCCGAATTTGCCTCTAACGCAGAAAAACGTCTTGTTCTTTACTATCCCCAGTGTATCCGCTTATTTCATGATGAAGACCAGAATGAGCGGGACAAGAATGTCGCAACTATCAAAAATAAAAACTCAAAAACAAGAAATAAACATTTCGCAGATTGAGGGTGAAGATCTCGTGTTATTCATTAACGCTTGCTTTACCTGTACGGGGCAGCGCGAGTTTTATGAAGATGCTCATCAACAAGACTTATCTATCGAATTTTTACATCAATACATTTTGGGGAACTATCGTCGTCTCTACGCTTTGACTTTAGCGACTGGAATTAACCATTACAATCAAGCGCTAATCATATTTAATCTTTTATCAGCAGGAGTGCCTAAGCATTCTTCCCATAAATTGGAAGAGTCAAATCTAATTCGTATTTGTTTAAGCGAAATGCCTGTTAACCGAGTTTTAAAATTATTTGCTCTTTTGAAAAAGGAGCGCGTCAATAATCGAAGAACTCGAGCGGTTGTTAAGTCTTATCTAAATGCTAGGAAAGATCCTGGGTTTGACGCAGTTAAGTACCGAACAAAAATAAAACAGGCACTGACTCATGTACACGAAAAAGTAGAAGGAGAGCGTGCGCGATTTTTATTTGATAGCACCGAAGCTAAATCTATACCATTTGAAACATCGATATTTGACAGTTTTCAACGTGCAAAATATAGCAAACAAGCGGTATATGAATTGCCGTTTACGGTAGCGGAAAGTTTTGCTGAGCGTCATTCGATCCCACGCGATGTATTTTTAAAAGGTATTGAAGGACAACTAACAAAAAACGAGAAGCTTCGACTACAAAAGGCTGCAGCTAGAGAGAAGCAAGTAAAGATAGATGTGGATTTTGGAAAGTTAGATTTAACTCGACTTGTACTTTATTGGTTATCTCTTGGTTATGAAAAGCAGGTCGAAATGAAAGATAAATTCGAAATGGCTTTAGAGACGCAGGCTGAAAGTTTGTTGAAAGGTACTCAAGTCACTAAAGATAAAATTGCATTAGTCGTTGATCGAAGTTTTTCAATGTGGGGAAGCAAAGAAAAGAAACGACGCCCTTTAGCAATTGGCTTTGCAGTTCATCAGATTCTGAAAAGAGCTGCGAAAATGTATAACGTGTTTTGGTCTTCGCCTTTAAAGCAAGACCTACATCTTCAACCCAAAGGTCAGTCCAATATCGCTGAGCCTTTTATTGAAGCTTTAAAAAAAGAACCGGATATGGTGTTGATTATTTCAGACGGATTTGAAAACGATCCGGTAGGACTTACATCTCACATTTATCAATCATGGTTAAAGATACAAAAGGGGAAGGCGAATACAAGCATCGTACACTTAAATCCTGTTTATGATGCAAATAGTTTCAATGTAAAAGGATTAGGTGGAGGAATTACTTCTGTCGGGATCCGAAATGCAGAGGATATTGCGATTACTTTGGAATATTGTCGATTTGCAGATGGAAGAGCAACTATCGATTTTCTAGAGAACTATGTTTATCAGAAATATATGGAAAAACTAGCAAATGGCTAACAACATACTCGAACAAATTAACTTGGAGCAGTTCGAACTAGCACCTTCACAAATGTGGGGTAATGTTCGTCTTGTTCCAGTTATAAAGAAAAAGCCATCTGAAGATTTGCGATTGGGTTTAAGGAAGTACGATGACGATGCGACCTTTGTTGCTCTCGATGGAAAGCAGGGACCAGAGATCCCCAATAGCATTTATTACAGTTACATCCCACACGGTATGGTAGCGAGATGGTCAACGGATAATCGACCTGTGGTTCCTTATGGTTGTGAACTGAATAAGGTTAGGAAAAAGACCAACAAAGAGGATTGTCGAGTTCGAATTGAGCACCGTATGGCTAAAAGGGAAGAAGCTCGTCAACTTCGCTTCTTACCACTACATTTGGCAATGGAAGGTTTTCTGAGCCTATGTTTTGGTGGACCTAATGTAGCTTGGGAGGAATACTCTGAGTCGCTCTTAAGAAAAGGATTAGGAGTGCGCTCGGAAAGTTCGTATCGCGGTCGTTGGATTAGCGATTTGGAAGATGCGCTTCGAGTATTTGAAATCCATGAAAACCAGGTAGGCGTAGTGATATTTGTTGCTGACGCTCCCGCATCAATTTTCATCGTGCCACATCGGACGGATTACCGTTTGATGCATGCGAGCTTGATAGAAGACTTTTATGGCGAGCTAGTCTTTTACAACGGGCAGTATATGTACGATGTTCCTGCATTAGACTTGGGGTTAGATAGAGTAAGAGTCGACAGTGTAGAGGACTTGAGTAAATTGGTTGACGCAGCAAGAAATAGTTATGAGTCACAACAGACTGAATTATTGCAGGACATGGTGCAACCTAAAGTTGACTCTAAGTTAATAAATAAGTTGGGCCCGTTTTCTCTACAGAGATTTGTCACTGACTTAAGTAACGACAAAGATAACTTTATTGGTGAAGCGCTTGTAAGAAATGACGGGCAGATTGAATATCTGAAAACATATCAATTATCTAAAGCGCAAGCTAAGAGAGGGTACTTGTTAAAAACTCTAGCAAAACATGATTGGAGTTTAGAAGAGGTTTCTGAGACATTAGAGTGCAGCAAAAACGAATTGATACTGAGATTAAAGAATGCTGGTTTTGGGTATTTTATAAAGCCTCATATATTAGAAGCTGCTAAGAAAAATCATTAAGTATGGAAACAAATTAAATATAAGAAGTAAATAAAATGGAAAGAGAATTAGAAGAATATGATTACTATTTAATCATCGATTTAGAAGCGACCTGCTGCGATCAGAATAGTTTCCCTAGGCACGAAATGGAAACGATAGAAATTGGCGCCGTTATGGTCGAAGCAGAGAATCTAAATGTAGTAGATGAATTCGAGTGCTTTATTAAGCCAGTTAGAAATAAACAGCTAACTAATTTATGCACTGAGCTGACTAGCATTACACAGTCTCAGGTTGATATGGCTGAAGAATATCCTCAAGCAGTGAAGGTATTTCAAAAATGGTTGTATCAATACTCAGGATATATCTTTTGTTCTTGGGGAGATTACGATAGGAAACAACTCATTCAAGATAGTCAGTATCATCGTATCGGTTATCCTATCGACGCTGAACACATAAATATCAAGAAATTGTTTTCGAGCAGTCAGGGGCTAAAAAAGAAGTTTGGAATGGCCCGAGCGTTGAACAAGGCAGGCTTGGAGTTAATAGGCACCCATCACAGAGGTATAGATGATGCGCGAAATATGGCTCGATTAATGCCCTATATTACTGGTAGAAAAAAGCTATAGTTCAGACGCATTAATTAACAAAAATAAATATCGAAGAAAGAAATATTAGTATGGATAAGTTACAAGAAAACGAACAGGAAGTCTTGGCAGCGGTACGTCGGTTTGCTCGATCAATTTCAGGAAGTATTGAAGTTGACAAGCCAGCAGATCTAGTTGTGTTAAGTCGGGATATCAGGGCGCTTACACCAGCACAAATAAAGCAAACTACGATTTAACTAACTATGTTAAAGGGCGAAGTTGTGTTCTCGGATTTAGGCACAAAGTACTCTATTGATAGTTTGCTCTATGCCATGGAAGGCTTTTACTATTTCCTCCTTACTCTATGATTTAAATTAAATGCTGGATACTCTGTAAATGTCGGTATTTTTTACTTTTTCGCGTCGAAGATTCTTGTCGATAAATCTGTTAAGATAGGCGCCGAAAAGCCTCATTAGAAGGCTTGTTTACTGTTCATGTCTTATTAGGGATCTTCTTAAGTTTTTCTATTCGATATTAATCAGTTAGGGGATGCAGCTCACTGAATAGTGACTGATAGTTATTTATTACAATAAAATAATAGGGTAGTAGCAATGAAAAGGCTTTCATTTCAATTAGTTGCCGCGCTTTTTCTTTCTTTTATAGTCGCTTGTGGTGGCGGTGGTGGAGGCTCCGAGCCTCCACCACCAGTTGATTCTCTGGATACGACACCTTCCGTATTCTCTTTTGACGTCGTAGATGGTACTGAGGTTTCGACGGAAATCGAATCTAATCCTATTACCGTTTCAGGCATTGATGCGGCAGCGACGATTAGCGTTTCGAATGGTGAGTATTCAATTGATGGTGCTTCTTACCAATCTTCAGTTGGTACTGTAAACAATGGTCAAAGAGTTAGTGTCAGGCTGACATCTTCTTCAGATTACTCTTCAACCTCAGAAGCTCAACTAACAATTGGCGGAGTGTCTGCGACATTTAGCGTGACGACTCGAGCTAAAGATACTTCCCCAGATGCATTTAGCTTTACTAGCCAGAATGCAACAGAACTGTCTGCAGAAATTCTTTCTGAGCAAGTACTAGTTGAGGGGATAGATAACGAAACAACTATCAGTATTACCAATGGAGAATATTCCATTGATGGTAGTGAATTTCAAAATGGAAGCAGTACGATTAATCCGGGGCAGAGAATTCAACTTAAACAAGTTTCCGCGAGCAGCTATGTCACTCTAACTGAAAGCGAGTTAACCGTCGGTGATTTTTCAGCTACTTTTTCCAGTACTACGCGCGAAAAAGACGAGACTCCAGATTCTTTTGTATTTAACAGCCAGATAGACGTTGAACTTTCTACTGTCGTTGAATCAGAACAAGTGGTCATCGGTGGAATCGATAATGACACGCCTATCAGTATTTCCAACGGTGAATTCTCTGTCGATGACGGCCCGTACCAGTCTTCTGCTGATACGATAAACTCAGGCCAGACTATAAAAGTTAGATTAACTTCTGCATCTGAGTTTTCGACCCAGTCAGACGCTGAATTAACAATTGGTAGTGCCAACGAAACATTCAGTGTTGTCACTCGTGAAAGGGATAACACACCTGATGAAGTAATTTTTTCTGAAGTGACTCAAGCTCCGGTTTCAACAGAAATATTTTCGGAAGTTGTCACAATCAATGGGATTGATAGTGATACAGCCATAAGTATTGAGGATGGTGAATATTCGATAGATGGTGGCTCTTACATTTCTACGCCATCGGTTATTTCAGCCGGGCAAACAGTGCAAATCAAAGTGGTCTCCGCTGAAACCAATGGGAGCAGATCGGAAGCAATTCTGACAATTGGTAGTTCTTCTTTTTCTTTCCGCGTTATTACCTTGATCGATAATTATCTTGCGGACTACATAACTTACGATGGTACTGACATTATATTTTTGTTGGATAAAACTAATCGAGTCGTATATCAGTGGTCCATAGCGGATGGAGCTTACACGAAATCTTTAAGCGTTGGTCTTGAACATGAAGGAGCAATCATTACTCCTAATTTGATGGTCTACTCCGGTCAACATAATCGATTGTACCTGGGCTACGAATCTGGAGCCATTCAATATATTGATTTGAACTCCGAAGGGGCTGAGGTCGCTTTTGCCAACACGCCTGTTGCGGTAACAGGGTTGGCTGCCGTTGGAAATTATCTACTCGCTGAAGATAGAGACACTCACTATATTTTTGACACAAATGGAGTGATTTCTGACAGTCGAAACAACAGTTATTACTCTAGAGCATATGCGTGGAGTGAGAGTAATTCTCGAGTCTATTACTTCAGAGATAACCTAAGACCAAATGATTTACATTACCAGGTGATTGACCAAGAGACCGGATTGATCACTGATTTCGGAGAGACTAACTACCACGGAGATTATGATATTGAGCCACCATTAAAAGTCTCGCAGTCTGGAGAGTTTGTTATATTGGGAAGTGGCGATGTCTACCGTAATGACGACTTAACTTGGTTTGGCTCGATCGGTAGCAATTTTTCTGCTGTGGGTTGGTTAAGTGATAATTCGGTAGTAACGGTTTCTAATGCTGAAGGTGCTGCAACTTTACAAAGAAAAAATGCTGTATTAAAGAAAACAATCGATCAGAAAAACTTTCAAGCGGAAGCTAAAGCTATTTATGGCACCCTGTCAAAAATGACTTTAGTTATGGTCGAAAATGGTTTTACCACTTTCCACATATATTCTCCAAGCGATGATAGTGATAATGATGGCGTATCAAATGATGACGACGCATTTCCTCTAGATCCTGCGGCTTCAATTGATAGTGACTTTGATGGGTATCCGGATAGCTGGAATCAAGGGTATGACGAATCCGAGAGTACGACAGGTTTGGTGCTAGATGCCTATCCGGAAGATTTTGAATGCTACCTTCTCGAACACGGTGACGGTGTCTTTTGTGATTACTCTGCGACGATGCCGGATTATTCTCCAGATAGAGTCGTAACTGATGGGACTAATTTATATCTATTAAGCGAAGAAAATAATCGCATTTATCGCTGGTCAATTGCAGATAACAGATATATCAAGCCAATGGTGGTGGGTTATGAATCGGGTTTATCTATCGTTTCTCCAACAACTATTGTTTACTCAGAACCGCATAATCGACTTTATATGGGGTATGATACAGGTGATGTGAAGTACTTTGATTTAATCGCTGATGATTTGCTGGAAGTCGACTTTGTTACTATGGAGCAAGCGGCAGAAGGATTAGCGGCTGCCGGTAATTTCTTGATGGTTCAAAGTAGAAGTGGTTTTTCAGATCAACACGTGTTTTATGATGCTGATGCAAATCAGACCGGGTTAAGGGGAATGGGAAGGTTCTCGAAAGATTACGCGTGGAGTGAAACAAATTCTCGACTCTATTACTTTAGAGATGGGTCACATCCTAACGATGTCCATTACGACGAGATAAATCCCGACACCGGTGAAGTCGTTGGATGGGGAGAATCACCGTATCATGGTGTGTACAGTTTTATGTATCCTCTTAAAGTCTCATTTGATGGAGAAAAAGTTTTAACAGGTACCGGTAATTATTTCAATGGTGATGATCTAAATTATGCCGGTTCAATCGGTACTCGGATAGCCGCCGCTCAATGGATGGAAGACGGGTCTCTAGTGACCATGACCAATAATGTTGATACATCAACGTTACAAAGACGCGATACTTCCCTTCTCAATCTAGTGGAGCAACTTACATTTGACGGTGAGGCTGTTGCAATGTTCGGCGATCAATCAGGAATGGTATTGGTCATGATTGAAAATGGCACTGTTGCTATTCGGCATTACCTACCAAATTATGATACTGATGGTGACGGTGTTTTAAATACTGAAGATGATTTTCCAGATGACCCTGCCGCGTCAGTAGATAGTGATCATGATGGATATCCCGATGAATGGAATGCAGGATATGATGCCAACGATAGTACCACTGGATTAGTTTTAGATTCCTATCCAAATGATTCCGCTTGTTATTTGATAGAGCATGGAGATGGGGTGACTTGTGATTATAATTCTATGGTCCCTAATTTTGTTCCCGATCAAATCGTCTCTGACAGCAATTTCATTTATTTATTGAGTGAAGAAAACAACAGGGTCTATCGTTGGGAACTGTCTGAGTCGAGATATACCAATCCATTTATCGTAGAGATCGACAATGGTGTAGAGAAGATTGCGCCAACCCATATGACAGTTTCTTCTGTTCAGAGTCGTTTGTATCTGGGTTACAACACAGGTGCCATTCGTTACATCGACTTGACCGGAACTGGAGAGCAGACTCCATTTACCAGTATTGCTCGCGCAGTCAGTGGTTTATCTATGATGTCGAATTACCTGAGGGCTCAAAATAAAAGTGGTTATTCAGATTTTCATTATGTGTTTGACCAAAATGGCGTTCAAACGGATAACGAAGAATACTATCCATATACGATTTATGGACATGTTTGGAGTGAGGTTTTCGATAAACAGTTTCATGTTAAGAATGCCGTAAATGGTGTTAAGGATTTGATTGCAAATGACTTTGATCCTGCTACCGGATTAATCGGTGCTGCGCGACGCCAGGGTAACGATTATGAAGGAACGATAAGAGCCCCTCTGATTCTCTCGGAAGACGAATCAACACTGCTTGTTGGAAATGGTGATCTGTTTAGCACACAGGATTTAAGCCATACCGATTCTTTGGGGATTCAAATAGTTGACGCACTTTGGTATGACACAACGATTGTTACAATTCAAAATGAAGACTCAAACACTGTTTTCAAAGTATGGGATAAAGATCGACTAACTGAGCAATTGAGCTCTAACTACACTGGAGAATCCTTAAGACTTGTCAGAAACAACAAAGATCTTGTTTTGGTTCAGTCCACGGCCTCTGGTGTCGAGTTTGTTAATATCGTATTTGGTGATCATGATGAAGACGGTATGCCTGCCTGGTGGGAGACACTGTATTCGCTAAATGATGGTGACGCTTCGGACTCAACGATAGATTCAGATTTAGATGGACTTGATAACTCAACTGAGTTTGGTTTATTTACACTTCCCAATCAAGAGGATACCGACTCGGATAATTTAACTGATGGAGATGAAGTAAACGTTTATTCGACTCAGCCATTAGTGAGCGATTCCGACAAAGATAGTTTATCAGATGGAGATGAAGTTTTAATACATCTCACAGATCCTAATAAGCAGGATACTGACGAGGACACGTTTAGTGATTCTTATGAAGTGATTGTTGGTTTGAGTGATCCTAGAGATATCGCTTCTGTACCTCCATTGATTACTAGTTTAAGTCAGTCATTTGAAGGAGCTAATATTCCACTTCTTTGGGAGCCAACGGAATCAAGTGACGTTGACTGGGAATTAGACTCAACCGAAGCATTTGATGGAACAAATAGCTTGCGAACAGGGAATCTTGTTCAAGGTCAGGAAAGCAGGATTGCTACTAGCTATTATTTTGCTGCCGGTACTTTGAGTTTCCAGGCTAAGGTCGATATTAATAGTGGGGACTATTTATACTTTTACATTGATGGGGAGTATAAGGGCACGATATTCGGCAATAGCTGGAAACTTTATTCGTATGAGTTAACCGAAGGTATGCATCAGATTGAATGGCGGTATATCAAAAATAATTATGAAGTAAGTGATGCTTTTGTCGCTAGAGTCGATTTAGTGACATTTACTGCGCAGTGAGCGCGAAATTTATTTCTGCTAATAAGGGCTAATTTTAAAAAGACGGGAATATTTCCCGTCTTTTTAATTCGAGCTTATATCCATTAATTGACTATAAGCATCGATAAACTCCTCAGTGTTTTGACTTTTATCTTTCGATTTTCGCTGATAGTGTGAAATTAAATTAGTCAAATAATCTCTGTGAACAGGATTTTTAAAGTCCCACATAATTGATCCTACGGAAGAGATAGGAATGTTTTTTTAGTAGAAATTAAAACTGCTTCGTAATAACGCTCGTTTTCCAGAATGATTTGCTCATTGATTAAACCTAGATTCAACTCGATTAGAGCCTGTCGAACTTTGTATTGATTTAACACAGGACACAATAGAAATTCGAGAGGTGAAAGCAGCAATAGGGCATGAGTCTGATTATTTCGCGTCAAGCTCACATTAGTACAAAATAATTCGATAGCCGGGGTAAAATGTATCAGATATATTTTATCTGTGAACATTTTATTTAACAGCTATCTGAATAACATTATTTATTATTTTTAAACAAGCCATTACTACTCAATTTTGTAATTTAAATTAATTAACCGCGGAATAATAAACCACAGAAAGATACTTTGTGATTAACCTACGAATGCGCATGAATTATTAAACTCATGCAGTCTCAAATAAATTTTCAGCCTAGCCTTACTTTCCAACCAAGCTATTTATCCAAATTTAAAATTGAACGCGGTAAGTTAAATTTTAATTCAATAAATCTTATTTATATTATAATATATTGTATACAATGCATGCTGCCTGATGTATTGTTCATGCTTACACATAATCAATTCGATAACTAAAAATTTTAATAAAAGGGGAGTGATTGTTCCCCGACATTACCAATAAAAAATAACTAGGACCGATGAATCCAGCAGCTAATTTTTACTGGCTAATGTAAAGCCAGGTTGAAATGCTGGATGCAAAAAATAAAAAAGGGAGCCTCGACTCTCATGACAAACAAAAACAATTGGAGGAAATTTTAATGCTTTACAAATCCAAAGTAGTTCGCCCCATATTATTGCTATTTTCAGCAATAAGTTGTGTTGCATCTGCAGGAGTTTCTCAGGAAAAAAATAACGTCAATGAATCACACTTCAGTTTTAGTAGTGTTAAGTTTGCTGATCTGAAATTAAAAAGCGCTACGGTGGGAAATGTCTGTGGCACTGATTTTAATGGCCAAAGTTGGTCACAGGTTCAGAAAGAAAACAAATCAGATCTAAAAAATAAATCAAGCTTATCAAGAAAAATTTTAAACCAGCTATCTTTGAAAAAAAACAAGGCAGCTGCTGTCGGCGATGGTGCCCCAGGACGATATTATATTCCGGTGGTTGTTCATGTATATGGGTCTCGCTTCAATTGTGATAACGGCGGTAACTGCTTAACCGATGAAAAAATTATTGATGCTTTAAATAAGACGAACGAGGATTTTCGCGGACTGAATACTCAAGACGGACCCATTGCTGAAGAGTTTCAGGCAATAAGAGAAAATCTTGATATTGAATTTGTTTTGGCGAAAAAAGACCCTGACGGTAATTCAACAAATGGTATCGTTCGCTACGATCGTGAGCAGGCTGGTTATGGAGATGGTTCAAAATTTAATGCACAAATTGCGGCCGACTCCTGGGATAATTATAAATATATGAATATCTACTTCATGCATGATTTGTATGATGACGGTAAAACGAATAATTCCGGCGTTGCCTGGTATCCACAAGTGAGCATGTCAGAAGCGGGAACTGCTCGAGTTGTTTACAACGGCGATTACGTTGGAACTAATACCAGCGAAAACTTCCGCTCAGTATTAACTCACGAGTTTGGACACTGGTTAAACTTGCCTCATGTTTTTGACGGAGATAGTTGCTCCGTTCACCAAGAAGCATTTTGTGCGTCAACGGGTGATAGAGTGTGTGACACACCACAAATGAGTAGCAGTATTCTTCAGGGCAACGCGACTAACTGTTTGGGACAACCAACCAACACCGAAAATTTCATGCATTATTCCAATAATTATGCGATGTACACCGGTGACCAGGTTAAACGTATGACTGCGGCGCTTCATGGTGCAGCACGAGCAACTTTATGGTCAAACGAAAACTTGATCGCGGTTGGATTAGAAGACTTAACCAGTAATGCAGAGCATCCTTGGGATGGTTCTGGAGTGGACACGAAACCTCAGGGTGAACTGATTAAAGAAGTAGAAAATATTTCTGCACAAAAAGGCGAGACAGATACTGTGACCGTCGATATTCCTGTTGGTACAGAGGCGGTTGCTTTTTATCTGGATGGCTACACCGAAGATCCTGATTTATATGTTTCAAAAGGCGTCGCGCCTGAAAAAAATGGCGATACCTGGACCGCTGATTTTATTTCTTTCCGCTCAAGTGGTACGCCGGAACTAATCACGATAACCGGGCCTTCAAATAGCGAAACTTATTATACAACCATCGATGCGTTTTCAGATTACAGCAACGCGCATTTACAAATTATCGGCGCAGAAGATCCGACTTTGTGTGATGGCTGTGAGAGGATTTTCTTGCTAGAGGAGAAAGATCTAGGCGCGACCAAAGGTGATGAACCAAAGACCTACAAAGTGACAGTACCTGCTGACGCGGTGCGAACGATAGTGGTTATTGCGGGTGGATACGAGGGTGATCCTGATCTTTATGTTGGTGTGAATTCGGTTCCTACTACGGAAACTTTTGATTGTGGCCCTTTTAGTGCCCCCAGACTGAGTGAGTATTGTGAAATAAATTCCGGTGGAGAGTTAAATCTTTTGCTTGTGCCTTTCCTTGATTATAGTGGCGCGACTTTAACCGTTTATTATGAGCGACAAGTTGCATCAGAGTTACCTGTCGCAGAAGCAAACGGTCCCTATACTGGAAACGTCGGTAACAGTATTCATTTCAGTAGTGCTGGTTCCGTCGACAATGATGGAAGCATCACCGGTTATCAGTGGGATTTCGGTGACGGAAATACGAGCAACCTGGCAAATCCGGAACATGCGTATAGCTCTAGCGGCGAGTTCACTGCAACATTAACTGTGACTGATAACGATGGAAATATTGCTAGTGATTCTGCGCTAGTGACTGTCAATCAAGAAAACCAGACGCCAACTGCTGAAGCGAACGGACCATACGCAGCTAACACCAACCAGGTCATACAGTTTAGTAGTGAAGGATCGATTGATACTGATGGAACAATCTTGAATTACCATTGGACATTCGGCGACGGTGAAACGAGTAATCAGGCTAATCCTCAACACGCTTATACTTCGGCAGGGATCCATATCGCCGTGTTGACTGTCACCGATAATAATGGTGCGAGTCATAGCGATACAGCGGAAGTCACTGTTAGTGATGTTGAATATTGTTCGGTAACAGGCAATACCAAATATGAGTGGATTGCCAAGGTAGCCGCTAATGGTTTTGAAAATACCAGTGAGGCTGACGGGTATGCGGATAACACCAGCTTAACAATTCCGTTTGTTCAAGGTGACAATTCGATTGAACTCACTGCCGGCGGAAACTACAGCGAGCACTGGGTTGCGTGGATTGACTTTGACGGTGATGGAGAGTTTAACAACAGTAACGAAAAAGTATTGAGCGGTCTTTCTGGTAAAGGAACCGTGACTGGCAATATCAATATTCCGCAAGGGGTAGTCGGCGTAAAAACGCGCATCCGCATCGCCATGAAATACCATAGCGAACCTTCTTCGGCTTGTGGTGACATGGGAGACGGTGAAATAGAGGATTATAGTGTGTTGATCAGTGAGGCGAGTAATGAAGCGCCTACGGCTAAAGTCAATGGTCCTTATTCTGGCGTCGTTAATACCGGTATCGACTTTAGCAGTGAGGGATCAACCGATTCTGATGGCTTTATTCAAAGCTATCTCTGGGATTTCGGTGACGGAAACAGTAGTACAGATGAGAATCCAACTCACAATTATTCCACCAGCGGACAATACACGGTGACTTTAACGGTGACCGATGATGATGGTGTCAGTCATTCTGTTAGCACCAGCGCGAATGTCACCGCAAGTGCCAACGAATTACCTGATGCTTGTCAAACGCAGTCGCCGGTTACTGGCGGTCGACTTGAGCCGGGGGTCGCAACCTGTTTGGGAGAGAAGAGCGTTATCTGGTTAAGTATCGGTAATGTTAATGAACATCAGAGTATTGCGATTACCATGGGACATGGTCAGGGGAATCTTGACGTACTCTATAAAAATGATGGCTGGCCAAGTGATAACGATTTTGACGCTGAATCGCGAGGAGCGACTAATAGTGAGTGCATCGAAGTTTCGGGTGATACCAAGTATTGGTCTTATCTGAAGATTAGTGGCCAGGGGACTGGAGCCACAATTATGGTTGACTTTGACGCTGGCTGTCGCGCGAATTAATGGTTTAATATTCTTTATTGACGGTTTATTGCTTTTTGGTGATAAACCGTCAATTATTTTCGCCGCTTTCCTATTTTATTTATCAATTTGAGATAAATAAAAAAACAAATTCTAATCGCCGCTAAATCTTACCATTTAATATCCTATACTCATCGTTGCACTGTTTTCACTCAATGAAATGGCAAAGGAGCAAAGACGATGGATGTGTTAAATTTATTTCGAAAAAATTCCAAAGCAGAAAAATTTACCGCCGAATTAACACCGACACCTTCGGCAGGTTTAAAAGTTGATGATTTTGTTAAAAACAGAAAAAATCCAACGCCGGGTAATGTGGGTGTTTGTTTAAGCGGTGGTGGTTCTAGAGCCTTGAGCTCAGCTATGGGACAACTTCGTGCACTTAAAACGTTGTCAAATGGTCACGGAGATTTGCTGTCACAAACCAAAGCCATATCGACTGTGTCCGGTGGTTCCTGGTTAGGCGTCACTTATGCCTATCTGACCGACCCTGCGGTTACCGATGATGATTATTTAAATACCTATGTTGATGATCCTGGACAGCTAGTTCCGACGAAAACTACTGGGCACCAGTTATCAGAAACATTAGATGAATTGCCCGCTGGTAACGCCGGTGAAAATATCACATCCAACTTCTCTGTCATTGATATTGCATTGCAAGCTTTCTGGCTTTACAAATTTCATGGAACACCAGCTCACATGTTATGGCAAACTGTTATTGCCGATAACATTTTAAAACCATACGGACTCTATACGCCGGGAGAAGCTGAAGCACCTACAACCTATTTTACATTTAACGAGTCAACGATTGAGCAAATTAAAAGCTTTCCTTATCAAAATGCGACGTTTGGAGATTTAACGGGGCATCAGCTTTCGCAAGATGATGGCAGAGTCGAAAGACCGTTCTTAATTTGTAATACGGCGATGTTTGTTAATGATGCAAGACCTGATCTGGTTGTGAGCAGTAAAGGATTTAAATTTCTGGCTCCGGTTCAATGCACGCCTTTTTATACTGGAATTATCGGGAAACCCGGCGGAACTGACGCCAATGGCAAGAAACCAGGTGGCGGCGGTGTTACTTCATTTTCCTTCAATTCTGAATTGATCGATATCGGTGTTGGTGATGAAAAAAATCTAGTAGGAATTTCTGAAAACAGGCCGTTTTCTTTATTAGATATTGTGGGATCGAGTAGCGCGGCATTTGCAGAAACGCTAGAGAATATTTTTAAAACCTGGGAAGCTGATTTCGACCAATATTTGAAAGCCGTTGAAGAACGCGGTGACGCTGCAGAAAAGTTCTTAGGTGATCATTTGTTAGATAGCGAGAGCGATTCGCTTAAAGATTTTATCAGCCAAATAAAATCGACCAAAGCAGCTACTAAAACACGACGCGAATTTCAAAAAGAAGTCACCAAACTAGGATTTACTCACACAGCACTTAAAGCCGATATGAAAGAAATTGGTATCAAAAATATCATTCCACAGTATTATTATTGGCCTGTGACCGATGCAAAACCAGAAACTGACATTAAAGCAACTCGATTTGCAGACGGAGGAAGCTTGGAGAATACCGGTGTCGCGGCGATGTTGTCGTATCAAGATATTGATAATGTCATTGCATTTGTCAATACGCCGACACCACTTGAACCTATCAACGATGAGAGCCATATTCTGGTAGACGAAACCACCCTTGAAATTACTACCAACATTAAAGTGGATTCGCAAATTCCACCACTGTTTGGATACCAGCCATTTGATTCAGATTCTGGAACTTATCAACTTTATCAAGGCGATAGCAAACCTTCTTCACCTGAATATGCCAACAGTAAAGTGTTTCCGGCAAAGAAGTTTGCCGAATTACTTACCGGATTGTGGGGAGCAACGGGAAATGGAGAAGACAAGCCTGCAACATTTAAACAGACAATGGACGTTGTTGAAAATCAATGGTTTGGCGTGAAGACGCGAGATAATATTAATGTTGTTTGGGTGTATACCAACTGGGTCGAACAGTGGGTGAGCCAGCTTTCTGATGATGTCAAAGCTTTGCTGCCCGATGACTTTCCATATTATGGAACTCTGAATACAGAATTAACCCCAACTGAAATCAATTTGCTGGCAAACTTGACTGCCTGGTGTGTTGCTGACAAAAGTCATTGCGATGTGTTTGTTGATTTGTATCAGTAAAGCCTTTAAATCAGTTCAAAGATAAACTCCGGCCGCTCCAGTTTTAATTCGGGGCGGCTGTGGTTGACGTCAAAGCATTTTTTTGCACACCAGTCTAAAAAACATCCTGCCGTGCGAGGATAACCGGGGGAATAAATATTGAATTTTTATCGATACGATCAATCTATAACAAATCAATAAAAAATCACAGTATACTCAGGTCTAACCCAATTCACCGTTTTCCAGCTGAAAGTTTAAATAGTTAGTTAATATGCTAAGTCGTCATTTTATTCGAGCTACCATCGTTTTATCTGTTCTTTTTTTAACGCCCGCTTTTGCATTTGAATTCATCAATGTTGGTGCGCCAGTGATTAATATCGAGCAGGTCAATAAAACCAAGTTAGGCAAAATTGCCATTGCTGCGCAAGATCATCGGGGATTTATCTGGTTAGTCGGCGACGATGGCATGTTTCGTTATGATGGTAGTGACTTGAAAACTTCGCTTGAATTTCAGCGATTTTCGATATCAAATGTTACTGACGTAATAAAGGGAGGTGGAGATAACCTTTGGATAGGCACTAGCGATTTTGGACTGGTTTCCTATGAATTCCAGTCAGAACAGTTTGTCTATTATGGTGATGATGAAAGTTTGCATAGTCAGTTGGTAAATTTGCCAATCGATGCACTCGTGCAAAAAAATTCTGAGCTTGTCGTTGCCTCAGGCAGTAAGATATTTGTTCTCGACGAACAAACACTGGCGATAAAAAAACAATTATCAATTGATATTCCGGCTTCAGATAACATTGTCAGATTGTTGCTCGATTCTAGTGGCAATATCTGGTGTTCCACTGCAAATACTAATGGGGTTTATCTATTTAAAAACGACGAGTTAGTGCGTTTCAAACACGACCCTAAGAAATCCGATTCAGTTAGCAGCGCATTTGTTATCTCTATTTTTGAAGATAGCAAAAAGCAGATCTGGTTGGGAACTGTGACTGGAATTGATCGATTTAACCCGGCAACTCAAAACTTTCAACATTATACACCTTTAGATGAATCTAATGAGCGAGTGAAGACAAAAGGGATGCTGGCTAACTTGACAACGAGCATTGTAGAAGATTTGGACGGTTACCTTTGGTTGGGACTGCATAATTCTGGTGTGGTCAGGTTTGACCCGGAGGCCGAGACTTTTTCCCACTTTCGAGAAGTTAAAGGAGTCAATTCTACGCTATCGACTAACGGGATTTTTGGCGGTTTATTTTTTGACAATCAACAAACCGTGTGGGCCTTAACATTACGCGGATTGAGCCAACTCAAGAAAAACACCAGGAACCTGGCGCAGTGGCTCAATATGGGAGAGGATAATTGTACACCGTTGCGTATGTTTGAATTTAATGAAAGTGTCTATTTCGCTTGCGGTAAAACGGTTTATCGTTTTCAAAAGGATAATAGACTTGAAAAGTTAACCACATTTAACCAGATTATCACCGATCTTTCTTTTGATCAGAACAATCAACTCTGGGTGGGGACTGTCGGCGGCGGCGCTTACCGTTATAATCCAAAAACAAATCAATCAAAGCAATATCAATTTAGTAGTAATACGAACGAGAACTTAGCGGTCAATTCTATTTTAACTTTGCATCCCGACGCGAGTGGCATTTTATATGGCACGACTTTTATGCACTCAAAAAGCAAGGGCTCCGGATTCATTCAATATGATGAGACTACTGATCGTTTTTCCAATCTTGGTCTTGATTTTAACCTGGTAAATTTTATCGATATTAATGCGGAGAAAATGCTGTGGATATCAGGGAACGCTGAAAAATTAGATAAATCTTTGTACTGGTATGATAAAAGGACGCGAAAATATACACAGCTGCCTTTTTTAACAGGTAATGTTTATGCGGTATTAAAGTGGGAACAGAATATCTGGGTCAGTAGTGAAAAGCTTGGGCTATTTAAATTCGATTTACAGTCTGAACAAATCACTAAAATAACCATTGAGGGTTTTGGTGTTGCTGCGACAGAAAAAACAGAACTAGAAAAAACAGAACTAGAAAAAACAGAACTAGAAAAATCTAACCAGGAAAGAGTCACCGGTTTATACCTCAAGCAAGATTCGAATGAACTATTAATCAGCTCATCAAAAGATTTATATCGGGTAAATAGTATAGCCAATAACCGGATTGAAGCTCAGTGTATAACCTGCGCAATGAACTTAGGATATCTTGGGTTAAATAATGATACTAGCGGTCAACTCGCGAATAGCAATGGTTTTTTATTCGACAATAATCGCTTTTTAATTAGCACGGGAAATCAGTTGTTCGACATAAACCTTGATGAGGTGAAGCCTGAGAAATTAACTGGTCAACTGGCTCTGACAAACTTTAAAGTGATGAATAAAAGCCTTACACCCTCCGCAGATAATGTGGAGGGAGTGCTTAGTCAAAATATAAACTACGCAAGTAAAGTTACTATTCCGGCCGATAATACTTTCTTTTCGATTGAGTTTGCCTATGTTAATTTTATAAACACAGATGCAGTGCAGTATGCCTATAAGCTTGAAGGCCTCAACGATGAATGGGTGTATACCGATGGAACTCGCAGAGAGGCGGTTTTCACGTCTTTACCGTCGAAAGACTATGTTTTTAAAGTAAAGTCGACCAATCATTTAGGAATTTGGGATAATTCAGTTGAACCTGTTTCGTTATCGATAACTGTTTTACCACCCTGGTGGCGCACTTGGTGGGCCTATAGTTTATATTTAATCGCTTCTCTTGGGTTAGTGTCGTTTATTTTCTGGCTAATTTATCGACGCAAAATCGCAGAAACGGCCCGACAATCAGCTATGGCTATCACTATGGCAAAAGAACAATTATTTGCCAACCTTTCTCATGAATTCAGAACACCATTAACTTTGATTCTCGGACCGGCGGACGCGATAAAAAATAGGGAGGCTGCGGCGCAGACACGAAAAGATGTTGAGCTTATTCAACGCAATGGACAGCGATTGCTTTTTATGGTTGATCAATTATTAGATTTGGCACGTCTAAGAGGTGATCGCAGTAACGCTATGGTTTCGCTACATGTGGCGTCAATTTGCCAATTTGTCGTGTCGTCTTTTCAATCGACAATGACTGAAAAAAATATCAGCTTAAATATTGAACCGGCTATTGATGATTCATGGTGGGTTTCGGGCACTAAAGATTCACTTGAAACGATTCTATTTAATTTAATTTCGAATGCTTTTAAATATTCGCCATTTGGTAGCGAGATCAGGCTCAGTCTGAAAAGTGAAACCAACTACATCCAATTTCAGGTTGTTGATTCCGGCTGTGGAATCGCGGC
Organism: Aliikangiella coralliicola; assembly: GCF_007004725.1. GTDB lineage: Bacteria > Pseudomonadota > Gammaproteobacteria > Enterobacterales > Kangiellaceae > Aliikangiella > Aliikangiella coralliicola. The sequence continues at coordinate 51,081 of NZ_ML660163.1, read as the reverse complement.
AGAGGCTCAGCAAAAAATATTTGAACGCTTTACAAGGTTGGAAAATGCTGATGATTATGCGTCGGGGGCAGGAATTGGACTGGCGTTAGTTAAAGAGCTTGTTGAATCGATTGGTGGAAAAATAACCGTGCAGAGTGAGTTGGGCAAAGGAAGCACATTTTTCTTTTCTTTATCGCGAGTCAGTCCGCCTGACAATATAAATCAAGACAAGTTGCTGCCGGAGGAAAGTCACCAATTACAAGTGATCGTTGAACAGTTAAAGCATGCGACCGTTGCTGACGACCGTCGTACGACTGATGTTGATACAGATGTTAATAACATAAGAGTCAAAGAGACGAATACGAAAGCGGGTGCTTCCGCTACCGAAGCCAGTGCAAAAATTGAAAAGCAGACTTTGCTAGTGGTTGAAGACAATGTCGAGATGCGCGGGTTTATACGGCAAAGTCTTCAACAACGCTACGCGATTATGGAAGCTGCCGATGGCAAACAAGGAGCGGCAATGGCTCGTGAAAAGAGTCCTGATCTGATTATTTCTGATGTGATGATGCCGAAAATGAATGGTTTTGAGTTGCTGGAAACTATTCGCAATGACCTGGCTACCAGCCATATTCCCTTTATTCTGTTAACCGCTAAAGGTGACCGAGAGAGCCGGTTGAAAGGTCTATCAGAGCTTGCAGATGATTATGTGACCAAACCGTTTAACGCTGATGAGCTTATCGTGCGTATTCAAAATTTATTAGGACTGAGGACAATATTGCAGACCCGTTACAGCGAAGTTGCTGAACAGGGAGCTGATTTTGGAAATGTTGCGGGCGCACTCAGTGGCAAAGATCAAGAGTTTTTAGAAAAGATTATGCAGCTCATTAGTGACAAGTACCGCTTTCCTGAGTTGACGCTGTCGACTATTGCGTCTGCAGTGGCTATGAGTGATCGACAGCTACAGCGCAAACTTAAAGCAATTCTCGGGAAAAGCTTTACTGAGCTGTTACGAAACTACCGCCTGGAACAGGGCGCGTTATTGTTGCAGGAAGATTTGCAGGTCGCGCTAATTGCTGACCGTATCGGGTTTAGTTCCAGTACTTATTTTGTTCGATGTTTTAAGGCTAAGTTTGGTAAAACACCAACAGAGTATCGCCAGGCATAGGCAATCCATTTTTTAAAAAAGCCGCTAGTTTTTATTGAAAAAATATTTAATTGACGTCTCTGTACTATTATCTGTCGTCTTTGTTCAACGCGTAACTATCTGTTTCTAAGATAATTATCCCTGGTTCGACGAAAAAACCGAACCTAACTCCTTGTTCGACTATTACCGAAACCTCCTGCAGGTTTCGGCTTTTTCGCGGGGGCAACACACTGCTTATGACAACAATGTCATTGATTATTGGTTAATAAAGTAGAGGTAACAATGAAACGGATTCTTGCACAGTTATTCGGAGTTTTCTTATTTGGTCAGTTGGTGGCCTGTGGTGGCGGAGGGGGAAGTGGAGAGCCAACACCACCGACTCAAAATCTTGCTCCTATTGCGGTTAATGTGTCTATCAATGATGTTAATGGCGGTGATATTCAGGTGGGTGATGAATTAAAGGGTCACTATAATTATCAAGACGCAGAAGGCGATAAAGAAGGCGCTACCAGATTTGCCTGGATGCGAAACAACACTGTTATTGCCGGTGCAACGGCAGCAACTTATATTCCCGATGAAGTAGATGCCGGACAATTGATTCAATTCGTTGTTATACCCGTAGCGTTGACAGGAACTCAAATCGGTGAAGTGAATTATTCTTCAGATGGTGTGCTGGTCATTGATCCTCAGGAAAATAGCGCACCGATTGCCACAGATGTTTCGATTACTGATGTCAATGATGGTGAGGTTAGAGTTGGTGACGAATTAACCGGCAATTACACCTACCAAGATGCCGATGGAGATACTGAGGGCGCCACGACATTTGTCTGGAAACGTAATAAAGAAGTCATTGATGGTGCTACCGAAAAAAACTACACCTTAATTGATGCCGATGATGGGAAGAATATTGAGTTTATTGTATGGCCGGCTGCGAAAACGGGTGCTCAAACCGGGCAGATAGGTTATCCCTCTAACATTGTAACTGTGGTTAGTTCTCAAGAAAACCATGCTCCGGTTGCCGTGGACGATGAGGCGGTAGCAGAATTTAACCAGGCCGTTGTCATTGACATTCTTGCGAATGATACCGATGAAGATAATGATGAATTAGTTGATTTGGTAATTTCTGAAATGCCTCAGTCGGGCGAGGTTGAGCTTAACGGTGATCTAACTGTGACCTATCAACCCAATGTTGATTTTAGCGGTCAAGATCAATTTGAATACCAGGTTGGTGATGGCAATGGCGGTGTGGCGACAGCGCAAGTGACGGTAACGGTTAACAGTAGTAATGGTGTTGTTGTGACCGCCAACGATGATGAGTATTTTGTGGTGGTTAACCGAACGACAGTATTGGACGTTCTAGCCAATGATGAGGTTACTGGTGGCAGCAATCTGAAAATTATAAAAATTACCTACTCACTGGATAGTGAGATAAGCATTGAGAATAATAAGATTTCTTACACTGCTCACACCTACGGCGCTAATCCCGATAGTTTCAGCTACACGATAGAAAGTGAAGGTGTTCAATCGACGGCGGAAGTTCTGGTCACAAAAACAATGCTGTTTCCAGAAAAAGATATCGTAGAAACTCACATCAACCAAGCTAAATCTATCGATGTATTGGACAACGATAGGGTGTCACAAGGCGGTTCGATAACATTGACGAACTTCTCTCAACCGCAAAACGGACAAGTGAGCCGCGATGGTGATTTACTAAAGTACACCCCGGCAAACGATTTTTTTGGCATAGACAGCTTTACTTACGATGTCGAAGACAACCATGGAAATACTGCCGAAGGTACTATCGTTGAAGTACGAGTCAGGAAAATCGTTGATCAAAAATATGTCGAATTTGATTTGGCCGATTTAACATTAGTGCCGAATGAAGGGGTAACAATTACTGATCAGGATGTCGTGGGGAATTTTCCTGCCGACCTGGAATCAATCGGTGATTTTAATGGTGACGGACACGGTGATTTTGTTAGTTGTTTTGAGTCAAAAAGTATTGAGGTTAATTCTGCCGAATTGGTCAACGCCGGTGCCTGTTACATAGTTTACGGCGCGATGAGTAAGCTAACCTCACAATCATTTGAAGAGCTGCTTGCCTCAGGTAAAGCTTTATTGGTCACAGGACCTAGCGCCGCCGATTTCTTAGGTCAGCGTGTTTTTCCCGCCGGAGATATAAATGGCGATGGTCTGCAGGATCTCATACTGGAAGTAACTGTTAATAATAGTGATAAAGATTTGATTATTGTTTTAGGTCGTGAATCTTCAACCAGTATCCATTTATCAACGGTTAACTTCGCCACCTCGCCCGATATTTTCTACGTGGACACTATCAGTGAAATTCATACACTAAGTAAGCTTGGCGATATTGACAATGATGGGTATCAAGACTTCGGCTTTTCCGAGTATTTCACTAACGAGTTTGCTCAACAATTCCTTCTGACTAAAGTGTTAAAAGGTCGTAATGGGTCAATGACTTTGAATACCGAGCAGCTCACTCAAGAAGATGGAATTATCATTAAACCGGGCTCCCCTTATTCTCAGGGCAATATGGGATGGGCTATTGCGCCACTGGGTGATGTGAACAATGATGAAATAGATGATTTTGCGTTAACAACGGTGCGTACCGACCTTGGAAGTGCCAACTCGGCTAGAGCTATTGTATTTCACGGTGCTGAAAATGGGTATGCACAGAATATTACTCTGAGCCTGGCTGATGTGCTCCTTAATTATCCCTATATTGATTTCAAAGGATCGATAAACAATGACTATTCAGGATTGTTTTATCCGATTGGCGATTTGGATAACAACGGCTACCTGGATCTTGCCTGGGAGTCTGGTGATAGAACTTATGTGGTTTATATGGAACCTTTTGTTGACATTGGAGGCTGGCTTCCTAAAAAAGTCGATTCGAAAACACCGAGTATTGTTTCATCAAGTGGAACAGGTGTTAAAGTTCGACCTAAAGGTGATGTCAACAGAGATGATAAGGCAGATCTGGTAATCTGGGACGGTAGTTATAATGAAGGTTCTGGCGCGCTATTTGTTTTGTACGGAAATGGGCAAAAGATATCGCCAGATACAACTCTCGATTCGTTGGCAATAGAAAATGGTGGAAATGGTCAGGCCGGAATGCTGTTTTATCACTCCACCAATCCACTAACTGGCAGTATGACAGGATTGTTTGATCTGAATAATGATGGATATGATGATATCGTTATTGGTGGAAAAACTATCAACGAGAACAACCGCGAGGCATATATCATTTATGGCAGTGAAATGTTCGGAAACTAATCTGTTTGACTATGAAGTCTGACAGTTGCAATACGGATTTTATTCTTTGAAGCAGTAATCACTTCCCCTCTCCTTTGAAGGAGAGGGCGAGGGAGAGGTAGAAGTTTTATTTTCCTTCACTTTTTTATCATCTTTATTTACCTAAAGTATTCTAGTTGACAGAATAGACCTTCCATAGTTTTTTTTGGGCATTTTTTAGCCTTGATACTGGTTTTGGCCTTGCACGGCATGTATTATGCTGATTAGCCACTGCGAAATTTTGAATGATTTATTGGATACAATCGCTAAATTATTGAGAATAAAGTTTGAGAATGAAGTTGAGAGCATTATCTATTTTTTGTATCGCTATTTTTGCATACTCAAGTCTGTTCACCACTAGTCTGGTTGAAGCAAAAGTTTATAAATGGGTTGATAAAAACGGAAAAGTACACTATTCCGATAAGCCGCCAGAGAAAGAATCGAAAGACCCTGTAGTGGTTGAGTTACAATCAAATAAAACTAACGTGGTCGGTAATTCTATCCATTTTCCTGACATTAAAGTGCCTAAACCAATCAATAATCCTAACCCAGAGCGTTCAAAAAGTGTCTTTCTAGAACATGTGTCAGTCGAGCTGGAGTCCGACAATGACCCAAATAATACGGTAGTTGGTCAGCTCTACCATTTTGATAAGAATAGTTTCAGACGAGGGCTGGTTGGTACTTATGACGACTCAGAAGCGAGTCAAACGGCTTTGCTCTGTAATTCTAAACGACCGATAAGGTTGAGAAATATTCAAGGTGAATTGGCGGGGCAGAATTATCGCACGTCATTTAATAAAGGCTTTCAATCCAATAACTATCCTGTTGCCGGGGCGGAGAAAAAAAGGTTTGCTCTACAAAAGTCTGAGGCGAGTGATTTAAGTATCGCGGCAATCATTACCGAGTTAAAGATTGCGCGGTGCATTAGTTCTACCAGACGTTATGGCAATCAATACCATCAAAGTTCAACTTATATGAAAGTTAAATGGGAAGTTTTTGATAACCTGAGCAGACGTGTTGTGTTTAGAACTGAGTCGGAAGGAGTCGATGATTATTTTAAAAAAGCACCACGAGAAGGGCGAGCGGTTGAGAGTACTGGGTTTGCTTTTAAGCGAGCAGCTGAGAGCTTACTTTCACAGCAAGCATTCGTCGATATCGTTGCGCCTTCCGTTGCAAGGAGCTCTGCTTTCAAATCAAAACCTAATCCAAAACGGAGTGATATCAAGATAACTTATGGTGACAATCAGTCTCGTTTTTCGGCAAAAATTGAGAAAATAAAACAGGCAACTGCGACAATAAGAACTGTTTCTGGCCATGGCAGTGGGTTTGTGATTTCGTCCTCAGGACATGTTTTGACCAATTATCATGTGGTTAATGATAATACTGAGTTATTAGTTATTATTAATGGTGCTGAGTATACTGCGGAGTTGTTAATTAAAGATCCGGCAAGAGATGTGGCAGTTTTACAGATTAATGCTGAGTATGATGGAGAGCACCTTGAGATCAGTCGAGAGACTGCTGGACTTGGTGAAGTTATCTATGTCATTGGGACGCCGTTAGACGAAATGCTAGACTTTTCAATTACTAAAGGAATCATTTCAGCCACGCGAAATTTCCAACAACAAAATTTCTACCAAACCGATGCTGCTGTGAACCCTGGCAATTCCGGCGGACCAGTATTCAACGAGTATGGCAATGTTATCGGTGTGACCGTCGCTGGACTTTTTACTCGTGACGGCGGCTCAAGGAATATTAACTATCTTATTCCTATTGCCGACGCTTTGAATGCTATGGGAATTGAAGATTAAAGAGAGGCGCATATTTCATACGCTAACGTTTGAAATATGCGCGGTTATCAATAACTGTTCTCAGTATCTTCATAGTCTAATCCTTTAGATTGCGCTTGTTTTTTAATTGTCGCAAGTAACTTTTCATCTAGACTATTTTTGGCATCTTTTGATTTTGCTAACTGTTTTTTAATGTACGCATCCCTCTTTTCTGAAAGCGTTACCAGTTGGCGTTTAATATTTTTTCTTTGTGCCATTTTTTGTTGAACGAACTTTTCTCTTTGTGCTAACTCCATCGTTTGCATCGCTTCGGGGAGCTGCTCCTTCTCAATATTCTCAAGTTTGATTTCGTTGTTCTCCAGTGCCTGAAGTAGCTCACCGTTGCCCGCGAAATTTTGCTTTCCACCTTCACTGAGATTAAATTTTGCTCGTCTTGCTAATGATGAAGACGTCGAGGAGGTATGTAGTTTGTTGGTAGCTTGCCTATTTCTAAGTTGAATCTTTTTTTCTTCAGGAGTCCCATAATAAACTCGCGTGTCATCAAGCTCCCTGGATACCTCGGCAATTGATTGATCATAAGGTGTTGAAATGGCCAGGGCGCCCCCTTGTTGATCAACCTGGAAATTGTTACCAGACCCAAGCGCGGCAATTTTTTTCCAAGCGCGAGTTGTCATAGTATTTCTTCCTGCTTGAATTGTGTTAACGATAATCCCTTTTTGCGCCGCGTTGGATAACGTAGTCGTGTAAGGAATATCATCTTGATAGTCATTGTGACCGGGCGCATCTCCAACCAGGAAAATGACCTTATAGCTATTGGGATCCTGACTCCAGCTCATCCTGTTAACTGAATCGTAAAGAGCCGCATTAACGCTCTCAGGACCGTCACCTCCGCCGGCTGCTGTAAAATCTAATAATGCTGCGTAAACTGAGTCCAGGTCTGCAGATAGATCGACACGTTGGGTTATATAGTCATCACCTCTATCTCGATAAGCGACCAGCCCAATTCTAATGTCTGGCGTTGGTTTCGCAGCCGCCATGGTAGAAGCAATCGACCAGATTTTTTCTTTGGCTGCGTTGATCATTCCACTCATACTACCGGTTGTATCTAATGCAAATACGAGCTCGATTTTTGGTTTATGAGCGACTGTATTTATCACCGTTAAAGGTAACGGTTTGGTTTCTGCGGGGCGAACAGGAGGTAGCGATTCATTATCAATATTCAGGTGCTGATGAGAAGCGACTGCCATTATTGTGATTAATGTAATCGAAAATATACAGGCAACGAGTAACTTGGTTTTCATTGTCTTTCTCCTGATTATTGATGAGACTTAGAAAGTCGTTTGATAGCATTTTGAGCGTTACGATAAGCCGTATGAAAATCTCTGTCAGACGATTCAAGATCACTGATTTCCGAATTGAAGTGCTCAAAGAACGCGTTTCTTTTGTTATTGACAAGCTGTGGGATAAAAATGGTTAATGCTTGTATGAGAAAGAAAAGCCAGAAAGATAGAAACCAGCTTCCAGTGGCAAATAAAGTCCAAACGGCTGCAGAATAGCCCGCAAATAAAAGACCTGCATCTAGGACTGATGCGATGAACCTTTGATGATGATATAAGGTTCTTACCAACCAGACTGAAAGCAATATCGAAATGATAAGCAGGTTGATTGGCAAAAACAGATACAGCAATGCGATATTACCGACAAGGCAAACTAGAATGGTCGTTAGCCGACCCGCTTTACTTTTACTGTAGGCTAGTAATGTGCCGATATAAACCAAAGCAACCAGGCTAATTGTTAATTGAAGTGCGTTACTGTCTGTGTAAAAAAATTGTAAACCGTAAAAAGATATTGAACCGAGCAAACTTAAGCCCAAGCCGATTAGAGTTGCCCTGATGAAAGTAAGTGATTTCATGACTGGCTCCTGGCTTGTTTTTCATTGAGTAACGCTATCTCAATTTCATCTTCAGTGACATGAAAGTTCGATGAGTATTTCTGACTTTGCACCTGACTGTTCTCGCGGGACATCAAAAGTTCTGATTGTTGGCACATTGACTCATACTTCGAAAGATTATCTTCCAGTTGAGCTTCCAGCTCGGTTTGATTTTTCTGAAGTGCCTCGATAGCTTGTTCTGTTTGTTGAACTAACTTTTTCAGCTGTAGCTTCTTTTTAACCAATCCTCGAGCGAGGTCAGCACTTTTATTTTCAAAGCATAAATCCAGATCTTGGTTGATTTGTTTTAGCTCTTCGTCATGTAATTGCTTTTGCTCTTTGAGCCTAACGCTCTCTTTTTGTAAGGCGTTCAATGATTGCCTTTGCTTTTCAATTTCAGCATCCATATCCCTGATAGCTTGCTTTAGTAATACCAGGGGTTCTTCAAGTAAGTCCAAAATTGCGTGAACGTCGGCCGTTAGCAGGTTACCTAGTCGTTTTATGAGTGCCATCGCTTATCTCCTTTGGGGATGAATGAATAATTAAAGCCAATCAGTAAATGGTTCACTAAAAGTGAGTAGCCGTTAGTCTATGCCTGGTGGAGAGAAATTTTTAGACATGAAAAAGTAAATATTGTCGAAGGAAAGTTTACAAAAAGTTTACCTGCTCGATGGCGCGGCAGCTGGTAATATTAGCTTAGGGTGGAGAAGGGAGGTTCGATACCTGGATTGAGGGAACGGAAGTTAGAAATTAGAAGTTAGAAATTAAGAATCGAGTGTTAAAGTTTCGGTTTGTTAATATGCTAAGGTAGATGGTATATACTGTTAAAAAACGATGATGATACGGCGATGACAAAAGAGAACTCTCTATTAATTGTTGAAGATGAACCGGCGATTAGAACTGGATTAGTCGATGTATTTGTCTACCATGGATATCAGGTTGAATTCGCTGAGGACGGTGCAGTCGGTTTAGATAAAGCGCTTTCCGGTGATTTCGATTTAATTATTTTGGATGTCATGTTGCCTTCATTAAATGGTTTTGATATATGCCGGTCGATTCGTGAAAAAGATAAAGATCAGCCGATTATTATGTTGACTGCTAAAACAGCCGATGAAGATGTGATTCAGGGGCTAACGCTCGGCGCAGATGATTATGTAGCTAAACCATTTTCGGTTGCACAGTTAGTGTTGCGCGTAGAAGCGGTATTACGCCGTTCAAAGAAAGTAAATAGTCAATCGAGTCGAATTCGCTTAAGTCCTGATCGAGAAATCGATTTACTCAATCTCTCTATTCAAATTGAAAATAAGTCAGTTGCTTTTACTCGCCGTGAAATTCAGGTGATAGAATATTTGCAAAAATATAACGATAGACCTGTATCAAGAGATGAGTTGTTGGCGGAAGTTTGGGGATATGATCCTGAATTGGCCATTGAGACACGTACCGTTGATATTCATATCGCCAAAATTCGAAGGAAAATTGAAGTCGATCCTAAACAGCCACAATTTCTGGTAACTGTTCGAGGCGCAGGCTATCGGCTGTTATTTGATGTTGAGTCTAGCCAATGAGCGGGTTTTTAGTATGAACAGACTATCTTCATCAAAACTTCGCTTGCTGTTTTTAATTTTTTTTCTTGCGCTTGCGATACCTTCGGGAATATTAAGTTGGAAGGCTTATGAGCAATTACGTTGGGAAGCTTTTCACCAATATCAGCAAGATGCGCAATTACTGGCAAGACAGATTGATAATACGCTTTCAACAGCTATTGCAAAAGAAGAAGCGCGTACTGATACTGATTATAGTTTTCTTAACCTGGCTGGCGACCCACAAGCCAAGTTCGTACAGCGTTCCGATCTTTCGAAGTACCCGGTAGTTTCTGAGCTGCCTGGAATGATTGGCTACTTTCAGGTTGATGAACAAGGAAAATTCAGTACGCCCTTATTACCACAAGAGACAAATCAGTCAAATTTGTATGGCGTTAGCACTGCTGAAAGATTGTTGCGGAGTCAACTCGAATTGACGGTGAGATCCATCTTGAGCAGGAATGAATTGGTCACCAGCTTTGCAGAAAAAAATGATGTGAACTCAGAACCTTCAGGGATAAATAAAGAAACACTCAAAAAAGAACTGACAGAACATGAAGAAGCTGACTATGTATCTTCCTTGGCCGAGGCCGCTGAAGAGATTGAGGATGCTAGTGTCGAGAATGTGGGGGGGAACGACGCTGAAGGGGCTAGTATCGATAAGTTCAATCGGTCAGAGCTTAGCCAGAAAATAAGCCAGCTGAAAGCAAAGAAGAAACTTTCCAACGCGGGCTTTAGTAAATTGCAATCGATGGAGGAGCAGAAAAAAATTTCCAGAGATTTGGGGCTAGGAGAGACTTTTGATCGTGCCCAGTTAAGTTCTAACGCACAAGGAGCCAGTAGTATTCAACCGAAATCACTCAAGGTTGCTTCTGAACCATCAGCGGCACGGCAAAGAGCGAACAGGGTAGAACAAAATTATATACCGCAACAGTCGATAGATTCTTCACTGAAAGAAATTTCGCCTGAAGATAAAACGCTAATTCAAATTAATTTATTCGAAAGTGAGTTAGAGCCTTTTCGGTTTAGTTTGTTGCAAAGTGGGCATTTTGTTGCTTATCGACAAGTCTGGAGAAATAAAAAAAGAATCATTCAGGGAGCTATTTTATCCGCTGAGAAATTTTTTGAACAAGCATTTCAACGACATTACGTTCAATCTCCCTTGAGTGAGGTTGCAAGTCTTAATGTTGTTTATGGTAGTAGTATTTTAAAGTCTTATTTGGGAAACACAGAGTATAATTCTAAGTTTAGCTCAAGTCGCGAACCTCCCATGCGAGGAAAACAATTATTCGCCACTTCGTTATCTGAACCTTTTAACCAACTGTCATTGGTTTTTCGTGTAACGCAAATGCCGACCGGAGCTGGGGCGAGCTTTGTTGTTATGGTCGCGGTGAGTTTAATTCTGGTTTTGGTTTTAGGAACTTACTTATTGTATCGACTAACGTTAAGACAATCGTTGTTAGCACAACAGCAACAAGATTTCGTGTCGTCAGTCAGTCATGAATTAAAAACGCCGCTGACTTCCATTCGAATGTATGGAGAAATACTCAAACAAGGCTGGATGGACGAGCAGAAAAGAAATGAATACTATGATTATATTTACAATGAAGCTGAGCGGCTTTCGCGACTGATCGCCAATGTATTGCAGATTTCTAAAGTCAGTCGTAATGCCCTTAGCCTTGAGTTGAAGCCAGTAAAAGTTGCTGAGTTAGTCAGTTTAATCCATTCGAAAATTAATTCTCAAATAGAACAAAGCGAGTTTGAGTTAGAGATTGATATTGAATCTGAAGTTGAAAGCAAAAGTATTCTGGTTGACGCGGATGCTTTTGTGCAAATAGTAATTAACTTAGTTGATAACGCGATTAAATACTCAAGTAAGTCAGAATTAAAACAAGTTAATTTTTCAATTAGAGCGGGTCGTGAGCACTCGATTGTCGTATCAGTGCGAGACTTTGGCCCCGGCATTCCTAAAAAACAAATCAATAAAATTTTTGAATTATTTTATCGAACTGGAAGTGAAATGACGCGAGAAAATGCAGGTACAGGAATTGGCTTGGCATTGGTGAAGGAACTCGCTAATGCAATGAATGCCAGTGTTAAGGTTAAAAATCATGATGTCGGTGCTGAGTTTATTTTGCGATTTTCTGCCTCAGACCTCGGCGACTTCTAGAAGAGACTTCTACTTCAATATTAATAAAAGGAATTAGTGTTATACCAGGGCGTTGAAGGTAGTCAGGAAATACAACTCTTTGTCAATCAATTAGTTATTGCTCTTTTTACCCGCTTCAATCTCTGCACTCTCCATCTTTAAAGGCCTACCTTCCGGGCAAAAATTAACCAGAAAATCGTTCATCGAAGCGAACAAGTTATTTTTGACCAATCGATAATGGACATATTGCCCCTGTTTATCGCTCTCGATCAATCCAGCGTTCATCAAAACATTGAGATGTTTGGACAAAGCGGGCTTACTAATCTCAAATCGGTCAGCAATTTCCCCGGCTGTTAGGCTGGTTTTAGACAAATAGGCCAATATTTTTCGGCGCACTGTTGAAGATAATGCTTGAAATACGGATTCCATACTGTTATAAATCTCTTAACTAATTAACTATATAGTTAATTATCTAATTTGCTAAATTCTAACTATCATAGCCCAATTATGAGCACAGTTAAAGTAGCGGCAATAAAAGTCAAGAACAACGCTAATGGAGGCCCAGGATGGGAGAGTTGAAAAGACGCAGGCTTAATCGGACTGTTGTTCTACTTTTAATTGCATTCATGTCACTCAGCATCCGAGCGATGGTTCATTATGATATCGACAAATCTGCACTGCTTTACGTTGGCATTCCATTTTTTATCGCGTTAGCGTTATCGAGGCTATCTCCGCTTAAGCCAAACGGCAGCTGGAAACAAAAGTATCTCACCCATACCATCTCGGCGTTAATCGTTATGTTGGGAAGTTCCGTTGTTTTGTTCGAAGGTTTTCTCTGTGTCCTAATGTTTATGCCGATATATTTTGCGGCAGTTTTGCTCGGCTTCACTATTGAATATTTATCACATCGCTTTCGCAATAAAAAAAACAGCAAACTGTATAGTCATGCATTACCTGTGTTGATTATTTTAAGTGCGTTTGAAGGCATTCATCCCGACCTTAGTTTTTCCAGAGACAATCAGGTTTCTGTTACTCAAGTCGTTAATCTCAGTGTTAGTGAAATTCGTTCAAATTTAATCAAGCCTATGGCCCTGGAAAAGGAGCGAGACTGGTTTTTATCTTTGTTTCCAATGCCTCATCAAATTAAAGCTGGAACTTTGAATGAAGGTGATGTTCATGAAATTGAGGTTGTTTATCATCGATGGTTTGTGACTAATTCACATGCTGGAAAAATGCTACTAAAGCTTGAAAAAGTTTCTGACCATCATATTAAAACTCGTTTTTTAGAAGACTCTAGTTACCTTTCAACATACATGAAATTACAAGGCACAGAAATCAGGCTAACGCCAATCGATAGTCAAACAACTCAGGTTACTCTTTCTGTGAGCTATGAGCGCTTACTCGATCCTGCCTGGTATTTTGATCCTCTACAGCGGTATGGCGTTGAAAAAGGTGCTGAGTTTTTAATCGCGGAGGTTATCGCTGACAATGGAGAAAAGTGATTTAAAGCAAAAGTACGTTAATGAGCGTATTGTTGAAAGTAATGGTTGTAATGCGTATGACGGTAAAGTTGTGTGGTCTCCGGTAAAATCGTTGTGGATTACTTCCATGTACTTCATTGCGATTGTTGGCGGTATCCTGACATTTTCTATCAGTGCCTTTCTCATTTTTTTAGCCAGCACTGCTGTCACTTTATGTTTAGGTCACTCACTGGGAATGCATCGACGTTTGATACATCAAAGCTATCAATGCCCCAAATGGTTAGAGTATTGCCTGGTTCACTTTGGTGTTATTGTTGGACTTGCCGGGCCAAAGGGAATGATGCACACCCATGACATGAGAGACTGGGCACAGCGCCAAAATAAGTGTCACGATTATTTTGGCCATCAACAGCCATTTTTCATTGATGCCATATGGCAATTACATTGTGATTTGGAGCTGAAAAGCCCACCGAAGTTTATTCCTGAAGAAAGTTTTACCAACGACCGTGTTTACCAGTGGATGGAGAAGACCTGGATGTGGCAACAACTTCCCTGGGCTTTGTTATTTTTTTATTGGGGCGGAATTGCCTGGGTCGTCTGGGGAATTTGTGTGCGAGTCGCGGTGTCGGTGACCGGTCACTGGTTAATCGGTTATTTTGCTCACAATGAAGGTGATCGAGATTGGCATGTTGAAGGGGCGAGCGTTCAGGGTTATAACATTCGATTTGCCGCACTGATTACTATGGGAGAAAGCTGGCATAATAATCATCATGCGTTTCCAGGCTCTGCGCTTTTGGGGATAGAAAAAAATCAGGTTGATCCAGGATGGTGGGTATTGCGTGTATTGGAAAAACTAGGGTTCGTTTGGAATTTGAAACTACCTGAGGATCTTCCTGGTAGAATTGAGTTGAAAAATATTAATTTTCTAGAAACGAAAAGCCACTCAAACGAAAAAAGTGCAATCGCAAAAATACCCGGGCTGCCAGATGAAATATAAGAAAATGATGTTAGCTTATGATAAAGAATGCCCGTTGTGCGAAAACTACTGGCGAATGGTTCGCATTCGGAAATCTGTCGGTAAACTAGAGTTAATTAATGCCAGGGAAGACAGTGATTTCATAGCGCAGATCAGAGAGGCTGGTCTGGATGTTGACAAAGGCATTGTGTTAAAGCTGGATGAGCAGATTTATTATGGCGCTGAAGCTGTCCATATATTGGCTTTATTGAGTAGTAAAGTTGGTTGGTTTAACTGGGTTAATTTCAAGTTGTTTAGTAACGAAAAGTTGTCACGATTTATTTACCCTTTTTTACGTGGTTGTCGTAGCTTGCTTTTAAAGGTTTTAGGAAAAAGTAAGATTAATAGAAAGATAAAGAAATAGTTTTATATAAATGGAGCCTGTCAGTAAATTGTCATCTCGACAGAAGCGGAGAGATCTCCTTCATACATCTGAAAACTTTCAGTTTTCATCTGGCTGTAATTAAGCATGGCGCTTTAAAACAGAAAAATCTCGGTTTTTGGGTATGGTGAAATCTTTGGGAGATCTCTCCACTTCGGTCGAGATGACAAGGGGAAATTTATCATTAGAATATATTTTTCGGTATAGGCTAACTGTCATATAAAGGAACTAGTTACTCAAGTTTCAAGATATATGTACAAGCTATAGGCCAAAAAATGAATAACCATTTACAAAATAACTCAATAAAAATCTCCACATTCAAAGCCTGGTTTAAAGCTGCCGCGATATATAATCTGGTTTGGGGATCTTATGTAGTTTTTCTGCCGAGTAGCTACTTTGAATTAATTGGCATGCCTCCACCAAGTTATCTGGCGATATGGCAAGTAGTTGGCATGTGTATTCTGGTGTACGCGCCGGGTTATTGGTGGGCGAGTAAAGATCCGATAAGATTCAGGCATTACATTGTGATTGGGCTTTTAGGCAAGATGTTAGGCCCAGTTGGATTTCTATGGTCTGCGTATCAAGGGTTATTACCGATTGAGTTTGGTTTGACTTTGTTATTGAATGATTTGATCTGGTGGCCTGTCTTTATTTTGTTTTTACGTCAAATGGCCATACAACAAGGCGGCTGGTTAAAACTGGTTAAGGGGGAGTAGTGTAAAGATGCGACAAGATAACAATATGCAAATGCTCAAAGTAAGTCGTATGCACAAGTTTTGTCAAAGGTGGTTAGAGTTTGTCGCCATTATGCATATTGCTGGTGGGGTCGCCTTGACTCTGCATTTTCCGGAGGCTGTTTGGACCTACTATCAAGGTGAGTTATTCAGCGTTTTTTCTGTAAACACGTCAGCCATTAATGAAGTGAAGTCGATGGTTGACATGTTGGTGAGAATTTTTGGACCAACAGTCGCCAGTTGGGGAATTATGATGCTGTATCTGATAAAGCGGATATCAATACATCAAGACAAAGGGGCGACGTTCATTTTGACCATTGCGGTTCTTGTCTGGTTTACGCTGGATACTTCTCTTTCATTGTTAAATGGAATGACGCTTCATTTAGTTCTCAACTCATCTGCACTTGTTGCAATTTTGTTTCCCGTATATTGGTTGAATGCTAAAGTTCAAAACGAATAAGTAATGGACATAAATAAAAATGCGTAGCAGTTTGGTTAAAAATTGGTTTGGTCCAAAGTTCGATGAACTTCATCCATTACTTCAGAATCTTCATCTTAGTGGAGGTCAACTGGCTGGTGAAATTGAGGTTTCATTTGGTAGTGGTTTAGCAGGAATTATCGGACGAAGAATTGCGAAAAAGTTGGGTATACCTGGTGGTGGCAAGCATCAGCTTGAAGTGTGTATTTCACATCACTCCGATGGTCTTCATTGGGATAGAACCTTTGACGGTAACCAGCAAATGAAATCGATCTTTAAACCTGTAGGAACAATTGAAAGCGGATACTGGCTGGAAAAGACGGGACCGATGAAAATGAAAATAACCGTTGATATTATCGACGGCGGTTGGCATTGGCGGTGTTTGAAATTGAGTTTCTTAAGCATTCCTGTTCCATTATGGATGATTCCTCAATCAAAAGCTTATAAACAAATTGAAGATGGCCAGTATCGATTTTACGTTGGTTTTTTTATGCCTGTTTTAGGGAAGTTATTTTCTTATGGTGGGTTATTAAATACCTAAATCCAGAGTGATAACCATCATTCTGAATTTAGGTTGCTTAAAGGTTCTCGCGTGAAAATAGTTGGACCGCCATCTCGTCAATTTCATCGTAGAGAGCGAGTCTAGATTTCCAATGCTGTGGTATTCCGTCTAAACCATAATAAGCACCAGCAATCTGACCACAAATAGCTGCAGTTGTATCTGCATCATTCCCAATATTGGCTGCTAACAATATGGCTTCTTCAAAGCTATTTGAATGGTAAAAACACCATAATGCTGACTCCAGACTTTCGATGACATAACCGCTACCAGTGAGTTCTTCATAAGACTTGGTAAGAAAGCTACCGTTGGCAAGGTTGATTACTTTAGGTTCGTAAGGTTTGAAACCAGACTCGATTAATATTTTTCTTTTATCCTGACTCGAAAATGCTCTCAAAATCATTGCGGTAAATAATTGACAGCTTTCTATACACTCTGCTGCGCCATGAGTTGTTCTAGAACTTTCACCTGCATAGTGAATCGCGTCATCAAAGTTATTGTGATAAAAAATTGGAATGGGCGCTAATCTCATTAGTGAACCATTACCTGCAGACATTTTATGGGTTGAACCACTGAACGGATTCCCATTATTTTCGTATTCTCTTAACGCGCTACTGACGGTGTAGCCAATATCAAAACAAGTTCCTGTACTACTCATATAACCGAGACGATACCAGTTACAATAGCGATTCATTTGATCTTCAGGGTTAAAGCTCTGTTGTCGAATCAAGCTTTGCGCCAGGCAAAGTGCCATTGAAGTGTCGTCTGTCCATTCGCCTGCATTCAGATTAAATGGGCCACCACCAACCATATCTGAAATTGGTTCGAAAGTTCCTTTCCGTTTAAATTCCAGTGTTGTGCCAACGGCATCGCCCACAGCCAGGCCTATTAAGCATCCGCGAGCAGCGTTATCTAACTTAATTGTTTTTACATCCATCTGTATAAAATCCTCGACTTCATTAAGTTTATTTATTATTTAACGAGCGTAAATTTCCCGCATATAAAAATGCAATTCAGTGTCGCTCGACTTACGATAAAGCTGAGCCATTCTGGTTGCAGTTTGTTTCGATTCACCGCTGATTTCTTCGATGACATTCGCTTTGGTAATTCTTCTTCTAAATCCTGACTTGTTGAGTTTTCCGCCTAATATAATCTCGTAGCACTTTTGTAACTCAGACAAGGTAAATTTTTCTGGTAATACATGTAACGCAATTGTTGTATATTGCGCTTTATTTCTCAGACGTTGAAAAGCATCTTGAATGATATGTTCATGATCAAAAGCCAACTTTTCTTCACATATTCCGTCATCGCTCATTGGGCACCAACGACTTTCCTTTCCAAACTGAACATTGTCGAAATTAACCAGTGAAAAATAGCTGACGGTTACTGACCATCCTCTGGGATCTCGTTTATTATTGCCGGTAGCCCCCAGTTGTTCGAGGTAGGGAGCATCATAGTCCGTTTTTTCCTTCAGTTTTCTCATTGCCGTCTGGTCGATGTTTTTGTCTTTTTTAATATCAATGAAACCACCGGGAATAGCCCATTCATCTTTATAGGGAAAGTCGGCCCGTTTGGTAACTAATACATTCACCTGTTCGTCAATAATGGTGAATATTACGATATCGACGCTTGTAAGTGGCACGTCGTAATCATGGATATTGTAGTTAGCCAAAAATTCTCTTTCGGTCTTTTTCATTGAATTAGCAACTCGCATAAAAATGTTGGTGAATTAATATCGTCAGGTTTTAGCCGTTAACTCTGTTGGCTTTTTAGCCATAGAAGTGCTAAGCCAGTTATTGCGCTCAATTTTTTTTGATTGAGCATTTCCAAAGCAGTTGCTAATTTCACAACATGGGTTTTAATATCTTCGTTTTCACCTGTAGCGCCGAAAACGCCGGAATGATTTAAATCTATTTTCGCAAAGTAAAGGCTTGTTGTTTCGTTAGTTCCGCCCGGGCTCAAATAAAACTCTCCAACGAACTCCGGTGCGTCGCAACGATAACCGGTTTCCTCCAATAACTCTCTTTGAATGGCGATAGATTTATCTTCACCAGGCTCAACGATACCGGCCGGTATTTCATACAACCAAGGATGATCATCATTTTCCAAAGGCCCAATACGAAATTGCTCGGTCAGTAACACTGATTGCTGCTTTTCATCAAACAATATGATTGCAACCGTCGCATTTCGCACCAATACTTCTCGGTTGTGAACAGGACTATTATTGCCATCGAACTGTTTATACTGGATCGCATGTTTCAATATCTTAAAAAAGCCGTCGTAACAAATCGTACTTTTCTTAATGATTTCTTTTTTCACAAATGAACTCCATAGAGTTTTTGGTTAAATATATATCGAGCGACCAGTCCATCCAGGTAGTTCTTAAATCTGGATTCGAATAAAAAATCAGGTCGAGGATAGTCAGCAATTAATTCTCTTATTAAACTACTGTGTACAGGTACTCGTTCGCTAACACTTCTAATATTCCAGCGTTGGAGAATCTCTTCCGACTTGTAAAATTTATTCCAGGTTTCATAACTGGCATTGTCTGGGCCGATTACAAAGGTTAAATCGGCGTCAATACCACTAGTTTTGTATCTTTGTTCTAGTTCAGCTAACACGTCATAAGTGTAAACGGGTCTATCTCTATTCTTCGCTTTATCTTTGTTGTTCTTTTTCGCACTATTTTTCAAATAGATGTCTCTTTCAATATTTGAAGTTAATATTGGCGTTATGTGCTCGTAGTGCATAAATCGCTCAGAGTGATACGACTGAGCCATCATGCTCGCCATGAACAACCGATCATTAAATGGCGCCATTATTTTGCCGAATGGATGCTTATAACTAGGCACCAGCAGTATTTCATCGTAATCCCGGTAGACTTGTTCTATCACATCTTTATGTCCCAGGTGGGGTGGGTTAAAGGCTGAACCGATAATTCCAATTTTCTTGTTTTTCATAATAGTTGACATAATAGTATACGGTGTGTACTATTAATAGTATATCAAGTGCACTATTAAGGCAAGGGTGTAATGAGAATTAGGAATTAGGAATTAGGAATTAGGAATTAGGAATTAGGAATTAGGAATTAGGAACTGAACGACAAACATTATGGGAAAGCATAACTGGAGAGAGAGCATGAAGACCTTAGACGCCAATAAAACCGCCACTTTTGATGTTGATGCCCAATATACCTTTACGCCGGAGTGTCCCGATGAGCTTCCAGTGGAGGGAGGCACGGAGATTGTTGAGGCTTTGAATGAGCAGGCGACATTGGCGAGTATCAGGGTTGGTTCTAAAGATGCACATAGTCCGCAAGCAGTCTGGATCGCGAGCGAAGAAAAACCAATGTACTCTAAGGTTAAGGGGGAAAATGTTGATATTGCCTGGAATCAGCATGCAGTACCGGGAACGAAGGGGTTTGAACTAATAGCGGGTTTGCCAAAGCCGGCGGATTACGATTTTTTTATCTGGAAGGGAGTGGAATTGGACATGCATCCCTATGGCGCCTGTTATCATGATATTGCAAACAAGATGAGTACCGGCGTTATTGAATATTTAAAAGTCAAAGGAATTGAAACCGTTATTGTCGGGGGATTAGCGACTGATTATTGTGTAAAAACGACAGCTCTGCAGCTTCGCCAGGCGGGATTTAATGTTATCGTTAACCTGGAAGCGTGTCGCGGAATTTCTGAAGATACCGTTGAGGTAGCAATTGATGAAATGCGCACAGTTGGAATAAAAATAGTGAATAAAACAGAAGAGTTAAGAGGGTAGGTTATGGCAAACAAACCGGTTATTCAATCGTTACTTGATACCGATTTATATAAGTTAAGTATGATGCAGGTAGTATTACATCACTACCCGGCAGCGGAAGTAGAGTACTTATTTAAGTGTCGCACAGAAGGTGCTGATTTAGCGTCACTAGCCACAGAAATAAGAGATGAAATTTCCCATTTGTGTCAGTTGCGTTTTACGGAGAACGAAATTCACTATCTTAATAAGATTTACTATTTGAAATCGGATTTTGTCCAGTTTCTTAAGCTGTTTCGATTGAATGAAAATTATGTGCGAATAGGTCGGGATGAAGAAGGCCAGTTAGAAATCAAAGTGGTTGGCCCCTGGTTACATACGATCTTGTTTGAAGTACCCATTTTAGCAATTGTTGAAGAAGTCTATAACCGGCATTTCCATGCTGACGTTGATTTAAAAGTAGGTCAGCGTCGCTTGATGGAAAAAACCAGGATGATTAAAGAGCATCCAATGGGCGGACAGTTAAAATTAATGGAGTTTGGTACGCGGCGGCGGTTTGGCCGCAGGTGGCAAAAGCAGGTATTGGAACATTTAAACCGGAGTGTACCTGATAACCTGGTAGGGACCAGTAATGTCTATTACGCGCGAGAAATTGGACTCATGCCACTCGGCACAATGGCGCATGAATATTTGCAAGCATTCCAGGCACTCGGGCCTCGCCTGGTTGATAGTCAAAAGGCGGCACTTGATGTCTGGGCGAAAGAATACCGGGGTGACTTGGGAATTGCTTTAACTGACGTTGTTGGTATTGACGCCTTTCTCAGGGATTTCGATCGCTATTTTGCGAAATTATTCGATGGCGTTAGGCATGATAGTGGATGTCCCTTCGAGTGGGGTAACAAAGTCATTGAGCACTATCAAAAATTAGGTATTGATACGCGGACAAAATCTCTCGTGTTTAGCGATGGTTTGGATATTCCGTTAGCATTCAAGATTCTGGCGGAGTTTGGAGAAAAGACCAATGTGGTATTTGGAATAGGCACAAACCTGACCAATGATGTAGGTGTAAAGCCTTTGAGTATTGTGATGAAAATGGTGAAGTGTAACGGTCAGCCTGTTGCAAAAATTAGTGATAGTCCAGGGAAAACCATGTGTAAAGATGAAGCTTATTTAACCTACTTAAGAAACGTATTTGAACTGAGTTAAATAAATGTCAGGACAATAAATCTCCCGAAATGTCAGACCATTCACCCCCTCTTTAAAAAAGAGAGTGGTTTTGTTCCTTCCTTTGGCAAGGGAGGAGTAGGGAGGATTTATCTAGTAAAAAGCAGGCTTAAAAAGTAACGAGTTTTGTAACTTTTGAAAAAAGATAGGAGAGGCCATCATGAAGTTGTTTTTAGCCCAATTGAATTTCGTCGTTGGTGATATCGAAGGTAATCTGAAGAAAATTCTAACCAGGTACAATGAAGTAAAAAATGAAGAAGGTTTGCTTATTTGTGGTGAGCTTGCATTAACAGGCTATTATCCACAAGATCTTATTGTAAAAGAAAGTGTCATGGAGCGACAGCGAAAAGCGTTGAATACCATTCGCGAGAAAACCTTAAGCCACACATGTGGGATTGTTATCGGTTATATTGCAAAAAACCAACTACCCGTTGGTAAAAAATACCACAACGCTCTCGCTTTGATGAGCAAAGGTGCAAAGGTTTTTGAATATCATAAGCGACTGTTACCGACTTATAACGTGTTTGATGAAGCACGGCACTTTGAACCCGGAAAAGGTTCGAATGTTATTCGGTTCAATAACAAAACTTTAGGGTTTCTGATTTGTGAAGATGCGTGGTCTTATGCTGAAGGTTTTAGATATTGGCATGACCCGGTGAACGAACTTGCGGTCAACAAGCCTGATGTTGTGATTAGTATTAATGCATCGCCAAGTAATCTCGGAAAAATGGAAGAGAGGTTACAGGTTATTGGAAATGTCGCACGAAAAGTTCAAGCGCCAGTCGCCTACGTCAATCAAATCGGTGGAAATGATGAACTTGTCTTTGACGGTGCTAGTTTCGTCGTTGATAAAAAAGGAGATTTGGTGCATAGACTAAAGTCATTTGAGGAAGACTTTGCTGAGATTGATTTTGGTGAAGTTGTAAAGCGAGCTGCTGGCTGTTGGAAAATCACTGAGAATGAATTGTTATTGAAGCAAACTGTCTTGGGAATTAAAGATTATGTTCAAAAGTGCGGCTTTAGCAAAGTTGTTATCGGTTCTTCCGGAGGGATCGATTCCGCGGTAACAATCGCGATTTGTGCCCGAGCTTTGGGCGCTGAGAACGTGACGGCGATTACGATGCCATCTCGATATTCATCAAGTGGAAGTGTAAGTGACTCTGAAGTGTTATGTAAAAATTTGGGCGTTCGATTATTGAAAGCATCAATTGAGCAAGAGTTTAGTATTGCAGTTAGTCGGTTTGAATCAATGACTGGCGAAATGCCTTCTGGGTTAACACGTGAGAATATTCAAGCTCGAATTCGCGGTAGGATTTTAATGGAATACAGCAACCATTTTGGCGCGCTGGTTATTTCTACCGGCAACAAGAGCGAAATGAGCGTTGGTTATGCAACACTTTATGGTGATATGAATGGTGGCGTAAATCCACTTGGTGATCTTTATAAAATGGAAGTTTATGGATTAGCAAACTTTGTTAATGAGGAATCTGGGAAAAGCATTATTCCGAAGTCGATAATCGAGAAAGCACCCAGTGCTGAATTGTCTGAAGATCAAAAAGATAGCGACTCACTACCCGATTACCCGATTCTGGACGCAATACTGAAACTCTATAT
Organism: Aliikangiella coralliicola; assembly: GCF_007004725.1. Lineage (GTDB taxonomy): Bacteria > Pseudomonadota > Gammaproteobacteria > Enterobacterales > Kangiellaceae > Aliikangiella > Aliikangiella coralliicola. Next base: position 27,957 of record NZ_ML660163.1, on the reverse strand, counting down.
CGAAGGTGATTTATTAGGCGCGGAAGAAAAGGAATCTTGTGAACAATTGATTGAGCGAGCTAATTACTCGAAATCAGAAATCAGGAGAATTCACGCGATGGTAGATAAGGCCGAGTTTAAGCGACGTCAGGCACCGCCGATTATTCGAGTCCAGAAGAGAAGTTTTGGCATGGGAAGGTGGCTGCCGGTTGCAGCGAAGTATTAGAGGAATAGAAAGAGGTATCAATGATGAAAATTATTAAGGGCGATTTAATTATGCTTGCCGAAGAAGGCAAGTTTGACGTGATTATTCATGGCTGTAATTGTCTTTGCAACATGGGAAGTGGTATTGCCAGGACCATCAAAGATAAGTACCCAGAGGTTTATGTGGCTGATTGTGAAACCAAAAAAGGAGATAAAGAAAAGCTCGGAAAATACTCTTTTGTTGCAGTCAATGGTGACAATCAATTTACAGTCATTAATGCGTACACGCAGTATGCTTATAGTCGTGACAAAGTCGATGTAGATTACGACGCTGTTCGAAGCGTATTTAAATTAATTAAACGAGATTTCTCTGGTTTGAGAATTGGCTGTCCGCTCATTGGCGCTGGTTTAGCTGGAGGCGATTGGAATATCATTGCTTCAATCATCGATGAGGAGTTAGCTGGCGAGGAGCATACGCTTGTAGAATTTGAAAAGTGAGAAATAAATGAAAAATAAAATCACAAAAACTTCAAAGTTCCTGAGTTATGTTTTGAGACATAATCCCGGTGAAATTGGAATTGAGCTAGATGAAAACGGCTGGGTTGCAATTGAACAGTTGATTGAAAAGTCAAATCAAAAGGGGAAGGATATATCAAAGGCGTTACTTTTTGAAGTAGTTGAAACGAATGATAAGCAAAGGTTCGCGATTAGCTCGGACGGAGCAATGATTCGAGCTAATCAGGGTCATAGCATTGATATTGAACTGGATTTAAAACCGCAGACGCCACCTGATAAGCTATTACATGGAACGGCAGTAAAGTGGTTAGATGCGATCAAGGTTGATGGACTTGTGAAGAAAAACCGACATCATGTGCATCTTACTGAAAATCGAGCCGTGGCCAGTTCCGTTGGTCGTCGTTTTGGTAAGTTAGTACTTTTGGAAATTGACGCTAAACAGATGTGTGAGGACGGAATTGAGTTTTATGTAACAGCTAATGGTGTTTGGTTGGTTAACTCGGTTCCGCCTGAATATCTAAAGGAAATAGATGAGTAATAGAACTCAAATGAGTGAGTAAAAAACAATGAAAGAAATAGAAAAAATTAGAAGTAAAAAAGAACTTATCGACTATTTAGCTAGAGGCAAAAAAGCCAAGTATCTATGCTTTTGGGGGCATACCGAAAAAGATAAAAATATCGTAACCAAAACATGTTTCAGTCAATGGTATGTATCTCCTTTTACGGTAGATAATGTGTGCTATAAAACGGCAGAGCATTTTATGATGGCTGAAAAGGCAAGGTTGTTCGGTGATGAGGAAGTACTCAATAAGATTATTGAATCTAAACACCCGCACCAAGCTAAGAAACTGGGGCGGCAAGTGACTGGTTTTGATAATGGGGTGTGGGACAAAAACTGCTTCGATATTGTCGTCAAAGGTAATGTTGAGAAATTCGAACAAAATGAAAGTTTGAAGGCGTTCTTGGTGGGGACTGGTAGTCGGGTTTTAGTCGAAGCCAGTCCGGTTGATAAAATCTGGGGAGTCGGATTAGCAGAGGAGCATGAGGATGCAGTAAATCCATTTAAGTGGAAAGGTTTGAATTTGCTCGGTTTTGTATTGATGGAAGTGCGAGAGCGGTTGAAGAGTTTGTAAAAAACGGCTAACGCCAAGAATAAAATTATAAATCACTTGGAAAGTAGAAATGAATAGGAACAAGAGAGCAAATATCGCTCAGGAAACTCTAGAAATCATAGAGAGAGGAAGCTATATCAACTCGAAAGGTGAAAATGTTGAGCTAGCTCAAGATATCAAAAAAGCTGTTGATAGCAGCGTACACTATGATGAACTAGCGCTAAACAATTTAAGCGATAAGGTAACAGATGTACTTGCTAATTGTGACCAAGGTAAGTTTTTAGGCTATTTGGTTGAGAATTGCACTACTTTTGAGGGGGCTCAAACGCTACTAAAGCAATTTAATGATGTTCTATGTTTAAATTTTGCTTCTGCAAAAAATCCCGGGGGAGGTTTTCTCGGGGGCAGTCAAGCACAAGAAGAAGCTCTTGCTCGTGCTTCCGCTTTGTATCCATGCCTAACTAAGCATATGGATATGTACCTAAAAAATCGAGAGGAAAACAAAGTACTTTATAGTCATGATATGATCTATTCGAAAGATGTTCCGGTTTTTAGAAATGAGGCCGGGGAACTTTTCGACAAACCATATACCGTTTCCTTTATTACATCGGCAGCTGTTAATGCTGGTGTTGCGTTAAGGAAGGAACCTGGGTGTGAATTCAAAATTAGAAGAGAAATGAAAGACAGAGCGAGACACGTTCTTTCAGTTGCTATCGAAAATGGCCATGAGTTAATTGTCTTGGGGGCTTGGGGGTGCGGTGTGTTTAGAAATAGACCTGAGGTCGTTGCATCGATATTTTATGAGTTGATGGAATATGAAGGATTTAAATATGCATTTCGAAAAGTAGGTTTTTCGGTTTTAGATCTTACGAAAAGCCTTGAAATTTATAATGTGTTTTCCAGAAAGTTTTGTGACAAAAAATAACGTTAAATAAAAAGGGAACCTGCATTGGAAATAAGAAAATTAAATATGCTACGCGGATTAGCTGCAATGATCGTGTTGATAACGCATTTCAGCGACGCGACTGGCTGGCTTGACACTCGTTTAGGAGGGCGTGCCGGTCAATATGGTGTTATGTTGTTTTTTATGCTCAGCGGTTTTTTAATGTCCTATCTTTATCTTGATAAGGCGTTTAGCAGAAAAAATATTAAGCAATACATCCTTGCGAGAAGTGGAAGAGTATTGCCGTTATATTTGTTGGTTGTTTTTGTTTCTTATTTATCAAATTACCTTGGACATGAAGTTTTATACGAAATATCCGATTGGCAAAAACTAATATCTCATTTAATTTTTCTTGATGGCGAAAGTGTTTTATGGACGATAGCGCCGGAAATTCATTTTTACGCAATATTTTTAGTGTTTTGGTATTTAGGTGCCTGGAGACCAGGATATACTTATGTGGTAGTTATCGCATCGCTTATTTTACTATTTTTAACCAACTTTCCTCGGCCACATGGTGACTTCCACGGATTGCATTATGACTTTCACCTTTTTAGAAGCTTGCCATACTTCTTTATTGGAGTTTTGTTGGGGATGCATTATAAGTCACTTAAAGTCCCTGAATATCTTAGAAAAAACTGGTTTATCCTGGCGCTTGTATTGATTCCCATATTATATCCGCAATTTTCTCCGGTAACATCGGATGCGAAACATAGAATGTGGTTAAGTTATGAAGTGCTTTTTGTGATGTCAACGGTGTTCTTTTGTATTCTGTTTTTAGTTCCCGATAATAATGTTTTACTCTCTAATAGGCTCGGTGACTTTCTTGGGAAGATTTCTTTTTCATTATATTTACTGCATATGCCATTATTACCTCTGGTGAATAAATTGAATGTACCAATTGAATTGAAGCTTGTAGTATTCGTTTTAGTGAGTCTATTAGTTGCCTATGTATCCTATCGATTTATAGAGAAACCATCAGCAAAATTTGTGAGAGGCTTATCGTTTAAGACCGTAGGTTGGGTTGACGAAGGAAACCCAACAACTAAGCTTGAAGTTAAAACGAAATCTTAAAAGTTTGAAGGCTAATTTTAATGACTAAAGCTTTTATGTTGGTTTTCAAATTGTTGACTACTTTAAAGATATTGAGGTTGCTTTTGGGTTTCCTTCGTCAACCCAACCTACCGTGCTCACTAAACCTCAAAGTCTACAAATAACCTAAGTTCCCTGAGATAACTATCTCTTCTCGTAATAAAATTGATTTTAACTCCTCCGTTAGCGGTAAAACCGTTTTTTATTATCTATACTTGCTGAGAATAGGATATGGGTGGGCGTCATTTTGGAAAGGTAGATATTTAAAGAATCGATAATATTTCATCTCTGTATTAAGCAGATCATCATTAAAACCAGCGATGTGTAGGGTTTTAATTGATCACATTATTAAAATAAGTGAGCGTGGGTAAGTCTTATGTTTGCTTATTGTAACTACCATGCCCCCAAGTTAGTTCTAAGTATTTATTCTTATTGTTAGTTCTTACAAATAATTCGTTAGCAAAGATTAAACTTCTAAAGTGTCGGTAGTCGTTCAGCGATAAAACGGAAGATTTACAATAACTAGAAGGAGATTAGGTTATGTCCGATGATGTTAGCTTTTTTCTTAATGGTGAATTAATCAATGTTAAAAGCCCTCCACCAGATCTGTTGCTTATTGATTTTCTGCGCTCTCCGGATATTAGTCTCAGTGGTGCGAAAAAAGGGTGCGGACAAGGTGGTTGTGGTGCGTGTACCGTTATTTTATCTAATTGGAATGACAAAACTAATCAAGTAGAGCATCGTTCGATTAATTCTTGTTTGAGAGCTGTTTGTTCATTACAAGGACTGGTGATTACAACTGTTGAAGGCACCAGTGGCGTAAAACGACTACCTCCAGAGTATCCTAAACATGTGTTAGCTCCAACCCGAGGCGGCACGCCATTTAACCTTCGGGATTCTAAGGAAATAAAACTATCAGAAAAAGCCGCACAGAAACTCCGTAAAAGCGCAATTGATACTAAGGGGCAAGATAAAGCTGTCAAAAAGTTCTGTTTTGATAAGAGTATTAATCCTGTTGCCTATAAACTGGCAGTGAATAATGGGACTCAATGTGGTTATTGCTCCACCGGATTTGTGATGAACATGTCTGCTTTTTTGGTGAATAACCCTAAGCCGACCAAGAAGCAGATCGAAGAAGCGTTTGATGGCAATATATGCCGTTGTACTGGTTATCGACCGATTCTGACAGCGATGAAAACCTTTGCCGTTGATTGGAGCAAAGAAGATGAAAAGCACAGGATGAAGTGTCTGACTGACGATCAGGTGGATGCTCAGTGTGTCGGTACAGAAGTTGAAATTCCTTTTCCTAAAGCGGCGAAACGGAATACCGAGGGAGTTAATTTACACGGAGAACAGCAGATATGGCTAACGCCTGATAACATCTGCGAGTTACTTGGAATTTATCAAAAATATTCGTTTGACGATATTTACCTGATTCATGCAAATACATCCTTCGGCGTTTATACGCAAGACTTTCTGGAAACAAAAGTACTGGTTAACATCAGCCGGATTCGAGAGTTATATGGAATTGAGTCGAATGACAATTGGTTAAAGGTTGGAGCCGGTACAACTTATACTGATTTTCTTGAGTATCTTGATAAATTTATAAAAAAACGAGATCTTTCTCAAACCACTGCCGCCGGTGCCTTACAATTTATGGCACACCGAACTGCCGGAACTATCGTGAGGAACGCGGCGTCCCTCGCTGGAAATTCGATGCTCGTGCTTAAACATATTAAAAAAGGTACGGGCGAGCCTTTTCCCTCAGATTTATTCACAGTTTTATCAGCTTTAAATGCTAGCATTCGCTATGTGAACCTGGAAAACGGTGACACCAAGGAAAAAACGGTTGAGCTATTGATAGAAGCGGTGCGCAAAGATCAAAAGCTTGCCAGTCAAATTCTTTTACTATCATACGACATTCCACTTGATGACAAAGATGAAGTTATTCTGGCGCAAAAAGTTGCGCTACGTGATATTAATGCACATAGCATTGTCAATAGTACTTCGCGACTAAAACTCTCCTCTGACTTAAAAGTCGAAAGCGTTAACCTGACCTTTGGCGCTATTGCCCCATTTCCGTGGCGAGCGCGTAAAACCGAAGAAATTATTATTGGCAGAAAGTTGTCATTAAAAAATTATTCGAAAGTCGGTGAGGTCTTAGCTAAAGAAGTCGCTGAAACACTGGAAGAGTGGGCACCACGAATGCGAGGTGTCGAATACGAGGGATTCAGTGATCAATATCGAGTGGAACTTGCTGTTGGGTTTGTCTATAAGTTATATGTCACAGCCTTATTACAAAAAGATGAAAAATCAGTACCGCCGGCTGTACGTTCTGCGGGAGAAATTACCTGGGGCAACTGGCCTGTTAGCGATGGGCGACAGTATTACAAAAATCAGGCTTACAAAGCACCGGTGTCACAGCCTTATATAAAATTAATGGCGCTATACCAAACTTCTGGACAGGTCAGATACACCCACGAAATGGAAGTGCCGCCGACGGCTGTTAATGCGTCTTTTGTTCAGAGCGAAAGAGCGTTAGCTAATTATTGTTTTAGAAATCCTGATACCAAAGAGCATCCGATATCGGCAAGAAAATTAAGTGCACTGTTAACAAAGAAGTTTCCCGAGTTTACTCGTTTGATCACTTACAAAGATGTTCCGACTGGCGGCCTTAATTACCAGGGGATTGGTGGAGACCAACCTATTTTTGCCGAAAAAATAGTGAGTTACGTTGGTCAATCAATTGCTTTGGCTGTTGCAAAGGAAGAAACTGAAGCGAATTTAATCGCTGAATTTATTACCGAACACTGCATTCACTATGAACCAGTTGATTGGCCGAAAGCCTGGCGAGAGCCAGTACTTGGATTAGACGATGCCATTGCTCGTGGCAGCATTTTTCCAGATGGCCCCAAGTCTGCTTCTTATGTGACCCATATATGGAAAATAATTCGTCACAATAGTGATTTAAGTTGGACGAAAAACAAAAAGCCATTAGATAAATCAATTGAACGCCGCACTGCAGATGTTGATGGTGTTTCTTGTGTTGTAGTTGAAAACACCCAGGCAAGTGGCGGACAGGTTCACTTTTATATGGAGACTCAATCTTGCGTTGCAATGCCTAATGAAGCAGAAAGACTAACATTCCATCCATCGTCACAGAGTCCGATGGGAATGCACCAGACCGCGGCTTCTGTTCTAGGTGTTGAACACAATCAAGTTGAGATCGCTGTGCGACAGTTAGGTGGTGGTTATGGTGGAAAAACCGAGCCGGCAAAATTTGTAATTGGCGCGTCAGCTGTGGCTGCGAAAACCATGCAGAAACCTGTTAGGTTGGTTATGCCGAGAGATAATGACACAAGCATGATCGGTAAGCGACATCCCTATTATGGACAGTATCAGATTGCGATTGATTCCGGGGAAACAAACCCTGAAAACAAAGGGATTATACGCGGGATGGATTTCAATTTTTACGGTGATGGTGGCGCTTTTTATGATTGCTCTTTTATCGTTTCCAATTGCCTCCAGCTACGCGTTGATAATGCCTATATGGTGGAAAACTTCCAAAGCACGCTCGACGTTTGCAGAACCAATACCGCGCCCAACACGGCAATGCGATCGTTTGGTGATATTCAGGGAAAAATAATTACAGAAAATGCGATTGATGACGCGGCGTTTTCTATTGGCATGGATCCGAATGATGTGAGGGAGAAAAATCTTTACCAGCGAGGTGATGTGACTCCCTTCGGTCAGGCGTTGAGTTATTGTTATATTCGAGAAGTTTGGCAGTACTTAAAACAAGTCAGCGAAATCGATAGCCGCAAAAAAGAGATCGAAAAATTTAATAAGCTTAACAAGTGGAAAAAGCGTGGAATTTATATGATTCCGGTGAAGTACGGATCTGGCTATAACCTGGTCCAACTGGAGCAAGCTAGCGCGTTGATTTCTGTTTATTCCGGTGACGGCTCAATCATTATCAACCAGGGCGGTGTTGATATGGGCCAAGGCATGGTCACCAAAATTGAGCAAATTGCTGCTTATATTTTGAATGTGCCTATGGACTTGATCCAAATTCAATTTGCTAAGACCGATGTGATCCCTAACCCAACAAGCACCGGTGGTTCAACCGGTACCGCCTATAACGGTTTGGCAGTTAAACAAACTTGTGAAAGATTGCGAGGTCGTTTATTAGAATTTGGCCACATGATGCTTAAAGAAAAAGGCGATCAGTGGTGTCGAGAAAACGGTGTCGATTTTTGGAATTATGGCGAAAAAGGTTGGGCTGCAAAAGCATCGACTGGTAATAATATTATCTGGCAAAACCTGGTTGCTCTTGCCTATCGCGAGCGAGTGAGTTTGGTGGAAAGCTTCAACGCCCGAGTTCCCGGCGGAACAACTGGCGTACCTGCAATGATTTTTAAACCAGAATCAGAGCAAAAACCAATACCTGGAATTGAATTAGCCGGTCAACCCATTGGTGGTGAAGTTGATTCATTCTGCGGCTTTACTTATTCAGCTGCTTGCTCGGAAGTGGAAGTCGATATTCTTACTGGCGAAGTTAAAATTATTCGCTCTGACTTAATGTACGACATGGGCTGGAGCTTAAACCCCGCACTCGATATTGGACAAGTTGAAGGCGCTTTTATTCAAGGTGTCGGTTATGTGATGACAGAAAAATTAGTGTTTGAACCTGACGGTGATGAAAAAGGCAGACTCAATACAGTGAACACCTGGCGTTACAAACCACCGGCCACGACTAATATTCCTTTAGAACTGAACGTCCATCTATTTCCGCGTGATAAAGCTGCGAATGTACCGGAAAACCCCAACGATTTACTCTCGGCGAAAGAGGTTGGTGAGCCACCTCTGGTGTTAGCTGCCAGCGTGTTTCTGGCAATTAAAGCAGCAGTGCGAGCTTCACGGGTTGAACGTGGTTTGGATGGTATTTTCAAAATGGACGCGCCGGCGACAGTGCAGGAAGTTTCAAAAGCTTGCGCGGTTGATCTTTCTGAAAAGTAACTAAACGGTTTAACGAAACGATAGTCGGCGAAGTTAATGAGCAGGCAGATTTGTGATTACTTTCCGACTATCTAGTTTATGAAAACCGCACCTTATAAAAATCGTATCGCAGACTTTACTTGGGTGTGTTAACAACTGATAGAGGGAGCTATGACCAATCAATATTTAAAACCGAATCGAAAAGCGCTAAAGAAAATCAAACACATTGTTGTGTTAATGATGGAAAACCGGTCGTTCGATAACATGTTAGGCTGGTTGTACGATGAACAGAAACCGCCCCATGATCAATATTTTGAGGGGCTGCGCGATAATTACTGGAATCCGCTCAATAATATTGATTCCGACGGCATGCCATTTATCGAGCAAGTATACGTTCGAAAAAATGGCGAAGCTCCCAGGTATGGGCCGAGAAAGCTAAAAGAAAAAAAATACGACGAAGATTTTTGTTTTCCCAATCCTGATCCGGGAGAAGGGTTCAGAGACACCAATCATCAATTGTTCCAACATTACGAAATCGGGCAACTTTATCCACCAACTCCGGTGAATACAGGATTTGTTAATAACTATGCGAATGCAATGTTGTATGGTGCTTATTCTTTCGGCGATACGCCGACTGATCCTAGAAATATCATGGCTTGTTACACACCGGAGCAAACACCGGTGCTTAGTACATTAGCGAAAAAGTTTGCCGTCTGTGATCATTGGCATTGCTCGGTTCCTAGCCAGACATTACCAAATCGAGATTTTGTTCACGCAGCCACGTCAACGGGATTTGTTAACAACAAACCAACTGCGCAATGTGACGCGAAAACAATTTACCAGCTCATTCAAGATGAGATCGATGGTGGTAGAAAAGAGCTGAGCTGGATGGTTTATGGTGGAGAAAAAGATGGTAAGCCATTTTCACTAACACAAACGATTATGACTCAACTGCATGATCCAAAATTCAAGAAAAACTTCCAGCCTATTTCTAAATTTATCAAAGCTTGTAAAAGTGGGAAGTTACCCAGTTATTCCTTTTTAGAGCCGCAGTTTTCCGGGCCACTGCAAAACGACCAGCATCCGTCTCAGGATATCCGGCCGGGTGAGCATTTGATGGCGAAAGTTTACAATGCAATCATCAAATCTCCGGCCTGGAAAGAGACGCTTTTCGTGATTACTTACGATGAACACGGTGGTTGTTATGACCATGTTGCGCCTGGAAACGCCGAGCCGCCAGACGGATATCCGGGCAAGCCCGGGCAAGATGGTTTTTTGTTTAACCGATTTGGTGTTCGGGTTCCCGCAGTTGTCATTTCTCCCTGGGTAAAAGCTGGAACAATTGGCCGTCCATCTGGATATGTTCCTTTCGATCACACCTCAATTATTGCGACTGTTCGACATTGTTTTGATTTACCGGGATACCTGACAATGAGAGATAAGCATGCGCCCGATTTGAGTTGTTTGCTAACACTTAAACGCGCGCGTCGTGACTTTCCTAAGGTGACGCCATTGCCTTTACCGAAAGGATTAAAAGATCCGCAACAAGATAACGACTTACAAACTAATGCTGCGGAAGTTTTGGAAAAAGTTTCAGGTATAAAAAGAAATAAAAATGAAATGCTCCATGATTATTTGCACCGTGCTTATCATCGGCATTTTACCAAGCGTTAACTGCTGTTTAGTCGACATGATTAACCATCATTTTTACTATCAAGAAGGAACTTAATATGTTCAATAAAATAATCTCCAGTATATCTATCACCGTACTCGTTTTTGCGATGCTTAGCGGTCACAGTCATGCGCAGAAGAAACCTCAAAACCCTTTGGTCAAACCGCGTGACTTTTCGAGCTTTCCAGATTTTGGCTACATGGTTTCTGTTGCTGACTATGAAGAAATGTATTCGGATCATCCTGTGTTCAAATTAAAAACAAACTATCCTCGAAAGCTGCCCAAGCGGAGTAGTTTGCCGAAAGCTTTGAAAATCGATTTTGTCAAAGATTGGGAAAAGTATATGGATAGCGTTAAGCAATATTGCTTCGCTGGTAATATTCCCGAATGGAACCCCCATAAGAATAAGCAACGCAACTGGTATCACATTCCCTGGTTGCACCCCAGTTCTCCGACTTTTCCACCTAACGGTGGAACCGAAGGTTTTCATGGCTTAATTAAAGAAGCGCCGGTTGGTTCCTATCAATTGCATCATACGCAAACCAATAATTATCAAATATATGCGATTACACTTATTAATGAATATGCCGGTTATACCATGGGTAAAATGTGGAAGGATAAAAATAACCCAGACCCCGGCGCGACCGATCATCGTTATGGCGGTGGATTTCCAGAAGGTACCATTTTTTGCAAATTGTTATTCGCGGATGTTCAACCGGATGATAACAGCGTTCCCTATTTAGAAAATCCCATTCAATGGCAAGGCTACATCACCGAAAGTTGGAATTCTCCAACACGAGCTGTTCGGTATTTAAGACTATTACAAATGGATATTATGGTCAGAGATAAGCGGGCGGATAAATGGATGGGGTGGGTGCTAGGAACCTATGCCTATAACGGTAAGCTCAATAAGCGTCACTGCAAAGACAAAGAAAAAGACACTAAGTGTCGGTTTAAAAACCTGGTTCCGCTAGGGTTGCAATGGGGTGATGATCCCGATGTAACCGATAATATTATCAATGCTTATCCCTATACAAAAACCAAGACAAATCCTAAGCTCAAGCAAACTGTGATTAATCCCTCGCCTGATTTACCGCCGCAGCATTTAGGTTGGGGAATGCGTTTGAACGGACCAGCTGATCTTAATACTTCGTCGTGCATGTCCTGTCACACTGCATCGCAATTTCCGGCAATAACGCCTTTAGTACCGCCTGATGCGACCATTGCTAATGGTTTCGCGCCTCCGCCTAATGGCGGCAATGCTGCCTGGATGAAGTATTTCATTAATATTCCGGCTGCTACTTCGTCTGACCCAAGAGCTTTTTCCACTGACTTTTCGTTGCAAGTTGCGATGAGCTTACAGAACTTCGCTGATGCTAAAACGAAAAATGATGAGGGGTATTGGGCGGTTGAATTTGGAACCGGTCGAAAACCGGTAAGTCGAGCACAACAAGATTGATAAGTAACTTGAGTTATTATCCAGAATTCAAGTTAAGTAGAATTGATGGGCAATAATCTGAAAAAATGGCGGTGATGTCAACTTCACCGCCTATTTTGAAAGGCATTATTATATTTTATTTATCCCTGTTGTTTTTGTTTATCGATTAATCCCTAAAAGCAATAGCTGTCGTGTTTTACCTTTAGTCACTGGCGTTGATTGCGACGATTAACTGATTAAGAGGGATCCTCAGTTCTTCATAGTTAACTGGATTAAACTCTTCGTAGTTTTGCAAAAAATAAACACAGCAAGTTTGTAACTTTTTTGCTGACTTACCGATATCGCCATAGCCTACGTTATTTGCGATCCCAACAATATTATGAGCAATTGTTTTTATCTCAAGAAGAACTTCTTGCATCTCGCTTTTATTGTGAATATGAAGTTTAGACTTGAGTTTGTTTAGCCGAATTTCTTTTTCGATAAGCCCTGTCTTAAATTGGCGCCTGATTTTTGCCAGTTTGTCGGCGTACTCAGGATTTTTAAGTAACACACTTTTCATTAGAATACCTAGCCATTCATGGTAACAGTTCTTGTGTCGTGGTTTGTAACTAACAGACAAAATAACCAGTTTTCTCAGTGATTAGCTCGTTTTACTTCCTTACAAAATATTTAGCTTATTATTGTTAGTCGGTTTAATCTCTTTCTCGATGTTGTTAGTATGCCTAATTCCGCTTGTGAATGAAATTGGTAAAACTACCTGACATTTGTTATCGATATCAGTAAAAATACGTAGTCATATAGCTTTGTTGTGTTTGATAAACTGACTCATTAGCTCTGTGAGATTTGCCGCATCAAATTTATGTAGTATATTAAGCCGGTGAGTCTCAATGGTTCGCTTGCTGATAAAAAGCTGACTTTCTATTTCTTTATTGGTTACGCCACTTAACAAAAGATCAAAAATTTGTTTTTCTCGCTCAGTCAACAACCCAATTTTTCTGTTAAGTTCTAAAAGTTCGGAGTATTGTTGATACTGATTGCTTGCATGCTCAATGGCATTGTGCAAAATCTTAATAAAACTTTCTGCGTCAATCGGTTTTTCAACAAAGTCATAAGCGCCTTGTTTGAGTGCTTTTTTTACCATTGACACATTGGCAAATCCTGTCAGAAATACTACCGAGGGGAGATACTCCCAATCCTTCATTTTATCCAATAATTCAAGACCGGTGAGATCGGGCATTATGACGTCTGAAATCACCACTGAAGGGTGAAGGCTATCATAGTTTTTTAGGAACTCTAATGCACTGAGATAAATTTCTGTGGGGTAGTTTAGTGAGTCTACCAATAACTTGGTATAGTCCGCGTGTGTTTGTTCATCGTCGATAATATATATAGACAAATCCTTCATTTTTTACTTCCTGAAACAATCCAAAAGGAAAGGTTAATCCTTTATACTCAATATATACTATAGTGTATAAATCTAGGCAGTCAAAAAAATGAAATGATTTTAGCAATCGTTAAAATATTTTGACTTTCTTGTTACTATAGAAAATCTCATTAATATTCTATCTTATTCTATCTTATCACGACAACTTGATGTTGCCGGTGTTATCTGTTGGCAACTTTTAATTGTGATGTATGGGAAAATCTATTTTAAAAACAGCGCCATATGCCTCTTCTTTATCCAGCTTTATTGTTCCGTCAAGAGATTGAGTCACTAAGTTGTATACAATGTGCATACCTAAACCACTACCGCCTTTTCCTCGGCGGGTCGTGAAAAATGGTTCAAATATCTTTTTCCGAGCGTGGGCCGGAACCCCTGAACCGTTGTCTTTATACATTATTTCGACTCTATCGCCAGACTTAGATACATCGATAGTGATTTTTCCACAATCAATATTTTCGAAGCCGTGTATTAAAGAATTGATAATCAGGTTGGTTAATATTTGTGAAAGTGCGCCGGGATTGGTCGAACACTCTAAGTTTGAGGGGCATATTAGGTTAACTTCGTGTGAGGTTTTTCTTAACTTTGGATGCAAGCTCTGAAGGACCTGGTCAATATAGCTTTTCATATTTATCTGGCGAAAGTCTTCATGAGTTCTATCTACGGCCACTTGTTTAAAACTTTTAACCAAATCGACCGCTCTATCAAGGTTTGACTTCAACATTGTACAAGACTCAGAGGATGTACTAATAAAGTTTTTAAAAGCGGTTTCCGTCAATTTCCCTTGCTGATAAAAAGTCGCTAGATTTTTACATTCATGCTGCAAAAATGTAATTGCGGTTACACCAACGCCAAGAGGTGTATTGACTTCATGGGCGATACCAGCAACCAGGTTGCCGAGTGACGCCATTTTTTCCGACTCAATCAGTTGCTCCTGAGTTTTCTCCAAATTGGTTATGGTTTTTTTTAGTTCACAATTGGTGTCTTTAAGCTCTCTGGTCCTTATTTCGACGATTCGCTCCAGGTTGGCATTCAAGTTCTCCATGGCTTCTCTGGCGCTAACTTTCTCTTCCAGGGAAGAATAAATTTGCTTCAGGATTATCCTGACAACAAGAAGTAGAACAACAGAAAGGGATAAAACTATTACTAATAGTATATTGGTTTCATTGTAATTTTCTTTTCTTTTTTTCTCTAAAAGTGCTCTGTAGGAGCGCTTGTGAAGTTTCATTAATTGCTCAGACCTATTCAACAACTCTTCAAAAAGTGGGACTATCTTTTTTGAGTTTGATTTCGCCATCACTTTAAAATTTTTTTCAAAGCGTAAATAACTTTCCTTTAATCTCGAGGTGGCAGGAGAGAAAGCTGGGTCATTAAACTTTCTGTTAGTCAAACTTATCAAGTTTACTACTTTCTTTATTTCGTATTGAATATTTTCTAACTTTTCTATCGAGCCAAAATGTGTGGGTTTGAGACTAGAATGTTTTTTTTCGTCATGATGAGATGAAAGCGTATCAGCTTTTGCGTTGACAATAATCTCGACTAAACTTCTAGCGTAAAGCTCTGTAGCTATGTGATATTCCGCTATTTTTGTCTCTGCTTTTCTATCAATATTGTCAAAAAGTAGAATGAGGGCTGCCACAGAGAGACCAAAAATTGCCAGTAGAAAAATCAAAAGGTAGACGCTTTTGACGATTTTTTCCTTTTGTAGTACTGCCCTCATTAAACAGATCCTTTCCGTTCTATCTGTTAAAACCATTCATGACTTTTTTTAGAGAGTCAAAGTCGTGATTGCTGATGGGAATAAAGTATTTCGCGTCCATTGATTTTAATATACTTTGCTGCCTTTCTTGATATAGTGAGAGCTCAAGAAAAGCATCTTCAATCATCGCTTTTTGTTTCTCGTCAAATTCAGGTTGAATCGCCCAAACATGAGCAAAGAAGCGCGGGGTTTTCCAAAGAATGGCTACTTTGTCTGTGTCTATATCACCATTGCTCAGCATTCTTTCGACAGTCTTTGAGTTTAATACGCCGGCATCGACGGTGCCATCTTGTACAAGAAGTGCTGTTTTATCATGGGTTCCTGAATAGATAATTTTATCGAAGTGAGCTTCTGGATTAAGCCCTTTTTGATTGAGAAAAAACCTGGGCATAAAATGCCCGGAAGTCGATAATCTTGAACCAAAACTAAAGGACTTTTCCTTTAAGTCAAGCAGACTATTAATATTACTTTTTTTATTAATGATAAAGGTACTGGTGAATCTGGTATCAATATCTCTGGACACCAGTGGAATGGCGCCAGCTCTTTCATTGACAATGACAAAAGACACGCCACCAAAATAACCCAGATCAATCTTCTTTTGAACAAATAGGTCGATAAGCTCGGTATAAGAATTGACCTTCACAAGCTCGAACCTGGCGTCAGTTTTCAGTTCGAGATAATCAAGTAGTTGATCGAACTTTATTCTAGTTTTGACTCCACTGTGACTAGGTTCAACGGCAACTCTTATAACTTTCTTTTCGGCTTCAACGATTTGTTGGTTCGAGTCGGAGCATCCAATTAAAACGAATATCGAAGCCCAAACCAACAGGCTAACTTTGAAGTTGTAGTTAATCGTCATCGCTTTTCACCTCATGAAACAGAGTGGGAATGGCTATCAATCAAGCTAGTGGGGTAATTAGCAATCAAATCGCTAATCAAATGATGGTTAACGGGAGGGCTGCATAAGAAGCCTTGGTAGATATCACAATGTCGCTGTTTTAGATATCCGAGTTGTGGCGAAGATTCGACACCTTCCGCAACGACTTCCATGTCCATTGAATGAGCCAGGGTAATTATCGCGTTAGCAATAGCTGCATCATCTTGATCATTCATAATATCTTTGATAAATGCCCGATCTATTTTAAGCGTATCAAAAGGCAATCTTTTTAAGTAATTCATTGAGGAATAGCCTGTGCCGAAGTCGTCAATTGACAGCTTAATACCCAGATCGTGCAATTCGTGAAATGTATTTGAGGTATCTTTGATGTGCTCGATCAATAAGTTTTCAGTCAGTTCTAATTCCAGTTTGTTAGCGGAAAATCCGGTTTCATTCAAGACAGTTTCTATCTGTTTGACAAAACCGGGAACTTGAAGTTGTCGAATTGAAATATTAACGGCGACTTTTAAATTCAGGTTTTCAGCTTCCCAGGCGACTCCCTGCCTGCAGGATTCTCGGATAACCCACTCTCCAACTCCTGTAATCATTCCGGTATCTTCTAACACAGGAATGAATTCAAATGGCGATACTATATTTGCCTGATCGTCCCTCCAACGTAACAGTGACTCGACACCGGTCACCTTATTGGTTGCAATATCGACTTGAGGTTGATAACACAAAAAGAATTGCTCTTTTTCCAGCGCCCTCCGCAAACCAACTTCCATCGTGAGCCTTCTTTTTGCTTTTTTCTCATCCTTGTCGGTATAAAATTGATAATTATTTTTTCCTTTTGATTTAGCCTGGTACATAGCGACGTCTGCTTTTTTGATAAGCGTATTAACATCCTCACCATCCTGTGGCGAAGTGCTTATGCCAATGCTGATAGTCACGAACAGTTCTTGCTCGCCGATGTAGTAGGGTTTGCTCAGGTTATCAAGTAGCTTTTCTGCGATTGGTGCAATATCTGTTCTCCGGCTAATGTCGCTTAAGAGTATCGCGAACTCGTCACCACCAAGACGCGACACAGTATCTCCGGACCTAACGTTTTGTTCGAGGCGCCGCGAAATTTCGCGCAGAAGATTATCACCGGTATCATGCCCCAACGAATCATTGATGATCTTGAAACGGTCGACATCTAAAAATAGAACAGCAATTATTCTTTGTTGCCATTCTAGTCTCGTAATAGCTTGGTTAAGGCGGTCTCTAAATAAAGTCCTGTTAGGCAAATCGGTGAGTGTGTCATTGTGAGCCAGATATTGAAGCTTTTCCATTGCCTCCATTCGTTCAGAAATGTCCTTGCCTGTTGAGATGAAATGCGTAATTTTTCCTTCTGCATTTACCTGCGGCGTAATTGTTTTCTCTTCGTAGAAATAACTTCCATCTTTTTTCCTGCTGATCATCACATTGCTGAACACATCTCCTCTTCGAATGGTTCTCCACATGCGTCTATAAAAGCCGTCGCTTTGCTTATCAGATTTGAGCAGAACTATATTTTGATTGATTACTTCTTCTTCGTTATATCCAGTCATTTTGGAAAAGGAGGGGTTAACGTACTCAATCGTTCCTTTTTTGTCACAAATAATCACAGCTTCTGCAATTTGCTTTATCGCGCCTGACAGCTTTCTCATCTGTTCATCGGCAAGCGTTGTTTCGGTGATGTCCTGTACCGTCCCGGTGAGTTTTTTTACCTGCTTATCAGCAGATAACTCAATTTTACCCCGTTGCTTTATTATTTTCTTTCCGCCGTTTGGACAAATTATTTCATGTTCAAACTCATAGCTTTTTTTACCGCTCGACAACCGTCTTAAGGCTGCTTTTATTTGTGCCCTTGCATCTTCGGGAATTACTCTGAATATGTGTTTTATATTGGTTTTTTCCGGTGGTGTTTTCACCGAAAATATTTCTAACGATTGAGCTGACCAGAATAGTTCACCCTGAGCCGGACGCCATTCCCAGTGGCCTATCTTGGCAATTTTCTGAGCTTCGGCTAGTCGGTCCTGACTGATGGCTAAGTCGCGATTGGTTTTTTCGTGAAAATAAACGGCCTTTTTTAAGTCCTTGTTAATCGCCATGATTTTTCGAGTTCGTTCCTCAACTCTTTTTTCCAGATAATTTTTGGAACCGACCAATGTCTCAATAGTTTGCAAGTCTTGATACGATCTTAAAGCGGTAATGAGCGTAGTGTTTAGTCGTTCCGATGTTAACTCTGTTTTATCCTTGTAATCATTGATATCGTAATCTGAAATTATTTTATTTTCGGGAAATTGCCCCGGTTGTCCAGTTCGTAGAATAATTCTGACAAATCGATTGCCAAGCTTTTTTCTGACGAAGTCGACGACATCAAATCCTGCTTCGTCATTTTCCATCACTACATCGAGTAGTAGAACTGCTGTGTCAGGATGTTTTTTGATCAGCTGCTTGGCTTCTTTAGCAGAATAACCGTCGATAAAAGTAAGTGGCGCACCATTAAATTGAAAGTTTTCTAACACCAGGTGAGTGAGTTGGTGAACGAGTTCATCGTCATCGATAATCATCACTTTCCAGGGTTCTTTTTTTAGCTGGTGAGTGGAATGATTGTCGGATTTATTCGATTCCTTTTCGCCAGAAAATACAAATAGACTCGGTTTTTTGGCATTGTCTTTCATCTTACTTTCCTTCGCCATAATGCCTACCACTTTGTTACCGATAAGCGCGTTGACCTTAATAGTAGAGAATTGGAAAGCCGATTGAAATCCGTTGAAATACCCCGTGTAAGTAATATTTCTACGTAGTTCTACGTACTAGGTATTTACAGTTATTACTGAAAAATGGAGAACAGAATGCTTCGAAGAAACACTGGAAAGTGCGAGAAAAATCCAATGAAAGAGCTTATGTCGGTTTGAGGAATGAGCTACTTTTTTTCTGCTCGTAATTTACTTATTGTACGACTAAGATCAAACTTTCCATGCCCATAGTGCGAGTCAACTCCAGGTTCTCCTAAGTCGTCAGCGGTCTCTAAAAGTGAGTTTGTAATTTTTTCATTGGAGATCTCTGGAAACATCATTAATAGTCGTGCGATTGCTGCACCCACAAAAGCTACGGCATATGAAGTTCCATTAACACGCTGATAACTGGTTGGCGTAAAAGGAACGGCGACTGTAAGGTCTTTACCAGGCGCCATAATTGTTGGCAATGTTCGATTTTCAGCGCATTGGCTAAGGCCAAAGCTGGATGTTTCTAGTCGCCGGCCGTTTTCTTCAATAGCACCCACCGATAATAGCGGGACTGAGTTTCCAAAAGGATTCAAGTTCGCAGGAGAATAATTTGTTTCCTGAGATTTTCCATAATTTCCTACCGCAAATACTGGAACGGTATTGGCCAACCACAAAACTTGAATTGGGTAGTTCCATTCGTTTTTGCAGCCAGGTGTTGAGGCGAGCCAGGCGTTCACAAGCACGTCTACTTTTGGTTGTAGAAAAATCCAGTTCATACATTGTAAAGTAGTCAAAAATTTATATTTACCGCCAGGCAAGCCGTTACATGATAGGTAATTCGCGTCAGGCAATAAGCCAGGTTGTTGTCCATTAACGCCTTTAGCCGCTAGCAAGCTTAAAATTCCAGTTCCGTGTCCTAACCCTGTGTCTTTTATCGAGTAATCATTGTCCAAAGGGTTAAATTGAGTGATTGAAATTGAGTTTAATTGCTCATGCTTTGTGCTAACCCCTGAATCGATTACAGCTATGGTCAGCGCGGGAGACTTTTGCTGACCGTCCGCATTTATTTTTGTGTCATGTGTACTGATATTGTTTTCGAGATTATTACCAGAAAGGGCGTTGCCAATTTTTGTAAAACTAAAAATCGCCGAGTTGTTCAACGCAATATATTTAATGCTTTTTATTGACCGTTTTTTTTCTAAAAGTTTTTTATTGATGTAATTATTCACAGAATTTTTATTAAGTTGTAATGCCAATCTTTGTACAAGTTGCCGAGCTTCAACTTTACTTAGATGATGATTTTCAAAAATCTCTTGAAGAGAATTTTGATTAATCTCTTGATCAAATTCTACATACCATTGCTGAGTGTTTGTCTTTTCAATGTGAGTGTTTGCTTTTTTTCTAATAAGCGAGTCTATTGGAATGCATTTCTTAATTATCGATGAACAGAATTCATTTTTCTGATTATTAAAATGAGTGTTCGCGTATAGTTTTGTTGCTAAAGCAAAACCTAAAGTCGCGATATAAAAAAGAGATTTTATAATTGTTTTGAAGAGTCTTATCTCCATTGGAGATTGGTGATTTGAAGCACGAAAGTTATTTGTATCATTTTTGGATGTTGTTGTCATGTGATCTTTTATTTTTTTAGATTGGCTTCATCTTTCTAAATTAGTTTCATCTAATCTAATGTGAATATTACCTAGCTACAAGTAAAACTCTGTGCTAATTTTTTTAGCGTTCCAAGTCGGTATTAGTTGTGTTCGCAGTTAGCAAACTCGCAGTTTCAGCTATTCACTTCTCGACAATTCTGTATGGAACTGATGCCATGTCGCAGTTTTAATTAGTCGCTTTTAATTTGAGCTTCGGTGCGGTCTTTTCTTTAACACAATTTGCAATGTGAGGAATGTATCTTGAACTTTCTGTTCAAGGTAAGTATTTCGATAGGAGATTGATAATGTCAAGAATGAAAAAAAAATTAGTCAAAATATTTGCTTTGGCTTTTGTTATTTTGGCTTCTGGCTGCGGTTATTCCGACTATCCCGGCCATCCAGGACATAAGACGGAACACGAAGCCTATGTTCCTTCTTTGAATGCAGTTATTTCTGGTTTCGGTGATTACGACGGCACCTATGTTTATTCTGTGAAATACAGTAATAGAGACTGGATGAAAAGCAGCTTTAAATTTAAATCAACGATTACCAGTTACAAAAATGTTGTACCAAGTTCTTTACCTCATCGCCCTGATATCATTCCAGACGCTGATACTTTCCATCGCGCAACTGGGTTTTCCGGCGGAGACTTCCGTAGACACTGGATTGCGGTTGACGAAGATCCTAACACCAATGGATTTTTAGATAACTTCCTTAGAACACAACCTCTTGATGATGATGGCAACTGGATTGAGCCTGGCCTGATTTTAGCCATGACAGCGCCTGCACAAGAAATTGATAGCATGGACTGGGATCTTCAGTCTTCAGTAAAAAGTGCTTCTGAATTACTGACCACATTAATCAGTAACGGCGGAAAAGTGAGTGAGTTAACTTTAACGGTTAATGCGATAGAGCTTGATGGAAAAAGCCATGCAGTTGACGGATTCGATCTTGGATTCAAAACTAATGGTGTAGGATTTAATGAAATTGTAGTTAAAAATCAGAAAGCAACTAAAAGTGTCATCGAGGCCATCCTTAATAACACTGAGAACCTTACTGAAACTGATTTGAAACTTCACTTTAGCAATGGAATGGTCATCCCATTACCAAAGAGCACGAAGATTATGTTTAATCACTCTGTTCTTTCGAAGTTCGCGAAATAATCGGATAAGTTAACCAAGGAGAATATTAAACATGAAATTTAAAGCAAATAAAACACTTGTTGCTAGTATGGTTTTTGCTGCGCTGTCTTCTGCCAGCACTATAGCTTATTCGGCCGATACTATTGATGTCATTGTTAAACTTAAAAACGAACAAATGCCTTTCTCTGTGAGTGCTAACAGAAGTCTTAATGCACAAAGCATGAGTACTCAACGGCTACATCAAATGCAGGGTGAAAACAGAAAAAGAGCGGTGCAATCTTTCGTTAGCAATAAAAAGATTACGCCAAAACACATTTATAACAATGTTTATCACGGCTTTTCTGCGACTGTAACACAAGAGCAGTTTGAAGCGTTGCAAAATGATAGTCAGGTTGAAGGGGTATATAAAGATGAGATTTATACCATTTTCGATCCTGGTCTTTATCAGAGCAACAAAAAGAAACATAAAATAAAGGATTTGAAAACTACCAAGAAGAAGAGAAAACTAATCGACTGGCCACAAGTTGTTCCTCAAGGGCCGATTGATTCAGGTGCTGCTTCTTCAGCTTATCGTGGCGCTGATCAACACGTTTATGTATTGGACACAGGTGTTGATGTTCGTCAAAAAGATATTAAGGACAATCTTGGTTTAGGTTATGCGCCGGAGTTTTGTAACTGGCCATCAAACAAAAAACTATGTCCAATGCCGTTCTCTGATGACAATGGTCACGGAACTCACGTTTCCGGTACTGTAGCTGCTGGCGATAACGCGATTAATGCATTAGGTATGGCACCTGAAGCGATTGTTCACCCTGTTAAGGTTTGTACCTATGCGGGTAGTTGTCCTGGTTCTTCAATATTGGCCGGTTTAAACTGGGCAGTATTTGATATGTTGGGACGCGGCGAGCCTGCAGTGGCAAACTTGAGTTTGGGTGGCCCAACTTCACTTGATCCAGGTGATTGTACTGATACTGGTTATGTCGGTGACAACTTTGTTGCTGAGTCATACTGTAACGCTGCTCATCAAGGAATGGTTGTTGTAGTTGCTGCGGGTAATAGTTCTGATGACGCTGCCGGTTATTCACCTGCGGGCTTCAACTCGACTATCACAGTAAGCTCTTACACTACCTATGATGATTCTACTGGCGAAGCGGTTTTCACCAACTTCAGTAACTATGGTGATGGACCTAATACTTGGGGCGACAAAAAATCTGGCGCAATTACCATTGCAGCACCAGGTGACACTATCGTCTCACTAAATCGTACTCATGCGAACTTGCTGCTTAGCGGTACTTCTATGGCATCTCCTGCCGTTGCCGGTGCAGCTGCGTTAGTGATGGAAAAGCATCCTCAGTCGCTCGACTTTTCTGCTTTCCAAAATGTCCGTCAAATGTTAGTTGATAATGCGATTACACCAGCATTTTATTCAACTGAGCCTGATAACGATGGCAACCCTCTTAACTTCCCTCACGAAGAAGGAATTTTGAGTTTGCGTTTTCTTGACGAATAAATCGTTAACTGGTTGGCAAAGGCGTTACCGAGAGGTAGCGCCTTTTTTCAATGTAATTTAATTTTTTGACCGAAAGCACGACGAGGTTTTCCCAATAATCTTTTTGGTGAAGACCAATTTTAAAAAGAGTTTAAAAGCATTTTCGACAGATAGTTAATAACAAACGAACTGGATTCTAAACAAGAGTAACCCCCAGAAGCTCTGTTGGTTTCTAGTATCGATAAAAAATACAACTGACGAAAATTTTATTTTAAAAAGTTTCTAGTTGTTCTCATTCTTTATTTGGGTTGTTTACGATGTGGCTGTTTTTGATTAGTTCAAAGCAGTTTCCTTGTGCAGGCAGCTTTATTGAGTGTGAGATTGGAAAAGAGGAGTAGTAAAAAAACTGTAAATAAAATTCACATATATAAAAATAGGAGGGTTAAAATGAAACAAAAAATAACAGCAACACTAAAAACTACAGGTAAATTTTTAGTCGCTTTATTCAGTTTGTTTTGTTTAAACGCAGTAGGTAATCAATCTAGCCAGAAAGATGCATCTGAATCAGAGGCATTAAAATTATTAAAATCGGCTAGTACTTCAACACTGGTCAAAAACGCCTTTAAAAAGGGTCACGCATCACAGGTTGATGAACTTCAACCGCAAATGGTAACGGTTGCTTCGCGCGTTAAGTTTAACGCGGCCTTAAGCGATAGCGCATCGTTATCAACATTAAATAGTAATGCTTTAGATGCTCAGGATAAACAGAAAGTTGTTATTCGAAAACCTGGCGCAAGTTTTATTAAAGTTCACTTTAGTCAATTTGAAATTCCTGCTGGAAGCTATGTCGAAGTTAAAAATAAAGCGGGTACTCAGGTTCACCGGTATGGTGGGCAAAATCCATCGAAGTTCACGCTAGACGCCAACGCAGGCGATGACGGTGTTTCCAGCTTTTCTGCATTATCAATTCTTGGTGACACTGCAATCATTGAGTATGTTAAAGGTGCTAATGGTAATCGTCCATACAAGGTCGCTATCGATCATATTATGGAAGGTTTTCCACCTGAGACTATTGAGCTGATGATGCAACCGAACACTTGGGATAGTGTTGAGACACGTTCGACTTGTGGTGTGAATGAGCGACGTGATGTGCAATGTTGGGCGTCTTCTTATCCCACTGAGTTTGAACGCTCTCGTCCAGTTGCCAGACTATTGATCAATGGCTCTGGTCTTTGTACTGCATGGCGGGTTGGTTCGGGGAATCATATGTTCACCAACAACCACTGTGTTGAAAGTCAGTCTGAGTTGTCAAACACTGAAGTCTGGTTTAACTACCAAAACACTTCCTGTGGCGGAAGCACTTTAGAGCCAACCACGATTGTAACTGGTGATAATCTTTTCAAAACGGATTATACCCTTGACTACACATTATTCAGCGTGACTAACTTTAGCTCTATTTCCAGCTTCGGATATTTTGGGCTTGATGTGCGTGACGCAACTGCGCAAGAGCTGATGTATATTCCGCAACACGGTTCAGGCAATCCTAAAGAGTTGTCGATTGAGAGTGACGAGAATACCGGTGGCTTATGCCGAGTCGATTCTCCGTTTGCAAACGGCCGTGGCACTAATACTGATATGGGATATATGTGTGACACTATTGGTGGTAGCTCGGGCTCTCCGGTACTTGCTAGCAGCAGTAATAAAGTTATCGCACTTCATCACTTCGGTGGTTGTGAAAACCAGGGTGTGAGAATCGCTGCAATCTGGCCACAGGTTTCTAGCTATTTTGGCGGGCAAATTCCAATTGGTGACAATGAAACACCTAATGGTAATCCAACGGCTAACTTCTCATTCTCTGCGAATAATTTGGTGGTAAGTTTCACTGATTCAAGTACTGATTCTGATGGCACGATCACTGGCCATAGTTGGGATTTTGGCGATGGTAATTCGTCAACTTCTCAAAACCCAACCCACACTTATGCAAACGCTGGTAATTATTCGGTGACGCTAACGGTTACTGATAATGACGGTAATACCAATGCTAAAACACAAAGTGTTCAGGTCACTGATCCGCTGAATCCTGGTTTGTCGAAAGGGGTTCCGGTAACAAACCTGAGTGGTTCGCAAGGTGAAGTTGAGCATTTCTTTATTGATGTGCCTGCTAATTCCAGCAATCTGACTTTTGATATTAGTGGTGGTAGCGGTGATGCTGATTTATATGTGAGATTTGGCGCAGAGCCAACCACTGGTACTTATGACTGTCGACCCTACAGAAATGGTAATTCTGAAAACTGTACCTTTAGTTCGCCACAGGCTGGTCGTTACTATGTAATGTTGCGAGCTTACAGGGATTATTCTGGTGTGCAACTTGTCGCAGATTATTCAGACTCAACGGGTGGTGTTGGTTTTGAGCATGAAGATCTTTCTGGAAGTACTGGTAATTGGAAGCATTATTCGTTGGATGTTACTGCGGGAATGAGTTCGTTAACTGCGAGTATTTTCGGTGGTACTGGTGATGCTGATTTGTATGTTCGTTTCGGCGCAGAGCCGACAACCAGCAGTTATGAATGTCGTCCTTATAAATCGGGTAATACTGAGAATTGTTCAGTTGATAATCCTCAGGCGGGAACCTGGTATATTAGTGTTAGAGCCTATCGGACTTATTCGGGAGTGACTCTGCGAGGGAATGCGGAATAGGGATTTTTTTAGGGCCGGGATTCCGGCCCTTTTTGTAATGTTTGGTTTAAATCTCTTCCTTAATACGTCGATCAACAAATATTTAAGCTGATCAATAGATTTTCATTGCTCTTTCAACGCTTTTTCAAAACTTTATCTTAGTTATTTAATAGTTTATGGAGGCTGTTGGTATTTGTTGAGTCGGTGGAATAGGTTAACAAATCTAAAAATAGTGACTTTTGCTGATTTGGTTGGGTTATAGTGAGGGCTTATCTCTATTTGAGTTGGTTTGTTCGTTTGTGTCATTAACCTTTCTAAAAGAAATCGTAGGTGTATACATTTTTTTGATTTTGTAGGTTGGAGCCCAAAGCGAACTTAAAATCAGCAAGTTATCTAGACCCTTGCTTGTATAAACGATATTGCTGATTCCAAAGTAACAGACTTTCTACTCGTATTGAAGCTAGAAATGATTATTTTCCTGTTTTTTTAAGTATTAACACAATCTGAATGCTACAACCGTGTAGCACCATATTTTGCGTGATTCTAAGCCTTATTCTGGAGTGTTAAATTTGAGTTATTTTTGTGACCAACATAGAGCAAAAATTATAGAGGGGATTATATAATGAAAAAAGAGATAGCAGTTGCGGTATTCGCAGCAATTATAGCTAGCTTTATAACTTGGTTAGTTACAAAGACAGATGAAGTTGTTACAACTGTTCAACTGGAAAAAATAGGAAATGACATAAAAAATGACGAGAACTTCTTGGGTGTATTACTACGAAAATTTAATGAAGACCCAAGGTTTAAAGGAAAAGATGGTCTTGACGGGCAAGATGGAACTGACATAAAAAATCTCAAGTTAAGAAGTTATGAAGCTGTCGCTCGGAACAATAACTCAGTAACCAGTACTACGAGTATTCATTTTTATTGTGGAATAAACGAAATAATTTTTAATTTCGGTGGGGCTGGTGGGAATAAAGAATGTACAGTCAATAAGCAAAGTGCTGGTTCATGGGTAATTAGAGCCCGAGCTGAAGAGAATCAGACTCTCCATTGTCGAGTACTTTGCTTTTAGTCCTTGTTACATAAAAAACTACTCAACTATCACAACGCTGGGCAAGTAAGCATAGTGTTTCTGGTGGTGTATTGTGAAATAAGCTTGGCCCGTTATACTTTGGTTTTTGAGAGATAAATGAGATTTATCCGCAGCCAATGTGCTTTTGATTCATAATCAAAAACACATCTACAGATGTAAACTATGGGCATGTTTGTAGTTGTCGTTTATTAGCGGAGATAAACAAGATGAAGAAATTTGCAAATGAGTTCTTAGGTCTCCTATTTGCATTACTAGTTTTAAACGTCTGGTATTTTTCTTCACTTGCTGTTGAACAAGAGGTTATTCCGAAAAACTTGGAATATCTCACAAAGGCAGCAATTGGTATCATGTCTGCTTTTATAGGTGCCTATTTTGCATTTAAACTAAATAGAGATAAAGGGGAAGCTGAATTAGAGAAAGAACATGTAACAGCAATAAATACTGCCTTATTTACTATTGCAAAACAGTTTTTTTTACTTCATACCTTAAAGCAAAATCTTGATGAATTCCGAGAAGATAAATCTAGATTCATAACATGTCCTGCTATTAATTATGGAACGGTTGAACATATAGCATTAGATTATAAGTCATTAAATTTCTTAATTGAAAAGGAACCAACTTTTTTACTCGATTTGTATGTTGAGGAGGAAAGATTTCGATCAGCAATTAATCATGCAAATCGGAGACACGACATACTCGTAGAGCAAGTTCACCCAAAGTTACAAATGGAACCCGATATTAGTTTGTTTTCGACACCTGACGCTCTTGCTGACGTTGTTGGAAAACACTTGGCGTACTCGGTCTTTCATACCACGAACAGGCTGTATCATGTTGCAGACGCGGCATATTCCTCAACTTATTCAATGCAAAAAAAAATGTTTAAATTGGCTAAAAAACACTATCCGAAAAGAACTTTCGTTAAATATTCTTTAAAAGATGATAACTAAGAAAAGCTGACAGGCCGTCTGTTAGGGGCGGTAAAAACTAACAAAAAACTAACAGACATATATGGACACCTCTAATAAGTCAAGGTAATAAAATTCGTTGGCCAAATATTTTTGGCCATTTTTGTTATCTTGTCTTTAGCCTTTGCTGTTAAAACAGTCGATGGTTGGGTTTAGTTC
>NZ_ML660162.1 GCF_007004725.1 Aliikangiella coralliicola | reverse complement strand
TGTCACGCACTGTTATGTAATTAGATGACCAATCGGTCGTGCCAACACTGTTGCGCGCCTTAACCCGATAATCGTGTCTGCCCACAGGTAAAGCCTGCTCTAAACTTTCTGAAGGGCCTACGTAAATAGTTTCACCATTTCTTTCGACGGTATATTCTAGAATGGCTGGCTCGGAAATATATTTGAATGTGAAGGTATCACCGATATAGAGCGAGCCGCTATAGCTTATCGCTGGTTGGGTTGGTGCACCAATCACTGAAATTTCTTCACTCAGCGACCAGCCACTACACTCATTTAAATTGTTACAGTTTTTACCGCGATACTGGTAGGTTCCCTGAGGTAAATCCATGTCGGTATAAAGCGTACTCGTGCCGAAATAGATAGGAGTCCAGGTTCCGCTCGACGCTTTCCGTTCGACCAGGTAGTTTCGCTGAGTCCCCATATAATCCCAGCGAACTTCAGCTATCGAAGTGCCATCATGATCAACGACGCGAAAATTAGTGAGCGGAACAACCGGTCCACAACCCTGCGGCAAAAAGTCACAATCCTGGTCCCACGCATAAACAGTCGGTATTCCTGACAACGCACCAAAAAAGCTAACCGGACTCAATGAAACGAATACCAACAACCATAAATAATTTAATTTCCTTATCATTTTATTTCTCCCTGTGAATGACTTCATAACGACCACTGATGGCAGAACGGGCTGTGAAATTTCCCGTAAAAGACGATGATGACAATACCCCTCTAAAAACAGTTACTGCACCTGATAAACAATGCATGACTATGCGACCTTGCAACTCCATATTAATCCCCCGATTAAACCGACTACTCAATTTCAAAACATCTCGTTTCTTGTATATTTTTAAACTACAGGATTTGCCCGACAAACCACTATCAATATTCGGACATCCACTAACAAAATTCGGACATTCTTTATCAAACCCGCAAAGTACAAGGGCTCCAGAGACAAAAAATCCGCAACTCACTCTGACCGAAAACCAACTGCAATGATTTTTTCTTGGCGCAAGCGAGCCCAAAGCGTTTAAAAACGCCTTAATATTGAGTTAACTGAAATAGTTCGAGTGGAGCATTCAAGACTTCAATGCGCAGGTTGGCCAACAGCTCAACAATCAAGAGATTTTTTTCTAAGCAAAACTCGCCATAAAATCGAATTTTCATCGTAGAAAATTCAATCTCACTTTCATTCGATTGGTTGATTAAACTGGTCTTCTATCCCTGTCCCTTTTTTGGTCTACACCCCTGAACAATATTTCCTTTTTTCCTTCCAACGATTAAAGATTATTTCATTCTCGTTATTATGGTGAGTGCTTTAGGTTGGCACTTTGTTATTGATTTTCTTATTATTGTTGTTTTTTGAATTTGTCATTATTTTGAACTGACTGGTTATTAAATTGCTATAACCAAAAAAAGAATAACCAATGCCAGATTAAGTTGCAATGGCCGGATAAAAACAATATTTGGATAAACTCAATACACAAAATAGTTCAAATTGTTTTATTCCGACTGACCTGGTGAATTCGACTGTTAGTTCAAATTGACTGATTGCAAAACTTAAATATTCTTGCTTAGGTGATTCAAATAATATTTAAAAAACACCAGGGTGGCAAAGGCTAATTTTTGTGGAAAATTTATGTGTGTACTTTTCAAGCATATAAAAAAACAAAAGAATTTCGGTTAATTTTAAACCATGTTTTTTTACAAAAGATAATTTCTATTCCATTTACATATCGCTTTCCCTAACCAGTTTATTACCCGGCCATTACCGAAAGTTTTTAATTCATCAATAGCAGTTAATTCCCCGCACGAACCAAACCACCAAGACCTCTTTTTTCCATTGTTTTCAGCAAATGGTCGCGCACTTTGGCTTCCGTTTCAAAAGCTTCGATTTCCGCCACCAGCTGTTGCATTTCGCTTAATTCAAAACGAGAAATCGCGCGTTTTACTTTTGCGAGGCTACCAATATTCATACTAAGTTCGTTATAGCCCATACCAACCAACAATAGAGAAGCCAGCGGATCAGCCGCCATCTCGCCGCAAATCTGTAGCGGAATTTGCGCATGCTCACATTCATGGGCAATTTGTTTTAATACCCGTAAGATCGCAGGCTGAAAATGGCTGTACAAATTTTTTACGCGTAAGTTGTTGCGATCTACAGCCATCAGATATTGAATTAGATCATTAGTTCCAACCGAAATAAAATCGACTCTTTTGGCGAAGCTTTTCAGCTGAAACAAAGTTGCCGGTACTTCAAGTATCAAACCAACTTGCGGTTTTGTAACCCGTTTTCCAATCGCAGCCAATTCTTCCTCAACTTCGTCAAACGCTTGATTGATCAAACGATAACTTTCATTTAGCTCTTCCAGCGTCGTCACCATGGGAAGGGCTAATTTAAATCCTTCACACCCTTCACTGGCTTTAAAAATTGCGCGTAGCTGAACCAGGAAAATCTCTGGATGATCGAGAGTTACACGCACACCACGCCATCCTAAAAATGGATTCTCCTCTTCAATTGGAAAATAACTAAGCTGTTTATCGCCACCAATATCCAGCGTTCGAATGGTGACCGGTAGCCCTTCAAACTCTTGCAGAAGATCACGGTAAATACAGGCCTGAACATCTTCAGAAGGAAACTGGTCAAGCTGCATAAAAGGAATTTCAGTTCGATACAGGCCGATCCCGTCAGCACCGGTTTGCCTGGCTCTGGAAGAATCAGTACCTAAACTGCTGTTGATCATCAAATTGACTTTCATGCCGTCACGAGTGGCATTAGGTAAATGTTGATCCTGACTAAGTTCTTGTGCAAATTGACGCTCTTCGTCTAACAACACTTGGTATTGGTTCACCAAAGTCTGGTTTGGTGAGACAAACAACTGGCCGTTATAGCCATCAACAATCAATTGCTTGCTATCCATGCGGGTAATCGGACAAGCCTCCAACCCCATAATGGCGGGCACACCCAGCGCTTTAGCCAAAATAGCGGCATGTGAAGTGGAAGAACCTTTTAAAGAAACAATACCCACAATATCGTTAGCCGGTAAATCTGCAAGCATTGCCGCGGTAATATTTTCGGCAACCACAATAGTCCCCGGCTCAATCTTTTGCCGGCCATGGGGACTGCTGAGCAGTTGTGCTAAAACGCGATTGGCCAGATCTTCGATATCATTAGCTCTCTCACGCAAGTAGGGATCCTGCATGAGTTTAAATGCATTAAGATGTTTCTGGACGACCTTTCTCAGTGCCGTCGCTGCCCAGAATCCTTTGCGGATCACTTCTTCAACTTCAACAGCCAGTCCTTTAGAACCGAGAATTTGTTGATAGGCGTCAAACAGTGCCAACTCCTGCTCAGACACTCGCCCTTGCATTCGCCGGGACATTTTCTCTAGCTGGCGATGGGTCGCTTTTACCGCAGCGCCCAGTTTAGTCAACTCACCTTCAATGTCATCGGTTTGGCGATCGGGAATACTATGAATATTTTCTAATGGAAATAGCACTCGCGCCTTGCCGATAGCAACGCCGGCTGAAGCGGGCACACCACGGACAATTCGGGCAAAGTATTCATTGGGCGGCTGTTCAAACCATTCGTTGATTTCGCTACTGGATAGAATTGTTGATAGTTGCGCTGCCAGTGTGATTAAAAAGGTTTCTTCGTCTAATTCAAATTGGCGGGGTGCTTTTTGTTGAATAACCAGTACGCCAAGAACTTTCCGCTGATGAATAATTGGCACACCCAAAAAGGCATTAAACTCATCTTCTCGAATTTCTGGAATATGTCGATAGGCGGGGTGCTGGCTGGCTTGTTGCACGTGAATGGGCTCTTCACGTTGTCCGATCAACCCAACCAGTCCTTCGTTAAACCCGAGTTTCACCTGTCCCACAGACTCAGGATTTAGACCGCGGGTTGCCATTAAAACAAATTGATGGAGCTGGTAGTCTGCGATATAAACAGAGCAGACTTCAACATCAAGTGCACGGCAAATTTCTGCGACAATGACATCCAGCTTTTGCTGTTGTCCGTCTGCGAAACTGACCGCTTGAGTAACCTGGCGTAACTGCTCCAGCAATAGAGCCTCCTTAAATAAAATCTCAGAAGGCAAATAGGAAACACTAGCGACTAGTATAACCTTCAATAACGACTAGCTTTTGCGGTTAGATCGACGCCCTCTGTTTTTTCTTTGTCTTGCTTGATATTCCATCATGCACGGCATCAGTTCACTTAACGCTTGTCGATAAACTGACTGCTTAAATGAAATGACCTGGCGCAATGGATACCAGTAATTAACCCACATAAAGTGGTCAAACTCCGGATGTCCGGTTTCATCAAAATGTATTCGCGACTCGTGGCTGGTGAGCCGCAATAAATACCACTTCTGCTTTTGACCGACGCACAGTGGGTAGCTATCCTGGCGGATGTAACGATTAGGCAACCGGTATTTCAACCAGTTTTTAGTCGAACCTAGAATCTTAACGTCTTGCTTATCTAACCCAATCTCTTCCTTTGACTCTCTGAACAAAGCCTGTTCAGGAGATTCTCCCGCATCAACCCCGCCTTGCGGAAATTGCCAGGAATTTTGTCCTATGCGTCTGGTCCAGAGCAGATTGCCAAAATCGTTGCATACAATGATGCCGATATTGGCTCGAAATCCCTCTGAATCAATCACTTATCGATACCAATTAAAATCTATTATTAACTTATTCAAACACACAATTGAGTATTCAGCAAATTTCTTTGGTATATTTGCTGCATATCACAAATGAAGCATATTAAAGCCGATTAACTTTCTCTCTATGGAAATCATCGTTCCACCACCACAAACAGAAACTGAGTTGCTAGAGCGAACCAACCAGCTGGCTGGAAAATCTATCGGCGAAGTCGCCAGGCAAATGAATATTCCAGTACCGGAAAATCTGAAGCGCAAAAAAGGTTGGCAGGGGCAGTTCATAGAAACTTGCCTGGGCGCGGATAGTGGGAATTTGTCTCAACCGGATTTCAGCCACCTGGGCATCGAGCTAAAAACTTTACCCATCGATTATTCAGGCAAAGTGCTCGAATCAACTTATGTCTGCGTTTTAAACTTAACCGGCCAATCGCTTCTCCAATGGCATGACAGTCCAGTGTTTAAAAAGCTCAATAAAGTTTTGTGGGTCCCTGTTGCCAAAGCACCGGGACAGTCAGTGATTGACTACCGCATCGCTACCCCTTTTTTATGGCAGGCCCCGCCGCAAATTCTGGCCGTGTTACAACAAGACTGGGAAAACGCAGTTGAACTGGTCAGTCTGGGGAAAGTCGACCAGTTGAACGCGCGGCAGGGTGAATATTTGCAGGTTCGCCCCAAAGCAGCTGACTCCAAGGCACTTACTCATGCGGTAAACCGCGAAGGAAAAATGATCGAAACCCTGCCAAGAGGGTTTTACCTGAGGTCGAGTTTCACCCAGCAAATTTTGCAGCAAAATCTGAAACTATCGTAAATTTCTAATTCACATTGTTTTACCCCTCTCCGGCGGGAGAGGGCCAGGGAGAAGGGAAAGGTTTAAAACATATGCTCAGTACTGATCCTTAGCACGATCTTTCGGCAAAGGAACCATCGATGAAATCAGAAAACCCGCCACCAGTGAGATCCCGATAACAGCCACATCAAAAGCTATCTCCAGGCCACCAACAATATCTTTTTCTACCAATGCCAAAATACTCCGATAACCAACGGAACCAGGCACCAGGATAATAAATCCAGGCATCATAATCATCGCGCCGGGAATAGAAAAAACCCGCGAACCGAGTTTTGCTAACAATCCGACCGTAATTGCACCACTAAACGCACCGAGTGATGGCCCTAGCAATTGAGATGCGAAATGAACAGTGGTAAACGCCGATAACGCTGCCAGCAGAAACCAGACGACATCTTTTTTGCGTGCTTCAAATAGAGGAACAAGTGCAATAGCCGCCACTGCCGCAGCCAACCAGATACTCCAGAATGGCACCTGAGTCACGCTACTATCTTGCACACTGAAAGAGAACAACTTTCCAACTTCAACGCCTAGCGCACTGCCAAAGGCCAGTTGAATAAATACCGTCGCAGCCCCAGTCAATCGCGCAGTACCAGACACCATGTTTTGGGTCGCCAATTCTGCCATTGCTATGGTTAACGATAATCCCGGGAGCAATATGATCAGCCCGGAAATAACCACCACAGACACGGCGATATTCGGCAACAAGAAATGCTCGATAACAAAAGCCAACAAGGTCGCCAGAAAAGCACAGGTTGACGGCAAAAGGTGATCAAGCAATGGCCGAGTTCTTGAAGCTAGCGCAACCACACCAACCACAAGGCCGATAACCCCTGCCGCTGCAATTTCTAACATTCCACCGGAAAAAATCCGAGCGATTGCACCCGAAACAAAAGCGAACGCCAACACGGTGATCCACCAGGGATACTCAGGCTTGGCTTGAGAAACAGCTTTTAATTTAGCGGCACCATTATCACTTGACAGATTACCAGCGATGACCTGCTGCGCGATATCTGTCGTTTTGCGCAATTTTTCCAGGTTAACTTCGCCTGGTGCAACACGGATCAGGTAAGTTTGGGGCTCGCCCTGCGGCGGTAACAGCGTCATGCTAATTGAGGTTGGCAAAGACATGCACTGAATACCATAGCCAAGCGCTTCCGCACACCCGTTCATGGTATTTTCAAGCTCATATGCTGGCAATCCGTAAGTATGCAGTGCCTTGGACAATCGCAATAAAAACCCAACGGGTTCACGTCGGTCGGGCGCGTGAGGAACTTCGTCCAGCGAGCGATTTTCAGTAACCAAAATATCCGAAAGTTGCGACATTAATGTATTTTCAATTGTTGGGATGATTGGATGTTCCAGACTATACCACGAATCAAAATGCCTTTATTTACAATGACTTTTTGTTTAATTTGAGGTACTTTGCTTAGTCAGAAAACTACTTTGATAAAGTATAAGTCAATATTTTGTTTTTGCCCGTTAACCTGAACGCATTCAAAAAAGCTGCCGTTTGCCTGCTGATATTGCTGGGCTGTATTTTTGCAAGCCCGACGTTTGCCAGCCGCAACGCTATCAGCTTTTTACATATCGGCACCGAACAGGGACTCCCGCAGAGTACCGTCAACACCATCTATCAGGACAGCCAGGGGTTTATGTGGATAGGTACTTACGACGGATTAACTCGTTACGATGGGTATCGATTTGTTAATTTTAAAAATAACCCACAAGATCCCGGTTCGCTTTCCGATAATATCGTGGTTTCGATTATCGAAGATGATCAGGGTTACTTATGGATTGGTACAGCGCAAAACGGTGTTAATCGATTTAACCCGAAAAACGGCGAATTCACGCGATTTATTTCCAAAGAAGACGATTTTGATAGTTTGAGTAACCCTCAGGTCAGAGTGATCCATCAAGACAATGCTAATCGCATCTGGGTTGGCACCGACCAGGGACTCAATCTTTTTCTCCCTGAAAAACAAGCGTTCGCACATTTTCTCAATAATCCATTAGATAATCAGTCATTGCCCGACGGCGCAATCGTCGACATTGTTGATGACGGCAATGGCAATTTATGGATTGCCAGTGATGAGACGTTGGCGCACTTCGATATCGATCAGCAGGTTTTTACTTATTATCAGGGAGAAACCGCGCCCGAAAATATTAACGACCTTTATCTGGATACGGACAACAGCCTCTGGATTGGAACACTTTTCGACGGTCTTTATCACTTACGCCCGGACCAGAATGATTTTGAACAATACATGCACGACGAATCTGACCCCGAAAGTCTCGCCAATAATGATGTTCGTTCGATACTGAGGGTTGCCAGCGGCGATCTCTGGGTTGGGACTAATGAAGGCGGTTTAAACATTCGCCGCAAAGGCGCCAACAAGTTTCAGCGTTTTTCGCGTAACTCTGCAGACAACCACAGCCTCACCATTAACGACATCTGGTCAATGTATCAGGATCGTTCTGGATTAATCTGGGTGGGCACAGCCGGTGGTGGTATTAATATTACCATGTCCTTTGAAAACCGACTTTCTCGACTGACCCACGCGCCACATCAGTCTAATGGCTTATCCCATGAATTTGTCTGGGACATTGAAGAGGATAATAACGGATTGATCTGGATCGCGACTTTAAATGGTCTCGATCAATATGACCCGACCAATGATAAGTTTGTTCATTTCACTGAATTTTTTGACAGCAATAATCAACCTATCGGCAATCGGATCCAGGCATTCGCTTTTGATCATAAACGGCGTATCTGGTTTGGAAATCAGCAAGGGCAATTAGCAGTTTTTGACCCTAATACGAAACAGTCTCAGCTTATTCAACGCAAGGATTTTCGAAAAGGTTATGTCAGTAGCAATCGTATTCGCATGGTCGAAAGCGACCGCTTCGGCAACATCTGGGTAGGTACTGACGACGGCTTGTTAAAAATTGATTCTGAAACGCTCAACATTGCTAACGACTATAACTTTGTTGAGCAGGGCCAGCTAGGTAACACCATTGTTCGTACCATGTTGCAGGATGAAGATGGCATTATCTGGTTTGGGACATGGAACAAAGGTCTCCAGCGTTATGATCCGGAATTTGGCACCTTGCTCGCGTTTGAAAACAAACCGGGTGATGAAACTTCAATCAGTGATAATAGTGTGCGAAGTCTTTATAAAGATAATTCAGGAAATTTGTGGGTAGGGACTTTTAACGGATTGAATCTATTATCAGCCGAGCAAATTCAAAACAAAGACTTTCAATTCAAAAGTTATCTTGAAAAAGATGGTTTACCTAACAGCGCCATACATGGAATTGTCGCCGCTGCGAACGGAAATTTGTGGCTGGGTACTAACCGGGGACTATCAGAACTTGACCCTAATACCGGGCGATTTACCAACTACACTATTGAAGATGGACTGACGACCAATGAATTTACCGGGAATGCCGTGACGCGCTCTTTGTCCGACGAAATTTATTTCGGCAGCGTTAATGGCGTGACCATTGTTAACCCGATAACGCGAACTCGCAATAACTTTCAGCCACAGGTAAAAATAACTGGCATAAACGTCCAGGGAAAACCCTTTTTACCGCACGGTGTACCTTACCAGCAACAACCCATTGAACTTCAATATAACGAAAACGATTTATTTTTTGAGTTTGCTTCTCTCGATTTTCGTCACCCGGAAAGAAACCGATTTCGCTATCGTTTAATTCCCTATAATGATCAATGGACAGAATCAGGATTGAATAACCAGGCTGTATTTACCAACCTTGATCCCAATCGATATACATTTGAATTAAAAGCAACTAACAGTGATGGAAACTGGGTAGATGAAGTGGTTAAAGTGACCTTCACGATTAAGCCGCCCATGTGGCAAACCTGGTGGGCCTACTTTTTATATTTTGCATTAGTGATTGCGCTATTGGCTTACTACCTCAACAAGCATGAACGCTCACTACAAGAACAAAAAGCGATTAATGAGCATTTACGTCGCGTGGATCAACTAAAGGATGAATTTCTGGCCAATACTTCGCACGAACTGCGCACTCCACTTAATGGTATTATCGGCATCGCAGAATCTCTTAAGGAAGGAATAGCAGGTCTGCAAAATCAGAAAACGCTTAACCATTTACAACTAATTATTGATGGCGGTAAGCGACTAGCTCAACTCGTTAATGATATTCTGGACTTTAAAAAACTGTCTCATCATAACCTGGTATTGCAACGAAAAGCCGTCGATCTCTCCTCAATTGTTAATGTAGTGGTGAGTTTATTAAGACCGCTGGCGTTAGAAAAGTCATTACAAATAGTTAACTCGATTCCAGCAGAGTTACCGTTAATTTATGCCGACGAAAACCGTATTCAACAGGTGCTACATAATTTGATTGGTAATGCGATCAAATACACCAACAAGGGTTTAATAGAAATCAGTGCAAATAGTAAAAATAATTTTGTCGAAGTTTGCGTTAGCGATACAGGAATGGGGATTGACAACTCGCAGCTAGAAGTCATTTTTGAACCATTTGAACAAGCCTCCTTGCCGGAAACCATCAGTCACCGCGGAACCGGTCTTGGCCTATCGGTCAGCCACCAATTAATTGAAGAGCACGGTGGAAATTTATGGGCAGTTTCTAAGCTGGACGAAGGCTCGCAATTTTACTTTGAAATTCCAATGTGGTTGGAGAATATCCACGAAGTTGAAGTGGTGGAAAGTATCACACACGAAAAACCTGCTAGAGTGATTTCAACAACGAATAAATCTAAAACTATTAAAAAGAGGAAAAAAAATAATAACCTGGACAAAGGTAAGGTTCTTATCGCCGACGATGATCCAATCAATCTTCAAGTACTTTCAGATTTATTGCAAATGAACGGCTACCAGGTTGTCAGCGCAGAAGACGGATTAAAAGCTGTTGAATTAGGCGAACAGGAAAAATTTGATTTAGCCATTATTGACATCATGATGCCAGGATTATCTGGCTATGATGTGTGCAAAAGATTACGGAAAAAATATACAGCGATCGAGTTGCCGATACTGCTACTTTCGGCGCGAAATCAACCTGGCGATATCAGCGCAGGCTTCGAGGCCGGTGCCAATGATTATGTTACTAAACCTATTGAGCGTGAAGTTTTGTTAAGCCGTATTCATACCATGAGTTTGCTAAGAGGCCTGGTTGACGCTAAACAGCAGCAAGAACATACTGCTACATTGCAACAAGCGTGTGAGCGCATGGGAAAATATTTTCCAAAACAAATGGTTAAACAAATCATTACTAATGACACTCAGAATCCATTGGTGGCGATGCGAAAACAGATCACCGTTTTATTCGCAGATCTGGCTGGTTTTACTTCGATCTCTGATCGTTTTGAGCCCGAATCCATCACCGATATTCTCAATAGTTTTCTTGGGAAAATGGGCCAGTTAATCGAAAACAAAAATGGCGTGCTTAATGAAATTTTGGGAGACGGCCTGGTGGTCTTTTTTGGCGCCCTGGATAATATGGACAAACAATTGCAAGCAAAATCCGCAGCAAAATTAGCACTTGAAATGCAGCAAGCAATGACCGAACTTTCAGAGCAGTGGTTGGAAGCGGGCTTTGATCATAATGTCAAATTGCGCATTGGCATTCATCAAGATTTTGCCACTGTCGGAAACTTTGGTTCTGAGGATATTGTCGCCTTTAGAGCTGTGGGCAGCGGAATTAATCTGGCCTCTCGTTTAGAAAATTATTCTCCATCAGGGAAAATAACAGTTAGTTATCCTATTTACGCCCAATGCCGTAACGAGTTTGATTTTACTGAGTTAGAAGAAATTCAATTTAAAGGATTTAATCATCCCCACCGGGTTTGTCAGTTGGTGGGGGAGTCGTCTGATTGATTTGCCATCAACCTACCTACTTAAAGTTAACTACGTCTTTATCTATTTTTCTGTTTTAAATATTCAGAAGGATTAACACCAAAACAGGCTTTGAAGCACGAGCCAAAATAGCTGGCAGAAGAAAAGCCAACCTCAAATGCAGTTTGCGAAACTTGCATACCACTTTCCAGTAACTCGGCGGCTTTGCGCATACGGTAGTTTCTTACATAATCCGGAATACTTTGGTTCAACAGAGCTTTCACTTTTCTCTGTAATTGTTTTTCACTCATAAATAAAAGACCACTTAATATTGACACGGTCAATTTATCGTTCGAATAACGACTTTCCACTGCATCCTCTAGTGATTTGATAAACTCTTGATCACGGAGGCTAATTCCTTCCAGCGAAACCCGTTCATCATGATTCACATTATTTAGCTGTGAATTAACGCGAGAGCTTAATAGCCGACGAATATTGAGAAGGTTTTGACATCTAACTAGTAATTCATGTTGATCAAATGGCTTAGTGATAAATTCATCTATTTCTGTTTTCCATGCCGTTAATCGACTGCCGATATCTCCTTTAGCGGTGAGTAATATTATTGGAATATGTGAAGTTTTAGTGTCGTTTCTGAGCGCCTTGGCGACATCAAATCCTGACTTACCAGGCATCATTAAGTCAGTAATAACCAGATCGGGAATTGTATTAATTGCTTTTTCGATCCCCTCACTACCATTTTTTGCCAACTCGCAATCATAGTTGCTATTCAATAAATTATTTAACATGGCACGCATTTCAGGGTGATCTTCAACAATTAATACTTTAGGTTTATTTTCTGCCAGGGTCTCTTCTTGGCTACTAACTTCAATGGTAGATTGACTATTTCTTATTGCATCGACTTCTTGCGTTGAAATAATGCTGTCTAAATCGATCTCCGTGTTTATTTCACTAGAGTGTAGATGTTCCTTGTTTTCAGCTTTCGGCCACTCAATGCTAAAACAGGACCCCTGATCTATTTCGCTTTTTATAGATATTTTTCCTTGGTAGCGTTCAACCAGTTCTTTAACCAGAGCAAGACCAATGCCTGCTCCAGGGATATCAGTTTCATTTTGTTCTAATCTGACAAATCGCTCAAAAATTCTTTCTTGCTCTGATGACGGAATTCCTATTCCTGTATCAGAAATTGAAAAGAAGACTTTGTCTTTATTAGTTTCAAGCTTTATCGAAATAGTTCCATTAGGAGAATTATATTTGATGGCATTCGACACTAAATTAACGATTACTTTTTCCGCCGCATCATAGTTAACTTGTACGTAAGCAGAATCGCTAACATTGATTTTTATATTAAGTTTTCTCTCCTCAGCAAGAGATTGCATATTAACGGCAATTTTTTTTACAAGTTCTGAAAGATTTATTATTTCGAAATCGCTTTTTTGGTCGCTGTCAATTCTCGCAATGTCTAATAGTTGATCGACCATTCTTAGCAAACGTTTGGCATTATTTATGACCGGCATGAAGTCAACCTTATAATCTTTGTGCTTTTGTATAAACGAATTGACCGGTCCAATAATTAGCGTTAAAGGCGTTCTAAACTCGTGAGAGACATTGGCAAACATTTCATTTTTTCTTTCAAGTAAGTTTTTTATCGTCTCTTTTTGAATTTCAATTTGCTCAGTTCTTTGTTTGACTTGTTGCTCTAATTCCTTTGCCTTACGCGTAAGTACACGTAAACGATACTGGTATATTGAATATAGAATAAAGCCAATCGCAATAAAATAGAAACTATAAGCCAACCATGTTCTCCACGGAGGTGGAGTGATTGTTAAAGTAAGCTCTCTGACTGGCCCCCATTGTTCACTATCTTCTATGCGTGCCTGAACCTTTAAAGTATATACACCGTCAAATAAACTGGGATAGCTTGCAAAGTTTTGTTGGTAATTAGCATACAACCAATCTTCATCATAGCCATCTAATTTGTATCGGTACTTAACCTTGTGTGGCACCGAGAAATTTGATGAAAAGAAATCAAATTTGATTGTACTTTTTGAGTATTTTATCTCTAAATTTTCGACATAAGGTATTTGAAAGTTAGTATTAACTAAAGGATGGTTTCTTAGATCAACCTTATTATTATTCAGGTAAAAATCGCTGAAATTAACTTTTACATGCTCTTCCGGATGCTCGAATTTATCAAAACTCAACTTTAACGATTTTTGCAAATATGGGAAAAAGCCTACGTTATTTTCGATATATGGTTTCGAGTAATAAGAAGCAGTAGAGATATCTTCGAATCTGCTAAGATCCACTATTGAGTGTTTTTCGCTTTCCTTATTAAATATATAGAAGAGTCCTTCCGACTCAATCCATAAATCTGTATCAGTCTCTACCGTTCGTCCAACATATACATCTACATCGTGCACATGTTTTACGTTTTTTGATAACATGTCGACTGAAAACACTCCAGCCTGCGCACCAACCCATAAATAACGACCTAAACCTTGACTTATAGTATTACATCGAAGTGTAACTTGATTTCTATTCGTTAAAGTGACTTTTTGTAAATTCGCGCCATTTAGATCGGAATAGAATAATTCGCCATCCATAGCACAGCCCCATACTTGGCTATCAAAATTTCTAAGGTAGAAAGGAGAGATTTTCGATTTTAAGCCACGTTTTTTCCAAAAAATCTTCGCTATTTTTTTGTTAAAATGTTGATAACGAATAACCCCTTTTGAAGTTACGACCCATAAGTAACCATTATCTCCACCAATCAAAGAAACATTATTGATATTTAAGTTGCTCAGCGTTTTGTTAAGCGCAGTTGCTTCTATATTTCGTTTACTAGAGCTATCATAAAAGTATACATTAACTCTCCCTTGAAAACGCTTAGTGTAATAAATACCAATTCCATTTAAAATTCCGGAACTCTGAATTTCATGCTCTAATAGCTTTTCACCCAATAAAGTTTCTCTATCGAAATGCCAAAAACCATTTGAGGACATGAAAAGGTTATTATGAATTTTATCCATGGACATCAGTAGTCCCTTACTTGTAGTAGCCGTAAAGAACTCATATACATCTAAATTCTTACTTAACTTAACTAGGCCCCCATCCGTCCCAAACCAGATAATACCTTCTTGATCTTGGTGTGCTTGATAGAAATCATCATTCTTAAAAGAAGACTGAAAAGCGTTGCTAGACAGAATTTCTCTTGCAGAAAATTTTCCGATGTTAATGACGCAAATATTAATGCTATCGCCACTAAAACTCAGCCAGATTCGATTAGCATCATCAAAAAACATTTTTTTAATCGGCTGCCTACAAAGCTCCTTTTCTTTCCAATCGAGTAAGGTGATGTCGTTATTTTTTTTCGAGTTAAATTTATAGATATTTTTTGATGTCGCAACCCATAGATATCCATCATTACTTTTTTCAATATCTACAACTTGAAAATTATTAGTATCCCTTAAAAAAGCAGGTAAATGTCTTTTATAACTATTATTGTGATCTAGTTCGACAATACCATTATTTGTTCCAATCCATAGTTTTTTTCCTTCCTGAACAATATCTGACACAGAATCAATTGTCGATTTCTTATTATTGCTAACAAGAGGGAATTCCTCAAACTGATTTATTTTTCGATTTAACTTTTGTAAATTTGTTGTGGTGCCAACCCAAATATCGTTGGAACTGTCAACAAAAACTTTCGTAACTTTTCCTTCATCTAAGAGTTCTCCGTGCTTATTTTTTAGATTGTATAATTTCGTACTGCTAGTTCTAGTATTATATCTAACAATAGTCCTCGGATAGATGCTCAACCAGATATTTTTCTCAAGATCTCCAGTAACATGATGTACCCAATATTTGGAAGCCATAATATCTTGTATATTTACTAGAGAAAATCGAACTCCGTCATAACGATAAAGTCCATAAACAGTACCAACCCACAAAAAACCGTCTGAACTTCGATAAATGTCGAAAACAGAATTACTACCAAG
Source organism: Aliikangiella coralliicola (assembly GCF_007004725.1). Classification (GTDB taxonomy): domain Bacteria; phylum Pseudomonadota; class Gammaproteobacteria; order Enterobacterales; family Kangiellaceae; genus Aliikangiella; species Aliikangiella coralliicola. The sequence goes on along the minus strand of NZ_ML660162.1, from coordinate 673,964 downwards.
GCCATTCTTCTTTGTGAATGTCTCAAAAATCTTCGTTTGAAAAACTCTATCTGATTTTGGATAAGAGTGAATACTAATAAAAAAGAGAGGGATAACTAAAAAGCTTATTATTGGTTTTAACTTCATATTGAAACGACAAGCCTAAACCGAAAAATTAGCGTTATTTGTAATTTCATTAGATAATTGAATCGCCTTTCTACACAATCTTAACTATTGTGAACAAACACACGTAACATTTCGACCCCATGCTGAGACAGCACAGACTCAGGATGAAATTGAACCCCCTCAATCGGAAATTCTCGATGCTTAATTCCCATAATATATTCAATATCATTTTGCCTATCATCCTGATTTTCATCGGAATTAAAATTCGTCCAGGCAGTCACTTGCAAACAATCGGGCAATGATTCTTTTTCCAATACCAAAGAATGATATCGAGTAGCTGTAAACCCTTGTGGTAATCCTGTAAAAATCCCTTGGTTAACGTGATAAATTTTCGACGTTTTACCATGAACTACAGTTTCAGCTTTAACAACTTTTCCACCGAAGCATTGCCCAATCACCTGGTGGCCAAGACAGATACCCAAAATTGGAATAACGCCTTTGAAATGATTCACGATATCCAATGACAACCCCGCTTTATCAGGATCACAGGGCCCCGGCGAAATCACAATATGGGAGGGCGCTAATCGCTCAATATCTGCTAGCGTTAACTGATCATTACGCTTAACAACCACTTCGCTTTTTTGTTGTTGCTCTTCATCGTCGTTTATCTCAGCAGTAATTTGCTGCAGATAATGAACAAGATTAAAAGTGAAGGAGTCATAGTTGTCGATCATTAAAATACGACCGACATTTTTACTTGCTGTCACGATAATTAAGCGCCGACAGCTTTAGTAATATTTTGTCGCATTGACTCTATCGTTGCTTGATAATCTTCGGCATTAAAAATAGCTGACCCAGCAACGAAAGCATCGGCACCGGCGGCAGCAATTTCACCGATATTATCAACCTTAACACCGCCATCAACCTCCAGGCGTATATCATAACCACTGTTATCAATTAAGCTTCTGACCTGTTTAAGCTTATTAAGTGTTTGTGGAATAAACGACTGACCACCAAAACCGGGGTTAACCGACATCAACAAGATGACATCTAACTTGTCCATTACATGCTCCAGATAATGTATCGGCGTCGCAGGATTAAAAACTAAACCAGCCTGACAGCCAGAATCACGGATCAGTTGCAGGCTTCTATCAATGTGTTCACTGGCCTCAGGATGAAAAGTGATAATACTCGCACCAGCTTCAGCAAAGTCCGGAATAATCCTATCAACTGGCTTTACCATCAAATGCACATCAATCGGTGCTTCAATGCCATGATTTCTCAATGCTTTACAAACCATCGGACCAATGGTCAAATTAGGAACGTAGTGGTTGTCCATCACATCAAAATGAACCCAGTCAGCTCCAGCGGCGATAACAGCTTCAACTTCTTCCCCTAGACGGGCAAAATCAGCGGACAAAATAGAGGGCGCAATAATTGGCTTTCGCATGTAAAAATTCTCAGTAGCGATCTAAAGTGTATTCATTTTATAAGATTGAATGTATCGTTGCACTGAAATTTCATCCTGATTGATTGACCTACAGGTCACACTCTGACTGAGTTGTTGCGTCATTCTGCTGATTAAAGGGTAACTATCAGGTATAGTATCCGCTCAATTAATACCCGCATTTACTAATATCAGCCAAAGATGAACCGAACTTTCATTCAATTAACCATCGCTTACCTGCTTCTTGCGCTCTCATACAGCCAAACAGGTCGTGCTGCGGTTTTAGTCAAAGATAAAATGTGGCCTCAGAACATGGTACTGAATGTGGTGTTTCTTGACGGATCAGCCCAACAAATCGATCTGGTCAAAAACATTGCGCCGCTTTGGGTAGAGAATACCAGTCTGAAGTTGCGCTTTATTAGCAAAATAGACTCTAAATCCATCGACACTCACATCCGAATTAGTTTTAGCTCTCATACCGGCTCGATGTTAGGTGACCATGGAGACTACGCTGGAACAACCCCAACATTATTACTCAACCGGCTAAGTCAGGAACAACTGGCACCTGAACTGGCAAAACGGTATGTTCTTCATGAATTTGGTCACGCACTGGGATTTGAACACGAATACCGTAATCCTACCTGGCCCTTCGGCAACGCTCCCATTCAAAAACATATCGAAAATTGCATTCCTCGAATGAAGCAACTCGGCTATCTGGGGCAAAAAGCAACAATCAAGTGCAGAGAAATCAATCAGCCGCTACCAAGTCAGAAAATTAACGCCACTATCTATGACCAACACTCGATAATGAACTATCCTCAAGTAGTCGTCCTGGAAGATAACACCGAAAAACTGATTCTTGCGAAAAGCGAACTATCAGCACTGGATAAACTGGCGATGGAAAGGTGGTACGGCCTGCAGCAGTAACGAATAATTCAGCAGTGTGAAACATTTTGCCACTTCATCAGTCTTTGAGAACAATCTAATTAAATGGTCGGAGATTTTTATTTTGATGAAGCTAGTCGAAAATTATTATAAGTTACACAATGCAATCTTTAACAAAACAGACTTAATTTCTGGGCTTGGCCCCTTAGCACTCAGATTATTCCTATTCCCCGTATTTTGGGTTGCCGGCACCAATAAACTGAATGGATTTGAAGATGTCGTTGCATGGTTTGGAAATTCAGATTGGGGATTAGGCTTACCTTTTCCTGAGGTGATGGCAGGTCTGGCAGCAGGCACGGAAACAATAGGCGCCATTTTATTATTAATTGGACTTGCTACACGCTGGATCGCTATTCCCTTAATGGTAACCATGTTAGTCGCTATTTTTGCTGTCCACTGGGAGAACGGCTGGCAGGCTATACATGATTTGAATAGTTGGGGAGCAACAGAAAACACTGAAGTCGCTGTTGAAAGGTTATCTCGCGCAAAGAGTATTTTACAAGAACACGGTAATTATGACTGGCTAACCGAAAAAGGGAGTATCGCTAGCCTAAATAACGGAATTGAGTTTGGAGTCACTTATTTTGTCATGCTACTTGCCCTGTTTTTCAGCGGCGGCGGTAAGCTATTTAGCGTTGACTACTTTCTGGATAAGCATTTCAACAAAAGCTAACTTTTCAATTGAAAACTCTAAGACTAAAAATCGGGTTAATTGGTAATTAACTCGATTTTTAGTAACTGGTGCGACAAAAACGGCTTAGAAGTACAAAAAACTGAAAAAAGACAAGCCCATTAATGATAATCATTATCACTTATTTTATAATCACTAAAATTATGCTGAGGCAGTCGAATTTTTTAATACAATTCAGTTATTGAGCTATAGACCTGAGGCGATTAAAAAGTTAGGATCCGCCTGCAAAACAAGGGCTGTCAACACACATTTTTAAAAATGGACCGTTACCGAACCAAACAACCAGAATTGTTAACTAAATATTGTTATAACGATGTCTTAAATTCCCTATTTCACCCTTTGGAAACCAATGATTATCCCAATTAAAACAGCGAATGGTTAATTAAAATACAGTTTTATTAAGCGTTTTGGCCAATGCTATCTAAAATAATACAATCAACGCGCTTAACTTAACGATTAAAAATGCGATTTCGAACCGATTTTAAGACGGATTCATAAGACAGACTTTAAGCTAACCTGGAACACTAGAGAACAACAATGCAGGAAAAATATATCGACCGAATGCGAAGTAGTAGCAGCCTTTCCGGTGGCAGTGCTTCTTACGTAGAAGAGCTCTATGAGCAATATCTGGATTCAGAAGAATCGGTGTCGGAAGAGTGGAGAGCTTACTTTAAATCCATTGCCAGTGAACTTCCTGCAGGTCAAAAAGACATTTCACACGCACAAGTCAAAGAACAATTTTCCCAACTCAGTAACCGACGCAAAATTAGCGGCACTGTTTCTATCGAACATGAAACGAAACAAGTTGCTGTTTTAGAATTGATAGAAGCTTATCGCGTCAGGGGACATCAAGTCGCCAGCCTGGACCCGCTAGGACTCATGGAAAGGAAGCCGGTGGTTGATTTAGCACTCGGCTATCATGGCTTATCAGAGCTTGACCTAAACACTAAATTTCAAACCAAAACACTTTATTTCGGCGAAGAGCAAGCCACGCTGAAAAATATTATCGACGCACTGAAAAAGACATACTGTACCTCGGTTGGTGCTGAGTTTATGCACATTGTTAACAGTGAAGAGAAAAAGTGGTTTCAAGAAAGGTTAGAGTCGGTTCAGTCTCACCCCAAATATGACCAACAGACCAAACTTAAGTTGTTGGATCGGTTAATTGCCGCCGAAGGCCTGGAAAAATACCTTGGCGCTAAATACCCCGGAACGAAACGCTTCGGACTTGAAGGTGGAGAAAGTTTAATTCCCATCGTCGACGAGCTGATACAAAAAGCCGGAAGTTACAACACCAAAGAAGTTGTCATCGGCATGGCACACCGCGGCAGATTGAATGTTCTGATTAATACACTAGGCAAAAAAGCTTCTGAGCTAATTGATGAATTCGAAGGAACTGCCGAATATGAAATGGGTTCGGGCGATGTAAAATATCATCAAGGATTTTCGTCCAATGTTATGACACCAGGTGGAGAAATTCATTTAGCCCTGGCATTTAACCCCAGTCACCTGGAAATTGTTTCGCCGGTTGTTCAAGGCTCTGCACGAGCCAGACAGGACAAACGCAGAGATTTGTCCGGTGATACCGTAGTTCCAATCAACATTCATGGAGACGCGGCCTTTTCCGGCCAGGGTGTGGTGATGGAAACCCTGCAAATGTCTCAGACTCGCGCCTATAAAACCGGCGGTACCGTCCATATCATTATTAATAATCAGGTCGGTTTTACAACCAGTAAAAAAGAAGATGCGCGCTCAACTGAATACTGCACCGACGTTGCTAAAGTTGTCGAAGCGCCAATTCTTCATGTTAATGGTGACGATCCAGAAGCGGTTCTTTTTGTTAGCCAGCTTGCCATCGACTATCGTTTCCGTTTCAAAAAAGACATTGTCATTGACCTGGTTTGCTACCGGCGCCGCGGTCACAATGAAGCTGATGAGCCCTTTGGCACTCAGCCATTGATGTATAGCATTATTCGAAAATTACCGTCTGTTTTGTCCCAATACAGTAAAAGCCTGGTGGAGCATAATCAGATAACTAACCAACAAATCAACCAGATGGCTGATGAATATCGTGCCAACCTGGAAAAAGGCAATAGCGTCGTTAAAGGCCTGGTTGAGGATCCTGACAAAGCCCTGTTTTTCGATTGGACACCTTATCTGGGCCATGACTGGGATACACCCGCTGATACAACTTATGATCAACAAGCCTTAGTAGAATTAGCCGGTGAGTTTTGTGAAGTACCGGAAGGATTTGCATTACAACGCCAGGTTCAAAAAGTCATTGAAGATCGAAAACTGATGGCGAGTGGCGAACTTCCCGTAAATTGGGGATTTGCCGAAACACTCGCATACGGCAGTATTTTGAAGGGTGGCAATTCTGTAAGAATCACCGGGCAAGATGTTGGTCGAGGAACTTTCTCTCATCGTCATGCCGTATTGCACCACCAGAAAACCGGTGAATCTTACGTTCCATTACAAAACCTGCAAAATGTTGAGAAGCGATTCACCATCTACGATTCATTCTTGTCTGAATTAGCGGTACTCGGATTTGAATATGGTTATGCAACAACTAACCCGATGACCATGGTTATCTGGGAAGCCCAGTTTGGTGATTTTGCCAATGGCGCGCAAATGATTATCGACCAATTTATAACCAGTGGTGAACATAAATGGGGCCGGTTATGTGGATTAACCATGTTGCTACCCCATGGTTATGAAGGGCAGGGACCAGAGCATTCATCCGCAAGACTTGAACGCTTTTTACAGCTTTGCGCCGAACATAACATTCAGGTTTGCGTTCCAACGACGCCGGCACAAATTTTCCACTTATTACGCCGTCAGGTTATTCGCCCGATGAGAAGACCATTGGTCATCATGTCGCCCAAAAGTCTATTGCGCCACAAAGAAGCAGTTTCCACTATGGAAGAGCTTGCTAACGGTAGCTTTAAAAACGTATTACCTGAAACTGACGATATTTCTCCAGAAAAAGTCACCAGGCTAGTAATGTGTAGTGGGCGAGTTTATTACGATTTACTTGAGAGACGTCGCCAGATTAACGCTGAGCATATCGCGATTGTAAGAATAGAGCAGCTTTATCCATTCCCTGAAGAAGAATTAAAAGCAGCAATTTCTGAGTATAAGAACCTTGATAAAGCGATATGGTGTCAGGAAGAGCCCAAAAATCAAGGTGCCTGGTATAGCTCTCATCACCATCTAAAAGATGTAGTTCATGCCCATAACGAAAACTTGCTAGTTGAATTTGCCGGAAGAGAAGCCTCAGCCGCACCGGCAGCGGGTTATATGGCATTACATTTAAAACAGTTGGAAGAGTTTATTACACAGGCGATAGGTCAAAAGTAAGACCCCAAATTAATTGAGTGCTCCAGAGATGTGGGCATTAATAAAAAATCAGTATTGAACGAAATTAATAGATAACAAAACCTTATAGGAATAATCATGGCTACTGAAATAAAAGCTCCAACATTTCCAGAATCTGTAGCAGACGGAACCATCGCTACCTGGCACAAAAGTGCTGGCGAAGCTTTCTCACGAGACGAATTGATTGTTGATATAGAAACCGACAAAGTCGTCATCGAAGTGGTGGCTCCTGAAGACGGTACACTAAGCAAAATTCTTAAGGATGAAGGAGACACGGTGCTGAGTGATGAAGTCATTGGGCACTATGATGCCGGCGCAGGTGGTTCTACTTCAGCGCCATCAACCGACGAAGAATCTTCAAGCGGCAGCGCAGAAGCTGATAGCAGTGATGCTATTCTTAGCCCAGCAGTAAGAAAGCTGGTGGCTGAATATGAAATTAATCCTGATCTCATTCAAGGAACGGGCAAAAATGGACGCATTGTCAAAGAAGACGTGATGGCCTTTATTGAAAACCGATCAAACAAAGAAGCAGCACCTGCAGCAAGCAGCAAAGCGCCAAGCGAACCAGTCATTCCACAGGGAGAGCGTTTCGAGCGACGCGAACCTATGTCGAGATTGCGCGCAAAAATCGCGAATCGCTTAGTTGAAGCACAGCAAAATATGGCCATGCTGTCCACTTTCAACGAAGTGAATATGAAACCGATTATGGACTTACGTGCCAAGTACAAAGATGAATTTGAAAAACGTCATGATACTCGCCTAGGTTTTATGTCATTTTTTGTTAGAGCATCAGTTGAAGCGCTAAAGCGTTTTCCAGCAGTTAATGCCTCTATCGATGGCAACGATATTATTTACCATAGTTATCAAGACGTCGGTGTTGCAGTGTCTTCACCACGGGGACTAGTCGTTCCAGTATTAAGAAATGTTGATAATATGAGCCTCGCCGATATTGAAAATAATATTCGCGGCTATGGCATAAAAGCCCGAGATGGAAAACTATCAATCGATGACATGACCGGTGGAACTTTCACGGTTTCAAATGGCGGCGTATTTGGTTCGTTACTTTCAACGCCTATCGTTAATCCACCGCAAACTGCAATTCTGGGTATGCACAAAATCCAAGATCGCCCCATGGCGGTTAATGGTGAAGTCGTAATTTTACCAATGATGTACCTGGCGCTTTCTTATGATCACCGACTAATCGATGGCAAAGAAGCGGTTGGATTTTTGGTAACGATAAAAGAGCTGCTTGAAGAGCCGGAGCGGTTACTTTTAGGACTGTAATATATAGATTGCAGCACTTAAAAGCATCGACGAAAAACGGGGCAACTAGCGCCCCGTTTTTTATTTGTCCTTTCCTGTTGACGATTTTACCGGTTCGCTAAAAAGTCCTGCATAGTATAAAAACCCGCTGGCTGCTGCGCTAACCAAACTGCAGCTTCCACCGCGCCTTCCGCAAAACAATGGCGATTTTGTGCTTTATGCTCAATACTGATGATTTCGTTATCCAGCGCAAATAATACTTTATGTTCACCAATAATTTCCCCAGCTCGAATGACGGACATACCGATTTCACCTTTTTTGCGCGTTCTTTTTTCAAAACGGCTATCGGTTGTTTTGAGGTCGTTAAAATTCTCTCCCATTGCTTCGGCAATGGCCTGACCCATTCGAATCGCCGTCCCTGACGGCGCATCAATTTTGTGCTTATGATGGGCTTCGATAATTTCAATGTCGGCTTGTTTACCAAGCATTTTTGCCGCCAAAGACAATAATGCTAAAGTAGAATTAACACCAATGCTGGTATTTGGCGCAAGTAACACAGGAAAATTTTTCGCGGCATCTTTGAGTTCACTAATTTGCTCGTCACTAAAACCTGTTGTACCAATAATTAATGGCGTTTTAGTTTTAGCCGTTTGCTTTACCAGCTCCATTGTTCCTTCAGGTAAACTAAAATCAATAACGACATCACTCTGGTTTAGACCTTGCTCAATATCACTGGTGTATTCAATATTGTTAAACCCCACCTGACGTCCTAACAATCGATGGTCCGAACGGCAGAAAGCGGCAGTGAGCTCCACCTGCGAATGTGAGGTTGCTTGACTAATAACTTGCTGCCCCATTTTTCCAGAAGCGGCATTAACAGCAATTTTGGTTTTCATAATTATCCTTGTGAACTTATCATCAATTAAGATCGCTTTACTTAAAAACTATTAGTAGAGTGCAGAATAAAAACGCGCAATAAAGCGCGTTTTTAAACAGTATTAATTTTAACTATCTAATGAAATGATTAACTTAAAATGTCACCAGACATATTTATCTTAAACTCTGATTAAAAGCTTGTAGCAAATCATTGCCAGGACAAAGATCGGCTTCGTCCATGGTATTGAGTGGCCGCTTGGACGTATTAATAATTTCATGGGTATTTTGCGAATCACTATTAAGGTGCAGTAACCCAGTTAACACCTGGCCACTTTGCTTCGCTTCTTCCAATGCCGATAAAACCGATTCTCTACACTTAATATCCAGAGAGCCCGGCTGACGATGCAAATTAATGACTGAACCATCATGCAATTTGACACTTTCGTGCAACTGCTCCGGATCCTGTACTTTAATTTCTTGTTCGTGAGGTACCAGATCAAAAGTACCTGTCGCTTCTTTGTGATCACGAACCCATTCGTAACTTTTGGTAGAACCGTTATTATTGTTAAAAGTCACGCAAGGGGAAATACAGTCAATCAGTGCAAAACCGTTGTGTTTTATTGCGCCTTTAATAAGAGGAACTAACTGGTCTTTATCGCCAGAAAAACTTCTCGCGACGTAACCCGAACCAAGAGAAATGGCCAGCTCGCACAAATCCATCGGCTCGTACATGTTAGGCACACCTTTTTTACTCGCACTACCGACATCAGCGGTGGCCGAATCCTGGCCTTTAGTCAATCCATAAACGCCATTGTTCATCACGATATAAACCATGTTGATATTCCGGCGAACCAGATGCATGAACTGTCCCATTCCAATCGAAGCTGTGTCTCCATCACCAGAAATACCCACGTAAACCAGGTCACGGTTAGCCATATTGGCACCGGTGGTTACCGATGGCATTCGGCCATGGACAGAATTGAAACCATGAGAGTTCGACAGAAAATACGCAGGAGTCTTTGACGAGCAACCAATACCAGACATTTTGGCAATTTTATGGGGCTCAAGTGATAACTCAAAACACGCATTGATGATCGAGTTACTGATAGAGTCATGCCCACAACCCGCGCATAACGTCGACAAAGCACCTTCGTAATTAGCCTTTGTATATCCCAGGTCATTTTTGGCCGATTCAGGATGACGAAACCTGGACTTTAAATAACTCATGCCGCTACCTCTTTACCGCTATTGGCCGTCGTAAAAGGATTAACATTTTCACCATTTAACATTCTTTCAATTTTCCGTTTGATTCGACGGGCTCGGATCGGCATTCCGTCGATATTCAATATTGACTGTAATTTTTCGGTGCCAGTGTTGAACTCATTGATAAGCAAAGTTCTCATTTGCGCATCACGATTTTGCTCGATAACAAAAATAGTGTCGTGTTGCTCAATGAAATCCTTAATATCAGGATGGAAGGGGAAAGACTTGATTCGGCAAGTATTAATTTTGATATTTTCAGCTTCCAAACCATCGAGCGCTTCATAGCTAGCTTGCGCGCTCGTGCCATAAAAAATTGCGGCAACCTTCGAATTTTCGTCGCGGTATTTAATTTGTGGTTTTGGTACTAAATCTTTTGCCGTATCCCACTTTTTAACCAATCGCTGCATATTATCTTCATAAACGCCGCTGTCTTCAGTGTAGGCAGCATAATCGTCATGTGAAGAACCACGAGTAAAGTAAGAGCCTTTAGTTGGGTGAGTACCAGGATAAGTTCGATAACCGATGCCATCACCATCGACGTCTTTATAACGACCCCAACGTTCTTTCATATTATCCAAATCTTCAGCAGTTAATACTTTTCCGCGATCATATTTACGTTCATCATCCCATATCAGCGGTCGACTCATATGATCGTTCATTCCCAAATCAAGATCCGATAATAAAATGACAGGCGTTTGTAATCTGTCAGCCAAATCAAAAGCTGTGGCAGACATTTCAAAACATTCAGCGGGGTCACAAGGAATCAACAAAACTTGCTTGGTATCACCATGCGACGCGTAAGCGGCAGAAATAACATCTGACTGTTGAGTTCTTGTGGGCATTCCTGTACTCGGACCGCTTCTCTGAATGTCCATTAAGACAACCGGAATTTCTGCAAAATAAGCAAGGCCTAAAAATTCACTCATTAATGATACGCCAGGACCCGACGTTGCGGTAAAAGCGCGAGCGCCGTTCCAGTTAGCACCTATGGCCATACCAATAGCGGCCAGTTCATCTTCGGCCTGAATAATGGCGAACTTATTTTGTTTAGTGTCATCTTCTATGCGGAATTTTTTTGCATACTTTTCAAATGCTTCGACCACAGATGTTGATGGTGTAATCGGATACCAACCAACGACTGTTGCACCGCCGTAAACAGCACCAAGACCAGCGGCACTATTACCGTCAATGATAATTGAATCGCCTACATTATCTCGACGTTGAACCTTCAAGCCACAAGCATTTGGGTAATGTTCTTTGGCATAGTTGTAACCTAATTCGAGCGCACCAATATTCGGTGGTATCAATTTCTCTTTTTTAGCAAACTGATCCTTAACCATATTGGTTAATACCTCAAACTCCATATCGAAAAGATAGGCGAGGGCACCAACGTAAATAATATTTTTAAATAACTGGCGTTGTCTCGGGTTGGTGTAGTTATCGATACACATCTGAGTTAACGGAATGCCAATTTCGATAATGTCGTCTCGTTTAAAATCTCTCGGCAAAGCTTTGGTAGAATCGAACAAAAAATATCCGCCGGGCAACAACGAATCATAGTCTTTACGCATCGTCTGGCCATTAATCGCCACAACGAAATCGACATCACCTCGACTACCCAGATGACCTTTTTCAGTGACTCGAACTTCAAACCAGGTTGGTAAACCCTGAATGTTAGAAGGGAAAATATTTTTCGGACTAACCGGCACTCCCATTCTAAACACTGCTTTGGAAAACATATTATTCGCACTGGCAGATCCAGTACCGTTCACATTCGCAAAGCGAATGACAAAATCATTAACCGCTTCTATGCGCATTCTTTGCCCGCCTTAGTAACAGAATAAGAAAATTTTTGCATGTCCCATGCTGCCGTCGGACAGCGTTCGGCACATAAACCACAGTGGAGACAAACATTTTCGTCTTTCACCATCACTCGGCTAGTTTTTAATTCGCCAGAAACATATAAATCCTGATCGGTTAAATTAGCCGGTTCTAGTAGACGTGTTCTAAGGTCTTCTTCCTCACCGTTGTCCGTAAAATTAATACAGTTAGTCGGACAAACGTCAGCACATGCATCACATTCAATACAAAGGTTGTCAGTAAATACCGTTTGCACGTCGCAATTCAGACAACGCATGGCTTCTTCGTAACCTAAATCTTGATCGTAGCCTTTTTCAACTTCAACTTTTAAGTTGTTTAGTGCAATTTCCTTATCAACGTGAGGCACCAGATGGCGCTTGTCATGATCAATTTCATTATCATAGGTCCACTCGTGGAAACCCATTTTCTGTGACAATAAATTAACCTGCGGCGCGGGTCTGTCAGTTAAACTTTCGCCCTGACAAAACTTGTGAATTGAAATCGCGGCCTGATGGCCGTGGGCAACTGCGGTAATGATATTTGATGGCCCGAAAGCAGCATCACCGCCGAAGAAAACTCGCTCATTGGTAGACTGGAACGTCACCTGATCGACAACCGGCATATCCCACTTGCCAAACTCAATGCCAATGTCTCTCTCAATCCAAGGGAACGCATTATCCTGACCAATCGCAATCAAGACCTGGTCTGCTTCCATGAAAACTAAATCTTCACCGGTTGGTACTAAAGAACGCTTACCATTTTCATCATATTCAGCGCGCACCTTTTCAAACTTCATTCCGGTCAATTTACCGTTTTCTACCACAAATTCTTTCGGTGTATGGTTTTCGAAAATCGGTACGCCTTCCGAAATTGCATCTTCAATTTCCCAAGGTGATGCTTTCATATCAGCCTGTGGACTACGCACGACAATTTTGACGTTTTTCCCGCCTAATCGAAGCGCAGTACGGCAACAATCCATAGCGGTGTTACCGCCGCCTAACACGATGACGTTTTCGCCGATAGACTTAGTGTGCTCAAAAGCCACACTATCAAGCCAATTAATACCAACATGAATGCTGTCATCGCCTTCCTGACGCCCAGGTAATTTAGTCAAGTCGCGGCCATTTGGCGCGCCAGACCCAACAAAAATAGCGTCATAATCTTTATCGACTAAACTTTTTAAACTATCGACATAATGTTTAAAATGAGCAGCAACGCCCATATCAAGAATGTAGTTAACTTCTTCGTTTAACACTTCGATTGGGAGGCGGAAAGAGGGAATCTGATTGCGCATGAAACCGCCGCCGATGTCTTGTTCATCAAAGAGCTCAACTTCATAACCCAATGGGGCAAGATCACGAGCAACAGTCAGTGACGCAGGTCCAGCACCAACCAGTGCAATCTTTTTACCATTTTTCGGCATGATGGTTGGCAGTCGATCTTTTATATCTTCTTTATTATCTGCTGCAACACGTTTCAATCTGCAAATTGCAACCGGCTCTTCTTCAACTCGGCCGCGCCTGCATGCCGGCTCACAGGGACGATCACAAACCCGACCCAAGATGCCAGGGAATACATTCGACTCCCAATTAATCATATAGGCATCATCATAACGCCCTGCGGCAATCAGTCGAATATATTCTGGCACCGGTGTATGCGCGGGACACGCATACTGACAGTCTACAACCTTGTGAAAATATTCAGGATCTTTAATATTTGTTGGCTTCACACCAAAGTCCCCTAAATGTCTGTTAAGTGGTAAAAAGCTTTGTCAAAAGCCATCAATTCTAACCAACAATTAGATACATCTAAGCATAGGTTATTTTTTGTTAATTGAGCGTGATTATACTGATTTTTCAAACTTTGTGTCTTGCTTTTGTATAAAAGATCAGCTTTTATCGAGTTATTATTCTATAAAATTCTGAATCCTATTCAGTTTCTTCTCCACTGTTCGTTAAAACCTTTGAAAAACAGCCGGTTAGCAAAGTTTTCCAAACTCAACGAAAAGCATAGGAAGAAAGTATACAGACTATATTTTAATTCTATTAGCACTTTTTACTCACAGCTTTTAATATATAAACCAATTACCTTATATATAAAAACCCCAACTCTAAAAACAGGCAATAATTATGGAGAAAGTGCAAGCCAGACTGATTTTAGCAACGATCATGTTGGTTTCTTTATTAGGAACCGCAGGTATTGCTTTACCTTACCCGATTTTGTCGCCCTATTTTATGAGTGGTGGTGATGATCCCTTAATCAATTTTGGCGGAATAGATCCTAAAATTTTATTGGGTATCGCATTGGCCACATACCCTCTGGGCATTTTGATCGGAAGCAACATAATAGGGTCTTTGTCTGATCGATATGGCCGAAAATCAATTTTAATTTATTCGTTAATTGGTAGTATTCTGGGTTACCTGGTGACCGGATGGGCGATTCAGCAAAGTTCATTCATTGGCTTTATTACTGCGCGACTGATTACCGGTTTTTGTGAAGGTAATATTTCTGTAGCCCGAGCAATCGCCGTAGAACTGCACCCACATATTGATAGAGGACGTTCATTATCACTGCTGTATGCAACGGTTTATGGTGGATGGTTAGTCGGCCCGTTAGCAGGTGGGTATCTTATGCCTTATGGCATCGAAACGCCTTTTTACATCGCGGCGATTGCGGTGTTGTTATCCCTCATCCTGGTATTTTTCACTTTGCCGGATCAGCCGCCTCAAAAACGTTCAACACTGCCCTTATGGCAAGAAATTAAAAGTAACCACTCGGCGACTTTGTTAAAAATTCCGGCAATTCGACACTTCTTTATTTACTACTTTATTTATACACTCGGCATCAATGCTTACTATGAGTTTTATCCTTTGTGGTTAGTCGAATCCTATTCTTTTAATAGCAAAGAAATTGCCTGGATTACTGTGGCGATCACTCTCCTGATGGTTTTGGTTAGCTCGACAATTGCAGAAAAAATACCAAAAAAGATCGGCGAAAAGAAGGCATTATTGGGTGGAAATTTAATATTTGCTGGACTTATCATCGTTGCGACTTTTCTCGATGCCGAATCGGTATACCTGCCATTGGCGTTAACCGGCGCAGTGATAGCTGTCATCAATATCGTGTTTCCTGCAATGCTATCTGAGTATTTCGGGCATCATGGTCAAGGTAAAATCATGGGGCTTCAGGTGAGCGTGTTTTGTTTCACCAATGTCGTCATCGCTATCGGTGGCAGTATTGTTGCTCTCATCAGCGCAACCACAACTCTTTGGCTTGCCGCCGCACTAATTGTATTATCTGTATTTTTGTTTCAGACTCCTGAAAAGCAACTGAAAAATAGCACCGTCGAGGCATAAATGAACACCTCAGATAATAAAACAAGCAACGAAAATAACGCCAGTCAGAGCAAAATTCTTCACTTGCTGAAAACCCGTGGAGAATTGACTGCCGGGCAGGTAGCAGAAATACTCAAGATGACTTCAATGGGCGCGCGACAGCATCTTGAAAATATGGAGCATCAGGGCTTGCTTGAGCATCAGTTTATTGCAGAAGGAAGAGGGCGCCCCAAGAAAAAGTGGTACTTGACCCGAAAAGCTCAGTCACAGTTTCCGAATACCCATTCCGCTTTACTCGTTAATCTTTTAGGGCATATCCAACAAGAGCTCGGCGAAAATGCATTAGATAACCTGATTACAATCAGGGAAAAAGAAATGCGTGACAGTTACCAGCAGCAACTCGCTCAATTTGAAACGGTGCCGGAAAAGCTAAGCAAACTCGCCGAAATTCGCACCAATGAAGGTTACATGGCAGAGGTGGTTGAGGAAGACGGGCAATTATTTTTAGTCGAGAACAACTGTCCCATCTGTTCGGCAGCCACCCAGTGCCAACAGTTTTGTCGTTCAGAACTGAGTATTTTTAAGCAGGTTCTAGGGTGTAAGATAGAAAGAACAGAGTATATTCTGGAAGGGGCGAGACGGTGTGCTTATCGCGTAGAAGCCTAGCTGGTGCTCAATCTTTCCAGCAATAAATCGAGCGACTCTAACAATGTTTGTTGCTGCTCTTTGCTGAGATCGCCGAGTTTCTTTTCCCATTTTTCTTTACTCGCTAGCGCTGCTTCGGCAAAAATCTGCAGCCCTTTTTGAGTGGGGACAATCCACCGCTGTCGCCCGTCATCCTTAGATTGAGCCCGAATAACCAGGTTATCTTTTTGCAACTCATCCACTAATTTGGACATAGTGGGCATGCTGACACCTTGAATATCACAAAGCTGGCGCAGCGTAACGGGATTTTTCTCTTGAATGATTCGCAATACGTCAAATCTTGCTGCGGAAATTTCCGCATTTTGCGCCGTCATATTCAAATAGCGATTCAACCGGAGAAGTTTTGTTTCTATGCTCACACTGGGTCCATAAACTCGATTTAGTTAGCAAAGCTAATTATTAGCCCAAATAAAATTCAATAAAGTTCTACAAATGCGATATTTTTTCATTTTTTATGGCTCGACTGCACCCCATTGCAGTGGTCCGATTGTACCAGCATTTCTGTTCCGGTAGTATCAAACTCAATAAGACTAATAAGTAGTTATAAGCAATTATCAGTACAATTAATTTTAAAGGGAAGCCTATGGATGATAGGTGTAAGCAAAACGAAAAAACAGGTAACCTTGTCATTGTTGGCACCGGAATTTTGACACCTGCACATCTGTCACAAGAATCCATAGCACATATTAAATCCGCCGATATCGTTCATGCACTAGTTCCGGATCCCTTAGGCTTTTCGACCATCCAAAAACTGAACGACAATATCAAAAATTTAGACGAACTTTATTATAAACCACAAGATACAGTTAACGGATCGAATCGTATTGATGGTTACAATAAGATGGTTGAGTCGATAATGTCTGATGTTCGTGATGGGCTGAATGTTTGTGCCGTATTTTACGGTCATCCAGGTGTTTTTGTTAACCCTTCACATGCCTCAATCAAACAAGCAAGAAGTGAGGGATTTGAGGCAAAAATGTTGCCATCAATCTCAGCGGAAGATTGTTTATTTGCAGACTTGGGTGTTGATCCCGGTTACATGGGTTGCCAAGCCTATGAAGCGACACAGTTTATGTTTTATAAACATTCAATCAACATTCATTCGGCGCTTGTTCTTTGGCAAATTGGAGCTGCAGGGGACGAATCAATGCAAAAATTTAATCCAGCCAAAAATGGTTTGGCAATGCTAAAAGACAGAATGCTTGAGTGGTATCCAGAAAATCACGAAGTGATTTTATATGAGGCAACGACGTTGCCCATCATAGAGCCAAGAACAGAAAAAATTTTACTTGCAAACTTAACTTCAGTCAGCGTTAAAACGATTACAACAATGTATATTCCTCCCGTGTCAAAACCTGAACTAAATTTAGAGTTTTGCAAAAAATGGGGAGTAGATACTCAAGAACTAATTTCTTGTTCAGCTTAATTGTGAATAAGGTTGTCAACATTTAATAAGTTTTTCTCGAGTTTAATTGAATCCGGTTGTAACTGAATTAACTCGTTATTTAAAGGAGGTAGAGAGGCTATCTCTATCGATTTTAATTTATCGCAAAGGAAATAAATATGTTAGAAAATAACTTACAAAACTATCTTTCAGATTTATCAGTTAATCCTCAATTGATGGCATTTCATAAGCAAGATAAAATCCAATCAATGACCAAATACGGAGTATCTCAAGAGGAAATAAAATTAGTAATCAACTCAAATTTTGAAGCTATTGGCAGCTATTTAAGTCAAAAAAATTCGCCAGCTTCAGGTACTTTTATTTCTGGGTGGATTATCTAGGATAGCAGATCTTTCGGTCAACGAATTCTCTCTAACTATTAAACCGGTTGTAGAATTTTATTTTAGCAATCCTGCTTATGCGTGTACTATATTCTATGAATGGGAATGTTTGATTTCAACGAAACTATTAAGGTAGTTATCATCAAAATTTATTGTAGTTAACAAATTTAGGGGTATATCTTGGTGCAATTCACAAAAAATAAATCAAATGGTATTAATTAGAAAGTCGGCTTTCCTTATTATTTTGTTAGTACTATACGGTAGAGTAGCGTTTATAACCGCCGACTCATCCGAAGTTGGCGTCTCTTCAAAAAACGCAAAACAGACCAACGAAATTGCTTATGCTCATTTAGTAAAGGGAGAATACGAACAAGCTTATAAGTTGTCCAATGTCGCAAAGCGAATGGCACTTTTGGAAGATGATCAAAGAGAGCTGGCAAGAGCTATCAGCAATATTGCATCGAATTTGTATTACTTAGGGAATTTTGAGCAGGCCCTCTCTCTTTATAGAGAGTCCCTAAAAATCGCTCGAGATCAAAATGACACTCTGGGTATAGATCGAGCGCTTGGAAATATTTCCGCAATTTATTTTAAACTTGATAACTTTACTGAGGCACTTAATTACCAAGTCAGAAAGTACGAGCTTCTACAAAATACAAATAACACAAAGCTTAAGGCTGCAACACTAATCGGTTTATCGGATATTTACATAAAACTAAATGACAAAGCTAAAGCATATAAATATTATGATTTAGCTAGAAAGTTGCTTGAGGGTTTTAAGCTTCCTTTTTATGATGTATACGTCTTGATGAGACGTGCAGCAATAGCTGCTCTCGACCAAAATTACTTTGAATCAATCCGCTCATTAGAACATGCTCTACTCATAGCTAAACAAAATAACTTTCAAGGTCTGGAGGTTCAAATCCTTACTGAAATGGCTGAGTTTCATTTCAAAAATAACGACACAGATAACGCAAAGAAAAACTCACTAACCGCTATAAAATCTGCAGTTGAATTAAAAATGAAGTCGAGTGAACTACAGAACCACCAACTTCTAAGCGAAATTTATGAAAAATCAGGTCAGTTTGATTTAGCATTAAAACATAGTAGAAAAACCTATGAAATGAATCAGGTAATCACTGGCGAGAAAGTTCAATTACTCGCAGAAGTTACTAAAGTAGATCGCCAAGTCTACGAGACCCAAGAACGCCTAAAACAAAGCGAACAAGAAACAAAAATTGCCCAGTTAGAATTAGAAACCCAAGAACAGATTCAGGTAATTTGGACCGCAGGTCTGATTTCACTATCTTTGCTAATAATTTTCGGATTTTACCGCCACTCAAGTAAAAAACAAATTGAACAACAGATACAAGTTAACAACGAGCTAAAAGAATTAGATAAATTAAAAGATAGGATATTAACCAACACATCACACGAATTAAGAACGCCACTTAATGGAATTATCGGTTTATCAGATATTATTGAAACTGAACATGGCGATAATCTTGATCCAGAAATATTAGAGTCGGTGAGACTAATCGGAAAAAGCGGAACCCAACTGTCAGAGACCGTCGACGACATTCTCGATTTAGCCAGGCTCAAAAATCGAAAAATGCCATTTAAGTACAGCGACTTTGATCTCATTTCGGTTATTAATGAAGTGATCAAACTTTGCGAATCATTAACCAACGGTCCTGAAGTTAGTTTTGATTTTGATGCGCAAGATGATTCACTAACTATTCATCACGATAAAAAACGCGTCCAACAATTGTTATTTAACCTAATTGGAAATGCTGCGAAATTTACTGAAAATGGAAGCATTAGAATCCGCTATGCAATGCTAGATGATAATGTTCGCATTAGCGTGAGTGACACTGGAGTGGGGATCCCCGCAGATAAAATCGAACGAATTTTTGAAGGCTTCGAACAGGTTAATCCAAATGACAATCGCAGTCATACCGGTTCAGGATTGGGCTTAGCAATCAGCCGCGAACTAATATCAAATATGAACGGTTCAATCGATCTGCAATCAGAGCTTGGCATTGGAACAACAGTCAGTATCGAATTTCCGGTCAAAAAAACCGAGACAATTTCAGCATAACCCCCAATCCAATTTTGCACTTTAGTTCAACCAAATTCGACGCAATAAAAAAGGTAGCAATTGAGCTACCTTTTTTAATCTTCTCAGGGAAAAATTCTAGATATATAGTATTTTTTGTTAATGCCAACTCAATCAATTAGTCATTTCATCCCAGAAATTTTTAACACCTTCCCACCAATTACTGGATTTTGGACTGTGTTGTTTTTTACTACCAGCTAAATACTCATCAAAGTCTCGCAGCATTTTCTTCTGCTCTTTGTTAAGTTTAACCGGCGTCTCTACAATCACTCGACATAGTAAATCGCCACGCATTCCACCACGCATTGGCGTAATGCCTTTGCCTCTGAGACGGAACATGCGACCTGTTTGAGTTTCTTCTGGAATTTTTAGCTTCACTTTACCGTCTAATGTGGGAACTTCTAGCTCCCCACCTAAGCAGGCAGTCACAAAGCTAATTGGCATTTCACAGTACAAGTTATCACCATCGCGCACAAAAATTGAATGCTCTTTAACATGAACCTGTACATAGAGGTCACCAGCGATGGCGCCAGGGCCACCAGCTTCACCTTCACCCGTTAACCGAATTCGGTCACCAGTATCAACGCCAGCAGGAATTTTGACAGATAGCGTTTTTTCTTTTCTAACCCGACCTTGCCCAGAACAAGCACCACATGGATCAGAAACAACTGTCCCTTGACCATGGCAAGTTGGACAGGTTTGCTGAACAGAAAAGAAACCTTGCTGCATTCTTACCTGACCGGCACCTTTACAGGTTCCACAAGTCGTAGGTGCTGTTCCTTTTTTCGCACCGCTACCATCGCAAGTGTCACAATTAACGTAGGTAGGAATCTTTATCGATTTCTTAATGCCTTTTACCGCATCTTCTAGTGATAACTCCAGATTATATTGAAGATCAGCACCACGTCTTTGTCTTTGACGTCCGCCACCACGACGACCTCCACCAAAGATGTCACCAAATACATCACCAAATATATCACTGAAGCTATCTGCGCCGCCTTGGCCATGAAATCCTCCCTGGCTGGGATCAACGCCGGCATGACCAAATTGGTCATAAGCTTGTCGCTTTTGCGAGTCGTTTAAAACTTCGTAAGCTTCCTTGGCTTCTTTAAATTTTTCTTCGGCTTCTGTTGAGTCAGGGTTTCGGTCAGGATGATATTTCATTGCCAAACGCCGATAAGCTTTTTTAAGCTCCTGCTCATTAGCGTCTTTACTAACGCTTAAAACCTCATAGTAATCTCTTTTTGACATCTTACGGAATACCAATAGTTAACTTTTTAGATCAGCTGCGCGGGGTGTCCCCCGCGCAACAACAACCAAGTTAAATAATCAGACAAATAATGCCTGTTAACGATTACTTCTTATCGTCGTCTTTAACTTCTTCAAATTCAGCATCAACAACATCATCATTAGCGTTATCACTTGCTGTGTCACCACCTTCTGCACCGGCACCTGCTTCAGGTTGAGCTTGTTGTGCTTCAGCTTGCGCCTGGGCATACATTCTCTCAGCCATTTTTTGTGAGGCTTTGGTTAGTGCTTCAATTTTGGCTTCAATCGCAGCCATGTCATCGCTCTTGATAACGTCTTCAAGATCTTTGATCGCTGCTTCAATCGCTTCTTTTTCGCCATCTTCAAAAGTGACTTTTTCATCTTCCATCGTTTTCTTAGTCGCGTGAATCAAGCCATCGGCTTTGTTACGAACTTCGACTAATTCCTGGAATTTCTTATCTTCTTCAGCATGCGCTTCGGCGTCACGAACCATTTGCTCGATTTCATCATCAGACAAACCAGAAGAAGCTTTAATCACGATAGATTGTTCTTTACCCGTCGCTTTATCTTTAGCTGACACGTTAAGAATACCGTTCGCATCAATATCAAAGATAACTTCAATTTGCGGCATACCACGTGGCGCAGGTGGAATGTCAGAAAGATCAAACTTACCTAATGACTTATTTTGTCCAGCCATCTTACGCTCACCTTGCAACACATGCACGGTTACCGCAGTTTGATTGTCTTCCGCAGTAGAGAACACCTGATTCGCTTTGGTTGGGATAGTAGTGTTTTTATCAATCAGGTTAGTCATCACACCACCCATGGTTTCAATACCAAGAGATAGTGGCGTAACATCTAACAATAGTACGTCAGTCACATCACCTGCCAAAACAGCACCTTGAATAGAAGCACCCATTGCAACCGCTTCGTCTGGGTTCACATCTTTACGAGGCTCTTTTCCAAAGAAACCGGTAACCGCTTCTTGTACTTTAGGCATCCGCGTTTGACCACCAACCAGGATAACATCGTCAATATCAGAAACATTCAAGCCTGCGTCTTTGATTGCAGTTTTAACTGGCTCCATTGAACGCTCAATCAGGTCATCAACCAATGACTCTAATTTGGCGCGAGTCAACTTAACATTTAAATGTTTAGGACCAGACGCATCTGCAGTGATATATGGCAAGTTAACATCAGTTTGTTGACTTGAAGACAACTCAACTTTCGCTTTTTCGCCCGCTTCTTTCAAACGCTGTAATGCAAGCGGGTCATTGTGTAAATCAATACCGCTTTCTTTCTTAAATTCATCTGCCAAATACTCAATGACGCGCATATCGAAATCTTCACCACCAAGGAAAGTATCTCCATTGGTCGCCAATACTTCAAAAGTGTGCTCACCTTCTACTTCTGCAATTTCAATAACCGAAATATCGAATGTACCGCCACCTAAATCATAAACAGCGATTGTTTTGTCGCCCTTCCCTTTATCTAAACCATAAGCAAGTGCAGCGGCTGTCGGCTCGTTAATAATTCTCTTAACTTCCAAACCCGCGATACGACCGGCATCTTTAGTCGCTTGACGCTGTGAATCGTTAAAATATGCAGGAACAGTGATAACTGCTTCGGTGATAGTTTCACCCAAAAAGTCTTCAGCAGTTTTCTTCATTTTCTTTAAAACTTCTGCGCTAACTTGTGGTGGTGCAATTTTTTCGCCTTTCGCTTCAACCCAGGCATCACCGTTATCTGCTGCAGAAATTGTGTAAGGAACCATTTTGATGTCTTTTTGGACGACATCATCTTTGAATTGACGACCAATTAATCGCTTGATCGCAAACAATGTATTGTTAGGGTTAGTAACCGCTTGTCGCTTGGCAGATTGACCGACCAGGATTTCACCTTCGTCAGTATAAGCAACGATTGAAGGCGTTGTGCGCGCACCTTCTGCATTTTCAATGACTCTTGTATCTTTTCCATCAAGAACAGCCACGCAAGAGTTGGTTGTCCCCAAATCGATTCCAATAATTTTACCCATGTTATTTCTCCAACATTTTTGTTTTGATTCGCTAGTCGTTGTAAAGCAAAACCGAAAACAAACTTCATTAAATCTTCAGATGCCCTTTATCTGGGGGCACTATTTGCTAATTCAAGGTTTTTTTACGCTTTTTGATCGATTTCCGGCGCCTTACCTTTCGCCACTATCACCCTTGCAGGACGAATCAATCGCCCATTCAAAGAATAGCCCATCTGAATCACTTGCATAACGCTATTTGGTTCGTGCTCATCGCTTTCCTGCATAACCATAGCTTCGTGTAAGCCGGGATCAAATGCATCGCCTAGCGGAGAGATTTGCTCAATGGAAAACTTATTCAAAGTATCAATTAATAATTTATGCGTTAGCTCGATACCTTGGTGCATAGCAGCCTGCGCATCATTTTCAACCGGATGCTCAAGTGCCTTTTCCAAACTATCAACAACAGCCAGTATTTCTTTGGCAAATCTTTCGAGTGCAAATTTACTCGCGTTGCTGACTTCTCTTTCTGCGCGACGACGGATGTTTTCCGATTCTGCTTTTGCACGAATAGCAACGTCTTTATGTGTCGCGACTTCTTCTAACGCTTTATTTAGTTCAGCGGTTAAGCTCTCAACCTTCTCCTCAAAAGTCTGGTCTTTCTCCGCTTGCTCGGTCACCTCTTCGACCTGCTCATCAGGTGTTTGAAGATCCTCATTATTACTCATTGATACAGCTCCTAAGCCAAAAAGAACGATCTGTTCGTCCCAGATTTATTAGTAAGTCCAAAAATTAGATGGTGAAAATATGGGGGCGAGTTGGCTATATTCAAGCCAATTTTCGATAGATCAGGAAAAAATTTGGATTTATTCCACGGAAGATTTCATTGTCAGGGCATTTGAAAGCAACTTAGCAGTCACATCAACGATGGGAATGACCTTGTCATAACGCATTCTCGTTGGCCCAACTACCGCCAGAACGCCGATAGATTCACCATTCAGCTTATAAGGGGCAGTAACGATACTACAATCATGCAAGTTTTGATTACCACTTTCTTCACCAATAAAGATTTTGACACCATCAGCCACCAGGGAGCGCTCTAAAATACTCAATATCTGCTGCTTTTGCTTAAACGCCTGGAAAATTCGTTCCAGGTTTTCCAATTGCCCATGGGTGGCCATCGATACAAGGTTAGTCTGGCCGGAAAAATGAAATCCGGACCCTTTATTTTCCGCGCCACTTTCTGTTTCCAACCCTTGCTCTGCCAATTTAATCGCTTGCCGAGTTAGCTCATCCAACTGCCGTTGTTCGTTAATCATCTGCTGTAACAAGTTTTCTCGCGCAGTATTTAAGTCTTTGCCGGCAATGTGATGGTTAAGGAAATTAGCCATCACGCTGAGTTCTTCACGGCTGTAACCACGTTCAACCCGAATAACGCGATTTTGAATTTCTTCATTTTGAAGCACGAGTACAACCAATATACGGTTATCGGACAAAGGCACAAAGTCGATATGTTCCAGTTTTTGAAAAGGTTTACTGGGTATTTGCACCAAGCTGGCCATTCGTGTCATTTCAGATAACACAGAAGACGCATTCCCTAAAATAGTGTTGGTTTCCTGACCGGGATTGAGTGAATGTTTTAGATGCTCCATCGTATCGTCACCCAAACTTTTCACTTGAACCAGCTGGTCGACGAATATCCTTAAGCCTTGCGTTGTGGGTATTCTACCGGCAGAAGTATGGGGCGACAGCAATAATCCCTGTCGTTCCAGATCAGCCATAACATTACGAATAGTTGCTGTGCTTACTGAAAGGTGTGAAGAACGTAATAGTGCCTTGGAACCAACAGGATGACCTTCTCGAACGTAAGATTCAATCAGAGATTTCATCAATATCAGGTCACGATTTTTCATAAACAACTCTTAGTTATAGGCTTCGTTCTGTTACTAATTGCGCGACCTGGGGCCCGCTAAGGGTTAGACGAAAAACGATTAAATTCGCTAGCATCTTGATAATTAACAAAAAACAACCGATGATAAACACACTAGAACAATATGAGACCTTTGGGCGGAAATTTCAAGTCCACGAGTATCCAAGATGCCAAATTCAAAAGCATTTAACAAAATCGGAATAACCGGTAAGCCAGGCAGTAAGGCCGCTATGGAAACCGTGAGTTTGTTGTGCAATCAATTACTCAAAGCCGGTAAGCGGGTTTTTGTCCCTGAACGAAACCACGAATTTGTCAATGCCAATGATGTCGAGCTTGTCGGCTTTAAGGAATTGGGTAACTTATGCGAGTTGGTCATTGTTGTCGGTGGTGACGGCAGTATGTTGAAAACAGCGCGGGAACTAGTCAACAGTCAGGTTCCTTTATTAGGGATTAATCGCGGTCACTTAGGGTTTCTCACAGATATTCGACCAACAGAGCTGGAAACCCGCGTTCCCCCCATACTTGACGGTGAATATACGCTGGAGAATCGCTTTTTACTCCACGCTGAAGTCTACCGAAAAGATCAAATCATCGGCTCTTCTTGCGCGGTTAATGACGTTGTCCTATATCCTGGTGAAATAGCGCGAATGATTTCATTTGAGCTTTATATGGACAGACAGTTTGTTTACAGTCAGCGCTCAGACGGTCTAATTGTTTCAACCCCAACCGGCTCAACCGCTTATTCATTATCCGGCGGCGGACCTATTATGGCCCCCGAGACAGATTCAGTGGTGCTGGTTCCCATGTGCCCTCATACTCTGACCAGCAGACCAATCACCGTTAACAGGCAACGTATTATTGATCTGGTCATTTCTGAAGCCAACCCTCACAGCCCACAACTCAGCTGCGATGGTCAGGAGATTATTTCCCTGGCGCCGGGCGACCGCATACAAATTAAGCAATATCCGATTGAGATGCGTCTAGTGCATCCATTGGATTATGACTACTTTGAAGTTCTTCGCAGTAAGTTGAATTGGGGCCAAAAGCTTTAACACATCCCTCCCTCTAGCTCCCTCCCAAAGCGAGGAAGGATACACTACCGACCTGTCCGCAAGGAGAGGCGCTCTTGCACTGTGCATAACAATTAGGCAACTGTAACTGTTCAAAATCTGTTAACTACTATAAAATGCAATCAACCACTAATAACTACTTGTACAGATAGATGTTAAGCCGCATTGAAATCCGTAACTTTGCTATCATCCAATGTCTGGATTTGGACTGGTCTTCGGGAATGACAGTTATCACCGGTGAGACAGGTGCCGGTAAGTCCATAGTGATCGATGCACTCGGGCTGACGCTGGGTGAAAGGGCTGATCAAGCAGTCATTTACCCACAGGCTAAGCAAGCAGAGGTCACCGCACTTTTTGATTTGGACGAAAATTCGTACGCTAGTCAGTGGCTGGTTGAGCAGGGGCTCGACGAAGAAGGAGAATGCATATTACGAAGAGTGGTGGTTAGAGAAGGGCGCAGCAAATGTTTTATTAACGGCAGGAGTGTGACTCAATCTCAGCTGAAAAGTCTTGGTAGTTTGCTGATAGATATTCACGGTCAACACGCCCATCAAAGTCTGCTCAAATCAAAAGAACAACTCAATCTACTCGATCGTTATGCGGCCCACCCCGATTTACTGAACGCCGTAAAAAAGAGTGCCCACACGCTTAAACAACTCCAGCAAAGAAAACTCACCCTTGAAGATGAAAAGCAAGCTCGAGATGCAAAACGAGATCTACTCATTTATCAAGTAGAAGAACTCAATGAAGCCAACCCGGAACAAGCGACTTTAGATAGTCTAGAACAGGAACATAAACAAGCAGCAACCAGCCAGGAACGCCTGCAGCTTGTGGAAGAAAGTGCTCAATGGCTGCATGAAAACGACTCATCATCTGCGTTATCAGCAGTGGCTAGAGTTAACGATCAAATCGCACAGCTCAAAACAATGGACGAAGGCGTAGATAATCTAAACGAAATTCTCATTCAGGTGGAAAGCCTGCTTCAGGAGGCTAAAGCAGAACTGAGTGACTATCGCAATAACCTTAATTGCGATCCTGAAAAACTTTATGAACTCGATCAACAACTCGGCCAATTTCACGATCTGGCAAGAAAGCATCATGTCTCGCTCGAACAACTACCCGCTCACTTTAAGTCGTTACAGGAAGAACTTGAACAATTGGAAGCGGATGATAACGAGTTAGATAAAATTGAACTTGAGTATCAAAAAGCGCTCAACGATTATCTGAAAAAATCTGGAAAGCTCACTAAAAGCCGGCAAAAAACAGCCAATAAATTGCAGCGTTTGGTAACAGAAAAAATCCAGGGACTCGCAATGGAAGGTGGGAAACTGGAAATTCAACTGACTTCCACAGAGAATACTCACAGTTCGGTTGGCGTTGACTCTGTAGACTTTCTGGTTTCAGCAAATCCAGGCCAACCACTGCAACCATTGAACAAGGTTGCTTCTGGGGGTGAGCTATCAAGAATCAGTTTGGCTATTTCAGTTATCACCGCCGAGCAACAACTCGTACCGAGTATTATTTTCGATGAAGTGGATGTTGGGATCGGCGGAGGAACCGCTGAAACAGTCGGCAATTTACTCAATCAATTAGCACAAAAGCGCCAGGTTATCTGTGTCACTCACCAGCCACAAGTTGCCGCATGTGGAGATAATCATCTGGTGGCTAGCAAAACAAAGCAATTGAATTCAACGACGACCAAAATGACACTACTTGATGAACAACAACGCATTGATGAAATCGGGCGAATGTTAGGCGGCTTAGTGGTGTCGGAAAAAACTTTGCTACATGCTAAAGAAATGTTGGGCGTTTGATAAATACAGCGTCATAAAACAGGCACAACTCCTTTTGCGCCTGTTTTCAGTTCATCTATGCGAAAATAACTTTCAGTAGATTCGTTTAAATCAATTTTTCAATTATTGAATATTAACGGTGAAGTCTTCGACTTCGCCCCAGGGAAAACTACCGCAAGGTGATGCATAGCTGCCATACCGCATCGCGATTCGAGCTCGAGTAACACCTGTTTCTACAGACATCGGTAAGTTTATTTCTCCATTAATTTGGCTTTTGGAACTCTGAGAAAATACGCTCTCGTCTGTTTCAAATTCGCCATTTTTATTAAAGTCGATCCAAACTTTCCAGTTCTCTCGATAACTTGTAGATCTGAACCCAGGCTTCAAAATCAGCGTATTCGAACCTGCTCTTAAGTCAACAACAGATTGCTCGGTTAAGTCCTGGTATCCACTGGTACTTTTTCCAGAAGAAAAAACTTTGTCGGCCAACTGAACTTCTTGAATCCATTCATAAGACGTATTCCGTCCATTAGCAGCGCAATACGAAACCACACTAGTGTCTTCCTTTACATTGATTAAAATCGTGTGGGTTGTTCTCTGTCCAGCAGAATCGCCAATTCTTGCGTTTATCGTATAAGTTCCGGCTTCAAACTTTCGGGACACCGTTTTGCCATTCCCCATAGGACCAGAACCGTTATAGGTCCACTCAATATTATCGCTAATTTCACCGTCCTCCTGATCACTAGCCTCAGCGGTAAACTCGATGAGATCGCTGGTGAGGAATTCTGCATTATTCGCAGGCGATAAAATATTGACCACCGGTTTCGCATCAGGCACTTCAGTGACAGAAAGCTGAACCGTTGCAGTATTTATTGCTCCCACTGAGTCGGTAGCAGCTGCCGTTATTACATGCTCTCCCAATGATAAACTAGTGATGCTGATTTGAGCGCCGGTTCCGAAGTGACCATCCACATCAGAAGACCAGGAAATACTTGGATCAATATTTCCATCTTCTTCATCTTGCGCACTCGCGTTAAACTGAATATTTTCACCCAGATGATATGTAGAACTCTGAGCAGGGGTACTGATATTCACAGTGGGTGTTGAATTGGCTAACACGCTGAACGAAATAGATTCTGATGTAGACCCCCCCAATGAATCCGTGACAGACGCTCTTACAACGTGATTCGAATTAGCAAAAAATGTTTTGCTAAAACTGGCACCTGTGCCTAAGTCTCCATAATAAGGTGAATGCCAACTAATTTGCGCAGAAAGATCACCGTCTTCAACGTCTGACGCCGTCGCAGAAAAATGAATCGGAACGCCTTCATAAAACGTCTGGCCTGTCGGAGAACTAATATTGACAACCGGCAACTCATTCACAGAACCAGTGTCACTACTGTACTCAATTTCGAGTTGCGCATCACGTTCGATGGAAAGGAATGCATCCCACCAGGAAGCCACTAAATTAAAGCCGATATAATTTGTCGTTCCCATTTTATCTGCAACGAAAGAAGTGACATCAATCTCATACTCCCCAGTAGGGTAGTCAATGCTGGTGACTAACAAGTCTGAATGTTCAAAGTCATCTAGTTCGATTGTACCGTTAGCCGTATATCCATACACTCTCACTTTATCGCCAAAAGTAGAAGTAGAGCTGATCGTTTTTATTTTTAATTTGGCCGAATCGACAGAGATATTTGTGCTATCAGGAATAGAGCCAAGATTGAACTCGAACATTCCTCTAAACTCTGTGTATTTAGTGAAGTCCAGACTACGATAACGACGAATGACGACTTTATCGTTTTCTAAATAGTTATCAAACTCACCATCCATCGTCCAGTTATAGTTTGCTCCACCATCGATGCCGTAAGCAGATACACTTTGATTGAGTGAAAGCGTTTCTGCTTTTATTAAAGTTGAACAAAATAAAGCAGGCAGTAAAAACAGTGAAGATAATTTAGATTTGTTTTTTAACATGTAAAGCTCCTTTTCAGTCCATAAATAAGCAAAAAGTACAGTGTATATTTGCAAATATTTTTAACTGACAAACAAGCAAGTTGTCAGTGGCAATTATGACTGAGTGATTGAGATTGAATTAAAAATTACTACAAGAAAAATAAAATCTGAGGAGCTAGCAACCTCGAAAGGCTGGATTGAAATATCTTTTACCTGACGAATCTAAAGATAAAATGAAAGTTTTAAAGCGGCTGGTTTTAAAAAAATATTTTTTTGGGAAAAAGAAAGAATTCATAAGAAAAACTCCGTTTGAATTCGAGATGGTTTAGACAGAAAAGTCGTGTAGGAAATCACCTCAAACAACGACAGCAATTATACTAAAAAAGTGCCGTTTTGTCCAACAAAAAGTGCCACTAATTCTGTGTTTTTTTTCGACAATTGTCTTCTCTGATTATTCAAAAATAACTTCACACCAAAGCGTTTTCCAACGCGATACTTTCTGCTCAGCGGTTAGTTTTTTTGGTGAAACGACTTGAGGCTCTCCGAGCTCATTTTGACGATCGAGCATCGTGCTATTGATAGCACCTTTAACACTCTGACCTGACTGATAGATCACGGCAACAATACTTTCACAATTGCTACAGCCGATAAAATCGGCTTGCTCATCGCCTTGCTTCAAAACTAATTTTGAGTGGCCACACTTAAGAATAATTTTACCTTTCGGGTCGGAAACATAACTAATATGACGACTTGTACAAAAATCACAGTCACATTGCCTGGGAGAATAATTTGACAGTCGCTCAGGCAAATCAATCGTAAACCCAATAGCACCACATTGACACTTTCCAGAATTCATTAGCTTTCTCCAATTTAAAAACGATAGGTCTGTCTATTGAATACGCTCACAACACATCTGTCAATTCACCATAATCTGGCACGCCATATAACAATCATTAAACCATAGATTCCTTGTAGATATTTTGTTGTTTCACCTCTTAAAGATATACTTAACCAGAGTTCTTACATAAGAACTCTGGTTATTTACTTTTAGTCACTCAAATTTTACCGTTTAAAATAGGGCGTCGTGATTCAATGAGTATTAAGCGAAAAACTAAGCAAGCAGAACAAATGGTTAACTGGAATCTTGTGTTTCCAAATCAGGCCAACCCAAGCGGTAATATGTTTGGTGGTGATGTCTTAGCGATAATGGATACCACCGCAGCGATGGCCGCGAAGCGATTTAGTGAGCACCAAGTTTCAACAGTGACAGTAGAAGCAGTTCATTTCGCCAAGCCAATAATGGTTGGCGACAACATAAAGACAACGGCAAAAGTCGTTGCAGTGGGCTCAACTTCACTGACGGTTAAATCCGATGTTTACCGAGATGATGGCAATGGTGGGTTAATGAAATGTGTGAGCGCTTTTTTAACTTTTGTTGCATTTGACTATCAAAGACAGCCAACGATAGTCCCGTTACTGGAACTACTACCCGAGGACGAAAAAGATCACAAAAAAGCACTTATTATCAGAGAGTCAGCAAAGAAACGGGAGGAAATGCTTAAGCAGCTTTAAAAACAGGCTCACTAATACGGTCGCCGGTAAATTATCGAATTTAGGAAAGACCACCCATCTTATTTGAAATTGACGCGTCTTTAGCCAGTTTCCGCTTCGCGGTGTTATCAAGTATTTCTTGACGACGCTGGTTATCGGCGCCATGCCAGCCGGTTATCTCATCAATATGACGAAAACACCCAACACAAATATCTTCTTCGTCCAGGCAACACTGACTAATACAAGGGGAGGTGATTGGGGTTGCATCCTGGTTATTCATAGCTAGCTTTCTCGTACTCTCTTCTCAAACATCTTTTCACCAAGTTCGACTTGGCGATAAGTCTGGCTGCAAGTTGGTGATCTTTAGTGAGTTATTATATCAAGATTCAGGCAATCTGCTGCCATATTCCGACCGAATAGCAATAATTGCCAATCAATACAACGAAATCAGTTCAAAGTTGAAGGTAACCGCGGCGATGACAATAATTTCGCAAACCGCTTCCAACGTCCAATAGGGCTTTGGTCCGGACCGGCCTCGACCCAATTTTTAACCAGCTCTTTTCCCCAATTATAATTAATCACATAGGCACCATAACTATCAATAAAACGGACTCTCTGCTTTGCTTTTTCCGGGCTCATCAGTGCATACTTTTGCAACATTTCCTGCGCTTTGTCGGCGTCAATTTTTCCGTTTCTATAGGATCTCGCTACTTCATTAATCGCATAGTCCAGCTTTCCGGTTAGCTGCGTGACTTGCGCATATTGATCCGCCAGCTCAGGATTGAGTCCCGCCAGCGGAAAAAGCAGCTTTTTTTCAAACAGTTTTTTCTCATCGCCGGGAAATGCCATATCCACGCCATAGTTAGCGCTTCCTTCGGCAATAAGCGACTGTGGACTAAAAAGAGGGTAAACGGAAAACTCGACCCAACCTCGCTTTTTTACCAAATTAGCTTCCAGCAAGCCATTATAAGTATGGTGTCCCGGATAACCTTCGTGGCAACCCAAATCAACCGCGCGCGATATTTCAATCGGTAACTCGGTGTTAACCTGAATGAGAGAGAAACCATTACCTTTATACCAGTTGTAACCACTCCAGGGCTTATCTTTCACAAACTCCAGCGTAAAGGTTTCATTACCAAGTAACTCAACATAAATTTTGGTTCTCTCTCGGCATGCTTTTATTGCCGCGTCAAACACAGCTTTTAACTTGTCCTCTGGAATAACAAATTGACTGCGAAAAGCATTGATCTTTTCCGCCAAGGGTTTCTCACCTGGCAGAAGTTTATCTAACTCATCGAGGACTTTCTGAAATTCAGACCATTCGTATTGCGGTGGTTGAGTGTCATAAAGTGCCTTACTTTCCTGGTCAAAATTATACTTAACATTGCCAATTAACATTAATGCTCTGGCCGCAAGAGACCCGAGCTGAGTGTTCAGATAAGCAAACCTCAATGGCACAGTATCATTTTTTTTCTGCTCGCGAGTTAAGACGTCTTGTAATGACTTGGCCGCAATGACAATTTTTTTTAAGTCCATTGGCGCTTTTGCCGCCTCTTCGCGCCACTTTTCCGGCCCATAATAAGCGTCAACATAATTGCTATCGTGCTGACCCATGGCTAACACCAACTTGACGTATTGCTCAGCCACTTCGTCAACAACTGCCGAAGAAGCAAAAGTATTTAAATTTAACAGGAATAGGGAAATGACAATCAACTTTATTTTTTTCATTTTATTTCTCTGAATAATTTTCGTGCACGCTATTTTTTTAATAGCGTGCCTCAATTTCAATAGCCCAACTAACTGCGCCAGAAATCGGGGGTAAACAATACTAACAATGTAAAAATTTCCAAACGACCGAACAACATTGAAATCGCCAATACCCACTTAGACAAATCGCTTAAGCTGGAGTAATTGTTAGCAACTTCACCCAGCCCAGGACCCAGATTATTCATACACGCCGCCACAGCAGAAAATGCGGTAACCTGATCGAGCCCATCGGCCATCAAAATTAACATAAAGATAAAAAACAACGCGACATAAGTTGCGAAAAATCCCCACACTGCTTCAATAATACTTTCGGGTAAAGATGAGCTACCAACTCGAATTTTGAAGATTGCACTAGGATGAATCAGCTTTTTAATTTCTCTTGCACCTTGTTTAAACAACAACAAAAACCGGATGACTTTCATCCCACCGCCGGTAGAACCTGCGCACCCACCGATGAAACTGGCAAATATCAATAACACGGGAAGGAACAACGGCCATTGAGAAAAGTTGTCAGTAGAAAAGCCGGTTGTTGTGGCAATTGATACGGTGTGAAATATGGCGTTTCTAAAAGCTTTAGAAAATTCAAAGTTAGCCTGGAAAATTAATACCAATAGCGCAATTAAACTGACTGTGATAATTATAGTGATATAAACTTTAAATTCGGGATCGCGCGTATAAGGCTCAATCGTTAATCCGCGAACAGAAGCAAAGTGTAGTGAAAAATTTACACCGCTGATTAACATAAATATGGTGCAAATCATTTCAATTCTTGAACTGTCGAACCATCCGATACTTTGGTCGTGAGTAGAAAAGCCGCCGATTGCAACGGTAGAAAAACTATGGCTAATTGCATCGAACATCGACATACCTGCGCCCCAATAACTGAGCGCGCAAATAATGGTTAATCCGAGGTAAATAAACCAGAGTGCCTTAGCCGTTCCGGCAATTCTGGGCGTTAATTTTGAGTCTTTGACCGGCCCGGGAGTTTCCGCACGATAAAGCTGCATTCCCCCAATACCAAGCATGGGTAAAATAGCGACCGCGAGTACAATGATCCCCATGCCCCCCAACCATTGGAGCTGTTGTCGATAAAACAAGACAGAATGGGAAAGGTCGTCTAGCCCAACAATTACCGTTGCGCCGGTTGTGGTTAATCCCGAAAAGGATTCAAAAACCACATCAGCTATTCCAAGGTTGTTAATGTCACTTAAGTAAAGCGGTATGGCACCAAATAAACTCAACACCGCCCAAAAAAGCACGACGACCAAAAAACCATCTCTGATCCTCAACTCGCCGCGTAACTTTTTTCGAGGGAGAAAAAGCACCAGGCCGGTTAATAAGCTGATCAGAAAACCGAGAAAAAATGCAAGGCCACCACCATCCTTGTACAACACTGCCACACCCATAGGTGGTATCATGGTGACGCTGAAAATCATCAACAAAATACCGAGGATTCTTATTATTAACTGGCTTTGCATATTTTTATTTGAAGCTTATCTCTTGTTGAACACTTTTTATTGATAAGGAACTGTTGGTTAAAAATCGGCTGTCTTGGCAAATTAGAAAAATGTTAAATCCACCTGGAACAGCTGCTCAACATCACGTACATATTTTTTACCAACCAAAAATAAAATCACATGGTCATTACTCTGAATAACAATATTATGATGAGCAATTATAACCTTATCATCACGCACAATTGCCGCGATTGTGGTCCCTCTGGGAAGTTCGATATCACCAATAGCTCTGCCCACAACCTTGGAAGTTTCTTCGGTACCGTGGGCAACCGCTTCCATCGCTTCAGCCGCTCCACGTCGCAAAGTATACACGTTGGCAACATCACCACGACGAATATGCGTTAGCAAACTACTAGTTGTAGTTTGTTGTGGCGAAATCGCAATATCAACTTCATTACCCTGAAGTAAATCGATATAAGCAGTGCGATTAATGAGCACCATGGTTTTTCGTACACCTAATTTTTTCGCCAGCATCGCCGACATAATATTGGCTTCGTCTTTATTGGTGACGGCAATAAACACGTCCATATGATCAATATTTTCATCGAGCAACAATTCCTGATTACTGGCATCGCCTTGAAGAACAATCGTGTTCTCCAGTCCATCACTGATTGAATGGGCTTTCTTGGGATCAGCTTCCAATAACTTGACGTGATAAGTATCTTCAAGGGATTTCGCTAAGCCCTGGCCGATATTTCCGCCACCGGCAATCATGATTCTTTTATAAGGATTTTCAAGCTTTTGCAGTTCACCCATCACCTGACGAATATGATGACTGGCAGCAATAAAAAAGACTTCATCATCGGCCTCAATAACTGTATCGCCCGTCGGCATAATCGCACGACCGCGACGAAAAATGGCGGCAACGCGGGTTTCGATGTTCGGCATGTGATCTTTTAACGCGGAGAGGGCATTTCCCACCAGTAATCCACCGTAGTAGGCCTTTACCGCCACCAACCTGACTAACCCGTCAGCAAAATCAACGACTTGCAGCGCCCCCGGGTTTTCAACCAATCGTCTGATATATTTAACTACCAGTTGCTCAGGACTAATGACAACATCGACTGGCAAATTTTTCGCGTCGAACAGCTTTTTCTCTTTTAAATATTCTGCACTACGTACGCGCGCTATTTTGGTCGGAGTGTTGAAAATCGAATAGGCAACCTGGCAGGCAATCATATTGGTCTCATCACTGTTGGTTACCGCGATTACCATATCTGCATCCTCAGCGCCTGCTTGACGCAGAATTTGCGGATGAGCGCCATAGCCCACAATGGTTCGGAGGTCGAGGTGGTCCTGTAATGCTCTAAGTTTTTTGGGATTGGTATCAACCAGGGTGATATCGTTATCTTCACCAGCTAAGCTGATTGCAAGGGTTCCACCAACTTGTCCTGCACCTAAGATAATTATTTTCATTGTTTCTCTATGCCTGGATCAGGCTGTTCCTGCTCACTAATTTTGAGACTGTCGCTCATTGGTAAATGATCTTGTCGAGTAATCATCTTTCTTGATAAATCGCTACTGAAATCATTTTATTGCATTCCTTTCAACAGTGAGCTTATTTTAGCCACAAGCGTTAAGATTCACCAACAATCAACAACCTCGTCCCCAAAAAATCAACCAGCCCATTTAATTATTATTTACAACGACTTACCAGTAAACAAGGAATTAGAAGAGTTTTTTAACCAGGCTTTTTCAAACCACACAGGTAAAACCCGTCCATTTGCGCTTCTCCGGGAAAAATCTGATAGCCGAACTCAGCCTCGTTATTCAGTTTTTTCTCTATCTTATTGGGTAGTGAAACAAACTCGACTTCATTTCTCTTGGTAAAAGCAGCAATTTGTGCATCGTTTTCCTGTTTAAACACCGAGCAGGTGGCATAAACCAATATGCCGCCGGGCTTAAGCAATTCCCATGTTTTATCGAGTATTTTTGACTGTATTTCAACTAGTGGCTGAATATCAGTAGTTTTACGGTGTATTTTAATATCCGGGTTACGTCGGATCACACCGCTCGCCGAGCAGGGAACATCCAATAAAATTCGATCGTACAGTTGCCCGTCCCACCAATCTTCGACCTCGGTGACATCGGCACAAATAAGATGACAACTCTGAGCAGGATAAAGTCGCTCAAGGGTTTCTTGAATTTTTTGTGCACGCCTTGGCGACAACTCGACAGCCGTTAACTCAAGATTTGGCTGACGCTGCATAATATGGCCGGTTTTTCCGCCTGGCGCGGCGCACGCGTCCAACGCTCGAAGGTTCTCGTCGAGTTGCAACAATTCAACCGCAAGTTGTGGTGCCGCATCTTGAACGGTAACACCGCCCGATTGAAATAGCGGCAGTGAAAAAACATCAGATGCTTTTTCCAGCACCACAGCATCTGCTGCGACAGGATGGGGAGATGCCTGATAATTATTTTCTGTCAGTTGCGAAAGATAGTCTTTCTGAGAAATAACTTGTGTATTAACACGCAAAATCATTGGCGCATGTTGATTATTTTGCGACAAAATATCTTCGGCGCGAGACGGCCAGTCCTGACGTAATTTTTTAATAATCCAGCCAGGGTGGGAAAATTGAAATTGCAGCGATTTGCTCAAGGAATCTTCGATCTCATCCTTTTCTCGCTGATATCGGCGCAAAACACCGTTTATCACGCCGCTCGCCCATTTCTTTTTAAGTTTTCGAGTTAACTCAACTGACTCAGAAATGGCCGCGTGATCGGGTGTTGATAAATATTTAAGTTGATAAAGACCGGTGACTACCACTAGCAACAAATCGAGATCTTTGTCTTTAAATGGTTTTGCCAACAAATTTTCAGCAATGGTTTTAAGCTGATGATAATAGCGCAAACAGCCATAGAGTATCTGTTTTGCCTGGGCTTTTTGCTGAGGAGATAACTGGTTGGCTGGATGCCTGTCTGAACCAGGAGATTGACTACTGTTTGCCAACAAATCGTTAACAGAACGACCCTCGTGGACTCTGATTAGCCAGCCTAGCGCCACTAAACGCGGATCAGCCACGACTTCCCAGAACCGGACTGTTTTCAAACCATTCTTTACGAGAATTAAGCAGGGCGGCGGCGTCCATCTTCTTACTGCCATCAGGTTGAAGATGTGTCAGTAAAAGTGTTTTCTGGTCACCACACACAACTTCTATGCCGTTTTTTGAAAAACCTGTTACTGTGCCCGGAGTTTGCTCCGTTTCTGGTTTTATTCCAGGTTGCGCTTGCCAAACTCTCAATCGTTTATTATTAACACTTGTGAAACAAACCGGCCAGCCATTAAAGGCTCTGATTCTGCGCTCAATTTGCTCGGCGCCCTCAGACCAGTCAATTTCGGCTTCTTGTTTTGACAACTTATGGGCATAACAGGCGAGAGTATCATCCTGAACTTCTCCATAATTCGAAGCGTCGAATTTCGATGGATTAAAGTCCGTCAAATATTGATTAATTGCCTGACCGCCGAGCACAGCCAACTTATCGTGCAAACTGCTGCCGGTTTCCTTATCTTCAATCGGACAATTCAGTTTTAGCAGCATATTCCCTGTATCCAGTCCCTTATCCATCTGCATAATTGTAATGCCGGATTCATCGTCGCCATGCTCAATCGCTCTTTGAATGGGCGCAGCACCTCGCCAACGGGGCAGTATTGAGCCATGGATATTAACGCATCCATATCGGGGCGTATCTAAAACAGCTTGGGGCAGCAAAAGCCCATACGCCACCACGACCATCAAGTCGGCCTGATAACTTGCCAATTGCTCAACACTGGACTCTTGCTTAAAGTTTAGCGGTTGTTCGACTGGAATATTGTGGCCTAGCGCGAGTTGCTTCACAGGTCCGGCAATTAATTTTTTACCGCGGCCGCTAGGCCTGTCTGGTTGACAATAGACGGCACAAATATCGTGTCCTTGTTCAAGCAAAGCTTTTAGCGCGCTGGCGGCAAAATCCGGCGTACCGGCAAAAATTATTTTTAACGGATGGTTATTCATTTCAGGCGCGGTTTCTAGCCTTATGTTCTTTTTCGAGTTTTTTGCGGATACGCTGGCGTTTTAATGGCGATAAATAATCGACAAATAATTTTCCCTGCGTATGATCGAGTTCGTGCTGAATACACACAGCCAGTAAACCGTCTGCATCGAGCTCAAATGGCTCACCATTCCGGTCCAGTGCTTTAATTGTCACCTCATCGGCTCTTTCAACCTTGGCGTAGATCCCTGGAAATGAAAGGCAACCTTCCTCCATTTCTTCTACACCCCGCAACTCAACAATTTCAGGGTTAATGAATGTTAGCGGATTGTCATTATTTTCAGAAACATCAATGACAAAGAGGGTCTTGTGAATGTCCACCTGAGTAGCGGCCAGGCCAATTCCAGGCGCAGCATACATGGTTTCGAACATGTCATCGATCTGCTTTTGTAAGCTCGCACCAAAATCAGTAACCGGTTTCGCTTTGGTGCGTAAACGAGGGTCTGGATATTCAAGAATTTCTAATGTTGACATAACTCTGTGACGTAAGTTCTAGTAAATTCATAAGTAATACTGCTAAGATAATGATCATACTGGAAAATTTGCTATGAATACACCATTTTAACAAACTAGTCTTTTTAACTGATTTTAGGCTAAAATGGCTTACAGAGAGCAAAAATTAACAATGGGCCCACCTAGATAAGGGAAAGCGCAATGAAAAAACTCACCATTGGCATTTTGTCGACACTGCTCAGCTTATCCGCTTGGTTCAGTAGCGCCGCCGAATTAAAACAAAATCATCCAGAATTTCATATTGTGCAGCCCGGCGACACTTTGTGGGATATCTCCGAAAAATTCCTGGATACTCCCTGGTTATGGCCGGAAATCTGGCATGTTAACAACCAGGTTGATAACCCGCATCTAATTTTTCCAGGGGATATTATCGCTCTGGTTTATGTTGATGGCCAGCCAAGAATTACCAAAACCAATCGTTTGCCAAACGGAACTATTAAGTTAAGACCGAAGGCGAGGGAGCTGTCTGCTGATTCAGCTATCTCCACATTACCACTAGATGCAATCTTACCCTTTCTGACCTCAGCACAAGTTGTCTCCGAGTCTCAAATCGAAGACTCTCCTTATGTAGTGGGTAGCGATAGTGACCGCTTACTAGCGGCTGAAAATAACAAAGTTTACGTTCGAGGGATCCTGGACGAAGCCGCACAAAAATATACCTTCTTTCGCAAAGGCGATCCCTACATCGATCCTGAAACCGGCGAAATGCTAGGTATAGAGGCCATTCATATTGCCGAGGGCTTAAAAGAGGTTTCTGGCGACCCGTCAGTAATGCGGCTGAAAAAGTCGGTACAGGAGTTACGACGCGGTGACAGAGCCTGGCCAACTAATGAAGAACAATTACGACCTGTTTATTTTCCTCATTCACCGAAATCATTCGATGGCGGGCAAATAATTTCTGTTTACGGTGGCGTGCAGCAGATAGGGCAATACGATGTTGTGGTCATTAATCGTGGCGAGAGAGAAATGATGGAAGTTGGCCACGTGCTTTCAATATACAAAAAAGGTGAGACAATTGTCGATGACATTGCGACTAAAAGACGTCAGGAAGATGATTCTGTTAGTGCTCTGACTAAATTTAAGGAGTCAATCACCAATACTAAGCAAGAAGTTAAGTTACCCGACGAGTTAGCGGGCAGGCTCATGATCTTTAGAACTTTTGAAAAGGTTAGCTTAGGTTTAGTGCTAAAAGCAGAAAAAACCATCCACGTTTATGATAAGGTAAAGATGCCGTATTGATAAACACAGGAACAAAAGCAGGGAATGCACTCAGTTAAAAGTTCTGAACAATTAACTCAAAAATCGATAAAAAATCAAAAAACTCAGAAAAGTAGCAATGAAATTGGTTATTTACTCGCGTTAAAAAACCTCAAGGGCGTTGGCATCATCAGCGCCCATAAACTCCTGAATCACTTTCACACAGCACAAGCTATTTTCGATGCCAGTAAGGAGCAGCTGATACAGGCGGGTTTAAAATCATCAGTTGTTAACCAAATACTAAGCTTTAACTTTGACGCCTTAGAAACAGCACTTAGTTGGTCGGACTCGTCAGATCGTCACATCATTCCATTAAATTCAGCCTATTACCCACCCTTACTTGCCGAAACCGCTACGCCACCATTATTACTTTTTGCCCTCGGTAACCCCGAGTTGCTTTTGTCTCCTCAGATTGGGGTGGTGGGATCTCGGCAACCAACGGCTCAAGGTTTGTCGAATACACAGTCTTTTTGCAAAGCGCTCTGTGAACACGGATTAACAATTACTAGCGGCCTTGCGACCGGTATTGACGGAGAGGCACATCGAGCAGCACTTGCAGCCGATGGCCACACCATAGCGGTCATGGGCACTGGACTTAACCGAGTGTACCCGGCGCACCACCGAGAACTTGCCCATCAAATAGCGGAAAGAGGGCTATTAATTTCAGAAAAAATGCCAATGGAACCTTTCGATAGAGGAAGTTTTCCACAACGAAATCGAATTATTGCTGGCTTGTCCCTTGGAACTTTGGTTGTTGAAGCGGCGGAAAAAAGCGGTACCTTAATTACCGCACGATGTTCAGTTGATGAGGGGAGAGATGTGTTTGCAATTCCCGGCTCAATCCATAATTCGCTCGCCAAAGGCTGCCATAAACTGATAAAGCAAGGCGCAAAGCTCGTCGAATCTGTAGAAGATATTATTGAAGATTTACCCTGTATCGCGAAGGGGCAAATCGATCGCTCACAACAGCATAGCAGGGCCGCACTCAGCCAGGAAGATGCAGAATTTCTTAAGTTGATCGATTATGACATAACCAGTCTGGACACTATCGTGGTTCGTAGCCAATTGACAGTGGAAGCTGTGACCAATAAACTACTGTTGTTAGAATTAGAAGGCTGGATTATTAACAGCGCAGGCGGTTATATCCGTCAATAATACCTTTTTGGGGAAAATGAATGAAAGCAGGAGTACTTGATGTACTACTCTATATCTTCGAGAGATTTCAAGACGACGAAATTGTGCCAGTAGAAAGAGCTCAAGAACTGGTGAGTGAACTTGAAGAAGTCGGATTTAAAAGTATTGAAATAGACTCTGCGCTTAGTTGGCTGGATGGTCTGGTTGATACCAGTTCTGATAATTTCGCACCAATTGAGTCTAGTCAACAAAACACTCGCGTTTATCACCCTTACGAACAGCATTTTTTATCCACAGAATGTCGTGGTTTTATGTATTTTCTGGAACAGGTCGGTGTACTCGATCCACATAGCCGGGAAGCCGTCATTGATCGCGTGCTTGCATTAGAATCAAGTAAACCGGTAGATCTCGACCAGTTAAAGTGGGTCGTCATGATGGTTCTATTCAACCTACCGGGGAAGCAGGGTGCTGCAGTGTGGTTGGAAAACATGGATGCCTGTTTCCACTAAAGAAACAATTGCTCTCAAACTCAGATTACTGATACGGCGTTATTCCATTTGATTGGCGCTTAAAACGCTTGTAACTCCATTGATATTGTTCTGGATTTCGTTCAATGATCTTTTCAATTTGCTGATTCATTGCGAGATTGAATGGGTCAATTTCTCTTTTTTCGAACGGAAAGTCAGCTTTCTCAATATTAATTGAAAAACCCTTACCATCTTTTAATCTTATACAGCTGCCGAAAAGCAACTGAGCGCCGGTC
The DNA here is from genome assembly GCF_007004725.1 of Aliikangiella coralliicola. Taxonomy (GTDB): domain Bacteria; phylum Pseudomonadota; class Gammaproteobacteria; order Enterobacterales; family Kangiellaceae; genus Aliikangiella; species Aliikangiella coralliicola. The sequence continues at coordinate 631,629 of NZ_ML660162.1, read as the reverse complement.
TTGCCAATAAATTTATGCAACAACGTCATGGTATAAGCAGGATAACCAAAAAAGGGGGTATAAACTCCGGCACCTTCTCGCGGCGCCTGATCAGGCAGGATCATCATAATTCCGCCTTTTTTTAACGCTCTTAACAACCCCATAATACCTTTAGGATCTGTGGCAAAAGGTTTTCCGCCAAACTTGGTTCTTGCCTTAAACATCACCTCATCCAACAAATCAAACTTCGCCGGGCTATACATGGAAATCGCTGTGTAATTCAATTGCAACCAGTGCCAGAAATATTCCCAGTTACCAATGTGAGGAACGGCTACAATTATTGGTTTCTCTGCCTGCCGGCATTCTTCCAGTATGTTCTGTCCGTTAATTTCGAAGATTTTCGATTCAATCTCTTGCTTGCTTCCCATCCATGCATCAACGACTTCGCCATACATTAACGCACTTTCCGCCACAACCTGACGGGCTAAAGTGCGTCTCTCTCGCTTCTCAAGCGCAGGGAAACAAAGCTTCAGGTTGGTCAACACGGTTTGACTATTTTTGCTGTTAAGCCAATATCCTGCATAGGCAAAAAACCGGCTTAGGCCAGTTACAATCATTCGCGGCAGGCGGTACGAGCACACCAGAACAACTTTCATTATTGCACCCTTAATTCGGGTGCTTGTTCTATCTCGATAAGCCAAAATTCACCGCCTGCTGATGAGTTGCTTTATTTCAGCCAACTCTTTTTGTAATTGCTCAATTTGCGCTCTACTTGCCGGCTCACCGCCTTCCTCAGTCTCACCATGGCTCTCAGCGCGGTACCGCTCGTGCTCGCTACCCATAACTTCCAATACTGTGCCAACCATCATATTCAGGAAAATAAACGCAGTTAAGAAGATAAAGCTCAAATAAAAGATCCAGCTAAATGGATAGACATCCATTGTTTCATACATCACGTCAGTCCAGTCTTCAAAGGTCGCGACTCGGAAAAGCGTCAGCATTGAAATAGAAACATCACCCCATAGCTTTTGATTGATATTTTCAAAAAGAATACTACCAATAGCGGCGTAAATGTAGAAAATAACGAACATTAGCAGCGCTATATATCCCATTCGAGGGATCGCTTTAAGTAATGCGTTAATCAATATTCTTAATTCTGGAATCATTGAAACCAGACGCAAAACCCTGAAAACTCTTAACAATCTAGCTAAGAGCACACCCGAACCACCAGCCGGAATCAGACTACCGATAACAATGGCGGTATCAAAAATATTCCAGCCGCTGGAAAAAAACTTCTTAGCGTTATTGGTCGCTAAATAACGAATAATAATTTCAATCGCAAAAAAAACGGTAATTGCCACATCGGCGATCACTAGCGCCTGAATGTATTCTACAGGCAAATTGTGTGTTTTAGCACCGATTGAAAGAGCAGAAAAAACAATGACCAAAACAACAGATACCTGGAATATCTTGCTTTGGTTAATTTTTTCCAGTTTGGTCAAGAATTGGGTCCACAAAATCGCTAAACTCCGCTTGAAAGTGTTGCTTAAAAAAGAACCGGATAATAATCAAAAAACGGCTGTGAGAAAAGTAGATTGGTATTTTAGTTGCCTTGACAATCAGCAAAAAGCACAATCAGAAGATTGTGCTTTTCTTGAACTTGATGAAAGTTAAGCGATTGCTGACACAGCTCAATTGAAAAGAGCGGAGATATCTATCAATTTGATTAACTAACGGTTAAACGTGATACCACTAAATTTAAACCCGTCTTTATCGCCTTTATGAAGCAAACCGCCTTCAGGATATCCATCCACAGCTTCAAGCACGGTATCAAACTTGTCCAAAGCCTCTACATTTGCGCATAACGCTTCAGCTTTTACTTCGATTTCTGTGGCATTAGCTTCAACATACTCCTCCATTTGGCGCTCCATATTCTCCATTCTAAATTCGAAATCTTTTAACTCCTCCTGGTCACCCGAAAACACCGCAGTCAGCACGCTTCCTGCTATTTTTCCGGCATACTTGGTCGCGGCAACCTCGATCAATTTCTCAAATTCTTCGTCAAATGCATTCTCAAAGGAGGCTTCCAATGCCTGTGTATTCAAGCTTGTCGCACTAATATTTTGCTTTATTTTGTTGCTAATCGCTTCGATTGGCTGAATTAGATCACTGTGAACACCTTGATCATCTCCTACCAGTGCAGTAAGCGCGATAGTTGTCGCTTTGATACCTAGCTCAGCACCTTCCACCGCTATTTCTGCAATTTTTGGCACCATTGCTCTGGCACCAGCTTGCAGTTTTTCACTCGCGCGTTTTTGTTTCGCGGTTAATTTTGCGGCTTCGCCATTGATAAATAGCTTGTCGCCTTTAAATTCTATTGCGTCGCCGCTATTTTTATCAAAAACAACTCTGTCTTCGTCAATATTAATATTAAAATCCGTTGAAAATTCACAAACATTTGAATCCGCATTGGCAATACCGCTCGCCCCCAAAATCATTGCGGTCAATAATATTTTCTTCATTGAAATCCTCCCGTAAACGATGGTCTATAACGCCAGCTATTTCTGCACGCTAACCATTGAGTCGTCTAAAATAGCGATAAAGTCGGGATTTGTGTAGCGAAGGATGTAAGAAACTATTTCAGAGGAGAAGAAGAGAGCGTGTTTCTGAGATAAACACGCTCTTTTATGAGTTTGATTACTGAGCTGGAGCCTGCGATTTGTTTAGCCCGGACAGTTCTTTCACTGCCTCTTCCATACGCTGATAAGAGCCAAGTCCGGCACTATTAAGTTTATAGCGTTTATTAACCAGGAAAACCGGTGTGCTTGCCACTTTATTCTTGAAAGAATATTGTTTTGCTAGACGCATCTGAGTTTTCAACCAGTAAGATTTTGCCACCTTATCATAAGCATCTGATTCGACGCCCAAAGATAGGAAAAACTCTTTCATGTCGTCTTCCCCTTTAAAAAACTTCTTTTCAACGTGAAGCCGATGAAAAATTTTGCCATGGCTTTTCTCTAACACGCCCAACTTTTCACCAATAAAATAAGCTTTAACGTATATTTTCCATGCTGGGCGTAATTCCACCGGCACAGCTCTAAATTTCAGTCCGGGATTATTTTTTTTCAGATTAGTGGCAAATTGTTCCGCGCCATAACATGCACCACAAGCATAATTAAAAAACTCTTCTACAACCGGCTCTGTCTGGATTTGAGGCCCTACGATCTCATAGTCTTTGCCAGCTTCGAATGAGTTAGCAGCAACATTCCACGAAGCAGAGGCGATAACCGCAACCCCAATCGCGAATAACTTCTTCAGTTTTTTCATAATACCCTCTTGGTCAAAAATCTTATCTTATACTTTAAAACAGCCAGTGGCTTTAATAAGCCGCCCATCGATTGATAAGCAGCTTTTCGAAAAATAACTATTCAACAGTTACTGACTTAGCCAGGTTTCTAGGCTGGTCAACGTCTGTACCACGGATAACCGCAACGTGGTAAGACAACAGTTGCAGCGGCACCGTAAAAATAATAGGTGCAATATAGCTTCCCTTCGCTGAACAGTGAATTAATTTAATACCGCTATTTTCACTAATTTCACAAGCTTCATCGGCAAACACATATAATTGACCGCCGCGAGCGCGAACTTCTTCCATATTTGACTTTAACTTTTCGATTAGTTCATTATTTGGCGCGACCACAACAACCGGCATATCTTGGTCAATAAGCGCCAACGGACCGTGTTTAAGTTCCCCCGCAGCATAGGCTTCAGCGTGGATGTAGGAAATTTCTTTTAGCTTCAACGCACCTTCCATCGCAATCGGGTACTGCTCCCCGCGCCCAAGGAATAAACAATGATCTTTTTCGGTAAACTCTTCAGCAACCTGCTCAATCAATTGATCCATCGTCAACGCTTCGTTAATTTCCGCCGGTAATTGGCGTAGTTGCTCAACAATAGAAGCAATTTCGGCTTCAGTCATGGTTTGTCTGGTTTGTGACATTGCCGTCGCTAACATCAGCAATCCAGTTAACTGCGTGGTAAAGGCTTTGGTTGAAGCCACACCGATTTCTGCACCAGCGCGAGTCATAAATGCCATATCCGACTCACGAACCAACGAAGAGCCAGGAACATTGCATATCGCCAGACTCGCCATAAACCCTTGCTCTTTCGCAATGCGTAAAGCAGCCAATGTATCGGCTGTTTCGCCAGACTGAGAAATGCTGATAAACAATGAATTAGGGACTGCAACCGTTTTTCGATACCGGTACTCGCTGGCAATTTCTACCTGGCAAGGGATACCAACCATCGACTCAATCCAATATTTGGCGACCATGGCGGCATGATAACTGGTTCCACAAGCAACGACCTGTACCGCCTCAGCGTTCGCTAACAATTCAGGCGCTTTATTTCCGAACGATTCCACGATAACGGAATCATTCGCCAGTCTTCCTTCCAATGTGCTGCTGATCGAACTAGGCTGCTCGAAAATCTCTTTCATCATGAAATGACGGAATTGGCCCTTATCGCCCGCGTCGTGTTGAACGCTGGACTCTTCAAACTCTCTTTTAACCTCTTCACCAGATGGTGCAAGGATTTTAACGCTACGACGACTAATTTCCGCAACTTCGCCTTCTTCAAGGAACATAAACTGTCGCGTAACAGGTAATAACGCCAGTTGATCAGAGGCAATAAACATTTCACCGATCCCCTTACCAACCACTAGCGGACTGCCTGAACGAGCAACCACTAACTTATCCGGGCTGTCCAGCTCCATCACAACAGTACCATACGCGCCTTCTAACAATTTAGTCGCTTTAAGCACAGCATCTAACAATGAATCGCTTGATTGGCGCTCCCTTTCGATTAAGTGAGCCATTACTTCGGTATCGGTATCAGAAGCAAAAACATAACCTTGTGATTTCAATTCGCTTCTCAGGTTTTCGTAATTTTCAATAATACCGTTGTGAACAACAGCAATACGCTCATTCGAAAAGTGGGGGTGTGCATTAGATTCAGTTGGCTCTCCATGGGTAGCCCATCGGGTGTGGGCAATACCACTGCTACCATCGACTGGCTCCTCATCAAGTGCTTTTTGTAATTCAGAGACTTTTCCGACTCGTCTGACTCGCGCAATTTGATTGTTAGAAATAACTGCTAATCCAGCAGAATCATAACCTCGATATTCTAATCGCCTAAGCCCTTCAACTAATATTTCGGCTATATCTCTTTGCGCGACTGCGCCGACTATTCCACACATGTAATTGGATCTCCCTCGAATTATTTTTGTTTGGTTGGTCGTTTCCAACCAGTAATATTTTTCTGCTTAACTCTTCTGGTACAAAGAGCATTATCTTCAACATCACTGGTGACGGTCGTGCCCGCGCCAACAGTAACATTTTTGCCAATTCTCACCGGTGCAACAAGTTGTGTGTCAGAGCCGATAAAGGCTCCATCTTCGATTATTGTTTTATGTTTGTTTGCACCATCATAGTTGCAGGTAATAGTTCCCGCACCTATGTTTACCTGTCGGCCAACTTCGCTGTCGCCGATATACGCCAGGTGTCCTGCTTTAGATCCTTCGCCAATAGTTGACTTCTTAATTTCGACAAAGTTGCCAACATGAGAGTCATCACGTAAATGAGTCCCGGGACGAAGTCTGGCGAATGGACCGACGCTACACCCTTGGTCAACCGTGCTATCTTCAATCACACTGTTCGCTTTAATGACGCTGCCCGCACCAATTACACAATCTTTCAGAACTACGTTGGGTCCAATTCGAGCCCCTTCATGTAGGCAGACCCGGCCTTCAATAATACAATTAATATCGATAACCACGTCTGACTCACAAGTCAGGGTACCGCGTAAATCAAACCGAGTGGGGTCAAGAAAAGTCACGCCGCCACCCATCAGTTGCTTAGCCATTTCTAACTGCCATACTCGTTCTAATTCAGCCAATTGGCGTAGCGTGTTAATCCCTTCCACTTCAAACAGCTGCTTAGGTTGCATAGCTGTCACCTGATTACCTTCAGCGACGGCCATAGCGATAATATCAGTGAGATAGTACTCGCCTTGCGCATTATCATTGTTTAGCTGATTGATCCATGTCGTTAACTGATTCGAATTACAGCAAAGAATGCCAGTATTGATTTCATTGATTTTCTTTTGCTCATCGCTAGCATCTTTATGCTCAACAATTCCGGTTACTCGATCATCAGCGTCTCGAGTAATTCGACCATAGCCAGTGGGATCATCCAGAAAACAGGTCATTAACGCGATTCCAGATTTATCTGACTCATGGATAGCGACCAATTCTGACAATGTATCATGGTGAATGAGCGGAACATCGCCATATAAGATTAAAGTCGGTGTATCGGGTTTTAAGCCATCAAGGGCAACCTTAACCGCATGACCGGTTCCAAGCTGTTGTTTTTGTTCAACAAAAGAGAGTTCTACCCGACCACCATCAACTGCTTGTTTAACCGCTTCAGCACCGTGACCGACAACCAGGTGGCAGTGGTTTGCCCCCATAGAGCGACAGCTATCAATAACGTGTTGTACCAGTGATTTACCGGCTATTTGATGCAAAACTTTAGGTAGTCGTGACTTCATTCGGCTACCTTTTCCGGCAGCAAGAATTATGACCTGGATATCCATTCTATTGTATTGATCCGTAGTTATTAGGTAAGAGACCTATTTTACTCACATTGACAGGCAAATAAAACCTCTAAGGCGTTCCGAAAAGTAGGGAAAAGAGCAGGATCTGTCGGGTAAAACAGTTGAGTTGTTTCAAATACCGCTCTGCTGGGCTGAGTTAGCTTTTAACTCAGACGGGAATTAGCTATGCTTCGAAACATGAAATTGTCGAGTTTTAATTCCAAGGCCCTGATTGCCAACTTCATTATTTGGGCCGCATTCATCACCATTAGTTTATCTGCGTCAATTATTGATTCGGAACGAGCAGGCCACGAATTTAACTATTCTCTAAGAACAACAGGCTATCTGATCAGCTTTATACCCTGGATGTTTGTTACACCATTTTTTTATTGGGTACTTCAAAAGCAACAAAAACTTAAGCGACTATCAATTTTAAAAACCTCTTTATTTTTACTCATTGCCTGGGCCCCACTTGTCGCGTTTTTTGAAACTAAATCTTTTATGGTGATAAGAGACATCAGTGATCGATCGATGCTCGATATTGTGGTTCATCTGCCGATTTTTTACTGGGTCTATTGTCTGATGTTATTTTGTGCGGTGATGGGGGCTTGTCTCTCGCTCATTTACTACCAGAGATATGATGCCAATAAACTGGAAGCGTTAAAAATAAAGCAGGCAAATGTTGAGTTGGAACTTCAACTCAGCGAGCTAAGAATGAAGTCGCTGCAAACTCAGTTGGAGCCCCATTTCTTATTTAACTCACTCAATTCAATCGCTAGCCTGGTCAGGATCACCGAGAAAAAACAAGCGTTGACAGCCATAAAACAATTGAGTGACTTGCTGCGCTACGCAGTGGAAGCAAGCAGCCATAAGTTTGTTCCAATCGACAATGAGATCGACTTTGTTCAAGATTATTTATCGCTTCAATCATTGCGGTTTGACGATAAACTGTCAGTGGAATTTATCGACAAAAGAACTTCCCACAATCAAGAATGCCCACCATTTTTGTTACAAATTTTTGTCGAAAATGCGATTAAGCACGGTTTAGAGCGGTGCGGCGATTCGATGGATCTCATCATCAAAATTAGCGATTTAAATAACTCACTGACTTTATTTATTCAAAACACTCACCAACGAACACAAACTAAAACACGGGGCCTGGGTATAGGGCTCTCTAACTTAAAATCGCGCCTGGAAATTTTGTACCGTGACACAATTGAATTTAATACCTTTGAGACCTCTCAGCACTATACTGTAGAAATAGTTGTACCGGCTTTCGCCAAAGATGACTAGCAATAAATAGAAGTGTTTTGATTAAACTAATCACTTTTTCAATGACATAATTACACATTCAACACCACCAGAAAAATGGCAGAGCAACAAAAATATAAAGCACTAATTGTCGATGATGAGAGCTTAGCCAGAGCGAACATTGAATATTCACTGATGGAATTTAGTGATTGGTCGATTTGCGGTCAATGTAGCCGCGGCGACCAGGTATTAGACTCTGTCAAACAACAAGATCCTGATGTGGTTTTTCTCGATATTAAAATGCCGGGACTAGATGGTTTAAGCGTTTGTGAACAACTTCAACAACTAAACAAGCCGCCCTTAATTGTATTTGTAACTGCCTTCGATGTGCACGCGGTTGATGCATTCGAATTGTGTGCACTTGATTATCTCTTAAAACCCTTCGACGACGAACGCTTTGCCAAAACTATCGACAGGGTAGAAAAGCTATTGATCAACAACCATGATCAACAAGAACAAGTTAATCAACTCAAACAAGTATCAGCTCAACCAAATGAGAAATTGGAAACGCTCATCGTACGATCCGTTGGTAGGATTCAGTTGATTGCTATCGAAAAAATAAATTGGTTATCAACTGCCGGAAACTATGTTGAGCTACACCTGGATGATCAAATTATTTTACACCGGGTAAGTTTGAGTTATCTGGAAAAACACTTAACAACAGAGGATTTTTTTCGAATACATCGAACGGCGATGATCAGAATTTCCCAAGTAAATGAATTTTTGACGCTTGCCGATGGACAATATGCTGTCGTGTTAAAAACGGGAGAACAAGTTAGTGTAAGTCAAAGCTATAAAGAAAGACTTCTTTGTCGCCTTGGCATTGAATAGCAAAATTTCTCACTTCTGTCTCAGTAACAAAGCTCTCCCTAAAACTAAAATCGGCCGACATAATGCCGGCCGAATAAATCAATAGTTCAATCAAGTATCAGGTTAGCCTAAAAAGCATAAGTCCATTGCAACGAATAAGTTCTACCGAGTGGAGAATACATTCTTTGCTCAAAATAAGGCCATTGACCAAATCCACTAACCGGTGGCTCTTCGTCAGCCAGGTTTGAAACCATCAATGTGAAGGCATGTTCGTGGTACTGGTAATTCAATCGATAGTCCAGCTTAGTGAAATCTTCAACCTCAGTAGTTTCAGTTCCATGCGAACCGGTATAGTAAGCCGACAATACGTGCTCGAAATCACCTTGATCCCAGATCAAACTTGCATTAAACCGGTTTTCTGGAAATAAGTATTCACCGTCTAATTCTGTTCGACTATTCAGTGCTTTGTTATCCTGTTGTAATTTTAATAAGTGGGTAACGCTCATTTGTAATTCAACCGACTGGCTTAAACTCAGTCGCGATGTAATATCAATGCCCTGGGCTTTCTGGCTATCAATATTTAGAAAGGGATCCGTAACAAAGGCGATTGAGTTATCCGGGTTAAAGGTGATCAAGTTTTCATAGATCAAGTTGCCCGACTCATCAACGGCATTTAATATCGTGTTAACACCAAGATTGGTAATGATATCTTCAACATCAATCTGCCATAAATCGAATGACGCCATAAAGCGCTCATCGATATCAAACACTATACCTAAATTAAAACTCTCGGAAGTTTCAGCATCAAGGTCAGGATTCCCCTGAGTGACAAATGGAATAGTGCCTGCAGAGCCAGATACCTGATCGGTATGTAGTTCAAACAGATTAGGCGCGCGGAAACCAGTTCCCCATGAAGCTCTTACCAACAGAGTTTCATTAGGTGCATAACTAAAAGATACTTTAGGGTTAACGCTGGAGCCAAAGTCACTATAGTCGTCATAACGCACCGCCAGGTTAAGTTCTAGTTCCTCAGTTGCAGGAATAATAAACTCGGCAAACAATGCGGAAATATCTCTATCACCCCTGGCCGACGAATTACCAAGACCAACAACATTTCCGTCAATTATCGCCTGGTCAGAAGAGTCACGAATAAACTCTCGTCTGAATTCAATACCCGAAGCGAAATAAAGTGTACCACTCTCCAACTCCGCAAGTTCTCCAGATAGATTGCCCGATACCGATGAATGATAGCTTCGTCCGTCGTGATTAAATTGAGACGTATAGTTATCAATTTGCTGCTGCGATAGTGGATTAAATGGATTAATTTCTCCGTTATTAACCGCAGCGAATAGCGCATCACGATCGGTCACACTCATCCAGCCTTTAGAATAAACTTCTTTGACCTCTGTCAAACCGTGACTTAACGCTACATCATAATCGAAGTCGGAAATAAAACCTTCGATACCTGCCACAAAACGATAATTACGCGACTCTGTTTCAATTGTCTGAAGCCCTAGCTCAGAAAAACCTCGGCGATAAAACATATCTTCGGTCAGAGGGTTAATAGCAGAGTTAGCGGCGATAAAAAAGTCACCTCCAACCAAACCAAAAGGTACATCAGAACTTGTTTCAATCTGGTTAGCGCTAATACCTGCATAAAAAGTACTATCACCAAAATATTGATTCCATTTTACTGAAACAGAGGCCCTTTGATTTTCTGGAATAAGTTGGCGCAATTTCGCCCAGTCGTTGACACAAACCTGACCTTGAACATTATTGAGGAAACCTGCTGCGTTTTCTGTTCTCTCGCAGTTTTCAGCGGCGGTCGCCAATAAATTAGAGTTGGCGTCTGAAGTAATATAGGTTCCGGGAAAACTAAATGAGCTTAGGTCGCCCAATTGTAACCGCGAGCTTTCATCTAGATCTTCACCAAGCAACGCCTGGTAATCTTGTAATTCTGCGATCACAATCAAATCGTTAGAGTCGCCTGAAAAACCGCCAAGATAAGAAATAAAGTTACCGTTATAATTGGAATCTGACTGAGTCGTTTTTACAGCGATCTCACTACCTTTATGTTCACGTTTTGTGATCACGTTAACAACCCCAGAGATCGCATCTGAACCATAGACAGCTGAAGCGCCATCTTTTAAAATTTCGACGCTTTCAACTTCTGCCAATGGAATGATATTAAGGTCAACAAATGCAATATTTCCATCTTGGCCAAATGGGTAACTTGGCAATCGTCGTCCATCAACTAACACCAAAGTTCTGTCTGTTCGTAAACCTCTCAAATTATAGCTAGCGGCTCCAGGTGTGAAGCCACCTGTTTGTTGATTGTTTAAAGATGCGCCATTGCTATAAACAGTTGTCTGTAATAAATCAGCCAGGGTAGTGGCTCCTGAACGGGCAATTTCGTCTTTACTGATTATTACGAGAGGGGAAGATGATTCGTTATCGATGCGTTTTACATGAGAACCGGTGATAATAATTTTTTGCTGGTCGTCCTGCGTCATTTCGGCATACGTTGAAAAACTGGTTGCCGAAATACAGACTGACACAGCGAAAGAAACAGGATGAAACTTTCGCATTTGATATTACTCCATTGATTGGTAAGACTAAAAAATCGGGCAGGAGTATAAAGTAATTTTTTAGTGAGTCAACGCAATACTTTATTGAATTTACTTTTAATTTTTTGATCAATTGGAGTTCGTTTTTTTCAAAAAACATTTTTTGAAATTACTGTGCAGGAGTTCTCAAATACAGTTTTACTATTGTGAATTTTCTCTAAAAAAGACAAATCAAAAAAATAAAATTGTCTGACAGGATTGGAAGAAATAGACGACAAGATCAAAATTAAAAAACTAAAAAAATGGGAACAACCCACTAAAAAAAATATTTTAGTGGGTTATCGTCTCAAAGAATCAATTAACTGACAAATAATAGCCTTGCTTGGGTAAAGTCCTGATCTTGACTTGGGTCACACCCAAATCATTTAATTTTTTTCTTAGTTTGCAAACGCTATGGGTGACACCTTTCGCACCTGTATAATAGTTTCCATCCCAAACTTTTTCGATCAATTCTGATCGTGAAACTAATCGTGACTCATTGGCAACCATATGAAACAAAACTTCATTGAGTTTATTCCTCAAATAAATAGTTTGTGTACCTAGTGATAAACTTTGACTAGAAGCATCATAAATCAAATTGCCAATTAAAAACTGTTTCGATTCTAAGTGAGCAATATTGGGGTTGTACATAAGGGTTACTCCTCTATTTTTCTACGCTAGAATGACGTGCTTTGATTCCTGACAATAATTCAGTTTCAACACCCCACAAATTCATACTGATAACCTGAATGGGTTCAATACCAAAATCACCGAAGTAAGGGTACTTTTTGTATATGCGTTGAGCGATTTCTTGACGCTTATTTTTGATAAGGTGCGACTTGTCACTACTAAGATTTGCTTTATGCTGTATGGCATCTGAAACGCTTTTTCTTAGCAACTGAATATAATTAATTTGCTGGTCAATGATGGTGGTTCGTCCAGGTTCTCCATGACCTGTAAATAAAATGTTCTTTTCATATTCTTTCTTAATGTATTCCAGTTGGGATAATATCTTTTTAGAACGTCCCTCACCGAGATAGTAATGAACATGGTGCATAGTGGCGTCACCAGTAAAAAGCCACTTTTTCTGTGGTAAATAAATCAAGCTATTATTTTCGGATTCTCCCGCACCTAAATCATCTAACTGAAATTTTAAACCATCAATAACAACCACTTCTTTATGTTGCAGCGTTTTAGTAATACCGGTAAATCGCTTCTCAACTTTATCGCCAAACGGTTTTGAAAATGAGCTATTTAAAAATCGTTTAAGAGAACTTTCGAGTTTTTCAGCTGTTGTTTTCGAAGAATAAATTGGAAACTGGCCAAACTCATCTTTTAGCAATGCGAGTCCGGCGAAATGGTCGGGATGAGGGTGAGTAATAAACACCGCAGCCAGTGGTTTGTTAGTGGTCTTGATGATACTCGCGATTTTTTTCGCATCAGCAGGCAGTAATTGAGCATCAATCAGGACAATACTTTTTGTCGTTTCAATCCAGTAGGCATTCACCCCCCAGGCTGCGAGACTGGTGTATCGATTGACTTCAGCCCGCGGTGAGTTGCTCTCAACCACCTGACCAATCGTTACCTGGATTGAGCAGATGGATAGCAACAGGCAAAAAAGTATCTTCATAAATGACTCAATTAGATTAGATAGAGTCATTTTTGTACCTAATTGAGCTATGCCTAACAAGGCAGATGTGACCAGACAAGGGGACTATTTGATGAAATGCCCGATCCGGAGTTTGAGCAAATTAGCTCTTTCATTGTTATGGAGTGAGTTTGCGTAACAGCAGTACTCATCAAATCCTTGCTAGCCGACGCTATTATGCTGATTAAAGAAAAGATTAGTCTTAGATTGACGCGAGATTCTAGTTCGGACTCAATCTATTAACAATTGCTAGTCAAGATGAACCAGTTTATAAACTTGGATTACTAACCTTTTAATTTAACTGGATTAGTGTCGTCGGTTTCTTTCTATTTTGAGCCTTACTTATCTCAATTGAGTTATTCGTACCAATTTCTTCATTGCTCAAAATCACCTCTTTCGTGGACGAAGCCTGGCTGGCAGATAAAACTCCACACATAATAATTGTGGCTAACATGGCAATGATAGGTTTTAAAAGGGATAGTTTCATGACTGTTCACCCAAATTTAGGCATCTGAATATATAGTCGTAATGAAACCGGAAAAAGTTTGAATTTTTCTTTAATAAATATGAATTAGCCTGACTTTTACCTATTTATCTAAAATTTGGGCTTAAAAAACAAAAAAGGCGCTAAAAGCGCCTTTTCATAACTTTACCACTGACTCAGTAACTAATAGCTTACTTACCAACCTTCTTACGAATAGCCTGAATGGTTCGTAATTGAGCAACAGCTTCAGCTAATTCAGCCGCCGCTTTTGAGTATTCAATTTCTGAGTTTTGATCAGTCATTGCGGCTTCAGCTGCTTCTTTTGCGGCAATTGCTGCCGCTTCGTCCACATCATCAGCTCGCGCTGCAGTATCCGCAAGGATGGTAGTCACATGGGGTTGAACCTCTAACATCCCGCCGGAAACGTAGTAATGTTCTACTTTTCCATCGTGATCTGTGACTTTTACCGTCCCCGGCTTTAGCTTGGTCAGCAAAGGGGCGTGACCCGGAGTAATTCCCAACTCGCCTAATTCACCTGTTGCGACTAGCGAATCAACAGTACCAGAAAAAATCGACTTTTCTGCACTGACGATATCTAATTGAAATGTATACATATCCAATTTCCTAGGTTCTTAAGCTCAGTTTAAAGGGATTTAGCTCTTTCCACTGCCTCTTCGATAGTACCAACCATGTAGAAAGCTTGCTCTGGTAAGTGATCATACTCACCGTTAAGAATTCCCTGGAATCCGGCAATGGTATCTTTAAGAGATACGTATTTACCTGGAGAACCGGTGAAAACTTCTGCAACGAAGAATGGCTGTGATAAGAATCGCTGAATCTTACGAGCACGAGCAACCGTTTGCTTGTCTTCTTCAGAAAGCTCGTCCATACCAAGAATCGCGATGATATCTTTCAATTCTTTATAACGCTGAAGTACCGATTGTACGCCACGCGCAACGTCGTAGTGCTCTTGTCCGATAACTAACGGATCAAGCTGGCGCGAGGTTGAGTCTAGTGGATCAACCGCTGGGTAAATACCAAGCTCTGCGATTTGACGCGAAAGTACAACTGTCGCATCCAAATGAGCAAATGTTGTTGCAGGTGATGGGTCAGTTAAGTCATCCGCAGGTACATATACCGCTTGAACCGAAGTGATAGAGCCTGTTTTGGTTGAAGTAATACGCTCCTGAAGTACACCCATTTCTTCTGCAAGTGTAGGCTGATATCCTACCGCCGATGGCATACGACCAAGTAGTGCTGATACTTCTGTTCCAGCAAGTGTATAACGATAAATATTATCGATAAATAATAATACGTCACGACCTTCATCACGGAATTTTTCCGCCATGGTTAACCCAGTCAAAGCAACACGAAGTCTGTTTCCTGGAGGCTCATTCATCTGACCGTAAACCAGTGATACTTTGTCGATTACGTTTGAGTCAGTCATTTCATGATAGAAATCGTTACCCTCACGAGTACGCTCACCAACACCTGCAAATACAGAGAAACCAGAGTGCTCCGTTGCGATGTTACGAATTAATTCCATCATGTTTACGGTTTTACCAACACCCGCACCACCGAAAAGACCAACTTTACCACCTTTCGCAAATGGGCAAACCAAGTCAATAACTTTGATACCGGTTTCGAGCAATTCGTTAGCCGCAGCTTGATCTTCATATGAAGGCGCTTCACGGTGAATAGACATGCGTTCTTGCTCACCGATTGGACCTTTTTCGTCGATTGGGTTACCAAGAACATCCATGATTCGACCTAGTGTTTCTTGTCCAACAGGTACTGAAATTGGTGCGCCGGTATTGGTTACTTTCATACCGCGGCTCATTCCTTCAGAAGAACCCATAGCGATACAACGAACGATACCGTCACCAAGTTGTTGTTGTACTTCTAGTGTTAATTCACTGCCTTCAATATCAAGTGCATCATACACTTTTGGTACATCAGTCCGTGGAAATTCCACGTCGATGACAGCGCCGATGATCTCAACAATGCTACCGTTGCTCATTGTTTGTTCCTCTATTAATATTTAATCTTTAAATTCGTTAACTAAAAATCTCTGGCTTGTTACCGCAGTTATACTGCCGCAGCCCCACCAATAATTTCTGAGATTTCCTGAGTAATAGCCGCCTGACGAGCCTTATTATAAATAAGTTGCAAGTCATCAATAATATCACCGGCGTTGTCGGTTGCTGCTTTCATCGCAACCATTCGTGAGGCTTGCTCACATGCAATATTATCTACAACACCTTGATAAACCTGAGACTCGATGTAGCGAACTAATAACACATCTAAAAGCTCTTTAGCATCTGGCTCGTATATATAATCCCAGTGATGCTTTAGTTCATCTTCTTCATTTTTCTCGACAGGAAGAAGTTGATGAACTCGAGGCTCTTGAGTCATTGTATTGACAAATTCATTGTGGACGAGAAATAAACGGTCAATTCGGCCTTCATCAAAAGAATCCAACATGACTTTCACGGTACCGATAAGATCGGTAACTGTTGGTGCATCACCCAGATGAGATGTTTTAGCGACAACATTGCCACCAAAACGACTGAAGAAACCAGCAGCTTTTGAACCAATTAAACATAGATCAATTTCTACGTCTTGTTCTTGCCACTGTTGCATTGACTTCAAAGCATCTTTAAAAAGGTTAGTATTTAAGCCACCACATAATCCACGATCAGTCGAAACGATGATAAAACCAACACGCTTCACTTCTCGGTCAATGATGTAAGGATGTTTATACTCAGTGTGCCCCATACCCAGGTGTCCGATAACACCACGGATTTTTTCAGCATAAGGTTTGGTTGCTTCCATACGATCTTGCGCTTTACGCATTTTACTCGCAGCAACCATTTCCATCGCACTGGTAATTTTCTGAGTATTTTGAATACTTCCAATCTTGGTACGAATTTCTTTTCCGACCGCCATAGACTGTTCCCAGTAATTTAGTTAACGTTTCAATTTCACCCTTTCACATAAGAAAAGGGTTAGAGGGGAGGGAAGAATAAATTCAGCCCCTCACCACAAAAAACTACCAAGTAGCAGTTTCTTTAAACTTACGAATTGCAGCATCTAACTCAGCTTTAATTTCGTCGTTGTAATTACAAGTTTCGTTGATTTTATCCATCAAGGCTTTTTCATTGCTTCCCATATGGTCTTGTAATGCCGACTCAAAATCCTGAATTTTGTTTAACTCAATATCAGTTAAGTGTTTTTCTTCAGCTGCAAATAATGAAACAGCCATTTGCGCAACAGACATCGGTGCGTATTGGTTTTGTTTCATTAATTCAGTCACTCGCTGACCGTGCTCTAACTGCTCACGAGTCGCGTCATCAAGATCCGATGCAAACTGAGCGAATGCCGCCAATTCACGATACTGTGCAAGTGCCAAACGAACACCACCACCCAGTTTCTTGATAATTTTAGTTTGCGCTGCGCCACCAACACGAGATACCGAAAGACCCGCGTTAACCGCAGGGCGGATACCCGCATTAAATAAATCAGTTTCAAGGAAAATCTGACCGTCAGTGATAGAGATTACGTTTGTTGGTACAAACGCTGATACGTCACCCGCTTGAGTTTCGATAATTGGAAGCGCAGTTAAAGAACCAGTTTTACCTTTAACTCGACCGTCAGTAATCTTCTCAACATGCTCAGCATTAATTCTCGCAGCACGCTCAAGTAGACGAGAATGCAAGTAGAATACGTCACCAGGATAAGCTTCACGTCCAGGCGGACGACGAAGTAACAAGGAGATTTGACGATAAGCCCAAGCTTGCTTGGTTAAATCATCATAAACAATTAACGCATCTTCACCGTTATCACGGAAATATTCACCCATGGTACAACCAGAGAATGGTGCGATAAATTGTAGTGCCGCAGAATCTGAAGCCGCCGCTGCAACAACAATAGTGTGAGCCATTGCGCCGTGCTCTTCAAGCTTACGTACGATGTTAGCAATTGTTGATGCTTTTTGACCAACAGCAACATAAATACATTTTACACCGGTGCCTTTCTGGTTGATGATTGCATCAACAGCTAAAGCTGTCTTACCAGTCTGACGGTCTCCGATGATCAACTCACGTTGACCTCGACCAACAGGAATCATCGCGTCGACAGATTTATATCCAGTTTGAACTGGTTGATCAACCGATTGACGAGCGATTACACCCGGTGCGACTTTTTCTACAGGAGAGTAAGTTGCAGTTTCAATTGGGCCTTTACCGTCGATTGGATTACCTAGTGCGTCAACAACGCGGCCAAGCAAGGACTCACCTGTTGGTACTTCAAGAATACGACCGGTACATTTGGCTTTTTGACCTTCTACAATGTCAGAATAATCACCTAAAACTACCGCACCAACCGAATCACGCTCAAGGTTTAGTGCCAGGCCGTATTTTCCGCCAGGTAATTCAATCATCTCACCTTGCATAACTTCCGCAAGGCCATGAATTTTTAAGATACCGTCAGATACACTAACAATAGTACCTTCGTTTCGCGCTTCAGACACAACTTCAAAGTCGTTGATTCTTTGTCTGATTAATTCACTAATTTCTGATGGATTCAGTTGCATGCTCATGCTCTGTGTTCCTTATACGTTTAGAGTGTCAGACAATTTAGCCAGCTTACCGCGGACTGAACCATCAATCACTAAATCTTCTGCTTGAATAATCAAACCACCCAGAAGTTCTGCGTCAACATCAACGCTCACTTCAATTTGTCGGCCAAGCTTTGCCGCCAATTTTTCTTTTAGTTGAGTGATTTGCTGCTCATTTAACTCTGTCGCTGAAGTGATTTGCGCGTCTATTGTTTTTTCAAACTCGCTACGCAAAAAGTTAAATAACACTTCGATTTCAGGTAAAGCCAAGAGTCGCCCATTTCGTGCCAATAGTTTAATAAAGTTGGTGCCTTTATCATCCAACTTATCCTGACACACCTTAAGCATCGCGTCTCTTTGATCTTCTTTAGTAAAATGAGGGCTCGTTAATAGCTGTTGCATCGACTCATCGCTAATCACGCTAGCTGCAAAGCCCAGCATATCTGACCATTCAGCCAGTCGCTTTGCTTCTAATGCATGCTCAAACGCTGCTTTTGCGTATGGTCTTGCTAATGTTGTTAATTCAGCCATGGGCCACCTTCATTTCGGTTAAAGTTCAGCAACTAAGCTATCAAGAATATCTGCTTGCGCAGATGCATCGATATTGCGTTGAAGAATTTTTTCAGCGCCAGCTAAAGCTAACACAGAAACTTGCTTGCGCAGTTCTTCCCGAGCACGATGAACATCTTGTTCGATCTCTGCATGAGCACCGGCGATAATTTTATTCGCTTCGCTGCGCGCATCATCTTTTGCAGAATCTACGATTTCAGCGTGGCGCTTTTTCGCTTGCTCTAACAACTCGGCCGCTTTTTCTTTGGCTTCACGCATAGTTTCAGCAGCATGCTTCTTAGCCAACTCTAAATCGTGCTGGCTTTTATCTGCAGCTTCCAAACCTTCTCGGATTTTATCTTGACGCTCAGTGATAGCCGCATCTAGCAATGGCCAAATGTATTTCATTGTGAACCAGACGAAAAAAATCATCGCTATCGTCTGGCCAAACAGGGTTGCATTTATATCCACGGCAATCTCCTCTTAATGTCGGTTAAATTTAAAGACTTTGAGGGTGATTAACCTGCAGCAGTTGCTAACTGTGCTACGAAAGGGTTAGCAAAAGTGAAGAACAATGCGATACCAACACCGATCATGGCTACCGCATCCAATAGACCAACAACGATGAACATTTTAACCTGTAGCATAGGTGCTAATTCTGGTTGACGGGCAGCGCTCTCAAGGAATTTACCACCTAAAAGACCCATACCAATACCAACGCCAAGTGCGCCAAGACCGATAAGGATAGCTACTGCGATTGCGGTAAAACCGATTACTGTTTCCATTTTGTTCTCCTAATTAGGAATAGTTAAGTTTAAAGTTATTAATTAAAAGTATTAATTAGTGATCTTCATGCGCAAGGCTGAGGTAAACCACAGTCAGCATCATAAAGATGAAAGCTTGTAAGAAAATTACCAATAAATGCAATACGGCCCAACCAAAGTGAAGTGGTAACTGAACCCACCCCAAGAGCGCGATGAGTATGAAGATCAGCTCTCCCGCATACATATTACCGAATAGACGAAGCGATAAAGAAATTGGCTTAGCGATTAGAGCAGCCCCTTCCAATACTAAGTTGATTGGTATCGCTGCCCAATGATTAAAGGGGTTCATGGTTAGCTCTTTAGTAAATCCACCAACGCCTTTAACTTTAATGCTATAAAAAATGATTAGGATAAATACTGACAAAGACATGGCAAAAGTAATATTAACGTCAGTACTTGGTACGATTTTCAGGTAAGGGACGCCCATCCAGTGAGCAAGGCCAGGAATATAATCCACAGGAATCAGGTCCATTAAATTCATCAGGTAAACCCAGACAAAAATTGTCAGTCCCATCGGCGCTATCAGTTTATTCTTACCATGAAAGGTATCTTTTACATTGGTATCTACAAAGTCGATGATCAGTTCGATAAAGCACTGGAATTTACCAGGCACACCAGTAGTCGCTTTCTTTGCCGCACTACGGAAAATCCAAAGGAAAATTAATCCCAAACCAATCGAAAAACCCAAAGTGTCGACATTTAGTGCCCAAAAGTTCCCAGAACATAGTGTTGGGTTATCTGCGGTATTGAATGCCCAACCTGCCTCAGTAGAGCATGCTTGGAGGTTCTGGAGATGGTGCTTGATATAACCCGCACTTGTTTCTGCACTCATAAACTCATTATTCCTGTTATTAATGGGTTTTGATGATAATTGGCGCTAACCATTGGCTTAATAGCGCCACTACATAACCAGCTAAAGCAAAGATTTCAAATCCCGGCAATTGCCAAAATGCAACGGATATCAATCCGACTGCAAGAAATATCTTTATTGTTTCCCCTAAATAAAAAGCCCCAACCACCTGTTTGTTGGCTTGCGCTCCAGATTTAGAAAACGCTTTATAAACGAAAAAGCAATTCGCTAAAAAAACTGCCATTCCGCCCGATAGCAAAGCAACTGCTACCTTAAATTCTTTAATCAAACCGAAACATGAAACAAACGCTATGATTAGAGCCTGTATCATCAATAGTTTCTTGGCTTGTTGGTATCCGTGGCTTATTAAGGCTTGACTCATATATCAAAATTTCTCAGCAAATTTCGCCTCAATACAACCCGGACCTTTCGATTGGCCCTTTACGCCGGCTTCAGCCGCGCAAAAAACAACCATTTAAATGCGGCGCAAATTATAGAGATCAATGCCTTTATTGGCAAGTGATCAGCCGCTTTAATTCAGCGTAAATTATGCTTATTTACAACCAACCGGCTATGTTCTAATTCTGATTGCCATATTAAGTTGAGTAATGCTAATTATCGAAAACGATAAGCTCATGTTATTAAAGGGAATGTTGTCTAGTTTCTTCGGGCTTTCTAAGTACATTGGAACGAAGTGTAATTTTTAACCAGAGAATAACCAGTGATTACAAAAAGATTAAAAAATGATGATTTGTTGATTTTACCAATTTTGAATACAAAGGTTGTGGCGTAGCGTCATAATCAAATTCGATTGCGCGGTATTCAGATTGCTTGTTTGATACGTGATAGCTAGCGTTTTTTGATAAAAACCGGAGCCATTGCCAGGCTTAACGATCGGCGTCGCTACTAATCTGTTATCACTATTACTTCTGATAAGATTCTTTCATCGTTTTGGGGAGTTTTTCAATCGAAGTTCGCAACATTGTTCTGGGCATGTTTTGATAGTTTTTGTCTAGAAACTCGGTCAAAATGGATTCTTCCCGTTTACCAACTTCTTTTAGCATCCACCCAACCGCTTTGTGCATAAGATCTTCCTGATCATTAATGAGCACCTTGGCTAATTTAAGTGTGTCGTTAAAATCATTTTGTCTGATAAAGAAGTGAGTTGAAACAATGGCAATTCGCCGCTCCCAAAGAAGATTAGATTTAGCTAATTGGTAGAGTGGCTTCCTGTCACCTTCAAATAAATGTGCTCCAACTATTTTAGAGGCAGAACAATCAACTAAATCCCAGTTGTTAATACGCTGCGTATTATTTAGGTAGGTTTCGAACACCGCATTTTTAAGCTTTTCGTCCTTCGCTTTATATAATTCAACCAACATTAATAAAGCAAACATGCGAATTTCATGATAATCGTTGTTTAATAAAGATTCGCACAATGACAATTCTAGTGGTTTCAGTAATTTTACCTGTTCTCTTAATTGAGGTACGGTAATTCCCAATAGAAGATCGTGTTCGCCATAATCTCCTTTGCCAGACTTAAAAAACCTTTTTGATTTTTCAATGACTTCAGCATTTGCTAATTTCTCAAGTCGGGCAACCACCTCTTTATATTTCATTTTGCTTTTCCCTTGAGCCATCTCGCAACATGTTGCTTACTGCAAGATTTCACTTTAAAGTTAAATATCAAGTTCCACATCTGATTCTAGCCGCGTAGTACAGGTTAGAATGAAGTTTTCTTGCTTTCGCTCTGAATGTAAACCGATCTCATTTACCGTGTTGGTGTCACCGGACAATTTTTTAACCTGACAACAGCCACAATTTCCAGCGCGACAAGCTGACTCTATAGCGATACCTTCAGCTTCAATTCTTTCCAATAAAATTTCGTCCGCTTCTACGATCACTGTTTTACCTGTTTTCTTAAAAGTCAGATTAAATGGTCCGTCAGGTTTTTCATCTCGCATTTTTTGAGCTTCAACTTTTTCAGCTGCAAGTTTGGATTTTTTCTTTCCACCGGGATCAAAAGTTTCATCATGATACTGGCTCATATCAAAGTCGAGCTGCTGCAAACAGGTTTTCAGCTGTTCCATAAATCCTTCAGGTCCACAACAAAAAATAGTTCGCTCGTGGAGATCAGGAACAATATCTAACAATAAATTTTTATTTAATCGGCCACGTCTACCTAGCCAATTTTCAGTTAATCCTGGTTTGGTGCACACAACTTCCAGATTAAAATTAGCATGCTGATGATCGAGCAACGCCAACTCTCGCCGAAAAATAATATCCTGCACCGAGCGGGACCAATTG
Source organism: Aliikangiella coralliicola (assembly GCF_007004725.1). GTDB lineage: Bacteria > Pseudomonadota > Gammaproteobacteria > Enterobacterales > Kangiellaceae > Aliikangiella > Aliikangiella coralliicola. Next base: position 608,989 of record NZ_ML660162.1, on the reverse strand, counting down.
ACAAAATGTATGTCTTTATCAGCTGATTGATCGCACCAAAACCTGGCCATGGACATTACCGGTGTGATCCCTGAACCCGCGGAAATCAACAGTACTTTATTCGATTTTATATCCATACAGTTAAATCGACCGGCAGGTCCACGCAACTCTAATGATGAGCCGACTTTAATATTTTGATGCAACCATGGCGAAACACTGCCAGCCGGGTCTAACTTGACGGTTAATTCCAGCACATGGGGGCGAGTAGGGGAAGAAGCGATAGTGTAGGAGCGGTTATGCCTTTCTCCGTCAATAGTGACCTGAATACCGATAAATTGTCCTGGTTTAAAATGAAACAACTGCGCTTGCTCTGTTTTAAACTGAAATGTTTTAACGTCATGAGTTTCTTCGATCACATTAACGCAGATCGCCGTTGTCTTTCGCGTAGACCAGGACTCAAGCGATTGGAGTTCAGTCAGGTTATCTACAAACATCTATCAATTAACCTTTAATTTTCACACCGGTTTTCATTCCAATTATTGATTCCGGTGATAGATAAAATTTGTGAGCAATTTTTTCCATTAATTTGCTCAAATAAAAAAGGGCTTATAAAAGCCCCTGTAAATTAAATTGTTGGAACAACTTAAAGTTGCTCTATTCCCATGTGTCGCAAAATACCATCGAGTTCATCCAGACTATTATACTGAATCGATATTTTACCTTTACCTTTGTTTCCGTGCTGAATAGATATCGGCGCGCCAATTTTATCGCCAATAGCTCTTTCAAGCTGTTCGATATGTGGATCAGCCGTTTCCGTCTTGTTTTTGGGTTTAATTGGTGAAAGGTGTTTACGCACCAGTTTTTCAGTTTCTCTTACCGTCAACTCTTTTGAAACAACCGTTCGAGCAACCAGTGTCTGTTCATCGCCAGGCAATGATAATAAAGCTCTCGCATGACCCATTTCCAGATCGCCGCGTTCTAGCATCACTCGACAAGGTTCCGTTAAACTTAACAATCGCAGTAAGTTAGTAACAGTGGTTCGGCTTTTGCCAACTGCATCAGCAGTCTGTTGATGAGTTAAACTAAATTCTTGCATTAATCGTTGCAACGCCACCGCTTCTTCCATGGCATTCAGATCTTCTCGCTGAATATTTTCAATCAAAGCCATCGCAATCGCGGCTTCATCAGGGATTTGTTTAACCAGACAAGGGATCTCGTCTAACTGAGCAATTTGCGAAGCGCGCCAACGGCGTTCACCGGCAATAATTTCGTATTTGTCTTTGCCGATTGATCTAACAACAACAGGCTGAATAATTCCCTGAGCCTTAATAGAACTTGCTAATTCTTCAAGTGCATCGTCGGTCATTATTTTTCGAGGTTGATATTGACCGGGTTGCAATAACTCTACAGGCAGTTTTTGTAATTCCCCTTTAGGAATCGCACTTTCAGCGGCTTCACCTTTTTGATCTTTTTGCGGTTTACTCAGGAAGGCATCAAGTGGTGAACGACCAAGTTTTTTTTTCATTAAAATTCTCTAATCGAATAATTTTTTGTTAAGCGAGTTAATCCCTTTAAGCGGCAGATCCAGCCATCGACTCTTGGCGGCGAATCATTTCTCCAGCTAAAGCCAGGTAAGCTTTGGCGCCACGTGACAAGCGATCGTATAAAAGGGCAGGCAATCCATAGCTGGGAGCTTCTGCTAAACGGACATTACGTGGAATGACTGTTCGATAAACTTTATCACCAAAATGTTCATGCAGTTGTCCGGAAACTTCAATTGCAAGGCGATTTCTCGGGTCGTACATGGTTCGAAGAATACCTTCGATTTCAAGATTGGGGTTAACGTGCTCAGTAATTTGTTGAACAGTTCGTAAAAGTGCACTCAATCCTTCAAGCGCATAATACTCACATTGCATAGGAATCATAACGCTATCAGCGGCAACGAGTGCATTAACAGTTAATATGCTGAGTGAAGGCGGGCAATCGATGAAAACATAGTCATATTGATCTTTAATGGAAAGCAATGCCTGTTTCAGGCGAGACTCTTTATTTTCCATATTGAGTAGGTGTGCTTCCGCAGATGCAAGATCTGAATTTGTCGGCAATACGAAAATTCCCGCCTGTTCTGCATTAATCACACAATCGCTAATAGGGCGCTCCCCCATTAACACATCAAGAACATGAAATTCTAATTCTTCTTTATCAACTCCACATCCGCTACTGGCATTCCCTTGTGGATCCAAATCAACAAGTAATACTTTACGCTTGGTCGCCGCCAGGGACGCAGCAATATTAATACTGCTTGTTGTTTTACCGACACCACCTTTCTGATTGGTGACTGCTATGATTTTGCCCACAAGATACCTCGGCTCCAGTTCTGCGGTTTAATCTCCGCGGTTTATTTCCTGCACAATCGTTTTACCTGACGGTTGTCATTTTTATTGGGTAATCAGGTTATTTAGTAAACACAAGAGCTCTACAGCCTAACTCTTTGTTTTTAAAATACTTTTATGAATTACCTTGTTATCGCTGCGTTAAAAATTGATCGGCGAGCGATCCATTATAGATTGATCGACGCTGGGATCAATCATTTCGTTTGGTCAATTCAATTAAACATCTTTCGACGTCAAGCCCGGGAATATTGAGTGACAAAACATCCTCTTTCCTTGCCCAGGACGGAAGTTGCTCGACTTCTTGTTCCGAATAAACACCCTTCATTGCCATCCATCGTCCGTTTTCGGCTAACAATGAACGCGTTGCTCCCACCATATCGGCCAGGGAAGCAAACGCTCGGGAGACAATCGCATCATACCCTTGCTCATCTTCAGATAATTGATGTGCCTCAATTCGACAATGATGGGCAACAACATTCTTTAGCTTCAGGTGATGAATTTGCTGACGAATAAATCTTATCTTTTTGCTGTTACTGTCTAACAGGTGAAATTCTTTGTCCGGCAACGCAATCGCCAGCGGCAAACCAGGAAACCCTGAACCGGTGCCAACATCAAGCGTTTTTTGGAAACGCCAAAAAGGCACAATCGATAAACTGTCCAGCAAATGAAGTTTCAGTGCTTGCGTTTCATCGGTAATCGCCGTTAAGTTAAACGTCTTATTCCACTTCAGCAATTCCGTCAATAATTCCATTAATTGGTCAAGCTGATGAGATGTCAAATTAAGTTGAAGGCTTTCAACGCCTTGCATTAATATTTGTCGCATACTCTCAGTCTGACTCAAGCTTGTTTAGACAGTTTGACACTGCGCTTTTTTATCGTTATCAACAACATTGAGATCGCTGCCGGCGTTACCCCGGAAATTCTGCTGGCCTGGCCAATTGTCTCTGGTCTGGTCGTTTCCAGTTTCTGAACAATCTCAGCAGATAAGCCGCCGATAGATGAGTAATCAATATTGTCTGGAATGAGAAGATCGAGCTGCTTTTTGTTTCTCTCAATTTCATCCTTTTGCCGATTGATATAGCCGGCATACTTTGCCTGGATCTCAACCTGTTCTTTCACATCAGCATTTAATCCCTGGCCAACGCCATCAATTGAATCTTCCAATAGTTGATAATTAAGTTGTGGTCGTTTTAAGAGATCCAGTTGGCTGTACTCATGAGACAGCGCTTTTTCCAGGTGACGATTAATTTTGTCTGCGGATTCCGACTGATGGTGAACCCAGGTAGTTTTCATCCGCTCTAATTCGTTCTCAATCGCGTCTCGCTTATTCGCAATCAATTGCCATTTTTGATCGCTTAATAAACCTAACTCATTCGCTTTTTGAGAGAGTCGCAAATCAGCATTATCTTCTCTAAGTAACAAACGATACTCTGCGCGAGATGTAAACATCCGATAGGGTTCTTGGGTACCTCGGGTGATCAAATCATCGATCATCACGCCAATATAGGCTTCTTCCCGTGAAGGTGACCAGGCACTCTTACCTTGCACTTGAAGCGCAGCGTTGAGCCCGGCTATTAATCCTTGCGCCGCAGCTTCTTCATAACCGGTTGTGCCATTGATTTGGCCGGCAAAAAATAAACCTGCGATATGCTTTGTCTCTAAAGAAGACTTGAGTTCTCGTGGATCGAAATAATCATACTCAATCGCATAACCTGGTCGGGTAATATGAGCGTTTTCAAATCCTTTGATTGAACGCACAAATTCAAGTTGGACATCAAACGGCAGGCTGGTGGAAATACCGTTCGGATACACTTCGTGAGTATCTAACCCTTCTGGTTCAATAAAGATCTGATGAGAATCTCGTTCTGCAAAGCGGGTCACTTTGTCTTCAATTGAGGGACAATAACGCGGGCCGACCCCTTCAATTTCACCACTAAACATGGGCGAACGGTCAAGCCCCCCTTTGATCAATTCGTGGGTTTGCAGGTTAGTGTGAGTAATATAACAAGGGATCTGGCGCGGGTGCTGAGAAGCAGAGCCAAAAAAAGAAAACACTGGTACCGGCGTATCGCCATGCTGTGGTTCAAGCCCTTCAAAATTGATACTTCGCGCATCGATACGCGGCGGTGTCCCTGTTTTGAGCCGTTCAACTCGAAAAGGGAGTTCTCTTAATCGTTGAGATAGGCCAATTGACGGTGGATCACCGGCTCTACCGCCGGAATAGTTAGATAATCCGATATGAATTTTACCGTCGAGAAAAGTTCCGGCCGTCAAAACAACCGTTTTGGCGTTGAAGCGCAGCCCCATTTGAGTGACCACGCCAACCACTTGATCCTGCTCTAATATCAGATCGTCAACTGACTGTTGAAAAATACGTAAATTGTCTTGTGTTTCCAGCGCTTTACGGACGTAGTTCTTATACAAGGTACGGTCAGCCTGAGCACGCGTTGCCCTGACCGCAGGCCCTTTGCTGGCATTGAGTTTTCGAAAATGAATTCCTGCGTGATCAATGGCAGTCGCCATAATTCCGCCCATCGCATCCACTTCTTTAACCAGATGACCTTTACCAATTCCACCAATGGCCGGATTGCAGCTCATCTGGCCTAAAGTTTCGATATTATGAGTTATCAGCAAAGTTGACACGCCAGTGCGCGCTGCTGCAAGTGCAGCTTCGGTGCCGGCGTGCCCACCACCAACTACAATAACGTCAAAACTCTCGTCAAAAATCATCAATTTTTCCATGGATTAAAAAAGGAGGGCGATCTTACCTAAAACTGTTTAATATTTGAACGACATTTAGCGATTAATTTAACAGTTTTCCTAAATGGCATAAAAATATTCGTATTTGTTCACTAATTAACGGATTATTAGCGTCAGTTCTGTCATTTTCGAGCTTTCTTTATTTTAACAAACAATTCTGGATCGGCTATTTAGTTCTATCAAATTAATTACCAAGATTAATGTTAAAAGTACTAAACAAAATTACTCGCTATTTATTGCTACTGGCTTTTGTAGCTTATCTGCTTTTCCTGTGGCAGGTAAAAAATGATATTAATGAATTTTTACGTAGTAGGCCGCTGAATCTCGAAATAGACTATTCATGGCTATGGGTAGACTGGCAAGGTAAAATATTCCTCCAAAATGCTGTTGGTTATGCAGACAGTGATGTTCCCATCTGGCACTCAGCTCTGGTTCAAGTTGATTTTGGTAGCCTCACAGACATCTGGAAAATGAAAGAGTATGTGGTATTCAGGAATTTGCCGCCTAATCTGAAAATTCTCATTGTTGAAGCTCATACGACCAAAGCGCTCGATCTGAAGGCGTTTTTTCAAACCTCAACGATAAAAATTCTAACTTCACTGGTGCCGGTCGAGTGCCAGAACAATTTTTATCAACATCCAGCCCCCTTCAGATTTAGCCTGCTTTCAGAACTGAAGTACCAGGAAACTTCGTCTCAAATAGAATTTGATGTGGATTTAAAAATGTTGGGGCTAATGAACGCAGTATTTACCGGAAATATTGACAACTTTAATACTAGTTCAACCAATAACCCCTTCGTTAGTTCGCTCACTTTTAGTAGTGACAGGCATACGTTGTTGCAGCAAAGAATACAAAAATGTATCGAAGATTCGGCCCTGCCGCCAGAAAGGGTAGTTAAACGATTTTCTGAGCAGCTTAACCGATTTGCGTCTGAAAGAAATTATTCATTAACCCGGGAATTCACTGATATTTTCGAGAACTTCGTTTTCTCCCCCCAGTCGTTCCATGTCAGTTATCATCCACCTGTTGGATTAAACTGGAACCAATTAATGCAAATGCCAGTTCACGAGTTGCCCGATAAAGCAGGGGTTACCTTGGAGCTCAACGCAAAAAACACCAATCATTACTTTTCCAACCTGGCACAACGAACCCAAATTCAAAAGGAACCATCGAATGCTAGCACAAAACAGGAAAATAATAGTTTCCTGCCTGTTAGCTATTCTGGATTGCAAAACTTTGAGGGATCAAAAGTCATCCTTCACCTGACCAATAATGGGACAGTGACAGGGATTATCGATCGATTAAAAATAAATCGGCTAGAACTCGCTCAACATCAATTCGGCGGAAAGTCGATATTACCATTTAAGTACAGTGAAATAAGCTCTATAGAGTTAGTAAACAATCACTAATATCAATCTATGGAAGGTTTGGAACGATAAAAACTATTTTCCGATACAGAAACTACTAAAGATTTTACCCAACAAATCATCTGACGAGAACTCACCAGTAATTTCATTGAGACAGTTTTGCGTCAACTTTAACTCTTCAGCTAAAATCTCACCGGCAGCCATTTCAACAAGTTGCGCGTATCCTGTTTGTAAATGGTGAGAAGCTCGAGTCAAAGCGTCAATGTGTCTCCGCCTGGCCATAAACGTACCAGATTCACTTGCCTCAAAACCAACCGACTGCTTTAGGTGCGATTTTAGCAATGCCAATCCCAGTCGCTTTTTCGCCGAAAGGGTAATTACCGTTTCACTGTTTTCAGTCGCAATACCAGCTACTTCATTTGTCACATCGCATTTATTGCGGATAAGGGTGACAGGGGGTAACTCCACCTCAGAATCGATAAATTGCCTTATTTCCTGCTGGGCCAGGTGTACCTCACCGTCGCTAGAATCAACCACTAACAGTATTCGATCAGCCTGTTCAATTTCTTTCGAAGCTCTTTCAATACCAATTTGCTCGACTTTGTCTCGCGCCTGTCTTAATCCAGCGGTATCAATAATGTGCAAGGGAAGACCGTCAATATTGATTTGTTCGGACAGCACATCTCGAGTGGTTCCAGCAATATCAGTGACAATCGCCGATTCTTTACCAGAAAGGGCATTAAGTAAACTCGATTTACCGGCATTAGGCTTACCGGCGATAACGACCTTCATGCCTTCCCGCAACAAACTGCCTTGATGTGCGCTGGACAACAATTGTTTAAGTTCTTTAACAATTTCGTCGAGTTGAAGTGTGACTTTGTCATCGGCGAGAAAATCTATCTCCTCATCTGGAAAATCAATCGCGGCTTCGACGTACATCCGAAGGTAGATAACTTTTTCAACCAGTTGATTTATCTGTTGGGAAAACTCGCCGGTTAAGGAACGCAAAGCCGACTTAGCCGCTTGCCGAGAACCGCTGTCAATTAAATCAGCGATAGCTTCCGCTTGAGCAAGGTCTAACTTGTCGTTAAAGAAAGCTCTTTCAGAAAACTCTCCAGGTTTGGCTAACTGTGCGCCACAAGACAGGATTGTCTCAATTAACAAGTCCATGACAACGGGGCCGCCATGTCCCTGGAACTCCAGCACGTCTTCACCAGTAAAAGAGTTAGGGCCATCAAAAAACAGGGCGATTCCCTGGTCGAGCTGTTGACCGGTAAGATCACGAAACGGAAGGTAGTGAGCATAGCGCGGCTTAATGGATTGACCCAGTAATTTTTGCGCTATGTCATGACACAATGGTCCCGAGACTCTGACGATAGAGACACCACCTTTACCAGGCGGCGTCGCTAAAGCAACAATGGTTGATTGATGGGGCTCAGTCATCGAGAGCTACTTATTTTTTGCTTCCTGTTCTTTGTTGAACTGGTTAGTGATGTAAAGTTGCTGAGCAATCGAGATCAAGTTATTCATTAACCAGTATAAAACCAGACCAGCCGGGAAGAAGACGAAAAAGATCGTCATAAACACCGGCATCATCTGCAACATTTTTTGTTGCATTGGATCCATCGTCGGCGAGGTCGGTTGCATTTTCTGCATCAGGTACATACTAGCGCCCATCAATAATGGCAAAATGTAGTAAGGATCTTTAACCGCTAAATCATTTATCCACAGAATAAAAGGCGCGTGTCTTAACTCAACGCTCTCCATCAAAACCCAGTATAAAGCGATGAAAACCGGCATTTGAATTAACAATGGAAAACAGCCGCCTAAAGGATTTACTTTTTCCTTCTTATACAACTCCATCATCTTCATCGACATTTGCTGGCGATCATCCCCATAACGCTCTTTCATTGCAGTCATTTTGGGTTGTAATAATCGCATTTTCGCAAAGGAGCGGTACTGAGCCCTGGCTAGCGGGTAAAGCAGCATCTTGATTGCTATCGTAACCAAAATGATAGCCGCTCCCCAGTTAATCACAAATCCCTGGAAAAATATTAACATGTAGAAAATCGGCTGGCCGATCCACCAGAGAAATCCATAATCAACAGTCAATTCAAGACCTTCTGATAATTTTTCCAGATCTGCTTGAATTTTCGGCCCAACATAAAGTTTTGCTGCAAACTCTACTGATTGGTCAGGATCTATCCATACCCAGTCCTGAGTAATTCGAATTTGAGATAAACCAGCTTTCCTCAAATTTTTTGAAGTTGCATCAATTTTATTAATCGACTTCGATTCGCCTTCCGGGACCCAAGCTGTAACAAAATAGTGTTGCAAGATAGCTATCCAGCCACCTTGAGTTTGAGCGCTCAGATCGCTTTCAGCTAAATCGTCAAAATCGTACTTTTCGTATTTAGATTCTTGCGTTGAATACGCGGGTCCAAGGTAAGACTGCATACCAATACCGACAGATTCTTGGCCGTCAGCAGGTAGTTGATCTCTCTGTAAAGCAGTAAACATGCGGTTGGCGATCCGCTCGCTACTTTTGTTATTAACCAAGAACTTCACATCAACAACATATTGTCCTTTGTGGAAAGTAAATCGTTTTATATATTCGACACCGTTTGCATTTACCCAGGTCAGATCCACATTAATCGATTCTTTACCATCAAGTTCATAGTGGTTTTGCGCGGAATGATAATTAGCTACATTTTTGTTGAAATCTGGTGCACCTGTGCCGAATAACCCTGATAAAGCCAGAAATATTCGCCCATCGCGGTTTTCTAAGATGTTGATAGGTGGCGAATTTTCATCTAGGGACATTTTGTAATTCAGTAATTCTGCAGATACCAGATTTCCACCGTTTGGTGAAATCAACACTTTCAACGTATCTGTAATTACCTCAATTGGTTGAGTTGATACCGAAACTTCAACTGAAGGGTTTGTTTTACCTGGCTCTTGCGGAATTTCAGCTGACAAATCATCAGCGTTATTTGGGCTAGCAGAAGGAATTGCCTGCTCTGACTGATAAACATCAACGGAGCTTTCGATAGAAGGTTTGGAAACTGGCTCTGGTTTATGGTCTTCTTGCCACGCCTGGTAAAGCAAAAATGTTAAGAACGCAAAAAGAATAAAAAGAAAAGTACGGGCGGATTCCATAATAAGTTAATTCTCGTAATATTAGTGCTTATGTTGACACTGACAAAATGGCTCTGGAACTTCATCAACGCCGCCAGGATTGAGTGGGTGACATCGAGAAATACGCTTAATCGTCAACCAGGATCCTTTGAAACTACCATGCTTGCGGATCGCTTCAATCGAATAGTTAGAACATGTAGGGTAGAAACGACATTCACCGCCAATAAACAAACTTAGCGTTTTTTGGTAAATCTTGATGAAACCGATCAAAATCGTTTGCATTTTTTGTGGAATTTGTCGAATAAGTCGTCGCGAAGTCGGATTATATCTGTTTTGGGTAATACAGCAATATCCCGTCGTGTAAGAATCACCAAATCGTAACCGTCTAAGGTATGCTGCCTAACCCTGAACTCTTCTCTGAGTAACCTTTTCACCAAGTTTCGTTGATAGGCGAATTTAAGGTTTTTTTTCGCAATAACCAATCCTAATCGCGGATGTTTAAGGTTATTTTTTCTCGCCAACAGGGTAAAAGCTTTATTGTTGACCTTAAAAGCTTTATCAAAAACTCGGCTAAAATCTTTAGCTGTTAAAAGACGAAGCTCCTGCTGAAATTTAAAGGACGCATTTATCATCCCCAATTCCTAACAGGAGCAACTAATTCTATCTAAGCTGATCAATCAACAATTAAGCAGTAAGTCTTTTACGACCTTTTGCTCTACGTCGATTAATTATCTGGCGGCCATTTTTTGTTGCCATACGTGCACGGAAACCGTGACGGCGCTTGCGCTTAAGTGTGCTAGGCTGAAATGTACGTTTCATCAGTCTATCCGTTATTTAATTAGCTAGTGATCACAGGCAACACGACTACCTGTCTGTAAGGGGCGCAAATTCTATTGCATTGAATTTTCAGTGTCAATGAGTTTTCTGCTCACTTTTTATTCTTTTGTCAAGTTGCTCCATTTTCTTTTGTCCAACTTTTATCACTAACTACTATATATAGTAATAATGTAAAAATTCTGTAACTAAATATGCGATCTTTTTAAAAATAGTTCTCATTTCTGTGGATAACCTATTTACCAAAAATAATTTAAAAATAGGAAAATTTCCCTAATTTTTAAGCCAGATCGCTGATAGTCGCTAAAACATTAACTAATCCGATCCAAATTTACTAAGTTATCTACAGGCTAATAATAATTATAATAAATAAAAAAGATCTTATTATTACTTATTATTAGATCTGCTTAATTCTGTGGATAAGTAACTATATCACTTTAAATACAAGTATTTAGGCAAAGGATAACTATGTCAATATAAACTGTAAATCAACTTAAAAAACTTTGATCAAAAGTGTAAAAATAAACACAAATTATTAAATCTCTTGTTATGCACACAATTTTATACATTAAATTAACAAAAACGATCACAAAACCGTTATTAAAGAAAAAAATTGCTCATTAAACCCACATTGTTAATTTCTAGAAGATTCAAAGAAAATTATGACAAAACGCGAAATTCTGTGGATCAATTATTAAATTCGATCTAAACTTCACAACTCTTTCACAACACATTTATTAAAAGTGTTAGAAAAGGAAAGAAAACGTAGCTGAAAGCAATAATCAGCTTAACTTAAGCCAGTCAATAATTAATAATAATCCCGAACCCTCAATCAATGTGGAATAAGTGCCAAAGATATCTGCAGGATGAGCTGCCACCTACTGAATTCAGTACCTGGATCCGTCCGTTAAAAGCAACCTGTAGTGAAGATAAACTCCATCTCCAGGCACCCAATCGATTCGTGCTTGATTGGGTTAGAGAAAAATACTTGTCTAGAATTCAAGAAATCTTATCAAGCGAAGTACAAAATAAAATTGAAATACAACTTGATATTGTTTCGGTTAATCCTTTGTTTGAAAAGAAAGAGAAAGCTAACAATGTTTTAGTCAAGGAAACCCAGCAGCAGCAAACAACTGTTAGTGAACAACCAAAAAAACCTTCTTCAAATCCTTTAGAAGGTAATAAAAAGGGCAATTTGAACCCAGCATTCAAGTTCGATAGTTTTGTTCAAGGAAAAAGCAACCAACTTGCTATGGCGGCAGCTAAGCAGGTCGCACAAAATCCAGGGACAGCCTATAACCCACTTTTCATTTATGGCGGTGTCGGTTTAGGTAAAACCCACCTAATGCAATCAGTTGGCAATCAAATTTTAAAGAACAAGCCGAATGGTAAGGTCATTTACCTACATTCTGAGCGATTTGTTGCTGATATGGTAAAAGCGTTACAAACCAATTCAATTGAAAAGTTTAAGCGGTTTTATCGCACAGTCGATGCGCTATTTATCGACGATATTCAGTTTTTTGCAAATAAAGAACGATCCCAAGAGGAATTTTTTCATACCTTCAATGCATTACTTGAAGGAAATCAACAAGTTATATTAACATGTGATCGTTATCCCCGAGAAATAGATGGTGTTGAGGAACGCTTAAAGTCGAGGTTTGGATGGGGCTTAACCGTTTCTATTGATCCACCGGAACTTGAAACAAGAGTTGCAATACTGATTTCGAAAGCTGAGGAAACTGGCATTGAACTTCCACACGAAGTTGCTTTTTTTATCGCGAAAAGAATACGTTCGAATGTACGCGAACTCGAAGGCGCGCTAAAACGCGTTATTGCAAATGCACAATTCACTGGCAAAGAGATCACCGTCGAGTTTGTTAAAGAAGCTTTAAGAGACCTGATTGCGGCGCAGGATAAACAAGTCAGTATCGAAAATATTCAAAAGACGGTGGCTGAATATTATAAAATTAAGGTTTCTGACTTGCTGTCAAAGCGAAGAAATCGTTCTATTGCCAGGCCGCGCCAGCTGGCAATGTCGTTGGCAAAGGAGCTCACTAATCATAGTTTGCCAGAGATAGGCGAGGCGTTTGGCGGAAAAGACCATACGACAGTGTTACATGCATGTCGTAAAGTAAAAGCGCTAAAAGAAGAATCACAGGATATTAACGAAGATTATACAAACTTGATGAGAACATTATCGAGTTAACGGTGGTATGAGGAGCACCAAATAATGAAATTTTCGATAGGAAAAGAAGAGTTAGTCGCACCATTGCAGTTGATTTCCGGCGCTGTAGAGAAACGCCAGACATTGCCTGTGCTCGCTAATTTGCTTTTAAAAATCGATAACGGCCAACTAACTCTGACTGCAACTGATCTCGAAATAGAGATGTCAGCTAATCTACCATTGGAAGGCGAGTATGTGGAAGGTGATATCACTGTCCCTGCGCGAAAGTTGTTAGATATTTGCAAAAGCCTATCCGATGATAACGTAATCGAGATCACCCTTGATGAAAACAAATTAAGGATTTCATCTGGTAAGAACCGTTTTTCTTTATCGACAATTTCAGCGCAGGAGTTTCCAAATATTGAGGAAGCGGTGTTTAATTTGGAATTTGAAATTGAGACCGGCGATTTTAAAAATCTTTTTGATAAAACTCAGTTTGCCATGGCGCTGCAGGATGTTCGTTATTACTTAAATGGAATGTTGCTAGAAATAAACGGCGCTAACCTAGTGTCAGTGGCAACTGATGGCCACCGTTTAGCGCTCTCTAAAATCGAGTTAGAACAACCAGTTAATGAAGAATTAATGCAAGCTATCGTACCCAGGAAGGGGATATTAGAGGCAGGTAAATTGTTGTCTTCTGCAGAAGGTAAATGCAAGGTAGAGCTTAGCAGTAATCATATTAGAATCACGTTAGGGACTTACGTATTCACCTCTAAATTGATTGATGGCAGGTTTCCAGATTACGATAAAGTGTTACCCAGGAATTCACAGCGGTTACTGGTCGCGGATAAAGGTGCGTTGAAAGATGCCTTCTCTAGAGCTTCTATTTTGTGCAACGAAAAATTTCGTGGTGTTCGGCTCGATATTAAGGGAAATTTATTAGAGATCCACGCAAATAACCCGGAACAAGAAGAAGCTGAAATTGAGTTAGATGTCGACTATAACGATGAAGATCTGGAAATTGGTTTTAATGTCGGCTATTTGCTAGATGCGCTTAATGTTATTCAGTCGGAAAATGTCCGGTTTAATTTAGGTGATTCCAATAGTAGTGTGTTGATAGAGAATGCTGATTCGAGCGACAGTTTATATGTCGTCATGCCTATGCGTTTGTAAATGGTTAGAAATACAACATTGAATGTATTTAAAGTCTTTTAGCCATCAAGGAATACGGAACCTCGCTTCTGGTAAGTTCGAATTGAGTCCGGCTTTGAATATTGTTTATGGCGAGAATGGGGCAGGGAAGTCTAGCTTGCTAGAGGCTATCTGTTTACTCACCTCTGGCCGTTCTTTCAGAACGAATAAACTAGACTTGGTAACCAATGAAGAAGCAACCCAATTTATTGTTTTTGGGCAAAACGAAGAGCAAGGAAGATTTGGTTTAAACTACCAAAAAAAATCTAAGACAAAGCTCATTAAAATAGACGGTGAAAAGGCAAAGGCGTTGTCCTCTTTGTCGAGAATTTATCCGACCCAAGTTATCTGCCCGGAGTCATACCACCTAATTGATTCCGGCCCCTCTGAGAGAAGAAAGTATCTAGACTGGTGTTTGTTTCACGTGAAACATCAGTATCATTCTGAGTGGAAACAATATTCGGCTAACTTGAAACAACGAAATGCACTATTACGAAGGAGCAGTAAACCAGATCTGGAGCAATTGGAAATCTGGGATAAGTTGCTTTGCGACAGTGCGAATAAAGTTAATCAAGAACGAGAGGCATTACTTCTACAGTTAGAGCAGACGGTTTTAGCGACCATAGCTCAGCTCAATATTGAGTTTTGTGATTCTCTGACAATGCGCTATTATCCGGGACATTCGGGGGATTTGGCAGAAAAGTTAAGAGGTAATTACCAGTCTGATACAGATTCGGGATTTACAAAATTTGGACCCCATAAGGCAGATATCAGACTGAAAGTTAATGGCTACCTGGCAAAGGATTATTTGTCACGAGGGCAGAAGAAAATTTTAATCAATGCCTTGCTGTTGGCTCAAACAAATTTTCTAAAGACTCAAACTAACAAGGATAGTCTATTCATAATCGATGATTTTTCATCTGAGTTAGATCAGAATAATCAGCGAGAGCTTTTAAGCATGTTGATAGCGCAAAACAATGTGCAAATCATTTTGTCTTGTTTGCAACTTGATTCACTAAAGTGGTTAGAAAAAGGGTATAATAATGCCCATATGTTTCACGTGAAACATGGGAATGTCACTCCCATCAAATCATCAGAAACTTATTGAATTAATTAAGAAAAGGTAGAGTATTGAATGTCTGAAAATAACGATAGTTATGATTCATCCAGTATCAAGGTTCTAAAAGGACTAGACGCAGTTAGAAAACGTCCCGGCATGTACATTGGAGACACCGACGACGGTACCGGCTTACATCATATGGTATTTGAAGTTGTCGACAACTCGATTGATGAAGCGCTCGCTGGCCACTGTTCTGACATCAATGTCACAATCCATCCTGATAATTCCATCTCAGTGTCCGACGACGGTCGTGGAATTCCCGTTGGAATACATCCAGAAGAGGGGGTTTCTGCGGCTCAGGTTATTATGACGGTGCTACACGCAGGTGGTAAATTCGACGATAACTCTTACAAAGTATCAGGCGGATTGCATGGCGTTGGTATATCTGTTGTTAACGCGCTTTCTGATCAACTATCCTTGACCATACGCCGGGAAGGTAAGGTTCACGAGCAAAACTATAATCTCGGTGAACCTGTTGCACCTTTGGCGATTATTGGTGATACGCAAAGAACAGGCACAGAATTACGATTCCACCCAAGCCCTGATATCTTTAGTGATATTAACTACCACTACGATATTCTTGCTAAAAGACTAAGAGAACTATCTTTTCTGAATTCCGGCGTGAGTATTCGTCTTAAAGATGAGCGTTCTGGTAAAGAAGATCACTTCAAATACGACGGTGGCATACAAGCATTTGTTAGCTACTTGAACCAGGCAAAAACGCCAATCAACGATAAAATGTTCCACTTCACTGCAGAAAGAGAAGAAGACGGTATTACTGTTGAAGTGGCGATGCAATGGAACGATAGTTTCCAGGAAAATATATTCTGTTTTACCAACAATATTCCTCAGCGTGACGGTGGGGCGCATTTGGCTGGATTCCGTTCTGCGTTAACTCGAACCTTAAATAGCTATATCGAAAAAGAAAATGTCGGTGGAAAGAATAAGGCATCAACGACTGGCGATGATGCAAGAGAAGGGTTAACCGCAGTTATTTCTGTCAAAGTACCTGATCCGAAATTTTCGTCTCAAACGAAAGACAAGTTAGTTTCCTCTGAAGTAAAAGGCGCCGTTGAGCAAGCGATGAGCCAGAAGCTCAGCGAATATTTACTAGAAAATCCTCAAGAAGCTAAGACCATAGTAACCAAAATGATGGATGCTGCTCGAGCCAGAGAAGCGGCGCGGAAAGCAAGAGATATGACTCGCCGTAAAGGTGTTTTAGATATTGCTGGTCTGCCAGGTAAATTAGCTGATTGTCAGGAAAAAGACCCTGCGGTTTCAGAACTTTATATTGTGGAGGGTGACTCTGCGGGCGGTTCTGCTAAGCAGGGGAGAAACCGTAAAAACCAGGCGATTTTGCCGCTAAAAGGTAAAATTCTTAATGTGGAAAAAGCGCGTTTTGACAAAATGTTATCTTCAGCTGAAGTTGGTACGTTGATTACAGCACTCGGCTGCGGCATTGGCCGTGACGAGTTTGATGTTGAAAAAGCGCGTTACCATCGAATTATCATTATGACCGATGCTGATGTTGATGGAGCGCACATTAGAACGCTCTTGCTGACTTTCTTTTATCGTCAAATGTTACCGCTGATAGAGCGAGGCTTTGTGTATATTGCTCAGCCACCACTTTATAAAATGAAGAAAGGTAAACAGGAAACCTATATTAAAGACGACGCCAGTTTGGAAGAATATTTAACTAGTATGGCGCTAGATGAAGCATCATTACATGTTAATGCTGAAGCACCTCCTTTGGGCGGAGCGGCACTAGAAAAACTGGTTAATGAATATCGTTCAGTCGAAGCTGATATTCGCCGACTGTCACAGTTGTACGCACCTACAATCTTAAAGGAGCTTGTTTACTTACCTGAGTTATCTGTTGAATCTTTGGAAGACAAAGATAAAGTTGAAGAATGGATAAGCTTACTTGATAAAAGCTTGAAGGATGACGGAAAGGCTGGTGCAACTCGTTATGAATTATCGGCTAAGAAGGACGAAGAAAGAAATCGTTACCTACCTGAAATTAAAGTCATTCATCATGGTTTATCCAAAGTATATAGTTTAGATAAATCTTTCTTTGCTTCTGGAGAATACAAGAAAATTGTCGCACTTGGTTCTCATATAAACGGTCTCTTAGAAGTGGGTGCTTACATACAACGTGGAGCTAGAAAACAAGAAGTTTCGAGCTTTGACGAAGCTTTAGACTGGTTAATGCAACAATCAAGACGCGGCTTATCCATTCAGCGATACAAAGGGTTAGGAGAGATGAACCCGGGGCAGCTTTGGGAGACTACTATGGACCCAGAAAGCCGTCGTATGCTGCAGGTAACTATCGAGGATGCTGTTGCTGCTGATCAATTGTTTACCACGCTGATGGGCGACCAGGTTGAGCCTCGTAGGGACTTTATTGAGTCTAATGCATTGGCTGTAGCTAATTTGGATGTTTAGTTAGCCATTTAATTTGAAAGCTCAGAATTCGTGGAATGAAGTTTCATCAATTTTGAAAAAGTAAAAGGGCATGTTGAAAGGCATGCCCTTTTTATTTCAAAAGAAATCATAGTGAGTACTTACTAATAATAAGCTTTATCAGTGGTGAAATGTGAAAAAATATTTGAGCGAAAAAAGTACAGGATGGTTTAACTTCGGAATTAGTTGAGAAAATGAAAGAGCATCATTATAAAAATACATTTAGGGATAATATAAAAAACATCTTGATAACTGAGAAAGATGTAGAGAAAGCGTTTTTGGCTTTTCAAGATGAATACCATTCTCTGGATAAGAACTTAGCTCCCGCTTTTCCTTTTGAATTAGAACTCACCGAAACTGAAAGTCTAAGATATAGTGTTTTCTATCAAGGCTCAGTCGAAATGTCAGAGCAAACTATAGTGATTACTCATAAGGGATATGATGCGTATCTTTGGACTGATATCGATGGTTGGAATTTGGACAATGAACACACTGATGTTGACGAAATTGTGCGACAGCTTTCCTCAGCTCCGATAATTAATAAAGTACCAGAAAGTGTAAAGGAACTTAAAAAATTGCTCGATGATGGATATTGGTCTTTCAATAACGGGCAACTTCCTAGTTTTAAAGGCGAAAGGCCTGAAGATGATAAGGAAGTTTTTTCTTGGGACTCTGATTTTGTATTAGTTGGTAACAAACTAGATAACTTGGAAATCATGAAGCGGAATGAATGGGCAAAATTATGCGAAAGGGAGCAAAACTGGTTTAGAGAATGAAAGAAATTAAATTAGCCTCTGGCGAGAATGAGTTTTCGATAAGTTTAATCGATGAACAGACTGAAGACTTATCTTTAGAATATGATGTAAGAATACAAGTCGAAGTTAAATCAGATGATTTTATTGGGTTTACTAAATACTGGGTGCTTAGTGAGGCGATGCAAGGATTTTGTCAGTCTTTAATTAACCTTAATGAAACACGAAGTGGCTCTGCTTTATTGGAAAGTATGTCTAGCGGGGAGCACGAGATGAGAGTCTTTGTGAATAAGACGCTTAAAGGGGAATCAAAGACAGCACTTAATATCGGCGGTCCTTCTTGTGGTAGATATTACGATATCAGAGAAGGTTTTTGTTTTCCAGAATACTAACCCTGATTACTTTTTTGCTGTGAGTGAAAACGATCTTAAAAACTTACATTCGGATGCTAATAAGAAACTTTCCAATCTAATTCAGTTAGCTGACGAGTTAAACTAACTATTGGTTGTTACCTTTGAGTATAAGCCGAAAAGCAATTTTGACTGATTGTGCTCTTTAATGGAATTAATTTTAGTACCAAAGAAGCGAGAGATGGCTTGTCCAAACTCTTCAGTGGATTTTGTAATCAACTACACCAACTCTTACGCTTAGTAACAACAAACCTTTGAAATTTGTAAATATCGACGGTATAAAACAATATCAGCTATTTGGGAAACATTTAAGCTTCGACTGGCAGCTTCAAATATACAATTCGTCTTCGTGAGTATTAAGAGTATTCAATGCAAAAAAAATTAGCCAAAGTTTGTGTTTTATTGGGACTCCTATTACTTTCATCGTGTGAAAACGAAACTTCAAAATACAATCACCTCGCAAAAAATGTGCTTAAAATAAACAGCTTACCTTCTAGTGCTTTGTTGTTAGAAGAAAGTATTGGGATAAACACATTTTTTAAAGTTAAGGAGTATCACTTGGAAATTTCGGCTGCCGACTTTAAATCCTTAATATCTGGCAGAAGGTATAAGGCTTGTGCTACTCAAACAGTTTTTCTTCATGATGCAACGCTAAGCTTTTCAAACTCGAAAAACATCCTCTTAAATTATTGCATGAAAGCAGAAGGTATTGCTATCTATAGCGATAGTGGCAGGCGCAACGTATTTATAATACAAGAGTATTAACTAGAAGCATTTCTACTTAAAATTAAAATACGAAAAGTGATAATAAGAAATAGCGGCCTGAAGATGTAACTCAAACGTGTGTAATTAAAGTTAGGTAATCATGTAGTGTATGAAAATTGAACGAAAAAAAGCGCAAGAGCTAATCGCAAAGAAAAGCATCGCTTTACTTTCTGATAAAGATACGCTGAATATTATTTTCGAATATGCGATTTATGAGAATGAGAGTGAAGCAAAAGAAGGTATAGAGAATGGTGATTTGCCTCATTTAGACGATAAAGCTATTTTGGCTCTTTGTTCGTTTCCTAATCTGCCCGTACCTGATAGAAATATTTTTGAGCCATTGCTTATGGACTTCCTAATCTTTAAGTTAAACAAAGTTCAGAATTCCTATATAGAAGACAAGTTAAGAAAATACGGTTTGGACTGTGCTGTTGACGGAGAGCCAGAAGAAGTCGCTCCTTGCCCATGTTGTGACTATTTATCAATAAGTCCTGGTGAAAAAGGAGCTTGGGAGATTTGTACTGTTTGTTTTTGGGAAAATGGTGGTGATGGCCCAAACCATATGTCCTTGGCGGAAGCTCGAAGGAACTTCGAAGAAATTGGGGCTATAGATAGATGTTCACTTAAATTTATAGATATAGAAGGTCCTAAAAAATACGCTCGAAATGTTTATAAGAAGTAGCGTTTTGCAACTAATAAATGATCAAATAGGTTAAATCTACATTGTAGTAGCTCAGACTTAGTGTAAGAGCTACTGGTTTCAATGTCAGCTATAACTAAATTTTCCAAAGCCAATGTTAGCTATCTGAAGTCGAAACTCTCTGCAATTTTAAAAACACAAAATAATACAAGACAACACCCAACAACAAAAATATTAATGGCCATATAAAAGATGGCTGATAACCTTGTTTATTCTGCTTAAATTTTGGAAAGTTTTCTAGCGCTTTTTTATCGACCTGTTTTCCATTATATAAATAGAAATATATAAATTCTCGAATGTTCTGGTGGTGCTCACTAATTTTTTGCGTTTGTTCAAACCAGTCTTGACTCCCACTACCAGCCACGCGATTCACCGCTAACTGAAATGCAATACTTGGCGACAGCATACTCAGCTTTTTGAGTTCTTCAATCCTGGAACGTTCTTGCGATAAATAATGCTGCCAATATTTATCAACTGCGACATCACTCATATGTTGTTGCGCATAATACCATTCCCAGGAACCACTCCGATCTGGTAACTTAAAGTCGCTATATTCAGGATATTGTTGCTTAAACTCTGCAAACATTGTCTCGCCTTTTTTATCCCAGCCATTATTCATAACCATACGTTGCTCAAGTGTTGCTTGAAGTTCTGGCTTTTCATCATATTGATGTTGTAGATGTAAGTGGACTGAAGCCGGGATCAATATTGTCAACACTAACCAAACGCCAATGTAACTCATCGTATTGAAAGTTGAGCCTTTCGCTAAACTAATGATGAGTCCGGCAATAATAGTCCAAAACATCATGTAAACACTAAAGATCAGCAGCAGCCAGACCAAAACCAGATCAAACGGAATGGATAGCCAAATTACAGCCAATAATATGGCCCCCCAACCAATTACAGTGATAGTAGAAGATGCCAGCATAAGCCGGCGCCATATCAATATTTTTCCAATCTTTCCAATAGAGCCTAACATGCGCCAGCGGTTAGATTCCTTTTCTTCGCTAAGCAGTGTAATAGAGAGGACGCCAAGCAAAATAGGCATTAAATAAATGAGAACAAAACCCAGATCGAGACGACCGGCTTTTTGCCATGAAGGGTTCAAGATTTCGCGGCTGTAGATTTGTCCTTGTAAAGCAAGAGCGCGTATTGGCATTGAGCTGTATGCGGTCTGGCTTTGCCCAGTAAACAAACTAGTCCATGGTGATAAATACCAGCGAGTTGGAGAAAATAAATAATATCCTAAGCTCCCGGCGCTTGGTAGTTTAGCTTGTTCTTTATATTCGCTGATTTTTGTTTGATAAGCAGCATCTGAAAGTTGCTGTTCTGTTAATACTCTTTGTCTACTTTGCTCACCCAGATGAATAGCTAATATGGTGCAAACAAAGATCAAACCAAGCGTGATCCGAGAGGCTATGCTACTAAACAATAATTTGAACTCTAGTTTAAGGCTAGGTATTTTAAGATTAGAGATTTTAAGACCAGGCATAAAGCCTCCTTTTTATTGGTCGGCTTCTTGCTGTGAAAATGACGATACCAATTATCACTAATGGTATAGGCCAAAAACTGGTAAAGGGTTTCACAGAGACTACTAAATTCGGTGCTTGATAGTGGAACGCCTGAAATTTTGACCACATGTCATGGTGGGCTTTTGAGCCTCTATCTTGATGGTAGTCAATATGCTCAGCGTGGATTTGATTTAACTTGGTTATACGGTTAAACCTGTGCTGTTCTGACTGTAGCTCGTAATCATAAAAGTGTTTGATGTTCGATCCTGAAACAGCCATGGACAAGTCTCGAAACAATAAATATGGATTTATCCAGTAGAAATTGCTGACAAAAAGAAATTGCTTTTCTTGTTGTAAAATCGATGCTTTATAAAGTTTGGAATAAATTTCACTACTAATTCGCTCTCCTTCTTGAATGACAAGTGCTCGATAGTTCACAGGCAACTCTTCTACAGTTTTGACACCGTAACGCTGTAGAGTCTTAGCTTTAAACTCATTAAAATGCGGATCGTCTGGGTTATGACTATTTCCAATTTGACTCACTTGTTCTTTTATTTCACGGTCAAATGCGTTTCTGCTTAATTGCGGAAATTGTTCAGCAGCAATATCTGCTAACAACCTGGGACTGATGATAACCAGAACAAACCACAACGAAATCAATATACCCAGGGCGTACCGCGGCAAATTGGTTAAGCTTGATACTAAAAGAATACACGCGATCCAAAACACGCTATACATGATATAAATAACGGCCAATAGGCCCACTCGAATTAAAGTGTCACTCGCATATGTTACATCCGCGAAAAGCAGTAAGGCCAAAGTGGCTATAAACACTGGCAATATAAAAAGTAAAGATATAACCAGGTAGCAAAGTCCTTTACCCGTCAATAGCTGAGTTATGGAAACATCAACAGACAGCAATAGTTTTAGTGTGCCGCCTTTTTTCTCGGCAGCGATGGTGCCAAACGCCATTGCGATCAGGAGCAAAGGCCAAAAAGTGAGCATCAGATTAGCGACTGACATTTCCGAAAACCTGAGTAAGGTGCCACTGCCCTGATCATTGGCAAAATTAGCGCTGTTTTGTCGGTGAGCTTCGATAAAAATACTATTGCCAACAAAATTATTGACACCAATATCAAAGAAACTTAAAGCGCTAGGTGGTCTAAAAGTGAAATGACCAAAGTGAGCAACTCTGTGAGGATGGCGATCAGGTTGTGAGTTCCATTGATGCTCAACTATTTCTTGTGCTTTTGCCTGTTTTTCCTGAGTTTGCATATGTTGACTCCAGCCCGAAATTAAAGCGGTGAACATGAGTCCCTGGCTGATTATAAACATTAATGTGAGTAACTTTTCTTTACTCTTCTGTCGCCACTCGTGGCGAAATACAGTCAATATATTGTTCACAAAACTTACCTCAATTTAAAACTTGATGAGAAGGTTTTGAATTAACACCAATAACATCCAGATATCGTTTTTGTAATTCTCCTTGTGACAGGTCGTCAGCGATTAACGAGTCAACCACTGTTCCGTTATCGATAATGGCAATATGTGTCGCCAACTTTTCGGCGCAGTAAAGATCGTGTGTAACTAATAACACTGCTGTATCTTGATTGGCTAGCGTTTTGACAAGCTGTATAAACTCATTAGTGGCCGTTAAATCCAAACCCGAAGTCGGTTCGTCAAGTAGAAGTAGTTTTGCTTTCCTTAATACAGAAAATGCGATACCAACTTTTTGTTTCATGCCCTTGGAATATTGTTTGAGTGGTTGCGCCCAAGCTTTCTCATATAGCCCTGTTTGGCCAAGTGCTTGTTTGATCTCTTCTTTACTGGTATTTATCTCGCTTAATTGTGTCAGATATTCCAGGTTTTCGATGGCGTTGAATTGTTCATAAAGGTTCACTTGTTCCGGCAAATAAGCAATTTTTTTTCGTGCCTCAACAACCGAAGTTTGTTTTGATATATCGATTTTATTTCCGTCAACAAATATTTCACCACTGTCGGCCTCAATAAAACTAAGAATAAGATTTAAAGTTGTGCTCTTGCCTGCACCGTTAGAACCCAATAAACATAAAATTTCTCCCGGTTGTATATTGAGCGACAAGTTATTTACAGCCATTTGGTTAACAAACTTCTTTGTAAGATTTTTAGTGACAAGCATGTGAATTCTCTATTTTTAATAACTAATTTGATAAAGTTCTAATAGGGTATATTGGCTAGTGCATTAGACAGTCATATCTCGATTAATATTGATAAACGAGCAGTTGATTCGTCATAAACCAAGTAAAGGAAAATAAGTAAACTTCTCATCATTTAGTCGCGTAGCTTTTTTGGTTACTACAAGGTTTATTATTGGTAGTATCAGCATTATGACTTTTGACTTTAGTATTCTCGACTTCAGGATAAGTAAACTTTCTCCAAATTATTTCCAATGGTCCATGAGAAAAATGTTTTAGCCAAAAGTGGCTCAATACAATTTGCGCCGATAAAACTCCAATTGCAAACAAAGTAATCTGATAGAAGGGGATTTTTCCCATTAGTGAAAGTCCGTATCCATAAAAAATGAATACACATAGACTGGTTTGTATCAAATAATTGGTAAGAGACATTCTTCCTAATACGATAAGAGACCTTGTTATTAATCCTTGCTCTAATTTCTTAAAAAGCTTAACGAATATCGCGATATACGCGAGCGCTAAAAGTATTGCTCCAGCTATTTGGGCGAAGTTTTGTAGCAGGCCCAAATTACTTAAAATAAAAGGAGATCCTTCAATTGCTTTTATCCATGCATAGATGGCATTGAAAATAAGACCGGGAATAAGAAGGGCGACTATTATTTTATTCGATGGAGTATATGACTGAGCTTTACTCTGCAATAAAGGAAGATATCTTATTGCTAGATAAACACCAATTAAAAAATAGGCGAGAACAATAAAATAACGTCCTGTTTTCAAATAGCTCATTGGGCGTTCAATCGCCGAAAAAACATTAGCAAAAAATACACTAGTGATATCGCTCGAAGTTCGTAATTCAAGCTGGCTAAAAGTCGCGTATCCTAAATTACTTTTTAAAGTATTTTTTATATTCGAAAGAATTTTCCAAAAACTTCCATCGGCTGTCAGGATTAACAGCAAATGAATAAGCAAAGGTATGAGCATTAATATTACTATCCACCTCAAAAGATTCTTAGATGATTTATTAAGAAAAAGTGGTAGTAGAATTCCAACCAGACTATATAGGGTGAGTATGTCTCCATGCCAAATAAAAAACATATGAGTCAGGCCTATGATCAGCAGGATGAACATGCGCCGATACCAAATTTTGACGAGTAGCTTAGAATCCAACGAACTGTTACTTTTGATAAGGTGTAACCAAAAGCCTATACCTAACAATATTGAAAATAGTGCATAAAACTTACTTTCAATTAAAAAATCAATTAAGAATAGTGTTGTTCTATCATACAAGGGGAGTTGTTCTATTTGCTGTAAGTTAAGCGCATAAAATCCGGAAAAGCTCATCAGGTTAGCTAATAATATGCCGCAAAGTGCAAATCCACGAATGAGGTCCAACGTTTCTATTCTGTCAGATTTTGAGGTAGGTTGTAATGTGTTATTCAATGAACCTCTTCCTATTATTGTTGTTAACTTTAAACTGGTACCAATTCTTCTTTGATGTTTTGCTTCGCCTCGGTTAACTCTCTCTTATTCCAATGCATAACACTCCAGGGCATTTCGATGCCATCTAGATCATTAATGAAGATTGGTGAAAGTTCTTCTAGCGGGAAAGCATTTTCAGACTGCTTAAAAACTTCGTCTAAATAACGATGTCCTGTATCTGCAGCGATAAATAAACAAGGCGTTTCGTACCTTCGGCTACACCAGTCTGCAATTGTGTGACAAGCGCCAGCAGAAAGGCCTGCGAAAATTGCGTACTTTTTTAATAAAGCAATTGTACCGCTAAGACTATAGTCGAAGGTAATCCAATGGATATAGTCATAAAGGTTAAAGCGAACATTTTTAAAAGGAATTGCGCTACCAATCCCGGCGATAATAATGCCTGGATCTTCCAAGTGTTGAGAATTAAAAGTAATGCTACCGAATGGTTGTACGCCGTGTAATTTAGCGTCAACCCCCATATTTTTTAAGTAAGTCGCAATTGCACCAGTGGAGCACCCAGAACCGACACCTCCAACAATATTAAGTGAAGAGTGCTGAAAATTGTTGGCGATAAGTTCGGCAAATTCTTGATATCCTTTGTAGTGAATATCGTCATGGTATTGTTGCATCCAGTGAATATCTTTTCTTTCTTCTAAGATTTGATAAATACGCTTAACACGATTTTCCTGGTCCATTTTTAAATTGGGTGCGCTGGCTGCAGGCTCTACAACTGCGCCTAGAAGTTCTAGCTGTAATTTTAAAGTCGCATCGACTGTTTTACTTGCAATAATATGGCATTTCAAACCGAACTTGTTACAAGCCAAAGCTAAAGCGTAGGCATAAATACCACTAGAACTGTCCAGTAAAGTATCACCTGAGTGAATTTTTCCTTCTTTAAGCAATAGTTCCACTGCTTTAAGTGTTGAGTAAATTTTCATTGACTCAAAACGCGCTACAAATAAGTTGTCTTTTAATTTAACAATATGAGGTGTTTTGATCGCGTCAGCGATATGAGAGTGAATCATCCATTAATCTCCGTAAATTGACAGTTACCTTGTAGCGATTTGAAAAACATACTGACTTCTTCCAGAAGTTGTATACCTGGTCGTTCACAGAATAAATAGCCAATTACTGAGCCTGTATGAGCAACGATAATTCCGTCGGCATTAAAGCTTTTCATTTCATTGACCAGGCTAGAAAAATATTGTTTCGGGAAAATGCCCTGTGAAAGTTCTGCGCTTTGAGATGAAAGTTGGCAAATCGTTTTGATATCTTTTGAGTTAAACGATCTAACGACATCCCGATAAAGGTCTTTATAAGAATGTCTATTTTTTTCATAAAAATTATTTAATATTGATTTTGTGTTGTCTGTACAAACTGTCTCATCTTCATGAATGTAAAGTGCATAAAGTGGTGGAATATGGTTAAACTGTTGAATAATTTCGTGACGAGAACTGCAAAACAAAGCCAGTTCATTTAAGAAGACACTATCTGATCGCTCAATTTTTGAAAGTATAATTAATATTTCGTGGATGGTGAGTGTTCGATTAAAATACTTCGCAGCACATCGTAAAATCGCCACTATATCTGCGGTAGAACTTGCCATTCCTCTCGCCACTTGTAACTGACTGCTGAACTCCCAATGCCCATCAGGTAGTGCGACGTTGTGTAAATTACAATAGTGATCGAGTGCTATTATTGACTTTCTGTGGAGATGATTTTGACGTAGAGACTCGTAGTATTTCTGAGTATTCTCTTCTGATGTGCTGGATGGAGAAAAGTAAGCCCAACTATACTTGGGAATTAAAGAAGATATTATGGCGATTTCATTTTCGACATGTAAAGCCGGCCCTTGAAATAATTCTCCTAAGGCTCCTCTGCAGACACCCACATATTGTTTTCCAGATAAAAAAATATCTCTTGAACAGGTTCTTTTGTCGGAGTATTCAGCTCGTTTTTTTCCCTGCCTTTTTATTTTCAGTGCTACTTGTTCCACGATGTTTACCGTCAAAAGAAATTCATGTTTTAACGCGCAACACTGGCACGATGAGTAGAGTACTGTGCGATATTTTTAATTGAGATATTAACTTTTCGCCAACTCATAATTCTTGTGTTGTACCAATGTGAGATATGATATAACATATCATAACAATATGATACCAGTTAAAGCAATAGAAAATGTGAGGCAAACAATGGCACACTTATTAGTAATTGAAAGCTGGGTGGAAGGTACCGGACGTTTACTGCCTGAAACACTTAAGCGATTAGGTCAT
This sequence comes from Aliikangiella coralliicola, assembly GCF_007004725.1. Taxonomy (GTDB): domain Bacteria; phylum Pseudomonadota; class Gammaproteobacteria; order Enterobacterales; family Kangiellaceae; genus Aliikangiella; species Aliikangiella coralliicola. The sequence goes on along the minus strand of NZ_ML660162.1, from coordinate 581,516 downwards.
GAATACACTTTTGTTACGAGAAATGAAACCCATTATAACGACGAAAATACAAAAGAAATTCACCCAATTTTTTTGAATGCAAAATGTACTCATGTATTAGAAACAAATAACGTTGAAGAACTTATTCATTCTCTTAAAGAGTTGCACAGCAAAGAAAAGTTTGATGGGGTTTTAACGATTTGTGATTACTACATCGATACAGTCGCCCAAGTGGCTAAGGCTCTTAAACTACCGCAGGCATTTTCTGATAATGTAAGCAATGAGAGACATAAGCATTATGTGCGTGAAGCTATCGAAACAGCAGGGTTACCGAATGCAAAGTTTTTTGTGACCCGGTCTTGGCTGGAAACAAAAGAATCTGCTGATAAGCTTGGGTATCCGTTAATTGTAAAACCATCTGATCTTGCCTCAAGTGCTTTTGTGAAGTTAGTTCATAGTGAGGCAGAGCTTAAGCAAGCCTTTGAAGATCTTGAAACCTTTACACATAATTTCAGAGGACAAGCTCGGGAACCATTGTGGTTGCTCGAAGAGTATCTCAGTGGTGAAGAAGTCAGTGTTGAAGCGGTTACTTATCAAGGGAAAACAACGGTAATAGGAATTACAGATAAGAGTGTTACCGGTGCGCCTTATTTTATTGAAGATGGCCATATGTTTCCCGCAGCTTTAAACTCAACACTGGTTAAAAAAATTCAAGAATATGTTGTTAAAGTACTTAAGGCGGTCGGACATAATCATGGAATTAGCCATACAGAAATAAAAATTACCCGAGAAGGCTTGCGAGTAATTGAAATAAATCCCCGTCCAGGCGGCAACTACATTGCTGAATTGATCGAACATGTCACAGGAATCAATATGCTGGATGTACATGTCAATCTGGCAACTAATGTTGAACCCGACTTATCATCTGCGGAGAACAAAAAAGGAAGCGCAGCAATCAAATTTCTTGTTCCTCCATCAAAGGGAAAACTCAAAACACTTCAAGATAAAAATAGCTTAGATTCAAACGAAAAAATACTCCGCTGGACCATGAAAGATGTTTGCGGACTCGAGGTAGATGATCCTATCGATAATGCTTGTTATCTCGGACATGTCATTGCCCAGGATCTTGAAGGTCTTCGAGCAAGAGAGATTGCTGAAACGGCTCTCGCAAAATTAAAACTAGAATACGCATAAACAATACCCACAAAAAGTATATTAGCTTAAATCGTATGAACTCAAATCATAGGAACTTAATATGTCTCAAGTGACGACTATGTCAGAGTTGGTTTCTATTAACCAACTGATACAAAAAGTATTGCAAGGAGAATTTTCCGTCAATCCAGAGTCATTGCCTGTTGTCGGCTCTTTTTGGGTTAAACAAAGCACGCAATTTCCAGGCTCTCCTCAAAAATACCATAATCACTATTTATTGTTGCGAGTTGGCTCTGCTTTCGGTGGTTGTTGCGTTGAATTATCAGATATTGACTCGAATATTGCAGCTGAACTTTCGGGCCACTCGGTTGCGGAACTATTAGATCATTCTCTTGAAGCGGTTCGGGTAGCAGCATTAGATGCTTTCTTTGGAGAAGTTTATGCACATCGAAAATCGAATGCTAAGCCTCTCGCTTTACCAAGAGGTACGCCATTAGAACGTGCCGTTGCTCGTGATCAGGCAATTGCAGATTTACTCGATTTTGAACCCGGTAAAAAAATAGGTTTAATTGGTGTTGTTAATCCTTTGGTGGACGCGATAGTAGAGCGTGGAGGAATTTGTCTGCCATGTGATTTTAATATGAAAAAAACTCAAAGCGGTTTAACGGTAGTGCAAGACATGATGCCTGTGCTGCAGGAAGCAGATTATATTCTCGCAACAGGTATGACGTTATCAAACGGATCTTTTGACACTATTCTCAAAGTCTGTCGTTCGAGAAAAATACCTTTCGTCTTATATGCTCAAACAGGTAGCGCAATAATTCCACAATTTTTAGATCATGGTGTAACCGCTATTTCCGCCGAACCTTTTCCATATTCTCAGTTCAGTGCAGAGCCGAGTACAGTCTACCTTTATCGTTCTAGAGAAAATTAAAGTGATTACCGCGGAAAACTCTATTTCTTTAAGTGAAAATAAACGGCGATTAGCACTGCGTTCTTTATTAGTCTACACGTTTATTATGGTTATTGGCTTTTCCATGCTGATGCCATTAGTTGCCGTTCACTTTGTTAACAATATTGGTTTAACAGCAACACTCGTTGGTGCAGCGCTAGCAGTTCGCCAATTAACGCAACAAGGATTAACTGTATTTGGTGGAGCCTTGTCTGACCGTTTTGGCGCGCGAAAAATGATATGTTTCGGCGTACTGTTGCGTGCACTTGGGTTTGCGAGTTTGGCGTTTGCTGATCAACCGACAATGTTATTTATTGCGCTCATCATATCAGCATTAGGTGGTGCTTTGTTTGAAGCGCCTTATCAAGCTTCAATTGCGGCATTAACTGAAGATGACAATCGCGACAACTATTATCTGATGAGTAATTTTATTGGAGGGATCGCATCTGCCGTTGGTCCTCTTGTCGGCATACTATTGCTCAAATTTGACTTTTCTGTTGTCTGTCTTTGCGCAGCACTTTGTTTTTCAATTAACTTCATTATTGCAGCGATTTTTTTTCCTGATATCCGAGCAACAGAGCATACCGAAGAATCAAACAAAAAACGTTTTGGTGGGTTTGACAAAGTTTTCGAAAATAAAGTTTTTGTTTTATTTACTGCGCTAATGATTGGGTATTGGTTTAGTGCAATGCAAATTAACATTAGCTTTCCGTTATGGGCAGAAAAAATTACAGGTAACCTGGATAGTGTCGGAATAATGTTTGCACTTAGTGCCATATTAACCGTGGCATTGCAGTACCCTTTGGTCAAGATTTTTCAACGAAAGTTCGATACCAAAGAGACTTTTTTAATTGGCATTGTAATGATGTCATTAGGCTTAGCCTGTATAGGTTTTATCAGCAACTACTTTGCTTTTCTAGCTTGCGTTGGTTTTTATACCCTTGGGGTATTGTTAACGCGACCCACCCATCAATCTATTACCGCCGATCTTGCTGATAAAAATGCCCTGGGTGTTTTTATGGGGTTTAGTTCTTTAGGACTTGCTGTTGGCGGTGGACTGGGAAGTGTATTGGGAGGGTGGTTATTTGATCTCGCAGAATTGAACGGATGGTCTCAATTACCTTGGATAACTTTTTCACTAGTGGGCTTAATGAGTGCTTTAGGTTTCCATTTTCTATTTAAGAAGAGCTCTATTTAAGAAGAGCTTATTTATGAAGATCTTATTGAAGAAAAACTGGCAGATAGCCAAGGCATAATTCTAATTATTGATTGATTTATTTTTTAGGGGAATTTTTCTCATGTTTATTCGATTTCGCTCCATATTAGGAGTTTTTTACATTGCTATTTCGTTATTTTCTTTCTCTGTAACCGCAGATGAAAAAGAAGATAAGGAAGTAGAAGAACCTGCGACAAAAGAAAATGTTCTTGTCATTGTAGGTGATGTTGTTGGTGAGCTTTCTTTATTTGAAGAGTCATCTACCGCGAGTCGATTAGGGTTATCTTCATTGGAAACGCCTGCAACGGTTGAAACAATTACTAGCGATGTAATGCGCGCAAGGGGATACCAAAAACTATCGGATGCTATCGAAAGTTTGCCTGGGGTTGTTACTGGTGAGCATCCGACGGCGCCTTCAACATTTTCAATACGAGGTTTTACCAGAGGCCAAGTTACAGTACTACGTGATGGGTTGTGGATTGGCCCAAGTACCATGGTAATGAGGCCACAAAATACATTTAATTTAGAAAAAATAGAAGTACTGAGAGGACCATCGTCGGTCGTTAATGGAATCGGCGCTGTCGCTGGAACCGTCAATGCGATTACACGAACAGCTAAACAAACAGATACCAACCTTGTTGAAACACTGGTTTCATATGGCGAGTTTAATTCACACCATCTGGGCGTTAATGCTTCAGGTAAGATGGGGGAAAAGTCCTGGTACAATGTGAGTGTTAGTGATTATGGATCGGACGGATATGTTGATCGCACTGATTTATCTTCTACCAATCTTAATGCGAGCGGACTTTGGCATATTAATGAAAACCTGGGGATAAAATTCTCTGTCGATCATTTAGAGGACGATGTTGGCAGTTACTTTGGTACGCCGTTAGTGCCCATATCTGTGGCTCGAGATCCATTGACTAGTGCCGTGACCACAGAACGCGGAGAAACACTCGATGGTGCAACACGCTTTAATAATTATAATGTTGAAGATGCTGTTGCAGAATCTGAGCAAACTTTTTGGCGCTTAGATTTCGATTGGCAACTCGCGGATAACATGCGATTGCAAAATACAACTTATAGCTTTGATGCCGAGCGAGAATGGTTGAATGCGGAAGGGTATGTTTATTGCACCCAAGTCGTAGGAACCTGCACTGAAATTGGAACAGTACAAAGGTATTATGGCTATTTCATGCTCGACCATGAACAAGATTTGATTGGTAATCGAACCACCCTGAATATCGACAGTCAGTTTGGTGATATGGACAATCGCTTTGTGATTGGCGCAGAAACTATATCTGTTGATTTCGAACGAGCCAGAGGATTTCGAAGAAGTGCACCGCAGGTTCCTGGTGATGCCGTAGATTTATATGATGTTGTTCCCGGTGTTTATGGGCCGCGAGAACTTCGAGGAATCAGCCCAACCGAAATCGATACTCTCGCCATTTTTGCTGAAAATGCACTTCAGGTTAACGATGACTTTAATCTGGTTGCCGCGCTTCGGTACGATGAAATGGATCTGGACAGAAAAAATTTCAATGCATCGGGTGAACTGGAGGCTAATGGGTTTAGTCGCGAGTACGATTGGACCAGCTGGAGACTGGGCGCAGTTTATAATATAGCTGATAAGTCTATGATCTATGCACAATATAGTGATGCGAAAGATCCAATCAATTCCAATATTTTCTTAGTTAATAATAATCAGGATTTTGACCTAACAAGCGCCAAACAATGGGAAGTTGGTATGAAAAGTATTTGGATGGATGGAAATGCAGAAACAACGATTTCTTATTTCGATATTCAACGAGATGATATCTTCGAAAGATTTTCCTTAGATAGTGCGACTAATGTTGGCGGGCGTGAGTCTAACGGAATAGAAATTTCTCTAACCATGACTCCTTCAGAAAACTGGCGTTTTGGCGCTAATGCTTCTTATACCAATGCGGAATTTTTAGGGTCGGCGAACTTTGAAACGCTGGCCGGTAATACTCCACCCAATGTCGCCGAAGTTACCGCAAATACCTGGTTGAGCTATAACAACTTCGCGGAGTTACCACTGGAAATAGGTTTTGAGTGGCACCATGTTGGTGACCGATATGGAGACAACGCCAATACAGTGAAGCTAAAAAGCTATGCGCTGTTTGATATCTTTGCCGCCTGGAAAGCAGACAACTACCGTATTTCATTCCGCGTGGATAACGCCTTCGATGAAGAATATGTGCCCTGGTCTGACGTTTTTTATCTTCATCAAGATAGTCCCGGATTTATTTATGCTAATCAACTAATGCTAGGTGCCCCGAGAACTTATCGACTTAGTTTAGAAACTAATTTCTAAAGAAATTAGAATGCTAGCTGGAATGTGAAAATGCGAAATAAAGCTAACCTACTCATATTGATTTTCTTATCTATGCTTGCTTGCCCTTTCTACGGAAAGGGTAAGCAACAGTCGGCAGAAGTTTACGATGCCAATTTTTTCAAACAGTATCTGGTGGAAAATGCGTTAGAGATGATCCTTAGATTACCGGGTTTCGTTCTTGAGGAAGAAGAAGACATTCGAGGGTTTGGTAGTGCCGCGGGAAATGTTCTGATTGACGGCGTAAGACCATCATCAAAAGCGGGTGGTATACGTGATGCGCTCAGTCGAATTCCAGCTAAGCAAGTGATAAAAATTGAAATTTTACGTGGTGGCGCTGCAGCGGGTGAGACGGCGGGGCAGGGATTGGTTGCCAATGTGATCAGGAAAACTCAACAAAAAGATGGTCGATGGCTTTTAAAAACTGAACGAGCAGATAACGGAAAATTGTTTGGTGAAGCTCAAATCAATCTGTCGAGGCAAATTAAAAAGTGGCAAACGTCATTTAAGGCGCAAGCTCTCTATGAAGCCCTTCCAAGAAAAGCAACTATTGTTACCAGAGATGACCAGGACAATCTGATCAGCAGTCAGCAAGAAAATCGCCCCAGTATTTTACGTGATGTATTAGCTAATGGTGATGGAAAGCGACAATATGAAACAGGTATTCTTCAATGGAATGCGCAAATTATCTGGAGCCAATATAAACCAACTACACACCGCTTTGGTTTTAACAACCGTCTTCCTGACCCTGAGGGTGTAATTGATAGCGTATTTCTCAATGACCGGGATAGCCAGTTTGTTAATGGTGAACTCGGTGTTGACTGGACAGAAAAGTTAGCTAATGATTGGAGTTGGCGAGTTATCGGATTAACTAATTGGCAAGACTGGTGGGTTGATGCGACTAGCACATACTGGGAACCAGAAAATATATTTGATAAAAAAAATATATTCAGGTTTGATGAAGATAAAAGCGAAACAATATTTCGCACGACTCTCGGCAAATCGGAAAATTCGACCGTGAGACCTGAGTATGGATTTGAACTTGCTTATAATAAACTTGATAGTGGTTTAAGTTTGAGAGATGTTGACGTAAACGACAATGTTGGAGCGGTACTCTCACAATCAAAGACAACGGCAGAAGAAACTCGTGCTGAACTTTTTGCTAACGTCATTTGGCGTTCATCACTATTGATTTATAACGCTGGACTTGCAGTAGAGTATTCAAAAATCTCCGTTAGTGGAGATGCTAGTGATGAACAATCATTAGTTTATTGGAAGCCTAATTTTTCGATCAGTTACAATGTTTCTTCCTCAACACAATACCGAATCAATCTCGAACGTATCATTGGACAACTAGACTTTAGTGATTTCGCGGCATCCGCTGACTTGATTGATGATCGAGAAACGTCAGGAAACCCACGACTTTTACCCGAGCGAACAGACCGTTTTAGTTTAGCGCTTGACTACCGTTATGGTGATAAAGGTGCGATTAGTTTGGAACTATTTCACGAGTGGAGGAATGGGGTACTGGAGCAAATCGTTCTACCATCAGGTGGACGTAGTCTTGGAGACGCTGGTGACGGCAGAGTTTGGGGCCTGGATGCAGCGATGAACATTCCAATGGATTTTTTACTAGAAAATAGCCTGTTAGAAGTAAAATCAAAAGTCTATGATTCCAGTTTTGATGATCCGATTACTTTTGAAGAACGAAATCTTAGTGGACTCAAGAGTCCGTTGACTAGGGTTAATTTTCGACAGGACATTATTGATAAAAAGCTCTCATGGGGAGTTGGTTATCAAACTTATAATGTTAAAAGAAATTACTTTGTGAATGAGATTGACTATGAAAGAAATGAGCCTTTGTGGAATGCTTTTTTTGAAACGACTATTATAAATGGTACTAAAACTCGTTTTGAAATTACTAATATCGGTAAAGAAAAAACATTTCGCGAGCGTTCTGTCTATCAAGAAAATAGAGCTGGCGAACTCAACTTTGTTGAGCAATCAAATCGTGAGAGAGGAGTGGTAGTAAGCTTAACCTTTAGCCGATCATTCTAAACAAACTTTCCTAACTCGTATCCTCCTCGGGCTCCCTTTCTAAAGGAGCGAAATAGTTCCCTTCTTCATTAAAGGGGGGTTAGGTGGTCCGACATTTTCAAATCCTCCCCAGCTCTCCTTTGCTAAAGGAGGGCTTAATGATGTCTGGTTTGAACAGATGTGGTCGATTTCTTTTAAACAACCAAAGTACACGGACTAGCGTCGGTCCAGTTACCACTAATCTGTACTTGCTCATTAAATAGAATCAATTCTGATTTTAGAACTTTATTAATCTAATGTTATGTTGTAACATATCATTTTTCTGGGTTTATGATATCTGGAACTTAAATCTAACCATTTAGAGAACAACATAGAGATACTATGAATGGAATAAACAAACTACCCGTCACTGTGTTATCTGGGTTTCTCGGGGCAGGTAAAACAACAGTTCTGAGCCACATTTTGAATAATCGCCAAGGTAAAAAAGTGGCGGTTATTGTTAACGATATGAGTGAGATCAATATTGACTCTTCTATTGTCCAAAATGAAGTTTCTTTGAATCGAAGTGAAGAAAAATTGGTAGAAATGAGCAATGGCTGTATTTGCTGTACTTTGCGCGAAGATTTGCTGGAAGAGGTTAACAAACTAGCAAAAGAAGGAAGATTCGAATACCTGGTTATTGAATCCACTGGTATTTCTGAGCCTATGCCAGTGGCCGAAACATTTACTTTCGCTGATGAAAATGGCGTTTCGCTATCTGATGTGGCTGATTTGGATACCATGGTTACCGTGGTCGACGCGGTGAATTTCCTGAAAGATTACGACGAAGCAAAGTACTTAAAGGAAACAGGTGAGTCTCTGGGAGAAGACGATGAGCGAAGTGTTGCAGATCTCCTTATCGATCAAGTTGAGTTTGCTGATGTTATTTTAATCAGTAAGACCGATTTAGTCGAAGCTGGCGAAATAGAGCGGCTAACAGCAATTTTAACAACGCTGAATACCCACGCTCAAGTTTACCCTATTACTCACGGTCAAATTGAACTAGGTGCCATTCTTAATACCGGGCTTTTTAATTTTGAACATGCCCAACAGGCTCCTGGTTGGCTGAAAGAGATGCGTGGAGAACATATTCCTGAAACAGAAGAGTATGGTATCAGTAGCTTTAGCTACGTTGCTCGTCGCCCTTTCCATCCCGAAAAATTCTACCAGTTTCTTCATGGCGTTAAGAAGTATGGCAATTTAATCCGCTCAAAAGGCTTCTTCTGGTTAGCTTCTCGTCCTGAATTTGCAGGTCAATGGAGCCAGGCGGGAGGTGTTGCACACTACGGGTTTGCAGGGTTGTTTTGGAAGGCCGTTCCTAAAGACAGATGGCCAACCGATGAAGATTACCTGGCATCGATTAAAAAACAATGGGAAGAGCCCTTTGGCGATATGCGTCAGGAATTGGTATTTATCGGCCAGGGTCTTGAAGAATCCAAATTCACACGAGCGCTTGACTATTGCTTATTAAGTGAAGAAGAAGTATTGCGAGGAAAAGATTATTGGACAACTCTCCGCGATCCTTTTCCTGCATGGGAGGATAGAACATGATTAGCGAAATTTTAAAATCTCGTCCTGGTAATGATCCCTTTTTTGCCCCAAATGATGTTCATCGAAGATCAATTCAAAGTAAAGAAATTGATGTCTTAACTGACATATATCAGGAAGAGATCAATATTGCTGTCTGGCAGCGGGAGTTATCTGATGATATTAAGCTAGCTGTTAGTGATTTTCTTAATGCTAATCCTGAATTTCAAAAGGCTATGACAGTCACCCCTCAAAGCGCTTATTCCAGTCTAAGTAGCTCTCTCGGAAAAGTAAGCTATTCTGGATTGAGCGAAAATATTGCCGAACTTGTTGATATATTCTGTTGCTTATTTGATTTAAAGCGCGCTGGTTTACGGTTAGTTGTTCTCAATAAAGCCATGTGCCCGAAGTTTCACGTGGATAGAGTGCCTTGCCGTTTGATTTGTACTTATCAAGGAGAAGCAACCGAATGGCTACCTCATCATCTAGTTGACCGTAAAAAGCTAGGTCGAAGAGCTGACGAGTTAGTTGATAATCTGTCTGGTGAGAACAAACGAAAGCTCAAAAAACTTAACAGTGGAGATGTTGCATTGTTGAAAGGAGAAAGCTGGCAAGGAAATGAAAATGCTGGTTTAGTCCATCGCTCTCCGAGTTTATCTGGCGGCGAAAGTCGTTTACTTTTAACTCTTGATTTTGCTGGTTGATATTTACTGTGAACTCGATCAGGAATATCCGATGAGCAAGTCATTTTTTTTAATATGGATTTGTTGTTTCGGTTTTGTTACAGCTGACGTAATCGCCGGAAACCAAAAATCACATGTTCATGGATTGGTTACATTGACTTTGGTATTAGAAAAAAAAACGTTAGCAATAAAAATCGAGTCACCTGCTGAAAGCTTACTTGGTTTTGAACATAAAGCTCGCCAATCGTCTGAGAAACAAGCGGTTAAAAGAGCTGAAAAATTGTTGAATTCACCTGAGCTTTTATTCTCAATTGAAGGAGTAAATTGCAAACCCAAGAAGTCAAAAGTTGAATTATCTCATTTTATTGACAGCGAAGTTCATCACCATCACGGTGCCCATCATGAAATCCGAGAAAATCATTTAAAAGGCCATAATGAGGTTAGTCATAGCGAGATTAGTCATAGTGAAATATCTGCAAGTTATTTCTTTAACTGTGACAGTGAGGAGAATTTAGAAGTTGTCTCTGTGAGGTTGTTTAAGTTTTTTCCGAGAATCGAAAAAGTTAATGCGATGTGGGTAACTGACCTCGGCCAGGGGGCTGCGTTGCTGAGTTCCCGAAAAAATACTATTCCGTTGAAATAAGTATTATGGCCAAAGTTGATAAAGTTCTTGATCACGCAGAGCAACATTGCACGTCCCTTGGCGTACGGTTGACTCAAAAAAGAAAGCAAGTTTTAACTGTGCTGTTGTTGTCCAGGAAAGCTTTGTCAGCTTACGAGTTAATTGATGTTTACAAAAAAGAATTTGGTGATACGTTGCCGGCAATGTCGGCATATCGGATATTGGATTTTCTTCAGGGTAAGGATTTAGTCCACAAATTAAATCTCACCAATAAATACGTTGCGTGTTCGTGCATTGACAATGGCCACGTTCATGCTGTTTCTCAGTTCTTGATTTGCAAGAAATGCCAAAAAGTTAGCGAAGTCAATATCAATCAGTCGACTATTTTAGAATTTCAGAAAAATGTCGAGGATGCAGGCTTCCGCCTGGTTAGTTCGCAACTAGAAATGAATTGTATTTGCGAGAGCTGTATCGCAAACGAACCTTAGGAAATTAATTCTGATGAAAAATATACAAACATTAACTGATAAGTCAGCGATAGGACTTTCTTTGCTTTGCGCAGTTCATTGCCTTGCTTTTCCGTTGATTCTTGTGCTTTTGCCAAGCGTTGCTGCACTGCAATTGGACAATGAGGCTTTTCATTTATGGATGGTGGTAGCTGTTTTACCGACAAGTACTTATGCATTAACTGTAGGGTGTAAACAGCACAAACATTATTACCTTCTTGCGTTTGGGCTAGTTGGTTTAGCTTGTTTAGTTTTGGCGGTTGCTTTAGGTGAGTCAGTTCTGACAGAAGCTGGGGAAAAGTCACTAACTGTAATAGGCGCCGCAATTATTACTTACGGACACTTTAGAAACTACCGTTTGTGTTCGCATAAAGAAAATTGTCAATGTCCACAATAACGAAATGAATTTTGAAAATATTGAAGAGTAAGTTGCCAAGAGTAAAAAATGGAAAAATCATTTATACCTAATAGCTACGAAGAGTGGCGCCACTGTATTACTGTCGAGTGTGGTCTTGAGTTGACCCATGATTTTATAGAGAAGCGAATTGAATCATTGCAGAATACTAATGAACATTACACTCAACAGTTTCTTCGGCTTTATGGCCAGCAGCATTATCAAAAAGTAATTAGCTGGTTTATACAAGCACGAAAATCGGTTTAATTAGACTGTTTGTTTAAGATGATTATTTGGGAATAATAAAGTTTGTAAAGTTAATTGAGAATCTAAAGTGTGTTTGCTCACGAAATTGCAATTCAAGATAATCGTTTATTGATGGGTTTTGAAAACCACCGCTATGATGGTCCCTGGATCGATATTAACGAAAATGTGAAAAAAAATAACGCGCTACTCAAGTACGTCAGCGATACAGCAAGCAGCCAATTTTCTTTAGTTTTCCTCGGATACGAGAATAGTTGGAATTCAGCTGATCAGATCCCGGAGCGAGTTGTCTCAAGCCAATTAATCGAAAGTCTCGGTTCAATAGATACCGATGTTGGCGGCGAATCTAGTCGCTACAGTCTTTTAGCAAATTATAACAATGGCAACTGGATTGTCGGGGCCTATGTTATCGATTCGCAATTAGATCTTTTTTCCAATTTCACTTATTTTCTCGACGATCCCGTTAACGGCGATGAATTTGAGCAAGTCGATGATCGTAGAATTATTGGAGGAGAACTGATTAAGAAGTTTACGACCAATGTAAGCGACAATCATATTCATCATACTCTCGGATTACAATATCGTTATGATGACATTGAAAAGGTCGGTTTGTATAAAACAGTGCAAAGGCAACGTATTATTACGACTCGTCAAGATTCGATAAATCAATATTCGCTAGGTTTATTTTGGGAGGGAGATATAGACTTAACTGAACGCCTTACGACTAATCTCGGTATCAGGTATGATTATCTGTATGTCGATGTAGTCAGCGATAATCCACTCAATAGTGGGGTTGCCGATGATGGCTTGTTGAGTGTTAAGTTTGGATTAAAGTATCGGTTGCGCGACGACTTGTATGGTTACTTTAATGCCGGCCAGTCGTTTCACTCGAATGACGCCAGAGGAGCGACTATCTCGGTTGATCCTGTTTCAGGAGAAGGCGTTGAATCCGTCGATTTGATGGTCCGCGGCGAAGGGGCTGAAGTTGGACTGCATTTTAGTGAACAAGATAATTACAACTTGTCCCTCAGTCTATGGTATCTGGAGTTAGAATCGGAATTATTGTTTGTCGGTGATGCCGGCAATACTGAGCCAGGGCGAGCTTCGCGACGACAAGGGGTCGAGTTTGCAGGCTACTACTGGATTGATGAGTCTTTTAGCAGCGATCTCGAATTAGCTTGGTCGCATGCGCGTTTTCGAGAGGCTGCAGATGGTGAAGGCGACCGAATTGAGGGGGCTCTCCCTTTTGTTGCCAGCGTTGGATTGAACTGGATCCCTTCAGATGACTGGAGAACCAGTTTGCGCGCACGATACTTTGGTGAGCGGCCGTTAGATAGTTTTGCAGCGCAGAAATCTGACGACTTTACTGTCATTAATTTTGCCGTAACTTACAACTTGGAGCCTTGGCAAATTGACCTGAAGATACTTAACCTGTTCGATAGTAATGATCATGATATCGACTACTATTATGCATCTCGTTTGCAAGGGGAAGCCGCCGAAGGTATAGAGAGTAATCATTTTCATCCGATCGAACCTCGTTCTTTCAGGTTACAAATGCGATATGTATTTTAAATAACTTTGTGATTGAGCTTTGGAATTGGCATTATTTGGTTTACCTTATTGGATAATTTTGATTGATAAACCATACATTTAACGGTCTTATATTAATATTTAGCTTTCTTTGGGAAGTGAAGATTGAGCTGGACTGTCATCGCAGAAAGGAAGCTGCACTTTTGAACTTTCAATATAATTAAAAGGGGGTTTCTATGAATAGAAAACATATACTTGGTGTAGCTATTGCGCTAGCAATTTCTGCTTGTTCACAACAAGACGATTCAACTAATAAAACTGCAATTGATAAATCTACAACTAACAAAGTGGAAGACATTCAAGGTAAAGGTTCTGCAGCTAATTCACTTCTTGTAAAGTGGGAAACGCCATACAAAATTCCACCCTTTGAGCGTATTAGCGATAGTGACTATATGCCGGCTTTTAATCAGGCGGTAAAATCGATGAGAAATGAAATCGATGCCATCACTAATAATCCAGAAGAGCCAACATTCGAGAACACAATTGTTGCGCTCGAGACGGCGGGAAGTGAGATGACACGAATTATTCGTGTTTTTTCGAATATTACTGGAACTGATACCAATGACAAACTCAGAGCTTTGCAAGTAGAAATATACCCGAAGCTTACTCGTGAGCAAGATGCGATTACGCTTAATCAAAAATTATTCGAAAGAGTTGCGGCGGTTTACAATAAGCGAAATAGTTTAAATCTCGATCAACAGGATGCTCGCTTGCTTGAGTTAACACACCTGGGGTTTATTCGTTCAGGGGCATCCCTTGACGAAAAGTCCAAAGCAAGACTAAAAGAAATTAACGCCGAGATTTCCAAAGTTACCACTAATTTCGCGCAAAACCTTCTCGCTGAAACTAAAAACTTTGAATTGGTAGTAACCGACGAAAAAAAGCTTGCTGGATTATCTGATGGAATGATTAACGCAGCTAAAAGTAAAGCGGAAAGTAAAGGCAAAAAAGGCGCCTGGGTTTTTGGTCTGGATCGGGCAACCTATGAAGGGTTTATGACTTACTCGGAAAACAGAGAACTTAGAAAAGTGATGTTCGATGGTTACCGAGCGAGGGGCGCAAATGGTAATGAAGCAGATAACCGTGAACTTATACTTAAGATTGCTAAATTACGTGCGGAACGAGCGAAGCTACTCGGTTATGACAGTCATGCTCATTATCAGCTAGAAACCCGAATGGCAAAAACGCCGAAAAATGCAGAAGATTTTCTGTTAAAAGTCTGGAAGCCTGGTCTGGCACGCGCTGAGCAAGAAAAGGCTGAAATGCAGACAATCATCAATGAAGAAGGAAAGCGCTTCGAATTGGCTGGTCACGATTGGTGGCACTATGCAGAAAAGCTGCGCGCGAAAAAATATGCTTTTGACGAATCTCAGGTGAAGCCTTACTTTGAGTTATCCAATGTAATCAACGGTGCATTCCATGTTGCTGGCAAATTGTTCGGACTTACCTTCACTGAACTAAAAGATACACCTAAATGGCATTCTAAAGTTCGTGTCTATGATGTGAAGGATGAAAATGGTGAACACCTGGGCGTTTTTATGGCTGATTTCTACAGCCGTGATTCAAAGCGAGGCGGTGCATGGATGAGTTCATTTAGGCAGGCCTCTTCAGTAGACGATAAAGTTGTGCGTCCGATTATCACCAATAACCTGAATATTACTCCGCCGGCAGAGGGCGACCCTACATTATTGAGTTTCGATCAAGTAAATACTCTGTTTCATGAGTTTGGTCATGGCCTTCATGGATTAATGACTTTAGCACGCTACGAAAGATATGCAGGAACCAGTGGTAGTCCAAGAGACTTTACCGAGTTTCCCGCGCAATTTTTAGAGCACTATGCATCTGCGCCGGAAGTATTGCCAATATATGCTAAACACTATCAAACTGGTGAAGTTATTCCGGCTGAACTTTTGGCGAAGTTACAAGCTGCAAGTACTCATAATCAAGGGTTCAAAACAACAGAGTTTATTGCTGCGTCGTTACTCGATTTAGCTTGGCATCGATTGAGTGAGGAAGAGTTAAGCAAAATAAGCGACGCTGAAGTATTTGAAACGAAAACTCTAAGTGATTATGGTTTATTAAAGGAAATCGGGCCACGTTATCGTAGTAATTATTTCGCGCACATATTTTCTTCGCCTTCTGGTTATTCAGCCGGTTACTATGCGTACTTGTGGTCTGAAATTTTAGATGCCGACGGGTTTACTGCGTTTCGTGAATCTGGAAATATCTACGATAAGACACTTGCATTGCGATTAGCGCAAAATGTTTATCAAGCGGGTGGCCGTGAACCTGCCGATGAGTTATATCGGAAATTCCGCTTAAAAGATCCAACGATTAAACCTTTACTGAAAATTCGAGGGTTGGATTAAATTAAAACCGAATTAAACCTGAATTAAACACAGACTAAAAAGGATCAAGCGAAGCATCTGGTAACAGGTGCTTCGTTTTTCTATAGAAAAAACAGTAACTAGAAATTTATCAAAAGACTAGATTATCCTTTCTATCACCCAATAACTGCCTAAACATGCAATCATCAAGCTTCCTGGAATCACAACGAAGTGTTTGTACCAATCTTTCTTGATAGATTTATACAGCATTAAAAAAACAATCAGAGCAAAACTCAATTGGCCGATTTCCACGCCTAAATTAAAGCCTAATAGCGCACTGACAAAATGATCTTCGGGTACCCCCAGTTCACTCAGTGCGCCGGCGAATCCTAAGCCATGAAGTAACCCAAAGCAAAATACAATGAGTGGTCGCCAATAGGTCAGCGATTTAAGAAATATATTCTCTATGGCGACAAACACGATAGAAAATGCAATTGCCACTTCTACCCAGGTCCCTTCTAACACGAGAATACCTAGCACACCCAAAATCAGGGTGACGCTATGGGCCAATGTAAACAATGATATTTGAATCAGTAGTGGTCTAAATGCAGTTGAAGACAGTAGTAGAGCCAACACAAAAGCCAGGTGGTCAAGCCCCATGGGTAAAATATGTTCTACCCCGAGTTTTGTGTAGAGTAAGGCTGTTTCAAACGGCGAACGATCCAGTTTAATTTCCGGTAGGTCAAAGTTTCCATCTGTTTTTGCGGGTCGGTCAAGTTCAGCTAATTGAGCGCATAATTGCGGATCCATTTTTACATCATTGCAAAACTCATCTTCAGGATGCGCTAAAGCCTGTGTACTAAAAAAGCAGAAAAATAATACAGCTATTAGTGAAGGTACAGATACAGGCAGTAAGTAGTTATTGATTTTATTTAATATCATTTCTTGAATATTTCATATGATTTAGTCGAAGTTTAAGCTCAGGTACTCTTATTTTCTATTCATAGTATTTTTCAAAATATTGTAGATTTAAAGAATAGGTAGCTTTGGCTATTTCATTTTCGACAAGCGAAGTTTGTAAAATACCTGAAATCCAAAACGGATCATATAAAGATTCTAGTTGGAGACCTTTTGGGTATTCAACAAATATTATTTGATTTGGTGGTGGCGGTGGCATATGGATACAAGCACCGAAAAATGGTACTAAGAAAAACTGGGTAATGATTTGTTCGTCATCAAATTCCACTGGTACAACAAAACCGGGGATCCTGATCGCCTGGTCGTTCATTTCTGAAACCACCCGTGTTGATACCAGCGCTTGCTGGTAGCGGTCATCATTTGCCGCAGCAATAGTACTTTGAACCTGACTAGTGATCTGATCTTCGATAGAGCCGTCTTCAATTTCTGAGAGGTAATCTGGCGGGTTTAACAATGCATCCAGGTCATCTTTAGGCATTAGATCGGTCCACTCAATAGTTTTAAACGATGTTTTAGGTAACTTTTCTCCCGGTGTAAGGCGAGCAGTATCGGAGTCAGTCTGGTTGGCATTCGCTGTGTTTTTCCCATTGGACTTTGTGTTTATGACATCTTGTTTACTTGGTGTTTGCTCGGATTGCTCTATTTCATCGCAGGCGCCTAACAAAAGAGTTATTAGCGACACGAAAATTAACTGCCGAATATTGCCCATCTTTAGTGATTTCATAGGGGATAAAGATTTTAAATTCTATTGCAAAAAATGATACATTATATCTTTCTCAATTAGCAATCTGTTATTTTCAGTATTCCGTCGGAAAATTCATGTCTATTAGCCTTAAAAATGTCTATTTCACCTATCCTGATGCGCCCCATAGGCCAGTTCTTAATATCCCATGCTGGACAGTGGCACCTCAAGAGCAGGTTTTTGTCCATGGGCCGTCGGGTGGAGGAAAATCCACATTATTAAATTTACTCAGTGGAATGTTGGTACCTAGTCAAGAGGGGCAAGGGGGCCAAGGGGAAGTATCAATACTGGGTAAGCGTCTGGATAAAATGAGCCAGCGCCAGCTGGATCGTTTTCGAGCCAATCATATTGGTTACGTATTTCAACAGCTTAATCTGATCCCTTATTTAAGTTCGGTAGAAAATATTCTGCTAGCCACTTATTTTTCTGCGCATAAAAAGGCGAGAGTTAAATCAGCTGATGTAGAAAAACTTCTCACAAAATTAAACATCTCCCCTGATGATTGGTCCAAACAGATTGCTAAGCTGAGCACAGGGCAGCAACAACGCGTAGCAATTGCCCGTGCATTGATCAATAAACCTGAATTATTGATAGCTGACGAACCGACATCATCACTTGATCAGGATAACCGCGACAATTTTATGTCTGTTTTAGTGTCGTTAGTTGCTGAAAACAAGATTACTTTAGTTTTTGTCAGTCATGATAAGTCTTTGTCTCGCTATTTTAACCGAATTGATGCTTTGTCTGATATTAGCTGTTTGAGCGGAGCGCGCGGATGTTCATAAAGCTCGCATTAAAAAGTCTACTCAATCGTAAAGGCTCAGTCGTTCTCACATTAATGGCAATGACAATTAGTGTTTTTGTATTGTTGGCGGTAGAACACATTCGTTATCAGGCTAAGGAAAACTTTGCTAAGACGGTCTCCGGGGTCGACCTTATTGTGGGGGCGAGAACAGGGAGTCTTAATTTATTACTGTATTCGGTTTTTCGTATCGGTTCACCTACCAATAACATTGCCTGGGAATCTTTTAAGCAAATTGCTAACAACCCGCAGGTGAAATGGGCTATTCCTATAACGCTTGGTGATTCACATAAAGGTTATCGGGTAATGGGAACAACCAAGCCATATTTTGAGTATTTCAGCTACGGGAACCAGCACAAATTAAAGTTTGATCAAGGTAGCGCATTTAACCAGGTATTTGACGTGGTACTTGGATCGGACGTCGCCAAAGAGCTGGGTTATTCAACAGGCGACGCAATTATTTTATCCCATGGATTAGCGAGTACGAGCTTCAGCCTTCACGATGACCGGCCATTCACCGTAACTGGTATTTTAGAGCCAACAGGAACGCCGGTTGATCAAACCTTGCATGTGAGCCTGGAAGGGATTGAAGCGATACACATTAATTGGCGGCAAGGTGTAAAAATGCCGGGAAACAAAATGACCGAGGAGCAAATTGAGCAGCTCGAGCTCAAACCCAAAAGTGTCACCGCTTTGATGTTAGGATTAAAATCGAGGATGGCTACATTTCACGTACAACGTGAGATTAACCAATCAGTGAGAGAACCTTTGCTGGCAATACTGCCAGGTGTTGCATTGTCCGAACTTTGGCAAATGATGAACATTTTAGAAAACACACTGCTTCTGGTGGCAATATTAGTGTTTGTTGCTGCGTTGCTGGGGTTAAGTGCAATGCTGTTATCTTCTATTCGTTATCGAGAGGCAGAAATTAGATTGCTCAGAGTCGTTGGTGCGCCATCGGTCTTTTTGTTTTTTCTTATCCAGATAGAAACGTTAATGATAACGATCGTTAGCTTGATACTGGGAGCTGGAATTTTGGCGATTAGCTTGGCCGTCGCACAAGATTTTTTGATTTCGCGATTCGGTTTGCCTGTAAGCAGTAATATCCTATCTGAAAGTGCTGCCTACTATGCGCTGGGTATTATTGCTGCCTCGATAGTGATTGCTATAATTCCATCTTTAAAAGCATACAGCAAAGCGAAAATTAACATTTAACCTGGATTCTGGATATTGAGTGTATCTGACAAATGATTGTTATATTTTAAGGGTTTAAACCGAGTTTGAGTATGGGGTTACGAAAAAACTTGATTAACATTAGTTAACAATCGAATTAGTAAAATTGACTCTGCTCTATAGAATCCAGTATTTATTCGCGATATAAAGACCCATCTGCGTTTTCTTTCAATTTATCACAGGCAAGAAAAATGAAAAAAATACTATACTCCAAGCCGAGCAAAGGACTATTAGCAACACTGGTTGGCGCGGTTTTTCTGTCAACACCTGCCCTGGGTAACGATTCTACCAGATTATTGCGGTTTGCCGATATCCATAAAGATAAAGTGACGTTTGTATATTCAGGTGATATTTATGTCGCTGATATCAACAGTGGCAAATCGACGAGGCTTACGTCACATAAAGGAATGGAGACGTTTCCAAAATTTTCGCGCAAAGGGGATAAAATCGCATTTGCGGCGGAGTTTAATGGTAGTCGCCAAGTTTATACGATGAATTTGGACGGAAGCGGTGTCAATCAAATTACTTATTACAATGATGTTGGCCCAATGCCGCCACGTGGTGGTTATGATTATCGTGTCATGGATTGGTCTGCAGATGACAAACATGTTTTGGTTCGTGGCAATCGATTACCTTGGGGCGTCCGCATGGGGCGACCTTATCTGGTACCTGTAGACGGTGGTTTAGCAGAGCCACTTGCAGTTCCTGAAACCGGTGGCGGTATGCTATCGCCAGACGGTAAAAAATATTTATATACACCAATCGATCGAGAATTTCGCACCTGGAAACGCTATCGGGGTGGTCGGGCACAAGATGTCTGGATCTATGATTTAGAAAATAATACGAGTGAACAACTCACTACAAACCGAGCAACCGATAATCAGCCGGTTTGGGTCGGCGATAAGATTTATTTCTTAAGCGACAGGGAATATACACTGAACTTATTTGAATACCAAAAAGGTTCTGCCCCCTTGAAGCGGACCCAACATAAAGACCATGATGCACTGTGGGCTTCAGCAGGACCAGAAGCGCTGGTATATGAGCAAAATGGATTTTTATGGCGGTTTGATCCTGCTTCTAATCAATCGAAAAAATTGAATATAAAAATTAATGGCAACGCTGAACATTTGATGCCGCAGTTTAAAAATGTCACCGCTCAAATCGAGTCGATGGATATTTCCAAAGATGGTAATCGGGCAGTGTTTGGCGCTCGTGGGGAAATTTTTACCGTTCCCGCCAAAAATGGAGAAATTCGCAACGTCTCTAATACACCAAATGCCAGGGAGATTTCTGTTAGTTGGTCACCGGACGGAAAAAATGTTGCTTACTTAAGTGATAAAAGTGGCGAATATGAGATCTACATTCGCGCACAAAATGGCCAAGGCAAAGAGCAGCGATTAACGACTGACGGTTCGATTTGGCGGTTTGCCCCTGTGTGGTCACCAGATAGTAAAAAATTGGTATTTAGCGATAAGAATCAAACGCTCTGGAGTTTAACAGTCAAAAATAAAAAACTGACCAGGCTAGATCGTTCAGATACCAATGATATTGAGGATTATACCTGGTCACCTGATAGTCAGTGGGTAGCTTATACCAAGCAGGAAGATAATGGTTATGGTTCTATCTGGGTAGCCAATGTGAAAAGTGGTAAGGCGCAGCGTTTAACTTCAGCGAATACCAGTGATCAAGAACCTGTGTTCGACGCAAATGGAAACTATCTTTTCTTCCTGTCAAATCGTGATTACAACTTCTCTTTTAGCAGTTATGAATTTAACTACCTCTACCACCAGGCGACTCGTGTTTATGCCGCACAGTTAAATGCAAAAGCGCCCGCTTTATTTCCACATAAAAGTGATGAAGTATCTTTAACGGCTGCAAGCAAAGAAGAGGACAAGGATAAAAAATCAAAAAAGCTCGAAGTTGAAATCGACTTTGCCGGATTTGATTCTCGTGTTATTGCATTGCCAGGTGACGCCGGCAATTACAACAATTTGCAAGCTAATGGTAAGCAGGCTTTTGTATTGCGCAATCAAAATAGTCAGAATGATTTACAAATTATTGATTTGCAAAAAAATGAAAAACCTAAAGTTGTTGCCGAAAATATTAGAGATTATTCGCTTTCTGATGATGGCAAAAAACTCTTATTACGACGGGGGAATGATTTTGCCATTGTGGATGCAAAGGCTGAGCAAAAGTTTGATAAAACCAAGCTTAACTTGACTAATTTAACCTTAAAGATTGATCCAAAAATAGAATGGCAACAAATGTATGTTGACGGATGGAGAATTTTACGAGATTGGTTCTATGATCCCAACACTCACGGAAACGACTGGTTGCAAATACGTAGTAAGTACCAACCTTGGGCAGATGCCGCAACTCACCGCACAGATTTAGACTATGTGTTTGGAGAAATTGCAGGCGAACTCAATGCCGGTCACGTTTATGTTAACGCTGGTGATCAACCGCGCGTTGATAGTAGAAAACATGGATTGTTAGGCGCTGAATTTTCCCATGATAAATCAGGTTATTTTAAAATTAATAAAATTTTTGCAGGAGAAAACTGGCATGATGCGTTCCGTTCTCCGCTCACCCAGCCGGGTGTAAAGGTCAGCGAAGGTGATTTTATTTTAGCGATTAACGGTCATTCGACCAAGCAGGTAAACAATATTTACCAGTTGCTGGAGGATACTCAGAATCGAACGATTACTTTAACTTTAAATTCTCGTCCACGCATTAAAGGTAGCTGGACTGCTCAGGTGAAACCGATTGCTCGCGAACATAACCTGCGTTATCTGGATTGGGTTAACCAAAGAGCGGCCATGGTAGAAAAATTATCGGGTGGAAGGATCGGCTACTTGCACTTACCTAACACGGCAACCGATGGCAACCGCGAATTATTCAAACGATTTTTACCGCAAGTGACTAAAGATGCATTAATCATTGATGATCGATATAACGGTGGCGGTTTTATTCCCGATCGTATGATCGAGTTGCTTTCTCGTAAGACGCTAAACTATTGGAAGTTCCGTGGGCTAAAACCCAATGCCACTCCGCTGATTGCTCACGATGGACCAAAAGCCATGCTGATCAATGGTTACTCCAGCTCGGGTGGTGACGCCTTACCTTATTACTTCCGCAAACTCGGTTTAGGCAAACTGGTTGGCACGCGAACCTGGGGCGGTTTAATTGGGATCAGTGGTAATCCAGGACTAGCTGATGGTGGTTTATTGTTAGCGGCAACTTTTAGAACCATGGACACAGATGGAAATTGGATTGTGGAAAATGTCGGTGTTTCGCCGGACATTGAGGTATTGGATCGTCCCGAATTAATCAATGCCGGTAAGGATCCATCGCTGGAAAGAGCCGTTAAAGAGTTACTAATAGAACTTGAGGCTAATCCACGTAAATCAATTAAGGCACCAAAACCACCGACTAATTTTAAATAATCTATCTAGGGCGTGTTTATCTTTCGTTCTTTGAGATTGCCGCGGTCATTTTTTTGTTCAGCAAGTGATGCGGCATCCCGACGAAAGATGAGCCATGTAGCCATTCTACAGGTTCATCTTTAAACCATCGATAATGTAACTTACTTGTCGATGGTTTTGAGAATCTCGCAGACTTATGCTCGTGGTGGGAGATTTTAATCTTCTTTCACACACGCTTCGCAAATGCAATTGATTTCTAGCTGAGGGCTTTTAAGGTGATAACCTGCTTCTTCTACATTCGCCTGAAGGGTTTGAATAATTTTTTTGTTAATACCAATCTCTGTTACTCGCTGGCAATCACTACAAATCAAGAACTGGGGAACTTCATGAGCGTGATCACAGGTAATATGGGAGCAAGCAACATATTTATTGGCCAGGTTGAGCTTGTGCACTAACTGCTCTTCTTGTAAAAAATCAAGGATCCGATAGACAGACATTGCTGGAAGGGACTGGTCGAGCTCTTTAGCGCAGTAATTTGCCAGTTCATAGGCAGAAAGTGCTTTTTCAGATTGTAATAGACCAGCCAATACGTTCTTTCGTTTATCTGTGAGACGTGAACCGTTATTTTTGCAATGCTGCTCTGCGTGCTTAATGATGTAATCTATTGTCGCCATATGTTCTATCGGAGGAATGAAAGAGGGCCAAAGAACTCTGCCCAATATTATTTAATACAACAGCGCTACAATATATCATTTCGTTGAGTAAGATGAAATCATATAATGTTTACTAGTTTTTAAAGAATAGCAGTATTTTATCGATTTAAACGGATCTCTATTAAAAAGTAATAGAAAAAACTAAGAAACTTAAAGTGATTTTTCAAATGCTGTCTGTGGCTTAACTTCGTTTTCAATTTGGCACTTAAGCTAATTCCAGACGCGCCATTAGTCATTACAAATATCAGCTACTGTTTTTTTATTCTCGATTCTAATAATAAATACGTAATTAACCTTCTAAAATTCCCCAGTCCAGGAAACCGGAGGAAAGAATAAACAATTCAATATTTGGGTGTTCAGTTCGCAACGCAATCCATGAGTTGTGTTTCTAGCGAACCATCCAGGCTGTCGGATATGATTTCAATACGACTTTCGAAACAGTCATCCAACTCTACTTCCGTGAGTGCATCTTCCGTAAGGTTGTAGCCAAATATTCCCGCGTTTGTGATAAATACCGCTTTCATTCTTTCCGCCTGGATACCAGTTAGAAACGTCAATAATTTCTGGCGGTTAAATATTTTTTCCGGAGAGAATCGCCAGCCAACACTCTTAAAACCGTCGCCTTCATTGGTGGCCTTAATAAATCCACATTTTGGAATGGGGCTTTCTGAGATGGTTGGCTTTTTTTCATTATTGTAATGATGGTGGTGAGACTTTGAGAATAGGGTAGCGGTGGCGCCTTTTAATTGAGATAGCGCTATTTTGCCATGTTGGGTAAAAGTAACTTTCGCCTGGGATTGGCCATGTTGTTTGACGAAATCCGTTAACCTGTTTTTTTCTTCATTTTCATAAAGATCCAACTTATTACCCACGACAACATCTGCGAGCGCTATTTGCTGGATAAAAGTATCATGTGTCGAATATCGCTTATCCGAAAGTTTCCGAGCATCTACCAGGGTGAGTGTTTTTTGCAACGAAAGTACATCTTTATAATGGTCACTTGAAAGTACCTCTAAAACTTCTTTCGGATGTCCAAGCCCTGTTGGTTCAATTAACAGGCGATCGGGTTTGGCGAGAGCGAGTAGCTGATTTAAAGCGATTTGCATTGGTAAGCCTGATGCACAGCACATGCAACCGCCGGGTACCTCGCGAATAAATACGCCTTGGTCTTTTGAATGTTGCCCTTCAAATAAACTGCCATCAACACCAATTTCACCAAACTCATTGACTAATATTGCCCAGCGTTCATTCTTGGGTTTATTGCTTAGTAAATGGATTATCGCGGATGTTTTTCCAACACCCAAAAAACCCGTGATGATATTAGTTGGGACTGCTTCTATATTGGAATTAATGTGGCTCATTGGACTGGCTTAACTTATATATCAAGAATAGTTTTATGGTAATGCTCTAACAGCTGCAGGCTTGTTTGCAGCATAACCGGTGGTTTTTTACATGCCCGTAAGCGACAGCAATAGCGCCTAATAAAGTAAATGCTTTTTCGCCAAACTCACCCAGCGCGTCGTGACCTAAAACGAACGCTAATAACAACAGACTTAACCCGGAGATTCCCCAGGCATAGATAATTGATTGTTTGTGCTTCCGGTAGCCCGTCGATAAGGCAAAAATACTGTTAATAAATACCGCTGCTAACATATATTGATGGAATTGTTTGTCGTTAAATGAAAATGCCGCAATTGACGGTGCTATTAGTAAGACTATAGGCAAGACAATGCAATGTACTGTGCATAAAAATGAAAGGCCAATGGCCGTTTTATCTCCTATGGCTTGAATATTCATAATATATATTTTCCGTTTATCTGTTAAGCGGCATCTACCATGCAGTGTTCGCACAGGCAATTCATTTCCAGTTGCGGACTGAGTAGGCGAAACCCCGCTTTTTCTACATTCAATTGAAGATTTTCGATTATCGATTTCTTGATAGTAATTTCTTCGACTTGCTGACACTTGCTACAGATTAGAAACTGAGGGATTTCATGGGCGTGATCACAGGTGATGTGAGAGCAGGCGACGTATTTGTTTGCGATATTTAGTTTGTGAACCAGCTGTGCTTGCTGTAGAAAATCCAGAATTCGATAGACAGACATAGGAGGCATTGCAACTTCAAACTCTTGGGTATAATAGTCTGCAAGTTCGTAGGCAGATATGGCCTTTTCCGATTTTACCAGGCCCATTAAAACTTGTTTTCTTTTGGTGGTCAGTTTAACGCCCATGTGCTTACATTTCTCATCAGCACGTTCAACGATCTTAAGCAAATTTTCTGCAACTTTCTTTGTGCTCATTAATCTCTTCTAGTTCGCTTTTACTCATTGATTTTGGGGTACTATTTCAATTATTAGCGCTTGAAAAATAATGGTATGTTGTATCAAATAGGGAGAAAAGCTTTGTTAAATTTGAGTCTAATGTCATATCGACATTTTAAGGATTAGTGACAAAAGCTTCGAATTAACTCCAGTCCATAGGTTACGTTATAACATAGCATAAAAATCAATTGAGCGTTAGTCTGGATTCTTGAATACTTTTTTCCTAATCTGCGTTTGGCGGTTAGGATTGAAGCTCCATGACCAGGAAACAATAGTAAACTCGAGAATGATCAGAATGACGCCTCGTTTAATGATATTTATCGCGAAGTCTCGACTATCGCTAAAACGATTTTCTATTATCGCTGCAGACAAGTCTGCGAGAAAAACAAATATTGCTGTACAAAAATGATAATCATGCCTCGGAGTAGATTGATATGATGAAGAGTGTTTTTTTCATGATATATTTTATAAAAAAGTGCGCGGCTTAAAGCCGCGCTAAAGGAGGGGCTGCGATATGCCCTACAAATACCAATTTATTGAGATACTACCGTTGATGCCGTCACCAGGTGAGTGAATAGTGAAAGTAGCGTCATTGCCAAAGTCGAACGCATACTCATAATATTCATCGTTGATAATGCACGCAGAACTTTCATGCGTTTCCCCTGAACATAAATTACCTGTTAAAAATAAAATTCCGGTTCTTTTTTTATCATTCTCTGTTTGACGTCGGCCACTTCACAAAGGCAAACAAGAATTTAAAGTTTTCTTTTATTATTTGAGTTTTCGCTAAAATAATAATTTTTAGATATGTTATAACATATCTTTTGTGGGAGTGGAACCAAACACTTGAAATCAAAGAGCAATTTGCCGGTTGTTGTGACAGATTTAACGTCCAGGGAGAGGTTATGAAAAATTTAACCGGAAAATGTCCTTTTTTTTAACTATTTGATTTATAAGAATATCTTCTGGCTGTCGGATTTTTTCTGGATTTTGTAGCAGTAACGAGAGTGGTTCAAAATTGTGAACCAGAGTCTTGTTTATATGAACTGACGATTCGTGTTCGATTTTAAAAAACAGTGTTCATTTTCGTAAATCTCTTGTCCGCCTAACCCTCACAAAAAAATAATTCCCTTTAGATACAATGAGTTATGGTTGAACGTGATCCTGGCATATTAGCTGCTAAGTAATGGATATTTATAACTGGATGTGCGCCTAAAATTGAAGGGTTGCATTTATATCGAGTACCTTAAGAGCTTTTATGGATATTCCGATTCGCCGAAATCAAAGCGCGTTTTTTAAAAGAGTGAAACCAATATATTGCGTTATCGCCATTGCGCTAGTTGCCATGACGGTACTCTCGTTCACTATCGAGTCAGCTTTACCCTCTGTCGAAAATGAAAAAGTTTGGGTAGGGGAAGTTAAGCGGGGCGAATTTAGCCATGAAATTCGAGGTGTTGGAAATTTAGTTGCCGCAGACAATCGATGGATTTCCACTGCCTCTGCTGGAATTGTCGAACGGGTATTGGTTAAACCGGGCGCTCGAGTCTCCGGCGATAGCATTTTAATCAAATTACGTAATCCAGAATTGGAACAAGACTATAAGCAAGCCGAGTGGGAATACAATGCGGCCGAAGCGCAATTTCTGGCGTTAAAAGCCGAGATTGAAGAAAAAAATCTGGAATATGAAATGTTGGTCGCCGAGGCGAAAATGGAAGTTGAATTGGCATTGATGAACGAAAAAGCGCAAAAGCCCCTTGCCGAAAAAAATATTATTTCAGCCATTGATTTTGAAAACTCGAAGCTACGTGCACGCCAAAGTCAATTAATGTTAAGAATAAGAAGCGAAAGACAAAAACGAAGAGCTGAAGTCGCAAAAGCGCGATTAGCCGCAGAAGAAGCCAAGGTGTGGATGTTTCGCAATCAAGTAGAAAGGATGCGCGCTCAAGTTGAGGCATTAGAAGTGCGTGCAGGCTTCGATGGCGTCGTTCAACAAATTCCGATAGAGCTTGGACAACAAATTCAGGTGGGTACCAGCGTCGCACGAGTTGCAAATCCGCAAGAATTGATCGCTGAATTACAAGTACAGGAAGTGCATGCTGAAAAACTCAGTTTAGATTTGGTGGTTATTATCGATACCAGGAATGAGCTGCTAAATGGAAAAGTTATTCGAATTGATCCCAGAGTAGACAAGGGAAATGTTCAAGTTGATGTTGAATTTAATTCGCAACTATCTAATAGCGTTAGGCCCGATTTGAGTGTCACTGGAACAATATTGGTAGAAAAAATTGCCGATACACTTTTTATTGATCGGCCTGCCGGTGTCAGTGCAAATAGTGAGTCATTGCTTTACATTGTGGACCCCTCAACATTGGTCGCTAGAAAAAGCCTGGTGAGTTTTGGTAGTGCCTCTGTGAGTCAAATAGAAATTTTAAACGGTTTGCAGCTTGGGGAAAAGGTTGTTCTCTCTGATACGACAGAATTTAGGCAGCACAATAGTATTCAAATAAATTAGCAGTATCCGAATAATTTAGTCATTTCGTTCGCCACATTGAAGAGGCGATGAACAATCAAATATAGAAAACAAGAGGTAGTCTTGATGCCAACGAACCAATCGAATAATAGCGAACTATCGAATTCCAGTTCTTCACCAGGTGGTCAGCATAATGAACCGCTGATTAGTCTCCGTGGCGTTGGCAAAATCTTACGTACAGAAGAATTGGAAACGCATGCGCTATCTAATATCAACCTGGATATTCATCAAGGAGAGTTTCTTTCCGTGTCTGGTCCATCAGGTTGCGGAAAATCTACTTTGTTATCGATTATTGGTTTATTAGATGAGCCGACAAGTGGGCAATTTAAATTAAAAAATATCACCACAGAAAAACTGAATATGGATCAACGGGCACAACTCAGAAGTACAGAAATTGGATTTATCTTTCAATCGTTCAATCTTATTGGTGATCTATCTGTTTATGAAAACGTTGAGCTGCCTTTATCTTATAGAGATGGGATTAAAAAAGATGAAGTTAAAACAAAAGTTGAAAACGCGCTCGACAGAGTGGGTATGACTCATCGTAAGCGTCACTACCCAGGGCAGCTATCCGGCGGACAGCAACAAAGAGTGGCAATCGCTCGAGCTTTAGTTTCAGAGCCTTCACTTTTATTGGCAGATGAACCCACTGGAAATCTTGATTCTAAAAATGGTGAGGCGGTAATGAATCTGTTAACTGAATTGCACTCTCAAGGGACAACTATTTGTATGGTCACTCACGATCCTCGATATGCCGACAGAAGCGATCGTAATGTGAGAATTTTCGATGGTCGACTAGTCGATGAAAACATTCGCACAGAAAGTGCCGATAAGTTGATCGTTGCTTAGGAGGCATTATGAGAAGGTTAATGAAAGACATAAGCTTTAGTTTTCGAACTTTAACGTCACGTCCCATATACTCACTAATCGCATTGCTAACTTTGGCACTTGGGATCAGTGTTACTGCGACTATGTTTACCTTAGTCAATAGTATTCTTTACAAACCTTTGCCGATGCCGGAATCTGAACAATTGATGATATTGTCGATTGAAAATAAAACCAAATCGAAAAAAAGTACATCTTTCAATCTTAATATTTTTCATCAAATGACTAAAGTTGATGGTGTGTTCGAATCCATTGCCTTTTGGGCATATGATCAAACAACCTTAACTGAAAACAATTCAAGCAAACCTTTGTACAACCTCCGTGTTAGCGAAGATTATTTTCGAGCGCTAGGCGTGCAACCCATTAAGGGTAGATGGCATACTATCGATGATAAAGGAAAAAATAATGTTTTAATTAGTTACGACTTATGGCGTGATGAGTTTCAGCAATCAGAGACAATTTTAGGTCGTTCCATTTTACTCGATCTAAAGCCACATACAATTATTGGCGTTATGCCACCTGGATTTAATTCGACAGGTGATTTAAATATTCAAGTTTGGAATCTGCTTGAAACCCTTGATAGGCCGGGTGGTTTAATAGCGCGACTTAAATCGGATGTTAATCAGGAGACTGCTAGCCAGCAGCTCACTCCATACAATCAAGTTTTGAATCAAGTTCGGCAAGAAAAATCTGAGGTATGGCGTTTAAAGTTAACTTCAATGGTGGAGTCGTTAACTAAAAATTATAAGCCCGCGCTCGTATTGTTGATGCTGTCAGTTTTAGCTGTATTTTTGATTGCAGTATTGAATGTGGTTAATTTAAGTTTCGCTCAATTTGGAAATCGAATACAGGAACTTGCTATACGAGTATCTGTTGGTGCTACTCGCGTTCGCCTGGTTAAACAGTTGCTGGTAGAGAATTTAATGTTGTCATTCGCCGGCGGGGCTTTAGGTTTACTTCTTGCTGCTTGGGGATTAAAGCTAGTGAAACATCTTTCGCCAGCAGATTTACCCAGGATTCATGAGTTAGCTATGGATGTTGAAGCCGTCATGGTTATCGTCTCACTAATCGTGATTGCTGGCGTATTAACTACGCTGGTTCCTGCCTTTTCCCTCGTACACCCTAAGAAATTAGCCCTGGTTTTAAAATCAGCCGGTCGTAAAATGACAGGAGATAAAAAGAGTAATCGTATTCGTCGTTCGCTTGTCGCGATAGAAGTTTGCGTTGCTGTTATACTGTTGATAGCAACAGGACTTTTACTCCAAAATTATATTTCACTACTGCAACAACCACCCGGGTTTAAATCAGACAATATCATCGCAGGACACGTTTGGCTGCCCGAACAATTTGGCAGTAAGCGAAAAGAATATTTACATTGGCGTAGTTTAATTAATGAAATTGAGAAATTGCCTGGAGTAAAAGCTGTCGCGGCGACAACTTCGCTACCGATGATGCCGACGGGAATAGACTATGATGTGAATTACAGCTATACCGGCATGTCTGAATCTTTGCCCGGTGAAGAGCCGCAAGCTGCAACTCGATCAATTACCGGAAATTATTTTTCAACCCTGCAAATTCCTATTATAGACGGCCGCGAGTTTGATGAACGAGATACCGCAAATTCATCTAAGGTTGTTATTATTAATCGAGCCCTGGCCGAACGTTTATGGCAAGAAAAATCGATAATTGGAAGAGAGCTTGTTCTTCCAAGCTGGATGGGGGGAACTCACCATATAGTTGGTGTCGTAGAAAATGTTAAACATCGTGCATTAAGTTCGGAAATTAAGCCTGAGTTTTATTTACCCTTCGCACAAAGGGTCTATAGTGGTATGAGTTTTATTGTTCAAGTAGATTCTCAACAAACCAAAATCTTGCCCAGACTACTCGCAAATACCGCTACTTCAGTAGACATTACTGCGCCTATGACGAACATTAGTTCATTACATCGTTTAACCGTGGATTCCATTGCTGCGGAAAAGTTGATGCTGAGTATTCTTGCCATTTTTGCGAGCTTAGCGTTGTTTTTAGCTAGTATCGGCGTGTATGGTATTAGCGACAATATGGTGAACCAGCGAACCAATGAAATTGGTATTCGCATGGCATTGGGGGCCCGTCCTAAAACTATTTTGCGATGGATTTTATGGGAAAGTTCGCGCCCAGTAATTGCTGGTGCTGTTTTAGGTTTGATCCTTGTTGGTTTTCTGGGAACCATAATGTCAAAAATACTTTATGGAGTTAGTGTGTGGGAGCCAACCATATATCTGTCGGTCCCGGCTACATTAGTTTTAGTGGGAATTATCGCTGCTTGGACGCCTGCCAAAAAAGCCACCAAAATTCATCCACAAGAAGCGCTTCATTGTGAGTAATATAGGTCAAGATACCCTAATTATAATTGCTTAAACCAAGCCATTCGTTGCTATTATTAATACACGTCAATGGCTTGTGTTAGACTGCTATTAAAATAATTTGATATTCGATCACTGTTTACTTTATGAAAGCTAAGCGCCAATCTCATATATTAATCGCGGACGACCAGGAGCATATTCTGGACACGCTCACCATTTTGTTAGAAGGCGAAGGTTTTCAGGTAACTGCGGTTAAAGCACTTGATGAAATCATTGAACATTGTCGAACGAGTTATTTTGACCTGGCATTGTTAGATATGAATTACACTCAGGATACGACATCAGGACAAGAAGGACTTTTATTACTCAAACGAATTCGAGAAATTGATGAAACTATTCCCATCGTTTTAATGACTGCCTGGGCCAGCATCGAGTTGAGTGTCGAAGCAATTAAAGCTGGTGCCAGTGATTTCATTGAAAAACCCTGGAAGATTAACCGACTGTTAAGTGTAATTAATAATCAACTTTCACTGGCGCGTGAGCGTAGAGCCAATCAAAGATTAAATGCTCTCGTCTGTGAACCGGAATCAATACCTGATCTGATTGTTCAATCGAAAGTGATGCAGCCTGTTATGAAGTTAATTCAGCGTACCTCGGCAAGTGACGCTAACATTCTTTTGACGGGTGAGAGTGGCGTCGGAAAAAGTCATATTGCAAAGTCAATTCATAGGCTTTCCCATCGAAGTGACAGACCTTTAGTTAAAGTGAATATGGGGGCTATTGCCGAGTCATTATTTGAAAGCGAACTATTTGGACATGCTAAAGGCGCTTATACTGATGCGAAAGAAAAACGCATAGGCCGGTTTGAAATGGCTGATGAAGGTACTTTATTTCTCGATGAAATTGCCAATATTCCTAAAGCATTACAAGGAAAGTTATTAAGAATACTTGAATCTGGTGAATTCGAAGTATTAGGTTCGTCTCATACTCGCTGTGTAGATGTTCGTATTATTTCCGCCAGTAATGTCAACTTTGAAGAAGAAATTAACAAAGGGAATTTTAGACAGGATCTTTTTTATCGGTTAAACACCATCACTATTCATATCCCGCCGTTACGAGAACGCAAAGAAGACATTCCCTTGTTGGTAGACTTTTTTATCAATAAGTACCAGCGAAAATATCGACGAGAAGGTATTGTTGTCGACAAAAAAGCCATGCAATCATTAATCGACTTTCCCTGGTATGGCAATGTTCGAGAGCTTGAACATACAATGGAGCGAGCAATGTTAATGGCATCAAGTCAAGTGATAGGCATCAATGATTTAGGGCTGCAAAAATATACTCGTCGTGAAAACCTGGAAGACATGACTTTTGAACAAGCCGAAATTTTACTGATCAAAAATGCGATAGCGAAGTTTTCTGGCAATATTCTCGCTGCAGCTGAATCATTGGGTGTTTCAAGAGCCGCCTTGTATCGTCGAATGGAAAAATATCAAATACAGACCAACTCTGAAATATAATAAATAGTGAAGATAGTTAACTTTGCTTCCACCGTTATTAAAACCGAGATAAAACCACGCATAAATCAAAATACTTTTTTAGAGTTAATGTAATGATATGACGAACAAAAGAAAAAGTTTAGAAAAACAGTTAGCCATTGCTGTGTGTGTGGCACTGTTGCCTTCGACAATAATTATTTTCCTGTTACTATTTTTCGGCGATTATTCCTTTTTACTCGTTATCACTATCTGCCTACTGGTGCTTTTGAGCGGCTTAATAGGCATGTTTTATATTTATCGAAATGTTAATAAGCATTTACTGACGTTAGCAAATTTAGTTGAGGGAATAAGAAACAAAGATTTTAGTTTGAGAATAAATTTGACCAATAAAGCGGGATCTTCCCAGGAATTAAGCAGAGAACTTAATTTGTTGGCAGAAAACTTACAACAGAATCAAATCGATTCGGTTGAATCGAGTATTACTCTCGATAAATTAATTGAACAAATCGATATTCCTGTTGTAGTTATTGATGAGCGTTTAGCCGTTCAAAATTCAAACCACTATGCCGCGAGGCTATTTAATCAGAAGCGTCGTCAAATTATTGGTTTAAGCGTTGAGCAACTTAAAATTGAAAGCTTTCTGAAGCTTCCTTCCGGTGCAATTGTCGAACATCATTTTCCAACACAAGGTGGGCGGTGGGAAATAAAATCTAAAATTCTCGTTAGTTCTGGAAGCAAATACCGCCTATTAGTTATCAGTGATATTAGTCGGGCACTTAGGTTGGAAGAAAGAAATGCCTGGAGCCGCATGGTTAGAGTTATTGGCCATGAGCTTAATAATTCGTTGACTTCGATTTCTTCACTTGCGGAGACTTTATTACTGCAACTCGATAAAAAGCCGGCAGATGATCAGCTGGGAAATCTACGCAAAGGCCTAAAAATGATTTTGGAAGGAGGGGAGTCTTTGCAGCGTTTCATCTCCGCGTATGCAAGTATTGCCAAGTTACCTGCGCCGAATTTTGAAGGATTCTTTTTACACGATTTTCTGGATAAAGTGACTGCTTTGTATCCTGATGAAGTCAAACTTGAAAAACATGAAAATATCAAACTAAATGGCGATCAGGATCAACTACAGGCTGCTGTTATCAACTTAATTAAAAATGGCATTGAAGCCGGTGAGAAGGACGATAAAGTGGTTGTGTCAGCAAAACGTAAATATGAGGGAGTTGTTATCCAGGTCTCTGATAGTGGGCCCGGCATCGCCAACCATGATAATTTATTCGTTCCCTTTTATACCACGAAGGATAACGGCTCTGGAATTGGACTTGTACTGAGTCGAGAAATTGCTGAAGCACACAAAGGTTCGCTAAATTTATATAATCGTTCATCGCAGGATGGTTGTGTTGCGGAAATCTGGCTACCGGAGAATGTTCAAAACTTTGTTTCACCAGGGTAAACCGCCCATTCACTATTGAAACGAATCGTCGGGTCAGGTCAGTTGAGCAGTAACTAATCATGTTGATAGCGATATCAACAAACCTTGACCCTCGATTCATTCATCTAAATAAACAATCTTATTTCTATTTTGCCCTATTTCTCTGGGGTGATTTTTCCCCACGAGACATTGGTTATTCTCCAACCCTGAGCCAGTTTATGTAATACAAATGCCTTAAGGTAGCTTCTTTTTTCATCATAATGGTGTACTGATTTGACAACCGCCATATTCCCATAAATATCAAGTTCAACGATATATGGGATGTAAGCGTTCACTCCCTTACCTTTATAGGCAAAATCCACCGAATAAGAAATATGCTCACCTTCCTTACTAATCCGATTATAACGAACACTCTCCGCCAGGCTTCGTTTCGCAAAGTCTGCGCCGCCTTTATGATCCCAGTGATAAAAATTATCCATGGTATCGGTGATTGCCTGCCTGTCGGTCAACGACTCGGCGTGTGTAGAAAATGGAATACCGCAAAAAAGAGTCGTGCTAAGTAGCAAAAATATTCTTAGTAATCCCATTATTTTAACTCCGTATTATTTCTAAGTAAGCTGACTAATTTTTGTGAAAGTAAGGCTGTCGACTGCGGATTTTGCCCAGTTAATAAGGGAAAGTCATAGACAATATAGGCTTGTTTAGGTTTGCCTGAAGAGTACTTACTACCCAATTCCTTAAATTTATCTTCGATCAAAAACGGATACCAGTCTTCTGCCCAACGAGGCTCTTCAGCATTTGATTTTCCCGTGGTTCTTAAACCGGCAATAAGCCTTTTCCCATTTTTCAACTTCACATAGGTTAATGCGGCGGGCCCATGACATAGCGCGGCTATAATTTTGTTTTCCTGATGAAATGCGTTAACCAGTCGACTGACCTCGGGATGACCAGCTAAATCAAAAACCGGCCCAGCACCACCAGGAAAATAGATCGCTTCATATTCGTCACTATTAATGCTCTTTAACGATTTAGGTGTGGATATCTTTTCTTCAATTTGGCGGTAGACGGTTTTTAATTCTGGTGATAGTTGCGATTCCGCCTTTGGATGTCCCGCTGCTCCTTGAGGACTGGCAAACTCAACCTGGTATCCGTTGTCAGCTAAATCTTTGTATGGTCTAATGACTTCCGGCAACCAGTACCCGCTATGATGACCTGACAGCACAAACAATACTTTGTTTTCTGCCTTCGCGTTAGTCGGTGTTAGCGTTTGGAGCATTAACAGAAACAGTACTTTTAAAATTGATTGCACACAGTTGTTAATTTTTATCCGCATTTTATATTCCTCGAAATTAATGTCCGAAGAATACTGTTACTTAAGTGAAAATTAGTCGTTGTTGTTTTGTGAGTAAAAGTGATTTTTTATGATTTGCTATAAATAATCACAAGTTATCGGAAAGTTTTTATGCGCTGGAAAGTAGGTAGCTATTATTTTGATGATCAGTCAAATGAACTCGAGAATGCCCAAAATTCAATACTATTAGAGCCAAAACCTTCCGCTGTGTTGCATTACTTTGTGCAAAATACAGGCAAAAATATCAGTCGTGATGAGCTTATGGAGGCTGTATGGCCTAACCAGGTTGTTTCTGAAAATGCGATAAATCGCATCATTGTTCAATTAAGAAAAGCGCTCAATGATTCTGAAAAAGTAAAGCGCTATATTGTGACTGTTCCCAAGGTCGGGTATCGATTTATTGCCGAATGCGTTCTTATCGATGAAAAGCTAGAAAGCACCGCCGATAGCACTGAGCCAGATAACTCAAAGGCTACTGGCCATGGTGTTAATAAAGTCCTTTTAACCTTAATCCTGATGATAGCTGTCAGCTTCTTTTTTTCCTATCAATATTATCTCAAGGATACTCAAACGACCTATAACTCTCCTAAAGTCTCGCCTTTAACGCGTTTTTCTGATATTGAGTTTGGCGCTGAACTGGCCCATGACAACCGGCAGCTAGTTTATACAGCATGGGGTGAAAATGGTTACAATGAAATTATGTATAGGCCAACACCCACTAGCCAGTCAATCAGAATTAGCCGACTCGATGGCAATGGGGCAAACCCAAGTTGGAGTCTGGATGACAGCCAGTTGGTTTATTTGTATAAAAACAAAACAACCTGTGAGTTTCACCTGGTCAACTTTAATGATGCGCAACCTGGCCCGCCGAAGGCGATTTATTCTTGCCCTCTGGAGAGCTATTCACATTTTGCTTTTTCAGTAGACCAGGAAAAACTGTATTTCACAGAAAGAAAGACAACGTTTTCGCCTTATATGGCCTATGAATTAGATATCAAGAATTCTAGTAAAATACGGCTCGCTCAACCCGTTGCAATTGGAAGAGGTAACCATTCTTTAGATTACGATTCTGAAAAAGATGAATTATTGCTGTTGAATGAGTCACGTATCGGCAAATCGACAGTATTTTCTCTTAATGTGGCGAAGCAAACTTATCAAAAGCTGGTCGACCTGGATTATCGGATAGACAGCGTAATTTGGGGGCACGAGCCTGATACTATTGTACATCCCGGTATACATCCGTCTTATCAACTGATTCAAACGAATATAAAAGACGGCACAACCCAAACGCTACTTTCAGACACGAGAAGAATATCTTCACCAAAGCGAGTTAACAATAATAAAGATTTCCTGTTTACCTCGTATCTATTTAACCGCGACATTACCTTGGACGCTGATATTCCTGTCAATATTAACTCGGCTGTCATGGATTATATCCCCGCAATATCCCATGATGAAAAATACATTGCTTTCATTTCAAAGCGCTCCGGGTATAGTCAAGTTTGGCTTTATTTAAGAGAAAGCCAAACTTTAAGTGTTTTTGATAGCATCAATGATGGAAGAATGTTTTATAGTTTAGACTGGTCTTTTGATGACAAAAAACTATTGGCAAATAGTTCGCTCGGTTTAATGGTTCTGGATCGTGAATCTGGTGAAATCGAGCAAGAAATATTACCGACTTCTCGAAGTTATACTGCTAGTTGGTATTCGAATAACGAAATTACTTATAGCGTTTTTCAAAATGAAAAATGGCTAATTCACCATTATAATTTAGACACTAACTCTACTCAGTTACTCGATGAAAATTGGGCGTTCGCTATTTCAAATGGTACAAGTACCATTTTTATTGACCAAACTATGAAAATGAATTTATCGGGCGAAACGAGGAATTACACCAATTTATGTGCACCGATAATCAACCGCTTTAGTTTTAATATCCGCTTTACTCAAAATGGTTTTTACTGTCCGGCAAAAGATAACGGCAACGACTTAATTTATATCGACAATAAGAATCAACAGAAACGACTAGCAGGAGCTTTGTATCAAGCGCCGTTTTACTCCAT
Source organism: Aliikangiella coralliicola (assembly GCF_007004725.1). Classification (GTDB taxonomy): domain Bacteria; phylum Pseudomonadota; class Gammaproteobacteria; order Enterobacterales; family Kangiellaceae; genus Aliikangiella; species Aliikangiella coralliicola. Next base: position 543,550 of record NZ_ML660162.1, on the reverse strand, counting down.
TACCACTAACTTGAAGGCTAACATTGAGTTAAAAAATTCGGTTAGCGACATTATGCGCACTAACTATTAACTTTTCTGCGTTGAAGGTTATGATTTTTTTGTAAATAACCCAAGCTGATAATTTCCATTGTTACTTTGGTATGCTTTACCTAACCTGGCGAAAGACGTTTTTTTAAAAAGGTGATGCATAATGAGGTTATCTTCTCGAGTTGTCGCAAAACAGCTATTGCCATCGAGAGCATTGATAACAGACTTCATTAAAAAACTCCCGATCCCCTTTCCCCTTGATTCCGACAAAGTGTAAAGATAGCCAAGTTCATAAAGGTAGTCTTTTGCTGCGTCAGGCTCGCCTGACTTTAAGAATACCTTGTTCTTATAATTGATATTTGGGCGTTTCAACGCGCCTACTGCGACACACTGATTATCGAGTTCAATAAAAATAAGTTTGTAGGCCTGTTCAATTCGTTTTCTCAAACCTTGCGCCTGAACTTCACCGCCCTCTAGAACTAACTTTTCAAAAAGTGAAATTTCATCTAGCGAACATTCTCGCGGGGTTTTAATTATCGCTCGCATACTTATTCCAAAAATCTACATTGTTGGGTTAAAGATATTTTGTGTTCAAATTACGCCCAAATGCCGCTTGAAGTGTTTCGGCATTAATCAAATTTGTTTGTGAATACCGCCGATCTCAGTACCAAAAATTTAGGCGTTCAATTGGCATTCTGCAAGTTTACTGGCCACCTGAGACTACTATAGAAAATGTTATTGAATTTAATCATTATGTCGCATTTATGTTCTATAAAAGGTGTTTATTAATTTCATTTGGTTATAAAATACAGCGCTCTTTACAAGGTTGTTATGAGTAAAGAGTTAATTCAATTTCATTATTAAGGAGAATATAAATGCAAAAGTTTTATAAGGTTTTGTGTGCGCTGGCTTTGGTTGTCGTGACGCAATTTGTTCAGGCAGGTGTATTGAAATATGAGATACAGCAGCCCACTCATCAATATAATCCTGCATTTCCAGGACTGGATTTAAATAACTTGAATTTGATTAAAGTGACAGCTGTTGAGTCTGAGTTTTCACCAGAAGTTTCCATTAGTCGCGTTGAGTTTGTTTTTCAGAACGCATCCAACCTGATTGTTAGTAACTTTAAAAAAGATGGGAACATTTACCGTGGTTTAGTCAACGGAGCCTGGGTTTACAAACAGGTTTTAGTGGAAGTTGAAGTACCGAGTCAACTGGAGCCGAATGCGCAGCTTCGAACCCGGATTATGGTTGTTGAAAACCAGAGTTTTCTCAACAACACTGGATTTACCCATGGTTTTTTAACCCTTGAAGCTGAAGGCGCTTTATTTGATGTATCTGCTAATCCAGTCGCTGACACAGCCTGGTTAAAAGTTGACAATAAAGGCTTATCAATGAAGCTCTATCAACGAGCGACATTTGACCACATGACCGGTCGACAAGGTTTCAAAATTTATACCAACTGGATGGGTCACGGAGAACGTGAGCTTTATATTAATACACCGTTTCCTCCAAGTGACTATGGCCGATTCAAAGCAAAGGCGATAAAAATAGATACCCATGTTCAACCTGATGGTGAGGCGCTGCATATGATTTCTATTGATTACGAAGATCAAGGTGGTGCTACGCAATCAACACCATTTGAAGATCTTAAGATGCATCTTGATCAAGTCTATCCGCCTGCAGCATAACTAAAACGACTAGCCGGTCATAGACTGGCTAGTTAACCTGAATAAGGCCAACCATCCAGAACAAGTCTTTTACTGCCTGTCTTTAACGATATGTTAGTAATGTCTTAAAATCTAAACGTTTTCTGGCTGTTCTTATCCCGAGTTCAGGTTAGTTATTACCTGTTTCGAATTCAAGTTATACCTTTCCGTCGATCTTTGTTTCGCTCCGATAAATAGCCGGTTGCCGACGACTTCGTGGTTGTATAAAATTCGATCATCGACAAATCGTTCAAATTCTCGAACAAAGATCAGTATTTCTCAGTTAAGTGTGCGTTAGAATAGCCAACTGAAAATCACCGACTTAAAAAATAAATGAAAAGATCCTAAGGACTCATTAATCATGAAACTCCAATTTTTGATTTCTCTGTTTATTATTTCTTTTGCGTCTACTGCCGCGACGGCTGCAGATATTGAAGCAGGAAAAAAACGAGCCGCAGTTTGCATTGGTTGCCATGGTCCAGATGGCATCAGTTTTATCCCGACTTATCCAAATTTAAAAGGACAAAAAGCCGCTTACACCGAAAAACAGCTCAGGGATTTCAAAGCAAAAAAAAGAATCGACCCAACAATGATAGCTCAGTCGATGTCCTTGTCTGACGCGGACATTAAAAACATTGCTGCTTATTATGAGAGCTTAGGTAAGAAGTAAGTAGTTACTAATTTAATGGTTAGCTAGTGCTCGCCAGATAAAACAGGGGAATGGATGATGGAGAGCATCACCTGGAGTGATTTTGAAAAAGTCCAAATCAGGGTCGGAACTATCGTAGAAGTTGAAGATTTTCCACAGGCGCGAAAACCCGCTTTTAAACTGAAAGTCGACTTTGGCAATGAGATTGGTATTAAAAAATCCAGCGCACAAATTACTGATCTTTATTCGAAGCAGTCTTTGTTGGGTAAACAGGTTGTCGCGGTGGTTAATTTTCCGCCCAAGCAAATTGGCCCGTTTATGTCGGAATGTTTAGTGACTGGTTTTTTTCAGCAGGACGGAGCGGTAGTATTGGCGGTGCCTGATTCCGAAGTAGCTAACGGGGCACGTCTGGCCTGATAAATTTCTTAACCCGAATTCAGATTATTTTGCGTTCGACGAAGCCGTCAATCTATCGCAATATTTTCGTCGACAAAGCTTTTTAAGTTATCGTAAATTGGCAAGTTTTGGGGTAGCCCGCCTTTTTCGAGCGTTCTTTGTCCTTTACCGGTTAACACCAACACTGGTTTACAACCCGCGTTAATAGCGCACTTTATGTCTGAGAGCGAATCACCGACAAACCAGGTTTGCGCCGGGTTTGCTTCAAACATTTCTATTAATTTGTTGGGCATTCCTGGATTAGGTTTTCTATTGGGTCCAGGTTGATCTGGGTGATCAGAGCAATATTCTAGTGCATCAATATGAGCGCCAACACGAGCGAGCTCCATTTCCATTTTTTTATGCATCATCGCCAGGGTGACTTCATCGAAGTAACCGCGGGAAATTCCTGACTGATTAGTCGCGACGCCGACTTTATAACCTGCCCTATTCAGTATTGCGACCGCCTTGAGACTCGATTGAATGGCTATCCACTCTTCGGGACTTTTAATGTAGTCGTCAGAGTCGAGATTAATCACGCCGTCGCGGTCAAGAATAATCAATTTGGTTGTTTGGGTCATATTGTTAAAACTGAGAATTAAGTTTGTCTCGCTCTTCGCTTAATTAGCATCAAGCGTAAGGTTTAGATAGAAAAATTTCAGCTGGAAAAATGAGAAATCAAAATGATTTCTCATTCCAACTCAATAGGTTACGAGTTATTAACGCTGCCTACTTTTGTAATAAGGAGATATCTGCAATACCCAAAAATAAATTTCTCAATTGGGCGATTAGCGCGAGTCGATTATTACGTATTTGCGGGTCGTCGACATTGACCATGACGTTGTCAAAAAAGTTATTCACAACTTCTTTTAAGCCCGCTAATTTATCCAGCGCTTGTTGATAATGTCCTGCTTGAACCTGAGAGTTAACAAACTCTGCAACCTCATTGATTGTCTGGTAAAGCGCAGTTTCCTCTGCTTCAAACAATTGTGTGTCAATATTGACAGCCGCAGGGTCAAAATCAGATTTTTCCAGAATGTTCTTAACCCGCTTATTCGCTTCGGCCAAATCCGCACTTTCTGGGGTTTTGTTGAACAAATCAACGGCTTTTATTCGATTGTAAAAATCCAACGGCTGAGTCACATTGAGTTCTTGAACAGAATTAATGACTTGCGTGTTAATCCCCTTCTCCTGATACATCGCTGTCGTTCTTGCCGCGAAAAATTCCAACAAATTCGATTTGGTCTCAGCATTAAGGAGCCCGTCGTCGAAAGTGTTAATCGATGCATCGATTAATTCCACTAAATCCAGCGTAACAGATTTTTCGGTAATCAGTCTTAACACACCAAGCGAAGCGCGCCTTAGTGCAAAGGGATCTTTGGCGCCCGTTGGTAATTGTCCGATGCCGAAAATTCCGACCAGCGTATCTAGTCGTTCAGCCAACGCGAGAATCAGACCCGTTGTTGTTTGCGGTAACTCATCTCCAGCAAACCGAGGCATATAGATTTCATCCATGGCTGCCGCAACTTCAGAATTTTCGCCATCATTGGTTGCGTAATAACGTCCCATAATGCCTTGCAGATCAGGAAATTCATAAACCATATCGGTCATTAAATCACACTTACAAATTTCGGCTGCGCGGGTCGCTGTTGCTTGATCAGCACCAAGTGAGTGAGCAATTACTTTTGATAATGATGATATTCTTTGGCTCTTGTCATACAAAGTACCCAGCTTATTTTGGAAGACAACAGTTTTCAATTTATCGATATAATCTTCCAGTTTCTTTTTACAATCGTTGTCGTAAAAGAATTTGGCATCGGCTAAACGAGGACGAATGACTTTTTCATTGCCTTCAATCACAGACTCAGGTTGACTGCTCTCAATATTGGAGATGGTGATGAAGTTGGGGAGTAATTTGCCATCGTTATCGATCAAGTGGAAATATTTCTGGTGCTCAGCCATTGAAGAGATAAGTGCTTCAGCGGGAACCGTTAAAAACTCCTGGTCAAATTTGCCCACCAACGCCACCGGCCATTCCACCAGTGCGGTGACTTCTTCTAATAAGTCTTCATCAACAACTGCTGTCGCGTTAATTTTCTTTGCTGCGTTTTCAACTTGAATGCGAATTTGCGCTTTTCGGGCTTCAAAACAACTCACAACTCTGGCATCCAATAATTTGGACTCATAATCGGTTGCATTGTTGATTGCAATGCTTTGTGGCGCATGGAATCTGTGTCCAAAGCTGAGGTTGCCGGCTTTTATTTCGAATAGTTCGACCGGTAAAACTTCCTCACCCAGAATCGCTAAAACCCAATGTACAGGCCGACTAAATTGACTAGTTGAGTTACCCCAGCGCATGGCTTTAGGCACCGGCAGCTGAGACACGGCTTTTTGCAGAATATCCTGGATTAACTCGCTGGTTTGTTGGCCTTTAACGTCAGCCACAAAAGCCAGGCGCTCGCCTTTATCGGTTTGCTTGCGGCTCAGTGCTGAAACTTCCACACCGCAGGATTTAGCAAAACCTGTCGCAGCCGGTTTCGGATTGCCATCATTATCAAAAGCTGCGGCCACGGCTGGGCCTAATCGTTCAACCTGCTTATCTTCTTGTGCCGAATCTAACTCAGTGAAACGAATAGCCAATCGTCTCGGTGTCGCAAACCATTCACTGGCAACAAAGGAAAGTTGTAATGACTCAAACGCGCTAGCCACGCTGTCATGTAAAGACTTGGCTAGTTTGGTGAGTGCTTTTGGTGGTAATTCTTCGCAGCCTAATTCAAAAAGGAAATCTTGTTTGTTCATTATTGTTTCTCCTGCTGACAAATCGGAAATCCAAGCGCTTCGCGAGAATCGTAATAAGCTTGAGCCACTGCTCTAGACAAGGCTCTGACTCTTAAGATAAATCGCTGTCTTTCCGTGACAGAAATGGCATGTCTTGCATCTAGCAGGTTAAATGCATGGGAGGCTTTAAGGACCATTTCATAAGCTGGGAGTGGCAATCCTTTTTCTACCAACTGCTGGCTTTGAGATTCACAATAATCAAAATAACCAAACAAGTAATCCACGTCAGCGTGCTCAAAATTGTAGGCAGACATTTCAACTTCATTTTGATGGAAAACATCACGATAAGTGACTGGGCCTTGTGGGCCGACAGTCCAGATCAGATCAAAAATACTGTCAACACCCTGAAGGTACATGGCAATTCTCTCCAGGCCATAGGTGATTTCGCCGGTGACCGGTTTACATTCTAGTCCGCCGACCTGCTGAAAATAGGTAAACTGGGTCACTTCCATTCCGTTTAACCAAACTTCCCAACCCAGGCCCCAGGCACCTAATGTGGGTGATTCCCAGTTGTCTTCAACAAAGCGGACATCATGCTCTAAGGTATCAATCCCCAGAATATTAAGTGATTGAAGATACAGGTCCTGAATATTTTTAGGAGACGGCTTTAAGATGACCTGGTATTGGTAATAGTGCTGTAGACGATTAGGATTTTCGCCATAGCGGCCGTCAGTGGGTCGTCGACAAGGTTGTACATAAGCTGAGTTCCATGGCTCAGGACCTATCGCACGCAAAAAAGTGGATGGGTGAAATGTGCCCGCGCCGACTTCCAGATCCAAAGGTTGCACGATAACGCAGCCCTGTTCGGACCAGAATTCCTGTAGTGCCATAATCAAACCCTGGAAGGTTTGTGGTGCACCCTCAATCCCCTTATTTGTTGACCTTATATCAGACAAAACCTTGCTCCAGCAATACCCAGATTAAAGGCCGAATTATATCAACCCTGTTTAGGCGATCCTATGGCTTGAGGTCGCTAAAATGAATAAATCTGTGGATAATTTCATCATTAACCGATATAAGCGCAAATAATAGGCTAATTAACCTGAGATTCGGATAAGGAAATTCACCAGCGTCCCTATTTTGCAGCTCTCTGCGTTAAGCCTGCTTTCAATAGCTTGTATTGCTTCACAGCCTTGCCTTGATAGCCACAAAAATAGTGACACTGGCCACGATTGAGAGAATGAATTTAAAAGGAATAATTTTAACGCATTGAAATAACAACCGATTAACAGCTCGGTTGAATTCCCTTATCCAAACCTCAGGCTAATTAAACAGGTTTTCCGTCCAAAATTTTCAGAAAAGTCATCGGCTCAGGTCGGACGCGGTAGTTGTCAGTCAGGTCTGCAAATAGGATAACACCGTTTTCATCAGTGATAATCACGGTTGGCATCACCGTGTCTGAATCATAGCCTAATAACTGCATTCCCATGGGCAAGCCCTGTTTTGCCAAAATGCCGAGCCGATCAGCGACTCGACAGTTTTTATCAACAGCATAAATAAAAGATAAATTAAACTTTTTGGCTAACTTTTGAGTTTTCGCCTGCGACTGGGGACTAATCAATACTATTTTTAACCCGCGTTCCATCAACTGTTGGTATTCATTCGCTATCTCTCTGATCTGTGCCATACAAAGCGGACACCAGTTTCCGCGATAAAAAAGGTACAGCACGGGACTTCCTTGCAGATTTTTTGATTCAAAAGGCTGATTATTAATATCTGATAAAGTCAGTTCGGGAAGCGGCTTTCCCGGGATTAATAAATCGGTTTCTCGATGGCTATATTTTGAAAACCAGTAGTCATAAAGCAGCCAACCAAAAAAGCTCCCTGCAGCTAGTAACAGGCTGGGTAATTCGATGACCTTAATTTCAGGAAAGTTAATGATCATATTGTTAAATACAACCAGTAAAAAGCCGATCAACTTAAGCAAGGTAGCCCAGGTTAAATGAGGAGAGGTTCTTGCTACTGGTTGAGCCAATAGTAGTGTGTCAAATACAAGAACACCGGGAATTGACGCAATGAATAGTCCTGACCATAAACTGGTGAAACCATCATTCCATAACTGGTAAACCGAATAACCCAATGCAACATGCAGCAAAGTTAAATAGAAAGAAATAAACAGAGATTTGAGCAGCATGATTTTCTGGATTCTTAAAGTTTATCGGTGGTAAGTAGGTTTTAGTGATGATTAATTTGAGTATTTGTTACATAAAAGTAGGTAAGGTGCGGTCGCTGTCATCAGAAATGTATGACGTTATCGAAATGTTAAATGCAACTCCCACATAATCGCTACTTAATTGCCATGACACTTTTTATATTTCTTTCCACTATTACAAAAACAACGGTCGTTTCTACCGATTTTAATCGGTGGTAGATGCTCACCATCCAGGTAAAACCAATGTGAATCTTGTTTGATAAAGCGAGAACATTCATGAAGCTGTTGAATACCATTTTCTTGGTAAAATGCAACAAACTCCACTGAGCCCTGATTTGGTTTGCTGTCATCAAATTCCGTCGAAACAATTTTCAAACCTATCCATTTTGTACTATCGATAGTTTGCTGGATTTTGGCTTTTTCGTCTAATTGGCGTTTTTCCGGCGCTAAAGTGTCGAGCAGGTATTGCGCGTTTCCGGTGCTGTAGGCTGAATAGCGAGAACGCATTAATTGTTCTGGTGTGAGCGGCTTTTTCGCAGTGCGAATCAATGGTTCGCAGCACTGAGCGAAAGATCCATTGTTTCCACAATAACAGTGATTCGTCATTTTTATTTGAATAATGATTAATTGATATCTTTCAGACGGACTTCAATTGTTCGTGTCGCCTGCATTGGTTGACCGGCATTACATTGTCCTTGACTGCTAACCTGATAATAATCTTCCGAGCCGACGGTAATTGTTGTACAAGTTGTGGTCGCACTACAACCATTTAGCCCATTGGCATTAAAATTAAAGTTCTGATTAGCGCAAACACCTGCACCACCGGCGATTGGAAATATACTGGTGGCCTGTAACTGAGCGCCAGACTCCGCAGCAAAAAAAGCTCGGGTAGCGATCACCTGTTGCGCGTTAGCCAGGTTCGATTGTGTATTGATCCGGGTTAATGCTGTCGCCAGCAACCCGACAATAATAATTATAAATAACAAAATAGCAAGGCTGATCCCTTGCTGCTCCTTCGGCAATGAAACTTTGCTGTGTCTTCGATTGAATTTGCTAAGGAACATTTCGAACATGCACCTCGTGAAAAATCTCAAATGACTCGTCGTTTCCTGCTAGATTGCGGTCGCGATTTTGTAGTCGAAAATTAATTTGCAAAATTCCAGCGCGACTTAAAGTGCCCGGTTGATAATTAAAAACAGTACCGTTAGCGGAAAAATCTTCTCCCATTAATTCTGTTGTTCCGCCTGCGGGTGGGAAAACTTGTGCGGCGGTAATGGCATAACCTGTGTAGCGATTAACTTCTCCATTATTGTCATTTAAACAGTATGAAACAGGTGTGTCTAGCAAGTAGAATCGATCTTGTGGGGAGCGACGATCAAAAGTAGTTGGTGCTGATAAATTAATCGTTGATTGGCTGCCGCTGGGAACAATCGAAGCAACATTTCCCAGGGTTCCAGCAACGGTGTAAGTTGTGGTTGGATCGATGGGCATCACTGCAACCAATAATCCGGCGGAAAAACTGAGATCAAAACCCACGGCATCAAAACTGCTAACCGCACCAGTCGCCGGTAAATTGAGATAACTGGATGCGTTAACAATATTCATAAATTCGACACAGTGGACGTTAATAGAATTTCCCGAACGAATACTTTGAGGCAGGGCTTCTCTGACTTCTCTTGATACTCTCTCCATTAACCATTTGCCGGATTGACTAAGGCGATTTCGATCCTTGGCATCAATGTAGCTAAAAACTGCGGTGCTGGTGATATTGGTAAATGACACTGCCAGAATGCCAATTAATATGATGACAATGATTAATTCAATTAAGGTAAAACCTTTTTGTCGGGAAATTTTTCTCATCAGAAATTTCCCCTGTATTGACTAAAAACATATCGACTGGTGTCAGGAGCAATGACAGTGACCTGTATTCTTTTGAGTGCTTGAGCTGTGAGGCCAAAATCCGTTCCCGCATAGGTCACGGATACATTAACGGTAAAGCTGTTGAACCCGGTGCGATTATTTCCTAAAGCATCTTGTGGTGGACTGTCACTGAGGTTGTGGTAGTCATCAATATCATCAAATAGTACGCGCGTTTCTCCCCCTTCAGCGCCTAAAGCTCCGCTACAGGCTGGAGCAGAAGGTGCGTCGCACCGCAATGCATTGCCGGTGGGAGAGTTTTCGTCGTAACGTTTTAATCCAATCTCTTCCAGATAAGCCTGTCCTAGCTCGGCGGACTTTACTTGAAAAACAGGTTCTACCGACTGCCGTTGAGTGACCGCGAAAACAGAAAAAAAGATAATCACGGCAATACCGGTCAGTGCAATGGTAATGATTAATTCAATTAACGAGTAGCCTCGCTGATTGATGCAATGTGCATTTAACATCGGTGAAGATAACCACTGGTTTCAATGCAAACTTGTTGAGTGTTGTTAATAGTAACATTAATTGTGGTGGCGGCAGTTTCGCCCAGACTATTAAAAACCACATTACCAGTTGGTGCAAGTGTGACGTTATCTCCCAGATTGATTGGTAAGCTGAGATTAGACACAGAAAGCGATACTCCATCAGCTAAAATATCGAGTTGATTGCTTTGAATTGATAACGCAAAATTTCGCGCGGAATCATTCATCGAAAGTTGTTGGGTAAGCCGAGCGACGCTGATCAATTGTTCGATAGCGCTATCTTGTTGATAGTCGTCGGAACTTTGAATACGACTTTGAATGTAAACTGAGATAACCGCGAGAACCGCGACAACAATAATAAGTTCCAATAAAGTGAAAGCCGCCTGTTGATAAGGCGGCTTATGAAATTGCATCGGGCTCTTTTTTAGCAGTTAGCTGCGGTCACTGCGGCAGTATTAATGACCGGTGCGGCATTAGCTGCGGCCGACTCTGTATAAGTAATTACGCATGCAGCTTGTCCGACATACGTAAAAGTACTGACACCTGCTGCATGAGCTACGCTTATTTCTGGAGAAAAATCGAGCGCGGCTTCAATCCCGGTTGCTGTTCCTGCTGGATAACCAAAGTCTGTATCGACCGCGACACCTTGAACGGTTACCTGACTTGCGGCGGTTCCGTCACTTGCGGTGCCTTCTTCACCTTCGATTAAGGATTTTGAATAAACTAATGTAGCGGCGCCTCTAACAGCACCTTCGAGTCCGTTCATAACTGAAATTCTTGCGTCGGTTTGTAAATCAACAAATTTAGGACCAGCGATTGCAGCCATTATCCCTAAAATGACAATAACAACAATCAGTTCTATCAAGGTAAAACCTTTTGATTTAGACATATTTCTTTTCACTGAATTATCCCCATATGGTGTGCCTGGTTGTGGCGAGTTTAAAAGAATCTAATAAAAGTGTAGTAAAGAATTGTTTTTTTTCCATAAAAATTAACCTGTTACCAACAATAGACTGACTTTTCCGGTGTTCGAATTGTATCTTATCTGCCTATCGTTAATTCTCGGACTTCGATAAACGCAAATATCGTTATTCATGAGCGTTACTAGGTAGTTTTCGGGCTCAGAATTGGTTGATACGCGGGGTTGAAGTGGCCCCATCAAGAATTGCCAGATCTGTTTACAGTTTTCTGCGGACTCAGGTTTTTCTTGTCTACTGTTAGTAATATCGGTTCCTATTGGATATCCTTTAGAATTAAAATCCAGACCCACTTCATTTTCGACCCATTGATCAGTGGGTGTTGGGTTAGCCTGTCCGGCCAAAAATTTTAAGTTAGCCAGTCTGATGGAATTTTTAAGTGCCAAAAAGTTAAAATAAAATGCGTTTTGCTCAAGACCACTGCGCAAACTTGGTTGCTTCAGAAACCAGAAATACCCTACGACCACCAAAAAAATAATAATGACGCCCAAATAAAGATAACTACTTTTTACACCGGATGCTGTTAACGAACTAGCCATTGCGTACCCTGGAAGTTAATTCCCACATAGGCAGGTACACAGCAAGCATTAGAATTAATACGATGGCGCCGATAAATACAATGAGCACTGGTTCAATATAGTCTGATAATTTTTTCAAATCATAATCAACCTGCTCTTCGTAGAAAGCAGCAACTTGATCGAGCATCTCATCGAGTTGGCCAGTTTCTTCGCCGACAGAAATCATTTGAATGGTTAATGGCGAGAACATCTCCGACCGAGTTGCAACCAGCCGAATTGATTCGCCTTTTTCAACCCCACTTCTCATTTCGCGAATATGCTGTGCGACCCAGACATTGTCGACCACATCAGCGACAATATTGAGTGCATTAATGAGCGGAACGCCGGAGCGATTCATCATGCCAAAAGTTCTCGCAAATCTGGCAAGTAAAGAACGGTAAATGATGTCGCCAAAAATAGGGATCTTCAGCTTTGTTTTATCCCACCACAAATTCCCATTCTCCGTTTTTATGTAGCGCATCGCTGCATATACGCAACCCACGCTGACGACTAACAAGTGTGGCCAGAAATTAATAAAAAAACTACTGGTCGCCATGAGTATTCTTGTTGGTAACGGTAACTCTCCGGCATCAAAACTCGAGAACAAATTAGCAAATTGCGGGATCACAAATATGTTAATAATAATGACCGCGCCAATAATAGCCATCATGGCAAAAGTTGGGTAACGTGTGGCGGTTTTAATTCTCTGCTTGGTTTTTTGTTCTAGTTCTAGATAATTAGCGATTTGTTTGAACGCTTCTTCTAATCGACCTGAGTTTTCACCAACATGAATAAGGCTAATGTACAATGATGAAAAAATGTGATCGTGTCTGGAAAATGCTGTGGCTAAGTTGGTCCCCGCATTTAGGTCATTGTAAATCGATTCCAGAGCATCTTTGAGCGCGGCGGAATTGGTGGTTTCTAGCAATCCACTGATGGCTCGAGTTAAAGGGATCCCTGCCTTGGTTAAACTATACATTTGGCGGCTGAACATAACCAGTTGGTTAAGGTTCACTTTTTTCGATTTAAATAACTGACCAACATCAAGGTTAAGAAGTGTCTTTTCTTCCTTGGCCTCAACAATTGAGATTGGGTAATTGCCTCGTGCTAGTAATCTCTCCGCTACCGCTTCCTGGTTAACCGCGTCAATGGTTCCGCTAACGGCCTCGCCGGTGGAGGTTTTCGCTTTGTACTCGAATACTGCCAAGTTACTTCTCCAGATCTTCTATTGATTCACATACTCGGAGTACTTCTTCAACGCTGGTAATACCGTCCATAGCCAGGTTGATCGCAGATTGGCTCAGTGGTGTATAAAACTCAGACTGATTGGCTAGTTGAACTAGTTGGTTAAAATTCTGTGTGCGAATCGCTTCCAGCATTTTTTTATCGGGCAATAGTATTTCGAAAATAGCAGCTCGGCCCAGGTAACCGGTGTTGTGGCATTGAACGCAGCCTTTCCCGTGTTTCCATTTAGTTGTTTCATCCACCAGGTTACTTTCTTTAGCCAACCAGACTACTTCGTGCTCATCCGGGTGATAGTCTTCGATACAGAATGAACAAATTCTTCTGACGAGTCTCTGCGCAATTACACCGCGTAAACCGCTCGCTAACAGGTAAGGTTCAGCGCCCATGTCGGCTAATCGAATGGCCGCTGATAACGTATCATTAGTATGTAGTGTTGAAAGTACCAGGTGTCCGGTAACGGCAGCGCGTAAACCGATTTCAGCCGTTTCCTGATCGCGCATCTCCCCTACCAGAACAATATCTGGATCTTGTCTGAGTACTGCCCTTAGCACTTTGGCGAAGGTGAGATCGATTTTGTTATTCACTTGAACCTGGTTGATTCTGGAAAGTTTATACTCCACGGGATCTTCGATCGTAATAATCTTTTTTTCCGGAGAATTGAGCTCTGATAAAGCTGAATAGAGCGTCGTCGTTTTACCGCTACCGGTTGGGCCGGTTACCAGAATTAATCCGTGTGGATAAGCTAGCAGTTTACGAATTTCTTTTAAGATTTTTGGTTCAATGCCAGTTTGCTCCAGCTTTAATAAACCTGAGCTTTGATCCAGCAAACGCATTACCACAGATTCTCCATGCTGCACTGGCATGGTGGACAAACGTATATCGACTTCATGGCCGCGGGCACGAATTCGAAAACGACCGTCCTGCGGAATTCGCTTCTCGGAAATGTCCAAACCACACATTAATTTCAGGCGAAGAACTAATGCAGGTACAATTCGAGTTTCTTTTATTACTTGTTCTTGCAATTGGCCGTCGACGCGCATTCTCACCCGTAGCACTTTTGAATCTGGTTCGATGTGTACGTCAGATGCTTTCATTTGCATCGCCTGATCAAAAATACTCTGGAGTAATTTGGCTACTGGCGCGTCTTCATTGGAAAGATTTTCGTTCAGTCCCGGCAGGTCGAAACTATCATCGCTTAATTCATCTTCGAGTTCTTCAGCTAGCGACGATATCTCGCTGGCCGAGCGGTATAAATTGTCAATGTTGGTTATGATTTCTGATTCGAGTGCAACACATAACTTGACTGGCTTTGAGAGTTTTTCTTGTAGCTGATCGAATTTATCCAAATCAGTAGGGTCGGCCATTGCTACTATAAAGTGACCTTCTTTTTCGTCAATAACCAGCGCTCGTAAACGCCTCGCGTTCATTTCGCTAAGTTGTAGCACTGATTCTGTGTTAACTTTGAATCGAACCAAATCGATAAATTCGATTTGTAGTTGCTCAGCCAATAACATGAGCAGTTGTTTTTCGTCCACATAACCGAGACTGACCAACAACCTCCCCAACCGTTGGCGACTAGATTTTTGTTCGGTTAGCGCATCTTCAAGTTGTTTTTCCGTGATAACTTTTTTTTCAACTAATAGATCGCCTAGCCTGACTTTTCTTAACATCGTTATTTAACCTTGATGAATGCTTAATTTTTGTCGGACAAATTCAACTTGCTGTGATGATAGACGGTTATCTTTCAACGCATTTTGAAAACTGAGTTTTGCTTGATTAATTTGACCAAGCGCTTCGAGTGAAATACCTAATGCAATATAAATATCGCCTCTGTTTGGTGATATACCCAGGATACGGCCATAGTCTTGAATGGCTAATTGATGTCTGGACTGTTTTTGGCGAATAATCGCGCGAGTTTGCAATAAGCTGGGTTGAACTTCATTGAGCTGGCTCAAATCTAAAAGAAAGCTCTCGGCGGTTGCTAAATCATTTTGCTCGACAAAATATCGAGCGGCGGCAATACGAAATGCCGGTTGGGAAGGACTTTCTTTAACTGCTCTCTGCAAAAAGGAACTTAATTCAGGGTGTTTACTTTCCCAGGCTGTTTTGATGAGTTGGAGTCTGGCAGGGTCGAACCTGGGGTTTTGCTGCACCAGAACTTTAAGTTTGGTTATCGCATGCTCGGCGCCAAAAAGTTTTTTTTCTGATTGGATTGAGCGAAGCTTTTCATTGAGCTGTGTGGCTAGCGACTTAGTTTTAATTTCGGATTGAATGAGGGGAGCTTTTTTCGACTCTTCTTTTAATATTTGTCTCTTCGAAAAGCTTACCTTTTTATTTTCTTCCAGTTGACCAGTTGCTTTTTCTTTTGACGCTACGATAGTTTTTTTACTTTTACTAACTATTTCTTTTACGATAGGCTTTAGCGCGCTTTGTTTTTCAGCGGTGTTTTCACTTTTTATTTTATTAACACCAGGCTTCGTATTTGATTGTTCATGCGCTACTAATTGTTTCGCCTGGTTGCCATCTAGCTTGTTGGACGCTGTACCATCCATTGAAAAAAAATACCAGGCGAGAATTAAAATACCGACGCCGATAAACAGCCCAGTTACAATGGGAGAGAGCGAAAATTTTTTGGCTACCGGTTGAAAGTTAAGCTGTTGCTTGACCGGTTGTGAGTCTTGTAACTCCCTTAACATTTCATTGACGACGCTCATCCGATCCCCCAGAAAGCCATGGCTGAGCTACTTGCCAATACAGCGACCAGCGCCGCGATCAACTTGGTGTGGTTTTGAATCCAGGTATTAACCGACTCGGTATCTTTTGCTGCTTTGATAAGATTGATTGCGTTAATACTATCTTTATTTTGCCCAAAACTTAGCAGCAGTGCCTTATGGCATAATATATTGATGATTCTTGGAATGCCTTTGGAGTAATGATGAACTAGCCAGTTCGCAAATACTGAATAGCGGATTTGGGTACTGCCGACTGACTCTAAACGCTTCTTTACATAAGCACAAACCTGGCCAGTGTTAAGCGGTTTTAAGTGGTAACTAAATACAATTCTTTGTTTAATTTGTCGAAGCTTCGAGTTTGCTAACTTAACGTCTAATTCTGGTTGTGCAAACAAAACAATTTGAAGCAGTTTATGTTGCTCGGTTTCCAGATTGGTAAAAAGACGTAAAGTTTCCAAGCCATCATTATCTAATACTTGTGCTTCATCGATGACTAATACAACCGGCCCATGTTTTTTGTTAAGGTTGAGAAGTCGGGTCTGAATTCTCTGGGTTAACTGGTCGTCTCTGCATTCGGTACTGATTCTGATCCCGAGTTCTTTTGCCAGGGAAAACTTCAATTCTCGTGCGCTCAATTTTGGATAAGGAATGTAAGCGGTACGACGATTAGTATCGAGCTGGTTAAGTAGCAGGCGGCACAACATGGTTTTTCCGGTGCCGACTTCGCCAGTAACTTTCACCAATGCTTCGCCACTGTTGATGGCAAAAGTTAAAACATTGAGCGCTTCGATATGGGGTTCCAATGGGCAAAAAAGTTCCGTATCGGGCGTTAACCCAAATGGTAACTTTTGCATTCCGAAGCGATAAAGGTACATGGTTTGCGAATGACTAAAGTTTATTAAAACGCTTTTTCACTCGCTGAATTTCATCGCGAGTGAAATCATTGTTCACCAGGTTTGCTTTCAGCAAGATCACCAGTTCGCTTTTAACCTGAGACTCTCTGGTCTGGGTAAATATCTTACCAAGTACTGGAATATCTCCGAGCAATGGTGTTGTGTTTTCTCGGTTTCTAATTGTATTTTGCATTAGCCCGCCGATAACAATGATTTGCTGATCTTTGGCTCTTACAATGCTATCGGATTCTCTAATATTGGTGAGTGCTAGAGGTAAGGTAAAGTTATCTTCACCAAGGGTGATTGTTTTTTGTTGATCGGTAACTTCACTAACCACTGGATGAATGTGTAAGACAATTTCACCCTGATTATTTATCTGTGGTGTGACGTCCAGTGATATGCCTGAAAAGAAAGAAGTTAGCGTGACATCCGGTGTTGTCGCTGTACTGGTTCCTGTGACTGTTGTGGTTGAAACGTCGGTTACGAAGAATTCATCGCTGCCGACTTTTATAACGGCTTTCTGGTTGTTGACGGTAGATACTCTGGGAGATGACAAAACCTGAACGTCGCCCTGAGTTTTTAACAGGTTTATGGCGGCGTCAAATCGATTTCCCTGGTAAAGCATTGAAAAAACACCGTTAAGCGGATTTTCTTCGTCGAGGGTATTGAGAACCTGACCTTGCGGGCCAAAAATAAAACCATCGCCGTCATTCACCAGGTTAACCTTTCTCCAATCAATGCCCGCTTGATAGCCGTCATTTAAAATCACTTCGATGATTTTGGCTTCCAGAATAACTTGTCGGTTGAGTCCGTTTTGAGTGACTCCTAAATACTCTTTAATTAGACGTTGAGTTTTTGGCATGGCTTTAACAACAACGATCCCGGCGTGAGGGCTGACGACGATGCTGGCTTTTTCTTCATCTTTTACAATTAAATCCAGGCTAAGCTTAAGCTCTTTCCAGAAATCGGTGTTGCTTTCGGTGTTAATTTCAGATGAATTAAGTTGAGTAACGCTGTTTTGAGTACCGGTTTGATTGTTATCTGATTGGCCCCCGCCTTCTGATGACACTAATGTTTGTCCGGCGACATTAGTGCGAGATTTGCCGCGGCGGGAAAGATTTAAGTAATCGACAGGATAAATCGCAGTCATTGTCTCTGCGGAAGAAACAAAAAACAGGTTATCTTGTTTTTCTACCATTAATGGATAGATTTTTTCAAGGGCCGCTAACACTTCGGAAACTGTGACATCTTTAAGCTGTAAAGAAATCTTGATGTCGATATCTGGGCTGACCATTAAGTTGTAATCGGTGCCGTCAACCAGGCCGAGTAAAAAGCTACGCGCATCGATATTTTTGACAGATACATCGAACTTTTCTTCTTCGATTGTGGGATCTTCTAATGCGACTGGTGGTAGAAGGGTATCTAACATTTCCTGGCTGCTGACAACAGGCCGGCCAGAATTCTGCAATTTTTGAAGTTTTGCGAGTTCTTCAACGGCGATAGAGACTTTCTTCTCTTCTGGCGCCGGCTGAAATGTTTCGCAGCTGGTTAATAAGCTAACCATAAGAATAAAAGAACTTAACTTCAATGTCGTTTTTACCATAGTCATTTACTTTTTATTTGTGGGATCAATGTTAATCTTCTACTGCCGTTAGCAGAGCTTATTAACACGCTACCCTGATATATTTTCATAATACGGCTACCTCGATAGGTATCGCCGACTCGATAAGTGTCGCCTTCGATAATGGCGTAACGCTTTTTGCCGCGAGTAATGATTGCTGTTAATACTTGTTTAGGGCGTTTTGTTTTCGGTTTAGTATCACTGACAGAAACGCTTCCGATTAAAGGTTTTGTCGGATCGCGCTGCTCCGCACTCGACGCAATACTAACGGCTAATGCGATAGCGCAAAAACAGGGTAAAGCCATTTTAATGGTCATGTTAGCCACCAATCCATTTCCTCTCTAAGCTTAAGGTGGAAACCACCAGTGTTACTTTGGAAACAGGGTGAGTCTGTACCGTATATTGTAAACTTTCAAAATTGACTTTCTGTGGCATGTTTTCAATTTGTTTGAGGAAGTTTTGCGTGTCGCTGTATTTTCCTTCAAACACCATTTCAAGTGGGTGTCGATACATCTGGATCGAATCGTCTGCTTGGGCGTCATTTTCATCGACGAAAAGTGGTAACGCCGGCTGCTTGACCAAAGATAACAAAGTCAATTTTTCTGAACGGTTAATAATTTCTTTGAGAACCGTTGCCATTGCTTCTGGCTTAACAAGATTGATTGTACGTTCTTCAAGTGTTTGCTTAGCTTGTTCAATTTGTTGTTTAATTTGCCCTAGTTGCTTGCGTTTTGGGTGGTTACGTTGGTTGGAAATCGCTGCATTGAGTAAGTTTTGACTTTCCAGCGTTTCGTTAATCTGTTTATCTACCTGATCTATCAGCCCTTGTAAATTCTTGGTTTCGGTTTGAACTGGCGAAAACCAGAGTAGATCGACGATAAAAACCAGGATCACTATGCTGGAAAAAACCAGTAGCAAACGCAACCTGATAGGCAGTTTGTCATACTTTTCTGTCAGCTCAGTTAACTTATTGGCCATCGAACTTCTTACCATTAATGAGTGAAAAGTTAATTAAGCGATTGTTTTTTCCGTCCCTAGTTATTTGTAGTTCATCAAATTGACGCTTTAGTGAACTCGCATCTTTCAATTCATCGACATAACGCGGAATTGAATCTGTCTTGGTTGTCGTTCCATGTAAGCTTAAATTTTGCGCATCAATATTAATTTCAGTTAACCAGATTGAATCAGCTTTGCGTTCTGATAGTTCCTGTAAAATTTGACTGTAAATATCGCTTTGAGATTTCTGCGGGGTTTTAACCAACCCGATTACTTTTCGATATTGATTCAACATTTTGAGACTATTATTCAACTCTATCTCAAGTGCTTGAATCTCGGAATCCTGTTTTAGCTTTTGAGTCAACTGGGTGATCTCTGTTTGCAATTTGGCAAATCGCACCTGCTTTTCTGCCAGGCGTTTTTCCATGTCTGACTTTTCAACCGATAAGATGCTGCCAATCACAATTAACCCAATAAAGGTCAACGCAAAAATGGACAGGGCAAACTGACTGTTAAAACTAAGCGGTTTGGGTTTGTACTCGTCGAAGTAGAAGTTAACTCTTTGCATTCAGGCCTCCATTCCCAGAGCGAGTCCTACCTCAGCCAGGTTGGGGGCCTGTGAATTTTCCTGTTTCGTTTCAACCTTCGGTGAAATCAGAATGACGTCGGTTTCTGTTAATTGCTTGATAGTTTCAGCCAGGGCTTCACTTTTTTCCGATTCTTGTTGTAATAAAATGGCATCAAGCGGGCGGCGGAAGATTTGGCTAATAACGTAGTCAAGGGTTCTCTGAGTTTCTAACAAAAACGATTCTTCCTGGGCTTCCTGATCGGTATCAAGTACAAACTCACCTTCTCCAGCCTTAGGCATAAAACGACCCTTTTTATGTCGACTGAAACACAATTCACCGCCATTATAAAAATTAAATACCAGACCTTTATCGTCTTCACCGACAAAACCAATAATTTTATCCTCGGATAAATGTTTGATGAGCGCGTTGCCTATTGATAGTTCTTCAATTTCAATCGACTCCATCAGTAGTCCGCTTTCCCGTGTAATGTTAATCAAAGACTCGACTAGCTGCTTTTCAACGACAACAGCGGTAACCTGTTTTGCTCGGTTGTCTGGGTGGCTTGGTCGATAATGGCTGACCAGAACTTCGTCAACGCCGTGATCCAGCAGATCTTTGATTTGCCATTTGATTGCGTTATCAAGTTCATCGTCGAGCACATTGGGGGCGTCAATACTGTGGGTTTGGTATAATTCACGCATTAGGAGCCAGCGACAGACGGTTTTCTTGCAGTTATTTTGCCCAACCCATCGCGAAAATTTATCGCCCAGCTCTGACAAATTGGCATATTTGATCGATTCTGATGAAGAAAGTGACAACCCTGAGTCTTTTATCCAAAAATGGTAAAGCCGACAATGTTGGCTGTCTATTGAAGCCACAACGAGGTTGTCTGTGAATTTTTTGCCCGGAAATTTCATTTTATACTTAGATTAACCTAATAAAATCAAATAGATATGTTTATTTTTTTGTTGGCAAAGAACGTGCAGTTATGTGCTCGAGAACTTTGGTGCGGGAAAATTTCAGGAATGCTGAAAATTCCAATGTTATTAATTCCCTACAGCTTTTAGTTAAAGTGTAGTCAAGATTTCAAAAAAGGTAGTAACTATTTGAATTGATAGTCAATAAAGTAATTTAGCGTAGATCTTTCATCCAACCTGCTAAGTCGGCTATAATTTGCGCCTGATTTAATCGCTGAAATTTTTAATTGGCGATCACTGAAAATTGCCAATTGTTAAATTGGGGGAGAAAGACATTGTATAAATTGGGGTCTAAATTGAGAGTCATGTTGATTGCGCTACTTGTTGCATGTGCAGGCGCAGTATCCGCGCATCACATGGAAAAGGAGTCAATTCAAAAAAGAACCAAACCTAGCGGCGAAGTTTATCGAGTTGGAGATGATGTTCCGGTATCTAAACCACCGGTTGTTGAAACGAGCGGACCGCGCAGTGGTGAAGAGGTGTACACCGCGAAATGTGCTATGTGCCACGGTGCCGGAATTGCTGGTGCACCAAAAGTTGGTGAGGCGAGTGCCTGGACCGATCGAATCGCTCAGGGTAATGACATATTATTCGAACATGCGATTAAAGGATATCAGGGAAGTGCTGGATTTATGCCTGCTAAAGGTGGTTGTGCCGACTGTAGCGACGAAGAAGTTATAGCAGCGGTAGAGCATATGTTAGAAATGCTCAAATAATCACTTTTCCTGTCGGAATGGATGATAAAAAAACCGGGATTTAGTAATCCCGGTTTTTTTATTGACTCGCTTTTTCTAAGAGTATTTCAAGTTTTTCCACGAGATTATTGCGGGCCCGCATGAGCATTTGCTGGCTTTCATCGTGTTTCTGCCAACTCGCTTCGCCAAACACAATATGATACTTAATTGATTTGCTAATAAAGTCTATCTGTACCTTCATGGCTTTATGGAGTTTTTCCTGCAAAGAATTTAGCGCCTCACCGGGCGTTTCCGGTAGCACCATCAAATAGGTGCCATGATCGGTGTGGCCAATCATGTCGGCCCACCGGAGTTCATTCATTAAGGTGTCTTTGATAGTTTGATGTAAAGTTTCTTCAATCACATTATCTGGTTTTTCTAACACAATCAGGTGAAGCTTCAGTAGTGATAGCGGATTGTTGTAGCGGCGACTTCGGCTCACTTCATAGTCAAGAAATTCAACCCAGCTGGCACGTTTCGGTAAACGTGAGCCACCCAATTTGTTAGCAGCTAAGCTGAGTTTAGATTGTTGTTCTCGTTCACGAGTGAAATAGTGGATTTTGGCTTTTTCAGGTTGCTCAAGGGTATTTTGCCAGTACTGAAACTTAACGTCATCATTGCCATTTTCATTAAATAGCTGGACTATTTGTGCGTTTTTATCAATGGCTTCTATCGGCAACGATGGGTAGAGCTTGCCAACGACTTCACTCTCATCGAGGTGGGTATCACTCAGAAATTGAGAATTGCACCAAAGAACGCGCTGGGAGTTGTCACTAATGACAATGCCTAGAGGTGATTTTTCGAGGAGTTCTGTTTGGTCAAAGGACATATCAAACTCAAAAAAGTACTGTTATTGTTAAAAATCATATTATCGTCATTAATAGTTGATCATAAAGCAAAAAATACTTCTACACTATTATTTCATCTAAAGGGTTACATCACCTACACTATTATAATAGCCGTTCGCCTAAAAAACTCAATATTGTGACAAAGCAGGAAATCGACCCTAAACAGATAAAACTCATCACCTCTCGGTTCGTTCAATTGAGTGAAGCCCGCTTAAATAGAATGTTAAGCGGGTTTAGTTTTAGCCAGTCAGACTATATCAAACTACTCCCGTTTCTATTTCACGTAAATCATCCGCTACTTCCTGGTTATGTTGATAAAAGTACACCTTGCGGAATTCCTAATTATTATCCGACTGCGCTTGAGAAAAAAATCCTCAAAACCGTTAGTCGTAGTTACAAGTACCAATCGCGTGCTTACCTTAAATACGATGTTGTCGGATTATATTTGATGGGCAGTACCGGAACGCTGGCTCAATCGGTGCGTAGCGATCTGGATTTATGGATTTGTGTCACCGAGCATTTTGACAAACCTCAATTAACCAAACTACAAAAAAAAGCAGGGTTAATCGGTGAATGGTTAGCTGGTGTTGGGGTGGAGTTGAATTGTTTCGTTGTTCATAAAGACGATTTTGCACAGCGAGCGAGTAAGAGTTTGTCGAAGGAAAGCTGTGGCGATACCCAAAATTATTTGTTGCTGGATGAGTTTTACCGTACCGCGATCTGGTTGTGCGGGCGTATGCCATTGTGGTGGTTGGTGCCGCCAGGTGAGGATCATTCACAGTACAGCAAGCGGTTGCTGACTAACAAACATGTTGATTTTGCCGACTGGTTAGATTTTGGCGAAGTGTCTGAGATTCCTGCGTCTGAATATTTTAGCGCCGCGTTGTGGCAAATGTATAAGGCCATTGAATCACCTTACAAATCGTCGGTTAAGTTGTTAATTCTAGAGATTTATGCGCGCCATTTTCCGCAAACGGGACTGCTTTCGGCCAACTATAAGCAGCTTATTTATGATGGTGAGGATGAACTTAAAAAACTCGATCCCTACATGATGATTTTGGAGTATGCGGAGGACTTCTTAAAAAAACAACCGCAGAGATTGGAGTTTTTAAGGCGGGCCTTTTATCTGAAAGCGGGCTCTAAAATTCAACTGAATAAACAGAATAAGAAAAATTGGCGCTATCAGCAATTGCGTGAATTGGTAATGCATTGGGGGTGGAAGCAGTCCAGGCTGGACTACTTGAATGATCGGCTTAACTGGAAAGTGGATGCGGTTATTAAAGAGCGGCAAGATTTAGTCAGAGAACTTACTCACTCCTATCACTTCCTTTCTAATTTTGCTCGTGTGCAAGGTGTACGGGATCAAGTTAGTCAAAATGAGCTGGCTTCGCTCGGCAGAAAACTCTATGCAGTATTTGAAAGGCGGGCAAGTAAAATTGATCGTGTTAATACCGGAATTGCCAAAGATATTACCGAAGCCGCAATTACCATTCATCAAAAAGCAGAGAATGAGTGGGTGTTGTATCTCGGTCTAATCACGCAAAAGCAGTTGGCTATTCGACCATCTGCGCACACCGCAAACTGCTTTTTTGATATTTTAGCCTGGTGTGTTTGTAATCATGTAGTAACGCGTAAAACAAATTATAAAGTGTATGCAAAGTCGAGTTATTTCGATCATGAACTTGCCCAGGGAATTGTCAAAGATCTTTTTTCAATGGTAGACCTGCAAAAAGAATCTTACCTGGATGATGATACATTTCAAAGTCCGGCAAAATTGATCAAACTTGGTATTTATCTAAACACTCAACAGGACCCATTGACTAAAGAAAAAAAAATGGATGTATACAGTATTGGCGGTAATTCGGACTTTTTTAATTGGGGAGAAAGCCAGGTTAATATGGTGGAGCAGTTTAATACTTTTTGTATTAACAGTTGGGGAGAGTATTCCAGTAAGCAATATAATGGCGTTTTCTCCTGGATAGATTTTTTCGTCGACAATAGAGCGATCATTAATGACGATAATATGATCTTTTTTTGTCGTGGTTTACCATCAACTGCCAAAGTTCAAGAAAGAATAACCGGGTTGCTTGGCCAGTGGAATCGACTAATCTTGAACAGCGAAAGAAAATCAAAGTTTTATAGTTTTTTAATGTCGATGGGAGGTGGATTTCTAAAATTAGACTTTACCCGAAACAGGCTCCAATTCAAAAACTTTAAACAAACCAAAAGGTTTTTAATGGCACTTAGTGAACGGCCGAAAAATGATATTAATTATGTGCTCGATGATAACTTGATTATTTCTCCCGCAATCAAAAAGATTATTAACAAACCTGTGGCGTCGGAGAAAAACTGTTATCTGATTCAACACGCTGGTGAACGCTATGACATAATCATTAAAGAGCCCAGCGGTCATTTATTTTATCACCAACAGCAAGGTATTTATTTACAAAACCTGATAAGTCACTATCAACAATTTTTTGACTCCATTGATCGCCGATCAGGTTTTCTGCAACCAGAGTCCTCTGCCTGTCAGTTTTGGCATCTTGACGAGTCGCTAAGTAATGATCCCGGGCGTTTTAAACGGCTTAAATTGAGTGAAAGAACAATTTCCGAAGATTATTGGTTGGTGCAGGCGATAGCAACCACCGATAGCGAAGGCAAAACCTGCTTTGATCTCTATTGTGGTGAAACGCAATATTGCTATCGTGATTATGGCGAGCTGGTATTTCGCAAACTCGCTCAGTTTGTTCTTAAAAAACGTAAAAGCAAGCAACGATACCCGATTTTTATTACTGATATTGATCTCTCTTTGGTACAGCAAGAGCCTACAACGATTGAATATCTTCAGTACAAACGTGTATTGGAACAGAAGCTTCAACGCGCGTTAACTCAAATTACAAAATGAGCTGGTTGGCGTTAATGGATTGCTGGAGATAATTACGAAATTGAGGGTTTGAAGTCTAAAAATTGAGCCCATTCAATAGCAAAGACACGCTAATGACTGTTTAAATACTGACCAAGGTTTTATATTGATTCAGCTATACCAATGAAAACACGTTGATTTCCTTGACGAAATTGCTGAAAATCCTTACTAGATCTTCTTTATTGATAG
The DNA here is from genome assembly GCF_007004725.1 of Aliikangiella coralliicola. Taxonomy (GTDB): domain Bacteria; phylum Pseudomonadota; class Gammaproteobacteria; order Enterobacterales; family Kangiellaceae; genus Aliikangiella; species Aliikangiella coralliicola. The sequence goes on along the minus strand of NZ_ML660162.1, from coordinate 518,077 downwards.
GCAATTTAATGCAATTAAGGCGAATTGTTGTAGTTTTCGGCATTGTGCTGATCTCCGCCTGCGGTCAGAAGGGCCCACTGACACTAGATGAGCAGGCTGACAGAGAGCAGAAGCCGCCGACACAAGCATCAAGCGACGCTAACGATGGCTCTGAACAACAACCCGTGTCCAATCAGGAAAAGCGCAATCAACAGGAGTCAAAGCGATGATGCTTAGTTTTGCCAAAATGCATGGTCTTGGCAACGACTTCATGGTTGTTGACGGCGTTTCTCAACAAATTTACTTTACCGAAGGGCAAATCCGCAAGTTGGGTGACCGACATCGCGGAATCGGGTTTGATCAGTTGTTGCTAATTGAAGCTCCTCAGCAACCCGATGTCGATTTTCACTACCGAATTTTTAATGCAGACGGCAAAGAAGTCGAACAGTGCGGAAATGGTGCTCGCTGTTTAGCAAGATTCGTCAGGCAGATGGGTTTGACCTGGAAGCACAAAATACGGGTGAGTACCATGAAGGGAATTATGGACCTGCAAATTTTGCGCAACGGTTTGGTGAGTGTCGATATGGGCGTTCCCATGTTGGAGCCAGAGAAAATTCCACTACGTTACGCGAATCAGGAAACTCATTACCAGGTGACCGTGGATGGTATCAGTCATCAATTTGGGGCTGTTTCTATGGGAAATCCTCACTGTGTACTCACTGTTGATGATGTGAAAACGGCCAATGTTGACGCCATCGGTCAGGCGCTGACACAGCACACACTTTTTCCTGAAGGCGCTAATATTGGATTTATGCAAATTGTTGAACGCGATGAAATTCGTTTACGGGTGTTTGAGCGCGGTGTTGGTGAAACTCAAGCGTGTGGAACCGGTGCTTGTGCGAGTGCTGTCATTGGACGTTTGCAACATCAGATGAGCCAAAAAGTCAGAGTTTATTTACCCGGTGGACATCTTCATATTGATTGGCCTGGTGATGGTCAACGGTTGAAAATGATGGGGCCGGCCGAATTTGTTTTCCAGGGATTTATCGAATTATGAAGTTTCCACACCCGCAAGCACTCGAACAGGGAAATATCAGCCAGCTTAATCAGTTGATGGAAGAAGCGGCAGTTAAGAACTATTTATTGAATAACCCTGACTTTTTACGTAATAACGCGCAATTGTTAACCCATATAGAATTGAGTCACGATTGTGAAGATGCGACTTCCCTGGTTGAGCGTCAAATTAAGGTTTTGCGAGAGCGGAATCAGACGTTACAAGGACAATTAATCGATATGTTGCATGCGGCGCATAATAATGAAAAATTACTGATTCAATGTAATCACTTCATGTTATCGCTACTTCAAAATAACGATCTTGAATCTCTGTGTACCGACATTATCGCCATGTTAAAACAGGATTTTTCCCTTGATGATGCGGCATTGATTTTAGTTGGTGACTATCAATCGGCAGGTCCTGCGCAAATTTATTCCAATGCGAGCGATATTAAGACTTTATTAAATTGCCAGTTTCCAGATAGTCAGCCGTTATGTGGTCGTCTGGAAATTGCCCCCAAAAAAGTGCTTTTTGGCGAGTTGAGTCGCGAGCTGCAATCTTTTGCATTGATCCCGCTGGGAAAACGCTGCGAGTTTGGATTACTAGCCCTTGCCAGTAATGATGTCTCCAGGTTTGAGCCGGAAATGGGAACTTTGTTTGTTGAACTCATTGCTAAACTCGTTACTCACTTGACTCGTCGATATGCCTCGGCCTAAATCTCAGTCAGATGATTTAATTGAACAACCGATTCCGGCCTGTCTGAGTCTACCGGTTGAAGAATTTTTATGCTTTATCCGTACTCAGAAAAACTATTCCGATCATACTCAGCAGAATTATCAGCGCCAACTGGACCGCCTGGTCCATTTTGTCGTTGAACGCCATTTGAGCGAGTGGCCCCAGGTAAAAACGATTCACATTCGTCAGTTGTCGGCTTATTGCCATCGACAAGGCTTATCGCCTAAATCAATTGCGTTGATATTGTCAGCTTGTCGAAGCTTTTTCAGTTATCTGGTTAATCAGGATCAGATTGCTTTTAACCCTGCCAAGGGAGTCAAAGCGCCTAAAGTATCGCGCTCACTACCCAAAACCGTTGATGTTGATCAGGTGGTTGCCCTGCTTGAAGGCATTGATGATGGTGAGGATATCGGCATTCGCGACAAGGCTGTTGCCGAACTTTTTTACTCCAGCGGCATACGATTAGCTGAGCTGGTAAGACTTAACCTCAACGATCTTGATTTGAAAGATGCGACGGCGAGAATTACTGGAAAGGGTGACAAAACGAGAGTGGTACCTATTGGTCGTCACGCGTTGGATGCAATTAAAGAATGGCTAAAAATTCGTGGCGTCTGGCTGGCGAACATCGACATGGATGCGCTTTTTGTGACCGAAAGAAAAACACGTTTAAGCCCGAGGGCGATTCAAAAGCGACTGGAGTTTTGGGGAAAAATGATAGGGTTGAATGGACGTTTACATCCCCATCGTTTTCGCCATTCATGTGCGACTCACTTGTTGGAATCTTCAGGTGATCTTCGAGCCGTTCAGGAATTGCTCGGCCATGCTGATATTAGTACAACCCAGGTGTACACTCATCTCGACTTTCAACAGCTCGCCGCGGTATACGATAAGGCGCACCCACGTGCGAAAAAATAATTTACGCCAGAAACTTAATTTAGAGAACATTCCTAATGTTAAAAGAATTAGAGTCGGGTTTTGAAAAGCGATTTAAAGTTCTCAGTTTTGATTTAGATGACGCACTTTATGATAATCAGCCGGTAATACAGCGAGCCGAACAAATATCATCTGACTATCTAGCTGAACAGTTCGAAAAACAAAATCAACCTTTCAATCTATCTGACTTTTTTCAGATACGAAAAAACCTTTTCGCAGCAAATAATCCAAAATACGAAAATGTGAGTCTGGTCCGTCAAATAGCGCTGGCTGAGTTTTGCAAAAAACTCGAAAACTCAGCGCAGATAGCGGAACGGGCTTTTAGTCTGTTTTTCGACGCCCGAAGTGAAGTGGTCGTTTCTGATGAAATTCAGCAAATGATTGAAAACTTGTCCCAACATTTTACTTTGGTCAGTGTGACTAATGGAAATTGCGATGTAAGAAAACTTTCGATTGGTTCATTTTTCAACAGGAACTATTCGGTCGATAAAGGGTTCAGGGCGAAGCCACATCCACACATGTTGCAGCAGGTTTTAGCCGACTATGGGGTTGGCCCGTCTCAACTGCTCCATATTGGAGATTCATTAAAGTACGATTGCCTGGCCGCAAAAGCTGCGAACGTAGAGTTTTATCATTTTGAGCCCTTTGTCGATTCAAAACACGTTGCGACCGAGATTGATGAGCTGATGAAGTATTTATCCTGGACTGAAGCTAACTAATTGAAATAAAAGCCTTTATAATGTGACAGTTTGAGTGTCATATGACATTTTTTATGACTGTCATAGTAAAGACGTAACACTCAATTTCATTCGAGGTTATCCTGAGCTTACCTAAAGACGACGAGTAAAATTGTGGAAGAGGAATGAATCAATTAGCGAATAAATCAACAGAGACTAAGCACTCAAAAGTAACCATACGAAATGGATATTGGTTTTATTTTATGGATGGTGAACACCAGATCGTTTTTCACGGTTGTGGCTATTCCGGAAAGGAATCAGTTTATTTTGATAATGAGCTGGTTAGTGAAACGAGAAATTTTCGAACCAGAAGTGAGCACAGTTTTGAACAGTTAGGGCAGAATTATTCCCTGACTTTCAGGGTTACCAGCTTAATAAAAGGGGAAGTTATTTGCGAGTTGTATAAAAATGGCGAATTTCATAGTGATCAAAACAAAGCTTATCTCGAAGGAATGATGAAACCAACGCCGACAAAAATTGTATTAGCGTTTGTGTTTGGATTGGCAATGAGCTCACTGGGGTTCTGGTTTGGTAAAAACCTGGCCTTAGGCACGTTTTAACGATGTTAGCTGTGAGGAGAAAAAATGTCGTTAAATAATGAAAAAATAAAGCAACTTCGCCATTCTCGCGGCTGGACTCAACAACACCTCGCTGAGATTTGTGGAGTCAGCCTTCGAACTATTCAACGGGTTGAAAAAAGTGGTGCCGCCTCGAAAGAGACTGTATCAGCATTGGCATCGGTATTTGAACTAGGTCTACAAGATTTATCGATTGTGCCCCAGGTTAGTGAAACTGAATTGCAGCCTGTTAATTTAAATAATTATAATTTAAAGCTATTTTTAGCCGGCTTAACTGGCGCTGTTGCAGGTGTTTTGTTAACGCTCTTTTTTCAGTCCTGAAGCCCACAGAGCTGAACCAATATGTTATTAAATTATAATCCACCCACGGAGCCTTACCTTAAGATCCTTTATCAGGATGAGGATATCGTGGTTTGTGATAAACCAAGTGGTCTTCTTTCTGTCAGAGGAAAAGCGCCTGAACATCAGGACAGTTTGCAAGCTCGTGCGAATCGAGTATGGCCCAATCTTGGAATAGTTCACCGGCTGGATATGTCAACTTCTGGACTAATGGTGATGGCGTTGAACAAACCTGCATTGAGAGCACTGAGCCGACAATTCCAGGATCGCCAAACCCAGAAAAACTATATCGCGAATATTTGGGGGGAGCCAGATTCAGCTAAGGGAATTGTTGAACTTCCGCTAATTTGTGACTGGCCAAATAAACCAAAGCAAAAAGTGTGTTTTGAGAAAGGTAAGGCTTCGAAGACACTTTGGAGAGTGTTACAACAAAAAGGTAACCAGAGTCGAGTTGAGCTGACACCAATTACCGGGCGTACCCACCAATTGAGAGTTCATATGGCTGAGATAGGCCATCCCATACTAGGTGACAAATTTTATGCCCATCAAAGTGCTTTTGACGCTGCTGCCAGGTTACAACTTCACGCGCACAAGTTAACGATTTTTCATCCGGGTACTGGTGAACCACTCAGTTTTGAAAGCCCATGTCCGTTCTAAAGTTTGATAATTGATCGATTAATGTTGGCTTGTCTCAAACTGATTATCAAAACCTTTTGACACTGGTTGCCAATTTTGAAAATATTGGGTCACCCATACTAATCTTAAAATTCCATTTTAATGACTTGGGGAATATTGTCATTAGTAAAGCGTTTGAACGGTTTAATAGCTGCAGGTGACTGTCAGGTGTGAGCTGTTTGGTAGGCGTTCGTGTGGAATAGTGACTTAAAACAGGCTATTCAATTGACAGGCGGCTGCACTGATCAGAAGAAAACGAAAACCGGAGGTTGAATGAAATATAAATGGACGATATTTATCGGGCTCTTTTTGCTGATGGGATGTACCAGCAAAACAGAGCAGATGAATCGCTTAATCGAACAGGAAGTGAAGGCTGCTCAAACGAGTATTGATTCACTCCAGAAAGCGCTCGACAGCGGTAGATTATCGAATGCCGTCTTACTCAAAGACTATGCTCAACAAGTGAAAGCGAAAAAGCCCGAGCTGAGTAGCTTGATTGACAACCTGGCGCTCAATGGCCAAAGTCACGGACAATTTGTTCAAACACTTGAAGAGCGGCTTAATCAGGTTCGATCTTCTTCAGGTGCAACGATGCAGCAGTTGGAAAATAATGTCGAAGAATTAGCTTACATTCAAGAAGCTGCTCACATACAAACTTTCAATGATGCACTTTCTGATCCACTTAATGTATTGGCAGACTTATCTGACGGCGCGCTTCCCCGAGTAAAATCAGTGAGCCGGGAAATAGAAAAGTCAGTCAATAAATCGGAAAGTTATGGGGCTGGCTCTCAATTGGTCGGCAATCCTCAATATGGTAACTGGATTACTGGTAGTAATGGGATGAGCTTTTGGGAGTGGTACGGAATGTACGCGTTGTTTTCCAATTTAGCTGATGGCAGACGATACTCCTACGGCAGGTGGTCGCAATCGAGACCTTACTCCTATTACTCTGATTATGGTCGGCATCGATATACCAAACCTTCAACCCGAGTTAAACAACAAAATCTTCAAACAAAAACCGCTAAGTCATTTAGACAACAGGGCAAGCGTTTTACCAGTCCTTATGCGAAAAAAAGAACCGGCGCCAGCCAATTGGCTAAATCCAGTCAGTCGAGACCATCATCAGGCAGTTTTAGAAAAGCGTCGACTTATCGAAGTTCAACATCTAGTTCGAGTCGTCGAAGTAGTTCTCGAACTAGTCGTGGGCCCCGCCGTGGTAAATAAGAAATATATAAAGAATCTATAAAGAGGATTTTCAGGAATGAATTTTAATCACATTGATATTTGGAATTTTCAAGCACTGGCGGTTGACCTGGTAATTGTTATCGCGTTGCTGGTGAGCATGAAGTTTTTGAAAGGTTTCTTCTCCAGCGTTCATGCGACTGAAGAACTTAAAGAAAAGAATAACGCAGCTTTCGGTATTAGTTATGCCGGCGGTATATTAGCGCTTGGGTTTATGTTAACCGGCGCATCATCTGGCGAGTTCGCTGACTCTCTGGCTGACGAAGCGATTAATATGTTGATGTTTGGCCTGTTTGGATTAGTCATGATCATGGCGGGTCGGTTTATTCAGGATAAGTTTGTATTAACCCAATTTGATGTTCACGCAGAGCTGGTTAAAGGTAATCAAGCTAGCGCATTCGTTGATGTGGGCCATATGCTTGCGGTTGGATTAATCGTGCGCGCGGCGATGATTTGGGTGCCTGTGTCCGATTGGCGCATTTTACCGGTATTGTTAGTAGCCTTTGTGTTAGCACAGGTAGTGATGCTGTTTGCGAGTATTTACCGAATTAAATTATTCAAAGCTCGCAACGAAGGCAAAGCTAACTGTTTACAAGCGGCAATTGCGGCAGGAAATGCAGCGCTGGCGCTACGTTATGCTGCTTTTATGGTCGGTGCAGCATTAGCGGTTACTGCGGCGACAGGCGTGGTTCCTTTTACCCTTGAAAATCAGTGGCTGGCTGTTGCTATGTGGGCAGGTATGTCATTGGCTGGAATCATCATTTTTGCGGTACTGGTCATGTTGGTTCGCAAAATTGTCCTGACCGGGATTGATGTTGCAGAAGAAGTTGATCAGCAACAAAATACTGGTGTGGCGGCAATTGAAGGCGCTTTGTTTGTCTCTCTAGGACTCATCCTGGTTGCGTTATTTGGCTAAGGATTTCCCGTGGTTAATCGTTGCCTGAGATTAACCACAAACCCAAATACTCACAGATTAATTCTGCGTTGTTGATTGTGGTCAATGGCTGATCTGTGGGTGTTTTTCTACGAATTGAATGAATATGCAAATTGTTGAAAACCCCAGTCGTCTTAAATTGTTAGGTCATGATGTTTTATTGATTGGCATTATGGCAGTGCTTGCTGGATGCGGCCTGATTTACGAATATCTCCTTTCTCATTATGCCGGTCGCGTCCTTGGAATCATGGAAACAGCTATTTATGCCATGATTGGGCTGATGATCGTTTCTATGGGACTGGGAGCCTTCGCGGCGAAAATTTTTAAGGATCCCTTTACTGCTTTTGCCTGGCTAGAAGCCATTATTGCGTTGATCGGTATGTCTTCCATCATAGTCATTGCTGCGATCATCGCGTTAACCGGCACGCTACCTGAATTAATTGCCGAAACTTATAATCTCCCGCCAGATACGGTTATTGATGGCGGTGTGCTTGAGCAACTGCAAAGCTATGCTACTTTTTTACCCTATGTCGCGGGGTTTCTGCTGGGCTTTTTTATCGGCATGGAAATTCCCCTGATTGCTCGAGTTCGAGAAAAAGTTTACGGAAGGCATCTGGAAAACAATGCGGGAACTATCTATGGTGCCGATTACATCGGCGCTGGTATTGGTGCATTTATCTGGGTGACAATCATGCTTACGCTAGATATTACCATTGCCGGGGTATGGACGGCTGGATTTAATATTGTTGCGGGTTCAATTTTTCTGCTGAGATATTGGCGAGAAATAAAGCGGGCTTGGTGGCTGGTTGTATTACATCTTGTTTTGGTTGTTTTGCTATTTTTTATTGCTGACAGTGGTGCCCGCTGGATGAGCAATTTTTCTAACGTATTATATAAAGATCAGGTTTTTTACCAGGTTAATACGCCTTTCCAAAACATTACGTTTACCCACAGACGGCAGGGCACAGTCGACGAGCCGGTTATTGACATGTATTTAAATGGCAGGCTCCAATTCAGTAGTTCCGACGAGAAAATTTATCACTCAATGTTAACCTACCCGGGGTTAATGGCATCGGCTCGCCATGAGCATGTTCTGGTGATTGGTGGCGGAGACGGACTTGCAGTCAGGGATATTCTTGATTGGTCACCAAAATCGGTAACGCTGGTTGACCTTGACCCTGGTCTTGTGGAATTGTTTTCTAACCGATACGCCAAAAGACACGATGATAAAACTGTCGCTTTACGAGAACAACTACTCAAATTAAACCGGGAAGCCTTTGAGGATCCACGAGTATCCGTTATTTTTGGCGATGCATTTATTGAAATTGACACGCTTTTAAAACAACAGAAACATTTCGATACCATTATTGTTGACTTGCCCGATCCGAGTCATCCCGATTTGAATAAGTTGTATTCGGATCATTTTTACTCACGGCTCAGGCAGTTATTGTCTGGTGATGGTGCTTTAGTTGTGCAGTCAACTTCTCCCTATCATGCCCGAGATGCTTTTATTAGCATCGGTAAAACAGTGAAGCAGGCGGGTTATGAGAATGTTGAACAATATCGGCAGAATGTTCCCAGCTTCGGCGAGTGGGGTTGGACCATTGCGACAAAAATGGGACAGGCTGCAACCACGCGGCTCAAGCGCTATAATGAATTGCCGGTTGCGAATAATTACCTGTCAACAGCCTTGTTGAATGGTTCATTTGCAATGCCTGCTAACTTTTATGAAGATATGGACCTTATTAAGATCAACCAGTTGGGAAGTGGTGTGCTTTATCAATACCACGTTAAAGCCTGGCAGAAAGATACAGGCGTGTATCAATCTGACGCACCCGTTCCTGATCTGGAAGTGACTAATTAACATTAATTTGAGAATGGTGTAATTTTTTAGTTGACATTTTATGTCAATACCACTAATCTTTATCTGAAACGACATTTTATGTCATGAACCAAGAGGAAAACTGAGCAATGTCTTTAAAGGAACTTGCAATTCAACTCAGCGGATACATTCAAGATGGTTATTCATTGGATGTATTACCCATTCAAGAAAACGGTAATGGCGAAATCAGCGTGTTACAGATCACGGTGGAAGGGTTTGATGAATTGCCAATTTTTGTTACATCAACTGACGAACAGATTCTTTGCGTTACCAATCTGTTTCAAAAAGAAGAAGTTAAGCAAGAGCTGCTTGATGACCTTAACGACACCTTATTGCAATTGAGTGTCAATGTACCGCTCAGCTCGTTAGGTAAAATTGATGGGCAGTATGTTCTTTTTGGTGCGATGAGTGTTAACACTTTATTGGACAACATAGCTCATGAATTAGTCGTTCAATCAGAAAACGCATTAGAAGCTTTAGAAGCGTTAGAGGAATTCTTAAATTAGTCTGCAGGAGAAAATAGAGTATGAGTATCTTTAAAAAGTTAGTAACAGCAATTCGAGGTGGCGCACGAGAAATTGGTGAAGCCGTGGTTGATACCAACGCAATTCGAATTCTTGAGCAAGAAATTGTTGATCAGGAAAATGCGATTGCTAAGGCAAAAGATGCGTTGACTGGTGTTATGGCTGATGAATCAAAGACTGCACGCCAGATTAATGCCATAAAAGATAGAATTGGTGAGCATGAAGGCTACGCGACTCAAGCTTTAGAAAAAGGTGATGAAGCATTGGCTTTAGAAGTTGCTGAAAAAATCGCTGAATATGAAAATGAGTTGGCAGAAATGCAACCTGTGCTTGATAGTTACAAGGCAAGTGTACAGAGTTTGAAGGATCAAATTCGTAAAGCTGAAAAATGTATTCAGGAAAACAAGCGCGAATTATCCGTTGTTAAAACTACTGAAAGTGTGCAGAAAGCTCGCGTATCAGTTAACTCGTCACTGTCATCGGGTGTTTCAAAATCGTCTGCCGCTAGAGAGTCTTTGAATCGAATTAAAGAACGTCAACAGCGAACGGAAGATAAAATAAAAGCGTCCGAAGAGCTGAATGCTGAAAATACTGATGCAGCGTTAAAGAGTAAATTAGAAGCTGCCGGTATCGGTAAAACCAAGTCACAGGCAAGCGATATCCTGGCTCGCTTAAAGAAGTAAGCTTGTTTATGTCAGCAAAAAAGGTATTCAATTTGAATACCTTTTTTTGTCCTTAATTAACTCGGATATGTGATTAGTTTTAATATTTTGACAATTTATTGAAAGGAAATAACCATGTTGAAAAAATGGTTCGGTAAGAAAGAAGAAACAGTAAGAAAATTAGAACGACCAGAAGATCTGAAAGTTGGCGATATGTTCGAGCTGGTTGATTCTTTCGGACTTCCGCGGGAGCTCAGGGGTCAATCTTTCCGAATTGCTGAAATTAACAGCTATGAATATCAACATGAAAAAGAAACTGAGTTTCTTTTAGAAGGGCCTTCCGGCGAAGCCTTTCATATGACGATTGAAAACGATGATGGCGAGCGTTGGGTTAACTTCACCGTGAAAGTAGAGCGAGACGAAGTTGAAAGTCTTTTTGATATGGATGCTTTTTCACAGGTTTTTGACGAAGAGCCCGGTAATCCTGTCATTAATGTTGTCAATGAAAGTAATGATTATGAGCGCTGGCTGGCGGAATCATATCGAATTGAAGGTGATTGGAGCCGAGGTTATTTTCATAAGGGAGATTACCGAAGTAAAACTTATTCGAAATATGAAGAAGATGAGAAAGGAGAACCCTTTGAATGTGTTTCACTGGTATCCGACGATGATATGCATTCAGTAGAAATTTCTGTCTGGTCTGACGGAGAAACAGAAGTTAATTTATGTGTCACGCGGCCAATTGCTGACATTAAAGAACTTTATGGAAAAACCTCCACTTAAAAGCGATAGGAGGCCGCTTAATGTTAGACAAAAATACTAAATGGGAAAAACAGGCGAAGGCAGCTAAAGCCACTCAGGTTGCCTTTGATGTTAGTGAAACTGTTCATAAAAACATTCAAAAGCAATCCGTTGATCATCAATTAAAACCCTCCGATTTTATTCGCAAAATGCTTGGATTAGAATATAAAGCAAAAAAAGTCAGGCCACGACTGACTGTTACTTTAAGCGAAGAAGATTATCAAAAACTTGGTGAACTATTCAGTATCGATCCCAACGATCATATTGCAATCAAACATGCGGTAGCGAAGAAACTAATAGAAGTGGTAGAGAATAAAGGTTAGGGAGTAAGCATTGAGGTTATTTACCAAGATCTTTCGGCGACGGCGACAATGGTATGCGAAAGGGTTAATTAGTAATTCAAAACATAGAATCCGTTATTTATTACTTTTAGTCGTTGTTATTATATTAATTCACAGCTTTGCGATGGTGATATTTGAAGGACTTACCATTGGAGACGCGCTGTGGTTAAGTTTAACGACGATTAATACCACCGGTTATGGTGATTTAAGTAGCACTTCTTTTTTAGGGCGGTCGGCGACAGTTTTATTGATGTACATTTTGGGTATTACTGTAATGGCCCAAGCCGCTACGGAATTTATCGAATATAAACTTGAGCAAAAAGATCAAAAAATTAAAGGTCATTGGAACTGGAATACAATGAAAAATCATATTGTCATCATTCATACACCAAAGCTTAACCCAAAACTTTATCTTGAGCGCCTTGTTTCGCAGATAAAGAAAACCCCAAGTTTGTCCGAGCGACCAATTTGTATAGTCACCGAGAGATTTGCCGAAGGCCTCCCGTTAACTTTACGAGAGCAAAATGTCGTGCATGTTCATGGCGAAGGCCGCGATGAAGTCGCATTGAATAATGCAAATGTGAGTGAAGCCAGTAAAATTATATTATTGTCATCTGATAGTGCCAATAGCGCATCCGATTCTATCGTATTAGACGTATTGCTTCATTTCCAGGAACTCAATCTTGACGCTTTTATTGTGGCTGAAGCGGTGAAAGATACTAATAGAGAACGCTTTTTAAATCTTGGTGTTAATTCAGTTTTACGCCCAATTCGAGCGTATCCCGAGTTAATCGTTAGAACCCTGGAAGCGCCGGGAACAGAAAAACTTCTGGAAAACCTTTTTTCACTAGAAGGCGATCGCGCTATCAGGTTTGATTATGAATTTGCAACGGAGAAATGGTCTGACATAGCCTGTCGAGTGATGCATAAAGGTTTGGGCACACTGGTTGGTTATGTTGATGAAAACGATAAAGTCTGGACAAATCCTCCGCCTTTTAAACCGGCGAAAGGAAAGGCGTTATTGCTTTTGGTTCATCACAAACATATTCCCAGTCATGAGCAACTGGTTTCATCCGTTAGCAGTGAAGTATAAAGGAGAATTATATGCATAAACCTAAAGGCGCAGGCGGCACTAGTGGTGGTGTCGGTCGGTATCTCATTGGACTGATCATGATGAGCGTTGGTGGCTACTTGTTTTTATCGAAAATTATGGTAACTACAGGCGCTTTTTCCCGTGGCTTTGGCATGGGGACTCATTTGTATAGTATTGGTGGCGGTTTTGGCGTCACCGGCGGAATGATATTGATCCCATTTTTTATCGGTATCGTTATGATTTTCTGGAATAGTAAAAATATTCTGGGTTGGTTATTAAGTGGTTTGAGTATTGTGGCATTAATTGCCGGCATTATTGCCAATATTCGCATGACTCTAGTTCCCATGAGTGCTTTTGATATTATTGTATTAATCGTGCTAATGGCAGGTGGTGCCGGAATGTTTTTTAGTTCACTGAAAAACTTTGACAGTGAAGGGCAGCAATAAATTACAAAGATTAACCGTTGTAAAAACTGATAATTACATTAAACAAAAAGGAAAAGAACTATGGCAGAATCAAGAGATTATCTAGAACTGAGCTTTCGCTCTATAGAGTGTTTTGCAGATGATGGAAAACTCGATGCGGCTGAATTGGGTAAATTACTCGATATCGCGGAAAAGGACGGCGAAATTGATCAAAATGAAATCAGAGTTTTAAATAATATTATTTCAAGAATTAAGCCTCACGAAGTCGACGAAGCAATGAAAATGAAGTTGGAAGAAGTGTCGAAAAAAATTGCGATGTAATTTCCCATAGTTAATACGCGATGTTTATGTAATTAACTTCCCTTGAATTACCTATATTCTTCATTGAAGTAAACTTGTTGGATGGAGTTCTAACAAAAATGAAATTGCCGATAATCGGTTTGGTGATAGCGCTGCTATTGAGCTCATGCACCTACCTGAAATATGCCTCCATCCAATCCGAATACGCCCGTATCCAAAATGCTGAACCCGGTCAGTTAAATCTAAAACATATGATAGATAAGGAAACTTATTTTGTCATTGGTAAAACTGTTAAGGGAGCCTGTCGATGTGTGAACTTGCAGATGGCGGTGTCGGCATATTCGGATAAGTTCAAGCGAAATGAGAGAGTCGATACAATGTATTTTGCCAGTTATGAAACTCATTTCGGGCTTAATTTACCCGAAGGAGATTATGACCTGCTGGTATTTGCAGATAAAAACGAGAACAAGATTTTTGAAAAAACTGAAATAGTTGGGCGCCAGTCAATCGCGTTAAATAACGCCGCCGCACCTGAAAATGTGCTGAATCACGTTGAAGTTAAACTTGAAGAATCTATATCGGTTGACTGGGCAGAGAGTATTCCTTTTCCGAAAGTTAACGAACCTCAAAAATCACTTTTTTACCCTGGCGGCACACTAAGAAGTTTGGACGACTTAATATTTGATAAAGGCGTTGTGACTCTGGGAATGTACGATCCTGCTTCTTTTTTAGAAAAAGCACCTACCATGTTTTATGCACTTGAAGAAGATTTATCGTTTAAGATCCCTGTGGTTTTTGTACATGGAATAAATGGTAGCCCCCGTGAGTTTGAATCTATGGTCGATAGCCTTGATCGCAGAAAATACAAACCCTGGTTTTTCTATTATCCCTCTGGCGGTGATCTGGAACAGTTGGCAGAGTTATTTTATAACGTATTTATTTCAGGCGAGGTTATTCCTCTAAATCGACAACCAATGATAATCGTTGCTCACAGTATGGGCGGATTGGTTGTACGAGAAGCGATGAATCGATACGAGGGAAATGAAAGAGAAAATAAAGTGAGGTTGTTGGTTACTATTGCCAGTCCTTTCGGAGGTCACGCTGCTGCCGCGTCTGGTGAAAAGCATGGGTTAATTGTATTACCTGCATGGAGGGACTTAAACCCTGATAGTCGTTTCATAAAACAGCTCTATCGAAAAAAATTGCCGGACTTTGTTACTCATCAACTTATTTATGCTTATCGAAATCCTGATACATTTAAGTTTGGGGAGAATAGTGATGGCGTCGTGTCATTATCAAGCCAATTGTACCCAAAGGCGCAACAGCAGGCCGCTCAGCAGTTTGGGTATGATAGTAGCCATGCCGGTATTCTGAAAAATCAGGAAATGATTAATCGACTTATGGCGCAGTTTAACCAAGTCAAAAATATTTTTCCTGATCCCCACATCAAGTTACTCGCTGAAGGCGGATTTAATACAAATTTAAGTAATGATTATAGTCCTGTTACTCAACATGTAATTCGTTCGGCTGGTAAGTACCTCGTGTTGTTAGTCAATGGAGTAATTGAACCTGTTCACGAAGATTTAGAACATTTCAAACGTGCCGTTGAGGGTAAGACAGCACCGGTTAATGATGTTGAAAGAGAATTTATCATTTTTATGAAAGAACACCATGAGATGATTGAACGTGTCTTAGACAACAATTCGGTAACACATTAAATTCCATGATGTTCTGGTTGATTCAGTTTATCTCCAAAGTCAATTTATATTTTCCCTTAACACTTTGGCGGCACTAACCATATTTTTTAGCGAGCTGGTAACTTCTTGCCAGTTCCTGGTTTTCAAACCGCAATCGGGATTAACCCAAAGTCTATCCGCTGAGATCCGTTCTGACGCCTTTTCTAACAAACTAGTGATATCGGAAACAAACGGAATATTCGGTGAGTGAATATCATATACTCCGGGGCCGATCTCATTGGGATAATTAAAGTTTTCAAATGCCGTTAGTAATTCCATATCTGACCGTGATGTCTCTATGGTGATGACATCTGCGTCTAGATCAGCGATAGACTGAATAATATCGTTGAATTCAGAGTAACACATATGAGTGTGGATTTGCGTTTCATCCTGAACGCCGTTCGCGGATAAGCGAAACGCGTTAACCGCCCAGTCGAGATATGTTTGCCATTCATTTTTTCTTAATGGCAAACCTTCTCTAAGTGCCGGTTCGTCAATTTGAACTATGTTGATGCCCGCCGATTCCAGGTCCAGCACTTCTTGTCGAATTGCCAGCGCCAGTTGTAAACAGGTTTCTGAGCGAGGTTGATCGTCACGTACAAAAGACCAGTTCAACATGGTAACCGGCCCGGTTAACATGCCTTTCATCGGTTTGTCAGTTAAGGATTTTGCGTAACTTGTCCAATCTACAGTAATTGGTTTGGGTCGCGAAATGTCACCGAAAATAATGGGGGGCTTGACGCATCGAGAACCATAAGATTGCACCCAACCAAATTGGGTAAATGCATATCCGTTGAGTTGTTCGCCGAAATATTCAACCATATCATTTCGTTCGGCTTCGCCGTGAACCAGTACATCAAGCTCTAATAACTCTTGTTCTTGAACACAGCGTTTTATTTCCTGTTTCATGGCCAGTTGGTAGTCATCTTGACTCAACTCGCCAATTTTAAATTGGCGTCTGGTTCGACGAATTTCCTGTGTCTGCGGAAATGAACCGATAGTCGTCGTCGGGAACTTGGGCAAATTGAGTTTTTTTCGTTGGTTTTGCGCGCGTTCTTGATAGTGTGAATCACGTTGCCCCATGTCGCTATTAATAGCGGCAACTGCTTTTTTGACTGCCTCGTTGTGGACTCTTTGAGAAAGGTTTCGACTATCAATTGCTTCCTTGTTGTTTGCCAGGATCTCTGCGACAGAATCTCTGCCGTTGTTAAGTGCGCTACCGAGTGTTTCTAGCTCAAGCAATTTTTGTTTTGCGAAGGCTAGCCAGCTACTAATTTCACTATCAATATTTTGTTCATTATTAAGATCAACCGGAACATGTAACAGCGAACAGGAAGGCGCCAGCCAGAGTCGATCACTCAACTGGGAGTGAATGGGCTCTAACCAGTCAAGTAGTTGGTTGAGATCAGATTTCCAGATGTTCCTCCCATTAATGATGCCTAACGAGATAACTTTATTTTTAGGAAAGTCATTGATTAATTCACTCACTTCATGTCGGGTTGTTTCACATTTGAAGTTTGATGCATCGAGATGAATACCTTGAACCGGGAGCTGTTTTACTAACTCAATATTTTCTTTTAGTCGGCCAAAATAAGTTGTTATCAATAAATTGGGCAATCGGCTGGAATTTGATAAATGCTGATAAGCTGTTTTAAACGCTTCTTGCCATGCCTTGTTTAACTCTGTGACTAGTATGGGCTCATCAATTTGAACCCAGTCGATTCCTAATTCTGCAAATTCTGTAAGGAGCTGCTGATAAACCGGCAGTAAATTATGCAATAGATTAAGTTTTTCTTGATCGTTGATTGACTGGTTTTGTTTTAGTTTTCCTAACCACAGATAAGTCAACGGGCCGATGATCACCGGCTTGGTCTTGAGCCCTAACTGCTGGGCTTCTCGACATTGAGCGATAAGGCGTGTTGGATTGAGCTTAAATTCAGTTTCATTATCAAATTCGGGAACAATGTAATGATAGTTGGTATCAAACCATTTAGTCATTTCTGCAGCCGGAACAACATGATCTTTTTGATCGGCGGGAGAGCGTCCTCTGGCTGCTCTGAAGTAAGAATCTAGCTCACTACCCTCAAGCTGAGTGACTCTCGCAGGTATATTGCCCAACGTAAAACTCATATCTAAAACTTGATCATATAGCGAAAAATCGCCGACAGGTACCCAGTCCAAATTCGATTGCTGCTGCCAGTGTTTTTGCCGTAATTCTATCGCCTGGGCTGTTAATGACTGTGCGTCGATTTGACCACTCCAATAAGATTCTAAAGCAAGTTTTAATTCACGATTTGCACCAATTCTGGGAAAGCCAAGATTATGTAATTGAGCCACAACAATTTCTCCGTTGAAAAAATAGTAGCTTAGCGGTTTAAAATCATGAAAAATAATGGTATTTATTCAATTATTAATGAATATTATTCATGGTTTGTCGGCTCAACGAATCGACCGATCAACCATCAGGGTTTTGTCTATGTTAGAAAGATCACATCTTGCCATTATCAGGGCTGTTGTTGCTAAAGGAACACTGACAGAAGCGGCTGATAGCCTCTGCTTATCGCAGTCTGCTTTGAGCCATGCGATAAAAAAACTGGAACATCAAATGGGGACTTCTATCTGGGTGAAGGAGGGGCGACGTTTACGTTTAACAGAATCGGGTGAATATTTAAATATTCTGGCCAAACGATTGCTGCCCCAATTTGAGTTTGCAGAACAGACCATGCATCAATATTCTCAAGGTTTGAAAGGTATATTACGAATTGGTATCGAGTGCCACCCTTGCAATCACTGGCTATTTAAAGTCGTTGCGCCCTTTCTTAAGCAATGGCCGGATGTTGATGTGGATGTCAAACAACAGTTCCAATTTGGCGGAATTGGTGCACTATATGCCCATGAAATTGATGTGCTTATTACGCCAGATCCACTGTTAAAAAGAGGACTGACTTTTACCCCGGTTTTTGAATACGAACTCATGCTGGTTGTGTCTAAGGACCATCCGTTAGCCAGTGAGAAATGTGTTTTACCGCAGCAGATTGTCGACGAAACCTTAATTACCTATCCGGTAGAGGTGGAGCGATTGGATATTTTTAGTCAATATCTGTTGCCCGCGAATTGCCGTCCGTATAAACACAAGACCTTTGAGACAACAGAGATTATTTTGCAGATGGTACTGTCCGGCCGGGGGATTACTGCTTTACCCAACTGGTTGTTCGATGACTATGCGAAAACAATGGATATCCAGAGTATTCAATTAGGTAAAGCCGGTGTGCATAAACAGATTTTTGTGGGCACTCGAAGTGGTGATGTTGACCCTGAATATGTTCGTTCCTTTGTAGAGATTTCTACCGGCCACCATTGACCTTGTCAGCCTGAGGACCGGGCTGCCTTTACGTATTTTTACAAAGTTGCATGTCAACAATAGTCGGTGTCGACACGTTTATGGGTTATCGATTCATTAATTCAGCGGTAATTTATATGACAAAAATAAGCCTCCAACGTGTGACCTGTGTTTTTATGGTATCTATTTTAATGTCTGCTTGTGTCGTTCATCACCCGGTCCATCGGCATCCTGGTAAACATCGCACAAAGGTTGTGGTGAAAGCCCCTAAAACAGTTCATATTGTTAGCGTGCCCAAAACCGCTCATCGCGTTCACTGGCAAGGTCATTCCTATTACGTGCATAAGGGTCTGTTTTATAAATCACACAAACATGGTTATATTAAAGTGGTGCCGCCGGCCGGATTAACTATCAAAGTGCTACCTGCAGGATTTGTGAAAGTTAAACACAGAGGGCGATGGCACTTTCATCACAACGGCGTTTACTTGCGATGGAATACTGGTTTAAAGGCTTATGTAGTTGTCGGAGGATAGTAATCAAGTTGATCCATCATTAGCAGTAATCATCTGTTTTAAAAAACTTAATGTTTTAAACTTTCGATGAGGTAGTCAATGAATACTCTGACTTTAGGTGTCGCGCCTTTATGACTGGGGAACAAAGCATAAATATCAACAGTTTTAAAGGCCCAGTCAGGTAACACGCGGACTAGCTTACGCTCGTTAATTGCCTGTCGGCAAATATAACTGGGTAATCTGGCAATTCCTGCGCCGTTAATTGCCATTTTGCGTAGCACAGTAAAATCATCGCATATAAAAGCTGGTTTAAAATCAACAATTGATTCTTTTTTGTTATTTTCAGCCTGGTTTTTTAACAGTCGCCATTGTGGTTTTTGACTGACAGTGCTTGCATGTAAACATTGATGATGGCTAAGGGCATCAGGGTTGGTTAGCTTTGGTTTGCGTTTTAAATATTCAGGACTGGCAAACAACATCAATTCGCTTTGACACAATCGCCGTGCAACCAGGTTAGAATCCTTTAAATCTCCAACGCGTAAAACTAGATCAAAACCTTCTTCAATGACATCGACTCTGCGATTGGTTAGCTGTAAATTCAATGTTACCTGTGGATACTTCTGTTGAAACCCGTGCAAGTGCCGTGAAATGAAATTCTGGCCCACTGTAATCGATGCACATATATTCAACTGCCCTATTGGTGATGCCGCCATTTTATCAATTGAAAGTCTGGCGCTTTCAATTTCTTCTTGAATGCGTACGCAATGTCGATAGTAGATTTCACCTATTTCAGTCAGATGCAACTTTCGGGTTGAGCGCTCAAGTAATCGTACCCCTAAATGTTCTTCAAGCCTTGAAACTTTACGACTGATGTTGGATTTGGGTAATTCATAAGCGTTTGCAGCAGCAGTAAAACTCCCCTTATCAACCACGCTGGCAAATACCATCATATCGTTCAAATTAGCCATATTGTTACCTCAAGTAGAACAGTGGTTTACTTTTTAACTTATATATCAAAATAACGCAACAGCGTATTCTGTTAATCAAACAACGGGTTATTAAGCGTCAGTTTAAAAATGAGCGCATTAACTTAAAGATTAGTGCTCGGCAAATCATCAAGATCAGCAAGCCGAGTGAGTTAACGGAGGAATCTTCCAATGAAATTACTGCATTATGATCAACTACCACAAGGTGGTTTCGCAGGGTTAAAAGAGCGCCGTATCGTAACAGACAGTCGAGCGTTCGGCTCAAGTAAACATCCATTAGCGGCGGAAGGTATCGGAAATTTTATTTACCTGGCCGATGCACAGTTTTTACCCCATGGAGAAACAGGTATGCACCCTCATCATGAAATTGATGTTATTTCAGTCATGGTTGAAGGGCGCGTGTCTCATCAAGGTTCATTGGAACATGGTAAAGGGTTGGAATCAGGTTATGTGCAGGTTCAACGTGCCGGTGCTGAAGGGTTTTCACATAACGAAGTAAACCCTGACGACGCTGAAAACCGCATGATTCAGTTATGGGTGATGCCAGACAAGCGTGGTGAGGCTGCTGGTTATAAAGTCTATCAACCGTCAGAAGGTGGTGTAACCCGAATCTATGGTGGAAAAGAGGCGCAAAAGGACACTTTTTATAGTGAAACGCTGATAGATATTGCTGTGCCAACCAAAGGTCAGATTATTGAGCAGGAAGGTGAAGTGATGGTCTACCTCACCAAAGGCGAAGGCATCGTCAATGATAGCCGAATTACTGCCGGCAGCTTGATTAGAACCAGCAATCTTCATTTTCAAGCAGTGGCGAGCTCACAATTAATTTTAATTTATACCCATCAGTAAAATCTTACTGGTGAACTGAATAGAGAAAGATTTAAACAGAGGACAATATGATGACAGATAGAAAATATGCAGAAATGTTAACACCTGACAATGCCGTGCTAGCTATGATCGACCATCAAACGGGTTTAATGGTTGGTTTGGGCGATGAACACCCAACTGTCTTGAAAAATAACATTCTAGGATTAATTAACACTGCTAAAGCTGTTGATTTACCATCCGTGATAACTGCCAGTATGCCGCAGGGACCGAATGGTCCTGTCATGCCAGAAATTCCTGAAATTCTGGGGAGTGAAGTCGTTGAACGTGAAGGAGAAATAAATGCCTGGGATAGCATTGCTTTTAAAAACGCGATAGAAGCAACAGGTCGAAAGAAAATTATTATGGCTGGCATTGTTACTGATGTTTGTCTGTTGTTTCCGGCCTTGTCGGCTGTCGCCGAAGGGTATGATGTTTATGCAGTTATTGATGCTTCGGGTACCTGGAACAAAACGGTTCAGGAAGTGACGATGCACCGATTAACTCAGGCCGGCGTAAAAGTGACTACATGGGCTTCGGTTCTTGCGGAATTAATGAATGATTGGCGACACCCCCATGGCGATGCGCTTGGAAGGGTATTAGCCGAGCACACGACCAAGTATGGTTATGTCATGAATAGCCACTTCGCGAAATAAATTGATAATGGCTAAGCCTATTTCAAATAAACCAGAGAAGCGGCCAAATAAACATTTGATCGCTTTTCTTACTTTTGTTGCGTTGTTGCCTCTGGTTTATTTTATTCCACCTTGGGTAGGAACGTATATCAGCAATGACCATTTTTGGATAACTTTAATTTCGGTAGCACTTATTGTACCCATTATTTCTTATGTGGTTATGCCAATGATGTTCTATGCAATTAATTACTTTTCTGCAAAGATTACAGAGTTAATTACTGCCAAAACGAATTAGTTATTGCTGATAACTTAACCTGAACTTTTATCAATCCGGTAATGTATGCTTACTCTATTAATTTCTTAATATATTGTAAGATGAGCCTACTAACTTTGATTACTGTGGTTGACTGATAGAAGGGCCTGTTGATATTGAGATTTCGCAGAGTTCAAATCTTGAGGTTGGCCAGCGTAAAATATGCACTGGAATGACTTTTAAATGCTTCAATATTTCAATAAAAACAACGTTACTGTTTTATCTGTCAGCTTCTCATTATTGATCATTTTATCAGTTGTGGCGCTATTAAAGATTGCAGTGTTTGAGCGAAAGCCGAGAAATTTTAGTGAAAAAGTTTCAGAAGCACGTTCTATTTTTCAAAAATTAGCGAGCGGTTATCCAAGCTTGAGCGTGGCTGTTGTTGAAAATGGAAAAACGATCTGGAGAGAAGCACAAGGGTTTGCAGATATTGAAGAAAGACGGCAAGCCACTCCAGACACGATCTATCCAATTTACAGCATATCAAAAGGTTTCTCCGGTATCTTAGCTGCAGTAATGCAAGCACAAGGTAAACTCGATATTGAAAAGTCTGTTCGAGTTTACTTACCTGATTTACCGAATCACTATCAGGACGTCACCGTCAAACATTTACTGGGCCACACCGGGGGAGTCCGGCACTACCGGGATGCTGGTAAAAATTACCCACCTGATGGAGAGTGGATGGATATAGCTAACCGTCACTGTGAAAATCCGAACGACATTTTACCTTTATTTATTGACGATGAACTGGTTTCAACACCCGGTGATTATAAAAATTATTCGACATTCGGTTATGTTTTATTGAGTGCCGCATTAGAAGCGGCAGGCGATAAGAAATATACCGAATTGATGCAAACTCTGATTTTTGAAAAAGCTGGGGCCAATCGGATGTATCTGGATCAAGCTAATCATGGCACCGAAGAGCGTGCATCACTTTATCGGATTGGTGAGAGGGATTATCAAGCAATTCCTCCAATTGATAACAGCTGTCGATTCGGTGGCGGCGGTTTTGTTGCCACGGCAACCGACTTGGCGTTAATTGGTAGTGTTTATGCCGCTGGTGGATTAGTTGATGAGAATCAAATGCGAAGAGTAGCGACGCCAATAATTCCACGTAAGGAAAATTCTTCTACCGGGTATGGATTTAGCGTTAGTAAAATGGAATCGGCAGGACAGAAAATAAATATTTTGACTAACGGTGGGTCGGCCCTTGGTGCGCGAGCTTACCTTTACATTATTGAAAATAAAAGGATTGCTGTTGCTTTGACAGGCAATGTCAAAGGTGCAGAAATGGATGAACAGGCCGAGAAAATAGCGAAAATTTTTGCTGATTTGGATTAGCCGCAATTTATAGTAAACCCTCTTTCATAACAATTCTTGACCTTCACCAGAAAGCGATCTATATTATGTAACCATATGGTTACATAAGAAACAATTCAAGCCTTGCTTCGGTTGCCTGGTTGAATTAGCAATATTTCAGGAAGTCAGCTATTGGAAAATGGAAAATGGTAGAAATCGCTGAAGTGGATGAGATGGATGCTATCTTCCACGCGCTAGCACACCAGGTACGTCGTCAGATTCTGGATTTTGTGACAGAAAATCCGGGATGCCAGAGCGGTGAAATTTGTGAACAATTCACAATTAGTCGCATTGCCGTAAGCAAACATATAAAAATTCTGGAAAAAGCGGATCTGGTTGTGATCGAAAAAGCAGGGCGAGCCCGCTTACACTATTTCAATTCGATACCAATACAGGCGATATATGACCGTTGGACCAATGAATATAGCCATTTTTTTGCACATAAACTCAATGCATTTAAACATCAGTTAGAACAAGAAGAAGAGGATACTAATGAAAAGATTGCCTAAGAGCGTTTATAAAGTTGTCATCAAAGCGCCGATTGAAAAAGTTTGGCAAGAACTTACCAAAAAGGGAGGATTGTGCGCCCATTTTTTTAATGCAAAATTGGACACGCCCGGATTAGCGGTCGACGCACCGGTAAGAATGCGTTCTAAAGACGGAAAATATACATCCGTAGTAGGTGAAGTGCTTGAGTGGGATCCACCTTATGTTTATTCGCACAGTTTTAAATTTACTAACCTTGACGATCCTTACTGCAAAGTAACTTACCGGCTTAAGGAAGTTGATGGCGGAACAGAATTCACCTTAATCAACGAAAATGTGCCAGCTGGTACAAAAACAGCCGATTATATGGACCAGGGTGGAACCTTTATTACAGAGACATTAAAAGAAGTTATTGAAACGGGAAGACCGTCATTTAAACATCGCTTTATTTTGAAAATGATCGGACTCACTGCCTTTATGACTCCCGCAATTTGCAAAAGTGAAAATTGGCCTTTTGACAAAAAAGGAGATTATGACGAGCAGAATTTATAAATAGCAGGTAGTTAATCAATCAAGAATGATCACCATTTAATTGAATACTTTATCTAATTGAACGCTTTTACCAAGGAGAGTACAGATGGCAAGTCCAGAAGAAATGGCAGCAAGCATGCGCAATAATTTAGCTGAAAAAACCGGAAAAAATTTTGATGAGTGGCAAGTGGTTGTTGCCCAGTCAAAATTGGAAAAACATGGGCAAATAGTAAAAATGTTAAAAGCCGACCATCAGGTGACCCATGGTTTTGCCAATCTGATTGCACATGATTTTCTCAATGCTAATAGCGGTAGTGAAGAGCCAGATCTTATCGCCGCACAATACTCCGGAGCGAAACAAGATCTAAAAATCATTTATGATGCTCTGATCGAAAAAGTTTCAAAGTTTGGTGACGTTGAAGTCTCACCCAAAAAAGCTTATGTCAGTTTACGTCGCAAAAAGCAGTTCGCAATCATTCAGCCATCGACCAAAACGCGCGTTGATGTCGGCATTAATCTCAAAGGCGAAGCACCGACCGAAAGGTTAGAAGCGTCTGGAAGTTTTAATGCAATGGTATCTCATCGGGTCAGAGTTACCGATTTGAGCCAGGTTGATAACGAGCTGGCCAACTGGCTCAAACAGGCTTATGAGCTAAGCTAGTTTTGTATATTAATTTTTATTTCCACTGCGAAATAATAATTGAAAAAACAGATTGACTCTATTAATAACAGAAAAACGGAGGACTAAGATGTCAGAACAACAGAACATAAAATTGCCAACCTGGTTCTGGGTTGTATCCGGTCTAGCACTGGTGTGGAATCTTCTTGGCGTAATGGCATTTGTTGGGCAAATGATGATGACTCCTGAAATGATGGCTGAATTGCCACAGGCGGAGCAAGAACTTTATGCAGCAACGCCTGCCTGGGCAAATATCGCGTTCGGATTCGCCGTTTGGGGTGGTGCGTTAGGAGCCGTCGCGCTACTGATGAAAAAATCCTGGGCTACACCGCTATTTATCATTTCACTCACAGCGGTTTTAGTTCAAATGTATTATGCATTTTTTATCAGCAAGTCATTTGAAGTATTTGGACCTGGTCGTATGATTATGCCGGTGATGGTTATTGTAATTGCCATTGCGCTTGTCTGGCTTTCGAATAAAGCAAAATCCGACGGCTGGATCTCTTAACCGATTATATTCGAGATAAATAAAAACTGAAGAGGCCAATTATTGTAGGTTGGGTTGCAAAACCCAACGTCATTGGAAGGTATTAACTCCGATGTTGGGTTTTGCAACCCAACCTACAAAAAATTTGAGCAAGCCTCGTAGTCTAAAATAGGAGTCAGTGGTTGTAACTACCACTATGAAATTTCTCCTATTGAGAAATCAAAGTTCTGGACAAATCAGCTAAAACTTTCGCACAGTCCGCGTCAATTTTTAACGTTAGAATATCGTCGGCTCGGGTTTTTCCCTGGTTAATCACAATAATTGGTTTTCCCATTTTTGCTGCCAATTTACAAAATCGAAAACCAGAATAAACCATTAGTGATGAACCAACTACTAATAAAGCTTTGGCTGATTCCAATGCTTTCGAGGCTTGAGTCACTTTCATTTTGGGAACCGTTCCGCCGAAAAACACAACATCAGGCTTTAGCACACCGCCGCAAAATAAACATTCCGGTGGAACTAAATCGTTGAAATAATTTTCGGAGACTTGCGCATCTCCATCAGGAGCAGGTACTACAGTTATTTCTTTTAGTATTGGATTGTTATCAAGCAAACGGTTTTGTATTTGCTCTCTCGATTCACCTTTACCGCATGTAAGGCAAATTGCCTGATCAATTCGCCCATGGAGATCGACGACTTGCTTATGCCCTGCTTTTTGGTGAAGTCGGTCAACATTTTGAGTGACCAAAGATGAAATAAAACTATGGGCTTCTAATTCCGCTAGCGAATGATGGGCGAGATTAGGTTTTGCGTTGAATACTGTTTTCCAACCCAACGCACTTCTCGCCCAATACCGTTTTCTATGGTTTAAACTGCCAATAAATTCATGGTGTTGTATAGGGTTGTTGCTTTGCCACTGTCCATTATGATCGCGGTATGTGGGAATTCCAGAGGCAACACTAATTCCTGCGCCGCTGAGTACGAAAAGGTTTGCGTTTTGATGAACCAGGTCGACCAGTTGTTGCATTTTTTTAACCTTCGCTTTTTTGCCTTATTGTAGTCGCTCACTTCGAATCAGGAAACTTCATGTAATTACTTGTAATTTTCTTCCAGGCGCGAATTCTCTATCTTAAACCTTATTGATGATTTTATCTTTGTATTTGAATTGAGCCATCGCCGATATTGTATTCTCGACTGCGCAGGCTTCTTAAATTTCCAAATCAAAGTAACGAAGTTAAATCAATAGTATTTTATTACACACCACAATGATAGGAACTTACGATGTCTATTCAAGATATATTACCAAAATCTCGGTTGACACTTCGTTACCGAACGGAAATCAGCGGTCAGCCTGAAGATATTGAATTACCGCTACGAATTTTAATGGTTGGTGACTTCTCAGGAAAATCTACCAAAAAGCCAGCATTTCAAGACCGTGATATTTTGCAGTTTGACGGGAAAAATACTAACGCGATTCTGGAAAAAATGAAAGTTAAGGTCGCAGTTCAGGATAGTGAAGAAAATATTCACAAAATTCCCATTGAAAATGTTGACTCCTTTTTACCGAGTAGCGTGTGTGATTCGATAAAAAAAATGAACGACATGATCGAGTCAAAAAAAATGCTTAATCATCTGTTGTCCAGTCTAAACAACAGTACCAAATTTCGGAACGCGATCAAAAGCCTGGTTGAAAATAAGCAATCAATGGATGATTTGAAAGAGTTGATGGCACCCAGTTACCAGGAAAAAGCGACCCTGCCTGAAATGTTAACCAAACAGCCCGAAAACGCGTAATTAATTTGTTGGAGAATATCATGTCTACAGAAAATGAAGCCATTAGCGACTCACCAATCGCAACATTGGGCAACAGTCTAAATTATACTTCTGAAACTTTAGAATCACTATTTGATAAGAAAAATAAACATCAGAAAGTCGAAGGACTCAGTGCCAATTTATTCGATATTATCGACGTTGTTAAGGAGCAGGAAGATAGTAATGACCCTTCGCAACTAGACGCTGCCTTGCAAAGTTTGAAAGAAAATAGCGCCACTGTCCAAGAGTCACTTAAAGAAATGCAGGACGATGCGCTGAAAAAAATATCGAGTACTGTTGAACAACAGGTTAAGTCGCTTAATAAGTTAGCAGATAATGCGGCGGCAAAAATAAAAGCTGCAATAGAGGACGATAACGAAGATAAATCGAAAACTCTGGGCCAGGCGCAAACCGCTTTTTCTCGTGTGGTTAAAGAAGTTAATACTTTATCAACTATCGAAAGACAGCTGACTGAAAACTTAACCTCAAACAAAGATCTGCTTCTGGATGAAAGTGAACAGGCCGCAGACTTTTTCCTCAATAGTATTGCGACTGCGTTGTTTAACGACATCTTACCTTCTGATGATTCTGACGGTATGGCGATGGCCTCAATCCGACAAAAAGTTACTGACCTCTCGGCTGATATTGATGAAAAGCTTTTCCAGGATCTTAACGCCATTATCCATGATAAAGAATTTAAAACATTGGAGGAAAACTGGTTAGGACTTCAGGGATTGATCGAAAGTACGGATTGGTCTGCCAACATCATGATCGACGTGCTCGATTGTAATAAAGAGGAGTTACGCGAAGACTTCAAAAATAACTCTGTCGATTTAACTAATAGTGACTTTTTCAAAAAGGTGTATGTTGCGGAATATGATCAATATGGTGGTAATCCCTACGGCGCCATCATTGGTTTGTTTGAATTTGAAAACAATGAGCCTGACAGACGTTGGTTAGCAACCATGGGAAAAATTTCAGCTGCCAGCCATGCGCCTTTTATCAGTTCAGTTGGACCGGAGTTTTTTGGCTGTAAGAATATTCAAGAGCTTGCGGAAATCAAAGATCTCGATGCGCACATGAGTCATCCTCGATTCGAAAAGTGGCAACAATTTCGTGATTCTGAAGAGGCGCCCTATATTGGCTTAACCTTGCCAAAGTTCTTATTAAGAGCGCCTTATCATTCAGAAAATAACCCTGCAGGGATTGGTATCGATTACAACGAAAAAATCGATGATGAGGAAGGGTTTAAAGACTTTCTCTGGTGCAATGCGGCTTTTCTGGTGGCTAAAAATATGATCAGTTCATTCGCTGAGTCTGGCTGGTGTCAGTATTTAAGAGGGCCGAAAGGAGGCGGGCTAGTCGAACACTTGCCGCGTTACGCTTTTAACTTGAACGGGCAACATGAACTTAAGTCGCCCATTGAAATGACAATTCCAGACTATCGTGAATTACAATTTTCCAATGCAGGTTTTATCCCCTTAATCTATCGAAAAGGAACCGCTGATGCCTGCTTCTTTAGTTGCCAGTCAATCAAAAAACCGAAGAAGTTTAAAGATCCTCACGATTCGGAGAATTCACAATTAGTGACTAACTTGTCCTATACCTTTTCGATCACTCGAATTGCGCACTACATCAAATGCATTATGAGAGATAACATCGGTAGTGCTGCGACGGTAGAAACAATTAACAACACCATTCAAACCTGGCTATCTCAATATGTCACCACAGTGGTTAATCCAGATGACAGAACTTTACGCCATTACCCTTTTAAAGCCGCTAAAGCATTTACGACTGAGCGAGAAGGGATGGTCGGTTGGTATAACAGTGAAATTACCGTACTTCCTCATCTTCAATTTGAAGGAATGGACGTTGAACTAAAAATGGACGTTCGTATTTAATTAGCGAAACTCATTTTAAAAGGGGGGAGTTTTCTCCCTCCAGAGATCAAATTTTTATTATCAGGAGTCAATTATCATGGCTGAATCATCATTTAACTGCAGCGTTGACCAAGGGTTCAACTTTCAAAAAGACGCGCAATGTCTTGTTGGGCATATTAACTCGCTAAAAATTGGCGATAAGGAATTTGCAAAAGACATTGAAGTAATGGACCCAACTAAAATCAACGACGAAGCCAATAAGGTTAAAGTCGTGGGTGTTGCGTCGGGAATATTCTGGGAAGGCGGTTTTGCTAATTCGGTGAGTTTCACTTGCCAGTTTTCTACCACGAATAAACAAGATGCCGCCCTGTTACAACATACCAATCTGAGTAACACCAACGTCGAATGTAGCTTCACGATTTATGATTATGATCCGGTTAAAAAAGCTTTTTATAAAGCTTTCCACACCAATGAAACTGATTTAAAAGGCCTGGTTCAAAAAAGCGGTGGTGAACTCGAGTTGCGAATTGATATGGACCAGTCGACGGAAGTCACCTCCCCTAAAAATTACGCATTCTATTTAAGTGTTATGCCCCAGGAAGAAGAGCAAGATATTCACCTGGCCGTTTCAGTCGACTCCAAATTTGTGAAAAAATGGGGGGTTGCTGTGGGAGCCTGATGTGGCTGGTTAACACATGAATTCGAATTGAGAAGCGTCTGATAAGGCTTTTTCTATCAACAGCAAGGCAGGCAGCGAGTAATGACTATGACACAAGAAGCACTAGCGCCGGTAAAATGGGAAATGGGGCAACCGTTGTTGCCGCAACATTTGCTAGCTCAGGAAGAATCTTTGTTGGGCGATGCCTCTCTTCGTTTTCAGTTAAAAGGGTTACCTTCCTATGGAATATGTCGACTGAATTGGGATGCTGCTGTACTAACCCAGGGATGTTTACAAGTGACTGCACTACGATTGTTAATTCAGGGATATAACAGGGTAGTGGATTACCCCAGCAACGCAAAAATTGTGAGCTCGCCGTTGGAGCTGGAGAAGCAACACCTACCACACGTTTTTTGTTATGTTTTTGAAGAGTCTGCGTCCACACAGCTCAGGGTAGATAATTATTTGCCTGGCTCAGTGAAAAAAATCAATCGAAGAATGCTTAAAATTGTTTTGTCCTGCCAACAGAGTCTGCCGCAAGATTATGAAGTGCTGCTTAAAACACATGTGCTCATTTACCAGGGATCCTTGGGAATTTTTGAGCAAAATAATCAAGGCCTCTGGCGACTTTCAGATATAGTGATACCGCCTCTGGTTCAGATCGGCGCATCACCTTATCTGCAAAAACCACTGAAGCAGACGAAAACGTTAATCAGGCGGTTTCGAGCGAGTTTAACGCAAAAATATAGCCCTCAAAATCTACCCAGAGCCCATTTGCATGATGTTAAGTTGTGTATGAACAGCCTGCAAACAACGTTGCGCTTAATTGAAAATCTGGAGTTCTGGGATGTTGCTCAAGGAGAGCTACAAATCCATCCCTACTTTGTTTATGAGTCGCTACAAAAATTATTGAGTGACATTTCTCTTTTCAGAGGTGAGTGGCCAGAAAGAGAACCGCTGGTTTACCAGCACAATCAATTACATGTGATATTTAAACACTTATTCCAACAATTATTGCCGCGTCTTAAATTAGATAAGACCAATGCGCAAACCATTGAGTTGATTCTGGAAAATGGCATTTATTCTTGCACCTTGCCGAACGATTGTGTTGAGAAAGACAGTCTTTATTTAATCGTCACAAGTAGCGGGAAAGAACAACTAAACAGCGATGATTTACCAAAAGTCAGTAGTAAACTCCGCCTCCAGACGCTGAATGATTACTCGCTACGTGGAATAGAATTAGCTGCCGTTAATCAACCGACTCTGGGTTATGAGTTTGGTGCTCATTTCCAGTGTTTTAAGTTGGGTAATGGTAGCGAAAGAGAGTTTATTCATCGGGAAAAATCAGTTGGCTTTTTTGCACAATCTGCGCTTAAACCATTTGATTTCTATCTACATAAAAAATCGAGCCGTTCCAATGACCACGCTCCTATGTCGAATTGAACTCAACAAACAGGAAGGTGTTTTGATCACGGTGGATAATGAAGCTGACTCGATTGTGCACACGATTGTTCTTAATGATAAATCGATAACTACCACCAGTAAAGGCAGTTCACAAACATCGACCATGATACAAACGCCAGATTCTATTTCGTTGTCGTGTAAAGATTTTAAGTTAGAGGCGGACAATATTAGTTGCCACGCCAATCAAAAAACTAGCCATACCAGCGGCGGCGATTTTGCCATCTCTAGCGATGCCAACTTCGATGCGTCAGCAGTAAATGATGCGAGTTTAGGCGCAAATAATGTCAATGTATCAGGAACAACACTGATCAAAGCTGAGGGAGGCATGATTAAACTGCAATAGGTTTATCAAGAATAATTATGGAAATGAGCGCCTTACTAAAACAAGCCTATAAGGAAGAGATTAACTTTATTAAAGAGTTTCACTCCCAATATACTCGCCAATTTAGTGAATCTCGATTGGAAGAAGATAATCCCAATGTAAAGCAGATGATTGATTCCATGGCATTATTTATGGCGCGAAGTCGGTTGTGTGGCAAGCGGCAGATTAAGCAACTCCACCACCGAGTTTTTCATCAGCTGCTTCCTTATTTATTATCCCCTGTCCCAGCCAAAGGTCTGATTAAACTGGGGGTCGATAAATTAATTGAGCCGACCCAGATTAATGCTGGTACTATTTTAGTCCTTTCTTCCTCAGATGATGTTCAAGCCAAATTCCGTACTTTATATGATATGCCGGTTCAACCCCTCAGCCTACAAAGAGTAGGAAAAACCGCTTATCAAAAAAATCGGTCAGAATTAATGATCCGAGTGCTAGCGCTAACTGCTTCGCCAGGAAAGTTGGATAGGCTCAATATTTTTGTTCATGGTCAGGGGAATTATGTTTTATCGCTAACATTGCTTCATCTTTTCAAAAAATATACCACAAAAATCTCCGCCAACTTTGATGCCGGTAAGCAGATCGATTGTGCTTATTCATTAGGAGCGCCGGATGGTTTAGATAGTGAAAATAGCGCACAGGAAAAATGGAATGTTCACCCGCTCGAACAAGAGAGGAGTTTCTTTCACTTGCCACAACAAACGTGTTATTTGAATCTTAAGCTCGATGATGCGCCGACTCAGTGGCGCTATTGTGATATTTCAATATCACTATGCTGCGACTGGCCTGAGGAAATTCAGTTAGCCTCGGAACTATTTCATCTATTTGTCATTCCTGTTGAAAATAAAATAATGGACCAGGCTCAACCCATTCAATGTGATGGAACGCAAAGCCAGTACCCAATACTATCGCCTGTTGTCGACCCGGAATTGTCTCTTTGTAGTGTCGATGGTGTTTATCAAGTTAATACAGGTGAACGCATTCCAATTCGGCCGGGAATTGTGAAAGATGGCCTTAACAGTTACCAGCTATATCCACCAGAAAGTGCGAATGACAATGGTGACAATACTGCACCGGCTATAGAGCTGAATTTACCTCAAGCCTTTCATCAACCGCAGAAAGTTGTTGTTGATGGTTTCTGGCATCACCCGAATTTCAGTCAGGTCATCGGCGATAAAATTAATGTGCGGCCTAATGATCTGGATATCGCTGGACTAACCTGGAGCCTACTCAGCAGCGGTAGCGGTCAATTAGTTTCTTATATACCAGCCCCAGAGTGCTTGCCGGAAAAGTATCTTGAACTATCTGCGCTGAAGAACAAAGCGATTTTAAGCTTTAACGAAATGGCGATAATTCTCGATAGTTTTACTTCCATCTGGTCAGGAGAGTATGGCGCACTTCGTGAGAAGTTAAAGGATCTCAGAGTGATATCCAATCAAGTGGATAGTGAACAACCTTGTTTGGTTTATGTGGTTGTGTTTTTTCCGATGGATTTTCAATTAATGCTATTAGCAGATTCGTTTTTGATCCATCTGCAAACAATACTGGATAACTGGATTGGTGACATTTCCATCAGAGTTAAGGCCGAGTTTACTGACGTCAATGGCAAGGGAGCCATTTCTCCAACCGAAGCGAATAATCAGCTAGCTAATTTTAGTATACATGAAGACCCAAACAGGCTAACCAGGGGGGATAATGTATTCTGAAGCGTGGGACATTATCTACTGCTTTATTGAGCGACGAACAAGGGCGCTCGATCATTTAATGCCAGTTGATAGCGAAGCAAATATCGGTCTCGAACCACAATCGGCAGCGATCGCTGTGTCAGAAGTTACGGTAGTTACCGAGAGCGAACAGCCGTTAAAGAAACCTGTCAATTTAGCGCTCGAGACCAATCAGGAACTTTTGGCTGCGTTAAAAGAATGTCATGGAAAGTTAGTGAATCTGATTAGCGAGAATGAAGCCAGGTCAATCGTGGTTGCCTTGATTATTCAAAGTGACGAAATCGTGCTAAAAAATCCTTCGCTGGATAGTCGAGAACGTTGGTTCAAATTACAACAACAACTTTTAAAAGTTTCTGACGGCGGCAACCAGTTTTTTCGTTATCTAGAACGATTAATGGCGTCACCTGCGAAAAATAAATTTTCGTTGCAAGTTTTCTATTTATGTTTAAAACAGGGATTTGCTGGTGAATATATTGATAGAAAAGTAGAGCTGGAGAAAATAATATTTCGGCTAGCTGAGTTAATTGAATCCACCTTACATTACACACCTGTTGATAAGATAGTCAACACTTCATCAGCAGTGAGTGATGAAAGTCAATTTGATAATAGACGTGAAGACCGGTTTATTGATTTTTCCAGGCATACACCGATTACTTATCTGAAAACAAATAAAGACAAAGTCGGCAAAGGTCTAAGCATTACAGAATATTTACGTCGGAGAATTGGCGTATGAGCACTCTTCAACTTCGGACCGACAAAGATTTATGCAGCGAAATAAACTCTCGTTTAGCGAGCTTTGATTTATTGGCGCTTTTAAGGTTGTTAAAGTTGGAAGGTTATTCAATGAATGATATTTGGTTTTCCAGCCATGATAGTCTTGCGTCGCAAGATCGACTAATTGAAAAGGTATCGTTGAACAACGAGCGGGTTTTCATTAGCATCAACCTCGGATTGCTTGGTGTGCATAGTCCACTACCGAGCGCCTTATACCGTCAGCTCGATGTTGCATCCATGCAACAAAAAAGTTTGTCATTATTCCTCGGTTTTTTTGACCACTTACTGATTACGAACTACCTGGGGAACCTCTATCCACAAATTAACACTGAGCTGTTCAGGGATTGGCAAAGTACCAATCAAAATTACCTGGTATTACAAAATATGCGGTCTAAATCGACTTTATTCTGGCTGTTTCAGATGGTGTTTCCCGAGTTTAAAATAAAAGTAGGGTGTTCTAGTTTTCCTACCTCTGTGACCGCTGAAGCCATCTACCTTGGAACGCTTATCTTAGGTGACGATTCAACTTTTGGTGGACAGAAAATAAATGAACTTGCCGCCCGGCACATTCATTTAAGGTTGATGCATGATGATTATCAACCAAATTTAAATTGGGCAGAAGAGGCTCTGCGGCGAGTTGAAGAGTTAGTGTTTCCCTTGCTGGATGGTCTGGAGCTCTGCTTAAAAATTACCATGGCATTGGGTACACATAACCACAGTTTGCATTTAAGACCTGCGAGTAGCCTGGGTTATGAAACTTTACAAACAACGGCAAAACAGGCGCATACTCTTTGCTTGCATCAAGGTGCTGTCAGATTGCCTAAAGTTAAGTCAATGCCGGATGTTATCTGGGGAGTACCATGTCGCATTCAGGTTTAGTTTGTTTACAAGGTCTAGTAGAGAGAGACCCAGGTATCGCGGAGGAATATGTCGAACAGGCTTTCCTGTCTATGGGCAGTCAATGGCAAGTTGGTAATTATGATTTGATTATTGAGCGTGCCGAAGCGCTTTTTTCGCAGAAGGTGTTTGATATTCGAATTGTGACCTATTATCTGTATAGCTGTTGGGTGGTTTCTCCAAGGGCTCAATTACATCAGATATTGAATTCGCTTAATACGTTACTTGAGCAAGACTGCGATGTATGGTTGCCACTGAATATTACTAGCCGCAACTGTGAGTCGAAAGGCACTAGTGATATTTTATTGCAGTGTCTAAAGTTATTGTTAAAAAAAGTCGAACAAAGAATTGGCCAACATAGCAATGAACAAGAGGCGTTTAAAAGCTCCTGTGGCTTGATTGTAGCTGAGATGAATAAATTGGCAGCGCATCTTTCGAACCACTTTCAGTTGAGCGAACTCGTTTATAAAATTCATGAAATAAGAAAGAACCATTTTGATGAGTTGATTGAATATGATCCGGAAAGTCAATCCGCAGAAAATGAATCTCAAGAACTCAATTGCGAAGAACATTTAATCGAGTCTGACAGTAAAAACGAAAGTACAGAAAAAGGCACAGCACAGAATTGTATTACTCGTGAGCTAAACCAAAATCATGCCGCTAGTCAGCTAGAGTGCCATTCTCGACTTGAATTGTATTGCTCACATCCGCTAAAAAAATTAATCAGAAAAATTGAATTATTTGATGAGCTGATTAGCCAGAAAGATTTATTTAAGGCTTCAATTGTAAACGATGATATTCAACAAGAAATTGACAATTTTAATCCACTTCATTATTTGCCATCGATATTCAAACGTTTCGCAGAATTGAGGGTTGTCAATGAACCGTTACTTAGCCAACATTTAGCAGTTCGAGATACCTCTTATGGTCAAGCATTAAGAGAATATTATGCCGTTGATATGGAGGGTTTTTTTAATCTTGAATTGGAAGAGGTCAATAATTCTAGCGCTAGTGAAAATAACCAGGATAACTGTCACCCTTTTTCTCCAGCGAGTGGCTCGAAACTTCATTATGTCACTGAGTCAGATGGTAACTTGAATCACTATCAAGGTAATCATGGGCAACATGATTTTGAATATGCGCCTGAGGCAGTGGAGTTTGATAATGAATAAATTCGATCCACTAAAGCAATTGAAGGAGCAATCTAGCGTCGATAGTCTAGCCTTCGAACTAACGCTTAAAATTAACGGAGCTAGTCATAAAATTCCTGGAGCGAATGTCAAACAGTGCCAGCTAAGTTTAGTCAGTTATGGTTTTTCTGGGAGTGTCGGATTCTGGCTACCTGTGGAGCAAAATAAAGATCAGCTAATCGATAACTTTGCGACGGAAGATTTGATTGAAATCGATTTATCTATTACGCCGGTGTTCAACCTGCCCGAACCTCCACCTGAACCGTTAGTTGTGAAGGGTTTAGTCACAGATAAATCGGTGATTGAACTCAATTATCTTACCTTGTCTGAGCGTCCGATTCTTTATCGATATTATCGGGTAACTTTCGCTGATCCTGCGGCTGTCTTATGGCGACAACATTTTCCCTGCGAACTTTATGTCGACCAGACAATGGCTTCTGTTATCAAAGCGCAAATCCCGGAATTGATCAAACTTGATCTCGAACTAACGAGTTTAAATGA
Organism: Aliikangiella coralliicola; assembly: GCF_007004725.1. Taxonomy (GTDB): domain Bacteria; phylum Pseudomonadota; class Gammaproteobacteria; order Enterobacterales; family Kangiellaceae; genus Aliikangiella; species Aliikangiella coralliicola. The sequence goes on along the minus strand of NZ_ML660162.1, from coordinate 481,636 downwards.
AGCGAAACCAATTATTTGCCTGGGACTAGGCAAAAGGGGAGACGTTAATGTAGGCAGTAATAATATTCAAAAAAAAATCGATAAAAATATAACCGCCGCGAGAAGTACAAGTTTTTATGATTTTTTAATTGAATATCTGCAAAATAATAATGGTGTTTTGAGCTACGATTATGCGCAGCAAAAATACTTGCTTAGTGATGATAAACCAGAGCTAACCGAAACGAAAATATTCTTACCTCACGAAATTTTCAGCCTGTCGAGTTTTTGGCCGGAAACCGCGCGCAATAATACCCAGTTATTAAATGCTTTAGCAGATAATCCTCAGCAAGAATTAATTGAGCAAACTCAAGCGGTCTCAGGCGTGCGACAGGACAAACTATTTCGTTGTCCGATAACCAGTGAGTTTAGCGCCAAAAAACAAATAGAGACAGATCAATTGGTTAGTCATGGTGAGTGTGTATCGGTGAAATTTTCACAGTGGCCACTGCAGTCATTTTACCCCAATATTGGATTTAAAGTTAACAATGAGGTTTGGGGAACAACCGCCCTTTACGCTAACAAAGACTATCGTGTTTATCAGATCAATATCAATATTGAGGCGGTCGCGCAAAATCACGAAGAGGATATTGATACCGAATTTACTCAGTATCAATTAAATTATGATGTATTAGCAGAGCAATCGGCCAGTCTGAAGAAACGCTTTCCCGACTATTACTCAACTCGCTTCCCGTTGTTGGTTGAAGGGAAGATAGTTAGCACTATCGGCGAGGAAGGAAAAGACAAGACCTATGATATTGTTGAGAATAAAGATTCTGGTCAATATGAATACCAGGTCTACATTCCACTCTGGGACAAAAATATAAAAATTTTGTTTGAGCCAGACTTTTTAAATTCTCATTTTTACTTTCCTTTTTATCGAGATAACAAAGTGTTAGTTGCTTTCGATTGCTATCAGGCATCCATAGTAAAAGTATTGAGTTGGGGAGACAGGGTAAGGCTCCCTGTGGCTACCCAGGGGAATCACATTCTTTTTGGAAAAAACGATCAAGATGAAACCTCGTTAAGACATATTTACGAAGCGAGCAAACCAGTGTTGGACATTAAACGTAAAAAAGAAAAAGACACTGAATTGGTTCGTCTCGAAGAAGGTAGCATCATTTTGCAAACTTGCGAAGAAAAATGATCCAATTAAGGAGAAACTATCATGCCAAAATGTGTTTGTAGCGGTGCGCTAATGCAATGCTCTTTCGGTGTCGCGCCGGCAGCCTTGAATGTGCTGCCGGTAAAGCGAGTTGACGAGACGACTCCTGGTGCAAATATTCTCGATTATATTCCAATTACCAACATACCGACTTTCGGAATGTGCAGTGCACCGACCAATCCGGCGGTAATTGCTGCAACTTCCGCCGCGTTAGGTGTACCAACGCCAGCGCCTTGTGTTCCGGCGACGGCAACACCCTGGGCGCCGGGGAATCCGACAGTATTATTAAGTGGTGCTCCGATACTGACCGATAATAGCAAGTTGGCGTGTAGTTACGCCGGCGTCATCAGTATCAACCAGCCAGGCCAAATGATAGTGGAAGCGTAGCGATGAATAAGACAATACAACTTATAGCACTTACGATTTTTTTTAGCGCACTTACCTTTCTGGTTTTACGCATAATTTTAAGTTTTGATAAAGCGCTTGCCGTTAATTATCTAAATGTGGCGATTATTTTTCTGGCTGTGGTATTGGTTATTTTATTAGTGGTTGTGCTGGTCCACTTTCTGTATGGAAAATGGCAGTCTTATAAAAAGCAAAATCGACGTTTATTCATTATTGGCGACGAGGACTGTGATCCTGAACAAATGATCAATTTGTTATTTGTAGAGGGGGGGAATTTACAAGCCCAACAACTCCCGGATCGTGAAAAGTTAGAAGCACACATCATCCCCGACTTTCTTATTACTGATCAGTCGCCAAAAGCAAAACTCCAGCTGTTGCAGCTTAAAGGTTCCTGGTTTGCGTTAAAACCGAAAATCCTGATTGTTGTTAAAGTACAACAACTCATGCAAATGGAAACTGAACAAATTAGAAAATATGTCTTCGACCTCAATCAAGTTGCCAAACAACTTTCGTTCTGGAAGAGAAAGTCTGCTATTTCGGTCTACGTTCGTCAAACAGATTCGATTAAAGGATACGCCAATTTTATTCAATGTAATTCAGCGCTCAGTGACTTTTCAATGCTGCACTTTGAAATTCAAGATACGCTTAATAGTCAAATTGACCGTCTAAGACCAGGATTACTAAAAGCCATCACTCGTTTTACTGTCGAGCGCTTTATCAGTTTACTCGACTTTTATCATTATTTTGATGTTCGATTATCCCAAGTGAATACTTTTCTAGAGACCTTTGCACAGCTGCAAAGTAATCAGCCGGTAAATGTGTTTATTGCTAATGCTGAAGTGACATGAAAACCTGAGTCAGTCGACAATCTTTATATCTGCGATGGAAAAATCGAATAAGAGCGATTTATCAATCTTTTCAAATTATTAATCAGATTTGATTTCCCACGGCCCAGGAGCCCCAGGCTGCCATTGAAAGCCGGCTCACTTGAAAATCTGCCAAAGTTAATGGAACAATATGAACGCGGGTTCGGTTGATGCTTCCAAGCCTTCGCTCAATATTTCTCAAATTCGTTTTTGCTTTACTACGCCATGCAGTAACGTCAGCATCAAAATTCACTTGACCCATTCCCCAGTGAGTAAATAGTTTTTTCCGAATGCTTTTGACTTGTGATGGTGTGTTGATCATCAAACTCATTTCAGCGTCAAATTGCATACTACGATAAGTCCAGTTGCTTGTGCCAATAAATGCGACTTTATCATCGATGAGCATTATCTTTGAGTGTACGTAAGGTGACTCTGCATTTCGATCGGGGAGTAAGGGCGAGTAAAAACTGGCTGATGTCGAATCTATGTTCGTAATCTTGCTTAGATAAACAGAGCCGTTTCCGCTGGTACCGGTGCCACGCCATTTAATAAAACGATTCATATACTGACTAGCTGGACGAAATGGAAGTAGTGGATGAGTTTTGTTGTGGTAAAGCGAATCATTTCCGTTGGCAAGCGCAGTTGCCGTGCGAGTTACCGCGTCGCGATTGTTGCCGGCCCGTGTGTCTGTCCCTTGATCACCATTAATAAATCTTTCGGTTGTAATATCAACAGAACGATCAGAGGTAAAGTATCCCTGGTACAAGAGTTCGGCAGAATTAAGCTCGTTGGCGCGAATGATCCATTCACCTCGAATTCGCCCGGGATAGCGAAATGATTTCATCCCGGCTAATGCGAATGCTTTGAATGCAAAACCCATTACATAAGCATAACCACTATAGTCACCTAACATGGTTTGCTGAGGATGTGGTACAACACAAATAACTTCAACGCCTCTAGCAGTTGCGGCAATCAAAGCGTCAATAATTGCCGGATCAGTAAGCGCCTGGTTTTCAAGATAAACGTACCTTTTGGCCTGGTTAATCGCGGCGACCACTTCCGTTCTGATATGCCGCTCAGCCCGCCTCCAACGCATATCCGTTGTTAATACCTTAACGTCTATTCGCTGTCTCGCAGCGGGCATATCAGTTTCATCATCACCCCGTTGTGCTGGCAAATTATTCGCTCTCAGGCCGTCACAAAAATTATCAATCACTTCAGCTGCTTTTCCTTTAAACTCTATTGCAGCATCGTGCCAGTTATTCGTCCGGTCATGGATTTTATTGGATTTATAACATTCTCCCAGGTTTAGTCCGCCTAACATAACTTGAGGACCATTTGCTCTTTCAAATACTGCGATTTTAAGATGCAGGCTAGTGGCGGGGTGAAGAATGTAGCCTCGGTAATTATGTCTTTTCAATTCAAATACGCCTTCTCTCTCCGTTCTTCGAGAAGCACGAATGGTTGCAACTTGTTGACTGAATCGTCTTGCGGGAAACCAGCATTCTGTTTTCCAGGCATTCCATAAAATTACGTAAATATTAACGCCTTCGTAGCAGGCTGCCTGTAATGCATCAATTAGTCGACGAGATGTTCGCATGACTGTCACGCCGTTATGCTGTACTGTAACTTTCGGTAGCGTTAAATGTGGATCTGCTTTCCAGTAGGCGAGTTTAATTGAAATGGAATCGGCATCGTCGTCAGCTTCAAAATTATCTTTGCTCTCTAATTCTGAGCGCAGTATATTTTCATGAAGTCGAGCAAAGAAATCTTCGCCATCGAGTAAAAAGTCAATTGATTTAACTTGAGTTGTCACACGCATCAGTTACCCCCATTTATTCTAACGAATTGAGGCGTCTGATTCAGTTTACAAAGTTAAACTCAGAAGTCACATTACAGATAATTACAGCTACCAAATTGACAAGTTAGTCATCAAGGTAATGCTCTCCTGCTAGCCTGTCTGCGCGTTCTTTTTGATTGATCCACTGAGTCATTTGTTGATGAATACGGTCAAGGCGAAGTGCGATGGCGCCATAACGGAATTGATCGAGTTTACGAGCAAGAGCCGAAATTTTTTTAATTAGATTGGCCTGTGAGCGGAATTTACCCCAGTTTAACCAGGAGCCAACGAGCTCCATGGTTGGAAAACGATAGAGCTTTAACAATGGGTCCATTTCCGCTGCACAAACCAAGGCTGTTTGCATCAATTGTTGCGGAACTTCTTTCACTTTCACATAGACTCGCGCCGAATCTTCATCGTAGCCATAGCCGGTTTTGCGGGTCCGAAAATAACCAACGACACTGTTGGTGACATCATATAGACCAAATACTTCAACTAGCCATGGAGCCGAGCCGCCCCAGGTGTAATCGAAGTCAGTGATAAGGAAACCATCAACTTTCAATTTATAGAGATAGTCAGCCCAGCCTTGTGGATCTGTGTACAACCATGATGCTTTATCAATCAGGCATCGGTAACTTTTTGAAGGTGACACGGTTTTGAATTGACTGTAGGTCATTTTTAAAAGATTAATAGTGAGCGGAACAGAACAACAGGAAGTGAGAACTTTCAGTTGGGTTTTGTTAAGCGATTTCTTTTTGTGAAGTAGCTCAACACTGCTGCAGCAAGTTTGCAAATCCTTAATCACCTTGGGAACATCATTTTCATCAAAACTGACCATGGTTATATGACTGCAAGGTGTGCAAAGAAAAGGATAGACAATTTCTTTACTGGCGCCGAATACTAAAACCTCATCCAGGTAACTGAGTTCCATATATTCTCTGATAGTTAGCAGCATTTCATATCGGCTCAAATCCATTAAAGGAGGTCGTTTAAGTGCCGGGTGGGATTCTGCATGTGCACGTCGAGGTCGTTCGATCAGGTCTAATAAGCGTGACCTCGGTGCTACGCCGCCAGTAGTTTGCCCCACGCCAGAAAAAGGGGTAAATTCTTGTCGCGGTGTTGAGTCTGGCACAATGACTATCTGGCCATTGACGATAGTTGTTCTAGGCATGTGGACTCCTGAGTTTATTCAGTAACAACACTCGGAAATTATCAGGCTCAAAAATAATTATGTTTGCTCACAAACTTGAGAACTGGGTTGTTGTTGCTTCTTCCAGTCGATTTGCCCCGGCGCGCTCGAAATTGGCATCTTCAAGAAAAGCCGGCAATGCCCAATTGATAGTTGTGCCTGAGTGAGAACCGGCTACCAGAACTTCCATTGTTCCCTGATGCATATCGTTAAAAGCATCGATCGCTCGCCGACAATCAGCGCAACATGGAAATGCGACACCGATATAAATACAGCTTTCAATCGGCTGCAAGTAACCACACCATAACATGTCGAGAATTCTCATTTCCGCGTGTAGCATTTTTTTAGAAGCGCGATAGACTTTTGCGTAACGGCTCTCATCTTCTTCATCAACTGGTGGAGGCATTAATTCGTTGGTTGTGCCTCGTCCAACGCATGACGATGCGCTTTTATAACAGTCTTTAACACGACGATCTCTTCTAAAGTCTTCTGCTGTTGCGACAATGCCAGGAATAAACTTTCTATACTCCGATGAGTATTTCACAATATTAGCCTTTGCCGTTTCTCCACCCTGGCTGTTATCGGTGGCTGTCGCGGTCCATTGAGTCTTCAGATGATTGGTTGGATTGTTGCTGGTCATTGCTAGTAAACCTTCGCCATCGGTCGATTGAACAAAAGCGGCGGCAACACAATATCGTTGTTTGGTTAACTTTACGTAAACCGCAATACTGTCGAGAATACATTGATTTCTCAACCAGTCTCCTTCGGCGAGCAGAGTCGAACCACGCCATCGAACAGGTTGTGTTGCAGGCAGTAAAGATGGAGGAACAGAAGTTGGAAGCGGATAACTTTCCGCCGGATAAAGTGGTTGCATACAACTCCAACAGATATTGTTTTTATCCGGGTTAGCAAAACCACAATCGCTGCAAAGTTTCATTATCAATAGTCCAGTGATAATTGGAATGTATTTTTAAATTCACAGATTAGTTTATTCATTGGGCGGTTAAAGGCAATTACACCGAATTACACGGGAATTTTCATTTACTGAAAGTCGAATGTGAACCAAAAAGGCATTCGCCATCCTCTAATTTCCGCCAATTACCTTTGAATATCCAGGTGAGCACTCAGTAGAGTCATAGTCACTAATCTGATACGCGCTTTCTAATCTTCCTGCTCGAATGATTCGACAGATCTTCCCGGCAAACCGAATGCTCCCCGTTCGTCGTTCAAGCACCTCGACAGGGTTATCCTGCGTACTCATTTTTTTGTTAATTTGCTGACGAGCTCTGAAAATGTGAATATTAAGATGACAATAATCAAGGCGTAGCATATTTTGTAGATCAGAGATTTCAACCCATCCCTGACTACTCTCTTCAAATCCCTGTTGATAGTCCTGTAGTCTTTGCCGAGCTAGAATTAGCAAAAGATAGTGATGTACTCGTTCACCAAAATCAAAGTTCTCACCCGAATGTTCTACGCTTAAGAAAGTATGCTCTTCATCGGCGCTGACATTAAATTCAAAGCAGGTATTGTCTAAGTTCGACTGGTGGGCACTGTCATTTCGATTTTTGGTATTACGTCGACTGAGTGCATCATGTGACTGAGTAACGTCGTAAATTTGAGATGTCTCATGAGGCCTTTTTATTGGTGTGTTTTTTTCCTTAATGTGAACCGGTTGATCTTTTAGAGAAGGGGTTAAAGCATTCTGATTGGATAGGACCGTTCTTATTGACTTTAACATCACGGCTTGAGGGCTTTTTTTGGATATAACCGATGTAATACCGGCGTTTAAAAACATTTTACTTTGACGTTTATCGTTTACCGAAGATAAAACGATGATAGGGGTATTAAGAGCTGAGACTGAGTTGTGGTTAATATGATTGAGAATATTTAAACTCAGATCGTTAACCCCGATAAAAACAATATCAAATTCTGTTTTGTCTGATTGGATTTGCTTTAATCCCTCTTCTAAACCAGTTTCCATCGCATAGGTATGCAAAGAAAAAGTGCTTTGTAACATCGATTTAAAACCTAAGCTATATGCAGGTTGTTCCTCGATCATCAGAATATTCATGTTTTCGGGTCCTTTTGTTCCATGTAATTTAAACTGTGGATGATGACAACATCCAAATAGTTATTTTCTTGTTGTGTTTTTCCATTGATGGCAGTATTCCAACAAATGCGCTTAGGGCATAATTATTTTGCTGCTCGAAAATTTGTCACCGTTAATAGTCATTACGCAAAAGGACCGGGAAAGAGCTCAAAAAATGTTGTCTATTTTATTGAGAAGGCAGTAAGCTTTTGAAATTAATCAGTTTTTATCTGCTGGAACGAAGTTAAGAATTTTTACCTCAATGTTGCCCGATTAAAAAGTCGATTGAAAAGTTAGTTTATAAAATGAAACTAGAAATTAGAGAGTACGATAAAGAGTTAACCAGCGAGCTGATGGATTTGTTATTAACTGCGGATCCTGATAAAGATAAAGTTATTGCTTACTTTACTGGTTCAACAGTATTGGTGGCGCAAGAAGAAAATGCAATTGTTGGCATTGCAATCCTTTCTAGAAACCTGGATAAGGAATTTGAACTTAAAAATATTGCTGTTTTGAAAGACTACCAGGGAAAAGGGATTGCGAAGCTACTCATTGCTGCAATACAAAAGTTGGCAAAAGAAAAAGGAGCGAAAACTTTAGATGTGGGAACCGGTAATTCTAGCTTAGCTCAATTAGCGCTTTATCAAAAATGTGGTTTTAGATTGCATTCTATTGAACATGACTTTTTCAGTTCTTATCCAGAGCCGATTTATGAAAATGGTATTCGGTGCCTTGATATGGTGCGGCTTCGTATCGAGTTGTGATCTTGTTTTGTTAATACCTGGCAGTGGCGTTGGGTTTTGCAACCCAACCTACCATATTTTGCTAACTCAAAGAAAGAAGAGATCAGGTTGGCTTCACTTTTATATCCATTTCGGGTGGGTATAAAGTATCTTCTCCACCTGGCAGATTCGCCCAATGAACACTAAGTCTGATGTCGATATCTTTACAGCGCAGTTCTTCAATAAGGTTTACCTCAAGAATAGCAAAGCAGTTGTCTTCCAGTTCCAGTTTACCGTCAAGACCTAACGGGCATCGTCCGTAAGTGTCTCGTGTATCAAATATGTGCTGCAAAGGATACTCCACTTTTAATGTAACCCAAACGGTATCATCGGGAACTTTGGCTGCTTTATAAAACATAATCGCGAAAAGATCGCCATCCTGAACTTCAAGATCTTTATCGGGTTTGATGATAATACCGTCCTCAGCACCTGAATGATGTTTGCCAAAAATATAAACATTTTTCATCGGCGTATTTGCTTCTATCATTGTTTTCTCCTTTTCACATTTAACTGGTCATTTAGTATTTAGCCATCAGTTGTTTAAATGAATCTGTTTGTTTTAATTTTTTCAGATCCGGCGAATTGAGAATATATTTTTTAGGAAAGCCTTTTGCCAAAGCCTTATCGATCCAGCTAATAGAATTTTCTGAATCATGTAGCAGCTCGTAAATTACAGCAACCTGGAAATACCGATTCACTGTTAAAGAGGGTGATTCTTTTACCACTGATAAATGTTTTTTCGCCAAAGTCGATTCTTCAATCCATGCGTAATAAGAAGCGAGGTTTGCGTTTATTTCAATATCCCTGGGGAGTGTCTGGAGGTTTTTTTGTGCAAGAAGGATTGCCTTTTTAAATGTTTCAACAACTAGCTTTCGGCTTTTGCCCGAATGATGATAAGCACCGGCGAGGTTTCCCCAAAGCTTATAGTCATTATCGTTGAGCAATGTCGCGTTGGCATAAGCCTGCGCCGCTTGTTGATAGTTTTCCTCATAAAAATAAAGTGTCGCTAGATTTTTATAAAGTGCATAGTCCTTTCGAATAGAAAGTGACTTTTGAAAGTTATCAATGGTTTTGTCCAGCTGACCTAGATACCAGTAAGCTGTCCCCAGATTACTGTAGCCCCATGCGTTGTCCGGCACTAAACTAATGACTTGATTAAATTGAGTTACCGCTTCCTGGTAACGCCCCTGCCGCAGATAAAATGCACCGATATCATTATATCCATCCCAATAGGTCGGGTTTTCATTGATTGCTTTCAATAAGTTTTCTTCCGCTAGCTCTAGTTCACCGGTTTTTTCATAGACATTTGCCATTCCGTTATATATCTGCGCATTATGGCTATTGTATTGCAATGCCAACTGGTAGGAGGCAAGTGCTGTACCGTGTCGTCCCAGGGCAAAATGAAGTTTTCCGAGGGTCAGGTAGGCGCTTAGGTGTTCAGGATTTTCTAACAGGATTTTTTCGTAGAACTCTTCAGCTTTATTTGCCAGTTCGACATCTTTATTTTCCAGGTATAGTTGCCATAAACTATCGGCGAGTTTTGCTTTCGCATCAAGAAATTTCGGATCGTGTTCGAGAGCAACTTCTAATAACTGGATAGCCTCGTTGATATTATTTTTTTTATCTGGATGCAATAACAGGCCTGACGCTTTGGTATAAGCTTCAAAGGCTTGGGGATTTGATGTGCCGATACTGGTAAGTTTTTGTACTAGTTTTGGAGAGTTCGTCAGGTCAAGTAGTTGTAACAAATTAGCGTTAATAGCGGCGTGTAGGCTAGCGATATTGGTAGTGCTTTGTTCGATTTCAATTTTTTTTAGCGAGGCCAGTGTAGCAGAGTCGATAAGATTCAATTGAATGGAGTTTTTTTCATTTTGTGATGACAAGTTGACATCAATGATCAAGTTTACGCCAAAAGTTTTGTTCGCTTGTTCTAATTTGGTTAACTGATAATCTTGAACTTTTTGATGAGGTACAACCCAGATGTCTTGATAGTTGTTGCCAAGCGATAGCAGCGTTTGCGTTAATTGCTCTATCAGTCCCGTTTGAAAGTCATTTAAATTAGTCTGTAAGGCAAAGACTGCAATACGTTTTTGGGCAGGTAACTCAATTTCTGTGTTTTCAGCTATGTTGCTATTTGGGATGATGGTATAGGGTTGTAAATAGTAAGCTCCTACCATGATCATGATTATCGCTGATAGCCCCGCCACTCGTAACTTTTGTATTTTTCGCAAGAATAGTATTTTTTCTAAGATCCCTGGGTACTTTGAAAGAGTGTTTTTTTGTATTTTTGTTTGTATATCATTAAGCGCTATCCGCAGCTCCTCGGCAGATTGATAACGGTCACCCGGATTTTTTTGTAGGCATCGATGGACTATTTTTTTTATTTCTAACGGGACTTCCAATACCGAAAGGTCTGGCTCGTCATTTAACAAAGCAAACATTAGCGATTGTTCGTTAGTACCGGTAAATGGTCTTTGGCCTGACAGTAACTCAAAGAATAGGATACCGAGAGACCAAATATCGCTTCTAGCGTCTAGCGCTTCGCCTTTGATGTGCTCGGGGCTCATATAACCCAGCGTGCCAATCTTAATACCCGTTTGAGTGAGTTTTTCATCGCGAATTTTGGCTAATCCAAAATCCAGAATTTTGACAGTATGGCTGTCTGACTGCATCGGTTTGTTTGTATCGAGTTTGACCGCAGGATCTTTAGTGCTTGATGAAAATAGCTCGCTTTCTTTAAGCGTTTGCTCATTTAGAAGAATAATATTCGCTGGTTTAATGTCTCGATGAACGATATCTTTTTTATGAGCGGCGGCAAGACCTAGCGCAACCTGACACATGATATCCAGTGATTGCTGAATGGAGAGCTTACCATCATATAACTTTGTTTCAATCGTATCTCCCTGGTAGTAAGCCATGGAAATAAACGGGTGGCCTTGCGGTGTTTCTTCAACACTGTAGATAGTCCCCACGTTAGTGTGATCAATACTGGACGCCGTGATTGCCTCTCGCCGAAATCGTTTTGTTGCTTGAAGATCGTTATTTAAAGAAGGAGGAAGAAATTTTAATGCGACGACGCGATTAAGGCGATTATCTCTGGCTTGATAAATCACACCCATCCCGCCATCGCCTAGTTTGGAAAGTATCGAATAATGATTGATTTGTTTGCCAATAATATTATAAGGATCTGGATTTAAATCTTCGACATTATCATCATCTTCATGAAGTTCTGTACCTAGAATGCCTTTTGCTAAATCGCTAAAAAATCCGGCTGACTTTTGGTAAGAAGAAAGTAAAGTGTTAACTTCAGTAATTAATTCTGAATTTCCTTTGCATTGCTCTTCAACAAAGGTGTGTTGCTGTGATTTTGATAATTGACAAGCTTGATAAAATATATCTTTAACCAGTTCATGGTGTGCTTTTTCAATCATAGGCCAGAGTTAGCACTCCATTTCTCGTAATAACCATGCTTGCGCGATAGTCCAATCCCGTTTAACAGTTGCTTTTGAGATCCCCAAAGCCGCTGAGGTTTCTCCTAAGCTCATACCAGCGAAAACTCGACACTCAACAATCTGACTTTCTCGCTTACTGATTTGTGCGAGTTTTCTTAATGCTTTATCCAGAGATAAGAGATCTTCAATATGCTTTTCTTCAATATGCAATTCATTAATCACTTCGTCGATTGCAATGTGTTGATCTTCGCCACCTCTTTTCAAGGCCGATCTTTGCCTGGCATGATCGATCAAAATGTGGCGCATTGCTTTGGCGGCGGCAGTGAGAAAATGTGAACGACACTGCCAGTCGACTTTATTATTTTCAACCAGCTTTAAATAGGTTTCATTAATTAACGCTGAAGTATTCAGTGTGTGCTGATTATACCAATTGTATCTTTGTTGTTTTGCTCGCTGGCGCAAATCGCTATAAACAATCGGAAACAGTTGCTCATAGGCTTGCTTGTTTCCCTGGCTTAATTCAACCAGTAATTTGGTTACGGAGTTTTCGGGTTGATGATTACGTTTTCTATTAATCATTTTTAATTGCCGCCAATGATAAACAGGCCTTGGTGAACAAGGAATGAGCCAATATTATTTAGATCATCTACAGCGCTTGATCACATAATCTATACTTATACTAACTGAAATTTTTAACAAAAACAGGTTTATATATTCAAAGACATAAGATAAATCTCATGGTGAAATATTTGATTTGGTTTCTGGAAAGATTATCGTTTTTAGAGAGGTGAGAAGCGATCTGTATTAATCATTTTGGGGGTAAGAATTGGCAGGCAATATGTCAGAGTGTCTGGAGAACTCAGCTCGGGTGGCTCGTTAATTTAACGAGCCACCCGAACATCTCTATGCTTAATACTCCTGTTTCCTCTATTTCCAGCCTTTGTCCGGATCCATTTTGAAAAGAAATTCCAGAAAGATTCGTGTGGTTTCACCTTCAGTTTTTGTACGAGCATGATCCCGTTGTAGTTCAGCGAGCACGACATTCCAGGTTAACGGCGTCACTCCTGCTTTGAGCATTCGCTTCATTCCATTTTCATGTGAAAGTTGCGTAATACTACCAACGGTATCTTCCGGCACGTAGACTTCATACCCGGCGTTAGAAGCTTCTATTGCAGGGTAAGCTAAACAAACATCTGTCCACAGGCCACCCATAATCAACTTTTTTCTACCTAAGCCATTCACTGCATCGACGAACTCTTTTTCTTCCCAGGCATTCACATTGGTTCTGTCGATTATGATGGCGTTTGGTGCTAACTCTGTTAATTCTTTCAAAAAAGGTTGGGAACCTTTTAAGCCAACACCGACATGAGAAAATATAATCGGAATGTTAAAGTGGACCGCTGATTTGATAAGTCCTTTGGTATTATTGATCAGATCTTTATGATCAATGTTTTTCACACCCATTAAAATATGTGGCTGATAATCAATTAGAATCAGGGCAGAGTTAGAAGGGGAAATAAAAGGATCTTCCTTTGCATCTCTAATTGGGGTGCCTTGATAACCTTTGGGATAGGTCGCGACGCCGTTAATGGTTTTGATGTTGACAGAATCAGTCGTTTGATGACTGGAAGCACTGGCATTTAGCGAGCCAAGTACAACTAATATTACCGTTGTGAAACGAGTGATTTTTTTTAAGAAGTTTTTCATTGGAATTCCTGTTTAATTGGGTTATTAATCAATTTAAATATTCAATGGCTCTGCGTTTATCAATGGTGGTGTTTTGAATTGGTGTCAGCAAAAAAATTCTCGCCTGAATGTTCAACCAGTTCGATCACGTTACGGTCTGGATCACGAATAAAAATAGTATTGATCCCTTTAAATTGGTGACGGCCGGTAATTTCAATATTGAGTTCTTCCATTAGTGCTTTGGCCTGTTCTATCGATTCGATTTCAATGGCGACATGAGTGTAGCCCGAGTATTTTTCATCAACGTCCATTAAGATATTGTTGTCGATTGCATTGGTTGCCGGGCCTAAGAGATTTAATACTAATCCGCTGGGGTGAAGCATAATGACCGGGTGGCCGTGTTCAAAGCCACCGTCAAATTTAAACTCATATCCCAGACTTTCGTAAAACTTGATTGACACATTTTTATCTTTAACACGAATGCCAACGTGATCGATTTTTTTAAGATTTAACATGGTTGTTTCCTCGAATAATTTAAATGTATTTCGGTTAATATTTTGAAATAAAGTGATTTAGTTAAGAGAAAGTTTTTCCGCTTTGTTGTCAGACTGTGTTCTGGTCATGCGGTACAGCCAGAAACCGCTGCAAAGCGCGAGTAGTCCACAGCAAGCCATAACACTGGTCATAACGGTTGCGTCAACGCTGTGGAATCCGCTGACAAGTGCGCTTGACACTGCACCCAGACCGAATTGAAATACGCCATATAGTGCTGAGACAGTTCCGCCGTCCTGTTTAAATTTTGCCATTGCGCCGGCAATCGCATTAGCAGCGATTAAGCCGAGAAGACCGACATAAGTGACAATAATTCCGACCAGTGACCAAAGCCCGAGAGAAAGCTGATTAACTAGTATTAAACAGAGACTGACTAAGCCGATGGCAAATGAACCAACGACGACTTTTTTGGTCGGTGGAATAGATTGAAGCACTTTTGCGTTGACTAAGTTAACGCCAATCATTGCGACTGCATTGAGTGCGACCAGGTAACCATAATGGTTTTCCTGAACACCAAAATACTCGATGTAAACAAAGGGGGAGCCTGCGACAAACGCGAATGAGCCGGAGAGTACATGCGACATCACGTAACCATGACGAATAATCGGTAAATAAGAGCGAAATAAACTGCCGATTGATGCGGTCAATGATTGCTTACTGGTGTTGTTTGTGTGATCGCTTGCATGTTTTTTCTTCGATTTTTCTCTGACAATTAACTTTGCCGCGATTAACACCAATGTGGCATAGCCGGCCAGTCCATAAAATATCCATTCCCAACCATATCGGATCAGGATTTCACCACCGATAATCGGCGCTATCAGCGGAGCGATCACAACCACGCTCATAATGTAGGATATAATCACAGCACTTTGTTTTTCCTCAAATCGATCGTTGATGAGCGCAAAGACGACAACGGAAGATCCTCCACCCAGTGCTTGCAAGAAACG
The DNA here is from genome assembly GCF_007004725.1 of Aliikangiella coralliicola. Classification (GTDB taxonomy): domain Bacteria; phylum Pseudomonadota; class Gammaproteobacteria; order Enterobacterales; family Kangiellaceae; genus Aliikangiella; species Aliikangiella coralliicola. The sequence goes on along the minus strand of NZ_ML660162.1, from coordinate 466,624 downwards.
ATAGAAATAAAGGGTCGTCGGTGTTTCCGCAATTCCGCATAAATAACTACTAACACTAAATAAGACCAGACCGGCTAATAATACGGGCCGGCGACCGATAGAATCTGACAGGGGTCCAAGAAATATCTGACTGACTGCATAACCTAATAAGAAGATGGCTACTGAGGCTTCAACATGATTGATATCGGTTGATAGAGCGGTGGCCATTGCAGGCAAAGCTGGCAGGTACATATCGATTGCGAAAGGAGCAAGCGAAAAAATAGCGCCCATACAAATGATTACCCGAGTTGTTACTTGCATAGTGCCTCCGAAGTGTTTATTGGTTAAGTTGAGTTCGCTTTAATCAAATTGGTTATTTTTAATGTCAGCTAAAATAGGTTAAATTAATTCCAAATAAAGATTAATATGTATTTCAGAAATAGATTATTTCCATATGACTAAGAATAAATTGTTAGATGGTATTGTGACCTTCGTGCAAGTCGTTGAAAGTAATAGCTTTTCTAATGCTGCTGAGAAGTTGGGGCATTCGGCGTCGTATATTAGTAAGGAGGTTAATAAGCTGGAAGAGCGTTTGGGGACAAGATTACTTAATCGAACTACCCGAAATTTAAGCCTTACTGACGAAGGTAAGACCTACTACCAACGCTGTCGTCAAATAGTTATTGATGCTGAAGACGCTGAAACTGCGATAAATCGCCAACAGGAGCATCCTCGGGGATTATTAAAGCTCAGCGCACCCTATAGTTTTGGAATGGCTCACCTGACTGACGCGCTACCGGATTTTTTGCTGCAATATCCCGATGTTCAACTTGAAGTAGAATTCAATGAACGACTTGTTGATTTAGTCGCGGAAGGATTTGATATGGCTATTCGGATAGGCAAACTGAAAGATTCAAACCTTATCGCGAGAAAGTTTATGCAATCGAAAGGTGTTGTTGTCGCTTCACCTGAATACCTAAAAATTCATGGCAAGCCACAAGAACCGCAAGCAATCAGCGAGCATCAATGTATTAGCTTTTCACTACATAATTCGACGACTCAGTGGGAATTTACACACAACTCCCAATTAATTAGCGTATCGGTCAATTCCCGTGTCATTTGTAATAGTGCTGAATTAGAGCTTGCTATGGCGCTAAAGGGAATCGGCATAGCGAGACTCCCTTATTTTTGTTGTGAACGCCAGATTGAGAGCGGAAAATTAGTTGAATTGTTAGACGATTATGAAAAACGAGAATTTGGCATCTACGCGGTTTATCCACATCGCCAATTGTTGTCGCCAAAAGTCAACGCGATGATTAATTTTCTAGCAGATAGATTTGGTTGATAAGCAGAAATTAGTTAACCTCAGCGCTTATTCCGAGATGAGGTTAGTTAGTGCTATCTGTGCGTCAATTCACATGGCACTTAATTAAGCTTGTCTAAAAAGTTCATCTTCAATATATCCGCTGGTGTCTTCGGCGGCGCGATAAGATTACCCTGGACGATATAACACTTGGTTGACTTAATAAAATCCAGTTCTGTTTCTGTTTCGATTCCCTCGGCTATGAGTGAAACTTCCAGGTTGACTCCGATATCAATAATACTTTTTGCGATTGCCGCTTGCTGGGGGTTGCTGTCAACGTGACGAATAAAGCTTTTATCGATTTTAATGAAATCAATTTCAATCAGCTGAAGGTATCTAAAAGAAGAATATCCGGTCCCGAAATCATCGATAGCGAATCTGATGCCGTAAGTTCTCAAATCGTTGACTACCTGAGAAATATTGCTAATGCCTTCTAGAAAAATCGATTCAGTGATTTCAAAAATCAGTTGATCGCCTGGGACGTTGTAGTTGTTTAGGATGGCAATGACTTCGGCGGAAAATGTTGGTGACTGCAGGTCTTTGCCCGATAGATTGACGGAGATTGGAATCCCCTGAAGCGGGGTGCCTCGCCAACTTCGAATACTAATGCAAACTTCTGATAACACGAATTTGGTAAGCACACCGATTAATGCGGATTTTTCAGCGATGGGAATAAACTCCTCTGGCGACTTCTTGGTTCCATCAGGTAATTGCCAGCGGAGCAGCGCCTCCACGCCAACCATACGATTGTTGCGTAAATCGACTTCAGGTTGATACTCCAGAAATAGTTGTGAGGTGTTCAGTCCGTGACGCAACGCATTTTCAATTTCTAATCGATTTAGCGCCTGTTTTTCCATTTTTGGATGATAGTAGCAGTAGGTGTTTTTTCCCTTACGCTTGGCTTCATACATCGCCATGTCGGCCTGCCTCACAAGGCCTGCGGGATCCATGTTATCTTGTGGATATTGACTGATACCAATACTACATGACACATAATAGCTGTATTTGCCGACATTGAGCGGCTGTTTGAAGTTGTCAAGAATCCGGCGATAAGTTTCGTCTGCGCCACTCGTATCGTAAAGATCTTCAACGACAATCAAAAATTCATCACCACCAATTCGTCCAAATGTATCACTCTCCCTCACACAACTTTTTATTCGGTTAGCGACAGCAATAAGAAAGTTATCACCTTGTTTATGGCCGGCGGCATCGTTGATTTTCTTAAAATCGTCCAGGTCGATAAACAAAACCGCTACGCGTTTATTCTGCCTTTTGGCTAAAGATATCGCATGTTCAAGGGAGGCCAACATTAAAGTTCGATTAGGCAGGTCAGTCAGATTATCGTGATAAGCTTGGTGTTCGATTAATGCATCTTTGCGGCGTATTTCAGTGATATCACGTAAACACCAAACTCGACCCAGGTATTCGCCATGACGCAATTTAGGCAAACTGTAATACTCAAATTCTCTACCATCTTTAAAAGGCGTAAAACCTCGCAAAATTGCCGTGTTGTCCGACGCAATCCGATCAAGTTCAAGCAGAAATTGATCGGGCTTTGCCAACAAGCTGAGTAAAGCTGGTAGCGTGTCTTCCGCGGTTATAGTTTCAACGGGTAAATTTTCAAGTTTGATTAGTTTGGCACCGGCAGAATTCATCCGATCAAAATCACCACCGGGTTTAAAACTGAAAACGGCCTCTTTGGTCGTATCAAGTAGTGTTTCCAGGGTGACATAGGCTTTGCGTAATTCGTCTAACTCTCGTAGCTGTAGGTCATAATCAAAAAAGCACTCTGAAGTTTCATGAAGCAGACTTTTCAACACAGATACTGGTTCGTCCTGTTGCAGAGCATTGAATAGCGCTTCAAGTTTTGGGTGTTTTGAACGTGATTTCATTTCATAATTCGCTAAAGAGTTATAACCCGAAAACATCAGGGTTAACTGGGTGACTATAGTAAGACAGAAATCGTTTAAGTTCTATGAATAAAGTGTATAAGTTGCACGCGGATACTTGCTTTGCTGGTGTGATAAAACTTGATGGAATTGATAAGGCTTTCTAATTAATAGTGATGGATGTTTTCCTTAATAATTGTCAATATTGCAGCAGGTCGTCTTACTCTTTATTCATGTTTTCTACGAACAGCATAATGGCGAATAACATAAGCATAAATGCCACCGTTAACCAATAAAGTGAATGCGCCTAATAGTAATTGAATATCATGTGTCAGACCTGTGGGATAGATGACTGGTAGCACATAAAACTCGACAAAGCCGCCGCTATAACCGGCACTGTTGCCACTGATTCTTAGCATGTTTTCCAAAGGTGTGAGTGGGCAGATCCATCCGTTAAACTCTAGCAAAACACCCCATAAAAATGCAGGTAGATGAATGAAACAGAGCCACCTTCGCCATAGCACCAAAAGGCCGCCAAATAATACAAATAGTATAAAAAACAAATGTATTATAACTACTATGTCTGCAAGTATACGATAAAGCATGGCACGGACTTAATCAGCTTGTGGATAAGATTGGGTTAAATGACAGCGACGCAGAGCAATTGAATTTAGCATCATAATAACAACATTATTCACTATTTTGGCGACCTTGTGCTATACCTTTACAAGAGTTTTTCTAATTTAAGCGACGAAAATTCGCTTTTTTCTTGAGCCTGTATTTTTGTTAAGAATGAGGCTGTCTGAATGTATCGTGCTGATTATCAATAAGGAGCATATTTGAGAGACAGCGCTGGGGTTGTTGAATGAAGTGCTCGTTTATAGTGGTCTGGGTATTTATGATAGCTTGCCTGTCCGCAAATGCTTTATCTGCACATGGCCAGTCTTTAAATACTCGATCTTTAAATACTTCTGAACCGGATAAAAAATTTCATCAATATATTCAAAACCAGTGGTCAGTTGAAGACGGCTTGCTTCAGGTTGTCGCTAAATCGATTACACAAGATGCAGACGGTTATATCTGGATTGGCTCGCAATTCGGGCTGACCCGGTTTGACGGTGTGCGCTTTAAAACTTTTACTCAAAAAGAATTCACCCAACTTGGCGCTAATGTTCAAAAGCTCTTCACTGATGAACAGGGAAATATGTGGATTGGTACAACCAATGACCTGCTGGTTTATTCAAACCGTTCTTTTAAAGTAATTTCTGATTGGGATAGCTCACTCGACGGACTACTGACCGATCCGAAAATTCAGAATATTATCCAACTAGAGTCGGGCAAAATAATTATAACGACCCTTAATGGTACCTTTGAAGTTGTTGATAGTACGATTAAAAAAAATGCTAGCTTGCCAAAGGATGCCGGGTTCGGTCTGTATACGGATAATGATGAGTTATGGATTGGCGGCATCGGAAAAGTGACCCGGATTATTAATTCCAAACCAGTAACTTTTCGGTTACCTGAAAATCAAAAACATGTTCGTGTTGAACATATTTATCGGCATCACGATAGACTCTGGTTTGGCACTACCGAAGGACTATATTATTTTCAGGATCAAAGTATAGAAAAATTTGAGCAGCACCCGGTGTTGCTTAGTACGCCAGTTACCTCAATGCTAGAAGACGCAGATAACATCTTATGGATTGGCGCTAATGTCGGATTATTCCGAATGAAAGAAGGTCAGATTGTTGAATTTGTTTCCAATGATCATCCGAAAGCATTTCAAGTCATACTATCGATGTATAGCGACCACGAAAATAACATCTGGCTAGGAAGTTATGTTCACGGTGTGGCTAAGCTAACCAAAGCAATTACTAATAATTATGGGGTAGAGTCGGGGCTAACCGAACCAATTGTCTGGTCGGTACAACGGGATTCTGACAAGATTTATGTGGGAACGAATAATGGGTTGGACACTTTTAAAAACGGGCAGTTTGAGTTAACTGTCGCCGGAGAAGAACTTCCTCACCCAGTGGTTTACAGTCAATTACTGACACCGGAAGGCTTGTTGTTAGGTACTCGAGCCGGTGTTGCAATTTTTAAAGATGACAAAATTTTCTCGCCCCCCGAGTTCGAACCGCTCGCTTACAGTCATATCCGAGGTATTTTACGAATTGCCCCAAATGAATATTATTTCGCAACCGACTCCGGGTTATTTTATACCAAAAACCAACAAACAATACTTTATTCTCAAGATAATTCCGGCGCAGACGTCTCACTTCGTTTTGTAATGAAGTCATCCAAAAATAAAATTTTAATCGGCGGCGCAACCGGCGTCTATGAACTTAAAAATAACAGGCTAGTAAAGCTTTTTCCGTTAAAAGAAGTTGATGAGTTGTTTGATATTACGACGATATATGAGAATCTCGATGGATCTTTTTTAATCGGGACAACTGCATCAGGACTTGTCCATCATATCAATGACGAATGGGTTCATTTTGGACCAGAGTCTGCTGGACTACCGACGCCAGGCGCTTTTTTTATTGTTCGAGATAAAAATGAGTTTGTGTGGGTTTCTTCGTTTGATGGGTTATATCGATTTCCTTACGAGCAATTGCGCGCATTTAAAGAAGGAAGCATATCGCGTTTACAAGTTGACCATGTGCTGGAAGATACTGGCAGGGTGTTAGGCGCTGAAAAATCAGACTGTTGTACCGGCGCCGGGACTTCCAAAGGATTTTTTTACAATGATGTGATTACACTGCCTTCGCGAACCGGTGTCATTAATATTGATACACTCGACCTCTCTAAAGATATTGGCGCACCCGGCTCTTTGGTTGAGTCTATTAACATTAATCAAAAGTGGGACGAAGTGAGGCCTGATAAAAACTTTTTGATTAATAATGATTATCGTGATCTGGAAATCCGCTTTACAACGCTTAGCTTTGTTAACTCTCATAACATTCAACTTAGCTATAAGTTGATTGGTTATGATAATGACTGGAAATTGCTGGAAGATCCAACTCGCCGCCAGGTTTCATATACAAACCTTCCCCATGGCCGCTATCAGTTTGTAGTCAAAGGCAAAAATGATTCCGGGGTGTGGGGAAAAGAATCAGCGCCTTTGTCATTTTCAATTGAGCCTTATTATTATGAAACCTGGTGGTTTTACCTGCTGGTTTTGTCCATCGTTTTTGCATTGGCACTAGCGCTTCATCGTTTTCGAATAGTCAGTTTGAAAAAACAGCAGATTAGTCTGGAGGCTGAAGTTGGTAGTAAGACCAGTATTATATTGGCGGTGGCTGAAGCCGGCCAAAAAATTACTTCTGGTTTTGATTTTGAACACACCATGGAGACGGTTTATAACAACATAAAATCTTTTATGTCGGCGGATCATTTTGGTATCGGTATCTGTTCTGAAGATAATCAGGAAATTGTTTATGATTTTTGTGTCTCATTTGATAAAAGGTATAAACCTTATAAAAGAGATATGACGAACAAAAAATTGCTACCTGTGTGGTGTATCGACAAACGCAAGCCGGTATTAATTAACGATATCGAAACTGAGGGAAAAAAATATATCAAAGGTTATGTTCATAACGATCTTGAGGAAAGTAGTTATGAATTGGAAGACAACACTAAACCGAAAATGCCGAAGTCGATGCTTTATGTGCCGATCATGATGAATGAAAAAGTGCTGGGCATTATGGGCACGCAGAGTTGCCTACGTAATCAATATGAAACGCATCACGTTGATATGTTGCAGTCAATAGCTAACTATACTGCTATCGCGTTACATAATAATAAAATGCATCAACAGATGCTTGCGGCAGAAAAGCGCGAAAGTAAAAGAATTGAGAAACAAAAGAGTTTAGCTGAAGCTGCTAATAGAGCTAAAAGCCAATTTCTTGCTACCATGAGCCATGAAATTAGAACACCAATGAATGGTGTCATTGGAATGGTAGAATTGCTTAGAGCAACCAAGTTGCAGGATACTCAGCGCCACTATGTTGATATCATTTCTCGCTCTGGAAAAACACTTCTTAATATTATCAACGATGTCCTGGATTACTCGAAAATAGAGGCAGGAAAAATGCAGTTAGAGTCGGTTGATTTTTCTCTTCATCACCTTATCGAAGACTGTACCAATCTATTTGAAGTGACGGCCAACGAAAAATCGATTTGTTTTATAGGAAATTTGTCACCGGCAGTTCCTGCTTTGTTAGTCGGCGATCCCACCCGACTCACTCAACTTCTTATTAATCTATTGGGCAATGCATTTAAATTTACCGAAGGAGGAACTGTTGCGCTCAATATCGAATTAGTTGAAGCCTATTCTAAAAAGGAGGTTAAGCTGCGTTTTTCTGTCAGAGATACTGGCATTGGTATCTCTGAAGAGGCGCAGGAAAAGCTATTTGACTCATTTAATCAAAGTGATAGTTCTACAACACGAAAATACGGTGGAACTGGTCTGGGGCTCGCAATCAGCAAACAATTGGTACAGCTAATGCACGGTGAGATAGGTGTTGACAGCCAACCGGAGCAAGGGGCTGACTTCTGGTTTACCGCAAAGTTAAAAGTTGCTGACAATCAGCCGAAGAGTAAATCACAACTAAATAGCGAAAACTCTTCTGAGAAAAAAAATATATTGTTGATTAGCGATAACTTGATTTTCTACGAAAATCTGAAAAGTTATATGTCTCATTTTCACGTTGTGGTGAATCGTCAAAAACATATTGAGGGAAATGAGCTTGCAGAAGATTGGATGAAAGAACAATTTAAAGCTTTTGAATGTGTCGTTGTCGATCGAGAAATACTAGGTAAGTTATCGAGTGAAAGTATTGAGATTTTCACGCAGCTTATAGAGTCTATGCAGGTTAAATTAATCTTGTTTGGTACCTTTTTTGAGCGTGAAAACTTAACTCAAGTTTTTCTAAAGATTCAAAATCTGTCATTGAGAAACCCTATTAACTTTGCAGAGATAAAATATGTTCTTGAGCAGCCGATATTAAGCTTCTCCCGCTCTGAATATTCTGAATTTGGTCAATATGAAGAGCGAGACTTAAGCGGTAGCCCAAATAAGGGAATCGAAAAAGAACTACGAGAGCTGCCCGATTTAAACCATTTGAAAATTCTGGTAGCAGAAGATAATGCTATCAACCAGACAGTTATTAAAAGCATGCTAGAAAAGCTGGGAATCGATGCGGTCATTGTAGAAAACGGCGTGATGGCTGTGGAGGCGGTTAAATCGGTTAACGAGGCCTTCGACGTGATTTTTATGGATTGCGAAATGCCTGAAATGGATGGGTTTGAATCAACTCGAATCATTCGCCAGTATGAAGCACAGTCAAATCAATCTGCAACGACGATTATTGCGTTAACAGCTCATACCATGCAGGAACATAAGACCGCAGTTTATGAGGCGGGAATGGATTATCATTTGGCAAAACCTGTGACTCTCGCGAATTTGATCGGTGCGTTGAAAAATATGGAACTTGCATAGCCCGTCTGATGTCAGGTTAAGAATTTCCATTCCTTATCACTATCTCTAGAACCAAACTCTATTCTAGTTTTTGGCTCAATTAAATTTTGAGATAATAGTTGTATTTTATCTCTTATCGTAATAGCAGATAAAAAAGTAAAGAAGTTGGGGTATATTAGAACAATTTAAAATAAAACAGGTTAGCGGAATGACTGAGATGAGTGAAATAAAACATCGCCTCAAATCAATCGATATTCTACGTGGTATTATTATTGTTCTAATGGCCCTGGATCATACTAGAGATTTTTGGGGGCCTACCAGTTTCGATCCGACCGATTTAACTCAATCTGACGCGGGATGGTTTTTTACCCGTTGGATCACCCATTATTGTGCTCCCTTGTTTATTTTTCTTTCGGGAATAAGTGCCTATCTTTATGGTCAAAAAATCAATTCAAAGTCGGCGTTGAGAAATTTTTTGTTAACACGCGGATTGTGGCTGGTATTTGTCGAAATTATCATTATCAATGTTTCCTGGCAGTTTGCTTACCAGTTCATTATTTTCCAGGTTATCTGGGCTATAGGTATATCCATGATAATTCTTGCGGGTCTGATTTATCTACCGCAGAAATGGATATTCGTGATTTCGCTATTGGCTATTGGATTGCATAATGCGTTGGACGATAAAGCGATGTCGAGTCTGATGGGAAGCGTCGACTGGGTTTGGGCGCTGTTACATCACCAAAAATGGGTGCCTCTCGGTGCTGATGGATTTGGGCTTTTTATTGGATATCCTATTATTCCCTGGTTCGCGGTGATGGCGTTAGGTTATACCGTGGGAGCGATGTATTTAAGACCTCAATTGGACAGGCAACGAATGTTCCTGATCATTGGTACGTTATTGATTGTACTATTTGTGTTGCTTCGAACTTTGATTGGCTATGGTGATCCAACAACCTGGAGTTCTACGCCCGAACACGACCATTATATTTTGTCTGTATTAAATACCACAAAATATCCGCCGTCACTGCAATTTCTCTGCATGACATTAGGACCGTGTTTTATTTTGCTAGCATTGCTCGAAAATTTAAAAGCAAATAGTTCGTATTTCTTTCTATTCCGTTGGTTTCAAAACTTTGGCAAAGTCCCAATGTTTTTCTACATTTTACATGTCCCTTTAATTAATTCTGCAGCCCACATTTATACTTATTTTCGTTATGATCAAGCGGTCAATTTTATCCAGGGACCGTCAGCGTGGCCTGGTGGTTATGAACCGAGCTTAATGTTGGTCTATGGCGCCTGGCTTGCAGTGATTCTGCTGCTTTATGTTCCATGTAAAAAATTTGGTGAATATAAGTGGGAAAATCGCAATAACGAGCGGCGCAAAGCCTGGTTAAGTTACCTGTGATAAATAACCTCAGCTGCGCATAAGAAGAGCCAGCCAATGCAGCGCTTTGAGCGGTTTTCTTCGTTGAGCTTGTTTTTAATAGTTTGCTATTACTGCACAAACTCGCCTTGCTAACCACTCAAATCGCTGCACTGGCTTCACATTGAGTGACCCAATTGTCCTTAAGACTTGTTTTTTGGTGTTAATGCTTACCAATATTGACCTTCAATGACTCTTCTTATGCACAGCTGAGGTTAATTAAGCTGAACTGCTGATTAACGCAAATTTGCTAAGCAAAATGCTGCTAAAAAGCTAAAAATATCAAATTATTATCAGTTATTGTGTTAAAAAGTGCCGCTGCTGGTTGTAAATTACACAACCTTTAAATAACATGGCACGGTGACTTCTAACTCTTTTTGCGATTTTTGGATTGGTGGTGGTCGATTGAGATCATAAACGACACCTTTGCTATCGAATTAACCAGGGCTGGAGAACCACGGAATTTATTTGCTTAATAAAATATTTTATCAAAAATAAAAGCGCGATAATTAAAAGCAGTCATTGTTTCAGTTTTTGGGAATAGGCAGTTCGAACAAGTGAATATTAATCAGATCAAAAAAACGAAAATAAAACAATTAGCGATGACAACTCTGGCGTCACTGATTGCTTTTAAAGCCGGCGCAGCGGTTGATGGAGAATTATCGAGTTCATCCACTGGTAATATCGATATTACTTTAGCGCTTGGTGTGGCCGGCGTTATCGTTGACCTGCGTGACTTCAATTTTGGAAACTGGTCCGGCACCGGCGAGCTGAGAGATAACGACGATTTGTGTATTGGCACAACGGGAACCTCTCAGTACATCATCCGTGCTGACGGGCAGGGTGTCGGTAACGATTTTATTTTGTCAAACGGCTCGAACGAGCTTGCTTATCGAGTATTCTGGAACGATACCACAGGAACCGCTGGTAACTTTGAATTGTTTGCCGGCGTTCAAGTTGATAACTTAACTAATCCACCTAATAGTTTTACACCCATTGGGGGCGGCGGTTACATATGCACCGGTGCCAGAGATGCCAATGTTGAAGTAGTGATTGAAGAAAGCGCATTACAGGCTGCTGAGGCAGGGAGTTATTCCGGAGTGTTGACATTAACGCTGATCCCACAATAGAGAACCTGAGTTTGGGATAAAAAGCCTCAGTTTCTTGCCAGTTTTTCGAGAGGGTAGCCACTAAAAGACTTGTTTCTCTCGATAACTGGAAAGGTATTAAGTTTTACTACACCCAATTTAGATTCAAGGATCCGATTAGAAAGATTGCGCAATTCAGTCATATCAGACACCACAACCTGTAATAGATAATCAAAATTTGAGCCGACCACAAAGCTTTCAACGACTTCGTCGATTTCCTTGATAAAACCGTCAAACTTTTTAAAATCTTCTGGAAAATGATTGCCCAGGGTGACTTCCATAAAAGCCATTAACACCGGACCTAGTTTCTCGAGGATAATTTTGGTGCGGTAGCCTTCGATAAATCCTTGTTGTTCGAGTTTTTTTACGCGTGCCAGACATGCGCTAGGCGACAATGCAATTTTGTCGGCCAATTCTTGATTACTGATACGTCCGTCTTTTTGCAGCAGTTTAAGGATCTGCAAATCTCGCCGATCGAGGCTCATGGGTAGAATGCTCCGAATTTTCTGCGGTATTTTTTCAATATACCAAATTTGATGTCGTAGATCTGTTTATCTTTAACCACCCATTTCGTTTAAATTATGGTTTGATAAGCAATTGTAATTTATTGAAAATTTAACCAGGAAGAGTCAAATGAGTTCCACTGATATCACTCAACAACAACAACCGAATATTCTGCACCCGGCAACCTCAATTGTGGCTTTGGAACAAAATGGGGCACGTTTGATGAATGATGCGAAGGGGATCCACATCAAAGATCAAGAAGGCAATCAGTTAATCGACGGAATTGCGGGTCTATGGTGCTCGAATATTGGCCACGGTCGGACGGAAATTGCTGAAACATTAAGTAACGCCGCGCGTTCGCTAGATTACTTTCACACATTTAACGGTCATACCAACCAGGCGCAAGAAGAATTGGCGGCACGTCTGGTGGCAATGGCCCCGGAAAATTTAACTCATGTCTTTTTTGGATGTTCAGGCTCCGACGCGAATGACACGCTAGTTAAAATAGCCTGGCAATATCATATTATGCGCGGCAAACCAGAAAAGCGGAAAATCATTTCTCGTTGGCAAGCTTACCACGGTACTTCTATTTCAACCGCTAGCCTGACCGGGCTGAAGGGCTTTCATCGTTCATTCAATCTCCCGTTGGATTTTGCTGTGCATACTGAGTGCCCATTTTATTATGCTGAAGCTAAAAGTGATGAATCTGCTGAGGCATATACTGCCAGGTTGCATACGCAATTGAGGGAGTTGATCGCGCGGGAAGGTGCTGAAAATATTGCCGCGTTCATTGGTGAGCCTATCATGGGGGCTGGTGGTGTTATCACACCGCCGGAGGGGTATTGGAAAGGTGTCGAGTCAATTTGTCGAGAAAACGATATATTATTAATTGCCGATGAAGTAGTTTGTGGATTTGGCCGAACCGGCAAGAACTTTGGGGTCGAGCACTATGAGATACAGCCCGATTTAATGGCGACCGCCAAAGGGTTAACCGCCGGTGTATTTCCGATGTCAGCAGCTTTTGTTTCTACCGATGTGCATGATGTACTACGTCAGGCATCAGCTGAGCTTGGCGGTTTTTCACATGGGTATACTTATTCGGGCCACCCGATTGGCGCGGCTGTGGCGAACAAAGTCCTTGATATCATGGCGAATGAAAATCTGGTTGATAATGCGGCGGCAGTTGGTGCTTACTTACATGAAAAGCTGAATGCATCTTTGGCTGGACACCCGAATGTCGGTGAAATTCGAGGTAAGGGTCTACTCGCGGCAATTCAGTTAATGGATGACGCGCCCAATAAAAGATTTCTGGACCCTAAACACAAAATGGCTGCCAGGGTTTCCGAGGCCTGCTATCGCTATGGATTAATTATTCGCCCATTACCCTCGATAAACTCGCTGGCACTTTCTCCGCCGCTGGTACTATCAAAGGCTGAAGCTGATCAAATTGTTGAAAAAGTAATACTTGGCCTGGAAGAAATCTTTCATTAGAACATCAGGGGCCGGCGAGATTATTTGACTGACTTTATCAATCAGCAAAAGCACTTTTCACCAACACCAGATCACTCTCTGGTGGGCTAGTACCCACCAGGTAAAGATTGCTCAGTTTTTCGTCAACAGCTAACACCGGGTCAAAACGCGGTATATTGGTTGTCGCCTGATAGAGGGTTTCAATTTCTTTGGTGGTAAAGTTTGCCAGTTGGACTTCGCCAAAGCGGGTCGCGCTACGATTGAAATAAACAATACCCTGTTCCACCACGGTAAACGCCGCCCAATCGTCAGCGTGAAGATTTCGATTGAATAGCGTGGCGCTCTTTTCTGCAGGTGTAGCTGAATTCAAGTCCAGCTCCCATAATCCTGATTGGTTACGTCGGCTAAAATAAAGTTGTTTGCCGTCAACGCTTTCCTGGCCAAAATAGCCGCCGTCAGCCGTGATTTTAACTGCAGAACCACCGTCCATCGGTTTACGCCAAATTTGCCATTCTCCGCTTCGATCAGAGGCAAAATAAATAAATCGACCATCGCTGGAAATACTGGGAGCACTGTTAAGAGATTCATGATCGGTGAGTTTTAGTAGTAGACCATCGTGCAAACTGTAGGTATAAATCTGGCTGAATTGGTTTTCGTGAACTTCAAAAACCAGTCGTTGGCTGTCTCGGGAAAATCTTGGGGCAACCACATACTGATTAGTAAAAGTGGTTAAGGGTCGTGTGGCGCCTGAATTAATATCGCCCAACCAAAGTTGAAAGTCTCCGGTTCGGTCGGAAGTAAATACAAACTGTTTACCGTCGGGTGAAACCATCGGGCTCAAGTCCCAGTGATTTGAGTTAAACAGGATTTCTTTGGCGCCGGCGTTTTCAGGTTTAGACGTATTTGCAGCTAATGAAATTCGCGTAATGTCCGTATCGAACTTTCTAACGGTTGCAACCATATCACCGTTGGCGGCGATTTGCGGTTCGATCACTTCGTTAAGCGCCAGCGCCACACTTTCAAGTTTACCAGTTGCTAAAGTTATCAGCTTGAGCTGGTAATTGACGCCGCGCCGAGTTGCCAAGACCAACTGTTCGCCATTCGGTGTCCAGCTAGCGCCCATAATCCCGGAGCGTTGTCGCGTTAACTGTTTTTCCAGTTTGATAGATTGATTGGCTACGTCTGAGTGGGTAGGAATAACAAATAAATCGTGCTGCATCTCGGTATAAGCGCGGGTAAAAACCAGTTGATTACCGGCCGGCGAAAAAGTTGGATTGAAGTCTCCCCAGGCACCGGAAGGAGGTGATGTTAGCTGAGTACGTTGACCATTTTTCACGAGGATAATGGCGTGGGGTTTACCTTGCTCTGGTTGTGCGCTAAACGCAAAGCTCTCGCCATCGGAAGACCAGGTCAAATCTGGAAAGGCCGAACCATTGCAGCTCCCGGCGCTGGTCACCTGTCCACTGATTAGTCCCTTAACTTGAATTTCACACTGGCGACCTGCGCTATAGCGCATAAAAGCGACACGTTTACCATCTGCGGAAAACAAAGGTGACTGGTCGAGATGCTCCTCAGTTAATGTTTGCAGGGTTTGCCCCTGAATATCCTGGATCATTAGTTTGGGATGGTCTTTAGCTGATGACCGTGCTACATAAACCACATTTCTTCCATCGGGTGAGAGATTTCCTTTGTATTCCATGCCTGGGTCGCTGGTAAGAGGGCGAGCAGTCAGTGGAATGTTTTCAGTGTCTTGGTTCTCGTCTCGCTTTTCGGGAAAAATAATTGCTCCAACCGAAACAATTACCAGTAGTAGCAATACTATCGGCAGTCGATTATCTCGTTGAGATGAATGAGTCGATACATTCGCCGCCAGCTCACCATTGATTTCAGCCAGCCAGCGGTAGCCTTTTTTCCAGACTGTTTCGACGTAGCGTGGCTGTTTAGGATCATCACCAAGCACTTTACGCAACCGACTCACTGCCTGGGCAATTGTGTCATCAGAGACAACGCCACCTTGCCAGACTTCTTCAATCAGCTTGTCTTTGGTCACTAAGCCGCCATTTCGAGTCGATAAGGATAGTAATAACGAAGCTAAACGAGGTTCTAGCGAGGTTACCTGGCCAGACTGGCGGTGCTCTAATTGTAGTTCGGTTACTCGAACCACCCAGTCGCCAGTAATGAAGTCTAGCTTGGTGTTCGTGCTGTTATCTGATTGAGTCTGTTTCAAGGTACTTGGCTGTCTGTACGGGTTGTTTGTGGCTTGCTTTTCGGTGCCTGTTGTAAAAAATAATCTTCGATCCTACAGGCTAATAATAGGCCATTTAAGCAAAGAAAAGTGGCGTGTAAAACCCTGATCAGATAAAAGTGAGTGTTTTGTCAGACTTTATTCAAGCTTTAAACCGGCTCATCAGTATGCTGGATGATATTCAACCAATTCCATCAACGGGGAAACTTATGAATATCAACCTGATTGGCCACTTTGGATTAAACAGGCGCTTGGTTTGTACAAAAATTGCCATTCTAACCGTTGTTTTCTTATGGATGTCACCGTCGATAAGCTTGGCGAGTGATACTAAAGTTATCACCTCTAAAGTCCAAAAGCTCGCATCGAAATCTCGTAATCAGAGCATCAATTGGTCAACGTCATCCTATCCAGATTCTCCTCAGGTAGATCAAATCGATGATTATCATGGTCAGGCTGTTGCGGACCCCTATCGCTGGCTGGAAGAGTTGGAATCTCAGCAAACGGTAGCCTGGGCAAAAGCGCAGAACAAGCTCACTGAGTCGCTACTCGATCATCAATCGATTGCCGAAATTAAAAGTAACATACAGGCTTACTCGAATTTCCATACGATAGGTGCGCTCAGTTTTCGGGGAGATTACAAGTTTTACCTTAAAGGATGGTCGGGTACCTCGACAGCGGCGCTTTTTGTTGAATCGATCAAAGACGGAAAACCGCGTCATCTTGCTGGTCCAGATATCTTGAATAAGCCCGCAAAAAAACTCACTAAAAAACCAGAAACCTCAAAACAGGCCGAGCAGATTAGCGGTTATTGGCCAAGTCCCGATGGTAAACACATTGCCGTTTTGCAGAGTAAGATAGGCGAGCGTTGGGGGCAATTACTGGTGATGGACGTGGCTTCTGGCAAAGTGTTGTCTGAAATATCGGAAGGAATAACCGTGGGCCTGACAGGGATTTCCTGGAGCCGGCTCAATAAAAAGTTTTTATTAACTCGCTTTGATGCCGAAGGTAAGCAGCGTAGACCAGTTAATGCCCGAATTGAAGTATTCAAGCTGTCAGACCGTAGCCTCCAACCAGTGTTTGTTCCCGATGAAAAGGAAGATCGAACCCGACTTAGTTTAGGTGCTGCCATGCTCACCGACTCGAATCGATTTGTCGTGAGTTTACGCAATGGCAGCGATGCACAAAACAGAATTATGTTAATGGATCTGGACCACCCCAAGTCTCCTGCGTTGCCGCTTTTCGATAAACTGACTGCCAATCGACTTTACCTGGGTAACAAGGGCGATCAATTATGGTTCTACACCGACGAAGAAGCAGTCAACGGTAAAGTGGTAAGGCTTGATATCAAGCAACCACGGAAGCAACAGGTGGTTATTCCTGAATCTGCCAATCCGATTTCAGCCAACAGTCGTGTGGGTGGCAATGCACTAGGAATGTTCGGTGAACGTATCGCGTTAACTTACCTGGAGGCTGGCGGTTATTTTGTTAAAGGATTTGATCTGAACGGCAAGTCAATTTTTCAGTTCGATGTACCGGCGTCCGGCTCAATTTGGGGCGGATTTAGAGGGGACCCAGAGACAGATGATTTCTATTATAGTTTTCTCGGTGTTGGGCAACCTTCTAGCTTTTATCGAGTGGACAGCAATGGGAAACAGACACTGGTGGCGGCGCCTGAATTACCATTTGATATGCAAATAACAGCCAAACGGATATACGTGAAAAGTACCGATGGAGCAATGGTGCCGGTGGTAATTGCTCATCGAAAAGATTTAGATTTATCAAAGCCGAAACCTTTGTTTCTTTACGGTTATGGTGGATTTGGATGGGTGAGTTTCGCCTGGTATCAGCCGCATTTAATGGAATGGTTTGCGCGAGATGGTATATTTGCTGTGGCTGGCGTTAGAGGTGGTGGTGAGTATGGTACGCCCTGGCATGAAGCCGGTGTTAAACATAATCGGCAAAATGCGATCGACGACTATGTGGCTTCGAGCGAATGGTTAATTGAAAAGGGATTGACCAGTCAACATCAGTTAGTTGCCAACGGTGGCAGTTTTTCCGGCGCCCTGGCCGCCAGTGCCGTTGCGCAGCGCCCTGATCTTTATGCGGCCGCCATTATCGATTTTCCCATCCTGGATCTCATACGGTATGTCGAATTCGGTCAGGCTCGTTTCTGGATTTCTGAACTGGGTGATCCCGCGTTAAAGGACGACTTTGAAGTGCTGCTATCACAATCACCTTATCATGGTTTATCTAAAAGTAAGTGCTTGCCTGCAACTTTAGTTCGAGTGGGCCAATACGACAATATAACTACGCCAATGCACGGCTATAAATATGTGGCGGCGGCTCAGCAAAAACGAAGATGTGAGCAACCTGTATTGCTGGATATTATGGAAGGGGCTGGACATAACTATGGTTCAAACCCGGAAGAAATTGCCCACGCCAATGCCGTTGCCCTCAGTTTTATTGCGGCGCAGTTAGCGAGAAAACAATCTGACGAAAAAAAACTGACCAGACGATAATAGATAGTCCTTAATCTGAACTAACGCATATATTGATTTAGCGATAGATTTAGCGCAAAAGTGTTGACCCGACTATCACTTCATACTTTAAAGTTCTGACTTTCTAGTATTCCTGCGCTCAAACTACCGGCTCTGCTGGTAGTTTGGGCGAAGTTGGTGAGGGTGAATAAATGAGTTTATCGGATCAGCAGTTTTTATATGAATTTGAGAGCAAAACACTTGCTCCTTCCGAATTTGGTCATTTTGGCCATTTGCGCATTGCCTGGCTTTACCTTCGCCAGTTTTCTCTGGAAGAGGCAATTTCAAAAATAACCAATGGTATTAGTGCCTATGCAACCAGTCTTGGTGCTACCGAAAAATTTCACCATACAATGACTGAAGCTATCGTGAGAATTATGCACCGACGTCTTGCCGCTAATTCTTTTGAAAGCTTGGACGAATTTCTTCAGCAAAATAAAACGCTGACCGGAAGCATGCACGAGCTTTTGTACACCTATTACTCTGAGTCATTGTTTAATTCGAAAGAAGCTAGAAAGCAATTTGTTGAGCCTGATTTGAAGCGCTTATAAAGTTTACCTGAGTTTGTTTTGTGGGGCGAATTTGTTAGCATGACAAAAATAAATTTACCTTATTTAAGCCTCAATGAAGATAGGTTATCGACTTCAACAACTCGATAAAATGATTATTCGACAGTATGACCATATATGGGATTGCTGCTGTGATCATGGTTTATTAGGGATGCTGTTGTTAAAGCGAAATGCGGCAACTAAAGTTCATTTTGTTGATGTGGTTGAGCCATTGATGTTTGAACTGGAACGGAAATTAGAACGCTTTTTCCCTCATGATCCAGTCAACCGACGGTGGCAAGTTCACTGTAAGGATATCAGGCAGTTAGATTTGTCCGAAACCGCAGAAAGTAGCCACAATTCTCCAAGCCATTTAGTCATTATTGCCGGTGTCGGCGGTGATAAAGTGATTGAGTTTGTGGATGCAATATTAAGTCGTCACCCCAATAAAAATATCGAATTTCTGTTATGTCCCGTGCATCATAATTATAAAGTTCGTGAAGCTCTAACTCTGTTTGACATGAAGCTAAACTATGAAAAACTAATCAGAGAAAATAATCGTTTTTATGAGCTGCTCCATGTTTCCGAAAATGGAAAATACCCTATTTCATTGGTGGGTTCTTTGATGTGGGATTTTAGCCGTTCAGACGATAGAGATTATCTGGAAAAAAATATTCACCATTTTGCACATAAAGCCAAACAAGGTGATGTAAATTACGAAAAGATACTTTTGGCCTATCAACAACTCAGTAAGGAAATAAGTTGAAAAGAATAATGCTACGCTTGCTTTTGTTATTAACCGGAATATCGAGCTCTTTTGCTAATTCTGTCGGTAACCCTATCTGGGAAACTAAATTAAATGAGGTATTAAACGAAATTATTATTGCTCATAAAATTCCAGGCATGTCTGTTGCAATTCTGGAAAATAATGAAGTTGTTTATCAAAAAGGGTTTGGAATAGCCATTGTTGGTCAATCTAAACCGGTTGATGAGTTTTCTCGGTTCAGAGCGGCTTCAATCACAAAGCTGTTAACTGCTCAAGCGGTAATGATGTTAGTTGAACAAAATAAACTAAAACTTGATCAGACTATTGGCCATTATTTACCACAGTTTAAAGGTAGCGAAATTACCATTTATCATCTTCTGACCCATTCGTCAGGTTTTACTGATCAGGTAAAGCCTGGTTTGAAAGAAAGGCGGATATCGGAATATTTGCATCAAGTTGCAAAAATTAAAAAACTTTCTCAACCGGGGGCAGTGTTTTCATACAGTGACACCGGTTTTAATATCCTTGGTGCAATCATCAGTAATGTGAGTGGAATGAGTTACGTTCAGTATATTGAAAAGTTTATTTTGCAGCCGTTAGCGTTAAAAAACACAGGATTCTATGATGATGTAACGGTGGATGCCGAACCTCACTACAAAGGAACACCTATACCAAAGCATCAGCAGCGGCCGTATGATCGGTCATTTGCGCCTTCAGAAGGATTAATTACTAATGTCAGTGATCTCATCACCTGGACAAAAGCTACAATGTTAATGAAGACGTTGCTTCTCGATAAGAATTCCTATGAAAAAATGTTGGAACCTCAGATTAAAACTTCATGGGGAGAAATATGGATGGGGCTAGGATGGCAAGTTTATCAATCTGATAATGGGCAAGTTGCACGCCATCCTGGTAGCGTTCGAGGATATAAATCGCTGTTACTTATGTATCCGCAACAAAAAAGAGCAATCGTCATATTAACCAATTCAAGTCATACACCACGATTTGAGGTGGCTAAAACGATTGAAAAGATACTCGCTAGTCATCAATCGAAACAGCATTAACTCACCCGGGTTGTGACTAAACTGATTTTACGTAAACAATTATGCTTTAGCTTCGCCGATAGGTTCATAACCAATTTGTGCGTTCAAATATTTAAAAAGCCTGATGATCGGTTTTGCATCATTATTATCGGTCCTTTTAAGACCGAGTGCCTGGTAAATTTCCAACACTATCGACTTTTGTTCTCGAGCTTCTTGTGCAAGGTATTGAAGTTCGAGTGCAAGCTCCCTTCGCTGTAACTCCAGCTTTTCGATTCGTTTGTTTGCTTCAATAAGCAGTTCGTGACTTTTCTTCATCATTAAAGGGGATACCATGAAATATTCTCCTTATTGGTCTTGTGAACATCAAATAGTCATCGTTAATTACTTTGTAGCAATCTTTTGCTGAACGCTGGCTGAAGTTATCGAATTGTTTGATGTCAATTAACCAGTTGTAAGATGAATGAGCTTACGAGACCGAAGAGTGTGATTTTCTTGATATGTTTTTTTGCAAAATCGCAAAGCGGCTGGATTGACAATAGGGGCTGGGGTAAGAACTCAATAAGGCCTGGCGTGACCTTATTGAGTTGATTGAAAGCTACTTCGCCGTTTGCTCAACTAACTTGGCATTGTTTGACCAGCTTGTCATTTTGCTGCCTTTCAATCCGTAAAACAAAATGAACAGGTAAGCTGGAATAGATACAACATAAGCTTGTTGGCCGTCGCCGGTATCTGCCAGATAACCGTACAACAATGGTAAAACTGCGCCGCCAGCGATACCCATAATCAATAGTGCTGCACCTTTACTGGTATACTTACCCAGGCCTTCCAGCGCTAGTGGCCAAATAGTTGGCCAAACCATTGCATTGGCAAACCCAAGAAGTGCGACGAAAAAGACACCATTAGGTATTTCGGGTAATCCAAAATAACTGATAGAAGCCGCGGAGAATGCAGTGCTTTCGAGAGAGCCGACCATCACACTAATGGTAAACACAATACCGAGGATTGCTGAAACACATAATGCGGTTTGTTGACTGATTAGTCGAGGGATAGCCAATGTTCCAAAGAAATAACCAATAACCATGAAGATCATTGTGTAAGACGTTAACATAGTACTAATATTGCTATCTAACCCTGCTTGTTTTCCCAGCAACCCAATGGCATCTCCCGCGATTACTTCGACGCCAACGTACAAGAAAAGAGTGATTGCACCTAATATCAATTGCGGAAATTGCAACAGGCCTGACAGACTTGCCTGCGAGTCATCCTGACCTTCAAGCGGTTCGTCCTCAATATCAGGAATTGGCGCAAACATCATCGCCACAGCAAGGACACTAAGCGCAATCGCCATACCGATATAAGGCGTGACTAATTGACCGGCCAACTGATTCAATTTGTCATCTTTGGCTATTTCCGACAGCGCTGTCAATTCGGCTTCAGAAATACCGCTAATTCCGGTCAAAACAAGTGCCGTGAAAACGATTGGTGCAACAATTCCCGCTGCTTTATTCAATATTCCCATAACGCAAATTCGTACCGCAGCAGATTCACTTGGTCCCAATTTAATCACATAAGGGTTTGACGCAGTTTGCAAGATTGTGAGTCCAGAACCAACGACAAATTGACCTAACAAGAAAATACCGAACTCGCGACTGTAAGCGGCGGGGATAAAAATAAGCGCGCCGGCACCAATAATTAACAGCCCAAGTGCCATGCCTTTTTTATAGCCTGTGCGCTCAATAATTGCAGCCATGGGTAAAGCCATTACGGTGTACGCGATATAAAAGGCTGAAGCGACAAGCATCGCCTGAAAAGCATTTAATTCACAAATGGTTTGTAAAAAAGGGATAAGGGCACCGTTAAGCCAGGTGACGAATCCGAAGATAAAAAAGAGTGTGGCGATAATCGCCATGGGTATTAAATAACTGGTTTGAGATTGTTTTTCATTCATATGGTCCTTTTCCCCTGTTGGTATTTTAGAAATTTTTACCTGTGTGATACTAATATGAGTCTGGCTAAAAAATAAACTATATTTTGGTTATAACTCACGCCCTAAAGCATTTTGTCACAATATCCATCTAATCAAATAGTAATATTGTTGTGAAAATTGTCGGGAGAGTTTTGTTTTTTTAGTTGATTAAATAAATGTTGCTTGATTTTATTGATCTTTTTCTGGTTTTTTATCGGAATAGTGCACTTTGCCATTCTCATCGACCCAGCGGTGAATCGTTGTTTTTTTAGTTGGTTTGGGTTCTTGCGCTGTTTGCGCTTGCGACTCAAAGTCGGTGAAAGTAATTTCAGGGACTTCCACTGTCGAAATGATATTAAATAGCGACTCTATTTTTGCGCTATTCATCATTTGAAATACGTTTCGAGAATGGATCATATTTTTAACTTCGGGATCTTGAGTTAGTTGAATAAAGCGTGGGTCGTTTTGAACTTGTTCAACTTGCGCCCAGGTTTTGGTGATTTGAAGCGCCATTTGTTTTTGCATTTCTTGTGGCTGCGAAGAAAATTTCATCGCTTTGGCTAATTCAATAAAGTCTGGATCTTCTACCAGGTTTTGAAATTCCGATTGCCTCATTAACGCAACTGGTTTTTTAGCCACTAACGCTCGTCTTGCTTCATAATTGTTAAAGAGTTTCTGTAAATAGCCGGCTTGAGAAATCCGTTGAAATCGTTGAATGTTATCTGCCGGACTGGAGAGAAGCACCGCAGGAGCGCTTGTCAACGAAGGTTCACTTTTGTCACCGGGCATTAAATTCATCATAGTGTCAGCAGTTATTTGCTTAACCGATTGTTCGAAAGTTGTTGGCTGTTTTTCGACTCCCTTTTTGACTTCGAGCAATGTTTTCATGGTTGTGAAAAACCAAACTGCTAACACGCCAATGATTATGCCGATAAAACCATTGAGTAAAGCGCCTCCAACTGAGGAAATTTGACTCACACCGCTTTCTTTTGGCGTCATTAATTTGTGAATGAGTGAAAAAAGCCCTGAGAGTAAAGCGTACACAACAAAAAAGAGTATCCCGCCGGCAACCATATAAGCCATAAACCCTTCAACGGCGGTAGTTTCTTGCAAAACACGCCCAAATGGTTTGGCGAATAACCAGGTTGCGACATAGGCTGCTGGCAAACTGATCAGTCGAGACAACACGACAATTACACCGGCTTTATATCCTCGAAAAGCAAAGATGATGACGATAGCAAAAAACAATATGAGGGAAATGTCCACTAAACAAACCTGCCTGATGATTAATCGTATGAAATTGAAATATTACTGGCATGACTTCTAGGGTAATCGATATAAGATGAAATTCAAGTTATGGAGTGAAACTTGTTACACTTTCCCTGTTTCTGAGCCAACTCGATCAATGTCTATGCTTTGCCCAGCAAGCTAAAAAAGTGTTTAATGCTCCCAAGGCAACTACAATATAGTTGTTGGTATTTAGTATGGTAATCTTGCGTCACCCCAATTGCAGCGAGTCGAGAATATTAATTATTTAAGGATTAGAAAATGGCAGGTTTAAAAATACATAAAATATTAGTTTTGAGTTTACTTCTATTCTTAGTGGGTTGCGAAACCGTTAAGTTGGGAACGCTTGAGAAATTAGGCTATGAAAAGCGGGATATATTAACCGGCAGAATTGAAAAAGCGAAAGACGCGCAACAAGATGCGAAAGAGCAATTCAAATCGGCATTGCAGGAATTTCAAAGTGTGGTTAAGTTTGATGGCGGCGATCTGGAAGCACTTTATGAGCGTTTAAATGATGAGTATGAACAGAGCCAACAGAGCGCAGAAGAGGTTTCGGAACGTATCGCTAGTGTCGAGTATGTTGCTGAGAAATTATTTGATGAGTGGAAAGAAGAGCTAGGACAGTATTCAAGTGCTGACTTACGACGAAAAAGCGAAGGACAATTGTCGAAAACGCAGAGACAGTACAAGAAGTTAATGGGGGCGATGAAAAAAGCTGAGAAAAGTATCGCGCCGGTTCTCGCATTGTTTAAAGATCATGTTTTGTTTCTCAAACACAATTTAAATGCGCAGGCAATTGCCTCCATGAAAAATGAGCTCAAAGTTGTTCAAAATGATGTTTCCAGGTTAATTAGCCAGATGAATCAATCTATTAACGAAGCGGATAAATTTATCGCGCAAATGAAGAAGCCTTGAAAAGGAAGTGCTTTGCTTAGCCAAGATTAGCGCGTAACGAAATGGATTATTCTTTTATGATTAACGGGCTTTACAAGAAAACTAGGCTCTGTTATTTTATGAGGCATGAAAAATATAAATATTAATTTTGTGACCACCACCACCAAGAAATTTCTTGGAGGGTAGTGTTTATTTAAAATTTTAGTAAAGACCCTCTGAGCGAAAGCCAGAGGGTCTTTTTTTTTGCCGATGGTTTTTGCTCAGGATTTAAACCTGATTAATCAAAGAGGAAAAACCATGAAACATCATCGAGAAATTGCTAGCGCACTCAATTTATTTCACTCTGAACCGGCAGCACCCGGTATGGTATTCTGGCATCCAGATGGCTGGCAGCTGTTTAGAAAAGTTAAACAACATATGCGAAACATCTATCATGAGTCTGGCTTCCAGGAACTCTCTACTCCAATATTTTTAAAGAAAGAATTATGGGAGTTATCCGGGCACTGGGATAAGTTTGCGGAAAATATGTTTGTGGGTGGTGGTAGTGACGTTGACGCAAAATATGCGCTAAAACCTATGTCATGTCCTGCGCATATTTTATTTTTTAAACGGGATGTAGTGAGTTATCGCGCATTGCCTTACCGAGTGTTTGAGTTTGGGGTCGTGCATCGCAATGAGCCTTCAGGCGCGTTAAATGGATTGATGCGGTTAAGACAATTTACTCAAGACGATGCTCATGTGTTGTGTCGTTGGGAGGACTGTGTTGATGAAATTTTACAATTTCTTTCACGAGCAAAGCGTGTGTATCGTGACTATGGCTATAGTGATTTAGACGTTCGTATTTCAACTCGTCCGGAAAATTCCTTTGGTAAAGATAATGATTGGCTTAAAGCAGAAGAGCGATTGGCGCAAGCTTGTGAAAAAGCCAACGTAAAATATAGTCATCAAAAGGGAGAAGGCGCATTCTACGGACCCAAAATTGAATTGATCTTAAGAGATAGTCAAAACCGTCAATGGCAATGCGGAACTATTCAATTAGATTTTAATATGCCACTGCGATTTCAACTGAACTACATTGACGAATTCGGAGACTCTCAACAACCCGTGATGCTACACCAGGCAATTTACGGTTCGTTAGAACGGTGGATTGGTATTTTGCTAGAGTCACATCAGGGAAAATTACCTGCGTGGGTTCACCCGATTCCAGTTGGAATCGCGCCTATCAATGCATCATCGAATGAGCATTGTCTGGCGATGAAAGAACAGCTTTTAAAAAAGGGTATTCAAGTTAATTTAAATGATCAACCACAAAGTATTGCCAAGAAAATTAAACTTTTTCACAGGCAGAGAATCCCCATTGTTTTGATAGCCGGTGATCAGGAAGTGGAATCAAATAGTTTTGTTGTTAGACCTATTGACGGTGAGCAGCAAACACTTTCTTTTGATGAGGTCATCAAAATGCTAATGGGTTTGACTAATAAGTAAATGTGATATTGTTTATTTAAATAATATTAACGTGTTTTACAAATTAAATAACTAGCGCTATAGGGCTTTACTGGTTGCCCTTTAAGCAAAATAGGCTGCTTTCTGTAGGTGGCTTATTAACTGCAATACTCAGTTTGAGATAAAAAGTGAGATATAGCTAGTTCCAATCAAAATCCTTTTGAAAATTACTAAACAGAAAGTTATGATCGAGTTCCGATTCACTAAATTTAATGCCAAACATGGAGTGGTTATTAGATGGAACTATTTATAGGTCTTTCCCTTTTTATTATTATATTTATTATCTTCCTTGCTATCGTAGGCCCCGATATTTTGAGTAACAAAATTGGGTCGATGTCGGTTAATAGTCTCAAACAAAGAGATAGAGGGGATCTAAATGGTTAAAGGTGTTGTTGGTTATTGTCGCCACCTTTCGCTGTACCCATAATATCCTATTCTCAAAAACACTATTTTGCGTATGCTTGTCAGATAATTCGGCAGATGCAAGGTCACTTAATATTCGATTTTCAAAGAAGTTCGGCTTTTTACAAGTTTGCCAGAAAATCGGCAACCGCCTGATGCTGAGCATCTAATGCACAAGCAACCGGTAATTTGCCGGATATATTCTTGATCTCAGGATCGGCTCCCTTGTCGATAAGTAATCTGCACTTTTCTAAACTGCCGATACGAGCTGCGCTATGCAAAGCTGTCTCGCCTACGTTGTTTCGAAAGTTCAGATTGCAATCAAAATCCAGAATTATCTTAACCATGTAGTTAGAACCATGTAAAACAGCTTGTTGTAAAATCGTTACCGCGCTTTTATTGTTGACTTTTTCTAGTGCAAAAAAACCGGAATTGTTGGCACACAGCAATTGAATTTTCTCAATATTATTGTGGTCGATGGCATCAAAGAATTCTTTTTGGATGTTTCTGAAGGTGTTTGGTTTTTGGGGGAGGGGATTTCCTAATTTATTTTTCAGACTATTTTCAAGTCTCTTTAACATCAAGTTGTACCGCCTTTCTTCTAATTGAATAAAGGTTTTTTCGTCACAATGTTCATTAAATTGTCTTATCGCCGGGCCGACAAACTTTTTATAGTAAATCTCATTCAGTACATTCATGTTGTGAAGAAATTGCTTTTCTTCTTGATTAATAACTTTGGCGTTTCCAAATATCGCGAGTGCAAGGGATAAAAGGCCCAAAATATAGTTGGAAAGAATTTCTATTTCGCTTCCCAATAGTTCATTCAAATCAGCGTAGGAACTGAAAAAGATAAGCGTAATCAGACTCACTATTTCCGTAAGGCGTCGTTGAATTTTTTGCTTGACCTGGGTGAGTATTAAAGTTCCGTTTGCGAGCAAGTTAACTAAGTGATTTTCTTCTTCGTTGAGTTCGTATTTGATATTTCGAAATTCGGCCAGTGTTTTCACCAGCGATTCAAAAGTATTGGTTTTGCTGATTTGATGCTTATACGCCAGAGTGGCAATGATTAGTGAACAGCTACCGATGATTAACGAAAGTGGCTCCATTTTTATCACCTTTTCCTTAGTGGTGGGCCTTGAGGGCGATAGAACGGCGTTAACTGTTCCGCCGCTGCACCTGAATAGAATAATACATTTTTGCTAAATAGCGAAAAATGCTTGCCTATCCTTTAATCTGTGGCTTGGCGCTTAACTTTCTCAGGATAAATTGTGCTTTTCCCAGTGGTCCAGATTCTCTAGTGTTATGTCGATAAATTTTTTCGGATCATTGTCCAAGAGCGCCTGTTTATCCGCTGGGATATCTAGAAAATCATGTAAGTGTTTTTTAGCCCACAGCACAATATCGGTCATGACATAGATTAAGTCTTTTCCCATGGGAGTGAGGTAGTAAAGCTTTCTACGCTGGCTATCAGGATGCGGCACCGACGCAATCAGTCCATCTTTTTCGAGTTTTGATAATCGGGTGGTCAAAATACTACTGGAAATTTGCTCCTCGGCTTTCAACATATCTTTGTATTCATGTCGCTCGGAAAACATCAAATTGCGGATGATTAACAGCGTCCAATGATCGCCAATGATGTCCAGAGAACAAGCAATAGGGCAACCAGTTCGATTTTTGTGTTCAATTTTTGCGACCATTAAATAATACTTGCATTATAGAATTGTTTATTCATAATACTTTTATTATAGAAGTATTGGTTGGTCAGGTAAATCAATATTGGTTGGTCAGGTAGATCAATATTGATCCGGACCATTTGGCGCATATCCAAGCTGAAGGCTAATAGAGCTTTGAAATGATGGTAGTGAATGGGAGATGAAAATGGTCAATGAAACCGATAAGGTCCTGAAATTAAAAAAGTTATTGACCTTTGTCATCGCCTACTTCGTTATTACGATGGCCTGGGCTTATCCATGGCATGTGGTCTGGTTTCACGATCTTTATCAGTCCTGGGGAGCAATAACCCGTGCTCATCCGATTGTGCCATTGGGTATTGTGGCCATAATCATCCAGGGCGTGGTGATTGGTTATCTCTACCCTTACTTTTATCGCGGGGGAAATCCTATCCTTCAAGGAATCAAATTTAACCTGATTGTCGGGCTGATGACCTACTCAGCGATGGGGTTTGCTACAGCCGCGAAAATTGAGATTGAACCCGTTTCCCAATTCTTAACCTACCACACGATTTTTCAGATAATTCAGTTCAGCTTAACCGGCGCTGCATTAGGCTGGATTTATCAAAACAAAAGGAGCTGACGTGAGCTACGAGCAGGTAATTAGCAAGATTGTTCGCGAAGAAGGTGTAGAGCATTCAACGATGATGAGCACGCCATGCATCAGGTATAAGGGTCAGTTTATGTCGATGATGTTTGACCGAGAAAATGCCTTGATCATTAAAGTTTCGGCAGACCGAGTGAATGAACTTATCGCCCAGGGACGAGGCCTGGAGTTTAATTTTACTAAAAAGCGTTTTAAAGAGTGGGTACTCATTCCGCTTGATTATGAAGCTGACTATGAATCTTATATTTATGAGGCTCTGGAATACGCTAAAACAAAAGCTTAGGATGCCTTTAATCCAATCTGCTAACATTTGCTTATAGCGTAGTTTATGCCCTACTAGATACTCGTCTGAGAAAAGTTCGCTTTGACCATTCCGCTGTTGCGGATGGTTTTTGATTTCGCCCGCCAACTATCTTGAGTTTTTATATCAGCCTCCTATTATTCGCCCGGTAAAAGTTCGAATGCAAACCATACTTTGAAGACTAATTTGAAATTCTCCAGGTGATTTTGCGATAACGCCGAACTTGAGTGCTTAATATTTCCGCATAATTATACCCAAACTACTTGAAGATGCAGGTTTCAGAGCTTAGCTAGGAAGCTTGAGTAAGGCACCGTCCGCAGGGAATGACTAGTCCTTTTCAAGGACGGTAACGCGACGCAAGTTTTCTAGCTAAGCTCGCCTTGCTGAATCCTGCATCTTCAAGTAGTTTGGGTATAGAATTTACAATATAATGAACAAGTTATGTAAGCCATACTTGGCCATTCGCTTGTTTCAATGTTGAGGATAAGTGGAAGAGGCTGTAGAGTATGATAAATAATCTCATAATCGTATGTAAAAGACTCGATTTTAGGACATACAGTGGATGTCGATGACTAGTACACAAGATGAAGACAATTTGGCTGAGCCTGCCGATCAAACTGCTGTGACAGGGGCGGCGCTCACCAAAATAGGCAAAGTCTTTCAATCTCAAGATACCAAGCAGGGATTTATCGATGCCAGAAATGATGCTAATCAGGCATTGGCTGAGAACAAAATCATTCTTAAAAATCGGTTTGTACTCGAATCGGTTATCGGCGCGGGTGGCATGGGGACTGTTTACAAAGCTCAGGACCTGCGAAAGGTTGAGGCCAGAGATACCAACCCCTATGTTGCTACTAAGGTTCTGAACAACGACTTTAAAGATCATCCTGACGCGTTTATTTCGCTACAGCGCGAGGCAAGCCGTTCTCACCTGCTTTCTCACCCAAATATTGTAACCGTGCATGATTTTGACCGCGATGGCGATGTTATTTTCATGACAATGGAGTTGCTGAAAGGCGAAGGATTGGACACTTTGCTGTCTTGTTACCGTAAATCAGGGCTACCAAAAAACGAAGCTTTACAGATCATCCGAGATTACTGTCAGGCGGTAACCTTCGCTCATCAAAAAGGCATCATCCATTGTGACCTGAAGCCTGCCAATATTTTTGTCACTGACGACGGTGCAAAAGTACTCGATTTTGGAATCGCACGGTTAGCGCGTGAGTCTCAGTATAAGGATCACTTTGATGCAGGTTCATTAGATGCGTTGACTCCAACTTATGCCAGTCTGGAGATGATTCGCAAAGAGCCGCCTGATGAGCGTGACGATGTGTTTGCTGCGGCAGTGATTGCTTATGAGTTGTTTACTGGAAAACACCCTTATCAGGGTAAAACTGCCGCAACGGCTTTGGCGATGGGCATAAAACCTGAACGTATTCCTGAGCTCTCCAAGCACCAATCTCGGGCTCTGTCATCTGCGCTAAAACTGAAAAAAGAAGAAAGAACTGCGACAGTTCAAGAGTTTATGGAAGCAATGACGGTTACGCCTAAGTTCCCTATTTTTAGAACGGCGAGTATCGTATTGTTAGTTGTGCTGAGTGGTTTTCTCTATAGTGCGTTTTTCAGACCAGATGAACTAAAAGTTTTGGTTGATGAAACACTAAACACGGCAGAAAATTGCTACCAACAGCGTGATTTTGACTGCGCAATTAGTAGTGCTAATGCTGTTTTGAAAATGGCACCTGACAATATTGAGGCAAATGCATTATTGCAAAAGGCAAAGGCTGACTATGCTGAGCAACAAATGCAATTAGCGATTCAAAAATCATTAACGACCGCTAACCAATGCCTGACCCAGAGTGACTATATTTGTGTAAAGGAAAACACCAATAAAGTATTACAGTTAGACCCTGATCACAAGGTCGCGCGTACCTTGGCAATTCAGGCGCAGGCTGCCCTGGATGCTGAAGAACTTAGCTTTGCTAGTTATCTTGAAAAAGCAGAAGGTTGTTTTCAGCAACAAAATTATCCGTGTGCTATCGAAAACGCAGAGGAAGCTCTGAAAATTAAAAGCGAACACTCAGGTGCGACTGCGATTATCCAGAACGCGACTTATGCACAAGGTCAACAACAACAAAATCTGGATAAAGCGAATAATATTCTTAAAGATGGGCGACGTTGTTTTAGCAAATACGACTACAGTTGCGCAATTGCTAAGTCAGAGTCAGCACTAGAGTTTGTTCCAGGGCATCGAGCGGCGTTGAAATTGAAGGCAGATGCAGAAAGAGCAATAAAAAATGCCAAAGGTGCAATTAAAATAGAATAGTTTTATAGTCATATCGCTGGGCAATTCAGTGATTGGTATAATGAGACGATATTGGACGATTTTGAGCGGGAGGAAAAATGAAGATCAATAAGAATAGTATTTTAACGGTTAGCGTGCTTTCGATAGTGCTGTTAACTGGTGTTGGTTGCAATTTAAATTCTAAGAAGCTGAAGCAAATTGGAACGGTGATTGCCATTGGCGTGGCGGCAAAATTAATTTATGACATGATCATCGAACATAATTCGAAGCAAGTGAGTGATGAAAAACAGGTCGCAGAAAAGTATAAGGCCACTCACAATACTTTGCCCAGTCAACCGAGGTTAGTTTCTTACCAATCTAATATTAAGCCGGGTGGAGTGGTGAATGCGGGCAGTCAGATTTCTATTTTATCTTCATTAGAAGTTGTCAGAGGAGTCACCACAGAAAATATCGAGATCAAAGAGAAAATAACTATTTTTGATAATGAAGATAGTTCTAAAGAGCTTAAGAGCCTGGTAAAAGTTGTCAACGCGGAGAGTAACACAGGCGGCGCTTTTGAAAATGAATTTACTTTTAAGCTGCCTAAAGGAATGCCGCAGGGAATTTATCCGATTAAAACTTCGGTGATTATCAATGGTAGTGAATCTGCACCAGTGAGCAATCAAATGCAGCTTGTGATGAATCCTGATGAAAACCTGGAAAAACTTCGGTTTGCTTTTAATAATTAGATTCATTGTAAAGTAGCTGAACGAAGAAAAAGTCTCGCTTCGTTCAGCTAGTTCTAACTACTCGATCTAAAGATTGCTAATGCACTAAATAAATTTAAATTTCTCTCTTATTTTATATCTTTACTAAGTCCATTCAGATGCAACCAAATCAGTTACCGGTTATTTTTTCCGGGCCGGATTGTTGTGGTTGTATTTCAAAAAAGCACTGTCAGCTAGCTGTTTATTATCTCTGATTATTAATTCGAAAAGAACAATCTCACAACTGTATAAATTTGCTAATTGTTTTTCAAAAAACGCAGTTTGAGTTGCTTTTAAAGCAAACAATTCTATGGTTAATAATGTTTCAACAAAAGTATCACAGGAGGAGACTATGGACGAAACAATATTTTTCTATGAGCCGGATGACCCCTACGGATTCCTTTCAAATTTTGCCTGCTACCCCATCGTTGTTGAGGAAGAAAAATGGTCTTCAACCGAACACTATTATCAAGCAAATAAATTTTTAAAATCTCAAATGAGAGATGAAATAAAATATGCAGGAAGTCCGGATGAGGCTTTTAAACTTAGTCGGCACTATGAAAAACATATTCGTGAGGATTGGTCATCGGTAAAACTTGAAGTAATGAAAAAAGCAATATTCGAGAAGTTTGCTCAACACCCAAAGCTTGCGTTTTTATTGCTTAACACTGAAGACCACGAACTGAAAGAACACTCGCACAAAGATGCTTATTGGGGCGATGGCGGAAATGGTAAAGGTGAAAATAACCTTGGAAAAATATTGATGGAGGCAAGGGAATTTCTGAAAGAGATAAGGCCATATAACTTGATACGCTATGTCGATTCTTCAATTCTACCGACAGAATGGGGGACTTTTGCGCTACATGGGTTTGTTGAGCCAGAAAATCAGCAAGAACATGTTGCACTGACGCTAGGAAAGTGGACTGCAGACTCGGCCGTGTTAACTCGTTTGCATTCTGAGTGTTTAACTGGAGATGCATTTGCCAGTATGCGATGTGACTGCGGCTATCAGCTAAGGAAGTCCCTTGAACTGATAGCAAAGCAGGGAAGCGGCGTGTTGTTGTATTTGCGTCAGGAAGGAAGAGGTATTGGCTTGCTCAATAAAATTAAAGCGTACCATTTACAAGATGACGGTGACGATACGATAGAAGCCAATTTGAACCTGGGATTAGCGGCCGATATGCGGTACTACGATTTTGTTGAAGGCATGTTGTCCTATCTTAACGTGAAGAAAATTCGCTTGTTGACAAACAATCCAGAAAAGATCAACGCACTAAATAATTGCAATATCGAGATAACGGAAAGAGTGCCAATGGTTGAAGGAATTAATCCCTACAACTTTAATTATGTAGAAACGAAAGCCATGAAAATGGGACATAAAATTGATATCGGCCCAGAGGGACAGCGCTTTCGGGCTAACGCCAAAACTTATAACTAAAAAAACTGAATTGAAGTCGGGAAAATTTAGTTGGGGTTATTGGTACTTTTGGATAACCTCGTTCAACCACGCTTCATTAGCAAGGAGTTTTAGACGTTTGTTGATAAACTCCTGCAGTTTTTCATCCATGTTTGAATCGAGTGCCAGGTAAATATTGTAATCAGGTATCACCGAAGAAAACGATTGGGAACGAAAAGAATTTTCCTTGATCGATAAAATCTTTTGATTGTATTTAATTCGCAAATCCATTTCGATAAAACAAGCTCTTTTACCTAGTCGCTCAAGAAGCTTGAATGCAGCGTTAAAATTTTTCACCCGTATTTCTCTCAGCCTTTTCTCTTTGATATATTTCTCAAGCTCAGGGTAGTCAAATCCCGCGAGTAATATGATGGTTTTATTATCCAGATCGCTCTTTTGTTTGAATTCAAAGTCGTCTTGCCGGTTGACTACAATATTATGTCTCACTTTTAGTATTGCTTTATCGGATAAATTATCGGACTGAACACTGACCCAGCCTGGAGAACCATAGGTGATCCAATTGGCATATCGTGATGATTCGAGATCAGATATTAATTGATCAAATGGCAGCGTGTTCGTATTTATACGGTGATTTGAGCCGTCAAATATGGCGTAAACGATATCGGTAACTATTCCTCGATGATTCTGATTATAGTCTTCAATTTGCAACGGTCTTGATTGTTTTTGAACAACCATATAGTTAAAGGTTGCGGCAGAAAGATCAATTGAGAATAGAATCATGAAAATTAAACTAAATTGATTCAAGAGCTTTAGTTTCATAGAAGCCTCTAAAATTATTTATTTCCTTTGGCTTTGCGCAATACTTTCGTCATTTTTCCGGGAAGTACTGGTTTGCCAAAATAGTAACCTTGGATGAAATCGCATTTGTGCTTTTTAAGGAATGCCAGTTGTTGTTGGTTCTCAACTCCCTCTGCAACGACCTTCAATTCTAAATTATGTGATAAGGCGGTAATTGCTTTCACAATGGTTTCGTTCTGCGTACTGATGCCTATGTCCTGAATAAAGGAGCGATCAATTTTTAATGTATCGATTGGCATTTGACGTAGATAACTGAGTGACGAGTAGCCTGTTCCGAAGTCGTCGATAGAGAGCTTTACACCGAGAGCATGAACGTGCTTCAGGATATCAATGGTGGTCGCTGGGTCTTCCATCATGATACTTTCGGTCACTTCTAATTCAAGACAGGATGCCGGTACGCCAAATCGATTTAAAATGTTACGAATATCATCGAGTAGATCGTCCGCCATTAATTGTCTCATTGATAAGTTGACTGAGATTGGAAAAGATTCACTAATTAATCCCTCTTTCAACCATTTGGAGGCTTGCTCAGCAACGCTTTCTAAAACCCAGCGGCCAATGGGAAGAATGAGTCCCATTTCTTCGGCCTTGGGGATAAACTGGCTAGGCGGTATTAACTTTCCTTCGCCGAGTTCCCATCGCAACAAGGCTTCTAAACCGACAATTTTTCGCTGATAGGGGCAACACTTAAGCTGATACTTTACCGAGAACTGCCGTTTATCGATAGCGCATCTTAACTGGTTTTCCAACTCAAGTTCTTCCATCACTTCTTTTTGCATTTCATAAGTAAAAAAGCGGTAGTTATTGCGCTCCATTCGTTTTACTTTATACATTGCGATATCAGCACACCTTAACAGTGCTTCTGCATCAAAGGCCGACTCAGGAAACTTGGCTATTCCGATGCTTGTGCCGATAAATATTTCGTGTCCGCGTAAATTGAAAGGCTCGCTGAGTATTTTGATAACTTTTTCCGCAACTGTTGCAACGCTCCGATTGGAAACTGCCGGCTCCAGAATAATCGTGAACTCGTCACCGCCCAGCCGACTTAAAATATCTCCATTGCGAATGCACCTTTTTAGTCTTGACGCGACTTCCTTGAGCAATTCATCGCCGATTTCATGTCCTAAATTATCATTAACCTGCTTAAACCGATCTAAATCTAAAAACAGCAATGCAATAGATTGTCGGTTTCTTCTTACTCGAGAAATAGACTGTTCGGCTTGTTTTATAAAGGCGTTCCGATTGAGTAATCCGGTGAGAGAGTCATATTGTGCTAAATGTGCAAGTTGTTCTTCAGTACGTTTTCTTTCAGTGATATCCTGAAAGGCAACAACAATACCAACAAATTGTTTATCATCTTCAATGGTTGTGGCTGTCAGTTCAATGGGCAGTAAGCGTTTTTTACAATTCCAGAAAACCGCCAAACTGTCATGATAAGTATCACCTTTCATACAGGTTTGATAAAGTGGCGTGTCGACCCAATCAACTTCAGGTTGCTCCGAGTCGCCGACGTAAAGAATATCCATGATTCCCATGGTATCCAGTTCATTGTTTTCATAGTCAAGGATCTTTGCTGCAGCCGGATTGGAAAATGTAATAGTACCTGATTTATCCAGGCCGATAATACCTTCTCCGACTGATCGTAAAAGTAGCTGATTTCTTCGCCTTAATTTTTCAACCGCGTCCAGCGTTTTTTTCAGAATCGATCGTTGACAATCCAGGGATAAAAATACCTGTACTTTACTTCTTAGTGTGTGGGGTTTAATTGGCTTAAATAAATAATCAACGGCGCCCACTTCATAACCTTTGTTTTCAAATGACTCATCGCGATCCGCTGCTGTAATAAAAATAATCGGTGTGTTTTTTGTGTCGGAATTTATCCGCATCAGACTGGCGGTTTCGTAACCGTCCATTTCCGGCATCATTACATCCAGTAATACAACGGCAAAACGGTACCTGAGGGTTAATGAAAGTGCTCCTTCTCCAGAGCGGGCATTGTAAATATTCGCATTTAAATTGGAAAGTACACTTTCCATTGCGCGATGATTTTCTCGTTTGTCATCGACAATTAAAATATTTGGCAGCGAAGATTCGTATTCTCCCGAAATTAATTCAATCGTATCGGTTCGTACCATTCATTTTACCTCAAAGGTTTTCCGAAAATAGTTTCGAAATAGATTTTAGCGCTATAGCGATTGCCGATAGCAACTTTGATTTAACTTATAAATTTTTGCTTTTCGTTCAAAAAGAGTAAATTCCTCTGGCTTTGTCATTCCTGTCAGCGATTCTTTATCGCCGATACAGAGAAAACCGCCAGGATGCAGACTATTTTTTAGTAATTTAATCACTTCTATTTTCAGTTCTCGATTGAAATAAATCAGAACATTGCGACAAACAATAACTTGCATCTCTCCGAAAATGCCATCACTAACCAAGTTGTGAGCGGCAAACGTAATATTTCTGGCAATGGTCGGCGAAACGATTGCAGAGTTATAGCGGCAGTAAAAATATTTGTCTAAATTGGAACTTCCACCGGATTTTTTATAAGCCTTTTTTGCACTATCGATTTTTTTTATCGGATAAATACCTTCTCTCGCACTCGCTAAGGCGTTGTGGTTTATGTCTGTTGCATACAAACGAGCTCTATCGTAAATACCTTCTTCATGTAAGACGATGGCCATTGAATAAACTTCTTCTCCGGTGCAGCACCCTGCGAACCAAACTTTAAAAAAAGGAAATGTCTTAAGAAATGGAACAACCTTACTTCTCATCACCTGATAGAAATATTCATTTCTAAAAAATGAAGTAACTGTGATCGAAAAATCTTCGACGACCTTAAATGCAAACTCCTGTTCGTAAATCAGCCGGGAAATCATATCTGACACACATTCAAAGCCTTCAATACATGCCCTTCTTTTGAGGCGTCTGGTAATGGTCGACTGAGCATATTTAGAGAAATCATAACCGTAGCACTTGGAAATTGCGGACAATAGCAACTCCATTTCTATTGACTCGCTATCCTTTTTTGAATGGCCTACTGATACATCCATACTTTTACCATGTTCACTAATTTTTTGGTATTGACCGGCTTGGCCATATAATCGTTTGCGCCGACAGAGATGCATTTTTCCCTGTCCTTATTCATTGCTTTTGCCGTTAACGCAATTATCGGTAGTGTCTTCGAGTAATTATCACGCACGCGTTTGATGGTCTCGTATCCATCCATGATCGGCATCATAATGTCCATGAGGATCAGTCGGATATTAGGTTCTTCTTTCAGTTTGGTCAGGGCTAATTCACCATTGTCAGCGAGCACGACATCAAGGTCGTGCTCCTTCAAAACTTTTGACAGGGCATAGCTATTTCGAAGATCGTCATCTACCAACATTATTTTTTTCCCACTCAGCCTGCCATTCTCAAATTGATTCACTTTTTTCGGTGAAATAGCCGAAGTGCTTTTTTTTAGGCGGTGGAGGAAGAGACTAACTGTTTCCTTAATTCTATCGGGAGAGTAATCTCCCTTAATAACTACGTGGGCGGTGTACTGAGTGAGCTTTTTATATAGGTCCTCGTCAATAGGTGAGCTGCAGACGACCAGTGTTGGCGGCAACTTGGTATCAGCACGGCTACAAAGAAACTCAAACCAGTCAACAATTGAAATGTCGGGCAGGTTGTTACTGACAATAACGCAATCAAATTCGGTTTGGTGCATGAGGTTGAAACTCTCTAGCCCTTTGGGCACTTGAGTAATTTCCAGCGCCAGTGTATCTAACCCATTTTCGACATCATCCAATTCGTTATCATTACAAATAATCAGGATTTTTTTGAGTTGTTGTTGATTAATCGTTTCAAATTTTAACAACATATTCTCTAGCTGTAGAATCGTGGCTGGTTTTGTGAGGAATCCAATGGTCGCCCGTTTAATCAAATCAAATTCTGCGTTGGTTCCTGATACTATATGAACAGGAATACCTCGTGTTATTTTTGAACGCTTTAATTGCTCTAAAACCTGTACTCCATTGATATCCGGCAGTCCGATATCAAGTATGATCGCACTTGGTTTAAACGAGTTTGCAAAATCGATTCCCTCCCGGCCTGACTGAGTCGCGATGACTGTATATCCTTTTTCTTCCGCCAGGTTCTTTAGAATTTTCAGGAAGTTTTCATCATCTTCGATTATCAAAATAGTCGGTAAAAAGTTATCCGACTTAGCACTTGGTAGCGTTTCTTTTTTGGTGCTTTCTAACGGTGAGTCTTTTGTTTCCGCAGTAGATAACTGTGTTTTTGCAAAAGTGCGGTCTGACTTATTTTTAACTTCTACCAATGTTTGTTCGGTTGAACGCTTATGATCACTTTCACTCTCATTACTTTCTGTGTTGCAGTCAGAAACCAAGCTGGTTGGATGGTGCGATTCTGAAGTGGCTACCAGCGGTAGATTAAACGGTAAAAACAAAGAAAACTGACTTCCTTTTCCCAACTCACTTTCAAAGTGGATAGAACCGCCTAAAAGCTTGGCTAATTCCCTTGATATCGTCAGTCCTAGTCCGGTACCGCCGTAACTTCGACTAGTGGAACCGTCACCCTGGTGAAAGGCTTCAAATATTTCGTGTTGCTGGTTTTCTGAAATGCCTATGCCGGTGTCACTTACGATAAAAGCGACACCTTTACTTAATTTCGTATCACTCTTAAATCGCTTTTCTTTGACAGCTGAAATTGTCTCAACATTTAAATGAACGCTTCCTTCCTGAGTAAACTTAAATGCGTTTGACAAAAGGTTTCGTACAATTTGTTCGAGCCGCTGAATATCTGTCGTGATTTTTTCCGGAAGGTTTTTGTCAATTAAGACTTCAAACTTTAAACGCCGTCTATCGGCAACCGGTAGAAATTGTTCCTTTAGTCTCGAGCATAAAGATTCAATGCTACACTCATCTTGATAAATGTTGAGTTTTCCGGCCTCAACTTTTGATAAATCTAGAATATCGTTTATCAGGTCTAACAATGAGAGACCACCATCATAAATGACTCTTGCATCTTCAACTTGGGCATCAGTCAGGTTTCCGCTTTTGTTAGAACTTAAAGATTCAGAAAGAATCAGCAGGCTATTTAAAGGCGTTCTTAACTCATGAGACATATTGGCTAGAAACTCAGATTTATATTTACTTGCTCTTTCGAGTTCTTGCGCTTTGTTTTCGATAATTGCTTTCGCTTCTTGTAGTAATCGGTTCTTCTCTTCTTGTTCGCTTTTTTGAAACTCCAGGAGCTCGTTGTTTCGCAACATCTTTTCGGATTGAAGCTTTAGTTCTTCCTCCGATTGTTTTAACGCTTCTGTTTGCCCCGCGAGCTCTTCGTTTGCAGTTTGCAATTCTTCTTGCTGGGCCTGAAGTTCTTCTGCCTGTTGTTGGTATTCCTCAACTAGCTCTTGCATGCGTCGATTAGATTGTGCAGATTCTAGACTAGCCGCAAGTGTGCCTGCCAGTTTTTGTAATAGTTCTTTTGCAACATTGTTCAGTGAGTGTCTAACACCAAGAACAAAAACGCCTAGTGCTATGGGTTGTTCAGATAGAGGATTTAAAACCGGAACTGTAACTAATGTATTTGGGTAAGCTTCGCCGATACCGGAATTTATTGAATAATTGTAAAAAGAAGAGGGCAAATCTTCGATGCTATGGATTTTTTGCTCCAATACAACTCGTCCCAGTATTCCCTCGCCAACGCTCAGTTTTTGTTTTTGAATGCTCTCTTCCCTTATTGCGTATCCAGCGGAATAATAGAGTTGTTCTTCGTGTCGAAGATATAATGCCGCCACAAATGCCCCGGAATAATTGGCGATGAACTCGATTGCTTTTTTTGTGATATCTTTTTCTCTTTTCAGGCCTCGTAATAATTCAGAGAATTCAGCCTGACCTGATTTAAGCCAGTTTTCCTCGTCTGCAACCTGGGTTGCTTTTTGGAGGTTTTCAGTCATGGATTTTAAAGATATCCCCAAAATATCTTTTTCGCTTTGAGGCTGATAAATATTATTGTACTCGCCCTTAGAAACCTGGTTAGCGTGGTTCGCAACTTTGCGCAAGACCATGGTCATATTGCTGAGAGAACGCCTAAGATTTTCAATTTCGCTCGAGCCACTGATTGAAATGGACTGGCTAAAATCACCGCTAGCTATTGCATTCGCTGCATCAACCACTTTATTAATTGGCCCTACAATTATTCGGATGAGAAAAACGACTAATAAAGTGCATAAAAGAATCGAAATCAGTAGCAAGGAAGCGCCGACGACTATCAATGAATTAAACTCTGCTTCAATATTATGAAAGCTCGATTCCATGTCGCTTGTTTGAAGTTCTACAATTGCTGAAATGGCATGTTTGATTTTGTCGGCTAACGGAGATATCCATTTATCCATCCTGAGTTTGGCAACGTCCCAGTCAGCACTTTCCCTTAAGTCAAACATTTGATCGGGGTAAACAATAAATTCATCACGGTAGGCTTGCATTCGTTCGAAGAGAACTTTTTGCTCATTGTTAAACTGATTTTGAAGGGTTAATAATGCCGACAAGGAGCTCTCATTGTTCTCCCAGTTTTGATTAAAGGATTTTGAAAACTCTTTATCATTGGTGATCATAAAGGCGCGAGTTGCTGCAAGTGCACTAGCCATGCTGTGTCTGAACTCAACCAGGTTAATAAACAGTGGCCGACGATTAATGGATGCTTTCCTTTTCGACTCCAATTCAATCATTCTGGAAACCAAAGTGAGTATGTGGTTAGCCCTCGGAGAAGCTTCATCCAGTAGCATTTTGAGGCCTGGATTATTTTCCGGAGTATGAACGATTGCCTCGATGTCATTTTGATAATTACGAAGTTGTTTCAGGTCGGCTTGAAGTTCGAACAGATAACCGTCGATATATTCGTCCTGTTTTGATCTGAGTGCTAACGCCAGGTTATTATATGCAGCATCAATTCCTTTCCAGGCATTTCTACGCTCTTCTAAAAATCGCTCCTCGCCCAGGTTAACCCAACCTTTCAATGCAGAGAGTGAAGAGTTAACTTCTGATTGAACTCTCAGGCCTTCGGTAACGCCAGGCACCTGACGATTAAAGATACTGACGGAATAAGATTTCATTTCTGAAGTACGACTCAGGATAAGGATCAGAACCACAGCCAGAATTGCTATTGAAATAAAGTAGCCTAGGATAATTTTTAAGGACAATGAGTTGAATTTCACAAGCGGCCTTCCCTATACAAAAATCTCCATTACAAATGCAGGTTATTTGCAGTATGAAACCTTACAGGTAAAGCTTTCGAAAACTCCCTTGAACCATCTAATGAGTAATTCGAAATCCTATCGTCAGTATAGTTAATAGAAGAAGATTGTCAGGAAATTATTGGGGATAAACGGCTAAATTTTGGTGACTATCGATATTATTTTCAATTAAATTTCTATCCGAGATAAAAGTTTAATTGTAATATCTCATACAATAATTATTGTACAAGGTTGTTTAACTACCCCGAACTCAGGTTAATTAACTGACTTCAAAGTAATTGTTTACAATCGCTAATGTTTTCGCGTATTGAAACGAATTATTAGAAGATTATCAATCGTTGATTCATCATCGCAAATGAGCTAATTACATTCGATATTTAATCTAGATCAATGACTCATCATTGAGGAGTTTTAGTGAAGAACTCTTGTCATGTTGTTGGATGTATTGTTCGAGACGTTGATCGCTATTATTAATAAATTCTTCGAAACGACAACCCACCATACACAGTTCAATTGACTTTCTCTGAACATAAACAATGCCACATTTTATTTCCAATGGCTGAGGCTTAATATCTAAATTATCGTCACTGCTGAGTTCGATGTTAAGCAGAATTGGAACAGGGCTAAGCGTGTTGGCTTGTCCCATATTAGGTAATAGTTCTGGGATCTCTGCTTGATTCACCAGGAATTGCAATCCAGATGAAGAAATATTGGTGACTTCGATTGAACTAACATGACCAGCTTCCGTTACTGCTGTTCCTGGCAAAGAAACAGAGTAGCGTGGTGCACTACGGCGTTCGACTATTGACATAATGGTATTGATCGCTCTACTAAGAGCATCCGTGCGATGGGAAGAAAGACTTAACTTTTATACTAGACGAATTTGACAATAAAAGAGTTTCAATCAATTAAATTAGTGGAAATTGAGATAGCTGGTAAAAGCTAATGAAGCTTCTATGTAGCATCCTGAAAGGTTTTGATAAATAAGATTTTTTTATTGATACATTGCGATGCACCATGGCCATAATTCACCAAATCAAATGAATAAAACTACCTTTCAAATTTTAGAAAAAGCTAACTTATTGTTTTTCTAATTCTTTTTATCAGTTGGAAAATAGTGGTCCAGCGTTCTGAAAAATACACTGCTAAATCTCATTTTTAGTATATAAATCAAACTATTAGTTGTTGCTTGCCTTGTTCTGGTCAGAGGTCTAATGTTGGTGTCGATTTTAGTAAGATAGCCGTTAGAGCTAATTCCAGATAACAACATAATGATTAAAGCGGAGACTAATACCATGAAGCGAAAATTGACAGGTTTGTTGGCATTCTGTTGCCTAACAATGAACACAGTAATGTCGAACGCATTTGCGGACAAAATTTCTGATTTTCAAAATAGCTGGCAGGG
Source organism: Aliikangiella coralliicola (assembly GCF_007004725.1). Classification (GTDB taxonomy): domain Bacteria; phylum Pseudomonadota; class Gammaproteobacteria; order Enterobacterales; family Kangiellaceae; genus Aliikangiella; species Aliikangiella coralliicola. The sequence continues at coordinate 423,545 of NZ_ML660162.1, read as the reverse complement.
AAAAACACTCCAGGCGCAACGGCAACTGGATGTCTATTCGCCGATGGTGGATAACAATATCCCTGGCACTCATAACACTTATAATTCTGAAGCTTATACCAGTTGTAATTTCTCTGTAGGTTGCCGGTATCTCGATCCGCAACAAAAATATAATATTCATGACCAATTACGAATGGGAGCCCGTTTCATCGAAATTGACGTTCATTGGACGACTAAAATGGAAGGCATTTTTTCTTATCCAAAACGGCTTTTAATGTGTCACGGGTTTTGCAGTCTGAATGACAAATATTTTACCGAAGGATTGAGCGAGGTGAAAAGCTGGTTAAATAGCGCTGACAGTCATAACCAGGTGATTATTTTATACGTTGAAGACCATATGGATGGTCGTCATCAAGACGCCTACAATCAGATTAATTCGTATCTTGGAAACTGGATATACCGGAGTGAGGGATGTAAGAGCATTCCTGATACGTTAACCAAAGCCGATGTTATTGCCGCAGGTAAAAAGGTTTTGGTATGGGGAGATGGTGGTTGTCGAAATAATTCCAATTGGAAAAACATGGCATTTACCGGTCTTGGTAATATAGGTCGTATTTGGGAAGACAGAACTACTATTGGAACAATTGGTAATATTATTACCGGTGGGAGTGATGATTATATTACTGCCAGTGATGTGACAGATTACTTTAAGCAGGGCGCAAATATCGTCAATCTGGACGATATGGTGACTGATGATGGTCGACTTGAAGCAGGGATCTGGAGTTGGGATAACAGCGAGCCTAATAACTGGAACGGTGATCAAGATTGTGCGTTACAGTGGGGAAATGGACGCTGGGATGATCAAAGTTGCGACAATATTTATGCGTTTGCCTGTCGTGATGCTCGGTCAGGGGATTGGCAGGTAACATCAAATGTAGGTGTCTGGTCTCAAGGTCAAAACGAGTGCCAGAATTTAGGGGCCGATTTTCATTTTGAAGTACCAACCAATAGCCTCGATAATGAACGCTTGAAATCAGCAAAGGAAACGAGAAACTTTTCAAACGTGTGGTTAAATCACGATGATCGAATGAATGAAGGCGATTGGCAGGTAAAAGGAAAAAGTACTCAGAGTATTCAGCAAAACAATCCTGTTAATCAGAGAATACTTAATGGAAAGTTAACGCTAAATGCTGGTGATTCTCTGACGACTCAAAATCGAATTTTAATCATGCAACATGATGGAAACCTGGTTCTTTACCGCTTTAGTAATGGTGTGATCCGAGAGCCACTTTGGGCAACAGGGACTAATTGGAGTAACCATCACAAAGCCATTTTTCAAAGCGATGGCAACCTCGTCGTTTACAATAATTTCAATAATCCAGTTTGGGCGTCACACACACACTCAGCAGGCAGAGAACTTGTATTACAAAGTGATGGAAATCTAGTTATTTATGATAATGCCGGCCAAGCGGTCTGGGCGTCTAATACGCAAAATTGAAATAGTAAAATTAGAAAAATGATAAATATAATGACGCGTTAAATTAGTGCCGGGAGCTGAGGTCTAAGCGTATAGTGCAGCCTTAGCTCCTAAGGCGGAGGGGCGATCATTCGGTCGTGAATCTTAGATCTTAATATGGCTTCCGCCATTTCTTTACTTGAAAAAAACCGCAAAAGCGCTTTATAAAATAATCCTTTTATTTACCCACTTTGTCGGTAAATTAAATACCAAAGAATAACAATAGCTTAAAGTAAAATCTGGCGGAATTTGGTATCTCTCCATAAGATATCAGTTGTTATTAAGTCTATTTTTCGGTAGGGTGATTAGCGATTGTAAACGACAAAATTTATGTTTTGACGATGGAAACCAGATGAAAAGTTTTCATTTAATCGAGTCAAAAGGAGTTTAAAATGGCAAAGCAATCAGTTTCTACTAATAAAATGATTAGCATCGCACTAATCATCGTTGGGGCCGGCCTCGTTTATTGGGGTTATCAATCTTCTGGCTCAATCGGTTCTCAACTCTCGCAAACATTTACGGGCTCACATTCAGATAAAGTGATGATGCTTTACATTGGCGGCGCTGCCAGTTTAGTCGTCGGTCTTTATCTTTTCTTTAAAAAGTAAACAGGAGGGACTATGGATACCAATAGTTTGATTATGGTTTTAATTATTGGGGCTATTGCCGGATGGCTTGCTGGTAGCATTATGAAGGGAAAAGGTTTTGGCGTAATCGGTAATATTATCGTCGGGATTATCGGTGCAATTGTTGGTGGATTTCTTTTCGGACTGCTTGGTATTAAAGCTGGCGGTATCATTGGATCGCTTATAACGGCAACAATTGGTGCGGTTGTTTTACTCTATGTGGTCAGTTTGATAAAAAAGGCCTGACTAAGCTACGTTTAAATTTGTTGACCTCTAAAAAGGCTGTAAATGTGTTACAGCCTTGAATTCTCTTCCAATAGCAGATCGCGTTAAGAATAAACCGCTCTATCAATAAAATAAACTGTTACTTTCGCATTTCATTTCCTAATATTAATACTGGATAATCTCATTGAGAAATACCGGGATCTTGAATTGATTAACTCGAAGAAATTTTATTCCAAGCTTGCTGTTAGTCTTTTTTTATTTCAAATATACACCATTAGCGCAAATGATTATCAATTCCGCACTATCGGTGTCGTTGACGGCTTACCGCAAACTTCTGTGCTCGCATTACATCAAGACCAATATGGTTTTACCTGGATAGGAACTCAAGGAGGATTAGTAAGGTATGACGGCTATCGTTTAAAAGTTTATAACCGCGAACCCAACGATGAGTTTTCGTTATCGAGTGATTATATTCGGGTAATCAAACAGCTTAACGAAAAAGAGCTTTGGATCGGCACGCGCAAGGGGCTCTACCAATTTCGAATGGACAAGGAGCTCTTCTATCATATCCCCCTGGGTGACAACGCTACTGAAAACATCACGTCAATTGTGATAGACGAAAAAAGGAAACTTTGGGTTGGTACAACAAGCGGGCTATATTATTTAGATCCATTAACTATTAATATTCAACGATTCGACAAAATACAAAATAACTCACTGGTCCATAACTACGTTAAAGCATTAACAATTGATAAACAGGGAAACCTCTGGATTGGTACAGAAAAGGGATTGAGTAAATTTGAAACGAATAATAAAAGCTTCCATCATTTTCTAAATCATAAAAGTGATCAGAACTCATTAAGCTCAAACAATATTCGAGCATTGTTTACCGATAGTGGGGGAAATGTTTGGGTTGGTACCTGGGACGCTGGTCTCAATAAGATTAACCCTGAAACTGATCGAGTCACTCGAATACGCGACACGAACTTGAGAACTTATTCTGAGTCCATTGAAAACCAGAGAATTTTTTCTTTTCTGGAAGATAAAAGCGGGCTCATGTGGATTGGTTCTGCCCGCGGTTTATATCGCTACGACCAGAAAAATGATGATTTGCAATTTATTCGAAACCATATTAATGAAGCTAACAGTTTGGGGGCGGGGTCAGTGCAGTCGCTGCTGCAAGATTTTTCTGGTCATTTGTTGGTTGGAACCTGGAGTAGTGGGCTTTCGATTTTTGATCCAGACACCAAATTTAGCTATCTCGATTCAAACACCTTGGGAGATAGTCGTGTAACCGGCATTGTAAGGGATAAAAAAAATCGCTATCTGGTGAGTACTTTGAACGGAATGAGCGTTCTGGATGAAAAGTTTCGATTGCAGACGAGAATCGTTAATAATGATCTCCACCAACCTTTGAAAAGTAACTTGATTCGAGAGCTCACTATTTTTGATAATGAAATTTGGCTTGGGACAAGCAATGGTTTATCGCGATTTTCAATTGATCTGCTGGTTTCAAAAAAAAGTAATGAAAAACCTTTGCAGTTGAGTGCTGCCAATATTTCAACTTTTCTGGTTGTTGATTCTGATAACTTGCTAATTGGCACAGAAAGTGGTCTAGACTTAGTTACTCGAACCCAGTCGAGCGAAGGCGAGAGTCTTTTCAGTGTAAAAAGAAATATCGGTATGCTCAATAAAACTGTCAATGCAATTGCTGTGGATCAAGATGACAGAGTCTGGATAGGGACCCACTACGGGCTTTATTTTATGGATAGCAATTCAAACAAAGCTGAACTGCTAAGAATTCACAAAGATAATTCCGAACATTATTTTGATGAGTCTATTTCTGCGATTTACCTGGATTCTTCGGCAAGGCTCTGGATTGGATCAAAGCGTGGTTTGTTTGAAATAACCAAAATAAACAAGTTTCAGTTTCACAGCAAACGATACGCAAAAAGTCTGTTGTCTAGTGCAATCGGCTCAATTCAGGAGGATAGCGCTGGGTATCTATGGTTAAGCACTCGGGCAGGCATTAGTCGTTTTAATCCTGTGTCAAAATCAGTCATTAACTTCGGACCAACCGATGGAACATTGTCGAGCTCCTACTATATTGACTCAAGCTTCCATGATGGAAAAAAAATTTTTTTCGGCGGGCATCTTGGATTAACCTATTTTGATCCTGAAGAAATTTCTCCAAACCCCTTTGGACCCAAAATTGCTATTACCGATTTTCGAGTCAACAATCTGGAAGTTACACCAGAAAGCAGCCATGGTTTACTTGGCCGAAGCCTTGAACAAACAATTCATACCCTTCGATCGTTGGAAATCCCCTACAGCAAAAATGACTTAACTTTTGAAATTACAGCGGTCCATTTTGATTCTCCACTGAATAATCAGTATAAGTATTATGTTCGAAACTATCACCAAGACTGGTTGAAATCTGACTCTTATCGAAGAGAAGTTAATTTAAATAAGCTTAAGCCCGGGAAGTATACGATAGTCGCGCAAGCAGCAAACAAACATGGTGTCTGGAGCCGGCCGCAAGAACTGCTTACCTTGAATATTCTGCCGTTATGGTGGATGAGCTGGTGGTTTAAATTATCGTTAGCCGCAATGTTGGCGATAATGCTTTTTTTACTTTATCAGGGCTGGTTGCGAATAAATAAAAGGCAAAGGCTTAGTCTGAAAAAAAGCATTGATGAAAAAACTCGATCACATCAATTGAAATCTGAAAAGCTTGAGCTAATTGCGTCTGTTTCTACTTGCTTATTAAAAAATGAAAAAGAGAGTATTGTCGGTGAAGTTAATAACGTGTTAAGAAGGCTTTGTCTGTTTCTTGGTGCGGAAAGAGGATTTGTTCTGTTAATAAACAAAAGTAATTCTGCGATGTTGATTCACTATGAATGGGTGTCAGATAACTTTCCGCCAATCAAAAAAATAGGTGAAATCAAAGCCAAGAATTTTCCCGCATTTTATCAGTCAATACTCAGGAATTTTGTTGTTAATGTGTCAGAGTTGTCTGCAATTCCATTAAATGCATCACATGAAAAAAAGTTTTGGCACGAAAATCACATCCAGTCATTTTTGGCATCGCCGCTTCTTTTTAGAAACAAAATAAGAGGTTGTATTGGCGTTATTAGTCATTCTAATCAAAAAATATGGCAGTCCTCTGATATTGCATTGCTGCAACTGGTGGGCAATTTATTGATTAGCGTCATTAGAGGAACGCGCAGTAGAACTTCTTATTTTTCGTCGGACAAGCCGAATCACCTGGAAAGGAAAGCGATAAGCCAGTCCGGTTTAATCGAACGAGAAGAGTTTAACTTCAGATTAGAGCAAATACTAAAAAAAGCGGCTTCCAATAAATGCCATATTTCGTTAGTGATATGCGATATCGATTATTTTAAATGGTTTAGTCAATATTTTGGTAACAGGCTTGGAGATGAGTGTCTGGTTAAAGTCGCGGCTTGTGTGAAAGAAATATTTAGTGAATCCGCCGAAATAATCGCACGTTACAGTACCGACAAAATTGCGGTTGTTATTCTGGACGCGAAGCCAGCAGTACTTGAATTGCAGTGTGAAAAGTTGAGGAAGATTGTACAGGGCGACAAAAGTTCGGAAAGTCAGAAGCGGGTAACCATCAGTATCGGGAGCTCAACAATTCTTGCCGATAATCTTTTGTCTGCAATAGAATTGATCAATCAGGCAGATATCGCACTCTACGAGGCGAAGTCAAACGGAAGAAATTGCGTGCGACATTTACGTGAAAGACGCGATTAGTTGAAGTGACGGTTTTACACGCCCTGATAAACAATAGAAATAAAACACTGACTTCTCTTAATTTCATTCAACATGAAGCTAAATAATAGAAGTCAGTATTAAAGCAATCGGCCTTAGTTGCTTGTTTTAAAACCCAGAGCTGGTGCTTCCGGTGCCGGTTGAAGGCGTCGTGTAAGTATTGTTGGCACCATTTTGCCATTCAATATTGGTTCCCTGCTTTTTGATGCACTTCCATTCGATTGCAGTATTTTGCGGTAAATTAATCGAGTTTGTCCAGGTAGGATAGCTTGTGGGATCGAGCTTTACTGCGTTTGCAGTATTCCAATTTCCCAGTTCGTTAATATTACCGACAACATAAACATTTTGGCCCCAGGTCGTGTATCCATTACTGCAACTAAAGGTCACCGCAACATTTTGACTATTCGTTGTTTGTTCAACCCAAACGGAATAAGAACCTGCATTTACTGGAAACTCTGCCCAGCCGTCGTTGTTACTGATCACCTGGTCCGAACGATTGCCTGTGACATCAACAAAGGTCTTATTGGTTCTGGAGACATTCATCCATTTTGAGCCACCCGGACCGTCACTCATAATGACAGCCATTGCATTCGTATGCGTGGCATCTCCCAATCGGGTCCAGCCGATAATATCCCAATGATCCAGGTAGTCAATTTGTGTACCGTAAGCGTACTTTTTACGAGCGTCTAATAATTGATTGATGCTGGTTTTATGAGAGTTAATGGTGATTGAGGAATTGTTACAGCCATTATCCGAAGTTGTATAATTGGCTCCGTAGTAGTCGGCATAAAAAATATTCGGGTAGCCTTCCTGACGTAATAAAATGAATGCATAAGCCATCGGTTTAAACCAATCTTGAACGGGCGACTGTAACGCCTGACAAGGTTGAGTATCGTGATTATCGACCAGGGTTACGGCCAGACTTGGTTGCTCTTTCATCAAGGTATTGTCTAAAATTGCTCGCATATCATAGTGGCCGCCGCCGGCAGAAGCTTGATGAAAATTAAGATGTAATGGGGCGTCGAATAATGACATTCGTCCACCGGTTTTGGCGATGTAATTGTGAAGTTTTTCTTTATCGTAACTCCAGAATTCACCCACCGTAAAAAGGCTTTTTCCGGTGGCAGTGCGAACATGATCGAGCCAGTCATTAAAAAAATCATATTTAATATGCTTGATGGCATCTAAGCGAAAGCCATCAACCTGAGTTTGCGCAAGATACCATTCTCCCCAGTCTTTTAGTTCCTGAACAACATCTGGGTGTCCAAGGTCTAGATCGGCAAACATCAGGTAGTCGTAGTTACCGTTTTCTGTATCAACTTCCCAGTCCCAGGATTTTCCGGTTCCACGAAATTTAAAAATATTATTTTCAGATAGGTTTTGCGCCCAGTCAACGCCGTCAAAATGATACCATCGCCATTTAAAACTCGAGTGGGTATTGCCCCTTGCGCTAAAGTCGAAGCGAGTCCAGGCATCTATTTGAACGTCACCGCCAAATTCATGGTCTCGATTATTTCCGGCGACACGTACCGCGGTGACTGACTCTGTTGCATCTGCTCCGCCGCGATGGTTGAATACCACATCACCATATATCTGAATACCTTTATTGTGCGCTTGGTTAATTGCGGAAAGGTATTGGCTTTTAGTGCCGTATTTTGTGCGTACGGATCCTTTTTGATTAAATTCCCCAAGATCATACATATCGTAAACACCATAGCCGACATCAAAACCACCGGCGGCGCCTTTATAGGCTGGGGGCAACCACAAAGCAGTAATGCCGGCGTCCGATAAGTTTTGCGCTTCTTGTTCAACTTGAGACCACAAGGTGCCATCACTGGGCAGATACCAGTGAAAATATTGCATCATTACGCCGTTGTCTGCACGGGCTGACAGGCTGGAAAAAAAACAAAATAAAGTGATCAAAAAATATTTGAAAACGCGACGAAAATTCAAAGTATTTTTTAACGGTATTGATCGAGTTAAATACTGTTGGTTCATAATATCTCCTGGCGCCACCTTAACTTCACAATACCGGGTTTGAATTGTTCAAGTTAACAGTGAGGCATTAGTTTTCATCTTGATTGGGTAATCTCTTCTCGTTGTTTACCTGCTCGCCAACTAACCAGGCGGTGACAAACAATCAGCGTGATCCCCTTTTTTATTTTCTGAGAACTAACTAAAGGCAAATTCTATGAGCTTATAGAAATAGTGTCGCAACCTATCTCAGTGTGTTACTGCGAATTAAAACTATCACAATGAAAACGTATTCATAACGATATCTCGGGTTTGACCGGTATGAATACGTATGCAAAAAGGTGTATTGTATTTTTAAGCTGTTAGAAAATTTATTTTTTCTGGTTGAATAACATCAATGCTGCTTTAGTCATTGCTTCAACGCCGGTTTGAATAGTTGGTTTTGGCGCTGGCGCAAAGTCAGCAGAGTGTAAGGTTGGTAGACGTAGTTTTCCTTGCTGGAATTGTTTAAATGTTTTTGAGTCGACGGTGCCAAGCCGAAACATCAGACTTGGGATTTTAGGTTCAACCTGTCCATAGCGACCAAAATCTTCACCGACCATTTCAGGTGTCAGCTCGATCATTTTGTCATCCCCGAATGTTTGTTTAAATAAAGCGATGACTTTTTTGGTAAGCACTGGGTTATTGTAGGCCGCTGGGGTCGATTCATCCAGCACGGTTACAACAGGCAATAAGTTGTCAGGTAGTCCCGCGGCCTTAGCTAAATTAGCAGTCATTCGTCTGATGGCTGCAATAGTGTTTTTTCGCACTTTATCAGAATAAGATCTGAGCGTTAATTGCATTTTCACTTCGTTAGAAATGATGTTGTGTTGCGAGCCGCCGTGAATGGAACCAACGGTTACAACAGCCGGCTCTAGCGGTGATGTTTCTCGACTGACAATGGTCTGCAATGATTGGATGATTTGTGCTGAGAGAACAATGGGATCTTTGGTATTTTGTGGATAAGCCCCGTGACCCCCCTGGCCTTTCACAACAATATCAACAGAATCCACGTTAGCCATCGCGAATCCTTTTACCGCGCCGACAGTTCCTGCTTCTAAATTGGCCGACACATGAATGGCGAGGTTATAGTCCGGTCGGGGAAACCGGGTAAACAAACCTTCCGCCAACATCGCTTTAGCGCCACCACTACGCTCTTCGGCGGGTTGACCTATCATAAGCAAAGTACCTGACCATTGATTTTTATTAGCGACCAATCGTCGTGCTACACCGGTAAAAACGGTCATGTGGATATCATGGCCGCAGGCGTGCATGGTAAAGGTGTCTTTTCCATCACGGTTTTTCATTGATTTGACGCTGGCATACTCAAGACCGGTTTGTTCCTGAATCGGTAAAGCATCCAGATCGGTTCGAATCATAATCGTTGGCCCGCTACCATTTTTTAATACTCCAACAACACCATGCCCGCCAAACCCGGTGGTGACATCAAATCCTTGTTTGCTTAGCTCCTGGGCAATTCGTTGTGCAGTTTCCTTTTCTTGAAATGATATTTCTGGATTGCGGTGTAAATGCTGATAGAGGTTTTCCAGGTAGCTGTAATCCTGGCTTATTTGTTCTGCAAGTTTCGAACTCGCTATAGCGAGATGGTTGAATGACGTTGCCGTCAATAAAAAAACTGCCAGGAAAAGTTGCTTTGCAAAAATAGTTTTAGTCATGGTATTTCTTCTCGTTATTTTTTTCTGTTGTCGGCTTTATTATTTTATTCTTGGCTAGCGCTTGATAATACCCTAGCAAAGATAGGGACATTAGGGAATGGCTTGTTAATCAATTCAGGCTGTGCGGTTACTTTCGGCAGCGTTCGAGCGCTTCTTTAAACTTTAGCGCGGTTTCCTGGGCTTCCTTATCCGGGCAGCCAGCAATGATCCCAAATGCGCCAGAAATTCCGACCACTTTACCGCGTTTTCCCAAGCTTTTTTGCGCCTGTTTTACCGGATCCATTCCAAGCTCCAGGCTAACGCCTAATTTGCCAAGTATGTGTTTAGCCGCTTGCTCCAGCGTACCGAAAGCTTCAACTGAGCGATCGAAGGTATCATAAAAAAATAACATGCATTTCCCCTTAAGACTCTCTATTTTTCTCGTTTTGATAAACAGAGGAATAATATCGACAAGATTAAAAAGTATAGTTTATTATAGAGGTAACATTGTAGTTAGTTGTTTCTCTCAGAAACACCATAAGCAGGCCCTAAAATACCAACAAAAAGGAATGAAAGATGGCAGAGAAAAATGATAGAGATTTTGAGAAAGAGTATTCTACGCAAGAAACAGTTGAAAAATTAAGGCGTCTTGCCGATTGTCTTGAACAAGGTAAAGCTTTTGAGATTATGGTTGGTGGAGAGCGTATTTACGTTCCGCTTCGGGCAACCTTTAATATCGAGCATGAAAGAGAAGGTGGAGAAGAAGAGCTAGAATTCCAATTCAAGTGGTCTGTGGCCCATTAATATTTGGAATTGAAAATTCGTATTGTCGTTTAATTCGGGTTATTACGCCTGAATGATTAAACCTGTCAAAATCTGTACCTGAGACTTTAATTTCACAGCCAGAGCGACCTAATAGGTCGCTCTGGCATATTGAGGTTGAACTAATTTAGTATAGCTGATCGAGTTGATGAGTTTATCCGTTTCAATCATCAATCATTTTGATGTGAATATCGCCATTTGTGGTAGTTAAATTGATCTTGTCACCACCGCCGTTAATATCTCCCCTGGCAGAAATTCGATTGCTATTCTCTCCCTTAATGGTCAGCGGAAAATCAGAGTAAATACGATAGTCGCGCCTTGCATTTCGAGTTATTTTTAATGAGGCTGAAACGCTACCGGCTAAACTTTTCGGTATGCGTAGTTCTAGCGTTCCACCGTTGGAATGAAGGTCAATATGAGTGTCCAAACTATTGTCATCGGCAATCATTTCAGCTTCGATTCTACCGCCGTTAGTTGATGCTTCAATATAACCGCGGGCTTGTAAAACTTTGATACTGCCGCCGTTGGTTTCGGCAATGACCGGGCCACCGCTGCTACCAACATAAATACCTCCACCAGAGGTATCGACATTAACTTTCCCTTTGCTGCCTTCTACTTTGATAGATCCACCAGAAGTTTCTGCCTTGACGTCACTTTCAGCCATACCGATACGAATGCTCCCGCCAGAAGTGTCAACGTCGACCTTTCCGTTAACCGGACCAATCTTGATACTCCCGCCAGAAGTTTCCGCCGTCACATCATTGCCACCTTGCTCTAATCCGATACTACCGCCTGACGTATCGATTGATGAGGTGCCCTTCACTTTACCTAATCGAATACTACCGCCAGAAGTATTCACTTTGAGATTACCGTCAACATCACCAACCTTAATACTGCCACCGGAAGTATGAGCGTCAACATTGCCTTCGGAAACATTGCCGATTTTAATGCTGCCACCACTGGTGTTAACTTTAACATCGCCACTGATGTCTTTCACACCAATAGAGCCACCACCGGTTTTCAGGTCCAGGTTAAATTGTTCAGGAACAGTAATGATAAATTTAACGGAGACACGATTATTCCATTCGCCTTCACCTTCAACCAGAATATTGTTGCCTTTTTGATCAAAATTAACCGAGAATTCATTCAGGCGCTCCTGATTTCTAGCACTTTTTTCTACAGTTATTTTAACTTCGTTTTTATTCCAGGTATCGACTCTGATTGAACCTTCGTCACTTTCTAAGGTTAAAGTGCCTCCGGCATCGACGGAAAATGTTTTATCGATATCCTGACTTGCGCTTTTGGCGGGCATCGTTAGTAGCGTGCCCAGTAAAACTGCAGCCAGATAAGCGAGTTTTTTTGCTGCGTGATTCATATGTTCCTCATTCAAAATTGATTAATAATTAAAGTTAAATTTGTAATTGTTAAACCTGATATTGCTAAATCTGTGTCGTCTCATCGGGACTTTTTTCAACTGGCAACTGAGTGTTATTTTTATTGTCATTAATGACGCGTTTTGAAAAGTCACGAATGTATTGGTTACTATCTTTCAGGCTATAGCTTTTTAATGTTTCTATCGTTTTCTGATCATCCAGATGCTGGATTAGCGCTTGAAACGCCGCTACTCTGATTCCTGAATTTATATCGCTGCTAAGGGCTTGTCTTAAAACCTCTCTGACTGCTTCATTATCAGATAACTTTGCAAGAGATTCAGCTGCTGCCATGCGAACACCTGGATTGGGATCGTTGAGCAAGCTGTAACTGAGTGCATCTTTTACTAAAGATCTGTTGCCTTGATCCTTAAGCGCCTCAATGATATCCAGTCGGGTAGAGTCACTGACGTCGTTTTTAATACTGGCGGCTAACAAATTTTGTATCTCAGGATCAGTAATACTTCCCTGAACTTGCGCCTTCGAAGCCAGGGAATAAACCACTTTCACTTTATCACTCTGGGGTTCTAATTGTTTGAGTTGTAAATCAACAATCTCGTAGTTATCACTTTCAATTAACTGAAGTGGGCTTCTTAACTCGGTATGGCTTGCCAGTGGTTCACCTGAAATTGATTCGGTGCTATTTGATTGCGCCAGCAAAAAACCGAAAGAAAAAGTCAATAACATGCCAACAAGTTGTGCACCAAAGCTAACGGGTTGTGACCAAAGTGCTTGTAGCATATTTTTAATGCGGCTAGATAATGTTCTTTGACGGTTGGATTCTTTGCGTAATCTTTTTTGCAATGACCACTGGACGGCGTGAAGTCTATCGTCATTAATAACCGGCTGAGTGCCGCCAGGCATTAATTTATCGAATGCGTTTTGTTGTTCAAAAAGCTTCTTCAATTCAACTTCAGATTGAAGTCGTTGTTCAAATGCTTGCCGTTGTTCGGCGCTCAAGTCGCCATAAATATACGCCAGGATTAGCATTTGATCATCGTTGATATTTTGATTGTCATTCATCGGTATTACTCTTTCATACAATTTCTTTTATAGAAGGCTGGCGCATTCGTTGATGCTTGAGCTTCATAATCGATTGAGCAGTTCAACACTAGCATTTTATCCAATAAAACTTTGTAATTGACTACGCATTTTGTCACGCGCACGAAACAGGTAACTTTTAACACTTCCCTCACCGCAACCCATAATTTGTGCGGCATCAACAATCTTTATTTCTTGTTGATGGCATAGTACAAAAGCGATTTTTTCTTTATCACTTAAGCTTGCCAGCGCCTTGTTTATTGCTTTGCTTAATTGGTCGTTAGACAACTGAGCCTCCGGGTTACTTTCTGAGCCATATTGTTCGTACCCTGAGATGCTGGTATTTTCATCATTCTGCGGGTCGTAAAAAGTAATGAGTCGATTAATTTTACTTTTCAACTTGCGCCGGCTACTAATCGCGGTATTGACCAGAATCCGGTATAACCAGGTACTAAATTGACTGTCTTTACGAAACTTGGGAAGTGCTCTAAATGCATTGATCATGGCGTCCTGATAGATATCTTCTGCATCATCAGGACTTGCCGCAAAACCCGCCGCAATACTCAGCATTTTCCTCTCTGTTCCGTTGATCAACTGCTCAAATGCGCTGACATTGCCTTGTTGAGCAGCTTCAATCAAATCTTTTTCAATACTTTCCAATTGGCCTGTTGTCCCATTCCCCTAGTGAGTTTTTATAATAGAGCTGAACCAATATAAAATGACAGCGTAAAATCGGCTATTTTGATGTCTGATGTCGTTGCTCATTTTGCCCGTAGGTTAACTATGCGCTGCAATGAGCGCCTAATCAGCCACCAAAATCTCTCGATTTTCTTAATGTCATTTTATATTGGTTCAGCTCTATAGAGATTATTGGCTCAGTAGTTAGTTTTATGTGCTTATTAACTTAGATGGAATGGATGAAGGTTTGGTTGGCGAGGATTCTGAGATTAATATTTTTTAGTAAAAAGTTATTTAATTTCAATGAGATAGTAGGGGTTTTAGTTGCTGGAAGAATAAATGTAGGTAACTGTAAGCCAACCCCGCCTGGAAAAATCAGCAGGGTTGGCAAATACTCAGCGCCAGGCGGTTTCTATGATGATTTAGATGAGGATTTTTCTTTCAACCACTGATACAACGCATCAGGTTTTACTCGCATCTTATAACCTTGATAAAAGTATTTGTGCGCCAATGTGCCATCGGGATTGATGATCATAATACCGGGAAAAGGGATCCCATAGTGTCGCGAGCCCGGTTGATAATCGGTGTTTAGTACTTTGAATGCCTGCATTGTCCGGCTTTCTTTATCTGCCAATAACTTAAATTTTATTTGTTCGCTTTGTTTAAACGTCGCTAAGATTTGTGGCGAATCATAAGAAATGGCAGCCACTTCATAACCTAGCCCGGATAATTTGTCATTCCATTGATTAATTTCGGCCAGGTGCTTTTTGCAGTAAGGACACCAATCTGCGGAACGAAAAAAAACAAGTACCAGACCTTTTGAGCCAGAGAGTTGAGCTAACTTTTGTGGATTTTCCTGGCTGTCAACAGCCATTATTTCCGGGACTTTTTGATTAACAGAAACACCAGTTTCAATAGGCTGAAGCTGGTTTGCGGTTATATTCTGGTTGAAAACAGCTAATAAAATGGCTGTGCATACGATAAAAACCCTGAGCATAAACTGACCTTTATTGATGATATTTATATTGATTGTGAGTCGCTTATGACGAGTAATTGTTCAATTTGTTACAACGCGCAACTACGAATGTCTAATCTAGCTTTAAAAAATAGAACGACCGTGCTATTATGGTTTTGCCCGGCAACAGCGTCATGGGTTAATCTGATTGAGTTTCAAATTGATAACCTGATTGACGCACTAATCAAGTCAGCAGGCTAGATTAGCGTGATTAAGTAAGACGATTAGATGAATAAAGCAGCCCAAACAAGACAGATTATATTGACTGAAGCCCTGAATATGGCGACTCATACCTGTCTGAGTGATGTCACGATAGGTGCGCTGGCGCGTTCGGCAGGATTATCTAAAAGCGGATTGTTTGCACACTTTAACTCTAAGGAAAATTTACAGGTTGCAGTGATTGAGTATGCCAGTGAATTATTTGCGCAGCGGGTGATAAAGCCGGTTGATCAATCGTTAGGGCCGGTTGGCCAGATCAGAGAGCTCGCCAATAATTGGTTAAACTGGTTTGATGGTTACGCACGTAGTTGTATTTTTATTGTGGCAACTGTTGAGTTTGATGATCAACCGGGGCCGGTACGGGATGTTATATTTCAGCAGTTGAATCGCTGGGTTAATTATCTCGAAAAAATAACCGAGGCGGCGATTGCCCAAGGAGAGTTTCAACCTGACACAGATGGTAAACAATTTGTGTATGAGCTTTATTCGCTTTACCAGGGAAGCCATATGTTCCATTGGTTGAAAAAAGAAGATGAGCAACGAACACGATTTCATACGGCCTTTAATAATCTGATAGAGAAACATATGAATTAAAAGTTTTCGTCATTTTTTTTGAAACTAAATAGCACGATCGTGCTTTTATTGAGAGTTATAAAAGGTAATATTATGAGTAGCAAAATTTATTTTTCTAATAATCAAAGTCGAAGTTTTTCCTGGTGGTTAACACGCGCGTTGACTTCTTTTATTTTGTATTTACCTCAAAAACAAAGTCTGCGAATGGGTAAAAAACTGTTATTAAAGCCCGTTCGCAGAACGGTGAAGAATGTGCCGTCTAATATGCAATTGGAGCGTATTGTTATCCCTGAAGGTGAAATTCAGTTATATAAACGGGGGCAGGGTCCGATTGTGTTGTTGAGTCATGGTTGGTCGGGCTCAGCCAGTCAGATGTTTCCACTGATGGAGAAAATCTCAAAGGCGGGTTATCAGGCGGTTGCATTTGATCAATTGGCTCACGGCCGAAGTAGTAGTGACGAAGCCAACCTTTTTCTTTTTATCAAAACCATGCGGCACCTGGTTTCTCATTTTGAAAACAGGCATAGGATTGAGGCAGTTGTTTGTCACTCAATGGCGGCAGCGGCGGCGCTAAATGCAATCACTAATCCCTATCCAATGTTACTGATTGCACCTGTATTTGACTTTCTTAACTCATTATTTGAAAAAGTGGTTGAGAGTGGCGTTCCTAAACAATTATTGGTCAATGTTCTGAATGATCTGGAGAAACAGCATGATATGAAAATCAGTCAGATCGATCCCAGAGACAAAGTTAAAAATTATCCTGGCAATATCCATATTGTCCACGACCGAGGAGATCGCTTTACACCGCATTCAATAAGCGAAACTATGTCGCAAAAACATCAACAAGTGAACTTGGTTTCTACCAATGATCTTGGGCATGGGCGGATCATTAATTCTGATGAAACCTGGCAGGTTTTTACCGATATGATAAATGAGCAACAAATGAAAGTTGCCAATTAACTGGCCAAAAAAAGAGAACAATTGATCAACTTCTGTTGTTGTGGATCTTTTTCTCTTTTTTCAATTTCATCATGATTGAGTCGGCCTGTTCGATCAGTTTTTTTAATTCCCGGATGGTTTTTATTTTTGCGGCTTTTCCACCTAAACTGATTGAAAGAGGTATCGATTTATCTTTGGAAACTAAAGAAACTATCGTGTCCTTTGTTGCCTGATTCAATCTTTGAATTAATTTTTCCATATCTTGTCGACGTTCAATTGCGGCTACGACTACAAACTCATCACCACCAACTCGAGCAGCAATATCATGGCTGCGTAAAACAACAGATATGGTTGTTGCACTCGCCTTAATCATTTTATCTCCGATATCATGACCGAAGTTATCATTCACTGATTTAAGATTGTCCAAGTCAACATATAGCACCGCGATATCCAGCTGGTTTCTATTAGCGATTGAAATTATGTGCTTCGAAGCTTCCAATAACCCTCTGCGATTATAAAGACCTGTCAGGTCGTCTAGCACGCTAAGTGACTTTAACTTTTGTGTGGTGTCAATTAGCTTGAGTTCAAATTCGATGATTTCTTTAAAGTTTTCCAGTAAAGTGTAGTACTCATCCGAATAGTCTGTGGTAACGCGCTCCAATACGCACAGAGTTCCAAAAACGCGTCCATCAGGCCAATTGAGCGGAACACCAAGGTATGAACGAAACCCCTCTTTAGTCCATTCGGGATTATCTTCCCAGCGACCATCTTGTTCGGCATCTTTAACATACAGCGATTTGTTTTTTTGGACGACATGGTGGCAATAAACATTACAGTCCAGTGGCACGCTGTCTCCATAAGAATAAGGATTTTCTTGATTACTGCTGCTGGCTAAGACTTCTAAGCCTTTTTCATTAGCATGGGTCAGCATCACGCTTGGCGCGGAAAAAAGGCGAGCGATTGTGTCTATTAGTTTTTGCC
Source organism: Aliikangiella coralliicola (assembly GCF_007004725.1). GTDB lineage: Bacteria > Pseudomonadota > Gammaproteobacteria > Enterobacterales > Kangiellaceae > Aliikangiella > Aliikangiella coralliicola. Next base: position 406,035 of record NZ_ML660162.1, on the reverse strand, counting down.
AACGGGTTAACTTAAGATCTTCCAGAGTTAGTTCGTTAAAGGGCAAATGATTGTAAGGCAGGAAGTTTCGTGTTTGTGGTGATTCATCCATATAGATTACCTCGATAACTAGTGACGAATTAATCATCCAATGACGCGAGATATTTTAGTATTATAGTCTATCACTTGATAGGCATTTTTCCTTTCTATTGTTTACTGATATTTAGCCAGCTCCTGGCTGGCGTTATCTGGATTTGAAAAAAGTAGAATCAGTCATATGATTGGCGTAGTTACTCAAGTTTTTTAAACTAACACCAATAATCACATCCAGCGCTTGTTCAAATTGGTATCCTGCAGCTAGAAAAAAGTTGAGCGGTTCGCCATAAACTTTACCTCTCAGTGTTACCACGTGTCGAGTGAAGTCTGCTAATGCATTTAGCTTGGGGTCATCAAGCGGTTTTGATTGCTGAATTGCTTCAACTGTAGCGTGATCTAAACCAATTATCTGTGTTGAAATAAAAGATTCGGTAGAAAAACAAAAGTCACACTGATTGGCAATGCAGGTTGTTAACAAAACGATTTGCTGCTCTTTAGCATTTAAACTACTTTTCTCAAATGTCTTAGCGAGAGAAATATATGCTTCGAGAGCAACGGGAGACTCTGAGAGGTTGGCATACCAGTAAGGAGTAAACCCAAGGTGACTTTGAATTTTTTTCAAAATCACCTTGGGGTCCTCAGGAGCATTCTTGTTTAAAACATCACTCATATTGAGCTTCTAACTCATTTCTGTCAGTTATTTAATGGTATCAATGTCATACCAGGGAGTCGGGTTTATTGGGCAACGAAAGCGAACGCCATCACTACCAATTTTAACCTTTGAAATTCTAGTTTGACCGGGCTCTAATGGAAACATATCGAGGTTAGTTTTAGTGGCTAAATCCTGGATCTGAAAACCAACGAGTTTCTTCGCTTTGTTGGTGATGACAAATTCATAGGTTCCAGCCTTTAAACTGGCCAATGTTTCTTTGGCTGCAAAATAGCCATTAAATTCGTCAAGGTGAATGACAGTGACACCATCTTCTCGAGTTTGCGGTGTTTCCGCAAAAGCTTGACCACTCAAACCAAATGCAATTAATAAAATAACGGCAGATTTTGAAAGGAAAGTTTTTAACAGGTTCATCATATTGTCCTTTTTTCAGTGCTTAAAATAATGTTTAGATAAACATTATGGTTAAAATCATATTTGTTCAGTTAGCTGCCTCAGTAATAGCTGCGCTCACTAAACAACGGCTAACGGAGTTAATTTATCTCCTAAGTCATGGTTGTATTGGAGACACAGGAACACTATATTCGAATGACGTTTAATTAGATGTGCTCAACAATGCGGGTTTTATGTCCGATAGTCCAAACAGGCTTTTTAATCATCCTGATGCGTTAAGTTCCCTGCTATTGCGTCTTCAACTTAAGGCTGAGGTATACGTGAATGGCGATTTTTGTGGTTCATGGGCCGTTGATACTTCAGGTAGCCGTCGTATCCCTTTCCACCTGGTCAGTGTGGGCAAGGCCTGGCTGCATATGGACGGAGTAAAAGCGCAACAACTCTATGCCGGTGACTTGGTGATTTTTCCCCGTGACCATCAGCATGTTTTGTCCAATTCATCCTCTCGTCCAGCCGTAGAGCTGGTAAATAGTGAACAATTTGACGAAACTGGCCCGATTACCCATTTAATCTGCGGTTTTTTCGAATTTGAAAATAAAGCAGTATGGCCGTTATTAGACTCTCTTGCGCCGGTCATTGCGCTGGATCTCAACGAACAGAGCAAGCAACCAAATGCCCAAAAACTGATCGAGTTGATTGTCAGTGAGCTGGAACGCGCGCAACCGGGTCATTATGCGGCAGTTGATCAGTTAGCCTATTTGCTTTTTATTGAAGTGTTACGTCAGCAGATTACTTGTGGGCAGTTGAATAGTGGTCTTTTGGCGGCATTGTTTGACAGTAAAGTTAGCCGGGCGCTGGCAAGTATTCACAACCATCCTGAAAAAAAATGGACGCTGGAAACGCTGGCCGGCGAAGCGCTGATGGGTCGTTCTTCTTTTGCACAACACTTTTCCGAAAAAGTCGGTATGCCTGCAATGCAGTACCTCGCAACGTGGCGTATGCAGACGGCGACCCAATTGCTCCGCGAAACTGAAGTCTCAATGGCGGAAATTGCTGAGCGTATTGGCTATGAATCAGAAGCGGCTTTTCGTAAAGCTTACAAAAAGGTCGTTGGTAAAACGCCGGGACAAGCCCGGCGTAATCAGTGAAATAACTTGCGGTAAGAACTTTTTAGATTCGCTCGAACACCGTTGCGATGCCTTGTCCCAAGCCAATGCACATGGTTGCGACACCGAGGGTTGCGTCTTTGCTTTCCATTAAACGTAATAAGGTGCCGCTAATGCGAGTACCGGAACAACCTAATGGATGACCGAGGGCTATTGCGCCGCCGTTCAGATTGACTTTGTCGTCCATCACATCCAGCAGCCCAAGATCTTTGAGTACTGGTAATGATTGCGCTGCAAAGGCCTCATTTAGCTCCCAAAGGTCAATATCGTTCGCTTGCAACCCAGCTCGTTTTAGTGCTTTTTGTACGGCTGGTACAGGGCCATATCCCATAATCGCTGGATCGCAACCGGCAACACCCATTGAACGAACTTTGGCAATGGGTTGTAAGCCTAGGGCGTCAGCTTTTTCAGCACTCATGATCAGCATGGCAGAAGCACCATCAGACAGCGCAGAAGCGTTACCTGCTGTGACAGTTCCTCGTGGATCGAATACAGGTCGCAACTTGCTTAATCCTTCAACATTGGTTTCCGGACGGATAACTTCATCGTAGTCAAACAACTTAAGCGCGCCGTCGGCATCATGACCCTCCATCGGCACAATCTCTTTGGCGAATGCCCCACTAGTGGTTGCCGCGTGAGCACGTTGATGAGAGCGTGCGGCAAATTCGTCTTGAGTGGTTCGATCAAACTGATGCAACTTGCCAAGTAACTCGGCTGTTAGTCCCATCATGCCCGAGCCTTTGGCAGAGTGCTTGGCAATTTGTGGCGCGAAATCAATACCATGAGTCATGGGAACATGCCCCATATGCTCAACGCCGCCAACGATAAAAATATCGCCATTATTGGTTTGTATCGCCTGGGTTGCACTATGAATCGCCTGCATGGACGAACCACACAAGCGGTTAACGGTTAGCGCCGCAACAGTATGTGGTAAATCGGTCATTAAAGCTGCATTCCGGCCAATATTAAACCCTTGCTCCAGCGTTTGCTGTACACAACCCCAGATCACATCTTCAACTTCTGCAGGGTCAATTGACTTGTTTCGATCTAAGATTTCCTGCATTAACTTCGCGCTCATCACCTCGGCACGGACATTTCTAAACATACCGCCTTTGGAACGACCCATCGGGGTTCTGATAGCATCGACGATGACTACATCTTTCATTTTCATTTCTCCCGGATTCTTTGCAAAATCGTAATTTTTCGCGGTATTAGTTAAGCGCCATAAAATGTTTTGTTATCTGCGGCCATGGTCTTAAGCAATTCAGGCACAGCATAGCCAACGCCCAAATCTGCATATTTTTCAGCAGCGGCGACCACATTTGCCAGGCCGAGTTCATCAGCATACTTTAACGCGCCGCCACGGAACGGTGGGAAGCCCAGTCCGAACAGTAACGCCATATCACACTCAGCGGCAGTATCGACAATCCCTTCTTCCAGACAGCGGACCACTTCGAAAATCAATGGCAGCATCATACGTTCGATTATTTCCTGATTATCGAACTCTTTGGCAGGTGTGCCGATGAGATCAAATATGTTTTCATCAACAATTTTCTTTGGTCGGCCTTTCTTATCTTTTTCATAAGTATAAAAACCGCTGCCAGACTTCTGACCGTATTTATCGGCTTTGAATAATACTTCAACAGCGTCACCTTCGATGGCGCTCATGCGGTCAGGGAAACCGGCGGCCAACACGTCAACGCAGTGATAGGCTGTATCAATTCCAACCACGTCTAGTAGGTAAGCAGGACCCATCGGCCAGCCAAAGCCCGCCATGACCTTGTCGATTTGGCGGAAATCAGCGCCGTCCTTGAGCAGCAAACTAAAGCCGCGGAAATAGGGGAATAACACACGATTCACGTAAAAGCCGGGGCAATCTTTAACAACCACGGCGGATTTGCCCATGGCCGATGCGTAAGCAACCGTTGCTGCAACTGTTTCGTCTGTTGTTTTTTCACCACGTATGACTTCAACTAGCGGCATTTTATGAACCGGGTTGAAAAAGTGCATGCCGCAAAACTGTTCTGGACGTTTTAGATTTTTCGCCAGAAGATCGATTGAAATCGTTGAGGTATTTGAGGTCAATATGGCATCTTCGCTAATCACGCCCTCGACTTCTTGCAGCACCGTATCTTTGACTTTTGGGTTTTCCACCACAGCTTCTACAACCAGGTCGGCGTGTTGCACGGCCGAATAATCTAAGGATGGTGTAATACTTGCAACGACTTTCGCCATTTTGTCTGCCGTCAATTTGCCTAATTGAACACCTTTGTTCAGTATTTTGATGGCTTCATTCATTCCCAGATCGAGTGCAGCAGTGTTGATGTCCTTCATTACCACCGGGATGCCTTTGCTGGCAGACTGGTAAGCAATACCGCCCCCCATAATACCGGCGCCGAGTACCGCTGCTGATTCGACTTTTTTGTTTGCTGTTTTTGCTGCGACTTTGGCTTTTTTCTTCAGCAGTTGATCATTCAGAAATATTTGAACCATGGCGCTAGCTTGTGAAGTTTGGCATACATTCACAAAGCCTTCGTGTTCTTCTTTCAGCGCTTCGCGGGCCGGCATTTGAGCGGTTTCTTCAATAACCCTGATAGCTTCCATGGGGGCGGGGTAGTGTGGTAACGCTTTGGCGCCAACGACACCTTTGGCGGTAGTGAAGGCCATGGTACTTTCAAGTTTGTTCAGTTTTAGCGGTGCCTGCTTTTCTGCTCTGCGAGCTTTCCAATCGAGCTTGCCTGACGCGGCATCTTCAACCATTTGTAGCGCGACTTCTCTCAATTTTTCTGGTTCGGTGACAGCGTCAATGGCGCCAAGTTTCAATGCATTTTCAGGTTTGTGGGGCTTAGCCATGGCAATCCACTCAATAGCATTATCGCTACCAATTAGACGAGGTAATCGAATTGTGCCGCCAAAGCCTGGAATAAGACCAAGTTGTGTTTCTGGCAATCCAACTCTGGCAGTTGATGAGGCCACCCTGAAATCGCAGGTCAACGCCATTTCAAATCCACCACCCAGAGCAAAGCCGTTAATTGCACAAACAGTCGGGAAAGGTAAATCTTCATAGCCCGAAAATATCGCACCGGCTTCAACACACCATTTGACCATCTGCTCGCGGGGCTCGGCGAACATTGATAAAAACTCAGTAATATCTGCACCAACGATAAAAACCGGCTTTGGGCTTGTTGCGATTGCACCGCGCACGCCATCGGTGTTGTTTAAGCGATCGATAACTTCCGCCCATTCCTTCAAAGTCGAGTTATCAAACTTGTTGACTGATTCGTTTTTGTTATCAAAGATAACTTCAGCAATGCCATTGTCCAGCATTTGACACTGAAGTGATTGACCGTCATAAATCATGGGTTACTCCATTGGTTAATATGTCGTTTTGTCGTCTAGTTTAAGCGATTTTCTGATCTGGATCTTTCATTCTAAACGCTGAAGATTGCACGAGTATAACAGGTTTGACCAGTATTTAAACAGATGTTTGAATTTATCCCATAATGAGGTTTTAATCAATAAGCTAAGTGCTTACTATAGCTTGTGTGTCGCTTAATTCAGCTTGTTGGGCCAATGGAAAATTTCCTTATTTTCATATGTCATTGAATCGGTAATATAAAATCTATAAGATGGCTTTCACGCAAAATCGGGCTCAAGCCCTTCATATAATAGTTATTAACAGGTTGTTGTTGTGTCAAATTTAGCCAATCTTTATGGTCCTCATCTAACAGAGCTGTTGGCGCGCCATCGCCAATTAATGCAGCAAAATGATATCGCGTACCTGGTGATCCCTTCCGGGGAGCCAATCCGTATTTACCTGGATGATATGGACTATCCATTTAAGTCGAGCTTTTTATTTCGCACCTACGTTCCCCTGACAGAGCTTCCCCATAGTTACCTGATCATCGGACACGAAGGCAAGCCGACCCTGGTTTATTTCCAGCCGGAGGATTATTGGCATGTTGCCCCGTCTGATCCCGAGGGTATCTGGCCTGAACATTTTGATGTGAAAGTGATCTCTTCACAAAATCAGGCATCGCAGTTTTTACCAGAGAATAGTGAGAATGTGGCGGTTTTAGGTCAACCAACTGATATAACCAGCCAGCTTTCAAAAGCACAAATCAATCCACCGCAGTTGCTGAATTCAATTTATTGGCAAAGGGCCTATAAGACTGATTACGAAATTGCCTGCATGAAGCTCGCAAATGAAAAGGCGGCCTATGCCCATAAAACTGCCGAAGAGGCTTTTCGGGCCGGTAAAAGTGAACAACAAATTCATCTGGCATATGTGGAAGCCACCGGAATGATGGAACACCAGATGCCTTACAGTAATATTGTCGCTCTAAATAACCATGGGGCGGTGTTGCATTACACCGAGTGCGATTCAGTTGCACCCAAACAGATGAAATCATTTCTGATCGACGCCGGTGTGAGCGTGAATGGCTATCATTCAGACATCACTCGAACTTATTCTTTTCAAAAAGACGAATTTGCTGATTTAATAGAAGCAATGGATGAAATGCAACGAGGGTGCATTGATTCAATTCAAACCGGACAACCTTATCTCGATCTTCATGTGGCGGCTCACCTGAAGATTGCCGAGATTATTCAAAGGTTTGGATTGGTTGATATGTCGCCAGAAAGCATGCTGGAAAGCGGCGTTTCAGCGACTTTCTTTCCCCACGGTCTCGGGCATTTAATTGGTTTACAGGTTCATGATGTCGGCGGTCAGTTTGGCGATGAAATGGGAACCGCTAATCCTCCGCCAGAGGCTCACCCATTTTTGCGTAGTACTCGCAACATGGAGCCTGGTGTTGCTTTTACGATTGAGCCTGGTTTGTATTTTATCGAGTCTTTACTCAAGCGACATCGTGACAGTAATCATGCCAGTGCTTTTAACTGGGATAAAATTGAGTCGTTTATGCCATATGGCGGCATTCGAATTGAGGATGATATTGTGGTTCAGGACGAAGGAGTGCTGAATTTAACCCGCGATGCATTTGCGAAGCTGTAAAGGTCGAGTTTGTGTTGGTTCTGAAGTTTTTGTCCGAGGTTGATAAACAAGTTTTAAACAGAACCGAGATGTCAATATAAAGCTTATGCCAACTTATAATGTTCCAGCGCAATCCGTCGAAGTTGAAGAAGTGATAAAGAATAGTCAATTTATCACGCGTCTACATCATGTAGTGACTGCTGAAGCGGCCAAGGCTTTTATTAAAAAGTTGAACCAGGATTACCCTGACGCCACTCATCACTGTTGGGCTTATATTGTTGGCAATCCTCGCTCAACAACTTTAATTGGTTGTAGCGACGATGGTGAACCCTCAGGCACTGCGGGCAAACCTATGTTGAACGTGTTACAACACGCGGATATTGGCGATATTGTTGCGGTATGCACTCGCTATTATGGTGGAACCAAATTAGGGACGGGTGGTTTAACGCGCGCATACGGTGGCGGTGTTAAGTTGGCACTGGAGAGTTTACCGACTAAAGAGAAAATTGATTACGATAAAATCTCTTTTGAGATTGAATATTCGCAATTGAAAGATTGCGAACATTTGATGAAAGGTTTTCAAATTGAAAATCTTAAAATTGATTACCAGACTAAAATCACTGTTGAACTTGAGATTGCCTGTGAAGAAGTAGAAGAATTTAAGCTGGCAATGGATAACAAATTTAAAGGGCAAATTGAGTGGATTACTACAGCTTAGCTAAACATATTCATATGACGGCCGCAGGCTTGTCGTTTTTAGGGTTTTTAATTCGCGGTTACTGGATGCTGACAGGCAGTGGCTTGTTATATAAGAAACCGGTCAAAATACTGCCGCACATCATTGATACCTTATTGTTAGCAGCAGCAATTTACCTGGTTGTGGTTTCTTCTCAGTATCCCTTTGTGGTGAATTGGGTTACCGCCAAAGTGCTTTTATTAATCGTTTATATTGTTGCCGGAACCATCGCGTTAAAACGTGGCAGAACTAAAAAGAAAAGAGTAGCTGCTTTCTTTGTTTCGGTTATTTCAATTTGCGCTATTTTTGCGATTGCTGCGACCAAGCCTGCGCTAAACTTCTGATCGAATGGTTGTCAGGCTTTCGCATTTAATCATCTTGCTAAGGGGTTAATTAACTTTATTTAGCGAAAGCTTAGCGTCTTTATCAGTCCATATTTGATTGACCCATTGTTGGACATTGCGTCTGATATTCGGGTCTTCAATGTAGTTACCTTTGACTTCAGCAGGGATCTCAATCAGTTCTGCTTCAAGCTTGATTTTTCGAACTCTGCCGCATAAAAAATCCCAGAAGCTAAAATTATCGTTCTTCGGATAAGTAATGGTGATGTTGAGTACTTTGTTGATTTCGTTACCCATCAAAGTTAACACATAGCCGATACCGCCTGTTTTGGGTTTCAGCAGGTTTTGATAAGGCGAGCTTTGTTTTTGATGTTTTAACGGGGTAAAGCGGGTTCCTTCGGCAAAATTCATGATAGAAATTGGTATCGATTTAAACTTTTCGCAAGCTTTTTTGGTGGTTTCAAAATCCTTACCCTTTTTGTGAGGGTTCTTTTTGATATAGGATTTTGAGTAGCGTTTCATAAATGGAAAGTCCAGCGCCCACCAGGCGATGCCCAGTACTGGAACCCAAAAAAGCTCTTGTTTGAGGAAAAATTTCAAAAACGGAATCTTACGGTTGAAAGTCTGTTGTAGCGCTAGTATGTCTACCCAGCTTTGGTGATTTGCTATGACCAGATACCAGTCATTGGTGGATAGCCCATCGGGTAGGTGCACTTCCCACTCAATAGGTTTGCTCAATTTATTGATGACGGTGTTCACCGAAATCCAGCTAGAGGCGAAAAAGTTCAGCAAATAGTTAAACACCACGGCCATTGCTTTTATCGGTACGAGCAATTTTAAGATCGCCACGACTAAGATGGGCACAAACCAGAAAAAAGTATTGATTGTGTGAAAAAACAGGGAAAGAGCCCCTACTAGTGGCGCTGGTAAAATTCTAGCTAACATATAACGGTTGTATCCTTATAATTTCGCGCCAATTATACGCATTTATCCGCAATCTCCCAACAAATCCCAATTGAAACTTAAGATTGTGCTTTGACGCTAGTCTTTATGCCTTGCAGTAGCTGGCTGGGAAGCCATTACGGGATTACTCAGGCGAAAGGTTTTTAGGTTGATTGGCCTATGGTAGAATTGCGGTAAGAATTGACCTGTATAGAGCGCCACAAAAGCAGGTGTTGAAAAATTTCTGCGCGAGAACTAATAAGAGAAAGTCTATGATCGATGTTAAAAAAATTGATGAGATCGCTACTAAATTGAATGATGCGATACCACCTGGCGCAAAAGCATTTCAGGAAGATATGCACGCCCAGTTTAAACAGATTTTACAAACCATGCTGTCTAAGATGGATATTGTGACCAGGGAGGAGTTTGATGTGCAAACCAAAGTATTAGCTAAGACTCGGCAAAAAATTGATGATCTGGAAAAAGCGATTGCCGCGCTGGAAGAAAAGCAGGGGCAGTAAACAGTTCGGTAGTTGAAATTTTTCAGATTGCTTATTGATTACTTAGTTTCGTAGGCGCAATGCAGCACCTCATTGAATGTTAGACCAATCTTTTTCTAGCTTTATTATGCTGTTCGAAGCGGTTAACAACGAACGTTTCAAACTCGTTGATTGGCATAGGTTTCGCGAAATAATAACCCTGGATAAAGTCACAACCGATTCGCTTTAAATGTGAAAGTTGCCCTTTTTGCTCGACGCCTTCTGCCACCACTTTGATGCCGAGTTTGTGGGATAAGTCAACCAGAGACTCTACGATCGCAGAGTCCCTTTTGTCTTCCACCAAATGATCGATAAATGCCTTATCGATTTTGAGAATATCTGCAGGAAAATTTTTCAGGTAACTGAGGGAAGAATAACCTTTACCGAAATCGTCGAGGGCGACCGAAATTCCGATTTCCTTTAGTTCTGAAAGCAGGTAACTATTGTGCTCGACATGCTCGATCATTATATCTTCAGTAAGTTCAACTTCCAGGTTGTGTGCGTCGAGAGAACTGGCTTGAAGTGCCAGGTAAACATTTTCTTTCAAGTTACCTGTTTTAAAATGTGCGCCTGAAATATTGACCGAAAAGCGGAGTTGTCCATAAGTGTCTGTAAATTTCTTGGCTAGCTGGCAAACCTGATTTAACACCCAACCTTCGACTCCCACTAATAAACCGAGATCTTCCAGTAATGGAATAAAGACTGCCGGCGAAATAAATCCATATTTAGGATGGTTCCATCGCAACAAAGCCTCGGCTCCGGCTACATGATCTGAATGGGATAACATTTGTGGTTGCAGGTGAATATCAAACTCGCCATTAATCAGGGCACGCCTTAAATTTTTCTCAAGTTCCAGTTTTAACCGTGCTTGCTTGTTAAGCTCTCGAGTAAAAAAATGATAAGTATTTCGTCCGAGTTCTTTCGCTTTATAAAGTGCAGAGTCGGCATTCTTTAAAAGTGTTTCAGGTTCAATACCACATTCAGGGAAAGTGGCGATCCCCATGCTGGCGGAAATGAATAATTCGTGTTGTCGAACTTCGAAGCCAGGCTCCATCGCCTTTTGTATTTTTTGCGCGATAGTGATGATATTTCGGGTTGGGCCGGTGTTTTCCATTAAAATCGCAAACTCGTCGTTGCCAAAACGTGCCACAATATCGGTTTCTCGAACGCAGGTTGTTAGCCGCTCGGCAACTTGTACTAAAAGAATATCGCCAATGTCATGACCCAGTGAGTCGTTGATTAATTTGAATTTATCTAAGTCGATAAATAGCACTGCAAACTGACGGTCGTTTCGTTTCGCGATGCTAATTGAGTGTTCAAGGTGTTGATACAGCAGGTAACGGTTGGCAAGGCCGGTTAGTTGATCGTGAGTTGCCATATGGGCTATTTTAGATTCTGCCTTGCGACGTCTGATGGCGTGTTGAATGGTTCTGTCTAGAAAGGTGCTTGTGAGTTCATTTTTTGGTAAGCAATCATCGGCTCCCAGTTGCATGACCTGCTGGTCAACTTTGATATCAGATTGGTCGGTGAGATAAATAATTGGCTGATGAAACTGTAATTTGAGCGCTGACTTTAAGATATCGATAGACCCACGTGGCCCTTCGAATTGATTTTCGGATTGCCCCAGAAGAAGGATATCGAATCGCAAATTTTCGAATTGTGTTGCGTCAAACTGATTGAGACACTGAAGTTGGTAAGTTTCGGTGACTGTTTTTGACAACTTCTTTTCTATATCTAGAATGTCCTTATCACGACTTTCTATCATTAAAACTTTTATCATCAACTGCTATTTCTGCTACTAATGGGCTCTTCTTACTTAAACCTGTTTAAGTATAGGCAGAAAAATGCAGGCTCAGTTAAATTTTCGAAGGTAAACTGAGTAATTCAATCATTAGTGGTTATAAGGCGTTGCAGGAAACTCATAAGAAGAATTTTTGATATTTAAACTGTTAACGGTGTCTAATTTTTTTATCGAGTAAATTTATTTGGTATTGAGATAATTGCGCTGAATAAGCTTTTTCGCGCTACTTAAATCGCCGAACAAATGAGTTTCTTTTACTCTGCTATGCCTAAAGTTGATCTAATCGAACTTTTAAATCTGTAACCGAAAAACTAGCGCAGATACCATCGATAAATAAGACGATGCACCAAATTTCCATAGGGAGGAAATGCCATCTTCGCTGAATTAAAGCGACCCCGTTTAAAAATAGATTTGGCTTTTGAAAATGTGAGAAAGCCTTCTCGGGCATGGTAACTTCCCATTCCCGATGGACCAATTCCGCCAAAGGGTAGGTCGTCCTGGCCGACATGTGTCACCGTATCGTTGATACATACACCGCCGGCATGGGTGTGCCTTAATACCTGATTTTCTAAGCGCTGGCTTAGCGTAAACAAATAAAGTGCTAAAGGTCTGGGTTGAGAATGAACTATTTGAATGGCCTGTTTAAGATCCTTGTAGGCAATGATTGGCAGGATAGGACCGAAAATTTCTTCCTGCATAATAGTCATTGATGTGTTTACTTTTGTGACCAGCTGCAGAGGCATTGACCGTTGACGGGATTCTCCCGGTTCTGCCAGTGAAATTATTTCCGCGCCTTTTTCCTGGGCATCCTTTAGCCAGGATTTTAACCTTGCGTGTTGGGCATCATTAACAATAGAGGTGTAGTCGCCGTTATCAATATCAGGATATAACTGTTGAAAACGAGTTTTAAATGCCGAGATTAATTCATCGAGTTTATCTTCGGGGCATAAAATATAGTCAGGTGCCACGCAAGTTTGTCCCGCGTTTAAACATTTACCATAGAGAATTCTCTCAACAGCAAAGTCTGCAGTGACATCGGGAGCAACGATCGCGGGAGACTTGCCGCCAAGTTCCAGTGTAACCGGTGTTAAATTTTCGGCTGCTGCTGCCATGACTTTTTTTCCGACGTTGGTTGAACCGGTAAACAACAGGTGATCGAAAGGTAATTGAGTAAACTCCGCTGCAACATCGGCTCCCCCCTCAATCATGCAAACTTCATCGACGGAAAATGCGTCCTCAATAATTTCGTTCAGCACGCGATTTCCATAAGGACAATATTCAGAAGGTTTGATCATGGCGCGATTACCTGCGGCAATCGCAGCGATCAATGGACCCAAGCTTAAGTAAACAGGGTAATTCCATGGTGCCATGATTCCCACTACGCCCAGTGGCTGATACATGATTCGAGCCTGAGCCGGTTGAAATAACATGGCGACTGAGCGTTTTTCCGGTTTCATCCACTCCCGCAGATGTTTGATGGTGTGATCAATATTGAGCACCGTCGGTAAAATATCGGCTAACAAGGTTTCATCAAAAGAACGACACCCGAAGTCAGCAGAAATCGCCTTCACCAATTTGTCCTGGTGCTTAATAATTGCTTTTCTCAAGGCGACAAGCTGTTGTTTGCGAAGCTTTTCTTCAGGGAAAGGCGATTCTCTAAACGCACGTTGTTGCAGTTCAAATATCTCGCGCGATTTTTGAAGTTGCTGCTTATTATGAGCTTCTTGTGGATCGAGGGTTTCGAAATTTCCTTGAGTGTGCATGTGCGATTACCTGATAGTGGATTATTTACACCGTATTGAGTTTATCAATCATCAGCCAGGTTAAAGTGTGATTGATTCGTCAATGTTCGTCACGCCCTAGTGAACAGTAAATTGTATTTGTCCTAACTGGTCAAACTCTGCTAGATAATTTCCCGGTTGAGCAGGGATCATTTTTCCTAACGCACCAGTAATTAATAAATCACCTGCCGAAAGTTGGTGCCCCTGGCTAACTAGTTGATTGGTTAACCAGAGCAGTGCCTGCCATTGGTCACCGAGAGCGTCGATGGCTTTGCCATTGAATTGTACCTGATTGTCATGAGATAAACGGGTTGTAAGTTGGTTAATATTAACGATTTTGTTGAGTGGTTTTTTTTCACCAATAATAAACTGATGTGATGCAACATTGGCCGCAATTAAGTCTACTCCGGTGATTTTTTTTGGTTGTTCAAAACCAATATCTGGAAGCTCGACCACGGCGACCACTGATTCAAATGCCTGCTTTAGTTGAACGATGTCTTTGACAGGTTGTTTTATTGGTTTTGCCAGGATAAATCCTAGCTCGGTTTCCAGCATTAATTTACCCGCTGATTTTAAAGAAACTGTATGTGGATCAGCCACATGACCACTCGCAAATAATACGCCTGATAAAGCCTGACTAACATTGAACTTTTGTTGTCCTGCTGTAGAAGTCAGGCCCGCTTTATATCCGGCAATTGGATCTTTGCCGCTGCGAAGTTTTACGTACTTTTGTTGGACCTTGTATGCCTGGGACTCATTGGCTTGTGCCGCTGCTAGTGAATAATGTGGTGCAGCCAATTTTTGGGTGTGCGCAAGTAGTAGTTGTTGCGGAAAGTTTTCACTTGCCGCTGGCCAAACCCACGAAAGCAGGTAGAATAGTATTATTACTTGTTTAAGCACTAGTTGTTTGGTCACTGTCATTGTTGTTCTATGATTCCAAATGACTTCCCAATATACCGAATCAATTTATGGATGTCACACCAATTCTAGACGGCCTGAATAAGGCACAAAGAGAAGCTGTTACTGCTGATAATCAGGCGCTGTTAGTTCTTGCCGGTGCCGGTTCTGGTAAAACCCGCGTGTTGGTTCATCGGATAGCCTGGCTTATCGCAACCGAGAATATTTCTCCCCACGCAATTATGGCGGTTACCTTTACCAACAAAGCTTCTCACGAGATGAAAAACCGAGTAGAAAGCCTGTTAGGGCGATCAGCATCAAGTATGTGGATCGGCACATTTCACGGCCTGGCCCACCGATTGTTAAGAGCCCACGCGCGGGATGCGGAGTTGCCCGATACTTTCCAGATTCTGGACTCTGATGATCAGCTGCGAGTGATCAAACGGGTGATGAGGGAAATGAATCTTGATGATAATGAATGGCCACCCAAGCAGGCACAATGGTTTATTAACAAGCAAAAGGATGAAGGCAAAAGGCCTAAAGACATTCAGCATAACGGCGATTTATTTATCAGTACACATACCAAGGTTTACCACGCTTATCAACAAGCATGCGCTACTGGTGGATTAGTCGATTTTGCCGAGCTGTTGTTAAAAGCATTTGAGTTGTTGCGAGATAATCAGCATTTGCGCGAACATTATCAGGAGCGTTTTTTACATTTGTTGGTGGACGAGTTTCAAGATACCAATGGTATCCAGTATGCCTGGTTGCGCCTGATCTCTGCCAGTAATTGTGGTATTACCATCGTTGGTGATGATGATCAGTCAATTTATGGTTGGCGGGGTGCCAAAATTGAAAATATCCAGCGGTTTGACCGCGAATTCTCTGATGCGAAGACGATACGACTGGAACAAAATTACCGCTCTACAGGTACGATATTGAAAGCAGCCAATGCTGTCATCGCGAATAACCAGGAACGAATGGGGAAAAACCTTTGGACCGATGATAGTGAAGGCGAGCCGATTTCCTTGTATGCGGCATTTAACGAACAAGAAGAAGCAAGGTTTATGGCCGCGCGAATTGCTGATTGGCATCAGCAAGGTAACGCCTATTCTGAGTGTGCGATTTTGTATCGCTCTAATGCTCAATCGCGGGTGATTGAAGAATTTTTATTACAACGCCAGATCCCCTATCGAATTTATGGGGGACTAAAGTTTTTCGAACGTGCTGAAGTAAAAGATACCTTAGCCTATTTAAGATTGATGTATAACAATCAGGATGACGCGGCGTTTGAACGAGTGGTTAATACACCACCGAGAGGATTAGGTCAGAAGTCGGTAGAAAAAGTCAGGGAGATGGCGCGTATTGATCAATCGACTTTATGGGAGGCAGCCCAAAAAATTGTTGCAGAGTCAGCACTCACTCCGAAAGCAACTGCTGCTTTGAGCGGGTTTATCGAACTGGTTAAGCTCGGTTATGAAGAATTTCATCCATTGCCGCTTTCCGAACAAATACAATTGACCATCGAGTCAACCAACCTGATGGAAATGTACGCGAAAGAAAAAGGTGAAAAGGCGCTCGCCAGAAAAGAAAACCTGGCTGAATTAGCCAGTGCTGCAAGGGAGTTTGACGTCGAAGATTACCCTGATTTATCGCCGATGACTGCATTTCTGGCCCACGCATCCTTGGAAGCTGGCGACACACAGGCAGAGCAATACGAAGATTGTGTGCAGATGATGACGCTTCATTCAGCTAAAGGATTAGAGTTTCCGCTGGTTTTTATTGCCGGTATGGAAGAAAAACTTTTTCCTCATATGATGTCGATGGAAGAAGCGGATAAGCTTGAAGAAGAAAGGCGCCTGGCCTATGTGGGCATCACCAGGGCAATGAAAAAACTCTACTTGCTTTATGCTGAAAAGCGGCGCTTATGGGGCAAAGAAACTTATCCGGCAGTTTCTCGCTTTATTCGTGAAATACCGGCTCAACTTAAAGAAGAAGTCAGACTCAACTCACAACTTAGCCAGCCTGTTTTTGCCGGTGAGTCAGAGTCCGCTCAAGGCGCTAATGGTTTTAATTTAGGCCAATTTGTCGAGCACCCTAAGTTTGGTGTCGGTGTGATTCTCAATTACGAAGGTGAAGGCGCTCAGGCGCGTGTTCAGGTTAATTTTGATTCGGTTGGGGCGAAATGGTTGGTGTTAGCTTATGCGAAGCTGGAAGCATGCTAGCTGGCGACAATTCCGGTTGGCAGATTAAAAAGTAATCGTGTTGCAGAAAAGCGATTGGTTTAGGAGATAGATCGGATATTTGCAAGCTGGGCTAGCTTAAAGTGCCGCCCAACTTGCAAAACTACGAGAGATTAATTAACGCTAGTTCAAATACTACCAATTAATAGTTGGATAATTGAAAGTCCAAATTCCCATTGTTGCTTAACAAAGTCCAATCATCATAAATAGATTTGGGCTTTAAAAAGAGCCCCAGCGGATTAAGCAAGGCAATGCGGTTGCTGTTTAGTTTAAATTCCGTTACCGAGTCAGATATAAGAGCCCAACTATTCGACGTTAGCGAACCTTCTTTAATATAAAGTTTACCACTCGTCTGCAATGCAGCAATTCGATCTCTCTCAATGTCGAAATCGGCGATGTTTAACCCAAGTTCATGCCAGGTGCCATCCAGCTTTCCTTCAATTGCATAGAAAGTATTATGGTAACTCAGAACACCAACACGAACACCGTCTAACTGAAACTTGGCGACGTTTTCGGCATGACTGTGCCATGCTGCATCAAGGGCACCTTCTTTAATATGGAGTTTATTGTAGAAATCCAACACGGCGATACGATCATATGACAACTGGAATTCTTTAACCTCCCAGCTTACAGCCATCCATGGATTGCCCAAAGCCCCTTCAGTAACCCATAAATCATTTGCCGTGTTAAGGGCCGCAACACGTTCACGTTCTAGCTGAAAACTGGTCACACTCTGAGCCTGGCTGAACCAGGGAGCATTTAGCGCGCCTTCTTTAACATGCAGCGAACCGTCGTTGTTGAGAACCCCGATCCGATTACCTTCCAGTTGAAAAGAACGCACATCACCTGCCACATGAGTCCAGGTCATGCTGCCACTGCCCACATCGACCAGGGCATCTTCTGAAACATAAAGAGAATTTCCGATTTTTATCGCAACTCGTTTATTTTCGATTTGATAGGCATCTACATCTGAGTTGTTTCGGATCAACTTCCAGGCAGCATTAGCATCGCCTTCTTTAACAAAAAGATTTCCGGCACTATCCAGCGCACCAACTCGTGATGGTGTGGCTAAACCTCCCCTGAAACTATCTTTTTTGATAGTAATGTCCAAATCCGCGGGATCACTTAAATCATAGACATCGTGCTGACTAAGACTATGTTCAAAGTTTCCCAGCCCAAGTTCGTAATCTGCTTCATCACAAGTATTAAGCCACGCATGTTTGTAACTGCCGTGGTCCCTTCTGCCGGTGGCATCCCAGATTTTTGTTGATCCCTGTATTCGTCCATCGGTCGATGTAAATTTAATGGTGGCGCTCTCGCCTGGTGGAATGAAACATTTCTTTGTACTTGAGCCGGGCTGGCTGTCGCCCTGATTAAAATTACATCGCAACACATTTTGGGAATGATCATGCCAGATTCTGTAACCACCGGCGCTGGGATTAAATTCAACTTCATAAGGAGCATTACTATTGTTGTAGATATGGCGAATACAGGAAGCCGCCATAAGATCGCCTGCTGCTATCAGGCCCAGAAAAGCGAAGACAGCCCTGGCTCCTGATTTTTTGGCGGTCGTATGTTCAGATTTTTTTGGCATCTGAGCGCCAAAACGATTAACGATATTTTTAGTCAATGTCTTCATTTTTAATCTCCTACGTATTACGTGATTTGCTGTATCGAGTTGATGTTAAGAATTTGAATTGAACAGTCTGTCAATTCACGGTGAACATATTACGAAGGACAGAGACATAGAAAAATATGGCTCCCGGAAAAAGATATTTTCCATTTAGAGGGGAGTTTAATATTCTGATTTTGTTGATAGAAAACTTTGATAAGATCTGGTTCTTATTTGGTGGCTCCAATGAATTTGCAAATATTCGTGGGAATTTCAATACTCGGATTTAGCTGGAACGAAGAATAAAACGGCTAGATAAAAAAAAGCCCCAAAACATGTTTGAGGCTGATATTGAATCTAGCTTGGGGAAACCAGATCCAAATTCCCGCATATTAGGAGGGGTCGCGGGAAACGCATGTTGCGTCAGTTATTAAGACGCTCCACAGTTTAAATAGTTTCATCTACTATATGAGATAAATGTAAGGAATTGTTAAGTTCTGTAAGTGCTGCTTTTTAGTGGCTTTAGTTATTAAAAATTTGTGAGGAGTGATTGCTCAGAGTAACGCCCCAGATACAGCAGAACAAAAGGTATGCAGTGTTCTGGTGCCACTGCCAAGGTGCAATTATTGCGGCTTTGAGTCAGGTTTTAAAATTTGAAATCACATCTTCTAGCTTTGCCACATGTTCGGCGAGTTGTTGGCTAGCGGATATTGATTGTTCTACATTATTCTCCGTCACTGTGGAAATCTGGCTAATTGAGTTTAAGCTGCTATCAATTTGACTGGCGATTTGCTGTTGTTGTTGTGAGGCTTGTTCGGTTGCACTATTTTGCTGGCTTATTTCTTCAACGGCTTCGGTAATATGATCCAGCGCCTGATCCAGTTTCGCAGATTCTTCGACTGACCGGAGTGCTTTTTTATCGCTACGGGTCATTGCGTCGACAGCGTCGCTAACTCCCTGTTGCAGGCTTGTAATCGTCGTTTGAATTTCTTCGATTGATTCGTGCGTCCGTTTAGCTAGTGAGCGAACCTCATCTGCCACTACCGCAAATCCGCGGCCTTGCTCGCCGGCGCGTGCCGCTTCTATTGCCGCGTTAAGCGCTAACAAATTGGTTTGTTCTGCAATATTCTTAATCACATCCAGTACCTGGTTAATACTGTCGCTTTGTTGCGATAGCTTATTGGTGACATCGACCGACAGTTTGATTTCTGCGCCCAGCTCATTAGTGGCCTGACGCGCATCAGCTAACTGTTGTTTGCCCTGCTGGGTTTGCTGATTGGCGCGGTTTAAGGCTTCTACGACTTTATGGGTATTTTCAGAAACCGTCGCAACGGCATCCAGCAGTTCACTGATGGCGGCGGTAATCGATTGGGTATCCTGCAACTGAGTGTTAACTGCATCGCCGGTCTGATTAGCAAGTTGCTCTACATCATGGGATTGTTGTGCGACACCGTGGGCTGCTACCTGAACGGAATCAACCAGTTTATTCACTTTAATCGCCATCTTATTGAAAGCTTTGATTGCGTTAGATAACTCGTCTTTTGTTCTTACTGACGCCGAAACACGCGTATCACCGTCGGCCAGTTTTTGTGCGACGTTGGTGAGACTGTTGGTTGTCATCGAAATAGAAAAACTCATTCCAACAAACAGGTAAATTACAATTAATAAAACCGCCGAAACAATTAATGAAACCGTCATCATATTGACTGAATTGTCACTCAAACGTTGCTTAAGGCGCTTTGTTAATTCGCCGGAGAGGCGTTGACCTCCCAGGTAATAAGTATTGAGTTGTTGTTCAAAAAATGCGTCTAAATCAGCAGAATTCAGGGTGACTTCATCGGCTACCAAAAACTGATCTTCCAAAAATATCAATATCGCATCAATCACTTTTAACATTGAGTCGACATCTTCGGCGATCTGTTGTTGAAGCTGCTGGTCGAGCCCTTCACCAAAACTGGCAATATTCTTAATGAGAACATTACTACCAGCTAGCCGATCAGAAACAATACTCAAACTATCAAAAGTACCCGATGAGACTTCGCCTTCTCCAACGGCGTAAGCGGCGACACCATAACTTCGTGAAATCTGGCTTAATACGAGTAAACGTTTCTCGGCCAGTAAACGGGATATCATTACAGTATCTACCTGGGGATCGTTGGTCAGGCCTTTGAGGTTCGCTGTAGTAAAGTAAAGATTATTAAATTGAGTGAGCGCAGTTTCTAACAGGTCAAAGTGATCAACGGCGCTCCATTGGGGATTACCCAAAGTACTGGTTGTTTCTGATAGCCTGGCGTTGGACTTTGTTAACGCAGCCAGGAATGTTGTTAACTGATCATCGGTGAAATATTCTTCATTGGCCAGACTGGGAAGCTGCTGAATGAATTGCTGGAGCCTGGCGGTTTGCTCTGGTGGCACTGTTTGGCCTGAGCGCCAAGCCATATCGTGAATTAAAACCGATAATAGCTTTCTTTGTTGTAGGTCGATTTCGGAGAATATTTTTACGCCGCTTAGCTCAGCTCGGGTATGGCGGGACAGGTTATTGACTTCACTAAAGTAGTTAATTGCCAAGATTATCAGCGGTAACAGAAAGAGTAATACGATCAGAGTAAACTTGAGATTAAATCTCAATTTATTCATGAATAAGGTCGCTGGTAAGAAAAGTCGCCTAAACATATGAGTTAAAACGCAAATTTGCCATTATGAAATCATAACTAAACTATAGACTATGTCTGTTAAATTCTCGATTAGCTATAGTGACATCCGCCGTTTTTCTACTAGAAAGGCGTTAGTGACAAGATTGTTATTTAACTTTTGCGTGTCAGGTTTTTGGGGCGGCGTAAAGTTGACGGGCGTCCTGATAAAGTACCCAGGATGCAAGTACATACTTATCGTTAGATTTTGGAATACTGCCGCGATGAGTGTGCGTGAATCCGCATGGAGCCAGAATTAAACTACCTTGAGTTGGTTTAACTTGAGCCTGTTGATAAAAAAACTCGGTTTCGCCCCCGTCTTCAACGTCATTCAAATAGATCAGCCAAAGTAAAACTCGGTGCAACGAGCGCTGTTGGTTGTCGGTTGGGTGAGGGTAGTGTTCAGAGTGCCAATGATGATAGCCGCCTCGTCCTTTGGTATACCGTTGCAGGTTGACTTCATCCAGACGGTAGATTGTACGGACCAGATTTTCGAGTTGGGGTTCATCGAGCTTGGCCAGATCGTCATATTGGATGGTTCTCAATTCTTTGGTCTCTGGGTCGAGAATGCTCGGTGAAATGGCGCCGGTTAAGATAAAAGGGTACATCTTGGCATATTGCACGGTGGCTTTCAGAATTGTCTGACCAATGATATTACAGTCTTCTTCCCACTCAGGTAGATTGGATATATAGAGATCGAGGCTATCTTTTTTACTTTTGTCGACGCCGGCTCCGGTTCTTCCGTCGGTTTTGTGGGGGCTCTTCTTAAATTTTTTGATCAACTGTTGGCAGTATTCAGGGCTGAATGCCTGTTTGAATTCAACAATAAAATTTTGCATTAAATACTCCCACCAGCGCTGACATCGGTTCTAAATGAGTGAAATGGGAATTAATGATCGTTTTGAGCCTGCTTGAGACTCAATTTGAGGTTTTACTCGATCACCCGTTTGACCGCATATGTTATTTATTTTTATTCCGTTCGATTATCTTTTGCTTAATCAAATAATTCAAGGTGAAAATTACAGGGAATGAGACGGGGAGCGAGTTTTAAGCCTGGTTATTTTACAAGCGCTACCTCTAGCAACTAAAATGGGTCAGGTAGGTCTGAATGAATATCAATTTCAAAAAAGTCATCATTTGAAGAAGGATTTGTTTTATGCTCGCAATATTGGCAAAAATACTAAAAGTACTCAATTCTGAGCAATCCCCTGGACAACTCGCTATGGCAGTGTCGTTAGCAACGATTGTCGGTATCACGCCATTACTGTCCCTGCATAACTTGCTCATATTGCTTGTGGTTCTCTGGTTTCGTGTGAACCTGACTATATTTCTGGTTTTCTGGCCGCTAATGACCATTTTAGGTTTGGCTATCGCGCCGCTTGCTGAGCAGTTGGGGTTACAGATACTCCAGGCACCTGCATTGGTTCCTATGTGGGAGAGTTTTTATAACACGCTAATTGGTCGCTGGAGCAATTTTAATTATAGCGGTGTCATCGGTGCTTTACTCATTGCGATTGTTTTATCTGTTGTACTTTATCCAACTTCAAAATATCTGATTAATCAATATCGCGATAAATGGCTAGAAAAGTTTGAACAATATCATATTGTCAAAGTGCTTAAAGCATCTAAGCTTTGGCAGCTCTATCAAAGTTAAGAAACTTTTTTTGATTAAAAATTATTGGTAAAAAAATCAAGTAGAATTTCAGGATCGCAATTATGAAAATTATTCGTTGGTGGGGCGTTATTACTTTTTTTGTTTTGTTGCTTATTTTAACGCTGGTCTGGTATTTACTCGCCCCAGTTATTATTGCCGACAGTATTGAGGACTTAGGGTCGGAAGCATTAGGTGCGAAAGTTGAAGTCGACAGTGTTGATTTATCTCTTTTTCCGGTGGCGGTTTCGCTTAATCATTTGACTGCCGCAGATCCTGAACAACCGATGAAAAACCTTTTAGACACAGAGCAGATTAAATTTTCATTGGACGCCGGTGCGTTACTGTGGAAAAAACTGGTGATCGATGAACTGATATTAACAGGCGTTAAAACTGCAACCGACAGAGCCACCAGTGGGGCGTTGGAAGGTGGTCGAAAAACCGGTCAGGCGATTCAAAATGCGATTGAGATGGCATTGCCGGATATGGAACAGTTAGATATTAACTCGGTTGTGGATAATGCTGACTTAATTACTTTGAAACGAGTTGATGAATTTAAGCAAAGTCAGGCAAAAATAAAACAGGAGTGGGAAAAAGCACTCGACAAGAAAGCCTTTGCCGAGCGAACC
Source organism: Aliikangiella coralliicola (assembly GCF_007004725.1). GTDB lineage: Bacteria > Pseudomonadota > Gammaproteobacteria > Enterobacterales > Kangiellaceae > Aliikangiella > Aliikangiella coralliicola. The sequence goes on along the minus strand of NZ_ML660162.1, from coordinate 382,876 downwards.
GATGCCATTAAAAGCGAATATGAAAGGCTGTCTAAACGCGCTAAAGACAACAAACTGAACCTGATTAAAGATCGCAAGGATTGGAAGAAACTTAAAAAATCAATTGATGCAGAACGCAAGCAAATTGCTTCATTGTCGGACAAGATAAAACAGGATAAAAAGACCTTAGCCGAGCAATTAAAATCAGTGAAAAATGGACCTGGCGATGACTTGACTGCGGTGATGGATAAATTTGGTTTAGGTAGTGGCGTAGAAGGTTTGGTAGATAAATATCTTGGCCCTAAGTATACGCCGTGGGTAATGCGCGCTGTGGAGTTCGCAAAACAATTTAAGTCAGATGGCTCCTCTGGTGAAGAAGAAGTTGAACAAGCTGCGGTTCAAGTCGGTAAGAAAGTTTACTTTAAGGATGAACATACTTTTCCCGAATTGTTAATCAAGAAGATTAATCTTAGTGGCAGTGATCAGGGATGGGAGTTGGATGGAAAAGGATTTGATTTAGGCTACTTACCATGGTTAACCGGAAAACCTGCCAAGTTGAATATTCAGTTTGGCGGCAAGGGTGATGCAAAAGTCGATCTTTCCAGCGATTGGCCGTCTGCGGATAAAATGTCAACCGAGTTGAAATCTGTCGTAAGTAGTTGGCCGATTGAGTCGATGCAATTTATGGAAACCAAAGAAGGAAGCTGGGTGGTTAATTCCGGTGTTTTGTCGGCAAATGTTGTTGGTGAGCTGACCTTAGAAAAAATCGATCTAGAAGCCTCTTTCAGCATTCAGTCGCCGAAGTTGAGTGTTCCCGATGGTATTTCTGATTGGCAAAAATCTTTGGCAACTAGCGTTAATCAACAGGCAAAACTTGATTTTAAGCTAACCGCCAATGGAAGCATTACCGAGCCAAAAATTAGATTGGACTCCAGCATTGAAAAGCTATTTCAAAAAGCAATTGGTGAAAAGGTAAAGCAAAAAGCGCAAAAATTGACTGGAAAGGTAAAAGCGGCTATCGGTGAAAAAATAGGGGATATTTCTTCTTTGGATAACTTTACCAAAGATTTTGACGGTTGGGATTCGCAGATTGCGGACAAGGATGCGCTATTGAAAAATCTGTTGGGTAAGATTAAGTTCTAATAAGCCGAATAAAAGTAAAATATCTCCATTTTATGAGAATTGCGGCTTGAAATTTTGGCAATGCCTCTGCATAATACTTCGCTTGTACAAAAAGCAATCAAATGATTGCTTTTTGAGTGAAGGCTTTAGGATTTGTTGGTTTGGATGCTCGCTACTTTAACTGCGAGTGTTTGATGAGTCATCGAAGTCAAACACAAGCTAAGTTGTCTGTGTTGCCGTCAATTGTGAAGGGGTTTATCCAAACGAAAAATTGACTTTCTGTGGTTGATTTTACGGCAAAAGGAATTGTGAATCATTTCAAATTTTTTTGATTAAAAAAATTCACTAAACTATCAAGTTCTAATTTCTGACGCTGAGATGTTTTTTCTGTGTGAGCAACATTGATGATAAGCAAGTTAAATATTATGTTAATGGATAAAATTTTTGGGGATTATTGCTATGGTTAGGTGTTTATTAGCCGTTGTTTTTATTATGTTGTCGGGTTCGGTTTTCGCCAAACCAATTCCACTCTCTTATTTTGCAAAAGATGCTGAATTTGACAGTATCAAACTTTCTCCTGACGGAAAGCACTTTGCAGCCGCGGCGCCTTATCGCGATCAAACTGTTCTTGTGGTAATTGATCGAGAATCAATGAAGCCGGTTAATTTCTTTCGCTTCAAAAAAAATGAACATGTTGATGACTATTATTGGGCTAACAATGAAAGACTGGTATTTACCAGAGTGATAAAACGGGGCTGGGCTGAGCAGCCGAGTAGTTACGGCCAGATTTTCGCAGGAAATTTTGATGGCTCAAAAAAAGCGATTATTTTCGGTTACCAGGCAGGTACAGGGAAAGCGTCAAGAGTGAGCAGGCGTAAGGGGGCAGTGCGTGCCTTTGGTGAAATCCTTCATATGCTGCCTGATGATCCAGAGCACATCATTATTTCTTCCCAACATATGGACAATGACCAAGATGCCTCAAAGCGGATTGTTAAACTCAATATTTATACCTCTCGTAGACATTTGATCACTCGGACGCCTTTTGGGAATATGAGAGTTATTTTAAATGCTGAGGGTGTTCCTGTAACCGCTAACGGTCATGACAAAGATGGCCGCGAAAGATTGTTTTTTTTCCGCGATGGTAATTGGGATGAAGTTAGTCAAGATGAAGAACTCAACAATTATAACCCCGTGTCAGTTAGCAAAGATGGCCGCAAGTTGTATTTGAGTTCTTATCTTAATGGAAAAACTGAAGCTCTTTTTGAGTACGACTTTAAAACCAAGGCAATTGATAAAATATTTCATCATGAAACTGCCGATGTTTTTTCTCTAATCAGAGAGCCTGAAAACAATTCAGTTGTCGGTGTTGAAGTAATGCCAGGTCACGTCGAGTATCATTATTTAGACCGAACTAATGCTTTTGCAAAGACACATGCAAAATTGGTGAAGTCGTTTGCCGGTAAAAGTATCAAAATTACTTCGCGGACTCGAGATCAGAGTGAAATGATAGTGTTCGCGAATAGTGATAAGGATCCTGGTAATTACTTTATTTTTAATAATGAAAAAAAATCGGCTACATATTTGATAGGGACAAAGAGTTGGATAGATCCGGCAGTAATGGCAGAAAGAAAACCCATTCAATTTAAATCGAGAGATGGAAAGACAATTTACGGTTATTTGACGTTACCGATTAACCTGTCAAAAAAAGCGCCTCTAGTGACTTTTGTTCACGGAGGGCCATACGGAGTTCAAGACCGCTGGTGGTTTGATACTACGCCCCAGATGTTAGCCAATAATGGTTACGCCGTATTACAGGTAAACTACCGCGGCTCTGGGGGCTACGGAAAAGATTACGAAGAAATTGCTTATCGAAAACGTAGCAGTTTGATTCAACAAGATATTATCGATGGAACAAAATGGGCGCAGTCGCTGCCGCAAATACAGGACAACAAAGCCTGCATTATGGGATGGAGTTTTGGTGGCTACTCTGCGTTGATGTCACCATTAATTGAACCTGAATTATTCTCATGTAGTGTGGCGGCGGCAGGAGTATATGATGCAATAGAGCAAGAAGAAGAGGCCGACTATTCGGAAGTTGATTCTGTGGCAGCACAGGCAGCAAAGGTTTATGGTTCTGATGAACAACTGTTAAAAAAAGAGTCTCCGTTAACTTATATCGATAACCTGAAAATTCCCGTCTTTATCGTTCACGGTGGAGAGGACAAACGCGTTCCGCCAGAGCAGGCATATTTGTTAAAAGAAGCGATGGATGAAAGAAAAATGCCTTACGAGTGGATGTTTAAGGAAAAAGAAGGGCATGGGTTTTACAATGAAAAAAATCGTGAAGAGTTTTATCAACGGACGTTAGCTTTCTTAGATAAATATCTACGTTAAAATCACTTGGTTAAGGATAATCAGATATTTCCAGTTAGTACAGAGTAGTACTCCCTCCTTTTGCAAAGGAGGGCTGGGGAGGATTTGAGCAGTTGGGTCTTCCTCAATGCTCAAAAGCTCAAATTTCTCCTGATTTCTTTTTGATAAAGGTAAATGTTATTTAGCTTAGAACTTTCGGTACGAAGTTAAAGACACAATGTTTAGTTCTTAAAGATAATATTATCTATTTAGACTTGTGTTAGAAGATTGAAAATACTTTACCACATCTAATAAAAATTGCTGTCGTCGTTCTGCCTGTTCAAACTCATCCTCTTCAATGACCGGAAGCCCAGGTATTCTTTCAACAAGCGTTCTAGCAAATATGCCACGTCCATCAGATTTTAGTATGTGATTTTCTGTTTCTTTATGAAGATACTTAGTTGTCACTTTACTCAAGCCGCAACTTGGCGATTTGGTTTTAAATATATAGCCACTAATCGACGTTAGCCAGGATTGATTTTGGTCGTAACATTGCGCCAATTGATCGGTATAATCAATTTGATTAGTTAGCTCATCAAGGCATCGCGTCTCTTGATTGAAGTTAACAAGCTGAATTTTTGGGCGAGGAACACCAAGGCCGATTTCCACTTCCGGGCAAAAGCCGATTAGCTCAAATTCTTTGTTTAACGTGTCGACGATTAAGCGGTCGTATTTATGGCCACCGTCGTAACGAACATTGTTACCCAGCAAACAGCTGCTAATACCAATGGGAATTTTATTGATGGACTTTTCCATTAATTAAATTTCGGGGTCACTGCAATGATCTCTGCTTACTTATTCTGTTAATGTCGCAACAAGTTGTAGTGCATAATTTTTGACGTCCTCCAATATTTGGCGGTCGTTGTCATAGTCTTGTTGCAGGAATTCTAGTGATTTCATTAAATCGTTAAATTGCAATGTGGAGCCAGATGACTCATCAAGAAGGTTTTCTTGTTTGAGCTTTCGCCACTTATCTTGTTCTGCTTCCGATAAAGTGTCTGGCGCATTGCGTGCACGATAGCGGAACAACATTTCAGGTAAGCGTTTATCATCAAAATTAAATTCACTGTTGGCCAGGGCATCCCAATCGCTCGCTCGAATTTTGTCCATTTTGTTCCGATCTGATGGCTTGAAAAAGCCGCCAGAATAAAGTGCAAAATCAGGGTTGGTTATTGGCTCAAACTGGTTTTCCTGGTATGCCGTTAATAACTTACCTTTGATTTCTTGTAACTGAGGTTTTAATGATTCAGCAACTTTCAAACAATCTGCGACGTTGATACCAAGTCTGTCTTGTACCTTTTGACTTAACACGTTTAAAGGAGCGACGGCGGGGCACTTATTGTAGTGAACTTCCTTGATGGGTAGTCGATTAACCCCCTCGGGTAAATCATCTTGTCGAGTGAAAATTCGTTGTTTAATTGTGTCAGCGTCAATGGACGACAAATCATCTATCGGTTTGGTTAAGTCGAGGCAAATCGCACTGTTTTTATTAGTAGGGTGCGCTACCAGCGGCAGCATCACTGCGCAATATTGATGTTGTGGCCCTAACATCGCTGAGCAGTGAACAAAAGGTTGATGGGTGATCAGGTCAATTTTTGCCGCTACCTGTCTTTTGTCTCTTAGTTTAAATAGATAGTCGAATAGTTTGGGCTGGCACTCTTTAACCAGCTTTGCCATGGCAATTGTCGCATAGACATCGGCTAAAGCATCGTGTGCATTTTCGTGTTCAACATTGTTGGCGACAGAAAGTTGTTCAAGACGAAAGCTGGGATTACCGTCTTCGTTTTTGACCCAATTAATTCCCTCCGGTCTTAACGCGTGAGTCATTCGCAACATATCAATAATATCCCAGCGAGAGTTGCCGTTTTGCCATTCCCGAGTGTAAGCATCGAAGAAGTTACGGTACAGGCCAAAACGAACGACCTCGTCGTCAAATCGAATGCTGTTATAACCAACGGCACATGTTCCGGGGGTCGAAAGCTCAAGGTGAATCTGCCTGAAAAAGTCGCGTTCGCAAATTCCTTTTTCAAGCGCTAGCTGAGGAGTAATGCCGGTGATAAGACAGGCTTCCGGGTGGGGCAGGAAATCATCAGCCGGTTTGCAAAACAGGTTGAGCGGTTCGTCAATAATATTGAAATCCATATCGGTGCGAATACCGGCAAATTGGGCCGGGCGATCACGGGCTGGATTAGCACCAAAAGTTTCAAAGTCGAACCAGTAAAAAGTTTCCATATTATGATTTCCGCTGCGCTATTCGCCTGAGTGATCGACTGCTTATTTGTGCCGATATTGAAATATTAAGATTAGCTTGGGCAAATAGTAACCTTTTGTTCATCCAGCTTCCACTCATCTCCTTGTTTAACGTATGTGGCGTAAGCCGTGGCGCAGCCTGGGGTCATTCGTCTGTCTTGATTTCCGGGGACAATGCAAAGCCCAATATAATTGTTTTGGGCTTCAAACCAAAGTGTTTGATGTGTGGGGAGAACCGCAAACTTTTGCTTGCTGATTAAATTATCTGGATCTGTACTCGGCTCGTTAACCGGGTGCCAGGTGGGTTTTTCAAAGGCGGGACAAAGCTTTTGCTGATTTGCCTGTTTTAATAATGAAGTGTCTCTAGCACAACTTGTAACAAGTAAGAGGCTTAACAATGCCAAATACCGCATGATGTATGGCTACCTTATGAATATGAATTTTTGCAGACTACCTTTTTTCTAAAGTGAAAACCAGTCATCCCGTGGAGATAAATGTAAGTAATCAATAATATTGATTCAATATTGAATTTTTGAGACACAATGATACAAATTGCGTCTCAACTTTAAAGTTTGAACAACCGGTAACCAGGCTCTGGCTACCGAATGCTAATGTTATTCAACTATGGTGTTAGTTGATCCTTCGGTGTTGTTCAAAATTACGGTGTTTCAAAGTACAAGGGTTTCCTGGTTTTGGGATGATTGCCAATCTCATTCATGGTTTTACTCTCATAGAGTCGCCCGTTAATCATTACCATAAACACATTGTCAGTTGAGTAAATATCTTCGAGTGGATCTTTGTCCAGAACAACAATATCCGCCAGTTTGCCGATTTCGAGAGAGCCCAGATGTTGCTCCATACCCAGGTATTTTGCACCGTCAATGGTAGCGGCGCGAATCACTTCCAACGGTGTCATGCCACCTTGAGCGAACATCCACATTTCCCAGTGAGAGCCTAAACCTTCTCGTTGGCCATGGGCACCCAGCTGAACCTTTACTCCCAAATCTTGTAATTCGGCAGCAACTGTCGCAATTTTCTTGTGGTTGTAATCTTCATCCGGCGCCATTGGACGGCGTATGGAGCGGGGATAAAGCACTGATTTGGGAACATATTTTGATAGTAAAGGATGCTTCCAGACTTCACTTTGCTGATACCAGTAATGTTCTCCCCAGATTCCACCGTACGCAACAGTTAATGTCGGTGTATAGCCTGTTTCACTTTGTGACCAAAGCTGCTTAACATCATCATAGACGGCTGCCGGTGGAATTGAATGCTCAATGCCGGTGTGGCCGTCGACTATCATCGTGAGATTGTGTTGAAAAGTCGATCCACCTTCGGGCATCACCATCATACCGGTTTGTCGAGCGGCTTCGAGTACCTGCTGACGTTGATCGCGGCGAGGCTGATTATAACTTTTAACAGAAAAAGCACCCTGCGATTGCAATCGTTTCAGATGGCCCGTGGCGTCATCCAGGCTATCGATTTCCGCGGTAATAGAAGCTTCTGCACCGTACAAAATAGTGCCGGTAGAGAAGATGCGCGGCGCAACAATTTTACCGGCTGAGGCGAGTTCTGCCGCAGAGAAAATTTCTGCTGTGTTGTTCGACGGATCGTGAATGGTTGTCACGCCAAATGCCAGGGTGGCTAGGTTATACCAGTTTTGTTGAGGGGTTAATTGGTTGCGACCCTGACGGCCGTGCCAGTGGACATCAACAATTCCCGGAATGATCGTTTTGCCGCGTACATCGATTCGTTTGGCGTTATCAGGTACAGACAGACTATCTTTAGGGCCGATGGCTTTAATTCGGTTACCGCTGATCAAAATGTCGCCTTGCTCGATAACTTGTTCGCCCTTCATGGTAATAATTTTGGCACCGCTCAATAGCGTAGTTCCGCGAGGCTGATCGCTAGTGATTTGCATCCCTAGTGAAGTCATTTTGTGTTGCAGATCTGTATCTTCCTTCCAGGTTTTTACTGGTGGGATCGCTAGTTGAAAAAGTTGGTTCCCAAGTGACCAGTTAAGCGTGAGCTTTTGCTTACTCCATGATAAATATTGCCCACCGTCGGTGCTGACGTTTAATACCGGTAAGTTATCGCCTTTTGGATTTAGCTGTATCGATTTTGCAGCAAAGGTAAACGGAGTCACGTAAAGTTGGTAACGCTCGCGAAATGCCAGGTAATCTTCATTGGGCGATAGACTAAATTCAGTGGCGAATTTAGCAGAGGCATGGGTAATTTCGTCTTTTCCATTGAGGTCAACACTCACGAGATTGGATTTTTTGTCGAAATAACGGCTGAAATAAATGCGCTGGTTATTTCTAGCGAAAAACGGGTCGCCGCCGTTTTCACTGATAAGAACGGATTGGTTACCCTTTTGATCCATTCGGTAGATACCGGTTGCTAAATCGTATTCGGGTGAGGTGATCAGTCCGCCGGAAGATTTTTCATAGACCACCTGCTCTCCATCCGGTGAAAACCTGGGCGCAAGGTATTTTCCTGGTGTTTTTGTCAGTTGTGTCGCTTTGCCGCCGCGAGCACGGACTTTTTTTACCGCGCCCTGACGTTGATCGTTCCAGGTCGTAAACACGACCCAGTCACCGTCAGCGGAAAATGATGGATAGAATTCGAATTCATTTTTCGACCGGGTCAAACGCTTGGGTTTTCCTTTTGGCAGTTTTTGAGTGTACAGCTGGCCCAATGCTTGGAAAATAACCTGGTCCCCATCTGGGCTTACCTGAACCCAGCGTAGCATTTGCGTGTCAAACTTCTCCGGCGCAGGATCGACTTTAAATTTAACCGCTTTGCGCATTGATTTGGTGGTTTTTACATGAAAAGGGATCACTTCGGCCACTTGAGTGGTTCGATTTAAGTTCATGATTTTCCCGCCGGCCCAGAAGATCAGATTTTCGCTGTCAGGGGTCCAGGCGAGAGTCGGATAGACGCCATGAATTGCCCAGGTTTCTTGCATATCTCGATCAAGCTTCTGATACACGGGAAACTCTTTACCACTGGTCAAGTCTTTGAGGAATATACTTGATTGATTGCGAATTCGCCGAACGAAGGCTAGATAGCGTCCGTCAGGAGAAGGGGTTGGTCTGACACTGCCGCCAAATCCAGACACCTCTTTGCGAATTTCTCCATCCATTCGATTGATCGAAAAAATTTCATAAATGACTTTATTTGAGTCTTTGCTGTATTCGAATATTTTTCCTGGCGTTGAGTCTCGAGAAAAAAATACTCGTTCACCCGAGGCTGAAAAAGCGGGTTCACCCAGGTCTTTTTGATCATTCGGACGTTTATTCAGTTGTAATCCTTTTCCACCACTGGTGTGATAAAGCCAGATTTCTCCCGCGCCTAATGAACGCCTCGATGTAAAATGTTTACGCGCCGCGATATAGTTTCCATCAGGGCTCCAGGTGGGGCTATTCAGTAACCGAAAAGGTTCTTTGGTAACTTGCCGGGCATTAGTGCCATCAACATCCATCACCCAGATATTGTCACCGCCCCCGGCATCTGAAGTGAAAGCGAGTTGTTTTCCATCTGGGCTGAATTGTGGTTGCATTTCCCACGCGATAGAGTGGGTGAGTGGTTTAGCTTCGCCACCCGTTATCGGCAAACTGTAAAGATCGCCTAATAGATCAAATACTATCGATTTTCCATCAGGGCTAACAGTCAGATTCATCCAGGTGCCCTCAGTGACATCAATGTTTGCCTGATAACTTTCTCCTGGCGGATTATTCACGTCCCATTTGGGTGGGGTTGAGTTGGCTTTTGGATCTGCCGCTTCATTTTCGGCACTTATTGTTGTCTGAGATAGAAAGCCGAAAAATAGCGCTGCTAACAGGCGTTTCATAGGGCGTTGCTCCCGAAATTAAAGGATTATTAATATCATTGTTTAAAGACTTTACTTGTTTTGGATAAGGAATTCTAATTTTAGTTGGCCTTATTAAGTCAGGGCGGTGTCAATTAGTTATGCTTTTTTACAAGTGGATACCGCTGGGGCATAAAAATGGTTCACTAATCCTATCAACGTAAAAATTTGTGGCGCGTAAAATTTCCCATTCTGGTGGTTTGTGCTATGTTTAATTGTGTACTAACTTACTGATTATAAAAATATAAACAGGGTTTTGTCGCCGCTAGCGCCTAATGTCGTCTGAATAAAAATTAAGTAGTAATGAATTCACTATGATTGCATGTGCTTAGTTTTCCAGATCTCAATAAGAACCAAGATTGATTGCGCGGTAATAAGCTGTGCTTTTACCGGCTTTGTATCTTGCAGTAAAACTAAAATGAGTAAGGTCTTTTTTTCGATTTATGTCTGAGCCTCAATCAAAACTAAAAAACAGTGATTTTTTTCTGCCGGATTTTTGCCAGGTTCAGTCAGTTTTTCTGGTGTTGTTAGCTGGAGAATTGCTCGCTGTTCTATTTACGTTTCTGAATGCACAACCGCAATCATCATTGTGGAATCTGTTAGGTCTATATTCTATTTCTATCCAGATTGTCAGCTTGTTCAGCGTAGCCTGTTTATGTTTGTTAAGACCTTACATGACAAATTATAGTGACTGGATTTCCGGCATACTGAGCCTTTTAGTTGTGCTTGTCACCACGCTAATTTTTAGTCTTTCTGTGATTCGTTGGTATTGGTTACAGCCAATTGACTTAGGTCAGCAAGCACAAAGCCACATGGTCATACGGAATCTTTTTATCGCGGGATTAATCGGTTCAGTCGTCCTGCGCTATTTTTATTTATTGCAGCAATATCGTCAACAAGTCTCGTTAGAGGCATCGGCAAGACTGCAAGCGCTTCAGGCAAGAATTCGACCGCACTTTTTATTTAACAGCATGAATGTTATTGCGAGCCTGACTCGGGTTGATCCGGCAAAAGCGGAATCAGCAATAGAAGATTTGAGTGATTTGTTTCGTGCGACCCTGGAAAACAAGCAAGAACTTATTCCTTTTGCGAAAGAACTTGAGAATACTGAGCGCTATTTATCAATAGAAAAACTTCGTTTGGGTTATCGTCTATTGATAGAAAAAGATATTCAAAGGGAAGCTCTTGAGATTATGGTACCCCCGCTATCGATGCAACCCCTGCTTGAAAACGCGGTTTACCATGGTATTCAAAACTTACCTGATGGTGGCATTGTCAAGTTAAGTGCAGTTGTCTCTAACAAAGAATTAGTCATAGAAGTTACTAATCCGGTTGGAGGAGAGCGAGCTAGCGGTGGTCATGGCATGGCGCTCAGAAATATCACCCAGAGACTTGAAGTGATTTATAATGGTAAAGCGCAGCTTGCCAGGTCTTCAGAAAATAATCTGTACCGGGTCAGTATGCGAATACCGGTAAAAAAGCCCGACTTTTAAATTCGGGAAAAGGAAAGTGATATGAAAGTTTTAGTCGTAGACGATGAGCCTTTAGCACAGCAGAGGTTACAGCATTTACTAACCGGAATGTCAGACGTTGATGAAGTGCTTGTTGCGAATAACGGTTTACAGGCGATTGATAGCTGCCAGCTCAATAAACCAGAAGTCGTTTTGTTAGATATTCGAATGCCGGGGATGGATGGGCTGGAAGCGGCACGACACATTTCAGCGATGGAAAAAGTACCTGCGATTATTTTTATTACCGCCTATGACGAATATGCACTGGATGCATTTAAAGTACATGCGGTGGACTATTTACTGAAGCCGGTGCGAGAGGAAAAGCTTAAAGCGTCATTGTTACATGCCTGTCAACTTAATCGCGCGCAGTTAAGTGCCATTAGTGCGCAACCGAATTGCCGCAGTAATATCACGGCGAAAATTAGCGGTAATATTAAGTTGATCCCAGTTTCAGATATTCTTTTTTTTCAGGCAGAGCAAAAGTACGTTACCGTAAAATATCACGATGGCGAAACCATCATTGAAGATACGCTAAAAGATTTACAGGTAGAGTTTCAAGAGTTGTTTATTCGCATTCATCGCAATGCATTAGTGGCGAAACAGTACGTTACCGGCATTCACAAAGATAACGAAGGACGATCATTTGTGACCTTAAAAGATAGTGACAAATCATTGGAAATTAGCCGGCGTCATTTATCATCGGTGAAGAAACTCATTACCAGCTTATGAAAACCTGAACGAATGGTTGAGCGTTCAGGTTAACCAGAGAACAGTCATCGACAGATCTGTATTTGACGGCGATAGCCTAATTTTCCAACTTCTGAAATTTGGGCAATAATTCTGCGCTCACCAGGTCGTCGCTTCCTTGTGGTAAAGAGATCATCATGGCTTTTTTACCCGGTGCTGAAGCAAATTCTAAACCTTGCTGGAAACAGTTGATTGCGTGTTCTTCGTCGTCCAGGTGTTGTAAAGTTTTCGCCATCATCAGGTAAGTTTCTGCGGAAGGTTTTAACCGCAGTGCTTGCTCGAGAAATTGACGCGCTTTTCCCCAAAGTTGGCTGTTGTAAGCCAGTTTCCCTAAGGTTAAAAAAACTTCGCGCGGCGCATTAGGATTGGTTTGTTGCCAGCTTTCTACAAAGCTTAATTGTTTGGTTGGATTATCCGTTTTGATATTGCCGTACAAAGCCAGAATTTCAGCATCAACCTGTTTCTTGATCATGGGCCTTAGTAGCGTTTCGGCTTCGTCCATTTGATCGAATTCAATTAACAACTTGGTATAGCAAACGACGAGTGCTTTTAGTTTTCTCTGCGCTGACGGAAGTTTTTGCCAGGTATCGCGGAGTGATTCTATCTTGCCTTGATTGGCCTGCTTTTTTAATAGGCCGGTAACACAGTTTTCCTCGATAGACTGTAGTTCCTGTGCTTCAAAAACCTGGTTTTTCTTTAACGCCGGTAAAATTTCATAGAGTTGCTCCCAGTCTTGCAGCGTGTTAAACAATCGACAAAGCAGTTTTAACACATAGGGGTGCGACGGATTATCGATTTTAATTTTGTTTAAACTGGCCAGTGCTTGTTCATATTGCCCATGTTTCAATTGCAATTGTGCCTGGGTTAATCCAATGGCTACTTTGGCCGCCGGTTCGGCCTGGTGAGCTAACCTGAGATAGGCATCACGTCGCACTTCGGCATTTTGCTGTTGCGCCGCCTGGGCAGCAATTAAGTAGTTTATTAATTTGGTATCTGAAGTTTTCGCGGCGTTTACCATGGCGTCTTCAGACGCTTTCCAGCGCCCTTCGGTAAATGCGAGCATGCCTTCGATGGTTCGTTTGCGGGAACGACGCCAGCGCCGACCGCCGCGCCAACTGCTCACTTTGTTTGCGCCGGCGACCAGTGAACGAAAAAACAGGCCGATTAAAAACAAAGCACTGATTAAAGCCAGCAGTAAACACACCGCAATCCACAAGCGCATTTCATAACTGGTTTTGTCATAGGCAATGATTACAAAGCCGGGCAAATTCTTTATCCAGGAACCTGCCAATGCGCCGACGGTTAGCGCGATGATTAAACTGATTTTCCATTTCATGGTTGACTCTCCGTTTCCGGTGAATCCGGCTGTGAAGTGTCAGGTTGGATAATATCGGGTTGAGAAAGGCTTGTGTCAGGCGCTTCTAACCACTGATAAAGCCGTTGTTGGTTAATTGCCTGAATGGCTTTTTTTGCCGTTAATTCTGCCGGTAAATCAATGTTCACGTTTACCTGTTGTAAGAATGCCAGGTTTTCTTCCACTGCGGCCGAGGTTTCATTTTGAATAAAAAAGTCGTCAATCCATTTGGAGGCGTCGGCCAGACTATTCTGGTACAGCTGTTGCTCTCCTCGAATTAATGCAATTTGGGCTTGCTGCAGTGATAGCTGAATATTGGCATTCAGGTTAGCTCTTTGTTCTGGCGTCATTAAGGGTTTTACTGGTTCGCTATGATCTTTGATGGTGACAAAATCATCAAGAAAATCTCTATAGACTTGACTCCATTCGAAAGTCTCTGGTTCGCTCTCTTCCGGCTGTTCTTGCTTTACCTCCGGTTGAAATTCGAGTGCTTTTAGATCCAGCGCCGGGATCTGGTTTGCAACTGCTTTCAGTTGACTGGAAATACCGCCAACATCAGGTGCGACGATTAATTGTAAATTGGCGATATCTTGTGCGATGGCCTGGCGTAGTTCAATCAGACTATTATCTGCAGTTGCCAGCACTCTATTATCTGCCGTTTTCAGTAAGCCAATAGCGGTTGTTTTGTCCTTTTCAAGGCTTATTTTAAATTGCGCTAATTTAATCAGGTATTCAGCTTCAGCTAGCAGCCAATCTTGTTTTTGCCGCCCGGAAAGTTCTCTGACTCTTTGTTGGGTGGCGGTGAGCGCTTGTCGAAGCTGTTGAACCAATTGGGTTTGTTGGTTGATTATTCGCTGATTAGAATCTGCCGTCTGTAAGCTTGTTTGTGCGGTTTGTTGAGTCGTTCTACCCAGTTCAGCTTGCTGCGATGCTTGTTGCTGTAATTGGTTTTGCAATTCTTGCCAGCTTTGCTTCATTTGGTATTGGCTGTACCCTGACCAACCGACACCGCCAAGGGCGAGGATGATCAGAATGATACTGATTATCAGGAGCGGCGTTTTGGTATTACGTGCGCGACGAGTTGTGGACAATTTAGGCGCTTTTTTCTGCGTGAATAAATCGGCTTGTGGAGTGTTTGACTTGCTTTCGGTCAGATTGTCTGCGATATAGTTTTGGGTTTCTGACGGTGCCTCCTCGTTGAGAGTTTTTTGAGCTTCAGTTGTTTTTTCGGTTTCAGCTGATTGAGGCGATTCGGAGGAATGGGGAGTTTTTGATAGATCTGCTTGAGCAGATGCATCGATTTTGGTTATCTCTGGCGATTTTTCTTCGCTAGCGTTCGACTGTCGATCTTTCTCGACTTTTTTGCCTCCTTGTTTATCTTTGGGTTGCCGAGTTGAAGTGCCAGATTTTTTTCCTGGTTTCGCGCCGCTTTCCGCAGAACTATCTTGATTGCCCTTGTTCTCGTCGCTCATAAAACGCTATTCCTGATGTAAGATGAGTGTTTTTACACATTGTACCAGTTGTGATTCAGATGCGCCCGCTGATTGGGCGATAATTGTGAATCCTTGTTGCCTTGCCATGGTCGCAAGCCTGTCGCTGCTGACAATCAATCTGGTTGCGTGTTCCGGTTGGTCAGTTAATCCCAATATTCGATGTAAGTGAGTGATTGCCTGAGCACTAGAGAGAAGCCACACCGGATGGTCGAATTTTTGCTGATAAATTTTTTGCTGAGTGGAGTAATCTGGCAGCCTACGTTGATAGACTTCGATTTCACTCACTTGTGCACCACGTTCCCGCAAAGTTTGTTCGATGAGTGATCGTCCACCTGTGCCTTTAACAATCAGCCAGTGTTGGTTGGAGATAGATTGCAATTGAGCGAGTTTTAATAGGCCTTCTGAATTCATCTGGTCCGGATAAAGCACCGGCTGGTTTGTGATTTTTTTTAGTTCGCTTGCGGTGTTGTTACCAACAGCTAATAGGGGAATACCAGAAAGATTATCGGCCCGCTTTGAGTGATTAAAAAATAACCGTGCCGCATTACCTGAGATAAAAATTGCACCATCAATTGCTTTATCAGTAAGGTCTTTTTTTTCTTGCTCTGAGAAATCGAGTGGTGATATCTGAATGAGTGGTAAATGCTCTATTTCTAGCCAATTTCCAACAGCTTGTTTTAGTTTTTTGAGGAGTGAGTCAGTCTGCCCCTGAGGTCGGGTAACAATCAGTCGCTTAATATCTGAATCTTTTAGCAATGGTCTGTTTTGGAAATAATCGAATAACGCCGTGAGTTTATCAGAAAGTGAGCTTTCTCCCTAGTTGTTTGGTTTTATAGCCATTGTAGAATCTGAATTTTCGATACCTCTTCTTGAGATTGTCGTGAACAGCAGGACAATTTCGGTAATCAAGTCTTGCTCTTTCTAATAAAAGCTCAATCATCGGACTTTTGACTAATATTACCGAGGAACCTCATCGACAATGTCATCTTTCATCAAAAACTAATAGCTAATATCACTTTATGAAACGGAGCAATGTTGCTATCCTGAATTCCACATTTTCAGTGTGTAAAAAATTAGCTTGATGGTATTGTTGTGAAAACGATTCTTTTGGTTTTTCTGCTTTTATCTACATCTGCGTTAGCTTGCTTACCTGTCGGTAAACCGCGTGATGTTCCAGATGGAGTGATTGAGGCAAAATTATCATCAGTTTTTGAGCCAACATTTGATTCGAATGTCGATCCAAAAATCAAACACGCTAGAGTAGAAGCCGTACTTAATTTATCATCAAAAGGTATTGTAGAGCGTATCGTAAATATCAAAATCGAGCCGTCGACTTTGCCACAAGAGCCGATAATTAAAGCAATTCGAAAATCAAAGTTTTTACCGAAAACCGATGATAAAAAGCCGGTGGAGTCTATCGGTTTTCGGTTTCATTGGGAATTTGAAGTTACCAGACTTCCGAAATTCAAAATTGAAATTGAATATTGAGCCACTTTTTTTGCGGCACGGACTAGAAGGTAATTCGGTCAAAAAACGTTCTTTTATTGTATGACCCCATCTGTCATAATATCGCTCGGATTTAGTCTGAACGATATACAATTGTTGCGATCTTTGAGTTTTTCTAAGTCCTTGGTTTTATTTTTCTCTGGGATGAATTAACAACATTGAAGTTGGTTCTCTAACATAAAACGGAAGCTTTTCTCTCAAAAAAGCTGATTAGAATATTAAGGACAGCAAATGCGCTTATCACTTTTCCTACTGGTTGCACTTTTACTCAATGCCTGCGCAACCCGGGTGACTTCTCTTAAACCTAATGAGGTCAAGCAACTAGAGCAAGACAAAGGTTTTATTTTGTTAGGTGTTGAAACAAACCGCGATCTAAAGCTTATTAAAATATCTGGTCCACAAAGTATTAAACTCTCGTCGAAAGATATTAAGGAAGGAACCAATTACCTGTTGGTTGATCTTGAGGCAGGCACTTATACGATAGACAGGGTTAAGCTTGATGATATTTTTTATATGAAGTTTGAAGAAGAAGAAAACTGGGAGTTCGAAATATTGCCTGGGCAAATCAGTTATGTAGGCCACTTTGAAATGTCCCGAAGAGACTCTGCGTATTTCTGGCGAGTTTATGCTGATGCAGAGTTGGAAAACCGGTCTTCTGAGGCACTAGAGTTTCTCGAGGAAAAATATCCCGAACTATTAAAGGTCCACAAAGTGAAGTATGCCGGTCCGGGGCAGGATCGTTTTTTCGAATTTCTAAATTCAGTTAACAAGGAGTAAACAATGGGAATGGTTAAAAATATTATGGACAAAATTGGCATATTCCTTTTTTCACTGTTGATCGTTTGGTCAAGTACATCGGTTTCTCAACCTTTGGAATCAAGCAAAATTTTCGTCACACCAGATAGCAGCATGTTTAGATTGTCGCCTGACGGAAAATTTGTCACAACCTACTCCAGAGGGAAAAATAATCACTATATCAATTTAATTAGCCTTGAAACCAATGAGATGCTCTATTCATCGGCAATAGGCAACGATAATCGTTTACTGAGCTACAACTGGCTTAATGCGACACAGCTCTACATGAAGGTGAGATATAAAAATCGGAACGTATATTTACTAGGTGAGATTGAAAATAATGTTATCAAATTAGTGCACATCAAAGCTTATGGTTACTTAGTGCATACACTCCCTGAACAACCTAACAAAGTGATGTTCGCTAAAAGCAAGCGGCGACTCTGGCAATATCATGATCTTTTTATCATCGATATTAACGCTCTCGCAGAAGATGACTTTAGTAATGCCCATGAAATAGATCACAGTCTGAGTGAGGTTAACGAATATTTTTTCGATGATGAGTTTAATCGAATTATTGCGCGAAAATACGACGAAGAGGAAGAAACGACAACCCTGCTGTACGCTGTTCTTGATGAAGATGATTGGCAAACAATTTTCAAGCTCGATGATGTTGATTACGAATTTAAATATGCCGGTTTTATCAGCGATCAGGTGGTTGGAGTACTTACCAATAAAGATACGGACAAAATGGTGTTAAGAGAGTTTGATATCAAAACTCAAACATTGGGTAAAATCATTTATCAACATCCTAAATATGATCTCTATTCTGCAAGTTTTCTTGAAAATGGGCAACTGGAGTTTGTAAGCTATTATCAACATGGTTTAGCCCAGATACTTTACTTTGACAAAGGCAAAGCGCGTTACCTGGAAAGACTCAGAAATACCTTTGAAAACAAAGAAGTCTATGTCATTGGACGCTCAGATGATAAGAACATTGATTTGCTTTATGTGAATGGTTCTACCGAGCCTGGAGAATACCTGGTCTACCGTAAAAAAAGCGATCAGATTTCCAGGCTTTCTGTTTCTTATTCAGAATTAGCCGATCAAAAGTTTGCACAGTCAGAACTTTTGACCGTTACTGCATCTGACGGTACAGAATTAGAAGCATTTCTGACGCTGCCCATTGGAATTGATCATAAGACTCTATTAGTCATGCCTCACGGAGGGCCGATATCGGTTCGCGAAAGTGATCGATTTAATAAAGAAATTCAATATTATGCCAGCCGCGGTTTTTCAGTACTGCGAGTTAACTTTCGAGGGTCGTCGGGGTTTGGTAAGGCATTTCAAAGTCGCGGTGTTGGCGAGTTTGGTCAACTCATTGAAGAAGATATTAGTGCGGCGGTCAAACTGGCCAGGCAAAAATATTCATTTGAAAAAATGTGTGCAATGGGGGCCAGTTACGGTGGATATTCATCAACCATGTTAGCCATTAAACACCCGGAAAAATATCAATGTGTCGTCGGCGCTTTTGGTGTTTATGATTTACCATTGCTTTTTAATGCCAGTAATCTTCGCTCGGGTAAGGAGTACGAAAAATACATGTCGAAAACTGTTGGTGCGTATAGTGAAAAACTGGTCGACGTGTCTCCGGTCTATCTGTACAAAAAACTCAATACGCCGATTTTATTAATTGCAGGACGAGATGATGATACCGCCGATTTCGAACATACCAATCGGTTCAGCTATTTATTAAAGATCAAAAAACACCCAGTCAAGACAATGTTTTACCGTGACACGGGGCACGCACATCGAAATTGGTGGGGACACAGGCATGAGGCCGCTATCACCTACGAGTTTTTGATGGAAACCTTGCAATTGGAATTACCAAAAACAGAAAAGCTGGATGACAAGGGTAAACTTGCTGTTGCTGACGACTTTGCAATAATTGCTGATGGCTATGCTTTTGATAACACTGTCGATGACGATAAAAACAAAGCTTTTGAGTATTATCGAAAGGCGGCTGCTTACGATCATCCGAGATCAAACTTCAATATTGGTGTTTATTACCATCAAGGGGAAATCGTTGATGCCAATGTGGCCGAGGCGGTGAAATATTACCGAAAAAGCGCAAAGCTGGATTACGCTTCAGCCTACGGTAGACTCGGGCGAATGTACATGGAAGGTGAATATTTTCAACAGGACTGGGATAAAGCTTTCGAAAATCTTGCTAAAGCTCAGGAGCTGGAGAGTACCCCTGTTAACAATATTCGACTGGCCCGGCTTCACTGCATGGCACCTTCCCCTCATCGAAATATTGATCGTTGTCTCGAATTAATGAACCTCGAACAATACGAAAGACATTCTAAATCAAGACTGGAGTCCGCGAAAAAGTTGATAGGAGAGGCTCTTACCTGGATTATTGCGGACGCTGAACTAAGCGATAAAGAATATGCCCGCATTAAGAAGTTTGCCATTGATGTATATGAAGTCAAGGAGACCAGAGTAACCGTTGAAAATAGGCGAGAAGGACATTTTGAATACGTTGAGAGTGAAATTTTTGGAAGAAAAAGCGAATATCAAACTCAAGTTAAAGGATTTAAAATCAAAAAGTCTGAAAAAGATGAAGAGCGGTTTGGACTCATTTTTGAAGTAGATGTACCTGGCATCAACAATAGACAAAAGCAGGTGGCTATGGGCGTTCGATGGAGTGTTACAACACCCGATGGCAGAAAAAAATATGTGGATAGTTATGTTCTGTACGGTTCGCCGGATGGTCGCTGGAATGCTCTCAGGGGGTTTGGTTCGGTTAGAGAAGACGCTATCTGGGCTCTTGAAATTTTTGATCTGGACCGTAACAGAATTTACCAAGCTCACTATGAATTGTCGTTGTAGCGTTAATAAATTGCGTTAAAAATAACTAGCGGAGAAAATGTTCAATAATTCTTCTCCGCTACCTAAAAACTTGCTTAAACTGAACTGAAAATAGTTACCCTATTTCAGCTAGTATCTTGTCTGCTCCCCCAGCGAGCAATTGCTCCGCTATTTCAATCCCAAGCGCTTCAGCCTGTTCCAATGGACCGCGAATTTGGCGCTGAATTATTTGACTGCCATCAAGAGCGCCGACTAATGCGTCGATAACAATAGAGTCATTGTCGAGTTGTGCGAAGGCGCCTATTGGAACCTGGCAGCCGCCTTGTAGGCGATTGTTGACTGTTCGTTCCGCCTTGACTCTAATCGCTGTTTCCTGATGGTTTAATGGCGCGAGTAGTTCCAGGGTCTTTTTATCATCAGTTCGGCATTCTATTCCCACTGCACCTTGACCACCTGCGGGAAGAATAAAATCGGCCGGGATTTTTTGTGCGATTCGTTCGGGCATTTCCAGTCGAAGTAATCCGGCTGTCGCAAGGATAATGGCGTCGTATTTTCCTTCATCTAATTTACCTAGGCGAGTACCGAGGTTACCCCGCAAGTCGCGGATATCAAGATCGGGACGTCTGGCTTTTAGCTGACACTGTCTTCTTAAACTTGAGGTGCCGACGATTGCACCCTGTGGTAATGCTTCGATTGAATCAAACTGATTGGAAACGAGTGCGTCGAGTGGATTTTCCCGGTCGCAAATTACCGCAAGACCCAAACTTTCTGGAAATTCCATGGGTACATCTTTCATCGAGTGGACGGCAATGTCCGCGCGACCTTCCAGCATGGCTACTTCCAGCTCTTTGACAAACAAACCTTTGCCGCCGACTTTTGCCAGGGGAGTATCCAGAATCTTGTCACCTTTAGTGGACATAGGCACTAATTCAACAGGCAGATCAGGGTGAAATTTTTGTAATTCTGCTTTGACAAAATTCGCCTGCCAGAGTGCAAGAGGGCTTTTTCGAGTGGCAATTCGGATCATTAGGATTCTCTACTGAATAAGTTGCTCGAAATTTTAACATTCCACGAGAGCTGGGGGAATGACCAGGTATTGGGATTTAAGTGTAAATATCAATTTATGTATTATTTGGAGTGCATTTCAACCTGGTCGTTTGACACGCTTTCTGTCATCTCGAGCTTTGTCGAGAGATCTCCCAAAGGTTTAGATCACGTAAAGACGAAGCCTTATCTAATGGGAACAACTTTCTTAAATAAATATTGGGTAGATTATTAAGTGAGTCAATGTCTGTAGGAGATCTCTCCACATCGGTCGAGATGACAGTTAAGCAGAAATACTATCCTATTGACGAGAAACTCATTATGTCATCTCGAGCCTTGTCGAGAGATCTCCCAAAGGTATAGATCACGTAAAGACGAAGCCTTATCTGATTGGAGTGATTTTCTTAAATAAATATTGGGTAGATTATTGAGTGAGTCAATGTCTGTAGGAGATCTCTCCACATCGGTCGAGATGGCAGTAGCAGTTTCTTTGGTAGAGTTTGGATTCTAATTACCGAACTTTAAAATGACCGCACTATTTTGTTTTCTTTTTTCCAATAAATCGCCAGTATCAACGGTGTATTTAAGTTCTTCCAGAAAACAGCGTAAATCATTAAGGCTGTTCCACATCATTTCAGAAATCTCAATACAGGCTTGCATCGGGTTGTTGGCCTGGCTGCGGATTGTGTTAATTTGAAACATTAAGCCGCGTAACCGATGTTGACACCTCTCTGAGGATGAATTGATAATATCTTCAATCCATCTTTCTCGTCTGGCTTCAAAAGCAACAGGATCTGTTTCGTATAATTTTTTCCATTCATTAAAATTAAATCGTCTTACATGAAAAACTCGATCGTTACTTGCCTCTTGGTTATTATACTGCTTCAAAATGCTGCTCCTTATTAAGACCACCTCTACCCTTAAAATGCAAAAGCTTGAATGGTGTTGTCATATTCAAACTAATGACTTAGACCATCGTACCAGAAAAAAATTAGCGGATGAATTTGCAAAAGTTTTGAACTTCGCTGTAGTTATAACGGAAAGCTTTAAATTGAATAAATGAATGCTTTTCTAAATGTTCTTAAAAAGTGACACTAAGCTATTGATTAGTAAGATTTTGAACTAGTCATCGAGAGAGTGGTTTATTGAAAAAGACAATTGTGTTCGTGGAAAACTAATAACAGCAAAGCATAAACAAGCTCAAAGCTACAAAAAATCAATCTATGAAGCAGGAGCTATTGAGTACTTTTCAGTTGTTTATTTTGTTACTTTTATTGATATTCATTTTGGTTTTTAAAATTAAATCGCTTCTAGTATAAAAAATAAATCAAACTTCCAATAAGAATTCCGCTCCAGATAAATACAACGGTACAAAATCCCATAATCTGCCGAATATTTAAACCCGCAATGCCAAGCAATGGTAGCGCCCAAAAAGGTTGGATCATATTGGTCCATGCGTCTCCCCAGGCGACAGCCATCGCGGCGTTGTTAATAGGCACCGAAAGGCTTTGTGCTGCGGGGATAACAATCGGTGCTTGCACTGCCCACTGGCCACCGCCGGAAGGAACAAAAAAATTAACGACACCGGCGCTGATAAAAGTGAAAACGGGAAAGGAATCTTGCGTGGATATTTCAACAAACCAGTTACTTACCGAATCAGCCAGACCTGACTGTACCATCATTCCCATTAATCCCGCATAGATTGGAAACTGCAAAATGATTCCAGTTGCGCCGTTAATGGCTGTTTTGATTGCACGCAGGAAATTGTGTGGATTGCCATGAAGCAGCACACCCAAAGTAAGTAATGATAGATTGATAATATTAAGGTTGAGACCGTTTCCTTGAACAAAATAATTAACCAGGTATAAACCACACATAGCAGCCAATAATAAGCTGATGACTGGATTGTGTTCTAGTTTTTCTGCGGGAGAAAGTTGGGTGTGGTCAACCGTTTTTTCTGCTGTTTCTGTTCCAGTAAATTCAATCAGGTTTTCTTTAGGCATCATGAGAACATTGAGTAATGGCAAGCTGATCAATAATGCGAATACAATAATCAAATTTTCCATGGCTAAAATAGTTTGCGACACTTCGATGACTTGGCCGTTGAGTAACGCATTTAACGAATCTTGATTTGTTGAAGCTAGCTTCAGTGGAATTGAGCCGGAAAGACCGCCATGCCAAACCAGAAAGCCACTGTAGGCAGATGCAATTAGCAAAGGAAAATGAATGTGTCTCACATTTGTTGCGACTTCGCGGGCGACCAGTGCGCCGACGACTAATCCGAATCCCCAATTGATCCAGGCCGCGATAATTGATACGCCTGTTACTAGCACAACCGCCTGCGTCGGTGTTTTTGCGAGGGATGCTAGTTTAGATAATAAGGTTTGAACCGGGCGACTCATTGCAAGCACGTGACCTAGTACCAAAATAAGCACCATTTGCATTGAGAAACTGAGTAGTTTCCAAAAACCATTGCCCCAATGATCTGCCATTTGAACAGGTGTTTGATCTTGAAATAAGAGGCCGCAGATAAAAACGATCGCCGAAAGTATTACAGCAAAAAGAAAAGCATCGGGAAGCCAGCGTTGCATGATCCGACTGAAAAAATCAGCACTACTTTTGATTGATGTTTCTACTGTTGTTCTTATCATAATGTTAATCGCTTTATTTTCGTTTTTATCAAAATGACGTTTGTTTCATTATTCAATGATCTGGTAAATAGTTTTCTGATCAAAAAATAGATAGAAAGCGCTAGGCCAAATCTTCTATCGATTTATTTTGAAGATAGTCAACCAAGTCTAGTATTTTATCGTGCAAACTGCGCGATGCGCGAGATAAGTGATTGAGAAACTCTTCTTCAGAACGGTTTTCCTGATCAACCAGATTAGTAATTGATTTCAGTGCCATCATTGGTACCTTGAATAGCATTGCGACCCAGGCGATAGCCGCTGCTTCCATTTCTTTAGCCACAGCGTTATGTTGATTGATGACTAAAATATCCTTGTCACTTTTTTCCAGGGATGAGCCGGTTGAAATAACGCCGCTTGGTAAGTTCAAACTTTTGGCGAGTCGGCTGGCTTCAACTGCCGGATATTTGCCAATGGATGACTCATTAAACCCTGGAATAGGAACATGTCTGTCATGATAGACAAAGTGCGCTTCGCTGACATATACGGTACCGATATTCGCGCCTTTTTCGGCAAAGCCTCCGGCTGTTCCGGCAGAAATTATCAGATCAGGCTTTAATCGCGTTATCGCCTCATAAGCCATTAAAGTGGCTGCTTCACTACCAATATTATCGACGCCGTGACGATCGTCAACACCACTGATAATTAGTGATAGTTGAATACTTCCCACTTGTTTTTGGTAACAACACATGGGTAGTTGGGAGTGAATAACATCGTCACGTTTTTGCAATTTAAGAGAGTCGATAACTGGCTGGGCTTCGTCGCGCATAGCCATTAAAATTGACACGTGATTGATAGGCATAGCAGAACCTTGATTAGACATATGTCACTCGGTTTATTCTTCGTTATTCGGTGTCGTTTCTTTCCGGGTTGAAAATATAAATCTCATCACTATTTCTCCAATAGTGGTTGTAATCCATCCCATAACCAAACACATACTTATCGGGTGTTTCCAATTCACAGTAGTCCGGCCGCATCCCCGGGCTTGCTTTTCTATCGTGAATTTTTTCGATTAGAACTAATGTTTTTACTGATTGCGCTTTTCTACTTCGACAATGCTCGATGATTGCTTTGAGGGTATGCCCTTCGTCCAGAATATCATCTAAAATCACAACATGGCGTCCCGCTAAATCCATATGCGGCTCAACTTTCCAGCCAATCTCTCCGCCGCTGGTGTTGCCTCGATATCTGGTTGCATGGCAATAATCAATTTGTGCCGGAAATTTTAATCGAGAAAGCAATTGTCCGGCAAAAATGAGTCCACCGTTCATGACCACGAGAAAGATAGGGTTTTTGTTTGCGTAGTCGAGTGTCAGCTTCTCAACTAAACAGCTAAGTGCGCTCTCGATCCTTTGATTGTCGTGTAGTAAAGTCGCATTGTTTTTTATCTGGTTGAGAGTATCAATATCCATAATAATTTAATCTGTGTTTTTTATATTGGTAATACGAATAATATCTGAAACATTGACTTTTTCAGGAACACTTTTTCTGCGCGATTGTTGAGCTTCGCTTTCTCGCTTTGAGTCTGTGTCTCTTTGCTCGGCTGTTTGAGTATATCCACAATCGACACATTCTATACTTTGATCATTACTGTCTAGTAACAATGAGTCTGGCGATTGACATTCAGGGCACACTGCCCCGGCTATAAAGCGTTGACTAGGTTTCATTGTATTTACTCAAATGCTTCCAGTTGTTCACTGACTTCTAACCATTCTTCTTCTAATTTTTCGAGATCATTTTTAACTTGATTAGAACGAGTAACCACATCGTTGAGTTTGGCTTTATTCTCGTCGTTATACAGGTCATTGTCAGATAGTTGATTCTCTAAGTTGCTGTGTTCCTGTTGTAATTGTAACATCTGTTTATCTATCTTTTTAAGTCGATTGGTCAGCGGCGCTTTTTGCTGACGTCTTGCGGCTTCCAGGCGCTTTTGCTCTTTCTTGGCTTGAGCCGAATTGACCTTTGCATCGCTGACGTCATCTGTATTTTTCGCGTTAGAGCCCCAGCGATTATCGTTCAACCATTTTTGGTAGTCGTTCAAATCGCCGCTGAAAGGCTCGACTTTTCCCTCGTTAACCAACCAGAATTCGTCGACGACACTTTCCATCAGATTTTTATCATGGGCGACTAATAATACGGCTCCATCAAAATCTTGCAGCGCTAAAGATAGCGCTTCGCGCATTTCAATATCAAAATGGTTAGTGGGCTCATCAAGAAGTAACAGATTGGGTTTTTGCCAGGTGATCATAGCCAACACCAGGCGAGCCTTTTCTCCGCCGGAAAAGCCTTTTACTTTATCGAGAGTTTTATCACCATGAAATGCAAAGCCGCCGAGAAAGTTTCGTGCTTCCTGTTCGCTAATACCGGTGCCTAATGATTGAATATGCCATATGGGGGACTGGTCCAGATTGAGTTGTTCAACCTGGTGTTGGGCAAAGTAACCTGCGTTGAAGTGTTTGTTCCGGTTTAACTCACCATGACGAATTGCTAATTCCCCACAGATCAATTTAATCAGGGTTGATTTACCTTCGCCATTGCGACCAAGCAATCCAATTCTTTGGCCAGCAAGTATTCGCATTCGTATGTCGGCTAGGACGATTGTATCGTCGTATCCGACTGAACCTTGTTCGATGTTAATCAGCTCAGTAACATTTTTATTAATAGGAGCAAACTCAAAGCCAAATTTTGTACGGATTTGAACAGCACTCACTTTATCCATCTTTTCCAGTGCCTTGACACGACTTTGAGCTTGCGTTGCCTTGCTGGCTTTGGCTTTAAAACGGGTAATAAACTTTTCCAGATGTTCAATTTCTTTTTGTTGCTTTTCAAATTGAGCCTGTTGTAGTACTTCACGTTCTTGCTTTTGTTTTTCAAAGCTTGAATAGTTACCGGTGTACTGGTTAATTTTCTGGCTATCAAAATGCAGAATATGGCTACAGAAGTTGTCGAGAAAATCACGATCATGAGAAATCGTCATTAACATTCCGTCATAGCGTCTTAGAAATCCCTGTAACCATAAAACGGCTTCCAGGTCGAGATGGTTGGTTGGTTCATCCAGTAATAATAATTCCGCTGGCTGGATTAGTGCTTGTGCCAGATTTAAGCGCATACGCCAGCCTCCGGAAAGTGATTTTACCGTTGATGCCATTTGCGCTTCGGTAAAACTCAGACCGGTTAGCAGTTTAGCTGCCTCCGCAGGTAACGACCAGCCGTTAATGGCTTCCAGCTTCGCATGAATGGAAGCAATGGCATGTCCATCTTCATTGTGTTCCGCTTTGGTCAGCGCCCGGTGTAACTGAGCATATTCTTGATGGCCGCTAAGAACATAGTCGATTGCCGTCAAATCACTCCCAGGCGTCTCCTGTTTGGCTGAACTGGTGCGCCATTTTGAGGGGAATTCCAACTCTCCGTGTTCAGGGGCCAGCTCATGTTGTACCATTTGAAACAGGCTGGACTTTCCACAGCCATTTTTACCCACAATTCCAATTTTTTGATCTGGATACAGGGTCAAATCGATCTGGTTGAGTAATTGTTTGTTGCCCTGAAAAAGGGATAATTTCTTAAAACGTATCATACCACTGACGCGAATAATCTTGCCGACTTAAAAATTGGGCACATTCTAGCATAGAAAGACGTAATTATTCTTGTTAGCGATGGGGCGATAGTGAAGGTTTTTTGCTAAACGAGATATTACTAGATTTGATAGCTAAATTCTGGCACGAGGAAGACATGGTATTACTTCACAGGGTAACGATTCTGAAATTTCAATTGATACTGAAACTGAACAAATTATGTTTTGTATGGCAAGAGGGTAAAGTGGGAATGTTTTTTGGCTGTTCAAAGTTGCAGCTGACGATGAAAAGAAAGGTGTGAAAGGCGTATCTAAGGTGTCATGATACAGTCCAAATTCTAGCGCTGGTAAAGTGTTTATTCTGAACTCAGTTTTAAAAAGTAATGATATCGAAATGCGGGTTGACTGTTATCGCTCGCATTTTTTTTATAGAAGATAATAAAACATTTTTTCTCTCTTTCTCACTTTGCAATACAAGATATTCTGCTTTACCTGTATTGGTTTGAGTTTCTGAATCTGTCTGAATTATCGTGGTAACGGCCCTGCCAATTGTGTTGGTGCCATCATTTAGCGACAGTTCAATCTCGAAGGAGTACATGCAGGCGATTTCGATGTAATCGTGGATATTACAATTGATTATTTTTTGTCTATCTTGGGTCATCAGTTTTATCAATCAGCTCTAAATTGTATCAGGCTACTCATCAATCTAATTTAACTTCTATATCGATAAATTAAAACTAAAATCTCCATGGAGTGATAAATTTTTAATAAGTAGCGTTAGTAAAAAGATAGAAGATAATCGCCAATTTTTCATTTTTTTGCCGTTTTGATAAACAATGATTTCATTATCATCTCCACGAAAAATATTACAGTTAAGTCATAAAAGTTAATTAAGTTTTTAAGAATTTTTTAATGCGCTGAATAGTAAACAATTTTAAGTTATTCATTAGAAATTCTAATCGAACCGATAAGATATTCTCTATTGTGAGCCAGTTCAATTTTGTTTGAAATTGGCCCCGCGAAATCCAATTCTGGAGTCGCAATTCCATTGATTAATTTAACTTAGGAGAACCCCAATGAAAGGAATAGCAAAAAGCTTGGTCGCTTTTGTCGCAGCAACTGCAAGCTTTGCATCCTGGAGTAATGACTATGTTCCTCACAATGAAAGTGATTATTCAACTTTCAAAAATTCTTACAACCAAACGACTACCCTTGAAGTTAAGGAGCAGTACGGCAGTCATTGGAAAAAGTATTCGAATTACTTAGGAAAAGAATCACAATGGATTTGGTCATCGCAAAACTCACAACAAGTATACTGGTTTTCTGATTCGGGTGTCGCGGAATTATTAGTTGATTTCGATGATCCTGTCGGCACGGAGTACCAGGTTAGCATTGATGCTTGTAGTGATACTGCTAAGTTAGTCAATAAACGCTCGTTATTATCGACACCTGCGGGTCATTTTAGCGACGTATCTATGCTAACATTCTCTGGTGCTTGTGCTGATGCTGGGCTATTGAATGCCTGGTTCGTGCCAAAAGTTGGCTTAGTTCAATGGCAGGAGCAGTCAATTGCAGGGCCTGTTACTTTTTCGTTAGTTGACGCGAAAATTAACGGTATTCAGTATCCCGTTATGAGAGGGCTGCAAATTTCATCTCAAATGGAATCGGGAAGTTTTAACTTAAACAAAAAGGACCGGGTTGCAGCCTTTATTGATTTAACTAACCCGACTAGTAACGCGTTTGATTTGACCTTTAACTCGGGGCAACGGTTTGATATCGAGCTTTATAATGAGCATGGAGAAATGGTCAATTGTTGGTCGGACAATCGCGTCTTTATCCAGATGATGCAAACCATCAGTCTTAACCCTGGAGAAACACAAAGGTTTGGTGATTACATCGAACTGAGAGATTTTAGTGGCGAGAGATTGGACGAAGGAGCTTATAAATTGAGAATTGAAGTGAAAGGATATTCTCAAAATACTGTTAATGCAAAAGCGATAATGTATGCGGTAGAAGTTCCACTGTTTTTAGAAATTACAACAGCAGCTAAATAGCTTGGCGGTTTAGCCATATCAGGGGCCGGGTTGGTTTTTCTCGGTCCCTGTAGTAAAAATGAGTAATAAGAGCCTTTCTATTTCACCTTGTTTATGTTCATTTTCCATTTTATTTTGCCCAGGTTATCAATGAAATTCGCTAAATGACATGTTTTAGACAGATTTCCTCCTCGAATAGCCCTATTTACCCACTAAAATAATAAACACTCTCACTCGCCCGTGGGATTCGGTACACTAGCCTAAGATAAAAACACCCGTATGCGATCGCGCAACCAGTGATCGGATTGTCGGCCCAGGAACAAAATAATGACTCACAAATTTAAACTGCCGCTGTTACTTCTTTTATTTTCTGTATTGATAAGTGCTTGCGGTGATCAAAAAGATCAAACTGAAGATGCGCAACAGCCAGAGCAAGCGACATCAAAGCCGGCTAAATCATCGACTGGAGAAGCTTCAATAAGCAAAACCTATCGATGGATAGACTATATTGAATCCAATTCACACGGAATTATTTCTAGTCAGTCAAAAATATCAATTTTATTTCGCAGTCCTGTTATCGATGTTGCGAAAGTCGGAGATTCTGCGGAGAATTTCTTGAAAATAACACCGCCAATAGAAGGGAGCCTTACTTTTGTCACACCAAGACAAATTGAGTTGATCCCATCAGGGCCGTTACCGTCAGGACAACGATATTCCGCGGCGCTTAATACCTCCCAGCTTGAAGGGTTTCCCGATGGTTTAAAAAACTATCAATTTTCATTCTCAGTGATTAAACAGGCTTTCGAAATTCATTCTAATGGCGTCAAGGCCGATGATAATGGAGATACAGTATCGGTGAGTGGTTATGTGGCAACGGCGGATTCCGAAGATGGTTTAAAAGTTGAAAAAATGTTGTCGGCGTCGTTTCTCAATAAGCCCGCTCAGATTCAGTGGCAACACGCGGAAAACGGCAGGCGTCATGAGTTTATTGTGCCTGGATTAAAACGTCAGAAACAGACGGAAAAATTGCTTCTCAACTGGAATGGCGCACTAATTTCTGTTGATGACCAAGGAAAAAGAAGCTTCGAGATCCCTGCTTATGGGGAATTTAAAGTCGCTAATATCAGAGCGGTTCAGGCTGATCGGCAATTAATTGAAATTAGTTTTACCGAGAAACTTTCTGCCGAGCAAAATTTGAAAGGCCTTATACAGATTGACCGAGGCCGGTTTACTATTCGTCAGCAAGGAAGTTTGGTAAAGATTTATCCACAAAGTCTGTTTACCGGAGAGGTGACAATTACCATTGATCAAGGATTAAAAAATAGCCGCGGGTTTAAACTTGGCGAACCGGTTCAACAGACGCTTACTTTCTTTAACCAAAAACCACAGGTTCGATTTGTTGGCAAGGGCGTCATCTTGCCGCCCAATAAGTCATTAACAATTCCCTTTGAAGCAGTTAATGTCGACTCAGTACAGGTGACCGCATTTAAAATTTATGCCAACAACATGGGACAGTTTTTACAAGCTAATAACCTTGATCAAAATTATCAAAGCCAGCGTGTGGGTCGCTATTTGTGGCGTAAATCTATTTCGCTGGAAAGCCCGGTTCAGGATAATTGGAATCGATATTCACTGGATATTTCTGAGCTTCTGGCAAAGCATCCAGGTGCTCTTTTTCGCCTGACTTTATCGATTAATCGTAGTAATTCTACTTATAGTTGTTCGCAGGAAGAAAATAATGTTCCAGTCATTAAGGAGCGTGCTTTTTCCAGTTATGACCAGGAATCTTACAATGAATATAGTAACTGGGATTACGCCGATAATTATTACAATAACACGCAATTAAGATGGCGAGATAGAAACAACCCTTGTAAAGATGCTTACTATCGATATGGAAAAAATATTGAAGCCAGTCGAAATTTTCTGGCAAGCAATATTGGTATTGTCGCCAAACAGGGAAATGACAGAAAACTAACGCTGGTCACAACGAATATTTCAACGGGTTTACCCTGGTCGCAAGTGAAGCTTGAAGTTTATAACTATCAGCACCAGCAACTTGCGCAGGCAACCAGCGATAAAAATGGCCTGGCCGACATTCAATTAGATTCTGCAGCTTATTATGTGCGCGCATCTGTCGGTGAAGAAACTGGGTACCTAAAACTTTCCCCCGGTTTGGCTTTACCGACCAGCCATTTTGATGTGGGCGGTGTCAAAGTAAAACAAGGAATCAAGGGGTATCTTTATGGAGAAAGAGGCGTTTGGCGACCAGGTGACGATATTTTCTTAACTTTTGTACTCCAGGATAAAAACAACAATATTCCGCCGGGGCATCCGGTTACTTTAGAATTTTTTAACCCTAAGGGACAGCTGGTTTCCAGTCAAACTAATAACCAACCGGTCGATGATTTTTATCGCTTTAATCTAAAGACTGAAGAGAACGCGATAACTGGAAATTGGAAAGCCATTGCTCGCCTGGGTGGACTTCGTTTTCACAAAGTGATTAAAGTAGAAGCGGTGATTCCGAATCGCCTGAAAGTAGAACTGAAAGCCGAAGCTCCATTTTTAACCGCTTCTAAAATGCCCGTGACAACGGAGCTTTTCTCGCAATGGTTACATGGCGCCAAAGCCTCTAATTTGAAAGCTGATGTTAAAGTTCGTCTATTGCCCAAAAAAACGCGATTTAAAAATTTTGCCGGGTTTAACTTTGATGACCCTGCCAGAGAATTTCGTGGCGAAAAGCAAGATGTCTTCTCTGGCAATCTTGATGAAGAAGGACGTGTTAGTTTCAAAACTAACCTTGCCGTCAAAGGGAAATCTCCCGGGTTGCTTTCCGCTCGATTTACCAGCCGAGTATTTGAGGACAGTGGTGCATTTAGTACTGAACGGCAGTCAATGGATTTTCACCCTTATGACAATTACCTGGGAGTGAAGTTACCGAAAGGTGATAGTCGGCGCAATATGCTGCTGACTGATACTCCGCACAAAATTCAAATTGCCAGTGTTTCATCAAGTGGTGAGAAGGTTGCTCTCGATGAAGTAGAAATATCTTTGTATAAAATCAATTGGAAATGGTGGTGGGATAAATCCGGTGACTCACTGGCAAAATATGCCAGTGCCTATAGTACAGAAGCGCTAGAACGAACAGCAATTACAACAAAGGATGGAATCGGCGAATGGGAAATGGAGGTTAATTACCCGGCGTGGGGGCGTTACCTGGTAAGAGCTTGTGACAAAAAAGGCGGTCACTGTACCGGAGAGGTTTTCTATATCGACTGGCCGGGATGGGCAGGCAGATCGCAAAACCAGAAAGGAATTGGTGCGAGTGTGGTAAACCTTTCAACAGATAAAGATAAGTACCAGGTCGGCGATGTAGCTACGATTAACTTCCCACCGTCCAAGCAGGGAAAAGTGCTAGTCAGCGTTGAAAATGGAAGTCGTCTGTTGGATCGCTTCTGGACCGATATCGACCCGAACAATCCCGGTATTAAATTGCCCCTAACGCAAGCAATGAGCCCTAATGTTTATGTGTCTGTCATGTTAATTCAACCCCACAGCGGTAAAGATAACGATTTGCCAATTCGACTATTCGGCGTTGTTCCTGTGATAGTTGACGATCCGGCGACAGCTTTGTCGCCCCAGCTGCAAGTTGCAGATGAAATTTCCCCTCAGTCGTCGGCGGATATTAAGGTGTCTGAGTCGAACGGAAAATCGATGACTTATACACTCGCAATCGTTGATGAGGGTTTGCTCGGGTTAACGCGTTACCAAACGCCAAAATTAAGAAGTCACTTTTATCGCAAAGAAGCATTAGGGGTTAAAACCTGGGATTTATTCGATGAAGTCGTCGGCGCTTATGGTGGAGAATTAGATCGGATTTTAGCACTGGGTGGCGACGGGAAAGAGAAAGATGGTGAAGATGGAGGAAAGAAAAAACGCTTCCCACCGGTAGTGAGGTTTTTAGGTCCGTTTCATTTGAATGCCGGCGAAACCAATTCCCATGCGGTTGATATTCCTCAATACCTTGGCGCGGTTCGAGTCATGGTGGTGGCTGGGTATGAAGGCGCTTACGGTTCAACCGAAAAATCTGTTTATGTAAGACAACCGGTGAATGTGTTGGCGACTGTACCGAGAGTTGTTGGGCCGGAAGAGATTGTGACGATTCCCGTTGCCGTGTTTGTTAATGAACAGGCGTTAGGTGAAGTGTCGCTGGAGATTGAACATGATGATCATTTTGAGCGACTCGATAAGGGGCCAATTAAATTGAACTTCAGTGAGCCCGGTGACCAGCTTGGATTTATTCCGCTAAAAGTTAATTCAACATTAGGTCAGGCCCATTTGCGGTTTGTTGCATCCAATAAAAACCATACAAGCCAACAAGATATCTATGTGGATGTGCGTAGTGCGAACCCAGTAACCAGTCGGCAAACTAAAAAGGTTCTAAAGGCAGGTGAATCATGGAATACCACTCATCAACCCCATGGCTTGCCATCAACTAATCAGCTTACGCTAGAATTGTCACGTGTACCACCGCTTAATTTAGAGTCGCGCCTGAAATACCTGATTCGATACCCGCACGGTTGTGTTGAACAAACGACTTCTTCAATTTTTCCACAGCTTTATCTGAACGATTTGATGACGCTGGAAAAAACACAGGCTGATCAGGTTGAAAATAATGTCGCAATTGGTATTGAGCGACTACGTGGATTCCAGTTGCCATCAGGCGGTTTTGCCTATTGGCCGGGTCAAAATAAAATTCACGATTGGGCGTCAAGTTATGTTGGTCACTTTTTGCTTGAAGCGAAAAGTAAAGGCTATCATATTCCCTACAATGTTTTGTCAAACTGGATCGGTTATCAACGGCGCACGGCTGACAGCTGGACTTCAGGAGATACGTTAAGTCAAAGTTATCGATTATTTACTCTGGCAATGGCGGGTAAGCCGGCGTTAGGCGCAATGAACCGTTTAAGGGAGCGTGACCAAATCGATAATGTTAGTCAGTGGTATCTTGCCGCCGCCTATCAAAAAGTTGGTCAAACCGATGCGGCAAAACAGTTGGTTGCCGGGCTTAGTACACAAGTGAAAAGTTATGCAAGGGCGGGTAATACTTTTGGTTCAAGTTTAAGAGATCAGGCGATTATTCTGGATAGCTTGGTGTTAATGAATGACCAGGTGTTGGCTGAAAAAATGGTGCAGCAGATTTCTCAAACTTTGTCGTCAACCTATTGGTTAAGTACTCAAAGTACTGCCTATGCGTTAAATTCAATGAGCCATTACGTTTTTCAAAGTGATGTTGGTAAACAAGAAGCGATTACCGCCGCTTATAAAATCGGCGATGCGCCAATTGAGATTGTTAACAATCGCTTACCCTTGTGGAAAAAACACCTCACCGAATCTAAAGATGAACAGATCCCAGTTGAAATCAACAACCAAAGTGGTGGCAAACTTTACGTGACCTTACACGCAGAAGGAGTCCCGCCTGCAGGAAAAGAGGAAGCTGAACAACAAGGCTTAGCTATTCAGGTTGATTATTTTAGCGCGAGCGGCAAACCCGTGGATGTTACTCGGTTAGCTCAGGGAGAAGATATTCAAATTCGAGTTAAAATCCGTAACGATACCACCCGAGATTTTCAAAATCTGGCGCTGTCACAAATTTTGCCATCAGGTTGGGAAATTCATAATAAACGATTTGATAGCCTACAAAATGATAAGCCAGAACCAAGTAGTCATCGCTATCGAGGTGTGTCAAAACGCCAACAAAATCAAACAGCCGGTTTTGACTATCAGGATATTCGAGATGATCGAGTGTTTACTTACTTTGATTTAAAAACGAACCAAAGTAAGACTTTTAATATTACTGTTAACGCGGCTTACCTTGGGCGTTTTTATTTACCATCGTTTAAAGTAGAGGCAATGTATGATGCCTCCAAGTATGCGAAATCAAAAGGTCAGTGGGTGGAGGTGGTTAAACAGCCTTGAAGGCAGGCAGACTGTCATCTCGACCAACGTGGAGAGATCTCCTGCAGACATTTGAAAACTATCAGTCTTCATTACTCGTCGATGAGGAATGGTATTTTAAAACAGAGTAATCTTGGCGTTTGAGTCTGATGATATCTTTTGGAGATCTCTCCGCTGCGGTCGAGATGAAAAGATTTGGCATACCGCTACTTTGAAATGTAACCAAGTTGCCAATACAAAAATTTTATTGACTAGAAATAGTGACTCAGAAATAAAAGTTAACAAAATGTGGAAATTGAAACCAATTAAAAAGCGAATATTTGTCGGACTAACACTGTTAGCTGTGTTAGCGACATTCTATTGGCATTGGTTACCAAAACAGATTTTCGAAGTTTCTTATTCACCGGTTGCATTAACTGAAGAAGGCCGGCTACTCGATGCCAGAGTCGCAAAAGATGAGCAGTGGCGATTTCCTGCAAGAACTGAAATTCCAGAAAAGTTTAAAGTTGCATTAATGACTTTTGAAGACAAACGATTTGAGTCTCATTTTGGAGTCGATTTTCTGGCGCTGGCCAGGGCAATTAAAAGTAACCTTGTATCATCTCAGGTTGTTAGTGGCGCGAGCACCATCACCATGCAAACTATTCGATTGTCGCGTAATGGTTCGGTGGGGAATAGAGCGCGATCTTATTGGGAAAAAGTCATTGAGATGTTATTAGCTGTTCGTCTGGAGATGAGCTATAGCAAACAGGAAATTTTGGCGATGTATACGGCGCATGCGCCTTTTGGTGGTAATGTCGTTGGACTGGAAGCTGCGTCCTGGCGATATTTTGGTCGTGCGCCGGCTCAATTGAGTTGGGCCGAAAGTGCGATGCTTGCCGTACTTCCTAATAGCCCTACAGCTATTCATTTGAAAAAAAATCGCAGTCAATTAAAACAAAAAAGAGACAGGTTATTAGCCCGACTTTGGAATAATGGTGTTTATACCGAGATGGATTATCGTCTTGCGATGGCTGAGCCGTTACCACGACAGAAAAGGGAGATGCCTAAGCTCGCTCCTCATTTGATCGATACACTAAGCAAAAAGAATGTTAATAAAGCTCGACCTGATTTTTTTCACACCACGCTAAGCGCCGATATTCAACAACGCATTTCTCAGGTTGTTAAACAAAGTTCCAGAGAGTTACAGCAAATGCAGATTAATCACGCTGCGGCGTTAGTGATTGATAATCGTGATTTATCAGTCAAGGCTTATGTCGGCAACAGTGATTTTTCCAGCCGATTTAACAGTGGTTACGCGATTGATCTAGTGCATCGACCTAGAAGCAGCGGCAGCGTTTTTAAACCACTATTATTTGCGACAATGTTGGAACAGGGAGAAATCATTTCAACAACGCTGATACCCGATTTACCGACACAATATAGTGGCTATGCACCAGAAAACTATGACCGAAGTTTTCGTGGGGCTGTGCCGGCAAAAATGGCATTGGCACAATCGCTTAATATTCCTTCGGTGAGATTACTCCGCCAATATGGATTAGAAAAGTTCTACGACTTTCTTCAACACGCAGGGATCACAACGCTACATCGAACGCCCGATGATTATGGTTTGCCCCTGATCCTTGGCGGCGCGGAGACCACTCTATGGGACATTGCCCAGGTTTATGCAAATCTGGCCACTATCAGCCTGGATGCTTCACAGCAAAATTATAAAAAGCTGAGCGTTTTATCGACTGAGAAAAATACAAGTGGTCGTAAAAAAGAAATTAGTCAGGGAAGTGCCTGGCTAACTTTAGAAGCATTGCTTGAAGTCACTCGACCCGGCGCGGAAAGTCATTGGAAAAATTTTCATACCAGTCAAAAAATAGCGTGGAAAACTGGAACCAGTTACGGATTGCGAGACGGATGGGCAATTGGCGTTACGCCTAAGTGGACGGTTGCAGTATGGGTTGGTAACGCCGATGGAAGAGGGGTACCTGGCTTAACTGGCGTAGGCGCTGCTGCACCACTAATGTTTAGCATTTTTAATCAGTTGGACAGAAGCTCTTGGTTTGAAACACCCTACCATCAACTAAAAGAAGTCACTGTTTGCAAAGACAATGGTTATTTATCTAATGGTTTGTGCGATAGCGAAATTCAGTTGATTGCAAAGAATAGTCACTTTGACAAAATTACCCCACATCACTTTCTGATCCATCTGGATAAATCAACGGGGGCAAGAGTACACAGTGAATGCGAACGCGTCAGAAATATGTCATCGGTTAATCAGTTTGTTTTACCACCCGGCCAGGAGTTTTATTATCAAAAGCAACACAGTGATTATGTAACGCTTCCATCGTTTCGAGCAGATTGTTTAAAGGTCGGTTCTTCAAATACGAAAAATCCAATGTCTTTCTTATACCCTGGCGAAGATACCCATGTTTACATTCCAAGAACCCTCGACGGTCAAATTTCTCAAGTCGTGTTTGAAGCCGTTCATCGAAAAAAAAATGCACAAATGTACTGGCATATCGATGATCGTTACTTGGGACAAACTCAAGAGTTTCACCAACGAGCGATATACCTTGAACCAGGTTGGCATCAGGTGACCATCATCGACAATGATGGTTTTCGGACCAGTCGACGTTTTAAAGTGCTAGGAAAATAACTGTCTGCGAATCGAATTTTTGGATCTGGTGCGAAGCAGCAGTTTAGACGTCCATTCACACTGAAAAATTAAACACTTCCAACTAGTATCGCAATTTACTATGAAATTGAGAGCGCTAATTCTACTAATTTTTGTCGAACTAAATGACTTATGTGACGAGCTTAAAGAAATACTAAAATGAAATGGTGCTGAGGTCGGGGTTTAAATTGACGCCGCCAAAATGTTTCTATATTCTACTGCGCCATGCACTCAAAAAAAGATTCAATACTAAAACGCTGGCATAGTTTTCGGGTTAATCCGAAAAAGTGTGCCGATAAGTGGGGTCATCAATATTGGGAAGAAGCTGACGGGTACCGAGTGGTGGCCTGTAAGCATTGTCCAAGTTTTGATACTCAAGCTTCAGCCTGTTCAATTAACTTTGGTTCGCCGCTCAGAAAATGTGTGGTCTCGAGTATTGAAGCGCATCTGTATGATTGTAAAAATCAAGATGTGTTAGAAGTTGGCTTTGGTCGGTTCATGTTAGCAAGAAATCTGATTAAACGCAGTGGTGGCACCTGGACCGGAGTTGAACCAAAACGACCAAAAGATGAAAAGCCGGAAATTGGTAAAGGCGGTCACGGCAGTGCGACCGATATTCCATTTCCTGAGCAAACATTTGATAAAGTTTTTGCTGTTCAATCCATTGAACACTGGGGTCAAAAGGCATTAGGTTTCAAGCCGTCGTCTTACTCTGACTGTATTGCTGAAATTCATCGTGTTTTAAAACCCGGTGGCACTGTTTATCTTGATGCACCCATTCACTTTCATGGTCACGAAATGTTCATTATGGGTGATTTAGAAAAGATCAAAGCTATCTTCAGAAGTGATCAATGGAAAAACGTGCAGATCGAAAAGTGGCGTGAAGATTGCGAGCCCCTGGAGCCTTATCGTCCTCCTGAAAACTGTCTTAACAAAGACTGGCCAATTGAAATTACCAGCTATCCTGAAGAAGAAGTAACTAAAGCTCGTGAGACAGGATTAGTTTGGATGATTGCGATTACCGCCGAAAAAATTTAATCAAAAACAATATTTACTCGGCGATTTCGTTTTCCTTTATTTTCAATTTTTGCCACTTTAACGGCGCCGATCTCTGACGTGTTGTTGATGTGAGTTCCACCGCAAGGTTGAAGATCAATATTTTCACCGACTTTTATCAAGCGTACTTTCCCGCTTCCTCTAGGTGGTTGAACTGACATGGTTCTGACCAGATCGGGGTTTTGTTCCAGCTCTTCATCTGATATCCAGGAAAAAGTAACTTCGTGAGCTTCTTTAATTAGCTGATTCAACTTTTCAGTGATTTTTTCTTTGTCGAGTGTGAACTCCCCAATGTCAAAATCCAGCCGGCCTTTTGTTTCATTAATCTGCCCGCCGGTGACGCCGCAAGGTACTGTCGAGCATAAAAGATGTAATGCTGTGTGCATGCGCATATGTTTATAACGACGTTCCCAATCAATTTTCACGCTTACTTTTTCATTCACTTGCGGTGCTGGCTGGTTTTCGGCGGGAACGTGAACCACATGGCCAGTTTCCTTATCTTTAACGGTAGTCGCGATCTGGATTGAACCAGTCGATGTCTCAAATACGCCACTATCACCTGGTTGACCGCCGCCGGTAGGATAAAAAACTGTTTGATCGAGAATGATTCCACCTCTGTCATTAATATCGACAATTAAGGCTTCACACTGTTTAAGATAGGCATCATCTCTAAAAAGTTCTATCGTCATCTTTGCACACCTGCGGCTGAATTTTGTTCATTGTAGGAACTTCTTGGTCGTGAATCAATGTCATTACTCGTCGGATTGCGTCGAAGTAGAAAATAGCCTGAGTTGGTATTTGGGAGCGCTGTTTGATCCCAAATACCAATTTGAAATGAGTACTGATCAAGTATTACAGATTATTAATGCCGCCATGTGTTGTGATGTGCGCCTTTTTTGCATTCATAAACAATTTGAATTGACTAACGATAGCTACAGCTTCAGCACCTCTAATATTTCTATCTTTTTCGCTATCATATTGATTACCCCCTTTATAGTAAATAACAATGGTTGTGTTGTTAGAAGGATGTACCCAAATTGTTGCTACTGACTCAAAATCAATATGAATATCCGTTCCTTGATAGAATCGATTATTGGC
Organism: Aliikangiella coralliicola; assembly: GCF_007004725.1. Classification (GTDB taxonomy): domain Bacteria; phylum Pseudomonadota; class Gammaproteobacteria; order Enterobacterales; family Kangiellaceae; genus Aliikangiella; species Aliikangiella coralliicola. The sequence continues at coordinate 342,856 of NZ_ML660162.1, read as the reverse complement.
GTAATCTGAGTGTGCTGCTTCGGTAGCGTATACCGAGAGTGGAGACGAAGCTAATATTGCAACTATAAGTAAAGCATTCAACATTAATTTGTTCATAGCAATTTCCTTTTATTATTTAACGATAGTGATTAAGTCCTAAGAGAATAATTACTCGTTCACTTGCAAACAATAACTGGAGTGAAGCGAAGTATGATGTTTTATGAGCGAACGTGATTTATGTTGATTTTTTCTGAATTTATATGAATTACGACATTTCAATTCACGATGCATTGCTTTTTAATTGGAGTGATTGTTGGTAAACTTTCTTCGTCTTTGCCTTCTGTTAATTTTGAGAAAACGAAATGAAAGTCATTTACTTATTAATAGCTGTAATGTCATTAACGATATTTTCGACCAAGACTTTAGCGACTATCTATAAATGTAAAAGTCCAAGTGGAAAAATAGCCTATTCCGATAAACCTTGTAAGGGAGAAACTCAGTCTGTTAAAAGTGAAGTATCCAAAGGGCATGAATCGAATATCGAATTCTTAAACAAGCGAATTGTTGAAAGGTTACTGCGTAATCTCGAAGCGGCATCGAAAGCTCGCAATGCCAACCGCTTGATCTCATACTTTACACCTGACGCAGATATTACCTTAGATTTACCGGCGAATTTAGGCGGCAAGCAAAAAATGAGCGTATCGAAATATAAGGAGACTCTTGTCCTTGGCTGGTCGGTTCCAGGCAATATTTCAGCGAAGATGGAAGATGTTGTGATTACTTTGTCTGAGGATAAAAAAAGTGCTTATGTCACAGCTACCGTGGTGGAATCATTGGAGATGGATAGTAATGTTATTATGTCTACCCGTGCGACGGAACAGCTAACTGTGGTTATTAAAAATGGTGTTTCGTTGATCGATAAAATGTATGTCAAGTTGGAGCTTTGATATTATGTTTTTGAGATATCATGAACAATGTTTGATAATTTTATTTCTAAAAAGCTAATGCTAACTAAGGTATTAAGATGATCATACCGCTGGCTATGGAGTCACTAGCAATTTACTTAACTTACCATCATGGTAAGCGGCTAAGCGCTGATCTTGGAAAAAAATATTTAACCATTCCTATGACTATTTCTATAGTTCTATTTGTAATTCTAATATTCGAGTTGGCAGGACCGATGGTAAACGTATTGAAGTTTCAATCGAATGGCGTGATCCCAATGTTATTTAAGATGCTATTTGTAAAAAAATTCTCAATCGCCGCTGGTGCAAACCTGATCATGGGTTTGTACTTAATGTATAAAAACAACGCCTTTTAACTTAAGAAAAAATTCTTTGTAACCTCATCTAAAGGAAAGTACTGCTCAATCATCAACTCTTCCATCGTGATATCGATTGCGGTGCCGAAAGTCGCCAAGGTTGAAAATAAGTTGAGTTTTAGTTGACCCAGGTTAATTATCACATTAACCATCGGCCTGGACTGCTCGACAAAAGAAATCGTTTGCCAACTTTTTGGAATATCTGGATATTCGAGTAGTTTTTCTAATCGATCTGAGCGTCGATCCTGAAACATAATTTTTTCACGATGTAATCTTTGTAAAATAAAGGATGCCACTTCATCCCAGTTTTCAATGAAGGGACGTGCGCCATTGTAGTCGAAGAGTATTTCGAGAATATTTGTCGTATCAGGAAAGTCAGGTTGTTGCTCCCGTAGAAACTGGGTGATTTGTTGATACGACTGGTTTTCCATCATGATGTTCCAGTCCCAATCAAATACGACTGCCGGATAAGGAAGGTGATTGTTGAGCATAATCGACAAGGCATCTCGTACTGCCTTCATTTCTGGTTGATTGATATCTGAGCGTTGATAAGCCTCAGCAAAACCCGCCGCTGAAAATAAAATATTACGTTCGTTCAGCGGAATATTAAGAGAGTTAGAAAGCCGAATTATCATTTCCCTGCTGGGCTGTGAGCGACCAGTCTCTAAAAAGCTAATATGTTTACTCGAAATATTAGATTCGAACGCGAGTTCCATTTGACTAAATCCTCGGTTCTTGCGCCAGTCTTTAATGAGTTCGCCAAAATGACTCATGTGGGATTCCATCTTTTCAAAGTAGTTTGGATAGATTATTACATCGTTAGCGTAACCTCAACATTACCTCTGAGGTAATGGCGATAATGACGGAGCCTGTCAAAATTTGGGTAAAGGTTAGTCAGCCAATACAACGGAGAAAGATCATGAGCAATGTTAAGTTAAATCGAGTTTTAGTGGCCAATGCAATGTTTTCGATACTTTGTAGTGTCGACCTTTTATTATTCTCAGATATTATTGCCGAGTATATGGGGGGATTTGATCCACAATACCTGCTTATTTTGGGAGTTAGTCTAATTATTTTTGGTGGTTTCGTACTCTGGGTGAGCCGACAACCGGAAAACGCACGGCTGGCTTCTGAAATTGTGTTCATGGATAGAAGCTGGGTTGTAGGGTCTGTCATTCTGATGTTTTTGGGAAGCGAGTGGTTTAGTACCGCTGGTTTGGCAATAATTACTGTCGTTGCGGTTATTGTTGCTGTATTTGCTGAATTGCAAAATCGTTATATCAAATTACTCCAACTTGAAGCGGGTGAGCGTTGAGGGCAGCTGCCTCAGCGTTGCAAAAGATTATTTCTGATTTGTTCAAAATAAATCGAGAATTTCTATGGGGCTTACAAATTATTATGAAGCCCCATTTTCAGGTTATACTAAGTTAGAATTTCGCTAGCGAACTCAAATCAAACGAAATAATCGAATAAGGAAAAGAGACATGCGTAATTTTGAACTGGAGGTATTTTTCTCTCAGTGGGAATTTAAAGCTAAGTATCATATGACTGCATCGGACGTAGAAAGTATGTCTCTTAAAGAGTTACTGAATTTAGCTTCCGATCAAGAGCGTCATGATTTTGAAAACTTATGGTTGGGTTACACTGAGACCTGGGGGGCACCAGATTTAAGAAACACAATAGCGGAAACTTATGACACTTTATCGGCTGAAAATATTCTTTGTTTTGCCGGCGCGGAAGAAGGAATTTACGCGGCAATGCGGGTTTTACTCGATAAAAATGATCATGCTATTGTCGTGGTGCCCAATTATCAGGCCGCAGAAACTTTGCCTCTGGAAATTTGTGAAGTAACAGGAGTTGCGCTACAACCAGAGAAAAATTGGCGCCTTGATCTTGAGTGCCTCGCTGAGGCCATTCGACCGAACACTAAGTTAATCTCAATTAATGTGCCAAACAATCCTACTGGCGCGACCATGAGTAGTAGCGACCTTAACGAACTAATTTCTCTCTGCCGAAAAAATAACATTTACTTATTCAGTGACGAAGTTTATCGGCTGTTAGAGTTAGATGAAGCTAAGCGAATGCCACAAATTGCAGATATTTATGAAAAAGGTATTTCGCTAAACGTCGTTTCTAAAGCTTATGGATTTCCTGGTTTACGAATTGGCTGGATCGCAACTCAAGATAAAGCATTGTTGCTTCGACTGGAACGCTTCAAACATTATCTGTCTATTTGTAACTCTGCGCCAAGTGAACGGCTGGCATTGATTGTGTTGAATAATCGAGAAAGAATATTAGCGCGAAATCGTTCACTATTGCGTGAAAATCTCAGCGAACTCGAAAAGTTTTTTGCCGACTATCCTAGTTTGTTCGAGTGGGCTGCACCTGATGGCGGGTGTATTGCTTATCCGAAATATATTGGTCGCGGAACGGTTGAGAGTTTTTGCCATAAGCTTGTTAATGAATATGGTGTATTACTTTTACCTGCGTCTATTTACCAATCTGAACTTCTTGATGCGCCCATTGATCGATTTCGCATCGGATTTGGGCGGAGTAAAATAAAAGAAGGTTTATCTCAGTTTCGCCGTTTTCTTGCAGATAATCATGGTGAATTTTAAAATTGTTAAATGTGATTAGGGTTTATAGATTAGTATTGCCTATGCTATAGAATTTGAACCAAGATCTGGAGTTTAAACCAAGATCTGGAGTTTAAACCAAGTTCTAGAGTATAAACCAAGATCTAAAGTTTAAATCGACCCACCAGATTGTTAAGGTCATCAAACTGCTTTTGTAATAAATCACACTCTCGAGTGATTTGATCCAGATTATCATCACCTCGCTGAGTGAGAGAAGTTAGTTCAGCAATTTCATTGTTGATACCTTCAATAACGCGGCTTTGTTCTTCTGTTGATGAGGCAACCGATTGATTTTCATCGTCGATGTCGTTGATAGCATCCATAATGGTTTTCATTTTTTCTCCTGCCTGATTGGCCGTCGAAACGCAAACATTACTCTGACTGGTACTTTCTTGCATTGATTTTCCAACGGATGAAACTACTTGCTGAAGGTTTTGGATCATTTCCTGAATTTCGTTGGTTGAATCTGCTGCTCTGTGAGCCAGTTGTCTGACTTCGTCAGCAACAACGGCGAAACCTCGTCCTTGTTCACCAGCTCTGGCAGCTTCAATCGCAGCATTTAGTGCTAACAAATTTGTTTGATCGCTAATACTTTTAATCACTTCTAGAATATTACCGATATTTTCGGTGTGGCTACCCAATTCCTGAATGTGTTCGCCAGACTCTGAAACATTTTTTGACAGCATTTGAATATTGTTAATATTCGAATTAAGAAACTCTCTGCTGTCGTCCGATACTTGGTGAGCATCACTGGTTAAACGAGAGGCTTGCTGCGCGTTGCTAGAGATTTCGTTTGAAGAATCGTTAAGCTGGTGAATTGCCATGGCGACGTTATTAGTGCGATTATTTTGGTTATCGAATAGTGATTGAGACGATTCAATAACTTCACGAACTTGAGAAATATTTTGATTTAATTGCATGGTGGAAGTATTGACGTTTTTAATCGACTCGTGCATTTTCTCCATAAACTCGTTAAAGTCACTGGAAAGTTGACCAATTTCATCGTGAGTCTCCACTTCTAATCTTTGGGTAAGGTCGCCTCTTCCTTTCGCGATATCTTTCATCGCATCACTCAAGTGGCGGATGGGTTTCATCAGTATATTCAGGGCAAGCCCCATTAATGCAATTGTGGCAATAACTGCAATCAATCCATAAATAAGCGCTTGATATTTTAATTCCTCCAACGAAGCATAAGCTTGTTCTCTATCTAAAATAACCCCCAGATACCAGTCAACTGATTCGACTCCCTCAATTTTGTGAAAGGAAACTAATTGATCATTGTTATCAATTTTATATTCGGTTAATTGGGGGGATAGTGCAGGCCTTGTCGAAAAAATATCAGTGAGATTTTTATTCGCGAGATCTTTTTGCGGGTGACTAAGAATTTTTCCTTCACTGGTTACTAGAAATGCGTAACCTAGCCCAAGGTAATCGACTTTATTCACAATGTTAACGATATCGGTCAGTTGTATGTCGGCTCCAGCAACGCCTATATGTTGACCATTTTGGACAACCGGCGTGGAAATAGAGATGACCAGGTAATGCTCATTGGCATCATAGTAGGGTTCGGTAAAGCTCGCTTTGCCGGGGGCTTTTGCCAGGGTGTACCAAGGGCGCCCAGTTGGATCATAGCCATCAGGTAGAACAATGGTTTGGTCGTCAATGATCATCTCTTTGCTGCTGGCTAATCCGACAAATGTATTTTTAAAAGAGCCAGTTCTATCGGATTGTTTGAGAATTTTAACCAGAGAATTTCGATCCGTGTGCGTCTCCGCAGAGATCGCCATGGAGAGTACAATGTCTGACTTTCTGTTGAGCCAATCGGAAATATTGGCTGAAATTGAAGAAGAGATCTCCTGAATGGACGCTTTTAGATCGCTTTCTGTTTTGGATTTTAGAATCAGATAATTATTGATTGCAGAGGCACCAAGTGCCAACACCAAAATGGTGGAAGAGAGGATAATTAACTTATGACTAAACTGAAGATTCTTCACCTAATTCTACCCGAAAATTGATATGTTCCCATTTAAGGATAGTAACTGTATGAATTTAATCAACTTCATTATGAATGCTCGTTTTACCATGGGCTTGCTAATACCCTGTTAGACAGGAGCATGTTATCTTGTGGTTTTGGTTGTAGTCATTATCAATATAAAGAGGCTTAAATCAGGTGACTGTTGTCGGTAAGTTTGAATCTAGTGGTTTTGAAATATTAGATTCTTTCGTTGATGAAAGCGAATTAAGCTCTGTTTCGACGGACTTAGCAACATCAATTTTGGGAAAAAATAGAGGTGGTTTTAGAAATGCAGACAAAAAATTTCCTTCAATAAAGCGCCTGGTCAATTCTGCAAAATTGTTAGATCAGGCAGCAAAGTATTTAGTTGGAAATCCATGCCTTGTTCGAGTCATCTTGTTTGATAAGTCCCGGCACAATAATTGGTCGGTTAGCTGGCATCAGGATAAAACAATAGCCTTATCTAATAAAGTTGAACTTGAAGGTTGGAGAGGGTGGAGTAAAAAAGAAGGGATTTATCATGTTCAGCCTCCCTTAGCCGTGTTGAATAACATGGTGACGTTTCGGCTCCATATTGATCCAGCAACCAAAGACAATGGATGTTTGCGGGTTATTCCGGGAAGCCATCAACATGGATTACTGCAATCGGAACAAATAAATCAGTATGTATTGGAAAATGATTACCTGGAATGCGAGATGAATAGCGGCTCAGTTTTAGTCATGAGGCCGCACCTTATTCACTCGTCAGCTAAGGGGAGTTATCATCAATCGAGTTTGAATTCCAGGCGTGTTATTCATGTGGAGTACAGTAGCTACCAATTACCGCGGGGCATTTCCTGGGCATAATCTATCGAGTGAAACTGCGTTGAATATTGATCGGCGAGTAAATTGATAAATCAGATAACCAACTAAGCGCTCAAATTTTTAGACTTTTTTCTTTTCCTTTGATTATGGAAGCATCGATGGGAGTGGACAAAATTATCATTGAGTTAGTTTCTGACAGGGTAGAAAAATCTTCCAGCATTGCATCAAGTTGCGACATGGATTGGACCGCGACTTTAAGCATATAAGCTTTTTCTCCTGTGACGTTATAACATTTCAAAACTTCCTGGCGAGTTTTAGTGAACTTAACAAACTCGGCCTCTTTTCCGATAAACACTCGAACTTGAACCATTGCATTAATGGGATAACCCACTTTTTCGAGGTCAATATTCGCCCGATAGCCGGTAATAACACCTGCTTCTTCGAGTTTCTTGACTCTTTCAGCAACCGCCGGTGCGGACAGGTGGACCGCCTTGCCGAGATCGGCAAAGGAGATCCGAGCATTTTGCTGCAGGATTTCTATGATTTTCCAGCTAATCGTATCCATAAAGTTTATATCCTGAGATTTATTTGCCTGAGACTTTCGAAACGAAAGAAAAACCTTCGAAATTCGATAGTTTGCCCATTCGCTTTGTTTTCGTCTATTTATAAAATAGAAAGCGGCATCAAACAAGGCAAAGTTCAACAGTTCAAGCACAGAGCAAAGGCAGATATCATGAAAATAGAAGAGTTTACCCTGGAGCGAATTCAATCTTTATATGAAAACGTCGTGGAATTTAATTTGTCAGATAGCGGCGTACACCCTTATCGACTGTCTGAATTGCTATCTGAGAAACAGTGTAAGGAGTTACTGGATATAGAGCTAGGTTATGGCTGGACCAATGGTCATACTGAATTAAGGCAAACTATTGCGGATCTTTATCAAAATCGCACTATTGATAATGTGATGGTGACTAACGGCTCGGCCGAAGCTAACTTTATTATGGTGATGAGTTTGCTCAACCCGGGCGATGAGTTAATCGTCGTAGTGCCAAACTACATGCAAATTGCTGGTTGGGCGAAGGGTTTGGGTATTAAAGTAAAAGAAGTGCCGCTCATTCAGGAAAATGGTTGGTTGCCAGATTTAGATCGGTTGGAAGAGGTTATCAACGATAACACCAAAATGCTCACCATTTGTCACCCGAATAACCCGACTGGTTCAACATTACCTGTGGCGCAAATTGAGCGTTTAGTCAATTTTGCGAAAAAGCACGATATTTATCTACATGCTGATGAAGTTTACAAAGGCGCTGAGTTTGATGGTGTTGAGTTGCCGAGTTTCGCAGATTTGTATGACAAAGCGATTGTGACTTGTGGTCTATCAAAAGCCATGGCGATGCCGGGATTACGTTTAGGATGGTTAGTTGGTCCAACCGAAGAAATATACGCGACCTGGCAAAGCAAAGATTACACTAGCATAACAACAGGGGCAGTGAGTGAGTTTGTTGCAAATATTGTATTGCAGCCGGAATTTAGACAAAAAGTTTTGCAACGAAGTAAAGATTTGTTGATTGATAATTTAAATATTATGCAAAGCTGGGTGGATGAAAATAGCGACTGGGTATCCTTTGTTCCGCCCAAAGCCGGTGGTATGGCATTCATTAAATACGAGTTAGAAATCAATTCTACCGAGTTGGTACACGAATTTAGAAATGAGCTGAGTGTCTTCTTATTACCGGGTGACGTTTACGGTATGGACGGTTATTTTCGGGTTGGCATTGGTGCGCCCGCTGAACATCTGAAGATCGGATTAAAACGCATTGCAGATTATGTGAGAGGAAAATATATTTAGCGGCAGTTAGTAAAACTGCAAATCGTTAATTGACGCCAAATCTATCGGTAGAAATCTTAAAATGTGAAATAACATTATGAAAATACTGCATCGAACGGAAATTGAAAAAATACTGAGTTCACTCGACCCAATCCCTAAAATTGAAGAAGGTTTTGTTCAATATTCAAAGGGGCTCGCCACAGTTCCGCCGGTCGGAGAGCTCTTGATGGAAAAGGGCGAAGTGCATATTAAGTATGGTTGTATTCGTGCCGATGAATATTACGTAGTCAAAGTGGCCTCAGGTTTTTACCAGAACGATGCGCTCGGTTTACCATCCAGTAACGGATTGATGTTGTTGTTCAGCCAGCAAACCGGGCAATTAGCCTGTGCTTTGCTGGATGAAGGATTTTTGACCGATATTCGCACTGCAATCGCCGGTGCAATTGCGGCTAAACACTTAGCGCCTGCGAATATTACTGCTATCGGAATTGTAGGAACCGGCATTCAGGCCAGGTTACAGGCATTGTATTTGAAAAAGGTGACTACTTGTCGACAACTCATTGTGTGGGGTAGAAGCGCAGAGAAAACTGGTGACTATCAACAAGATATGCAAAGAGAAGGTTTTGAAGTAAGTATTGCTGATTCTATCGATGAATTAGCCCAATCGGCTAATTTTATTGTCACTACTACCCCTTCAACCACACCGCTTATTAATGTGTCTCAAGTACGACAAGGAACACATATCACCGCCGTTGGCTCTGACACCCCGGAAAAACAGGAACTAGCCAGCGATATTCTTGCCAGAGCGAATTTAGTCGTCGCTGATAGTATCAGTCAATGTCAGCAAAGGGGGGAAATTTATCAGGCGCTGAAAGCTGGCAGTATTCAAGGAGAAAAAGTTGTTGAACTGGGTAATGTTATTGCCGCAGGTCAGGGAAGGGCTGATGAGCAACAAATAACCATTGCCGATTTAACCGGAGTGGCGGTACAAGATATTAAAATCGCAGAGGCTGTTTATTTAGCCTCTGAGAAAAAGTAACCATGAGTTTATGCTAAAAATAGTAATCAGGATTCTTAGAGAAGAAATGGATTTCAGACGCCACGTATAGCAATCACAGGTTGAGCGAGTTAACTTCTGTTTGGATAAGTGATAAATGCGGTGCCGGTAAATTTGAAAACACCGCTTTGAAAAACATAACGACTGTTAATGAGCAAAACCTTTAATACATTTTAGTGATTCGCTATCTCTGGAAGAATGTTTACCACACTCAGTAATAATCGCTGCCGGGTCTGAGTTAAGGCGGGCGGCCAGGTCAAGACACTCAAACCTTTGGCTGGTTCGGTTAAATTGATTGGAGCAGGCTGACAGGGTTTTCTTTTTGCTTAATTTAACTTTTGATATCTTGTCGTAACAGTTTTGCGCAAGGGAATCCCTGGAAAATTCATCTTTACACGCCTTTAACAAGCCAAGTGAGCGCGCTGGCTTTTTCTCGTTCACAAAGCGTTCAACACAATTCAATTGCTGTGAGCTTCTGCTGTACATGGTTCGACATTCACTCAGAACTTTTAAAGGCGGGCGGTTATATTTGCGGCTGACATCGTAGCAACTTTTCACAACGCTCGAATGGTTCGAATATTTTTCACATTCAAGCATGACATTCACCGGTTCATATTCAAATTTTACCGCTTCTTGAAGGCAGTTTTTCTGTGAGCTGATGTGTCGTTTCTTTGCACAAACTTCGACAATACCTCGTACGTTGTAATTGCTGGTTTGCAAAAGGTCATGGCAATAAGTTTTCATTGATGTGTTGCGGAATCCATTGCCGCACAGTTTCAACACTTCTAGTGATTGGTTATGTGGTGGATTATGACCTGAGCCACCACGGTTTCTGTTAAGGACAACAAATCGATCGTGATAGTCATCGTATTTTGAGCGAACAATGATTTCGGTGCGCGCTAGCGCAGGAACGACCGTTTCAAAACGATAGCCAAGATGGTATCTCTCCATGTTTTGCACGTTGCCATCTATTTCGATTTTTTTGCAATTTCTTACGGCGCGAATTCCTAAATGTAATTGATTATTTGCTTTGTAGATGTAAGCGATGCCTTCGCAGTCTTCGAGATAGGTAGATGGATAGGCATTCAAGCTCAACTTCTCAACTTTCGCCACTAGTTGATTTGAAAATGCGATTAAGACTAACAACAATATTGGACGTAACATTAGATTCTCGTTCATTATTTATTTTGATGGCGTCATTATGGACGCAGTGTTTGAATATAAGCTGAATAATAACCCGTATTTCAGGATTCAATATTATTGAAAATTTCTGTCAACTAAGTGTCATATGTTCCAAATAACAGGCGAATTTGAAAATTTTTTTTAAAATAAAAATAGATTAGCGACCAGTTATTTTAAATAACAAAAGTGAAAGTTCGTCATTCACTATTCGATTATCTCTGGTGAAGTTTTTCTTCATGAAAGTCCGATCAACACCAATCATGTCATTCTGAGATGTCATCCAACTGTCACAATTTGTAATCTTTCTGACATGGCTCTTCGCTACGCTACTGCGGCATTTAAAAAAATTAAATAATCCTTTTTTGGAGAGAAATATGAAATTTAAGCGGCTGATTTCAGTCGGTGCAGTTGCAGGTCTGTTATCACTTGCTGGCTGCGGCGGCGGAGACATCAAGATTGTTGAAGGCGATGAAGTGGTAACGCCTCCACCACCTCCACCACCCTCCGGGTTTTCTTGTCCAGACTTTGCGACGCAAATTGAAGCGATTGGCAGTTTTAGCAATGTTTGCCAGGTGACTGGTACATTGACTGCTGATGCGACTTTTACCAGTAATGCGCTGTGGGTTTTATCTGGCAGAGTGGCTGTTGGTAATGACAGAGCAGATTCGAGCACCTTGACCATAGAAGCAGGAACGACCGTTATCGGACGTTCTGGAGATGATTTTTTAGTGGTTCGTCGAGGCTCAAAAATTGAAGCGTCGGGCACTCAGTCTGCGCCAATCCTAATGACATCTTTTGAAGACATCACCGATGCACCTACTGCAATAGGTCAATGGGGTGGTCTGGTGTTATTAGGGAATGCACCATCCAATTTATGTGACACAGCAGATGCAGGTGATGACGCTGATGCGACTGAGTTAGCCAACTGTAGCGTTAATGCTGAAGGTGATGCCGGGCTTTATGGTGGCGATGATCCAAATGACAATTCAGGAACGCTCCGATACGTTATTGTTAAACAGGCCGGTAAGGCGCTAGGTTCTGGCGATGAACTGAATGGGATTTCATTTGCTGGCGTGGGTGACGCGACTACGGTTGATTACATTCAGGTTCACGAAAACCTGGATGATGGCGTTGAATTTTTCGGCGGCACGGTCAATGTCAAACACGTTGTATTAACTGGCAACGGCGACGATAGTTTTGACTGGTCGTTCGGTTGGACTGGTAAGGCGCAATACGTTTATGTTCAACACAATGATGCTAAAGCACATCGTGGTTTTGAACTTGATAACAATGAAGATTTTCCTGCAGCTACTCCGTTAACTAATCCAGCGGTTTCAAACATTACCATTGTTGGTAGTACTGCTATTGACGAAGGTTCGGAAGGGATTTTGTTGCGTAATGGAACCGCCGGCCGCTTACACAATGTTTTAGTTACCGGCCCGGCGGGCATGGGTGAATGTCTTGAAGTAAATGGCGGCGAAGCTCAGGCAAATGCTGAAGCTGGTAACCTGATCATGACTCACTCGGTTATTGCTTGCGACAATGGTGAGAACTTTAAAGGTAACGCCACCGCGGCATTAACTACTGAAAACTGGTTCCTCGGACAGGCGGGCAACAGTGCTTACTCTGATTCCTCGGCGCTTAATCTTGATGTTAACGGCTATCAGCCACTGGCTGGTTCACCGTTACTTGGCGCTGGTACTGACGCTTCTGCAATTGATGCCTGGTTTGATGCTACTAACTACATTGGCGCATTTGACGGTACCAACGATTGGACTGAAGGATGGGCGGTTGGCGTTCGCGGCGGATTCCCTGCCAATGTTCAAAATGCTTTCCAGAAAGGTCTGGCAACGGATGTGTCTAGTGAATTCCCTCAAATTACTGACAAGCCGGTTTATCGCCTGGCTGCTAACACGACTTTTACCGCCGATGTGACTTTCACTAATGATGCACACTGGATACTGAACGGCCGAACGGCGGTTGGTAATGACCGAGCGGATAACACCACACTTTATGTTCAGCAAGGGACTACCATTATCGGTGAAACTGGTGATGACTTCCTGGTTGCTCGACGTGGTTCAAAACTTGAAGCGATTGGTACGCAGGGCGCGCCGATTGTAATGACTTCAATCCAGGATGTTACTGGTCAGGAAACCGGTATTGGCCAATGGGGCGGTCTGGTTCTTTTAGGTAATGCGCCTTCAAATTTATGTGACACTGGTGATGCGGGTGATGATGCAGATGCGACTGAGCTAGCTAACTGTAGTATCAGCGCAGAAGGTGACGCGGGTCTTTATGGCGGTGATAACCCAACTGATAATTCTGGCTCTCTAAAATATGTTGTGGTCAAGCACGCAGGTAAAAAACTGAGTTCTGGTAATGAATTAAATGGTATTAGTTTTGCCGGTGTTGGTAGCGAAACCATGGTTGATTACATTCAGGTTCACGAAAACCTGGACGATGGTGTTGAGTTCTTTGGCGGTACTGTAAATGTGCGCCACGTTGTTTTAACCGGTAACGGCGATGATAGTTTTGACTGGTCGTTTGGTTGGACAGGTAAAGCACAGTTTGTTTATGTGCAGCACAACGATAACATTGCTCATCGCGCGTTTGAATTGGACAATAATGAAGATTTTCCTGCAGCAACTCCCTTAACTAATCCGATTGTTTCGAATGTCACTATCGTTGGTAGTAATGCAACTGATGAAGGTTCTGAAGGTGTCTTGTTAAGAAATGGAACCGCCGGTCGTTTGCATAACTTTGTTGTGACTGGTCCTGCCGGAATGGGTGAATGTCTAGAAGTGAATGGCACCGAAGCGCAAGCAAATGCTGAAGCCGGTAATCTGATCATGACTCACTCGGTAATCGCATGTGAGAACGGCGAGAATTTCAAAGGCGATGCAACCAGCACTCAAACAGTTGAAACCTGGTTCTTAGCACAAGCGGGTAATAGTGCGTTAGACAATGTAGAAGCACTTAATCTGTTAGCTGACGGCTATACGCCGAGAGCTGGCTCAACCTTGTTAGGAACTGGTGTTGATGCTTCAGACGTTTATGATGACAACTGGTTTAAATCGACTGACTACATCGGTGCGTTTGACGGCAATACTAACTGGATGGACGGCTGGACCGTTGCGGTAAATACAGGCATTCCAGCATCGGTGACTAGTGCAGATGCGCAAAGTTTAGCGACCGATCAATCTGCTAACTACCCAGCGATTACTGACAAGCCTGTTTATGTACTAAACACTGATGTTGTGTTCACCACCGATGTTAAATTAACCAGCGACAAGCATTGGGTTTTAAAAGGTCGTACCGCAGTCGGTAACGATAAAGCTGATAATGCGACCCTGTATATCGAGCCGGGAACAACGCTTATTGGTGAAAGCGGCGATGACTTTCTGGTTGCTCGCCGAGGCTCAAAGATTGAAGCTCTGGGTAGCGCGTCAGCGCCAATCAATATGACCTCAATCCAGGATATGACCGGTCAGGCGACTGGAATCGGTCAATGGGGCGGACTTGTCTTATTGGGCAATGCACCTTCGAATTTGTGTGATACCGCCGATGCAGGTTTTGACGCTGATGAAACTGAGTTAGCCAACTGTAGTATTAACGCAGAAGGTGATGCCGGTTTATACGGTGGAAATGACCCGGAAGATAACTCTGGTACCTTACGTTACGTTGTCGTTAAGTACGCGGGTAAAGCATTAGGTTCTGGCGATGAACTTAACGGAATTAGTTTTGCAGGTGTTGGTAGCAACACGACTGTTGATTACATTCAAGTTCATGAAAATCTTGATGACGGCGTTGAGTTTTTTGGTGGCTCAGTTAATGTTCGTCACGTTGTTTTAACCGGAAATGGCGACGACAGTTTTGACTGGTCATTCGGTTGGACTGGACGCGCTCAGTACGTACTGGTGAAACATAATGACACTAAAGCTCATCGAGGTTTCGAACTCGATAACAACGAGCACTTCCCTCTATCAACACCGTTAACCAATCCGGTTGTCGCCAACATTACCATTATCGGAAGCACGGCTATCGATGAAGGTTCAGAAGGCGTTCTTTTAAGAAACGGTACTGCGGGTTCACTACACAATCTTATTATCACTGGACCTGCAGGCATGGGGGAGTGTTTGGAAATTAATGGCACTGAAGCCCAGGATAATGCACAAGCCGGTAACCTGGTAATGACTCACTCAGTAGTCGCCTGTGAAAACGGCGAGAACTTCAAAGGTAACGCAACTGCAACGCAGACAACAGAAGAGTGGTTTATGGGACAAACAGGTAACTCTGTTGCCGCTGGTATGGCTGATGTTATTACCGGCTTCGAAACTGTTACTGATGCCGCAGCGCTTGATATGGACACCGTTGATAGTTGGTTTGATTCAACTGACTTTATTGGTGCTGTTAAAGCCGGAGACGATTGGACTGCTGGTTGGGTAACCGTTGGTCTTGAGTAACTTTGTTATCGCTTAATTGGCCGGTTCATTTGAATCGGTCAATTGAAATTTATTAAGAAAAATTTTCGAATTAATAGTTAGCTCCGTTTCATTTTGAATATCTGCTTTTTGTTGGCCTGGTTAGTAAAAACGTCGCCCGAAAAGTTATTCAGCATTGAATTTCAATGTTGGCTTAAGCCGCGAAAGGAAGCCGCTAATCTAACCTGCAAATTGATTAGTTACATTTCTCCGTCAAGGTTAGTTAGCACATTTGTTGAGAGCTAATAAGTCATAAGTTGTTAATAAACAACTGGAGTCAGTCATGATAATAAAACGTAAGTTTCAGTTGCTGAATAAAGTCCATGCGGCAGTGTGCATGGCGTTGTTGGCGGGAAGTATACCATCCGGTGTATTGGCAGCTGAAAATGAAGATTTTCAAAACGAAGAACGCCAGGAAATCAGTCAAGAAGCTCAAGCTGTTGAGCAAGACGAGACCATCGAAGAAGTCGTAGTAACAGGCAGCCGTCTGCAAGGGAGTGCTCAAGCAGTATTAGATGAGCGTAAAGAGCAGGCCTTTGTTGCCGATATTCTCGGCTCAGAACAAATTTCCAGAACTGGTGACGGTGATGCGGCTTCCGCGCTACGCCGTGTGACCGGGCTTACTTTAGTTGATGGTAAGTTTATTTATATTCGTGGATTGGGTGAGCGATATTCGGCCACTCAATTAAACGCGATGACGGTACCAAGTCCGGACCCAACGCGCTCGGTATTGCCTCTGGATTTATTTCCCTCGGCTATTATCGAAAGTCTGAACGTACAAAAAGCTTATTCGCCTGATCTCCCGGCACATTTCGCTGGTGGAAATGTGAATATTCGTACCAAGTCTATTCCAAATGAGCGAATTATAAAACTCGGCGGCGAGATTGGAACAAACTCTGATAACTCCGGTGATTCGCCCTGGTACGAAGGTGGCGGAGATGACTGGAAAGGTATGGATGATGGTACGCGTGAGCTGCCGGCAGCCTTCGCTCAAGCTTTTGCTGGTGACGGAATCAATCGAATATCAAACGAAGAAGCTGTCGCGTTGTTAGGATCGTTGAATCGCAATATTGACGGAAAGGAAGAATCAGTTGACCCAAATGTTGGATTGAACTTTACCTACGGCGATAAATTTGATTTTGACAGTGAATCTGAACTGGGTTTTCTCGCCTCATTTTCCTATAAAAATAAATGGCAAGTTGGTAATGAGAGAAATGTAAATAATCTCGCTCGGACAACGAATGGTATCGAAATTAATGAATTTTCCGACGGCCCTGTGACCGAGCATAACGTCAAATTTAGTGGCATGGTTAACATCGGGTTTAACTATAACGAAAGCCACAAATTTGAGTTCAACAACATCTTTCTCAGAGACACTCGTGATCGCTTGAGAGATCGGTTGCTGGAGTCAACCAACACTATCAATGAACCCGATGACGAGCGTCGACAGCTTGATATTCTCTACGAAGAGCGAGAAATGTTTTCTCATCAACTGAAAGGTTCACATAATTTCGCCGATTACAAAAATCTTGGAGTAGATTGGTATTATAGTAAAAGTGATGCAGAGCGTTTTGCGCCTGGAGGCTTAGAAGCATTTTTCAGGGTGAATATCGAAAATGGTGTACGCACTGAAAGATTGGCAAGTGATGTTGATACTAAGTATCTTTTCCAGGACTTGAAAGATGACTCGGAAAACTATGGTATTAATTTCTCAATACCATTTTATTTTGATAACTATAGTGTCGAATTTAAAGCAGGGGCAGATTTCATCGAAAAGGACCGTGAAGCTGAAAATATCGAAATTGCTATCCAGACTTTCGCTATTCCTTCTCAATATTTACAGGGTGGTAACTACTCACAGATATTTTCCGACGGCAATCTGGCGCAATCTGATTTTACTGTTCGTCTGGATGATCAAACGAGCGGTGGCGATAAGTATAAAGCGGCGACATTGGTTGATGCCTATTACTTTATGGCCGATTTCGAAGTAGGCACTCACTGGCGTTTTACTGGTGGTGTCAGGTATGAAGATTTCAGACAGGTGTCAATTCCGTTTCAGGCTCACTCAGAGTTTTTTGATGTGGAGGGTGATGCGCTTTCAGATCTTGCTTTTATGGAAGACGAGTACTATCCATCTATTGCGGCGACTTATATTTTAGATAGCGAAATGCAATTTCGTTTCAACTATAGTCAAACTGCAATTCGTCCTGATCTAAGAGATATATCAACCAGTTTCTATATCGATCCACTAACAGAGTTTCTGGTTCGCGGTTCAACCTCGTTAGAAAGCGCCAACATTGATAACTTCGATTTGCGTTGGGAATGGTACCTCGAAAGCGGCGAAAATTTATCGGTAGCGTTCTTTGCTAAAGATATCGAAACGCCAATTGAAATGATCGAGTTGCCAAGTGCAACAGAAGGCGCGCCACAATTACTAACAGCAAATGCTGATCAAGGTGAGTTATACGGCATTGAAGTTGAGTTTCTGAAAGACTTCTCTTTCCTGGGGGACGACTACGCCAATTACTTTGCGTCTGGAAACTTCACGCTATCTGATTCAGAAGTCAGTATTTGTTCAGATACCAATCCGCAAACAGAATGCCTGTTTGAGGAACAGTTGAAGCAGGCACTGAATACCAATGAGAGTGTTACATCGGTTATCACCAATAATACTCGTCGATTAATTGGGCATTCAGAATGGGTTGTTAATCTACAGTTCGGTTGGGATTCATTAAGTAACGAACATTCTGCCACCTTGGTTTACAACGTCTTTGGTCCGCGAATTATTGTTCCTGGCGTGAGCGGATTCGAAGACGCTGAAGAGAAAGCATTTCATTCACTAGATTTTGTTTACACCTGGTATCCTACGTTCGATAGCACCATGAAAGTGAAAGTTAAAAACCTGTTGGATGAAGAAAAAATTATTGAGCAAGAGAGCGTTGATATTCTTCGTGAGTCAGTGGGGACAGAAATTTCTTTGCTGTTTAGCACGAACTTCTAACTTATGTTGTTGTAGTGCCTTTTAAGGGGAACATTGTTCCCCTTTTTTTAATTTTTTTAAAGTATCACCTCATAATTTTTTATTCCCCCGGTTTTGTCATCTCGAGCGAAGTCGAGAGATCTCCCAAAAGTTTGGACAATCATCAATGCAAAGGCTGAGTTGATTGGAGTTACTCTCTTAAATAAATGTTTGAAGACTATTGGGTGAGTTAATGTCTGTGGGAGATCTCTCCACGTTGGTCGAGATGACAGTTTAATCCACGTCATCTCTAACGAAGTCGAGAAATCTCCCAAAGTTTTAGACAAACATCAAGACGAATACTGATCTAGTTGAAGAATTTTTTAGTCGACTAACTCCCAACTATTTTTCGATACTGTCAAAAAGCTGAAATATTTCTGTCTTAGAATCTCACATTCAGAAGTTAGCTAGTAAAAGTGTATTAAATCTTTATTACAGCGCGCTTTTTTATTGTGACAGATACATGGTTACGTTGAAAAATAAGACGTTTTGAATGATATCGGTTGTCATATTTTAGTCACTAATATTTAAACACGAAATAAAAAGCGACTAGCGTTTAACTTTTATGACGATAAGTTAAAAGCTATTCACAAAATAAGATCGTGTTTATACGAGTGTTAGTTGGGAGTTGAGTAACTTGTCTCCGATAGAACAATTACTCAAAACTAAACATGGATGTTACTTTTAAACGATTTGAGGTAGAAAACCGATGAAAAAACCGTTGGGCTTGCTAATAGCCACATCGTTCATTTTAGTTAGTCATATTTATACTGGTAAACAAGTATCGGCCAATACATTAAAGCCGGTAGTCGATAAAAGCGCAGCGATTAATGAATCTGCTGTAAAGTCACAGAAAAAAATTGATCGCCTTGCAGAGCAAATTGATAACAAACTTCAACAGTTTAAATCTGTAAATAAGGAATTTGAAGGTCTGCAAGTTTACAACCAGCAGATGGAAAAGCAGATAGAAAACCAATTACTGGAAATGCAGCGTCTGAATGACTCAATTGATACCGTCAGTGTTATCGAAAGACAAATTACACCCTTGATGTTGAGAATGATTAAAGGGCTGGAAGATTTTGTCGCATTAGATGTTCCTTTTCTAACCGAAGAAAGAGAGAAAAGAATTCAGTCGCTGAAAGAAATGATGACGCGAGCTGATGTGGCGGTGTCTGAAAAGTTTCGACGGATATTAGAAGCCTACCAAGTGGAAGTTGATTATGGAAGAACAATTGAAGCATACACAGGAATGGCTGATATCGATGGAAATGAGCAAGAAGTTAATTTTTTAAGAGTTGGTCGAGTGTCTTTAGTTTATCAAACTCGTGATCGCCAATTAATGGGCGTCTGGAATAAAAAGAACCAACAATGGGAACCTTTAGACAAAGAGTATCGAACTCAGACAATAAAGGGTCTTCGTATGGCACAAAAGCAATTGGCACCGGATATGATCATCGTGCCGGTATCTGCGGCTGAGTAGAGTAAGTAGGAATAGTCTGGGAAAATCATGATGAAGTGTTTACTAAAAGTTTTAACCGTTTTTTGTTTTTTTTCCGCAGCTAATATTAGTGCTGCAGAAAAAACGGTCAGTTTAGACGACCTACTCAAAAAATTGGAGCAAGGTCAATATCAGCAGTCGCAAGAGAACAAGCGGCGTGAACAACAGTTTATTAGCCAAAGAACTCAACAAGACCGGTTACTCAAGCAGGCGATTGTCGACAGAGATAATGAAATTAAACGCTCCGAAAGATTAGAAACCGGTTTTGAAGAAAACGAATTTAAGATTGGCGGATTGAATGAAGCGCTTAACAAGCGGTTAGGTTCTTTAAAAGAACTATTCGGCGTGTTGCAACAAGTCGCTGGCGATACTAATAGTAAGTTTACTACCTCAGTTGTTTCCGCAGAATACCCTGGGCGAGGTGAGTTTTTGACTAATCTTGCTGAAAAGATGGGCTCTTCGTCTGAGTTAGCTTCCATTGAAGAAATTGAGCGAGTGTGGTTCGAATTACAACGAGAAATGACAGAATCTGGAAAGGTGAGTCGATTTGAACAAAAGGTTACTTTAGCTGATGGTCAGAAAGTCAATAAGCCAGTTATTCGTGTTGGTAGTTTCAATCTAATCAGTGATGGTAAGTACCTGGAATGGATCGGTGAAACAGAATCTATGGCGGAACTTATTCGTCAACCAAGTGAACGTTTTCTTTCGACAGTTAGTGAGCTGGAAAACAGCAGCGCTGGTGTTACCGGATTTGCTTTAGACCCAACGGGCGGTAGTATCCTTGGATTGCTGGTTCAGGCGCCGAACAATCAGGAGCGAATCGAACAGGGCGGTACTGTCGGTTATGTCATTCTGGCGCTCGGGCTTATTGCATTGTTGATTGCCGCTGAGAGATATCTTGTGTTGTTTATTACTGAACGAAAAGTGAAAAGACAGTTAAAGAATGAACAGCTTAGCAATGATAATCCACTCGGTCGTGTACTTCAGGTAAAGGAAAAGTATGCCAATGTTGCGTCTGATACTTTGGAGCTGAAGTTGAGTGAAGCAATCCTGAAAGAAATGCCGAAGCTCACAAGAAGTATTACTTTTATCAAAATTATTTCGGTCGTGGCACCTTTGTTGGGGCTGTTAGGAACGGTAACCGGCATGATCAATACTTTTCAGGCGATTACTTTGTTTGGAACAGGTGATCCCAAATTAATGGCGGGCGGCATTTCCCAGGCATTGGTAACCACAGTGTTAGGCTTGGTTGTTGCGATTCCAACAGTCATGTTGTTTACCTGGTTAAACACTCGTAGCAAAAATATTGTGCACATTCTGCAAGAGCAAAGTGCAGGAATTATTGCTGAACGCGCCGAGCAAGGAAGTTAATCGTGCTGGCGGAGTCTTTTGAATCGATTCAGGAATTCCTGGAAACCGGTGGTCAGGTCCTTAACTACATCGGTATCTTAATATTCTTGATGTGGGTGTTGATTCTTGAGCGGATCATCTATTTGTTTTTTGTTTACAAAGGACATCGTCGCGATTTGATCACGCAATGGAAAGAGCGGCCTGAGCGTCAATCCTGGAATGCGGAACAAATCAGACAGGCTATGATCTCGCGGACAAGGATTTCTCTCAATCAGTCGCTTTCCACAATTCAGGCATTTGTTGCTTTATGCCCGCTGCTTGGGTTGTTAGGAACAGTGACCGGTATGATTGAAGTTTTCGATGTTATGGCTATTTCAGGAAGTGGAAATGCGCGCTCAATGGCGTCTGGCGTATCTAAAGCGACTATACCCACAATGGCCGGAATGGTTGGTGCACTGTCTGGGGTTTTTGCTTCAACCTGGCTGAAACGTACCGCGAAAAAAGAAACTGAACTACTAGAAGATAAACTGGTTTTAGATCATTAGGTTTTTAGTCAATTACTATTTTAATCAGTTGTTGTTTTAAAGAATATATTTTAGAGGTAAGGCACAATGCGTGCACCATTTGCAAAATTATTAGATGAAGAAGAAGAGTCTGAAATTAATATGACGCCCATGCTTGATGTGGTGTTCATTATGCTGATTTTCTTTATCGTAACAGCTTCTTTTGTTAAAGAAGCCGGTATTGAAGTGAATCGTCCTGAGGCGGCAACAGCAGTGAAGAAAGAGCGAGCTAACATTCTGGTGGCGATAAGCGATCAAGGCGAAATCTGGATTAATAAGCGACGCATTGATGTGCGAGCAGTGCAAGCCAATATCGAAAGATTGCATGCTGAAAATCCCCAGGGAACTGTGGTGATTCAAGCCGATCAAAAAGCGACAACGGACGTGTTGATCAAAGTGATGGATGCAGCAAGAGCTGCTGGTGTGTTTGACGTGTCAATTGCTGCGCAAGAGATCTAAAATGGCACGTTATATTAATGCAACGCTGATAGCATTTGTGATTACTGCAGCACTTTTTTTAGGGATGCGGTTTTTAATTGTCGGTGGAGAAAATGTGTTTTCCGAACCGGCAAAAGGTCGGGTGCTTGATTTTGTTCGCCTGAAAAAGGAAGAGTCTGTTCAGAAAAAACAGCGTAAGCCCAAAAAGCCACCAAAACCAGAAGAGCCACCACCTGATATTCAGCAGCCACCAATGCAGGCGGAAAACATGGCTGCAACTAATAGCGGCTTAGCGTTTTCTGCAAAGCTTGACGTTGATTCAGGTCTGGAGGGCGGCTTAGCGCTGGATTCTGGTGATGGTGAATACTTGCCGATTGTAAAGGTCGCGCCCATTTACCCACGAAGAGCATTGTCACGGGGCATTGAAGGGTACGTAATCGTTGAGTTTACAGTCACCCGGTTGGGTACCGTACGAAATCCTAAGGTGGTCGAGGCGAAGCCGGAAGGGATCTTTAATCAGGCAGCCATGGAAGCGGCAAAAAAGTTCAAATATAAACCCCGTGTTATTGACGGTACTGCGGCAGAAGTTGCCGGCGTGCAAAATAAGATTACATTCAAGATGAACAGGTGAAACTAATGATCAATAGAATTTATTATCGTTATCCTCTAAAGATTATAATTGCCCTGGTTATCTTTAGCCCAGGCTTGATTTTGAACGATAATCTACTTAATAGTGGGTTATTGAACACTGATGCTCATTCAGTAAACGGGTTTAGTGTTTCGGCTGCAGAAAAAAAATCGAACAAAAAAACGCGAAAAACGCCGGCCATGCGTGAAAAAGTTTATAGCCAATTGGCGAGCGCCCAAAAGCTCGCTGATGATGGAAAAATTCAAGAAGGGCTTGCTGTGCTTGAGCGTTTAAAATCGCGAGCAAAACAACTGAATTCCTATGAAAAAGCAATGATGTGGAATTTTTTAGGCTTTATTCACTATGGTAATGAAAAAAGTGATGGTAGCAATATTGGTCAGGCGATAGCGGCATTTTCACAGGTTGTTGCTCAAAAAAATATTCCTGAGTCTCTAGAGTTATCGACACTGTTTAGTCTGGCGCAGTTGAGCATGCAAACAGAAAAATACCAACAAGCTTTAAATTATCTTAGCCGTTGGGAAAAACTGAAAGATGGCGAATTAAGCGGTAATGCATTGGTACTTAAAGCTAACGCAAACTACGCGATGAAAAAATATCAGTCGGCACTGCAAGCAATTACTCTGGCGATAGACAATTCGGAAAAAAAGAACAAACAGCCTAAAGAAAACTGGTTGGTGTTAAAGCGAGCACTTCACTATGAACTAAAACAGCCAAAACAAGTCACCGGCGTTTCTGAAAAACTTGTTCGTTATTATTCGAAACCGCAATATTGGGTAGAGCTCGCCAACATGTATGGAGAAATCGGCGAAACCCGCAAACAATTGGCGGTAATGGAAGCCTCATATCAACAGGGCTATGTCACTAAAAAAGCTGATATTCAATCGCTAGCGCAGTTGTACTATTTTTCTGGAGCGCCTTATAAAGCTGCCGAGCTATTGAGCGAGCAACTAGAGAAAGGTGTGATAGAAAACGATGTAACAATTCTACAGTTTTTGGCGCAATCATGGACTGCCGCCAAGGAAGATGCTAAAGCCGTTCCAGTATTAAAAAAAGCCGCGGAGTTAAGTGAAGACGGTAATATGGACGCTCGCCTGGCAGAGGTTTTACTTGGGTTGGAGAGATGGCAGGATGTTATTTCAGTTGCAAAAGCGGCAAAAAAGAAAGGTGGCCTGGATAATCCAGGTAATATTGATGTTGCCATGGGGATGGCTTATTTTAACCTCAAAAAACTACCACAGGCGATAAGCGCTTTTGAACAAGCTAAGCGAGAGCGGAAAGTTCAAAAAATGGCTGCTCAGTGGTTACGATATGTGGAAGTTGAAAAACGAAAACAGGATCAATTGAAAGAATCAATTGTCGCTTTAGGTGGAAGTTAAGCAAAATTTCTTAATCAATTAATACAAGTGGTTTAATTTTGATGGAAACCACTTGTATTTGAATTGCTCTCATTGACTAAACCTGCTGATAACCATCCAGAAATTCTCCTAAGGCCATAATTGCTTGTTCAAGTTCTTCGTGATGGGGCAAGAAAACAATTCTAAAATGATCGGGCTTTCGCCAATTAAATGCACGACCGTGAACTAATAGCACTTGTTTTTCACGTAAAAAATCCAGAACAAACTGTTCGTCATCCTTAATATTAAATCTTTCGATATCAATTTTAGGAAAAAGGTACATCGCGCCTTTAGGACGAGTACAACTAACGCCTGGAATTGCATTCACTAATTGATAGCTGAGCTCCATTTGTTGATAAAGTCGCCCATCGTCGGCGGTCAGGTCGTAAATACTTTGGTAGCCGCCGAGTGCTGTTTGAATCGCATGTTGCATTGGAATATTGGCGCAGAGTCTCATCGATGACAAGATATCGAGGCCGCCGATATAATTTTGGGCGAGTCTTTTCGGGCCGGTTAAGATCATCCAGCCGACGCGAAATCCAGCCACCCGGTAATTTTTTGACAGACCACCAAAGGTTATACAGAAAACGTCGTCACTCAGCGTTGCTATCGGGATATGCTTAGCACCGTTATACAATATTTTATCGTATATTTCGTCACTGTAGATAATCAGGTTATTTTCTCTGGCAAGTTGAGTAATACCTTGCAGAATTTCTTTTGGATAAACAGCACCTGTAGGGTTGTTAGGATTAATGATAATAATTGCCCGGGTTTTAGCGGTAATTTTGCTTTTTATATCATCGAGATCTGGGTACCAATCTGACGCTTCATCGCAAACATAATGAACCGGTGTCCCGCCGGATAATTTTATGGCAGCAGTCCACAAAGGATAATCTGGAGACGGAACCAGAATTTCATCGCCATCATTTAACAAGGCCTGCATTGCCATGACAATTAATTCGCTGACCCCGTTGCCAACGTAAATATCATCCACAGAAGTATCGAGTAAACCGAAGGTCTGGTAGTACTGATGAATTGCAACCTTGGCAGAGTAAAGACCATTTGACGGCCCATAACCTTGTGCGGTTGGTAAATTATGAATGACGTCTTTTAGAATATCATCCGGTGCTTCGAAACCGAATGGCGCAGGGTTACCGATATTCAATTTCAGAATTTTATGGCCTTCTTCTTCTAGTCGTCTGGCTTCTTCTAATACCGGACCACGAATATCGTAGCAGACGCCGCTGAGTTTTTGAGATCGGTTAATTGGTTTCATCGAATAACAATCTTGTTGGGGTTAAAAATCGGAGCTTGCCTGTTCCATTCAGGCTATTACCAGGTTCACAGAATCATAATAATGCTAAAGATTAAATTCAAATAGCATTTATTGATATAACGATTATTTTATTTTGAAAAATCGATGCTTGACGGTATTTATAAAGTGAATAGTGTGAAATTCTCGAGAAATTAACCTGAGTTACTTGAGTTAAAACTCAGGTTAATTCGGGACTTGAGACTAGCTTGCAATCAGCAGGATGATCTTATTACTCAGTTTTTCGTCGTCTTGTCGGCCATAGCGAATAATAATGTCTTCTTTGCCATCGTTATTAATATCGGTAGTTTCAACCAGCTCGCCATCTTTTGGAATGAGTACTTTATGCTTCGTTGACTTACGGGCGAACAGTTTTTGACTATCATTTCCCTGATAAGTCTTTAGCGTTTTTTCACCATCGGAAAACATCAGATCTTTTACTCCGTCGCCGTTAAAATCAGCGACTTTTACTACCGGTTCGCCGCTTTTCCCTGAAGATAGGCTAAAATTGAGCTCGACTTCTTTGTCCACGTTTGGCTCTTCGCCAAAGCGGTCATTTTCATCCATTTTAAAAAAATAAATATCTTGATCAATGCTGCCGGAAAGCAGTGCGCCTATGATTTGAGAGACGCCGATATCAAAGCTCGCGACCATTATTTCGGAGCGTTTGTCACCGTCAATATCGATAATCTTGAGTCCGGCGATGGTACCATCTGCGGAAATAACATCATCTGGTTTATCAGGATAGCTGATAGCACCTTCGACAATTTTTCCGAGGTAAATTTCATAGTCATTCTGGCGATCAAGCACTCCTTCACTTTGGCTAAATTTTACCAGCAAGTCGGGAATCTGATCATTGTTAATATCTTCAATGCGGTCAATCGTTCGGTGAGAAAGTTCATTTTGATCAAGCGACTCGCCATCTGACTCGCGAATTTCCCACCAATCTAATGCGCTGATATCAATGGGCAATTGTAAATTATGGGCCTGCGGTTTGAAGGTTCCGTTGCCATTTTGCGGAAATACTTTTAAGCCTGCGTCTTTCACTGTAATCAGGTCTTTTTTGGCATCGTGATTTAAGTCGGCAAAAAACAGCGGCGTTTCGTTGTATGTTGCCGATTCTCTATTATGCTGAATTTTGGGCGTGACGGGCACAGATTGTTGGGTAAAACCACCTTGTTCGTTTTGCATAAACAAATGAATGCTTTTAAAGTCAACTATCGTAATATCTTCCCGATCGTCACCGTTAATATCATTGATAAAGTCTTTATTCGCGAGAAATTGTGCTTTTGGTCTAAGGTAAATAGAGTTGATTTCGGAAAAGGTTTTGAAAGACTGATTTGTAGGGGAATATTCAACTAATGCCTGGTTAGTTTGAAAAATCAGTTTATGCTTTTGCTGAGTTTCAAGAAAATCATAAGCGAGAAAGTTTTCCGGAATTTCAGTTTCGCTATCGAAAATATATTGCTGGCTTGCTTTGTCAAAACGATAAATTGCCAGAAGGCGGGTTTTGTCTTCGTTTTCTCCAAAAATAATAAGCTGCTTGTGTTCAAGGCCAAGTAAGTTGACGACCTCTACCGGATGGGTGATCTTAAAATCAGTTTCCAACTGGGCCTGATTAAATTTAATTTTTGCAGAAACTGAAAAACTGGTACCAACTATAAGTAATGCGATTAAGAGCTGACGAAACATAAACCTGAATTCCTACGTTAAAATGATTAACCCGGCGAGTTAACTAATACTTGTTGAATATACGACCGATAAGTTGCTGCTGGGTTCAGTATTACGCAAAACATTCGGTATTTGAAGGTTTGGTCTTAAGCGTTTTGTTGATTTAAGAACCCTGCCTTTATTCAAGCCCCTGTCTTTATCTAAACCCTTGTCTTTATCCAGGCCAGTATACTTAGTGGTAATATATGGCTATCATCGAACTGGTTGGGCCTGCTAATGGTTTACACCCACAGCCGTTCATTATTTCTTATGCGATTAAAAATATGCAACCAATTAAAATTAACACAATCCCCTCTCCACAGATAGATCCTGCAGCAGACTGGGCTGTATTTTCACATACTGAAACTGAACGACAGGTTAACCATATTGTTTATGCCGCACAACGTGATTTTTTATCAACGCCGCGCACATTTGTCGTTTTAAAGCTGGATGAGTCAGAGGATACATCGGTTAATCTCTATCGATTTGATAAAGAAGATTACCTGGCGCAAACAGATTTCGATGATCGCAACTTATCATCGGGGTTTTACCGATTGGAAAATACTGATTCTGATAAGCTTTTATTAATGGTACTGCAGCAAGAGGTTATCGAAATTGAATGTGCATTTTTTAAAGTTGTTAATACTATTTACCATTGCCCTGATGCAAAAAGTGCCTTACTTGAAGTGTTGAAGGAAGGTTAAATTTTTTTAAGCGAATTTATTTTTTATTTGAAATTGAGATTAATTCAGGTTGTCGCTAGCTGGTTTCAGCAAAGATTCACGAACCCACCGGTGTAACTGGCTGAAATGAAGCCGTTCATGCCAATATAGATAAATCGATAGTGATTGCACCTCAAAAGGAAGTGGCAATATTTTGACTTCAAAGTGTTGCGCCAGATAATTAGCAAAACTTTGGGGAACTGAAAAAAGTATGTGGGGATCCGCTAAAAATGAAGGGATCTGTAAGAATGTTGGTAGTGAAAGGCTGATCTGTCTTTTCAATCCCATATGTTTTAACGCTGCATCTATTCTGCCGCGGGTTGATTCTGCAAATGAGAATTTCCCGTGGCGAGATTGAAGATAGTTGTCCAAATCGAGCGTTTCTGGTGTGTACGGATTATTTTTACCGGTGACCACTACGAAAGGCTCATCGGTGACTATTTTTCGGTATAAGCCTGCACGTTCATCTTCAAAAGCCGTTAATGCCAGGTCGACCTCTCCATTGATCACATCATCAAAAATGCGCGGGTTACCGCTTCTTATCGCCAGATGAAGTTTAGGTGCCTGTAATTGAATTTGGTGAATCCGTTCACTGACATAAACAATATCCATATCCGTTCCTGACAAAACCAGCGTTTGCTCAATTTCCGATAGTGGCAAATCATCACTCTGCCAAATCGCTTCGAGTTGCGGCATTAACTGATTCAGTTGTTGCAATACAATATGGCCACGGGGTGTCAGTTGGTATTGGTTGCCGGTTCTGACCATTAAGGGATCGTTAAATTCTGATTTTAGCCGAGTGAAAATTCTGCTCATTGCAGGTTGAGACAGATTCATCTTGTCTGCAGCACGAGAAACGTTTTTCTCGATTAACAGGGTTTTTAATGCCGGTAACAGACTGAAATCAGGTAGGTTGGTTTTCATCGAATAAACTCGTATTTACGGGCATTTCAATCGAAGTACGCTGTGCTTATGTATGTTCATTTGTAATAGTTGGTATTAATACTATGCTATATACGTATAGTTAGTCAAAAGCTAAAATATTCACCATCGAACTTGCATTCAGTCTGCAGGCTTGGCCTCAAGGAAGAGGTTTTCTTGGCAATGGATTTTGATCAACGGATAACTTTGATTGGTGATTCTCAATGCGATATTTACCCCTTTTTGCAGCTATTTTCGCGATCACTCCGCTGGCGATTGATCTATATTTACCGGCGATGCTGCAAATAGCCGATTCGCTAAACACTGATATTCGCGCGATCCAGAACTCACTTAGTATTTACCTGGCGGGTTATGCCGGTGGTATGTTCCTATTCGGACCTTTAGCTGATCGAATCGGTCGCAGGCCCTTGTTAATTGCTGGATTGTTTGGATTTGTTACTTTCACCGTATTGTTGGTTTTTGTCCAACAAGTTGAATTATTCCTGATTTTCCGACTGTTGCAAGCAGTCAGCGGCGGCGCTGCAACAGTTGTTATTCCCGGGGCGATAAGACAACTTTTTGGTAAAGACACAGCCAAGGGACTTTCCTATGTTTCTATGATTATGATGGTCGCTCCCATGGTTGCACCCGCTTTAGGAAGCTACTTAATGCTGCTCGACGACTGGCGCCTGATTTTTCAGTTTTTGGGTGTTTACGGAGCAATAATGCTCATTGTTGCAAGCATATTTTTCCCTAAACTTGAAGCGGCGCGAAATGATGGCAAAAATGCACCATCTGTAAGCTTTATCAATAGTTATCGGCTTGTTCTGTCTAATAAATTGACTCAGGGTTATCTCGCGGTGTCGATGCTCGCCTCCTTTGTCTTTTTTACCTATATTACTTCAGTCTCATTTTTGTATATTCAGGTGCTTGGCTTCTCTGAGGCGCAATTTAGCTGGTTGTTTGGTGCCAATGTTGGCGGTCTTATTCTTGCCAGTTTCATTAATACGCGCCTGGTCCCAAGGTTTGGTTCGCCGAAAATTCTAAAAAACTCGGTGATTGTAGTGGCCCTGCTGGCAGGATTGTTTTTTGCTGCAGTGATTGCTCAGGTTAATGTAATGATTATTGTGTCATTACTGTTGATGGTTTCTACCATAATGATCATTTCGGCCAATTCTGATGCCATTATTTTGCAACAGTTCAGCCAGCAGACAGGCACTGCAACCGCAGTAATTGGTACTTTGAGGTTTGGGAGTGGCGCGCTGGGCGGACCTCTGTTGGCGCTATTTTTTGACGGTACAGCGAATCCTGTTGCCTATCTGATAGTTACCGCAGTTAGTGTTATGGTGGTCTGTTTTTTAGCACATTATTATCGCTCCAAACCCGCTGAACTGGTGACCGCATAAGCCTTTGGGTGTTTAATTTATCCCAAAAATCCGACAATTGGTCCAATTCACTATAACTGCTCTGTCAATGTTGCTATGATGCTGGCTTGTTTTTTCCGACCATCATCATAAGCTCAGGAGATCCAGTGAAGCATTTCAGCATTGTAAAATTATTCATCGTTATCAGCGTATTGATACTGGCAAGTTGTCAGGCGGAAGAATCAAAGGATGCCTCAGGGTCGGAAACGTCTCAATCTAAGGCCGCGGCAACCAAAGAGCAACCAAAGCAAGCTGATGCGACACCTAAAGTAGCAGAAGCAGAGAAACCGCAGGCAGATCATCATGGACACGCTCATTCCGGCGACGGGCACGAACATCAGGCCAAAGTACAGCCTGGCGAGAAATACCAAAAAGTCGAGCCGCAATTTGAGTGTAGTGAACCTGTCGTAGTTGAGTTTTTTGCCTATCACTGTCCTCACTGTAACGATCTTGAACCTGCTGCAGAAGCATGGCGTAAACAGAATGCTGATAAAGTTAAGTTTGTGAGTATTCCAACAACACTAGGCCATCAACAACTCGGTTCTATGGTTCTGGTTCACCATGCGGCGAAGATGTTAGGAGTGCTGGAGAAAACGCAACCGGCATTGTTTGAGCGTTTTCACAAGGAAAAGAAATTATTTGCGTCACCCGAAGAAGCGGCCGAGTTTCTAGCGGCACAAGGCGCTGATAAAGCAAAGGCTTTAGAGACGCTACAAAACCAGGACGCTTTGACTAAATCAATTGAAGCTGACTTTGAGTTATTACAGAAATACAAGATATCAAGCGTTCCACAAGTTTTGGTTAATCATCAGTATATGACTAATATCACCGCAGCCGGCGGGCATGATGAAGTTTTTAAGGTGGTTGATGAAACCTTAAAGCTTGAAAATGGCTGCAAAACTAAATAGCCAATATTTAGACCAATATTTAGAGAAGCGCTGATGGAAAAGTTTTCGGTTATTCATAAACGAGCCGCAAAAAGAAAAGGCGGCGAAGAAGAATTACAAGCTTTGATGCCGGATGTGAAAACGCCCAAACAATTGAGCGCTTTACCAGACAGAGAATATTTGTCAGCAATGGCTAAAAAGATTTTCCAGTCTGGCTTTGTGTGGCGGGTCGTTGAAAATAAATGGCCCGGTTTTAATGAAGTCATGTGGGATTTCGAACCGAAAAAACTCTCGTTGGCCAGCGATGAGCAAATTGAGAAAATGGCACAGGATACTCGTATCATTCGCAACTTTACCAAAGTTAAAGCGGTGCGTGAGAATGCCTATTTTGTAAAAATGCTTGCAAAAAAACATGATGGTTTTGGTCACTTTATTGCTGACTGGCCAGTTGATGAAATCACCCAGCTGTGGCTTTATCTTAAAAAGAACGGTGCGCGTCTTGGCGGTAATACCGGTCCCTATTTTTTACGTGCTGTTGGTAAAGATACCTTTTTGCTAACCCGTGATGTTAGTGCTTATTTGATTGGTCAGGATATTGTGAGTAAACGACCAAGCTCACAAAAAGATCTGGCCGCAGTACAAAGTGCTTTTAATGAGTGGCAGCAACAAAGTGGTCGATCAATGGCAGAAATCAGTCGAATCATTTCTTGTTCTATCGGTGAGAATATCATCAATGCTGATCATTAATTCTCCCCTGAGTTGGTAATTCAGGGAGATTAAACTAAACTGTTTTATATCAGGAACTTGTTGAATTAATACTGGTATATGACGGAACACTCAGAACAGCGAAAGCACAAACGATTACCTATTCGCACCAATGTATTTGTATCAGGAGAGTCTTTTCAGCGGTTTAAGACGCAAACCATGGACTTTTCTGATGGCGGATTGTTTATCGAAGGGAAAGTCCTCTCATTGCTTAAAGTTGACACAGTTATTCAGGTGCAATCAGCGGAAGGGCTGGATAATCCGCCAGTACTTGTCGCTAGAATTGCGTGGACTAATCGATACGGTGCCGGTATCCAATATATGCTGGACAGTTAGCCTCAAGTTAGTTAACGATTAACTTCAACGGCCATCGGATAACACAGCACCCCACCTTCTTTCATTGGCTCTCCGATTGATTGAAACCCCAATTTTTGATAAAACGCCACAGCAAATCGGGAAGAGTAAACGGTAAATTGCGATTCATTGTTTTGGCTGAGCATAAAATGCCAAAGTTTGTTTCCGATTCCCGCTCGATGAAAACGCTCCGCAACAAATAAATGAAATAAGTGATCTTTTCCTTTCATGCCAATAACTCCCGCCAAGATTGCTGGGCTGGCTTCTTTAGGGCCATATTCAGCGAGATAATATTCAAAATCCCTGCTTATGTTTTCTGCAATTTTTGATTCACTCATTGTGTTCAGCATAGTGATTTGAGCTTGTGGAGTGAATTCGTGGCTGACATACTTTTTTAACAAAGGAATAATAAGAGATGAGATCGCAGCGGCATCTTCCAGTCTGGCTTTTCTGATCTTGATTTCACTGATTGACAGTGTTTTTGGAGTTTCCATTGGTACTACATTTCCGTGGGCTACTTTTCTTTTGCTCTTCTATCGTCGATTGAGTTAGCCACAACCAATGTAACTAACTCATAAAACAATGTATAAAAGCTACTGTATGAAGCGACGACTATTTGTTTTCCTCGACAACTTTTTTAAGCTTTTCAAGACCTGAGTCGAAGCTGTCGCCGATGAGGGTATCCATGAGTTGGGCAAAGTAATTACCAATGATAATCGGACCCATTTCTCCGGTCATATACCAGGAAACCGTGGTTGTATTCCCGTTAGATTTGTAGCGCATTCCTGCAATATAAACAGTTGGGTCACCATCAAACGTCATATCGTAGGCAATGCCTTTCGTTGGGGAAGACTCGGTGAATTTAAGTCCACCTGAACCGCTTTCGCCTTTCCATGATTGAGATGCACCCACGCCGCTGGAAAGATCGCCTGGAATGGTTTTCATGGTTGGGTCCATTTCAGCCCATGGTGTCCACTCCGGCCATTTATTTAAATCGCCGACGTAAACGTGGATCTGCTCCGGCGTCGCGTTAACTTCGATTTCGCGAGTGATATTGATTTTATTGTCGAGAAATAAGCCAACGACAATAAAAATAACGATTAATCCCCCAAAAATTTTCAGAAAAGTTTTCATGGTAGTTTGGCCCTTGTTGGTTGGATTGTTTATTTTATTTGAAACTATAGCACCTAAAAACTGTGGTGATAAGTACTGAAAACGGTAACACCGGATCCCTATGTTTCCGGTGTTTGTCAGTGATGCTAATCTTGAAGTTAGTTAGCGGCTAAATTACATTGTGCGCGACACATTCTAGAAAATCGCCTGTGTTAATCATTGATTTTAGCGATTTTCGGAGCTGTTGTTATCTGACATCCACTTAGACACCTTTCGCTTAATCATTCGGTACAAATGCCGCCAAAATTCTGCGAATGTTGCACCGATAATTATCCCAATGATCAATTCAAACATTTTTATCTCCTGCCAGTTAAAATTCGAAGTTGCTTAGAATTGGTGGTCAAACTATTTGATAAAAACTCATCTGGGTGGTTTGACAACCTTATTATTCCATATTTATTTTAAAATGTAGCAATTTTCAGACCACGTTATAACTGATTGAAATAGTGTGAATTAATGGATCTTTCTAGATTAAAAGTGGTTTAATGGCAAAAAAATTAGTCAAATAAATCAATTTTTGTTGAGGGGAATAATTGTGGATTGGTTAACGCTGTTACCGCCAACTGTGGCAATCGTTGTTGCAGTATGGAAAAAAGACGTCATTATCTCTCTATTAGCAGCGCTGTTTGTCGCCGAATCACTGTTGGTTAGTTTTAATTTGGCCACCGGCTTTCTTGGCGTATTTGACCGTATTGTCGATGTATTTTCCAGCGCGGGAAATACCAGAATCTTAATCTTTAGCCTCTTGATAGGCGCCTTACTGAGCTTAATCAAACATTCCGGCGGCGTCGCGGCTTTTGTCAACTGGGTCAGTCATCGTGGGCTGGCAAGCAACAAGCGACAAGTCAGTGCACTGCCGACTTTGTTGGGCATCGTGATTTTCATAGAAACCAATTTGAGCATACTAACCGCCGGTTTTATCTCTCGCGATCTCTTCGATAAGCTGAAAATGAGTCGAGCCCGCTTAGCCTATATCATTGATTCAACTTGCGCACCAATCTGCGTCATCATTCTTTTTAATGCCTGGGGAGCTTATATTTTGAGTTTACTCAGTGGATATGAACTTGATAACGCCGTTGAAAGTCTGGTTTATTCTATTCCCTATAACCTTTACTCGTGGCTGACGCTATTCCTGGTTTTTTATACAGTGTGGAGTGGTCGAGTTTTCGGTCCAATGCAACAATCTGAGCAGAATTTGGCGAATATTCAGGTAGAGCAGGAAAAAACGCCGGACGCTACCAGCACCAGTTTTATGATCGTTCCGTTACTGGTCATGATTGGCGGCATCCTGTTTTTTATGTGGTATACCGGTGAAGGCAAAATCCTTGAAGGGTCAGGGTCTCAATCGGTATTGTGGGCTGTGGGTTTAGCTTGTCTGACAGCCTTTATCATGCTTCGTTTTTCTAGTCAGAAACAGCCTGCCGGAGATTTGGTTAAATGGAGTTTCAAGGGGATGTCCGATCTTCTGCCTTTGGTGACGACAGTTCTTTTGGCATTAGCTTTGGGCAATAGCATGAAAGCCTTAGGGACAGGAGAATTTGTTTCTCAAATGGTTACTGAAAATCTGCCTTTATGGACTGTGCCGGCGTTGATTTTCATTAGTGCGGCGATTATCTCGTTTACGACTGGAACATCTTGGGGCACTTTTGGAATTTTAATCCCGATTGGTGTGCCGATCGCGCTTTCTAGTGGGATCCCTGTTGAAGTGGTTCTTGCTGCAGTGATGGGAGGCGGGGTGTTTGGTGACCATTGTTCGCCAATTTCTGATACTACGATCGTTTCTTCTTTGGCGGCTGGGTGTGATCATCTGGAGCATGTTAAGACGCAGTTGCCTTATGCGCTTTTGGCTGGGGGGCTGAGTGTGGTTGGGTTTTTGGTGGTTGGGGTTAGTATTTAGGTTTGTTATTAAGGGCGGTTTCGCATCGCTTTGCTTGCATGCGACCTTCTTTTGTCCAAAGCCACAAGGCTTCCGCGTCCTGCTCACGCCCCTTACCTACATCCATGTAGGCAAAAGAAGGCAAAAAGGCTTTTTCGCTGAAGATAACTAGTTTGTTTGGTGTTGTAAGAACTGATAAGCCTTTCATGCCTTTTCTTGTTGAAAGTGACTCATTGGGCGGAAAAAAACTCGGTTCCCTCAAACATTTTTCCGCTTAATCCAATGAGTCATGAATTCCACAAGCTCGTTATAGCCGCTGGGCGAGGAGCCTTTAACAACTATCCCTGGTTTCCAACTGACTTTTGTCAATTTTTAATTCGTAGCTTCATCTACGACTTTAAATTTATCTAAACTCAAAATCAGTTATCGGTGGGAAGGTTACTAGGAATGAGTAGGTAGGAGCAAAAGATAAATTCACTCCTCCACGTATCTCATATTTAATGATTGCGGACAGTCAATATATCCTGAAACTAGCTAATCAAACCACGACAAAATTAATATTTTAGAAAGAACCAAACGACAATCTGCATGCGTAACAGCAACAATGCTTCTTTGTAAAGACTACCTTCCACAGAGCAGGCGATAGCATCTCAATAACAACTTCAGTGCTAAAGGTTTGTTTCTAGTGAATTTCGCCTGTAACAATTGCCCAGAGGCTGAGCGACACGGCTTTTTTGCTTACTTTTGCAGC
Source organism: Aliikangiella coralliicola (assembly GCF_007004725.1). GTDB lineage: Bacteria > Pseudomonadota > Gammaproteobacteria > Enterobacterales > Kangiellaceae > Aliikangiella > Aliikangiella coralliicola. The sequence goes on along the minus strand of NZ_ML660162.1, from coordinate 306,748 downwards.
TGTTGGCAAAAGTAAGTCGCATGCAAGTGAAACGGTGCGAAACCGCCTTTAAAAAATCAATAAGAATCCACCAAAACACAACTTTCTAAAGATTTATTTTCCTCCCATCCAACCATCTCCAACTCGGACTGCTCTAAATACTCCCCCACGCATCCCATATTTAGTGATTGCGGACAGTCAATATATCCTGAAACTAGTTGAAAATAGTTAATCAAAGCACGACAAAATTAATATCTTAGAAAGAACCAAACGACAATCTGCATGCGTAACAGCAACAATGCTTCATTGTATAGACTACCTTCCACAGAGCAGGCGATAGCATCTCAATAACAACTTCAGTGCTAAAGGTTTGTTTCTAGTGAATTTCGCCTGTATCAATTGCCCAGCGGCAAGCGCTCGGCTTTTTTGCTTACTTTTTTAGCTGTTGAAAAAAGTAAGTCGCATGCAAGCAAAGCGATGCGAAACCGCCTTTAAAAAAATCAATAAGAATCCATCAAAACACAGCTTTCTAACGGTTTCCTTTCCTCCCATCCAACCATCTCCAACTCAGGCTGCTCCAAAAACTCTTCCACATATCCCAAGCAAAGATAAGCAATAAATTCCGCATCTTCAGGTGCATTAAGAACAGATTTAACATCGTTGGGGTCCAAAATACTCACCCATCCCAATCCAATATTCATCGCTCTGGCCATCAACCACATGTTTTGAATAGCGCATACCACGCTATAACGACCGGTTTCCTTCATCGAAGATTGACCCAGAACGGGAAGTTTTGATGGGCGATAAAAAACGGCGATGTTCACCGGCGCTTCCTGGATTCCTTCCAGTTTAAGTTTGGCATATAAAGCTTGTTTTTCGTCTTTGAACTGCTGCTTTGCGATATTATTGGTTTGATTAAAGCTGTCGACAATTTTTTGTCTGGTAGATTTGTTTTCAACCATAACAAACTCCCATGGTTGCGAAAAACCAACAGACGGAGCAATGCTGGCCGCTTCCAGGATTTTTTCAATGGCGGCTGGTGGCACTGGTTGATCAGAAAAACGATTGCCTCGAACATCACGTCTGGCGCGCATAATGGCTTCAAGTTGCTGCCGATCAAGCTCAGAGAACTGCTGATTACTCATTTTCCAGATCCTGATTATCTAAAATTGGTCGACTAAAATTGACCGAATGATGGCAAAGTTTAACGGAAAAGCAGCATTTCGGCGATAACTAAGGTAATTTTCATCGGTTTTCTTTGTCGATAGCTTCCCTTTTTAAATCTGGTTTTGCTAGAATACGGCCCTTGTTTTTTCTGGCTGAAATTTAGCCAATTTTTTAGTCTGGTTTATAGCTTTATTGGCTATATTTAAAAACTAGCTTTTTTTTGAAAAGGTATCGTAATGAGCAAAGCATTTGTCGCAATTTTGATGGGATCGGATTCTGACTGGCCGGTAATGGAAAACACCTATAAGGTTCTTAAAGATTTGGGTGTCACTTGTGAAGTGAAAGTCACTTCCGCTCACCGCACACCTGCCGCTACGCATGAGTTTGTTAAAGACGCAGAATCACGCGGATGCCAGGTATTTATCTGCGCCGCAGGTCTGGCTGCTCACCTTGCTGGTGCGGTTGCTGGTTTAACAACTAAGCCTGTTATTGGTGTACCAATGGACGGTGGTCCATTAAAAGGTCAAGACGCGTTATTGTCGACAGTGATGATGCCTGCCGGCGTTCCTGTTGCTACTGTTGCTATCGGTAAAGCAGGCGCGAAGAACGCTGGGTATCTTGCAGCACAAATGCTAGGTATCGCAGACCCAGCTATGGCGCAAAAAGTTGCAGACGACCGTAAAGCTAATGCTGAAGCAGTCATCGCAAAAGACGCTGCACTCCAGCAAACGCTTAACAGCTAATTCGAATTTCGATTCGATGTCTCGGCCTGGCCTAACCTCATGTTAAGCCGCGAGTCTATCAATAACGCCGTCGATGCTGTTCGAGCTGGCGGCGTTATTGCTTATCCCACAGAATCTGTTTACGGGTTGGGTTGTGATCCTGATAATAATCATGCGCTCAATCAAATCTTAGCCATTAAACGGCGCGAGGCGCATAAAGGCTTGATTATTCTGGTCAGTCAAATTGAGCAAGCATTTCCCTATATTCAAAAGTTATCTTCTGCACAATTAGAGCAAATCACTCAAATTGAGCCTCGTGCGACTACCTGGTTGATCCCCAGGCAAGCGAATGTTTCAGAATTGCTTTGTGGCCAGCATCCAAAATTGGCTGTGCGGATAACGCAGCACCCAGTGGCGAACGCGATATGTGAGGAGCTGAATTCAGCGTTAGTCTCCACTAGTTGTAATCTTGCCGGTGAGGAAGCGCTTACCAGCGAATTGCAAGTTAAAACTTTGATGCCTGAGGGGATTGATTATGTTGTTGGTGGTGAAGTTGGGGGGCAGAGTCCTTCTAGAATTGTTGATATTGAGACTGGGGTTGTTGTTAGGGAGTGAGGGTTGATATCGCAATGTTCGATTGAATTTTAAATGCGTTAAAACAAAAGCGGTAAATGAGCTTGCCATTGTCTGTTGAGGTAAAAATCGAAAGGCTTTGTTTCCCGTATCTTTTCACCTAAATTCAGGTAGTAATATTTATCAGATCTCGATTCTGTGGGTTGTTTTACAACAACTCAAGCAAAAACAGTTGGTAGGCGCAAAAGACTAATTGAATCTTTTATGACTAACGTATTCGCGTTGCCCAGCGGCTGAGCGACAGGGCATTTTTGCTTACTTTTTTTGCTCTTGAAAAAAGTAAGTCGCATGCAAGCAAAGCGATGCGAAACCGCATTTAATAAACGCACTCTAATAAAACACCAATTTCAACTAAGCCCAAAAAACAAAAAGACAACAATTCTCCTCTATTTCACCATTCAAATTCAGGTAGAATAACAACCAAGCATATCTCCCCCAAATGACACCAACTTGAGATCATTTAATGACTGATATCAAAGCAGTAAAAGACTATTTTCTTAATCTCCAGCAAACTATTTGCACCGAACTCACGGCAATTGACGGCCAATCGGACTTTATTGTCGACCAGTGGCAGCGAGAGCAAGGTGGCGGTGGTATCACACGTGTTATGTCCGAAGGTGCTGTATTTGAAAAAGGCGGTGTCAACTTTTCCCATGTGATGGGGGATAAATTGCCCGGTTCGGCCACAGCCGTCAGGCCCGAGCTGGCCGGTAGAAGCTTTCAGGCAATGGGTGTCTCCCTGGTGATGCATCCACACAATCCATACGTACCAACCTCCCATATGAATGTACGTTTTTTTGTTGCAGAGAAAGAAGGCCACGATCCTGTGTGGTGGTTTGGCGGCGGATTTGACTTAACGCCTTATTATGGATTTGAAGAAGATTGTGTCCACTGGCATCAAATGTCGAAACAGGCATGTGAACCGCTGGGTGAAGAAACTTACTCAAAATATAAAAAATGGTGTGATGATTATTTCTTTATCAAACATCGTAATGAAGCCAGGGGAGTAGGCGGTCTATTTTTTGATGATTTAAATGAGCCTGGTTTTGATAAATCATTTGAGTTTACCCGTAGTGTAGGTGACCACTATCTCAAGGCTTATGCGCCAATTGCCGAAAAAAGGAAAAACGAGTCTTTTGGTGAAAGAGAGAAAACGTTTCAGAAAATGCGTAGAGGGCGTTACGTTGAGTTTAATTTAGTTTACGACAGAGGGACATTGTTTGGATTGCAAACCGGTGGGCGAACCGAATCTATTCTGATGTCACTTCCGTCTGATGTTGGTTGGTATTATGATTGGCAACCTGAACCAGGCAGTGAAGAAGAGCGGTTAACCGACTATTTTCTAAAACCAAAAAACTGGTTAGCGTAAAAAGATGAAAGGTTAATCCTCTGCTAACCTAACCGACAAACGCAAATAATTTTAAGGAAACACCATGGCCCAGTACACCACTCAAGGTAGCTATCCTTTCACTCGTCCACGCCGCATGCGCGCCAATGATTTTTCTCGTCGCTTAATGGCTGAAAATAAATTGTCTGCTGATGATCTCATTTACCCGGTATTTGTTCTCGAGGGTGAAAATAAAACCGAAGCCGTTAGCTCCATGCCGGGGGTCGAAAGAAAAACGCTGGATAATTTGTTGGTTGAGTTGGAAGAAGTGGTTGAGTTGGGTATTCCGGCAGTGGCTTTGTTTCCGGTAATCGACAGTGCAAAAAAGTCTTTGTTAGCCGAAGAAGCATATAACCCGAATGGTTTGGTTCAAAAAGCAGTTACTGAAATTAAAGCAAAATTTCCAGAGTTAGGTGTGATCACTGACATCGCGCTTGATCCCTATACCAGTCACGGACAAGACGGCATTATCGATGATAGCGGATATGTCTTAAATGATGAAACTGTTGAAGTGCTAATTCAGCAGGCAGTGAGCCATGCGGTTGCCGGTGCAGATGTAGTGGCTCCGTCCGATATGATGGATGGCCGTATCGGCGCAATCCGAGAAGCGTTAGAAATTGAGGGCTTTACCAACACCAAAATCCTCGCTTATTCGGCAAAATATGCGTCTGCTTTTTACGGGCCGTTTCGAGATGCCGTTGGCTCTTCGGGCAACCTGGGAAAAGCTGATAAAAAAACTTACCAAATGGATCCGGCAAATGGTGATGAGTCACTACACGAGATTGCACTGGATTTAAATGAAGGTGCGGACATGGTGATGGTGAAGCCGGGAATGCCTTATCTGGATGTGATTTACCGTGTTAAACAAAACTTCAAAATACCGGTGATGGCTTACCATGTGAGCGGTGAGTATGCGATGTTAAAAGCGGCTTCAGCCAATGACTGGATTGATGAGAAAAAATGTGTGCTTGAAGCCATGGTAGGTTTTAAAAGAGCAGGAACCGATGCGATTTTGACTTATTATGCGAAAGATGTGGCACGTTGGCTGGCTGAGTAATTGACTTTTATCAATTCGACAATCTAAAAATTGAATTAAAGTATCCGAATCGAAAATTGCAAGTCACCACATTCGGGAGTGCAGATGAATAATCGAGTTTCTAATATCGTTTCAGTTGAATGGTTAAAACAGAATCTGCACGATTCCAATTTGATCATTCTGGATGCCACCATGAAAATTCAACCAAATGGTAACCCGGTTGAGCAGGCACCAGTTTACATCGAAGGTGCGCAGGAATTTAATTTCGACACAGAAATTTGTGATCAAAATACTGACTTGCCGCATATGCTGCCTAGTGCGGACGAATTTCAACAAGCCGCGCAAAAATTGGGAATCAACTCAGATTCAACTATCGTCTGTTACGACGCTATGGGGATTTTTTCATCGCCACGAGCTTGGTGGATGTTTAAAGCTTTTGGACATGACAAAGTTTTTGTACTTGATGGTGGGCTACCCAAATGGATTGAAGCCGGTGGAGCCACTCAGGCGAATTTTTCTCTTCCAAAGCAAACCGGTAATTTTCAGTCAAAGTTTAAACCAGAAATGGTTTTTTCTGCAGAGCAGGTTTTAGAATCTATCAGTAATCAGAAAATCCAGGTAATCGATGCCCGTTCTAAAGGTCGGTTTAATGCAGAAGAACCAGAACCACGAGAAGGTTCTCGCGGTGGACATATTCCTGGTGCATCTTGTATTCCATTTCCTGATTTGCTGGACGATGGGTTTTTTAAAGATAAGCATCAACTGTCTGAGCAATTTTATTCTGTTGTGAAAGCCGATGCAGAGCGTTTAGTTTTTAGTTGTGGTTCCGGGGTTACTGCGAGTGTATTGGCATTGGTTGCCGATGAGTGTAGTTATGAAAACTTGTCAGTTTATGATGGATCTTGGGCTGAGTGGGGCATGCGGACGGATTTGCCGATTGAAAAATAAAATTACTGAGGTTTCAGCTCCGCTTTTTTCGTGAAAGCGTACTTTCAGAAACTTTTTTAGCAGGCGGTTTAACATTAGGGTTAACAAATACCTTTTTCTTACCTTCAGATTTAGCGAACTTTTGGGCACTTTTTTTATAAATATGGCTATTTTTTTGCGCGGCTTCTTTATTAACGATATATTTTTCAGGGCGTTTAACGTTAAATTTCTTATCGATGCCGAGTAAAAAGTTTCTCAAAAATTGATCTTTACACCTTCTAAAGTTTTTATGGTCGGGTTTTCGTAGAAAGGCACCTAGTTCTGCTTTTGTGATACTTAAGTGAGTATCTTTCATCAGGTCGACAATATCATTCGATTTTAGACTCAAAGCAATCTTAAGCTTTACCAAGATCATATTATTGTTAAGACGTTCTTCAGCGACGTGTTTATTTTCCCCTTTTTGACCTCGGCGATCGATAATTAATCCATTTAAGAAATGTGCCAATTGATTGTCGTTACATTCAACAAAATCACTATCCTCGTCCTTTTTTAACCAACTGATCACTATTTGGGTGGTTACTTCGAGCCCTGCTAGTTGAAATAACGCAACCATTTTTTGGTCATTGAAATTGAAGGTATATCTCAGGCGGCGTAATACGTCGTTATTAGTCACGAATTTCTCCAATGTGCGGTTGGTTGTCGGGCAAGTCGCCGCCCGGCGGTGGGGAAGGGATAAAGTAATACTATATGCTCAACATAGCAAGATCGAAATTATGGTAGGGATCAAAGGCGACAATAATTGCCGCCTCGGAACAGACTGAACTTAGAATTGATTCTATATAGAGTTGATTGTCTTTAGCGATTACCCCGCAGGATAAACATAACTAGCCTGAATCCCTAACGGCACTCCCAATCCCCAATATATAAGCAAAAATACTGTCCATAAGGCTAAAATACAAAGTGAATAGGGCAACATGAGCGATAATAAAGTTCCAATTCCCGTTGATTTAACATACCGCTGGCAATAAACCACAACTAATGGGAAATAAGGCATAAGCGGAGTAATAATATTGGAAGATGAATCACCTAAACGGTAGGCGGCCTGGGTTAAATCCGGTGAAATATTTAATTGCATCAACATGGGCACAAAGATTGGTCCTAATAATGCCCACTTTGCCGAAGAAGAACCCACAAATAAATTCACGAATGCGGTTAACAATATGATTCCGACAATGGTGACCATGCTGGGTAATTGCATTGCTTTTAATACTTCGGCGCCTTCAATTGCCAATAACGCGCCTAAATTAGATTTACCAAACGCATCGATAAAGAGCGCACAGAAAAACGCCATAACAATGTAATAGCTCATGCCCTGCATTGCTTTGGTCATGGTATCAATCATGTCTTTGGTGTTTTTAAAGGTGCCCGACATAAAGCCATAAACCATACCTGGCAATAAGAAAAGCAGAAATATCAAAGGGACGATAGACTGCATAATAGGCGCTGCAAAGGATGTCAGTTTACCGTTTGAGTCGCGTAATGGTGAATCACCTGGAATTAATATAAACACCAGTGCAATGATTCCGACTACCATTGTCAGTGTGGCATATCTCAAGGCACGAGATTGTTTTTGATCAAGTTCATCGAAACGAGGGATTTCTTCTGGATCACCATCGACTTCCACATCCTTAAGACGAGGTTCGATAATTTTATCGGTCAAATACCAACCGATTGAAACAATTAGCAAGGTAGACGCCGAATTAAAAAACCAGTTATTTAATGGGTTGACCTGAATGTCTGGATCGATTAACTGAGCCGCGCTTTGAGTAAAGCTCTGCAACAAAGGGTCGATGGCTGACGGAATAAAATTGGCACAAAACCCGCCGCTAACACCGGCAAACGCTGCCGCAATACCTGCTAGAGGATGTCTACCCATCGCGTAAAAAATTACACCGGCAAGCGGGATAACCAGTACATATCCTGCGTCAGTCGCGGTATGGCTGATAATCGCGATCAAAATTACCATGGGAGTTAGAAGCATCTTGGGCGTACTATCCAGCATTCGCTTCAGACCGGCACTAATGAAACCTGAGTGTTCGGCTACGCCAACGCCTAACATGGCGACTAGCACCACGCCCAACGGCGCAAATCCAGTGAATATTGTGACCATTCGGGATAAAAAGTTCGCGAGGCTATCACCGGTTAACAGGTTATTAACAACGACTGCTTCACCGCTTCTTGGGTCAATGGCGTCGAAGGTAAATTGGGAAAAAATCGCCGATAAAACCCATACGGCAAAAAGGCAGAATGCGAAGATAATGGCTGGATCAGGTAACTTGTTCCCAACTTTTTCAACCTTATCGAGGGCACGCATTGTCCAGCTACTGGAAGTTGACATAATGGCTCCGTGTTTTTGTTATGATTAGTTTATTCTCTATCAAAAACTATACTGCCACAGCTTTTGGGTGGTGTAAAAGTGGAGGCGTTGATTTTCAGCAAGTTTTTTGTGACATCTGGGTCATACGCCTGGCACTAGCTCAATGAATAGTGTTTTGACAGTTGAAGGCTTGAACTACCTTGTTTGGTGGTAAACAAAGCGACTGATAAAAACCATCACTACCCCAGCCAACCTTTTTGTTTTATGATTGCCCCATGAAAACATCTCTTGAACATCTACCAGAACAAAAGCAGCAGGAAATACTTCGTGCTGTTGAGATAATTTGCAAGCGGGTGCAGCCTGAAATGGTGATCTTGTTTGGCAGCTATGCCCGCGGTGACTGGGTTGAAGATTTAGATCCACAAACGCAGCAATATCGTTACCAGAGTGATTACGATATTTTGGTGATCACAGAAACCAGGGTGCAGGCAGGTAAGATTGAGCAAAATCGGCCGCTTGATCAAAGTTTAATGCATTCCATTAAAAGAACACCGATTAGTTTGATTGCTGAAGATATTGAGTTTATTAATCGGCGTTTAACTGAACATCAATATTTTTATAGTGATATTAAGCGAGAAGGAATTTTGCTTTTTGACTCCGGTAATTTTGAATTGGCGGAGCCGGGCAAATTTGATTTGCAACAGAGAAAGGAATTAGCGGAAAAGGATTTTGAGTATTGGTTTAATAATGCGGTAAAACTTTTTAAAGGTTATCATTTTTATTTTGAAGAAGAGGATTACAAAGAAGCTGTTTTTCTTCTTCACCAAGTTGCGGAAAGGTTATATGGCGCAGTTTTATTAGTTTACACCCGCTACAAACCCAGCCCCCACGATTTGAATAAATTAAGCCATCGAGTTAACAGCATTGAGCCGCAGTTTGTGAAAGTTTTTCCACAAGGCACAGAAGAAGAAAAAACACGTTTTCGATTGTTGCGTAAAGCTTATATTAATGCGCGTTATAAGCCGAGTTATTCGATTAGTAAGGAAGAGTTGGTTTGGTTGGCTGATCGGGTTGAGGTTTTGCAGGAGATGACTGAGAGGCTTTGTGGGGAGAAAATTGGGAGTTTTTGCGAGGAATAATATCGTTAATTACATTGCGAATTTCTTTCATAGCACTGTTTGGGATTTGTTGATTGAATGGGAACTTATAGGCGTAGATGTCCTTCGTCCGAATTTCCTAAGGCTAGAAAATAATCATGCGGGGTGATTAGCTTAGTACTTTTTGTTAGCATCTTTTCAAAATCTATTCCTTTTCTTAAGTAGGCTGCCTGCCAACACGAGCTATTGACTTTATTGAACGAAGATACAGGAATCAACTAGTTCGATCGACTCTTTTAAAATAATTGTGAATGCCCTTTAAATATTTCAGGTAAAATAGAATCCCCGTTTATCATTTTTTTCATTGAAATAACATCCTCTATAAACCTTTTTCTGGAAAGATTTAAATATGACCAACAACTAAATATTGACTCGGAAAACTCCATCGCATCATGTATCGCAAGCTCTAATATCTCAAGAGCTTCAGTTTTTTTACCTACAGCCCAGAAACAAAGAGCTATACATTGCTTTAAGTTGGGATTGTTTACAGAGAAATCAATGTTAGGTAGTTTATTGAGTACTAATTGAAATAAATCTTTAGGAGTTTCCTTTGTATTACCCCATTCAGCAATTGCATAGTTAAATAAAACATCAATGTCGTCCTCCTCACTTGGCCGATGAGTAAACAAAACGATGGCTTCGTCGAATTTTCCTCTCGCAATTAATACAAGAGTTAAGGTTCTTGTTGCAAAATCCAACTTTAATTCAGAATTATGTTCTTCTTGCTCCTTTATAAATGAAGTAAGAGCTTGTTCAGCAAGTTCTAATCGAGAGCTATCATTTTGTAGGTAAGTGCCGATAAGTTCTACAAAGCCAAATTCATCAAGGTTTAAATAAGCGTTACTTTTAAGGATCTCACTTAGCTTGCTAGGATTTATTATATTTACTAGATTAAATGCTAATCTAACGCCAGAAAACCCCAAGTCGGCGCTATCTAGAGCTGTTTTAATGTCTACTAATGCTTTATCTTCTGTCCCAGTTGAGATTAAGAGTTTTGCTCTATTTAGCCGTACAGTAGGATCATTGTCGCCGAGTTCAATCGCTTTGGATACCAGAAAAATAGCCTCCTCATAATCTCCTAATCTTTCTTTAACCGAAGCTAAAAGCTTCAGTATATTTGGATTGTCTTTGTGCCTTTTCTGAATGCTGGATAACCTTGTAAATATTTTTTCCATGTTAGAGCTACTATATTCCAAATTCTTTAGACTTTCTAAATAGGAAGCAGCACCATCAATATCTTCTGGATTTTTCAACATGATTTGTTGAGTTAGTTGACGATATTCTTTTGCCAATCTAGATCTAGGTCTGGATAGGGTAAAGATTTCTTGGTTTAACAACGCTAGGCTATCATATCTATGAATTGTTGTAGTTAGTTGTTTGTAATTTAAATCTCGTGAAAAAGCAATCAATCTGTCTGCTAATATTTGGTCTTCATCATCCAAGTCAGGGACATTGGAGCTTACGAAATGAGTTTCTATACTATTCCTTTTCTCATCTTTTCTACGAATACTCTCCTCTTCAACCGAGCTGACAATTTTCCTTAGACCAATTAAATTTTGTTCATTAGGAAAAAACAAGAAAACTACAGAATTCGGTAATTGGCGTGTGCAAATTCCACCTACATCAGTATGACCCGTGCGTGAATCAATCAAAACATAATCAGGACTGATCTTTGACTGCCATTGTGCTTTTATATCTTCGAAAAATAGATATCCAGATTTGTTTTTATACAAACTTTGCCAGTCTATTTTACTTAGTCGTCTCGAGTAATTTTTGTCTTGGTTGCCTGCAGGCATTAACCAAACTTCTCCACCGTTTTCTTCAAAATTACCACATTTTCGAACGTGATTGATAAGATCAGGAGACCGGTTAGTATCTAAATACTCGGTAACATAATCAACGACTCCTCCTTTGAGCCTAGTGTCAGAGCCGAAGTCAAATGTTTGTAATCCTGGTGCTTCTAAATCGAAGTCGACAATGAGAACCCGCCTTCCTTTTTTTGCTAATTCGGCAGCGACATTAGCAAGAGCCATAGATCGGCCTACGCCGCCTTTAAAAGAATAAAACGTAACAATATACATATATTATAACTGGAATCGATTGGCCTGACGCATTAAAGGCTCGCTTAAATTAACATGTAAAAAAGTTGGCTCAACAACTTCCGAATTGTCTGCTTGGCCTTCGGTAATTAACTGAAGCCTTGTTATAGTTTGATGATCAGAAAGCAGCCTCAAAAACTTATCATTAGCTTTAGATTGTAAAAGTTGTCCAGATTCCCATCGGCTTATACTTGCATAACCCAAACCTGTTAATGTCGCGAAGCGACGTTTGCTCAAACCATGTGATTCTCTTAATTGAGTTATTTCATGAGGATTAAGAATTCCAAGGTGATTGCAGATAGCATTATGTTTAATTTGTTCTGCTTCCTGTGCAGTGTATTCAAAACCACAATCAGGACATGAAAACACAGGTAGTTTCACTGGAAGTAGAATAATTTTTTTTGAATCGTTATATTCCATTTTAGAATCTACGAACTCTAAAGTAATATTTTTACTACCACAGCATTCGCAATTAGGTTTTACAGTTCCATCAATTTTATTTGGCATACTATTTCATCCTTCCTTTTGTACTTGGGTGAAAACTACGACCCAAAACCTTCTTGTTACCGAAACCCAAGTGAACTTTAATATATAGGAATGAAGCATTTGGCTCATAGTCGTACAATATTTCTATAGCTTCTTGCCCTGGTGGTTTTCTCATAGTAATTATTTTTACTTCGATCGATTGATCTTCCAGTAAATCGGCAATTAAGTGCCAAGCAGACTCATCACTAAATGCAAATCCTGTTTTCGGATTGATAATTTTTTGAGGTGACCAATCGCTGGGCAGCTCGCGCGAAAACCCCGCGTGCCGGGTTCTTTTTGAGCGTGCTAATTTTGCTAATTTGAGCCTTAGCTCCTTAATGTTACTCAAATTATTCCCTATAAATGAAATATATCATATGATTGGTTTGGTATTCTAATATTATTTATATATGAGTAATTATAGCCTTAATATATCATATGATGAATAGGTGTTTTATCAGTTTTATGCTAGTTTTAGGTGTATTTAGTTAAATCTAGAACGAGAATATGTAGATAACGTATTGATATTTATAGTGAAAATCAGGGGTAGATCACTTGACTCAGTTTGTTAATGAAATGTAATCGGATCGGAATTATTCCCCATCCACGTCCCCTGTTGCGTAAACCGTCTAATCCCTTTAATACCTGGCCCTAAATTAGTATCAGATAGGTTATGCTGCAAACTATTTTTGTATATCCAAAACATTCTAATTGCGTATACCTACATAGATACATTAAGATGTATATCTATTAGATATACGACGACAGGAGCAAATTATGTCTAAGACTGCACCTATCAATATGCGCGTGGAGCCTGAGCAGCATGCGCTATTAACCAAAGCCGCGGCTCTTTTGCATAAAGACCGATCTGCTTTTATTCTGGATGTTGCTTGCAGAGAAGCTGAAAATGTTCTTTTAGATCAAAGGCTTTTTCAGTTAAATGATGAAACATTTAAAGCTTTTGAAGAAGCTCTATCCGCCCCTTTACCAGAAAATAAGAAGTTAAAAAAACTGCTTGAGGAAGCTGCACCTTGGGAAAAATAAATAAGCCAGAGTTACTAAATTTTAACCATGATATGAGCGACTTCAATAGTGGGAATGCAACTCTGGATGAGTGGTTACAAAAGCGCGCTCTAAAAAATCAAGATAGTGGCGCTAGCCGTACTTTCGTTATTGCAGAAGATAGCAAAGTCGTTGGTTATTACTCGCTTGCTACTGGTAGTGTAGAACGTGTTTTAACAACTTCAAATTTTTCACGCAATATGCCAGAACCTATTCCGGTTGTTATTTTAGGTCGTCTTGCAATCGATATAGAATACCAAGGAAAAAAACTTGGTTCTCATCTTTTAAAAGATGCGTTGTTAAGAACGCTAACTATATCTAATAATGTTGGTGTGCGAGGAGTTTTAGTTCACGCAATTTCTGACAAAGCAAAGTTGTTTTATCAAAGTTATGGATTTACAGAGTCACCTATGGAGCCAATGACATTATTAATTTCGGTTAAACAACTAAAAAAATATTTAATTCCAGATCGATTTAAGAAATAATCACCGAGTTCAGTTTAAAACCAAAGTCAGAATATTTGAACTAACATCTCAAACAGCTCTGAGCAAAGAGGTTAAAATCACCGGCTAATTTTTTAATCGATATCTCTCAGATTTTCTGTCGCCACCCTGGATAACGTTATTGCTCGTCTCCCTCACTCTGATTCCTCCGCCCCCTTCGAGTAGAGATTGATGAATTGATTTTTTAACGCATATAAAACCATATATAGTTTAGTCAATAATTAAAATTAATTTCTTGTGAGAGTTTTCCGGTATTCGTTACACATGTATTAAGCAGAGTTCATAAGGAAAATAGAAAATCATTGTTTGTATTGGCAGGAACTCCACATGAGTTAACCAATGCCATTTTCTATTTATTCATGAATCTCGTTAATAAGGCCCAAGCCTTTTTTGGCAATATCTATATCAACAGGAAATTATTATGGCGAATGATCCCTCTTTTTCAGAAGATGCAGTAAATAACGCAATCGCAAGTGCTTCACAACATTATAGTGGTTTTCGACAAAAAAGTTCAGCCAGTATTTCAAGTGATGATGGCCATCTTGCAACATTAGCAGAATGTATTGAGTTAGTAATCAATGACGGTAAAGTTTGTTTAGTGCTTCCACTGGGTATCGGAAAAATATGTATCCCGATACCGGTTTCCTACGATGGAAAAGTTGCTCAAGCATGTTTAAGTATCTGTACTATCTGGGGAATACCTACCGGCGTTAAAGTTACGGTCAGTGTCGCTGGGGTAACCATTATTTCGAAAGTTTTTGGTAAGTGTTAAACTAGACTAAATAAATTCTACAGTGAAAACTAGCAGCCAAAGAAGCTTGTTTTCATTGTAGAAAAAATCGAATTATATTTCATTGAGAACAGGTTATTTAATAATTCTGTGAATTAATTTTTGGCACTTTAATTTCGATTAAGTTACCCTCGGTATCTATAATTTTTGCCATAAAAGATTTAGAAGCATGCTTGCTTTTTAAATGATTTTTATGTCTGGAAGTATCAGAGGCCCACGGATTGCATTCCTCTCCCCAACGACCTCTCCAACAATACTGACTGTCTTGAGCGTGTAGTTTTATTTCATTTAGTTCTAAAATAGAGTTATTTATTCGCTTGCTCAATACAGCATTATTTAAAACCGCTAGCTGAATGGTATTGTCCTGTATAAATTCGAGGCGATCGATATATTTCAAGTTTCGGATGGTAAACATCGGCCAAAAATCTGCATTTGACTCGATTCGTTCTGAATGACTATTGTATGCCCCGCCAGCGGTCGCTTTCCATTGCGCAAATCCGCCAAATTCGATATCGAGTTTATCCAGAATTTTGAAACTGACATCAATCGTTGGAACATTACATGTATCTTTATTGTCTTCAAAACAGGTTTGAGTAATTTTTATAAGGTCTTTCAATTTAGCTTCTATGTCATTCCGCTCCTTCTTTATTTTTGGAACTTCTCCTTTTTTTATCTTGAAACCGGCAAGACCATCTGCGTTGAGAATATCGTCCAGCTGGATATATCGTTCAACCAGTCTGTCGGCAGCCGTTTTCGCCTTATCGAGATTAGTGTAGAGGTTAGAGATGTATCGAAAATCGGGATCTTTTGCAATTTTAAAATGTCTAGAAATCTTATCAACAGTAAATTGTTTTATTTGTGACGATTTCCAACTAATTGCACTAATTGCTTTCTTAAGATTTTCTCTAACAGAGTTGATGTCGCCGGGTTGAGAACCAATAATGCTTTTTAACGAGTCACTACCGTCAATAACTCCTGATTGAAATATCTTTGTATCTACAGTTGCACTTGTATCAACTTGTTTGACGCTACTAGTAATATTTGCGGTAGTCGATGCTTTTCCTTTTACGCCACTTACAGCGGCCGAAATCGCGGAGGCAATCGCCTCAGTTTTTTTACTATCGGAAGCGGTAAAAATATAAGCAATACTGATGTTTGTTTCCTTTTGAACACTAGTCACTATCCCTCGGCCGCATGGCATATAAAAAATACTAGGATCGTTTTGAGTGCTCGCTTCTGTTAAGAGTGCTTTTCCTTCATCCGATAATTTTACTCGTTTTATTCTTTGAGGATTGTAAGTTCTTGTACCTGATACGATATAAACAACACTTTTATTGCTTTGAAATATTTCCCTGTCTCTTTTAAAATTGGCTGAGGCTGATGCTTTTGCCATTCCAAAATTACCAGATCCTGACCCCGATAATGATAATCCTGTTTTTTTAATGTATTCACTGAATGAGCTGACAAAACCTTCTGTGTATTGTTCTTGTCCATTTGGTGTAGTATTTTTAAACGTAACATCAAAGCATTCACCTAGACTTCCAGATTCAAACGGTGCAAATGGGTCAAAGGTTTCACCCAGATTCACAATCATACCTGGTTGGTATGATAAGGATTCCGCCTTGCTATGGCATGATAAAAAAGCGGAAATGAATACCCCTAAAAATATTACTAGTCTCACTTTATGATTCTCCCAAGTATTTATTGTTAGTATAATCTGTTAGGCAGTGTACTGCTTAAAATGATGTACATGGTAAAAGTTAACGTATGTGCGAGGAGTAAGCAACATTGAAGACTAGCTCATTGAGTCGAATAGCATAAAGATTTCAAAATGAGATTATTGGGCGGCTTTTGTCGTCTAACTTTGTCTAACTCTGCTAACAAGCCCCATAATCTGTATATTCAACACCCCATCAACCACAGGCCCAAGGGTCTTCAAACCACCTTCCATCCGACCAACAACTTTATAGTTAAAAATGATTTTAGTTTTATTTTCATCAATTTTTACAAACCGCCAGGACATGCCACCATGAACACCTAGCCCTTGCAACGGGCCTAATCCGCCGATCATGCGAATTTCGTTATTCGGATGAACGTAAGACACCAGCATGTGCAATGCTTGTTTATCGCCGTTGAATTCGCAAAAGCATCCTCCAGCTTTGGCTTCTATTGATAAGTTTTCTGAGCGACCAAACCAGGTATGTTCAGCATTCCACCATTGACCAACGTTTAAAAATTGTTGATAGGCTTTAGCTTGGCTGACAGGAACAGTTTTTTCGATTTTTATCTCAAACCCATAGTCATCCTGACTGATCAATTCTGCTTGCAGATTAAAAGACAAAACTAGTGTTAACAAAAATACGAATTTTTTCACATTATTCTCCAGATAAATTCAATGGTTGATATTTTTAAATGGGATGACTAATTCATTACAAAAGCCGTCCTTGTCTCCGCGACTAAAATTAAAGACTGCTTTATTGTTATACATTAATGCTAAGCGTTTACGAATATTAGACAATCCATAACCCTCTTCAATCGAATGATCCTCGTAGCAGGTAGCTGCATTATCGTGTAGTTCAATCATTAGTTTTGTGTCGCTGATCTTAATCGTTAATTTTATTTCGACTAGTTGCTTAGATTGACTGATCCCATGTTTAAAAGAGTTTTCGATTAATGGTTGCAATATTAACGCGGGAACCTGAGCGTTCTCCGCCGCTGGATCAATATCTTGGTGAAACTTGAATCGATCTGCAAAGCGAACCTGCTCAAGCTCAATATACCGATTAACGAAAATTAATTCATCGCGCAATGAAATTTGACTTTCACTTGAATAAATTAGTGTTGAACGAAGTAGATCTCCCAGCAGTTCGGTGGTGCGATAAGCCTGTTGATTACTTTCCAGCTCGATTAATGCGGCGATAGAGTTAAGTGCATTGAACAAAAAATGGGGATTGATTTGCATTTTTAACGCATCTATTTGCGCCAGACTTAATTGATTTTCTAGCTGCGAACTTCGCAGTCTCATTTGTGCTGTTTCCTTATCTTTTGCTTTTAATTGATGATTTCTTTTTATTAATAAGGCAACGATAAAAATGAAAAGATAAATGAAACCACATAGCAACCAAAAACCGCGGGAACTTTCTCCTAGAAGCCAATCCTGCCAGTCTTCACCGTAAACAATTCTCGCTTGCATAGTTGTGATGAACAATGCAGATAACAGATGTAAGGTCAACTGTATCAGTGGCTTGGATAATGCTGACGACTTTTGTAAAACAATCTGAAAAATGACAAAAGAATAGAATCCCCAAACATAGTAATACACTAGCATGGGTTTTAAGATCTTTAACCAAAGTGTTGTTTCTTTTCCTTCAAGTGCGATAAAAGCCGTTGTAGCGGCAATAATTGCAATAATGGACCAAATCGATAAGACCAGTAAAAAGGTTCGCAAGTTAGATTTATCTTTAACCATCATTAACATTGAGAGAATTACTCCTTAGCATTAGCCAATAGGCATTCGAGTAAATCGGTACGGCTTCTGGCGAGTTTTACTTCCACATTGTTACTCAATGTTAACGAATAGGCTCCATATCCTTTTTTGTTAACGAGACGTAAATGCTCAAGGTTTATGATGCTCGAACGATGCACTCGGAGAAACTTTTCGCAATTCAGTTTTTTTGAAAACTGGGCCAGGTTTTCGCTGAGAATATAAGTGTTTTTCATTGTGTGTATTTTAAGGTACTGGTTCAACGCTTCGATCCAGACAATATCCTTGATTTCTAGTTGCTTGAGTTGTTCGCCTTTAAACACTTTCACTACTTTATTTTTTGTGACACTTGAGGAAGGCTGTCTAACAGCGTTCAAATTATCGCTCAACTCCAACATTTTTTGCCCAAGGTGGTAAAACTGCTCCTGGATAATTGCTGACTTGGCGCGCTCCATCGCTTTAAGGAAACGATCCTTGTTAATGGGTTTTACCAGATAATCAATAGCGCCTAGCTCGAATGCCTTGATCGCATGTTCATCAAAGGCAGTAATAAAAATCACGTAAGGCATGCGTTCCATAGGGAGTAGTCTTCTAACCGTTTCAATTCCTGTCATTATCGGCATTTGAATATCGATTAAAACCAGATCTGGTTTTTGTTTTAAAATAGCATTCAGTGCGGTTTCACCATCACAGTATTCTCCAACTAAGTCGACATTGGCGTCACTGCTCAATAATTTGCGCAGCAATTTTCGACTTAAAGACTCGTCGTCTACGATGATGGTGGATACCGACTGTTTACTCATAGTTTGCTTCTTTATGACTGCACGTTAATGCAAGTATAGACAGCCATTCAAAGTTTTTTATCTATAGCTGTCCGGAGCAGGCTGCTTCCACGTGAGAAGAATCTGACGCATGCTCTACCATTGTTACCATATATCGATGCACGCCCGGTTGGGTAATGAACGGGAAGCCGCTATTTTTCATTGCGAGCTGCATTGAGCCACCGATATCTTCATTTTCCACACCTGGCGCAAAAAACATCACATGAGCGGGAATTTGACGCAGCTTATCGTTGTTAAAGATACGATTGTAATTTGACATCATATAGTTGATCCCATGGCCTTCGGGTTGCTTGATCTCGCCTTTGGCCAACTTTTCTTCCAGTAATTTTTTGACCCCCTCAGCACTTTTACCTTGATAGATCAATTCTGTGCGCATCTTCAGGGTTGGTAAAATCTCCTTTGAGCCATTAGGCGTTACACATTGGGGAATGATTGCCTTGGCGTGATTGCGTTCAACCAAACAGTTGTAACCGCCGTTTGAAGTAATGGTTTTGGCAAATTTACCTTTTTTTAGCACGTACACATTTGCAGAATCTCGAAGGTGTTTCGGTAAAGCACTTAAAGCTAGCGCTTCTTCGCAAGACTGAGTTAGTCGAATAAATGAATCCATAGCCTGGGCAGCATAGGGCAGGGAAAGAGTGAACAGGGATAACAATAGTCTGAATGGGTAGCTCATGGTTTTCTCCGCAACGATAATAAAAAAGGATATTGGACACATACCATATTGGAACTGAGAGCCGTGGATAAATAGCACTGTTTTGCGAATGGTTGATTCATTTTGTTAACGGTGAAGTATTTTGCTAAATAGTTATTTTTTATATGTACCCATTGTCATTTCTTTTTGTTATTCTCGTTCAATAACCAATTTTAAATAAGAGTCTAAGGGAAAATGCACCGATCAATGAATGATTATGATGATTTGCCAGATGCTGAAGTCTTTGAAGAGTTTTATAAAATTGTTCGCCAGATCCCCAAAGGTAAAGTTGCCAGTTATGGACAAATCGCGAAAATGGCTAATTACCCTGAAGATGCTCGTCGTGTAGGCCATGCTCTTGCTGCTCTTGAAGATTCGGAAGTTCCTTGGCATCGGGTCGTTACTGCTTCCGGTAAGATTGCAATGCCGACGCGGCCCCATTTACGAGATCGTCAGCGTGATTTACTACTTCAGGAAGGCGTTGAGTTCATCGATGAATATCAAGTTCATATGCAACGATATGACTGGCAAGTTCAGCAGGTACAAGCAGATTTGTTTGGGTAAATTATTCGCAGTGTTTTTCGTAGTCAAATACAACACCGACTAGACTTTGACGTGATGGCATTTCTTTAAATTCTATGTTATTAGGTGAGTGGTTTCGTACTAATAAATAGTCTTAACTAATTACTGTCGGCTTGTTTCTGCAAATGTTTTATTGCAGGTTTACTTGAAATAATTCTGGGCAACAACACTACTTGAGATAAAAAATTACCTAGGATATCAATACAAGATGGTAATATAACCTTCTTTGTACCAGTGAACTTTGCTAGTATCGAAGCATGGAAGGCTTTTAGTAATCAACAAAATGGATAAAAATAACGATTTTTCAACAATGGAATGGATTTTCAATTGCCAAAAAGCCGAAGAGTTTAGCAAAAAAGTCTTCAAATTTTTTGAGAACAGTGGCTTTAAAGGTGTAGCTGTTGGAGGTTTGGGGCAGTACGCTATGACCATTTCCTCTCTCGCCAATTTCGATTCGGATTATATCGATATTTACCTGAAAAATAATTTTAAAGATCACGATCATGTGGTTGCACATTGTAGTAAGTATGACACACCTGTCCATTGGCAAGATTCATATCCTTATCACACCTTGAGCAAAAAGGCGCAACAAATCATATCTGTTTCGGCTGACTTTAATATTGAACACGGGATTGCTATTCCGGTTTCTGGGCATAAAGGGAGAGGTCTGGTCAGTCTAGACTTTGACGGCTCAGCAAGCGAGCTTCAGAAATATTTGAAGAGTAATTTATTTAGTCTTATTGGATTTTGTCAGGCAATTATGTGGAGAGCGTCATCAGATTTTTCGAATTTGATTTATGAAATACCAAAATTAACGCCTCGCGAATACGAATGTTTGAAATATCTGTCTTCTGGGTTAAGTAATCCTGAAATCGCACGGTTGATCTCGGTATCTATCAACAGGGTTAAAGAACTTGTTGCTTCGTTGTTGAAAAAATTACACGCAGCTAATCGTACTGAACTTGTTATGAGGGCCATAACTCAAGGATTGATCTAGGTTTAAATACATCCCATAAAAAATTAACTGTATATTTCAATATGATTTAACGTAATGAATCAATACACTCTACCTGGCGAATCACTTCGAAAAAGTTGATGCGCCAGGTAGAGTTCTGTGTGCTTTTTCTTATTCTATTGCTTTTTGTATTCTAAGTTTTCCCCCAAGATCACGACATTCCGAAGCTGTTTGACTCCATTGACTTTCAGCAATGATGAAATTGCCAGAATTGGTGTTTCCACCGATGCATTTTACTATCAAAACTCTTTCGGCTAATGCGCTTGATGCACCTAAGTCACTAGCTGAAGCATAAGTGATAGTTGCAAATGAGAGTGCTACTGTTGTTAGTTTTACCAAATTCCTGATCATTTTAATTTCCTTAATTAATTTTAATAAACGCCGAAGTCATTCAGCGAATTAAAATTATCATTTTGAATTCAATAAATATCCTACCCAGATGGGGAGGGTGAAAAAAGGAGCCAGTTATGATAAATGTGAAATTTCATCGGTTTGGCGATTTTTCCTCTAATATGCTTAAGTATATTTTCATTGCTGATGCACTGACAAAAATTGATCAAAAGCTTTCGAACCTGATGATCGAAAAAGCTGGTCTATGGACTGTGCGCCATGAACAGATTTCCCCTTTTCCATAAACAGGGCTTCATCAGCTAATCGTCTTGCTTGCGATGGATTGTGAGTCACTAACACTATTAAAATTTCGTCGCTCAGTTGTAGCACAACCTGTTCGATAGACTCTGTTGCAATTGGATCTAATGCTGATGTTGGCTCATCCATCATTAAAACTTTTGGTTTTATTGCAATAGCTCGCGCAATTGCCAATCTCTGAAGCTGCCCGCCAGACAGCTCACTCGCTTTAACTCTATTGATATCTGACACTTCTGACGCTAAACCGACCTGTTCCAAAACATCTTCAGCCATTTTATTAGCGTGTTGGCGCTTAATTTTTAAGTGACCAAAGCGCAAAGCGAATGCGACGTTCTCTACCATTGTGCCTCGAAAAGCCACTGGCTCCTGTAGAACTAATCCAATTTGTTGTCTTAGGTTTTCAGGTTTTACATCGGGAGAAAAAATACTTTTTCCACGAAAAGAAATATCGCCATTGATATGCCAACCTTCTAAACCGGGTTCAATAATGCGATTGGTTACTTTTAATAAAGTGCTTTTTCCCGATCCTGAAACTCCCATCACTGCAATAATTCCTGAACTAGCGGTTCTAAGAGACAAAGAAGAAATAATGGTTTCTTCATTTTTAGAAAGAGAGAAGTTATTGTATTCGATGCTCATAGTGAAAACCTCTTTTTGTTGCTTATCGACAGACATCCCTGAATAATCAAGGTGATTGTGAAAAGAATGAATGCAGCTGCAAAAGCTCTCTTCTCACCACCTGGAATTGCCGTTGTTAATTGGAAAACCCAAACCGATAAAGTCGCCGCAGGATCCAATATTGAGCTAGGTATGCGTGATGCAATTCCAGATGTAAATAATAGCGCTGCCGCATCGCCAAAACCTCGGCCGACGGCTATTAGAGTTGTAGTAAGTAATGCTGACTTTGCGGAAGGAATAAGTTGCATCCAGAAGGTTACTAAATCAGTAAGGCCAAGCACTTGACACTGTATCTTGAGTTGCTTTTCTAAACTCTCAATTCCGGCGATAAATCCGAAAGTTAAAATTGGAGATAATAATAGGGCTAAAGTTAAGACGCCTGATATGATGGAAAAACCTAAGCCAAACAGCCCGCTGAAAATAGCTGCTCCTGCAAGCCCCCAAACTATCCGAGGTATGCCGATACCGAGATCAATCAAGAAAATAAATAAGCGTTGTAACGTCGTCGGTTGAGACTTTAAGACCATTGTATAAGTCGCAGCAGCTGCAAGACTAAATGGAAAAGCGATGGCGATAGCCAGGCCAACAATAATAAAAGTATTTAAAATAATCGGTGCTATTCCTCCCTTTGTTCCTAAGTCGCTTGGTTTATCCGTTAAATATCCATCGTAGAAAACATCAGCCGCCTCAGTATACAAATCAAAACCAATAGCTAAAATCAAACCTAAAAATAGCAATGCACAACACATGCAAATTATTCTGATCATTGATTGTTCCTCCGCGAAAAAATGCCACTCAAAATAACCGTCACAGCAATTAGTAAAGTGACAGACAATGCAACGATATGGAGTATGGAATAATGTGCCCCGGTAGCGAAATCTAACTCGAGAACAATGGTTGTCGTTAAAGTCCGAATTGGGCCTGACCAATCCGGCATCATAGTCGCAACATTACCTGCGACAAATGTTAAGGCGACTGCCTCGCCAAAACCTCTGCCGAGTGATACTAGCATCGCGCCGAAAACGGGAAGAGATATTTGACGCAGAATCAATACTGTGATGCCAAAATCGCCTAACCCCAGCGCCTTCGCGGAAATTAATAATCCTTTGTGTAATTGAAATAGCGAAGTGGCTACCATTAAAATGAACTGAGGCGCGACCAGCAAAAATAAGACGATAACAGCAGAAGTGAAATTGATCCCGGTGACTTCCATAACGAAAATACCAACCACCACAGAGGGAAGGCCACTCAAGGTGCCAACGACCATTGAAAAAATGGTTTGAGCTCGCTCATTGGCAAACAATACAAAGTAGAGCGCGGAAGGAATACCAAGGCAGACAACTAATGGTAGTACCGCGGCAGCGCTAGTTATCGTGCCGACGATGAGGGGGAGGATTCCGAATTCTTCGTCGGCCGGGAACCAACTGTTCGAAAGTATTCTTGAAAATAAATCCCAGGTAATTATTGAACTCCCTTCAGCGAATAAATAAACTATCAATCCACCAACGCTGATTGGGATGATGCCGCCTATTGTTGTTATAAAGCACCAGAAAAAAAATTCAGAACGTCTAGCTAATAGGGACATAGTTGGCCTCCTTAATTATCTGACTACCTTCATTAGATTGTAAAAAGTCCAGTAATACATTTGCCCAGGGAGAAGGTTCGCCTCTGCTAACTAAATATAGGGTTCGTCGTATAGGCCAAAGCTTCATTTCGACATTCGATAAAGTTGGTTTAACGCCGTCTAATTGGATTAACTTGATTGGCTGGTTTATTTCAATGGCAGCTAGTGCTTCAGCGATACTGACATAACCGATTGAACCGGGAATGTTAGCGACAGATTTGATAACCTGGCTATTATTACCTGCGATGACATCGGATTTGATTTCACGACGGTGCAATTGAGTGTGTTGTAAAAAAACTTCAAGTGTTGCATGGCCATCTGATTTATTAACCACTGTGATCGGAGAATTAACTCCGTTAAATGATTGCCAATTTGTAATTTCTTTACGATAAACTTTTCTCAAATCTTCGGTTGTCAGTTCTAAAATATTAGTCGATGAATTCGTAATAATAGCGACACCATCATAGGCGACTGGAAATACCTCGAATTGATCTTTCTCTTCCAAAGTGAGTTCGCGTGCGACCGCACCTAAATCATTTTGTTTGGAGAAGGTATCTTTGACTCCTTTTGTCGAACCACCTGCCAGTACTTGAACTCTTAAAGTTGGATATCTTTTTTCAAGAGACTCGCCTGCACTTTGCAAAATTGGCAGGAGCGTGCTTGCACCGGTAATCTCCACTTTATCCTGCTTTTGTTCCGAGCTGCACCCTCCCAAAAACAAAATGCTGGTTAGACTGAAGGTTGCGAGTAATGGTTGTCTGTAACTTGCTTTTTCAACCAGTTTTCTTTCAGTAAATAGTTTTCTAACAGTCATTTTTCTATACCTCAAATGAATAGCTTCATTTATTAGCATACCCTTTCAGAGATGATTAACAATGTTGTTAAACTAGCAAAATCCGGATTTTCCAAGTTGAAGTTTCAAATAAAGTGAATTGAAAAAGTGGTGGGCATTAAGAGCGCGCAATTGTTTGCTCTTACTGGGAAGTAAGAGGTTTTTCTAAAGCTTTAAATAAGCTCCAGGTTATCTTTTTTCGAGATGTTTTAGCGAATTTTCAAATTCAATCCTTGATTCGAAGTTTCGTTCGCATAGTTTCCAAAACAACAAGTTGTTAGGTTGGTTTGAGGCTAAATTTGATAGCTCACATTCATCATATTTCGCTAACTCGAAATAAAACTTTGACTGTTCTTCATTTTTTAGATGGCGATAATGATAGGCCAAGGCTAATAGAACCTGAAACCTCTCATGCTTAAATTCCAGGCGAAGTCGCGTCGAGTAATCTAACGATTCGACAATTTCCTCTGCATTGGATAACAAATGCAAGCAGTTGAGAAGCGACTCAAGATTGTTGCCATTTCCGTTGGCTTCTAATGTTCTGATCATGGAAGATTCCACAATTAGCATACTTGCACGCTCTCTTGGAAAGTCGAATAAATAACGACAAACAATATCAGACATCCTTCTGGCTCTTCGTCCGAAGTAACCAACGGCATTAACATTATGTTGTGTTCTACTTTGACTTTCCAGACTAAGCGCTATTCTGATCATAAGTCGCGCGCTACTTCCGCTAATGGCATTGGCATCTCCATAGGCAGAGTTAGAAAACAATTTAAGTCTGAGGGCCTCGGCCTGACGAAGAAATGAAAAAGACAAGATCAAGCTACGTGCGTAGTCGTAACGAAGCTTTCTGGTTTTTTCTTCTGACCCTCCTTTTTCTCTCTCCTCACGATAGATTAGTAGTGCTTCATTAGAGATTGTCTCAGCGATTCGATTTAACAAGTCAACGACATTTCTACTCTTTTTATATCCAATTAATTCGAAGACTTGATTAGCAATCTGGGTTGGAGACGGAGAGCAAACCTTTTGTGAATAACGGCTTGCTAGTTGCCTGACATCCAAAAAAGATTCGAAATTATGTCGATTAAAAATAAACTCTAGCAATTGACTTTGAGAATAGATATATGCCTCGAGTTCAGTTTGCGAAGAACCATCTTTAATACCAATCGTATTTCGAAGTCTTTGCTCCAAAAGTTTTCGAATGCGACCATAGTAAGCATGGTATTCATCTTTTACAATCTTATGATCTGGCTCGGCATTCATTACGTCAATGGCAAATTTAAAGTACTTGTGAGACTTTTCTGACAGGAGAAGTGCATCGCCTCCTGAGAGGTCGCTGTTGGCAAAAGCATTGATCTTAAATTCGTCTTGAAAAGCATAATACTCATCCAGCCCTCTTCCGACGGACAGAGCGGCCTGAAGCCATGATATTCTAAGTCGTTTATACAACGCCGGTGTTTTCTTGGCTTCTCTAAAATAAACTTTTCCATCATTGAACACACTGGCATTTGATGACTCACGAAATTGTCCAGGGCTATATGCCAGTTTAACAAGTTCAAGCTTTATTTCATCTGCGCCAAACTTACGGCAAAGAGAAAAGTTACTACGTTCAAGGACGTAGATATAACAAAATTTAGTGAGATAGTACCAGGCTGCTAAGGCTTCACTCGGTATGACAGAAAGTAAATCTGGATTAGCGTCAATCGGATACTCATCTTCTTCCTCCTTGAGAACTGGCAACGAAAGATAGCCATGATAAAGTACCTCAAGCTGTCGTCGATACCCTCTCAAACTGGAGAGGGTTTCAGTCGATGAGCGTTTAAAGGCAATGGTTTGTTGTCTCATTGCTTCTTCGGCTAACACACGATGAGCTAGTCGACAAACATTGTAGCTATATTCGCGGCTTATTAGTTCTACCAGGTAAGCCTTGAACTCAAATAGAATGAGGTCGAAAGAATCAGAATTAAAGTCAGTGTCATGATTTCCTGACAGAGATACTAAGCCTTGGCGAGACTCTTCTAATGAATATTCAATAATATCGCCGTCGTACCCGGGAACATAATCTCGTTGTTTGCGCGTAACTAGCTTGTTAAATATTTGTTCGAATTCACGGAGTTGTTTCTCGATACTAATGTCAGTATCACTTTCATACAATCGAAAGTCGTTAAGATTAAATTGAAAGCTGCCACAGTCTAAAATTCTTTTCCACTCGGCAAGTGTTCTGTCAAATGTTGACGCGCGGACGCCTGATGGAGAAATTGCGAGAAAAATCAAAAATACTTTCCAAATTGGTTTATCTGCTAAATTATTCCAAATAAAACCTAGCGCGATCAGTTTAAGTTCCTGAAGCAATTCAGGACAATCTTTCTGTTTGGTACTCGTTACTTTGAGATCATGCAGAAGCTCATCGAGCTTGGTTTTTTCTCCCTCAACAACGCTAACACAGGTATCCAGTATCCAGGCTAAATTCTCAGATCCCAACATTGCCATTCGCTTTACTTCCAAAAAAGCGTCGTTGACCCATTTTTCGTTATTCAGTCCAAGCTCTGGAATAATTTTATGCCATAAAGCCGGCGCTGATGGTTTAGGCCAGGGAATTGAGCAAAAACTATTGTGAAGTGAAGTTTTCTTAGCGCCCTTATGATCTTTAATCTGCAAGTCAGAAGTGACAATAATTGTGCACTGGTTAAAGGTATCCCATTGGGTTTCATCAATCGAACGGTGAAGCAAAGGTTCAGTTAGCCGATCGAGAACCCAATGAAAGTCATCATCCCGTATTGCAGTTTGCAGTTCGGGTAAGTGATCTTCCTTGCAGCGCAGTCCATCAAAAATTAAGATAGACGGATGCCCTAGCATTGCGGCACGAATTTCTCTTATTGCGGTTTCTATTTCTGCATCGGTACACGGAGGGAGAATATTTTTCGAGTTTTTAATTTGATAAAACGCTTGAATTTGACTCAGTATCAAAGGTACGTCGACAGGTTCATGGTAGCCTGGCGTTTTCGAGAGATTTAAATAGCAAATTGGAGCAAGCTTAATGCGTTCATCAACATTGTGAATTAATGTTCTCAAATTTCTCATAACAGCCGACAATCCCATAAACTGATCTTCACAGTGAATGTTGATCAGTCGTATGTTATCGCGGAGAGCTGAGGCTATTTGTTCTAGTTTTTGTATCCGCTCATCATAAATAGGACCCTGGTCTAACACTAAATGAATCTGAGAATCTTCGTAGCGTTTTTGTTGACTTGGTGTACCTGCGATCCATTCAACAAATTCTGATATTGCATTCTCTGAATCAAAACGACGAGTAAAAAATTCGAGAGGAGCGATTGGTGGTAGTTTATTTCTACTTCTTATTTTTTCGTTAACTTCTTCTCCAATTGATTCTATTAAAGCGGGGGTGAGTTTGATTTGCTGTTTCTTCTTTCTACGCCATGAAGCAGCTTCTTCCAGTTTTTTTGCAGTTACTTTTTGACTGCCAATTTGGCGAGCTCGTTTTACGATATTTTCACGGACAGTGCTTTTTATCTTAAGTCGCTTAGTTTGATTAAGAGAGCTTGTTTTTAGTTTTTCTTGCTCGAAGAGTAACTCAAATATCAGGGCAATACGAGTGCTGTCTCCAGGGTTGAGAGACTCTAAGCAGACTATTTCACTTGCTCCTGTAATTCTCTTCTTTCCATTGGTTGTCTGTTTTGTTAGCCAATTTTCTCCAATGTCTTGAGCAATTAAGTTGATTTTTTCTTCAGCAGAGTTACACTTAAACAATCTCTCCCAGAGATTGTTTAAGTTCTCTTGAATGGGGACATATGAACTCATTCGTTTTATCTCCGCAAAATCTCATTTCACAGGATAATAGCACTTTCTTAAAGTCGCCAATACGGAATTTCCGTATTCAAGTGGGAGCATTTTTATGTAGTTGGGCTTGCGATAAACGATAGTGTAAGAAATATCTCAGAAAGAGTTTGCTGAAATAGGGAGTTTTCGATTAAGTTGCTCGGGTTTGATGACTAGAAATCAGAGAGAGGTTTTGGCCGAGAAAATATTTCAAAGCTCACCTCTCTCCGAGATCAAAAAATAATATTTAGGTATTCACCATAAGTTAGCCCTCGACTAAAGTCAGGCAGGTATAGTGAAGTTCAATATTGCTTATCCCTTAACTACCGATACCAATAAGTGCCGTTGTGCCAAATAATCACGGTGTTTCCACCTGAAAGGCTTCCGCGGAGATTGCCCCAGTCGATTGCAACAACTTCCGTATTAGAAAGAAAATAACCTCTGGACAGAGAACCGTGTTCATTAATAAATACTAGTTGGGCACCGTATTGATGAACGAAAGTTTTTGCGCCGCTTATATACCAGGGACCAGCAAGTTGGGGTAGGTTTTTGTCCAATATTTCCAAGCTATCATCGATGTAATCAGTAGCTTCTGAATAAGTCTGGTCAAATTCGTGATGGGCTTTTTTATCATATACACTCAATTGATCGACATCATCTGCGTAAACGGTATTAGAAGCAAAAAGTACCATAAAGCCAAAGAGTATCTTTTTCATTTTATATCCTCTCGAAAAATAATTAATGATCTGAAAAGTTATTTGGTTTTTACAAAAATTGTGGCTAACCGAGTTAGCTACCGTGAAAAGGTTAACTAATTACTAGAGTGGATACTGTGGTATTTCAGTGGTGATTTGGCACATTGTTTGACTGTGAGTGACATTATTTGATTTTCGAGGATCATGTTCTGGTTATAGGCTTAATATACCCGTGGCAACCTTGATTCGATGATTTTAATTTTTCTAAAATATAGTAGTGTATAGACATTTCAAACAGAAAAGATTAGGAAAATAGCCATGGCAAAAGTAAAACATAAAGTAGGTATAGAAGGCGCTATCGATGATGTGTTCTTGACACTCACAACAAATGAAGGTCTGTCTGGATGGTGGGCTTCTTCCACAGATATTGTTGCTGAGATTGGCGGAAAAATTGATCTGACCTTTACTGATTTGGCTATTTTGAATTTTGAGTACCAAGATATCCAGGTAAATAGCAAGGTAAAATTGAAATGTGTGAAAGGGCCAGGGCCGTGGCAAAACTCACAACTTCTTTTTGAATTAGAGCAGGTTGAAAATCAGGTGTTTGTTACTTTGACTCATCAAAATGATAATGCTACAGAAGATGACTTTTTGTATTTCAGCACAAAGTGGGTTTGCTATTTATTGAGCCTCAAAGAGCTCGTCGAAACGGGCAAGGGAAGACCTTATCCGAATGATGTTAAAATTCATATTGGCGATTAATGTGTTCAAAGGCATTGGTATTCTGAATAAAAAGGTATGAAGTATCTCAATCAGATTCGCTCCGAAAACAAAAATATCTGGCGAAAAAAAAGTCGCATGAACTAGACTTATTTAAACTATAATCGGCTCAAAAGATCCAAGGAAGAAAGTTATGCTCCCAATTTTACTCATCCACGGTTACAGCACTGAAGGTAAAGACAACACTGTTGAAAAAATCTACGGTACCTTGCCAAAAGAGCTCAAACAACGATTTGGCTCTGGTACCATCAAAAGCTTGAATTTGAGTCGTTGGATTTCGTTAAGTGACGGTGTGATGTTAGACGATGTGAGTTATGCGATGGATAGGGCGTTAAAACAGGAATTTCCCGATTTATTAGAAAGTGGCTTCCATGTCATCATTCACAGTACTGGCGCATTAGTTGCCAGAAATTGGATTAAGCTTTATTCGCCTAAACCCTGTCCCATTCAAAACCTGATCCATCTGGCCGGCGCAAACTTTGGTAGCGGTCTAGCCCATATCGGCAAGGGACAGTTATCTCGCTGGAAGAATTTGCTTTCTCAAGGCACTGGTGTCGGCTCTAGAATACTGGATGCGCTAGAGTTTGGTAGCTCTGACACTTTGGACATTCACACTCATTTTCTAAAGCCGGGCGAGGATATGTATCGTGATTACCGGGTACAAGAATTTAATATCATTGGTTCGCAAACATTAGATGCGTTACGAGTGGTTCCTATTCGCTATGTGAAGGAAGACTCTTCTGATAACACAGTAAGAACTAGTGCGACCAATCTTAACTTTAACTACATTCCTGTCAAACCCAAGCCAAAAGCTTACACCATGAGTGTGAAGAAGCTGAAAAGCCTGGTGAACAAACGAATGCAGAACAAAAAGATTTCAGAGTTACTCTATGATTATGATCTATCGTTTTTAAGTACCAAGCGCCAAACAGTGCCCTTTGCGATTGCTTTTGAAACAGCGCATTTCGGTGAAGAAATCGGTATCGTATCCGGAACCAAAAATCGAGCGAGTGTGATGCCGCTGGTTAAAGCGGCTTTGACTACTGCGCAAACCGATACTGCGTATCAGAAAGCTGTAGAAAAATTTAATGCCGCGAAAGATAAGACGTTTGAAAGGGCCGCCAAGTTGAAATGGAGACTCACTGAATGGCATCCCCAGGAACAATATGAAGGGCATGCCCAGTTAGTATTTAGAATTCGCGATCAGTTTGGCAATGGGGTAAAGCATTTTGATGTGATGATGAATACAGCCAAACCGAAAAAAGGTGAGCAACGGCTAGAGAAATTAATTGAAGATCATCACGGTAATAAAAATAGCGCTGGAATTATCACTTTCTATCTGCGGACTCAGTCGTTTAATGATGATACTAAAACATTTGACGATTTATTGGGCAAGATTGCACCGCTGGATATTGAAATCACAGGGCATGAACCAGACTCAAACGATATTGCTTTTGTACCGTTAAATATTCAACTATCCACGCAACAAGTGCAAAATATTATTCAGAGCTTTAAAACGACGATCATTGATATTGAATTGGTTCGGTTACCATCTGATGGTGTATTTAAGGTGGTTCGTAAGAAGTAGCTGAATGTTTCATGTTATTTAATGTATCAGTCATACGATAAATCGTAACGTCCGGCATGGTTATAATCTTGGTTATCATTGATAAACTCTAAATGAGATTAAAATAATCAATTATGTGGCTTTGCTCTCAATTTTGCTAATTTATCGTATAAACCTCGTTTAAATGCGCTTTCGCTTATGTCTGAAAAAATATAAACTGCGGGTTCAGAAAATTGAATTTTAAAAGTGGTTCTGTGGTGTTTCTTTTGCATCAAGATGATTGAGCTATTGCCAACCCGGAGCCCTTTCATAACTTACAAAAAAGGAAATGTGTATGTCAATAACAGCCTTAGCGATAGATCACGGTGGTCGAAAAGCAGCAACATTTGTACAGGATAGAGGCCTTACCCGAAACTGGCGAAACCTGATTCCTGAATCTCAAGGTGGCGTTTGCGGAGGATTATCCTTGATGTGGCTTGCAGGCAAAAAATCTGGCTTAACATCTCAGATTTTTGGAAACAGCAAATACTCGGAGGCGGTTTTCAAGTTTGCAGAGCGAGCACAGCAACTTGGGGCCAATAACCGGATGGGTGGCCAGGTTGGTATTGATGCAGTTGCTAAAGCGTTTTCTCTCACTCGCGCGAGTGTTCAAGTTAACGTCAACGATGGCAACGTCGGAAAGTGGATTGTGAATGGCCCATCTTCATTGGTATTTTTCGCGGTTAACGGCCATGCTGTTGCAGCCAAAGTCTCAAAGCCTGCTGTGACTTTTTTCGATCCAAATTATGGCGTATTTAAATTCCCAACGACGCTTAAGTTTGTATTGTTTCTTAAGGATTATCTAACGCAGACTGGACAAACTTCACGATTTTTGAAGTTTTATAAATAGATTTTTACTATTTATCCGTCAAGTTAAGATTCTGCATGAGCGTTCGCTCAGGGCTCGCTTTGATTAATAAGTGAGCCTTTAAACCTGAATTATTCAATTGACCACTCTTCCTTGAGCTAAGTTAGATTTAGCGCTTCGCGAACGTATGTTAAATTTTTATTGCAACCGCATTAAAATAAAGCGAATAAACTCTCTCTAAATGTGTCAGGTACTGAATCTTTTTGTGAGCACACGAATAGAGGGGGGATTTTGATATCGTGCCCTACGATTTATTTTATGCAGTGCTGACATCACGCCCAATAGTAAGGAAATACAAAATGTGAAAAATGAAAGGAACTAACATCCACCAATAGCTACTATCAACAACAAACCAGATCTGATAAAAAACGTAGACATGTACTAGCATCAATAGCCACCATGCAACCGACGCAATAAGGTTTATGGCTGGTCCATGATTTTTTTGAAGTTTAACAGTCCGAAAGCGCCGGGAAGGAAAGCCCAGGCGAGCCCCATGATCAGCACAAAGGAGCAAAAAATATTCAGAAGTATTTGCATGTGAAGAACTTCCCTTGTTATTGTGAAATTTGTGTTTATTTTCGCAAAGAATCATCAATTGTAAAATCGAATTTCTAGTATTTTTTAGTCCTTCTCTTACACTTGCTCTGTCGCGGCCTGTTGTTTATGCTTACTTGCCAATTGTCGAAGAGAAAAATATGAAATATATACTAGCACTCTTATTAATTGTTTCTGCCAATTTCAGTTATGCTGGTGATGAGACTCCAAAATTAAAAATTAAGCTTCTTCAACCGAATGTTTACCTCCATACCTCATATCAATTTGTTGACGGATTTGGAATGGTTGGGTCGAATGGGTTAATTGTGCTAAGTGGCAGTAATGCTTTTATTGTTGATACTCCCTGGTCAGACGCAGATACTAAGTCTCTAATGAAGTGGATTCAAGAGCGAGGGTATTTTCTCAAAGGGAGTATATCAAC
The DNA here is from genome assembly GCF_007004725.1 of Aliikangiella coralliicola. Taxonomy (GTDB): domain Bacteria; phylum Pseudomonadota; class Gammaproteobacteria; order Enterobacterales; family Kangiellaceae; genus Aliikangiella; species Aliikangiella coralliicola. The sequence continues at coordinate 273,220 of NZ_ML660162.1, read as the reverse complement.
CCATTCCCATGAAGATCGCACTGCTGGTATTCGACTACTTAATGAGCACAAGATCCCTACCTATGCATCAAAATTAACCAATGAAATACTCTCTAAATCCGGAAAAGCGACTGCAAAAAATTCTATAGATTCTGAAAGCTTCTGGTTGGAAAAAGAGCTGATAGAAGTTTTTTATCCCGGTGGTGGCCATGCGATAGACAATGTGGTTGTCTGGCTTCCAAAATCACAAATCTTATTTGGCGGTTGTTTAGTCCGTAGCGCAGCGAGTAGAAGTTTAGGCTATGTCGGAGAAGCCGCTATTGACAGTTGGCCAAGCTCAGTGCAGAAACTTGTCGATAACTATCCAACTGCCAATCTTGTCGTCCCCGGGCATGGTGCTGTTGGTGATAAAAAATTACTCAGCCATACCATTTCATTGGCTCAACAAGCTGCTAAAAAATCAAAAATTAGTAAGTCGTCTGAATAATTTGTTAAAGGTGAAATTTGAAATCTATAGTATTTTTCTTTTATCCAATCAACTGGCTACAAATTGCGCGAATGTTCCTATTCGCTAAAAACAAGGAATAAATTGAAAGTCAGCGCGTTCAAACCTCGAACTAGATTTTAGAGAATCGTTACTAAAAATTAATGTGCCGAATGCATGCCGATAAAAATCGATATGCTGCCGCCAGTTAAAGTTCGAATTACCCAAAAACTATTTACCCAAAACAATATGATCATTTTAGTAAAAGGAGATTTGTTTCATTATGTCATTTTTTAAAAAAGCACTTTCAAAAGTTGGCGTTGGGGCTGCCAAAGTGGACACTTTGCTCGATAATGCGATTGTTTACCCTGGGGGAGAGTTGTCTGGTGTTATTAAGGTAAAAGGAGGTAATGTCGCGCAAAGTATCAAAAAAATTGACTTGGATGTACGTTGTAACTATATGACGGAGATTGAGGTTGATGAAGAGACTAACCTTGTGGAACGAACTGCAACGCTTGTCGCATATGACTTAGAAGCTTTTGAAATACAACCTGATGAAGAAAAGGAAATTCCGTTTTGCATTGAAATGCCCGAGACGTCTCCGTTAACTCTCGGTCATAGTAAGACCTGGGTTGAAACTAACCTCGATATAGAATTTGCGCTTGATAAATCTGATAAAGATTATGTGCGGGTTGAACCCAATGAACTTCAACATGAAGTGTTGAGAGCAATAGAAGAAATGGGCTTTGTGTTAGTTGAAGCTGAGTGTGAAGCGGTTAAAAATTTCCATGTTCCTTTTATGCAAGAGCTCGAGTTTAAAGCGAGATCTGGGGCATTTGCACGAAGGGTGAGCGAAATTGAAGTTGTTTTCATCAACGAAGGCGATCAACTTCGCATTTTATTGGAGATCGATAGAAAAGCGCGTGGCATCAAAGGACTCTTTTTGTCGGCGTTGGATCTTAATGAAACTAAAACTTCAATTATCATTGATGAAAACAATGCGACTGAAGCAGGGAACATACTTGAAGAAGTCATTGGTTCCTATTGTTAGTGACCCACTTTCCCGCCGTTGATACTCATAAACGGCGGGAGCTGATAATTCTGACGCTAATCTAAATGTAACTAGTCCAGCGGTTTGATATATGATGTTTTTTTTAGCTGAGACTCGTAAGCTTGTTTTTTACTTTCACACTCGTCCATAAATAAGTCGGTGCCGGTTTGGTGTATTTGTGTTAGGCGGTTCTCAAGATCTTGCTGAGTTTCTAATTGACCGTCATGTGTTATATGGTCAATTGTTATATCGGTGAGGTTATTGCGCAAAAGATAGTAACCAATCAGCAGACTACGATGGCATGTAGCCGGATCTTTTTCAGCGCACATCAAGGCGATATTAAATCCTCGTTCTACGCCTTGGTTAACTCGTTCAATACCCTGTTTAAAAATTTTGGCTTCCATCAGTTTATCAAATTGCACCTGGCCATTTTCATTATAGTGGTTATCATCTTTTGAGCGGGGGCCAAGTTCATCGCCAAGGTAGACATAACGAATGCCATTTTTAGCTAAATGTGATGTTATATTTTCTCGATGGTAATCAAAAAACGCCTTGCTGTAGGGAACAGAGCGAACGTCAGCTACAGCGTTAACAGAGTAATCTTTTAATTGTTGGATAAAAATATCAATTGGTTTTGTCGCGTAACCAATGGTAAAAACTCTTTTTATCATTTATCGCTTAACCTTTGCTAAGTTAATGCTTTATCGGATTGAATTATAACTTAGTTTTGTCTTAGCGTTTATGGGTATTTTCTAAATAGATACTCCTTATATCGTAAGGATTCAACATTTGAACCTTTTATCTGAAATTCTAATGTTTCCATAGAATTAGGGACAAACTCAATTCTGGCGCTTTCTGGCTTTTCCCCAAAACTCGCAATGCTGTACATATTTCCCCAGTGAATAGCTAGTTGTTTGTCTGTATTTAGTTGAATATTAATATCACCTAACAGCGAGTGAGAATAGATTCCTGCGTAGGCTGCTTTATCGAGTGTTAGCTCTGATTTTATGATGGCTTCAGCTTTTTTCCTTAATGCATTTTTTTCTTTAAATTTTTTGGCACGTTGAGCTGTTTTAGTCAGTTGCTCTGCTAGCTCTTTCTTGATTTCAGAGTCTTTTTTCCCTAACAACTTACCATAAGCGGCATCTTCAATCGCGAACGCCAAGTCGCCACCCCATTTATCCTGGTTGCTTAGCACTATCAAACCTAACTTTTCTTCGGGGATAAATGACATATACGTACTAAATCCTGAAAAGCCGCCCCGATGAACGTAAAGCTGCTTTTCGTTGAGTTTTCTAGTAAACCAACCCCAGGCGTACCCTTGCTCTTCGCCAAATCTCGTAAATTTTGTTTGAACTTCGTGAGATTTTTCGATGACCTTACTTGGAAACACTTGTTTGCCGTCGACAATACCTTGATTAATTTGAGCAATAATAAAACGAGAAAGATCCCTGGCATTTGATATCATTCCGCCGGCGGCATGCATCGTGTTATCTTGCTTGCTCAAATAAACGGCTTTGCTTTTTTCCTCGCTCTTTACCGAGTAGCCTTTTGCCAGTTTCCAGTTGTGCTTTTTAGCGTCGCTCATAAAAGTTGAGGTTTGCTTTGTTTTTAACGGTGTTAAAACTAAGTCGTGCAAAGATTTCTGCCAGCTCTGACCAAATTTATTTTCAAACCAGACACTTAAAATATTGTAGCCAACATTAGTATACTCAAATTGATTAAGTTTCACGTTTTCATGGGGGTACGATTTCCTTACTAGTAAATTGCGGATAGAGTTATCGTGTATACCAGTGTACGCAGTTGCCAAGACTAGCGGATGATTGTCTATGCCACTTGTGTGACTTAATAAATGTTTGACTGTAACTGTTTCCGGCTGGATTCCATTAAAGCTCATTTTTGGAAAAAGCGCTCTTAGTGAAGTATTTTCGCTAATGTCACCCTGGTGCTCTTTTAACAGCGTTGCTAATGCAAAAAAAGGTTTCGTCATTGAGGCAATATAAAAGGATGTTTTCTCATCTACTTTTTGTCGAGCTTCTATATCTGCATACCCAAAGTAGCCCTCATAAACTATTTTGTCATCATTAATTATCGCTACCGCGGTGCCCGAAGGCAGCTCAATGACTTTTTTATTTTCTTTGACAAATTGATCAAGAAAGCTAAAGTCAGTTTTACTGTAAACTGGTAATACAAGAAAAATTGTCAACGCAATGATGTTAGTTAGTAATTTTTTCATGGTTCTTTGCTTCCTGGAGTAATATTAGCGGCGGTTGATGTAGCCTTGTCTAAATACGGTAAATACTTTATTTTCAGCGCTAAAGGGATGCAGGTGCTCAGTTTCCGCCAGGAGCTTTTGAGCGCCAGAAAGATCGCCCTTGGGAAGTTGTATTTTTAACTCAGTTAAAATCAGGCCATATAAAAGCCCGTTATAAATCGACATATTCATTAATGCACTTTGGGTGCGAAACGCTTGAATGATTCTTTTTTTATCCGAAGTTACCAGTGCGATAATTGACTCCTTTCCATCGGCGCACAGACTGTAAGCAATATCTTGTGTCTTTTGATAAATTTGTTCGCCTTGCTGTCTTAAGGTGATTTTTACTCCTTTTAAATTTATGGGGGTGTAGACTTTTACTCTTACATCAACACCCCGATGCGCTGCTTTTTCTAGAGAGTCCTGTAACCATTCCATAGCGTCGGGTTCGATATCTGCAAGTAAAATTTCTTCTGACTCGTCGATTATTCGAATGCTTTGGGCGATAACGTTTTCTGTGTTGTTAAGTTGGTAAACTTTTTCGTCCTGTTGTTGTAGCGGGAGCTGTTTTAAACATTCACTTAGTGTTTCTATTTTATTAATAAAGCTTTTTTGTTGAATTGATAAAAATTGTTCCCACGGAACAGCTGTGCACTGTTTACTTTCAGCCACGGAGCTTTCAATGGCTCCTTTTCTGGAAAGACTTTCCACCGCTTTGTAAACATTGGCTACAGGCTTGCCGATGCCTTTAGCAATTGAATAACCTGTGTTTGAGCCATTGATTAGTAAAAATAAGTAAGTTTCACTTTCCAGCTGGGTAAAACCAATTTGTGTGAGTTTTTCTGAAACTTGAGAACTAATATCTTCTATCGAGCTAGCCATTGTGCCGCCTTTAATTAGTAGTAGTCTTAACTACTACTATATATCTTTTGTAAAGTTTTACAAGCGTTACTTATCTTCGGAGAGTAGTATCATTTACGAATTGGTCAATATTATGTTTATTTATCAATGAGTTATAGGTTTTTCTAAGCACTGAACCACAGCAATAGTAATTCAATCGGTGGACTACAAATCAGAAATACTAATGGAAATAACCCTTATATTTTTAATTGTTCGTTGATGAATTCAAATCTTAACCTGCTCTTTAAAAGCAATGGATTATCTCGTGCTTTCGGAATAAAAACCCTGTTCCAGGAGAGTCAATAAAATAACACATAAGGCAATCATGAAATTAATAAAAGCGGTAAAACACATAACGGTTGTAAAGCTAATCACATCATCGATTCTACTATTTGTTTGCTTAAACATTTATGCTGCTGACAAAACTTCATTCCATAAATTGCAAAGTAAAGTGACTAACATTTTGCGAGAGCAACTAGACGAAGAACCCGGCATTGCACTTTTGATTCGTAAAGATGATCAAGTTATTTTTGAGTCGAGCAAAGGGAGCGCTACTAAAAATACCAAAATTCAATTAAACACAGGATTTCGAATTGGCTCAATCAGTAAACCTTTTACTGCTTTGGCTATTATGCAGCTATTGGAGCGAGGCCAAATATTGTTGACTGATTCTGTCACTCAATATGTTACCGAGTTGCCAAAAAAATGGGAAACAATCACTTTACACCATCTGTTATCCCACCGAGTGTCGGTTTCGCGTGACTTTTTTGCAGATCAAAACTTACATTTGGCCAACAATGCGACTAATGCTGATGTTATTAAATTTCTTATTTCAGACACGCTTAAGGTGTCTACCTTTAGTGGCAAAAAAGGGCGTTATTGTAATGTGTGTTATGTTTTGCTGGCTGAAACAGTCGAACGCGTGAGCGGAAAGAGATTTGCAGAATATATGCAGCAAAATATATTCATACCATCGAAAATGACAGACTCTTATATTATCGATAATCCCAGTAGCTTAAGATCAGATATTGCTCTTAACTATGCTAAAACATCTCGTTTTTTTGGTATTCAGCAATACAATACAGGGGCTATGGGACAGGTAAGCAGCCTGGCTGATTTAAGTCGGTTTATCGTTGCGTTAAAAGGCGGCAAGATTGTAGCCTCAAAAACACTCAAAGATATGACTAAAGTTCACGCGGATTTAGGAGATGACGGTTTTTATGGCCTTGGTTGGATTATCGGTTGGGGTAAACAGCCATTTTTCTCTCACGGTGGCTCTAACGATGGTTATCAATCTGAACTTTTCTTTCATCCCAAACTCAATCTAGAAATTGTTTTTCTGAGCAATGGAGGCGAAAAAACATATGAGCTTCAAAGTCAATTGATGAGAACGGTCATCAGCTATTTTAAATCGGAGGAAAAGTTATAGTTTTCTCTGCCGTGTTCAAACGCGGCGCAATTTTTCTGGTGCTGGTGTTGTCAGATCTATTAGCCAGCTTGTCTTAAAGATCTCCTATTTTAAAATCGGGTTAGAAAATTCTTTGTACTCAAGAAAACTAAATTTTTCATGCACTTACATGAAATTAAGGAACTCATTTTGAGTTTCCAATGTAAGGTTTTGTAAAGACTATGTAAAGATTGTGCAAAAAATAAGGAAATAATATCTTGAACAAGGATATAAAAATCCATCGGCTGGATAACTTATTTTATTAGCGATAGCCTCCATGAGCTTTTTTAATTTTTGGTCGTTGAGATGTCGGAAATTAAAAGCGCATAAAACAATAATTATTTGGAGGATTATAATGAAAAATAAACAGGAAAGATCCACTTTCCGGACGGCTATCATTCCAACTTTAGTGATCGGGCTATGTTCCGCAGCTAATGCCAATTCAGCTGAACGCTACGTTGTTAAATATAAACAAGGCTGGGACGGTAATTCGACTTTGACTTCTGAAATGTCGACAATTGCTCGTGATAACCGTGTTTACAACAACAGAAAACATGTTGAGAAATTTGGCGGTCAATTCAAACGAACTTTGGGACGAATCAACGCTGTTGCAGTTGAGCTGACAGCAAAGCAAGTTGAACAATTGCAAGCTTCGGAAATGGTCGAATATGTAGAAATCGATCCTAAAAGGGCGATCTTTAATCCGGTACCAATGGCAACGGATATTACGCCCATGGCGGAAAGCACACCTTACGGAATCACGATGGTTCAAGCTGATCAATTGAGTGACAATAACATTGGCTCGATGAAAGTTTGTATTACTGATACTGGTTACGATGGCGATCATGAAGATTTACGTTCTTACCAGGGTTCAGGTATCTCCGGTGATGACAATGATGGGAATGGCAATGATACCGGAAACTGGTATCAGGATGGCCACGGTCACGGCACGCATGTGGCGGGAACAATCTCTGCTATCGGCGGCAATGGTGTAGGCGTAGTTGGCGTAAGTTCTAGCGATTTAGTGGGGCTGCACATTGTTAAAGTTTTTAATAACAGTGGTAACTGGGGTTATGGCTCCGATATGGCTGCTGCAGTAGGGCAATGTGTTGATGCCGGTGCCAATGTCGTAAGCATGAGCTTGGGCGGAAGTAGTTCGAGTAATTCTGAACAAAATGCATTTGATGACGCTTATAACAATGGCGTGCTATTGATTGCAGCGTCGGGTAATGACGGTACTTCCAGCGGTAACGATGCGCTTTCATATCCTGCATCGTACGACTCGGTTATGTCTGTTGCTGCAATTGACTCAAGTAAAAGTGTGGCATCTTGGTCACAGAAAAATTCGCAAGTTGAAATCGCTGCGCCGGGTGTCAGCATTAATTCAACCTTACCTAATGACACTTATGAAGCCTGGTCAGGAACTTCCATGGCAACACCGCACGTATCGGCTGTTGCAGCTTTAGTGTGGAGTCACTTTCCAAGCTGCACTAACGCGCAGATGCGAGACGCGTTAAATGCCTCAGCTGAAGATCTCGGCTCAAACGGTTGGGATCAAAGTTATGGTAACGGACTTGTGTTAGCAAAAGATGCTTATGACTATCTAACCGAGTTTGGCTGCGAAGGAGACACCGGTGGTGGAGGCGGTGGCGGTACCGGCGAAGGTGAGCTCAATAACGGTGATTCTGTTTCATCTTTAAGCGGCTCTTCCGGAGACGAACTTAATTACTATATTGATGTGCCCGCCGGTGCTACCAATCTGGTTGTTACTACAACCGGTGGCTCTGGTGATGCTGACCTATACGTTCGTTTTGGCGCTGCGCCGACTACGAATAATTATGATTGTCGGCCGTACATTAACGGTAATGAAGAGGAGTGTGATTTTGCTTCTCCGAGTGAAGGACGTTACTACATCATGTTGCGTGGTTACTCTGCCTTCTCTGGCGTCTCTTTATCGGTAAGCTACGATGAAGATAATGGCGGCGGTGGAAGTAATGGCGACTCATTCGAATACACTGATTTGTCGGCCAGTCGCAGAGACTGGGTTTACCATACCGTCGAAATTCCAGCTGGAATGAGTAGCTTTAGTGTCAGTATTTCCGGTGGTAGTGGAGATGCCGATCTTTACGTGAGAGATGGCGCACAAGTTTCTACTTCCAGTTATGACTGTCGTCCATACTTAAACGGTAACGAAGAGACTTGTAGCTTTACTAACCCTGGCGCAGGAACCTGGTATATTGGGGTGAGGGCATATCGCGCATTCTCTGGTTTGACTCTTTCAGGTAGTTATGAGTAATAGTGAAAAGTCTTAGCGTTTTCTAAGACTCATCTAGCCCCTCTATTTTTGAGGGGCTTTCTTTTACAAACTTCTTTTAGACTACCTACTAATTTTTCCTCCTAAACCTCGCCCTCAACTTATGCTCATCGATGTCACACTTTGGTTACCTCAATCGTCTTATTCATGAAACAGGAAATTTTAATCAAGTATTCTAATCGACTAATCCAAACTGGAGACGAAATTGTGACTCAAACAGAACACTTACAGCTCATTAATGAATTTGAAACCCACTATGGATATGACAGTCAGTACATGCGAGATCTGTTAAAAACATCACCGTCAGGCTATCAGAAGTTTTCGGATATGCTACCGCTGGCGCGTCACAATGAACTACTTGATGCGGAGTCTTATTGGGTTTCCAAGTTCGCAGCGATGAAAGTTCAAGATTGCGGCGAATGCTTGCAGCTGAATGTGAAAATGGCATTGGAAAGTGACATCGATACTGAAATAGTTGTCGCAGCAGTCAAAGATCCTGATTCACTATCAAATGACTTGAGAGATTTATATGATTATTCGACGAGCATCGCTAAAAATGAAGCTAGCGACAACGCATTAACAGACCGAATGAAAGCCCGGTTTAGTAAAGGCCAGCTATTAGAGATTGGCTTAAGTGTGAGTACAGCTGCATTGTTTCCAACGATTAAGCGCGCTTTAGGAATTACGAAAAGTTGTAGTATTATCGACATTAGCATTTAGCTCAATCATTGAATTTAAAAATGTCAGATAAGGTTGTTGAAATTTTCGAAAAAGAACGTGGTAAGCTGCTTGGGTTGGCTTACCGCATTACCGGTTCTTACCTGGAAGCAGAAGATATCGTCCACGAAACTTTTATTAAGTGGTTTCATAGCAATAATAAAACCATCGCGGCACCTTACGCCTGGATGATCAAAGTGACCACCCGATTGTCTCTGGATTATTTGAAAAGTGCTCGGGTACAACGAGAGTCTTATGTGGGGCCATGGCTCCCAGAACCATTTGTTGACGATAAAGCATTGCCGGAAAATGAATACGAACTCGATCAATCTATCTCTATGGCGTTGATGGTGTTACTTGAGAGCTTGAGTGTTAATGAACGAGCAAGCTATATTTTGCATGATTTGTTTCAGATGAATTTTGAAGATATCGGTGAGCTACTGGATAAAAGCCCTGCGAGTTGCCGAAAGCTAGCCAGCCGAGCGAGAGCTAAGATAATTCCTTCAGAAAGCTCATTGCAAAAAACAAAAGAAGCTGAGGTAAAAGAGGATTATCGGTCTATCATTAACGCATTTTTTGATGCGATTAAAAGTGGCGATATTGATAATCTGAAAACAACTTTTAGAAATGACATTGTTTTTCATTCTGATGGAGGAGGTAAAGCTGCCGCCGCGTTGAAGGTGTTACATGGCCGTGATGCGGTTTCCCGATTCCTGATGAGAGTACTCAAACCTAACTTCAAAGAGTCTAATGACGATGATGTCAATATTGTCTCTCAATGGTTTAACGGTGTGCCTGGAGTCATTCTGCAAATCAACGGTCAAATTGTCACGGCTTTCCAGTTCGACCTTTATGCTGGAAAAATAAATGGGGTATATGCCTTGCGTAATCCCGATAAATTAGCCGTTTTCACCAGACATTAACTTTCTCTGAGTGTCTTATTTCCTGTATTTCGAGCAAATATCATCAACCTATAGCGCAGCTTGCCCCAGCGCCATCTCACCTTTGGTTTTCAAATAGCTGTTAAAGTATTTATTGACTATGGTTTTGTCAGCTTTGTAACTATCGATACTTTTTAACGACTAATACTTTAAACCTTCGAAAAAAAAACTAATAAATGACTATTGATTTTGAATCTTTGATAACAAATAACAGCAGCAAGATTCGTAACATAGCGCGAAGTTACACTAACTTCCATGACTACGAAGATTTAATGCAAGAGATATTAACTCAGCTATGGCGTAGTCATAGCCGGTTTCGCGGAGATTCGAAAGTTGAAACATGGCTGTATCGAATCGCCATTAACACTGCGGTCAGTTATCAGCGAACGGAAATAAAGCAACGTAAAGTAAAAGAGAAGAGTATTGCGATGAAAAGCGTTGATGCTGCGTCGCAGGGGCTCAGTCACGATGAAATATTACATGCTTTTATTAGCACATTAAACGAGATCGATCGTGCGGTTCTTATGATGTATTTAGATGGATTAACGGCCAGTGAAATGGAAAGTGTGTTAGGCATTAAAGCGAATGCAATAAAAGTGAGAATTTCTCGCTTAAAGGTCAAGTTTCGAGAGCAATTTGTTGATTAGTTGATATTTATTACAAAAAGGAGATAAACGATGGAATTAGATGATTTAAAAAAAGCGATAGAAAAGGAAAAACAAACAATGAAAATTAAGAACCCCTTATCATTTAGTGAGTTAAAAACTAAAGTGAGTAAATTTGAACGGTCGATAAAAAGAAATTTTCTTATCGAGACATTAGTTGCAGTATTTGCTTTTATCATGGTTATTGTTGCAATGGTATCCGGGCCCTATATTTACCCACTAATTGTCAAAGAACTCCTGCCAGAACTCGCGTCAAATTTTGAGCCGAAACTCAACTTTATGATGTACCTGGGGTTATTTTTAATGGCGATTTATTGCCTATTTGTTCCGCTTAAGTTGTATTTTGCAATAAAAGTCGATGATTCCTTAAGCTGGACACTGACATCTCGCGTGGATAAGGAAATTGAAAAATTGGAAAAGCAAAATAGACTATGGTCCAGCGCGAACACATGGTCATTAGCGCCTGCAGCGATAATTGGTGTGTTATTTTTCTGGGGACTTCAATATAGTTTATCAGGGAGCTGGTATCCGAATATTTATTTATCTCTTTATTTTGTTTTTGTTGTTGTGTCTTTATTTTTGGGAGTTTGGTTGAAAAATAATCTCGTAGAAGAAAAAATTCGTCCACTTCTTGAAAAACTATACGCAATTAAAGAAGAAATAAACACTGACTACACGCTTAACAAATCTTAACCAGGTAAATTTCTTAGCCGGGCAGGTTAAAAACACATGGTAGCGATGAATGTAATTTCCGAATATGCTATCTTTAATAGAGTCAATTGGCTGGTAGAGATGGAGTTTTCACCGGTGATCGAGCTGACCCACTATGAAGTACCAACGGAAATAAAAGATATCTGGCAACAAACTGTCGATATCATTGCGGACATCGCGAATGTTCCCGCCTGCCTGATTATGCGTGTTTTACAAAATGATATTGAGGTTTATGTATCGAGTGATTCAGAAGGCAACCCGTACCGCGTCGGTGAACTGGCAAAACTGGAATCTCGCCTTTACTGTGAAATGGTCATGGATACCAACAGTCAGTTGCTTGTGCCTAATGCTTTGAAAGATCCCGACTGGGATTCTAATCCCGATATCGAACTTGGTATGATTGCTTATTTAGGTGAGCCGGTGAATTGGCCTGACGGAAGCCGCTTTGGCACTATTTGCATTCTTGACTGCAAAGAAGTTCATTTCAATCAGAAAGTTCAGCAGTTTCTAAAGTTGATGAAGGAAAATATTGAGCTATATCTCAGCCAATTTTTTTATCGCAAGAGTGCGGTTGAATATGAGCCAGTCTTTGAAGCTAAGAAAATGAAAGCAGAAAAAATTCTGCTCCATGAAGATAATCAAGTAACTATCGAAGATGAATTAACTCATTCACTTGATGATGTTTTGGTTAGCATGAGCGAGCTTATGATGGATACTGCCTTTTCTGAGAGACAACTGGAAGAAATGGAATATATTAAGCAGGGAGTTATGCATTCATTAGAATTGATTCAACACTACCGTAAGCCAAAACAACATTAGCTTTTCCTATTGGTTATTTATCGAAAATCAATCCCAGATAATTAACTCATTGTCAGGTACTGAGGTCACTATTTTTAGCGTCCTGTTTTCAATTAATTGTGCGGTATGATGCCTGAGCAAGGAAAATGATAAATCAGCTGAGTCGGCGGACTTAAATTCTGTTATTCCAACCCACGCATTTCGTTTTGCTCGTTTGGCCGCATATAAACAATGATCTGCCAGGTCGAGCGTTTTGGTCCAACTGATCAACGACGGTGACGATGGAATAAGTGGAAAAGGAACAAAGCCCAACGAACAGGTGAGCGGCAAACTTTTTTTATCAGAGATCATAAAGTTTTGCATAGCGACAACCTGTCTAAAGCGTTCCGCGATTATGGCGGCTTTTTCCCTCGATGTATTACGTGCGATAACTAGAAACTCTTCGCCTCCCCATCGAACCAGGTAATCCGATTTTCGAAAAACATTTTCAAGGCGCTTTCGCATTTGTTTTAAAACCAGATCGCCAGCTGAATGTCCATATTGATCATTGACCTGTTTAAAATGATCAATGTCTATGAGGAAAAAAACCAGGTCAGAGTTTTTAATAAATTGGTGCTCGCCTTCCAGCGATTGATTTTGATATTTACGTAAGCAACTTTCGACATCACTCTGGATGTGTCGATCAACAAAATAGCGGTTTTTCAGACCGGTCAGTTGATCGGTCAAACTCATTCTTTTTAGCGCTTCATAGGCAAGTCGTCGTTTTTGAGAATTGAGGTAATAGCGAATGACTGCAAAAATACTCAGCAAGTAAAACGCGTAAGCCCAATAGCTTTTCCAGGGAGGCCTTGCAATATTGATATCTAATTTTGTAGATTCCTTGCTCCAGTTTCCGTCTTTGTCCATTGCCTGTATTTCTAGTTGGTAGTTTCCTGGATCGAGGTTGGTATAAGTCAAACTATTCAAATTGGTTTCAGTCCAACGAGAATCGAAACCGTGCAACTTGTAGCGATAAAACACCTTGTCCATTAATGAATAATCAAGGGTTGAGTATCGCAGTGAAAACACTGATTCAGAATAAGGAATGCTGATAAGGGCAGTATCTTCGATTCTCTGGTTGAGTATTGATGTTTCGTCTTCGGTACTGACTACGCGGTTGTAAAGAACCAATTCTGAAAAAAGAACTTCGGGTTGGGTGTTAATTCGACTTAAAGTGAGTGGGTTAAATTGAATCAATCCATCGTAGCCGCCAAAATAAAAATTCCCGTTTTCATCTTTTAACTTGGAGGGATAATAATTTCTGCCTAATGCGCCGTCAGAAACGTCGAAAAGTTTGAATTGAGCCGACACCGGGTCAAACTGGAAAATTCCTTGTTGAGCGCTTAGCCATATTTTGTTCGTGCCATCGAGTAACATCGAAACGAATTGTTGATTACCAAATCGCTCAAAGCGCGCTTCCGCCGGTGATGCTGCCGTATTTCGAAAACGGTTTATGCCTTGTTCCGTTGATATCCACAAATGATTTTGTTTATCTTCGATAATATCCCAGACTAAGTTATGGCTGATTGAGTTGGGATTGTTAATGTCGTGTTGATAGGAAATAAATTTCATCGTACTCGGGTCTAGTCGAACCAGGCCAGCACCGCTGCCAAACCAGAGATTATCTTGAGAATCTTCGAAAATGACACCAATCCATTCATTTTTCAGAGCACCTTCAATAGCGGCGTTTTCTCTAAACTGGGTGATGCTGTTGTCTGTCAGATTTATTCGGTTCAGGCCATTAGTGGTTCCAACCCATAAGATGTTTTTTCTATCGCGATAAATAGATACAACATGGTTGTCACTTAAACTATTTGGACTGTCTACATGGTGCTGGTAATGCCGGAATTCATTGGTATCCAGATTAAAACGAGTGACGCCGCCAAAGCGAGTGCCCAGCCACAATATTTCCTTCTCAACTGGATCCTGATAAACAACGACCACATCATTATCGCCGATGCTTTGTGGGTTTTCGGGATTATGCTTTAGTCGAACAAACTGTTCTGTGTTTTTTTCCAGGGCATTCAGAGCACCGCCTTCCACGCCAACCCAGAGCGTTTGCTTATAGTCTATGACTGCGCCACCGACAATCCCGTTAGCAAGGCTTGACGGTTGGCCCGGGATATGTCGATAGCGAACAATTTGAGCGGCCTTAGGGTTGGCAACGGCCGCACCGTTTCCCCAGGAGCCGAGCCAGATTAGCCCTTGGCGATCTTGGGCTAGTGCAAAAATGCTACCGCTTGGCGGGCTTTGAATATCACTTGAGTTATTCTGATAAAGAGACAACGCATCGGTTTGTGGGTCAAATTGATAAAGTCCGCTGGCTGCAGTTCCGGCCCAAATTTCGCCAGTGTTGGATTGGATCAATGAAACTATCGCAGTTTGATGAAATACACTCGATTCATCATTTTGACTTTTGATATGAGTCCATTTACCAGAACTGATGTTGAGTCGATTAAGGCCTGCTTTCCAGGTTCCCACATAGAGTTCGTTTTCTGAAGTAAGTAAAATATTTTGAACCATATCAGAGCTGATTTGATTGGTTCCGCCGGGTAAATGCCGATAATGTTTAAAGTGTTTACCATCTGCAGAAAGGTAATTCAGGCCGCTAGAACTAAGGCCAATCCAGAGACCGCCTTTAGCGTCGGTTTTTAAAGCGCGAATATAATTACCCGATAAACTGTTCGGGTTGGATGCATCGTGTTTGTAATGTTTAAATTGCCCTGTTTGCGGATCGAAAAGATTGAGCCCGCCGCCACTTGTACCTATCCATAACTTACCATTTGGGGCAGGATGAATTTCGCGCACGTAGTTGTGGCTGATGGAATGTTGATTTTCGGGATCATGGATATAAGCGGAAAACAGGCCAGTGCTGGGATCGTAGCGATTAAGTCCTCCGAATTCCGTGCCTATCCAGAGTATTCCTTTCTCATCTTCATATAGCGCCCAGATTTTATTCGCGAGTAAACTATTCGGATTTTGTGGGTCATGTTGAAAGTTGGTAAACTGATATCCATTAAACCGACTTAGTCCTGCGCCTGTCCCAAACCAGATATAGCCATAACTATCTTGCATAATGGTTATTACGATGTTGCTCGGCAACCCCTGATTATCACCAAGTCGTAGAAATGGCAAAGAATTCGGTTGCGATTGAAGGGTGGGACTCAATAGTAAAAAACTACTTAAGAATAAGACAATGCTGTACCCGAATAGCTTCTTAGCGATCTGTGTGTTAAATCTGCAATTATTCAACAGTTAAGCCTGATAAATACCTGTGGTTATTAAAGTAATAGTTTTAAGCTTAGTCGGTTTGATGGAAATGCGTAGCTTGATTTTTACTGGAATTGTTAATTTTTTTACTGAATGAGCACTATCAATATCAGGTTAGTGTTATACACAAGTTTTGGTAGTTGCTACTTGCTCGAAGAGGGTTGTGAACCAAGGATTACAGAATCGATCATTTTTAAACAATTTGCTGCTAGCTAATTTTCTCGGCCTATCGTAAAACAATGGTTGTGGTGTCGATCATCAGATAGTATTCCCACCGAAACTCCAATCAAAGTGAACTCAATCGCAAATTGAGTGATAAAACCAATGTCAATCGAGTAAATGGAGTTATGATGAAATCCTCGCTATCGTTAACTTAGAGGCGGTGATGTACGAGTAAAATAGGAACTTACTTATATGTTAAGAAAATCTTGTCAGAGTTTATCCATTCTAATTGTGTTAATTGCACTGAGTAGTTGTGCTTTTTTTCGGGCTGAAGTCGTCGATATTGAACCGGTTTCCAAGTCGCGCGCATTAGAACTTGATAGCGCTTTTGAGAGATTACTCGACAAACACAAGATTAACACTATTGGCGTTGCTGTGATTAAAAACGGCGCGGTGGACTGGCAAGGGTACTTTGGTGAGCAATCGCCCGGTGTAAAGGCATCGGCTGATACGCTATTCAATGTTGCGTCAATTACTAAAACGGTGACCAGCGAAACAATACTTCGGCTGGCGTCGGCGGGAAAAATATCTCTGGACGAGCCTATGTCGCTTTACTGGGTCGACCCTGATTTGAAATACGATCCTGATCTTAAAAAACTGACTCCTCGAATGGCATTGACTCACACCAGTGGTTTTATGAACTGGCGCTTTTTTGCTAACGATTACAAGTTAAAGTTTGTTAGTGAGCCCGGTACTAAGTTTGGTTACTCGGGGGAAGGCTTCCAATATGTCGCAAAATACGCAGAAAATAAGTTAGGAGTCCCCTTTGAAGCGCTCGTTAAGTCAACTGTTTTTGAGCCGATGGGGATCAACGATGTATCGATCAGTGTGCGCAAGAAAAACTATGCACGAATCGCAAAACCGCTGGATAAGGACGGAAAATTTTACGGTTACTACTGTCACCCTGAGGGCTACTGTAGAAAAGAAGCGGAATACTCAGCAGCCGGTGATATGGTCATAACCGTCGCTGATTACGCGAAATTCTTCATTGCTTCAATGCAAGGGAATAAGCTAACGGAGCAGCTAAAAAATGAGCGAAATACGCTTCAAAGCATTCAGGTGGATAGAAAGGATATAGACTGTAGCGGTGCACCTGATGCGCTGTGCCCAATTCAGTTAGGTTATGGACTCGGTTGGAGCGTAGCACAATTAGAAAATGATCGGCTCATTGGCCACAGAGGCTCTGATTGGTCGACAGTGTCATTAGCTTATTGCTATCAAAATAGCGGCGATGGCTTAATCATCTTTTTTAACGCGCCCAATAAAGCGGGGATTGCCGCAATGGTTGAAGCGCTTGAATTGCTTGATCCAGACTCACCGGAAATTCACGGGTATAAAATGCGCCGTGCAAGAACAGACTAGCCGTTGTGTCGCTATTTTAACCCTCAGCTAGAATAATCTGAGGGTTAACATCAGTATTATGCATATTCGGCTAACGATAAATTTTCTTTCTCACACACGTGCTTAATGGCCTTTCTTCGGCTGAGTTTTTTAAGGTAACGTGATAAGTTTTCAAATTGTAGCGGTGGTTTTTTTATTTCATCGGCCCACACGGCAAGCATCATTAAAAAATGGTCACAGACCGTCAAGTTATCGCCAACCAGATAGTCTCTATTTTTTAATTCACTATCTAACAAAGCGAATATTTCAGTTATCCGCTGCTCTTGCGCTTCAGCGATCTGGGTCGCCGTATTTTCAGCGTTAGTGTGTCTTTGAGGATAAAAATACAACATAAGTTCCGCTTGAAGGGTATTGGTCAAATACATCATCCACTGAAAAAAAAGTGCACGCTCAGCGCTGCCCTGTTTTGGGATCAGATGAGACTCAGGATGTTTTTCCGCCAGATAGATACAGATCGCCGGGCTCTCAAATAAAATCAGATCGCCATCAACCAAAGTGGGAATTCGTCCCGTCGGGTTCAGCGCCATATAGTCTGCGGATTTCTGCGCATTCGACTTTCTATCAACTAATAACAATTCAAAATCGACACCTAATTCTTCCAGGACAAAGTGAGGCGCCATGCTCGCGTTAAGCGGATAGTAGTATAATTGGTACAATGAATGAGTCCTTTTCGAAGTTGATTTTGTAAGATTCAAGTGGAGAGAGTGATTATATCCCTTCACCGTCAATTGACGGCAAAGTTTTATCTTGAATTTCAGGCTTTAGACCATGTTCTAATCACTTTAATTTCTTTTGTGCTTATTTGTAGCGATTCCAGGAATTCTTGATGAGCAGCCGGTTCTAGTTTTTCAAACTGTCTATGCCAGTTGCGCATATCTTCATCATTCATTCCTGACATTCGCATAATATCGGTCCATTTTTCTTTAGTCATATTTTGTTGTTTAAGCGTTTCGGGATCACCGAGAAAGTTGACGATTGCCAATTGTTGTTGCCTGAGTTTTTGAATTTCTTCGCCAAGGTGATCGAACTGCCTGGTCAGTATTGTTTTTTGCCTACTTTTCTCAGAGTTTATCAACAAATGTTTGATGTCAGGAATTGATATCCCGAAAGAGCGGTAGTTGAGAATAGTCTCCAGATTGGATATTTCCTTTTCCCCATACCAACGATACCCATTTTCAGTACGAGAGGCGGGCGTTAACAAGCCTTCCTTTTCATAGTAAAGAAGCGTCGCTCGTGAAATCTTAAATCGTCTGGCGAGTTTGGAAATGGTTAGCATATGTTTGCTCGGGCCACCAAAGAGCCCCATTATTAACCCGTCACCAATAGACGAGTCAATATTCACAACTATTAATCCCTCTCAATCGTTGCATATCCGCTGACGAAAACGTATTATCTATTGCATATGCATCAAATATCTCAATTGAGGAACTAACTAATGGCACATATGCAACCCCTGGATAAATCTACCACGCCTGAATTGGCTGACGACTTTGCAATATTCGAAAAAATTCTGGGCTTTGTGCCTAACAGCTTACTGACAATGCAACGTAAGCCTGAAATGGTAAAGGCTTTCGGTGTTTTGACCAAAGCTGTAATGTCGGATGACGGTGCGGTTGATCTTGGTTTTATGCGCTTGATTGCTCATTTCTCCAGTCGAGCGGCGGGATGTCAGTATTGTGAAGCACACTCGTTAATTGCAGCTAATATCCACGGCGTTTCGCAAGAAAAACTGGACGCTATCTGGGAGTATAAAACCAGCGAGTTTTACAGTGAGGCAGAAAGGGTTGCCTTGGATTTTGCTTTGGCCGCGGGTTCAGTCCCTAACGGCGTAACGCCAGAACTCTTTGCGCAAATGCGTGAACATTGGAGTGAGAATCAAATCGTTGAAATTTTGGGCGCGGTCTGTTTATATGGGTTCCTGAATCGTTGGAATGACTCGATGGCGACAGATTTAGAAGAATCTCCAAACGCAATGGGCAAGCGTGTTTTAAGTCAAGGTGGCTGGGACGGCGGTAAACACGTCAAATAAGCGCACCTGTTAATAGGATTTTAAAGCCCTCATTGAGGGCTTTTTTTATGCGATAAATAGAGTAACCTGAGTTCGGGATAAGAACAGCCATTCAGGTTAGAGTAATCAAGTAAGCATAATCTGGACAGAAAATTTAGGTGGAATAAAACAATGAAAAGAAGAAATTTTATTGCTGCTGCCGGTGCCGCAACTTTATTGGGTGCTTGTGGGCAAAAACAGGAGTGTGGCGACTCTGCCGGTGCTTCGGCACAGCAAGAAACCATTAAATGGAATATGGTCACAACCTGGCCACCCGGGTTTCAAGGGCTAGGTACTGGCGCAGAGCATTTAGCAAGCTTAATCGGTGAGCTTAGTAATGGCAGGTTGAAGGTAAAAGTTTTTGGGGCCGGTGAGTTAGTGCCCGCACTACAGGTTTTTGATGAAGTGTCATCGGGTAGCGTGCAAATGGGCCATGGTGCAGCTTACTATTGGAAGGGAAAATTACCGGCAGCATCTTTTTTCAGCTCTGTGCCATTTGGGTTAAATGCCCAGGAAATGAACGGCTGGTTGTTAAAAGGCGGCGGTCTTGAACTATGGCAGGAATTGTATGCGCCTTTTAACCTGGTGCCCATGCCTGCTGGAAACACTGATGTGCAAATGGCTGGCTGGTTTAATAAGGAAATCAATAGTATTGATGATCTGAAAGGGCTGAAAATGCGTATCCCCGGTTTGGGTGGTGAAGTCTTAAAGCGCGCAGGCGGAAATCCAGAATTGATTGCCGGCGGCGAAATTTTTTCTGCGCTAGAGCTTGGACGAATTGACGCGGCTGAATTTGTCGGTCCGTATAACGATTTAGCTTTTGGATTTTATAAAGCAGCCAAATATTATTATTACCCAGGTTGGCAAGAGCCGGGAACAACCCTTGAAGCAATCGTGAATAAGCAGGCGCTTGAATCGCTGCCACAGGACCTGCAGGAAATTGTAAAAACAGCTTGCCTGATCGCCAATCTGGATATGTTGGCTGAGTATACTGAGAAGAATAATCAAGCATTGAATATTCTGGTGGAAAAACATGGTGTTCAGGTGAAACGATTGCCTCAGGAAGTATTAGATCATTTAGAGAGTATTTCTGAAAAGTTGGTTGAGGAGCAAGGCCAGGCCAATGAGCTCTCGAAACGTATTTACGCCTCGTATAAAGATTTTAAACAAAAAGCGAATGCCTGGAAGGTTGTCAGCCAAAGTTTGTAGTATCTATCAAATTGCCTGGATTCTAAGTTTGAATTCGGGCGAGCGTTGGTGACTTATCTTGAATATTTGCGCTGGCTAAAATATTTCAACTTCGGGGTCATTTTGGCGTGTTGGTGTAACTTGTCCCGATTGGCCCTGGGGTTTGAGTTGAGACGTCCTATTTTCATCGGCAAGCGATTGAGAACGCTCTGTTTTAAAATGCAACTGAGAAAAGCTTTTTAACTGATTTTCGGCATCTAATTGAGCACTTTGTTCGATCACTTGATGAGTGTCCGCCAAACTTTCTTCAACATTACGCAATAACTGGCTGATTCGATCTTGAAACTGTAATTCCACAATAACTTTCGAAATCTCTTGCTGAACCTGTTCACTCATATTAACCAATAATTTATCTGATTCCGCGAGCGTATAAGTGGTAAATTTGTGTTGAGAAATAACTTCGCGAATAACATCGCTGGCTTTGTTCGCCATCTCTCGTTCGGCTTCAGATGAGTGGGTTGCTGAATCAAGAATCGTTTTGACTGAGTCACCAATGACATCAATTTTCTTGCGAATATTTTCACCGGTTCCCTTCGATTGATTCGCTAAATTTCTCACTTCGTCAGCGACTACCGCAAAGCCACGCCCCTCTTCACCGGCGCGCGCAGCTTCTATTGCAGCGTTTAATGCCAGTAAGTTGGTTTGCTCGGCGAGCACCTCGACCTCACCGGCCATTTTGGTTAACTCAATCATAAATCCAGACAGGTTGTTGATTTCCTTCAGCGAGCTTTTCTCTACCTGGGCAATGTTTAATAAAGTATCCTTGAGATTTTCTAATTCGTTTTTTATCACATCTGAAGATTGTTGTACTGAGCTTAGAGAGGAAAAACGCTGGCCACTTTCTTTAGACGAGCCTGTAATATCAACGGTAATCGCAATATCGTCGGTAATTCTCGCAAACTCTTTTGCCAGGGCATCAATGGCTTCGTCGGATTGGCTCACCGCCAATTTTACCTGGCTGCGCCACTTTAAAAGTAAGTCAGACACCGATTGAATTAATTGTTCGTGTGCCTGTTGTGAAGTGGCTTCGTCATTTTTCGTGGTGTCATCTAGCTCAATCGTTGGCTCAACCTTGGGGCGAGATAAAAACTGGATGAAACCAATAGCGATAATTAATCCCATCGATAATCCAGTCAATTCGAAATAAACGCAGAACAGTGCCGCAACGATGATGAGTATGTTTGCAATATTAAGTAGTGATGAGGTCTTATGGCTGTCGTCCATGAGATTCTAGATTACCTTCTGAATTAATTTAATAACAATTATTGTAATTTAGTCGAGTAATATTTCCTTTGGCAGATTAACAATCCGCACCTTGTAGATGATAAAAACAACGAACTTGCTTTCGTTAAAAATTGCCGAAAGCAAGTGGTTTATTACTCAATTATAGATAATAAAAATATTAAATCAGAATATTTCAGGATTAATCTCATTTGTAGATTATTGAAGGAAGCCAGGTCACAATTTCCGGCCAGACGGCCATGATAATTAACACAGCCATCTGGATGAAAATAAAAGGTAAAACGCCACGATAGATTTCAGCTGTGGCAATATCGGGCGGCGTAACGCCCCGCAGATAAAATAGTGCAAAACCAAACGGTGGGGTTAGAAAAGAGGTTTGTAAGTTGACGGCAATCATAATTCCCAGCCAAATCGGATCAACGCCCATGGCGAGTAGAGCTGGTGCGGTTAGCGGCACGACAACGAAAACAATTTCAATAAAATCGAGAATGAAACCCAGTAGAAACATACTCAACATCACGACTACCATCGCACCGAATACGCCGCCGGGTAAACCGCTCAATATTTCTCGGATGGCATCATCTCCTTCAAACGCACGGAAAACCAGCGAAAAAATTGAAGCGCCAATCAATATCATAAACACCATACTGGAAGTTTTAGTGGTTGAACGAACAACCTGCTTCAGTCTTTCTAAAGAAAATTCGCGGTAATAAATCGCCAATAGTGTCGCGCCGATAGCACCCAGGGCCGCCGCTTCGCTTGGGGTTGCGATGCCTGCGAGAATTGAGCCGAGAACGAGCAGAATTAAAATTAGTGGTAGCAAAAGCGAACTCAACTCGAATCCATTGGTTGAAGCAGGCGCTGATGAACTTTCCATCGTTTCACTTTGACTGGTATTTTCTTGAAGTTCACTGAGTTGTTTGATGCCCTTGGCAACTGCTGGTGCATCGTCGGGTTTTACGCGAGCATATATTGCGATGTAAATAATATATAAAACGACCAGTAGTATTCCGGGTAACATTGCCCCGGCGAATAGATCCCCAACTGAAACAGGGTCGCCGCCGATTCCTGCATCACGGTTGGCGCTGGCAATGACATCACCGAGCAAGACCAACACAATAGAAGGTGGAATAATCTGGCCTAAAGTACCCGATGCACAAATAACACCGGTTGATAAAGGCGTTGAATAATTTGACTTGAGCATTACCGGCAATGAGAGTAATCCCATAGTGACAACGGTGGCGCCGACAATGCCTGTGCTGGCGGCAAGTAATGCGCCGACAAGTACTACTGATATTGCTAATCCGCCCGGAGTGCCGGCAAATAATCCGGCCATGCCTGTGAGCAGCTTTTCGGCAATTTTGGCTTTTTCCAACATCACACCCATAAACACAAATAAGGGAACTGCGATCAGCGTTGGATTTTGCATAATTCCAAATAAACGACTAAATGCCGACTTGAGCAGCGCTGGATGCAAATCGCCGGTGGCCACCCCGATAGCAGCGAAAATGAGGGCTGTGCCGGCGAGTGAAAATGCCACGGGATAACCTGCCAGTAATACCAGGCAGACACAAATAAACATCAATAATGCCAACCACTCCATTATTGAACTCCTGTTTTATCTTGGATGTTATTTTCGCCCGTGAACAGGCAGAAGTTGCGATACAACTGACTGATGCCTTCTAAAACCAGTAACAGCGGCATCACAATCAGAAAACCTTTCAGAATATAGGTAGCGGGCATGCCGCCGGCTTCGGCGGAAACTTCTCCGATTCGCCAACTGAGTGAAACATAAGACCAACTGGCCCAGATGATAAACAGGGAAACAGGGAGCAGTAACAACAGAGTGCCAAGAAGATCCACCAGAGCTTTTGCTCGCACTGACATTTTGGCGTAAAAAATATCGACCCGGACATGTTCATTGCGATTCAGCGTGTAGGCGGCCGCCAACAAAAAGTTGGCGCTATGCATCCAGGTAATTGACTCACTGACCAGAATAGAACTACTTTTAAACAGCCAGCTCGCCAGAATGTTCAAGGTAAGCAAAACCACCATCGCAACCGTTAACCAGCTTACCAGTTGACCGGTTATCACGGTGATATTACTGAGTTGATAGAAGATTTTTGATAACAGACTTTTCATGTTGTTTTAATTTTTGCCAATCCGCTCGTTTTTGGTTATTCACATACCAATTTCACTTATCCACAGGGCACGAATGTTTTCGGATAAAAAATAAATTTGCATGTAAGTCGTTGTAAAATAATATTTTTATTTGTTTTTTCTGAACCAGGCTGAAGATCGATGAATGTTTGTGCTCGATTAAGAGTTCACTTTTATTCACGAAGTTATCCACAGAAGGTCTAAATTGAATTTATTGTTTATATTTAAATAGTTAACGGGTTTTCTTATAAATCAGTTTAACTTGAAACATTGGTGAAACCTTTTTCTCAAGGGGTCAAGATTACGGTCGGCAGCAAAGCAAATCTGCGTTAGAATACCTTGCCTGTTTCAAGTGAAATAAACCTTAACGATTAGCGGGTAGTTGGTCAATCGAATTTCGGTCTGACAAGACGAATTCATCGAAACTCAATGCCCCGACAAAAAACTCAGTCATTACTGCCAATAAAAAAACGAAGGATCTTATGCAAAACCAAACTCCGCTTATTCTTGTTGACGGTTCGTCTTATTTGTTCCGAGCGTATCACACCATGAATTTCTCAACCTCTGCCGGTCAGCCAACAGGGGCAATTTATGGCGTAATTAATATGTTGAAGAGCCTGTATAAGCAATATCAACCGACACAAATGGCAGTTATTTTTGATGCCAAAGGTAAAACCTTTCGCAACGATCTTTACCCGGAGTACAAAGCACACCGTCCACCGATGCCCGATGACCTTCGCAGTCAGATCGCGCCATTACACCAAATTGTCAAAGCCATGGGATTTCCCCTGATTTCAATTGAAGGCGTTGAAGCCGATGATGTGATTGGTACCTTGGCGCACCATGCGACCGAAGCCGGCAGAAAGACGATTATTTCTACCGGTGATAAGGATATGGCTCAGCTGGTTAACCCTCATATTAGCCTGATTAATACAATGACCAATCAGTTTTTAGACGTTGAAGGCGTCAACAAAAAGTTTGGTATTCCGCCCGAGCTGATCATCGATTTTCTTGCGTTGATGGGTGACACCGCAGATAACATTCCTGGCGTTGCCGGGGTTGGTGAAAAAACGGCACTCGGGTTACTACAGGGGATTGGTAGTATCGATGAGATTTATCAGAACATTGAAAAAATTGCTGACTTACCGATTCGCGGTGCTAAAAAACTGGGCGAAAAAATGTTGGCTAATGAAGAAGATGCGCGTCTTTCCTATTTGTTGGCAACGATTAAGCTGGACGTGGAATTACCACTTGAGCTGAACGAGTTGAATATCGGGGAAGCTGACACCGCGGAACTGGAAACCTTATTTAGTGAATATGAATTTAAAACCTGGCTTAAAGATGTAAAAGCGGGAAAACCTGTGTTACCTGCGGGTACTGCAAAGTCAAACGAGAAAGACGCAGACTCAGCTGAAGCAAAACCTGTAGAAAGTAGTATTGATCGCAGCCAATACGAAACCATCCTGACCGAAGCACAACTAAAATCCTGGGTGAGCAAATTAGAAGCCAGCAGATTATTTGCGGTGGATACTGAAACAACCAATCTGAATATTATCGCGGCTGATCTCGTCGGAATTTCATTTGCCACAGATAAAGGACAAGCCGCATATTTACCGCTCATCCATCAATATCCGGGCGCACCACAACAGCTCGATCAGGAATGGGCGCTCGCTCAGTTGAAACCGGTTTTGGAAAACCCTGAAATTGCAAAGATTGGTCAGAACATCAAGTACGATCAAAGTATTTTTGCCGCAGTCGGTATTGAGTTACAAGGCGTAAAGTTCGACACCATGCTCGAATCATACACTTTGAACAGCGTGGCTAATCGTCACGATATGGATACGCTATCACAAAAATACCTGGGGCATGAGTGTATCCACTATGAAGAGATTGCAGGTAAAGGGAAAAAACAAGTTACCTTTGATCAAATCGATCTCGACATCGCGAGCAAATATGCTGCCGAAGATGCTGATGTTACCTTACAACTTCACCAGTCAATTTGGCCCGCGCTGGAAAAAGAGGAAGGCCCTAAAAATATTTTCAATGAAATCGAAGTACCGCTGATAAACGTGTTATCAAAAATGGAACGGCAAGGTGTTTTGATTGACGGCGACTTTTTAAAGCAAAAAAGTAACGAATTTGGAAAAAGGATAATTGAACTAGAGAAAAAAGCCCACGAGCTTGCCGGGCAACCTTTTAATTTAGGATCGCCAAAACAGCTTCAAGAAATTCTGTTTGAAAAACAGGGATTGCCGGTATTGAAAAAAACGCCGAAAAAACAACCCTCGACTGCTGAAGATGTGTTAGCAAAATTGGCTCTTGACTATCCCTTACCTAAAGTCATCATGGAATACCGTGGTCTAACCAAGTTGAAGTCAACTTACTCTGATAAATTACCGTTAATGGTTCAACCCAGAACCGGTCGAGTGCACACTTCTTATCATCAGGCGGTGGCGGCGACTGGCCGTTTATCTTCTGCCGATCCGAACTTGCAAAATATTCCGGTGAAAACAGAAGAAGGGCGTAAAATTCGCGAAGCCTTTATTGCCCCATCAGGCTACAAAGTTGTTGCCGCTGACTACTCGCAAATCGAATTAAGAATCATGGCGCATTTGTCACAAGATGAGAATCTGGTGCGTGCTTTTGCTGATAATCTTGATATTCATAAAGCCACCGCTGCTGAAGTTTTTGGGGTTGAACTCGATGAAGTCACTTCGGAGCATCGACGCCATGCTAAAGCAGTCAACTTCGGTCTTATTTATGGTATGTCTCGTTTTGGTTTAGCCAAACAATTAGGTATTACCAACGATGAAGCGGCGCATTATATCGACACATACTTTGCCCGTTATCCTGGCGTGAGTGATTATATGGAATCGACAAAAGCCAAGGCTAAAGAACTGGGTTATGTCGAAACTTTATTTGGCCGACGCCTTTATTTACCGCAAATTAATGCGTCTAATGGTATGCATCGTCAGGCTGCGGAACGTACTGCGATTAATGCGCCAATGCAGGGAAGCGCTGCGGATATTATCAAGCTGGCTATGATCGAAACCCAAAAATGGTTAGATGCAGAAAAGCCTGATTGTCATATGGTGATGCAGGTTCACGATGAACTCGTGTTTGAAGTCGCCGAGGATAAGGTTGAAGAATATTCCAATAAAATTAACCAGATTATGGCCAATGCGGTTGAGTTGAGTGTGCCTTTGATAGTTGATGTTGGTGTGGGCGAAAACTGGGAGCAGGCGCATTAACTTGGGCCTAAACACAGAATAATTGCAGAATTTTAATTTAACAAAATCAACTCGATTATCGCTGACGACCAAATAAAATATGCAGTGTCCGTAAAGTAAAAACATGACCAAACTATCGAAACTGTCAGTATGCATATTTTTATTTGGTTTTCTGCCTGCGCTCGGTTGGGTCGTTTTAATCACGATGTTTTTGCACAAGATGGCAGAATGGTGGGGATACTTAGGCTACTTTTGTGCGATATGTGGATGCTTAGGACTTTTCCTGTCATTACCGAGAAATCTTTATCGAACGACTAAGGCAAAGTATGCATCAATTTTGATCATTGTTGACATTATTGTAATGTCGGCTGTGTTTATCGAGTTTAAAGGATACCGACGAATATTTTCATTTGAGTCTTTAGCAATGCTTTTGCCGATTTTTATGGGAGGCTTAGCGATCACTCGCAATATGATTGGTGAGTTTTCGATAACAATAAATTTTGAACGACAGAGTTAAGTTGAAATTTTCATGGGTACAATTGCAGTACCCATGCAATAATTTAGTGAAAATTTGTTTTTTGATATTGTGACTATTGGCTCAACTTTGACGCCAGATTACCAATAACAAGTTCAACCCGTTTTATTTCACGCATGACCGAATTTCGATTCACTTCCATCCATAACCATTGTTTCAGACCTATTTGCATATTAAGCAGAATCAATACACACACGCCCCAGAAAACCTGCTCTTGTATTTCGGTAGCGACAAAGAACTCGTACCCACACCAAACCATGAAAATAGAGGCTACAATCGTTAAAATATTGACAATAATCAGCCAGCGGCGCATACCACCTTTAAATGAAGCAAATAGCATATCGAACAGCCCTTGATCTTCAGCGAGAATTTCATCGATATCATGTGCTTCTTTTTCCAATTCTCGTTTCATTCTTTCGTCAAAACTCATGGTACTATCTCCCAGTTAATTCAAACTTCTGTTTCAGCATTTTTCTCGCTCTATTTAAGCGAGATTTAACGGTTCCAATCGGAATTTCCAGTATTGCCGCGACTTCGGCCAATTTCATTTCGTCAAGGTAAAACAAATGGATAATTTGCTTTTCCAAAGAAGGAAGCCGATTAATCGCCAAAGTCAGCTCACTCGTATCTTCGGGTTCGCCGTCCTGTGGACAATCATTGATTCCTTCCTTTAGTGTCTCGAAATTTTCATCAAACCGAATTTTTTGCCTGATTAAATCGCCGATTTTCCAGCGTAAAATTTTATAAAGCCAACTTCTAAAAGCGCGAGGATCTCTTAGCTTATGAATACTGTTAGAGCACTTAATCCAGGTTTCCTGCGACGCATCTGTTGCCAGTTCCTGGTCGCTACAAAGTTTAAACGCAAACCGTAATAATGGTTTTTGATAGCGCTGGTAAATCACTCGAAAGGCTTTTTGATTGCCATTTTGCATCGCCATAACCAGTAAATCTTCTTTGGCTTGCTGCATTAAGTTGTCTCTAGTGTTTCGTTACTGAAAAGACGAATGAGAAATAGAAAAGGTTCATTTTTGTTTTAAGTGTGTTTTGCCTGGCGAAAGAGGTCATCGTCAAGATCGCGTGAGCATGACTAAAGATAGTGTGAATTTCATAAAGCTGTCGTGGGTTTTATAAACCTGCTGTGGACTTTGTAAACATAGCGTAACTGGTCACTTTTTGTAACAAAAATCCCTAGTCTCAATTTTTATCCAGGCGAGAGATTAGGTAAGATTGTGAAAATCAATCATTTTAAATCTGTTTTGTTCTTAAGACATTTGAAAATGATAATCGTTTTTTCGATAGGATTGAGCTAATTTTATCGTGCGAAAGCGTTCAACAGGTCTTATTATTAAGTATGTCTTACAATTACATATTATCGCTTTTACACACTGTAGATTAATGAGGCTGTCGCGTGAGCCGACGGTGCTACAAAATACGCTTTGAACGATTGAGTGCCAATCGTCAACTTTGATACCTGATTGACTAATGAAAATAAATAAACTGTTAACCGTATGTTTTGCCTTGATAGCGGGTTTATTCCAGTTATCGGCAAATGCACAGGGATTCCCCGCACCTAGCGTCAATGTTATTTCCGCAGAAACTCAATCATTGTCGCCGGTTGCCTGGGTTTCCGGAACTGTTGTTAGTCCCAATAATTCACAAATTGCAGCGGAAGTCTCGGGTCGCCTGAAAAGTTTGGTGGAGCTTGGTGCCAGAGTTAAAAAAGGCGATATTATTGCCAGAATTGATGATAAAACTTTGCAGCTACAAAAACGAGAAAATGTTGCTAGCGTTGAAAACGCAAAATCGCGACTAGACTACCTCGAATCTGAAGTTAAACGAAAATCGACATTGGCTAAAAGAAACCTGTCTGCAATTACTGATCTTGACGAAACCATATCCCAGCGGGACGTTGCTCGTGGTGATCTGGCGGCAGCGAAAGCGCGTCTGGCTCAAACGGAACAAAATTTGGAATATACTCAATTAAGGGCGCCGTTTGACGGTATTGTAGCCGAACGGTTAAGTAGTCAGGGCGAATACGTCAACAATGGGACGGCGATTGTTCGGTTAGTTGAAACAGAAAATCTGGAAGCTTCAATATTTGCGCCGTTAACTGCCTATCGTTTCTTAACCAATGCTGAAACGCTGGCAGTGGAATCACCCTTGGGTAACGGTGTTGCCCCCATAAAAGTACTAGTCCCTGTTGCGAATAGTCGTTCTCATTTAATGGAAGTTCGTCTTGATATGAGCGACTTTAAATGGCCGGTAGGGCTCAATATTAAAGTTGCAGTAGCTAATGGAGAATCCAAAGAAGTGTTAGCGGTACCAAGAGATGCATTAGTTTTACGCCGCGAAGGTGCCAGCATTTTCAAAGTGAATGGCGAAAATAAAGCAGAAGAAGTTAAGGTGTCTATCGGCATAGGTGCGGGGGAGATGGTAGAGATCATCGGAAATGTTGCACCGGGCGACCGTGTTATCGTGAGAGGTGCGGAACGCCTGCGCAATGGCCAGGCGGTTTCGGTTAAAGAAAGCAATCAGAACTTAATCTCGGGAAAACAATGACACTTACGGCTGCCTCTTTAAAAAATCCTACGGCGGTTGTCGTCGCGATATTATTGGCGGTGCTTTTTGGTGTTATCAGTTTATCTAAGTTGCCGGTTCAATTAACGCCGGATATCAGTCAGCCGATGATTACCATCTCGACTAATTGGCGCGCTGCCGCGCCGGAAGAAATGGAAGCGGAAATTATTGAGCGTCAAGAGGATGTGCTCAAAGGATTGCAAGGTTTAGCCTCATTAGAGTCGAGTGCCAGCCAGGGAAACGGCAGTATTACCCTAAGGTATCGCACCGGCATTAACCTTGAACGGGCTTTGATCGATGTAATGAACGCTCTTAACCAGGTCCCCAGCTATCCGCCCGATGCCACCGAGCCGGTTATCGCCGTCGGCGGTAACAGTACTTTCACTGCAATTGCCTGGTTTGCGCTGCGCCCAACAGCCGGTAATGATCGGGATATCGCCGGTTACCAGGATTATGTTGAAGAAGTGGTGCAAACGCGACTCGAGCGGGTGCAAGGCATTTCTCAAACCAACGCGTTCGGCGGATTGCCAAGCGAATTAAGGATCACGTTTAACCCTTATAAAGCGGCGGCATTAGGGCTCAATATTCCCGCGCTGGCGGCGACATTAAGTAACAACAACGATGTGTCAGGCGGATTCAATGAGATCGGACGCCGCAAATATACGCTACGTTTCTCTGGTAAATACGGCACAAAACAGTTGCAAGAGATGGTTCTTGAGTGGCGAGATGGTCGACCCGTACTGCTTGGAGACGTTGCCAAAGTTGAAATGACGTTTCAGGATCGCGTTGGCATTTTAACGCTAGATGGCGTCCCTGCGATTGCGCTTAATGCGCAGGCGGAGCAGGGAGTGAATGTGATGCAAACCATGGAAGGGTTGCAGGAGGCATTGCAGGAACTGAATGAAGGGCCGCTAAAAAGAGAAGGTCTAGAGCTCATTCAAATGTACGATGAGACTATTTACATCGGCCGATCAATGACTTTGGTGCAGAATAATCTTCTGATCGGCGTGTTGTTGGCGATCAGCGTTTTATGGTGGTTTTTACGCAAATTCAGAGCGACGCTGATTGTCGCGGTCGCGATCCCCATTTCGATTATTATTACCTTTATCGTTATGTACGCCAGTGGTCGATCCCTCAACATCATATCCATGGCAGGTCTAGCCTTTGCGATCGGCATGGTATTAGATGCCGCGATTGTTGTGTTGGAAAACATCGTTCGCTTGCGGGAAAAAGGTGAAGATTCAGAGCGAGCTTCATTTAAAGGCGCCACTCAAGTTTGGGGCGCACTGCTCGCTTCAACCGCGACGACAGTTGCGATTTTTCTACCCATTGCATTCCTTGAAGAAGTCTCCGGTCAGTTATTTGCCGATCTTGCGATTACCATTGCAGTGGCAATAGTTGCCTCATTGTTAATTGCGGTAACCGTATTACCAGCCGCCGCACGTAAGTTACTCACTCAAGTTTCCGAAGAAGATCCTCATGCTCACTGGTGGGATCGGGTGACTCGTGGTGTGATGAGTATTACTAGCTCGCCTGCAAAACGCGTTGCCTGGGTATTAGGATTGATGACATTCTCACTCGCTGGAAGCTGGCTACTATTCCCCAAAGTGGATTACTTACCTAAAGGCAATCAAAATTCATTTCAGGCATTTATTTTACCGCCGCCGGGTCAAAGTTATCCCGCCGCGCGCTTTGAAATGAGCGATGAAATTAACCGGCGCATCATGCCATACCTGAAAGGCGAAAAGCTCCCCAAAATTAAGCATACCTGGATGGGGTTCTTCGGTAATTTTGGATTTATGGGAGGGCGTGCCGAAGACGCTAATGATATTCACCAGATTATCCAGATTATTAACACTGAATTTCTTGCAGGCTTTCCGGACACGATGGCGTTTGCTTCGCAATCTCAGCTATTTCAAAATTTAAGTGGTGGGCGTCGTATTGATATTGATATCCAGGGAAACCAGGTTGATGAGCTGTTGCAGGCCGCCCGAGTTGGATATGGTGTCGTCAGTCAGGCATTGCCCGGCGCACAAATTAGACCAACCCCCGGACTTACCCTGGCCGAACCAGAATTACGCATGATCCCGATTGAACGTAGGGTGGCAGAAGCGGGTTGGACGCGGCAGCAAGTATCGGCAATTTCCCGATCGCTGGGTACAGGGCTTTATGTGGGTGATTTCTTTAACGGGCAGAAACGTCTTAATGTTTTCCTTCGAGCAGAAGACTGGAGCTCGCCTGAACAGTTAGCATCGATTCCACTTTTTACGCCGGAAGCCGGCGTACAACCGGTTGGAGAACTAGTCGAAATTGTGCGCACAGCCGGGCCGAGTTCCATTCGTCGTGTGGATCGTAAAAGAACCATTACATTGCAGGTCACGCCGCCCGATAATATGAGCCTGGAAGAAGCGATTGATACCGTAAAACAAAAAGCCGAACCGGCAATTCTATCGCAGCTCACTGACAATGGCAGTGTGGCCTATCGGGGAACCGCCGAAGCGCTGACCGAAGCACTCTACAATATGGCGCAGAGTTTCTTTCTGGCGATGGCTATTTTGTTTTTGTTGATGGCCTCTTTATTCCGTTCTTTTAGAGACAGTTTGATCGTTGTATTGACGATACCTTTGGCCATTGTCGGCGGTTTGGGATTGCTGAAGCTAATGAACCTGGTGATTTTCCAACCGTTGGATTTGTTAACCATGATTGGCGGTGTTATTTTGTTGGGCCTGGTGGTTAACAACGCCATATTATTAGTCTATCAAACACGAATGAGCGAGGCCGATGGGCTTTCACGTTCTGACGCTGTGAGGCAGGCTGTCAGGTTAAGACTCAGACCCATTTTGATGAGCACACTTACCAGCATATGCGGCATGTTACCCTTGTTGTTAGTACCTGGTGCGGGCGCTGAACTTTATCGTGGTATTGCGGCTGTTATCGTCGGCGGCATGAGCGTGAGTACCTTTTTTACATTAATATTTTTGCCGAGCCTGTTACAAATGGGGACCCATTCGGACCAACTTAAAAATGCGAATCAACCTGTGAGTCAACAGGTTGGCTAGCCTTAATCAGCTTGGTTAAGATTAGGAATCAATAAAAAATTAGAAAATAAATAATAACTAGCAATCAAAGCCTGGTGCTAATCTGATTTGCGCGATTATTCAATTTAAAACACTATCTGGAAAAAATAAAATGAAAGATAAATTAACGTCCACTTTAGTGGCCATTTCCATGCTTGCTTCTTTGGCGCAAGCAGCACCAATTGAGCGACAAAAAATACAGGTGCTTGACTCCTTAGAAAAATCGAACGCTGTGACATTAACAAAAAATGATTTTAGCAAAGTCGTTAAGCAAAACCTCGTTCACTCTATTTCTGAGTCGTTAGATAGCGGTCAGGATATCAGTATATTTGGTGATAAAAAAAATTGGCGGTCGATGGATAAAATTGACGAAGCTAATCCTGACGCCGTTCGCGTGTTTCGTATTGGCATGAAGACTGATCGTTTTACTCAAGGTAAATTAAAAATTGAAGGGATAGAGAAAACCTCTGTTTTTGTTAATGGAAAAAGTGTTTCTGGTAATGGCTCTTTTGATATCACATTGCTCAATGGAGATTATCGATTATTAATTATGGCGCAAGGAATCGAAGACTGGAAAAAAGTCACATTCGATTGGAGCAGTGAAGCCGAGCAGCACTCAGTCACTTTCTCCGATGATTCGGGCCTTGTGCGGCTTGATCCTGAGCGGCTGTACGATAGTGAAACAGTGTCCAACCTTAGCCTTTCACCTGACGGCAAGCAATTACTTTGGACCAAGCGCCACTATACTTCTGCGACAGCAGATAAGGCGCAGGCAGTGACTGAACTGGTAAATCCAAAGTCAATGGAAGTGCTATACCGCTGGCAAGGAATGTCACCGCGTGCATCGAGTTGGAGTGAGGACAATCAATATCTCGCCTACACTCATGAGAATGACATCTATCTATTAAATCGAGAAAATTTCCAACTCAATAAAGTTTCTGAAGATCTGAAAGGCGTCAACGGTTTAAGTTGGTTAGATGATTCAACACTGGTTTTGTCTTGGCATAAAGCAGAAAAAAAGCCCCATGAATTCACCAAAAAATATCGGGCGTTACAAGATCGTTGGAGTTACTGGCGAGGAAACTCACAAATTTATTTGCTTGATATTTCATCAGGATTCATCCAGCAAGTAACCCAGAATAAATTGAGTAGCTTCTTGCTCGATGTTGATCCAAAAGAGCGACGTTTGTTGTTTTATCGCAGTCCAGTGGACTACAAAAAACCACCTCATTCGCTTTCGGAAGTTTTTGAGTTAGATTTGAAAACCAGCACAGAAAAAATGATCGGAAAGTTTAGAACTTTTTCCAACGCTGCTTATTCAAAAGATGGCATAGTGTTTACTGCTGGTCCAGAATTGAAAGAAGGTAAAGGGAGAAATCTCGCCGAAGGCACAGTCGGTAATAATTACGATGGCCAGCTTTACCTGATGAAAAAAGATGGCTCAATTAAAGCCTTGTCGCAAAAATTTAATCCTGCTGTTGGAGGATTTGAAGTCCTAAAAAATGGAAACCTGGTATTAAGAACGACTGATCAGGATAAGAACCAGCTGTATTATTTTAATATCAAAAATAATAAATTTTCAAAAATAAAATCAGCAGTCGAAGCGGTCGAATCTTTTTCAGTATCTAATGAAAGTAAAGCCAGTATTGTGTTCAAAGGCAGTAGCGCGACTCGGCCACAAAAAGTTTATCTGGGCAAAATTGGCCGCTCTAAAAAGACGTTGATTCTCGATACGGCAAAAGTCAGCTACCCCAATGTAAAATTTGCCGAGATGAAAGACTGGGACTACACAACGCAAAAAGGCACCACTATTGATGGCCGTTATTATCTACCGGCTGATTTTGATTCTTCAAAAAAGTATCCAGCGATTATTTACTATTATGGCGGAACTTCTCCGGTTGGGCGCGCATTTACCGGGCGATGGCCATTTAGCCTGTGGGCGGCGCAAGGTTACGTGGTTTATGTTTTACAACCTTCAGGTGCCACCGGTTATGGCCAGAAATTTTCTGCGAAACATGTGAACGCTTGGGGATTGGAAACTGCCGATGATATTATCGAAAGCACTCAGGCTTTTGTAAAAGCGCACTCGTTTGTCGATGGAAAACGCCTGGGTAATATGGGCGCATCCTACGGTGGTTTTATGACAATGTACCTGGCGACTAAAACCGATTTGTTTCGTGCTTCAATTTCACACGCGGGCATCAGTAACCTGACTTCTTATTGGGGATATGGCTGGTGGGGGTATGGCTATTCGGGTGTTGCATCTCATGGCAGTTTTCCATGGAATAATTCGAAACTTTATGTTGAACAAAGTCCAGTATTCAATGCTGATAAAGTGAACACGCCACTACTATTGTTGCACGGAGACTCCGATACTAATGTGCCGGTGGGAGAAAGTCACCAAATGTATACTGCGCTTAAGCTACTTGATAAAGACGTTGAGCTAATCGAATTTCAGGGCGACGATCACCACATTAATGCCAGAAAACATCGACTGCGTTGGTGGGAAACAATTTTGTCTTACTTTGACAAAGAGCTAAAAGATCAACCAGAGTGGTGGGAGCATTTGTATCCTGAGAAAAAGTAGTTGAAAACAAGTTGTTTTAAGAAACTTTGAGCCCCAAATCCTCCCCTTCCAAGGGGAGGGAGTCTAGCTCCCTCTCCTATGGGAGAGGGGTGGGGAGAGGGGCGATTTTAAAGTTTGTCAAAGTAGATGCTAATTAAGAAAAGCTATCTAGATTGTTTGCCCAGTAACGACAAAAAATAATGCAAGTCCGTTTAGTAACCAGAGAATAGCGCCAATCACAATCCAGAAAATATTCGCTGGTGTAATGTCGT
This sequence comes from Aliikangiella coralliicola, assembly GCF_007004725.1. GTDB lineage: Bacteria > Pseudomonadota > Gammaproteobacteria > Enterobacterales > Kangiellaceae > Aliikangiella > Aliikangiella coralliicola. Next base: position 237,073 of record NZ_ML660162.1, on the reverse strand, counting down.
TGTTGATATTACCGTCAGGAATACCGCAGGCAATATTAGCTGCTAATTGTGCTTTGTAAACACTCCACACAATGAGCGGAAAAAAGACAATGCTGGTCAAATCACTGATCGGTACGCCAATGTCTCTAGTAGAGAGCTGGTTACTAACATTCTGAACCACAGAAAACAGCACATACACGGTCGCAACAATTGAGGGTGACCACAGGTAATCGAGCTTCTTATCTCTTATTTTTCGATCGATTGATTCATATAAGGAATGGGCGAAAAATATCGAGAATATACCTCGCATTACTGGCCACATATTTTCATTGTTATGCAGTTTGTACTGGCTCCAATGCTTATAAAACCAGTAAACAGAATATAGCCCTATTGTCGCAATAAAAAGTATCAGAAATTTCTTAGGTGATACGATATAAAATTCTGCTTCGCTTTCCTGGTTGATGATGATTTCTGATTCGGGGGCTTTGTATACATCACTTGTCATTTTGCACATTCCTGTTCGTTTTAGTTAATTTCCACACGATACATCTTAATCGATAAAAGCATATGGGTCATCTTGTGGGAAACTCCAGTTTATGTTGAATCAGCGTTAGTGATTCGGCGACAAAAAATCCAGAAAAGTCTTAATCGTATAAAACTCTTCATAAAGTAGAGTCAATTGAGATAACTTCTGGTTTGAAAATGGAATAATATATAGTATTGTAATAATATTAAATTTCGCCGAGGGCTAGGAATATGGCTGAAAATCAGAATCAGACATTTTCATTAGGTGAGCATGAGCGTGGTTTTATCGATGATATGGTTGAAAATGGTCGATTTGGTAATCGAACTGAAGTTGTTAGAGCTGGTTTGCGGTTGTTGGAAGATTATGAACACGCGCAAAAGCTAAACCGTCTGCGTGCAAGGGTCGAGGAAGGCGTGGCTGACATCGAAGCGGGTCGTGTAACTGTTTATCAGAGTGCGGATAAGCTTTTTAAGGATATTATGAAGGATTAGACCCATTCAAAAATTAGAACTTGTCCTCACTGATACTGCGAAGTCCGATCTGCGCGCTATTGGAAAATTCATTGCAAAGGATAACCCAAAAGCCGCCAGTGATTTCATGTTGGAGTTAGTCAACAAGCTTTTCAGCTTGGCGGAGAATGGAGTGACTGGTCCATCCCGCGATCATGTCCGAAAAAATTTTCGAGGCTTCCCTTATCGCAATCGCTGTTTTTACTTTTGGAGCATTGATAACCAAATGGTTGTTGTTCGCATTCTGGACGGTCATCAGGATATAGCTTCCCAAGATTTTCCTACTACTTATTCATAGAGTATGTCTTTGAAAGTGCGATTATGATTTTCGTACCACTTGTTCAGTTTATGGTCATTTAGAATTCCAGGCCTCTCTATCCCCGGAAGATTTGATGCCGAATTATATTTGGGGTCAATCATTTGAGAAAAATGTTGTGGTCTCGGGAAAGCATTCGGGTAAAATGGGCCGCCTTAAAGAAATCCAAAAACCAATCCATTCATTAACGATAATTATCTTCACTGAACATGAGTTTCCTGGCACAACTGCGACAAAAAAATCCTGAAGCTAATCAAGGGTTAACGGTGTGCTATCGCTTTGAAGCGGTCCAATTTGACTCACTATCGCTTAGTTTGGGCTTAGCTGAACTACGCCAGGGACAACTGGTTGAAGCAGGCAAGAACTATGTCATTCAACGAGAACATCTCCAACATCCACCGCCATTTATTGCGCAATCAGATCTAACAATACTCAAGCAACTGGTTGAAGCTGATCCGCTATGGCATCAAACCGACGAGGGATATTTGCCGCTTACTTGTTATGAGCCGTTGTTGACCGAAATATTAGCCACAGGGCGTTGTTTTATTCGTTTGTCCGATGGGAGTTGGCAAAAGCTAGTTTGTGGTGAGAATATTTCGGTTCAGTTAAACTGGATATTAAAGTCTGACGGGCATTACCAATTGAGTTGGCAGCAGGTATCTCCCTGCGAAACTGCGATGATGCTATTAAGTGTTGACCGATCATTGACTGCGGCAATCGCCTATTCAGAATCTAGTAACAGGCTTCACTTGACGAGCCACCCATATCGCCCGGAAGCGATAAAACTGCTAAATCATATTTGCCAAAAAATCCCTGCAGCTGAAGTTGAAAAATTTCTCGCTGATCATCAATCTCAATGGGATAAATTGGCACTTCCGTTACCGACGCTGTTGCCTATCACTGAATGTCCTGCAGAAATTTCTCCTGTTTTATTGTTTCAGTCGGTCAAGAATCAACAACTATCGCCAACCAGAGAAGAGCAAGTTTCGTTAGCGTTTCGATATGAAGGCGACAACTTTTGCCAATGGATTGGTTATGACGCCGATGATTATGCACTCGATTACTGGAATGGCAAAAATGTGAGGCGTTTTCGTAGAAACCGAGAGCAAGAAGACAAGTATTTAAAGCAACTCTCAAACACAATGTCGGCGTTGGAAAATATTCGTCCCGGTGTTTGGAAAACGGATACAAGTGAAGTCTGGCGGCATCTATTAACTGAGGCTAGAGAAGCGTTAATCAACGCCGGATTTCAGTTTTTGGTTGAAAAAGGTTTCAAGCATCATTATGTGATTGCGAACGACTGGCAAGTGATGGCGCGAGAATCCGGTGCCAGTCATTTTGAGTTGGAGTTATTACTCGGCGTTGAACAAGATACGCTGAATCTATTCGCGTTGCTGGATCAACTGCAGGAATTCAATCGCCACCAAAGTATTCTGACATTATCAGATGGAAGAATGCTACTGCTACCGGCGGAACAAGTGAATGGAATCATGGACGAACTCGGCGACTTGTTAGGTCAGCAAAGCGGCACTTTGCAATTACCGAAAAATCAACTTAATCGACTAGAGTCTTTTGACCAACAGCTGCCGGAAAAAACGCAATGGAAATCCGGACTAGAATATCTTGACCTGGCAAAAAGTCTTTATCAAACGCCCCGGTTGTTAGAGAAAATTCAAAAGGGCGTTAATGCCACGCTACGCCCATATCAATGGTTGGGGATCTGTTGGTTTCAACATTTAAAACGGCACGGCGTAAGTGGGTTATTAGCAGACGATATGGGGCTGGGAAAAACGCTGCAGACTTTAGTTCATCTCAATCTCGAACAGCAACAAAATCAACTCACCAAGCCGGCATTGATTGTCGCCCCGACCAGCCTGTTGCACAACTGGCGGGCGGAAATTAAGAAGTTTACGCCTAATCTTTCTCACATGGTTATCCATGGCGCAAAACGACACCAGCAATGGAAAAAAATTAAAGATTTCGATGTTTTAATTACCAGCTATCAACTGGTGGTTAAAGATCTTGAGCGTTGGCTGCAACAGGACTTCAGCTGGATTGTGCTTGATGAAGCGCAACAGATTAAAAATCCTCGAACACAAATCAGTCAGGCGTTGAAACAATTACAAAGTGATAATCGGTTATGTCTTTCAGGTACACCGGTAGAGAATCATCTGGGCGAGCTTTGGTCGGTGTTAGAATTTTTAATGCCGGGATGTTTGGGCAGTCAAAAAGAATTTAAACATTATTATCGAAAACCGATTGAAAAAGACGCCGATCAAAAACGCATGGCGCAACTTCAGCAACGAATCGCACCTTTTATGCTACGTCGAACTAAAGAGCAGGTCGCAACCGATTTACCGGCAAAGACAGAAATTTATCAGCATATTCAACTGAATGACGATCAACAATTTTTCTATGAACAACAAAAAGAATTTGGGCAGTCCGAAATAGAGCAACAGCTGGAAGAAACTACTCATGGCGGACAAAAGCAAATTTTATTGCTCACTGCATTACTAAAATTAAGACAGGTCTGCTGTGACCCAGCACTTGTGGGAGAGCCGGAAATCAGTTCTTCGAAGCGAGAACATTGTATCGATATGTTGGAAGAGTTAGTTGCCGAGGGGCGTGCGATTTTGGTCTTTTCGCAATTTACCAGCATGTTAGATCTGTTAGGCGAAGATCTGGATAAGCTGAATATCGACTATTTGAAACTGACCGGTCAATCGCAAAACCGGCAGAAAATTGTCGAGGCTTTTCAGCGTGGAGAAGCGCCGGTATTTTTGATCAGTCTTAAAGCCGGTGGTGTCGGGCTTAACCTCACCCGGGCTGACACCGTCATTCATTACGACCCCTGGTGGAATCTTGCCGCAGAACAACAAGCGACCGACCGTGCTCATCGTATCGGGCAGGACAAACCGGTTTTTGTCTATAAGCTGATAACAGAAAATACCATCGAAGAAAAAATTGCCCAGCTGCAAAAATATAAGGCGCAAATTAGCCAACATATTAATCATCAAGCTCAATTAAGCGGTGAACAATTCGCATTAAAATTAGAAGATTTGATGAGTCTTTGGAAACAGGAGATAAAGACAACATGATAACTATCGCGACTATCGATCAACAGCTCAGCCAGCAAAGTCGATTTTGTCTGATTGATTGGTTGTTAACGGATAATTTTATTGATTACTCGGAATATGAAGCCTGGCGATATGAAAAAAATGAATTGCTCATTGATGCTATTCAACTCAACCAAGAAGCCCTAAGAAATTTATTAGCGGATACCGAGCGACACTGCCGCAGTTTAGGTCTGGTCTCGGAACCTCAAGAATATTTTAGCTGGACTAATGAGAAACGAAAAATTTTATCTGCCAGTCATAATTCTCAACAAAACAGTCAGCTAACTCAATGTTGGTTAAGACCACAAGACCAACCTCAGCTTGATTTATTTATGGATAACACGGCGCAGTTAGTCGAACACGAATTGTTGCAATACCTCGAAGCGCGGCAGTTTTCTCTGGCGCAAAATATCTTGAAAAAACTTTCCGAACTGAATGCTGAATGCCCACGGCTTGGGGGTTACCAGGATTTAATTAATTATGGTTTACATATGCAGGCTAATGAACAAATTGATTCGGAGATGCTAGCGGCGGAGTTAACTGGGTTAAAAACAGAAGTGATGCCACTTGCGGTAGAGGTACTGGGACAGTCAACCAGAGATTATCTTTCATTCGCCTGGCGCCGTTTAGCGAATAATATGGTGAATGTAAACTTCGACCCAGCCCAACCTGAATTACATGCGAGCTTCGCTTTATTAGAAATTCCTGATTATCGAAGCGCGGTCACCGGTTTATTGGCCGACACTAATCTTTATCAGCAACCCATTTTACTCGAACGGTTAGCACGCAGTTATCTGGCGCTCCATCAAGATGATAATGCGATGATCGTGATTTGTTTGTTAATGGAAGCCGATGGCGATTACGCCGAAGATTTACTTGATGACTTGAAGTCTTATGATATTCACAGACAATGGCAAGACTTCTGGGAAGAAAACGATGCTTGGCCAAGAGAGCATTTTCCCGCGTACTTAATGATCAAGAAGCCCGCGTTGATCCATCAGTTAGATAACTTTCCGCCAATGATGAACCCGGTCACTAATGCCATGACTGACTTGATAAAGTTGAAGCTGAATCAAGAAGATGAAATTCCAGCGCGAAAAGCGATGTTAGAGCTGAGCAAAGATCTTTTGTATGTTTATCTGGATAGTTAGTTTTAGTGCTGGGGCGAGTGCTTAAGATGACAGGGAGTTAAACAGACAACGAAAACTGCTGCTCTTTTCGTTCAAAAAATGCTTTTAAAAATTGCGAGAAAAGCCGTGTTTTTGCAGATAAATGATTTTTGTGCGGATAGATTGCAACAATTTCCCGTTGATTAAAACTCCATTCCGGCAACAGAATTTTTAACGAACCTTCTTCGATATCCTGCTTTAAATAGTAATCGGGTAAATAGGCGAGCCCCAGGCCTTTTTTGGCGGCGGCACGAAGGGCTGGTCCACTATTGCTGCGCCAGTGACTCATAACTTTGATTGGCAGCGGCGTATCATCTTCTTGTTTTTTCAGTAACCAGGGTTTGCTGACACCTCTGTCCATAAACAGCAGGCAATTATGATTCTGGATGTTTGCGGGCTCGATCAATTCATTCGTGTTTGCTAGATAACCGGGACTCGCAACGATAAAAAAACGGGTTGTGGCCAAGGGGAGATTGACGACATTAACGTCTTTTCTTTTACCAACCTGTAGGGCGAGATCGTAATATTCTGCAATTAAGTCGATTTTCTTGCTACTAAAATCGAGTTCGATATCGAGTTTGGGGTGCTCTGACAAAAACTCTGCAATGGCTGGAACCAAATGTGATTCACCCAGCAAATGAGGGGAGCTAATTCGTAATAAACCCTGAACCTCTTCCTGAAGTTGATTGACCGAATGCTCTGTATTTTCCAAATCTTCGAGGATCTGCTGGCAACGATGATAATAATATTCACCGGTTTCAGTTAAGGTCAGTTTGCGCGTGGTGCGGTGGAGTAGGCGACTCGCGAGTCTGTCTTCGAGTTTGCTTATCTGCTGGCTGACGTGGCTTTTAGAGATGCCGAGGGTTCTGGCGGCCGCTGAAAATGAGCCACATTTTACGACTTGAACAAATTCTTCAATACCTTGCCAACGACTTATCATTTTGTCCTTCTTGAAAGGTTTTCGATGGTTTGATTGTTTTTATATGAAAACAGAGTTATCACAGTTAGCTATATTATCATCAGATGGAGAACAATGTATGCTTTTAACGTGACTTTCTTTTCACGCCAGCCAACCAAAGAGGGAAAGATGATGAACGAGAACGAACTATTTAATGCGGCCAGTATCATTGCTGCGGCGATTGTAATCGCGGGCGGTGCAATCGGCTCGGGTTTGGGTATCGGCAATGTGGCCGCAAAGTATATCGAAGGGGCTGCCCGCCAACCTGAACTCGCTAAAGATTTACAGGTGAGAACCATGGTTATTGCGGGATTTCTTGATAGCTTGCCGATTATTTCAATCGGTATTGGTCTGCTAATATTATTTGTTAACCCGATGGCGCCGTCGACGTAGATTGAACGCCACTTTAGGAAGCTAAATAGTAGACTTTGTGATCAATGATAAATCCCCCTCAATCCCCCTTTTCAAAAGGGGGAAACTAAGGCTCTCACTTTTTAAAAGGAGAGGTTGAGGGGGGAAGTTCAGATCCTCCCCTTTGAAAAGGGGAGTTAGAAGGGATTTAAGCTCTTACCAATCAGGAACACCTATCCTGTAAAAAACGATGACAATAAAACAACTCTCAAGTAACGACTGGCAAGACGTAGGATTCTCATTCTATCTGTGTACTTTTAATCTATACCCTCAGGATATCGCGGAACGATTTGGCATTGAATTTTTTCAATATGAAGAAGAGGGACTAGGTTTAACTTCTGCCTCAGTTATTCAGATTGAAAATACTAAATTTTGGCTTTTTGCTGCGGTAAATGAGTCAGGATTAGTTGGTTCTGATGATGATTCGGATAATTCCAGCAAAGATGCGTTAAAAGTTTCGGTGAGAGTTTTGAGTTATTGTGCTGATACTAAGCTGGCGCTTGATCTGATTTGTCATGTGCTCCAGGTTGAGCCGTCGTCGCTAAATGCTGTTAATAAAAACCTTGGACCAGGAAAATGGCGACTCACAAGGTTAGATGATAACGGCAACGAAATTGAGATGTATGTTTTCCAGGAAGAACACTGTGCAAGGGCAGTGCGAACGCTGTTTGAGCGTCGGGGCCATAAGCAAGATTATTATGTGAATGAAATAACTTAATCATTTGCTTATGCAATGGCGTTCACTTGATCGTGATCAATTTTAATACTGGCTGCATCGGTAAATTGTCGATATAGATTGGTCGATTTCTCGCTGGTAGAAAATCATGTATGGAACGCTTTTATTAATTCACATTCTTGCCGCCACAATTTGGACGGGCGGTCATATCGTGCTTTCGTTGGTTGTGCTGCCAAAGGTGTTGCGAGAAGGGGCGACCAGGCAGTTACTCGATTTTGAATCGGTTTATGAAAAAATTGGTTTGCCTGCGCTTGTTTTGCAAGTGGTGACTGGTCTTGCTTTAGCCCACCGTTTAATTCCCGATGTGAGTCAGTGGTTTAACCTGGCTGATCCGGTGTCTCATGGTATTGCATTAAAACTGATTTTGCTTACTTTGACTGTGGGTTTTGCCATTGATGCAAAGCTGCGGATTATTCCAAATCTGTCAGAAAGAAATTTGGTGGTAATGGCCTGGCATATTATTCCGGTAACGTGTTTTTCAATTATGTTTGTGGTTGTCGGTGTTTCTTTTCGGACTGGGTGGCTGTGGTAGTTTAGTTTGTGGCTGGATGTTTTGGTGAGAAATTGATTTAACTCGCGTTGATTCGCGAGTTTTTTATAGGTGCTTTATTGTGGCGGAAAAAAGTAGTAGTGAGTTGCCCCTGGTTTATTCATGTTCGGGATGTTCTAACATTGCGCAGTTGGCCAATCAGGTTGCGGTGGAATTAGATCGTGAAAATATTGCTGAGATGTCGTGTATTGCGGGTGTGGGTGGTGGTGTGAAGTCTTTGGTTAAAAAGGCAAAGTCTGGACGCGAGATTATTGCGTTGGATGGTTGCCAATTGCATTGTGTGAAGAGTTGTCTGGCAAATCATGGGGTTGAGTCGACTTATCATTTTACGTTGACGGAGTTTGGGATTAAGAAGCGGTATCGTTGTGATTTTTTGGCTGAGGATGTGGTGGAGGTTAAGAGAAGGGTGGTTGGTGATATTAAGAATAGTTTATGAGCGGTAGATCTTAATAAATGTCTAATAATCACTAAAAACATACCTGTAAGATTTAATTCCCTCGCCTATTAAGCCAGCATTTGTCAATAAAGCTGACTCATTATTAGCTGTAGTTGAATTCAACTAATGTAATATATCATTTGGGGATAAATTGCCCTTTTATTTAGGGGGGAATAAACCTGATACTATATTCAATAATTGCGCTTTTACTAAATGATATTGCCATAGGGCCATTCGCATCGGATGCGACCATGCCTATTATGGTATCGAGAGAGTAGTAAATCTCGACTAATTTAAGAATGTGTAATCGCTGTGTTGTCTATACTAAACTTTACAGATTAAAAAAACGCTAATGGTGTACCCTATGAATCCTGCTCAAGCCTTAAGCTCCCTTGAGAAATTTTCAAAGAGAATGCCATATGGAGTAACCATTAATAACCTTAATGGCGACTACCTACAGGCTAATCAGCAGTTTTGTGAAATTTGCGAATATTCAGAAGAAGAACTGTTAAAAATGAGCTTTCAGGACATCACTCACCCGGATGATGTTACTAGCAATGTTACATTAGACAAAAAGTTGCGTAGTGGTGAAATACCTTTCTACCAACTATCAAAACGCTATAGAACTAAAAGCGGTAAAACCAAACATGTTTTACTCCAGGTAACGATTGTGCGAGATGTAAATAATGTACCTGCTTTTTATTATGCTCAGATAGTCGATATTACTGGCTTAACCCATTTAATTGACGAAAACCATATTGGAGAACTAAGGTGCGAGGCCGAATTCCCTCTCTTACAGCAAAACTCCTCTGCTGCTTATGAAGCACTAAGCCTATATGGGTTGCAAAATATGAGAAAAGTTAATCACTTAAGTCATATCGCGCATGAACTAAAGAACCCATTGAACTCTGTTGTCGGGTTTGGCAACTTAATGAAAACTTTCTATGAAAAAGGAGATCTGCAGAAGGCAAATGAGATTTCGCAAAGATTTAAAGACGGCTGTGATAGGTTGGAATACCTTGTGAATGAACTTCTTGACCTATCGTATTTAGAGTCAGGGCAACTCGAACTAGATGTCTCTGAATTTGATATAGTTCTTCTGGTGGATAATGTCGTTAAATCTATGCAACCCATGAGCACGGAACAAGGAATTGAAATTGAGTTTAAACACAGTTTCGAATCTCCAATCAAGTTTACATCAGACAAAGCTCGTATCCGTGAAATCATTGTCAATTTAGTGAGCAATGGAATTAAATATACAGAAGAAGGAGAGGTGACCATAAAGCTTTTTCAAAATTTAAAAGGAGAGATCGAACTATTAGTTCAGGATACAGGGATTGGAATTAAGGAAGAAAATTTTGAAGCTGTTTTTGACGAGTATAAAAGAGTTCATGGTGTAATGAATAAAGAAGTCGATAGTACTGGACTGGGGTTGCCAATAGTTAAAAAATTGGTAACATTCCTTGGCGGAAAAATTTCACTCGAAAGCAAATTTGGTGAGGGCAGCTTGTTCAGAGTATTGCTCCCTGATTTAAGATAACATATCAAAATTACCAGACAGTCTACCAAAAGCTGTCACAAGAGTTAGAAAATGGATTCGGCTAAAATACAGCCTCACAATTTAAACAAGCGTTAAGACTACTATGAAGAAAATTTCGTTAATACTCCTATTTCTGCCTTTGGCGGTAGATGCTACAGAGATTTGCGGTGACTGGGAAAAAAAGATCGAGCCGGATATGCAAATAAACGAAGCAGACTTTACTAAGGAAAACGCACTAAACTCTCATAAAACAATCGGAGAGCTAATCGAAAGCGGGAAGTTCGAATGGTTTCAACCTCTGAACCATCAAAAATTCATTTATGGGTATTTGCTAAAAAAGCGAGCGTTGAATGCAATTGAAGCTCGTGGAGAGCAAGAAATCAAGTCACTCTATGCGGTGGAGAAATTTTGCAGATTTATCGTAGAAGATGCCTTTTATTATGATTAGTCTTAACCAGACCCGGCAACAGACTAAAAACAGCGCTGCGCGTTAAATAACTAAATGAAATCAGACTTAGACTCTCAAACTTATGATAGGTGGTTGATCGATTCTTGTATCTATCAAGATAATACTTTGGCGATCGAATTGGTTGGCGGTATTCTCTCAAAAGAAAAAGAAGATATTGATCTTGGAGAAGGAAACATAATCAAAGGGGTATATCGAGTTGAACCTAAAGGTCCTCGCTATAGAGTTTACTTTGACGATGTTGTTTTTATACAAGTATTTGATGAGTGCGCAAACAAAGGCCAAGATGATGAGTTTCGAGACGAAGGAGTAATTGGACAATACAAATCCTCTTCATTACTAAGTTATATTAAATCTGAGACATTGATTATGGACATTACTCCCGGGGAATTATTGCACTTTGAAGTAAGGACTGGGGAAGATTGGTTTCATGTTGTTACGCGAGAAGAGCCGAGTATCACTAAAACCGTTACTTAATAAGAGTTAGAAAATGGATTCAGCTAAAAAGCAACTTCATAATTTTAACAAGCGTTAGGCATACGAATTAAAGATCATGAAATATTTAATACCAGTTATAATAGGTTTCACTATAGGTTGCATCGTAACTTCAGCAATATATTTTTTTGAAGATCATTTTTTTTCAGTGAGAATTATCGACCACCAAGAGTGCGAGAACCCGAGATATACTATCCGAATGGAAGATAAAACAATTTTAATTTCAGGCAGTCAAGTTAGTACAGAGCACTCTGGAATGGCATCGAATACGGACACGATTATACATCTTTTTCCGAGCACGTTTTCTGACGAAAAGTTTCAGTACACTGTAGCTGCATCATATGACAATTGTGAAGAATTAGTTAGTACCGCCCGAACAGTAGAGCGCGGATGGCTCTTATACGAATCTATTCGAGAAGGAAAGATCTCACACCAAGTGAGGGCATATTAATGCCTAACACGAAATTACAATATATTCAGGCCATAAGCTCGCCTGAAATTATGACTTAAGCATTATATTTAAAATTTAGGAGTTTTTATGAATAGAGTTATCAAGAATACTGTAATCGGCTTTTTTGCATTTGGAGCATTAACTGCTTGGGCAGATGGACCAGGTTGGACTCAAGAATCTGAAGTTACAGACTTGGTAGTTACCGCAAACGGAGGAATAAACGTTAAATTGTCTCCTCTTTTGCAAAATTGCGTTTCTCAAAGTGGTTATGGGGCTTCTTATGCTTCTATTTATCCCGAACATCCTGGAATTGATAGAATTCAGTCGAATTTACTGGCTGCCATGATGAGTGGTAAAAAGGTTGCACTTTATCTAACAAACGCTCAGTGTAAAGTAACAGAAATACGCATCAAGAAGTAAAAATATAACCATGTATTTCGAATAAATGACGCAAAAAACGTGCGTTTCAATTGAGCATTAACCGAATATGAGCATCAAAGAACAACTTGTTAATTCAATTGTTTGCCACAATTCAGAAAAAGTGCAGTCGATTTTGGAGAAACATCCAGAAATGAAAGATGCGAAGTGTGATAGTTTTAACTCACCCATGCTTCATCTCGCCATTGAGAAAAGTAACGAAGAAATAGTTACTCTGTTACTTGCTGCGGGTTCAAATCCCAATAACCAAGATTCAAAGGGCAATACAGCATTACACAAAGCAGCAACTTTAGGAAGTTTAGAAAAATGCAAAGTACTTATTGAGTGGAATGCTAATCCTAAAATACCAATGAATGGAGGTTATTTGCCATTCAATGCTGCGTTAAACTCTAAGAATCAAGAGCTAGTAGATTATTTAAGGATGAAAACACATGGTTAGAGTGGTAGTTAACAATGTGCTGGAATTTAGCGTAAACAACACACAAACTAAGACAACGCTTGAATTTTTTAACTAGGCGTTAAATGCACGAAGAAATGAGTAGTATCCCTGAAAAATATTGGCAGCCGAGAGTGGTGAGGCATACCGCGCCTAATGGAACAGAGCTTTTTGGAATTCATGAGATTTACTTTAAGAATCATGGAGAAGATGTGGAGGGGGTTACTCAGGATTCGCTCTCTAATAAATTTGAAAGTGTTGAACTTTTAGCGAAAAATTTGAGAAATTTTATCAACTCAGGTGAAGAGTATATTCAGTGCGGTGACAGGAATTATAAGTATTATCTTCAAGATGTTGAGCGCTGGTTAGAATATATTGATGCCTCGATAATAGATTACTTTGAGTGATTAATTATTAGATAATGAGGCGTTTAACAAGACAACGAAGGTTTAAGCAGTGAATAGCGCTGTTTTCCTTGTTTTAGGTGTTATAGCTATAAAGGATCTTGAATGCCTGCGTATATGTGTAAATGCAGAACTAGAGTTTCAGTTGGCAGAATTCCATGTGACCATCAATGGAACTTCATGTCTGATGTTGAACTCGATAGGTATGAAGATAAAGCTGATGTTGAGGAACTTTATAAAGAGATGAAGGAATTCTTTAAATGTCCGTCGTGTGAACGATTGGCAATGTTTTGGGATGGTTGGGATAGTAATCCTACTTTCTATATTGAGGACAACTAAGCGTTGGACAGAGATAGCAAGGCATTGGAAGAAGGCCGACACGAAAAATGCGCGTTTCAAATGAGTGTTACTTTTATTAGGGAGAATTATGGAATTTATCTACGAATTGCTTGAGAAGGAGGTTGGAAAGCTCCTATCAAAAATTAAAGTTTGCGAGAACTTAGAGGAAAAGGCTGAACTTATCGGTAAAAAGAACTTGGCGGAACATTCTATTCGACTGCTCAAGAAATGTGATGAAAACGGTGTTGGTGCAGGTTCTATTTTTACAAAGTTACCAAGAAAGGTATGTGATTCACCGAGTAGTGATTATCGAATTATTGAAGACCTAGAAACAGACGATAACAAATATTGGACCGAAGTGAATATAGAAGGTAAGCGGCTTGGAAATGTTCGACTAGGTGAAGGTGATGTTGTTATTGAGCTATAAACTAAAACGTATCCGATCGGGAATAAATGGGGAAAGAATAGATGAGCATATATCACTTAGAAATTAGCAGTGAAGCTTGTGGCGCAAAGCTGTTCCCATTAAAGGATGGTCGGTATCAAAAAATAACAAACGGATCACTTGAACCTGTTCTAGTTGGTGTGAAGTACATTCTTATTAAAAAGGAAATAGCAGAATATCTTAAGTCATTGGATATCGATAGGATTAGTTTTAAGCCTGTAATCATCTATGATAGAACTGATGAATCTGAAAATTCTAGCTATGAACAAATGATAGTTAATCACCATTTTCATACTACTGAATTTAATGATGTTGATACTTCAGGAAAGCAGTTTTTGCTATTTAATTATGAATATCTGTTCGTGACATCGGAATTAAAAGATATATTGGATAAGTCGAAATTCGACTTTGAATTTAGCTATGGCTTTAGCAATTTTTGCTAGAATACGTAACAAGGCAACGAAGATTGAAGCCCTAAAAAAGCGCAGCTCAACTTGTTTAGGCGCTAATCAACTAAATGAAATCAGACTTAGACTCTCAAACTTATGATAGGTGGTTGATCGATTCTTGTATCTATCAAGATAATACTTTAGCGATCGAATTGATTGGCGATATTCCTTCAAAAGAAAAAGAAGATATTGATCTTGGAGAAGGAAGCATAATCAAAGGGGCGTATCGAGTTGAACCTAAAGGTCCTCACTATAGGGTTTACTTTGACGATGTTGTTTTTATGCAGGTATTTGATGAATGCGCAAACAAAGGCCAAGATGATGAGTTTCGAGATGAAGGAGTAATTGGACAATACAAATCCTCTTCATTACTAAGTTATATTAAATCTGAGACATTGATTATGGACATTACTCCCGGGGATTTATTGCACTTTGAAGTAAGGACTGGGGAAGATTGGTTTCATGTTGTTACGCGAGAAGAGCCGAGCATCACTAAAACCGTTACTTAATAAGAGTTAGAAAATGGATTCAACTAAAAAGCTGCCTCACAATTTAAATAAGCATTAGGAATCATCAAATGGAAAAGATCGGGTTAGCTCCTGAAGGAAAACAATACGTGTTAAGAACTGTGAGTATTAGCGGCAGGGTAAAAGATATTTTAAACTTTGTGCAAGAAGAGTTTACTGATTCGCTTCAGACTGCGAAAAAGAGAATTAAGACTGGTGGGCTCCTTGTAGCGGTTCGTTCAAAGTCCGAAGCAGATAAGCATGTTGCATATTATGCAGAACATGGACTGAAAACGAGTTACGAATTAGAAGATGAACTTTGGTAGTAATTTGAGAGAACTCATTAAAATTTCAGCAGACAGTCTGTAAAATTGGACAGTCTACCAAAAGGTGTCACCGATCGAAAACTATAGATCTGCAGAGCAAAGGACAGGTTAATTTAAAGGGATGTTAAAAAGTGCGTCAGGATTTAAACGCAGTAAAGTCGCATTAATCCGGCATTGACTTAAAAGCTAAGTTGAGTAAGTATCAGATATCCTTAAATAATTCAGTAAAATCTAAACTATTGTTTGAGTTAAAATGCGATTTATTGAATGCAATCAGCTGTTATACGCGAATAAAGGGCAGCATTAAATTGAAAACTGTAATATTAATTTTATGCTTGATTGCGGGTAATGCTACGGCAAAAGAGCCTTCTATACACGATGCGCATAATAAAGACGAAGCTTTTGGAATGATGTATACATTAATAATGAAGTTTAAAGTTTACGTATTTATGTGTGATAAGTACCATCCAGACCTATCAAATAGCTTTGCAGATTCGATAGATTTATGGAATGAAAGACATGAAAAATCTTTATCTAACTATGCTTCTTACTTTGAAGAAGTGCCTAAAAAAGAAATGGATGAATTAGTGGCTTTAAATAAGAAGGTTTACGAAAGACGTATTATTCAATTCAATCGTATGAGTTCAGAAGAACAAAAAGCTATGTGTAATAAGCAGATTAAGGATCTGAGAGATAATATTTATGAAAGCGAAATACCCAATATGTTTAAATTGCTAAGAGGTGAATAGTTGTACAGTCTTAATTTTAGACATTTGAGTATTTTGAATAACCAGAGTCAGGAGTTCAACTCGTGCCTCGTAAACTCAGGCAAGCTTTATGTGCGGAACTAGAAGTATGAGTAACCCTTTAGATTTTGAGAGAGCTAAAACTGACAGTATTATTATGGGCTTTGATGGTCATCTTATGAATAATACTAAGTGGGTGAAACTCTTAAATGCTTTATCTGATTCAGATTTAGTACTAGAGAGCAAAGTTAAATTAGTTTGGGACGATGAACTTAGAGACTTTAGAATTAGATACGCTGGATATTGTCATGATTTTTATGACACTAACATGGAAGCGATGATCAGCGGATATCCTAAGGGATTCTATGACTATAAAGAAATCGAGTGGGTCGACTTTCCTGCCGAGGCTGAAGTCGTAGTAAATCCTGATAATATAAAGTCTGGAACTAGACAGGTAGCTCAAGATATTCAAGCAATATGTAAAATCATAAGTAATATTGGAATGTTTGAACTTGAGTCTAGTGATTCCAATCTCAGACTATATGGCTACAAATAAAGTACGTAACATGTTTGTAAATTTAACGTTCGCAGGCTCACTAGAATTACAAAAGCGTTATGCACTATCAAGGAACAATGTTTGATTTACCTAAAACTATCAGTTAACAACTTTCGAGAAACACTGGACTTCTATTCTAAGAAGATAGGTCTTTTTTCTGGGAGCTATAATCGGCTAATTTGCGAATCCGGACCTGAGCTAATTATTGATTTACTCGAAGTTGGTTCGGAAGACCATTTGAGAGTCTTCGAAAGTGTTTCACATGTGAAATCATCTTTCACTATTCTGCACGAAGAAAATACTAAAATTGAGCTACTTGGTAGGCTTAAAGAGTATGGTGTCGAGTTTAAGAAAGAACCAAATTTGATAGCAGAATTTATTGATATTAAAGATCCGTCTGGAAACGCAATTTCGATCGGTGCGAGTCATGGTTGCATCCGTTAGAATGCATAACAAGGCAACGAAGATTGAAGCAGTGAAAGGCACTGCTCAACTTGTTTAGGCGTTACGCACATGAAGGGAATTATATACTTCACAATCTTGTTAATTTCGCCTTTCGCAAGCGCAGATACGGGCAACGAGACATGTAAAATGGGAGCTCTTAAAGCAACATTGGAATGTCTTGCAAAAAAACTAGAAGCTGCTAAGGACGATTTAAATTCTGTTTTGGAGATGATTCAGAGAGAGCGTGCCGAAGATAAACTTTTTATCCGCGGGTTTAATAACGCTCAAAATAAATGGAAAGAAAGCCTTAAGTCTGATTGTGATTCCATTTATGACTTATGGCGCTACGGCTCAGTGAAAAATGTAAAATGGATGCAGTGTAAAATTGAACTGACAAAACAAAGGATATATTTTATCAATAAATATTATGTCACAGAGGCTGAAGGTATTTAACCAGACGCGGCATTCGACAAAAAAAGCGCTGCGCAATTTTGCGGCTGCGCTCGACATTAGGCGAGTTAAGAAATGGCAGTGAACGAAGAAAAGTATCGACGCATGGAACTACGGAAGGAAACAGGCACTCGTGTTATTACACCTCCTGAACCTCCTGCTTATAATCGTGGGCCTGAATATTTGATAGCCCACGCTTGTTTTTCTTGCTGTAAGAGCTTCAAGCAACCAGATAAACCTGAGGACGAAAGAAATATCTGTCCTGATTGCGGTAGAATTGTATATCGGATGGGGAGAAGTTTTACTGCACCAAAAAAGTCTGACTTAAAGCAATGGAGAAAGGTGCAACTTCTTTATGCCGAAGGCTTTCGATTCTTCGGTAGCGGCATGCATGACGGACCTAAACTCCCGGCGAAATTGAGTGATGTTGAAATTTTCCTTAAAGATAACCCACATCACCCACTTAAAGTTGCTGCGCCTAACCAGGCACTGAAAATAGAAGCACAAAAAACGCTATCAAATTAGCTAAGCTTTAAGGTTTACGAGAAAGGTATGTCGACAAGCATAAAATAACAAGCAGACAGTCTGTTAAAGTTTTAATTGATAGAGTGTCTCCTTAATTTTTTAGAGAATAGCTATCAGTTGAATGTCTGATTAATTTGTTTAGCCTAAAAAAGGGACGTACGTTCGGAAAATACTTTCCTTTTAGATCAAGAGGTTCAGATCACTTGAACCGCCATTAGATAGATTACAAAATCTAAATTAACTATCAGGCAAAAGGTCTAAGATTAATTTGTTATACTGTTAGTGTCTAAGTACAATTATTCAAGGATGTTCAAATAATGAAAAAAAGTATAATTCTAGCGCTTCTCTTACTGTTTCAGTTAGGTTGTTCTTCTACTCTTTTGTTGTCCCCCCAACCCTATGAAGGGCAAGAACAAATATATAAAGAAGGCATACAAACCATTTTGTCCGCTAAGAACTCTTTGGTAGCTGTAAGGCCAGCTTTTAATCAATACCAATCTAATCAAAGACCTCGCTTTGTTGTCAGTGTGTTAAATGGTACAGATACTCCCTATGATTTTTCCGTAGAAAATGTTCGAGTGACGGTAGATGGCTTTGAGCATAAAGTGTTTACCTATGAAGAATTAGTAGCAGAGATAAAATCAAACCAGATGTGGGCTGCTATTGGAGCTGCTTTAAACTCAATGAGCCGCAGTATGCAGGCGCAACAAGCTGGTACTACTTATCATACAGGAGCAGTAAACAGCACAGTCAATAATTCTTACGGACAAAATCTAGGGACTATCAATAGTAGTTACTCTGGATATTCTTATAACTATGCGGCCGTACAACAAGCCCAAGCCGCTAATAACGCTCAGACTCAAACGGAGATGGCAAACATTAGAAACAACGCAGAAATGGCACTCAATAACTTAAGCAGTACGATATTAAAAAGAAATACAGTCTTACCGCAGCAAACTCAAGGAGGCTACATCGTGATAGATGAATTAGACAATCTTAAGGTGCCGCACGAGATATTGATAAAAATCATACTTAATGATGAGGAGCATATCTTCAGGTTTAATCATAGGATGCTTCAGTGAAATGAAAAAATAATCGATAGTAGCTAGACACTCTACCTATTTATTCTCTCACGAATTAAAGTGTTAGCTTTCAATCGACAGAGTGTCTACATAAGGTGTTTCTTGAGAAGATGGGAAACTGGGCTGCCTCTACTCGGAGTTTCCGTTTATTAGTGATTTTGCTGAGTTGAAAGTCGGTTGGCAAGCTCGCAGGGATGACGAACTAGCAGAGTGGGATGTTTACGAATCTGAATACGAGTAAAAATATAACCATACGTTGCAATATTTGAGGTTAAATTACGCGTGAACTTTTGAATTGAGCGTTACACGAACAATAGGAGAGTGAGAAGTGCTTGAGTGGTTAGCGTCTCTTAGCGGAGAAGTAAGAGTTGCGATAGGAATGCCATTTGTCTTGTTTGTTTTTTATATTGGTTTTAAGACTGCAGATAATATGATTGGAATGTATAAGAACATGCATGATAAGAACAAATGGAGTTTATTTTCTCTGTTTTCGAGTTCTCAACTTAATGACCAAGGCAATTATCACCGAAAGGAAACGCATAAGTACGGTATTTCACTTTTACTTCTTATGGGAATCCTCGCTTTGTTAATTCATATTTTTACCGAATGATTCAATTAAAGTCGTATAACCTGAATTTTTGAGTTGAGCGTTACGTTTAGGAGAGATCGAGTGCTAGATTTAGACCAGCCAGGAGCACGAAAGATATTGGATGCTTGCTGCTTAATTGAGGAGCTTCAGAACTCCTTCGCTGGTATTGTTGAATTTGAAGGCGAAAAACGAGATGATTTATTTAGTAAGAATCGTCTGAAGTTGGGAGAGTTAGGATTACTAGCAGACGAACTTCTTCCGCAAGATAAGCGTAAACTAGCCAATCACAATATTAAGCTCTTGTACAAGGTGTTAACAGGCCAAATTACTTCAAACAAAGAAGACTTCGAGAAAATAGAAAGTCTTCTAAACGAGCTTAGCGATGATTGTTTTTCTTGCTGGTGTATTTAAATTATGAATAAACTAATAAGCAAACCATCTGATAAAATTTCAGTTCACTGTGTGGCAATTTCTCTCCACTCTAACAGTTAATTCAACCAGGAGCGCGACTTAATGAAAGACATTCCAGGGATCGATGAAGACGGCAATCCTAAGAATGGCCCCTTTAAGCTATTCTTCAAGAACGGCCTTGTTTCTTGTCAGGGGGAATTCGACAACGGAAAGAAATCAGGAAAGTGGAAATACTTTCTCAATAATGGCCAGATGCAGTCCTCTGGGAGCTTTAAGGACGGAAAGATTGTTGGTCGGTGGAAATGGTTCTACAAGACTGGCGAACCACGGGGGACGGGTGGCTTCGACGATGAAGAGCAGAAGCACGGCGCATGGAAACGATACCACCCCAATGGCCAACTCTGGGACGAAGGTCGCTTTGAACATGGAAAGAAGAAGGGCACTTGGAAAGTTTACGATGAGGCGGGCGAGCTGCTAAAGACGCAAACTTTCAAGTAACGGAGATACGCTCAATGAATTGATTAACGCCTGGAACGTAAACTTTTCAGAGCGAGGTAGATCACTTGACCCAATTACATTATGAAAAAAACGGTCAGCTCTATTTTGTCAAAATCAATCAAGGTGCCCTGGCTCATACAATCGGACCAAAACTTAATCCTTCGAGCTGGCGCTCATCTCTAGTAGAAACTCACTAATTTCCGTCCTCAATCGAAGATTTTTTGTTTCGCGTGCCACTTGATCTGCTGCCAGCGCCTCTTTCCAGGCAAGTACTCGCTCTCCGAGCTCGAGATAATTTTCAGCCAGGGAGATAAGAATAGAAGCAACGTACTCGCGAAAGTCAGCTTTAAGCGCCAATTTAAGGGCGTTGTGGTAGAGTCGAATGGCCGTTTTAGGATCATTAGTAAAGTCGGCCAAAATCTCCCACTGAAAAGGATGGTCTACGCCAGAGTATTCATTATCTTTGCAGAGTTGATTTAAACTATTATATGCCAGCCACATCGCTTGCAAATCGTTAGTTTCCGAAGATTTAATCATCTCTAACGCCAGTTGATGCACCTTGTCATAAAGCGCGGGGGTATCAGACTCACTGGCATTTTTAGATTCACTCATAAGAAATAAACCTGTTCCTGGACGAGGTAAGCATTAGTATATTGGGAGGGGAGTTTTTAACTAACAAAACCCACACTCTCAAAGGGAAATTGAAGCCCCTGAACTTATATTAGCGTATTCACATTCAAAAAGATTGTTAATAGTGCAGGACTCAGTGGTTTGTATAATCAATTTGAAAACTAAACGGGTTAGCTTATTTAGTTGAAAAAAATCAAGGCAGTGAACAAAAACATCAAAAACTGATAAGCAGACAATTTGTTAAAATTTTAATTGGCTGAGTGTCCACTTAAGATGTTGTGTTCACTTAAGATGTTCCCAAATCACTCTAGCGTTAAATACATGAAGACACTCAGATACATTTTGATATTACCTGCTTAGCCCCTATCTAAGTTTCTTCATCACTTGGTCAGACAGAAAACTTCTGCCTCAGCTGATTTACCTCTGCGAACGGGTCCCAATGGATATAAAATCTGTTTGGTTTCCTAGAAATACTGGGCTAGCCTGTCACTCTTCACCAATGTGAAAGTGATACAGGCTTTCACAGCCATAAAAAGGATACCTGTTCGACTTCAATTAAAGCAATAAATAACAAAGATAAGCACTGGCGGCCAGAAGCCCTATTGCGAGGGCTGCACCGACCGGGTGTTGTGCACAGGTCGTTACCAAGGTATTCAAAGCGTTGATAGCGGATTCCATAAGTTATATCCTCATCGTGTTAGGAGCTGTCTAGAAGCATACCCAAAAGAACGTTGCAGCGTTTTTTCGGTTCAAAGCAACTTCGACAGCTCGGTTTATTTTCCTCTTGCACCTAACCTAAGCGTAGTCTTGTTCATAAAAATGTGCTGAACTGGGCTCCGTTTGTTGCTAAAACTAGACTGCTCGTATTTGCTTATAAGCCCATGTTTGACTAGTCTTGGTGTATACATCGTATTTTTCCTCTTGCCAGTAAAAATTCGATGGCATCTCAAAAGGCAAAGCGTTGCAGCGTTTTGCCTTTTCCGTTTTTCAGGGGAATAATTTTATTTAATTGAGTCTAAAACTAAAGGACAGTCTCCCCGCAAAGATGAGAGACTCTCGCAATGCACATCTCTTTTATGCGAGATATAATAAGGTTTAATCGACTTGAGTAAATAGGGTTAGAATGAAAATCAAGGCGATAGAAAAATAGTTCGAATTCAAGCTTAGCGAAGAAGAATTGATAATGATAAAAAATTAGTTAGAGCGAATAACCTATTGAAACTAAGTGAAACTATGACATTTTATGAAACGGAGCTGCGTAGAATTAGAAAACAGGTTTATTCTAATCAGCAGCAACTTGACTTAGTAATTGGAATTAAGAAATTAATCGATGCAAATTATGATTCTGATTTAAATTTGGACATGCTTTCATTTCATCGGTTTATTTCTAAGTACTATTTACTACGATTATTCAAGAGATATTTTGGTCTTACGCCCAAGCAATATTTAATTGATAAGAGAATTGAGAAATCGAAGGAGTTTTTAAGAGCTGGAACTTCCGTGACTCAAACATGCTTTGCTGTTGGCTTTAAAAGTTTGGGATCGTTTAGCGTATTATTCAAAGAGAAAATAGGAATATCACCTAAGCAGTATCAAAAAGAGCAACTTTCGAGAAGTAAACTAAATTCTAATCATATATGATGAATTTTTTAATCTTAAAGGCGAAATGAATGAAAATATCAATAATCAGCATACCTGTTAGAGATCAGGAGAAAGCTTTAAAGTTCTATACCGAAAAGTTGGGATTTATTAAAAAACTTGATTTGCCTTTGGAAGGAGGTAATCGATGGTTGACTCTTGTTTCAAAGGAAGCACAAGACGGTCCTGAAATCTTGTTGGAACCAGCTCCTTTGCATTTTGAACCATCTAAAGTTTATCAAGAGGCACTATTAGAGGCCGGAATACCGTATACTCAATTTGATGTTGAAGACGTTCAAATCGAGTATGATCGACTTTCTAAACTTGGAGTCGAATTCAGTATGGAGCCAATGGAAATGGGAACTGTAAAAGTAGCAGTGTTTTACGATACATGTGGTAATAATATTCAACTGGTAGAAAAGATTTAATAAATTATAAAACTGATAGCTAGAAAAACTGATAAATAGACACTCAACCTATATTCATTCTCTCACAAATTAAATCGTTGGCTTTCAATTGGCAGAGTGTCTACTTAAGATGTTGGAGTTATTTGATGAATTTCCTGATAATGAAATGCACTTGTCGAGTTATGGCGCGTCTATCGACGAATCTGAGAATGAAGCAAAGTATATTGTCGATTTTATACAAGAAAACTCAAATTAGGCGCCGAAGAAAGACGCCGATAACAACAGCGCTTCTTAGCGAAGCGTTAGGAATATACATCAAACTTATGACTAAAGACGAATGGTTCCAATGTAAAAGTGCTCCACTGATGATTGAATATCTTTGGACACAAGAGCCTTATGTTTCTACTGCCAAAAAATTTGAGATATACCCAAATACTGAAGATTGGATGGCTTATTTAAGCGTTGAAATGCCTCTCTATAAGTTTTATCTATCGTCGTGTCGAAAAATATGGCCATTATTAACTCAAGAGGAAAGTCGGAAAGGAATAGAGCTCGCTGAAAAATTTGTAGAGGGCAAGATTCAATGGGACCGTGTAAGTGAGTATAGTTGGCATGTTGAAGGTGCTGCGTATTGTTTTGAAGATCCTCCTGAACTAGAAAAAATTAATACTTGGGTCAAAGATGTAGAACGTGATTCGTTAGATCTCGTAAACGAACTTCGAAATAAAGATATAGGAGTAATTTCTACTCAGAAATTATTGAAACAAGCAGCATATTTCGCAGACCACGCAATGATTTATCCTTCAATTCAACCAAAAGGCTTACTTAATAACGAATATAATAAATTCTTATGTCCCAAATTACTTAGAAAGTATGTTAGTTACCCGTAATCTAGTTTAGGTATGCCTAACAAGCTATTTAACAAGGACAAAATATCATTGGCTTTTGCTCCTTCGTCGCTTATTCTAGCCAACCATACTTAGCCTGTTAGCAAGGCGTCATAGCAATAATGAGTAAGATTTAGGAAAGTATCAGCGTCAATTGTTCACCCTGAACCGGAGTTTAGAATTA
The DNA here is from genome assembly GCF_007004725.1 of Aliikangiella coralliicola. Classification (GTDB taxonomy): domain Bacteria; phylum Pseudomonadota; class Gammaproteobacteria; order Enterobacterales; family Kangiellaceae; genus Aliikangiella; species Aliikangiella coralliicola. The sequence continues at coordinate 213,025 of NZ_ML660162.1, read as the reverse complement.
TATTAAAGCCATCTGGAATTCAGCCATCATTGGAGGAGTTGAAATCTTTGAGAGATGCAGACGTCAAAGCAAGAGAAGCGGCACTCTCTGAATTAAAAGAAGAAATTACTAAAACTGGAAATTGGACTATAGAATCTTTAGAGTATTTCGATGTGAGTGATTTCAAGGAAAAATTTGATGGTTCGACTTGGCAAATTGAGATTGAAACTATAGAGCTATAACAAGATTAGAAGCGGATTTGGTGCAAAATACGCCTCACAATTTAAATAAGCGTTATGATTAGAAACTTCCTATGACTCAAGACAGAACCAACTGCGATTCTTGTAATGCATGCATCTTAGAGACAACGAAAATTAGATGTAAAGGCTTGTGCGTGCCTTGCTACATGAAAATTAATAATGGTTTCAAACCGGGTCAAATAGAAGCATTTAAAAGAAGAGGCTTGGGCGAATTAGTTGAAAAATGGATCGACTTAGTTCGTCAAGGGCAACCCAATATTCGAAACCCATCAGTTATTAACAAAGGTAAAGAAGTGATTCCCGTTGTTTATTCAGCTGTAGAAGGATATTTCCGATCAGAAAATAAGAAGTTTGACGGTGAATATATTCTGAGATTACTTAAAGAGTTAAAGTCACTGCCAGAGGATGAATTGCAACATTATATATCTAAAGTCGAAATGTTTATTATAGAACTTAATCGTGCAGCAAAATCATAACAAGCGGTTGGAGTCGCGATATCAAACTCCTTCTCTGCCGCACAACCGAGCATTATATTTAAGACATTATGCATCCAATCAGAAAAGATTTTGACTTAAGTAAGCTTTCTGAAGGAAGCGTGGATATAAGTGAAATAAAAGTGACCTTCCAACTTTGGAAAGAAAAAAATAGTGTTGGTGCTCTTATCAAAATATCTGGTAAATATGGCTATGGTTCTGATGGTGCTGCTGATGCAAAATTTATAAGCTGGAGAGTAGGTGAAATATTAGATCATCCTGAGTATTGGATTCGTGGTGTGGTTATTGATATTTCAGAGTTAGAGTACGAGTGGGGCGATGACATTGACGTTGAGCCTGGCAAGGATATTCCCTACTTAGTTTTCCTAAACGAACATAACTCTGAAGCTTATTCATTTTTCATCGATAAGACAAAGATGCGGTTTCATTTGAGAACGGCTTTAGCCGAAATAAAAGATAAAATTAAAAAAATATAACCAGTCAAGATTGAATATACAAAAAACGCAATTCTGCTTGCGGCGCTAATACTATATAGAATCAGGGGTAGATATTGAATGAAACCTACTTGGTCAAAACTAAACCATCACGAAAAATACTTACAACTACATAAAAATCGAATCCTGTTTTGCTCGAATGATAGAGCAACAAAAAAGGAGCAAACTGGCAAAGAGTTCTTTTTGGATGGACTTTACATTGAAGATATTCCAAGTTTTTATTTATCATTAGGTGAAGCTATTAATGGAGAGAACGGGTATTTTGGAACTTGTTTAGATTCGTTAAATGATTGCATTGGCGGTGGCTTTGGAGTCACTCGACCTTTTGAAGTCCATATTATCAACGGAGAGGGAGTTGAAAAGTCGTTAAATGATGTCGCTTGGGCAAGAATGTGCTTTGAAAATAAATTACGATGTTTTGATGATGTAGACTGTACCTATGATGATTTAATAGAGATTGGTGTTTTCGATGAAATGGATTTAAAGGGGGCGTCTTATTTCAAGGCCATTGAGAGAGTATTTAATGATAGTAATGTCCCTATTAAACTGTACGATTAGTGGGCTAACAAGTTTCTGTTTTGGAATATTGTTTCACTGGACTAATAAGCAGATAGTCTGTTAAATTTTTTTAATGAAGAACTGCTATTTTTACGAGAGAATAGCAATTGGTCGAGTGCCCATCTAATATAAACTACTACAATGTTAGACATCAGAACATCAGCTTTCCAGGAGAAAATATGCGAATTTCTATTCAGTTACTTGTGACGATCTGTATTATCGTGTTTGCGTGCTCTAAGCTGGAGGCTTCGCCCTTGTCTTCGAGTGCTTCCTCTGGAACCGAAGCAAAGTTGAAATTATTCGCTGTAGAAATCAAAGTCGGCCCAAATTGGGATAGCTCGAAGGCACCTAATGAACAAGCTTTTTTTAAAGAGCACTCGACAAATTTGAAAAAACTGCGTGAGGCGGGCCATATTGTTATGGGGGCAAGATATTCTGACATCGGACTCATTATTTTCTCTGCGAACTCGCCGGAGGAAGTCAAAGCTTTTATGGAGAAGGACCCGTCGATGTCTGCAGGCACATTCAAATACGAAGTGCATACGTTTAATGTTTTTTATCCCGGCCTGGTGCAGTCTAGATCGAAAGAGTAGATAAAAAATATAAAAGACTATCACGATAAAATAATATGCAAACAGTCCGTTAAAATTTTATAAGTAGACAGTCTGCCGAAGGGGAATACTAAATGATAGGGTTAGGGCTTCTTTTAATTGCTGGATTGTATATTTGTATTGTTGTAGCTGGTAGTAGGAAGTTTAAGAAAAATAAGTTGGGTTTGGCTATTTACTGGAGTCTGGTAATTTTATTTCCTACTTGGTTTTTTATTGGTCATAAGTTGTATCCTAGTTACCATCAGTTCCAGGCTTTGTGTGAGGCTAATGATAGGAAAGAAATTTTTGAAACAAAGGCGGTAGACTATCTCTATCTTGGTCGTGCATCAAGTTGCGAACGCGGTCTTAATTATTTGAATTTTTACAAAGGAATTGAGTGTACTTTTGCACCCAAAGAAGATAATGAACCAGGAGCTGTTAAAGGTTTATTCAGGTTTTCAAGAGGCAAGTCTTGGACGGACTCATCATGTAGTGAACAATGTTCTTCAAAGCCACAAAAGCACGAAGAGAGTGAGTGCTATTTGGCTTGTTCCGAAAAGAAAATAATTAATAGTATTTCGAATCCTTATGTATTTGACTACACGAGAACTCCGCTAGTTAAAAAGCGACTGTATCTTCGTGAAACTAGTATGTTAGAAAACGAAGAAGTTTTAGCAAGAAGCAGAAATTATACTTATTATCCATTTGGCGAAGGCGCGAAAATGTTAAACTTATCTGCAGGCTCAGCGCCTTACTCAAATTGTGATTCAAGCATTTTTATAAATGTTACCGATGTATTTATTCCTAATAATGAAAAGAAGGCCCATTCGGACTAAAAACTAACAGAGGGTCAACCCACAAACTCATAATTTAAATAAGCGCTAGGACTCAAATGTATAAACTTGTACTTTCACTAAGCATACTATTTATCAGTTTCTCATTAAGTGCAGAGGACAATAATGATATTTGTTTACCTCTAGATCAACTGAGAGCTTATAAAGTTAGTGACTATAGGTTTGGTAAAGAGCAAACTCTAGAACAAGCAATTGTCACTTTGCTCGAATACGATATTAAAGCAAAACGAAAAGCGCTAGACTGGAAAATACCAAATGATTGGAGCCGAAAGAATGATGATGAATATGCCAATGTTCTCCGGCGCTATGACAACGGCTTTCACATCAAGCACGCTAAGTGTCTTTTAAATATGTATAAGTCGGGTGATAAAATTAGAGAGTTTGAAGTTAATTTTTCGGTACATTATCAAAAAGGTTTTGTATTGCTTCGTAATGAAAAAATCGTGGCAATCGTGATATTAGAGGATGAGACGGTGTAATGTCTATCAAGTATGTAGGTTAGTTTGAGCTAAAAAACTAGCAGACAGTCTGCCCACAATAGTCCAATGAAAAAATTGAAACAGAATTTGACTAAATAGACTCTTAACCAATCATTGGAATCGACGCGAAAAATGTGCGTTTTAATTTGGCGTTAGCATAAAAGTGAATGGGTTTAGATGAACTTGAAAAGAGGACTGTCTGTTTTAAGATGAGTAGGTTTCAAGTTGATCTGATCTTCTTACTCGAAAATGAATAAATCATGATATACGCTTCTTAGGGAGCGTTATCACAATATTACATATCAAAATGATAAAACTCGATAAACGAAAAGAAGTGGACTGCCCTTGTAGATGCAACAGGAAAGTGCCGCTACTTATAGGCTCAATTGAAGCAGAGTCGATGTTGACTTACTTTAGAGCATATTTAATGGATGATGGAGCTGGGGCAAATATGTGGTTGATGCTACATACTGGACCTTGGGAGCCTTATGAAATTGATTGTGCTGTTTTAATTCATTCAGTTGCTGGCGAAAATGGGGTTACTGCTTACTTAAAAGACCAGTGTGATTCTCCTTGGAAGGAAACGAACACCCAGGAGCTTCACTTTCTATCGCGAGACGAAGTCTTAAGGCAAGAAGGAGGAAAGAATTGGGCGTTTGAAACATATGATTATTTCATCGGAAATCAAAATGAAGTATATGATTTCTTTCACAAAGGAATGTAACAAGAACATGTATGTGAAGCAAAGTACGCTCACCAGCTGCGAATGTTATGGCAATGAATGACATGAATGAGAATCTGCGCAGAATCAATGCCGCTATCGAGAACTATAGCGGCGCTCTAATGAGCAATACTAAATGGAAAAAAGTGCTGGATGCTGCAGGAAAATTAGAAATCCCTATTCAATTTGCATTCGTTCGTGAAGAGGAATTCATGTCTGAGAATATTTTTCCTATAGGAGGATATGTCGAAGACCGAACTATGGATTGTACTATTCATGGACCTATTCAATTTCGAGAAATCTACGCCATTAAATTTCCGCGCTATCAGATTATGATGAAATCGAAAACTGGAGAAAAATATCGAGACGAAAGTAGGTTTAATAGTTTCCTCGATGAACTAAATTCAATTGGTAATTTTGAGTTGAGTACAGATGATGATAGCGGGATCCTTTATGCTTATTCAAAATAGCCAAAATAAGAAATTACGAAGTATCTAGCTTAAACTAAGCTGGACTTTTGAATTGAGCGTTGATAGAACTATGAAGTTAATTGCGAAGCCATTTGATGACCTTCCTTTTTTAGGAAATAAGGCAGAAGTCATCGACATACATTATGATTTAGAGAAATTATCTGTTCAAGTTGGAATTTTTGATGCTGATATTGATATCACCATAATATTTGATGATATTGTTGGCTTTCGAGTTTTAGATGAAGGTGACTTGTCTTTTTGGTGGAGAGAATATGATCTTCGGAAAGGCTGGTTTTATAGTGTTGAGTCCGGTGGTTGGTCTGAATTGGAGTCAAAAAGAAAAGATTTCATCTCTGTTGATTGTGGTTTCTATCAGGAGTACTTAATTGTTGGGTTGAACGAGTGTGTTAGTGTTATCTCCAAGTCGAAGCCGGAATTGGTAAGAATAAAAATACTTAACAAAAATTAGAATTTGATTTGGCGTAAAAAACGTCTCAAGAATTAATAAGCGTTAACTGTCAGGAGAAATAATGTACAAAGGTAGCTGCTTATGTGGCAAGGTTTCTTACGAGTTACACTCTGAGCCAAAAGCCGTATCACATTGCCACTGTAATATGTGTCAAAAACAACATGGAGCTGCATTTGCAACTTATGCAAGTTTACCAAAGAGCGACCTCTCATATATTTCAGGCAGTGAAGTACTCGCGTCTTACAACTCATCTGAAAGTGTTGTTCGTAAATTTTGTAGCAATTGTGGTTCGAGTATTGAATGGAGTAGTAGTAAGAAATTTCCTAGTTGGGTTTCAATAGCGATAGCGACGTTAGATACTCCATATAACCCAAGTAAAATTAAAAATATATACCAGGCATCTAGCGTATGCTGGTTAGTAAACAGTTAATACATTTAGGCAAGGAGCAAATTAAAGAGCGGCTTTGCCATTTGCTAAAAGCGTTATCACTTAAAGATGTAATCGAGGTTCTCTGATGGATATAGATTTGAAGAAAAAGATACGGTCCAAGATACTCATGATGAGTGGCCTGTTAATAGGTTTGCTCTTTGGAAAATATGTAGCTAAGTATTTTATGGATAAAGCATTGGTTTGGGATCATGAAGTAACCGGTATGATCATTGTCTTGGTACTATTTACGATTTCTGAAGTGTCGCAAATCGTTAAGAAACATAAAGAAAGTGAAAAATCATAACCATACAGTGAATCCGAAGTAAGGTGATTCGAATAAATGGGGGCAGATGAAATTGAAGAGAGGACTGTCTGTTTTGTTATGATGAGTAAGTTCTAAGTTCATTTGACCCCCTTGCGGCTTAAGTTTTTATTTTCCAGAAAGAATGTGGCAGAATGTAGAGAATGAATAAATTATGTTATACGGTTCTTAGCGCCTGCATATCACAATGTTAATACTATGAAGCTATCAATAGCTAAATTGGCACTTCTGTTGTTCTTGTTCTCATCCTGCTGTTTCGCTAGCCCGGATGTCATTTATCTTTGGAACAATGTCTCTTTTGAAACTGACCAAGGAAAAGTGTTTCTTGAAGTAAATAGAGAAACTGGAAAGCTTGAGACAATGAAGCTTACTATTAATGGAAAAGAGATTCTGGTAGGTAAGAAGCACTTTGAAGGACTATCATCTATTCAATTGCACACGGTCAAATTTACAGGTGGGTGTTCGCTCAATCCCGTAAAATGTTATCACTTTATTAGCTTCAATTATCTTGAAGACGTCGATTTTGATGTGTACCCAGATTGGTATGAAGACCCAAAAGTGACCTACACATTTAGTGAAGGGGAATATCAAGATCGTAGGCAACGGATCCAAAAGTCTGAAAAATATTGGGAACTAATAACTACTAACAAAGATGGGACGGTTAAAATTGGTAAAGAAGAAGTCGTTGGATCGTATTAACAAGAACAAGGAAAGTGTACCAAGATAAGCTTATCTGATGTGAGCGTTAGCTGTCATCAGATGAAAATTGGAACAAAGAGAGAATATCTTGAAATTGAAGAGCTTGATAGAAATCCAGTGGGTAAAAATTAACAGACAGTCTGTTAAAGTTTTATATATGAGCTAGAGGTATGTATCAGTGTATAACAAGAGTTTGCATTAAATAGTTTTTCGCGAACTCTCAATTAATAATGAAACAAGCATTAGGCCAGGGGAATGATTATGTCTAAATGGGAAGAATACGTAAAAATAGTCGAAGCCAAATTTCCTAGTTTCAAAAAAGTCCTCAATGTTGGCATTAAAGGTGGAGAGCTTAGTCTTTTAGAAAAGAGTCTGAATGTTACTTTACCAAAAGAAATGCATGACATTTATAAATTTTCAGATGGCCAAATAGAAAAAGAGAAGCCCATCTTATTCGGCCTTCTTCTCCTATCGATTGATGAAATTAAACGCTCGATAAAGAGAGAAGAGCCACTAATTGAGCAGTTAAAGGGCGAGTGGGATATGTGTTCGTCCTTTCCAAAATCTCATATTAAACTCGCTTACGCTAACTCTAAGTGGATACCTCTATTTTATGGTGGTAGAGGCTTTATAGGGTTGGACTTTGACCCCGATGAATCGGGAATCGCTGGTCAAGTTATAAACTTTGGTATAGATGACGAAGACAAGTTTGTTTATGCAAGCTCATTGAGCGACTTTATAGATATTTGTATTAGTAAACTAAAAGAAGGCGTAGATGTTGAATACAGCAGCGAAACCGGAAGTTTTTATTATACAGATTTATATTACCCATCGGCTTTGGCTAAAGAAATGATGGGGCAATAGTCTAACAAAGGGTTCAATTTGACACCTGGCGATGCAGATTAGCCTGGTGTTAAACTAATAAGCAGACAGTTTGTTAAAATTTCGGATTTGAGTTATTGACTTATTTAAAATAATCTTAAACAGAATGAATTCGAATAGTAGCGAATGAAAGAAAATAGAAATATTTCTATACTCAGAGTGGCTCACTACCTAATTCTTGACTATCAGCTCAGAAAGGGGGATAGTGAAGGAGCCGCCTTAGGTACAGCTTCTGCACTTCTGTCAATTGCAATTTTCCTCAACTTAGCTTCCGTTCTTATTTTTTTTGAGAATATTGTTCAATTTGAAATGGCAAGTAGGCTACTCGATTGGATACTCAATTCTGAGACTAGTGGGTTATACATTTTTGTTTGCTATATAGCTACATGCGTGTTTATAGCTATTTACTGTGACGCAAATGATAATACAAATATCACCAAGTTATACTTTGAAGAACATTACGAAGGCAGGAATAATATTCAGTATGGAGTTCTATTTTATCTAGTAAGCTCTCCAATTTTATTTTTTATTTTGATGTTTACATATATTTTATAGTTTGGTGTGTGGAAAATAATAAGAAGGGAGCCTAGTAGAGTTTTTTCTGCCTTTTAGTAAAGCGTTAGTTGTCCCAAATTATGAAAGCCACATTTATAAAAACAGAAGGTGATTATCTTCAGGCAGAGCTAGAAATAGCTGGTATGAGGATTTATGCCATGGATGAGTTCGGTGGAGAGCGATACAGCTCTGGTGAAGAGATCGAGGTGGAGCTGACCGCTGGACTATATTATGAGGAAGAATCATGGGAGTCTATGTTTTCTGGAAACCCTGACGGTAAAAAAGAACTAGAGCATCTAACAGGCTGGAGCTATAGAGTGTACGGTGTTGTAAACCGAATTACTCCTGAAGTAATGGTTGATGTTGGATTTGCCGAGTTTGAAGCACCTGTTGATACTCGTGATCAAAGGGTTATAGGCGAAAGCATTGCATTCACCATTTCAAGGATGGATGCATATGGCAACTAACTGGTTGTGGTATTCGACAGCAAACAGCGCTTCGCTACTTTTCGGTAGCGCTTGATACCATACGAAATAAACAAATATGATCGACACAAAAAAACAACTGGAAAAGTTACTTCGCGAAGAGTGGCATAAAAGTTTTCGACGCTACTCAATATATACGGCGATTGGAGCGCTTTTAATCATTGCAGCAGTAGCCTATTCAACTGGTGAAACCATGATTATTGAAGTGCCTGTTACTCATATTTATAGTGAGGCTAGTGAAGATAATGAGCGGTTTTATATTATTGTTCAGTTGGACTCTTTAAAAACCAAGAGAATAAGAGTGCCTAGAGCTACTGTTGTTAAAATTGGCGATAGAGTTAAAGTTATAGAAAGAACTACTAATTTATTTAGTTTAAAAAAATATACTTTTCAGATGGTTTTACAGTGAATAAAACAAAATATAACCTTAGGTTTTAAATCGAAAAATAATAATCAGACAGTCTGTTAAAGTTTTTGGCTTAGTTAGTAACTCATCGTATTTTTATGGTGTAGTGGTTTTTACGGACAAAAAGGAAAGGCTTGGCAAATAAAAGATACAGTGTTCCATTTAGACAAAGATTCGAATGGTTGGCTAAAACATTGATTTTGACAGAAGAGTAAACCTTTAAACTTATAGACTAATCAAAATGACAGCCGATTGTAGCTCGTCCAAACGGCCGTTTTAGGCAGAATGTGAGCAAAATTGCCAGCCACATTTATCTTATAGGGTTAAGAAGATCACTTGAACCAATTGCATTATGAAAAAAACGAGTCAGGTCTATTTTGTCGAAATCAATAACTAATAAGCAGACAATCTATTAAAGTTTTGGAGTTCTTATCACGGACTTAAGTGGAACAACGCTGATGAGCTGATGAAAGTTATTATAACAAGCTTATATTGGAAGACATTCAGTGAAGAAGTATTATAAAATAATCATATAAGAGCAGAGCCTTAATTTTTGAATACTTAGTTTTGATACCTGATTTTTGAATGCTTAGTATTCATATGTTGTAAAGTAAGGAAAAATTTTGATTTTAAGAAGATTAATACTCGTTTTTTTGGGCGGAATTTTATTGCCTGGATGTACGTCTCTTGGTTCTCACATTTTATCCAATCCAAACAATTATTTGTCAGAGGCTGAGTTAATTGATGCTTCGCCAACAGATTTGGGGTTTGAAAACAGGAAGTTTTGTGATTTAAACGGTGAAAAGTGTATTCCGTATTTATTCGCGTCAGCCTACTCTGCCGAGAAATTTAGTAAAGATCAAACTGTCTATTATAACCTTCACACACAATCCGGCGACGTAGAGAGCTCGATTTCCCACCGCATGACACCAGATACTTTTGGTCGAGCTAAAGGGACCGCAATTCTTTTACATGGTTATGGCGGCTCTAAAGAAGCAATGATGGTAACGGCGTTTTATTTTCGGGCATTAGGGATGAAAACAATATTGCCTGATTTGTTTGGACATGGTGCATCCGATGAGGAATTTAAGTTTGCCACTAAAGAACATAAGTCGTTTTCAGCTCTGATCAACAACCTAAAAAGTAACCAGCAGATAGAGGCACCGATTATCGTTGTCGGTCATTCTATGGGGGCACTCGCAGCAATAAACCTGCTACAAGAGAGTCAGGATGTCCAAGGCGCAATTTTACTGGCTCCGATGCTTCGCTTTGACAAAGCATCGGAAAAATACCTTCCTTATAAATTACCAACGATCAGTCAGTTTATTTCGCAGAGGATGCTAAATGACATAGTGGAGAGTGCCATGAATGATGCTGGGGTAACGCTATCCGATACAGATATTATTCATAAAATCAAAAATTCGAAAAAGCCGTTGCTTGTGGTTACTTCTGATAAGGATTCTGTATCACCGTCTAACTACTTTTCTTCATTAAGCGGTGATAATGTCCAGCTTATCGAGTTTAATGGAAGAAATCATCCTAGTTTAATCGCTTTTAGCACAGAAGATACAAAGGTAATCGAGAGTTGGTTGTATGAAATGATTTTCTTACAACAATAGGTTGAACGACTATTAATTGTCTGTCTAATTTGCTGAATGCCCATCTAATTATAAGACACAAAACACTACTGACATAGTGCTGTCAGCAGCGTGAGCTTACAATCTGCCTACAATTCAGTAGGAGAGATTAAATAATGAAAATGAACTATTTTGTTGTCGGCACAAACAACTTGGAAGCTTCGACCAAATTCTATGATTCACTTTTTGAGCAAACAGAATTTAATCAAGTTTTTTCAACTGAAAGAATGATATTCTGGCAGGGTGAAGATGAAGACTCCGCATTTGCAGTAGCTATCCCCTTTAATGAGGAACCTGCAACTAATGGAAATGGAACCATGGTTGGTTTTAGTGTTGGAACTACAGACGAAGTAAAAAGACTGCATAAAAAGGCGATTGAATTAGGTGGCACCTGTGAGGGTGAGCCAAATCAACGGGGGCTTCGTTTTTCTGCATATGTGAGAGATTTAGATAAAAATAAAATCGTTTTTTCTAAATAAATTTAACTCAAAATATACAATGTCATAACATCGTACACACAAAAAATAAAAACGAAAAAATCTTAAAAATTATCTCAAAATAAATTCGGAAAAATTCTATTTTAATTTTAAAAATATGGTAGTCTTTTAAGGCTAGCGGTTGGAAAGTATCTGCAAACTCGCTGCTGGTTTAGGAAGGTTTTCGAGCATTTCTAAACAGCGAGTTTTGTTAAGAAACCGCCAACCAGTGACTATCAAAGTATAGTTAGCGGCCATCTTCGGTCGAGGGTTGCAGCCCTCAGTCGTAGACTGGTCAATGTTAATCTCACACCAGGAGACCAACAATGACGTTTCGGCATTATATAACGTCGCAGCTAACAGTGCGACCCCAGTTTCTCAAACACTTTCTCAATTTGGAAAGTCGTTATCTATTTTTAACCTATTGTTTTCTCAAGAAAAAATTCCTGCTTTAAATTCTTGTTTAAGTTTCAGGCTGTTTGTTACTTGAGTTTGACGGCTCAGGCGTAGGCTTGTGCGTGCCTATTTCCTAAGGCTGCCGTCACTTATCTCCAACATAACAAACAGTCATAACCCAGTTTGAGAACTGGGGATCTTTGTACGCCTGACTTTGTGCCATGCACCAGTTGGCGCGGAACTTAAGCAGGAACTTTTCTTTCGCTGGCAGAAAAAACATTTCGGTGTTTCTGGCCAGTAAAACGAGATTTTTTATTAGTCCTGTTTTGTCGTATGGCCAGTTTTATACAAAAAAACTTAACCATTTCACCTAGTGAAAAAATAGATAATGGAGAAAAAATGAAGAAAGTAATACAATCATTTTCAGTAGTGATGGCACTATTAATTTCAACCAATGTGTTTGCTTCTCAATTTGTTTGTGTAGGCAAAGATCTTTGGATGTGTCAGAACCAATGCGTGATAAAAATAACACCAAGTGGTGTGAAGATTAAAGATTCGCGAGGAGGTTGGGTGCAAAAGCTTCCGAAATCTCCAGGCCGTCCAATCTGCGACTTTAAATAAGCTTAGGCGGCATCTGCCGCCTTTTTCCAGAGGCGATTATGAAAAAAACAATATTAGTTTTTATACTGGGTGTTGTTACAGCATTAATAGTCAATAACATCTTTTTTAATGATTCTAAAGGTAGTGAACCAAAAGCACATAAATCAAAAAGCGAACTAGCCATCAAGGATAAGTCTGACACAGTAAAGGAACACCACAAACAATCTGAAAATATCGAAGAAAAATCTGTTGTGGAAGCCAGAAAAATTTCGAGCTCTCTCGATAATAATGATAGTGGCGAATCTCAAGTCGAAATTTCTGGCGAGCGACTTAAATATGACGGAAGCAAATTCGAAGAAGAAACTTTCGGCATTTCTGTTTCCGAAGAAGATGGAATTGGTATCAACGTGAGAGCAATCGAAGGCAAAAGTTATCAAGAGCTTAACTCCCTTCTGGACGAACTTTCAGTTAAAGCAGGATCAGATCAAGGAGCGATCGAACATAAAGTTAAACACCAAGATTATTTTTTAGCTAATCAATCAGGCTCAACTGGATACGAGTTCAACCGAGTTGAATGTGGAAGTGATGTTTGTGTCGCAGTATTCGACAATTTCGATGCTAACCACGATTGGACTCAAGGAATACCTGATGTATTTAATCCTGAAAATGGGTTCGAAGGAGGTCAAGGAGCGTTTGAGTGGTTACCACGTCACGAAAATGATGAGAGTCCTTCGTTGACCTACATGTTTGCACGAGGCGATAAGAAAGATGCATCTATGTATACACCAATTACTCAGAGTTGGTAGTAGTGTAGGTTGGGTTGGGCTCGCGAAACCCAACAAAGGCGTTCGAGTTTAGCGGAGATTTTAATTTTTTGAATCTTTGGTTAAATTGAGAATGATGTTGGGTTTCCTTCGTCTACCCAACCTACGGAGCAATAAATTAAAGGACGAATCTGAAGTCCACGTTTGAGGGCTTAGGATTCTGTCATCTCGACCGCAGTGGAGAGATCTCCATCAGACTTTCGCTTTGTTCTAGGCATCTGTGAAACTAAACTAAAAAAGGCGCTCCTAAAAAGGTTTATCTTGACATGTAAATGATCAATATCTTTGGGAGATCTCTCCACTGCGGTCGAGATGACAGGAGTGATTATTTCCAATACGAAATCATAAGTAGTGTAGGTTGGGTTGAGCTTGCGAAACCCAACAAAAGTTTTCGAGGTTAGCGGAGAGTTTAATTTTTTGAATTTATGGTCAATCTCTTGAAGGTTTTGCGGTCGATTAACCTAATATCGAATTTAACTAAAGATATTTTTCTCCATTTCGGTTCCCTTATAAGATCTTAAAACTGACAAAATTGTTAGTGGAGGTAGAATTCGTTTATAAGCTATTAGTTTGCAGCTGAGCGCCTAGTGTTATGTTCCATGTTCATTAAAACAACTTAAAACGCTTGCGAATTTTATAACTGCGTGTAACATGCTGATTTAAATGCGAATTTAATTTTGTGCGAGTTAAGGTTCGTTTTAACACAGTTTTTTGTACTCTATAAGTTGTTAAGCACTCTAGAAGGAAATCATTTTGACAATTATTGCAGCAGCCATTAAAGATGGAAAAATTAGTATCTCGTGTGATAGTCAGACTAATTTTGGCTCTTTGAAAGTAAACAAAAAATACATAGCCGATGGTTATAAGTTATTGGAAGTAAATGACAGTGTCATTGGCGTTTCAGGATGGAGCGCTACTTGTCAAATAGTAGAACATCTTGTCGAAACGAATCCAGAGATATTTAAACTTGGTTCTCGAAGGGAAATTTTCGAAACTTTATTGGAACTACAGGAAAAACTCAAAGAAGACTATTTTATTGAAACTAGTGAAGATAGTGAACAGCCAGTAGAATCTAACCAACTGGACGCATTGGTGATAAATAGTAACGGAATATTTGGGTTTAGCAGTTATAGAGAAGTCCATCACTATAATTCGTTTTGGGCTTTGGGATCTGGAAAAAGACTTGCGTTGGGAGCAATGCACGCGCTATACGAAACAAATGCAAGTGCACAGGAAATAGTTGAGGCTGGTGTTAAAGCGGCGGCCGATTTTGACGATGGATGTGATTTGCCTTTAAAAACAATCACGCAGGATTTTAAAACGAAAAATGCTTAAGCAAATACGGAAAGTCACTTGTTTACTTACGAAGAAATAAATAGACACTCAATTTATGGTTAGTCTCTTAGGTAAATGTAGGTTAATAGACGCTGGTCTAAACCGGTTGTGCACAAACTACATCCAAAAATTAAACAAGTATTAACAGGTAGGCAATGAGTAAACAATTTCTCATATTTATAGTTTTGTTGCTAAGTGCTTGTGCTCCACATTTCTACAAAGCAAAATCACTTATTATTCATGCTGACAACATTGAAGTCGTATCTTATGGTGAGCTAAGTTCGAATTGTATTGGTCGCTCTAGTATTCCTAGGTCCTACAAATTGGTGAGAGAACTTTATACGTTGGAATTGTTCGTCTCAGCTCTACAAGTTGGAATTAGGGTTGTCGAGCCTGAAGGTGGTCGATATACACTTGACTCACCAGAGTTAAAAGCTAATAGCCCATCTGTTACAAATATAGATATTAGCTATGGACATTATTTTTCAACAACGATAGATAAAGATATAACTTTAAATATTCGTGAACAGGGTAATAAAATTGCTTCGGAGCTGTTCTCTCTAAATGTCAACGCCTGTAATGCTGTCGTAGTGGATACAATATAATGCTGATGACAAAAGTAATCATGAGTACCGGCTTAAAGCCGCTTTTGTTTTACTATAGTAATAAATGGGTCAGATGATCTTGGTTTGTGAAGCTCATCAGTAATATAGTTACGTTGGCCGGTGAATTAGAAGTGAATAGCAATAGGTTAGGGGGCACTAGGTGAGTGTATGAAATTGACAGCCTTTTCTATTATTTTTATTTTCTTCACTCAACTGGTGAGTGCCGATAATTTAAAATGGGAGCCTACAATACGAGATGATGGCGTTTCTGTTATCTTTGCAACAAATGAAGGTTTTGAATCACTTGGTGAAGCTATCGGTTCTGTGCCAAACGACTCATGGATAATGCATGTTGTGGTTCCACTTCTTCCCCAAAATACAGATTTTCAAAAGGATATTCACTATTACATTAAAGAGAATCAGCAGGGGGAGTTAGATGCAGCGTTAAATTCAGCTGGTAACATGCATAACCCTAAGGTGATCGCATTACACGAGATTTTTACAGAGGCTGTTTTAAACTCAAAATATGCTGAGTCTATTAATATTGCCTTGGCTAGCCGCTGCGAAAGAATCACCACAGTTAGTTTTGAAAAATTTTACATTTCTAAGACATCGGCTAAACCACAATATTCAGCAATACTTTGGTTTACTACTGAGAAGTGCAACCAACAAAAATCAGAAAATTGATTCAGCTGAGAGCATAAGTTAAATCATAAGTAGACCGTCTACTAAGTATATGAGAGTGCAAAAGTATTGTTTGGAGTAAATAATGACGAATGCATATAAAGGGGGATGCTTATGTGGAAACATCCGTTTTACTGTTGTTGGCGAGCCCAAAAATCCTCACGCTTGCTCATGTAAAATCTGTCAGCGACACTCAGGTTCTATAACGCAGCTATGGGTTGAGTTTTCCAAACAACAAGTCAGTTGGGATGGACCAGGAGGCGAGCCAGCACAGTGGCGATCATCAGACTTCTCTAGTAGAAGTTTCTGCCCAGTGTGTGGAAGTACGCTCGGTGCAATTGATGATGAACCTGTTGTTGCATTAGTGCTTGGTGTCTTCGACTCGAATAATAAAAAAGAGTTAAAGCCTAACTCTCATTCATACAAGTCAAAAACACCTAAATGGTGGAGTGTTGAAATCAATAAACAACCTGACACTTAACCGAACAACTATTTCTTACACAACTTCGCGAGACTGTTAGCTAACAAACTAGTTGTTAAAAGATAACTAAGATAAAGTCAGAATTCGGCGAATGAAATAATAATTAGACAGTCTACCAAAGGCATGCGGATCAAATTAACCTGGAGTGACTTAACAATATCAAGTTGTTCTGACTCCGTTGGTTTAAACTCAACTTCTTGACTTTAGAACGATGGCTTACTTAGTTTTTTAGGAACGTATTGATTAGCTTTCAGTGAAAAACAAGCAAACACTCTGTCTCATCAAGTATATTTCGATTCTGATACGCTGATAAAGTTATCAGTAAAGGTCGGTTGTGTTTGTTAGAAATTGACTATAAACTGCGTGCCTGTTTATTTCTATTTAGCATCACATTTATAAGAGAAAAAGAAATGAAACTACTTGTAGTATTAGTCGGAATTTTATTTGCAAGTAACTTGCAAGCAGAAAACTTTACTAAATGTAAGGATGCGGATGATTTTTCTGAATTGAATTTATCAATATGCGCAACCGTTAAGACATCCTTATCCCATAAACGGGAAAGCAAAGAAGAAATTGAACTTTTTGTTAGAAAGTTTCCTGCACAAAAATCTAGAACCGGTTCAATTTGGTTAATCGCTGGAGGTCCAGGTGAGTCAGGTGCCAGTTTTTATACCCTCATTGATACGTTTAGAAATGCGTTTCCTAGCCTAGATATTTTTATTCCTGATCACAGGGGAACTGGAGCTTCGAGTGTTATTTGCCCCGGAGAAGCGCTTGATTCAGTAAAAGCTGGTACATTAGTTGGGCAAGAGTGGGGAGAGTGTTTTTCACATATGTATTCAAATCTTGAGTACGTACAAGCATTCAACATTACGAACGCTGCTAAAGATTTGAACTTTCTTATAAATACATTTAGTGGTGAGGGAGAGCGTTATATTTATGGCGTATCTTACGGAACCCAGTTAACACTAAGAGCAATGCAAATTGGAGGGAATGCCGTTGACGGGATTATTTTAGATTCACTAGTTCCAATGCAAGATGATACAGGTTTTGACCTCAGCATGCGCTCTCAGGTTGTGAACAATGTAGGTCAACAATTTCTCTCTGAATATGCGCGTATCAATAACTTTTCAGATGAACAACTGAAAAATTTAAAAGAAAACCTCAGTCGAATAACAGGAAAATATAAATCTATTAAGAAAATTTCAGATAGCCTGCCTGAGGCTAAACTATCCAACACCTTAGGCATGATGTTAGATGTTCCTCACATTAGAAACATCATTCCCAAAATCATAAATGATATTTCTAAAAACGACAGCCAAAGCCTTGAAAAAGCTATACAGGATTTAAATACCTACTACACGAACTTTAATGCAGGTTATTTCAATTACGGTAGCTCAATACCGTTGGTTCAAATAATATCGGCCTCAGAAAATAATTTGAGAGTTGAGTTGTCTAAAGAAGATATTGAAAAAGAATCTGAAGGCTTTTTATTTAGTAGTCCATTGCCTTTACTTATTGCCGGGAACAGAATGCCTACCTATAAGAAAGATGCATATTTTTCAAAGTTACCGGCTAAGTTACCAAAAACGCTTATTATGCATGGCACGCTTGATCCAAAAACTCACTTTGATGCAGCGAAATCCTATGCAAGTGTTTTAAATAAAGCGGGAGATATTTCTCTTGTCAGCGTTGAATATGCGCCTCATTTTGTCGCTTTAAATGCGCCGGATTGTTTCAATCAGCACGCAAAAGAATTTATTCAAGGTAAAGCAATAAAGAGCCAAAGTTGTAAGGATAAGAAATCAATAATTAAATAGTTATGAATTAATTTTCATTGGCGTAAGAAACTTACTATTTTGATAGAGGAGACACCTAACAGAATTATCGGTTGCATTTTGAAGTGTCGGAAAAACTTTCAGCTGATTGGTCAGGCTGGGTTTATACGTGGCTATCTCTATATTAGATAAATTTAACCAGATGCCGCTCATTAAACACCTGGTAATTAAACACCCGGTAATATAACCAATCAGGCTGAGATAATTTACAGATTTGAGCTATACTTTTTTGCTTTACCAAGATGTAATTTATTTGCCGATGAAACTAGCAGGTTTTACAGTCAAGCAAGTCATATATGCCCAAGGCAATACGGTCATCGCTCGTGCAGTTGAAGGACCGCTAAGCTCCGAACCAGATTCTACTGACGATACCACCCAATCGGCCATCATCAAATACCAGAATACTGATTATCCATCGGCCCATTTAAACGCCCGTAGAAAGCACGAGTTTGAAATCTTACAATCTATTTCGTCAGACTGGATCATTCAGGCCGGCGGGATAAAACACCACGACAATAATTTGATACTGGTGCTAGAAGATTTTTCATCAGTTACTCTAGCAAAGTTCATGCAGTCCAAAAAACTGTCTTTCGGTGAACGGCTGCAAATAGCCTGTCAATTAGTCTCTGCGTTGAAAGACGTGCACGAACATCATTTGATCCACCGCGACATTAATCCTAAAAATATTCTCATCGATCCTGATAGCCTTACTCTCAAACTATGCAACTTTGCGCAAGCAACGCGACTTAGCCACAAACAACCATCGCTGAATACTAATGATCTCTGGGGAGGTTTCGAATATATTTCCCCTGAACAAACTGGTCGCACTAATCTGGAGCTTGATCATCGTAGCGATTATTATTCTCTAGGCATCACTTTTTACGAACTGTTTTCCGGTAGTCTACCTTTTATCTCTAATGATCCCATGACCTTATTACATGGTCATATTGCCCACACGCCAGAACCGCTCGCGGAGATAGCAGATATTCCAGAATCTCTTTCAGCGATTGTTAGTAAACTACTGGCTAAATCTCCAGAAGATCGCTACCAGAGTAGCTTCGGCTTGCAGGCCGATTTGAATCGTTGTTGGGAAGAGTGGCGTACTGAAGGAACCATAACTGGTTTTCCTCTGGCGAGTTCCGATATTCCGCAGCAATTTTGCATTTCGCAAAAGCTCTATGGCCGTGACTCTGAATTAACGACACTGCTGACCTCTTTTGAACAAAGCAGCAGAGGATACGCGGAACTGGTTTTGGTAAAAGGATATTCAGGCGTTGGTAAATCAGTATTGGTAAACCAGCTACAAAAACCGGTTATTGCCAAACGCGGTTTCTTTATCACCGGTAAATGTGATCAATATAGCCGTGCTCAGCCATACAGCGCACTAGTTCAGGCGATTCACCCTCTGATACAGCAATTACTTGGCGAAACTGAAGAGCGTTTGGCTTATTGGAAAGAGAGACTGTCTTCCGAATTGGGCGACAATGCCGCGGTAATTACCGAACTTCTCCCCAACGTCGCTTCTATCATTGGAACACCACCTGCGTTGCCAACATTACCGACAGCTGAAGCTGAAGCGCGTTTCCACTTGGCTTGTACTCAATTTATCAATTCCTTGAGTTCTCGTGAGCATCCCTTAGTCATCTTTCTTGATGATTTACAATGGGCAGATATTCCAACCTTAACTTTGTTAGAAAAACAACTGAGTAATTTTCGAGAATCATTCCTGCTTATTGTTGCGGCCTATCGCAGTAATGAAGTTGACGCATCGCATCCACTTAGCCAGAGCCTGCGTGATATAGAAAAGACTGGCGTTGTTAAACAGTTACATTTGGAGCCACTGAAAATTGCGGATGTCGAAAGACTATTATGCGAATCTTTTCATTGCTCTGTCGATAAAACCAAAACGCTGGCTGAGCTTTGTATTGAAAAAACGGAGGGAAATCCTTTTTTTCTTAACCAGTTTTTATCGTCTTTGTATGACAGCGGTGACATTAGTTACAACCATCAAGAGGGTCAATGGTCTTGGCGAATAGAAAAGATCCGCCAACAGCGTATTACCGATAATGTGGTCGATTTAATGGTTAATAAATTACGTCGATTGGATCGCGAAGCACAATCTTTGTTGTCATTGGCTGCTCATTTAGGCACGCAATTTTCCATGCGACAGTTATCGTCAGTTTCGGAGTGTGATGTGACGGTCACTGCTGCTGCCCTTTGGCCGATTTTAAAATCGGGTTTTATTTTACCTCTGGATGAAAATTTTGAATTCGCCAATGATGTAACGCGCCTTAATCAGTCACGTTATCGTTTTCTTCACGACCGCGTACAACAAGCTGCCTATTTGCTGACAAGTGACGATACCACCAAGCAATTACAATTACGTATTGGTCGTCATTTGCTGACGAATAGCTCCGCAAATGAACGGGAGGAAAATCTCTTTACACTATTGCAAGCACTTAACAGTGCTAATTCTCTAATCACCGATCCTCAGGAGCAAGCGCAACTACTTGCTTTAAATCTTCGCGCCGGGATCAAAGTAAAAAAAGCGGTTGCTTATCAGGCTGCTTCAACTTATTTGAATAATGCCAAAAATCTTTTGCCAGAATCTGCCTGGCAAACACAGCCTGAACAGACTTTGTCGATATATAAAGAGCTGGCTGAAGCCGAATATTTGTCAGGTCATTTCGACGCTGCCGATGCTATTTATACTGAGGCGGCCGAAATGACTCCTACCAAAGCCGCCCGAATTACGCTGATTCTGGTGCAGGCTGAACAATATCAAACCCAGGGACGTTTTAACGAAGCAATCAAAGTTTTACTGGCCGGCCTGAACTACATGGAGCAACAGTTTCCAGAAAACGAACTTGAAGCGGAAAAACAGCTCAATACTATTTTTTCGACAACTCAAGAAAGGTTATCTCCCTTCACCGTCGAGCAATTACTCAATGCAGAAAAAATGAGTGATCCTGAAAGTCTACTCTGCATGCAGCTATACAATGCGCTAGCAGTTGCGCTCTATCTGGTTGGTCATTTTAAGTCCTATGCAGTGAACGCTTGTAGAATGGTGCAACTGACTTTAAAACATGGCCAATGCGAACTTAGCTCCATTGCTTACCTCACTTACGCGACGGCAATGGCCGCGATGGGGGAACAGCATAAACGCTGCTATCAGATGGGAAAACTGGCTAAAACACTATCTGACCAGTGGGAGAATAAATACTACCGTGCAACGACCTATCAGTATTTTTCATCAACTTATTTACACTGGTGTGAGCCAATAGAAAATAGTTACCGGAGTCTAGCGCAGGTAATAAAATGGGGTCATGAAGGAATTAATCTAGTCTATGCCGGTTATTCAGTTTTGTTTAGCGTGAGAAATAAATTAATTAAAGGTTGTGCACTCGCAGAGCTGGAAACTGAAATAACTCAAGGTCTGGCTTTTCTAAGAAAGACTCACCAGACTCCTAATGAAAATTATCTTGTACTCAGTAGCTACCAGGCTTTACTTGCATTACAAGGCAAGACACTTAGCAGCAATTCTCTTGATACTGATACTTTTAATGCCTGTGATTATTTTAACGGCGATTTTAGCACGCCATCAATGGATTTAGCTTTTTATACTAGTGCCATGATACGTCATGCTTACCTGGTTGATGACGTAAAATTACAGCAACAATTTGTGCAGAACTTACCAATGGTCAGTGCATTTCTTCCAGATAGTCCATCGGTAACAGAAAGTACTTTTTATGCTGCGCTCAGCTTAATAAATATTAGCGAATTAAATATGGACCGGTTAAACCAGGATCAAATAAATCAGGACCAGTTAAACCAGGATAACCTGCTCACTGCACAACAATACTGTGATCAATTTGAACAGTGGGCTATCCATAGTCCAAATAACTATCAACATAAATATTGGCTAATAAAAGCCGAACTGGCTTGTGTAAAAAATGACAACGAATTGGCAATGCACGCCTATTCTCAAGCGATTGATACCGCCAGGCAAGCCGGTTTTATTCAATGTGAGGCATTGACCTGTGAGCGTTATGCCAAGTACTGGATGAAACAAAAACAACAGCGTCTGGCAGAAGTTTTCGTCAAGGAAGCCTATTATCTTTATTCTCACTGGGGCGCCAACGTCAAATGTGCGCTAATTGAAGCGCAATGGCCGACGCTTCAATTTAATCGAGAAAATACTCTGTTGGGAGTTCGCGGCGGTGTCCTACCATCAACGCAAAACGGCATTCCAGCCGACGCTAATTCACTTGATCTCCATTCATTGTTGAAAGCCAATCAACTGTTGTCCCAGGAAATCAACATTGGTTCTTTGTTGAAAAAAATGATGGAAATTCTCCTCGAAAATGCAGGGGCACAACAAGGGGGAATTGTTATTAATGATGAAGATACATTGACACTGGAGGTTTTTGGTCAGGTCGATAGCCAAAAGCAAGCGATTGAATGCCAGTTGCTCAGTAAAAAACTGGATGTGACTTTTTCTGATGCCGGCTCTTTTCTACCCAACACGCTGATACGCTACGTGCGACAAACACAAGAAACTTTAGTGCTTAATAAACCAGTTGATGATCAGCGATTTTTACAAGATAGTTATTTGCAAAACAATAAACCCAAGTCTGTGCTCTGCTTACCAATAATTGGCCAGGGTAAGTTGGTCGCCATTGTTTATCTGGAAAATAACCTCACTGAAAAAACCTTTACCGAAAAACATAAAGATACGCTGGAGTTAATTGCTTCACAGGCCGCTGTGTCGCTCATCAATGCACGTTATTACAGACAGCTGGAAGAAAAAGTCAGACAACGTACTGAAGAACTACAATTACTGGCTAGTCGCGATGGACTGACCGGCATTGCAAACCGCCGAGAATTTAATGAAACATTAGACAAGGAATGGCGGCGTAGTCTGCGAGATGCTCACTCTTTATCCTTGCTGATGATAGATATCGATCACTTTAAAGAATTTAACGATCACTATGGCCATCTCGAAGGCGACAACTGTATCAAAGCCGTTGCTAAAGCGCTTCAAACAGTCGTTAATCGCTCTAGCGATCTGGTCGCCCGATATGGTGGAGAAGAGTTTACAATTTTGATCATCGGCTTAAAAAAAATCGACACAATTAAAGTCGCACAAAATTGTCTGAATGTCGTTCGAGCTTTAGCCATACCCCACGCATTTTCAAAGTCTGCCGACCATGTCACGATCAGCGTCGGCATTTGCACCATGCCGGCTTCGCCCAAAGCCAAAGCCGACACCCTTATTTCACAGGCTGATGTGGCTTTGTATGAAGCGAAACATAATGGCCGAAACCAATTTTGTATTGCCGACGTATGAACTGCAATCCATACGTCGAGTGCTGGTTAATTTAAGTAATGGCTAATTTATTACGAGTTAATTTAAATACTGGTACTGTTTGGTACCATTGAAGGCAACTGAAACAGATAAGGCATAGGACGCTCTTTGTTTCGTTTGCGGATTTCAATTTCGATCAGTGATAGACGTTCCTGAAAATCTTTGACTGGCTCGTCCACCCGCGGATCAGCAAAGTAGGGAACCCGAGGGTCGTCACTGTAATGTCCTAAAGTATCGTATTGAACACCAGTTAAAAGATATTCAAAAGACAAAGTATATAAAGCGATATCCAGTGGCAGACACCATTTTAATGCCTCTTCCTCTGTTTTTATTTCATCGCTTCTGGTTGGTACAGCATGGTAGATACAACCCGATACACTCGGACTATAAGACATCAAGGGGTATTGGGCGTAATTGACAGACGCGTGCTGAGGCCCTGCGAGATAAATCATGTGTGAGACAATCTGGATTAAATAATCCAGGCTCTCAATGCGATAGGGTTCGCCTTCTTCATTTGGCGCAACCAAACCATTCATTCCTTTGAAACTGGCGTATAGTGGCGACACTAGCTCGTTGATAAACCCTCGAAGTTCACAATCGTTACTCACAGCTGCATCGTCTTGATAATAAATTTTAAGATAGTCACTCACAAAATCTTTTATCGCATTCCATAACAACAAAGTATCATCTCTGAAAGCAAACTGAGGCAAACTTGCTTCGTCTACGCCACGCTCCTGAAATAAGCGATCAGGACACTGTTCATCCCAGCGCCATGCCGCTCTTGCCTCGGCAACCATCGCTAGCGATGACTCAACTGTTAGACCGACAGTATTTGCGACCACTCCGCCCGGGATCACCAGGTTATGGATAGCGTTATCATTAATATTAAGCGTAAAACGAAAATGAGGAATTAAAAGTTTTAATAAAGGATGTTGTTCTGATAATTGACGGTGTGCGGCAACAACCATCGGCTCAATTGTCAGGTGGCATGCGCCCAGATGAGCAACATTTTCATGTTGGATAGCACAAACAACATTGACGAGCATTTTTGCAGTACGCCACTTCAAACCGTTTTCATCATTCGCATCAGAACAATTATTCGGCGTGAAAATCGGCGAAGTTTCCGCATCATACTTCTGCTGCAGTTGTATCGCGATTGGTTGTAACACCTCTCCTTGCCCTGGGAAACCCTGCACGGGATTTGGGTTTAAATAAAATAGCGCGATAGGCGCTGCAACAAAGCGAGGCTTTCCATGGTTATCACAAGATTTTGCGCCATCCAACATTGAGTAATCACATACATACAGTTGCTTATTTTGAGCGGCTTTACGAAGACTAATAGTATCGTCGCCGACTACCGCCTGAAATATCTTGTCAGTAACAGGAAACTTCTCGGTCAGTGTAGACAGGGCAACTGAATATTTATCGCTTTCATCATCGAGCCGAACACCTTGCAGATTGGTGGTGTTGTAACCGCCTGTTTGCAGATAACCAAAAAACCAATCCTGCTCATAAGGTTCTTCTTCAGGATTCATCCAGGGCTTACGCTCAACAGCTAGTGTTTGGGGGGCGGGTAAAGATTTGAACAGCTTTTTATAATCTTCCTTGCTGGTTGCGGTCAAATATTGATGATTAGCTAACAAGTCATATAAGGTTGACTTAAGCATTGCTGTTGGGCCTTCCCGCGAGGCCTCCTTAATCAGCGACTCCATTCCAGTGACTAATTTTTTGATATCTTTGGGTAGATTTTTCAGTTTTCTAAGCGCCTCCGGGATAGCACTTAAACTTTCAAGAATGCCAATAATATCTTTAGCTTCATCGATCAGATGCCATGATCCTTTTTTTTCCTCAAACTTGCTGTAAGCTTCCTCGATTTTTTTTATCGCGTCTTCAGGGAAATCTCCTTCAATCTCCTCTTCCAAAATATCCAGAACAACACTTTTAAAATTATCGGCCAGCCGTAAAAAAACCGGCAAGACTTTCGCTTCATAAGCCAGGGAAAACTCTTCTCCCTTAGGCAAATCAGCAGACAAAGGCACTCCCTCTAAATATGATTGCATGTAGTTATATGATGTACGTGCCAGCGATAGCTGAAATTGACGCTGTTGAAATTCCTTCTCGCTCACATTTTGGGGGAGGCTAGGATACGTACTAGTGTTGGATGAACCGGTCATTATTTTTCCTCAGTTATTATTGGTATTCTGTTAACTATAGCCTGAGTGGTGAAACTTACCCACTCGATCAATCAAATTTCGTAGCAGCAAACTCCGTGATAATACAAACTTCAAATATTTTTTTGAAAGACAATTTTCGACCATGTAACAGCTTTCTTGTTTTGAGAATGCCAGGTTGGTTTAAAATTAAGAATATGCGGGTTCTGCTGAACTCGATTCAAGTGTGAATAATATATTGAAATGGATAATAAATATGGCATTATCTATAAATGAGTTATTTTGGTAGTCGGGCCTTCAGGTCTATTTAATTTAATGTTAATTTCAAAGGAGATGCATGGAACTTCCAAATTTTAAATATCATCCTGATCCGATTGGTAGCGATAGCATCTGTGAAAGCAGCGAAATTTGTGAATGCTGTGGTAAGCAGACTGGATATCGATATAAAGGCTCGATATATTGTAAAGGTGACATATCAAGTCTTTGTCCCTGGTGTATCGCGGATGGTTCTGCTGCTAAAAAATATGATGCTCAATTTAATAATTTTTATAGCGATTTGCCAGATGAAATCGTAAAGGAAGTGCAGGAAAGAACGCCTGGGTTTTACTCCTTTCAAGAGCAAGATTGGCTCGAGCACTGTGATGATGCTTGCGAGTTTTATGGCCAGGCGTTGGCAAGTGATCTTCAGTCTCTATCACAATCCGAAGTAAACTGGATATTAGAAAATACCTATCTTGATTCTGAGGAATGGGAACACCTTAAACAAGAGCATGTTCCCGATTCCGAACCTGTAATATACAAATATGTATGTCGTAAATGTAAAGAGGTTTTTGTTAGTTTCGATGAATCATAAAATTAACGGGTCGACGTTCGAGAATAATCTGTATAAATTGCTGAGGAATAATAACTAGGTAGTCCGATAAACGAATCTGGTAGAAACAATATTTATAACAAGAGAGGGAAAAGTTTTGAAAAGTAGATTATCAATTTTATTAATCGCGAGTTTTTTAGCCGGATGTACTTCAATTAAATCAAACCAGAATTTAAGAACGTCTTCTCAAAGTGTTTCTCCTCAAAGTGCTGAAAATTTTTCACAAGCTGTTGCATTCGTTCCTACATCAATGTTTGTTGACCCTTCCAATAAAAAGCTGGATGACTTTGTTGTTACTGCTCAGCTCCCCAAAGCGGAAGCACAACTTAGAGCAAAACTGGCCACTCTGCCTGAATTTCCAAACAATAGTTACAGTGGTTGCCATGTTCGCGCTCATTTTGATTACTTACAGTTAAAAGAAATAGAAGATGCGAACATTTATAAAGTTTGGCTTTTTTCTAGCGCACTCGTCTCTCCTGCATTAGGAGGATCAATTTCGTTTACTCCGGAAAATGGTAACAAGGCTTCTTGGGACTACCATGTGGCAGTGGCTTACACAGATAACAACCAGAATGAATGGATCCTTGACCGGCTTATTTCAGAAGAACCAATGCTTATTAGCGATTGGGTCGGGCAATTCGAAATTAATGGGTACGCAGTTTTGACCCGAATGCCGCCAGAAAGCTACCTCTTTAATAAATCAACTGTTCCTGCTAGCGATCCAGTGAACTACCCTAATGGATTTTTAGCGCACTTTATACCCAAAAATGTCTTTAACGGAACATTTTACCCCTATGCCGGAGATTCAGCCGCCCAACATTGGGGCGCTAGTGATCTGGCTGCAGATTCCCTTAGTTCCAGTTTACAAAATGGAGACTTTCCATCATGTGAATGGAAAGAAATTGCATCTCAAACATTGGAATTGAAACTAGCTGTGGCCAAAAATCAAATTCCATTAGGGTGCGAGGAGGCTAAAAACTTATTTAGTGAACAGTTTGAGGTATGGGTAGCGCGTGGGCTTTAAGGGGAACGAGCCAATCGTTGTTACCTGGAATTACACGTAATGACGGGGTCAGATCAGCTTGAAGGGAATTAACTGTTTGGTGGGTTGGGTTGAGTTTGCGAAATCCAACAAAGGTTTTCGAGGTTACCAGAGAATTTAATTTTGGAATCTATGGTTGAATTGAGAATGTTGCCAGGTTTCTTTTGCTTACCCAACTTGCTGAGCTGATCCCGTTAGATTGAGACAGTTATCCGCATCTGACCGATTTACGATTAAATAGTAACTTAATGAGTTTGGATTATAAGTATAGGAAGCATCTTGATACAGAGCATTAATACACCTTATTTTGATACAGATATTCCTAAAACCATAGAATATTGTCCGGCTGATCTTTATCGAACTTACGTCCTTGTCTTTTGTAGGAAACCTCACTTTGGATTGAAAGCAACTTATCAGGCGCCAGAACCAACCGAAGATTTTGATGTATTTATTACTAGAGCGAGGTTCCTTCTTACAGTAGTAAAAGAAAAACATATTCACGATTTACTTAGTTTCATGGACGATGAAAAAAACTTATATTTTGGTTGGTCAGCTTTAGCTGCTGGCGCTTGGATGGGAGGGTTGTTAAAACACAGAGCATTTTTAGAAAAGATTATTCAATTGGTTTATGAGGGAGGTTATCCATATCAATCACTGGCTTGGCACACTGCGTTACTTTTATATGAAGATCCGGAACTGTCGAGGGTTTTCATTGAGGCAATTTCAAAATATGAAGTTTCTTTTAAAAGAGGGGACCCAGGTAATAGACATTACGCGCTCGCTTGTTTAGAGATCCTGGATGAAAAATACAATTTGAATAATGCTTCGCCATTGATAAAAGAGAAAGAAAAAGCAAACGTAATACATTGTAAAAATAGAATTGAGCGTGTTATCAAACTTTCGACTGCTATTAGAGCTGAAATTGCCTTTGATTCACCGCCCGAATTAATTCAGCGGTTAAAAGAAATATTAAGAGATACGTCACCGCCAGAATTTTACGCAATGGGTATCTTTAATGAAAATAATGTCGAAGAATGCAGAGCAATGACAAAGGAAATCTACTCTGTGTATGTGCAGCCGAAAATTGGAAAAATTAAAAAAGAATATTCGTATTACGCTAATCTAAAGCTAGCTATGCCATTCTATGCCATTAGTCATCTCGTACCGGAAGATGGCGAACCAGATATTTTCCGTCCTCTAGATAGGAAGACGGAACAGGTCTTATTATTACAAACGGTCAAGTTTTTAAGTGGTGAAGATACTCGGTTGTTGATGTTATGGGCGCATGCACGATCTTCAGATAACATTTTTGATATTCTTAGCAGTTTAGATGTTGACATAAACAATAAGTTGCCAATTGATCTGGTTGATTTTCTTTATGACAAGTTGGCTTCGTTGGTACCATTTAGCTATCAACTATGTGAACAAAATGCTTATGACTTACTGCTAAGGGGCCATCAGTGCGATGAAAAGGCAAGACGTTTATTACGAGAAGCGGAAAGTTTAAAAAATAAATATGTTAGAAAAAACTTGGAGTACAGTAGTTGGTATACCGCGTTTGAAAATCCTCGATAAAAGGGGAAATAAAACTAACGAACACTCTACCCATGAAAAGTTATAAGTCACTATTTCTTAGAGGAATTTATGGAATTTAACGAACTCAAAAATTCAGCTATTCAACTGAATAATCTATATGAAAAATGGGAGTTCAAGGAATTTGGTCGCAAGTGGAGTACGCAGGAACTAGCGCTTGGATTCGTTGGAGATGTGGGTGATTTAGCGAAACTCGTTCAAGCAAATGCTGGTGTAAGAAATATCGATGATCATAAAACCAAACTTGAACATGAACTCGCTGATTGCTTGTGGTCAATAATTGTATTAGCTGGCAAATGCGATGTTGATTTAGAATCTGCTTTTAAGAAGAACATTAAAGAATTAATCGAGTATATGTCTGATAAACTTAACTGTAATCAATAAAAGCAAAAGACACTAGAATCATAGTTAATCTTTTATGGTTTGGTTGAGTAAAGCTAACAGACAGCATTCGAACTATTTAAAAGTAGTATAACGCTAGCTGCGAATCTTAAACATGAATCGAATTCTAGTGTTAATACGCACAAAATTAACTAAGCGTTAAGGTAATAATGTGATTTGGTTAATGCGAAACCCAACAGAAGTTTTCTAGATTAGGAGAAAATTTAATTCCTTTGAATCTATGGTTGAATTGAGAATGTTGTTGGGTTTCCTTCGTCTACCCAGCCTACGGATTGCTATCGGCAAACAATTAAACTAGCTCTCAAATCAAAATTGTAAAAAAAGGAGGTTTAGTAGTTTGGATTGGTCTAAAGGAATGGACCTGGCGATTGAGTATATTGAAGATTATAATAAGCAGACAGTTCGTTAAAGTTACCAGAATTGCTTGCTGGAGCGTAATGGTTGTATTTATAACAAAAAATACATGAGAATAAAAACTCTCTCAAGATTTCAACTTTAAGCAATAGAATAAACGTATGAACCTTCCACCGATCACTGATAAACGCTGGTCGTTGCCAATCGCAGCAATCGCAGTACTATATGCCGGGGTTCTGCTGGCAAAAGGCGATAAAATATTAAATGCGTTTGAAAGCTTGGGTTTAAATTTCGACTCTGAGTTAATTATTCTTACTGGTTGGCTTATGTGGTTGCTTTCGGCGAATATATTGCATGTCAGGTCTCGTGAAGAATTGACTGGGAGAATACTTGTAATTCTGGGTCACTGTGTTGGACTCGTCGTCTTGGCATATTCTTTTGATAGAGATGAAGCAGGGTTCTTGGCGAGCATGTTTTGGGGCTTCATTATACTCGCTTATGCGTTCATATTTTCATTTTCTTCAGAAAGAAAAATTTCTCTACATGTTTTTTCGATATTCTTGATTTTTACTCCCATGTTGATCGGAGCGACTCTGGGAGAGGCGTTGAATATTTACTATCAAACACGGCCTGATCTTGTCAGTGTTAGATTGCTTTCTCCGGCAGATGCAAATGCGTTTGCATGCTTAGTGACCGTTACTTTACTTTCGAGTTATCGTAGCGTTGAATTCAATTTGTTAAAAGCACCTAAATGGTTGTTATATGCTTCTCTTATGATGGTTCTCCTCGTAGGGTGGTTCGATGCAGGAACATATATAACCAGGCTTGGTTTTTTGAATAGTTTAGGCTCTTCAATAATTGGCACTATTTTTTATTTTTCTTACCCGGTAACTATTGCTATTCTTGCTTTGAGTGCAATCAATTCCAAACGCTCGTTGAGAGCAGTCACTTTATTATTATCTGGTTTCCTGGCCGGAGTATTACACGGTTCATTCATTTATACCGTCCGCATAGGGGCGGGTGTTCCCGGTGACTGGTTCGCTCAAGCCGTCACTGTTGGAGCAATGTCTGGATTCGTTTGTGCAATGAGTATTTTATTGTCCTTGCGTTTGATTCGGAAATTATCGCCAAACAACGTTATGCAGCCGACAGTTGATGGGGCTGAATGAAGCAATTATTATCAATATGAGTCGAAGAATTCACCTTGTATCAGTTAGCAACCAACAGGGCTTCCAAATCAAAATAGCAAAAAAAGGTGAGACTCAATATTAACAACCATTTATTCTACCTCGTAAAAAAGGAGGCTTAGTAATTTGGATTGGTCTAAACGAATGAATCTGGCGATTGAATTTATTGAGGATAATCTCGATGGTGAAATTGCTATAGATGAGGTGGCAAAAATAGCCTATTCCTCTAAGTATCATTTTCATCGTATGTTCTATGCCATATTTAATGTCACTCCCGCGGAATACATTCGAAAACGCAAACTGACCAAGGCAGCAGCAGAGCTAGTATCAGGTGACGAACGAGTTATCGATATAGCATCAAAATATGGCTATGACTCTCCTAATGCTTTTACACGAGCATTTCGAAAGTTACATGGTGTCAATCCCGGTAAAGTGCGTTCATCACAAGTTAAACTCTCTGCATATAACCGTGTTTCCTTTCAATTAGAGACAAAAGGAAAAGCAATGTTAGATTATAGAATTATTGAGAAACCAGCATTCAAAGTGCGTGGTAAAAGTAAAGATTTCGAATTTGATCAATTCGTTAAAGAGGGTCGGAAGTTTTGGAAAGAATATGTCAGCTCAAATGAATACAATTTGCTTTTTGAGTTAACCAGTGGCAGATGTGGCCCTGTATCAGAAGCCCCATTAATGTCAGTGTATTTTCCAAATGAACAAGGAAATAAAGAGGCTTTTACTGATGTTCTTGCTATCGAAAATACCTCTGAAATTGACTCAAATAAGTTTGATACTTATTCAATACCAACTGCGACATATGCTGAATTCAATTGCACTTATCAAACGTCTATGAAAACAAATAGATATATTTATGGGGAATGGTTTGCTTCAACCGGATATGAGCGAGACGGAAATAAACCTGACATAGCGGCTTATTTCCCCATAGCTTTCAGACCCATGAGAGATATGGGAATTCGTTGGTGGATACCGGTGATTAAGAAGTAATGAATTGATAATGAGCAGACAGTCTGCGCACGGTGTTAACCCCCTCTCACTCTGGGAGAGGGCTGGGGAGAGGGAGAAAGACATCCTAGAGCACCGTATCAAGTAATAAATTAGTTTCAGTTTGCTCAATACCATCAATCAGGCGGATCTCACCGAGCAGGGTATTCAGTGAAGGTAAACTTTCCGCCCTGATTTCAGCCATCAAATCCCAATGGCCGCTAGTATGATGGATAGCAACAACTTGAGGGAAACTTTGTAAATCTTTGATTACTGCGGTTTCATTTTTAGCCTTGACCGTAATATTCATAAACAGCCGGACGAGGTGACTTTCTGCCTCTGGTTTCAGCTTCAGCGTATAGCCTTGAACGACACCATTTTGCTCAAGTTTGTTAATTCTGTTTTGCACCGTTGCTCTTGAAACACCTAATTTCTTTGCCAGAATAACGACCGGCATTCTAGCGTTATCCCTTAGCAGAGAAATCAGCTTTCTATCTTTATCATCCAGCTTATCAGACATGATTAGGTATCCAGAATTAGTCACTTTGTAACTCTTATATTTCATTATGCATTAATTGAGTATCAAAATGTACAATTTGTTGGCTATTTGTTGGCTTTACTTTGAGCTAACATAAAATTTTTTGTAATTGGACAACATAATGACCTTGTTTCTGGATGTTAAAACTTTAGGAAAACTGGTGAGTAAAATTGGTTCCGAAAACTTAATGAAAGGACTACTGGATTACCTTGAACATGATTTTACGAACTGGCTGGAATTTGACAAATCATCTCGCACTGCAGCCCACAGCAAGGTAGGCGTTATCGAATTAATGCCGGTGGCAGATGAGCAAAACTACACGTTTAAATATGTGAACGGTCATCCATCGAATCCTTCACTCGGGTTACCCACAGTGATGGCTTTTGGCGCTTTATCCGATGTTGCGACCGGATACCCTCGAATGCTCTCAGAACTTACTCTGACAACCGCGTTCCGAACAGCAGTAACTTCCGCAATGGCTGCAAAAGCATTGGCCAGGCCTGATTCTGAAATAATGGGAATTATCGGCTGTGGTGCCCAGTGTGAGTTTCAGGCTTTGGCATTTCATTTTCTGCTTGGTATCAATGAATTGAGGATCTTTGATATTGACTCCCAATCAATGGAGAAGGTATTCAATCACCTCAAACGATATCCTGAATTGAAGGTGATAAAAACCAGCTCAGCGAGGGAGTGTGTTAAAGGGGCAGATATTGTAACCACAGTCACTGCCGACAAGAGCAACGCAACTATTTTAACTGCTGACATGATTGAGCCTGGTATGCATATCAATGGTGTCGGTGGTGATTGCCCAGGAAAAACCGAGCTACATATCGATGCCCTGAAGAGCGGTAAGATATTTGTCGAACACGAACCTCAAACGCGAGTTGAAGGGGATATTCAACAACTAGATAAAGAACATCCTGTTTTTCCGATTTGGCGAGTTATTGCTAACTATGATCAAGGCCGAGACTCTAAAAATCAGATCACGATTTTTGATTCAGTCGGCTTTGCTTTGGAAGATTTGTCGGTATTGCGATATATTTATGATAAGGCAGTTGAATTGAAAATGGGCGACACTATCGATTTGATACCACAGCTTGAAAATCCCAAAGATTTATTTGCACTTACTAACGAATATCATGATGAAGTCCTCATTCGATTTGGTGCATAAAATAAAAGGACTCTAGAAATGACAACAAAATTTTATAATCGTTTGCTTGCAATTATTATTGTTCTGTTTTCCTTCCAACTGTTTTCCTTTAATAGTTTTGCTAGCAATCTCGACGGAATGAGCCGTGAGAAAATGCAAGTTTTTATCGGTGAGATGCCGAAAGCTGAATTACATATTCACCTCGAAGGAACCATGAGCCCTGAAACTGTAGCAAAGCTGGCCAATCGCAATAAATTTAACTTTTTCAAAACTGCTGATGAAGTAAGACAATCTTTATCAAGTCGAGTGCCGGGATTAACCGGATTTCTTAGCCATCATAATAAACAGATTACGGTATTGCAGACAGAAAAAGATTTTTTAACAACTGTTTATGACTTCATGGAAAAATGCAAAGAAAATAATATCGTCTATGTGGAAATGTTTTTTGATCCTCAGGCCCACACTTCTAGAGGAATTGATTTTGATAGCATGATGAAAGGAATTCTTGCAGGTAGAGAAGCAGGCCAGAAAGCTTTTGGTGTGAAGCTCAACCTTATTATTTCTATTAACCGCGAGCGTAGTGTTGATAGTGCTGTTGAAATGATGTCTAACGCGAAGCCCTACAAGAAGTATTTGTTAGGACTTGGAATTGATTCTGGACCGGAAGAAGGTAATCCGCCTTCTAAATTCAAAGATGTCTATGCACAGGCAAAAAAAGATGGATATTTTTTAACAATTCACAACGATGTTGATGAAAAGAATTCAACTGGTCACATTCGTGAAGCAATGGATATTCTCAAGGTAGATCGGTTGGATCATAGTTTGAATGCGGCTGAAGATATCGATTTAGTTGCTGAAATAAGACGCCGGGACCTATGTTTAACTGCTTCTCCCGTTCAGCGTGGGAGTGACCCTGAGCCACAAGATATTCCACGGATTCGCTTTCTATTTCAACACGGTGTATGCATAAGTCTTCACTCTGACGATCCGGGAGAATTTGATAGTGGATACCTGACTAATCTCATGCTTAATTTTCAGCAAGCCGGAAAGTTTTCGAAAAGAGATATGGTTCGTTTGATGTTGCATGCATTTAAAGCCGCATGGCTACCAGATGAAGAAAAAAAGGCTTACATTAATTCCTTGAAGAAATGGGCTGCTGCTAATTACGTCAATATTTAGCCTCTCAGAAAACTAAAAGGCAGCCTATCTAAAAAAATTCAGGCAATAGTAGGCCTGAATTTTTGAATGGGTGCGATACATACAAAGATGAAACGAAAATATTTCAAACTACCGAGACATAGCAAAAACTAAAAGTTAATGGATTCTCAGTTAACTGGCAGACACTCCAGTCATAAAACAAGAATAATTATCATTTGCAAGTGAGAATGTGATAGGTATAATCGCTAATAGTTATTTTTGATCAGGTAGAGACCTATGAAACGATTATTAATAAAGAGTTTGCTCATTCTAGGCGCTATTAACATTGGCATAACTAACAGTGTGCAAGCACTGGAAATGATCATTGGTGAAAGCTACGTCAAGCCTGGCATCGATTTTATCTTTGAGGGAGCAATAAAAGATCATGTCATGCCGCTGTCTCAAAATTTGGCCGAAGGCAAAACTGATGTTCATATCGAAGCCCGAGTTAACTGGTCGGCTAAAGGAGAGGTTCCTAAAGGTACGCCAAGAGGCGGTTTTATTCCTTATCTAAAAATTAATGCTGAAGTCATCAATCAGCGCACTAAAGAAACAACATTTGTCACTCTAACGCCGCACATAAATCTCATTGATAATTTTCATTACGCCCGAAACATGAGTTTGCCCGGAAAGCAAGATGACAAATACACTGTCACTTTTTATGTCGATCCGCCGGAAATTAGTGATGTATCCTTGCATAAAGATTGGGTAGATGGGCACCAGGCTTATTTTATGAAGAAGCAAAAGTTTACTTATCAAGATCTCGACTTTGAAAAAATTGCCAAGGCGTCGCGACGGTAATCGCGACCTGCCTATGGCGAGTCGAACTAGATCAGAGAATTCTACCGGGTAGTCGGAACTTGTTCGAGCGACAACCTTACTCGCTCGATTCAAGTCCACAATATAGGATTTGTGGAACAAGATGGCTCAAGAGTGAACAATGAGTACTGTGTTATGGATTGACATTAAGTTAAGATAACTTTTTCACTCTAGAACTGAGTTTATCTTATGCGTCAAAGGTTGCGCCTTATTGCATTACAGCACCAGGGGCTTACCAAAGTGCGTCCATTTGGAAAAGGGCGCGAAGCGACTCAACGTGCACTGGAGCATTTAGGGTATATTCAAATAGATACACTATCTGTTGTTGAGCGCGCGCATCATCACACGCTTTGGACTCGCATTCCCGATTATCAGCCCAGTTTCCTTCGCCAATTAGTACAAGAACGAAGTGCATTTGAATATTGGTTTCACGCAGCTTCTTACTTACCGATGAATGATTATCGATTTGCCTTACCACTGATGTCAGCGGTAAGGCGTGGCGAGTCTTCCTTTTGTCCCAGGGCAGAACCTAAATATATGCAACATGTTCTTGATCGAATTCGAATCGATGGACCGCTCAAAGCCAGAGATTTTGAATCAGCGAAAAAAGGTGATGCAAAATGGTGGAATTGGAAACCGGCAAAGCGTGCGTTGGAAAGACTCTTCCTGCAAGGCGATTTAATGATAACGGATCGTTTCGGTATGGAAAAAGTTTATGATCTCACAGAAAGAGTTTTACCTGACAATACGGATACCAATGAGCCGTCTCTGCTGGAATTTTCCGAATATTTAATTAACCTTTCGATCAGGGCAAATGGATTTACCACGCTTAAACAACTCACACATTTAAGGCCAGGAGAAAAATTAGTAAAAGCACTTAAAGCTGTGTTACAGCAAAAAATCGAACAAGGGGATTTAATAGAGCAGACCATAGAAGCCATGCCGCCAATCTTTATTACTCAGAAGGCTCTTGACGCCAGGGTAAAATCGCCACCCACAAACATTCGAATTTTATCACCATTTGATAATGCCATTATTCATCGCGATAGAGTTCAACAGTTGTTTGGATTTGATTATAAGCTTGAGTGTTACACTCCTAAAGAGAAGCGTAAGTTTGGCTATTTCTGTTTGCCCATTCTCTATAAAGATAGAATGATCGGCAGGGTGGATTGCAAGGCGCATCGTAAAACTGGTGACTTTGAATTGATCCATTTACACCTTGAGCAGACAAAAATAGAAATGGATCATTTTATATCGAATTTTTCCAAGGTAGTTTATCGCTTTGCTAAACTCAATAATTGCCAGTCGATTATTGTCTCAAGCGTCAGTCCGAAAAAGTTGACGACTATGTTTAGAAAGGTATTAAGTTCCGCAATGATATAACTGGAAAAATACCTTAGACACCAAGTCGGCGAGCTTAGTAAAAGCTTGCCGACTGTACTGATCTATCCTCTTTAAAGTTAATTCCAGGTTTTCTCAAAACGGATCCCAATGATAGGAATAGTTTCGCCTTCCTCTTCTTTTAATTCTCCGGTTATCGGGTTAAATTCTCGCTCATCGGTTGCTGATGAACCATAGACATTTAACACATCAATAAACGCTATGAAGTCGAAGGAGTCGAAAGGACGGCGATAATCCAGACGGGCATTTAAGGTATGAAAATCATCCCAGCGTAAAGTATTGTTTGTGGTAAATTCTTGCGAATACCTGAGGGGCCCGCCTACCGATGCCAGTACATCCTGATAAATAGCAAAATCGTCTCGTGGGCGACCCGTCGCATATTTCCAGCGAAACCCGAAATGCCACCGATCATCAATTTCCCAGTTTGCGCCGACGGTAAAAAAATGCTCATAATTAAAATCTGCATCATATTCGCCATTACCATCCCTGTCGTCTAACGTGGCATTGTTGTATGAATAAACGGCATTGGCTGACCAACTTTCGTTGAATCGACGATTGACGACAATATCGAACCCCTTCGATGTTCCTTCACCATTATTTCCAGTTTCTCCAGTTACCACATCTGGTGAAGTGACAAGATCATCTAATTGTTGGTAGTAAATTTCTGCTAATAGATCCCAGTCTTTATTCAACCGGTAGTTGAAGCCTGCGCTGATATGATTCACTCTCTCGTTTTTTAAGTTATTATTCATAGAGTCAGCAGCCCGTTCCAAAAAACGTGGTGACTGATAAAAGGTACCCGCGGTGAGAGAGAAGCGTGTGAGTGGAGAATAATGATAGTTTATTGCGAGTCTTGGAGAGATATAGCTGTCATCTGAAAAGCCATCGTATTCGTATCGTAGACCTGCGCGAAAATTCCAATCTCCCACTTCAAAAACCTGCTCAGAATAAATGGCATACTCTATCTCTTTGCGTAGTAGCACCGCATTAGTATCCGCTGGCGTTAGCACAAGATAGCGTTGGGAAGGATCAGCACGAAAGTCAGTAGTATTATATTCATACCGATACCAGTCATCAGCCAGAGTTCTGGAAAAATCAAGATCAAGTTCGCTGACAGATAATCCCGCTGAAAATTTCCCAAACTGATTACTAAAAGTCAGGTTACTAAGCCAACCAATTTCTTTTTCATCTTCCCTTTGAGTTAATATATTTTTCCTTACTGGAACTTGATCCTCTGGTAAAACGATTGGCATCGAGTTGGGAAAAGCTTCGCCCTCTTGACTGGTTTTGTCAGTACGACGCATATAGAATCGGTTTTCCCATTGACCGTCATCGCCGAATAGGTGTGTCCAGTTTATTCCCAGCAGGTTGCTCTTTTGCTCGGTGTCTAGTAATTCCCTGGACTCAAAGTTTTCAGACGCAAGCACATGGGAAACATTGCGTTCATCGGTTTCCGGTGTATGTAAAAGTAAAAACTCCAAAGTGTTATCAATATCAATATTGGTATGAGTCTTTAAAATCACATCTGTCATAACTGGATTGCCAATATCTTTTTCATCAATGAGATCAAATACTCTGCCGAAATCGAACTGGCGTGCGGTGAAAATGAGAGAGGTGTCTTCCTGGATGCCGCTCGGACCATCGTAAATAAACTCTAATCCAGCGATATCGACGCGTAAGCTGGCTGAAGGACTCGGCGCGCCCTTTGCGAGATCTAATTTTAGTAAAGAGCCGTTGCGCCCGCCATACCTGGCACTCCATCCGCCTGGTGAAAATTCTGCGCCGGATATCAAACTTGGGGCGAAAATGGAAAAGCGCCCACCGCCGTTAATGTCTTCTTGCTCGCCCACATTTTCATCGAAATGCACAACTTTATCGTAGGGAATTCCATCAACTAAAATCAGGTTATCTCGTGGGCCGCGTCCCCTCACTGTAAAGTTTGCAAAATCCCCGGTTGATATTAATCCGGGAACGCCGTCGAGGGCTCGCAGTACATCGGCTCCACTGCCTGCGGCTGTACGCAATCGCTCTCCTTTCAGGTAGGTCGCGCTAACGGGACCGTCAGGTTCACTTTTGAGGGCATCTGCGACAATGACTAAAACGTTTTCAGTATTATCAGCAGTTCGCATTTGTAATTCTAACGGATTTATCCTGTCTCGAATGACTCTTAAGCTTGGCTCCACGACCTTATAAAATCCTTTGCGTGTCGCAGTAATTTTAAAAAGACCTGGATTTAAACCACTCACTGATGCGGTTCCGCTGGTGTCGGTATTGGCGATATGTACTTCACCGCTGCGCGACTCAATGGTAATAGAAACGCCGCTTAGCGGACGACTATCTTCTCCGGTGACAGTAATGAAAATATCGCCACTCGCGGCTGCTACGTGAAAGGGAAAGAGTAGTGCCAGTATTATCCACAGACGATGAATCGAGTGTGTTAAATGATTACCTTCAAACAAAGATCTTACTCCAGTCAATTTTGTGTAATTAGTACCTTAACTGGGGAAATGTGAAAAAGTTGTCGTTGCTTTTAAAACATTCATTTTTTCAAGATATAAGATAGTGATTTTGACCAATTTGAAGATAAATCCGGCATGACTTAATATTAAGGTCGTTGTGGGGTTCTCAGTTAAGGTCAGCTGAATTGGTGGGATATTGGCTATAGGCTGAGTATTTTTAACATTCATTTTCATTGAAACGAGGTGAAATAATGGAGCATGACATTTCAGATGAGCAATCTCTGGCATCGAACAAGATGAACTTTATTATCGCAGTCTGTGCAATACTGATTTCTATTGCTTCGTTTTACGCAACCTACTTGCAGGCTAAATCGGCGGAGCAGCAAGTTAAGGCGATGACCTATCCACTGATTCAGTATTCATCAAGTAACTATGACCCTAATATTGAGCAAAGTGTTCTGAGTTTAAATCTCAGTAATCATGGCGTTGGTCCGGCGATTCTCAAACAAGCCAAGTTCAGGTATGAAGGTAATGATTATCAAACGATCTGGGAATTCTTAAGAGCATGTTGCTTGGCGGAGTTGGAAAAATATGCGTCAGATGAAAACCGTCCCAAAGTGCCGGTTGAAGCGCAAATAATGACCTCTTCAGTATCAAATGTGATTTTACCCATTAATGATAAGATAGAAATTTTTTCGATGCGCCATAATGAATCTAACACCGAACTTTGGAAAAAATTAAATGAGGAGCGGTTTAAGTTGAAAGTGTCTTCTTGCTATTGTTCGTTATTGGATAGTTGTTATATCAGCGAAGGTGTTGGGATAGTTGAGGAGGTAAAAGTCTGCTCGGATTAGTCTGTTGATTTTTCTCAAAAGATAAATTAAGTAACCCATATTATTTATTATTAAGCGGTCTTTTTTGTTGACTTATTTAGATTGATCTTTCAATATTGTCTTATGAACTCGAAACAAACTCAATCACAGCAAATTATTATCATCATTCAAAATGAATGGTGGGTTTGCTAGTGCTTATTTAATTTAGAAAACCCGCCCTGGAGGCGGGTTTTTTATTTCTGCTTCCTGGGCTTTTTAAAACAAAGGAGGCAATATGAAAGATCATCCAATAAAGCAAGAAATCTTTGCTGCCGATAAGGCTATCAACAATAAAGATTTTGATAATATCCCAAATTTTTATACCGAAGATGCTGCTTTGGTCGTTAAGCCTGGCCTTGTGGCAAGCGGTCGAACAGCAATTGCTGAAGCGCATAAAGAAATTTCTAAATACTTCAATGGTAGTTTAGAGGTATCGCAAGGAGACGTGCAGATCATTGAAGCTGGTAATGTGGCGTTAGTACACGCGAAAACCTTTGTGAAATCACAACTTAAGCTTGATTCAAAATTCTCAACAGAACGTGAATCCGTTTATGTATATGTCAGAGATAGCGATGGAAAATGGCGTTGTGCAATCGATAATTCTTATGGCGCAGAGTTATTGCAAGCAAAATGAATAAATAAAACACAAAATGAGTTATTGCTTCAACTCGGTGTTTCCAGGCAATAAGAAAAGCATTTCTTTAGGCGGACATATAGTCCTCTAAAGAAATGCTAGTGCAAAACTATGATCACTTTGATAAAAATTTAATTAACACATTATTGGGTTGTCCCATAGCGGTAATGACCTCATAGTGGTTTTGCCGCTCGAGTATCATGAATTGATTTTCGTATCCTTCTTTTGTCAATTTTTCGGAATAAGTTTTTGATTGTCGAATAAACTCATCGGTTTCGCTTCCTCCCACGGCTATTAATAAAGGTATGGAAGCAATAAGTTTGTTATTAACAGGACTCATTAATTTGACATCTGATGCCGACAAACTCAGGGATTCATTTAAATAGGATTGGCGCAAGGTTGAAAGATCGTAAAGGCCGCTTAACATGATTGCGCCTTGAAACGAAGACTTCATATCCTGGCTCCAATTATGTTCAAGAAGTTTTGCTACCAGTGTAGCGCCAACAGAATGGCCGCTAAGAAAAAGTTGTCTCGGGTCACCGTTGAATTGATTAATATTTTGAAAAATCCAATTAAGCGCACGAATGTTCTGCTCGATAATTTGTGCAACGCTCACGTGCGGCACCAGATCATAGTTCAGCAGAACTACAGTATAGCCTGCTTTGACCAGCGGCCTTGCCAGAAAACTATATTGTCTTTTATCTAATGCTCTAAAGTAGCCGCCATGTATAAAAATAAAAACCGGTGAGTCCGATTTTGTTGACGGGAAAATATCAAGTTTCTGGCCTGCGGTATCGCCGTAACTTAAGTTCCGGCTGTTGCTTAATTTTAGTCGGGTGAAAATGCTACTAATTTCATTGCCTAGCATCTGAACTCGCCCAAATGGATGCCGCTTACGCAGATTGAATTGCTTATCGTAGTCTTTCATGTCGTGTTCTTTCATGTTTAGCTCGGTTTGCTATTCCTACTTAAAAATTGGCTATTTTCATCATTGATAAGGATGTATGAGTAGTCGATTATAGGCAAAACTCGAAATAGAAAAAGACAGTAAACCTAAATGGACCGTTCTATATTTTATAACGATAAACCAGCGTTGAGGCTTTGCGATTGTTTTTCTTCATCATTGTAACCAGAAGTAGTAGAGGTAACTTAAACTCCATAATCAAGACAAACTTCAGTTCTGACATAGTTGATTTAAATGGGTTAACCCAGTAAATTAGTCTGCCAATGAAACGATAAAAATAACCTTTGGAGTTTTGATGAGATTAATAATAGCAATATTCGCCGCCGCTTTCCTCCTTATGGGCTGTGCGCCAGAAGTCGGCAGTAAGGAATGGTGTGAAGATATGAAAAAGAAGTCAAAAGGCGACTGGACTGTTAATGAAGCCAAAGACTTTGCCAAGCATTGTGTTTTTAAAAAGAAAGACTAAAAGAGTATTTAAATAATCTTGTTTGATCGTATCTTTTTAACTGTCTTACGTGAGAAATAGCGTGGTTGCAGGAACAGAAGGTTATGATAGATTTATACCGCTTTTTATCCAGGCAAGTCAGTCACTCGATTTTATCGAGGCCTGTGCGGACTTTATTCCGTTTTTACCGCCCGAGCCTGCAAGAGTTCTAGATATTGGTTCTGGTGCAGGGCAAAACGCATCGGCACTAGCGGAAATGGGGTTTAATGTGACTGCCGTTGAACCTATGCAGGCATTTTTAGATGCGGCCAAAAATACCTATCAAAATGTCCCGGTGCGGTGGTTTAAAGATTGCTTACCTCATCTCGATTGTTTAGCTTGCGAGTCTGATAAGTTTGACTTTATTTTAATCAATAGTGTCTGGCATCATCTCGATGAAATAGAATGCGAGCAGGCCATCCATCGATTATCTACCATAGTAAAAAAGGGCGGAAAATGCGCTATTTCACTAAGAAATGGGCCTGCTGGAATGGGAACCAGAGTATATCCAACGGATGTCGAGTTGACTGTGAGGCAGTTTCAGGAAAATGACTTTGAGTGTTTGCTTATTTTAGAAAACCAGCCAAGCATTCTGAAAAGTAAAGATTCGGTAAAATGGTCGAAAGTTGTTGTTCGAAAGTGTGAGTGATAAGTCTGGAGGCAATAAGCTATGTATGTTAATGCGTATGTGCTCGGTGTTTTCGAAGAAAAAAGGAAAACCGAATGATTACTGGTGAGTGTAATTGCGGAGCAATCGCTTTCGAAATTTCTTGTAAGGTTTCGGATGTATATATTTGCCATTGTTCTATCTGCCGTCGCTCAACTGGTAGTGGCGGAATTGCAGTGGTGGTGATTAATAACAATGACTTTCGATGGCTTCGGGGAAATGATTTGATTAAAACCTGGGACAAACCCGGACATGATTGGCAAACAAGTTTTTGCAAGAGTTGCGGCTCCTCGCTTCCAGGTGCCAATGATGATTTACGCATGTACGTACCGGCTGGTTTGATAACTAATGGTGAAGAGAACTTAAAAGTGGCTCATCATATATGGGTGAGTTCAAAAGCCGCGTGGGACGAGATTGGTGATTCAGGCAAACAGCATCCTGAAGATTTCCAGGGATGAGTTGACGATTGGTTTAACACTGCCTTATAAAGCGTTCGGGCTGAGAAAGTCGAATACTGACAAATTAACTTTATGTTGCTCGAAAATTAAAATAGTTCACTGGAAAATAATAAGAGCCTGCCATTAACATCATGAAAGGCTCCTGAAATTTCACTAGCATCTTAACCGCGAGCTATTCTGGTTGGATGCAAAAGTTGATCAATCTGATTGTTTTGTTTCTTGCGCATCTTCACGAGTACCGCCCATAGGTGTTTTCTCTTCTTCGGCAATGGCAAAAAGACCACCCATTTGCCTGCGGAAGTTATCGGCTGTAGAAAACTCGTTTGAAGTATTTACACCATTACTTGGTACCTGACAGGTGCCAATACGTCTTAGCTCTGTATTGCCCCAAAAAGTAATTCCAAATGTCGACCATGTTTCTACAGTTTCATCCCAGTGTCCCATGCCGCGATCTCTTGGTCCCATAGTTGTTAGATCGAACGTGATTTCATCGTTACCTCGGCCATTCCAAAAAGTTAATTTTACTCTGACAAGATCGCCTTCTTGCGTTGCTGTACCATACCAGCCGCGATAGCTTGAACTTACTACATAATAGCGCTGATGTGAGTCTGCGACACCAGCATAGTAGAAACATAATCGCTGTGTAGCCCACTGACGATGTGATACTGGCCCTAAAATACCGGAATCCTGATCGTTGTAATAGGTTACTGTCCATTCATTCATTACACCGGCGGGTGTACTAATCATATCTGGACCATAAGGGGGTTGAGCGTATAACGAAATACTATACATGGACAAAAATGCTACTAAACTACTAATGAACTTTTTCACTTTGCTCTCCTTTAAATTGAGGTTGCATTCCATACTGCTAGCCTAGCTACTGAAGCTGTGTAAATAGCTTGGGGCACCATTATAGTCGGCATTTTTCCGTGAAAAACGAATTTATTGGAAAGCGAGTTATTTAATTAGAAATTTCAAAAAATAAATCTATTTAAGAAATAAAAATAGCAAATTGTAAAAGTTTAAATCATTTTCTCGCTGTGGGTGGTTAGTGTATTTGAGATAGCCAGATGAAAATCTTAAAAGAAATTTGCTTAACAAAGTCACCAGTTAATTGATCTTTGAAATAAGAATTATAACTG
This sequence comes from Aliikangiella coralliicola, assembly GCF_007004725.1. Lineage (GTDB taxonomy): Bacteria > Pseudomonadota > Gammaproteobacteria > Enterobacterales > Kangiellaceae > Aliikangiella > Aliikangiella coralliicola. The sequence continues at coordinate 168,230 of NZ_ML660162.1, read as the reverse complement.
CTGAGATATCTCAGCATTAAGCATTTGATGGCAAGCCAGTCTAAATTAAGTTGTGTTTATGAGATATAGACGGTAGGTTAGAAGATCTGACTTAGAATGAACACTTACGAATAACTAGAATATGACGCAAACTAATAAAATATCGAACCCTGCTTCCGGTTTAGCTATTCTTTTCACCGCTCAAGTGTTAGAGAGGATAGCCTACTATGGAATAAGAAGTATACTCGTTCTCTTTTTAATAAAAGAGGCTGCTGACGGCGGCGGTGGATTGAGTCGAGAGGAGGCGTTTCATCTTTATGGTGTATTCACCGTAGCAGTTTATTTAATGTCGATTGGTGGTGGATTACTATCTGACTTGGTTTTATCGAGATTAAAAGTTGCGACTTTGGGGGTACTAGTTTTCGCCGCTGGTAGCACTATGTTTGCACTTAGCCCGTCTAGTTCAGTGCTATTGAGCTTGTTAGTTATGAGTGCTGGTATCGGACTGTTTAAGCCAACTGCAACATCACTGCTTGCAATCCAATTTTATGATCGCCCGGAAAAATTAGATGGGGTATTTACTACTCATATTTTACTGGTTAACGTATCCGCTTTCATAGCTGCGCTTAGTATTCCCTTCATCGCTGAAACTTATAGTTTTAGCCTTGGTTTTTACATTGCGACGGTGCTACTAATTGCAGCTTGCACAGTCTTATACTTTGGGAAAGATAAAGTAAATTGTACGAGCTTTCTTGAAATACCGGAAAATGTACCTGTTACTAGAGGTATAAAATTTCTCTGCCTGTTTATGTTGTTATCTACTTTATATTGGTTTTCTTATGAATCGATGTATCCGTTTCTATCCGAACTAAAACAGTATTCAAATACTAATTCCTTGAACATGCAGATGGTTGGAACTGCGACCACCATGAGCGTCGGTGTGTTGTGCTGCATCATGTGGTTTGCTATTCGCATTAACTCTTGGTTGAAATTATGCATTGGCTTGCTTTTATACACGCTATTTTGGTTGTTTATTGGGTATGCAAATTCTGGCCAAACGCTAATTGGCTTGGCAACATTGCTCATTTCGGCAGAAATCATCTTTGCTATATCGGAGTTATTTTTTACACCAATACTGATGTCTTTAGTAGCGCGCTATGGTCCCAAAAGATTTATTAGCACTAGTTTCGCATTGTTCGCTTTCGCAGGTGTAGTGAGTAACTATGTAGTTGGAAGCTATGGTGAGCAAAATGAAAGTTCGATACCTTATTTTGTGGCGATTTTTGGTTTTGCAGCAATTGCTATATTGATTTATATGATTATTGCTTCAAAAAAAGAGCCTTCGGATATTGAAGTTGCTAATACCTAAATACAGAAAAACGAAAATAGTATGAAGGCAAAAAAATGAACTTCGAGAAACAATTCTATCAATGGATAAATCAATCACTAACCGGAGAAATTCCTCCTGATGTTAGAGCCTTCAGTTTTAACTTATTTGAAACTGGTGAAAACTTTGGAATTGAACTAATCGGCGCTTCTGAATTCGATAAGCATAATTCTGATTGGGCATGCGAAGAAATATTTGAGCCCAAGCTGAGGCAACTTGCGATTCCTCTATCATATTCTGGAAATTCATGGGAAGAATGTCTGGAAAAGATGAATAAGCTCTGCATTGAGTACTTGAATAGTGGAGAGCCGGGAGCGAATATACTAAATCGCTCGCAAGGTATTGGAATCGGTTTCGTAGATGGCGAGTTAGCGTTGCTCGCAACAAATAATTAGTGGCACGGAAACATTAAATAGTCCGACTATGCCACCACTCTCTAAAACAAGTACAAATAACATCTTCATTAAATTGAGCTTCGAGGAATCCTTCAATTTCAACACGCTGCCCGTTTTCAATGCGCGTAAATTTTGCGGTCCAACGAGCGTATCCAGTAACACCGGAAATTCTTGCCGCCTCAAAACTGAACTCAATATCTTTTTGGCTTTCCTTTGCTCCTTTGGTCCAGTATTGATGAATGGCCTCTTTTCCTGATAAGGGCTGATTAAACGGAGTATCATAATAGGGACAGTCAGCGGTAAATAGCGAAGCAGCGGCATCTGGATTTTGCTCTATCCAGGCTCTTCCGTATCTTGTAAGCCACGCGTTAAAACTTTTATCTGAAAACTTCGATTTGCTCATAGAGATTAGCTCCCAAGTTATACTAGCTAGTCGCCAGGTCAAACAGCTCAAAAAGGTTGTACGGAGCATAAAACTTAAACCTAACTTTAAGTCAAGATGTTTTTAAACTGGTATCATATGAAAGTTAAAAGCCTATCATTATTTGAAAGTACAGAGTTGGATTACATTATGGGAAAGTCGGTAAAATTCTTTACTATTGGGGAAGCTGCAGAGCGCTGTGACATTAACGCGTCGACACTTAGGTACTATGAAAAGCGGAATCTTGTTAGTTCCATTCGCACTCAGGGAAATCAACGTCGCTATCATCATTCTATGCTTCGCCGTATTTCTGTGATTAAAGCCGCCCAAAACTTAGGGTTAACATTAGAAGAAATAGAAGACGCACTTTCAAGTCTTCCAAATAATAGAACCCCGACTAAAAAGGACTGGGAGCGGCTATCTTCGAAATGGAAGAAGATACTAGATGAACGTATCACCCAGATGTTGAGATTAAGGGATAACTTATCGACTTGTATTGGTTGTGGTTGTCTGTCTCTCAAAGTATGTAAACTGGTTAATATGAATGACCATGTGTCCGCTCGTGGCAATGGACCACGCTTTCTGATAGAGGAAAGTCAAGGTGACAATAGCTAGCTATTTCATATTACATTAGTGAATATCCTAAGGCGCTTACTTCTCAGAAATCTCATTTTCAGCTCTGCTCATTGCTTCAATAATATTTGTAAAGTTTTAACTAAATGTTCTAACTCATCTTGAGTATTAAATATATGCGTAGAAAAGCGTAAAATATTTTGCTTGGCCAGTTTTTTCACAATGATATCTCTCAGCTTTAACTCTTTGTATATTTTCTTTACGTCATGATCTTCCAAAATAACTGACGTGATTCCCGATTGTAGAGTTGGATCTTCAGGAGAAATAACTGTTAATCCTGGTAGTGACTTTAGGTGTGTTTTCAGATCATTACTTAGTGAGAGAATATCTTGTTGAACCTGGGCAATTCCCCCCCAATTTTGTTGCATTTCAATGGCCTTACCTAAACCGATGATATTGGCGATATTTCTTGTACCAGTGTTATGGTTGTAGACCCGAAAGCCTGTTTCTAGTTGTATTGACCTTATCTGTTCCTGGATCTCTTTTCGGATATAAAGAAACCCAGTTTCCTTTGGCCCCAACAACCATTTGTGCCCGCTGGTAGCAAAAACGTCTACGCCCATTTCGGCGACATCAACTTTTTGCATACCAGCTGACTGAGCACCATCACATACAAGCAGGATGTTTCGGGGTGTAACTAAATCGGCGATTTGGCGAAGCGGCATGCGTAACCCCGTCACCGTCGATATGTCCATAAAGCTACAGACACGAGTGCGGGAAGTGAGAGATTTTTTTATTTTCTCAATAATTAGTTCTGGTGTGATGTTATGTTTTGGAAATTCGATATTAACCACTTTCACGCCATGATATTTTTCCAAAAACTTCCAACCCGCAAGTCCGCCGTAATGCTCATCTGTAGAAGTGACTATTTCATCGCCAGGCTTTAGCTGTAGCCCACCGGCGATCAAGTTCATTCCTTCGGTTGTATTTCTAGTTAACAGGATTTCTTCTCTATTTGCGTTGATATAATCTGCAATCAGGTTCCGCACATTATCAGCGGTCCGACCGAGTTTTCCCCAGTTATTTTCTACGGGATTTTGTTCAAGCAGTTGAGTGACTTCATTGACTGTATTCAAGACAATTTGCGGAGTGGGGCCAAGACTACCTGTATTAAAATAAGATAAACCGGGTTGCAACATCAAGTGGTCTTTAATTCGGTATGTCTTATGAGGTTCTTTTAAGTTGTTGGAAATGCTTGGATTCTGGTTGCTAGCAGATGAGGCTGGGAGTCCCAGACTAACACCCAAAGCGCTGTAGGAGATATTGCGTATAAAATTTCTTCTATTGAGTTTATTTTTTAGCTTTGTCATTGTCAGTTAACCCCACATAATCACATATTAAATGGAATTAAAAACAATCGTTGGTCAATAGTCCAATAATAAAAAAAACTGTCGAATTATAGCGTCAATAGTAAGAGATATCTGAGTTATCGCAGATAAAAATAACAAAAAAACTGAGAACTCTCAGTTTTTTTGTTTATTACATGAAATGACTAATTCAATTACTTTTCACCATAATTTTACAGTGCACCAAGAATCGAGCCTGCGATTGGTACTGCTATTTTGGCGACACTTGTAATTGTATCAAAGATACCACTCACGTCATTATCGGCTAATCGCTGGTTCTTTTCGTCAGAAAGTTCCTGATAAATCTCGTATCCTGACTTGGCGACAACAGGCAATACTTTTTTAGCGATATTAAAAATATTACCCCACGGAACATTCAATGCGTTTAGATCTGACAATACTGATTGATCGATATCTCCGATAACAGCAGACTCTGGGCCAACAATTAATGGAATCGTTAAGCCGGTGCTCAAATCCGCTGAATCGCGAGTTGGTGTAAGGAAACCATCAACGACTCTTAAGCCCAAATTTTCTCCTGTGCTAGCGCTGCCTCCCGACTTGTAGTTTGAACCGAAAATAGGGAAGAAATCTAACGTTTTATGTTGCTGAGGAGCATTTGGTGAACTTGCTTTCACCAACAATCTTTGAGAAGCTTTTCCGTGGCATTTTCCTGCCATTGCAATTACTTGTGCACTTGAACCAATAACAGATGGATTAGCAACGATACTGCCTGATAATAATCTCTCATTATCAACTTTCTTTTCACTTGAGTTTCGGGTGTCCAAGAAGTTTGAAGAAATTAATAAACCGCCATTTGAGTGTTCCTGTAAATTGAATAGTACAGGAGCGCTTACGAAAGGGTTGGCGAGAATTGTGTTAATGTCTTTTTGCTGTTGAGTTTCGACTGTTGTTTCCATTACTAAACCTCTTTAATTAAAATGACTTGTGATAATTGGTAATTCACTTATCGTTGATCATTAAAGAACATCTGCCTGCACTCAGTTCTGAGTTTTTAGAAATTATTTTTGTGTCACACAAATGTAATATTTTTGCGTTACTGGTTGAGAAAAACACAACCATATGTTTCAATTTCTAAATTTCTGAACATCGTATTAAGCAATCCAGAAAGTCAACAGGCAAGATAATAGAATAGTGTTTTTATAAATCAATATGTAATTCGTTTTTTCTCTTTTTTATCTCTTTATTTTTCATATTTTATCTCTTTATTTTGTAGAATTAATTATCTCGTTTTTATTTCATTTAAGTTTACTTAAAAAATAAAATGACCCTACAGAAAGTAGGGTGGTTTGAATATTGATAAGTTGGTTTTTTGCAGTAAGTTTGAAAGGCTGAAAATAGCAGGTTTAGATTTATTTGAGTGTCAATGTCTTCAGTGAGTTTTGCAATGGAGGATGTTTCGATATCTAAAAAAGATAATTGTGTGAGTGCGGTGTTGTTTGTCAGCTTCGCGTCATAAATGAGTTACTATGAAAGTGAAGCTGATTATACTCGTGAGATTATTCTTGAAATATTATAAATATTGTTAGACTTTGTAGGTGAGCACACAAATAGACTCATATTGATTGGATAAAGACCATTGAGATGAAGCGTCAGTTTCAATAAAGCGAATTAAATCAGGTATTTTATCAGTATGATCGTACCATTCACTTTGGCAACTCAACTTTTCATTCATATCCGAAACTAAAAACCTAAGTTGAAGCTCTAATTGATAAATCTCACTTTGCTGTTGTGGATCTGTCGGGTCAAAAATGATTGCTTGACGAGTTAATGTCCAGTAAAAAAAATCACCTTCTCCTCAGTTATAGGCACCGCTTTGAACTATCAGCATATCTCCATCATCTTCAAAGCCTTCTGCATTTTCTACCCTGATTTCTTTATATTGTGAGTAAAATAGCTCAATGACCTGGCGTTGACTATGGTCGAGATTAATTGCTTTGTCGAGTTCGGTTTTTAGTTCATCAAGTGTTCTTGTTATCATATTTTTTATTCGAGCTTAGATCTGGATTTAATGGGGAGAGATTATTTTAGTTAATCAAGAAAAAATTAATACTAATGCTGTCTCAATTTTCGGATAGGGTGGATAGTTTGCGAACTGTGAAAATGAATAGTCTACTTGCAAAGCTTCTCAGGAGTGAGAACATAATTACAACTTATTTCATATTAATCAGCTAGTTGAATTGACAAAAAATATGATAGAAAGCATTTTTAGCGTTTGAGATTTAGTCAAAGCGAAAGAGGGAGAATCCGCCTTCAACCTGGGGGACTAGTAAGAGCTTTTTATCAGGTAAATATTGTAAATCTATCCCATTAAGCTCCTTCTTTGATAAGGGTTGAGAAATGCCGTTCTTTTGAATATGCCAAATTCGAGAATCTTCAATTAAAGTAACTAAAAAACCATTGTTCCCATCACTTGTAATACCATCGAATTTTTTTAGCGTTTTATCCGGTCGGAGTATATCAACAACTGGTTTACCTGATTCGATATTGAATGCATTCCAATGAAGCCCACCATGATATAGCACGCCATTACTTATAAATAAGCCATTGGCAAACTTGAGCAGCTCAGGCGCTTTAACCCAGAATTCTAATTGATTATCTAACAGGCGATAAATAGTTTGACTGGCACTCCCTGAAACATAGACGATTCCATCTCGAGATATTGCTACGTCATTGAGTACTGGCTTGGATTTCGCATCTGGTGCGTCAAATCGTTGGATGATTTTTCCGTTTGTCAGGTTAATGGCCACAAGTGCATCATAGTCAGCTACATATAGAGTATCAGCAAGTACTGCGAGTCCTGTAGGGCTATTGAGTCCTTTTAACCATTTTAGTTCAATAGATTGGCCGTCCAGACTGACGCGAGAAATAAAACCGTTGCCATCTTTTGCATACTCATTCACATTCGAAATATAAATCACCTGGCGCTTGTCATCAAAAGCTGCAGATTCAGGCATACTAAAGGTATTTTTAACTGACCATAGAAGCTCAAGCCCGGCGCTTAGCGTGGTGCTTGGATAGATAAGGAACAATAAGAGTGATAAGGATAGTTTCGTCATATGGCACCTGAAGAACATTATATCAGTGTTGTTTCTGGCAAATAGTCATAGTGTTCAATCAAATTAAAAAATAAATCTCATTGAAATACAAGGCCGAATGACAAAATAGCTATTTTATGGCTTACTAGAGAGCATAAATTGACTTGTACAGAAACCGTTGATAAGAAAGGAAATTGATTGATGATTAAGAAAAATACCGGCTCATGTCTTTGTGGTGAAGTTGCATTCGAAGTCAAAGGAGAGTTTGAAAGTTTTTATCTTTGCCATTGTGAGCGGTGCCGTAAGAGTACAGGTACAGCGCATGCCGCTAACCTGTTTTCCACAAGAGCTAAATTAAATTGGCTCGCCGGAGAAAATAAAGTTAAATCCTTTCAAGTGCCTGATACGCGGCATGCTAAGTGTTTTTGTAGTGATTGTGGCTCAGCACTTCCAAGTGTGCAAATGGAAGGTAAGTTATTAGTGATTCCTGCGGGCAGTCTTGACAGTGATTTTTCGATAAAGCCGAATGCGCATATATTTGTATCGAGCAAAGCAGGATGGGATGAAGAGTTGGAGAATGTGGTTAAGTTGGAGCGGTTACCTTCTTGAGTTTTTGTATTGCTATTTGCATCACGATATAGGAAATAAGTGCTGAGAGAAGTTGTGTTGTAGAGTATTTTATATAATTTCGAGTTAGACATATCAATATCGAGAACTAATATTTGTGATGAAACTTGGTATCTGATGATGCTTGAAAGGCATGGAATAGAGTACTGACATACGCATTCAGAATTCTGACCACACCCTCAAAGCAATATTGATATCGCAGATATTAAAATGCCGGATATACTTTTCGATTCTTGCAGAAAGGAGAAAATAATTATGAAATTGGGTTTCGTTGTTATTTATGTAGAAGATGTAAAAGGATTATTAGAGTTTTATCAAAAAGCTTTTGACCTAAAAGTTCGGTTTGAGTACGAGGAAGGTGGTGTGCTTTTATATGGCGAAATGGAGACAGAAGGTGCAGTATTAGGTTTTGCATCTCATGAAATGGGGAAAATGAACTTGGGTGTTGATTACCAGAAAACAAGTTTAAATGAAAAACCTTTTGGTCAAGAGATTGTCTTTGTAACAGATGACGTTCAAGGGGCATACGAAAAAGCGATTAAGTCAGGAGCTACTTCTGTTGCAGAACCATTGAGAAAACCTTGGGGACAAACCGTTGCTTTTATTAGAGATATAGAAGGGGGGTTAATTGAGCTTTGTACGCCAATGAATGAATAGCAAGAAGGTCAAATAAGGTGTAGTACCATTATTTGAATAAATCTTAACTTGAACTGTCAGATATGATTTTTAGGTTTTGATCAAATCTGACAGTCGCTTATGTGCCAATTACGGACCTTCAAAAAAACTTGAATGATTGTATGCCTAGATTTGCTAGTGGACATTTAATAGCCCCTTGTTGATGGATGGCTAGGTGCTATTACTGCCTGATGTGAGGAAGAGTCTAAACGATCATTTTGTACTATAACGAGAACGGCTATCAATCCGCCCTCGCGTTACTGAATAGTTACATAAAAGCAATGTTGGATGCACTCATACGTGATACCCTAGACATCATCGCTGTCGCTGCCCTAATTACTATTGCAGTTATTATTTGTTATTACTAACTTGATTTTTGCGTCTCCATGGTTCAATAGGTTGAGCAAAATATCTCCACCAAACGTACCGCCATGGAATTAAAATCATTAATATACAAATTCCAATTATCGATGATTTTGCATTTACGATGGCCGGAATCTCCTGACCTGCCAGCCATGGTGGTAATGCGACAACAACTAGCCAGACTGTTTTCCAAGCAATTTCATAAATCATAATAGGTAGAAACGCCAAGGGACGAAAGACACCTCCAATAGCCAATACAGCAAGCGTGAATAACATCGCGTGTCCTAGCCCTCTCCAATTACTCCATTCAGAAGCTCCCTCTAAAATATAATTCAATTGCTTTGAGCCCAGAACTATCACCATTGCAGCAAAAATTATTCGAAGCCCCCATGTTTTCCACAGTGGCACGGGTGGGGCGATGTTTTGTATTGAATCATACTCATTATTATCTCTACTTGTATCAACGCCTTCGTTATCAATGACAGACTTATTTTGCATAGCCATACCTTAGTTTTCTAAATTTCGCCTCAATACTGCCATGCGTTAGGGTTTAAGGAGCATCGAATTTGAAAATCGATGCACGAAAAAAACAATAAATAAGAAGATTATCGAAAAAGAACAGAATTAATGTAAAATCACTGTAGAAATAGAAGGGAGTTAAAATTGGATCTGCTAAAAATTGCGCAATTGTTCACTGTTTTACTAAGTCTGTCATTAGCCATCATTCATTATCGCCTTCGAGAAAAGCATGTTTTGCATTTAGCTTTCGCAATTTTTTGTGCATCTTCGTCTATGCATATTGCAGGTAAATTGACAGGCGACTATTGGGCCCCCTATCACCACCTGATCGGTACACTGGGTTTTGCCACCTGTAGTGGATACTGGCTATTTTCGCGTGCATTTTTCCGTAAAGCCAATCCTATCAATCGCCATCATCTCCTTTTCGTTGGTTTACTAGGGGCATGCTTGATATTACGACACCTTTTACGTTTTTCTGAAAAAATGTGGCTGGTAGATACAGACTGGATCCCTACGCTAGCGACCGTTTTATCCGAAGCCATTGCAATATTATCTTCAGGTATGCTCATTCTTGCATTTTGGGAAGGCTACCGAGTGTTGCAGAGCGCAACAGCAACACAACGTAAAATAACCACTATTTACCTGTCATCATTCATGATTAGTGTTGTCAGTGTCATGTTAATTGCCGCTGCTCTTACACCTGACTTATTAGCTGGTACAGGACGAGACTGGCTTGTAGTTTTCGCTTATATATTGATATTAACCAGCACTCATGGGCTGATTCGATATCGCCAACAGCAGCTTAACCAAAAAGAGAAAAGTACGGGTTCAACCATTCATGAAGAAAGCATACTCGCTCATCAAATCCATGCGCTGTTGGTTGAGGAAAAATGCTTTTTGGAGTCGAGTTTGCGCGTAGCCGATATTGCTCGCGAGTTAGACGTTCCCGAGTATCGTATTCGCGCTATTATGCTCAATCATTTCAATGCTAAAAACTTTAATCACTACGTTAACCAGATGCGTATTGAATACGCTAAAACCATATTAAGTGCACCTGATAAACACGACTGGCCCGTACTTGTTGTTGGGATTGAAAGTGGTTTTGCTTCTGCCGCACCTTTTACACGCGCGTTTAAGGAGTTTGCTGGTTGCACCCCTGGGCAGTATCGCAAACAACAATTGGCAACTTAGTAGTTCATTTAATCGAGAGTTGTTAGAAGAACAGTGAAAATAAACAGTGCTGATTCGAAAACAACTTATACGCGTTGAGTTGCCTACTTTATTTCGCTAGAGACGAACGTACTTGCTGGAGTTGTCCTTAAACACCTTAGTATGTGGTGTGCGATCAAATTAAAGTCATGAACAAAGCCTTCAACATAATCTTGTCCTTCCATATAGTGGAGTGCTAGGTTTGTCATAGAAGAAGCGCTTTCGCGGTAGAAATGTTTTGTAATTCGTTCTTAGCTGTCGTTAAGTAATCTTAATATTTGAGTGGCTATTTTGGGCACTTACCCGGCCGTCCGTTAATCGCTCATAACTGCCTGTCAGTTGAAGTCTAAACTTGTTCTTTAGTGCTGTAAGATTAGATATGAGCTACGACACCTTATTTTGTTCAAATAAGGGAATGAAAATATTTTCCTACTTAAAATGCTGCAGTGCCAGTTTTTTAAGAGGCCGATTCTGTTTCATTTATAGCTTTTTTAGATTCTTTTTGTTTGGCTTCTCGAGCTTTTATTTCGTTTTGAATTTCATGAAGTCGTTGTTGGTGCTTTTGCTTTTTTTGCCGATGTTGATGCCATATTGTTGCTAAAGCAAAAGCGCCAAATGTGATAATAATCCAAAATAACATAGTCGAAATTCTTTAATTAAAATGCCGTTAAATGAGACCTGAGCATTCAGGCATTCATTTAACGGCTTTGTGGGCTTTTAAAGTTTTTGTCCTTTGCGATCCAGCATGATTGGATCACCATAACCAAATTGTTTCACTCTTTCCAGTTGAGTTTTCGCGTCGCCAACCACAACATAAACCATTTGTTGCTCTTCGCCATACTTTTGATAAAGATTTCTAACTTCTTCTAAAGTCAGGGCGTTGAGTTCCTTTTGCTGATTCTCAATATAGTTATGAGGCAGGTCGAACTTACTTACCTCATCTAGCATGTTAATCAGATTGTTAATGGTTTCGAAATTACGAGTATTTTTCTTGATTAACAGATTCTTCGTTGTTGACAAGTCTTTTGCTGTGAAAGTTTCATCGTAGTTTGCGATTAAATCTTTAAATATTTGCAACGACTCTAACGTGACATTCGAACGTACTTGAGAATAGGTTAAAAAAGGTGCTGTGTAATGTCGTTTACTCATTTGTGAATAAGCACCATAGGTGTAGCCTTTTTCAATTCTAAGCGTTTGGAACAGGCGCGCACTGCCACCACCACCCAGGCGATTTTGAGCAACACTGAATTTGTAGTGATCGGGATGATTGCCAGCTAGTGCCGGCTTTCCAGCAATAATGACTGATTGTTTCGCACTTGGGATATCGACAAAATAAACGACTGGTTTGCCAATTTTTTTTGGAGGTGTAAAAGCAGGTAATCTTACTTTTTCACCTTGCCACTTCTTACTTAACAATTGGATACCCGCAAGAACCTGCTTTTGCTGAATATCACCAACAACGTGCAGTGAGCTATTCTTAGGAGAAAGGTTCTTGTTGTAAAAGGTTTTTAAGTCGTCGAGTGTTAATTGAGAAACGGTTTCTGAAGTTCCGCTTGTCGGTAATCCTGCTCTGTGTTGATCGCCGTAAACCTGACTGTAAAAGGCGCGGCTAGCGACTGAGAAAGGACGCGCTTCTTGCTGTTTAATGGTGTTTAAACGTCGCGCTTTAATTCGCTCAAATTCTTTTTCATCCCAGCGAGGGGTCAACAGCATTTCTGTCACTAAAGCCATGGTCGCGTTGTAGTTGCGTGCCAAAGTATTTCCATTGATATAAATGCCGTCCGCACCCGCACTAAATTGGATACCAGCACCAAGAAGTCCAATTGCGTCTTCCAGTTCTTCAGGTGTTTTTTGTTGAGTGCCTTCATTCATTAATTCGGCCAGCAGCGTCGCTGTACCAAGCTTGTCTTTGCTTTCTAACCAGGCACCACCGTCAATTCGCAGATTAAAATTCACCAAAGGTAATTCAGTATGCTCTATGTTATAGATTTCAAGCCCGTTATCTGCTTTGCTAGTGTGAATTTTCGGTACTGAAATTAGTGGTGCGTCACTAAGAGCTGGCTCTTCTCGACTATGCTTAGTCGGCGTTTTTTGATATTCAACAACTTTGTCAGAATCAAAGTTTTTCTCTGCGCCTTGCACGATTTTTTCCTCAACCACATTGGCTTTCTCTGAACCATCAACAATGAGTGATGCTTGTTCTTTTGGAACAAAGCTAGTCATGATGTAGTTCTGGCCCTTGATATATTGGTTATAAACACGAACGACGTCTTCTCGGGTGACTTTTTTGATGTTCTCAATATCCTGGCTGATAAAACCGGGGTCGCCGGCATATTCCTCGTAAGAGCCTAGTTGGAAGGCTTTATTTAATACGCTCGAAATGCCGTTGTAGAATCCAGTCTCCTGACGAGCTTTTATACGTGCGAGATCGTTATCGCTAAAACTGTTTTTCTCAAAGTTCGTCAATGCTTTAGTTACTGCATTGTTAATATCGTCCAGATCTTTACCTGCATGTGCCCTTACACGAATGGTGAAAGTACCGGCCATTTCGTTAGAGTTTTGATAAGCTGCAACATTAGGGGCCAGTTTTTCTGTTTCAACAATTTGTTTGTATAAAGCAGCACGTTTTCCCTGGCTCAAGATTTCACCGAGGGCCGATAAGGCATAGCTATCTTGATGATACTGTTCAACGGTAGGAAAGGTGATACGAAGTTCTGGCACCTTGGCAAAAGTATCCAGATGGAATAGTTTTTTGGTGGTTGTCAGGTTAACCGGCATTGGTTTGGGATCAGCAATAGGTTCTGATTTTTTAATTTCTCCGAACCAACGCTTAACTAACGCTTTGGTTTCGGATATATCGATGTCACCGGCGATAACCAGGGTGGCATTAGCTGGCCCGTAATATTTCGCATAAAATTCTTTTACATCTTCTAGAGTCGCTGCTTGTAGATCTTCGAGATCACCGATAACGGTCCAATTGTAAGGGTGGTTTTCGGGGTAGAGGTTCTTGCGAATCACATGACCGGTATGTCCGTAAGCTTGGTTATCAACACGCTGGCGTTTTTCGTTTTTAACAACTTGCTTTTCTCGCTCCAGCGCACCTTCATTGACGGTATTAATCATAAAACCAAGGCGATCCGAATCAATCCACATCAGTTTCTCTAGTGCATCTTTGGGGACAACCTCATAGTAAATGGTTCCATCTGACCAGGTGCCGCCATTGCGAACGCCGCCAAGTTCTTCGATCATTTTTCGGTTAGCGCCTTGTGGCACATTTTCCGAGTCATTGAATGCCATGTGTTCAAAAAAATGGGCAAAACCGGTACGTCCCGGCTTTTCGCGGTTTGAGCCGGCATGAACGATGGTTGAAATTGCTACTATCGGGTCTGATTTATCTTGATGCAGGATGACAGTAAGTCCATTATCAAGTTGGTATTTTTCGAAAGGGATTGTTAGTTCGGCTTTAGGGGTTGCTGTCGTTGTTGTGGTCTTTATGCTTTCTGTCTGGCAACCATATAACAGGCCGCTTAGTGCTAATGGGATGAGTAATTTTTTCATTCTTTGCCCCGGCTAATTATTTTATTGAATTGTAACGCCGGTAATTAACAGCAGCAATGGCAAAACCGCGGTATAATCACTCAATCTCCCCCAGGGGCCGTGAAATTTTGTAAGCTAATGTTATGTTTACATTTCACATTTTGAGGCTTACTGTTTTATGGTTAAAGGGGCCTAACCTAGAACCAGAGCAAATTTGTAGTTACCAAGTATATCAATAAAGCAAGCCAATCAAGAAAGGAGTGCATCATGGATAATATTAACGCCGGCAGTCACCGAGGCTGGGGGCTGGTTTTAGCAGGGATCTTTTTAGCTTTGGGGATTGCTATTGCCGGGTACTTTGTAGGCCAGACAATGTTTAATGCGAAAGTTGCTTTAAACACTGCTGAAGCAAAAGGTTTGGCGGAGCGCCGGGTTGTCGCTGACAGGGCTAATTGGAGCGTTAGCTTTAGTGTAGCAGGAAAGAAAAAAGCCGATATTCCCGGGTTGTATCAAATTTCGGAAAAGCACCAGCAGACAATCATTAATCTGCTTAATGAAAACGGTTTTGATAGTGAAGAAATTGAGATCGGTGTGCTCAACTATGGCTATCAGGAGTTTCGCGATGAAAATCAGAAACTGGTCGATGAAAAACATTATTTGGAAGGTTCAATTAGTGTAGAAACCAACAAAGTCAGGTTGGTTGCAGAGGTAAGGGCCAAGGTAAACAAACTCATTGCGCAGGGCATTGATATCCAGAATCAGGCGCCGACTTATCGTTTTACCCAACTCAATGAAATTAAGCCCGCCATGTTGAGTGAGGCAACTAAAAATGCACGTATTGCGGCGAACGAATTCGCGAGCAATGCGGGAGTTACCGTTGGCGGAATTAGAACTGCTCGACAAGGAAGCTTTTACATTCGAGATGCGGGCGAGGACTATGGTGATACGCGAAAAATTGAAAAAGATGTCAGAGTAGTCACCAATATTACATTTTATCTAACCGACTAATCGTTGTCGTAATAATTAAAGAGCCCATACCGATGTCTAAAATAGAATTTTCTAAAGAAGAAAAACAAATTCTTGTTAATAAGATTAAGGTTTACTTTGATGAGGAACTTGACCAGGAGCTTGGTGACTTTGACGCTGAGTTTCTACTAGATTTCTTTTCCGTTGAGGTCGGGTCTTACTTCTACAACCGAGGTTTGTATGACGCGAAAGCGGCCTTTGAAAGCCGAATAGATACTATTACAGAGGCGATTTACGAAATAGAGAAACCAACAGATTTTACCCTGTAGTTAATAGGTTTAGTCATATCTGATGATAAAATTTGAAACAGTGGACAGGTTCCCGCTGTCTCAAATTATTCTATGTTGGCTATATAAATTCTAACGACAAGTTTTTTTGCGAACTCTCGAACCTGTTTTCACAGGGGTCTCTCGACAGGTTTTCTCAACTTTAGCCACTTCTTCTTTTTTCGCGTTAGCGTCAGATGCTGCAGTGTTGTTTGTTGCAACGCTGGAACAACCTGATAATAGGAAAAGAAATACGATTGCTACTACGGCTATTTTCATTTTTAAGACACCATTGGTTAAAGAGATATTGATACTATCAAGCTTTTTCACAAGAAAAAGTAATTATTAACATCTCGGTAAAAAAAATTGTATCAATGTTGTTACAATGAAATTATTCGTTGGTTTTTTTGGTAGAATTTTATTATGTAGTAGGAAAGTTAATCCGAATTATCCAACAATAATGGGCGAATCCACTTAAATTTATTCGTTTTAGAGAGCGTCTAATCTATGCTGAATAGCAATTCCACAAGAGGATAAGTTGCTCTCCTTTGCATTGGTTTAGCGAGTTCGGAGAAATGCAGATTAACAGGAGCGAGCTAATTGGGTGTCAACTAATACCATGATTTAGGATCAGCCTGATAATCTTGCGAGACCAATTTTTCAAGATAGGTAAAATTACTGTTGGTCTTTATTTCTTCAAAAACACGTTTAAAAGCCGGTCGCTCTAAATGTGCTTTGATGCCAGAGCTCCAGGATACCCAGGTAAGTTTTGATATTCGGCCTTTTGCGCGTAAGTAAACTTGTTCATTAGTTAAGTCGAGGTAGTTGTAGATTAACTCACGTACCCGCATTTCATCCTCTTTTTGAGGAACTTTACCGATCAATACATCAACCGGGATTTCCATCGTTAGTTCTCGATATTGTTGATCAAAGTGATCTTCAAAAGCCGCTTGAGATTGCTTTTTTGATAGCCTGATTTGCCATGCACCAAATATTACGCCAATGGCTGTTGCCAGTGAGCCGATAGCTGTCGCTATCGAGCTTAAAATATTCCAATCAATATTCATTTTATTTTTATCTTCATACTGCGAGGTTTGATTGATTATATCATTGAAAATATCCATATTTGAATCGGTCATACTGCTGCAAATCATAAATAAAATTTTGCGAAACGACTTTTACTGATTAGTAGTAATTGAATTAAAGTTAAGGCGAAAAGAGTCGTTAGACTTTAATAAAAAAAATTCAATGATTTTTTTGCGTTTCAGAACATGGCAAACATAATGGGATTGTTGGTATATTGTAGCGATTAAATTGAGCTGTTTGTTAACAGCATTCCTTATTTGAAGGAGAAGCATCTGAAGACATTATTCATTGCGCTGTTGTTATTTATGCCAATTAGCGTTGCCGCAAAAGAAAGCATTTGTTTTGGAACGACTGCAAAAGGTCGTTTAAAAGATGGCGTTGAGTTGCCCTCAAGTGGAAATAACTTTGTCACTTATAGTCGAGTTGCCAGAGCGGCAGGCCGAACATATGTTCATTCAAAGGTGAAAGATATTGTTGTGGAAGCCTACCGAATATTAGAAAGTGAACAACCAAAGAAAGTCTATAAATATGCTGAAACAGGCCTTAAGGAAGGTGGTCAATTTAAGCCTCATAAGACTCATCGTAACGGATTGTCAGTGGATTTTATGACACCGGTGATTAACAAGAAAGGAAAGTCTGTTCATTTGCCAACGAATCCATTTAACAAATTTGGATATAACATAGAATTTGATAAAAATGGCGTTTATGAGGGGCTGAAAATTGATTATGAGGCGCTCGCCGCTCATATTGTTGTACTGGATAAAACGGCTAAACAGAAAGGGTATGATTTATGGCGAGTAATATTTGATCCCAGCTTGCAACCGGAGTTATTTAAAACTAAATACTCAGCTTACCTGAAAGCCAACATTCGGTTTTCAAAGAAGCGTTCCTGGGTCCGGCACGATGAGCATTATCATGTTGATTTTGCCATTCCATGCCAATAATGCTGTCGCTGTGTATTTCGGTAAAACTTTTTCTTCAATGCCTAAACTTCAAGGATTGGTTCAATCGAAAGCTAACTCCAGATTTTAAGTAGCTCTACATCATTTTCAAATTCTTTCTCAATAGCCACGATTTTGAGAAAAGTATTGAGGTCATATTTGGCTTCAGACTTGGTTGAAAAAGGGCCTACTAGCTGTCCTTCCCGGGTTCGATAGTGAAAACCTTCGTCATTAACAACAATGCGATTGGAGCGTTTAAATTGAATGTATTGATAAGGATCTTCCATTCTGTGAGCATTAGCTTTTTGAGTCATCATTGTTTATTCATCCATTTTGAATTTTTCAGGCGGGCTTATAGTACACTAAGTGAATAAACTCGCTGTAAAGACAATAGCACCAGTATTTGTGAGAAATCTCTCAAGCTTGTTTGGGTTATCGTCGATTGGGCTTGTATTTTAGGGTAAACTCACTAATTTGTTCTCGGTATGAGATTTTTGTGGTGTGCCGAGCAGATAACTAAGCTGAATTTTTTGGGGAGAAAGTATTAAACGATGGTAAAAAATAAGTCGTATAAATTTTTTGTATTTCTCTATTATCTTATCGGGATCCCATCAACAATAGCTTTTTCATTGTTAAGTTTAGCTGGCATCGTGCTTTCCCTTGGATTTCTATTCAGTGGCGAGTGGAGCATTTTAGTTTTTGCGATATGGCCGCTACTTGGCATTGTTGGTTTAGTTACATATATCAGTTTGAAAAGTTTTCTAGACCGTGGTGAAGCGGCATTAAAGGCGAAAGCCAAGTATATTTTGGGATTGTTTTGCGGTATTTTGGCTGCAGTAATCTTTTCTAATAGTTATTTAAAAAGCAATGAATTATGGCTTCAGCTTTTGGCAGTTTTGGCTGTGCTAATTTCCTTAGTGGCGCTGTCAGGTATAATTTTTATCTTAAAGATGGCGGCCATTTCTGCAGAATCGGAAAAGCATGCTAATCGATCATTACTTCTTTCTTTCGCTGATACGTTGAATGGCTTTTATACTTATTTAAAGGCTTTTTCAAAAAAGAAAAAGTGGCAAGTACTTCTGTTGCTTTATTTACCTTCTTATTTACTTTTAAGAGCTGGCCACGTACTTGTGCACTATGAGAGTCTTAAAAAATGCAGGTTGTCCTCGAAGAGTACTTATTGTCATAGAATTGAAACTAGAAGGCTGGATACACCAGCAATCTATATTGGTTTTCTGCCAATGATGTTTCTGGAAGTCGTTTACTTTCCTCCAATGTTGCTTGAAGGGTTATATTGGCAATCACTTGATACGAGAAACTGAGATAGAAGGAATTCAATGAGTTCGAACTAGTCGCTCTGTTATCAAAAGTGAATGGGTACCTGAATTAGTTCAGTCAGATTCTGTTTTTTTATCTTGTATTTATAAACTAAGATTGGTTTGTCATTTTTTCAAAATAGCGAACAAATTCTTCCACTGTACTGTCCACAGAAAATTTTCCGGCAATCGTCTGTCTGCAGTTTTCAGACATTTTTTTGATTCGCTCTGGTGAATGGTAAAGTTCGCGAACATTAGCAGCAATAGCATCAGGATCTTTGGTCGGAACAACAATGCCGTTAACACCATTCTCTACAACTTCTTTTCCGCCGCCGGTTGTTGTGACGATGGTGGGCGTACCATAACCCATTGCTTCCATGACCGCTCGAGGTAGACCCTCTCCGCTGATAGATGGTTGAACCAGAAGGTCGCTGGCAACAATTAGCTCGGGCGCATCATAACGATATCCGGTGATATGAATTCGTTCCCGCATCTTATTTTTTTCCACGATGTCTGCATATTGATCCATATTTTTACCGACCAAAAGCAGATGTAAATTTTCCAGATCAGCTAACTGATCGGCAGCTTCAATCATCACCGGGATCCCTTTACTGGGTCTTGCGTTAACAGCACAGATTAAAACGAAGTCTTTATCGCTAATACCGAATTCTGACAGGTCGGCTGGAGACTTATCATACCAATCTAAATGATGGCCTTTGTAAATAGTGACGACATTTTCTTTATTGCGCCACACGTGTTGACGAACATCGTCACGAACTGCGTCCGAGACGCAAATAATGCCATCAACTCGTGGATGCAAATGCGTCAGGTAAGCTGTTGGGTCATGTTTATACAAACCGCCGGTGGTGCCGCGATAGGTAATCATTTTGGTTGGAAAGCCGATACAAGCAAAAGCAGCGTTAGGAATTGACTTTGAGTTGGTTGCGTAAACAACATCGTAGTTTTTTTCGCGAAGTTCCTTGCGAAGTACCTTAATTGATTCGAAGCAAATTTTCTTTTTAGGTTGCTGATTGATGACCTTGATGCCATTTGCTTTAAAAATATTGGCGTACTCGGTATTTTCGTCCGTAAGAACTGTAACACTATGACCGCGCCTGGCAAGACCGAGAAAAATCTCTAGTTCTGGGCGAATACTGTTGATTGGACCATTGGATGTAGTGAAAACCAATATATTCATAAAAATCTCGAAGTATTAACCTGGGTTTAATTATCGGAGCTATCGATGTGTTGGTAAATATAAAAAGTCAGTCAAGTTAGAAGCACATTGTTATCAAAGCATTGCTCTCACTTGAATTGATGTTATTTGGGTTTTTTGTACAACAGAAACATATATTTATTAAATGTATACTGCATCTGAATAACTGCAATCGCAAAACCAATCCGTCCATCAAGAAAGCCACGCCTGAAAAAATAGTGCCGGATAAAAGCGACGACGGAGGAAAGCACGGCTCGAGTTAGTGAGCCTGACTTACCTTTCTCGAATTTTTCTGTTGCGCTAATGTTGGCATAATTGTTTCGCTTCGCCAGGTACAAGTGCATATCGTCGTATTGATAGTGCAGCAGGTTTTGTTTTAGCTTGGTAATCTGGGCGCCTTTATGATTAACGGCTTCGTGCACTAATTTATCGTTGTAACCAAAATGTTTTCGATTGTAAATTCGATGAACATAATCTGGATACCATCCGCTATGATAAATAAACTGTCCGCAAAAACTAGTTAACCGATTGATCATGATAACCGTTTTTTCATTGGCAGCGGTCAGTGATTCGACAATCTCCTGACGCAGTTCCTCGGAAACAACTTCGTCACAATCAATGGCAAATATCCACTCATTGCTGGCAAGGGCTTCTGCGCGCTGACGTTGCTTGCCAAAACCAACCCAGTCTTCCCGCACGAATACCTTATCTGTATATCTCTTAGCAATTTCCAAAGTGTTGTCAGTGCTACCGGAATCGAGCACTATAATCTCGTCAGCCCAGGCTACAGATTGCAAACAACGTTCTATATTCTTCTGTTCATTTTTACAGATAATGCAAACGGATAATTTTTTGCTCATAAGCGGGTTCTTTGGTATTTTAACGACCGCTAATGTATCTTAAAAAAGTGCCAAATGCCACAGACCCCTGGTAAATACTCTGATATATTTTCTGCACAATACTTGATTGGCTATTGAATTTAACGGTCGATTACTAGATTTTGTGAAGCGCCGATTTCGTATGAATGCCTTGTCATTGATAAGCTTGAATAGATTCCAGTGTTTTACTGACTTTAGGTGTAGTATAGCTTCACTTTAAAAGGTAAAATCGCATATTGCTGTGCGCCAATGAGATCTTGGAAAAAATAGAGTGAAAATTCGGTCTTTAATTTGTTAGCGCTTTGAGTTGAAAGCTTAACTAATCATAGAAAATGACGCTTAGGGTCTATTTGAATGAATCTGTCAAAAAAATTTAACAAGCTTCGTCGCGAAATCTATAAAACGCTGTCCGACTTATCTTTAAAGAGCGCTAAAACTGACTATTTTGGCTTGAAGCTAAAAGTACCGCTTCTCCACGGTTTAGGCGCTGGGTTTTTGGTGCCTGCAGATCAATGGATGTCAGATTCACTGAAAGTTTTCTTAGAACAGAAAGAAGGCACAGTGGTTGATATTGGCGTTAATATCGGCTTGTATATGGTTAAATTAAGAGCGCTTGATCGGTCAAGAGAATATATTGGTTTTGAGCCGAACGCGATTTGTAATTATTATACTCATGAACTGATCAGGGCTAATAAATTTAACAATGTTCGCGTATTGCCCTTTGCCTTATCTGATAAAAAAGAACTGCGATCTTTTTATGTTAAGCGTCGCGCTGACAAAATGGGGTCGCTCAATGATTATGCACGTTTTGGCGATACCAAGAAATTTTCATTTGATCTATTTACTTTTCCCGCTGATGAGTTTTTTGAAATGTTATCGCCGGAGTCATTATGCGCCGTGAAAATAGATGTTGAAGGTTCTGAGTTAGAGGTGTTACGTGGACTAGTTGACACCATTAAAAGATATCGACCTTATCTTTTTTGTGAAATTTGGCAAATTCCAAAAGTTGATCATCCTACCTATCAAGAAAAATACAAAAGGTTAGTTCAGATATGTGAGCTGCTAAAAAGTATTGATTATAAGATATTGGGGGTTTCTACAAGTCAGTCAAAGATTGATGTTCTAGATTCTGTTGAGCAGTTTGGCGGCGAATACCGAAGAGATTATATTTTGGTACATGAATCTGAAGAGAGCCAGTTGAGAGAGGCTTTAACTCAGATTTTATATTGATTCAGCTATATAGTGCCAAAAGATCACTTTTTAAGCTAATCGATCTTTAACCTTTTCGCGGTACCTTCTGGAAAAATTTAACACTTTGCCGCATTTTAGTCTGATTCTAAAATCGCCGCTATCTAGTGGATTAATTTCTTCGATATTGTCAATATTGACCATGAAGGACCGATGAATTCGGGCGAAGTGTTTTGGGTTGAGCTTTCGTTCCAATCCGGCCATCGTTTCCCTGAGCGGATAAACCCGGTTGTCCACATGAAGATTCATGTAATTGCCCGCTGCTTCAACCCAATTAATATCCGACACTTTAATAATAAATTCTTTGCCCAGTTTTTTTACCAACAATCGTTCAGGGTGTTCGGGTTCCGGGGTATCTTCACCCGTTGCGATAACGGTTGCTTCACCGCGTAGCCGACTCACAATAAACCTGTAGGCGTAAATAATAGCGATTATCCAGATATAGCTGTAAACATCTTTGCGGTATTCGTACAGAAGTTCATTAGACCAGTCACCAAAATCGTAGTGACTACCCATTAGCGAGTAGGTCAATTTTCGAATAAGTACCATACCCACTACATGACTGAGTGAAAATACAACTGAAAATATAACGTGGCCGATAATCCCACGGGTGATATTAGGGCCTGATAAAGAGAATTTTCGGTTAAAGAGAATGATAAGTGGAATTAACAAAACACTGACAAATTGACTGCTAAATTCCCATGAATAAGGCTGCCAGGCTTCAATCGGTATTTCTAACCGGGCGTAGTCTGCTATCACAGATTCAGCATTAATCCAGGCTTGCAAACTGGTGATAGAGATCCAGAAGAGGGCGATATAGTAGTGTTCATATCGATTAAATAATTGCCAGTTCAATTAACTTTATCCTTTTCTACTCTAAACCCGATTAGTTACTCATCACAGCATACTGCCGCTTACCCCAAGTTATTATAAATCAGTCACTTAGTTATTGTGAGTTTATTTTGTAAAAGACAATATTTAACCAAGGACCACCACTAAAATGACGAGTAGATATGAGCGCAGTTCCGTTGCTAAAACAACTTTTTTTACCTGATACAAAAGAAATGCCAAGTCGACGATATGACCTCGACTGGTTAAGGGTCGCTGTATTCGGATTATTAATTTTTTACCATGTTGGTATGATGTATGTCGCTAACTGGGGATATCATATAAAAAGCCAGTATCTGAGTGCAGAATTAGAAAATTTAATGTTGTTAGTCAACCCGTGGCGTATGCCAGTACTTTGGTTGATTTCAGGTAT
Organism: Aliikangiella coralliicola; assembly: GCF_007004725.1. Lineage (GTDB taxonomy): Bacteria > Pseudomonadota > Gammaproteobacteria > Enterobacterales > Kangiellaceae > Aliikangiella > Aliikangiella coralliicola. Next base: position 144,845 of record NZ_ML660162.1, on the reverse strand, counting down.
TGCGATTCGTTTTGTCCTTGGCAAAGTTGCGTTTTCAACCTTCCTGATGCGACGATCAGTGCGCCTTTTGTTACCGTTATTGTTTGGCGTACTAGTTGTAGTTCCACCTCAGCTCTACTATGAAATGACTTTTAACGGTGATTTAAGTGTGAGCTATTGGGAGTTTTATCGTGCTTTTTTCGATCTTAATCATCCGATGTTTAAGGCTTATCAACCCGGAATCTGGCCGCATATTGATGTTAATCATTTATGGTATTTGCGCGAGCTATGGTGTTTTACCCTTTATTTGATCCCTTTGTTACCCTTGTTGAATTCGAAGCCGGTCAATCAATTGGTCGACTGGATAGTCAAGCAAAATGGCATATTAGCGGTATTTATCGCTGTTGTTCCTATCTTGTTGGTTTCTGTGTTGATGAAAGATACCAGAGAGCCACTTGGTTTTATGTTTATGATCTATGGTTACTTAATTGCATGGAAGACAGAGCTATGGGAGCGATTGAGAGCAAATTGCAAAATGCTGATGGTATCTGCTGCTATTTGTTATGTGGTTCTGGCGGTTTTTTATAACCTGGTCTGGATTAAAACCGGTGAAAACACGGAACCCTGGTTGTTACTGTCAGGGCAATTCGTTCATAGTCTCGATCGACTTATTTGGGTATTAGCGCTTTTGGGATTAGCTTACCGGTTTCTTAACCGAAATTCCGCGCGTTTATCCTATTTTAATGAAGCGGTTTATCCTTATTATATATTGCATCAGACAATCATCATTGTAGTTGGCTTTGAGTTGTCTCAGTTCAAGTTAGGTCCGATCATCGAGTCTGGTTTACTGCTGATAGTCACTTTTGCGGGGTGCGCGCTGAGTTTTGAATTGATACGGCGTATTGAAGTATTAAGGCCACTGTTTGGATTAAAACTGAAGCGAAATTATCAGCGCAACTGGCAGTTGGCTGGCTCGTTCGCAATGTTGCTATGTTTAGTGCCGTTTGGATTAGAGATCTTATTTTAAGTGACAATACCGTCTTTTAACGATTCTCTTTTCGGATCACAAATTTAAGACCGGACCAGGTTTCGTCAACAGCACAAACTTTAATATCAACTAAGCCCATAGGTAGAATTACTTCTCGAAGAACATTTTCAGTAATATCTGTGGGCACTTTAGAGGCTTTTTTTGGCCAGGAGATCCATATCATTCCGTTCGGTTTGATTTTGCTGGAAAGCTTTTCGATCAACTGACAAAGCTCTTTGCGGCTTTTAGTAAACAGGTGGATCATATCGAGATTACTGACGAGGCGTGTTCGAATGGTCACGTTTTCGGGGAGCGGACTAACCAGTTCCTTGTAATTTGTCGGCGGGTTTTTTACGTACAGAATGAAATTGGGTTTTATTCCAAGTTTTTTAGTTAAAGGTGTACCTGAGTAACCGGGCATAGTCTTTTTCCTAACTCGACAACATCTTACGCAAATCAGCCAAACTGGATTTTCCTCGTTCCCGCTTTTCATCATCGGAAATTTGCTGACGATCTTCTTCCCAGTCTAAATCTTCTTGCGGCATTTCTTCTAAAAAGCGACTTGGTACAGAGTTAACCATTTCTCCGTATCGTTGCCGCTGCTTAGCAACAATGACCGCAAGTGTTTCGCGGGCGCGAGTAATTCCTACATACGCCAGCCGTCTTTCTTCCTCGACGTTATCTTCTTCAATACTGGATTTATGGGGTAAAAGTTCTTCTTCCATGCCCAGTAGAAAAACGTGAGGAAACTCGAGCCCCTTCGATGCATGGAGGGTCATTAATTGAACTTCGTTGTGCTCTTTTTCTTCGTCATTGTTTCGGTCGAGCATTTCTCGCAGACAGATTTTAGTGACAGTGGTGGCGAAGGGATCGTCTGCGCTTGCGTTATCTTCCAGTCCTTTCTCAATCCAGCTTAACAACTCAGAGACATTTCCCCAGCGAAACTCGGCTGCTTTGGGTGAGCTGGAAGTTTCGAACAGGTAGCCGTGGTAACCAATGTAGGCAATGAGTTCGTTGAGTACAGTCATGGTGTCACCGCGTTTCAGATTATCTGATGCGCGCGAAATGATCTCGCCAAATTTTCGTACCGCTCTTAACCCGTTTCCGGCTAAGTGTTGCTCCAGGCCAACTTCAAAAATCGCTTCGAACATGCCTATGCCGCGTTCATTGGCATAAGTTCCGAGTTTTTCTAAGGTACTCGCACCAATTTCTCTGCGTGGAACATTGGCGATTCGAATAAATGCATTGTCATCGTCTTGATTAATGAGCAGTTTCAAGTAAGCCATGACATCTTTGACTTCTGCACGGGCAAAAAACGATGTATTACCGCTGACCTTGTAGGGAATTTGTTTAATGACCAGTGCCCGTTCAATTAATCGAGATTGGTGATTGCCGCGGTAGAGAATGGCAAAATCTTGATACTTAAGATTATGCTTAATACGTTTTGCGATTATTTCGTTGGCGACTCTTTCGGCTTCGTCGTTATCGTCTTTTACTGACAGTACGCGAATTGGATCGCCGTAGTGTTTGTCTGACCATAAACTCTTGTCAAATATATGAGGATTGTTGGCGATCAAAACATTCGCCGACTTTAATATCCTGCCGCAGGAACGATAGTTCTGTTCCAGCTTAACAACTTTTAAGTTGGGAAAATCTTTTTGTAACAATTCCAGATTTTTAGGTTGCGCGCCGCGCCAGGAATAAATCGATTGATCGTCATCACCAACAACTGTGAAACTGCCGAGCTTGCCGGTCAGTAACTTCACCAATTCGTATTGGCTGGTGTTCGTATCCTGGTATTCATCAACGAGTAAATAGCGAATTCTGTTGTGCCATTTATTGCGAACTGCATCATTATGTTTGAGTAGCAAAGTCGGAATTAAGATGAGATCATCAAAGTCGACAGCATTGTAGGCTTTTAAGCTGCGGGTATATGCTTCATAAAGTTTGGCTGCCAGTAGTTCATCATTATCTTTGGCTTTAGCGACAGCTTGATCGGGCAACATTAAGTCATTTTTCCAGGCGGATATGCGGGTGAGAATTTCCATCAACTCACTTTTGTCAGCATCCACATCTTTTTTACAAAGTTCGCGCATTAAAGCCAGGGAATCTTGATCATCGAAAATGGTGAAGTTCTGGCGAATTCCAAGGGCTTTATATTCTCGGCGAATAATATTCAGCCCGAGATTATGAAAAGTGGACACGATTAAACCTTTCGCTGAGCCTTCTCCAAGCAGTTTAGTCACGCGGGCCTTCATTTCTTTGGCGGCTTTATTGGTGAAGGTAACTGCCGCAATTTGATTGGCGCGATAGCCACACTGGTTGACCAGATGGACTATTTTCTGGGTTATAACTGCCGTTTTTCCACTACCTGCGCCAGCTAAAACCAGCAAGGGAGAGGTGGTTTGCTTAACGGCGAGGGTTTGTTGTTGGTTTAGTTGGATAACTGCCAAAGGAAGTGACTTCTAAATAATATTGACCCAGAAAAGGCACATTTTAGGCGATAGTCACGGCAATACAAGAACAAAAAACGGCGTTGCCGCCGCTATTGAATGGATTCTTATTATAGGATTTTGATTTTAAAGGGCTTTCCATTCTCCCCGTTGGAACAATTTTTGTGCGTCGATTTCAAAACCAGCGAGTCTTACGCACAATTTTTCTTTATTGCTAATAGATTCCCTGAAAACTCGAACGTGCACCCACGGGAGCATTTGACTTAAACGATACTGATATTGCCCCGGTGTAATAGTTGATAAATGATTTTTGTCCACAATAACCCTCCGCTCTTTTCCTTGAGAACTCACTTCAGTTAACCGTTAGTACTCCGTTGCTCTAACAGTGGTAGTTGATTAAAACAAACTGGTATCTTGTATCGCACCATGTTTGTACTAACTCTTTGTTCGCGTTATCTTGTTGTTTTGGCATACTAAATACCCTTTACAAAGATTAAGTATACTCGATATCTCAGCTTAGTATATCAATATGAGATTTTAGCCTAAGTTAAGCGACTTGTAATAACATTCTCTCCAGTCGGCGATAGCTTAACGCTTCGCCCAGGTGTTTTTCGGTGACGTTGGCGCAGTCTTCCAGGTCAGCAATTGTTCTCGATACTCTCAATATTCGATGGTAAGCCCGCGCGGAAAATTTTAGTTTTTCGAGTATGCCCAGGATAAAATCTTCTGCGCCGGGCGCAAAGTTCACCTCCTGCTCTAGCTCCCTTGGATTCAGCAAAGCATTACATTTCTGGCGGTTTTTCATTTGCCGCTGCATCGCTGTAATAACCCGCTCTCTGACTATTTCTGAAGATTCTGCGCTGGTGTCTGGAATCGCGCGCAGTTCACTTTGGGTCATTGCCGGAACGTCGACATGCATGTCTATGCGATCAATAAATGGGCCGGAGAGCTTTAACAGGTAGCGACGAATTTTATCCGAAGTGCAACGACAGGCACCTCGCGGGTTGCCAAAATGCCCGCAAGGGCATGGATTCATAGCCGCCAGGAACTGAAATTTAGCCGGATATTCTGCTTGTCGAGTGGCACGAGAAATGGTGACTGTGCCTGATTCTAAAGGCTCCCTGAGTACTTCTAAAACTCTTCGGTCGAATTCTGGCAGTTCATCCAGAAATAGCACGCCGTGGTGAGCTAGTGAGATTTCTCCCGGCTTGGGATTACTTCCACCACCGACGAGGGCAGCCGCAGAGGCGGTGTGATGCGGCGCTCGAAATGGTCTTCGTTTCCAGTTATTGGTATCGAGTCCCTGGTGGCTAACCGAAGTAATCGCCGCGGATTCGATCGCTTCTTGCTCATTCATTTCAGGTAATATGCCCGCCAGACGTGTTGCCAGCATGGTTTTTCCGGTGCCGGGAGGGCCGATAAATAAAAGGTTGTGTCGACCGGCTGCGGCAACTTCCAACGCTCTTTTCGCTGCGTATTGTCCTTTCACTTCGAGTAAATTGGGGTGTAAAGCACGGCTAGAACTTTCGATGGTTTCAGGTTCAAATTTCATTTCAGCCTGTCCTTGTAAAAAGGCACAAACATTAAGTAAGTGATTACTTCCAACCGCTAGAGATTCTCCCACCAGACGAGCTTCAGCGATATTTTGTTGTGGCACGACCAATCGGCGATTATTGCTTCTGGCTGCTAATGAGGCTGGTAAAACACCATTGATGGGTCGCAATTCGCCTGAAAGTGCCAGCTCTCCCATAAACTCAAAGCTTTCTATGGTATTGACTTTTATCTGTTCTGAAGCGAGTAATATGCCAAGTGCAATAGGTAGATCATATCGACCACCTTCTTTAGGAAGATCTGCTGGTGCAAGATTGATAGTAATACGACGTGTTGGAAATTCGAAATTGGCGTTGATTAAGGCACTACGTACGCGATCTTTGCTTTCTTTGACAGCGGCTTCCGGCAGCCCGACAATATTCAAGCTGGGCAGCCCATTGGATAGATGGGTTTCAACGGTCACTAAAGGAGCTTCTATGCCCACGCCCGCGCGAGTGTAAATAATGGATAGCGCCATGCACCAATCCCTGGTGAAAATAGAGAGTATTAATTAAAGAACAAAACTGTTTTGAGCGCTAGTCGTGATTGCTGAATTCGAATGTGAGACTTTAGCCTACAATTCTGTAAGACTCTTGCTATTGATGTTGGTTGTTGAAATCGTGGTCGTCAAAATGCAGGTTGTTGAAACATTCAGGAATGATAATCGTCTATGGTAAACCAGTTAAAAGAAGCTGCGGTACAGTGTCCTTACTGTTGGGAGCAAATAGAGGTTTTAATTGATTGCTCTGTTGACTCTCAAAGTTATGTCGAAGATTGTCAGGTGTGTTGTCGCCCTATTGTGTTTGATATCTCAATAGACGAATTTGACAATTTTACTGTTGAAGTCAAATCTGAAGATGATTGAAGTGAATGATGAAAAAAGTAATCCGTATTACCCATAAACCAACCAATACGATTTTGGCGGAAGGGCCGAAAGGGTGGGGAATTACTTTTTTTGAAGGCAATTATTATATTCAGAAAAAATACCTGAAAACTGATGGCCTAAAAGTGAACTATATTCCAGGGCTCTGCGTGTATAAATTTTTATATGTATGGCTTGATCTGCACATTGATGGCTGTTTGGTGACAAAAAATATTGGTTGGAAATATTGGTTGCCAAATCCACTGTTGCCGTTTATCTTTTTTCGTACAGCGCTTCCGGGAGTGCACCCGGAATTGAGTATTGAAATTAGCTAGCTTGAACTTGGCTATCCCGAATTCAAGCTAGTTACATGAGATCAGGATTGACTTTTTCTCAATATTTCTGCAAAAACTTCCACGCCAGTTTCCTCAGCTAACGCAATATTTTTTTCCGGGATATCTTCAGGATTGGGATATTTTTCGAGCACTTTTTCCAGGCTGGCTTCGCGTAGAATGTGAATTAGCGGATAAGGAGAGCGGTTGGTGTAATTTGATGGCGCATTTTGCTTAACGTCGTCAAAACAATAGTCCGGATGAAAACTGGCCAATTGGTAGATCCCTTCGTAATCTTGATCAGCTAATAACTGGTTGGCCATTTCCAGAAAATCCAGGTAATCGAAAAAACTCTCTAGCCCAATTGGAAAAACCATGATTGTCGTCTCGATATCTTGATTGTCATCAAGCCGCTGAAATTCGTTAACTAACGAGTGTAACTGTTCTTCTGTGTTGCGATCATCCACCAACTCGTAGTGTATTCTGTTTTGGTCGAATTCGCGTTTGGCGAACGGACAGAAGTTAAACCCGATAATCGTTTTTTCAATCCAGTATTTAACTGAATTGACAATTTTACTCTCATCCACGGTGCTCAGCCTTCAAAGTCATATTAATGTGTTTTGGGTGAGACTGGATCCTTTCCATCCATGCATTGATTGCTGAATAATCTGCCAGATCAAACCCGCCTTCATGAGCGACGTGAGTGTAGGCGAATAGAGTAATATCAGCAATGGTATATTGTTCGCCGACCAAATAAGGGGTTTGACTGAGCTGTTTTTCCATAATTGACAAAGCTTTGTGACCGCCTTCCTGTTTTGCGTGATATTCCTCGCGCCTTGCTTCGGGTAAGCCTTGGTATTTATTGATGAAACGCGCGACGGCGATGTAGGGCTCATGGCTGTATTGCTCAAAGAACTGCCATTCTAAAACTTTGGCGCGCAGGTAGGGATCCTGGGGTAAATACTCACTACCTTCTGCCAGAAAGTATAATATGGCATTGGACTCACTAATAAATTGTCCGTTTTCCAATTCCAGTAGCGGTATTTTTGCATTAAGATTTTTTTGGGTAAATTCGGCAGTTCTTGCTTCGCCCTTCATCACATCGATATTGACCCAATGATGTTTTATATCGAGTAGATGCATGAGCAGGTAGGGCTTGTAACAATTTCCGGAAATTATGTCACCGTAGAGTGTATGCATAGTTTTGTTTTCAAAGTGGGAGCTTATTGACTATTCTAGTCAATCTTGGCGTGGCGGTACACCCTGACTATTTGGGTGTACCGGATCAAGTAGCGGTTAGGCTGATTTTCGCTGATCTTTGGCTGACTGAGTGAAGGTTTCAATGGTTGAAGGTTGCGTATTTTGAAAACGAATGAGTTCTATTTTTCCGTTTGCATCCTCAATCAACGCTGTATTATTTTCTATCCAGTCACCGTCGTTAAAATATTGAATACCGTTAATGGTTTGAATATCAGGATGATGAATATGACCACAGATTACACCGTCACAACCTCGTCTTTTGGCTTCGCAGGTGGCGGCATGAGCGTAGGAGTTAATGGCGGCTTTTGCTTGTTTGACATTTTCTTTCAGATAACCGGACAATGACCAATAAGGATAACCGAAATGCTCTCTGACTCGATTGTACCAACGATTAAGAAACAATAAAAAGTCGTAAGAAACGTCCCCCAACCAACCATAAAATTTGTTCAGTCTAACCAGGTTGTCAAATCGATCGCCGTGAAGCAATAATAATTTCTGACCAGCCTCGGTAGTGTAAACATACTCTTTGTATATTCTGATATTTTTGTAGCGGTAGCCAATAAACTTGCGCAGATTCGCGTCATGGTTGCCGGGAATATAAAAAATCTTACAGCCGCGTTTAGCTAATTTTAGTAAATATTTGAATAACTGAGTATGACTTTGTGGCCAACGCATCCCTGATTTGAACTCCCAGAAATCAACAATATCTCCGAGCAAGAAAAGGTTTTGCGGATTAACGGTTTTAAGAAAGCTGAGTAAAGCTTCGGCGTTGCTTTCCTTGTGGCCTAGATGAATATCTGAAATCCAGATGCTTTGACAGTTACGAACAAATTGAACACTTTTATTGGTCATAGAATACCTCCCAATTCGCGCGAATTATCAAATTAATAAATGACGTGCAAGTGACAAATGGATTTCTGTTTTATGACAAAATCAGTCGGATAACTAATCACGCTCTAACATTTTTGAGAGTTTAAAAATAAGTGTCATAATTCTGAGCTAGGCTGGTGCTAAATTGGTCGAAAACCGAATACTGTAAACTAAATACTATTATGTTCGCCAGAAATATACTACCGACTAAAAATTTTGTTCAGCAAGTTTCTCTGCCCCCTGTTGAGGAGTTACAAATAGCGACATTGAGTTTGAGCCGCGCGTTAATAGAGCGCCCTTCGATTACGCCGAACGATGCAGGATGTTTAAATATCATTGAGAACAGACTGACTAAGCTGGGAATGGCAAATGAAAGGATGGACTTTGCTCCAGTTAGTAATCTTTTCTCCAGTTTTCAGAGTAATAAGCCGATGCTTGCGTTCGTGGGACATACCGACGTTGTTCCTCCTGGAGATTTGACTAGTTGGCACACTGAGCCGTTTTTGCCCATTGAAAAAAATGGTTATTTACATGGCCGTGGTTCGGTAGATATGAAAACCGCTGTTGCGGCTATGGTTATCGCGCTGGAATATTTCGTTAAGCTTGGACTGAAACAAAATGTTGACATTGGCTTTATGCTCACCAGCGATGAAGAAGGAGAAGCTGTTCATGGGATCAAACATGTTGTTGAGCGACTTCAAGCTCGTGGCCAAAAAGTCAATTGGGCATTAGTGGGGGAGCCGAGTAGTGAAGAGAAAGTAGGGGACAGTATTAAAATTGGCCGCAGAGGTTCGTTAACCGCCAGTGTTATACTGAAAGGAAAGCAGGGGCATGTAGGATATCCCTCACAAATTGTTAACCCGGTAAAACAGGCCAGTAAACTACTCAATAAACTGCAGCATAAGCAGTGGGATATGCCAAGTCGATTTTTCCCGGCAACCAGTTTTCAGGTGGTTAAATTTCATTGTGATAGCGGCGCGGAAAATATTTCTCCGGCTACTGCCGAGTTCGTTTTTAATATGCGCTATTCACCAAAGCAAACTGTTGAGAAACTTCAAAATTATATTGAGAAAAAAGTAGCGAAATCCGGTTTGGAATATCAGATAACCTGGAAGGTCGACGCTGAACCTTTTATTACGCGACGGTCATTGATTAGAAAAGTCGTTGAACAGGTTACTTCGAACTCTGTTGGTTATAAACCAAAACTTTCAACCGCCGGTGGAACTTCAGATGGTCGTTTTTTGGCGCAAATGGGAACTCAAGTCGTAGAGTTCGGATTGTGTAATAAAGGTATTCATCAGGCGAATGAAAAAGTTCTAATCACAGACCTTGGGTTGTTAACATCGATGTATCTGAAGATCCTTATTCAGATGAATGGTTTGAATGCTTAGTCAAATAGCGATGAGAATGATCTGGTTTCGTTCACGCCACTAGCGCGAAACAAAATGACAGTCCTGGCATTGGCTGTTCCTTGTTAAAAAACAAAGTAACTGGAAAACTTGCTATCAAATGAATAGAGCTAGTCTCTGTTAATTATTGAGTGAGCCTACTCTTAGGCAATAAAAATAAAGCCACCAAATCTTGTCTGGTGACTTTATCATTCAAACTAAGTGAGCTTAAATTTGAGTTGATTTTTATACTAGCACTGTGGGTTTATTATCGCTCTTGATTGTCGCCTGCATATTTTTGCAATTGTGAGCTCACCTCTTTTCTTAAGATATTTTCGAATACCAATTGTATCTTTTACATCGAAAATCATTCCATCGTTGCACACCCATTCATGAATTTCAGTGGTGCACTTTGGTAGTTTGTTTAATGCTCTTTCGATACATTGCATGTAGTTTGGATCGCTTCTTTTGCAGTCGTGCTCAACTTCAGCCATCGAAGGAAAAGAGAGAAAAGCAAGTAAAGCTAATGCTGACAATTTCGTTTTCATTTTATACCTCGCATGTTGTTTCAATGTTTTTTACTGTGTCGCGTAAGATCGCGAAAACTAGTTTAATGAAGGTGTTAAATAAAATCTGTCAGGTTAATGTTTTAAACTGTATGAGACTGTAGATAAACCAGGATGGCTTGCTGAATGCTGGCTAAAAGTCAGTCCTGGTTGAATAAAATAAAAGGTACAGGAATGGAGAATGAAGTAACGGCATTGTGCTGAATGCATACATTTATTTGACTAGACACAGATTGACAAAGGTACCTTTAGGTCTGGTTAGCACACAAAGTTGTCGCTGGCTGTTCCTTAATTTTCTTTGGATAATTTGTAGTTAACTTTTTCCGAATAAGGCATGTACTTGCTTCGTTTTTTCGGAAGCAGTCTTTGCATATCAACAATGACTAACCCATCAACACAATTATTAAACTTGGGATCAATGTTAAAGGTTGCGAAACCAACTCCGCCTTCCTCGCAAAGTTCTGTATATTGTTTCAGTAATGTAGGGACCGTTTTATTGAAAGATTTCAGCTGGTATTTCAGCTGCTTAAAACTATCTCGTAGATTACAGTTCTCGAATGTTTGTTCTAGCGCGACTGCACTATCTGCTGTAGGATGAAACGGATTTTTGGCTGTCGCATAATCTTCTTTGGTCGGATAGAAATTTCCGTAAAAATAAACCAGCCATTCCATTAATGACTTTGAATATTCGGCGCTGATGGAGACGGGCCCAAACAAGTAACGAACTTCCGGGTGTCGAGTTAAGTATGCTCCAATTCCATACCACAAATAGTCCAGACTTCGCTTGCCCCAGTATTTGGGTTGTACAAAGCTTCTTCCAAGCTCCAGGCCGCGTTTTTTTATGTCAACAAAAGCTAATTGATAATCAAATAAGGTACTGCTGTAAATTTTTTCCAGCGGGATTTCTTTGGTTTGAATAACTCGATAGGCACCGACGATTTCCAGGACCTTTGGATCCCAGAGAACAATATGTTGATAGAGTGTGTCAAACTCATCAATATCAACTCTCAGACCGGTTCCTTCACCAACGGCTCTAAATGAAATTTCCCTTAGTCGCCCTATTTCACTCAGTAGCGAAGTATCTTTAGCGTTTTCTAGTAGGAAAATTTGTTTGCCATCTTTGGTTGTCGAAAGTAATGGGCAATTTTCTAGCTCAGTTTTTAATAGTCTTCTCGGTTGCGGATGGGCAATAGGCTTTTCAGTATCAAACACCAGTTTTTTTCCATTACTTAACGCATATACGTGTTTTCGAAATAACTGTGCGGCGACTTTATGGTTTGGCGGTAAACTATCTATTGCATGATAGGGAATCATCTCTCCAATCGTTATCGGTAAGGTAACCCTGGCCTTGCGAAACATTTCTTTAACTAATAATAAAATACTGATTGGTTTTGCAATCAAGCTGAGGCCATAAAAGAATTTAGAGTTTTTTCCGCCCACATGAATCGGCAGAATCGGTGCTTGCGTTTTTTTAGCCAGATGTAAAAAGCCGCTACGCCAATGGCAATCTCTAATCCCGGAAAGTCGGTAGCGAGAAACTTCTCCAGCTGGAAAGAAAATAACAGCTTGACCGCTTTTTAGTGCTTGTTCTATCGCTGAATATTGAGTTTTGCTTGGTGTTCCAGCCATATTATTCACAGGTAGAAAAAATGACTTTAGCGGCTCAAGATGATTTAGTATTTGATTGGTGACAATTTTAATGTCACTGCGAACCTGGCTGACTAACTTTAACAGTGCAATTCCATCAAGTGAACCCAACGGGTGGTTGGCCACTATGACAACCTTGCCTTCCGTTGGTATATTTTCCAACTGCCAATTGTCAACAACATAACTCAATCCGAGCCGGTGCATTACTTCATCGAGAAATTCATTGGCGCCGAGATGTTCGTGTTTAGTAAGAAAACCGTTGATCTCATCTTCGTGCAGAATTTTTTTGCAGATTTGACTGACCGTTCGCTTAAGCTTTGGAATTTGCTCAAGTTTGGGCATTTGCTGACTTAAAAGGTTGTCGACGTTTATCATAGTTCACCTGAAAGATTGTGCCGATTAAGTTTTACAGGTGTTTGTGACAAGATTATTGTTTGCTTATGACAGTTTTATTATTTAGCTTCAGTTTCGCCGGGTTACACTAACTCTAGTTACTCAAACTAAGAAATTCACCGAAAATGGTGTCGCTAAAATTTGTTAACATCAGCTTCGCCAAGTGAGAGATTTATCTGACGACGATGTTTTATTCGCGTAAGAATAATATCTGCTCCATAAAAGCTACCAGCAGTTAGCGCAAGCAAAATAAATGCCTTGAGATTTATTAGCGCGATTCCCGATAATGCCCCTAGCAATGCGCCCAGTAGTTCGATAAAGACCAATTGATCGCTAATCATCGAGTGAAAAATCGACTCCATTTTTCTTGGCGAAAACTGGCTTGCTTTTTCCTTGATGATATCTCTTAGATCGAGATGTTCAATCAGTTTAACCAATTGCTGATTAATACGCTTGTTCACTTCAGGTCGAGCCATTTGAGATTTCAACCACTGAAATAGTGATGGCGACAGATCGGCCAGCAGATTTGAAATGACACGGCTATTTAGTGGTTTCAACAAAGACTGACAGGCGAGCTCAAGAATATCAATTGCGGCGACTTTTTCGTGAATAAAGTCTTGAATAATTTTTTTGAAGTTAATATTTTCAAACTGACTACTAACTACATTTGTATGTTTGGTGCGTGAATATTCTGAGTTCTGGTGAGAGACGTTTTCGTAATGTGAGACGGCATAGGTTTCTGGAGTTCTGTTTTTGTAGGTTTGAAATAGAGTTTCGATTCCTTCAAAAAGTGTTCGTCTAAATTCGGCGCTAGCGACCATACTAAACAAGTAGTCTTTAACATCATCTTCGGTAATGTTGGCTGACCATCTCGCCGCTTTAGCGACGCTGCGCCGGATGGTATCTTGATTCTCGATGTGCCTGTCAACCGTTTTCACCAGGTGGCTGGCAATCATTGGCACATTGCCGGCGATGGTTTTGATGACGGGTTCGATTAAAAACTCCATTTGCCCCGGGCGCTCGGCAAATTGCTTTTCGATCCAGGTAAAGCTTTCCTTAAGGAGCGCTTCAGGCTCGATAGAATCGGTTAGTTGTGTGATTAGCTGATGTTGTAACTCGTCTAAAACGCGATTGATGGGTGCCTTGTTAGCGCTAATAAACTCTGCCAGTAATTGGTTTATCTTATCCGCATTTTGGGGATCTTGCGCCCAATTTTGACAATAACTTTCAACTGCATTCATTAGTTTCGAATTTAAGTCAGCTTTTTCCAAATACTCATGCCAGTGATCGCTTGCTAGAAAGTGCTTACTCAGTGTTGCTGAGAGCGCTGCGGCTAACTTAGGTTGATTTTTTGGGATCAGGCCCTGACGACCAAACGCGGTCGGCTGGTGTGGTTTAAAGAGCATCTTAATGGCAACATAGTTAGTAAAATAGCCAATATTGGCCGTCAAGGCGACAATATAAAAATACTCACTCCAGCGCGTTGAAATTAACTGAGTATCAAGCGGTAAAAAATGGAAAAGTGACGCTGTGATGAGCAATAGCGGTAAACCAAACAAACAGGTATTTCTAATTTGGTGTAAAGGCATTCAATCTCCACAATAGAATAATGTAACGGTATTGATAAATTTAGAGAATGCAAATTTTTTGCCAACCGTTAAGCTGTTATAGTGTGGTAAATTATCGTGGCTCTGTGCGGGGGCACTAGGTAAACTGACCGCAGATTAGTGGAATTAACCAAGGTTATCATTGAATCAGGCTGCTACTGGCCTCAAATTGGTGAGAAAACGAATATCTTTTATGAGTAAATCAGAATTGCCAGAACTGTCGTCTCACGACGACGATAAATATCAGCAGTTGCTTAGGCGATTAGCTGACATATTCCACCGCCAGATTCCGTTTCATGGATTGATTGGTTTTGAATTTGATGAATTATCGCCGGATGGGTGCCGTATCAGTTTCAACAAAAAACCAGAATTGATTGGTAACTTTATGCAGGGAATACTGCATGGTGGGGTGACAGCAACTGCCCTTGATGTTGTCGGTGGCACAATGGCGGCTACGGCAATGCTAGGAAAAAACTTGAATGCCAGCGATGAAGAGATTGCCCGTAAACTTTCTAAAGTCGGCACCATTGATTTGCGGGTTGACTATGTGCGCCCCGGAAAGGGAGAAGCATTTTATGCTAAAGCGCGGCTACTCCGTAGCGGCAATAAAGTCGCGGTGGTTCGAATGGAGTTGCATAGCGATGACGATACCCTGGTCGCGTTGGGAACCGGAACTTACATGACAGGTTGAAAGTATTTAAGCAATACAACCTTCATTTTCTTTAATTAATCAGAGATAAATAATGACATCAAAAACCGAAACCAGCGGCTGGTTGTTTGGTATTGGCGCCTTCGTATGGTGGGGAATTGCTCCTGTCTACTTTAAAGTGGTGGATATGGTTCCGGCAGAAGAGATTCTGGCCCATCGAATTGCCTGGTGCGTACCTGTGACGCTTATTTTGATGTGGTTACTCAAAAAACGCACTGAAATAAAGCGGATCATTAGTGATAAAAAACTATTGCTGGGGTTAACTGCCTCAACGGCGCTGATTTCCTGTAACTGGTACATCTTTACCTGGGCGGTTACTCATGATCAAATTCTGGCAACCAGTCTTGGGTATTTTATTAACCCAATAATGTCAATTTTGATGGGGGTAATTCTGTTGGGTGAAAGGTTAACCAGGCTTCAGTGGGGCGCCGTTATAGCGGTTACCTTGGGCGTTGCAAACCAGATAGTCAATTATGGTGAATTTCCCTGGATAGCTTTGAGCTTGGCGACGAGCTTTGCCTTGTATGGATTTATTCGCAAGCAGTTGAATGTTGACTCATTAAACGGTCTTTTAGTTGAAACTAGCATTGCGCTGCCGGTGGCCACCGGGTATATCGTCTGGACAATCTATCAACAATCTTCAGTATTTTTGAACCTGTCATTATCCATTGATCTGCTATTGCTAAGCGGCGGAATCGTCACCGCAGTGCCGTTAATATGGTTTGCCGCTGCGGCTAAAAAGATCCCGCTAAACAGCGTTGGTTTTTTACAATTTATCGCGCCTTCAATTACGTTTATTTTAGCGACGCAAATTTATGATGAGCCGTTGGGTTCAAAGCAACTGATGAGTTTTGTGTTTATCTGGATCGGCTTGGGATTATATCTAGTGAAACCATTACGAAATGTGCTGAAAGGGTCAAAAAGATGAAGCGGTCAAAGAGCTGAGGTTAATTGAGTTTGGAAAGCTTGATTATCTAAAATATTCTAATTCGCTTTTTGAAGCCAGGTAAGCGCTTAAAATTCGCCAGATCAAAAAAAGTACAAACCCTGGCCATATACGGTCCAGGACAAAAACAGACATAACAACAAAAGCTATCAATTGGGTACTGGCCACTAAATACCCAACGTAAGAACTTTTACCGATCCATTTATTTTGTTTGGGGTAAATCACGCTATAACATTTATAACAGCAACAAATGACCATCGGAAAGATCAGAGAAAAAAATAGTTCAGTCTCTGATATGGTTTCTTCTTGGCAATTGGGGCATTTCTTCATGTTCGTTAACGCGCGTTTTTCAAAATTTTATTTTACAGCTTAATATAACGCGAATGAATAGGTTGTATAAAGGCCTAGTTCCCATATTGGAAATGGAAACGACTGTGTGTCTGAATGACGGTTGTTAGAACAGCGGGATACTAGAACTACAGTCCCCGCTGTTTAGCTCAACTTATTGCTGTGTCACGCAATAATTCGAGTGCCAAATTCGCCGGTTCCTTCCGCAGCAGCCAGGAAGGCGCCAGGATGTCGGCCAGAAACAATGGCAATTGACCCCACGCCTTCACTGAGTAGTGTCATTGCTTCTTCAACTTTCGGTATCATTCCGCCTTGAATGATACCTTCGTTAATTAGATTTTTGGCCTGCTCGCGATTGACTTCTTTGATACGACTGTCTGGTTGGTTCAAATCTTTAAAGACCGCACCAACGCCGGTGGTGAGTAATAGCAAATCTGCTTTTAGCTCACGGGCGATTTGCACCACAGTGGTGTCTGCGTTGATATTAAAGATAGTACCGGTATCCGAGACGCCTAAAGTCGCTATCACTGGAATCACACCTAAACCTAATAAGCCTGTCAACAGTTGTCCATTAATGCCACTGACGTCACCGACTTCGCCAAAATCAATTGGATCAGGCCCGGCGCCAGTTACAACGACCGGAGGACGTTTGGTGGCCCGAATCAGATTACCCGATGCTCCGTGACAGCCAAAAGCTGGCAAGCCAGCCTTAATCAATTCCGATGTCAGGTTAACATTCACTTCACCGGCAATCGCCTGTTTAACCACTAACAAGTCATCGGCAGAAGTAATTCTTCTGCCGGCTACTTTGTTTGGCGTCAAACCATGTTTTTCCTGAAGTGCATTGACCTGTGGACCGCCACCATGCAGTAGCACAACCTGCCAACCACTATCGCGCAGGGATTTGATGTTTTGTGCCAAACCTTCTCTTTCGAGTTGGTCAAGCAGAACATCACCGCCGACTTTGATGACGGCGGTTTTGTTAGTATTGGTCATCACAATTCCTCCTGGGGCTTATGGCCACAATCCGGGATTGTCTAGTCCAAAGTGAGCTGGTTTACCGGTCATCAGGTTAAAACTCTGGATAGCTTGTCCTGCACCACCTTTAATCAGATTGTCGATCGCGCTGGTTAAGCACAATGTTCGTTTGCCGGTATCTTCGTCAATTCGAGTATCGATGCCAATTTCAACTCGGGCAGTACCAGATACTGCAACCACTTCGGCCGGCGAACCTTTCGGTCTGACTGTTGTGAGCTTGTGATCGGCATAGTAGTCTTCGTAGATTTTTTGAATGTCAGAATGTTCCATGCCTTCAGGAAGGTCAATCTGAGAAACCGCTAAAATTCCTCTAACCAGCGGCGCTGAAACCGGTACGAAATCTAATGATATTTTTTCTGCACCGCCGTGCTTGAGCGTTTGTACGATTTCTGCGCGGTGCTGATGGTGAAGCGTTTTGTAGGCTTTCAGGTTGTTAACTCGAACAGCGTGATGAGTACCTGCTTGAGGTTTGACACCTGAACCGGAAGAACCGGTCATCGCAACGGTGCGAATGTTGGTGCCTTTTAACAACCCGGCGCTAGCAAGCGGTAATAGCCCCATGGCAATACCTGTTGCAAAACAGCCTGGGCTGGCGACGTGTTTAGCATTTTTTATCGCTTCGCTATTAAGCTCAGGCATGCCATAAACAAACGTACCGAGTTTTTCTGGGCAAGGGTGTTCCGGGGCATAGTCACGGACGTAATCCTGCAGGTTTTCAAGTCTAAAATCACCTGAAAGATCGATTATTTTAACGTCCAGATCGAATAATTCCATTGCAACTTTCGCAGTAATAATATGCGGCATTGCCAGGAAAACGATATCTGCGCCTTCTGCGCATTGTTGTGGAGTGATATCTTGCAATTTAATGTGGTCAAAACCCGGTAAGTTACGATGAACTTGACTGACCGAGTTGCCGATGTAGTCTTTACTGGAGATTCGCAGTAATTCAACATCATCACGAACTAACACATGTCTGAGGATTTCTGCAGCACCGTAACCAGCACCGCCTATAATGGAAACTTTGATTTTACTCATGATTTAATTTCCTACTTAAAGAGAGTTAATTTTTTGAAACTACGCTTCTGTCGTTATTTAAAGTGTAATTTCGCATGAGCACCGCGTCAGAAAGTACCAATAATTACTGGTCACCTGCCGTCATTACCGCGGCCATCGCTCCCACCAAACGGTTTGATGTGAACTTATCGCAGACGTAATGCTGCAAAAGCAGTAATACGCCACGGCACACTGATATTTAAACCTAAATTTTGTGTATTTTTTACGCAAAAAATGGCCAAAATCAGCCGCTACGAGATTATGCCTAAAGCGAAATCAAGTTGCCATACCAAAATTGCTTAAGGGAAGGAGTTTTAATTGCCTGGTTAACAGTTAAGTTCCTATGATTGTAAATTGATAGTGCAAAGCGGTGATTTAGTGGGCATTACCTGATGACTCAATTTCTTCTGCGCAGCGGGTGCAATAAATCGTGTGCGGTATGAGTTCAAGCCGTTTGATTGGAATCGGTTCGGCGCAGTTTTCACAGGTTTGGTAGTGGCCGCTTTCAATTCTCTTTAAGGCCAGGTTAATCTGTGCAATTTCTTTCTGTGAAGCGTTTCCAAGTGCTTCCAGCACTTCGTCGTTCTCTCGTTCAACCGCTTGCTCACTCCAGTCATTGGATAGTGGTTGATTCTGATGGCTGATATCTGCGTTAATCGATTTGATTCGAGACTCAAGCTCCTCTTTTCTATTTTGTAAATTACGCTTCAACTTTTCAATCGGATCCATTGTATCTTTCTCTAAGTAAGCCGGTGTAAGTCTTGTGATAACCAGTGGATTTTGTCAGACCAGTGACTCTATGAGTCTCAAGTTCAGGTAAGTTATTGATTGTTATTGTTTAGTCATAATCCTCTATTAATAATAGTCAAGTTTTTGACAATTTAAATTGATAAATTGTTCTAAATTTGGTTAATTTTGTGCTGACTAAATTCATATTTACACCTATATTTAGAGAAAGCCTTTTGAATTCAAGCATTAGCGTTCCAGCTGTACATTAATTGGCCGCGTGGTGCAGGGATGTAGTCGAATGGCGTGCATAAATTCTTTGCAGCATAGAGGTGTGTCGAACGGATAGTTTAAACTTTTTTAGATCGGATGAGGTTATGCAGTTAGTACCCGTATTAGAAATTCGTCATGGAAAGTGTGTTCATACAGAACCCAAGAATAGTTTTGCCAATCAGGTTGTCAAAGAAGATGCGTTTGAAGTTGTCAAACGCTGGTCTGAAAAGGGCGTTTCCCGCCTTCACATTGTTGATGTTGATGCGATCGAGTCGGGTGAACCCGAAAACGTCGATTTAATTGGCAAGATAAAAAAAGCTTTCCCTTCAATTGAGTTACAAGTACTTGGCGGCATTAAATGCGTTGAGTCTGCGTATATCTGGGCTGATATCGGCGCAGACTTCCTGGTATTGAATGGCCGAGCCATTCGGCGTCGAAATTTGCTGGATGACATTTGTGTAGAGTTTCCCAATCGAGTACTCGTTGAGTTAGATTGTCAAAAAGGGCTGGTTGGCACTCGTTCCGGTGAGCCTGCCTATGAGTTACTCAGTTTAGCCCGGCAATTGGAAGACGATGGTGTGGTTGGTCTGGTGGTCACCGAAATACCAGAAAAGGGTGGTTCTGGCGGCGCAAACCTGATTGATATTGTTGAAATATCGCGCAATGTGGAAATGCCCGTATATGCCAATAGCAGGATTGAAAAATTGGCTGACCTCAAGAAAATTCTCGAATCACATACTGAAAAGTTATCAGGTTTATTAATTGGTAAGGCACTCCATAATGGTCTTTGTTTAAGCGAAGCAAACGATCTAGTTCAGCAGTATCACGCCAACTAACCCGAACTCGATTATTGTTATCTTCAAAACCGATTATCTTTAAAACAAATTACTTTCAAAACCGTCTGTCCGCATTCAACATTGATGAATGCGGCGCTATTACCATGAATGAGGAAGCGGTTTATGGAGGATAATTTTATTGTCTTCCTGGGAAATATAACCTCCGGCACGTAGGTCTTTTAGAATTCTCGCGACCATTTCCCTCGAAGCGCCTACTCGGCTGGCGATGTTTTGCTGAGTTAATTTCTCATTGATTATCCTGACACCATCAATTTCTTCAGACAAATTCAAAAAGGTGACAGCGATTCTTCGATAGACGTCCATCAAACCTAACTTTCGGATGGTTTCAGTGGCTTCAATCAGGCGCGTGGCCAGGTTTTCAATCAAGCTGATAGAAAAAGCCGAATATGTTGACAAGCAACGCTTAAAGTCAGATTCCGGCATAATACCCAGGCGAGAATCTTCCATCGTAAGCACTGATGCAGTGCGAGGAATTGACTTCACCAAACCAAGCTCGCCAAAAAAATCGCCTGGCGTATGAATGTTGACAATAATTTCTTTTCCATTGTCATCATCCAGGTAAATCTTCACGCGTCCCTCAAGCACAAAATATAAGCTATGAGAGTCATCACCCTCAGTAACTATCTGGGTTTTCTTGGGGAAACTTCGACAATGAATATGTGAGAGAACATCGTCAATTTGTTCTTTTTCAAGCTGTTTAAATAACTCAAAATTTTGCAGTTGTAACATCATTCACTCTCAACGGACTCAAAACTCATTACACAGTTTACGCTAAAAAGCTGGATAAGTAGCTAAAAAGCATGTAAATATTACACAGTAAAAGGTCATAGAAATCACCAATTTAGACCCACATCTTATCTTATAATTGACCTTATGAGTGTAATTGTCTAGGGGAATTGTGAGAAAATAACAATAATCTGGAGACATTAGGCCCCTTCTTTAAGGATTTTTTTTGCAGCTTTTAAAGAAAATATTGCCAATATTACTCCTACTCGTTACGGCTGTTTGCTCATTTTCATCTCACGCAGCCCGATTAAGAGAGTTTGGCAGCCAAAAAAATGTTTATGTAACCGAATGGTCAAAGCTAAAGCATAAGGCAGAATTGGGCGATCCCGAGGCTTTATTTGTGCTCGGTAACTTTTATTTTGAGCCGCCGGAAGGGAGTGGTTTCAGACGCAACTATAAGAAAGCCGCAGAGCTTTATTTTCAGGCGAGCTTACGTAAAAATCCTGCGGCGCAATATAATATCGCTATTATGCTTCATCGAGGGCTGGGTTTTAAAGCCAACGTAGTGGAGTCCTATGTATGGTTTTATCTTGCCTCTGTTAATGAAAGTCCTGTCGCTAAACGTATCAATCGAAAAACCGCGGAAATTGTCGTTCAGCTAAAAACTGAGCTAAAGCCTGATCAACTCCTCGAAGCGGAAAGGCTAATCGAGTCCTATCAAAATATCATGAAAACAAAGCGTTATCGTGACGCAAAATTACCCGACTAACCGCTTTTTTAATCCTCAAAACAATTTATCTTATTGGTTGCACTGCAAAAATCGCTGTTTTATCGATGCGTAGTTTTTTTCTTTTTAGAACATGAGTTGCGAATAAAACTGATTTAGATGAGCTAAGTGTTTTTACTGGAATGAGCTTTTGGATGGGTTCGGTTGTGATCTTTCAATAACTAGTGGTTAGCTGTTTTCAAATGACCTGCTTTTCTTTGATAGGTTGCCTGCGCCAATGGAACATGGCTGACATTTCGTTATAGCCCTGAAGCCAGTCGCGCATCTGCCTGGCAGTAATGCCGGTGGGGCGAGATTTGGGAATTCTTTCATTGAGCTCAACCACAGCTTGGTGGCGACCTAACCGGTAGTAATAGTCATCTCTAAGTTGAGTCATGAAAAATGCCTCCGTGCCGATAGGAACACGCTGATATTGACGTGCAGCCATAAACCAGACATGGATTTGTCTATATAAACATGGGCTTGTTTATATATCCCGAATTCAGGTTATATAAATCAGGTTGTATAAAAAAGTATAGACAAAGGTTTGAACAAAAATCAACCAAGCCGAAATAAGCTAGATAATCTATGGGGCTCCTTAGCGTGCTGGAGCGGTTTTGTGTAAAAACACTACCATTATGTTGGCGGCGATAATTAACCCGGCCCCTACCAGCTTCTGCCAGTTCATTGTCTCATTGAGGAAAATAAAGCTGAGCAATATGGCGATAGGTACATAGCAGTAATAAAGGACAGCGGTAAATTTTGTGGGGAGCTCGGTACTCGCCTTAATCCACAATGTGTGGGCAATGAGCGTGCTTAACACGCCTAACACCACTAGGCCACCCCAATCATATGAACTGAGGTTAAAGTCGCTTTGTGGTAGTAGCAACATGAAGAATAGCAAAGCAAAGCCAAACTGACCCAAGGCTCTTGTGTTAGTCGAAAGTCGGGTGATGCGACGGTTAATTAGCGGTAAACAGGCGTAAACAAAACCACTAAATACGGACAATAGAAAACCATTGAGTTTGTCGGCCGCAATATCTGTCCTGGGAGACGCAATATAAATACCGATAAACGAAATAACAATGGCGAAGTAATCGCTGATGTTGATTGTTTCTTTAAAAAATATTCGATTTAACAACAATAAGTGAATGCCAAAGGTTGCCATGCCGATAGCAGCCAATGATGCGTCAGACATTTTAATACTCTGGAAATAGGTGTACCAATGAACGGCGAAAAATAAACCTAAAAGGAACAGCCAGATAAAATCCCGCCGCGTGACTGATGCGCGCTTCTTTGAAAATAATACCAGCACTCCAATCCCTGCCGCGCCGATAGTTAAACGAACAATACCGATGGTGACCGCATTGGCGCTAATCCACTTAATTAAGACTGGGACAAAACTCATTAATAAAATAGACGCCAGGGCGATTAGCAATAGTGATTTGATCGAACCTGTAGTGTTGCTCATTTTAATTCCCGATGCTTGAATGGGGGCAACACTGCGGGTTTTAACACCGGTTTTTGGATCACTGGTAATTTTGCATGTCGGCAGTTAGAGAGTTGATGCTGGGTGGCTATATTCAAAACTAAGTCTTATCGTGTATGATTTTCGCTAACGTAGGTTGTTGATGTTATCGGACTGTTGCCAAAAAGGCTAAAAACTTTAAGTCGTATAGTGTTACATTGATTTTCAAGATCTACGCTGGTTATCAATTTATCAACGAAATCCTCCAACATAAATAAACCGAATATGAAGACAATAGCGAAGAGAATAGGCAAGAACGCCAAGAACGCAAGACGCAAAAACACAGTACGCAAAAACACAATACGCTACGTTGGTATATTGTTCATGTGCTTGTGTGCAATGACTATACGGGTTGCGGTTGCAGAGAAGTTAAATGAGGATTCGAAACGGATAGAGTCGGCCTACAACCAGCTGCAACTCAGACAAGATAATGTCGCTTTTCAGCAAGCATACCTGGATGCATTTCCGAAAACGGCGAAAAGTTTTAACCAGGTTTTTAATCCGCCTAATCGAAAACAGCTATTTGATGGTAACAAATATATTTTCTTATTAGAAAGTTTGTCAGAAAATCATCTTGAGCCGACTTTAGCACTGACGATGAAACTAGCCTGCAACTTGCAATGGAAAAGCGGTGCGCCCGATTATTTGCAATTAGTGCTCATCAAAATCGCAGTGAATAATCCAATTGCTTTTGCCAAAGGTTTCAAACCCATGGGACCAAGTCAGCGGACTTCTCTGGTTGAATTTCTGGCCGCAGGGCAGAAGGGGCCTGCACCTGGTTATGAAAGATTAATCGAAATACTAAGGCGAATTGGTTATCCCAAGGTGGCGGATCAATTATTTTTTGGATTATCGAGTATAGACTAAAAAGCCGGTAATCAAACCGGCCTCTTGTTTAAGGTGTTTTGTTGACTATCAACTGTTCAAATTGATTAGATTTCGCTTCGAGCTTTGGCGAGCGCTTCCTCTCCCCATCCGACCAATTGATCATCGACGAACACCAGTGGAGTCGTTTCATCCTTGGTCGTATCACCATCAGAATGTCTGTGTTGCGTTCGGTAATATAAAATTCGATATTGCTTACCATTTTTTTCAAATGCATCGGAGTAGTTTGGTGCACCCAGTTTGGTGAGCACTCGAGTTCTCGGCGTATTGATCTCTAATTCACTAATTAATTCACGGTTTTCTCGCTGTTGTTCACGCCAGTCGTCATGGTTCCAATTACCATCTCCGTCGCCAATGACGATACAGCCACTGATGGAAGTGACTAGAAAAACGGCGATTAAAATATTTAGTAAGTGCTTCATTATTTTTTACTCCTGGTTAAACAGATTATTATTAAGTTGCTTGGCCACTTTTCTGAGATTAACACCTTCTTGCTGAATCTAAGATGAGCGAGCTATCCAAAACACCAAAGCAGATTTCATGCCACCCCTTGAGGCCCGAAAAATGGGACTTCGCCAAGATTTGATTCCCAATGTTGGGAATTTTGACTAAGACAATGGCGAAAACGACACACTTCTAATTTTTAGAATCTGGTTAATTGTCTGCTTGTAAAAATCAAAAAAACACACTATATTGTTGCCTGCTAACAGATTCTAGCTATATCTAGTGTTTGTTGTTCAAAATTTGAGTAGGGGAAGCTGGTGAAAATCCAGCACTGTCGCGCAACGGTGATAAAAACTATCGTTTTTTAAGTCCGGTTACCTATCAAAAGTTTAATCTGCCTCGCGTTAAGGTAAGGATTGAAAGTCTACTAAAAGTATACCGGCCCATTGTTACTGCTTGTGATCGGTTTTCAATTTAGTCCCGACCAATCTACTTCATCCACTTCGCGCGAGTCTCAAAATCCGTGAAGAGGAAAACATGCTCGAAACTTGTAATGATCAGATAGCAACATCTGATTCTGTCATGAATACCATTGCGACCGAAAATCGTTTGGGTAGCCAATACTCCGTTATTCGTCGTAATGGCAAACGAACCCCTTTTGATCAAAACAAAATAACGATTGCTTTAACAAAGGCATTTCTGGCAGTTGAGGGCGGTCAGGCTTCAGCCTCACGTCGTGTTCACCAAATCGTTGCCAAGCTTTGCGAACAGGTTGTTGACGCCTTGCTTAAACGACTACCCGAAAATGGTGTTATCCATATTGAGGATATTCAAGATCAAGTAGAGCTTGCATTGATGCGTTCCGGCGAGCATAAAGTTGCCAGAGCCTACGTGCTTTATCGAGAAGAGCACGAGAAGCAACGCTTGGCAGAGAAAGCCGTTCAGGATGGGCAAACCGAGCAGGTTGAAGAGCCCGGGTTAACGATTGTTAACCCTGACGGGGCGGAAGTTAATTTTGATCCTGAAAGCCTGAGTGCAACCATTGAAGCTGCAACAGCCGGTATTGAAGATGTGAGTAGCGAAAAGCTTTTCGAGCTAACCCGGGAAAGCTTGTTTGATGGCATGAAACTGAGCGATCTCAATCAAGCAATGGTACTCAGCGCGCGCAGTCTAATTGACCAGGAGCCTAATTACAGTCAGGTAGCAGCAAGGTTGCTGTTGAGTAATCTGCGACTGGAAGCTTTGTCTTTTGTGAATGACTCCTCAACCATTGTCGCGCAATCAGAAATGGCGCAGGTTTATCCCAATTACTTTATTAAATATATTAAAAAAGCATCTGAATTAAAGTTGCTCGACGAGGAACTAACCCGGTTTGACCTGGAAAAACTGGCTGCAGCTATTCAACCGGATCGAGACCTGGCGTTTAATTACTTAGGTTTGCAGACGCTTTATGATCGTTATTTCATTCATTCAGAAAATACCCGGATTGAATTGCCACAGGCGTTTTTCATGCGAGTAGCGATGGGGCTTGCGATTAATGAAATCGAGCGCGAAGCAAAGGCGGTTGAGTTTTATCAGCTGCTAGCATCGTTTGACTTTATGAGTTCGACACCAACACTGTTTAACTCAGGCACCACCAGACCTCAATTGTCTTCGTGTTACCTCACTACCGTTCCTGACAACCTGTACGGCATTTATGATTCGCTGAGGGATAACGCGATGTTATCCAAGTTTGCCGGTGGGCTTGGTAATGACTGGACTCGTGTACGCGGCATGGGCGCCTGGATTAAAGGTACTAACGGAAAGTCGCAGGGTGTTGTTCCATTCTTAAAAGTTGCTAACGATACTGCGGTGGCGGTTAATCAGGGAGGAAAACGCAAAGGGGCTGTCTGTGCTTACCTGGAAAGTTGGCATATCGACGTCGAAGATTTTCTGGACCTGCGTAAAAATACCGGTGATGAACGT
Organism: Aliikangiella coralliicola; assembly: GCF_007004725.1. Lineage (GTDB taxonomy): Bacteria > Pseudomonadota > Gammaproteobacteria > Enterobacterales > Kangiellaceae > Aliikangiella > Aliikangiella coralliicola. The sequence continues at coordinate 118,607 of NZ_ML660162.1, read as the reverse complement.
CGTCGAGCTCACGATATGAATACCGCCAACTGGATCCCGGATCTGTTTATGCAAAGAGTGGTTGAAGAAAAAGAGTGGACGCTATTTTCTCCCGATGAAGTACCCGAGTTACACGAACTTTGCGGTAAAGCATTTGCGCAGGCCTATGAAGATTACGAGCGCAAAGCAGATGCCGGTGAAATTCGCAGCTTTAAACGAATAAAGGCGGTGGACTTATGGCGAAAAATGCTCGGTATGTTATTCGAAACGGGTCATCCCTGGGTAACTTTCAAAGATCCTTGCAATATCCGTTATACCAATCAACATCAAGGCGTTGTGCATAGTTCTAATTTGTGTACTGAAATCACCTTACACACCAATGATGATGAAATTGCCGTGTGTAATCTGGGATCAGTAAACCTGGCGCAGCATATTACCCAAGGCGAACTTGATCGCGCTAAGTTAGAGCGTACCATTTCGACTGCAATGCGAATGCTTGATAATGTGATTGAGTATAACTACTACAGTGTGCCGCAAGCGCGAAATTCGAATTTGAAACATCGACCTGTCGGTCTTGGAGTGATGGGATTTCAAGACGCGCTTTATCAAAAAGAAATTGCTTATGCGAGTGATGCTGCCGTTGAATTTGCCGATCGATCAATGGAACTGATCAGTTACCTGGCTATTAAAGCGTCGTGTCAATTAGCGAAAGAAAGAGGCAGTTATTCAACTTTTCAGGGCTCGCTCTGGAGCCAGGGAATTTTACCGATTGATTCAGCTGCAAACCTTGCCAGTGAAAGAGGTAATTATATTAATCAGGATTTATCGCAGACATTAGCCTGGGATGAATTACGTGAAGAAATAAAAAGTCATGGCATTCGAAATAGCAATTGTCTGGCGATTGCGCCGACGGCGACGATTTCAAATATTTGTGGTGTTAGTCAGTCAATCGAACCGACCTATCAAAACCTTTATGTAAAGTCGAATTTATCGGGTGAGTTTAGCGTGTCGAACCCTTATCTCATTAAGCAACTGAAGAAGCTGAATATTTGGGATGAAGTGATGGTCAATGACTTGAAGTATTTCGATGGTTCAGTTCAATCGATTGATCGGGTGCCAGATACCCTCAAAGCCATCTATGCCACGGCATTTGAGCTGGATGCGCGTTGGTTGGTGGAAGCTGGGTCACGTCGACAAAAATGGATCGACCAGGCGCAGAGTCTCAATCTTTACATGGCAGAGGCTTCGGGTAAAAAGCTTGACCAACTATATAAGCTCGCCTGGGTTCGCGGATTAAAAACCACCTACTATTTGCGTTCTCTGGGGGCAACCCAGGTTGAGAAAAGCACGCCTGAAAAATATGACGCCAAACCGGAGCCTGCGCCTCAGGTTTGTTCGATTTTAGATCCAGACTGTGAAGCTTGTCAGTAGCCAAAACAAAAAGAGAGATAATAAAGATGTTAGATTGGAATGACCCTATAGCAGACTTTAGACCTGCTACTGATGCTAAGTCTGGCGAAAAGTCGGACTCGCAAAATAAAGTGTTTGTAGCTGAAGAGCAGGCTGATGTGAAAACCATCGGCCAAATCGAAGAAGATGCTCAGCTGGAAGTTGGTAAAAGTAAAAATACGATTGGTGCGGACTCACAGTTCGACCGAATTGATGATAGCCAGTCGATGCAAGATTTTGCTTTACAAAATCGCGAACCGGTGAGAGTCGAGGATAAGCGTATCGTTAATGGAAAGGCAGATATTAACCAGTTAGCGCCGTTTAAATATCCCTGGGCCTGGAATTTCTTTTTGAATGCCAACAAAAATCACTGGACGCCGCTGGACATTAATATGACCAAGGATGTTCAGGATTACCATCACAAGTTGACTGTAGAAGAAAAGCATTTGTATGAAAATGTGTTGTCATACCTGACCACATCAGACATTTTGGCCATGCGGAACGTTGGTCTGGCTGTCATGGAAAAAATGTCGGCGCCGGAGCTGCAAATTTATCAGGCGCGTCAGGTTTATGAAGAAGCTTTGCATACCTGGACTTATCAGCATTGCATTGAATCAATTGGTCTCGATCAAAGTGAAATTTATAATCGTTACCGTGTAGTGCCGCAAATTTACCGGAAAATTAACTTAGCGAATCGGCGACTAAATTCGGTTTTACGGCCGGATATCGATTTAAATGATCGAGATGAGCTTGATAACTTTGTTCACTCCTACCTGTTTTTTGCCGGCGTGTTCGAAGGGTGTTGGTTCTACAACGGATTCAGCCCAATTTTCGCGCTGCAAAGAAGAGGCTTGATGACCGGAACCGCTGAACAACTGCAGTACATAATGCGTGATGAAGTATTACATTGTGCATTCGGTATTCGAGTGGTAAATGAAATTGTTAAAGAGGAGCAGTTAACGCTTGATGAGTCGCGTTTAAGGGCTATGTGGGATGAGTGTGAGGCAGCTGAAATTGCTTATGCTGATTACCTGTTGCCCGAGCCGATATTAGGCTATAGCGCAGAAGATCACATCGAACAGTTTCGCTTTATCGCCAATCGCAGAGCTAAACAACTCAATATTTTTGAGCCGTTTAAGGGAGCTGCCAATAAATTAAATTGGTTAGATGAGCAGGCCAACATGCGTAAGGAGAAAAACTTCTTTGAGACACGGGTAACCGAGTATCAAACCGGAGCAGCCTTAAGTTGGGAGTAGATGATTAATCATTAGATAAAGTTCTTTGAGTCTGCAGGGCGCTAGTGGTAGATTGAACCAAATTTAATATTTGGTTCAATCTTTCTTTCATGGCCAAGGTCGTAAATTGCTCAAAATCCAATGAGCTTAAATCTGAATTTAAATTGGGTGTGATTGGCTGCCCGATAAAACATAGTGTTTCTCCTGTCATACACCGACAATTCTCACAGCAATTTAACCATCAAATTGACTATCAAAAGTATTTGGTTGAGCCTGAAAATTTAACTTCATTTGTATCGACATTCTTCACTAACTCCGAGACACAAAACTTGGTTAAAGGGCTTAATGTTACCTTACCGCATAAGCAATTGGTCATTGATAGTTTAGAGCGTCTCACTGAAGAAGCCAGTTTATGTCAGTCAGTTAATACAATCTTTGTCGATCAAAACGGAAAGCTAACTGGCGACACTACCGATGGCCGAGGGCTTCTCTATGATCTGGAGCAGCTTGACTTCGCAGTGAGTGGTAAGAATATATTGGTGGTTGGTGCGGGTGGCGCAAGTCAATCAATTCTGGTTGCTTTGTTAAAGGCTGGCGCATCAATTCAACTACTGAATCGAACACAAGATAAGGCAGAAATCTTAGTGGAAAGATTTTCTCACCTGGGCAAAATTGCGACTTTTTCTGCGTCGGCTTTTGGAGGCTCGCTGAAGTTGGATGGAGTTATTAGTTCGATTAGCGAGTTTAATGGCCCCTTGATGAGTTCGATTACAAGTTGTATCGATAGTCAGACTTATTTTTATGACTTGAATTATGGCGAAAGGGCTGAGTCTTTTCGTCAATTTGCACTGGCAAATCAATGTGAACGATTTGCTGATGGTTTAGGCATGTTAATAGGGCAGGCTGCGTTTTCTTATCAAATTTGGACGGGCAGTTTACCTGATGTCAACAGCGTGAAACTATAAACACAACATCAGAGTGGTTGTTCTCTTCTCCTTGTAACGAATGATCAATCTTCAATTAATTTAATACACCAAGACACTCAATAAATATGGATCAATTTTTTGCACATTATGGCGTCGACTGGGTCGCTATTGGATCGAGCTTGCTTGCCGTTTATATGCTCGGTAATAAAAACCGTTACGGTTTTATCGTCTTTGCAATTTCAAACCTGGTTTGGATTTTTTTAGGTTTAGTATGGATGAACAGTGTTGGAATGGCGGCTGGTAATTTTATTTTTTTGATAATGAATATCAGAGGCTTTATCAACTGGAGTAAAGAAGATAGTGAATCAGAAATAATTCAGGCCGAAAACTAATTTTTATGAATTCTTGTTTGCAACTATAGCACTTCTGAATTGTTTAATCTGATTCAACTTGAAAAGCCAGGCGTTAAAATAAATCTACACCGCCGGAATCGGTATCTTGTTGCGAAACTGAGCTATGAAGTTCATCCAAGTTTTTAATTTTCTGAGTGATTAGCTCGTTAAGCTGTTTTACGCGGTTATCATTCAGTCCTTTAGAAATCATCGCTTTTGCTTGCAACGTAAAACTATTAAGAATGGTTAATCGATTTTTTAGATGCCCCATCAACTGTTGTACAATATCTTCGAACTGTAATGAAACTACGCCACTTTGAGCTTGTTGACCAATTGATTCTGCTAGTTGAGTGATATCCCCGCTGTCACTACTGGCTTGCTCGACAACACTTTGCATACTACTCCACATATCGTTGATCTGTTCTCTCATTTCAAGACTTTGCGACAAATCTATTTGTGAGAGTTTACTGATGGTTGACGAGACGCCGTCAACGGCTGTTCGAATATTTTTTACTTGCTCAGCGATTTCAAAGTTGAAGCTCTGGGATCTTTGTGAAAGCGTTCTTACTTCGTCGGCTACCACTGCAAAACCTCGACCGACATCACCTGCTCTCGCTGCTTCGATTGCCGCGTTGAGCGCTAACAGGTTGGTTTGATCGGTAATACTATTAAGATCGTCAAGCGTTTTGTTAATCGACTCAATCTGGTCAGATACGCTAGTAAATTCAACTTCGAGATCATTACAGGAACTTTTAATTGTTTCCAACGAATCGGCCATTCGTTGATATATCTGTTGGCTTCGCCTGGAAAAATCATTTGTTTTACTCGACATGTCTTCTTCGTTATGAACCAGTGCATCAAGTTTTTTAACCAGCTCCCGAACAAATTCTTTTTGGCTAATTGATTGTTGTTGTAATCCGGTGAAATTTCCGGCCAGCGTTCGCCCGGCATTAGAAACAAGCTCGGTAATTTTTTCTAGTTCGTTATTTGCCAGAATAAACTCTGCTTCCACCAACGAAATAACCTGAGAAATAATTTCAGTTTCTTTGCATGTTTCATCATTATTTGCATCTTGTGTTTCGAGCGGGGGCTTTCTGCTCTCGGTAAAAATCTGGTAGCCGCTTGTTAAAATCACGATAGTGAGAAACGTGTAAGCGAGAAAATCTTGAGATTGCCAAAACAGAATAATTGCAAGAGAAATGGAAACAAGAATAATAATTGGAGGTAAATATGGGTTGTGCATAGGCCTGCTAGAAATTTTTGTTTTAATAATAGTAGACTACAATTGAAATAATTTCTGGATTAGTAAAGAGCCTAAACACAAGTGAATATTTTTTATTGGAAAATAGTAAAGCCCACATAAAGTGTATGGAAATATTTGAAAAAACCTTAATAAGTGTGTGGTTTTTTGATTGAACAAAGCCGAATTTATTGAAAAATATTATTGTTACTTTATTTTTAACTTGAGCTTCGGTTATTCGTGGAGAAAAATATTATTGTGCACGACAGCTACGTGAAATACCTGTTGCGTAATGTTGAGTAATCTCACTTTTTTTCAGGACTCTATTGTAAATCCTTACTTCTCCGATATTCCCTGGAAATAATGAAGATATTGAAGAAGAGCGACTGCCTATTCTCAGTGGCGCTGAACTCAGCAATGAGCCTTGTCGCATTGTGGGATCTTTGCTTTCAAAATATTGCCCATCAATAAAAAACTTTAATCCTTGCGTGTCATCTCTGTCTAATGTCACCGATACCAGGTGCCATTTGTTATCGGCGACAAATGCCTTAGTGTTCCAGTTTGAACAGGCTGATTTCTTCGAATGATTTGAACAATGCCAATCTCCCTCGCCGTTTGCGAGCTGAAAACCAACAGAACCATCAACTAAATATAAGCTAAATCCCTTGACGTTACCTTTGATATTTTCGTGTCTCTTGTCAACGATAGTAACCAGTGATTTTGATTTTGTTTTAACCCAGGCGCTAATTGACAGATCGCCGGTATCGATATCTATTTGATTATTCAACTCAATAAAATCATCGACGCCGTCCAGGCAGAATGCTTTGTTCTCCTGGCTAGGTGTGAGGGTGACTTGATAGTCGTACTGATGGGATGAATCTTTTTGTGCCATTTGAATTTCATCTTTCTTTTCTTGACTGTTTTCAGGTAAAGAGCTCAAGCCAGGGAATATGTTGTTAATCAATTGAAACTGAGTAGAGAGTAATATGATAACGGCAAGAATAAGCAGGGAAAGTACTTGTTTTATTGGCAGTCTAAACCACATACTTGTAACTTGATTGTTTTCTGCATCATTGAATAGGGTCGCCAGATTATGATTTATTTGATTTTTCTGAGGAAGTAATTCTGCATTGTCCTGATTTTCTTCACGTATAGTCGCGTTCAGCAAATATCCTTTTTTAGGTATTGTTTTAATGTAACTTTGCTGCGGTGATTTTTGATCGATTATTTTTCTTAATCTTGCGATGTTTCGACTTAATGAACTATCACTAACTGTCCTGTGTTCCCAGACTTTTTCGATAATGTGTTTTCGAGATACAACTTTACCCGGCTGATCGGCCAAAACGCACAGCACATCCATGATACGAGGCTCTACCGTGTAAGTCTTTTCGCCTAGTGAAATTCGATTGCACGCAGGTTCAATAAGAAACTCTTCGAGAAAGTAATTCTTTTGTTGGTCGTCGGTTTCGTTATGATTTAAAGACAAGTGGGACACTCCTCTTTTGTGTTCAACGAATGAATAGACTAAAACAACTTGAGTTGCACACAATAAAATTTAATTTTGTTTAAGTCTCAGAAGGCGCTCAGCCACTGAGCATGGGTGACTCTGCGGATGCATTTTGGCAGTCTGCTTCAAATTCAAGCGTGACGAAGTATTAGTCTGGTTGGTGATTAAGCTAGCCAGCCAGGTATCGATCTTTCAGTTTTACGTAATTTTCAGCCGAGTATTTAAAGAATTGAATTTCTTCATCATTGAGTGCGCGTATTTTTCGTGCAGGAGAACCCACCCATAAAAAGCCACCTTCGAGTTCTCGTCCGGGAGGTACCAAACTATTAGCACCAAGAACCACGTTCGAACGAATAATAGCATTGTCCATTACGACCGAGCCCATACCAATCAAGCAGTTGCTCTCGATGGTACAACCGTGAATCATGGCTTTATGGCCGATAGTAACATCGTGACCGATAATCAGGTCGTGGCCTTCTGGATCATAAGGGCCGGCATGGGTTACGTGTAAAACACAGCCGTCTTGAATACTGGTTCTTTCACCGATTTTGATTGAGTGAACATCACCACGAATAGTCGCCATTGGCCAAACTGAGCTATCGTTGCCAATTTCAACATCTCCAACCACCAAAGCTGTTGGATCAATAAAAACCTTATCGCCTAACCTTGGGTGCATATTTTCAAATGATCGAACGCTCATGAATGACCTTTAAATAATAATAAATAAAACGTACGCAATGGTGACTGCCAACCAGTGGCTATTTTAGCCTAAGTTTTTCGATAGTCGATAGCAAATCTTCACACATTATCCAGAAGTTTGGCGAGAATTTCCCGCCAATTTTATCATTTCTAATCTTTGTTGCTTTATGTCGCAGTTTTCAGATTAAAAATTATCTCATAGTCACCAATTCTTCTGCCGAAGTTGGATGAATAGCGACAGTGTTATCAAAGTCGGCTTTGGTTGCGCCCATTTTGACTGCAACTGCAAACCCTTGCAGCATCTCATCAGCGCCTAGCCCAATAATATGGACACCAACAACTTTTTCGTTTTCGCCGACACAAACCAGTTTCATTTTTGTCGGTTGCCGGTGTTGGGTGATTGCGGTGTACATTGCGGTAAAGCTAGAAGTATACACCTTAACGCTATCGCCATATTGTTCGCGAGCTTGCGATTCGGTCAAGCCTACAGTGCCAATTGCCGGGTGAGAAAAAACAACGGTTGGTATGTCAGTATAATCCAGTTTTTCATCCGGTTTATTGTTGAACAGGCGTTCTGATAATCGACGCCCTGCCGCTACGGCAACAGGCGTTAGCTGGGCACGCCCGGTGTTATCACCGACAGCAAAAATACCGGGAACGCTGGTGTTTTGATATTCGTCAGTAACAATATAACCTTTTGCATCTAGCTCAATACCTGCGTTTTCCAAGCCCAGGTTTGAAGTTAGAGGACTGCGACCGATTGCGTAAATCACGGCATCAACATCAGGTAATTCTTTTCCATCGGTTGAAAGTTTCAGGCTACCATCTTCGTTTTTATCGATTCTGGTAATCTGGGTGCGGTTGTGAAGTTGGATGCCTTCAACCTGCAATTGTTCCGTGAGGGTTGAGGCGATCATTTCATCAAACTCTCGCAGCGGGTGCTCTTTTCGCACAACCAGGTGAGTTTCTGAGCCCACGGCGTTAAATACACCGGCGATTTCCACCGCGATATAACCTGCGCCTACGACCACGACTCGCTTAGGTTGGTGCTCAAGGGCAAAAAAACCATCAGAATCAAGAATATGCTCTTTTCCAGGGATATCTGGAATCATCGGCTGTCCACCGGTTGCCAGTAGGATATTTTCAGCGGTAATGAGCCTGTCGCCTACTTTTACCGTGTTTTTATCAACTAATGTTGCGTAACCCTGGATGACTTCAACATTGTTCTTTCCCAGAACATTGTCGTATGACTGGTGAATTCGGCTGATGTAAGCTTCGCGGTTATCAACCAGTGTTTTCCAATTGAGATTTTTCACTTCAATATCAAAGCCGTAGTCTGGTGCCAGCTTGAATGCATCGGCTATCTGACCGGCAAACCACATTACTTTTTTCGGTACACAACCCACATTGACGCAAGTTCCGCCCAGCGCTTTCGCCTCAACAATAGCGCACTTTTTTCCATACATGGAGGCTCTGTTTGCAGAGGCTATGCCGCCACTTCCACCGCCGATAGCGAGATAATCGAAATCATATTCAGACATTTTGTTAGACACCTTTGTATATCTTAATCAATTGACATTAACGCGATTGGTAAAACGCAGTTGCTAAAAACTCAGCCCATCGGGCTTGTTTATCGATTCTTAACCCTCATTAAAGGATAGTTTACTCAACACAAGAACTTACTTTACTTAATGCTGTAACGAATTAAACTTAAGTTTGCATTTAATTAACCTCGAATACTATTCCAATATGACTATAACTAACCCCTTATTATTACAAAATCCTATTGAAAAAATTGATCAAATAGAGCCAGACTATGTAAAACCGGCGATTTCACAAGTACTCGAGGAAAATAGAGCGGCGATTGAAGCGTTAATTCAACAGCCAGAATTTTCCTGGGAAAACCTGATGCTTCCACTTGAAAAGCTCGAGAATCGATTGGAAAAAGCCTGGTCTCCAGTGTCTCACTTAAATAGTGTATGCAATAGCAATGAATTAAGAGATGCTTATGACGCCGCGTTGGCATTACTGACTGAATATTCAACCGAACTTGGCCAACATAAAGGTCTATTTGAGGCGACCAAGGCGCTATATGATGCCCGAGAAAGTTTACAATTGTCGCCGACTCAATGCCATATATTGAAGCATTCTTTAATCGGGTTTAAGTTATCCGGTTTACACCTCGAAGAGGCAGAACAAAAAGAGTTTGCAAAAATTCAGGCCCGACTGGCTGAACTTAAATCAAAATTTGAACAAAATATTTTAGATGCAACCATGAGTTGGACTAAAAATATTACTGACGAAAAAGAATTATCAGGTTTACCAGAAACCGAGTTAGCGATGTTGGCGGCAGGTGCCGAGGCGAAAGGACTTCAAGGATATCTGGTTACGCTGGAATTTCCCAGTTACCTGGCAATAATGACCTATGCGGACAATCGTGAGTTGCGCGAAGAAGTTTATCGGGCTTTTGTCACGCGAGCTTCAGAATTAGGACCTGATGAAGGCAAATTTGATAATAGTGAAATTATGGCAGAGACGTTAAAACTCAAGTATGCCAAAGCGAAGCTATTAGGCTACGACAATTACGCCGAGCTTTCTCTTGAAACAAAAATGGCAGAAAGTCCTGCACAGGTTGTTGAGTTTTTAGAACAACTGAATGATGCCAGTCACGCTCAGGGCGAGCAGGAATATGAAACCTTAAAAGCATTCGCTCAATCTCAGGACTCATCAAATGAAAAATTCGAGGCATGGGACGCCGTTTATTATAGTGAAAAACTTAAGCAACAAAACTACCAGATATCTCAATCGCAATTACGACCTTATTTTCCGGTCGATAAAGTGATTAAAGGCTTGTTTGAGATCACCGAACATCACTTTAATGTTTCTTTTAAACCAATCAGCGGTTCGGCTCTTTGGCATAAAGAAGTGAAGCATTTTCAAATTATTCGTGATGATAAAGCGGTGGCAGAATTTTATCTCGATCTTTATGCCCGTGGGCATAAGCGCGGTGGAGCTTGGATGGATGCTTACCAGGGACGTTTTAAGCTAGAAAACGGAGACGTTCAAATTCCTGTGGCATATCTTACCTGCAATTTTGCGCCACCGGTAAAAGACAAGCCTGCATTGCTTACCCACGATGAAGTTGTCACCTTGTTCCATGAGTTCGGACATGGCATTCATCACATGCTTACTCAAATTGATGAACTGTCCGCCGCAGGTATTTCTAATGTGCCTTGGGATGCGGTCGAACTCCCCAGTCAATTTATGGAAAACTTTTGTTATCAACCGGAAGTAATCGCCAAACTGAGTGAGCACTATGAAACCGGTGAGCCGCTACCGCAAGAATTACTTGATAAGCTAATTGCCGCAAAAAATTTCCAGTCGGCAATGGGAATGCTCCGTCAACTTGAGTTTGCGCTGTTCGATATGAAGATTCATATGAGTGAGCCTCTAACGATTGAACAAATTCAGCAGGTTCTCAATGAAACTCGTGATCAGGTGGCAGTTATTTTTCCGCCCGAATTTAATCGATTCCAACATGGCTTTTCACATATTTTTGCAGGTGGATATTCTGCCGGTTATTACAGCTATAAATGGGCTGAAGTTTTATCTGCCGACGCTTTTTCGCTATTTGAAGAAAAAGGGGTGATGAATGTCGAAGCGGGAGCCAGGTTCCGAGAAAACATTTTGGAGAAAGGTGGTTCGGCAGAGCCTATGGATTTATTTGTTGCATTTCGTGGGCGCAAACCCGAAGTCGCGCCTTTGCTTCGCCATTCAGGAATTCAACCTGCATAGATGATTGTTGAATTTAAAGTTCGCTGTCATACCCAGAGCAACGAATTGGTTCGTCAAAAGTCTTATGATTTTGCGAACCAATTGTCGCTTGAAGTCGTCGATGAGTTTTTCGAACTCAATGAGCAGCAAGCGACGTTTGAATTTATTTCTGACAAGCTGTGCCTGAATCTGATGCTCGACCGAAAAAGTACGCAATTAGCCTTTGATCTGAATGACGGCGAAGTGGCTTTTCGAGCCGCCAGAGCCAATAAATCAAATGAAGTTGTCGCTAAAGCAATTGGATGTAAGCCACATTATCGTCCCAAAGTTTTAGATGCGACGGCAGGGATGGGAAGAGACGCATTAATCATGGCTATGTTAGGTTGTGAAGTTATGATGCATGAGCGAAACTTTGCAATTTTTCAATTATTGAGTAATGCACTGGAGCGATTAAAAAAAGAAGCAAAGTTTTCTGAGGTTGCCTACAGGCTAAAAATAAATCAAATAGATAGCGTGAACAAAACAGGTGAATTAGATAATGTAGAAGTCATCTATCTTGACCCGATGTTTCCCGAAAGAAAAAAGTCGGCATTGGTAAAAAAAGAAATGCGCCTTTTTAAATTGCTGGCGGGTGATGATCCAGATGCAGATCAATTGTTGTTAAATGCGTTAGACAGTTCTGCTAAAAGAGTCGTGGTGAAAAGACCTAAAGGGGCACCTGTTTTAGCGGGGAAAAAACCAAGCCACGAAATTGTCGCGAAGAAATTTCGGTACGATGTTTATCTTAACAATTAGTCGTTTTATTTAGATTACTCATAAAGGAGAAAACTATGAAGTTAGGTGCATTTTCAGTCAGCTTAGCAGTGAAGGATATCGAAAAATCTAAAAATTTTTATGAAAAACTGGGCTTTACTATTTTTGGCGGAGATCAATCACAAAACTGGTTGATAATGAAAAATGGTGATCACGTTATTGGGTTATTTCAAGGTATGTTTGAAAGCAACATATTGACTTTCAACCCGGGGTGGGATCAGGATTGCAATACGATGGAATCGTTTACTGACGTTCGTGAAATTCATGAGAAACTTAAGTCTCAAGGAATAGAAGTTGTTCAAGAATCTATCAATGGTGAATCTGGGCCTTCAAGCTTTGCCGTGGTTGATCCAGATGGAAATTCTATTTTAATTGATCAACATGTTTAGCTGATTAAACTGTGCAATAGATTAGCGCATTATTTAAAAAGAAAAGCCCGAACCAGGTTCGGGCTTCGTTCACACTAGCAATACAAAAATAAACGCTGCAGACTATCAAATATTTTACTGGGTATCATAACTTGCCTTTAAAGTGACATTTGAGTAAGCGGTGTAACCTACGAGGCCCACATGCCAAGTTCCGGCTGTTGGGTTGGCCTCAGTGCAGGTTTCGTTGCCTGACTTAAATGGTCGGCAATTCCAGCTACTATTATCAACTAGTGGTGCCTGGCCTTGACGAACATAGAGGTCGGCATCGCCCGAACCACCGGTTAAAGTAAATGACAGGTTGGTTGCTCCAGCAGGAACCTCAATCGTATAAGTTTGCTGAAAGCTGCTGCGGTTTTGTGAGCCGCTCGCGCTGTGGGTTGAATTATCACACAACACACCACCGTTTGAATTGAGGTTTTCAGTGCAGGTTATGGGGCCTGGTCCTGTTGGTGCAGTGTAGCTGACGGATAACTTAACATTTGAGTAGGCGCTGTAACCAACGATTCCTACGTGCCATGTTCCTGCAGTTGGATTCGCTGTCGGGCAACTCTCGTTTCCGCTGGTGAATGGACGGCAGTCCCAACTACTACTATCGACTAATGGTGCCTGACCTTGACGTACATAAAGATCTGCGTCACCTGTTCCACCGGTTAAAGTGAAAGATAAATTAGTCGCGCCCGCTGGAACTTCGATGGTGTAAGTTTGCTGGAAACTGGTACGGTTTTGCGAGCCACTAATGGTATGATTTGAACCATTACAAAGTGTACCACCATTTGCATTCAGATTTTCTACACAGTTACCGGGTCCGGGGCCAGGATCTTCTCCTATTTGATTGTTCACCCAATCAACAAAGCTCAGGGTTCTAGTATATACACCATACTTGTTAGGTTGTGCACAACCGTGGCCCCAGCTGACGACACCAACGCTGTAATAATCACCGCCGAAATTGCCGACCAATGGACCGCCGCTATCGCCCTGACAAGAATCCTGGCCACCTTGTGCTAAACCAGCGCAAAGCATGCTGTTAATGATTTGCCCGTTGTACGAAGCGGGTTGATTACAAGTGGCATTTGAGACAACCGGCACGTCTACTTCATTCAATACGTCGGGACCGCTACCACCCTGAGTTAAATCTCCCCAACCTGAAACTGTCACCACATTGCCAGGCGAACCGATTGAATTCATGACCTGTTGGGTGGGAAGTCTCAATGGTGTCAAACTAGCTGGTGCTTCAGTGGCCAGCCTTAACAAAGTGATGTCATTACCGGATCCTGTACCTTGCACTGGATTGTAGTTGGGATGATGAATCGTTTGTGCAATATTAATCACTTGACCTTCATTACTACTCAGTGTTCTTACTCCAACTCTAACAGTAAAGTTTGCATTGTCAGGTGAACCAGAAAGCGTGAAAAAACAATGAGAAGCCGTGAGCACCCACTCGGTATTTAAAAGTGCTCCACCACACCAATGACGACCATTACGACGAATTTGAACTTGATACGGTCTCGCACCAATTTGTGATTCAACACCGCCCACAATTTTTGGACTGATTTTATCGTCGTAAAGATCAACTGGCTCGACAGGTCGAGGAACTCCTAAAGTCTTCATGCTTTGATCAAGCGTCAAAGTAGCCGACTGCATTCCATAAAAGTTTTCATCGTTGTTGTCGTTTGCCCCGGCAATACCGTGAAATGCGACAGTTGAAATAAAACAACTGAGCAATATTTTTTTCATATTTTTTATATACACTATAGACCTCCGTAAAATAAATTTTGAGCTGATCTTTGAATAGATCAAAAGTATTTATTTTTTTTCCGGAAAAAATAATTTCAGATATAATAAAGTTTTTATACCCGACCTTTTCAGTATCTTCCAAAAAAACTTATTCAGTAAAGTGGCTTATTACCAAAAAAATAATTGATAATTACCAAATAAAATCAAAATAAATTTTAAAATCGCGATTATAAAAATATTGTTTGGTAAGAAGGAAAAACAAGAATGCAGCAGTGCTTAAAAAGCATTGTTCGGCAAATAGAAAAGTTAGTGAGTAAGTGTGTGTGAACTTTTTTATTTAAAAAAAGATTAGCTGAATTAAATGATGTGTTCTCTAATAATGTTTAATGAATTTTGTTATTCAAATTTAAAAAAAATAGATGAAGTGGTAGTGAGAACTTTAACATTGTTGTTCTTTGCGAAAATGTGATGAGGTTTTCATTATTGCAATTAATGATCAAGTTGATTGTGTGAATATTGACGATTTTGAAATCTATTGAGAAAAATAAAAGTAGGCTGCTCGATATTTATAAATTAATAGTCCGGTGTTAATGATTAAATATTAGTGTTAAGTCAGATATTTTATTATTAAAGAGTGTTTGAACTATTGTTTTAGCTAATAAAGTGATTTGGGTCGGGTGAAATAGCATAAGTTAAAGATCTAGTGTTAATTGGCTTCCTTTTGCTCTTGATACACAAACACAAATTTGTTGCGCGCGTTCATCCTGGTTTAGATAAATATCTCTGTGCTCTGGTTGTCCAGAAATAATTTTCGTTGCACACATTCCGCATTCTCCACGTTTGCAATCGAAAGGGATTGGTACATTCGATTTGATGAGTGCGTCGAGGATTGTTTCTGTGGGTTTAACTTTTATTACTCTGGCTGACTTTTTCAGTGTAACGTCTATCGCTTTATCGTCAGCCGAATTTGTTGCACCAAAGCTTTCAAAATGCAAGCGACTATGTGACCAATTCAGACCTTCAGTTAATGTTCGCGCCGAGTTTATCATTCTGGCCGGACCGCAGATAAATAAATGTGAATGGCCAGGGGCAGACTCCATGATCTTTTGCAGCGGTAGCCTTTTGGGACTTGGACCTGATGAGTGGTAAAAGCTTGCCTTATCTCCGGCGAGTGAGTTTATTGTTTTAAAAAAGATGAACTCTGAAGGGTTACGTGCAGCGTAATGAATTTCAAATGAGCGTTTTTCTTCGGATAATTTTCTTAACATCGACAAGATGGGAGTAATGCCGATGCCACCAGCGATTAAAATTGTATGACCACTGATCGGTGACAGGGGAAAATTATTTTGAGGCTGACCGGATGTAATTGTACTACCAACTGTTATCTGTTGATGAATGAACATCGAACCGCCACGTCCCTGTGCTTCGAGTTGTACGGCTATTTCATAAAAACGGTTATCATGACTAGAAGAAAGTAAAGAATAATGTCGCTTAACTTTTTCTCCTGTTGAAAGGTTAATTTCGATTGGCAGGTGAGCTCCCGGTTCAAACGCAGGCAAAAGTTCCCCTTTTTGTGAAACTAATCGAAATAATTTGACTCGTTTACTTTTCTGCTCAATTTTTTCGACTTTCAATTCGAGCCGTCTGATTGTTTGCTGTGTGTTTTTAGTCTCTCTTGGATTATGGGGTGAGTAATCTAAAAGTTTCCAATTAACCGCGTCGGGTAAAGTGGTTTCTTGCCAATCGTCTACCGCGAGAGTCCAAAATCTTCGTGTGCCAGCAGTCTTATCCGTTGGGTCGTGTTGGTCCCAGAGGATTTTTGCGCGGCCGCTCAGCTGCAGTATTTTCAAATTTTCGAAGTCGATAAATACTATGCTGGCAAAAGGAAAATTCTCAATATTTCCTAGCGTATTAAACATGCTGTTACCTCGATAATCTGGAATACGTAACGTTTTTCCGTCAATGACTTCGACAAATCCAGGAAAGCCCCCTCTGTGTGATGCGTCGCAACTTAATAGTTCGATCTGGTTTTGAGAACGTTCAACTTTTTTATTATCAGAATTACTAAAGGAAGTGTTGGCGCTACCAACAAAAAAAGAATCTGCGTTCTGTATCAATTCGATATGTTTGTTTGTTAAATAATGTCCTGTCAATACTGGTGGTAAATCTGCGCTTGACTTTGGTGACGAAATATCGAGACTTCGTCGCTGAATGTATTTAGGGCAATTAGGAAAAGCTTGCTCGACGTTGATCTTAAAACGCGTTTGGTTTAACTGACTTATTGTGCCGTTAACCCTGAGCCGACGTCTTGTGCTTAGTTCGATGGCCAGTAGACCAATTTGAGCGTTGACTTTAATGTTTCGCCAAAAAATATCACTCTGTTGCGTCAATAACTTAGTAGTATCAATTACGATTGACTCAGGGTCAGGTGCGCTAACAAACCCAGCATCTCCAATTAATATCGATACCCACACTTTTTTTCGGTGATCCACACTGGTTACTACCAGCATATTTTGTTGAGCAATAAAGGGAATCGCGCCGGGAATGATTAAATGGCTAATTGCTGTGCCGTTGCGTTGCGCAATTGAGGCTTCTTTTGCACGTTGCTGAACTTTTAGTTCTCCTGAATGAAAAGGTGTTGGATTATTCATAACAGTTAACTCCCTATCTTTCGGCTGCGACTTTGTTGGCAACAATGGGCTTGGTACTGAAACTAGATTTGATTACATCCGGCTATCGAATCTGGAGTTACTCGCCGAAAATTCGGCGAGTTTTACTTCCGTAAAAAAGCCCGTTATCACTAGTTTGTGTTATCAGGACTGTGGGATTAAAAAGTGAAAACGGTATATCCGTCGGCAGCTAGCCGATGCAGACTAGGTAGGCCGCGTGTGCCTGGTATCGCGTTTTCGGTTAGATAATCAAATCCTGATTTTTCTACAGCGTCAGCGGCGCCAAATACATCAGCACACCCGCAAGACACGCCGGCTATTTTGTCTTTGACCGCTTCAAATAATCCGTTGGCGGGATGCTCTGGATCGCTTAGCGTTGCAATCCAACGAGTGCCAGTACCGTTGAACATGATCTGAACGTCACTGCCATTTTCTTTAAAATCAAATGCGGTTGCTAGCGCGTTAAAAAGGCGGCCCAGCGCTTCTTCTTTGCCGTCATTTGGGTCGGATAAGACTAAAATTGCTGCTTTCATGTGATTTCTCCTGAAATGAGGTTAAATAAAAATCAATTGATGATGATTCGAAATCATTATGAATCTTTCCTAATTCGCAATAAATGCTCTAAAATGAACTTAACTATTTCAAAAAATGAAAGAATTGGTGACGAGCGGTTTCAACAATGAACAAACTCAATGCAATGGCGACTTTTGTGCAAATTGTTGATAGTGGTAGTTTGACTGGCGCTGCAGAAGTGCTGGATACCTCTTTGCCGACGGTTGTCAGGACACTTGCGAGCCTGGAAGAACATCTAAATACAAGGCTTTTAAACCGAACAACTCGTAAGTTTACGTTAACCGAAGAAGGGCGCGGATACCTCACTCGCTGCCGAAACATTTTGTTCGAAATTGATAATGCTGAGTTAGAACTGAGTGCCAAACACCGTAGACCGAGTGGAAAGCTATCAGTCACTGCGTCAGTGATGTTTGGTTCAATGCGGGTAGCGCCTTTGATCAATCGCTTTTTACAGCAAAACAGCCAGATTAATATTAATCTTAATTTATCGGATACGAATGTTAACTTGATAGAAGAAGCCGTTGACGTTGCGATTCGTATTGGCCCATTGTCAGATTCTTCAATGATCGCTAAAAATGTCGGCCATGTCCGGCGTAGTGTTTGCGCTTCGCCTAAGCTTTTAAATACCGTTGGTGCGATTACTCATCCGAAAGATCTGCAAAACTTTCCTTGCATTCGTTTTTCGGGTCTTAGTCATGGCGCTCATTGGCAATTTCATGACAAAGAGAAAACAATGTCAATTGCTGTAAACGGTCCTTTGGCGTGTAACCAAATACAAGTTTCCCTGGATGCAGTGCTTAACGGAATGGGGTTTGGTCTATTTTTATCGTACCAGGTGGAACAGCAAATAAAGTCGGGTGAATTGCAAGTAGTGTTAGCAGAATATGAACCACCACTTTTACCTGTTAGCGTGGTCTATTCCCATGCTAAGTTAATGTCAGCGAGGGTCCGGGTTTTTGTCGACTGGATTACTCACGAGTTGCGAAAAGATTTAAGTTATGGAATTGATTCATGATGGAGGTGCTGTGATAGACAATATTTTTTTTAAAGTAAGCTAAGACATGGTCGCTAAGATAATCGGCTACCTGATTGGTGGCTTGTTTGTTCTGGGCCTCTTGGCGCCTATCCCCATTTCACTGTGGATGATTTGGGATCGGGTTACTGTACTCAGTTCAACAGAAGTTGAGCCTGCGCTGATCGAAAGCTGCCACCACCGATACCGCACATCGGGTTCCAGGTCCAAAGGTTCTTGGGGACCGGTAGCAGTAACAGAAAGAGGTCTTAAGGTTAAAGGCGACTTTACCTGGTCGAAAAAAAGTTGGTGTGAGTCTGATATTGGTGATGAGGTGAATGTGTTTGTTCATCCAACCGATAAAAGTAAGAATCGTATTAACACGTTTTTTCAATTCTGGTTTTTACCAATAATATCGACAAGTTTTTGCCTGTTTTTTTATCCACTGTCTTATCGTTTAAAGAAGAAAAAGAAAAAAGATAAATAGGAAGGGTTATATTAATTAACTTACTTCAGTAAAGTATCGTTTTTATATGTCCATGTGCTAAGTGTTTATGAGTTAAATAATTCATATCGGTAAGTCGTTACATTTTGAGAAAATTACTATGACAGAAGCAATATTTCAACCGGCTAATAAAGCTTTTCGACAACAAGTGATTGAAAGCTTTAGCCGACAACAAGTCATGAAAACGATCAACGTAAAACTTCTCAGCGTAACGCCGGGGAAAGTTGAATTAGAATTTCCTTATCAGACTGAACTCACTCAGCAGCACGGATTTATTCATGCCGGTATTGTTTCAACCGTGGTTGATAGTGCCTGTGGTTATGCCGCATTTTCGCTAATGCCAGAGAATGCTGCAGTATTAACGATTGAATTTAAAGTTAATCTATTGGCTCCTGCCAGGGGAGAGCATTTTGTGGCTGTTGGCCAGGTAAAAAAGCAGGGGCGAAATATAACGGTGACTGAAGGAGAATTATTTGCCTGCACTGATAATGAAAGAAAATCTGTTGCCTCCATGGTTGGTACTATTATGGCTGTCTATGATCGCGAAGGGGTGAGGAACTAATCACACTCTTTTTAAAGTACTTTATTAATGGATTTCATTTTGAATTCACCTGCAATAAAAATTGAAATCGATTAAAATAGCGAACTCACAATAAAAAATCATTGAGAGTATGATGGTTAGTGCTCTCAAATGTATAAAAATATTTCGTTTACAAAGGCAATCGGATTGATAAAGGAAAATATATGAAAATTTGGGTAGACGCAGACGCATGCCCCGTTGTCATTAAGGAAATATTATTTCGGGCGGCTGATCGTACCGAAGTTCAGCTGACATTGATTGCTAATCAATTTATCAAAGTTCCACCATCGCGTTTTATTCGCTCATTTCAAGTAACACAGGGTTTCGATGTGGCCGATAATGAAATTGTTAAGCGGGCAGGTGAAGGGGATTTAGTGATTACCAGTGATATTCCACTTGCAGCAGAAGTTATCGAAAAAGGTGCGAGAGCATTGAGTCCTCGCGGAGAATTATTTTCTGCGGACAATATAAAATCTCGTTTAAATATACGTGATTTTATGGATACTATGCGGGCCAGCGGTATCGATACCGGTGGTCCACCACCACTGAGCCAAAGTGATCGCAAAAACTTTGCCGATCATCTCGATAAATTTTTAGCAGAATATGTCAAAAAGAGGTAATCTGTCTCATTCAAGCTACGTCATCGCAGTTAGTTGTTTGGAATACTCATTTGAGCAAAATGGAGCTATAGAATGAAACCGACATTCAAAGCGGGCAAAAATATTGCCATGAAAGTGCCTTCTCACGAATATGAGAAAACTGTTGCTTTTTATCGAGATATTTTAGGATTCAAAATTAGCGACGCATCGTCACCGGACAGCTTTGAGTCTATCGCGTTTGAATTTGGCGATAAAAATCTGTGGATAGATAAGATTAACGGAATCAGTCAGGCGGAAACCTGGCTTGAAATTGAAGCGGACAACATCGAACAAGCAAAAAAATATTTTGACGAATTGGGCGTCACCCGGCGAGATGAAATAGAACCGCTACCGAAAGAATTTAATGGGTTCTGGATTGCAAACCCGGCTAATATTATCCACTTGGTGATATAAACATTTGAATTAGCAGCGGAGGTTTATTCATGTTAATTCGAAATTAATAGCTAGTACCCAAACTTACCCGATTTAACAAGTTTCAGTTTGAACTTCTACATCATATAGAGGACTGGTATATGTCTGAATATACGGCGAAAATCACCTGGCTAAGAAATCAACAAGAAAAGTTTTCTGATAACCAATACAGCCGTGGCCATCGTTGGCAATTTGACGGCGGAGCAGAAGTGGCTGCTTCATCTTCTCCACATGTTGTTCCATTACCTTATTCCGTTGAAGCGAATGTTGATCCTGAAGAAGCCTTCATCGCGTCTTTGTCCAGTTGTCATATGCTGTTTTTTCTTTCCATTGCTGCCAACAGAAAGTATGTGATTGATGAGTATGTCGATAGTGCGATTGGTATCATGGAAAAAGACAACGACAATAAAGTTTCAATGACAAAAGTCACTTTGCGGCCGCAAGTTAAATTTTCCGGGGACAGGCGACCAACTTTGGAGCAATTGGAAAAAATGCACCATCAGTCTCATGAACAGTGTTTTATTGCTAATTCAGTAAAAACAGAAGTGGTAACAGAAATTATTTATTTGAACGATTAGTGAACAAAATTCTCAAAGATTCCTGGTTCAGGAAATTCTTGAGGCGAATTATTTATTACAGCGAATAACAGGAGATTTCATTTGGAGTTAAATTTTCGCAGTGCAATTGAAACCGATCTTCCCCATTTGGTGAGTATGTTAGCTAATGATGATTTGGGTGGTCAGAGAGAGGATACCTCTGACCCCATCAATCATGCCTATGTTTCGGCGTTTAATTCTATTAGCAAAGATCCGAATAATAAATTGGTAATTGCTGAAAATGGAAAGCAACTGGTTGGTATGCTACAGCTGACCTTTATTCCAAATTTAACGCATACCGGATCATGGCGTTGTCTCATTGAAGGCGTACGCATTCATCAGGATTTTCGTGGGCAGGGGCTAGGGACAAAATTGTTTGAATGGGCCATTAACCGAGCCAAAATAAAAGGCTGCAATATTATCCAGTTGACCTCCGATAAACAGAGACCTGATGCCATTCGGTTTTATGAAGAGTTGGGTTTCGTGGCGTCTCACGAAGGTTTAAAAATGAAATTGGTGCGCTGATAAAATATTAGGGCGTGTTGCTCTTTCGTTCTTTGAGATTGCCGAGGTCATTCTTATTTCGGTCAATGCGACTTACTCCAATAATAACCAAAGTCATGCCGATAGCCATAAGCGTCGAAATTTTTTCGTCAAGCAGCCACCAGGCTAATAATAAGGTAATGATTGGACCGAGTGTACCGATGTTAGCGGTGTTGGTTGCGCCAATTTTGGCGATCGCTGCGGTCATTAACAGGCTTGGTAAAAGTGTGCACAAAATGGCCATCAATGCTGTGTATAACCAAACACGATCAGACAGCTCCGCAAGTACCGAAAAGGGATTTGTAAAAGCGAAGTGAGCGAATGTCATTATGGCTGCCGCAATGCCTGCTAAACCAGTCAGGCGTCGTATACCTAATCGTTTTATTGAAGCACTTGCACCCAGGTAATACAGTGCAAAAGAAAAGCCGCTTAGAAATACCCAGCCGACGCCTCGCCACACATTTGAAACGGTCTGTTGTTGATGCAAATCGTGCCCAAATGCGGCGACTAGTCCAAGGTAGCAAATAACAACACCGAAGATTGTTTTACGGCTTGGACATCTTCGATTCCAGATAATATCGATAAAAAGGACAATGGTTGGATAGGTAAACAGTACCAGTCGCTCTAGTCCCGCTGAAATATAAGTGAGGCCGACAAAGTCAGTCCAGCTGGCGAAATAATAGCCGCAGAAGCCTAGCCAGATGACCATTAACAGATTTCTAATGCTGTCTTTGAAATTATCATCAGTGATACCGGTTGGTGAGCGGTCGCGTTTTCGTCTTAAAGGAATCGCCAACCAGATAAAAAATGGCAGTGCGATTAGCAATCGAAGAGTTTGGAGAGTGATAGCATCAATTTCAGCTTCAGCGTACACCAGTTTGACTATTACAGCTTTGGCAGAGGCGGTTAATGCAGCAAGTATCGCCAGTAAATAACCGTTATTTCGCACCCAGACGAAAAGTGAATTGAGTTGGATTGGCCATATACTGATTTCGCTATTAGCGAAGCTACGTTTCATTTAATCTGGCTCTTGATTGAGTTAATTGCCATATGCTGCTATTTTAGCGGTAAGTTTTTAACTTATCCTTACCTCATTCATTAATAAGCCTTCGCCTATGACGAAACCTCCTGGGTTTGAATTATTTGACTTGAGACTATATGTCGCAATTGTGGAAACAGGCAGTTTGAGTAAAGCGGCTGAGCGATTGCCACTGGCACTGTCGGCAGCCAGCGCCCGTTTGAAAACCTTGGAGTCACGTCTTGGCTTACAGTTATTAAAACGCGGCTCACAGGGAATGAAAGCAACCAATGCCGGTGTGTTGTTTTACGACCATGCGTTGCGATTACTCCAGGCAGCCAATGACGCGCAAAAAGGCATGGAAGCCTTATCAGGTAAAGGCAGAATACGATTAAAATTATTTTGCAATACCACCGGATTAAGCACTGATTTAACCTCACAGTTGGGAGAATTCTTACGTCTTAATCCAGGCGTTGATGTGCAGTTTGAGCAACATGCCAGCCGAGATGTGCTTAAAGCCGTTTCCTCAGGAAAAGCGGATATTGGTGTTGTAGATGGCGATTATAATAAACGAGACCTCTTGTATTTGTTGTTTCAGCGTAACAAGCTGGTTGTAATAGCACACCATTCAAGCCCACTGGCAAACGCCGAAAGTTGTCGATTTAACGAATGGCTTGCGCAACCCCTGATTGGGTATTATTCCGATAGTTCGTTGCAAAAATTTTTGGAAAAAATGGCGACACTTGCCCATTTACCAGCAAAGTTCCGAGTGACCGCACCTAACTTTAATGCCGTTGCCCAGTTGGTGGCGCAAGATATTGGCGCTGCCATTGTGCCGCGCCCATTAGCTCTCAATTATGCCAGTTCATTACCAATTTCGGTTATCGAGCTAAATGAACCCTGGGCAACGCGCGAATTGCATATTTGCGTGCGACCGCAGGTTGATACAACGATGCCGGCAATACGACTGGCCCGCTATTTGGCCGGACTCAGCGAAAATGATGTTCGCTTTTAGGCGTGCTGATAGCGTGGCTCAGGTCTTTGTTTTTGCTCTCATTCAGCGACTTGCTTAACCGGCTCACCAGAAAATGAAGGCCGCTTGAGGTTTTTAGAAACAAGGTACAAAAAGACCGTCAAAATGATCAGAACGCTAGTTAACTGGTAGAGTACCTGACCGCTGTAATAGTCAATTAACAGACCTCCTGCCAGGGGCGCTGCGGCATAACCCAGTGAGTAAAATGATGTCGCGCCGAAATAACTGCCCCTCAGGTGTGAAGGCGCTAATTGATCAATTTGAATGTTCATGGTTGGAAATAAAATCGCTTCACCGAGACTCAGCACAAACATAGCCGCTATCCAGCTCCAATAACCATCAGTTGGGCTCAACGCGAACATAACCTGAGAAGCAAATAACAAACTAAGCCCGACGTAAATTCGATTGTTAATCGCCATATGTTGCATCAGGTGTAATAACGGAAACTGAAACAAAACAATAGTGACTGAATTAGTCACCACCAGAACGGTTATTAAAGTGACCAGCCCTGGGGTATTGGCCTGGGTCAAATATTGAATTAACGAAGAATCCGCGTGTGCATAGACAAACATGACAATCAAATTGGCGACGATCAAAACCAGGAACAGATGATCCTGTGACAACAATTTGATCGTTTGCTTCATATTATGCTCACTGATTTTTTGCCGTTTTAACAAATGCGCATTCTGGTTAAACCCCCAATACATTCCTGCTGTAAGCAAAAAATAGGCGACTGCTGTAATAAGAAATGTTTCCTGCTGTGTAGTCAGACCCAGACTGATGCCGATCAGGGGACCAATAGCCCCACCTGCGTTGGTTAGAAAATAGGCAGCCTGCAAAGCCAGTTCTCGATCTTTTGCATCAGGTAACAAGTCTCCGATTAATGCTTTGCTGGTAGGCTCCCATAACGCTCTACTGGCTGAGCTAAGTGCAATTGCTACTACGTAAATCCACACTGAATTAGCCACCGACAAAGTGACAAAAGCAATTAAGCCGAGCAAGCCGCCTGATAACATAATCAGTCGACGGCCAAATCGATCAGATAAATTACCGACATAAAAACCGATTCCTGCTGAAGCAATGGCCGAGATGCTTAAAATAAGGCCGATATCAGTCGCCGATAATGAGAATTGACGGTAAAGGAGCACCGCTAGAAACGGCCAGACCATAAAATAGCTTCCACGGGTGATAAAAGTCCCGATCAGATACAACCAGATTAAACTTGGGAACCGTTTAAGTCTTTGAAACGATAGCGTGTTTTCCATATGCTCTCCTTTTCCGATCATTATTATTAATTGCTAACAATTTAGATGAGTTTTTATATAAAGTAAATTGTTTATATATTTAACTATAAACTGGATAGAGGGACGCTATCAAATAAAAATTACGGGCTCAAATAACTGAATTTTCTGAAAATAATCATAACTTTCAGGTTGTTGACAATGATCGGGTTGTCCGGTTGTTGTTGCCAGATAATTTAAAAATATTACCGCCCTGGAAAGAGTGACGTAGAATACGTTTTAACTAAAGTTATAGGTTTTCTGATTGGCGATGCTTAGCTTATATTCTAATTTTAATGCCGTTTGTGGACAGAAAGTGTTGATGTTGCTGCACGATAAGTCGCTAAAGTTTGACTATCACAGCGTTAACTTAAGGCAAGGAGAACAGCACAAGTCGGAATTTGTTAAGTTAAACCCTAAAGCGCAAGTTCCAGTGCTTGTGCATGACGGGAAAGTTGTGGTTGAGTCTTCGGAAATTTGTTTGTACCTGGAAAAGATGTTTCCTCAACCCAGTTATTTACCAGTTTCTTTAAGTGAGAGATCGGCGATGAGAAAGTGGATGAGATATATCGATGAAATCATTCATCCTGCTTGTAGCGTGCTGACCTGGAGTGTTGCCATTCGGCCTAAAATGCTGGAAAAAACGCCGCAGCAACTAGATGCTCACTTTCAGTCGGTGCCCGATGAAAATAGAAAATTACGGCAGCGCCGAGCGATGAAGCTGGGCCTCGAATTACCGGAACTCAAACAGTCGATTGAAAACCACAGGCTCCTGTTGAATAAAATGGAACAACAGTTGTTGCAAACCGATTTTTTAGTGGGTAGCCAATTGAGCCTAGCTGATTTTTGCGTTTTGCCATATATTGTTCGGCTGGAAATGTTGAGTTGGGAATTTTTGTGGCAAGATTGCAAAGGCGTTTCCGGGTGGCTGTTAAAAATGCAAAGCAGAAAGTCGTATTTAAAATCGTATCATCACCTGTACCCAGAAGGCTTTATTCAGCAGTGGCAAGCTCATGGAAAGCAAGCGGCCCAAGCACTCACTCTGGAATGAGAGTTTCGAAGAAAAATATAAAAGGTAAAGTGAAATGGAACTGATTTTGATGGTTATCGGCGCCTCAATATTTGGTATTTTAGGTACCTTACACTTGTTGCTAACTTGTTTTAGCAATCAATTTGAAGCCTATGATCCGTCCGTCACTTCGGCCATGAAAAATACCTCTCCCAAACTGACCAGAGAAACTACATTGTGGGATGCCTGGGTTGGTTTTAATGTAAGCCACAGTCTTGGTGCAATGTTGTTGGCAGCATTTTATATCCCTTTAGCGATTTGGCATGCTGAGGTTATCAGGGGATCGTTCTGGTTCTCGGCTTTGCCTGTATTGGTTGGGCTGTCATATCTTTATCTGGCTAAGAAATATTGGTTCAAAACTCCTTTTATTGGAATTTTAATATCGACTTTATGCTTTATCGGTGCTTTTGTGCTGGTGATTCAAAGATGAGTCAATTAATGTCAAGTTGCTTAAATTTAAATTCTCTCTCCATTAATTTTCAACCGGGTGAAAGCAACAAGCGACCTTTTGTGTTTGTTCATGGCAATACGCAAAACGATACCTGTGGTAAAGCCATCATCGAATTTTTCAGGCTTCGTGGCCATACAACTTTATCCTATGATTTACCGGGGCATGGTGATTCGAAGTTGGATAAGGTGGATTATCGATTTGCTGACTTAATCGATCTCAACTATCGAGTTTTAACACTATACCAGTTGCACAACCCGATACTGTGTGGCCATTCGCTTGGTGGGATGATACAGGCAGGTACTATTGCTCAGTTTAAGTTAAGTGCTGCCAGTTTGATTCTGTGTGGTAGTTTTGATGGTAACCCGATACTCGAAGAAAAAAGGCTTCAAGGTGATCAAGGTTCAACTATTGAGCAGTCTTTGAATGACTATGTTGCCGAGAGCAAACAGCTGTTTGAAGCGCAATTTAAATATGATTATTTTGCAAACCGGCAATTATCTGACGATCTGGTCGAAGTCATTAATCGGCGCTATACCCAACCTGACGCAAATGCAGCCAACCTGAAAACACTAGGGAGTTTTAGTGCGAGAGCTGAGCTAGTTGATATGGCTATTCCAATTTTGATATTACATGGCGTTGAGGAAACCGTTATTCCCAAGTCTTTGATCGATACAATGGCAGCACACTATAAAAAAATCCGACTCGCCTGGTACGAAGGTTATGGACATAATGCATTCTACCAGGCACCCGAGTTGACTAATGATTACTTAGCTCAATATTACGATTTTATTAATCTTCTGAATTCGTGATAAGTAGACTTGACTAGTTCTGACCCTAAGACAGGCGGTTGCAATCTGATAGGCGAGACTGAATAAAGTTTTTTTCATTGTCACTTTGAGTTAAAGTCAGCGCTCGTTCATAGGCTTGTTTTGCTAACTCAAACTGTTTGTCTTCAAAGTAGAGACCGGCTAACGATGTGTAAAAGTGGCGGTAATTCTTTAGCGGTTTTTGCAGGTAAATAACTTCTTCGATCGCACGGCTCATATTGCCGGATTTAGCTAGCGCGATGGCTGCATTCAATTTGATCACTGGATTGTCCTCCAGCGAAATTAACACGCGATACAGTTCATAGATTTGTCGCCAGTCGGTATCAGCTTCGCTCGCGGCATTATTATGGAGTGTTGCGATGGCTGCTTGAATAGCGTAAGGAGTGCCTTTGCCGATTCTGAGCGCTTTTTCAACCAGTATATTAGCTTCCTGAATGTTGGCCTGTTTCCATAACCGGCGATTTTGATCGGAAAGTAAAATCATTCGGCCTTGTGCATCTGTTCTAGCAGGAGAGCGAGCATCTTGTTGTAAAACGAGTGCAAGTAAGCCTATGACTTCAGCGTCATTCTTAATGCAGCCATGAAGTAAGCGCGCTAGTCGGATAGCTTCTCTGCAGAGGTCGTGACAAATTAAGGTATTATTCTCTGTGGTGAAATAGCCCTCGTTAAAGAGCAAGTAAATGGTTTTTAGCACTGCCGATAGTCGCTGTGGCCAATGTTTTTGTGCGGGGATCTGGTAACTGATATTGTTCGCGCTAATTTTCTTTTTAGCGCGTAATAGCCGCTGTTCTAATGTAGTTTTATTGATCACCAGCGCGTTGGCAATCTGATTAACGCTAAGTCCTAAAACGTGTTTTAATGCCAGCGATATTTGTGTCTGTTGATTGAGTGCTGGGTGACAACAGGTAAAAATAAGGCGTAGTAAATCATCGTTGTAGGAAAGCAATAGTGCTTCTTCGCTAAGATCGGGCAATACATGCGGCTCATCGAGCATTTCGAGTTGAAGCTGTTTTTGGTTGCGTCTGTAGAAATCAATGTACCGATTTTGCGCGACTTTCACTAGCCAGGCAACCGGGTTTTCAGGTTGTTTTGCCGGCCAGTTTAACAGAGCTTGCTCAACAGCCGTTTGTAAAAACTCTTCCGCGTAGTGAATGTCCTTGATGATGCCGATCAGTTTTGCCAGTGCCTGCGGATAAGAAGACTGGATAATGTTATTAATCATTGAGTTGGTTGATTAGCAAAATAAAAAATGATCGCTCCAGAAAGTAGAGTTTCCTAAAATAACAGTTTGAAACATGATTGTTAAGGCATTGAGTTATTTTCCGTGAAATGACACAGCATAACCTGTTTGTCTGCCGTCCTTTATCAATGATTGATATCAGTGGTAGCAGAAACAAACAGGTTGTTGACACAGTGATTACTGGTTGTCAGAGATTACTGCTTATTAGAGACTATTGGTTATCAAAAACCATAATCGGTCTTACTTCGATGCTGCCGTACTCCGAACTTGGAATTTTAGCGGCAAGTTCTATTGCTTCGTCCAGAGATTCACACTCAAGCAAGTAGTATCCACCTAATTGTTCTTTGGTTTCTGCAAAGGGGCCATCAGTAATGACTGTTTCGCCATTTCTAACTCGAACCGTCGTCGCAGTATTAGTTGGCTGGAGCGCATCGCCTGTCACTAATTTTCCTGCTTCTTTTACATTTTCGGTAAAACTCATATAACCTTGAAAAATTTTGCCGTTTTCTTCGTCGCTACGAGTTGTCATTAAAGATTCTGTTTCGTAAATTAAGCATAAGAATTGCATGTTGGCTCTCCAAAAGTATTGTTAATTAAATTGTTTTGCTGATTAGAGCATAGAACATATCGAGCAAACTCTAAATTAAGCAAGTGTTAAATTAAAGATAACCAGATCGGTTTTTTGTTCTGGTATGTTTATAGGACGAACGGCAATCGATGAAATCGACAATTAATTTAAAATTATTTTGAGCACTTCTCATTTTGTTATTTTTGCTATGGGATGCAACAAAAGCAACGATCAATAAACTTGCATGTTAACGCTTGTGTAGATATAACAAGAGCATAATGCCAGTGAGTAAATAGTGATGTTTAAAGAAAAAATCAAAGAACCTGAAGTGATCATGAGTATCTGTGCCATTTTTCTCAGTTTATTGGCTGTTGGAGTGGCTTTGTTTGAAGCAAATATTGCGAGAAGCCAACAGAAGTCTTCGGTTTGGCCTTATCTTGAGGTGTTGGGCTCAAATATTAATGGCACAAGTTGGCGTGTTTCGAACAAAGGCATAGGTCCAGCAAAAATCAAAGATGTGAAAGTGACTGTAAACGGAGCACCTATTAGAAGTTGGAAGCAATGGTTAGTATCTTTGGATTCTGATTTCGCCTGGCCATTTACGCAATCGACACTCAATGGCAGAGTGGTGTCACCGGGAGAATCAATCGGCTTCATTAAGCTGAACCCGAAAGCGATAGAAAAGTTAAAAGAGCTGATTAAAGGTGGCGTCCAGATAAAGTATCAAATTTGTTATTGTTCGGTTTATCAGGATTGTTGGGTTACTCAGAGTATAGACTCTCAACCCGTTAATTCGTGTAAAAAGAGCGAGACCTCCTTCCAGCACTAAAAGTGTTGCCATGGATTAACAGGCATAAATCGGTTAAAAGTAGAGTTGAGTTGCCACGCCTAATTGGTTAAACGGTAAAGGGCATAAGAAAAACTACCGGTTTTTTTGTATTTTATCGATTCCCACTCTTTCTCAGGTGTATATTCAGACGCCTGACTTTCCTGTTCGACATAAACTAACCCATCATGATTTAGATGAGGTTTTAAATCTCGAAGCGTATCTTTTAACAGCCCTTTGCCAAAAGGTGGATCAAGAAACACCAGATCAAATTTTTGCTGATTGGTTTTTAAAAAGCGATGGCTATCAAGTTGGATCACCTTGATGTTACTAGTGTTGAGTAATTCGCTATTACTTTTTAAGTCGCGCACTACCTTGGCACTCCGCTCGACCATGGTAACCTGTTTGGCGCCTCTGGATATCGCTTCAAACCCAAGCGCACCACTACCCGCGAAAAGATCAAGACAGTTAGCGCCATAGATGTCTTTGGCCAACCAGTTAAATAGCGTCTCACGGATTCTGTCCAGAGTAGGTCTTAAACCTTCCACGGTTGCAAACCTGAGTTTTCGGCCGCGCATTTCACCACCGATAATTCTTACGATACCATTGCTTTGGTTGCTTTTTCTTTGCTCTGGCGGTTTTTTAGGCTTGGATTGCTGCATCAATAATCTAGGTTAAGTGTTGTCTGTAAATGTCGTATTTTGCGCGAGTTCGGTCTGATTGCTTTATATCAGTGCTAATCGGGCTTGAGTAAACCATCACCCTGTTATTGTAATGCTTGCAGTCCCATCGATAAACCGCTAATTTGTTTATCTCACCGTGACATTTAAATCGAGATCCTTAATTCGATTCTTGGGGAAGGCCTATGAAACTATTTATTTCGAGCATTATTTTCTTCATTCTTGCGTCTCCGATAAATGCTAAACAACAAGCTGCTGTGGCAATGCCAGATCGCTTTAGCGCTGAAATAGCAGAGCAAGTGTTGAAGGAAGGTGGTAATGCCGTTGACGCTGCCATTGCAACCGCTTTTAGTCTGGCGGTGACATTACCCGAGGCTGGGAATATCGGTGGTGGTGGATTTATGTTGATCTATAAGGATAAAAAGGCTCAGTTTCTGGACTATCGCGAAGTTGCACCTTTGACCGCACATCGTGACATGTATCTCGACAAAAACGGTGAGGTGATCGAAAACCTTTCGTTGATCGGCGTGAAATCTTCTGGTGTTCCCGGAACTGTTGCAGGAATGTGGCAAGCCCATAAAAAATACGCCAATTTATCCTGGAAGAAGCTTTTGGCGCCAGCGATTGAGTTAGCCTCGCAGGGATTTATTGTGCCAAAACATCTGGCCGATGAAAAAGAGCGAGTAAGCAAAATTTTTGCCGGTAAAAAAGGGATTAACTTTGAAAAATATTTTTCACAATTAAAAACGGGCGCACTGTTTAAGCAGCCAGAGCTAGCTGAAACTTTAAGGCGTATTGCAGAGCATGGTCCTGATGGTTTTTATCGCGGTAAGACGGCGCAATTAATCGTAGAGCAAATGAAAAAGAGTGGGGGGCTAATTAGCAAACAAGACCTCGATGAATATCGTGCGGTTTGGCGTGAGCCGGTGAGTAGTGATTGGAAACATTATCAAATTATCTCTTCACCACCGCCAAGCTCGGGAGGGACTGCAGTTGTTCAACTACTAAAAATGAAGCAATTATTGGAAAAACAGTTTTCCGGCGTTCCACATAACTCGCCGCAATACATTCATTTGCTTGCGGAAATTGAAAAACGAGTTTATGCAGATCGAGCGAAATATATGGGGGATCCTGGATTTCTTGAGGTGCCTGTCTCTAAAATGGTTGACTCGGATTATCTAAAACGCCGCGCTGACGAAGTGAATCCTGATCGAATTTCAATTTCTGAAAAAGTTAAACCAGGTCTTAAGGAAAGCACTCAAACGACTCATTATTCGATTATCGATCAGTGGGGAAATGCGGTCTCTAATACTTATACTATTAATCTTTCCTTTGGTAGCGGTTTGGTCGTCGAAGGTGCGGGTTTTTTACTTAACAACGAAATGGACGATTTCAGCGCCAAACCCGGCGTACCGAATGCATTTGGTGTGGTGGGCGGAAAAGCGAACGAAATTGCTCCGCGTAAACGTATGCTATCTTCAATGTCACCGACTATTTTATTGGAAGGGGAGCGGGTAAAAGTTGTGGTGGGCTCTCCTGGTGGTTCGACTATAATCACCTCAGTATTCCAGACCCTTGTAAACCTGATTGATTTTAAAATGTCACCGCAAAATTCGGTCGACGTCAGCCGCGTGCATCACCAGTTATTGCCTGAAAATGTCATCTATTTTAATCCTGAGCTACCGACTAAAACGACACAAAAGCTGCAGGATATGGGCTATCAATTGGAAGAGAATTATCTCGGCGATGTTCAATTGGTTGTCAGGCAAAAAAATGGGCTAAGTGCAGCAGCCGATGCGCGCGGAAGAGGCGAGTCTCGAGTGATTAATTGGGACTAATTATTTTAAGTAACTTTATGTTTTATAATGGTTTTTTTATTTATACTACAGTTTGGCGGTGGAATTTAGGCGACTTTTGAACCATACTTTAAATTCGTCGTATGGTTTAAAACAGCAAATAAATCTATGCCACATTCTGGGTCCGGCAAAGAACAACTTCCCTCAAAAAATTCGGAACAACCAGAACCGAAGGAAAGTCACACCTCAAAGGATTTTGAGTTAGTCGATGAATTAAATAAAAAAGAGCAAGATATTCAAGCGCTTAAGTCAAGTCTTATCGCGCAAATAGAAGAAAGTAGTCATGCGGAGAGGCTGCAGCAAGCTGTTTTCAAAATTTCTGAATTAGCTTCGGGCGCCGAAGACATTGACGAGTTTTATCGCTCGTTGCATCAAGTCATTTCCCAGCTGTTATACGCAGAAAATTTTTATATTGCGCTTGTTGATAAAAAGCACACGATGCTTGAGCTTGTTTATTTTGTAGACTCTGTTGATGCAGATCAGATATTGGATGGAGAATATTATCGAATTCCCTTATCCAGTAATAGTTTGTCCGTATATGTTTTTAATCAAGATGAAACAGTTTTATTGGGTCGCGAGGATATTGAACAATTAGAAGCCAAGAATGAAATTGTTCGATTGGGGCCACCTGCACATAGTTGGTTAGGTGCTCCGTTGATCACTGACAACATTGCCTTCGGAATGATCGCGGTTCAAAGCTATAGTGAAGATTTTGTTTACCGAGAGTGGCACAAAGAACTTTTTGACTATGTTTCGAACATTATTGCGACTACCCTGGAGCGTAAACGAAGTCATATCAGGCTTGAACTGAAAGTTGTTGAACGAACCAAAAGGTTGCAGTGGGAAGTTGAGCTTAGAAAACAACGTCAGCTTACAGAAAATGCGTTGCTTCGAATTGCCGAATTGGCGAACTCCAAAATAAAGCTCGATGATTTCTACCAGCAACTTCACCAGATTATCTCCGAACTGATTTATGCCGAAAATTTCTATATTGCATTGAAATGCGAACATTCAAACTCGATCAGATTTGTTTATTTTGTCGATACTATTGATGAGATGACCGTTGAAGACTTTGGCGAAACGCCACTTGAGACAATTGGCAAAAGTCTTACGGCCTATATTTTTCGATCGGGCCAATCCTTATTAACAAATAACGAGCATGTTAAGTCGATTGTTAAGAAAGGTGAGATCGAAGTGCAAGGGCCAAAAATGAAGTCGTGGTTGGGAATACCATTAGATATTGATGGCGAGATTATTGGTGTAATGACACTTCAGTCTTACATTAATGACAAAACCTTTTCTAAAAACGAACAAATATTGATGGAGTATATTGCCAAGCCGGTCGCCACTGCAATTCAACGAAAAACCTCTCAGGAAGAATTGGAAGCGCTAGTTGAGTTGAGGACTGCCGAATTGGAACATACCAACCTCGAATTATTGAAGCAGGTTGAAGAAAAAACCAAAGCGGAAAAGCTGAAGAGTACCTTATACGAAATTGCCGAGTTAGCATCTGGCGCAGAAGATATGGATACGTTTTATCAGAGTATTCATCGGCTTTTAGGTAATCTATTTTACGCGGAAAATTTTTACATTGCCCTTCTTGATGAGTCAAAAAAGTATTTAGATTTTAAATACTTTGTTGACCAAAAAGATGAAGTTCCCCTTTCTGGTGTGCATACCCCAATTAATACAAACTCGATGTCCACTACCGTTATCAGGATGAATAAACCTTTGCTGATAAATGCGGGGGAGTATGAAGCATTTTGTAAGCAGGAAAACCTGACTGTTTATGGGACGCCCGCGGTTTCGTGGTTGGGCATTCCTTTAAAAGATCAAGGAAGAACTTTCGGGCTGATTGTAGTACAGAGTTACCGAGAAGATGTAGTTTATGAAGCTTGGCACCGCGATCTTTTAGAATATGTTTCTCAACATATTGCTACAACATTGCACCGCAAGCAGGCTAAGTTTTATTTGGAACAAATGGTATTTCAACGGACCAATGAATTGCGAAAAGAAGTTGAACACCGCAAGAAAAGTGAAACCACTCAATCAGTACTTTACCAAATTGCGAACCTGGCCAATACCGATATGGAGCTCAACTCATTCTATGAAGAGCTGCATAATATTATTGGTAGCCTGGTTTATAGTGAGAACTTCTACATTGCTCTGAAAGATGATTCGACACAGTCGATAAAAATGGTTTATTACGTTGATACTGTGGATGACTATGATTTACAAACGATTGCCGCCTTACCGCTTAAAAGTCTCGAAGGTAGTTTGACTGGCTATATGATGACACAAGGAAAGCCATTGCTCGCGACGGGAGAAGAAATAAAAAGAATTTCTATCGAAAATAAGTTTTCTGTTATCGGGGAAGAAACCGTTTCCTGGTTGGGCATTCCGTTAATCATTGAAGATAGTATTATTGGAGTGATGACACTTCAAAGTTATCAGCCGGAATTTCAATTTACTGACAATGATAAAGAGCTGATGATATTTGTCGGGCAACATGTTGCCACGGCTTTACAGCGTAAGCGCAGCAAAGATTATTTAAAATTTCTCGTTGAACAAAGAACAGAAGCTTTAAATCACTCTAATAAAATGCTTAAGCAGCAGATCGAAAAAACGGAGCGTTCAAAAAGATTACAAACGGCGTTATATGAGATAACCGATCTAGCCTCCAGTACAAGAAATATGGAAGAGCTTTATACTTCTCTACATAAAATTATTTCCCACCTGATTTACGCTAAGAACCTTTATATTGCTCTTTATGATGAGGAAAACCAATATCTTGAATTTGTTTATTATGTTGATAGTGAGGAGCCAAATAAGGAAAAAACTTCGGCGGGAATTTTTGTTGAGGGTATTCGAAAGACTTCCATAGGACAAGTTTTAAATACAGGGCAGTCGATACTCAGAACGCCGGATAATAGAGAGGATTTTAGCTTTGAAAATACGCAGTTGACTGGGAAAGAGTCGTTATACTGGTTAGGTGTCCCGCTAAAGGTGGAAAATTCCATTATCGGCGTACTTGCAGTTCAGAGTTACGATGAAAAAATTAAGCTCGGAAAGTGGGAGCAAGAATTGTTGGAATTTGTTTCTCACCATATCGCTTTGACTTTAGAGCGAATTAACGCGCAAAAAGAACTTGAAACCCGGGTGGAAGAGAGAACTGCCAAGTTAGCTGAAGCTAATGCAACGTTAGAGCAACAAATCGTAGTGCGAAAAAGGAGCGAAGCGACTCAAAGTATTCTTTACTATATTGCAAACTTAGCCAACAGAGACATTCCATTACACACATTGTTCGAAAAAATTCATAAGGCCATCGCAAAAATTATTTATTCAGAAAATTTTTACATCGCTTTATGGAACAAGGAAACTGATGAGATGGACTGGGTCTATTTTGTCGATTCTGATGATGCATATGATTACGCATTTTTAGAAGAGCTACCCAAAAAAACACGTAATAAAAGTTTAGGTAAATATGTTCTGACTTCTGGTCACCCAATATTAGTTGATAAAGCGCAGATTTATGAAATGGAAAAGCAGGACAAAATACTGCTGATTGGTCCGCCCTCAGAATATTATCTAGGTGTTCCACTTATCGGAACTAGCGGCCCAATTGGAGTGATGGCTGTGCAGTCTTATGAAACGGATATTCGCTTTACAGATTCTGATCAGGAACTCCTCAATTTTGTCGGACAATCGATAGTATCAACCATCGAAAGAAGGGAATATAATCTGCAGCTTGAAGAAAGGGTGACTCGACGAACCCAGGAACTCACCGTTAGTAATGAGCTACTTCAAAAGGAAATTTCTCAACGGAAAGAGTCTGAAGAGTTGCAAACTGCGCTTTTTAAAATTTCAGAAACCCCTCAACAGTGCGCCACCGAAAAAGAACTTTATTTGCGTTTACATGAGATTATTTCAAAGTTCATGTATACCAAAAGTTTTTATATCGCTCTTGTCGATGAGAAAAATGTTTGCTTTCATTTTGATTATGTTGTTGATGATGTTGACAAGGATATTCCTGACTCTCTTCCGATAGGAAAAAGTTTAACCAGTTATGTTTATCGACAAAGAAAAACAGTTCATTTAAGCCGCGAAGATATTAGCAAACTGGAAGCATCCGGTGAAATTGAACACCTGGGAAGCTATGCCGTAGACTGGGTTGGTGTACCTTTGATATCAGGTGCCTCTATATTGGGTATTATGGTTTTGCAAAGTTACGAGGAAAATTACGTATATTATGAGCGAGAAATTGATATTCTTAACTTTGTTTCTACTCACATTGCGGATGCGCTGCAAAGAAAAAGTGCAGAAAAAGAACTGAAAAAAGCTTACTCAGAACTGGCAATAAAGACGAAAAATGCTGAAGCAGCAAATGAAGCTAAGTCCGCTTTTCTGGCAACTGTCAGTCATGAAATTAGAACGCCGATGAATGGCATTATGGGGATGCTGTCTTTACTCTCAGATACGCGATTAAATACCAGGCAATTGGATTATGTTAACAAGATTTCAACCTCGGCAAATTCTCTTCTAGGCATTATTAATGATATTCTGGACTTTTCAAAAATAGAGCAAGGAAAGCTAGAGCTTGAATTGATAGAGTTTGATTTGTTGGAGTTGCTGGATAATGTTGTTGATTTATTTTCCACACCCCTAAACGAGAAAAAACTAACTTTTAATATCGATTTAGAGCCTGATGTAAAATTACGCAGGGTTGGAGATGCTCTGAGGCTCTCGCAGATTCTGATTAATCTTGTCGGTAACGCGATTAAATTTACCGATGAAGGTTATGTGTTGTTGACGGTGAAAGAGCCGAAAGATAATCGTCTCTTGTTTTCCGTTGAGGATTCGGGGATTGGCGTAGAACCCAGTAAAAGAGAGTTAATTTTTGGGTCGTTTACCCAGGCTGACGACACGACGACTAGAAAGTTTGGCGGATCAGGATTAGGTTTAAGTATTTGCCAACAATTAGTTTCGTTGATGGGCGGCTGGATAGATGTTTCGGGTGATCCCGGTAGAGGGAGTTGTTTCTCTTTTGAGGTGAATGTTGATAGAGTTGTTGACCATCACCATAGTAACGATAATCTTGTTGGAACAAATATCTTACTGGTTTCTGAGAATGCCGATCAGATAAGAGGCTGGACTCACTTTGCACAAAAGTTTGATTTGACCTTTAATGCCATGAGCGCGAAAGATATTATTCGCTCTGACCAAGAATTTAAAGAGTTGTCGTTAAAGCTGTCGCATATTTTCGTCGATGATAATGTTAAGACTTGTACCGAACTAGCTGAGGATGATTCTGAACTCGACATTATCAGTCGTATTCGCAACTCTTTAAAATCGAAAACTCCGTGCTTTCTATTAACACGTCCCAGCGCAGATAATTCCGATCTATCTTTTAGTGAAGAAGATATACAGCTTATTCCGAAGCCGGTCAAAATGGGAATAATTTTAAATTTAGTTAAAAATGATTACGATATTCTCACTGTGATTAAACCTGAGGAAAATAACACTCATGGTGTGAGAAGGAAACTAGTTGGTCGCCGAATATTATTAGCTGAAGATAACCAAATTAATCAACAGGTTGCTAAGGAAATTCTACAGAAAGCGGGAGCAATTGTTGAGATTGTTGAGAATGGTCAAGGAGCGGTTGACGCCTGTTTAAAGTCTCGTTACGACCTTGTGTTAATGGACATGCAAATGCCGATTATGGATGGCTACGAAGCATCAGAAAAAATTCGCCAATATTTCACGTCGCAGGAACTACCTATTATTGCGATGACGGCTAATGTGATGAAAGGTGATCGTGAAAAATGCCTGAAATATGGTATGAATAACTATATTGGTAAGCCGATTATTCGCAACAAGTTTTTTAAGATGCTCGAGTTTTATTTGGGTGATAATCCGAATTATTCTAAAAAAGATAGGGCCTCTCAAAAATCAGAAAATGACGAATATCATAGTGTCGCGATAAAAAGTACCGATAAGCTGGTCGATGTTAGAGCATTAGCCGAAAAGTTTGAAAGTAACGAACTCGCTAAAAAGCTACTTGAGATGTTTAGCGTTAATCACAGCGATGATGCTAATCAAATTAAAGGCTTACTCGCACAAGGAAAGTTATCGGCGGCTGAGCGAAAAGTGCATAAGCTTAAGGGATCTGCAGGTGAGTTAGATTTTTCTTATCTCTATCGGGCAAGCATGGAAATTGATAATTTGCTCAAACGTAATGAAATGCCTGAAAATAGTGCACTGTTAGAATTTTATTCTTTGTTGGAAAAATATCTGAAAGCCTGTGAGAAACTCCTGGTGAAAAACTAGTAAAGCTAATGGTAAATTGCCAATTGAGCTAGTTTGAACCGGACTTTTAGTCAAGGTTGTTCAGATACTCTGTTAGCTCAGATAAGGTTGCTTTGTCTGCTTCAGTTAAATCATCTTTCTCCAATTTATTACGCAGCTTATTGACGTAGTCGTTAACTTCCCAACGAGCTAACTTTTCTTCCAATTGAAGATCGACATAGGCATCTTGTAATTTAGCCTGGCGATCTACCTCAGCTTGTTTTGCTTGTATTTCCGAATCTTTGAGCTGTTGCTCAGCCTGCTTTTCCAAAAGCTCTTTTTCAGCGATGCGCCGCTTTTTTTCCTCAAGAATTGTTAATCTTTTCTCTTTGATTTTGACGTTTTCCAGCATCACTTTTTTAGCTTCGGCTTCCGCTCTTCGGGTTTCTAATTCTGCCGCTTTTAGCTTGTCATCGTCTTGTTTGGTCGAGAGCTTTTCTTTCTCAATCGCTTTATAGTCTTTCAGGGCTTGTTGCAGTGTCTGGTACAATTGAGTCACCTTTTCTTGAATGGTTTCAATCTTGTATCTTTGATGAAAATCAGTTGATTGACTGATAAATTTTAATTCATTTAATGCCGACTGAAGCGCTTTTACGTTAAATACTTTGTCCTCTACCAGCGATTTCTCGAAATTTTTGAGGTAGCTGTCGGCGGTTTGATACCATTCGGCCTGACCTGAATCTTCCTCTGGTAAAACAAAGCTGCTAAAGGTTGTGTGAACTTGCAGCAAAGTAAATGTTTCTTCTTCACTAGCAGCCAAAAGATCATTGATTGCGGCTTTAAGGTCGTCAATTTGGTGGTGAGATTTTAACCAATGGGTAACGCCTTCCATCCCTGAGCGCGAAACAGACTCTGAAAGGTAATTGAGTTTTTTTTGTAACGTCTGCCCGGTTTCAGCCGCTTTCTTTTTAAATTCGTCGAAGTCGAACGATTTAGTCACTGTGTTTGAATCTTTTATATCGTTTTTAAGTGAGAATAACTGACTAAGTATATACCAAAAAAGCGCTATTGCTCTAGGGGCAGTTTATCTTTCATGGTAATATTTTTGGCTTAAATATCAAAGGGATCAATAATCTCTTTGTCAAAAGGTGGTTAATTGTGAAACGATGTGGTTGGGTTGGGAAAGATTCAATTTATATTGATTATCATGATAACGAGTGGGGAGTACCGGTTTATGATAGTGAGTTGCTTTCTACTTTCGCTATTCTCAGACCAGCCAATAGCGAAAATAATCAGGTCGATTCATTAGTGAAAAATTTGACCTAATATATCCTTTGCAATAGTTAACTTGGGCTTTTCAACCACACTAGCGAGTATTTGATTGTTCTGCAGGATAAAAATAGTGGGTGTATGAGTGACCGTAAATTGTGCCTGATATTCGTCTGGTAATTCCTTTTCAGTGTTAAGTGCAATCAGCTTAATTGATTTAAAAGGGGAACCCGAGGCTTCGATTAATTTAATTAAGCGCGGAACTTCTCGCTGACTGTCATGACACCATAATCCAAAAAATACGATAACCTCCATATCTTTCAGTTTGGCAAAATGACGACTTTCATCTGCGTCGACTTCATATTGTTGATAGCTTTTTGAAAATTTTGTGTACTGTGTTATCAGTTCTTGAGCAGATA
The DNA here is from genome assembly GCF_007004725.1 of Aliikangiella coralliicola. GTDB lineage: Bacteria > Pseudomonadota > Gammaproteobacteria > Enterobacterales > Kangiellaceae > Aliikangiella > Aliikangiella coralliicola. The sequence continues at coordinate 78,062 of NZ_ML660162.1, read as the reverse complement.
TTTCGCCGACTCTCGTTTTGCTGTCATCTTCTGAAGTGGCGTGAGCCAAGTTCTGCTGTTCTTTTGAGGTTTCAGCATCTGAACTCGCGTCAGATGAACTTTGTTGTGAATTGCAAGCGATGAGAGTGAATGTGAATAGCAGTATTATCGATGTTCTCATCATTGGATGAATTCCCGTTGCAGATAGGTCGGCCAAGTTGAAAGAAAGGGCATTATAGCCCTTTTTTTGAAATGTTGAATATTTGATGAGTGAGAAGTTGTAGTAAGCCACTATGGAAATTTCTGTGAGCACTCACTCATCAAGGGAGCGCCTACCTATTTACCGCTACTTTTATTGATATCACGGTCATAGTTGAGCCGTTTGGCGGCATCAAGAGTCAGCATTTGCATAAAGGCTTTTACTTCAGCGTCACTGCCAACCGGTGCGCCAGATTGGCCGCTACCAAAAACAGTACTCGGTACTTTTCTTTTAGAAAATGCATCAGCCCATAACTTTTGAATTTCTATTTCGGCATCTAATTTTTGGGCTAACGCGTTATCAGCTTCAAGAATAACACGTTTTTGATAGGCCTCGGCTTCAGCGAGAGTGCGTTTGGTTTCGGCTTCAATTTTTGCTTTTTCCAGGTTGATTTGTGCAGTTTCCTTGGCAATTGTTGCTTGCTCTCTGAACTTTTCGCCAGCAGTTATAGCCAGCTGTTTGTCGGTTTCTGCTTCGGTAGTTTTCTGAATTTGCTCTACTTTTGCTTTCGCCTGACGTTCTGCTACTTCGCGTTCACCGCGAGCAATGGCAAGTAAACGCTGCTCTTCTTCCTGCACTCGTTGTTCTCGAGCGATGGCTCTGTCTGCCGAGGCTTTTTGTTTGAGTTGCATACGCTCAACAAATTTTTGATTGGGTCGCATATCTGTGACCAGAGCTGAAACAACAGTAATGCCGTAGTTGATAAAACGCTGAGTTTTACGCTTTGGTAAACCATCATCGTCCAAGACTTTCTGAACCACAAAAACTGTTTTTGAATCTTCACCATACTGCTCTTGCTGGGTACCCAATGAGGCATTTGCCGATGATTTGGCTTGTTTCGCTGATCTCACCTGAACTTCTTCGCGTTTTACCAGGAAAATGCCGTTACTCATCTGGTTTTCAAATTCAGAGTTAAATTGAGTGCGGCCACCAGAATAATATTCTTCGGCGCTCATTAAAGATGCGTTGGCCTGTAGTGTTTCTTTGAAAGCAGGCATTAAAGCAGTGCGAAGTAAATTTTCCGGGGAACGATATTCATGAGCGAGTTTAAGGAATGATTCAGAATCAGATGGAATGGCAAATCGCACGGTTGCTTCGGCATGAGCATCCACCTGGTCAAGAAACATGATACTCATCGGAGGCAGGCTGGCAGAAGTATTGTCTGAGTCTTTTTCAGCGCGAATCGCATTACCACTGGATCCTTGAAGTGCCTGAACTGTCATAGCTCTTTTCCAGGAATTGTAACGCCCAAAAGGATAAAACTTATAGCCGACTTCGGTGACTACTTCTTCTTTTCCAAACAAAGTTCGAACATGATAGATATAGCCAGGTTCTGCATAAAAGAATGAATTGAAAAGTCCGATTATCAACGCAAGGATAAAAACAATCGCGACGATAATTTTGACCAAAGCGCCACTGCTAGGTTTGATACTGCTAGTTAGTTCTGACATGCATAGCCCCTATTTGATTTTGATAGTACAGTTTTCATAAAAAAACGATTTAATGGCAATCGATGCTGAAGTTGGAATGCCCAAGTAATTATTCAGGATAACTTAATCTAATGAGTTTGCTCTAGAAAAATTTTTCAAGATCATACCTGTTTAATGTGAAAATAGCGGTAATTCGGAGCAAATCGCTTCATATTTAGTGAATTCGAGCTTTTTTAGTTTGCTATGGAAATCCCGTTGTAAGTTGATGAGAGTAACGACTCATTGCGCTATTTATTCCTGGCTTTTGTTAATTGCTTGAAGTGGAATAACAATGAGAAATTCGCTCATGCCTTCAAATTCAACTAAGCCGTCTATTCAGTGGAAATGAAAATAAAGTGATCGACCCGGTTATCTTAGATTGAATAGCGGGCGAAAACAGTCAATTGTTGATATATTCTCTTTAAATCAAATTTCTATTCTCGAATTCTTAAGATGTCGAAAAGCCAGGTTGAAGTTAACCGATTCAAGGTTAAAGCCCAATTAATGCAGTTAGAGTCTGATCCTATTGCCGTGGAAGAACCGCTGCAAATTAGTCTAGTGCAGAATAATAAAAGTGAGATATTTAGCTTAACCATGCGTACTCCAGGCCATGATAAAGAGCTGGTTTATGGTTTGTTATTTAGCGAAGGAATAATAGAAAATTCTGATGATGTTGAACGGTTGGAGTCACAACTCCATGAAGGTGAACGCCAGATTAACCAGCAAGAGGTGATTTTAGCAGAGGATATTTCGATCGAGTGGTCTCGGTTTGGCCGAAGTTATGCGAGTTATTCCGGCTGTGGTTTATGTGGCAAAACAAGTCTGCAGGCGTTAGAATTAAAGCAATCCAGAGCATTGAAGCCGATCAAATCAAAAATCGATAACGGTTTGATTCGAAGGCTAAAGGCGCTACTTGCTGAACAACCTTTGTTCTCGCAAACAGGCGGTGTTCATGCGGCAGGGTTAGTCTATGAGAAGCAAGGCGAGTTAATCTTGTCTAAGACGCCTTTTTTCGAAGATGTTGGTCGACATAACGCCTTAGACAAACTGATAGGCCACGAATTGTTGGCTAATGACCTCAATCAGGCTGGGTTATTGTTGCTATCAGGCAGAATCGGTTTTGAATTGGTGCAAAAGGCAATAATGGCTGGCTATTCGACGATTGTAGCGTTGGGGGCTCCCAGCAATTTGGCGATACAAGCTGCCAATCAATTTAATGTCGCACTGATTGGATTTGCCAAAGACCAGAGTTTTAACTTGTATACTGCAGATAAAAACAAGGTTGTTTGCCGCGAGCCATTGGATTGAGTGTCTTTCACAGGCCATCTTTCAAAGGCTTTACCGATTGCTGATAAAGATAGTAAACAATATCAATCAGCAGAAAAATAAAAACAATAATTGAGTGATAACTCATGTAAACCGTGAGGTTTTTCCTCACCATCAGGATGCACGTAATGTCAGAAAACCTGTCAAGTTTATCTCGCCGAAAAGGCCTAAAAGACAATTTGTTTGAAACCCTGGTTCAAGCAAAGGGCGATCCGGTACATCTTAAAAAAATAGCCAGAGACTTTAAAATAGGCGAATCTAGTGTTTATGGTGCATCTACCGCTTACGATTTTATTCTGGGCGAGAATGCTGACAAGAAAGCTTATTTATGCAATGGATCTTCTTGCTTGTGCGCAGAGACTCAAGATAAGGTCAAACACAGACTGTTAGCCCATTTTGACAGTGATGAAATCGGGCATGTGACTTGTTTAGGTCGTTGTCACGAAAACGCGTCTTTTCAAATTAATGGTAACAATTATTCAGGTGAAGATATTCATCGCCTCGATAACATTTTGGAAGGGGCGCAAGATAGCGGCGAAAATTATCTCGTTGAGTGTGCTTTAGAAAAGCCATTGTTGACCGAAGAAATTAATGATTACAGCGGCTATTACCACTTATTCTCAAGATTAACTTCAGAAAAAAATCAGTCGCAAATTTTACAGGAAATTATTGATTCTGGATTGCGAGGCCGGGGCGGTGCCGGCTTTCCTACGGGAATAAAATGGCAATCGTGTGCTAATGAAAATTCCGATCAAAAATATATTGTTTGCAATGCCGATGAAGGCGATCCCGGCGCATTTAGTGATCGCTATTTATTAGAACAAAGACCCCATGCTGTACTTTTTGGGATGCTGGTTGCCGGATATTTAGCAGGCGCACAATGGGGCGTATTATATATCCGCGATGAATATCCTTTATCAGTTTCTGAAACTCAGAAGGCGATTGAAGAATTTGAATCCCTCGATTTGCTTGCGGAAATTGATTTTGACTTTCAGTTTAAAATTATCCGGGGCGCAGGCGCCTACATTTGTGGTGAAGAAACTGCTTTGTTGCGTTCTATCGAAGGTAATCGACCGGTGGTTTCAGTAAGGCCGCCTTTTCCAACAGTTAAAGGTTTGTTTGGTAAACCGACTATTTTAAATAATGTTGAAACTTTTGCGGCGATACACTGGATTTTAGAAAATTCGGCACAAGCATTTGCTGCATTGGGCAATGGCCGCTCAACTGGTTCAAAACTGTTGTCACTTGATAGTTGTTTTAATCGTCCTGGAATTTACGAAGTGGCAATGAGTGAAAAGCTGTCGACTATTATCGATTTGGCCGGCGGGTTTAGTAAACCGGTTAAAGCACTTCATATTGGCGGGCCTTTGGGTGGGTTAGTTCCAGTGGAAAAAATCAATGAACTCACCATTGATTTTGAATCTTTTCAGGAACAAGGCTTTTTATTAGGACATGCGAGTATTATCGGTATTCCTGAGTCTCAAAATATTGCGGAATACATTTATCACTTGTTTGATTTTACTGCGGCAGAATCCTGTGGCAAATGTTTCCCTTGTCGGCTAGGTGCTACAAGAGGCAAAGAAATGTTTCGAGATGCCCTTAAAGGCGAAATTCAATTAGATAAGCAATTGCTAGATGATTTATTGGAAACTATGGAGAAAGGTTCACTTTGTGCATTAGGTGGTGGTGTTCCGTTGCCGGTGAAAAACGCACTACAGTATTTCTTGCCCGAAATGGAAACTTTATTTGAACCACAGTCACTGAACAGAATTGATGTGGTGGAGGCGTAGCCATGACAAAGAATCCGACATTAAACAAAATTGCATTTATTAATGGTCAGCCATTTAAAATACAGAAGGGCGAGTCGATACTTCAGTTTGCTAAACGCAATCATTTTTCGATACCTACCTTATGTGATGATTCTCGAATGGAATCCTACGGTGCATGCCGAGTGTGTTCTGTCGATGTCGCGTTAAAAGCAGATGGTCCGACTAAAACCATGGCGTCCTGCCATACTCCCATTAGCGAAGGCATGCACATTCAAACGCAATCACCATCTATTCAGAAACTACGAAAAAATATAATAGAACTCGTATTAACCGATCACCCGCTTGATTGTTTGACTTGCGAGTCTAACGGAAATTGTGAGCTACAAGATGTGGCGGCTGAAGTTGGTATCAGAGAAGTGCGCTACAAAAACGCGGCTGATCATAGCCATTATGACAAAGACGAATCTCACCCATACATGCGCAGTGATTTATCAAAATGTATTAATTGTTACCGTTGTGTTCGAGCTTGTGATGAAATTCAGGGAGAGTTTGTTCTAGGCGTTCAGGGTCGAGGTTTTGACAGTAAAATAATTAAGGGAGCTGATTTATCTTTTGATGACTCTGCCTGTGTTTCCTGTGGCGCTTGCGCACAAACTTGCCCGACTGCTGCGATTAGTGACGTATTTCAAAGTAAGTCGGTTCAGGCACAAGAAAAGATTCGAACGATTTGTTCTTATTGCGGTGTCGGCTGCAACTTAGAAGTGTCTGTTAAAAATAATGAAATTCTTTCTATTCGTGCGCCGAATGACGCGAAAGTTAACGCGGGCCATACCTGTTTGAAAGGCCGTTATGCATGGCGGTTTTACAATCATCCTGACCGTTTAACATCGCCGCTTGTTCGCAAAAACGGGCAATTGGTCGAAGTATCCTGGCAAGAAGCCTATCAAGTGATTGCTGACCGCTTTAATTTGACGAAAAGCGAGTATGGTCCTGATGCCATTGCAGGAATTTCTTCAGCACGGTGTACCAATGAAGAAAACTATCTGATGCAAAAATTTATGCGGGTTGTGATTGGTACGAATAATATTGATAGCTGTGCTCGAGTTTGTCACTCACCGACCGCGTATGGTATGCAACAGGCTTTCGGTACCGGGGCAGCGACCAATTCTGTTGAAGACTTAGACTACACCAAATTAATTATGGTTATTGGCGCAAATCCGATCGCTGCGCATCCGGTGACTGGCGCGAAAATAAAGCAGAAGCTAATGAAAGGCGTTACCTCGATTGTCATTGATCCGGTAGAAACAGAAATCGCCAGATACGCCACCTATCATTTGCAATTAAGGCCGGGAACGAATGTCGCTGTTTTAAACATGATGGCGTACTTCATTATTGAAGCGGGGTTAGTTGATCAGTCGTTTATCGAAAATAGAAGCGAAGGCTGGAGCGATTATGTTGCGGCAATTAAAGCACTTGATATTGCTCACCTGGAACAGGTATCCGGGGTTGATCGAGAACTCGTTAAACAGGCTGCAGAAGCTTACGCCAGATCAGAAGCTGCAATGAGCTTTCATGGTTTAGGCGTCACTGAACACTCACAAGGATCTCACACGGTAATGAGTATCGCTGATTTGGCGATGATGACCGGTAATATTGGCAGACGCGGCGTCGGGGTGAACCCTTTGCGCGGACAAAATAACGTGCAAGGTGCCGCTGATATGGGATGCCAACCACATCAGGGGGCTGGCTATTTTCCCGTGAATGTGCAAGCCAACCAGGACTATTATCGCGAAAAATATGGTGTAGAGGTACCTACTGAGATTGGTTACAAAATTCCGCAAATGTATCAGGCGGCCCAAGAAGGAAAACTAAAAGCATTGTGGATTATGGGCGAAGATATCGCGCAATCGGATCCAAATCATCATTATGTTATCGACAGTTTAAGTAAACTGGATTTTCTCGTGGTTCAGGAAATTTTCTTAAGCGAAACAGCCAAGCTTGCCGATGTCGTTTTGCCGGGTGCTTCTTTCCTGGAAAAATCAGGCACTTTCACTAATGGCGAACGACGTATCCAGGCAGTAAGGCAAGTTGTTTCTCCGGTTGGAGGCGCTAAATCTGATGGTCAGATTGTTGTCGATATAATGCGAGCAATGGGTTACCAACAAGCAGATTATGATCCCGCGGTCATGTTGCAGGAAATTTCTCAAATAGTTCCTTTCTTTGCCGGAGTAAAATGGGATGAGCTGGGAGATTCTGGTAAACAGTGGCCGGTTTTACCTGACGGGACTGATACGCAAATACTTCACTCAGAGTCATTTAAACGAGGCCTGGGGAAATTCCATTATTTTGACTGGCGAGAAACTAACGAAGTTAAATCTCACGCTGAAGAATATCCATTTATATTGACCACTTCACGTAATCTAGAGCATTACAATGCCGGAACCATGACTCGGCGAACCGGAAACCGAGACATTGTAGGCGAAGATATTTTGTTAATTAACCCCAAAGATGCCCAACAAAAAAATCTTAAAAGCGAGCAACACGTTCGCTTATTTTCGGCGCGTGGCGAAGTGAAGCTGAAAGCACAAATCAGCAAAAAGGTTAAGCCAGGAATTTTATATACAACATTCCACTTTCCCGAGTTTATGGTCAATAACATCACCAGTAGTGAATGCGATAGTGAGACTTTGTGCCCTGAGTATAAAGTTGTCGCAGTTGATGTCGAGGCGGCATAATTTTTCAAATGGGCGTTGTTTTTTCGCGCCCGTGGAAGTTCCCTTTTGGTCTGATTTTGATCTCGCCGGCCTGACAAACATCGTTCAAAAAAAATCAAAGGATAATCGATGAGAAAAATACTGTTAGTTTTGTCTGTGCTGCTTTCATTTAATGTTGTAGCAACTAATGCAGATGAAAAAATAATTATCCAGGATATTATGCGGCAACAAGAGAGTGCATGGAATGAGGGAAATCTGGAGAGTTTTATGCAGGCTTATTGGCAGTCTGAGCAATTAAAATTTGTCGGAAAAAATGGTATTAAATATGGTTGGCAAGCAACCCTGGATAATTATAAAAAAACTTACCATGACAAAGCCGCAATGGGAGAATTAAAATTTGATATTCTCAGTGTTGAAGTTCAATCAGATAGTGCATTTGTTTTAGGGAAATGGTCGTTGAAGCGTAAAACCGATAACCCGAGTGGATTCTACACGCTTTTGTGGAAGAAAATTGACGGCAAATGGAAAATTGTGATTGACCATTCGAGCTAGTTATTCAATCAACAACAAAGAATTAATACGGAATGTTAACCGCACTTGCTATCCAAAATTACCGTTCTATCCTTGACCTGGTTATCCCCCTCGGTCGATTAAACGTCATAACCGGTGCCAATGGCAGCGGTAAGTCTAACTTGTACAAAGCACTACGACTATTAGCTGATACGGCACAGGGCGGAGTTATCCAATCACTGGCGAGAGAAGGTGGACTGGATTCCACATACTGGGCCGGGCCTGAAACCATTTCGAAAAGGATGAAATCGGGTGAAGTTGCCGTTGAGGGTGGTCCTCTAAAATATGCCAAGCGGTTAAAGATGGGGTTTTCGAGTGAAGATTTTGGATATTCAATTTCAATGGGGTTACCCACGCCTTCCTCTTCTTCGTTTTCTTTCGATCCAGAAATAAAAAGAGAATATATTTGGGCTGGCAATTTTTATCGACCAGCAGGCGGTTTAGTCGAAAGAAACGAAGCCATTATTAAAGTCAGAGAACAAAGAAGCTGGCAAGTTGTGGAAAAGTATTTGCCCAGTTATTTTAGTCTTTTCGATCAGATGATTGATCCAGCGCGTTCGCCTGAAGTTTTACAAATGCGAGATATGATTCGAAGTTGGCGATTTTACGATCACTTTCGCACCGATAAAGATGCCCCTGCGCGACAACCACAGTTGGGAACCCGAACACCAGTATTGAGTAACGATGGAAGTGATCTGGCCGCGGCGTTGCAAACCATACGAGAAATCGGTGATGCAGAGGCGTTGGATGAAACCATTAGTGATGCGTTTCCCGGGGCGAAGCTGAATATTATCAGACATGATGATGGCAGGTTTTCACTGGAGTTTCGGCAGCATGGATTGCTGCGGCCATTAACTGGTGGTGAATTGTCTGATGGAACTTTGCGGTTTATTTTGTGGATAGCGGCTTTGTTAACACCGAGAGCGCCGTCTTTAATGGTACTAAACGAACCTGAAACCAGTTTGCACCCAGATCTTTTGCCCGCTCTTGCCAGGCTAATTTTACGATGCGCTGATAACACGCAGGTGTGGGTGATTTCCCACGCCAATCGTTTGATTCAGGCACTGGAGCAGTCTGACGATTGTAACTCCGTGGTTCTTGGAAAAGAACTTGGCCAAACAATCGTTCCGGGGCAAGGAATATTGGATAAACCGCCTTGGCACTGGCCCGATAAGGCCGATTAATATCTTGTGTTCTTTTTTAAATGATCGATTTCGGTTTAAAGCCAATCTTGGGGGGATGGGAAAATTGGCCTCAAATGAAACCATTAAATCTATTGCCCGGATAGCAGAATTCTATCTGTATTAGTGGGCGTTTGGGGATTGATAATCCGATGCTATACTTTGGTCATATACCCATTTTTAGGATTAACGACGCTTTGTGTTTGGTCTTGTTATCAAACTAGAACACAAAGTGCTTTTTGACGAGTAACAATCTATGAATAGTAATGCAAATCTGAAAGACATTGACTATGGCCCACTGAAACAACTAATTGGTGTTTGGGAAGGTGGTAAAGGTGTGGACGTTGCACCTGAAGATGATGGAGAAGAAACCAACTTCTATCAAGAGACTTTAACTTTCGAGCCAGCACGTGATCTTGATAATGCTGAGGAACAATGTTTGGTAGTGTTAAAGTATCATCAGGTGGTTATACGTAAATCTGATGGCAAGATGATTCACAATGAAACAGGGTATTACTCATGGGATAGCGAAGGCCAAACCTTGATTAAATCCTTTGCTATTCCTCGGGGAATTGCGGTTGTTGCCGGCGGTACTGTCACTCAGGAAAACGATGCCAGCCAGTTTGCAGTAAAAGCTGGTAATGGGAATGCTGATTGGGGAATTGTCGAGTCGCCCTTTATGCAAAAGAATGCATCGACTAAAGGTTATCAATTTTCCATGTCCGTGAATGGGAATGAATTGAGCTACTCTCAGGTGGCGGCAGTTGAAGTCTATGGACGATCATTTGAACACACTGACCAAAATGTTCTGACTCGCAATTAAAGGTCAGGTAATTGATGAAAAGGTTGCTTCTGCCTTTTATGATATTAAGTTTGTTTTCGCTAGTAGCGCTTGCGAACTCGAAAGATGAATTAAAGCCATTTACCAGTGATGGTTGCTCTTCATTTCCCGATGGCACCTTGAAGCAAAAGCAGTTGTGGTTATCTTGCTGCGTTGCTCACGATAAAGCTTATTGGATGGGAGGAACTTATGAAGAGCGATTGCAAGCAGATAAGGCATTGAAGGTTTGTGTTGAACAAGTGGGAGAGAAAACCATTGCCAAGCTGATGCTAGCAGGCGTTCGAGTGGGAGGCTCTCCCTATTGGCCTACTGATTTTCGTTGGGGTTATGGTTGGGACTATACGCGCGGCTATCAGAAGTTGACTCAAAAAGAATTGGAGAAGGCTAAGAAGTTATTGGCGGATTATGATAGTTCTGAGAGAGAAAAATCGAAATAGATGTTCTTAACTGAAAGTCCCATTTTATTCATCTTCGCGTTTGGAATATTATTCTCATTAGTCGGAAGTATTTGGACAATTTCAATTGCTTTTGGTGATGAGCCTTTTAGAGGATAGTTATGCCTCTTTCTTGGACCTATTGGCATGACTATATACGTCGCTGATAATTGGAATAAAATTAAAATTCCTTTTCTTTATTTAATTGTCGGACAAGTATTTTAGGTGCTTGGATGATATTAGAACAGATGATGACTAATAATGAACTGTGTTCAAACTAATCGTCTTGAAAATTAACTTTAACGAGTTTTGATGCTTCTCCAGGCGGCAGCTCACTATCATCGATAGTAATTCGGTCCCCTCTCCTGGAAGGAGAGGGCTAGGGAGAGGTTGATATGTGTCAGTGCAAAACCAAGCCGAGCCAAAATTATCTACAGGGTCTTAATTTCTTAAATATTATTCGGTCCAACTTTTATTTTTTAGAGATCAGACTAACTTTCAACAAATGCTCGCTCAATCACATAGTCACCCTGAACACCCATATGAGCACTAATATTAAATCCTAACTCATTCAGCACTTCCTGGGTTTCTTCTAACATCGCCGGGCTGCCGCATAACATTGCTCGGTCTGTTTCTGGATTGATAGGCGGTAAGCCGATGTCAGCAGCGAGCTTCCCACTTCTTATCAAGTCTGTCACTCGGCCTTGATTAACAAATGGTTCCTGAGTAACCGATGGATAATAAATGAGTTTATCGCGTACGAGTTCGCCGATATAAGGATTATCCTTTAGCTGCTCTTCCAAGAGTTCGCGATAAGCAAGATCAGAGACCTTTCTGACTCCGTGAAACACGACTATCTTTTCGAACTTGTCATAAATGTCCAGATCAAAAATAATACTCATAAATGGCGCTAAACCAGTCCCGGTGGCGAGTAGGTATAAGTGCTTACCGGGTTTGAGATCGTCGGCAACGAGAGTGCCTGTAGGCTTTCGGCTCACGTAAATTTCGTCGCCTGGCTGAATGTGTTGCAAACGGGAAGTGAGTTTTCCGTTGGGAACTTTAATGCTGAAAAACTCAAGATGCTCTTCGTAATTAGGGCTGGCAATGCTGTAGGCCCTGAGGATAGGCTTTTTCTCACCAGGAAGACCAACCATCACAAATTCGCCGTTGCGAAATCTTAAAGCTTGGTCGCGGGTTGTTCTGAAACTGAAGAGTTTGTCATTCCAGTGGTGAACACTGAGTACGTTTTCTAGGGCAATGTTGGCCATGGTTTTAAATCGCTCGTTCAAGAATGAGAAGAATTCTCATTTGAAAATGAGTAAAAGTCAAGTAAAAATTAGTGCATATGCAATATTATTATACCGCAATCGGGCGGATTATATCATGAACTAGGATTTTGCTGTTGCATTTGATGTTTTATTTGACGTTTGATTAAGTTGATCAAAAAAGCAGATCCCTCGAGCGGTTTGTTTGGCTTTATACATGGCTAGATCAGCTAACTCCAGAATGTCGGGCTCATTATCAAATTGTTGATTCTTCGGATTGAGTGCAACGAGATCATCTGGGTAGATACTCACTCCAATGCTTGCTGAAATTGTCACTGTTTTACTTTCAGTGATATAAATAGGTGGTTTAAAGGACTCTTGAATACGCTCAGCAGTTTGCCTGATATCTTTTTCATTGCTGATTTTGGGCATCAAGATCACGAATTCATCACCGCCGATGCGAGCCGCCGTATCCTCTTTACGAACAATATCTGATAAACGGTGCCCGACTTCAATTAACAGATTGTCACCAGCCTTGTGACCATACTGGTCGTTAATAGGTTTAAATTTATCCAGATCGATAAATAGTAAGCCGACTTTATCCCCGCGACGTTTTGCCATTTCCATTGCCTGCGTGAGGTTGGCTTCAAAATAGTAACGATTTGGTAATTCAGTAAGCGCATCGTAATTTGCTAACTCGCCAAGGGTCTTTTGACGCCGACGCATTTCGGTCATGTCGGCTAAAATACTCACGTAGTTGGTTACGTCATCGGCTGCATTGGTCACCGCTGATATGGTTTCCCAAACATAAAACAAAGAACCATTTTTGTGTCGATAACATATTTCGCCTTGCCAGATTCCTTCGAGTTCAAGTGTCTTCCAGATTTGATTATAAAAAGAATTATCGTGCTCTCCCGAGCGTAGTAGAAAAGGTTTTCTACCAATAATGTCACTTTTACAAAAGCCGGAAATTTTAGTAAATGCGGTGTTAGTTCGGATAATTGTATGTTGCGCGTCAGTGATTAAAATGCCATCGCCGCTGTGCCTGAACGCGACTTCTGCCAGCCTGTTTTCTTCTTCCAGTTTTTTTTGTGCACTGATGTCTTGAATAATGGAAACAATATAGTGTGTGTCTTTTTGTGACTCTTTCCGCGGTTGTGGTTTTTTCACTAAAGTTGAAGAAAGTACAATCCATTTTATCTCGCCACTTTTGCTGATGTATCTTTTTTCCATTATCGCATTACGCGACTTTCCTGCTTTGAGTGAGTTGATGTGCTGATTCACTTGTTCGATATCATCGGCGACAGTAATATCGCTAAAGTTCATTCCGACCAACTCGTCTTCGAGATACCCGGTAATGTCACAAAATGCTTGATTGACGTCCAGATACTGGCCTTCCACACTCAAAGTGGCAATGCCAGCAACATTGTTGATAATGGCCATCAATTCCTTAGCGCTAATATTTTTCATATAGATTCCTTTAACAAAACAAAGTCGCTCGAATCTTCGCCTTGCCTTGTTAACTTGATATCTCAAATTTCAATGTTAATCGGCATAAAAATCATTACCGATATTGGAATAATTTCAATTTTATCAATTTGCAACATTTTGAAATTCTATATATTTCTCAATCCTGACAATTAGTTAAATATTTTCCCGTTTTCGGGAAGGCGGAAATTTCCTATTTTCCCATGTTTGAGATATTTAAATGAGGAGAACCTTGCAAAAATAAAAATTGTTATTTAAAAACAGCTGCTTATGAATTTGGCATGGTATCTGCTTCGCTCTAGTAAAACCGAAGTAATTCGTTCGCCAATTAACCATAGCGCGTTAAGAGCAGTGACGATGGTTATCAAACTGTATTTTGGATTGAGCTTTTAAGGATGAGTGACCACTTTTAAGAGGAAAGTAAGGATAAATTTATATTAACCGAGGGTAATAACCAATGGGAACTATTTTAATTAAGCTAGAGGATATTCAGAAAGTTTTTTATACAGAAGAAATTGAAACGCACGCGTTAAGCAATATCTCTCTGGCCATTGAAAAAGGAGAATATGTTTCTATTTCAGGGCCGTCTGGATGTGGTAAATCAACACTGCTTTCGTTGCTAGGTTTGCTCGATACTGCGTCTGGTGGAAGCTATCAATTATCGGGCCATAATGTTTCAAATATTTCTAAAAAAGAGCGCGCAAAAATTCGCAATAAAGAAATCGGTTTTATCTTTCAATCCTTCAATTTGATCAGTGATCTGGATGTCGAAGAAAACGTGGAACTGCCATTGACCTATCGAGAGGACTTGAATAAAAGTCAACGCCAAAAAATGGTCAGGAAAGCATTGGAAAGGGTTGATATGGCGCATCGTCTCAAACATTTTCCATCACAACTTTCCGGTGGACAACAACAGCGTGTTGCTGTTGCCCGCGCCATTGCCGGTGATCCTTCGATTATTCTAGCTGACGAACCAACCGGAAATCTGGATTCTAAAAATGCCGAAGCAGTGATGCAGTTGTTAGAGCAGTTACATGCTGAAGGAGCAACTATCTGCATGGTGACTCATGATCCGAGATCGGCGCAAAGAGCTGATCGAAATATTGATATTCTGGATGGCCAAATTGTTTCTGATAAACCTTCGTCCTCCCAGATCGTCGCAGCTTAGGATTAATTGATTATGATGACTATTCAAGATTTAAAATATGCGTTAAGGCTACTTTCGAAAAGACCTGGATTTACAGCTTTGACTACTTTGGTCATGGCTGTGGGAATTGGCTTAAGTGTTTATCTTTTCTCATTTCTTAACACGATGGCGTACAAGCCGTTGCCTTTCGAAGATAGCGAATCTTTAGTTGTCATTGATCAGGTCAGAAATGGTCTTTTACTTAACGGCGGCAACCTGGATCCGCACGATTATTATGAAATTAAAAATAACGTAAAATCATTTAGCGAAATTGCGGCATATGCCGAAACTAGCATCAATGTTTCCGGGCACGACGGTGCGAGACGATATAACGCGACTAAAATTGAACCGAATGTGTTTCACATGACACGCACCAAACCTATTTTAGGTCGAGAATTTACTCAGGCTGAAAACCATACCGGTGCAGAAAATGTCGTCATTATCGGTTATGACATCTGGAAAAATATGTATGGTGGTGATCCAGAAGTGCTTGATCAAATTGTTCGAGTTAATGGTAAAAGTGCGCGTATTATTGGTGTAATGCCAGAGGGATATTTCTTTCCAAGAAACTCAGAACTGTGGGTGCCTTTACAGGAAGACCCAACAAAAGTAGCGCGCGGTGACGGTGAAAGTTGTTCTGTATTGGCGCATCTGGGCGATGGTATCGATCTTGATCAGGTTAATCGTGAAATTGACGTAGTAATGAAACGGATTGAGGAAAAATTTCCTAAGACCAATAATGGTATCGGTGCATTTGCGACGACTTTTCCAATGTCTACCATGGGGAATGGCGGTAGCGTATTCCTTTTCTCAATGTATGTTGTGACTATTTTACTCTTGTTACTGGCGTCGATTAATGTGAGCAATTTATTACTTTCAAGGGCCGTAGAAAGAAATAAGGAAACTGCGATAAGAGTTGCCCTTGGAGCGCCAAGAGCGCGATTAATCGGCCAGATGCTATGGGAAAGTACTATTATTTGTACGGTTGGTGGAGTTATCGGATTATTGGTGGCTGCCTGGGGACTTGAAGTGACCGAATCGATTACCAACACTTTTACCGGCGACAAACCATTTTTCTGGTGGAAATTTGGCGTCGATAGTTTCACCTTGAAGATCTTTTTCGCATTTGTTGTAAGCACTATTTTAATGACCGGCGTATTTCCCGCATGGAAGAATACGGGCACCGACTTTAACGCTGTATTGCGCGATGGTACGCGTGGCGCTGCGGGGAAAAAAGCAGGTCGACTTAATCGACTGTTAGTTATTAGCGAAGTTTTTCTGACAATGACGGTTTTGATTGCAGCGTCGGTGATGGTGGTTGGAACCTACATTGCGGCTAATGCCGACTATGGCGCCAAAGTGGATAATATTTTGGCGGCTGAAATCAGGTTACCACAGGCAACTTATAATACTCATGAAAAGCGTGTTCAATTTGTTAAGTCATTACAATCGCGTCTTGAAAATAATGTTGGTGTCGGTAATGTTGCAATCACTAGCTCGCTTCCTGGCGATTACACCTGGAGTCCGACTGTTGCTATCGAGGGAAAAGAATATGCCGACGAGTCGAGCTATCCACGGGCTAACTACATCGCGATAATGCCTGGGACGCTAGCGAAACTTGGCGTTGAGTTAAGAAGCGGGCGTTATTTTGAAAACCTTGATGAAGGCTCAGAAAAGCGCACGGTTATCGTAACGGAAAGTTTTGTGAAGAAGCATTTCGGCGAAGAATCTCCGCTTGGAAAAAGAGTTCGAATTGCCGAAATTGACGGCGACAAACCTCGCTGGTTAACTATTGTTGGGGTGGTTGAACATACCATTCAAGGTCAGTCATTTTCTCCAAATGCGGGTACGCCGAGTATTTTCCGACCGCTTATGCAGTCGTCACGAAGAGGTCTTACCGTCGCGATGGAGATGAAAGCTGCACCGGCCGTGACCACAGGAACATTGCGTAACACGTTAGAATCAATCGACCCAGATGTACCTGCGTTTTTAATCAAGACATACCAGGAAATAATTGATAGAAATACTGCTGGGATTGGCTTTGCGAGTAAAATATTTTTGATTTTTGCAATCGTGGCGGTGGTATTGGCGTCTAGTGGAATTTATGGTGTTATGTCTAATACTGTTGTTCAAAGAACGCAGGAGATTGGCGTTAAGCGAGCACTCGGCGCAGATGAAAAGCGAGTGATAATGGATTTTCTAAATAGCGGCATCAAGCAGCTGTTGTGGGGCGGGATCCCAGGCTTGCTAGCTGGCGGATCGTTAGGCTTTGCCCTTTCTCGACTGCTGGCAACCGGTAACAGTTCTGTGGTTGCAATTGCGGCTGTCATGATCGCAATTATCGGTAGTGTTGTGATTATCTCAACCTACTTACCAACCAGAAGAACTCTGGCTTTAGAACCAAGTGATGCACTAAGATACGAATGATCTGATACTTTTAGTATTGTTTTCAATTATGCTGCAGTTAGTATTGTAAACGGTAAATTCGCTCTCTAAAATGATACACAGGCAGCCGCATCAATCGCGTGGCCGCCTGACTTATCAGGAACCTTATTTAATGTCTCAAAATATTTTAATTGTCGATGATGATTCCGGCGTGCTTTCCGCGTTAGAAATGCTATTAAAAGCGGAAGGTTTTTCCGTGGTTAGCGCTGAAACGCCAACCTCGGCGCTGGCGGCGATTAATCGTCAGGATTTTGATCTTATCTTAATGGATTTAAATTATTCGCGAGATACTACTTCTGGCGACGAAGGCATTAAAATGATTGAGGCAATTCGTAAACTTGATGAATTGATTCCAATTGTTGTGATGACGGGGTGGGGAACAATTGAAGTTGCGGTAAGCACAATGCAAATGGGCGCCAATGATTTTGTTCAAAAGCCGTGGGAAAATGATCGGTTATTGGCCATTATCAGTAACCAGATTAAGCTGGTTAACAGTCAGAAACGCTCGCAGAAATTAACCCAGCAAAACCTGTTGTTACGTGAGCAAGTTGAAAAATCAGGTGAAGTTATCGCTGAGTCGAAGCGCATGCGTGATGTGATGACACTAGTTAACCAGGTTGCGAAAAGCGACGTGAGTGTTTTGTTGACTGGAGAAAATGGAACAGGCAAAAGTTTATTTGCTCGGTACATTCATAGTCAATCAATGCGTAAAAGCGAATCATTGGTTTCGGTTAATATGGGAGCGGTAACCGAATCTTTGTTCGAGAGTGAAATGTTTGGTCATCTTAAAGGCGCTTTCACTGATGCTAAGTCGACTCGCATCGGCCGTTTCGAATTGGCTGACCGGGGAACATTATTCCTCGATGAAATTGCCAATACCCCTTATTCGCAGCAGGGAAAATTATTGCGAGTGTTAGAAGAGAGTCAATTTGAAAAAGTGGGCTCCAGTAAAACTCAAACAGTCAACATTCGATTAGTGACTGCGACTAATGCGACACTTGACGAGATGGTTAATAATGGCGAGTTTCGAAAAGATCTACTTTATCGAATAAACACCATTGAAATTGAGATACCGCCGCTGAGGGAAAGAATCGAAGATATTCTTCCATTAGCGAATGATTTTTTGCGACAAGTTGCCGACAAATACGCACAGCCGGTATTAATTATTAGCAATGAGGCCGCAAAAGTTCTTCAGTCATACTCATGGCCAGGCAATGTTAGAGAATTAGGGCATGTGATGGAAAGAGCACAGATTTTGTGTCAAGGTGATTCCATTGGGGTTAGTGAGTTGGGGATTGCTGTACAACAAACTCACACTGAGAAACACAACTCATTTGAGTCCGGCACGTTAGAATCTAATTCATCCGAACTGAGAACCCTGGCTTCCATTGAGTTGGAAGTCGTGCAACAGCGGCTAGCTTACTTTGATGGAAACGCTTTAAGTGCTGCTGATTCTTTAGGATTGAGTCGGAGTGCATTTTACCGACGTTTGGAAAAACTCAAAGAAGAAGAGTGTCAATCAATTAATAAATAACAAAGTGGGCCAACGCCGGCCAAAGTGAATGGTTAACAACAAATTCGTGGTTTTCGTTTATTGACTAAAATTATAAAACTATTGATGATTGCCAGTTAAGCGTTCGCATATTCTTATTTCCTGCTCATAGGCCTCTGGTTTTATGCAAAAAAGAAAATCTTTCGAATATCAACTAACCCGCCTGTCCCTTTGCGCTTCTGTTCCTCTGTTGTTACTTTTGCTGTGGGTGATGATTTATGCCGAAATATCGATTTATCTGATCCTGTTAGTAGCGCCGATTGGCGGTTTTGTCGTTGCTTATACCAATGCACAAATCCATCAAAAATCAGCTTATCAATTTCGCAGTTTAAGTAATTTGCTCGACGCAATGATCCAGGGCGATTATACCCTGAGAGCCAGAGCTGGTGAGAACCACGGGGCTCTGGATGAACTGGTTTACTCGATTAATGGCTTGGCAGAGCGACTGAGTCAACAGCGTTTAGAGGCGACGGAAAGTCAGTTGTTAGTTCGTACTATTGTTGAACATATCGATGTCGCCATTTTAGCTCTCAACGAGCAAAATATTCCAGGGCTGATCAATCCTGCAGCGAAAAAGTTATTCCGGTTAGATGGTGAAGAAACTCATCCAGAAATTATGCAACAGCTAGAATGGGTGCAACAATTTTCTAGCGGGCATAATCAAGTAGTAACGCTCTCTTTCGGTCCACAACGAGGCAAGTTTAATGTCCATGTGGAGGAGTTTCGAGAGTCCGGTAAACAACACAAGTTACTTTTCATTACTGATGTCAGGACATTATTGCGGAAAGAGGAAAGAAAGGCCTGGCAAAGTCTGGTGAGGGTCATCAGCCACGAAATAAACAACTCGCTAACACCGATCGCGTCCATTAGCCAGACACTCGGGCGATTAATTAGCCGCGAAGGTTGTAGTGAACTAACCCAACCTGATTTAACTGACGGGTTGAAGATAATCTCACAGCGCGCCAATGGTTTGAGTCAATTCGTGCATTCCTATAAACAGTTGGCGAAATTACCAGAGCCGGATATTCAACAAACCTCGGTGTTAAAATTGATCGAAAAAGTAGCATCACTTTTTGGCGAGCAAAATATTCATATCGAATCCATTGATGATGTTCAGTTAATGATCGATCCACTTCAATTTGAACAAGTGTTTATCAACCTGATCAAAAATGCAGTAGAGGCCATGACACCGTTGAATTCTGATGGTGTTATCAGCATCAACTGGAATGTTGAAAATTCATTTTTTAAACTCTCAATTTGTGATCAGGGTGCAGGTATAAGCAATCTTGATAACCTGTTCGTTCCTTTCTATACAACCAAAAAACAGGGATCGGGTATTGGTCTTGTGTTGTGCCGTCAAATCGTTGAAGCCCACAGAGGTCAGTTAAGCCTCACTAACCGCACAGACGTTACAGGTTGCTGTGCAGTTATTGAATTTCCGTTAACGCGCTGATATAGTCCACAACAAGATCAGGGGAGTTGGCAGTTTGATTTGTCACAGCTGCTAATTCAAGTGTTCCCGATTATTGGTGATTTTTTAACAGGAGTTGATGATTGATCAAATAGCGTTAATTTGGCTAACTGGTCAGGGGTTCGGAGCACTTATGCCGTTATTGGTCTATATTTAAGTGGGGTATGCGAATCTTTGGTGTGTAACCACTCGCCTGAAGACTCGCAGATCCTGAACATCTTGCTATTAAATTGCCAATGCGTTGTCGGTTGCATGCAGAAATCAGAATCAACACCAGCGGATAATAAATTCGAATCAGTTCAATTTGAGACCATTCTCAAAAAAATGCTGTACGCAACCAAGGGTAGACTTGGGGATGATTTCCTCGATGGCTTGGTGCAAGCTATGTGCGAGCATTTGGGCGTTGATTTTGCTTTTATTGGTCGTAGAGAAAATGAACTGCTGGGTCAAGAGCAAGACACTACTCATCTTCAATTTCTGGCAGTATCCGCAAAAGGGGAGAGTCATACCGGTTCTCTTTACGAGTTAGAAGGTTCTCCTTGTCAGCCTCTTTTAGAGCAAGGGCTTTTATGTGTGCCGGAGAAGGCACAAGAGCGCTATCCAAATGATAAGCTTATACAGGATTTCAATGCCGAGGGATTTCTTGGTGTCACTCTGATTGATTCGAACAATGCCACTGTTGGCGTCTTGGCCATATTGACTCACGAACCACTTCACAGCACTTCATTGCTGACCAATATTTTACAGATTTTCTCTTATCGTGTTTCGTCAGAGTTGGAAAGGCAACTCATTACCAAAAATCTGCAAGATGAAGTTCTGGTTAACCAGGCACAATTAGATTCTGTTCCTGCATTGATGTTTATGCTTAGCCAAAAAGGAGAATTTCTCCGTTGGAATCAATATTTCCGATCCAAATTTGGCTACAGTCACGAAGAAATGTTTACCAAAAATGTGATCGATGCGGTTCATGAAACAGACCGCAAACGAGTTGAGCTGGAAATGAAGAATGTTTTAGATGTCGGCAAAGGTAGCATTTATCTTAACGGCATCACCAAAAGCGGCGAAGTTGTTCCTTTGCTTGCAACCACTCAAACGGCGATCTATGAAAATGAACCGGTGATTGTCGGGGTCGCACTGGACATGACCGAGCAACAAAATGTTGAACATAGTTTGCTTCGCTCTCAAGGTCGCCTGGCGAGAAAAAATTCTCAATTAAGTGTGATAAATACCTTGGTTGAAAGGCTTCACGCCAGCCACAGCGTTAAGCATATTGCCGAAGAAGTCGTTTCGTTGTTGCAGAGCATTCACGAAGACACCTTGCTTATTTTTACTACTGTTAGTTCATCGGGCGAAAACATGCAGATTTCTGCGAGCAGCGGTGTTAGCCAACCGGTGATTGAGGCAAGAAGTATTTTTCCATTTGGGCAGATGGGATCGCCGACCGGCATTGCTATGTTATCGCGAAAACTGGAAGTTTTTCCGATGATAGAAGAAGATAAGAGAATCGATCCGCTTATTAAAGAAATGGTGAAATTTGAAAAAGTGAAAGGCGGTATTGTTATTCCGCTAATTTATCAAAATGAAGCACTAGGTGCAGTTACCATTGGTTTTAAATATGACTCTAAGTTCCCTTCAGATGAATTAGAGTTTTACCGAACAATCGGATCAAGTATTTCGTTAGCGCTTGCTAATGCCCGCCAATATGAATTAATGGAAAGCCTGGCTACCCATGATAACCTAACGGGATTACCTAATCGAAACGCGCTCAATCAAGATAGCCGTGTCGCACTGAAAGCACTCAGCAGAAATGAAAAATTATTGGGGCTTATTCTTGTTGATCTGGATCGCTTCAAAGAGATAAACGATACGCTTGATCACCAAATCGGTGACAAGCTGTTAAAACTTGTCGGCCCTCGCATTAGCGATGCAATTAATGATACCGATACGCGAGTTTATCGCCTGGGAGGCGATGAATTTTGTGTGTTAGTGTGTAATAAAAGCGATCTGGACTCTATCTCAGCAATTGCAGAATTAATAAAAATTTCGATTGCTCGTGCGTTTGTTGTGGACGGATTAAACCTGGAGATAAGTTCCAGCATTGGCGTGATGATAACTCGAGGCGAACAATATAGTTTTAGTGAGATGCTACGATGCGCCGAGCTAGCAATGTATCACGCAAAAAACGAAGGCAGGTCTATTTGCGAGTACACGCCTTCACTTGATGCTGATACTAATCAACGCTTTGTTATCATGTCAGAAATGGCAGAAGCCATTCGAAATGATGAACTGGTTCTCCACTATCAACCTAAATACGAACTTAAGACAGGCAAGATTATCGGCTGTGAAGCGCTGGTTCGTTGGCAACATAAACAATATGGCCTGCTTCCTCCGGCTAAATTTATTCCGTTAGTGGAACTTACCCAGCTCATTCGGCCTCTGACCTATTGGGTAATGAAAACTGCGATGGCGCAAATGCAGCAATGGAAACGAGAAGGGATCTTGATCAATGTTGCTATCAATTTATCGACTCGAAATTTGACTGACGAAGATTTTATCGGCCAGGTCGATTCCTTAATGCAGGAATTTGAAATCGAAGCGTCTGAAATAGAATTTGAGGTAACGGAAACAGCGTTAATGAGCAATCTGGATCAAGCGATGCAACAGCTCAATGAATTTAACTTACGTGGTATTCACTGCTCATTAGACGATTACGGTACTGGTTATTCTTCTCTATCTTATATTAAAAAATTACCGCTGGATGTTCTGAAAATTGACCGTTCCTTTATCTCTCAAATGTTAGAAGATAAAGAAGATCGAATTATTGCACAGTCAACCATCGATCTGGCGCACAGCTTAGGAATGAAAGTGATTGCTGAAGGCGTTGAAGATGAAAATACGCTGCGGGAGCTAGCGGCGCAAGGTTGTGATTATATTCAAGGTTATCATATCAGTGAACCTGTGGATGCCGAGAGTTTAGCGAAGCTATACTGGGAGCATCGCTAAGTAAAAATTAATTGAATAAATGGCGTGCAAGGACTACTTTTACAAGGAACTTTTTATTTGCGTTAACTTTCAGGTCAACAAAGCCTGAGCGTTGGCGATTGACTAATTTATATTCCTGATTAAGAACATGGCAATTGTCAGATAATAAGAAATACTGTTCGAATTGTTTAAACTTAAGGAGGCGGTGGTGATTACTATCGATCTTGGCGGCACCAAATTACTCATTCGAGTGTGTATAGAAAATAACGTCAATGATGAAATTTATGACCGAGTTTATCAAACAGGGATTGATTTTAAACCAGAACAACTGATTCAAATCATTGCAGATCTCGAAACCGAATTTAATCTTACGGATCACTCAATCGCTGTCGCATTTCCAGGCCTGCTGCAAGGCAATCGATGTTACGTCAGTAATGTTGTACCTCAGTTTAATGGCTTTAACCTGAAGCGACTGTCATCGAAAGGTAAGTTAGAAGTTGTCCTGAATGATGTAGAGGCAGGAACCTATGGCATTATCAAAAATAAAAACCAGGTAGAAATTCTTATTATGTCCGGTACCGGTATCGGGATGGGAATTGCCATTAATGGTAAAGTATTTCGCGGAGAAAACGGTTTTAGCGGAGAACTCGGAAGTTGTAAAGTACTGTGTGAAGGGCGTTATTTACGCTTAGCTCAAACGGCTAGCGGCACCGCTCTCAAAGAGAATTCTGCACTGACTTTAGCTTCTGCCGGGCAAGATTTAGGGATGGCTGTTTCCTGGGTTGTTAATTGCTTTAATCCTGGAAGAATCGTATTTGCCGGTGGCATGTTTAACGAGGAAGCTTACCGAAGAAGCTGCTTTGATGCGATTCGAGAATTAAGTTTAGCCCAGTCAGTTGAGCATTGTTTGTTAGAAGTTGAACCAGAAATTCATTCGATTGTCGTGCGAGGTTTGCGAGTTGCATTGCAGCAAAAATTGGCCTCGTCGACCATCTAAATATTCTGAGTTAGGGCTAAAGAATCCGCTTATTAAATCTAATTTATAATTTGGGCCAGCCAATCTGACGGTGTTATTTTTTCCGATATTGAGCAAATAAACTAAATTCCCAAGGCCGAATAGCGCCGACTATGCTGCAACCACGCCGTTCTTCATAAGGTAGTGATGCGTCTTGAATCGCTAGTTCATTGAATTCGCCCACCAGCTTTTCAATTTTCTGATGCATGAGAAGTATCGTTGACCTTGACACCATTGCCGATCCAAACTTCATACATTCATCGGACTTTGAAAATCGAGATTGAAAAAATTCTTTTCGAATATGTTCGTTGAAAAGCTTTTCTATCGCGCCATTTTTTCGCCAGCGAAAGTTGCGCGAAGTTAGTAGTTTGACCCGGTTGCCCGGTAGTAGGTCGATGAACTTAATTCTATCGAGGTGAGCTAAAAGCTGAATGCCTTCATGCTCGTCAATGTTGTAGTGAGTCTTTATTGATTCAAAATCCATATCGTTTAATAACATGTAGGCGACAAAAAGTAGCTTAGGCTGTTTCACAAACTCCGCTTCTTGTTCTTCGGTGAGTTCCTGTATTTCGTGCTGCTTTTGTTCGGCTATTTTAGCAAGGTCGCAAAGCTCCATGCTCATAAGCTGGCAAATTTGATCGAGTCGTTGCAACGAAATATTTTCTTCAGAAAAAATACGTTTAACACTGGCTTCGCTAAGTTTTAAATGCCTGGCAACGTCAGCGTAAGTTAAACTTTTATTTTTTAGGCAGGTTTTCACCGCCTGGAGAAATAAACTGGTTTGCGCCATGAAAATTACCGATGAATTAATTTTTCATAAGCATACCATGTGTCATCTTGAGATTGTAGCCGGTTTAATGTATGAGTGAAGAAGGCTACTTTTCGAGTAGCTCCAGCAGTCGACTTTGCTCTTCATTCAATAAATCTCTTGGAGACAATATTGCACTCGCTAAGCTCGAACGGCATCCGTCAACACAATCGGTTGTATTGGTTAGTAAATATGCCATCAGAACCTTTTGTGCCTTGGCAAGACTTTCGCCAAAGCGTTGGATAACTTTTTCGACAGTGACGTGATCTGCTGGGTCATCTTTCCAACAATCGTAGTCGGTCGCGATAGTGATAGTGCAGTAACTTATTTGTGCTTCTCGAGCGAGGAAAACCTCGGGAACATTTGTCATTCCTACTAGGTCACATTGACATGATTCACGTAAAAACTGACTTTCTACTCTTGTGCCCAACCTGGGACCATCTACACCTGCATAAGATTGCCCTTGATGTATTGGAATATCGATAGTATTTGCGGCTTTGACGATATCATCGGCCATCGAATGGCAAATTGGATTGGCTGTTGAGACGTGTGCGACTAGTCCATTGCCAAAAAAACTCTTTTCCCTGTTGCCTTTTACGAAGTCAAAATATTGAGAGGGAATACTCAAGTCGCCTGGTCGAATTTCCTCTCGCAAACTGCCGACAGCGGACACGCCAATTATTTGGGTCGCACCCAGACTTTTTAATGCCCAAATATTGGCTTTATAGTTAATTTCCGATGGTAGTAATTGATGTGCATTACCGTGGCGAGGTAAAAAAAGTACGTCTCTGCCTTTGTAGTTGCCTTTAACGGCATTTGCTGAAGGCATGCCGAATGGGGTTGAGACTTCGATGCTATCTTTGATATCTAGTTCATCAATTTTATAAAGACCGGTGCCGCCAATTATTGCTAACATTTAATTCTCCTCTTGATTAAAGCCTTAGTTCATGTGGAAGTTGATTGACCCAATTTTTAATTTCATCTCTCACTTGGCGAAAGTGGACAAGAACTTCTGATTCGTCTTTGGCATATTTCGCCAGCGCCGGTGGATCATCGAACCGCCGATGAATAATATTTGATTGAGGAAAGTCAGGGCAGCTACGCTCAGCGTTGTCGCAGACCGTGACAATGTAATCAAACTCTATATCTTCTATTTCTTCCAATGTCTTCGAACTTTGCTGAGTAATATCGATTCCGCTTTCACGCATGACTTTGATGGCATACGGGTTTAAACCGTGAGCTTTAATTCCTGCGGAATACCCGTTGAATTTATCTGATTGCAAACTACGGCAGAAACCTTCCGCCATTTGACTGCGACATGAATTGCCTGTGCACAGGAAGAGAATATTTTTCATTCGATTACTCCAGTCATATTGTTTAATAAGATTTTATTTACTGATAATCTGACCTAACATTTTTCACTGCAACTTGCTCCATAAGCAAAGCAACTGTAGCAACGATGATGTTTGAGACTGATTCTATTTTGCAGGCTTTGCTTAAGTGAATGCCCTAGACAATATTCCTCATCGTCATCGACCAGGGTGCAGGCATAAACTTGCATACGCCCATTTTTTTTAACGATCATTTTTGATGTGGCGCACATGTAATTTTCTCTTTGCTCTTTCGATTGGTACCGGGTCATACAGTCGGTGGTTATATGAGGAACTTCGGGAATAGAGCCGGGTCGAAGAAAGTCAGGAAAAGCGACAATATTTAGCGAATCAGGCAAACCGATAAGGCTGAAAAGTTGCTTAAACTGCCTGTTAACTTCCTCTGAATTCTCGTTTGCATCCTGATGACGGGCGACCGATACCGAAAAGCCCTTATCATAAAGCCGCTTTAGCCCAGTAATTGCTTGCTCGAAGGTTCCTTCGCCACGTCCCATGTTGTGTCGTTTTGAGTCTGGATAATCAATGCTGACTCGAAATGAAATCGGAAAATGCTCATCGCTAATATCAAGGAGTGCATCCAATCGTTTTAAAGGTGAATCCGTTCCATTTGTTAAAATCAGACAGGGGTTAAAGCGAGAAGCGTATTCAACAATCTTGATGAAATCTTTTATCAGAAAAGGTTCTCCACCGGTAAAGGAAAATTGTTTTGCGCCAAGCTCAAGGGCTTCATCAATGAAAGGTTTAACTTCTTCAAACCGAGGTGCTTGAAGTCGCTTATCTGAAGGACTGGCTCCCTCCAGACAAAAATCGCAGGCAAGATTACAGCGTGTTCCAGTATGAAACCAAACTTCATTTAGCGCGTGAGGTTGAATATATCCTCTGGGCTCTCCAGTTGATGTTATTTGCCAGTTTTTGCTTCTTAAGCTTATCATCAACAACACCCGCCATTTTGTTCAGAAACTTCAATTTTCTCATTGTTAAAACTGGTATGGTTTGATGAAAAAGGAATTTGGGTGCCGCAATCTTGATAGATCCCGAAGTGAGTGTCGAAGTTTCCAATAAAGCTGAAGTATCGAGCAAAGCGGCTCTGATGCAACATTCTCCAGGTGTTTCCGCAAACGCTCGTCGCTTTTCCTTTAATAAAATGGTGATGTTCATCCAGCGCGAACTGTTCTTGATGGTGCTCTATCCCGCCTTGATAAATTACTGCCTGGCCATAATCTTCACAATGACTTTCTAGTTTGGGTAACTTAAATAGTCGGTAGGTTGCAGAGTAAAAATTGATTCCAGCAACTCGCTCGATGATTTGTGGATTGCCGATGGAAATTTTCCGACTATTTACCAGTCGAGGATCCAGAAAACCACTTGATTTTGATAATCTAATAAAATCGTTCCAGTAGAGTGCGCCGCTGAGACACTCACCATAAAGAACAGGATCGCTTACAAGATGTTTGGGGATTCTCCTATCAGCATAAACATCTGAAAAATAAAGCTCGCCACCAGGCTTTAATAATCGATATGCCTGCTTCAGAACGGCTGCTTTATCTGTCGATAGATTGATAACGCAGTTTGACACTATGATGTCGAAACTTTCGTCGGCCAGGTCGAGTTCGTCTAATCGCTCAATATAACCTTTTTTAAAATGCACATTAGACCGTTGGTAGCCAAATTTATCGCGATGGTATTCCTGGTATTTGTTCGCAACTGATAATTGCTCATCGGTCATATCGACCCCGGTTACACTTCCTTGCTCACCGACCATCTGTGCTAGCGCGTAACAATCTCTACCAGAACCGCTGCCCAAATCGAGAATATGACAGTTGGATAATTCTTCTGGGACTACCAGTCCGCAACCGTAGTATCGAGTCATCACTTCGTTATGTATTTTAGAGAGAGCTGTTTTCACAAATGGTGGAATTGACTCATCTGTACAACAGGCATTAGTTTGGAGGTCTTGAGACTTTTCTAAGACTTTTCCATAGTAGTTTTTTACATTATCCAGCATTGATTAATTCCTGATTAGTTTCTAAATAGTTAACGAGCCACTGACGTAAAGCTATTCTTGAACGGCGTGAGTCAGAATCTATCGCGACGAAGAGCTTTTCCAGATCCTTTTCAACGTCAATATCAAAACCTGGCTTAATTCGGGTCACGCTCAACCTCTGTTTTGCGCAAATTCTGGAGAGCTTTTTTGATAATTTTTCTGTACTCCAGGGCAAAAATGTTAAGTCTGGCCAGGCTTTTCTATTACCCATAATAATCACTCCACCATCACTCGCGTCACTGATAACAATATCTGATGAAGTGATAGCTTCTTTTGCTTGTTGATAATAAAGTGGGTTGAGAACGGGGGCGTCTGTGCCGATAAATAGAAGGTTGTTTTTGCCTCTTTCTCTCAAATTTTGATCAATGTGATTAATTCGTTGCCCCAGATTTCCCTTAGACTGAACCTGTATCGATATTTTTTGATTATCAGAAATTTGTTTTTGAATTGCTTGACTGGCTTGTTCAAAATCGGAGGCATCTGAAATGGCGAGCACAACCTCACCGTCCCAATCTTTGGCGTCCTCCAATGCACAATCAACCAATAGTGAAGCCAGTCGAAATGCGTTGGACGCGCCAATCGTTTTTGCCAATCGCTGCTTTCCTTGATTCAATCGAGGCCATTTGCAGAAGATAATGAGCACGTAGTCTTGAGATTTCATGTTAGGAATCTTCCAGTGCAAATTTTGCAAGGGTTTTCCGTTGCATCAAACGCAATTTAGCTATCATTGTTAAAATACTAAAGCCTGCTTTGATAGAACCCTTTATTGTTCCACTTATTTTTGATTGGCCGATTCTAACTTTTGAATCCACCGGATATTCGCTTATCTTAAAGCCTAATTGAATGGCTTTTATTTGCATTTCCACCGTCCACCCGAAAGTTTGATCTTGCATATCGAGTTTTTTTAATGTCGAAGTTTTAATCGCGCGAAAAGGTCCCAGATCAGTAATGTCGTAATGCCAGAGTCGGCGAATGAGAAATGCCGCAAGAGCGTTGCCAAACTTTTGAATTGAAGTTAATGCACCTTTTTCTACATTCCCCTTAACTCGTGAACCAATAGCCAGGTTATCGCCGTTAACAATGCCTGCCAGCAACGAAGTTGTTTGTTCTATGAAGCAGGAGTCATCACCATCAACAAACAAAATTATCTCGCAAGGTTTGACAATGCTTAAAGCGGTAAGACAGGCAATACCATAACCGGGCGTTGCTTGTTGGATAACTCTTGCGCCACTTTGTTCGGCTACTTGCGCCGTGTTATCGTTTGAGCCGTTGTCGCAAACAATTACATCATCAATAATTTTTAATCCGTTAGCATTCTTCAAAGAATTCAATTGCTGGACCACTTTTCCAATGGCCAATTGTTCGTTAAGTGCAGGTATTACTGCTGAAACTCTTCGTCCTCGATACATATAATTAAGTTCTCTCTTTTAACTTCGTTTCGTCATGCATTTCTTACTCAACGACTTTGATTGAAATTGCCTTTAATCGACTCAGCTTTAAGGGGGTTCCGTTTGCTTTATTAATTTCGCCAAACTCTAGTACGTTGGTGGGGCAACTTTCTATACAAGCTGAGCAACGAACGCACTGAGGATCGGCCATTGGCAAACCTTTGTTCGCGAAACTCATAATATCGATGCCCTGATGACATACGCTGGTGCACACATTACAGCTAATACATTTATCTTTATTTGCGAAAATTCTAAATCGGCTAAAGCGAGCATAGATATTCATTAGCGCTGCTAAAGGACAGGCAAAGCGACACCACACTCGTCCTGAATATTTGAAATACAAACCGACCCCGAGGATTCCACCGAGTAGCACATCGACGGTCCATTTCCAGCTTAATGGGTTAACCAGTTTATAATCGCTATTTTCACCTTTTAGTAGAAAGTCAAATGAGTGGTGTGCCCAGCTTTCCGGGAAAAACCAGCCATACACTCTGACTAACAATAATAAAACCGCGACTAACAATAGAACCTGGCCAATTAAGTTGAGTTTATTCCAGAAGGGACCGTGGGGCATTTTGTGACGCTGTTTGTCGCCCATAGTTTCGGCTAAGGCGCCACATGAACATATCCAGCCACAGTAAACACCTTTTCCATACTTGTAGATCATTAGTGGCAACAGAATGAAAGTCTGTATAAAGCTAATGATTAACCATCCAGTCATTGGATTCGGGGTAAAAACATTGTAGACATTGAGCGGCCAGGCAAGAATAAACCCATAGGCGTGCCAATATGCTCGGGGATGTCCCCATTCAGGCCATTGTTGTGATGCTAGTGCTTCCGCAGAGATGTAACTGGGAAACAGGTTGTTCGCAACATCTTTCGCGATGCCTGTGTCAAAAAATCCCGAATATCCTAACCAGGGTAAAATGACTTCGGGTAATAAAAATAACGGAATAAACTGAATGAAGAAAAGGCAATAGGTTTGCACCGTGACATATTTTGTTTTTCTGCGCTTAATACGTTGCCAACCAAATATTCCGATGCAGCTTGTATATAATAGCGTGTAGTAAAAGGAGCGGCTTTTCATTGAAATTGCGATAGTGCCAACTAAAGTTGAACGATCATTAATTTGAGACTGCCACCAGTCGCCTAATCCGGCGATAAGGGCAGGCATTTGATCAGGAAACTGGGTTAATCCCCATAAACTATTGAGAAAACCGTAATTTTTCCAGTCATATAAGCCAATCGTGAAAATAAAAAATAAAATGAAAAACAACCAGCCTGAAAGCTTGGATTCACCTTTAATATCAATCCCGCTTTTTCTGAAAAATGCGAGAGGCGCTTCTCTCCCTATCAATGTGAGCACTGCATCGTTTTGTAATGTCGATACTTCACCGCTTTCTGTTTTGACTGAAACACTTTCATCATCTATTTTTTCGATGGTAGAAGAACGCAGAATCTTAATTCTACCTTCTGCCTCGAGTGCGAGTAACGAATTGACATTTTCTTCTTTAGCTCGGTTAAAATCCTCATTACGATGAACGAGTGTTAATTGCGGAGTCGTTGGTTGATAGCTGTTTTCGTTTTGTGTGTTGGCGATAGCGATAGCACCTTCAAGAGCACTATCTCCACCGCCCACAATGAGTGTTTTCTTGTCAGCGTACTTTTTCGGGTCGTGTAGTCGATTAACAACTTTCTCTTTATCTTCACCTGTTACAGCAAGTCGGCGATAGTTGCCTGAACGGCCAATTGCGATGATGACTTTATGGGCTGGAATTGCTTTATCCGAGCTAGTGTAAACGTTAATAATTTTGCCGCGAGGTTTTACATGGGTGACATTTTCACTGGTCAGCTTTATGTCTAGCTTTTCTACAGTTTGTTTCAGGTTGTTCAGTAGTTTTTCTTTGGTGTTGTCCTTGTCCCCGAACTGTAATTCCCCTCTGGGTTTCATCTCTATAGGATAAGTAAATATCGGTTTTTTCTCGGGAAAGTTTTTGATAGTTGAGAAAGCATCAGATGCTTCCAGTAAAAGAAAGTTGAGTTTTCTTTTACTGGCTTCTATTGCTGCTGCGTAACCGCTGACACCCGCTCCAATAATAATTAAGTCGTAAACCGATGGTTGTTGTTTACGATTAATAAATTTGTCATCGGCAGTCAGGTGTTCGACAGCTCGAGTTCCTGAATCTGCGGAAAACTTTAACAGTGGTATTCCAGTTAAATCACCAGTGATGTAAACACCTGGTATATTGGTTGTTCCATCATTGTTCACTAACGGAAGCTTTTCGACACTACCTGACGGCCATTGACCGTGAAGCCAGTTTGAGTATTTGCGTATCAGACTTAACATCAATATTTTTCTCTCGTCATTGCATTTCCAGAGCGTCTGTTTATGGAGGCTTGGCTTCTGAAGAGCATTTTATTAATCGCTTGCCAATCTAGCTTTCGGCGGCTTTCAAAATAAATGGAGATGAGTAAAGTGATTGAAATTAAGACTAATGGCCAGTTGGCAGGTGACCAACTACCTGCACTCACAAAGCCACCAAGTACTTCGTATGTCAGTGGTAACACACTAACCCAGGCTAACATAAAGGGGCGAGGTGATAGTGCAGCAAAAGGAACTAAAACCATCAAGTACCAAGGGAATACGACAGGACTAACTAGTAAGACAACTGCCAGACTCCAGGGCAGTAAGGGGCTAAGTACATCGATTCTTTTTTCCAGTTTTAGTGTACGGTAAAAAATAAAGCTACAACCTGCAGAAAGGGCAAAAAAAGTAATCAAAAGTAGTTCTTTTCCTTCGGCAATATTTTCGAACAAATTAAACAGGGGAGAGCCAAATCGCCATTTTTCAAAGAGCGTACCGATACTTCCGACGGGGATTAACCCGAAGGTAATAGTTATCATGTAGCCTGCAAAAATAGTGAGTACAGTGGCGATCGACAACCGAAAAGAATCAGCTATTTTTTTTAAACCAAATACCAGGGGAAGCAATAGCATAAGCGGCAATATTTTGGTCAATGTT
Organism: Aliikangiella coralliicola; assembly: GCF_007004725.1. Lineage (GTDB taxonomy): Bacteria > Pseudomonadota > Gammaproteobacteria > Enterobacterales > Kangiellaceae > Aliikangiella > Aliikangiella coralliicola. The sequence continues at coordinate 45,403 of NZ_ML660162.1, read as the reverse complement.
CCGAGTCCAATAAAAAAGCCCGAAGTTGCGATTTTATTTTTGGAAAAGCTATAAAGCGCCAATGATACGAGGAGCGTCGAAATGCTGTCGATGTGAACGCCGATTCCGCTTTCCAATATTAATAGAGGAGAAAATGCGACCAATGATAAGTGTCGCAGCCGCCCGAGATTTTTAAGTAGTATCGCTAAAATTAGCAGCGTAGAAATTCCGGCGAATGTCGTTACCAATTTCCATAGGTGGGGGGCATGGTCTGCTCCAGATGCTGCGACCAAAGTGAATAACCCAAGGGAAAGCGGTGGATATAAGGTTGGATACTTGGCGTGTTCTTCCGGTGGAGCCCACTGTTTTTTTAATTCGCTTAAAGCTGGCTCGTTGTGGTTTACTCGATAAGGGTCAAAACCTGAAAGTGCGATCTTACCGTCGAAAAGATAACGATCTGTATCTGTTGAGGTATAAGGTTCAACTGGAATTAGCAATAGCCGAGCGATAATTGCAACGATCAATAATAAGTAAACGTCTTTCAAGCGCTTTGCGTTTGGCGCGCTTCTCCAGGCCACTAACATAAAAAACGTCATCAAAATAAACTGACAAACGGTTAACCAACCTAAGTTCTCTGCACCCATCCAGGTCTGGTGCAAGTGAGCATCGCTAATAAAGTAGCTTAAGAGCGCGACCAGAATTATCATGGCTAAACTAAATCTGTGGAGTACTTTGCGTTTACTTTCTGTAGAAAAAGAACCCATGTTACCCTCTGCTCAATTTATGCTGAGTTTTTAATGTGCTGATCGCAGTACTAAAAAAGCCGACAATTAGTAACAGCAAAAAGGGCAGCATAAACCAGAGTTCATGCTTGATTCCCCAAAAGAATACAAAGGAATAAATCACACCCAGTAAGCCTTCAATACCACCTCCTCGCGGGGAAACTGCTTTATAGAGACCTTGGCTCAACTTAGCGTTGACTGAAGCGGTAAAAGAAAGATCTTGACTTATATTTTGTTCAACGCTTTGAACTTCATTGGCACCGCTTTTAGGTGTTCTTACGAATTCGCTTTGCTGACCTCTTAGCGCTTCTAATGCCGCTTTCGCGTTATTGAATGCGAGTTGAATTCCGAGTAATAGAACTCTCGGCATATTCTTAATAGCGCGCCACTTAGAATGCCCTAATGCGATTTGACCAAAAAAGAAATAAACCAGGTGACCGCCGGAGGAGAGAAATAATAAGGGCAAGTCAATCCATAAAACCTGTTCCAGCTGGTATTGCTCTCGAATGATCAAACTTGGAATAAGAAGAAATATTGTATCAACCAGCATCACAAAGTAAGCCAGGTTATTTGATAAATGAAAGGTCGACTCAAGTTTGTGACGTAAGCTGAGAGGGGAGCGCCAAACCTTTAATAACATTTTTTTCATCACCTGAATTCCACCTTTAGCCCATCGATGCTGCTGGCTTTTAAAGGCGTTCATATCGGCTGGCAATTCGCCGGGACAAACGACATCATTCAGATAAACTAACTCCCAACCTTTGAGTTGAGCACGATAGCTGAGATCCAGATCTTCGGTTAAAGTATCGGCACTCCAATGACCAGCATCAATAATTGCTTTTGTTCGCCAGATTCCAGCTGTCCCATTGAAGTTAAATAAAACGTCACTGGCATAGCGGACCTGCTGTTCCAGTGAGAAATGGGAATCCAGCATCATTGCCTGAGTTTCTGTTAGCCGACTATCATGGCGATTGAGATGCTCCCATCTAAATTGAATCATTGCGAGCTTTTCGTTGTTGAAATGGTCGATGGTGTCTTTAATAATCGAAGGAGAGGGAATGAAGTCAGCATCAAAGATAGCGATAAAGTCGCCGGTCGCTGACTTCATCGCATCTTTTAACGCGCCGGCTTTAAATCCCTTTCGATTCACACGATGTACGTGGTTAATATCGAGTCCTTGTTTAGCGTATTTTTCTACTGCAGTAGCAACCAATTGCGAGGTTTCATCTGTAGAGTCATCAACAATTTGAATCTGCAGTTTGTCATGTGGGTAATCAATTTGGGCAACTGCGTCGACAATTCGTTGTGCGACTAATCTTTCGTTGTAAAGCGGAATTTGAACCGTCACCCTGGGTAAAGTGGAAAAGGCCTTGGGTTTAATTGCGGTCATCTTTCGATAAAAGATCCAGCGAACTACCATCGACAAGCGATGAATACCGAACAAACACAAAATCGCCAGCATCAGAAAGTGAAGTGACAGGAGAACATAACTTAGCGTCATCATGTTATCTTACTCTCTGATTAAAAAACTCTAGTTAATCCAATTTCAAAACCATCACCTTCCAGCGTGTTTTCACCATCAAGATCTTGACGATAGGTAATTTCAACGCCCCATTTTTCTTTGCTTGATTTGGCATCACCGAGAGTCCAGCCTGCTGTGAGTTCCAATTTAGTTAAATCAAACTCTGGTGTGATGGAAAGATTTGAATTATTGCTCACTGTATCTGCGTTATTAGCGCTTATGGTCGTGTCAACTTTTGTGCGTAAATAGAAATTATCACTGACTGAAAATCCATACTCGAATAAATAACGGTATTCGTCGGAAGGGGCACCGGTTCTTAATCTGTATCCTGCTTCAAATCCGAGATAACCATATTCATTTAAGCTGCGGCCAAACAGTATTCTTAGCTCATAGTCTTCCTGACCATTTCCTCTGGGCAATGCATCATTTTCGTCATACAGAAAAGGAAGTTTTACTAAAAAAGAGGTGGAAACAACAAATGGCTGTGCTTGCCACTGGTATCTAATGCCAATTTCTGTATCACCGAAACCACTTGACTCGCTCGCTACACCAGCGTTGTTAATTTGTTCTAAATCTTGATATAACAAAGTACCGTAAATCGCGAAGTCTTTGGTAAAGCCATATTCTCCATAGTAGGAATAGTTTTGACCTGAAAAGTCCACTGATGTGGCGTTATCGCCAAAGAAGTCATCAGCTTTGTAATCTGAAAATGCAAATTTGCTGTAGCCCGATCCAACCTCAGGAACCCAGGCTCCGGACCAGGCCGTGCTGCTAAACAATAATATTCCAGCGGAAATTAACAAGCTGCCTGGTTTTGCCAATGTCTTGTCTTTTTTAAAAGTGGCTATTTTATTCAAGTAAGACTGAGCCCAAATGGTCATAATCATTGCTCCAACTAATTTTTGTTTTGCCGACAGAGCAACCTGTCGACATTTTTAGGTCTTTTTTCAGGCTAATTTAGTGAGAAAAGAACTTCAATAGCCATTTAAAAGCGTGATTAAGATGTTATGATTTCGTGATATTTAGGCTGATGTGAGCCACAAAAGCATCATGATTGAGCTGATTGTTGGGTTGTTGTGTCAAGAACTGTCTGATTAACCAGTAGAGATGGTCTATTTTTATTGCTGAAAATGATCAACTTGCATTCCTGTGAGGCAAAATTCGGTATCAGAAAATCCCCTGTTGAAGTAATTGAAGTTCAAGCAGGAGCTTATTTAGTGGCGAGAGATGTCGATTGAGTTCATGATTAACATCAATGAGAGCAATTAAAATTTTCTTATCGATTAAATAGAGTAAGGCATTTAGCGAGTAATTTGTTTTTTTGACAGCATGCTCTCAACTGATTAGAGTGGTGCACTATTTTCAAGTTGTAAGTCGTAGAAGTCATCGATGAAGTTATTAGTTATCTACAACCCGCAGGCTGGTAATGGTCGCGCTAAAATATTGCTTCCACAAGTTAGACAATATCTGAATGAAAAAGGATTAGATGCGGAACTGCTACTCACCGATCGGCCGGCACATGCGGTTGAGTTGGTTGCTGAGTCCGATCTAAGTCGTTATGACGGTCTTATCGCTTCCGGTGGCGATGGCACTTTGTTTGAAGTGGTTAACGGCTATTACCAATGCAATAGTGAGAAAAAGCCGCCGATTGGTCTCATTCCAAATGGTACTGGAAATGCTTTTATGAAAGAGCTCCAGTTGCAAAAATCAGATTGGCGTAAAGCTATCGATATTATTGCTTCAAACCATTCCAGACCACTCGATGTTGGTCGTTTTGTTTCTCAAAATCAAACCCATCACTTTTTAAATATTGTAGGCATGGGATTTGTTACCGATGTTGCGCAAGCGGCTATTCCATTAAAATGGATGGGAAATGCCGCGTATACTGTTGCTACGCTGCAAAAGCTGATTAACCTTAAAGCACAAAAAATGGTGTTAGAAATTGACGGTAAAACCATTGAGCGAGACGGTGTTTTTGTAGAAGTTGCTAACTCGCGTTATACCGGAACCACCTTCCTGATGGCACCTAAAGCCGAACTTGACGATGGCTTGTTAGATGTGGTGTTGTTAAATAATGTTTCACGATTAAAATTATTACGCTTGTTTACGAGTATTTATGATGGGTCGCATATTAAATACCCTGAGATCGAATATCTTCAAGTAAAAAAAGTAAAAGTGATTGAAGAAAATCCAGGCATGCTCATTCCTGATGGTGAGGTTATGGGGAGAACCCCGGTTGAATTTGAATGTTTACACAAAGACATTGAGTTTTTCTGGGCGAAATAACTTGAAAACATCAGTCGTCAAATCATCGAGCTATTGTTAATAACTAATTAGTCGATAGGAACAGTCAGTTACTCCACTTCTATATTTGATTTTTCAAACTTTTAGTCGTACATTGAATACGTAACGCTTTTCTCGCTGAGTGCAAGCAGGCTACTTTACAGAAGTATATTGCAGCCTCAATTATTGGAATATTTTTCGCAATTGAGATGAAGTTATAAAAAATTGAAAACACGGCTAAAACTTTCTTAATACTAACATTAAAATTATCGATATTTTCTGGACCTATCATAGGTTTTGCAGTTTTTAGGTCATTACCTGGTCACTGAATAGCGGTGAATCAAAACCGTTACAAAGCAGGGCAAAATGTAGGGTTAAAAATATGCAAATAGGTATTGTTAAAGAATCAGTATCCAATGAATTTCGCGTGGCGGCTTCGCCTTCCAGTATTACCCAGCTAATTAAATTAAATTTTTCCATTGTTGTCGAATCCAATGCAGGAACGGCTGCCAGTTTTTCTGACGCAATGTATGAAGAAGCTGGTGCAAAAATACAACCGGCTGATGAAGTGTGGCAGTCGGATATTTTATTAAAAGTAAATCCACCTGACGAATCTGAGCTGGACAAAATTAAACCCGGTGCAACAGTTATCGGTTTTTTCTGGCCTGCGCAAAACGAAGCCTTGATGAAACAACTGGCTGATAAACAGATTAATGTTTTGGCAATGGATTCGGTGCCCAGAATTTCTCGTGCACAGTCAATGGATGCACTGAGTTCGATGGCAAATATCGCGGGCTATCGAGCGGTCGTTGAAGCTTCTCATGAATTCGGTAGCTTTTTTACCGGGCAAATAACCGCTGCGGGTAAAGTGCCGCCCGCGAAGGTCATGATTATTGGTGCCGGAGTCGCGGGGTTGGCGGCTTTGGGAACCGCTGGCAGTCTGGGCGCGATTGTTCGAGCATTTGATACGCGACCTGAAGTTAAAGAGCAAATTGAAAGTATGGGCGCTGAGTTTTTAGAGTTGGACTTCGAAGAAGACGAGGAAGCGGGCAGTGGAGACGGTTATGCCAAGGTAATGAGCGAAGCATTTATCAAAGCTGAAATGGCACTCTTCGCGGAGCAGGCGAAAGAAGTTGATATCATTATTACTACAGCAATGATTCCAGGTAAGCCTGCGCCAAAATTGATAACCGAAGAAATGGTCCGTTCAATGAAACGAGGCAGTGTCATTGTTGATCTGGCCGCGTTAGGCGGAGGAAACTGTGAGTTAACTCAAGTTGACAAAGCGGTTGACGTTGATGGCGTGACGATTATTGGTTACAGCGATATGCCGTCGAGATTGCCGACTCAGGCAAGTCAATTATATGCCAATAATATTCTTAATTTGATCAAACTATTGTGCCCTCAAAAAGATGGGCAAATTGAACTTAATTTTGATGACGAAATTATTCGCAATGTGACTGTGACTAAATCAGGTGAAGTTACCTGGCCGCCACCGCCGGTGAAAGTTAGCGCAGCGCCAGCTGCGAAACCAGCGATAAAGCAGCCGGAAATTGTGAAAGCGCCGGAGAAGAAATCATCTGGCATGGGTAAAAATCTGATGTTGCTAATTGGCGGTCTTTTTTATGGCTGGCTTTCAATGGTTGCTCCGGCAGATTTTATGCAACATTTCACCATATTTATTCTTGCCTGTATTATCGGTTACTACGTCGTCTGGAATGTTTCTCATTCACTACATACACCGCTAATGAGTGTGACTAATGCAATTAGCGGCATCATCGTCGTAGGCGCATTGCTTCAGATATCAAGCGCTAATACCTTGGTCATGTGGATATCGGTATTCGCCGTTTTAATTGCCTTTATTAATGTTGTCGGTGGGTTCGTGGTGACCAAACGGATGTTAAAAATGTTCAGGAAGGAGGACTAAGTGATGAATGAAGCAATACTTAATGGTGCATACTTTGTCGCAGCCATCCTGTTTATTTTCAGTCTCGCCGGATTAAGCAAACAAGAATCTGCGGAGCACGGTAATTGGTATGGCATTATCGGAATGGTAATCGCTCTGGTGGCGACTATTTTGAGCCCATCGGTTACCAACATAGAATATATTCTTATCGCAATGGTTGTCGGCGGCGCGATTGGTGCCAGGCTAGCGTTAAAAGTTGAGATGACACAAATGCCAGAGCTGGTTGCAATGTTGCACAGCTTTGTTGGATTGGCTGCAGTCGCAGTTGGATATAACAGCTTTCTGGAACATGCAGAAGTGACCGGCGTGATGCTCAATATCCACCTGGTTGAAGTATTCCTTGGCGTATTTATCGGCGCCGTTACCTTTACCGGATCAGTTGTCGCTTTCGGTAAGTTGCGCGGTATTTTTAGTAGCAAGTCTTTGATGTTGCCACACAGACACAAAATGAACCTGATGGCGGGTATCGTTAGTTTTGTTTTGATGATTTATTTTGTTCAACAACAGGGCCATATGATTTCACTGATGGTGATGACCGTGATAGCCCTGGTTTTTGGCTGGCACCTGGTTGCGTCAATTGGCGGCGCTGATATGCCGGTAGTGGTTTCGATGCTGAATTCCTATTCCGGCTGGGCAGCAGCGGCAGCGGGTTTTTTGTTGGGCAACGACCTTTTAATTGTCACTGGCGCACTAGTCGGGTCTTCGGGCGCAATCCTTAGCTATATTATGTGTCGAGCGATGAATCGATCTTTTATCAGCGTCATTGCCGGTGGTTTTGGTACTGATGTGACGGTTACCGCCGATCAAGATTATGGTGAATATGTTGAAACCAACGCTGAAGATGTTGCGGATATGCTTCGTAATGCCAAGTCTGTCATCATCACACCTGGATATGGCATGGCGGTGGCTCAAGCACAAAATCCGGTATACGAAATTACCAAAATGCTACGTGACAAAGGCGTCAATGTTCGCTTTGGTATTCATCCGGTTGCAGGGCGACTACCTGGCCATATGAATGTGTTATTAGCTGAGGCCAGAGTGCCTTATGACATTGTATTAGAAATGGATGAAATCAACGAAGATTTTTCAGACACTGATGTGGTGTTAGTGATCGGTGCCAACGACACGGTTAATCCTTCGGCGGCAGAAGATCCAAATAGTCCAATTGCCGGAATGCCTGTTCTGGAAGTGTGGAATGCTAAGCAAGTTATTGCGTTTAAGCGGTCGATGAACCCTGGTTATGCGGGCGTTCAGAATCCTTTATTTTTTAAGGAAAATACCCATATGCTGTTTGGCGATGCCAGAGATAGTGTGGAGAATATTGCCAAGGCGATTTGATGGTGTCGACCGCTTCAATTGGGTGGTTTACCAAAGAGCAACAGTTTGTCTACCCGAACAAAGCAGGTATTTTTACCTGCTTTGTTGCTCTTTATTTTTAATTTTCTTATTTTTAATTTTCGAGCCGCTGGTCAGATAAATAAAAAATGCCTCATTACTTTTCTAGAAAACGAAATGATATTGATACCCTTAAGACGAGAATTAACTACCTGGGTGATCACTGTCTGTTAACTTTTAACCTGCCTGGCAATGCCAGCCAGTCGCAAATTGATCTCGCCTATGAGATCGGTGATCTCGACAAGCGAGCTCATCGACAACTCGGTGCGCGGACTGCTGAGTGGGAGGCGGTTGTGATGTTGCTTGTCAATGCTATATCGATTGGCATACAGGGTAACGCAGAAGATAAAGGAAGGAACTTATGCTCACAAGCAAGGGATTTACTCGAACATTATGTGGCAGTTTTTAATCGAGTTAATTATTTGATTGGTATGAGCATAGGAGTGCTTATATCAATTTTAGTGATGGTTATTCTGTTTCAATTTGAAGAGTTTTTAGCGCCTTATTTTTCCGTAAAACTCGTCGTGATGATTTGCTTATTTGCCGGTATGGGGAGTATCGCCAGTGTGGTTACCCGAGTACTCAAAATGGAAACGCTTAAACAAGAAATGGCCGCGACTGGGGTGATGATATCAGCGGCGGGAAAGCCTGTGGTGGCGATGTTTTTTGCAATAGTGGTTTACCTGATTCTTGAACAGGGAATCGTGACTATTGATATTGGTTCATCGGAAAATTCGGATAAATTTTATCTGGTGGTCGGTTTTTTATGCGGTTTCAGTGAACGCTTTGCCCAAGATATCATCGAGCGAATTTCCGGCAGCCAATAAATTGTTGAACAACAACCACTGGCCATCTAATTGAATTTCGATGACCAGAACTTCGATGTAGGTTTTCAGGTATTACGCTATTTCACCTTCATGCTCTCTGCAAATCAATTCTGTCTCGTCAACAGACAAGGGCTGTTTTAACAAATCGCAAAAGTAGTCTCCATTCTCTTTTCTGCTGTTAAATCGACAAGAATGGCATACGCCAAAAGATTTCATACCGTTCGTTTTAAGTAATGTTGCTAGTAACTGATTAAGAGCACTTACGATCTTTGCCTGATCTTTTTTATCCAGAGACTCACAAGCTTTATTAAACATTGGCGTTGGAACAAGTTGTTGAAGCAGCTGCTTGCCCTTGGCTGTGATCTTCAAGTGAGAGAGCCGCTTATCATTTTCGTCAGGCTGCTTCGTTAAAAGCGATTTTCGTTCAAGCACTTTCAGGGTTTGGGAAACCGTCCCTTTCGTTTGACCGAGATATTCTGTCACTGCCATAGGTGTATCTGAGTAACGATTACAAATTGACAGATAGTGCAGCGCCTCAAGTTGCACTGGTTGAAGTCCGTGGAGGGCACCGGCCTGGCGCGAGTCTACCCTGAGCAGTTCGCTCAGTCGTTCAACATAATTATAAATCGGATTCGAATTCATCGTTATATAGTATCGCCTCGACACTTGTTTGACAAGCAGCGATTGTGGGAGTAATATTTCATATTGTATCGAGTCGATACTATTTATTAATAATGAGGAACGAAAAATGAAAAAAGCAATTTTTTACCATGCAGGATGTCCTGTTTGCGTCAATGCTGAACAACAAGTGCTTGAAGCCATTGACACCCAACGGTTTGAAATAGAAGTCGTGCATTTGGGGCTTGATAAAAGCCGCATTGCAGTTGCTGAGCAGGCCGGTATTAAATCTGTTCCAGCGCTACAGCTGGATGGAGAAATTTTTCATATCAACTACGGTGCTTCGATCGATGAAGTGAAAGGGTGACGATAATGTTCAGGTTTCTAACTTTCATACTATTGCTAATAGCAAATTCTTCGTGGCCTGTTTATGCTCACTCGGGCCACACCGGTGGTATACAGGCGTCAAAAGGTAACGCGAGGATTGCGCCGTTTGACATCATCCACACTAAAATCACGACTGATGGTAATGTGGCAGTTTTTCATATGTCGGTTTCAGGTAAAGCAGGAGAAAGCAAACCAACCCCAACTGGGAAATTAGCCGGCAGTCAGGTATTTTCTTATGTGTGGCCGACTTCGATTGATAGTTATGAGGTTGGTTTTGAGAGAAAAGCGGGGATTTTGGCATTGGCAGTGACGTCTCACCCTGATTTTGATGATACGCCGCTTTATGATGAAAATGGTGATGGCAGTACTCAAAACGATGGCGATGTTTGGCATAGTCATTGGGTCGTGTTAAAGCCGGACGAGCGGTGTGGCAAAGGCGCGCTGGGTGTCGTTGATATTCCGAAAAATACCAAACCTCGATTACCTAAAACCTGGCCAGGGTTGCCTATTTTACTGGATAGCCCCGGATGGGATCCGACCTTTAATTCTGAGACGGTTGAAGTTCGTGTGCCTTTTGACGATATCGGAGTTGTAACAAAGACGACCTTTGACGGAGTAACCGCGGGGTTGAGAGTTAACCAAAGTGTCCATGCGCCCTTATTGTGCGTAGTGAACGTGATTGACGTTGCCTCTGGGGATTTGAGTTTACCAGGAAAGGTCAATCAATAAATGGGGAAGTGATGAACAGGGAAGTTATTTTTAAGTCAGCGGATCTTCGGGGAATATTGCCTTTTTACCCTTTCTTCACCTTTATCTCGGGAATTTTTGGTAAGCTTTGTGGACTAAACCAAAATTGAATAAAAAATAAAAGTCGTTTCAGGCCAATAAACATCATGGCTCAATTCCAAAGAATGACCGTTTAGATTTTAAAAAAAGCGACTTATAAAATTAGCGACTTAATAAAATAACAACAATGGAGGTATCATTTGTCCAGTTCTAGCACCGCTTCAAACAGCACTTCGGCCGGAGTTTTGCGCTACGGTCCCTATCCTGAACTTTCCTATCCGGCGGTTTTTGTCGGTTATCTGTTAGGTTCCATTTTGGCGTTAAGCATTGGTTACGCTTCGCTTAAGCTAGGTTTCTCAATTGAAGGTTCTGAGCTGGCGGCCATATTAGGTTTCGGTATTTTACGCGGCATCATGCGACGTAATTCGATCATAGAAAACAACGTTACTCAAACTGTTGCCAGCGCGGTTAACGGCGCATCTAGCGGAATGATGTTCTCGGTGCCGGCATTGTTTATTCTGGGACAGCCTGAGTTTGATCCCTATTTGATGGTATTTGGTTGTGTTGCCGGTGCTTTTCTTGGCATCGCATTTATCATTCCGTTGCGTAAGCAAATGATTGATTATGAACGATTAACTTATCCTGGCGGTGTTGCTGTGGCTACCATATTAAAGTCGCCGGGAGCGGGGATCCGCAAAGCACAATTGTTAATTGGCGCGGCATTGGTGAGTGGGCTAATTCATTTTGTGGTTAAAGCTTATCTATCTGATGACAACTATAACTTTGGCGCAGCCCTGAGCATGCCTGAGTACACCAACGGTATTATTTATCTTTCCTTGCTAACGGTAGGGGTTGGATATATCGCCGGAAAAGGCGGGGTGGCTTTCATTATTGGTGGGTTTGTCTGCTACTGGTTTCTAGCACCAATGCTTGCGGCGACTGATTTGTTGCCGACTAACCCCGATGGCTCAATAGTGACAGACCCGAATGTTCTCAGGGTCAGCCTGTTTAGACCCACCGGAATCGGAATGCTGATTGGTGGTGCGGTGACCGGCATTATCATGGCGTTACCTTTAATTATCAGTGCCATTCGCTCTATGCAGAGCGCAGCAAAATCAGGCGCTTCGCTGTCACGTGATGAGATGCCGATTAAACTGCTCTACGGCGCGGTTATCGGCGCGGTGATTTTACTGATCGGAATGGCGATCCAGTCGACCGAACAGATGGGTTGGATGAGAGGCTTGACCATGGCTGTTGTCGGCACTCTCTGGATTTGGATTGCCGGGGTGATTTTATCGGAGTGTATCGGGCGAACCAACTGGTCTCCGCTTAGTGGTATGACACTAATTGCTGTGACTATTCTGATCTTTATCGCGAGCGGTCTCGGACGAGCTGATGCCATTATTGCCGCGGTCATGGTCGGTGCTGCGTGCTGTGTTGCCATGTCGCAAGCGACCGACTTAATGCTCGATCTGAAAACCGGTTACCTGGTGGGGGCAACGCCAAAACAGCAGCAAATGGGACAATTTCTAGGTGCCTGGCTCGGGCCTATATTAATCATGGTTTTGATTTTCGTGTTACACGAAGCTTATGGGTTGGGGAGCGATGAGCTACCAGCGCCACAGGGACAAGCGCTAGCCAGTATGGTCGAAGGTATTTTGGGTGGAAATGTCCCTATTGAAAAATATATTGCCGGTGCCGGATTAGGTGCACTATTAAGCGCAACCTCTGGCGGCTTAGGGATCACCGTTGGCCTGGGTTTTTACTTACCGTTTAGTATTGTCATTGCTTACGCAATCGGAACTATATTGCGAGTGACCAGTGACTGGAAAATGCCGGAATCATTTGCACATAATTCTGGTATTCCAATTGCTGCCGGATTTATCGTTGGTGAAGCATTGGTTGGTGTTGGTTTCGCTGTTGTTAAAATTGTCGAAGGCTTATAGGAGAATCAAAATGAAAAAGATTGGATATATCCTGATAATGGTGAGCTTTCTGAGTGGCTCATTTTTAACTGCATTAGATCCGACAAAAATAAACTGGGTTTATTTTGTTCCGGCACTTATCGTTGGTTTCATCGGACTAGCAATGCTAAAAAGCGAAAATAAAAAAGCCGCTCAGGCTGATCATAAACTGGAAGATGATCTCAAGTTAATGGATGATAGCTTGCAAAAAATAGTAGCAAATTTACAACAACTCAATCAGCAACGAGAAGAGTTGCCAACCTACGAGGCGCGTTTTGAAATCGACCGCCGTTTTCGTGAAGATCTTGATCACTTTGCCAATGTCAGGGAGTCAATGAGGCACTTATTCGGCCTGCAAACCTACGCTGATATTATGTCTGCATTTGCGGCTGGAGAGCGTTATGTGAACAGAGTGTGGTCTGCATCAACAGACGGTTATGTGGATGAAGTAAAGATGTATTTAACAAAAGCCTATGATCAATTTGTGGAAGCTCAACAGAAATTTTCAGAGGCCAAAAACAAAGCATGAAAATAGTAAATCTTAAATAGTAATAAGTCGATTGTTGTATTGTTTGGCCGCTTGAATCATTGGTTCAATGCGGTCGAACCTGTGGGTTGTTAGTAGGAGATTAACACATAAAATATGAAAATTATTAAACTGGTATTAATTGTTGCTGCAGTGGTTATTTCCACCAATTTATCAGCACTTGAAAGTATAGTTACTGGAAAATGGTTTGAAATTCATTCGCAGACGATGAATGAAAATCGAAGGTACTCTATTTATCTACCACCCGGTTATCAGCAAAATAAAGATAAAAAATACCCTGTTATGTATGTTTTCGATGGCGATGAAACCCGAATGAAAGGAATTAGCGGGTTAGTAGAGTCGCTCGGTTCAGAAAACCTGGACAGGCAAATTCCGGAGTTTATAATCGTCGCAATTCCGAACACTGATCGAACTCGTGACTTAACACCAACCAAAACTGACTTAATTTTTAAAGGCAATGTTCTTGATAAGTTTGAGGCGAGCGGTGGTGCTGACAAATTTGCTGCTTTTATCGAAAAAGAACTAGTGCCTTCAATTCGTTCCAAATATCGAACCAATGGAACAAAAGTTTTAGTAGGCCATTCTTTTGGTGGGCTTTTTGCGGCCCATGTCATGCTGACTAATCCTGATTTGTTTTCACATTACCTCATTGCAGATGCAACCTTTATCTGGGATAACAACTACCTGAATAAACTTGCCCATAAAAAATTGAGTCAGTTTCCACCTAACAAAATCAAAGTTTTTTTCGCATTGGCAAACAATGACCATCTGGGTGAAATTGGAATAACCAATCGAGCTTGGGGAAATCAGTTTATCACGCAGTTAAAGAAAAGCTCATCAACTAACTTACAAGTCGACTCAAAGTATTTTGTTGATGAAAGGCATGCAACGGTGGAAATGCTAGCCTGGTATTATGGGTTGCGCTATTTATTTAAAGCCAGGCAAACGGAGAGTTGATTCAAACCTGTGAATTGATCTTTAGTAGAGTCACTCAAGGATTCTAATCTCGAGTATATTGCTCGGTGTTAAATTCGATGATACAACCAGTCGGGGAGTATTTTGAGTAGCCAGGCAACCAATCGCCAGCGCTTGGTAATGTATACATGTTTACGTTTCTTCAGAATGGCATTTTTGATTTGGCTGGCGGCTTTTTTTGATGACGAGACCCAGAATAGTCCGTCTCCTTTTGCCATTTTTGTAGCGACAAAGCCGGGCTGGATATCAGTAACGCTAATCGGCAAACCGAGTTTAAAAACTTTTTTGCGTAAACCTTGCATATAGTTTGAAACAAAGGCTTTAGATGCGGCGTAAGCCGGCGCAACATCGCTTCCTCTCAGAGCGTTAATAGAAGAAATACTAACCAGTTGACCGTGTCCCTGCTTAATAAAATAATTGAGCGATGCACTTGCGACAGCGCTAAAGCCACGAACATTGGTATCGATTGTTTGTTGTTCTTTTTGCCAGTCCAGTTCAGGATTAACAAAACCGATTCCAGCGCTGATAACAATGATATCAACGCCTTCCATCTGGTTAATCAAGTGGTCTAACTGAATAATTGCCTGGCCCGTAAGCGTAATATCCATTTGTTTAATAAAAGCTTTGCCCAAAAATTTCTGTTGAAACGCTTTCAGTTTTTCAAGCCGTCTACCTGCAACTCCTACTTTGTGGCCGTCTTTTACAAATTTTTTTGCTAGCGCCAATCCAATACCGGAAGTTGCGCCGACAATGATGATTTTGGCTTTTTCATTGTCCATAATTTTGATTTTCATCCCACTCTTTTTGCTGTTTATAAAGCGCTTTTTGAATCTCGATGTAGTCATCTAACGATTTGCCGTCAGCGTCCCTAAACTTTTCTCCGGTAGTGTTTATCGTCATAATTCGATCAACTCGAAATGCTCGAAATGAATCTCTGAGCTGACACCAGGCAACCAATGTCCAAATTTTCCCCCAATAATACATACCCAGCGGACAAAGATCCCTGGTAGAGAATTCGCCGTTAAGCTTTTGATAATCGACTTTGACAATATTTTTCTTGTTGATCGCCTGGCGTAGTGCTTCAAAGTTATTTTTGTGTCGATTAGGAATACTGAAATTGGGAACAAAAAGTTTACTTGAACTCAAGTGGGTTTTTAATTCCTGGGGTAGCACTGCTTCAATTTTGTCCAACGCAGATTCAGCAGATTGGCCTAGTTCATTACCTGACCAGGCTTTAATCATTTTTACACCAAGTAAAATTGCTTCCAGTTCGTCAGCATCAAACATTATTGGTGGTATATCTAATGAATGACGTAGCATATAGCCCACGCCGGCTTCACTCTCGATAGGTACACCAGATAAACTCAGATCCTGAATGTCGCGATAAATAGTCCTTTCGGACACCTCTAGTCTTTCAGATAGCTGCTTAGCGGTCACCAAACGCTTGTTACGTAGTATCTGAGTTATCTGGAAAAGGCGATCAGCTCGGCGCATTGCGCTAATATCCCTGACGATTAAAATTGGCTTGCTTGAATTCTACAGCGGGTTAAGCTGTTTTGAAAAGTGGTAAATCTCTTGAGTTATCAGGAGCCTCCTGACGCAAAGTCGTTTCGGCGATTGATGATGGATCCGAATAACCCAGATATTCAAGCTTGTTTCTATTGCTCCCTTGGGATAACCGCTGTATCTTATACGCAAGCTAGCGTTAACTATTAGCCCACTTAAAAAATAGCTTTTAGAGAAGAAGATAAAAATAAAATGAAAAAAGCCGCGATCTTACTACTCGCCTTTTGTGCGGGGTTTTCAATTATGTGTTTTGAATTGCTGGGTGGAAGAATGTTGGCCCCCTTTTTCGGCAGTAGTGTTTACGTCTGGGGGAGTATTATTACTGTCTTTATGTTGGCTTTGTCCATTGGTTACCTGGGAGGCGGGCGTTTCTCTTTATATAGCCCCAGTATTAATCGATATGCCGGAATTTTTCTTGTCGCAGCACTGACTCTATTGCCGACAATTTTCTTTTCGGAATCTATTTTTGAGTTTGTTTTTGAGCGAATTGAAGATCCTCGTTATGGTTCTTTGGCAGCTTCGGCGCTGGTATTTTTGGTACCGAGTATTATTATGGGAATGATTGCACCCTATTCAGTCAGAATTTTAACGGTATCGGCCGACTCCTCGGGACAAACTGCGGGATTCCTCTATTTTGTATCTACCCTCGGCAGTGCCATTGGTACCATTATGACTTCCTTTTACCTGGTGCTCTGGTTAGAAGTTAATCAGATTCTCTGGCTAACTTTTGGTATTCTTTTTGCGGCGGGCTGTATTGCCCTGTTGGTAGCAAAAATTGACGGTGAACAAACAGTGAGTGATTCATGAGTAGACTATTAATCGGCATTTTTTTGAGTTTGTTATCGGTTTCTGGAACAGCAAGGGAAATCGATAAAGAACGCTCAATCTATCGCAATGTTGTTATTACCGAAGAAGATAAACTTCGCTGCATGCGTTTTGAAACTCGCCGAAAAAAAATTACCAATCAAGCCTGTATCGATTTACGCGATCCTGAAAGACTCGTTTTTGAGTATGCCCATGGTGTGATGGCCGGTTATGCGATCAATCCGCAACCAAAGCGTATTCTAATTATTGGTCTCGGCGGCGGAGTTTTGTCTAAAGTATTGCATCAGTTGTCTCCCCAGGCAGAAATTGTTTCTGTTGAAATTGACCCTGTGGTTGTCAATCTGGCAAAAAAGCATTTTGGCTATGAAGAAAATGAAAAGGTTAAAACCGTCGTCAAAGATGGCAGGGTTTTCGTTAAGCGAGCTTTGCTGAAAAAAGAGAAATTTGACTGGATTATGTTAGATGCTTTTAACGGTGATTATATTCCAGAACATTTAATGACGAAGGAATTTTTGGCGGAAGTAAAAGGGCTGCTAAGTGATAATGGTGTTTTAACGGCTAACACATTTAGTAATAGTCGGCTGTATGATTTTGAGTCGGTAACCTATCAAAAGGTATTTGGAAAGCTCCATATTTTTCAAGCGCCAACTAAAGGCAATCGAGTCATTTTTGCCTGCAACTGTAGTAGCTTTGAGTCTTTCCCTGATGCGCCAAAAGAATTACAAAGCAAAGTGTCGCGTTACCAGGTAGACCTCAAAAAGGTCTGGGGGTTAATTAGTGACACTGTTGACTGGAATACGGAAAGCGAAATATTAACTGACCAGTACTCACCGGCTAATCTATTAAAGCGGCTTGATTAACTACTGATTAATTAACTGCTGATTGATTAACTATTGAAGGGCGCCATTATCGCGAAGTAACTGATAAATTCCTTCTGCCAATTTTTGGTATCCTGCTGAGTTGAGGTGAATTGGATCAGACTTGTATTCCGAACTGCGTAATAAGTCTGCCAGAATGTCATCATCAAAGGCTAAATTATATTGGTCAGCTAATTCAGCATAAAAGGGCGCGCTGTTGGAAAAAAGCTTTTTTTCTGGAACGCCGATCAGAACCACTTTTGCGCCATATACACTGGCCATCTCAATCATACTGGCAAGATTTTTTTTGGTAATCGTTTTATTGTGGTTTCGTAAAATATCATTGCCGCCTTCGAGCAACACAACGAGTTTGGGTGAATGTTTATTGAGTTCTGCCTGAAAACGTTTGACGCCCTCGCTGGTTGTCTCGCCGGATATACCGGCATTAATAACGGAGAGTCCTGTTAGTAATTCCAGAGCATTCGGGTAAGATTGGTTTTTTTCAGCGCCAACGCCAAAGGTCAGGCTATCGCCAAACGCTAAAATAGTGTCATTAGAATTAAGCGGTTCTAATTTATCAGAACCACAAGACGCGAGAAAAATAACTAACAAATAAATAGTACAAGCTTTCAGACGTCTTATTTTCATTTCTGTTCCTTTACTTTCTAATCGTCCAACGTAGAAAGTCTAACGCTAATTACAAGTCACTCACAAGTCAAGTTTCTGAGTGACTAGTTATCCCGAATTCGGGTTAATTAGCGTCTGAATGCTTTTAGATGTGCGGTTATCACCAAGTATAGAAAAAGTTATTCCGGCGGCGCATATTGTGCAAAAACTTCTTCCTCAGTCATATTTTTAGTGTCATTAGAAAATTCATAGTAGCTCGGTTTTTTATCGATAAAAATCTGGTGATCAAAAACCACATCGTCCACTTCACTAAAAATTCCGACGGGCATAATATGTTGATTATTCTGCTTGAGTCGATAGAAAAGATGGGTACCACATTGTGAGCAAAAGCCACGTTCAGCCCACTCGGATGAGCTGAATCTCTTAATGTTTGACTCTCCCTCAAAGGAAACTTCGCTACCACAATCTAGTGCTTGCAGTGGTCCGCCGCCCCAGTTACGGCACATACTACAGTGGCAGGCGCCTAATTTATGATCGGACGAATGAGCATTGACGGTGACCGCTCCGCACAAACAGCTTCCTTTGCGGCTTTTATTTTGTGACATTTATTTCTCCTATCTGTGTTTATTCATTCAGGATTCTGGTTTTTTATTCTCTCTTTATGTATCCGCCAAACTCTGACTAGTGCCTTTAAGAGATTGAAAATGGTGAAATATGTTAACTTTTTCAAAAGCATCAAGATAGTTGGCGTAGTCTGGAGAATTTTGAATTTTCTGGACACTTTCTGCAGCAATAACTGCATGTTCGAGACTTTTCCATCGTACAAGATCTATCAATAGACCTTGTTGGTTACAGCTTGCTAATGTTTGATAAGAATGAAAACCATCCATCGATTTTACCAATTTTTTAAATTTTGGTAAGCCATGTTGCTGATAATTTTTCAGATGCGCTGGTTTTATCTGGTATATGACGACTTCTAGTATGGGCGGCGGTAATACAGACGACGGCAAGATGGGTGATGACATAGGTTTACCTAAACGTGTTCAAATGGTAAAAATCGCTTCTGCAAAAATATGTTCGCAGAAGCGACAATTTTCAGTACGGAAATATCCCAGCGTTACTTTTCTGAGTAGAGTCCTACGCGGTTTCCTTCGCTATCAATAAATTGCGCAAAATAACCTTGTTCACCGTCGTTAATGGCTGTTTTAGGTACAACAACCTGACTGCCAAGCCGGGTAATTCTGGATAGCGGTTCGCTCAAGTCATCACCTCCATTCAGGTATACAATGGTTCCGTCGGCGGTTGGGTTGTAGCCGTCTCCCGCAACTAAAGCGCCAGTCACTGTGTCTGGCTCAGACTCAAACATTGCATATTCATGGTCGCCCATCGTTTCGTGCTTAAAACCGATGCCGAATACCTCACCATAAAAATTCTTCGCGCGCTCAATATCACTTACTGAAATTTCTGACCAGGTTACAAGATGCTTCATTTTAATTCCTCTTAAAAGTTTAATGGATTGACAGGCTAAATTGGCCTGACATCAGGTTTATTGAATATTACTTCTCAGGGGCGTAGGAAAATCATATAACATAGCTACTGACAACATAGTGTCAGGAGACTGTTTGAGTTCGTTGTTGCGAGCGGGAAAGCAGAATCGACGCTGAACAATTCACAAAGAAACTGAGCAGTTTGAAATTTGATAAATGAGTTGGAAAATCAAGTTTGATAAAACTCAGAGAATTCGATATGCTATTTCTCAGGTATCGAGAATGCCTGCCTTACAAAAGAGTCATGCTCATCTCCGCATAAGATTAACTTATCGACAATTTATCTGTTTGTTCATTAACTCTAAGTTTGCTTAGTAAGGAAAGCAAAAATATATGGAGAGACTAATGAAGACGGTAAATACACCGAAGACAATAGATACGAAAACTCAACCTGAAACACTTCCCTCTCATGTTTTTACCTCAGGCAAAAATATCAATTTTTTTAAAGCCCGGGCGAAAAAACTTTTAAAGATAATTCAAGAAGCTGACCTTGTATTGGATGATCAACTCCGAAATCGGCTTTACCAGGTCGATCACCAGCATTTGCTAAACAAACCCGAAAAGATTAAGAGAAAACATGCGCTACATATTATCGCTTTGGAAAATGGGTTCGAGTGTTGGACTGATCTGAAACAACAAGTTGAACTTGAAAATACGATTGATTTTACGACGTTTTTTGGCAACCCTGCCTTTTGTGGATTTACCAATCACTGGTTTAATAATTATGATGAAGCCAAAAAGCACCAATTGGAAAATGGTGGTGTGTTATTACCTTACCGGCATCATTATTTTGTGACGACTTATTTATTTCTGGAAGCACTTGGATTTGATTGTGGTGATCCAGACTGGGAATCGATGGGATTCGACTGGGTTAACCCGCTGTCACAATCTGCAAAGAAATCGATTCTTCGAAAATTGGTTTCGCGCTTGTGTGAGTTAAATTAATTCATTAAAACTTCATTTTTTCTAAACCGGATAATCAAGCTCAAGCTAGAATATAAAAAGCCCGGCTGGGGAGCCGGGCGACAACATCATAACCATTCTAGGATGGGGTCAACGTTGGTTATGATCACACACATAACGCCAAAGGCAACTAATCGACTTATCGATAACGATAGTAGTTGAGTAACTCGACTAACTATCTAGTTGACGAGGAGAGAGATTAAAAACTCTGACGTTATGTATATCCTGCTTGCAAGTGAGCAATAATAATTCTCTGAACAATTGGTGCACTTCCTGTTTCGAGCGCTTTTCACTGGATTTTCCACTATAAGTCCATGACAAACACAGGGCGTTTTGCTCAAGGTCATAAATTTTTAAAGAAGGCTTTCCATTATCTAGATAAGCTTCTATTTGATAACCCATAGTGACATCCTCTGTTTTCTATATCGTTAAACTATGGAAAGATTCTAGCGGTGTTTTTTCTTTAATGCAAATGATAATTGTTATCAAATGGAGGTAAATAAGAAATTATTGGTAAATTATCTAGTTGCGCTATGCCCCAGGTGTCAAAAGATGCTATTTTTAAGTCAGATTTTTTGAGTTGAGGAACTGTCCATGGCGTTAACACCTGATTTGTTAGCTGAGTTAGAAATTCTTAATCTATTTAATCTTAATACTACCCAGGCGGGGATTAAGATCCACCACACCGCAAGTCCTAATGCTATCAGCGCTGCCCAAAGGTTATATGATAAAGGTATCATTTCTCAGAGTGATGGTGGTTATCTCACTGACAGGGGAGTGGAAACCGCTGAGCACGTGCAACAGTTAGTCAGTTTGTTGCAGGCTAATCGCTAAACGAGTCAATGACAAAAGCTTACTAGTTCGAAAATGTCGGATTTCGGTTTTGCGCAAATTTGATATTGGCTATTAATCTATTTTTTCTTTGTCGTTTTTACAGATATTTAACAACATTAGCGTGGTTGTTTTTTAAACATAAGGTCTAAACATAGGATCAGGTAACTTGTTATGGTCAGATATTTTTTGTTCATCCTGCGTCTGGTAAAGAAGTCATTTTGTCTTAGTACATTATTCGTATTACCAATAGCTTTCGGGCTTACCGGCTGCAAAAATGTTGATTTGCAGCAAGTTGCCGATACCCTGCAGCAATACCAAACTCCCCTTGATGAAAAAACCGTTGTGGCGGGGCTCAAGCAAGCGCTAGAAGTCGGCACTAACAATAGTGTAAGCAAAACAAGTCAGATAGGCGGCTTTAGTAATAATCCACTGATTCGAATTGCAGTACCGAAAGAACTCGATAAAACGGCTTCAACTTTAAGAAAGTTTGGACTGGGACGTTACGTTGATAAATTCGAGTTGCAAATGAATCGCTCTGCAGAGTCAGCATCGAAAGAAGCCAAACAGGTGTTCTTAGAAAGTATTGCTCAAATGACGCTAACTGATGCCTGGAATATTTTGCGTGGTCCGAACGATGCAGCAACTCAGTATTTCCGCCGCACTACTGAGGCGCGTTTAAGTACTAAATTTAAACCAATAATTAGCAGTTCAATGAACAAAGTGGGATTTTATCAAGATTATAAGAGTTTGCTGAATGCCTACGATGCTTTACCGCTAACCACGAAACCTGACCTCAATATTGAAAATTATATTTTGCAAAGTTCACTTGATGGGCTGTTCAAACTGGTGGCGCAAGAGGAAGGCAAAATTCGGCAGGATCCAGCCGCCAGAGTGACTGAGTTGTTACAGCGCGTATTTGCAAAGTAAATAACCTCAGCTGCGCATAAGAAGAGCCAGCCAATACAGCGATTTGAAATACTTACTGGCGAGCTCTCATCACACCTTCTTGCGCGGTACTTGCGACCAGCCGGCCTTTTCTATCAAAAAATTGTCCCCTGACAAATCCCCTGTCATTGCTCGCGGACGGGCTTTCAATAACATGCAATAACCAATCGTCAAAGCGAAAATCTCGATGAAACCACATACTATGATCAATTGTCGCCATTTGAAATTGAGGCAGCATAAAGGAAACGCTATGAGGCTGACCTGCAACGGGTAAGAAAGCGAAATCCGACGCATAGGCGAGTAAATATTTATGAACTCTAAGATCATTGGGCAAGGGACCATTAGCCTTCATCCAGACGTGTCTTTTGGGTTCAGATTTCTCAGGGTTTAATGGGTTAAAGAACTCGACAGGGCGGATTTCTATCGGCTTTTCGCAAGTCACAAGGTTACGAATTTTTTCAGGCAGTCTGTCTGCGTATTTTCGCGCAATCTCTAATTCTGAGATTAAATTATCGGGGCCTGTGACTTCGGGCATGGTAGCTTGATGATCGAAGCCACCATCTGATTGATGAAAGGAGGCAGTGAGAAAAAATATTCGCTTTCCATTTTGGATGGCCTTGACTCGGCGAGTTGAAATACTGCCACCATCACGGATATTTTCGACATCATAAACGATTGGTTTGGTTGCATCGCCAGGTCGCAAAAAATAACTATGGAATGAATGTACAGAACGATCGGCATCAACCGTTCGCTTCGCAGCAGAAAGTGCCTGACCGATAACCTGGCCGCCAAACACATGCCCAAGGGCAATATCTTGACTGTTACCGCGATAAAGATGTTGCTCAATTGCTTCCAGGCTGAGTAAGTCGAGTAATTGTTGCAATACTTGTGACATGATTACTTTGTTTCTAACCTTTGCTTCTGATGTTCCTGATGAGTCTTTATATTGTAGGTTATTTTGAGATATATGGAATAGTATTAATAGTCCGACTCCAGTCAAAGATTATTCAGGCTACTCTGTACCATTGCAAGTCGTATCGTATCATTACAAGTCGCATCGGTTAGCGAAAAAGAACAACAGGCTCCAATAATCAGGAGAGCTGGAAGATCGCTTTGAT
Organism: Aliikangiella coralliicola; assembly: GCF_007004725.1. Lineage (GTDB taxonomy): Bacteria > Pseudomonadota > Gammaproteobacteria > Enterobacterales > Kangiellaceae > Aliikangiella > Aliikangiella coralliicola. The sequence continues at coordinate 22,090 of NZ_ML660162.1, read as the reverse complement.
AATGCCATGATCGCTAGTGTGGGGTGAGTCGTCTTCAAGAAAGTCATTCCAGATCCGGGTTTCAAGGTGTCGCCAGACGCTCTTATTTGAGCTTTCAAAAAACTCTTCAGAAACCAGGATATGATCAAGGGTATCTTTGAGTCGATTAAATTCATGAGTGTAAAAAACATCTCTGAATGAGCGGAGTTGTTGGAGTTTTAAAGCGCTGTAAAGTGCGGTATCTCTTCCGGTTGAACTCGGTGTCAGAGAAGGCTGTTCGGTAATCAATGCGAGCGTATTGCTTCTTGGATCGTCATTCAGATCACCGAGTAATACCGTCGGTTTGTTAGTGTACTTCATGCGATTTGTTAATATCCACCTTAGTGCAGCGGCTTCCGCTGTTCTTCGAATAGTAGAGATTGCACTGCCGATAGTATTGCGGTGTTTTGATGTAACATTTTTGGCTGAGGCAGGCAGTTTTGATTTTAAGTGAGCCGCAAACACATCGATATCGGGGATTTTGTTTGATGTAGGGTTTTCTAACGTTAGATTAATCACCGTTCTGGAAAACTGATCGATTGATAAATTGAACTCATCGTCCTCATCATCATTTTCGTCGAGTTTGACGATCTTTTTGAAAGGAAACTTCTTATAGAGTTTTTTGTATTTTACTTTCCAGGGGGTTCGCACTGCGACAGCCACTGCAATCCCATACCAGGGATTGGTAAAGCTTTGAGTAATATAAACGAGCTGGTAACCGGATAGCGCTTCAACTCTAAATACTTTATCTAGACATTTTCTCGACCAGAGTTCCTGAAAAGCAATGACATCAGCGTCAAGGTCGATCAGCATTTTTCTGGTCCAGGCTATCTTTTTGTCGTAAAGCGCATTTGGAACTACCTTGGAACGAACTTTTTTTCCGGCTTCCTGGAGGTTATATAAGTTAAAAGAAGCGAAGCTGATTTTTTTAGCCATTTTGAAAGTCCATTCAGGTTGGTTGTCATTTATACAGTGTAGACTATCTCAATAAAAATCATTCAAACCTTTGGCAGGGTAAATAAATTTCGAAATGAGATATCCAGGCGGTTGAAGGTATTCGATTGTTCAATTTTCGTCGTACTATTAACGATCTTGTTGCATCAAAAATTCTTGGAACTTAACCGTTTCAAGTGGTTTGCTGAAGTAAAACCCTTGGATTTCATCGCAGCTCGATTCAGTTAAAAAGTTGAGTTGGTGAGAATGTTCAACGCCTTCAGCCACGACTGTAAGTCCAAGTTCATGAGCCATGGAAACGATAGCCTGGCATAATGTAGACGCACGTTTATTATTGACAATTTTGTCGACAAAAATTTTGTCGATTTTTAACTTGTCGATAGGGAGTTGTCCCAAGTAAGCAAATGATGAATACCCGGTCCCGAAATCATCAATCGATAAAAGAATTCCAAGCTCTTTAAGTTCAGTTAATAGTGTTACCATTTCTGACGCATTTTCCATGACAACGCTTTCGGTGATTTCCAGTTCAATTCGGCTGGCAGATAGTTGATATCTTTGAAGGAGTTCTGATAGTCGTTCAGCCAGCGGTTGCCGAGTGAGCTGTCGAACTGAGATGTTAATCGCGATGGATAGTTCAGGATTTAGAATTTTATGCCAGACTGATAACTGCCGGCATGCCGTTTCGAGTATCCAGTCACCAACGGACTCAATAAGTCCGGTATCTTCAAGTATTGGGATAAACTCCGCTGGAGAAACCAGGCCGAGTTCTTTATTTTTCCAACGGAGCAGGACTTCGCAGCTATCACTTTGACCAGTCTTCATCGAAAGTTTTGGTTGATAAACGAGGTAAAATTCCTGGTTACGTAAAGCCTTGTGCAAGCAACTTTCTAGTTTGACTCGCTTGGTTATTTGCGACGCCATTTCAGGTTTAAATATTGAAACCGCATTTCTGCCACTGATTTTGGCGTTGTACATTGCAGTGTCAGCATAGCGGAGTAACGTAAAACTGTTGTTACTATCGCTAGGAGAAAAACTGATGCCTATTGAAAGACTGATGATAACATCTGTGTTATTGACACGTATCGTACGATTAAAATGGTCAAGTAGCGCGCGAGCCGTCTTAATGGCTTCATGCTCATGGTTGATGCCCGTTAAAATGATAGTAAATTCATCTCCGCCCAATCTCGACAGAAAAGCTTGCTTTGGTAAAAACTCTTTCATTTTCGAAGCGACTGCGATTAAGACGTCATCACCGAATTGGTGTCCCAGAGAGTCGTTAATATTTTTGAATCTATCTAAGTCGATAAAGAGCAAAGCCAATAATGACTGGGTGTCATTTGACTGTTGAATTAAGTTTGCCAGTTTTAGACCGAAGTGATGGCGATTCGGCAATTCGGTTAAAGTGTCAAAATTGGCGAGATGTCGCAGCTCCTCTTCAGCAATTTTTCTTTCGGTGATATTTTGTAATGTGCCTGTGACTCTTAATGCTTCGCCTGTTTTTGCGTCTCGCTTAGCAACTTCACCCTTATCTCTAATCCACAGCCACTCTTTAGATGGTGTTTGAATTCGAAATTCACAACTATACTGTTCGCTGGTTCCCTGGCGAATCGATTGAGTGGCCAGATTGAGTTGCTCTCTGTCTTCAGGATGAACCAAGTTTAAGAAAGCTCCCTCTCTTGATGGAAGTTGCTTTCGAGTGAGGCCCAGAAATGAGAGTCCCGCACGATACACCTGACCTGATGGAATATCCCAATCCCAAAGAACATTTTCAGATCCTTTTAAAGCGAGCTTCATTCTTTCTTCACTAAGCTTAATCGCTTTCATATAGGCGGTTTTTTGTTGAAACTTTCGCCATTGAGTAAAGCTGAATATTGCGATAATTAATGCCAATATAAGACTGTAAATCAGATAAGCCAGCGGTGAGTTCCAAGGTGCGGGATGAACTAATACCGGCAGCTTCAACGGTTTTACCAGGGTGTTATCAAGGTTGTTTTTTATTTCTAACAGATAGTTACCTGCAGGTAGGTGCATGTAAGTAATGGTGTTACTAGAGTCTGCATAGTGCCATTGCTGATTATAGCCGGTAAGCCGGTATTGATATTGGTAAAACTCAGGCGACGCATAATTCAAAGTGGCAAAGTTGACCGTCAGGCGTTCGTCATCATGTGCAAGGGTCAGCTGTGTTAGCTTATCGGGTGAGATTACATCTCGCCAATGATTACCTATCCCATAACCAGTAACAACCAGGGGAGATTCGGTTTTATTCAGAAAACTTTTGGTGAAGTTTGGATTGATTTTTGCTAATCCTTTATAACCTCCAAAATAAATATCACCGTCGTGGCTGGTAATCCCTGTGGAAATATTAAAGCTTCCCCGAGGCAGCCCATGACTGTAGTTAAACAGTTGGCTCGTTTCTGTTCTTATGTCAAAACGGATTACACCGCTCGCAGTCGCTAACCATAAGTGATCAGAAGCGTCACTCACTATCGACAAAATATAATCGTCCGCGAGTCCGTTTTTTCGAGTGAAACGCTTAAATTTTATTTTTTTATTTTCATGATCAAGCAGCAGTTTATTTAAGCCTGTGTCAGTAGCAACCCACCAGTTTCCTTGCTGATCTTGGGCGATATCAAAGACGTCAATTCCACTTAAACTCTCAGGATTTTCAGGACTGTAGTTATATTGGGTGGAGTCTCCGGTTTTTTTATTGACTTTCCATAGTCCCTGACTGCGTGTACCAAGCCACAGTTCATCCGATGAAGCATCTTTAATGACTAAAATAATTTTGGCGCCAACCCTTTTGCGCGACGGAGTTACTTTTAAATAATGCTCAAAATCATCGGTTTCCGGCAGGTATCGCATCAACCCTGAGTAGGAACCGATCCACAAATGATTTTCTTGATCTCGATGAAGTGATAGTACAGAGGAAGGCGCATTAGTTTGACCGTGATTGTCGGGATTGTAGAGCTTCGCTTTGTTTGTTCCATTCCAATGAATTAATCCGTCATAAGTGCCGATCCAGATACTATTTTCGTTTTCGATACTATGAGCTCGTGTGTTCATTTCCTGACGAGTATTTTTAATGCCTAATGCTTTTGTCAGAGAAGGTGTTAAGTCATAAAACTGAGACCGATCAGCCGATAATTTTCGAAATCCAGATGCGCAGGCAGATAAAAATAACTCACCGTTTTCCACTTCACTGACGTCACAGTAGTCGTCTCTAGAAGCCCCCGGTTTATCGATTTTAGTTGCTAATAAGCTCTCAAATCCTGAACGACTTAAGCTCGCTCTAAACGCACCGTTATCATAAGAAGCAATCCAGAGTTGCTGTTGACTATCGATTAGCAGGTTTCCCAAAGACATTGACCCAAGGCTATAAGGATCATTGTGATCCGTTGCATATTTCCTAAACCTTTGGGAAGATGTGTCGTAGTTAAATAATCCATTAACGTCTGATGTCAACCATAGTCTATTTTGAACGTCCCACTCCGCACCACGGATACCGGAAAGTTCAAGTGTCTCCGGAATTTTTATTTGAGAGTAGGTATCATCATCTCTGTTCCATCGAAAAATATCTCGCCGCCCCACCAGCCAGGTTTCTTCCCTGATTAAAATTCGGACCACCGACTTTTTATTTGGAGTCTGCCCAATTAAAGCGAGTTCGCCATCAAGATTATCAAGTGATAACCCATATATTTCGCCATCTGACGCGCTGGTCAAAATCATATTTTTTGTTTGGTCTAGAGTAACGGCAAACATCGCTGGATTTTTCGCTAACAAGTATTTTTTGATAAATTTTTGGCGCGAAAGCGAAAAAAGATACAAGCCGCGATCACTGGTTATCCAGATACCATCCTTCTGGTCATAAAGTACTTTGTTCGGTGTTAAAAATTGATTTTCGGAACCCCATTGAATACGAAAGCGTTTAAAGCTGCCGTTATCAAGTAGTTGATTGAGATAGCCATCGGAGGTTGTTGCCCAAAAGTTTTTTCTTGATGCAACAATGTTGTAAATCGTATTCGCTGATAAGCTGTTGAGGTCATCGGGGTCGTGATAGAAATGGACGAAATTTTTACCATCGTACCTTGTCAGACCCCGACTGCCGGCAAACCAGATAAACCCATGCTGATCTTGAGCGACTTCAAAAATTGCATCGCCTAATAGACCTTTGTCTCTGGAGAAATGTTGAAAGGACAACACGCTTTCTGCAGATGATGGTGGCAGTTTAATTATCAAGATGAGCAGTAAACACCATATCCACTGAATTGTCGCGGTGTGAAACTTCATCTTATCTGTTGTTTAGGCTAATCATGGTTTCCTTTGTTAGTTGACGGTGACCTCAATGTCGAATATCTCAAATTGAGTAGGTAAGAATAAGTAAAGCTCAATACGCGAATAATTGCAAAGGTGATTTAACCGTTGAAATTAAGGAATGTTGCATGTTTGTTCATTTCCAACTGAAAAACACACAGCTGTTTATCAAAACATGTGAGAGAGGTTAGTTCTCCACCGATCCGAAAGAAAACGATAGTAGGCAAACAGACTTTTGATAACCTCTTCAACTAAAATTACCAGGAGTAAAGAAGTTCCCGGATATCCCATCTTGCCGAGTAGGTAAGCTGCGGGAATGGCGATGAGCCACTGCGTTAAAAAGTCCAGTTTAAGACAGTAGTTTGCATCGCCTCCACTTCTTATTACACCGCTGATCAGGACAATGTTAAAGCTTTTCAGTATTATTGAGAAAATAGCGATGAGGTAAAAATCGTGAAAAAATTTTCTTGATAGATTTTGTTCACTAAACAATTCAAAAACTGAGTTTTCGAATATTAATAGTGCGGATACGATGCTCACCGTGACCAATGTTGAAAGAAAAAATGATGCTTTAGCAATTTCATAAGTTGAACGACGGTCATTGGCACCAATGCTTTTGCCAATTTCAATGCTTGTTGCAATTGACAACCCAAGGCAAAAACACAAAGCGATACTTTCTATTGGTGATATTATTGCCATCATATACATAGAATTTTCACTTGTACTGCTAATTAACGAATGAAGTATAAACGCGCCAACAGCCCATAACATGCTACCCGCACTTGAAGTCAGAGATTGATATAGAATGATTCGAATCTGCTTAATATTAATGCCTTGCAAACGAAAAAAAGCAGTTTTTCGGTAAACCAGAAATAGCGCAATTAATAGTGTTTCAAGTATGGCAGAGAAAAGTGTTCCATAAGCGGCTCCCATAATTCCCAAGTCATAATCTGTAATTAAATAATAGCTAATAATTAAATTAGTCAGAACGCCTAAGACACTCGCACTTGAAACGAATTTTACATGGCCCAGTATTCTCAGGTAGCCAGAAATAACACTACAGATAGCGAGGCAGAGAAACATGTAGTTAACGACTAAAAGGTAAGACTGCGTTAGTTCGATGATTTCATGTTTTGTGGTTGATAAATAGATCAAATACGCATTAGCGTAGTATATGCCGGCACAAATTAATAAACAAAAAACAAGACTTACGATCAGTAACAAAGTTGTACTTGAATGCAATTTATTTTTTTCATGAGTACACTGAGAGGTGACATAATGCCCTCCCGTTGAAACACCGACTAAAAAAATGCATATCATGGTACAAATTCGATTAGCGATGCCAATTGCCGATACATTATCCGCTCCCAAATCGCTAAGAAGAAAAACATCAATAATTGATTTGGAAGAGAATAACAATGTTTGAATGGCGATCGGAATTGACGCTGCCAATAAGATTTTGAATTGTGTGTTCATTGGTAAAGAGCCGGCCAGAAAGAGGAGGGAAAACCACCCGTCAATGAAAAATCTTGAATATTTTATTGGTTAATGAACTTCACAATTTTGCACGGGTTACCCGACACAATACAATTATCTGGAACGTCGGAAACTACGACACTTCCCGCACCGACAACCGCATTTTTTCCGATAGTCACGCCCTTAAGAATAATGACATTCATTCCAATCCATGCGCCGCTTTTTATTATTACGGGTTTGGCCGTGATCCGCTCAGCTTCGTCGGGCTCTCCTCGTCCGGTGACTGGATGACCACTACTATCCATAATGGTTACTTGTGGCCCGAAGGTAACATTATCTTCGATTTCAACTGATTGATAAGCGATAATAGCAGTTCCCTGAAGTACGACATTATTACCGATCTTTATTTTCCCTGCTGGTCTGTCATTAACTTTAACTGATGTTAGTTTGATTGGGCCATTGTGAAACGCGAGACGGTCGGCAGATTCAAGGTAACAAGAGCGACCGATTGAAATGACCTTTTCAAACATTGAACGCTCAATGCTGACATTTGAAATTTCAGCGTCGCAAACCCGAGTTAATGTGATGTCTGGTTTGCCACAAGGAACGCTGTTTTCGTCAATACTAAAACATCGAAGATCGTAAGGACTGTCCAGATCCAGATAAATATTTCTATATTCTGGCATTTGCATTAAGCCCTTGAGTTTGGTTTGACTGTGATAAGATATTAATCACTTTGTTAAGGGAATATTTCTCATTGTTCAAGTCAACCCCATAAAATGACGTTTGCCACAAATTATATTTCTTGTGAATTTTCTGTGCTGCGGTCTCAGATTCTTTGTTGTGATCTTCCACGTATTTCTTGTGTGGCCAGTGGAGAGAACAGATCGATTTATCGACGATATAACGATTGTTATTCATAAATAATCTGACGCCTAAATCAACATCTTCGCCGCCCCAGGTATTGAAAGATTCGTCAAAGAGACCTACTTTCATTAGTTCTTCTTTTTCTGCGGAAACATGACAAGTCCAGAAAATATCAAAAGGAGCAGGCCATGACGATATATTGAATCCAAATTCATCATACTGTTTTTGCCGAATATCACTTAAGCCACGTTGACTTAACTCTGCGATTGATTGATCAACAGTTTCAGGAGAAATAATCGCTAACATTTCATCAACCTGGTTGTTAGGAATTTCAAATCCGTAAACATAACCAATGCAAACCAACGGTGATGGCGAAAGTTCGTGCTGCCTTAAGTGGTTCTCTAGTGTTTTTGCTGCTAGCAGAACACCAGAGTCAATAAATACAATATATTGACCCTCCGCTGCAGTCACACCAATATTTCTGGCTTTTCCTGCTCTAAAGCCATTGTCAGGTTGCCAGTAATATCGAATGTTTATTTTCTTTGCAAAAGCATCACAAGTTTCACGGCAATTGTCAGTGCCTCCATCATCAACCACAATAACTTCGAACTCAGATTGAGCCAGCGTTTGATTTACGATGGATTGTAAAGTGTAAGAAAGTAGCTCGCTACGATTATAAGTAGGAATTACAACGCTTATTTTCATAATACAGTTCCTATTTAGGTGTTCCCTAAAATATATTTTAAAAGCTGATACTTCTTGCAATAACAACAGCTTTTATTACAAATTTTGAGCGGGAAGATTAGCAATGATTTATTGCAAAATTATTTAATTAAACAGTGTTTTGTTTTCTATTTTACGCGGAAGGTTTTTTACTCAAAATATCAATTTTTTATAACTGAAAAAAATTATTTTTTATATTTGATAGATAGCCGTTTTTTTTTGCGGCTGCTCGACAATTAATAACAATAAATTGACTTAAGAACTTTTTGTAGTAAAGAAATATTCAATGTTTTTGAATAAAAAATACCGAGATTTAGAAATGCTTAAGCAATATTTCTGTAGGTTTATTTTTCTTTGAACGCCAATCTTAATTTACTTTTCTATTCTTCTTTTGTTTAAGTTTGTTTGGCAAAAAAACGAATGAAATATATGCCTGCCTTGCCGTTAATGATTTGATTGATGTTAAAAATGTTCAAGAAATTTATATTTGAATCACACCTTTCGTTAATTTCTATTGCATAGGCACTTACATAATATAGTCGACTCTTTCAAAGGGAGTTGGTGTAAGAGCAAATGGTTAACTTTTAATCTGTGTTGCCCGGTTTCCAGTGGTAAGTGTCAATTTCATTGGTATGCGAATTGTTGACATTATTTTCATTTAGCTAAGTTATTGTCATTAATTGTTAATATTTCTGAAATACTTAAGCAACATCCAGCGGTTATGGTTTCACCGTTTTTTGAGATATGTAACGAAAAAATGTAATGAATTCGGAGAAGAAAGTGAAACCAATAAAAACAGTTGTTTCTCTGGCGGTTGCGTGTTTGCTTACTGCCTGTATTGATGATGGGGATGATGGTGCTAATGGAGTCGATGGTAGCAATGCGCTGGTGAAACAGACTGCACTTTTAGCTGGACATGATAATTGCTTTAACGGTGGTATTCAGATCGATTCGGGGATCGATACCAATGGTAATGCTGCGTTAGATAACAATGAAATTACTGCGACAGAATTTGTTTGTTCTCCTGCCATAAATAGTCATATCGCTAATTTAGTTGGCGAGAAAGTTACCTTTGATATTGATGAAAAATCGAGCACGCTAGCCACTGCGAGTTTTTCTGAAGGTGGTCGAACTGGAAATGATGTTGATTTGTCGATCGGATTTGGATCGGGTGCTTATCATCATCCCGGTGATCCCGCGAACGTATTTTACACGATTAGCGATCGTGGCCCTAACATCAAGTGCGGTGATACAGAGGATGTATTCGGTTTGGCTGCATTTTGCCTTAACGAAGGTAATGAAGTGGATGGAAAGATATTTCCTGTTCCTGAGTTTGCACCGAGTATTTATCAATGGGCATTGGTTGAAAATACAGCCGGTCAAAGACAAGCTCGGATCTTAAAAGTGATCTCACTAAAAGACAAAGACGGTAATGAGATAAGTGGTATTTCAAATCCTTTAACTTTTGAAGATGGTCAATCAAATACAGAAAATGCTTTTGCCAATGATGGTTCTAAACTTGAACTGGATCCCCAGGGATTGGATCCTGAAGCAATTGTTAAGTTGAGCGATGGAAGTTTCTGGATCGCTGAAGAATATGGCGTTTCAATATTACATGTTGCTGCAGACGGTCGAATTCTTAAGCGTATTGTGCCGCAGGGCGTTGAGTCTCAACTGGCTGACGCAAACTATGAAGTTGAAGGCGCATTACCGGCCATTTATTTTAAACGTAAACTCAATCGTGGTATTGAATCTATTGCCATATCGCCGGATGAAAATTTCCTTTATTTCATCATGCAAAGTCCATTACAAAATCCTGACTATCGTCAATCTCGTCACGTTCGAATTATGAAGTATGCACTTTCTGGTGGTGAGCTCGGCAGCGCAATGGGTGAATATGTCTATCAATTAGATCCGGCAGAGTCGTTCGGAGACGGTGAAAAGGGAGATAATGGAAAGGTTCAAAAGGACGTAAAAATTTCCGAAATGGTGGCGATAAACCAGGATGACCTCATCGTTTTAGAACGAATTAGTAAAACCACCAAGCTTTATCGGATTAACCTGGCAAGCGGCGTTAATATCCTTAATTCGCCAATCAGTCAAAATGGCGTGGTGGCAAAGGAAAGTGGTGCAGAAAAGTCACTAGAGGATGTACTTAATCTAGACGCTGTTAACGCTTCTTCGGTTCACAAATCATTGGTGTTCAATAGTCTGTTTGAGGCTGAAGATTTACCGAAGAAAATAGAAGGGATCGCCTGGTTAGATGCCAATCATGTTTTATTAATCAACGATAATGATTTTGGTATTGAGGGCGGGAAAACTGAAATCAACGTGCTTAACATTGGCGAACAGCTCACTCATGAGCAAGGCTATCTAGAACAGAAACCTGAGTTGAGTTTGATCGGTCGCTATCAAGCAAGCACTGATGGTGAAGGTGCAGCCGAAATTGTTCAGTATCATCAGGCCTCTCAGTCTGTATTTACCATTAACGGCGATCTGGGTAACCGAATTGAAGTGATTAGTGTAGCTGGGTTAACAGGTGAGCCTTTAACTGCGCCTTTGACGACTACAAACTTAAACGGTATCAGCTACGATTTACCATCAACGGTTTCGATTAATGGGCAGAATGTTGATATCTCGGATATCAACAGCATCGCTATTCATGAAAATAAACTTGCAGTTGCTGTTGCTCATAAAAACGATATTGAGGAAGCGGGTGTTGTGCTTTTTTACACGCTAAATAGCAATGGCGCTTTAGATGTCAACGATTACGCTTTGGTTCGTGTCGGCGTATTACCAGACAGTCTGGCTTTTACTCCTGATGGCAGCATGATTGTCGTGGCAGATGAAGGGGAAGCTGGAGATATTCCGGCTGATGATCAAAAAGGTTCTATTTCAATCATTGAAGTCATCAAGGGGACACCGGGCGCGACCGCGACCAAGCTGACTTTTGAGCAGTTTAATAATACCGATTTACCCGGCACAAACCAAAACCCGGAGGCAATTGATTTTGCCCACGCGGTAGAGCCGGAATACGTGGCGGTAGCGAGTGACTCCCAGACTGCTTATGTGACCTTGCAAGAGATGAATGCATTGGCGGTGGTTGACCTGAAGAGCAAATCAATAACCGGTGTTAAAGGGCTTGGATACAAAGACCATAGCCTGGCGCGTAATGCATTGGATGCGAGTGATAAAGACAACAAAGTTAATATTACCAGCTATGACAACTTGTACGGCATGTATCAGCCAGACACGATTGTTAGTTATCAGTTTAATGGGAAAACCTATTTATTAACGGCCAATGAAGGTGATGCTGGAGATGGATTCCAAGATGTGGACGAGCGTGTTGAGGATTTAACACTGGATCCAACTGCGTTTCCAAATGCTAGCGACTTACAGACTGATGATGCCCTTGGGCGATTAAAAGTCGTTCCCTATCTGGGCAAAGGAGAAGACGGCGAATATGAGTCTTTATTTGCATTTGGTGGGCGCTCATTTTCAATCTGGGACGAGAGTGGCAAGCTGGTTTTCGATAGTGGCGCTGATTTTGAAAAATTGACCGCTGGGCTTTACGGCGTTGACTTCAATAATGATGAAGATGAAAACGAAGCGGATACCCGTTCCGATGCAAAAGGCCCCGAGCCGGAAGCTCTTGCGGTTGGCAGAGTCGGAGAGCGTACATACGCATTCATTGGTTTTGAAAGAATGGGCGGGATCGCTATGTACGATATAACCAACCCATACGGTGTCCAATATGTGGATTATGTCAATAATCGAGATTTCACCAACATTGATAACGGTGACCTGGCGCCTGAAGGAATGGCTTTTGTTGAGGCAATGGATAGCCCTACTGGTTACCCATTATTAATTGTCGGTAACGAAATCAGCGGAACCGTTGCCGTTTATCAGGTTAATTAGCCTAAGTAACCTGAGATTGGGGTAAGTTGAATCAGATGGTCGATATTTATCGACCATCTGGTCATATTTGCCGCCTGCTGACACGTTTGTTTACAGTCTATTTTCACACCCGGGAATTGCTTAAAAGTTATTAAAAGGTTTATAGTGTGGTTTTTGCGTTATATTTGAGAGTCGGAAATGACCAACCGCCGAGACCTGATAAAACTGCTTGCCGCTGCCCCTTTATTATCCGCGATTCCTCGGGAAGTTATGGCGCTTGGCGAATTATCCGGTGGAGCAAAGCCTGTATCAAAGCCGATATTGCGAAAAATACCAACCTCAGGCGAGATGATCCCTTCTGTTGGGATGGGCTCTTATCAAACATTTAACATTTCAAACAGCTCTCCACAAAAAGAAAATTTATTGAAGGTTTTACAGGCGTTTTTTGAAGCTGGCGGTCAGTTGATCGATTCTTCCCCCATGTATGGGCGGTCTGAGTCTGTTATAGGAGAACTTGTTTCGCAAATTGCGCCGAAACCGGATTTTTTTGCCGCCAGCAAAGTGTGGACTTATGGTAAACAGGCGGGTATTGATGCCATTGGAGAAACCGAGCGTAGAATGCGAGTTACAGCGATGGATCTTATGCAGGTGCATAACCTGAGAGATTGGGAGATTCAGTTAAAAACGCTTTATCAAATGAAAGACGAAGGCAAGTTGCGTTATGCAGGGATCACTACGTCTTTTTTAGGCCAATATCAAGAATTTGAAGACGTGATGAGAGCGGAAAAGCTCGATTTTGTGCAGTTGAATTATAATATTAAGGTGCGAGAAGCGGAAAAAAGATTGCTTCCGTTAGCACAGGATAAGGGGATTGCCGTCATCGTTAATATGCCTTATGAAAAAGGTCGGTTGTTTAAGTTTGTTAAGGGAAAATCTTTGCCTGAGTGGTCGAAAGAGTTTGATTGCGAATCTTGGGGTCAGTTCTTTTTGAAGTTTATTTTATCTCATCCGGCGGTTACTTGTGCGATTCCTGCTACATCTAAAGTGCGGCACATGAAAGATAATATGCAGGCAATGCATGGTCGGCTGCCCGACCAGAAAATGCGCCAAAAAATGCTCACCTATTTTGAAAATATCTGATATCTCAAAAACTAGATGGTGGCTTTGAAAGTAAATGGCTGCTTTGAAAATGTAAATCTCTCTGAAGTTGACGGTTAGTTCAGTTGAATTTAGTTGGCTTCAGGCTCACTATAAAAAGAAGTTATGGGTAAAATTAAGCCAACCTAAAAGAGTTAGTATAAAATTGTTGGCTAGGGCGTGTTTGCCTTTCATTGTTTGGGATTGCCGAAGTCATTTTTTTGTCCAGCAAGGCAAAAGAAGAGTTATGTAGTCATTCTACAGCATCAGCTTTTAACGCGGCTGGGCGAAAAAATGGCTCGGCCCTTCGGGGTGTGGCTAAAATTTCGTCACTCTTCGTTGTTTGTCGCTCATTTAGAATGACTAAACGACGCTTCGCACGCCTTGATTGACAAAATTTTAGCCGCAACAATCTCAAACAATGAAAGGCAAACACGCCCTAATTTTTTCAAAAATACTAAAACTTTGGTTAGTGATACAACCTGCTTTATTGGTTGGCAGAATTAACTTGGAATTTATCCAGAAAGTTTTCAATAACGCTGATAGCGTGTTAACCAGGATCGGCAGATCATTGGTATCGAATAAAATAAAAAAGGGTAAGCAATGAAATATCATCTCGAGTATCCCGAGCTCGCCAACGCGCTTTATTTTGCGCTTAAACAAGATGCGTTTTATCAAACAATGGAAGCGTCAGTGGTTGGGGATAAAGCGGCAAGGAAGTCTGCAATGTTAGGCTACATGGATTTTTCTATTCTTGAAGCTCAGAAATATGGAGAATGCTTCGTTCCAGAAAAACAAAATTATGGCGTCTCTATCTGGGGAAAACCGCTTCAACCCGAGGAATTGGCGACTAAGCATCGACTTAAGAAAAACTTTATCACTCAGCATATGGGAAGTCGCAGTTTTGAAGTTTATCAAAATATATGCCAGTTTATGTCTAGCAAATCTGCGGAACTCATCGCTGATAATGCCTGGTATCTTTCAATCATCGGTATTTTACCGGAGTTTCAAGGGCAGGGGCTGGGGCCGGGTTTGATTGAAAGTGTGTTGAACAAAACTGATGCGTTAGGTGTTTCTACTTACCTGGAAACATTTACTTCAAGAAACAAAGCATTTTATTTCAGACTAGGCTATGAGGTTGTCGGCAATTTTACTGAACCAAACACCGAGGCTGAATATTGGTTATTACAGCGTCAGCCAGTTTCCTTGAGTGAAAGTTAAAACTCATTAAGAAATCTCCTGATCTTCTGAATATTAGAAAAGTAATAGAAACCAGGTGAAGTAAAATGACAAATATTCAATTAGAAAATAAAGCCATTGATACGCTAATTGCCGATTTTTTTAGCGTCTTTGACAATCGTTCCGGTCAGGTTCCTGATTTAAATAAACTTCGAAAGTTGATGATTCCAGAGGCGTTGATCATTAAAAACTGTGATTCAAATACAGAGGTATTTAACATAGACGCTTTTATTAAACCTAGAGAAATACTATTAACTAGCGGTGAGTTAGTTGAGTTTTTCGAAGAAGAAGTTTCTGCAAAAACGGATATTTTCGGTGATATTGCCCAGCGGTTTTGTGTTTATAAAAAATCAGGAGAAACGAAAGGCGAAACGTTTGAAATTTATGGAAAGAAAACTATTCAGTTAATCAAAGTAGGCGAAAAGTGGATGATTACATCGGTTGCCTGGACTGATGAAACCGAAAATTTAAAAATTGAAACGAGTTTTCGAAAGTGAAATCAAATGGTCATGAATCGAGATAGAGCAGATATGGAATTATGGAACTCCCAGTAATTAATCCTGAAGTTAGTTCCGCAGTAAAAAACTTTCCACCGGAAGCAAAAGAAGCATTTTTTGAGCTTCGTGAATTAGTTTATTCTGCCGCCGCAGATAATAAAAAGATAGGCGTTTTACATGAGACACTTAAATGGAGGGAGCCATCTTACCTGACCCAACAAAGTAAAAGCGGCACAACGATCAGAATTGCCTGGAATAAAAAGTACCCAGATTCAATTGGAATTTATTTGAATTGCAAAACGACATTGGTCGAAAATATCAGAACGCTATTTCCTGATGATTTTCAGTTTGAAGGTAATCGAGGTTTGATTTTAAATTTATCACGCCCATTGCCTGTAGATGCTATTTTATGTTGCTTTGAGATGGCGTTAACTTATCATTTGAAAGCGAAGAAATAGATTGCTTTTGTTATCCAAGGTAACGCGAAGCCAAACTAAAATGGTGTTTCCCGATTTTATCCCGAACGAAGGTTACTGATTTTTAGTTCCGATTATTTAGCGATGTCCTCGGTTGAAGAGGGGCTACTTTCTTTTTTACTATCATCATATTCATCAACATCTGAAGCGCCAATTCTGCCAATTCCAGGTAGTTCAATCGCTAAATCCAGCAAGTCAAACTCAAAGTTTAAACCTAGAATATTAAGCTCCAGTCCTTCTTCTGTTCCGAGGGTGATTCCTAATAACCCCCACAGTGAAGCTTGTACCCCTGAGCCACTTGCGGACATGCCGACAACATCTTTAATTTCGCGATAATCTTTGCCGATGGCAGTGGAAGGTAAGTCCAATCCTAGTTCTGGTACCTGGCGACCAATATACGCGGTAAAAGTATTGCTGTTGGGGCCTGGCCAGGCGTGATAATTATCTTTATATGGATAGTCTTCAACAGCTTTGATCACATCAGGAATTAAGCGGGCGGCTTTATCACCACGAATATCTAACAGTAACTCCGGTTGATGACCCCACCAATCTTTATCGGGGCGATTATTTCTTTGACGCAGGGCTGTGCCGCCGCGCCGCAGCCGCCATCCGATAATTTCATAGGAGGTGTATTCGTCGGCGCCTTCTGGCTTGACACTAATCCAGGTATGAACTGAGACAAATTTTTTGGCTCCCCAGGTTCGAGCTGCGTACACCTGAATGACGGCGTCGTTGAATTCATTTCCTTTTGGCGCGAAGGTCCCAACGGTTTTTTTGTCGTTAATGGCACAGCTAACCATCAGGGTTGATAACAAAGAGAGTGCCAGATAGATTTTAATAAATTTAAGTAATTTTTTTAGGTACTTCATTTTCGAATATTTTGTCTTTCGGTTTCTTAAATCTGCATAAAATTAGTAAACGGATTTTATTGCTTGCTTGATGAGCTTATATCTCACCGTTTGTATTTCCTGGACGGCGATTACTCAGTGTTGTTACGTTAGCAGCAAAGCCATTGACGGTTTGGCCACGACTTATCCTACAATTAAATGTCCGTTGTGGCAGAATATTTGCGTTGATTCGAGTTTTTTTCCTGTTAAGTAACCTGAACTCGGGATAAGACCAACCATCCAGCACAAGTCTTTTAGCGGCTCTCTGCGTTGAATTTGCTACTAATAGCTGGCTATTACCACTCAAACTCGCCTTGATATCCGCTAAAAGACTTGCACTGGCCGATTTTCCGCCTCGCCTTTTACTGCCTGTCTTTAACGATATGTTAGTAATGTCTTAAAATCTAAACGTTTTCTGGCTGTTCTTATCCCGAGTTCAGGTTAAGTAGAAATTTTTTCGGCCTTCCATGCTTTGAGCACTTTTGCTTCCTTTTCTGCGCTGAGTCCAGCTCTTAACTGAGTCTGCCGACTTGAAGGCAGAGTAATAAACCAGTTATAACAATCTTTAACCACGGTTTCGATTGGGCGCTGCTTTAAGCCATTAGCATATGCTTTTACAGAACTCATAGAGCCTGCACCAGCGTAATTATCTTTCGCGGGAAGCCACACAGGCATTTCTTGCCAGGGAGCAACTTCGTGCTTTTCCAGAAAAGGCGTAGGAACCCATACAAGTTTGGCTTCTGGATTGAGCGTATTAACGCAAGCTTCAAGTAATTGTCTGATAGTGATATCACCACCGTTGGTTTGAGCATTATAAGTGCCCGTCACTCGGTGTTCCAAACAATGAACCATCCACTCTCCGAGATCTCTGACGTCGATATATTGAATAAAGTCTGAGCCGTCTCCTGGCGCGAGCACTTCACCACCTTTTCTGATCCTGATTGGCCAATAGGTAAAGCGATCGGTTTTATCACCTGGCCCAACGATAAGTCCTGGCCGAATCACAGAGACGTTTCCGGGCATGTGTTTTTCCGCTGCTTTTTCACAAAGCGCTTTTAGCGGACCATAAGTCCTACCCGTTACTTTTTCTGTGGTGGGATCATCAATCGTTCCAACCGGCGTTGATTCGTCCATACCCGGCTTTGGCCAGTTTGCATATACGGAAATAGTTGATACGAATAAATATTGCTTAATATTTTTTTTCAAAACCTCCATCGCCATATTGATTGAGCGAGGATAGTACGCAGACGTATCGATAACCGCATCCCATTTTCGATTCGCGAGCTTTTTGACATCATCGGTATTTCTATCGCCGATAATGGTCTCCAATTGTTTAAATAATCCTGGATTTGTTCGGCCGCGATTAAACAGGGTGACCTTGTGACCTCTTAATAACGCAGCTCTAACGGTGTGCGGTCCCAAAAAACCGGTTCCACCCATTATCAGAATATTCAAACTTTTGCGTGGCGCTTGATTTTTCTCATTGGCGCTCAGCACTGTTGATAGTGGTAATGTCGCAGCAGCGATGCTTGAGAGGGTCGCGTTTTTAATAAAGTCACGTCTATTACTCATCTACTTTTTCCTCGCCAGTAAATTGATTTGAATGGCTTTCATGTTCCGCAATTCGATTCGCCTGTTTTCCCAGATAAATCGCCAGGAGTGACCAAAAGGCTGCGATTGGCACAACTAGAAGCGCAATGCTGCCAATTCCGAGTTGAATAGCTGTCAGCCCTTTTTGAGTGATTGCACCGATAGCATCACCACCGCGATAGACAAAAGTATCAACAAAGCTTTTGGCCTTATATTTTTGTTCCTGCGGTAAAATTGTAAATAGAATTTCCCTCGCCGGTTTGAATAAGCCATAGTTTAATGAGCGCCTGGTCGCTTGAAAAATAATTAGTACAGCGAGAGTCGGTGCAATGCTTAAGGCGACAAAACCACTTAATGTTAACAGGGGCAATCCTAATAAAATAAATCCTATTCCAAATTTCATCAGTAGCTGACGAGAGATAAATAACTGTAAGGCTAAAGTCGCAGCGTTTGACCAAATATCTATGTTGGCAAAAATCTGTGTTCTTTCTGTTGAGCTTTCAGTGGCGGCGGCGACTAGTTGTCCTTGTTGAAAATATAAAAATGTAGAAGTAATTCCATAACAGAAAATGTAACCTGCGATACCTAGAATGTAAGGTGACGAGATTGCAAAGCGAATACCAGATGTCCACTGAGATAATTTTGAAGCGCTATTTTTGTCAATCTTCCATTTTGTTAAACTTTCGCCGAGCCTTGCGGGAGTCTGCGGGTAGCTATCAAACTCCTGATCAATTTTTTTCATCACTCTGGCCGCAACCTCAAAAAGTATCGCCGATACTAGCAAAAGATAAGTTTGCCCTAGTAAGTCGATAAATTGTTGAGCAATGGTACTGCCGAATATGGCACCGATGGTTCCGCCGATAGCAATGCTGGGAAAAAGCCGCTTACTATTTTTAAAAGAAATTCCATCGGACATAAATCCCCAGAAAAGTGAAATAATTAACATGTTCATAACACTTAACCAGACATAAAAAATAACGCCCACATAAAACAGATTTTCTGCTGAAACCACACTTAGCAAAGTAAAAAATAATAACAGGCAAATGATGATAAATCGGTAAACAATGGGAATAAATTCACTTCGCTTATATTTAGAAACAAGGCCGCCGATCACGGGAGCCAATAACAGCATTGTTACCATAGTACCGAGAAATAAATACGGAAGATCATCAGCGCTGCGCGAAATTCCCATGGTTTCTCTAATTGGTCTTAATACGTAGTAAGCGCAAAGCAACAGGAAAAAATAAATCGCAGATAATGAGACAATGCGAAATTCCTGTTTTTCCAGGTCAAAAAGTTGCCGTATTGGTTGTGGCATCTTCATGGCAAGTGGTCTTGGTTATAATTATTAGTTAATTGAGCCTACCAAGTGAGGGGAAATGGCACAAGCTATGGTTGTAAATTGATGTTTCGAATCAAGATATAGCGTTGGGAGTAGTGATATTCTTGTGAAAATCAGGAGCCCAGAGGGCTCCTCACCGAGGGAAATAATTATTCTGCCGGAATAACTGTGGAAGCAACCTCACCGAAGCCAATACGCTTGGCGCCTTCTTTCTGACACCAACCACGCATAATTATCGTATCACCGTCTTCCAGGAAAGTTCTTGTTTCACCGTTGTCCAGGGTTATTGACTCTTTTCCGCCACGGCTCAATTCCAGCAAAGAGCCGGCTTCTTCGTGTTCTGGTCCAGATTGAGTGCCGCTACCGAACATATCACCTGGGCGGAGATTACAGCCATTGACGGAGTGGTGCGCGACCATTTGCGCGACTGTCCAGTAAGAATGGCGGAAGTTTGACAGTGAAAGATGACTGGCAGGCTCGCCCGCTTCTTTCATCTTCGGCGTTTCCAGTTGAACTTCTAACTGTACATCGAAGCCGCCTTTATCCCTGTTATGGGCCGAATCCAGGTATGGAAGCGGTTGAGGATCTGCTTCATCGCGAGTCCAATTGGTTCTAAATGGTGCCAGGGCCTCGGTGGTAACAATCCAGGGGGAAACTGTAGAAGCAAAGTTTTTCGCCAGGAATGGGCCCAGTGGCTGGTATTCCCATGCCTGAATGTCTCGGGCTGACCAATCGTTGAATAAGCACATGCCAAAAACGTGGTCTTCGGCATTATCTAATGAGATAGCTTCGCCGAGCTCGTTACCTTTACCAATGTAAATACCAACTTCCATTTCGTAATCAAGTCGTTTACAGGGCGCTAAACCTGGTTCTGTTGCATCCGGTGCTTTTAACTGACCCTTTGGACGTTTAAAAGTTTGGCCCGATACATCAATCGAGGATGAGCGTCCGTGGTATCCGATCGGAACCCATTTGTAGTTCGGCAATAAAGGGTTATCTGGACGGAATAGCTTACCAACAGCGGTCGCGTGGTAGATTGAAGTATAAAAATCAGTGTAATCGCCGATGTGGCAAGGCAACGAGTATTCCACATCGTCTTGATTGATTAAACATGTAGATAATTTTGCCTGAGACTCTGAGCCAGTTCTTAAAGCTCTTGAGAGGGACAGCCGAAGTGCAGACCAGGCTTCTTTGCCCATGTCCATAAATGCATTCAGTTCGTTCGCATCGCAGGCTTGCAAAGCATCCTGAGCCAGTCCAGAAAAAATACCGGAAGCTTTTACTGCTGATAAATCGAGAACCTCATCGCCAATTGCAACACCGCCTCGAAAGTTTTCATTTGAACCGGCTCGTCGAAAAATGGCGAATGGGAGGTTTTGTATTGGAAAGTCAGTATTTTCCTGGTTGGCCGATTCAACCCAACTGATTAAGCTGGGATCGTGAGTTTCATTTAGCATTGTTTAAAAGACTCCTGATTATTTTTTGCTGAGCTGTTTTGATTGGCAAAACGGGCATCTATGCTGATTGTCTGATTTATTCGTTTAACGGTAATTTCAGTGCAAAATCGTTACGGATTGCGAAATAGTATAGCAGGCCAGTATTATATCAATGATCATCAAAAAGGCTAATTGAGACTTGGTTATCTTAATATATTATTTTGATTGAGTTTATCCTAATAATTGTATTTGATAAGACTTAGCCAGCGCTATGGCTTGTTGTGAGTCAAATAGCTTGAGTCCGGCATTGGTGAAGGTTTTAAGCTGTGTTTCATCCGGGAATGTATAGTAAGACGGAACCCCGGTTTGAGTGCTAGATTTCGGAGCTTTGCCCTTTGCGACCTTGCCGACAGCGTTAACCATTGAGCGACAGCCGGAACGATATAGCTTTAACACATTCTCCAGATAGGTTTCTTCGAGATTGAGCGCCATTGGTGAACGCTCGATTATTGGTCCGGCGTCTATAGCCGCACTGTCAATATAATGAAGCGTGGTTCCGTAATTTCTCTCGCCATTATACATCGCCCAAAACGTCGCCATGACGCCCTGGTATTCGGGTAGTAATCCAGAGTGTAAGTTCAGCACGCCAAATTTTGGAATTGAGATGGCTTGTTCCTTGAGGATTTTCCCAAATCTGATGGATAAAATTAAATCGGGTTCAGTGTCCTTCAATTTTTCCAATCCACTTGGCTCGTTTATATCATTTAGAGTTTCAATTGGATTTCCTGTTGATTCTGCTAACCCATCAAATGTTAAAAGCTGAGCAGGGACAAATTGTTCTGGTGTATTGTACGACGATTGCATGTCGATCGAAGGAAACACAATCTCATTAAAAAGTTGTTGTTCGAAAAATTTTAGATCAATCAGGGCTTGTGGCGTTTCGGTGGAAGCACTTCCGACATTATCAGAAAGAAAAATTCTTAACCGATGAACAGCTAAATCTGAAACCAGGTAGTTGAGCGCAATATTGCTAGCGAGATCTCTGTTGGCAAGAATCGTTATTTTCATCAATATTTTTTTCCAGTTGATTTTGATGAATAAAAATATCATCTCATGAAGAGAATAGAAAGCGCTTTAAAAAAACAGTTAAGAAAAAACAATAAAGTGAATTTTTTTCGGATAATAATTTTTAGTTTGTTAATCTTTTTGTGAGATAGTGGTGGTGAGTTTGCTCACATTT
>NZ_ML660161.1:235121-751682 GCF_007004725.1 Aliikangiella coralliicola | reverse complement strand
CCTCGCTATTAGTGTCTGACGACTCGGCGGTCTTCTTCTCGAAATAGATATTCTTGGTGTAGCTCAGCGGTGTCGTTGGACTACAGGTTTCAATCCCGTCACTGGCCAGACAGGTGCGGACTTCTTCAATTTTGCCGGCCTTCGGAAATTTTTGATGAAAGTCGGTCACCGAACGAATGTTTTCTGTCACCGCACCGCTGCTATCAACCGTTGCTGGTGTATCGGTGATAATCGTTCTAAAGCCCTGGAAGCCACGGCCCTGATGATTAAACATTGCCCCACGATAGGCATAATTGGTCGCCAGGTTGCCACCAATACCATCAGGCTCAATCAACTGGTTAACCACATACAAACTGCTGGAAAAGTGAAAATACCCGTCGCCATTTTGCTCGTGAGCAGTTTTGTATATCGGCCAGCCCGAAGGCAACTTTTCTCCTGTTGACAATGGACGATATCGCCATTGATGCGTGGCATTCAATCCGTTGGTTACCGACTGGATCACATCGACTTGATTGTAATCGCTCGCACTGGTTCCCTGACCACCACCATAATTTCGAATAATGTAAGCGCCGTATTGATCAGAATTTTCACCGAATATCTGCTTACCTTCAGCGGTTGTCAGACTTTCATCAATCCAGTTGGCTTCATCAGAATCAGGGTTATCAGGATGATGTTTTCTTGGGCCGAAAGTAAAAATCATATCGACATTACCATCGCCAAACGCATCCAATGTTGCCACTTGAAAAGCCGAGCCAATAAAAGGGCTTGTCTCTTTTCTGGCAGTGAAATTCCCATCAGCATCTTCGTCAAAATAAATCACATCATACCGATAGATAGAGTCATCAAGAATGTGGCTGTTGATTGCTGTATTGGGCGCATCGTCGTGTTGACCGGGATTTTTTTGGGCGCCATAAAGACCATCACCGCAGTTACTAGTATCTGCTGGAACCGGTCCGGCAACTTCCGCACAACCAGTCACAATTCGTTCGCCCGGCACTAACAATTCCGAACGACCATCGCCGTTAATATCGATGACACTCATACTCTCATTGTATTTCGGATAAACAATATCAAGCGGCACACCAACACCGACTTTCATGGTATAAAATCGCTGTTCAAAAAATGTATCGGGCGCCAAAGTCATCGCATCACCGAAGGTTCCCCCCTGATTTAGCTTGACGACTAGTTTGCGATCCTGCCAACCAATCACATCCTGTAAACCGTCACCGTTGATATCAATATACTTGGCAAAATATTGCTCATACATGGCATGCTCGCCATTATAGGCACGATTAGTTCGGAGCATATCGGGACCGTCAGCGTTTTCAAAACTTAGGTCTGATGGCGTGCTTTGATTCAGTAAGAAATAGACGTCGCTACCAAAAGGTAACGAGCCATAACCTGAGGTATTAATCGTAGTGATTTTCAGATCCGGTAAACCATTGCCATCGATATCACCGATAACTTCCGCGCTTTGAGTCGGGTCATAATCGAAAACACCGTTGGCAGGGTAAACAATTTTTGAGTTGAGCGCTAAACTATAACTCGCAGTCGTTTCAAAATAAGGAGAGCTACCAGACTGATTGTGCAGGAAAACTTTCACACTGCCTTTTCCGCGGTTAGGCGCACTTCGGTTAACAATGTACGCCACCAGATCAGGATACCCATCTCCATTCATATCAGTCACAGACATGATCCGATCATAGCGAGTAAACAGTATTTTTCGGATGGTAGAATTATCATTACTCTCAGATGGAATATACAAATCCATTTGCGTCACATAGCCCGCACTTTTGTTCGATGAAGAACGCACTTTGAGTTTGTAATCTTCAATTTTGTAGTTGTCGGTTACTCCATCTCGATCAAGATCCATTTCAATACATTGGAAACGTAGCGCTTCTAAAATGCGATGACAATTACTATTGCGAGTAATGTCATTGGTTGATATCAGCGCTTGCTCGGCATTGGTATTAAAGCCGGGAAAATCCTGTGTGCCATCGCCATCAAAATCCCCGATTGGAATGACTTTATTAATTTCGAGCACATCTTGATATCTTTCAACACCACCAATGGTTAATTTTTCAGGTGCACCAAAATGGCGTTTATCCATCCAGTTGAAGCTGGTTACCGGTAGGCAATGCTTGCTGGCACCCACATCAAAAGCGCAACGTTTCACATTAGCGAGTAATGAACGCTTCGATGCATCACTTTGCTGATAAGTTAATTCGTACTCATTCACCTGCGATGCGCCGACAAAAGTTTTTATCGATTTCAATCGCTGGGTTTGCTCATAATACCCACCTGCAATATAACCACTTCGCTTGTCGCTTAAACTCGGTGTTTGCGTGTTAATTCGCGACTCATAATTCAGTTCAACTCGGCGATCGCCGCGTTGCGAGTTACTCTCCCCACTGCCGGTATAATAGATATGGCGTAGCAACTTTTCACCAGCACCATAGTCTTGATAAACATAGTGAATAAAATTGGACGCATCAGACGGGACAGTGCCATTAAATGCTTCCCCTGCAGAATTCCCCACCAGATCATGTTTAAATTCAATTAACCATTTGAATGTACTTTCCATCCCTTCGTGTACGAGACGGCTATCGCCGTTTTTACCAAAATAGGCCACTGAGCCACCTTTGAACTCAGCGCTAAACCAGGTGCCGGTATCATTAATGTCACCGCCATGCTGTTTAACGCGAACAAAACTATCCAGCTCAGTCCGGTATTCAGTGCCAGTCATACCATAAACGCCACTCACCGCCATTAAGCGCGAACCGTTCAGACATAAACGATCTTTTGCTGAGTATTGGATCTGTTGGGTAAAACCATCTTGCGCATAGGTGGCTGTACAACGATGAATGGCAGCACCCGCGGCAAGCGACCAGCCAACGCCGACAATACCGTTTCCACTTCGAGAAGAATAATTGAGCGAGACATTCGGTTGCATCCCATTGCGTCCCGGTGGGATGGCAATCGGCACCGAATAAGTCGCCGCACCACCCGACACACCGGCCTGACTTTCAACCGCCCCCACGGCTTCGTTAGCAGGAACACTTGGCGTGACTAGCGCCGCATCATCCACAATTCCACTAAACTTCTCAGCAAACTCCTGGTCGACCTGGTTAACTTGTACAGTGACAGTCACTCGGTCAACTGCAATCCCATCGCTCACCTGAACCACAAAGGAATCAACACCGCCGAAACCCGTACTCGGTGTATAAGTCAGAACCTTTGACAATCCTTGACCATAACCCGACACACCACCATGACTGGGTGATGTGTATTCACTCCAGGTCAAAGTACCGCTATCAATATCACTTGCATTTAAAGTGAGACTTTGTGCTTGCTCCTGGTCCGTCGCGATGGATTGAGAATCTCCTTCAGCAATGACCGGTGCGTCATTGATTGCATTGACTGTGACCGAAGCATTTAGCGTGTCACTAGTGGCACTACCATCATTAACGGTAACGGGTATCGTTATGGTGCCATTGAAATTCGCTTCAGGCGCAATGGTATTACCAACTTTGGAATAGTTGGCCCCGTCATGAACAGTAACGGTAAAGCTATTGCTATCCACATCGCTGATATCCAGATGGGATAACTGAATCGTCAGACTGGAATCTTCATTGACTGCTGGAATCGTGTGACTGTTAATCACCGGCTTATCGTTTACCGCGTTAACTGTGACAGTTGCATTGAATGGGTCACTGGTTGCACTACCATCACTGACGGTTAACGAGACCGTCAATGCTCCATGAAAATTGGCATCAGGAGTAATGACATTACCTACCCGCGAATAATTGGCACCATCGCCCACTGTCAAAGTAAAACTGCTGCTGTCTACATCAGTGATATTCAGATGGGATAACTGAATGGTTAGACTGGAATCTTCATTGACTGCCGGAATCGAGTGGCTGTTAATGACCGGTTTATCATTAACCGCATTGACTGTAACAGACGCATTGAATACATCACTCATAGCAATGCCATCACTCACTTGAAGTGGTACGGTTAGAGTCCCGTTGA
This sequence comes from Aliikangiella coralliicola, assembly GCF_007004725.1. Lineage (GTDB taxonomy): Bacteria > Pseudomonadota > Gammaproteobacteria > Enterobacterales > Kangiellaceae > Aliikangiella > Aliikangiella coralliicola. Next base: position 747,650 of record NZ_ML660161.1, on the reverse strand, counting down.
AATCCGCATTGGGGGTGACAGTGTTGCCGGTTGTTGAATAATTCGACCCGCCTAGCACTGTTAAAGTTAAGTCACTGCTATCAACATCGGTAACTAACAATTGAGACAAGTCAATCGCCAAACTTCCATCTTCATTTATCGCGGGCAGTGTCGCCCGATGAATCACCGGCTTGTCATTGACTGAGTTCACCACCAGCGGCAATTGGATAATATTACTACTGTCTTGTCCGTCGCTCACTGAAACTTTAACAGTGAGTGTGCCATGAAAATTCGGATGGGGAATAACCGTATCGCCAACGGGCGTATATTCCATATTACTCTGAACATTGACGGTAAAGTGACTGCTATCAACATCGGTAATCACCAGATTCGATAAAGCAATCGCTAGGCTGGTATCTTCATCAATGGCCGGAAGTGGCGCACCAGCACTAATCACGGGTTTATCATTCACCGGATTAACTGTCACCATAGCATGATAAGGCTCATTGGCAGCCTGTCCATCACTGACAATAATTGGAACCGATAAAGTGCCATCAAAGTCAGCATTGGGCGTAATCTGAGTGCCTTCTCTGGCGTAATTGTCGCCGTCACCCACTGAAAATATCATATGGTGTGGCGGGCTATCGGCATCCTCCACGGTAAAGTCATCCAGACTAATGGTCAGACTATTTTCTTCATCAACAGAAAGCGGATTTTGTGCAGTAATTATCGGGCGATGCCTGATACTGATAGTTTTCTGAGCGACAGATGTCAGTCGGTGTTGTCCGTTATTGTCGGTGTATTCGCCCCAGACTTTCACCAGGTGGCTACCGCCACTTAAAACACCAAATTGATGAGTCCGTTCAGTCTTGGTAATCACCTCACCATCGTCTAATTGATAGTGAATTAAATCCGAAGCACTCAGTCCGCCTGCATCAACCGTTATCAGGATATTATCATCGCTGTTATAAACACTCTCAGACGTCGCAATTGAGACCCTGTCTCGCACCGTGACAGTACGTACTCCCCAATCACTGGAGCCGACATTATTGCGTGCCTTGACTCGATAGTCATAACTGCCCAACGGCAATGTCTGCGCTAAACTTGGTGAAGCGCCAACGTAAATAGTCTCGCCATCTCTCTCGACCGTATACTCAACAATCGCGGGCTCAGAGGCATAGGTGAGGGTGAAAGTATCATCAATATAAGTCGAGCCCGATAAATTTATCCATGGACGGAGCGGCGCACCAATCACTGAAATTTCTTCACTCAGTGACCAGTCACTACACTCGTTTAAGTTGTTACAGTTTTTACCGCGATACTGGTAGGTTCCCTGAGGTAAATCCATGTCGGTATAAAGCGTGCTCGTGCCGAAATAGATAGGAGTCCAGGTTCCGCTCGACGCTTTCCGTTCGACCAGGTAGTTTCGTTGAGTCCCCATGTAATCCCATTGGAGCCTGGCTATCGAAGTACCATCATGCTCTACGACGCGAAAATTCGTCAGCGGTACAACCGGCCCACAACCTTGTGGCAAAAAGTCACAATCCTGATCCCACGCATAAACAGTCGGTATTCCTGACAACACACCAAAAAAGCTTACCGGACTCAATGAAACGAATACCAACAACCATAAATAATTTAATTTCCTTATCATTTGACTTCTCCATATGAGTGACATTGATAACCAAGACTCAACTGGCCAAAACCAAAGGCAGATAACTTGCCCGTTTGACTATTGATGATGGCAGAACGGGCTGTGAAACTTCCCGCAAAAGATAATGATGACAATAACCCTTTAATAACGATTACCACGCCTGATAAATAACGCCAGGCTATGCGACCTTGCAACTCCATATTAATCCCCCGATTAAACCGACTACTCAATTTCAAAACATCTCATTTCTTGTATATTTTTAAACTACAGGATTTGCCCGACATACCACTATCAATATTCGGACATCCACTAACAAAATTCGGACATTCTTTATCAAACGCCCAAAATACAAGAGCTCCAGAGACAAAAAATCCGCCCCCCACCCTGACCGACAACCAACTGTAGTGATTTTTTCATGGCGCAAGCGAGCCCAAAGCGTTAAAAAACGCTTCAATATTGAGTTAACTGAAATAGTTCGAGTGGGGCATTCAAGACTTCAATGCGCAGGTTGGCCAACAGCTCAACAATCAAGAAATTTTTCTCTAAGCAAAACTCGCCATAAAATCGAATTTTCATCGTAGAAAATTCAATTTCACTTTCATTCGATTGATTGTTTAAACTGGTCTTCTATCCCTGTCCCTTTTTTGGTCTACACCCCTGAACAATATTTCCTTTTTCCCTTCCAACGATTAAAGATTATTTCATTCTCGTTATTATGGTGAGTGCTTTAGGTCGGCACTTTGTTATTGATTTTCTTATTATTGTTTTTTTTGAATTTGTCATTATTTTGAACTGACTGGCTATTAAATTGCTATAACCAAAAAAAGAATAACCAATGCCAGATTAAGTTGCAATGGCCGGATAAAAACAATATTTGGATAAACTCAATACACAAAATAGTTCAAATTGTTTTATCCCGACTAACCTGGTTAATTCAACTGTTCGTTCAAATTGACTGATTGCAAAACTTAAATATTCTTGCTTAGGTGATTCAAATAATATTTAAAAAACACCAGGGTGGCAAAGGCTAATTTTTGTGGACAATTGATGTGTGTACTTTTCAGGCATATAAAAAAACAAAAGAACCTCGGTTAATTTTAAACCATGGTTTTTTAACACCCGTTAAAATACTGCCAGTAATTACTGTATCGCTTTTTCATACCGACTTTTATTTAGCAACGCCATCATTTCCCGAGCAACAGCTTCTGGCTCAGCTGCCTCAGTAATTGCAGTAATCATCGCCACACCGTCTACGCCAACTTCTGCGACAGATTCAAGTCTTTCTCGGTTAATTCCGCCAATGGCCACTAGTGGGTAATCTAAAACTTTACGCCAGTAAGCAAGTCCATCTAACCCATGGGGCACCCACGGCATCTGTTTAGTATTGGTGTGATAAACCGGGCCACAGGCAATATAGGAAGGTTTGTGTTGCATTGCTCTTGCCACTTCATAATGACAATGGGTACTTATCCCTAAACGCAAACCCGCGTTACGGATCGCATCGATATCAACTGAGTCCAGATCTTCCTGGCCAAGGTGAACACCATAAGCATGGTGCTTAATCGCTAACTCCCAATAATCATTAATAAACAAACGACAATCATATTTTTCCGCCAGCTCAATGGCGCTTTTTATTTCACGTTCAAGTGCTTCACCGCGTAAGTCTTTTATTCTAAGCTGGATAGTTGAAACGCCAACAGGCAACAATTTTTTCAGCCAGACAGCTCTATCAACAACGGGATAAAGACCCAGTCGAATTTGATTGCAACATGGAAAATTTTCGCTTTGCAGATTAACACTCGAAGTATCAGATAAAATCGGTAAATCAACTTCCTGATCAGGAAAACGAGTAATCGCCACCGGGCCTTTTTGCTCTCCGACTGAATATCCCTCTCTTAATCCCTGGTTAATCGCCATCTTTCCGATTACAACCGAATCATAAAGTGAGTAGCCCAAAGTTAAACAGGCGGCAATACTTGACGCCATCGCACACCCAGTTCCACGCGTGTTTTTAAAATTTTTGCGAGGGCTGGATAACCAGAAGCATTTTTCATCGCTGGCGAAGTAATCCTGGCAGGCTTCATCTTCGCCGTGTCCGCCCTTTATTAATATATTTTTCGCACCCAGCAGCAACATAGAATCCGCAGCCAATTCAATTTCTCCAGCGGAGGAAGCGGGCAAATAGGTAAGTAATGAGGTTTCTTCGCGGTTTGGCGTGACCAGGGTTGAAAGGGGTAACAGCGTATCAACATAGGTCGCAATATCTTTGTCTGGAAAGAAGCCTTCTCCGCTAGTTGACGATAAAACCGGGTCTAAAATCAGCGGCAAACCAGTGGAGCGAATAAAATCTGCAATCACTTTTACCTGCTCCAGATTGCAAACCAGACCAACCTTTACAACCGCAATGGGTAATTCTTTAACTGCTTCTAGCTGCTGCTTTAAAACACTCGCATCAACAGGGTTAACCGATAGAACTTCATAATTATTCTGAGCGGTGTTCGCTGTGACGGCCACAGCACTATGAATACCAAAAGCCTGCTGAGTTTTGATATCGGTCGCGATACCAGCCATGCCAGCGGAATCATTGGCTGCAATAGTTAAAATAACCGGTTTATTTTTGCTCGTTGGCAACATTGTCTACTTCAAATTCACTACTTTAATACAGGGATTGATGTCCAGTTTCACCAGCTTGTTATCAATAAACACTGTAAACAAAAACAGTTCAGGAACATGGCTCTGTACTAAAAACGTCGCCCCTGGCTGGCAAACTCTAATTTGGGCGAGCACTCACGCCCCAATTCACCCATTTCAACGCTCTAAAAACGGGTGCCGCATTATACCCACATAGCCCTGGAAAAGTTAGTGATTTAGTTCTTATGCCAGAAAGGTGTCCCAATTGTTGGTGTGCTAGGCTGGGCCAGGTCTCTTTCTGGCATAACGCCAGACTCATAAGCCAGTCGACCGGCTTTTATCGATAGGTCAAATGCAGCGGCCATTTTAACCGGATCACTGGCCTGCGCCACCGCCGTGTTCAGTAAAACCCCGTCATACCCTAATTCCATTGCCTGTGCGGCATGAGACGGTGCGCCTATGCCCGCATCTACTATCAAGGTAATGTTATTCAAACGTTCCCGCAGGGTTTTCAACGCATAGGGATTAACCAATCCTTTCCCTGTCCCAATGGGTGCCCCCCATGGCATTAAAATTCGGCAACCGGCTTCCGCCAGTTTCTCGCATAACACTAAATCGTCAGTGCAATATGGAAACACCTCAAACCCTTGAGAAATCAGTTCTTTGGTTGCTTCCAACAAACCAAATGGATCTGGCTGTAAATTGTAATCATCCCCGATAACTTCTAACTTAATCCACCGAGTGCCAAATAATTCACGCGCCATTTGTGCTGTGGCAACGGCTTCTTTTACCGAATGACAACCCGCTGTATTCGGCAGTAAATTAAGTCCCAAAGACTGAATAAGCTGCCAAAAATCCTGGCCGCTACCACTAGCAGGATTTTGTCGGCGTAATGAAACAGTTACTACCTTTGCGTTGGAAGCGCGGATTGCCTGCTGCATTATGTCCGGCGAGGGATATAAAGCGGTGCCAATTAATAAGCGGCTATCGATTTCTTCGTCTGCTAGTTTCCACATAGATATTCTCTCTTAACTGATACCGTCATTCTCACCCTCATACTGTCGTGAAAAATCCTATTGGCATCTACACTCATAAGCATTTAACCGCCGGCCATCGGCACAACCATCTCGACCCTGTCACCTTCTCTTAATTCAATATTTTCATAATCGAATTTCGGCACAAAGTATTCATTAACTGCAACCGCAAAACTCGCGCTATCATTATAGTGTTCTTTTAAAAACACTTTTAAATTTAACGCTTCACTCGTAATTTGTTCGCCGTTCAACCAAAGTTTAATCATCACTCGCTAACCTCTTTTGCTGATGCTCGAAATAATCCCTGGTAACCTGATGAATAATCACCATCGTGCGTGAGAAAATTTTGCACTTCATTTGCGATTGCCGGTGCGAGTAAAAAACCGTGTCGATAGAGCCCATTGATTCGAATTAAATTATTCTGGACTTCAACTCTGGGCAAATTATCTGACAGCGCCGGTCGACAGTTAGTTTTCGTTTCTATCAGTCTGGCCTCGGCAAAACCAGGATGTAAACTATAAGCCGCAGTTAGCAATTCCAAAGTTGATCGTACGGTAATCGGTCCACTATCATCACTTTCAATTTGTGTCGCGCCAAGGGTGTAAAGATCATCTTTATATTTCGGGACAACATACAAACGATATCGAGGATGCATCAGGCGAACCAGGCGGTTAATTTTGACATCAGGTGCCTGCAACAAAACCAGTTCACCGCGCACACCTCTTAGCTCGCTCATATCCGGTTTAGCGCCAAGTCCTCGACAATCGATTATCCAATCGAACTGGTAATTTTGCCTTTTTACCGTCACTTGATTTTTGCCACTATCCACCTTCAAACCATCAATTTTTGTGTGGGCGTGCCAGCTAATTCTTTTATCAAGTAATTGATCAGCAAGAACGCCCATCACACAACGAGGACACAGCCAGGCCTCCTGCGGTAACCAGGTTGCTTCTGAAAACTTCGAGCTTAATTCAGGCTCAAGCTCCGCCAAATCATCATGTTCAATTTGCTTTGGGGAGTGTCGAGATGAATATGACGACTCTGTATTTGAATGAGAAGAATTAGACAGCTCAGATAACTTGAAGTTAAGTTGCTGGTTAAATCTAACTAAATCAGGTTTATCATTGGCATGGCTTACAATCAAACTTCCTAACTGATGAAACCCAATATCAGCATTGAGTTTTTTGGCAATTATCGGCCACAATTGAAGCGATCGCATTCCCAGGTGATAAATCAGCATTTCGGCAGATTCAATTTCGGAATAAGGCGTTAGCATACCAGCTGCCGTGTATGCCGCGGCATCTCCAGATTCAATTGGATCTTTATCAAACAAAGTTATTTGGTAACCATTGTTAGCCAACTGCCAAGCTAACAGGCGCCCCATAATTCCGGCGCCGACAATACCAACTTTTTTTCGTGCCAGACTCATTTAAGCGTACCGAAAACCGTCCTGCTATTTTTGCTCAACATAAATTTCAGCGCCTTGTGCTTTAAACTCGGCAGACTTTTTCTTCATTCCTTCTGCCGCGTAATCTCTTACTTCCTGGCTAATTTTCATCGAACAAAATTTCGGTCCGCACATGGAACAAAAATGAGCAACTTTTGCTGAATCTTTGGGCAAGGTTTCATCGTGAAATTCCCGAGCACGATCAGGATCTAATCCAAGGTTAAACTGATCTTCCCAGCGAAACTCAAAACGCGCTTTTGACAACATGTCATCACGATAGCGAGCGCCCGGATGACCTTTCGCAAGATCAGCTGCATGGGCCGCGATTTTATAGGTAATGATACCTTCTTTAACATCGTCTCTGTTAGGTAACCCTAAATGTTCTTTCGGTGTGACATAACATAACATCGCGCAACCGTACCAGCCTATCATCGCCGCGCCGATACCACTGGTAAAATGATCGTAACCTGGCGCGATGTCTGTTGTTAGTGGACCTAGCGTATAAAACGGCGCTTCGTCACAATGTTCTAACTGTTTGTCCATATTTTCTTTAATCATATGCATTGGCACATGACCGGGCCCTTCAATCATGACTTGAACGTCATGCTTCCAGGCAATTTTTGTCAGCTCCCCTAAGGTTTCCAGTTCGCCAAATTGAGCAGCATCGTTAGCGTCTGCAAGAGAACCGGGCCGTAAACCATCACCGAGAGAAAAGCTCACGTCATAAGCCTTCATGATCTCGCAAATTTCTTCGAAATGCGTATAAAGAAAATTTTCCTGATGATGAGCGATACACCACTTGGCCATGATAGAGCCACCGCGAGAAACAATACCAGTAACGCGACTTGCAGTTAAAGGCACATAGCGCAAAAGCACGCCTGCGTGAATGGTAAAATAATCAACGCCCTGCTCTGCTTGTTCAATCAAAGTATCGCGAAAGACTTCCCAAGTCAGATCTTCTGCAACACCATTCACTTTTTCGAGCGCCTGATAAATCGGCACAGTCCCTATTGGCACCGGCGAGTTTCGAACAATATAGTCACGGGTTGCATGAATGTGCTTTCCAGTCGACAGATCCATCACCGTATCGCCGCCCCATCGGATCGACCACACTAACTTTTCGACTTCTTCTTCGATGCTTGAAGTGACCGCTGAGTTACCAATATTGGCATTAATTTTCACCAGGAAATTCCGCCCGATAATCATTGGTTCCAACTCGGTGTGATTGATATTAGCAGGAATTATCGCGCGACCTTCAGCCACTTCCTTACGCACAAATTCTGGCGTAATCGGTTGCAGGTTAGCTCCCATCGAATTTCCCGCCAAACGTTTGTTACGCTCTTCAGTGGTAAACTCGTTACTCAATGCTTCGCGAGCCTGGTTTTCACGAATTGCAATATATTCCATTTCCGGTGTAATGATTCCACGGCGGGCATAGTGCATTTGCGAAACATTCTGTCCAGGCTTTGCGCGTCTTGGCTGGCGTTGTAACTGAGGATTGTAAAACTGAAATGCTTTGCCTTCGTCTTGATGGCCGTTATCAATTGGTTTGATTTCCCGGCCCGTGTACAACTCAGAGTCGCCTCTCGCTTCAATCCACTTTGAACGGACATCAGCTAAACCTTCATGGACGTTAATTTTTACATCAGGGTCCGTGTAAGGCCCCGAGGTATCATAAACAGTTACATGAGTACCATCGGTTAAATCAATACGGCGCATCGGTACACTCACTTGAATAGAGTCCACTTGAATAGAACCCACTTGAGTAGCACTTGCGTCACTTTGATTATCCGAACAAACGTAAACCTTACTACTGGCAGGTAGCGGCTCGCGCGTAATGGCATGGGGATTGTTATCTGTGGTTTGAGCCTCCGGTTGATCGGAAACTAATTTGGACTGACTGGAATTAGACAGACCAGTTATCGAATCGTCGTACATTTTCATGTCCTCGTTTTCAATGAACTGGCATAGCGAGGCGATTCGAGATATGGCCGTTAAAACGACTTTTTTGGCTCGATATTTCGCTCATCCCTACGCCGATGTTAATCGGATCAGGTTCTGCGGGTCCGTTTAGCGGCTGGAAAACTTCACTTAAAGAAGCGACTATTGGTTGTCGGTCTCTAGCATCATTGCCAGCAACTAATACAATCTCAGCACATTGGTATATTCGACAGCTATAATCGATAGGAATGATTGAAAGAAACCATCGATAACAATCGCTACACCGTGCACCCCGAGAGCAAGTTGGGCAGATTATAAGCCCAGTCTGAGCAAATTACCAGCGAAGCTTATATTTCTCGGTTATCATCATTTTCAAATAAATTCTCCGTCGTCCACATTCAGTTTTAGTCTTGCTCTCTTCGTCTTAAAGGTAGTTCAGGCGTATGCAATGAGCCTTTACAAAACATTACAAAACTTTGCATCGATACTTGTCTCTAATTGAATTATCAAAATCGCAACACGGGTAAAGATGAAATGAGATGCTATTTTGCTATGGTCATGATGCTGATTGTTAGTGGTTGTGCCAGTGCGCCTGAAGAAAAGTTTAGCGAGAGCTTTTTTACTTATCAGGATCACGATGGTAAAAAATATTTTTCTTTTATTTTACAGTTAGATGGTGCGCTAAAGCGTGCTCCCAAGAAAGTCAGCGGTCAAACAACCACACCTCGAAAAAACGGTGGAAACAGGAAAGGGCGTCGTCAAAATGATCAATTGAGTCCTCGCGAGAATAAACATAAAAATGCCCAGCAGCCTTCCAAATTTCACATGGAAGAAATCGCTCACAAGAGAATGATGATAAAGCTCAGTGAAATCAAATATTGCGATAAAGACATCCAGATCGAACAGGATGAATTTGTCAGATTAGAAGGTCAATATAAAATCAAGGGATTCTGTTTGGATTAGACGACTCTAACGACATGTTCTTCATTTGTTACTCCCTTCTTAAGCAAAGAAAGGCTGGGGAGGGTTTGAGTAGATCCAATTAGATAGTTTATTGAGTATTACAACTTAGTAATGAACAGCCAACCATATGGTTTCGAGAGTGGGATGAGTCCAACTCACTTTATGCTTTTGATGTGCCGGAATATTTAAATAATCACCTGCAACAAGTGTAATATTTTCTTCTAAACCGTTTGCATTGATCATGGTAAGACTTGCCTCGCCTTTCAGTACCATCACCCACTCGTTATTTTCCTGATCATACCAACCGCTTTCTGGCGACGAATGCCCCTTCGAGATAATTCGTTCGATTTTAATATTGTCGCCGACGGTCAATTCCTCAAACAATTCATCAGGTATATCTTTTGGAATATTATTGAAAATATTATTAAGTCTCACCCGCTATTACCTTTGAGCAACTGAAATATTGCTATAAATGGTCCTGAGTTTGTCCGCCACGCTTACCAATATTTCTTTCGATAAATGCTTCTGTTGTTTGGCTAATAGCATCGCCTTTGACTATTTTATCCTTCTCTGCCACAAGCGCTTGAAATGACTTTTTGGCTTTTTCTTGTTGCATTTTACTCATTAGTTGCCATTCTTGTTTTGAGTAGCCATAGTGATCGCCAACACATGCAGATAAGCAGGTAGCCCCACTCAAAACCAAAACACTAAATAAAGCTGACTTAAAATATTCAGATATCTTTAATTTCATCATTCAAAACCCATCATCATTTCGTTTTCAAAGTGACGAACAGTCTTCGCCTTTTCAGTGTGCTAAATACATTTCTACTATATTGAGTTTCAGTATTAATCTAGCTCTAATATAGGGCCTGATGTTTATAATGTCCCAATATTTAATGTACCAATATTTATAGTGTCCTAATATTTAACACGGTCCAATGATTGGTACTTAGCGATTCTATAAACATCGGTAATTAGCACGCGACTATATTTCACTTATTTGTCTGAGTTAGAGTAATATAGCAGATTAAGATTACCGAATTCTATGCTTAACAGCTTTTATTCATTATCTATTTTTGCTCAGCAACTAACAGGCAACCAGCAAGACGCTATTTTCGTGGAGAATATAAACAGTGGAACTCAACAATAAAGTTATCGCTATCACCGGTGCGGCAAGAGGTTTAGGTCTCGCAATGGCAAAAAATCTGGCCAGACAACAGGCAAAGTTAGCGCTGATTGATACCAACATAGAAGCACTAAAATTAGTTCAAGATAGCTGCCTGGAGTTGGGTGCCCAATCAGTCGAGTGCTTTAAAGCCAATGTATCCAAAGAAAGTCAGGTTGAGCAGTTGTTCGAGAGTATTGTCAATCACTTCGGTTGCCTGAATGGTTTGATCAATAATGCGGGTATATTAAGAGATGGATTATTAGTCAAAGCAAAAGATGGACATGTCTCTGAAAAATTATCACTGAGTGACTGGCAAGCCGTGATTGACGTCAACCTGACTGGCGTTTTTTTATGTGGTCGTGAAGCTGCCGCCAAAATGATTGAAACTCAATCTGAAGGTGTCATTGTTAATATTTCCAGTATTTGCCGTTCTGGAAATTTCGGCCAAACCAATTATAGCGCAGCCAAAGCCGGCGTAGCAGCAATGACAGTGACCTGGGCTAAGGAATTAGCCAAACATAATATCAGGGCATGTGCGATTGCTCCTGGTTTTATCGCAACAGAAATGACTGCCAGTATGCCTGCGAAAGCGATTCAACAAGCAGAGTCTGCAATACCACTCAAACGCATGGGAAAAAGTAAAGAAATTGCAGAGACGGTCGCATTTATTTTTCAAAATGATTACCTGACCGGGCGAGTATTGGAAATTGATGGCGGCGCGCGTCTTTAGATTGTTATTTAGCCTGAGTTCTTATCTCAAACTCAGGTTACTTATTGTCGGTGTTCAGGTCTCAACAAACATCGAAATGAGAATAAACCACTGGCACCTGTTAAAAACTTTTTTGTAAAGAAAAAACACTACTTACCTCATTTTGAAATACAGATCCTTCGATTTATCTCAATCTTAAATCTATTTTAAAATAAATTTGATTTATTACCACCAGCGACTATTTGTTTCATGGGTAGTTTATGTGTGATGCGATATTCTCTAACTTAAAACTGATAAAAAATGTCGGCAACTCGTCAGTGTTTGCAAATTAAATTGCTGAAATTCTCAAGTTTTAAATCGCTGACACAATAAGACTGTTCTTTTTAAAAACTTTGAACTCTGATTATTATTCTGACAGGAATTTTTTAATCAGACCTGGTTCAAAGCAAAAACAATGAGGGTGCACATGAAATATAAGTCAATTACTTTCACACCGCTTTTACTAAGCAGCGTAGTCTCTCCATGTGTCATGGCCGGCGATAATGAATTTGGCGCTTCCGCAACGATTGTCAGCCAATACTTATTTCGTGGGTTCGACTTAAGCGATGAAGATCCTGCTGTACAAGGCGACATCTCGTTAGACCACAGCAGTGGCCTCTGGTTTTCACTCTGGGCATCAACTTATGATGTCGTTACTGATGACGGCGTTGAAATTGACATAGCGGGTGGGTATTCCCATGAAATATCTGATAACGTTTCTGTTAGTGTCGGTTTCACTGAATATACTTATACAGGCGACACTGATTCGACAACAGAGTTTAATATCGGCGCTTCATTTCATGATTTCTCAATCACCTACTATTCAGATCAAGATCTCGACGCAGACTATATTGAGCTAGGCTACGAAATTGCTATTAATAACAAGTCTAGTCTAACGCTACATGCAGGGCGTCTCGATTTTGATGCCGGTGGAGATAATAATGACTACTCAATAACCTACGCGTATGATCTTACCGATAACGCGCAGTTTTTTGTTGCTTATTCATCAAATGACCTCGATATCCCAGGTGCCGAAGACTATTTCATTGGAGGATTTACCTTTACCTTCTAAAACTGATTTCAATAATTTTCAGCTCTTACTTTGTTATTAGAGCAAATCTATTTTAGTATTTTTTGTACTCAAAGTTATCAAAAAAACTAATCCAGGGATGGATTGTCTTGTCATGATTTGATCAATATTCAACTTCTAAGCTTCAATTTAAAAATTTAACTTCCATCAAAATCAGTCAAAACAAGTTTGTCCATCACTACAACATCATCACATTCTTTGATTGTCTATTTTTTATTTTTATATCGACTACCAATACAGCGCCCGAAAATGTTTTTTTAAAACTTTCCAGTCTGATTTTTTTGCATCACTTAACAGTGATAAAAACCGATAAAAACTCACAAAATAATTTAATTTTTATCGCACCCTTCAATACTTTTAAATTATTTTTTTCACAGCTTTTCCTTAGCACAAACCCCAAAATTTGAGATACCTTTTTTAAAACAAAACCTTAACGTCACTTTTTCTTTTTGTGGGATAAAAAACAGAGAATTCATAGCTTCCAATAAAATCTTGCATTATTTTTTTTGTGCTAAACTTTTTTTCCAACATTTTGTTTTTGTCAGCTTTTTTAATACTAGCGACCAGCAGTACGCGAGGATAGCGTTATGAAACAACGCGATATTTATGACGTTATAGCCATTGGGTTATCTCGGCAAGAAGTCAATAACCTTGGCGCCATATTTCTTAACTTTGGGCAAAATTCAGATACGGAATTCAGACTAGTAGAAGGCGAGCTCGCAGAGCAGTCCCACTTTGCCGTTGTTAATGCGGACAATCCACAAATACTACGCAAGTGGCGAGTTTGGAATGCGAGAGTTAATCCGATTTTTTCGATTTACGCACATTCCGATATAGCCCCTAAAAATGCGCCGGCTAGCATAAAAAAGCCATTCACTCCCAATCGAGTCATCGATGGCATGCAACAGGCACTTTACCGCGCTTTCGAAAAACTTCCTTCATTTGAAATTAGTGATACAACTGAATCAAGTGACGTTAAGAAACTCAACTCGATTGGCGCCAAAAAAGTGCATTCCAAAGTTTCGGCTTTGGTCGTAGATGACTGTCCCACTATCTTAAAGTCAATGGAACTGCAACTTGATTTACTAGGCATTCACCCAGATTGCTGTGCTACCGGTGAACAAGCCATGGAGCGAATTAATAAGTTGCGTTATGACCTGATTTTCCTTGATATCGTTTTACCAGGTATCGACGGTTATGAAATTTGTAAAATGATCCGACAGTCACCAATTCAAAAGAATACGCCTGTATGCATGCTGACAGGAAAATCCAATATGTTCAACATGGTTAAAGGAAAGCTCGCCGGATGCGATAAATACATTACCAAACCGGCAAGCTCTAATGAACTTGCAGACGCAATACTTAAAATGCTTAACATCAGTTCATTTAAACAACTTAAGACTGCATAACATTTTTAATTAACATAAGGAGTACTGAAATGGGAAAGATACTAATTGTTGATGATTCAAAAACTGAAAGAGAAAATCTCTATCAAATTGTTTCTGACGCAGGTTATCAAGTCGACGTCGCTACTTGCGGGCAGGATGCAGTTGAACAAATCAGAAGGAATAAGCCAAGCCTTGTTTTTCTAGATGTTGTTATGGACGATCTCGATGGCTTTAAAGTTTGCCGCACAATAAAAGCAGAAGACGCCATTAAAGATACACCAGTTGTATTCGTCACCAGCAAAAAGGAAAAAGCAGATAAGCGTTGGGGAGAAATGCTGGGAGCCAAAGGATATATTACAAAACCATACTCAGTCGATCAGATAGTTGACTCTCTTAAAAACTACGCTTAATTAGTTATTCGTTGTATCAATTTCTATAGGAAAGCGCCATGACAGACATAGAAATATCTTCTAGTGAGAAGCAAGATTCCGGATTGATTCTTCCCAGTCAGGCACTTTCCATAAAACCAGCTAAATTTAAACCACTGTCGGATCAGTCTGGCAGTGATGCAAATCGAACCAATCAACAGAAACTCAATGGTTTTAAAGTAGGTAATCTCAATCTGATGGTCAGCGCCACGATTAATTGTCAGATTAACTTAAATAGTAAAGTATTCCCTATGCCCAATGGCGCTCCCTCTCTTGTAGGGGTCACTAGCCACAAAGGTAATATTATTCCTGTTTATAGCATTCATAAATACCTAACAGATACAGAGGTCAGCCTGAAAAATAATCTATACCTTCTTATTTTTAAGATTGAAGAATCTTATGTTGCAATTTATAGCGATACACTTCCCGTTCGAAAGCAATTCTCAACCTCTCAATTAAAATCAGATAGCCTCGATATCAACAAAAAACTAAAACAATCTACATCAAATGTTTACCAGGAAAATAACGGTGAAATCTGGTTTCAATTAGATGGCGGTAATTTTTTTCGGCAACTATCAAAACATTAGCGACTTTGGCAAGTTGCTTCTAGTAATTTTATTTTAATAAATATTAAATAAATTTTAGCGATTTGAGGAAGGAATGAAAAAATGAAACTGAAGCAAAAACTAGTGCTTGGTGCGCTTTCAATTACGATTATCCCCGTTGTCTTAGTCTCGGTCTCACTTGATACCATCTCTTTCAACGCGGGCCGTTCGTCATTGGAGGAACAGGCAAAAAACCAATTAGTTTCGGTACGCGACGCGCGTAAGGACCAACTTGAAACCTACCTGAACAGTTTGCAAAATCAGGTGAAGACTTTTTCAAATGATCTAATGATTATTGAAGCAACAAAAGAGTTTTCGAGTAGTTTCGGAAAGTTCAGAGAACAGGCCGATAGAAACCAGCCAATTGATGCCCAAATGCTTCGCGAATACAGAGAAAACCTCTCTAACTATTACACCACTGATTTTGTCAATGAGTACACCAACCGTAATATCGGTGAAGCGCCAGATATGACCAAGTATTTATTGCCGCTGGATGCAGAATCAATCGCATTACAATATCACTATATCTCTGCTAATCCAGAATCGCTGGGGCAAAAAGACAATTTAACCAGTGCGGGCGATCAATCCGATTATTCAAAGGCCCATAAAAAATATCATCCTCATATCAGACAATACTTAAAAACCTTTAACTATTACGATATTTTCCTGGTTGAACCTGATACCGGCGATATTATTTACTCAGTATTTAAAGAGTTAGACTACACAACATCACTTATCAATGGCCCTTACGCAGAAACCGGTTTAGGTAGAGCCTTTCAAAAAGCGAATCGATTAACCGATCCCGATGGTGTCGTTTTCGAAGATTTCGCGACTTATTTGCCGTCCTACAATGACCAGGCAGTTTTTATCGCATCTCCTATTTTTGATAAAGGCGAAAAAATTGGTATTTTAGTTTTCCAGGCACCAATAGCAACGATTAACCAGATTATGACGGTTAATCAGCAATGGCGCGATTATGGACTGGGTGAATCAGGAGAAACTTATATTGTTGGTTCAGATAACTTAATTCGAAACGACAGCCGCTTTTTGATTGAAGATAAAGACAACTACATTAACGCCCTGGGCAATGCAAATTTAAGTAAAAAAATCATTGATACTATTCGCGCTAAAAATACCAGTATCGGGTTACAAACAGTTTCGACTCCTGGAACTCAGGCTGCCATGTTAAACAAAACGGGTTTTGACACTTTTGCTGACTACCGCGGCGAGCAAGTGTTATCAGCGTATACACCGTTAGAATTCTTAGGCGCCAAGTGGGCAATTATGGCTGAAATTGACGAAGCGGAAGCTTTTGCACCAACTTTTTCTTTGCGCGAATCTATTCAAAATGCGGCAATTTTAATTGGACTATTAGTGTTAGCACTCAGTGGTACTATCGCATGGTTTCTGGTAAAAGCCTTAGTTCGGCCAGTAAAAGAATTGGAAGATACGGTAATCAAAGTGGCCGAAGGTGATTTCGGCGCACGTGCTCAGGTGGAAACCGATGATGAACTCGGAACACTGAGCAAAACGCTCAATGGATTACTCGATGATCGAATCGCGGCATTAGCCGAAACAGAACGAAAAAATGATGAGCTGAATGAATCAATTATTCGGTTACTCGAAGGAACCATGCTACTTTCGGAAAGAGATTTGACAACCAAATTACCGGTGTCAGAAGATATTACTGGTCCACTATCCGATGCGATTGCCCAGGTAGTTGACGCTATCAGTGATGTATTGCACGAAGTTAACGATATAGCATTAACCGTCGAAAAATCCTCAAACAACGTGAAGTCTTTATCAACCGTCGTATCCAACTCGGCAGAAACCGATTTTACCCAGTTAGAAAAATCTTCCCAACGGTTGGTAAAAGCGACTGGTGCGATGAAGAAAAATGCCGAACTGGCAACGCTATGTAGTGACTTGACTAACAACATGTCCAACATGACAAACTCAGCCTACGGCGCTGTAAAGAACACTATTGAAAGTATGTCAGATATCAGGGCGAACATTCACGAAACAGAAAAACGGATTAAACGTCTGGGTGAGCGATCACAAGAAATCAATAACGTCGTTGATATTATTAATAACATCGCGGAAAAAACTCATGTACTCGCACTTAACGCAAGTATGCAAGCGGCCGCCGCCGGTGAAGAAGGACGTGCCTTCTCAGTCATCGCCGACGAAGTACAAAGACTGGCTGAAAGTGCCCGTGGCGCAACCGCCCAAATCACTTCGCTGGTTGATAATATCCAGGTTGAAACGTCAGATACATCAGAGACAATGGGTAACACTATATCCAAAGTTATTGAAGGTGCCTCGCTGGTAGAAAAAGCCGGTCAGGAAATGGAAAAAACAACCAATACGGCAACCCAACTCGTGGAAAAGGTGCGCTTAATTTCTGACTCTTGTAACACCCAGTCTCAAGTGAGCGATGATTTGAAAAACCGCTCAATCAAGCTGCAAGAAAACGCGAGGGAAACCCAGTCAAAACTAGAACTTCAAAGTAACGAAACATTAAAGTTAGTTAAAAATTCGGAGAAATTACTCGAGTCAGTTCAATTATTTAAACTGCCTGAAAGAGCGAAATCGGCTAACGGTTAATCAGCTTTTGGATAATGTTGTTAAGGCGAAGTGAATTGAAGTTAATCTACGTCTACATTTCCAAATGTTCTTTATGAAATTTGAGTAAGTCATTATGTTAAGTCAAAGAGAATTAAGCGAGCAAGAAGCCGAATTAAGTACGCTTCTTGTGAAGCTCCAAGATCGAGCGGATAGCTACGCTAAAGGTGACCTTGACGTTCCCAAGGATAACGCACTGCTGAGGGAATATAGCGATATCGTGGAGGAGTTTCGTCGCCAATGTTGTTTAAGTGGGCTTGATTTCGCTAGCGCAGTAAGTCAGTTCGTGAAGCGAAATTTAATGGCATATCAGGACAGTGATAAACCGCTAGGTGCGGCCAGGTTAAGGCTGCTACTAGACTGGCCAAACGCGCTCGGTGCGGTGCTGGACGAACCTGAAAGCGACGCTCGAACTAATCGGTTACTTGCCTTAGTGTCGACTCAATGCTGGATAGATCCCATTAGTCAATCGCATTTAAACTTGCTCAAAAAAAGGTTAGCACGATTTAAAGAAGTTAGACGCAACTCAACTAACTCATCCCCAATTCACTCAGAAAGCAAACCGCAGTTGCTCGACCAGAATATTGATCCCGATTTAATTTCCGAGAAGTGGGAATCTGAAGAATTAGTACAGGATAATTCTAAACTATCTAACTTTGAAGCGGACAGTTTCGAATCAGACAGTTTCGAGCCAGACAGCCAAGACATACCGCTAGTTAATGATATTGTCGACTTGCCACTCGAAGCTTTGATAATGACGCCACAAACAGAAGAGGATGATCGAGCAAACGAAAATAAAACACTATTATGCAACGAACGAGAGGATGAATCATTTACTCATGTGACCGGCGAAACTGAAATGCAACTTGACGTCCAGCTCGAAGAAGATAAAGAAAGCGCGCCACTTGTCCAAGATGCTGAACAGGATTTGAAAGATAATTCTGGAATCAGTCTGGATGAGTTGATGGCTTTCACAACAGATGACCCCGAAAGTAACGAATTAAAATTCGATACCAATGCTGAAGAAAACCAGTCCATAGAGAATAACACCGCTGAGGATATTCTCAAAAATGTGCCTCCGCTACTCACCGAAAACGGAGAGCAAGACTCTTCAATCTCTCCAAGTTTTCCAGATTCTCAGGAATTAGGCGAGCAAAACCTCTATCGGCAAACAATAGGTGAGTTGACCATAGAACTTCACCAATTACTTGCGCAAATTGTTCTGAACAAAACCGATGAAAACAACTCAAATGTTGAGCAGCTTACCCAACAAAAAAAGCAGTGCATAATTCTTTTTGACAGTCTCAACGAAGTGACTGAACAAAATAGTCTAAAGGGTAGTGCCTGGTTTTTCAATCATTTAAAAACCAGCTTCTCGGAGTTTGATTTAAGTCAGTCAACAACAAAAAAGTATATAGCTACAGTACAAAAGCACTTAACCGATTACATCATTTGCACAACCAATATTAACGAAACGAATTTATTAACTTTTATGCGAGAGCTGCTTAATGATGGTTTTTGTGATCTGCCCGAATCACAAATAGAAGATGCTTCTGTTTTACTTTGCGAAGAATTATTTAACGAAAATGATACTCAATCGAAAGACACACTTGAAGAAGCACTCGAAAATGACATCGATTTAACTATCCCTGCAGACGCACAGACAATTTTGGTTGAAATGTTCTTACAAGAAGCACCGTTGCATATTGAAGAACTAACCGAGCACCTCCAGCTTTATAGTGCAGAGCCCGACAAAATGGAACACCTGGTTTCCGCGCAAAGATGTGTGCACACTCTCAAAGGTGCCGCGGGTACTATTGGTATAACCGGGCTGGTTAATATTTCACATCGTTTTGAAGATATATTAGGTTATCTGGCAGAGGAGAATGGTCCCTTCTCAAAAGAAATCGTCAACTTTATTTTTCGAATAGCAGACAGCCTGGCTGACACCTGCGAATACCTGCTCGGCAATACTGAAGAACCGAAAGATCTACAGTTAGTGTTACAAACCTTAATCGATGTCATTAGCGGCTACAACAAAGGGCTATCTGTGTCCCAAACAGCAGCTCAAATCCAGCTAGATTATGACATGAAGTTTGGCCTGCTCTCAACAGCCGAAAGGACTACGCAAGAGTCGATGCCAACAACGCTCGAAGCGCCGGAGCAAAGCAACTCAACAGCTAGTCAAACAACTGCGAATAGTGAGTCAAATCTGGAACAGGAAAAAATATCGGAGGAAGCTATCTCCCCGGCTGTTGATAATCCCATTTTAATCAGTAAATCTCCCGCCGAAAAAAAACATCACGAAAATGCGGCAATGGTCAGGGTTGCTAAAAATGACCTGGAAAAAATTCTGAGAAATGTCGGAGAAACGACGGTTCTACAAGGCCATCTTGACGACGAGTACCAACATGTAAAAAGCATGATAGGAACACTCGATCAGCTATCCGAAAAAATGCAAAAAACGGTATTCGAATTTGAAAACTATATTGATATTCGGGCGGTTAGTGATTCAGAAAGAAAGCTAACAAGAAGCTCGGTGAAACAAGAAGAATTTGACCCGCTAGAAGTCAACCGGATGAACGAACTACATACTTACCTGAATCAAATAGTCGAATCTCTATCGGATATCAAACAAGTGGAAAACTCAATCAAAAACAGGCTGGGCGGTCTCGATTCAATTTTTCAAAAACAGGTCAATCTTAACAAGAGCATGGAAAGTGACGTTTTGAGAACACGAATGATACCGGTTAAAACGATTGTTCCCCGACTGGAACGTTGCGTTCGCCAGGTATCCAGGTTACTCAACAAACAGGTCGATTTTGAGATAACTGGACAGTCAATTAATATTGATCTAGATGTACTCAACATGCTGATGGATCCGCTAATGCATGTGTTGAGAAATTCGGTTGACCATGGCATAGAACTCCCCGAAGAACGCCAAAGCTCGGATAAATTACCCACCGGTGAAATAGCACTATCGTTTAAACAAAAAGGCCACTCCATAGTTGTCAGTTGCAAAGATGATGGACGTGGTATTGATTATGAGAAAATCAAACAAAAATTGATAGCGTCTGGTTTAATAACAAAGGAACAAAACTTACCGGAAAAAACGCTCATACAATATTTATTGCAGCCGGGCTTTTCCACCAGTGATAGTGTTACCGCCACTTCAGGCCGCGGCATCGGGATGGATGTCGTTTCGCAAAAAATCACAGAGTCCGGCGGTTACCTGGAAATCAACTCGAAACCTGAGCAGGGGTGTGAAGTTGTGCTTACATTACCGATCACTATGGTTTCTCAACATGTACTGATTGTTAAGTCGGCAGGCGTTTTATATGCACTTCCTACCAATACATTAATTCAGGCTTTCGCGCCTAACAGTGGCTCTTTTAAGACTATTGGCGATAAACTCAATTTCTTTTTCGGTAACGAGAATTACACGACTTACTATCTCAATAATTATATTGGTGGCGAAAAAACATCTCTGAGTGAAGAAGAATTTGCCAAAAGAGCGGGGGTCATTGTGCGCACTGACAGCGGGCCAAAAGCGCTTTTTGTCGACGAAGTTTTAAATTGCCGAGACATTGTATTGAAAAAATTTGGCGAATTTCTTCCCCATATTCCAGGAGTCCATGGCGCTGCAACTCTCGGTGACGGCCAGATCGTTGCGATACTAGAACTCAATGAACTTTTACAATCTTCAACTCATCTGCAGAATAAAAATGCTGATGTGTTACAAGATAGAGTCGTCCCGGTAGCATCAACCAATAAAGTTCTCATCGTTGAAGACTCTTTAAGTACACGACGAATGTTAGAACAGTTAGTTTCTGACACAGGCTATGAAGTGAAAACCGCTATTGACGGAATTGAAGCCATTCAAATCCTTAAAAGCTGGCATCCAGATGTCATTCTCTCAGACTTAGAGCTACCAAGACTCAATGGCCTTGAACTCACTGCACACGTTAGGGCGAATGACGAATTAGAAAATACGCCCGTTATCATGATTACTTCTCGCTACACCGATAAGCACCGCGAACACGCGAGAAAAGTTGGCGTTAATGCTTACTTAACCAAACCATTTTCAGAAACTGATGTGCTTTCAAATATTGAAATGATGACGGAGGTACATGCCTGATGAGCTCATTTGCCCAAGCATCTCAACCAGTTGGCTCTTTTTTAAAACCCGCTCAGCCATCTACTCTGTCTAGCCAAAAAACATACTGTTTATTGCGCTGGGATCAGTGTCGCGTTGCAATCGCTGCAAATAATATTGAGTCAATTCAACTTGATGAGAGTTTTATACATTCCTCCCATAAAGACGCAAAAGAAAACCCCATTCAATTACTATGTCTCAACAGTCAACTTACTAATGAACAGCAAGTTGATCCAACTCGGAAAAGAATTGCCATCCTTCAACTAATGAGGAAAAAAATCGGGCTTTACTGCCATGAAATATCTTTCACGGAAAGTAATCAACCATGCGACAGCCAATCAATTCCATTAGCCATGCAGACCGAACAATTTCCGATTAATGGCATTTTACGCTATGAAAAAACCGACTATTTTTTCATCGACCCGGAAAAGTTGTTAAAACATTTATAAGATAAAAGTAAAACTATTTGAATCAGTTATCTGGCGGCTAGAATGAGTAACGAAGAGAAAAAAACTAAGGCCTGGTTGCTACAATACAGCCCTGAGCAATATGTTGCTATCGGCGTTCATGCGATTCAGGAGCTTCTATACCATAGTGAATTAACGCCATTACCTTTTACACCAGATTATTGTCGTCATCTTTTTCGATGGAATCAAATGGTCGTCCCGGTCATGAATTTGAATCTTTTGATCAACGAGGAAGCATTACCTTGCGAGGAACTGGTTGTTGTTTCATTTCAATATCAACAACAATTGCATTTTGGTGGCCTCAGCCTTCCTTACAAACCAGAGTTGATAACGGTTAATGACAATCAGTATTGCGAATTGCCAGATAAGGAAAAATTCTGGAGCCGCATCGCCCTATCCTGTTTCTCCTATGAAAATTCCGCTGTACCAATCCTCGATCTCGCGACTTTATTCCTAACCGCCAATATAAAACAATCAATGACTCTACTTAACTGAGCTACTAAAAAGTAGATATTTCATGACGACTCTATATCGATTAAATAGAACTTAATGACATGGGGTTCTCTGTTTTATAAAACACTAAAGCATAAGCGATTGATAATTAAGGAAAAGAAGAGTTACCCAAAAACACCTGAATTTTCAGCGAGCGAACGTGCATAACTAATAAGAAACAAACGAACTTCATTTCAACCCAAGATCACAATCAATAAAACTCAATTCCTGATATAGTTGAATCAAGTCAGAGCACGACACTAATTCTTACGTTAAATGTGAGTTAGTTTTATGTTTGTTAGACAGATTTGGATCATAATCTATAATTGAGAACTAAAACCAATCTTGACGCACTTATCATTAGGTATGACGACTTTGGGTACAACTTGGACGGCCGGTAAAAACTTGATAATTATTTTATCTCTGACAGGCATGGTTGCCTGGAGTCCACTTGTACTAACCAGTAGTTTGCTTGACCTTTCACTCAGAGAACTCATGAACGTCAAGGTTCAACAGTCAAGACCACAAGGCTTATTCTGGTCACGAGCCACCGCACCGACTTCTTCTACAATCAATATAGGGCTTTTAGTTCCTTTTACCGCGGAAAAAAAAGCCTCGGTAGAAATAATTGCGGCGGCGGAGTTTGCCGCAGCGGAAATTAATAGCCTTGGTGGAATTAATGGCAAGAAACTCGCAATCATTCGCGGTGACGACAACCTTGACGAAGAGACAGGTATAAAGGTCGCCAGCCGAATGATAAAAAACCATGACATTAAAGCGCTCATTGGGCCGGTCGCCTCACAGCATGTATTAGCGGTCGCCAAAGCAGTAACCATTCCGGCCGGCATTCCGCTTTTTGCCCCAGCAGCTAATGCCAATGAACTTTCAGAACTTAAGGACAATGATCTGGTTTTTCGCGTCACTGCGACCAACCGTCAAATCACCGATAAAATGGTAGAATTTCTCAGTCAAAACCAATTAAATAAAGTGGCCGTGTTTTACCAACGAGATGTTTTCGGACGCGAGCTTTACCAAGGATTATCGCAATCAATAAAATTAAGTGGAGGTGAAGTCGTTTTTTCAGAGTCTTTAAGTAAATCTGTTACCTTTGACTCTTATAGTCTTGCATACGAAATCAAACAAGCGCAAAAGCTCGGTAGTGAAGTTTTGATGTTGGTTGTTCCCAGTGGACAATTTGATAGTTTCTTCGAACAAATAGCCAAACACTGGCAAGGAAAACTCCCTATCTTGTTATTGCCGGAGCACGCCAATCTAACAATTCCTGAAACGCCCAAATTTAGTCGCTCCGTTTGCGTATTTTCTGTTGTTCCTACTCAGTCAAATAAAGATTTAAGGATCATAAAAGGCATCACCAAAACGCTAGATGTCAGCCATACCTCCTATACAGCGGTATTTGTTAACGATTTAACTTATCTCATCGCCAGCGCACTAAGTCTCGCTGAAAGAAAGTCAACTGAATTCAGTACCTCATTGCGCCAAATAACTGCAAACAATCGACCTACAATATCGACCTTGAGTTTTGCTAATTTTTCCAAACAACTTGCCCAACACAACACAACTTCTTTTCTCGGACAGAGCGGTCCAATTCACTTTGATGGAAAGGGTGATAATAAGATGGTTCAATTAGTTGTAAGAGAATTTCATAAAGTTTACGGCGCTGGTTGCGATCGTAAAAAATTACGCACATTGACTGAAAAACCTAAAACACTTACAGTATTAAACTTAAATAAGCTAACAATTGAATAAAATTACCGATAACGCCATAAAAACTAACACTATAATTATTTATCAGTATAAATAACATAAAGTCAGTTAGCCGCGCTATAGTAATAATTCATCCTTTTTAACATCCTTGGAGCAACAAAGGAATGTCATAGTGGATCATACGATACTGGACTCTGTTATCAAAATTACCAGTCAACGTGATGTTGATTCCCTAGAATACGGTCTGGTGGCAACTCTCGCCGAAATGCTCTCGGCGGAATCAATTGCAATTTACAAACTTGTTGATGACGGAATAAAAATTATTCTGGAAGAAACCGTCCGTCTGGATATGAAGCAAAACGATGATCACTCAGATGATCTTGAGTGGACTGAAGGACCAAAGCAAATATGTAATGATCAGGACATACAAGACTGTATGGACAGCGGACAACCGGTTCGCTTCTCTCAGAAAGAGCAATTAACTCGAATTATTCTCCCAATTGCCTGTGATAGTAAAGTTGTTGCAGCATTAAATATCCAGTCAGAAACTGATTTGAACCCAACGCTCAAAGTGCTTGAAGGTATGATCAAGGTATACGAAAACTACCTTTATATTCTCAACGAAAGTGAGCGAGACAAGTTAACAGGTCTATACAACCGGCGAACATTCGACAAAAAACTGGACCGGCTGTTACAAATTCAGAGAAACAAACAGATTTACCTTATTGAAGGCTCTAAAAATCAAGAGAAGCGTACCATAAAACCCTATTCTGAAACCTGGCTTGCGATCATTGATGTTGATAATTTTAAGCAAATTAACGACAAATATGGCCATGTTTTCGGAGACGGTGTTTTGCTGTTACTCGCTCACAAAATGAAGTTATGTTTTCGCCAAACTGATTATCTCTTTCGTTTTGGTGGAGAAGAGTTTGTCGTTATATTAGAACCCAATCAAAGGCAGCATGCCTATGACACGCTAGATAGATTTAGAGACGCCATTGCCACTCATAATTTTCCACTAGTCGGGCATGTCACCGTGAGTATTGGTTATGCGAGAATTACTGATACTGACTACCCTCCCGCCATACTTCACTCGGCAGACAAAGCCCTTTACCACGCAAAAGAAAATGGTCGCAATCGAATTTATAATTATGAAACCCTGGTGGCCGATGGGGCAGTTCAAGCAACCAGAATGGGCGCTAATATATTAGGTTAACGCGCTTTCATTCGATCAAAACACTTTCATCCCAAAGCTGCTCAAAAGTTTTCGAAAACTTATTAATTAGACCCGATGAATATTCAACCACAATATTTTCATGATTGTATTTGGAAGCACTTCTAGTCCAGTTAAAACTTCCATTGACCAGTATTTCACTATCAAAAATAGCAAACTTATGGTGCATATGATTGGGCGTTTGATCAATTCTTATGGGTACCTTGTTGTCTGCCAAATAATAAATATCACTACCCGTATCATTTGCCTTATCATTGTCGGTAACGATCTTAACCTCAATCCCCCGTTGAAAAGCCTTGAGAAGCGCTTCGCTAAGCCTGTCATCTGAGATTGTAAATACACAAACATCAATTGACTTTTTGGCGCGACTGATTAATGAAATAATTTTTTTAACACAATGCTCCCCTGGGCTAAAGTACGCCGATGCAACAGCGCTCGTTTTCGGTGTTCTCACAGAATCAATCGCCTTTACCACTTGTTCTAACCACTTAAGCGAATCAAGGTAAGAAGCATCTCCCGAACGGTAGTTTTCGGCTACCAGAGAAAACGCTTTATTTCTAGCAAAATTAAGCTTTGTCGGCTCGCTTTTAAAAGTTGATAGTAGTTTCTGAAGTAGATGCTTTTCATCTTTATCGAGTCTAAAATCCTGGTAAGTATCAACCAATGTTTGTTCGAGGTTTTGTAGTTCCATAATTTTCCATTAAGTTATCAGAAGCAAAGATAAGAAATAATTTCGATGTCAGTATATTTTTATTTTGACTAGCAGCCGCAACATACTGCACCTGACTACATTTTCATCGACATCATTAAAAAGCCGGAAAATGCAGCATTGGATGGCGCTAAACTGCTATCGACCTTTGACTTCATTGTATGAATTAAGTCACGATATTTTTGATAAAAATCCCAGGTCGGCGCTGGTTTATAAATCATATCTTCAACTTCAAAATATTTTATAACATCTTTCGCGGTTGTCGGCTTAACAAAAACTTCATCGTCAGGAAAATAATAAGCAGGAATTACTGTTACTAAACTCCACTTGGCGAGCTTCTCTGTTTTCAAAATATCGACTATTGCTTCAAACCCAAGCTGTTTTTTTCCGTGAAGTAAGTTACTCAACCCTTTAACCAAAAATTCCTTGTCGTCATTCTTGAGGCTTTTAACAAAGTCTCGAAACTTAGGTTTCTCAAACATAGAAACCATTGATGAGCGGCTTATTACTTTCACCATATTTTCTGATGTCACCTGGATGTTCTTACAATTTTTTTTCGAAAAGAATTCATTCGCGGTTTCAATCATTTTTTCCATCTTATGTTTTTTCCCGATTTTTACCATTTCAGGATTACTAAAGCCGCCGGGGATTTTCTTAAGAAATAGACTCTCTGCCTGCATAAGCTTTTTGACATTCATCTGTTGTACCCTAAAGTTAATTAATCGATTGAAATAACACTAACCTATTACTAATTCTGCAATGAGCTTTTATTTGTGAGAATTGCGGACATTTTGTTATTACCCACAAGTAAAAATTCCAATTCTTATATCGAGAAAATTAAGACAATAAACGCTTCGACTTTATAGCATGAAAATCTTGCTATAGAAATAACTCGAATAGCTTACCAGAATAAAATATAACAGTGAAATCCAGCTTTTGCTGGTATGATTCTTTTTGACATGTGTCTATTGGAGTTTTTTAAATATCATTCCAAGCCACTAATTGAATGTAGTCAAACTTCCCTTTCACTTTATTTCTTCCATTTGCTTTTGCCTGGTATAAAGCATGGTCAGCCTTGCTAACAAGAGCCTTCCAGTCGATATCCTTACCGAAACTTGCCGATACACCAAAGCTGGCGGTAATCTCTAAATCGAAAGCCTCATCATCGGCTGTCATTGTTTTTTGTGAAACCAAAACTCTTAGTTTTTCTGCAATCTTCAAAGCTGTCGGCGCATCTGTATCGGGTAATAATACTAGAAACTCCTCTCCCCCAAAACGCGCTAAAATATCATGTTCTCGCAGATTATGTTTAAGACGGCGAGCAAAACTAACCAAAACGGTATCTCCTACCTGATGGCCATGTTGATCATTAACCTGTTTAAACAAATCAATATCAGTAAGAATCACTGAAACCGGTAGTCCTAACCTTCTGGAGCGTGAAACTTCTTTACTGGCCATCTCATCCAGAGCCCGTCGATTATAAGTTTGCGTTAGTGGATCAATGGTAGCTTGAATAGTAATTTCATTTTCGAGTTTTAGACAGGCACTCCATGATGCGACATATCCTGTAGTGACAATGAGAATTTGAAATATGATCAAACTGACACCATGAATTGGGCCTGCATTCATAAAGTTGATGATATTGGCTTCCTCCATGGTCCACAAACTTCTGAAGGCAAAAACGACACCATAAATAGCAAAGGAAATCGATAAAAACCGAGTGAATCCTCGACGGATGTTTGCCGGATAGCGCCATAGTTCGGCCGCAAGATACAAACATTGAATGCTGAAAAAACTACTGATAACAATAATTCGTTGATTGATATCGTTTTGAACAAAAGTAAAATAGAAGAAAATGGGAACTAAACAAACAAGCAGAAATGCGGAAAATATCAGAAACAGTTTGTGCGGACGGCCATAAAACCGAAGAAGTCCGACACCGACCGCAGAGACGCCGCTAAAAATAATAGCATTTGCAGTAACTATCGAATACCAGTCAGAAATATAATTTCGGAACCCCATTAAAACGAACCCAAGGGCTAACAACAGATAACCGGTTCCAATTCTCCTGAAGCCACTGAAAGAAGGATGTGACTTCGCGAAGATAAATAATCCTACTCCAAGAACAATCCCCAATACCAAATTTATTATCGCTAAAGTTCTTACATCAAATCCTTCTACCATAAATGACCAGCCTACATGCCATAGCGTTAAAATTAATATAGGCCAAACAGAATATCCATTCCAGAGATATTTCACCAATAACAGTAACGGGAGAAATTGAAATAAAAAGAGGTGGTATATATTTCGGAGAGTTCTATGGGTCTCTTATGAGTATGTATCAAAGCTTTCAGGAATAAGTAAACGGAACTAATGCTCACCCGTTAAGGGAACAAAACTGACAGGTAAAACTTCTCGAACTGAAATTTCACCCTGGCTATTTTTTTCAACCAGGGTTAGTTGTTGTACTTTATGTTGGGGGCCGACAGGAATCATCATTCTGCCACCCGGCTTGAGTTGTTCAATCAGCGGTGGAGGAATTTTATCCGCAGCAGCGGTCACGATAATTGCATCAAAAGGCGCTAACTCTGGTCGTCCTCGATAACCATCACCAATGGTCACTTCAACATTACCATAGCCCAGCTCTTTCAGACGACTGGCAGCAGACTTGCCTAGCTCAGGAATAATCTCGATACTGTAAACTTGCCCGGATAACACCGCTAAAACAGCGGCCTGATACCCTGAGCCTGTCCCGACTTCTAAAACCTTGTGCGTTTTTTCAAGTTCAAGAAAGTCAGTCATGAGAGCGACGATAAACGGTTGGGAAATGGTTTGTCCTTGTCCAATAGGCAACGGCCTGTTCTCGTAACTATATTCGGCATAAGCTTCGCTGACAAACTTATGCCGAGCAACATCACTCATTGCCTGCATAACTTTTTTATCAAGTACACGACGCCCTGTTTCCGCGCTGGTGAGTATTGCGTCCCGGCGAATTTTTTCGAGCATCTGTTGCTGCATTTTGTGAAAGTCTCCAGCATGACCACGCTTTGTGATGGGCTCCTGCGCCTGACTAAACCCAGCAAAGCAAACAGCCAGATATAATCCGCCAACAATCCTTATTTGTTTCATCACTTTGAGTAGCATACTAACTATTGTAAACAAGTTTTCTGCTTAATGGTAAAAATCTACAATATTAATTCCAGGTCTCGTTTCTAGCCTCACGCACCATCCACCAATGCATTGAGTTATTTCTCAATAACCTCAGCGCTAGCAAAAAAGCTACCAAAAAATTCAGACACACGTTCCTTTTGATAATCTTCCATAGAAGCATAAAAAACAACACCAATCATTAAAACAATCAGAATTGACGACGCTGTTGCTTTTTTTGTTTTTGAACTCATTAAGAAAACCCTTTTTAAAAATGATAAATATTTAATAAAAATTCAGGTGAGAAACTATATCTCAAGCTTTAGTCATTGATAAATATGGTTAGTTCACAGTAAGTTCGGATTTCACGAGGAAATTCTTAATGAGGGTTACTTGGGATGATAAAGACTTAACTCCCCTCAATTCTAAAACCAATCTTCAATGTCACCTGAAAATGCCCAACTTTTCCATCTTTGATATGGCCCCGAGTTTCTGTCACCTCAAACCAATCCATATTCTTAACTGACTTATTACATTCAGCAATCGCATTTCTAATCGCATCGTCAATACTCACTTTCGACGAACCGACAACTTCAATTTTCTTATAAGTATGATGCTCTGACATAACAATATCCTTTATTGATCCAATGAAACAAAATGACGCTGTTTTATTGAATATAGTCGAATATTGTCGATTACAAGATATCTGAATTGAGATTTTGTAATTGGCGAGCGATATTGCCTGTTCATTAACAAACAAGACAGGAGAGAAAAGAGCGGATTCAACCTCAGTCAAAACCGCCCATGACGCTTCTTGACAAATATTTTAGATGTGAATATTCTCTTCCATAAACAACATCTCAATTCCTTGAATTTCTGCGGCTTCCACTAACTGTTGAATATACGCCTGCACTGCCAGATGAGAACTTCTATGTACGAGGTAACCGCGTACTTTATCCGCAACCATGGAATAATCCAATAGCTTGCCTTCGATCTTTCGTGTCACATTCACAACGTGAAAACCGTAACGAGATTCAATTGGACTTTTAGCAAGCCCCTGGGGTAATCGAGATATTTGACGCTCAAACTCGGGTACTGTTTGGCCATGACTAATTTGCCCTAAAGAGCCTCCCATTTTCTTGGATGGACATGCGGAAAACTCAGTCGCCAAGGTGGGAAATAACAAAGGATCACCTTGTAACTGAGAAATGATATCTTTCGCCTGGTTTTTGGCGACTTCTCTAGCTGGAATGTCATCTTTAGCAGCAGCTAATAGTATGTGATCGACTTCCAGCAACGGTGACGTAGTGAATTTTTGGCGATTATTTTCGAAATAGCGTTGGCAGATTGACTCATCGACATCGTCGTATTTTACTTCTTTTTCTAACAGTTTTTGAACAGCAACTTCTTCATCTTCATTGGCAGCCTGAAAACCTTTTCGTCTGGCTTCTTCAAACAACAGTTGTTTAATCACTAAAGCCTGTCCCGCTTGTTGAACAACCACACTAAAGTCAGGACCCTGATGATACTGTAGTTCGCTCGCTAACGACTCCTCATCAATCACCACACCGTTGACTCTGATCTCCGGCAGCGGGTTGTTGAATTGAGGTTTTGGCTCCACATGGCTACTATGCTGGCATTGAGTCATAAAGTTTATCTCTTAACTATCTCTAAATATTTTTCAAGTGTAACGAATCTACACTCACCATTAAGCTGACTTGTAAATGCCCCAACTCCGAAAGGATTCAGCCCGTCTGAATTGGCTTATTGGGGCGGCTCTCTTACAACAACTCGGGTACAACTTTAAAGGCGCACCTTTAAATAATTACTTGCAAATTTATCGCTGTCTAACAACTTGATAACGTCGGCCTAAGTACCAAATCGGAACACTGATAACATGCACCAGACGAGTAAATGGAAACATCAAAATCATGGTTAAACCAACAAGTATATGAAGCTTGTAAATGATATGAACAGATTCAATGGCTGCAGCAGCTTGCATTCCCTGGAAAGTCACAATACTTTGAGCCCACTCACCCAACAGCACCATTACAGAACCATCCAGATGATCCATTGAAACAAAAATAGTCATCAGCCCCAGTACGAGCTGAACAAGTAACATAATCAGAATCAGGATATCTGATGTCTTTGATGACGCTCTCACTCTGGGATCAGTCAATCGACGCTTAATTAACATCAATAAACCTATCAGGCAAAGCACACCAAAAAATCCACCACTGACCATTGCTAACATTTGCTTGTCAGCCGTTGAAATAAAATGATGATAAATGGAAACCGGTGTTAATAGGCCAACAAAATGCCCAAGTAAAATAAATATGACGCCAACATGAAATAGATTACTCGCTATACGAAAACCTTTTCCATTAAGCATTTGACTGGAATCGGCTTTCCAGGTGTAAGGCTCACGATCAAACCGGATCCAGCAACCCACTATGCAGATGAAGATAGTGATGTAGGGATAAACGCCGAAG
Organism: Aliikangiella coralliicola; assembly: GCF_007004725.1. Taxonomy (GTDB): domain Bacteria; phylum Pseudomonadota; class Gammaproteobacteria; order Enterobacterales; family Kangiellaceae; genus Aliikangiella; species Aliikangiella coralliicola. Next base: position 715,527 of record NZ_ML660161.1, on the reverse strand, counting down.
AGTAGATTGTTAAAATTAGACATAATAGGCTCCTTACATTCCTGCTGTTTCAGTGGCGTTGTTATTAGAACGCTTATTAATAAAGTCGTCGTGCCAGGTTATTGGCACTTGCTGGACAGCATCTGGGTCGAGTGAACTGGCACTGTTGCGGATACTGGCACTAGAACACTGACCAGCAGCCGGCTCATCAAAACGGATCTCTTTATCTTCCCACTCTTTGTCGATTGCTTCGATGGTGTCGTCACGTTTTTCCTGACGAACACTTTCCGCAATTTCTTCTCGATCAACTTCATGACCTGATATTTCTATAAGGCAATCAAACAAAATCGAATAATCACAATCTCGATCAATCAGTCTTTCAGACAACATCATTAATATGTGACAAACATCGCCTAACCATTCTTGAACATAAGGCTTGTCTTGTTCGCTTAAAAATTCCAGAAATAAAGGGATGTAATCCGGCAGCTGAGCCGCTTCAACTTCAAACCCTTTGGTTTTATAGACGTTCATTAAATCAACCATCGCCTGACCACGATCACGGGATTCTCCGTGAACGTGTTCAAACAACAACAAAGACAACGCACGACCGCGGTCAAAAAGTAAATCGAAGCGTTCCTGAGCGTCGAATAAATCTTTGTTGGTAAGCACATCAATAAATTGAATTAACTGGTTTCGCTGCTGTTGATTTATTTCTTCTGTTTGCTCAACAACTTCAATTATCTCATCCGCGGCACGAAATAGTTCTGCGGTAGGATAATCGAGTAATCGTGAAATCACTTTTAAAATTAACACGGTTTATTCTCCTACGTTCACGGTTTTAATAACGTCACGACGGGATACTTTTTTCGCGCCAAACATATTGACATCGCTCTTTCCTGTACCGCAGCCATTGCCAAAAGTAAAACCACAGCCGCTTTTTTCACCATAGGCTTCTGGCACATTCATTTCTCGATGCCCTGTCGGTATCACATAACGATCTTCATAGTTGGCAATCGCCAGGTAGCGGTACATTTCCTCTGCCTGCTTTTTACTTAATCCAACTTGCCGTAACACTTCTAGATCTTCAATACCTTCTACGTGTTCAGCCCGTTTATAAGCGCGCATCGCCAGTAGTCTTTCCAATGCGCGAACGATAGGCTCTTCATCACCAGCAGTTAGTAAGTTAGCCAAATACTTAAGCGGAATTCGCAAGGAACGAATGTCAGGAATAACGCCAGCCATTCCTAAAGTGCCAGCTTCAACTGCGTTTTGAATTGGGCTTAGAGACGGAACGTACCAAACCATCGGTAAAGTGCGATACTCAGGATGTAGCGGCAATGCTAGCTTCCAATCAACAGCCATTTTGTAAACCGGCGACTTCTGCGCAGCTTCAATGACTGAGTCGGTAATGCCATCTTTACGAGCCTGAGCGATAACTTCAGGATCATTAGGATCAAGGAAAACCTCTAACTGCTTTTCGTATAAATCGGTTTCCGATGCCGTGGAAGCCACCTCTTTAATTTTGTCTGCATCGTAGAGTAAAACGCCAAGATAACGAATTCTTCCAACACAAGTTTCAGAACAGATTGTCGGCATACCCGCTTCAATTCTCGGGTAACAGAAAATACATTTTTCTGATTTTCCTGATTTCCAGTTGTAGTAGATTTTTTTATACGGGCATCCACTAACGCACATTCTCCATCCGCGACATTTTTCCTGGTCAATCAAAACAATACCATCTTCTTCACGCTTATAAATCGCACCGGAAGGACAAGATGCAGCACAAGTAGGATTAAGACAATGTTCGCACAAACGAGGTAAATACATCATGAATGTATTTTCATACTCGCCGTAAATTTCTTTTTGCATGTTGTCGAAGTTTTTATCTTTGCTTCTTTTTGCAAACTCAGTGCCGAGAATTTCTTCCCAATTTGGCCCCCACTCGATTTTTTGCATTCGTTTTCCGGAAATAACCGAACGCGGACGAGCCGTTGGCTGATGTTTCACTTCAGGCGCGGTATGCAAATGTTGGTAATCGTAATCAAAGGGTTCGTAATAATCGTCAATTTCCGGTAGATCCGGGTTAGCAAAAATATTAGCTAACACACGGAATTTTCCACCAATCTTAGGTTGAATATCACCGTTGGATTTTCTCACCCAGCCACCATTCCATTTGTCCTGATTTTCCCACTCTTTGGGATAGCCGATACCAGGTTTGGTTTCGACATTATTAAACCAGGCGTATTCCATGCCTTCACGTGAAGTCCAAACATTTTTGCAGGTAATTGAACAGGTATGACAACCGATACACTTATCGAGGTTAAGTACCATACCTATTTGAGATCTTATTTTCATGGTCTGTCTCCTTAAGCGTTATCGGGATCTGTTGGAAGTGGTCGTGGTAAGTCGTCGCTGTCCGATCCATCCAGCCAGTCAACTTTCGCCATTTTTCTTACCACAACAAACTCATCACGGTTACAGCCAACCGTTCCATAGTAGTTAAAACCCCAGGCTTGTTGCGCATAACCGCCAATCATATGGGTCGGCTTCATTACTACACGGGTCACCGAGTTATGATGACCACCACGAGTTCCAGTCATTTCGCTTCCAGGCACATTGACAATCCGCTCTTGCGCGTGATACATCATGACCATTCCCTGGTTAACCCTTTGAGAAACAACTGCGCGACAAGCAATAGCACCATTGGCATTAAATACTTCAACCCAATCGTTATCTTCAATTTCAGCTTCTTTGGCATCTGTTTCACTCATCCAGATAATCGGGCCACCACGAGAAAGCGTTAACATCAGCAAATTGTCTGAGTAAGTACTATGAATTCCCCACTTTTGATGAGGTGTAATCCAATTAAGCACGACTTCTTTATTACCGTTTTGTTTGGTGCCTTTAACCAGATCAACTGTCTTGGTATTGATAGGCGGACGATAAGAAACAAACTGCTCACCGAAAGCCTGCATCCATTTGTGATCTTGATAGAACTGTTGTCGACCGGTGATTGTTCGCCAAGGGATCAGTTCGTGAACATTGGTATATCCTGCGTTGTAACTCACATGTTCGTCTTCTAATCCTGACCAGGTTGGCGAAGAAATAATTTTTCTTGGCTGGGCCTGAACGTCACGGAATCGAATTTTTTCTTCGTGCTTCGGTGTTGCTAAATGCGTATGTTCTCGACCGGTAAATTCGCCTAACGCTTCCCAGGCTTTAACTGCTACATTTCCGTTCGTTTCCGGCGCAAAGGTTAATATGGTTTCAGCAGCATCAATTGCCGATTCTATAATAGGTCGGCCTTCGCTTACGCCTTCATCCAGGTTGCGATGGTTTAAATCTCCTAACAACTCAATTTCATCATCAGTGTTCCAGCTAATACCTTTTCCGCCATTACCTAGCTTATCCATCAATGGGCCGAGTGAAGTAAATTTTTTGTAAGTGTTTGGATAATCTCTTTCAACCACCATCATATTCGGTGCAGTCATTCCAGGAATTAAATCACACTCACCTTTTTTCCAATCTTTTACGTCAAATGGTTGTGCCAGTTCTCCGGGAGTGTCATGCAGCATCGGCACAGTCACAAAATCTTTTTCAACACCCAACTGCCCCTCAGAGACTTCCGAAAATTTCTTCGCAATGCCTTTATAAATTTCCCAGTCAGATTTCGCTTCCCACGCCGGGTCAACAGCAGTTGACAGGGGATGAATAAACGGATGCATATCAGAAGTATTGAGGTCATCTTTTTCATACCAACACGCCGTTGGCAAAACAATGTCCGAAAACATGCAAGTGGATGACATACGGAAATCCAGGGTTGTAACCAAATCAAGTTTACCGGTCGCCCCTTCATCAACCCACTCGGCTTCTTCTGGTTTAAACCCATCTCTCTTGCCCAGATCTTCGTTCATGACACCATTTTTTGCGCCGAGCAAATACTTCAACATGTACTCATGCCCTTTACCGGAAGAACCGAGTAAATTGGACCGCCATACAAATAGATTACGAGGGAAGTTTTCAGGCGCATCCGGCGCTTCAGCCGCAAATTTAATGCCGCCGCTTTTCAACTCCTGCACCACATAATCTTTCGGGTCCATGCCGGCTGCTTCTGCGTCTTTAGTGATCTGCAATGGATTTCTATTTAATTGGGGAGCAGAAGGCAGCCACCCCATTCTTTCTGCTTTAATGTTGTAATCGAGCATATGCTCAGAAAATTCATTTTTATCAGCAAGCGGTGAAAGCACCTCATGAATACTGACTTTCTCATGACGCCACTGTGAAGAATGGTTATAGAAAAATGAAGTTGAGTTCATCTGGCGCGGCGGTCGAGACCAATCCAAACCAAACGCAAGAGGCAACCAGCCAGTTTGCGGGCGTAGCTTTTCTTGTCCAACATAGTGCGCCCAACCACCACCAGATTGACCAACACAACCACACATCATCAACATATTGATCAAGGCGCGATAGTTCATATCCATGTGATACCAATGGTTCATCGCCGCCCCAACAATAATCATCGACTTACCCTTGGTTTTGTTAGCCGTGTCAGCAAACTCACGGGCAACCTTGATCACTTTATCCCTGGCCACTCCGGTAATTTTTTCTTGCCATGCTGGCGTGAACGGAGTGTTATCGTCATAACTTGAAGCAACATTATCGCCACCAAGCCCTCGATCAAGACCATAGTTGGCCATCATCAAATCATAAACGGTCGCAACTACAATTTCTTCGCCATTACTTCCTGTCAGCGTTTTAGTGGGAACATTTCGCACCAGAACTTCGTCATGTTCACAGGAAACCCAATGTTTGTTGGTATCATCTGCAGCGAAATGTGGAAAAGCAACTGCAGAAACATCACCGCCAATAAGTGATAGTTTTAACTTTGTAGGCTTACCGTCTTTGCCTTCTCTTTCTTCAATATTCCATTTACCTTTTTCTCCCCAACGATAGCCGATGGAACCAAGCGGAGAAACTAGTTCATCATTTGAATTTTCATCAATTCCAATGGTTTTCCATTCCGGATTATTTTCTTGTCCCAGGTTATCAGCCAAATCTGAAGCTCTTAAGAAACGCGTAGATTTAAGTGCTCCATTTTCATGTTTATCTAACACCACTAACATCGGAAAGTCGGTGTATTGACGAACATAATCGGTGAAGTATTCACTCGGGTTGTCTAAATGAAACTCTTTGAGAATGACATGTCCAAACGCCATTCCGAGTGCCGCGTCACTCCCCTGTTTTGGATTCAACCATTCGTCAGTTAGTTTGGAAACTTCGGCATAATCAGGTGTGATCGAAACAGTTTTTGCACCTTTATATCTTACCTCTGTAAAAAAGTGAGCATCCGGCGAACGTGTCTGTGGAACATTTGATCCCCAGGCAATAATATAGTTTGAGTTATACCAGTCGGCAGACTCGGGAACATCAGTTTGCTCTCCCCAAACCATTGGCGATGATGGCGGTAGGTCACAGTACCAATCGTAGAAGCTCATGCAAACGCCACCGATCAACGAAAGGTAGCGCGAACCGGCAGCGTAGGAAACCATCGACATAGCGGGAATTGGAGAAAAACCGATAACGCGATCAGGTCCATAAGTTTTGGCCGTGTAAACATTGGCCGAAGCGATGATTTCATTCACCTCATCCCAACTTGACCGCACAAATCCACCTAAGCCGCGTTTTGATTTATAAGAGGTTGCTTTCTCTTTATCTTCAACAATCGAGGCCCAGGCATCTACCGGGTTCATCGTTGCGCGAGCTTCACGCCAAAGTTTTAATAATGGTTTACGAACCTTGGGATACTTTAGCCTGTTAGCACTATATAAATACCACGAATAACTTGCTCCTCGCGGACAACCACGTGGCTCGTGGTTCGGTAAGTCAGGTCGAGTTCGAGGATAATCGGTTTGTTGGGTTTCCCAGGTAACCAGACCATTTTTTACATAGATTTTCCAGGAACAAGATCCCGTGCAATTAACGCCGTGAGTAGACCGAACAATTTTGTCATGCTGCCAGCGCTGGCGATAACTATCTTCCCATTCGCGACTTTCATTGGTTGTTTCACCATGTCCATCTGCAAACTCGCCAGTTTTCTTTTTAAAAAACTGTAAGCGATCAAGAAATTGACTCATCTTTTTTCTCCGTTGACCCGTAACCGTTGTGTCATTGACGGCCACCTAGTAAATACTTTAATAATGATTCGCGCTGCGAACAGCGCTCCTACAAATTTCGAATTCCTATTTTTTTATTTAATATTTTATGGATTATGGAATTCGGCCCCCTTTCTCAAATAAAACCACCAGTTAATTCCGATGCAAACCGCGTAGAAAGCAGCAAAACCTATTAATGCAACTTCGGGAGTGGTTAGCTTAATTTGCTCACCTAAAACTTTAGGAATGTAAAATGCACCGTAAGCTGCGATGGCTGATGTCCAACCTAAAACTGGACCCGCCTGTTCTTTATTAAACACCATTGAAATCGTTCTAAAAGTAGAACCATTGCCAATACCGGTAGCTGCAAATAAAACCAGAAACAAGATAAAGAAGGGAACAAAGAACTCTTCTGGCGTTGCAGAGCTGTAGGCAGCTTTCATGTAATAAGCAACACCCAAGGCACTCGCAACCATAACAATCGAACAAATCTGGGTCACTTTAGCGCCGCCCATTTTGTCTGCGATCCAGCCGCCAACCGGGCGAATTAAAGCGCCGATAAACGCGCCCATCCAGGCGAACATTAATGCGCTAGGTCCGTTCGCATTAACAGTGTCATGGGTCATCACACCATCAACCATGATATGTTGATAACCAAAGATGACTTTAATTGATAATGGAAAAGCTGCTGCAAAACCGATAAACGAACCGAAGGTCATGGTATAAATAATACTCATGACCCAAGTGTGCGGATTATTAAAAATTTTATATTGACGCTCCAGGTTTTCACTTATTTTTCCAGGTAGTAATTTTAAGAGCATTACCGTAGCACCAACGACGCCAACCAAAACTAACTCTTTAGGAACACCAAAGCCGGAGCCGTTAACATTTTCTGGCAACATTAACCACAAGCCAACAGTTGCAGCAGCGAAACCGATTAGCAACATAATCGTGATCATCGAGAAAGAAACAACTGGGTTTGGCAGGTCAGGTGTAACATGAGGCGCTTTTATGTTGTTCATGCCCCACCATCCAACAAGTGCTAATGGAATAAGAAAAAGAAGCCATACAAAACCCGCGTTGTGAATCCAGGCATCAGCGCCGGCAGGTATTTTTCCAATAAGTGTTCCTGAGGTATTTACAAGACTCATAGAGTCTCCGCCAAAGATACCGAACGTCATAACAAGTGGAACAAGTATTTGCATGGTCGTCACGCCAAAATTACCTAAACCAGCATTCAGCCCAAGCGCCAAGCCTTGTTGTTTTTTTGGATAGAAAAAGCTGATGTTTGACATTGAAGAAGCAAAGTTTCCGCCACCTAAACCAGACAACAACGCCAGCGCCTGAAATACCCACAGCGGTGTATTTTGATCTTGCAATGCAATCCCCGCTCCGGCAGCCGGTAACATCAATAAGGCAGTGGTGAAAACAATGGTGTTACGACCGCCGCACAAACGAATGAAAAAGCTACTCGGTATACGCAAAGTCGCGCCGGTTAATCCCGCAATAGCCATCAATGTAAATAACTCAGACTTCTCGAACGGGAAACCCAGGTTTAACATTTGTACTGTAATAATTCCCCAGTACAACCACACTGCGAAACCGCAGAGAAGACTCGGAATTGAAATCCATAGATTGCGACTGGCAATCTTTTTTCCTTCAGACTCCCAAAACTTAGAATCTTCGACATCCCACTTCTTGATATCTGACATTGTTTGCTCCAATGTTTAAAATTTAAATTTTTTTCTAAAGCAGAAGTTCCCAGTTTGTATCTACTTTAGTGAACTTTAAAAAATCCCCTCTCCCCAGCCCTCTCCCAAAGGGCGAGGGAGTTTAGTCCCCTCTCCTTTGAAGGAGAGGGTTAGGGAGAGGTAGAAAGCTTTTTTACAATTACAATATTTCGCTTTCTTTCTTCTGTTGAATGATTGAGTAGTTCATCCACAACATGCAGGCCGCAACCAATGCAAACAGCAACATGAAACATGAAGATCGAACATTGGTATAGTCTGATAAAATTCCAAAGAAAATAGGCAAGGTAAAGCCGCCCAGTCCACCAAGTACACCAACCATTCCGCCGACAGAACCCATATTATTTGGGTAGTAATCGTGTAGAATTTTGTAGACACTCGCCTTACCGAAACCCTGTGCAATGCCGACCACAAAAACCAATGCAGTGAAAATCCAGACACTTAGCCCTATATTAAAATTGATATTTCCTTCCACGCCTTTTACGGTGAAACTTGTTTCAGGATAAGAAAGGAAGAACAAACAGGCTGCTGAAATCCAGAAGACCCACCAGTTAACTGCTCTGGCGCCAACTTTGTCAGACACGTAACCACCTAGCGCCCGAATGAGTCCTGAGGGCAAAGTAAAAATTAAAGTAATGAAGGAAGCTGTTTTTAAATCAAGACCAAATTCGCCGATGTAGTACTTGGGTAACCAAAGCGCTAGCGCCACAAATCCACCGAAAACAAAGTAGTAGTACAATCCAAACCGCCACACTCGTAACTCTTTTAGCGGTGCAAGTTGCTCGGCCATTGATTTATGAGTACCAGAAGCTTTTCTTTTCTCCTGATGTGGATCGTTAAAAGTAAAAAACCAGAAAACAATCGCCATTATCGCCATAGCAATTGAGTATATTTTCGGTACCATTTGCCAGCCAGCAGCCACAACAATCATTGGCGCAACCAGGTTGGTAATAGCGGCTCCCGCGTTGCCCGCACCAAAAATTCCCATCGCGGTACCTTGTTTTTCTTTTTCAAACCAGGCAGAGGTATAAGCAATACCAATGGCGAATGAGCCACCGGCCAAACCAATAAATAATCCACTTAACAGGTATTGCCAGTATTGTGAGGCAAACGCTAAGCTATAAGTCGCCACGGCAACTAAAATCATTTGAATGAAAAAAACAATTCTTCCGCCAAAATGATCCGTTAGTATTCCTAATGGCAAACGCGTTAACGATCCCGTTAGAATTGGAGTTGCCACCAATATTCCAAACTCAGTATCGGTTAAGCCCAATTCCTGTTTTATTTTCACTCCAATAATCGAAAACATTGTCCACACCGCGAAGTTAAAGGCAAAAGCGGTGGTATTCATCGTTAAAACGGAATACTGCTTGGTTTTATAACTGGCCATTTAGTTATCCTCTAAATTTCTTTACGACACTTCGATTTCAAAACTTTGATTTCAAAACTTCGATTTAAAAATATCAGCCACACTGTTAGCTATCTTGATCTGGATCACTCCCCCGAATGCCTTTCCGTTGTCTAATAGGCACAACTACTACTAAAGTGGTAGACACACTTTTAAGGTAACAGCTTGTATTTATTGGTTATTTTTGTTTTCGAGTAAATATCTCTGTGGCACGCGAGTTGGTGAGACTATTTAGTGGTAGTTGTAAGTTTGTGACATGGCATCGCTGCTAAAATGGAGTTATCGCCAAAACCGGGTGGCATATTTCGATGACGATTAACAATGAGATGATGGCAAACCAGTCAATGACAAACACTCAAGATGAACTCGACAAGACAGTCGATCAAGAGGTTAAGTTTACTCACACTTCACTGGTTACTCGCGCCAGCCAGATAATGGCGATCATTGTCACTTTAGGGCTGGTTAGCATGGTTTCTTCTATGCTAGTAACGGAAAGCTTAAGCGGTGATGCTGCACAAATAAATAATGCTGGCGCTTTGCGTATGCACGCCATACGAATTTCTCGTGCGCACCTGTCTGATAAAAGCTCCGATAAAAATTTTATCCAAAAAGAAATTGCCGGTTTTGAAGAAAGGCTCAGTCATTTACTAAGCGGAGGTTTAACCAGCGCCAGAGAAAACCCTGATGTTGAAGCGCAATATCAACACATATTATCTTCATGGGAGAGACTGAAACAAACTGATATACCGACGCCTATTTTTTCCTTCGATCAGTTTGTTGCGTCGGTTGATCGGCTGGTTACCCTGTTGCAGACAGAGTCAGAAAAAAAATTGGAAATGCTTCGCCTAATTCAGGGAGCAAGCCTGTTTTTAGTAGTGATAATCGCTTTCGTTGTTTTATTCAGACTTAATCGGCTGGTTATTTCTCCCTTAAAACTTTTAGTCAAAGTTGCTTCTGAAGCAGGAAAAGGAAACTTTGATATTAAAGCCGATGATAGCAGCAATAATGAACTCGGCGTTCTGGCGCGCACGTTCAATAAAATGTCAGAGGAATTAAAATCAACTTATCAAGACTTTGAGAAACGTGTCGCCCAAAAAACCAGGCAGCTCACTCATAGCAATCAGTCACTAAAAGTTCTTTATCGCGGAGCCCGCAACCTGGCAACAAAAAATAATGCCGAAATTGATTCCGAGATTATTGCAGAGCTTGAGCGCGCTTTAGGTTATGGAAAAATAACAATAAAGCGAGTCTGTACGCCGCAAAACAAGCGCCTGATTGGTGTCATTACCCCCCATCAAAATATTAAGAACTATTGTTTTGCCAGTCAGCAGTTTCCGCTGGAGAAACAGACTCAGTTATTCGGTTACCTGGAATGGCAGGTTCCCAAAAACAAGGTCGCTGAAGAGTGGCAAACTCAAATGCTTCAGGCAATGGCAGACATCATCGCGACAGCATTTGAACTGGAGCAAAAAAGAAATACAGATAATCGTTTATTAATTGTGGAAGAGCGTGCAGTTATTGCCAGAGAGCTCCATGATTCGCTTGCTCAATCACTCTCTTATCTAAAAGTACAAATGAGCTTGTTGACTCGAAAAATGCAAAAAGAAGTTGCTAAAGAACAAGTGAGCGAAACGATTGACGATATCAAACAGGGCCTTAACAAAGCCTATCAACAACTCAGAGAGTTGCTAACCACATTCCGCCTGAAACTCGAAGACCCTTCGATTGAAAATGCCCTACAAGGAACGGTTACCGAGTTTAGCACTAAGTGCCATCATCCAATTGAACTCGATTTTCAGCTACCGCAAAATTATTTAACCGCCAACCAGGAAATTCACGTTTTACAGATCGCTCGCGAAGCTTTGTCTAACATTCAACGCCATGCACAGGCGCAACAGGCAAAAGTTTCTCTCTACCAAGAAAATGATCTCATCAAACTCGAAGTTTGGGATGATGGAATTGGGCTTCCCCATCAATTAGAGCAGCACGGACATTTTGGTCTGAACATTATGCAGGAAAGAGCCAAATCGCTCGGTGCGAAAATAGAATTTTTGTCAAAGAAGCCCAAAGGAACTCATGTCGTTGTTGAGTTTAAACACTAAACCAGGATAAGAAAGAGTCAATCAATGAGCAGCATGAACATAGCAGAGTTAAAATTAGATAGTTTGAAGGCAAATGACAATAGTACCGATCATTTCAGAATCATTCTCGTTGACGATCATCCAATGCTACGTAAAGGTGTCGCTCAGCTGATCGAACTTGAAGACAATCTCAAAGTAGTTGCTGAAGCCGGTTCTGGAGAAGAAGCCATTAGTCTGGCAATTGAACATAACCCAGATCTTATTTTGCTTGATCTCAACATGAAAGGGTTAAGCGGTATCGATACCTTAAATGCCTTAAAGCGAGCTAATGTGAGCAGCAAAGTGATTATCTTTAGCGTCTCGGATAGCGAATCAGATGTTTTAAGGGCATTGAAATCGGGGGTTGACGGATACATTTTAAAAGACTCAGAACCTGAAGAATTAATCGAAAAAATAAACCAGGCACTCAAGGGTGAGCTAGTCATTAGTAGCCCGCTGACTCAAATACTGGTTCGCTCTTTTCAAACAGAGTCTAAAGAAACCAATCTTGTTGATAAGCTTACCCATAGGGAATTCGAAACACTCAAGTACATTGCTTCAGGCAAGAGTAATAAGATGATAGCTAATAAACTGGGAATTGCTGAATCAACCGTTAAAGTACATGTTAAAAACCTGCTCAAGAAACTGGAATTGAAAACTCGCGTAGAGGCCGCTGTATGGGCCGTTGAAAACAACATTTCTTATTGAAAACCAAAGGTTAATAAAAACAGCTGACAACCAAGGACCTTAGCCATCAAACATTTCTTAGCCGTTAAAACACCTGGAAAATCGTCCTCGTCAGGCTTTTTTTGTCAACCAAATTGTTTCAGAGCCGTTATGGAGAACAAACCTAAAAACGACCAACAAGGAAATACCATGAAATTCCCAATAAAATCAGTTATACCAGCAAGCTTAGCAATCCTGTTGAGCAGTCAGACCTTTGCAGAAACGCCAAAACTGGATGCCCGCCAGGCGAATCAAAAAAACCGCATCATTCAAGGAATTGATTCAGGCGAACTCACGAAAAAAGAAGCCAACAGGCTTGTTCAGGGCCAGCGCGAATTGAACCGCATGGAAAAACGCGCCAAATCTGACGGCATAGTCACAAAAAAGGAAAAAGCAAGATTACACAACAAAGCAGATAAAGAATCTGCCAAAATAGCGAAAAACAAACATGACAGGCAAAAACGAGCAAAAGCTAAATCTCACTAAGCCAATCAAACAACAAAATACAGCGAAGCTAATTACTCAAGCTTATTTATTGATAATTAATCTGAGGTTAATTAGCTGACGCTTTGCTTTAACTATCAATAACTTATAGTTTTTCTGTGCCCCTGAAACCATCCTTTCTTAACGCTTCATGCTGCGGATGAAATGACCATAAATATCTTGCTTTCACTTTTCGTAACCCGCCTTAAAAAACACTTGTTATTACAAACAAAAAGTCATAAACATATTTAAACAAGATCTGCTGAGTCTTCTATACTTTTAGTAACGCCTTATAAGGTCAGTAGGTAAGCCGAATGGAGTCGCTAACAGATAGCTGAATCAATTCGGAGTATTGGCTCTTGAAAGAAACAAAAACATCAACTCAAGCGATTAAAACCAAAGGCAACACAAAATACCAAGCTCACAACAAAATCAATAACAATGCTAACTAACTTACTCACAAGTACTACCACCTCAATAAAGGGTGCACAATTTCTCGTTATCCAAACATTATTTACCACACAGAATAAAAAATTTGCTCGTGGAATGCCTATTACGATAAAAACCACTTTCAGAAGTATATTCCTCGTTTTCCTTAGCTCTCTGTTAATAGCTTGCTTCACTCCACCAGAAAATGACAAGCCGATCATTATCGGTTTATTGATCGATAAATCTACACCTGGTGGTCCGCCATCAATTAACGCAGCTAAACTCTACATCGACAAAATCAATGCACAGGGTGGTCTTAATACAGGAAAACAAAAAAGACAGTTAGAACTAGTTATAGAAGATACTTTAAACCAAAAAGATTCCGCAGTAGAGGCTGCAAGGCGCCTCATTTTTGAGCATAAAGTTACCGCAATAGTTGGTCCTAATATGAGTAGCACAGCCTATTCGGCATCAGCGGTGGCAGAATCTGCAGGACAATTAATGATTTCTCCTGGCGCAACATCAACCGTTGTTGATAAAAATAAAAAGTTCGTCTTCCGTATCGCGTTTAGTAATTCTGAACAAGGAAACCTGCTAGCTAAATTTGCCCAGCAAGAGCTTAGTCTCCCGAACACCGCCGTGCTATATAACATTGGAAATCCTTCCAGCCGAGTAGTTGCCGAGGCATTTAAAGAGCGCTATGTATCACTTGGTGGTAAAATTTCAGCTTTCGAATTCTATATTTCTGGCACCAAGGATTTCAGCAAACAAATATCACAAATACGTTTAGAAAATACGCAGGCAGTTCTGTTACCAAATGCAACAAAAGAAAGTAAAGCACAACTCGAAGGATTAAAACAATCGGGTTTTAAAGGGTTTATTTTAGGAAGTGATAATTGGAGCCCTCTTAAAGTTACTACTGACGAACAATTCAATGATGCCTATTATGCTCATCACTGGCACCCTGAGTATGCAAAATACAATAAGAAAGCCAAACAGTTCCTCGATGAATATCGGAGCAAGCATTCACAAGACCCAACAAGTATGTCCGCCTTAACCTATGATGCGTTGGGAATATTAGGTAAGGCAATTGAACACAGTTTTACCGCAAATACAGAAATTACTACAGCACTAAAATCGATTGGAGACTTTAGTGGTGTAACCGGAAAAATCAACCTGAATAAAAATAATAAGCATTATAAAAAACCAATCATTATCAATGTGAAAAATAACGCCAACAAAATCTATCGCTCACCTAACTGGGTGCTGGATTAAATTTGATATTATGAGTGAATTTCTTAAGCAAATTGGTAAAAATAGCCTTAAAGCGAAGGTTATTCTCTCTAACGCTTTACTCTTCTTATTCACCATCATCATTATTGGAAGCTTTGTTTTCGTTACCGCTAAAAGTACACTTCAACAAACAGTGTTCTCCCGACTTGAAGTTTCAATTGCCCTCAAGCAAGACTCGCTAAAATTATGGTTAGACGGATTAAAAACCGATTTGATTTGGTTATCCAAAATAAAAACACTCATTAACATTTCGAGCGAAATACTCAATACGAAAGGTGATAATGGTAGTTATCAAGAAAAATTAAAATCCCTACGCGAGCACTTGCTAGACTTAAAGCAGCTACAACATGATTGGCAAGAAGTTTTTCTGCTCGATCTTAACGGGAAAATTGTTGTTTCAACCGATCAGTCTCACGAAGGCGACTATCGAACGCTAGATAACTTTTTTGAAGAAGGTTTAAAAGCAGCTTTCATTCAAAAAATTTACCCGTCTCCTATTACCTATGGCCCAACAATAACAATATCAGCACCGCTTAAAAGCGAAACGGGTGCTTTGATTGGCGTTATCGCCATGCATGTTAACTTGAACAGAATTGACCAGATAATATTGGAAGAGACGGGTTTAGGAAAACTCGGTGAATCTTACCTTGTGGACAGGTATCGCGCTTTTGTTTCCGGCGAACGATTTGGACGCGATGAGTTTTTGCGCGGGGCCGAATCACTTGGCATCAATTTAGCCGTTGCTGGAAAAAGCGGCACTCGTTTATATGATAACTATCGAGGCGTCCCTGTCATTGGCAGTTTTCTCTGGGTTGATTCTTTAGACGCGGCGCTATTAGTCGAATTACCGCAAAGCATAGCATTTGAGCCAGCCCAAAAACTGGCAATTAACATTTTTGTTTTCGGCGTCATGGTCGTTGTTGCATTAGCTTTTTTAATTTATATCATAGCAAACCAACTCACTCGCCCATTAAAGAGCCTTACCAAAACAGTTACCAAAATAGCCGATGGCGATCTGGATGCTCGAGTGTCAATTAATTCGAGCGACGAAGCGGGTATTTTAGCCTCAACATTTAACCTGATGGCCGATAGATTAAAAGAGTCATACGATGACTTGCGCAACGCAAAGGAAAGAGCTGAAACTGCCACAATTGCGAAAAGTAATTTTATCGCGAACATGTCCCATGAAATCCGTACGCCGATGAATTCGATTCTTGGCTATTCCCAAATTCTTTTACGGAAAGACAACCTTGATGAAACAAGTAAAAATTTCCTTACGCGAATCGAATACGCAGGCAACCATTTACTCGAGCTGATCAATACCATCTTAGACATAAGCCGTATCGAGGCAGGAAAATCTATTTTAGATGAAACTTCATTTAGCCTGAATGGCATGATCAACGAATTGACGAGCATGTTTGAAGTCCGCTGTGATGAAAAAAATCTCAAATGGGCTGTAGTGAAAGATATCAAGCAGGACTTCGTTAGTAGCGACGAGTTAAAGCTTAAGCAAATTTTGATCAACTTGATCAATAACGCGATCAAGTTTACTCAATCAGGAGAAATCACCTTTACCCTCACACAGCAAGTTCCCGCAGAAATCGAAGAAATTGAACCTGCCCCCACAGAAGCAGACCTCAATCATCTCGAGTCACAATACTATTTTGAAATTAAAGATACTGGAACAGGCATAAGTCATCAGTCTCTTGAAAAAATATTTCAACCTTTCGAACAGGAATTCGAAGCAAACCAAAGTACAGGAACTGGCCTAGGGTTATCTATTGCCAGGCGATTAGCAAAAATGTTTGGCTCCTCAATTGAGGTCAAATCTGAAGTCAATCAAGGTAGCTCGTTCTATTTTAGCATTAACTTAAAACACGCCGAACCCGAAAAAACTTCCAGCCCTTCAATACTTAGCATTGATACACCGAAAGTTCATTTGGCTTTAGTTGTTGATGACCTGGAAGACAATCGGCTAATTCTTCGAACTTACCTGGACGAACTTGGCATTCAAGTGATTGAAGCGACTAACGGACAGGAGTTTCTAGACACACTGAAGGAGTATAATGATAAAGACGAAACCATTGATATCGTTTTTTTAGACATACGCATGCCGGTAATGGATGGAATCACAGCTTTCAATCTCCTTAAAAACGATCCAACCATTCAAACACCTCTTTGTTACGCGGTATCCGCCTCTACGCTATCTCACGAGAAACAAAATATTATCGATATTGGCTTTGACGGTTTTGTCGCTAAACCTGTTGATTTTGCGGATATTATCGAAGTGATTAATGAAATTACCAGCTCGCCGCCGACTCCGCACCAACTTAACGCAGCTGAAACTCAATCGGCCTCCAATTCGATTTCTCTAGAGTCCATCACGCTGCCACTTAATGTCATTAATTCAGCACTGGAAGCTTGTCGCCTTTACCATATAACCCAGTTGACTGAATGTATAGAAGAGATTTCTTCTCACGGAGAAGCAGGTGAATTATTAGCGGATAAATTGAAATTATTTTTAAGCGATTTGAATATGCTAGAAATCTCGCGAATACTTCAAAAACTCAAACGCATACAGGATTAGTCGGTGAGCATACCAGGAAATTTTAGCAAAAAAGGATATTTGATTTTCTATCTGTTACTAGTACTCGCTATCTCAGCCTGTCAGTTCGAAGCACAGGTAGAAGAAGTTAAAGTTGGCGTATTACACGGTAATCAATATTCCTGGCAAAAAAAAATTAAACCAACCATTGAGAACTTTATCAATAAGCAAAGTTATGAAATGCAGTGCCAACATAAAAAGAAGCTTAAAGTTATCTACAAAGATACATTATCAACGCAAGAAGGCGCTTACCAGGCCTTCAACGACCTAATCAACAATGAACATGTCAGCGTGATACTAGGACCTAATACTAGTGATACAGCTCTGCCATTAGCAGTGATAGCAGAACGGGCAAAGATTCCAATGATTTCAATCGGTTCTTCTCATCCAGAATTAACTAAAGATAAACAATATGTATTCCAGCTTGTCGTTGATAATCGCTCACAGGCGCAACTTCTCAGCCAACTGATTTATCAACAACTAAACTATCAAAGTGCGTCAGTCATCTATCGGGTAACAAGTGACTATAGTCGCGATTTCGTTGAAAACTTTACTCATTATTTTTCTGAAATGGGCGGGCAAATCAATCAGCAATTTGGATACAAACAACCTGATGATATCGACGCTCATTTAATTGAAGCGATCAAGAAGAACCAGCCCGATTTTATTCTACTTCCCAATTTTACTGAAGATATAAAAAAAATAGTCCCTCGTCTGATCAACTCCGGGGTAAAATCGACGCTGGTCGGTACTGACGCCTGGAATGTTCACCAACTAAAAAACTTCGATTTTATGGAAAACACTATCGCACTGGACCACTGGTATTCAAATACTTCGAAATACAAAGAAATAAATACGCACGAAAATCGTTCCAGAGCTGCTAATTTCGATCCAGCGGATCCCCATAGTATTTCTCCTATTACCCATGACACGATTGCACTGCTATGGCAAACTTTGTGTAGCTCACCGGAAACAACGAGTAAATCTTTGGTCGAGTATTTGCAAAAAGTAAGAAATTTTCAAGGAATAACGGGAACCATAAAACACTTTGAACAAGGAACACCGCTGCGTGATATGGTCATAGTCAAAATAAGCAATCGGCAAGTTAATCTCGATAAGACTATCTCGGTTGAATATCTAGCAGAGTAGGCATATTACCGATCATAAAACTTGACGGGAAATACTCACGATAACAAGCTAGAATTAGGTTATTAAAGCGCTATAGTCAGCATTTTGAAGTAGCATGGACTGATAGTTGGCAAAGAAAAATAAGCCAGATGATTTAACATTTCTATTTTAAAAAGCGATGACAAGTAATAAACATAAAAGAATATTAGTAGTCGATGACAAAGCCGAAAATGTTAACCTGCTTTATCACACTTTAACTCAAAAAGGTTATTCGGTATCGGGCGTTCCATCGGGTAAGATCGCGTTAAAAATAGTCAGGGAGTTTGACCCTCACCTGATTTTACTCGATGTCATGATGCCAGATATGGATGGCTATGAAACCTGTAAAAAATTAAGTAAAGATCCCTTAACCAGCGAAATTCCCATCATTTTCGTAACGGCTAAAACTAACCCCGAAGAAATAGCCAAAGGATTTGCCGCTGGTGCGAAAGATTACATCACTAAACCAATCAACGAACCTGAAGTTTGGGCGCGTATAGAAAATCAACTAAAAATCAGGGATTTATTGAATAAAAAGGAATTGTTGATTAACCAACTAAACATGCAGGAACAACGCTACAGAACAATCATAAATAGTGCATCAAACCCAATGTTAACAGTATCGCCACCTGGTAGAATTTCATCCGTCAATCCAGCAGCGACAAGCTTTTTAGGCTACGAAAAAGAAGAAATAATTGGTCAGTCATTTTCGCGATTTCTTGACACAGAATTTGTTGAAGAATACAAAACCTGTTTTGTAAACGATACAATTTTCGAAGAACAAGATAATAAGATTGTCGACAATGGCGCAAGAGAAGTTAAAATTGTTACACGAAACGGCATCAATGTTCCGGTCGATTTATCAATCAATCAGCTCGGTCTCAACTATCCATTGTACTTGTGCCATTTTCACGATCTAACTTTACACAAACAACATGAGAAAGAACTAAAGCGGCTTAGCCATATCGATAAGCTCACCAATATAGCTAATCGGCGCTCGCTGGATGAGTATCTAAAAAAGGAATGGCAACGAGCAACGAGGTGTAAAACGGAGATTTCGATTCTTTTTGTCGACATTGATTATTTCAAGAAATACAACGATCACTATGGGCATAAAGCTGGCGACGAATGTCTGAAACGTGTTGCTCGAGTTCTCAATAAAACGGTTTCACGCCCAACAGACATTGTGGCGCGCTATGGCGGGGAAGAATTTGTTGTCGTATTACCAGAAACCAATCAGCCAGGTGCGGAGAAAGTCGCAGAAGACTTAAGGTGTGAAATTGAGCAGTTAGCAATAGAACACATTCACTCTAGCTTAAGTCAATATGTGACTGTCAGTATTGGAGTCAGTAACGTATTACCAGAACAAGATATGACAAGCGAGCAACTACTCGTTGCCGCTGACAAAGCACTGTACAAAGCCAAGCAAACCGGCCGCAATACTATCGCAAGCGAACCGGTAACAGATTGAAAGTAAAGCCATACAACTAATGATGATGCCCGGCGTGAGAAGAATGAGCTTTCATAAATTTATGATTGAGCATTTTGCTCACCATTGGGTCAGACTCGCTATCACCAACATCGGCATAGTCAATCGTTTGATATTTCTCCCTCAATGTAAACGCTTTTTTAATCAAAGTTGAATCTGTAATGATTTTTTTAGCTTCCCAGGTAACAACAATATTATTAGCAGAAGTTTTGATTTTTTTAGGAAGTTGATAACTACTCAGCCATTCTAGTGCTGCCTGATACTTTGCCTTCTTTGATTCAGTTTCTGTTTGCTTAACTTTGTCCTGTTTATAACGCACGACTTTGTCACAACCAAAACCGAATGCTCGCCCCTTAACTAACTTATCACGAAAAGAATTACTGACAATATTATTTTTCGCACTCCAGTCACGATCACTATTCATTTCCATCGGTTGATACTCAATACCGTGTTGATACTCATCAAAATAACGTACTGGTCGCATTTGTCCGTTGGACACCAGATTCCATATTTCGGTCACTTGTCTTTCGGCATATTCATAAGCCACTTGATCATTTAGACGCCAGAAATTGAGTGCCTCCTGAGAAATGACTTCACCGCTTAACGCATTTTTTTTGCTAACGACATAGTTAACACCCACAATATTAGCAGAATGGCTGCATTCATTAGCGATTGTGAAAGTTGGCCATAATGACAGGATAGACAAGATAATTTTTTTCACTCCGTACTCCCAAAAAAACGAATATAACTTAGTTAATCTAAACGCCATAACCTTACAATATTTAGGGTTATGAATGTTTAGTTTTGCTAGTCTACATTCGTTTAATGACAGTTTTTTAACATTAGGAAAACATCCCTGTTTATTTTTCCCTATTTATTTTAGAACCACATTCGCCTTAGCAACCAGGTCACCGGCAAAGTCCATCACATGAAAGATCAGACTTTGCTCATTGGTGCCGGAAACCAGGTGCGCTCCGGGACCAGAAGCATAAATACCAACGTCCTCCCCCGCATGAGTTTCACCCCATTTAAATGGCACCAATGCTTCCTGGTGAAAACCAGGTGCCGTGGTATCCACATTAGTCAGGTCAACTCGGCCCGTCACTGAAGTCCCATAAGATACGTCTGCATCAGTTTCCAAACCTAAATCTCGAAACCCTGGACCGTTGGTATAACCAACCGTGGTATAAGGCATACCATCAGAAGCTAGCGAGTAGTCCGGCGCAGACTTTCCAACAGCAACGACTTTCCCGAGAATTGGATTGCCACGTTTAGGATAACCTGCGATGGTAAATACGTGACTGTGGTCAGCAGTTACAATAATTAGTGTTTCTTCAGGATTGGTCATCTCTAGTGCTTTTTGAACCGCTTCTGAGAACTCAATGGTGTCAGTTAATGCATTGTATGCACTACCTGCATGATGGCCATGGTCGATACGCCCCGACTCCACCATCAGGAAGAAACCTTCTTGATTATTATCAAGTACCTGAATCGCTTTTTCGGTCATTTCAGTCAGTGAAGGTTCACCTGCCACATCATTCGCTCTGTCTGCTTCATACTGCATGTGAGATTCGTTGAACAAACCGAAAACACGTTCTGTAGATTCTGGGTCGATGGCGTCAAAACCGTTCTGGTCGTAAACGTATACACCGTTTGCGTATTTTGCTTCCCATTCGGTAATCAAGTTACGATTGTCAGTGCGATCTCCTTCAATGGCACTGACTGCATCCGGGCTATTAGCTGCGGGATCATTAGGAAGGAAATGACGACGCCCTCCTCCCATCACCACTTCAATTCCGTCGACATCCAAACCGGCGTAGCGCGCTTCGAGATTGTCTTCAAAATTAACCAATTGGTCGGCAATATCTTTACAACCACCGGTCACGTCTTTCATGTCGGAAACATCTTCCCAGTTTCGGTGCGCAGATTTCGCGTAAGTTGCAGCGGGAGTCGCGTGCGTGATCCGCGCTGTTGAAATTATTCCGGTAGACTTGCCTGCAATTTCAGCCAATTCTAAAGCAGTCGCCAGTTCAATTCCTGAAGCACTGCCACAATCGCCTCTAACCACTGCTTCATTCAAACCAACCACACCAACATCAGTTTTAATGCCAGACATCATCGCCGTCATAGTACCTGCAGAGTCAGGCGTTTGTGCATCGACGTTATAAGTTTTAGCTAAACCTGAAAATGGAAAAGCGTCAAAACTCAAATTATTTTCTTCGCCCTGCATGCCTTTATTCTGACCATCCAGAATTCTCGCAGCAGTAACCGTTGACGCACCCATTCCGTCGCCGACAAATAAAATAATGTTTTTCGCCCCACCACGCTGTTTAATCACTTCCTGTAAACTTTCTTCAGCCAACTCAACTTTTTGCGCAGAATCGATATACCAGGAATTGTTGGTATTATTTAATACTTCCTGTTGAGACAATTGGGTAATCGGCGGATTACAAACCAGATTCGTGTCATCAATTTCGGTCGCATCCAGTTGATTATTGTTGTTATCATCAAGGCCAGAATCAATTTTAAGGCCTCCGTTCCGGCAATCAGCATCGCCGATCGCTAGTACAGTTTGTGACACCAAACTATTCAAACCGTTTACACCATTAGTGCCATCGTCACCATCATCAACACAACCACCCAGGCTTAGCGCAGCAGATACAGCAACTACTGAAGTCATTAACTTATTCATTTTTAAATTCCTCTTTACTCTGCAATTAGCCCGAGAGCTCGGTTAATTACGTGGAAAACAACACTTTGCTCAACGACACCTTGAACACGGTGCGCCCCGGGACCAATCGCGTGAATGGTAATATCTTCACCGGCATGAGTTTCAGATCCTTTTGGAACTGTTGTTTCCTGGTGAAATCCAGGTTGCTGAGTATCAACACCGGTCAAATCAACTCGACCTGCAACAGGATCTTCACTGTAGCTAGCATCACCATTGGTCTCTGCACCAAGGTCTCGAAAACCACGGCCATTGGTGTAACCCAAAGTCGTGTAGGGCAGTCCATCATCAGCTAATGACGGCTCTGTTTTCCCAACCGCAACTACTTTACCCAAAATAGGGTTGCCGCGTTTTGGATAACCACCGATCGTCATTACGTGGCTGTGATCCGCAGTGACGATAATGAGTGTTTCTTCTGGGTTGGTGTTATCAACTGCAGTCTGAACCGCTTTGGCAAATTCAATCGTATCGGTTAGCGCAGTTGACGCACTACCAGCATGGTGTCCATGGTCAATACGACCGCTCTCAACCATCAAGAAAAAACCTTTTTCATTGTTATCGAGAAGCTTAACCGCTTTTTCAGTCATTTCGCTAAGAGAAGGCTCACCAGCAACGTCGTTGGCACGATCCGCTTCGTATTGCATGTGAGACTCATTAAACAAGCCGAAAACTCTTTCTGTGGTTTCCGGGTCGATTGCATCAAAGCCCGTTTGATCAATGATATAAACGCCATTTTCATATTTTTCTTGCCACTCAGCAGTCAGGTCTCTCTCATCCGTTCTGTCACCTTCGGTACTACTGACCGCATCGGCTGAGTTAAAAGCGGGATCTTTAGGTAAGAAATTACGGCGTCCGCCACCCATAGCAACTTCTATTCCGTCGACATCGATACCAACAAAACGCGCTTCCAGATTGGCTTCAAAATTAACAAACTGATCGGCAATATCTTTACAACCTCCTGTCACATCTTGCATGTCGTCATTGTCTTCCCAACCACGCTCAACGCTCTTGGCGTAAGTAGCAGCCGGCGTCGCATGAGTAAGGCGAGCAGTTGATATGATGCCTGTGGACAGCCCTTTAATTTCGGCCAGCTCAAGCGCAGTCACAACTTCGTTTCCGGCAGATGTGGAACAGTCACGACGCACCACATCTTCATCGACACCGATAACACCAACATCGGTTTTAATACCAGACATCATCGCTGTCATAGTTCCTGCAGAATCAGGCGTTTGGGCATCAACATTGTATGTTTTTACCAGTGCTGTGTAGGGGAATTTTTCAAAACTTAATAAATTTTCTTCACCTGAATTTCCGGCTAATTGGCCTTCTAATATTCGTGAGGCAGTTAAAGTTGAAATCCCCATTCCGTCCCCGACAAACAAGATGACATTCTTAGCACGGTTGGATGGTTGTTGCTGCTGTTTTTGGTTAATAATATTTTGCGAATCAACATACCAATTACTCTGCTGTTGATAGTCAGGCAAAACACTCGCGTATGAACCGGATGCAACAGCAAATGTCACAAGACCAGACATAACGGTTCTAGTAAATTTCATGGGTTCACTCCAATGTGAATGATTAAAGTTAGGAAATCGAACAACCGAACAAGGACTCCGCAATTGAGCTTTGTAATAATTTTAATTGT
This sequence comes from Aliikangiella coralliicola, assembly GCF_007004725.1. Classification (GTDB taxonomy): domain Bacteria; phylum Pseudomonadota; class Gammaproteobacteria; order Enterobacterales; family Kangiellaceae; genus Aliikangiella; species Aliikangiella coralliicola. The sequence continues at coordinate 691,555 of NZ_ML660161.1, read as the reverse complement.
GGAAGTTCGATGATTTATTTGTGAACGAAGAGCAGGATAGTTGAGATTTGTTTCGACAATATGTCGATTTTTTTACAGTAATATTTCAAATTGGAATAGGAGATAATAGGTAATTAAGGCTCGTTGAAATTATTTGGATTAACACGCCCTGAATATTTTTAAAAGTCCAACTTTATGCAAAGTTGATCAGGTTACGTTTAACATTATTTAACTTGAATTCGATATTCAACAACCCTATCAACTTCCTCAAAGCCAAGCATGCTATAAAACTTTTGAGCCTTGGTGTTGGTTAATTCGGTATCAGTGGCTAACTCTGAAAAACCATTTGATTTACTCCACTGAAGAACAAGCTGAATCACTTGTCGACCGATTCCTTTCGCTCGATATTCTGGCAGTAAGTACAAACCTTCAAGGTAGGCAACAGGGCTACTTAAACATCCATCAACAACATTTCGAGAAGATAACTCGACCATTCCAATCATTTCTCCATAGACGTCTTTGATCAGATAACAAAACCAGTCTGAACGCTGGTTAATTTTAATGAGTTCATCTTCAAGAAAATCTTCATCACAACTTTGATATAACGCTTTGCGCATATCTTGCCAAATTTTAAAGTCGTCGGGTTCAATAGGTGAAAGTATCATAGTTTAGCCCTCAAAATAGAAAATTCATGTGGCATAAGAATAGTTTATTTTCGAAACATCCTATTTTTCACTTCATTGTATTGTCAAAAACAAAATCCTTCAAACTACTGCCAGTCGTAAAAAACTATTCAAAATAATTTTAGAACTTTAGATGATCTTACAACTTAAAATATGGGCGTATGATTTATGAAAACTTCGAACAGAAAAGATGAAGGAGTCAATTGACTCCTTCATAATGAACAACGTCTGTCAATTAAGGCAACCTAAAGTAGGCTAATTACTTGGGACATCATCAGAACAGTTTGAAGTTCCTGCTTCGCACACTTTGAACGTAGAGTTAACAGTTCCGATCCGCCACTCGGACCATGCTCCATCATTAGCCGTCGTGGTATATAAAGAGCCATTTTCATAGATATCAATGTTTGTTCCAGTCGCCCCATTCCAATTTAAACTGACCTGAGTAAATATCCAGATAGAAACCGTTGAAACCGTCAAATTAATGTTTGCTGGAGGCGCAGTCACAGTCACTTGTTGGCTCGTTGAACTTTGAGCACCATCATCGTCGGTAACAGTTAACGTCACGGTATAAGTTCCGGCAGTAGCATAGGAATGATTTGGGTTTTGAGAAGAAGCGTTGTTACTGTCACCAAAATCCCAGCTCCATCCAACAATGTTTCCATCGGCGTCAGAACTTTGATCAGTAAACGATATGTCAAGGTTATTAGCGCTGTAAGTAAACGCTGCTTGAGGTGGTTGGTTGCTTGAATCACTGACCGTCACATTTTGCGTGGTTGAATCTTGCGCACCTTCATTATCAGTGACGGTTAACGTGACGCTATAAGTACCGGCACTGGCATAGCTGTGCACCGGGTTTTGGGTTGACGCGCTGTTTGTATCGCCAAAATCCCAACTCCAGCTAACGATACTTCCGTCAGAATCCGAACTACCATCTGTAAAACTGACACTGAGCAAGTTGGCTGCAAAACTGAAAGCAGCATTCGGTGGCTGATTGGTTCCATTTAATGACGCAAGCGCTGCGGCCGCGTCGATAATTCCTGCGCCGCAACCGCTACAACTAGCGGGGAAGCTTCGCGCAGTATCAATGAGTGTTTGATTAACCTGGGCAGGTGTTATCGTCGATTGATGACTATATAAAAGTGCCGCGACACCTGCGGCATGAGGCGATGCCATACTGGTTCCCTGGTAAAACTCATAGTTATCATTTTCAGGTGTTTGCGTACCAGTATTGAGTGTTGATAAAACGCCATTGGAAGCGCCGGAAGCTGTTTCTCCGCCTGGAGCAGCCACTTCTACGACACTACCGAAATTGGAATAGCTGGCACGACCGCCACTTCGATTAGTGGCCGCGATGGTCACCACATTATTACAGCTGGCGGGGGTAAATCCCGAAGCATCAGCACTACTATTACCCGCAGCTGCTACCACGGTTGTTCCTGCTGCAACAACCTGGTTAACCACGTCCTGCATTGAAGCATCACAGGCAGACTGTCCACCTAAACTCAAATTGATAACCTGTGCAGGATTGGGATTGGCGGGAATTCCTGGTACCGAGAGCCCTGCAGCCCAAAGCATTCCGTCTTGAATATCATCCAGTGTCCCGCCACACTTGCCCAAAACACGCACGGGCAAAACTTTTGCTTTCGGCGCAATTCCTGCCACACCAAGACTGTTATTAGTGACTGCGCTGATTGTTCCTGCTACGTGAGTGCCATGCCAACTACTATCCATCTGGAAAAATAGTGCTCCGGGGCACTCAAAAAGCCCAAACCAATCACCTTCGTCACTGGCGTCGGAATCTCTACCATCACCATCTCTTGCAGTGCCGCTATCTGAAATAAAATCGTAGCCGCCGACGATATTGGCCACCAGATCAACGTGTGGGCGGTAACCAGTATCAATAACTGCCACAATGACTCCGTTACCCTCGTTAATATCCCATGCAGGTGGCATATTAATGCCACCGGTTGCCTCATAATAATGCCACTGTTCGTTATAACGGGTGTCATTTGGCGTTGCCATCGTGTACAGCCGGATGTTGGGCACGGCGTATTCTATGTCACTACGCTTCGAGAGCTGAGTAATGACATTATCCATACTAATATTATTTATTGAACTTGTGTCTAAGGTAAATAATTGCGCACCAGATCCCATGGTTCGTTTTAATTCTAAAGAAATACTCAGCTCCTGGTTAATGGCTTGAACCCTGTTAAGGATTTGGGCCTGGCTGAATGTCCCAGAGTTTGCGTTGTTTTTAAACTTAACAATCAACTGATTGGCGTTTGATAATTGAGAGAATGCAGCTGGTTGAAAATTGATTGGCGTTTCTTTTACATCTGCACTAACGGTTAAAACGTGAGCGAATAGTAATATTGCTAACGAAACCCATCTGCTTAATTGGCGGTACAACCTACTGCTATAACGTGCTGTCGTTTTCATTATAATCTCCTGTGTAGGTAACCTGAGTTCGGGATAAGAACAGCCATCCAGCACAAGGATTTAATCGGCTCTCAGCGTTGAGTTTGCTGCCAATAGCTCGCTATTACCACGCAACCTCACCTTGATATCCGCTCAGCTCCTCGCACTGACCGAATTTTTTAGATTGTTCTACCAACAATATTGAGCGGTATTTTAATGATGCTTTAAAATTTAAAGACTTTCTGGCTTTTCTTATCCCGAACTCAGGTTAGGTATATTTTCCATTTGAAGTTAACTGGTCAAAAAAACAGCAACCAGTAAATTTATTATGCAAAGAAAACTTTCTTTGGGAAGATTGATCAGCGAGATTTTCGATTAAAATCGCAACATGCGAAGAGAAGCAATTTTTGTACAAGTGTACTTAATTATTTGAGATTTTATTTTTGAAATATCTCAAAAATTCATAAGCATTAGGCGATTGTAAATCGAATTTTTTAGCAGGCAAAAATAGCAACAGAATTCAAACGCCATGAAGAAGGTAAATAGAGAGTCAGCCCGGGGGATATAACTATCCCCCGTGGAAAAGCGATAATCTACGAATCAATAAATGTATTTGGAGACACGTTAAATCTTTTAGATAGTTCGCGCACATGACGTAAAGTCAAAGAGCGTTTACCATTCAGGATTTCAGAGACAACGCCCTGACTACCAATTTCCTTCAAGTCCGACTGTTTAATATTGTGCAACTTAATCAAATATCTCAGTGCAAGCAGTGCTCCACCCTGTTGCTCATACAGAAATGATCCTTCATATTCTTGTGCTGCTCGTGACATTGCCTTAATCAGTCCAGCCAATGGACTATTCGGGCGATTTTCTACTAATTCCATTGTTGACTTAAGATTAGACAATAGTGTTTCATAATCTTCGGGGGTTTTTGGAGTGTCAACCACTGGAGCAACCATATTCCAGTGTTGTACTGCTCTTTCCAGTGCTTCTTGCATTTCGATATTCCTCTAATGGTTTCCGGGCTTTATCGTTTCGATAAAGGCGACTTGTGATTCAAAATTAATAAGTGTATGGACGAGTAACGTTGTTCCTGGAACGGGAAACTTGTACTGATAGCTGAATCCACGCATGTCTCCAAATGTTGCTCGTAAAGCTCGGTCTGAGTAAAAATTCCCCTCGTGGAGAATTTGATACCAGCCTTCAAGTTGCTTATGAGCAGCCGGGTAACGCAGCTGAGCATCCTTAATCTTATTGGTGGCGACAACTTTCAACTTAATCCTCCAACCGTGTTTGTGCTTTAAAAAAGTGAATAAAGTGTTCTTTCATCGCCTCTCTAGATGAGAATTGGCGAGAACAGTATCGACAATACCGCTTGGGATACCGGAAATCGAATAAATTGAGATAAATTCGACTAACCTATTGATATTAAAGGATATAAATCCACATAAATATTTGAGATTTCGCTCATAAAATTAGGTAAAAATCTTTTTTGCGTGAATTTAACGCAGGATTTCACATTGGATTCATAAATGGGGATTACAGTTTGGGGAGATTTTATTTACTAGTGGGAATTCGGCTAGACTACTCCTGTGGTCGGGCCAGCACCATACTGGAGCATTTAACACAAACAATTGGCAGGTATTGTCAAAACAGATGTAAAGTTAGTGGTGATAAAGATTCCAAAAGTGATAGCAAGAAGGTCTGATAACATCGGTTATCAGACCTTGTGAAATAGGCTTTACTACATTTGATAAATTTATTTACTTCGTTCTTATTCAGGGTTGTTAGTATTCTTATCTCGGTCTTCTTCTGAATCTGAATAGCTTTCGGCTTCGTGAGTTTTTTCTAAACTATAATCTTCTGCCTCAGTCGTATTACTACAGTGGGGATAATTCGGACAACCGTAGGTGGTTTCATCAAACAGTTTCTCAAGTAAACTTCTATCTATAGTTTCAGGTAATTCTTCAGATGCCTCTTCATTAGCTGAGACCGAAGTAGACAATGAAATCGATAGCGCCAATACAGCAAACAATTTATACATGATTTATTCCTCTTACTTAAATTAGTGTTTTTGCAAAGTCACTTTAATAATGAATAGTAAGAAGGAAAAAAACGAATAAATACGTAATAAATATTCATAAACCTCATATAAATATCAAATCCGTTCATTTTTTAACTAATTTATTATTTAGGACTCAGCGTGAATAGATATTTTTACACACAATTTAAGCTAAAATCACAATAATTTATTTACTAGTTTCGCTTAATATGATAACCACAAAAACTCCTTAAGAGATTTTTTAAAGAATTTCCTATGTTAGCATTCAAGTTAATTTTTACAGACTCTATATAAAAGTCCTTGGCTCATCTAACGATTGAAATACATAATATCAATGTTGCCTTCAGACACTATATTTGTATATATAAGTTTTTTAACTTTATCAAAACTAAAATTTTTAACTTTCGACTCTAATAGAATAACCTTATCTCCTGATTGAATATTAAGTTTTATGATTCGATTAATTGATTCATTTTTTTCAAGATAAAGTATATGGTTTTCATCATAAACATCCCATTCATCAACCTTTCTTAATGCACCAACATTAGCTACTTGAATGCTAGAATTATTTTTTGGGATATATTTATAAATATAAGGGTCTCTTTCTTTAAAGTAAAAAAGACAGTCTTCATTGATACAAGGTCTAGCGGCAATTCCCTTAAATAAAGTAGCTCGCTCTCCTAGAGAACTTAACTTTCTAGATTCAATACTCCATTCACCTTCATATTGAATCGAATATATAAAACGGTCGTTTTTCACATCAAAAACAGGGTTATTGTGAACTTGGCTCGAATAGTTTTCAGAATTGAAAATCACGTTACCCAACTTATCAATAATATTAGTCGTCCCGCTCTTGTTATACATAATCAGATCACCATTAGGTGAAGCAGACAACCACTTAATCTCAAATGAGTCGTCGTATTGTGTCAGTTGAATATCACTACCTTTAGCATTCCTCATCCATATTTGAGGCTCGCCAGAACGATTCGAAATAAAAGTAACGAAATCATTGCCACCAGCAGCTAAATAATCATTAAAGCTAGAGCTAATTAATGTCTCACTTGTTCCGGCTTCAATATCAAAAACACCGACATCTATGACGAAATACTCACCAATAACAACTCCTATTTTGTCTTCACTAACTAAAAATGGCGTATAAATATTTAATAAAAATTTGGTTAATATTTTCTCGCTGGATCCATCTGCAGATATTTTCGAAATCTCTTTATTACCAGACTGAAAAAATAACGCACCATCCGCGTCCCAATCCAAACCATCCAAAAGCCAGGGCATGGACTTTATTATCTTGTGAGTTCCAGTTGATACGTCATAGATCCAAATTTCTGAAGATGACCAGCCTATATCTCGAATATAAGCCAACTTATTAAACTTTTTAGAATATTTAAAAGCATAATCACCAAAGCCTTTTGAATCTGGTTTCGAAATAAGGGATTGTTGTTTGTTATTCAGGTTATAGTGGTAAATACTCGCGGGAGAATCCATATCTTCATTGATTGCGATAAAAATTTCATCTTCATCTTTCCATTCAGCTCTTAGTCTTTGAGCTCCACCTCGACATAGCTTGATTGGAGTTTCTTCCCCAAGTTTAACAGCTTCGAGATCAATATCTCTGATATATAATCCGCACTTATCCGCACCGTATAAATAATAAATTAGTTTTGTACCACTCGGAGAAAGTACAGGAAACATCTCATTCTGCTCAGAGTTAACTACCGCATAATATGACTCTTGATTAAGCGGTTTCAAATAAATATCCCACGAACTTCTATTTTTATGGCTAAATAAAAGAAACTTATTATCAGAAGATACTTCGGGATGATGTTCCAAACCTTTTAGTGTTGTTAAAGGATAAAGCTCTCTTATTGTCTGTTGTTCACTTTCCTTGTTCGCCAGATAAATAGCAGTACCGATCAATACAAAAATTAGTAAAACATAAAAATAATTAACTTTAAGGTTTAAAGCCTGTCCACCAAATGGCACAGCCTTATACTCCTCGGAATTCGCAACAAACCGAAACCCTTCCCCGGTAACTGTCTCAATGTACTTAGGATCAGAAGCTGAATCTCCTAACGTATCTCTTAACTTTTTAATATTTTGATTAACATTCGCATCAACAACCGTTTTTCCTTTCCAGACATGAGTAATAATCATGTCTTTGGTTAAAACACTGTTTTGATGATCGATAAAGAATTTTAATAATGTGTACAAGGTAGGAGACAACGAAACTTCTTTGTTTTCGCTGTCAAATAGTTTACGGCTGCTGGTGTTGAGAACAAAATCCCCAACTTTCAACAAATGAGCGCCTGTTTCCACTTACAACCCTTACCCTTAATAAAAGTAATTTCGAATATTATTTATAGTTTATTTGCGATAGTTTATCGTTATTATTTTGTTAACGCGTTATTTAAGTTTTGTATCCAATAATAGCAATAATTAATCTCGATCAGCCCCTAAAACACGTAAACCACCCAGCCTATCGCCTATTTATACCAATGACAAGCGCCTGATAGTTCTTATCGAAATATTAAATATTGAATCTTTCTACTTACTGATGAAACTCAAGGCTTCTGCCTAATTTAATTTCATTAACGGAAATATCGGTATTATAAACAAGCACCTCAACCCCGGCGCTTATCGCTTCGGCCAATACTTGAGAATAATCAGGGTCAATATGTGCCGCTGCAGACACACTATTAATACCGGTATGCTGCACCAGGAAAAATAAAACTGCGCGATGACCTTGTTTAACACAATGCATTAATTCACGCAGATGCTTTTGCCCCCTGGTGGTGACTGCATCAGGAAAATAGCCTTTGTCATCATCTTCCAGCAATGTAACGCTTTTAACTTCAACAAATGTTTTTTGATCACTTTCGTCGGTCAACAATATGTCAATTCGGCTATTCTCTTCACCATATTTCACTTCTTTTTTTACATCGGCAAATCCAACCAGTTCTTTAACTTTGCCTGCAACTATCGCCTCATAGACAATATTGTTAGCAAAATGGGTATTAATGCCGATTAAATCGCCTTTGTCATTTTCTGACAGCACCCAAGTATACTGGTATTTCCGTTTAGGATTTTGACTATCTAAAATCCACGCGGTCCAACCAGGTTGCCAACAGTTTTTCATAGAACCGGTATTCGGACAATGAACCGTCATTTCTCCCTCATTCGGGTGAATAACGTCAGTAAGAAATCGTTTGTAGCGCTTAACCAGCTGTGTTGGTTCAAGCGATTGATGAAATTCCATACAAGAATTTGATAATAATAGAGCAAGATTAATCTGGAGCAGAACTTTACCATTCTTGGGGCAAAATGAGAATCACTCAATTATCTCATATAGTATTAGGTAATAAGGCTTATCTCATTTCCTTCCTACGCCATAACCTACATTCAATCCACTAATTACGTTCGAAATTTTTTCGGCGCTCAACCGTTAAACAAGAAACTAACATGAAAAAGAACTCGAATGAAAAATTACCGGCTTGTCTATTCCGACTTTTCTAACAAGATTATCGACTTAAACTACGCGATTCGAAGTATCTGGATTTGTTTCGCCGGGTTATGCCTAATCATTATCAATGCAACGGAAACAGGCTCAGGATTTAGCGGCCGCTTATCCCTTGAGGGTTACCTTATCTTTTCAACTATTAGCACATTCTTTTTTGTAAACTACCTGACACGCAATCATCCCCTGATGGAGCTAGTACTTGGATTTCTCACGATAATAAGTAGTGGGGTTAGCGGATGGTTAATAATGATGGCATACTCGAATGCCAAAAACATCAGTCACTCTTTAACATTTTTGATGGTTTATTCACTGGGAACAGTCATTATTTTACTCGTGCTAAAACCAACAAAAGCATTAAATTAGTCATACAAAACCAAGTCTTTACCGGCTTCCTGTGCTCGACTAATTAACTCGTCACAATCCTCCAACATCTGCCGTAATGTTAGCTCTCCCGAATGAGAAAGCCCTACACTCACACTTAAATATTGTTCGCCGCTATCGGTGTCGATAGACAACTCTTTAATCCTTTCACGCAAATCATTCATATGATGATGACAATCGTCTAACGAAATCCCCCATAAAAATGCCACTAACTGACTACCATTTAACCTCGCCGTAATAAACTGCGAAAACTTCTCATGTAGTTCCTTGGCAAATTTAATTAATACGGTATCTCCATATTCGCTAAATACATTATTAAATTCTCTGAAATCATCAATTTCAATAATTGCCATCGAATACTCATCGCCAGACTCCTGACATCGACCGATTTTTGCGTTGGCCAGTTGATAAAAATGCTGTCGATTATAAAGGCCGGTTAAGTAATCACGATTGGCTGCATCCTTGATGGTTTCAATTGCCTCCAGCGACTCAATATTATGCATAACTCGGCAATAAAACTCTTCCTGGTTAAACGGTTTCCTCAAAAAATCATTGGCGCCATTTTTGATAAATCTGGCAGATAGCGATGCGTCACCTTCTCCTGAAAGCCCAATAATTGTCAGATCGTGTTTATCGTACTTTCCTCTTAGCAATTTAACCAACTCAAAGCCATCCACATCAGGCATATGATAGTCAGTAATCACTAACTTAATATCGGGCTCATCAATTAGCGCCCTTATAGCTTGCTTAGCTCCGTCCGCCTCAACCACTTGAAACAGGTATTTTTTTAGCAAGTTCGACGCTTGCTTGCGAGCAACCAGAGAGTCATCAACAACCATCACTTTAATGGCATGGTTTCGGCTCAGCCTGATAATCAGCTTCATCGCATAATCGTATGAATAGCGATTTTCTTTGACAACATAATCGACAATGCCTTTTTTGTAGAGCTCGTTTCTTTTGTTTTCATCATAGGTCGCGGTCAATACCAAGGTAGGTATTTTGTTGCTTAAAACCAGGTCAACAACCTCCCCCTTAGGCGCATCTGGCAAGTTTAAATCAACCACAGCGGCAAAATATTGCTGAGGATTATTACCGATAAATGTCTCTGCCTGAGCATAGGATTCTGCAAAATCGGCCTTAAATTCCGCTGCATTAACAACTAGACGACGCATTACTTTAAGTACTAAAGCACTGTCTTCAACAAAAAGCAGCTTCTTAGCCATTTTATAACCCTTTGATAATTCTTGAAATTACACTTATTGACTGCAAGTATAGGCGAAATTACGAGTTTTCACTCAGATCTCATAACTCGATGACGAGTTTGCAGTGTCAGGAAATAAGTAACGCGTTTTACATCATAAAAAGAGATATAGAACAGATAACTGACAGGAATAGGTTATAAACTTTAAATATCGTGAAAAATATGGTTTTTATATGTACAATTGCGCTCTATTTGACGCTCTGTAACCCGATGATTGGCATGAATTAATGCCTTCTATTCGCTCACGGAGAATTTCAACCGAATTAAACAATGAGGTTTACCACGAATGGCAGAATACTCTCTTTTTACTTCTGAGTCTGTTTCAGAAGGACATCCTGACAAGATTGCCGATCAGATATCTGACGCAGTGCTAGACGAACTACTCCGCCAGGATGACAATGCCCGAGTGGCCGTGGAGACTATGGTAAAAACAGGCATGGCAATTGTTGCAGGAGAAGTCACCACATCAGCATGGGTCGACCTTGAAGATATTGTTCGTTCAACAATTTGCGATATCGGTTATACCAGTTCTGACGTTGGTTTTGATGGAAATACCTGTGCGGTGATCAATGCCATCGGTAAACAATCTCCCGATATTAACCAAGGTGTCGACCGCTCTACCAAAGAAGAGCAAGGCGCCGGTGATCAAGGGCTCATGTTCGGGTATGCAACCAATGAAACGAGTGTTTTGATGCCTGCAGCAATCACTTATTCTCATCAGTTGGTGGAACGTCAGGCTCATGTGCGCAAACACGGCACATTGTCCTGGTTACGCCCAGATGCAAAAAGTCAGGTAACCCTTCGATACGAAAACGGCAAACCTGTCGCTATTGATGCAGTGGTCTTATCCACTCAACATAACCCTGACGTTAGCCAGAGCGATATTCAAGAAGCAGTTCGCGAGCTTATTATCAAGCCGGTGCTTCCAGCCGATCTAATCCATGCTGATACCAAATTCCATATTAACCCGACTGGTAATTTCGTGATTGGTGGCCCTGTTGGCGATTGTGGTTTAACTGGTCGAAAAATTATCGTTGATACTTACGGTGGTTCTGCACATCACGGTGGAGGAGCTTTCTCAGGAAAAGATCCTTCAAAAGTTGATCGTTCTGCAGCTTATGCTGGTCGTTATGTTGCTAAAAATATTGTTGCTGCAGGATTGGCTGATCGCTGTGAAATCCAGGTTTCTTATGCCATAGGGGTCGCGCAGCCAACTAGTATTAGTCTCAATACATTTGGCACGGCTAAGGTTAGCGAAGATAAGTTAGCGGAATTGGTACGAAATCATTTCGACTTGACGCCTTATGGAATCATTCAGATGCTAGACCTCATTCGACCAATCTATAAGAAGACAGCGGCATACGGTCACTTCGGTCGAGAAATTGAAGAGTTTACCTGGGAAAAAACCGATAAAGCCGAGGCCCTACGCGCAGACGCAGGAATATAGAGATAGGGTATTTAGAGAAATTAACACGCTCATTTGATTGAGCGAGTTAGGCTAAATAGGCTTTAATTCAATTTCATACCGCTTTATCATAACGACTTTATTAGAAACGGCTAAAATTACCTTTTAGCCGTTTTTATTTGACTAGTTGAGGGGCGCTGCAGCGGACGTTAATTTTACAAATTAATCCATCCGTCACGCTCAATTAGTTTTATCTTTCATTCAAAGGGCGCTCTATTTAACTGGAGAGCAAATATGACAAACCAAAATGACTTTTATGTCAAAGATATGTCTCTGGCTGATTGGGGCCGCAAAGAAATCGCAATAGCCGAAACGGAAATGCCAGGCCTGATGGCAATGCGCGAAGAGTTCGGCGACAGCAAACCACTAAAAGGCGCAAGAATTGCCGGTTCATTACATATGACCATTCAAACGGCTGTTCTGATTGAGACCTTAACCGCGTTAGGCGCAGATGTTCGTTGGGCTTCTTGTAATATTTATTCCACTCAAGACCACGCAGCTGCTGCTATTGCCGCGACGGGCGTACCTGTGTTCGCTTATAAAGGTGAAACTTTGGAAGAGTATTGGCAATTCACCCACAATATTCTTGATTGGGGCAACGGCGAAACGGCCAACATGATTCTGGACGACGGTGGTGATGCAACATTAGCAGTCATTTTAGGTGCACAGGCAGCTAAAGATGCAAGTTTGTTGGATAACCCCGGTAGTGAAGAAGAAACTTTTCTTTATGCCTCTATCAAAAAGCAATTAGAAAAAGATGCTGGATTCTATGAGCGCGTTGGCGCCAATATCCAGGGTGTTACTGAAGAAACCACAACTGGCGTTAACCGACTCAACCAAATGGCGAAAGAAGGAACACTTCCTTTCCCTGCGATTAATGTGAATGACTCAGTCACCAAGTCTAAATTCGACAATTTATATGGATGTCGAGAATCACTGTTAGACGGAATCAAGCGTGCAACAGACGTCATGATCGCTGGTAAAATTGCATTGGTATGTGGTTATGGTGACGTTGGTAAAGGCTGTGCTCAGTCACTACGCGGTCAGGGTGCGACGGTATTTATCACTGAAATTGACCCTATCTGTGCACTGCAGGCGGCAATGGAAGGATATCGAGTAGTTACCATAGAAGATGTTGTTGATCAGGTCGATATTTTCGTTACCACAACGGGTAACTACGATATCATTCGTCACGATCATATGCTGGCGATGAAAGATCAAGCTATTGTTTGCAACATCGGTCATTTCGATAACGAGATTCAGGTTGCTTCACTGAAAGAATATCAATGGGAAAACATCAAGCCTCAGGTCGACCACATCATTTTCCCTGACGGAAAGCGTATTATCCTGTTAGCCGAAGGAAGATTAGTCAACCTGGGTTGCGCAACCGGGCATCCGAGTTTTGTTATGTCTAACTCATTTACTAACCAGACTTTGGCACAAATTGAGCTTTGGACTAATGGTGAAAAATACGAAAATCAGGTTTATGTTTTACCTAAACACCTGGACGAAAAGGTTGCCAGGTTACACCTGCAAAAGATCGGTGCGAAACTGACCGTTCTTACTCAGGAACAAGCCGACTATATTAATGTGAATGTTGACGGACCATACAAGCCCGATCATTATCGTTACTAGCGCTTAATTGCGGCGGAGGCTAACTAGCTTCTGCCGCACACGTTTTATAACATACTTCAACTTTCTCAAATATGCGTAGCCACCGATTCTATTCCCCCATTGAGTTAATCGTAGGACAATCAATCCAGCTGCCAAAAGAAGCAAACCACCACTGCATTCAAGTATTACGATATCGCGTCGGCTCTGAAGTCACGCTGTTCAATGGTGATGGATTCGACTATCACGCACAAATTTCCGAGATAAACGGAAAACAGGGAACTGTCACCGTTACATCGAAGGAAAACCCGGCAAACGAATCTCCCCTCAGCATTCATTTATTTCAAGGTATAGCCCGCGGTGAAAAAATGGACTTGATCATTCAGAAAGCAGTAGAACTCGGAATTAGCCAATTCACGCCTATTTTTACTGAAAGATGTAATGTCAAACTAGACAATAAACGATTAGAAAAAAAACAAACCCATTGGCAAAAAGTTGCCACCAGTGCCAGTGAACAATCGGGTCGCGCTATCATCCCGGTGGTAAATTCAGCGGTTAATATTAACAAACTTAAACAAGATCATGAATGTCTTAACTTATATTTAGAACCTAAAGCCACTAGCCGAGTACAAGATTTACCAAAAATTACTTCACTCAATCTTTTTGTCGGACCTGAAGGTGGTTTTTCAAACGCTGATTTACAAGCACTGGAATCCCTTGAGATCAGGGGAATTCAACTAGGGCCGAGGATACTGCGTACAGAAACAGCCGGGCTCGCCAGTATTGCTGTACTACAATCACATTTTGGTGACTTTTGAGTGTTGCTTTGATAAATATTTTTTAAAAAACGTGATTAACTCCGCTTTTCCTTCTTCAGTAATTGTTAATATTCACAAATAGTTATCGCTTTATTTTCTCAAACTAACAAAAATTGTCGATTTTTTGACAGCTTTTAGTTGAAAGGAAACTAGGGAAATCTCAAGATTTAATACAAAATTCAATAAGTTATTGCTATTTCATAACCTATCTTTGACAAAAGTGACAAAAATCGGCACCTTAACAGACAATTAATGTCACTTTTTTATCCTTTCAAATCAACAAGTTATATCTTTTTTTTATTGTATTACTTTAATAAGTTGGTTAATATTAATACTGATGGTAAAAGTCAGTCTAAGGAGCGGCGCAGTAAACAGGGTGTTTGAGGGTACTGAGGTTGAAAAAAGTCAGATCAATCTCTAGTTCGTTTTTTGATGTGATGACAAAAAAGGTAATAAAATGAAATATGCTCGATTAGTAAAAGCTTCAATTTTCGCATTAGGAGTTGCCTCCACCTCAGCGATGGCAGCAACTCAAGGTACGTTAGGCGCCACTTCAACTGGTGACCTGATTATTTCTCTAGATATCGACAATCTAGTCCGTGTAAGCAATCTTAACGATATCAACCTGGGCAATTTCAACGGCGGCGCTGGTGATTTATCTGGTTCAGATACATTTTGTGTTTATCGAAATGGCGCAGGAAACTACAACATCAATATGAGTGGCAGCGGCGCGGCCAACGCATACACTTTAGCAAGTGGTGCAAACACTCTTCCTTACGCTGTAGAATTTGTTAACGGCGCAACGACTACCGCGATGGCGACAGGAACAGCATTGACCGGTCAAACAGGTGCAAATACAACCAGTGACACTTGCGGTGGAGCAGATAATGTTTCGCTAAACGTAACCGTTGCAAACGGCGATCTAGCAGCAGCTCCAGCAGGAACCTATACTGGCACCTTAACAATTGTTGTAGCGCCAGAATAAGTTACTCAATTTATTGATAAGATGAATTGTTTTCCAGGCCAGAACTTGTTTCTGGCCTGGTTTTGTTATTTGCTCGTCCCTGTCATGAATGTATTCCAATGAATGTGATAAACACAAAATTCATAAAAACATTCTTAGCTTCCAGTCTTTTTGGTCTATTTTCGCCGTGTCTGTTTGGCGATGCTAAAATATCTAATCTCGACGATTTTAACTTCGGTTTATACAGTGGATTCGGCAATTTAAGAAACAACGATAATATCTGCATTAATGCAATTCCCCTCGAAAATTACCAGGTGACTTTTTGGGGAAGCGGTGCAGGAGGTGCTTTCGAAGTAAGCAATGGTGTTGATACGTTAGCCTATCGTGTCAGATTCAATGATCGACCGCGACGACGTGGTGGGACAACAGCGTCTCCCGGAATACCAATCGCCAATCAAAATAATGCAAGTGATGATCTCGACTGTCCTGGTGGACTGAACGCCAATATTGATATTCGATTTCGGCGTAGAGATTTACAAGCTGCAAATCCAGGAAGGTACATCGGACTGTTAACAGTGACGGTGATCCCAGAGTAGAGCGGATTTATTTCTCGTCAGCCCATAAAAAATCAATAACAAAAACAGTTACAATAACAATCTAACAAACTAGAATCAGAAAAACTATTGACAGTTTTTAACACCTAAAAAATTCACCGTTTCACTGAGTTCACTCTGCTCAATCACGACTCGACATTCTCGCTCTTCCCCGTCAATAAATAGCAACTCAGCAGTACCTGACACTTCCATCTGAACCCAACCAAGATCATCAGTGCGCGCATAGTTCTTAGTATCTCTGAGTTTCGCGTTGGCGAAAGAATTATCGTTCTTATCTATCAGTTGCATGACGATGACTCTAACTTGCTTAATTTGCCAACTTAGGTTCTCAACATTTCCTGGGTATAGGGTAAATTTACGTGGCGCATTGTCAAACTGAACGAGTGTCTCACCAATGGGTGTCAGCACCAGTTCATAAGATTGATAAGGTGAAAGCGCGACGAAAGAGCTGGTCCCTGCTTTCACCCGAGTTCGCTCCACCTCATTAATGATAACCGCAAACGAAAGGCCGGGCGCTTTAATCGATTTTAGATCAATCATAACACCGGCTCGATTTTGACGATTGCCACCAACGGTCATTTCTCCGCCGCTGGTAACAAAATTAAATTGGCTGGACAGTGAATAACCGGTACGACTAGCATCGCCTGCAGAGCCTAACGAAGCGTTGGTTTCATCGCGCGTATGATCAATTTCCAATCTTCCATAACCGTAGTCGTTACTTATTTCAGACTGGAACGTCGCGCTACTTTGTTCAATTGTCTGATTCAATTCAAGTGAGTGGTTAACACTGCCAAAACTTGATTGAGGGTTACGATAAGCGACACGAACATTTTTATCGAGATGGTTGGTAGAAAGCTGTGCTCGCTTTTGCTGTTGATAAATCAAGCTGGAATCAACATTAAGCCGATTGCTCAAAAAGCGCAACGTTAAACCCGTTGCAATTCTTCGATCGTCAATCTCTTTGGTGGCGTCGACTGTCCAATCAAGCAATAGTTTTCCGGATCGAAATATATTTTTGCGCCAGCTAACGCCTAGTGCTCGATAATTCTCCTGACCTTGTTGTTCAGTTGTCCTGGCAAAAACATTTAAAATAGAATCAGCGAGCGGAACACCTAGATTAATTAAAGTCTGTCTGGAATTGGGCGCAATCAAACGCAAGTCGTCGTCCAGTCCAGGCAACTCTTCACTATAAGTTCGACGATAACTTGCTGAAAGAAAAAAGTCAGGGTGACGCAAACTCAACAAATAATAATTAGCATGTTCATCGTCACCAGTGAAAGCGTGGTTAGTTTGGAGTTCAATCTGATTACCTAACCAATAGCTCCCGATTTCGATACTTTCCTGCTCCGGATTTTTTACTAGGCTCCCACTAAATCCAGCATACTCAGTAGGACGAGTCACAAATCCTAATCGCGCGAGCCCGTCATCTTTCGCGACAGGGTAAGACTCTGTTTTGTCATCTTCGGGATAGCCAACTTCAACAAAATAAAGAGTCTCATCAGTCGGCGGTAATTGTAATGATTTAGAATAAAAATGTTCCTCAGTTCTTTCTCGGCCACTCGCCCCAATGATTTTAAGCTCAACGGTGTATGCGCCCTGTGGAAAGTCTCGGGTATCGAGTTCAATATTTCCTGCAGAATAAATTCGGCTGTCGATGAGTTGTCCATCTTTATAAACTTCAACGCGAGAACGCTCGTTTAAAAAAACAAATATGCTAGTACCGGAAACTTGCTCTAAATCGGTCCTGCTCGCGAGCGTTGATTGCATCCGAAAACCGAGAAAATCACGTTGCCCGAAAAAACCACTGCTTTGAGTCATGGTTCTAAACGAACCAACCTGGTAAGCCATATCGCGATGTTCATAGATCATAGATAATTGATCCAGACGGGTGTCATCTTGATTATCCGACTCAATATTCGCCAGCACGCGATAATTATCGTAACTGAAGATACTACTTAACTGGGCGGTATAGATTTCCTCTCTGGCTTCTCCGCCGGACGCAATCAAAGAAAAGTGATTAATCATTGAAGCACCGGTAGTTGAAACAGGCAAGTAGCGATCAACAGACAGACGAGTTTTTTCTAACAAACTAGGATTAACGAAGATATCAACTCGTAAACGACTTTCATCAAAAATAACGCCGACTTCACGGGGCGTCAAAACACCGCAACCCGGTTGCCCCTGATAAAAACATACATATGATTGATTGGTGGCAAGCGGCAATGACAACCCAGCTAAAACAATCTCAGAATCACGAATGTTGCTGAGTAAGCTAACAACCTCTTGCGGCGACTCAAAAGTGATGGTTTCGGGCGAGTAGCTCGCCATACTAGAACCGACAAAATTGCCATTGTAAAAAATATCAACTAGCGTTAATTGGGGCTCTAAAAGATCATCATAACCTTCCGGCGCAGTTGTCGTTATCACGGGTTGTTGCGGCTGCTGATTTTCGTTTTGCTGAGCTTGAGATTGCTGGGTCTCAATCTCAGGGCTTTCGCTAGTGTTCGCCTGTTGCGCGCTGGCGCAGCTTAATCCTATCAGATTAATCAAAATAGCTATCAGGCTACGCATTAAAACGGAAGTCATAGAGTTATTAGAATAAATTAATTGTTATTTTTAGAATTCGTGTTATCTAATTGATTAGTTTTAATTTGAGTGTTTTTGTCTGGCTCAAAAGTAACTAGCGAATTATCCAGTCCGGTAGAAATTTGATAAGTAACCGGCGTGGTAAATGGAACTTCAACCTGCCAGGTGTTAGTAGAGTATATTCGTTTACCAACGAGTTCTACACATTGATTGTCAGCATCCTCGGTCGACTGTCCCTCAGGACATTGAAAACCTTTTTGAAGTAACACGTTGGTGTTGCCGAGATTAGATACCGTTAAAGTTTTTTTAGTGAAATCAAAACTGGATTTTAACTGAGGCTTCGCATTGTCAGGCTGAGACAAAACTAATACCTCATAAGCCACTATCACTTTCACCGCCGTTTGATTGGCTTTGACTTCACCAACTTCAGGTTTAACCAAAACACGAAATACTTTATCAATTGACGCAGACTTTGGATTATCAAGGCGCACAAAACGCAAACGCTTGCGCGCTCCCGGCGCCACCACCAATCTTTGTGGAGTGACCAGCAAACCAGCTGCTTTAGGGTCACGATAAACTTCACGCTTTTCGTTTTCTGTCCCGGCATTAATGATCACACTCGGTTCGACACGAACATAAAGTGTTTCTTGCCCCTGATTGAAAACCTCAACATCTTCGCTACGTTTACCATCGTCTTCAAAATGAATGATAGCTTGGCTAAGAGATAACCCGGCATTTGCATATTGCGAAAAAAGAATCCCAAAAATAATAATTAAATAACGCACAAATTGACTCTGATTTTTTATTGAATTGATAGCCTGACGAATAAGCGCAGTCACTGATGCAGGGTACATACCTACGCGACTTTAAAATATCTTTATATTTCACCAGGCGATTGCTGCAGTTTCCTATTACACGAGGATACTGACTAAATGTCAATCGCTTTAGCCGCGTTCGGAATTAGCGTGTAGGGGTAAAAAAGGTAAGGTTGTCTGGCGAGAAAACACTAAAATCAGTTTGCGTACAGCACCGCAGATCACTCAGCAGCAATAGTTAGCGTCAAAACGCCGGAGTATACTGAACTGCTCTGTTTTTGTTTGGGATCAAGGGAAACTTTTACCCGGTTTGCCGAAGCATTAAGACATGCATCTGCCCCGGATTGTATATTTTTTAAATTAGTTGATGATTGATGGGCTTTGAGGTGATGAAACTGGCTATTTTCATGTTGAAAGGCGACCTGATACTCAAGCTGATTTTGCTGATTATCCGTTAATACAAACCCGCCATTCTTACCAGAACCACTGGCAGTCACACGGTAAATATCAACCCCCAGATCACTGGTACAAATACCTTCACTCAGTTGACTTGGCTTATCACCATCAAATTTCATGTTGCCAGAACTGTTTGCCAGTGTTTTAGGCAAAATCGTAACGCTGATTTCGCTGGTCGCGGTTGAACTACTCCCCAAATTACCTTGACTAGATGCGAACGCGGGGCTAAATGGCGCGAGAACCAAGGCAACACCAGCCGTAATCGACCGCAACCAGCTTTGGCGTCTCAATGCCCTTTTTAACTGCTTTTCATCAATAAAACCTAACTCTAACAACGCTTCACCAAGGCGCATTTCATGTTGCTGCTGAAACTTAAGCGCCAGCTGCAATTGCTGCTCAGTAATATATTGACGTTTAATCAAAATAAGACCTAATCGCGATTTTTGCTGCAAGTTTTGTTGGTCTAGCATTGAGTTTAGTGTCCTGCTTTATTGTCTTTATTGATGTTTGTTTAACCTGCACAGCGCCGACTGTTAGTCGGAGGAATAGATTCAGGTTATCAAACCCACTCTTCATGGTATCGGCGAAAAACGATAATTCTTGAGCAAAAAAAGTGGATTCTTTTCAGGTGATTCAGACCGATTAATGACCTTTTATGAAAACTGACTCAACCCCATTTAATTTCTTTAAATTCATAGTGTTAGCGAACATTTAACGCTAGTGTTGAGGCAAGAGGTTGTGGATTACAGATTTAACTCAAGGATGTTGATTAAGAATGCTAAGACGTAACTTTGCCTTTTCTCCTGACTCCAGGCGAATTTTTTGGTTTTCTACCTGGATCCCAAGGGAATCAAATGCACGCAAATAATCAGGGAATTTCTTACCGTTGGCGACTTCTCGATATAAGCGGCTGAAAATTCTGGTTTGCGATAACTCATCAAGCTTGTCAGCAAAATCAATTCCGTCCCACTCCTGAGAGCTTCCGGCACAACATTGATTAAATTTTAATAATACGTCGGAGAGTCCTTGCTGATTATCGGACCGCATTCTCAGTTGCCAATCGGCAATAAGAAAATAAGCTGCGCCACTCCAATAAATTCGCATTATTCTTCCTGACCGTCCCCAGCCGCCACGCTCTCGATTTTCCACAGTTTCTGACAGTGACTCATCCCAGTTCGATTTTGCGCCTTTTACCCCCCTTTCTAACCCCTCATACAGTCTTTGCCAGGCTTGTTGCTCAGTTAGATGTCCGGCTCGGGCCATTAATAAATATTGGAGATATGATGCCAACCCTTCCGACATCCAGATATCTCTGTAGTTAACTTTAGGGATAAGAATATGGCTAAATTCGTGAGTAGCCGTCCAATCTTCATAAAAAGCAGCAATCGGCTTATTGCTGTCGACGACAAAGCGGATCCCAAAGCCACCTCCCCGATTAACATCGCCCCAGGGAACCGGGCCTTTTTTATATCGCTCGTTTTCAATCAAGATAATCTGCGTTTGTTCAACGGGATAACGTCCCAAATACCCGCCTAAAGTCTCCGCTGTATTTTTGACCCATGAAACCAGCGCCTGCTTTTTCTTAAGATGCTTAAGAATCGCAATATTAAGCTGCCCTCCCTGATTGAGGCGCGTTTGCACCAGGTCAAACTCTCCAATCATTAAGGTAAATCCCCAATCATGCGGCGTACCACCAACTTCAAAGCTGGTTCCATCATCATTAAGTGATTGCCAAGGTGTTGAAACTTTAATTTTTGGTGGCAGGTTAAAATGAACAACGGTTCGTTCGTCTTCGCGGATGGTTTCTGGCAGCCAAAGCCAGGTATTGTCGCTTTGGAAACTGAGTTTAGTCGCTTTAGGTAACCCTTTGTTCGCTTTTCTGAGATGTCCGGAGATATCAGAAACATAATCAATACAGGCATTTTTGCCTAATCGTTCAGTTTTCCAGTAGCGGCCTTGAAATTCAATATGTCCTTTATCGGCACTTGGAAACTTGATTAGCTTTTTGGTCGCCTTTCGATAATCAACGGCAAGATACTTTGGCGCCTTTCCTTCAAAACATACTTTAACTTCTGCTTTAGTCAATTGCGGGTTGATATTCACCTGATAGTGATGACTACGGATGGGCGTTTTGGCGTCTGATTGCGCTTGAGTGAAAGAAGTAGTTTGTTGAGTTGAGGGCTGTATATAGCGAGTTGAAGACTGTAACTGCTGAGTTGAGGACTCTGTTTGGGTTGAGGACTCCGTTTGGGTATATCGCACATCAAAGTGAGCAAGAGGATTAGCCGCAACCTTCCATGACAGCATAGAACTCGATGCTATCCACAACACGACTGTTAATACAAACCGGAAGAACCCTGTCAATCTGTACCTCATTTTGATTAATGACCTGTCTGCTTTTTAACACTCCTTGTATCACCAACCCATCAATATCACTCAACCGCTCATTATCACCGCTCAACAATATCCACTAACCAGTAATATTGAACGAATTTGCGACAAGCTTCTAGTTTATGAACGGTATCCCAAGTTCAGTTTATCTATCCATAGATTAGAAAAATCGACGAAAAGAGTCGACATGATAATTGTAAAAGAATCCTTCTGAGAAACGCTAAGCCGGCACCAACTCAAAGATTCCCGGCCTGCTAATCCGATCAAAACAGCGCCAACAGGATATTGGCCAGGTCATCAACGGTTTTTTGTTTAACGAGTTTATCGCAGGCCTGATGTAGTGCTTTCTGCGAGGATTTTTCCAGGGTCATTACCTTTTGTTGAAAATCGGTGGCCAAAACTTCAAGTCGACCTCGTTTGGCATGGTTTCGATCGCTAACCTGGTTGTAAATATGAATAAAACGTCCAATCACAACATAAGGAAAATTCTTATTTTTAACCGGCCCATAACAAGCCTCAAAGCCGCCCAAAGGGAGACCTTTTAGCTTCACATCAACCAATTTTCCGGCACCAAACCAGGCGCTACCAAAACCAACCAGTCCGCCACCAATAGCCCCCAACATAAAACTATGCCCTGCAACAGCTAAATCTACAGCCGCTCCGGCAGCGGCCCCGGCAACAGCAGATGCAGTCGCAAGTTGCTGTTTGTCTAGCCCCCACATATACCATTGGTCACAATCAAAAAGATCAGGCGGTAAACTCAGATCATCGATGCTGAAATCTACTTGAAAATGCGCGTAGTTTGCCATCAGTTCGCGTATTCCTTTCTCCTCTCTGGCAACCATCCAGGCCTTATATTTTTGTTCTAAAAGCGGCTGAGCCACCTTAGCTTGCTGCTCAGTAAGGACTTTTTGACTTTCACGATAAAAGCATAAATCTTCTACCAATCTGGCTAACAATAATGCCGCCTTATTTTTTTGCGCCAACCTTTGTTGTTGTAAATCATCGGTAAGGGCATTGAGAGTGGCCGCCCAATTCGGGTTCAAATGAGAGAATACTTTTAGCAACTCTATTTGCTTGCTAAAGTCGGCCTCCATTGGGTTAAAAATGCGCACGGTCTTAAAGTATTGAGCGAGTGCCTGGCTCCAACTATCAACATGTTTTTCATTTTCAATCGGATTAATTAGCGCCATACTGGGTTGACCGGTCCAACGCAAGATTTCCATTTCTGCATCATATTCCGCATCGTAAGGCCTGGAACCATCAACAACGTAGAGAATAGCAGCTCCCTTAACAATTGGGCTCAATAATTCAACTTCATCAGGAAAGTTTTGGCGACACTGCGGATCTTCAATAAATTCCGCAATCGTTTTAGCACGTTGGTCGGCGCCGGGAGAATTTTTATTCAGCCAGGCAAGGACCTTTCTGGGTCTCTGAAAACCAGGCGTGTCGACAAGTTCATAGCCTGAATGCGCCGTCTCAACCCGATACCGGCCAGAATGACTGGTGGTGCCGCTACGTGTGGATATTTCAATAGAATCGTTGCGTGAAAGGGTCGAGACAATCGAAGATTTGCCTTTGTTGGGATGACCGACGACTGCGAAAATTGCTCGTTTCATTTCTGGCTACATTTTTCTTTAAATCTAAAATGATTCAATGTTACAGGTTTAAGCATTATTTCAATTTTTGGTTGAGAGTTTTTCAGGAACATAAACTTGCCAATGCTTAAGTTTTTTAGCAAACCGCTGCCACTCTTGCACATGACTCTCTCTTGGACTAATCAGTCGCTGCTCTTCCCAATCTAACGGTAAGAGATATCCTTTACTATTTTGTAAAAAATCTGCCAGCTCACCTAGCGGAGGTTCCCAGGACTTCACCAGCACCAGTTGCTCACCTCGCCATCTTTCTGCAACAGTTTGCTCTGCAAAGGAAGCATTTGGCCCTGCACAAATGACATTATCAGAACTCAGGTTAAGCTCATCCAATATTGATAACATATTAAGATCGAGTCCCCCCCAATTATTAACGACAATTTGATTGTTGGGTAACTGATGAACAACAGGCGATATTTCAAAAGTCTCGGGCGCTCTGGGCGAATGTCGGTTAATTTCAGACTGCAATTGTTGCTCAAAATCGGTTTTAATTAACTTTAAATACCAACCCCTTGTCGCTATTAACAAAATGCTTCTGGGCAACAGACTATAAACGAGCTGCGTCGCAAAAATGAATGGCCACCAGCCAGCGTAAGCCGCAGCGTTCATGTCAGCCTGTACCAACCGGGAATCCTGTGTTGCTTGTAACAATGAAATTGTCGGTTGAGCTTCGGACCAGAACGACCATGGTGTTGCAATCACTTTTAATACTGGCAACAAGTCCGAAGACTGCAGTAGTGTGCTGCGCCATACAAAATTAACATCTGTCGCTACTAATAATAAAAAGAATGAGAATAGACTCGCCACCGAAAAAGCTAAAGCGGCAGCCTGACTTTGTAGAAAAAACCAATGCTTATCAACGCTAAGCTGATGAAACTTTCTAAACGTCGACTTTTTTTGCTGCGACCAAATTGGCAATGCCACCAATAGGCGAGCCAGGTTAATCCCGTCACCTTTGATTAATGAGACGAGCGAGATAATTAAGCTGGAAATCGGAATAACCAGGTAAACCAACAGCAGGTATAAAAGATTTACTCGGCCTTGATAGTCGCCGGACAAGACACTCCAACTGAGCACAAACCCAATCCCCGCGCCAATCGCAACAATTGGCCAGGAAATGATGTTAGAAGTGTTGTGGTTATTTTTATCAGGCGGCACTCTGCACGGCCACTATCAATTCTTCGAGCTTGTCCAAATCAGGAATCGAAGCACCAATATTGTCAACCGTAACGCGCATTTTCTCTGCGTCTGAAAGCTCTTCTTCTTGCAAGTACTTAATGTTTTGCGGGGTGACATGTGACAAACGAGGAATTCCTTGTACCACAATCGCGATATAGGGTAATTCTCGATTAGCATTTAATGTGTGCGCGACAGCTACACGCGAACGCTTATTTGCTTGAGGATCCGGCTCGCCACGAATAACATCAATTGAAATCAATGGAATATTCTGACCACGCCACAAAAGATACCCCAAAAACCATTGCGGCATCTCAGGCGCATCAGCCTGTTCTTCAAATAATTCAACATTACTGAACGGAACAATTTCAGCAACGCTAGAGTTTGGCAACAATATATTTCCCTTTACGGTAGGGATCATCAAGCTATAAACTTCTTTATTCTCTGTCGCCATAATATTTTCTCAACCTCTAATTGTTAAAACTGCATTCCCAATACACTGATTGAAAATTGAATCTATCATTCAACAATGCAATGCTAATCAATGTAATACTTTTAATACCACAATACTATCAGCAGTTGATGACATTGAATAATTTGTTATCTATTCAAGTAATCGACCAGCTTTTCCGCCAGTTGTTCCGGCGATCCAACAAAGTCAACTTCACCATTGTCAATAACAGCTTCAGGCATCGAAGAGTTAGCACAAGTGTCTGTAGACTGAGCCCAGACGACCCCACCTCTTTCACGCATTTTTTTTGCGCCGATTAATCCATCTTCACCCATCCCACTAAAAATAATCGCACCGGAAAGTTCACCATACGCATGACTGACCGAATCAATCACATCATCAATACAAGGCGAATAAGGGCTACTCCACTTTTGTGAGTGGTCGACTAACATCGAGCCATCCTGAAGAAAAACGGTTTTACCTTTAAGTGGTGCCAGAAAAACTTTTCCTGACAGCATTTCATTACTGCCATTAGCAACGACTACTTCAAACTGGCTATTGTTAGTTAAAATTTCAGCCAGGACCGGTAAGAAGTTCTCGTCAATATGCTGCGCAATCACAAAACTCGCCGGAATATCTTTCGGTAAGCACTGCATAAATCGTTTTACCGCTGCTGGCCCGCCAAGCGACGCACCGATCACCCAACAAGGTGCCTTTTTAGATGCAACTTGCGCAACCGTATTTTCTTCAAATTCAATTCCTGAGGCGGTTTCATCAAGCATCGGAATTTCAAATTCATCGGAAGCAGAGTCTTCTAATTCAAGCTTATCCGAAGAAGGTTCCTCTAAAGCGCTCTCTAATACCGCCTCATCAGAAATTGTCTCTTCGGGATTCGTCTCTTCAGAAACAGCATGGTCAGAAACTATCTGTTCTGAGTCGGAAACTTCCGCTTGGTACTCCGCTTCTTCAGTGGCTTGTTCAGCAACAGGCGCATCACCAATTGCACTCTGGGCAATTTCTGAAATTGCGGCAGGATCCAATTCTAAACCGGCAGCTACTTCAATTTCACCAGTATCGTGAGCCTGCTCAATTGCTAAGGAAACGTCTTGATCAGCGCTATCAGAATCTGAGTCATAATCTTCTAATGTTAAATCTTCTTTATCCAGGTCCTGAACCAGATTTTCTTGAACCTGACTTTCTTTAACCTGGCTATCTTCGACTTCACTTAAAAACGCTTCTTCAGACTCTTCACCAGTTTCTAGCTCAAACGACTCTAGAGAAATATCAAACTCTTCATCAACGGGATCGCTTTCCGATTCCAAACTTGTTACGACATCTTGAGTAGCGAGCTGCTCAGCGTCTTTTTGACTTAACCACTCAGGTTCATCACCTTCAATCTCAGTCAGCTGAAGCTCAGTTTCATTTTTCGGCTCTGATAACTCTGTCGACTCATGCTGCTCTATAATTTGGTCTTCAGGCTCATTCCCAGCGCTCAATTGTTCTGGTTCAGCGTCTTGCTCTGAATCAGACAAATCTCCCAGAAAGTTCGCTCGCCCTGTAGTACTTTCCTGCCCGACGGGTTCAAGTGATAGCCCACCAAAATCTTCTTTAGGTTCAGGTTCTTTTTCCTGTTCCTGATTATTTGCTTTATCCTCGGGTAACTCACCTATTTCATCGATGACATATTGAGCTTTGCCGGTTATCTTTTGTTGTTCTTCGACATCTTCTAATTCCAGGCTCAGTTCCCCAACAGAAGATGTTACTTCTTCTGTATTAGATTCTAGCGCTTCATCATGGGTTTCCGCTGGTGATTCCAACTCGTGAGCGTCGAAGCTGATTTCGGTTTGAGCGTCTAGCACCGAAGGTTCTTGGCCCAACTCTAATGAAACTTCAACATCTTCCAAATCCGACAACTCATTTGATTCGCCGGGTTCTTCCAGTGATAAAACCCCAGAGTCATCCGATGTTTCAGTTGCTTCCGACTCAAGGTCAGAATCAAAATCCGCTAATTCAATTTCAAAATCAAGTGATTCATCATCTGTGGACTCAATTTCCAGCTCATCCAATTCATCAGATGCACTTTCGACCTCAGGTATTTGCGGCTCTTCTAAGGTAGGCAGATCAATTTCAATCGCCAGCTCGGCTTCGCCCTGCTCGGTCGTTTCATCTTCTTGACTGTCAAAGTCTTCTAACTCAAAGTCGCCTAGCTGCTCCAGCTCAAAATCGGTTTCTGTTCCATCGATGTTGGAATCATCGTCAAGATTGATGCTCTCTTCTTCAGTTTGTGTGTCTTCATCAATTTGTAAATTCTGTTCTTCAAACTCAGGGATTTCTATATGTACAGTCGTGCCAATCCTGCCGGCACTTGGCGAACTTTCACTAGTCTCTGGCGTTTTTTCTTCGGTGGTAGGATCTTCACCAATCAGCTCTTCACCAATTTGATTTTCATCGATCGAGTCTTCGCTAGCTGTTACGCCAGCAACAGGCTCTACCTTGGGAAGTTCTTCGGTTAGTACCGGCGAAATTGTTTCCAGCTCAGATACTAGCTCAGCAGCTATGTCACTGGGAATTCCAATGGTCGACATCTCCAGCTCATCTAACGATGAAGACAAAGAAGAATCACTTTGGAGCTCTGTTTCAGTTGAAGGTTTTTCTTCGCTAACCGCGGCTTCTAGCGTTTCCTTTGATATGACTTCCGCCGAAGGTTCGGTTTCTTCAACGGTTTTTTCTAATCCAGTAATTTCATACAGACGCTCAATTAAATTACCACACCAATACTCAGGGTGCGTCTGTTTCGCGATAGTACCTGGTTCACTGAAATAAACAGGGGTTTCCGACTCATCTAACAGATGATCAATTGCATCATGCCAAGAGTCATCATCCACATTCAGCAGCCAGACATGCAATTCAGTGTCTTCAACATGCTGATTAGAAATTTCTTCTGGAGTGATGTTGTAAACTATTTCAGCGTTCCGCGCGTGCAACAATTGGACGAGCTGCTCACCCTCGTCACTGGCGGACGTCACCAATCCTATTTTTAAACCGCTCACTTTCTTCCTCAAGTTCTCGTTGGTAACAGTGCTGAAATTGAATCCAATAAATCGACTTCATTATAAGGTTTACCCATATACTGATTAACGCCAATTTGTTCGGCTCGCTCACGGTGTTTTTCCCCGGTTCGCGATGTAATCATTATGATAGGTAAATCTTTCAATGCGTCATCATGACGGATAATTGTTGCAAGCTCAAAACCATCCATTCGCGGCATCTCAATATCTAATAACATAACATCTGGTTTTTGATCGCCAAGAACCGTCAAGGCGTCAACACCGTCTTTTGCGGTAATCACTTCAAAGTCGTGTCGCTCAAGTAATCGCGTGGTTACTTTACGAACTGTAATCGAGTCATCGACAACCATCACCACTGGTGCACGATCATCCTCAACCTGCACGACTTCTTCTCTATCAAGCGCAACGGTTGCGTCAATTCGGCGAATAAGTGCCGGCATATCCAAAATTAATACAACTCGGCCATCACCAAGAATTGTCGCACCAGATAAGCCACTAATTAAGCTCAGCTGGCTACCCAAAGACTTCACAACTATTTCTCGACTTCCTAACAAATCATCAACTTGCAGCGCCGTTGGGTGATCTGCGCCATGTAATAATAATACCGGTAAGGGTTGTGTAACCCCTTGCAAGTTAGCCGACCGATTATGATCGAGTAACTGCCCAAGGTAATACATGGAATAATCAATTCCTGCGTATTCAAAAGAGACGTCTTCGTTAGAGTAATATTCTTCAAGCTCAAACGGACTTACTCGTACAATACCTTCAATATTTGCTAGCGGAATGGCAAACACTTCTTCGCCTAACTGCACCATCAACGCATGATTAACCGATACAGTAAATGGAAGCTTAACGGTAAATATTGAGCCGACTCCCTGGGTAGAATCAATTTCAATCACACCGCCCATCTGCTTAATTTCACTACTCACAACGTCCATTCCAACACCACGCCCAGATATTTGCGTGACTTTTTCAGCGGTACTAAAACCAGCTTCAAGAATGAGCTGTTGCAATTCGTGGTCGGACAAATCCGATGACTCGCTAATCAAACCTTTTTCTTGCGCTTTCTGTCGAATAGCTTTCAGATTCAAGCCGCGGCCATCATCCTGAATTTTGATAAAGACTTCACTACCCTCTCGGAATAAAGAAATCTTGATACTGCCCTTCTCAGGTTTTTGATTCGCGCGCCGTTCGTCTGGCGATTCAATTCCGTGGTCCATCGCATTACGCAACATGTGCTCAATCGGCGCAATCATTCGCTCCAATACGTTGCGATCCATTTCGCCTTCAGCACTAATCGATAATTCGATTGTTTTACCCAATTCGGTACTAATTTGGCGGATCATTCGACGCAATCTTGGCACCAGACTTTCAAACGGAATCATGCGAGTTCGCATCAAGCTTTCTTGCATTTCTGTATTGACTCGCCCTTGCTGTAACAACAAAGTTTCCGAGTCAGAAGTCAGTGAGTCCAAACTTTCTTTTAAGCTCATCAAATCCACCGCACTTTCGCCAAGACCACGAGTCAACTCCTGCTGTCGTGTATACCGGTCCATTTCTAGTGGATCAAAATCTTCATATTCTGCACCGCCGGAAATTTCTCGACGATATAAAATTTGTGCTTCCGTCTCGATATCAAGATTTCGTAGTTGATCTCGTAAACGTTCGATTGTCGCGCTCATTTCCTCAAGGTTATATTTAAGCACCGACATCTGTTGTTCCAGACGTGATCTGAAAATACTGGTTTCACCAGCCAGGTTAACCAATCCTTCCAACTGTTCGGATGGCACCCTGATAACTTCTGTGCTTTGTTGAACTTTAGCTTTGCTCTCTGCCTGTTGCTGTTTTTTCTTCTCAAATGAAACAACTTCAGCAACGACCTGATCGGCTTCGGCAGCTTCTTCCGGTTCTTCGACCTCTTCAACCGGAACCTCAGCCACGGGTTCAAGCACCGGAGATTCACCTTTAATCAGCGCTTCCAACGACTTCATGTAGGTTTCGGGAACAGTCATCTGGCGCTTAGTCTCAACTTCTTTAACAAGCGCTGCGATAACATCATATCCCTGCAACATGAAATCAACATCTTCATCTCTGGCAGTCAACTGACCACTATTGACCCGTTCGAAATAAGTTTCCATCTCATGGGTAAGGTCACCCAGAATGATCAAATCAGATAAACGCGCGCCCCCTTTCATTGTGTGAAGGGTTCGCTGTAGCAAATCAATTGCGTTTTTATTGTCTAGTGACTCAGACCATTCATGCAACGCTTCATCAAGCGTAACTAATAACTCATCAGCTTCTTCAAGATAGATTTCTAGAACTTCTTCACCATCTTCATCCAGATCAACCTTGTGTATATTTCCAGTGACAACAATGGGAGCCGCTGGACTGATTGTATCTTCAACAAAAGTTTCGCTAGTGGTTGGTTCATCAGGTTTAATATCAACAACATTTTCGCCGGCGAAAGCATGGGCTTCTTCTTCCTCTTCCCAAGTATCGACCTGCTCGACGGTTTCGTCTTCTGATATCAGCTCTTCTAATTCAGCATCTTCTGATACGATACTCTCTTGCTCAGCTTCTTCTTGTGCAATTTCTTCTTGCTCAGCTTCACCGGCTTCAAGCGCTTCTAGCTCGGCAGTTTCCGACTCAAGCTCAACATCTTCTGTCTGAAGCGCTTCTGTTTCAGTCGCAACCGGTTCAATTATTTCAAGCTCTTCCTCTGAGACAGGCGCTTCTAATGGTTCATCCTGAACGGTTTCAATCTCTTCTAATTCTGAATATTCCGAATCATCAAACTCGCTACTATCAAAATCAGATGCTTCCAACGAAGTCGCTTCTTCAAGTGTTTCTATTTCTTCCGCTTCTACAGCTTCAACTGCTTCAATTTCTACTTCTGGCTCTTCTAGTTCTTCTTCCGTTACTTCTTGTTCAGAAATTTCTTGTTCCGCGACATCTTCTAAAGTCGGAATCAACTCAGCATCATCGCCACTGGACTCCACTTCGAAAGTTTCTTCGTCGGCTTCAATTAACTCTGAGTCAAAGGTAAGCGACTCATCAGTAATCTCAGCTTCCTCAGCTGCAGGTTCTGAATCGAGCGATATTTCTGACAATTCCTCAACCGACTCTGAAGCGGGAAGTTCTGTTTCAAGTAATTCTTCTTCAACAAGAATTTCTGCATCATGCTCAGTTTCTACTTCGTTTGCGACTATCTCGTTTTGTTCTACTTCGCTATCCAGAACAAATTCGTCGGCATCTGAAACCTCATCAACAATTGTCGGTACTTCTAGCTCAAAATCAATCTCAGCTTCTGTTTCAACTTCAGCCTGCGGTTCGACTTCTAACTCAGCCTCGACTTCTGGCTCAGTTTCAACTTCAGGTTCCACAACCACTTCTGCAACTTCAGTTTCAGGTGACAGATGGTCGCGAATAATTTTTACATCTTGAGAAGCGTCTCCAGGCCAACGTAGCGTTTTCAACTCTGCGATCATGGCTTCTAATTTATCTGTAGTTGCAATGGTGATATCGTAATCGACTGGCGATAACTCTCGACCAAAATCAACAACAGTATTAAATAAGTCTTCTGCAGCATAGCCTAGTTCGCCGACATTCATTGCGCCGGCCATACGAGAGCTGCCTTTAAGCGTGTGGAAGATTCTTCGTAATTCAACAATGATATCTTTGTTGTTTAAGTTATCTTTCCAGCGAGATAATAGATCTCTGGCTGCTTCAATTAGCTCTTCACCTTCCTCGACGAATAATTCAACTAGCTCGACATCCATATCTTCAGGTACCGATTCAGTCCCGGAACCTTCAATCCATTCATCGATCTTGGCAACAATATTTTGCGGTGATTCGATATCTTCTTCCGAAGCAATTTTGTTTAACATTGCGGTGAGTTTTTCGATGGTCTCTACCAGCAGTAAGTTGTAGCTTTCGGAGATAGAATCTCGATTTGCTGCAAAAGTCGCTAACTTTTCCGAAGCTGAGGCAAGTTGCTCAAGCTCATCAATTGCAACCAACTCTGCACCACGATGAAAAGTGTGTAATTCAAATCGAATCGACTCTTTAAGCTCAGCATTCGAAAAGTCTTTTTCAAGCGAATCATTTAATTTAGACACTTCATGTAAAATATCTAAACCTTCGGTCAAGAAGATTGAAACAAATTGCTGATCACGTTGTTTTACACTTGATCCCGTTGCTGTCGCATAGTCAGTTTTGAGCTGGGAAATATTGTCGAGTATTTCCGTCAGCTGGTCGTTATCTAATGGCAATGAATTAGTCAGATTATCGAGCGACTGTTTCAAATAGTCATGAGTATCCTGAAGTAACGCGATGACATTTTGTTCGAAGCGATGTCCGCTTCCCTTGATTAACCGAGAATACTTTTCCCATGGGCCGGTTAATTTGGCAATTGTTCCTACACCGGCCATATTCGCGCTTCCCTTAAGGGTATGCAGCGCGCGTATCATATCGTCAGTGACAGCAACGCTACCTTCTCTAGGTGCACCGCTTAAGTAATCTGCGATTGTTTCTAAATGGCTTTGGGCTTCTGTTGAGAAAATTTCCAGCAATACGGGATCAATGGCTTCCGGTTGACTCGCCGCAACGTCGGCAGCTTTTTCTTCAACTTCACCCTCTGGCTCAGCAAAGTCAAAGTCAGCTAGCTGCTTGCCTTTTGCAATATGCTCAGCTTTAGCAACTAATTGCTGATAGTTACACTCAATTGGTTTTTGGTGGGCAAAAGCATCCACTAACTGAGGCATCATAGCCTGTGATTCGTTAAGCACAGTGATCACTTGAGTCTCAGCAGGAATCGACTCTTCAATGACTTTGTTGAGCATGTCTTCAACAGCCCAACTGACTTCACCAATGACCTTAGCGCCAACTAATCGGCCGCTGCCTTTTAACGTGTGAAAAGAGCGGCGTAATGTTGTGAGCGCTTCATCATCTTGTAAGCTATTAGTCCATCTTGGAAGCATGTCATTGATTGTTTGAATTTCTTCTTCAGCTTCCTCAAGAAAAATCTCGAGCACTTCTTCATCAATCAGCGTTTCATCAACTTGCTTTTCCGCAGATGAAACAAGTGGAATCACATCGGCCTTTTCTGTTTTCACAGGTTCTGGCACTTCTTCCATTTGATGTTCTTCAACCTGAGCCTTTTCAGGCACAGGTACGCTAACAATTTCAGCTTGTGGGGCAGCTTCACTCAGTGCACTTTCGAGTGACTCCACACTTTTTTGTGCACCTTTCAGGATTGAATTAACACCGCGATGTTTTCCTTCTTCAGATGCTTCTAGGAAATATTCAACACTAGTGATCACATCGGCCAACGCATCCAGGCGCTCTTCTTTTGGCTGAACTTCTACTGCAATAATCCGCTGTTCAACAAAATCTTTCGCTATTTTTAATATTCGCGCTGCATTATCAAATTGAACAATTCGCACCCCGCCTAATACTTCCTCGAGCAAGTTCGGCACATCGGCAAGTGCCTCTCGCTCAAATCCTGAGGCAATGTAATTGATCATCTTATCTTTCGCAGCCTGCATACTCTTACGCGCCACTTTGATAAGTGCCTCAGTCGCATCATCAACTTGCGATTCTTTCGCTTGAGTTTGACTTAATTCGCTGGACTCAACTTCATCACTAGTCTGGCTACTAGCTTCCAAGTTAATATTTTTCAGATTCGCTTCAACAAATAACAATGCACCAGCGATGTCCATTACCGTGGAGTCATCAGGCATCTTGCCTAAATCAATAAGTTTCTGGATCTGTTTAACTTGCTGACGAATAACATCGCGAGGAATCGCGAGTTCAAGTAAAGTTAAGGTATCGCTAATTCTTACTAACGAATCAACAAGATTTTGCAGTTGCGAAGGATCTTTAGCCTGAGCCCGCACAAACAGATCGAGCTGATCTTTTACAGTGGCAAGTTCTTCATTAATGGCACCGGCAACATTTGAAACTGCTGTTGAATCTGGTTTCGCCAGACGCGCCTGGCGCTTTTTAATTTGCTCACTATCAGCTAAAACGCTTTCCAGGTTAAACTCTTCTTTTAGCGCATTGATTCGCGCGTTTTTCGATTTCGAGCGAGCCACAAAATAAAGTAATTGTGACAATAATTTTTCAGGAATAACGTCATCTAATGCCGATTTGCCCTGATCAGATAAACGCTTAATTTGCTTATCAACCTGAGAAAGAAGCAAATGCACTTCTTTTCTTTTGTACAAGCCACCTTCTGTTATCGAAAAAATAAAACCATCAGCAACCCACCATAATCGAGAAACAGGATGACCTTCAGTTAAAGCCTCTAGACGCAACAACACCTTGTGAATTCTTGCCAAAGATTCTTTGATCTTTTCGAGACGGATAACCCCCGTCAAACCTTTTTGAAAATGCGCGCGAAGTTTTTTGGCATTATCTTGAAACGCTGTTGTTTTATCTTTCTCAGTAACTTTTTCAACGGCTTTGGGCGGTAGCACG
Organism: Aliikangiella coralliicola; assembly: GCF_007004725.1. Classification (GTDB taxonomy): domain Bacteria; phylum Pseudomonadota; class Gammaproteobacteria; order Enterobacterales; family Kangiellaceae; genus Aliikangiella; species Aliikangiella coralliicola. Next base: position 656,686 of record NZ_ML660161.1, on the reverse strand, counting down.
CCCTGAGTGTCAGCGCTAAACAACTCTCTTTCTGAAATCGGTGTCTGATTGCCGGCTGCACGAAGTTCGTTAATAAGCGGTAATAAAATGACAGGAATATCTTTCTGGCCTTCTTCAACACGCTCAAGGTAACCGGGCATTTGTAACAATGCTCGCATCAAAACCTCGAATGCCGCTTCTACAGCAAAGGTGTTGTCTGATGCCATTTTTTCAGCCAGAATTTCCATTTCGGACGCCAATTTTGCGGCACCAGAAAACTCCAACATTTGCAAAGTACCCTGGACTTGATGCAGACAATTGATACAAAACTGTATCTGAGTCTGGTCCTGGTTATCTTCAGCAAAATTTTCCAACCCTTGTCTAGCTTGATCAAGGGTATTATTAATTTCTTTTCTGACCCAGCTTAGTGCTAATTGGTCGTAGTTGTCGGTCATGACCACTCCGATATTTACTTTATTTAGTTATCTTTACGCAAATACGCAAGACAATGCTTATTATCAACTCTGGTTAACTCATCGCCACTGACGTTAGTAATTTCTCCGTGCCCTAAAACCAGAATTCCACCAGGTTTAAGCCTGGTTATTAATTGGTTAATGACTTTCTTTTTTCGTTCATCTCGAAAATAAATCAGTACATTTTGGCAATAAATAACGTCATATTCCTGTTTGTTTTTGCTCCCAAGGTCGAGTACATTGCTTTGAATAAAACATGTTCTCTGTCTTATTTGATCTTTTATTTGGTAGTAATCATCGGCCAGCCGATTAAAATAAAAGTTTTTAGTCGTTTGAGGAACAAAATCTAACTGCCTGCCTACGTAGATTCCTTCACGAGCAACAGCCAATGATGGATAACTAATATCAACCGCAGTTACACCAAAATAAACCGTTTTATCACAAGCTTCTTTAAGCCCGATGTTCAGCTTGTCCATTTCAATAGCGAGACTATATGCCTCTTCTCCAGTGGAGCATCCAACGCTCCAAATCTGGACATGTTGTGGTTTAGAAGAGTCTTTTTGAAACCCTTCCAACGCTTTATTTCGACAATAACTAGTTACTACTTTTAGCGATGGTATATCTCGATAAAAACAAGTTTCATGAACTGTCAAAGAGTCAACTAAACTGGCCCAATCAAGTACCGATATCGCTCCTGCATCTAATTTTGAGTAAAGCTCTTTATACTCGTTAACACCTTTGTCTTTCATAAAACGAGTAAGCGCTGCAATCAAAAATGCTTTGCGGCTTTCAGGCAGCCACATTCCGGTTCGCTTTTCCAAAAGAGTTTGCCACAATGCAAACTCTTTTGATTCCATTTCTGGAAGATTAAAAGCAGCCATTAAAATTCCGCTTTATTAAGCTTCGTCTGGCAGTTTGAAACCGGCAATTGAGTTGTTCAGCTCATCCGCCAGTTCAGCCAACTTACCAATGGAACTCGCAGTATTTTGTGTACCTTCAGATGTCTGATTGGTGATTTCCTGGATAACATTCATCGTATTGGAAACATGTCCCGCAGACGCTGCTTGTTGGCGGGCCGCGTTAGATATGTTCTGGATCAAGTCTGCCAAACTTTTAGATACCCTTTCGATTTCTTCCAGTGCAACACCCGCGTCTTGTGCAAGTCGTGCTCCATGGACCACCTCTGCGGTACTGGCTTCCATTGATATAACCGCTTCGTTTGTATCGGTTTGGATTGTTTTTACCAGCGCTTCTATCTGCTTGGTTGCATTACCGGAACGCTCCGCCAGTCGTTGTACCTCATCCGCAACAACCGCGAAACCACGACCAGCTTCCCCTGCCATCGATGCCTGGATTGCCGCGTTAAGTGCCAGTATGTTTGTTTGGTCAGATATATCATTAATCAAAGATACGATATCACCGATTTCCTGGGACGATTCACCCAGACGTTTAATTCGTTTTGATGTTTCCTGAATTTGCTCACGGATTGTATCCATCCCCTGGATGGTATTTCGTACAACCTCACCACCTTTTTTCGCTATGTCCACCGACTTTTCCGCAACCGTCGCTGACTCCGATGCGTTTGCAGATACTTGCTCGATGGAAACCGCCATTTCGTTAATCGCAGCAGAGGCCCCGGTAATTTCTTGCGCTTGATTGCGAGATGCTTGTGCCAGTTCCATCGAGATATTTTGCGTTGCGTCTGTCGCATTAGCCAGTTTGACAACCGAGTCTTTAATCGTCGATACCAGACTTCTCAATTGGTCAATGGTAAAGTTCATCGCATCGGCTATCGCTCCAGTGAAGTCCTCTGTTACCGTCGCGTTGGTTGTCAGGTCACCATCTGCCAGTCCTTCCATTTCATCCAGAAGTCGGATGATAGCTTGCTGGTTTCTCTCGTTCTGTAATTTTTCCTGGTCGGCGGTTAGTCTTGCACGTTCGGTACGACTTCGGTCATCGGTTCTTTGACGCGCATAAAGCAAGATGATGAAGAGTAAAATAAATGCACCGGCTGCAGCGGAGTAATATGGATGCCCTATCTGTTTTAAATCTTCAGAATGGAATTCATAAGCGCTCTGTAACTTTTCGGTGAGTGACAGCATGTCACTTGCCTGGGTAAATATCGTATCTGATGCTTCGTGTACTTTAAATAGCTCTTCTGTAGAGCGAATTACAAAGTCCACATTTTGTTTAACACCAACGTACTGATTAGCAATTTCTTCAAGGGCTTGCCTTGCTTCCGCGTTGTTGACTCTGGCAATTCCCATCATGGCATCGCCTTCAAGCATGCCGGTCAGTACTTCACCAAAAACATCCACGTCATGTCCGAAATTCTGCGCAGCAATTTCAGCGTCGTCTCCACCGGCAAGTACCTTCTGGAAACTTCTGAGAATTCTTTCCGCATAAGTTGTTTGACGAGTTGCAAACATCACCTGCTCAGCAGTTGCCCTTGAGTCGAGCAAAATATCTTGTACATTCTGGTAAAGAAACTGCATTTGCGGAATCGTTGCGGATAACTCTCCGGCAATATCATAAAGACCAATTACCGTATCTTGTCCTTGCGATACGACATCCGCTTCTCGATTCATGTTGGTCCATAAATCACCAACATCTTTTACTTCTTTGTTACGAATGACTTCGTTAGAAGGCGGGAGTCCTTTCGAATCATCCCCTTTATCGAGATGATTAAACTGGGCCTGAAATTCCTTGGTGGAAGATGTTAGCTGCCTAAAAGCCTCAGCATTTCCTCGCGATGCCTCAGACGCGTTTTTCGCAACCTGCTGTGACAGTACCCTCAGGTTACCTGCTTTGGTCAATCTGGATTGGTTGAATTGGCTTTCCCTTTGCCCCATGAAAAGATTGAAGCCCCCAATCACAATAAATAGCAATAACAACCAAATGTATATGCCAGTGTTCGACCCCGATTCTAATTGGCCTTTCTTATCGTCTGCTGCGCTCATAATAAAATTCCTGAATGCAAAAATGTTTCAAAAGCAATAATTGTTTAAATAAACAGGCCCGTCTTTTATATTAGTGCAACCTGGCGAAACGACGGTGTCTCGGCCAAGGTGTTCAGACTAAAAACTGTCCACAGTTTTTCGCCCGAATAAAAACCTCCATTTAAAAAAGGTTGCATGGCATCATCATGCACGGGAATTTCCTGCACCCAATCCTCATCCTCGAAGTGATTCAACCCCAATACTTCATCGACAATCACTCCGCAGTGAACCCCATCATGATTCACAACTAATAATCGCTGACGGCGCAAAGCATGCGGTGCTTTACGCCCTAAAAAACTGTGTAGATCCATGATAGGTAACAAGGTACCGCGAATATTGGCCAAACCTTTAACCCAATTTTTTGCGCCAGGTACTTTGGTATGACGTGGAATCGAGATGATCTCAGCAACTTCATTCAGCCTGACAACATAATCATTGCCAGAAATGCGAAACCCAACGCCTGTCCAAAATCGACTTAAATCTTCTTCGCGTGTTGACACAGATGCACTTTCAAAACTTCGCTGCTCAATGCTTTGAAGAAACTCGAACGCTTGTATATCAGTGATTTCGCTCATGTGAAATTCTAGCGTCCTAAAATCGCTTGAATAGTGTTAATTAAATTACCTTCTTCGACTGGCTTGGTTAGGTAATCTTTAGCACCTTGTCGCATTCCCCAGATTTTGTCGGTTTCCTGATCTTTGGTAGTTACTATAACAACTGGAATATGCGCTGTAGCTGGATCTTTTTTGAGCTGTCTGGTTGCCTGAAACCCGTTGAGTCCGGGCATAACAACATCCATCAGTACAAGATCGGGCAATTCCTGTTTTGCAACTTCAACACCAGCTTCGCCACTCTCTGCAGTAACGACTTCATATCCGTTTGATTCTAGAATGGTTGATAGAACGTGAATTTCTGTCGGTGAGTCATCCACAATTAAAATCTTAGACATTTACTTTTTTCCCCCGCGTAGCTTTTTGTGTTGATTAAAAAGCTTACAAATCTGAAATACATGAACAGCTTTACACGTGACTAACGTGCTCCGTTATCGCGCCGAGCAATTCATCTCTACTAAAAGGTTTGGTCAGATACTGATCGGACCCCACAATACGTCCTTTTGCCCGGTCAAACAAGCCATCTTTGCTAGAGAGCATAATGACCGGCGTATCTTGAAAGTCCTTATTATTCTTGATTAATGCACAAGTTTGGTAACCATCTAACCGAGGCATCATAATATCGACAAATATTATGTTCGGTTTATGATCAGCTATTTTTGCCAGTGCATCAAAGCCGTCAACTGCAGTCACCACTTCACAGCCAACTTTTTTAAGCAAGGTTTCAGCAGTCCGACGAATCGTCTTACTGTCATCAATAACCATTGCTTTTAGACCCTGAAAATTATTTTCCATCGAACATTTCCTCATCAAGTGACCGCTATTGTCACTCGTAATTCAAGTCCAAACCACGCATGTTGAACTTATACATATAAGCCTGCGTAACTTTTAACACAAAAAACCGCGCTATTCCACACAGTTTTACGGGATTTGCGAGTTGGTCGTAAAGACTTTTCAATATGTTAGCTTAAAAAAGAAAACTATTAGAATCAAGCTTTTAAAAGACATGAGAGTCATACAACTTTAAAAACGCTTTGTAACCCACTGATAAGTATAGGCAATCTATTGAATTTTAAATATAACTTTCTATAATGGGGTACTAATAGTACCCTTCCCCAGTCCTCAATTATAGTCGAGAATTGAAATGTCGCTGAAAATCGCAATTCTGATGGATCCTATCTCTCAGATCAATATTAAAAAAGACAGTAGTTTCGCGATGCTTCTTGAAGCACAAAGTCGCGGCCATCAATTATTTTATCTCGAACAACATGATTTGATTTTGTCAGAAAATCAAGTCATTTCTCATTCACGATCACTTAAGGTGATGCCTGACCCCGACCAATGGTTTGAGTTGGGTGAACAATCTAGCGTACCAGTTACAAACTTCGACGTCATTCTAATGCGCAAAGATCCACCATTTGACATGGAATTTGTTTACAGCACTTACTTACTTCAACTTGCTCGAGAGCAAGGTGTACTGGTTGTAAACGACCCGCAAAGTATTCGAGATGCTAATGAAAAACTTTACACGGCGTGGTTTCCCCAATGCTCTCCCGGCGTACTTGTGAGCCGAAACGAAACAGACTTTAGAGAGTTTTTATCGAAGTATGGGGATATTATCTTAAAACCGTTAGATGGGATGGGCGGTAGTTCAATATTTCGAGTGAGAAATGACGATCCGAACATCGGCGTTATCATCGAAACTCTCACTCAATTAGGCACTCAATCAGCAATGGCGCAAGAATTTATTCCCGATATTGTTCGTGGTGATAAGCGCATATTGATGGTTGATGGTGAACCTATTCCTTACTGTCTGGCACGTATTCCGGCAAAAGGCGAAACCCGCGGAAATTTGGCTGCCGGTGGTCGAGGTGAGGCGCAACCTCTGTCTGAGCGCGATCGCTGGATAGCATCCCAGGTTGGTCCGACACTTAAGGAAAAGGGGCTCATGTTCGTTGGTTTAGACGTTATTGGGGATTACCTAACTGAAATAAATGTCACCAGCCCGACTTGTATTTGTGAAATAGACGCTGCCTTTGATACTAATATTGCTGGTACACTATTTGACGCAATAGAAAAAAGGTTTGAGTAATAGAACCTTACTGCAGAACAAACACGGTGCTATCTTAATGCAAAATTATGAGGGGACGATCGATAGTCAGGATCACCCCAAAATCAGTCAGTCAGATAAATTGTTATTTTGCGCATTTCTTGCGCTGGCTTTTCACGCATTGGTCTTTTTTGGCGTTGGCTTTAAGTTGCCAGAACTATCTGATAGCAAGTATGAAAAGACGTTCAACGTGATTCTCGCTCAATTTGAAGCTGAGAAAAAACCAGAAACAGCGGATTTCATCGGCCAGGCTAATCAAGAAGGTGGTGGTGAAAGCGAAGAAAAACTGATGCCCAGCACCACGGAAATGGCGCAGTTTAATGATCCTGATAAAATCGCCAACGAACCTCAGCAAATGAGAGCATCGTCAGCGAACTCCCAGCCTACACCTGAAATTATCAATAGTCTGGGCGAACTATCAGCTGCGCACAACCCGCAAGAAAATAGCGAGAAAAGTCAGCAACAAGTACCCGACGCGGCAGCTTTAATCGACAAAAGCTACCAGTTGTCGGGCCTTATCGCTAACTTAGATAATCGTGATATCAATCAAGCTCGTAAAGGACGCCGCAGGGCGATATCAGCTTCGGTTCACAGGTCGTCAGATGCCCTTTATCTGGATAGCTGGCGCCGAAAAATTGAGCAGGTTGGCAACCAAAATTACCCCCAAAAAGCCAAAATTAATAAAGTTTATGGAAATTTGACCCTCAAAGTGGCCATAAACCGTGACGGTACCATCAATCAATTGTCAATTATGAAGAGTTCGGGTGAGAAAATTCTCGATAATGCAGCACTGAGAATAGTCCGATTGGCAGCGCCTTTCAGGCCATTAACCAAAGAAATGACTAAAGATACCGACATTCTCGAAATTATCCGTGTCTGGCAATTTCAACCTGATTACAAGCTGAGAACAAATTAATCTAGGTTTATCCAAGATTGAGACTTGTAATTTACCCCAATTGCACCAACAATAATATTATGAGCAAGTTTCCAAGTCTGAAAAATCATCTGTTAATTGCGATGCCGTCCCTAAAAGACCTTCACTTTAGCCGCAGCGTCACTTTACTCTGTGAGCACAATGAAGACGGCGCGATGGGGATAGTCATCAATCACCCGCTAGACTTTTCCACTTCAGAATTACTTGAACATATGGAAATTCCCTGCGTGCAAAGCCACAACATTAACCCCGTATTTGCTGGTGGCCCGGTTCAGGTCGATAGAGGTTTTGTCCTTCATCGTGCCGAAAAACTCTGGAATTCAAGTATTCAACTAAAAAACAACATATCGATAACTACGTCAGCCGATATTCTTCACGCCATCGGTCGCCATGAAGTCAGTAACGAGGCTTTTATTGCGCTCGGATACGCAGGCTGGGAAGCTGGTCAGTTAGAAACAGAAATAATGGAGAACTCATGGCTGACAGTCCCTGTTGATCCAGAAATTGTCTTCTCTACCGAAATTGATAAACGCTGGGAGAAATCAGTTCAGCTTCTGGGTGTTGATATCGAAAACCTGAGTAATATGTCCGGACACGCATGAGTCAAGTTATAGCATTCGATTTTGGATTGGCCAGAATCGGCGTGGCAGTAGGACAAGCCATCACTCAAACCGCCTCTCCACTGGATACCCTGAAAGCCAATGATGGTGTACCTAATTGGACGCAGGTAGAAATATTATTAAAGCACTGGCAGCCGAAGAAAGTTTTAGTGGGCGAGCCCTTTAACATGGACGGAACCGATCAAGAGATAACACTTCGCGCCAGAAAGTTTGCTAATCGAGTTCACGGCCGTTTTGGCGTCCAGGTAGAAATGGTCGATGAAAGACTATCAAGCGCCGCCGCCAGAGATGAATTATTTGAGTTTGGCGGTTATCAAAAAATTAAGAAATCCCAAGTTGATAGTATTGCAGCAGCACTGATTCTGGAGTCCTGGTTTAGCAATCAAAATTCGTAGTGCCTGGCCACTTTCACTTAATTGGCTGGTGTTTACTCCTCTTTGAGCAGAGTCGCCTTTTTTAAAACAATCTGTTTTATCGGCACTTCATCCCAGCCAAGTTCAGGGTTGGTATGTGTTTGCGCCCTTGCAATTAAGTCGAGCACCTCGCCACCTTCCATCACCATTCCAAATACGGTGTATCCCCAATCTTTTCCAGGGTTAAGGCTCTCATTATCAGCCATATTAAAATAGAATTGGTTGGTCGCAGAGTGAGGATCACTTTCTCTTGCCATGGCAATAGAATACATTTCATTTTTTAACCCATTGCCAGACTCGTTAAAAATCGGCTCTCGCTGATCCCGAGGATTGTACAAGATATCGTAACCACCACCTTGAACGACAAAATCCCTTACGACACGATGAAACACAGTCCCATCGTAGCTACCGGCAACGACGTAAGCTAAAAAATTATTCACGGTAATCGGCGCACGATCACGATCCAGCTCAATTAAAACTTTCCCTACGGCAGTTTCTAATAACACTCTGGGAAACAAATTATCCGGTTGAACGTCAGCCCCGTTTTGCTTTTTGTTTGCTGGAGCTTCTTGCGCCTGGCTAACAAAAGTGCCAATCATCAGACACAAAATAATAGTACGAAGAGTTGATTTCAAAATAATATTCTCATGTGATTAAAACTGAAGGGAATCGCCCTGCTGGCCCCTAAGTTTAATTAGACTAAAGTTACTCTTCAACACCAATCGAATGATTGTTAGCTTCATCAATACCAATCGGACGAGTTTTAACTGGTTCAACATGAATTGATATATCCGTAACATTAAATTCTTGTTCGACAACTATTTCCACCTCGTCACAAATCTTATGAGACTCTTCAGTTGTCAGGTGGGAAGCCACATGGATGATCATATCGACGGAAGCAAGGTTTCCGATCCAACGAGATCTCACTCTAGAAACCGCGTAAACACCTTCGACCTTAGCAACTGACTTTGTCAAAAGTTCTGGATCGATGGCAAACTCATCAACTAACACTGGCGCAGCTTTTTTAAATAATTGAATTGCCAGATATAAAATAAATCCAGCAATTGCCAGTGCACATAATTTATCCAACCACACATAACCCATCGCTGACAATTGCCAGCCTCCGATGACAACAACAGTCGTTAATACATCAGAAAAAGTATGGCTCGCGTCGGCATGCAAAATATCCGAATCAAGTCGTTTTGCCCACATTCTCTGCCAAGACGCCAACACGATATTGATGATTAGTACAAAAAGCATAATCGCCAACTCCCAACCAGAACTGAAAATCTCTGGGGTTTCTCGACGAAATGCGTGAATAACCAATTCAAAGGCAAGCACCAACAATAATACAGCGAGCCCTAATACCGCCAGGGTTTCAAATTTACGGTGCCCATATGGGTGTTCTTTATCAGCTGGTTTACTGGCGTGTTTTACCACACTCCAGGCCACCACATTGTTGGTAACATCGGTTAACGAATGAATAGCGTCGCCAATAATAGCCAGTGAGCCGGTCGAAAAACCAACAAAAGCTTTGGCTATCAAAACCAGCAAATTAGCACTGCCTTCGACAAAAATAATCTGTTGAACTTTTTGGTCTTTATCTTCAGACGAAATGGCGTCTTGCGACGGTAATGACATTTCACAAAATCCTGGCTAAGCACTCACAGTCATAGTAACACTAAGCTTATTAGCGCCAAAGTTTATTGGCGATAGAATTAATTGATTTTGGTAAACAAAAAATACACTGTGAAACTCAACGCGAGTTTATTACTCGCGCTTTTAGCGCAGAAAAAAACCGTTTCGAAGTTTATCATTTGGATTGATAATTAATTGGTTTACACCACAAACAAAAGCGTTACCTGAAACTTTGGGAATCACCGCCTGATAAGAGCCAAACTCTTCTACCCGCTGTACCGAAGTGATAAATTGTGAGCCGAGAATACTCTCAATTTTCATGGATTCGCCTATTTTGATTTCTCCTTTAGCATAATGTAATGCCATGCGACCAGAAACCCCTGAACCAGTTGGTGAACGGTCTACTTCCCCATCTGCGAATATGCAAACATTTCTGCTATCAACGCCAGCCGAAATAGGCCCGCCAATGAAAATAGTCCCATAAAGAAAGCTAAGTTCCGGTTCGTAAGGATGGAGGATTTTTTCACTGCTACCAAGTACCGCATTTTTGATTTCAGTTCCCAACTCAATTAACTGTCGATTATTTTCTGGTACTAAATCTAAGCCAAGTTGTTCTGCATCAACATAAGCATAAAACGCTCCACCGTAAGCCAGATCATATCGAATATTTTGAGAAAGACTTTCGATATGAACGCTTTCATTTAACCCAGTGACAAAGGAAGGAACACATTCAAACGAAGCCGTTATATCGCTTAGGTCTCCATTATTCACACAACCCCGTGCTTTAATTAGCCCACATGGCGCTTCAATGGTTAGCTCCGCGATATCGTTGTGAACTTCCACCCAATTCATTTGAATAGCTAAAGTCATAATACCGATAACGGCATGGCCACACATGCTGCTGTAACCCTCATTGTGCATAAAAATGGCACTGCAATCTGCTTGACTATTAAACGGTGGTAATAACAAACAACCATACATATCCGCATGGCCTCGCGGCTCAAACATAATGGCCGTTCTAAAATGATCAAAATTCTGTTTTAGCTGTTTTCGATACTCAAGCAACGAATCAGCCTGAACTTGCGGATAACCATTAATAACCACCCTTAATGGTTCTCCGCCCGTATGCATATCGATCACATCAATGATATGGCTGTCAGATAAAGGTCGAAATGCAGTTTGGGTCTTAAACCGGTTAATAAAATCACTCGACATAAATCAAAAGCACCTCAACATATTGGTATTTCACAGTAATAAACCTTAATCCTGGTGAGTACTAGCAGGCAGCTAATTCACTTTAAATAAACTCAAAGATTAACTTTTTCTGCGATTAGAGTCGCGGCAACAAGGTCTTCTAACGCATGACCAACTGATTTAAAAAAAGTAATCTCTTCGCTATGTTCTCGCCCGGTCGCAGCTTCTTTGCACAACTCGAAAAGCTCGGCTTTGATGTCGGCTCTCTGGATAATCCCCTGCTGCATAGGTATCACGATATCACCGGTTTCTTTGAGTGCGCCAGCGTAGTGATCCACAAAAATGGAACTCCTGAGCAAACATTGGTCATCGGCCTCTCTCATATCTGGTCGATAGGCTCCAACCATGTCTAGATGTTGACCTGGTTTGAGTAATTCACCGTTAATCAAAGGCGTTTCGCTTAAAGTTGCGCAACTAATGATATCCGCATTTTTGATACCACTTTCAATAGTTTCCACAACCTCAATTTCAAATGGTTCGTCAACAAGTGTCTTTTTCAATGCTTCAGCTTTTAATGGATCTCTGCCCCAAATGATAACTTTATCTATCGGACGGACCGCCGCGTGCGCTTTGATTAGCACTGATGATAAGGCTCCTGTGCCAATCATCATCAGGCAACGACTATTCTCTCTAGAAAGATAACTGGATGCCAATGCCGATGTTGCAGCGGTTCGGTATGCGGTCAGCGACTTAGCATCTAATAATGTCTTGCAGCTACCTTTATGGGCATCAAATAATAAGTAAATACCCTGAATTGAAGGTAAATTATAGTCACCGTTATTGGGCGAAACAGTTACCATTTTTACCCCTAAATCTTTACCGGGATCCCATGCAGGCATCAATAAAAGTGTTGATTCTCTGTCCTCAGGAGGGTTGGCATAGTCATGATGGTGCCGCATTGGCACCTCGACATTTGATTGAGCAAACGCGCTTCTTAAACGCTCAATTAACTCAGGAAAATCAAAGTGGCTCTCTATTGTTTGTTTATCAATAAATGTAATCATCAGTTAAATATAAATTAAAAAGCAAATGTATAAAGGCTAAGATTAACACTTTAACTTTGCACACAAAAGCACTTTATTAGGTAAACAGAGCACATCTTATCGCTGTGGTATGCCCGCGACTCAGCTTAGCTTTTGTTAGTCAGGAAATAAATTGACGGAACTAATCAGATCGAAAGTATTCATTGGAAAGAAAGGCTGTCAGCGACTTAAATCACTGAAAGCTGACAACTCAACTCAGTTTATCTAATCTTAGCGCCTCAGCATAAGCGATAACATCTTCCTCACTGGCGCCGTATCCTTTAAGTGTGAACATTGCATTATTGTTAACAATCAGAATAACTTCGATATCTCCGTCTTCAACGCGTAACATCGCTTTAATCCCCTGCACGGAGATTAATTTTGCCCCACTCATGGTAATCATTGAAGGATTACTAAACATCGATAACATTGACTGTAGCATCGGGGAATCCATCATTAGTTCAATTTCGACTTCCTGCCTTTCACCAAGAGAATATATTCTGTTGGCGGTAATACCACCGCCGAGCGTTAATTCACTACTAGAGTCGCTACCAGCAACCTCCGCTTTCCACCCAGTTAATGGTTCAGGAAAAACGGTAATCACTCGTCCAATTTTTTGTTGCCTGATTAAAGCGGCAGCGTAATCCAATTGCGAGGTAGCCGCAGAAAATTCTCCTTTTTGATATTGGCGTAACCCTTCATTAATTGCGTTGGTTACTTCGTCTGCATTGGATAGATAAGGTAAGCAAAATAAGATAAGAAAAAAGATACTCTTACTCATTAATTTGATAATTGATTTCATTAATTTTTTCCTTTTTCTTGATCGTAAAATCAAGTGGAAAAGCTGATAAAAACTGCGCCCAAACTGAAAACCCTATTAATTTCAGCCTTCGGGCGCCATTGTATTTACCTGATTAATAAAATCGACAAAGAATAGTAAATTTGTGGATTGGTACACACATTTATTTTAACCAAATACGCTGACGAGTTTATTGAGTGCCTCATCAAGAATCGAGCGTGGACAAGCAAAATTTAATCGAAAAAAACCTCGACCATTCTTGCCAAACTCAAGACCGTTGTACAACCCCACGCCAGCTTTTTGGATCAACATTTGCTCGATAACTTTATTTTCCAATTCCAGCTTTCTAAAATCTAGCCAGGCTAGATAGGTTCCTTGTGCAGGCACCACGCTAACATCAACGAAATCTTCACTGACTCGATGACATAAGTAATCTCGGTTTGCCTTAAGATACTCTAATAGTCCATCAAGCCATTCACCGCCGCTTTGGTAGCCAGCTGTTGTTGCAACTGCAGAAAATATTCCATCGAGATTAAGCTGAGAAGTGTCTATAATAAACTGAATTTTCCGTTTTAAACTTTCATCATCACAAATTAATGTTGACTGAGGCAAACCAGCAATATTAAAAGTTTTGCATGACGATATAATTGAAATACTCGACGGTCTTTGATTTCTGTCAAGACGATTAAAATGCCAATGTTTTGTATTTGAAAAGATTAAATCGGCATGGACTTCATCACTAATTACAGTGACATTATTTTCCTTACAAAGCTCGGCTAGCTTCAACAGCTCATTTTTTTCCCAAACTCTTCCGGTTGGGTTGTGTGGGCTACACAATATCAGTAATTTTGTTTTTCGAGTAAAACATCTTTCCAAGTGTTCAAAGTCCATCTGATAACCTTCTTCCGCTGCAATTAATGGGTTTTCGACTAGAACGCGATTGTTCTTAGCTACTACTTTCATTAAAGGCGGATAAGAAGGCACCTGTACAATCACCTCATCGCCGGGTTCGGTCAATAGCCTGACTAACATATCAAGCGCAGGAACGGTGCCTGGAGGATAAAACAACAGATCGGAAGCTTTGACTTGCCAGCCGTGACGTGACAGCAACCAATTGATGATTGAGTCGACATATTCAGAGGCACGAAAACTATAACCAAACACAGGGTGTTCAAGTCTTTGTGAAAGAGCATTCGTGATGACTTGCGGTGTCGCAAAATCCATATCCGCAATCCATAAGGGAATAACATCTTTTTTCCCAAATTTATTTAAGTTCTTTTCCCACTTGATACTAAGAGTACCTATTCGAGATAGAGAATTATCGAAATCAGTTTTCATTATTTTTGACTGTATACCTGGCTAACATCAGTAATGGAACCTATCGGCTTTTAGCCCCTACTTATCAGACCACACCGCATATTCATTGCCGTTTAAATCGGAGAAATGAAAACGCCTTCCACCGGGAAATGAGAAAATTGGCTTGGTAATCTGTCCATTCGCTTCTAATATTTTTTGGTGAGTTTGCTCCAACTGTTCGCTGTAAATAACAATTAGCGCACTACCATTTGATGTAGTCATAATCTGATCAGACTGAAAAAAGCCGGCGTCCAGCGCTGCATTAGAAACAGCACAATAATCATCGCCATAATCAACAAACTGCCACTCAAAAACTTGAGCGAAGAATGCCTTAGTTTCTGGAATATTTTTTACAGGAAATTCGATGTAATTAATTTTATGGTGTTTTTCCATGACTCGCTTCCTAAATAAGCTTTTTTGTATTTAACAGACAAGCTACTTTATCGTCTAGCCGACCTTATTACCAGCACAACTCTGTGCAATTTTTATAATTAGTACTTTCTAACGCGCAGCAGCTCAACTCTAGATTATAGTATTCAGCTTAAATTCAGATGAAAACCGTATTATAACCTCAAACTTACCCGTCAATAATTAATGATATTTGAAAGGAAATAACGATGAAGAAGCTTGTTATGATAACCGTCGCTCTTAGTTTAACTGCCTGTCAGGCGATCAAGCTCTCCCCAGGCGCTCGACTAGTAAAGTTGACTCATAATGAACCCGGAAAAGAGTGTCAGTTTTTAGGTGACATTACTGGCAATCAGGGTGACTTTTTTACAGGTGGATTTACCTCTAATAAAGATCTGGAAACCGGCGCTCGGAATGATCTCAAAAACAAGGCATATGCCATGGGTGGCAATACCATTTATATCCTGACTCAACGAGCAGGCCAAACGGGAAGCTATGACCATGAATATGGCGGCGGCTCATCCCAAACAAATGTTACGCTAAGTGGAAATGTTTATAAGTGTCCAACACAACAGGCATACATGAAAAACACTTAATCAACGCTTAACTAGCCAGCATGGCTAAAAATCTTACGTTACTAAGTATAAAAATCACACACAGTGATAACATTGTGTGTGAAGTACTTTTGACGTATTAATTTTTACCGGTGTGGTTTTTCACTTCATTATTTCTAAACTGGCTATTTTCACGAGAGTTATAATAAAAAGGAATGGTGCCATTATGGGAGAGCTGCTTACTGTATATTCTCTTAAACAATCCGTTCTTAACCTGTGAATGACTCACAGACTGATTACTATTAATCAATTTCTCCAGCTGTTTGAACTCACTCTTGCGAAGTTCAAAATCGTCACCACATTTTTCACAAAAAATAAAATACTCTTTCTTAAATGAAATGGCTTTCAAAGAAAGTAACTTTATCCATTGTGTGAGGCGGCCAAACTCCCAAATAGTCCTCTGCTTACACTGATGACAGTAGGACGAACAAACTTTTCCCATGTTCTCGGCATCTCTCTCGAGTCCTAACATACTTCCCATAACTTACCCAATTTTTTTATTGTTATGTATTACTTATTGTTATATTCAATGAGTCCTATTTTTTCTTCGCATAAGGCTAATATGATTTCACTTTAACTGCAAGCGAAACACCTTATTACATCTTAATAATCTCAGACAAAACAAAAAAAATAGTAGTACTTAGTCATATTATTAAGAATACTGATATCTTAAAACTTTAGGTTCTAAAAGTACGGTACTTTCATAAATATAATCATTTCTAATTTTAATCTCCGATCACGAATAAGACTCAATTAGATTGATTTCAATTATTATTACAGATTACTTTTTTTCGAATACTCAAATAATTGACAAGTGGTGAAAAAGTTATTACCTTACATCATCAATATCGCGAAACTAAATAATACTTATTCAATGAGTTTATATTCAATCCTTCATCGTCTGTTACCAAGTGTCTGGTATGTTCTGGACGACAAGCTCGTGTTTGATTTTCCACAAAAGTAGCCATTTTTCCTTCAGTAATATTTTTTACTAGTCATTAACTTTTTAAAATTATTTTCTGTTATTTCAGGAGAAATGCTCATGCGTAAAATCCCAGAACCTTTCCGAATAAAAATGGTTGAAACCATTAAAATGACAAGCTATGACGATAGAAAAAGATCGCTTAACGAAGCGGGATTGAACCCTTTTTTATTGAAAAGTGAAGATGTGTATATCGATCTACTTACCGATAGCGGTACCGGTGCAATGAGCCAAGAGCAATGGGCGGGTTTGATGGTCGGAGACGAATCTTATGCAGGTAGTCGTAATTATTATCATTTAGATTCCGTTGTTAAGGAGCTTTTTAATTATCAACACACCTTACCTGTTCATCAAGGTCGAGGTGCCGAACAAATCTTATTTCCGAGTTTGGTTCAGCGTTGCAATAGCCAAAACCCAATTTTTCTTTCTAACTATCACTTCGACACAACAGCCGCACACGTCGAGATGAGTGGAGCAACTCCCATAAACATTGTTTGTGAGGAAGCCTTCGACACACAAACCTATCATGACTGGAAAGGAAATTTTGATCTTGAAAAATTACGTCAGGCTATTTGGCAGTATGGTGCAGAAAATATCGCGGGTATCGTTACAACAATTACCTGCAACAGTAGCGGTGGACAGCCTGTTTCAATGAAAAATATGCGAGAAGTTTATAGTATTGCTAAAAAAAATAATATTCCTGTCATCATTGATTCAGCGCGATTTTGTGAGAACGCCTGGTTTATTAAACAAAGAGAGTTGGAATATAAAAACGCAACTATTCGAGAAATTATTCGAGAAATGTACCAATACGGCGATATGCTAACCATGTCAGCTAAAAAAGATCCAATGGTCAATATCGGTGGTCTTCTGTGCATACGAGAAGACGAAGATTTATTTAGAGAAGTACAAACGCGATGCGTTCCAATGGAGGGCTTTGTGACTTATGGTGGAATGGCCGGTCGTGATATGGAAGCTTTATCAATTGGATTAATGGAAGCTTCTGATGAAGAGTTTTTACACTACAGAATCAAACAGGTAGAGTATCTAGGATACCGGCTGAATCAATCAGGAATCCCCATTCAATATCCAACCGGCGGGCATGCAGTTTTCGTTGACGCAGCCAAAATGCTACCGCACATTGCACCCGATCAATTTCCAGCGCATGCTTTGGCGAATGAACTCTATCTTGAAGGAGGGATCCGCGGTGTAGAAATAGGTTCGTTACTTCTAGGGCGGGATCCTAAAACAGGATTGCAAAAATCATCTCCACTGGAGTTACTGCGGTTAACAATTCCACGAAGAGTTTATACGAATGATCATATGGATTATGTCGCTGATTGTTTAAGTGCAGTAAAACAAAGGGCTGAAAAAATCAGGGGGGTTAAGTTCAACTACGAGCCGCAGATGTTACGCCATTTTACCGCAAGATTTTGTAATGCAGCTTAATAACCACCTTTGGTCTTTTTAATTTATTTAACAACCACTTTATGCTTTTCTAGATAAATCTCTGGTTGCATTTTTTGTAACCAGAGAGCATCAAACTTTGTACAAATGTTTTTAGCGGCAACCGAAACTAAAAGCCCTCCTGAACTACTTCAAAACCAACTTTTCAGAACTAACTTTCAAATTAACCATATCACCATATTCTATGCCTGATAAATAGTCAGTTATTACTTCAAGAGTAGATTCATTTTGAAAATGATCAATCTTTGTTTCTGGATGTGGATAATAAATGAAACTATTAAACCATCTCTTTTGAAACTCAATTTCACAGGTAATAAACGAAAAATCTTCCGCTGGAAATCCCTGAGCCCAATTGACGTTTTGAAATAGATAGTCAGCTTTCAATATTTTAAATGTTTTAGGGGAAATCAAAAGGTTGAGCGTCGCGGGATAATAACGCTCCAAATTTAACCCTCTCTGATTAAAATGTGGGATCTGCATTTGAATAGAGCCCATAGGATACGGTGATTGCTTATTTTTTCCAGAAGCAATCATGTATCCTTGGGTGACAACAGCAGGTATTGTTTGCGATAAAGATGAAGTTTTAGGCATATTTAGAAAAAATGTAAATTAAATTTTTATCATTTAATTATAATCAGCCAACCAAAAATATATTTAACTTTTTTTACGCTCTAACTCTTCAATAGTTTTCGGCCAATCTTTTTTTAATAACCTTGAAAGTGAGCGATCAGCTAATAATTTACCGTCAGTTTGGCATCTCGGGCAATAATTAGTTTCATTACTGGCATAGCGAATTCTTTGCACAATAGTTTGGCAAACCGGGCAATTCTTTCCAAACCTACCATGTACCATCATTTCAGAACGGAATGCAGTCACTTTTTCAGGGAAGTTATCACCACTTTCATTTCTCAACCTATCGGTCCATTCAACCAGAACATCTTTAGTCGCGGAGTACAAAGTCTCAATCTCGTCTGAAGAGAGCTTTTGTGATTGTTTGATTGGAGATAAGCCTGCTCGATGAAGTATTTCATCAGAATACGCATTGCCGATGCCACTATAAATGCGCGGGTCAGTTAATACTCTCTTCAAAGTATGATTAGTATGAGTAAGTAAATTCGAAAAAGCTTCAAGATCGAGCTCCGCAATTTCTTTACCGCCAGGATCTTGCTCTGCTACCGCTTCCTCACCGCGTACAACGTGCAACGACGCTCTTTTCTTTTTACCCGCTTCTGTAAGATAGAGGATTCCGTTATCAAATTTTAGAATGATCAACGCACTTTTTCCTGGCATTTTTTTAACCGAATCCTTCCAATGTAAACGACCGGCAATCATCAAATGAAATATCAACCAGTAATCGTCAAATCCTATAGCAATGCGCTTACCAATCCGTTGCAATCGAGTCACTTTTCTATCGATGAGATCAGTCAGTGGAATTTCAGCGGTTCTCAGTAAAAAAGGACTTTGTAACTTAATATCGACAATTGAGTGCTGCTGGATACGCGATTCAAGCGCTTCAATATAGACGGTAATGTCGGGAAGTTCAGGCATAAATACTCCTAAAAAATGGCGCCAGGTCCCTGCTCACTCAAACCTGTGCTATGAGCAAACTAACGACAGGAAAATCACTCTCTTGAGGTTAAGCGACTCACCAGCCTCCTTAGCTCAGCGCTAATTCAGACAAGGCTATTTCGTTCCTCACGCCGACAAGTGCCACCACTATTTCTAAATGTTATCTAGACACTCTTAAATTAACTTAATGGATTTATCATCCATGCAGCTCAGTTTTGGTAGCTAAAAAACCAATCATGAATAATATCAAACAAGGGCAAAGAAGATGTTTTTCAAGCTCTGCTTTGGTTTTTAATCTATTAATGTTCTATATTAGTAAGTATCTTTCCAAATAACAAAATAGGACTCAGTCGGTAAAACTGCTTGGCTATATCAGGTAAAGTTATAAACCTAAAAGATATTATCATATTATTGGAATATAAATGACCAAATATCTCATCGAAGGGAAGCTTTACACATTGTCAGTTTAATTTTTATTGTCATCTACTAACATATATAAATTTGACATAAAAGGCAGGTTTAAACTTATCGAAAAATGGCTATGGACAAGCGAAAAAAAACCTCTCCCCATGAAGACACATCATTAGTCTTTGAGAAACCCACTCGTAGGCAAAAGCTGCTTCACCGTCAGGATGGTGACAGCGTTGTCCAATCTAAATATAAAATATGTTTTATGGGAACAATAGAATTGAGTCAATATAAGATCAGGAAATAGCAAATTATAGGGAAGTAAAAATGGAGAAGTTTTACAGTCAAACGAGCGACAACAAAAACTTGATGGTAATTTTAAATTAGATATGAACATTTATAACGGAAAAATGGACATTGTGAAAAAGCAGAATATTTTAAGCCTAATGGTATTTCCCGAAAAAATTACGTGGTCAATGAAATTGAAAAGCCACGTTTCACTTTTCCACCAATGTTAGCTAGCTGTGAATGTCGCTTATTATGAATAGTCATGACCTCACTTATAAACCTAACCAGGTATTTCTATTTTCAATTACGTTACTTGTTGTAAGTATCAGTATGACCTTTTTTGCTTACCAAAACCCTGAGTCTAAACTAGTTTATTATATAATTATTGCCAGCCCTCTAATTACCTTCCTGGTTTGTATTTCTCTAGGTTTTGTGCTGCAAAAACACAAGAGTGCCCAACGAACTTTACAAGAAAATAAGGAAAAACTAAGTAATACTCTCGAATCGCTAACAAAAACTCAGGAGCAATTAGCCCGTTCCGAAAAGCTCGCCTCTTTAGGTGGTTTAGTCGCCAGTATTGTTCATGAATTGAATACGCCAATAGGAAATACAATGTTAGCCGCCTCAACACTCAGCGACGACATTTCTACGTTAAAAAACACTTTTGATTCTGGCTCTCTTAAAAAATCTAGTTTAGAGGAATTTATCGAATTGGCGCTCAAAACAATAGCTCTTATCCAGAACAATACAAATAGCACAAACGAGTTGATCAAAAATTTTAAACAAGTTGCTGTCGACCAAACTAGCGAGCGACGACGAACCTTTGACTTAAAATCTGTATTTGAAGAGCTTATCTGGGTCTTGACTCCTCAGATAAAGCGAACGCCATACATAATTAAAAACCTTGTGATTGAAGGTTTAATACTAGATAGTTATCCAGGTGCTTTAGGCCAGATCATTACAAACCTGATAAATAACTCCATTATTCATGGCTTCGAAAAGAGAAGTCAAGGAACTATAACAGTAAAAGCGGAAGAAGTTGATGGCGATATACGTATTGTTTATGAGGACGACGGAGATGGAATTCCCGAAGACAAACTTCAAAAGATATTCGATCCTTTTTATACAACCAAACTAAGTAAAGGTGGAAGTGGATTAGGTTTAAACATTGTTAAAAGTCTGATTACAGACTTACTAGGCGGTAAAATCGAAGTTGAGAGCGAACTCCAAAAGGGCACAACTTTTATTATCCAAATTCCAAAAAAAGCACCAGAAGAAAGCGGGAGATAATCAGTGGCACAGAAGGACGAATTAATGAGTTTCGCAGAAGAGGAAGTCGAAGTAACTTCAGTCGAGGAGAAGTGGAAAATCCTCGTTGTAGACGACGATGTAGAAGTTCATACCGTAACCACACTCGCCCTTAGAAAACTAAAAGTTCTCGATAAGAAAATTCATTTTCTTCATGCTTATAGTGCCTTGGAAGCCAAAGAAATTTTAGCTAATCAAAGTGGCATTGCTGTCATACTACTTGACGTTGTTATGGAAACAGATGATGCAGGATTAAAACTAGTTAACTTTATTCGCTCGGAACAAAACTATAGAAATATCAGAATAATTTTGAGAACAGGTCAACCAGGCTCAGCGCCTGAACTTGAAGTGATACAACATTACGAAATTGACGATTACGAAATGAAGTCGGAGCTTACTCGCACACGTCTAGTTACCTCAATTACCACAGCCATTCGTTCATATTATCAACTATCAATGATTTCAGTTAATCGAGATGGACTGAAAAAAATTATCGATTGGGGCACCGAACTGATGGCAAGACGAAACGCCAATTCGTTTGCAGTTAGCGTGCTAGAGTATATTACATTACTTCTATCTTTGCCCAAAGAAAGCCTGTTTTGCGTGGCAATGATCGATCCTTCGCAGAAAACTCGAAGACCAACCATAAAAGCACTTGCAGGTCTAGGACGATACTCAGAGCTTTCGGAAAAAGACATAACTCAGTTAGAAGATAGAAAAATCATCGACCTATTTAATCAATGCCTTATTAGAAGAGAACATATTTTTAATGAAGACACTATTATTTTGTACATGAAAAGCCACTATAACGAAGCACTCATTTATCTTAAGTCAAATGGACATATGAATGAGATTTACCGGAATCTTTTAGGTGTATTTTGCTCTTATTCAGCAGTTTGTTTCGAAAATGTGAAACTCTTCGAAAAACTCAACTTTGCAGCCTACTACGACAATCTAACAAATTTACCAAACCGACTACATTGCGTGGAAGTTCTTGACCAATACACTATTGGAGAAAAGAAAAAAGGTGAATGCATCGCTCTCATTGATATAGAACACTTTCATGACATTAATGTTTCGTTAGGTCAGCAGACAGGCGAGCAACTACTAGTGACATTTGCTCAAAGACTAACCGATGGTTTTGGCCGAGATTGCTACATTTCGAGGATTGGGAGTCATTCGTTTGGAATACTAGGCTCTGATGAAATTGTAAAACCAGAAAGAATATATGAGCTTTTCTCAAAAACATTAAAGTTTTCCAACAACGCTATACCGGTATCACTCAAAATTGGAATTTGCGAAAACAAATATTGGAAAGATAACGGAATAGACGTACTTAGGAAAACAAGCGTGGCGCTTGAATATGCAAAGAGACAATCCGAAAATAATCATTGCTACTATCAATCAAAACTCACTAAAACAACTCAGAATCGATTGCAATTAATGCATCGACTTAAGCAAGCATTGACTGACGAAAAACTTCAGGTTTGGTATCAACCTCAAATTGATTTGAATACAAAAGCGATCGTAGGAGTCGAAGCATTAATTCGCTGGCAAGATGAAGACAACAATTTCATTCCACCCAATGAGTTCATTCCTGTTGCGGAAAATTCAGGACTTATTGTTGATATAGGCGCTTGGGTGCTTAAGCAAGCGCTTGAAGATATTCAAGAAATTAACCAGTCGTCTGCTCAGAAAATGAAGGTTTCTGTCAATGTGTCGGTTACTCAGTTTAAATCTTCAAGTTTTATTTCACAAATAAAAAGACTAGAGTCGGAAAATGTAGATCTCAAGAATTTGTTAGAGTTAGAAATTACAGAAAATGTTGTGATGGATAATCATAATGAAATCATATTGGTATTGAATCAACTAAAAGAGCTGGGCATCGAACTGGCGCTTGATGATTTTGGGACAGGCTTTTCGTCGCTAAGTTATTTAGCCAACATCCCGTTTGACACGCTAAAAATTGATCGGGCTTTTGTGATCAATTACCAGGAAGAAATTGGAAAAACAATTTTAGACTCTATCGTCCTACTCGGAAAGCAGCTTAAGAAAAGAATAATATGTGAAGGAATAGAAACGATTGATCAAGCAGAATACCTCAGAAGTCTTCAGTGTGAAATCGGGCAAGGTTTTTTATACTACAAACCGATGCCGCTGCAAGCTTTTAAGGAGATATTATTAACACCTACACATCAATAAAGAATTACTTTTCTTTAATAAACTTTTCTACTAAAACGTTCTCTGGTCTGAAACTTTTACTCAAATAATGCCATCCACAAAAACCACGCGATATTAAAAACACTTAACAATTAGCATCAGCTATTTAATCTCTGGACATTTCTTACATAACGTCGGAAAATGCTTTTTTTGTCCTGTGTCAAATTATATGAACTTTTCTTTCTCCCCAATAGGTGTTGTTCATTCCCCTTATAAGCAAAAATTTGCAATTCCACGACAACCAGGTCTCGTTAGTGAAGCAAATGGTTTAATAGAAATGTTACCGCCCTGCGATAAAATCGAAGCATTTGAAGGTATCGAAGAGTTCTCACATTTGTGGTTGTTATTTATTTTCCACGAAACGATGGAGAAAGGCTGGTCAAATCAGGTAAGACCGCCACGGTTAGGTGGAAATATTAAAAAGGGAATTTTTTCGACTCGAACGACATTTAGGCCTAACCCTATCGGTATGTCTGTCGTTGAATTTAAGGGGATTCGAAAAGAAAATAAAAAGCTGTTTTTGGAACTCAGCGGACTAGACTTACTCGATCAGACACCAATCATCGATATTAAACCTTATTTACCTTATGCTGATAGCATTACTGGCGCCTCAGGTGGTTTTGCCCCTGCAAAACCAGAAGCTGATATGGAAGTTATTTTCGAAAGTACAGCACTGAAACAATGCGAAAGCTTTCTAGGACAATACCCCGATTTAATAACATTTATTTCTGCTGTACTCAAACAAGATCCCAGGCCTGGTTATAAAAAGAAAAGTGAAGAAGAAAGAGAGTACGCCGTTTATTTATATGATCTAAATATTAGATGGAAAGTCATCGGCAATACCAATGTAGTCACGACAGTTGAAAAAAAATGTTAGTTTCCTTTTTCCATACGTCTCATTGATAACCGAACTACTCTTAATCTACAGTTTCATACAATTTAAAAACAAAAGTCAGACAGATTTCATTGAACTCCCCGATTAAACTACGCCCGTCATTTTACGTAACATTAGGGAAACCAACAATGAAGAAACCAGCTCACTTAATTTCAATTATGCTCTTAGCGAGTTCTTCTTTCACGGCAATTGCTGAAGAGGGAAAATTTTCACCACATACGTTCGGAATACAGGCCGCCGGAGGTAGCGCTGAGTACAAAGGTTCTAGCGAAGACGGGGACGGCGTTGCACATGTTTATACTTATTATAACTACGCCTTCTCATCTGACTACTCCGTGGAAACAGGGATCACCGCAGGTACCGATGCTGACGACTGGAAATGCACAGAAGTTAACGGGAATGAATGGGTCTGTCGCTCAGACAATCGGCCTATTTTCGACCTACAAGCAGATAAATTAGAGTACTCAACTATCGTTATGGCTCTCAAAGCTAAATACCAATTAAGTAAACGTAATTCTTTATATGCGAAAGTTGGCGGGCAATTTTATGACTATGAATTTAGCCGCAATAACGCAAGAGTAGCGGATAAATCGGGCTTTGGCGCACTAATTGAAGGCGGCTGGGAAATCCGCTGGAGCTCAGGTTGGGGCCTAAATGCAGCTTATCAGTATTCAGACATGGGAGATTTAGAAGTCACTTCTTTTAACGTCGGCACATCTTACTCGTTTTAACCGACAATAAAAGCACTCAATGAAGGCTTGATTTCATGCTCTATAGGTAATCAGCGTGGCCAAGCCTTCAATTGTCAGAAAATATCACCAATTAAAGAAAAATTCCCCCTATATTCTATTCCATATCCTTTCCTCAATCTCAGACTAGCCAATATTTCAAGATCTTCAATAACCTCTTGACAAATACTACTTATACAAATACCATTATTTCAAATAGTATTTAAAGAGATAGTTCGCATGGAAGAATTTAAGGCGCTAAACCAGATCAGCTTCTCTCAATTTCTTAAGCAAATTGAAGCGCTTGCAAGCTCTGCAGGCTTTTCAGAATTGATGACAAAGAACTATACGAACTGGATTTTACGCTTTGTACGTTTCCACAATCAGTGTCGTCTTGCGGATATGGGCAAAACTGAAATCGAAACTTTTCTATCTTTTCTTGCTGACGAACTTAATCATGATCAGCTAGCACAAGAAACAGCATTAAAAGCGCTTGAGTTTCTTTATTCTAAATTCCTCAAAGTTAAATTTGGGAATCTCCACTATTCGCGGCTGAAAAAACGCCGCGGCTTTTTTTCCAGATTTGATGAGCACCATTGCCACGCAGTTATCAACAAAATGAATGGCGCTACGCAATTAATGACAAAGCTTGCACTGCTTACTAATTTGACGTTAAGAGAAGTTATTAATCTAAAATTGTCTGATATTGATTTAAAGAAAAACCAGTTAATCGTACGAGACTATATTGGTACCCATGGCGATTCTTTGAGAATTAGAAAAACGGAGATTAGTAAAACACCTATTAAAGATAGTCTCTTAAATAAGAAGTTTACTGTGAATATTCCAGTACAACTGATTTTGGATTTACGCATTCAAATAATGAAAGTACATCATTTAATACGAAAAGAAAAAGAGCGACAAGTTGACCAAGCTCTCACTAACTTTTCTATTTTTGACAAGCACTTAGAGCCAAAACAGCAATATCTGTTTCCCCATAACTTTCAAAGAAAGAATGACCAGACTTCTTCGCTATTAGATCAAATGCCTCTGGCAATATTAAAAAGTGATATTCGATTGGCAATTAGAACTTATCGAAGATTCTTACCAAATGATAACTATTTGAGTTCAAACATAAAAATCCCCAAACAAAGTCAATCACAAGTAACCCCTGCCACTCAAGCAATGCAAGTGCATACTCTACTGATAAAACAGAGTGGACCACAAACTTCTTTTAATTTTTAAAATGCTCCCAAATTGATTTAATAAGTCACAGAGAGAAACTGATTCTTAACATCGAGGCGAAACTCATTATTTTATTCACGTAATATGATCATCGAAGCAGAACCATCGTAAAAAAAGCTTAAGTATTAGTAATCAATAAAGAGAAATAAAAACCTTGGAACTAGTTAGTTTTTTTCGTTTCAATGGCATTCGGTGTTGGGTTTGACTGTTCTATATCTTCACTGATAGGTAGGCGATATACAAAGATGGCAGGAAACAACATAACTGTAAAAATTATCAATTTGAGTACTAGAGAATCTAAAACAACTGTAGTGTAAATGCAGGCAACCAGCATCGCAGATAAAGCAATAAACTTTGCTTTCTTAGGAATACTACGAGTTTCATTCCAATGATGAATGATTGGTCCAAACCATCGATGAGACATCAACCAACCGTGTAAACATGGAGACGATTTTGCAAAGCATCCAGCGGCAATAATTAAAAATATCGTTGTAGGTAGTCCAGGCACGACTATTCCAATAACTCCAAGCGCGACAAAGAAAATACCCGCTAGAATTAATAAATATTTTACGACCCCTTTTTGCTGACCAATCACAATTTACCTGAAATATTTAAATGAGTTTTACCAGTATCAGTTGATCCTAGCCTCACCCTTTATTCTAGACTAACGCTCAACTTTTACAATCTTAATTGCATTCCTTCAACAGCATACTGAAAACCAGCTTTTTTTACTTGTTGCTGCGCTGCACTTCCGTCAATGAGCAACGGGTTGCTATGGTTAAAATGAATGAAAATGATTTTTTTCTTATGCTTTTGCGGTAATTTGTCAAATAACTGCATACTCTCAACGACAAATGGGTGTGGAACTTCACTCATATCACGGTTAGGTAGTTCATCATCAGAAAAGAATGTGGCATCTAAAAAGGCATAATCGACCTCCTTTACCAATTCGCTAATATCAAGACGCCACTTTTGCCATTTATCGATATCAGGAATAAATAGTAGCGACTTGTTAGGCCCTTCCAATTTATAACCGACCGTTTCAGTATATTCATCTCTATGGGGTACTTTTAGAGGCGTCAACTTTAACCGCTCGTTAAGCAACATAACTTTTCCATCTTTTAGAGGTTTCAATGAAATATTTTTCAATTTAACTAACTGACTCCAAGGCCCATTGGATGATAGATATTGCATCATTCTAGGCATTGCAAATACAGGAACTCCTTGCGAAGCCGTGGCTTCTCTCCCCAAATGCATCAATCCAGTATAGTGCCCCATATGGCCATGAGTAAGCATAATTCCACCTAACTGATACTTATCATCAGGCGCGTACCGATGAAGTTGATACATTTGCTCTTTTATGTCTGGTGTTGCCTCAAATAAAAACTTTTGCTTATTTGAATGATCGATAATCCCTAAAGAAGTTGCCAAACGGCGCTTTTGAGGATTTTTCCAACCAGGCATACAGTGAGGTTTATAACAATTTATTTGAGGATATCCGGCGTCCTGAGCAATACCTAACACTAACAGTGAAACACCTTCATGAGTTTTTGCATTTAACGACGATTGGAAAAAACACAAGGTAAGTAAAAGAAAACAAGAGCTTATATTCAACAAAGAGGTATTTTTATTATTATGCATATGTTTCGTTACCATTAGCTAACCGACCTTAGTACTTAAACGAACTGATTAACGAAACTAGCGATTAATACAGCCAAACACCAAGATAAATTAATTCAGATCGCACCACAAACTTACTGCATGAAGCAATCTATCATGAATAATGGAATTTCATCAACGTAAAAAGTTGACTCAAACCGCTCAACCAATTAGCGTCCTCAGGAATTTAATTAACTGGAATTTGATTTAAGCTTTCAACAACTAAACGGTCAAGTTCCTCAACAAAATCAAGTTGGCGCTTCCAAAGTTTCTGTTTGTTTCTATTCAACTCAATCGCTTCGTAGCTCTGATTAATGACCTTTTTGACTTGCTCGCTTAATTGATTTTCAGCCATAGGGTAAAGAATATTATTCTCTTTGAAAATATGTTGAGTTAATACTTCACTATATTTATGAATTCCGCTCCTTATAAGCTGACAATCTTTAGTGCTCACTCCTTGCCTGACTACATTAAGGGAATCTCTGGCAATATCGTGCTCATGAAGCATTTGTCCAATAGGATTACAGTGTTCCAAAACACCAGGCTGAGCTAAGTGGTAAAATAAGATATCTTCTTCTTTTGCGTGATGATAGTCGTCTGCAAACTCTTCAACAAATAGAACAAATCTGTGAGCCAACTCCAGGAAAATAGTATCAACTAGATTTTCATGACAATCGCTCAACTTCACCATCGAACCAATGACTTTCATAATCAACTGATGTTCTTTAATTAATTCTTCACTAATATTCATGGCGCTCCTCGGTAGAAACAGCTGAAAAAAGATACAACTTATTAATATTCAAATTAGATAGGAATTGGCTAGCCTGGTGAAACGACAATTTAATCGGTGACTCGCTTTATGTTGTTTCTGGGGAACTGTTCAAAAAGAGACTTACCTTAATCCCGCTTTTAGAGCATACAAGTCCTATTTCACATTCAGAATTCTATTGTAATCAAGACGCAAAAAAATAATTTGATCTAACTCAATAGAACAACTACAAGCGGTTGCTTGATGAAAGTTGAAGGGCATAAAAAAAGCCTGCGAATTTGCAGGCTTTTTAAATAACTTACGTAAAAATAATCAGATATATTTGACTTCGACAATCTCGTACTCAACATCACCACTAGGCGTTTTTACGACAGTAATATCACCTTCGTCTTTGGCAATAAGTGCGCGAGCTATTGGTGAGTTAACTGAAATTTTATTCAGCTTTAAATCAGCTTCATCATCACCGACAATCTGATAAGTAACTTCCTCGTCTGTATCCAAATTTACTAAATCCAGAGTAGAACCAAAAATAACTTTTCCATTATTTTTAATAGAAGTGACATCAATAATTTGTGCTGTACTTAACTTAGCTTCTATTTCCTGAATTCTTCCTTCGATAAATCCCTGTTGTTCTCTAGCAGCATGGTACTCAGCATTTTCTTTTAAATCACCATGCTCACGAGCCTCAGCAATCGCAGCAACAACACGCGGACGTTGAACTTGCTTTAAATCAGTTAATTCAGTCTGCAGCGCATCAGCGCCTTCTTTAGTCATTGGAGTGAAATTCATTTCTGATACCTTATTATTTTACCAATTGGTGCAACTCTTGCACTGATACAACTTTTTGTCGTGTTTGATGACGAACTGCTTTTGCAGTCGCTAAACCTCCGGCTAAAGTTGTCGTGTAAGCCACCTTATATTGCAACGCTGAACGTCTTATCTGGAATGAATCAGCGACAGCCTGCTTTCCTTCTGTCGTGTTAACAATATAATCAATTTCATCGTTTTTGATCATATCAACCAGATGAGGACGGCCTTCATAAACTTTGTTAACTCGTTGACAGAATACGCCGTCTTGAATCAATTTAGTGGCGGTGCCGCCAGTTGCCAGTATTTCAAAACCACAGTCGATTAACGCTTTGGCCGTTTCCGATAATTTTGCTTTATCTCCATCTTTGACACTTAGAATTGCTTTTCCGCCACGAGGAGCTTGCGAACCACCGCCTAGCTGCGCTTTATAATAAGCCTCTCCAAAAGATTCTCCGACTCCCATAGCCTCACCGGTCGACTTCATTTCAGGCCCTAAGATGGGGTCTGACCCTGGAAACTTATTAAACGGGAAAACAGGCTCTTTAACTGTGAAGAAGTTGGCAGTCAACGCCTCAGTCTCACCTTGCTCTGCTAAACTGCGGCCCGCCATAACGCTCGCCGCAATTTTTGCCAGTGGTCTTCCAGTTGCCTTGGAAACAAAAGGTACCGTACGCGAGGCCCGGGGGTTAACTTCTAAAACATAAATCACTTCACCCTGAATCGCGAATTGAGTATTCATTAAACCACGAACGCCCAATTCCTTGGCCATTGCTTCAATCTGCGAGTGTAATCGTTGCTGAAGCTCCTGACTGAGAGTATGTGGTGGAATACAACAGGCAGAGTCACCAGAGTGAACGCCCGCTTGTTCGATATGTTCCATAATACCGCCGATTAAAACGGTTTCACCGTCGTAAATAGCATCGACATCAACTTCGATGGCATCATCAAGGAATCGATCGAGCAATACCGGTGATTCGTTTGACACTGAAACAGCGTCGCTCATATATCGCCGCAGCTCGTCTTCATTGAAAACAATTTCCATCGCTCTTCCGCCAAGCACATATGACGGCCTGACAACCAATGGATAACCAATTTCATCCGCCAGACGCACCCCATCTTCGAGGTTTTTAGCTGTTCTATTTGGTGGTTGCTTTAACCCAAGTCTCTCAATTGCACGCTGGAATCGTTCTCTATCTTCTGAACGGTCAATGGCATCTGGCGAAGTTCCAATAATTGGAACTCCAGCCGCTTCAAGATCTCTCGCTAACTTTAATGGCGTTTGACCACCGTATTGAACAATTACACCTTTCGGCTTTTCCTTCGCGACAATCTCTAACACATCTTCTAAAGTTACCGGCTCAAAGTAAAGTCGATCAGAAGTATCATAATCGGTAGAAACGGTTTCGGGATTACAGTTAACCATAATCGTTTCATAGCCGTCATCACGCATCGCAAAAGCGGCATGAACACAACAATAGTCAAACTCAATTCCTTGACCGATACGATTTGGCCCGCCACCTAAAATCATAATTTTATCGCGATCACTTGGCTCAGCTTCGCATTCCTCTTCATAAGTAGAATACATATAAGCCGTGTCAGTAGAAAATTCTGCGGCGCAAGTATCTACTCGTTTGTATACCGGAAACAAATCAAAACCGTGGCGCACGCGACGCATTTCTTTTTCGGAAACATCCAACAACTTAGCTAAGCGTCTGTCAGAGAACCCTTTTCGTTTCATCAAACGCAAAGTATCTTTATCGACATGGCCTATCCCAAGCGCCTTGAACTGCTGCTCTAATTTCACGATCTCTTCAATTTGCACTAAAAACCAAGGGTCGATAGCGGTCAACCGGAACACATCTTCAACACTGTATTCCTGGCGAAATGCATCAGCAACATAGTAGATTCTTTCCGCACCGGGCACCTGTAAATTATGGCGCAATCTTTCTTTCCAATCATCTCGCTCTGTGTCGAGGAAGGGATCAAAACCATCAGCACCGGTTTCGAGACCGCGCAAGGCTTTCTGCATCGATTCCTGGAAAGTTCGGCCGATAGCCATTACCTCTCCGACCGATTTCATCTGGGTCGTTAAGGTCGCATCGGCATTTGGAAATTTTTCAAAGTTAAATCGAGGAATTTTAGTCACGACATAATCGATAGTCGGCTCAAATGAGGCCGGTGTTTTCCCGCCGGTAATGTCATTTTGTAGTTCATCCAGGGTGTAGCCTACAGCCAGCTTTGCCGCTATTTTTGCGATAGGGAAGCCGGTCGCTTTTGAAGCAAGTGCTGATGAACGCGAAACTCTCGGGTTCATTTCAATAACGATCATTCGACCATTTTCGGGATTGACCGAAAACTGCACATTAGAACCACCTGTTTCAACACCGATTTCGCGTAAAACCAGCAACGAGGCGTTTCGCATGATCTGGTATTCTTTATCCGTTAAAGTCTGCGCAGGAGCAACGGTAATTGAATCTCCAGTGTGCACACCCATTGGGTCAAGATTTTCAATGGAACAAACGATAATACAGTTATCATTTTTATCTCGAACAACTTCCATTTCGTACTCTTTCCAGCCAATCAATGACTCATCGATTAGAAGTTCACTTGTTGGAGAAAGGTCCAGCCCTCGCATACAAATCTCTTCAAATTCTTCTCGATTGTATGCAATACCACCGCCAGTACCACCCATGGTAAATGAAGGACGAATAATGCACGGAAAGCCAACTTCGTCGAGTACTTTATAAGCATCATCCATTGAATGTGCAATGCCGGCTTTGGGCATGTCTAATCCAATTTTACGCATCGCTCGAGCAAATTGTTCGCGATCTTCAGCTTTATCGATTGCTTCACGAGTTGCGCCAACCATTTCTACTTCATGAATTTCTAATACGCCACGAGAGGCCAAATCCAGTGCACAGTTAAGCGCAGTCTGCCCGCCCATTGTCGGCAAAATTGCATCAGGTTTCTCTTTTTCGATTATTTTGGCAACCACTTCCCAATGCAAGGGTTCAATATAAGTCGCATCGGCCATCTCTGGATCAGTCATGATGGTCGCAGGGTTTGAGTTCACCAGAATAACCCGATACCCCTCTTCTTTTAATGCCTTACATGCTTGAGCGCCAGAATAATCAAACTCACACGCCTGACCAATAATTATTGGCCCAGCCCCTAAAATTAAGATACTTTTAATATCGTCGCGTTTTGGCATTCACTCTTACCGTTTTAACAAAAGTTTTAATCTGAAACTTACTACTTTTCGTTTACACACTACTTTAGGATTAGTTTTTCCGCGCACTCATCAGTTCGATAAAACGCTCAAACAAAGGCGCAACATCATGCGGCCCAGGGCTCGCTTCTGGATGTCCCTGAAAACTAAACGCTGGTTTATTGGTCAACTCAATACCTTGCAAACTTCCATCAAACAGAGACTTATGAGTCACTTTAATATGAGCAGGTAGTGATTTTTCATCAACTGCGAATCCGTGATTTTGACTAGTAATCATAACGGTTTTGTCAGCAACATTTTCAACAGGATGATTTGCGCCATGGTGGCCAAATTTCATTTTCACTGTTTGCGCTCCGCTAGCCAAAGCAAGCAATTGGTGTCCCAAACAAATACCAAATATAGGAATATCAGTTTCAAGGAACGTTTTGATAGCATCAATTGCATAATCACATGGTTCGGGATCGCCTGGACCGTTAGATAAGAAAATTCCATCGGGCGACATAGCTAAAACTTCATCTGCGCTCGTTTGAGCAGGCACAACAGTTAGCCGGCATCCCCTGTCAGAAAGCATTCTTAAGATATTCTTTTTAACACCGAAATCATAAGCAACCACATGGAATTTTTCGTCAGAATCGTCCAATTGTCGATGACCCTGGCCCAACTGCCAAGTTCCTTCAAACCAATTGTATGTTTCCTTGGAACTGACTTCTTTGGCCAAATCCATTCCTTTTAATCCTGCAAACTTTTTCGCTTGCTCCAGTGCTTCAGCCTCGTCAATGCTTTCTCCAGCAATTAAACAACCTGACTGGGCACCTTTATCGCGTAAAATTCGGGTGAGACGGCGTGTATCAATATCTGAAATACCAACAATATTATTATCCTGCAGGTACTGAGAAAGTGTTTTTTCGCTGCGCCAGTTGCTCTGTTGCAGAGGCAAATCTCGAATAATTAATGCGGCAGCCCAGATATTACCTGATTCTTCGTCTTCTGAATTAATCCCGGTATTACCAATATGTGGGTAGGTTAAGGTAACCATTTGTTTGGCGTAGGATGGATCAGTCAAAATTTCCTGGTAACCCGTCATAGCAGTGTTAAAAACCACTTCTCCAACAGACATGCCATCTGCACCAATAGATTTACCATGAAAAATACTACCATCTTCAAGAACAAGAACAGCAGCTTTTAACGCTGCGGATTGAGACATTGCTGGTTGAGACAAGACACCCTCCGGCTATAAAACAGATACTAAAAAGCGGAAAAGTCTAATAATCTCTTCCGCTTTCTATACTTAAATATGGGGATTTCGCTTGATTGCAGCAAAATCGACGTATTTTACGCGATTAACTCGCTGATTGTCCAATCGATAATGAGAAATCAGCTATAAAAAAACCGCCTTAAAAGGCGGTTTTTTAATTGGTGCCGAAGGCCGGACTTGAACCGGCACGACCGTAGGTCACTACCCCCTCAAGATAGCGTGTCTACCAATTCCACCACTTCGGCATAAACACATCTCAAGACTTATTTATCAGTTTCGTCTTCTTTCTTTTCTTCTTTTTTAGCAACTTCTTCAGTTTTTTCTTCAACCTTAGCTTTTGCCTTATCGATATCAGATTCAACTTTAGATTGAGCGTCTTTCAGTTTTTCTTCTGCGGTAGTAGCGTCTTGTTTTTGCTCAGTTGGAGCAACTTCAGCTTCTAGACCACCTTCTGTTGTGGGTAATTCTGCTTCTAAACTTTTAGGCGCTGCTTCTTGCTCAGTAATCACTTCATCAATGACAGAATCAGTTTCAACCGTTGGCTTCGATTTCATAAAACTTATTCCAAGCGCTATGGCGAAAAACAGAATAGCCAAAACGGTTGTTGTTTTTGTCAAAACATTACCTGATCCTGCGGCCCCAAAAACAGTGTTAGCACCACCGGCACCAAAAGAAGCGCCCATCTCTGCCCCTTTTCCCTGTTGTAAGAGAATAATACCGATTAAGGCAATTGAGACAACTAAGTAAATAATTAATATAATTTCCATTGTTTATCCTGCGACGGAATAAATTTTCAAAAAATCTTCAGCTTTCAAAGAAGCACCACCAATCAATCCACCGTCAATATCTGGTTGTGCTAGTAATTCGCTAGCGTTGGCGGCGTTCATACTACCACCATACAAAATCTGTAAATTTTTGGCAATCTGAGCATTTTTCTCAGCTAGCCATACACGCAAACTATGATGTACTTCTTGCGCTTGTTCCGGAGTCGCTGTACGCCCAGTACCAATTGCCCAAATAGGCTCATAAGCGATACAAGCATCAGCAAATGCTTCAATACCCACTTCATCGATAACAGCCTGGCATTGCTCCTTCAATACATCGAAAGTAACCCCTTGTTCTCTTTGAGCCAACGACTCACCGATACATAGTATGGGCTTGATTCCATGTTTTAAAGCGCCAGCAAACTTTTTTGCGACAATTTCATCTGTATTCGCGAACATTTCGCGCCTTTCAGAATGACCAACTAATAAGTATTTCACCTGATAATCGGCCAGCATGCTTATGCTGATTTCTCCGGTGAAAGCCCCAGAATCTTGCCAGTAAGCATCCTGAGCACCGAGTAACACATGTGAATTTACCGCCAGCTTTCCAATATCAGCTAAATGAATATTGGGCACACAAATAAGAATTTGCGCTGATTCCTTTTCTTCTGAAGATGCAACAACTGCACTTGCTAATTGAATTGCCTCGCTTCGAGAACAATTCATTTTCCAATTTCCAGCGATGAACTTTCTTCGAGTGTCACTCATAACCAATCTGAATTCGCTTGGCGTAACTTAAAAAGGGCGCAAATCTTACCTGACAAAAGGAGGATATACAAGATCTTGATAACATTTACAGAAAAATAACTTGGAGTTAGATTCGTTTACTCAGGCCTGCCCAATGGCGCAGCCTAGCTCACTGACTCATTAACATTACAGTCTGTATCGACACGTTTTTTTAAAAAATCAGTAAACTCTTGATAATTCAGTGGCCTGGAAAAGTGATAACCCTGAATATCATCGCAATTATTTTGCGCCAAAAACTCTTTTTGCTGGGCTGTCTCAACCCCTTCAGCAATTACTTCTAATCTCAGGCTTTTCGCCATCGAAATAATTGCCAGAGTAATTGCAGTATCATCAGCATCGACAACCAACTCATCAATAAACGATCGATCAATTTTTAACGCATCTAATGGAAATCGTCTTAAATAAGACAACGAGGAATAACCGGTGCCAAAGTCATCAATGGCAATTCGGATTTGCATTTCTTTCAGCCGCTCCAGAATATCAATTGCCTGGCTGACATCGCGCATCAACATACTTTCGGTAATTTCAACTTCTAGTAATCTGGGCGGAATACGATGAGATTGCATGACACTAGCGATTGATTCAGGCAAATCAACTTGACGAAATTGCAGTGCAGAAAGGTTAACCGCTAACCGAATATCAATGCCTTCTTTTTGGCACTCCGCGATTTTCGCGCAAGCATTATCAAGTACCCAGGCCCCAATTTCCTTAATTAAGCCAGTATTTTCAGCTATTGGCACAAATTCAGCGGGAGAAATATTACCTAATATCGGGTGATGCCAGCGCAGTAACACTTCAGCACCGATGACTTTATTTGCTTTAATGTTAAGTTGTGGCTGAAACACCAGGCTTAACTCTTCATTTTTTATTGCCTGGCGTAGCTCGTTAGCCAATTGATGTCGACGAATAGCCAGCTGATTAAGTTCTGCCTCATAAAATTCGTAGGTATTACGTCCCACTTCTTTCGCTTTATACATTGCCGCGTCGGCAGCTTTCATTAACGAATCAACATCCGCACCGTCATTTGGAAACATACACACACCGACGCTGACAGTTGTGTTAACTTCATAGTTAGACAATCTGAACGGCGCTTCAAAACTACTGACAATTTTTTCAACAATTGTAATCACATCTTCTGTATCACGAATTTCATTCAAAATAATGACAAACTCGTCCCCACCCAATCTCGCGAGAGTATCTTCACTTCGAATCTTTTCTAATAACCGCTGGCTGGTAGCTTTTAACAACTGATCACCCACCGCGTGCCCAAGGGAGTCGTTAACATCTTTAAAGTGGTCTAAATCAAGAAAGAGTATCGAAACCATGGTGCTGGTTCGCGAGGCTCTTTTTAAAGCATATTTGATTCGATCCATACACAAAGCGCGATTGGGAAGCTGAGTGAGCGAGTCGTAATTCGCAAGGTACTGCAAATCCTTTACTGCTCGCTCTAATCTCTTTTTATTTAGCTGCAGCGCCTCATTAGCAGAATCCCGCTCTTTTTGGTTTAACTCAATTGTTTCCAACATTTGGTTAAATGAGCGGGCCAGAGAGCCAATTTCATCTTCGCCGTAGTATGGCACTCGTATCGCGTAATTGCCGCTTCCACTGACCTTGCGGCTAATATCTTCCAGTTCAACCAACGGACCAGAGATCATTCGTTGCATTCTCAGGGAAATCAAATACACCAGAAAAAGTAATGCAATCACAATCACAATACTCATCAAGGTAAAGGCTTGAATTTTCGAATAAAACTTCTCGGTAGAAATTTTTAAGTAGACAATTCCTGAATATTCGCCATCTTGTTGCTGCAGTATTGGTGACCAAACATAAAGACGATCACCACCCCAGATTGCATGTTTTTCGCTTTTATATTCAGCTTCGCTAATATAAAACTCAGTGTTGTCTTCATCTCTAACAGCCATGATATGGCCAGTGTTATCAAAAATGGCAGCACCAAACTGGCCACTAAGCACAGCGGAGTTAAGAACTTTTTTCAATACTTCTTTCGAGCCAAGGCTCACAGGAACCGCCGCGTTAGTCGCAAGCAACCCAGCTTGCGTTTCTGCATCAGCAATTAATGCTTCTTGACTGGTTTGATAATAATTAACGCCTATTCCCAGCATACCGACGGCCAGTGAGCCCGCGGACATCAATAGGATAATCGCGATTAATTTCGAACGAATAGATTGTCCCAGATTAATCATTAAAGATTTCCTCCAATCACAACACCAGACTCAATGAGTGTTTTTTGAGGGACAAAACCGGCTCCTCGTAAATTGGCCGAAAATAATTCAAAAGTAAACCGTTTGGCAGCAACCAGTAAATTGTAGTGAATACCAAACTCTGCGGCATCTCGCCGACTAGTTATTAATAAAGTAGACTTTTCTTCAGATTTTGAAAATAATTTGGCAATTTCATCTGAATCAATATCGACAAAAAGTACCGCGTTGCAAGCCTTCATGCCATCTTCTGAGATAATCGAAGTCAGTTTAATCTTCTGAGTTCTTGTTTTGAAAACAGGTAAAAAGTACCGAATGGCATCATATTCTTTTTCACCACGATAAATACATAAATTAACTGTCGATAATTTAGGTTCCTCGCCAGGCCAGTTTGTCTGCTGAATCAAATTGATAAGCAGCTGAGTAAAAATAGGAAAATCTTTTTCAATAACAACTGCAGAATTAAATAACTGAAAATGCGGTGAATGCCCGGTCTGTTCAAAGGCAAATAAGTTGATTTCAAAGCGGTGATTTTGCTCATTTTGCAATGGCACTAAATTATAGTGGGTTCCCTTCTCACCAAACGATTGGGCGTTACCTATTAACAATCCCCCTAACTTGTCCCGATGATAGACCAGCTCGCGCAGTTTCCCTTCATCAGCTTCTCCTAGAATAAGTGCATGGCATTTTTTGGCGTCTTCGACCTTTGATATCTTACTGGTCTGAACGGACCTCCCTTTTATCGACTTATCATTCAAAAGAAACTCTGAATAAACGCTGAAAACATCGCTCTGGAATGAGCATAGAACAAACGGTCCGTCAATTTCACCAGGCCATTCGGTATAATTGATCAAAGAACGCATCAGCTGGGTTTTGCGCTCTGTAGAATTGTTGACAATTTTACCAAGTGAAAAAATCTCCAGCGGAGGTTTGTGCTGAGTCTGGACAAAAGCATCCGGGTTCAGCTCAAAGTCGAAATCATTACTTTTTCCGATATAAAGGCCCAAGTGTGCTCCTCTATCGGCATAACCTCGCCCCTCTGCGACCAAAAGCGCGCCATTGGCGGCGTTATTTTTAATAAACCATGAGAACTCACTATTTGAAGGCTTGTTCATGTAAACAACATGACACGAAACTGCATTGCTTCTATCTGTCATATTTTTTACAACAATAGGAACATTGCGGATTGATAACCCATTGAGATTTTTACTGAAATGTCCATAGGAGGGATAATGATCAAAAACACACAATCGAAATTCACGAGACGACTTTTGTGCAAATATCTCCTGACGCCAATCTATTTGACTCACAAGCCTGGCAACAATTAAAGAGCGTGCAATGTTTTCGTTAGCTTTATCGACACCAACTGCCGGCTTGCAAATCCCTACCAAGCAAATAAAAACTAGCGTAGCTTTTTTCAAAGCAAAAACACCCCAAAATCCATGATGGATAACAATATGTTAGACATACGCCCCGTTAACTTAGAATGACTATTCGACTCGAATTATTATGTTATCAGTATAGATTAAATTGACTGATAATGCGGTACTGCACTTATATTATCATTATTTCTCATATAAAAATGATGTTTTTTCTGGTCAATTATCAGTCTGACCCCGTATAATACGCGCGCCAAAAATTGGCTTGGGAGATAACAACTCAGGTCAATAGAAATACTGAAGTATATTTTGGCAGCAATACGTCTTTTTATCACCACCCCTTAATCTGCTGATATAGCACTTGTTTTGAGGCAGGAATGGTGGTTTTAAACTATATTAGACGTTTAAATTCAACTTTTTTTACCACTGAAAATTCTATGATCAAAATACGCGAAGGTCTGGATCTTCCGATTAGCGGAAGCCCTAAACAAGAAATTCTTGATGGACCCGCAGTTTCAGAGGTTGCAGTACTAGGTGAAGACTACCTGGGGATGAAACCTTCGATGAAGGTCCGTGTTGGCGACAAAGTCAAATGCGGTGATGAAATCTTTGTCGATAAAAAGACTGCTGGTGTAATTTATACGGCTCCTGCAAGCGGCACAGTTAAAGCTATTAACCGCGGTGCAAAGCGTAAACTTCTCTCCGTAGTAATTGGTGTTGAAGGTGATGACTATAAAGAATTCGCCAAATATGACGCAGCTCAATTACCTCAACTCAGCCGAGAGGAAGTCGTCAGTAACATTGTGGCGTCTGGTTTATGGCCAAGCTTCAGGACTCGCCCACAGAGCAAAGCACCAACAATTGACAGCGAGCCTGCTGCTATTTTTGTGTCTGTTATGGACACCAACCCACTAGCCGCAGACCCAATGGTCATTATCGAGCCACAAATCGAGGCCTTTAACCATGGCCTGACCATTATCAAACATTTGACTAACGGTGAACTATTTGTTGGCTTCGACGCCACCAAAGATCACGATCTGGCACAAAATCCGCTCGCCAACTATCATGGTTTTAGCGGTGTTCATCCTGCTGGTAATGTCGGAACCCACATTCACTTTTTGAAACCAGTGAATGAAAATCGAACCGTCTGGCATATTGGTTATCAAGATGTTATTGCCATTGGTAAATTATTCACCAAGGGCAGACTCTCCACCGATCGCGTCATTTCTTTAGCTGGTCCTCTGGTCAAACAACCAGGCCTAATCAGAACTCGAGTTGGAGCTAATATTGAACAGCTAGTTGCGGGCAATATTGAAGAAACTGATGAACGAATTATTTCTGGCTCAGTTTTCAATGGCCATATCGCAGTTCACCATCGGGCTTACCTGGGTAAATTTCACAATCAGATTTCGGTAATCGCTGAAGGTCGCGAAAAAGAATTCTTTGGCTGGATACACCTCGGCGTTGATAAGTTTTCTGTGACCAACGCGTTTGTTTCGCACTTAAACGCTAGCAAAAGATTTAACTTTACGACAACAACCGGTGGTAGCGAACGAGCGATTATGCCGATTGGCACCTACGAGCAAGTCATGCCATGGGATATTCTGCCAACCCAACTACTAAGAGCCTTGGTAACGGGTGATACAGATACCGCCCAACAGTTAGGTTGCCTGGAATTTGACGAAGAAGACCTGGCGCTTTGTACTTTTGTCTGTCCCGGCAAGTACGAGTACGGTCCTATCCTTAGGGATGTACTCACCACGATTGAGAAGGAAGGTTAATGAAAGGTTTAAGAGAATATATAGAACACCTTGAACCTCATTTTGAGAAAGGTGGTAAATACGAAAAATGGTATGCGCTTTATGAAGCGGTAACGACCATTTTTTACACTCCCGGACATGTGACCAAAAATGCGTCACACGTTCGCGATAACATTGATCTTAAACGAATTATGATTTTCGTTTGGGCTTGCACATTCCCAGCTATGTTCTGGGGTATGTATAACGTTGGTTACCAGGCTGTTGACGCAATGAGCGTGACAGGCGCAACTTCTCTTGAAGGATGGCGTGGCTGGGTAATGGGCTTATTCGGTGCTGAATATTCCAAAGATGTTTTAAGCTCAATGTTCATCGGCGCACTTTACTTTATCCCTATTTATGCAACGGCATTTATCGTCGGTGGTTTTTGGGAAGTTGTATTTGCCTCTGTACGCGGTCACGAAATTAACGAAGGTTTTTTCGTCACTTCTATCTTATTTGCGTTAATTCTCCCGCCCGATATCCCACTTTGGCAGGTAGCCCTGGGTATTAGCTTTGGCGTTGTAGTAGCTAAAGAAGTCTTTGGCGGCACTGGGAAAAACTTTTTAAATCCAGCATTAGCCGGTCGAGCTTTCTTGTTTTTCGCCTACCCTGGCGACATGTCCGGTCAGGTATGGAATATTGTTGACGGTTACTCTGGCGCCACGCCCCTGGCAGCAGCGACAACTGGTTCTATGAAAGAATTATTCGAGATGCCTTTCTTCGAAGCCATTAGCAGTACTCAATGGCAAGACGCATTCCTTGGTTTCCTGCCCGGTTCTATTGGAGAAGTCTCAACCCTGATGATTTTAATTGGTGGTCTTGCGCTGGTTTACTGCAAAATTGCATCTTGGAGAATTATTGTCGGTGTAATGATTGGAATGGTAGCTACGACGTTACTCTTCAATTCTATTGGTAGCGATACCAATCATATGTTTGCAATGCCCTGGCACTGGCACTTAGTCACCGGCGGTTTTGCATTTGGTATGATGTTTATGGCAACTGACCCGGTTTCAGCTTCCCTGACCAATAAGGGTAAATTCTATTTTGGTGCCTTAATCGGCATTATGTGTATCATGATTCGCGTCGCTAACCCAGCTTACCCAGAAGGTATGATGCTGGCGATTTTATTTGCTAACTTGTTTGCTCCTCTGATTGATCACTTCGTTGTTCAGGCAAACATTAAGCGGAGGGCTAAACGATATGTCAGCTAACAACGATACTTTTTTCAAAACCATTATCGTCGCTGTTGCACTTTGCTTAGTGTGCTCGATTTTAGTTTCCGGAACTGCGATCTCTTTAAAAGAGCAACAAAAAGCTAACGCATCACTCGACAAAAAGAAAAACATTCTTGTCGCAGCAAACATGTATCAAAAAGATATAGATATTAGCGAAGCTTTTAAGAACTTTGAAAGACGATTTGTTGATCTGGAAACAGGAAAATTTGTTGAAGTAACCAATCCAGAATCTTTCGATCAGCGTCAGATGGCAAAAGATCCTGACAATAGTATTGCTATTGAAAAAGACGAAGCCAAAATCAATCGTCGTTCAAAAGTTGCTTCTATTTATCTCGTTAAAGATGCAGATAAAGTGAAAACAATCATTTTACCAATCCACGGTAGCGGTTTATTTTCGACGCTTTACGGTTTTGTCGCTTTAGAAGCGGATAAACAAACCGTCGTTGGCCTCAAGTTTTATGAGCACGGCGAAACCCCGGGTTTAGGCGGAGAAGTAGACAATTTAAAATGGTTAGCTAGTTGGCCGGGGAAAAAACTCTTAGATGCTAATGGCAAACTCGCTCTTTCTTTAGTTAAAGGCGGCGCCAGCAAAGATACCGAAATAGACGCTCTTTCTGGAGCAACGATGACAACAGATGGCATTAATAATATGTTGTCTTACTGGCTAGGTGAAGATGGGTTCGGTCCATTCTTAGCTCGCTTAGATGTTGATAAGGGAGAAGCATAATGACCACTGCAACTCTAGATGCAAAAGAAATTAAAAGTGTAATCACATCGCCAATTGCGGATAACAATCCGATCGCATTGCAAATATTGGGTGTGTGTTCTGCGCTGGCAGTAACCGGTAAAGTTGAAACAGCGTTAGTTATGAGTGTGGCATTGACAGTGGTTTGCGCATTTTCAAACTTACTTATCAGTGTTATTCGTTCGCAGATTCCATCAAGTATTCGAATCATAGTGCAAATGACGATTATCGCGTCGCTAGTAATTATGGTCGATCAAATCTTGAAAGCCTTCGTTTATGAAACAGCGAAACAAATGGCTGTTTATGTCGGATTGATTATTACCAACTGTATCGTCATGGGTCGAGCCGAAGCATACGCGATGAAAAATGGTCCGGTAATGAGCTTTTTCGATGGTGTCGGAAACGGTTTAGGATACTCCGCTATTTTGGTTGCGGTTGCTGTCGTGCGTGAACTATTTGGCTCGGGTAGCATTCTTGGTTTCACCATTCTTTCGCCGATTAACGATGGCGGCTGGTATCCAACCAATGGTTTATTGTTATTACCACCAAGCGCATTCTTTATCATCGGATTTATAATCTGGGCACTTCGTACCTGGAAGCCAGCACAAGTAGAGGAAACTAACTAATGGAAGAATTGATTAGTTTATTTATCCGTGCCGTATTCGTTGAGAATATTGCTCTATCTGCCTTCTTGGGTATGTGTACCTTTTTGGCTGTCTCGAAAAAAATTCAAACCGCTATCGGTTTGGGTATTGCGGTCATAGTTGTTCAAACAATTACCGTTCCAGTTAATAACTTGCTTTATACCTACTTACTGCAGGAAGGCGCGCTAAGTTGGGCTGGTATGCCAGAAACAGATTTAAGTTTCTTAGGTTTGATTGTTTACATTGGCGTTATTGCTGCAATGGTACAAATATTAGAGATGTTCTTAGATAAATTTTTACCAGCACTTTATCAAGCACTCGGAATATTCTTACCTTTGATTACCGTTAATTGCGCAATCTTAGGTGGCAGCTTGTTTATGATTCAACGTGAATACGATTTTGCGGAGTCAGTAGTTTACGGTGTTGGCAGCGGATTTGGATGGGCGTTAGCTATCGCAGCGCTTGCCGGTATTCGTGAAAAAATGAAGTATAGCGATGTTCCGGATGGTCTACGTGGCCTTGGAATTACTTTTATCACCGTTGGCTTAATGGCACTCGCCTTTATGTCATTCTCCGGCGTTCAGCTTTAATAGAAGGAAATTAAGACTATGCAAGAAATTATTGTTAGCGTTTCCATGTTCACGCTGGTGATCCTGGCGCTAGTATTGATTATTTTGGCGGCTAAAAAAGGCTTGGTCTCAAGTGGTGATGTGAAAATCAGCATCAATGGTGACGAAGATAAATCGATGACCACAAGTGCAGGTGGAAAGCTCCTTGGCGCTCTCGCCAATAGCGGTATTTTTGTTCCGTCAGCCTGTGGCGGTGGTGGTACATGTGGTCAGTGTTTATGTAAAGTTAGTTCTGGCGGTGGTTCATTGCTACCTACTGAAGAAGGCCATATCAATAAGCGTGAAGCACGTGAAGGTTATCGTCTTTCCTGTCAGGTTAATGTCAAACAAGACATGGAAATTGAATTGCCTGAAGAAGTTTTTGGTGTGCAGAAGTGGGAATGTGAAGTTATCTCTAACGATAACAAAGCAACCTTCATCAAAGAACTAAAACTTAAACTACCTGAAGGCGAAAGTGTTCCATTCAGAGCCGGTGGTTATATTCAAATTGAATGCCCGCCACACAAACTGAAGTATAGCGAATTTGATGTAGACCCAGAATACCACCCAGACTGGGATCACTTTAAATTATGGGATGTCGAATCAGAAGTTAAAGAGTCAGTAACTCGCGCTTATTCGAT
This sequence comes from Aliikangiella coralliicola, assembly GCF_007004725.1. Lineage (GTDB taxonomy): Bacteria > Pseudomonadota > Gammaproteobacteria > Enterobacterales > Kangiellaceae > Aliikangiella > Aliikangiella coralliicola. The sequence goes on along the minus strand of NZ_ML660161.1, from coordinate 611,786 downwards.
GGCAAACTATCCAGAAGAAAAAGGCATTATCATGCTCAACGTGCGTATCGCTTCGCCGCCACCACGTAACATGAGTCTACCAGCCGGTAAGATGTCTTCGTACATTTTTAACTTAAAGCCGGGCGACAAAGTAACGATTTCAGGTCCTTATGGAGAGTTTTTTGCCAAAGAAACCAAAAATGAAATGGTCTTTATCGGTGGTGGTGCTGGTATGGCGCCGATGCGTTCACATATCTTCGATCAGTTCAAACGTTTGGACACCGATAGAAAAGTTTCTTTCTGGTATGGTGCTCGTAGCAAGCGAGAAATGTTTTATGTTGAAGATTTTGATGGTATCGCAAAAGACAACGAAAATTTTGAATGGCATGTAGCGCTCTCAGACCCAATGCCTGAAGACAATTGGGAAGGCTACACTGGTTTTATTCACAACGTCCTTTATGAAAACTATTTAAAAGATCATGAAGCACCTGAAGATTGCGAATATTACATGTGTGGACCACCGATGATGAACGCGGCAGTCATTAAAATGCTCGAAGATCTTGGTGTCGAAAGAGACAACATATTCCTCGATGATTTTGGTGGGTAAACCGACTAAAAAGGGCAGTTATTACTGCCCTTTTTATCGCTCTGATTTCTAGTCTTTATCTGTGAATATTTTCCAAGAAGTCTAATGCGACTCTGCAGAATACAACCTTAGAGTTTCTCATGAATTTAGAATATTTTCATAAGCTTTTCATTTCCTTCATCTTATTAGTCGCAGTAACAGCTTGCCAGCAAGACCCGCAGTACGCCCGTCTAAAAGGTTACACCATGGGAACCACTTACCATGTGACTATTGAGAAAAAATCAGTAGACGAACAAAAACTACAGCAAGCTATTGATAATCGGTTGGCTCAAATCAATCAACTGATGTCGACATACATTGATGATTCTGAACTTTCATTATTTAATAAATCATCTTCAACAAATTGTCAGAAACTATCGGAAGATACGCTTTATGTCATAAAAAATGCGATTGAAATTTCTCAGCAAACTAAAGGAAAGTTTGATGTCACTCTTGCCCCGTTAATCGAAATCTGGGGATTCGACAAAAAAGACACTGGCAACCAGATCCCAACTCAGGAAACCATCAAACAATTATTGTCGCAAATTGGATACGAAAAAATTTCAATTGGAAATAATTGCGTTGCCAAGCAAACCGATAAGCTCTCAATAAACCTGTCTGCAATTGCTAAAGGATATGCAGTCGATGAAATCGCGAATACGGTGAAAGCCCATGGCGTCAAAAACTATCTGGTGGAAATAGGCGGAGAGATAGCGTCGAAAGGCGTCAACGCAAAAGGCATTTCATGGCAAATTGCCATTGAGTCGGCCTCAAGTAAAGATCGCAGCATTCAGAAAATCATTGCACCTAAAGGGCTCAGCGTTGCGACCTCGGGAGATTATCGAAATTATTTTGAGAAAAATGGTCAGCGGTATTCTCACACAATTGACCCAACGACTGGATTTCCTATCACGCACAAATTAGCATCAGTTACCGTGTTACATAAAGAAGCGATGATGGCCGACGCCATTGCCACAGCGATGATGGTCATGGGACCTGATGATTCCCTAAAATTAGCCAATGAATACAAACTCCCAGTTTTTATGTTGGTGAAAAATGAGAATGGCTTTGAGGAAGTTTTCAGTGACGGATTTAAGCAATATGTTAAGTAAACAAGTTTAATATTTTGATTGTAATAAACTCGATAAATTTGAGTCCTGTAAATTAGTGTATTTTTTCGGAGAATAAGACGAATGCAAAAAATTAAAGTCGCTTTGGCACAAATAGCGCCCGTCTGGTTTAACCGTGAAGCCACTCTGGACAAAGTTAATCAGTTTGTTCAGGATGCCGCCAACGAAGGTTGTAAACTTATCGCTTTTGGTGAGGCGTTCGTTCCAGGATACCCCTTCTGGATAGAAAGAACTGATGGCGCCCGATTTAATGATGAAAGACAAAAAAATATTCAAGCTGAATATATCAAGCAGGCAGTTCAAATCGAGCGAGGCGATCTCAGCCAACTTTGCGAAACGGCAAAGCAAAATGAAATTTCGATTTACCTGGGAATTATAGAACGCCCTAAAGACAGAAGCGGCCATAGTTTGTACTGCAGTCTCGTTTACATCGACCAAAACGGCATTATCCAGTCAGTTCACAGAAAACTCATGCCTACCTATGAGGAAAGACTTAGTTGGTCCATAGGGGACGGTCACGGCCTGGTGACCCACTCCCTTGAAGATTTTACTGTAGGCGGATTAAACTGTTGGGAAAACTGGATGCCGTTGGCAAGGGCATCACTTTATGGGCAAGGCGAAGATCTTCACGTAGCAGTATGGCCTGGGAACATCAATAATACCCATGATCTGACCCCAGTCATTGCCAAAGAAGGGCGTTCCTTTGTACTTTCTGTTTGCAGTTTGATGCGCCCTTCTGATATTACCAATGCAATTCCGGAATTGGCTGAGCTTGCAGATTCAGATGAATCTTTTTTTGCTAATGGTGGCTCTTGTATCGCTAACCCCGATGGCACCTGGCTAATTGAGCCGAAAGTTGAGACCGAAGAATTATTAATTGCAGAACTCGATCACCAGATTGTCCGCAAAGAGAGGCAAAACTTCGACCCTGCAGGCCATTATTCCAGACCTGACGTTACTCGATTAGAAATCAATCGAACTCGTCAAAGTACCATTTCGATAAAAGATTAAAGTTAGTGATTATAATTTAGTATGTTGTGTTGAAACCTCTAAATTTTGAAATTGTTTTATTAAAGTATATTTTTGAGTTAGTAAGATTATGGAATTATTTATTATTACGTTCGTTCTAATGCTAGTTGTCATCTTGATAATGGCTGTCGGCTATATTTTTCAACGCAAAAAAATTAAAGGAAGTTGCGGTGGAATTTCCGATCTTGGACTAGAAAAAGTTTGTGATTGCGAAGAACCTTGTGACAAACGCAAAGAACTCAACAAGCGTATGGAAGCACAGAGAAAAGCTGAACAGCAAATCGATATAAAAATACTGGATCATAACTAGGGCGTGTTTATCGCTAGTGAACATAAAGAGGGTAAAATGGAAAAGATTTATTTAGGTATGAATGGTTATGTCGTTTGTCTTAAACAAAAAAATGGAGAGGAAATTTGGCGAACTAAACTAAAGTCCAGCCAAATAACCAACATTACCCTGGATGACGATAAAATTTACGCATCTGCCGGTGGACATTTATTTTGTGTTAATGCTAAAAATGGAAAAATAATTTGGGAAAACGGTTTGTCCGGTCTTGGTTATGGCGCTTGTATTATTGCAACCTCCAACCAGTCAGCGAGCGTTATTGCAGCAAACATCCAGGCACAACAATCTGCAAGTATCGCAGCTGGTGCTGGAGCAACAACCGCCGCTACTTCAAGCTAACTCACCGCTCTTAAAACACATTCAATTGAGGGTAAACTGAACTAATCCGGGAAACGGATTAGCTCGGGCTTGTCTGGCTGATACGACAAAACGCATTTAATACACTTTGTCTAGAAATCATGCCAACCAATACATCCTTTTCAAGTACTGGATACATACGCACGCCATCTTTCAGAAACCTTTCAGCAACATCGGTAATGTTTTCTGAAGGATGAACTGTTTTCAGTTGAGTCGCCATCCTATCTGACACAAGATCACCATAGTCTTGATTGTAAACTGCACTCAAAACAGTATGTAAACAATCTTTTTCCGATAGATAACCAATCAAACGATTATGATCATCAAGTACAGGAGCACCAGACAAACGATATTCGAGCAATGTCTGAGCCGCTTCGACAATGTCTACCTCAGGTTTCAAGGTAATCATTGCTGATGTCATGTAATCTTTTACCGTTACCGAATTAAGCATGCACTCTCCTTAACCGTTTATGTTTAAATGACGACTAATAAGTTTTATCAACTCATTAATTTTATCTGCTCTTTACGTATCATAAAACTTGATAGCTGCTGTTAGAGCTTTTCACGTACAACATCTGCTAGTTGATTAGCAAGTTTATCGACCTTCGGTGCGTCCTCTCCTTCAATCATCACTCGAATCAGAGGCTCGGTACCAGAAGCTCTTAGCAGAACCCTGCCTGTATCTCCCAGATCATCTTCAACTTCATTCACTGCTTTTACAATAGCATCATTTTGCATTGGATCGCACTTTTCGGAGATTTTCACATTCACCATAGTCTGAGGCATTTTAAACATGCCCTGTTTTAACTCTGCGAGTGATTTATTCTCGCAAGCCATGGCAGCTAAAACCTGTAACGCGGAAATAATTCCATCGCCAGTTGTATTTTTATCTAAACAAACAATATGTCCAGACGACTCTCCACCAAATCGCCAACTGTTCTTGTGCAGCAACTCCATCACATAACGGTCGCCAACCTTTGCTCTGGCGAAAGGAATTCCGTCGGCTTCGAATGCTTTTTGTAAACCAAAATTCGACATCAAGGTTCCAACAACACCGCCACCTAAAACGTCTCGCTTATTAGCATCTTGCGCAATGATGTACAATATTTCATCGCCATCCACTATTTCACCAGTGTGGTCAACCATCATGATTCTGTCGGCATCACCGTCAAAAGCAAGCCCGATGTCCGCCTTGTTAGCTTTAACAACTTTCGCTAATGTAGCCAGATCTGTCGCACCACATTCTTTATTTATATTTAAGCCGTCTGGCTGATTAAAAATCGTTTGAACATTTGCGCCTAACTCGCGAAATACCTTAGGGGCAATGGAGTAAGCAGCACCGTTGGCGCAATCAATAACGATTTTCAAACCTTCTAATGAAAGTTGAGTTGGAACACTTGCCTTACAAAACTCAATATAGCGTCCCGCAGCGGTTTTTACCAATTTGGCTTTACCCAATTTGTCTGCCGAAACCGTCGTCATCGGTTGATCAAGTTGATTCTCAATTGCTAATTCGACTTCATCTGGCAGCTTAAATCCTTCCGGCGAAAAGAACTTAATTCCATTATCGAGATAAGAGTTGTGAGATGCAGAAATAACGATTCCTGCTGCCGCCCGAAAAGTACGGGTTAAATAAGCAATTCCCGGTGTGGGCATTGGGCCGAGTATTTGAACATTCATTCCTGCGGCAATAATTCCTGACTCTAACGCAGACTCAAACATGTAGCCCGATATTCGAGTATCTTTACCAATTACAATCCGATCACGGTTACTGCTGCCGAGAACCTTCCCTATCGCCCATCCTAGTTTCATAACAAATTCTGGTGTAATTGGATATTCGCCGACCTTCCCGCGGATACCGTCGGTACCAAAATATTTTCGTGCAGACATCGATGTCTCCTAATTGACTACTTATAAGTTATATTAATTCAGCTGTATTTGTTGCTATAAAAATTTTTTTTACATCCGATGTTTGTTTTACATCGTGTACCCTGATGATTTTTGCTCCCTGCTGCATGGCAATTAATGCTACCGCTAAACTAGCCGCTAATCTATCGTTAACATCTCTGCCTGTGATTTGCCCCAACATCGACTTACGCGATAACCCTGCCAATATCGGCACATTCAAGTCATTAAAACAGGATAACTGAGTTAATAGTTCTAGATTATGCGGTAATGTCTTTCCAAAACCAAATCCTGGGTCAATAGCAATTAACGAAGTATCAATTCCCGCGTTGACACAGGCTGCAATTCTCTCGCGCAAAAAACCTTTAACCTCGCTAACAACATCCTGATAACTCGGATTATGTTGCATGGTTCTCGGCTGTCCCTGCATATGCATCAGGCAAACAGGCAGTTTAATCTCAGAGACAACGGCTAACGCCCCTGGTTCGGTCAATGCTCTCACATCGTTGATCATGCCAGCCCCCGCTTCAGCCGAAGCTCGCATTACTCCAGGTTTGCTCGTATCAACCGAAACAGGAACCCCTAACCGGCTTACTCTTTCAACCAGTGGAATAACACGCTTGATTTCTTCGCTTTCTGAAACGGCTTTTGCACCAGGGCGAGTAGACTCACCGCCAATATCAATTATATCGGCGCCTTGCTCGATCATTTCCTCTGCGTGTGCCAATGCCTGGTCAAACTGATTAAAACGCGCTCCGTCAGAAAATGAATCAGGAGTAACATTCAATATCCCCATAATGAGCGGTTCATCCGAACTGAAAATACCTTTTGTTGAGTGTCCGTCGCGCTTTTCTAATGATTTCTGATGAGACAAGATAGCTTTAAGCCCTAGCCTGAAATGTAATACTAATATTATGTCAAATTAATGAGCCGGATCAAAGCCATAGGAATCACTCTTAAATTAACTTCTATTTGTCAGATAATTGAATTAATCCACTGAACATCTAGCGGTAAAGCTGACCTATATGCTGACACTTGTTATACTAGCGACAATTTTCTATTACCCAACTTAATCGTCCTATGTCGCAACAATCAGCGCCTGAGCAGAAAACCACGCATTTCGGATACCAGGAAGTTCCACTCAATGAAAAGCAGCACAAAGTCGCTGACGTTTTCCATTCGGTCGCACAGAAATACGACATTATGAATGATTTGATGTCTGGTGGTATTCACCGCCTCTGGAAACGGTTTACGATAGAAATGAGTGGAGTCAGGCCAGGGCATCAGATACTCGATCTTGCCGGTGGTACTGGTGATTTAACCGCATTATTTGCGCCGAAAGTCGGCCCCAATGGAAGAGTCGTTTTAGCTGATATTAATGATTCCATGTTAAAAGTTGGTCGTGATCGCATGATTGATCGCGGAATAATGAATAATGTGGACTATTCTCTTGTTAACGCCGAGTGCCTGCCTTTTGCTGACAATACCTTCGATTGCATTACCATTGCTTTTGGCCTGCGCAATGTTACTAACAAACAAAAAGCCCTTAACTCAATGTTCCGTACACTTAAACCGGGTGGCAGGTTACTGGTTCTTGAGTTTTCAAAACCCATTTATCCCTGGTTAAGCAAAATCTACGACCATTACTCATTTAACCTGATTCCAAAGTTCGGCCAGTGGGTTACCGGCGATGAGGAAAGCTACCGTTACCTGGCCGAGTCAATCCGCATGCATCCAGGTCAGGAGGAACTCAAACAAATGTTTGCAACGGCGGGATTTGAAGACAGTGAATATCATAATCTCACTGGTGGCGTCGTCGCACTCCACCGTGGATTCAAATACTAATCTTTCAGCGCTAAGGATTAACAAGGGTAATGTTAACTATCAACCGGTTATCCGCTACTTTTATTGAACAGGTCGGCAATCGAATTTTAAATCTCGACGCTGAAGCCCATCAAAAGCTGAAAGAATTCGAAAATAAAGTCATTCACATCGAAATTACTGACTTACAACTCGATTACTATTTCATTTTTCCGAATGGGACACTTGTTGTACAAGATTCAAAAAATGAGTTCGCCACAGCCCAGGCGGAAGAATCTGAAGAATCTATTGCGAGAAAAACTTCCGCCTCAATTAGTGGCAAGTTAAGAGCTTTTCTTGCTGCAGCTAGCGCAGAACACTCGGGCGACTCAGTATTTACCGGCGATTTGCATTTTTCAGGCGAAATTAATACGGCCAAAAAATTTCAGGATTTCGTTCAATCACTGGAAATAGACTGGCAAGAACCACTAAGCCAGTTGCTTGGAGACGAGATAACTCATTTTGTCTCTCGCGGTGTCAACCATGCACAGCAACTCTTTAAAAATTTTGTGACTCAAACTCGCCAGGACGTGCCCGAATATTTGCAAGAGGAAGTGCGAGTCACTCCGACTCAAACAGAGCTCGATATTTTCTTTGAAACAGTCGACTTAGTTCGGAGCCAGACAGATCGACTACAAGCACGGTTGCAGAGACTTCAAATTAATGACTAGTTTACTCACCCTACGGCGCGCCTTTGTCATCAACCGAATACTCATTCGTCATGGTCTGGAAGAATTTTTAGCGCCGACACCGTTATCCAGATTGACCCAGCTTATGCGGCTTTTTGCCCTGACAAGCAATCGAAACAAGTCGTTGAATCGAGGCCAGAGACTTAACCAGGCATTGACAGAACTAGGCCCGATTTTTATTAAACTCGGCCAAATGCTGTCGACGCGTCGTGACCTGCTTCCAGACGATATCGCAGATGAGCTCGCCAAGTTACAGGATAAAGTCGCCCCTTTTGAATCAGAAGTCGCAATTAATGTCGTTGAACAACAACTTAATAGCCCTATTGATCAAGTATTCAGTCAATTCGACCGCACCCCACTGGCTTCAGCATCCGTCGCTCAAGTCCATAGTGCAACATTGATTAACGGTGACGACGTAGTTGTTAAGATAATTCGCCCTGGGATTAAGAAGAAAATAAAGGCCGACTTGAAATTGCTCTATTTACTTGCAGGCTGGTTTGAAAAATACTCGTCAACAGGCAGGCGGCTTCACGCTAAAACCATTATTAAAGACTATCAGACTACATTATTTAACGAGCTTGACTTGCGCATCGAAGCGGCAAACACGAGTCAACTAAAACGTAATTTTGAAGATAATTCAATTTTATATGTACCGGCAGTTTATTGGGATCTGTGCCGCAAGCGTGTCATGGTACAGGAAAAAATCTCGGGAATCCCAATTGGCGATATTGAAGCGCTAAAAAGTGCTGACGTCGACATGCGGCTTTTAGCCCATCGCGGTGTAGAGATATTCTTTACCCAGGTATTTAAACACAGCTATTTCCATGCAGATATGCATCCCGGCAATATATTTGTCGATGCGTCTAATCCTCAAGACCCGAAATATATCGGAATTGATTGTGGAATTATGGGAACACTTAACGAATCAGATAAGCGTTACCTGGCACAGAATTTCGTCGCATTTTTTAATCGGGATTATCGCCGAATCGCCGAACTTCACCTGGATTCAGGCTGGATCCCGGCCAAAGTCTCTGTTGAAGAGTTTGAGTCTGCGATCCGCACTGCTTGCGAACCAATTTTCGGTAAACCACTGGATGAGATATCTTTCGGCCAATTCCTGGTGCAGCTATTCCAGACAGCCAGACGATTTGAAATGGAAGTTCAGCCGCAGCTCGTTTTACTGCAAAAAACGCTGCTCTACATTGAAGGACTCGGGCGTCAGCTTTATCCCAAGTTAGACCTGTGGGAAACGGCACAACCCTTTTTAAAAAGCTGGTTAAAAGAAACCTACGGCCCCAAAGCTGTGTGGCTTAAAATGAAGAATAAGGCGCCTGAATGGCTAGAACAGCTGCCAGAAATGCCTGATAAAATAAATAAATTGCTAGATCAGGTCGAAAAGCGCGAAGAGCACCAACATCAACTTGTTAATGCCATTCAAACCTTGAAAAAAGCACAATCCAGAGGAGCGCAGAAGATAGTCTGGGCGCTCGCAGGCACCGCATTAGTCATGGCCGGCTTTAGCGAACTTCCCGGTTGGCTTAGTGCTCAATGGGGAGATGTGGGCTTGCTGACCTTGTCATTGGTTTGTTTTATGGTATCTTTCAGATCCTGAGTTTCGCCTGTTCCTTAAATTGAGAACCTGCTAGCATCTATCCACGGAGATATGAAATGAGCGATTGTTTATTTTGTAAAATAGAGAGAAATGAAATCCCATCTGACCGTGTCTACGAAGATGAAGATGTTATTGTTATACGTGATATTGCTCCAAAAGCAGATACTCATTTGTTAGTTATCCCAAGAAAACATATCGCAAGCCTAAACGAATTGTTACCAGAAGATCAGGCGCTGATGGGAAAAATCATGTTATTGTTACCTCAACTAGCGAAGGAACAAGGCTTGCATAGTGGTTTTAGAACCATAATCAACACAGATAAAGGTGGCGGGCAGGAAGTATTCCACATTCATGTTCACCTACTTGGTGGCGGCCATTTACCGTTTGCATGACATTTGGCCATCGTAACGATAATATCGAGTTGTTGATAGCACATTTATTTAACTTCTATTTGCTGGAAAGAAGCTTGAATAAGACTTTATTAAAGATAATACATTGTTAAAAGAGAGACGTAATCATGGGCTTAAGTATTCCTAGTCTAATTCTAATTTTAGTCATCGTTATTCTGCTTTTCGGCACTAAGAAACTTAAAAATATCGGTTCTGATTTAGGCGGTGCTTTAAAAGGATTTAAAAAAGCGGTTAATGACGGCGAAACAGAGAAAAAAGAAGCTATTGAGAAAAAAAATGATGATTCAGTGATTGAAGGCGAAATCGTTAACGGAGAAACAATTAAAGAAGAGTCAACGAAGGAAAAAGACTGACCAGAGTAATTTTCACACCTTCAATAAACGAGAATTTTAACTGATGTTCGATATCGGCTTTCTTGAGCTTTTTATCATCGGCGTAATAGCGCTAATAGTGTTGGGTCCTGAAAGGCTGCCCAAAGCAGCAAGAACCGTTGGGCTCTGGGTTGGAAAAGCGAAGCAAAGCTTTAACTCAATAAAACAAGAAATTGATCGAGAGTTAAAAGTCCAGGAACTTCAACAACAACTCGAAGAACAAAAAGCGAAATTAGAAGAACAGGTCGAACTGAAATCGCTTAAAGAAGAACTATCAGAAACACAAAATACCATCAATAATATTTCAGACAACTTTTCGTCATCACTAGACGACAAAACTGCTGAAGCAGAAAAAGAAAAGAAATTACCGAGCAATGACTGAAGAAGCCTCTCAAAGCGCTGCTAAAAGCGAAATGCCACTGCTCTCTCACCTGCTGGAACTTAGGGACAGGTTGTTAAGATCGGTTATTGCAATTCTTGTGGTGTTCCTGGCACTATTTTATTGGGCGAATGATATTTATTTACTTTTGTCAGCGCCACTAAGAGAAAATCTTCCTGAAAACTCAACGATGATTGCGACCAATATCATCTCGCCTTTTCTCACGCCATTTAAAATGACCGCTATCATCTCGGTGTTCATTGCTATGCCGTATATATTACATCAGGCGTGGGCATTTATTTCTCCCGGACTTTACCGTCACGAAAAGCGATTTGCTTTTCCATTGCTTTTTTCAAGTATTGTACTTTTTTATTCTGGGCTGGCATTTGCTTACTTCGTTGTTTTTCCTTTAGCCTGGCCATTTCTTACTGGCGCAGGGCCGGCAGGTGTCCAGGTTTTGCCTGACATTAGTAGTTATTTGAGTATCGTTCTAAAAATGTTTTTTGCCTTTGGTCTTGCATTTGAAATACCAGTGGCTACTGTACTTATGATATGGTCGGGCTTAACCACAGTGGAAAGTTTAAGAGAAAAGCGCCCTTATGTAATAGTGGGTGTATTCGTTGTTGGTATGTTGCTAACACCGCCCGATGTCATTTCACAAATTTTACTCGCGATTCCAATGTGGATTTTATTTGAACTGGGAATTATTTTTGCTCAAATCAGTCCAAACAAAAAATCAGGTGATGTAGCCAATAAGGAAAATAATGAACAATAACTCACGCAACATAAAATCATTAGTTAAGGTTATTCTAGTTAGCGCGCTAATTTCTTCGCTGCCGGCCTATGCAGATATAAGCGCTGATATTAACCGATGTACAAAGATTCAGGATAACAATGACCGGTTAACATGCTTCGATACTGTAGCCGCTTATTACAAAACATTTCCAGCCGCGGAGCCAAAAGCCAATAAAGAACCGGTAAGACCAGCAGTCGGAAATACGCCCTCTCAGGAAATCAATGCGCCGGTTAGTATCCCTAAACCGACCAAAGAAATTGTCACCTCAGAAGATGCTTTTGGCCGATCATCAGCTGAACTTGTTCAAATAGAAAGTCTGAAATCGAATATTGTCGGCGAATTTCGTGGATGGAAAAAAGGTAGTACTTTAACCCTGAAAAACGGTCAAAAATGGAAGGTAGTCAGCCGAACCACCGGCTATGTAAAACTTCAAAACCCAGCGGTGGAAATTACCCGTGGTGTGTTTGGTTCATTTAACATGAAAGTCAATGGACTCAATGCTGTCGCAAAAGTGCGACGGGTCGATTAATCAATACCGGATTAATCGTGAGCTGGGATATATTAATAAGTTACACTTTCAAAGCCTTTTTGCTTCCACCGGGAATCAATTTACTTTTGTTGATAGTCGGATTGGCGATGCTTGGTTTTAGCCGATTTCGTCGCTCGGCAATCGCTTTAATCAGCCTGGGATGCATTAGTCTGGTAGTGCTAAGTACACCAACAGTATCTGATTCACTGATTGCTTCGTTAGAAGTTGATGAAGCAATTAAAATGCCTCAATTAAAAGCCCTTCAAGCCGACCAGCAAACCGATAGGGCTATTGTCGTATTGTCAGGAGGGAGGTTGTCGCGAGCACCTGAATATGGCGAAATAGATACCGTCAGTGCGCAGACGCTACTGCGAATACGTTATGCCGGGTGGCTTCAAAAAAGGCTTCATCTTCCCGTGCTATTATCAGGCGGCAGTGTTTTTAACGAAGCGACTTCTGAAGCTGTACTCATGAACCAGGTAATGGTATCCAGTTTTAATATAGCGCCCAAATGGATCGAGTCACAAAGTAAAAATACCGCAGAAAATGCTGTCTATTCTTCACAAATTCTCAAACAAAACAACATTAACGAAATCCTCTTAATCACCCACGCATGGCATATGCCAAGAGCAAAAAAAGAATTTGAAAAACAAGGAATTACCGTTATTCCTGCACCGATGTCATTTTCATCAAATAAAAAACCAGGTAATTTCACCGATTATTTACCTAACGCCAAAGCCCTTCACCGAAGCAGCAGTGCGCTACATGAATTATTAGGTAATCTTTGGTACGACATTCGCTATTAAATCAATTGTTTGAAATCATCAGATTCGCTTTATATTAGAGCCGCTAAACGAATGATGGCGCGTCAGTTAATGCTAAATCCCGAATTCAGGTTGTTTAACTTGTCCGATCTTCAAGTCCTTTGCAGGGAGTGTTCGGAATAAAATAGATAACTGTTTATCGTTTTAACGAGTATCCGTGTATTGATGTGGTTTTTTAAGTTAAAATCAGGCCCACTAACCAACTAACTCATTCTAAAAAATAATGGCTGATAATAAGACAACCTTTATTGACCTGGCTATTCGCAGAAAAGCGCTTAAATTTGGTGAATTTACACTTAAATCGGGTCGAATAAGTCCATACTTTTTTAACGCCGGTTATTTTAACCAGGGAGAGGACTTGGCTACCTTAGGAAATTGTTACGCTGAAACTCTGATTTCAGCCAACGCAGATTTTGATATGTTGTTTGGCCCAGCCTATAAAGGAATTCCACTGGCTACAACGGCTGCAGTCGCATTATCACGAAACAACAACGTCAACGTCCCTATCTGCTTTAACCGAAAAGAGGCAAAAGCTCATGGTGAAGGTGGCAACCTGGTTGGCGCGCCTTTAAAAGGAAAAGTAATGATAATCGACGATGTTATAACCGCTGGTACAGCCATTAGAGAATCGATAGATATTATAAATGATTCTGGTGCTACACCTGCCGGGGTATTGATTGCACTGGACAGGCAAGAAAAAGGCCAGGGGGAACTGTCGGCGATTCAAGAAGTCGAAAAGGACTATAATTTGCCTGTTTATGCTATTATCACTTTAGCGGACCTGCAAAATTATTTACAGGACCAACCGGAGCTCTCACTTTATCGAGAACCTATGTCTCAGTACCGCGAAACTTACGGGATCTGTGGTTAAATTTTTAATAGAGTGTTGATATTTATGAGAAATGTAAACCTATTAATTTTACTGTTTGTACTAGCATTATTTTCTTTCGAGGGAATGGCTAAACAGTTTTATCGTTATAAAAACTCCGACGGCGCCTTAATCATTAAAGACCAATTAACCAATGAGATGATTGCTGTGGGTTACGACATTCTGAATGATTCAGGTAGAGTCATTAAGCGTGTCGGACCGGGAAAAACACTTGCTGAAGAAGAGCAAGAGCGCCTGTCTAAAATTGAGCAAAAAAAAGCAGAAATACAACTGCAGCAAAAAATTCGAAGTGACGCAGAATTGCTTCGCCAGTTTAGTTCTATCGGAGACATTATTCGCAATCGCGATGCCCAGCTTTTAGCGCTAGAACAAAGAATCAAAATACAAGAAAGCAAATCAGATTTACTTAAATTACAATTAGAAGATCAGCAAAAACAGGCCGCCACTCACGAACGCTTAGGCCAGAACCTTCCTAAATTACTTCAAAATGATATCCTCGCAACTCGTCAACAACTAGTCAGAAATGAGCAAAACTCTAACTTACTTGAAGACGAAAAAATAAAAGTTGCAAGTCGATATGAAAAAGATATCGTCCGCTACAAAGAGTTGGAATCTTTACGTAAGACATTAAAGAAAGATGCGAAAGAAAATGACGGTTCTCAACCTGTGATTTATGATTGTCCTGATCCTCGAGTTTGCCAACGCGCGTGGCAACTGGCTCAAGTTTATGCCAAAGATAATGCATCAGGACAAATTGAAATTATTACCAATACTCTGATACTGACTAGTAAACCGGAAAAAGATACCGAGATAGCATTATCTTTTTCTCGCATTCCTGCTCCTAACAATGGTAATCAAATCGTATTGGAAGTGTCGTGTAATAACACTGAGCAAGGTGTTAACTTGTGCAAGAGTAACCAAGTTAAAAAAGTTCGAACTAGTTACCTGAGTTTTCTTAAAGAACGTCTTAACTGATAAAGTCGTATTTGAACATTAAGTTTATAAGGTTAATGTTCAAATACGGATAAGTCATACAACCATAAAATATCGCCTAAAAATCGAGTTAGGTCTATTTGGATTTAATTCGACAAACCTTGTCTTAACAATCGCCACTGAACTTCCCACTGATCAACTGGCTGAATCGCGAAATTAGAACGTACAAACTGTTGAACACGGCCTTCAATCACAGAAGTGATTAATTTCGCAATGGCTGCAGAGTCGACACTAGAGTTTCCCTGTTCAATCGCCTCAGTTCGCAAAATCTGCTTAAGATTCAATTCGAGCTTGTCAAACATCTGGGAAATGCGCTCTTTAAGGCGCTGGGTTTCGCCCAATAATACTTCGCCAGTCAACAAACGAGAAATCCCAGCGTTACGCTGGCTAAAATTAAGCACTAACGAGGCGACTGTATAGCATTTTTCTATTGCTGGCTGCGGCCCTGAAGCTACCGAGTTAACCCGGCTAAAAATACTTTCTTCACAAAAATCGAGTAATGACTCGTACATTCTAGCTTTGCTAGGAAAGTGGCGATAAAGTGCAGCTTCAGATACACCAACCTCCTTAGCCAATCGTGCAGTGGTAATCCTGTCGCCCAAGTCGCTTTCCAACATATGCGCGAGGCTTTGTAGAATATCCTGCTTTCTATTCGACTTTTTATCGACCACAATATCCCCCTAGAAATTCAAATCTAAACTGCTATCAACCATCATCATTTGTTGTTTAAAAATATTTTTTATTCGTTCAATGATTTGCTGATCATTCCCCTCAAACCTGATAACCAGATTAGGAGTCGTGTTCGAAGCTCTTACCAGTCCCCAACCATCCTGGTACTCGACACGCACACCGTCAATATCAATCATTTTTCCTTCACCAAATGCGCCTTGTTGAGACAAACGGTTGATAAAATCGAACTTCTTTTCATCGGCAATTTTGACATTAATTTCCGGTGTGACCTCACTGTCAGGTAATGCTTTAAATACCTCCGCTGATTTTCGTGTATCTGCTGACAATACTTCAAGCAATCGTGCTGCGGTATATAACGCATCATCAAATCCATACCAGCGCTCTTTAAAGAAAATATGACCGCTACATTCGCCGGCAAGCAATGCGCCGGTTTCTCTCATTTTGGCTTTAACCAGTGAATGGCCCGTTTTCCACATAATTGGATGACCACCATTCGCAGAAATCACCTTCGCCAGATGCTTGGTACACTTCACATCAAAAATAATGTCAGCGCCGGGGTTTCGGGATAGTACATCCATTGAGTAAAGCATCATCTGGCGATCAGGCCAAATAATGTTGCCTTCAGAGTCAATAACACCCAGCCGGTCGCCATCGCCATCAAAAGCCAGTCCGACATCGGCTTTTTCAGACTTGACCAGATCAATTAGTTCTCGCAAATTTTCAGGCTTGCTCGGATCCGGATGATGATTTGGAAAATTACCATCAACTTTACAATAAAGACCTATCACCTCGCAGCCTAGTGCTTGCAATAATTGAGGTGCAATTTTTCCAGCGACACCATTACCACAATCGACTGCCACCTTAAGCGGTTGCGCTAACGCGACATCACTGGTTACCTGACCAATATAATCTTGGGTAATACTGGCAGTTTCCTGACTGCCACTGCCCTTAACCATATTATCGGTTTCAATCCGCTTGCGAAGTCCCTGAATATCTTCCCCTGATAGTGTTTTCCCAGCAATAACAATTTTTAAGCCATTATAATCTCTGGGGTTGTGACTGCCTGTTAACATAACGCCGCTGCTGGCATCGAGATAATTCGTCGCAAAATAAAGTATCGGTGTTGGTACCTCACCGACATCAATAACATCTCTACCACTTTCAACTAATCCAGCTTTCAGGCACTCGAGTAACTCAGGTCCGGACAAACGCCCGTCACGAGCAACAACGACCCTCTGCTCTCCTCTTTCAAAGGCTTCACTGCCGATAGCTCTTCCAATTTCCTTAACGATTTCTGGTGTTAAAGTATCACCGACAACACCACGAATATCATATTCACGGAAAATCGATTCAGGAATAAAAGCACCACCGGTTATTTGTAAAACCTCAGCGCCCTGACTGTCTGATGATGAATCCGTTTCAAGCGCTTTTATCAATGAGTCAGGCTTTGACTCTATTGCTTTGGTGTCTTCTTTACTTTCTTTTGTAGATTCCGTGGACTGCGAAATTTCCAAGTCAAACCCCTCTCTTACCAATGTTTTCGACATATCTTGAAAAACCTGTAAATCAAATTCCGTAACAGTCAGAGGCTTGCCTTCTTTCTTGCTATCAATTAGCCATTTAACAAATCCCGATGCGTCGCTTCTAACCATTGTCTGAAGGTGTCTGAGACCGAAAAATCCTCCGATTCCAACTAGCGCCAATACCAAAATTAATCCGCCAAAAAACAACATGAGTTCTAATTCAGAAGTAAATTTAGCAGGATCTGCTGGCCAAAAAGCAATTCTCCACGGTGTTTGTGCAACTTTCGCAACACCTAAAGGCTCTCCCTGTTTAAATTGATTTCCACCAATCGAAATAATCGTTCTATTTTGGTTGGCAAAACTCTGCCAGAATTCGTAATACCCTGGAACGAGTCGCTCTTTGGGCAGCGCCTTAGCAAAAATGCCAAAATCGACTCCAATAACAGCAACTTTACTAGTGCCGGTGATCTTAAAAATCACCACCACATGCTGGCTAGCTTTTCCGGCATCGATAGCTTCGTGCATTACCGTATCCGCGGTTTTTAACTGGCGGATGAGTTGTAATGTTACATTAGTGATAACTGGTTTTGACTGCGGATCGACATCATGAATATCGCTATCTAAAATTCGTACTCCAACAACATCCGTTAGGCGTTGTTGTAAGTTTTCTTCCATTTGTTTCAATTGTTCGGGAGTAGCAGTACGCAAAATTTGCTTTGCGTTTGGATCTTTTAAAATTGATTGAGCTGATATACTAATACTATCGAGTCGGCTCAACACCAACTCCATATATGACGTCATAGTCACATTAACAAAAGTTCGATTACGGTCTTCTGCAGGGTGAATAACCACGGAGTAATACTGAACAACAGCAACAAAAATGATTGTTAATATGCATAGAGTCAAGTAAGGCAGCGAGTAGGATAACAGTGTATTGGCTTCCTGTTTCGGTTTTACCTTTTTTTGTTTTTCTTTCTCTTTATTAATTTTCACCTTGAGTCTCCATTAGTGCCCTTAGCGGTTACTACCCCAAATTTGTTAAATTCTAGCGACAATTTGATTAATTATTTTACAAGCCAACACTTCTTTCGAAGCAACATCAAGTAACTCTTCATTGCCTTTTTTATCCAATAATAAAAGCTGGTTATCATCACTATTAAACCCCAGCCCTTCACAACTAATGTCATTCGCACAAATCATATCAAGCTTTTTCTTATGCAACTTCTTAGTAGCAAACTCTTTTAATGACTGGCTTTCCGCGGCAAAACCAACGACAAAAGGCCTATCTTCCTGCTCAGCCACCCACGCAAGGATATCAGGATTTCGCTTAAGTTCTAATGTCATTTGTTCATCATTTTTCTTGATTTTTTGGCAACTAACTTTCACCGGCGTGTAATCCGCAACCGCCGCACAACCGATAAAAATATCGCAATTTTTGACCGCTAGTTTAACTTGTTCAAACATTTGTGCTGCACTTGTTACGTGATTAACGGTAACCCCCGCAGGATCAGCTAAATTAACCGGGCCAGAAACAATTTCTACTTCAGCGCCAGCTTTTTTTGCAGCTTTAGCTAACGCAAAAGCCATCTTTCCTGAACTGTGGTTAGATATATATCTAACGGGATCGATCGCTTCAACGGTTGGACCTGCAGTTATCACAACTCTTTTTTCAGTCAGTTTTTTTTCTTGTGTTGTCATAGATTCTAGTTTTAATGCGATATCGAGAGGTTCTAACATTCTACCGGCCCCCACATCACCACAGGCTTGTTCGCCTGTTCCAGGCCCCAATACCGCTACACCTCGCTGCCTTAATTGTTCAATGTTTATTTGCGTTGTTTGATTTGCCCACATTTGCTGATTCATCGCCGGGGCAACAACCAGCTGAGCCTGCGATGCTAACACAACGGTGGTCAGTAAATTGTCACCCTCACCATGCACTAATTTAGCTAAAGTATTCGCGGTTGCCGGAGCGATTAGAATATAGTCAGCCCATTTTGCTAACTCGATATGTCCCATCGCAGCTTCCATTTCTGGATCAAATAAATCCTGATGCACAGGGTTGCCAGACACCGCTTGTAATGTCATCGGTGTTATAAAATTTGTGGCAGCAGGCGTCAACACTACTCTTACTTCAAAGTTGCGTTCAGTTAATCGGCGTACTAAATCAGCGCACTTATAAGCAGCGATACCGCCAGAGATCCCTAATACCAGTTTTTTTTTAGGTGGGGGAGAAGCTTTTTCAGACAAACTGTTTATTCCTTGAGAATTACTTGTTAACAGCGCCCAAGGCGAACTAAATACTCACTAACCTGAATCATAGCAAACCTTTTAAGTTATTTCTCACTCTTTTTATCATAACTATCCTACAGACTTTAAAATAATGCTAATTCATTATTGCGTCAGAATTAAAAGTTACTTTCTGAATAAAATTTCATCAGATTTAACGAGTTATCGGTTCCAATAAAAGTTATTAGTTTTAATAAACGCTTTTAACAAACTTTTAACAAAGGCAGATAAGGAAATGTCATGAGCCCTATCAACCAATGGCCAGCACAAGAACGCCCCAGGGAAAAATTATTGCATAGAGGTCCTCAAGCACTCAGTGACGCGGAGTTGCTTGCCATCTTTTTAAGAACCGGCACCCGGGGTAAAAATGTTATTGAGCTCGCCAGAGATATTATTCAGCACTTCGGTGGGCTCAAAAAACTATTTGCCGCCAATCTCGAAAGTTTTTGCCAAATTAAGGGGCTCGGAGAAGCTAAGTACGTCCAACTGCAGGCTTGCATGGAAATGAGCCAACGCCACCTCGCAGAAGAATTAACTCATAGTGATGTGATTCAAAATCCAACGCAAGTAAAAGCTTTTGTTCAAAGTCGGCTAATGAGATATTCCAATGAAGTTTTTGCAGTATTATTTCTAGATAATCAACACAGAATACTAGCATTCGAAGAGCTATTTTTCGGCACAATCAATGCGTCCACAGTACATCCTAGAGTTATTCTACAACGAGCGCTTTCACTGAACGCCGCAGCGATTATAATGAGCCACAATCATCCCTCAGGTTTAGCGGAAGCCAGTGTCTCAGATATCGATATCACGCACTGCCTGAAAAAAGCGCTCAGCCTGGTTGATATCAGGGTGTTAGACCATTTAATTGTTGCGTCACACCAAGTAATTTCAATGGCTGAACAAGGCCATATTTGATAAACAAAACATATAGAAAATTAACAAATATTGTTTAACGCTACCTAACAGGCCTAAATTAAGCCATGAATTGGTAATTTTCTGAGCAAATTGTTGTATTATTCGCGCGTATTTGGTATAAAGTGCGCCCTTTCCGCGGCAGGAAGGCAGGCAGTTCGTACTGAATACAAGATTTCGCCGCTATGTACAGAATTTAAAGAGGCTAATGCAATGTCACGAGTATGTCAGGTTACCGGCAAAAGACCAGTAACAGGAAACAATGTATCTCATGCAAAAAACCGCACCAGACGTCGTTTTTTGCCAAATCTTCACAGCCACCGTTTTTGGGTTGAAAGTGAAAACCGTTTTGTAAAACTACGCGTTTCTGCTAAAGGTATGCGTATCATCGATAAGAAAGGCATCGATGCAGTATTAGAATCCATTCGCCAACGCGGCGAAAAGGTATAAGAGGACTTAAACCATGCGTGATAAAATCAAACTAGTTTCTTCTGCTGGTACAGGCCATTTCTATACCACAGACAAAAACAAAAAGAACACTCCTCACAAACTTGAGTTCAAAAAGTACGATCCAGTTGTTCGCAAGCACGTGATGTACAAGGAAGCTAAAATCAAATAATCATTTGGTTTTACCCCTCGTGTACCGAGTAGCCTTAAAAAGCCTGGCAATTGCTGGGCTTTTTAGTTTTCCGATTTAGCCTTAAGAGTTTCTCAAATCTTTCTATCGTTACTTTTCATAGTACTGTCTTTCCCTGCACCAATTTTGATTTTTAACATCTCAACCCTTTTAAAAATCTAATTTGATTCAGCGATATCAGGAAGAACTATGATTATGAGCTGAGGATATCAACACTTTCGATTTTAGTGACAACTGTTTGACAGCAACGCCATGACAAGACGCATCGTAGCACTCCCCTTCAAAATAGACCTTACCGTCAGTTAACACCTCAATACCTGGCAAGAAATCCCCTGTAAGCACCAACAGAGTTAGTTCTACTAATCGATTAACGACTTGAATTGAGTCTATTCCAAAACGTGGCTTATCTGCAGCCTTAAGCATTATAGGTGTGTATGTCGGATACGCATCACCATAAAGGCCGCCACAACGTAATACCCTTACACTGGCGCGAAACTCAAACAATTGTTTCTCGGCAGCAATCAGCTGTTTAGCTTTTTGCGTAACGCCTTTTGCCGGAGTCTGCGCGGTGACAATCCCACGCTCAATTCCATCGTACACTCTAGTTGAAGAAACGAGAATAATGTTATCAACGATTAACTTTCCGGCACTAAGCTGAGTATTCAGTCCACTCAATATTTTATCCCAATACCATCGGGGTTCGTTATTTTGACTTCTCCCAGGCGCAATACAAATAACGAGCAACTTGAGACTCCGAGGTAGCTCTCCGATAGCTGGAATCAATCCCTTATTTTGATCGAGCCTCGCTAAGCTAAATTGGATGTTTAACGCTTTAAGTTTCGCGGCCAGCTGTCTGCCAATTCGCCCCTGACCGCAAAGCACAATCTGTTTTTCAGGCACTCTATCGTTGACAGTTTCCACAATAAACTGTTGACCTCTGGCTAATGACTATTTGTTTGAGAGTGGTACCGCATTGATTACAAGCTTCGCCGCCTCTCCCATAAACCTGATGGGCATGTTGAAAATAACCCGGTTTGCCTTCAGCAGAAGTAAAATCTTTTAAGCTGCTTCCACCTGCCTTTATCGCCTCGGCTAATACATGTTTAATGGCAACGACTAAACTCTCAATTCGCTTTCTGGATATTTTGTTAGCTGCTTTTTTTGGATTAATCGAGCTCATAAAAAGCGATTCTTGAGCGTAAATATTACCGACTCCCACCACAATGTTACTATTCATAATAAGGGTCTTAATCGATACTTTACGCTGTTGACACACAGCGTAAAGATAATCACTGTTGAAGTCAGCAGACAACGGCTCGACCCCCAGTTTGTTTAATAACGGGTGAGCATTTCCTTCCGTATTATAGATAAAACTGCCGAAACGTCGGGGATCGTTGTAGCGAATAATTTTACCATTTGATAAATGCACATCAATATGATCATGTTTAGCCGCTTCAACCGAAGATTCAACTATCCTCAGGCTGCCCGACATACCGAGATGAATCATTAGCGCAGCACGCCCAGTTTGAAGTAACATATACTTTCCGCGCCGTTCTACCTTTAAAATTGTTTTTCCTTTTAACTTTCTAGCAAGATCAGCGTCGACCGGCCACCTTAATTTCGGCTGTCGGACTTTGATCCGAGTAATTTGCTGGTCAACACAAAAAGGCTCAATACCACGGCAACTGGTTTCTACTTCAGGTAATTCAGGCATAAATTATTCTCTGTTTATTTTTGATTGCTTAATTCTGGCATATAATTAATTCGCTCAGAGTAAGGTATTGAAAACTGCTGCGAGGTACTGGCAAAAGTAACCAGCATTTGTTTATCTGAATAACTCACTTTGCTGACAACCGGCTGATTAAGCGTTGACAAATAAAGTAGCACAGTCTTCCCCCCCGGCACGCCGCTTTTTAGTGGTTGTGAACGGCTTAGCAAAAGCGCTTGCCAGTTCTCGCCGATAATTTTGGCCTGTTGTATAGAAATTTTCTTACTTGAAACAACTTGCCAGCTTTCGCTAACAAAACGCAATTGAATATCACCAAAATCAATTTCAGTTAACCGTGGAACCTGGCTTGGGCTCGCAGAATCGACAGTCGAATTACTAATTAATCGTCCAACTAGAACGGACAGCAACAACATTGCGCTCACCGAAATAATAATCAGATTAAGCCATTGTTGACGAGTTAATCGACTTCTTTTATTCGACATTGTTTGCCCTGAGCCCAGATCGGTTTCTCGCAGCAAAACCTAACCACCAACCGATTAAAACGACCGCGGGGAAAATAGCACAGAACACCCAGTTCATCATAAAATGCCCCCAACGACTAGGCTCAATGCTGGTATCTAAAGACAAGTTCATTGTATCTTGCGTTATTTTTGTATTAGTTAACCAACTCACAAGATTAAGTGCAAACTGCTTATTCGCGTAATTATTGATAGCTGAGTCAGAAACAAAGTGACTGTCACCCACCATAATAATTTTTTGCTGACTTTTCACATTATAATGAGTCATTGCCAAAGCAAACACCTGTTGAAGTTCGCCCTGATCTTTATCAAACGATAACTCACTTGCCTCAATATCAAACTCAGTCCAAACACCTTTATGGCTGGTTACAATTGGTTCGATAGTGACACCATCACTTAAATTTTCTGTCGCTTTTAAACCACTACTCCATGGAAAAGCAAGCAAACTTTTCACCTGGTTCATAATTGGATGTTGGCTTGTCTGATTGACAATAACAATAGCAGGATGGGGTGTCCCACTTTGATAACCACTCCAGTCAACCAAAGTTCCAGGGAAACGTGAAATACCAATATACTCCTCAATTGCAGCCGGTATTATGCTATCAGGGTCAAGCAATAATAATAAACTCCCGCCTTGCCTGAGATAGCTAACCACTAACTCAGTCTCTGACTTAAGCCACTGCTGTTTACTCGATGCGACGACCAACAATTGTGTGTTGTCACTAATAACGGGCATGCTGCTTAAACTTTGCACCGCCACGGGCCATCCCATATCCTTTAACGTTTGGTAAAAAATTCCCAGATCGGACGATTTTTTGCCGAGCGGAGAAGCTTCACCATGGCCCTCTACGAAAGTAATCCACTGCTGTTTTCGAATTAACATTTGGCGGATAGCAGATTCGAAAACCAACTTAACTT
This sequence comes from Aliikangiella coralliicola, assembly GCF_007004725.1. Classification (GTDB taxonomy): domain Bacteria; phylum Pseudomonadota; class Gammaproteobacteria; order Enterobacterales; family Kangiellaceae; genus Aliikangiella; species Aliikangiella coralliicola. The sequence goes on along the minus strand of NZ_ML660161.1, from coordinate 587,847 downwards.
CTTGCTCAAATGGATAGGCAACAGATTGTTGTAATTCGCCTAATTGAAATTGCACATACTCTCCAGCACGCTGTAGCTCAGGAGCAAGGGCTTGTCGAGATTTAAAACTCAGTTGGCTATCAGGTATAAATTGTCGAATAATTTCGAAGCCGCGGACAATTTCTTCTCGACTGCTTTCTTCATCTACCACAGCAAAAACGTTAAGCGAATTTGCATCGCTATTTAACTTCTCAATCAAGTTTTCAGACAAGCTATTTCGTTTATCCTGGCTAACATCTAGCTGCCCCGGAATAAAGCCGGATGCCAACACGATCACCATGCCAACCAGACAAAGTAACTTTGGTAATTTTTTTGTCGCCGCAAGATGGTTTGAAATGAGTAGACTGCAAAGACCACCAGCTAAGATAAACATTCCAGAGTAAGTTGCGAGCCCACCTAATACTAATGAACCTTCACGTAACTTAAAAAATGAAAGAAATACACCATGCCATAATAGCTCAGGAAAGAAGTATTTGAGACTGACTTCCAGCCCAATTAATAAGCTGATAAATACCGCCGAAATTATTATGGCAATTAACACTCCTCTGGCGATGATACAAATTGCCAAAATTAACCAACCAATCACCAATTGGATCAGTATCATTCCTAATAGTGTCGTTCCAAACCGCGAAATATCCAGTGGTGAATGAATTGAGAGTAACAATACAATCCCAACAAAATAAAGCAGCGGCAAACTCGCAAAACCTTGCGTTGTTTTGTACAAGGCCCACAATAGTTGGTTTGGTTGAATTGACGCTTGCTGAAATAATGAAAATTGCTGGTTAGAACGAAATGTCGGAACGATTAGCACCCCACTCAATACGTTGAGCATGATCTGAAAAATAATAGTCAGTCCGGCCAATGGTAAAATGATTTCATTGAAAACGAAAAGCCCACTCAAACTTTGCCCTTGTAGATAGAGAAATTGCTGATAAGCTAACCTGGCAAATAATCCTATACCGATTAACGTAATGATCAGGCCGATAATAAAACTAGGTCTACGCCAGACAAATTGAATAAAAAATTTCGTTAATCCGTGCATGTCAGATGTCCTCATTTGCTAGTAGAGCAAACATGGGCATGAGTGCATTTTCGCCGCAACCAAGTTCAACCATAGAGGGATCGACATCAGATAATCTTTTGACAAGTAATTGCCATTGAGCGATATCTATCTGCTCAAACTTCACAAGGTTTTTAATTGATTGGGGATAAACAGAAATATTAGAGTCCTCAGAAAACAATTCAAGAATTTCTGCCTCGGATAACTTAGTCACTAACCAAAACTCGTCGCTCGAATGCAAATCAAGTATTGCGATCAAGCGACCATGATGTAGCATCATAACGCTGTCTGCGGCTCGCACAGCTTCATTGACATGATGGGATGAAAACAAACACAATCGAAAGTAAGAAAGTTTGTTGAGATTATCAATAAATCTCTGCTGCTCAATAGGATCAAGCGCCTGGCTCGGCTCATCAAGAATGATATATTCTGGGTTACCCAGAAAAGCTTGAGCAACAAAAAGTTTTTGCAGATTGCCTTGTGATAGCTTTGTCAGTGGGATATCCATGTTCTCTGTTAAGTTCCATTGTTCTGACACCAACTCAATATAATGGTGTTGATTATCACCACTCAGCGAGCTTTTTAACGAGCAACAGAAAGTCAGGTACTCTCGACACGACAGGTTTGGCAACGCTAGCATTCCTGATGCTTGATACCCAAGTTTATCCTTAAAGGCTTTCTCGGTTGGCCTGAGAGACTGAAAGCTAATTTCGCCTTTTTCAGCTTTAAACTCCCCTGTCAGGGTGCGTATCAAACAAGATTTTCCAGCGCCATTAAGACCTAACAAAGCTACTTTTTTACCGCTAACTACCTCAAAAGACAAGCCGTTGAGAAGCATTTTGTCGCCAACGGAAAATGTCAGGTTATTGACCTGCAAACAATCAGGTTGCTCCATAAAATAGCGAAACCGTTATTAGTATTTAGCCGTAATATACCAGACTGACCTAATGGAGACACCCATTACAGACCTTCGCCCAACTGAATTAATAAAAGAAATGATAAATCGGCAAAAGTCCGAGAAAAACAATCACATCAACCGTTGAACAATTGCTCGCAGCTATAGTGGGATTTAGAGACAGGCGAGTATAGATTGAGTCATCATACTGCGATTGTCACAACATTAATCAATTAATTGAGAAGGGCTCCAATTCGGTTGAAACGATATGCTGACCAAGCAACAGAATCTTCCCCTGGTATCGTTGCTCTCCAGTCGAAGTGAAATCAAATATATATTCGCGATAAATTCCCCAGCGACCATTTGCTCCCTTGTTTAACTTTAATCCATTTTGTACCACAGTATGGTCAAGAAATTGCACCCCCGCTTTTTGGCAACGCTGGCGGCCCGCACTGACTGCTAGCTGCTTCAATTTTTGCGTATAAGCCCAATAATAGGCAACTAACGCGAGGGCGATAATACCAAAAACCTTACTCATCGAAATACTTGCTCACTTAAAATATTGATTGATGAATACGCGCAGAGCGCACAATAGCCGCAGACATTTGCACTGGGCACAAAAAAGGCGACTGAAATAGCCGCCTTTTAGTCGTCTTTTACCTGTTATTTCGCAGGTTTTACAACTGTCACTTTGTCAGCCCCAGCCAAACGAGCTTGGTCAACAGAGCTAACCACAACGCCGGTCTTGGCAGATTCATGGGCTTGAACGATCACTAACGCATTAGGTGCTTTCGCTCTGGCAGTTTCAACATTCGCACGAACCGCATTAACATCAACCAGACGACCTCCAATTGTAATCTCACTACTGTCGCTAATTGCGATAACAATTGGTCTATTCTTTTGTGGCTCAGGATTATCGGGTGGGTTTGCAGCCGGTCGATTTAACACAATTCCATCTTCTTTAACGAACGAAGTTGTTACAATAAAGAAGATCAACATAATAAAAACGATGTCGAGCATCGGTGTCATGTCTACTTCAGTTTCATCTTCGTAGTGTTTTCTTTGTCTACGCATATTTAATCCTATTTAAAGCATCGAGAGATAAGTTGCTTTTCTCTCGTATTAACGTTTTTCTAAGATATTAAGATTGCTCAATTTTCAAAGCTATTTTTTCAAACAACTTATTGTTCTGACTTCTTTTATTAACGACTTTCTGTCCGAAACAGGGCTACTATTCGCTCGACTTTACTCTAATTAACCATTCATCTGACAAGATATCAACGGGAGTCCAACGTGAATAGCTTCGTTATTTTGATTTCTTTGTTATTTTTATAGAAAACTCAAAGCTGGCCTAACTATAACGAGTGAAAGTCGATAAGTCTAGCCCGCAATCAGCCCAAATGACTGATCATAGCGTAAAAATGTTGCTATTCAACAAATGTGTCACCGGTCAGCTTTTCATACTTAAAAATCAGCTGTTCGCGGGTTTCTCGATTATTTTCATTAAATGGAATACAATCAACTGGACAAACCTGTTGACATTGAGGCTCATCGTAGTGCCCGACACATTCGGTACATTTGTCCTTATCAATTTCGTAAATTTCTTCCCCTTGAGAAATCGCTTCGTTGGGGCATTCCGGTTCACAAACATCACAATTAATACATTCGTCGGTGATTATCAGTGACATAAATATTTCTCTACAGTACTAATTTGGGCGCTTATTGTACACCAGCACAAAAACATGACAAATAATTAAAAGGTTTTTTCAGTCCGCCTTAAAGCGCTCTTCAAGCGCTGATTGGACTTGCGCAGGAACAAACTCATTGACGTTTCCACCTAACGCAGCAATTTCTCTTACCAAAGTCGATGATATAAAAGAAAATTGTTCTGCAGGCGTAAGAAATAAGCTTTCCAGTTCAGGGGCTAAACGCCGATTCATGTTGGCTAGCTGAAATTCGTATTCAAAATCAGATACCGCTCGTAAACCCCGCAACATGACATTGGCCTTTTTTTGTTTAGCTAAATCAACTAACAACCCGGAAAATCCACAAACTTCAACATTGGGAATATTCTCAACAACCAATTCAACCAGTTCAACTCGCTGCTCCACTGTGAATAGCGGATTTTTGCCTCGACTCCGAGCAACCGCTACTATCACTTTGTCAAAAAGCCTCGAAGCACGCTCGATTAAATCAAGATGCCCATTAGTTATCGGATCAAAGGTCCCCGGATATAGAACGATTTTCGCCATAAATTACTCTGTTGTAGTGTCGAATGGTATCTGTCATCGAATCGATCAGACAAACTCAGTTTAAACTCATAATGCCTTGAGATCCTGAGGCAGGTTGCCACCAAGTTTCTGTGCAAGTTGAGCTACCAGTTTAGCGACAATTGCATAAATGCTCAATTGCGGGTTAACACCAAGGCTGGTCGGGAATATAGAGCCGTCTAATATTGATAAATTATCCAATCCGCGAAGTTGCCCTTTGCTATTACACACAGACTCGCTGGCATCACTTCCCATAGCACATCCCCCCATTACATGGGCACTCATTATTTGCCAGCGAAGCGCTTTTGCAGGCAAGTTCATAATCGCGTCACGAGCTCTCTTTAACGTCGAATAAAAAGTAGCATCCATATGAAGGGGGATCACTTTTTTAGCACCAGCGGCAAATTGAACTTCAGCCATCGATAGGGTTGCATGACGAATTCCTCGCCACAAAATTTCGTTCGGCGAGTAATCAAGTTGCGGATAGTCATATTTATCCAACTTGACCTCCCCTCCGATACTCAAGTCATTGAAACCATCTCTTAATAACGCCAGGTTAGCCTGGTAAAAAGCAAAATTCTGCATTAATTGAAAATGTTTTTCGCCATGGTGTCTCAATAATGTTGAAGCTAACAAAGGATGCAAAGGTGGCACTTCAAGTTTATAACCCATTTCGCCAGTTACGCCATCTCGCCATAAAAACTCATCGCTATAAATGCTTTGGGGCGCGCCGTAAAAACCATTGACCTTTTCTGACATGAGACCAATGGTTGCCGTCACCGGGTGCAAAAAAGTTCTCTTTCCAACCAAAGGGTTAGCTTTCTGCAGACCACTCCGTAATAAAATAGCGGGCGAACCAATCGCACCAGCGGCAAGAATGACTTGCCTGGCTCTTATGAATGTGACATTTTTTTGTTTGACTTGGCCACGATTATCAACACTGGACAACATGACACCTCGAACTTGTTCTTTTTCAACCAGTATTTGCTCCGCGCGGGCTCTTGCAATTAGTTGCGACCCCAACGAAAGCGCCATTGGTATGCAACTAACCAACATCGATTGTTTCGCATTAATGGGACACCCCATCCCGCAATATCCGAGATTGGCACACCCACTGACGTTCCTCGGAATGACATTATATTCCCACCCTAACTTGCGTAACCCATCGGCAAGAAGTTGGTTATTCTGATTGGGAGGAATTGACCACGGAGCAATATTAAGTCGCTGCTCAACCCATTGAAACCAAGGTTTCAATTCCGACGATGACAACCCCTTGATACCAAAGCGCTCTTTCCAGTATGAAAGCGTTCTTTCCGGGGTTCGAAAACTAGAAGTCCAATTAACCGTTGTTGAACCGCCCACACATCTTCCCTGTAAAATCTGGATCGACTTATCTATCGTTTGTCTTCCTGCAACCTCCTGGTATAAATCTGCGTAAGCCTGTTTTTCCTGCATTTTAAAATCAGCGGAAGTTTTGAGAGGTCCTTCTTCAACCATGACTACTTTTAATCCTGATCGGCTCAGTATTTCAGCGGCAATACCACCGCCCGCGCCTGTACCGACAATGACTACATCACACTCCATTTCTGTAGCAGGCGTTTCATTCGAATAATCGAATGTGTTCGGATATGCAATAGTCAAGGCGCTAATGACTCCTGTTGTGGATTATCGATGTATTTATTATCGTTATTGATTGATAGGATACGGTCCAGGGTAGCCAATTGCCGCCCAATGGTCAGGCTCAGCATAAATACTGCCAACCACCAACAAGCGCAGCCCAATATAGGCTTGCTGTAACAATGACAAACTATGTTCTCGCCAATCATCAAGAAAGTCTATGACATGTTGTGATCCCGCTTTCTGCCAATTTAACCAGACCCCGGCAAGTAACAAACGGCTTACTCCTGTAGATAAAAGGTCAAAAAGCTCTCGCAATTCAGCTTGTGTACGCAATGGAAGCTGAAGAATCGCCTCATCAACATTGAGTATTGTCGTCTCAATGTTTGGCGCCTGTGGTAAATCACCTGCAATAATGGGAATTAAAACGGACAAAACCACCTGATCGTCAGCGGTTAAAAATTCAGTCTTTACATGATTAGAGTATTCAATTGAGGATTGTTGATACCACTGAAAGGCCGACACCCCGCCCAGCATCAATACACTTGTTCCCATCAGAGATTTGAAAAACTGTCTTCTTTTCATCATTTACCCTGTTTTTCAGTGGCTACCAGCAATCAATATCGAGAATACTTTAATCTAGTAACCCAGGTCTAGTCACACTAATCCAGGGCACCTAGCTCTTAGCGTAATCATCGATAAATGTAGAAATTCGGCGTTCAAGATAGTACTCAGCCCGCCACGGCCATCTCCCACTCACAAAGCCGACATGTCCACCGTTAGCACTTAGCTCAAATTGCACACTTGATGAAAGCTCGTCAGCTTCAGGAATAACTTTCTCATTCATAAATGGATCATCTTTCGCGTGGATAATTAAGGTGGGAATGCTAATTGATTTCAAAAACTGGCGACTGGAAGCTTTCGAATAATAATCTGAAGCACCATTAAACCCGTGCAACGGTGCCGTGACCTTATGGTCAAATTCCCAAAATGAATTCAGTTTTTTTATTTCATTCATATCCAGAGAAACAGCACCATTAAAAACCTGCTTTTTCTGCCGAGTTTTCTCTTTTAGTGTTTTAAGCAGTCGTCCTGAGTAAACCTTGGAAAATCCCTGATCAATCGCATTTGCACACTCATTAAGTAACATCGGTACCGAGACCGCCGCTGCAGCCCTCACTGAGTGTTTTTGGTGGTTTTCTCCGAGCCACTTCAGTAGCACATTTCCACCCAACGAGAAGCCAACCAGGTAATCTACCGAAATTTTTCTATCAGTGAGAAGTTCGATGACTAACTGAAGATCATCACTAATACCACTGTGATAGCTACTTAGTAAGCGGTTACTTTCGCCACTACATCCCCGAAAGTGCATAACTGCGACTTGTTTACCCGATTTTGCCAATGTTGACACTATCCCCCTCATGTAATGAGAATCAATCGATCCTTCTAAACCATGGAGTATTAATACTGACTCGGCACCGGCTCTTTCATGGATGTCAACATCAATAAAATCACCATCATTCAGTTCCAACCGCATACGCCGCATTTGCGGTAACCGGGGCAGACTTCTAAACACGGCTCCCCAAATTGTCTGCATATGTCTGTTTTTAATCCACCAGCCGGGTCTAAACGGGGAATCGAACATCATTGTTAACTAAATCAACCTCTTTGAGTAAAAACTACTGACAAAACCTTGAGTTACCATTTATCGCTTTTTGTTGAATTTTGTCGAATTTATCCAACAGATTTCCTGAAAAATGCATACAATTAGTATCGAATAGGAGGCACTTTAGCAAGACAAAAAGTTACGATCACAATTCTAACCCCTATGAAATGAGAACCAGTTACTTGGTTTTTTCTAGAAATTAGACTAACTTTGTTTGAGAACTCCTTGTTTTTAGTATGTTTTTAATCAAATATCATTGTAAAATGAGCTCTGATTAGGTAGGCTCTTTACATCAACATGAATACCAGTTTTTTTCAGTTTAATTTAAAGCTTAGCGCTTCCTGCGTCGTCAGGTAACAGGAGACCCAAGTGATGGATTGGTTACAAATGGCATCCTCACCGCTTAAAAAGTTATATTTATTAGCAACTTTCACCATTTTGGCAACAATTACAGCCTGTGGTGGTGGCGGTGGTTTTAACGAAACAACCGATACTGGAACCGGAACGGGGACAGGAACAACAAACACAACGACGGTTACTTTGTCGATTTCTAACACTAATGTAACTGCTGCAAATCCAGCTACCGTTACAGCAACTGTCACTAATAGTTCCACTGGTGCAGTGCAAGGCACAGTAGTGACTTTCACTTCGACTCTTGGTGCATTTAATCCAGCTTCTGGAACAGCGATAACAGACGCTAGTGGACAGGCCTCGGTTGAAGTATTAGCAGGAACAACTGCTGGTGCATCAGAGATACGCGCTTCAATATCAAGCGGCGAAAGCGGCACCATAGCTTTCGAAACTGCTGGAGATGGTTCAACTGGCGGTGGTAGCGGCTCAAATATTTCCATCGCTCTTAATTTAGTTTCAGCGTCTTCCGGGCAAGATACAACCACAATTACTTCGACTAATCCAGGCAGAATTGTGGCGACATTGACCGGAAACACATCTCCTCAAATCGTAACATTTGCAACCACCATAGGTTCAATTCCAGTTCCAACCGCTATTACCGATGGTAACAATCAGGCAACCGTCGATATTGTTGCAGATACCGACCTTGGTGCCGGTACAATTACGGCAAGCGTATCGAGTGGAGAAACTGCCCAATTTGTATTCGCTGTTGGTGCGACCAACCTGAGAATGGGTAGCGGAACACCATTTGTTGAGAATGTAGCGGAGATCGGCACAGCGCAAATTTCAGCAGGTGGAACCACAACCGTATCAGTTTCTATTGTTGATGAAAATGGCCAGCCTTTTACCGAGCCTGTTGATGTTAATTTCTCGTCACCTTGCACAGGTTCTACACCTGCTACAGCAACATTAAGTTCTCCTATCACAACAGTAAACGGTGTTGCATCAAGTACATACCTGGCTCAAGGTTGTGTTGGTAACGATGCCATTAGTGTGACTGCTAATGCAGGCGGAATAAACTTAACTGCGTCAGGCACAGTGAATGTTCTGGCAGCAGATGTTGGTAGTATCGAATTTGTTTCTGCCACACCTGAAAATATTGCTATCTTAGGCGCAGGTGGACTTGGTGGATCAGAGAGTTCAACCGTTGTATTTAGAGTCAGAGACACTAACGGTAACCCAGTTAACGGGCAACTTGTTAATTTCGCATTAAATACCAACGTTGGCGGGCTCAATATCAATCCAGCTTCTGCGACAACAAATGCTCAAGGCTTAGCGCAGACAGTTATCAACTCAGGTACAGTGGCAACAACTGTGAGAGTTACAGCTTCTATTGATAGTAGCTCGCCACTAATCTCGACTCAATCGAGTAATTTGGTTGTTTCTACAGGCATTCCAGATCAAGATAGCTTCAGCCTTTCAGCTGCAACACTAAATGCGGAAGGATGGGATATTGACGGGACAGAAGTTGATATCACCGCACGATTGTCAGACGCGTTTAATAACCCAGTTCCAGATGGAACCGCAGTCTCTTTCACTACTGAAGGAGGTTCAATCGAATCTTCATGTACAACAACCAATGGTGCGTGCTCTGTGAAGTGGACAAGTCAAAACCCACGCCCAGAGGGACAAACTCTCGCAGCTAATGGAATTACTCCAACACTTGTCAATAATATGGGCCAGAAATTCGGTGGACGTGCGACAATAATCGCGACCGCAATTGGTGAAGAATCATTCCCAGACTTAAACGGAAACGGCCGATTTGACGCTAATGAGATGACAGCCTTCGGCGGAACCAACATTAGCGGCCTTCCATATGATTTGGATGAAGCTTTCGTTGACCATAACGAGGATTCTGTATATAACCCCGCAGGTGGAGGTCAGACTGGTGGTGAATTAGAGACCTTTGTTGATTTTAATAATGATAGTGCTTTTACTCAAAAAGATGGCTTGTATAACGGCGTACTCTGCTCTATTCCAGCTCACGCTGGCTGTTCAAGCGAAAAATCTCTCAATGTCAGAGCATCACTTGTTTTGGTTATGTCTGGCAGCGGCGCTAACTTTACTATTGATAAGACCATCGACTTCCCGGTTGATGACAATGGCGCAACCAATACTAATGACAGCGATGATAGCATCATCAATTTACAAGGAGACAGTTCAGGCTCTGCAACCATAATCGTCGGTGACTTGCACAACCAACCGATGCCGGCTGGAACTACAGTAAAATTTACTGCAACTAAAGGTTCAGTTCAGGGAACTAACACTTTTACCTGGCCTAATGATAACCACAACGGTAGCGCATCGTTTTCAGTGACAGTCAAAGGGGAAACTCAACCTGGTAATGGTACTTTATTAGTTGAAGTCACTACACCTAGCGGACTGATTACAACGAACAATAGCATTAGCATTGTTGTTCAATAAAGTTTAATCCCACAAAATGGAAAACGGCCACTTTGAAAGTGGCCGTTTTTGTTTTAAGAGTTCAATTAATTAGCTTCTAGTCCTTTGAAATCTCCATTACTCAACTCAAAGTTCAATCGTGATATTGTTCACTTAGCTGATGGACAGCATCAACATACGCTTTCACGTTTTCAGGTTCAATTGTCGGATGTATTCCGTGTCCCAAGTTGAAAACATGACCACAGCCATTGCCAAATTTAGCCAAAATATCAGCAACTTCTTCTTTTATTCGTTGTGGATTCGAATAAAGCACACAAGGATCCATATTACCCTGTAGCGCGACTTTATCGCCGACCCTGGCCCTGGCCTGGTCAATATCGACAGTCCAATCTAACCCGAGACAATCTGCTCCACTCTCAACCATCTGCTCAAGCCACCCAGCACCGCCTTTCGTAAACATAGTGACCGGGATCTGGTTTCCATCGTGAGTACGCTTAAGACCACTGATAATTTGCTGCATGTAGTTAAGTGAAAAACCTTGATAGTTCTGAGTTGATAAAACACCGCCCCAGGTATCAAAAATCATGACGGCTTGCGCACCTGATTCTATTTGGGCATTTAGATAGGCTGTAACCGACTGCGCGAGCGTCTCAAGCAACTGATGCATGAGTTGTGGTTGCTCAAACATCATTCCCTTAATCAGTCCAAAGTTCTTAGTCGTTCCACCTTCTACCATATATGTAGCCAGGGTCCACGGGCTGCCCGAAAAACCAATGAGCGGCACCTTTCCATCAAGCTCTTTGCGAATTAAGCTCACAGCATCGGTGACATAACCCAGCTCTTTGAAAATGTCAGGAACAAAAAGGTTCTCCACATCTGACTTTGACCTGACAGGCTTTTGAAATGCAGGACCCTCACCAGTTTTGAAGTACAACCCTAACCCCATTGCATCGGGAATAGTGAGGATGTCGGAAAACAAAATTGCGGCATCCAGTTCATATCTTCTCAATGGTTGTAGCGTCACTTCACAAGCAAGTTCGGGATTTGTACACAAACTCATAAAATCACCCGCTTTCGCCCGAATTTCTCGATACTCAGGTAAATACCTGCCTGCCTGGCGCATCATCCATACGGGAGTTTTATCAACAGGCTGAGACAAAGCCGCTCTTAAATAACGATCATTCTTTAACATTGAGTAATGCCGGATATAGGATTAATGCGCGCAATTTTACCTTAGCGGCCGGAAATTTAAAATGATTGAGGTTAACAGGAGCTGGAATATCTCTATGAAATCGTACTTTTGATTATTGGTATCACCTAAAAAACTTAACCTTTTGCGGCTATTTCCTGCTTAACGGCTTTCAATGATTTAACCCAGGGTTTACCAGAATAGCCTCGCTTGAGGTAAACAGCTTTTGCGTTATCAGCATCGATTCGAGAGTTAAACTGCCCGCTAACAATCAGGTAGAGGATTCCCGTCGATTGATTTCTTCTAAAAATGAGCATGCTTTCTTTAAGCGGGTGTTGTTGTCTGAAATTCTCTGCAGCTTCTAACTTGCTGACGCCAATCCATTGTAAGGTAAATCGAGCATCATCCATCCCCATCAACTTTCGCTCATCATCACTTATGGAAGATGCAGGTAGTGATTTTTTCTTTTCAACCTCGGCAACACCAGCTTGATTTTCAGATTTATTTTGAGAAACTTCAGACTTTGAAGTATCTGTCCCCGACGACTCATCTTTACTACCGATTTTCGTGGTATTAACCACAGATGTCTTTTTCGCAATTTCGCCAGATTCAGTTTCCTTAGCTGGCTCTTGTTTCGGATCAGGGTTTCTCAACAAACCTTCTTCCTCTGTTGGAAGTTTACTTTTTCTATTTTGAGACTTATCTTCAGTACTATCAGCCAAATCCCCTTGTTGTGACTCAGACTTATTAGTTGCTGCTTGCTCTATTCCACCATATTCCTTATCGGACTGAGGCTCCTTTGAATTCGAGTTAAGTGCCTGTTCAGACTTACTCGAAGCTGTTTTTTGATTCGCCGTGTCAGGCGTTATCATCTGATTTATTTCATCCTGGTAAATAAGCGCAAAAACTAGCGTTACCGCCAACACAACATAAACTGCTGAAAGTGAATATTTCTTAATAGACGACAGCTCTTTTTCTGGCTTCGTCTTAACTTCAGTCTGTTCTAACCAGCGGGTAAGTTGATACTTTAAATCCCCGGGAATACCTTTGCTTAATTGCCAGAAATACTGCAATTTCTGCTCATCATATAAAGCCTCTGCGGTGCCAGGATCAATAGACTGAAATTGCGCGATCAAAAACTTGGTTTCCTGCTCTTCAATCGGCTTTAACTCAAATACAACGCAAATATTCGGATCGTACTTTAAACTTGGCGTATCGTTTAGCTTTTCAGCTAAATCAGATTCTCCGGTAAGCACCATATATAGAAGTGTTTGTTTTGCAGCTAATTGGCGAGTTGCAAGCCCCATCAAAAAATCTAAACATGATTGGTCTAACAAATGTGCATTATCAATGGTGAGAAGAACACGTTGCTCAAGACTAGCTGCGATTTTATCGAGCAATGACTCTTCAGATTCTTGCCAGCTCAAACCTAATTGAAGGCTAATGGATTTCTCTAACTGCGCCTGAGTCATCACTGACTCGGCTTCGATTTGGGAAAGAGAAACCTGTCCGGAAACTCTCGAATGAATTTGTTCTAGAAAAAATGATTTGCCAATTCCTTTTTGGCCAATGATGACGCAAGCCAAATCAGCGTAAAGGATCTGGTTTTCCAGGGAGTCTAACAGCTGACTCTTATGTATAGTTACATAACTCAATGTTGCCCACCTGTTGTTATTATTTTAGTTTATTTTTTGCAATCTCCGGCGACTTCTACCATTTTAAATAACAGCACCTTAACTTAAATAGACCTGCTGTAAACACAATACGATTAGCTGCATGGTATCTCTAAATACCGCTAATTATGAGTTCGTTAAGTTCGGAGTTAAACTTACTTTTAAATACAACAAATGCAGTGACGCACTGAATTTAATTAGGCTGCCACTAATTGTTGAGTAATTGCCCGTCCCATCATCTCAATATCATCTTCCTCAACAATAACACATGCGCTATCGGTGGGTAAAACTAATCGATATTTGTCACTAACATTCTTTTTATCGAGCTTCATTGCTTCCAGAAAATCGCCAGTGTTCGCTACAATCTCAGCTTTGTCAGGCAATCCAAGCTTATTAAGCAAGTTTCTATAAAGTTCTGCAGTTTTTGGCGCAATCAATGTTTTTTCAAGTGATAAGTTGATCGCTATGTGTATGCCAATTGCGACCGCTTCGCCGTGTAAATAGCGTTTATAATCTGTCAATCGCTCTAACGCGTGACCGAATGTATGTCCCAAATTTAACAGCGCTCGATTTCCTTTCTCTTCTTCATCTTCTGCAACTACTTGAGCCTTTTTCGCACAACTATAGTAAATCAAATCTGCTAGTTTCGTTTTGTCTCTCGCCAAGACCGCAGCGGTATCTTCCGTTAATAGCTTGTTGACTTCATTAGCACCGAGCATTGCATATTTTGCGACTTCTGCGAGACCCGAAACGAATTCTTTTTCTGGTAATGAGTCGAGTGTATTCGTATCAATGATGACAGCTAGCGGTTGATAAAAAGCCCCTATCATATTTTTACCAAGTGGATGGTTAACTGCCGTTTTTCCTCCAACAGATGAATCAACCTGAGCCAGTAAACTCGTTGGAACCTGAATAAATCCCATACCACGCTGATAACTAGCGGCAACAAATCCGCCCAAATCACCAACGACCCCGCCACCAAGCGCTATCAGTGTATCGTTCCGTCGGAAACCTTGTGTTACCAAGTAATCAAGCACTTCGGAGTAATGAGATAGGTTCTTATAAATTTCACCGTCAGGCAAAATAAATTGATGGATTGTTTTATCTGGTAAGGAAGTTTTGAGTTGCTCAAAATACAGCGGCGCAACCATATCATTGGATAGTATGAGTATGTTTTCACCACGACAAAACTGACTAAAAAGTTGCGAATCAGTCAGCAATCCCTCTTTTATATAGATGCCGTAACTTCGCTCACCTAAATCTAATGCTAACTGACGCATATTCAACTAATTATCCTTCACCGATTTGAGATACGATTTTATTAGCAACCGATTTGATTGAATTTTCGTTAGTCGCTACTACAATATCGGCAATTTCACGGTATAACTTATCCCGCTCCGTATGAAGTTGCACTAGTGTCGCTTCAGGATCTTCCGAACTTTGCAACAATGGGCGACGCTTGTCTCTTCGAGTACGTTCTACCTGCTGCTCGATTGACGTTTCCAAGTAGACGACGATGCCTCGACCAGCCAGAAAAGTGCGGTTCTCAGATTCAATGACCGCACCTCCACCAGTGGCAAGAACAATTCCCTGACGCTGAGTGAGTTCTGAAATAATCGATTTTTCTCGCTTTCTGAATCCGTCTTCACCTTCAATATCAAATATCCAGTCGATAGGTGCGCCGGTGCGGGCTTCGATTTCCTGATCCGAATCTACAAATTCCAGGTGTAAATTCTGGGCTAATTGTTTACCGATTGTGGTCTTTCCGGCACCCATTGGCCCAATTAAGAATATGTTTCTTTTACCTTTCATCATATGCTTTTACTACTAAAATCCCCACATTAGAAACGCAAGAACCCGCCTAGGCGGGTCTTACCACGCTATTAATAGTGTTCAGTTACCTAATAGATTCTTTAACAATTTTCGGCGTAACAAACATTAGCAATTCTTGTTTAGCCGAAGAATCTTTAGTTGAGCGAAATAATGCCCCAATTCCAGGTAAGTCGCCAAGAAATGGAACCTTGGAAACATCCCGATTGGTACGCTGCTGGTAAACACCACCTAATACTACGGTCTCACCATTCTCAACAAGAACCTGAGTACCGACTTCGCGGGTATTGATCGCAGGCCCGATGTTAAGCACATCTTCACCTCGCGTATCTTGATTTACCTGCAAGTCTAGGATTATACGATCATCTGGGGTGATTTGTGGAGTCACCTTTAGACTTAATACTGCTTTTCTCCAGGTAACGGTCGTATTTCCTGCACTACTTGCTGTTAAATAGGGAATTTCTTCACCTGATTCTATGTATGCCTCCTTTTGATTGGCAGTAATAACTCGCGGCGAAGCAATAACTTCACCTCGGTTTTCGGTTTCTAGAGCTGACAATTCAAGGTCAAGAATTGTGCCTTCAGATAATCTCGCCACAGTTAACCCAAAACTTGCCGCGTTTTCAGCACTCGCAGGTAAATCAACAGCGAATGTTCGATCTGAAGGATCATTATCGAAAAATACACCACTTGATCCCGCAGCAGTACCAGAGATAGCACCATCAGATCCTCTGTCCGTAACACCAACCCTGACACCTAGTTCATGGTCAAAACCGTCATCAGCAACCACAACACGTGATTCGATTAATACCTGCCGAACCGGAACATCAAGAGTACGAACCATTAATCGAATTTGTTCTAATTTCTTTGCAGTATCCTGAACTAGCAAATGATTCGTTCTCTCATCGACCGAAACACTACCTCGGTTAGAAAGGTAATTGGCACCCTTAGTTTTAATCAAATCGGACAATGATTCTGCTTTGGCATAGTTAACTTGTATAAATTCTGATCTAAGCGGTGCTAATTGCTCGATTTGTTTTTCGGTTTGAAGCTCTAATGTTTCGCGCGCGGCAATTTCTTCAGCTGGTGCGACGAGCATCACATTGCCATTTTGCCGCTTATCTAATCCTTTGGTTTTCAAAACGATATCAAGCGCTTGATCCCAGGGAACAGTTTGTAGTCTTAAGGTAATGGTTCCTGAGACTGTGTCGCTGGTTACCAGATTAAGACCGGTAAATTCAGCGATAATCGCTAATACTGCCCTAACAGGTATATCCTGGAAATTAAGGGAAAGTCTCTCACCTGTGTAAACTGGCTCATCAAGTTTTTTGCGCTCAATCTCTTCCGGTGTTAAAGGCTTAAGCTCAATAACATAGGTATTGTCAGCCTGATACGCCAAGTATTCAAACTCATCAAGCGTATCGATTGCTATTCTTGTATTTCCACCAACCCGGCTGGTTGATATGAGCTTTGCAGGGGTTGCAAAATCAATAACGTCTAATTTTCGAATCAAATCATTAGAGATTTTAGCGTTAACAAAATCTGCCAGGATAGTACGGCCTTCCTGACGCAAATCGATTCCAAGGTTTGAATTGGCAAGTTCGATGACTACTCTACCCTCACCAAGCTCACCTCTTCTGAAATCAATACTTACAATGTCATCACCACTTGGGGCAGCCGACGTTTGCGCAGTGGTTTGAGAACTATTGAAACCCCCTTTTGCCGCGACCTCTTCTCCATATCCAACGGTCAAAACCAGATCATTGCCATCAACTCTGGAAGTATAAGGAGCCATTTCCACTAAATTAACAACCAGTCGAGTCTTTCCACCAGCTTCAACAGCCGTTACTGAGCGAGTAACACCGATGCCAATACTTTGGGTTTTACGAGAGAGTGCGCTAGAGACACCATCGAGATCCATCCAGATCCGCGCCGGATTAACCGTTGTGATTTCATTAAAACTAGGTGGCGGCGAATCCATTTTCACACGAATCTCCACTCTATCACCAGGCATCACATTAAAACTAATATCCTGGATTTCAGTGGCAAACAAATTCACACTTGAAAAAGCAGCGATGATCATCAAGAGATACTTAAACTGGCCAGTAAACATTGCCCATGCTCCTTGAATAACTTTATTTATTTTGCCCCAATAAAACATAATCACTCCTAATGCTCGCTACTGAGCAAGCGCCATATATACAGTACGTTTTTCCCAACAGCCTTTGCTATCAGGAACTAAAGTCGTAATTTCAATTTGTTGTTCGTCAATATTCAGAATTCGACCGTGATTAATCCCGAGATAATTGCCGACACTAACATGAAAAACATTGCCTTCCGCAGGACCTGCAGTCATGCGAACTAACCCCCAGCTCCGTTCATTGTTATTAACTAATCCCACCATTTCCATTGAATCGAGCGAATAGCGCTCTAGATCCTCTTTGCGTCGAGTGGTATCAGGTCTGACAGACTCATCGCAACCATCGTGTAACGCTTGAAGTTGAGTCTCCAACTCTGGTTCCAATTCAGAAAACGGGCTTTTTAGATGAGCCGAAGCATAATCGTGAGGTTTATATTCCCGAACTTCCGGCATCGGCTCAATTCTACCGGGCGGTCTTGCCTTTATGGTTTCTACCCAGGAACGCAAATCATCAGTATTACCAGAACATGCAGATAGCGTAAGTGCGCCGATAATTATCGCCAGCTTCTTATTGATTGATGCGAACTCAAATCTAAACACAGACTTCATCTTATTATTCCTCCGTGTCCGATCGATAGGTCTTGGCTGTTATCGACATCAACAATAACTTCTCCCCGGGTGAAGAAGGAACATCGCCATCACCAAGTGTTATGTTGAAATTGTGCAAAGTTACAATACGCGGCAACCTGGACACTCTACTAATGAAATCAGCGAGCTGATGATATCCTCCAGATACTTGGATTTGAATCGGCTTTTCAGCATAAAACTCCGAATCAACTTCTGGCAAAAATTTCACATCGATAATTTCACAACCAGCACCTGTCGCAGCATAGGAAAACTCGTCAACCAACCCTGCCATTTCACTTGATTTGGGGAGTTGTTGTAGCAGAGTTTTAAAGCTATCCTGGATAGTTTTCATCTGACGCTTATAATCTTCTAAGTTGACTGCTTTTGCCTGCTTTCTCTCAAACTCTTTTTTAAAGTCAACTTCTTTCCTTTCAATATCAACTAATCGCTGTGTCTGGTCACCAACGAATAAATAGTAACCAACGCCAATAACAACACCGAATACCAATGCGGCCATTATCGCCTTAGCAGGCATCGGCCATGACCCCATATTATTAAAATCGATATCGCTGATATCTAAATTTTTTAAATCATCTAATTCCATTATTGTTTTACCTCTTCATCTTGCGAAGGAGAGCTAATCTTTGTTTTTAAAACAAAATTCTTTCGATTTGCACCAGAATTCTTATCACCACTAATTTCTTCCAGAGGGCCCAACTCAAGCCATTTAGACGTGGAGATATTACGCATAAACTTAGAAATTCGAGGACCGGATTCCGCCACTCCATTTAAAATCAAATCTTTATCTTTACGTTCAATCGAGGCCAGATTAACTCCTTCAGGCATAGTTCCCACAATTTCATCAAATACGTGAACGACCTGAGGGCGACTTTTTTGTAAATCCTGAATTAAATTCATCCTCTCAACCAGTTGTTGTCTTTCTTTTTCCAGAGTTT
Source organism: Aliikangiella coralliicola (assembly GCF_007004725.1). Classification (GTDB taxonomy): domain Bacteria; phylum Pseudomonadota; class Gammaproteobacteria; order Enterobacterales; family Kangiellaceae; genus Aliikangiella; species Aliikangiella coralliicola. The sequence continues at coordinate 569,071 of NZ_ML660161.1, read as the reverse complement.
GAATTTCTTTGATTTTTGAATCGAGTTTGCGAATTTCTGATTGAAGATAGTTATTTCTTTGTCGTTGATTATCGAGCTGGGTGCTGTAATAGGTATATACCGCCCACATAAAAGCCACGCCTAAAATTGCCACAAGTCCCAAGATACTTAGGAATTGTCTCTGCTTTTCCTGACGTAGCTCTTCTCGCCAAGGGAGTAAGTTAATATTTGCCATCAGTCAAAACTCCTCAATGCCAGGCCACAACAAATCACCAGGGATGGTGCGTCTGAGCTTAATGCTTGCGCGTTTACCTTCGACGATAAAGACATATCAGCAAATGGATTGGCAATAGATGCTGTAGTTCCCAACCTTTCTTCTATCATTTCTTCAAGTCCATCGATGATTGAACAACCACCGGCAAGCACAATATGGTCAACTTCACCATACTGACTGGAACCATAGAAAAATTGCAGCGAACGGCTGACTTGCTGAATGATAGCTTCTTTAAAAGGCTCAAGTACCTCTGGCTCATAGTCATCAGGTAGACCGCCTTGCTTTTTCGCCATGCCAGCTTCTTCAAACGATAATCCATAACGACGCTGAATTTCTTCAGTTAATTGAGAACCGCCGAAAGTCTGCTCACGAGTATAGATAGTATTAAAATCTTCCATCACGCTAAGACTGGTATTGGTTGCGCCGATGTCTGCAACTGCAATGATTTGCCCTTCCCCCTGATCAGGTAACTGATTAGCGAGCAGTTTAAAAGAGCGCTCAATGGAATAAGCTTCAACATCGACAACTTTAGCAGTGAGTCCAGCTAATTCCAGCGCATCAACACGGCTATAAACATTTTCTGATCGCGATGCCGCTAACAACACGTCAACTTTATCAGGCACTTTTTCGGATTCGCCCAGCACCTGAAAGTCCAAGGCAACCTCTTCTAAGGGGTAGGGAATATATTGATCAGCTTCAACTTCGATTTGCTGCTCCATTTCATCTTCACTCAATCCCTTATCCATCTGAATAGTTTTGGTGATTACAGAAGAACCAGCAACGGCAACAGCCGCATGCTTTAAACTCGTACCAGAACGGCTTATTACCCGCTTCAGGGCTTCCCCAATCACCTCGGGATCACGGATATCCCTATCGGCCATTGCATCTTGAGGTAGCGGTTCAACAGCATAACTTTCTACACGATAACGAGAGCCGACCTTACCCAATTCAAGCAATTTACAAGCTGTCGAGCTAATATCTATACCGACCAGGGAGGTCTTTTTTGCGCCGAATAAATTAGCCAGCATAATTATAGTTTTCCTATCAGTTTTATCCAGTTACAGGCAGAAACTGCGTATTTACTTTAAATAATAGCGCTAACTATAAGAAAATTCACCTGTTTTTTGTTTTTATGTACTCAATTTGGCGCTATTTCACATTCTTGTCAAGGGTTATCGTTTACGGAAGCGCGATCAACAACAATCTAACCGAAGTCAAAATTGCTCTAATTATCTAATAAATGCGATGTAAAAAGCCGTGACCGATTAACCAAAACTTAATTATAAATCCAGAAGAATGAACTTTCGGGTTAAAGCGGCGAACAAATAGCGATATACTTTGTCGACATCATTATGACCTGAAAATTATTCCATACCCGTATGAAGCGCTTATCTAATCTCGCACCCAAATTTGCCTATATTGCAACGCTGATTGTGCTCATGGCCTCGATGTGTTTTATCGGCTTGTACTTGGCAGTAGGACCCGGGCTTCCAGAAGTCGAATCAATTCGAAAAATACGCCTGCAAACGCCCATGCGAGTCTATTCCAGTGACCATCAACTCATCGCCGAATTTGGTGAAAAAAGACGAATACCTATTACTTTAGACCAAGTTCCCAGAGATTTCATAAATGCTTTATTATCCACTGAAGACCAACGCTTTTACGAGCATTCCGGTGTCGACTTATACGGCGTGCTGCGGGCAATTGTGAACTTGGCTTTAACGGGCAGCAAAAGCCAGGGAGGAAGTACCATTACGATGCAGGTTGCTCGAAACTATTATTTGAGCAGAGAAAGGCGTTTTTCCAGAAAATTTACTGAAATGTTCCTCGCCTGGAAAATCGAGTCAGAACTGTCAAAAAATGAAATTCTAGAACTTTATCTAAATAAAATTCACTTTGGCCATCGCGCCTACGGTTTAGGTGCGGCCGCTCAAGTGTATTATGGCTCGACGCTTGACCAGCTAACACTACCGCAACTTGCAACATTAGCCGGAATTCCCAAAGGCGAATCAAAATATAATCCAGTTTCCAATCCTGATCACGCTCTGACTCGGCGTTCTCACGTATTACGACGAATGCTAACCGAAAATCATATTACAAAAGAACGATTTGATAACGCGATGAACGCGCCTATCGCAGCGGTCAAACATGGCGCAAGAGTGACTGTAGATGCGCCTTATTTAGCTGAAATGGTCAGGCGTTACGCTGTAGAACGGTTTGGGCAGGAAGTCGCTTATAGTGATGGCCTTAAAGTGTACACCAGTTTAGACGCCGAACTTCAAGCTCATGCCCAACAAGCTTTGGTAGACGGACTCGAAGAATATGACCAGAGGCACGGGTACCGAGGCCCTGAACATACTTTTGAGCTAACCGAGCAAACACCGCCGGAAGAAATGCTTCAGTGGCTGGAGGATGTCCCCAAAGTAGGGTCGTTAGAGCCCGCTCTAGTGCTAGAGGTTGATGAAGAGTCTGCAGCAATACTTCTGAAAAATAATGAAGTCGCGAAACTAACCTTGGCAGATGTGAAATGGGCCCGTGCCTACGTTGACGAAAATCATTTGGGAAAGAGAGTTAAAACGGTGGATCAGGTCTTAAATAAAGGCGAGCTTATTCGAGTCAGATGGGTTCCTGAGCAAGCGCCCAAAAAGGAAGAAACACCTGCAGAAGATACGCCAACTAATATTACCACAACAAAGCGCTACCGTTTGTCGCAGATCCCGGATGTGAGCGGTGGCTTTGTTTCGCTAAATCCAGATAACGGTGCAATCGAAGTATTAGTCGGCGGATACGACTACGGATTAAGCAAATTTAACATGGTGACACAAGCGCGCCGCCAACCCGGCAGTAATATAAAGCCTTTCGTATATTCTGCAGCCTTTGAAAAGCGCTTTACGCCCGCGTCTATGATAAACGATATGCCAATTGTCGAAGCTGACATCACCGCAGAAAATTTCTGGCGTCCCAAAAACGATAGCGACAACTACCGCGGTCCAACGAGTTTACGCGTTGGTCTAAGGCATTCGAAGAATACTGTATCAGTCAGGCTGATCAGAGAAATTGGCGCTGTTTTCGCTAAAAAATACCTGACTCAATTAGGTTTTCCGGCAGAGCATATGCCACCTTATCTATCGTTAGCGCTTGGTTCAGCTTCTTTTACACCACTTGAAGTGGCCACAGGCTATGCGACATTGGCAAATGGCGGATACAAAGTCGACTCCTGGTTTATTAAGCGAGTAGAAGACGCGAATGGCCAAATCATATTCGACCATCAACCGATCCAGGTGTGCCAAACATGCGAAACGATTATTGCACAACAAAATGCGCAAGCTCAGGAAATCGCAGAGCAAACTATGCAACAGGAGGCTAATGACAGGACGAATATTGCGAGCTCAAATGCAGCACTACCTGACGGCTCGGCAGAATCAGAAAGAACGACTCCAGAGGTTGATGTCAACGAAAAGCCAGGGGAGAGCTTCTCCAATCTTCCTGTTTTACCTGTACCAGAAGAATTTATTGCCCCCAGAGTCATTGAAGCAAGAAATCATTTTTTAATAAACGATATTTTGAAAGACGTTATTCACCGCGGAACTGCGATGCCGACATTAACGAGGACAAAAAGCCCGCTGCTAAAGCGTAACGATTTAGCAGGAAAAACCGGAACAACGAATGACGCGAAAGATGCCTGGTTTAGCGGCTACAATACCAGACATGTCGCCACTGCGTGGGTAGGTTTTAAAGATCACTCGAAAAAGCTCGGCGTCAGAGAGTTTGGTGGTAAAGCAGCTTTGCCTGTTTGGCAAAAATTTATGGAAAAAGCACTGCATGGCATTTCAGAAACTAATCATTCACGGCCAGAAGGCATCGTTACGGTGAGAATAGACCCTAAAACAGGTCTACTTGCCAGTAACTTAACCGAAAATCCGGTGTTCGAAATGTTTCGAGCTGAAAATGCGCCAACAGAGTACGCAGATAAACCCATTGAAAATATCTTTAATCAGGAAGAAAACAAGGTAGAAGATGAAAGTATCTTCTAGTCCTATTGGAAGTTAGCCCTGTTAAAACCAGGCCGTAGCTAAATTAATATAATTATTCACATAAGACCTTGAGGTACTCATCAAAAAGCAGGCTAACATTCAGGGGCTTAATTCTAGATAGGACAAAGACAAAAAAGGCTGAAAACTCAGCCTTTTTATTTAAATCTAATTTGCAACGAAGTATTTAGTCAGTTTAGCGGGTTCCGTAAATCACCATCGTCTTGCCTTTTACAGATATATGTTCCTGCTCTTCCAGTACTTTTAAAACTCGCCCAACCATTTCTCGAGAACATCCAACAATTCTACCTAACTCTTGCCTGGTCACTTTAATCTGCATTCCGTCAGGGTGGGTCATTGCATCTGGCTCTTTTGCCAAATCGAGTAAGGCGCGCGCAACACGGCCAGTGACATCCATAAATGCCAAATCGCCAACCTTGCGGCTAGTTTTCCTCAATCGCAATGCCATTTGCTCTGCAAGCCGAAACATAATTTCTGGTTGTTCTTTGACTAATGCCTGAAACCTGGCATAACTGATTTCAGCTACATCGGTTTCAGTTTTCGCTCTAACCCAGGCACTTCGATCGCTCAGACTATCAAACAGCCCCATTTCACCAAAAAAATCGCCTGAGTTTAAGTAAGCTAGAACCAGCTCTCTACCATCATCGTCTTCGATTAGAACACTGACGGAACCTTTAATGAGAAAATATAAGGTTTCTGGCTTATCTCCTGCAAATATTATGGTAGTTTTGGGTGCGTAACGTCGTTTGTGACATTGAGAAACAAACCACTCTAACGTGGGATCACTTTTAATATTATGAGGTAAAACCAATGGTTCTTTTATTAACGCCATGCCAGAATCCGCCATCTGTTGCCGATTTATGATCTTCTTTTAACTTCTTTTTAACTGATACCGATTCACTTTTGACTCAACATAAAAGCTAATAATCAAGCACAGAGTCCACGTAACAGTCTTTAGGTATAGTCACTAATAAGTTTTAATTTTAGCACGTTTTCGTAAACGTCCATTACATTAAATTATTGTTATTTAACCGGGAAAAACGAGTCGAACCTCAAATATACCTGCAACGTGAGAATCTGACAGGGGCAATGAAAAACACACAATCACTATTATTGGTAGTAAGTCTATTTCTTCGATAGCCGCATGAGACATGACGTTGCGCTATATTTTTCTTCACTGATTTTACTTGGTTTTAACATCATTAACGCGTAAGCAATAATAACTGCCCACTCGACAGCATTCAACTGAGTTGTCTGAGCAGCATGACGTGCGTCAAAAAAATAACATTTAAGTCTGGACCTGTCAGTAATTAACCCAAAGTTTGATTAAGGAAATTCACAAAGCCACTATTTCGTTAACTAATTTTAGATAATTGATTTTAACTGATTGAAATAACAGTCAATTTAAATGGTCAGTTGAATTCCTTATACCCGAATTTAATATTAGCCGTGGAAAAACAATTATTCTTTGTGACATTCAACAACTATTTTTGATAAATTCCCAATCCTAAGCAATTAGCCTTAACGCAGAACAACGCATCGACCATCTCAATTGGAGAAAAAAATGAAAGTAGTCACCCAATGGCAACAGGGTTTAACCTTTAAAGGTACTAACGAAGCAAACCAGACAATAACAATGGACGGAGAAGGTGAAGCTCCCTCTCCTATGCATATGATTTTGATGGCTGTTGGCGGTTGTTCCTCTATTGATGTGGTGATGATTTTACAAAAATCTCGTCAGGAAATTGATGATTGTATTTGTGAGTTAACCGCTGAAAGAGCCGAAACAGACCCAAAAGTATTCACTAAAATTCACGCCCACTACAAAGTGCAAGGTAAAAACCTGAAACAACCTCAAGTTGAACGGGCCTGTAACCTTTCAATGGAAAAATATTGCTCTGTATCGCTAATGTTGCAAAAATCGGTCGAGATTAGCCATAGCTTTGAGATCATAGAGACCACAAGTTAGCAGCAACAATTGCCGCTAACTCCGAGCCAACTCTACGAATTACGTTAAAGTGTTGGCGCTCTATTCAGTGATAGTTTGCTTAATTTCTTCAATGCTGGTGTGTCTGACATCTTTGCCTTTCACCAGATAAACAATGTATTCACAGATGTTTTTGGTATGATCGCCGATTCTTTCTAGAGCTCTGGCACACCAGGAAATACGCAGTGCACTTTTAATTTCCCGTGGATCTTCCATCATTTTTGTAATCAATAAACGAGAAATATTATCAAACTCTTCATCAATGAATCGGTCATTTTGTATGATCTCCAATGCCTCATTGACATCCAGGCGAGCATAAGCGGTCAGCGCTTTGTTCAAAGTCGCACTAACATGTTCCCCTAAATGGCGGAGTTCGATAAATTGCCGTGCGATTTTACCGTCGTCATGCAATTTTAATGCGTTTTTTCCGAGCTTTGCGGCTTCGTCGCCAATTCTTTCTAAATCTGTAATCGTTTTAATAATGCTAATCATCAACCGCAAATCACTTGCTGCCGGTTGACGTCTTGCCAGTATTTTCGTGCAGTTTTCGTCAATTTCTACTTCCAATGTATTGACTTCAATATCTGTATCCACAACTCTCTGCGCTAAGCCCTGATCAGCATCCAGCAGTGACTTAAGGCCCTCACGAACTTGCTGCTCAACCACCCCACCCATTTTTAGTACTTGATTACGAACTTCTTCCAGCTCTTCGTTAAAACGCTTGGAAATGTGGTGAGATAAATTTAGATCATTTTCCATTTCGCCCTCCCTAACCAAACCGGCCAGTAATATAGTTTTCGGTTAATTCGTGAACAGGGTTAGTAAAAATCTGTTCCGTTTTTCCCATTTCAACCAGTTTTCCCATATGGAAATAGGCTGTAGTTTGCGATACGCGTGCAGCCTGTTGCATGGAATGGGTCACAATGGCAATAGTGTACTTTTCTCGCAACTCGTCAATTAACTCTTCAATAACAGCTGTTGCAATGGGGTCTAATGCAGATGCAGGCTCATCCATTAAAATAACTTCTGGACTGACAGCAATCGTTCGCGCAATGCATAAGCGCTGTTGTTGTCCTCCTGAAAGCCCAGTTCCTGGTGCGTCAAGCCGATCTTTAACTTCATTAAATAGACCAGCCCTCTGCAAACTTGAAACAACAATTTCATCCAACTCTGCTTTGTTAGTCGCTAATCCATGTATTTTGGGTCCATACGCGACGTTGTCGTAAATTGATTTGGGAAAAGGGTTTGGTTTTTGAAAAACCATGCCTACACGAGCCCGAAGCAAAACTGGATCGAGTTTTTTTGCATAAATATCTTCGTCTTCAAGACGCAAATCGCCTTCAACCCGACAAATTGGAATTGTATCGTTCATACGATTAAGACAACGTAAAAATGTCGACTTTCCGCAACCGGATGGCCCAATTAATGCCGTCACCTGATTACGTGCCAAGTCTAAACTAACATTATCTATTGCTTGTTTTTCATCATAAAAAACATTGACATTACGCATCGACATTTTTGCGTCGTCAGCATAAATTTCACCAACGGTTTTGGAGAGATCGATATCGTCCGAAACAAGACTTTCTGATGAGGATAAATCAATCATTATTGTTACCTACTTACTTAGTTTTTTTCAAACTTCTTGCGCAAAATTGCCGCAACAGAATTCATAATTAATAAAAAGCTTAATAGCACAAGTATTGCCGCAGAAGTTTTGGCCAAAAAAGCCCGCTCAGGACTATCAGCCCATAAATAAATTTGCACCGGCAAAACTGTCGCTGCATCGGTTACACCTGCAGGAACGTCGACAATAAAAGCGACCATACCAATCATTAGTAATGGTGCGGTTTCTCCAAGCGCCTGCGCCATACCAATAATTGTACCGGTTAATATTCCCGGCATTGCCATTGGTAAAACATGACCAAAAGCAGTTTGCATTTTCGAAGCTCCTAAACCTAAAGCAGCTTCTCTAATCGAAGGCGGTACAGCTTTAATCGAAGCTCGGCTTGCGATAATAATAGTTGGTAGTGTCATCAATGTCAGTACAATCCCCCCGACGAGAGGGGCAGATCTCGGCAACCCGAAAATATTGATGATGACAGCTAATCCGAGTAGTCCGAATATAATAGAAGGTACTGCAGCTAAGTTATTAATATTAACTTCAATAATATCTGTCCATCGATTTTTTGGTGCAAACTCCTCCAGGTAAATCGCCGCGGCGACACCTAAAGGAAACGACAAAAGTAAAGTCACTAACATCGTCAGCAAGGTACCGGTTAACGCTCCTCTAACACCAGCAAGCTCGGGCTCACGAGAATCTCCGCTAGTAAAAAATTCACTATTCCAACGCTTATCAACAATCTCTTTATTTAAAAATTGTTGTAGCCATTGTGCTTGTTGCTTGCTTACTCTTGGACCAGCTTCTCCGGGGGTGTAATCATCTTTCAGATAACTGTCAATATCATCATCAAATCTGACCCAAACTTCTGCTGTTTTGCCTAACTTCGTCGGTGTATCTAGCAAATACTGTTTAATTGTAAACTCAGCATTAGTACTTATCATCTTAAACAGGCTACGCTTGTCCCGACGTCCTTTGACATCAGGGAACATTCCATATAATGACCGTCTTAGCACTGAGCGATAATTGGCTTTCTTCAACTCAGCAAGATCCGACGACGTTACTCCCAACCAGTCTTGTCGAAACTCAACTTCCAATTTCACCCAATGTTGGTGAAACGCCGGGCGCGCCTTTAGCACAATATCAGAAATTAATATCACAACCAGCAAAAAACCTAATCCAACAGCCATTAGTCCAGCCCACTGGAAGCGTTTTTCCTTTCGGTGACGTTTGCGTAAACTTAGAGCAACTTTTTCGGTCGTTGAAAGTTGCTCAGCTAAATTTGAATCAGCGGGATTTTTATCAGTCATATTGCTCTCGATACTTTCTTACAACTTTCAGGGCAAATACATTAAGGGCTAAAGTTGTTACGAACAACATCAGACCTAAAGCAAACGCAGCCAAAGTTTTAGGACTATCAAATTCCTGATCACCAGTTAACAAGGTGACAATTTGTACGGTAACTGTCGTCACTGACTCCAGTGGGTTCGCCGTCAAATTAGCAGCCATTCCTGCCGCCATTACAACAATCATGGTTTCGCCGATAGCCCTCGAAACAGCGAGTAATATCGCGCCGACAATTCCAGGGATTGCAGCAGGCAATAACACTAGTTTGATCGTTTCCGACAAAGTTGCCCCCATTCCTAATGAGCCTTCCTTCAATGCTTTAGGGACCGCGTTGATAGCATCATCAGAAAGCGAGGAAACAAAAGGAATAATCATAATGCCCATCACTATCCCAGCCGCTAAAGCACTTTCTGAAGCGACACTAAGTCCCATCAAATCGCCAGTATCACGAATGAACGGGGCCACAGTTAATGCGGCGAAGAATCCGTAAACAACGGTTGGTACGCCAGCCAATATTTCTAACATTGGTTTAGCAATTGAACGTAATCTAGGAGAAGCGTACTGAGAAAGATAAATCGCAGTCATTAATCCAACCGGCACCGAAAAAACCATGGCAATGGCAGTAATTAACAGCGTCCCGGCGAACAACGGAATAGCGCCAAAAGCGCCTGAACCGGCCACTTGATCAGTTCGCATTGCCGTTTGTGGACTCCACTCAGTTCCGAACAGAAATTCCCATGGGGGAACCGCGCTAAAGAACTGAATAGACTCGAATAGTACCGAAAGAATTATTCCCAGAGTAGTTAAAACCGCTATTCCAGAACATGCCATCAGTACCACTCGAACAATATTTTCGAGCTTAACTCTAGCCCCAAACTCAGTGCTAAACCGGCTAATAATAAAACCAACGCTAGTCAAGGCAACCACAACAATAAGAGCGCTTTTTAGCCAAGCGGCATTGGCGGTAATATTTTGAAGATAATTCGCAGCCTGATACTTTTCCAATGCTTCGTTTTGAGAAGACAGGTCGAGAATAGGTTCAGCTGCAATAATTTTGATGTCATTGAGGTAAAGGCCCAACTCTGCGCTCGGCAGGGCCTGTATTTCAGCTGGTAATACTCCAATTAACAGAGACTCTAATACGCTGGATTCAAAGGCAGACCATATAAATAAAACAATGAGTGCAGGCAAACCACACCAAAGCGCCGTCAACAAACCATATTGTCGCGGAAGTGAAGCCAGGTATTTTACTTTGGTAATCCCTCCAGCCATTTTGACTGATCGCTGAATACCAAACCAATAGCTAAATAATGCTAAAAAAAGAATAACAAAAATGAGCGTTGAGGAGTTCATCTACGCATCCCTAAAAAAAGGAGGCAGCATTTCAATGCTGCCTCTCAAAACTACAATAATCTCAAAGTATAATCTAAAGCTTTAGAGATTTTAAAGATAATACGTCCTTGCGAATAGAATTTAACTTTTCTTCTCCAAGTGGAATCAAACCTTTATCAGTTAAATAGCCTTCGTCTCCCATTGATGCTTCACTAGTATACTCCTTCAAGAACTCTTTAATACCAGGTACTTTACCAACATGAGCGTTTTTAACGTAGAAGTATAATGGGCGCGATACAGGGTAAGAACCATCAGCAATCGCCTCAAAGCTAGGCTCTTTACCATCAACCATCGATCCTTGAAGCTTGTCAGAGTTCTGATCAAGGAAACTAAAACCGAAAATTCCAAGTGCATCAGGATTGTTCGTTAATTTTTGAACAATCAAGTTGTCGTTTTCACCAGCTTCAATATAGACGTGATCTTCACGAACAGCGTGACAAATAGTTTTGTACTTCTTTTTGTTCTTCTTTTTCATGGCTTTAATCCATGGGAATTTCTTACAACCACCTTCAAGAACTAATTCAGCAAACGCATCACGTGTACCAGATGTTGGCGGAGGCCCTAAAACTTCAATTTTGGTCGCAGGAAGGTCAGGATTAATTTCGTTCCATTTTTTGTACGGGTTTGCGATCAAAGTTTCGCTGCCATCCTTTGCTGGAATTTCCTTAGCCAAAGCAAGGAAAAGCTCCTTGCGTGAAATAGAAAATTGCTTTGATGCTTTTGAATTAGAGATAACAATTCCATCATAACCGACTAAAACTTCGGTGATACTTTTAACACCATTTTTCTGACACATCTCAAGTTCGCTTTTTTTCATACGACGCGACGCGTTTGACATATCAGGCGTATCAACACCAGTCCCAGCGCAGAATAGCTTCATGCCGCCGCCAGTACCAGTTGACTCAATTTTAGGTGTTTTGAAGTCAGTGTTCTTGCCAAAACGCTCAGCAACAACAGTTGAAAAAGGATAAACAGTTGATGACCCTACAACATTGATGGTGTCACGACCTGCAGCCATTAGATTGCTAGACGCAGCAACCATAGACAAAATGATAAGTGATTTTTTCATTACTTTCCCCATATTGGTTGAAAGATGTCATTTAACTCAAGCAAATACACGATAAATGCATCATAAATTTTCAATGTGGGCAGTATATGAACCTTTTGTGACGAAAATATTACAAATACAGCAAAATAACTGAGATTATTACACTATCACCCATTAAGCAGTCTTTCTTCCATGACCATGATGGGCATTAATATTCATATATATCAACTTATTAACATTACCTGTATATCTCAAAACAGATAACATTCTATTTTACGCTTTTTTGACAGGACCTGTTGAATCCCTAACAACTAGCTCAGGACTGAAGCTCCTGATCATGTGTTTCTCTTCAATCTGCTGTTTCGATTGTCCCTGAACTTTAGAAATGAGTAAATTTGCCGCTTGTTGCGCAATAAACTGGTTTGGCTGATGAGCCGTCGTGAGCTTAGGCCAGGTTTGGCGGGAAAAAGGGCTGTCTTCAAATCCAACAATCGAAAGTTCTTCTGGAATAGAAACCCCCATTAATCTTGCAGCAAATAATGCTCCGGCTGCCATTTCATCATTGCTGGCAAATATCGCGGTCGGCCGATTTTTTCGATTCAGTAGCTTTTTAGCCCCTTTTACACCGGAATTAAATGAATATTCTCCTTCAATCACCATTTGCTTACTGGGTCGAATACTATTATCTCTTAACGCTTTTTGATATCCATCGAGCCTTTCAGTACTCGAGTGATGCTCTTTTCCTCCGCAGAGAAAACCAATTTTCTTGTGCCCTAGCTCCAACAAATGTTGCGTAATCGAATATGCCGCTTCATGGTCATTAATAAAAATACATGACGCAGCCTGCTTTCCTTTTCCTGAACCAGAAATAATTCGTACAAACGGTAGCTGCATATTATCGAGTATTTTGGCGACATTTGGCATTTCTGAGAACGGCGGTGTCAGAACGACACCTGCGATTCTTGAGTGGTTAATCAGATTAATTAGCTCTTCTTCCAAGTCAGAAGACTGGTGGTTGCATGGGTGAATCAACAACTCATAGTTGCGATTGCGACACTCAGACAAAATACCGTTTTGCATGTCGATGACATAATAAGCGTTCGGATTATCATAGATAAAGCCAATTGTATAAGAGCGCGTACCAGCCAGGCTTCTCGCCGAGTTGTTCGGGCGATAGTTCAACGCTTTCACTGAAGCCATGACTTTATCGTGCGTTGCCTGCCTTACTGATGTCTCGTTGTTAATCACACGAGACACAGTTTTCATAGAAACGCCCGCATGCTTGGCGACATCATTAATAGTTACGCTCATAAATGCAACTTTCCTTTAATAATCAATAACTGATCGAGTAAAGCAAGGGGATTTGTCCGCAAAGTCATATAGTTTTATTAATCGAAAGCTATAACTATTAGAAATACACCCCATTAAACTGCGAAACTATATCATCAAAATATATTACGCACCAATTGACAGCGCTGTCATTTTTAAGGTAACTTAGTCACTAGATAAGGTTGGGTAGAGTTTGTTTACCAAATGACACCAATATCCCCTGATGGGGAATCGATATTCACTAATTCCAAAGGTTAAATGTATGGCGAGTCGAACTTCACTAAATAGCTGGAAAGAGCTGGAAACCCACGCTAAACAGATAAAAGACCGCCATATGCGCGATTTGTTTGCCGAAGATAAACAACGATTTGAACATTTTTCTGTCAAGCTCAACCGCTTTTTAATCGACTACTCAAAAAATCTTATCACTCAGGAAACCATGGATAAGTTACTGGCACTAGCGCAGGAAACCGAAGTAGAGTCTTGGCGTGATGCTATGTTCAGTGGTGACAGGATTAATAAAACTGAAAATAGAGCGGTATTACATGCCTCGCTGAGAAATCGCTCTAAAACCCCGGTCTACCTGGACGGAGAAAATGTAACAGAACAGGTTGAACAAGAACTTACCAGAATGGAAGCTTTTGTCAGTCAGGTTAGACGCGGCGACTGGCGAGGTTATACAGGAAAACCGATAAGAGATATTGTCAACCTCGGTGTCGGTGGTTCAAACCTGGGTCCACAAATGGTCACTGAAGCACTTAAAAACTTAAGTGATCATAGCGTGCGCACGCACTATGTTTCTAATGTTGACGGCACACAAATAGCAGAAGTACTAAGGCCGCTCAATCCAGAAACGGTTCTTTTCATCGTTTCTTCAAAATCCTTTTCAACCACAGAAACACTGACTAATGCACAAACTGCCATGCGCTGGTTAGTTTCTGCGGCTTTCGATGACAAAGCGATTAGTAAACATTTTGTCGCAGTAACGGCAAAACCAGACAAAGCTCAGGAATATGGATTTCATCCCGATAATATTTTCAGAATGTGGAACTGGGTAGGCGGTAGGTTTTCATTATGGTCAGCAATCGGTTTGCCGATCGCATTAGAATTTGGCTTTGAAAAATTTATTGAGCTCCTGGAGGGGGCTCATGAAATGGATAAGCATTTTCAGTCAGCACCATTAGATAAAAACGCGCCAGTCTTGATGGCACTAATCGCCGTATGGAATACAACTTTTCTTGGCTGTCAGTCACACGCTATTTTGCCCTATGATCAAACACTCCATATGCTCGCGGCATACCTCCAACAAGCTGAAATGGAAAGTAATGGAAAGTCGGTTACCTGGAATGGTGAAGCTGTCACCTACCCGACCGTCGCTTCGATTTGGGGCGGTTTAGGTATCAACGGGCAACACGCTTTTTATCAATACCTTCATCAAAGTAAAAATATTGTTCCTGCTGACTTTATTGGTTCAATTGAAAGTGCTACCCCAGTAAAAGGTCACCACGAAACGCTGATGGCAAACTTCTTCGCACAAACGCAGGCGTTAATGTGTGGTGTTAATGAAGAACAAGTAAGAGCTGACCTAACTGTAAAAGGAAGGCAACCGGGATTTATCGATCAACTTGCTCCTCATAAAGTTCATTCAGGAAATCGTCCCACAAATACCATCTTATTAAAAAAGCTCGACTCCTGGACTCTCGGCGCACTAATCGCAATGTACGAGCATAAAATTTTTGTTCAAGGCATTTTATTACAAATATGTTCTTTTGATCAGTGGGGCGTTGAACTTGGAAAAGGACTTGCCGAAAAGATTCAGGTTGAATTGACCGAAGGGCAAGCGAACGTAGAGCATGATTCTTCAACGCTGCATTTAATGGAATACTACAAGAGAAACAAACAAGATTAAAAATGCCAGACAAAATAACTCGAGATTATCAGAGAAAAAATATTGACTGATTTAAACATTGAAAAAATAACTCAACGCATCGTTGATCGCAGCAAAAAAAGCAGAAGTGCCTATTTGCAAAAAATAGAGCAACAGCGTCAAAGTCGATCCTATCGACGCAATCTAAGTTGCGGAAATTTGGCCCACGGATTTGCCGCATGCGACTCAAGCGATAAAGACAAGTTAGCAAACTCAAATGCTCCTAACATAGGTATTGTCAGCGCTTATAATGATATGTTATCGGCTCATCAGCCCTACCAAAGTTATCCAGAAATTATTAAACAAATTGCAAACTCAAACGGCGCAAGCGCGCAATTTGCCGGTGGTGTTCCTGCGATGTGTGATGGTGTGACTCAAGGACTACCCGGAATGGAACTCTCGCTGTTTAGCCGTGACAACATTGCCATGTCAACAGCCATTGCACTCTCTCATCAAATGTTTGATGGCGCAATTTATCTAGGTATTTGCGATAAAATTGTTCCCGGCCTTTTAATCGGGGCTCTGTCTTTTGGTTTCCTGCCTGGAATATTTATTCCGGCGGGCCCAATGAAATCAGGTATCTCTAACAAAGAGAAAGCCAAAGTTCGTCAACAATTCGCCAATGGTGAAGTCGATGAGCAGACACTGTTAGAAACAGAAAGCGCCTCTTACCACAGTCCCGGCACTTGCACTTTTTATGGAACCGCAAACAGCAATCAAATGTTGATGGAAATCATGGGGCTGCAACTTCCGGGAAGTTCTTTTGAGAATCCTGAGAGCGAACTTAGAACGCCTCTTACTCAACACGCAGTTCTTCAACTCCTGAATAATATCGAGCAAACTCGCAATAATTCCATTTTCGATCTCAGTGAAATTGTTACGGAAAAAAGTATCGTTAACGGAACAGTTGGATTACTCGCAACCGGCGGGTCAACCAATCATACCATTCACCTGATTGCTATCGCTCGTGCTGCAGGTATTCAATTGACCTGGGAAGACATGTCCGATCTGTCAAAAATCGTGCCGCTGCTCTGTCGAGTTTACCCTAATGGCCAGGCGGATGTTAATCATTTCCATCAGGCCGGTGGAATGCCCTACTTAATTTCTGAACTGCTCGATGCTGGGTTATTAAATGACGATGTAAAAACGATAATGGGCGAAACAGGACTCTCTGCATATTGTAAAAACCCTCAACTCGCAACATCATCAGTTATCGCTCAAACAGCAGATACCTCTGGTGCGAATCCTGCCACTAAACCAACCGAAAAGCTTCAATGGAAAACAGCTTCTCGGTTGTCCAAAAATTTCGATATTTTACGATCAGTCAACGCCCCCTTTTTGCCAAATGGTGGCTTAACATTGCTCGAAGGTAATATCGGACAATCGGTGATAAAGACTTCAGCAATTGAGGAAAAACATCAATTTGTTCAAGCACCAGCTAAAGTGTTTGAGTCTCAGGAAGCCATGATAGAAGCTTTTAATGCGGGTGAACTCGAGCAAGATTTTGTCGCAGTCATTATATTTCAGGGACCAAAAGCCAATGGTATGCCCGAGTTGCACAAACTCACGCCTATATTAGGTTCACTGCAAGACAGAGGATTTAAAGTCGCTCTGGTCACAGACGGGAGAATGTCAGGTGCTTCGGGTAAGGTTCCTGCCGCAATCCATCTAACACCCGAAGCAGTTGATGGCGGGCCAATTGGCCAAATCAGAGATGATGATCAGATTACACTCGACTGCCAATCACAGAAACTTTCCGTCGCATTAACTGATGTAGAACTTCAATCAAGGGGCGCAGTGAAAAAAAGTCATACGAATGATCAATATGGCATTGGGCGAGAATTATTTGATGTTTTTCGAAAAAACGTCAATTCAGCAGATAAGGGTGCATGTGTTTTTAACTACCACGATGAACAAAATAGAGAAAATTTAAATGAGTGAAGCAACAGATTTAGTCATTTTTGGCGGAACCGGAGACCTGGCGCTACGTAAGTTGCTACCGGCATTGTACCGTGCATTCGTGGAAAAGAATTTAGCAGATAACACGCGAATTTTTCCGAGCTGTCGCAGTGAGAAACAACTCAATGATTATATGGCAACTTGCGAGGGCGCGCTAAAAAAACACCTCAATGAAGGTGAATATAGTGAGGAAAACTGGGCGAGCTTTAGACAACTCATTAATCCGACATTACTCGATATCAGCGATGCCAACTCTGGATGGAGTGATTTACGAAATACTTTAAGCGATGCACAACGGATCTTTTACATGGCTATCGCGCCAGCTTTTTTTGCCAAGTGTTGCGAGCAATTATCCCACCACGAAATCATCAATGAAAACAGTCGAGTCGTACTGGAAAAACCGATCGGTTATGACCGAGACTCTGCAGAAAAAATTAATTCGCAGGTCGCTAACTATTTTGAAGAGTCGCAAGTATTTCGAATCGATCATTACCTCGGAAAAGAAACAGTCCAAAACTTGATGGTATTAAGATTCTCAAACTTGTTATTTGAAAACATGTGGGATAGAAAATCCATTGATCACATTCAAATTTCAATCAGCGAAACCGTTGGACTAGAAGGTCGAGCTGGCTTCTATGACGATGCAGGCGCATTACGAGATATGGTTCAAAATCACTTATTGCAGTTATTATGCCTCGTTGCAATGGAACCACCGAATGAATTAGGTAGCCAAAGCATCCGAACAGAAAAGGTTAAGGTGCTAAAAGCACTTCAGAAGATAGACAAAGATAATGTGCGTGAACACACCATTCGAGGTCAGTATGTCACCGGAGAGTCTCAACAACAACTGGTGCCGGGCTATCTTGAAGAATTAGGTAAAGCGGAGAGTTTCTGCGAAACATTTGTTGCTATCAGAACGTTTGTCGATAACTGGCGCTGGTCAGGTGTGCCTTTCTACTTACGAACAGGTAAAAGACTCAAACAAAGAAGTGCAGAAATTGTTGTTCAATTTAAACCTGTTTCTCACCCTATTTATAAAAATCAGTCGAGCCTTGTTGAGCCTAACAAGCTAACAATTAAGTTACAACCAGATGAGAAAATTCAACTTGAGCTAGCGTCAAAGCAGCTAGGCCAAACCGAAACAAAACTACAGCCCGCAGTATTAGATTTAAATCTGACCCAAGATTGTGAAAACTTTTATAGCGACGCCTACAAAAGACTTTTGTTAGATGTTATTGCAAACGACGCGAGCTTATTCATCCATCGCGACGAAATTGATAATGCGTGGGCATGGATCGATCCGATCATTCAAGGTTGGGCGGAAACTGATTATCAACCTGAACTTTATCGTTCAGGAAGTTGGGGGCCTCACACAGCTGATCAACTTTTACAAAAAGACGGGCGACACTGGCACAACCCTTCCCAAGGAGATGTTAATGACTAAGTTAATTGAGCGCTTCTTTGACGATCAACAAACGATGCAAAAATCGTTGCTCGCTAATACAGAATACCAACTAGAAAAAGCGATTCAACAAAGAAGCGAAGCAACACTAATGGTCTCCGGCGGCTCAACCCCGAAACCATTATACCAATCGCTATCCAACACCAATGTCGCCTGGAATAAAGTGACAGTTGCAATGGTTGATGAGCGATGGGTCGCAGAAGATAGTGAGGCAAGCAATGAACGCTTCATCCGATTAAATTTATTACGTAACCGAGCTCGAAATTCTCGCCTGGTAAAAATGAAACTACCGAAAGAACAGGCGACTCTCGCAGAAGAAGTTGTCAATCGTCAGTACCAAGCAATAAAAGCTCCCTATGACGTGACCATTCTCGGTATGGGCAATGATGGTCACACCGCCTCGCTTTTTCCTGATGCTCAAGGTATAGAAGAAGCCCTTACCAGTAAAGAGCGACTATGTAGTGCAATTAACGCCAAAGCGAGTGACGTTACTGGCGAGTTCACGGAAAGAATGACTTTAACACTCAATGCGATCAGCAACAGTCGTTTAATCAAATTACTGATTACCGGCCAGGATAAGTTGAACACTTACAAAAAGGCGATAGCAGGCCAGGATATTTTCGAGATGCCAATCAGAGCTGTTCTACAGCAGTCGCAAACTCCCGTCATTGTTTATTGGGCGCCCTAATCACTCGGTGTAGCAAATATGAATTTAGATGAATTAGAAAATTACTTGTCATTATCAGCGGTTATTCCTGTCATCGTTATTGAAGATGCCGAAAACGCGGTGCCGCTTGCTGCGGCTTTAATTGAAGGTGGGATATCAATTATTGAAATAACCTTGCGTAGTGACTGTGCACTCAACGCGATTGAGCAAATTAGAAAGAATATTCCCAATATGTGTGTCGGAGCCGGTACCGTCAACAATGTCGATGCAATAGAAAAATCTGTAGCTGCAGGTGCACAATTTTTAGTGTGCCCAGGTGTCACCAAACCGTTACTGGACGCAGCTAAATATCACTCCATTCCACTATTACCTGGCGCAGCAACACCTACCGAGGCAATGCAACTTCAGTTACAAGGATACAACTTGATTAAGTTTTTCCCCGCCGAAGCCGCTGGTGGTGTGGATATGCTAAAAAGTCTCGCAGGTCCATTACCCGATATAAAATTTTGCCCGACCGGTGGAATCAACAACTCGAATTTTAATCAATACCTAACAATAAAAAACGTCATCTGCGTGGGTAGTTCATGGGTGGCAGATAAAGACCTGATCAATACAAAAAATTGGCCAGAAGTTACACGAAGAGCACGGGAAGTATCAAACCTAACCACTCACCGAGGACCAAAAAATGAAACTTAGAATAGCGATTAACGGGTTTGGCCGAATTGGCCGAAACATTCTTAGAGCTTTATACGAAAACGAATTTAATGGTCAGATTGAAATTGTTGCAATCAATGATTTAAGCAAAATTGAATCCGCGGCTCACCTATTGAAATATGACTCTATTCACGGTCGATTTTCAGTCCCTGTCACGACAGATCAAAACAACCTGGTGGTAGCAACCGATAACATTAGCTATCACAGTCAGCCGGATCCTAAGCTCCTTCCTTGGGCCGATCTCAAAGTCGATTACGTTTTTGAATGTACGGGCCGATTCACAACTAAACAAGCCGCAGCTCAACATATCGAAGCAGGGGCGAGAAAAGTAATTGTATCAGCACCAACTAAGGAAGCCGACGCCACTATTGTTCACGGTGTCAACCATCAAGTGCTATCAGCCGATATGCAGGTAATCTCAAATGCATCTTGTACAACCAACTGTTTAGCGCCGGTTGCTAAAGTCCTTAACGATGCGATAGGTATTGAACAAGGCTCGATGACGACTATTCATGCAGTGACTAATGATCAAAATCTTCTTGATTTTGATCATAAAGATATTTACCGAGCGAGAAGCAGCACTCAATCAATGATCCCAACCAAA
Organism: Aliikangiella coralliicola; assembly: GCF_007004725.1. Lineage (GTDB taxonomy): Bacteria > Pseudomonadota > Gammaproteobacteria > Enterobacterales > Kangiellaceae > Aliikangiella > Aliikangiella coralliicola. Next base: position 548,712 of record NZ_ML660161.1, on the reverse strand, counting down.
ACTGGGGCGGCAGGTGCAGTTGGACTAGTGCTACCAGAATTATCAGGAAAGCTTGATGGTATGTCCGTCCGGGTTCCGACATTAAATGTATCTTTGGTCGACTTTAACTTTCTAGCGAGTAAAGAAACAACTGAAGAGGAAGTTAATTCAGCAATTGAAAATGCTTGTCAGGATTATATTGGGAAAGTCCTTCAATACAATACAGAACCACTAGTTTCAATTGACTTCAATCATCAGCCAGCATCATCAATTTTTGATGCAACCCAAACGCGTGTTAGCGGACGCTGGGTAAAAGTAATGGCCTGGTATGATAACGAGTGGGGATTCTCGAACAGGATGCTCGATAATGCACTGGCGCTATATGCAACCGAAAAAGCAGATGTGGAGTTTGCTGCATAGCCTGATAAAATCAAAAATACCTGAATCGGCAGTTCCAGTTAAAACCTCGGTGAATTTGAGCTGGAACTGCCACATTTTTCTTGAATATGTCATACATTATTTTTAGTTGTGAGCAAACCTAAAAATTAATCAATTGAAGCGTTGCTTACTTTTCCAAGCTTCCTGCAGAAATAATGACTGATAGATAACAACCTTGAATGTTATTGTTTTATCACCTATGTCAAACCTAAAATAAATCTCAAAAAAGAATAGCTAAACGCCATATATTTCGACGCACATGACAATTTAATTATATCTATCCCTTATTCCAATATTATTTTTGACAACGCTGTCAAATATCAATTATCGTAACCCTGCTACAAGGATAAAGAAGTACCAGTAGTTTTACATAAAACACTTTTCTATCAGGAAGGAAATATAAAATGAAAAAAACATTAATCTCGATGGTATTTACAGTAACAGCAGCTTTCGCAGCTTCTTCATTTTCATTTCAGGCTCAAGCGGCAGGTTCTCCAGTCACCCATTGTTACTACAGTTTACTGGGTGGGGCACCTTGGGCACCAAAACAAAAATTGATAGTTCATAATGGCCATGTTCAATGCGCGGCGACAGCGCATGACGCAATTGGTGGTTATGCTCTCTCAAGCCAAATTCACACTTATCGATAAAAGAAAAAACCGATCTTCGGATCGGTTTTTTTCAATGCAAAATGGCTGTTATTTTATCAAATAGCAGGAAAGCCATACTGATAAACTTTTTCTACTAACTCACGTTGTTTTGGCAACTCCCTCGACAAAAACTGCGTAAGCTTTGTAACTTCTTCAAATCGTTTTCGCGCCTCCGCGTGACGATCATAAACTGCTTTGATGCTTTTAATATCTGTTTCGAAATTCATTCCATAAAGTACGAAAAGATAGCTATCTAATACAAACGGCTCGAATGCATTGTCAAATTCATACTTCCCAGGTGGATGCTTTTTCCAAAAAGATAGTTTTTCTTTTAAACTATCGGGGATCGTTTCTTCTCTACAATTATCTACCCAGAACTCAGTATCTCTTCGGTTAGTGATACAATAATGTAATTTTATGAAATCTAGAGTTTTATTCCATCGTAAAGAAAAAGTTTTATTGTATTGCTTTTCTACGAATGCGATTTCATTTTTCGTTCGTGGAAATTGCGCCGCCAACATCGTTGCCCCAGCATCAATCAAAAAAATAGCAGACGCCTCTAGTGGCTCAATGAAAGCAGCAGACATTCCCAAAGCCAGGCAATTACTTTTCCAAAATTGAGTTCGATAACCCAAATTAAGTTTAATTTTTCTAGCTTCGAGCTGGTCGGCACTTTCTCCAACATAACGACGCAAAGTCTCTTCAGCTTTCTCGTCAGTGGTATGCTGGCTGGAATAAACATAGCCGACTCCACGACGATTACTTAATCCAATATCCCAAGTCCAACCGGCGTCATGTGCTGTCGCTATTGTATGGGTTGCAATTGGAGCATCTGAAGTTTGGTAGGGAACCTGCATCGCTAATGCTGTGTCGTTAAAAATTACATCGTCAATTTTTTTCCAGGGAACCCCTAAGGCACCGCCTAGTAAAATTGAACGTCCTCCAGTGCAATCAACAAAAAAATCTGCGCTAATACTTTCGATAGTATGATTATCTGTATTTACTGCCCGGATAAACCCTGCTTCATCTAGCTCAACATCCGTTACATTAGCGACCAAATGTTCAACACCTAACTTTTCAACACAATGACGCGTTAAAAAAGCGGCAAACTTATTCGCATTTAAGTGATAAGAATAATTCTGAATTGCTTCATACGCAGGCGTTGTTATCTTTTTCGGTGCAAGACCCATTTTGCAAATCGCAGTCTGACTGGCAACAGCAATATCATAAGGTAAATCGTTTGCACTACCAGATAACCAGTAAGGGGCCAGGCTAAAATCATAAGCAGAGTGAAAAACAGCACTTAAAGGATGAAAATATCGGTGAGTAGTATAATCATCAGTCGCCATCCAATTAACAAATTCAGATCCCTGTTTAAAAGTGGCGTCGCACTCTTTCATAAACTCACTTTCATCAACTCCAATTTTCTTTAATGTCGCTCGAATCGTCGGCCAGGTACCCTCTCCAACACCTAAAATAGGAATATCAGGTGACTCAACCAAGGTCACTTTTACTGCGCCGGGCAAATGGCTGTTGAATGAACGAGCCAATATAGCGGCGCTTAGCCAACCGGCAGTTCCGCCGCCGACAACTAACACTCGATCAATAGATTCAGTCATTACTTTCACCCATTTTTTAAATCTGACTAGCTTTCATAGAAATTTAAAGAAAAACAACTAATTTAATTTGATTGAGATGACAAGTTAATTAACTTATCAATCCGTGACATTGACAGTAAAACTGCGTAAATTAGTGGCAAATACCCTTTGTTTTTCAGATCGAGAAACTTTTCGTCAGAGAGTTCATTGAGCTTTTCTTCGTCGATAACATAGAGACCCGAAAGGTTATAACCACCTTCCTGCGGCAATTCTAATTCCAATGTACGCGCGACCAAAAGAGAATTGTCTAACAAACACTGAATGACGTTTTGAGTTATCTGTAACTTAGAATTATAAGCCGCTAAAAAGTCGCCAGTGTCGTTTGTATATTTCGTTTGAGAAGCATCTTCGTTAAATAATGCTGTGCCAGTATCGACTCCCACTAAATCAGAATCTTCGTCCATACAAAGAATGCCCTGATCCGGATTATTTTCGTCAGGACTTAGTAAAAACGGATAAGCTCTTAGCGATTCAGGGACATAGCGACTTCGCCACCCTTGCTCATGATAAAAAAGATTTTGCTTCGGTTTTAAACCCAATAATACAATCGAGCGAAATTGCCCAGTATCCGAATCTTTAGCGAATAAAATTGGGTACTCATGACAGGCCACAATATATTCATGAACATTCAAAGGACAAACGTGGCTGTTTTTCGCGTGAGTAAAACTTAAATCCTGCTTTACTCTAATATTCTTATGAGTATCTTTGTTGATAGGAACAAACTTTGTCATAGAAAATCACTCTTTTATATTTAATATAATCGCTAAGCAGTATCCCTCGTACAAATTAGGTGCATAGCTGCTAATCACAGAGTTTGAAAACCATACTGATAGGCTTTTTTCAGTAGTTCCCTGTGTTGTGGTAAATCTTTGTTAATGAGTTCTGTCGCCTGTCGAACTCGCTTAAAATACTCCATGGCTTTGTTTTGATCCGATAAGTGCTGTCGTGAAAACCGACCATTTTCGTGAATACCCATGCCATAAATAACATATTGGTAACTTTCATGAGGGAAAGGCTCAAACACATTATCAAATTCATATTTACTGACCGGATGCGTTCTCCAATGTGCGACTCTTTCTCGCAAAACCTCAGGTACAGTTTCGTCAGCTTTGTTGTCTTGCCAAAATTTAGATTCTCTTTGTGATAGATAGTAATGGAGCTTTATAAACTCGATTGTTTTTTCCCATCGATATAGAAAAGACTGGTTATACCTTTGGGCCGCATAGTCCATTGCATCGCGCGTTTTCGGAAACATATCAACTAACATATTGCCCGCAGCTTCAATAAGGAAAATCGCTGAAGCTTCAAGAGGTTCTACAAAGGCAGCAGATAAACCAACGGCAACACAGTTTTTCTCCCAAAACTTTTCTCGATAACCAATATTCATTTTGATGGTCCGAGATTCTAACTCTTTAGCAACGGGACCAATGTGTTTTCTTAAAACAGATTCAGCTTCATCAGGGTGCATATGATTAGATGAGAAAACATGACCAGTCCCCCTACGATTAAATAGTGAGATATCCCAAATCCAACCAGATTCTTGTGCAATCGAATTGGTTTGGCAGGGAATAGGTGCATCTTCTGATTCGTAAGGAACTTGAATGGCAATCGCAGTATCAGTTAGTAAGGTGTCTGCAACACTTTTAAACGAGACATTCAATGATTCCCCCAATAAAAGGCTACGAAAACCAGTACAATCAACAAAAAGATCGGCTTCTAAAACCATGTTCTCAGAAGACTCTCTTTCCCCTTGTTCGTTTCGGTCAACTGAGATCCCTTTAATGTCACCGTTTTCGGTTAAGTGGACCTGCGTAGCATTCGCTTTAATTAACTTAACACCTAACTTCTCCGTGGCAAATTGCGTTAAAAACTCCGCAAACTTTCCCGCATCGAGGTGATAGGCATAGCTAAGCACACCGTCAAAAGGACGATCAGTAATTTTCTTGGGAGCACATCCCAAATCGCAAGTATTCCCCTGGGCACTGACCGCAGTGGCAAATGTTGTATTTTCTCCGGCTATTCCAGCTAACCAGTATGGCGCTAAATTGAAATCGGACGGATCGAAAATAGAACTGAACATATGATAATAAGTGTGAGCCGCCTTATCTCCAGGTTCTTTTTTCCAATTGACAAACTTTGTCCCCTGTTTGAAAGTAGCCTGGCAATAAGCCATAAACTCACCTTCATTAATACCAAGTTCAAGTAGCGTCTTACGCATCGTCGGCCAGGTGCCTTCGCCGACGCCAATGGTTGGAATATCTGGAGATTCGACTAAAGTAACCTCTACGCCATCGGAAGAATCAGCTTGCAAGTTTTTTGCTAACTTTGCAGCCGTTATCCATCCCGCCGTTCCGCCGCCAACAATAAGTACTTTATTAACTTTTTTCATCAAGTGTCATTCATGTTTATTATTGTTAATAATATTAGTCTTTTCTGAGCTCACCCAATTTAAATATTGATCACACCGTTAAGTTATTAATGAGTAGCCAGACGTGTCAATTTATTAATTTATTCTAATTATCAAGAAACATTTAAACTTAATAGCGTCCGTTGATTAAGGTATCAAGAGCTTCGAATACAATCAAATTCATTTACAATATGGAGAATCATTTTGCAGGTTATTGTTTCGAGAACTAACGACTTTTACAACAAATAAAGGGCGGCAAAAAATAACCCAATATTGATAGCAGGTAATATTTGAAGAGTTAAAAAAGGCCAGAATTTTCCGGCCTTAATAAGCAGGTTAAAAGCGTATTGCTGCTTTTATATAGTAACGAGCGCCATTTTCGGTTGTCACCCGATTAGTTCCAAGCGTTCCTGTTCCATGTCTCTGAATTGTGGTTTCTTCGAGTAAATTAATACCTTCCAAACTCAAGTCAAGATAGTCATTAACATGCCAGGTTACGCCGCCATCGAGATATCCTTGCTCTTCGAATACATCCAAAGAACCCGATATTGCTGTACCTTCAGCCAGATATTCATCACGGAAAGTATAAGTCAGCCGTGCTTCGAAGTCGTCTACCTGGTAAAACCCAGTTAAGTTATAGGAAAGTTCAGAATTACCCGGTAAATCAAATTTACTACCGTCATCTGTTTCACCTTCACTATCAGAAATGGTCACATTCCCAATAAAGCCAAAGTTGCCAAACAACTGTTGATAATTTAACTCGATTCCCTGTACATGTCCGCCCTTTCCTTGAATTGGAACTGTTAACGTATAAAGCTCTAGATCATTAGGTGCGCCTTGATCACCATTCGGCTCAAAAACTAAATCTTGAATCGTTCCGCTGGTCACAAATGACTCTATATCTTTATAAAATATCGCGGCGCCAATAAAATTGTTATCGCCGAAATACCACTCAATTCCCGCGTCAAATTGATTGGCACGGAATGGGTCAATTGCAACGTTTCCTGACGAGGCAACATTACTGGTGGGGTTGATACCACCTAGAGCGGGATTGAGCGTTCCATACGCTGGACGGCTCATCACTTCCGCGGCAGAAAATCTTAAAATAGTGTCTTCAGCTAAATCATAGGCCAAGTTAAAACTTGGCAATACATCGGAATAATTCGATGTACGGCTGAATCGAGAAGTTGGATCATTTCCATCAGCGAAAGTCGATCCCGTCACGTCTGTTTCTACATAGCGAATGCCAAAGTTTCCGCGGTAATAGTCACCGGCAAAATCGGCCTGAACATAAAATGCACTGATCTCCTCTTCAACATCACCGAAGGCAGCATAAAGCGGAGTTGCCCCTGTTATATTCGACCTGACAGCAGAATCAAACCCTGAACCAACACCGGCAATAACCATATCGGAACCACTGGCCATTACGCCAGAAACGTTAATCCCGCCACTGTAAAAACCGGAACTACCTAGCGTCGAGTTAGCCCCCAAAATAGCGTTCGTATCAACAGTAAAATTGGTCTGAGACTTACCAAACTTGTGGTCACGAGCTTTCATCCCAACCTTAATTGTTTCAACGACCTCCCACTCCATATCAAATTCAAGGTCTACCTGTAGCCAGTCTTCTTCATCATATAAGGTAGTTTCGGAGAGTGACGCAGCAAGGTTTCCCTGCCAATTTGGGTCGTTGAGATCTAAGCCATTCACATTAACAAACATCCCTGATGCTAAAGTCATATCAAAGTCGACACTGACATTTCCCCCATTACCTAACCAACGTGTGTCAGTCCCGGTAATGCCCCAAAGGGAATTAACATTTCCACCATTACCACCTGACGCTGTTGTTGAGCCGACAGACCCATGAAATTTATATGAGTCTCCTTCATAATCAACAGTGAAATCTACCAAATCACTTTTCAGCTCTGGACGTCGACTATTAACATCTTGCGCTAGCACCCAATTGCTACCACCGCCAATCAGTGTACCCGCCATTGGTATTCCAGTCGTCGGAGAAACCGTAGAGCTAGAGCCAGCAGCGAAAGTTGATAACCCACCAGTAGGACTACAACAGCCGCCAAAAAGCAAAAAGTTTTGATTGGTGTTATCGGCTTCTAAGGTGCTCTCAAAATAGTGTAAATCAAAACTCAAACGCTCATTAACTGCATACTGCACATTAATATCAAAGGTGTCTCGAACTCGTTCCTGGCGAAATTGAGAAATCCCGGAAGCCGACCAGGCTTCTTCCCAGTAGTTCTCTGCCTTATTTCCAAAACCAATTGTTTCGGCTCGCGAGTATGCTGCCAAAATACCAAAATTATCTTGTTCATTCTTCCAGCTGTACATACCATTCACTGTTGGCGCGGTATCGCTTTCAAATGAGTTTTTCATTACTTCTGCTGAAGCAAAAAACTTATTGGCTTCTATCTCTAAAGGCTTGCGAGTTTTTAAAATAACTGTACCGCCCACACCACCTTCATCAAGTGAAGCGGTTGGGGATTTATGTACTTCAATGCCAGAAACTATTTCCGATGGCATTAAATCCATGTTAAAACTTCGCCGGTTGAAAGCGAGGGAAAACCAGCTAGTTGACGCAACAAACTGTCCATTAACCAGCGTTTGGGTAAGCTGAGGGTCAACACCACGAATGGTAACTTCGTTACCTTCACCTGCAAAACCACGGTTAATAGTAACCCCAGGAACACGCTGTAACGACTCGGCCAAGTTTTTATCAGGAAACTTTCCGATGTCTTCTGCTGTTATGGCTTCTATGACAGAATTCGCATGTCTTTTTTGAGATAAATTTGCTTTTAAACTGTCGCGAATTCCGGTGATAACAATGACGGTTTCTTCTTCCGAATCATCCGAGTCTTGTTGAGATTGCTCTGCTTCAGCAGCAAGTAAAGATGTGGCGAAGCTACCGCTCAAAGCCATCGCAATGCTACTTACCAATAGCCTTTTCTTAAATTGACAAGATGACATCCTATTTCCCCTTCAAAATGTTTTTCTATATTGAGGCTTATAACATCAGCTCTTAATTAGGAACAAGCATAGACACAACTGCTACAAATTCAAACACAAAGTTCCCAAAAAACTATGTTTCGAGTTCGTCTCAATTCAAATTATCTCAATTCGATAATTTTTATTTTTCTAGACTCAATTGACAACGCTGTCAATCATTTGAATATAAACCATACACTGATTTTAATTTGATTGCTAGTGAAAAATTTCGTCGAAAAAAGGTTCGCTATTTGAATGTAATTTTTTTTAATCACTTCACATTTTTTAATTTTGAATAATGAGATTTGTTCGGATAAAAACTTAATTTTCATGAAGTTACATAAGATATTTAATGTGAGCTCAGCAATAATTACTCCATTAAATTATCACTAAATTAAAGTCACTTATTGCGTATTACTTTTTTGAGATTTTTTAACACGCGTAAAACTATTATAAATAGTCCAATTTTCTTATTGTAAGTAACAAAATTTTCTAGTGAGCGCCGATTTTTATAACTTTTTCTAGATATTTTTAGATACTAAAACTAAGAAGGTTAGCTGAAATTTCCAAATAGATTAAGTGTTAAGAAGTACGAAAAGAATTGTGCTCAAATAGCTTAATATTAACTTCGGATAATTTTTTTACGTAGCAAAAAATAAATGATATGCAATCACTATTTTGTTTATTAACAAGTTTGCAATCCATACTTTTTGATTCGACCGAGCAATTTTCGATTAGGTTCCAATTGCGTTTTTAACTCGTCAAATTGTTGGCTAAATCGCCGGTAAAACTCTTGGCTTTTTTCAGCTTGAGTATAGCGCCCGGCAATTCCGCTCATATTAGTTTGAAATTCCATACCGTAAAGTACATACAGATAATTATCTAAGTTAAATGCCTCAAACCGTGAGAAAAAATCATATTCACTTGGAGGTCGATTATGCCATAAATCCAACGCCTCAAGTAATGACTGCGGTGCAGAACTTGCTTTACGATTATCGATCCAAAATTCTGAGTCATCTCTCTGAGATAAATAATAGTGCATCTTGATAAAATCAATAACTCGTTTCCAGGTGTAAGTGGATCTTTGATTAAATAACCTGGACGTTTTAGCCATATCTTGTTTGTGACCTGGTAGCAACTCAGCCAACATTTTTGCTGCGGCGTCAAATAATAATAGTCCGGTTGCTTCAAGCGGTTCTACAAAGCCTTGTGACAATCCGATGCTCACGCAATTATTCACCCAGAATTTTTCGCGATAACCTATTTTCATGGATATTTTACGGCATTGTAATTCGGAAGCAGCACCACCGACATAATTTCTCAAGGTCTCTTCAGCACTCGTATCATCGGTATATTGACTAGAGTATACGTAACCAACACCACGCCGACTCGATAGACCAATATCCCAAATCCACCCAGATTGTTTCGCCGTCGCAATAGTGTGAGAGGCAATAGGATCATCAGGATTTTGATAGGGAACTTGCATTGCTAAAGCCGTGTCGACAAATAAATGTTGGCTTTGATCAATAAATTTAACCTTATATTTCTTGTCAATCAAGAGTGCATTAAAGCCGCTACAATCAACAAAAAGATCTCCCTTCAAATCACCAGCTCTGTCTGTTTTAACAAACTGAATGTCACCGCTTTCATCGATATCAACGTCAGTTAAATTCGCTTTAACATGTTTTACACCAAGCTTGTTAACTGCGTTGTTTGCCAGCAATTGTGAAAACTTACCTGCATCCAGGTGATAGGCATACTCTGTAACCCCTTGAAACTCAGGATGAGTAATCATCTTGGGCGCTAACCCTGCGTCGCAAACTTTACCTTGTAATGAAACCGCATCAGCAAACTTCAAATTATTGGGCTCAAGAAGCCAATATGGAACCGTATTTAATGGGTAAATAGCCGGATAATCAAATACGTGGTGATAAAAATTATTCACGCTAGCACCAGGATTATGTACCCAATCAACGAACTTAATGCTTTGTTTGAATGTTGCATCACACTCGCGCAAAAAGTCAGTTTCTCGTATACCAAAATGGGCTAGCGTGTTGCGCATTGCCGGAACTGTGCCTTCTCCCACCCCAACCGTTGGAATATCGGGAGACTCTAAAAGTGTAATTTGCACCGAAGATTTTCCAGCACCACCTAACGCGACCGCCAAGTGATTTGCCGTTATCCAACCTGCAGTTCCACCGCCAACAATAACAATGCTTTTAATCATAATGCTTTGCTTAAGCTGCTCCTTGCCTTTCACTCAATCTATTTAGCAACGACTTGAAATTATGGAGAGAAGAAAAGTGGTGATAAATTGCTCCTAAAACTCCTTTCTTCTGAAGAAGAAGTATCTTCTCGTCTGGCAATTTGTTGAGTTTTTCTTCTGAGATTAAGTACATTCCACCGAGGTTTTTCTTATCCCCGCCAATTTCAAATGAAAACTCTTTTGATTCCAATAAATCCAGCTCTACAATTAATTGTATAAGTTCTTTGGTTACTTTTGCGTGGTGTTGATAAGTAAGCATCGCTTGAATGCGTTTTTTCAAAAATTCAGTTTCATCGCCATTCTCATTGAATAGTGCTTCACCTTCATCTTTGCTCACCAAATGGCTTAAAGTATCAATTACAACCAACAATTTATCGTTGTCTTCTGGTAGTGTGGTCATGCCTAATGGCACGTGAGTCATAATCGCGGGGATCTCTTTTCCGGTCCACTTTTCGTTTTCAACAAATAAGTTTTGCTTAGACTCAAGTCCGAATAATGCAACCCAGTTAAACTCACCGGTATTGCTATTCTTAATAAATATCAGTGGGAACTGAGTCGAAAGCTGAGGGATTTCATGAACTATAACCGGCGACATATTACCTGAACCCGCCCGTTTTAAATCTAAACTGTTTTTGAGCTTAATATCAGAATGCTCGACTTTATCTAACTGAACAATATTTTCTTGCATGAATTCTCCAATGGAAATTTGACTAAAGACTAGGCTTTTTATACTAACGAATGCTTGAGTTCAATGTTTCTATTAACTCTCTGTGGTCGGGCAAATCCTTTAAAGCAACGCTCCCTTGCTCATGTATCTTAGAAAATACCATTTCAGCCACTTCCTTTCTAGTGCCCGAGAGATAGGCGCTTTGTAACTCGGTTTTAAACTCCATACCATATAGAATATATTGGTAACTAGCTAGCGTAAACATTTCAAAACGACTTGCAAAGTCATTTTCAACCGGTGGAAAATAACGCCAGAGGTTTATTTTTTCTAATAAAGCCTTCGGTATGCTCGTTGATTTTACATTGTCGATCCAGAATTGGCTATCAGTCCGCTGGCTTAGGCAATAGTGTAACTTTATGAATTCAACTATTTTTTCCCAGCGTAACTTGAATATCTGGTTATACTTAGTAGCAATCGCGGGAATGGCATTTTCGTCTTCAGGAAACTGATCCGCTAACAGGGTTGCCCCAGTTTCCACCATTGAGATCGCAGTTGCTTCTAACGGCTCAACGAACCCGCCGGAAAAACCAATCGCCACACAATTGTTACGCCAACATTCTTCCCTGTAGCCGACACGCATCGATATTTTTTTTACATCCAGGTTATCTGCCTGGCTACCAACATAGTTTCTTAATACCTGTTCAGCACGTTCACCCGAGGTATAATTGCTCGCATACACATATCCGATACCCCGCCTGTTTTTAAGACCTATATCCCAACTCCAGCCGGCCTCATGAGCGGTAGAAATTGTGTGGCTGGCAATTGCTTGCTTTTCATCAAGGTAAGGTACTTGCATAGCGATTGCTTTATCAACAAACAACACATCACTTTTGTCCACAAAGGGAGAATCTAGGGTTTTGCCAATTAGCAACGAGGCAAACCCTGTACAGTCCACAAAAAAATCAGCTTCCCGACGAATTCCCTGTTCACAAACAACCGCAGAAATATTTCCGGTCTCTGGCTCTTGTTCAACCTGACCAACAGTGGCAATGACGTGTTTTACATTAAGATTTTCTGTTGCAAACCGTTTTAACAGCTCAACAAACTTGCCGGCGTCCAAATGGTAAGCGTATTTAGTTTTCCAGCGGTAATCTCCCGTATCAACTCGCTTAGGCGCTAAATTTTGATCACAAATATAAGCTTGTGGGGATACAGCATAAGAATAACCTGGTTTATCTTTTTCATACGCTAGCCATTCTCGAGTAACGTCGACGCCATTAGCAAGCACTGGTGGGTTAAATAGGTGGTAATAGTGAGAATGCTGATCGCCAGATGGCGGCTTTAGCCAATCAACAAACTTGATGCCCTGTTTAAAAGTCGCCTGGCAACTCTTTAAAAATTCCGACTCTTCAATACCTATGTATTGCAATGTATTAAGCATCGTCGGAAAAGTGCCTTCTCCAACGCCAATTGTCGGGATATCAGAAGACTCCAACAAAGTCACCTGGATATTTCTATTGGGATTCTGGTGAAATTTCCTGGCTAAGATAGCAGCAGTCAACCAACCGGAAGTACCCCCGCCGACAACCATGATATTTTCGATATGTGCCATGATACTCCTCTAAATACGACTCAAGCTCAGAGTACAAAAAGATCACATTAAATAGAAGAATTAATTTCTTTGGTTTGTTTTTATTGTCTTAAAAATTGAACTGAGCAAAAACAAATAGGCCCAACATTAAAAATGCTGGGCCTAATTAAGCAATACCTTTACATATCAATTAAAAGCTATAGTTGATACCCAAGGATATTAGCGTGTCTCTTTGGTAAGACGATACTGGATAGCCATTAGTAAATCTTGGCGCTCCACTATTTCCATTCAATGCTGGGTTATCGTTACCTGTCTCAATGTCATCTTCACCTGTTGCATTAACAACTGCGAACACTGCTTTTAGATTATCATTGATTTGATAGTCAAAGTTCAAATCTAAAGTCCCGATTGAGTCATGAAGACGGTTAGCATAGAAACCAGTTTCTCTAACCATGAACTCACTACGCCAATTATAAGCCGCTCTGGCGCTGAAGTTTTCGCCTTCATAAAACGCGACTAAATTAACATAATTTTCTGAACTATCACTAAATGCAGGATTTCTATCTGCATAGTTACCAGGATCAGTTTCTGCATCGCTATAAGTGTAGTTGATCACAGTTCCCCAACCATTACCGAAGTCATGGATAAGTTGAAGCTCAACCCCAGAAATACTGCCGCCTTTTCCGTTGCCATAACGTTCAATATCCCAACAGTCAGTTGACGAACAACCAAGCGCAGCTAATTCTGCTGCAGTCAACCCAACTAAGTCAGGAGCAACAATACCAATTGACTGGTTTAATTCAACAACAGGGCGAACAAAATCGCTAACTTCTTTGTGGAAAAGTGTCACGCCGAGCAAAGAAGAATCATCGAAGTAGTACTCGTACGAAATGTCATACTGGTCGGCAGAATATGGTAATAACGAAACATTTCCTTTATTCAATGCTTCATTACCTGGAACATTATCATCAGGTCTACCACTAACTTCCAAATTAGCAAACAAATCATCGTAATTCGGACGCGAAACTACCGTTGCAGCAGTGAATCTTAAATTTGAATCATCTGACAATTGATAAACGAGGTTCATGCTAGGAAGTACATCATCATAGCTTGCTTTATCAGTTTGAGTGCTACTACTGAAAACAACATTTCCACCAGTAAATGTTTGTCCATAATATTCACTGCTAATTTCAGTATCGATAAAACGGAAACCAAAATTACCACGCCAGTAATCACCTTCAAATGAAGCCATTGCGTAAGCGGAGAAGTTCTCTTCATTGACAGTTGCGAAACCAGATAAATCCTCATCTAGACTAGTCATATTGGCACGAGTATGAGCTAGCATTGCAGCAACATTTGGCGCGGGGATATATCTACCATCATAGCCAGCTTCCAATGTTCCACTTGCCCAGGTTGAAGCATCAGGGAAGGTCACACCGTTAGCAAACTGGCCTCGGAATGTTCTAATTTCAACATCATGTTCAGTTGAGCGAATACCAAACTCCAATTTATTAATCGCCCCAAAATCAACATCTAGATCGAGATCAACTTGCATATATTGTTCTTCGTCTAGATTGGGTTGGCTAACTACCTGACTAGTCTGTAACCCTTCCCAAGTTGCATAGTCTCCAGCACCAGGTAAATCACTTGGGCCATAGCCAGGAACGTCCATGATTACTCTGTCGCCACGTGCATCAATTGTGCCTGCTGCAAATTGTGGATCAATACTTAAAATACCATAGTTGGTTTCAAAGTTGGTTCCACCTTTCGCTTCAGTTTTTCCGATTTGCCCTGAAAGTTCATAGGTATCGCCAGCATAGGTTGCTTTAAAATCGATAGTCTCTGATGTCATTGTTGCGTTACGTGGGCGCACATCCCAGAAAGGCTGTTGCCCATCTGCAGCTGTAGTAGTACGTAAAACACAAACTGGTGCACCGTCATTACCAGGGATAGTCGCTTGACAACCATCAGTATCTGCTCTTCCACCAATTTGAGGTACCCAGTTCGCCGTATTAACACTATCCGCACCTAATTCTAAATCAAGGTAATGCAAGGCCATATCAAACCTGTCATTTGGTGCAAACTGCAACGTTAAATCATAGGCAGATCGTTCACGCGCCTGCTGGAAATTAACATCAGCAACACGCCCGCCCCAAGAAATAAGTGCTTCAGTACCCTTTCTCTCAAGGTTATATTCTTGACTAGCTGCAGCAAATAAAAATCCGAAAGTTTCTTCGTCATTTTTCCAGCTGTATAATCCCGATATTTGCGGATCGGTTTCACCTGAGCCATCAGAGTATTGAGCTTTAACAGAACCAAAAACGGTATTCGCTTTCAGATTTAACGGCTTGTGAGTTTTAACTTCAACAGTTCCACCAACGCCACCTTCAACGATATTAGCTTGAGAACTCTTATATACGTCGATTCCTGCAATTAGCTCAGATGGTAACAATGAGAAATTGAATGAACGGTCAATCGCTTGTTGTGAATACCAACCGGTTGAGGCGATATTTTGACCATTAAGATTGGTCAAGGTAAATTGGTTACTTGCGCCACGAATAGAAACCGTTGCGCCTTCACCGAACTGCTTTGAAACAGCAATACCCGGAATACGGCTTAAAGTGTCAGCAATATTCGCGTCAGGTAATTTACCGATATCTTCAAGAGTAACCGAGTCCATAACAACATTAGATGCTCGCTTATTGTTAATGCTCGTTTTCAAGCTTCCTCGAATACCGGTAATTAAGATGACGTTTTCTGTCTCTTCGTTTTCTTCGGTTTTATTTGCTTCCTCTGCTGCAAGCACCGATGCTGAAAGGCTAGTGCCTAACACCACCGCGATGCTACTCGCAAGCAAGCGCTTTCTAAATTGATAAGATGACATCTTCTCCCCCTTCTTTAGTACCTTAATTAAATGATTTAAAAAAAAGCTAACTTTCACATTGAAGCCAACAAAAATTAGCCTTAACTTAAATCATTTCAGTTTGATTAAAATCTTTATTTTATTGATCTTTTTGACAACGCTGTCATTTTTAGTCTCTTAGACAATACATGGATTTTAATTTCAAAGCTAGTGAAAAATGTAACTTTTTTGTACAGTTTAAGAATAAGGACAGATAACTTAGCGTTTAAATTTTACGTCACTATTAACTTTCTGCGTAAATGCGTTCAACTACACACGCATAAAGATCTTTTTTTCATAAAGCCATTTTGCCAATAACCATTGCGTTAAAACCAAGGCAACAATGGCTAATAAAGGACCAACAGAATTGTCAAATCGCGACACTAGTCCTCCCAATAAACTATTTATAAAATATTGCCAATTAAACAGGCTTGATAACAGGTATAACAAAATGGCGTTTGCACCAATAACAGCGAAAAACATTCCAACTCTCCGCCAGTTAAGTACATCAATCAAAAAGTAAAAAATAATTAGCAGTACGCAACTCCAACCAATAGAGACCAACGTGAAAGAGCTTGTCCATAAAGTTTTGTTTAAAGGCAAGAGCAAACTCCACAGGTAACCCAACAACAAGCAGGTAGCACTGAACCCAGTTAGAAAAAGTAATTTTTGTTTTGTATGCAATGCTGATTGAACAATAATTTTTCCGGCAAAAGCACCACCTAATGCATTCACAATTGCCGGAATATGAGAAAGAATTCCTTCGGGATCGGGAGACATGTTTTGATAGGTAATACCTGGGAGAAAATGCTGATCAAACCACGAGTTCCATGACTCGCCGGCAACAAGTTCTCCTGAAAAACCTGACGGTGCAGCCACGAAAACCTGAAAAAACCAATAAGTTAAAAGTATGCCGATGGCAATAGAAATTTGAGCGATTAGATTACAATGCCAAACGATTAATGCCGCAAAAAACCAGGCTACACCGATGCGCATAAGGACACTCGCATATCTAACTTTCTCAGCATCGACCGGCGCGCCTTGCCCCCAACCATGATTATACAAAACCCCAAAAAAACATAATAATAGTAGCCTTAAAAGCGCTTTCTTATATACTTTTAAACGCTGTTCAGTTGATACGCCTAATAGAGATTTTCCGGCAATCCCAAGAGTCACTCCAGAAAGAAAAATAAATAGCGGAAATATTAAATCGTAGAATGTAATTCCGTGCCACTGGCTATGTTTAAATTGCTCAGCAAATACTCGCCATAACTCCCACCCAGTCAAAGTAAACAGCGCTGCGAATATTCCTTCCGCTCCTAAAATCCATATCATGTCGAAACCGCGAAGTGCGTCCAGCGAAAGAAGTCGATTATTTGTACTGCTTGTCTTCATAAATAAAGTTTTATCAATAATTTTTTTGGAAGTTTCTATTGCTTAACATACGAGTTAGCTATGCACTAAGATATTTCAAAGTTGTTTAAGAACAGTTACTTTTGTCAAAAAGCAACTGTAAAATGCTGCTTACCTTTTGGCCAGTTTAAATAAATTACAGGCGCCTTACGGCGCCAATAATCCGGTTTCTTAAGTCGGCGACTACTTTAGAAACCTATTCAAAAACTTTTACCTGATTTGCCAGGAATTTAACAGCAAAAAGTGACATTAAAAACACACCAAGATAGACAAACATTTCACTCCAGTTTTTAAAAATAAGACTACCTGTCGCGAAAAGAATGCTATACGCCATAACGACTGCCGAAATCCAAAGCAAACCGAGCTTAGCCAGATTCCCATTTTTCTTCACCTGGAATGGCGCCCAATTACCGGCTGGTTGAATACGTTCATAAAACGCTTTTAATACTTGTTGGTCAGTCGGGCTGGTAACGAAAGTCGCCACTAGCCAACTGATAATGGTGAATACAATGGTAAATAAAAAACCCTTAGGATTTTGAATGATGGGTAGGCCCCAAGAAGGATCGTCGTATTTGGCGAGGCCAAAAGTCACGATCGCATAACCGATAAACGGCGCAATAGTCCCAACGATCTCTGTCCACGCATTGATTCTCCACCAGTACCAACGCAAAATGAGTACTAAACCTAATCCTGCTCCAGTTTGTAGCAGAAAATTCCACACCGCAGCAATGGAATTAATTTGCGAGGTTACCCCGAACGCAACCAGTATCATAATCAATACAGAAATCCTGGATGTATTGACCAGTTGTTTTTCGGAAGCATCATTTTTAATGAATGGACGGTAAAAATCATTAACGATGTAACTTGCGCCCCAGTTTAGTTGTGAGGCGGTAGTACTCATATACGCCGCGAAAAAAGCAGCAAGAAGCAACCCTTTTAACCCTACAGGGAGAAAGTCTTTCATTGCCATCACATAGCCGAGCCGAGCCTCAGTTTCCTCAAGCTGTGGATACAGAATTAAACAGCTCAATGCGACCAATATCCATGGCCATGGACGAATACAATAATGTGCGATCTGGAAATAAAGATTGGCGTAAACGGCATTTTTTTCATCTTTTGCGCTCATCATTCTCTGCACAACGTAGCCGCCACCGCCAGGTTCCGCCCCCGGATACCACGAGTTCCACCAGGGCAAGATCAGAAACGCAAGAAAACTGCCGACACCGACCGACAAAACACCGGCGGTCGAGATAGCATCATTATCAAAAGATGGGAAAAAACTCAGCGCTTCTGCAGGTAGCGCATTTTTTAAACCGTCGATACCACCGACTTTTTCAGAAGTGACGACCATAACCGCCAAAACAATGCTTCCAGTCATCGCGATTATGAACTGCACAAAATCCGTATAAACGACGCCCAACAACCCAGATAAACCAGAATAAATAAATACGATAATCATTGCGCCCAGTGTCCAGAAAAGCGCTTCTTGTGCCGAAATTCCAAAGAAAACCTGTAGTAGAGACATTAACGCGAGATTAACCCAACCGATAATCAACGCATTAACAAAAACTCCCATATAAATGGCTTTAAACCCGCGCAAAAATCGAGCTTCGGCTCCAGAGTAGCGAATGCTGATTAACTCAACATCAGTCATTATCCCAGCGCGGCGCCAATATTTGGCAAAGAAAAATGTTGTTAACATACCGCCTGCTAGCAAATTCCACCACATCCAGTTGCCAGCAATCCCACCTTTTTTAACTAACTCGGTTACAGCAAGTGGTGTGTCTGCCGCAAATGTTGTCGCGACCATTGAGGTGCCAGCTAATACCCAGGGTAAACTCCTTCCTCCGAGGAAAAAATCATTAGTACTCTTAGCTCGTTTGGTGAAATACAGTCCGATGCCGATTATGAGCCCAATAAACCCAAAAATAATCACATAATCGAATGTATCGAGGGCAATTGTATCTTGTGTCATAAAGTTTCCCCCTTATCGATGGCTCGTTAAACGACCTGAACACCATCAATCCAGCTGGCAACCACTTCGCATTGATTATTCAACAGTACCATACTGGCTTTTTTACCAACGCCAAGAGAACCATATTCTTTATCGATCCCTAAAAATCTTGCTGGATTAATTGTTGCGAGGTTAATCGCCTGAGACAAGCTGAGACCCATTAACTGATTTGCATTTTTAACCGCATTGGCCATATCTAACGCAGAACCGGCTAAATTTCCTTCGCTGTTGGTTAACGTGTTGCCTTGACGTAAAACTTGCTGTCCGGCCAGTTCAAAATGTTCATCGTCGCAGCCGACTGGCGGCATTGCATCAGTAACTAACATCAAGTTGGGCTTCGCATTAAATGCCACTTTTGCGGCGGCCGGGTGCACATGAACACCATCCATAATTAATCCGCAAAAACTTTCCTTATCTTCCAAAGCCGCGCCAACAACTCCTGGTTCACGTGAAGTCAACGGTGACATTGCATTAAATAAATGAGTAAACCCGGTTGCGCCCGCTGATAATGCTTCGGAAGTTTGCTCATAGGTTGCACTAGAATGACCAATGCAGACAATTACACCTTTTTCCGTAAGCTGTTTAATTGCTTCCTTTGGCACCGTTTCCGGGGCAAGGGTAACAACAACTTTCCCGAGATCAGTGCGCGTGAACAATTCCAGCTCAGCTTCACTAAGTTCTCGAATAAATTGTTGTGCATGGGCTCCCCTCTTTGCAACAGAAAGACGAGGCCCTTCGAAATGAACACCCAACACGCCAGGCACATTAGCCAGTCTAGCCTTGG
Source organism: Aliikangiella coralliicola (assembly GCF_007004725.1). GTDB lineage: Bacteria > Pseudomonadota > Gammaproteobacteria > Enterobacterales > Kangiellaceae > Aliikangiella > Aliikangiella coralliicola. The sequence goes on along the minus strand of NZ_ML660161.1, from coordinate 528,946 downwards.
CAATGGCGTCTGCCGCTCGCTGCATTTGAACCAATGAGTCAGTAATAAGAGTTGGTAACCAACCCGTTGTACCAAACCGTTGATGTGCTTTGCCAATTTGCTTGATAGTATCAAGGTCGGGGTTTTGATTAAAAAGATAACCGCCGCCGCCATTCACTTGAACATCGATATACCCCGCCACCAAGGTTCCCGCTAAACTACCATTTCCTCCAGCGGGTTGAGCCCCTGATGCTGTATCTTCAATTGAAACAATACGACCTTCGTTGACAATAACTGTTTGCTGTTCATGGAAGTGATTTCCATCAAACAGTTTTTCTACCGTTAATACCAACTCGCTCATTAAAGTGTCTCAGTTATTTTCTTTAAACCACCGGGTTGATCAGGGTTTAATCCTCGCTCAACCGCTATTTTTTCAATATCGAGATAAAATCGTTGTAATACGGCCAATGGTGCAATTCGAGGATGTAAACCTTGCGTCACCTGATGAAGGTGAGCTAAATTTCCACCTCGATTTTTAATCTCAGCAATCTGTTCATCGTGCACCGCGCTTGATTCGTCTTCTACTTTAACATCAATCACTTTTAACGAATCTTCTACCAATGTTACCGGCCCATGTAGAAATTCAGCACTACTGAAAGCCTCAGCGTGAATAGCACAAACTTCTTTAAGCTTTAACGCAATTTCTTTACTCACGGCATAACCTAGCCCCCGTCCAAGTACCACCAGGTTCTTAACTTGATCAAGATACTCAAACGTCAACTGAGCCTCACCTTCTACCGCTTTTTGTAATGCGTCTGGAATTCCATTGACTGCAGAAATCAACTCATCATTTTTTTGCCAATATGCGACCAACTGCAATATTGCTGATAAAGTTGCCAGGTAACTTTTAGTTGCGGCAACAGATTTTTCCTTACCAACCGAAAGCGGAATTACAAAATCAACGATATCGGCCAGGGGCGCAGTTTCGTCATTAAGTAGCGCGATACAATAAGCACCAGAAGCTTTTGTTTGTCTGGCTTGTTCTAGAATATCTGGACTACGACCAGACTGTGAAATAACAATCGCCAAAGTGCCTTGTAAATTAAGCGAACGATTATAAATGGTTGTTACCGAAGGCGCTGCTGCGTAGGTTGGAATACCAGCCTCAATTTCAATTAGATACTTCGCAAACACGCCAGCGTGATCCGAAGAGCCTCGCCCGACAATCATCACGGAATGGGGATTTTGTACACTAATTTGCTCTGCTAGTTTTTCTATTAATGTTCTGTTTTTTTCTAGTTGCTCGGCAATTCTTGAACTCGCTTCACGAGCTTCTTTAGCCATTAAACTCTGCTGAGGAGAACTAAGGTTTATTTCTTGTGATTGCATGACTAAATCCTGGATATTAAAACTCATCTTGCTACTTTGAACATATTGCTAATTTAAAAATCGTGCTCAAGCGCTTTGTTTATGTACTGACTTCCAACACTGCTCAGCGTAATGCAAAGCGCCAATTTCAGGCTGCTCGATTGGCTTAACAAAATGTGCTGCTAGCTCAGGAGACAGTCTTGGAAGAATGAAATCAGTTAATCCACCAATCATACAAAGTCGTTGTGGGTTATCTCTTAATAAACGATTAGCCATTTTGGTAATATAGTCAATTCCTTGATTAACGATTGCTAGTGCACTTGGATCGTTTTCATCAGCGCAATCAAATACAATCTTGGCTAATTTTGCGTACTGGCGAGACGAACGACCGGCCATTTTTTCAGACAGTGCTAGCGCATTATCCACTGCGAAATATTCGCTTACTTTCGTCGCTAAAGATGATTGCTCACTAAAACCATCTAATGCCAATAAAGTGTGTTTAATTGCCTCCAACCCCATCCATGCACCACTCGCTTTATCGCCGATTGGAAAGCCGTGACCACCAAATATCGATTTATGCCCACTTGAATTAACAAAACCACACGACCCCGTACCGACAATGATCACCGCACCTTCTGAACCGTCATGAGCGCCGATATTGGCGATATCGAGATCTGTGGTTAGATACATTTTGGCGAACGGATGCTGCCATTCTGTCATTTGCTTATACAACCCGGGCAAATTGACTCCAGCAAGACCAACCCCAGCAATCAGCTTAGAGTAGATAGCGGAGGTTAAAGAAGCATCTTCTAAAGCTTTTAGAGATGCGTCTAAAATGGAATCCAGAGTTTTCTGAAACCCATGTAGCGGATTCGCAGGTCCGCCAACACCGCGCCCTACAATCTCACCTTCAAGCGATGCGATTACTGCGCGACACTTGCTACCGCCGCCATCAATACCTAAATACAGCATGTTTTCCATTTCTCCGAGAGACGTCACGAAATATCCTCAAATCTGAATATTGATAACTAAATTCAACCGATTTAGTTACTTTGAATTTAGATAGTTTTTTTCTAAATATCTAATTTATAAATCTCTAACCCTGCAATATTCGGAGTTTGAGTGACCTGACTGGTTACTTACTCCGTTTAGACTACCTCATAATGACAGCGCTGTCATTATTTTTTTAGCAATTATTTTGGCATATAAAACCATGCGTTTATTTTTCTTATTCCACCTTCATAGTCAAGGTTCTACCATATCGTTTACCGTTAGGGCTTTTAGCTCGCACTTTAATCTCACGTGCATTGGATAAAGGGACCCCCTTACTATGAATATCGTATTCTCGCCAGGCATTATTATCCACGCTAAATTGTAGGGATAAACCAGGAAATGCGCTGTTAAGTTTCAATAGTTTACCGTCATATTCGGCACCAACCGTTGGAATTCGGAACAACCAACCGAGACTTTCTAATTTTGCCATTTCTTTTTGCGCAATCGTGTTCGCAAACATACGCCAGTCATGTTTGCGCTTATAGCGATGCTGTTCAGTAAAATATTGACTTTGTTGCGAGTAAACAGCGCCTTGATAATTGTACACTGGCTCCCATTCTGCTTTATGCCAAGCTCTTTCCGCTAAAGCCAATAGTCTGGGAAATAATAAATACTCTGCAATGTCATCAGAGCGAACCATTTCACTCCATAAGTGACCCTGAATACCGAGATAAGCTTTATCTTGTAGTAAGGGTTTATAATCGGACTGTGGATTTTGCTTCGCACCGAATCGGTCATCCAAAACCATAGGGTTATTTTCTCTGTCAGTCCAGATTTCCGCATGTATGGGCAAATTATCCGGCATTAGTTCGAACACCTGACGTGTATTGGTACTGCGAGAGCCCCAATAATAACCCCGCTCTTTAGGATCTGCTTCATAAGCAAAATCGAAATAGAGTGCATCTGGAATAGAAACCACCACATCCCAGTTTTGATTAGCCATCGAATGAGCAACTTTATGGCCATCCCAGAAAAGTGGTCGCCAAGCATTGACTTGCACAGAAGATGGCATTTCGCCTGCTTTAACCTCTGCCATTCCATCACTCCAACCTGCAACTCTGATGTTTCTAGAATCTAAAAACTGGCTGATTGTTTTAATGAAGTGACTGCCAAGTTCTTCGGGTTGTATATCATGCTCTTGCATAAACTGATGACACATCGGCGATTCTTTCCACGCGCCAGGGGTTTCGTCAGCGCCAATATGATAAGTGGTTAACGGAACACCAACTCGATTATGGATTTTTACCACTTCGTCAATCACTTTCTCAACAAAACGATAAGTCGACTTTCGACAAATGTTGAGCGTATTGTCGCTATAATATTGGATTGAACTATATTTGCTTTGATCATTTAAATCAGTTAACAAATATTCTTCAGCAAGCTCTAGCTTACCCTGCAATTGAAAATTACGGTATCTCGCCTGCATGGAAACAACCGCTGCACGCGAATGTCCTGGCATATCGAACGAAGGGATTACTTCAATATTACGTTCTTGCGCTGCTTTAAGAATGGCCTGGTATTCATCGATGGAGTAGAACCCATTGGCACCATTCGAAGTAGCAGGTCCACTTCCCAATTGGGGCAACAAACAACCTGACTCGGATAAGTCATGGCATCTCGTTGCTCCAACCTGAGTCAACTCCGGCAACCCTGGTATTTCCATTCGCCACCCTTCATCATCGCCGAGATGGAAATGTAGCTTGTTGAGTTTGTAGGCTGACATTTGATCAAGTAGTTTGATAACAAACTCTTTACTTCGAAAGTTTCTGGCGACATCTAAAAGTAATCCGCGAAAAGCATACCTGGGTTCATCCACAACTTTGATTAATGGTAAGTTAAGATCTCCTGGCTTATACAATGCCGCTAACGACTGTAATCCATAAAAGGCGCCAATTTCATTATCCGCAGATATTTCAATTCCTGCCTGCGTCGTTTTTAGCTGATAACCTTCCTTTCCAAACTTACTTTTGCTTTTCACAAACTTAAGTATTTTTCCTTCTGTATTACTAAGAGGAATACCCAAACGACGAAGCCTTTCAACGGCAACACTATTTTTGTCAATGTTGAATTCATTAGGAGTTAGCTGAATGCCTTGAGAAATGTTTAAAGTATCTTGCTTTGAAAGCAGTTGAACAGATTTAGGCTTGGGAATAATTCGAGCTGAGACATCCAGTGGTTTTTGCTCTATCGATTTATTAACCTCAAATAATTGAGATGCTGTTGCCCAAACCGAACTGTCTTTTGATGTTCTTTTAAACTGACTATCTTGTTCTGTAAATGGAGTAACATGGGGCAAGGTTTCCAGCAAAGTCTCAGGATCAATTACTGAACGAGTTGAATCAATAATCGCAGGTTTAAGACCATCTACAACAACATAAAAATTTGGCGGCGAATCATACTCGGAAATATGCCAAACGCCAGCAATGAACTCGATTTTTTCTGCTTTTCCAATCGACCAGGTGGTAAATTTTTTTGTTGGTTCTATGTAATGTAAATCTCCATTAACATGAACAATATTAAAAGCTTCACTATAATCTTTCTGAATTGGAGACATATGAGAAAAAAAGATGCGCCAATCAGTTAAAGTCACCAAGTGTTCAAGCTGTAAAGAAATAGCAGCTCGAAAACACAAACCATCAAATACCGATTTATCACAATCCTTCGACGGACGATTAGTGATAACTTGGTAGTTTAATTTTAGATGCTTAGCAAATTGCTGTAGTTGTAATTCTTTCTCAGAATCTTTTGCCACAACGTTATTTGCTTTTGGTGTTAAGCGACTGTGTGCTAATAACTCTTTAGATTTGTTGACTGGTTCGTGATTTTTTTGCTCAATACCGGGTGACTTGGCGTTATTGTTTTTATCTGTCTGACTAGATTCATCAGCTCCACATCCAGCAATAAAAAAAACAATCAGAAATGTAACTTTTCGTATACTTCGAAAATATGTGACAGTGTGTATTTTTTTTAGCTGATCACGCTTTATTAATAATTTTTTGAATAATTTCAATGCTGTATTTACAGATACTTTAGGCACATTCACCCCAATGATTACTTTTAATTATTTTTATAATATCACGATGATAATTCGGCACACCAATTATGCTCATTAGTAACTTAGATAGTTCAGCGACTTAAATATCGCAATTTCCTAAATATCATGTCGACTTTGATATCATAGTCAGTTATGAGTCGTATTTACGTGATTGTTTTATGTGGTTATGTTCTCGCTATCTAAGCCGTTTTAAAACCAACTAAAATAACTTTTCACTTACTGAGAGAATTAATTTTTTATAACGAGTTTAATTTGGATCTATTAATAATAAGTCGAAAAAAAAAGGCTGGTTGTACCCAGGTACAACCAGCCAGGGACGAAAGCACGACTATATCCAATTACAAACACCGCCAAATGACAGCGTTGTCATTTAACGGTAAGAGAAACATAACCGATTCAAATATGAATTGCAAGCAATTTATACTATTTTGTGAATATTCAAGAATTTGTAGTCTTACGCTGCAACTTGATGAATACGATATTTGGGGAAGCAGGCAATAAATACTGAACCAACACTTAGCTCACTCTGAATGTCCAGGTGACCACCGTGATTTTCAATAATATGCTTAACAATCGATAAGCCAAGTCCCGTTCCACCGATTTGTCGAGAGCGATTAACGTTCGCTCTATAGAATCTTTCTGTGAGTCTGGAAAGATGCTCCGGCGCGATCCCTTCGCCATTGTCAGCAACAGAAAGGCAAGCACTGCCGGCGGGGTCTAACTGCCAACATACTTTTATTGTTGAGCCTTGAGGAGAATACTTAACCGCGTTACTCAACAGGTTTTGGCACAGGCTATAAAATTCACTTTCAACAACTTTAATTTTTAAAGCTCTGTCGATATTAATCTCAATCTTATGGGTTCCCTTCGCTCGAGTCTTTTCAAAATCAATAACCAATCGATTTAACATATCAGGTACATCTAAAACTTCTCCGGACTCCCTGATATGGCCTTTTTCTTCCAATTTAGAAAGGGTCAGCAAATCATCGAGTATTTTTTGCATCCGATTGGCCTGCTGAGAGGCGTTACCAAGCTGCTCTCGAAGTTGTTGCGGTATTTGATTGTCTGATTCAGCCAATTCAAGATAACCGGCAATTACGGTCAAAGGTGTCCGCAATTCATGAGACGCATTGGCAATAAAAGCCTTACGAAGCTTTTGTACAGCAACTCTCTGGCTTATGTCTCTCGCAGTCAAAAGCTTCTGTTGGTCACCAAAATCAACACAGGTTAATACCAGTGTTTTTAATTGATCGACCGGAGACTCAATTTCCATTTGCTGAGGAGATAGTTTGCCCTCTAGAAGAAATACTAACTGAGGTATCCGGATTAAGTTATCTAACCGTTGACCCAAGTCTTTTTTTCTATCGATACCCAGTAGACTTCTTGCTGTATCATTAACCCACTCAATTTCAAGATGGGAGTTAAGAACAATAGTCGCTTCCGGCAAAGCAGAAATCGTCGCGGCAAAACGTCGTGCCATTTCACTCAAGCGACGCTTACGTTCTTTATCTCTTTTTTGAGTTCGATGAATATGTTGAACAATAAGCTGCCAAATACCGCTAGAATCAGGAGCAGCGTTAGTTTTTGCTCCACATCGAATCCAACGCTCAAAAGTCCTTATTTGCACTAGCGTCCAGACAATATAAATTCCCGTTGGCAATACCAGCGCAACTAACCAATACCCGGTAGAAATCCCGAGTAATATTGCTGTAACGAGCGCCGCTAATATGCGCGAGAACTCGACAGTCCATGCATTATTCATCAAATAATTCTCTTAACTAAGCAGCCTTGTTATGGGTGAACATGTACCCCATACCACGTACAGTTTTTATTAACTTGTCTTTATGATGAGGCTTGAGGATTTTTCTCAGCCTTAAGATGTGTACATCAACAGTGCGCTCTTCGATGTAAACTGCCTGACCCCAGACAAAATCCAACAACTGAGTTCGCGAATATACTCGATTTTTGTGTTCTATGAAAAACTGTAATAAATTAAATTCAGTTTGGCCGATATGGACATTTTCACCTTCAATGGTAAGTTGGTTTGTCGCTAAATTCAGCTCCATGCCATCAGCATTTAACTTATCTTCCTCATCTGCTTGAGATGTTCGGCGTAGTAACGCTTTGATTCTAGCAATAAACTCTTTGATACCAACAGGCTTGGTTAAATAATCATCTGCACCACAATCAAGCCCTTTTACTTTGTCTTTTTCTTCGACTCTCGCTGTCAACATAATAACGGGTAAATCAGCGAGAATTTCATCCTTACGCAAACGGCGAATAAACTCTACACCACTCTCTCCAGGCATCATCCAGTCAACAACAATCAAATCAGGGCGTTTGCGAGCCAACATTTCTCGCGCCTTTTCTGCACAATCAGCTTCCTCAACCATATAGTCCTCTCGTTCAAGTGCGTAACGCAACATTTCACGAATTGGCTGCTCATCTTCAACTAATAAGATTTTCTTTGCCATAAAATACTCTCAACTCACAAGATTCGTTCATCTTATCGAAATCTAATGATTAGCCCTCGTTAACATCAAAAGACTACTCATTAGGCGGATTCACGTATTTTGTTAACAAATAATGACAATATTATGACATTGGAGCGCAATTTCCTAACACCTGTCATTTTTCATCAATGCTATCTCTATAAAAATCTGCCTTTATTACAATATAGAGATATTGATCATATCTACAATATTTAGCACATTTCTCTCTATTATCGATGAAATAAGATGTCTTTTTTCGCTAAAAAGCGTTTTTCTAACAGTTCATAGCTCAGGCTTGCGACCAGAATACTAATGAAGAAAATAAGCCCCAGATTGACCATGCCAGGTATAGATTGGAGCTCATGTTTAAGAAAATACATAATCGGAAAATGGTAAACGTATAGTCCGTAAGAAATTGAACCGAGATAAACTAGAACTTTATGTTCTAATATTTGTGGTAATACCTCTCGATTCTTAATTTTAACTAGTAAACAAGCAAACAGAATCGAAAATAGGCTAAATCCCCAGATATATTTATATGAGTCGCTCATAAAGGGCTTAAAACCTAAGGCTGTCACTTTAATACCTTCTCCCATCAAATACTCACTACCAATTCCAATCATGAAGGTCACCACAGCCAATGCGATAATCCAGCGCCACTCAATTTGTTGAATATAAACTGCAAACAGCCCGCCAATAGCAAAGGCATCAAAATTAGAGAAAGTAAAGGTATAGGCTGTCATGTCATATTTATTAAATATGTCGGGCCATTGTACAGCGACCACAGCCGCAATGCCCCTGATAACAGGCCCTAACGCGATGATCGCTAATAGCACTGTCTTCACTTTCTCTTTCGGGACAACCATCAGCAGCAATGGCCAGATAAGATAAAATTGCTCCTCTACCGCCAAAGACCAGAAATGAGTGAGCGTTTGAGTCTGTTCATAGGCGCTTGATATGGTGAAAAAGTTATAGGTATAGGTAGCCGCATAAACAAGTTGTTCAAGCGTTCTGCCTAGTCGATCGTTCAGGTCATAATCAAAAATATTAATCGCAACATAAGCCACTATCGAAATAAGCGCTAGATACGAAAAATATAGCGGGAATATTCTCAGCGCCCTTCTACCATAAAAATTAATGTAGTACCGCCTGGTTGATAGATTACTTTTCATTTCAAGTAATATGGGCGTCAACAAAAAGCCGGACAAGACAAAAAACGCGTGCACGCCCATATATCCAAATTCAAACACACCATAGTGAAAGAGGAAGACAGCGAAAAAAGCAAAAAAACGATAGGAGGTTAACCCAGGATTCATACTAACTCTTTATTTTAATTTTTTATCGGGTCAAATATATCTGAAATGACAGCAATAATTAATGATTAATAAAAACAGAAATCCATATCTGAGTCGCTAAAACTAATCTCCCAATTAGCAACGTCTTTCATCGCATCCTGCAATTCTGGTCGATTATTATAAATAATAAAACGATCACCATAAGGTCTGATGAAGAAAGCGCGTTTAAGTAGTGCTTTTTCAACTAATGGCTCAATGCCTTGAAATAAAACAACATCCACTTTTTTCTGCTTGGCCTTTTTGATCAATTGATGTACAAATGCATCGAGATTATCTTCTCGTGTATGCAGTTCAACAATGACCAGAGCTTCCCTATCTTTCCATGGTGTTTTCTTTACCACGGCGAAGCCGCTAAGTTCTCCATTCTTATCAAAAGATTGAAATGCTTCGTACTGGTACTTTCCTGGAAATGAGAAAAAGCGCCAATTTAGATATTCTTTATTCTTTCTGACCCAGTTCTTGCTTTCATTAGTAGTCAACTCGCAAAGCTTTTCATGTGAATCATTAAACTGGGTGAACGGAGCAAGCTCCAAAGAAGGAGAGACAATTGAACAAATCAAATCATTCATTTTGGAATAAACGAGCGCTAAGTAATTACGCAAGCGAATTGCGGGTGTCATCGGCGCATCTTTAGAAAATAGCCCCTTGATAGTGAGCGGCTTCAAATAAAAATTCGTTTTCCCTAAATCAATCCAACCCTGGCGCTTAAACATTTTGTATGCTTCGTCAGATACACCGAGGCTAATCACCACATCATAATCATTAATCAACTTTCCCATCAAGGCTACACCAAGTCCTTTCATTTTCCACTCAGGACGAACTCGTAAGTCAGTTGCATAAGCCGCCTTAACAACTTTGTCACCCACTTTCAAATCAACTTTCATCGCGCTTTGATGACCGACAACTTGATCATCAACGTAGCAATAAATTCGTTGATTATTTTGGTTTTGTTGATACATCCATTGATTAAAACAATCCTTTTCCTGAAGCGATTTTTCACCAAACTCAGCTTTCCTGAAATCGCTTAATGCGTCAGGATGTTTAACAGGAACATCATGATAAAAAGAGTCCTTGAAGTTCTGATAGAACCTATCAATAATCATTCGCTGCTTATTCATCTTTTATTATCTGCTCTTAACCCATTTTGCTTTTGACTAAAAACTACACCATTTAACACAATTAGTGAAATGTACTTTTTAAGTGTTTTTCAACAGTTGATTATCTTCTAAGAAGTTAATAAATCACGGCGTTTATCAGTATCAAATATTTCGATATTTAACCCTCCCCCCAGATAAGTAAAAGCGATTTGCTCATCGTCAAACGCTTCACCTGGTTCAGGTTGTGTGTTGATTATTGCACCAAGATCAGACAACTCATTTAGCGCTTTATCAACCTTATCGACCTTCATCCCTAAGTGATGAAGGCCTTCTCCTTTTTTCAAAAAAGGAATTAACGGAGAGTCTTTACTGCTGGGCTCTATCAACTTGATATCGATTGAACCTGGCTTTTGATAGAACTGAACCACCACTTTTTGGCGAGTGTTGGTAACTTTTCTGGTTTTTGCAGAATAACCAAGAAACCGACTTAAATGTTCACCTGTCTTATCAATATTGCGCACTGCAATGCATACGTGGTCTATATCCATCAGCCAACTCTCCTTAGTGATTGAATACTTACTTAAGCTTAGCTTATATACTCAAATCAACATCTTCTATCAATACAGCTTTTTTGTGTAAGTAATCAGTGGTTCTTCGCTTTGACACTATGTCATGATAAACAAATTTAGCTTGCTCTGGTGTACAGCCGATTTTTTCAGCAAGCTCTGCTTCGCTTTTGCCATTATTCAGGCACCAAACAGCAATATCCATTTTTTGATACGGCAGCGCGAAATAGAACTCATCTTGGCCTTGTTCAAGACTATAAGTGTCTGTGGTTGGTGTAGAGTTACAAATAGGATCTGGCAGACCGAGATGCTTAGCCATTGCATAAACCTGCGACTTATACAAATGCGCAATAGGTTTAATATCTGCAGAACCATCACCATTCTTAACAAAAAAGCCTTGATCGTATTCCAATCGATTAGGCGTTCCGATAACAGCATAATTCAATCGATCAGCATGGAAATACTCTAATGTTTTACGAATTCTCTGTTTATGGTTAGTTGCTGCAACTACAGTTAGATAAGCTTTAAGTGGCAAGACTTCTTCAAATCTTTCTCCGTCAGGGTTTTCAACAACTATCTTGTAGTGGTTAATCTGCCCATCAAGGCCGCCGGCAATAACAATTTTATTTTTCCATTCATCGGTATATTCTGGGAACACTTGTCGAATCGCGTCGTCCCGCCATTGATAGCAGCCAATCGCATCTAATGTTGGTGCGATGTTGTCTACGGTATATTCAATACCTAAGTGCTCAGCGAGTAAGGCGCCCAGGTTTTCACTATTTGCTGAGGAGTCTTGCTCTGGCATTAACAAACCAAATACTTTTTTCACACCCAATGCCTTTACAGCCAAAGCTGCACAGACAGAGCTATCAATCCCGCCCGACATTGCGATAACAAAACCACGACGATGCAGATCACGACTTAAAATGTGACGCATTTGTTGAGTTATTTTTTCTACTTCCTGATCAAAATCGATTGCCAAAACCGGGTCTAGCCCATAGCTGTTAGTTGTCATTTTGTTATCTCCGTTCAACTTTTTAATAAATATCTTTTTATTTTCCCACTTGCCGTTTTAGGTAACTGTTCAGCCCATTGAATTTCTCGCGGAATTTTATGGGTCGGCAAATATTCATTACAATGTTTCTTTAATGCCAATAAGTTTTCTCTGGATTCTTCACCAACAATAAAAGCGCGTAGTTTTTGACCCAGAATTTCATCTTCAATGCCGATAACAGCACTTTCTTGTACGAACCCAAGCTTATTGATAACTTCTTCAAGCTCCAGCGGGTTAATCCGGTGAGCACCAACCTTTATCATGTCGCTATTGCGCCCAACCAGATACAAATATCCTTCATCATCTAGATAGCCCAGATCGCCGGTTTTCAACCAGCCATTTAGTAACACCTGCTCACTGGCTTCGGCATTGTTCCAGTAGCCTTGCATAATACTTGGACCTTTTACGTAAACCTCTCCTTTTTGGCCGTTGGGTAACGCCTGTGCATTTTCATCACGAATTTCCAAATCCACATGAGTAAGCGAAATACCGGCAGAACCAAGCTTTTCATCAAGCTTATGAGGTGGTAACCAACTAATTCTTGCACAAGCTTCCGTTTGCCCATACATCACATACAATTTCGTATCCGGCTGGCTGGACTGTAATAATTTCTGAGTCAGCTCTTTTCCCATCGGCCCACCGGCCTGTGTCATATAGCGTAATGGTGGTGGATCTTGTGGCCAATCTGACCGCGCCAGGAACAAGCTAAAAGTTGAAGGAACACCAGAAAAACCAGTGGCTTTATATTCCCTCATGGTATTAACAATTTCCTGAGGAAATGCCATCGACCCCGCCAGAATAACCTTGCCGCCAACACTAAAGTGAGTATGCAATACTGAATTACCATAACAATAATGAAACGGTAATACGTTCAACACACTATCTTCACGAGTTAACTCAAGATATTCGATGATGTCCTTAACATTACACATCAAATTGCCATGGCTGAGTAATACACCTTTCGGATTCCCAGTAGTTCCAGAGGTGTAAATGATTTGAGCCAGTGTATCTTCGGTGGCAGAGTACCAATTATTGTCGGCTTCGCATTCCAACGCAGTCGACCAATTAGCAACACCATTAATATCGCATTGATTGAGCGTAATCATATTAATGGATAATTGGTTTAACTGCTCAGTATTCGCATGGTTTAACTTATCGATGAGCAGACACTTGGCTTCACATTGTTGAATTAACTTTTCAATTTCGTGAAACTTTGCTTGAGGATTTAGAGAAACAACAATTCCACCAACCTTCCAGATTGCATAAAAAGCTGTCACATAATCCACCGAGTTATCGATCACCAGCGCAACTCGATCACCCGGTTCAATACCAATCTGCTTGAAATAGCTACCGACCTTATCTACCCGCCGCTTCAGATCGCCATAACTGACTTGCTCAGCATTGCTTTGCAATGCAATTGAGTCAGCCTGACTTTCGCTAATTGATAGAAACTGGCCGGGTAAGGTACTTTGATACATAGTGATGAATGTCCGAATAATTGATTGCGAGGTTTTACACAAACCTCCTATATCAACAACTAAGCTTGCTTTTTCTCGATAAATGCGAGCAAATTATTGATAGAATCAAGATTTGTCGGGATCATTTCATTAGGTTCAACTTTAATCGACAATTCTTCATCGAGAAAATAAATTAACTCCAAAATACCCATTGAATCTAGAATACCGGTATCAAGAAAAGAGTCTGCATTATTTAATTTACTCTGATCGTCAGTAAACAGGTAATTTTCAAGAATAAAATCTCTTAATAGTTGTTCATTATTGGTTGCTACATTTGTCATTGGTTTAACTTCCTTGAGCTACTTTATCGTTTAGTAAAAATTAGTTTATATAAATTGATCAATTATAACCTGTGTGGACAGAATACCAACCAGCGCCTGTGACTCAGGTATCGACAGTGCTTTGCCGGAATCTGCCTTTTTCATTAAAAACTTTACTTTGGAGCCATCAAAAAGACCATTTTTTTCAATTTCTGACACAGACAAATGATGACGTAGTTCTTCTCCCAAATAATCACCGGTCATCGCTTTCATATCGGGGGCGCGATAGGGCTGCTTATGTCTATCAATGATTTCTGCGGGTAAATACTTGGCCATGGCCTTTTTTAACAAGTTCTTTTCGTTTAAGCCCTTCATTTTATACTTCGGTGGAATCTTATTCGCAAACTCAATAACGCGGTGATCTAAAAATGGAAATCGACCTTCAACAGAGTTTTTAGCCAACATACGATCTCCCTGCGACGTGAGCAGGTATCCAGCCATTAATGATTTAGACTCAATATACTGAGCTCGATTAAACGGGTGCATTTGCTTAAGTGCTTCTGGCAATGAGCGCAACATAACGTCCTTCGACTTGCCACTTAGTTCAGCAGACAGCTCTTGAGAGTAAAAGCGTTTTGCCTTTGCTGTTGTCGTCCATCGAGGTAAATGCGAAAAACAGATATCATCGGGTTGTTCTAACGCCTCACCGAAAAAGCGTTTTAAATAAGTACCTTGGCCACTATCAGGCAAAGTCAAATAAGGATATAGCTTTTTAAGGAGCAAAGGTCTGAAAGATGAGTTTGCATTAACCGCCCAGAATTGGCGCACCTTTGCTTCTTTGAAAATATCATAGCCACCCAAGACTTCATCGGCACCTTCTCCAGTTAAAACCACTTTAAAGTCGTTTTGCCTGACTAACGAAGATAACATCCCCATCGGCACCGGTGCGGTTCTCAAAATCGGCGTTTCAGTCTGGTATATGGTTTGTTTAAAGTTTTGTGCGATATCTTCTGTTTTTACCATCAAATGACTGTGATCAGCCTGCAAATGCTGGATTAGCGAAGATTGATAAGATTTTTCATCAAACCCAGCTTCGCTAAAATTGAGCGAAAAGGTTCTGAGAGGCACGCCGCCATAGTGATGAATCATCGCAACTAAGACAGATGAGTCAAGTCCACCGGAAAGATAAGCGCCTACAGGAACATCTGCACGCAGTCGAATTTTGGTGGCATCTATTAAGAGATCATGAAGCTCCTCAGCCTGCTGTGATTCTGAGGACTGTAGGTAATCATCTTGGGAAAATTGCCAATCCCAGTATTTATGCGAATTGAGTTGACCATTTTCGATCACAAGCATTTGACCAGGTGAAACCTCAAATACGTTTTCAAATATAGTATTAGGACTCACCGGCGCCCAAAAAGTAAAAATCTGGTCTAATGTTTCTTTGCAAAGCGTTAAACCATTTGCTAATGCAGGCTTTAATGCTTTGATTTCACTAGCGAAAATCAGTTGTCCATTTTCATTCGTATAATAAAGAGGACAAATTCCAACACGGTCTCTGACCAAGACAAAACGCTTTTGACGACTGTCCCATAACGCTATGGCGAATTGACCATTAAGATACTGTACGAAATCAAGCCCATATTCCTGATACAAGTGGATGATAACTTCAGTATCAGATTGGGTGATAAATTGATGACCCTTTTTAATTAAATCATCACGTAACTCGATGTAATTAAAGATTTCACCATTAAATACCAGGGAAATATCACGCGAAGGGCTAAACATCGGTTGTTGGCCCGATGAAAGATCAATGATACTAAGTCTACGATGCGAAAACCCGACAATCTCATCGCAATAAATGCCGCTTTCATCCGGCCCGCGATGGATGATTTGGTCCGCCATTTCACCCAGAATGGACTTAGCTATCGAATTTGTAGAGTTGGGAGATGTTCTTATAATCCCTGCGATACCGCACATTACTTATAAATCCTTAACAATACAAAACAACTAACCAGTAACCGACCTACCCTAAAATGACTTCCCAATAAATTAGAAATCAGTTACTGCATAAAATTACAAAGACTACTTACCAACCGCCTAGTAAATCAAAGCCCGCAATTTTACCTCGAAATATCCCAATTCAGCAATGCTAAATTGATTAATACAATATTAGGTTCAAGATCTAAAAATTCTAATTTTAACTAAATCTAAAAAATTGAGGGGTCTTCCACAAGACCCATTTATTCATCAGCATTTACTAATTCTTTACACTATTCAACCCGCTTTACTCATTTACCTCATATCGCTATTCATTTAGAATTCAAACTGCAAATTCATAGGGATAACGTCGATAAACTGATAGTAAGTCGCTTATGAGCTTTGTGGATCTCAAAGATCTGAATCTAAGAGAATACCAGGCCATTTCAATATCAGGATTAAGCCGTAACTGTTTACATACTTTTATTGTTCACTGCCTCCGCAATAATTTTGATATAATTGTTAGCGTTATAAAAATTAAATTCAGCTACGAATAAAAAAAACTTGGCGAATAGATATGATAATTCTAGGGTTAAATTTTCACTTTCACGACTCTACAGCCTGTCTTGTAAAAGACGGCGAGCTTATTGTCGCAATAGAAGAAGAACGATTAATTCGCCAGAAACATACGGCTGAATTTCCAGTGCGGGCTATCAAAAAATGTCTTGAAATCGCCAAACTGTCAGTCAATGATATTGATCACATTTCAATTTCCGCCGATTTCAGCCGCCATAATTTTAAAAAATTAAGTTACCTGCTTAAAATTCCGAAAAGCGCCCCCATTTTTGCCAAGCAAGAGTTTCTACGACCATTTAACAGGGCTCGCACCTTTAATCGTTGGTACAAATCAACTTTCAAATCGTCGAAACCACAGGTCCACCACGTTGATCATCATTTATCCCATATCGCCGGCAGCTTTTATGTTTCGCCTTATAAAGAGGCGGCGCTACTTTCACTCGATGGCTCTGGAGAATGGTCAACATCGTGGACCGGCGTCGGCCGAGACAGAGAACTCACACCTTTTTCAGAAAACTTTTTTCCACACTCAGTCGGCTCTTTTTATGAGGCAGTAACAGAGTTTTGCGGTTTTAGACCTAACTACGATGAAGGAAAAACCATGGGGCTAGCTCCATTTGGTAATCCAGAAAAATTTTACGACACCGTAAAGCAAATCATCCAGCTAGATGAAGATGGCAAAATAAGTCTGGATTTGAGCTACTTCAAGTTTCAAAATACCGGCAGTAAACGCTGCTCTGAAAAGTTCTACCAGGTTTTTGGCCAACCCAGAGAAAGAAGTCCGTCAGCTAAATTCGAACAACATCATTACGATACAGCCGCAGCCTTCCAACGGGTTCTGGAGGATGTAGCGATCAAAATAGCCAATAATTTATATCAAAAGACCAAAACCGACTACCTGGTCATCGCCGGTGGCGTTTCACTCAATAGCGTAATGAATGGCAGAATTGTCAGAGAAACTCCCTTTAAAGATGTTTTTGTGATGCCTGCAGCCGGCGATAACGGAACAGCCATCGGCTCAGCCTATTACGTTTACAACAAAGTGCTCAATCAACCGAGAAACTATGTTCATAGCAACCCATTTATCGGCACAGAGTATAGTGACGATGAAATAGAAGTCTTGTTAAAAAAATATAAATTGAGTTACACCAAAAGTAACGACATCTGCGAGGACACCGCAAAACTCCTTGCTGACGGTAATATTATTGGCTGGTTTCAAGGAAAAATGGAAATCGGTCCCAGAGCGCTCGGTGCAAGATCGATACTGGCAAACCCGGTTTATGGTGACATGAAAGCCAAAATCAACGCGGAAGTAAAGTACCGCGAACCCTACAGACCATTTGCCCCATCTGTCATTAACGAACGAAAAAATGAATTTTTTGATTTAACCGTCGATGCACCATTTATGCTTAAGGTTTGTAATGTGTTGGAGGATAAAAAAGAAGTTATTCCTGCGGTGACACATGTCGATGGCACCGCCAGAGTGCAAACTGTCCATAAAGAAACCAACCCCAGATATTATTCTTTAATCGAAAAGTTAGGAGCGATCACGGGTGTGCCGATTGTGCTTAATACCAGTTTTAATATCATGGGTGAACCAGTTGTA
The DNA here is from genome assembly GCF_007004725.1 of Aliikangiella coralliicola. Taxonomy (GTDB): domain Bacteria; phylum Pseudomonadota; class Gammaproteobacteria; order Enterobacterales; family Kangiellaceae; genus Aliikangiella; species Aliikangiella coralliicola. Next base: position 510,988 of record NZ_ML660161.1, on the reverse strand, counting down.
GAAAATCCAAATGATGCAATCAAGTGCTTCTTTACAACTGGCCTGGATACCTTGGTAATCGGCAGTTTCATCATTAAAAAACAAAACTGATAAATACAGACGATGATGGAATCCCAACCGGTAAACACAGTAAAGTTGCGCTGGCAATTTTACTCGAAACAACTTCCAAATCCGATTATTGATTTATGGAACAACAACATCTGCAATGCTCAAAATGCCGTTGCAAGTAGTTATTTCTGTTTTAACAATAATACACAAATGTTGATGCAATCAACGACACCGACCTACGCTGTCGCGTTTATTGATGATGCAACCGTTCAATCTGATATTGAGCAAATCGAGCAAATTGAATCGCAAGAAGCCACGCCTCAACCCACACTAAGCGATGATAGTCTGGTCGCAGTCATCCCATTTCGAAAATCCCAGCGCTCACTTTTTGGAATGACATTCAATCTACTTGAAAACATGCACCATAAACATCTGGACGTATGGTATCCGTTTATCGCAGAAAGGTTTAACGCTGATGACATTTTTGTCGACTTTTTTAGCGCTTTGCGATCTGAAGTAAAAAACTGGGATTATTTTTTCGCTGAAAAAGTCATGTTGAGAAATAAGACTAATCTTCTTTGTATTGATGACACCTATCAACGGTTCGCCGCCTATTTTTGCCTAAAGACCGTTAATGATATTTCTCAGCTGGTCTCAAAAAAACTACTCAAAAATATTAATCGTCTGGAAAGAAGACTATGCAAAGAACTCGACGGTAAATCCCTGCAGTTGAAAATATTTAACCAACCCGATGCGATTAACGAGGCGCTGGGAATATTTATGCAGCTTGAATCTTCCGGCTGGAAAGGAAATGTTGGTTCGGCCATTGGTCAATCTTCACAATTAACGCAATTTTATCAGGCCAACTGGAATGAGTTTTCAAAAAATGACAGCGCCGAAATTATCCTACTAATGAGCGATGAAGAACCCGTTGGCGCCTCTATCGCATTCAGACAGGCTAACAAACGCTATTTGCACAAAGTCGCCTACGATGATAAACACGCAAGTAATGGTGCTGGTGCGATTTTAATCAGGCATATTCTGGAAGACTCTATTCGAAATCCTGATATCACAGAAATCTGCTTTAATACCAACCCGAACTGGCTTGATAGGTGGCATCCTGAAAAACATTCTCTATTCGCCATTCGCGAATTTAATGGATCACTAAAAGGCAATTTGCTAAAGCGCTATTTTCAAGTTATCCGCCTGTTAAAATTAATCAAGCGGCGATTAGTTAAGCTGAAATCAACTAAGAAAAAATAGGCGCTGGCGCAAAGTTTTAATTTACCCGAATCTAAACTAACAGGCTTAATGGGCGCTAAGCCAATCGGTAACCTGTTTAAAAAGTTTTTGTCGCTCTTCTAACAGAATGTAGGTATGGTCGCTGGAGCGATTAACAATAACATCAATGTTATCGGTTTTTACGTGCTTTCCGATACTATCTTTGAGTTGATTTTGATAATTATATAAATGATTATCACCGCCCGTATAAATATAAAGCAACTTAGCATTTCTGTTATAAAGGCTATTCAGATCAGCGATAAAGTCTTCTTTCGGCGGCAAGTCCCATACATAATCCGCATCATCCTCAACAGCTTGGGCAGGGTTAATTGGGAGCAATCTTCGAATAAGTTTTTTAATAATTCTAAAAAACAGTTTGATGGTACGAATAGGGCTGGAAAATACTTCTAGTACTCTATTCAGATAAAAGCGTAGTGTTCTATAACTATATCCGTCGAGAAAGACAGCCCCATCAATCCGTGGAAATTCTTTGATCGCTTTATGCGCGAGATCGGCGCCCGTACACAGCCCTAGCACCACAATTTCATGATTGGAAAACTTATTTGACAAATAATCGACCGCCGCTTCGATATCTTTCAAAAAGCGTTCGTTTGCATTGCTGTCGCTATTTTGGGGTAGCCGACTATCTCCTATACCGGACAAATCAAATCGAAACGAAGAAATCTGATGTTTTGCTAAATAATTAGCAAGCTCGGCGTTCATTCTGAATGGGCCAGCCTTATTGACTAACCCAGCATTTAACATCAGCACCATCTTGGGTGATTTATCTTTCGAAGCTCCCTCAGCCGTTTGCAAAATTCCAACAAGATTTCGCTCCGGCCCAAACTCAACAACTTTTAACGTCACTATTTATTTGCCTCGAGTACAAATTTTCCAATGTTACTGCCAGGATGAACCATTTTTTCAATGCCTGTCGTGTCTTCCCAATTAACAATCGACGTACAACTTTGCAGATTGACAGCGATAGACTGATTTTGCTTGCACTGCACAATAAAATCTTCAACTTTCTGGTCATTAGCAGAACAGAAAATAGAAATTGAATTCGCCTTAATAGAGCTTATATTTGATAAGTGAATATCATCAATTTGCTGTCTCAATTGAGTTGAAAAAGGCAGTCCCACAACTTGCTCAGGGAACCTTTCTTTCTCGAGATAAGTTTCCAGAAAACGATTACTATCAGAAATGACTTCGGCATGAATAGTCATTAGCGACTCAGTATACTCACGACCACTGATGATTGGATCCCAAAAAATTAACTTATCGTATTGAACATCTTGTGCTGACAATGCGGCTAAAGTAGCCCCCATCCTCATCCCAAATACCGAACAAACATCGATACCAGACAATTCTTTTAATTCTGCTTGTGCGATCTTAATATCGTGAAGGGCTTGCTCTATATCAAATTGATGACTGTCGCCGGATGAGTCTCCTGTTCCCTTATAACAAAAGCGAAGTACATGGTGACCCTGCAGCGCTAATTCGTCCGCTAACATCCGCATTCCACTATAGTTTTTATAATATTCGTGACCAAGTGGCATGCAGATCAAAAATGCCCGTTCATTTGCCTGATAATTCAGTGGGGAGTGATAAACTCCGTAAAGTGGTGATTCGGATTCCCCAAACATGAAAGCGCTCAAATGTTACCCCTTCTACTCAAGCCTACCAGGAAACTTCAAGTATAAAATGTAGGTTTACCACAAGTATTAACTACAGGTACTAACTGCCGCTAATAACAACTATTGGATATTAACTCTTAATAATCCGTTGATGTTTAACTTTTAAATAACTTACTGAAAAAACCAACCAATCCATTTGATTTCGTAGCCTGTTGTTCAGGTAAATAATGAGCGTCACTTTCGCTTTCGGAGAAACCACATTCTCGAGCGACTTGCTCTAAATTATTCAAAATCAGTGAACTTGGATTCAACTGTACATTGGTCTGCTTTTTTATCAATGCAATAACTCGAATAGAAAGTAATGAATGACCGCCAATTTCATAAAAATTATCTTCAACGCAAATGTTATCAACTTCAATATTGAGCACGTCGCCCCAAATTTTCGCCAAACTACGCTCAGCGTGATCTCTAGGAGATAACTTGACTGTCTTTTGAGAAATACTTCCAAATGCAGAAGGTAAACCTTTTTTATCAATTTTTCCATTCGGCGTTAACGGCATTTCATCTAATTCGATAAAGTGCTGCGGGACCATATATTCTGGCAGAAGCTTTTTGAGCCATTTTCGCAACCAGGTTGGTAACACCTGTTTATCTTGCGCCGCAACGAAATAAGCAACAATTCTATGATCGTCAGGCCGTGGAGAATCAATCATAACAGCAACAGAAACAAGATCAGAATGTGCTTCCATGATCTTTTCAATTTCTCCTAATTCAATGCGATATCCTCGCACCTTAACCTGATTATCTCGTCGATTACAGTATATCAGTCCGCCATCTGACGTAAGCCTGACGATATCGCCGGTTTTATAAAGCTTTCCGCTTATTTCTTTTATCGGGCTTTGAACAAAATTCTTTATGGTTAATTCCTGTTGATGCAAATACCCCTTAGACAGCCCGCTACCACCGATGTACAGCTCGCCGGCTACGCCGACGGGAACCATTCGTCGCTCGCTATCTAATATTGCAAATTGTGTGTTATGAATGGGAGTACCAATTGAAATGCTTTCATTCCCAGTGATTTTTTCGCAACTTGACCAGACGGTTGTTTCAGTAGGCCCGTACATATTCCATAGCGCTGCAACTTTTTCATTTAATTGGCTCGCTAATGATGCGGAAATCTGTTCACCACCGGTTAGCGCTTTCATCTGGGGATCGCCACTCCAACCACTCGCTAAAAGCATTTTCCATGTCGCCGGAGTCGCTTGTAATATTGTTATCCGTTCTTGTGCCAAAACCTCTGTTAATTTAGCACCATCAGCACCGATATCCCGAGTGGCTAATACCACCGTCGCACCATTAATAAGCGGTAAAAAAACTTCCAGCACGGAAATATCAAACGACATGGTAGTCACAGCCAATAATCGGTCAGTCGATTCTATCCCCGGACGGACAGTCATACTTTTCAGTAAATTGATTACCGAGCGGTGGGTGATCTCAACACCTTTAGGATTACCTGTAGAACCAGAGGTGTATATAACATAGGCGGTTGAGTCCAGCGTTGTATTAATAGCAGGCGTTTGAGTTGAGCTTTCATTAATGACTGCGTTGTCTTGCTCAAGATTTAGCAAGTGAACATCATCACCAATATTGCACAAATCAGCGGTCGAATTTTGCACCATGACATGTTTCGCCCTGGAGTTGTGCAACATATAGCTAACCCGCTCTCTCGGCAACCTTGGATCGACAGGAACATAACCGGCACCAACGGTCAAAATCGCCAATATGCTGATCAGATAATCTGGCGAGCGTTCCAAACAAACACAAACAAGAGAACCCGGCTCAATACCTTTACTGATTAGATAATTGGCCATTTGCGCAATACTTTTCTGTAACTGCGCATAATTAATTGACTGTTCCTGAAATCGAATGGCAGTGCTGGCGCTATGTTCATTCGAGACTTGTTGAACAAGTTGGTGAACACCACAATAACTCTCCAAATCTAATTCATCGGTATTGATAAGGGGCTGTAATAGTAAATTATCGGCGCTAGAAATAAATTTGATGTCACCGCATTTAACTTCACTCAATTCGATGAGGTGCGCAATGTAATAACTTAAATAGTCGCACATACGTTCAACACTAGAATGGTCAAACGAATTTTTATCGAACTCGAACGCGCCTTTTAGCTTTTCACCATCATCAAGGAAGGAGACCATCAAATCGAGGTTGGCTCCGCCATTATGGCATTTCAGTGGAACTGTCTTGCAATCGCCGAAGCGAATTTGTGAGGTATCTTGGTTAAGCGCGACGCCAGTTTGAAAAATAGGATTAGCGTTCAACTCTCGATGTGGGTTTAATGCCTCAACAATATGTTCAAAAGGAACACTGCTTCTCTGATTAGCGAAGAGCAAGCTTTCATTAATTTTTTGCAGAAGTGAATGAATTGTCTGATCAGCATTAACCTCTGTTAATATCGGTAATACATTTTCAAAACAGCCGATCGTGTTCTTATAGTCATCCATCCCGGACTTATTGGAAAAAGGCGTTCCGATGGCAAAATCAGTTTGTCCTGAAAAACGATTCAAGACCAATGAAAATGCGCCCATTAGTAACGTAAGCATGGAAAAGTCTTGCTGCTTAGCGTACTGACTTAGTCGTTTATAGATTGATGGCTCAACTTCAAAGTCAAAATAAGCGCCTTTACGCTCAGCTAAGGAATTTTGATTTAAGTTAGACGCAAGACTTAACCCTTCAGAAAAACCACTTAGATATTGCTTCCAGTCTTCCAGTTTTTCTAACATACGCTTCCTGGCACTCTCATCCTTCTGAAACTTTGCAAATTCAATATACTGATTATTAGTAATATTGCTGTAATTTAGTGACTCATCGTTGGTCGCTTTGTTACAGTCGGTCATCATTTCAAATAGTCGAAGTGCCCCCGAATAGTCAACAATGATATTGTGAAAACAAAAAAACAGGACATGTTTAGACGATGAAACTTTCAATACCTGGCATTTAAAATAGGGGCCGCTTAACAAATCAAAAGGCAACTGGCTTTCGCCATTAACTAAAGTGGAAATATCTTCATCGGTAAGTGATTTATCTGAGTGGTCATGATAGGAAATTTTGAGTGGACTTTCAGCAATAATCACCTGCTCAATTCCATTTTCCGTTTCTTCAAATCGAGTTCTTAGTATGCTTTCCTGCGCAACGATGTCATAAACAGTTTGCTCAAATTGAGAAAAACAAAATTCACCGTCGAGCATAAAAGCAAACGGTAAGTTGAAATTTCCTGATGACGGAAAGAGTCGACCTAAAAACCAAAACTGCTCTTGACTGTATGATGCGGGAAATCTTTGTTGGGTTAAGTTAGTTGATATATCCATTTACCACTTATCACTTATCATTTAACTATTTTTTTCGAAGGCTAGAGTATAACATTATATTAAATGCAAAAAACACTAGCGCAGATCATGCTTATTACTAGCGTCATGGATGAAAACCCAAGATATAAAAATTCCTTTGTCTCAGTTGTGCCGCACGCTGAATAAATTTGATAAACTACCCAGTCTTTTTATCAATCACCACGGATGAACTGGGCTGTGTCAAATAATATTACGACAGATTTACAAGACAAAATAAAAGAAGCTATCTCGCAAGACTTACAACTTGAAGAGATGCCCGCCATAGGCGCACGCCTGATTTATAGCGATGATCGAAAAATATACAGAATATCTGTTGAGGGTGAGGATCAATTCTATATTCTCAAGCTCAGAGATCTATCAGCGGTAAAAGAAGGTGATTTGGATGAGGAGAATATTTCAGGTGAGCATGAAAAACTGGTGAATGCCTGGAAAAACGCCAAACATTTGCCAGTCAATTATTCTATGTCAAAGCCGGTGGCTATCTGGCTTGATCACAAAGCGATTTTAATGAGCGGATGTGTCGGAGATAATCTGAACAATTTTTTTAACCAACACATACTCAAATGGACATTTAACAATAGCCAGCTGAAACAAAGGCTGTCTATTTCAGGCGATTGGTTGGGTCAATATCATCAGCTAGCAGGCAAGCCGCAAGCAACCGCCGATCTGGCCAATCATAGACTCTCCCACGTAAAACGAATGCTAGCAATTGTTGAAGAAAATTCAAATACAGGTTTGTCATCAGCCGAACTACAAGATGTCTGTGACAAGATCTCGCTCAGGTTTAGTCAATCTACTGAAGATTTGTCCGGCCATATTCATGGAAATTTTGCTTACCGCAATATTCTTTGTAATGACGACGTTATCAACCTGGTGGACTTTGAAGACGCTCGTCACGATCTACTGGCCTATGACACCGGACAGTTTATTGCGGAAATCTGGTTTAAGTCTTATCTTCCCTGGATTAGGCATACGACTCACTCTCTCACCAACAGCTTTATCAAAAACTATCAAAAGCACGTTAGTCTCAACCAAAATACAATTGATGCATTCACCGCTTATCATATTTTAGTGCATCTGTATGAACACAGCACCAGAAACCCGCGAGGATTTGCAGCGGTGAAATTGATTAAATTTCGAATGAATTATTTGAAAAAAATACTCAAGCGGTGGACATCAAATCCCGACCAGTTCCTGGTCTAATAGCCTCATTAGATAACCTGAATTCGGGATAAGAACTCAGGTTAGATCAAGTGCAAGCTAATCTCGTGTATCTAACAAACGTCCTAGCCGAAGCTTGAATTTACTGTCGCTGAAAGATGTGGATCCAATTGGCTTCACTTACAAATACCAGCTCACCATTTGGTCCGATAGTGACACCTTCGTACTGTGGTGCACCGGTGAGGGAAAGTTCATCTAATACCTCTCCAGTTGTTCGATTGACCTGAATGACCTTAGCACTTTCCTGACTGACTATAAGCAGATGGCCAGTGCGCGGATCGTAGACCATACCGGCACAATCGGTAATCACTCCCGAAAATGCAGCTTCAGCATCAAAGGGCTCAACCACAACCAGATCATCGTCGTATCGCATCAAATCGTCTGGGTCTGGACTTGGTACATCAAAATAGACAACTCGCATGTGCGCCTGGCTATCTGAACGAGTACCTTCCTGACAAGCGTATACTCTTGCTGGAATATTGCCGCTCGCCGGTCTCGTCGCAACGCCTTCGAAGCCTTTGTTACTCCTCGGGCTGCCCAGTAGTCGATAGCCCGGCGTTACATCATAACTGCCATTAACGTTGGTGGTATTACTATCAATTACTGCTTTGTGTGCGTAATTGGCTTCGGTCACTATCATTACCTGATTTCCGGCCAGATGCGCCAAACCTTCAGTATCACTATTAATATTACCGCTCTTGGTAATTTCTCCCAGATAAAGAAAATCAGTGTTAAACCGATAAATCCTGGCAGCATTGTTTTGTACAACCAGGTATTGCTGAATTCCCGCATGCCAGGTGATCCCTGATGCATTATTGCTAATCTGGCCAACCTGAAACGCGTCGTTGGTTTGGCTGTAATCTGAAACCATTACATTTTCGCTACCGCCAAGACCATCATCAACAACGGCAGTGAAAGAACCCCCAATTTCCATCGTCCGTGACACGGTAAAGGTGCAGCTCGGTGTAAATCCGCAGTCAGCGCCGGTCCAGGCAGAAAGTTGATGGCCAACATCCGAAGTTGCGATTAATTTTAGTTGGGTACCAGCATCAAATTCTAATTCACATACTGACCCGCAATTAATACTCTCGTCTTCAGAAACAATGGTTCCATTTCCAGTTTTTGTGACTGTTACCGTGTAGGAAGCAAGCGCCTCAGCAAAAAAAGCTGTGGCGTTTTTATCTGAGTCCATGGTAAGACTGCATGTTTCATCCTGACCTGCGCAGTCACCTTCCCAGTTCTGAAAAATAAACCCACTGTCAGGTGTTGCGGTCAACACTATCTGCTGTTCCGCCGAATAATCATTGGTGCAATCAGAACCACAATTAATACCATCGATGTTAGAGGCAATACTACCTGGACCATTGACAGTAGTGGTTAAAGTGTAGGTCGCTACGACAAAAACAGCGGTCGCATTTTTATCTGAGTCGATAGTGAGCGAGCAACTAGCCCCCTGCCCCGCACAATCTCCCTGCCAGGCTTGAAACTCGAATCCTGACGCGGGTGTAGCAGTCAAAGTTAATTGCTGACCATCACTATAATCCTCAGTGCAGTCAGAACCGCAATCAATTCCTGCAACGCTTGAGGTAATTGTCCCAGAGCCAGTCGCTGTGGTAGTAAGGGTATAAGTAGTGTTGGGATTAGGGCTGGGTGAAATGCTTGCGGTTTCATTATCTTCACCACCACAACCAACAATCAGAATTCCAAAACATGCTAATAGAGAAATATTTTTTACAAAACAAAAAGCGGACTTAAGTATGTTTAACATTCGTTCAACTCACGTAATGGTACAGATGCTGGACCCAATTTTTCGCTCCTGCGAACACTTTTATTACCTCTCTTAGAAATCACAACCGTTCCTGAAAACATACCGAAACCTCAACAAAGTTAAAAACCTTGCCGGTTTCAAAGGTATATTCCCAAAAATAAATAGCTTATTCAGTCAGATAATAAGTAGTGGAAATTTGGCTCAACTCCTAGTTTCCCTGGATCAGACTCCATAGTAATTTATAAATTAGTTATCTTGTTGAAAGTTAAGCCTGAATATCAGGCGATAGCAATATGCATATTCCTATCAACAGCAATATCATAACCTATTTATAGTTGCAGAGCGCCTGAAAATCAACTCAAAATTTTTGATGGGGGCAGGGCATAACCCAATAATTATTTTAATAAGAAACGAAAAAAGCCAGATAGTTCCCTTATCTGGCGTCCAGTGTAAACGAGACTAATTGAGGAGTTTATGTATTCGATTAAGGGCGTTGGAAAATATGAATCCAGTTTGATTCACTCACAAAAGCCAGTTCGCCATTAGGTCCGATAGTGACACCTTCGTACTGAGGTGCACCAACAAGGTCCAGCTGATCAATCACTTCACCTGTTGCAGGGTTAACCTGAATGGCCTTAGAACTCTCCTGACTAACGATATACAAATGGCCTGTTCTGGGGTCATAAGTCATGCCAGCACAATCGGTAATAACACCGGCGAAAGCCGTTTCAGCGTCAAATGGTTCAACGACTGTTAAATCATCGTTATAGGACATTAATGTAGTTGGGTCAGTTTCAGGTACATCAAAGTAAACAACTTTCATGTGTGCAGAGCTATTAGAAGCGGTTCCTTCCTGACAAGCGTAAACACGCGCAGGTGTATCACCATCAGCCGGTCTTACAGCAACCCCTTCAAGACCCTTGTTGCTTGCAGGGCTAGGTAGTAATCGGAAACCCGGTGTTACGTTGTAATTACCATTAATATTTGTAGTGTTTTCATCAATAACAGCTTTGTGCGCATAATTAGCTTCAGTCACCACCATCACGCGGTTACCACCAACAAATGCCAAACCTTCGGTGTCACTATTGATATTACCACTTTTGGTGATAACGCCCATGTAGTTAAAGTCTTCATTGAACCGATAAATTTCCGCAGCGCCATTTCGCACAACCAGGTATTGTTGGATGTCTTCCTGCCAGGTAATGCCCGATGCATTATTGCTGACTTCACCAATCTGGAATGCATCGCCTGTAGGGGCATACTCAGAAATCTTGATATCTGCGCCGTTGTTTCCACCGTCATCGACTTCAGTGAATAATGCAACAACTTCAGTATTTTCAGTCACACTAAAAGTACAACTAGGCGTTGTTCCACAACCGGCACCAGTCCACTCTTTAAATTCATAACCAGCATGTGCTGTCGCAATTAATTTAACCGAGGTGTTTTCTTCGTAGTTTTCAGAACAATTAGAACCACAATCAATATTGCTGTCTTCTGAAACCACTCGGCCGTTGCCAGTCAAAGTAACACTCACTTCATACATAGTCGGCTCAGCGACAAAGACTGCAGTGGTATTTTTATCTGAGTTAATGGTTAAATTACAACTTGCGTCCTGGCCGGCACAATCGCCCTGCCAACTATCAAACGAATAACCTTCGTCAGCAGTAGCAGTTAAGGTAATCGATTCATTTTCTTCGTATTCGTTGTTACAGTCTGCACCACAATTGATGCCACCGTCAGTGGAAACAACCTGACCGTCACCGGACTTATTGACTGTCACCTGGTAAACCGTTGGCTCTACTACTACAGCTTCAAATCTAGCTTGTGTATTTTTAGCTGAATTCATCGTTAACTGACAACGCTCAGCCTGACCACCACAATCACCTTCCCAGCGATCAAATCGGAAACCAGCGTCAGGCGCAGCAGTTAGAGTAATTTGTTGATTTTGCGGATAATCGTTCTGACAATCGTTACCACAGTCAATTCCACCGTCCTCTGAAGTCACTCGACCACTACCAGACAAACTCACTGTCGCTCTCACCATGGTTGGCTCTATGACAATGACTTCAAACTTAGCCATTGCACTTTTATCAGTATTCATTGTTAATTGGCAACGCTCAGCCTGACCGCTACAGTCACCTTCCCAACTTTCGAATCGATAGCCGCTGCTTGCCGCTGCAGTCAAGGTAACTTGCTGATTTTGCTCATATTCGTTATTACAATCTGTTCCACAATTGATACCACTGTCTTCAGAGGTCACAGAACCTTCACCTGACAAGCTCACCGTTGCCTGGAACATTGTCGGCTCGACGACTTCTTCAACAAATACTGCAGTCGCGCTTTTGTTACCGTTCATAATAAGTTCGCAACTTGAACTGCCCGAACAGTCTCCCTGCCAGCCCTGAAATACGTAACCAGAAGCGGCATCAGCAGTTAGAATTACTTGTTGACCGTCAGCATAGCTATTGCTGCAATCGTCACCACAATCGATACCTTCAACATTCGATGAAACGCTTCCAGAACCATTAACGCTAATACTTAAGGTATGATCGACGGGTTGAATAACAACCGGGGGAGTTACGGTCTTTTCGCCAGAATCTCCACTACCACCACAACCAGAGATAAACAGGCCTAATCCTGCAAGAATCAAGACTTGATTGAGTGATGAAAACGCGGCTTTTAAAATGTTTGGCATTAGTTTTACTCTCAAAATAGGGACGGTACACTGGATAAAATTAACGTCCCATTTATCGGTAAGACTAAACTTTTCTAAACCCAAATAAAGGACATTTCATGATGAGAATGTAGACCTGTGAACCAAGTCTCACTTGAGTTGGGCATGAAGCACTAACAGGTCTTTAAATATCTCAACATGTTATTTTTATTATTCAATCTCAATTGCTTTTGATGTTCAAATCAGGAAAAAAAGAAAGGCAGGAAACACCAACCAACAAAAAAATCACCAATTTCAAGAGTTATCGAAAAACCAGACTTAAAGCCGATGCAAGATAAAACTGCAAAGCCAAGTTATGACTAATTGAAAAAGCCTGTCGACAAGCTCGATTTTTTGCTGATTTCAGTGGCATAAGATGGTATCTTACGCATACTCGAAAGGAACTGAAAACAAAAATCAATTAATTATATAACTGGTTGATTTTTATTATAATTTTATGCTTTTATCATATATCATTATGTTGTATAGAAATCTCAAAAAACTATCTTTTTTAATTTCAGCAATAGTCATATCATGGAGTAGTCCGAATTTCGCTCAATCAGTGGGATTTTCTGGACTGAATGACTACTCAAACATCAGCGAGCCATTTCAACTCACTGAGATCCCCTCTAATGCTTCAGGCATTACCTGGAACGAAAAGTTACAAGAGTTCCTGGTTGTAAGGAATAATGCAGCAACCATTTATCGTTACACGCCTGAATGGGACTTTATTGGTAGCATCACTAAATCCGGTAACATGAGCAATGACACCGAAGGGTTGTCGACTCTTGATAACGAAGATTTACTGGTGGTGACAGAACATGGCTTTGCCCATCGATTTGAACTCACAGAAAAGACCAGTAAGCTCAATGCCAATTATGATTCCGCACAAGCCTATCAGATTACCGAGTTGCCTAAGGTTAATAATAAGGGATTTGAAGCAATCGGATTTCGGCCTGGCAATTCACGCAGACCTGCACGTATTTATGTTGGACAGGAAGGCAGTAAAGATAACGAAAAAGCAAAAATGCGAATTTTTTACTTCAATATTCCGCTCAGTAATCTTTACGCTAACCGCCCCAAAAGTTTTAAAGACGGCTCCCTTACTGTCATAGAACCTTTTAAAGCCGAAGAGATGTTCAAACCAACTATAACTGACATTTCTGGTATGACTTTTGATGAGAGTGGCGAGCACTTACTGATTATTAGTCAGGAAAGTAGTAAGATCATTCAGGTTAATCCCGACAGCGGTGAAATTATCTGCGAATTAGCATTAGCAGGTGCACCCGCCTACGAAGGATTAACCTTTGGACCCGAAGGAGAGTTAGTCGCTGTGAGTGAAGGAAACTGGCTTCAGGTAATTAAAAAAAATCTAAAAAAGAACACAGCCGTTCATAAGGAAAATTAATGAAAGACCAGAGTATTATCCTTTTTTCATCTGATGATTGGGGATGGAAGACCAGCAAGTATCAGCTTTCAACACGATTTGCGAAAAACAACAAAGTCCTCTTTGTTTCATCGATAGGCTTTAGAGCGCCAAAAGCAACCGCCGGTGATATGAAGCGAATCTGGAACAAATTGGCCAGCTTTTTCAAAGGCGTCAAAAAGGTTGAAGAAAACCTTTATGTATTAACGCCCATTGTCATTCCTTTCGCACGCTTTCCATTTAAAAATGGCATTAATAAATTACTGTTGAAAATGCAGCTGGGCTGGGCCAAATTTAAACTCAAGTTCGATACGCCCTATGTTTTTGCTTTTTCTGAAAACTGGCTTGAATATGTCAGAAACATCAAGCGTAAAAAACTCATTTATTACTGTGTTGATGAGCAAGCAGGATTTGAAGGTCTGGATGCTGAAAGATTTATTTCCATGGATCGACAAATGAATCAACTTGCCGATGTCATTTTTTGCTCAGCAAGATCCCTTTATGAGAAAAATAAACAGAACAACAGCAATACGCATTACATGCCCCATGGCGTGAATTACAAACTGTTTGCATCAACGCTGGATCAAAGCGTACAAATCGCTGATGACATGGCAACAATGAGCAAACCTGTATTCCTGTTCTTTGGTCATATCTCTTATGATTGGGTAGACAAAGATCTGGTTAAATTTCTAGCCAAAGAAAGACCTGAATATTCTTGGGTTTATGTCGGTCGATATTCAATGGATGCTGATGAGTTTGCCGGTTATAACAACGTTCATGTTATGGGTGAGCGGGATTTCGAACAGCTACCAAGTTATTGTAAAGGCGCTGATGTCGGTACAATACCTTTTGTCTACTCTGATTTGACCAACAACTGTAATCCGTTGAAACTACCTGAATACTTTTCAGCCGGTTTACCCGTTGTTTCAACCAATATCCCAGAGGTGCAAAAAAGCTATGGCGAAGAAACTTTTGTAGCCAGCAATAATCAGGAATTTCTAGAAGCTTGTGATCAGGCATTAGCCGAAAATGATGATTCCAAAAGGCAGCAGCGTTCTGACAGTATGCAAGAACAAAGTTGGGAACATCGCGTCAACAATATTTACGAAATTATTTTAGCTCACCGATAGAGACAAATCGCAAAATAAAATAAGCGTTTAAAGGAATGATCTATGTGCGGAATCGCAGGTATCCACAATTATAAAACTCGTGCGCCGGTTAACCAAAGTGATATCACCGCCATGTGTTCGGTTATTACCTATCGTGGACCGGACGGATATGGAGAGTACGTCAACGAACATACAGGGCTGGGGCATAGACGATTAACCATCATCGATACTAATGAACGCTCCAACCAACCCATGCATAGTGAAGACAGTAAAGTGTCTATTTGCTACAACGGTGAAGTCTATAACTACGTTGAGCTAAAAGCTTCATTGTTAGAGGCAGATGTTAGCTTTCGCACCAAGTCCGATACTGAAGTATTACTTAACGCTTATATCCACCAGGGAATCGAGAGCGTTGAGAAATTTAACGGCATGTTTGCGTTTGCGATCAGTGACACAACAAATGATCTTTTTTATTTAGCGCGGGATAGAATGGGTATAAAACCCCTTTACTACACCGAAACTAAAGATGGGCTGGCATTCGCCTCTGAAATTAAATCGCTACTTCAATTAGATGATGTTAAAGCGCAGGTTAACGAAACTTTAATTGATAGTTATATGACTGTTGGCTACTGTCCCACCAATGAAACCATGTTTAAGGGTATTCACAAGGTTCCGCCCGGCCACTACATTAAAGTTGAAAAAGGCACTCTGTCTTTGCACCAATATTGGGATATGACTTTTGATAAGTCTGAAGACAAAGGTGAAGATTATTACGTCAAAGAAACTCAGAAATTATTTGAAGACTCAGTCAGACTGCAACTTCGCAGTGACGTACCGCTGGGCGTGTTTCTAAGCGGCGGCATCGATTCATCCGCCGTTGTCGCCATGATGCGCAAGCTCGACGTTAAAGACATTAAAACCTTTTCTGTTGCCTGGGATTACGGCAAAGATTTCGATGAAACCGAATATGCACGTAAAGTGGCCAAGCAATTCGACACTGACCATACCGAATATTTTATGTCGGCAGAAGATTTTCGGGATTTCTTGCCCGGCTATATCCGCCATATGGACGAACCTGTTACCGAAGCAGCAGCGATATCGCTCTATTACCTAGCGAAAAAGACAAAAGAAAAAGTGACTGTCGTATTATCAGGTGAAGGCTCAGATGAAGTTTTTGGCGGCTACCCAATTTATAAATATATGCAGGTCGTCGAAAACTATAAAAAAGTACCAGGCGTACTGCGAAAGGGATTGATAAACCCAGTCCTTAGAAGCCTTGGCGTTAAATGGAAAAAATATGCCGATCTGAGTGAAAAGTCCATAGAAAATAGTTATTCCGGCGTTTCCTTTTATGAGGAAAGCTTGAAACAATCTTTGTACACCGATCAATTTGCTAAAACTTGTGAAAAGCACTCTAACTTTTCTAACCTGCTGCCTTACTATCAAAACACTCAAGACCAGGATCTACAATCTAAAATGCAATACCTGGACTTAAAAACCTGGCTGGTTGATGACTTGTTAATCAAGGCTGACAGAATGAGTATGGCGGCCTCACTTGAGCTAAGAGTTCCATTCCTTGACCACCGCTTCCTGGAGTTCGCGGCAACCATGCCGAGCAAATACAGGCTCAAAAATATGGAAAATAAATACATTATCAAAAAAGCGATGGAACCTTACCTCGATAAAGAGATTCTCTATCGGAAAAAACTCGGCTTCCCCACGCCGCTTGCAGTAATGTTTCAGGGTGAACTCTATGATTATGTCGCCGGAATTATTGATAGCGAAAAAGCTCATGCACGCGGTTATTTTAAGCCCGAAATAATCAAACAACTACTGACAGAACACAAAGATAAAACACGCGATCACCATCGAGTCTTGTGGCAATTATTAGTTTTGGAGTTGTGGCACCGAGAATTTATCGATTAACCGACTTTCAACCCCACCATTCTCGCTTTATTATCAAATAGTGTTCAATATCTAGCGTCGGTGATTACCGGCGCTTCGCCAAATTATTAATCTGCAATACATTCGCCAGGCCGCTTACCTTTAAGTAACCCGAGTTCTGGGTAAGAATAACCAAAATCTTATCATGTCATAAAGTCGTTACTATTTGATGTTCTAATTCTCACCAATCGATCAGTTGAAAAGTATTTAATCGTTATTCGATTATCTCTCCCATATGGACATATACAATTGTAACCCTTTATACGTTGATCTCGACGGCACCTTTACCAAGTCAGATCTATTATTTGAAAACCTGGTGGTTGCGCTAAAGTCCAATCCTTTCATTATATTTTTATGTATTCCCTGGCTTTTAAAAGGGAGATCTTACCTCAAACATAAGCTCTCAGAACACGCAGATATTAAAACTGAATTACTTCCACTAAACGCCGAGTTTTTTTCTTTTTTATGCGAAGAGAGAAGAAAAAATAGAAAAATTATTTTGGCCACAGCCAGCAATGAAAAATATGCAGAGAGCGTCTGCCGTAACTTTGATCTTTTTGATTCATATATCAGCAGTGACAAAGAAAACAATTTGAAAGGCCAAACCAAACTCGACAAGATAAAGTCTTTGTCGAGTAAATATTCTTACGCAGGTAATTCAAGCGAAGACTTCATATTGTTTGAGCAAGCAGAAGAGAGCTATTTGGTCAATCCGACACCAAGAGCGAAAAAAATGCTCGCCAGGGCAAAAATTTCTCAGCTATTTGATGTTAGAAATTTCGACCTGAAAACCTGGCTCAAACAACTAAGAATTCACCAGTGGTTAAAAAACTTGCTGATCTTAGTTCTCCTGTTAGTTTCAGGTAACTTTCTGAACATTGATCTATTACTCCTGTCTTCGCTGGGTTTCATCAGCTTTAGCTGTCTGGCATCGGCGACTTATATTGTCAATGACTTGCTGGATTTAGAAGCAGACAGAAGTCACCCGCGGAAAAAATTCAGGCCGTTAGCCGCCGGTGAAATTAGTATTGCCAACGCGAAAATCATTGCTTTGGCTTTGTTTACTTTCGCATTTCTTGTTGGTATTTCTTTTAGCATCAGTTTTACCCTAGTCTTAATCGCTTATTTAGCACTAACGCTCCTCTATTCATTTAAGATAAAACAATATGTCGGCCTGGATGTTGTTGCACTAACGACACTCTATACCATCAGAATTATCGCCGGTGCCGCAATTCTAAATGTAACCGTTTCTTTTTGGCTATTCGCTTTCTCGATGTTTGTGTTTTTAAGTTTAGCGCTAGTGAAACGCTGCGCTGAACTTAAGTCGCATGAAGAACAAGAAAAAATTCGGTTAAAAGGCAGAGATTATAATATTTATGACTACCCCGTATTGATGAGTCTGGGGATGTCCTCCGCCATGTTGTCGGTCTTAATGTTTTGTTTTTATGTGAACAACAATGTCCTGACAAACCAATATCAAGAGCCGACTTTGCTTTGGATGGTGGTACCGGCTTTAGGTTATTGGATGATGCGAATGTGGATCAAAACCAATCGAGGTGAAATGCACGACGATCCTATCGTATTTTCGCTAAAAGATAGAGGTAGCATTGCGACCATTGTATTTATCGGCGTTATCGCAGTCGCAGCACAAGTATTATGAGTCTTTTTAATTTCTCTTTGATATTAGTTAGCGTATCTCTTTCTGTCGTTGCACAAATACTACTAAAAGACGGCATGTCGAATAGCCATGTTCAAAATGCTCTACAGTCAGGCGCTATTTCTGCAATCACCGCAGTTTTTTCCAATCTGTCTGTTATCGGAGGTTTAGCAACCTACGTCTCCAGCGCCGGCGTCTGGTTGTTGGTGCTATCTAAAATAGAAGTCAGTAAAGCCTACCCTTTTGTAGGTTTAGGGTTTATCGGCACCATGTTTTTTGCTTATTGGTTTTTGAATGAGCCATTAACCCTTTCTAAAATGTTCGGAACACTCCTCGTCATTATCGGTATTTTGCTGATTTCATTAAGTTGACCACTACCAATGAATAAAAACCCGGCTTTCAATTTTAAGCTTGAGTGGGTGTTTTTCCTGCTTTCGTTTGTATTAATACTACTCATTAGTTTTTTGATTGGTTTTGCACCTATTACTGGCGATCAAATATGGGGAGCGACAGCCACACTTGGCTCTCCGCTGGATAGTATTATTTTTACTTTAAGATTTGATCTTCATCCTCCACTTTACTATCTGTTACTCGATCTATGGGCAACGATAAGTCAAACAGACTTCTGGCTGCGAGCTAGCTCGATGTTTTTACATTCGCTTATCGTATTATCCACTTATACGATTGCGAAGAAAAAATTTTCAGTGTCAACAGCTATCTACGCCAGCCTTTTTGTCTTTGCATTGCCGTTGCTACTGAGTTATTCCACTCAACTCAGAATGTACTCACTCATCGCATTAATTTCTTTGTGGCAGTATCATCATGTTGATAACTATTCAAATGGAAATGACAATCGAGTTTGGCCGATATTAGGATTGGGAATATTGCTAGCTAATACTCACGCCATTGGAATTCTTTTCGTTTTTTTTCATTTTATCTATGGCGCTTGCCGCTTAACCGCCAGTAATAATAAAAAGTTAATTAGATGGTGCGCCGGCCATTTTGTTGTTGTTGCTTTCGCTCTACCAGCGGTCGCCAACTCTCTGTTTAAATCTGCAGGACACGCAGTCGCTCCCAGTTTTAACGATGTACTACAGACGGCTAATAGATTATTTTTAGATTTACCCGATCAATTAATTTACATTTCTGTATTCATATTCCTGGCGTTAGTGGTCAGCCTGTCAATTTCAAAAAAGACTCGACTGCTTGTGCTATGTTACCTGCTCTTGCCTTTAGTCATGTTTGCCGCAATCTCTTTTTTAATAAAACCGCTCTGGCTAACAAGAAACTTCGCTTTTGCACTACCAATACTGGCGATCACTTTGAGCATCAAGCTATCTGAAATGAACCTGCCGTCGAAACTCAAGCTCGCTATTCCAATTCTATTTATTATCGTTAACCTGTCTCTGTGGATAGAAAATTCAGCGCAAACGAATAGCCAAAATAATTTTGCTAAAGTAACCCATTACTTTCGCCAGGAAACCAGCCAGGCCACCGGAAAAATATGTATTGTTTCAGTCAACCAACTTAATACTTTTTGGTCGTTACTCCGCTATCTGGATAAACCTGACTGGGGTCACTCGTTAAAAATACAACCGCCCACAAATGAGCGATGGCAATCGACAATTAATAAAATTCCAAAGGATTTTGCCAGATTATTAAAACTAATCGATAGTAGAAATTATTTTGAAAACGAACAAATTGTAATTTCTTCAGGGCCAAGTGATCGTTGCGACAAAGATGATATCGACGCAGTGTACTTAATTGCAGAAAATCAAAACATCGAAGAGTTTCGCTCGGAATTTTCACTACAAGATCGTATGGGTGTATATCGCATTTTCAAGAAAAACTAAGTTATCGTAATCTGACTTAACGAAAGCACCACCCAACTTTTATTTAAGTTCCGAATGTTTTTGTTGGGTTACGCTGCAAAAAAACGCAGCTAACCCAACCCACATTACAGCAGCAGCTAGCTTATTCAGGCGCTTCAGTATAAGCGATACCACTTTCTCCATCTGCATAAATCGCTTTTACTCCGTAGCCTTCACAATTTCCAGAGTGATTGTAGACTAACTTGTCTTTGTCCAAAGTTTTTAACACAGTATTTCCCGATGTGACACAAACCACTTTCCATCCAGTCACCGCATCTCTGCGCGAACCACTAAGATGCTCCCAGGCGACCCGGTTAGTTTCTCCCTTATCTTTCACCCTGACAACTAACGGCGGTATATTGGGGTTAGTATAGCCCCAGAAATATTCAGACATCGATTCGCCTTCTGCCACAGCACCTCGATTACCGTCAATGTGCACAGTACCACCGCCGACTTTATAGGCGGCGGGGTTATCATAGCTGCGCATTTTTGCGGCAATGATATCTTCACCACCAATCGGCCAGCGGCGGGCAGTTGTCAGCTCATCATACTTGTCATCACCATAAAAAGTATCAGACCGCCCACGAAAATAAAGTAACGAAATCGGAAGATACTCAGGCGCAGTTCCTACATCGTTCTCACCTTCAACATTTTTAAGCACCACGCCATCTTTCAGCTCAATGTCATTACCATCAAATGCATCGCGCTCATTATCACTATCAAATGACTCAGCCTGTCCAAAGAAAGAGTTGGACACATGGGTTTCCTTATCGGCCTGCAAAAGCAAATTACCGCAGAAGCCTCTCTGTGGCGTGCAAGTTCCGGTTGAATCATAAGAAACAATGTGGTCCCAGATATGAACCGGGCCCGCTTTCTGATCCATTAATGACAACGACAATTCATTATTGACGGCCAACAAACCTTCGGTTTTTAAATTGGCTGCCCGTTGTTCACAACCCGTCGCCGGATAAGCCTCAAGGCCTGCATAGTGAGTGTAGTGTGGCGCTGCAATCGCAAGTGAGTCAAAAATCGTATTGTCCTGACTGAGGTGGGCTCTATCACAATAATTACTAAAACCACCAAAAGGTTGTGCGCCGCGATGCTCATCTAATCTCACAAAAGAACGACGTGTAATAGAACCGGTTGTGCTGCGAGTCATGATGCCGTATCGATTGTGCCCCCAGTCATAGCTGTTTTGAAATACCGGCGTGCCACCATTAATGCGCATTCCCGCTTTCGAACATTGGCCGGCGGTTGATTCATCATAATTACTACAGGCTCTTCCTGAAGTTCCCGCGCCGGCCGCGCCGATAAAATCGAGTAACAACCGATTAATTTCCGGTGGGTCGTCTTCAACAGTTACCGCCGACCGCTGTACATTTTCAATTGCAAAACCAACCACTGCCGCATAACTAACATCGGAGAACTGAAATGCATTTCGCTGTTTGGGCAAGTTTTCATTGGCAGTTCCCGAAATGGTAACGCCTCCCGGACTACGTGCAATAACGGTACTATATTGGAGCGCTGTTCCTGAGGTTGGTGACGTCGCTCTAAAGGCATTCTCGGACGAGTCATCTTTCGTTATCGAAACCGGGTAGACACCGTCGGGAAACACAATTGTATCGCCGCCCGTCATCGCTTGACCGGCTACACCAATATAGGGAGAGATTCCATCTTCTCCAGCAACACGCAAGCGGCTGGTTCCTGAACGATCAACATGAACGACCATTGAGCCATAAGCCGTTTCAGTATAGCTACTGCACTTTATGCGAATGTGAAAACCTCGGCCATAAGCAAGTTCGCCAGTATCCCAGGAAATGGCGCCAGTTTCTGAATCAACCTTTACGTCATCATGGCCCATATCTTTGCGGCAAATCGAAAACTCGCCATTAATTTGGGGCTGAAACTGAAATACCTTACCGTGTTCAATTTCGTGCATTCCCATATCAGCAATAGTGAGTTCGGTGGCGATAACAGCGAAAGTTGCGGTAACGACTTTATCTCCATTCAAAAACAAAGAACAAGGTTCCTGCCCACTGCAATCATCTCCCGCCCAGCCGCTAAATATATAACCATCTTGTGGTGTCGCCGTTAGTACTACATTGGTATTCCGGGCATAAGCCTGGTCACAGTCGTTGCCACAATCGATACCTTCCGGTTGAGAGGTGACCATCCCTCCCTCATTTTTAGAGACAGTTAAGGTCGACTTAGGAATAAATATCGCGGTGACCAGACGATTCTGACTCATAGAGAGCTGACAAGTATCTGTTCCATTACAATCACCGCTCCAACCATCAAAAGTATGTGTGGCCTCTGCCGTTGCAGTTAGTGTCACATCGGTATTTTCGGTATAGTTTTCGGCGCAATCGGTGCCACACTCAATCCCAACGGGTTGAGAGCTGACCATACCGCCACCATCATTCACCACATTTAAACTGTATTCCCCTAGCTGAGTTTCTTCGCTGAAAACAGCTGTCACTGCCTGGTTCTGACTCATCGTCACCTGACACCTTGATGTTCCAGAGCATGCACCGGACCACCCTGAAAAAATAAAGCCTTCAGCAGGAACCGCGGTTAAGTCAACTGCCGTGCCATCGTTGTAGTTTTTACTACAATCACTACCACAATCGATACCTGAAACGTCTGAAGAAACACTGCCACTACCGTTAACACTCACTGTTAATGTGTATTGTGTTATCCCGCCGCCACCGGAACCGCCACCACAAGCAACTAGCAATAAAAAAGTTACACCAAGGCAGTTACTAAATTTATAACCGCAGATGAACCGGGCATTCAATATCATCAAAATATTCCTTTAAGTCATCACTCTTAATTGAGTTGAGCTGAGTAGGCTCTAGTATCAGCAAGGCTCGTGACTTTCATGTTACAAATTTATGAAATGACGATATTTGTTGGTGAAACAGCTTGTTATCAATTAAACCTGTGAATGAATTCACTTATCGGTGCAGGATGTTTTGACCTGAATTAATCATGCCTCTTCATCACGCCACTTTGAGCGTATTCAAAGAATTAGTTCAGTTCAGGTTCAGTTGAGCGATGACGAATGCCATCATAAGAAAAGCCTTACCGGATTCATTCCAGCAAGGCTTTTTGGGAGTTACTTGGTTAATATCGAAATTGATCGACTTGAAATTAATTACTCAGCGGTCTCGGTATAAGCTATACCACTTTCACCGTCAGCATAAACTGCAATAACGGCGTAACCAGAACAGCTTCCTGTATGATTGTAGGTCAGTTCTTCTTTAGCCAGAGTCGCCAATACCGAATTGCCTGAAGTTGCGCAAACCACTTTCCAGCCGGTAACTGCATCGCGACGAGAACCACTCAAATGCTCCCACGCGACACGCTTGCTCGCGCCTTTGTCTTTCACTCGAACAACCAGTGGTGGAATATGCTGATTAATATATCCCCAGAAATACTCAGACATTGATTCACCTTCAGCCACAGCACCTCGGTTACCGTCAATATGAACTGTGCCACCACCCACTTTAAGTGCGTTGGGGTTATCATAACTGCGCATTTTTGCTGCAATGATGTCTTCCCCCCCGATGGGCCAACGGCGCACGTTGGTTAACTGATCGTAGTTGGTGTCACCGTAAAAGGTATCTGAACGACCTCTGAAATATAGCAAAGACTCAGGTAAATATTCTGGCATATCACCAACATCGGCATCGCCTTCAACGTCTTTTTTGGCGACTGTCGCTGCATCCAAAACAACATCGTTAGTATCAAAAGCCGCTCTGGTGTTACTTGAGTCAAACGATACTGCCTGGCCAAAAAATGAATTAAACACGTGCGTCTCTTTGTCTGCCTGAAGTAACAAGTTTCCACAATAACCGGTTTGTGGAGTACATGTACCTTTCGAGTCATAGGAAACAATATAATCCCACACGTGGACTGGACCGGCTTTTTGATCCATTAATGACAAAGATAAATCATTATTAACGGCCAACAAACCTTCTGTCTTCAAAGTTGCATCATCATTTTCACAACCCGTTGCCGGATAAGCTTCCAGTCCAGCATAATTCTTGTAGTGTGGTGCTGCGATGGCCAATGAATCAAATACCGTATTATCCTGGCTCAAATGAGCAGAGTCACAATAATTGCTAAATCCGCCATAGGGCTGGTCGCCTTTATGTTCGTCTAAACGAACAAACGAACGACGAGTGATAGAGCCTGAAGTTCGGTTTGTCATAATCCCGTACCGGTTGTGCCCCCAATCGTAACTATTCTGAAATAGCGGGTTCCCATCGTTAAGTCGCATGCCGGCATTAGAACATTCTCCAGAGGCAGCTTCAGAGAAATTGCTGCAAGAACGTAAGTTAGTACCTGCGCCCGCAGCTCCAACAAATTCGATTAAAACCTTGTTGACGCTCCCCTGACTCGTTACTGAAGAGCGCTGCACGTTTTCAATCTGAAATCCAACCATCGCCACATTGCTAATGTCGCCGAACTCAAATGCATTCTTTTGCTTACCAATATTTCCATTGGCTGTACCCGAAATAACCACTTGCCCTGGATTACGCGCAATCAGCGTACTTAATTGTGTAGCTGTTCCTGGAGTTGGTGCATTTCGTTTAAATGCATTTTCATAGGTTGCATCCCCACTCACAGACACAGGGTAAACTCCATCAGGGAACACAATGGTATCGCCACCGGTCATTGCACGGCCAGCAACTCGGATGTATTCAGAAACACCATCTTCCCCGGCCACACGTAAACGACTGGTACCTGAATAATCCACATGCACTACCATCGCCGCATAAACACTTTCGGTATAGCTACTACACTTAATTCGAATATGGAAACCTCGACCAAAGGTCAACCCGCTGGTATCCCATGAAATTGCGCCTGTTTCTGAGTCAACCTTAACGTCATCATGCCCCATATCTTTACGGCAAATTGAAAACTCACCATTAATTTGAGGTTGGTATTGAAACACAGTGCCGTGGTCAACTTCGTGCATTCCCATATCAGCAATGGAAAGCGCGCCGGCAGAAGTTGCAAATGTCGCTGTGACCGCTTTGTCTGCATTCATAGTCAATGCACAAGTCGATTGACCCGTACAATCATCGCCGCCCCAGCCGCTGAAGGTGTATCCCTGATCCGGTGTTGCAGTCAATGTCACGCTAGTATTCGTTGCGTAAACCTCAGTACAGTCGTTGCCGCAATCGATCCCTGCAGGCTGAGAGGTCACAGAACCACCTGAGCTTTTAGTGATGGTTAATGTGTATTCTGTTGGCGTATCTTCGGTAAAAGTTGCTGTTGCAGCGCGATTTTCGCTCATTGAAAGCTGACAAGTTGAAGTGCCGCTACAATCACCACTCCAACCAGTGAAGGTATAACCGCTATCCGCAGTAGCAGTCAAAGTCACATCAGTGTTTTCCATATAGTTTTGTGAGCAGTCACTTCCGCAGTCGATCCCTGCCGGATCCGAAGTCACGGCTCCACCACCGTTATTAGTCACCACTAATGTAAATTCGCCGGGTTGCGCATCTTCAGTAAATGTTGCTGTGACCTGTTGATTTTGGGTCATTGAAACCTGACAAGTTGAGGTACCGCTACACGCGCCGCTCCAACCACTGAATGAGAAACCGCTATTCGCAACAGCAGTTAAGGTTACATCGGTATTTTCAGCATAGCTTTCAGTACAGTCACTGCCACAATCGATGCCAGTTGGTTGTGAAGTTACCGTTCCACCACCACTGTTATTGACGGTAAGGGTGTAATCAACAGGTTGAGTATCTTGAGTAAAGGTTGCAGTAACGGCTTGATTTTGACTCATGGTGACCTGACAGGTTGAAGTGCCAGTACAAGCACCAGACCAGCCAGAAAATGAATAACCTGCAGCAGGGGTCGCGGTCAGGGCCACCATAATGCCGCTGTTGTATGCTTGTGAGCAATCACTACCGCAATCAATACCAGAATCATCAGAAGCGACGCTACCACTGCCGCTGACTGTCACGGTCAGAGTGTACTGAGTGGTTCCACCACCGCCACCATCATCTCCGCCACCGCCTCCGCCGCCACAGGCGATCAAAAACAGCGACAAAAAAGCCGCACCTATATAATTACTGATATTTAAACCACCTGCAGACTGGACATTTAACATAATCAAGATATTCCTTTGGGTCACCGCTAATAATTGAGCTGACATTGCTATCGGTTAGACTAGCGATTTCTATACTCCTAAATTGTGATTTGGGTGCTTTTTCCTACTAAAAATAGACCTTATTGACCCAACATGTGAATTAATTCACAACTTAGCTAACAATTCTGCCCTAGATATTTCGCGAAGAGATTCGCAATAAATTTAACACTGACTTATTAAACTGACAGTTCATCTTGGTGGGAATGACTGAATCCTCTGTTTTTGATGAACCGGTTTTGGACCTTAAGTTTAGGAAAAAAGGTCATTTTAAACAAGCCACTCTATAATATACAGTTAATTGATTTACTCGCTTTATATTTAAATTGCCTTATTAGAGAGGCTTCTCAATATAGGCAATCCCACTTTCGCCTCCTTCATAAACTGCTTTCACCGCGTAATCCTGGCATTGGGTCGATTTTGACTGATAAACAAGCTGATCAGCCTGCAATTGTGTCAAAACTTGCTCCTTTCCAGTTAAACATACGACTTTCCATTGTTTTACCAACGCCTGCCTTTTAGTAACAAACGGTTCCCAGCTAACGCGGTGATACTTTCCTTTGTTTTTTACTCTGACCGCTAATGGCGGGATTTTTTTATCAATATACGACCAAAAATAAGCCGACATAGAGTCGCCTTTCGCCACGGCTCCACGATTTCCTTTTATATGGACTTCGCCTCCACCCACTTTAAACGCCTTGGGATTGTCATAGCTGCGCATTTGAGCCGCAATAATATCCTCGCCACCAATAGGCCAGCGACGGACATTGGTGACCTGATCATAGCCTTCATCGCCATAAAAAGTGTCTGAGCGGCCGCGATAGTACATCAGTGGCTGCGGCAAATATCTCGGCACCTCACCTCTGCTCGCTACACCCGGAATGTCCCACAGTGTCACACTATCATCCAAAACCACATCTTTATTATCGAATGCCGTCGACTTATTCTCGATACCGCCAAAGCTTCTTGCCTTGCCGAAAAAAGAATTGGAAACTTTAGTGAGCTTATCGGCTTGCAATAACCAGTTTCCACAAAAGTTTCTCTGTGGTGTACAAGTCCCCTGAGAGTCGTAAGAAACAATATGCGACCATTGATGAACCGGTCCTTCCTTTTGATCCATCAATGATAAAGACAATTTATTGTTAACTGCCAACAATCCTTCTGTCTTCAGCTTGGCATTGAGACGCTCACAGCCAGTTGCAGGATAGGCTTCAAGCCCGGCATAGTGCTTATAGTGAGGTGCGCCAATCGCCAATGAGTCAAATACTGTGTTGTCCTGACTTAAATGGGCTTCATCGCAATAGTTGCTAAAGCCGCCATAAGGTTGGTCGCCTTTGTGTTCATCAAGTCTGACAAATGAGCGTCGAGTAATTGAGCCAGATGTACTACGGGTCATAATACCGTATCGATTGTGGCCCCAATCGTATGAGTTTTGAATTAGCGGAGTACCACCGTTCACTCGTAAACCGGCGTTGGAACATTTTCCCGTTTGCGACTTTTCAAAATCAGAACAAGGTTGCATCCAGGTGCCGGCTCCGGCCACACCAACAAAATCAATTAGCAATCGATTTCCTGGCGCAATGGTTGTAAACCCGGAGCGCTGAACATTTTCTATCACAAAACCGACAATCGCCACAAAATGGGTTTCAGAAAACTGGAACGCATTTTTTTGTTTTGGCCATTTGCCATATGGTGCCCCGGAAACAATTGCGCCACCAGGATGTTGCGCTATTAACGTCGAAAACTGCTCTTCAGTTCCCTTCTTTGGCGCGCTTCTTTTAAAAGCGTTTTGATATTTTTTTTGAACTGATACAGGGTAAACACCATCAGGAAATACGATGGTATCACCACTTTTCATTTCCTTGCCTGCAACACCGATGTATGGAGAAACCCCATTCTTTCCCGCGACTCTTAACTTGCTTTTACCCGACTTGTCGACGTGAACAACCATTGACGCATAGGTAGATCCGGCATTGTTGCTGCATTTTATTCGAATATGGAAACCTCTACCGAAAGCCAGCTTTGAAGTATCCCAGCTGATTTTGCCGGTTTCTGAATCAACAAAAACATCATCATGTCCTAGATCTTTGCGGCAAATCGAGACCTTGCCTGTTATTTTGGGTTGAAAACGAAATACCTCACCGTGCTTAACCGAATGAAGCCCCATATCTTCTATTTTTAAAAATTTATCTTTCCCAAGTAAGTGAGTATGGGCGAGCTTGGTTGCTTCGGCATTCACCGATGTCGATTGGTCATTATTAATTTTTGTCGATGCAAAAGAGAGCTGATTAAAACCACCAACCGCTCCAATAATGAAAAAAATGATGTGAAAATTTAAACGATTTTTCATAAGTTCCGCTAATCTAAAATTCCTTGTCACGAGCAGTCGCAATACTAACAGGCTTGAATTAGAGAAGCGAGATGATCAAAAAGTAATTATTAACCTCTTTTATTTTTCTTTGGAAAAATAGATAATAGCGCCACTCAAATCAAATTGACTCAGCCGTATCAATTAAGTTCCAAATGAGCTCCGTTTAAGCGCTTACAGCGGACAAAATTAGCTTTTGATACGGACAAAATGACTTATGGTAAAACGTATATATTACATGGATGTTATGAGAAGTATTCTCATGCTATTAGGCATAGTGCTTCATGCTTCAAATGTATTTGCACCCACCGCTAACTGGGCAATTAGTGACACTGAAACATCCAGCTTTTTTGACTATCTGAGGCTTTCGATTTCAAGCTTTCGGATGCCGACCTTTTTCATCATTTCTGGATTTTTTTGCTATTTGACACTTATCCGTTACGGCGCTAAAAAGTTTGCGCGCGTTCGACTCGAAAGAATTTTGATCCCTGTTATATCAATTGCATTGACGTTTAATATTCTAGAACATCTGGTTCTTAGTGACTATCAAGGTGTCAATGATTCGCTTTCACCACTATTAACAACCGATTACTGGCTTTCAGAACAGTGGGTCGGTCACCTGTGGTTTTTAATCAATCTAATTCTCTACTTTTTCGTTGCCATTATCGTTTTTATTATCGCCAGAAAACCATTATCTCTTTTAGTTGATAAAATTCACTTATTAATCAAAGCATCACCTTACTATTGGTGTATTTTGTTATTGCCACTGGTTACATACCTCACAGATTTTGCCAGTTACAATATTCCTGAAGCAATCAACCCACCGTTTAAACTGGTCAGTAGTTACGTATTATTTCACTACATATCCTTTTTTGTATTTGGTCTGTACTTGGCGACCTCTGATAAATTGATAAAAGAATTTACCAAATTCAGAGCATTCCCTTTTATCGCGCTGACAGCTTCTCTTGTCTATTTAAACATTGTTGGCGAAGATACAAGTGGTTTCATTTCAAAGTCTATTGCCCGCTATCTAGACGCGTTACAATCCTGGAGCCTCGCTAACATCTGTTTTATTTTATTCAGCACTTTCTTTAACAAAGACTCAAAATTATTTCGCTATTTATCCGATGCTTCTTATTCCATTTACCTGTTCCATCATTTACTCGTTATCGCCTTTGGTATCTTATTAATTCCGCTCAATTTACCTATTGGTGTAAAATTTATTATCCTAATTTCTTCTGTTGGACTGGTTGCGCTGAGCCTCCACCACTTTGGCGTATTGAGACTTTCAGTCGCAAGATATTTATTTAATGGAAAAAAGCTTACATAAACCTTAAAATAAGCAATCATTTTAAGACTCTTCGAATAAATACCACTGTTCGAACAAAAAAATAAAAAGCTGACTGTAATCTATGGACTGGTTTAGACATATCAATCGATATCTGGTTTTCCCTCTTTATTATTGGAAGAATGGTGACAAAAGACTAGAACGCCTTGAAGAACTAGAAATTAATCAATTTCTTTCTGTTGATGCTATGGAGAAATTGCAGTTATCCAGGCTTCAAAGAATTATTAAGATCGCTTTTAACGAAACAGATTATTATCGTCAGATTATGTCGGAAAGAAAAATTACGCCCGATGATATTCAAACTTTGCAGGATGTCCAGCAACTTCCTATTCTGACTAAAAAAGACATCCAGGATAACCTGGATGCGATGATTTCAAAAAAATATACCAAATCAGAGCTTTTCAAGGATATGTCAGGCGGTTCAACGGGCACTCCAACGGTTTATTATAAAAATATTGAACGGCATAATCTAAGAAGAGCTGATCAGATCAGGCATGATCGCTGGTCGGGTTGGGACATTGGCAAACGAAAAGCACTAATTTGGGGGGCACAGCGAGACTTAAAAGCCGTTCAGTCATTTCGAGAGCATATTATTGCCCGCTACATTGAAAGGACCTGGGAGTTAGACGCTTTTGAAATGTCACCAGACAAAATGCTCCAATTTACCGGGCAACTCGAAAAAATTAAACCATCGATGGTGCTAGGTTACGCCAATGCACTTGTTGCCTACGCCGAGTATCTTAACGAGCATAATGCCAATCATAAAATTCGGTTGGATGGGATCATATCTTCAGCAGAATCTCTCACTGAAGAAAAAAGAGCCATTATCGAAAAAGCATTTCGATGTAAAGTTTTGAACCGATATGGTTCAAGAGAAGTTGGATTAATCGCCAGCGAGTGTAAACATCAAGAAGGCTTGCATATCAATGCAGACAATATCCTGCTGGAAATTACCAATGGCGAAAAACAAGTTGCCAATGGTCAACTAGGAGAAATAGCAGTCACTGATTATTGGAATTTCGGTATGCCTTTAATCAGGTATCAACTCGGCGATATGGGTATTAAGAGTGATAGTAAGTGTAGTTGTGGACGCAGCTTACCGTTACTAGCTTCGGTTGAAGGCCGCGTCAGTGATTTTTTTGTCGCCCAAAATGGAACCAAAGTGCACGGCGAGTATTTTACTCATCTTTTCTACGATATCCCCGAAGTCAAACAGTTTCAAATGATTCAAGAAACACTTGAGGAAGTGACCGTTAACATCGTGCCAACCCAAATTAACGATAAGCTTGATTCTGTCGTTAAAATGGTCGAGGAAAAAACCAAAGAAATGTTGGGGAAAGAGACTAAACTAACCTTCAAGTATCTTGAATCAATACCTTCAACCAGCTCGGGTAAGTTCTTGTTTACCATCTCGAAAGTTTCTTAGTAGATCTGTTATGAACATTACATTAATCAGTAACCTTTATCCCAATAAATTAGAGCCTACCAAAGGGGTATTTATTAAGCAGCTTGCTGAACGCCTTAACGAATCTCACCAGGTTACTGTGATTTCTCCGGTGCCATGGAGACCGGCTTTTTTAACCAATGCTGACAATAGTGTTCCTGCGGAAGATAAAATTAACAATATCAAAATTTACTATCCCCGCTATTTAGTGATCCCAAAAATCCTCAGATCTTTGACCGCTACTTTTTTTAATTGGGGAATAAAGTCAACCTTAAGCAAACTAAAAGCGCAAGGTTTGGCAGATATTGTCTCAGCGCACTGGGTTTACCCTGATGGTGTCGGAAGCTTACTTGCTGCTAAAAAGCTTAATTTACCGGTGACGCTTCATGCTTTAGGTTGTGATATCAATGAATACACAAAATACTTTTTACGTCGACGTCAAATTGTCTCTGCGATGAATAAGGCCAACGCAAATGTCGTGAAAAGTAACGAATTAAAATCAAAATTGGTCGCACTCGGCGTAAATGAAAATAAAATTTCAGTTATCTTGAACGGTGTCGATAAAAATAAATTTCAAAATATTGATCAAACCAAGGCTCGTGAAAAGTTAGACCTGGATCCATCAGAAAAATACGTGATATTTATTGGTAATTTTCAAATTGAGAAAGGCCTCAATCATCTACTCGACGCAGTTCATCAAATAAAAGATCGGCCTTTTAAATTATTGGTTGTTGGTGATGGTCGTTTGAAAACACAAGTAGAAGCGCAAATAAAAGAATTATCAATCTCTGATAAAGTTCAACTAGTCGGTCGAGTGAGTCATGAAATGATCCCTGTTTATATGTCAGCGGCTAACCTCTTGTGCTTACCCAGTCTTCGTGAAGGCTGCCCTAACGTGGTCATCGAGTCATTAACTTGCGGTACGCCGGTTGTTGCTTCAAAAGTTGGTGCGGTTCCAGACATGATTACAAACGAAACCCATGGAAAAATGGTCGAGCCAGCCAATAGTCAGGCACTAGCTGAAGCGATTGATCAATGCCTCGATCTAAAAAATAGTTCAACGCTCAATTTTGAGTGGTACTCCTGGGAAGAAAATGCGGAAAAAATCAGTCAGGTATTTAACGCTTCAATCTAAATAGGTGTTTCTAATAAGTATCCAGGTAGCCTTCATTTGTCATCTCGACCGCAGCGGTGAGATCTCCCAAAGATTTTGCAATACTCAACTTTTTAAGATTAGTCAATTTTAAAGCGCCATTTCTGGTTGAAGAATAATTAAGACTGATAGTTTTCCCATGTCGGAAGGAGATCTCTCCGCGCTGGTCGAGATGACAGTCGGTCTCAAAGCCAGTTTATCTCAAAGCCAAGTTAACCTGAACTTGGGTTAACTGAATTTTTGGATAACTTAACTATCGGATTAACTTCTTCAAAACCCTCATCGTTTCTCTCAAGCGCTGTTTATAAACCTGCTTTCGAATATTTCCAGCAATCCCTGAACATCTTGCAATAGAGTGGACCAACATTCGAATTTTTTCGACAGTAAAAAATAGTTCGAAATATTGCTTTATCATTTTGTCTGGTGAACCAGCTTCCAGATAACCTTGCGAAAAGTTTTCTTTAGCAGCCTCGATTAACGACTTACGTTTAAAAATTCTTCGGTTAAACGAATTAAGTGCATTAATAAAGTTAAAATAATCATAACAACCTAAGTCGAAACCGCTATCGGCAAAATCGAAAACGGTTATTCCCTCTTCGTCCTTCAAAACATTCCATGGTGCGAAATCATTATGTTTTGCAACAACCTTAAAATCATCTTCGGAAAATTGCTCAATGATCGAGCGAGTCTTTGATTCGATCATTGACAATTGCTGGCTATTAAGCGCCATTTTGGAAAACTCATTAATGCGACCAATTTGATATTGAACTTTTCCTTCAATTTCTTCAATAGAAAAGCGGGCCTTTTCAGGGTGAATATTTAATTCCTGGTAAGATTTCAACCATTGCCCCGTTAAGTAGAAAGACTTTAACAAAGCCTCGTTGTTTTTCATGGGAAACTTTCGCATCGCAGAAATCAGTAGGGTATCCTGCCTTCTACCGATCATTTCCTGCATAAAGAAGGCACCTTCCTGTCGATATAACCTCATGGGTTTGACTGTTTTCAGTACGTCATTATGCTCGAAAAGATTATAGGCTTCTTCAGTTTTTTCAAACTCGAAATTAATTCGTTCTACAAAGCGAGTGTTACCAGACTCAGGGATCCACGCGAGCTTGAGATAATAGTTAAGAACTTCTTCTTGTCGCTTAAAAATAACTTTAAAAACATAAGTCGTAAAGTATCCCGGTAAATAAGTGATATCGACAAATTCACAGCTGTCGTCAAGACAGTCACGCTTAAATCGCGGGATAAGCAGAATAAGACGGCGTCTGTTTTCACCGTCTATATCTTTCTTTTGTTGAATAATAGTTTCAATATTGGACATTTAAATCACCCAACGTAACTTCTTTGGTAATGCACTACGAATACTCTTAAGCTCAGAATCAGTTAATGCGCCGGTTTTTCTAAAAACCAGCAAGTAGCTTACCGCAAAAACAACGCCACAGGCGGCAAGCATTGGAAAATGGGATAAATCTGTGTTCAGTATTGGAATAAGTGGAACTGCGGCAACAAGCGACGCCGCAAATAATTTTCCGAGAGAACGCCAGGGAAAGACATCGGCAATTGAAATATCGATCAACTTGGTAATTATCCAGAGGTGAGAACCTCGCACAATAAAAGTCACAATAACTGTAGCCAATGGTGCTCCGATAATCCCTATCCAACTCACCAGACCGATAGTAAGTGCAATATTGAGCGCAACCGCCATTAGCGATACTTTCATCAAAACTTTAGTTTGCCCCACAGCTCTGGCAATTGCGTCATAGCTAGTGATTCTGGTGAGCAAAACGATAGTATAAACCTGGAAGATAATCACGCTTTCAATATATTTTTCGGTAAACAGAAATGGAATAAGATGCCCGGCAGTAATAACAAAGAAAACGAAAGCCGGATAAATAAAGGTAGCCATCATTCGTATACCGCTATGCCATAACCGAACAACTTCGGCAATATTATTTTTCTTGTACTCCTCAACAAACCTTGGCATTAAAATATTACCCAGAGAGTTGGCAATAACATTTAACATGGGAATTTCCATCGCGCCCCGCGTGTAAATAGCTAGCTGGGCAGGATTGAAAAAACCACTAACGATTATTTTGTCGATGACAATTCCAAGTTCGTTAATTGCGCCAGCAAAGCCAATTGGCGCTGAGTATTGAAACTGCTCTTTCATTGAGTAAGGCTCTTCTTCGGGTTCATCTTTCAACTTAAAATAAACCCAAAATACAACCAGAAATATCGCGGCAAATTGCGCAGCAAAAAACCAGAATAGCGTTAACAATACCTCGAATAAATTCCATCCTAACAATACCGGTATCAGCACCGCTAACAGAAAGCCAAAATTGAAGCTAGCGTTAACCATCACAAACTTCGGAACATTGTTTGTTGTGATCATAAATGGTTCATACAATTTAATCGGTATTTGAAGCAATATAAACACTGCCATTAACCAACCATAATCAACGAGTTCAAGGTTATTAAAATTAGTCGCGATAAATTCTGATAAAAAATAAACACCAATGCTCACGACAACAGCAATTGAGCAAAGTAGCAAAATGGTGTTTTTCATCATCTTTTTCTTTTCGCCGGTTCTGGGCAAAAAATAGTAAATGCTGGAAGGGATCCCGAAAACTGATAGGTAGATTGCCATATTGGCAACTAGCATAACTTGCAGGTAGGTACCATAATCGTGTGGAGAGAAATACCGGGTCAGGAATAACGCCAATATAAATACGCTAACGTGTTTTAGCGATTTGCTAAAGCTGGTTAAAACAACCTGAGTTTTTAACTTCAAAATAACTTTCTCATTGGTGTTAGCGCTTGACGAGCTTTAAAACTTAGCACGTACTTTATTCTTTAATTTACTCAGCAGTTGCGGTGCACCGGCAACATGCCACATAAAATCATATTTATCTTCTAGAGTATTGGCAGGAAGACCAACACGCTTAATGCTGTACATATCAACATTTAGTCGATTAACCCCTCTAATTGTTGAAACAGCGGAGCTAATTCCTGCGGATGATAAAACCTGTTTGTGAAAGTCGTTAAAGTCTTCCACATGCCCCCTAGGATAACTGAAGTGATCTATTTTAATATCAAGTTTATTTTCTAACTGTCTAATAGATTCCAAAATTTCAAATTCAGCCAATGAGTTATCACACATCGCTAACGGATAGTGGTTGAAACTGTGAGCCCCTAAAGTAATCAAGGGTTCGTTTTTCAAGGTTTCCAGATCGTCCCAACTAAGATGTTTATCTTTATCACTAGGTAAACATTTTTTATTGGTCTCTTCTTCGATAAGACGATTGAATTCTTCAGGTGGATATTCCGCCTGTAAATAGCGAGTGAAACGAAACGCAGACCTAAATGTTCGTTTCGGTGTTGAAATATCATACTCTTTGGAATTGAGCTTAACAAAAACGCGTTTACTATCCAGTGAAAAAAAGTAATTCAATATGGATTGAAACCACAAGCTTTTATTGGTACCAATCACCGAAGAGTTAATGTAGCAAGTTGCCGGCACATCATACTTTTTTAAAATAGGTAGTAGATTAGTGAGGTTATCTTCAAAACCATCGTCAAATGTTAGTACCACACTGTCTTGTTTAATTTCACCTTTGGCAAACTGTTGAACAGCTTCGTCAATCGAAATGATTTTATAGCCGTGTTCCAACAATAACGCTATTGCATTGGAAAGATCAGAAACACAAGTATGACCAGCGATTCGACTGTGATTTGCCGGATTAGCAAAATCTTCATCAGAGATTACGCGATGACCGTAAATAACTGTAATACCCGGCCCGCGCAGCTTTCTTTGAAGCCAACGAATTGAGCGCAGCAACCCAAAACCAATAATAAATTTTTTTAATAATACTTTCACTATTCACCCCTAGATTTATTTTTGTTTTCCCTTTGATGTATTACTTTATTATTTTTTCTTATTTAAACTACTTTCCCAATTTAGCGATTTAACGGATGCGGTATTTGATAATCTCGATACTCGTTCGGGTTGCCACTTTTTCCTTCCTCAGCGGCTTTAACGATATTGTAAGCTTCGCGGGACGTCACATAGTGCAGCCGATATTTTTTACCGTCGTTGTAATGTTTTTCCAGGTAACTGAACATTTCATCAGTTTGCTGACTTACCACTGACTTGTGGTCCTGAGCACCATGACAAAATACTTTCACAAACACCCACTCAGGTCTTCCTTGAACATGGATACCTTGCCTAATCCAGGCTTTAATTCTTTTTGGATCATTGTGGGTAGGAAATTGGTTTATATCACCATCTTCAATTGTTGGATGCCATTTATGACGCCAATCGCTCCAATTGATCGTTAAAGGCCCCTGAAAAACCATAAATTCGTCTTTTCTTTCCAGCGCGCCAACCGATGATTCACGCCCTTCAAAATGACATTTCGGTTTATCTAGATTAGTACAGTAGTAAATATCATTAACTCTAGGTGGTTGCGCCTCATTAAACAATGCAGGAAAAGTAAAGTCACCGTAGCAACCCAGAGACTTTAACAACGCAACTTCGTTATCGACGCCACAAAAGTTTTCTCCTCTGGCGTTAGCCAGACTCCAATCCCCATGAATAAATCCGAAGCAGGCTTTTTCACCTTCCCGGTAAGGCTTCATCATTTCATACTTGTGGAAAATATCCATCGCATCACTAATTTTTCGAACCAACGATTCTTCAGTATCGTGACTATGATGCCAGTGCAGCTCAAATTCTCCATAACCATCTTTTACCAGCGGTGCGAGCGCTTCTAGTTCATGTTCATGCATTAAGTCCATGGCATAAAAAAAAGTATGCTTAGGATGGTGGCCGTCGCTGTCGGTGTGTTTCCCGGCAATTGAAGGGTATCGATTTTGCCAGGCGTCTAATCGATCAGCATGGCCGTTCAGTTCAAAATGGTCAACAAATTGAAACATGATATCGATTGTCTTATCGGTATTATTCGATTTCTTCAATGCTTTTTTCAGATAAGAACGAAACCAGACATCTATTTTTTTTCGTTTTACATACCAAAAAGCGCCTATCCCTGCTAGCAAAGCCCCTAACAAAAATAATACTAAAAAAAGTTCTAACATGTTTTTCCTTAAAATAGAAAACGCCGTCTAACGCTTTCTTCAATAATTTCAATCGTATTTCTAATTCGTTTCAGGTTGACCTAAACCATCAGTTTGCTTAACTTTTTGACGGTTACCTGGCAATAAGTTTCTAACCGAAGCACAAAGGCCGATATAAAAATAGGTCCAAACCGAATAGCCCTGATTTCCTAACAATATGTAAACCAGCCAGCCGACAAATATAACAATTACAGAGATGACCAGGGTTTTCGTTTCCTGATCAATCGGTTCAGTTTCTCCGTCGGAAATGTCGTCTTGCTTATCTGTGTCTCCCATTTTACCGGGCACCGCTTCATCGGGCGGCTCCTCCCCCCACACCGGCCTCACAGTTTTCTTTTTCTGCTGCCCCTCCTCTCCGGCACTTAAAAAGGGTCTAAACTCTTTAAACGATAAAACCAGAATCCAGATAAACGCGTAAATCCCCACAGGACCCAGCTCCGCCATAATCTGAACATAGGAATTATGGGGCATCAATCCATGGTATTCCATCCACTGCCCTTTGCCGACGCCGGTCACTGGATACCAGCTCAACATATCAAAACCATATCCCCATGCTCGGGTTCTTCCCTGAAAAGAAGAGTCAGAACCAGCATTTAATACGGTCCCTAATCTATCCTGGATAGGGCCTGGTACAAAAGTCAATCCAACCAGCAACAGGGCGCCAATAATACCACCAACCAGGGATTTTTTAATAACATTTCCTTTTCCTCTTAACACCACAGTTAAGACCACCATCATGCCTAAAATCAGCATTACAGTTCGGGAAGAGGCTTTACCAATGACATAAATCATTAATCCAATACAGGCGATAGCGGCAATCGACATCAACATGCTCTTTCTGATCAAGACCAACGCGAACAAAAATGGCATTGTGGTTACCATCAACTGGGCAAACTCATTCGAGTTTTCATAGTAACCAATCCCTTGCCATCGCCCTGACCTTGGATCGATATAAGGCGTGGTTTCGGGAAAATTAGTCACGCTTTCAATAGCTTCATACCCCATATAAGCGATACAAAGGGACATGGCCGAAAATAATACGTAGTAATGTTTTTTCTCAGTGAGTAGGCGTGATGCAAAAAAGTAGAATGCTAACGAGCTAATAAATTGCCAGGTTTCACCAATCAAATCACCAGGCTCTAAAAGAATTAGCCCAAAAAAAGAAACGCCCAGCATAACGAGTAAAAGTTTGTCTTGTTTCCAATCGCTTTGAATCAGTTTATCTTTATGAACAAAGCAACCGATAACCATTCCCAGAAAAAGTAAAGTAAACGGCTTAATTGAAGCGATGCCTGGAAAACGATCCTGAAATCGAATAAGTACACTAACAACCAGTCCAACAAAACCCCAAACAGGTCTTACTATGCTGAGAATAAATGTGAAAAAATAAAATGCGTAAGCGAAACCCATAGCTTTGTCGTATTAACCACTTAATATTGATCGTCTCTTGTCATCCAATTTCACTCAAAATTTGCTATCAAGAAACTATTTTACTGTTAAAATCTGGAATTGTTTTTCCGTTCAAGTTTTTTGTTCGATTTTTCTATTCAAGTCTATTAGTTAAACTTTTCTTTCCGCCAATTCATAGTATGCTGACTGATAGTTATCAACCATTGTGTCTAGCGTAAATGACTCCAGAACAAGCTTGCGGGCCTTATTAGAAAAATCCATTAATAAATCCTGATTACCCTGCAGTGACGCAATTTTCTCTATCAATGCTTGATCATTATCGCTTTCAAATAAAAAGCCATTAATTCCGTCCATTACCATCTCAGGGTTACCACCCACGTTAGAAGCAATTACCGGCACCCCACAAGACAATGACTCTAAAATAGTATTAGACAGACCTTCGCGAAAAGATGGTAAAACAAAAACGTCATAACTGTTAATTATTGCCGGAATGTCACTTCTCTTTCCCAAAAACTTAACAGAGTCAGCGACACCAAGCTCTTGGCAAAGCTGTTCGAGTTTTGTTTGTTGATCGCCATAACCAGCTAACACAAGGTAAGATTGGCGTGCACTCGGCAATCCGGCAAAAGCACGAATCAGGCAAGGATAATTTTTAACTTCTACTAAGCGCCCGACGCTTCCAACAACAAAATCGTCTGGGCCAATATTCAATGAGTTTCGAATTTCATTTCTTGAGGTGCTATCTGGAGAAAACTTCTTTTCATCAACACCATTCAGGATAGCTTTAAAATTATCTCCCCGATAATCAAATTTACTCTTTATTTCGTCGATCAGTACTTTCGATACTGACAAATTCAAATCCATCAATTTGAATAATAAATTCTGCGCAATAATCTGGGTTTTGCTACTAAAATAAAGCGTTCCGTGTTCGCCGTTAATAATCGTCGCAATTCCGGCTAACTTGGCGCCAATATATCCAGGAAGCATAGTCGCCCAACCATGGGTATGAACAATGTCATACTTTTTACCTTTGCAAAGCGCATAAACTTTTTTAATAGCGGTTAAAATACTTTCTGATTGATTACCGTCAAAATGTACCCTGCTTTCCGAGTCAATCACTTTAGCTGCAAGGGTGCCTTTATCTCGCAGGCATAAAACATCAACATCCAGATGATTTTTATCCGCTTGATTAACAAGATTAACGACACCATTTTCCAGTCCACCGACATTCAACGATTGGACAATATGTAATACTTTTAACACCAATACATTCCTTTCATATTGAAACATTCAGTGATTGATAGCATAGGCACTACTTCCATATTTGCAAATGTTTTTTAGAAACAAAAAACAAGAAGCCTAGTACAGTGAAATACATTAGCACCATAAACGAATAAGCAATCTTTATGGGTTTATGCTTTAGTAGTTGCTGTTTCTTTAAAGCAACTAAAAGCGTTCCATAAACGACTATTTGCAGCACACTGACTAACACAAAGAAAGCGGAATCTTTCGCTGCTAAAATACTGGCAAAAAACATGAGTAACAGACATAAAGGGCTAATCAACCTTAATATCTTATGAGAGATAAACTGCAGCCAAATTCTATTTTTCAATGGGTTAAGCAACATAGGTCTCAGTTGCAGCAATTGCCAGTTGCCTGCAAGTGTACGAGTTTTCCGAATTTTCTCTCGACCAATATCTGACGATGGAATGTCATAGGCAATCGCTTCAGGCTCAAACAATACTTTTTTGTTTTTCAGAATCAAATTCATGGGAATGAGCACATCATCCAGTAAAGTTTCCGCTGGAATGTCCTGATAAAGTTCTCGGCGCATCGCATAGATCGCACCAGTCACTCCAGGAACCGAATCAACCAGGGATTCATGATGCCGAATAAATTTCTCATAACGCCAATAAGCATCCATTCCGCTGCCAAAATCGTTTCCATCACTATCTCGTAAAACCAGTTCACCGCTCACGGCACCGACCGAATCATCCGAAAAGTGCCGAGCAAGCTTTTGGAGACTATCGGATTCCAATGTTTGTCTTATATCTGTCAGTAGTAGTAAATCTGCGTTAGATAATTTAATTGCCTGATTTAAACAAGCAGATTTTGACGATTTGAACTCGTTATCAACAACTCTGATCTTTTCCTGACCTTCAACTCCATCAGTGTCATTTTCAACTTCAGTAAGCTTGTTGATAACATCAACCGTTCCATCGGTTGAATTATCGGAAATAAATAGAGTTCTAATTTTATCGGCCGGATAGTCAAGGTTTTGAATGCTCGCTATTTTCTCCGCAACGTAGCTTTCAGCATTTCTGACAACAATAATGACTTCAACCGTCGGATATTCTTTGATGGGACTATGGGACACCGGCGACTTAAATTTAGATAGCAATAAAATTAATGCCGGATACCCGGCAAAAATATAAAACATCATGAAGGCACAAAGCCAAAAGATTAACTCGCTCATACGCTCGTATTTGTTTCACCTAATAATTTGCTACGGATGTTGTCATAAATCTTATTACCTAAAACTTTTTTTGCGACAGCAAAAGAATAATATTTTGCTGTCTGCTTCAAAACAGGTATTGAGTATTTATTCTTATAATCATTAACTAGTGAATTGCTAGTGTTGGCAAGAATAGGAAATCGAGGAACTGTAAATCCATGGTTAGCCTGGCATATTCCTGGCGAAGAATCGGCGATACATCGATATCCAAGTTGCTCTGCGATAGAAACGACTCGTTTGTCATAACGACCCCCAGGCGGCGCAAATACCACCACTGCCTCTCCGAGTTTGTCTTCAATCATCTTCTTTGAACTATCAAGCTCGCTTTCAATCAGCTCACTGGATAAATCGGAAAAATATGGATGAGTATGACCATGAGACTGAATCGTCATCCCAGCTTCTAGCATTTCACGCAACTGCTGCCAGGTCATATAATCAGGTTGGCCGATAAAAGCACTATTAACATAAAATTCGGCTTTTAATCCTTGCTCTTTTAAAATTGGAAATGCGACAGAGTAGTTAGATAAATGACCATCATCAAAAGTAATGCAATGCTGGCTAATATATCCTTTGTCCGCAATTTGCGTTGCAATTGGCAAGCTATCACCAATTAAGCGAACCTGCTCGCGGAAGTTGCTTTCTGTTACTGCATAAAAGGGATCCGCACCGGAAATCTGCGTTTCATTTCCCACTGCGTGATACATGTAAATTGAACTCATAATAATTCCTGGTAAACAGACAACAATAACCGCTTTAATAAAAGCGGTTATTGGTACAACATACTGCCTGCTTTTGAAAAGAACCTCTGACAAAATTCCTTTTTAAATAAACTAAGACCATCTCTCAATCAATAGAATTGGTTAACGTGGAGTAAAGTTATAACGTACTCCGATAACTATCGACGATGAGTCTCTTTTCTCTTCCGGTAAACCAGCTAATTGCAAATAGCTAAGTCTTCTCGATATTTCAGCATAGTAAGACAATGCTCTTGTCTGATTGTGATTGTATCTAAGTCTCAAGTTTTCTACCGAGTTTGCGGATGTATTAACACCAGTGATAGAAAAATCACTCTTGGCTAAACTGTACCCAATTTCAATATTCGACTCTAACGGCGTATTGAAATAACGAGACATAGAAACAGAATATTGAGCAGTTAATCCCTGACGCTTTTCTTCATCAGTGGAATCTACACCAATGAGTTCACGGTCGAAGAGAGAGAAGCTCAAACTATCTGTGTTATCTTCAATAGCATAGCCAAAATTGATCTCCCGCACTTTCGAAGCAGATTGAAATTCATTAGTTGGATTAATAACATCAACTGTTTCAGTGGCGATATCGGTTCCTAACAATGAATCAAATCCTTTTCTCCCGCTAAAGCTAATAAAGTGAGTTCGATTAATTTGTCGTCCAAGTGAAGCGGTAATCAATTCATCTTCACTTTTTTGCCCGAGCTGATTAGTCAGCTCCGACCGTCCAAAATCTAATTGATATTGAGTCATCCCGACCACTCTTCGATAGCTAATAAAGGTGTCGATTTGATCGTAGTCGACCGCGCCTTCCGCCATACTCGCTGAATAGTCTACTTTGACATCATTCCGGACAATCGATAAAAATGTGTTTGCATTGATGACACGCTCCCAACTGACAGAAATCTCATCATCCTGTCGGGAACCGTTAGTGGTAAACCCTGCTCCTTCGATTTCGTCATTATCTAAATCAGTTTTAGAAACTTCAATATTTAATTTATCCCCACTAGTGACATTAAAAAAATATGACGGCCTCAAAGTGGCTACGTTGATGTTTCTAGTATTATCAACATTCTCTACAGCAAATCTGTTTCTGGGAACAATGGTGTAACTTTCTAAAAACAACAATCTGAAATTGCTGGTTGGCGGTCGATAAAAAACTCTCGCATCGAATTCTTTATTGGTTTGATCAGCTAAAGAATCCACCGAGTAGTTTTCATCGGAGTAAGCACCGGATAAATTAATATCCCAAGACTTTGTATTCTCTGTTGATAAGGTAAATCCTAACTCCAGTGACAGTCGATCCCCTTCTTCGGAGTTCAGGGCTTGTGAAATATTATCGCTATACTCAGTTTCAGTACTAACAGAAACAGCATACTCCAGCGAATGCACTGAGTAGATCTGCCCTAAAATAGCGAATGCGGCGACAGTTTTAATTTTTGATAGGTATTTATTATTTTTCATTAAAATTGATTGAGCACAATTCCAGCAAATTTTTCTCTACCAATAGCCAATGCCGCTTTGCGGATTTCTTCTTCGGAGCACTGTCCATACTTAACCACTAATATGACCTTATCACAAAGCTCAGTTAATATTTGAGTATCAGCCGAGTAAGCAATACTCGGCGCATCAATAATCGGGTATCGATCAGGATAACGGGATACTAAATGGTGCATAAAACTTTTCATTCGTTCGGAAGTAAAATACTCCGCCGAATTTTCTCTAACCAACCCGCTAGGCACAAATCTTAAACGCGGAATTCTTGTTTCGTAGAGAATTTCATCTTCTTTCCAATCTTCAGATTCCAGATAATCGATAAGCCCTTTTTCTGCATTAACTTCTAATAAACTATTTAGGGTTGGATGATGTATATTGGCATCTATCAACATAGCAGTTTTCGCTTCGTCAAAAGCAAAAGTCGTTGCTAAATTAGCAGCAACTAAACTACTGCCTCCGCCGGGAAGTACAGATGTTACTAAGGTAACAAAATTTTCTGTTTCGGATGTAGCCAACAAACGAGTTCTTAAATTTCGATATTTGTTGAGTAAGATAGTGTCCGGCATATTCGAAAAAATAAGCCTTTTTGACAAGTAATCATTTTGCTCAAAAACGGCTTCTTGCGACATTCTCGAGATTTCCTTCCGAGAAGAAACCAAATCTTGCGCTTCTTTTTTTCTGGGAACAGAAAACTCACCACCAGGCGCAAGAATTTCTTCCCTTTTCTCCTCGTCCAGAGCATCGCCTTTATCTTTCTTCGACTTTAAATATGCAGATTCGATAATACTCATAATTTAACCATTCATTCTCAACCAAATTGCGTAACCATATACACTCCAAACAACCAAAACTATCATCACCATAATGGAGGAACTTATATAATTACTTCTTCTTTCTCTTGGAGTATTAACATAATACACAGATGCCAACAC
The DNA here is from genome assembly GCF_007004725.1 of Aliikangiella coralliicola. Lineage (GTDB taxonomy): Bacteria > Pseudomonadota > Gammaproteobacteria > Enterobacterales > Kangiellaceae > Aliikangiella > Aliikangiella coralliicola. The sequence goes on along the minus strand of NZ_ML660161.1, from coordinate 466,170 downwards.
AGGAAGCATTAGTGAATCTGTCACGACATGCTCATCACGCACTTTATTATCAATGAGAGAAAGTCCGTAAACTAAAACAAGGGGAGCGCCAAAACTAAGAACCAAGCCTGCCAATATTATGTGGGCAAAACGAATTCCTTTCGGAACAACTGGTAAAGTCGCATTTTCCTGAACTTTGATTGATAACCCCTGATTTTCAAGGTCAATATTCATCGAAATTTTTGCGCTTTCTCTTCGCCGAGACAAATCTTGGTAAAGCTCTTGATTAACCGTATAGTCACGAGTTAATTCTGCTAACTCAGCATCAACCGCGTTAATCTTTGACATGGTTTCAGCTTCTTTATCATACATTTTCTGAATTTGGTCTCGTCTGGATTTCAAGGTTGAAATATTCGTTTGAATTCTCAACACCTGGCTTCTTACTTCCTGATAGATTGGACCTTCTTTCAATTCTTCATATGCACCAGTCTTACGACTTTCTATTTCCTCGACAATCTGCTTTTTTAAAGTCGCAATTTGGCTTTTGATTTGTACAATGTCAGGAAAGGTATCATGATAATCGAGCCGAAGTGTGTCCAACCGGCTTTCGAGATTAACAATTCTTTGATTCAACGCAGATTCACGTGCCAAGCTTGAGGAGCTGATACCTGTTCCTTCACCTGATAACTGCCTTCGTCTGGCCAACAATTTAGAATCTTCACTATGGATTTCCAGGTTGATATTTTCCAATTGCCGCTTTAATTCCAACAAGCGATCATTGGTTACAGTTTTTGAGCCTGGTGCGGAGGAATCAATATTTCTCGAACGAAATTCTTTTATTGCCAGTTCGACCGCTTGTAGTTTTTTATGGTAATTATTAACCTCGTTATTAATAAACTCATAAGCTGCTCGACTTTCTGCCTGCTTGGCTTTGATAGTGTCATCAACAAAAATTGATGTCATCGTTTTAGCAACGTTAAAAGCTCTCTCGGGGTCAAGATCACTAAACCGGATTTCGATTAAGTTCTTGCCTGAATTACTAAAATTTGTTTTTGACTTTATTTCTTCTACTTGTAAGTCCATTTGAACGGGAGTAGGCTCTTCATCAAAAAACTCACCGGCATCAATAATTTTTAGCATCGATTCTCTGCTGAAAATTACCTGCCTGGCCATCTTAGCCCGATCAATTACGCTAGAAGAAGTAACAGCAGTCCCTTCCATTAATGGACTTAGAATGTCCTGTTGATCAACTAAAATCACACTCGATGAGGTATAAACCCGCGGCCATACCCAGGCAAGCACCAAAAACGAAAACGCGGTTACCAGGTAAACCGCCGCTACAATCTTTTTTCGTTCCCACGCTTCGCGAAGAATTCGCTTTACAAGATCACCAATCGAAAATTTCATATTGTCACCAAATTAAAAAATACGCTCTGGAATAGACAAGATATCTCCTGGCTCAAGTGAGTAATTTGTTGCCATGTCACCGTTATTGAGGATTTCAAAAAGCTCAATATCAATGGTATTTACCTTTCCATCAACCTTTCTAAACAATCTTGTGCTATTAGCAGAGGCAAACTCATTCAAGCCGCCGGCTTCCAAAACCACGTCCAGTACAGTCATACCTTGTCTAAAAGGTAAAGACATTGGCGATCTCACCGCGCCAGTCACTCGAACACGAGACAGGAATTCGTGACTTCTTAACTCATTAAGAATCACTGCCACTCGCGGATCTCTTATATATTTAGCGAGTTTGTTCGTAATATCGTCGGCAACTTCAACGGGGGTTTTTCCGCCTGCAGTCACTTCTCCAACCAATGGAACTGAAATTTTGCCATCAGGTCGGACCGGGACAGTAATCGACAATTCCGGGTTTTTCCAGACATTGACCGACACAATATCGTCAACGCCAATATAATATTGGTCCACCAGAAGTTTTTTATCCTGGCTTGTGGCCGGGCCTGAAGCAACGTCCTTTGGCGTGCTCCCGCAAGCTACAATTAGCGACAACAACCCGATTACAAGTATTAATCTCATTTTTTTCCCCTATCTTGCGCCCTTACCCAATATTATCACTTCTACTGTTTGCAACAAAACCAGAACATCCATCAGGAATGAGTGGTTTTTAACGTAATAGAGATCATATTGTAGTTTATTATAGGCATCATCTTCACTTGCGCCATACGGGTATTTTAACTGAGCCCACCCAGCAAGTCCCGGTTTAACTCTATGTCTGGCGCTATAAAATGGCACTTTATTATCCAACTGTTCAACAAATTCAGGTCTTTCGGGCCGCGGACCCACAATACTCATGTCTCCACGGAGTATATTCAGCATTTGCGGTAACTCGTCGATACGTACTTTTCGAATAAATTTCCCAATTCTGGTAACTCTCATGTCGTTCTGCTTAGCCCACTGAGCACCATCTTTTTCCGCATTCACCACCATACTGCGAAATTTTAACAATTTGAAAGGCTTCCCATTAAGACCAACTCTTATCTGAGAATAGAAAATTGGCCCTTTGAACCCACTTTCAATAAAAATCAATATTGCAGTCACGATCAAAACAGGAAACATCATTGCTAAAATAACAAAGCTGATAGCAATATCGAATATTCGTCTGATTGACAGGCCAAAACTGCTCTGTTTGCATCCATCTGCGAATATCATCCAGCTTGGATTGAGCATATCCAGACGTAACATGCCTTTTTCTCTTTCCCAGAAAGAAACAAAATCGATAACATTAATATTCGAAAGTTTACAATCAAGAAGAGCGTCGACAGGCAAAGTCTTGCGGCGATCTGAAATCGCGAGCACAATTTCGTCAATTTCATAGGCTTCACAATATTCAGCAAGATTATCCCCTGGACTAACCAGGTATTGTTCTGAAATGGAGTGTTGGTCATCTGGAAAATCAACAAACCCATGAATCACATAGCTCGCGTTTTTAGGCGCTAATATTCTTACCGGGTCCGTTTTATCCAACAAATGGCTAGCTAAATCTCCGGCACCTAATACCAGAACTTTACGACGAAGCGAACGTCCATCAACTGTCTGGAAAAAGATTAACCGAATTAATACCAACCCAATAAAACTGGTCAACAAGGTATAAGCCAAAATTCCTCGGCCTAAAACAATGTTAGGAAATACGTAATAGACAACGGCTAAGGCTAGTCCGCCGAGTGTCAAACTTATTAAAACCCTGACAACGATACTCGGAAGATAATATTTACCCCGTGGACCGGGTGTCTGATATTGACCCATTGCGACCATCGCAAACAACATGATGATTGCATAAATGGCTCCTCTCAGAGGAAAAAATTGCAATTCTTCAGCGGTTGGCTGCCACAATAATTCACTAAATCGTAAATAGGAGCCTGCGTAAACCGAACCAAACAAAAAAGACAGCTCGATTAAGATTAGAAATACGTACGGAACTCGAAAATGATGATTAAAAATTTTGACCGTGGCCATTTGAACTTCCCTATACCAAGGCTAAGCAGAATGTTAGTCGGTTGTTATTCAAAAAAACTCAAGTAATAACCCACAAATACTAATACTTAAAAAGCACTGAAATTGCTTTATTAAGTTCCCCATTCAGACATCGAACTCACCACCTCAAACATGAGTTCTCAATCTTCATTTTTATAGTTAAACAACTAAGAGTATCTGGTTTAAAACTGAAAGCTTTTTCGTTTTAATTATTATTAACAATTTCTATTTTGAGAAATTGAAAGCAAGCTGAAAATCGTACAGTGACAGCAGCTTATTGTCAATAACCGACTAAAACTCATCGCTTGTTCGCCTGTTTTTTGCGACAAAATTAACATTATAAAAACGGAATGTTTCGTAATCGTTTTCCAGTAGCTGCAAAATAGGCATTGGCCACCGCGGGCGCTAACGGTGGCACGGCTATTTCACCAACGCCGCCAGGCTTTTCACTACTGTTAATTATATTGATATGAATAGGCGGTATTTCATTTATTCTTAACATCGAATAATCATCAAAATTACTCTCTTTGACACGACCTTGTTCAATCTCAATTGAATGTTTAACGGTGGCATTTAAAGCAAAAATAATCCCACCTTCTATTTGCGCTTTGACCGTATCAGAGTTAACCACGATACCGACATCCGCAACACAATAAATATTGTCGATGTTTAACTCATCAGCGTCATCAACTTTAGCTTCAACAACCATTGCAATATAGCTACCAAAACAGGGGTACAGAGCGATTCCAAGAGCGCGACCTGAATTTTCTCGTTGCTGCCATTGTGCAATGCGCGCCACATTCTCCAAAACCAATTTCGCCCGATTATTTGCAACCAGTTTCAATCGAAATTCTAGTGGGTCTACTTTAAGTGAATGGGCAATTTCATCGATAAAACACTCAGTCACGAAGGCGTTATGAGAACTTGCAATCGAACGCCATGAACCAATGGGCACACCATGGTTTTTATGGCTGAAATATAACGACTGATGTGCCATTGAATAAGGCATTGAAAGGGCGCTCCCGGCGACCAGTCCTTTCGATGCGCCGGCAGCGTGATGTTGCCAATCAATAATATTTTGCTGCTCGTCAATTTTTGCGGCAATTTTATGGTATGAAAACGGCCGGTAAAAGTCGTGCTGAATGTCCTCTTCACGAGACCAGATGAGCTTCACAGGAAAATCCACCTGCTTTGCAATAATGACAGCTTCTGCAACATAATCCTGCTTTAATCGTCTGCCGAATCCACCACCAACCAGCGTCGGAAAAACTCGCACATTGTCGGATACGCCAATTTTTCTGAGCATTTTACTAGCCCAATATCCAACGCCTGAATTCAGATTTTCCCGTGCTTCAGCCTGAGCGGCAACGGGGTGCTGTGTCGGCGCCCAGATATCACAACCATCGTCATGAACATGGACAGTACAATTAACGGTTTCCATTGGTGCATGGGCTTGAAACGCGGCAGAATATTCAGCATTAATTTCCAGTTCTTTACCGGTGGATACGATAGTTCCATTTTGCTTAACCAGCTCGCCCTTTTGATTGACCAGTTGTTGTAAGTCAGTTCGAATTTGTGCAGTGCTGAGTTTTTCTCTGGTAGATTCAGTCCAAGTGATCAGTAACTTATCTAACGCTCGTTGCGCCTGCCAGTACGAATCAGCGACAACCGCCACCGCTTTTTCTAACTTAACGACCTTTTGGACACCACTAAGTCCGGCAATTTTTGACTCATCAACGGATTGCAGTCTAGTACCAAACACCGGTGCGTGTTTAATCGCTGCAAATTTTAAACCCGGCAATTCAACGTCAATTCCAAATTGCGCTGCTCCAGTGACTTTATCAGCTGCATCAAGGTGTTTAACCGGTTTACCGATCAAGTTAAATTCATTCGGTTGTTTAAGGGTAACTTTATCTGGAACAGCTACGTTTTTCGCAGCTTCAGTTAATTCTCCAAAGGTAATTTGTTGTCCAGATTGCTTATTCCAAACCTTACCTTCTTTCGCGTAACACTCGGAAGTGGCCACCTTCCATTGATTGGCAGCGGCCCCTATCAGTAATTCTCTTGCCGTCGCCCCCGCCTTTCGTAACGGCGACCATAAGTTTCGAATTGATTTACTTCCACCAGTGTACATCGATCCATACTTTGACGATGCTTCAGCCAGTTCGACTTCCACTTTCGACCAGTCAACTTCAAGTTCTTCAGCGATTAAGATGGGAATAGCAGTGAGTATTCCCTGGCCCATTTCAACTTTTGAAATTGCAATCTGTACTCGATTGTCTGGGAATATTGTTAACCACGCATTAGGCGTGAAGGCTTGATTATCTTCAGCGTCATCGCTGCAGGCCGAGAGTTGAAAGCCAAGAGACAGGCCAACTCCAGCATAGGTTGTGACTTTAATGAAATTCCTTCGACCAGGATTCTCTGGCTGACTCATGCGAAAACCGTCCTAATTGTTTTTACTTGATGACTACCATTTTATACGCTCGTCTTGATGAAAGTTTGACTTCCAGCGCAGACGCTCTACCGAAATTATTAACCAAGGTAACTATTAATCAAGGTAACTGGCAAATATCTCTTGAATCGGTTTTTGGAAAAAGTTGATTGATTAGCTTTTAAAGAGACTTTTTTAAAATGTCTTGTTCTTTTTTAGTTATTTTTGTCTCTAAATATCAAAGAGCGGACTACTGGCTCCTTTCCACTACTGACTCCTTTCCACGACAAATCTTACAAGCGTTTCAACCGACTCGAAAACTTCTGCCGACAGATCATCATCTTCGGCCATAAATCCAAAAGTTTCTTCGATAGCGGTAATAATCGACACTATAGCCATTGAGTCGAATTCCGGAATATTTCCTAACAACAAGGTATCATCGGCCAATTCTTCAATGGCCATGTCAAGAGACAGAGTCTCGATGAGTAATTGTTTGATTATTGCGGAAACGTCTTTATTGCTCATAGTTGATTCTTCTACCGAATTTGGCGGGATTCTATCAGTAACTCGCGGGCTTTGCACATGAGAATTTAATCTGAATGGGCTGGATAGGCGAATAAATTGCATTAATAACTTCTTGTTAGTAAGGAACTATTGGGCCTGTTTACTCTTTTATAGACCGCAACTGTTGTGGCTAAAACTTTGTCAATCAAGGTCTTTGGAGCGCAGTTTAGTCATGCTAAATAAGCGACAAACAACGCAGAGTGGCAGGGTTTTAGCCACAACCCGCAGGGCTGGTCCTTTTTTTTGCCCAACCGCGTTAAAAGTCGAGCATGTAGAATAACTACATTACTCACCTTTTGCCTTGCTGGTTAAAAAAAATGAACTCGGCAGTTGCGGTTTATAAAAGAACAAACAGGCCCTAGCATTCAGAATAGTTTTTTCATATGCTAGCAGCATTAACCATTCTCCATAAAATCAGGCCCAGGAAAAAAATCGTGACAACTCAGGCGACATCTTTCAACAAAGATAAAATTAAAATCGTCCTTCTTGAAGGAATTCATGCAAGTGCAGAAAAAGTTTTTCGCAACGAAGGCTACACAAATATTGTAACTGCAGCAAAATCCTTGCCCGTAGATGAGCTAAAAGAGACCTTGGCTGACGCTCATTTTCTTGGAATTCGCTCACGTACCCAGGTAAACCCAGAATTACTTTCCCATGCTCCCAGATTGGCAGCCATCGGCTGTTTTTGCATTGGCACCAACCAGGTCGACCTGGAAGCAACCGAATTGCGAGGAATTCCAGTATTTAACGCACCATTTGCTAACACCCGCAGCGTCGCAGAACTTGTATTAGGAGAAATGATACTGCTGCTACGCGGCGTTCCACAAAAAAGCGCCGCAGCGCATCGTGGAGAGTGGATAAAATCGGCAGCCAACTCCTTTGAAACCCGAGGCAAAATCCTCGGCATCGTCGGTTATGGTCACATCGGCACCCAAACCGGAATATTAGCTGAAAACCTTGGAATGAAGGTTCAATTCTTTGATATTGAAAGCAAGTTAGCCCTGGGTAACGCCCGTGCTGCTGAGAGTTTCCATCAATTGTTAGAAACCTCTGATGTTGTAACCTTCCACGTGCCGGAAACTGATCTCACAAAGAATATGATGGATGAAACTGCGTTCAAACATGTGAAACAAGGTGCCATTCTAATTAACGCTTCGCGCGGCACAGTCGTTGATATTGACAGCCTGGCTAATGCTTTAAAAACTGGCGCTGTTAATGGTGCCGCTATCGATGTATTTCCCAAGGAACCCAAATCTAACCAGGAAGAGTTTCTTTCTCCATTGAGAGAATACGACAATGTGATCCTCACCCCTCACGTCGGTGGCAGCACAATGGAAGCTCAGGCCAATATCGGCATAGAGGTGAGCGAAAAACTGGTTAAATATAGCGACAATGGCTCAACACTATCTTCGGTCAACTTGCCGGAGGTAGCACTACCGTCACATAAAGGTAAGCACCGCATTTGTCACATTCACCAAAATGAGCCAGGGATTCTTGCTCGTATTAATGACGTATTTTCTTCTAATAATGTCAATATTTCTGCCCAATACCTGCAAACCAGTGCAAATGTTGGTTACGTGGTTACCGATATTGACCAGGCGTCAAGCGACAAAGCATTTGAAGCACTCAAGCAGATCCCCGGAACTATCAAAACCCGGATTCTCTACTAAAATCTGACTGCGATGAGTTCGCGGTATTATTAGGTCTTGTGGGTCACACAAGGCCTAATAATCAAATAAGCGAGCGCTTTATATGATTTACTATTGCACCAAAATAGTGCACTATTAAAATATTATTTTATAAATTCACCAAAATAGATCATTCGTAACGCACAGTTTAGATAAGAATGGATAAAAATCAGGGCGCAAAATTGAAGCATTCATGCAATTAAATGACCGATAAAATTCAATGTCAATTTTCTCAAACCTTTCACTGAATATTCTCAATACCGCAATCTTGTTCCTCAACAAAGCCTGCGAGGTGGAATACCTCAACCAATCGGCCGAACAACTACTTGGATATTCATGTCGTCAAATCAAAGGAGAAAACCTGTTTAGCCTGATAAGAGCGGACTTTGACCAAAATACACTGCACCAGTTTTATCAACAACGACAATCGGGTTTCATTGAAGAGGCCCAAATTAGAAGCGCTGCAGGGTTAGTAAGTAGTAACATTATGATTTCGCGTATCGAGCTTGAGCAAGAAAGCTATCTCCTGCTGGAGTTCCAGAGTAGTGAACACCACGCGAATATTCGCAAGGATATGGAATTACAACAACAAAATCGCGTCAGTAACCATCTTATTCGAAATTTAGCCCATGAAATAAAAAACCCTCTCGGTGGAATAAAAGGGGCAGCCCAATTAATGGAACGGAAGCTTCCCAGCGATTTTTCTAACCAGTATACGCAAATCATTATCAACGAGGCCGACCGCTTAAGTGATCTGGTCGGTCGGTTACTCCTTCCTGCTGAACCTGAGGAAAAGCAATCAGTAAATGCTCACTTACTCATTGAAAAAGCACTTGAAATTACCCTCTTGCAACACCAAAGCCCGATAAAAATTATTAAAAACTACGATCCCAGTTTGCCGGAATTATTACTATCCCCAGGCCAGATCCAGCAATCTTTGTTAAATCTGATAAAAAACGCGGCTGAAGCCATTGAAGGTGAATCGATTGATCGCGCTGGAGAAATTCAGCTTAAAACCAGAATCCTGCACCAACACACCATCGGCAAAGTTCAACACAAGCAAGTTATCCGAATCGACGTGATAGACAACGGTGTTGGTATACCAGACACATTATTGAAGGATATTTTTTTCCCAACCATCAGTGGTAAGAATAGCAGCGGACTTGGCCTGAGTATTGCACAGTCCCTGGTACAACGACATGGTGGAATTATTGAAGTGGAAAGCAAGCCAAGACATACCTGTTTTAGTCTGTATCTACCGCTGGAATATAATAATGACTGAAGCACAATCCAAAGATCTGCTATTGGTGGATGATGACGAAAGTATTCGATGGGTTCTCAATGAGCTCCTTCAGGATATGGGGCATAAAGTCACACAGGCCAATTCTGCCGAAAGTGCGCTCTCTGTGTTGGAGTTTCATACCTTTGATTTACTCATCACCGATGTACGCATGTCTGGAGAAAGTGGAATGGAGCTGCTTTCTCGATGTCAGAGTGCTTTACCAGATATGCCCGTGATCATTATGACAGCCCATTCTGATTTGGAAAGTGCGGTTCAAGCTTACCAAAAAGGTGCTTTCGAATATCTACCAAAGCCGTTCGACCTCGATGAAGTGGTCGCCACAGTCAACCGAGCACTGGCTCCTAAACCCTCAGTTAAAAGTCAGCAACAAGCAGATATTAAACATAATAAGTTTTCTATCATCGGCGAGTCTCCCGCAATGCAAGACTTGTATCGAGCGATTGGGCGACTTTCAAACTCTCAAGTCACAGTGCTTTTGCACGGTGAATCAGGCACGGGAAAAGAATTGGTTGCAAACGCACTGCACCAGCACAGCCCCAGAGAACAGGCACCTTTTATCGCGCTTAATATGGCCGCGATTCCCAAAGATCTGATCGAATCAGAGCTATTCGGCCATGAAAAAGGTTCATTTACCGGTGCTAGCGGCCGTTATCAGGGGCGATTCGAGCAAGCCGATAATGGGACTTTGTTTCTCGATGAAATCGGCGACATGCCCTTAGAAACTCAAACTCGCTTATTACGCGTACTCTCTGAGGGTGCATTTTATCGGATAGGCTCTAATCAACCGACTCATGTGGACGTGAGAATCATCGCTGCGACTCATCAGGACCTGCACAAAAAGGTCGAAAGTGGAGAGTTTCGCGAAGATCTTTACCATCGACTAAATGTCATTCCACTGCACTTGCCGCCATTGCGTCAGCGGAGTAGCGATATTCCACTGCTGGCTGAGCACTTTCTGAACACCATATCCCTTGAGCTGAGAGAACCACAAAAACGCCTTTCTCGAGAGGCCCTGGCGATTATGGAGAGTTACCCATGGCCGGGAAATGTTCGTCAGCTGGAGAATGTCTGTCGCTGGCTTTCAGTGATGGCCAACAGCCAGCTCATTATGCCCCAGGATCTACCACCCGATATTGCACCTGAGATTGAGCAATATGCTCCGCCAACTCAATGGCAAAAACAATTGTCCAGCAAACTTGTCAGTGATTACCAAAAAGGCGATCATCAGGCTTTTATTAAGGTTCAAGCTGAACTCGAACAATTAATCATTCAAACAGCTTTAGAAATAACCTTGGGAAAAAAGGCCGAAGCATCTAAAATACTTGGCTGGGGTCGAAATACGCTGACCCGAAAACTCAAAATCTGAATCCAATTAATTAAAAGCGAACCCGATGTTAAATATCGTACTATTCGAACCTGAAATTCCACCGAATACTGGGAACATAATCCGTCTGTGCGCCAACACAGGCTTCTATCTGCATATCATCGAACCCTGCGGTTTTGCGCTTGATGATAAACGGCTTCGCCGCGCCGGACTGGATTATCACGAATTTGCCGATTTGAAAATCCACGCCGATTTTGAATCTTTTATGCAAACAGAGAAACCAGCTCGGCTTTTTTCATGTTCGACCAAAGGGCGTAAAAATCCAACAGAAGTTAAATTTAATCGACAGGATTACTTAATGTTTGGTCCAGAAACCAGGGGACTACCTGTAGAAATATTAGAGAGCATGCCGGCTGAAAATATTCTCAGGCTGCCAATGGTTGAAAATAGTCGCAGTCTGAATTTATCAAATAGCGTAGCAATTTTTATTTATGAAGCCTGGCGTCAACTAGAGTTTGAAGGGGCATTTTTGCCTGAATAGTGGTTATGATTCAGTTATTACGATTCAGAATACAGGTAATTAACTTAACCTGAACTCGGGATAAGAACAGCCAGAAAACGTTTAGATTTTAAGACATTACTAACATATCGTTAAAGACAGGCAGTAAAAGGCGAGGCAGAAAATCGGCCAGTGCAAGTCTTTTAGTGGATATCAAGGCGAGTTTGCGTGGTAATAGCCAGCTATTAGTAGCAAATTCAACGCAGAGAGCCGCTAAAAGACTTGTGCTGGATGGTTGGTCTTATCCCGAGTTCAGGTTAATTTAATCACCCTCAACTTTCATGGCCCGAGTTAGCAATTCTCTTGCGGCCTGCTTTGGATCTTGATCACAATAAAGAATATTGTAGATTGATTGGCAAATGGGCATATCCACTTCATGAAGTTCTGCCAAATGACGCACTTCTTTAGTATTTCTAACACCTTCTACCACTTGGCCGATTTCAGCTGCAGCCTTTTCGGTCGAAGCGCCTTTACCAAGCGCCAAGCCAAACCGCCGATTACGCGATTGATTATCTGTACAGGTCAGCACCAGATCACCCAGTCCAGCCATTCCGGTAAAAGTTTCGATTCGCCCACCGAGTTTTTCGCCCATCCGCATCATTTCAGCAAGCCCACGTGTCACCAGCGCTGTTCGGGCATTGGCTCCAAATCCTAGACCATCCGCAATTCCTGCGCCGATAGCACAAATATTTTTGAAGGCCCCGCCAAATTGAACACCTTTTAAATCTGAGCTTAGATAGACTCTAAATGTTTGATTTACCAATCGTTGACTCAGGTCTGCGGCGAATTGGCCATCATCAGCGGCCAGGGTAATCGCAGTGGGTGATCCCACCGCCAACTCTTGCGCAAAAGTTGGGCCGGATAAGACAGCCTTAGGACAATCCTCTCCGAAAATTTCGATCACTCTGTTTTCTAGAAAATCGCTGCTATCTGGCTCCAGACCTTTACACGCCCATACAATTCTCACATCATCGTCTGTCAAAGACTTTATTCGATTGAGCGTTTGTGAAAATGCATAACTTGGCGTTACCACTAAAATATCTCGCGCAACTTCAATGGTTTTCTCAAAGTCACTGGTAATTTCAAGATTTGGTGGTAGTGGTGTGTTAGGAAGGTATTTCTGATTGAGTCTTTTCTCTTTCATCGACTCAATTTGCTCGGGGTCTCGCCCCCAAAATATAGTCCGATTACCATTTCGGGCTAACAGAATAGCCAATGCGGTACCAAAAGACCCTGCTCCAAGTACCGCAATTGGTTTTTGCAAAATATCAGACATTTGCGATTGGACGATAACTACTGAATAGTTTCCGAACCAGTATTTTCAGCACCTTCTGCTTGTTGCTGTGCTTCTGCCTGAGCTTTTTGCATACGTTCTGCGTAAAGCGCCATAAAGTTAACCGGTGCTAGTTGAAGAGCAGGTAGGTTTGCGCGACCAATCAGGTTTGAAATAACCTCACGGACGTAAGGATAAAGCGACTCTGGCGCTGCTGCACCTAGTAACTGGTGAGTTTGCTGCTCGTTAAAACCATTGATGAAGAACAAGCCTGCTTGCTGAACTTCAGCAAGAAATGCTGTTTTCTCTTCAAGTTCAGCGCTTAAAGTCACACTTAACACAACTTCAAAATGATTGTCTGCAACTTTGCGAGACTTACTGTTCATTTCCATTTTGACTTGTGGCTTGTATTCAACATTGAACAACTCAGGTAGGTTTGGTGCTTCAAAAGAAATGTCTTTTACATAAATTCTCTGAATGGCGAATTGTGGTGCTTGCTGTTCTTCGTTCGCTGCAACTTCTGGATTTGTATCTACTTGATCAGTCATAACTTCTCTCTTTTATCTCAATTATTAAAATTCTTTACAGGTAATTTCAGCGTAAATCGGACACCGCCAACTTTAACTTTTCACTACTGGTAAATTGTCCCCAACCCATGACGCCATGCCACCAGTCAGTTTATGAAGCCGCTCAAATCCCGCTTTTTGCAAGGTTTGGCAAGCCCCTGAAACTTGAATGCCATTAGCGCAAACCATAATAATGGGTCTGTCTTTGTATTTTTCAAGATCTTTTGCGCTTTCTTTTATTTTACTCAAAGGAACATTAACTGCTCCTTGAATATGACCCTTATTAAAATCTGCCTGTCCGCGAATATCAACTACTACGGCATCATCTCGGTTGACATAATTTGTTAACATCTGTGTCGTCACAGATTTTGGGCCATGAGCCATTATTTTAATTTGTAGGGATAACAATAAGATTGCAACAACCAACCAGGCACCTGATAGTTCCCAGTGGTTGATAGCAAATTGGATAAAATCGTTCATAACTCGCCTTTAAAATGCCTTTTTAATCTACTACAAGCGTCAATTACTTCGTCCTCAGCGGCTGAGGGAAAATAAACCCAAACACTTGTATTTTGAAGTTGTTTGGGTTTACAAGGCTGAGCATTATACACACACCAGATGTCCTTATCTATGGCGTTGGTGCCGCTTTGTGTTTACAAACAAGCCGATCAAAAAACCGTTCAGATAATTAATCTGAACGGTCCTTATTAACCTGTTGATTTTATTAAATATCAATGATTTGAATGACTAACCTGTTATTGATTGATAGCAGGCTCAACTTTTAGCGTTGCTCCTTCTGCGTCAGTTACTCTGATTAAAGTGCCGACTTCCAGATCATTGCCTTCAACACGCCAGAATGTATCGTCGATTTGAACTCGACCAACACCATTTTTAATGCCTTCAACTAGTGGAACCTGACGGCCGATTAAAGCTCTTCCTCGTTGGTTAAGCGTGCCCGACTCAGTATCGTCCTCCGGCTTACCTTTGCGCCAATGTTTCCAGGCAAATACACTTGTGATTGAGAACACCGCAAAAATCAGCACTTGCAGTTCCCAGCTCATTTCTGGAAACATAAACAATAACCCACCGACAATAATAGCGCCTATGCCAAACCACATCAGAATTGCGCCGGGAGCCAACATTTCAAGAATTAGCATCACAAAGCCGAAAACCACCCAATGCCAATATACCAGACTATCAAACATTTCATTCACCTCTTAGAACAGTCATGAAAATCAACCTCGCTTATTAACCCTGGTTAGCTTTTCACTGTCTTTACAATTTCCGCAATACCTGCAACTGAACCGATTACAGAACCCGCTTCTAATGGCATCATCACTATTTTTGAGTTTTCTGCCTTACCGATATCAGCCAGTGCTTCAATATATTTTTGCGAGATAAAATAGTTAACCGCTTGAATATCACCCTTTGCGATCGCCTCAGAAACCATATTGGTCGCCGCAGCTTCAGCCTGAGCCTGCCTTTCCCGTGCCTCAGCCTCTAAAAACGCAGCTTGCCTTTCCCCTTCCGCTTGCCTGATTTCTGCTTCCTTCTGACCTTCTGCTTTCAAAATTGCAGACTGTTTTTCGCCCTCAGCTTCTAAAATCTGCGCTCGCTTTATTCGCTCGGCTTTCATTTGCTGCGCCATCGCGTTAACCAAATCTTTAGGTGGTAAAATATCTTTGATTTCGATTCGCGTGATCTTAACCCCCCAAGGGTTTGTTGCTTCATCAACGATAGTCAAAATGCGCGCGTTAATTTGATCACGTTTAGACAGCATTTCATCCAGATCCATCGAGCCAAGAACCGTACGAATATTGGTCATCACAAGATTTTGCATCGCTCTTTCCAAATCGTTAACTTCATACATTGCCTGAGAGGCATCAACGATCTGGTAGAAACAGACGGCATCAATAGTTACCGTTGCATTATCCTGAGAAATAACTTGCTGCTCGGGAATATCTAATACTTGTTCCATCATATTCACTTTCGCACCAACGGTTTCAATGACTGGTGTAATCCAGTTAAAACCAGGTCGGAGGCTTTTGGTAAACTTTCCAAATCTTTCTACAGTATATTCAAATCCCTGGGGAACGGTTTTAATTCCCAGCAGGATTAAAAATACAATGACCCCCATGATACCTAACGCAATAAATCCACCATCCATAATATTTTCCTTGAATAAAAGTTAATCGAAAATTTTAATGCCGTATTCGTCTACGGATAAATATTAGTCTAATTAGTAAGCCCCAAAGCAATGTATAACGCAATGTTTTTATCACCAGTTGTGACAAATCAACAAACAATCTAACGATTTACAGAAAGAAAATATTCCAACTTATCGATGGAAATTAGAGAAATGAAAGGGGAATTAACGATGAGAGTTTACCTCGCTCATTTGGTGACAATAATAATTAGCGAAGTAAACTACTTGAAAAACAGTTTTGTCAGAAATATCTTAACTTACGATAACAGCAGTCTCATCTAACCCCTGAGCGCCATCACCGACAAAGCGAAAGTAGTTAAAACCGATTTTAACCATGTCACCGTCGACCAGTTTTTCTCGCTCTACACCACGCCCATTTAACTTAGTCCCATTGGTACTTTTTAAATCTTCCAGGTAAACCACTTCAACACCATCCATATAGGGATCAGACTCAACCACCAGACGCGCGTGCTTGGAACTCACAGATTGATCATCAATGACGATATCACAATCTTTTGCACGACCGAGGATGACTACTTCATCACTGATTTCCCACTTGTTAATCACAACATCTTCAACAATTAAAGCCAGGTAGGCCATTGATTACTCCCGTTAACAAATTACCACTAAAATTTTGGAACCTGATGAAACCCCACTGTACACCAACATTTTTAATTGACTGTTATCATTGATAACGCAGCCAATCAATATCAGTTTATACTTTACAATTAAACCTCAGTTTCAACTTTTTCGCCAGAACTCTATTGACCTTATGAGCCGCTTAATTAATCACTAAAATTAACGATTCCCAAGGTCAAATTATCTCGACTGCCCTGCACCATTGCCTGACGAGTCATTTCGTCACAAACTGCCTTTCCTGTGGCCGATTTTGTTAAATATCCAGCAATAACCGCTTCAGCCAAATGATCGTGAACACCGTCGGTCGACAACAATAAAACATCTGTCGACTGCAACTCTTGAGTAACAAAATCGACTTCAACTTCCTGTTTAACGCCAATTGCTCTTGATAATAAATGCTTGCTATTCGAGCGCGCCGCTTCCTCTGAACTGATAGAACCTTTTTTTAACAAGTATTGAATCATCGAATGATCCTGAGTTAACTGGCTTAGCGTGTTTCCTCTAAAATGATAGGCACGAGAATCGCCTACCCAGGCAAGGTATGCTCGCTCGCTGTCACAAACCAACAATACGCCGGTTGTTCCCATTCCGTGATAGTCAGGATTAGTTTGAGCTGCTTGATAAATACTACTATTAGCACGAGTTAAAGTCGCAACAATCCAATCTTTCCAACCCAGCGACGGTACAGCACGTATTGTATCGAATTCTGCTTCTACCTTTTCAACAAGCTTTTCACTAGCAATTTCACCCGCTTTATGCCCTCCCATTCCATCGGCAACAATCATCCACAAAACACCCAAACTTGAATCGATACCGTAACGAATGGCATCTTCATTATTAGGACGAACATTTCCTTGTTCACAAGCTGTTTCAACTTTATAAATCATATAATAGGTGCCTTTTTAAAATCTCGTTTCAGCGCGCTGATTAGCGCATGCTTAAACTCGAACATCGTTTGATAGCGTTTACTGATATCCTTTTGCAGAGCTTTATTCGTAATCCTCACTGCACTAGCGGGTAAACGACTGTCCCAATGTCTCACCGACTGGTGTTTACTCTTCGTAATGTGATAGGCGACGCTGGCGATAGATTCCCCATTAAACGGCAGATAACCACTTAACAATTGGTAAAAAGTGACACCAAGACTAAATATGTCGCTACGGCCATCAACTCGCTTACCTAATACTTGCTCGGGCGACATATAAAATGGACTTCCCATAATGGTTCCCGTCCGAGTTTTACTTTGGTCAGCGACACAAGCAATGCCAAAGTCAGTTAATGTCACTCGCTGAATATCATCGTCGTAAATCATATTGGCTGGTTTGATGTCGCGGTGAACAACATGTTGCTTATGTGCATAATCAAGCGCGTCGGTTATTTGAATCATTAGTTGATAAACCAGTGGCGCAGGCAACAAGTTTTCCGGTTTGAGGAAGTTAGACAAGGGAGCGCCTGTCAATAAGTCCATGGCAATGTATCCCAAATCGCCTTCATCACCGACATCATAAATGGTCACAATATTGGCATGACTTAAATTCCCTGCAGTCTCCGCTTCGCGAAAGAATCGCTCCCTGGTTTCCGCAAAATTTTGATCGTCCTGCGCATCACTAAGCTGCAACGTTTTAATGGCAACATGACGGTTAATTTTAGGATCGACTCCCTGAAACACAATTCCCATCGCGCCTTTGCCTAAAACACCTTCTACGCGATAACGGCCGAAGTTTTCTATATTTTGAATTGGGCTAGTCATCGACCCAGGATTAGTCTGGCCAGGTTCGATCACCAAAGTCGATTCTAATTGCTCTTTGCCAAGCACCTGATGATACTCTGACCACTTTTGCTGACTGCCTTCGTGCTTAATACCAGTCTGGTTAATCCACTCAAATAACTTAGCAGCCAACGACTTGTTTTGTTGTGCTTCCGCTCGCAAAGCGATATCGAATACCTTTTCTACCAGATTCAAATCCGGCGATGTATTATTCAGCCAGGGTTGTATTTTTTCAAACTGCTGAGTTTCAAAAAACGTCGGCGCGGCGAGCGATAAAATTTCATTTTGCTGGTTTCTTAACGCGATAAACTTTAGCCGCTCAAAATGATAGCCGGTTAACACCAGCCAAACCGGGAAAACATATGCAAGCACCGGCAATATGGGCAACCATTGCATCTGGCTGAAAGCGACATATTGTCCCAATACCAACAAAGTGATGAAAGCAGCCATAATGGCCAACTGCTTAGTCAGCGAGAAACGAATCAAAAACCAGGTTAGAGCCAGCCCGAAAATTACCAGCAGCCAGCTAGATAAAATTACTGGCCACCCTTGAACCAGATAGTTTCCCTGTTCCAGCCTTGCCAAAGCGCGTACAACTTCGTTTGTTTGTTGAAAATAACCATCTTCAATTAATAACAGCTGCGGCGCAGACTCAGCTGAAGTGGCAATGGCTGCTTGCAAATCCACAGAATCTAATGACTCTCCAGCCACAAATACATCGCCAGTAAAACCAGCCTGCCACCGATGACTGTTAGCAAATAGTTCAAAGTAATTTCCAACTTTCAACTGCAACTTTTCTAACATATTGCCACTAACGGCCAGCCCTGCAAAAGAAGGATAGAGCGATTCATCGTGACGCCATAATAATGAAGTAGCACCATTGTTTTGACGAACAACCGGCGCATAGATAGCATCTGCCGCAGTCACCCATTTTATTTCGGGAACGGCGCTCACTCGATTAATGCTTTGGCTAAACCAGCCGAGACTTAAATCACCGTTAGTGAACTGCCAGGCTGATGCTCTGTTATCAGTGGCAATCAATATCGAACGGCGCGTTGGCTGACTAGAAATATGCCGGTTAAGCTGTTGCATCATCGCATTATTGGGGCCAATCAATAGCGCCAAACTTGCATTTGGAAATCGTGCCATCAGTGTTTTCACTGACTGAAATGCCGACGGCCCTTCCGAGTTAATTTTCACTCGCATTATGGCCGAATCGGTCACTCGATTGGGCAATATCTGGTAAAGCAGTTCACGGTTCCATTGGTTAAGTTGATTGAGTTTTCCGATATGAATTAGCCAACCTACCGCAGCAACTACCAAAACCAACAAATAAAACCAACCAGTTTTGTACAGAGGTAATTCACTTTTTTTCATGTTTGCAACAGCCTAAATGGCATGGTTTGTTGAGAAATTATTGAACTTCGGTGACAAAACAACACTAAAATTTCCGTGTTCGCATCGAGCAAGTTAACCTGCTGAAATAATTGGCCAAAGAACAACCTATCTCCTTGATTATTGTTATTTTTAAGCGCACAGAGCGCTCCAATTCAGTCCAACCGTTTAAAGAATGAATCCCCGTCAGAACTAAATAACCCTTTATTATAGATGACTGTCTTGTAAGTGCTTAGCAATAAGTCACATCTTAATGAATTAGTGTATAATCAAGCGCAAATTCACCCCTAATCTGACGATTTATTTACGTATGCAACGAAGACCTATCGCACTAATCATCATGGACGGCTGGGGTCATAGCGAGTCTCCAGAATCCAACGCAATCATGGCCGCAGACAAACCAGTATTTGATGATCTTTGGAAAAACTGCCCTCGCACGCTCATTTCCGGCTCAGGAGAAGATGTTGGATTACCAGACCAACAAATGGGAAATTCAGAAGTTGGACATCTAAATCTCGGCGCAGGCCGGGTGGTTTATCAGGACTTCACTCGCATCACCAAGGCAATTAAAGACGGAGAATTCCAGCAAAATCCGACTATTGTATCAGCAATAGAAAAAGCGGTTAGCGCCGGTAAAGCAGTCCATTTGATGGGCTTGCTATCAGACGGCGGCGTGCACAGTCATATTGATCATATCAAAGCAACCTGTCAGCTAGCTGCAGATTTGGGTGCTGAAAAAATCTACTTGCATGCTTTTCTAGATGGCCGTGATACACCACCACAAAGCGCGGCTCAGTATATTGAATCGATTGAGTCACTAAGTGTTGGGCGAATCGCAAGTTTAACCGGCCGGTATTACGCGATGGATCGTGACCAACGCTGGGAACGTGTTGAATTGGCCTACCGCATGCTCGTTTCGGGTCATTCAGACTACACAGCCGAGACCGCACTTGAAGGGTTGCAAAACTCCTACGACAGAGAAGAATTTGATGAGTTTGTAAAGCCTACCGTGATTGGCGAGCCAGCACCAATAGAGTCTGGCGATGCAGTTTTATTTTTGAATTACCGTGCTGACCGAGCGCGAGAAATCACCCGCGCGTTCGTTGATCAAGACTTCACCGGATTTGAACGAACCCGCCTGGATATTAATTACGTTATGCTGACTCAATATGCAGCTGACATTCAAGCACCTTGCGCTTATGGACCTTTGCACTTACCGAAGGTACTGGGAGAGCATTTACAGGATTTGGGCAAAAAACAATTACGTATAGCAGAAACTGAAAAATACGCCCACGTGACCTTTTTCTTTAATGGTGGTGTCGAGACTCCTTTTGAAGGTGAAGATCGCGAACTCATTCCTAGTCCACAAGTGGCTACCTATGACTTACAGCCGGAAATGAATGCTCCCCTGCTCACTGATAAGTTTGTTGCTGCCATTGAGTCTGGTCAATATGATTTTATCATCTGTAATTTCGCCAACCCTGATATGGTGGGTCACACTGGTAATTTTGATGCCACCGTAAAAGCAATCACTTGCCTGGACAAATGTTTAGGAAGAATTATTGATGCGCTAAAAACTGCTGGTGGCGAAGCGTTTATCACTGCCGATCATGGCAACGCAGAGAAAATGTGTGATCATGAAACAGGTCAACCTCATACGGCTCACACCAATTTTCTGGTTCCTTTCATTTATGTTGGCCGAAATGCCGAACCAACGAAAGAAAATGGCGTCTTATCGGATGTAGCACCGACACTATTAGCGGCTGCTGGACTACCCATTCCAGATGAGATGACTGGAACACCGTTAATGAATATAGCAGACTAGTTAATTTCCAGATTAACGATTAATACTAAAATTTATTTTTAACGAAATAGAAATTGAAAATAGTCGTTGATTTGGGACACTAACTATCAATAAGAAATAAACTAAAAAATAAATAGGTTGTCATTTGAATTTTAAGTTGGGGTTTTATCTAGTTTTACTTTTATCGCTGGCGACATCGATATCTGGCTGGAGTGCATCAGCAGATGAAAGTGAGAAAGCGAAACAAGAACTGCGACAATTAAAAAAGGAAATTGACAATCTACAAAAAAACCTCAAGTCAAAACGCAAACAACAAAGTAGAGCGATCACCCGCCTTAGAACTTCCGAAAAACAAATTGCGACAGCAACCAAAATTCTCCGCTCTACCAATCGACAACTCATTCAAAAAGAGTCGCAACTAAAAACACTCAATCGCCAACAAAAAAATCTTGAGAAAAATAAAACAGAACAAAAACAAGCACTGGCGGGACAAATAAAATCGGCTTTCATTAGCGGTCGACAAGAATATCTGAAAATGTTGCTCAACCAGGAAGATCCTGAAGCACTGGGGCGAATGCTGGTCTACTACGACTATATGAATAAAGCTCGAACGGAAAAAGTCGCGAAGCTACAACAAACCTTGAAAAATCTGGAAAATATTGATCGTGAAATTCAAGCCGAAATTCTGGAATTAAGTATTCTCAAAAAATCAAAAGAAGAAGAAACGGCAAGACTCAAAAAACTAAAAGCGAAACGAAAACAGCTGGTCAATGCGCTCAGTAAAGAAATCGAAGCGAAAAGCGAGCGATTAACCGAATTGCAAATAAATGCAAAAGAATTGCAACAATTGATCGACTCGGTCAGAGAAGCCATTGAAAAAATTGACTTCACACAACCATTAGAAGGATTGCGTCCACTCAAGGGTAAACTCCGATGGCCAACGAAAGGAAAAACCACACAAAGATACGGCGCCAGAGTTGCAGAAGGTATAAGAAGCAACGGCGTAGTCATTAGTGCTAATGAAGGCAACGCCGTCAACGCAATTCATTATGGCCGTGTGGTGTACGCCGATTGGCTTCGAGGATTTGGATTATTGGTCATCATTGACCATGGTAAAGGCTATATGAGCTTGTATGGGTATAATCAGGCGCTTTATAAGCAAGTTGGGGATTGGGTTGAGTCTGGCGAAGCTATTGCGACTGTTGGGCAAAGTGGTGGTCAGTCATTGCCGGGGCTTTATTTTGAATTGAGGCGTCAAGGGAAGCCTTTTAATCCGAGAAAGTGGTTTAAATAGTTTGTTACTTTGATGGTTTTATTTGTATCGATGCAATCTAGAACTGTATTTTTTATTTTATAAGTTCAAAAGCGTTTCGCACCGCTTTGCTTGCGTGCGACCTTCTTTTGTCCAAAGCCACAAAAGAAGGCAAAAAGGCTTTTTCGCTGAAAATAACTAATCTGTTACTTGGTGTAAGACTAGATAAGCCTCTGCCGCCATTTCTCGTTGAAAGCGACTCATTGGGCGGAAAAAAACTCGGTTCCCTCAGACATTTTTCCGCTTTATCCAATGAGTCATGTATTCCACAAGCTCGTTATAGCCGCTGGGCGAAGAATCTATTAAGACTATGTTTAATTGCCAGCAAATTTTTGCAACTTTTAGCTTCCAAGGCTCATCCGCTAATTTAATTTTATTTCATAAACAGTCATTGGTAGGAAGCCCATTAAAAACGAGTGGGAAGGCGCAAAAGAACAATTATAGATTCCATGACCAGCGTATTCGCGTTGCCTAGCGGCCAAGCGTACGGGCATTTTTGGTTACTTTTTTTGCTCTTGAAAAAAGTAACTCGCACGCAAGTGAAACGGTGCGAAACGCTTTTAAATTTCAAAAAATTACCGCATAAAAAAACTCCCAGCATTCGCCGGGAGTTTTTATCATTTCAGATTACCAATTAAGCAAAATAAAACTTAATTGTTAACAACCTGATTATCTTCGTCGCCGCAAACCAACTAGCGAAAGCATAACCAATAACAACCAGGCTACCGATCCACTACCGGAAGTTCGGTTTTGCGTCACACCAACCGAAATCGTACTTTTCGATTCCAATGTGCCATCACTAACAGTCAACTCAAATACTAATGTTCCAGTTTCAGCATTTGCATTAGAAACAGTCGCAACCGCCATGTCACTATTAGTAATTGTCACAGAAGGTCCGCTAACTTGGCTCCAGCTATAAGTTAAGTCATCACCATCAACATCACTACCAACAGCCGTTAACGTCAAGGTGTTGATTGCGTTGGTAAAGCTCTCCGAGTAACTCAACGCGGCGGTAGGTGCATCATTAACGGGTGTCACAGCAACTGTGAACGAAGTGCTAACGCTATCGGTTGGCTTTTCGTTATCAGTGATCGTTACAGTCACAACCATATCACCGGTAAAGTTCTCATTAGGTGTGATATCGAAAGTAGCACCAGATGCGTGTCCACTTAAGTTAGCCATACTACCGTTGTCTGACGAAACCGTGATGGTGTTATCAACTGAATCAACATCGGTATATTCAACAGTAACGCCAGTCAAAGTTGCTTCTTCAGCGACGGTGCCATCGGCAATTGCGGTAAGCGCTAAATTACTTTGCACTTTTAATGAAGTCGTCGAATCTTCCGCTTTCGCGCCGATATTTGAACTTTCACTGGTCGCAGTGATGGTCAAATCAGCACCTGCAATATCAGCACTAACCGTACCGGTAAAGGTAATGGTTACCGCGCTATCATCAACAGGTTGCAAACGATTACAAATGATCAGGCCAGAAGTGATATCGGTCACGCTACCAACTTGAGCACCCGCTGAACCTGTGTAAATTCGGTTAGCACCTGAAGTTCCAGTAACATTTTCCCAACCAACAGTTGTCGGCAAACCATTACCAACATTGTGAGTTACATTGTCGTATCCAAACATGATGTCACCAGTGACGTTGTTGATCACAATTTCAAAGTCGAGCACATCGTCAATCGCGGGATTGCCATCGTAAAAATCAAAATGGCGCATGTCATCAAACTCAATGATTGTCCAAGTTGAACCAACAGTAGCGACATAAGCAGCTGAGCCTGAAGCGGTATCAAGTTGCATATCTCTCCACAATGGCGCAATAACACCGTTAGGAGTTACCGAAGAAGGCAGTAACTGGTTAACCCAAGGGCGCGAGCCACTAGTAGTAGTTACTGTGACAAAACCATCGTCAGTAATTCTAATTGACGGGTAGATTTCACCTAAAAAGTTAGTTGGTATGCTAAAGGTCGAACTGACTGTGTCGCCAGTTAGCGGTTGCGGTGATATATTAAATGATGCTAAATCAATATAACCACCACCTTGACCAAAGTTCGGCATAGTACAGCTCGCATCACTGGTGTTATCTGTTGTCAGGAAGACCGGTTCTACTCCAAGTAAACCCTGGCGCACACCGCCCCAGCTGACACGAGTGCCTTCGAACCCACCGGAAATCACTGAAGCAGATCCATGAGAAGCAGTAATGCTAGTTTCGTCAATGCTAATGCCCTCAGGAATACTGGTTTCAACGAAGTAAGTTGCATCTTCGTCCGTCATGTTGGCATCAACAGTCACAGTGAAAGTAACCTGGTCACCAACCATCGGACTCGCGTTATCCACGGCAACAGAGACATCGTTTTGAGCGCGCGTTAATAACACAGAAGTCACCCCAAGATTGCCTGGGTTCGCCGCATCGGTTCCTAAATCAAATGCACCAATAAATAGGTCGCCCTCAGTCATATCACCATTCCACGAAACACGAAGGTCGTATGGAGAGAAAGCATCAACTCGAGACTCTGCTGTAACCGACAAGTTATCACTTGATGTGTTGGCAACGTAGCCACTAATCAAATCGAAAGTATCAGTTGCGTCAGTCGCAGAAGCTTGAGCGTTTTGAACGATTATCCAATAATTACCTGCGTCAACTTTTTCGATTTCACAACTTTCAGCACTGCCTGCGTTCACAGAAGCACAAATCATTTCATCTTCGTGAGGTACGCCATCGCCATCATCAAGACCAACGAATAACTGCAAGTTCGCTGCTAGCGTGTTTGCCGTTCTTGCCAATAGTAGTGGAGAATCTTCAGCCAGATTAATCCAGCTCAAAGAAACGCCGTCAGTCAAAGAATCAAAAGGTGTCGTTGCTTCGCTATCTTGTGCAGCAGATAACTCTTCAACATTTGCTTTGGTCATACCATAGGAACGCGCAGTAAACTCAGTAATTTCCTGGGTCATGACACCTCGAACAACAATAGAACCAGCATCGCGGTGAACATCTTGTTCAAACTTCTTTGGTACATCTGACGTTCTTGCTCGCGCAAACAGCGGTAATCGCGCAGTTGGGATTTCCGCATTATCAGGCGTCAATGTCACGCTACCTCTGACATATTCTCCGGTGCGTACTGAACGTTCTAAATTCGCTGTTACCGTGATAGTTTGTGTTTCGCCTGCCGCTAAAGTGAAAGTTGCCGGTTCAACGGTTACTGTCACATTACCTGTAGCTGCTGCGCCAGCCGCGGTCCAGGTAGCATCTTGTGTGGCGGTAAAAGTTCGTTGCCAACTACAACTGCTCTCACAGGTGCCGTCACCAAAACTCGGTAAGTTCAACGTGGTTGGATCACCGCCCGTTGCAGGATTAGCCGCGATATAATTTTCGTAGCTTTCATCCATAATCAAGCCGCTCTTCGCCGCCACGTCGACTCTCACTCGACCTGATCCCATATCAAACATGTCAGCAGCCGTTTCACCGTCTTCTTTACGCATATCAGTCGTCGCTGTTAGCGCTAGTGCTGAACGAATGTTATCTGGTGTCCAGGTTGGGTGAGCAGCTTTCAACAATGCTGCCGCCCCGGCAACATGTGGGCTAGCCATTGAGGTTCCCTGTAAGAACGCGAAATCTGCAGGCGATGGGCCTGTAACATCATGACCAAAATGCTGATCAGCGTAAGCCGCATAAATTGACACGCCAGGCGCCGCGACAGAAGGTGATAGCACGTCACGTACTACAAAGTTTGGTCCTCTTGATGAGAAGCCTGCCAAATCATCAGCCTGACCAATCACAGAGGTACCGCTTGAACTCGCAATAGTCGCCATGTGATCGGCGCCGCTACTTAGCCAGGTTTTGAGCGCATCGCCACTGTCAGCGTCAATATGAATACCAGGCACCACATAAACGTCGTTAGCAACATTAGTTGCGCCGCCCTGTAAATTGGCTAATACGTATCCACCAGCACCACCAGCTGCTACATTTTCCGCTTTAGCAACACGTGCAATAGCACCACGATCACAAACTACGATTTGTCCGCTAAACGTATTGGCGGGGAAAGGCGCAAGACATTGAGCAGAATCATCATCTGGGCCATCGTTCGGATTGTCAAAATCACCTGCGTAGACGATTGGCGCGGTAATTCCCGGCGTTGCACTCGAACCATCAAGCGGATCCAGCGTGGTGTCTCCACCAGTAAAATCACCGATAGTTTTCGGGAACTGGACCGTTCTACCATGGGTTGAAGCCGCTACTGTTGTATACCAAGGAGCGCCCTTTGAAGTTGTTTCAGGGTTTGGGCCACTGTTACCTGCAGAAACTGCGACAAAAATACCCGCTTGTTGTGCAGATAAAAACGCAAGTTCTGTTGAACTGCCCCAGGCACCGCCACCACCGATTGAGTAGTTGATGACGTCGACACCTTCGGTGATTGCATCTTCGACCGCATCGTTACTGACAAAATTCCAGTTACATGAAGTATAGGTATCTCCTCGATTTCCCGGCCGACAAACCTGGTAAGAAATGATATTGGCATGTGGTGCAACACCTGACATCTGAGGAAACTCAAAGCCAGTTGAATTGACACCATCACTTTCTTCAACGCCAGAAACTCGATCTAACATTGGAACATCATTCAAAACGTTACCACCAGCAGTACTTGCTGTGTGAGAACCGTGACCATTGTAATCTTCACCATTCGCCGCAGGCGGATTCGCACCAAATACTGCTGCGTCTTGGTAAACATCAGTAATAATCGGATAGCTATGTACACCGATTAATTTATCATTACAAAGTTCTGGAAAACTGCCTGCACAATCTCCGAAATAATTACCTGCACCGTTTGGATTAGTATGATCGTAACCATCACCACCAACGTCAGCAAACGCAATATTATCTGTATTAACACCGGTGTCTAAAATACCGATGATAATGCCTTCACCGGAAGTTCCAGTACCAGTTGCATTACCATTCCAGACTTCTGGTGCACCAATATGCGTCGGTCCTGTATCTGTGTCGTACATAAACGGTTGCGAACGCTCAACAAACTCAACTTCGTTCATTTTCGCAATATCGATAGCTTGTTGATGGGTCAACTTAAGCTTCATTGCATTGAGGGAGTACTGATAAGTTCTCAGCTTTTCAACATTACCGATCTTACTTTTTATTTTACTGAAAACCTGATTTTGCTGGGCTTTCAAATAGCTTACGTAGGCTTTAACTTCCGGCTTGTTAATATCAAATTTAATATCGTTAGCTTGTTTTTGATTTGTTGCTTTATTATTTTTTCCTTTACCACTATTTTTTTTCGTCGGGCTAGTCGCCGCATAGCCTGGAATGCTTCCCTTATAGACTGCAACAGGCAAAGCTTTCAAACGAACCATATAAACATGAGCCCCTTCAAGGCCTTCTTCAATTTTTATTTTGCGATCAATACTTGGTCTAACAAAATTTTTAAATACACTTTTAGAAACGATTGGCGTTGCCGACTGCAGCATGGGTGTTTCAGATCTGTCGGAGGTCGAGATTGCACTCGCTCCGATAGACGCAGAATAAATTGCAGCAGAAACCGCCGTGATTAATTTTTTATTCACTTTGGGCTCCCTGGGGAATATTAATACACTGGTTGATAATTTTTATACTACTGAACAAAAATTCAGCCGACCCATTCTAAAGCAGTCAATTCATCGTATACTATGTAAATATTTACATCGTTCCACAATGAACAAACAAAAAGGCCTAATCTGGCGGGTTCAAATTTATGCAACGCTGCTCAAAAAATATTTTTATTACGCGATAAATAATTAAAAATAAAACAGCGTGTTTTTAAAAGTTTTGCAAGTTGGGATATAAATTCAAAAAGAATATTTTATTAAGTCTTTTTTGGGATAACTTTGACGATTTTATTATTTTCCGTTGCGATATAAATAAATCCATCTGGCATCTGCTTGACATTTCTAACGCGGCCAACTCCTTCAAATAAAATTTGTTGAGAAGTCACTTTATTGCCGTCAAGTTGACAAAGAACAATATAGTTAAACTTGAGTGAGCCAACCAATAAATGTCCTGACAATTGAGGATATTTATCACCGGTAACAAATGTCATTCCTGACGGCGCAATAGAAGGGACCCAGTACCAAACAGGTTGTTCCATTCCTTTTTTCTCTGTCAACTCAGTGAACTTGGAACCACTATAATTAATTCCAAAACTAACGACTGGCCAACCGTAATTTTTTCCCTTTTCGACAATATTAACTTCATCACCACCGCGTGGTCCGTGTTCATGAGTCCAGATCACACCGGTTGATGGATTCATTTCCATGCCTTGCGGATTTCTATGGCCATAAGAAAAAATGGCGGCTTTGGCTTTCTCGTTTTTAACAAACGGATTATCTTCAGGAATACGTCCATCATCGTGTAGACGATATATTTTTCCGCCATCTAGAGAAATGTTTTGTGGATTCGTATCACGATCTCCTCGATCGCCAATGGAAAAGTAGAGATATCCAGCGCGATCAAATTCGATTCTGCTACCGAAATGTCGCCCGCCAACGGAGTTTGGTAACGCTTTATAGAGCAATTCTTTATCGACCAAAGTATGGTCTTTAAGACGAGCACGCATTATTGCTGTATTGCTACCCCAGCCTTTGCCTTCCGAACTAGAATAAGAAAAGTAAATCCAACCATTTTTCCTATAGTCTGGATGCAATTCCAGATCGAGTAAACCTCCCTGGCCGGAACTACTAATGTCTGGTAGCCCCTTTACTTTGGTTTTCTTACCCTTACTCATCTCAACAAAATATAACTCTCCTTCTCGTTCACTGACCAGAAAGTCACCATTGTCGAACTGAACCATTCCCCAGGGAACATCAATACCAGTTATCACCGTTTTCAGTTGATAGACCGCTTGTTCAGCAGCAACTGATGTCAATGAAACACAGGCCAAAACCAGCTTGATTAGTGACTTAGTCTGGCGTTTGGCAATGAATTGTTGGTTAACAAAGTTTCGTATCGCCTGAAAGAAATTTATAGTAAAGTTTTTCATCCTGAAACAGCCCCCAAAATTAGACAGGTTTTAACTCTAATATATTAGCGCAGTTCAGCGCAACATTCTGAAAAATCGGCTACATTTTAAGTTAAAACAAGATAGGGTAAAACTAATTGCAAAAATACAGTAGAATTCGAGCTTTCAGTTAAACACTCAATAAAACAGAACTCAAAATAAAGAAGAGCAGTCAGTTACTCATGCAAGAACTCTACGCCACGATCGACTTAGGTTCAAATAGCTTTCACATGCTCACAGCAGCGCTGGTTCATGATGAAATCAAAATTCTGGAATCCAATTCGGAAAAAGTCATGTTGGCCGAAGGTCTGACCAAAAAACAAGGTATTCACCCTCAAGCAATGCAGCGAGGACTTGAGTGCATTGCCCGGTTTGCACAGCGAATTGAAAATATTCCTCCGGAAAATGTGCGCATTATTGGCACCAATACGCTGCGGGCAGCGAGTAATGCAAAACAATTTGTCAATCAACTTGAAAAAGTATTAAAAAACAACTCTATCAATATCGTCTCAGGTATTGAAGAAGCAAGACTAATTTATCTTGGCGTCAATCACTCATGGAGTAATCTCAACCAAAATACTAAGAACCTTGTTGTTGATATAGGCGGCGGTTCAACCGAGTTTATTGTTGGAAGAAACTTTAAACTTAGACAAGCCGAAAGCTTACGAATGGGGTGTGTCGCTTTTCGACGCTTTTTTCCTGAGAATAAAGTTACGGAAAGCGCTTTTAAAAAAGCAGTAAAAGCAGCAAAATTTCAAATCGCAAACATTCAAAAGGAATTGAAAACCAATGCTTGGGATAATGTCATTGGATCGGCCGGAACTTTCAAAGCGATAGAAAAAATTTTGATTCAACTTGAGCTCAGCGATGAAGGAATTACATTGAAAGGATTGAAAACACTCAAAGAAATCCTACTTCAATTTGACAATATGGACGATATTTCAATCCCCGGCCTGAAAGCCCCCAGAGATCAAACCATTATTCCTGGTGTTGCCATCGCTCTGGCGATATTTCAAGCACTCAAAATTAAGAAAATGCATATTTCTCGCGGCGGTTTGAGGGAGGGAATTCTTTATGACTTGATTGGTAGAATTAAAGCCGAAGACATTCGCCAAAGAAGCATTTCCGCCCTTAGTCAAAGATATCATGTACCCGAATTTAGAAGTCAATTGCTAACCAAGATTAGTAAAAAACTGGCAGGCAATATTAAGACTTCGAAATCATTATCACTCTCTCAAGAGAACTTGAAATTCCTCGAATGGGCAGCACAATGCTGTCGTATCGGATTAGCACTAAGTCATAGCCAGTATCAAAAACACAGCGCTTACTTAATTAAATATTCTGAGCTGAGTGGTTTTACCATTAAAGAAAGAGAAGTTTTAGCGGCAATCGTGAAAAACCACCGCAGAAAATTGTGCTTCACAGCGTTAGAGGAAGTTCAAATTTCAGAATTAGAAATAAAACGACTCTCCATTGTTATCTTAATTCTCAGGCTGGCAAATATTATCGGACAAAATGGCAAAAGTAACCAAAGCGGGCACATTAAAATTGAGGCAAACAGTCAGTGTTTTACCATTGTAATGAGAGAAAAATGGTTTGCGAAACATCACCTCATCGGTCAGGCGTTAGAACTCGAACAAGACTACTGGCGTAAAACAGGCTTTGAATTAGTCATTAATTTGAAAAACGATTAGTGAGATAGGACTCTATCGACTATATGGTACCAATCTCTTTAATGTTCATCGCTATTTTTTCTGGTTATCAATTTTCTGTACATATTTAAAAACACCAAATACAACCTTAGCCATCGCTTTGTAATTAAGTTTGTCATAAGTATCATTAACGGTGTGGTACGCACGATTTCTGAAAAACGCAGTATCTGTCACCATAATAGCTGGGAAACCAAACGCCCAGTAGTTTCTATGATCGGAAAAATCGACGCCGGTAACACTGGCCGGAGCGTTAATCGAATAGGCAGAAAGATCAGTATATTGATTAATGACAGACTTAAGTCCGGCCGCATTATTCGCAGTGAACCGGTCAACAACAGCAATAAAGTTTCCTCTGTCTGGATACACAAACCCCATCAAGGGAACGGGAAAACTCTGAGAGTCCTCTTCTTCGCTAAAATAACCGATCATTTCCAAAGAGATCATCATTTTTACCGTGTGTGCTCTTAAAGATGATGCGTGAACATAACTGCCCATCTTTTTACTAGCGAAGTAAGGCGGTTCCTCCAAGCTGTAAGCAACCAGTAAAACCTGACTACTGAGTTCAACTGTCTTTAATAATCTTCCAAGTTCGATTAATCCGGCAACACCGCTAGCGTTATCATCCGCTCCAGGAAGCTCGGCATATGCATCATAATGTGCACCAATGATTATTAAATCACCTGATGTCGGCCCAAACTTCGCAATAACATTTTTATAGGTTTGAGCACCCGCGACATAACTTTGAAACGAAACATCATCAGTAGACAAACTCAACTTTTCTTTTATATAGTTCGCTACGCTATTCAGGTTTTCTGGGTACTCATTGCTCCGAGGAACCGACGTTTCACTCAAAAAGATGACATGTTTTTTTAAATTATCAGCACTGACATAATCATCCGTTAAATCGGGCTCTTGTGTGACAAAGGTTGGTCGAGTGATTGCGAGCCCGATAATGACCAAGCATATAACGACAATCAAAGAAATTCGAAAAACAATCTTAAATGCATTGGCTAATAAAGAACGATTCATGATTGAGTTTATTATCTATCGTCACTTAATAAAATAGCATTAAGTTTAATTCACTCAACAATACTGTCAAATAGTTCCATAATTCCCTCAAGCTCGACGTAATATTTTTAGCAAAAAGTTCTCTCCCAACGCCCTATTCTCTCGCAGCGGTTTCACAGTGTTTATCTAATAATATCTGCTGAACGAGCTTTTGACTCGTTCGACTTGTCATTAATCGATAATCACCGTTACTGTCCAAGACCCACGATTGTCCTTTGTCAGTAATAAAGAGTGTCAAATCTTTATAAACGCGCTCACGCAATTTGGCCGACAAAATTGGAAAACAAACTTCAATGCGTTTGGATAAATTACGCTCCATCAAATCCGCGCTGGCGCAATAGACCTGATGCTCCGCATTTTCGAAATAAAATGCACGATTATGCTCTAAAAATCGACCGATAACGGATTTCACTGCGATATTTTCCGAGAGCCCTTTGACACCCGGGCGCAATGCACAAATTCCGCGAATAATTAAATCGATGCGAACACCTGCTTGCGACGCTTTATAAAGCTTCACGATAGTTGACTTATCGGTGAGTCCATTAACCTTAATTATTATTCTCGCACTTTTTCCTTCTTGAGCCGCTTCGGTCTCATTTTCAATTAACCTTAGTATTTTTTTCTTCAAGGTGAACGGTGCGTTGAACAAATGTTTCATCGGCAATGTTTTTCCCATTCCCGTTAGCTGTTGAAATATTTTGTGCACGTCTTCACACAACTGCTCGTTGCTGCTAAACAAACTATAATCGGTATAAATACGCGCATTTCTAATGTGATAATTTCCGGTTCCTAAATGCACATAACGACAAAACTCCCCCGATTCTTTACGCAAAATAAGCATCATTTTCGCGTGAGTTTTGTAACCAACAACGCCATAACAAACAACAGCACCAGCTTCCTGCAAACGACTTGCCAAAGCCAGATTTTCTTGTTCATCAAATCTGGCTTTGAGTTCAATGACGGCAGTGACCTCCTTACCATTGCGAGCGGCCTCAACGAGAATATTAACGATTTCTGAGTTATGCCCTGCGCGATAAAGTGTTTGTTTTATCGACATAACCGCAGGGTCCAGCGCAGCTTGCCTTAATAAATCCAGCACAGGATTGAACGAACTGTATGGGTGAAGCAATAAATGGTCTTTCGCCTTGATTGAATCAAACAGACACTTACTCGACTCTAATGCGGGTGGCATTTCCGGTGAGAATTCGGGATATTCCAGGCCGGGTCTCTCCAACATTTCAAAAACAGCGAACAGTCGTTTTAAATTGACTGGACCATCACATTTATATAAATCTCGCTCAGTTAACTCATATTCATCCAATAAAAATCGAACAATATGTTCTGGGCAGTTTTCAACCACCTCAATCCTTACTGCATGTCCATACCGCCGATTAAATAGCTTACCTTGAACTTCCGCAGCCATATCCTCAATTTCTTCTTCCTTCACATTCAGATCGGAGTTTCTGGTTACTCGAAACTGATAACAACCAGTTGCCTTCATCCCATGGAATAGGCCATCAACAAATTCGTGAATGACTGCTGATAAAAACACAAATTCATCTTTATTGCTCTCATCATCTTTTGGCAACTTAATCAGACGTGGTAGCGAACGAGGTGCAGGAACAATCGCCAGTCTTGATTCCCTCCCAAACGCATCTTTGCCTTTCAAAGTCACAATAAAATTAAGACTTTTGTTAACCAGCTTGGGAAAAGGGTGTGCAGGATCCAGAGCGATAGGACTAATAATCGGTGCGACTTCTTTATCAAAATAGCTTTGAATCCATTCACGTTGACTTTTGTTCCACTCTTCTCTTTTTAAAAAATGAATATTTTCTTTTGCAAGCTCGGGCAAAAGAATATCGTTTAATACCTGGTACTGCTTACTAATATAAATATGGCATCGTTCAGCGAGTCGCTTTAATGTTGACTTGGGCGAAAGTCCATCAGGTCCAAAAACTTCCCGCCCATAACGAACCTGCAACTTCAATTTAGCCACTCGAACTTCAAAAAACTCATCGAGGTTGCTGCTAAATATTAGTAAGAATTTAAGTCGTTCAAGGAGTGGGTGACGTTTATCAAGAGACTGCTCTAAAACCCGGGCGTTAAATAACAGTTGGCTAAGTTCCCGATTAATAAAATGGCTTTTATCAACTTCTACTTTCAAAGGTATTTTTTCATTGGTATTCTGGGTTGGCAGCTGAACTTTTTGCTTACTCATACAATCCTATCCACTCTATGTGTATTTCGCTGACAGTTTTTTTTCAACCCAAAATAAAAATAACGGGCTGTCGCCAGACAAATACTACGCGTTAATTAGTAACTCACTTTTTACTTAAAGAGGTTCTACAGGAAACTTCTCGATAATTAGTCGCGCCAGAACTTAACTTTAGCGCGCTTCCAAATGACTTGGATAAGGACTTACTTTGCTTATAGGTAGCACTAATACCGCAACTATGTGACGATTTAGTGACATATGTGATTTAGTTATATTTATTGTTCGGAATTCAATCAAAAAATGCGAGAGTGAAATGATAGTCTAACCTGAGTCCGTCGAACAAACTCAGCGTTAGTCGACAGTGAATATTTTAACTACCAGCAGATTGCACAACGACAATTTGTCCATCCTGAAGTCTTTCAGCCCCACGAGTGGCCACTTGATCGCCTTGCTTTAAATCACCTTGTACTGTAACCCAATCACCCTGGCCTTTGCCCACACGAACTTTTAGACGATGTGCTTTGTTTTCATTATCAATTTTGACAACATAAGTTCCGTCTCGTCTTAAAATAAGCGCGTCTCGGTGTACAGTAATCGCAGCCCGAATTGATTCGATTGGCAAACTTACCTTAATCAACTGACCGGCAGCCCAAAAGTTCTTTCCTTCTTCGGGAACATTAATTCTCATTTCAAAAGTTTGTGAGCGTGGATCAGCAGCAGGAATAATAGTTTTTGCTCTCGCTTTCACTTGAAAAGTTTCGCCGTTTTCGCTTCGGCTCGATAATACAACTTCACTGCCCGGCTTGGTAAATGCTAAATGCTTCACCGGCACAAATAATCTCACTTCTAAACTTTCGGTATCCAAAAGATTGACCAGTACATCGCTTCGGCCAACATCGTAGCCGGCTCTTCGAACTCGTTCTGTGACTACGCCTTCAAACGGCGAACGAATTGCCGCACGTGAAAGCTGATCGTTAATCTGTTTTAGTCGAAGCTCTGCAATTTCCAGATCCGATTGAGCCAATTCTGACTGCGATTGAGTTTGCTCTAGTTGATACTGAGACGCGCTATTTTTTTTGCGTAACTCTCGTTGTCTTTTCAGCTCTCGTTCGAGATACTGTAAATTAATTTTTGCTCTTTTAAGTTGCGCGGTTTGTTCCGCCTGCTTGAGCTGTAACGGCAGCAATTCGACTTGTGCAATCAAATCGCCTTTTTTTACATAAGTGCCAGGCTCCGCCACCCACTCTAATTTCCCATCAACACCGGCAGTTAATTGAACCTGGTTGCGACTGTAAATGGTTCCCAGAATATCCGCGGTGGGTTGTTGCTCCATCGCTTTCACGGGTTTTACCTGAACCGGCCTTGGTGCTTGTTCTGCGGCGTTAACGCTTCCCCAAAAATAACTCAAGCCAAGTACAAGAATGGCCAACTTGCTAAACTGTCTTGTGACTAGCTTTGTTTTTCTGTGTCGAACCAAATTGCTCGTATCACTCTTTACGAAGTCAGACATCATTTCAAGAATCTGTATTGTATGACTCGTCTGGATCGATTTACTTTTTTGGACCAGCTTATCTTTTTGGATCAATTTACTTGTTTGGATCATAGGCTCACCAAATTTTCCTATCAACTTAATTCGCTGCGATCGTCGAATGACGATCAGCACTTTTATTTTTTAACCACAATTTGGGCACCGTCCCCAAACTCAATTGCAACAGGCTCGGCATCAATACCAGGGTAAATATGGCACTGACTCCCATACCACCGACAATTACTGTCGCCAGTCCGCGATAAATTTCAGAACCGACCCCTGGGATCATCATTAACGGCAACATGCCGAACAAACTTGTCAAAGTACTCATGTAAACCGGCCTTGCTCGAATTCTGACGGCTTGTTTAACCGCATCAGTTCGGCTCATTCCTTCTCGCTCAGCCATCCGGGTTTGATCGACCAGCAAAATGGCATTGTTGACCACAAGGCCAAGCAAAATGATGAAACCAATCATGGTCAATAAATCCAATGACTGGAATGCCACCAGATTCAATAAACTCAACCCGATAATGCCACCAGCAACCGCCAGCGGCATTACCAACAACACCATAATGCTATCGGTCAACGACTTAAATAAAGCCGTCATCAACAACAATAAAATCAAAATAGCCAACGCAAAATTCCATGCCATATCGGTAATCGCTGCTTGCATTCGATTGGCATTACCGCTCATTTGAATGCTGGCATCAGCAGGCAGGTGTTTTTTAATTTCGGGTAGCACTTTCGAATTGACCAGACCGACGGCTTCCTCAAGCGACATTGTCGACGGCGGTGAAATAATGATACTAACGGTTCGTTTGCCATCAACTCGTCTCAGTTGAGTCGGTCCTACAGTACGCTGAATTTCAGCTAACTCACCAACAGTTTGAATACCCGCCAAAGGGGTAAAAATTGGTAACGCTGCCAGTTCATCAGGGGTATTCCATTCAGTCCCTCTAAGAATAACGTTCATCCGGTCATTGCCATCAAAATACTCAGAAACAAATAGTCCGCCAGTAAAAGCTCTTACTGCATTGGCTACAGCTCGCCGGTCGAGGCCGGCTTGAGTGATCCGACGGTCATCAGGAATAAGTCGCAATTCCGGTTCGGCAAGTGCGAGACCAGGAACCGGTTGCGCGCTGGTACCAGGCATAGCTTCATTAATCAGCTTTAATCCCACACTGGCGGTGTCCATTAACGCTTCAATGTTGGGGCCCTGTATATCTAGCGTGATAGAACGACCATTACCGCCGCCTCTAACATTAATCATCGAACCGCGGAACAGGAAAACCTGGGTATCCGGCAAGTCATGCAACACCTGGGTTCTAACCACCGTCATGAGTTCTTCGACTCTGCGTGGATCATCTGAGTAGATAAAGCCGCCGCTCGCTCCCGGGCCAAAAGCGTAGAAGTTATAGCTCTTAATCTTCGGCTCTTTTTCGCCACTGTAAAACGGAGCCAGCCGAGCTTTTACGCGTGAAGCGAGCTCTTCTTCCAGAAATTCCAGATTGCCCCCGGGCGGCATATTAAAACTGTAAAAGAAACCATCAATCGGCGCACGGGGCATAAAATCGGTTCGTGGCATTAAAGTAAGAAAAACGAATGCTGAACCACCCAACAAACCACCAATCCAACCCCATCGTTTTAAGTTATTGTTGGTCAACTTCATGATCAAATTTGTGAGCTTTTCCCAATAGCTGCCAAAGGGATCTTGAATAGATAATTGCTTAAGCCAAAATCGACTAATCACCGGCATCACGGTAATCGCGGTCATCAGCGAAGCTAATACAGCCACCGATAAAGTTAGTGCTAAATCAGAGAAGAGTTGCCCCTCGATTCCTTCCATAAACAGGATCGGCAGAAAAATCGCAATCGTGGTTGCCGTTGATGCAAACAGCGCACCGGTTACCTGCAATGTCCCTTTCAACACGGCCTTTTTATCCGCCAGCTGATCATTGCCACTCTCACTTCTTAAACGCACAATATTTTCCTGAACAATAATTGCCGCGTCCAAAACCAGACCGACTGAAAATGCCAGACCCGCCAGGGAAATTACATTGAGGCTCCGATCAAATAAACTGAGGGCGAGAAAAGCAACGGCTAACGAAACAGGAATGGTTGTAGCAATAATTAAGGTAGGTCTGATCCCTCTTAAAAACATCCACAAAATTCCAAGAGCCAATAACACACCAAGACCCAGATTAGACTTCACCAGATTAAGCGCATTGCGAATATGAACGGAAGCGTCAAAGCTTAAATCGATGGCCAATCCGACTTCTCTTAATGGGCCGTCATTGAGCTCTTTTATCGCCTTATTAATTTCATCGAGCACTTCAACGGTATTACTTCCATTAGTCCGTTGAATAGTAATGTAGTAACCGGGCGCACCATTTCGTAACGTGAAGCCAAAGCGATCCTGAAAAGTCTCTTCAACTGTTGCTACATCGCTAAGATAGATCGGTCGATTATCACTATAGCCAACAATCATCTGGCCTAGATTATTGACATCATATTGACCAGCGAACCTGACCGTATAGTTCCGCCTTCCCACCTCGGCGAAACCGCCCGAAACATCGGTCGCCTGCGAAATAGTCGAAGAAATTTGCGATACCTGTAAACCTAAAGATGCAGTTTGATAGGGATCAAAAGTAATTCGTAGTTCACGCGGACGCTGACTGTTTAAATTAACCTGGCCTACTCCCGGAATTCGGGCAAAACGCGGTTCAACCACCGTATCAATCAACTTCTGAAATAGCGTAATATCCTCGATGTCGCTACCTTCCATAGGACGGATAAGTAAAGAAGCAGCATTTGGCGCTGACGGGCCTGTCCCCGATGCAGAAACGACCGGCTCGTTTGCATCGAGTGGCAATGGTGGCGCTTGATTCAAATTGTTGATGACATCCAGCATCGCTTGTTGCATGTCTGCACCGGCTTGAAAGGTCAGCGTGATATTACCGAACCCTCGTTGAACATTGGTGGTAACGTCTGTTACACCGGGGGTGTTCTTAACCACATTTTCCATTGGCTCAATAATCACAGCTTCCAGCTCTTCAGGCGCAGCAGCACGCCAGCCAGTACCAATATTAATTTGAGGCTGTTGAATGTCGGGCGTCAATTGAATGGGAAGTTTGGCAACGCTGATAATGCCAAAGACCAATATCAGGATGGTGACTACCAGGATCGCCGCCGGATTTTTAATTGACGATCGAGTGAAGTTCATTCGCGACTCGCTCCAGAAAATGCATAGGATGTTTAATTCTGGAGCAAAGCGTTATTTTTATCTCATTTTTTCGTGTATCTCGAAAAAGTAAATAGTAACAAAATTATTCAAAAATTCGCTTTATCTTAATATTCTTTCGTTTGGTCGCGAAATAGCATTATTCTGATGAATTAAGCCAACCTCAATTTCACCTTAACCATTCTTTTCCGAAGCTGCTGCGACGACTCCGGCAGAGATCAAAACGCCGCCGCTAATCCAGTTGAAATAACGGTTGGCTCTCGGCTTATTGAGAAACCCTCTCAATCGTGACGCAAATGAGCCATATAGGAAAACACTCACCAGAGTCAGGCCGATGAAAGTCGACCCCAAAACAACTAATTGCAATCCAGTGTCAGCCCTTTGATCGATAAATTGCGGAAAAAAAGCGACAAAAAACATGATCCCCTTAGGATTAAGCGCACTTACCAGGAAAGCCTGAACAAACACATTTCTATTAGAAAACTTTAGACGGCCAGCCATATTTAACTTAAGATTTTTTTCGCTTAGCAAAGTTCTAACGCCCAGATAAATTAAGTAACAAACTCCCAGCCATTTAACAATTTCATAAGCCTTTTGGGAAGTTGCTAACAATGCGCCTATTCCCAATAAAGATAATATCATCACTAATAGATCACCGAGCGCAACGCCCAGCATTAACGGTTTAATGACCTTCTTTCCATGGGTTATGGATTGGCTGATAACCATTAATACAACCGGGCCCGGAATCGATAAAATGATAACTACCGTTAACAAGTAGTAAGTGTAAACCTCTAAATTCATCACACACTCTTCTTCAGGTTAAATAAAATAAATTCGTAGATTCGACGCAACATCATCAATCAAAATAATCATCGTAGGCGCTAAGTAACTCGTCGATGAAACTTATAAACCAGGCAGATTGAGTTTAGCCTATTCTCTCCCTGCCTGATGGTTTCAGCCAATCATTTTCAGGCATCACACGAATGATAGGTAGTTCATCATTAGATTTTGGTAAATGATTGCTGATTTGAATAGCACGCCAATCAATGGTTTGAGCAACCTGAGGTATCGAGTAAATATCTCTGGCATAAGCCCACAAGTTGGGAAAATCTGTTAAGCGTTTCAGCGAACAAAAATGATGAATAAAATAAACAACATCGAATCTAACCAACGCAGGAAATAGCTGCAGATCAGATTCCGTTATTTGCTGCCCTAATAAAAATCTGCGTCCAGCTAATTTTTGTTCCAGCTTTTCCAGTCCGGCAAAAACCAATTCAATAGCCTCATCATAGGCCGCCTGGCTTTGCGCAAATCCAGCCTGATAAACACCGTTGGAAATATGCAGGTAAATAAACTGATTTAGCGTTTCTATTTCTCTAGCAAGATGTTCAGGGCTAAACGAACCAGGCTTAGTAGCGGGGAAACCACTCTCAGGTCGAGTAACGTTCCAGCTTTCTGTTTCAACTCTATCGAGCGCCCGCATAATATTTTGAGAATCATTACTGATTATTTTCTTAGCGACTTTATCCCAAAGCACGGGCACAGTGACACGCCCACTAAATTGATTGTCGCTAACACAATACAGTTGATGCAAATGAACAATTTTTCTCGTTGTTCCCGGGACCTCCCATAATTCACCATAATCCATTGGATATCCCTGAACTCGCCTACCACCAGCGATATGCAACGGAATCAAATCTTGCAAACCTTTTAATGCCCTGACTAACATCGTCCGATGAGACCAGGGACAGCTCCAGGAAGCAATCAGGTGAAAACGCCCCGGTTCATCTGCGATTGATTGAATCATGTTATCAGAAATTGGTTGAGCAATAACGCTATTCGCTCGAACATACTGACCGTTTACAATGGTTTTGTCGACTTCGGACCATTCGCCATTAATTAACATGCCCATCTTTACTTTAACCTTGATATTATTTGACATTGAGTGAGCTTTATCTTAAACATAACCTACTAATAAAAAAGCATTAATAACTCACCAACATGTGAGTTTATTTCACATATAGAAATTCCTGATTTGAGTGATGCTTTCTAATCTGAGCGAGATTATAGGTATGAGAGTATTTTTAGTTCATGAACATTTGTACTGGAGAGCTTTGGTAAAATGAGAGCCCTACCACCGCTCAATTCCCTGAAAGCATTTGAAGCAACCGCGCGACTTAATGGAGTACAAAAAGCCAGCGAAGAACTCCATGTTACTCACGGCGCTGTCAGTCGACATATCAAGCAACTAGAGAGCTGGTTGAATACGTCATTATTTACTCGTAAAGGTCGAACACTTGAGTTAACTGATGCAGGACAACAATACCTCACAACGATTAGTGCCGCGTTTAATATGATTGATGAAGGTACCCGCTTTATCCAGAGTCGCCGACAAGAAAGCCTGGTGAGAGTGACTACAACCCATTCAATTGCAAATAAATGGTTAGTCAAAAAACTGGCTGACTTTTATAAAAAATTCCCACAAATCGAAATTTGGTTAACACTCGAACAAAGGCTAAGTGAACTGTCCCAGTCGAATATTGATCTCGCTATTCGTATGGGTCAGGGGCCATGGCCTGGATTAAATTGCACGCCACTAAAACAAGATCGATTAATTCCTGTTTGCAGTCCAGGACTTATTGAAAAGCAAGGTTCACTTTCTTCTCACCTTCAACTCAAGGAATTCCCTTTACTACATGACCGCGATCCCAATGCACAATGGTCGCGATGGCTCAGAGAAAATAAGATTAAAAATCTAATACTTGATAAAGGCTCAAGATTTGCCAGCGGTGATTTGCTAATTGAAGCAGCAATTGACGGACAAGGCATTGCGTTAATCAGTGAATGGCTGGCAACTGATGCGTTAAATAATCATCAGTTAATACAGCCATTGAAAGAGTTTGTCGATTTAGGTTTTTATTTTTGGTTAGTGACTCCACAGGATCACTTCTCGAACCCATCAGTTAATACGTTTGTAAAGTGGCTTAGATCTGTAGTTTAAGTCTGTGCTTATATCAAAAGCTTTGAGTCTGGGCTTAGTCGGTTAAATAAAATTAATCAACACTCAATTCAACTTTAGTCTTGGCGTAGTTTTCCTGTGGCTTGCCTTTGATAATGACCTGGTTGCGACCAAGATGCTTCGCTCGGTAAAGCGCTTGATCACCACGCTTAATCAACTCAAAAATTTCATCATTATCAAACATAGAAATTCCAATGCTTACAGTCATATTTCCAATTTTTTCGATACTGGTTGAAGCAATTTTTTGTCGAATCCGCTCGCAAACATCAAATGCATTACTCGCATCAAAACTTTCCAGGATCAGTAAAAACTCTTCTCCGCCCCAACGGCATAACATATCGGTTGGTCGTAAGTTTTCCTGAATTAAATTACAAATTGAAACAATCGCGCTGTCACCAACGTCATGACCAAAACGGTCATTCACTTGCTTAAAATGATCTATGTCTAACATTGCAATACTGAAAACTTTCACTGAATCTAAATCCCGTTGACACAATCTCGCTAGCTGCGCTTCACCTGCTCGCCTGTTCCATACACCGGTCAGTACATCAATCTTACTTTGTTTCTCATAAATTTCCGCTTGTTTATTGGTGTGACTAAAACGGCGCAAGAAATAAGCAGCCAGAAATATTGCGATAACAGCGACGATAATTGAAAAGTTTTTAAGCAATTCCTCTCGCTCAGTCGCCAGTGTTGCGATTTCTTTTTCTTTCTCTAAAACGAGCCGTTTATTTTGTTCTTTTAGCGTTGCAGTGTAGCGATCTAAGCGTGATAAGTTAGCGGCAATACGAGAGTCTCCCATTTTTTC
This sequence comes from Aliikangiella coralliicola, assembly GCF_007004725.1. Lineage (GTDB taxonomy): Bacteria > Pseudomonadota > Gammaproteobacteria > Enterobacterales > Kangiellaceae > Aliikangiella > Aliikangiella coralliicola. Next base: position 423,221 of record NZ_ML660161.1, on the reverse strand, counting down.
GGAATAAACTGACGCTTTTTCTTTCGCAAGATAGGCCGCTTTATAATTGCCGAATACAACTTCTAATTCTGCGAGGAATAAGTAGCTATCTTTCAATTGTTTTAAAAGGTCATACTTCTCACCAATTTCTATTGACTTAACGATACTGCTACGAGACTTTTCTAAAAAACCATTCTTCAATTGTAACCTGGAAATTTCTCGCATGATTTCACTTTGATGATGTTCGAGATCAGTTTTATTCGACTCTTGCAAAGCTTGATCAAGATAACTTAATGCCAGTTCAGGGTTACCTTGCTCTGCTTCAACCTTACCAAGATTTTTATATAAAATTGGTAAACTTGGTTTAAAGTTAACTGATTTCGAATACTCTAAAGACAATAACAAATCTTTGCGGGCTTCGATAAACTCGCCGAGTAAAATTTTCATAAAGCCTCGGTTTTGCATCACGATGGCCATATTCAAAACATCATTACGCGACTTGTGTGATTCTAATGCTTCTTTGAAATAGGGTTTGGCTAACTCGTATTCACCAATCTCAACGTACATTATCGCTAGCGCCGCCTTAATTCTGGCGACATCTTTTTCGTCGGCATCACTCTCAAAACTTGCCAGCGCGAGCAAAAATGAGTCAAGTGCTAGATCATGAGTGCCAGAGCTAGCATAAGCAGCGCCACGATTGTAATACGCTTGCCCCTTCAACCGATCACTTTCCAGTAAGTCTGCTTTTGCTAACAGGAGATCGGTAAGAGTAATGGTTAATGGAATATCGACGCTAATTGCGGTTGCATAACTGGCCTTAACCAGTAATTCAGGTGATAGCTTTGAGTAATCAGTTCGGTCGGCTTTTTTGAGCGCCTCCACCACTTTCGAAGGCTCATTTTGACTATTTTCTAAGATGATACCTTCAAGTTCAGATGCATTTGCCGACGATGCAAATATTAACAGCCCACTACATAAGGCTACGTATAAAACCACAATGTTTTGAGCAAACATCCTGCGAGGCATCAGAAATTACTATCTCTCTTTGGAAATTACTTAATTGAACAAGATTTATCGTTTATTTTTTAAACAAATAATACCAAGATATCCATGCTGCGTCGACATATCAGCCCGCGGTACACCTTCAATTGACGATCCACATCAGGATTCCGATAAGTGGACCAACCACACCAGCCCGCAGGCCAAACCAGTTATCGAAAAATCAAAGGATAAAAGGTAGTAAAACAACCACTCAATAGACAATTGACACTGACTGTTTCTGAAAGTATAGTTCATCCGCGTCAAAACACGCATGCCCAGATGGTGAAATTGGTAGACACGCCAGCTTCAGGTGCTGGTGGCCTTCGGGCCGTGGAGGTTCAAGTCCTCTTCTGGGCACCATTTCATTTCTTGTAGCCTTATTGCGTTAGCTTAATTCTTCCTAGATATTAAACAGATTTGTTTCCATTGATAGTGCAACTAAATATTTTTTGTTTTGGTCCGCTCGTATGATTTATGTTGAAGACTGGAGATAAATCTTTAGACTGTTGATTATTAGTAAGTTGAAAATACTTAGAGTAAGTATGCGGCTAACAAATTATTACTGTTTAACTATCTGTTAAACACTTGAGGGAAATTATGACTATCAGAAAAAAGGAAAATGAAAGTTTTGGAACTTGCCAAGCGGACATCAGGTTGGAGCTAAGTGATTATGCAAAATCTCATGGCTATGAAATTCATCACTTTAAAAACGTAGCGTGCAAATGTGGTGGAAGGTTATTTGACTTGTACATTGATGATGACGAATGTGTGGCGACAAGAATTTGTACTGTCTGTAAAAATGAACATGTAATGCTAGACGGCGAAGAATATCTAGAAGATACAGAGTTTTATCAAGCCGTCTGCACATGTGGATCTCAACCGTTCGAACTTACTGTCGGAGTTAAGTTATATTCCCACGAACATGGATTGTCAGATGATGTTCATTGGCTATTTATTGGCTGCCGTTGTCCGAATTGTAATCTAGTTGGCTGCTATGCAGATTGGAAAAACGAATTTACCGGCTATGAAAAATTACTCAGCAATGCTTAACGTCATATAATTAATCATAAGTAACCAAAGTTCAGAACCCTACTCCATCAGGTCGCAGGGTTCTCACATCAACAACATCAAATCAATTCACTCGTTTATATCCATCACACGCCCATGGTGGTCCCATACCCGGACTATAACATCTCGATACTGTATAACCACTTCCAACAAGTCCTGCCACCGCTTGAGCTTTAGTCGTACCGTAAGAAGTTTTATAAACATAACTTCCAGCAAATGCAGTGGAAGAGATAAAAATCAGAGTTGCAGCGATAGACGCTAACTTAAAGTTCTTTCTCATTATTTGTCCTTTGTTTGAATTAAGAATTAAACGAAACATCGCGATTTAGAATATTTGTTCTAAAGAATTTAATCTCTATAATTTCGCGACGACCAAACACTAACTCAAACACTTATAAAATCAGTATGACTTCAGTGACAAAATGCCATTGAGTTCTATATTTCAATGACACTTTTTAATCTCAACCTGCTTTCTCTAATTAGTTAAACAACTCCAAACCCTCCCCACTTATATAAGCTTCGCTTCCCTTGCTCGATAAAATTAAATATCACTCGTTGATAGACCAAAAAATTATTTAGATTAGTCATTGTGTGATTCAAGTATTTTTACCGCCATCTACACTTCTTCAAGATTAGCTCCACTGGACTTTTAAACTTTCGGTAAATGACTAGCCAAGCTGTCAATTGATGAAATTAATCTATGGAGCCTTCTGGTTTTAAGGTTTAATGCGTATCGTAAATTTGGGGCCGATCATCATAAAAGCGATTTTCATCCACACATGTGGTTCCTTTTACTACTAACCTACTTTCATCGGGCTCATTCCAATCTAATCGACTATAGCCATTATTAAACGTAAAGAGATTATTGCTAACACAATCAGAATGCCTTTTTTCAAATTTAATACACTCTATCGTACAGTTTGAAATTTCATTATTGGTAATATCAACTTTCTTAAAACTACTGTTATTGGAAAAAGGCATGACTACTTTTATGCTTTCAGATTTAGTCATCACTTGGCCAACCCCCATTTTATTACCTTCGATAGTCGCTGATTTTATTAATGGGCCTTCTGTACTGTCTGAAGAAAGGTTTATTGCATTAACATCTGTAAACATAAAAACATTATCTTTAATTGCAATGCCATCAGATTTCGCCAGAACCCCAGACCGCCTGTTAGGCGCAAAAATATTATTTTGAACGATACTATTGGTAGATGAACGATCAACGTTATAGGTAATATACCTTTTTAGCAAGTCACCCACTGTGCACTCTTCAGAATTAGTACAAAATACATTATCTTGCTTTATTTCGTTTGGTATCTCTCCAAATATTACATAATCATTAGCAGTGCCCGACTCTTGATTTACTTTCTTCACCACAGTTTCAATAAGAAATTTGTCTTCGGATAAAAACTGAACTGTATCCCCAACGGCAAACTGATAAGCAGAAATATGAGTCTTGATTCCTTCCGAAGTTGTGTCTAATAATTTTTTAACTCTTATTTCATTAGCGTAGAAATTAGTCGCATCATCAGCCATCCCTTGAAAATATGAATTGGCAAGAATAATTTTTCCTCTATTACTTTGCGCATGAATCCCATCCCCATTTGTCGATAAAAACCAACTCTCTTTTTTAGGTTTAATTTGTAAATTATTAAAAACGAAATCAGTTTTTTCATTTCTTTGTAACATGACAGATAGGCCAGGTGATGCATCCATTGAGATATTATGAAACTCCACATTGCCCCCTCTGGAATCATGCACATAAATAGCATGTCTTTTATCATTCCTTTCAATCATCACAAACCTGTTCCCTATGGTCGCATCAGAACTGAAATTAGCCATATGCTCGTCGTTAACAAGTTCTATTTCAAATTTATTAAAACTCTTTTCCGAAACTTCTTTAACGCTATAATGACTGCGTGTCTTTCTTTTTCTAGTAGGCTGTTTATCATCAAGTAAAAAACCAAACATGATATTATTCAAATCATCTTCAGTCGTTGCAGTGCCCTTATCATCTTCAACAAGCGTGAAATCGTCAGCCCCCATACTTTTTAAGTCAGCGTCTAGCGCTAACTCAAAAGTTCGGTTTGCCTTATTTATAGCAGTGATAGTGCCTTGAATAAATGGAACAGTGTCGTATACGATATTAATATTTTTGATGATAACGTCTTTCGATTCTTCTAAATAAAAAACGCCCGACTGCGCATTTTTAATCACAAAGGTGGTTAAAACTTCTCCTGTAAATGGATCAATCTCTCCCTCTAGTAAAATTTTATTGGCAGTGTTCAATTCTAGACACCATGTGTTAGGTGCACAATTCAACTGATACTCTCCCGCTGTAAACTTTAGAACACCGTATTCGTTTTCTTCATTACTCTTTATAGAGTTAATTTTAGACTGTATAACTGTTCTCGAATCTGTGAACTTAGCAGTTTCAGGCCTCGGCGTGAGGTTGCTTACCCAATAATTTTCTAAGTCATTAAAAGTAATCCCACCGGCTTCATTAATTTCATAAAAGTTACTTTTAACTCCGTGCCTTATGTAGTAATGCCACGCAATATAGTATTGACTTCCGAACCGTTGTTTTAACTTAGGATTGTCATTTAAGTACTCTTTAATCGAAAAATCACTAGTCCCGACTCGCCCCTCTCTTAAACCAGATTTTAACCAATGTTTAGAGGCTTGAAGACAAGTCATATTTGATAAATCCTTATTTATCTGACGGTACTCGTCGCAATTGAAATAAGGTTTTCTGAGAAAGCGAGTTCCGCCTCTTCTTTCTTTAAATCCTGCTCTAGCAAAATGATTAACTCCTACAAGATAGTCGGTAGCGTTAATGTCTTCTACTGCCGAATGAACTCTTATATCGCTGTACATTCTGACATATTCATGAACGTCAAAAGTAAAGCTTGCACGTCGTCCATCAAAAACACCTTCTCTTGCCCAATGGTCTTTCAATTGAGCATCATTCATATCTACCCCATTTATTTTCAAGTCATCATTGAAGTGCTTGTAATCTGATGCATTGAAAACTGTACTTTCTAATGCCCACCGAGTCTTTCTACCCTCTGATTTACCATGATTGTAATAATGAAGCGCAATTTTATAATAGTTTGTGCCGTAAGCTTTTTTCAGGTCACTATGCATAGCGACGTAATCTTTTACATGAAAAAACGGGCTTGATCTTCTTCCTTCGTACACCCCATGTGAAAGCCAATGATTTTTGGCAGCATCACAACTTTTCAAGTTTCTTAAGTCGTAATTATTTCTTTTATCGACGTAATAGTCGCAATCAAATATTAGCGATGATTTTAATTTTTCAGAATTAGAAATTGCTCTTGCATTTTGACTGAATAAAACTGGCAAAACGATTCCTAATAGCCAGACGACTTTTTTCATAAATGACTCCAGATAAGTAGATGTTCGCGAAGCGACAAACAATAAGAAATTACTTTTTCGGCGAGGCTTAATAAAACTGTCAATCAATATACAGCGTTGTTCTTTTTCAAGTCAATAGCTTAAACCCTGGTATACTGTGCTAATTTGTTAAATATCGGGACATTCAATTTTTTATTAGCACCAAGGACATTTCGAAGAAGAAAATTTTAGACGTGGACTTTTTAGTAACTCAATTAAAAAACCATTTAACAGTTCTCAACCCTTTACTCAAATCAAAGCTAGTATTTCACAAAAGTATTCCAGCCTGAGGTATTGTTGATATTTTAAAGTTGACGCTTCCATCACTTTTCATAAAAAGTATAGATTCGATTTATTCAAGAAAAACCAGGTTTACGCGGAAAAAACCGCAAACAAGCTTCTCGGTAATATTTACATTGATGCAATATAGACATTTTTGCTGCAAACACGGGCAAGAAGAAGTTTCACTTCATTGCTACAAGTTGGCAAAAGCACCTGAATTTCAACAAAAAAATCGGCGTTTCTATTACTCACCGATATGTAACTTTTTCCAGCATGTCACTTTGTTATAAAGTGTAAAAATTTTATTTACGGACAACTTTTTTTTTAACCGAGTGTCTAAAGTATCATGGTACTTCAGCTACGTTGACTCTAATCAGTTCAATCGAAGTTGGAATAATGATTTGAGATATATTAACTATTTGAAGGGAGAATCAAATGACTCAAGCACATTTTGCTATTTTTGACCTCAACGCTCCACTAGAAAGAGTGAGGGTTCCACTGGATTTGTGTAACTTGCTAATCGAGCGTTTTTTGGCAGAGGAAAAACCGAGCCTTTACAGCAAAGAAAATACTCAATTTAATATTCTACGCTTGGAGGAAAATGATCCAACTCGCGCTCAAGTTGATGAAGTGTTTTCGGAGTTTGAAATCAATGCAGTTCGCATTCATGAGTTTCAACCTCACCATCAAGCGACACCACATTTTGATAGTGCTTTTAATGGATATAAAACATTGATTATTCGTCTGGACGATAACGGCAAATCTCGCCTGAAGATCGAAGGTGAATTAGTTCCAGAACATCAAGGTCTTGGTTTTAGATTACCGAGCGGCACACTCCATGAAATTATCAACGGCGATCATATTAGATATTCATTAACAATATGGGGAAAACAGAAATTAGGTTAAGAGCCGAAAGCTAGCGCGAAAACACATCATCAAATTTTTGCCGAGCAAATAAGTCGACTGCATAAAACTCAAAATAGCGTTCTTCGGTTTCGCTCATGTTCAGGAGTTCACCATCCTCTCCAGAAAACGCTATGCTTCCATCGAGCTCTATCAGCATTAAGTCGTATTTGATGGTAACTTCATAAACCACTATCTAACGCTACTATCATCCAGGAATCTGTTTTTATTTCCTTTTCTTCCTGGTATTTTACTCACCAAGACGACTAGAATACGAACCTCCTGGAATGCCAGTTCATAATTATTAAATTGAAATATATGGAGCAAAATGAATGAAAAAGATTTTCGTATTATTTATCGTAATTTTATCTACTAATGCTTTAGCTGGAGGGAGAACAAACTGGGCTGTGCCATCCCAAATAGATATTGAACGTGGAAATGGTTTTATGATTTATGGAAGCTTTGGTAACCCTGGAGGTTGCACTCAATCTAACCAAATTTACGTACGAAAAGACCATCCTGAATATGACAAAATTTATTCTGCAGTATTAACGGCCTTTACTGCGAAAAGACATATAAGAGCTTACATCCACAACTGTCAAAACGTTAGCTGGTACTCAGCGACGGCGACTTACAATACACTCAACTTAAATGGAGACTTTAATATTAAGAACTAATGGTTTTCTTAATCAGCTCTCCATCGTAAGCTGCATTAAATATAGCTATATTCAACCCCGATTTATTTTAGAATCGGGGGAAAACTTCCGAAGCGTAATAAAGACTAGCTAGAGAGCTTGCCGCAACTTCACTCATTTTGTGTTTTACGAATCTCTGTTACCATTTCATAACCAATCCCCCAATTATCCGTTTTCACTTCATCAATTACGACGAAAGTGGTCTTTGGCTCTTTATTTAGAACATCAACTAAAAGCTTCGTGGTTCCCTCAATTAACTTTTGTTTTTGCTCACGTGTGACACCTTCATCGGTGACTTTGATATTGACGTATGGCATCGATACTCCTGTTACTAATTGCTACTTTAATTGATAAAAATTAAAAAATTGATGTAATCACTACCCTTTTAAAATTAAACAGAGCAATACATTTTGTTGACAATTTTCCACTCACCGTTCTCTTTCAGGAAACCAAGAAAATCGATATAAAAGTTATCCAGAATAGGACACTCTACTTTGGCCATTGCTTGCTCGCCGATAACTTCTATAGAGAGAATGTTAAATCGGTAAAGTTCTTTTTCCTGTTTCGGTACCGGCCTGCTAGCAACCAGGTCAAGCCATTCTGTTAAACTCCGTCTAAGATTCGGTGCTTTTAGATAAACATCAGAATGAAAAATTGCCCTTAGTTTCTTAACATCAGCTTCGTACAATCCGTCAAAATAGTCCTTCAAAATTGACGTAATGACCTGTGTGTCATCGATGTAGGTGATTTCATTTTGCATAACTGATTTCCTGCTAAGCAGCCGCTTTTGACTGCTGCTCATTAAGAGCAAGTTGATAGCCAGGACGAGATTGAATTGCTTCGATCATTTGTCGACCTTGAGGACCAATTTTAATGTCGACCGGAAAAGCGCCGCCCCAGGATGAATAAACCGCTAACAAAAAATCCGCGGGTGAAGGAGTTTCACCACCCAGGAATGATTGAGTCTGCAGTCGCGCCTCTACCACTTGCCAGAGTGCATTAATCGCCCCCGCTGCGGCCTCCAAAACTGTCTGTTTAGTTTTACTATCAATATTGAGTTGACTCACAAAAAATAATCGACCGTAAGCTGGATGCATGGTTGCGTTGGCAAATAACATGTCACTTAAAGCCGTGGAGCGGTCAATGCCTTCTTTAGGTAACAAAGGATTTGGGTGCTTATCCAGTAAATGAAGCAAAATGGCGGCACCTTCTGTTAGTACTAAGTCGCCATCTTTTAAAACAGGAACGGCGCCAACTGGATTCAACTTTTCAAAATTTTCTGCGTTGGCTCGATCAACGATTTTAACAGTTTGTCCCAATTCATTAAGAATAGCGTGGGTTGCCAGAGCACATGTGCCGGGCGAAAAATAAAGTGTGTACATATTAATAATCTCCTCGTTTTTATCACTTTTAAATAGGCCTTCAAAACCTGGCCTGTTCGTACTAACTGAACTGGAGTAACTATTGTAGGCTTGACACTCTGTTTGATATATGGAAACTTTGGAAACCATATGTTTACAAATTGAGAACAATAATGGACAAGCTACGAGCAATGGAACTCTTTGTTAGACTTGCAGAGGTAGGAAGCTTTACTCGTTTGGCGGAAGAGCGAAACCTCTCAAAATCGATGATTAGCAAGGAAATTAGCCGTCTTGAAGAAGATATTGGTGCACGTTTGCTCCACCGTTCAACACGGAATATTCAACTTACCCAGGTCGGTTCTGGATACCTGGAGCGATGCCGTGAAATATTAATGAAATTAGATGATGCCGATAGTTATGTTCAAGATCATCAACATCAACCTAAGGGCAAACTCAGAATCAATGCGCCTATGGCATTGGGCCTGACCGATCTATCATTGTTATTTGCCGCGTTTATGCGCGAGTACCCAGACATTGAATTAGACATTCACTTAAGCGATGAGCCACTTGATCTGGTGAAGCAAGGCTTTGATGTTGGCTTTCGTGCCTCAAGTACCCGCTTCGATTCAAGTTATGTGGGAAAACCATTAACACAATTTAGTTATCATGTTTGCGTTGCCGCCGATTATTTTGAGTCCAACCCAAATATTAACCAACCGGACGACCTCATCCAGCACAACTGCTTGGTCTATAGTTATTTTCGCGGTAAGAATTATTGGCCGCTGGGCGATGGTGTCGAGGTCAGCGGCAGACTAAAAGTAAACAGCACACCTTTTATGATGGAGCTTATCCGACAAGGATTAGGCGTGGGATTTATTCCTGACTTCGTCTGCGATTATGATCTCAAAAAAGGCACGGTAGTTGAAGTTTTAGCCAATGTTAACAAACCTAAGTTGACGCTTTATGCATTATATCCGGCAAGACAGTTCGCGCCGCCTAAGCTTTCACATTGCATTGGATTTTTCGAACGCTGGTTTCAGCAACAAGAGAAAAAAAGTAGTTTATTATTTTGATAGCTGAGATCTGGATAAAAAAGAAATTGAAACAAATGTTCTCCGCCAGTTATTAACTGGTGTTTTTCACTGATAAATCTCCATCAATTTACTTTTTAGTAGGCTAAAGTTTTTTCGCCATTTTAATGATAATATTTTCAGCTCCATTGTCAGCAATCTGTGTTTCTCGGCTCACTTCTCGGTAACCGCGTTTATAGTACAAGGGTTCGCCAGCCAAGGTTGAGCCAAGCTCAATTAACTTAAACCCAACATCACGAGCGGCATTTTCTCCCAACTCTAATAATAGTGTCCCGATACCAAGACGCGTCCAATCAGGGTGCGTGTACATAGCTCTAATTCTTGCTGCGTCTTTAGTCGGATCACTAAAACTATCGTCTCGTCCTTTAGTATGATCACCGCCATAAAGCGTTTTACGCTTTCCCCAGCCACCACAGCCGACCATCACGGTTTCATTTTGATGTAACGTCTCGATCACAAAATACGTTTCGTCTTCAATCAAAGTTCGGTCAACCCCCATAGTTTCTTTCGCAGCTTCAATTTCAGATTGAGAAAGAAATGATTTCATATTAAATTCGATCGAAGCTTGCATGAGCGCGATGATTTTCGGAATGTCTTCTTCAGCGGCAATCCGATGAGTGAGTTTAATGGCGCTCAAATTATTTGAATGACTCATCTTTCTTTCTCAAAGCATTCAGTAATGTGATTCATAGAAACTTCCATTACAAGAAGGCACCTTTTATTCCATCAAACATATATTGAGTAGCCAGTGCAGCAAGTAATACACCGAGAATTCGAGTGATGGCGTTGGCGACTGTCTGCCCCATCATAGCAATGATTTTTGTTGCCGCTAACAGAATCATAACGGTCAGTAACAGCACGGATAACATTGAGCCAATAACGACCCCTTGCTCTTGCAGGTTCTCGGAATGGTTGCTCATCAACAACATAATATAAGCAATGCTCCCAGGGCCTGCCATAAATGGAATTGCCATCGGAAAAACAGATATGTCGTCATACTCGTCATCGGAATTTACTACCGTTCCGTCATCGCTGGCTTCGTGAGAAAATTCCGCTGATGCCTTTTCTCGTCTTTCAGTCCTTTTTTCAAAAACCATATCCAGAGCAATCAAGAAAAGTAATACCCCTCCCGCGGTCTTAAAAGCTAATAAACTAATTCCCAGCGCAGACAGCAGAGCATTACCAACAAACGCAAATAACAGCAGAATAATTGAACCGGTTATTACTGACTTAATAATCATTGAGCGTTTAAATGAAGCACTCGCACCTTCAGTCATTACTGCAAAGATCGGTGCAATCCCCAATGGATCGATCACCACAAAAAAAGTCACAAAGCTGCTAATGAAAAGTTCATACATAAGATTCGGCTCTCCCAGGAGCTCAGAATTGACATCTGAGCGCTAGCACAATGGATTGTACTTTACCCCTTCTCAACCTGACACTCAACTCGTCATCAATAAAGGACTCAAGCTCCCCACCAGTATTTCTTGCAGGCTATAACTCGACAGGCTAGCAAATCTCCTATTTCATAGACGTGATTTATAAAGGTGAAGAAGCAACCCCAACTTACAATTCGTTGATAAAGCAACAATTGATAATTACCCGAATGAGTCAGGTTCATTACCGAGCCTTTAAAATCTCATATAGAAATAAATAAGAACAGAAATAGTTGAGCTTCTCTGTTTTAATCCATCTTTTTTGAATTAACTGCTATTCTAAAAGTATCCCCTAAAAGATCATCGCCAAAACTTCATTCTACTTAAACTAGAATCGACTCTGGTCAAGAGGTGTCAATGCCACAATCATCAACAGATGCGCTATTCGCGAGACAACCCATCTATGACAATCAGATGAATTTATACGGTTATGAGATTCTTTATCGAGATAGCAATGATAATAATGCGACCATCGATGATCCTAGCTCAGCAACATTGAAATTATTAATGAATTACTGCAGTGGCCTGTTTGAAAATGTTCACAATACTTACGTCAAGATTTTTATTAACTTAACCAAAGAGCTGCTCATTTCTGATATTTTTTTCCCGCTTCCACCAGAGCGTGTCGTGATTGAAATTTTGGAAGATGTCGATGTCGATGACGAGCTATTAATTCGAATTTCTGAATTGAAACACCAAGGATATACCTTCGCTATCGACGATTATAATTGCTCGTTAAAAGTCGAAAAACTGTTACCACTGATGGACCTGGTTAAAGTCGATGTCCTTAATGTTGATATAGAGGAAATAAACGCGCTGTTTAAAAATCTTGCGAAATCACTAGGCAAAAAAAATACGCCTATATTGCTCGCTGAGAAGGTCGAAAGTGAGAGCGTACTAAAGGAATGTCAGAGATCCGGCGCCACATTATTTCAAGGCTTTTTTCTAAAAAAGCCCGAGATGGTTTTTGGTAAAAAACCTAGCTCTACCGGTCAGAGCGCATTACGTTTACTCGCAGCCATACAACAAGAAGGCGTAACGATAAAACACATCAGCGAACTAGTATCCCACGATATTAAAATCAGCTATCAACTGCTAAAAATTGTTAATAGCCCGCTTTGCCGGTTACCAAGAAAAGTTGAAAATATTCAAGAGGCTGTGGTTTATCTCGGATTAAAGACAGTTAAGCAGTGGATCATGGTAATGACACTCTCTAGCCAGGAAAAATGTCCTTTAGAGCTTTTCAGAGTTGTGTTAGAAAGAGCTAAGCTATGCGAACTAATTGCTCAAGACGAACCTGACATAACTGCTGATACCTGCTTTACAGTTGGGCTTTTTTCTAATATTGACCTTGTCATGAGAGCCGATAAAAACTGGCTATTGGAACAAGTTGGGCTTTCAACCGAAATCATCGAGGCCATCATCGATAAAAAAGGAAAGCTAGGAAATATTTTGTCGATATCAGAAGCGGTCGAGAATGCCAACTTCATTAAACTCGGCGAACTATCACCCAAGGATAATGGTCGAGTCGCCATCTTAAGTATAGAAGCCCAGCGATGGGCAAATAATATTTTATCTCACATCAAATAACCGGCTTTAACACTATGACGACTGATTCAATTTTGATCACGGACGATTCTCAGGAAAATCGTATGCTATTAAAAGGTCTGCTTGAGGATAATTATTCAGTCGCAGAAGCTGATTCGGGAGAAGCATGTTTAAGTGCCATTGCAGAAAGCCCACCAAGCCTGGTACTGCTGGATATTAATATGCCGGGAAAGTCCGGGTATGAAGTTTGTATTGAGCTCAGGAAAAACAGTCGTACCAGTTCATTGCCGGTCATATTTGTTTCAGGTATGGACAGCACAGAAGAGCGCCTTGCCGGTTTTGAGGCCGGAGCTGATGACTTCGTTACCAAACCCGTCGACTTTGAACAGTTGAGTAACAAAATAGAGAGTATTCTCCACAAAGGTAAAGAGCTAAAAACTGCCAGGGAAAACGCCTCAGGCGCGGTTCAGGTAGCTGTTGAGGCCATGACTTCAGGAAGCGAATTAGGTCAGGTTATACAATTTGTTAAACGACTACAGGAGCTAGACACTGAGGAAAAAGTTGGTTTGGCAATAGTCGATATCATGAACGCATTCAAACTCAATGTTTCTGTGTTAATCTTTGGAGACTCACCACTTTTTGTCGGATGCAAAGAGAATAGCATTGAAGCAAAACTCTTGGAAAAATTCCGTATGGCTAAGGAACGAATTACCAATTCAGGAATTAGGACAATCATTCTAAGTAAAAACTTCATTTTTCTGGTCAAGAATATGCCACTAGATGACGAAAGCCGTTACGGACGCTTCAAAGATCATCTGGCAATTTTGGCAGACATTGCTGACAAAAGATTGGAAAGCTTAAAAATGAAGCAAGCATTGGAAAATCATAAAGTAGAAGTGTTAAAGCAAGTGATACAACTTACTGAGCAGAAAGTAGCATACGTAAAAGAAAAAATTCAGTTACACACGGGCAACATTAATGATGAAATGAATGGCATGATTGCTAATCTGCAAGGCATACTCTTTTCTTTAAGCTTAGATGAAGATCAAGAAATAAAGCTAATGGCGCTAGCTTCAGATACTTCTAACAAGTTACAGGAAAGTGCTAAAAACACGGCACACCTTGATTCCAACTTAACTCGGGTGCTAGAAGCATTATATAAACTGTTAGAGGAGCATCAGTAGTGAAAGTCTCACCAATCAATTAAAATTTATTAAGCAGTCCGTTCGTCACCATGCTGAAATTAGCTAAAATTCAATTAAATATACTGGCAAGGTAAATCACATGCTATGTCCACTCACTCGTCACTATCGACAACGAACAACGAAACGCCAATTTTGATGCAAAAGTTCCTGGTCATTGTCGCTTACTTAGTATTGTTTTTCTCTGCGCCCCTTCATGCCAAAGAGAGAGACTTATTATCGATTAGCCTAAAAGAGCTCATGGCGATTCCAACGAACAAAGGCGTTAAACAAGACCTTGGAATATTTCAATCAGACTCGCAACCAACCACTGCAAACTCGATCAATTTTGGCTTTTTGGCTGGCTTAAGTATTAGCGCAAAATACTCTGCGGTTCAGGTAGCAGCAATTGATCTGGCAGTCAGCGAAATTAATTCAATGGGAGGAATTGGTGGACGCCCTCTCACAGTTTTGCGAGGTGACGATCATCATTCCCCAGATCGCTCGGTAAAGCTCGCTAAAAAGATGATTGAACTTCATCGAGTTGAAGCAATTCTTGGGCCTGTCACTTCGGATAATTCTTATGAAGTTTTAAGGCAGGTTGCGATCCCGCTTAATATTCCTGCTATCACTTCAACTGCGACAGCAAATCAGATTAATCAACTTCCAGGTATCGATCTTTATTGGCGACTGGTGCCCAGTAACCGACAACAGGTTAATTATATTCTTGATCATCTAGACTCCCTTAACCGATTAAAAAGAGTATATGTCGTCGCCGGTCGCGACTTATACAGCAATGAAATTCTTGATGGCATCAAACTCGGTATCGAGCGATATAATGGCAAGGTGACTGGAGAACTTCGACTAACCCCCTTGGCAGACATAGCCTACATGGATTTACAGCATGAAATGAACATGATCAGGAAATCGAATCCAACGGCGATAATAATCACCTTACCTGTCATTCAAATCAAAGCATTTTTACAGAAAATCGAAGCCTTGTGGCGCGGTCCGTTGCCAACGATTTTTCTTGGCGATACGATGCGAGCAGAAATAGTCAGCGATACAAAATTAGATAAAGTGAAAAAGTGCGTTCAATATATCATACCTGCGCCAACCGCTAATCTAGATATTGAAAATCAGATTCGAAAACTTCTGAATACAGACAGCCTTGATTATGACGCAACCTACATTTATGACATGGTGATGCTATTTGCCTTCGCTAAAACAATCGAATATGAAATGGGAATTAATTTTTCGCGGGCAGTAAAACTGCTGACAGCTTCAGGAAAGACAATTACAAAGAAAGACTACCCTCAACTTATTCCATTATTGAAGAAACACAAACAACTACATTTTGTCGGTATTAGTGGTTCAATAAGGTTTGACGAATATGGTGATAATATTGATGCACAATTAAAGCTCTTTCGTTTGATTGAGCCGAGTAAAATATTACCGAAATGCCAACAAAAAATACCTGAAATGGATAATTGAAGTAGGCCTGGCCTCAATATTTGAACACCTTTTGCGTTAACTTCAATTGAACTGGTTTTTAAAATTTGAAGAATGGGTAAGAGTTGCCAGCTTTTGTCTGTAATTCCTTGAACCTACTTGAAACTCGAACATAGATAACCAACCTGTTGGGATAATATCACTCGTACTAAAATATTGAATCAACCAAAATTCACTTTTAAAAAATTGCTTTTTTCACTCAAAGATTCGAGAGCCAGATTTAGCAAAACTTAAGCTTATTTTTCACTAAATCCGGTCTCATTATTCACAATTCTATATGTCGACTATCTTTCCTAAGGCTCCTTCACAATAAATCCAACACCGTCATAACTTGATGGCCAGTCAGCGGATATTAACTTGAACTTCGCATGACCACTATTCACCGTTTTTGTTTCACCATTTGACGCAGTATCGCTCAAACCGTTTCCAGAAACTTTTACTCTACCATCACTTCTGACCTGGAGTGTATAAGTTTTCTTGGTACCATTCTTGTCAACTTCAACGGACCAGTTCCACTTGTCAGCTCCCGATTCATCCTGACAATTATTAACATTTATCAGCAATTCGGTTTGTGCAGAAATAGCCACTTCTCCACCAGTTGCACTAATGTTATCGGTACAGCTACCGGTATGGCTCACGCTCTTTATTTTTACTTTCATTTTAGGTGAGTTCACATGAACAGAGAAATAGCTACCATGACCATATTTACCGAAGTAAGGATCATTTGCCGCTGCAACAGTATCGACCTTAAAGATACCGTCTTCATTATGGTCTGTGTAGGCTACCCAGGCTGCGCTGAGATTTTTCTCTGCTAACAAATCAACAACTACCTGGCTTTCCATAGCATTCCGGGGAACATTGTGATGCCAACCTTCGCCTTTTGCCGCCTGACATATTTCATCTCCTTCGTCCTGAGTTCCGCTGAAAGTCGCTCCGCCATCAGCAGCTGTAACAACATCCCAAATCTCGGCGTAACTATCTTTATCATGTTCGTTTGGAAATAGGTAATGATCGGTGTTCCAGAGATTTCGCCGGCACGCAATTGCATAGGTATTAGAGCAAGATCGATCATACCAGGCACCATTGTCGTCGATAACCACACAACTACCGTCTCCATTCGGTTGTGAAGTACTGAAGGTCCACAAAGCATCGCTGTTACGAAATTTACCGTCGGTATTGCTTGGTCCTGGTGGTCCACAATACTCAACTACATTCTGTTTATTGACCCAATCATCATGGGCTTCTTTGTTGTCGCAACTCGCGTTAGTTTGCAGGCCGCCCCGATGCCAAAATACGCCGTCCCAGAGTTCATTGCCAGAGCCTGGTTTACCACTAGACATAAAGAAAACAAATCGCTTTCCACGATCACGAATAACCTGCTTGGTGATTTCTTTTGTTGGCAGATTGATCCTGACGTTATCGCCATTTTCTCGCCCTTCATATTCACGCCCATGAGGAAAATCAGCTTCATAATCTAGAGGCGTATAAACATATTTACTAATATCGACTCTATCACGTAAATTCTCGAAAAACTTTGTTCCGTCACTACCACTATCTCCGTTAAGATTTTCTACGTGAACCATCACAACTCGTTCAGTGTCGTAGGTATCTTGATCTTTCGCCCACTCGTTCAACTCGATAAATATTGTCGCCAACTTGACCTCTCGACCACGAATGCAATTCCATTCAGAATGGCAAAACTCAAGATTTCCACCATCGTTGTAATAGTCCAGTTCAATCCATTCAGCTCCAAGATCAATTTGATCTCTGACACTTATTTTATGCTGTCCGGTTTGATTCAGTGAAGATACCGGTATCCCATATTTTGATGAATTGTAACTGTTGTGAGTTCCTAAAACACTGGTATACAAAAATGGTGTATCGGCGGCAATTCTCCGCTGTAACTCCATCGCGTATTTTGCCTGGTCGTCGGTAGGATAATCATCATAATCATAATATAGCCCCAAATCATCAAGCATCTGACCGGCAGACGGCGCAGCAGACACATTAGACGCTGCACACGCAAAAACTAAAATAGCCGATGCCAGAGTTTTCCTTATCCCATCCCCTGGATGACTAACAAACTTTCCAATATTCATTTTTCACCTCAATCCTAGTTATTGATAAAAATTAGCATCACTTGGCGATACTTGAGTTAAAACTGACACCTAGTGATAGCTATAAGACGTACCAGAAATTTAATCGTCCAAAAAATTTTAATTAATTAACCTGAGCTCTTCTTATCCAGAATTCAGGTTAGTTAAAAATACGACATTAAAAGTCGTTTAATTGACTCGATATTCAGGCATTCGTTTGTGATTGGAAAATGGGAGATTTCTCAGCTGGAATAGATTTCAGTTAAATCCAGTAAATACCGACGAGCGATGCTCCAGCCATAGAAAGTAATACTGTTTGAGAAAGGATACTGTTTGAGAAAGAATACTGTTCGAGAAAGAATACTATGACAGACTCAGCGCCTCTTAAGACTGAGCCTGTCGTCTAATTGACTAATTTAGAACATGAAGTATCGGAATTAACCATGCCGCAAGTGGGGTGCACTGCTCAAAACCTTCACCTTGAGTCTGGAATGGATCGCTATAACAATTTCGGCTTTCATAATATGACGGCAAGATATTGGACTCACCGATCAGATCAGGAGATTCGATGCCTGGTGCAATTGGACCAATAAAAAGTTTTTCAAAGATCTTTTCTCGGCCATTCGCATTATTCCAAAGTATCAAACCACCATTTTGACTGAATACACGATCATACGACTCTCGCGGATCGTCAAATCCTGCCTGACGAGGTAGTTTAGGTGATACAGCCATCCATTGATGATTACCGTCAAGATTACCTATCCAGGAATGGAGAATATTAAAAATCCCCCTGTAGTTATAATATTCTTGACCGTAAATAATATTCACACCTGCCAGCTTACCTAAGCGCTGCATTTCCAATGAGCCTAAAAATGCGATTTTGGACAATTGCATAGAATTGAATATCGGCGCAAATTTTTGTGGATCAAAAGAACCATCTCCTCGTAAATACATATCCCCTTTAACTCGCTCTACGATATCAGTAATTTTGAGTAAGCGAGCACTGTTTCCTTCGCCGGAAAATGCCGCAGTTAAGGACGCATCTGAAACATGATTTGTTAACCAGCCGATCATTTCTTTTTGTTCATCAGTCAGTATCTCTTTGACGATATCTTTGCCTAACCTGACAGCTAGTGCCTTTACATCATTCTGAAATGCCTGATAAGAGTGATAAAGATTAAGTAGTTCTTCGTCACTGACTAAGTCTTTCAATTCATCTTGAAGTCGATCACTAAGCTCATCTAATCCTTCTTTAACTTCACAAACTGCAGGAGATACCGCGCCTGCTTCACCGGTATAAACCGGGCCATAGCAAGCAAGCCAATCAGCTATCGGTTTGACTGTCTCGACAAGTCCTTTTTGGTCAACAATATTTGCCGCAGTCTGGATATTGGCTTTTATATACTCTTGACCGGCCTTTCTCACAATGTAACTTCGGTATCTGGTGAAAGCCGCATTAAGAGCAATGGTTTTTAAGTCAAGTTCTTCGCCGAATACTATCAGTGCTGCAACTAAAACAAGCGCTTCAGCTGCTTCACTACGTGTCATTTCCGGTAGTCCGAGTGCTCTTGCCGCCTCAGCTAAATCAGGATTATTTTCGAAAAAGTTAGCGAGGGCTTGTTCGAGATCTCTGATCAGTTCCTCCGCATCTTGTATGCCTAAAATTGCCTGATCGACTTCAGATTTCCATCGGCATAATCCTAGCGCGCGCTTTTCAGTTTGTATTTCATGTTTGGTTTTAACAATTCCCCAAGAACCATCAGCCAATAATCCCCACTCATCTTGATTGTAAATAAATTCGCAAACTGCAAATTCAGCAACCGGAGTCAAAGAGTCAATAATGGCTTGTTGTGCTGCAATTTGCTCCGTCGTCTCACCATGCTCAGAATCGTATCTAGCAATCAACGCCTGGTAGTGCTGTTGACGCGCAATATTTTTATTGATGACCGCATGGATCGATGATTTTAAAATGTTGATTGGATGCGCAAGTCGAGCGGCTTCGTTTTCATATTCTTTCATTAAAGCAAGATACTTTGCTGTACCAGAGGCGCGGTACTGTGCTTCGACCAGATGACTGTCTAATAGACGACTCTTAATCGCCACCTCATTAACAGTATTTTTCCATGATGTACTGATAGGTCTCGCCGGTTGATGCTTGGCAATATACATTTCTAACAATTTGTGACGTAGCTCGACCTGTAATAAATCCTCATCGGTCAAATCGAACACATCGCCGGCATAACTATTAACATAGGTATGACTGAAAACATCTGCCGCTGAGTGCATCAGGTAACCATAATAAAAGGCAGTCATTGAATTGTCATACCACGATGCGTTGTAAAGATAGGATAACCAATCATCGGTAGTCCATCCGCCTTGTGCTGCATGGACGGTGATTTGTCCTCCCAGAAAATCAGGCAAAACATCAGGGCCAATCGTTCCTAATAGAAAATAATCTCGGTTCGCCAAAATCCTTGAAACGACGGTAGAGTCAACTTCGAACTCTCCAAATGGCTGAATGGTTACCTTTCCATCCTCGAGATCGGCCAAAATTTCTTCACCAATGTAGAGGTGAGTTTTTAGTTCCAACGCATTCGTGTTGAAGCCAATTAACAATACCAATGCGGCAAATAAATATTTT
This sequence comes from Aliikangiella coralliicola, assembly GCF_007004725.1. Classification (GTDB taxonomy): domain Bacteria; phylum Pseudomonadota; class Gammaproteobacteria; order Enterobacterales; family Kangiellaceae; genus Aliikangiella; species Aliikangiella coralliicola. The sequence continues at coordinate 402,967 of NZ_ML660161.1, read as the reverse complement.
AATTTCATACTTTTCCTATCGTGTGAACAAACTCAATTAATCACATTAATACCAGGTAACCAAATCAACTCCACAGCCGTACGCTTGCGTGGTCATTACTCTGGTAACCGTCTAAATATATTTGATTAAATTTTAAACAGAAGAGATAAACGAACAAATTGATAAAGAATCTGACTTCCCTTACAAACCCCTTCCCAGCTTCAAAACTAACAATCGATTCTTGTGAGAAGAACATAATTTCATCAGGTTGATTTTATTTGATCTGGCTAATTGAGTGGGTTGGCAGACTTGACTACAACTGGCCAGAATTAGTGCTCTTCGAAGAATGACGACATACTACAAAAGAACCCGCTAAAAGCCCAGTAGTTTTTCCCAATAATCCTTGTTTGAGCGCTTACAAAATTTTCCAGGCAAAAGTCTCAAATGAAGTTAATGTCCCAAATTTTAACAACCGATCCATTTAGCATTCCATCGCGCCATTTTGTTAAGTCCATGACTTGACAACTCTATTCCCGTAGACACTTTAGCTCATACTTTAAAGCAATGGCGTCAACCAGTACTTTTTCTTGTTCTCAAAGACTACAGTTTCTAATTTTATAACTTTATCATCATAAATAATCTGGGGAGGAATGATCCAAATTTTATCACCAATTTTTTGAGGAATATTGATTGTCGAGTTTTTCCCTAGACGCAACTCAGCCGTATATCGATAAAAATTATTACATCCCAGCAATTTAGCAAAACCGCAATTTGGATTTGTCGGCGGCGAAAACTGTAAATCTTCAAAAATAAATTTTTCATATTTCACGCCATCATTCGACAACTTAACAATCCCCGATTTTAGTTTAACAACTTCGTATTTGGTTAATCGGATATCTAATATAACGGCGTTACCATAGGGATTTGTGGTGACAAAATAATGCCCACTTTCTAAATCATGAGCGAAACTCATGGGCGGCGTTGTCCCACTTATTGACATAGCCTTCCCCCCCTCACCACGGGGATAATTGAATACCCCGGAGGTTGGTACGCAAGCGGTCAAACCGATTACGAGCATTATGACTGAAAAAATGATCCTCATTTCGGCTACCTATATTGACTGATCGTTAATTTGAAAACTCAAGCCTCGTTTTGTTTGAGTTGCTTGCCATATATATTTGAGATTCACACATTAAAAATTTGATACTGAAGTCATTGGATGACCATTTCACTGTCAACTGAATGTGTCAATTTTTACTTGGTTGAATTAGCTCTAAAATGTTAGTTTACAACATGGTTTCTATCGCACAACGACAAATTATCGTAGCAAAGCCTACTTTGAAAATACAAAAACAACATTAAATAGGGAGAATTCGACTTGAAAAAATTACTGACCCTGACACTGCTAGCTTGTTTAAGTGGGCTTGTTCTCGCTGATTCAGGCTATCAAAACCCCCCTAAACTAATGGCTGACCTGGTCGATGCTCCTAGAAGACCTGGTGCCACAATTTCGCCGGACAAGGTTTGGGTTGCGCTGTTGCAACGTCCTGGCGCTCCCAGTATCAGCGAGCTGGCGCAGCCCGAAGAAAAGCTGGCGGGACTAAAAATAAACTCGGCGATCTTTGCACCTAGCCGCTCGCGTGGTTATACAGGAATAACATTAAGACAACTTCAGGGTGATGGTAAAGTTGTACTGAACGATTTGCCAAAAGGCAAAATCATGAATGTATCTTTTTCTCCAGACTCAAAGAACCTAGCATTTGTTCTCGAAAATAGCAAAGGACTTAGCCTATGGAATTACAACCTCAAAAAGAAAAAAGTTAAACGGGTTTCCAAATCCTATATCAACGCATCTTTAGGTGGCAGCAAATATCGCTGGAAGCGTAATTCAAAAGGTTTTTATACAAGAGTTACAGTAAGTAGCGCAAATCAGAAACCCAAAGCATCACTCGAAAATATTGAACCGGTTATTCAAATCACCAGTGGACAAAAAGCTGCTGTAAGAACCTATTCAAACTTATTAAAAACCCCTCAAGACGAAGCACTGTTTGAATTTTTGGCGACTTCACAGATCGCTGAAATTAGCCTGAAAGGAAAAGTAAAAAAATTGGGTAAACCAGGCATGTTTCGTTCTTATGAACAATCTCCCAATGGAAAATATCTTTTGGTGGCCCAATACCAAAAACCATTTTCATACCTGGTTCCAGCCTATCGTTTTCCCTTACTTACCGAAGTTTGGGACACTCAAGGCAAACTGGTTAAACAGGTTGCTAACTTACCATCAGGTGAAAACATACCTAAAGGTTTTGACTCCGTTAGAGAAGGACGGCGAAGTATCGCCTGGCGATCAGATAAAGCAGCAACGCTCGTTTGGGCCGAAGCCCTTGATGGCGGGGATATGAAAAAGTCAGTCGCATTTCATGATTCCGTCCATACTTGGAAGGCGCCTTTCACTAAACCCGCGGAGCTACTACAAAAAGTCGAACGGCGCTATGCGGGAATTGAATGGGGAAACAAAGATTTCGCGATTATTAGCGATTGGCGCTTTAGTGACAGGCAATATCGCGCCTGGAAGTTTTCTCCAGATAATCCGAATGCCGAAAAAGTGATATTCGAGCAGCGTTCTTATAACGACCGATACAAAGATCCGGGAAGATTTGTTTATCATAAAAATCAATTTGGCGTAGATGTAATCAAGGTACAAGGTAATAACAATAAGGTTTTATTAACCGGTCGAGGCGCGTCTCCGAAAGGCAACATTCCTTTCATGGATGAATATGACTTTTCCTCTCAAAAAAAGAAGCGTTTATGGAAATCGGAAGCTCCTTATTATGAAAGAGTGGTTGTTACCATTAGTGATGATGCGACAAAGGTTTTGACCTTACGCGAATCACAATCTGAGCAACCCAACTTTTTTATTCGTGATATCAAGAATAAAAAACTTTCACAATTCACCCAGTTCCCACACCCCTCACCAGCCTTCAAAGGGATCAAAAAAGAGCTGATAAAATATAAACGAAAAGACGGCGTTGAGTTAAGCGGTACACTTTACCTTCCGCCAAATTATGACGAAAAGCAAGGGCGTCTGCCCGTATTAATGTGGGCCTACCCGCTAGAATACAAAGATAAGAGTGTTGCCAGCCAGGTAACAGATTCTCCGTATGAATTTGTTCGAGTTAGCTATTGGGGACCTCTGCCCCATTTAGCTCAAGGGTTTGCTGTTTTTGATGATCCCAAAATGCCGATTATCGGTGCCGACGACGATTTGCCCAATGATACTTTTAGAAAACAATTAGTTGATAGTGCTGAAGCAGCGGTTAAAGTGCTGGTTGATAAGGGTATTGCGGATCCTGACAGAATCGCGATTGCCGGTCATTCTTACGGTGCATTTATGGTCGCTAATCTACTTGCTCATAGTGATTTATTTAAAGCAGGCATTGCCCGAAGCGGCGCCTACAACCGCACATTGACACCATTTGGTTTTCAGGGCGAAGAACGCAGCTTTTGGGAAGGCCAGGCAGTTTACTCGAACATGTCTCCATTTTTTCACGCGGAAAAAATTGATGAGCCAATGTTAATGATTCACGGTAAAGAAGATCCAAATTCTGGAACATTTCCGATGCAATCTGAGCGTATGTTTGCTGCGATGAAAGGACTTGGCGGAAATGCTCGTCTGGTGATGTTGCCTCATGAACAGCATGGTTACCGTGCTCGTGAGTCTTTACTTCATCTTTTATGGGAACAACATGAGTGGCTTGAGAAATATGTTAAGCCTACTACAGTTAAAAGCGCAAAAAATTAAAATGAAGTAACGAAGGTGACGACCAGTATTCGTACTTCAGGTCGTCACTTACGAATTTCATTTCTTCCGAAATGGTCCTGCAGACCGAATCCTTTATCTACTACGAACAACGATATACGTTTCCAGTTAAAGTCACGTTCGTCTGAGAAGAACCACCACCGTGCTCAGAGTCATAACTGCTAGTCTGCCCGGCGCGCTGGGTAAGAATGTAAATAACATTTCCTCCCATAGTGTGTGCTTTGTTTTTCAAATCATTTCGCGCGCCAGTTTCCAGCTGTTCGTTTGAGGTAAATCCTCCGGTAAAAAAGTCTCCCTGATTACCGGTAATATCTCCCAAAAACTGACACTCTTTGCCTGGTTCTTTGTGAGTTAAACGAATTTTTTCAGCTCCAGGGCTCAGCTTAATCGCTTGACAGGCAGATAAACTCAAAGCAATAACACCAATAAATATTTTCTTCATAACAATAACCTTTTACATTTTTTGCTAATAACAGTTTGACGCTTTTGTTTGGCCAATTAACGGGAACTCAACGCCTCTATCGAGTAATGATTGAAGTATTTGCCAATATTGACCAGCGAGAATTTAAATAGATTATAAATTTGGGCGGCGTGTGAAAGTAGTATTAAAATGTAGAGAATAGTAGGCGTTTGTATTGAAAATCGTTACAAAAGCGCGAGGAGAAAATGACTCCCTCAGGGATTTTCGCATATCATCGGCCAAATCGTTTGCCAATTTGGATAGCAGCCCAGGCCATGGGTAAATACGCGACAGCGATATCAAGCACAATAAACCAGGTTGGCGCAGGAATAATCAATGACGCATAAATTCCGCCAAATAAAAACACAGCCCCAATCCCATAGGCAAATTTATTCTGGTGTGATTTGGCCACAAAGAAAGCACCCAATGCCCCGGAAAATGTACCCAATGCATGGGCAAGAAATGGTACGATAAAATGCTTCGCTTCAAATAGATGCATAGAAGCACTGATGCTTTCGGGATCTGTAACATCAACACCCGGTGGCGGTGGCACAATTGACGCACCAACAGTTATCAACCCCATATTCACAGCAGACCCGACAACCAGTCCAACAATTACCGAAAGTATATTTCTAACCATTGTACTCTCCTTTTAGCATCGACTTGGCGTCTGTGACAGGGCGAGTGAGGTGCTGTGAAATTCCTCACCAGCTTTTTCTCTAGTAATGTTTACTATAGCTGGTTTAATTTTAAAATTTTATATTTCTGGTAATGAAAACGAGACTCTCGATTTATCTCTTCCATCTCTAAATGAATCGGTTCGCTAAAACAGGGCGCATCATGCACAAAAGTATGAAATTCACCGTCCTCACCGCAAGGGTCAACACCATCAGGTAATCCCTCCAACAACAAACGATCAAACTGCCGACCGACAAATCCCCCATCTAACTGGGTCGTATCAACAGTGCAAACGAATGTCTTTATTTTCCTGTCGATAATTTCCTGCGCAAGTGCATCGGTATTTTCACCTAACAGAGGAAACACACATTTCCACCCAGCGGGCTCAATATAGCTTCGCCGATAATCGACAATGCCATTACAAAACATATCACCAAACGCCACAGCGTCGAATTCAATTCCACAACTTTGCAGCGCGTTAACCACCAAGGATTGATAAACCTTGTTGTCAGGAAAAACTTTCGGTAATTCCTGAGTAATGAGTGGAATGCCAATTCGTTCAGCTTGTGCTCTAAGCATTTCCAGAGGTGTTGCTTGAAATGGAATATAGTCCTGATAATAAGTGGTAAAAAGTCCAACGACTTCATAGTCTGGTTTTTCCAGCAATCGCAACAAAGTTAAAGTTGAGTCTTTACCTGACGACCAGCTTACGATGACTTTTTCACTTTTTTGATTTTGCATAATACTTTAACTTGAAATGCCAATAGTGTTTTACCAACAGAATTTTGCAGTCATATTAGCGGATTTTCTATCATTAGAAATTATTTTTATCACTAGAACATTTTGTTGGTTGAGAAATCCGCTTACTCTGTTAAGCTCCTTTTAATCACACCTGTCATCCGATGAGTTATTAACAACCCTATGAAAATCGTGGAAATACTGCTTGTTGAAGCACCTCACCAACCGGGCAATATGGCCAAAGTATTGACCATAGTCGGCGATATGGGAATTACTGTTGAAGGTTTAAACGCGGTGCGTCGCTTATATCGTGACACTATTTGGGAAATTACCATTGAATATGATGATTCCCTGAATATGCAATTGCTGGTCGATAAAATCAACGAACTACCGGAAACGAAAATTGTCGGTAAATCAGATCGAGTTTTCAACCGTCACAAAGGCGGCAAAATCAAAACTCAATCGAGTATTGAAATCAACTCGCTTGAAGTGCTACGTGACGTTTACACACCTGGTGTAGCCAGAGTTTGCGAAGCGATCAAAAAATCACCGGAAAAAATTAAAGAATACACGAACATTCAAAATACCGTCGCGATAGTAACAGATGGAACCGCCATTCTCGGTTTAGGGGATATCGGGCCTGAGGCCGGATTACCGGTAATGGAAGGAAAGGCTGCTATTTTATCTGAGCTGGTAGGAGTCTCCGGCGTTCCAATTCTTTTAAAAGAAAAAGATCCACTCAGAATCATCGAGACTGTAGAAGCAATTTCTCCTTCTTTCGGTGCGATTTTATTAGAAGACATCAAAGCACCTGAGTGTTTTAAAATTGAAGAAGAGTTAATTTCCAGAATTTCCAAGCCCGTGTTTCACGACGATCAACACGGCACCGCAATAGTGGTCCTTGCCGCACTTCTCACTGCCACTAAGCGCGTTGGCGTCTGTATCAAAGATAAAGTATTCGGCCAAATCGGTTTGGGTGCTGCCGGTATGGGGATCTGTAATTTGCTACTAGATTATGGTGTTAAAGAAGTGCTCGGGGCGGATATTAATGAAGATGCAAAGAAAAAGTTGCGCGGCCAAGGTGGCACCCCAGTGAGTCTCGATGAATTAATGCAACAAGCAGATATTGTCGTCGCAACAACTGGCGTAAAAGGTTTAATAAAACCTGAAATGGTCAGAGAAGGTCAAATCATTATGGCGCTCACCAATCCCGATCCAGAAATAGAACCAGAGATTGCACTAGAGCAAGGCGCGATTTTTGCGACAGATGGAAAAACCGTTAACAATATGCTGGCTTTTCCGGGGTTATTTCGCGGCGCCCTGGATGCCGGTGTTTCGGAGATAACCCACCAAATGAAAATCGCAGTGGCAGAAACCCTGTCAGCCCTGGCGAAAGAAGATGCATTGGTCCCTTCGGCGTTGAACAAAGAAGCACATCAGGCAGTTTCTGAAGCGGTTTACCAATGTGCTGTCGACGTGGTCGGTAAAAAGCACTAATAGAAAGCCTGGCGCAAATCCTCAAATTCTGATTGGTACTGGAAACGCCACAAAAATTGGAACTAGTCAGCACTGGAATCACTTTTGGTGCTGGTTAGCATTACAAGGCTAAACTATCTCATCCTCAAATTCATAGTAATAATCTATCAACTCAATCATAATAAATAATTTTATCTATCAAACTTTATCTTCTATAGTTATTTCAAATATTAAGGCATGGGTAGTCAAAACAGGCCAAAGCAGCAAATAACTATCGGAGAGACAGAAATATGAGCAAATCAAAACTAACGACATCAGCCGGCGCGCCGGTAGCCGATGATAACAACAGCGTAAGCGTTGGTGCGCGAGGTCCACTTACATTCGACAACCACTACCTGTTTGAAAAACTGGCGCACTTTAACCGCGAAAGAATTCCAGAGCGAGTTGTGCACGCCCGTGGTACCGGGGCTTATGGTACTTTCACCCTGAATAAGGCTTTAACGGACTACACCATTGCCTCGTTTCTGCAAAATGTCGGTGATAAAACCGATGTTTTCGTTCGATTCTCTACTGTTGGTGGGGGACAAGACTCTAGCGACTATGCGCGAGACCCAAGAGGATTCGCGATAAAATTCTATACCGATTCGGGAAACTTTGATTTGGTGGGTAACAATACACCTGTGTTTTTTCTGAATGACCCGATTAAATTTCCAGACTTTGTCCATTCACAGAAAAAAGATCCACGCACAAACACCCCGAATGCAGCCAATATGTTTGAGTTTTGGGCTAATCATCCACAATCTTTACATCAAATGACGATTTTGATGTCAGACCGTGGAATTCCCTATTCCTACCGCCACATGCACGGATTTGGTTCACATACTCTGAGTTTCTGGAATGATAAAGGTGAAAGGTTCTGGGTGAAATGGCATTTGAAAACCCAGCAAGGTATCAAAACCTTAACCGACGACGAAGCCGCCACTATGCCGTCGTTCGGCGCTCAGCAAGATTTAGTTGATGCGATTGACCAAGGTGACTTCCCTCGTTGGGATGTGAAAATTCAGATCATGACTGAAGCTGAAGCCAACAGCTATCGGATCAACCCTTTCGACTTGACAAAGATTTGGCCCCACTCTGACTTCCCTTTAATCGAAATAGGGACACTTGAACTCAATAGAAATGTTGAAAACTATTTTGCCGAGACAGAACAGGTGGCCTTTGCTCCCAGTAATTTGATACCGGGAATTGGCGCTTCACCAGACAAAATGCTGCAAGCTCGATTAATGGCTTATCAAGATGCTCATCGCTATCGTGTCGGTGCAAACGTCAATCAGCTGCCTGTGAACGCTCCCCGCTGTCCGGTGAATCATTATCAACGTGACGGTGCTTTCGCTGGTATGTGTCCTTTCTCAGGCGGAAATAATAATCAAGGTGCCGGTGCCAACTTCTATCCTAATGATCGACAAGAAGCTGAGCCGGACGCAACCGTCGCAGCTCCGCCAATGCCAGTTTTAGAAGATGCATGGATTGGCTATCACGATCAGTCAGAAGAAGATTATTATTCCCAGACTGGCGATCTATTTCGATTAATGAGCGACGATCAGAAGCAACAGTTAGTGAACAATATTGCTGGTGGACTATCGCAGGCAAACCAATCAATACAGGAGAGAATGATCGCCCAATTCACCAAAGCGGATCCGCAATATGGAGACATGATAAAGAAAGCGCTTGGCTAAACGGGCATGAGTCAAACGGCAAACTGAATAAATCGACTGAATTTTTAGTTTGCCTTGCTCACCCCTTAAATCGTCAACTTTTCAGTTAGAAAAGCTCGACCTCGTGTGCATTCGATATTTTAGGTTTATCTTCTGAAGTGCTATCGGCATTTTTTACCGAACGACTTAATTCTTCGGTAATCTTTTCAATATTATTAATGATAGAGAGTGAATTAATTTCACTATCATCTTTACTCTCGATCATACTGCCAATAATCGAAGTGATTTTATCTTCCTGTTCTTCAGTTAAATCTAACACATGAAAACTCATCTGCAGTTCGATATCCAGATTATCCATCAATTCTTTTTTGTCGTTTAATTCATTTTTAACCACCTGAGTTAGCCGACCAGTCAGCGCCTCCAACTTATCTAACACCGAGTGCAATGCTCTTTGCCGCAACAAATCTCGATATCGTGCTTCAAGCCCTTCGATGACAATTGATAAATAGTCTCGCACCATACCGGATTCTTCTTCCTTTTCCGGCATGTTTTTTATTAAACAGGAAACATGTTCAAAGTTAACGATTAGCCGGCGACCGAATTCATATAAACGCCCTTTATTTCTCAAAACTTCAAAGATATTCACTTCGATTGGACTACAGGCAATGTTGGTCTGATCAAAATGGCTAACGGCAAATTCATTGCGAAATTGTACCGAGCAACGTAGTTGTTTATGCGCCATAAAGTTAAACAGTTGCTGCTTGAGCGATTCTTCATCATCACAATGCATCAAGCTGCGATAGAAATTGACGATGCTACCATAAAGTGAAGCTTCTACCAGAGAGGTTTTAGCAAATTGATTAGCGGTCTCAATTTCATTTTTTATCGCAGTACCTTTTTTCTGGAGTACCGTTACTCGGCAGATTTTAGAAATGAGCTCAGTCACTAATATGGGTTTAACCAGGTAATCTAACGCACCCGACTGATAAGCTGCCATACGGCTCTCTGTCGAATCGGTATCTGACACGAAAATGACGCTGCAATCTTTAAAGTGTTCAGTTGCCGATAATTGCTCACACAATTTTTCACCTGAAAAATCACCAAATTCCGCCTCAACAATCAATACTTCAGGTAAGAGTGACTCAAATAGGCTAATGGCATCATCTTTGTTAGTCGCTAGATGCGTTTCAAACAACTCAGATAACATTTCCACAAAAACTTGTTGGTATTGATCGCTATCTTCAACAATGAGTATCTTAGGTTTATCCCATGCACCTTGAACGTCCCAATGCTGTTCTTTTGACACAAAACTACTGTAAAACTCATCTTTTGCCAGAGGCTTTCCGAATAAAAAACCTTGTGCGCCATGACAGCCCGCTTCGAGCAGCCAATTAGCGTCTTCTTGTTTTTCAACGCCAACAGCAACAACTCTTGCGCCAATTTTTTTCGCTAGATGAATTGTATTTCTAACCGCCTGTCTGGCAGATTTCTGGTATTTAATTTCGGTGACGATACTTCGGTGAATTTTAACCTCATCAATGGGAACATCTTTTAACTCTTCCTTGTCAGGCAGGTTTTCATCGGCATCATCCAGTGCAAAATTAAACCCTTTCAATTTTAAGTGAAACAGCTGCTTTTTTAATTCGTCATCCCATGGCTCTTTATCGTTTTGGGAAATCTCAAGCACCAGAAGCTTCACATCAAACTCTGTATTTTCTGCTATTCCTTTTAGCCACTGAACAAACTTTAAATCTTTAAACAGAGGCTTAGGTGTATTAATTGATACTCGCAAATTGACGTCCAATTCTTTCCATTGATTCAAGTCGATCAGAGCTTGTTTTATCAGATAGCGAGTTAATCTCGACTTTAAGCCAATTTCATTGATTAACGGTAAGAAAACGCCTGGCGACAAAACACCATATTTCTCATGATTAATCCTGGCACAGGCTTCTACACCAGTTAAAGTGTTCTCTTTAAGCAAAGATACCGTCGGCTGATAATAAATTTGAAAGGTTTTATTCTCGAAGGCAGAGTGGATTTCGTTAATGCCAATTTCCAGGCAGACTTGAGACTGTCTGTCGATTAGTTCCTGGGTCATATCGTCATGTCCTTTTCCTGTTTATGCCATTTCTACGACTTCGGAAAAATCCCTGAACTGAATCGTTATCGACCTCTGCTTAGAACAAGCAATTTGCAAGGTTTTAACTAAAATAGCCGTAAAAACCATTTAACTCTTCAAAAACTTAAACTATTTGAGATAAAAATAGTTTTTATTGAGTGAAATGATAAGCTAACTATAGACGGCTTTTCGTCATATAATCAAAAGTAATTTCCCATTGGTGAATATTCAATAAAAATCGAGCGAATTACGTGATGCAAATATTGCAAAGGATCTGCATCACGCAAGAACCAAATTTATTCTCTATTAGAAAACTAACTAAAAATGACGGCATAGTCATTTAAGCAAAAATAGCTTAAATGCAAACAGCATTTTTAAAAAACTGAAGCAAACGATTCATTATCGCTAACGGCCTTTAGCGTATCTTTAAAACCCGTGTACATATGTTCAAATAGAAAATTGCCCATGCTGACACGTTTTACACCAAGTTCTTGCAATCGTTTAAAACTTGGCAGGTTTGGCATGCACATGACATTGACTGGTAATCTGGTATTGCTAACAACCTTTTCGATATCATCTTCTTTCTCTATGCAAGGGATAAAGATTCCATCAGCTCCCGCGTTGCTATATAGGTCAACGCGCTTGTTCGTTTCATTGACTGGGTTGGATTGACCTAATAAAAAAACATCAGTACGCACGTTGAGAAAAATATCTATCTGGTGATGTTCGAGTTGCTCTCTGATCTTACTGATAGTTTTTGAAAATGTTTCAGCATTAACCAACTTTCGCTCCTCGGCCTTGACAACACTATCTTCAATATTGACGCCAACAACCCCCATATCAGCTAACAACTTAATATTCTTAACAACGGATAAGGGATCGTCGCTAAATCCGGATTCTATATCGACAGTTAATGGTAAGTTGATGTTTTTCACAATACGTTCGACGAAATGGCGCAATTCTGAAAAACTAATACTTTCTCCATCAGGATATCCCAATACCGAAGCGATAGCGGCGCTGGACGTTCCTATTGCTTTGAACCCTAATTCCTCGGCAATATTAGCACTTGCCACATCCCAGGCATTGCATAGTATCAAAGGTGAGTTTTGATGATGTAAATCTCTGAAGTTCATAGTTTGCCTCTCGTTATTTTTGAGAAGGCAAAAGTACTATGGCAAAAAATCAGCAACAACCGAAAACTGGACAAGTATTTTTATCAATACAATTTCCTAAAGAAAACCACAGAAAAGTAATCGAATAGAATGTAGGTAGGTATGACACATTAAATATTAGAGAAAAGATGATAGACAAGCTAAAAATGCATTATCTAATGTTTAATATTTTGTTGTTGACCGCCTGCGAAACAAAATTTTCATCAAGCAGAAAAATAATACAATCATCACAATGAAACTTTCGATGTAACCCAATGAACCGAGAAAATCGATGCATGACTGTATAAAATTAAATACGATGGTGACTGGTAAGAATGAAACGACATTATCATCCATTTTGATAAACTCCTTTCCGAGCAGAACTCTCTTCCTTTGCTAGCGGTATTACTAGTTTATTACTTTGTATGAAAAAGAATAACGTGAACTCATGATTAATCGAGTGCGCACTTTAACGAGTAGTTCGTTTTTTGTCCAGAAACTTTTTGTGATAATTTATTGATTTGCTACTTTTCTCATTTATCTGATCTGAAAGCTGGAAACAAAAAAAGCCGCCAACTGACGGCTAAGAAAAACGACTAGTAATGAGGAGATACTAGTCACTACCTCTTAAAGAGTAAATTGCGGGACGATTAATAATTTTTCGCAGCGGTAAATAACTTGCCATCCAGGCAATGCAGCCAATTAACGTCAAAGTTGCGACAAAGGCTGGTAAAAGCTCCAGGTTGATGTACTTGGCTAATTTGTCGGAAAAGAGCAGATAAATAACTGGCAATACCACCAGGCTCATTAAAACACCAAAACCTATCGCTTTCGCGTTGTCTTTTAAAATTAGCCGGACTAAATCTTTTCGCTTAGCCCCCATGGCTAATCGAGTACCCAGTTCAAAACGCCGTACTTGAATGCTGTAATTTAAAATACCATAGATACCGATACTGGTTAGAAAGATAGTTAATAATGCAATAGCTATTGTTATGACAAGAGTTGTGTAATGGGGAAATAAAAATTCTTTATAGTTATCAATCATTGGTTCGTACTCAATTAATTTGAAACTTCGATCCAAGTTATTCAGCAACGAAACGACCGTTTCGCGCTTAAGAACCAGGTTTTCTTTAAGTCGAAACATACACTCAACTATGCTTGATAGCTCCAATCTTGGTAAATAAAACCTTCTGGGCACGAAATTTTCCGAGGGGGTAATAAGTCCTTCAACAACACCAATAATTTCGTAATCCGCTTTTTCTACTTGACCACTAGTAATTTCTTCCTCATAAAACGAATGCGACATCGAATATTGATCAGTAAACAGTGTTATTTTCTTGCCTATGACATTTCCTTCAGGACTAATTTCTCGTGCAAAAGCATCATTGACAATTATCACTTTTTCTTGATTCTCTTCATTTTTTTGAGAAAACGACTTCCCTTGCAACAAGGGCCACCGTAGCGATTCGAAATATTGATAATCGACGTTTTTAAATTGAAAATTGTTCATTTTTGTTTTTTGGAATTGCTTAAAATAGTGCTTCTTTCCATCTACAATTAAAAAGTCGGTCGCTGGAACATCTGTATGGTAACCGGGGTATTCAGAAAATGTTAAGATATCAATCTCAGCCCGCTCTGAAAGCTCTTTTCTTAACTTCGGTATCAATTTTTCTGCGTCTTGATAATCCTGAATGTTACGACCCTTTATAGTTATCCATAATGTCATCAGGCCTTCAAGCTCATAAACAACTGGCTGTGTAATCTTATTAAAAGGCTCTTTCATTAAGTTAACGTTAATGAAAATTAGAGCTATTGCCACTGCCACTTGCAAAATAATTAGCATGTAACGCACACTTTTAGAAACTTGAACAGCAACGCCTTTTCCACTACTCTGCAGTCCAGCAATCAACTTTCGATAGTTAATTATCCTACTACCAACAAATGAAAACACCGTGGTAAAGATAACGATCAAAATCAATGAAAAGTTAAAGGTAAATAAATTAAACGACAATTCGTTTAATCTTGGCAAAAGATTTTGAAAGTAATGCTGAGCAAAATAAAAACCTAACGATGCGATAAATAGAGCTAGTAGAACCGAAAAAACAACAAGTATTCCGGTCTGATAGAATAAAAATTTAAATAAACTTTTTCTTTTAGCTCCCAATGCCGCATGAACTGTCATTTGATGTTGCTGTTCAGCCGTAAATGACAAGAATAAATTAGTAATATTAGTCGAAGCAATGATGACCAAACCAAGCACTGCGACCAATAAGAAATAAACATATTGTTTACTATCCCCCAAAAGCTGAGTGCGAAATTCTTGAAGATTAAGTGTGATTTCTAGTTCATTGAAATTTCTAATATCTGCGGCATGCTTTTGCCACAAATTTTTAAACCTCTTTCCCAACCAATGCTCAGCCTGAACAACCGAGTAGCTGTCTTTCAGTTTACCAACAATTACACCGTTGGGCGCGGGGTTCCACTTTAGTGCTTGAGTTTGTTGGCTTCTATCAAAGTCAATTGGCAAAATCACTTGAACATCACGATTTCTTGGTAACATATTTACTCTTGGTAAAATAAAGTCTTTTGCCATCACGCCGACAACGGTAAAACTAACATCTCCTAAAGTAATTTTCTCACCAACAATTTCTTTTCGACCTTTAAAGTCATTCTTCCATATAGCATAACTTAGTACAGCAACAGGATTATTGGTGCCAATCATTTCTGTTTGTTCAAAGCCTCGTCCTAACATCATGGAAACACCATATATTTGAAACCACTCAGGTGTGACGAATTCAACAGGTTTAGTTGGCGCTGCAGGATCTGAAGTTAAGATTTTGGAATCCTGATAACTAATGGTAGCGGTTTCAAAAATTTCCTGATTTTGGTACAAATCTAAAATAGCAGCTGGTGGTAATTTACTGAAATAGTGAGGTTTTCCAGACAGTTTTATAGAACTATCAATCACAAACAATCTGTCCTGCTCTGGATAAGGCAGAGGTTTCAACAACATTACATAAGCTAGTGTCGAAACAAAAATCAGCGCCCCTAAAGTCACACCCATCGACAGCATTACATTCACTATAAACCCAGGCTTTCTTTTTAACCTTGCCCATGCTTGTTTTAAATTATAAGCAAACTGATTCATATAGCTGCCCTCATGCCCGGCACCTGCAAAAATGAACCATCTAATAATTTCAACTTCGTTTTTGCTAAATCGGCATAACGAGGATCATGAGTCACCAGGCAAATCGTAGTGCCATTTCGGTTAAGTGTTTCCAGAATATCCATCACCTTATCGCCACTTTTCGAATCTAGATTTCCGGTAGGCTCATCAACCAGCAGTATTGTTGGATTACAGACGAGTGCTCGGGCCATTGCAATTCTCTGCTGTTGGCCACCGGAGAGCTGATTCGGCTTGTGATTAACTCGGTGATTCATGGCAACTTTTTCGAGGCATTCAGAAACCAGAAGCTTTATTTGAGCATTCGATAAAGCTTCGTTTCGATAACGCAGCGGCAACGCCACATTATCAAATACAGAAAGCTCATCAATCAGGTTAAAGCTTTGAAATACAAAGCCAATTTTCTGATTACGCACTTCTGCAGCCTGATCGAGAGATAACTTTGCAACGTTAACGCCTTCAATAAAATACTCACCCGCTGTCGGCGTATCCAACAACCCGAGAATCGATAACAAAGTCGATTTACCGCAACCAGAAGGGCCAGAAATAGAAATATAATCGCCTGCTTTTATCGTTAAATCGATATTCTTCAGGGCGTGGGTTTCCATTTCTTCTGTTTCAAATATTTTCGAAACATTCTTCATGGTTATAATCATCTCGTTCATATATTCTCCTTCTTTCTCTCTCGTATTATCTTCGTTTTATGATTCCACGACCAGTGTTGTGTTAGTCGTTTTATAGTTAGACATGTCTGACAAAATTAATTTTTCACCCTGCGTCACGCCAGATATAATCTCAATGTAACGACCTGCTCGCCGTCCAAATTTAATTTTTTTCAGTCGAGCACTTTGAAAACTGCGATCTAATAGATAAATCTCGCCCTCTGAATTTGAATGGGAGTTGGCTGGCCGTTCGATGTAAAGCACATTATTTAAATTGTCTGTAATTATCTTGCCATCCACCGCCGATTGGGGCCGAACGCTAGATGGCAAATTACCTGGTAATTGAATATCGACAGTAACCGTATTTTTATCAACCACAGGGTCAATACGAATAACTCGACCTTCAAATTTTTCGTTTAGCGTACTGATCAACACTTTAAGACCAACAACAATTTGATGAGCCTGACTTTGGGGAACACGCAATTCAGCAATTTGCTCAGAGATGCTACCCACTAATGCGATTTCCTGACCAGCCTGCAAACTCTGACCAAGCTCAACCGATAGCCGCTGTAAAATCCCATCAAAATCAGCACGAACTTCAAGTTGACTAAGAAGTTTTTCTGCCAACAAATGCTTTCTCTGTTGCAGTTTAATTTTCTCCCGTTGAATACTCACCGCTTCCTGATGCACTTTTGTTAGCTGGACTCTTTGTTCTGTTTGAATATCAATCTTTCCCTTTAACGTGCTTTCTTCGAGTAAAAGTTGCTCAAAGTTCAATCTCGAAAAAACGCCTTGCTCAACTAGTTTTTCTTCAGCAATACGCTTTAATCTAACCGACTCATAACGACTAGTGACTTCAGTAAGACTAATATCTTCGCTGAGTAATTCTCTTTTTTGATTAACTTCCAACTGGCGAAGATTCGCTCTTAATTCATCAAGTCTCTGGCGTTCATTTTCAACTTGTTGAAGTAACTCAGCGTTTTCTAAAACGACAATAAGGCTACCGGTTGAAACCGTGGCACCAGGCTTAAGTAAAATTTCTTTAACCGTTGCCGTCGCCGGCGCAGTAACCAGTTTTTGCTTCGCTGGTGTTAACTTTCCATAACCATCTACCACAACTTCCAGATCGCCCACTTTTACCTCATCAACCAGAATTTCCGAACGATGAATAGTGACAGTGTTTAACCTGTCATCAACCGCAAAAGCTAAAAGAAATATGATTAAAAAAAGTAATGCAGAAAACTTTTGCAAAAAAGTAAAGCTACTTCTGTCTACTGATGGTTTTATGATATCCATTCAACTCGCTCTGTTATCAATGGTTGAATTAATATTCAACGGAAAGTTACTTAGTTAAGATAACAACAGCTTAGCTAAATGTGTGCCAACTTTATTATTGTTGATTTTTCAAAAGCTTAGCTAGAAATAGTGAGGATGACTCGTTGTGAAAGTCCGATAGCGAACTGTTTTTTCCGAAACCGAACTGCGTAACATTAATTAGTCCGATTCAATCAATCCGAGCTGAAGTACCCAAAACGAACTTGAAACTGGCCCACTTGATGCTAATGAATTGGCTTAGGTAAAAGAATGGTTACTGTGACTCCCTGGCCTTTATTATTCACAAGCTTGATAGTACCTTGATGCTGTTCCACAACATTTTGGCAAAAACTCAGCCCAATTCCTTGTCCTTGTTGTTTGGTGGTGTAGAGAGGAATAAACAAATTTTCCAGGTTGGCAAATCCATGACCATCGTCAATGATACGAATCCGGCTCTGCTGTTCGGCCTCATCGATTATCACTTTAATCTGGCTTGCATCAGCTTCAAACGCATTCTTTACCAGGTTGATTATCACCTGTTCGATAAAAGTCTGATCGCCCCATATTCGCTCAGCAAATAATTCGAAATCGAGCTTGTCTGGGGTAAACAGAGCCGAAACTCTGTCCAAAACTGGGCCAGTCTCAAACCATTGGCAATTCAGCTTTAAATGTTGTGAAAGTGAGGCGTAACGGTCTACAAACTCTTGTAAGTGCTGACACCTTTCGCTGATCACACCCAGCGCAACTTTGTCTCTTGAATTACTGGTTTTATCAGCAAGACTTTCGGACAATGAAGAAACTGGCGTTAATGAATTTCTAATTTCATGCCCCAACACTCGGATAATTTGCTGAAAGGCATTAAGCTGACTTTCTCTTAGCGCTGACTCAATATTGACAAAGATTAGCAACTGGTGAGTTTCACCATCGTCGATAAATTCACTCTGCCGGATCTGCCATTGTTTGTTTTTTTCATTATCAAGAAATTGCCACTGTTCTTGTTTCTCTAATCCCAATAAAGTCGGTAATGCGTGTCTGAGCATTTGCCACGGCTGACCGAATAGTTGTTGAAAAACAGTATTACCGAATACAAGTTGAAGTTTATGGTTTAGCACTAAAATAGGCGTATCTAGCTGCTCAATCAATTGATACACTAAAAAAGCATGTTGATCATATCGAGATTTTTTACGCTGTAACTGGTTACTCAAGACATTGAGTTGTCGATGAAATTCTTTAACTTTCCCGTGTGTAAAGGCAGACTTAGCCTGTTGATTATAATCTTCCTGGTTAATTGCATCCAGATGCAACGTGGCGCGGTTAAATGCGGTAATGATACGATAACGAAAATGCAACGTGTAACGGAATAAAGCCAACAATAAGACAACTTCACCAACGATAATAATGATGGGTGAAATATCTTGCGACCACCCCCACAGTCCTAAAAATGCCGCAAACGGCAATCCAATTACCAATAGACTTGCGGTGACAAAGCGTTCTAGTGAGTTAACTTTGAAAACGCTCATATTTATCCAAACGACGGTACAGAGATGATTTAGTCAACCCGAGAAGCTTCGCAGCCTTGGGAATGTTTTTTTGTGTTTTATTTAATGCCAGTTCTATTAAATGAATTTCCGCTTCTTCCAAAGTCATCAGTGGTAGTGTTTCAGACGACTTTTTCATAGAAAGATTTAAATCTTCCGCTTCAATTTTTTTATGCTGAGTGAGTAAAACAGCTCTTTCAATCAAGTGACTGAGTTCTCGAATATTTCCAGGCCAATGATAATCTGTTAAAGCAATTTGGGCCGACTCACTCAGCGAGAAATCATCTCGATTGTATTTGTTAGAAAATTGACGAATGAAAAATTTTGCTAGCGGCAAAATATCGCTGTGGCGCTCTTTTAAAGAAGGCACATGAAACTCAATGGTATTCAACCGATAATAAAGATCTTCTCTAAATGATTCACTCTCGATTAACTTCTCAATGTCACCATTTGTTGCGCTAATAATTCGAACATCGGTATGTTTTGTTCGACTGGAGCCTAAAACTTCGTATTCGCCTGTTTCTAACACTCGTAAGAGTTTCGCCTGTTGAGACAAAGGAATATTAGCAATTTCATCCAAAAACAATGAACCGGATTCGGCTAATTCAAATCGACCAATTCTGTTGTTTTTAGCGTCAGTAAACGCACCTTTTTTGTGACCAAACATTTCACTTTCAAATAGTGACTCTGAAATAGCCCCCATGTTAACCGAAATCAGCGGCTGCTCTTTTCGCGTTGACAATTGATGGACATGTTTAGCAATTTCACTTTTGCCCGTACCGTTGTCTCCGGTGAGCAATACATTCACATCCGTGCTCGCAACAGTGGCAATCTGCTGGAAGAGTAATTGCATACAGTCCGACTGCCATTGATATTTGGTGTCGTCTGGTTGAGCCAGTTGCTGCTTTAGTTTTGAGTTTTCAGTCTGTAACTGGCAATAGGCTAGTTGCTGTTGGACAATTTGCAATAACCGCTTATTTTTCCATGGTTTTTCGATAAAATCACAAGCACCTAACTGCATAGCTCGTACCGCCAGATCGACGTTTGACCAAGCCGTCATTGCAACGGTGGGAATGTTAATACCCGACTCCTGCATCCACTTCAGGAAACTCAGACCTTCTTCGCCTGATGTTGTATCTAATGCGTAGTTCATATCCAACAAGATCAAATCAATTTCATTGTCTTTAACTTTAGCTTGGGCAACCTGGGGATTTTCCGCTTCAATCACCTCAAAACCATTGTCACCTAACACCATTGACAGGCTTAAAGTTATCTCAGCACGATCGTCTATGACCAAAATGCAGGGCATAAGTATCTAAAATTCAATTGTTTCTACATGGATTAAGAATATCACTGTTAGAACCAGTGTCACAGCTCAAATTAATTGGCACTCAGTGACGATTAGGTATTTTCCTTCGTAATAGAGATCGAAAAATACTCTATAAAAGTAGTTCATTTTTTATCTCATCGCGTAATTGCGTTGTCGTAATGGGTAGACAACACTTGTACTGGTTTATAACCGTGCTCTTTCAACCAGATAAAAGGGAAATTATTATGACTAGTAAAACTGATCCACGTCTTGCTTTATCGCCCATTCAGGGTGTTTGCTACCAACCGACGCCATCTGATGATACGCCGGTCCCATTACCGAAATATTTTGACAGTGACTACTACAATAGTGATTTTAGTTTATTGTGGGGAACCAGTGCCCGTGGGCGCAATGATCTAAACAATTTATCAACAAATCTCGGTGTTAACTTTGTTCATTTGTATAACTGGAGCGTCCCGCCGGCACCGGGAAGCACGCCAGGAGATTATCAACGCGACCATGTTCCGTTTTTAAATGCCTGCGAAAACGAAGGAATTAAAGTTTTTGTTCCTATCTCGAATTATTTTCTGGAACAAATTAACCAGGGAAATACCCAGGTAAAAAGCCAAATCAAAAGCATGGTGACCGAGGTTTATGCAGCCGGTGCTAGCACCAAACCTAACGGAGCCGCTATTTGGGGAATAGGTAATGAGTATGACCTGGCCACTTCTTTCAC
This sequence comes from Aliikangiella coralliicola, assembly GCF_007004725.1. GTDB lineage: Bacteria > Pseudomonadota > Gammaproteobacteria > Enterobacterales > Kangiellaceae > Aliikangiella > Aliikangiella coralliicola. The sequence continues at coordinate 382,088 of NZ_ML660161.1, read as the reverse complement.
TGCCGCGGATGTTGCGACAGCGATAAGCTATCTTCTCGACGCGGAAAAAGGTCTCGGCGTACCGAGCAGTAACTTGCTACCTATCACATCGCCGGTCTCTTTTGCTGTTCACAGTATTCCTAATGCACCTGCAATTTCAGCATTACAAACACTGCAACAAGCATTTACCGCCGCTGGACTTACATCGACCTGGGACGACCGATTCATCGCCTCAGTGAACAGCTTTAATACTGGTAGCTTTTTGAAAAATTACGTTGATACGACCTTCCCACAGTATTTTCCCGATTTACCGTTTTTCTTCAGTGAAATGGGAATCAACTTAGTACCCAATGGCTACCCGTCAACCGAAAAAGATCAAGCTGATTATGTTGCGGATCAATTAAAAAATACTGCGCCTTCAGGGAATTTTCTGGGCACTTGTGTCTTCCAGTTCCTCAACCAGTCAGCCGTAAAAACCGGTACCGAAGCCACATTCGGCGCATACAAATATAGCGGTAATATCAGCGAGTATGGGGCCATCCCTGCAGGTTATGTACCGGGCGGTGGTGAACAATATCCAGTGGATTCTCTGACCGCGAAAGATATGGTTGCTTCAATCACTCAAGCGTACAAGTAACCTTGTTCTAGATTAAGAGCTCAGGTGAACTATTTGCCCAGAAAACCCGCCATCAGTTTGAGATAAAGATAACTAATACTCTCTCGCTGATGGCGCTACACACTTAATGTTGACACTTTAATTAAAATCCAACCAGTGTGTTTACAGCGTACGGCCTTCAACAATCTTGTCATACTCAATATCATTCGGCTCCCATAGTTCAATTTTGTTGCCGTCAACATCAAGAATATGAACAAACTTACCATATTCACAAACTTCGATTTCATCAAGAATAGTGACTTTTTCTCTCGCTAACTGTGCAACTAAATTTTCAATATTTTTCACTCGATAGTTAATCATAAAATCCTTTTCCGACGGCGCAAAATATTCACTACTTTCAGCAAAAGGGCTCCATTGTGTAAAACCTTTTTTGCTAGCATCGCTTCCCTGACGCCATTCGAAGTTGGTGCCATATTGATCAGTATTTAACCCCAGATGAGACTGGTACCAATCTTTAATTCTTTGTTTATCTTTTGTTTTGAAAAAGACACCGCCAATTCCAGTTACCCTTCCTATCTGCTCATTTTGACTTGAGTCCGATTTTAGGTCTCGCGACTTTTCAGTTTTGCTCATAGTACCCTCTCTGCTTTCGTCATAAATACAAACGCAACTATCAAAGTAAAATACGCGTTCTTCATATTAGCCAGAATACATGATCGCCAGAGAATCGCTTGTATATTTCTTACCCTGGTTGAAAAATCAGGTTAGGGGCATCTGATTCGATACGACTGTTCGAATAGGCTTGCAGATATTCTGAGGGAGAAAAACCAACGGCAGCCTTAAATGATTTTGTGAAGTGAGCCTGGTCCGCATAATGGAGCTTGAACGCTAGTTCTGTTAATGATTGATTGGGATTGTTGCAAAGCATTCGAATCGCCTGGTTCACGCGAGTTAGGTTAATAAATTTCAACGGGGTGATGCCAATGTGTTTATTAAACGATGAAACTAGTGATTTATTTGAAATAGAAAACTGATCGCAGGCATTCTTAACAGTGACCATCTGATCATTTTCATTGGCAAAATAATGCAAGCAGCTCTCCAGATATTTCGGCATTTCAGTATGAATATAGCACTCAATTAAAAACTCACACAGGTGCTCATACCGCCCCTGAATATTTTGCTCCAGATAAAGCTTTTCAACCAGTTCATTAAAGCCAGCTCCAAAAATCAACAGCGGATCGATAAATTGTTGTTCAAACTCACCAGAGTGAAATTTAGTAAACGCTTTTAACCCATGTGCCTTGAATAACACCCCCATCATTTCGTGCTTGCCTTTGCTTTCGATGTTAATCGGCCTGGTTTGTATACCATTAATCCACGCATTAGGGTTCTGAAAGTTGGCCATTAATGCGCAGCCATTCTTAACGGCCTGGAAGTGATAATACTCCGAAAAATTAATTACCAGCTCATGATTAAGCATTGGCGCGGACCAACATTGGAACTCATGGTGATCCGCCTCACAATGCCAGACTTTCTCAACATATCTATGAAGAGGTGCAGGCGGTGTGAATTCGAAGTAGCGCATAACCCGTGAAGTTGACCTGTCGATATCAATAAGGAAAGTTAAATTCGTAATAACGAGATATAGTATAGCCTAAATAGCCGTTCCCAAAATGAATCCAGAGCAGGAACTTAAACATCGCTTTCTGTAATGCTCTAGCCTTTGACAAAGGAGGGGTCGAGGATATTATCTGAGCGATGCTCGTCTGCCGAAGTCCAAAGTCTAATTCAGCTTACATTCAGGAATCTTCAGGCAGTATTTTTTATCCGTTGAGCCAATAACGATTCGCTTGGGAACTAACGTGAAAATTAGCCACTTCTCCTTTATCATCATTGCACTTCTTTTTGCCAATTCAGCTTCTGCAATACGTTGCAATTCAAAGCTGGCTAATAAAGGCGACAGCCAGTACAAATTTCTCAAGCTTTGCGGTGAGCCGGATTTTGTTGAGAAAAGCGTGGTCTATCGAACTGCATCAATCAGCTCAAAGCACAAACACAAGTGGGAATATCACACTCACGATGACGACAGCCATGAATCTGATAATCAACGAACTGGTAAGTATCACTATCAAAAATATGTCGGTTATCGCAGTGCAAGCAGCCAAACCGAAATTAGTCATGAAGACGAGCAGGAAATACAAATAGAAGAATGGACCTATGACTTCGGCCCTCGCAGGCTCGTCCAGAAAGTGCGCTTTGTTGACGGAATTGCCGTTGAAATTACCTCTCTGGGATATGGCTTTTCTCGATAATTAGCCTCAACTCTGGATAGTTAAAGAGATTCCAGATATTCGCTAGGCGAAAACCCATATTGTGCCTTAAAGCATTTCCCAAAGTGACTGTGTGAAGAAAAGCCGACATTAAACCAGACTGTACCCGGTGTATGACCCTCTGATAATAATTCACAAGCTTTTTCAATACGATAACGCTTAATGTATTCCGCACAGGTCATATTTAATATTGCATTAAATTTGCGCAATAGTTGACGGTGGCTCATACCCGACTGCTCAACAATATCAGCAACTCTCAGTTCTTGCGATTGAAAACATTCACTCAAAATTGAATCAATTTTCTCAACGAATTGTCGACCTCTTATTTCCGATTGGCTCAAACGGGTACTAGATTCATTGGTACTTTCAGACCAGGTTTTCTTATCAAATACAGTTTGATTAAAACGCTGTCGTAAAATACTTCTAATTTCTAACAAGTTTTCAACCCGAATTAATAACTCCTGTGTATCGAAAGGTTTGGTCAAGTACTCGTCAGCTTTTTCAGACCAACCTTTTAAGCGACTTTCCCTATCTCCCCGAGCGGTCAATAATATTATCGGAATATGATTGGTAGAATCTTGCTCTCGCAATCGTTTAGTCACTTGATAGCCATCCATTTTTGGCATCATGACATCACTGATAATAATATCCGGAATCTCTGAAGTCGCGATCATAATACCTTCTTCTCCGTTCTTAGCGGTAAGCACGCGATAGTCATTTTTAATACTTTCCACAATGTAATGACGCATATCCTGATTGTCTTCAATCACCAGCACAGAACTTCTTTTGTCGTTAGTGACATTATCCAACAATTCATTTTCCGGCTCGTTTACCTGCCCGGTCACACTGGCTAATTCCATCATTATGACTTCATCATTGGAGTGGAAATTGACATCATCAGCGCTAACTTCGTTAACTATCGGTAACGTCACGATAACTTCAGTGCCCTTCCCCTCTTCGCTTGTGAGCACGATACTCCCCTGATGCGCTTCAACCAACTCTTTAACTAGTGCCAGACCAATTCCGGCACCGACAACTTGCTCACTAGTTTCGCTAATAACCCGGTTAAATCGTTCGAACACCTTGTCTTGTTTATTGTCAGGAATACCAATTCCAGTATCTGAAATGGTTATTTTATAATGATTATTTTGAGTTCTTACTGCCTCGATGGAAACCGAGCCACCAGGCTGGGTATATTTAACCGCATTTGACAACAAATTCAGTATAATCTTTTCTAACGCATCTTGAGTAAATTCAAAATAAAGCTCATCTAATTGCTTAATCGAAAGCTTGATACTTTTTTCCGCGGCAACCTCTATGAAAGCTTCAGCGATTAGCTTGATAGTTGATGCAAACGCTTGTGGCACTTTTGGCGAAATGGACTTCACTCGAAAGGTTTCCAGATTTAACAATTGATCAACCATTCTTAATAGACGATAGCCATTCCTTTGAATGACCTGCAACTTGCCTTGAGGATTGTTTTCAGGCTTATCAAGTAATTGTCTTGCCGGGCCGAGTATCAAGGTAAGTGGTGTTCTAAACTCATGGGAAACATTGGCAAATTCCTCGTTTTTTCTTGACAACAAGTACTCTACTTTTGACTTTTCCTCGGCTAGCTCTTCGGTACGCTTAATTACCGATGTTTCTAGTTTTGTTGCGCGCTTTTCCAGGGCGTGAGTTCTCAATTTGATAAATGCAAAAATCAAAAGAATGAAGCTGATTGAGTAAATGGCATAAGCCCATGGTGTCGCCCAAGGCGGTGGCAATATCCTAACTTTCAACGCCAGTGGCTTTGGGCTCCAAACACCATGATTATTTGACGCCTTAAATTTGAAAACATAGTCTCCCGCGGGCAGATTGCTATAATTTGCTCGTCGGTATTTTGCCGTTGTATAGTTCCAGTCCTCATCCCAGTTTTCCAATTTATAAGCATACTGGTTTTTATCGGGATTAGCATAATGAAGCGCAGCGAACTCAAATCCGAAGGTATGATCTTTGTAGCTTAATTCAAGCTCTTTTAATTGTGATATAGGATGCTTAAGAGAAAACTCGCCGCTCTTTTCTCCAACTTTAATAATATTGTTAGCATATAAGAAATTGGCGAGTAATAGCTTAGGTGGTATCTTGTTTCGATTAATTGATTCCGGATTGAACCTCAGAAAACCTTTTGTACTACCAAAATACAAATAATCATCTTTCGAGTGCAATCCAAATGAGTTAAATGAACCGTCGGGAAGCCCATCACTCCGGTTATAATTGTGTATGTGTTTACTTTTCGGGTCTAAGTGACTGATACCTTCAACACTGGAAATCCATAAACTTCCGTCTTTAGAACCAAGGATAGAAACAAATCCATTAATCGCATGAAGCGCTTTTTTATCTTTATAGGCAGCGAGTTGATTTCCTTTGGTGTCATAGCGAAAAAGCCCGAGGTGATTAATTCCAACCCAAATATGATCATTTTCATCCAGGTATACTTTAGCCCAGGGGTCTCTTATATTACTATCATTCCAGTCAACCGTTACTATCTTTCCATTTTCAGCAAGCTTTGTTAAACCTTTCCAACTTGTAAAAAATAAATTGTCATGACTATCCTTGTATATTTTAAAATATAGATTGCCATCCAGTTTTGGATCGTCAGATTGAACTTTTTGAATATTACCTGACTTTAAGTCTCTGAAGAATAAACCGGAAAATGTAGCGATATACATTCCCTTATTTTCAATATTGAATGTGTCATAAACTCCTAAACGCTCAGAGTGAAAGCGGTAATCCTTTACAACCTCTAAAGTTTCAGTGTTAATCGTATCATTTCCATTTTCAGAGGTGACATATATGAGTTTTGAATTTTGATTGTCGGGAAATATAGAGCTAATTTTGTTACCAGATAAAGCAGAACCAATTTCACTATTACTCTTAAATATTTTACATAAGTCTTTTTCAAAATTGACAACGACCAATCCTTTTCGAGTACCCAGCCAGAGAGAACCAGAAGGATCTGTATATATAGCAGAAACCCAAGTACTCTCTAAACATTTAATACTCGTTTTGTTGTCGTTAAATAACTGAAATTTTGTGGTGATTGGATCAAGAAAGTAAATTCCTGATTCTGCTTCGCTTGCCCATAGTACGCCGCTACTATCGATAAATGTTGACGACACATTTTTAGTCGTCATCGCTCGACGGCTATCAACGCCTTCAGCATCAAAATAGTACAATCCATTGGTAAAGGTTCCAATCCAGAGGCCACCATGATTGTCTTCTGAGATCGACATGACGTACTTACCGGACAGCTCAGATAAAACTGGAACCAGTTTCTTTGAACTTACCAGAATCTGATATAAACCGTTGTTGGTACCCGCAATCAAAGTTCCATTTTTTCGCCGAAAGATCGTTTGTACCTGAAAGTCATCATTCACAGCTTCAGGCGCGTCGAATAATTCAAAAGATTCTTTTCCTTTGTGTTGAATAGCCAAACCACTTCGAGCACCAACTAAAATGTGATTATCATCGGTCTCTATCAGTGCCCTGACTCTTGGGGATGAATTAAATGGCAAAGCATCGGGGTTAAATTCAATGACTTTAGTTAAATCATGGTTGAGTCTTACAATGCCTTTATTAGCCCCCAACCAGACTTCACCCGAACTTGTTTTAAGAAATGAATGAACCGCAAAATCTGATATCGTCAATTCACTATTTACCGCAATATCGATTCTTTCTATAGATTGCGTATAAGGGTTAAGGCGGCCGATCCCGCCATAAGCCCCCACCCAGATAGTGCTATTAGCGTCAATATAGACCGAACGAACGTAATTTAAGGTCGCACTCTTGCGACCACTGGTGTCTTGATACCGAGTGAATTGATAACCATCATAACTAAAAAGCCCTCTCGCACCGCCGAACCACATCAAGCCATTTTTATCTTGTACAGTCGAGAAAATAGCACCTTCAGGAAGTCCTTGTTCCGTACCTAAATGGCGAAACTTGAGCACCGGAGACGCGTAAGAAAGATTGATAACTCCTAAGAAAAAAACTGATATTCCGAGAAAGTATCTAATGTTTGTTAATTGAACCAGTCGCACCAATTAATTCCTATTAATCATGAAAGCACTTCAACAATAAGCACTTTCTTCCGGTCGAATGTTAATAATTTGAACATGACTTTAGATCACTATGTTGCCGCAAAAATGAAGTGAGGAAAATCACAATCGTCCTTGGTAGAGCATAAAAATTGTCTATAAAATAAAACCTTCCGCGGGTAGAATAACCCCAGATACGAGTGACCAACTTTTTAAACGCAGATCTATGCCTAATCTTTTTCACCATATTCTGACGAAGACAGCGTCCAATTATTCTAACTCAACGGCGCTCATTTTTAAGGATTTTCATCTCAGTTATCGAGAGTTAGTCGATCAAGTTGAGGTTTTGGCTACCCAGCTTTTGCAGCGAGGCTTTCGCAGGAACGCAAGAGTTGCAGTTTATTTACCCAAGCAATTCGAAACAGTCATCAGTTTTAACGCAACGTCATTGGCCGGCGGGGTTTTTGTGCCAATTAATCCCTTGCTTAAGACAGCCCAGGTTAAATACCTCGTTGAAGACTGCCAGGTAAGTGTTTTAATAACTTCTCTAAGCCGTTATAAACAACTCCAGCCTCATATTGAGTCTAGTAAATGTATTCAAACCGTTATCCTGACTGATTGCTTACCCGAACAAACACCCGAAGGCTGCTTGAGCTGGGCTCAATTATTAATATCCTCCCCTTTGGAACCAACTCAATATCCCAAAAGAATAAGCACAGATATTGCTGCAATACTCTACACCTCTGGCAGTACAGGAAACCCTAAAGGCGTTGTTCTATCCCACAACAACCTGGTAGCCGGTGCGAAAAGCGTGTCAGAATATTTACGAAACAACGACACCGATCGACTGCTTGCAGTGCTTCCTTTTAGCTTTGATTATGGATTATCTCAATTGACCACCGCTTTTCTCCACGGAGCAACGGTAGTTCTCATGGAGTACCTGCTTCCCAGAGATGTAATACGTGCAGTTGCCAAATATCAGATTACCGGTCTCGCTGCGGTGCCACCGCTCTGGGTTCAACTCGCACAGTTAGATTGGCCAGAGGAGGCCAGACAATGTTTACGCTACTGGACCAATAGCGGCGGGGCGATGCCACAAGCGACGTTGGGTGCTTTAATTAACCAATTACCAGACACAAGCCCATTCTTAATGTATGGCTTAACCGAGGCTTTTCGCAGCACCTACCTTGACCCCAAAGAAGTCAAAACGAAACCGACGTCTATGGGAAAAGCCATTCCCGATGCTGAAATTCTAGTCATAAACCAACAAGGAAAGGAGTGTCTGGCTGGCGAAGAAGGAGAATTGGTCCATCGTGGACCTCACGTTGCCATGGGCTACTGGAATGCGCCAGAAAAAACTGCGCAGAGATTTAAGCCCTTTCCCTCCCCGGTATGTAATGGGCTAACCGATGAGATTGCAGTATGGTCAGGTGATACCGTGGTAGCCGACGAAGAAGGATTCCTCTATTTTGTCGGCCGCAAAGACGATATGATAAAGTCTTCCGGGTATCGAATTAGTCCATCGGAAGTTGAAGATAGTGTCTACCAGCACGAGAGTGTAAGCGAGGTGGCAGCCATCGGCGTGCCTCATTTAACATTGGGACAGGCAGTGGTATTAGTCATAAAGCCAACTGACGAAAAAACTTTTGACGAAAAAACTTTAGTAAAATATTGTCAGAAGCAACTGCCTAACTTTATGCAACCAAAAGCGCTAAAATTAAAATCAGCGTTACCCCGTAACCCGAACGGAAAAATTAACCGAAAACAGTTACTCGAAGAGTTTAAAGATCTTTTTAGCCAATGAATACCAAATCAGGGCACGATTAAGCTTTAGTTCCCTCTCCCCCTGGGAGAGGGTTAGGGAGAGGGAAAGAAGTTAAATGTTGTGAAAAACCTTTAGCATATCCGCTCCCCCAAAACCCCTTCCTCTGGAGGGGGAGAAATTTTAAATAGCCTCTCTGGTAAAACGATTAATAAGCGGAGTCTCACTTTGTCAAACACCTCAAAAGCGAAACCAGTACATGCGCCCATGAGCCAGTTTCAATGTAACGGTGACCAACTTTTGGTGAATGGTCACCCATTGAATCTACTCAAGTACCACGCGGGGCAAACCCCTTTTTACGCTTATGATCGCAGCGTGATAGCACAAAAAGTCCGCCTACTTCGGCACAAACTGCCAACCGCTTTAAAACTTCATTACGCGGTTAAGGCCAACCCAATGCCCGCCGTTGTTAATTTTATGCGTGAGCAGGTTGACGGTCTGGATGTTGCCAGTGGTAATGAACTGAGAACCGCACTGAATTCTGGACTGGATGGACATCAAATCAGCTTTGCCGGACCCGGAAAACAGTCCCAAGAACTGGGAATGGCAGTGGCCACACAAACGACCGTGAATGTTGAATCATTTAACGAACTTGAGAAGCTGCGCAACATCAGTGATGAAATTGGCGTTAGAGCCCGCGTTGCCGTGAGGGTTAATCCCAACTTTGAACTCAAATCATCCGGTATGAAAATGGGCGGTGGTGCGCAACAGTTTGGCGTTGACGCTGAGCAAGTTCCCGAAATGCTACAACTCATTTCTGAATATGGATTACATTATCGCGGCCTGCATATTTTTACTGGCTCTCAAAACCTCAATGAAGATTCAATACTAACTGCACACCGCGGCATTTTTGAGTTGGCGACTCAGTTACAACAGGGTGCGAAATCTGACATTGAATCGTTAAATATTGGTGGCGGTCTCGGGATCCCTTATTTTCCAGGAGAAACTCCCATCCATCTTGAAGCTATCGGCGAGCAACTTAATGAGCTCATGACTCAATTTTCCGACCAACATGGTGACTGTGAAATTGCCATGGAACTCGGTCGCTACCTGGTGGGTGATGCTGGTATTTATGTATGCGAGGTCATTGATATCAAACAAAGTCGCGGCACGGAATTTATTGTGGTTAACGGCGGACTACATCAACATCTTTCGGCATCGGGTAATTTTGGTCAGGTTATTCGCAAAAACTACCCGGTTGCCATTGGTAACAAAATGCAACAGGCTCCAGAGAAACCCGTACAGATTGTCGGACCACTTTGTACGCCACTTGATTTGCTCGCCAATAAATACAAATTGCCCAAAGTAGAAATCGGCGATCTTGTCGTTATCTATCAATCCGGCGCATACGGCTACAGCGCTAGCCCCCGTGACTTCCTGAGTCATCCGCATCCGGTTGAAATTTTAATATGAGCAAAATATTTCCTCCAGATAAACGATCAGAGAGAAGGATTATCCACTCACTCTGTAACAAACTAGTCTGAACTCTTCGCTAGTAACTCAAGTCTATATTGCTTAAAATGACGCCCTTTGTCGTATCAGCGTCTATAGTTAATTTGAACTCTGTAAAACAAATTAGAGTATGTGCAGGTGAGCACTGCCACGAGTTCCGATTCATCAAAACGTGAAACAATAATATTAATTATCTATGTTTTTAAATCACTTATACCAACAAATCGTCTCCATTCCCCTTAAATTATTGGTGAGCAGCAAACTTCTGCCGGAAAACCCGGTAAAAGATCTGGAGATTGATACTGACGCCCCCATTTACTACGTCATCCAGAGGCGATCAACAAGTAGCTTTCTAATGCTCAAAGAAAAAGCCAAACAGTTGAAATTACCGGAACCGAAAATAGTTTCGGGCACATCTGAAGAAATTCCAAACGGCGCCGTGCTTTTCTTACAAAATAAGAACTTGTTAGGATTAGGTGTAAACCTGGTTGAAAAATACCAGAGACTGTTGGAGCGTTTACTCGATACTCAAAAACAAACCCCCGAAAAGCATCACCAATTGGTGCCTGTTTCTATCTACTGGGGGCGAAATCCCGGTAAAGAAAACTCATTATTAAGATTGTTGTTTACCGACACAGAAAGCTCAACACCGCTACGTAAATTTTTCCTGTTTCTGTTTCAGGGTAGAAACTCATTTGTTCGCATTGCCAAGCCGGTTGATATGCAACAAGTCGTTGCCTCTGGTGCCTCAGAAAAAATGTTGTTGACTAAATTGACACGGACGCTACGCGTACATTTTCACCGTCACCGTCAAGCAGCAATGGGTCCATTGATCAGTAATCGGCGTCAGTTAATCACCAACCTGGTAGTGAGCGACAATGTTCGCCGGGCAATTGAACGGGAAACGAAAAGTAAAAATATTAGCGTTAAAAAAGCTAGAAAACTTGCTGAGAAATACGCGGATGAAATCGCTTCTGCTTATTCTTACAAAACGGTCAGAATTCTGGAGTCTGCACTCACTCATTTGTGGAATCGTATTTATGATGGGGTGCAAGTCAGAAATGTGGAAATGGTGCGTGAGCTAGCAACAACTCATGAAATCATTTACCTGCCCTGTCATCGCAGTCACATTGATTATTTGTTGTTATCTTACACCTTATATCATGAAGGACTAGTGCCTCCGCATATTGCCGCAGGCATTAACTTGAATTTTTGGCCGGCAGGTCCAATCCTCAGGCGCGGTGGTGCGTTTTTTCTGCGCCGAAGTTTCGGCGGAAACAAACTCTACACAGCAGTGTTCAATGAATACATTTTTCAACTAATGGACCGCGGAATTCCCTTAGAGTTTTTCCCAGAAGGCGGTCGCAGCCGAACCGGGAGATTACTTCCTCCCAAAACCGGACTTTTAGCGATGACACTGCAGAGCCTTCTCAGAGGAACCCGCAAACCGGTGGCGATTGTACCTGTTTACATTGGCTACGAGAGAATGTTTGAAGGTAAAAGTTATCTGAACGAATTACGCGGTGCGGAAAAGAAAAAAGAGTCTTTCGGCCAACTGCTGGGAATTCGTAAAACCCTTAAACAAGCTTTCGGTAAAGTTTATCTCAACTTTGCCGAGCCTCTGTTTTTAAATCAGTACCTGGATGAAAAGCAACCTGACTGGCATCAATATAAAGGCGATGCCAACGCTAAACCTGGTTGGTTAACCCCTCAGGTTAGCGACTTAGCAAATACCTTAATGGAGAAAATCAACGCTTCTGTCACACTTAATTCAGTCAGCCTCGTTGCGCTAATTCTACTTTCGACTGAACGAGTTGCCATAGGGAGAAAAGAACTAGAATCACAATTGGAACTGCTACTAACACTTGGTAAAAAAGCACCGTTCAGTAACGCAACTTACTTACCAAAATCTCAACCACCAGCTTTAATTGGTCAAGCGGAAAAACTCGGAACAATCTTTAGAGTTGCCAATCCGATGGGCGAAATAATTACAACAGACGAGCAAACGGCTGTTTTATTAACCTATTATCGAAATAACATTCTTCATATTTACATCACCTCTGCGTTAATCGCGAGCTGTTTTCTTAATCGACAATCGATGACTCAAACCGACCTGGTCGGAGAGTTAAGCAAGCTGTTCCCGTTTCTTAAAAAAGAGTTATTCATTCATTGGGATGAACAAAAGTTTGAGCAGCATATCGAAAAAAATATCGACGTTTTAGTTGAGCGCAGCATGTTATTCCGTGAAGACGAAATGCTTACTCGAGCGCCAGAATCCGATAGCGGCTTCGACCAATTATTTACTCACGCACAGATTGCCAGACCGACACTGCTACGGTACGGCATTATTCTCACCTTATTATCAACACAGGCAGGTAGGGAAAATCTTAGTCGCCAAGAACTGGAAAAGCGCAGTCAACATCTCGCTCAGCGAATTGCAGCACTTTATAGCCTGAATGCACCTGAAGCATTCGACAAGAACCTTTTCAGAAACACGGTGAATGTACTAAGAGAAGGCGAACTAATCAAAGTAGCGGAAAATAACAATTTTATTATTAATCCGGACCTTATTGATTTACAGGATTTAATTTTGAATAAGGTTAACATTCACTCGAAACACATTATGCAAAAAACCGCGGCTTGGGCGAATGAATATTGGGGGAAAAAGTCGTAGCTTGTCAGTAGCCAGGGATGAGCGAAAGATTTACTGAATTCTATGTGTTGGTTGAATAACAAAGCAACCCAGCCAACACAACTATTAGCCTAAACCGGCAAAGTAAAAGTTGCTTCTAACCCACCATCTACATGGTTCTCAAGATTAATCTCACCACCATGCATTTCAACGATACGCGCTACTATGGCGAGTCCTAATCCCGACCCCTTACCGCCACGAGCCTTGTCTCCTCGTGCAAATGGTTGAAACAAGCGATTTTTATCAAGATCTTGAATACCTTTTCCATGGTCGCGCACAGATACCACGATATTATTTTCGTTATAAAAAGTTTTCACAATCACCGGTGCTTTTCCATAGCGAAATGCATTTTCGATTAAATTGCTGATTAATCGCTTCATTGCCATGGGTTTAAACCTGGCTTCAGGCAGCTCACAAAGGTGCGACTCTAATCCTTCATGCTGTTTCGATGAGGCTTCCACGACCTGTTGAATGAGCTCCGTCATATTCCCTTCTTCCATGCGTTCTTCACTACCATAACGAACATAGCCAATAAATTGGTCGATAATGTCGTCCATGTCCTGGGTGTCGCTGATAATTCCAGTTTTGATTTCGTCATCTTGATCGGATAAAAATTCTGACGCCAGACGAATACGCGTAATTGGTGTGCGTAAATCATGGGATATACCGGCCAATAACAATGTTCGATCCTCTTCTAATTGGTGAACATCGGCAGCCATCTGGTTAAACGCCGCGGTCACCGAAACCAGCTCTTGCGGGCCTGTTTCCTTCAATTTTCCTGGGTAATCTCCACGCCCAATCTCCCGCGCGGCGAATGCAAGTCGCTTCAGCGGGCGGTGTAGCTGGATCACCAAAATCCACGCGCCAAATAAACTCAAAAACAGTAACATCCCGGAAAAGATAAATAACTCCATTGGGTTGTTTCCTTCGTAATCGCCAATCGGCATTCTTATCCAGAAATTGGGGTGGAGTGGTTCACTAATCCACAGATATATTCCATCGGATGTTTCAACTTTAACTTCCGTATTTTCACCAAGATAGCGCTCCGCCTGCTCGCTAAAACCTCGATGAAAGCGAGCATTCTTAAGACCTTCTGGAATTGAGTCGCCACTCATTGGGTAGAGTTCCAGCTGGGTTGTTTGGGCAAAGCCCACTGCGAGGTTTTTTGGCAGGTAAGTTTCTTCACCAATATGTAATAGTTTTATTTGGTTGGACGCAAGATACATTACGATTCGATTATGGCGGTCAACGACAAAATGCTGAATGGTAAAGTAGGAAACTACATGGCTGATGACAAGCAAGGTTGCAATCATCAGCGCATTGCGCCCAAAGAAACTTTGCGGAAGCAGTCTCAAGTTGAGTTCACTCTGAAATAGATAGCTTTAATTTGATTGGTATCATATAACGAATGTGGGATTAATTCAGCAAACAACTGTTACAAAATGATTGGTTTGAGGTTGGTGGGGTTGGGGTAATAGGAGGGGATTTTGGCTGTGTTTGGTGTTTTTAAGGGTTGTTTCACATCGCTTTGCTTGCATGCGACTTACTTTTTTCAACAGCTAAAAAAGTAAGCAAAAAAGCCGGACGCTAGCCGCTGGGCATTTGTTAGTAGTGAACTTGAACAAGAAAACAAATCTTTAGCACCGGATTTATCATTAAGATGCTATCGCCTGCTCTGTGTAAGATGATCTTTAAAAAGAAGCATTGTTGCTGTCAGGCATGTCGATTGTCTGTCGGTTTTATCCCAAATATTAATTTTATCGTGTGCTGATTGACTATTTTCGATCAAGTTCACGATAGATTAATTACCTTTGATTGAGTTACATTCCTGACAAAGTAAACCAATTCCCATACTTTTTGGAGTGACCATTAATACAAATTATAGAGTATGTTTGCTAGTCTTTGAGAGCGACAGAAGGTATTTTTAGCTGTTATTTACTAATAAACAGATTCCACCCTGTACTTTCTGGATTGGTTAAATTACGTCAATTAATATCAGAATTAATACAGCACAGAAAAAATTTTATGGTTACACCATTCGTTATAGCAACAATATTAAAAATAAGAAGGTGAGTCTACACCAAGCTAGCGACAGCAACTGAATACCTTATCTGTATTAAAGTTTTATTTATTATCTAAGTCTTTGAGATACATTTGCCCAGCGGCCAAGCGTCCGGCTTTTTTGCTTACTTTTTTAGCTGTTGAAAAAAGTAAGTCGCATGCAAGCAAAGCGATGCGAAACGCCCTTAAAAACTAAATCTCACTCTCCGCCAACCAAGAAAGCTCTTTCACTAAAACAGACTTATCTTTCCCATGCATCGCCTCACTACTAATAATACCAAACCGCTGCCCCTTAGGATTTACAATAAAAATCCGCGCACTATGATCCACTGAATAAAACTTTTCATCTTCGTCATTAATGGTATAAATCCCACCCAGAGAATAAACTAACTTATCTATTTGCGTTTTCTCCCCCGTTATACCAACAAAATCACTATGAAAATGGTCAATATATTTTGCCAGGTGATCGGGAGTGTCTCTGACCGGGTCAACCGACAAGAAAATAATTCGGAGATTCTTTTGTAGTTGCGGTGAAATCTTTTGATAAATTCGAGAAATGTCTGATAACGTCAATGGGCATACATCAGGGCAGTTTGTATAACCCATAAAAATCAGGTTCCATTTACCCGAAAAGCTTTCAACATTAAACTTTTGAGTGTCTTGCTGAACCAACTCAAATTGCTCAAGTGGTTTCTTGTTCGGATAAATTAATAACTGCGTATATTCTTTTGGTTTTTCACTGCACCCCAATAATGTTATCGCAACGAAAATCCCAGACAGAACAGCTTTAATGATATGTTTCATAGTTTATTCCGATTCATCTATTAATTTTGTGTCCGCTATTTGTCGCAATCCAATCTAGATTTTCCCAATCCGCTAACCACGCAATCAAAACTAAAAAATCTCAACAGGCAGATAACGATCAACCAATAAGGCGACAAACAGTAACATCAAATAATTAATTGAGTATTTAAATGTGTCCATGGCGATACGTCTCTCGTCACTATTTTTCAATTTAATAGCATAGAACAAAAAGATTAAGCCAAGAATTGTGGAACTAATCAGGTAAATTCCCTTGGACATACCGGTAAGGTAAGGCAATGCTGCCGCAAAAAGTAACAATATGGTGTATAAAACAATATTCAACTTGGTAAATGCAATACCGTGCGTGACCGGCAACATTGGAATTTCCGCTTTCGCGTACTCGTCTCTTCGAAAAATAGCCAGAGCCCAAAAGTGTGGTGGCGTCCAAACAAAAATGATGAGTACTAAGAGTAAAGCATGCGGGTGAACCTGACCATCAACCGCTGTCCACCCCAATAAAGGTGGAATAGCGCCGCTCAGGCCACCAATAACAATATTCTGTGGCGTAGCGCGTTTCAAATACATGGTATACACAAACGCATAGCCAACCAATCCAAAAAACGTCAGGACAGCCGTTAATGGATTAATAAAAACATAGAGCAAAACCATTGATGTTACTGATAAAAACACAGCAAATAAAATAGCTCGTTTACTGTCAATTTTTCCAGTAGCAACCGGGCGTTTCAGTGTTCGCGCCATAATTGCGTCAATACGTTGGTCAACCACGTGATTAACAACCGCAGCGCCACCTGATGCAAACCCAATTCCTACCGTTGCAATAATTAAAACATCAATTGGAACCGTCTCTACTGGCGCCATATACATTCCAACCACCGCAGTCAGTAATATTAATAAAACGACTTTGGGCTTGGTCAGCTCCAGATAATCTTTCCAACTGGTCGCAGTATTTGTCGCTGCCGAATTACTCATTATTGTTACCCTCGGAAGCAATTTTTTGCGGCATTAATATCAAGGTAAGCAAACAAACCAGCGTAACAACCAACAAGGCGCCAACGCCGTTGTGAGCCACAGCATTCATTAGAGGTAATTGAAATAAAATATTATTAACACCAAGGACAATCTGAACAATTAACAATATTGCAAGAATCCAACCAAATCTGGAAAGCAATTTTTCACTTTGCTGGCGAACTAAAGCAAAAATCAAATAGCATAATGTTAATGTCGCGACGATAGCACCAATACGATGCGCAGCATGAATTGCAATCCGTGCATTTTGATCAAGAATACCGAATTCATAAGTTTCAGCTTCACGTCCCCAAAGTTGAAATCCAGCTAGAAAATCACCATCGTTCAACCAATTTCCCTGACAAATAGGTAATTCATGGCAGACCATGGCAGCATAATTCGCTGATGTCCATCCACCAAGCGCCACCTGCAGAACCACAATACTCAAGGTTAAAACAACCAGTTTTTTCAGCCGAGTGAGATTAGTTTGATTTAACGGCGAAGAAAATTGGAAATGATAACGAGCCGTCAGTGAGGCCAACAAAGAAAAGGTCATAAACCCTCCCATGAGATGCAACATCACAATTAACGGGTGCAACTTCATGGTTACAGTCCACATCCCTAACGCGGCTTGGAAAATTATCAGTACCAATAAAAAAGAGGAATGTTTCATCGCCAATTTCTGCTTATTTCTCCAGCTAATAATCGACAGCGCGAGAACTAGCAAGCCCAACGTGCCAGCGAAATAGCGATGTACCATTTCTGGCCATGCTTTCGCGAACTCATAGGGTTGATCAGGGAAAGCCTGATTGGCAGCTTCGATATGGTGATCCTTCGTAGGAATGTGCATAAAACCATAACATCCGGGCCAATCAGGGCAACCTAATCCAGCATCTGACAAACGAGTAAAAGCTCCCAAAACAACAACAACTAGCGCAAATGCTGTGGCAAAGAGGGATAGATTTCTCACTGCTTTATTATTCATTACTAACTCTTATTTTTTATTAGTTTCTAATTAACGACCAGCACTTAAAAAGCAACAGATACCGTCAGCCTAAACGAGAATATTTAAACAATCGCAACAGATCAGTTCTTAAATTCTTACTCATACCAGGCGCAGACTTTTCGTCAGGCACCAATGGATAACGCATGAAAATATTGCCAAGCGGGTCAACCAGATAAATATAATTAGCTGGTAGGTCTTTATTAAGCCCACTACGAGTTTTCTCTAAAGCCTTAACCCCAACATTAGTAAATTCACTATAAGAAAGTGGAAACTTTCCTGTCTCTGCATCTGTCCCTGTAGGCAAAACTAGTAGTTGATTAATTCGCCTGGCTTCTTTCCCCAAACCAACATAAGTTTGATTAACCGTATAAGTATTCAATTTCAAACAAGCTTCATCGCAAGTAGTTGGATCGATCGGA
This sequence comes from Aliikangiella coralliicola, assembly GCF_007004725.1. GTDB lineage: Bacteria > Pseudomonadota > Gammaproteobacteria > Enterobacterales > Kangiellaceae > Aliikangiella > Aliikangiella coralliicola. The sequence goes on along the minus strand of NZ_ML660161.1, from coordinate 363,802 downwards.
AGTAACCACCAATAAAGCGTTTCAAACTCTCTACCGGTAATCAAATTTCCATTGGAGCGAACAAAATGAAAATCTTCAATATCCAACACATCTTGCTCTGCTAACAATTCGCCGTTATTTTTAGTCGCACCCTGAAACCAGCCGCTGAAATAGGCGGAATAAGCAATTACCACGGGCGCGATAAAAGCGACAAACAAAGCAATCATGGTAGCCCGGTTTTTCTTAACATTTTTTTCGCGTGATTCGCTTTTTATTTCTTCAAAATCCACTGACTCACCTTTTTTTAATACAGACAATCAAACTAACAATTAAGAAAGCTAGTGCCAACGCAAACCATTGAATTGCGTAAGCCAGGTGTTTCTCTGGAGACATATTGGTCCACACCCAATTTGCTTTTAGCGCCGCTTCAGAATCGCTATTTAAGCGCAATAAGTAGGGCTCAAGCGATACACCAAGATGCTTCTCTAACTTTTCAACAACTTGTTTATCCAATACTGGCAAGCGAATGAAATCACTGCTGATTTCTAATTTCGCCAAAGATGTCGAAATTGATTTTTCAGGAATTGGATAAACTCTCGCATCAACTTGCCAGTCTCTACTCGGTAATTCTACACGAGGAAACTCATTTCTATCATTACCTGCCCAGATCCATCCTCGATTAACCAGAAGGTGGCGACCAGATAGATGGTCCTCGGCAACATTTAATACGTGGTAACCAGGTCTTTGGTTATCAATTTTATTGTCTAACAACAAAATATCGTTGCTCGCTAATTGCAGATTTACTGCGACTGACTGAAATTGCTGAATATGCGACTCGGTTAACTCCGACAAATTCGTCAATTTCGACTGTGCCCCTTTTTCCAACTGCACGATACGAACTTGTTTTTCTTGGGCTCGACTCAACTGCCAAAAACCTAATTCATTTAACAAAGTCTGAACCAACAAAAAAATAATTAAAAACCAAAAGTTAATGCGGATCTGATATCGGCCGATTGAATATTTTATGGCGTATTTCAAAACCGCGAACTCCACTGAAAAACGATGCACTGGAAAAAGACTCTCTGGGAGCGTATTCTACCATTAATTATCTGTAATCCAGAGTTTAATTGACCGGGAATGAATAAAAAATGTTCATAAAAATACTTATCGTTATCGCGATGCTAGCTGTACTCTTCACACTATTCAGAAGCTTATATTTTTTAATCACAGAAAAAGAGTCAAAGAAGACTGTCAAGGGCTTAACCTGGCGAATAGGATTATCGATATTATTATTCGTACTGATTATCGTCGGAATTTTTACCGGTGTTATCGAACCTCACGGATTACCAATGGTTAATCCACAACAACAATAAATGAAATGGCCTGAATAACTCGTTTTCAAGGATCAAAAAAGCCGAAGTATACTTCGGCTTTTTTATCATCCTTATCTAATTAGTTCTAGATAATATAGACGAATATAAATAAGAATAACCAAACCACATCAACGAAATGCCAATACCAAGCGCCTGCTTCATAGGCGAAGTGATTTTCAGCAGTAAAGTGGCCACTCGCACAGCGAATTGATAATACAATCAGGTATATTGTTCCAATAGTTACATGGAATCCATGGAAACCTGTCAGCATAAAGAACGTAGAACCATAAATGCCACTACCAAGCGTTAATCCCATTTCCTGGTATGCATGAATGTATTCCCAAACCTGTAAACCAAGGAAAATAATACCTAATAATGCAGTGATTGAAGTGTAGTTAAGCAAAGCATTTCTATTGCCATCTCTTAATGCGTGGTGAGCAATAGTCAAAGTCCAGGAACTGGTTAGAAGTATTGCTGTGTTAATCGCAGGTAACCCCCACGGTCCCATACCTTGAGTCGTTTCGCCACCAGGTGTCTCTGTCATTGGCCATTGAGGAATAAAGTCAGGCCACAGCAAAGCATGGGTCATGACATTATTACCTTCTCCGCCCAACCATGGCATCACCAACGCACGGGCATAAAAAAGAGCGCCAAAAAAAGCTGCGAAAAACATCACTTCAGAGCTAATAAACCACAACATTCCTTGACGGAAGGAACGGTCCATTTGCGAACTGTATAAGCCTTCCATTGACTCATTAATGGTGTCTCGCCACCAGCCCCACATCATGTAAAAAATGATAGTTAAACCAGCTGCAAAAGTGATCCACCCCATAGATCCATCATTGCCATATTTACCAGTGGTCTGTTGAATAAAGTTGGCGCCTCCAAAAGCAATTAAAAAGAGCCCAACAGCACCGACAATAGGCCATTTGCTTTGCTCTGGTACATAATACTTTTCGTACTTTTCTTCAGTTTCAGTACTCATTTATTTTTCTCCATCTAAGCGTTTTTTTATCGCTTTATTTGGTTGCTCCCGATGCAACTTCTACTGCATCGGTAACATTAAATAACTTATAGGATAAAGTCAGGTGTGTAATATCATCAGGTATCTCAGAATCAACATAAAATTTCATTGGCATTTCTACTTCTTCACCTGCAGCTAAACGCTGCTGATCAAAGCAAAAGCATTCAGTTTTATTGAGATAAAGTGCACCCTCACCAGGTGAAATACTCGGTACCGTTTGACCGATAATATCTTTGCGCGAAGTATTTTTCGCGTAAAACTTTACCTCGTTAAGTTCACCGGGGTGAACTTTGATTGATTTTACCAATGATTTAAATTCCCACGGCATTCCGCGATTGATATCTGTTATAAACTCTACTGTCACTTCGCGCTGTTTATTCACTTCAACAGATTGGTAAATTGCTTTACCTCGAGTTTTACCGTTAATACCTGTAATTTCACAAAATACGTCATAAAGCGGCACTAAAGCAAAAGCAAACAGAAACATGCCGCCAACTATGCCGACAAGTCGGACAATCAACTTTTTGTTCGCTTGATTTTGCTCAGTTTCGCTCATAAAAACTCTAACTTATCTCTTTAAAAGCCTAGTTAACTTTCGGTGGCGTATCAAACGTGTGATACGGCGCAGGACATGGAAGTTGATCCCACTCCAAACCGGTCGCACCATCCCAAGGTTTATCTTCAGCTTTCTTACCGCCGCGAATTGTCGCAATTACAATTCCCAGGAATAACAGCTGGCTTAAACCTAATCCGAACGCACCAATACTTGCTAATTGGTTAAAGTCAGCAAACATCATGTTGTAGTCAGGAATACGACGTGGCATACCCGCTAGTCCGCTAAAGTGCATTGGGAAGAAAGTTAAATTAACAAAAAGCATGGAAATCCAGAAGTGAGCCTTACCCAACTTCTCGTTATACATTTTACCTGTCCACTTAGGCAGCCAGTAATACACAGCAGCTGTCGTACCGAATATCGCCCCAGGGAAAAGTACATAATGGAAATGAGCAACCACAAAATAAGTATCGTGATACTGAAAGTCCACTGGCGCCATCGCTAACATAACACCGGAGAATCCACCGATAGTAAATAGAATAACGAAAGCGATTGCGAACAGCATAGGCGTTTCAAAGGTCATTGAACCTTGCCACATAGTAGCGACCCAGTTAAATACCTTAACACCCGTTGGAACAGCAATCAGCATGGTGGCAATCATAAAGAAAAGCTCTCCTGCAACCGGCATCCCAACAGTAAACATATGGTGCGCCCAGACCACGAAAGACAATAGTGCAATCGACGCTGTTGCGTAAACCATAGATGAGTATCCGAAGAGTTTTTTGCGCGCAAACGCAGGAATAATTTCTGATGCCACACCGAATGCCGGCAAAATCATGATATAAACTTCGGGGTGTCCAAAGAACCAGAAAATGTGCTGGAACATAACTGGATCACCACCGCCAGCAGCGTTGAAGAAATCAGTACCAAAGTGTCTGTCGGTTAACATCATCGTTACCGCACCAGCAAGCACCGGCATTACCATAATTAGAAGAAATGCTGTGATTACCCAAGTCCATACGAACAACGGCATTTTCATTAAGGTCATGCCAGGTGCTCTCATGTTGAATACAGTCACAATTACATTAATCGCTCCCATAATTGATGAGATACCCATCATATGAACACCTAAGATAAAGAAATCTGTACTTGGTGGCGCATAAGTAGTTGAAAGCGGTGCATAGAAAGTCCAACCGAAGTTAGGCGCTCCACCTTCCATAAATAGAGAAGAAATTAACATTGCAAATGCAAATGGTAAGATCCAGAAACTCCAGTTATTCATTCTTGGCAATGCCATATCAGGCGCGCCAATCTGCATTGGAATTAACCAGTTTGCTAAACCAACCATGCTCGGCATAACAGCACCGAATACCATGATTAGACCATGCATTGTTGTCATCTGGTTAAAGAAGTTAGGATCGACAAATTGCAAACCCGGTTGGTAAAGTTCCGCGCGAATGACCATTGCCATTGCGCCGCCAACCAAGAACATAATGAAAGAGAACCAAAGGTACATCGAGCCGATGTCCTTGTGGTTTGTTGTAAATAACCAGCGCTTAATGCCGGTTGGATGATGATCAGCCATAAGATCGTCTCCTATTAGTTACCGGCTTTAAAAGCCTGAATGTCAGCGGGTTGAACTTTATCACCAGTATTATTACCCCAAGCATTTCGCTCATAGGTAATTACTGCAGCAAGTTCGGCATCAGTTAATTGCGCGCCATAGGCAGCCATTGCGGTTCCGGCTTTACCGTTTACAACAATATCGATATGATCTTTCGCAGGACCTTTAACCATTGGACTATCTATCATTGCAGGGAATAGAGGTGGTGTACCACTACCATCAACCTGGTGACAGGCCGCACATTTAGCATCATAAGTTTCCTTACCGAGGGCCATTAATTTATCCATATCCCACGATTTGGCAGCCGCTTCAGCAGCCGCTTTCTCAGCAGCCAGGCGCTCTTCATTTTTCTTGGCAACCCACTGGTCAAATTCTGCTTCGGTAACAACACGCACAACGACAGGCATAAATCCGTGCCATTTACCACAAAGCTCGGTACATTGACCGCGATAGACGCCAGGCTTAGGTACTTTTGTCCAGGTTTCGTTGATGAAACCAGGAATAGCGTCTTTCTTAACTGCAAGCTCAGGCACCCACCAAGAATGGATTACATCATCAGCAGTAACCAGGAAGCGAACTTTCTTATTGGCAGGTATAACTAGCTCATTATCAACGTCAAGTAAGTAATTAGGCTCAGCAGCAATACCGGGTTGTTCAAAGTGCTCAGTCTGTTGAGGAGAATTCAAGTTACTGAAAAATTCGATATTATGATCCAAATACTTGTAATGCCATTTCCACTGAGAACCAGTGATTTGAACTGACATATCAGGATTTGAAGCATCTTCCATTTTGATTAACAGTTTGACAGCAGGAATTGTCAAAGCAATCAAAATAATAAAAGGAATCGCAGTCCAGATAAATTCTACGGTGGTGCTGTGCGACCAGGTCGCAGGCGTCGGGTTTTTCGATCTTCTATGAAAGATAATCGAATAAAACATTAGTCCGAATACGACAACAGCAATCACCGTCATAACCCAAACAACCATCATATGAAGGTCATAGGCCTCAAGGCTTGTCTCTGTCACACCAGGACGCATGTTCAAATCAGCGGTCGCTTGAACAACACCACTAAGCGCTAAACCTAATAATGCCGTCAAACTCGCAAAAAGTTTGCGTCGAATGGCCATTTAATATCTCCATTATTATTAACAACGGTCTTAAGCCGTTTAATTTTGGAATTTTGGATGAAAGAATAAGGATTTAGATGGTAATTATCGATTATTATTTCTAAATTACTTCCAGCGGTGCCAATCAAAATTGTTACCCCTCCCTATTGTGGGGGAATTATAAGGATGCGACGGCAGGAAGCAAGCAAAATTCATGTTATTTGTACAGAGACAAAAAGCCGCACCCTTGATCTAAAACAAAATTTTTGATGTTTTATCGGCGGAAAGCTTCAATTTGTTCGTCAATTGGGTAATCAGGATAAGCTTTTTTAAATCGAACAAGCTCTGTTCTAGCAGCGCCAAAATCTCCTTTTTTGAACAACTCAATAATTTCTCGCGCCCATTCTTCTTTGTCCGGAAAACTTAATTTCGCGACACTTGTTGTCCCGTCACTCCGTTTAGTAGCACTTTCCTTCTCATTTAGCGAACTTCGATTAGCAGAACTATCAGCCACACTATCCTGTTGTTGAGATTCTCCCTTTGGTGGCAGTATATTCATTGTTTCTTCCAGTCCTGATAAGGGTTCTTCTACAGTATTTTGACTTTGAGATTTGTCAGCCTCTGGCATTGTCGAGTAATCGAGTTCCGGTAACTTTCGTTGTTTTCTCGACGGCATTTTCGGAGCCTTTGTTTTTGGCTCAACCAAATCAATTGTGACTGGACCGGGGGTGGTTCCTGGCGGCATTTTGACTGGCGCAGGCCAAAGCCAATGAGCCGCAATCGCAGTAAACGCAAAGGTAGCTGTCGCATAAAGTGGCAAAGCCAGGCGCTTCCACCAACTGACTTTTGGTATTTTTTTGGGGTTCGGCGAACTTAACTCACGGTGAGCAGCCGCGATAATTTGCTTGTCAATCGCAAGATCTGGCATTTCTGTCGACATCTTTCGATAAGCATTTTCCAGCTCATCAAAACCTTCAATATCAGATAATTTTTCGTCAGATGAATTTATACTCATTTTACTCTCCAAGCAGGTTTTTTAAGCGCGCGGTGGCATATCGCAACCTGCTTTTCACGGTTTCTCGACCGCAATTTAAAACATTTGAAATATCCTCTAGTGACAAACCCGCATCCATCTTTAGTAGTACGGCTGTCTTTTGCTCCATAGGTAGTTGCTCAATCTGTTGACGTAGCTGCTGAAACTGCCTCTTTTCAATCAGCTCGTCAGCAATATCAGTCCTATTGTCCCCCACTAAACTCGAATGAAATTCTTCCTCAAGTTCAGTTTCCTGGCTGAGTTTTTTTTCCTTCCTGATAATGTCAATTATATGATTTTGTGCAATGCGGTATAAATAAGTTGTAAACAGCGCTTTCGGTTGATAATTTACCCGACTATTCACCAGCTTCATCCAGATATCCTGAAAACACTCTTCAGCCCTCGCCTGATTATTGAGTTGGCGCAAGCAATAACGATAAAGTCCACCTTTATGTCGCGCATACAGCTGCTCAAACGCCGAAGCATCACCTTTGGCATAATGGAGCATTAATTGTTCGTCACTTAATGATTTTTGCATTGCGCTAGTGAACTTCAATTTGTCACTTTTTGCAATACAAGAATCGCTTTCATACCCATTTACCGATAACAACATGACAGTTATTCAGCTAAGTCCCCAATTCGATCTTTAATATCCACATACTAGCTAGTCATTTCTACTCAAAAAACCAATACAAACAGACAAGCCATATCCCCTGATAATCCTTTATCACTTATTTTCCAGATATATCTTTTTAACCCAGTTATTGCTGCTAATCTCTAATCCTCAAAAAATATCAGTTATCTCATTAAAGCAGGGTCGATAGTGTCTCTTTAAAAAATAGAACGATCCAACAATAAGAGTTTCAACCTTTATCTTAGCGCTTCAAAACAAATCAAATAACAGTGTTTTTAGTTAAGAAAAAAGCATCCTTCAAGCTTAAATCCGGTTTAAAACACCCTGAAAAACTTCCTTTTTCCTTACACTTTTTGTTCCTGTAATCTAGCAAATAAGACTTCCCTTTTTAGCCCTTAACATGGCTCTTTTGGCTTAAAACTCATCTTCTACCTTAGCCATATCTACTCCGGTTAATTGTGATTTTATCGCCTTTATATTCCCGCCAAACTCAGCGTTCATTCACAATGTTCGAACTTAAAAAATCCTCTTCATAACACAATTCAAAAATCAAGTTTCAACTTTGTTCTCTAAAAATCACCACCCTTTTTTAATCGGTTAAAGCAACCGTTCGCTTTCAAAATTGGAATTGGTATGCATACTTTCTGTCATCTCTATCTGTCAATAATTTTGTTAGAAAAACACGATTAACTTCACTTCCAAATCCCGTTGAATTGAGAAAAAAATCATTAATTTTTGTGGTTCGATTCGATGAAATAAAGTCTTGATACTCGTCCAAATTGATATTTTGGCCTTGACTACTTGCTATTTTTAGATCGTAATCATTGGCAATAAAGTGCAGCTCGCCAACCTGATACCAGGTATCAACGGTTGAATTTAATCTTCCAGCCAAGTTTTTTTTGCCGATATGACCCGTTTCATTTAAGTTGGTGGCGTGAATTCTTATCATTTTGTCCATAAACGAGGCGTCAGTGACAGGTTTTACAATTTTAGATGCACCAGCCCACTCGATTTGCTCATTCTTTTGTTGAGTTTCAAGTAGAAAAACCGGAAAAACAGAAGTGTTATTGGCAAACTGCTGAATAATATTTAATTGAGTAATCGGCGTAGCATTTTTTAACCCTGCCATCGATTTTCTTACTACTTCAGAAGATTCTGCTGAATGCTGTTCAACATTTTGCATATTATTACAAGACACTAATAAAAACAGGCTAACAAAACCTGTTAATTTTAGTATTCTTTGAAGATTCAACATTCATTTCTCCATCGTGAGATCGAAACTAGTCAAATCTAACGGTGAAATTACTTTATTGGGGTTAAAAGTGCTAAAAAAATATCAAAAAATGGTTAACGAGAGTATTCCGATGACACGCTATATGGAATGGTCCATTCAAACCTTGTCATCAACACATATTTCAACAATTTCGCAACTGTCTCCCAATATTAATGTCCATGGCACCGGATTTGCGGGGAGTATCTATGCCGCAGCAATGGCTACTGGCTGGACCTTACTTAAATGTTGGTATGACCATCACCAATTTGATGCAGAACTCGTCGCCGCTGAAGCAACAATTAAATATAAGTGCCCGGTCACCTCAGATTTTGAGTGCAAAGCGATACTGGACCAAAGAACACCGCAATATGAAAAATTAACTGAGCGTTTGAGCAATCTTCGCAGCTGTGGTTTCAGTCAGGAAGTGGAAATAATCTGCGATGCTAAGGTTTGTGCCATACTCACAATTCAGTTTGTTTTTAAGTGTTGAAAATGGAGCTAATTAAATATGTACCCAGGTATTCTCAAAATACTCGTTTCTACCCTGAAATACTTATTATTAACTGTTATTTTATTTTCCTCTCAACTGCTTTTTCAACGCGAAATATTTTCTGCTGAAAATAATATCGAGGAAAAGCAACCAGGAAACACCGGCGAGTTAAATCTCACAAAACTATCCTGGCCGGTTAACCTGGACCATCTTGACAAAAATAATTCTTCTGACGAGTCACTGTGGGTTGATGCCAAGAACGAAAAAGTACTCGTTTTAAAGTATCGCTCTAAAGGGAGAAAGCAACGCGGTGATATCATTATCTTACCTGCGCAAGGAGAAAATGCGGATCATCCTCGTGTTGTCAGACCTTTGTCAGTTCAGCTAAGCCAACTAGGCTGGAACGTGTTAATTCCCACATTACCGTTAGAAGATTACCCTGAAAAATTAATTCCTGAGTCTCCTAATGAAATAGACAATCAATCTGATGGAACAGAAGACAACAATCCTACTTCAGAAAGTGCATCCAGCTCGGCAACTCAACCTCCGGCTGACACTACAGCAGAAAATTCTGAGCCAACCGTTCCAATGGTCCAAAAAACCTTTTTTCCAGACGCAAAATCTTATCAAGATTTTGTAAGCCAACTTATTCTCGAAGTAATTGCTCAAGTTGAACCGACTACAAACAATTTGGTTATGATTGGTCTCCAAAATAGCAGTTACTGGATGTTAAACAGTGCTAAAAATTCCCGACGAATTACGCAGGTCGTTCTTATATCCCCACAACAACCAAAAAACATTAATGAGCCATTAGTGTCGGATTTCGAAGGACAATATTTACCTCTTTATACTTTCATCGAAAATAGCGAGGGCTCGTCGGCATTTATTGACGCACTGGACAAAAAATTGTGGCAAAGCGATATCCAGAGAATGAATAGAAATACTTTCACTCACTACAAAATAGCTTTAGAAGATGTTCGCATTGCAAAAATCATTACTGGGTGGGTGGAATCACAACAAAAATCGAATTAAAAATTCGATTTTTTTGTTTAATTTTACTTTGTAATTGCTAATTTTCTCTTGTCACAATCAAATTAAATTATTTATTTATTTTTTCTAAAAATCTCTTTTTTTTATCAATCTGCTCAGAATATTTATTATATTCATAAAAAAACGCATTTTTTTGCAATTATTTCCGTTTTTTTTACTTTTTTTTTTGAATTTATTGACACTTAAATATACACTTCGTTGTGGAGATTCTTACATTCAAAAAAACAAGTGGAGAACTACTATGGCCAAAGCCGTAAACAAGAAGAGCACTACTGCTAAAAAGGCAGCCCCTAAAAAGGCAGTTAAGAAAGTTGCAAAAAAAGCTGCTCCTAAAAAAGCTGCTAAAAAAGTAGCTAAGAAAGCTGCTCCTAAAGCTGCTGGTTTAGTAAAAGCAATAGCAACTACAGGAAAAGCTGCTGACAAATCAGCAGCAGCGGTTAAGAAAGCAGAAGCAACTCTTAAAACGTTAACTGCAAAAGTTGCTGCGGCAACTAAAGCATTAGCAGCGAAAAAAGATGTTGCTAAGAAAAAGAAAACTGCTGCGGCTAAAAATGCAGTCAAAAAAGCTTCAGCAGCTAAAGCAGCAGTAGCAGCTAAAGTTAAAGCACATAAAGCGACTGTGAAAGCAGCCAAAGCAGACTCAAAAGCAGCTTCAGCACTTGCTAAAGCAGTTAAAGCAGTTGAAGCTAAACTTGCAGCTCAAGCGAAAAAAGACGAAGCAGCAATTGCTCGCCTTCAAGCTAAGCAAGGCAAAGCATTAGCTAAATTAGAAGCTAAGCTAGTTGCTGCGGCACAAAAGCCAAAGAAAGCAGCTAAACGTAAAAAGAAGCCTGCAGCTAAGCCAGCTAAAGCAGCTTAATTCTTTTTAGGTTTGAAAAAAAGGAGCTGGTCGGCTCCTTTTTTTATTCTTGAATTTTTTGTATTAACTATTGATTATCGAAACGCTAAGTCCGTTAGTAGTTAACGACCTTTTCCTTTCCAATCGATAAAACCCTGGATAACAATCGATTTAGCTCATTTTGAGCATCTCTTGCGCCATACACATTCATTTGAAAAACTGTTTCACCATGGGATAAGCTCCGCACATAAATTGAGCGATCTTTAACCAGGTGCGCCCCTTCAGAAAATAGTTTCATCGCCAATATTCGTTCATCATGGCGACGGGTATCCACGGCATTAATACATTTGATCACGGTTTTGTCTCTAACTAGGCGATAGCAGCGGTTAATAGCCTTTAAGTCAAGAACACTTGCGCGCATAGGCATAATAATGGTTTCAACTGATGGGATGGTGTTTATGTCAGGCGCGTGATCGTAAATCAGGAAATCAACATTTGGCATAACTTGCGGCTTATCTGGCACAACAGAAAATGGCAGCTTTTTTTCGTTAAAAACATCAATCGACGATTGTTGAGGATCCAGATCGCAAACTAAAACTTTATATCCAGCATAATATGCCGCGCCAGCAAAATTTAACGCTAAAGTAGTTTTGCCTACTCCACCTTTAGGAGACCAAAAGGCAATTCGTCTCATTTGCAGTTCCTTGTTGTTTATTCAATCACTGTAGAGAACTTAATAACACCATCCTGAGCTTGCTCTATTGGCAAGCCTAAGGAAAGTATAGTCGATCCAACCAGCGGGTACTCTTCTCGTCGAATATAAAATTCATCTTTATTCTCCGCGGACAGGTAACAACCATTGGTAGAATGATCAATCAATACAAATTTACCGCGACTATACTCTATTTTGCAATGCTCTCTCGACACTTGGGAACCATCAATCAGTAAATCACAACGCTGGGGGTCACGACCAATAATGAACGGGGAATCACTGGCATCTATTATCTGAGTGCTACCCTCATACTCAATAGTCAGTGCAACGGCATTAAGTTCTTCATTAATAATGTCTGATGACATTAAGCGTGTTTCTTTATCAGAGAATTCTTCACCTTGCCAAAATACACGATAAATAACAGAAGACTCTTCTGCTCCCTTAATCTTTATTTTGTCAAATTCTCGGATAATCGCCTTAGATGTTGTATCGAGTTGTTGAAAAGCATCTTTGGTAATTAATATCTGACCACCTTTGGCTAGATTCGTAAGAAATGCGGCATCATTAACAGCTTCACCAAACAAATCAGAGTTCTCTTTAATTACTTCACCAAAACCGATCCCGATACTAAGCGTGAGCTGATGTTGATTGACGAAATTTGTCAGTTTGTACTGCATTGCAGCGGCGGCGTGCACACACATAGCGCAGCTATCAAAGCACGTCATAATTTCGTCACCGATATCTTTAATGACTTTACCTTTGTGCTCTTGAGTTATTTTTCTTAATGCCACTAAGATAGAATCTATCGTGTTTTTGGCGACAAGGTTACCTGCAGCTTTATATAATGCGGAACTTCCACCAATATCAGCAAATAAAATGGTCTTATTTAAAGGACGACGGATCAATTTAACTTCCTATGTAGATTTAGTCTTATAGATTTTCTGGATAGTCAGTTACTTCAAGATCATGGCTGCCAGTTAATTATATTATTGGTTAAATGGTAAATGAAAATGGCCTTTGAGTTCAACCGGGTAACAATTTGCCAATACTCAAAGTCAATCGCATTAAAAAATCATACGAATAGCATTTCCTGAATCAACTGTCGCAGAACCTGAAATCAGCACAAAACTACTCCGGTTTTAAATATCATTAAAAGTGGAGCGACAATATCTATCAGTTAGCTTAAGTTAACCAAAACCAACATTACTATAGTCTAAAAAGACTTTTCTATAGAACGAATCACTCAATTTAAAAAAGCTGTAAAATTCAATACCGGAATTGAGCACTAACAAACCAGGAAAGCTGTTCTACCTGTTTTTTGCAATGAACACATTGGTTGGGCGGCCATCTTCCAAATATTCAACTTCATCCAGTAGAATTTCGAAATCACTAAATATTTGCGCTAATTCACCGGGTTTTAGCAAAAATTTTGGATTTTTTGGCTTACCAAAGGCTTCACAACCTTGCATAAAAGTTTGGTAAACCACATAACCACCTCGCTTAATTTTTTGCTTGATCTGTGGTAGTAGAGGTCGATGCAAATATCGTACAACTAAAATCAGGTCAAATTGTTGCTGGATTTCGTCGAGAGGATTGGATGAATCTTGAAGATCAATCATCATTCCATTGACGTTTACATGATTATTTTTTGCTAAATCTGCTAGCTTATCTAGAGCACCGGGTAAATAATCTATGGAATTAACCTGCCAGCCTTGTTGCGCCAGATAAACAGAATCACGCCCAGAGCCGCAGCCAATATCTAATGCACTTTTTATCAAAGGAGGCTTCAAAAAATCTGTCTCTAAAAATTGACGATGAAACCTTTCAACAATTGGAGCCGGCGACCATAGTCTTTTCGACTGTATTCCTTGTACCAGTAAATCGAGTTTTTGTAGCCTTGCTGTAATTATCGTATTCCATTCCAGCTTAGCAGCAACCTGAAAACCTTTTTTTTCTAGCAAATTCTCTGCCAGCCGCAATTGCTCGGCACTACCACAAAGCCTTATCGGATGATTGCGCTTAGGCAATTCATGTAATCTTGTCGCGATTTCTGCAGCCGGAAAGTGGCTACTATTTTTGATATGCGCTTTAACGAAATCAGCTTCCGAACGTAAATCAACAATCGGCAAATCTGAGTGCTGATTGAACGCTGTTAACTGACAATCGACTGTCGAAGCTGATGCCATTGTTCGTCCTGAATATCCCCATTTTCATCTAACATCGGGTAACGAATTTGATGCTTGTTGCAAAATGCTTTTACCTGAGGGTGCAACCATTCAAAACGCAATCGGTCAAAAACTTCCTGGTCAATTTGCTGAGATTGATAAAGATTGGCTAATTCTCTTTGGCGCTGAGCTTCATAAAGTATCAACGCAGAAGCAACAGAAACATTCAGTGACTGAACCATTCCTAACATGGGAATCAAAATATGTTCGTCAGCTAATTCAGCTGCTTTTTCACTGACACCATACTTTTCAGATCCAACTAGAATTGCTGTCGGCTGGGTATAATCAATACTTCGAAAGTCAACGGCTCTCTCTGAGAAATGTGCAGCGAGAACTTTCATCCCTTGAGATTTTAGAACTTTAATCCCTGACTCTAAATCAGGATGAGTATGTGTAGTCACCCATCGGTTACTTCCCATTGAAGTACCATGGCAAGCTTTGACCATTCCCTCGGGATAAACTGCATGTACATCACCGATACCGACTGCATCACAGGTACGCACAATTGCAGCAAGATTGTGTGGCTTATGGACTTCATCCATAAAGACAGTGAGATCTTTCTGGCGCCTTTTTAAAAGCTCAACAATTTTCTGATTACGAGAACTCATTAATACTCAATCAATATAAACACTGGGATTTAATATTCTAAAGCGTCACTCAATATCCCTTAGAAACTATCGAGTTCAACCGTCAGCTTCAATCAGACTAGCTGTTTAATTCCATAACACCATCCATTTCCACTTGCGCGCCTTTTGGCAATTCTTTAACACCAATAGCAGCTCGCGCAGGATAAGGTGCGTCAAAATACTCAGCCATGACTTCGTTGACGATAGGAAAACAGCTAAGATCAATCAGAAAAATATTTAATTTAACAAACTCATTCAAAGAACCACCTGCCGCGTGAGCAACAGCTTGCAAATTCTTAAAAACCTGATGAATTTGTTCTTTAACATCATCACTAACAAACTCCATGGTTTCAGGAACCAGCGGAATTTGTCCTGATAAATAAACAGTGTTACCAGATTTAACCGCCTGAGAATAGGTACCGATAGCAGCTGGTGCATTTTCGGTGCTAATAATTTGACGAGTCATAATTTTTCCTTGTTGATAAATAAGACCGGAATAATGAAGAATAGCCGACAATTAACGATGACGCGATACCTTAATCACAAAATCGTATAAACGAATTTTTCGGATAAGATTGGCTAAATGCAATCGATGTTTTACATCAATTAAGAAACTTAACAGGTTCGTGGTACCGTCTCTGGGATCGATTTCGATATTGGCAATATTAACCCCGTCGTCGGCTATCAGGCTGGTCACTTTTGCCAGCACACCATGTTGGTTAACCACTTCAACACGAAGCTCAACACGAAACTCACCAACAATATCTTTTTCCCATTGAACAGGAACAAATTTATCAAGCTGATCACGGTGATTCGCGACATTGTTGCAGTCTTGTCGATGAAGAATAAAACCACCGCTATTACTAACAGTTCCAACAATTGGATCGCCAGGAATCGGATGACAACATTTCGCATACTCGATCATCATCCCTTCAGTTCCCTTTATTGCTAACGGGCGATCAGAGTCTTCATGTTTCTTTTCTGCCGTCTCAACTTTCGGATCCAGGCGGTGGGCAATGATTACGCTGGCAGTTTGTCCTAAGCCAATCTCAGCCAGAATGTCGTCAAAATTAGTATGTCTAATTTCTGTCGTTACTCGCTTAATAATTGATTGATCAATGGTATCAAGACTTACACCCAGAGCTTTTTCGAGCAATCTTCGGCCAAGATTTATTGCATCGTCTCGTCTGAGATTTTTAATAAAGTGTCGAATGTTGGTTCTTGCTTTACTGGTAGTGACAAAACTCAGCCAACCTGGATTGGGTTTTGCGCCCGGCGCAGTGATAATTTCAACGGTTTGTCCGTTACTAAGTTCGCTAGAAAGTGCTGATATTTTTCCATCAACTTTACAGGCAATACAGCTATTACCGACATCGGTGTGGATAGCATAGGCAAAGTCGACCGGTGTAGCGCCTTTAGGCAATTCGATAATATTACCGTTGGGCGTAAACAGGTAAACTTCGTCGGGGAAAAGATCGACTTTAACACTCTCAATAAATTCTAGTGAGTCACCGGTATTTTTTTGTAACTCAAGTAAATTACGCATCCACTCACGAGCCCGGATTTCGGCCCGGTTAATGTTATTGCCACTTTTATACAACCAGTGAGCAGCAACACCATTCTCCGCCATCTGATCCATAACAGTTGTCCTCACCTGGACTTCAATATGTAAACCATGAGGTCCGCGTAAAGTGGTGTGTAATGATTGGTATCCGTTGGTTTTAGGAATGGCAATATAGTCTTTGAATCGTCCAGGTACAGGACGGTACAGGTTGTGTAATTGCCCTAAAATGCGGTAGCAATTATCTTCGGTATCGGTAATAACCCGAAACCCGTATACATCCATGATGTCATTAAAAACACGCACTTTTTCCCCAACTTTCTCAAGCATCTTCTGATAGATACTAAACGGGGACTTTTCTCTACCGCTGACTTCCGCATCGATATGTTCCGAGTCAAGACGGTTTTGAATATTGTCACAAATACTGCTGATAATTTCTTTGCGATTGCCACGCGCTTTTTTTACCGAATCTCTAACAACTCGGCATCGCATCGGATATTTGGCTGCAAAACCAAGCTCTTCAAGTTCCATTCGAATAGCATACATACCCAGACGATTAGCAATTGGCGCGTAGATCTCGATAGTTTCCTGGGCAATTCGGCGCTGTTTATCAGGTCTTAATGATCCCAGGGTGCGCATATTATGTAGGCGATCAGCTAGCTTAATGAGAACAACCCGTAAGTCCTCAACCATCGCCATCATCATCTTGCGGAAGTTTTCCGCTTGAGCTTCTTCGCGGGAACGAAACTTAATCTGAGTTAGCTTACTGACACCTTCAACTAACTCGGCAACCCTATCGCCAAATTTTTCCGCTAATTCATCACGGGTGACTTCACAATCTTCAATAACATCGTGTAATAACGCTGCCATTAAAGTTTGTTGATCAAGATGGAGGGACGCCAGAATTTTGGTTACAGCGACAGGATGAGTAATGTAGGGATCACCGCTGGAGCGAAGTTGCCCGTCATGTGCGTCACGGGCAAATACGTAAGACTCCTCGATTTCCTTAACTTGAGATGGTTCTAGATAGCTCTGAAGCTGTTGTTTAAGACCGCTAAAAAGATACACCAAACACCTCGAGGAAAACTGATTGATTAGTCTTCGATAATTTCGTTTGCGTCTTCAGTTGGAGCAGCGCCTAACCGATCAACATTAGAAACGTTAACCAATTTCTCTTCAATTTCCCGTAAAGCAACAACGGTTGGTTTATCATTATCCCAATCAACCATTGGGTCTTTACCACCTGTGGCCAATTGTCTTGCTCGCTTTGACGCGACCATAATCAAATCAAATCGATTACCTATTGCATCTACTGCATCTTCAACCGTAACTCTTGCCATTGGCTACTCCAAAACTGATTAACTTAAAATTCTAAAAGTTTAACTGCGCATTAACGACTATTTTGCCCGTTTCTAAAGACCAGGACGACATTTTTTCTGCCTAAATTTCAGCTAGCGCGCAAAAAGGTCGCATAGTTTACCCTAAATTATGCGCTACTCCAAAAGATTGCTCAACAAATGAGCGTATTTTTGTTGCTGACGTGACAAATTTTGACGTTCTGCCAACAAAATTGCCCTCAATTCATCCAAAGCCGTGGCAAAATCATCATTAATGATCAGGTAGTCATACTCTGAGTAGTGGGACATTTCGTCTTGCGCAGCCAGCATTCGCTTTGCGATAACCGCATCATCGTCCTGACCACGCCCAACTAATCTTTCTTCCAGCGCTTCTTTTGATGGGGGCAATATGAAAATAGAGCGACTTTCCGGTTGTTGCTGTCGGATCTGGCGGGCGCCTTGCCAGTCAATTTCCAGAATAACATCAATCCCTTGTTGGAGTTGCTCCTTAATAGACGCTTTTCCAGTCCCATAAAAGTTTCCAAAAACTTCGGCATACTCGAAAAACTCGTCTTGCTCAATAAGCGACTTAAAGGTTTCGGGAGAAACAAAATGATAATCAACGCCATCTCGCTCACCATCTCTTTTCGCACGAGTGGTGTGCGAAACAGCGGTTTCAATCTGACTAAAGTCTGACATCAACTTTCTCAGTAAACTGGTTTTACCTGCCCCAGATGGTGCCGAAACAACAAACAGGGTACCTGTACTCGTTTGGGTTTGATTCATCAATTACTCAATTCTCTACAAAATCAACACAACTATCATCGCTCTGTTAAAAACTAGAACAATATTCTATATCCGTGCAACTTCAAATTATCAATGTGTATCACAACAGATTTATCAACAACACACTAACATCGAAACGCTCAAAACTAACCCTGTCTGAAACAACAATATACGCGTAACTAACACTTCAATCAAAAGAATTTACGAGCTATTCGATATTCTGAATTTGCTCTCTCATCTGCTCAATCAAAACCTTCAATTCTACCGAAGCATTGGTAGTTTTCACGCTAATTGATTTCGAACCTAATGTATTGGCTTCGCGATTGAGTTCTTGCATCAAAAAGTCCAGGCGTCGCCCAACAGTGCCGCCTTTATTCAAAAGTCTCGCGACTTCTTTAACATGAGTATCCAGACGATCCAACTCTTCATCAACGTCTGCTTTCTGTGCCATTAAAACCAGTTCTTGCTCTAAACGCTGCTCATCAAACTCCAATTGAACTTCTTCGAACCGGGCCAAAATTTTATCTCTCTGGGCTTGTAATAAAGCAGGCATTTCTTGCCTGACGATTACAACTTGTTCTTCCATTCCCGATAATCGTTGCTGAATAATTTCTGTTAAACTCTCCCCTTCACGACGGCGCATGTTGATCAACTGGTCAATCGCCTGATCCAGTCCCTCAAGTAGCTCCGCTTCCATTTTGTCGCTATCAACTTCCGCCGACTTGTTGATCCCAGGCCAAAACATTAATCGGGAAAGATCCGGTTGCTGCTGAATGCCTGCAAAATTTTGCAGCTCTTCATGGGATTTTAATAATCCAGACGCCAATTGACGATTGATAGAAAACTCTCCTTCAGCGGCACAAGAAGTATCAATTCTCAAATTGCAATCAACTTTCCCCCGCTTTAATTTTTTTCTTAACTTTTCCCTTAATTGACCTTCGAGATATCGAAACGATTCAGGCAATCTGAAGTTAGTTTCCAAAAAGCGACTGTTAACCGAGCGTAATTCCCAGGTACCATTCCCCCAGGATTTTTCCACAGATTGGCGCGCAAAGGCGGTCATGCTTAGTATCATATTGGTACCTTTATAGACTTTGAAGATGCTTTAGAAATTACAAACTAGTAAATTGTAACCTGAGCGATGATTAATTTCGATAAATCATACAAAATCTTAGTTTAATTGGTTAAAATCTGCGACTAACTTAATGATCGAGAGATAGACCTATGCGTCCCAGCGGCAGAACAAGTAATCAATTACGGCCAATTCAAATTACCCGCCAGTTTACCCAACACGCGGAAGGCTCAGTGCTAGTTGAAATTGGCGATACCCGTGTTTTGTGTACCGCCTCAGTTGAAGATAGCGTACCGCGTTTTCTGAAAGGTAAAAATCAAGGCTGGCTTACCGCGGAATACGGCATGCTTCCTCGCGCCACACACACTCGTAACAATCGTGAAGCGGCACGGGGTAAACAAAGCGGGCGCACTCAGGAAATACAACGCCTTATTGGTCGCTCACTTAGAGCAGCTGTCGATCTTGAATTGCTGGGTGAACATACTATTACTTTAGATTGTGACGTATTACAAGCTGATGGCGGAACTCGCACAGCTTCTATCACCGGCGCCTGTGTTGCACTGGTTGATGCACTCAATCATATGTTGCGTAAGAAAATGGTTAAAACCAATCCACTAAAACATATGGTTGCGGCAATTTCAGTTGGCGTTTATCAAGGCACTCCTGTACTTGATCTTGATTACGCCGAAGATTCTTCTGCAGAAACCGATATGAATATTGTCATGGACGAAAACAAAGGCATTATCGAACTTCAAGGTACTGCCGAAGGCGCAACATTTAGTCAGCAAGAACTGGGGGAGATGATGGCACTCGCTCAACAAGGTATTTCGGAATTAATCGAAGCGCAAAAAACAGCGCTAGGATAACTTTTCATCAGCCATTAATTCTGATGATGTTTAATTAATTCGAATAACTGGTCAAATTTAACAGGTTTAGTCACGTATTCATCAAATCCGGCGGCTAAACCTTTTCTAATATCTTCAGACATCGCATTCGCGCTCACCGCAAATACAAATTGATAAGCGTGAGAAAAATCCTGTTGCATTTTTGACAGAATATCGTAACCACTCATATCGGGCAGCGTAATATCTAACAACACAAAATCAAATATATCCTGTCGTAAACAAGAGAGCCCAGCCTCACCATTAATTTCCCGTTGGTAGGTAATCTGTGGATATCGTTGCATCGCTTTGGCCATGACTAGCGCATTAACATCATTATCTTCAACATAAAGAACACGACAATTCGCGATTTCATCCGGCAAATCCATTGAGTATTTTGGCGCCAGCTCTTGTTCACTGGCTTCATTCTCAAAATATAACGGAAGCGAAATACAGAAACTTGAACCTTTACCGGTTTCACTTTCAACCGTGATCTGCCCATCCATTATTTCAACCAACTTTTTCGTCACTGCCAGACCAATACCATAGCCATCAATATTACTGCCTTCTTTGTCAAGCCGGTTAAAAGGTTCAAAAAGTTGTTGAATTTTTTCCGGCGAAATACCATCACCGGAATCAGACACTTTCATTGAGCAATAGTTATCTTCGGTATGTTGTAACTGGATATCAACAATTCCCTGCGGGCAATTGTACTTCACTGCGTTGGTGACCAAATTGATAATAATTTGCTTCACTTTCAAACCGTCAGCAAACACCATGATTGGCCTGTCCGGCTTTTTTATATTAATTTGAATTTGACGTGATTGAGCCTGATTTTTCACAAGTAACAAAGACTGCTCAAGAAGTTCACCTATATCAACCCGCTCCCGATTGAGTTGTAACTCTCCCGACTCTATTTTAGATAGATCGAGAATATCGCTAATCAACAACATTAAGTGTTGAGAAGCAATGTAAATTTCGTCGGCCAGTTCTTTTGTTTCTTCTGTCAACGAAAGATCTCGTTTTAGTAGCTGGCTAAACCCAGATATTGCATTAAGCGGTGTGCGCAACTCATGACTCATTGACGACAGGAAATCCGATTTTGCTTCATTTGCTTTTTCTGCATCTACGCGTTTTTCATGATGTAGTTTTTCCGTCTCATAGGCTATCCTCAAACGCCTTTCTGCCGATTCATGTGCTCTAACCAGGGCAACCATTTCTGCAGGAACATAAGGAGAAATTGGGACTGGGGATACATCTTTACCGGATACTTTTAAATTAACTGTTCTATTCAATAACCAACTTATCGGGCCGTTAACCTGGTTGGAAAGAAATGCAGCTAATAAACCAATCACTAATATCACGATCACTAAAACCACGCTCAGATTTCGATAGCGTACTCGGGCAACTTCGGTAAAGTCATTAGCCGAATAAACAGTGATGACCGACCAATTATTTTTTAAGTCAGAGCGCTGCGATACCAGTGCATAATCGGTATAGTAAGTATTATAAAATTGGGGAAAGTCGAATGAAGCGGTTTCGATCCAGTCAATCGTTTGCAGAAAATCCAGTTTAAAGCCTGAAGTCACAAAAACAACTTTTTTATCGCCGTCTAATACCAGGGTTTTGGGTGTCAATTGAAGCTTTGAAAACTCATTGATATCTTGTTCTTCAACTAATAAGTTAAATTCATATAAATTGAGTGACCCCTCGAGAATACCATCAACTTGATTACCACTTTGTCCATCTTCAGCGGCAGCGTATATTGGCGCACTAATGGCGACTATCGGCGCAACGCCATAGGCCCTCCCTTTAAATGCAGGAGAAACAAAGGTTTTTCCGGAAATTGCTGCTTGAAAATAGTCACGGTCAATAATGTTGGCATTCATGATTTCAGGCTGATCAGTCACTGGACTGAAAGCTTTTATCGAACCTTGTGAATCAGCGACCAACATGGTGCTAAATGCAGTTGTCTCGCGATGAAAATCGGCTAATTTAGTTGAAGAATTTCGCTCCTGGAGTACCCTGAGGCTCATTAGCTCAGCTTGCTTTTTGATCGCCAACGTATTGGTTTCAAGAAAATTTTCTAACCGATGGGCAATTTGATCGGCATTATTTTTGAGCTGCTGGTTAACTTGACGTAAATGGTTTTTTTGCTCGTGATGGGCGTTATAAAGTAGAAAAACCATAATTGGTAGCATCATTGAAACTAACAGTATGGTGAAAATCTGAGTCCTTAAAGTGTAAGGTCGTTGGTAATTTAAGTTTAGCCAACGGGGGATGGTAAAAAACCACATACCTGCTGAGGCAATCAACACATATAAAAAACTATTCAGTAAATATTTACCAACCAGATCGAGGGCAAGCGCCGGTTGCTCGCGAACAAAGATTAATCCGACTACAAGAGGAACAGCTACAACCAGCCAATAGACGAAAACTGCAGAAAACTCGTTCCAATCTCTACGATATAGCCAACCGGCTATAAAAGCTTCTGGTACAAAAAGTAAAAAACCATACGCATGCCCCCAACTGACCATTAGCGCACTGGAAACAATCATCGCAACCAGAGCGCCAGCCCAGGGACCAACACTAAAAGCAACAAGCAAACTCAGCGCAGGTCCGAAAACTAGCGTCAATTTGCCAAAAAGAAAGATAGGAAATAAATTGAGGGTAAAACCGAAAGATGCTGCCAACAGCAAAAAAATAATGGTCCTGCGATGACCGACTTTCCGAAGATCAAATTTCAACCATCGACTGACCATCTTGCTCAAGCGCTTACCGACTAATATTTAATGGCGAAAAAGACTGACAAGTCGGCATAATTTCAATTCGGTTGATATTCACATGGGATGGCAAACTCGCACTCCAGAAAATACTTTCAGCGATATCTTCTGCCGATAAAGGTTCTAGCCCCTGGTAAATAGAATCTGCTTTTTCCTGATCACCGTGAAATCGCACCACCGAGAATTCAGTTTCTGCTAATCCTGGTTCGATATTGGTTACCCGTATTCCAGTGCCTGCAAGATCAGCTCGCAAATTCAAACTAAATTGCGCAACAAACGCCTTACTTGCGCCATAGGTATTACCGCCGGGATAAGCATATGTACCAGCAATTGAGCCGAGGTTGATAATATGGCCTTTTTTCTTTTCAACCATCTGCGGCAGCAACGCCCGCGTCATAAATATCAGACCTTTAATATTGGTATCGACCATGACTTGCCAATCGTCGTGCAAAGCTTTATCTGCAGATTCCAAACCAAGAGCAAGTCCTGCATTATTAACTAATAGATCAATTGAAATACCTTGCTGATCCAAAAATTGAGCAAATTCATCAATTTGTTGTTGCTCACAAACATCAAGCTGTTTGACATAACAATATTGCTCGCCAACTTCTTGTTGCAATTCCGATAGCTTTTCAGCCCGACGCGCTAGCGCGATGACGTTCCAGCCGTTTGCCACAAACTTGATGACACTCGCTCGCCCAAACCCCGAGCTTGCTCCAGTAATTACAGCAATTTTTCTGTTATTCTCAAACATATAACTCATCCAATGATTTCGTATCGTTTTAGTTTTTGGGTAACCCAGCTTGCCAACATAAATTCAATAAGCTTTTAGGCCAACCGATAAAATTGAGGTAAACTCAGCAAATCTTATAATTTGAACTTATCTATCAGGTTTTCAGATTTATGGCGACTTATGCCATTGGTGACATTCAGGGATGTTACCAGACTTTGCAAAAGCTTCTCAACAGGATTAATTTTGACCCCAAAGACGATACATTATGGCTTGCGGGTGACTTAATCAACCGTGGCAAAGATTCTCTCGCCACACTAGAGTTTATTTATCGCTATAAAGAAAATATTCGCTGCGTGCTCGGCAATCATGATTTACACTTTTTGGCGGTGGAGTCAGGTGCCCACCAACCGCGCCGCAAAGACACTTTCACCGACATACTTTCGTGCGAGAATCGTCACCTGTTAGCCGATTGGTTAAAACAACAACCCTTGTTTCATTATGATAAATCGCTCAATTTTGCCATGGTACATGCTGGGATACCGGTTAGCTGGTCGTTACAACAATGTCTGGCATATTCACAAGAAGTCAGCGATTTTATCCAGTCAACAGAGTCTCAGTCATTCTTTCAGGCAATGTATGGCGACCATCCCAATCAGTGGGATGAGCAATTAACAGGCCTTGACCGACTCAGATACATTACCAATGCCCTCACCCGAATGCGCTTCTGCTACGCTGACGGCGCACTTGAGCTCACCAACAAACTAGCGCCAGGTCAGCAAGCTTCGGAATTACAGCCGTGGTTTTCTTCAAAAAGGTGGTCTCAAAATGACGAGTCACAAAACTTTAGTCTCATTTTCGGTCACTGGGCATCTCTGGAAGGAAAGTGTCAACAAACCGGCCTTTATGCACTGGACACAGGTTGTGTTTGGGGGCAGTATTTAACGGCTTTAAGGCTCGAAGATAAAACTTTGTTTCAGGTAAAATCAATCGAATAGAAAACCTTAATTGTGGTTAATATAATTAATCTAAGTTCGGGATCATTAATCATGGCGCTTGCTCACTCGGCATAAAGCCGATTAAATAAGCGCTATATCCAAATCGACTTTTGTGCCAATTTTTTATGTCAACATCAATCAGTGTTTACGCAGGATCAAAAGCTTTAAAACAGATTCAGTCCGACGGCATAAGCCAGCAGCAATTTGAAGTTCTCGCGGGCGCTTCAGGTGGACCTAAATGGTTTACTTTATTCGGTCTGGATTGTTACTTATTTGGTGAGTTTTTCACTAATCGAAAAGAACCAATTCACACCATTGGTTCCTCGGCCGGTTCCTGGCGGCTAGCCTGTTTCGCCCAGGAAGATCCAGTAGGCGCGATTAAGCGCCTTGCCCATTACTATTCCAACGAAACTTATTCCACAAAACCTGACGCCGATGAAATCAGTAGTAAAGCTATTCAAATGCTCGATAAAGTCTTAGGAACAACTGGCGAAGAAGAAATCGCCAACAGCCAATTGGTGCAAAGCCATTTTATCGTCGCTAAAGCAAAAGGCCTCAATCGTTCGGAGAACCGCTTTATTCAAATGTCTGGGCTAGTAAGCGCAGCGGCAGCTAACATGATTTCTCGCAGTAAAATCAGTCAATATTTTGACCGCTATGTCTTTCACACTCACAATCAATATTTCGACCAGAGCTTTTTCAAATTCGACGATATGCCAACGCACTTCGTTAATTTGTCTACCCAAAATATTCATCAAGTGCTTATCGCATCCGGCGCGATACCACTCGTGCTAAGAGGCGTTGGCGAAATACCGGGAGCGCCCGACGGCGTTTACCGTGACGGTGGAATTATTGACTATCATCTCGATCTTAACTTTAATACCGAAAAACTGGTTCTCTACCCACACTTTTTTCCATCAATCAAACCAGGCTGGTTTGATAAGAAACTCAAAAAACGTAATGCCAGTCATCAAAATTACGAAAATGTTGTCCTTATCACGCCATCACCTCAACACGTTGCATCTTTGCCGTATCAGAAAATATCTGATCGCACTGACTTTGAAAAGATGGATGAAAAAAGTAGAATTCAATACTGGCAAAAAGTGTTAGACGAAAGTCACAAAATGGCCGATGATTTTAAGCAAATGGTAGAGCAAGGGATTGGGTTGAATTCAATTATTCCAATAGAAAATATTCTCTAACTTAGCAAGCACATTATTTAATATCTTATCGCGACTGAAAGCGGACTTAGGTGGCAGAAAATAAACAGTCAATCACCTTTCAGCCACGACAAGATAGCCGGGGACAACACCGTTTTGCAAATAGGTTATTGACAACTATCTGCGATAACCAAAACGCTCTCTCATGCGCTCCTGACGCTTAGCTTTCATCTCATCCAGCTGCGCCTTTTGTTCGTCTGTTAGTAACGCTATGGCCTGCTTCTTTAAATTTGCAAATAAAATTAATTGGTCAGCTTTTTGTGCCGCAATTGTTGTGCTTAAACTCTTTACCGCAGCTTCGTCAATTGTTTCAGCCATTAGTAGTGCTTTCATTTCCTTTTTCAAGGAACGCATCGCTTCGCGACCGGCCTGAATCGTTTCTTTATTGCTGTTCTTAAGTGATTTTAATGCGCTCTTTTGCTCGTCGGACAAATCCAGGTGTGAAAAGGCATGTCGAAGTCCACGTAAGCCAAAGCCGGGACCATGGCGGTGCATTCTCTCTTTGCTTGCATTACTTCTAAAATTATCACCGTCAAAACCGTCCCCCTCAAATTCTGGGTGTGCCTGTGCCGTCGCACTCATTAACAAACCAAATAATGCACCGACAACGGCAGACTTTTTAACTAAAACATTCTTTGACACTAATCGATTAAACATAGTTATTTCCTCATTAACACCGATATTTCAAAATTAACCGAGATCTTTTGTGATAACGGCAGCAATTAGTGAATTTTGCATCTTGCGGATTTCACCAGACAAGACCGATGATTAATCTTCAACATATTGAATTAAATCAACTCACTGGCATCCAGTTTAGCGGCTTCAATGCAAAGTGGCGTCAGTAGAATGTAAAGTTTATGTAAAGACCGGTAACAGAAATCTCAGGATCATTTCAACTATGTTAAACTTAAAGTAAATGCAGCGTTCCTAAGCAGATATTTCAGAGAGTTTAGATTTACCATGATTAAGTTATTAATTGTCGACGATGATATTGAACTATGTCAGCTTCTCCAGGATTATTTATCTCAAGAAGGCTTTTTTGTCGACACGGTGCATAACGGACTTGAAGCGATAAAACAGGTTAATCAAATTAACTATGACCTTCTTATTTTAGACGTTATGATGCCGCAAAAAAATGGCTTCGAAACGCTAACTGAGATACGCCAAGATTCGCAACTTCCAGTCATCATGCTAACCGCGAGAGGAGAAAAAGTTGACCGGATTGTCGGGCTGGAAATGGGGGCCGATGATTATGTTGCCAAACCCTGTGATCCACGGGAGTTAGTCGCAAGAATACGCGCAGTCACCCGCAGAACTCAGCATCAAGTCAACTCGAACAACAACGGCGAAAATAAGCTTATTAATCATGTTTCGTTAGACCAGGCCAACCGTCAGGTCACCAAAGATGGTCAAGCCGTTGAACTAACCTCAACCGAATTTGATTTACTCAAACTACTGATGGAAAACGCAGGTAAACTGGTTACCAGGGAAACAATAAGCGAAACCTGCCTGGGTAAAAAACTGCAGCCATTCGACCGCAGCATTGATATGCATTTAAGCAATGTGCGTAAAAAACTCGGTGACTTTGCGAAAGGAAAACCACGTATCAAAACCATTCGTGGTAACGGTTACCAGTACTTAATCTGGTCCGAGCAACAACCTGAGCAATAATGAGTGTTAAAGAGTCATAATGAATCAATCAGTCACCAGCGACGATAGTAACCCTTCTCAAGCTTCGGCCAGCACTAACAATTCAGTGAGTACCGCAGGTGCCGGCAAAAATACAGCTTCAAAAAAACGGTTTCGAATTTCACTTTTCTGGAAAATTTTGGGATGGTTTTGGCTCAGTATGGTCATTATCATCACCATTAATCTTTTTGTCGGTTATATTAACGGTGGAAAAATTCATTACCGTCCGTTACCTCCACCCTTAGAAAATGAACTACGAAAAATAACTAACAAAACACAAAACTTGTTTGATGGTTTCAGACGGATTAACCGCTCCCCCAGGAAGCGTCAATGGGAGATTTATCTACTCGACGAACAAGGTCAGGAATTTTCAAATAAAACATATCCTGAATTATTAGCAGACTTACATAGTCGCGTTCGTCGCCATAAACAACCATTAGTTGCATTTCAACGCAAACAAGCCTTTTTTGGCGGCAGTCTTATTCAGATCAAAGAGAAAAACTACTGGCTCTACTCTCGTCAAAGAGCACCATTGATAAACCGCCACCTGGTTGAGAGCTTCTTTCGCGACATTGCCAAAAGCATACTTTTCTCTATTTTTATTCTGAGCTTCCCCGTTAGCTTTTTGCTTTCCTGGTTGATCACCGGTCCAATCCGTCGTTTACAGCAAACCACTCGAAAAATGCGCCATGATCTGAGTAACCGCGAAGATCTTGAAAAGCTAATGCGACGTCGAGACGAGTTTGGAGAATTAGCGACTGATTTCGACAATTTGGCGAACCATCTTTCGCACACATTAGATTCACAAAAACAATTATTGAGCGATGTTTCTCATGAACTTCGCTCACCGCTCGCTCGATTGAAAATCGCGCTAGGAATGGCGGAAAACCAGGCAACCAGCGCAACCCAAGATAACCTTTCCCGAATTAAATTAGAATGTGATCGAATGAACGATATGCTGAGTAACCTGCTGACGTTATCCAAGCTGGAAGCACAAGAAATGAGCTCAGAAAAAGAGACTTTCGATCTATGCCAGATTTTTCAAACGGTTATTGAAGACGGCCGATTTGAAGCGGAGCAGTCTAACACAGAAATTCAGGTGGATATTCCAGCCCTCTGTCAATTTCACGGCGTCAAAGATCCGCTCATTAGCGGTATCGAAAATATCTTACGTAACGCGATCCGCTACGCAGGAGACAATGGCCTTATAAAATGCAGTCTTCACCAACAAAACGATTCAATCACGCTGAGCATCAGTGATAATGGTCCCGGTGTTCCCCAAGCACAGCTCGACAAAATTTTTGACGCCTTTTATCGGCCTGATCTGGATAGAGCGCGAAATAGTGGTGGTGTCGGGCTAGGGCTATCTATTGCCAAACGCTCATTTGCATTGAATGGTGGCGTAATCTCAGCAGAAAACTTAGAGCCGAGTGGGCTGAAGGTTACCGTTAAATTTTCAACATAACGCGTAATTTGCGACCATTACATCTCGAGAATTAAACGTAATAGACTGTTGATGTCATCACTTTTGACATCAAACCCATCATTTTTTTGACTGGCCCTGGTAACTCGGCACCGCCAGCCGCCAATGCTGCGGTCGCATGTTCTAATTCATCTTCGCGCATTTGTATCAAAATGGCGCGACTCTCGTGATCATTACTCGGCAGTTTCTGTAAATGGTCATCCAGATGTCTTACTACCTGATGCTCTGTTTCTGCGACAAAGCCTAAACTCCATTTATCACCGACAGCGCCGGCAATTGCACCGATTGCAAATGAGCCCGCATACCAAACCGGGTTAAACCAACTGGTGTGGCTGTCTAGTTGTTTAAGTCGACCGGCACACCATTCCAGATGATCATTTTCTTCAGCAGCCGCCTGTTCCATTTTCTCGCGCACTTCAGGTAGCCGAGCTGTTAATGCTTGCCCCTGGTAAAGCGCCTGGGCACAAACTTCACCACAATGGTTAATTCTCATCAATCCAGCAGAATGTTTTGCGTCTTCGGTCGTTAGTTCACCAGCATCTGATTGGCTGACCGGTTTTTCCCTGGGCGTCGTTTGGTAACCACCTGCCAGCGTTTTTAACGCATTATCGGCAAGCATTATGACTTTATCAGCTAAGTTAAGATGGCGCATTGGCTAGACACTCGAAAAAATAAGATTACAATAGTTAGGTTTTGCAATAGGTCACTTTCTCAGTAACCATAAAGAATGGCATTGCAAACTCAGATATTGGCAAATAGCGATACTTTTTAGTAGCGCGATTCGACAAAGACAGTCTATTTTAAAGAATTGACTGTCGAAAACCAAATGGAAACGATTTAACAATTAAAGTAAATGAGATATGAGCGGTAAAACTGACTTTAATGACTTAAACCTGTTAATCAAATCAGGGAACCCGATAATTACTATCGAAACTCACGAAGAATTAAGAGCACTCAACCTTCTGGGTGAAATTGCTAATTTCCTCAATAAACCTTTGTTCGGCTGGGACCATGTGGATGGCATGAGACGTACCGACCTGTCTCACGATTTAGCTGAAATCGAAAACACGCAAGACCCGTTAGAAGCCCTGGCCCAGATAAAAGCTTCCAATCGTTCGTGTATTTTTGCGCTCTGTGATTTTCACCCACACTTTGAAGATGCCCCTAAAATTGTCAGGCTACTCAAAGAAATTGCCCAAAATCATACCAATGTGAATCACAACATCGTCTTTATTTCTCATTCCATTGATTTGCCGGCAGAGGTAAAACGCTATTCAGCCAGTTTTCAATTGTCGTTACCCAATGAACAGCAGTTAGAACAATTAATTCGACAAGAAGCGAAAAAGTGGTCGCAAGCTCACCAGGGACAAAAAGTCAAAACTGACAATGCGACTTTAAAAAAACTGGTAAGAAACTTAACCGGAATGACTTACGCAGACGCACGCACTTTAATCCGCAATGTGATTGGCGATGGCGCTATTACTGAAGCAGAGCTTCCCGCCATTAATAAAGCCAAGTTCGAGCTTCTGGACATGGATGGCGTACTAAGTTTTGAATATGAGACCTCGAAATTTAGCGAAGTCGGCGGGTTAAAAAACCTCAAGAGTTGGTTACAGCATAGAGAGCATGTGTTTTTAGATAGAGACATTCCATTAGACCCACCAAAAGGGTTAATGTTAGTCGGTGTTCAAGGCGGTGGAAAAAGCCTGGCGGCAAAGTCAGTCGCCGGTATGTGGGGATTGCCGTTACTTCGCCTGGACTTCGGCGCACTCTACAACAAATATCATGGCGAAACCGAAAAAAACCTGCGTGAATCACTTAAAATGGCGGAGTTAATGTCTCCCAGCGTTTTATGGCTAGATGAAATTGAAAAAGGCGTTTCCAGCGGCGACAGCGATGGCGGCACTTCGCAACGCGTACTAGCAACATTACTCACCTGGATGGCTGAAAAGCAAAAACAGGTGTTTATTGTCGCAACGGCTAATGATATTTCTCGCCTGCCGCCTGAATTAATGCGAAAAGGACGGTTGGACGAAATATTTTTTGTCGACTTACCAGACTTCGAGTCTCGCATTGAAATTTTTGCGATCCATATTAAGCGAAGAGATCAGGATACTGCCAAGATCAGGTTAGCGGAATTGGCCAAGGCCAGCGAAGGTTTTACCGGATCTGAAATAGAGCAAGCGGTGGTATCAGCACTTTACCGTGCATACGCCGAAAAGAAATTACTTTCCACTGACGCTATTCTTGAAGCGGTAAAACAGACTCGACCATTATCTGTTGTGATGGCCGAAAAAGTTCAAGGGTTAAGAGACTGGGCAAAAGACAGAACGGTGATGGCAAACTAGTCACCCCCAACTTGTTCAGATCCTATTTATCTCACCAGTCTGACAAAAAAACTTGATTTGTGATTATAAAAAAAGCCGGTAATAACTACCGGCTTTTTGTTAGTGAATTTCAATTTTTTTGAGTTTCTCTTTCGGCTCATGCTTAGGCAATGTCAGGTACAAAATACCATCTTTACTTTCCGCCTTAATACTTTCTTCGCTAACATTTTCTGGCAATGAAAAGCTTCTTGAAAAACTGCCGTAAAAAGTTTCAACACGATGATGTTTTTCATCGGTAATTTCAGACTTACGCTCTCCACTTATTGTCAAAATATTTTTATCGATTTGAACTTGAATATCATCTTTTGGAACGCCTGCAAGTTCAGCTTTTATAAGAAAGCTTTTGTCGCTTTCAACAATATCAACACTTGGCTTCCAGTCTGCTGACAAAGGGTTTTCTTTACCTTGATTAGCCAAAGAACGGTTATAAGCATTAAACCAGGAATCCAATTCTCTAAATGGATTAAAACGTATCATAGTCATGATGAATCTCCTCAGTATTCAGTCTGTTTCTCATTGAATTTTCTGAGCAAAATCTTAAACCGGTTCAAGTGTTTCGCTGCTGCTGATTTCTATATGGTGGTGGTGGAAAATAATTCAAGGGCGAACAACAAAATTTTTGGTTCATTTTTTATTTTGCTGAGAAGATAACCATTCAATCACTCGGTTAATAATCGGTTCCGGCTCTTTCATCCAATTGAAATGGCCAAGAGAATTTTTCTCAAAATCTTTTGCTTCCAGATGATGATAAGTCACTTGGCCATTAGTCAATTTTTTTCCGAGATTTTTAGCCGACGCAGGCGGCGCGAGGATGTCATCATCAATGGTAATCATCATGGCATTTTTATTCAGCCGGCCGCTAAGACTTTCAAAGTCATGGGAGCAACCTTCAACGTAATATCGGCCGGTTGCCACTGATTTTTCCCAATCACTGATCAACTGACGTGCTTCTCTTCCGGCAAATCCGAGCTTTCGTCCTGGAAAATATCCCACACTCAAAGCCACCGCTCGCATCGCTTTTGAGACAAACCACAAGCCCCAATTGGTTGGAAATTCCCACGCTTTATAAAATGGCAATCCTGATGCAATTCCAATCAGACCGCTAATTTCTTCAGGCTTTAGGCTCATGTAAAGCAATCCCAGTTGACCGCCAAGAGAATGCCCTAACAAATAGATTGGGTTTTGTGGGTAGTGCTGCCGAATAAAATCTATCGCTACCGGCAAATCCAGACTTAATATCTCCCGATAACCAAAATTAACTTTGCGCGAAGCTCTTACACTACTGGTATCGATCCCTCGCCACTCAAAAATAGCACTAGTAATACCTTGATTGTTAAGGCTTTCAGCCAGAAGTGAGTACTTGCGCGCAGGAACGCCCATTGCGGGCAGGCACAATACTATCGGCTGCCGCGGCTCAGCAGGTTTTTTGGTGAGCGACAGGTCGAAATGAACGCCGTCGGCGCTGCTAAGTTGATGAGTTAAAATAGACATTCATTATTTTAATTGTTGATTGCAATAACTCGGTATTCTAGAGTAAAACAGCAACTCATCCAACCAGTTGCTACTTTATTTGGCTAAGCGGTGAGTTGGTGATAATTCTGTTTCGCTCATTCAAGCTAGCCAAACAACAGACAGGACATGATCTCCACAAGAGAAACACTTGCATTATAGGGACTTGATCGGTAAGATCCGCCGTCCCATTAAATGGTGTATGGTATTTGACCACGTTGCTAGCGAAGACTAAATGCTGGTGAGGGGCTCAAATGGCGATGCACAAACAGTTGAGTAAAATCATGAAACAAGATATTCATCCAAATTACGAAACCATCACTGCAACTTGCAGTTGTGGTAACAAAGTTGAAGTCGGTTCAACTTTATGCAAAGACATCAACCTGGACGTCTGTTCAGCTTGCCACCCTTTTTACACTGGTAAGCAAAAAATGGTTGATACTGGTGGTCGTGTTGACAGATTCCGTAAGCGTTTCGGTGCACGTTCACTCTCAAAATAAGCTCTATTTGCTCAAACGAATAAATAGGACTGAAAAAAAAGACGCTTTACAGCGTCTTTTTTTATGCCCGATTGATTTAGCTAAATCCTTCAGGCATAAGTCATAGCGACTAATTCCAAATTTGAAAACTGCCTAAAAAGAAGTCCGTCGATAGTCACGGTATTCCGGTAACCAGAAACTCTGCTCAACAGCTCGCTCAAGCACTTCTCGGTCAACTTTGGTGGCAACCCCCTGCTCCATAGCTTTTAATCCAACCTGAACCGCGATATAGCGACTTACCTCACGAATTTCACACAAATCAGGCAATAACGTATCCCCAGTTCCCTTAACTAGCGGAGAACAAGCGGCAAGTGCGTCACTTGAGGTCATAAACATTTCTTCAGTCACACGAGTTGCGCCACTGGCAATTACGCCAAGACCAACGCCAGGGAAAATGTAGCTATTATTGCACTGAGCAATTGGATAAGACTTATCTTGATAAGATACCGGGTCAAATGGGCTGCCTGTTGCAACAATAGCATTACCCTCAGTCCATTCAATAACATCTGACGGTAGCGCTTCAACTTTAGAAGTAGGATTCGATAGCGGCAAAACAATAGGCTTCGGGCAAGAAGCATACATCGTTTTAATGACCTCTTCGCTCATCAATCCTGCCACACCAGATACACCGATCAAGATAGTCGGCTTACTTTCGCGCACCAAATCAAGCAGGCTAATATTCTGTACATTACTGCTCCAGCCGCCAACTTCAGCTTTAGCTTTTGCAAATTTTTGCTGGAAATCACGTAGTGGCATATCGTCGGTTAGTAATCCCTTACTACTAGTAAGGTAGACCTGACTGATGGCTTGTTCTTCGCTGATACCGTCTTCTTTCATATGCGCCACTATCTGCTCTGCAATTCCACAACCGGCAGAGCCAGCTCCCACAAATACGACTCGGTGGTCTTTCAACTGGGTTCCCTGAGCATGGCATGCTGCTAGCAATGTCCCCACAGTAACTGCGGCTGTTCCCTGAATATCGTCGTTGAAGCAGCAAAGTTGATCCTGGTATTTTTTTAACAATGGAGTTGCGTTAGCCTGCGCGAAATCCTCAAATTGAATTAGTGCATTGGGCCAGCGTCTTCTGACTCCCTGGATAAACTGATCAACAAACTCAAAATACTCATCACCAGAGATACGTTTCTG
Organism: Aliikangiella coralliicola; assembly: GCF_007004725.1. Taxonomy (GTDB): domain Bacteria; phylum Pseudomonadota; class Gammaproteobacteria; order Enterobacterales; family Kangiellaceae; genus Aliikangiella; species Aliikangiella coralliicola. The sequence goes on along the minus strand of NZ_ML660161.1, from coordinate 329,141 downwards.
TCGCCACCCCATATAAATTGGGTCATCTAGCAGTTCCTGGTTATTTGTGCCGACATCTAATACCACCGGTAAAGTATAGGCAGGGCTAATGCCGCCGCACGCAGAGTAAAGCGCCAGTTTCCCAATCGGAATTCCCATGCCACCGATCCCCTGATCACCCAAACCTAAAATCCTCTCACTATCGGTCACCACAATCACTTTGACATTTTGCTTGGTGGCGTTTTGCAGCATATCATCAATTCTGTCGCGGTCCGGATAGGAGATAAAAAGTCCCCGCTTACGGCGATAAATCTGTGAAAACTTCTGACAGGCTAAACCAACGGTCGGCGTATAAATAATCGGCATCATTTCTTCAAGATGATCGTTGATCAATTTGAAGTAGAGCGTTTCATTGGTGTCTTGAATATTTCTCAGGTAAATGTGTTTGTCGAGATCATTATTAAACTGAGAATATTGTTGGTAAGCGCGTTGTGATTGCTCTTCGATGGTTTCAATCGTTGCAGGCAACAAACCTTCCAGGTTGAACGCACGCTTTTCTTCAACAGAAAAGGCACTACCTTTATTTAATAAAGGCGTTTCCAGCAACACCGGACCTGCATAACGAATATACAGGGGTCTTTTTTTCTCGCTTTGGCCGGTCGAACTTGAATTAGTCATATTGGTCTCAGTCGAATTTGAGTCGATTTGATTTGAATTGGTCATAGTAAAGTTTTTTATGAATGGTCCGTAAGAATTATCTTAATTAATAGGTGATCGATATTAGATGTTCTAATAATGGTCTTGTTTGGCGGTATTATTTCAAGAATTAGTTACCAGGATTTGATGATTGAATTCTAGTCTATCGCATTCACATAAACAAAGTTATTCGCAATAAATTAGACTGACATAACCAGATTTTATGATACAGGTTAACCATTCAGATGTTCCTCCAGTGTTCAGCACATAATTGCACTACCATATAATAATCAACCAAAGTAATTTTCATCGTTTGACTTGTTAAATAGGCAGGCTTCACTCACAATGTCTCGTCCATGTCTTTCATTCAATAAAACCAATAAGGCTAAATAGTGGCAGGTATTGAAGCGCCGCAATTACCACTTTCTTCCGAAAACTACTGCATTGTTAAAGTTGCAGTACCGGTGCCACTGCGTCGTGTATTTGATTACCTGCTTCCAGAAAATTATCCGATCACACCACAACCGGGAATGCGGGTTCAAATCCCTTTTGGCCGCACGACTAAAATCGGCATTATCGATGAAGTTGAATCCCTTGATCATTCCGACCTCGATACTCAGCTGGAAAAACTGAAGCCGATTACGCAAATTCTGGATGACTCTCCTTTGATCACCGAATCATTGATATCGTTGTACCGATGGATGGGCCAGTACTACCACGCACCTTTTGGCGAAATCTGGCAGACGTTGCTACCAACCGCATTACTCAAGGGGAAACCGGCAAAGTTGTCTCGAAGTAGCCGTTGGACTATTACCGATATTGGTCGTGAATCACTCGAGTCCGGTAAATTAGCGAAATCGGCAGTGAAACAAAAACTGATTCTTGAGCAGTTGATTAAAAACCCGACAGGCATTGCCCACGACAAAATTAAAGATTTTGATATTCCCTACAGCAGCCTGAAAAACCTCGCCGGAAAAAAATGGGTTTCACGGGACTACATAACTGACAATGACAAAAACATAGCATCTCAAGTTAATTTGCCGTCCGACATTCAGTTAAATGATGAACAGCTGTCGGCGATTGAAACGGTTTCACAACACTTAGATCGATATACCGCTTTTTTACTGTTTGGCGTGACAGCCTCAGGCAAAACGGAAGTTTACCTGCGACTGATCCAACAAGTCATTGAACAACAGCGTCAGGCGCTGGTGCTTGTTCCGGAAATCGGTCTGACGCCACAAACCTTGCGCCGGTTTGAACAACGCTTTAATGTCAGCGTCGTCACTCTCCACTCAGGAATGAGCGAACAACAACGCTTACAAAGCTGGTTAAAAGCCAAAAATGGTGAAGCAAAAATTATTATCGGTACACGATCAGCATTATTTGCGCCGCTGAAAAACCCAGGCATCATTATTATTGACGAAGAACACGATCTCTCGTTTCGTCAGCAGCAAGGATTTCGCTATTCTGCGCGAGATGTCGCCATGGTCCGCGCTAATCTGGAAAAGATCCCGGTTTTGCTTGGTAGCGCATCACCGTCTCTGGAAAGTTTGAGTAATGTTTCCAAAGGTAAAATCAAGCAAATTGAACTCACACAAAAAGCGCAAAACACAGCGTCACTAAAATACCGTGTTATCGACCTGAAAAATCAACCGATGAACCAGGGATTATCCGCTGATCTGATAAAGTCGATTAAACAGCATCTTCAACAAAAAGGGCAGGTTTTACTTTTTCTCAACCGCCGTGGTTATGCCCCGGTTTTGCTATGTCATCAGTGTGGTTGGAGTAGCAGCTGCCAAAGATGCGATACCCATTACACCTATCATCATCAAAACGATTATTTGCAATGCCACCACTGTGGTTCAAGCCGCAAAGCGCCTCACCAATGTCCGCAATGCCAATGTGACCAAATGGTTCCTGTCGGGCTCGGTACTGAACGCTTAACTGAAAGTATCAAACATTTATTTCCAGATGCTAAAACCGCACGCATTGATAGAGATACCACCAGACGAAAATCGGCAATGCAAGATTTCGTCAGTTCAGTAAAAGCAGGAGAAATTGATATTCTGGTTGGCACCCAGATGCTGGCGAAAGGTCATCATTTTCCTGACGTAACACTGGTAGCTCTGATTGATATGGATGGTGCTTTATACAGCGCTGATTTTAGAGCACCTGAATATGCTGCCCAATTAATCACCCAGGTCTCTGGCAGAGCTGGGCGAGCGGACAAGCCTGGTGAAGTCCTTATTCAAACTCACCACGCTGAACATTCAATGTTGCATCAGATTATTCATTCAGGCTACGGAGAATTCGCAAATTCTGCGCTCAATGAGCGTGTTGAAGCAGAATTACCACCACACACTTTTTTAGCGATGTTTCAGGCCGAATCGCCGCAAATGGCGCACGTTAAGTACTTTTTAGCCGACGTTAAACAAATTTTGGACAGGTATAGCAATCTAAAAGTCGAGTTGCTTGGTCCAGCGCCGGCAGTTTACGTCAAAAAAGCCGGTAAATTTCGATACCAGCTTTTCTTGCAAACCAGCAGTAGAAATCAATTACACCAGTTATTAGAACTGACTCTTGGCGATATTGAAAAATTGAAAAGCGCCAGCCGGGTGCGGTGGCGCGTTGAGATAGATCCTGTAGGGGATTCTTAACAATCAAAATAATATTGATCCAGCAATAACCGAAGAGCCATCACTGAATTTTGCTGTGATATTTCGTTAATCGATCACAATCAAATCATTTTCAAATCAAGCTTGAGTAATTTTTCTTTCTAACACAAACCCGAAGATACCTGATAGCAAGAAAAATAGCCCCGTCACCATCAAGTAGCGGTTTTGCACTGCAGACTCTTCCTTACGAGCACGTAAACGATAGGTCCGAGATCCGCCTTCCTCCGGAACATTAAAAATTTCTCCACGGTAGCTGGAGAGTAATAAATATTTTTCGTTGAACCGCTTCCTCATTTTCATCTCGGTTTCTTGTCTGTCCACATTTTTACCAAAACCTGCGTGATAGTTATGAAATATCTCTTTAGACTCCCCGGATAACACCACGCCTTTCGAAATATACGTGTATTGGACATTGGGAAATATCAGGCCAAAATGGCTGGAAACAGCGAGAACGATGCCAACTATCGTCGATAATGCTGACAACATCAGCCAGCGTTTTCTTTGCTTCAGGTTCGTTGCTTGCCTGACTGATAAAAAATTGGCCACTTCAGGGATTTGACGCAATTGGCGATGAACCACCGCAGGGTCAATACCATCAAGTAATTCTAAAGTATCGATTTCATAGGCTTTTAAGATAAGCTGGAAAATATCAGCTGACGGTGTTGATTTTCCATTCTCTAATTTTGAAAGATATGATTGTTCAATCCCTATTGCCTCAGCTGATTGGGGCTGAGTCCACTCTTTCGACTTTCTTAATTGCCTTAATTTATCACCAAAATGCATCTTCGATTTCTCCTAGCTAACTGTTTGATTCAGCTAAATATTCTTGGAGATTCCTGAATAACTGAAAAGATGAATATCGACGAATATTAAAGCATATCAGGAATTTATCATGGGATTCTGATTGATTTGACTGAAATGTCAGCGACATTATCCTATCAAGCTTTAACAGGAGTCGAACTTCGTCGCTCCCACTTCAATCTCTTGGTGAATTAACGTCGCTGATGTAAAAGAGGGTTATTTCTGTTCCCAGAGCTGATAGATGGTCTCAGTTTCCTCAATAGAACTCGTAGTCACATCCAAGTCCTTCAATACGCCATTTTCAATGCCGTAAATAACGCCATGTACTGAAAGTTTCTGACCACTCAACCAGGCTCTTTGGACCACAGGCGTACGACAAATATTACGAACCTGTTCGATAGCATTAAGCTCACACAACAAGTCAACCTGCTCACTTTCGTTGTTCACTTGATCAAACTGCTTGTGGTTAATTCGATAAATATCTTTGATAGAGCGTAGCCAATTGTCAACGAGCCCATGCTCAGAATGTTCTAGTGCAGCTTTCACTCCGCCACAACCATAATGGCCACAAAGGATAATATCAGTCACCTTAAGCACATTAACTGCATACTCCAGGACAGACAAAATATTCAGATCCGAATGGTTAACCTGGTTAGCGATGTTTCGATGGACAAAAACCTCTCCCGGTTGTAAACCAACAATGGTATTTGCCGGAACTCGACTATCTGAGCAACCAATCCACAGATAATCCGGGTTTTGCTGCTTTGCTAGTTTATCGAAGATACCAGGGTTTGCCTGCTCAAACTGTTTCGCCCAATTTTTATTATTCTGAATTAATTGTTCTATTCTTTCGCTCATTGTCACACCGAGATTGTTAAATTGGCGTTATTTTAACCCAAAACTTAAAAATAAATCGATGGTTTTACGAAGAGGAAAGGCGGTAAATTAATACTTATTTGATACAAGACAACTTGGTGGAAAGTTGGATTTGGCTGCAAAACAGAAGAGGGCGACCGAAGTCGCCCTCATATGCTTTTTCTCTCATCCAATGAAAGAATTGCTCCCTGCTACGTCCTTGATAATCTACTCCTTGATACGAGGATCCTGTCCCGTTAATCCTTCTATTCCGACGTCATCCGTAACGCTTGATTGATAGATTACGCTCATTAGAACTTTTGACAAGCCGGTATTTACCAACTTTTTTTACCCTTTTTGTCTCACTATATTTCGCCCTGAAATAAAATTTAACAAAATCATTACCTTAGAAAATGAACTAAATACCTTCAGTAAATATCTCCGATAACGAAGTGACAATTACCGCGGAAGAAGGCAGATATTACTCACAAAGTATGTAGGAGATGTCGCACAAGAAATAAACCTGAGTTTTGGAAAATGGGATAAAACTCAATCAAAATTCTCCTACAGAGATAAAAAGCACAATCAAAAATCTCTAATTAGGATAAAAATCGATATAACCGACTATTTGGGACTCGACAAAAGCACATTAGAGGGATTCGATAAATTCCTTTACCTGATCGCCTTTTCCCTGAAATACAATTCTCTCTCGCTTTTTACTCAACTGATAACGATACATAGGATCATAGTAGTTATCTAATAGAGGCCGGATCCAATCACAATGAATATCAAAACGCTGCCGAGATTGTTGATAATCGATCGCCTTCAAAATTGTCGTTTGCAATTGCCCATAGAGTTCCCCACCCAGCCGTTTGCGAATTTTGTCGATAGCGCCTAGCAAATAGCCTTTGAAAGCCTCCACCGGGTCAACTTCCGGCAGCTCGCAAAAACCGTGATACATATCAATGACATACTCATTGAGAATATTGTCAACGCGCTTGTCTAGTGACTCCTGCAAGATAACAATGGGCGCTTTACCCATTGCCTGATGTAGCTCGATGGGAATTGAGCGCGATCCAATAAGTCTTGACTCATCTTCTAAAATAACCGGTGACAATGCGCCTTGTTCAAGTTTTAACAGTTGAATCGCCAGTTCATTTTCAAAATCAATCTGAGTTGGCTGAGGTGTGAGCTGTTTTCCGAAACTTGAACCACGATGATTCGCTAACGCCTCGAGATTAACTGAATTAGTCAAGGTTTCAATTAAAGTGGTTTTAGCTGATCCAGTTAATCCCGACAATAAATAAAAAGACATCTGCTGAGAAAATCTGACCGTTTCATCGATTAAAAATCGACGCATCGCTTTATATCCACCTTTAATCAGGGGCAAATCCACCTGCGCTTGCGCCAGCCAGGCCTGCACGGTTTGAGATCTTAAACCGCCTCGAAAACAGAACATGTATCCATTTCTCGAATTTTGTTCTGCAAATTTTCGCCAAGCTTCAATTCGGGTTTGCCGAACTTCCCCACTAACTAATTGATGACCCAGCTCAATCGCAGCTTGCTGACCATTTTGTTTATAGCAGGTTCCCACCTGGCTTCTTTCTTCATCACTCATCAGCGGTAAATTAACCGCTCCCCTAAAAGAGCCCTGCAAAAATTCACACGGCGCTCTCAAATCAATCAAAGGCGCGCCGGAAAGAAATATTTCTCGATAATCAGCAGTATCGGCTCGCATCCCGGTTCCTTATTCCTCGTTTCTAATCGCTAACCAAAATCAGTTTTTCAGCAGGTTCAATCAATTTGCCGAAACTGGACAACTCCAACCCGTTAGTTTTGGCGTGCTCAATAAATTCACCAACCGCTTCTGCAGCAACTGCGACTAACAGTCCACCGCTGGTCTGAGGATCACAACCATAGTGCATTTGACGGTCTGTCAACTTAGCAATATCAGCCCGGTAGCTTTCAAAATTTCGAAAAGTACCGCCGGGAATAGCGCCTTCTAGTCGATATTTTTCGGCCTCGGCAATCACTGGAACCTTTCTAAAATTGACTTCAGCGGATACGCCACTTCCTTTACAAATTTCGAGTAAATGACCAAACAGACCAAAACCAGTTACATCGGTCATCGCCTGAACCCCGTCAATTTGAGAAAATGACTCTCCCGCTTTATTAAGTTCACACATGTAACGCTCAGCCAGACCCACATCAGCAGGTTGTAGACATTTCTTTTTCTGCGCCGTGGAAACAATCCCAACGCCAAGCGGTTTAGTTAAAAACAACTCGCTCCCAACAGCAGCAGTTGAATTTCGCAAAATTTTAGCCGTATCAACAACACCGGTAACTGCTAAACCAAAAATAGGTTCCGGGCTATCAATACTGTGACCCCCTGCCAAACTGATCCCCGCCTCTTTACAGGCAAAACGTCCGCCATCAACCACTTTTTGCGCGATATCCGGCGTTAGTTTATCCACCGGCCATCCTAATATCGCTATTGCCATAATCGGCTTTCCACCCATGGCATAAATATCGCTAATCGCATTAGTTGCTGCAATGCGTCCAAAGGTATGCGGGTCATCAACAATCGGCATGAAAAAATCAGTTGTGCTGATAACAGATGTGCCATTACCAAGATCAAATACTGCCGCATCGTCGCTGGTTTCATTTCCTACCAGCAACTGCGGATGCTGAAAAATTTCTGTTTCAGACGTCAGGATTTGCTTTAAAACGGCTGGTGCAATTTTGCAACCACAGCCTGCACCGTGGCTATATTCGGTCAGTTTCACGCTCATGATTAGAATGTCACTCTCGGTATTCAGTAATGATTATGGAAAACTCATTAGCCTGTGTTTCAAATCAGAACAAAAGAAACACAGCCAGTTAAACCAGTTTGACTAATCAAACTCTATCCCAGCAAGTCTGTCGATAGCAATATTTATATTCACAGTTGAGGAAGTTTTATTGTAGGGTTTATCGCCTGATCGCTGCGCTATTTTCCTATCTGGTCCTTTCGATATTTTAACAAGCTGATACCAATAAAAATCAACCCGAACGCAATTAGCCCCGAATAATATCCTGTTATTTCATAGAATAGAGGGACAACATAAAGTACCAGTCCGCAGATTAGTAAACACCAGCCAAGAATGTTGATTAATTGATTTTTAGCTTGAGACATAATTGATCGTATTAATTAAAAAATAGAGAACAAGCTCAATAAATCGCGATAGTCTGTAAATCGGCGAGAATTAAACTAAACACATTATCAGCATTGATGATATCACGAAGAGGTCACCCTAAACACTCGTCATCTCAAGCAAAGCCGAGAGTTATCCCAAAGGTTTAGACGCACATTAAAACGAATACTGAGCTGGTTGGCGAGATAGGATTCAGACATTATCAAAACTAACTTTCTTGGGCTAGAATCTTAGTGACTTCCTCGACCGGCATCGGTTTGTAAAAATAGTATCCCTGAATAAAATCGCATTGTCTTTCACACAAAAAAGCCACCATTTTTTTATCTTCAACACCTTCGGCTACAACACTCAAATTCAAATTATGACCTAAAGAAATAATCGTATTGACTATTGATTTGTTGTTCGGGTTTTCTGCAAGTTCGCGGATAAAAGAACGATCGATTTTGAGGCTATCAATAGGAAGCTTTTGCAAATATTTTAAAGATGAATACCCGGTTCCAAAATCATCAATGGCAACGGTAATATCCATTTTTCGCAATTCTAGTAGCACCTCTTTGACGTTTTCCAGGTCTTCCAGCAAAATAGATTCGGTAATTTCAAACTCCAGCAGCCGACCTTCAATTCCATATTTTTTTATCAGTTCCTTCACATCCTCAACCAACTTTTTGCCAACGAATTGTTGCGCCGACAGATTAACCGCGACTCTGATATTTTCAATCCCGACGCTTTGCCACTCTTTGACCTGAAGACACGCTTGCTCCAACACCCAGTAACCAATTTTCCCTATGAGATGGGCTCTCTCTGCCACAGGAATAAAATCTGAGGGCGGTACAGGTTTACCATCCTCAGGAAACCAGCGAAGCAAAGCTTCAACTCGTCTAACCTTAAATTCGCGAATATCAACCTGTGGTTGGTAATACACGGAAAGCTCATGTTTTTTTATCGCAGCTCGCAACTTATTCTCAAGCTCCAATTGAAAGTGAGCCATTCTCTCTAGCGGCTTATCAAAAAACTCAAAATGACTACGCCCATTCTCTTTCGCGTGATACATCGCCAGATCAGCCTTACGTATTAGTTCTTCCGGCTCATCGTCGTCTCGTGGATAAATGCTGACACCAATGCTGGTGGAGATATGGAATACCTGTCCTTCAAGGTCGAAGGGCTTTTTCAACTGGTGAATAATTCTCTGACAAGTTTGCGAGGCAAACTGATGCGACTTGATATTTTCCAGCAAAACGACAAACTCGTCACCGCCAAATCGAGCTAAAGTATCATATTCCCTTAAACAACTTTTTATTCTCCTTGAGACTTCTATCAACAGTTCGTCACCTAACTGGTGCCCTGCAGTATCATTGACCTTTTTGAAGTGATCGAGATCGAGAAACAAAATCGCGACCAGGTCATTGGTTCTCCGACTTAACGCTATCGCATGATTAATTCTGTCCAGCATCAACACCCGATTAGGTAATTGCGTTAACGCATCATGAAATGCCTGGAACTGTATGGTCGCCTCATTTTCTTTTAGTTGCGTTACATTGCGAAAGCACCAGACTCGGCCAACTAATTGGTCGTTAGATAATTGCGGCGAAGAGTGATACTCAAATAGTTGTTGATCTTTTAGCGCAACGACACCAAATAAATTAGTGGTAGGATTCGCATTCAGTTTTCTGAGTTCGAAAAAAAAATTAGCAGGCTCTTTCAGTAATTTATACAACAATAATTTAATCTTACTATTTCCATACACTTCGCCGACTTTGGGTAAACTTAACAAGGATTGTGCCGCCCGGTTAAACCGAATTAAACGCCCATTGTTATCGAATGCAAATATCGCCTCGCCGGTCGCATCAAAAATACTGTCAAGCACTGCCATTGAGCTGCCGAGTTGATGAAATGTGTCTTCAAGTTCTAACAATCGATTCCGCAATTCCGCATTGCGTTGATTGAGTTCATCGGAGACTAACTCTAGTGACCTTTCGAGCAAAGTGCGCTCATTATCAAAATCACTATAAGCATCACTAATTGCTTGCGTTAATTCTTGAAGTTCCTGCGGCAATTCTGCAACCGGGTATTTTCTCTTAATTTGCCTTTTAAGCAGCTTATGCATCTAGTACTTCACTAATGGTTGTAATTGTCATGGTCTGGTTATGGAGTCGGCACTGTGCGTGTTCAACTAAAGGAGAAATTTCACCATAAGAATAAAACCCACAAAAAGGACAATCTTCGCCAACCACATCTGCCACCGCTTCCAGTTCTTCATAAACACGCTGACTTAATACGAGCCTTCGTCCCACACAGGAAATGAGTAACGCTATTTTTGCCGAGTCGCTTTTTAAGGACGCAACGGCATCTTTTGCAGCACCATTTGCACCATCGATCAATGTTTCAAAATTCGCTTTCATTAATTTTGCGGACGCTCCCTCGGGCATATCGCCAGCAAAAATCATACACTTTTCTTTTTCATCAATATTCAGAATGGTTCTGACAACGCTTTCCGATTCTCCCGGTAATTGTAAACTGAGTGGAAACCTGAGCGCAGACGAAGGAAGTTGCTGAGAAAACTCTCCAAGGTAACTCTTATACAAATCCAATGCAGGCTGACCATCCAACTCGTATAAAATATTGCCACGAGATTTTGTTATCGTTCTTTGGGGACCAAAGGTATCCCAACCACCTAACGTTCCATGCCCTACGCGGATCGAGTCGCCGTAAAATCCACAAAGCACTATTTTTCCGGACTCAACGGATTCATTGTGCCAAACCACCGTTTCCTGAAATCTATCACTGTCGCCAGCCATCCCGCCGGTCACTAAAACATTCTTTGGAAGTGCTTGTATCACGCCATCGACCAGCTCAGTTCCATTAACCAGCTGACCGTCAGATAACAACAGGACATACTTGAGATTTTCTTTCAGTAAGGCATCGGCCAAAGCCAATCCGGCATCAAAACTTCTTTGAAAATCAGCAACATTGCCGTCTAAAACCTCGACTTGTGTCTTGTCAAACGTAATCGCTGTTACGACAAAAGTGTCGTCGTAAACTTCAGTCGCCAGTATTTCTCCACTGGTGGTACAGCCGATGATTTCAGCGATTGGAAATGCACTGCGAAGCTGCTGTGAAAATTCAGAATTCTGGATAAGCGCTCGATCGCCAAAGGTGAGTAGAAGCCCTGCATAGTCGCTTTTTGGGAGTTGCGGAAACCACTGTTGATCGCGAAAGTGAAATTGGGAAACCTGCATTTTCTAATACTCCTGAAAACCCGGTCAATCTTAACGCGTATCCATTGATAACATTAAAATTCACTTTATCCTAAATTGAATATCTCTAAGAATAGTACAAGTTTTACCAAAATCAGATAGCACCCCGCAATTATTTAGTCATAACAAAAAAGACTATCTAGCCGTCATTTTGATTTTGCGATTGCAATAATAACAACAAGCCATCCTGAAATAAATGCAGTACCGCCGATTGGTGCTATCGCGCCAAACCACTTAATATTACTCAGGGCTATCAGGTAGAGTGCACCGCTAAATAAAAAAATCCCGGCGGTAAATAAGTAGGCAGCTACTTTTATCCACGATTCAGCACACAGCCTTAGTTGAAGCAAGACACCGCAAAATAATAACGCAAGAGCGTGGTACATTTGATACCTTGCCGCGGTATCAATCAATTTTAACCCACCTTCATCCAGTACCGATTTCAATGCGTGTGCAGAAAAAGCGCCGAAAACAACTGACAACATGGCAAATGCTGCCCCGACTATAAAAACCCAACGGTAGCTGATCGATTGATTCATATGAACTGGCTATCTTAATTAGCGATTTGATTACTCGTTATTTTTCTGATTAATCGACTCGATTATTCCGGTGGTGGAAACACCATCAACAAATTGTAAAATTTCAACTTGGCCACCGTTTTCAAGAACTTCTTTCGCCCCTGCAATTTGCTCAACTTTATAATCCCCGCCTTTAACCAACACATCGGGCATTATTTCAGTAATCAGGTTTCGCGGTGTATCCTCATCAAAAGATACCACCCAATCAACCGATCCCAATGCTGCCAGCACTGACATGCGTCGTTCGCAAGGGTTAACTGGGCGACCATCTCCCTTTAATCGTCGTACTGAGTCGTCATCATTCACAGCAACAATGAGACGATGACCAAGCGCTTTGGCTTGCTTTAAGTAAGCCACATGACCCGCATGTAAAATATCAAAACAGCCATTGGTCATCACAATCTTTTCCCCGTGGGCCTGGGCTTCCTCAACTGCAATTTGTAATTGTTGAGCAGTCATCACGCCAGTACCAGAATCGCCTGCGGTGCGTAGTTTGCGTCGTAATTCGTGCGCGCTGACGGTTGCCGTTCCCAGCTTAACCACCACAATACCGGCGGCTATATTGGACAGTGCGACCGCTTCCTCTAGTGGACTACCCGCAGCCAAGGCGCTGGCCAGTGTCGCAATCACAGTGTCACCGGCACCGGTCACATCAAATACTTCACGGCTGAGTGCAGGTAAATGAAGTTCCGGCTGCTCTTTTCTGAGTAAAGTCATGCCATGTTCACCACGGGTGACTAACAAAGCTTTCCAATCGTATTGCTCGAGTAACTGAAGGCCTTTTTCAACCAGAGTTTGCTCGTCGCTGCACTCGCCGACTATCGCCTCAAACTCATGCAAGTTAGGCGTGACAAGAGTTGCCCCCCGGTAGCGGACAAAGTCAGTGCCTTTTGGATCAACCAACACTGGTATCTGATTATCATTAGCAATTTTAATCAACGCCTGCACGTTATCTAGCGTACCTTTGGCATAGTCTGACAAAATGATGGCACCGCAACCGTTAACATGCTTTGTCATTTTCTCACTCAGACCGCTGTTACCTTTTCCTTGCAAACTCTCTTCAAAATCAAGGCGGATCAATTGTTGCTGGCGACTGATAACACGCAGCTTGGTAATGGTCGGTACATCATTAACTCGCTCAAAATCACAAGTTACATTGGCAGCAGTTAACCGTGTCTGCAAACTATCAGCGGCTTCGTCATTTCCAGTAATTCCAACTAGCGTAACCGCGCTGCCTAAACTGGCAATATTAAGTGCGACGTTTCCTGCTCCGCCAGGCCGTTCTTCAATTTGACCGACATTCACAACCTGAACAGGCGCTTCTGGAGAAATACGTGAGCTTCCCCCGTGCCAGTAGCGATCCAGCATCAGATCGCCAACAACCAGAACATTCGCATTATCAAAAGCAGGCAGAGATATTTTCATTTAATCAAACTCTGAGATAGTCATTAAAACTGGCTGGATCATACCATAGTTTCCTCAGCACTAGCCCTTTGAAAATTTGCAACCAAGATGATTCTAATTAACGCTCCCAAAAATATGGACATATTGTACTCAGAGTAATATTACCCCCCCACTCCATTGACAAAAATAGTCTTTCATACGTCTAAGCGACAGAAATGAAGCCATGGGATAGAACTAAATTTTGAGATAAAAAACGGAGCATCTCATTTCTAGGATTGATTTAAACCAACCCATAATATTGAATAATGTGTCGACTTTTTATCGAAAAGTTTCGGCTGTATTTTCTACCAAAAGTGGACGCAAAACAGTAGCAGTAAAACTCAATCTGTTGGTTTTCGTTGCGGTAACAGATTACCAAAATCAATTTTATAAAGGACTAATTGGTATGAAAACTCATTTTTCAAAAGTGTTATTTCTCACAGCTTTATTCGGCGTTAGTTTAATTTCATTTAGTGTACTTGCAGTCCCCCCGCACACACCTGGATTAACTACCGGCGCTCCGGTTGGCGCAACCTGGCATGAATGGGAAGTCAGAGCATACAACGATAGAAGCCCAACTCATCGATATATGGCCAGGCAAACCATTTGCTTTCGTTATGTTGGCACCGTAGGCACTCATGACAGTTATGAGTGGTATTCCAATTCTTATTTTAACTGGAACGGGCGTGCCACACAGGAAGGCGATCAAATTAGCATGCACGGAGATTTCTGGAATGAAGTAGGACATGATGGGATGACCTGGCAATTAACCACTCAAGAAAACGCGGCAAACTCTAAATTATTAGAGCAAGGCGCAGGACATTGGTACGAATGGATTGAAAACGCAGCACTTGGCTGGAGTGTTGGATTTGCAAATACACTCTGGACAAAAACTGGTAAAAAATGCGAAGACCCGGCAACTCATCGGTTTCAATCTGCCGCAGTGGAAGATCAAGAATATATCAGCCCGCAAAATATTGATCGACGAAATATAGAAAAATAAATCAGCCAAACTATAATAATTTCGAACTAAACTTAGAATCAGGGTATCAGCTATTTTCTAAATACTAATGCTCAGTCTTTAAAATGCGGTTAGCCAATAATTGCTTTTGGTTAACCGCATTTTTTATTACACAGCTTCTGCCTCAATCACGTTTTCCGCATAACTTTGATAAGCAGATTCGAATTCCTTAGCAACAGAATCAGGAAATAAATGGAAGCTGCCTGCTTTTAGCGCATTGACAATTCCCTCAGAAACCAATGATGTGGGCTCTGCTACCTCACCAAACCCAGCTTGATCGGACATATCTGTTGCAATTGGCCCTGGATGAACACTCAATACCGCAATTCCTCTTGGCTTAAAAGTCTCTTTCAATCCTTGCGTCACCGAATAAGCCGCCGCTTTCGATGCGGAATAACTTGTCAGATCAACAAAGTTTTTAATTGATGCAACGGAATTCAACTGCACTAACGCGCTATGACCATTTTTCTCGAGCACCGGTGCAAAAGCTTTTGCAACGCGGATCAAACCGAAAGTATTGACGCTAAGCTCTAAAGTTAATGCATCTTCAATTTCGCTACCCAACAGTGGTGTCTGTTTTAATACACCAGCATTATTCACCACAACTTGTACATCTGACGCAATTACCGCCAACTCGTTAATAGATTCAGCTTTCGTTAAATCAACGTAAACTGGTACAATTTTATCACCATGAGCCTCAACTAAGCCCGCTGCAGAATCGATATTTCTAACCGCCGCGTAAATTTTCCTGGCGCCATGTGCAATAAAAGACTCAACTATCGCTTTGCCGATTCCTCTGTTTGCACCGGTAACCAACGCGACTTTACCTTGAATATCCACTTTCATTTTATCTACCTCAATCTAGATGATGACTTAAGTTAATTGGACTTCTTCTATTTTCTTTGAATCAGACTGCTTTTGATCGAGCTACTGTTGTTCACGACAAACTCGAGCATGCTTCTAATAGAACTTAAATATGTACCGATCGGTACATTTGATTCTATTATACCGATCGGTATAATACTGTCAAGTCACTTAAGAAATCAGGTGCATGTCATGAAGGGCGGCAGGCAGAGAGAATTTGACAAAGAGCTGGCATTAGAAAATGCCATGTATGTTTTCTGGAAAAAAGGTTACGTTGGTGCTTCTCTGACAGACTTAACAACTGGAATGGGCATCAATAAGCCTAGCATGTACGCCGCATTTGGAAATAAAGAGTCACTGTTTATCAGCGCGACCGACCACTACCTGGAAAAATACGCAAAACCAGCCAATCGCTTACTTCATACCGATGGTGTTCCACTTAAACAGAGAGTCATTGACTATTTAACAGCGATTGTGGCAAATCAGTGTGACTCTTCAAAACCTTGTGGCTGTTTTATTTCGATGAGCGTGACTGAGGCCGCCGGTGAGACAATTCCAGAAAAAGCGCTGGAAGCGATTTCAACAGCAAGTGGTTTTAGCGAAACTTATCTGACTCAATTTTTTCAACAAGAAATTCAGCTTGATAATCTTTCTTCACAATACGATGCTAATGATCTAGCGGTTTACTTTCTCACGCTCCTTCACGGAACTGCAGCGCAATCCAGAAATGGAAAATCAGCCAAACAACTCCAATCGATCATTAACACGGCAGTCAATCAGTTATCATTCGAGCCAGACGCAAAAACTAATCCATAGCTTCTATCAGTTGTTTGATTTTTACTGCTTTCTCAAAGTGATCCAGCCGATGAGTCATAATCCACCACTGCGCCACTTCCATTAGTAGCTCAGGATTATCATTTTTATTGGAGAAAAAAGCGTAAAACGAAAGACCGACCTGTTCACCTTTACTCTCAATTTTCTTGTTACAAACCTGAATGATCTTATTTTTTATGGATTGATTCATCCGTATCCTAAATTTTTTATCAGTTAAATGTTGTGAATAACTTGCGGCAAGCCTAAATAGTGGATATCGATTAGAGCGTTTTAGTCATCGGAATAAATTGAATGGTCAGCCTATTTCCCAGCGGGTATTCAACGGCACTCTGCGCGATAAAACCGTGACGCTGGTAAAGTGGCTTACCTGGCAAGGTTGACATTAATTCCAGCCGCGTAAATCCTTTCTTACGCGCAGCTTGTTCGCAGTGATGCATGATTAATGATCCAATCCCTCTTCGCGCGTACTCCGGCGCTACAAAAAATGCTCTTATTTTAGCTGCGTCAACTTCCGGATTGAGTAATGATGAATCTCGCGCTGCTTCATCATTGTTTCCAAATAATGTTTTCCGATAACTCCAACCACCGGCACCAACTATTTGTTTATGTTGCTCTACCACAAAATAGGACTGGTCATCAATTAGCTGGGAATCAAGCCCCCAGGCAGATTTAAGCGCACCTTCTATTTGCGCTTGAGTGTAGTCTTTTATCGACAATTTTCTGACTGACCGTTCAATCAGTTGAGTAATAGCGTTTTCGTCAGCTCTAACGGCCAGTCGAATTGGATAGTTGATCATGATCGCTTCGTGTTAATCAAAAAATCAATCTAAACGGGTTAAATCAAATATCGCTTTATAACGCGGTTTTGCATGCCTTTCTAAATAATAGATGAAGTGCTTTTTATTTTCATCAAAACTAATAGTCCAGACATTAGTTTTTCCGGCGGGAACTAGTTTATGCGTCTCTTTGTCTGCCGGAAAGCTTTGTGACAACTCAGTTCCTCGATCATCTGAATGTCCGCCATACATGGTCAATTCATGGGGCGTTCCATCGTCATGGCGATGATCGTGTTTAAATAAAAGCCCTTTTTCCGTTTTAGTTAAAATCCAGGTTCTCGAAGTATCTTCACCCACTTTAAATGGAATTCGAATTTCTTTTTCGGAACAATCCTTGATATGCATCACAAGCTTTTTGCCCGCAAAACTATGATCGGGATCTTCAGGATAGACCGTCTTTCCGTTAAAAGTTTGTCCACAAAGCGACTTAACCACTTCAAAAAACTTTGCCTGGTTGTTTTTTGCATAACTGTTACTAACAAATAAAATAACTAAGATCAGAAGTATTTTTTTCATAGTGAAACGCTACTTTTTATTGGTTTATCAATATTGATTAGATGAATTTTTAAAGACAATGACTCATCGTTCGCAAGACTTTTATTAACTAAAACTTTGAAATCTACTTAGGAGACGAGCAAAACTGCCGACCTCATCCTCGCACAATTTTTTACTTAGTACCATAGCGGGTTGGCCACTATTGTGAGAATTTTAGTGAAACAACGATGGGTAAATGATCAGATCCCACATCAGGCCCGTTCAACATGCTTTCAACAACAAAGTGTCTGGAAATCAAAAAGTGGTCAATCGGAATACCAAGTGAAGAAAATTTAGCTGGCCATGTCGGTAGAATGCCGAAGCCTTGGCGGGTATTTTTAAGTTGGCTGTTTGAAAACATGCTGTAGTCACTCGACCACATGGTCATGTTGAAATCTCCGCCTAATATAACCGGCGTATCAACTGTTTTCAGTTCTTCCATCATCGCGTTCAATTGTTTGTTTCTAAGTTGATAATAGCGAGCACTTATCGGCGGCAATGGGTGTGTGCTCACTAGGTTGACGGTTTTTCCTGCCAACTTGAAGGTCACCCAGAGACTTGGCACACGCGTATTTCCCCAATCTTTTTCAATAATTGTATCGAGGGGCTTTTTACTGAGGATAGCAATTCCGAAGTTATCAGGGCGTGGCACAACGTAATTATAGGGATAAGCTTCTGTTAATTCCGCTAGCGCCTCCTGCCATGGAGTATTAACCTCTTGCGCCATAAAAATATCGGGTTTTTCCGCTTCGACAAAATCTATAACACCTTGGTAATTTTGATTAGAACTGAGCAAGTTCAGATGAATGAGTTTTATCTTTTGGCTAGCTTCCATTTTCAGCGAATTCTCACTGGAATAATACCAGGGTAAAACAAAGTAGCTGTTTAACGCCAAAATCCCTGTGGTAAAGAGGCTCAACACCCACTTTTTTCCTAACATAAATACCGATAAAAAAATTATCGAGCCGATCAAATATTGAAGTTTAAAATGGGACATTAATTCGAAAATTCGATGATGCCCCGCCAATAAACTTAAAATACTGAAAGCAAAAGTCAGCGATGCAAAAAATAGGATTAATCGCTGAACCGGCGTTTTTTTCTTAATAGAAGCGAGCAAAGTGAATTCTCATCTCGATTGATTAGTACTTCGTACCCATGACAGATACTGTCGAATAATTATCATAACTGAGTAGTGCACTTTAAAAAAGGTTTCGATAATATTTGAAGTCAAGACTTAAGCGTGTTTCCAATTTTGCGTAAAGCAGAGATTGGATTTTATTAACCAGGTAAGAAGCAGGTAATAGAAAATGTTCGAGCAAAAAGCGGCTGTTAACATCAGCGATGACAAATCACTCTTACAAATTGATATTATTCATGATTATTTATCAAACCAGAGTTATTGGGCAAAAGGAATTCCAAAAGACCTGATTATCAAATCAATCGAAAATTCTCTTTGCATTGGTGCATACGTTAATTCACAGCAAGTCGGCTTTTGCCGAGTCATCAGTGATTATGCAACATTTGGTAACCTGGTAGATGTTTTTGTTATTGAACAATATCAACGACGCGGCATTGCGAAACAACTCATGAGCGCAGTGATTGAACACCCGCTGTTGCAGGGTTTAAGACGCATAACGTTGATGACCATGGACGCCCATAAGCTTTACGCGAAATATGGTTTCAAACAACTTGCCAAACCTGAAGTTTTTATGGAACTACACCAACCGAATATTTATACCCGTTAGTTTTTCTCAACCAACAGGGCAGATTAACTGCCCTATAAGTAGAGATAATCACAATGATGGATATCGATATTTATTTCTGTGGAAAAACCTGCTGGTAAGTCTTTACACCATTTTTACGTCTTAAACTAATAAGACACCCAGACAAAATAATAACAATAAATCCAAAACTTCCACCACCGCCAGAACTGCTTTCTGCAGGTGGTGCGGCTTTAGTCGTTGAACTAAATGTGGTTGAGTAAGTACCGACCGTCAAGGTCGTCTGCGTAGCGGTGCTATTGGCTGACGAGCTGGTGTGTCTGACACAAATCGATTGTCCATCAGATAACGTCGCTGCAGTCGAGGTGAATGTACCGCTACATCCAATTGAATATTCTCCACCAGTTACACTAACCGTCACATCAACTGCGATTCCAGTCACTGTAATCGTATCAGAAGTTTGTACAGCAGAAAGTTCAACATCGGTAACATTGGTAAAATTGAAATCATCAGGGGTTCTATCGGGCATCGTCGTCGACACAAAATCTGCCGTCACGCCATTAACGTTAAGCGTGGTTGTAGTCTGCGTGACATAATCAGCGGCAGCAGTATGCCTTACACAAACAGACTCATCAGGCGAAATCTCGCCAGCGGTACTGGTAAAACTGTTAGAGTTGCAGCCGAGAGAGTACTCTCCGTTGCTCACGGAGATTGGAACTGGTGTTTGAATACCGGTAATAGTGATTGTCTCAGAAGTTTGGCTTGAAGCAATCTCAACGTCATCAATGGTATTTAAGCTAAAGTCTTCCGGCGTGGTGTCAGGCAAGGTAGTGCTGGTAAAATCTGCACTCACATCGCCAAGGGTTAACTGGCTAGTCGTGCCAACCCAATGTTGATCAGACGCCGTGTGTCGAACACAAATCGTTTCACCTAATTGAATAACGCCATTGTTTGAGGTAAAGCCATTAGCAGCACACCCGATAGAATATTCACCATCAACAATGGAAACATCAACCTGGTTGGTAATACCTTCGACAGTAATATTATTTGATGTCTGAGTGGAACCTAAATCAACATCCACTGCTGCTTCAAAGCTAAATGCGTCAGGTGTTGTATCTGCGATAGTGCGAGATTCAAAAGTGAAAGTTGAACTGCCGACTTTGACCGCCGTCGAAGTAACCGTCCAGTGCTCACTTGATGTTGTGTGCCGTAAACAAATCGTATCACCATTATTAACAGTTCCAGCCGATGAAGTGAAACTACCATTACAGCCAATAGAATATTCACCATCAGTGACAGAAATTTCTACCTGATCAGCAATACCATTGACCGTTTTTTCACTGGTTGTGAGTTCTGTTGACAATGCAGCATCATTAACAGTGTCGAAACTGATCGCGTCTGGCGTGTTGTCATTGACAGTCACTCTAAAGATTCCGCGCCCGTGAGTAGCGGCGTAGATAGTGTCGTCGCCATACCAGATTAATTCATCAACAGAAACATTCGCCGGCCCATCATTTTCCATATTCCAGGAAGCGCCACCGTCTTCACTGGTAAATATGCCAACTTCAGTACCGACATAAAGCAAATTAGTTTCCGCAGGATGAACCAATATGGTTCTGATCGGCGCTGTTGGAATTGAAGTGGAACCACTACCAACCGACGCATTGAAAGTCGCACCACCATCGGTAGACTTCCATAAATTATCATCTTCATATCCGCCATAGGAAACATAAATGGTATCAATATTCACGGGATCAATCGCGATACGCATAAGATAACGCTGTGGCATTTGTGCAGTCGCAATTTGATTCCAGCTCGGCGTGGCGGAAGTTCCATTAACTGTTTTATAGAGCGAGCCGTTATTGTGCCCCACATAAATTATGTCGCTGTTACCTGGCGCCACGGCGATAGCACTAATCGATGTGCTACCGCTGATTGCCGGTTTAAGGCTACTCCAGGAAGGCGTTGCATCTTTCACATTGTCGCTCACCCAAAGCTCAGCCGCCCCACCTAACAATCGGTTTTCATTATTAGGATCAAGAATGAAAGGCGCGATAAAGTTTGCGCCAGATTTCATCGCATCAATATAAATATTACTCGACCAGTTTCCGCCGTTAGTACTGCGATGAATTTGCAAGTAAACATATTCGCCGTAAAGATAATTAGAATCTGTTGGATCAGCGGTAGAAAATCCACCGTCTCCACCATAAGTTGTCGTCCAACCTTCGCTATCGCCTTTATAGATCAAAGTACCGTTGTCTTGCGTTCCACCAATCACGGTGCCGTCAGGTGCAACACCCATACCGTAAAATTGAGTGATTGAAAGACTGTTATTGAGTTCTTGCCAACCGACATTATCTGAAGCAACTTCAATATCCTCAGCGGTGTAAACCCCACCATCATTGCCAAAGTAAACCTGCTTATTATTAACACCGTCATAGTCAGGATGTGCAATCACAAAGTGGTGATCAGCGTGTGCTGAAGCAGGTGCTTTCCACCAGGTACTAATCTTGGTGAGTGTCGTTCCACCGTCGATACTACGCCATAAATCAAGGCCACCAACAATCACATGATCAGCATTTGTCGGGTCAACCCATAAGGCATTGTCGTACCACCCCTGGCTGCCAAGGTAGGAGTTACCGGTATTAACCATCGAAAAAGATTTGCCGCCGTCGGTGCTTTTCCAGATTTCGCCTGAGTTGTTATCAATGGACGCATAAACAATATCTGAATTTGACGGAGCGTAGGCGATTTCAATCCGATCATTGCCAATGCTGCCAAGCCCTGTCGCACTACTCCAGTTTTGACCACCGTCTTCGGAATAGTAAGCAGCACCACGACCACCTGCTACCAGTTTGGTGTCGTCATTTGGGTCTACGTCGACATCATAAGTTCTGCCCGAGCGTGCCTCACTCCAGCTAACACCGCCATCTTCCGAAATCCAGATACCAGTGTGAGTCGCGGCAACCAAACGACTTGAATCACTCAATGACGTTAATCGGTTGACCCAATAGAAATCGCGAGTATCTTTCGTGCTTTCTAAAACAGACCAGCTTTGACCTTTATCTGTTGACTTAAAAATCCCAAGTCCACGGACGTTATCGATATTAAAGGTACCTTCACCGGTTCCTGCATACATGGTATTGCTGTTGGTTGGATCAAATATCAATGTAGAGATAGCAAGGTTCGCCATAAAATCATCAACCGGCGCCCAGGATTGTCCGGCATTTTCAGTCAACCAAACACCACCGGAAACTGAACCCGCGTAAATTCTTGTACTATCATCGGGATCAAAAGCGATCGAACGAACCCTTCCCCCGATATTTCCAGGACCAATTGATTCCCAAATCGCCGAATTAATCCCAGCATCACGACGCGCAATTTTTTGCATTTGCTTAACTTGCTCTCGTGCTTTGTGCCAGTTTTTAACATTTAATTCTTGATTAGCGCTCATCAGTTGCAATTGTCGAAAAGCGCTCGCTTCGCCTGGATGATCGGGTTTTGGAAATGAGAGTCTTGCTAACGATCTTTCCAGTTTATCAGCAGGTATTTCGCATATATCTGACGGGCTAATACTTCGCTCATTGTTGAGGCGGGTGATCGTCTCAGGCGTTAAACTATCCAGCAAACTTTTGTGTGTCGAGTCAAATACCAGTCCACAATGTTGGTTGTGATTTTCATTAACAATGAAAGCGGTCAGCGGAACAAGCGCTGCTGCGGAAATAAATAAAAATTTATTGAGAGTTTGCATAAAAAAGGCTTCTTCTTATTTTAAGAGTCGTTCTATTCAACAACTGCAACCAGAGTGTGCTTCATTATATTCGGTGCGCCCCCGGTTTGATGTGATGTAAGTATGATTTGATATCGGCCAGGCTCAATAAACTGCAGTATATTTTGCTCGTTATTGTCAAATAATGTGAATTTGGCCGCTTTTATATCAATACGGCCTAAAGATGCTTGCCATGAAATTGAAGAAGAATTGGCATTAATCACGATGTTTTGGTTGGTTTTTACTTTAAACTCCAGGCTTCCCGTGTTTAAAATTGAGTCGATAGAAATAGACGAAATAGGATCCATTTTGTTGGTTTCTGTATTATTTGAGCAAGCGGCAATCGATATTAAAGCAGCTACCGCCAGTCCAGCTAATCGTATTAATTTAGATAAGTTTGTGAATTGGGTCATTAGTTTTAAGCGCTAAATAAAAAAAGTAATTATGTCGATATAAAGCCTAGTTGGTAAAGTAACCCTGTCAAATAATTCGTAACTAAGTTGATTTCTTACTCGCTTTTGGTTTACAAATTGGATAGCCATAAAGCAGGAAGTAATACAACGTTCTGTGAAGAAGCGGAATAATTCGAAAGTTACGTTTAAAAATTAAAATCTGACTGAAAGAAGTAAAGTAAATTGAAATTAGCAATCGATGTTCAATATGAACATAACTCATCCATTGTCGCCGGTGTACTTTTTCCTGACTGGAATTCAGACACAGTCCATAGAACGATAACCAAAAAGATAGAAGGAGTCGCTCCATACGAACCTGGCTCATTTTACAAAAGGGAACTCCCCTGTATTTTGTCATTACTCGAAGAAATCGAAGAAACACTAGATGCAATAGTTATCGACGGATTTGTAACCCTTGGCGCTGATCATTCAAAGGGGTTAGGCATGCACCTTTACGACGCGATTAACCAATCAACATCTGTGATCGGCGTGGCAAAAAAAACCTTTGCCGGCACACCTGAGGAATGCCAAATTTTTCGAGGTACTAGTCAAAAAGCCTTGTTTGTAACCGCGGTAGGAATTTCACTCAGTGAAGCAAAGAATTTGGTGGTGGCGATGCATGGCAAAAATCGAAACCCAACTTTACTTAAAAAAGCCGATCAGTTGTGTCGTGGAATAATCCCGAATTAATGTCATTTTATATTCATTCAATGCTAAGTAGTTAGCAGGTCATTTCGATCGACTAAATGAGTGCGATCGAAATGACACTATGTAACTTTTAGTTAATCAATTCTCAACTAAAAAGTGATTTTCCAACTATCGATATTTCCAGTATCAATATTGGCCAAATCTCTGACTCTTAAATTCCAGGTTCCAGCAGAATCTTTCGAACCAACATTAACCGAATAAGTCTGATTAATATTGTTAGCGCCACCGCCGCTACGATTGTGCAGGTTATAAACCGTTCCGTCAGGATGAATCAAGTCAACAATCAAATCACCTTTGTAAGTGTGAACAATATTCACTTCGACACTGACTGTGCCAGAAGCGCCCGATCGTGAAACGCTGATTGGGCTAGAAATACCGGTAGAATTGTTATCAGGAATACTGTAGTTATTGGTGTTCTCGAATGAACCACCGCTACTTCCTTCAGTATAAGTTCCGGTTAAAGACACGCCGCTGAAAGAGGAATAACCATTCAACATAACATGGTAAGTACCGGCTTGAATGTTGCTGATTGTGCAAGTTTCATTGTTACCATTTTTCCATGGACGACAATCGTAACTGCCTGTCGTGGGCGCCGAACCAAATTTCACATAGAGATCTGCATCACCGCTGCCACCATTGATCACAAATGATAAACTGTTAGCCGCTGCAGGAACATCCATCGTGTATCGTATTTGTGCATCCTTAGCACCGGAAAGGTTTGAAACTGTTACACCATTGGTTAACTCATTATCGCCGGGAGGATTAGTACCGCCACCCTTAAAGCCAGCCATAGTTGCCGCAGTCAGATTTAATACTCGCGCATTGTCATGACGACTGCTGGTTCCCATTGCAACACCATTACGCGTTTTATTTGGGTTTGACCACCAGTTAATTCGAGTACAACTTGGCG
Organism: Aliikangiella coralliicola; assembly: GCF_007004725.1. Taxonomy (GTDB): domain Bacteria; phylum Pseudomonadota; class Gammaproteobacteria; order Enterobacterales; family Kangiellaceae; genus Aliikangiella; species Aliikangiella coralliicola. The sequence goes on along the minus strand of NZ_ML660161.1, from coordinate 304,017 downwards.
AGCAATTGTAGGCCATCACAGTTCTCCATCCACCACTGGTGTACTGGTAACCATGACCAAATGCGTAAGGCGAATTAGTTGGGTCAGCTTCAGGATTATGACGGGCTGATTGCAAGTGACCCAGCTCATGGCCAAATGAATAATAACCCGTTGCACAACCGTGATAAACCGCGGCAAAGGCTGTTGAAGAAGACGCACCAATCGCCGACGCTAGCCCACAATAGTCACTCACATTAGTGATAATGACGGCAATGTCAGCGCCATATTGATCACGCTTACCATGAACTTCGTCCATCACGCCATCGTTGTCATTTCTGAAATAAGCTAAGTCAGTGCTGAAATTACTTTCTGTGTAACTCACCTGGTAAGTGTGCACCAGCGTAACCGTCGCATCGACAGCCGAGTTGGTATAGCCGGTATTAGTTTCGGCAACCGCCAGTTCAATCAACCCCTGCATATCAGAAACCTGCGCATTTGCCGCCGCAGTATAAGCAACCAATATTTTGATATCCGGTGCATTTGCAGACGCTTGCGGTGCGATGGCAGCATCAAGGTTAAGACTATTGATCATCGCAGATTCATTGGCCGTTTGCTCCAAAACCTGCATTTCTCCAGGCGGATGCTCCATCGGCATATCAGCTTCATTGACTTCAATAATTTCGTGTATGCCGTTGGCCAATGGTCGAATTTTGAAAAGCTTTCCATCAATGCGAACGGAACCAGTAATACCACTGGCCCGCTTAACCAATACGGCATCATTAGAAAGCTGACTCTGGCGGTTACTTAATGTTCCCTGGCTGCTTTTTTTACCATGCCAGACCAGGCTGCCCTGGGCATTCGTTTGCGCGCTATGTTTATCAACGGTTAGTGATAATCCTTTGCGTAAATCAATTTTAATTTGCTGAGTACTCTGGGTAAGCACACCAGCGTTGAGTTGTACTCGGTTACTGGCAACTTCTCCAGGAAGGTTTGCCTGTGTCGATTGAGCAGTGTTACGTTCGTTGTCTATATTTTTAAACAAGGATTCGGCAGCCGATAACGACATGCTTCCTCCGAGTAGTAAGAGCATCGCAGCAATACTTTTTGTTGTTGATTTCATTTTGTAGCCTCTATAGTTTTATATTTATTATGGGAATAGAATACGGCAGGATTTCTAGTCCGCTTGAATTGCGTTTCTAGATTAATTAACCACGTCAGGGAAAAAATCAGTCATCCCGAATCGGATTATTTGAGAAGAATCGAATTCTGCGATTTAATTATTCAAAAATATAGATGGGAACCAAAGCGAATAATTCACACTTTAACTGTGAATTGTTCGCTTTTCGCGCAACTTAATCTCGCCAACAAATAAAATATGTTTTTATACCAATGTAAGAAAAAGTGCTTTGGTTTTTGAGATAATATTTACGGGTAAAATTTAAGCAAATCAATACTTCAAATTTAGATTAACCAAACCAGCATCTAGTAAATGCTCAACACACCCTGATATTAAGTTCTGATCTGTAAACTCTTTGCATGAAACTTCAACCCTTCAGCGTCGGCAATTTTCTGAGCGGCATTCGATAAATAAACTCTTCCATTATCACTGACGTTTTGTATTGTCGTAATTTTCAGGAATGCACTGACGCTTAGTCCTCCAGATTGCTTGGCGTAACCTAAAGTTGGCAATGTGTGATTTGGGCCTGAAATATAATCACCCAATGCTACAGCACTATTCGCGCCGACAAACAAAGAACCATAATTAGACAATTGCTCAGCGTTAATTTTTTGATGGCACAACATCAAATGCTCTGGCGCGTAACCCTCGCTAAAATCAACTAATTCCGCAGGCTGAGACGCAAAAATTAATTCGATTTGGCCATTATCAATAAGCGTTAGTGTTTCCTTATCGCTCTTTAAAAAATCAGACAAAGATTCCAACCATTTCTTATCATCACTCACGATTAACGAACAGGCTAAGGGATCGTGTTCTGCCTGAGCCAGCGCATCCAACGCAATCCAGTCTACTGGTTGTTCCCCATCACAAATTGCTAAAAGCTCACTTGGTCCCGCCAGACCATCAATTTTAACCCGGCTCTGAACTTGCTTTTTGGCTTCATTAACCCAGGCATTACCAGGACCAACGATAATATTAACTGGTTCAATCTCGTCAAAACCGAAAGTTAAAGCGCCAATAGCTTGAACGCCGCCAAGCCGAATAAACTCAGTCGCTCCCGCAAGAGATGCGGCAGCAAGTATCGCTGGATTATCAGAAGGAGAACAAGCAACGCGTACCGGACAGCCAGCAATTTTTGCCGGTATTAATGTCATTAATGCAGTAGAAATTAATGGATAACGCCCACCGGGAATGTAAGCACCAACCCGCTCAATTGGCGACACCACTTGTCCGAATGTTCCATAATCATCACTAAATGTTTTTGAAGTGAGTCCCTCTTTTTGAAAACTTGCGAATGCTTCTATTCTTTTCGCGGCCAACTTGATCGAATCGGCCAAATCGGGATCCAGTTGATATTCTTCAAAAGGTTTAAGTGCGATAACCTTAGGCTCACACTGATCAAACTTCAGCGAATAGCGAGTAATTGCATCGTTACCGTCACGCTCAATTTCAGCCAACATTTCTGCGACCGCTGATTGCACTTTGGCGTCATTATCAAACGCAGGCCGTCGCCAGTCTTTCGCATTAATTATCATTAAAACGACTCCGCAGTTCGTTGGTAATATCGCTGATATCAACATCTTTAGCCAGCGCATCAATCAGTGTAAAAAATAATAAATCGGCAGCTTCCCAGCGAACCTCATCAAAGCTCTGTGCCTCGATGATTTCTTCAGCTTCTTCGCGAATTTTCTCGGCACGAAATTCTGCCGACTGAAATAATTTAGTTGAAAAAGACTTTTCCGGTAGTTCAGCTTTTCGCCGACTCAGTAATTCAGTGAGCCGATCTAAATTAAAGGGGCGTTTCTGAGACGCAAAACAGCTATAACGATCAAAGTGACAAGCATTATTTTTTTGTTTAACACGAAAAAGTATGGTGTCTCCGTCACAATCCACATCGGCTTGAATTAATTCTTGCTGGTTACCACTGGTTAGCCCTTTTTCCCATAGCTCCTGTCGACTTCTACTCCAATAAATTCCTTTACGCTGAGCTAATGCCTGAGTTAAAGAATCAGCATTTGAGTAAGCTAACATTAAGACTTTCTCGGTATCGGCATCCTGTACAATCGTTGGCACTAAAGGCGCTTTATCAAAATCGATTTGAGTGAGAAAACAATCGCTCAATTTAAGTTTTCCCGTATAAATCGACATTCCTATCTGACCATTGGCGCCGAGTTTGGTGAACCATTGAATATCTTCCAGATCAGTGATACCGCCGGCGATCGTAACAGGTACATTCGAGGCCGCGACCACCGCCTCAATACGCGGCTTATCGATTCCTTGTAGCAGCCCTTCTTTTTCCACCTGAGTATATAAAAACTCGCTGCAATTTTTAGCAAGCTCAGGGATCAGGTCCAGAACTTTTTCACCTTCCGTGGTTTGCCAGCCTTGTGTTGACCAATAATCTCCTTTTGCATCAATTGCAAAAATCAGCGATTCTTTGGAAAGCTTTTTTACCCAGTCTTTGCGACAGTTGGTGCCAATGATAACCTTACTTGCGCCTGCTTTAATATATTCTCTGGCAGTTTCCAAATCACGAATGCCGCCTCCCACTCGACAGGGTCTTCGCTTAAGTAACTGCTTGATAAGTTCTTTATTGCTGCCCTTTCCCAAGGCGGCATCAAGATCAATAATCGCCACCTCGCCATAAACCGAAAACTCTTCCAGTAACTCGAACACATCATCACGTTCGAGTACTTTTTCTTTGCCTTGCTTAAGCTGAACGGCTTTACCATTCATTAAATCAATTGATGGAATTAACATAATGTTTTCCTAAAAAATATTTATTCATAGCTGTCATCTCGACTGCAGTGGAGATGACAAGCGTCGTTTACCTGGACACTTATTAAGTTCTAATGTTTAACCCGGCTTGTTTCAGGTATTGCTTTACCTGGCCGACGCTATATTCTCCTGAATGAAACATGCCTGCAGCCAAACAGGCATCGGCGCCTTGCTGAAATGCATCGAGGAAATGTTGTTCGTTTTTCGCACCACCCGAAGCAATCACTTGAACATTGACTTGTTCACTCACCTGTCGGGTCAGTTCCGCGTCGAAACCAGTCCCCGTTCCGTCTTTGTGCATGGCGGTTAAAAGAATTTCACCAGCGCCTCGTTCGGCAACTTCATTGCTCCAGGAGAAGAAATCATTCTCCATTAAGCGACGTCCGCCATTAATGTAAACTCCCAGAGTTCCATCGTCTTTTTTGTTGACATCAATCGCCACAACAACACACTGGCTACCATAAGCTTTTGCCGTTTGGTTAATAATTTCAGGTTGTAAAACCGCAGTCGTATTTAAAGCCACTTTGTCAGCGCCGGCATCTAAAAATGCTTTAACATCGTCTAACTTTTTTAGCCCGCCGCCAACGGTAAAAGGAATGGATAAATGGCTGGCGATATCGGTTACCAGCTTCAACGCCGTCGGTCGGTTTTCATTACTTGCTGAAATATCGAGAAATACCAGTTCATCTGCCCCTTGTTGTTCATAGGCTAACGCAAGTTCAACGGGATCCCCCATATCTCTGAGTTGTTTGAAATTGGTTCCTTTAACTACCCTTCCTTTATCAACATCAAGACAAACTATAATTCGTGGCATCAGGCTGGAAGTGGGAGAAAGCTCTTTTACTCCCTGACTTTTTACTCTCTGATTTTTTACTATTTGGTTCATTTTGCCGCTCCTGACAAACTCAATGCCTGCCGAATAATTTCACTGCCGGCCTCACTTGATTTTTCTGGGTGAAATTGGACGCCGATAAAATTATCTTTTTTAATCGCCGCACAGAAAGTTTCTCCATAACAGGTTTCTGCAATAGATAAATCACTTTGTTTTATCGCATAACTATTCACAAAATAAACCACAGAATCGGACCACATTTCACTATCCAGTTTCGCCCAGCCCACCATTGGCTTTTTAGGAAAATCCAACGCCTTCGCTTTGCCTTTAAACCAGCTCAAACCGGCAACATTAGAATCTTCTTCACTGGCTTCAAAAAAAACCTGCATACCTACGCAAATTCCTAAGATAGGTAAGTTTATTTGTCGGGCACTTTCCAAAAATACATCCCACTTGTTTTCGCGAATATTTTTCAATACCGTGCCAAAGCGGCCTTGCCCTGGAATAACGACACCATCAAATGTTTCGTCATTCGGTTTATCTAAAATAGTGACTGCAAAACCCAACCTTTCAATGGCAGCTTTCAGACTAAATAAATTACCGGCTTTGGTGTCGATAATTAGAATTTTTTTCATCGTTTTTTACTCTCTAGCCAACAACTGGCTTTATTAATAACAACGGCAACCAGCTACAGCATCCCTTTTGTCGTATTTTCTCCGGTCGCACTACCAAGGGCTTCTTTAAGCGCATAAGCAACCGCCTTAAAACACCCTTCCGCAAGATGGTGATTATTGCGGTAGTACATTGGGTTGATATGTAGTGTTATCGCCGCACTTGAGGCAAGTGTTCGAAAAAAGTGCTCAAACATTTCAGTGCTGACTCCGCCAAGATTCTCTCGACTAAACTCCAAATCACCGACATAAATTCCTCTGCCAGACAAATCAACTGCGCACATAATCAGCGCTTCATCCATCGGCAATAATCGCTGGCCATAACGCTGCATCGAAGACAAATTCCGCCAGCTTTGCTGGAGGGCATCACCCAGACAAATAGCAATATCTTCAACAGTGTGGTGATCATCAACTTCGAGATCGCCTTTCACTTGAATATCGAGATCCCAGCGAGCATGGGACGCAAGTTGTTGCAGCATGTGGTCAAGAAAACCGATTCCGGTATTAATATTAATTTGCTGACTGCCTGAAATATTAAGCGCTAATGCAATATTGGTTTCTTTGGTTTGACGCTCGATTTCAACGGTATTTGTTAATTGATTATTTAGCTGCGTTGACATAGCCATGCCTCCAGTTCGTTAATATTCTTTAACACAATATCCGCCCCCGCCTGGTAAAGCGCTGCTGCGTTTCTTTCGCCAATACCAACGGCGAGTGAATTCGAGGCGTTGGCGGCTTTCATATCGTCTGGATTGTCGCCGCACATCCAACTGAAACTTGAGTATTTGTTTTGTAATTTTTGAATTCCTTCCGGTGAGGGTTTAGGCTTTTCAACGTCATCAAGGCTGATCAGATCTAGTCGCTGCAGGTTCAACATTTGTTGGCCCGCAATGGCTTCATTTCTTGGTCGCCCGGTGACAATAGCAAACCGGCAGTTTTGACTTTCATTAATTCGCGCAATTAAACGATCACTTATCAATCGCTCTTCATTGGTAACCAGGCCGTCATTATTTTCACCAAGATAAAGTCGCTGGAAAACGTCAATGACTTGTTGTAATTCAAAATTGAGCCCCAGATTTTCAAGTAACTTTTGCGTAAGAACCCAGTCATTATTGAATCCGCCGGTATCTTTTAATCGGTCTATATCGGCTTGAGAAATTTTCTCACCGGCGAGTTCCAATACCGTTGCTTTAACTGATTCGTCATAACTATTACTGGTATCGATTAAAACGCCGTCCATATCCAGACAAATCAAATCAGGCCACAAAGCTTGTTTCAATTTATCAAATAATCTTTTGGTGTTGTAAGGAATGGTAATTCTTAAACAGTTAATCAATTCGTCAGACTGGAAGGAGCGAACTAAAATACCATTTTTTGCCAAAAAGGACTGAATTGCCTTCGCCTGATTAGGCGGCAGTTTTATCATAACAAAGTTGGCTTGACTTGGAACAAGAGAAAAGCCCGCTTCCACCAACCAACCAGTGATTTGCTGACGGTTTCTGATAATCGTTTTGCAATAATCAGTGGCATCTTTTCTATTTTCAACCGACAAAGCCTGAATACCGATTTGCAGACTCGGCTCAGCGACATTAAACGGCATGCAGCGTTGTTCAAATTCCTTAATCAATTTTTTTGAACCGAGTAGATAACCAAGTCGTATTCCCGCCAATCCATAAGCTTTGGAAAAAGTCCGCAAGACCACCAGGTTGTCATATTGATTAAGCAGTGAATAAACAGCGCTTTGTTCTTCACTAAACTCGATATAGGCTTCATCCAGAAAAATCCACCCTCCGACTGCTTGAGCGGTTTCCACCAGGTTTAATAAATCGCCCAACGGAATCATTTCCCCAGTTGGATTATTCGGGCGGGTTATTATTGTCACCGCTTTAGGATTAGCTTTGATAGCCTGTTGAGTTGCCTGAATATCAATAGCGAGATCAGCTTTCGCAGGTATCAGTGTTTTATTCAACTGCCAGCTTTCAACCCCCCAGGTATATTGGGAAAATGCGGGCAACGGTAAAATGACGCTACCAGTTTCTTTAACGATGCGCATTAGCAACATGATTGCTTCGTCGCCACCGTTAGTGCAAAGCACTTGTTCTGGTTGTAAATCATTAAGCTCAGCCAGCTTGGCTTCCAAACGCTGACGTTCGGGATAGCGCCACAATGTTTTGCCAAATGGTAACGTTTCTATTAATGGGCTAATCTGATCGCTACGCTCGTTGAAGTCGAGTTTTAGCGTCCCCGGTTCTTCAGACTTGTTATCTGAATTTTCAGATTCAAGCGGTGAGAAATTGGTAAAGTTGCTCATCGTCTCTGCTTCCAACTAAATTGCTTTTCGAATCGGGGTTTCTAAGATATCTGTCGCCCCTGCAGCGATTAGTTTCGGTAACAAATCTTTAATCTGACTTTTCTGCACCGCCGCTTTCACTGCGAACCCTTTTTCCTGGTAAAGTCTTGATACTGTCGGATAACGCATTGCCGGCAACAGCTCAACAATCGAAGTAATTTGATCGTTAGCACAGTTCATCTCCAACAACACTCGGTCACGTCCATTCATGACCGCTTGCATTAAGGTTAGTAAATCGTCAATCTGTTGGCGTTTGGTTGGATCTTCCAGCGCCTCAGCATTAGCAATAAACTGCGTCGAACTGGTCATCACAGTATCGACGATTTTCAATCGGTTGGCCCTGATTGTTGTACCGGTGGAGGTGTTGTCGATAACCATATCGGCATCTTCCGGCGGAAATACTTCGGTAGCGCCGTAGGAACGTAATAGCTGGTAGTCTAAGCCTAGTCGGTTGAGATAATCGGTGCTAACGTTTTTATACTCGGATGCAACAATTAACTTACGTTTTTGCATTTCCTGCCAGTCCCAGTCTTCTGGTATGCAGGTCACTATTTTTACCGGATCAAACTCAAGGTCTCGTAGTATTACCACCTCGGAGCGGCGCTCTTTAATCCAGTCTAAACCGGCAAAGCCGATATCGTGTTGGCCTAATTCAACCAGTGAAGGAATATTCTGGCTTTTTAGCAATTTTACTTCCAGATCAAAGCCATAGGCCTTAGGTCGATAGTTCCTTTCATCGCCGATTAACTCGATACCACAGTCGGAAAGCAGCTTAAGTACCTTAGTATTGATGCGCCCTTTAGGTAATACCAGTTTTAAAGTCATTTCTTTTGCCTCGATTAAATTTTAACAAATTAACGCTTGATAATTTCAGTTTTTAAATTCAGTGTTAATCCGTTTACTTTTCTCCAGGCATTAAAAAAGCCCCGGTTACTGTGGTAAACGGGGCTTTCGAATTTGTGTGCTAAGTTTTAAGTCACACGCACGAAACCACCGTCATCCTATGATGATGGTGGTGATGATGAACTCCAGCTGTCAGCGGACTACTCAACTCGGTTTTCAGTACCGAATCGAGATCTGAGCTCAAATTAAGGTTAAAGTTGGTCGTTTTCATGCCTTTTATCGTTCCAGATAATGATAAGGCTGGCCAATAACGAAAAGTTATATTAAGTTGATAGTAGGGCGTGTTTATCTTTCGTTCTAAGCATTCTGTCGATTCATAGCGGTTTTAGCAAACGAGAATCAATTCAAGGCGTCTATCACTAAATAGAGCTAAATCATTATAAAATGACAGGACAAAATCGGATGCGTTAATTTCAATTGAAAAGCAGTAGTTTTTGAATTGTGTCTCCGAATTGAAAGTCAGGTTGTTGTTACTATGCCGAATGTTGTAATTAGGGAACTATTTCAATGGTTAAGAAAAAAAGTCCGGCGAAAGCCACCGAGTACTCGGAAAAAGATTTTAAGGCATTTAAACAAAAGCTGGAAAAGTTAGATAGAGATTTAGTCAGTTGCCGCAAAGCAGCCCAAAATGTGCTCGGCGAAATGGATACCGATTTGCGTGCCCACCTGGACAAAATCGGCGTCAGCAAAAAACATCAAAAAAGCATTTTGGCGATAACGGCCAGAGGCTCCAAACGAGTCGATCAGGTTTACCTCGATGGCATTCAGCTTCAGGAGACGCTTGAGGAATTGCTTGAGATTTTGAAGTAACCGAGATCCATAAAGACAAACAGCAGGAGTACTCTGAATATCATTGGCACAGTTATCGTTCTATTAACGCTATACCAAACTCGACAATATTACTGGAGCAACAACTTTTCGACTTCGGTACCACGCTAACTGGTCGCAACGTTTGCATTGGATGTCATAAAACTGGTGAGGAAGCATCATGCAAGACATAGAATTAAACTCTAAAATAACCTGCCCGGAATGTGGTCATAGTAAGGTTGAAACCATGCCAACCAACGCATGTCAATGGTACTACGAATGTGAAATGTGCAACACGCTACTTAAACCATTAAAAGGTGACTGTTGCGTTTATTGTTCTTATGGAACGGTAAAGTGTCCACCAGTACAAGTCGGTAATAACTGTTGTAACAATTCCTAATATTTCATAAACGGCTTTTGCCACTAATGCGACAGCCAGAATTAGTTCAATTCTATAGATTAAATCTGGTGGTTCAGATGAAAATTTATTCAGATAAATCAAAACAGATAAGCAGTAGGGCCTAACAAAGGAAATTATAACTTTTACTTTTGTTCAATTTTTAGTAATCACTTCGCTTATTTTCTCCTCTTGATACAATTAAAGCGATTTATTGAGCTGTTTCGCGCTCAACAATTCGATCAAATAATTTCGGCAACCATTCAGGTTTGAAACTCTGACTCTCTTCAGATTTCATTGCTTCAAGAGACCACCACTTCCATTTTTGGATTGTCGTTTTTTCTTCATCAGTCCACTCGGCAGCGAAGACCTTGCTGTCAGATGAGCAGTTTACCAAATAGTATTTTTCCTGCCAAAGTGCAGGCACCGATCTCGCCACTGCGAAAATATCCTCGTTCTCTTTTAATAACTCTCCAATATTATTTCTTAACCCAGTTTCCTCATAAAGTTCTCTTTTCGCCGCTTCGCGATAAGTTTCTCCTTCCTTTAGTTCTCCGCCAGCAGTCGCCCAAAAAGGCTCAGCCTTGTGTTCATCTTTGTATTGAAACAATAAGAGTTCTTGCTGCTCGTTGACTATCATTAATCTTGCGCATTGTCTTGTTTTCAATTTTTCTCTCCGATGCTCCCTTAATTGCAAACTATTAACCGGTTAATTTGATCACCGCGTTTAGACTTGAGGTTAGATTTCAGTTTTACTCAAAAAGACTAGCCTGATCTACAACTGAAGCTGGCTTTGTTCAACGGGATGCACCTTAACATTGTCTCAAGTAAAAATCTCCCTTCGAACTTAATTTGTTTTTTAGAAAACGAACTACTCGCTATAAAAATCTACCGTTGAGTTATTTTAGCACGGCGCTTTTTTCTCACAGGTTCCATCAATAAATTTTATTGAAAATTATTATGATTACGAGATGTATGATTTACAGTAATTTACATTCATGCTAATTGCTTACTTCGGACTATTAAATGCCGAAAAGAAGTTTTACGAAAATATTAAAATGAAAATTTTGAGTAGCGCTAAAACCTTTAGCGACTAGTCTAATTTAATTCGACAGGAGAATTTTAATGAGCGTTAAAACTAGTTTTTTTTCTATGTTATGTAAACTCAGTTTGGTCTTTTTTCTATTTGTGCCGCACGCATTCGCAGGAGACACTCTCTCTAGTGGTCAATGGTTGCGAGTCAATCAAAAACTTGATTCCAATAACGGAGATTTCAAATTAATCATGCAGGGTGACGGTAACTTGGTCCTGTACCGAAACTCAGATAACAAAGCCTTATGGTCAAGTCGAACTCACGGTAACCCAGGGGCAGAAGCAATTATGCAAGGCGATGGAAACTTCGTAGTTTACCGCAACGGTAATCCTTTATGGTCGAGCCAAACCGATGGCAACCCTGGCTCGCGCGTGATCATGCAAACCGATGGCAACTTAGTGGTTTACAACCCATCGAACCAGCCGCTTTGGGCTTCGGACACACGGCAGCCCGAGTGCCGGATTGAACAGGTCGATGTTTGGGGTGGTAAATTTGAACTGGGATTTTGGCAAAATAAACCAGGAACTTGTTATGAATACGTTCCTTTGCAAGCTTCACCGGCGCCTTATTACCACTATGAAGGCATCTACTATTGTATCATTTACCCAACTTACTCAGGCAAAGTTCCAGTTGAAATATGTGAGTAATCATTTGTGAATGATAACGTCAATTATCGCGTTATTTGAACCTAGCCTCGCAAATTTGCGGGGCATTTTACTTTTATCGAACATCTTTTCTATCAATCACTATAGATAAACTTAAATTTTGACTATCGGAAAAAGAAAGCACTTTTGATTTTCCGATCAGATTATTTGGGCTCTTATGGTGAGGGTCGCTACTTTCAGAAGCCTTGGCAATTACGATGACTTCTTGTGCATTTTTTAGCGTTAAATCGGGAAGCAGATACATACTTTCATCTAGTGTAATTTTCATCGGTAAATCACCAAGCTTTGCTTTAAAAGATGAAAGTGGCAAGCGAGTATTTGGTCTGGCAGCATAAACATAAAGCGACCAATCTTTTTTGCTTTTCGTCATCAACTCTTTCTTAACTGACACAGTGATCTCTAGCGATTTAGAATTACTTTCTTTTTCTTGCGCATTCACAGGTAAGTTCAACGCGCTAAACACCAAAATCGATAAGAAGATTATCTTAAATACATTCACAACTACCTTTCTCCTGTATCACGTTCCACACAATTAAAAATCCGCTGAAAGTCTAATCATTAGACTTCGTCCCGGTGCTATCAACGTTTCCTTCGCGGGAGAGTATTTTTTGTCGAGAAGATTACTGAAATCTAGATTTAACTGATAGTTTTCTTCTGCTCCGAGATAACTACCTAACGCTAGATTGAGCGTTCCCCAGCCGGCAAATGTCTCTCGTTCGCCATTAGCATCACTCACTTTTGCACCGCTGGCTGCTCGAATATAGGTATCGACATAATAGTTGTTAAACCATTCACTTGCGCCTTTTACTTTAAGACCTAATCGACCAAACAATGAAGGCGACCCAGTATCTTTTGTTGTAAAGGAACCGAAAGTTTCTTCACGAGACAACCAGGTTAAACTCAAATAAGAAGAAACATCTTGCGAGACACCTTGCACTAAATTCAGCTCTATCCCTTTCGTTTTAGCGGCGTCTGCATTGATATAAATATCATCTTCTGGCGTTAGGCAGGTCAACGGCAATTCGGAACAACTTCGAGTAGTAATATAATTTTCCGCTTCGGTATAGAAAAAAACCGAATCCACCAGCCAATCGCCATTTCTTAAACGGTATCCGAACTCAAAATTATCTGAAGTCTCTGGACTCAGATCAGGGTTAGGATTTCTATATGTGCCAGCGGCGGTTGCACCGGTGGCAATTTGAAGCAACGTCGGATAATGGTATCCCTGGCTGAAAACAGCCCTCAAATTATTTTTGGAATTAACAGCGTAGTTGACAGCGAATGAACCAATAAGCTCGCTATCTTTATTATCGCTGGGGTTAAGCCCAGTTCTGCTTGAGCGAATTAAACTAGCATCAACAGAATAATGCCGAGCGCCAATAGTAATGATCCACTGATTGGAAATACGCCATTCGTCTTGTAAATAAATGGCGTTCGTTTCTAGCTCAGCACTTTCAAGACTGGACGACTCTCTTATTTGTGGCGTTCCGGCTATGCCACCAATTAGCATCGTCGATTGCGTAACATTAACAGTATTCTTATCGACTTTATCGCGAGTATTCTGCAGCCCCATGATAATGTAATGTCGTTCATTCAGACTGAAATCTACCTGGGAATTGATTCCTTGTGTATCAAGTTTCTCTTTGATCTCAGTATCAACAATCATATTCATGCTCATGGGCGGCTGAAGTGGAGTGTTCATTTCAAAATGTTGAAGAAAAGTTCTGTCAATCGTCTGATCATAAGCATCGAGGTGAATTTTTTTGAAGGTTTCGCCAATATCCTCTAACTGATAGAAAATGGAGAATTTGGTGCGGTCTCGTTGCGGCATATCCAATAAAAAATTGGGAATACTTGTTGCGATTTCACTTGATAAATTAAACTCATCATAAGTCAGGCCGATTAGATGCTCACCGACTTGTCTGGCTAAATAAATCATGAAACCATCATTGGCAAAACTTGAGTTGTTAATCGTTTCATCTGGCGTTTCTCTATCCTCGTGATCAGTGTCAGAGAATGAAACACGATAGTCGAATCCCGCCACTTCGCCATAAACCGAAGCGGCTAGCTGCTGTCCATTGGTCGCACTATGATAGCTTGAGGTAGCACTAAACTGGATCGGTTTGCCGCCGCCTTTTTTGGTAATAACATTAATTACGCCACCCAGCGCTTTACCGCCGTAGAGTACTGAACTAGTTCCCCGAATAACTTCGATTCTTTCCACCATCGAAGTGTCCAGAAGTAACGGTGCCCCATAGGTGCTGTGATCTGTGATCTCTTGTCCGTCAATCAGAATCGCAACTCTTAGAGAACTTTCTCCTCTCAAAGTTATTCTTTTCATGCCGGGGGTAGCGGCGTCATCTACCTGAATTCCCGGGACATCACGCAAAGCATCGGCAATATTATCAGCCGCACTCTGCTGAATGTCCTCTGCACTAATTTGTGCGCTCGACACCGGGCTTTCGATAAATGCTCTGGCGGTTCGAGTGCCCGTGATTGTGATGACGTTTTCTTGGGTATTATCGGAAAAACCATAAGCAAATTCGGCATTGATAAAACATAAGCACATTACGCTGACACGCAGGAAAATAAATAACTTATTCTTCATAACCTATATCCAGCGAAGGAATTTTTATTGAGAGTAAACGATTACTCCCAGCTTATGAGAATGATTGTCATTAGCTTTGATTTAGATCAATATCGAGGTTGGTTTATAAAAGCTCTTTTATAATTAACCAGAGATTAATTATCTTTGTCTAAGAAAGCCCCGACCTGGTCGAGGCTAATGGCAAAAAATCCTATCAACTTTACAAATCTGAATCTCACCTGCTAAACAGTCTGTTGATTTAATTGTTTAACGATAGCCTCACCAACGCCTTTGGCACTGGCAGGGTTTTGGCCGCTAATAACACGTCCATCTTCAATGACAAACTCTTGCCAGGGTTGTACCTTACTATATTTCGCAGCTGTGCGAGTTAATGACTCTTCGAGTAGAAATGGAATCTTACCGATGGTGTCATAGTCAATTTCCTCTTCACGACTAAACCCAGTAACGGCTTTAGTGGCGAGTAAATTGTCGCCATTACTCAAGGTAATTGGTAGGAAACCCGCAGGGCCATGGCACACCGCCGCCAGAATACCACCATCTTCATAATGCTTAGCGCTTAACTTCGCGAAATCTTCATTCGTAGCAAGATCTGACAACAAGCCAAAACCACCCGGATAAAAAACAGCATCATAGTCATCGATAATGATTTGTGATACTGGCACGGTATTGTTAACTCGGTTTTGAAATTCATCACTAGCTAATATAGCGCTATTGACTTCATCATTTTCAATGTCAGTGCCGTTTAGTGGCGCTTTACCACCTTTAATGGACGCTAACTCATATTCAAATCCCGCATTGAGAAATACGTGAATGGCATGAGTTAGTTCCGGCGCAAAGGTGCCATTTTCGTGGTCAGTATCGCCAATAGTGGCATGGTTGGTCAGCGGAATAAGTATTTTTTTCATGATCTGGTTCCTTCTTAGTGGTCGGTCAATTCGGTCAATGTGGAACCAGTATATTTGCTTATGTATCAGTTGATAATATAGTAAAATTGCAAATCATTATTGCTAAATAGCAACAATAAAAGGTCTATATGGATAGTTTCGAGGGTGTTGTCGAGTTTGTAACCGTAGCGCAAACTAATGGGTTTTCGGCTGCCGCCAAGCAATTAGGGTGCAGCACAAGTCATGTAAGTCGACAAGTGTCGAGGCTGGAAGCGCGGTTAGGCTGTGCGTTATTGGCGCGTACCACACGTTTGGTGAGTTTAACGCAATCTGGTACGGCTTATTATGAGCACTGCAAAGATTTAGTGCTGGGCTTACAACAGGCCAATGAACAGGTGAGCATGCAGCAGTTTCAACTCAATGGCACATTGCGCGTGAGTGGTGCAGGTACATTTGCGGAGCAATTTGTCGCGCCTGCATTAATGGAATTTGCGCTACAACACCCTGATTTAACAATCAACATGGATTTTAATAGTCGCATGGTTAATTTTGTTGAAGACGGCATTGATTTCGCTATCCGTTATGGAAAATTAACTGACTCGGGTTTAGTGGCACGTAAACTTCTAGACCGCCCGATGATGGCCGTCGCAAGCCCAGATTACCTAAAGCAACATGGCATCCCAAAGCGACCCGATCATCTCAAATATCATAGCTGTATTATTTCAAATAATGATCATTGGTCATTTGAACATAATGGTATTGCTAGCAATATCAGGGTAGATGGACGGTGGCGAAGCAATAATGCTCATTGTGTGGTTGCCGCTTGCGAGCAAGGTCTGGGAATTGCTTATATGCCAAAAAGCAGTTTTATCACATCGATTGAACGCGGCAAATTAACGCCCGTGCTCGAACCCTACTGGCGTAATGATGCGAGTAGTTGGATTGTCTACCAAAACCGCCGTTATTTACCCATGCGAGCACGATTGGCGATTGATTATCTGGTGCAGCACTTTGCCGATTGGCAGGAATGATATTAAAAATAAATCTTCAAATATCTTAACCATATGATTTTATTACCTAATTTTTCTATCCAATTTCTATATCGCCAAACAATAGAATTCGGTTAAGATTTGAAACCTGATCGTTCTGTAGTCTTCACAGCTTATTCTTAAGGAGACTTTATGAACTTGCTACTATCTAAATTCCGCAAATTTCCAACCGCTCAACTCTTTTTGACTGGGCTTTTATCGAGCAGCGTTTTATCCGGTAACGCTGTTGCAAACGCCGACACAAAACCGATTGAACCGGTTTTAGTTCCAATATCTAGCGCGGCCGATAATATCAATATTCAGATGGGAAAATACGAAGTCACGGTTGCAGAATTTACCAGATTCATCAACGCAACCGGCTATCAAGTGCCTAAAAAATGTATGTTATTCAGCTCCACAAGCTGGCCTTCACCCGAAACACCCGGCAGCTGGGACAACCCAGAGTTGATAGCAGATCCATACCGACCAGCTGTTTGTATCGGGACACTTGCTGCAATGGCTTATGCCGACTGGCTAGCAAAAACCACTGGAAAGCCTTACCGCTTAGCCGAACGAAACGAATGGAAATATGCGGCTTCGGAGGGTAAGGAGAGTCGATTTGCATTTGGAGAAGACGTAGCGCAAACGCAAATATGCGACTACGAAAACGTGGAAGATTTTGCGACTATTGCAGGGTTAAAACGAGACCATAAAGAAAGATATGACAGCAGCGCAAGTTGTAACGATGGCGCCGTTTACCAAACGGTCGTCGGCATGTATCGACCTAATAAATTTGGTTTGCATGACATGATCGGCAATGTGAAAGAATTATTGCAAACATGCCACAAACAAGATGAAAAAGATCCGTCGAGCTGCGTTGAATATGAAGTCGCAGGAGAAGCATGGCACTGGCAAGCAAGAGGTGTTGATACACCCGACTGGATAGCCGTTGATTTTATCGGCAGTATCGAAGGCTTTCGCCTGGTTTTGGATAGTCATGAAAAAGCAATAGAACCATCGAGCACCAAGGCTTTTACGCAAGAACTGCTCAAAGCACAAATTAAGGCGCGAAAAGCACACAATGTTCTTAAAACACTACCATCAACTCCTTCAGGCTTAACGGCAAAATTATCAAAAGGTAATAAAGTGAATTTGACATGGCTGCCAGTATCAGGTGATGGTGTTAGCTATTCCATTTATCGCAGTTACCTCGATCCAAAAGGACAGTTAAGTCGGAAGTCTGAAAAAATTGTTGAGGGCGTAAAAAACGCATACTTTGTAGACCAGCTACCCGCCAAAGGAGCCGCCAGTTATACCGTTTTCGCCAGTTCTGCCGTAGGAGAAAGTATGGGCAGCGAAGAAGCTTTTGTGGGTGAGCATAGCGTTTACAAAATTGGAGAGCGCATTCAAGCTGAACAATATAATCAGCAATTCAACACATGGATTAGAGATAAAAAGCAAGAAGAAAGTGTCGGCATTGCGGCCAGTGACGGCCATTACCCTACCGGTCGTATTCCTTTTGTTCCAGGTTGGTTAAAGTTTAACTTTAAGAGTGACTATACCGGTGAAGCAAAATTAAAAATGCGCATCCGCAGTCAGAAAGATGCTCTCGTTGAGATCTGGCAGGGCCATCATTTGGCAGGGCGGTTTTCTGGCGGAGATCAAAAAACTTTTTCTGAAATCGATGTCAAAGTGTCACTCATTAAAGGAGAGTTACCTCTTGAGATTCGAGCTGCTAACCAAAAGTGGAATGTAATCGATTGGTTTGAGTTTGAGCGAGAGGAGAAGTGATCTTAAGTTAAAAGAGAGTTAAGTTATTAGTCTTTTCGGAAAAACTACAGCC
Organism: Aliikangiella coralliicola; assembly: GCF_007004725.1. Taxonomy (GTDB): domain Bacteria; phylum Pseudomonadota; class Gammaproteobacteria; order Enterobacterales; family Kangiellaceae; genus Aliikangiella; species Aliikangiella coralliicola. The sequence continues at coordinate 286,002 of NZ_ML660161.1, read as the reverse complement.
TACTCAGGCAGGCCAATTGAGAGTTCTGCTTGAGGATGCTAGTTGCAATCAACAATTTAATCGCCTGCCAACAGTTCATTATGTTGTTTCAACCATTCTGGCCTGGCATTGCTTTTAATATACGCTAGATATTCTGCGCGAATTTGGGGAACTGTCGAAAGCTGGTACAACATCAGCGCAGCTTGCAACCCAGAGCGCGTATCATAGTCTAAGCGAGCAAGTTCAAATGCCTTTTGTAAAAGAGGAATTGCCTCTGACGACTTTTCTTCTGCCAGGTAAACTTTCGCTTTTAGAATAAGTTTTTTCGGGTGATTGAGAGAGTCACCAAATAATTGATGTGCGCTGGTAAAATCCTTGTTTTCAATATTGTAATTAACCAGCATTTCAATTGCGTCGTCTTGAACCCAATAATTTTGAGCAGTTCGGGGTAGCTCTAATATTCGTTCCAGATAGGGAATAGCGGACGCATTATTTCCGCTAAGCGTTTTGTTTTCGATAGGCGTTTTATCTCGCGAAAACAAGGCAAAATGGAAGTAGACAATGGCTAAATTAGAATTATCAAGATTGTGTTTTAACAATAAAGCTTGCGCCTGGTTTAAATGAAAATACTTTTTATGATCGGCTGATGCTTTTTGTGCCAGAATAGAATACATAATGTGTAGTTCAAACAATGTTAAAGGATCGGCCTGACGCTCGCCAAGTTCTATTCCACTGTCTAAAACTTTAAACATAGTGTCATAGTCGGTTTGATCATAGGCTAACCACGCGTTAGTTTTGATATTATGAAAACTAAGCGGCCAGAGTGGTGTGTCAGATAAAATCGCTGACATCGTTTCTAAACTGTTTTTGGCTTGCAGATGCTGGCGGCGCATCTTATAAACTTTACCTTTGTACCATTGGGCTTGCGCCTGATACGCTCTAAAGGCATAGTTCTTATCCAAGCTTTCCAGTTTTTGTAAATAAGTAAGCGCAACATCCAGATGTTGAACGCTGATGTAGTGTTTGGCCAGTAACAGCAGTAAATCTGGATCATTGGGTGAAATTTGATGCATCGATGTCAAAGTATGAATGTCGAGTTTTTTATCATCAGTTTTATTGTCTGACACTGAAAAAAGTCCGATTGCCTGAAGTTCCTTTAGCCTTTGTGCCAGTTTTTGTTTTAATTGAGCCGCACTTTTCGCAAACAGATATCCTTGCCAACTTAAATGCTTCTTAGCTAATCCAAAATGCAAAAAAGTTCCTTTTTCTGATGAATAGGTGTCTCCCCAAATTAGCCAATCTTTGTTTGTCAGGCTTGCTTGTTGCCACACCAGTTTAGGCGCGGAGAACGCTTGTCTGACTGAGTTTTCTAATCTTTTCTGATGAAATAGAAATGATGAATTCTCACCAACCCCCTTATTTAAGATTTGGTTGAATTGTTGCTGAGAGCTGGTTAATTCAGGTTGGCTATACAGCACATGAAACGACACTGGTTCATTTTTTGATACCGGCTTTATGTCAGGCTGATTCACACCAGGTTCTTTTGTATCGATAATGCTTGTGTAAACGACTATGGCGATAGCTAATAAACTGAAAGCAATGACTAGCCACTTTAATAGCGTTTTACTATGAACAAGGGTATCAGGTGAAGTGATTTCTACAGTGGTGCTAGTTGAGTCGCCGGAAGAAATACTCAATTGCCATTTGTAACCTTTTTTAGGAAAAGTTTTAATGGCTTCATCTCCTAATATTGCTCTTAGTTGACTAATTGTTTGAAAAACAACCTGTTCAGAAACGACTTTACCCTGCCAAACAGAATCCATAATCGTTTCTTTACTGTGAATGCCCTCGGGATCTGACAAAAAGAAATCTAACAATACTGCCTGGTTGCGCTTAAGAGGAACCAATTCGTTACGTTTATACAAGACAAGTTTTTCACGCAAAAATCGGTAATCGGCAAATTTAACTTCCATACAAAAACTCAAGTATTGGCTCAAACTCTTACAAATGATTGTAAAATCGGTGGATACACACCGCAGGCTTGACTAAGCGGCAGGTAAGTATATTGGTTGAGACGGCCAGAATACCAGCCAAATGCAGTGTACTTTATGTAAATCGATGTTAATTAGGTCTAGTAGCGAAGATTATTTTTTTCTGAGAAACAAGTGTGACTATAATAACCTCTTTTACCCTCTCCAAAATAAGCCAGTCATTTCTATGGTCAATCACTCAGAATAGTCGCCAATAGCCCTACCCGATTTTGCTAAACAATCAATCTACAAGATTCGCCAGAAGCCTTTTTAATTGCTCACACTGCTTATCGGATAACCTGTCGCCGACCGCAGTATTAATTGCCTGAGAGTATACCTCCCACATCTTTGCGCGAATTTTTTTACCTGGTCGAGTAATGACGACTCTATGTCCACGACCATCTTCAGAACAAGGTAATCGTTCCACATATTCCGCCTTTTCTATTCGAGTAAGCAATCTCGAGAGACCATATTGCGATACCAATAATCGCTCCTCTAATTGAAACTGCCTTAGACCTACAGCATCTTCTTTTTCTAACTCCCATAGTACGTCATACCATGAAAAAGGTGGTAACCCGCCCTTTTTGAACATGGCTTCTACATGACCCATAGCGGCATTTTGGGCTTTTAATAAATAAACCCATGCCATAACAACTTCATCAGATGGTTTTTTATTCATTGGCGAAGTATACACCAATTATATGCAGTTGCATATATATTGACATTTACATGCAACTGCATATACAATCAATATACATGCAGTTGCATGCACATTTTTAAAGATACCTGCAGGAGGATCAAAATGACTACTTCATTAAAAATAAGCTTATTTCTAATAGTTACCCTTTTCAGTAACTTATCCGCCGCTCAAAGCACCAATACTCAGAAAATATCGGAAAATGTTTATAGTATTTTCTTAAACTATGTTCAAACTCTAGTTGTTATCGGAGATAAGGGTGTACTCATTACTGATCCGGCAAATTCTATTCGTGCCAAACAACTGAAAAAAGAGATCGCAAAGCTTACACCACTCCCTGTAACTGACATTGTTCTAAGCCACGAACATTACGACCATATTGGCGGTACTGAGGTTTTTCCTGGTGCCACTATTTACGCTCAGAAACATGCAGAAGCAGTATTTAGATTGGATATCACCGGTCAAGCACCAAAGAAAGTTGATCTGTTAGTCAACGAAAAAGAAACTATTAAGATGGGCAACACAAAAGTGAACTTATACCATTACGGTGCAGCCGACGGCGTTGCAATGATGGCGCTTCATTTACCAAAAGAAAAAGTTGTCTTTTCTGCTGATTTATATGAAGCCAACGAAATCACTAATAAACTGTGGCTAGCAGATTCAAACTATTTAGGTAGCCGTATTTTACTGAACAATCTTGTCGCTTTGAAACCTGAATATGCGATTACAACTCATTCAAAGAGCATTGACCCCAAACACCTCATTATGGGTGCTCGATTCTACAATGACCTCTACGATGCTGTCGAAGCTAAAACACTCGAAGCCCTTAGTCAAGGATTTCCTGCTCTGGTAAATGTTATGACCACGCTCCCGAATCAAGTTAAATTGGAACATTTCAAAGGCTTCAAAAATTATGATCATTTGCCAGCTCATGTTGAGAGAATGATTTTGTCAATATTTCACGGAGGATAAATCATAATTGGCCCGAACCTTAATCATTCCAAAGTTTTGTCGCGATGACAGATTCAAAGACCGCGAAAAACGATATTTCTAACTTTTATTAGTAAGAAGGTTCGGCATTTTTTCACACTAAGCTCCACTTAATAAACGTTCATTCGTCTAACAAGTTGAATCTCGCAATTTGGGTAAACGCGGGAAACCCACAAAATTATTAAGTTTGATTCGTAACATAAGAACTAAGTAATTCGTGTAGGCTAAGCCGACTACAATAATCCAAACGAACTGTTTAAATAAATCTCAAAACTTTATGATACGAGTCAATGACTCAATTTTTTTGATGAAGTAAGTCATCTCAAAAAGTAATCAAACCAAGAACAATTTTCAGAACCAAATTATCAACTCAATCACATTTTTTGTTTCACTGATGTCGTTTATTAGGAACGATAAGTATTAACTGTTAATCGGTCCTAAATTCTAAAAATAATGACAGTATTCTGAAATCAATTCTGCCTAAACATCCGTATCGTTAAATTGGGAATATCCGAAAGCACCCGCAGCACCATAAAAACTATAAACAATTACCAAACACTAAAACTATAAACGAATGATTTACAGGAGGTGTTTTATGCGATTAAAAAACATTGCTAATAAGGTCGCGCTCTCAGCATTGATGTTAAGCCCGCTGTTTGCACACAATATATTAGCTGCACAACGAGTTGATTTATCTGAACAAATCTCACTCAGTAATAACCAAATCAACATTCAAAATTTATTTACCCAACAAGGCGACAATACTTATCAGGCAAAGGTCGTATCAAAAGCAAGAAATGGCGATGAACGCTCTCGATATCAACAACACTACCAGGGAATTCCTATCTTCGGCGCAACCATAGTAGCCAGCCGTTCTGAAAGTGGTCAAATGTACGATTTATTTGGTCATTTTATTGCTAAGCTTGACGCTGATATTACCTCAACAAAACCAACCATCTCGTTGGAAGATGCCACTCAAATTGCACTCACAAATAACATAAAGCCAATTAATAAAGAGCAGTATTATAATCTCGAAAGTCAACTTTACATCTGGCTTGATAATAATAATAAAGCGCATTTAGCCTGGCTAATTTCTTATGTCGATAGTAGCGAACAAAAACCGCGCCGCCCTTACCGATTTATTGACGCACATGATGGCAGCATTCTGGATGAATGGGATGGAATGACCTTCGCCGATGCAACTGGCCCAGGTGGAAATCAAAGAACGGGTCGTTATGAATTTGGCCCGGGAAAAAAATATGAGTCTTTCCAAGTAACTGAAAGTGGTAACACTTGCCGAATGGATACGACCAATGTCATGACCAATGATTTAAATCATGGAACCAGCGGCAACGGAACCACCCATTCCTTTCCTTGTTACAACAATACAGAACGAGAAGTTAACGGCAGTTACTCTGCGCTAAACGATGCACATGCGTTTGGCCTGGTTACATTCGACATGTATAAAGACTGGTACGATCAATCACCATTGACTCAAAAACTGCTGTTGGTTGTTCACTATGGCAATCGTTTTGAAAACGCATTTTGGGACGGCCGGAAAATGACCTTTGGCGATGGTGCCAATACTTACCATCCATTAGTTAGCCTTGGTGTTGTTTCTCATGAAGTAAGCCATGGTTTTACGCAGCAAAATTCTAATCTTGTTTACCGAAATCAATCGGGTGGATTAAATGAAACTTTTTCTGACGTTGCAGCCGCGGCGGCCTATTACTATCTGGAAGGCACTTTTAGTTGGCAGATAGGCGACAAAATCAAAAAAAATAGCGGTGCGATGCGCTATATGGATGATCCACCGAGAGATGGTCGTTCCATTGGCCACACTCGTGATTATCGCAGTGGTATGGACGTGCATTTTAGTTCGGGTGTTTACAATAAAGCATTTTATTTATTGGCGACAAGCGAAGGTTGGGATATTCGTAAAGCTTTTGACGTTTATGTCAAAGCCAATCAACTTTACTGGACCTCCAATGCAACTTTTGACAGCGCAGGCAAAGGCGTTTACAGCGCAACAAAAGATCTAGGTTATTGTGTTGATGATCTGGTAGATGCACTTGAAGCTGTTGGCGTAAACAACCCAGGCGCAAAAGATGGTTCTGGATGTGGTCCTGCAGAAAACCAGCCACCGGTTGCTAACTTTACTTACAGCGCGGATAAATTGACTGTAATCTTTACCGATACTTCCACAGATGACAGTGGCGTTGCCAGTCACGAATGGGATTTCGGTGATAGAAATACTTCAACTGATCCTGATCCAAAACATACCTATGCTGCATCAGGAGATTACACCGTTTCGCTAACAGTGAAAGACAGAGAAGGTTTAAGCGACACTAAGACCGTGACCATTTCTGTATCAGATGTTGGGCAAGCACCAAATGCCAGCTTCACCTACCAGGCAGATAAATTGAGCGTTAGCTTCACTGATACTTCAAGAGACGATGGTCGTATTGTGAGCCACAACTGGGATTTAGGCGATGGTAATACATCAGCAGATGCTAATCCGAAACACACCTATGCAGCGGCGGGCACCTATTCAGTTACATTAACCGTTAAAGATGATGACGGATTAAGTGACACTGCTTCAATGATGGTGAAAGTTTCTGATGTGGTGGATAACTGCGACGGCATTGCTGCGTGGGATGCGTCAAAAAGTTACAAGATAGGTGATCAGGTTTCTTACGATGGTTATAAATACGAAGCAATCTGGTGGTCGACTGGCGCGAGACCTGACATTTTCAGCCAGGTCTGGAAGAAACTGGACAAGTGTACCGGTGGCGGCGGAAATCAACCACCGAATGCAGATTTCAAATATAGCGCTAACAAGTTGACTGTCAGCTTTACCGATAGTTCAAGTGACGACAAAGGTGTCACAAGTTATGCGTGGAACTTTGGTGATGGCAATAGCTCAACTCAGCAAAATCCAACTCACACTTACGCTGCTGATGGCACCTACTCTGTTCAATTAATGGTGACTGATGGTGACAATGCTTCAGATAGTACAACTCAGTCCGTCACGGTTTCATCAGGCGGTACTGGTAACTGTACTGCACCGGCATGGGAAGCAAGCAAAGTCTATCTTAGTGGTGATGAAGTTTCCCAAAACGGCAAAGAGTACCGTGCCAACTGGTGGACTCGAGGACAATCACCTGAAGATAACTCCGGACCATGGCAAGTCTGGACCCATCTGCGAGATTGTCGTTAATTTTCGACGCGGCCTGAAGTTAAGTTTATAGATGAATTTTATTAATTAAATTCAGACCGCGCGAAAATCGGATAAAGGGAGTCTCCCTTCCCCTTTATCCGACCCATATCTTTTTTCATTTCGCTGCTTGGTTAGTATAAAAAATTCAGTTGAACCAATAAAAAAACGCTAGAGACGTTAATGAGCTGCATTGACTAACAGCTAGACATTAACATTTTCATAGACGTTTGAAGATAGGGTTAAACCGCGGCTCGCTTGTCAAAAATAGGCGATGCAAAACTCAGTTCTAACGGTTTCATCCCACTTGCTTTCCAGCAGTGCCCAGGAGGAGCTTAACTATGAAATTACCGAAGAGTAAATCACTACTCGCACTTTATGCATTGTTGCCGATTGTCGGACTAACCAGTTTTAGTTCGTCGGCAGAGCAACCGACACAAGACAAAAAATTCTGGATCACAATTGGTAGTGACGCCGTTGAAGAAGCCAACGAAGTGGGCGCGCAACTTGCGCCTTCTTTACAAAATGTGCCGCTAGATCAAAGACCGGTACTCATCTACCAACTAGAGGAAAATCAACTTGGTAACCTGTCAACTTTAATGCATGACCGACATCATCGATGCGGTGGTTACATTGTGCATAATAGTTATCAAGAAGCGGTTAATTCACTCAAAGGCCCGAGCAAAATGCTGGCATTTGATCCACCGCCGATCCAACATCAAACCACCGTCAATAATTTACTACCCAACATCCAAGCGTCACAAATCCGCTCAACGATTGTATCTCTGAGCGAATTCACCAATCGATTTTATAACACCAGTACTGGTGAACAATCAGCAGACTGGTTAGCAGATCATTGGCGACAAATGGCAAACAGTCGAAGCTGGGCAACTGTCGAACCTTATAACCATTCCGGGTGGCGACAGGACTCGGTGATTCTGAAAGTTACCGGTAGTCAGTTTCCTGATGAAATTATTGTAATTGGTGGACACCTCGATTCAACTGCCGGTAGCGGTACTCGCGAAGGAACAAGAGCACCCGGCGCAGATGATGACGCTTCCGGTATTGCATCGCTAACCAATGTCGCCAAAGTTTTATTGGAAAATGGACACCAACCACAACGGACTATTCACTTTATGGGTTACGCGGCTGAAGAAGTTGGCTTGCGCGGCTCTCAGGAAATCGCCGGTGATTATAAACGCCAAGGCAAAAATGTGGTTGCAGTATTACAACTGGATATGACCAACTATCACGGCTCAACTAACGACATCTACTTTATGACCGATTATGTTGACGCCAGTTTTAACAGCTACATGCAAAGGCTACTCGACACTTATCAGCCCCAAGTGACTTACGGCACTGATCGCTGCGGCTATGGCTGTTCCGATCACGCTTCCTGGTACAACCAAGGCTTTCCAACCTCAATGCCGTTTGAAGCGTCATTTAACGGTAGAAATCGAAGCATCCATACGCCTAACGACACTTTGGCTCGTAGCGACTCAGATGCCAGCAACTCGGTACCTTTTGCAAAATTGGCTTTAAGCTTTGCGGTTGAAATGGGCAATCCTAGCGGCGGTAGTCAGAACACTCCACCCAGTGCAAACATTAGCAACAGTTGTAATGAACTGACCTGCCAATTTGACGGTTCAGCATCAACTGATCCTGACGGAAGTGTTCAATCATACGCCTGGAATTTTGGCGACGGTAGCAGCAGCACACAACAAAAGCCCACTCACACTTATCGAAGTGCCGGTAGTTATAACGTGACGCTGACTGTAACGGATAATGAAGGCGCAACTGGAGACGCCAATAAATCAGTGACAGTCAGTGACGGTGGTTCAAATGCTCCAACGGCAAGAATTGATGCAAGCTGCGATAAACTAGCCTGTCAGTTTACCGGTTCAAATTCTAGCGATGACGGTCGAATAGTTTCTTACGAGTGGAATTTTGGCGATAGCGCCACCAGTTCACAAACCGACCCCGCTCATTCTTACGCAACCAGCGGCAGTTACCAGGTAAGCCTAAAAGTAACCGACGACGATGGTCTCAGCGACACCGCAACACGAACTGTGAATGTCTCTGATGGAAGTAGTAATCAGTGTGACGGCATTGCACCGTGGAACGCAAGTGTCAGCTATTCAATCGGCGACAAGGTGTCAAAAAATAACAAATACTACGAAGCAATCTGGTGGTCTACCGGCGCCGACCCAGAAGTTTATTCGCAAGTCTGGAAACTGTTGGGCGAGTGTGATGACACCGGCACGCCAACCGCTCCTATCGCGAAGTTTAGTTATCAGGTAAACGGTTTATCTGTCACCTTTACTGACCAATCCAGTGATGACGTGAGCGTTGAACAACACGCCTGGGAATTCGGCGACGGGCAAACTAGCCAACAAGCCAACCCAAGCCACACCTTTGCCAGCGCTGGAAGTTACTCGGTTAAACTCACCGTGACCGATGGCGATAATCTGAGTGATAGCCAAACACAAGTAGTTCAAGTCACAGACGGCGGTAACAATTGCTCAGCTGATGTATGGCAATCTTCAAAAGTTTATTTGTCCGGCGATAAAGTGTCCCATCAGGGTAGCGAGTACACAGCTAAATGGTGGACACAAGGACAAGATCCTGCGACTAATTCAGGTCCGTGGGATGTGTGGAGTAAAGATGGAGACTGCCAATAACCAAATCCATAGTTTAACTTTTTGAAAAATATTCAGGCAGTCTGACAACACGCTGAAGAGACTTAAAACCGTTCCTGGTGTTGTGTTGTTTGGAAGGGGTTCCGGCTTAATCGCTATTCCCCTTCTTTTTTCTTTTTAAGAAAGTCATTCACATCATGTACGTTTTTATTTTATGTACACCTATACCTTTGGTAGATCTCTCGACTGCGCTCGAGATGACAGGTAAAAACAATTAGGATATTTCGAGTACAGCTAATTAAGAAAACTTATTTAACTTTCAAGCTCAATCCCATGTTTCTTAATCAGTTTGTAAAAGTCAGAACGATTACGCCCCGCCAGCTTCGCCGCTTCCGCAACATTTCCCTGGGTGATTTTTAATTTTTCGATCACATAATCCCTTTCAAACTGACGCTTCGCTTCTGATAACGAATCTAGAATGATGTCATTATTATCAATTTTCAACGCTGTTGATATTTGTGCCGCCGAAATCATTTCCCCATGATTTAACGCCACAACCTGTTCTATCAGATTTTGTAATTCTCGAATATTGCCCGGCCAGTGATGCTCAACCAAACATTGCACTGCGTCTGAAGAAAGGCGCACTTCAGGCGTGTTATTTCTTTGACAAACCAGCTCTACAAAATAATTCGCCAGTAGCGGAATATCTTCACGACGTTGACGCAACGCAGGCAACTCTAAGTTGACCACATTTAATCGGTAGAATAAGTCCTCGCGAAATGTTTTGTTCTCAATTTCTGATTGAAGATCACGATGGGTTGCAGAAACGATTTGCACCTCAATTGAAATTTCCTCATTGCTGCCAACGGGCCGAATACTTCTCTCCTGCAAAACCCGTAATAGCTTTACCTGTAGCGGCAACGGCATATCGCCGATTTCATCCAGAAATAATGTGCCGCTTTGTGCTTTTTGGAAGATTCCGACGTGGTCTCTCACTGCGCCGGTGAACGCTCCTTTTTTATGTCCGAACAATTCCGACTCTAATAATTCTGAAGGCACAGCACCGCAGTTAATTGGAATAAAGGGAGCATCTTTTTCACGTCGATGCTGATGAATGGCTTGTGCTAAAAGCTCTTTGCCGGTGCCACTTTCGCCGGTAATTAAAATATTGACATCGGTGTTCGCCAGCTTCTTAACCTGATCTAACAGGTGCAACATTGTGCGACTGCGAGTCAGAATACCTGAGCTATTTTCGTGTGAATAACTAGAACGATGATCGGCCCCCCCATGGATTGCAATTGCCTTTTCAATGTTCTCAAACAAACTTTCCTTATCAACCGGTTTCGTCAGGAAAGTAAAAATACCTCGTTTAGTCGCGGTTACCGCATCGGGAATTGATCCATGTGCAGTCAACATTATAACGGGAATAGAAGGATACTTAATTTGTATTTGCTGTTGTAGTTCCATGCCATCCATCGGCTCCATTTTTAAATCCGTTATTACCAGGTCAACATTATTCGACTTGAGAAAGTCGAGTGCGACTTGCGCTGAGTCTGCGGTGGTCACCTGATAGCCTGCCGACTCGATTCGAAGGGACAACAATTTTAATAAACTCGGGTCATCGTCCACGAGTAATATATGTGCATTCATGGGAAGTACCGGTCCTCACCTGATTGCTTTTTGTTGAGCGCTTTATTTTTGCCGGATGTTTTCTTTCTATCAGCCAATTCTTTTTTATCGGTCAATTCCTTTTTTCCAAAACCTACCTCTTTGTTGAGCGCGCCTTTTCCTAACTTTGGCTTTTCAGGTTGATTTTGTTCTACACCATCTTCTTTTTGAAAGTCTCGAATTAATAACTGTTGTTCGACTTTCGCTAACGCTGAGAGGGTTTTCTGCATATTTTTCTTCAATATTGCTGTCTGGTTATTAACTTGAGCGAACTGTTCTAAATGCCAGGAAAGTAATGAAAAATAATCCCGGTGAATTTCAGACCAGTCGAATTGCTTAGACAATTGAAGAAGTTTCTTCTTGATTTTTTCCGGCTGGGAACGGCTCTTCTTGCAGTAGGCTTCAAAAAAATAGGTTAGTGATTTTCTTTGAGCAGCAAGGAGTTCTTGTCTGTCTTTCTCAATTGTCGCGGTCTCGTCCTGCGTTTGCTGCGTTATCGGCGTGTCAGTACAAATGCCCTGATGAATATCGATCAATTGCGCCATTGCTACAATCGGTTTTTCCGGTTGGATCTTCTTATTCAGACAACCGCCCAAAAAGAGAGCGATAGGAATAAAAACAACTCGCCTGCTAATTATGTTCATGTTTACTGTCCATTATCACTTTTATTCCCTGCTGATATAGGAATAACAATGGTTATCTCACAGCCTTGATCGACCGATGAGCGAATTTCGATTTGACCACTAATATGCTGCACGCACTCATTAACAATTGCCAGACCTAACCCTGTGCCTTGCTGTGCATTGTTTTTACCGCTACTGCCTTGGAAAAAAGCATCAAACACGTAGCTCTTCTCTGCCTCAGGAATACCAGGACCTTTGTCTGCAACAGACAAAATTAACTCGGTTAACTGATTTTGAACTGAAACTGAGATATGCTCGTCAGGTGGCGAAAATTTTATCGCATTTGATACCAATTGGATTAAGATAATCTCTAGTTGCTCTATGTCCAAGTAAATCTTGTCAAGATTGCCAACTTGTTTCCAATTCAGCTGCTGATTTTTTGCTTTTAGGCGTTGTTCAAAGTGTTGTCTGATTTTTGACTCAAGCAAATTCAGATTGTTCCCCCGGGAATCTGCTCGACGAGCGCGAAAGCTGTTGTAACTCAAGAGGCTATCGATAAGATGGCAAAGTCGCTGACTTCCCTGATCAAGTAAGTCGAGTAAATCTTGTTGCTGACGATTTGTCGGACCGACAATGTCGTCTTTTAACAGTGAAGAACTTTCAATAATGGACGCAAGCGGCGTCTTTAATTCGTGCGTGACATGGCGAAGAAAAGTATCTTTTTGCTGCTCCAATCTCTGAAGTTGTAATCTCATCCATTCTAAACGTGATCCAAGTTCAATAATTTCTGTGGACCCCGTCACATTTATCGGCGATTGCCACTGCCCATCACCAAGTCGGTCAATCACCTTTGTGAGTCGCCCTAACTGCTTACTGATTAATCTCAGAAAAAAGCCGGCAAAGATTAATGATAAAGGAATAATTGCCACCAGGTAGCGAATAAAAGTTTGTTGTAGCTGCGTCAAGGAAGATTCCCTTGCCCGCATTTCATTTGACTTCCACTGGTTAAGCGAATCATCGGCCAGATTTAGCTGTGCATAAAGATCAGAAAAAGCTTTGGTCTCTTGTTGTTGCTCAACAAAAATAATTTCATGGGTTTTGTCAAATTGCATTTCTAACTGTCTCCATACCGAGACATGGTTTGCCGATTTGTTATTTACTCGATGATTCAAATCATGATTATTGGCAAATGCAATAATAGAAAACTCAACCTGTTGCCATTTTTCTTCAATCGTTTTACCGAGAGGTACATCCTTCAATAACCAGTTTTGGCGGATTGCTCTTTCCAACTTTTTTAAATCATCAGCAAGTTTTGAAAATTCATTGGTCAACTTTGAACTTTCAGTAACCACCTGCCTGGTCGTTTTCATATGCTGGTCGAGTTCTTGTAGAAAAATGGCGATGACTACACAGACCGGTATTAGCGCTAAGCAAATGCTGATAAAGAAATTAGTCAACAAAGAAGAGCGCCAGCGAGGCGCCGGTGAATGGGTCTGATAACTTTCGATTGTAGCCATGAATTACCTGTTTTGAGTAATCAGTTATTTATCAAACTTATCCACTGTTGCCAAAAAGCGAATTGCTAACTGTTTGATTAATTTAAATAAATTATTTTTTAATTTTTATTTGTTGCCAAATGGCAACAAATCTTCAAAGTTTTTTATCAAAAAAATAATGCCTTCACACCTACTAACCAACAACCTATTGATTTTATTATAAAAATAAAAGTTGGCATCAGTTTTGATAAGGGACAACTGGTGTCGGCAGTAATCAACAGATTTCAATAACCATAATTTAAATTTGTTGAAAGTTTAGTATTGATGAAATTAACGTGTAGCGCAGTTTAACAATTTGAATTGCATACCTCTAGAAAATTAAGTCAGGAGAAATTTATGAAATTAAAACACCTGCTCTCAATAGCGGCTATTGCACTTTCTGCGAATATTGTTGCTCTCGATAGCGAAGCATTATTTAAAAAACTAGACGTTGACGGCGACGGCTATATTAGTTTTGACGAATCGACCGAAGAGTCAAAGGTGATGCGTAATTTCAAAAAGCTAGATAAGGATAACGATCATAAAATTTCCAAAAAAGAATTTTCTGATCTCGTTCACTTAAAATAGCCATTTGAAGTAGTTCATTCATCTTGCACAGTATTCTCTTTACCGAGTAACTGTTTTAGTAAGAACGCTGTTTAAAACAGTCTATGAAACTTTTTAATTTGGAACTTTATTTTAACCACAAGTAGGAGTCTATATCATGAAAAAACTATTATTAACTACAGTATTTTTTACTTCATTTGCAGTTGTTGCTGAAACTAGTCCTGGCGAATTATTCAAGTCTCTCGACAAAGACGGCAATGGCAGCCTTAGCAAAACAGAGGTCGCTGGTGAAGTAGCACTTGCTTCAAAATTCAAAGAGTTCGATAGAGATGAAAATGGCGAAATTTCAACACAAGAATTCATCGCCTATTTCGAAAGCAAAAAGTAATCTTTATTTTTTGCATATATAAAAACTTGACTATAAAAACTTGACAGTCTTTCCTGTGGGCCATCATTTTTATGTGACTGAATGACGGTCTGCATTTTTCCTATTGCAAATAGAAACCAGTTAACCGGTATTGTACTGCGACAATACCGGTTAATTGGTTTTATATTCACGCCTTTTCCATCGCAGCATTTGAAGAACTTATATCGATAGCATGCTCTTTCGCTTTCGCCACACCAAAATCCTCCAAGATAGAATAAAGACAAGGGATCACAAACAAAACTAACAATGTTGAGGTAGCGATTCCAAATACAATACTGATTGCCAGAGGGATAAGCACCTGGGCTTGCAAACTCGTTTCCGATAATAGCGGCGTCATACCGGCAATTGTGGTTACGGATGTCAGAAAAACAGCTCTAAATCGATCATAACTCGCTTTCGCGGCCGCCTCATGGACAGACAATCCTTCCTTGACTCGCTTCTTAACAAACTCGACTAAAAGAATCGAATCGTTAACGACAATTCCGGCCAGCGAAACAAAACCTAGCATTGATGGCATGGTGAAGTTCATTCCCATTAACAGATGCCCCCAAACAACACCGATAAGTGCCAGTGGAATTGCCACTAACACAATGACGGGCTCTACATAACTTCTAAATTGAAATGACAACAATAGAAAAACACCGATGAGCCCCATCACGAAAGATTTCATCATAGACTTTTGTGTCACACCGGAGTTTTTCACTTCCCCTTCAAAACTCAAACTTAACTCAGGATACTTTTCAGAAAATTTTGGCAACCATCGTTTTTTAAGATCGTTAAGAACACTATTCGTATTATTAACCTGCAGGTCAATATCGCCATACACAGTCACGGTACGTTGGTTATTCACACGACTGATGCGAGAGTAACCACGAGTTGACTTGATATCAGCCAGATTAGAAAGTGGAATTAATGCACCGGTGGCAGTATTAACGATTGGAAAGTTATCGAAGTCAATAAACTCATCTCTCGATTCGGGCGCCAGCATCACTGTGACTTCAAAAGTTTCCAGGTCCACATTTGTTTCTAACACTTTAGTGCCCTGAAAAGCAGCTCGAACCTGGTTGGCGATTGTTTGCGCATCAAGCCCCAGGTTAAATGCGCCCTGTTTAAGGGTTAACGTATATTCAGGTTTTCCCGGCCTCAAATCGTCAAGAATATTATCAACGCCGGGATAACCAGAAAGCCAACGCTGCAATTCAAACGACGCATTTGACAGTTGAAGAAAATCGCTGCCACTCAAGCGAACTTGGATCGCTCGTCCACTCGGCCCAATCGCCGGCTCTTTAAATGATATCGCTAACGCATTGGCAATGACCCCGGACTCTTCTCGCCACAGGTTGATAAAGTCCTGCATTTTTGTATTGCGAATTTCAGCTGTGAGTAAATCGGCATTAATGGTTGCCAGGTGAGGACCGGCTTCGTAGGCATCACTATTCTGGTTGTAACTAACGGTGATGGTTTTAACTAATGGCGCCGGCTCATCAATTTCAAATGCTTTGTTGGTTTTATCCAACGCAGATAAAAGTTTCTCGACGACTAACTCTGTTTGTTTCAAAGGTGTGCCTGATGGCATCAGAATTCTGGCCTGTACCATATCTCCTTCAACATTCGGAAAAGCTGAAAATTTAACGATGCCAGAAATCAGCAAGCTTAACGACAGAAAAAAGAAAGCAAAAACACTACCAATAAATGCGTAACGAAATCGAATCAACTTCTCAACTAACCGGAAAACCTTATCGCGTAAATTTTCGAAGCGTTGCTCAAATTTAACTCGAAACTGAGACGGCTTCTTGTCATGAGCGTGATCAAGCGAGTGGTATAAATGGCTGGGCAAGATAAAAAATGCTTCAACTAACGAAACAGTAATCACCGATATCAATACGATAGGAATAACTTTAAGTATTTGCCCCAGATCACCTTCAATAAAAATTAAACCTACGAAAATACAGAGTGTCGTGGCGAAAGATGAAGCGACTCCGCGGGCAACGGTTTTAGTCCCTTCAATTGCTGCCTGTAGAGGTTTCAGCCCCTTTTTAATTTGACTGCCGATCGACTCGGAAATAACAATGGCGTCATCCATTAATATACCAAGCGCTAACAACAGAGCAACCATTGAGATCATATTGATAGTAATTCCAAGGTGTCCCAATACAAAAGCGCTCGCAAGAAAGGAAACCGGTAACCCCATGACTACCCAAAAGGCGTAACGAATCGTAAAAAATAGCCACATGGTGGCAAACACCAGCAACAATCCTTGCCATGCGTTGGTTCCCAGCATTTTGATTCGGTCTTTAACGATGCTGGTCGCGTCTTGCGTAATATCTAAAAAAACACCATCAGGTAATCGAGCCGACTCTTTTACGATAAACGCTTCGACGGCGCTTAATACATCCAGGCTGTCATCAATAGTATTTTTATTGACCTTTAACAATGCCGCTGGACGCCCATTAAACTCAACTTTGTCTTCAGCTAATTCGAAAGTATCAATGATGGTGGTGATTTCACCCAGCTTTACTTCGTTGCCCTGTTCCCCTTTCAGGATAACAAGTTCTGCTAATTCACTCGCACTGCGTTTTTCATCGCTAAATCTTAATTGAGTTTCAACCTGGTTTGTTTCAATTGAGCCCAAAGGTAAATCCAGATCCTGTTTATTAATCAGCCCCGCTAAGTCATGTAAACTTAATCCATACTGCCTTAAATTATGCTGAGTAACCAGTACTCTTAACTGACGCTCCGAAAATCCGCTGATTTCGACCAGCGGGATATTCGGATGCCGTAACATACGTTGTTTGATATCTTCGGCCAGACTCTTTAATTCAGCACGTGGAATGTCAGCAGTTAATGCGACAGCCACAACATTTTGTGTGCGCCCGGTTTCGCTGACTGTTGCCTCTTCGGCCTGATCTGGAAAATCGCTGATGCCATCCACTGCACTATTAACATCATCCATAAATTTATCGAAGTTTCCCTGCTCCAACATTTTCACGGTCATCAAACCTAAATTCTGACGCGCCTCGCAGCTCTTCTCATCAATAAAGCTGATTCCGTCAAGTGCATCTTCTAACGTCAAACAGATCCCT
Source organism: Aliikangiella coralliicola (assembly GCF_007004725.1). Lineage (GTDB taxonomy): Bacteria > Pseudomonadota > Gammaproteobacteria > Enterobacterales > Kangiellaceae > Aliikangiella > Aliikangiella coralliicola. The sequence goes on along the minus strand of NZ_ML660161.1, from coordinate 268,547 downwards.
TGCTCCACATCCATCGGCGTAGCGCCTGGATAAGGTACTTTGATTTCCACCGAATAAGCTTTAACTTCAGGAAATGTTTCTCGCTTAATTTCAGGCAATGACGACAACCCCATGACAATGAACAAGATCATCAACAGGTTCGCCGCGGTGGGGTGTTTGGCAAAAAATCGAATCATTGCGCCATCTCCACTAACTCAGTTAGCGACTGTTGCGCTTTTGAATCCTCAACCGGCGTTACTTTCATTCCATTAACAGCCGGGAATACATCAGAGGTAATAATCTTGTCGCCGGCAGTTAATGTATTTTTAAACAATGCTAACTCCCCCTGCAATTGAACATTGCTAACATCAACTCTCTGCAGGGTGTTATCGCTATTGATCCGATAAACCTGGTTTTCATGCAGCGCGTAACGGGGTGCAACTAAAAATTGGTTGGCAGCACCAAATAAATTGACCTGCATATAATTGCCTTCAAGTAGCGGCGGTTTAGTCGCGGGATTAATATTTTTATAACTATCTGAAACGCTGACAACGACTCCAAGCGTGCGACTTTGTGGATCCAGGTTATCAGAAATTCTTTCAACTTTTGCTTCCCAACCTTCAAACTGGCTACCGGCAATATAAACTTTGGCGGACATGCCCAATGATGCAAATAGTTCACTCATTCTTGGAATTGATGCGGGATCAGAAAAATTAATTTTTTCGCGATCAAATCCCTGGGCTATCTGTCGAAACTGATTGATGGGAAACTGCGCATTAATAGTCACTTTATCTAAACCAGAAGCTTCAAATAAAAGCGAACCGGTTGCCGCATATTGATCGAGTTCTGCATCGACTTTACTGATGCGACCATTAAACGGTAATCTGATTTCTGTGCGCGCTAAATCCCGTTGACTCTGCTCAACCTTGGCTTTTGAAATATCAATTTTCGCTTTTAAAACTTCGATATCCGAAGGCAATGTCGTCAGTTGATTTTCAAGCTGCTGAACTTCTTGCTGTTGCTGTAGTTTATTTTGCCTTTCGGCATCCAGTTTCGATTGGGAAATCGAACCGCTCTTACGTAACCTTTCTAACCGGGTAAGTTCTTTATTTCTTACTTTCAATTTTTCAACCGCTAACTTTAAGTCCAGCTTTGTATTTTCAACGGTCAATTCCATTTCTTTTAAACTAGCCTGGTTTGATAACAAATCAGCTTCGGCTTGTTTCAATGCTAATAAATAATCTTTATCGTCAATTTTTAATACCAAAGTATCTTTCGGAATGATGGTCCCTTTTTTCAGTTCAGGGTGTATAAAAGTGACGCGCCCTGTGACTTCTGCTTTAGCCTGCAAACTGACATCTGGCTCCACCGTGCCAAAACCAACAATGGCAGGGCGCAACGAATGTTGATGAACGGTAACGAAATTGACGGGAATTGACGGCCTCGCCTGAGGATTGTGTTCCATCGCGGGCTGCAATTTAATAATTGCGACTGTGAGCAATATGCCGACAATAATGATGACTGGTAACGCGATTTTTTTTTCGAGAAATTGCTTCTTAATCAAATTAAACATTAACGATTCTCCCTGCTGTATCCGTACATAAAGGTTCGATAGAGATGTTCGACCCATTGTGGTTCTTTGAGCTCATCGGCTGATATTTTCCAAGCTTCTTCGCGAATTGGAGCCGCCATAAATGGGGTAACAATCAACCCCATTAGTGAAAAAGCTGCGTATTTCGGATTAATATCATCGCGAAATTTCTTCTGCTGAATTTGTTGTTCAATGAGGTTAGGTAGAAAAGTGGCCATTCGTTTAGGAAAGCGTTCTAAAAAAGCCGCTTTTAAAGCAGATTCCTCCGCAAGAATTTCGTCATGGATAATCCGAGCAAGACCACTATTCTGATTGAGCATCTGTAGCATGAACCTAATAAAATCTTTGATCGGATCATCGCTTTTCGTCAGACTCTGCATTTTCTCAAAGTGCTCACTCGACATTTGGCTAAGCAATGCAGTAAATAAGCCTTCTTTATTTTCAAAGTAGTAACGGATCATCGCAGAATTGACACCCGCTCGATCACCCAGCTCTCTGATAGTCACACTTTTATAACTCTTCTCTGAGAGTAATTCTGCCGCGACTTTAAGCAATTTCTGCTTTTGCTCTACTTGCTTATCTTTATCGACAGGTCTTCCGCGCGACTGCTTTGCTTCCTTTTGTTCAGGTTTGTCCATCTTGATGTTTTCTTCCGTTGTGTTTTTGGTCATGTTTTCAGTTGATTCGGTCATCGGGGCCAATCTTGCGTTATGAAATAAATAACACTTTAATTAATCATGCGAGTAATTAAATACTAAGTCGCTTTAAGTTTCAAGAAATAAATTAATCAATTGAGTAAAGAATTGTAAAGATGGTCTGTATTCAAGCACAATTGAACTGTGCGAACACTAGGCGAACACTGTGCGAACAACACTTTAATATCGAATAATTAAAAAATTATTCATTAAATTCAAAGAGTTAAAAGATGGCATACTTCTTGTTGTTAATTTAAGAATCGAACACTAACGTTGCCTAAGAAATTTATGACCGTCAGCCCATCAATATCAGCAATCAAAGACACTTCGGCTCAAGACCGACTGCTCAAACCAAAGCGCACTGCCTCAGTTAAAGCCTGGGTATTCGCTTTAGTTGGCATGATTTCGGTTACCTTGTTGGTGCTTTTGTTTGACAAGGTTACCCAACTGTTCAACTCCGACCTGAGTATTTCCAAGCGACAAATTCAAATTGCGAAAGTGGAAAAAGGAAATCTTCAGCGAGATGTGGCTGTTCAAGGCAGAGTAGTCGCGGCCAACAGTCCGACACTTTTCGCGCCCTCTAATGGCACCATCAGCCTGAGAGTTAAAGCAGGCGAAAAAGTGAACCAGGGCGACTTGCTCGCCGTGATCGATAGTCCAGAATTGAAAAATCAATATGAACAACAGAAGAATCAACTAGAAGAATTAGAACTTGAGTATGAAAGACAAAAAATTCAGATTAAAACCGCACTACTCGATAACCAACAGCGAATTGAAATGGCAAAAGTTGATCTTGAGCTAGCGCAAAAAAACATTCAACGAGCCGAATTGAATATCGAAATGAAAGTGATCAGCCAGGTTGATTATGAAACTCAACACGCCGAGCTGGAAAAAATTAAGTTACAACATAAACACGCCATCCAGAACGCTAAGCTGCAAAAAGAAAATTATGAATTTGAGCTAAAAGCACGTCAGTTTCAAATGGAACGGCAAAAATATGTCGTTGCGGATCTGGAAAGACAAGTGAATGAACTCGAACTGACCTCACCGATAACCGGCGTAATCGGCAGTCTGATGGTCGACGAAAAAGATTCGGTTAGCCAAAATAGCGAACTGCTAACTTTGGTAGATTTAACAGCTTACGAAATAGAGGTCAGCATACCAGAAACTTACGCCGATGACCTGGGAGTTGGGCTAGCAACCGAAGTCACACTTGAAGGTAAAAGCTATGTCGGTGAATTGGCCGCGATCTCTCCTGAAGTGACCAATGGTCAAGTATCAGGAAGAGTTAAATTTGTCGATAGCGTCCCTCAGGGGCTTCGCCAAAACCAAAGAATTTCCTCGCGTATTTTAATTGAGTCGCGTAACGACGTGTTGAAAGTCAGGCGCGGTTCTTTTGTCGAAACCGGCGGCGGTAGTATTGCCTTTGTACTTGAAGGTGATGTCGCTGTTAAACGCCCGATTCAACTGGGTGCTCGAAGTATCAACGAAGTTGAAGTGATATCTGGTTTGGACGTGGGAGAAGAAATTATCGTTTCATCCATTGAACAGTTTAATCAAAGCCAACAAATTTACTTATCTAACTAGGAGTTCGCCAATGTTAAAAATGAATAATGTGAGCAAGGTATTTCAAACGCAAATGATTGAAACCCATGCATTACGCGATGTCAATATCGAGATCAAACAAGGCGAATTCGTTTCGGTAACCGGCCCATCTGGATCGGGAAAAACGACTTTTCTCAACCTTGCAGGACTACTCGAAAACCTGACCGCGGGTCAATATATTCTCGATGGTGAAGACGTCAGTCAATTGTCCGATAATAATCTTTCGGAAATTCGAAACGAAAAAATTGGTTTTATTTTTCAAAGCTTTAATTTACTACCAGAACTGTCAATTTTCGATAATGTCGACGTGCCGCTTCGCTACCGAGGTTTCGCGCGTGCCGAACGCAAAAAGCGCATTGAAGAAGCTTTAGAAATAGTCGGCTTATCTTCGCGTAAAGACCATTCTCCAACCCAGCTTTCTGGTGGGCAACAGCAACGAGTCGCTATCGCCCGAGCAATCGCTGGAGAACCAAAGATAATCCTTGCTGACGAACCGACTGGAAACCTGGATTCTCTGATGGCTCGACAAGTCATGGAACTGTTGGAAAAAATTAATCAGAATGGCACAACAATTATTATGGTGACTCATGATCCCGCGCTGGCCAAACGCGCTCATCGAGAAATTCAGATCTTTGACGGCCAGGTGAATTCACAGGAGACGATAGACACAACCGGTGAAACAAACGAAGCTTTAGTTAGCGCATAAGGAGGCAAAATGTTTCTATATAGTTTAAAACTCGCTAAAGCAAATTTAAAAAATCGCCCGGGGCTCACGCTGCTCACCATTAGTGCGATAGCGATCGGCCTGGCCTTGCTAACCACCACCACAACGATGAGCTATCAATCGAGTAAAATTCCACTACTGGAAGAGAGCGAAAAAATACAAACCGTTCTGATTGACAGCCGCGACCAAAATGCCAGAGATATCACCGATGTTAGACGTACACCTCGGTTAACCTATCAGGACACACAAAATCTATTTACTGATGCGACCTTTCCGGTTGAAAAAACTTATCTGTGGAAGTCATTCACTTTCTTAAACGATGAAAACGGCGATGCGCACCCGCGCCAAGTGAGAACAATGGCGGGGCTCAGTAACTTTTTCACAATGTTTAAAGTTCCCTTTCTTTATGGTAGTGGCTGGTCTAAGGCTGACGACGAAAATGCTACACCAGTCATTGTTTTGTCTTACAAAATGAATCAGCATTTTTTTGGCGGTGAAAACAGCGTTGGTAAAACCATTCGAATTAATTCTTCGACATTAACGGTGGTTGGTGTACTCGCAAACTGGAAACTGGCGGCGCGATTTTATGACCGCTCTTTTAGTACCGCACGTTTTGATGATGTCTTTGTCCCATCTTCGTTAGCACTGGAAATTAATATCCCACGCCGAATTTCCTGTTGGGAAAAAGACTCAGAGTTTGTTCAGGATTTTTCTCGTGAAAATGTTAATGGACTAAAAGCATCGGAATGTACCTGGCTAAACCTGTGGGTCAAACTTGAAGATGAAAATCAGGCAAAACAATACATCGACTATCTCGCACAGTATGTTAGTGATCAAAAATCTTTCGGACGATTTCCCCGTGAACATCAACCGACTTTATTAAGCATCAAAGAATACTCTGAGTTAAATTCGACCAACAATACGACGCTATTTATTTTCGCTCTGTTATCAGTTCTCTTTTTCCTGGTTTGTCTAATCAATACCGTCGGAATTTTGTTAGCGAAATATATGGGCAAGGTTCCCGAAATCGCATTACGCCGCGCGCTCGGTGCAAAAAAACACGTTATCTTGATGCAATACCTGATTGAAATAGGACTCATTTCATTTATTGGCGGGGTAGTCGGGGTGATTTTGTCGTACTTCGGCTTAAAAGGCATGATGAAAGTTTACATCTATCAATCCGATTACACGGTAACAGCAGATGCAATTCAGCATTTGTATCAACTCGACTGGATAATGATTTCCCAGGCACTATTGATCGCCGTTGGTAGTTCGTTAATTGTGAGTTTGTATCCGGTTTGGAAAATGTGCAACACAGCCCCTGCTGGTCATTTAAAAGCGCAATAGTCAAAGTAGTTAACAAAATTCTACAGGTGATATGATGGAATTCGGACCAATTTTTAAAGCATTAAAAAAACGCAAAGCATTTGCCGCACTGATTATTTTACAGGTGGCGATTACTTTAACGGTTATGATCATTGCGCTGCTGGTAACACGGGCAACGCTGAAAGAATGGAACCTGCCTTCAGGTTTAGATCATGACAATATCGTCGCAGTGTACCCACAAATTTTTGAGGAATCTCTCAACTTAAAACAAACAGTAGAAGATGATCTCCATAAAATAAAACAGATCCCCGGCGTACAATTAATCACACCGGCGACTCAGATCCCGTTTAGCGCGGAAAACCTCACTGATGTCTTTATCGAGGACACTGAAAAAGCCCAGTCGTTTCAAACCAGCGTATTTAATCTGGATGTTAACGGCGTCGCAGTGCTCGGTTTACAACTCAAGCAGGGTCGTCACTTTGAAGATACAGAGGTGATTTACAATGACAATGGACAAAATACCCAACCAGCCGTGGTAATGATTAGCGAGCAAATGGCTGAGGCTCTATTCGCGCAAGAAAATCCAGTTGGACGCAGCATTTATCTCGGCAAAAACCAACCGCCGGTTGAAATAATCGGTGTCTACAGTAACTTTATGAATGGCGAACGATTGAACTTTGTCGGTCAATCTTATCGCTCAGTCATAAGACCAATGGTGGAATACATTCAAGGTGTCGATCCAAATTATCTTATTCGCGTTGAACCCGGACAAACCGAAGTATTGCTTGAAGAAATTCGAGGAAAGCTTTACCAAACTCAAGGCCGTTTTATTCAAGGTGTTGAATTTTTATCTCGCACTCAAAAACGCATGTACGATGGTCGTGGGAGTCGTTCGTTAATCATGCTGGCGGTCAGTTTTGTCCTGCTGATAATTACTGGCCTGGGAATTTCAGGTTTAATTTCGTTTTTGGTGGCACAACAAAAGAAACAGATCGGTACGCGCCGAGCTTTAGGTGCTAAAAAGTTTCAAATAATACGCTACTACCTGATAGAAAATTCGATGATTACCGGTATTGGCTTGCTGCTCGGCGTGATTCTCTCCCTGGTTTTTCTCATTATCATGGCCACACAAAGTAACAGTCAGTTAATACATGTTGGGTGGATAATAACAATCACTCTATTTATCTGGTTGATAAGCCTGGTGTCCGCATTGCACCCTGCAATGCGTGCCGCAAAAGTAGAACCAGCTATTGTCACTCGCGGCGCATAATTAAACTGCGATAAAATTGATGATACATAGAACTATCTATGGCGTAACCGACATGCGTCATAGGTGGTTCAGGTTAAACTTAAGTTTTTTATTTCGCCGCAAACTTCTATAATTCAAAATATTTGCATAACTATTAATTTCGGCCCTAAGGATTACCGATTGATGTCTCCTAATATTCTGATAGTTGATGATAATCACGATATTACCAAAGCCCTTTCTGTGATGTTAAAGCTCGAAGGTATTCGGTGTGATGTTGCCCACTCTCCCAATGAAGCCCTGGATAAGTTGAATCAACAACACTTCAACCTGGTCATTCAGGATATGAATTTTTCTGAAGATATGACATCTGGCAAAGAGGGCATCAAGTTATTTCATTCAATTCGCGAAATCAATACTGACATTCCGATTATCATTATCACAGCCTGGACCCACGTGGAAACGGCTGTTAGCCTGGTTAAACACGGCGCTGCCGATTATATTGGTAAACCCTGGGATGAAGACAAACTGATGGTTTCGATCAAGAACCTGTTGGAACTTGATGAACTAAGGGAACGCCAGGCAAATTTTCAACGTAATCAACAAAGTCAGGATGCTCAGCTCAGCCAGCAATTTGATTTGTGCGGCGTTCGTTATCGTAGCGATTTGATGTCACGTATGTTACAGATGGCCACTCAGGTGGCTCACTCCAATGTTCCAGTACTCATTACCGGTCCTAACGGGGCGGGCAAAGAAAAAGTTGCCGAAATTATTCAGGCCAATTCCGCGTGTAAAGATGGCCCATTCATCAAAGTTAACGTCGGTGCGCTCTCCAAAGAGTTATTAGAAGCCGAATTATTTGGTGCAGAAGCCGGCGCTTATACAGGCATTACCAAAAGGCGAATCGGCCGCTTTGAGGCTGCTGATAAAGGCACATTATTTTTAGATGAAATCGGCAATTTGTCCCACGAAGGTCAGATCAAACTTTTACGCGTACTACAAAGCGGCGAATTTGAACGAGTGGGTAGTAATCAAACCATCAAGGTTGATGTCCGCGTGATAAGCGCTACCAATAGTGATCTGCAAAGTGCCATTATCGACGGGACTTTTCGAGAAGATCTCTATTACCGCTTAAATGTGATTGAATTAAAAGTGCCTGCACTTAAACAAAGAAAAGAAGATATACTACCGCTGGTTAATTTATTCCTTGAATCAGGCTTTGAGATAGACGCAGAAGCAAGTAACTTACTTCAGCAATATGATTGGCCGGGAAATGTCAGAGAGTTGCAAAATGTCATTAAGCGCGCCATGTTGCTGTCAAGCAGTAAGATGATTACCACAGCATCTATCGGCATCGAGATTGAAGCGACAGAAAGTTCTGCGAAAAGCAATGATGTTACCCGGGAAATGATAGTGAATGCCCTCGCGGAAAATAACGGGAATATAATGGAAACAGCAAAGTACCTGGGCTTAAGTCGCTCAGCACTATACCGCCGTCTCAAAAAATTTGATATCTCCAACTAGGTTCTGCAGGCCTTCGGTAACTCATCACGAATGAATAAGAAAAAAGTCTCCTTAAAACATCGGTTGTGGTTCGCCATCTTATTGCCGACACTGTGTTTTTTAACATTCGTTTACGCCATCATCCGGTTTGAAGGCGATTTGATGATTTGGTTGCCCATTTGTTTTGTTATCATTCTGCTACTCAGTTACAGCTTGATTAACTATTTTTATCGCCCTTTCGCATCGCTAATCAGTTCGATTGAAACTGGGCTAAATTGTTTCCACGATGAAGACTTTAGTATCAATATCGCCGAGTATGACTTTCCAGAATTTCAGCTGAGCGTTGACACTTACAATGAGCTTTCAAAAATACTCAGAACAGAACGAATGGAGCTGCATCAGCGAGAGCTTTTACTCGACACCATTATACAAAATACACCAATGGCGATTTTACTAACAACGGACCGCGGTAACATTGTTTACAGCAATATCGCTTCAAAAAAGTTACTTCGCCAGACTAAAAACATTGAAGGTCTGAATTTCAATGAACTGATCGGTAACCTGCCGCCTGATCTGGCGAATGCCACACGCAATAAACAAGAAGGTCTCTATACTCAAATCACCGAGGATGAAAAAAAAGTCTATTTTCTCACTTTCGAAGAATTTAACCTGAATGCAAAAATTCACTACCTGTACCTGTATAAGAATATGACATCAGAGGTGCACAAAGAAGAAGTGCAGGTTTGGAAAAAAGTTATTCGCTTAATCAGCCACGAACTTAACAATTCATTAGCACCAATCCAGTCTTTAACTCGTTCAGCGACCAAAATACTGAACAGGGTTGAACACGATGAAATGTTAATGGACATTTTTAATACTATCGATCGAAGAACTAAACATTTACACCAGTTTATAGATAAATACGCGCGCTTTTCTCGATTACCTAATCCTGAAATTCGCGAGGTCAATATGCCCCAGTTTATTTCCGACCTGGAAAATATTTGCGACATAAAAATAAGCAATAATGTCGCGATAAAGCACTTCAGGTTTGATGCGACTCAAATCGAACAAGTAATGATTAACCTGATAAAAAATGCTCGAGAATCTGAAACTGATATAGATGCAATAGAAGTGAGTATCATGCATAACCAGCAATTCATTCGGTTTGTTGTCAAAGACAGGGGAAAGGCAATGAGCGAAGATCAATTAACCCAGTGCTTACTGCCTTTTTTCACAACCAAAAGTGGTGGTGCCGGACTGGGTTTAGCGCTGTGTAAAGAAATTATCAATGCCCATTCAGGCCATTTAAAATTGTTTAACCGCAAAAATGGTGGACTTTGTGCCGAGTTTTCGATTCCGGTGATTGATTAAATAACCTTGACGCAATTTTTTATTGTCTTGGCAACGTCATATTAGGATGCAGAATTAATAATCTGCTGATAAATATCCGGATCAGTATCACCCTCTGTGGAAAATAATAAAATTCTGGCGTTTGAATCGATTGCTAAACTCGACAAAACATCAGCATGCTGCGGATCTTTCAATAGCGTTTCGACAAGTCCAAGAGTGACTGCACCAGATTCGCCGGAAACGATCGCCGGGTCATCAGCAATGGGGTTCGCATACCGCTTCATTCCGCTCATACTCACTTCATCACTGCAGACGATAAACGCCGCGCAAATGGATGAGAGAATCGCCCAGGCTGATGAACTTGGCTCACCGCAAGCTAAGCCTGCCATTATCGTTTCAAGGTTTCCGGTTTCGGGGTCGCCAAAATACCGATGGGGTTTACCATCACCAATCTCCATTGATTCGTAAAAACAAGGCGCTCCCTCGGGCTCAACCAGAATTATTTTCGGTGTCGGTTTCGGGTGAAAAAATAGATAGGCAGCAATTGCCGCCGCCATAGAACCAACTCCAGCCTGCAAAAATACGTGGGTAGGCCATTCCTTACACTGACGCTCAAACTCAACCACCAGACTAAAGTATCCGCGCATAATATCCTGTGGAATTTCTTCATATCCCGGCCACGCAGTATCCTGCATTAAAATCCATTGGTTCGCCTTTGCCAGCTGACTTGCATACTTTACCGTATCATCGTAATTAAACTCGGTGATCTCTGCATTTTCTGCATATTGTTGAATCGCTTTCAGGCGAGTTATCGAAGAACCTGACGGCATATACACATGAGACTTGCAACCAAATAATTGCGCGCACCAGGCAACGGCGCGGCCATGATTACCATCAGTCGCAGTAACAAATTGGGCCGATTGATAAACGTCTCTTTTGGCATCAATCTGACGAAAGTCGATAACTTGATCATCATAGTCACCCCGCCTGGAACTTCGACTAATTATCTGATTGAGCTGTTTTGCCATTGCGTAGCTGGCACCGAGCATTTTAAACGCTTTGAGGTCAAATCGTTCACTTTCGTCTTTCACCAATATTTGCTGAACGCCCAGCTGACTCGCTAAATTATTCAACCGAATTAATGGTGATGCCTGATAGCCCGGAAGGGATTGATGAAACTGAATTACCTGTTTTATTTCTTGTTCAGAGATGAGTTGATTAATCTTTTGTTCGGCGATGGAAAATTCAGCGATACTATTTGATGAGCCTGGTTCTGAATTAGTAAAACATCGAATCTGATTTGTTGTGGAGTTTTTCATAGTTTAGCTCATTAACTTTGTTTCTTAGCTCGCTCATTCGAACTATTCAAAACAAAATAATAAATTGACGCCATCAAAGCTGCGATATCTAAATAAACGCGCTTACTTGATATCAACTTTATCATTTGGAAAACCGTTGAAACACTATATTTTCGACTTCAAACTCTCGCCCTCCTTTGCTAAAGGAGAGGGAGAGTTATTCAGAGCGGTTTAGATCTCTGCTTGCTCAATAACCGGTTTCTCTGCAATACCTTCCTCAATCCACTCCTGTATCGCTTTTAGATTAAGAATATTTTGCATATATTGCCTCGCCACAGAGCCGACCTCAATACCATAGCTATTAAACCTTAAAACCACTGGCGCAAACATGGCATCTGCAATCGAAAATTCTCCAAACAGAAAATCTCCCTTATCCTGGTAGTGCATGCGACAGTCTTGCCAAATCGAGTTGACTCGATTAATTTCCATGCGCAATTCGTCACTATCGACCTGAAAGTTCATTTTCTGACGACAGTTCATCGGTAACTGATTACGAATTAGTTGAAAACCAGAGTGCATTTCAGCGGAAATGGAACGAGCCAACGCGCGTGCCTGGAGTTCTTGAGGCCAACAATGTTTTTCTGGATAGGCTTCGGCCAAATACTCACAAATTGCCAACGAATCCCAAACTTTCACTTCGCTATTTTGAAAAAAGGGGACTAGCCCTGCAGGCGAATATTGCTTGAGTTTCTGTTTGCTGTCGGGTCGATATAAATAGATCTTTTCTTCCTCAAAAGGAATATCTTTGACTTTCAATAACAACCACGGCCTGAGTGACCAGGAAGAGTAATTTTTATTGCCTATGACGAGATGATTTTTCAAGGTGCATCCTTTGACTAAAATTGATTAATCGGAAGTTTTAAAAATTGAATACCAGTTTCACCAGCAGAAGGTAATCGACCCCCCTTAATGTTCACTTGCAAAGCAGGCAAGATTAACTTAGGTACTGGCAGTTGCGCGTCTCTTTCAGTTCGCATTTTGATGAAAGCCTGTTGATCAACGCCCTGATGAATGTGAATGTTATGATTTTTCTGTTCTTCAACCGATGCTTCCCACCTCAGCTCTCGCCCGCCCGGCATATAGTCATGACAGGTAAATAAACGAGTTTCATCAGGCAGTGCCAACAATTTCTGTATTGACTGATAGAGCTGTTCAGCATTGCCACCAGGAAAATCACATCTGGCGGTGCCAAAGTCTGGCATAAATATCGTGTCGCCCACAAAAGCAACATCACCCACTAAGAACGCACAACATGAAGGTGTATGCCCTGGTGTTCCGATAACGTCAATTGTCAGATTTCCCAGAGGCAAATTGTCGCCATCTTTAACCAGTCGGTCAAAATCCCCTTCAGATCCGGCTGACTCTCCCTCCAACTGGTATAGTTGGTTAAAAGTATTTTGGACCTCGATAATACCTTCACCAATAACGATTTTAGCGCCGGTTTTTTGTTTGAGCCAGTGAGCAGCGCTAAGGTGATCAGCGTGTGCGTGGGTTTCAATTATCCACTTTAAAGTTAAGTTCTGTGATTCGATTTCGCTGAGAAGGCTTTGTGCGCTCTGATAACCAACTCTCACTGCCGCTGGGTCGAAATCCATCAAAGGGTCAATAACCGCAGCTTCACCCGTTTGCGGATCTGAGACCAGGTAAGACAAGGTGGAAGTAGCCTGGTCGAAAAAGTTTTGTACAATCACTCGCATTCAGTTAATCCTATTCACTTATAAACAAATAGCTAGCGCGCCGAATGAATGCATTTTAGCCTCAACAATCTCAAAGAACAAAAGATAAACACGCCCAAGTTTAACCTAAATATCTCGTCCATTTTAGATAGATAAAGCGACGAGACTAAATATCGATAAGTTTGATCTCAACCTATGTACTCTGGTCAGTAAACCATCGCCAAGGTAAACTCCTTTAATTATCAGAAACATTGATGACCACCTAGAAAAATAAAGCCGATGTTCACAAAAACAACCCCATTTCGACTATTTAGTTTTGTCACCCTTTTAATAATCACTATTTCTCTTATTGGTTACTCAGTTTATTTTAGTGATCCCTATCGAAATTATCGCAGCTGGCAGTTTTCAGACTTGATTAACGCACAATCTGTATCAATCAAGCCGATTCAGTTGAACCATAACCAAAATATTGAAAAGCGCATTCGCGACGCTTTATCTCACGATCTGCCACACAAAGAAGCAGCTATTCTCTCAGGGCTTCACTGGTTACTTCAGTTTATTGATCAAGATACCAATTTTAACGATGTTTTTAGTGACTTCATTATCCTGGCTCATGAGCTTTCTCGCACAGATATCCGTTCCCATCAAGCCGAGATCGCAGGTCAGCTGTTAAAACAAAGCCTGCAAAGGGGACAAGAACACCTCGACTTGCTGTTTCCTGACGATGAAGAAGGCCGCTGGGACTTTATTGGGCTTTTGCCCATCATCGCGAATAGCCCAGAATTTCAAGAACCCTATTTTAAATTTTACCAACAACAATATGGAGAGCTGCCAATATCGCCGTATCGTAGTGGCGATATGGATTTCCAACAAGCCGTTACGAATAGTGATTATGAAGTGATCGGCGATTATTTAATCGACACATCTTTCCTGCATTACTATCTTAAGCAGATGTCAGAACACGCGTCCAATACAAATATACTACGACTCCCTGAAGATAATTTCTTGATGTACCTCAAGAGCTTCGAATCTTTTGATTATAATTTAGACCATCCGGTGGAAAGTGACGAATTCTCTGACCTCGCTTATCTGGCTACACATGTGGTGTTGGTGTTAACCAATTATGGCGAGTTCGAGATTTCTCCAAGTCTTAATAACAGCAAGGTCAATGACTATATTGAGCAAACGTATCCCCTGGTCAGACATCAACTCAGTGATCTCGATTTACTAGCTGAGTACCTGCAATGTTTGAAGATATTGAACAACGAAGATGACAAAAAAATAGCTTTGGCAGAGCAGTTTTTACTTTCGTTACAACGCAAAGATGGTTCATGGGGAACAATGAGTGATTTTAATGGCGAACCTTATATTGTCTTTCACCCTACCTGGGCGGTATTAACAGCGCTAAATCATTGATATTAAAATTTAAAGCAGGTTTTGCGCTACAATAAAATATATCAGGTTTAAGCTAAATCTAACCCAATTTAATAAACCGTTAGATGATACTTCAAGAGAGAAAAATGCCTGTTAATATTATCGCTTTTACCCTGCCATCTCATAAGGTAATATTACCTTGTTAAGATAAACAGGTCGAACGTAAACCAATTCACTGAAAAAAAGGGATTCAGTTGTTAAATAAATTTTTTATTATTTTTGGTTTGATGGATCAAACAGATAAGCGACGTCTGTTAATCATACTCTTCAGCTCAATTATTAATGGCCTATTTAGCGTTGTTGGCATTGCTTCTATCCTACCTTTTATCAGCGTTATTTCAGAGCCACAGTTAATAGAAAGCCATCGCTACATCATTGCTTTCAAGGAATTTACCGGTATCCAGTCGTACCAGGGTATTGTGATAGCTTTTGGCAGTTTGTCATTTTTACTTGTGCTATTTGGCAATATCATTAATGCGCTGGATGCCTGGATAGCGACTCGCTTTGGCTATCAGAAAGAACACCAACTCTCAGAGCGCTTGCTAAAGATCTATCTCAACAGCGATGAATTAGCGTTTGCCAGAAAGAAAAATTCAGAAAGAGTTAAGTCAATCCTGGCCGATATCGACCGAGTAATACTCGACACCCTGTTTGCCATGCTAGAAATGATTTCAGGTAGTATTGTCACTGTTTTTATCTTCGTGCTTTTACTCACCGTTGATCTCCAGGCAACCTTAGTGATTACCCTGGCAATCCTGGTGGCTTATCTGACAATTTACCGACTAACCTCTAACAAACTAGACAATCTGGGTAAAGAATATGCCGATCTTGAAACCGACATTTATAGCGAAGTTCTCGAAGCATTAAAACTTCAGCGGGAAATAAAACTTGCCCAGATTGGCGGTTACTTTATCAAACGTTATTCAAATTCCTTTGCGGCGATGGTCAACAATCGGCTTAAATACGAACTCATCAGCCTGATCCCACAGCGCGTTATCGAAGTGGTAGCCTACGGGAGCATACTGCTAATCGCGATGTTTTTCTCACTTTCAGATCAATCGGATCTATCAGCAATCACGATGATTGGCATGTATGCGTTCGCCGCTTACCGACTTTTACCGGCGGTAAGTGATATCTTCGATAGCTATGAACAAATTCAATTTGGCTCGGCTATTTTAAAAAAGCTGGCGGCAGAATTTAACAATGAGTTGTCATCCGGAAGTGACAATTACCCTACAGTTCGTTTAAGCAATCAACTCTGTCTCAAAAATATCGAATTTCATTTTAACGATAAATCGTCTTTTTGCTTTAAAGATCTTTCGTTAAAGTTTCACGCCAACCAGTTTCACTGTGTCACCGGAAAAACTGGGTGCGGTAAATCAACGCTACTGAATATTATTGCTGGATTATACCAACCAGGTAAGGGCAAGCTACTCGTTGATGATCAGCCGGTAAACTTGTATAACAATCCTAATTGGCAGTCGCAGCTTGGGTTTGTTCCACCGAGAGTGAACCTGATTGAAGCATCGGTTATCGAAAATATTGCGCTAGGTGAACCAGAAGACAGTATTGATCATGAAAAAATTGAGAAAATAGCCAAGCTGGTGGACCTCCATGATCACTTAATGTCATTACCTGATGGCTATCAATCAGTATTTGGCGACGAAGGCCTTAACTTTAGTACCGGGCAAACTCAAAAAGTTGGTATTGCCCGTGCGCTTTACCGAGATCCTAATTTACTATTATTAGATGAAAGCACTGATGCGCTGGATTTGGCCACTGAAAAAAAAGTGATTGAGAATATTAAACAACATTTTAAACTCACGGTAATTTTTGTTAGTCACCGACCCTCGGTACAGCAGTTTGCTGATCAGGTCTACAACCTCGAACAAACAGACTCAGGAAAGGGAAGTAAAATAAATGAGTTATAAAAATGGTTTGAGTAGTATGAGTGATTCAAAGGAAATTAATATTGAGAAAACCAGTACAGAAAATAGTCACGTTGACGAGTGTACCGCTAAAGCCAATATGATTAATTTGAGCAACATAAAACTTGAACGCGTTCCATTCAGCGAGCAACTATCCAAAATAGAAAGAGAATGGGATGAGTTACTGGCCAGCAGTACTCGACCTTCAATATACGCCAGCTACCATTATATTAACTTGTCAGTAAAATACTTTAGTCACGCCAGCGAAGAGACTTTCTGTTTGTTAATGCGCGACACGACTAGTGGCCGATTATTAGCAATATTTCCGATGAGCATCGGTATACGCAAAATCAGGAAAAAGCAGGTTCGTGTGCTGGAACACTGCATCACGACCAACCACAGCGATGTTGATAAACCCTACCCGGTTATCCACAATCGTTACGAAACCGAATGCTGGACCTTGTTTCACCGTTACTTTACGACAGAATATACTAATTGGGACTGGCTGGAATACGATGAACTGATCCCCGAGTCAAAACTCAATGGTTTACTAAAAAAGCTTTATAAGTTTCCTGATTATTTAGCCAGACAACAAAAAGGCCCGGTATCGCCGCTGGTTGATCTGAGCGGCAGCTGGGAAAATTTTCAACAACAACATCGAAACATGCGCAAAAAAGCCAAGCGTATGAAAAAGAAACTCGGCGATGGCTTTTCTTATAAGGTCTACAATAAACACGAGGATATGAGTCGGTGTATAGACCTTTACGTTAGCACCGAGTCTGCAGGCTGGAAAGCCAACAAGGGTGTATCGGAAAACAACAACCAAAAATTCTATCGCGAAGTACTGCCACTGCTGGCGAAAAAAGGACAGGTCTATTTCGGCATCTTATTCGATCATGACACCCCTGTTTCGGCGGAAATGTCGTATGTTTATCTCGATACAGTTTATTTCGCCCATGGAGCTTTTCACCCAGACTACAAACACCTTTCTCCAGGCAGTGTCAGCACTTCGATGTCCATCGAATATTTTCACGGAAAAAATTACCGCGACGGTGACTTCCTTGCAGGCTACGCTGACTATGTTAATCCACTGGCTTATAAGCAGGATCCGACCAAAGATACGGTCGTATTTAAAGTGAACTATATCTTTGTTTATTACCTGATTGATACGTTTTTTAGAAAAACAAAATCAAAGTTGAAAAGAATTATGCGGCGCATTTGGAACAAGAAGCAAAATAATGCGGATTAAAATTTTAACCAGAAACCAGGCTAACCAGATCGACTCAAAACAATGGGACGAACTCGCTAACAAGAGCCAGTTTGTTAATCCATTTTACGAGAGATGGTCTCTTCTTCCTGCACTGGAATTTTTGCAGAAGGACGATAAAGTTTACCTGGTCACTGCATCAATCGATGAAGAACTGGTCGCATTATTTCCAATCAAAATCGAACAGCATTCTTTAGGTATACGTTATCTGAGCGTCTGGCAACACGATCATTGTTTTATCTGTGATCCCCTCTGCAGCCAACCGTCTTTGCTAGTTGGAATTATTCGTCACGTCGTGCAAAAATTAAAAGTATTAGTCGTAGAAATTCAGCGTCACTCACGAGAATCTTATGGACACCAATTTGACCTTGAGAGCTGCACATTCAGTGAAACCCGCGGCGTAATTTTTAAAACCGATCAAATCAGTAATCATCTGGAAAGTTTGCCCAGAAAAGTAAGAGCCGAAAACCGACGCGTAAAAAAGCGCTTATTTAATCAGGCAAATGCAACCTATTTAACATCTAAAGAAGATCAGTCAAAAAATTGGTTGAAGGAGTATTGCCAACTTGAGCACACAGGCTGGAAAGGAATCGCTAAAGGATCCATCTTATCGAATGAAAATGTATACCGATACTACCAGACCATGTTTAATTCAGCCTGGCAATCAGGCAAAGTCGAATTCCAGGGACTATTCTCTGATCAAACCCCAGTGGCGATATCTTTTAGAATCATTTCCAGAAACCGAGCCTTCGAACTAAAAACGAGCTATCACGAAAACTATCGCCAATTTTATCCTGGCGTCGTACTCGAGTTAATGAACATTGAAGCGCTAGCAGGCACCGAATTTAAATTAGTGGATTCTTGCACCAGCTCAGAAAACTACCTGATTAATCGGCTCTGGCCTGATCAGCGGAATCTATACCGAAGCCTTTATTTTCATAATAGACTTTCCGGAAAGTTACTCAAAATGCTTTACAAATTAAAAAATAGAAATCGATTAAGTTGAGGCCTCCATTTTAAACGCACAACCCGTATAGACTAACCTAAATAAATCTTCTCCAGCTCTCGTTTGCGAAAGGAGGGAGCAAGACAAAACTGTCATCTCAGACAAAACATTTTAGCGTCGAATCTCCCATCCCAGCACAGCCAATCTGAGACAGGCTCAAATTGTCGATAAAATCCTTCTGATTATCGATAATGAATTGCCACTATCAATTGTTTTTTTGTTAAATCAAGGTAGGAGCTGTTGCTTGGAAAGACAGCTGAACAGCAAAGCTGTTATCAAGCACAAGCAAACGAATTACCAGCAACGAGGATAAATCGCTATGACATACCAAACTCAACCTATTTTATCCTGTGACATTCACACGGATAGCGGGTTTAGTCTGGATTTTTGTGAACAAAAAATCCATACAACCACGACGAGTATCCGCTTGAGATCAAAATTGTGGCAGGTGCTAGTACATATGTGTCAGAAGTCGGGTCGATTAATTAAAAGAGATGAACTTATCGAAAATGTCTGGGACGGAAATTATCTGACCGGCCCGCAAGGACTCAACCACACGGTTTGTCATTTGCGTAGAATAATTGCTAAAAACAATTTGCCAATAACGATTATCACAGTTCCCAAACGTGGCTATATTTTGCAAACCCAACAAGGTAATACATTGTTAACAAGCACCGAAAAACTAGCTGACTTTAATAGTGTGCCGATGTCATCAACTAATTTTTAGTTAGCCTGACTCTCGCTGCTATCCAACGAATATCGAGCAGGTACTTAAGAACTAAGATAACTTTATTTTTGCTAAGTACCTCCGTATGATTACCGGTTAATAATCGACTTGTTTGCCGAGAATATCATGAAATTTCTACACTCAATGATTCGCACTAACCAACCACAAGAATCAATTCACTTTTATACCAAAGGTCTGGGGTTAAAAGTCATTCGTCAAAATGATTATCCTGAAGGCAAATTTTCTCTTTATTTTATTGCTGAATCTGAAAATGCACCAATGATAGAACTCACTCATAATTGGGACGAACGTGAGTATGTGAATGGTGATCAATTTGGACACCTGGCATTTGCCGTTGATGACATTTATGCCACGTGTCAGCACTTGATGGATTTAGGTGTTACTATCAATCGCCCTCCCAGAGATGGACGCATGGCTTTTGTAAAAGATCCTAATGGTATTTCCATCGAGCTGCTACAAAATGGCGAAAGCCTGCCAATAGACTCTCCATGGAAAGACATGCCTAATATTGGTTCTTGGTAATTGACTTTACTGAGCCGTCAGGATGAGCACCTGTAATCACTGCCCTTAAACGCACTTAAAAATGGCACTATAACTCCATAATCGAATAAGGCGTTTTATCTTTAGACTATCTCTTTGCGTTATGCATAAGGTAAACGGAAAATTGTGCCTTTTCGGTATAGAATTATCTATATGTGAGTTACTTTCGGTGTATCGCTGTGGTTTTTATCGATAAAAAAAAACGAACCGACCTGATAGCCTTCACCTGCCTGGTAATGTTTTTTCTCGCCAATCTGAATAATCAAGCAGTCGCCGCTCAACCTACCTTTCCAGTTACACAGAAAACAGCAATTAATATAACGCATAAAATCAAATTGAATAAAGATTGTCACCTGACATTCTCATGGGGCCCATGGCGCCCATACCAATATATTAATACAAGGGGCGAGTTGGTTGGCTCACAAATAAGGCTGATTCACCACATAGCCGGGCGTATCGGTTGTAAAGTGAGCTTCAAAAAAATGTTTTTTTCCGATGCCCTTCAAGCCATCGAAGCAGGCAATATTGACGCAACCAGCCACGTAAAGAAAACCCCCGAAAGACAAAAATTTGCTCACTTTTCTGAGTTCTATTCGAAAGATTACTACGCAATTTACGTACTAGCAGATAAATTCCACCAATATAAAAATCAGACCATTGAACAAATGTTAACCAAAGGGTTTCGCTTAGGGATTACAAAAGCACACTTTTATGGCCGTGAATTTAAAACGATTCAGGAAAACCCCCTATTAAACAAAACCATATCTGAAGCCTCTGACTCGTACGATAATTACCCAAGGTTGATCAATGGGGAAATTGATGGGTTTATCGATAACCCTTTTATCGCGGCCTACGCCATTCGAAATCAAAAACGACAAAAACATATAGTGCGTCACCCCACCAATTTTTTTGGAGAATCCATTTCTTTTATGTTTAGTAAAAAGACTGTCGATTTAGAGGTGATCCATGCAATAAATGAGGTGTTAGCAGAGTTAAAAACCGACCCAGATTACCAGAAGAAGTGGAACTTTCGCCTCTGATCTCAGCGATAACAAAGCTATTGCGTACAATATGTATCGTTATTTTCGATACTCATTATTAAATAACTTGTCTTTGTGCAATATAACAAAAAGATCCGGTTATCCGAGTTCTCTTTACCGAAATTGATCTGTATAATCCGCCACCAATCAACACATCAGAACGATACCTCAGAGATTACGACTATGGGTAAACAAACATCACTATTTGAATGCCATCAACAGGCCGGTGCAAAAATTGTTGACTTTGGCGGTTGGGATATGCCGCTCAATTATGGTTCACAAATTGAGGAACACCATTCTGTTCGGCAAGATGCCGGTATGTTTGACGTTTCCCATATGACGATTGTTGAAGTAACGGGCGATGATGCTAAGTCATACCTTCGCTTTCTATTGGCCAATGATGTCGATAAATTAAAAGTCAGCGGCAAAGCGCTCTATAGCGGCATGTTGAATGAAAATGGCGGCGTTATTGACGATCTGATTGTTTACTATATCGACGAAACTAATTATCGCGTGGTTGTTAATGCTTCCACCCGTGAAAAAGACCTGGCCTGGATGGCCCAGCAAGCCGAAAACTTTTCAGTATCTATTGCTGAAAATAACGGTTATGCCATGATTGCGGTTCAAGGTCCTAATGCCATTGAAAAGACCAATAGCGTTCTTTCAGACACTCAAAAAGCCGCTGTTGAAGGGCTCGGTGTATTTGTCGCTGCCGATACTGAAGGCTATTTTATCGCGCGCACTGGCTATACTGGAGAAGACGGTTACGAAATTATGGTCCCGGTTGCTGAAGCCGCCAGCTTTTGGAATAAGTTGGTAGAAGCTGGGGTTGCACCTTGTGGACTAGGCGCCCGTGACACTTTACGCCTGGAAGCTGGCATGAATTTATACGGCAACGACATGGATGAAAATGTCTCGCCGCTAGAAGCCAATATGGGCTGGACCATTAGCTGGCAACCAGAAGAACGCGACTTCATCGGCAAGCAAGCCTTGTTAGATCAAAAACAAGCCGGCGTAAAAAATAAACTAGTCGGTCTGGTACTGGAAGGTAAAGGCGTTATTCGCGCCCATATGAAGGTCATTGCAGAAGGTGTTGGTGAAGGCGAAACCACCAGTGGAACCATGTCTCCAACATTGAAGAAAAGCATTGGAATGGCACGTATTCCTAAGGAAGCAGGCGAACAGGTGATGCTAGAAATACGTGGCAAACTAGTACCTGCAAAAGTGGTAAAACCCTGTTTTGTTCGCAAAGGCGAAGCATTGGTGTAAAATGTGCGCCAGGCACTAACCGAGTTAACTAATTTGAACTGAACAATCTGACTAATTTGAACTGATTGATAAGCATTTAAAGATTAAATTGAGGAAAATAAGATGAGCAATGTCCCAAACGAATTAAAATATATCAGCTCTCACGAATGGATTCGCCAGGAAGACGATGGCACCGTGACTATTGGTATTACTGACCATGCTCAGGAATTGTTAGGCGATGTTGTTTATGTTGAGTTGCCTGACGTTGACACTGATGTTGCTACTGAAGATGAGATCGCTGTTGTTGAGTCAGTTAAAGCGGCTTCTGATATTTATGCACCGCTTTCAGGTACGATTATCGCTATCAACGAAGCTTTAGAAGACGCCCCAGAAACCGTTAATTCATCTCCTTACGATGATGGCTGGATGTTCAAAATGAAGCCTTCAGAGCCTTCAGAACTTGATAACTTGCTCGATGCAGAAGCATACACCAACGAAATTGACGAATAAGCAGATTGTTGCGTCAACACGTTAAAGCCGTTTCGAATAACGTAAAGCAATTTTAATAGAGACAATAAAAAATGATTAGCCTCGGCGAGTGCCGGGGCTTTTTCGGTTTTTTTACGACCCATATCATAAAAATGTGGTCGACTTTAGACAGAGAAAGCGCATGAATAAAACCCTTCACGAGTTATCCAATCAACAAGAATTTATCCAACGTCATGTTGGCCCTGATGTTAACGAAACCCAGCAAATGTTGGAATATCTGGGTTTATCATCACTTGACGAACTGCTAGAACAAACGGTCCCTAATAAGATCCGACTGCCTGAAGAACTCAATATTCCGTCAGCACGTAGTGAACAAAGCGCGTTAGACGATATCGCACAATATGCGAAGATGAATAAGGTATTTCGCTCTTATATCGGCATGGGTTACCACCACACCAAAACCCCGACGGTTATTCTGCGCAATGTGCTTGAAAACCCAGGATGGTATACGGCTTATACACCTTACCAGCCTGAAATCGCACAGGGCCGACTGGAAGCGATTATCACTTATCAACAAATGTCTATTGACTTGACAGGTATGGAACTCGCCAGCGCGTCATTGCTTGATGAAGCAACCGCAGCGGCAGAAGCAATGGCAATGGCGAAACGCGTTTCAAAAAATAAAAAATCGAACCAGTTTTTTGTCGATGAAAACGCTTTTCCACAAACCATTGACGTGATTAAAACCCGCGCTGAACACTATGGATTTGAGCTAATTTTTGGCAACGCTAAAGATGCGGCGGAGCACGATGTGTTTGGTGCCTATGTTCAATACACTGACAGAACAGGTGAAGTTATTGACTTACAAGCAGTGATTGAAGCGCTTCACGAAAAGAAAGCAATTGTCTCCGTCGGCGCCGACATCATGAGTCTGGTGATGTTAAAGTCTCCTGGCGAAATGGGAGCAGACATTGTTTTAGGCTCATCACAACGCTTTGGTGTTCCTGTTGGATTCGGCGGTCCTCACGCAGCATTTTTTGCAACTCGCGAGAAATTTAAGCGAGCGATGCCAGGTCGTATTATCGGTGTCTCTATTGATACTAATGAAAGATCAGCGTACCGCATGGCCATGCAAACACGCGAACAACATATACGTCGCGAAAAAGCCACTTCAAATATCTGTACTGCACAGGTTCTACTCGCAAATATTGCCGCTTTCTATGCGGTATACCATGGACCTGAAGGATTAAAGCAGATTGCTTATCGTATCCACAGACTCGCCGGTATCTTAGCCCACGCGTTGCAAGACAAAGGTATTAAGCTGGTCAATCAGACTTACTTTGATACTTTGACAATCGATGCTGTCGACCAGCGTGATGAAATTATCGCCAGAGCAACCGAAGCTGAAATAAATCTGCGAATTGATAATAATGGCCAACTCGGCCTGAGTATCGATGAAGCTACCACTGAACAGGAAATTCAGGCACTTTATCAAGTATTGACCGGCGACGATTCAGCGCTTGATTTTGGTGATCTGGACCAGCGAGCCCAAGCCCACGAATCTTTCGAAAAAGGCCTGCTTAGAGAAACAGAAATACTCCAACACCCAGTATTCAACACGCACCACTCTGAAACTGAAATGTTGAGATTTTTGAAAAAGCTCGAAAATAAAGACTTGTCGTTGACCCACGCAATGATCGCATTAGGTAGTTGCACCATGAAGTTAAATGCAACTTCCGAAATGCTACCGATCACCTGGAAAGAATTTGCCAGCATTCACCCATTTGCGCCGGCAGACCAAACTCAGGGATACCAGAAATTAATCGAGCAACTAGAAGGTTGGTTAGCTGAAATTACTGGTTATGATGCAGTTACCGTTCAGCCTAATTCAGGCGCACAAGGCGAATACGCAGGTCTGTTAGCAATTAAAAAATACCATGAAAGCCTTGGACAAGATCACCGTAACATTTGCTTGATCCCTAGTTCGGCACACGGTACCAACCCAGCCAGTGCACAAATGGCCAATATGAAAGTCATGATTGTTAACTGTGATGAACAGGGCAACGTAGACTACGAAGATCTCAAAGCCAAGGCAGAGCAAGTGTCAGAGAATCTTTCTTGCTTAATGATCACTTACCCATCTACTCATGGTGTTTATGAAGAGCACATCAAAGATATCTGTGATGTAATCCATCAGCATGGCGGTCAAGTGTACATGGACGGTGCAAACATGAACGCTCAGGTCGGCATTACTTCTCCTGGATTGATGGGGTCGGATGTTTCTCACTTAAATCTGCATAAAACCTTTGCAATTCCTCATGGCGGTGGCGGACCGGGTGTTGGCCCAATCGGCGTTAAAGCGCACTTGAAACCATTTCTACCGAATCACTCAGTTCGCAAACTGACCAGTACAGGCGAAAATAACGGTGCAGTTTCTGCAGCACCTTTTGGTAGCGGCGGTATCTTACCAATCTCCTGGATGTACGTTGCTATGCTGGGTAAAGAAGGCTTAACTCACTCTACTAAAATGGCGTTACTCAACGCTAACTACCTGACGACAAAATTGAGCGAGCATTATCCGATACTTTACACCGGCCGAAACAATAAAGTGGCCCATGAGTGTATTGTTGATTTACGCCCACTCAAAGCCGAAACCGGTATTACCGAAGTTGATATCGCCAAGCGACTAATGGATTACGGTTTCCATGCACCAACCATGTCTTTCCCGGTTGCAGGCACTTTGATGATCGAGCCAACGGAAAGTGAACCTTTATGTGAAATTGAGCGATTTGCAACGGCAATGATTTCAATTAAGCAAGAAATCGAAAAAGTTCGTAGCGGTGAATGGCAAGCAGATAATAACCCTCTAACCAACGCACCACATACGCAGGTTGACTTGTTAGACTGGAACAAACCTTACTCTATCAAAGAAGGTGTGTATCCGGTTGATGGTCAGGAAAACAATAAATTCTGGCCAACGGCTAATCGTATCGATGACGTCTATGGCGATCGGAATTTAATGTGTGCTTGTCCTAGTCCGGAAGATTATCGGTAGTATCTCAAGCCCATGTAATTGAAAAAGGCGAGCTTAAGGTTCGCCTTTTTTGTGTTCGATTTGAAGTTTGATGTTTGAAATATTTGTTTATTGTAAGACTGACTTGGTCTTCCCCACGTTTTCCGGACACTCAGTTAGTGGACACCAGCAGCATTTTCAAATGTTGCTAGGCTCATATAGTTAATCGTTGAGTGTTTTCTTCTTCGATTGTAAAACAATTCAATATAATCAAACAGATTTCGTCTTGCCTGGCTCCGTGTTTTATAGTCTTCAAAGTTAACACACTCAGTTTTTAGTGTATGAAAGAAGCTCTCCATTGGAGCATTATCCCAGCAATCTCCTTTTCGACTCATGCTACAAGCAATTCCATACTCGGCTAATTTATCTCGGTAAACCTTCGACGCATACTGTATACCTCGGTCTGAATGCAACAGAACATTCCTGACCTCACCCCGTCGAGCGATAGCCATTTCTAATGCAGCGATAACTAACTGAGTATTGTGTCGATTGCCCATCGACCAACCGATAATCTTTCTTGAAAATAAATCCATCACCGCTGCCAGATATAACCAGCCTTCTCGAGTCGTTATAAACGACACATCTGATACCCACTTCTCATTTGCTTTTACAGCCTTAAATCCCCGGTTGAGCCGGTTAGGGGCGGCCGCTAGCGTGTGCCTCGAATTAGTTGTAACCACAAACCGTCGAAATACTTTTGACTGAATATCGTTTTGTCTCATTAACTTAGCGACGGTATTCACACAAACTTTCTCGCCTTGCTCTGCTAACTCGGCGTGTATTCGAGGAGAGCCATACACTTGTTTGTTTTCCAAAAAGATTCGACTGATTTGCTTGATAAGTTTTCTACGCCATCTCGTAGTAACACTCTCAACTCGATTACACCAGCCATAATACCCACTTGTCGACACCCCTAACACAAAGCACAAGCGAGTGACCGGATAGTGCGTCCTTTGCATCTGAATAAATCGATACTTCACTTCATTTCCTTCGCAAAGAACGCCGCGGCCTTTTTTAATATCTCGACCTCTTCCTTAGATTTTTTTAGCTCTTGCTTCAGGCGCTTAATTTCCTCTATCTGTTTATCTGAAGACGGAGGACGACCTTTACCTGGAAAAGCATTTTCGCCATACTGCTCTATCTGTTCTTTCCACTTATAAAGTAGATTTCGACGTATTCCTAACTCCCTGGCGATGTCTGAAGCTGGCTTCTCTCCAGCATCTAGTAATCTAACAGCTTCTAATTTAAACTCTTTGGTAAAATAAGTTCGCTTGACCATAAGACACTCCTTTTTAGACTATTGTCTATTTTTTGGAGTGTCCGTCAAATGTGGGGAGGTTCAACTTATCCCCTTGTCTGAAAAGATTGTGCGATGCAGTAAGCGTCTTATTAGCATGTATCGATTAGGAATAAAAAAGCTGATTAACGGAATAGCTAAGAATTAATTAGATGCAAGGTTAAACATTATCTGTACTTTCTTTATATAAGGAAACTTCTATCATTATTTCACTATATAATGTGAATAAAATTATTTTAAATCGAGTTTCGAGTGTAGTTATCCACATTATATAGCTACAAAGTTTAGATATTAAGAATAACTCTTAATCGAAATACTCCAACATGTAACTACTTAAATGAACAATAATTATAGCTAAGATTGACAATTCTAGTAACCAATGCTACTTATATAAGTAGTTATAGCGTTTTGTTTTTACTGTAATCTGTGCTATAGCTTAATGAATTAAAATATCGGAATGAGGATTAAGTCCTTGCGTACATCAAGTGCAATAGGTAATATTCGCGGTCCGTTGTAGTAGTAAAAATGAAGAAATCAAAAGGATGTAAATTATGGAATCTAAAAGTAAGATACAGTCCCAGCTAAGTTCTTCAAAAAAAAGAAAAAGTAATTCTAACGTCGCTTGTTTGTCAAAAGCGAGAGATTACAAGAAAAACAACGAAGCCAGAGAAAGAATCTATCGCGCTGCTGATAACTTGAACTGGTAGGAAATTCTTTGCTAACATAACTCATTATTATAAACAAAATAATGGATTATTATGTCAAACCCTTCTAGCAAAGTTGCCAAAATAAATTCGCCCATCATAGCTTCTGAAATAGTAAATAACCCCACCAAAGACATTAAAGATAGAAAATCGCAGGAACTCGTAATTGGGTTGTGTGGCGCTGTTGGGTCTGGGCTAAAATGCTTAAAAGAAAGTTTAACAACTCAATTGGAATCTCACGGCTATATCGTAGAACACATTCGATTAAGTGACTTGATTATCGAATTCCAAGAGGCTAAACCAAAAGGGGAATTAAAAGCGCTTAATGGATTTGAGCGCTATAAAAAATTGCAGGATTTAGGAGATCAATTAAGACTAAATAATAGAAGCAGTATTCTAGCTGAATTAGCAATTAATAAAATTATTTTTCTAAGAGAGAAAAGATTTGGCCATACACGAGCCGAAAATGATGATGGGCCTTTGAGAATCAAAGAAAAAATGGCTTATATTATCGACCAAGTCAAACATCCTGGAGAAATAGAAATATTAAATGAAATCTATCGCAACAATTTTTATTTAGTTGGATTGTTAAGAACAGAAGATGAGCGTAGAAAAAATTTGAAAGACGAACAAATGAGTGAAACGCAAATTGGAATACTCATTGAACGAGATCGAAAAGCTTCAGAAAAACATGGTCAACAAGTTCAAGATTCATTGCATAAAGCAGATTATTTTATTCGCAACATCGATATTGCTGAGAAGATAACTAAATCAGTAGAACGCTTTATTAAACTAATTCATGGTACTAATCATATAACTCCTTCGAAAGATGAGACAGGGATGTATACTGCTTACTCTGCTTCTTTACGCTCTGCTTGTTTATCTCGACAAGTAGGTGCTGCAATTACTGATGAAAATGGTACCGTAATTTCAACTGGCTGCAATGATGTACCTAGATATAGTGGCGGTCTCTATAACTCTGATGTATCTGAAGACAAAAGATGTTTTAATCATGGTCGCCGGTGCCATAATGATAAACATAAGAAGCTACTAGAGTTAGAAATCCAAACTATCTTGAATAATTACAAAGTGAACAATGCAAAAGAAATTGCAGCAAGTATCATTAATGAATCTAAAGCTAAAGCATTAATCGAATATTCTCGCGCAATTCATGCTGAAATGGATGCCATTACATCAATTTCAAGATCCACAGGCTCATCTACGGTGGGAAAGATACTCTATTGTACAACTTACCCTTGTCATATTTGTGCTCGTCATATAGTAGCGGCAGGGATTGAAAGAGTTGTTTATATTGAACCATACGAAAAAAGTTTGGCATTGCAGTTACACGGAGATTCAATTTGTCATCCCGAGAATCAGACTAAAGATCCTAAAGTTTTATTGGAAAACTTTGAAGGAGTATCACCACTTAGATATAAAAACTTCTTTGGATTTAATAAAAAACGCAAAGATGAAAATGGGGAAGCGATTTCTTACATTGTTGTTGATTCTGCTCACGTCGATCCTCAATATTTAGATAGTTATTTAAAGTATGAGTTAAAAATTGTGAAAGAGCTAAAAAGTGAGTTTCCTGATTATATTCCTGATTAATAAGGTGTGTGATTCATAGACATCGTTTTTCGGCCTAATAAGCCAGCTTCACCTCACTTGAATGGAAAGGTCGAGCGTTCACAGATAACAGATAAGACAGAATTTTATCCCACTATAGCTCTTAAATCAGAAGAAATCGATATGCTTCTCGCTGAATGGCAGCATTACTACAATTGGGAACGGCCTCATAGTACCCATAACGGAAAAACACCAATGGAGAAGTACATAGATTTATGCAATGCCCCCTTTTCTGATGAGGTGAGCTTGGACAATGATCCCGACTCAGAGCATATTCAGCTAGCCAACTACAAGAATGAATTAGCCTTAAAAAAATTGTAATAATGTATGTGAATCACACATCTACTCTAAAGAATTGATACAACACTCATACAAAATGGTTTAATAAACTTCTAATTAATATTCATCATCTGAAAATGGTAACTGGTCTGCTTTTAGTTCTATAGACTTCGCCAAACACTTTAACTTCCTTATAAATTTATACTATAAACAAATTGTTAATTTTGTGTTCTGGTTGTCAAATCAATTATTGCTATACATTTTTGTCACTACAATTTATTTAAGATAGAGTTTTTGAAAGATCTAGTCAGATATCTAATACATTAACAATAATCTATTAGACAATTAAGTAAATTGGTTGAAAACTACGATTTGACATCTAATCTACTCATAGCAGTTTAACGAATGTTCTGGCTCAATTATTAATATCCAAATAGAGCCACTTATGAACTAAAGGCTAAGACAGCTATGTAAGTATCGTGGCATAAGCCAGAGCTAATTAATTACCATTGTATTGGGCTTTCTGTACTTTGGCATTCATTAGAGATTTGCCAATTAATTTCTTTTCTTTCTCTATATATTATTCCCTAATGAGATTATACCGTTAAAACCTGACCTATTATCTCAAAACACATCCTTGTTTAATAAACGAGCATAGGCTAAATTGTATTATTGGAAGGGAAGCTATATAAACAATTTAATACTAAGGAATGCCCTACCAAATATACTTTACTAAAGTAACCGTCATTTTTGTTACTCTTTCTATCAATCAGAAGTCTTTGTATACATAAGGAGAATACTATGTATATTAAACTGGCTGTTATTACCTGTATCTTTCTTCTAAATATTTCCAACATTTCTAAAGCCTCTGTGGATTTAGCTATCGCCGATGATGAAACTTATAAGAGACCAAACGCATGGGCTCAAAATTTAGTTAGTCCACATTCTAATTCCAAGGTTTTGCTAACTAACGCCAATCATGTTTCAAGCAGACCAGGGGTTTCAATAGCATGGAGAAATGCTAATCAAGTAGAAGAGGTGGAAGTAAGAGTACTAAATTTTGGCGATGAACCTTCTATGGCCAAAGTCTACGTAGACATTGTCGATGAATCTGGCGCTCAATTACTACACTTAGAACCACCAGAGGAACTCAGGATAATTAGGGTTCCGGCATATTCTAGAGGAGGAAAAGAGGGTAAAATTTTGAGAATGAAAGCGGACTGGGGATTGAATGCATTAATCGATAGATTTGATATAGCTAGAATACGATATCATGTAAAAGCAACTGTTGAAGCGCAAGGAGTTGAAGATAGCAATTTATTGAATAACTCCAAAGTTAAGTCATGGAATATTCCTTTTAGGGTCAATCCTAATCAAACCAATAGTTATAACTACACTTTTACTAATCATCATTCTAAAACAAAGAAACTTAAATGGATGTTTGAACATACTCCTTACCCGCGAGGATGGTTTATTGAAGGAGTTCCCGAAGAAAACAATGAGATCACTTTAAAACCTGGGGAGTCTATCTATGGAACCCTAACAATGAAAGCCCCATCTCAAGTACAAGAAGGTGATTTTTTGGAAGCTAGACTTTCATTAGTCGATATGGATGAAAATAGAATATTCATGCAAAACGAGTGGTTTCAAATTTATGACACTAAGCCTCCAAGCGTGACCGATTATCGATTAATATCTCTAGATGATGGTACTTTAGCAATACAAGCACTCGTTTCAGATCATGGCTCAGGTATTCTAGAAGCAACTGGTGTATCGACAGAATTTTCAGTTGACGGTGGTAAAACATGGGCTCGCAAAGCTCATAACTACAAAGTTGGGAATTTTGTAAGGCCGACACTTTTCGAAACAGTTATAGGACCATTTAAAAGTGGAACGAAAGTACAATTAAGGTTCACGGCAAAGGATACTGCTGGTAATGCTGCAACGATTATACCAGAAGATGCTGTATCTTTTTTTGCTCCGCCTGGTGCAAACCAACTTTTAGAAAATGCTTACATATTTCCAAGAACGCAAAAAAATCCGATTTTCGAGATTGATAAACTGCAAGAAATTCAGGTCAATCTCAAAAAACTTAAAAAACAAGGCATTCCTTTAGAAAGTGTAGACTTTTCTAAACCAAATAAAACTGGCGTAGATCCAATACAATTATCCGCAATGGGGATTGGTCCTAGTAGATATCATGAGGTTATTGCTGACCTTAAACGTATAGAAGGTATTACACTTGACTTTTCAAAGGTCATTCCAATGAATATCAAGAGGCTTAATACTGATATCGACAAAATGTTAAATTTAACAACTATTGAAGTTGTAGCAAGATGAGTAAATTAATAACAAAATTATTCATATATTCACGTTTGACTCTTGTTTCAATTTTTTTATTAGTCGTTCCTTATTATGTCGAATCTAATGAATATCTAATAGAGATCCCTGTTGGGCTAATTGAACCAGACATCCCATTAAACAATAAGTTAAGTAAATTAAAAATAGAGCTTGGTAAAAAGATTTTCTTCGACAAAAGACTTTCATCATCTTCGAAGTTTAGTTGTGCAACTTGTCATGATCCAACTCATGGATTTGCCGAGAAAAGATCAATTAGTATTAATTCGAAAGGAGAATTACTTGAACGAAATTCACCTTCTGTATTAAATACTGGATATCAAGCGACACTGTCCTGGGACGGACGATTTAAATCATTAGAAGAACAAGCCCTTAACCCATTTACCAAAAACGGAGACATGGGAATCGAGATTGAAGATGCCATTAATAAAATAGATTCATTTCATGATTACGACGGACTCTTTGAAACAGCTTTTGGAAAAAAGGTTGATACACTTGGATTAGCTCAATCTCTAGCTTCATTTCAGCGTTCACTAATATCAGCTAACTCTCGCTTTGATGACTACCTTTTTAATGGAAACAAAAAAGCCTTGACGAAATCAGAATTAGACGGTTATGAAATTTTCATCGGTAAGGGAAGTTGTATTGCTTGTCACGATATTTTCCATCCATCAGTAAATTCTCTAGGGGGCGGAATTGCATTATTTACTGATCATAGATTTCATAATCTAGGAGTAGGATACAAAAATGGTAAAATGACTGATACTGGACGCTATTGGGTAACCAGAAAAAAAGAAGATTGGGGGGCATTTAAGACTCCTATTCTGAGAAATGTTGCACTAACTCCCCCATATATGCACGATGGAAGTCTGGAATCACTTTTCGATGTTGTTGAATTTTATAATAAAGGCGGTAACCCTAATCCCAATATCGCCCCGGGAATCAGGCCTCTTTTATTAAACGAAATAGAGATTAATAGCTTGGTTAGCTTCTTAAGAGCACTTACCGACGAAAACTTGATCAATAGTTCAATAAGTGAGCAACATAGACTTATATCTAGTATAAATGCTAGAAATAGTCTTACTGAATAAAAACAAAGGGATATTTATAATGTTTGCTAATACCTCAGTCCCTAAATAAATTAATTAATTCGCATTAGTAAAAATTATAAGAAAGAACTAAGTTTTGGATTTAGATATTGACATTATTAATAAACATGCAAGCAGGCCTAGTTATTGATATTTAGATAAATAAAGTAATTACCAAGGGAACAATTATAGTTTGATTATGACAAGCTCGCTTGGTAATTATAGAATTAAAGTTATCAAACTTT
>NZ_ML660161.1:0-235111 GCF_007004725.1 Aliikangiella coralliicola | reverse complement strand
GTAATATTAAATCTATATACTGATTGATTTTTATAGGCGAAAATTATTAAACTATTTTTGTTCATCACACTATTCCAATTTAAAGTAGTGATGATAATGGGTCAGATATAAATTAGATCGCTTAATTAACGATATGTTTCGATGCTTCCATTGATTGATGTAACACATCAATAACGTCGATATGAGTTGGTTTTATTCTGTAGTAAATTGTGTGAGAACCGATAAAATCACTATGATACCCAACCTTTAAATCCATCCTGACTACTCCCTTCAAAGGATTTTTGGCTTACTCTTGCAACCGCTTACGAATTTTCTGAAGATAGGACTTTGTTCTCTCAGCGCCAAAGTTTTTAAGTGAATAATCTTTGATTTCCCTCAAGCTATTTTGAGCTTCCGGCGACAAAACATATTTTGCCATTAACCAATCAAATCTCGCATAAAGGTATCGCCGTCAACCCCTTTTCCCTGGTCTAGTTGTGATTCACCCACTGATAGTTTTTTTCTTAATAAATCGAGCTTTGCTTCGTGCTCTTCAAGCAGTCGAAGACCAGCTCTTACGGCTTCGCTCGTTGATTCAAACCGTCCCTGTTGAATTTTGTTTTCCACAAACTCTCCAAAATGTTTGCCTAAAGTCACGCTAGTATTTCTTGGCATAATTCACCTCTTAGATATGTATTACATATTAATACAGCTATTTCCGGGAAGTCAATATACCCATTTTTTAATCTTCGACAAATTTAACTGGAGATTTTTGGCAAACATGCCCTATTTTCCTGATAGGGCCAATCTCTCAACTTAATAAGATTTATTATTGCGCAACCAACTGTTGAATTGACGCATTAAGACTAGCTCGGCTACTAATCAACCCCGCACAACAAACCAGGACTGTGGTTATCACTAAAGCCACCGACAGCCATAAAACATCCGGTACATAATTCATCGAAAACTGTGATTGATAAATGAGTTCTCCGGCTAACCAGGTTCCAACTATCGCACCAATGGCGGCAATCAACGCGGTAATTAACCACTCATATAAGCTCAATCGAACACAGCTGGACTTGGGTAACCCAAAGCTGAGCAGCAATCCATTTTTCTTGCGATCATCAACTTCGTAGCCTTTCACTGAGGCAGTAATAACAAGCACTGCCATAAAAATAATCATTGCGCTAAAAAATGTCACCAGCTTAGTAATGATCGCCAGAATATTATCGAACCTTTCGGTCATTTCCCTGATGGGTAATAAATATACCCTTGGATTTTGTTGCCATAGTTTTGATAATTCAGGCCAGGCATTTTCAGGTAACTCCATACTTCCCATATAATATTGGTTCGCATCAATGTGTTTAATTGCTTCTGGTGGAACTTGAAACCAGAAGGTTATAGAACCATTGCCGGGTTTATAAACATGGGTTGCTTTGATGACAAAATCATAAACCTTGCCTTCCACCAGAAAACTCAAGCGATCTCCCAGCTTTAAACCAATATCAGTCATGACCTCTTCTTCGACAGAAACCTGATTCCAGTTTTCTGTATTTTGAGTCCACCATTGACCAGACTGAAGTTGGTTGTTAGCCGGCACCTGTGCAGACCAATGCAATCGCACCCGCGCTTTCAGCGCTGCCATGCTGTCGCTAGGTTTGGTTGTATGTTCACTTAACGATGCGCCATTAATTTTAACAACTTGTCCATGTAGATACGGCTTCAACTGGCGCATCTGGCTGCCTGTCTGTTTAGCCCACTGCTTAATGTTTTCAACTTGGTGTGCTTGCGCTCGGGTAATCATTAGATTGCCGTCATGATGACGAACGTAACCCTGCATCGCATTTCCCATGTCTTTCATTAATACCAGGGTAAACAATAACAAAGTGACACATAAACCAACCCCTAAAATTTGAACAGATTTACTCAGCAAACGCTGCTTCATAATAAAAAAAGTGAAGGGCAACAATCCCTGCCGACGCTGAGTTACTTTCTCTCCAACCATCAATAATATCCAGGTCAGTGACATCATTAACAACAGGGTCGCCAACATTGCGCCTAAAACAAATCCTGTGAGCAAACCATTGTCTGAATAAAAAACAGCTAACCCGGTGATGCTTAAAATCGACCAGAAAAAACGGATCCAGTTTGATCGCTTATTGCTTTGCTGTCGAATCAATTGGGGAACTGAAACGTGAGACAATTCCATCCAGCCGGGTATTTGGAATATCGCCAGCAAGGCCAATAACAATACAATGGTTTTCATTATCGGCAACCATTGCCATTGCGAACTTAACTCTGGAAACTGTGCCTGCAACTCACCAATGATGAATACTTGTGTGATTGACGCTAATATCAAAGCCGGAATTAATAACAAAATAAAACCAATAAACCACTGTAAAACAGCCAGGGTAATTCCCTGAGTTCGACTTATTCCCATACTCAAACATAAGGCAACAAAACGCTTCTGATTGATCAATTGGCGCCGACCCGTGAGGTCAATTGCAATCGCTGCCATCAAAAATAACAGCACTGACGCCAAGCCTAAGAAGTTTTCAGTTCTTTGCCAAAATAACGCCAGCGGATGCCCTCCACCACGATGTACCACTTGCGCACCCGGGAGTTCTTTTTTAGTCCACGTTAGAAAGGATTGGTGATGTGCCGAATTAGTTTCAAATAAATAGCGGTACTGTGCCTCAGTGGCTTTACCGCTGCCCAACTCACTGACTTCCTCATCAAACAAACCAATTTCATCGGCATGAATCATGGCACGCATAGAAACCGCACCATGCCCCTCTAATAACTTGTCAGGTTCATGATGAATAATACGAGTCACCCGAAATGGCTTTTCCGCGATAGATATCGATTGACCTATGGATAATTCCAGGCTGGAAAAAAGCCTCGCATCAACCCATATTTCTCCTGGCCTCGGCCCAGACCGAGCCGCGATTGTTTCGCCAGATAGAGTATCCGAAACCGTTAAATTTCCTTGTAGGGGATAGTTATCACCAACCAACTTAAGCTTGACCTTCTGCCATTTTTCGCCATTGGTAAGCGTCAGTCCCAGCAGTTGAACCAAGGTATGATTGGTGGACAAAGAGTTAGCATGGGCCAGTTGAGATTCGGTAAGCGGTTGATACTGGCTCAACACTAAGTCAGCTCCCAGTAACTGTTGTAAGTTCTTTTCGAGGTGAGTTTGAATCGACACACTGCTTAAACTTAAACTCAGTAAAAAAAACAACAAACAGCCCTGAATCCACCTAAGTAAACGATTATCACTGGTATGATATTGTTGACGAAATAACTGCCAGGATAACTTGATGATTGAAGGCTTCATTTACGCCACCTTCACTGATGAATCTTTATAACCGAGTAACCCCTGCTGAGAAAGTTCGTAACAGTGATCTGCCATTTTGGAAAGCGCTTTACTATGAGTGACAACGACTAGACCAGTTTGATTAGCATCGCTACATTCAAACATCAGTTCTACAATATCCTTTGCGGTTTTCTCATCAAGATTACCGGTAGGTTCATCAGCGAAAACAAAAGCCGGCTCAGTGACAAATGCGCGGGCGATGGCTATTCTCTGCTGTTCACCACCGCTGAGCTGGCTCGGTTTGTGTTTTGCCCGATTCTCCAGCCCTACTTTGCACAACCACTCTTCAGCTTTCTCCATCGCACTTTTATCACCTTTCAACTTTAAGGGCAGCGCGATATTGTTAATCGCATCAAGTTCCGGTAATAAATGAAACTGTTGAAAAATAAATCCGGACTGCTGCCTTAGCGCTAACAAAGGCTGGGCAACGCCACCGTCAGAAAAAACGACATTGCCTGATTGAGGGGTTTCTAATCCTGCCAAAATCAATAGTAAACTCGACTTACCTACGCCGGAAGGCCCAACAATCGCGTTAGTCTCGGCACTACTCACTGTGAGCGATAATCCTTGAAATAAGGAGATCACTCTATTTTCAGTTTGAAAATGATGCCCAACCGAACCTAATATAATATGCTTAGTCACAAAACACTCCGAGTAGATTAACTGAGTTTCAGTAATCCTATCGCACCGGGTGTGAAATGAAGGTGAAATTATCTTGCCTGTAACAAACTATTATTCGATCAACCAATGTCAAAACTAAAACAGCAATTGAAAACCTGGGATGGAAAGTCTGCCGACGATATTGCAGCCATTTATCATATCTGTCGCTCACTGCCGAACTTCATTAATAAGACTATAAAACTCATGCAAAATACTGAGTTTCAATGTGGTGCAAGTTGGCTACTCAAATATCATTGCGAACAAGGCGGAAAAATAACGCCATTGCAAGTGATCAATATCTATCGGCAAGTTAATGAGCTGGAACATTGGAGCTCACAACTTCACATATTACAAACCATGCCCAGTTTACCGATTACTCAAGAAAACCAGACAATAGTGGAGAGTTTTTTACGTCGTTGTATTGTCAGCGATAATAAATTTGTTCGCGCGTGGGCTTATAACGGATTTGATATTCTCGCCACTCAACATGTGCAGTTTAGAAAGGAAGTTGATCAATTTCTAGAAATGGCCATGCGGGATGAAGCAGCATCAGTTAAGGCGCGAATTCGTAATATTACCAAGCAAAGAAAAACATCGGGAAATAAGTAATGACTCTGGACAAAGTCGTTAAACTTTCTCCTGCCCATGCAGACATCATGCATCAGGTTGCAATGCGTTCGAAAGCCCATTGGGGATACTCCGAAGAATTTATGCTGCAATGTCGAGAGGAGCTCAGTTATCCCGCGAGTCGATTTCAACAACAAGAGTTTTACGGCGTTTTTGAAAACGGTGAAAGTCTGGCTGGTATTGCTGGAGCTTTAGATAATAAAAACAACACATTTGAAGTGACTGATCTTTTTGTTTTACCGAAATTTATCGGTACCGGATTAGGAACCCACCTTTTTAAGTTTCTTCGCCAGAGAGTGATTGAACTTGGAGGAAAGGAACTTCAAGTTCAATCCGACCCAAATGCCGAAGTTTTTTATCAAAAGGTAGGATTTAACACTGTCTCGCGAACAGAATCAGTCAGCGTTCCCGGGCGTTATTTGCCTTTTATGAAAATGAAATTACCATCGAAAACTTAAAAGTGCTCTCCACTAAACATCACCTAGACTCGACAACCTTTAACCTCTCCCTAGCCCTCTCCTTCCAGGAGAGGGGATTTATTGACGACCGCTTCATGCCGTCTCAATGATTGTCAGAGTTCATTAAAACCAGGGTCTGGAGGTGTCAATATGAGTATCAACCGATACAATTAATGACTATGATGACCTTTTTCTTTAGCGTGTTTGTGTCCTTCCTTAACGCCTCGGTAAATCTGTTTAGTCATTCTTTCTGTGCTGATAAATCCCCAGGTCCATTTAGCATCGTATTTCGCCAATGGATTTAACTTAACCACTTCCGCTTCACTTTTACCCTGCTTGACTAATTTAGTAATGATTTTCCTCACATCAACTAACATTTCGATAGCCATTTTAAGGTCCTTTTTGTTCGCTAAAGGTCCATGTCCGGGAATGATTTTAGTGTCGTCATTACTCAGCTTATAAACCTTTTTCTGAGCTTTGATAAACCCATCAACACTACCACCGCTGTCTAAGTCGATGAAGGGAAACATCCCATTAAAAAAGGTATCGCCCATATGGATCACATTCGCATTTTTAAAATGGATGACCGCGTCTCCATCGGTATGTGCGTGAGCTACATGGAAAATTTTGGCGTCTTCTCCATTTAAGTGAAAGCTCATTGAGTGAGAAAAAGTGATAACAGGCAGAGCTGCCTTCGGCGCTTTCTCGTTGCCTTTTTGCGTTCGAATTCCTTTCGTCAATAAATGCTGGCGTAGGTTTTCATGGGCAACAATACGCGTACCCTCTTTACCCATGTTTTCATTGTTACCTGTGTGATCGCCGTGGACATGAGTATTAATTAAAAAATCTACCGGTTTATCAGTAACACTTTTAATCGACTTTTTCATTTTATCCAGCAATGGGGGCATAGAATCATCAATCATCACCACACCATCTTCACCCACCGATAATCCAATATTGCCGCCGGTGAATCCGCCGACTCCTGCTAACATATATAAGCCCGGCGAGACCTCCGTAGTGCTAAAATCAACTTCCTGCTTTTTTTCAGCAGCGAAAAGTGATGTGGTTAGAATGAGTGTGCTAGCAGCCACTAGCCCTTTTGAAATCGCAGCTTTCTTGAAGTATTTCATCGTTAACTCTCCCAAAGAGATTGTTTTTATTTGCATTAATATTTTGAAACTGTTCAATACTGAGAACTGATAGAGACTTCTGTTACAGTTTAGTTCGGGATCTGTAGCCCCTGATGACTGGAATTAACTATCTTAAACCAACTGGCTCGGTGCACAAGACTGTTTTCTCCATAAATAGCATTTTGAGATATAAATTATTCCTGGATAGAAAATGAAAACATTACATATCACCAATGGCAGCAATACCACTGATTTAATGGAGGCAGCTAATATTGTTGGAGATAAATTATCTTGGGACGACTTACTCCACGAAGGTCCCGTCATTTCGGGGCTGTCACTGGAAGAATTATCCGATATTCGTGCTGATTACATTGCTGAAATGAGCGGTGAAAGCAAGCAGTCCATCCGTGAGAAGTTCGATAAGCGAAACAGCACTCTAAACCAATTGAACAATTATGAGCAGGTCACCTTGTGGTTTGAACATGATCTTTACGATCAACTTCAACTTCTCCAGCTTCTGGACTGGTTCAAGCATCAGAATCCACGCAATACAACATTAGACTTAATCAACACCGATAAATACCTCGGTTATCACACTCCAGAAGAATTTGCCCAATTAACCAAATATCAAACCCCGGTTTCAGACAAACAGTTGGTATTGGCCGCATCCGCCTGGGAAGCATTTACCGCCAATGAACCAGCTCAACTAAGCCAATTACTCAGCCAGGATTTAAGCCCGCTTCCTTTTCTTCGGGCTGCTCTGGTGAGATTGTGCCGGGAATTCCCTGATGAACATTCAGGACTTCCAATGACGGAAAAACTGATTTTAGATGTATTACAAGAAAATCGACCGCTAGAAAACGGCCCCTTAGCGCCAGGAAAACTCTTCCAACAATACCAATCCCACGAAGAGGCCCAATTTATGGGTGATTCACCTTTTTGGTGGCGACTCAATCAGATGACATTCTGCAAATATCCATTGCTAGTCTATACCGTCAATGAGCCCATTAGCTTTCCATTAAACCCCATCCAAAAAATCAGTATTAGCCCTTACGGCGAACAAGTATTAGCCGGCAAGGCAAACTGGTTTACTGATAACGCTCTGTCTCGATTTATTGGCGGCTGCCAGCTAACAAAAGACAATCGATGGCGTTGGAGTAAAACCAATGGCAATTTAATCAAAAAATAATGATGGAATATTTATTGACGCACATCGTTTGCTTCACCATCAGGTTGTTTGTCTAATCAAGACTTTTTTGCTTGTCCAAGAAAAGCTTAGCTGCAGCAGTACTGACTCGTACTTCCTAACTGGCAACTCGCGATCAGCTACCCTGAACAGTGTATCAACCAAAATAACAATTGACATATTATGTCTAAACTTGCTAACCTAAGGACATATTATGTCGCACTTTCAGTGCAAAAATGTCAATATTAGGGAGTATTATTATGAATCTCGTAGACAAAATATTCACTTCAATTCGCGGTGGAGCCAGAGAACTGGGAGAAGCACTTGTTGATTCGCAATCAATCAGAATCTATGAGCAGGAAATCATGGATTCTAAAGAACATCTGGCAAACGCTAAAGAAAACCTGACAGAGATAATCGCTAAGAAGCTAGCTGCTGAAAGACAGTTATCGGCAATCAATGCTGAAATAGCTGAACACGAAAACTATGCAGTAAAAGCCCTGGAAAAAAATGAGCAAGAATTAGCCGTGCAGATCGCCGAAAAAATAGCCAGGTTGGAATCTAAAACTGAAATACTCAAGGAAGATATCAGCATTTATCAACAAAGCGCAGAGTCGTTAAAAATACAAATTCAACAAGCAGACACAATGATCAGCGAATATGAGCGTGACCTCGCTATTGTGGATACGACAGCTTCATTACAACAAGCTAGAAGCACAATGGTGCAAGCAACTACACTTGATGATTCTGCACTTAGCGCTGCGCAGCAGTCATTAGAAAAAATTAAACAGAAACAACAATTTCAACAAGATAAGATAGCCGCTTCCATTCAACTCAAAAAGGAATTGGAAGGTGAAGATTTGGAAGAAAAACTAAAATCCTCGGGCATTATTCAGGATAAAAATTCTGCTGAGGCAGTGTTGGCCCGGTTGAAGAAATCAACTTCAGAGGAACCAGCTACAACCAAAACTGAAGATGGCTCTTAATCAGGGCCCAACTTCTGCAAAACAGGTTAGCAATAAAAATTGCCCTGTGGAATAATCCATAATCTTAACTATGAGGAACTCATTATACAGTGAATCGAAAAACCGTTAACGACTACCGAATATTACTATTTTTCACCGCCTTTATCTGGCTGCTGGAAATAGCGAATTTAATATTCGATCACCAACTCAACCAATTCGCATTGCAACCAAGGCAGGTGAGTGCTTTACCCGGTATCGTTACAATGCATTTTCTCCACTGGAATTTATTCCACATAATCTCTAATTCAATACCACTATTGATACTCGGCTTTTTTGTTTGTTCAGTGGGAAAAGGTATTAAAGTCACCATCAGTATAATGCTAATATCAGGCG
Source organism: Aliikangiella coralliicola (assembly GCF_007004725.1). Classification (GTDB taxonomy): domain Bacteria; phylum Pseudomonadota; class Gammaproteobacteria; order Enterobacterales; family Kangiellaceae; genus Aliikangiella; species Aliikangiella coralliicola. The sequence goes on along the minus strand of NZ_ML660161.1, from coordinate 226,337 downwards.
CGCTCGTCTGGTTATTTGCCAGAAACGGTCTACACGCAGGCGCATCAGGATTAGTGATGGGTTATTGGGGCTATCTAATCAGCAATGCAGTATTCGACCGAAGTTTAAAAAATATATTTTTTGCGATATTGACTATCGCTTTTTATGGCGGGATAGTATTCAGCCTTATCGATTTTAGAGAACACGTTAGTTTCGAGGGGCATATTTTCGGCTTTTTAGCAGGAGTCATGAGTGCATGGATTTGGCGCGACAAAGCCAACCATAGATAAACTCAATAACAATGAAAACGAATTTAAAAGGGAGTCAATAATGGATGCGTTTTTAATCAATATCAGTAGCTTCCCAACAATAATATTTACAATTGGATTAGGCGTAGTCATCGGGTTCTGGTTTCTTGTCATACTCGGCCTGTTCGATCTGGAATTTTTTGACATCGAAGTTGACCTGGATATCGACGCGGATATTAGTCAGGTTGGTGGTGTCGCCGGTTTACTCACCACATTGGGATTAACCGGAGTGCCGATAACGGTAGTCATTAGCCTGCTTATTCTTAATAGCTGGTTCATTTGTTATTTCGCCAGTAAGCTGGTTCCCAATTTCCCCGATTTAATCTCTCTCTTGCAGACATTATTAAATCTGGCGGTAGCGATCATCAGTTTTTTAATCTCAATTCCAATTACGGCACGAATGATAAGACCGCTAAAAGGTTTATTTAAGACTATTAATCAAGAGCCAATATCAAAATCTCTTATTGGAAAAACCTGTCGCATTCGCAGCAGTCGCGTTGATGAGGATTTTGGCGAGGCTGAATGCATTCACAACGGTGCAAGTTTAATCATCAAAGTAAGAACAACTGGAGATAACAGCCTGAAAACAGGCCAGAATGCCGTTCTTATTGAACATAAATCAGAAGATACTTTTTTCGTCATTAGCGAAGAAGAATTTAATAAAAGCATGACATAACATGCCGTTAAATTCTTTTTTGAAACTTTTAAAATAAATACTGGAGTACTAATAAATGGATACAGAAATATTAATAACGATAGGTAGCTGGGTTGGGCTGATTTTGCTATTCGTTTTCGGAATAGCAATCATGTTTAGCGCATTTTACAAAAAGGTACCGCAAGGATACGCGCTAATAGTTAATGACATGTCGTCAAAACCAAAAGTTCATTTTACGGGCGGTATGGTTTATCCAGTGATTAACAAAATGGAAATCATGAAGATATCCTTGATCACTTTAGAAATTGATCGTAGAGCAAAAGATGGCTTGATTTGTAAAGACAATTTGCGAGCAGATATCACAGTTGCGTTTTATTTGCGAGTTAACGAAACACGAGAAGATGTTCTTCGAGTAGCAAAATCAATCGGTGTTGAGAGAGCTTCAGACAAGGAAGCGGTTAACGAATTATTTAATGCAAAATTCTCCGAGGCGCTTAAGACTGTTGGTAAACAAATGATCTTTTTGGATCTATTCGAAAATAGAATTCAATTCAGAGAAAAAATCATTGAAGTTATCGGTAATGATCTGAATGGTTACGTATTAGAAGATGTCGCTATTGACTACCTTGAGCAAACGCCTAAAGAGAAACTTGATCCAACCAACATTCAGGATGCAGAAGGTATTCGCAAAATAACCGAAATTACCGCAGAGCAAAGCGTTGAAACTAACCGCCTGGAAAAAGATGAAAGCCTCGCGATAACCAAAAAGAACGTCGAAACCCGCGAAGCAATGCTTGCGCTGGAAAGACAGGAAACAGACGCTGAATTGAGACAGAGACGAGAAATCGAAACACTACGTGCTCGTGAAGAAGCTGAAACTAGAAAGGTTCAAGAAGAGGAACGATTAAAAGCAGAGCAAGCTCGAATTGAAACCGAAGAACAAGTTGCCATTAGAGAAGAAGTAAAACAAAGACAAGTTGAAGTGGCGGAGCAAAATCGAGAACGAGCCGTTGTTATCGAAAAGGAAAAAGTAATCCGAGCACAGCAAATGGAAGCGGTTAATCGTGAAAGAGAAGTGGAACTTTCGGAAATAGATAAAGAAAAAGCGCTGGAAGAAGAACGCAAAGTTATCGCGTTAACCATCAGTGAACGTATTGCCGTTGAAAAGAAAGTTGCCGAAGAAGAAGAAAGAATAAAAGAAGTACAAGAAGTGTCTGAAGCCGACCGTCAAAAGCAGGTAAAAGTATTAGCGGCCGAAGCCTCTGCGCAGGAAGAAATGGTACACACCGTTAAACGAGCCGAAGCGGAAGAACAAAAAGCTCAGTTTAAAGCACGAGAAATTAACCTGATAGCACAAGCCGAGTTAGAAGCAGCGGCTAAACAGGCAGAAGCAGAAAAGAAAATTGCTGAAGGCTCGCAAGCCAGTGAAGCAGCCAGCGGCCTGGCACAAGCGAAAGTGTTAGAAGCGAAAGCCGATGCATTTGAAAAAGAAGGTTTGGCACAAGCGAGAGTTCAAGAAGCGAAAGCCATTTCATCAGAAAAAGAAGGTCTGGCTGAAGCCAAGGTTCTGGAAGAAAAACTAACCGCCGAAGCTCGCGGTAAAGAAGAGTTAGGTAAAGCCGATGCAGTTGCGACGAAAGAAGTCGGTGTAAGTGAAGCAGAAGTATTGCGCGAAAAAGGAAAAGCTGAAGCCGATGCCCTGGTTGATAAGTTCGCGGCAATGAATAATATGGATAAAGATTCTCGTGAGTTCGAAGAATTCAGATTAAATCTGGAAGTTCACCTTAAAGAAGTCATGGCTTCGATTGAAGCTAACAAAGATATTTCAAGAGATCAGGCTGACGTATTAGCTGCCGCACTTAAAAATGCCAATATCGATATCGTCGGTGGTCAGGGAGATTACTTTGATAAATTGGCTAAAGGAATGGGCGCAGGAAACGCAGTCAACGGTTTTATTGAAAAAAGCCCAATCGTCCAGGCATTAATGGAAAAATTGTTAGGCGGCGCCAATAACGCCGAGTCTAATGTCCCTAAGCTTGATAAGGATGACGCTTAATCAAATAGCTGGCGGAGACACTTCGCCAGCCTTCCACAATGTTAATGCACGTGGATTATTAAACATTAATGTTAGCGTTATCGTTTCAAAGACGATGTTTTAGAGACCATGTTTTATAGGCTCCGTTTTATACCGACCATATTTTATAAATCATGTCTAAAGGGTTAAGTTTTTAAGGAATACCTCATTAGAATTCTTTTCATAGGGTAACAAATGAGTTTATTCCGATAAGGGAAAAGAACGTGACAGATCAAACACAAAACAACTCAATTGTAGAACAAGCAGTCGCCGAAGGTGGTGCTTACGATATCATTCGTCAGCGACTCACTGATCAGGGACGAAGCTTCGACAAATTAATTAGCGACATTAATCAAGCCAGGCAAGAAGAGTTCGGCTCAACTGAAATGAGCGTGCTGGGCCGAATGCGTTTGAGAACTGAGAATAATTGTCAGGCAAAAGACTTGGTCATCGTCGGTGATTATGTTTTGTTCGGTTACAATGTTTACATTGGTCTGCGCAAAGAAACTCGAATTGAAGATGTACTGTCTCTTTACCAACTATCTGAAAAAGAAGGCCAGTACGAACTTCGCTCTGTCGCCATCAAGGATTCTTTTCTAGCTGATCAGCGCTTCCAAAGCGAGTTTGGTGAACTTTACGCCTACTACAAAAATACTTCATTGTCCCAGCTGGTGCTTAAGGGAAATAAACTTTTAGCCTCATTCCAAATTGGTGACAGGCTAACCGATATTCGCGTTTTTCGCTGGGAAATTTCAGCCGACGGAAAGAGAATTGACTACATTGATAATCGTGGTGAGCGAGATATTCAACTACCGGCAAGCCACGATTTTGAGTGGGTAGAATGTCACAGAGACGATGTGGTCGATGGACGTAACCCGCATATCAATATCCTCGACACACTCTTCGTTGACTCACTACGCGGCGATATCACCATCAAAGTTGAGAATAACACCAATGTTGGTTTGGGAATTTATTCGGAGCCAGTAGAGGAAAAAAACCAATCGTTAGATGACGCAGAGTTTTATTACGCCGATCTCAACCAGATAATTTTACTCAAAATAAAGCCCTATCAAGAAGATGATTACCGCTACCTGGTTTTTAATCGTAACAATCAGGAAATTAGTCGCATTGATGCCATTGGCGATGCTTGTCTACAACTTCCAGAAAATCACGGTATCATATTTCCAGGTGGCTACTATCTTACCTCCGGTGACTATAAAACCTTTGACGACAGTCTGGAGGGTTTAGTTTACAAACGTACTTTGCGCTCACCTAATGGCGAAGATGTGTTGTACGTATTTTATCAACCAACAACCAATGTTATTGCGCTCTATCCCTACAATATTATCGATAAGTCGCTACAAAATCCGTTGTTCGGTCACGGTTACGGCTTTTATGAAGATGGTCGCATGATTATCTTTTACGCCGATGAAGAACCTAATCGAGTACACCCAATTCAAATCTGGCAAACCCCCTACTTCTCAGAAGTCTATGCCAGTGCTCAGCCGGAATCGCAAAGCTTCTATGGAAAAATAGGTAACGCAGAATTAGTTCGAGGTATTTCTGAGTTCTACAGTATTGCCAGAAGCATTATGTCAGAGGATGTCTCAGCACAGCACTATCACGATTTAAGCAAACAGTGCGTTAATATTTTTGATACCTATTTTTGGCTGGACTCGCCAGAACTCAAATCAATCGCTGACTTAGTTCGTCAAATTGGAGAAACGGCAGAATCAGTCATCGATGAATACGAAAAAGTTGAAAGCATTCGCAACCAGTCGGTGAAAGCACTCAATGAAGCGGAAGCGCAACAAAAAGAAATTATCCGGCATATCGAACCTGACAGCTGGCACTCGCCGCAAGAGTTTGTTGATGGCTTAAATCATATCCGCCAGTACCGCGGACACTTGATGACCATTCGCGAATACCGTTATATCGATATCGCAAGAATTGATTCACTCAACGAAGAAATTGAAAAAGTAGAGCAAACACTCAATCAACAAACTATTGAGTTTTTGGCATCGGAAGGTGCGCTAGAAAGTTATTATAAAGAACTTGATAAGATCACCAACGAAAGCCAAAAATGCCAAAGTAACGCGGAACTGAAACCTTTTTTACAAGCGCTGGAAAAAATGGCCCAGGGTTTAGATCTCATTTCCGAAATGATGGCAACCTTAAAAGTTGACGATGCCACTTTGCAAACCAAAATTGTCGACTCGGTATCTGAGCTTTATGGCAAACTCAATCAAAACAAAGCCAAACTCGATCATCAGCGTAAAAACATGGGAAGCGCTGAAGCCACGGCGCAATTCGGTGCACGACTTAAGCTTCTCAATCAAAGTATCCATAACGCAATCAGCCAGTCAACCACTCCAGCCAAATGCGACGAACATGTTTCTCGTTTACTTGTTCAACTGGAAGAGCTAGAGGGAGAATTTAGCGAATACGATGATTTCATCACTGACATTATCAGCAAACGAGACGAAATATTTGAAACGTTTGAAACCCATAAGCAAAGCCTGATTGAAGCACAGCAACGCAAAGCACAATCACTTGCCGATGCAGGCGAGCGAATTTTGCAAAGCATTCAAAGACGCGTAAAGCGATTTACCGAACAGGATGAATTAAACGCGTTTTTCGCTGCAGATGGCCTGGTCAATAAAATCCGCGACATAGTCACTCATTTAACAGAATTGGATGACAGTATTAAAGCCGAAGATATCGACGCAAAATTAAAAGGCATTAAAGAACAGGCAATTCGTGCTCTCAGGGATAAAAGCGATCTGTTTGAAGATGGCGGACAAGTGATAAAACTCGGCCCAAGGCATAAATTCTCAGTTAACAATCAAGAGCTGGATCTCACCATATTACCAAAAGACAACCAGTTGTACGCCAGGCTAACCGGTACTGACTTTTCAGAACCACTCGAAAGTGAACGACTGGAAAATTTACAGGCATTCTGGAATATTGAAATCGAGTCTGAATCTGAAAATTTATACCGCGCGGAATATCTTGCTTATCAAATGATTAACGCTGCTGAAGATGAATCGGACAATTTATCCTGGCACAAGCTAACCGCGGCCGCAGCTGATAGCAAACAGCTCAGCGCGTTAGTAAATGAATTTGCGACGCCTCTGTATCGTGAAGGTTACGAGAAAGGTATACACGACCATGACGCAACGCTGATTTTAAAACCACTGGTATCGGCCTATGAACTTGCCGGCGTTTTCAAATATTCGCCACAAGCTCGTGGACTCGCCGCTATATTCTGGGCTAACCAACAAAGAGATAAATCGACTCAGCTCTGGCAACAGCGCGCCGTTAATGCAGCCCAAATGGAAAAAGTATTTAACGACAACAAAGCCAAACGCTTATTGACTGAAGAAATCTCCCAATCGCTAAATACTTTTGTCAGCGAGAATAACTTGTCTTTCGACAACTTGATGCTAAAAAGTGCGAGTGAATATCTGTGCGAAGAACTGTCGCAAAACTCTGTCAGTTTTGCGACATCAAAGTACGCCAGACATCTTTGCGATGAATTTAAAACTCATCTGGAAATGCATAATGTTTGGCGAGACTACCAAAAATCGCTGGACGATTTAAAAGGCCAAGTAGGTAAACGCTGGATTTTATCTGAAAGTTGGTTAACCGCTTTTGTCCAATCACAGCAAAAAACGGAGTATCAGAACTTTATCGGTGAAGCGATAGGCATTCTGAACGCAGAGCAAAGGATTAGTCGCAATGATCGGGAAATTGATATTCAGTTTAACGTAGAGAACTTACTCGGCACGCATCCAAGAATAGAGAATCAAAGTTTATCCCTTCAGCTCGATGATTTTTTAGATCGCAACAAGCATCACTGCGAAATGATTATTCCGGGTTATCGAGAATTTATCAAAGTACGCCAGCAAGTTGTTAATGAACAAAGAGAATTTTTACGCTTGAACGAATTTAAACCCAAGCCGTTAGCCTCATTTGTCAGAAACCGTTTAATCAACGATGTCTATTTGCCAATTATCGGCGACAACCTGGCAAAACAGATTGGTACTGTTGGTGATAAAAAGCGAACTGACCTGATGGGATTATTATTAATGATATCACCACCGGGATATGGAAAAACCACTCTGATGGAATATGTTGCAGAGCGCCTTGGTCTGATTTTTATGAAAATTAATTGCCCGGTTATCGGACACTCCGTTACTTCGGTAGATCCGGAACAAGCCGACAACAGTGCTTCCAGGCAAGAACTTGAAAAGCTGAATCTCGCGCTTGAAATGGGTAATAATGTCATGCTCTACCTTGATGACATTCAACATACCAATAGTGAATTTCTGCAGAAATTTATTTCTCTTTGTGATGGTACACGACGAATTGAAGGGGTCTGGAAAAAACGTACCAAAACCTATGATATGCGCGGCAAAAAGTTTTGTGTCGTGATGGCTGGTAACCCTTACACTGAATCGGGAGAGGCATTTCAAGTGCCGGACATGTTGGCAAACCGTGCTGATATTTATAATCTCGGTGATGTGCTCAGCGGAAAGGAAGAAGTTTTTGCCTTGAGTTACATTGAAAACGCACTGACATCAAATCCAATTTTAGCGCCGCTGGCCACTCGGGAAATGAGTGATGTTTATAAGTTTCTTGATATGGCCAATGGTATCGACGTGGCCACAACCGATCTTTCACATCAATATAGTGGAGCAGAAATTAAAGAGATTGTTGGCGTATTGAAAAAGCTGCAGACAATTCAGCAGATTGTGTGGCGAGTTAACCAGGAATATATCGCGGCGAGTGCGCAAGATGATAACTATCGAACGGAGCCTGCATTTAAATTGCAGGGTTCTTATCGAAATATGAATAAAATGGTTGAAAAGGTTTCAGCCATTATGACTGATGATGAGTTGCGCCGTTTGGTCGATGATCATTATCAGGGAGAATCCCAGTTATTGACCACGGGAACTGAAGCTAATTTACTGAAACTGGCTGAATTGCGAGATTGTTTAACTGAGGAGCAAACTGAGCGCTGGAATCAAATTAAAACAGACTTCCTACGTAATAAAGCCATGGGCGGCGATGATGCCAATACCGGTAACAAAATTGTCGCACAACTCAATGATTTAGTGAGTGGCGTGAATGCCTGGCGCGAGTCGGCTCTACAATCAACAGATTCTTCAACAATGGAAAGCCAGGACAACTCAGGTGTTGAAATTACCAGGGCGATTGGCCAGCTTTCCAACAAACTAGAGCAACTTCTGGAAAAACAAACCACTCCAAAATCAGATAACACTATTGCGAGCATCACTAAATTGCTTGAAGAAACGCTTCACCCGCTCATTCGAGTTATGGATGGCAAGCTAGATCTTGATTTAGGCACTCACAAAAAAATGACTGAGTTGAATGATAAGTTAGATGCGATTGCCAGCCGAGCTGGGCAGCCATCTAAATCAATTCCTAAACCAAGCAAAACCGAAAGCTCGAAACGACCTAAAACCAGTAAAAAAGAGTAATTTGAAAATATGTCAGCAATAATTGTTAGCCGCACACATCAATACTCAATTGAAGAATTGAAAAATAAAATTGATAAAATAATTTTGGATATTCAACAAGAACTTGAGTTTCAATCAGAATGGGAAACTGAAAGTAATTTAGTATTTCGCCGCAAAGGTGCCAATGGTTCGATTGATATTGATGAGAATAATTTTGAATTAACACTTAGATTGGGAATGATGTTCAGAGCATTAAAAGGCACTATTGAGCGGCAGATAATTAAAGTGGTGGATAGTCATTTGAATGTTTAAATAACAGAGAACTTAACCTCAGATGTTTAACTAGACCAAAAGATTAATCCTCTCCCACTGATAAGGTTCCTAATTTTCTGAGCACTATTCGTCTAAGGAGCCTATAATTTAAATCACCAATAATTTAAACCGCCGGGTATAAATATCCGTTAATTGGAATGTTTGACGAACTTTGGTGAAGTAACCCATGACCACGAGCTTTACTGAATTAGCTTTCCTCTTATGAAACCTTTCGTGGAGGAAGTATGTGAATTTTGCCAACCAGCCATACCCGATACTCCGGCTGGTACTATCCTCACAGCTTGGCTTAAGGCATTCAATTCAGCCGAGTTGACGCAAATGCAGACCTTCGACAAAAACCACGGACACAAGGGAACTCCACCTCTGGCACAGATGCTAGATTTTCGTGAACAGACTGGTGGTTTCGCGCTATTGCAAATTGAAAAAAGTGAGTTCCATTCACTAATTGCGCTCATTCAGGAGAGGAATTCAGATACAGTTGCCAGGTTAATCTTGTCTACGAATTCCTCAGAGCCGCCACAACTTGTAAAAATGACTTTATTAATTACTGCCCGCCCTGCTGACTTAGCTATTCAACGGATGACGAAAGCAGACGCGCTGACGTCTCTCTCGGATCGCGCTGATGAGGAGGCCAAGAACGATCGTTTCTCGGGCGCTGTACTTATCGCAAGGCATGGAAAGATCTTGCTCCAGAAAGGATGGGGTTATGCTAATCGTGAGGAAGGTGCAGCCATCACTCTCGACACGCAGTTCCGCCTTGGATCGCTCAACAAGATGTTCACTGCTATTGCGACGTTGCAACTTATTGAAGCAGGTAAATTGAATTTGGATAACACAGTGGGCATGTATCTCTCGGATTATCCAAATGAAGATGTAGCCTCGAAAGTCACCGTACGTCATCTGCTCACGCATACCGGAGGCACGGATGATATCTTCGGTCGTGCTTTCACAGAAAACCGCCTGAAACTGCGAGAGCACTGTGACTATTTAAAGCTATATGGAGCACGAGATCTTGTACATGAACCGGGTGCTGAGTATCGATACTCGAATTATGGCTATGTCCTACTTGGGGCGCTTATAGAAAAAGTGACTGGCATATCCTACTACCAATATATGCGACTCAATATCTTTCAGATTGCAGGTATGGAGTCCACCGATTCGTTGCCCGAAACCGATGATGTGCCAAAGCGTGCCTGTGGGTACATGAGGTGTAACGGAATGTGGCAGTCAAATGTTGATACCCTTCCGTGGAGGGGGAATGCGGCGGGGGGAGGTTACTCGACTGTCGGTAATCTCTTTCGATTCGCTCAAGCGTTAGAGTCAGGGGCATTAATATCAAAGACGCTGCTTGCTGAAGCAACGAAACCACAAGCACAGCAATATGGTTATGGGTTTGAACTTTCGGGAGATGGGCTGCTACATAGTTATGGTCATGGCGGCGGTGCTCCAGGGATGAACGGTTACTTTCGCATTTTCCCACATCTCGGCTATGTGGTTGTTGGTTTAAGCAATTTCGACCCACGGGCTGCGTCACGGCTCATAGAGTACTTCACAAACCGAATGCCGGTGGCTCCATAGCCTGCCAGGAGACGCCTTTGTGGATTCTCTGGGTGACAGCTTGACCGCGCCCTGATATCTTTAAGTTGTTATTGAACGGCAACCAAGTGATCTGCCCTCCTCGATTGTAAATTTAAAACTGTGCAGATTAAGTTTCATTTTAGCGTGATTTGCTGCACTCAATAAGCTGTTATGTTTGTAGAGAACTCAATTTATGAAATCGAAGTTTGCAATAATCATATTGCTAACGATCTTTCTCTCTAGTTGTGCAGGAAGACAGATAAATATTATCGATCACGAAGGGAAAGTCATCGGTGAATGTATAGCTGGTTATGATTGGCATTTTTATGGGCTACAAGATTCAATAGACTATGCCTTGTATCTATGTGCTAAAGACTCGATTGAAAAAGGCTACGCCATATCTGATAAATCGCTGCTTGAACGTGATTTTACTCTTCCAAAACCACCTGAGGGTAAGTCTTGGAATAAGAAATTAGCTATGCACCACTTTAAAAATGGTGATATTACAGAACAAAAACTGGGGTATATTCTTGCTGCTATCGAGCATGAATATTTATTAATTTCAAGGGATGCAGAAGTTAAATTCACTCAAGGTACAATCAGTAAAGCCGAGTTTGATCAAATTATAAGTGATGCTAGACATGTTTGGCTTGGTGAATAAGAAACATAACAAAAAAATGCACGCGAATAAAAGCTAGACAAAAATAGAAACACACTTGAGTGAGAGTGCAATTAAAATTAGTAAGTCTCTATTCTGCGTTATATATTAAATAAAATTCTGAAATAAGTTGAAGGTTATTAAAATGAAGAGAAGGGATTTTATTAAAATATGTGGTTTACTAGGAATATCTTTCCCTTCCTTTGGAGCTAAACCAAAGAACGATGCTAAACACTCACAAGATTCGGATAACGTCTTAATAATTGGTTCTGGTGCTGCCGGAATAGCGGCAGGGTATTTGTTAGAACAACAAGGTGTTAATTATAAAATACTAGAAGCTTCTGAGACTTACGGCGGCAGGATGAAACGCACCACTTCTTTCGTAGATTTTCCGCTACCGCTGGGAGCCGAGTGGCTTCATGTATCAGAAAAGGAACTGGCTAAGATTGTTAATAAAAATTCAAAAGCTATCACTACTCAATTAAAAGAATACTCTGGCCGCGAGGCGATTGGCTACTATGAAAATGGTAGTTTAAGTTATTCAGCTTTATCAGAAGTATTAGGTAGCGACTTTTCCGACAAGAAGTTTATCAATTCCTCTTGGTTTGATTTTTTTGATGAGTATATCGTTCCACACATTCGAAAGAATATACAATTAAACACACAAATAGTTTCAATAAATTATCAAGGTAGTCGTATTAAGCTTATTGACGCCAAAGGCTCTCGTTACGAAGCCGACAAAGTTATCATTACAGTACCACTGAAAGTGCTACAAAATAACATAATTTCATTTGTACCAACATTAACAAAAAGGAAAAAAGAAACTATTCAAGAAGCACCAGTATGGGGAGGCATAAAAGTGTTTATTGAATTTGCTAAGCGGTTTTATCCAGCATTTTTAGCTTTTCCTGACAGTATAACGAATAAAGGGCAACGAACTTATTTTGATGCTGCTTTTGCGCAAAACACATCTTCTAATGTTCTAGGGCTGTTTGCTGTTGGCGAACAGGCAAAACCCTATCAACGCTTATCACACCGTGAACAATTAGCTTATATTTTAAATGAACTAGACCAAGTTTTTGAAGGCGAAGCGTCTCGCCAATATAAGCAACACATCGTTCAAGACTGGAGCAAAGAGCCGTTTATTCAATCAGCCTATTTGTCTGATGAAGCTCCATCCTATATCTCAAGCTATTTATTCACTCCTGTTAAAAATAAACTATTTTTTGCTGGTGAATCTTATACCCATGAAGATGATTGGGGTGGTGTTCATAATGCAACACGAAGTGCCAGGCGAGTTGTTGAAGAAATAATTAGTTTAAGGATGGAATAAGAATTAATTTTCTACGACGGTGAATTTAAGAAAATACAGATTCCAGAATCAGAATATATAGGAAAATTGAGAGCGTACTTGCTAAGTGGTAATAAACGTGACTTACTTGAGAAAATCGAAAATGTATAATAATTCGATAAAAAAGACACCAATAACAACACGCTTATTAGCAGAGCGTTAAGTTCGGGAGTATTTGCTATGAAGTATCTTATTTTCCGAAATCGTATGTTTGATCAAATCAAGACAAATGGGGTACTAGAAGTACTACCGTTAGAAAATGGTTCGTTTAGAATCTTTTTTGATATAGATGGATCTACAAATGTCCCAGATGTGGTTGATTGTGAAGGTTTAGATGATTTAGAGAATACTTCCTATCGCCATATAAGTGCTGACTTTGACATTACCCTCCCATATGAGGTCGGAATGGAGAAAGGGCTAGATTACTTCAGGAATTGGCAATTTTCTCCTTATAAACAAGAAAAGAAATTATTCGAATCCTACTTACGAGATGAAGTCATTAGAGATGCGTTTAGGATAATGTACTACGATGATGCACATGAAATGCCTATGTTCAATCTTATAAGAGTGTTAGAGAACGAGAGCGGACAATGTTTTTTATATTGGGAGTGTTACGGTCTTGAAGAAAGCGAGTACAAAGAAATAGTGGTTGATGATTCAGATTCTTGGCTTTGCCGCGAGCCGTTATTCATTATACATTGGCCTATAGAAATAAAATTTAAACAAAAAACTTAACAATGCGCTGAAATTTAGCGTAAAAAACTAACTTAGCGTTAACTTCTATTATGACTGAACTACTTTTATCAATTACGATTTTTATGACTCTCCATATATCTGCAATGGCAATTTTTGTTAAGCTTTGCGGAGTAAAGATCAAAGAAATCACCTATGGAGCAGGACCCACACTAGCAAGGATAGGTATTTTTCAATTCAAACCGCTTCCTCTAAGTGGATACGTTAAAACTCTTGATTCTAGAGAGAGTGAAGTATCTGAAAAAGAAAAGAGATTTGCATTTAATCATCAACCAGTATGGGTACAAGTTTTTGTTCCTTTATCAGGTTGCTTGTTTTTATTGATATTATCAATCCTTATTCAAGGAGAAAATGTGATGTCATCATTTATAGGTGCATTTCCACAAATGATATTTGGTGCATTTAGTCCACTTTCTGAAGCACAAAACTTAATTAGAGAAGCACATTTATTTATTCAGAAAAACTCTTTATTAACAGTTATTGTAATTGCGCAAACGAAACTTGTAGCTTTTAACCCATTACCTCTTACCATCTTTAATGGCGGTCAGGCAATTGTCGGTTTAATTAAGTGGGGCAAGTCATCTACAAACTGGGAGACTGTAGCGGCTCAAGTGTCGTTGGTTATAGCTATAGTTTTAATAGGCAGCTGGTTAACAGCAATAATATATTATGCTTGGTAATTTTAAAAAAGTTAACAAGTCAAGGCATAGGACACAAGCGCCTATGTCTGAGGCGCTGTTAAACTTCCGCTTATGGCGAATTTTGAATTCAATAAAAATATATGGTTATGGAAGAATTAAAACTCAAACTAGATGAATTAAAAAAGGAAGATGAACGCTGCAATGCTTTTGGGGCAAGTTCGCATGGATATGAATTGAATATTCCTTTGTCAGAAACCGAGTTTAAGGCAATTGAGGCAAAATATGGATGTATTTTTCCCGATGAGTATCGAGAGTTTATCACCACCGTCGGAAACGGAGGCGCAGGACCTTTTTACGGAGTTTTTCCAATTGAAATGGAAGATGACAACCATGATATGTGTTCTTGGACAGATGGAACACTTGTAGGAAATTTGTCGAAACCATTTCCTTATAGTTCAAATTGGAACTTGCCAGATTCGTTTTGGGAAAATGAGCCAGATTGTGACAATTGTGAATCCGACGAAGAGGAAGACGCACTTTGGGAGACATGGGAAGAACAGTTAAACGAAAAATATTGGGCTGAAAATGTTATGTCGGGCGCAATACCTATTTGCCATGCAGGATGTGCAAGAAGAATATGGATGGTTGTAAGTGGTCCAATGAAAGGAACTATTTGGAGTGACCTTAGAGCAGACTATGCGGGAATTGAACTGCTCAAAGATGATGACGGAAGAAACCTAAGTTTCAAAGGATGGTATCTGAGTTGGCTCAACAAATCATTGAAGGAAATTAGAGAATCGAAGAACTAAAGTAATCTACGCGTTTTGAACTAAGGTCCGCAATTGGCCGAATCACGACCAAATCTTAAAACAAAAATCAAACAACCTAAAACTTATTAAATAAACTCAAACTTCAATTCAAATAATCACCAAAAATTCACTTCACCACCTGCTCAAGAATTCCATTCGCTAGAAAAAGCCTGCGTCAAATAGCGCATAACTAATTTAATCCTTTCAACTTTACGTAAATCAGGATGAGTTAATAGCCATAAATTACTGGGAAGGCTCTCTTTAACTCGAAACAATTTTATCAGTTCAGGTCGTGACTGATCCTCAGGTAAAAACGCCAAGCCCTGCCCAGATTCTGCAAAATAAGACATCGCAGTTAAATCATCGCAGCGCGTTACAACTTGATTGGTAAAATGCTTGTCCTGCCAGACAAATGCCGGCAGGTTACTTAAAGCACCTGTCGCACCAATTAAAGAATGGTTTACTAACTCTTTCATATTGTCAGGTAAACCAAATTTATCCTGATATTTCTTACTCGCATAAACACTCCAGTTAAGCGTTGCCACCTGCCTGCCAACCAAATGTTCCGGCGGCGAAGGCGTTGCTCGCACTGCGATGTCAGCTTGACGGTTTGACATATTAAATTCCTGGTTACTAACCAAAAGCTCAATCTGAATCTCTGGATATTGACGATTAAACTCGGAAATATAACGGGGTAAATAACGATAGGCAATATTGGTGGGCGCCGTGATTTTTACGTTACCTTTGGGTTGAAAATCCTTGCCTACAATGTGACGGTCAATACTATCAAAAGAATCTTCAATGTTTTGTGCAAGATCAAGCAGCTCATAACCTAATGTCGTCAGCTCGTAACTATTGTTAATACGTTCAAATAGCTTGCCACCAATTTCCTCTTCAAAAGCATTCAAGCGCCTGAAGATAGTCGAGTGATTAACGTCAAGCTCATTAGCCGCCCCCGATAAAGATCCACAACGAGCAATCGCTAGAAATACTTTTAACGAGTTCCAATCCATACTTTTCTCTCTTTATCACTCTTGCAAAATTGCAATTCGAATTTGCATATATTGCCAATTTAAGTGCAAATTCGCAAGAGAGATAATGTTCGAGCATATGAAGCAATCGCACTTAACTGACCAGAAGGAAATCACAATGAACAATTTATTGAACCCAGATACCAGCCCATTGATCTTACGAATTTCGCTCGCCATGGTACTACTGGCGCATAGCCTCTATCTTAAGTTGGTGCTGTTTACTTTGGCTGGCACCGCGCAATATTTTGACTCGATCGGGCTACCTTCCATACTTGCCTATTTTGTTTTCGCTGTAGAAACTATATCCGGCGTGTCGCTGTTATTGGGCTTTAAAACTCGCTTTTTTTCCGCACTTGTCGTGCCTATTCTGCTCGGCGCCACCTGGGTGCATTCGGCCAATGGATGGTTATTTACCAACGCGGGCGGCGGTTGGGAATACCCGTTAATACTCACCTTAATGGCAATTGCGCAGATTGGTCTGGGAAATGGAAAATACGCGCTCGATACTTATTTTCAATCAAAACAACAACTAACCCAATCATAGGAGCGGATTCCATGACACAACCAGACTTTCATCTTATTGCACACGTATTATGTCCTTACGTACAACGCTCCATTATCACCCTTAAAGAAAAAGATATTCCTTACACCAGAACAGATATTAATCTTGCTAAAAAGCCCCCATGGTTTAAACAAAAATCGCCTTTGGGAAAAGTTCCGATTTTATTAGTTGATGAAGAATACACATTATTTGAATCTGCAATTATCTGCGAGTATTTGAATGAAATAACACCGGCTTCCTTGCACCCAGTCGATAATCTTGAGAAAGCTCATCACCGCGCGTGGATAGAATTTGGTTCTAGTATACTGAATAAAATCTCCAGCCTGTACAACGCAAATGAAGCACCACACTTTCAAAGGATTCACACTGAAATACAAGATAAATTTGGACATATTGAAGCAGAATTGAATGACGGCCCTTTCTTCTCCGGAGAGAAGTTTCATTTGATTGATGCTGTTTACGGACCAATTTTTCGATACTTTGATGTATTCGATACGTTTGCTGATTTAGGCACCTTTGACACTCTGCCTAAGTGCCAGCTTTGGCGAAGCACATTGCAACAACGAAAATCTGTTCAACAAGCGGTATCGCAAGATTACCCGGATCTTTTAATCAAATTTTTAATTGCTCGTGAAAGCTATCTATCAAAGTTGATCAAGCTAAAGAAGATTTCAAACTAACAAGGTATAATAACTATACTGTATAAATGTAAACATAACTTACGCCTTCTTATCGATGTATTAAAATGAATTCAGTGCTTTTTGCCCAGCTCACCGTCATCTTCACGAGTCTAACGCTTGCGCTTATTTTTCTTATGGCCTGGTATACGATGGGTAGAAAAAAGTATATTTTGCTTTGGTCGATTACATTTCTGATTATCGTTATTCAACGTGTCTTTAACGTTTTTAGCGAAGACATCAAGCCCCATATTCTGTATTGGATGATTGTGTGCAGCCTTTCAATGTTGTCGGTTGTTATCGGAAGCTGGGGGCACTTCCTCAGAACTCGCTCTCGCTTAAATATCAAATATTTCTTTTCTAGTACCATAGTACTATTGATTCTCACCTACTATTTTACTGCCGTAAATAACCATACTGGCTTAAGTATGTCTCTATATATTTATCACAATGCAATCATTTTATTCATTGTAGGAATCGTCATACTAAAGTATCGAGAGAAGAGTCCGCCAGCCGACTTGGGTGCTTCAATATCTTACATCCTACTTTCTATCTTTCAATTTATGGCAGCAACTTTTGCCTTGTTACAAGGCGCAGAACTCAATCCATTTTTTCGAGAGTTATACATTTATCTGAATTTTGTCACCATGCCTGCAGCGTTTACGGCGATGGGTTTATTTGTTGTTTTTATGCTGGCTTCGGATCTTTCGGAAAATATGAAGACGTTAGCAATGACAGATCCCTTAACTCGATGTTTGAATCGTCGAGGCTTTTACGAACAGGCACAGAAAAAAATCACCAATATGTTAAAAAGATCTCAACATGTTTGCATTGTCCTAATGGATATCGACAAGTTTAAATCGATTAATGACAAATATGGTCACGCTGCCGGTGATCAGGTGTTAATTGAAACCGTTGATCAGGTAAAAACTCATATTAAACACGAGGATTTGCTGGGTCGGTTAGGTGGCGAAGAATTTGTTATTTTACTTGGCCGCATCGAGTTTAATGAAGCGAGTAATGTTGCGGAACGATTGAGGAAAATAATCGAAAACCATACGATTTTTTTCGACGAATTAGAAATTAATGTATCTGCCAGTTTTGGTGTGGTATTTATAGAAGATGATAATTCTGACGTTGAGAAAGCCATTGATAGAGCCGACAACGCACTCTATCAAGCGAAGGAATATGGTCGAAATCAAGTAGTGATGACAACTTAATCAGCCTGAGCTTGGGATAAGAACAGATTAATCAGCAGCGTCGAGACGAGTGCTCAAACTGTCGTGGCATTTTGATTGATAAACTCTTTCGGTGAAACCCCGGTTTTATTCTTGAAGACTCGATAAAAACTTGCCTCGGAATTAAAGCCCGACTCAAGTGCTAAAGACAAAATAGATACCTTACTTTGTCTATCGAGTAATTTTTCTTTTACATCTTCGATACGATACTCATTGATTAATTCTCGAAAGCTTTTATCAAAATGCGTATTAACCACTTGCGAAAAATTGGACTGACTCACATCAAGTCGCTCAGCAACCTGTCGAATGTTAAGTGTAGGCTCCAGGTAGATTTTCTGTTGCTCTAGCAAGTGACGAAAACTATTGGCCAACTTTTCCGTTTCAGCACATGAAGCCTTTTTATTAGCAGATTTTAATTCTGATGGATAAATTTGATCGAGATCCGGTGCCTGTTGGCGATAGGCCATAAAACTAAGATAATAAGTGATCGACGCAATGTAGACAAAATAGACTTTCCAATGCAGGTCGGTGTGCATTTCAAGGTCAGTTAAACGGCTGAGAGTCATATTTGATAAAAGAAACAGCCACAATACGATACTCAAAACAAGAATGTTTCGTAACCAGCTAAGTGTCGGGTAAGCGCTATCAGCGGTGCTGTTTCTTACCTGCTGTTGGAAAGCAATAAATCTTCGATAGCCCAAATAAAGGTAGCTCAAAATAGAAACAACTATCGCCCAATCTTCTATTTCTTTGAATAATTTGTAATAGAGTTGATGAGCAACCTCATCTTGTATGACGGCAGTTGGGTAAGTGTAAACTGACCCGTATATAAAAAACGCATAAAATTGAGCGATAATAAATGGAATGAAATGCTTAATAAATTTCCACTTCCATGTAAAACCTTTCTTCGTCAACGCAACAACATAGAAGTAAAACAGTGGCGCAGTCGCTAATTCAAAAGCATTAGGGAAATAACGAAACGGAACGTCACGCGCCAGACCGGTAAAATTTATTAATATTTTAAAAAATAGTAGACAAAATGACAGAATAGCCAACGCCAAAAATACGTTACTTAATCGCTTGTCTCGAGCAAAAAGTAGTAGTGGGACCGCCACCAGACCTTGGGTTATCCCTATCATTAATAGAACGTCAAAAAATGAAAAAGACATCATAAAAACTAATTTTCCTAATTCGTGTTCATCTTAAACCCAAGTGCCTGAAAATGAAACCCCAGGTTAAGTCTATTGCAACATGCGGCCCAGGTTTCACCAAGCTCTCATCAGCAGAGACTCACAAAAAGAAACTCTCAAAACTTATTCTAAGAGGTAAGAACGACTCGTAATCGCTATGTTGAGTTTTTTTGTTATGAGAAAAACCATGAAAAACATAAGCGATAAAAACCTGTTTGTAACTGCTACATCATTAGCCTTGATCGCATCAATCTTGCTGATGCTATTTTTTGAATTTCGTGGTGTTAACGCTTTGATAGTCGTGCACGTTATTTTAGGGAGCCTGGCCTTTGTTATCGGTGGCATTGCCTTAATATCAAAAAAAGGCAGCCCGCTACATAGGTTGACTGGGAAACTATTCTATATTTCGATGACGGTATCAGTATCTCTCACCCTCCTGGTGTCAATGATGCCAAACCATGTCAGCCCTTCCTTGTTTCAAATTGGCGTCTTGAGCCTGTATTTTTTAATTGGCGGCAGACGAAGTCTTGCCTTCAAACGGTCTGAACACCAGTTATTGATCGACCGGATACTCGCCTACAGCGTAATATCAGTCAGTCTGGTCATCATGTTATATTCAGTGGTTCTAGACGGCGAATTTTACCCTTTACGGACCGTCTTTGGTTCAATCGGTATCGCATTCGGCTTGATTGATTTAATCTTGTTCAATCAACCTCAAAATATCAAAAGAAAGTGGTTAGTCCTACATATATCTAAAATGTTGGGGGGCTACACCGCGGCGGTAACAGCATTTTTTGTCGCTCAAAATATACTCTCCGGTTACTACAATTGGTTTATCCCCACCGTTTTCGGCTTGATCTATATATTCTTCTGGCTGGTTAAATTAAAGACATTCAAGCCAGCATTAAGCACCTGAAAAAGCCTATTTTTCTAAAAAATTACTATCAAAGCGTCGTTTGAGAGGTCTGTTGGCGCTAAATCCTTATGATTTAGCAGGCTTTTGCGAATACGACGATCATTTTTCAATACTGAGGAAGGTAGTTAATGATAAAGAATTTACTGATTTTATTTAATATCACTGGTGAAAAAAATAGGCCACTAACTATTCAGTGGCACCTGGCGACAGGTATCTTGCTACTCACTATTTTTAGCTCTACTACAACGCTTAGGGCTAATGAGACCCCCCTTAACCAGGCGGAAGCCGCTTTGGAAAACCAACAATATGAACAAGCACTGCATTTATTTAAAAAAATAGAGAATGATCAATCGTTTAAAACCCAAGCGTTGTTTGGATTAGCTAGAATCGCTTTTTATACCAATCAATTAGACGATGCCGAAGATTATGTGACTGAAGTCCTAAAAGCATCTTCAGATAACCCAGAGCATTTATTTATCGCCGCCAGAATTGCTGCAAAGCAAGCACAGTCGGCGAGCATATTTAGCAAGCTTGGCTACGCAAAAGATGCCAAGCGCTATTTTACCCGGGCACTAGAAATAGATAACAGCCACCAACCATCATTGATTGGCCTAATCAGATTTCACCAGCAAGCGCCTGTGATGGCCGGCGGTGATAAGGATGCAATTCCGGAACTGATTAACAAACTGCGTCTAATTGATAAAAGAGCTGCATTCTCTTTTGAAGTGCCCGATCTTCTCAAAAACAAAAAAGTCGAGGAAGCCATTGGCCTTTATCGAGATGCATTGAACTCCACATCAACGATTGATATTGGGAGGTTCAAGTTTGATTTTGCAATGATGCTATCCAACCAGGGGCATTATGAATCTGCCCTCAAAGAACTAATCTCCATTGAATTAAACAATGATGGCAATGAGCCGGATTTTGCCGACATGCGATTGTATCAAATCGGCAAACTGGCAGCAGAGTCAAAATCACACCTTCAACTTGGCTTAAGGAGTATCGCGCAATATGCCGCAATACCGGCTGAAAACAGGTTAATATCGAAAGATTGGGTTAATTTCAGGATAGCTCAATTACAGTTTCTCAGCGAGGGCAAACCTGGCGATACGCAACCTTTGGTAAAACTGATGACTTCAACATCAGACAAAGACCTTAAAAACAAAATTCAGTCATTGCTAGAAGAAAACAAATTGTAGAGAAAATTATGAAATCAATTGTAAAAAAATTGGCCATAGGCACTTTAATCCTGACGATTATATTGACTGCCGCAACTTATCTGCTTTTCCGGTCTGAAATCGATCATATGTTAGGCGGTAACACGGAAGTTGTTGACGTCACACAGTTTAAAACGATTTCAGGCGACCTGGCGATAACCAATGTCAGCGTGCTTTCTGCTGATTCACAATCAATGCGGCCTAACCAAACTGTATTGATTAACGATGACACCATTGTTTCCGTTGATCAAAACCTGGTAATTCCGGAGCGCTATCACGTTATTGACGGTGAAGGAAAATTCCTGATACCCGGCCTGGTTGATTCACATGTCCACATCAAAAAAAGTAAAAATGATTTCTTACTGTATATCGCTAACGGCATTACTCAAATCGGCGAAATGACGGGCATGGAGCAGCATTTTGATTACCGTCAAGACATCAGAAATGGTGCCATCGGCCCCGGTATTTTTATTGCGTCGCCCAAAATTAACAGCTTACAAGGCATTTACCCGACAATTAGAAGCCTATTCGAAAAAAGGCACCAAAACTTTTTCGATACAGACTCGGTACGTCAAGCGGTTAAGAAATTTAAGTTAATGGGTTACGACGCAATCAAATTAAGTTCTGACATTGATGCTGATATTTATTACGCAATCAACGACGAGGCGCAAAAACAAAAAATCCCGGTGATTGGTCACTTGCCCGTCGGATTACAATTGGACGATTTGTACCGTTCAGGGCAATCTCAACTGGGTCATATTGACTCGATTACCCATAACTTGTTGGTTGAATTTGGCGGAGTATATTCCAAAAATAGCCAAGCCTTTCTTGAGCAAGTCAGCGCGCTTGCGGATTCCATCGCAGTCAAATTTAAGCAAAACGATATCGCATTGGCTTCTACAGTTTGGCTACATAAGACGATACCACAACAAGATTTTAACCTGGCCGATTTCCTTAAAAGCATCGAACTGGAATACCAAAACCCTGGCTGGCTTGAAGGCTCCATTGTTTCAAGAGGATGCTTACCGGGTAGTAATTCTTATGAGAACCCACACAATACCGATCCTGAAAGCAAACTTGAATCGGAAATCTATTTTCAAACCTATAACAAAGCAATTGCTATCATCACTCAGGCCCTGGTACGCCATGATGTAGTGATAACTGCTGGTACTGATGCACTCGGAGCCTGTGGGATGATAGCCGGTTTTTCACTTCACTATGAATTAGAAACACTTCATGAATTAGGACTGAGTAATGCGCAAGTTCTTCATTCAGCGACCTTGGCGCCAGCCAAGTGGATGGGAACTAATGCAGGTATTATTGAAAGTGGATTTCGCGCCGATCTGGTTTTGCTAAACAAAAATCCGTTGGAAAATATTAGCAACACCAGAACGATTAATTCGGTAATCACCAAGGGAAAATACTTAGACCGTTCTCAGTTAGACAAAATTCTGGCAGCTGTGAAAGAAGCGAATAAAAACAGTAGAAAAGTTAACATCGACTCATATCTGAATTAGGGCGTGTAGGTCTTGTCTGTATAAAAAAATGCCAACCTGAGGTTGGCATTATCAGGTTAATTTTAATTAAAATGAAGCATCACGGTACACTTCTTTGCCCGCTAAAAGCGTTTGCAAAACTTTAGTTTGATTCACTTTATTCGGCTCAATTTGAAACAGGTTTTGGTTAATCACAATAATATCTGCTTCTTTCCCTACCTCAATAGTTCCAACTTTATTTTCCTGACGCATGACATACGCAGAATCAATAGTGTAAGCTCGAATCGCCTCTTCCAGAGAAAGATTTTGCGGTGTTCGAGTTATTGCATGTTGTAATCCGATAAACGGATTAAAAGCACTAACACTCCAATCGCTGCTTAATGTTACCCGTGCACCGGCATCTTTCAATCCTCTAAGTGGAACCAGATTATTCGCTTTGTCAGACCCAATAAATTCAGCAAGTTCGCCCCAGTGTTCTGGATTGGTAAACTCACCTGCAACCTGACAATCAGCGGTAACATTTAACGCTGCAAAGCGTGCATAATCATTTGGATCAACAATTTCTAAATGGGTTAGTCTGTGCCTGCCATTTGCGGTTCCAGACTTTTCGATTGCGTTAAGCGCTTCAAAAATACCTCGTTCGCCGATCGCGTGAATATGAAAATCAAACCCGGTCGGCTCTAATTGCTTGAGATAGTCAGCAAGCCTTTGCTCAGTAAAATAATTGAGTCCTCGGTTACCGGGGAGCCCTAGTAAATCAAACTGATAGGGCGTGTGCATTGCTGCTGTTGTATTAGACGGAATACCGTCACTATAAAACTTTATCTGATTAATTCGCAGTAAACTATTTTCGTCGTTACTATAAAGAGACTTTAACATTTCAATTTGTGAAGTATCTTCTTCCATCGGGTACGCCCAAAGCCCTAGTACGACTCTCGCGGTTAGCTTTTTTTCCTGTTCAACTTTCCGCCAGGTTTTATGGTGGTCTCGTTTCCAATAGGCCCGAGCATCCGCGATTGAAGTGAGTCCGACTTTTGCGAGTTCAGGTAAGGTAAAATTAACCAGGCCATCATAATCATTTTTTAAACTGCTTTCAGTTGGCGCCATAGCGATATCCATGACGATATTACCAGCATTGTCGATCAAGATACCGTTAGGTTCTCCGGTAGTTTTATCTTTCATGATCACGCCGCCGACGGGATCTGCAGAATCTTTATTGATCCCCGCTAATTCAAGTGCCTTCGAGTTAACCCACATGGAATGAGAAGTTTGCTCCATGATTATTACTGGGCGGTCCGATACGGCTTCATCGAGAATTTCAAGCGGTCGGCGTTTCGCATCTAACAACGTAAAAACGCTATGACCGTATCCAATAAGCCAATCAGAGCCAGGATTATTTTGCGACGCTTGTCGAATGGCTGGAATAAACTTTTCAGGGTCGTTTTCTTCAGTGTTAAGTACAAAACTGGAGTTATCGGAGCCCGATTCAAGTGGGTGAATGTGTACATCGTGCATACCCGGCATCACCATCTTGCCGGCCAAGTCGATTATTTTGGCACCATTCACTTCAAATTGAGCCGCATCAGCACTACTACCAACAAAGGTGATCTTGCCTTTGTCGATAACAATTGCCTCAGCCCATGGCTGCTCAGGATTAACAGTGTAGATATTGCCATTTTTGTAGACAGTGGCAGTGTTGGTCGCCGTTGGCGGCGGAGGCGTCGTACTAGAATCTGTGCCACCGCCACCACCTGCACAGCCGGTAAGGCATAACAGTCCAATTGAAACAAAACTCGCCAACTGTTGCTTAAAACTTCTCGATTTATCGTTCGGTTGAGATCTACTCATTGTATATTGTCTCCATTGCTGCTCGGAATAATTGGGACAGGTTCAACTCTCCACTAAGCAAATAGAATAACGAGTAATAGGTAACAGGTAGGTAACGGGCGCTTACATCCGCAACACACAGCAGAAATCTCAAATCACAATAACAAATCAAATAAGTAACAAACCAGGCAAAAATAAATAGTCATTCTAATGATTAATCGTCATGATAAACTCTTTATTCTTAGGTGGTTTTCGCAGTCACAACTTAACCAAGCATTTAGCCTAATCATTCAACCTAATTTATTAACCTAAATATAAGGATTCAGAGCAATGACCATTCAAGCAAATGACACAATTCCAGCGGTTGACGTTAAAATCGTCAAGAACGGTGAAACTAGCGACATCAGTACCTACGAGCTGTTTGAATCAGGTAAAACGGTACTTTTCGGCGTACCAGGCGCATTCACCCCTACTTGCTCTCAGGCTCACTTACCCGGCTTTGTTGTTCAGGCTGACGAATTGAAAAACAAGGGCGTCGACCAGATTATTTGTATGTCAGTGAATGACGCTTTCGTGATGAAAGCCTGGGGAGATGCCAGCAATGCAGAAGCAATTACAATGCTCGCCGATGGCAATGGTGACTTTAGTAAGGCGCTAGGTTTGGAACTGGATGCTTCCGCAGCCGGCATGGGACAGCGCTGTAAGCGATTTGCCATGATCATCGAAAACAATCAGGTGCGAGCAGTTTTTGTTGAAGAACCAAAGCAATTCGAGGTTTCTAAAGCGGAATACGTGCTCTCACAACTTTAATCTGAAGCATCAGTTAATGGAGACTCGGGGTCGCCTGATTGCACCGAGTCGCCAGCGCCTGTTGAGTCAGCCTTTCATCCAACGGTGTTACAATCGTTGTGAACTATCTGCGAGTAAGGCCATCTAAAGAATAATGTGCCTTACTCGGCAGCATCCGTTAGGGTTCAGCTTGAATTTGCCTCACTAAAACGGGAGGTCATCTGAAATGACTACTTTTTCTTCAAAACGCCTTTTATACCGCCTGATTTTACTACTCCCACTAATAGCAGGATTGTCCGCCTGCGCCACAGCCACCATGTCAAATGCAGAAAAATCAGTCGCTTATAAAGAATATATCGACAAAAACAAGCTTGATGAACTCAACAGGATCACCGCTTTTAAATTTTACGGCTGGCGCTATCTGAATAAAGAGCATTTGATACTTTCGACCGCACTTAACAAGCCTTATTTGATCACTCTGAAAAATAGCTGTATTGACTTACATTTTTCTAACGGGATCGGCGTTGAACCCAGAGGAAACTCTCTCAACGCTAAATTTGACTCGATTTTTCCGCTCACATTTCCTGAGCAGAGGTGTTTTATTAAGTCGATTCACAAAATATCTCGTCAACAAGCCGACGAACTTTCCCAAATCGGTAAGGAAAAAGCTTCTTAAATTAGAAGTTTGCGAACCCAATTTTTGCAAAGTTTGGCGCTGGGCTTTGTATCACAGAGCCCAACTTGAATTGGCTCAACTTTGAGCTTCTCTATCAAAATAGAAGGTAAGATTCTTATCTTCAAACCCGCCAGAAACCAACACGCCGCACCAACAGAGTAATTAGAAAACTTCTGATTGTTACATAAAGCTACAAAACTCAAACGGAAGCTACATAGGCTTCCAGTAATAATAGACCAGCATTGATTGTGCCCTGGGGGGGCCAAACTATGCACATAGCAGTGATAGTTCAGGCAGATTACACTTAGTTTGCCTGTTGTTATCAGGAAAACGGATCACCCTCCTAACCTGATAATGATTGCGGCAAATATATTCCTGAGAATATTTTGCCGCTTTTTTAACTGGGAAAAAGATGCGACGCATATCATTAATTATGATTCTCTTTTTCGTTTGTGGGATGTGCACCACAGCCTCAGATTCGACCTCAAAAAACGCAGAAGTTTATCAGAGCCGAGAAGCGATTTTATATGGAATTAACACTTCTGCAGATCAGTTAGAGGTTAAAGTCTTGAGTTTTGGATGCACTAAAACAAGTCACTTTGAACTGGACTATAATCATATCAAGCTTGGTATTGCCAACATCTCGGTCATTCGATTGAAGCAGGATCAGTGCAGGAGCAATCCTTTTGTAAAAACCATTCAATTTCAAATCGATCCAGCGATTAGAGAACGAGTGTCACAATTAGTAATAACGAACACCTTTAGAACTGACACGTTTAATAAAGGTGCCTATGAAACACAATATAGCGGTATTTAATTAGAGAATATGCAACAGGACAATCAGCCAAACCAGTCAGAAGAAGTACCGACGCCAATCTTACTCGTTGAAGATGACGTTAAACTCGCAGAACTGGTGATTACTTTTTTAACCAAGAATGGATTTCAAGTACACCATGAAGTGAATGGGCTTCATGCGATCGAAGCAGTATCTGAACACGCGCCTCAATTAATCATTCTGGATATCATGTTACCCGGGCTAGATGGGCTGAGCGTTTGTCGCAAGCTCAGAGATTCTTATCCTGGCCCAATTCTGATGTTAACAGCGCTCAATGACGATATTGATGAGGTGGCCGGTCTTGAAATGGGGGCTGATGGCTATCTGGGAAAACCAATCAAACCACGAGTTCTTCTGGCGCATATTCGTGCTCACTTGAGGAGAATTTCATTGCAAAGAATAGAAAATAATCTCAGCGAAAACGAACAGCTCATTTTAGCGGGGCGATTAAAAATTGACGCCGGGAAAAGGCAAGTCTGGGTTAACACCAGGGAGATTGAATTAACGGCTGCTGAATTTGACCTGTTATGGCTGCTCGCCGAACAAAAAGGTCAAATTACCGATCGTGAAGAATTACATAAAAAAATATTTCGACTGGAATATGATGGGCTTGATAGAAATATCGACATTCGCGTGTCAAGATTAAGAAAAAAACTCGGCGATGATCCGAAACATCCCGAACTAATAAAAACCGTTAGAGGTCAGGGCTATATATTAGCCGATTAATTCAATTCGTCTATGAATCATTATATAAAAATCTTTTTGTCTTTTGCGCTTGTCAATTACATACTGATATTTACCTATGATAATTATTATCTCTCTAGCCTGGAGTCAAACTATTTAACGGAATCTCGAGATCAGCTTCGCCAATATTCGCTCGACTTACGAAGTGAGCTTTCCAGCAGCAGTGTTGCCAGGGAAACTAATGGTGACCAATCGAGTGAGAGTATCCTGAAAGATAAGACCTCGATCATTAATCGGTGGGCAAGCCAACAAAATATTCCATCGCAAATATGGGCACTAGAAGAGTTGCAGGTTGACCCTGATATTCTGTCAGAGTTGAATAAATCTGATTATATTATCGACCTCTATTCTGGCATGGGCCCAAGTGCCTATGTCAAGATTGACGAAAAGCAAATTGTAGAAATTGGGCCGCTCGATCCGCTCTACATGGAAACAACTTCCTACCAACCGTTTTTTATTTTCCTCATCATATTAGTCAATGGGATCACTGCAGGCATTCACTTTTATCTATTCAGATTAAAAAGCAAAAAAATAGAATACGCAATATCCAGCTTAGTGGAACGACAGCACTTATCTCATGAGATGCTGGGCGTTCAGGATGTACTACAAATAATCGCGAAAAAACTCATCGTTCTTGATAATTACATTCAAGATATTGAGCAAACTAACCATCAGATCATTAACGACCAAAGAGATTTAATGCACGCGGTTGCGCACGAGTTGAGGAGCCCAATTGCACGGTTCAGTTTTGCATTAGAGTTGGTTGAAGATAGTAACCAGTCGCCGGAAGACAGTAAACTCATTAAGGATATGCACGACTCTATTGATGAGTTGGAAGCCTTGATCAAAGAAATTTTAAGTTATTCGCGACTTTCTCACGGCAAAATGATTTTGAATTATGAAGCCGTTTATCCAATCGACTTAATCACCACCATAACTGCCAGGCTGCAATCCCTTTACACCCAACAAGAGTTTTGTATTCTTAATGATCTCGCCGATATCGAATTAGTTGCTGACCGACGGTTATTAGAAAGAGCATTCATCAATTTATTGAGAAATGCGGCGAGATTCGCCAAAAACCGAGTCAACATTACTTTGCATGGAGACGAAGAGCAAATCACCGTGGTTATTGACGATGACGGGATAGGCATACCTCCCGGCAAGCGTGAACGAATTTTCGAAGCTTTTACTCGCCTCGACCCCAGTCGTTCAAGAGATTCAGGCGGCGTAGGTTTAGGACTGGCCATTGTCAAAAAAATTGTCGAAAAGCACGAAGGAGAAGTGACTGTCGGTGACAGCCCAATGGGAGGAGCGAGGTTTAGTGTTTCTCTCCCACTAACCAGTAAAGATGAGTGATCTTATAAGTGATTAAAATGGAATTTTTAGGTTAGAATAAATCAATTCGACAATGGAGTGAGATCATATCAATGCAACTATCACAATTAGAAACTCGAGTTATCGGCTGTCTGATCGAAAAATCAATAACCACGCCAGACCAGTATCCCCTTTCCCTTAACTCACTGACCAATGCCTGTAATCAGAAAAGTAACCGAGATCCAGTGCTATCTCTTTCAGAAACGGAGGTACAGGAAACCCTTGATTCGTTAAATGAAAAACGGTTGATCATGAACCAATCAGGTGCCTCAAGCCGTGTACCGAAATATAAACACCGATTCTGTAACACTGAATTTAGTGATCTGCAATTTTCAGCTCAAGAGCTCGGAGTCATCTGCGTGCTATTTTTGCGCGGACCTCAAACTCCCGGAGAATTACGTACTCGCACCAATCGATTGTGCCAGTTTGATAACGTGCAAGAAACTGAGGCATTGCTTAACAAACTGAGCGAATCTGATAATGGTCCCTATGTGGTCAAATTGCCGCGGGAGCCAGGCCGGAGAGAATCCCGGTACGCTCATTTGTTCGGTGACCAGGAAGAGAGTGTCGCTCAAATCGCCGAACCAGAATCTACAGGCAGTTCCGTACAAGATTCTGATAGACTCAGCGCACTGGAGGAACAGGTGGCTTTAATGCAAATGGAAATTGATGAACTTAGAGAGAAACTTCAGGAGCTATCTTAGCTCCTTTGTCTTTTTGAT
Source organism: Aliikangiella coralliicola (assembly GCF_007004725.1). Lineage (GTDB taxonomy): Bacteria > Pseudomonadota > Gammaproteobacteria > Enterobacterales > Kangiellaceae > Aliikangiella > Aliikangiella coralliicola. The sequence continues at coordinate 196,418 of NZ_ML660161.1, read as the reverse complement.
TTTCGCAAAAATTATTGAGGCGGTTTCTTTTCTTTTTTGCTGTCCTCTTCTACTTTTTTCTTTTGCTCTTCTTTATCTTGCCCTTCTTTATCCTTTAGAGGAAAACGATTCGGCACAACATAAAGCTCATCAAACTTATTGTCTTTAGCGTTACCAGAAGACTCAGATAAGGGTCTGGAGGTTTGCGAGCTTGAGGTGGACACTTGTGGTTGATCAGTCTGATTTTGCGGCGTAGCCTGATCATCAGTAGTCACCGACTTGGCAGGCGTTTCAGCAGTTTTGTCGTCTTTTTTTTCAGACATAGTTTGATTGGCGTTTTCAGCCTGCTCTTTATTTTGATCGGTCACAGAACAACCTATCACAAACAATAGAGAAACAGTTACAACAGTGAGAATTTTTTTCATAAAGACTATTGACCCAAATCTGACAAATCATTCAGATACGTTGATGTTAGCTATTTCTATTATAACGAAACATGTTGAGAAAAGGGCTAATAATTGAATAGTCTACGCTGACTTATCTTGATAATTCAGCGTAGTCAATGTCGACGCAAAATGCATCGACACTAAGCGAACTTTACTATCAAATTAAAACTCGTATCGAAATCCAATGGAATAACGATCACTATCCGATTCATTTTCATAACCGGCATAAACCGCCATATCGTTATCAAATTGATAGTTAGCACCCAATACAACAAAAGTTGGATTGTAATCACCAAAAGTAGGATCAACTTCACCCGCATCTAAATGCTTTATTGCAGCTTGAAGCTCAACCGAATCAGCAACCTGACTACGCACACCAACACTCAGTTGATAACCTGGTTCATCAAACTTACCCGCATTATCTCGCTCCATCACAACTCTGGCCCAGTCTAACTGCGTATATAGCAACGTGCTGTCTGCAATACCATACTGGTAACCAATTCCCAATGACGAAGTACTCAGGTCGAGTCCTCGATCACTGGTTAATACGTGACTTCCAGCTAGATAAAGACTTTGGTCAAACTCGTAACAACCGGCTAATTCAAATCCTCCCAGATCGCCACCAACTGCATCGTGTTCTTGAGTAGTCGTTCCAACTTCAACAAAATTGAATGATGGTAGCTCTGCGTTCGCCCCGAAAGACAGCGCCGATAGTGTCGCAGCGATCAGAATTTTTTTATTCATCGCTAGTTTTCCTTTTGTTAATAGTGAAACGAAAGCGCATACCACTTTCGTTTCGGTTAATACCTGTTTAGTAATAACAAAATTCAATGGGGAGAAATTCTCCCCAAAGAATTTACCCAATATGCTTTATTTAACGCTCACTTTTCTTCTTCTGAAAAGTGTTGTCAAAACAAACAACATGAGTAAAGGAGCCCCAAACGAACCACTACCGCTTTTTGGCTGGTCGATAATAGTTACAGTTGCCGCTGTTTTGGCACCAACTGCCGCACCGCCTTGAGGATTAGACAAGATAACAGTAAATGTTTTATGTACATCAAGTGCCGAGGTGGGAACGCTAATTGTCTTCGCTGCTGTATCTCCATCAGCCCAGTTCAAAGTCCCTGAAGTTGCAGTGTAATCAGCGCCGGCAATAGCGGAACCATCGATAGTGTTAAAGTCAACACTAACTGCGTAATCAGAACCATCAACACGCTCAACTGAAAGTACCGCATTTTTTTCTTCATCGACATCAACATGAGTCACTGCAAATTGCGCAGTACCGTAGCTTGGCTCATTCACTGTTACTTTCAACGGAATCGCACTTACACTGTAAGGCGTATCATGTTTGAAAGCGATGGTAGCCTCATAATCACCTGCGGCTAGATTCGCAACGTCGAAGGTCAATGCAGACTCTGCAGTCTCGCTTGCAGCAAGAGTCACAGGGTCGATCGACGCAGCGGTCATCCACGGAACATTGTTCCATTCGCACGCACCAGTTTCTCCAGATGCAAAACCGATGACTAATTGTTGTGCTTGATCAACAATCCATAAGTTACCGTCGCAATCGATATCAAGACCAGCCTGACTAGTAATTAAGTTACCGGGGTAACCATCACCATCTAAGTCGAACTGAACGTCGATACCACCTAGCATGTCCATACCTTCAGTCATCGCATCAACAGCTACCACATCGTAGTTGTCACCGGCATTGTTGATACTGACAAATAAATGTCCAGTTTCAGCGTTGTAAGCTAAACCAGCAACTGAAAGTCCAACATTAACGGAACGAATAATTGTGCCGTCCATAGTGAACTGATGAATAATTCCATCGTTCCAGGAACCTGAGTAGAAAGTATCGGTTATTGGATCGTAGGCTAATCCACGTTGTGAAGTACCGAAGGCTGGACAAATAGTATTGCCAGTATCTTCTAACGCTTCAATATCAACTTCATGGATACAGTTGTCACCGCCAACATTAACAATCCAAAGTGATCCGGTACGTTGATTAAATGCAGAACCCGCGTGGAATGAACCACCCCAACCAACAGCAACATTTGTCGTTGTTCGCGTTCCGTCTGCATCGAACTTCCACACAGCATCAGCAAGAGCACCACCGGCTTGTAGATCACCAACCCAGAATTCACCCGTTGTACGGTTTCTTGAAATACTCCAGCCGTAGGTAAGATCCGTTGCGAAGACACTGCTTGCTTCAACAGATTTGATTTCTGCCAATTTATGGTCTGGGAAGTGGCGAATTTTCGCCGTATCAAGATTGTTCAAATCCTTTGGTCCAAAGTGACGAGTAGAAGGATGGAAAGGTCCGTGAATCAGGTTATTTTGACCACCCTTAATCAGCAATAAGTCAGATACCGATGCATCGGCGGTTCCAACATTGCTGATTGTCAGCGTTGAGTTGTCAAGAGCTCGTCCTTCAGTTACACCAAAAGTGACTTCATCAGTATTTATCATGCCGGCATTCAAACTGACAGGTGTCGCCAACGCGATATCCGCTGAAGTTGGTGTGGCCGTGACATATTTTTCTTTTGCCACTTCAATACTAGTCGCACTATCTGAAACAAAAACCTGGAACAAACCGTCATTAATTGCTTCGTCTTCGCTTGTTGCAACAGAAGCGGTTACCGCATTTCCGTCAATCGAAATAGACGCGCCATTAATAGCTGTGCCTGTATTTGCATCTGTAACGTAACCAGTAAGCATTGAGCCCGCAACCATATTACAGGTACGTGCGATAAATCGGACATTATCAATTAAAGTGTAGAACTCCCAGTTAGCATTGTAGTAACGGAATCTAACCTGGAAGCTTGTCGCCCCTGTTAACAAATCAGTGATGTCTAATGCATAGCTATCAAGCGAAGCACTTTTACTTAGTTTGCCAACATTTGTCCAACCGGCGGAATCAACATTCACATCAATATCAACATCATCCTGACCAGTCCAGGTTGCGAGGTATCCATCAAACTCAAGAATATAATTCTCACGGTCAACGACGTTAATCACTGGAGAAACAAGCGATGTGTCAGCATTAACTCCTGGGCCCGCTGCGTCAGAGTCAGCAAATGCCGCTTCACCTTGCGCACCGGAAATATTTCTGCCAGAACCAACATATGAAGACCAGACTACACCTTCACCTGAATGATCAGTGACAGTCCAACCAGCTGCAGGGAAAACATCAAAGCCTTCGTAAAAACCGTCAACAGAATCGAACGCATAACCCGGTGCAGTACAGTTTGAATTAGGTGTTAATTCAAAGTTAACGCCGGTGTGATCTTTTTGAGCATTCGTTTCGTTAGTTGGTAATACGTCAGTTGATTCAGACTTTAGATATCCACCCACTCTGATTTCTTCAGCGCTGAAACTGACAGTTGTTCCTTCAAATAACGAAATTGAGTACGCACCCGTTTCAGGATTGGTATAGGTACTGAGGGTATCTCCAGGAACACGAACTGAAACTTTCGCATATAGAGAATTACCATGGCCGCCACCATCAGATACCTTACCAGAAACAACCACAGGTGTAGCACCTTCTAGTGTAATATTATTAGTAACCGTCTCATCTTCTGTCACCGTTGAAGCAGCAGCAGTAGAAGTAACCCAACCATATTTTGAGCCGGAAACATCATAGTCTCCAACAGGTAACGTAACCCTGTAGTTCCCTTCAGAATCAGTTTTTGTAGTGAAAAGCCCGATTGTGATAGTTGCGTTTGCAATCGCCTCACCAGAGGTCGTGTCTGTTACTTTACCGGTAAGCTCACCGCGCGGGCCTGAGCTACAGGTTGGAATTTTAAAAGAAGAAATTCTGGTAGACCATGCAGTCGAACCATCGTCGTCAGTCTTGTAGTATTCGGTGGTAAACCAGAAAGTACAATCGTCTTCAGGGTCAATACTCAAACTTGAGTAGTCTCCCCATCGACTCGCGCCAGACTGAGAACCTTCACCATTGTGAAGCATGATTTCGTCAGTTAACGTGTTAGCTGGATCGGTTGCTAATCGAGTAGCAGCAGCAATCGATGGCACCATTGCACTGCTCGCAATGCTATAGCCAAAAGCAACATTTCCATTAACATCCATGGCACCACTTCCCATCCATCGAGAATTAGTGTCTGGAGCAAAAGTACCTTCATTCGCAACTGCGACAGTTCCTTGAGATTGATCAACATCGATCTCATACCAACGCAGGGCAGTTTCACCCTGACCAGCCGGTGCAGCAACATTATGAGTGAAGACAATCTTACCCTGGCCGTTCAAGTTTCGGTATGCCGCTCTAAACATTGAACGAATGCTCAACGAATCAAGTGCCTGCCCGTTCGGCTGAGTAATTGCCGGCGCGCCGCCGTATGGCGTAACGCTCACCGTTTGAACCGGTGTAAAGGTTGAAGCACTGGTGTTATCCCAATCAACATCAAATTCCCAAACATGCAGTCGATCAAGTTCACCAGAATCTCCGCTAGACCAGATAAAATATTGGTTAGCGTCAGCTGGAGGCGGCGTAATGCCATCGATATCAAGCGGCATCGGCGTATAAACTGTTGGCGTAGCACCGTTCATATCAAACTTGACCTGTTGTGCTGGCGCACCAATGAGCATCTTTTCACGCTCATAAGCAACAACACCACCACCAGACCAGGCGAAACCAGCCGTTGAATCAAACTGGTTAACTCCCATGTAGTAACCGTCCGTCCACACGCCAAAATGCGGGTAGTCATTCATGAGTTCGCCATAGGCAAAATCATAAAGATAGTAAGAACCGGTTGGATCGCCGGTTGTAGAAACCGCTATACACTGGTGGTTATCTGTACCATTAAGCGCGAACTGGCTAATCATCCAACGATCAGCAGCACCATCATAAAGTACGATTGGATCACCGTTGTTGTTGGTTTCACAAATTCCCCCGAATCCACTCCAAAGAGAGTTGACGGCGGCAGGTGCCATTAGCTGGTTTCCTTCTTTATCCCAAATCGCTAAAGCAACATTCACCGTTTGAACATAATGGTTAGGACCAACGTCACCGTTTGTATCTGGTGGAACAGCACCGGTAACATTACCAACGCCATCAAAACTGACACCAAGCTCTGGTGCCTGTCGTTTAAATTTACTTTTCTTTAAGCTAGTTTGCGCGACAGGATCAACGAATCCTTCCGGCAATTTGTAATCTTTATCTTTAAAAGGGAAACGATTTGGAACTTCCCAAACTTTGTCGTATCCGGGTACTTCTTTTCCTGCAGATGTTAACTTGAATTTTCTCTCTTTACTTAAAGTAGGTAGAGGTTTTGCTAGTTCCCTTAAAGGCTCTGAAACCTTAACTGGTGCAGACATTGTCACACTTTTTTTGATGCTGACATTATCTGTTGCGTTAGCAAATATTGAAACGCTACTTAAAGCAACAAGTCCAATTGTTGTCACTTTTTTCATTATTTGATTTTCCTATTGATAGTTTCTTTTATATAAGTCCATTGTCTGTAAACTCTGCGCAGACGTAACGGATGCTATCATTAGGAATATCTAATTTAATGGGTAATATTTACCGGACCACCCGTTACTATTACCGATAATTTTTTGAACTATCAGCTTGACTTTTTATTCATGTTTTTTATTCATCAAATAGAAAAACATCTCAAAAATCAATAATTTAGCAAAAAACATTACGATGTTATAAAAAATTAAATCGGTAAAAAATAAACGCTAAATTTAGGTCTTAAAAACCTTACAAAACAAACTAATAATCGGATTGCATTTACCCCCAACTGGCCTTATAAAACCTAATTGAATTTAAGGATTCGAGTTGTTAATGCAGTACCAATAAAATGAATGGAAGCGATAGCAATATCGACTTGAGCAGTCAATTGCCGTTAGAAGTTTTAACTTGATCGAAACGCGTCAAACTAGCTTTGTGTGATGTGATTTTTTTCTACCGCGAGAGGGTCGAAGACAGAGTGTCCAGTTCAAGACGCCTAATACTAGGCACTCTGTCAATATAGACTTAATAAGGTTTATTTTGAGTTAAAAGTCGTACCGGAATCCAACAGACTGTCGTTTGCTATCAGACTCTTCCTGATAATTGGCATAAATAGAAAACTCATCAAATACTTTAAAGTTTAAACCCACAAAACCATAATCGATTCGATAATCACCAAAGGTCGCATCAACTTCACCTGCATCTAATCGCTTAACGGCGACATCAACTTCAAACCAGTCGGTGACGTTACTTTTAAGACCAATAGTAAACTGATTACCTTGCTCATCAAATTCACCGGCATTTGGTCTGGTAAATACGACGCCAACAGCGTCAGCTTGAATGTACATGACAGTGTCAGTAAAAATGAGTTCTTGATAACCAATACCAATTGATTTGGTTTCGTTTTTCAGATCTCCATCACTCGTTGAAATAACTTTTCCAGACAGGTAAAAGAAGTCTTTTAACTCATAACTAATTTCAAAATCGTAGCCAGTAAAATCACCGTCAACCACCTCGTGCTCTAGTTCTGTTTGACCGACTTCAACAAAAGTGAACGAAGGTCTTTCAGCCATTGCGCTAAACGACATTAATGCACAGGCGCCCCAAAAAAACTTTTTTATCATTTATTTATTTCCTTTTCTAAAAACAGTGAAAGCCAATGTCTTTCACTAATAATTTATTTTTATTCGATACCAGATTCAACGTGAATTTTAAAACGCTGAACTTTTTGGTTGGGTTACACTGAATGAAAATAAGCTCAGCTAACCCAACCTACAATCCAATTATTCTATGTTCTAGTTTTTATGAAGCATTCGTCTTCTGAATACTCCAATGGCGATAAGCAAACTAATTGCAACGAAACCGAGCCCACCACTTCCTTTTGGTTTGTCTTTGACTGCCAGTGTGATTTTAGTATTTTCACCTAAAACCGCACCGCCCTGAACGTTCGATAACTCAACTGAAAATGACTTATTGCTATCAACCGTTGTAATCGGCACAGTAATGATTTTTGCTTCACCATCCAGATCTACCCAATTAAGCGTTCCAGAGGTTTCAGTGTACTCAGTCCCCGCTACAGCCGTACCGTCAACTGTGGTGTAGTCAACGCTAACAGCAAAGTCTGCACCACCGGTTCGTTCGACCGTTATTTCTAGATTTTGTTCTTCGTCGACTTCAGCATTAGTCACTAAAAATTGGAGCGTTCCATATTGAGGGGCGGTGACGTTCAGTGTGACAGGGACAGTAAAGCTTCCATAGGGTGAATTATTATCCACCAACAACTGTGCTTGATAAGTCCCTACTTCAACCTCTGAAGAATTAAGTACGATACTCTTTTCTTCGTTGGCTTCGGCTGCAAGTTCTCCAGAAGCTGATGCCCCCAACCACGACACTTCTCCCCACAAACAGGCACCGGGCTCATCGGTATCAATTTTAAAAGCGAGTTTTTTACTTTGCTCAACCATCCAGATCGAACCATCGCAGTTAATTGACAATCCTCCTTGAGCCAAATCGTCCATGGCATCTTCTGCAGTACCATCTTCATCAAGATCGTAAAGAACATTAAATCCACCAACAACGGAATAATCAGAAACATTCAAAATAGCAACATCAAGCTCGGGCGCTTCCGCATTGACGCTGACATACAAGCGTTCCGACGCTGGATTATAGGCTAAACCGGCAACAGCTAAACCAGTGTTAATCGAGCTTAATAATTCACCCTGTGTGCTAAACCGATGCACAACAGAATCGCTCCATGAGCCGCTGAAAAAAGTGTCAGTAACAGGGTCATAAGCCAGCCCTTGTTGACTCACGGAAAGCCCTTCTGGACAAATTTTATTGCCAGTAAATGCTAGTGATTCTGGGTTAATTTCATGAATGCAAAACTCGTCATCGACTTCACTAATCCACAGCATGTTAGTGCGAGAGTTAAATGCGAGGTCTCCGACAAAACCATTATCGGTGTCAAGAATAGAAGACGCATCGATAGTGTCGTCTGTCTTAACGCCATCTAGCTGATAACGGTGAATGTGATCATCACCACCAAGATCAAGTGCACTAACGCTACCGAACCAAAGACTATCACGGTGTTGATCGACCCCAACCCCAAAGGCAAAACCAGTTCTCCCTACATCAATCATTTCAGTGGCATCCCCAGGGGCCATAGGTGCCACATAAGGCGGTCGATAATCCCTGATATGGCCGGCATTTAACTTCAACATATCTTTTGGCCCGCTATAACGCAATCCTACGTCGAATCGGCCGAGTTGACTGATGGCAGCAGAATCCGGCGCAGCGTTGATTTCACTGATACTGTATGTACCGGTGGCGCTACCGCTATTGGTAATAGTAATCGTTTGTTCTGAAATACGACCCGCGGCTACGCTGACTTCTATCGGATTAGGTGCGATTTCGATTAGCGCGGCTGATAACTGAATGTCTTTTCGAACTAAGGTACCAGCGACAGGGCTGACATCTGTTGAAACATCCGCATAGTTACTACTGGTCACACTCATTTCGGTTGTATTTTGATCAGCGAAAACAAAATATATTCCGTCAGCAACGGCTGAATCTCCGCTGGTTGATTGTGAAGTTGCTTTACCTTTCGCGTTAATTGTCGCCCCGACAACGGCTCCATCGGTGTTAGCGTCAGTAATATAACCAGCCACCAATGAACCAGCTCCATCAGTGACGCAGGTGTGGCCAAGTGAAACATCATCTACCTGGGCAAACCATTCATCGTCAGCATTGTAATAGTGCCATCTCAATTGAAAATTGGTGACACCATCAAGGTGTGAAGCAATATCCAGATTAACGAGTTCACCCGGGCCAGCAAACTCTCCATGATTACCTGTCCAGGCAATAATGTTCTGCCAGCGCTCGCTGTCATCGGTGCGAATATCCAGGTCAAAATTGTCTTTGGCTGAAGAAGTTTGGAAATTAGCCAGATAGCTCAATGTAGTTCCATTAAGACTGGCGACAGCCAGCGTTGGTGAAACTAACGAAGTATCAATGGTCACGCTACCTGCAGCATCGCTATCGATCAGTGCTGCTTCGCCTTCACCACCAGTGACGTTATCTCGGCCAGACGTAGTGCTGCCCCACGACTGCCCGCTACTATTCTCATCAACACTTTGCCAACCATCGGCAATGAAATCGCCGTCAAAATTCTGGAATAGACCATTGCTTTTATAGCCTGGCGCGTTACAGGCATTAACATTTATTTTTAAATCAAAGTCTTGCGTTACAGGCGCATCGCCAGCAGGTGTAATTGTCTCAGTTTTTTCAGCATAGCCAATCACTTGAGAATCAATTATAAAAGGCACAGCAATATTGGGCACTAGATCGACGGTGTACTGGCCGGTAAAGGGATCGGAATAAATATCGAGATCTTGATTATTGGGAATATCAATCTCAATTTTCGCATAAAGGGGCCAGCCCTGACCGCTTCCGTCAGTAATTTTGCCAGTCACAGCGATAGTCGGTGCTTTATTCAGTGTAATGTCACGAACTGTTGTTTCATTTTCTGCGACAGCCACATTACTGACGCTACTCGCTTGATACCAATAACTATCATAAGTTAATTCATAACTATCAACAGGAAGGCGAAGTGAGTAGTTACCATCAGCGTCAGTATGAGTTGCCAATGCACCAGCAGTGACACGGACATTAACAACAGGTTGCTCAGTCGTCGCGTCAATCACTTTACCAGATACAAAACCGGTAGGCAGCGCAGTACAGTTGGGGAATTTGAAACTACCAATTTGCGTTGCCCAATTAGTCGTGTTGTCGTCAGCAGCTTTATAGTATTCATTGGTGTACCAGAAAGTACAATCGTCAGAAGGATCAACACTTAAACTACTATAGTCAGCCCAGCGACTTCGATTTACATTACCCTGAGAACCAGTTCCAGCAACGATAACGCCTTCGCCCTGCGAAAGTTCACCTGCAGGATCAGTTGAAAGTCGACCAGTGTAATAAACAGATGGATGAAGCTGGTTGCTGGTTGCGTTGTAACCAACAGCAATATTACCAACTGCGTCCATGGCAATACTGCCCATCCATCGATCAACGCCATCACTTGGCGCGAAAGTGCCTTGCTGATTTAATGAGATGTCACCAGAACTATTGTCGATTCGCACTTCATACCAACGAATGCCAGCCTGGCCCGCGCTATCAGCGTCCACATTATGGTTAACAACCAAAGCACCATAATCGCCCATATTTCGATAGGCCAGGCGGTACATCGCATAACCTCTTAAAGAATCGAGCGTTACACCGTTAGGTTGCACAATCTCTGAAGTCTCAATATTCATGTCCATCGCGGCGATCGGCATTTCCTGTGCCATAGTGAACGTTGAACTAGCAGGGTTTTCCCAGTCGACCACAAATTTGAATACCTGAATAACATCCGCCGGAACTTCATGAAACCAGTCATCAAGAACGGCAAAGAAATAATTGGGTGAGTCGGCCGGTGCTGGAATAACACCATCGTGATCCGCTGGTAAAATTGAAAATAGTTTGGGGAATGATTCCGTCAGGTCAATTTTGACTTGTTGCGCCGAAGCACCATTTAGCATGGCTTCTCGCTCGTAAGCGACAACAGCCACATTCGCATAGTTATTGCCAATAAACTGGTTAACGCTCATGTAGTAGCCGTCTTGCCACACGCCGAACTTCGGATAATCGTTAAACTTTACATTGTCGAACTCAAAATCATAAACGTAATAAGCTTGAGTTGGATCTGGCGTTTGGGAAATCGCGATACACTGGCGGTTATCAGTCATCGCGTCATTAAAGGCGAACTGGCTAATTAGCCAGCGATCAGCCATAGAATCATAAAGAACAATTGGATCACCGCGGTTAGTAGACTCACACAACCCACCTAAACCGCTCCATAGCGAATTAAGCGCCACAGGTGCTAATAACTGATTGCCTTGCTTATCCCAAACAGCCAGCGCAGTATTAACACTCTGAACATAGTGATTAGGACCAACATCACCGTTAGTATCGGGCGGAACAGCAGCCATTACATTGGGTATACCAGGAAAGCTAACAATTGGGTCTGGAATAACTTTAGCGGCGGCCTTCGATTGTCTGGCACCATCTTTTTGCGAATTTTGCGATTTTTGTCGATGCCGGTTATTTAGCTTAAATGGAAAAGGCTGATTTGGGATAGCATAATCACTGCCATCACCAGGCACTTTCTCACCTCGCGCCTGAAGTTTCCGCTTACGTGAAGGATTAATTTCCCCGATTGTTTTGGCCATTTCCGTAAGTGGTTTGGTCGCATGCCGATGCAGCGCTTTGCTGACTTCAGGTGCAGGTTCATTTTTTGCGCTGACTGCTGAGCTAAACAATCCAGAGATGGCGAAAATAGCAACCAATAAAGTTGAAGCAAAAGAACCCGAAAGTGGTTGAATGTGACTTCTGTTACGCATTATTGTAATCCATAGAATAGTTATTTTTTAATCCAAGCAGCTTCACTTCACGTCCCAACCGCTCTTTACGCCGACTATCGAAATCGCGAGATTAGCAAAACTACGATCTAATCGGCAATACCCTAAAATTAAAACCTGAAATGCATCTATCGAAAATCCTTCTTAATATACGAGACGGAGCTTTCAGAGAACCCTTGATACTATCACTACCGACACTGGGTTGGATATGCAATATTTACCAGAAGAGATAAATAAATAAGCCAAAATCAGCTGTTATAACTTTTATCTATCAGAGCTAAATATACTCTCTAAAGCCCCAATAATCCGGGGCTTGAAGAAAATTGAGTGGTATTTGTCAGGAATTTTTTTGGCGAGAAAAGCGAACTAATAACAGGAGAAAAATTAAGCCAAACCAGCTAGAACTTCCTCCGCCGGAATAACCTTTTTTGTAGCTAACCGTTGCTATTTTTTCTTCTTTAACTCTCGCACGAAACTCACTTAGTTCTTTGTCTAGATTCTTGGTCATTTGCTCGACGGCAACGTTAAAAGTTTTCATCTGAAGCCGGCGTTTTTTCTTAATTTGACCGAGTGCATTGTGGCTGCTGTCTTGACTGTTCGCGCCAGGGGCTCTAAACAACAGTTTTTTAGTCGCTACGTCAAACACAGCAGTGTCTACAAAAGTTTGAGATTGAGTGGTCTCACCGGGAACGATGAAAGCACCGACAATTGTCCAGTATGCCAGTGATAAGGAGTTTTCCTCGGTAATTGAAACCTGGTCATAGGAGACTAGCGCCATCACATCAAGATCATGGAGCGCGGCAATCTGTGACAGTGTATTGAAGCCTTTTCCCTGTCTTAAATAAAGTTCGGGGATTATGTCGAGAGACTCAATATAAGCTCGCCCTTTAAATTGCGCGGCAACTTTAGCCAATAAATCGTGTTTTTCTGCCTCTGTCAGCGAAAACTCGATATCTCTGCGAGTTTCCGGCACAAATGCGATACCGACTCTAAGCGGCAATTTTAAATGGGGAATTTGATCGCTGGAGTGATCAGGTCTTTTTCCATCTGGGTAGAGATAATTTACAAGATTACTGGAAACACCTTGTCGTGAATGGGATAAACAACCCGTTAAAAACAAACTACTAATGATGATAATCAGTGATATTCGGCGCATGATTTGCTCTCCATATAGTTTCATCTAAGCAACTCGCTACCTGTAATTGATAGAAAATTGTTCTGAAATGGAGAGTAGCGATCTACTCAAATTGACTCAAAATGAAACAGGAAAGAATAATAAAAAACCACTGACAGTCGCAAAATCTGATACTCCCTCTGGTGTTTGTTTTCACTGACAACTAATTTTGAAACAGGAGCCCGAATTCTAGCTAAGATTTACAGCTCAACATTAAACAAAATGCATTATGCTAATTCGTTCATATTCAATTAAGTGAATTAGAGTAAAGTATCCTGAAAGAGTAAGTGAAATTGAGATCAGCTATGTTATCAATTAAAGAAAAGCCATGACCAGAAATTACAACTACATTATTGGCGTTTTTGGTATTTGTGGTCTCAGTGCTTGTTCAATTGGGATCCAAAACTATGAGGTGCCAGCAGAACATACTGCCGCAACAATTCGCTTTGTAGCCCCGGCGGCAACGGCATCACGGCGCATACTGTCAGTTGAGGCATTTGATACGCTGCAATGCCCTGTCAATCCGCCACTAACAACCAGTCATAAAAACTACCAAGGCGTACTACTTCATCAGGAAATAAACGATGGCACGCCCATAGTAAGGGAGGTTCAGGTTTCAGCTCAGCTGCCACTCACCTTGACTGCATCCCTGTCTAAACTTTTGGAAGATAGCAGCACTGATATTTGTTATTACCAGTCTCACGCATTTGTTCCAATTGCAAATACCCACTATGAAGTGATTTTTAACTCGGCTTGTGAGATGGAAGTCTATGAATTGCAACCAGTAGCGGAGCCTACTCAAAGCGTCAAGTCGCAGGGTAATACTTCGACAAACCGAATTCCATTAAAGCAGAACTCTTTACTCGAAACCTGCTTTTAAACTGGAAATTAACAGCAAAAAGTGAAGAAACAAAGCCCAACTCTTGGTGCTATTTCTGAAGGTAGTAAAATTTCAGGCGCGATATCCGCGCTATGAGTAAACGATGTTTTATTGTCTACAGTTCAAGCTCTTTGGCCCGATATTGAGGATCAGTCCAACATTTAGGTAGTTCTTCTCCCGATGAAAAAGCCAAATCAGACTTTTTAAATGATTCAGTTACCAAAACTTCATCACCCACCTGATACCTTCCTTGTAGTTCTTCTTCGTATAAACTGAACAACTCACTTAAATACAAAACTTCAACCAAATTACCGCTCGACTTTTCCTTTAATAGCATCTTATCCTCCGGAAAGTAGAATGCGTTCAACCCTCTGTTTTATTCTAACCAGCTTAATTTTTTCACAAAAAGTACAATTGCTTTAAAAGCAATATCGAAGTCAATTTAACCAACAGCGTGGAAGTGCTTCACCCGACATAAACTCTAAATTTGTTTTTGAGAATACTTCTTCATCCTGATCATCTTCACCGATTTGGTACTTTCCGCGTAATGACAGTTTTTCTGGGTCAAACAACTCACCAGTATCAATCACTTCAACTAAGTGACCGCTGTATTTTTCTTTAAGAAACATATTTCCTCCCACCCTCTAACATGCCGTTATTTCGCCTAAAAAACAATATTTATCAGGTTAATATAGAGAGCAGATATAAATCTTCTAATGTTTATAGTTTCTTTAATTAAAAAAAGCAAAATTCCCTATTAAATTAGCCAAATATTTCAATCCATTAAGACAAAATCTTATACAAATCAGCCACCCTGAATTCTGACAATTCCAAAATAAAAATACACAAAATGCTGCATTAGCAATATAAAAATAGAATCACATCCGTTTTAGACTGGTAGGAGCACTAATAATTACCAGATTACACATTAAAAGTTGTATGTGATGTTAAGAAAGGGAAGTTCATTTACGCCTTACCACTATACATTCCACTCTTATTAATGACGCAATCACTAAGCCTAAAAAATTAAAAGGGCAGCCCTAAAGAGGTATTAATCTGATATTTTCGCGAATTTCTGGATTTTGCCTTGCGGACGATGGGTATTGATATTTGGCGAGGATTTATCAGCCAACTTAATTTCTGAGCTCAAAATGTCCGATTTTTATTAGTGATTGTCCGATTTGTGCTATCTGCAAAAACACTATTTAACAGACAATCTACCCAGTTTATCAGCAACCACCTGTAACACCAGGAAAATGGATTAACTCCAGAATTTTAAAGAGGAAATTTTTAATGAGATTAAAAGTAATTTTAGGGATAGCCTGTTTATCACTATCTTCGACGGTTTTCGCGTCCATTCAACCAAAATACGATTTTGAAGAGATCACGAGTGACATCAGTGCGAAAACTAACTACGAGGCCGATATTCCGTTAACACTTGAGTCTGACAAATTCCAATTGCCGACCTTGCTTAACGCTAATAACTTCTCTCAGGGAAACAAACGACTTGTTAGCTTCACATCTGGCACAATTTCTCTACTAGACATACTTGATGGGGACGCAATTAAAATAAAAGAAGAATTCACAACCAGCGAAATTGGTCTGCACAATACCGAAATTGAAGAAGCCAAACTAAGCAGTGACGACAATTCACTTTATTTGCTTGTTTACACCAGAGAGCCTGAGACAGGCAGCCGAAAAATTAACCTGCACCGCTATAACATTAAAGAAAGCGGGCTAGAACTAGCTCAGACGTTGGAAAATGTTATCAGCGGTTACTGGTATCATGGCGCTCAGTTGCATCTTTCAAGTGACTCTAGCCAACTAATAGTGCTAGGTGAAAATAACCAGAGTATGGCTGTATTTAGTGTGAATGCCGAAAACGGCGAACTTAATTTAAGCCATAGCGGAGACAGAGCCACCGACTACTCAGTAATCAATGCATCAATTAACGCCGAACATCAAATACTGGCAATTGTTTATAGCAATTACTATGCGTCTGACCGTAACTGCGTTGAAGCTTATCAGTTAAAAGAGGATGGAACCATTGGGTTAGTTGACTCCATTACCTGTAATAACAGTGAAATATCAAGCCAAATTAGTACTGCACAATATAATGCTAAAACAGGTCATCTTCTCATTTTAGGATATAGTGGATTAACAATCATTGAAATTGATGAATCGGGCAACCTGACACCATTAGTTAATACCACTAAAAATGCAGCGTTTAATAACTTAAGTTCAAGCTTTATCACGCTTAAAGAACACACCCTTAGCTTTACTTCTAGCGGCTATCCACGCACTTTTGAAGTGTTCAGTTACGATGATAACGGTAATTTTAGCCATAAGTCATCCACCGACATTAACGCGCTTACAGGCTCTTATTCGTTTAGATTTGTAAAAGGGCTGGATAGTGATAAATTTCTGGTCAGACTGAGCTACGATCGCGACTACGGCATTATAACACTCAATAATGACTACACCCTCAACTACGCCGGGACAACGAGCATAGAAGAAGAGCATATTACCAAAAAGTTGGGGAATTATTTCGTTCCCGTTGATGAGAATATGTTTTTCACGGCTCATTCGAACTCACTCAACTTGATAAGTACCAGTCAGTCGAAGAAATTTGAGCTGGTTGATGCAATAACGCTCGAAAACAATACTTACTATTACGGCTATTCATCGCATTTCAAACTGGATGATTCAACTTACCTGGTTATTGAGCCTCACCGGTATCTCGTCGTCAACTATGACCAAACGACGCGAAAATTAACTGTTTTGACAGAAGAACAATATACAACATCAAATGATGAAACGCTTTCGATCCTCTCTGCAAATAACAAGCTAGTACTTACATGGATTGACAACAAATACCTGATCGCAAAAACAAATTATGATCGTCTCGCAGTGTTTGAATTGGTAGACTCCACACTTATTTTTAAAGAATATTTAGTAGACCTAGTTGCAGGGTACGAAGGGATTTCTGATACGGTTGATTTTATTTCCCTGGAAGATGAAATTTTTCTGCTGCAAAATAACAGTGACCACTTGTATCAACTATCAATCAACGATGGTGAAATCACACCAGCGGCGGAACCTACACACATTCACGGACTTGGTTCTAACGGAAAAGTAGTAAAAGTTGGTAATAAACAGCTCTATATTCAGGGTGACAATGTCTTCGCATTTGAATTAAACGATGGTCAGCTCGAACTATTGACAATATCACCATTAGCCCGTTCACCAAGTTCAACGATTAACCTGGATGAAAGGCATATACTTTTTTCATATGATACTTACTTCGATGTTTACAAGTTTAATCAAGAGAAAGGCGCACTGACTTTCGCTGATAGAATATCTTTTAGCGACACCAAATTACCGGTAAGCCGAATTAACTTTCAAAATGCGAGTTTCGATGGAAAAAAGATTTGGTATCAATCCAACTATAGCTGGAGTTTAATTGGAAATATCGACTTAAACAGAGCGCCAGTATGGACAAATGATAATGTTCATTCAATTACTTTGAATGAAGGACAACAACAGTCTCATGAATTAGCTGATTTTATTGAAGATCTGGATGGCGACATAGTCAATTTCACTGAGTTGGAACTACCACCCAGTTTATCAATCGGAGAAGAGAAATTTTCGATTGAATTTGACGGCTCAATTGAAACTTTTGATCAAGCCACGATTAACGCAAGCGATAGTGTGTTGGAATCGAAGTTTACGTTTGATCTCAATTATAATTTTGCACCGACACTAAAAGATCCCACGAATACCATTGCTGTGAATGAAAATGCATTAATCACACTCGATATATCGACATTATACGATGACGTTGAAGGTGACTATTTTGTTCTGAGCTTAGGCAGTGAAGCTACTCTCGAAGTCTTATCTAATGGTACTTTGGTTGGGAATTTTAGTAACCATGGAGAAATTGGACTTGAAGTAACTGCAACAGATGAGCGAGGAGCCAACAAAACTGAAACCGTTAATTTCATTGTTAACGGTGCGCCGAAAATATCGGGTTCATCGTCGATAACGGTTACTGTTGATGAACAAGTCAATATCGATTTAAATAGTTTGTTCATTGATCCTGAAAATAATCCAGCAACCTTTTTAGCACAAGGATTGCCCTCGGGATTAAGTCTTTCTACGGGAAGTCTATCAGGGAAAATTTCCGATAGTGGGAGTCACTCGTTTGTCATTACTGCCACAGACAGCGAAGGAGCAGAATCGCATGCCTCGTTTAAAATCACGGTTAGTTCAAAATCTGGTGGAGGTGGTGGTTCTTTGAACTTCTTATTATCCTTTTTACTACTAATGGTTGGTGTGCGTTATTTGAAACGCTAATCAGCCATTTGTATGAAAATCGAAGGTGCCTGTTTTGCAGGCACCATTGCATAAGCAGAAACCAATAGTGATTTCTCTTAATCTATACCTGCTTTATATTCTGATGGCAAGCAGCCAAACTGAGCCTTAAAACATTTACTAAAATAACTCTGCGAAGAAAAGCCAACTTCAAGATAAGCGAAGCTTGCTGGTTTACCCTGTTCTAATAACAATTTTGCTTTCTCTAGTCGAAACCTTCGAATATATTCTGTGGGTGATAAGTCAACAACACTTTTTAATTTCCTGAATAGTTGTCTCTCGCTCATGGCGATTTTTGCCGCCATATCGCCGACCTTTAGCTGACAGTCTGTGTAGTGTTTTTCTAATATCTCATCTAACTTTTGAATAAACTTGTCGGAAAGTTCCTGAGACCGAACAGTCTTACTAGCTGTTTTCGTGCCTTTAGCTTGAAATAGATTTTCCGCAAACCTCTTTTTCAGAATGCTTCTAATATCAAGCAGGTTTTTAACTCGTATGTGCAACTCTTCCACGTCAAACGGTTTGGTTAAATACTCATCCGCATTTTCTTGCCAACCTTTCAAACGACTTTCTTTATCACCTTTGGCTGTTAACAGAATGATGGGAATGTGATTGGATTCTTGGAAGCGCCTCGGTCACCTCATAACCAACTAGTTTTGGCATCACGGCGTCGCTAATAATAATATCGAGAGTCTACTCTTTCGCGACGATAACACCTTGTTCTCCATCCTGGACAATGGAAATTGTTGACTCGACGGTAATTGAACTTCCAGTTATATAATTGCGTTAGAAAATAAGTTAAGAATGAGCTCTTCAAGTGCATCTGATGAAAATTCAAAACGATTGTCTACTGACTCTTTTTGGTGCCTTTTATTGTTTGTGCTAATGGCCTTAAAGTCAGGGTCAGAAATATGTGGAACTCATGGGAGACATTCGCAAATTTCTCAATTTTTCGAGGTAACTATCTCTTTACTTTTTTCCTGGGCTAGCACTTTTGTTCGATAAACAATAAAACTATAAAGACAAAGAATAATTAGTATTGCAACAGTGATCACTATCGCTACAGTCGTAAAAAGAAGTCTGTTTTTGGGTAGCGTTCCTACTCCTGAAACTAGTAGGGTACATTGACAATACGCTGGCAATAGTAAACTACCAAGCAACACCACATTTTTAGCAAACTTCGTCATATTTGCCCAACTACTTATATCATTCAATCACATAACTCACTTAATCAGCTTTTCTAATGGAGTAGTCAAGAAAATTAGACTAATTTAGTAATAGATAAATGAACACTTAAAACTTCGACTCATCGACGTTAAATAAGTGTTATTTTGCTCGGAGAAATACAATGAAACGACTATATTTCCTCACCAAAAATATTGATAGTACCGAATCTATTTCACATGATATCCATGCTGCTGGAATCACAGACTGGGACTTCCATGTGTTAAGCAAAAACGATAAAGGACTCTATCAACGCCACATTCACTCCGCCAACATGCTTCAAAAAACAGATTTTATCCATAGTGCCGAAATAGGAGTATTAAAAGGTACAGCAATAGGACTCACCGTCGCTTTGGTTCTATCGCAGATTCCCATTCATGATAAACAAGTGCCATTTGAAATACTCATTGGAATATTTTTAGCGGGTATTCTGTTTGGTGCGTGGCATGGTGGATTATTCGGTGCACAAAATGAGAACTTTAGACTCAAGCCATTCCACGACAAAATAGAAGAAGGCTATTATCTGATAATGATTGATGTCGCCAAAAAACAAGTCGATGAAATCGTTGAGTTGATGAAGTCTAAACATCCTGAAGCGCGTTACTGCACCAAAGATAGTGTCATGGTCTCTCCATTCGAAAATTCAAAAGAAATAACATTCTAGTTCGTAAAACACACAGTCTAATATTAGCCCTCCAAGTAAAAAGCAGTCGCTTACTTGGGGGCCATATCATCTTAACGAGTTAAACAGGAACCAAAATTTGATCTGATTTTAGTCACATTTGTGCAAAACAACCGGGTTAAATTCAGTCAAGGTTCAGCAAACAGCATTTTTAATGATAGAACGACTAATTGTTTATTATTTAACCCCAATTAGCCAATATTGCGTTAAATAGTCCAATATTTACTAACAAATGTCTGAATATTACTAATTCAAAGACGTTTCTTGTGGGAATATACACTTGGTTTGAATGGACAGATTTAGGGCGTGTTTATCTTTCGTTCTTTGAGATTGTTGCGGCTAAAAGTTTGCTAATCAAGTGGTTCGGCACCCCGACGTGCGGAGCGCAGTTTAGTCATTCTAAATAAGCGACAAACAACGCAGAGTAGTAAAGTTTTAGCCACAACCCGTAGGGCCGAGCCATTTTTTCGTCCAGCGGCGTTAAAAGCTGAACCTGTAGAATGACTACATGGCTCATCTTTTGTCGGGATGCCGCATCACTTGCTGGACAAAAAAATGACTTCGGCAATCTCAAAGAACGAAAGATAAACACGCCCTAGCTTAAAGGAAAATTATGACAAGTAAACGAATAAGCCTGGGCGGCCTGGTGTCTGTTATCAGTTTAACGATAGCGATCATATTATCACTGGCCTTAACGCTCAGCTAAATAAATAGACCTGAGCGCGTTATATTTTTGTGTTCAGTTAAATAACAACGACGAATCTCAAAAAGCTATTTAGTTTAGAGGATGGAATGAACCTTTATAAAATTTTATTTGCCACCGCTATCGGGTGCTGTCAATTCTCCTGCAGCCTGACACCTGCTATCAGCAATAATAAAATTACGCATCAAAGCGAAGAAATGGCAGTGCTAACAGACTATCAACTTAAAGACGGTTTTATCACAATTACCGCTGTGAGTAATGGTTGTACATTTTTTGATAGTTTTCGAGTCGAAATAGAAGATACTGACGAAAACCGCTTAAAAATCGTCAGGGTCAAACCTGATTTATGCCAGATGAAAAGACGTGCGGTAGACCTGCAATACTCCTATAAACACTTAGGCTTAAACCCCAAAAAATCAGTATCTGTCGCAAACAAACTCGACAATTCTGAGGGTTAGCTCTTTATTTCATCACCAAATTTGCAGTATATTGAGGATCTTCATAATCGATAATAATTCTCAATGCTCAAAAATACTCCAAATTCCTATGGGACACTTGGCAAGACCTTTCACTGGTTGAGCGCAGTCATTGTTATCGGCCTGTTTGCGCTTGGCTGGTGGATGGTAGACCTCACTTACTACAGCGAGTGGTATCAAACAGCTCCCTTTTATCATGAAAGTTTCGGAATACTTTTCGCGATATTATTAATATCGCGCTTTATCGTCATATTATCCCAGGGTAAACCTGAGCCTATTGCTTCGCAGGCAATGTGGGAGAAAAGGTCGGCGACCATTGCACACAATCTCCTATATTTATTGATGTTTATTTTGATTATCACCGGCTTTCTGATTTCCACTGCCGACCACCGAGGCATTAATGTTTTCGGGTTGTTTGAAATTCCACCTTTATTTGACGCTTTTGATAACCAGGAAGATATTGCCGGAGATATTCATGAATGGTCAGCTTATGTTTTGATTGCAATCGCCGTTATTCACACATTAGGCGCGCTCAAGCACCATTTTATTGATAAAGATGAAACCCTGAAAAGAATGTTATAGCAAAAAATACACGCATAATTTAATTGAGGAGCTATTGATGAACACCAAATTAATCACGCTAAAGAAGGCTTTGTTTGGCGCGGCCTTACTGACCGTTAGCGCTGCGGCATCCAGCGCCGAGTACATAATTGATAATAAAGGCGCGCACGCGTCAATTAATTTAAAAGTTAAGCACTTGGGCTATTCTTGGCTAACGGGCCGATTTAATGAATTTGAAGGTAAATTCAGCTACGACGCCAAAAATGTATCTGCCTCTAAAATCAAGGTCCACGTTAATACCGGCAGCTTTGATTCCAATCACGCAAAACGAGACAAGCATATAAAAAGCGCTGACTTCCTCGAAGTTTCAAAATTCCCCGAAGCGTCCTTTGTCAGCACTTCGGTTAAAGATTTAGGCGATGGGAAATTAAAAGTCAAAGGAAAAATCACCATCAGAAAGATCACAAAAGAAATCGTGATTAATGCAGAAAAAATTGGTGAAGGCCCAGATCCATGGAATGGTTATCGAGCGGGATTTAGCGGCGAAGCCAAAATAACCATGGCTGACTTCGGCGTACCAATGGATTTAGGACCAGCTTCTGCAGACGTTTACCTGGAATTACATATCGAAGGAATTAAAAAGAAATAAAACTTTAAAAGCGCCTTCTGAAATAACAGTTGGCGCTTTTTTAAGAAAAAGTTTGATTGATTCTGATTAGTTCATGTCATCTATTCACATCACACTATCGAATAACAAGCGCTCGATCATTTTTCTCAGTCGTTAAATCTTTTTCAATAATTTTTTAGCGCGTTTCGCCAAAGTCACATCGTCCTTATTCTTCGAAACTTCCAGCGCCAACTGTCTGGCATCTTCCTTATTTCCCTGCCGCAGATATAAACTCGCTAACCGAAATTTTGCCCAATAGATGCTCGGTAAATCTGAACTGATATCTTTTTCAAGATAACGCCTAAGAGCTTCAATCCCTCGTTGAGTGTACTTTTCACTTAACGCAGCCGTTCTACCAATTTGATACAGAGCACCAGTTAAATAATTCGCTTCGTCCTCATTTTGCTTTTTAACTGCTTTTTCAAAAATCTCCAGCGCTCGCTCATATTGTTTTGCATATTGATAGGCAAAGCCTGCTTTAAGCAATGCCCTTGGAGAGTCTGGAAAATCGTTCATTAGCTGTTGCGCTATTTTTAATTCATCATCGAGCTCTTGCTGCTCTCGATAAATGGCAATTTTACTAATTAGACCTTCCTTAGCATCCACTGCATAGAGTTTATCAGCCATAGCAAGCGCCTTTTCATCGGAACCACCGGCGATTGCAGGTGCATTACTATAAAAACTAATTAAGCCTTTCATGGCTTTTACATGAGACGGATTTATCGCCAAAGCCTTTTTAAAATGCGCTTTTGCATCGGACGCATATCCTGGCGCAGTAAAAATTGAAGCGTTGGCCGCTTGGCGTGCGTTAACCAATCCATACCAGAAATGATAATCAGGATTTTCAGGTAATGCTTCAACCGCTTTCTCCAGGTAATCCTCAGCCGTGTCCAGTTCTTTTTCAATCAAAGCAATTCTACCAAGATAATAATCGGCCTCTATTTTGTCAGAATGAGAACGAAATAACTTTTTCGCCTTTGGATAGTCTTCTTGCTCGAAGGCATCAATTGCCGACGAGGCCCAGGCCGCAGAAGCCGACATAATTGACGCTAATAAAAATGAAATTAACAGAAAGTGTGTACGAACAGTTGGCTTTGACATGTAAAGGAACCTCTTATTTTTGGCTCAAATGAGTGAGTTCTAACAACGGGTAAGCTAATTCAAGCCACTCGAAATTGCTGTTGGTATTTTTTTGTCAGGTAAATAGAACTAACAACACCGATGACTCCCGGCGCTATCCAGGGAATAACCTGTAAGTTACCTGTCAAAATTTCTGAAAATAGGCGACTTCCGCCAAAAGCAAAAAAAGCAGTATAGGCCCCGATACCCGCCCCAAGAATATTTCCCAGATGAGCGATAATCCATTCACGCTGCTTGAGATTTGACTTATAAATATAATGCAACATCCCTATCGAATTTAAGACCGACAATACTGAAAAAATCTGAAGTAATAGCAATTGCTCACTAAATCCAATCCATCCAACGACCAGGCCTACCATACCTAAGAAGATAATTGTCCCAATGTGAAACCGTGTTTTGAGTAATTCTCTCTGCGCTTTAACTTTCAGTACCAGTACGGACTGTTTGACATTGCTAAAAACTAAAATAGACAACATCAGCAAAAAGCCCGCAAAAACTCGATTTTGATACGCCAGGTTATAAGCTTGTTCAATGTCGAGGTTTCTCTCCGGTGCTCTCACACCAATGGGATCAACCAGCACAAATAAAGTCATGAGAACACCACTTATAGACACTGCGTACATGCCGTTAACAAACAACTGCCCAAATCGGCGGTGTTTTTTGTCGCCTTTCTTAGCAAATATTGGCAACCAGAAGACCACTAATGCAATACTTCCAGCGATCACATGAATGTAAAATGCAATTTGATGAATTAACTGAGGCACAAGTTTCTCCTACTATTGTCGGCTACCTGGTTTTAAGAGATCCAGGCTTTAAAGAGTCCAGGTTTTAAAGAACCCAGACTTCAAGGAAGCATGACCTTGAACTGATGACTCATTTTAAGAAAGCATCGTTGTTAATATCAGTGCGAAAAGTCATGAATTAAAACCGTGACTTTTGGCCTATTTCGAAGTTGGAGTATTTTTGCCATAATTTAGCCATGAACAGTCAAACTTGCCCTAAGACTTCAAAAGTCAGTATCAGCCTTGCCGAAGTTGCAGGAATTGCAACCTGGATGGTTGTGTTCGGAATTACCCTCTATTGGCTTTATAACGGGGGCCCGCAAAGACAAGAAAAACTGGGTATTGTTGTTACTTTGTTTTTGATATATCTCGGCTGTTTTCTAGCCATTACCAAAGACAATTTGTTTCCAGATAAAAGCCCTTATTACTATCTTCTTTTGGCGGTGCAGCTGTCAGCTTCACTTTTGATAATCTGGTACATACCTCTCGAATTTTTACCAATACTCACTATTATCTGGGTTGCAATATTGCCGCACTTTTTTAAAATTAGCACAGCTATTGTCATCATGATTCTCACCATTGGTGCATGGTCATCAATATTTGCGTTTCATTGGCAATATAGCTCCGCATTTTTTCAATCTTTACTGTTTTCGACATTCCACTTCTTTGCCATATTAATGGGTTACCATACACAACAGGCGGAAGCTGTGTCTTTAGAATCACAAAGATTGGCAAAAGAATTACAGGCAACACAACATCTACTAGCCGAAGCGTCGAAACAAAATGAGAGAACCCGAATTGCCAGGGACCTGCACGATTTATTAGGACATCACTTAACGGCACTGATTATTAACTTACAGGTTGCAGGACATTTGACCGAAGGAGAAGCGAAAACTAAAATCGATCAATGCTATTCTCTGGCAAAGTTACTACTAAGTGACGTTAGAGACGCAGTGACAACGCTTCGCGAAAATCAAACTCTCGATTTTTCCAAAATGATTCAGTTGATGAGCGATCAAATTCCTAAATTGAAAATTCATTCAAATATCGATACGCACCTTAACCTGGAAGAAATTGAGCTGGCCAAAGCTTTGCTCAACTGTATTCAAGAAGCCATCACTAACAGTTTGCGCCATAGTGGTGCCAGCGAGTTCTGGGTGTCTGTTGAGCGAGATGCGTCGAGCCTGAAATTAGAGTTGTTCGACAACGGTCAAGTTCATGGAGAACTCTCTCCAGGAAATGGTTTAAATGGCATGCGAGAGAGGATTGAAGAATTTAATGGCGAGTTACACTTTGAACGCGTTAAGAATGCGCTCAAAATTGTCGCACATATCCCATTATCAAGTAATTTAGTTGAGGCATAGCGTGACAATTCGCGTTCTATTAGTCGACGATCAAATGTTAGTGAGAGAAGGTATCAAAAGCCTTCTCAACCTTTCAGACAAAGTCAAAGTTGTTGGTGAAGCCCAGGATGGCACTGAAATAATCGATGCCATTCAATCCTGCCAACCACAAGTTATTCTGCTGGATCTCTCGATGCCGAAAATGGATGGTATCGAAACTCTCAATTTATTGAATGAAAAGCAAATTAAAATTCCGACAATTATCTTAACAACATTTGACGATCATGAGTTTATTCTCCGAGGCATTCACGCTGGCGCTAAGGGCTACTTACTAAAAGACGTTTCTTTAGAAACGTTGATCGAAGGAATTGAAGCAGTTCATCAGGGAAAAAGCCTGATGCAACCGGCACTGACAGAGAGGCTAATCCAAGGATTACAAGGTTTCAAGCCAGGCTTTGAGGCACCAGATACTATTGAGTCTCTTTCTCCCAAAGAAATTGAAGTGCTCGGATTAATGGCTAGTGGTTGTTCCAACAAAGAAATTTCCCAAGCACTACACAAGTCTGAGGGAACCATTAAAAACCATGTATCTAATGTACTCGCCAAGCTGGGGGTGCGCGATAGAACCAGAGCAGTTCTTATCGCAATTGAAAAAGGTATTCTTTAATTACGTTGTTTAAGTGACAGCACTACTTAATCAACCACTTTCCACAAATACCAACTGGCAACACTTCGATAGGGTTGCCAACGCTCAGCCAGTGTTGTCATTGCCTGAAGGTCGCAAGCCTCATCACCGAATAAAATTCGCATTCCCCTTTGCAACCCAACATCTAATACAGAAAAAACATCCATTCTACCTAGTGAAAATATCATAAACATCTCTGCTGTCCATTGGCCAACACCTCGCAGTTCAACCAGCTTTTGGGTGACTTCCTCATCACTAGCGTCGACTAACTTTTTAAAATTTAATTTTCGACGTTTAACCGCATCGGCAATACCGAGTACATACTCTGTTTTTCGAGTCGATAAACCACAACCACGCAAATCTTCACTAGATATTTTTAAAAGTTTAGTCGGTCTAAACTGCTTTCCCGCCAGTTTTCTAACCCGACTCTCAATAGTCGCTGCCGCTTTAACCGATAGTTGCTGTGAAATTATTGATGAAATCAAAGTGTCGAAAGGATCCGATTTTTCTACATCAATCACGCACTTGCCATGCTCCTTAACCACCGGACCAAGATAGTCACACTTGAGTAGTTCACGACGGGCTTTATTGAGTGTCTTTGGAGTCATTTCATTTTATCTTCAGCCAATAGATTCGCTTGCAACAAATACTACCTATACAAGTAGTTAACTGTCAAGCCGATCAATCGATATTGCGATGCCCAACCCACAATGTAAAAGATCGTTTGGCATCCTCAAATAATTTGTTTATGGTGTTACAAACATTTGAATTGGCCTTAGTTAAAACAAGACAATCAGCTAATCCCTCGTTCAGGAGAACAATAGTGAAAAACATAATGCTTAGTTTGTTTTTGATAAGCATCTTTTCGTTACAAGCATCAGCAGAAAACATCAGCAAAGAATTATTCAAAGCAATGAATGAGCGACTCAGTTATATGGAAGATGTTGCGCTGTTTAAAGCCAATCACCATCGGCCTATTGAAGATATTGAAAGAGAAAAACTAGTGATAAAAAAGGCCGTTATAACAGCTCGCAGTCTCGGTATTGAAGCAACGCAAATAGAAAATTTTTTTCAAGCTCAAATTGCAGTTGCCAAAGCAATTCAATATCGCTATCGCGCAGATTTACTGTCAAAACCAACCACTCGAAAACCAAAAGACTTACAAAAGTTTGTTCGTCCTGAATTGGTACAGCTAGGCGAGACAATCATCAATAAAATAGCGGCTCGAATAAAAAGTGAAGGCCAGTTCCAACCCACTCAGTTTAGCGAATTCAGCGAGATAATTGATGTAAAGTACGTGAGCCAGTCAGACAAAAGACTGTTATTTGATGCCTTATTAAAAATTAAATTGCAGACCAAAAAATCTGCTGTTCGGTCCAACAGTTAATTTGACGCGCGAGGGAAAAATGTTTCGATTATTATCCTGTTTTATACTACTTTGTTTTTCACTAACCGCAACAGCTAACGATGGCATTGTCAGTGTTGCTAGTTCAAACAGCGTCAAAACTACAGCAGATCGCTTAGAAAAAATTCTGAAAGAAAAAGGCATGACTGTCTTCGCCAGAATTGACCACACCGCTGGCGCGAAAAAAGCCGGTAAGGATTTGCGTCCTACCGAGTTAATTATCTTCGGCAACCCAAAAGTTGGTACTCCGTTAATGCAGTGTCAACAAAAAGTCGCGATTGATCTTCCTCAAAAAGCGTTAATTTGGCGAAATGACTCGGGACAAGTCTGGCTATCTTATAACAATCCCGAGTATCTAATTGAACGTCATCAGATTAAGGGGTGTGAAGAAGTTATTAAAAAAATAACCGGCGCGTTGGACAAATTTGCCAAAACTGCAACATCCAAAAAATAGATCAGGTGGTGCAATTCACCACCTGCTAAAACTTTTAGTTGCGGCCGGCCATCACGCCGCCATCTACATCCCATATCGCGCCAGTAACCCAGCTTGATTGATCGCTGAGTAAAAAGTCGATGGTAGCGGCAATATCTTTTGGTGTACCGATCCGACCAATTGGATGAAATTCATTAAAAGTGGCCAGTGTCTCATCGATTTCTTCAGGGTTAATGAAAGCACCATAAATAGGAGTTTTTACAACCGCAGGAGAGACAGCATTCACGCGAATATTTTGCTCTGCAAGTTCCATAGCCATATGCTGTGTTAACGCATGTAGACCGGCTTTTGCCATCGAATAAGCTGATGATGGAGTCGCCTTGATTGCTTGCTTGGCCCACATGGATCCAATATGAACAATTGAGCCTCCGCCATTAGCGACCATATTCGCAGCGACAGCTTGCGAGATAAAAAAGCCAGCACGATTTAAGTCAGCATAAGCGTCATAATCACTATACTGGTGTTCCAAAAATGCCGTCGGCTTAAAATATCCGGCGGCGTTAACCAGATATTTAATATGTCTGTTTTGGCTATTAATGTGCTCAATAATTCGTTTCACATCGTCAGCATTATATAAATTTGCTTGCACTGTATTGACCGGAGTCGCTCCAGACAATGATTGCTTGGCAGCATCAAGTTTCGATCTGGAATTGCCAATAATCGTTGTTTCGATACCTCGTTCGAGCAGTCGCTCAGCCGTCGCAAAACCCATTCCGCTGGAACCACCTACCACTAGCGCTGTTGGTTGATTTTGAATATCCATAGTTCACCTCTCAAGTTGAATAAAATAGTAGTTAACTAACGAGTAGCTAGCTAAAATGTAGATTCAGCATATCCAAGACGGTAGCCTATTGAAAAGTAGGTACAAAATAGTACGGTAGGTACTTTCAGGTATAAATTAATGAAAAATCAGGAAAAAATATTTCGGAAAAAATCTGCGCCCGAAAGAAGTGCTCGTATGGTGGAAACCATTTATGGTTGTAAATGGTCTCTTACCGTCTATCAATTGTTAGCTAATGATATTAATCGGCCAGGGGAAATGGTACGAAGTGTTGAGGGGTTAACCACCAAAGTGCTGAATGAATGTCTGAGAAAAAATACGCAGTTTGGTATTTTGGAACGGGTTTCCTACAACGAAGTGCCGCCCAGAGTGGAGTATAAAGTAACCCCGTTTGGCACTCGGTTTATTCGCATTCTTGATGAACTCGAAAAGTTGCAGGAAGAAATTATAGAGTTAACTTAAAATCAGGAAATTCAATCACAGATATTGATTTCAAAAAATTGAATCGTTTCCAAAACAATTAACTCACACCAATAATTTCTCCGTCCTCTAACAGTTCAACTTTTGTCGCTGCAGGCTCTTTCGGCAGCCCGGGCATACGCATGATTTTTCCCGTCAACACAACCAAAAATCCAGCGCCCGCATTCACTTGAATATTTCTCACTGTAACCTGAAAATCACGTGGCCGACCGTGCAACAAGGGGTCATCTGATAAAGAACTTGGCGCTTTGGCAATGCAGATCGGTAACCCAGTGAGCTTAAGATGTTCCACATGATGCAAATCAACTTCCGCCTCTTTGGTAAACGCCACATCGCGAGCACCATACATTGCTTTGCAAACTTTTTTAATCTTATCGACGACGCTATCGCGTAATTCATACAGGGGCTTGAACGGCCTATTTTGTTCAACGGCTATTTTTACTTTTTCAGCCAGTTCAATCGCACCTTCGCCGCCCTTGGTAAAATGGTTGCTTTCGGCGAATAAAATACCTTTCGCTTCAACATGATCGCGGATAATGGCAATTTCTTCATCACTGTCGTCGGCAAAACGGTTAAGTGCAACCACAGGCGTTTTGTTAAACAATTGAACACTTTCGATGTGTTTGTCCAGATTTTCGAGACCAGCCTTAACAAACTCTGTGTTTACCGTGGTTAAATGTTGTCTATCCATTCCTCCGTGCATTTTTAGCGCCCGAACAGTAGTGACTAATACAACTGCAGCAGGATCGAGTTCGGCCAGACGACACTTAATATCAAAGAACTTTTCAGCGCCTAAATCAAATCCAAACCCAGCTTCAGTAATTGCCCACTCTGCATGATGCATTGCCATTTTTGTGGCTAGAACACTATTGCACCCATGGGCAATATTCGCGAAAGGTCCACCATGAATAAAAGTCGGCGTTCCTTCTAACGACTGCACCAGATTAGGGTGCAGGGCATCGCGAAGTAACGCCAATAAAGCGCCGGTAATACCGAGTGCTTTAACAAAAACGGGTTCGTCGGTATAGCTATATCCAATCAGAGTGTTATCCAATCGGTTTTCCAGATCTTCAAAGTCTTTCGCCAAACACAAAATAGCCATCACTTCCGACGCGGCAGTAATATCAAAACCACCTTCCCTGGGAATTCCCTGCATTTTTCCGCCAAGTCCAAGAACAATTTTCCGTAAACTACGGTCATTCATATCCATCACTCGGCGCCATACAATCTGACGTGGATCGATATTCAACGCGTTGCCATGATAAATATGGTTATCGATAGAAGCCGAGATCAAATTGTTAGCAGAAGTAATCGCGTGAAAGTCGCCAGTGAAATGTAAGTTGATTCGATCAACCGGCACAACTTGAGAGTAACCGCCACCGGTGGCGCCGCCTTTCATTCCCAGACAAGGGCCTAGTGATGGTTCTCTTAGCGCTAAACAGACAGAATCTCCCAACCGGGTAAATGCCTGGCCCAGGCCAATGGTGGTTGTCGTTTTTCCTTCGCCTGCAGGTGTTGGCGTCGTTGCAGAAACTAAAATCAGTTTGCCACTATTCTGCTTAGTTGCCTGTTTGAGTGCATCAGCATGGATTTTGGTTATTTCTGACCCATAGGGCATTATGTATTGTTCATCGATTCCCAAACTTTTGGCAACTTCAACGATAGGTTTAGGTTTGAATTGCTTAACAATTTCTGCATCATTCAGCATTAGCTTTTTCCTTTTCATCAGTTTGGCTTGAACTGTCGGGAAACAAATTGTTCTGATCTTGCCTGGAGGTTGATTGACTTTCCACGTCTTGAGAATTTCGACCAGGTCGAAACTGGTACAGTGTATTAATCACAGAGCCAACGACCACAACAATCGCTCCGCCAATAAAAATTTGCTGTAACCTGACAGGCTCAATCAAATTGGAAAAATAAAAATACACTATCAGTGCCGCGATCAAGATCGCAAAGCCTACGCAATAACAGACAATTGCCGCTTTTGGAATTTTGTTGATTACAATGTGCATATTATGTCTGGACTCAAATTATGTCTGAGCTCAAATTATTTCTGAACTCTAGGTTTGCTCGAATTCTCCGAGAGAAAAGACTATTCCATTGGAGGTGAGTTGTACATGACTTGTGTCATTCGTTTCATCAATATCAGCTTCCGCAATCAATCGATAATAGCACTGACGACTAATTCCAGCATAAAGATTGCGGCGAATGAGGATTGAAGGAAGCCACTGTTCTTTAAACAGGCTCAACTTGAGTTGTCCGCTTGCCATTAAATCGACTTGATTGTCGCAGTTATCAAAAAATCGAAAAATCTTTTTATTATTTTCGTCAATCACCTCAAAATCAACAATAACAAATGGTAACCATTCGACCTGGATTGATAATTTTTCCACCGGTGTCACCAAAAAATAGTCATCACCTTCTTTTTTAATCACACGGGAAAATAACAACTGAATTTTGCGTCGTGTTAACGGTGTCCCACCATAAAGCCAACTACCATCAGACTTGATAATGAGTTCAAGCTCTCCGCAATACTCCGGATCCCACTTTTCAACTGGCGGTATAGGCGAATCACCAATTGATTTGATGAGCGATTCAGCAGAGACAGCTTGTCTGGAATTTGATTTCGTCTGATTCGGTCTGTTGGAAGACATTGCTACCCACGACCTTTGCGGATCCAATACTGGTAGGGAATTTCGCCCGTTTTTGCTTCAAGTAACTCGTGATCCATAAACTCGCAAAAATTGGGGACGTCTCTTTTAGTTGCCGGGTCATCGGCAACAATCAATAATACCTCTCCGGCTTGCATTGTACGAATCGACTTACGGATCATCATAATTGGCTCCGGGCAACGTAATCCTTCTGCTTCAAGGATGACATCAGGCTGAATGCTCATACTACTCACTATCTATGTTCTTTCTAGATTACTACTACAGTTTCTAATGACAATTACAATCTCTAATAACGACTACAAGTTCTAAAAACAAAAGCGTCGACTAACCCGTATCGGAATTAATAGTTTTACGCTTTATTAGCGTTTTATTCGCTTTGACCTCGGGATCGACTGGATTGATTTGGCTTCTTTCCTCGATAGTTACTTTTACCAGGTCCATTTTTATGATGACCTTTGCCCCGTCCTCCTCTATGAGCTGGTCGCTCCATACTGGCCGAGGGTTTGATATTTGCCAACAAGTCAGGAGACACATCTGCAGTCGGAATGGCACTTTCAATGTAACGCTCGATAGCTGGCAAATTAAAGGCATTATCTTCGCCGGCAAAAGAAATCGCGTCTCCCTCTGCGCCAGCTCTGGCAGTTCTGCCGATTCTGTGAACATAATCTTCCGCGTCATCAGGCAGATCGTAATTAAACACGTGAGTCACTCCGTCAATATGCAACCCTCTTGCAGCCACATCGGTAGCGATCAACACTTCTATTTTTCCTTGCTTTAAATCTTCGAGTAATCGAATTCTTCTTTTCTGCTGTACGTCACCGGTTAACAAACCAGCTTTAATATCATTGCCTTTAAGACACAACCAGACCTTCTCCGCCTGACGCCTGGTATTAGTGAAGATCATTGCTTTCTCAGGCTGGTACTTTTGCATCAATCCGACCAATAGCGGTAACTTTTCATGATTAGCAGGATAATAAAGTAGCTGACGAACTCTGTCAGCGGTGACTTGCTCTGCTTCAACATGAATGTGTTGCGGTGAGTTCATATGTTCATAAGCGAGTTCTTTAACTCGATGAGACAAAGTCGCAGAAAACAACATGTTCAGACGCTCAGTGGGCTTGGGCATTTTACGAAAAAGATAACGAATATCATTGATAAAACCCAAATCGAACATACGATCGGCTTCATCAAGAACCACACAGTCTAAGGCATAAAAGTTATATACGCGTTGCTTGAAGTAGTCGATCAATCGACCTGCGGTGCCAATCAGTACATCACACCCTTGCTCAATTGCTTTGCGCTGCTTATCGTAATCCGCGCCGCCAAACACAACGCACATCTTCAGATCAGTATATTTAGAGAGTTTCTTGGCATCTTCAAATATTTGAATCACTAATTCTCGGGTCGGCGCAATTATAAAGGCTCTGGGTTCATTAATTTCTCGTCCTTCAACCTCAGGTAAAGTCAGTAATTCATTCAAAATTGCGAGTAAAAAGGCATTAGTTTTGCCGGTTCCGGTCTGTGCCTGCCCAGCCACATCCTGCGAATTAAGTAATAATGGCAAGGCCTGAGCCTGGATTGGCGTCGCAAATTGATAACCAAGTGAATCAAGGGCCTTTAATAAGTCTGGATGAAGCCCCATATTACGAAATGCAGTTGTGGATAAATGGGTAACCATAGTAGCAATTGTTCCTGATAATTTGTTTGGATTTTGCGATCTCTGGTTGCAACTTGCACCAACTGACTGCAGAATAGACCAAAATAGTCATATTAGATTAATGCCGCATAATAGCATTTACTGTGAATGCGGGCGAATAGTGTTTTTTAGGAGAAGAGAATTCATGAGCAGTGATAAGATTGTTCAATTAACCGATGACAGCTTTGACGCTGAAGTATTACAGTCAGATATTCCGGTATTAGTCGATTTTTGGGCAGAGTGGTGTGGTCCATGCAAAATGATAGCGCCGATTCTCGACCAGCTTGCTGATGAGTATGATGGTAAAGTAAAAATCGGAAAGCTCAATATCGATACAAATCAGGCTACAGCGCCACAGTATGGCGTCAAGGGTATCCCTACTCTTATCCTGGTTAAAAATGGCGTCGTCGAAGCTCAGCAAATTGGCGCAGCCAGCAAATCACAGTTAGCGGCGTTTTTAGATAGCAATATTTAATGAATTTTTAGAGCACTTTCCCAAGCCATATTTCCTGGCTAACAGGGTAAGAGCCACTTATCACTGTGCGAACCAGGTAACTGTCGCACAGTGATAAAATCGATTAGACGCTTATCGCGTAGAGGGATGATAAATCGATAGGTCGAATAGAATTCAGTAAAATGTTGGACAATTTTTTATTTTAGTGCTACTTTTCAATTGACAGCTCGTTTCAGAGTCTCCTGGCTCCTAAAATAAGTCTGTTTCTAGAATGAACTTCTAATTTGTCGTTATTCCTCTGCAATCAAATAAGATTAATAATAAGTTCGCTATTCGGGCGTAACCCCATTTAATTTGCAGTTGGTTTGATGTCGAAACACCATATATTCAATAAAACGGGTAATTTAATCTACGTAAATTTTGAACTCATTTAGACCGAAGACTAAATTTACGGACTCAACTTCTACTTTTCCACTCTATAAATAATAAAGTACTCCTATGAATCTAACCGAAATTAAACAGCTTTCAGCAGCTAAGCTAAGCGAAATGGCGAAAGAAGCAGGCCTGGATGATGCAGCTCGAATGCGCAAACAGGATATTATTTTTGCAATTCTTAAAAACCACGCGAAAAGCGGCGAAGATATTTTCGGAGATGGTGTTCTCGAAATCCTGCCCGATGGTTTCGGTTTTTTGAGAAATGCCGGTTCTTCATATCTAGCAGGCCCTGACGATATTTACGTTTCGCCCAGTCAAATTCGCCGCTTCAGCTTACGCACTGGAGATACGATTTCCGGTAAGATTCGCCCACCCAAGCACGGTGAAAGATATTTTGCGTTACTGAAAATAAATGAAATTAATTTCGACAGCCCAGAAAACGCTAAAAACAAAATATTATTTGAGAACTTGACCCCGCTTCACCCTGACGAGCGAATGGTGATGCAGCGTGGAAATGGATCAAGTGAAGATATGACCGCCCGTGTCATCGACTTATCTGCCCCGATTGGTAAAGGCCAAAGAGCCTTGGTGGTTTCGCCACCGAAAGCCGGTAAAACCATGATGATGCAGAACATTGCACAATCAATTACCGCCAATTATCCAGAATGTGTGTTAATTGTATTATTGATTGATGAGCGCCCTGAAGAAGTAACAGAAATGCAGCGCTCAGTAAGAGGCGAAGTGGTCGCTTCAACTTTCGATGAACCAGCTAGTCGCCACGTTCAAGTTGCAGAAATGGTCATTGAAAAAGCTAAACGGTTGGTCGAACATAAAAAAGATGTTGTTATCTTACTCGACTCGATTACCCGATTAGCGCGTGCTTACAATACAGTTGTCCCCTCTTCCGGCAAAGTATTGACTGGTGGTGTTGATGCCAATGCATTGCAAAGACCCAAGCGATTCTTTGGCGCTGCAAGAAACATCGAAGAAGGCGGTAGCTTAACCATTATCGCAACCGCATTGGTTGATACAGGTTCAAAAATGGATGAAGTCATTTACGAAGAGTTTAAAGGAACCGGTAATATGGAACTTCACCTTGACCGGAAAATTGCCGAAAAACGCGTATTCCCTGCCATTAACTTTAATCGCTCCGGTACGCGTAAAGAAGACTTGCTAACAACCCCTGAAGAGCTGCAAAAAATGTGGATACTCAGAAAGATCATTCACCCAATGCAAGAAATTGAAGCGATGGAATTCCTGGTGGATAAACTCGCCCTCGGTAAAACCAACGAAGAATTTTTTAACTCCATGAAGAGAAAGTAGACTGCTAAAGTCATGCTTTCTTCATCAGTCAAATATAAAGACCTAAGAGACTTTTTGGATCATCTTGAGCAGCAAGGTGATCTCAAAAGAATTTCCGCTTCCGTTGATCCAAACCTGGAAATGACAGAAATTTCTGATCGGGTTTTACGAGCAGACGGACCCGCACTGCTATTTGAAAACCCAAAAGGATTTGACGTTCCCGTATTGGCTAATTTATTTGGCTCGACACGCAGAGTCGCCGCAGCCATGGGTTGTGAAGATGTCTCCCAATTAAGAGAAGTCGGCAAACTACTCGCATTTCTTAAAGAGCCGGAACCACCAGAAGGACTCAAAGACGCCTGGAACAAAGCGCCGCTTTTCAAACAAGTGCTCAATATGGGCCCTAAGCTCGTCAAAAAACCAGAATGCCAGTCAGTTGTTTTTGAAGCAGATGAAGTTGATTTACACAAAATTCCTGTTCAAACCTGTTGGCCTGGTGACGTTGCACCATTGATTACCTGGGGGTTAGTCGTTACCAGGGGGCCTAATCAAAAACGTCAAAATCTGGGAATTTATCGGCAGCAGGTCATTGCTAAAAATAAAGTCATCATGCGGTGGCTATCTCATCGTGGCGGCGCGTTAGATTTTAAAGCCTGGCAAGAAACCCATCCAGGAGAACCTTTTCCGGTAAGCGTGGCATTGGGTGCCGATCCGGCGACTATTTTAGGCGCAGTAACACCTGTTCCCGACTCGTTATCGGAATATGCTTTTGCAGGTTTGCTTCGTGGCGAAAAAACTCGAGTGAGTGAATGTCTTTCTAATGACCTTCAAATTCCTGCAAGTGCAGAATATGTATTAGAAGGCTTCATTTATCCAGGCGAAATGGCGCCCGAAGGGCCTTACGGTGATCATACTGGTTACTATAATGAAGTAGAAGAATTCCCTGTTTTCACAATAGAAAAAATAACCAGCCGAAACCAACCTATTTATCACTCGACATACACCGGTAGACCGCCTGACGAACCAGCCATACTTGGCGTTGCGCTCAACGAAGTTTTTATTCCTCTTTTACAAAAACAATTTCCGGAAATTATTGATTTTTATTTACCGCCCGAAGGATGCTCTTATCGTCTCGCGGTAGTGACCATGAAAAAACAATATCCGGGTCATGCTAAAAGGGTGATGTTAGGCGTATGGAGTTTTCTCAGACAATTTATGTATACTAAATTTGTTATCGTCACTGATGACGATGTCAATGCGCGTGACTGGAATGATGTTATCTGGGCAATCACAACTCGGGTTGATCCTAGCCGCGATACAACACTCATTGATAATACGCCAATCGATTATCTGGATTTTGCTTCTCCGGTGTCTGGTCTCGGCTCTAAAATGGGAATCGACGCAACCAACAAGTGGCCCGGCGAAACTAATCGCGAATGGGGAGAATCAATAGAAATGGACGAAAAAACCAAGCAGCGTGTTGATGAAATCTGGCCTAGTTTAGGGTTGTAAAAAATTTAAGCTTACACAAGAAAATACGATGAATGAATTAAACTGTACAACCACTGAAATTAAACAGCTAACGGATCAGATTTATCGAATTAGAATTCAACCTGAAAAGGGTAACCTGTTTGAGTTTAAAGGTGGTCAGTACCTCTATTTGTTAATGCCAGATGGAAAACGCATTCCACTTTCTATCGCGAGCGCGCCTGAACAAAAAGCATTTATCGAACTACACATTCGATTAATACCTGGCCATGATTTGGCGGCGGACATGCTAAACCTTTTTAAAACTGCCACACGCCTCCATATTGAAGGCCCTTACGGTGAGTGCTTTCTCAAGCAGGGAGACAAAGACTTAGTAATCATAGCCGGTGGCACAGGATTTTCACCGATGAAAAGTTTACTCGAAAGCGCTTTGGCGCAAGGCACCTCGAGAAAGTTATCCTTATATCTAGGGGCCCAGGCCTCATCCGATTTATACCAATCGGAGATCATTAACGAATGGAATCACGGACAATGTCAATTCACCTATATCCCTGTTGTTTCGGAAACTGACAAAAACTGGACGGGAGAGACTGGGTTTCCACACGAAGTTGCACTGGCACAGCTAGGTGAAAAATCCTCAGAGTGTGAGTTTTACGTTAGCGGTTCCGAAGCAATGGTGATGAATGTCTATCAATCCCTGGTAAAGGCCGGCGTACCTAAAGATCAAATTCATTCAGACATTCTTGATATAAAACGAGAAATGGGGCAACTAATATAAAAAAACCGGCAATGCCGGTTTTTTTTTCAGAAAATTAATCCTGACCGTTTAAACTAAATAACCTCAGGTTAAATTGCTTAATGGCTATATTTGGCAAGAATTTTTTGATATTCGCCATTCTGTTTTAACTTGGCCAGTGCTTTATTAAACGCATCCACAGTCTCCTGTTTGACACTTTTTTTACTAAACATAATGGCAACATCACCACTATGAACCTCCAGTGGATGTTGTTCAATATCATCTTGAAGGCCTTTACGCTTGATAGTATACGCGGCCACAAATGGATCTTCTAAAAAGCCGTCAATCTGATTTTGTACCAGGTTATAATAGTTCACTTCAGTGGTAGGAACGCTGACAAATTTCCCCTGATAGCTTTCATTGTCTTGAAGCTCACTAACCTGCTCACCATAAATGTAATCTTGCGTAACGCCAAGTCGAAAATCGCCATCTAGCAATTGTTTTAAATTAAGCTCAGAATATTTACCAGACTCGCCTTTTCGAACATAAAGAATAAAAGACTCATGGCGGTAGTTGTCGGAAAAGTGGGCGAACTTTTCTCGCGCAGTGGTCCTTGAGGCGCCACCTAGCATATCAATACTTCCATTGCGTATTCCATTAAGCAGATTCATCCAGTTTTTCTGAACGAAATTAAGATCACAGCCAGCCTCTTTTGCCATTGCGCTAACGAGATCAATTTCCAACCCTTGCACTTTGTCGTCGGGAGTCAGGTATTGATAGGGTTCCCAAGGATCCCACCCCATATTTAATTGGCATTTTGCAGCAATAATACTTGGTTTAGCTGCTTCTTTCTTTACTTGCGGTTTTTTAGGCTCAGGAGCTTCTCCACAGCCAGCCAGGACTAAAACAAAACAACTTAATAGGCCGAATAAAAGCTTTCTTTTCATCCTGTTCTCCGTTGTTGGTGGGTGAGTGTGACCTATCTTAAGTGTAGTCCAGCTAAGGCATTTTCACCTTTCATTTTGAATAAAAAATTGGGTTTTTAGATATCATAAGGCCACGTTCAAATTTAGAATTTGAGATATTCAGATTAATTCTCGTATTCCTGGTTTGCTGATCCGTGTTACTCAGGTTCAACTCACCTGAATAACATCAAGATATTTAGAATGGCAAACCCATATCGGAAGAGGGGTTCAGGTAAAAGGGTACTTTTTATCAAGCTGAGTGATTAGTAAAAATATTGGCGAGTATTCACTTACTAACGACTTTTCAGGAAATTGCTTTGCAGATATAAAACGACAAGAATTTTTACAAAAAAAGGCGCTAACAGCGCCTTTTTTAACCATATTATTTAAAGAGACCGGGCTCTAGTTTAAGATCAGCTCATCGCAGATTTAAGCTTTTTCATTGCATTCTTCTCAAGCTGACGGATTCTTTCCGCCGAAACCTGGTATTTTTCAGCTAATTCCTGCAAAGTTGACTTGTCATCGTTAAGCCAACGAGAAGCGAGGATATCCTGGCTTCGCTCGTCCAATGTTTGCATAGCATTGCTAAGCTTTTGCTGGTGAAAATCTTCCCAGTTTTGCTGCTCTAATGTTTGAGCAGGGTCGCTTTCAGGCGCTTCAAGATACGCTGCTGGCGCGAAACTGCTCTCTTCATCGGCATCATTAGGCAAATCAAAAGCAGTATCCCTTGAGTTCAAACGGCTCTCCATACGGCGAACTTCAATTTCCGAAACGCCTAAATCTTCTGCAACCACTTTAACTTCATCATTACTTAACCAATTAAGGTTTTTCTTAGCACTTCGAAGATTAAAGAACAATTTGCGTTGTGCTTTAGTTGTCGCAACTTTCACAATCCGCCAGTTTTTAAGTACAAACTCGTGAATTTCCGCTTTAATCCAATGAACCGCAAACGAAATCAATCTAACGCCAACGTCTGGATCAAATCTCTTTACCGCCTTCATCAAACCAACATTACCCTCCTGGATGAGGTCGGCTTGCGGCAAACCATAACCGCTGTAGCTTCGAGCGATATGAACAACAAATCGTAAATGTGAAACAATGAGTTCACGAACGGCATTAAGATCGCCTTCATCACGATAACGCGTAGCGAGTTCGTTTTCTTGCTCGGCTGATAATACCGGTACCGAGTGTATCGCAGTAACATAGGATTCAATGTTACCTTGCGGCACCGACATTGATAATGTAGCTAATGCTTTGCTCATAATTCATACCTTCTTGCTGTTTTAGCAAGTAATAGCGAAAGTAACCTTATTACTTTCAAATGAAATTTCGTCCTGATAATACTGGGAAAAACCCAATACAGATTCCTATAATTGCCTGCTAGTTTAGCACTCTATATTCAAGAGTGCTAATTTTTTAGCACTTTCGGTATAAGAGTGCTAAAAATAACGAAAGTTTCCTTAAGAAACAATTTGTTACAGCTTTCTCATAGGTCTATTTATAGACCTCGAAGCCACCGAAAAGTTACTAATTTAGAGATGTTTTTATGAATAATTAGGCAGAAAAATGCGTCAAATG
Source organism: Aliikangiella coralliicola (assembly GCF_007004725.1). Lineage (GTDB taxonomy): Bacteria > Pseudomonadota > Gammaproteobacteria > Enterobacterales > Kangiellaceae > Aliikangiella > Aliikangiella coralliicola. Next base: position 155,384 of record NZ_ML660161.1, on the reverse strand, counting down.
CCAAAAATGACACTGTGCCGGGCTAATTATCGAGGCTCAATCTGTCGAATGTGTCGACCAACGCTCAACCATGAACCTAGCAATCCCAATACACAGCTTGCTGAGATTAACTGAAAGCTTTGCAGCCAACCAAGACCACTAATGCGAAATTGGCTTTGATAAAGGCCCGCCAGGTTAGCCACGGGATCTTGCAACCATAACAATGAAATGGTGAGAATTAGCCAGCAAGTAACGCCCGATAAGAGTCCATACCAGAAACCAGTATATAAAAAAGGGCGTCGAATAAACGCATCAGTCGCACCAACCAACTTAACAACTTCTATTTCTTCGCGTCGATTCTGAACAGATAAACGGATAGTGTTTCCAACAATCAACAAAACAGCTAGCGCCAGAGCCACCCCCAACGCCGAAGCTGCTTTTTCAGCCAATTGCAGCATTGCATAGAGTTTACGCACCCAATCTAAATCTAATTGGGCCAACTCGACTTCACGGTAGGTCTTAAATTGCGACAACATAATTTCAGAAGCTTCCGGCGAAGCGTGGGAAACAGCAGGCTGAACAACCAGCACAGGCGGCAGCGGATTACTATCAAGCTGCTCAATTGCCTCGGCAAATCCAGAATGCTGTTTAAAGTCATCTAAAGCCTGCTGTTGAGTAATAATGTTCACATTGGCAACACCCGGCTCTTGACTAACTTTATCTGCTAACTCAAGTAACTTCGATTGCGAGAGATCAGATTTAAGATAAAGTGAAATTCGGCTTGCGCCATCCCAATTTTCTGACAAAGACTTACCGTTTTCGAGCAGGATTTGCAATCCAGCTGGTAATGCAAGCGCAATCGCGATTACCAACACTGTCATAAAGTTAGAAATCGGATTAGCCAAAATATCAAGAATGCCGCGCCGCGCTTCAATTTTATGCAATCGAACGAGCATATTCAGGCGAGCACTTAAAGTCGCTCCCTGAGACAAACTGGCGCCGGTAAGTTGGTCGTTACTCACTAGCGACCTCCTCAGAATCCTGCTCAAGGCTATCGACCTGATCTTGAACCAGTCGGCCCTCTTTCATTACCAGAGTTCGATAGTGCATTTGGGCAATCAGGCTCAAGTCATGTGAGGCGATCAAAAGGCTCACGCCAACCTGGTTGAATTGCTCGAAAAGGTGCATGATTTCGGCGGAAAGCTCAGGGTCAAGATTACCGGTTGGCTCATCGGCGAGCAATAACGGCGGTTTATTCACAACCGCACGGGCAATCCCTACTCGCTGCTGTTCTCCCCCTGACAGCATTATGGGGGAATGCTTCTCTTTTGAGAGTAAACCAACCTTGTCTAAGGCAGCTCTGACTCTGCGGCCGATTTCTCGATGGGGGTAGCCTTCAATCATTAAAGGAAGTGCGACATTATCAAAAACCGTTCGATCAAATAACAATCGATGATCCTGAAAAATCATACCGATATTTCTGCGGACGCCTGGAATCTTTCTTCTACTAGTACGATTCAGGTTTTTGTTATTAACAACGACTTGCCCTGAAGTCGCGCGCTCCATCAGACAGATGAGTTTTAATAAAGTGCTTTTTCCAGCGCCGGAATGACCCGTCAAAAAAGCCATTTCACCGTCAGCAAGTTCAAAATTAACCCGCTTTAGTGCTTCTTGGCCATTTGGATAACGCTTGGAAACCTCTGCAAACTCTATCATCTATTTACCTGGTTATTATTTTTATAATCGACTACAGCTATTAACGCGTTGTTTGGCGTCCGATTTATTGTTCCAAGTAGCGGCAAGCAAATGATTATTGTTCAAATAAAGCCTCAATAAAATCCGCCGCATTAAAAGCGCGTAAGTCCTCTTTACTTTCCCCTACCCCGATATAGCGAATCGGTAATTTCATCTTGTCTGCTAAAGCAAACACAACACCGCCCTTGGCTGTACCATCTAACTTAGTGATAGTAACACTATTCAACGCGACAGACTTATTGAATTCCGTCGCCTGTACCAGTGCATTTTGCCCAGTACCGGCATCCACGACTAGCATTACTTCATGCGGCGCGGTTGCATCAACCTTTCCCATCACCCGTTTAACTTTACTGAGCTCTTCCATCAAATTGCTTTTGTTATGCAACCTTCCGGCAGTATCAGCGATGACGATATCAATATTACGGGCCTTTGCGGCTTCAACCGCATCATAAATCACCGACGCACTATCGGCCCCTGTATGTTGCGCAACAACCGGAACTTGATTACGTTCGCCCCAAGCCTTTAACTGCTCGACTGCCGCAGCACGGAAAGTATCACCCGCAGCTAACATGACTGAATTTCCCTGTGCTTGGAATTGGTGGGCTAACTTTCCAATCGTCGTTGTTTTACCCACACCGTTAACGCCAACCATTAAAATCACAAATGGAGAATCTTGCTGTGGAATATTCAGTGGAGCCTGTACAGGCTCAACAATTTCTAACAGAAGCTCTTTTAAACGCTGGGTTAACGCGCTGGTATCCTTAAGCTCTTTTCGATTGGCTTTGTCGGTCAAATCTTCAATAATTCTGCTAGTGGTATCAACGCCGACATCGGCCATTAACAGCAGCGTTTCAACTTCTTCAAGGATATCCTCGTCAATTTCTTTTTGCCCGAGAACTAGATTCGCAAGTCCCTCTGAAAATTGTGAGCGGGTTTTCGACAGGCCTTGCTTTAGTCGCTGGAAGAAAGAAACTTTCGGCGTCTTCGTGGGTTGCTCTGCAGGCGTTTCTACTTCACTTTGAGCTGGAGGAATTTCCGTTTCTGCGTTCTCAGTTACACTCGAAATCGGTTCTTTGACAGATGAGCTCTCATCCGCTGATAGTGTGTCTTCAGTTACAGGAAGCTCGCCATCAGGTTCTTTAGAAGCGACCTCTTGTTCTGACGGCTCTTCTGATTTGGTACTTTTTTTGCCACCAAACCAGCCAAACAGCCCCTTTTTCCCCGGTGATTTGTCGGACATGTATTTCACTTCCACCTACAGATTAAAAACTGGCGATATGCTACCACTTTATCCTTTGTCCGACTATATCCACCTGGTGACTATTATCAAGCAACAGCGCATTATTCAGACGGCGGCTTCTCAGGAGGTTGCCAAAGTTCGACTTTATTTCCATCAGGATCAATAAACCATCCAAAATAGCCATATTCGCTTTTTTCAGTGTCAGCCATGATTTGGCAGCCGCTAGGTTTCAGTTGTTCAAGCATGGCATCCAGATCATCAACCATCAGATTGAACATATAATCTTTGCTACCGGGCATGAAATATTCAGTCTCTTGCTTGAATGCTCCCCATACCTGATAGCCGTTCTCTGGAATAGCCTCTGGCTTAAAACTCATGCCATAAGGAAAAGCCATCTCCATATTCAGCCACTTTTGGTACCACTTGGCCAAGTTTTCAGGGTCTTTTGATTTAAAGAAAACGCCACCTAAACCGAGTATTTTAGCCATGCTTAATTCCTTTGTTCTCTGGTAGAAGCAAAAAACTTAGTTGAAATCAGCGGGCTAAGCAAGATGATTCAATTCACAAAGAGATAACAATCTAAATTTTAGATTGTTTTAGTAAAAAGAATATCCTTTTTTTTGTTTGTTTATGACGGTATCCTTTCCCTGTTATTTAAATCCACAATGTTGTTAGGGTTATTCATATGCCTTTTTATATAAAGCAGGGAAAAATTCCGTCAAAACGCCATATCACTTTTTACCGTGAAGATGGTGAGCTATATCGTGAAGAATTGTTCTCTACACACGGATTTTCCAATATTTACTCAAATAAATACCACCACAATATGCCAACTAAGGTTTTACGGGTAGAGCCTTATGAAGTTAATCACGGCAGAGAGTGGAAAGATGCATTATTGCAAAACTACAAAGTTCATACTCAACGTTGCGAGAGTCAGGGTAACTTCTTTACAGCAAGACGTAATCAGGTATTCAACAATGACGTGGCTATGTACACTGCAAATGTTACCGAAGATACTGACGACTTCTACCGAAATGCTTATGCCGATGAAATCATTTTTGTCCATGAAGGCACTGGGACATTAACCTCTGAATACGGCAATATCGAAATAAAAAAATGGGATTATCTGATCGTACCTAAGGGAACAACTTATCAACTCAAGTTTGATAGCTATGACTCAGTTCGATTATTTGTTATCGAGTCACCAACGATGGTATCAATCCCCAAGCACTTTCGAACACCAACAGGACAACTGCTTGAGAGCGCTCCCTATTGTGAACGGGACATTCGCACACCGGAACTTCAGGAAAAGACTGTCGAAAGAGGCGAATTTTCCCTGATTATCAAGTACGGTGAAAAATACCAGAAAAACATTTTAAAATGGCACCCCTACGATCTAGTCGGTTGGGACGGTGCTTGTTACCCTTGGGCATTCAATATCGACGATTACGCCCCAAAAGTTGGAAAAATTCATCTTCCACCAAGTGATCACTTAGTTTTTACCGCTCATAATTTTGTCGTCTGTAATTTTGTGCCAAGGCTTTATGATTTTCACCCAGAGTCAATTCCTGCGCCGTATTATCATACGAATATCGACAGTGAGGAAATTCTTTACTATGTTGAAGGAGACTTTATGAGCCGAACCGGCATAGAGCCAGGCTCAATTACACTGCACAAAAAAGGTGTTCCTCACGGCCCGCAGCCAGGAAAAACAGAAGCATCAATTGGCAAGAAAGAAACTTATGAATATGCAGTAATGGTTGATACATTTAATCCATTAAAAACCACCAACCATTTCCACGACTGCATGGAACAAGATTACAACCAAAGCTGGTTAGAAAATTAGTTTACCGGAGATTAATAATGACTGAGAATGTACAAGAAAATCCACTGAAGTTACGTGGCATCAGCTTCACCGAATTTTGTTCAGAAGATACAAAATTCATGCATGATGTTTTTATGGATTTTGGCTTTTCGAAAATAAAAAAGCATAAAGGAAAGGATATAACTTACTACAAGCAAAACGATATCCACTTTTTACTTAACGCCGAGAAAAAAGGCTTTTCTGCTGAATTTACCAAAGCTCATGGCCCAGCAATTTCTTCAATGGGTTGGAAAGTTGACGACGCAGAATTTGCTAAAGCTGAAGCAGTAAAACGCGGTGCAAAACCAGCTGAAGAAACTGATTTTCCATACCCTGCAATCTATGGCATTGGTGATAGTTTAATTTACTTTATCGATCAGCATGAAGGCGAAAACTCTATCTGGAATTCAGCGTTTGAAGATCTGGATGATCCAATTATTCAGGAAGATAAAGGGTTTATCGAAATCGATCATCTGACCAATAATGTTTATAAAGGAACGATGGAAACCTGGTCTAACTTTTATAAGCAAGTATTCGGCTTTGAAGAAATTCGTTACTTTGATATTAAAGGTGTTAAAACAGCATTATTGTCTTACGCACTTCAAAGTCCGTGTGGCACCTTCTGTATTCCAATTAACGAAGGGAAAGATGACAATAACAACCAGATTGACGAGTATCTTGATATTTATGATGGTCCCGGCGTTCAACATTTAGCGTTTAGAACTCGCGATCTAGTTGCTTCATGCGACGCGCTAAAAGGCTCGTACATCGAAACTCTGGATATTATTCCTGAGTACTACGACACTATTTGGGAGCGGGTTCCTTGGGTAAAAGAAGACAAGGAAAAAATCAAACAGCATCAGATCCTTGTTGACAGCCAGGCTGACAATACTTACCTGCTTCAGATTTTCACGAAAAATTTATTCGGTCCAATTTTTATCGAAATGATTCAGCGTGAAAATGACCGAGGTTTTGGTGAAGGTAACTTTCAGGCGTTGTTCGAATCGATCGAAAGAGATCAAGAAAAGCGCGGCGTAATCTAAGTTAACCTAGTTTACGACTATAAAAGGGCTGATTTTTTCAGCCCTTTTTATTCTCACCCCAAGATTGCCGAATTCAATTTTTACTTAAAACCTGGCAAAGTCTCAATTACTTTTCGCCTGAGTTAAGCCCACCGGATTTTTTTCTGGATCTTCAATAACTGCAAATTTCAAATCACCATATTGCATCGGTGGAATGCGAATATTAACACCAAGAGACTTAGCTTTTTCAACATAGGCCTCAACGTCATCCACTTCAATGTAGATGGTTATTTCCGCCCTTCCCTCGGGTTCATGTCTAATACCTGCTGTTAGTTCGCCTTCGGTTTCAATATCATAGTAATCGAATGTTGGAATATCACGACGAGTAATATTCCAATCAAAAAGATCGCCGTAGAACGATTTTAGTTTTCCGCCATCAATACCGGCGATATCAACATGAGTTATTTTAGCCACCCGATGCCTCCCAGAATTATTTTTAATAAAAATAGTACAAAAAAGCGAGTTTTAAAACTCGCTTTTTTAGTGTTGTGATATTTGATGGCCAACTAAAACTGGCCTGTATCGATTTATCTTTTAAATTTTCTGGAAATCGTGGTAAATAAAAGTAAAAGGATCATCCAGTAGAAAGAACCACCACCGCTACTGCTATCTTCATCTCCACTATCATCGCCCCCTCCATCATCACTTGATGGTTTTACAACCTTCACTCGAATCGATTGTTCAGTAACAACATTAAAACTATCAGTCACAGTTAATTTGAATTCAAGCTCTTCTTCTGCCGACGGTGCATCAAAACGAATGCTCGTCGTTGATTCTCCTTCAAAGTTAATATCACTTCCCGCAGTTTGCGCCCAGAGCATAGTCACAGTTTCGTCTTCTGCGTCGTTGACCTGCGCTGTTATTTCGACGGGCTTAGAAACTTCGACTTCAAAGTCATCTGGTAAATCAATTGTCGGAGCTTGGTTACTTTCATCATCAAGCAAAGTAAGGCTCACTTGCTGCTCTTCTATCAAATTATCATTAACCATTTGGTAAACCATCAGATCAACCATTTCATTTCCCTGGTTTGAATCATCATTGATAAAATTAATTGTCAATGCCTGACTATTTTGTTCGCCACTTGCCCAGACTAAACTCTGCTGATCCAATTGAACACGAGCATTTCCAACATTGAAATCAGCTTTAGTTTCTCCATCACTTCCACCAGTACGGCTTATCGAAAGGGTAACACTCGAATCAATATTTTCGCGTAGTTCGAAACTACTATCGGAAAGCATTAATCGACCGTAATTTTGATTGTTTTCATCGGTTTTAACTACCAAGGCATAATCTTCAAATTCTCCACTATCTAAGGTTGCACAAGCCCCTTCATCACTCGCCGCGTCGTTATAAGCGACCATGACACGCATGATGACTAGACCAGTGACCGCTGAATCAGGAATTGCAACATCAGTGGTTAACTGCAACGACTCTCCTTCATCTGCTGCGGTAAATGTTTCATTATGAATAACTTCAGACTCTTCAAGCTCTCCGTTTCCATTCCAATCAATCCACACTTTAAATCGTTGAGAATCATTATTCTTTCCGCTACCCGAATTGGCGTGGACAACTAATTGATAACTACTTCCAACCATGACTTCAGTTGAAAATTCTTCCAGATAGGAGCTATGTCCAGTATTGGTATTATTTGTTTCGACATTTTCAATATCGGCGAAAACCAACCCAGAAATATGTCCATATACAGCCCACTCTGCTGCTCCGACACAACTCGGTGCAAACTTGGCGGTAATCAAATTTTCTTTTGTTGTCGTATGCGAAACTTCTTCTGAATCAGTCACCGTTAGTGAAACAGGATAAACACCAGGCGCATTGTAGACAATTGGCGGTGGAGTCTCTCCCTGATAACTCTCAGGAGTGCCACCAGAGAAAGTCCAATCCCATGTTTCAATAGTGTCTTCAGAACTCGACAGGTCATTGAAATTAACCGGGTGACGAATCAGCACAGCCACATTATCCACAGCGAAATCAGCAATTGTCGTTAGTCCCGAACTTTCAATAAACAGACCATAATCCTCGGTTTCTCCAGAATCGAGTTGAGAATATGCAGTTTCGCCGCCGACACCATCAAGATAGTGGGTCACAATACGCAAACCAATTTGTCGATCCGTCACTGCATAATGTGGGATATTGATCGTCGCTCTAACGACATATTTTCCATCGACCATTTGAGAATTATTGATGACTTCAGAATAAACTAATTCGTTTTCTGAAAAGACATAATCGCCATTCCAATCAGCCCAAATTCGAACACGGTTGTTATCGTTAGGTCCACCAGCGCCCGGTGTCACTGTCACTTCTATTTCAAATGAGTCCCCTTGTTCGAAAGTTGAGCTCATTGATTCAGTTAAATTGCTATAGTTTTCATTTTCAGATGCGTGGTCTACCGTTCCAAAGCGCACATTTGACGTGGTGATATAACAACAGTAAGAGATGTCTGGGTAATCGTGATCATAACTGGTATACGCATCAATAAAACTGAATTGAAAGTCCTGAGTGGATTCGCTGATACTTGCAGTACCACCCGCTAGTGCAGGGTCTAGCCAGGTTAAAGTTGCAACGACATTATCAGTTTGTTCATTTGCCTCAGCAGCACCGCTAAAAATAAGCGTGGCGGATGTTTGGCTATTTAGCGTAATGGTCGCAGTAATCCCCTGTGGCAACCCATTAATGACATAGTCTGCGCCTTGCTCTAATGCTCCACTAGAGCGAGCAAACCGAGCGTTAGCTACTGTGCTAATGACGACTTCATTATTCTCAAAAGTACCATTATTAATAAACGCTTCGCTGAAATAATCAGTTGAATAGTTAAGTGAGTTGAGATGAGAAATATCTTCATCAATAAAGACTGCGTAGTCTTCATATTCCCCACTGTCTAAATTATCACAAGCGGTATCTCCCCATGTTCCCTGATTGTCATATCCACCAAAGGCATTGAGTATTCTCATCATTATTTTTCCGCTGACTGCATTGTCAGGGATTAATATATCTGCATTAACGGCAACTGAAGTATGCTTTTCTGTTGCCTTAAAACGATGATCGAGAACAGCTTCTTCATCACTGTAAATACCATCGCCATTCCAATCAAACCATGCACGTGTTCGCTGATAATCCGAATCTGAATCACCAGAATTACTGTAAATCGTTAAAGGATAAGTTTCACCACTATTTGCCGCAGTAAAAAATTCGTTGTAGTAAGGTGTATAACCATTTCCCTTGGTATCACCGGGCGTGTTATCAATATCAATAAATTTGACACCTGCAACATGGGCGTAGCCCCACCAGTTTGCCGTCGGTTTACATTGTGGCGCAAAATAGGGTTGAATAAAGTTTTGCTTAGTCGTGGTATGAGAGTTGCCGGAAGCATCTGTGACAGTTAAAGTCACGTCGAATTGGCCTTCGCCTCGAAAAACAACAGCGGGTTGTTGTTCTGTTGAAGTTTCAGGAGTGCCGCCCTCAAAAGTCCACTGCCATTGAGTAATAGTGTTATCTGATATCGACAAATCTGAAAAAGTAAAAACATTGTTGATGTGCTTACTAAAATTATCGACACCGAATTCAGCGACAACGGAAGAAGTTTCAGCGGCGATGTTAATACCGTAATCTTCTACATCTCCAGAATCCAGATTTCCATACGCAGAGTCCCCATCATCTCCATTTAAATAATGAACCATCACACGTAGCCCAACATTCTTATCGGTATTGCTAAAATGCGGAATATTGATCATGGTTGAGTAGGCATATTCATCACCAGAAAACTCACTTATCATGACTTCGTGAGAGGCGACCAACTCGTTATCAGCAAAAACAAAATCACCGTTCCAGTCAGCCCACACGCGAATTCGATTGGTATCGTTCTCTCCACTATTGCCTTTGTTCAGTGTGATTGAAAGTGAGTGCGAGTCTCCTTCTGCTACATCGGCGATTTCAGTAGCGGTATAATCTGCGTAAGTTTCCTCAGTCGTATCATTATTAATTGTCACAAACTGCACGTTGGTAATATGAGTGTAACCACCCCAGCTAACCGTCGGTGCATGGTGATCATATCCTTGATAAGCATCGGCAAAATTAAATTGAAGCGTTGACTGTGGGTCGGAAATAGAGTCGAGACCACCTTCAATTGCACCGTCTAGCCAACTTAGAGAAAAACTTCCTGAGTTAATCTGTTCATGACTCTGGGCATTTCCATTGATTGTCAAAACTGCCGCGGTATTGCTTTGCAGGTTGATTGATAATGACAGGCCAGCAGGTAGCCCCGTCACAACATAATCAGTCCCTTCAATCAGCGCTCCGTTATCCGCCGCAAACCTGGCTCCCAAAACAGCTTCAAGCTGGATCGCTTGGTTAAAAGAGCCATCATTAAGGAAATCTTCATCAAGACGACTATTCGATAAAATGACATTCGGTTGTGGTGTCGCTAATGCGCCGGTAGCAGCAATGTTTTCATCGCTCCATAATGTTACCCGCGCGGGATGCTGAAGCGCAGCTAGCATTCTATCTACCTGGCCTTGAGTAAAATTGGCATATTGACTGGTGTAGTCCATAAAATTTTGCCAATTGATAACTTTGTCAGCACAGTTTAAGTCGCCTTCACCTAGCCCGGAATTATCTTGTTGTGGCGTATCACAAACATAGTCACCGGTGGATTCACATAGATTATTCTCTTCATTTGCGACATTACAACCGCCATTGAAAGTATGAGGAAGGTCGACCCAGTGTCCAAACTCATGAGTTAAAACTGATCGAAAATTTTCGTTAGTGTTGGAACCAAGATAGCTGCCGTTATAAACAACCCTTGCTAAGTTACTATCAGACATAGTGACACTTGGATACCATGCCACGCCTGAATTATTAAGAACGCCATCGTTATACAAATCGTTCATGATATAAACATTCATATACCGATAATTATCCCAGGCATGTTTTTGAATTTGCTCGTCATATCCTTGACCGTGACCAAACCCCGACAACTTTGGGTGAAAAATTACGCCTGTTGTTGGGTTGCCCACAGGATCGATGGTAGCTAATTTAAATTGGATATCTAACTTTTGTTTTTCTCCACCCCAATCAGTTTTTACTTCGTCCCAGTCTTCCGCCAATCCCTGGAAATCTTCGTTTGTTTTTACTAAAGCTTCCAACACTCGCTCATAATCAACTTGGGTGCCACCATTATATTCCCGTCCAAAAACATGGAACACCACGGGAATAGTATAAATATCTGGCACATTACTGTTTTGTTTTAGTTTTCTCATTGACTCCTTTCGATATTGCTTTGCATTTTCATATTCCATCGGGTATCGCTGATAAAACTGCGACATAACATGATCAGTACCACATGAATCAGTGACCGATGTGTGCGACAACATATTTCGACTTTCGACAAATGGCGAGGCGATTGATATCAACAAAACTGTCGAAACCAATCGGCCAAATAAAACTTTCATAACTGGCCCCTTATTATTATTCGAATAAATATTATTTATTGGTAAATGTAACTGCGCTCTTTTCTCTACTTCACTGAGTATCCACAGCATGTTGTTCATACCTGAAAAGCAATTGCTTCGTGTATACCAGTAAACAACCAGGCTATTTCACGACTTAGTTTGACCTTACTAACTGATTTCGAAGAACATTCTGCGAGTTCGAGTGAAATATTAATGTTGAAGCACTTATTTTGCAATATTTATACTATAAATAAGATTATTAAAGGGCGTTCTTTAAAATAGAGTGATAACTGTGTCATGAAAATCAAGGGAGATTGGCGGAACAGGTTCGTTCAATAAGGGAAGAAAACAGGCGTGGAATTAGTCATGGAAAAATGACTTAGCACTGACAGCCTAAGTCAATTCACCAAAATAAATGATTTTTCTGAGCTAGTGAGAATGACGCGGTAACCCTTTGGATATATTACGATACTTAACCATCCGCTCAAACACCGCACCATCAGCGAGATCGGATACATTCTCTTTATAAATTTCTTGCCACCAGGTCTGGCTTTCAGGATAGAGTTGCTTTTCCTTAAGCGCATCATATCGCGACCTCAATTCATCTTCACTCAGCAATGCATCGACTCGATGGTTATTCAAATCGATTTTAACTTTATCACCATTTTTCAAAAGTGCTAAACCACCTCCTCTTGCAGCTTCAGGTGAACAGTTGAGAATTGATGGCGAACCAGAAGTTCCACTTTGTCTTCCATCACCGATTGTTGGTAAGGCGCTAATTCCTTTTTTTAACAGGTATCCTGGCGGCTGCATGTTAACTACCTCTGCAGAACCGGGATAGCCGATTGGACCGGCATATCGCATCACCAAAATTGAATTTTCATCAATTTTCAGTTCAGGGTTTTCTATATCACGGTGGTAATGTTCCGGACCATTGAAAACAATCACATTACCAGTAAACACATTAGGGTTATCGCTATTGGACAAGTACCGAGCTTTAAATTCTTGCGTGATTGCTGATGTTTTCATAATTGCAGAATCAAACAAATTTCCACTCAATACCATCAAACCTGCGTCTGAATTAACAGGCTTCTCCAAAGGCTTAATAACATCCTCGTTGATCACTAGAGAATGTTGGTAGTTTTCAGCGAGTGTTTTACCCGTTACCGTGACTGTCGTCGGGTTAACAAGTTGATTATCGACAAGTGTTTTCATCACTGCGGACAAACCACCCGCTTTATGAAAGTCCTCACTCAAGTATTTGCCAACCGGTTGGCAGTTAACCAACTGGGGTACTTTCTGTCCATATGATTGCCAGTCCTGAATATCTAATTCCACACCGGCGTGTTTGGCAATCGCATTGATATGCACCGGGGCATTGGTAGAGCCGCCAATTGCAGAGCAAGTGACAATTGAATTTTCGAATGCTTCCCTGGTTAAAATTTTATCCGGCGTTAAATCTTCGTGCACCATTTCAACAATTCTTTTTCCGGTATGATATGCCATCTGTGCTCTTTCGCGATAGGGCGCTGGAATACTTGCACTTCCCGGCAGCATCATGCCCAAGGCTTCTGCCAGACAGTTCATCGTTAACGCGGTTCCCATCGTATTACAATGGCCAGCCGAAGGCGCAGAGCCAGCAACCAGAGAAATAAATTCCTCATAGTCAATTTCACCTTTCGAATGGGCTTTTCTTGCTTCCCAGATCACGGTTCCTGAACCAACGCACCTTCCTTTATAGTCGCCGTTAAGCATTGGCCCACAAGAAAAAGCGATTGAAGGTAAATTAACACTTGCCGCAGCCATCAATAATGCGGGCGTTGTTTTATCACAACCTGTTGTTAACACCACAGCATCTAAAGGATAGCCATGAAGAATTTCGATCAGTGAAATACATTGTAAATTTCGATCTAATGCGGCAGTCGGTCTTCTTCCGGTTTCCTGTATTGGATGAACAGGAAATTCAATGGCAATGCCACCTGCATCTCTAACACCATCTTTAATTCTCTTAGCCATTTCAACATGACTTCGATTACAGGGAACAAGATCAGAACCCGTTTGGGCAATGCCAATAATTGGTCTTGCTGACTGAAGCTCTTCAACTGTTAGTCCATAGTTCAAGTAACGCTCCAGATACAGTGCGGTCATGCCGGGATTGAGTGGATCATCAAACCAATCTCTACTACGTAACTTCTTTTTCAAACTCATTTGTTTATCCTTCATACCATCACTGCGACATTTCACTTTTTGCTTTGCGATAAGCAGTCATTATCCTGGTTGCGTTGTTTTTTATTTCTGCTAATGACATACCAGGCTTATACAGTGAACTGCCAATGCCAAATCCAAAAGCACCCGCTTTCATATACTGACCCATATTTTTTTCACTAACACCTCCCACAACAAAACATTGTGTGTTTTGAGGCAACACCACATTCATTGCCTTAACCCAACTTGGTGGAAGCGTTTCAGCTGGAAATAACTTTATCGCATCGGCGCCCGCTTCCAATGCGTTGAAAATTTCAGATGAAGTTCCACAACCGGGCATCGATACCATATTCAATAATTTCGTTTTTTGAATGACATTTGGGTTGTAATTAGGAGAAACGATTATCCTTCCACCTGCATTATGAACCGCTTCAACTTGAGATTCTGAAATGACCGTTCCCGCACCGACAATTGCTTCATTGTTGATTGAGTTACTCATTTTTTCGATGGATAAAATAGCATCTTGAGAATTCAGTGGTACTTCAATAATTTTGATCCCGCTATCAATCAAAACATTCATCACATCAACAGCCGTGCTTGGTGATAAGTGCCGTAAAATTGCGACGATTGGTGCATCATTTATTTCATTAAGTTTCATCATTAAACTGACTTTTAAAAATAATTATTTTGTTTTGCAAGTGAGTAGATACCAGACACATAAGTTGTGTCTGGCTCTAAGCAAAAACTCTCAATATTAAAGTGTGAAAAAGCTAGTGTGTAAAGCTCCTGAAGGTAATGACTGCCAACAATAACGACTTTGGAATTACTCGAATATATTTTGGTGGCGGACAGAATCTCGTAACCAATAATCACTCCCGAAAGATAGGAAGACAGATGTATGTCATCGAGTTCGCCGGAAAGCAACTTTACACGTCCAGAAAAAATTGAATTGAGAAACCCTGCAGTTTGAAAGCTTGCATCAAGTCCCTTCTGAAAGGATTCTTTATCAAAGCTTTTTGAAAAAATAATCCCTTTAAAAAGATCTAAAGAAAGTAACGTGGAATACATTTCACCTGAAGCAAAAGTTGAGAACCGACGAATTTTTCCATCTTCTACAACGGCCCATTTACTATGAGTACCCGGCAAACAAATTAGCTCACAATCATTCGATAATTTGTTAACAGCGCCAAGTATTTGAACTTCTTCTCCCCGCATCACATCTGACGTTTTTTCGTCTTCGATAAAACATAAACCTGGAACAATCTTGACTGATCTATCGAATAACTCGACACTTTCCAGAGCTAAAGATATCGTCTTGGCACTACAAGGTGTTGGTAAATATTGCGTTTCTTTTAGGCCGTTCCTGCTGCCGACCATTCCCGACATTAAAACACCGGCCTGGGGAAATTTATCAAGCCAAGATGCACATTGGCTTTTAAAACAAGTCTCAATGTCGTCGCGAGTCAGATTAAAAATTCCCTGATCACTTTTTATCGTATCAAGTAATTTTCCGGTCGACTCCACTAAGTAGGCTCTGAAACTCGACGACCCCCAATCGACTGCGATCAATCGACTCACGCTCTACCACCATCAACAACGATCATCTGCCCGGTAATCATTTTGGAAGCCGTCGATGCCAAAAACAGCGCTGCATTCGCAACGTCTTGTTCAGATATTGTCGATTGTAAGCATTGCTCTGCGAGACATTGCTCCACAGCTTCCGGAGTCGCCCAAAGTTTGCGTTGTTTTTCAGTCATTACCCAGCCAGGAATGAGCGTATTGACTCGAATACCGTCGCTACCTAACTCGCGCGCCAAAGCTTTGCTGAGGCCGACGATCCCTGCTTTAGCCGCAACGTAAGCGGGATAACCTGACAGCCCAAGTAACGCCGAATTCGATCCAATATTAATGATGCTGCCACCCTGCTTTTTTTTCATCCCCTGAGTAACAGCTTGTGCAGTAAAAAAGTGCGGACGAAGGTTCACGTTTAAACTTTCATCCCATTGTTGTGCAGTGAAGTTTTCCAAGTTGTGGCGAGCGTCATTCGCCGCATTGTTGATGAGAATATCGATTTCACCAATTTTGCTGATGATCAATTTTATCGATTCATTCAAAGTCTCAACATCAGCAATGTCGCATTCGATAAATAAGGGAGACACGCCAACTCGCTGATTGACTTTATGGCACAAGCTTTCAGAATTCTCTTTGTCGATTGAAACAAAAGCGACATTCGCGCCTTGTGCACAAAAACTCTCTACCAAACAAGCACCAATACCAGACCCTCCCCCGGTAATTAGCACATTACAACCCGCCAAATCAGAATAAGAAGAAACCGTCATCTAATACTCCCGAGAACAGTACTTTGCATAAAACATACTATATATAATACAATATATTCAAAAAGACTCACAATGATCTTTTTGAAAGTGTCATTAAAGTTGGTATAAAGAATGAATTATTTCGTCTGGACTCATCAAAAACAGTCCAGATTTTTATTAACCTTTACAATTGATGCTCGATTAAGTCCAAGGCTTCAATCAGTATTTTGCGACTCGCAGCATGGGCTTTTTCAGGATCTCGCGCCACAACGGCTAGAAAGATCGCATTGTGATCGCTGAAATTGGCAGTGGGAACCCCTTTCAACTGATTGGTAAAACGAATGCTGACCCTGAGAGCTGTTTCAATAAAGCTTCTTAATTGAATGAAAAATGGGTTCTGGCTAGCCAGTAACAGACTGGAATGAAACTCAATGTCAGCGTCAAGCGCATCATCCAGGCCTTCTTCGGCCTTTCTCATTCTAAAGAGTGCGGTTTCGATACGCTTGATATCAGACTCATTGGCAGTTTTCGCCGCCAGAGAAGCCGCCTCAGGCTCAATCGCCAGGCGAAGCTGAGTAAAATCGCGCAAAGACTCCAGACTGGGCGTGCTCATCAGAATCCAGTTCAACACATCAGTGTCAAACATATTCCATTTCTCTTTCGCTTGAATGGTGATGCCCTTTTTCGGCCTAGATACAATCAGTCCCTTGGCCGACAGCATCTTCACCGCTTCTCGGGTCGCTGTTCGGCTGATTTCATATCTTTCGCATATTTCAGCTTCCGAAGGCAGTCCATCCTCAATCGAATAGTCTCCCTTAACAATGGCCGACCCCAGTTCATTAACCAAATAATGGGTTAAGTTACGACTCTCTGACATTTTTATCATTGATTAGAATTACATCACTTTTAATAATATATGTATCATAATTGAGATAGTAGTTACGCGCCAGATCTAAAAAGACTTTCACTCAAAGATCCTCGTCCCCCGCTGTTATCGCAATCTTGTCTTTGCTGTTAACAACCTACCACCAGGTAGTATAGAGTGCGCCTAATATACAAACCACTGCCACAGTTGATAGATTATAGCCTTTGGAAGTCTTATAGTTTAAATTCGTTACCCAGGAATCTTGCGCCCTGTTTTCAATTTTGGAAACGATGATAATTGTCGCGACGCACGCTAAAAACACAACACCGACCCTGTCGATAAAGGGCAACCAGGGAACAGAAATTTTTAACACAAAACTGAAAACCGCGGAGCCAATTGCCGAAAACAAGGCACCATTCGCTGTCGCATGTTTCCAGAACATCCCCGCCAAAAATAATGCAACAATTCCCGGTGTAAAAAATCCGGTGAACTCTTGAATATATTGAAACGCCTGATCAAGATTTCCCAGCAATGGTTTAGCGCAAATAACCGCAATCAACATCGCTAGAATACTGATCAATCGGCCAACCATCAAATAGTGTTTGTCATCTTTGTCTTTCGCGTAATTAGCGTATATATCCATTGTAAAAATGGTAGAAATGCTATTGGACATCGAACCTAGTGAGGAAACAATAGCAGCGACCAACGCCGCAAAAATAAGACCTTTGATCCCAGAAGGCATCAGGTTCATCAATTCAGGATAAGCTTTATCCGCCGGTTCTAATCCAGGCGCTAACGAAAACGCCGCAATCCCCGGTAATACCACGATAATGGGCATCAATAGTTTAAGAAAAGAGGCAAAAACAATGCCTTTTTGAGCTTCAGCCAAATTTTTCGCGGCCAGCGTACGTTGAATAATATATTGGTTAAATCCCCAGTAGGAAAGGTTCATAACCCACATTCCACCGACTAGCACCGATATACCTGGAAGGCTCATATAATGGGGGTTATCAGTACTCAATATCATATCGAATTTTTCCGGGCTTTTTTCCAGCAGTACAGAAAATCCTGCCAGTACACCATTCCCTTCGGCTAACAAATCTAACGACAAATAAGTTAATAACAGCCCACCGCATACCAGAACAACAACCTGGATAATATCGGTAAAGGCAATCGCCTTAAGACCTCCGTATAGTGAATAGGTAATTGACAAGACCGCTAAAAATAAGAGTCCATAACCCATATCAACGCCGGTGATAGTATTGATCGCCAATGCACCCAGCCATAATACTGAGGTTAAATTAACAAAAACATAAACACCTAACCAAAAGACAGCTAATGTTGTCCTGACCCTGTTGTCATAGCGTTTCTCCAAAAATTGCGGCATCGTATAGATTTTCTGCTTTAAAAATATCGGCAGAAAATATTTTCCAACAATCAACAAAGTAATTGCTGCCATCCACTCATACGAGGCAATGGCAAGCCCAATGGCATAACCAGAGCCCGACATCCCGATAATTTGCTCAGCTGAAATATTGGCCGCGATCAAGGACGAGCCAATTGCCCACCACGGCAAACTATTACTCGCCATAAAGTAATCATTGGCATTTTTTTGATGCCCTTTCTTTTCTTTTGACACTAACCAGGCGATCACAATCAAAATAACGATATAACCGCCGAAAATACCCAAATCTAATGAAGAAAGTTGTTCCATGCCCTACCACGAACCTTTTACGTTTTTTATACAAACCTATTATATTTGCGCCACAAATATTTTATATTTCGTATACAAAGAATCAATCTTCTTATAAAATACCTTAAATGTATTATAAATGCTACAAATAAGTTAATAAGTCTTTAACAGAAAACAATGGGAAGGTGAAAATGAAGTTGACTGTAATCGGAATGGCACTGTTTGGCCTTTTATTCGGCACAACGAGCAACGCGATGAAAAGACAGCCCTGGGAAGACCATACCGTTTTTGCGATCAACAAAGAAGAGCCTCATGCAACTTTATTTCCATTTTCGTCAACCTACGCTGCACTAACATCGAAAAAAGAAGAAAGTACCAACTACCTGTCGCTAAACGGTTTATGGAAATTTGATTGGAAAAAATCGCCTGGCTCTGCGCCAAGTGGATTTCAAAAACCAGGCTACGATGATTCGAACTGGGATACTATTAGCGTTCCGGGAAACTGGGAAGTGGAAGGTTTTGGACGCCCTATTTATCTGGATGAACGTTATCCGTTTAAAAGCGAATGGCCAAATGTACCTAAGGACTACAACCCAATTGGTTCCTATCGCCGAGAATTCGAAATTCCGGTCGAGTGGAAAAACAAGCAGATATTTTTGCATGTCGGCGCTGCAAAATCTTCACTAGATGTCTGGGTGAATGGAAAAAAAGTGGGTTTCAGCCAGGGAGCAAAAACGCCGGCAGAATTTGACATTACCCAATATATTCAACAAGGCCAAAATATTATGGCTTTCCAGATCCGCCGCTGGACAGATGCAAGTTATCTCGAAAGCCAGGACATGTTAAGAATTTCTGGCATCGAAAGAGACGTCTTCCTTTTTGCCACACCAAAGCAACATATTTTCGACTTTCACGCCAAACCACAATTAAATGAAGACTTTTCAAATGGGTTACTAGAGTTAGATGTTGAACTCAAAAACTATTCAAAGACTACTGGTGAATATTTTGTAGAGTATCAATTACTCGATGCTAACCGCGATTTAAAAATCATCGCATCAGGAAAGCATCAAACATCATTATCAGCGCTAGAACAAACCCAAATTTCTTTTCAAGGAAAAATAAAATCGCCAAAACTTTGGTCAGCGGAAACACCTTATTTGTACAAGTTGCTTATCAAATTAAAAAACCGGCAAGGCGAACTTCTTGAAGCGATCTCAGACGACATCGGCTTTCGAACAATAGTGATCAAAAATAGTCAATTGCTGGTCAATGGCAAAGCGATCACCATTCGTGGCGTCGATCGACATGAAACCTCTCCCCATAAAGGACATGTGGTTAGCAGAGAATCCATGGAGCTGGACATCCGTTTAATGAAGCAACATAACATCAATGCCGTTCGCTCCAGTCATTACCCAAACGATCCTTACTGGTATGACTTAACCGACAAATACGGGCTTTATGTGATCGATGAAGCGAATATCGAATCTCACCCTTTAGCCATTGACCCAAAAACTCAACTGGGAAATGAAATGAGTTGGCTGCCAGCCCATCTCGACAGAACCAGGCGAATGTTCGAGAGAGATAAGAATCATCCATCAATTATTATCTGGTCTTTAGGCAATGAAGCCGGTGAAGGAAAAGTTTTTGAGACGACTTACCGCTGGTTAAAAGAACAAGACCCAAGCCGTCCTGTTCAGTACGAACCAGCAGGGTTAGAGCAGTATACTGATATTTTTGCGCCCATGTATCCTTCGATTGAAAAGCTGGAAGCCTACGCAAAATCAAACCCCAGCAGACCAGGAATTATGATCGAGTATGCCCATGCAATGGGCAACTCCGTCGGTAACCTTAAAGATTATTGGGAAGTTATTAATCGATACGATGTGCTTCAAGGTGGCTTTATCTGGGATTGGGTCGATCAGTCTTTAGAATATGTGAATGAAAATGGCGTAAAGTATTGGGCATATGGAAAAGATTTTCATGCGGAACTACCCACTGACGGAAACTTCCTGAATAACGGCCTGGTTGATCCCAATAGAGTCCCGCACCCACACCTGTTCGAAGTCAAAAAAGTTTATCAACCAATCACCATTTCAAATTTTAGTGCTAAAGATAAAACAGTAAAACTAGAAAACAGATTTGATTTTATTGACCTGAGCAGATACTTGTTGAAATGGGAAATAGAGGCTGACGGAAAGCCTATCAGTCATGGATATCAAAATATTCCCACCATAAAACCAGGAAAAGAAAAAGTTGTCGCACTTCAATTAACGGGCATTCCCAAAAAAAGCGACAAAGAATATTTCATTACTGTCAGTGTACAAGTCGATAAACCAGAAGCATTACTCGATTCTGATCACGAAATTGCCTTCGAACAATTTAAAATTTCTGTAACGAAAAAGAAACCAGACCGCAGGAAAGTGAGTTCCTCTAATATCAAAAAATTAGAAAACGAAAGGGCGGTCACCCTTTCAAATGACATATTTTCTATTGAGTTTGATAAAGACACTGGATGGCTCAGTGATTACCGGTCTTATTCTAAACCGTTAATCGAGTCACCGTTAGTGCCAAACTTTTGGCGTGCGCCAACAGACAATGATCTTGGCAACAAAATGCAACATTGGGCGTCAGTATGGCAAAGTGCTGCACATCAATTAGAGCTGGTTTCGCTTTCGGTTGTTGAAAATGCAGGCCAATTTCGAATAACGACAAAACATAAAAATCGCCAAGTTCAAGCTGAATATCAAGCCGAGTACACGGTATCTGGAACGGGTGAGATTCATGTACTAACTAAACTAACACTACCCGAAAATAATGATTTGCCGAATATTCCAAGATTTGGAATGCAATTAACTTTGCCGGGTGAATTTAAATTTCTTAGCTGGTTTGGCCGCGGTCCTCATGAAAGTTATAGTGATAGAAAAACATCTGCCAGAATCTCTCACTATTCTTTTCCAGTTATCGAACAAATTCATCACTACTCAAGACCTCAGGAAAATGCGAATAGAACCGATGTTCGTTGGCTAACACTTAAAAATGAAAGCGGACAAGGAATTTTGTTCGTCGGCGACTCATTACTTTCGTCCAGCGCCTGGCCTTACAAACAAGAGGATATCGATTTTGTCGCATCACGAGACGGTGAAGCATCGGCATCCGGTCTGGTACCAGTGACATCGAAACATGGTGCAGAAGTGCCCATTCGAAATTTAGTGACCGTAAATATTGATCACAAACAGATGGGCGTAGGTGGAGATACCTCTTGGGGAAGGCTGGTTCATAAACAATACACAATTGCGCCGCGCTCCATGGAATACGGATTCACAATGGTTCCATTCAATGCTGAAGACAATGTGCCAGACCTCGCTCGAAATATCAAATTGGTCAAATGAGCAATGCTGCAAATGAGAGGGAAACTAAAATGAGCAAGGTAGAGTCTCTTGTCAATTCACAATGCATCCTGGGTGAAGGACCACTCTGGGTCGCTGATCGAAAAAAAGTGTTTTGGGTCGATATTAAAACAGGCGTGCTTTATTGTCTCAAAACCGATAATGGACACTTAGCCCAATGGCACTTTTCAACGCCATTGACCAGCATCGTCGAACGCACCAATGGACGATACTTTGGTACAACCGCCCAGGGTTTTGTGGAAATCGATTTAGAAGGAACAAAACTCAACCTGATCGGCGGCCCGGAAATTGAAAATGTCAGTAATCGCCACAATGATGCGAAAGTCGATCCATTCGGTAACCTTTGGTCAGGAACAATGGATGACAATGAAGTTCACTTAAGCGGCAATCTTTATTGTCTGGATAAGTTTGGACGATGTGAAGTTCGAGATACTAACTATTGTGTTTCCAACGGCCCAACTTTTTCACCGAACGGGCAAATCCTCTATCACACCGATACTTTTCAGCGTCGAATATTTCAATACAAGTTGTCGCCGGATGGCAAATTATCCGATAAACGGCTATTTGTAGAAATTGAGCCGAAAGACGGATTTCCTGATGGGATGACTACCGATGTTGAAGGGAATATCTGGGTGTGTCTTTATGGCGGACATAAAATCATTCGCTTTTCGCCAGAAGGAAAGTTACTGGAAGAATTTCCAATGCCTTGCGCCAACATCACCAGCTGTGCTTTCGGTGGTGATAATATGGATTTGCTTTACATTACAACGGCAAAGTGGACTTTAAGTGAAAGGGAAATAGCAGAACAACCTTTGTCTGGAAATTTACTAGTGATGACAACGAATACCCAAGGGGTAGCATCCGAAAAATACCAGGGCTAATGCTCACGCTATCGATGAAATAATGCCTGAGAAAATATCATGATAAAATCAATTGTTATCGTCGGGGGAGGAACCGCCGGTTGGATTTCTGCAGGGATTATTGCCGCCAGACACCGCGCTGATAACAATCAGTCGATAGAAGTTACCCTTGTTGAATCCCCCGATATTCCAACTATAGGTGTTGGCGAGGGCACTTGGCCCAGCATGGTCAATACCATAAAAACCATGGGTATTTCAGAGCGCGAATTTGTTAGAGAATGTGACGTTTCGTTTAAGCAAGGGATTAAATTTGAACGCTGGATTAGCGGACGAAATGACGATGTCTATTACCATCCTTTTAGCTATCCACACCGAAGCCAACAAGGAGGGTTAATTGCCCGTTGGTTAAGAAATAGCAACAGTAAATCTTACGCCGAAAGTATTACGACACAATGCTATTTAGACGAACTCTCTCTCGCACCGAAGCAATTGAACTCGCCGGAATTTAATGCCTTAGAAAACTATGCTTATCATCTTGATGCAGCAAAATTCTCAACATTTTTAAAAAAGCATTGCACGCGTAAATTAAAAGTGCGACATATTGTTGACAATGTTCAGGGAGTGAATACGAATGAACAAGGTAATATCACTTCACTAAAAACCCAGCAAAACAATGAGATCGAAGGTGACTTATTTATTGACTGTAGTGGTATTTCTTCAATCCTGCTTAGGCAACACTTTGGTATTCCATTTAAAAGCTGTAAAGATACTCTTTTTGTAGACCGTGCATTGGCAGTCCAGGTTCCTTATCAAAAACCGAGCTCGCCAATCGCTTCAATGACGCGTTCAGTTGCACAACAAGCCGGCTGGATTTGGGATATCGGATTACCCTCCAGGCGCGGAATCGGCCATGTTTTTTCAAGCAATCACATTTCAGTCGAAAACGCCGCAAAACAACTTGAAGACTACCTAAGACCAAATGTTAATAACATTAATGATTTTCAATTCAGAGAAATTCGATTTGAGCCAGGACATGCGCAAAAATTTTGGGTAAAAAACTGTATCGCAGTTGGTCTGTCAGCGGGCTTTGTAGAACCCCTTGAGGCTTCCGCATTAGGAATGATTGAACTCTCAGCCAGAATGATCGCAGAACATTTACCGGTTTCTCATTCAAGTATGGATGTTGTCGCTGAGAATTTTAACCAAATATTTTTACAACGCTGGCAACTCATTATCGACTTTCTAAAACTGCACTATTGCTTGTCAAAAAGAAATGACTCTGAATTCTGGATTGATAACAGAAAAAGTCAGTCAATGTCTGACACATTAAAAAATTTGTTACGACTTTGGGAAAACCAACCCCCGTTAGACAATGGATTTATGAACCCCTACGATATGTTTCCTGTGGCTAGCTATCAGTACATATTATATGGCATGAACTTCCTAACCCAGCCCAGTCACCTCAACTCGTCTAAATTCGAAACCCAGGAAGCGATTAAAAATTTACAAATCATGGCCAGCCGAACCGAAAAACTCGCTGCACTAGTACCAACCAATCGTGAATTAATCAAATCAATGACCGCTCGATAGTACAATCAGTTAATTCGAATTCGAAGCAATAATTCAAGCATAAAAAAAGGCGGACAAGTCCGCCTGTAAAAATGCTCGGGCGACGAACACAAGGATTAAAACGAAGCTCTCACACCAATCGCGTAACGTGGACCTGTCTCAGTAATTGACATCATCTGATTTTCAAACGTCGCCCTTTTTTCATAAGTTTCATTAGTGACATTAATTCCCTCAAAGAAAATCTGGAAATTTTCATTAATATCATAACTGGCACTCACATCAAATTGGGCATAGTCTTTTACATAAACAGGATGCTGATAAGATCCGCCACGCCAATATTGAAAAAACTCATCTCGGTTGTTGTAGGCAATTCGCGCTTGAAAATCATTTTTTTCATAAAACAAAATCAAGTTTTGCGAATCACCCAACCCAACCTGGAAAGGTTTATTCGGTTCATCTTCAGACGACTCCCCATCAACAAATGTCATATTTAAAATGACACCAAGACCGTCTAGTGGCTCTGGTAAATTATCAAACATATGTTGAATGATTAGTTCCTGCCCAGTTATTTTTGCGGTATTAACATTGAACGGGCGAGAAATAGTGTAGGTATAGGTGCCACTTGGTAACGTGATCGTTTCGATACTTTCTTCGTCTTCAATGTACCCGTCAATTCGTTTTTCGTAATAGGCTATTGACGCGTAGCTAGCATCACCGTAATACCATTCCAAACCAATATCATAGTTTTTGGACTCGTAAGGATTAAGTGCGGGATTACCGCCCGAACCTGTCAAGTCATCGATATGCCCATCGTTATAAGAAGTTCTTGGGCTCATCTTGCCAATGTCTGGACGTGTCATACTTTTTGAATAAGCAAAACGAGTAATCCAATCATCGGTTAAATCAACTTTCAGATTGAGACTGGGCAATACTTTGCTGTATTCACTTTTAAGATTGATAGGCAGGGTGTCATCGGAGTAAACACCACCCAGTGTATTAGGATCGGTAACAGACGGTTCAAGGTCAATTAGATAAAACTGCGTTCCTATACCGGTCGTGGTATTTTTGATATACCGCAACCCCAATAACGCGGACCAATTATCTTGCTCCAGAAAAAAGTCTGTATAGAAGGAGGTCACTTCTTCTTTGACCGCAAAGTTATTATTCCAGGTGCGTTCCTCGGCTGTAAAATTCGGATTAGCGGCAATCGCCTCGCGGATCCATACCTGGTCTTCTGCTGAAAACTGGCTTATTGCTTCTTCACTTGCTGCAAAATTAAAAAACTCTGCCGAGCTAAAGGTCAGCCATTGCTGAACCGGGTTACCGTCAACGGCAGAAAGAAAACCATCTGCATCGTATAAACTGAACATACTGGCCGGCATAGTGACATCACCGAAACACCCCAGTAAGCACACTAGCGGCCACGGCGTACTACCATTTCTGGTGTTTAACTCTCGCTCTGAACTGGACGCACCAAAGCTGACACTCACCAATGGACCCACATTGACATCCCATTCACCGGACACTTTCGCCTCGGTAATTTCATCGGAAATATACGAGCCACCTCTTTCTCCCCAACCGCCTAACAGGTTATTAGCATCGAGCTGTTCTTGGAAAGTTAAGGTGGGTAAGGGCGCATTAGTGGAATTGTCATAGGAATAATCGTTTCTTACCCCGGCAACGGTATCGGTCCAGCCATCGAAATTATCAGATACTGCAGTCGAACGATAAATATCCGCTGCTAGCTGCAATGTACTACCAACATTCCACTCCATATTAAAACCATATAGATCGGTCTCGGTAGGGCGGGTAGACTCTCGATTCAAATAGTCCGTTTTTCCGCCTCTTTCCCCCAGAAAATCGAGAGTAACGGCAGTTCGGTTTGAATCTAACGAAGCGCCGGCGATCCAGTCGGTATCAAACCAATGGGCGAGTGTATGCTCGGAATAACCAACGTCATATTTTGAAACCAGGTAATCAGCGGTCAAAGTAATATCTTCAGTCGGCTTGTATTGGAATACCACAGTACCTCCGGTACGTTCACGGGTTTCCAACTTAGCAATTTGATCATAGTTTCGCGGCATAGTTACATCTGCCATTTCTATCATTTGACCCGGGTTATTCGGATCTTCAAAGCTCAGGTCAGTTTGATAAAATCCGCCATTTTGCGCCTGGTCAGAACGATACTCCCGATCAGTTCGTGCAAAAGAGAGTAGTACTCCGAAAGTTTCGTCTGCGAAGGTATTACTGATTAGTCCCGACACCTGCGGTTTAGTGGTATCGGTCATTCGATCATGTAGAAATTTGGCGCTACCAACAGCTCGAAAACCTTTGATATCCAAAGGTTTAAAAGAGTCCAGGTTAATCGTCGCACCGGAAGCCCCCTCAACCATACTGGCCGACTGGGTTTTGTGAACCTGTGCGCCGCTAATCAATTCCGATGCAATCACATCAAAGCTAAACCCTCGGCCACCGCTGATTGATGCTAAAGAACGGCCATTGAGTAGCGTGGTGTTGAACTCCGAACCAAGGCCACGCACACTGACTAACTGACCTTCGCCACCTTCACGGTCAATAGCAACACCAGCAATTCGCTGTAATGACTCGGCAACATTTTGATCAGGAAACTTACCAATATCTTCGGCGGTAATCGCGTCGATAAAGGTCTTGGCTTCTCGCTTGGTGTCCAT
This sequence comes from Aliikangiella coralliicola, assembly GCF_007004725.1. Taxonomy (GTDB): domain Bacteria; phylum Pseudomonadota; class Gammaproteobacteria; order Enterobacterales; family Kangiellaceae; genus Aliikangiella; species Aliikangiella coralliicola. Next base: position 128,395 of record NZ_ML660161.1, on the reverse strand, counting down.
GGATTTTTCCAGACTACCCCTGATACCGACAACGACTATCTTATTTTCATCTTCCGCAACCTCTTCCTGATTAACTACGCTTTCATTGGCCGAGTTCTGCGTACTATCAGCAGATTCTGCAGCGAAGACGTTTGTACTGATTACTCCTAGATTCAACATAATCATCGCGGGCAACAGCCGCAACTTATGCTCTTTATTGTTCATGATTTTCCCCCTACGAAGCCTGATTCAATCATCAAGTCATTCATTTTTTCTATGAAACCCAATTTGAGATTGGTAGTTATACAATAACTAGCCGCCATATTGCAATATTTATCATACAATTAAATATTTCTTCAATCATATTCTTCTCGATAAAAAATGATACCGGGACCATACATGCTGGCTAAAAAATGGGAAATCTCTTATTTTTACACTAAGTTAAGCTAGATAAACCAACAGTAAAAATGCTAGGATATAGAAATTAAAATAACTTATTTATAATATAATAAAAATGCCTTTAGTGAGCCAAATCTCCAAGAATTACTACGCAAAACCGGTTTCAACGCTGCTAACCGCGATTATTCTTACGATTCTTTCGGGTTGTTCTCAAACCCAAACATCGACAGCACCGGAGCATTCCTTCGGTGTAAAGGAATTATCAACTCAATATCAAGGATCCATCGACCGAACCGGTCGGCCGACATACCACCAGGAATTCGATCAATTTAAGAACCAGAGATTCAACCCACTATTCGATCTCGGCGCGTGGCATGGTTTTTTACTACCGGAAGAGAATTCTTATTCAGCGACTTTTAACGGCCCCATGGTCATCGCCGAAGAGTACAGTTTATTTATCGCCTCGGCATTCGAGCGACTACAAGTCACCACTGAGGGCGGTAAAGCCATCCAGCTGAGCAACGGAACCAAAACCTTCGGCGCAAAGCCTGGCCAACTATGGCAACAATATGTACTGGATAATTTAACGATTCAATTGACCTTACGATTTGTTACCGACAGAACAGCTTTAGTATCGACGGAAATAACTAATCACTTACAAGCACCGCTCGTTCTAAATTTAAATTGGCAAGGTTCATTACTTTCTAACTGGGACCAATCGAAAACAGTTGCCGATAAATTTCCGCAATGGCAACGCTCGATCACATCAAGTGACTCGGGTGTCCAGTTTAATTTCGGAAAGGTAAGAGCGACTTGGGAAAACATGATGAGTGGCGAATCTATGTATAAAATTGAGCGCTCAATTCCGTCTTCCACTACTATCAAACATGCATCGCTGAGCTACACTAGCTCGACAGAACTCACTGTGCCTGCTCTTGGCAGTAAAACCATTCAAACAACGCACAGTTATCTTCATACCAAACAGGAATCAGCTTCTGAACAAATAAAAGTAACTTCTGTTCTGAATAATCCAAATCAATATATCGAAGCAACCGAGTCACGCTGGCGAGAATACATAAACAGATTGCAGTTAAATAACATTGGGAAACCAGCTATTCGATTGAAAGTTAAAGCACTCGAAACCTTGATAGGGAACTGGCGCAGTCCAGCAGGAAAACTCCAGACCGGTGGTATTTCCCCCTCAGTTACCGCTCGTTGGTTTAACGGCTTCTGGGCCTGGGATAGCTGGAAACACGCTTATGCAGCCAGTTACTTCTCACCGCAATTAGCCAAAAACAACGTGCGCGCAATGTTTGACTATCAAATCCAGTCTAACGACAAACTCAGACCGCAAGACCATGGCATGGTCGTTGACGCAATCTTCTACAACTCAGACAGCGTGAGGGCAGGAGACGGCGGCAACTGGAATGAGCGAAATAGTAAACCACCGCTAGCAGCTTGGGCAGTTTGGCAAATTTTTCAGCAAGACAACGATAAAGATTTTCTCAAAGAAATGTTTCCCAAGCTCGTTGCCTATCATCAGTGGTGGTATAAAAACCGAGATACCAACCAAAACGGCCTGGCAGAATACGGTGCCACCAACCATCGAATCCATAATAATAAGAAGGGTGAACTTCTATTTTCAGTTCAATACCCTGCGATAGGCGGAAGCCAGGAATTCCCTGAAAATCTGAATTTAAAAAATTGTCAGCAAGGTAAAAACTCGGTTTATCATTGCACCGGCGTGGAACTTTACACGTCGGTACTAAACGAAGGTAGTTATCAAAGGTTAGATATCCAGGCCCAGCACGCATCGGGCTGGGAATCAGGCATGGACAATGCGGCTCGCTTCGGATTCGTTACCGATGTTCAACTCCAGTTATACGCCAAACAAAATAAAATTACCCTGGACCAGGCTCGCAAAGACTGGCAAGTTCGTTTCTTTGAAAACAGAGATAACAGCAATAATCTTCTAGGTTACTCAATCGACCAGGAATCTGTCGACCTCAACACATTTCTATTCGTTGAAAAACAAATACTTGCGCAAATAGCGAGCGTGCTTGGTCAGGACAGTCTCAGCGCAAAGTTTATTCAGCAAGCAGCTCATCTGAAAAGCCTTATCAATCAATGCTTTTTCGATGAAGACACCGGTTATTATTACGATCGCCAAATTTCTGAGCAAGTTGATGCCAACCAATGTGGGGGTGAGTTACTAGTAAAAAGAGGCAGGGGGCCGGAAGGGTGGTTGCCGCTCTGGGCCAACATTGCAGAGCCTGATAAGGCTCGCCGCGTTATCAGGATTATGACCGACGAAAATGAGTTCAATACGACGATTCCGTTGGGAACTGCTTCACTAACCAACCCTGCTTATGGATCAGATATTTACTGGCGTGGGCGGGTCTGGCTTGATCAATTTTATTTTGGCATCAAAGCCTTAAAAAATTACGGATTCAATCGAAAAGCAGAAGCACTGACCGCTCGATTACTAGAAAAAGCGCAAGGCCTGACCGACTCAGGTTCAATTAGAGAAAATTATGATCCAGTGACCGGCGGCGCATTGGGCGCAACTAATTTTAGCTGGAGCGCAGCCCATGTCTTGATGCTTTTGGACAATTGATGCTTTTGGACAATTGATGCTTTTGGACAATTGATGCTTTTGGACAATCAATAACGAATTAGTAAACCCGAGTTCAGGTTAATAAGGTTGCGCAAAGTTTAGATACAACATTAGTGCGGTCATCAACATCACGCCTAATCCAATCATACAAACCAATCCTATGCCGATTGCGCGAAATATGGAATGGAACGGTCGATCGGAATACTCATGATCGTCTATCGACTTTCCCTGAAGAAAGCCTGTGAGTGGTAATACAATGACCGCAGCTAAAAAATTGATCAGCAAATAAAGTAACGAAGAAGGGTAGTCGATAAACAGGCTGGCAAACAACAATCCGATAGTCGCGATAATTGTTAAAAAGAGTGTAACAATCGCTTGTCGCTTTTGCCCAAACTTTTCAAAATTACTTTGCAGTAATAACCCGGCAGCCAGCACAGAACCAAATAAAGTCGCCACGGCGATCGATAATATATTATAGATACTTCCTTGATAAGTCTCGGGCTCAAACTCAACCCCAATTTGTGATTGCGGCGATTGATAAGGGTTATCGGTATTTTCTGCGGCTTTAGCTTCTGCTTCGCTTTCCATTGGGTTTATAATGCCTATTCAAATAATGGGTTTCAAACAGATCAGATCATTTAGCTAACAATATTAGCAAACAACGATTGGCCAAAACCAATCCAGCAACTTCGATTTGTCTAAAACAGCAGATTCAAAATAAAAAGGAGCTATCGTGGAGTTTTACTACACCAAATCCTCGCCTTACGCTAATTGCGTTAGAATGGTTATATCAGAGATTGGAATTGAAGCGCAAATTAACTTTATCGAAGCCCACCCGTTTGAGGATAAGGAATCTTTTCTAGCGGCCAGCCCGTTAGGGAAAGTGCCATGCCTGGTTGCTGACGGCGAAACCATTGCTGACAGCGAAGTGATTTGCGACTATCTTGATGCTACCCATACCGGCGGAGAATTATTTAATCCAATTTATGCCGACTGGCGACTGAAAACATTTTACTCAATTTGCTCAGGGCTCATTGACGTTAGCGTCGCCAGACGTATCGAGTTTTTACGCGATAAAGATGGCATTAAGTCTGAATTCTGGTGGCAGCGATATAACAATGCCATCTCACGAACGCTAAAAGATATCGAAACTCGATTAGCGATTCTGCCTGACGAATTTACCGTGTTGCACATCAACTTATTGAGTGCACTGGCTTACCTGGATTTTCGTCATTCAGACATTAACTGGCGAGAAGGATATCCGACAATAGAAAAATTTTATCAGCAATTTAGCAGTCGAAAGTGTTTTACGAGTAATCAGTTAACTGAATAATTTAGTGTCCAACTCAATCCAGGTACGCTAGATCAGAAATACTCAGAAAAAACAAAGGCGGAATATTCCGCCTTGAATGATTAACACCAATTGCTCACATCGTCTGCAAGATCACAGCTCAAATCACTGCAATCATAACGATGTGATTACTTCTTAACCCAGCCTTTGCTTTTTAGAAAAATATAATTACCTTTTACTGTTTTTTTCAATGCAGATTCTCCCGCAATTTGCTGCACTGTCTGTAGAGATTGCTTACGTTTTTTGGCAATCGCTTTGTAACGTTCTTTTCGCTTATTATTCACATTTTTAACCAATGCTTTAATTTCTGGCGAAGCATTCTTAATGATGCCCACATAACCGTCAAACCTTTCACCGATAATACCCGCTTTTTTTGGCGCAGTGAGTTCAGACGCAATAACAGAACTACTGAAAGCTAAAAATAAAATGATGATCGATTGATAAAATAATTTCATGTTAATAATCCTCATTAATTCCTGGTTTCTAGAAAAGGTCGTCTTCAGCAAGAACTTCTTCTACGTCTTTTTCAACAACAATTTTAATTTCATGATTAATCGTGATATTAGCTTCTATTCGAATTGGCTCCGTCGGCGCTTCAACTCGAACCGTTGGATTGCAAGCCGCTGTTAATGCAATTAAAAGCGCGACACCCGATAGTCTTAAAAAAGACGGCGTTTCTGGTAAAGACGATGGACTTAACATAGTTTGTCTCTTGTAACCTTTGAATAGACGCAATCATAGTCTATTTTTAATGAATTTGAACTGAATAATTAATATTCCTTGTATCAGGCTCATAATCTATGATGATTAAAAGGCCTAAAATCAGCTCCCCTAAATACGCAAATTCAATCAATATTTACTGTGAACCTGTCTTAACAGAGTTGAGAATCGCCTCTTCGAAACTCCCCGTTAAAAATAGTGACTTAAATAGTCCCGGTAAATTGCCAGATATATTTAATACAAAGTCTACTGGATAACCATCATACAAATCTGGGTTATTGCCCAGTAAATGAATCTTTATATGATATTGTTCATTCTTATCATATCCAAAATCACCGCTCAACTCTGTAAAATGAAAGTTCTCTAATGCTTTTAGTGCAATATTACTCGATTCATCCAGTGGAGTGCCGGTACTATATCGTATAATTCCTTTATTAAGACTTTTAAATGTCGCATTTTCAACAACAATTTTATCGCCATCGTTTTTAACTGGAATATTTAGATCAATATCTCCCTCCGCAAATAAAGCATCCATTTTTGTGAAAAACACTAACTCAGTTAACGACATTTTTTTCACTTTAATTTCTGATGGTAATATCTGGCCGCCTTCAATAACGATCTGCTCTCCACTGAGCGTACCGCCCAAAAGGCGTAGACCGAGTTTTTGTATATTTAACCGGTTATTGTTATCCAGCAGCAAACGAGTATTAAAATCAGTCATTTCCAGATCACTCGCAAAAACTATTTTCTCACCTGTTATTTGTGAAGAAGCAGCAACCGGGTCGAGACTTTTTAACTGAGCATCCAGATTAACATCAACGATTGTATTTTTTCCAAATTGAATATCAGCCCCTCTCAGTCTGGCTCGATTATCGACCAACAAATTCTCGCGTTGAACAAAGTTTCCCTGATGGCTCAACTCACCAGATTCAAACGCAATTTCCGGTAAATCGGAAAGTTCAAGAGATTGAATCAAAAAATTTACCAGTTCCAGGTCAATATCATGCTTTGGCAAATTCACGTCGAGATAGCCATTTTCTCTATCCAATGAGACTTCAAATGGAGAAACGATCGATTCGTTTAACTTAATTTCCCCATTTCCCGCAACAACTTTTTCTTCAATGTTCAAAAGTAAATCAGCTGATGCCTGTTGATAGGGAATATCCGAAATCTCTCCGAAACTATCCTGCATTGATATTTTGATCTTGCCGTTAGTCAGTGATTGGTTAATACCAGACAGCGCCACCGAAACCTGGTTATCCTCAGAAGGCATCCATTGAGGTGTCTTTATTGGTTTAATCGCTAATGTTCCAGAAATATTCCCTGAGTCTAAACTGGTCAATTCCAGCTTGCCCGAGATAGAGGCTACTATTTCCGATTCACTTTTTGCATTCCTGAAATTAACAATTGCATTGTTTATCTTTGTTTCAACCTGGATGTTTTCAAGAGAAAAAAGATTTAAGTCGACAGTGCTAATTTGGCTACGAGTGACCAACTGATCTACACGCAATTTATTATCTGGTAAATCAACTTCATTAAATTGAGTATGAATCTGAGGCTCTATTAACTGAAAATGTTCGGCATCAATTAATACCACCGTTTCAACACTAACGTCAGGCTTATCAATCGTCATTTGATTGGGTTTAAAGTTAAGGCTTTGATCTGAACTCAAGCGAAGCTTAGTATTCAGCTCAAATGGAAAGCTGTTAGATTCGCTAACACTATTGACTGATAACTGAACAGGTTGTTCGGTAAACGGAGAACTTCTCAATGTGCCAAGATAACTCAATTCGCTGTGTAGCTTTTGTAATTGATCATCCTGCACCAATTGAATATTAACTTGACCATCAATGTTAATTTCATTAACTAAAGCCTCATCAATATTTTTCAGATACGCTTTTAACATTTCAGGCGGAATCAGCTCCTTCACCACTAAATAGAAGCGATTAACGTCCAGCTGCAATGAAACCTCTCGGCGATTGCTATCAATTTTATACATCATTGATAGCAACTTATTTCCTTCGACTTCCAAATTTGCAGTGGTTTTCTCTTCGCTAATATTGACCAGTAAACGAGTGTTCCTGGTTTGTGCAATCAGAGGACCTTTAACTAACTGAAAAGCCATTTCCGCCTTTCCAGCCTGCTCCAGCTTCAGTTTAATATCGCTGATGTTAATTTCTTTTTCTTGTCGAATAACTTTTACCTGATCAATTTGCACCTCAGAAAATTTAAGTTGCTGATAGAGGCTAGAAAAATCGATTGTGGGCAAATCAAGTTTAAATTGGTTTTCAGGCGTACTGGCTTTCTCATTATTCTCGTTCAAAAACTGCAGTGAAATCGCTTCAGCTTTTATTTTTTCCAACGAATAATCCAGCGAGAAATTTGTCAATTGAATATCAATTTGCGCAACTTTTATTTCGACTCGATTGACGCTAACACCGTGCAAACCGGGATAGCCAATCTCAATATTAGTCAGTGACATATTTTCCGGTAAAAAGCGCGCTGCCAAATTTGCAGCCCACCAGGGAAAAGTGGCATAGCTGAATAAAATCAGGAACAACAGAACAACAGCAACCAGTTTGAAACGATTAACCATAACCTGAAAACTTCCTCAAAAGCTTACAACTGCCAGTAACTTCTGGCAGGTACAAGCATCAATAATGCTAAGCTGAATGACTGATAACAAGAAATAGGAATAATAAACACTATTCTGCTAATAAAATCTATTCATAAATAAAAATGAGGCAAAATTGATTGTTGTATGAGAGCGGCTTGGCTATATTAAAACTTGAAACTAACTAAAATCGAGTGACTGAATGAACTTCCCAAATAATGGCACCACCTTATTGAAACAGTTGTCGTTCTGCATGTTTATTTTTTATGCAGGTTTTGTTCATGCCAAAGCTGAAAAAGAGCCGCTACCACTCGATGAGTTGCGCGCATTTTCCGAAGCCTACTATCAGATAAAGTCCTCTTACGTTCAACCGGTGGATGACGTTGATCTTTTACGTGCCGCGATTAGAGGCATGGTAGGCAGTTTAGATAGACACTCAAAATATCTGTCACCACAAGAGTTTGAGCGGTTCAATACTGATAATGAGGGAGAATATGCTGGAATAGGGTTGAGTTTTAACGATCATAAATATGGTATCGAAGTAGCCGAAGTCGTTAAAAATAGTCCCGCTGCTCGCGCTGGTATTAAACCGGGCATGATAGTGACTCATATTGATCAGCGAGAAATTCAGTTCATTCCGGTCATGGAAGCCTATACAATGCTGAAAGGCGAAGTCGGCTCTTCAGTCAATCTCACCGTCGCCGCAGCTGAATTTGCAAAACCACAAGACTATGATTTGCAAAGAGAAATTATTCTATTAGAAAGCATTACCAGCCAACAATTGCCTGATAACACCGGTTATATTGCAATTTCACAATTCACGCTTAACAGCGTTAGTGAATTTGTTGACGCCATTAAAGATCTCTCTAAGGAACACGAGTTAGAAAAGTTAATCATTGATCTAAGAGATAACCCTGGGGGTGTTATGGAAGTTGCCGTTGAGTTATCCGATCTCTTTATACCCAAAGGTAAATTGCTGATTTCAAACGGAAGAACCGATGACTCTAATCAAACTTACTACGCTCACACGAAGGCCCCATTAAGCAATTTGAAAGTGGTTGTCGTCATCAATAATCGCTCGGCCTCTGCCAGTGAAATCTTAGCTGCTGCTTTAAAAGATCATCACAAGGCTTTGATTTTTGGTGAAAATTCATACGGAAAAGGGTCTATTCAATCGATTGTTCCTCTCAATCACGAATCTGGAGTCAAATTAACTACTGCGGAATATTTTTCTCCACTAGGAAACAAAATCCAGGATGTCGGCGTAAAACCTGATGTCGAATTTGAACAAACAGAGGGAAAAAATCCCTATAGTGTGAGCTTACTCGACGATCCCCAATTGTTACAGGCCTATAATCTACTATCTAAAAAACCAGTTCATTAAGAGCGCTAAATTTTGATAAGAAGTATTTTAATCACATTGGTGTTTTTGGTATCGCCATTTGCCTGGTCGAATTCAATCGGTATCCCCACTCAGCAGAAACCCAAAATTTCAATTGTCGTTGATGATCTGGGCGACAATTCCGTTATCGCCCGACAAATGGTAGCGCTGCCGGCGACATTAACCATGGCGATATTGCCTCACACCCCCCACGCTAAAAAGATATCGGAGCTTGCCAATCAACGAGGTCATGAAGTTATTATGCACCTGCCAATGGAAGCGGAAACTCGTCCTGACTTGCTCGGCCCCGGTGCGCTTTTTTCTAACATGGCAGTCAGTGAATTTAAAAATACTTTTTTAACCAACGCAGGTTCCATTCCAAACCTGGTAGGCTTTAACAATCATATGGGCAGCCTGTTAACGCAAGATCCGGAGAAGATGGCCTGGTTAATGATTTTGGCCAAACAAAAGAACTGGTACTTTCTGGATTCTAAGACCAGCGAAGCATCAATTGCTGAAAACGTCGCAGAAAAACTTGGATTACCGACAATTGGCCGAGATATATTTCTTGATCACCACACCAATGAAAAAGGGGAAGAATTAACCAACATTCTTAAAGACAGGTTGGAGCGGGCGAAACGGATTGCTCAATTTCGTGGAAAAGTCGTCATTATATGCCATCCTTACCCTGAAACTTTGGCTTTTCTACAACAAGTTTTACCAAGCTTAGTTAATGAATTTGAATTAACAAGCGTTAGTCGCTTGTTAAATAAGGAAAAATTTATTGAATTTTCAGATTCATCAATATTAAGTCGAAAATTTGTAAAATAGTACACCGACAAATATAACCAAACAGTCTAATATCTCAAAAATCTGATATTAATAATGAGGCATATCATGAAGAAAATAACCAATCCCTTGGCGGCCATTTTATTGAGCGGCATAATCGCCTGTGGCGGTGGAGGCGGCGGTGGTGGAACAACCACACCTCCAGCAAACCAGGCACCCAATGCTGCGGCTCCAGCGGATTTTAATGCTGTAGAAGCAACGACAGTAACTTTAGATGGAAGCGGTAGTAGTGATTCTGACGGTTCGATCGCAACTTATGCTTGGACACAAACAGCTGGCACGCCAAGTGTTACTTTAAATAATGCCAGTATGGCCAGCGCTTCATTTACTGCACCTGACGTTGCCGCAAACACTCAATTAACATTCCAATTAACGGTCACTGATGACGATGGCGCGACCAACTCCGATACCGTCGTTGTTACCATTACCCCAGATATGCCACCTCAGGCTGTTGCACCCGCTGATTTTCAAGCGGTCGAGGCGACAACTGTATCTTTAAACGGCACAGGAAGTAGTGATGATGTCTTGATCACAAACTACTTATGGGAACAAATCAGCGGTGACTCGGTGACTCTGACCAATGCCAATATGGCAACGGCTAGCTTCACAGCCCCCGATGTTCCTGATAATCAAACCACCGAACTCGGTTTCAGGCTAACAGTAACAGATTCAGCGAGTGTAACGGCAGCGGATGAAGTAACTGTTACCATAATCAATCAACCAGCAACCGTGGCACTATCAGGAAAAGTGACCTATGATCACGTTCCTCACAATACGTCAACCGACGGCCTGGATTATAACAACACCTTTCAGGCACCTGTTCGAGGCGCGACGGTAGAATTATTAAACGAAAGCAAAGCTTCTATTTTGCAAACTACCACTAGTGACGCAAATGGTGACTACAGTTTTGATGTTGACCCATCAACAAGCTATGTCGTCCGTGTTAAAGCTGAGCTCAAGAAAACCGGTGCAGTGCCAACCTGGGACACCACCATTGTGGATAACACTAATAGTCAGGCGCTTTATGCAATGGATTCCGCAATTCAAGCGGTGAATACTTCGCCCGTCACTTTAAATATTAATGCGGCTTCTGGATGGACAGGTTCAAGCTACGGCAATACTCGAGTTGCGGCACCTTTCGCTATTCTGGATTCAGTCTATGAAGCGCACGAAAAAATTGTCGCTGTTGACAGTACTGTCGCTCTGGCTGCGTTGAAAATTAACTGGAGTATTAACAACGTCGCGGTCAACGGTGATACGTCTCAAGGTCAGATCTCAACTTCCCACTTCAATGGCACTGAAGTCTTTATTTTAGGAGACGCCAATAGTGACACTGATGAATATGACGGCCATGTTGTTGTTCACGAATGGGGACATTACTTTGAAGGTCGACTATCTCGTTCAGACTCGTTGGGTGGTTCTCACAGCGGTAGCGATAAACTTGATATGCGAGTTGCAGTCGGTGAAGGATTTGGAAACGCGCTTTCGGGTATTATTACCGATGACTCTTTCTACCGAGATTCATTTGGCAGCGGCCAAAGCCAGGGCTTTAATATCAATGTTGAATCAAACCCAACTTCCAATCAAGGTTGGTTTTCCGAATTCACAGTACAATCCTTGTTATACGATATTTACGATTCTAACAATGACGGTGCAGACAACCTATCGCTGGGTTTCGGACCAATTTACCAGGCATTAATTAACGGTGAAAAAACAACCGATGCATTAACATCGATATTTTCTTTAGCTAATCAAATCAAAGTTGAATCTCCAGCAAACGCCAGCGCGATTGATGCACTACTAGCTTCACAAAGTGTTATCGCTGCAGACGATTTTGGTTCAACAGAAACCAACAACGGTGGCGATGCCAGAAACCTACCTGTCTACAAAGCTATCACTATTGGCGGCGGTAGCATTGAAGTTTGCAGCTTTGGCGATAACGGGTCATACAACAAACTTGGCAACCGCCAATTTATCCGCGTCGATATTTCTACTGCAGGCAGTTATCAATTTACCGCCAACGGCAAATCTGCAGGCGACAACCCTAATTTCCATGTTTACCGACAGGGTCAGTTCGTATTTGGCGGCGAAGCAAGTGGAGACGAATCGGTCACCCGAAGCCTGGATCCTGGCACCTATATTATGGATGTCCATGAACGCTCAAATATCACCGGCGGTGCCGGTAAAGACACTTGTATTGATGTCAGCATTAGCGCAAATTAGAGGATTAACAATGAACACAATCAATCGAATTGGATTAGCAGCGCTATTGGGTGGCGCACTTATGGCTTGCACTTCCGAGTCAGGTCAGAGAGTAGTATCGCAAGTCGAAAAAAGCCCAGTGAGCCACACTTATAGTAAACCAGGCGCTCCAATAACTATGACCTACAATGTTTTGACTTCTTCGCCTAAAGCCGGCGAAGAAATCGAAATTGAAGTCAGTTTTAAGTCAGCAGCAAAATCTTCAGTTAAATCTGAAATGGCATCAGCTAAAAAGCTAACCTGGCTCAATGGCAACACAAACTGGACTAGCCAGCTACAAAAATCAGGTCAAAGGGAATCGCTCCCGGTGTTAAAAGTTATTGCACCACAAAATGGTATTTACTACATCAACCTGGTTGCCAGCGTTGAGCAAGATGGAAAAACCATGGCAAAACCTTTTACTATTCCAGTCAAAGTTGGGGAAGGCCCTTTTGAATTAGCACCTGTTGGTGAAGTTGTTACTGATGAAAAAGGTCAACGAGTTATTGTTCAGAAAGCTGAATCGAATAACTAATCTTTAATTGAAACAAGAATCAACAAAGTTGGTTCTTGTTTCTTTTTCTACCAACGAAACAAATGCAAACTAGCAACAATAAAGAATAAATATTAACGGCCCCACCACCGCTACTCGACTGAGTAATACCACTCACAGCGTCAATCCAGACAGCATCAGCACCTGCAGAATTTCGATTGTCTTTTTCATAACTCCAGCTAAGAATGTGTAGTCCTGGTTCTAACGGATAATAATTAAGTTGCCATGGCACTTCACCATCCCAAGAATCAACCAGGCGGTTATCAACGTAAAAGTTGAGTTTATCTTTTCCAGACTCTGTAGAAGTTTTAACAGCAAAACTGATGAAATTATCCGTGGGGTGGTTAAAATTATGAATAAGTTCGATTGCAGCTTTTTGCGAATTATTAATGGGTTTCGACTTTAGGCTGAGCCCACCTTCAAAAAAGGAATTTGAGTCAATAAACCAGCCATCGTCTGCACGGCGAGACTGAGACCAACGGGAAGAAAGACGACCGGCCAATGGGAATATTTCTTCTTCCGGGGGCAACACAGATATCGCTCGGGTTAGCGTTTGGGTGCAACCGTTTTCAGCGACCACTTTCAAACGTAAATTTCCTTTATATAAATAATCATAGGTATACTCAGGCGCGGCACTGGTTGAATCAATTCTCCCGTCATCGTTAAAATCCCATCGATACAAATAGCTATCTTCGCCGTTATTTATCACAAAGCGTGCAGCTTCATTAATCTTGATATTTTGCGGCTCAACGGTCACCGACACTTCAGGAGGAGAGCACTCGTCAACGCCAGCCAAGGTTAAATCATCAGTCGTTTCAGGATCTAACCAAGCTTTAACTTGTGCTGATTGACTTAAATTCGCATCCCAGTGGACTGCCATTCTGCCATACCAATCAGATTCTTGTGGCGCCTGACAGGAAGCAAAGCCACCAGTTAATGTACCGGTTAGTTGTCCTTGAGAGTTCCATATTCCAGACCCGGATGACCCCGGCGCAGTCGAGCCTTCATCCCAGCTGGTTACTCTTAAATAAGCGCCATTTGTATTGTTAGAGTCACTAAATCTCTGCGTCCTGGAAAATGGTCCAAAATCAAGAGAAATACTTTTTTCCAGACCGCCAGGATGATGAATGGATGCAACCATATCTGGAATCGAATTTCGTCTATCCCAGCCAGACCAATGGACATTAAACGGACTTGGCGGTACTTTATTAAGCTCCACCAGCGCGAAATCAGAATGCTCCGATGCTGCTCGAAAAGCCGCGCCCGATTGGACATCAGTGAGACTGCCGTTGCGCGCACCATTGCAACTTGATGTCTGATAGTTCCAATAAAAAATCATTGATGCTGCAGACGAAGGGGTCACTTCACAATGTTTCGCGGTCAAAAAATAAGGCGTTCGATCATTGGAAGTATTGTTAACCAATGTGCCGGTACATAAAAACTGTCCTTTAATCGTATACCTCGCGACAGAACGAATAGGATCTCGCCAATCATCACCTTGCGAGCAGACGACATCAATATGGCATTCATTATCAGGTAAGCTAGCCTGTTGCCAATCACGATAACCCAGATTAATTTGCGACACTTCAAAATTCAATTGAGGTTTATCAGAGACAGGAACATTGATTTCAATGGTCGCTTCCGATGCTTCTATCAACGGAGACCAAAATTCCTGACTGCCGGCGACATCGTCTTTTGTATAAGGCCCCAATACTTGCTGAGCACTTTTATTATAAAAATAGAGTTGTGCACTCTCAGGTAACGTCAATTGTGATAGCACAAAGTTGAAAGACTTTGCTTGCGTAGAAGCAATATTCAAACGCCAGATAGCCATTTCACCAACAACTTGCCACTCTCCCGACATTTCTTTTGATTGTTGTGGAAAAATTGGAATAGCAAAGCGAAACGGCTGGTTTTGTTGCGCCCGGATTTTATCTTGTTTATTTAGCTGCTGTAGATTAACAGATTGAAGATAATTGACGGGTAGCTCTGGCAACTGCCTGGTAGTAAAACTCTCCGGTCTTTCTATTAAACGACTTTGCTGTATTTGTTCAGAGAGTGCCTTAAGCGGTAACGCTGAAATTATCAAAAAAATAAAGAGTAAAATAGCAATCAATTTATTCAATAAGTTTGCAACTTTAAGCGCCATTAACCACTCCTTTATTGTTATTATTTTATTCTCGTTGCCAAACTAAAATACGATTGTTGGCTGGCATTTCATAATCGTGACGCAATGATAACGAATTATTTCGTGCTAAATCTTGTAATGCTTCAAAGTTTCGGATCCCTTGGTGAGAAAAACGTGATTTCAACCATTGATCAAAGCGGCGATTACTCTCGCTCGTATACTCTCCCTGATAATTAAAAGGTCCATAAAGTATCAATAAGCCTCCGGATAAAAGAACCTCTCCTGCGCATTGATACATCTTCTCCACAGCAGCCCATGGCATGATATGAGCGGTATTTGCGGAGAAAATACAGTTAAACTTTTCCTCAGGTAAAGAATCATTCAGTAAATCGAGCGGAAATGGTTGCACCACATTATCTAGATTTGCATCGCTAATCCAAGCCTGAATACCAGCATGATTTTCTGGTAAGTCACTGGTATACCAAGTAATTTCAGGTAGATTCTGCGCAAAAAAAACAGCATGCTGACCAGTACCGCTGCCGATTTCCAATACTTTGTCTTTTGGTACCAGTAGTGATTTAATTTTCGCTAAGATTGGCTGCTGATTTCTCTCACAAGATTCAGCAAAAGGCTTACCAGACATGATTAAAATTCCCGTAAAAAAGAGTTTCGACTATAACTTGATTTCCGCTGTCAGTCATTTTGCAGTGAAGCATCGATTATCTTAGAAGCTCACCGCCTCTTGGTCTGTACTAATAATATTGAATTTGTCTCTGCAAAATTCAATCAGCGAGGATTCCGACTACAATTAAATTAATAGCAATTATAGTCAAGGTTATATGGATACAGTGGGTTAAAGTAAATGCGCGTTTTCCGGTGCTTACTATTTATATTTTTTGTTTCGACCAGTGCTTGCGGCGCTAAAGCAACTGCCAGTGCCAAGTCAGAGGTCGAATTAAAAGCTACATTCCCTGGCAAAATATCAATTATTAAAGGAGACGCTGATCCTGCTGACTATCAATTGATTACACTAGAAAATGGCATCAAAGTTTTGCTTGTAAGCGACTCAAGAGCAAAACTTGCAACGGCGTCGTTATCGGTGGCGGCGGGCTACTTTCACGACCCCAACAACATGGCCGGCGTCGCGCATCTTTTA
This sequence comes from Aliikangiella coralliicola, assembly GCF_007004725.1. Taxonomy (GTDB): domain Bacteria; phylum Pseudomonadota; class Gammaproteobacteria; order Enterobacterales; family Kangiellaceae; genus Aliikangiella; species Aliikangiella coralliicola. The sequence continues at coordinate 112,407 of NZ_ML660161.1, read as the reverse complement.
GAGCATATGATATCGAAAGGATCAGCAAGATACCCCGGCGTCTCAACTTACCGAGACTTTATTGGAAAAGTCGGCGGAGGCGCTAATGCTTCAACTTCCCGCGAAGTAACAAACTACTACTTTTATGTTCCGGAATTAGCATTTGAACAGGCCCTTGATCGATTTTCCGCACAATTTGAATCACCCGTACTTTCAAAAGAAACAATGTACAAAGAGCGGCAAGTTGTCGACGCGGAGTTTAGGTTAAAATATCAGGATTCTTATCGACGTAACCGGGAAGTTATTCGTCTGACCGTTTCAAAAAAGCATCCATTTCGAAAATTTTCGACAGGAAATATTCAGTCACTACAAGACACTAAAAATGCAACCTTGCATCAAACATTAAAAGATTTTTACCATCAATATTATGGTAGTGAAAATATGGTATTGGCGTTACATTCAGCCAAAACAGTAGAGGAAATGTCACAGCTAGCCAAACGCTATTTCTCACAGATAAAAAATAAAGGAAAATTGACAAAAGTAAATACGATTATTCCAACAACAAAAAAACACCAAAACGTTCTTATCAAAATACAACCTAATGCCAATCAGCAAAGACTAACCATGAATTTTATAGTCCCATCATCAGCGGCACCAAAAAAGAGCAGTGTGGCGGGATTTTTTACCTGGTTATTTGATAGCAATCAACCGGGCAGCTTACAATACTATCTTCGGAGTAAGGCTTTGATCTGGAGCCTAAAATCTTCAACAGAGCCAGTTGATGAACACTACGATTTTTTCAATATTGAGTTTCGCTTAACGCAAGCAGGTCTCCAGTCAACAGATAAAATTCTTACCGCAACCTACAGCTACCTGACAACTATTCAATCAAAAGGGCTCAAGTTAAGACAGTTTTCAATTTTTAAGCAAATGAAAGACAAACAATTTCATACAACCGAAGAAGTATTATCAGGCGAAAAAATAAGAAATTTATCACGTCGGTTATTGCGAGCGAATCCACCACAATTTTTCACTTCGCAAGACCATATTAGCAGTTTCGACAAAATGAGCTCGATGAATTTTATAGACGCACTTTCACCAGAAAATTTACGAGTAATTATTCATGCAAAACAATTTGAACCGGGGAAGATTGAGAACTACTATGGCACGCGATACGAAATTAAACCGCTAAAGTGGCAATTTAAAGAAGCGTTAGACTATCAGTTTCGCTTGCCCGATAAATCACCTTATTTAACGGAACTAGTTGAAGATAGTGGCGAAGAATATTTTCGCAAAGCGAAACTGATTCAGTCATCTAAGTTTGTTCGTCGGTATTTTCCCAGTATGCGGCCAGGAAGCCAGTTTTCAGCAATTACCCTATTTGTCGATAGTGCGCTAGCTAATCGCACCGATAAAAATCGAGTGCTTAACCACTTGTGGGTAACCAGGTTAGACGAACAACTTAGAGAATTACAACAGCTTGCAGAGTGGGCATTAATTGATTTATATGTCAATACCACTCCCAGTGGGTTCCATGTAACCATGACAAGTCCAGACGAGTTATCAGAACAGATACTCGAATCAGTTTTGCAAGAAATTTTATTTCCCAGCCTTTCGCCAAACAAAATGCTCTCTACTTTTCAACACCAAAAGCTGCAATACAAGACACAAAAAAATATGAGAGTTAAAGATATTTTACAACAGCAGCAAAACGAAATTTTACGAGTTGTTCCCAGAAAGCAATTTGCCTATCACTTTCTCGACCAAGTTTCACAAGAGAATTATCGAAAGTTTCTCAAACGCTATCTTAGCAAAGCGCGCGTCACCAGTGTTTTTTATGGAAATATATCTGCTGGAAAATTTAAGAAAATGAACATTCAGATCAGGAAAAAGCTAGTTAACAAAATAAGAACGCCATGGTATCGAAAGCCAACGAGTCCACAGTGGCCAGAAAGCTCATTAACTTCTGAAGTTGAGACAGAACACCAGGACTCAGCTGTCAGCATCGCATTAACTTCTAAAAACCACAATGTCGACAGTGAAGCGAAAATCAGATTGTTATCAAGTTTAATAAAAGCGCCATTTTTTCGCCAGTTTCGAACAGAGAACCCGTTAGGATATTCTGTTTCTGTCAACCATAAAACCGTGTTAAATGAGTCATACCTTCATTTTTTCATTCAATCACCAGATACCGACATCCATCAGCTTTTCGGTGAGATTAGCCGTTTTAAAAAGAATTATTTAAATCAGTTAAAACAACTCAAGACAGATGAATTTGAAACGATAAAGCAGTTAGTATCAACCAGATACAGTGCAAGAGCACTCAATGAGGCACAGGCTTTCGAGATTGTAAAATTAAACTTTCGAAGCGGTAAACCATTAGACTACGAAGCCAAGGTCTTTGCGGCACTCAAGCAAATCACAGTAAATGAATTATATCGCTATGCCAAAGCGCTGTTTGAAAATACAGATACCGTTTCATTGCAGATAGCAGCAAGTCAATAACACACCGCCTGGTAAAGAAAATAAGCCAGACTCACTGAAAATAAGTTCAATTGCCCCTTTAAATTCAGTGATTGAGCTTTTTCCTACGAATAAAATTAACTAGAATGTAAATACCTTTACCCAGCGACACTTTTCAATAAGGAAGATCGAATGATAAAAGGGTTCTACAAAAACCTGTTTTTTACCTTAATTCTGCTTAGCTCGATGTGCTCAGCTTTGCCTGCATGGGCCAAAGTTGATTACTTAATAGAAATGAGTGACCCGGAACATCATCTTGCCGAGATCACCATAAAATTTCCAAAAGGGCACTCAGAACTCGAATTGAAAATGCCAGCCTGGCGAACGGGTAAGTACAAGCTGCTCAACCAGGCAAATGGTATCAGACACTTTCAAGCGCAAACCAAAAAAAGAAAAGCCCTTAAATGGACTCGTCGAGACAAGAGCAGCTGGGTAGTAGACAATCCCGAGCAGTCAGCTATCGTTGTAAAATATACCTTATATGCTAATGAATTGGGGCTTCGTACCCGACACATCGATAACACCCATGCATTTCTCGATGCCACTGCGACTTTTATGTACTCGCCACAATTAATGGATCAGGTGCATAAGGTGGAACTGAAAGTCCCTGATGGCTGGAAGAGCTACTCTGGTATGGTTCAAGTTGATAAACATCAGTTCATTGCGCAAAACTACGATCAGCTTGCTGACTCGCCTATTGAAACAGGAATTAATGAACTCCACGAATTCAGTGAAGATGGAAGAGATTACCAGGTGGTATTCTGGGGCAAAGCCAACCGGAGTAACGACAAAATAGTTGAAGATTTACGCGCATTGGTAGGGCAAAGTCAAACTATCTGGAAAGGCTATCCTTACAAGAAATATGTGTTTATGATTCACGCAACTTCTGGCGCCACCGGTGCGACAGAGCACTTGAATTCAACAGTTATTCAGCGCCCTCGACATATTTTTGGCAAACGAAGTGATTATCTCGATCGCTTTTTACGGACAGCATCACATGAACTCGTTCACACCTGGAATGTGAAGGCTTATCGTCCACAAGCACTCGTGCCTTATGATTACCAGCAAGAAAATTATAGTGACTTGCTTTGGATCGCAGAAGGTTCCACTAGTTATCTTCAAGATCGATTATTGCTTACCGCTAAGTTACAGACAGTCAAAGAATTCCTTACCATGTTAAGCAAAAGAGTTGATAAATTTCGTCGTAAACCCGGCACCAAAGTTCAATCAGTCAAACAGGGGAGTTTCGAAACCTGGACAGCTCAAGGTGGAGATTTTGCCAATAACCACAGTGCAGGTATTTATTCCGAAGGCTTTATGGCTTCGTGGCTATTAGATTTTCAGATTTTGTCAGATACCAAACTCAAGTCTGGTTATAAAAACATCCACCAGATGATTTATCAGAAAAAAGAACAGCTAACCAACAATAACGATCCACTAAAAACGATTCCTTTTTCTGAAGAAGACATAAAACAACTTTTAAAACAACTGACTGATAAAGATTATCAAGATTGGTGGCAAGACAATATTGACTCCCCTTTATCAATCGACTTCGAAGCGCTATTGAAAAAAGCTGGTTTACAATTTGCTGCATTGAAAGAAAAAGATTTCAAGGTCTGGACAGGTTTTAAAAGTAACGAGTCAAAGGGCTTGATCACCTTAACCGAAGTAGAAAAAGATGGTCCTGCCTGGCGTGCCGGATTAACCACAAAAGACCAGTTAATTGCTGTCAATGGATATCAAGTCAATCAACAAAATCTGGAAACCTGGTTGAAACAATTTAAGCCGGAAGACACGATTGAATTAACATTGTTTCGCAATCAGCAACTCGTCCAGAAATCCTTAACGTTAGGTAAAATTGCTAAAAAAGTTCACCAGATTGAATTGATGAAAAAGCCAAGTAAAAAGCAAAAAGCATTTTTCAAAGCATGGCTAGGCGTTGATTTCCCTGAAGAGAAAAGCGAATCATAGTTAACTTAACTCCAGGTTAACTTAATTCAGAAATAACAAAACCTGGAAAATGACATTAAAAAAGGCGCTCAATTGAGCGCCTTTTCATCATTAGAAGCAGAATAATGATTACATCATTCCAGGCATTCCGCCCATTCCGCCCATGCCACCCATATCAGGTGCACCGCCGGCTTCTTCTTTTGGCAGGTCAGCAACCATAGCTTCGGTAGTGATCATCAAACCAGAAACTGAAGCGGCGTGTTGAAGCGCGCTACGAGTTACTTTAGTTGGGTCAAGAATACCCATTTCAATCATGTCACCATATTCGCTGTTAGCAGCGTTGTAACCGTAATTTCCTTCACCATTTGCAACATTGTTAAGAACAACTGAAGCTTCTTCACCAGCGTTATCAACAATCTGACGTAGTGGTGCGTTTACTGCGCGAAGTAAAATTTGAATACCAGCAGTTTGGTCATCGTTAGCACCTGTTAAGCTACCAACTTTAGCTGCTGCACGAACCAGAGCAACACCACCGCCCGGTACAACACCTTCTTCAACTGCTGCGCGAGTTGCGTGAAGTGCATCTTCAACGCGTGCTTTCTTTTCTTTCATTTCAACTTCAGTCGCTGCGCCAACTTTAATAACCGCAACACCGCCAGCTAATTTAGCAACACGCTCTTGAAGTTTTTCACGATCATAATCAGAAGAAGTTTCTTCGATTTGACGACGAATTTGCTCAACGCGAGACTCGATGTTTCCTGCATCACCAGCACCATCGATAACAGTTGTGTTTTCTTTAGTGATAGAAACTTTCTTAGCAGTACCTAAATCTTCTAAAGTTGCGCCTTCAAGATTAAGACCAACTTCTTCAGAGATAACTGTTGCACCAGTCAAGATTGCGATATCTTCAAGCATTGCTTTACGACGGTCACCGAAACCAGGCGCTTTAACAGCAGCGACTTTAACGATTCCACGCATGTTGTTAACAACCAATGTTGCCAGGGCTTCACCTTCAACATCTTCAGCGATGATTAGTAAAGGCTTGCTCGCTTTTGCAACGGCTTCAAGTACTGGAAGTAAATCGCGAATGTTAGAGATCTTTTTATCAACCACCAAAATGAATGGAGATTCAAGTTCAACAGACATGCTGTCCTGATTGTTGATGAAATAAGGAGAAAGGTAACCACGGTCAAACTGCATACCTTCAACAACGTCTAATTCGTTGTCTAGACCAGAACCTTCTTCAACAGTGATAACACCTTCTTTACCAACTTTTTCCATCGCTTCAGCAATGATGTTACCAACATCAGTGTCTGAGTTAGCGGAGATTGTGCCAACTTGAGCAATTGCTTTACCGTCTTCACAAGGTACAGAAACGCCTTTAAGCTCACCAACAATCGCTTTAACAGCTTGGTCAATACCACGTTTAAGATCCATTGGGTTCATACCCGCAGCAACTGATTTTAAACCTTCAGCCAGGATAGCTTGAGAAAGAACTGTTGCAGTTGTTGTACCGTCACCGGCCACATCAGAAGTTTGCGAAGCAACTTCTTTAACCATTTGTGCGCCCATGTTCTCAAATTTGTTTTCTAATTCGATTTCTTTTGCAACAGAAACACCGTCTTTAGTGACTGTCGGCGCGCCGAATGATTTTTCTAATACAACATTACGACCTTTTGGTCCAAGCGTTACTTTAACTGCGTTTGCTAAAGTGTTAACGCCAGCCACCATTTGTGAACGCGCGTCATCACCAAATCTTACGTCTTTTGCCATAATAATTTCCTCTAACTCAAATTTTCGAATTCTTTGATGTGAATACTAAAGTAAGTATTTACTTACTCGATGATTCCCATGATGTCGTCTTCGCGCATCACCAATAATTCTTCGCCGTCGACTTTAACTTCGTTTCCAGCATACTTACCAAACAACACTTTATCGCCAACTTTAACGTCTAACGAACGAACTTCGCCATTATCAAGGTGCTTACCGTTACCAACAGCAAGTACTTCACCACGGCTAGGCTTTTCTTTGGCATTATCAGGGATAACGATACCGCCGGCAGAGGTAGTCTCATCTTCAGTACGTCTAACCAGAACGCGGTCATGTAAAGGACGAATACTCATTGATTGTTCTCCTAATGTGACTATATATTAACTATTAAAATTTACATCGACCGGTAATATGGGGATGAATTTTTAGCACTCAACCCCTGAGAGTGCTAATTTTGAAAATTTTTAAGCTTTTTTGCGAAAAAAACAGTCTGAATTACGTTTAGACGGCTATTTACCCACTTAGCGTTTTTATGTCCATAAAAAATGTCTAACTTCTCAAAATTTCGGATTAGTTGTACCCCGAATAAAACAATCTTGATATGATTTCACGTTAGTTTTTTTACCTTCTTTCGTGTTATCAGGATTTCCGTTGCTTACTCGCCCATTGGCTTATAAAGGGCCAAATGACCACTTATCTCAACTGTTTCCATTACCGACGCTCTACTCGGGAATGCACCTATTGCTAAACGAAATGTTAATGGATTGGCAATACCTCAAAGAAGAACAACTGGTACAGGGTGTTTTTCTTTTCGCAGACCGGTTAATTAAAACGCGCCTGGCCTGGCCTTTAGACATAGCGGACGAAAAAAACATTTGTGACTGTGCCAAAAGCTCAGGTGAGGATATTTGCTCACATCTGGCGGCATTAGCAATAGAGAGCAAAGTACATAACGATCGGCTGCCACCGCCATTAAAACAAAACGAAAACTTTTCATCTGAGTGGCAATATCTATCCGACTGGATCAGCAAACAACAGTTCGACCCTTTTCCCAATATGGCCCGTCATCGTGTGATTTACCTGCTTGACGGCGAGCCGGGCAACATTTATGTCACCATTCACAAGGCCTATCTAACCCAGCAAAACGAGTATGTTCGTAAAGCTGAGCTAGATCTGTCAATTATCAATAATGACAAGCTGCCCAAATTTGTCAGCCTGACCGATCAGCAAATTCTGAATGACATGCAGTTTGCCATCGCCAAATCTGGAGACATTAAGCAAATCACCCTCACAGAACAGGCCGATAGCACTGACTCTGAATACCTCAACCGATATTTATTTCAAACGTCGGAAAATCATCATACTTTATCCAGAATAGTAGCGTCAGGACGATGCTTCTGGCGATCTTGCCATCGTCATGCATTAGCCTGGCATACAAGTTATGTTAATGATGAAGATTGGTGGCCAATATCGAATACCTTATATTTAGACCGAGCAGGTAGTCGTGTCGTTAATTATCTGCCGATCTCGTCAATTCAAAAGCAGCAACATCAGTTGTTCTCGTGCTATCAACCGGAAACGACTCCTGTTAAGCCACGCTTAACGATTTCTACCAAACAGATCGGATTACCCTGGCACAAGCAGACTTTACACGAGCTAGATATTGCTGAAATCAGTTTTGAAGTATCGAATCAGGCGTTTTCGCTGCAAGATTTAATGATCTGGTATCAAATCAGTACAGAAGCAAGCAATCGCACTTCCACGCCTGATGATACTTCCACACCTCGCGATACTTCCACACCTGGTGATACTACAGCACCAAATGACGCCTTGCCGGAAAAGGTTGCCGGGCTTTTGCATCAGCTCGACTGGGTGCCAAGTATTCAAGCCGGCTTTGAGCAACCCATTAGTCAAAATTTTGATATCAGTTGCCGCTACCTAGATGATAACCTCGCTCATTGGTTTCCGTTATTAAGAGGCCTCAATCTTGAAGGTTGGCAAATTTGCTTTAGCCCCGAGTTCCGATTAAATCGGCGTAAGGTAGACGACTGGTATAGTCATGTTTCGGCCAAGGATTCTACCGCTCTTTTTTCGACTGATGATTGGTTTGAAGTAGAAGTCGGCGTTAAAGTCGATGGTGAATCTGTCAATTTACTACCTTACATCGTTGATGCACTTCGCAAAGGCCAGTTAAATTTTTCAACCGAAAAAGAAACAATCACAATTGCACTTGATGGCCAGAAAAACATTGAGATTAGCCAAGCTCGCGTAAAAAGTATTGTCGATATTCTGCTGGAACTCGCTGAACAAAAACCGCTTTCCGCGAATCAAAAATTGCGGCTTCCGGTCAGCCAGCTGGTGCGCATAAAGATGCTCGAAACGAAAATGGAACAAGCAGCGGAGTGGGGTGCCCAGGAACTAGAACGCAAAGCAAAAGTCCTGGCACAAAGTAACGGCATTGCAACGGTAACCATTCCCACTAATGTCCATGCCCAACTAAGAGACTATCAGCAGCGGGGTGTTGACTGGCTACAGTTTCTCGCCAATGAAGGACTGTCTGGTATTCTGGCGGATGATATGGGGCTCGGAAAAACGCTGCAGACCCTCACCCATATTCAACTCGAAAAAAATAGCGGTCGTATGCAGGGCCCATGTGTTGTTGTTGCGCCGACCAGTCTGCTGGGTAATTGGCAGGCCGAAGCGGCAAAGTTTACGCCTGAACTGAGCATTATTAATTGGGCCGGTAACCAACGCCATCGCCTGATTGAGAAGCTGGCCGATGTCGATCTAATCATTACGAGCTACGGACTACTACTTAGAGACGCAGAAAAACTGAATCAGGTAGGTATTCACCTGCTAGTGCTCGACGAAGCGCAGGCAATTAAAAATTCTCGCAGCAAAATTACCAGGATCGCGTTCGAGATGTCTTCAAAACATCGCCTATGTTTAACTGGAACGCCATTAGAAAATCACCTGGGTGAACTCTGGTCACTGTTCCACTTTTTAATGCCCGGATTGCTTGGCGATCAAGCACAGTTTAAGCGCCTGTTTCAAATTCCCATTGAAAAAGAAAATGATTGGCAGCGCCAGCAACAACTCTCGCAGCGAATTGCGCCTTTTATGTTGCGCAGAACTAAAAACAAAGTTGCAGCAGATTTGCCGGCGAAATCAGAAATCGCAGAGTTTATCGAGCTGAGCGAGTCTCAAACCGATCTTTACGAAACGGTCAGAATGAGTATGCTGGAAGAAGTACAGAAAGCGATTACCCAAAACACAAAAGGCGGGAATCAGTTACTCATTGGGAACGCATTACTAAGGCTGAGGCAGATCTGTTGTCACCCCGGACTCGTTGAATTTGGAAGAGAGTTAACCGAGCCGGAAAACTCCTCAAAAATGATCTGGTTGCAAACAACATTACCCGAATTGATCCAGTCAGGCAGAAAAGTTCTGATTTTTTCATCATTCACCTCGATGTTGGATATAATCGCCCAACAACTTGAACAAATGGATATTCGCTATTTGATGCTAACCGGGCAATCCCGGCATCGTAGTGAATTAGTGAGTCAGTTTCAGAATGGAGACACGCCGGTATTTCTAATCAGCCTGAAAGCCGGTGGTGCCGGACTCAACTTAACCTCCGCTGATACAGTTATTCATTTTGACCCCTGGTGGAATCCAGCAGCGGAAGATCAAGCGAGTGATCGAACTCATCGTATCGGCCAAGATAAACCTGTCTTTATCTACAAGTTAATTACCAAGGGAACCGTTGAAGAGCGCATTTACCTGATGCAAAAACATAAGTCTCAACTGGCTAAAGATTTGTATCAACAAAATGAGCTAGCCCAGTCGTTATCCAAACCAGACTGGGAAGCATTATTAGCACCGTTGGGTGATTCGTAATTCAATTTCGTTTTGCCACAATTACACGACATAGTAACTAACTTTATGATGTTGTTTTATGTTGGCTCAGCTTGTTGACAAATGCTCACCCAACTCCCGCCGCTCGATCAGCTGCAGACTTTCTTCCGCAAAACCTGTACCGGCTTCAGTAAAGAAATTAAATACCTTATCGATACCGATATGAAGTAAGCGTTCTTTCTCGTCTTCATATCGAGCGATCGCGGCAATCTTCCCGGTGAAATGGGAGCGACGTAATTGCTCAGTGATATTATGGCTGTCTTGCACAGAAGGTAGCGCCAGCAAAATGAGTTTTATTTCGGTCAGATCAAGATTTTCCCAAAGATCCGGATCTTCACCATCCCCCGGGAAAACCTTCATACCACTCCGTTTATATTTACGCACTCGATCCCGGTTAGCATCAACTCCCCAAACCCTGTCACCGGCCAGCTGGTTTAAGGAAACATAAGCGCCGCGCCCAACCCGTCCCATACCAACAACCAGAATTTCTGCAGTTTTAGGCAACAAGTAAACATCTTCTCTTAATCTCAGTTTAGTTTCAAAACGCTTAAATCTTCGCTTCCAGCGAGCAAATATTTTATGGGCAAAGTGATACAAAATACTGGTGAACACAAACGAGATTGATACGCTGAGCGCAACCACAACCAGCCACTCTTTAGCCACTAATCCTAGCTGGCTACTAAGCGCTAATACAATTAACCCAAACTCGCTGAAATTAGTCAGCGCCAGTGCGCTCAAAAAGGAAGTTCGCCCACGTAATCTAACGCTACAAAAAATAAAGAAGAACAAGGTAAACTTAATTAACAATAGTAAGGACAAAATAACGGCGCTAAATAGCATCGTCCAATCGGGGAGTGCGGTGAACCCGATTGAAACGAAAAAGCCAATCAAGAAAAGATCTTTGAAACTCAGTAGAGATTTAGCCAGCTCAGTTGCTTTGCTGGTACCGCTCAAAAGCAATCCAGCAACGAGAGCACCAAGATCACCTTTAATTCCTACCAGCTCAAAAGCCTGGTAACTCCCCAGTGCCAAAAATATTCCTGCCAGAGGTAGCAATTCACTATGACCTGCCTTCTCAACCAGTTTTTTCAGAAACGGCTTTAACATCCATACTAACACCAGTAAAAACGCCCATAACGATGGTGTCTTCCCGGTGATAACGACCAAATAAACCACGGCAATAATATCTTGCATAACGAGAATAGCCACCGCCAGGCGTCCATGTCGGGTACTCAGTTCACCGTTGTCCTCAAGTAATTTAACAATACAGACAGTGCTACTAAAGCTCAGTGCAAACGCGATGATTGCCGCTGAAGAGTCATCGATATCAATAAAGAGTGGCAGTTGGATGGCGCTAAGAAAGAGTAATATGGCAAAACTGAGTGAACACCACAATAAAATATGGACGCTTGAACCAAGCCATACCTCCCGCTTTAAGAGATCGCCTGTTTTCAATTTTAAACCAATGGTAAATAACATTAGCGTGATTCCCAAATCAGCCAATGTCTGTAAGCTTTCGTCTGGGACTTGCCCCATCAAATGCAACAGAAAGCCCGCTAGCAAATAACCAATGAGCGGTGGTAAGCTCGCTAATTTGAATAACATTCCACAAGCAAAAGCAAATAGAATCCAGATAAAATCCATTGTTTTTCTTTACCTCTAGCCAAATTGTTACAGTAATTTGTGGTTTATTGCATTACTAGCCTGATAAAAAGATACTACTCGCCTGTTTAGTCCCAGATTATATCTGCAGGGAATTTCGTTGCACAGTCATGGATTAGTTTTTTTGACGCGCTAGTCGACAAACCGATTAAACCTGATCAAACAATAGTTTTTCAATATCAGCTGAACTTAAGGGTTTTGAAAAATAATACCCCTGGGCAAAGTCTGCGCCGGCATCTCGCAGAAACTCAAGTTGTTTTTCAGACTCAATACCTTCTGCAACCGTTGTTAAACTAAGCGAATTTGCGAGCGAAATAATGGTTTTGACGATTGCATCGTTTTCATCACTAGCACCGATTTTACTGACAAAACTTCGATCAATTTTTAGACGGTTGATAGGGAGTTGATTGAGATATTTTAACGATGAATATCCAGTGCCAAAATCGTCCAGAGCGATTTCAATGCCCTTTTCTGATAGCTGCTTAAAAATCTTTTTAACTTTTGGTACATCTCTCATCAACACACTTTCTGTCAGCTCAAACTCCAGCAACCTCGTATTGAATGGATATTTCTGTATCATACTATCAACAAATTTGACTAAATCGTAATGATTCAAATGTCTGGCAGATAAATTAAAAGCCAAACCAATCAATTGGCCGGCGTTATGCCATCTGGACAAATTCTTTACAGCCTGTTCAAAGAGAATCTCTGTCAACTGAATGATGACCCCTAAATCCTCGGCAACTGGAATAAATACAGACGGAGGAATAATTTCGCCTGACTGCGTTTTCCATCGAGCTAAAGCCTCCATACTTGTCATTTTCTGGCTTGCCATATCATATTGAGGTTGATATTCGAGAAAGAACTCATTATTGGTAATGCCGCTTCTAAGTTTGTTTTCGAGTTCAAGCCGTTTCTTGACAGCTTGATTCATCGATGGTTCGAAGTATCGAAATTGATTCCGTCCTCGACTTTTTGCGTGGTACATAGCAATATCTGCATTTTTTATTAGCGCACTGGCGCTGTTTCCATCATTCGGATAGATCGCAATTCCAATGCTCAGTGAAACCGACATTTCGTGTTTTTCAATAATCATGGGAGGATCGACCAATTCAATAATTTTTTGTGCTATTTTGTGAGTCACACTGTCTTCAATAATATCCTCTAGCATAACGACAAATTCATCTCCCCCTAACCTGGCCACAGTGTCATTTTTACGAATAGCGCCGCGGATGAGCAAAGCGACATTGACCAAAAGTAGATCACCCACTTCATGTCCAAGTGTGTCATTGATCTGTTTAAACTTATTCAAGTCGATAAAAAAGATTGCTAACTTTTTCTTTCTACGATGACAGTGCGCTACCGAGTAGGCGATTCTGTCGAGTAAAAGAACGCGGTTGGGAAGTCCAGTTAATGCATCATAGTTAGCAAGTTTTCTTAGTTTAACTTCTGCCAGCTTTTGCTTTTTTATATCGGTTAAAGCAAAAACATAGTGCTCATTATTTTCGCTATCGAAGAAGCTTGTTGAGTTGATTATCACTGGAAGGGGGGATTGAGTGTTCCTTAACAATTGCGCTTCACCTTCCCAATGATTATTAGTAGCGATTCGTTCAAAAATGTCATCGACTAATGCATCATTTCCACTAAGATCGTTAACAAAAAATACATCTTTATTTATCACGTCATCTAAAGAGTAATTCGTTGTCTTATAAAAAGTCTGATTTGCCGCTATGACCTGCTTCAACCTGTTAAGGACAAAAACGATATCCCGAGTATTTTCAAATGCCATTGAGAGCAAACGCATTTTATCACGCTCTTCTTTACGATCAGTAATATTGGTGAAAGTCCCCGTCACCCGAGCAGCTTTTTTTCCTTGATCATACTCGGACACGGTTGCCATATCTCGATACCAGGCCCAACAACCATCTTTACCGCGCATTCGATACACTGCATCAAAAAACTCTCTCTTTTGTTCGAGAAAATTTTCCCACTGGTGAATAAACTTTTCTTTATCGTCAGGATGGATTGCTTCCAGTCTATTTTCAAATGCAATCAACTCATCTTCTTCCGTGCTTGATGCTTGATTAATTCGCGGCTCGTAAATCGAATTGTTTTTTTGATGCCAATCCCACAACCCACTATTGCTCCCTTTAAGTGCAAGGTTTAGCCGCTCTTCACTTTGCTTCAATCGATTATGTGCCTTCTTTTTTGCTCTTGCTCGTTTTAGATAACGCTGATAATTGATCCAAAATATCAAAATGATAACTAAAAAATAACTAATGTAAGCCTGAATAGAAAACCATGGAGCAGGTAAGCTACGAATGTGAACTTTTGCGGACGGTGATTCCCGGTTAGTTTCATAGTCGATAGCACTGATATTTAGAACACTGCTTCCGCTTTCAAATGTGGGTAAAAATAACTCATTTTTATCAATAATTGTTGGTTCGGTCGCAGCATCGCCATCGATCCAGTACTTAAACTTTACCTGCTTAGGTTTATCAAAAAGTAATGCTGAGAACTCGACCTTCAATCCAAAATCATCATGCTTTAACTTAACATGATAGTTATTATAGTCGCTGTATTTTTCAGGGATTTTGTTAGAAAGTAATGATAGCCCCGTTATGAATGTTTTTATTTTTCTGTCATAGTTGTTTGATACGTTATTTGGAGAAAAACGAAATGCACCTTTAACACTCCCCAGAAGAACATCGCCATCGTTTAACTGCAGTTTAGTACCACCGTTAAACTCACTGGTGACGAACCCATCATTGCTATCAAACAATCTTGCGCTATAGTTATCTTTATTTATTCTGAACAAACCTTCATTTGTCGAAATCCAGATATTGTTATGATCATCTGGAAAAATATCCATCATGGTATTTGCGTTAAGCGATTGCTCGCTAATAAACTTTATTTCTTGTCCAGTTTTAGCATCTAGAACATAAATACCGTAGCCAACATAACTTACCCACAACTTATCGCCATCCCGAAAGATATCAACAGGCTCTGACTCTGAGCGACTACCAGCAGGTAATTGGTGAAATGTTTTAACTAATCCTGTATTTGGTGAAAACTTGACTAAACGCTCAGCGCCAGAAACAAAATAAGTATTTTCTTCTCCAGTTTCGGCTGAGAAAATATAAGGCAGCCTCGCTTTAATATCACCATTAGTTTTCGTCGATTCGATTAAAGAAATCTGATTCTGACTGAGATTATATTGATAAATTCCATCCTCATTAGTCAGTAAAAAATTATCATTGTCAGTAAAGAAAATGTGGTACACCGGTTTTTCAAACAATGACTTTAGTAGCTGCGGAAAAACAAAAGGTTCTTCTTCCAAACTATTCGTATTGAAAACCCTCACACCTTTATCAGTACCCAGCCACAACAGTCCATTATTGCTGGTAATCGTGTAAATGGTGCTATCACTATAGACTTGTTTTTCATCTGGATTAACGAGTAAATGAGTGACTTTTCTTGTTTCTGGGTCAAGTCGGTTAAGCCCATTCTTTGTTCCTATCCAGATATAGTTATCAGGCGTTTGATGAGTCGAAAGAACAATATTATTAGTTAATTTTTTATCGTCGTCTCCCTTTTGCCAATAATGTTCTTTGATTCCCGGATTTGGGTGCCACTTAAAAACCCCATCACCTCGACTACCAAACCACAGATTCCCTTCTCGATCTTCAATCATTGATACGATATCGTCATCTGTGGTGTTAAATGCAGTATCTGAAAACTTGAATACAAACTCGACATCGCCAGATTTATAAAAGCGATATAACCCTTTATCAGTCGCAAGCCAGTAAAAGCCACTTTTTTCAATGATTTTCCAGATGTTCAAATCACCAATCAGCTTTTTTCCAGCGTAATCTAAATGAGAACTTGGTGAAACAAGTACTTCTTTTTTCAACGAATAGAGCCCTTCTACTGTTCCCACTAAAATTTCCTCACTTTCATTGATTAGCAAGGACTTCACATTGTTCTGATCTTTTATATCTGATTGAGCAGGGGTATGAAGAATTAAGCGTGACTCTTTCGTCCGAGTATTGAGAGAATAAAGCCCTTTGGATGTTCCAATAAGCAGGTTATCTCCGACTAACAGTAGCGTTCGGATCAAGTCATCCTTACCAACCGAATCTAATAATGCTTTCAGCGGAATAACAAATTCAAAATTATTTTTTTGCCTATCGTAAAAAAAAATTTCCAGATAAGTGGCAATCCATAGATTACTCGACGAATCTTCAACAATCCTGTTCAGCGTGGGAAATTCTAGTTTATAGTCCGCAGGCGCAACCAGATTGATAGGTGAGAGTGTATTGTTAGCTTTATCCAGAACATAATTATTTTGTGGGCTAGCGCCAATCCAAAAAAGTCCTTGTGAGTCTTGATAGATCAATTCAACAAAATTGTTAATCAACGCCCCGTCGGGACTCGGGATTTGAGTTACCCGGTAGCCATCATAGCGATTAATCCCTTGATAGGAGCTAATCCATAAAAAACCATCGCTGTCCTGCATCAGTCCAGTGATATCACTTTGATTAAGACCATGGTCTGTCGTTATCTGGGTCAGTTTTACGTATTCAAACGCCTCCAGATTTTGAGGCCAGACTAATACAAATGTGATGAAAAATAGAGATAGAGAGTGATATACAGCTCGCATGCGCCTTCACTGTTTTTGTGATTCTCTCATAGTATAGCAACGGCTCAACAGATTTGAGGAAAGGTTCGTTGCTATTTAGAAATTCGATTACAGCGACTGACTAATGCTGCAAGTTAGTAAAGCTGGCGCCATGCATCACCGAGGCGAACAAGATTACTCACTACGCTCCTCATACTCGCCTTCAAGCGTCCGTCCTTGTCTCCTTTGGGCAGAACTATGGTTATCGTAACTGTTGAATTCTGAACCGTCATGAAAGTGACTTGATTGCGAAAATCCACTGGCTTTATTCTGCCATCGCCGCATCAGTTGCTTCGCAATGGTTCTTCTTACTTCCGGGATCATTAATGAAAACCCTATAAAATCGGTAACAAAACCTGGTGTGAGCAACAAACCACCTGCAAATAGCAGTTGCGCGGCTGACGCCATTTCTAACGCGGGAATCTGGCCCTGTGCCATACTCATTTGAATATCCCGCCATGCTTTAAACCCTTGGCGTTTAAGCAAATTAACCCCAACAACGGCAGTAATCACAACGATAAAGAGTGTGGTGCCGAGCCCAAGGATGTCACCGACCTGAATAAACACGCCAATTTCGATAATGGGGACTAAAATAAAAAGTAGTAACAATAGTTGCAAAATATACCTCAGGGCAGCACTAGAATTATTCCAGACGTTAAAATAAGACTATCGTAATTTTGATGGCTTGTACTTTAAAAAAAGCTAAACTTGAGCATTATCCATTTTATATGGGTTCAATGTTGGCAAATTCAATGGTTTATAAGCGACTGGTTGTTATCTATTTAGCATTTTGCGGACAATAAACCATGCTATTATTGTCAAGATGATATAAAACGTGTCGATTAATTTAAGGCCCAAAGATCAACAGACCTTGGCGCAGCGAGTCTAAGTAATATATTTATGTCTGATACACAACTTACCAACGAAGTTAACCAACAGTTTCTCCGTCGCACGCCAGTGAAATTGCGGCAGTTTTCCCGGCTACTCAGCGATATGCTAACCCAGAAAATTGACCCGCTCAGAATTAAGGCGCTGCTCTCTCAAGTTAATAAAACGCGTGAGGCTTGCATTGCCCACGAATTTGAGATGACGGCCAATCTACTCAACCAGGTTTTTAAGCAATTATCGTTAAGCGAAGACACACTGGATACCCAAAAGCCTTTATTGAAAAGGTTATCGGCAAAACTGCAGGAACACTCGGAAAAGCTTGAGTTGGGAGTTCGCCCGCAAAAAACACCGCAGCAACCTGCAAAAGATGCTGTTGAAGTTGTCGAAAAACCGATTGAGGAAGAAGAAGTTGACGAAGACGATAGCGTCGATCGTTCATTGGAAGAACACGGTATCTACCTTGATAAAGGCACCATCATTTTTGTCAGCGAATCTGGCGACTGTTTCAAGACGA
Organism: Aliikangiella coralliicola; assembly: GCF_007004725.1. Classification (GTDB taxonomy): domain Bacteria; phylum Pseudomonadota; class Gammaproteobacteria; order Enterobacterales; family Kangiellaceae; genus Aliikangiella; species Aliikangiella coralliicola. The sequence goes on along the minus strand of NZ_ML660161.1, from coordinate 94,522 downwards.
TGAGCGAGCAATTCGTATCTCTCGGCGTTGATGTACACAATACTACCGCCATGGGTGAAGCCAGGCAGCACGCCATCGATAATCCCGGCAGCGTCATTGTAGCGTCGCTCAAGTTTGCCGAAAATAACGAACAGCTGGCCGATGAAGAAATCGAGGTAAACCGTATTCCCTTGATCTACACCGCGGAAGAAGACGATCAGGTAAACCGCCTGCTAGCTTTACGCAACGGCGGAACCGGCTTTTTAGTAGAGCCGGTCTCAGTATCAGGATTACTAGAACTGATAGAGCGTCAGTATGACATTCATGCAGACTCGCCTTACCGCGTATTAGTGATGGAAGATTCAAAAGCACAAGCCAGATACTATGAAAAAGTTCTCGGCAAGGGGCATTTCGATATCCGTGTTGTCAATAATCCTGAAGTCTTACTAGAAGCATTACGAGGTTTCGACCCTGAAGCCTTACTGATGGATATGCAGATGCCGGGGTGCTCAGGCATAGAGTTAACCCGAATAATCAGGCAAATGCCTCGGTATGCCTACTTACCCATTATCTTTTTATCGGCAGAAGAAAGTATCACCAAACAAAATCAGGCGCTGCTATCAGGCGGTACTTCTTTTATTGTTAAGCCGGTGCAAAAAGAACAGTTGATGTTTATGGCGAATTTATACTCTCGGCGTTACCGAGATTTGAATCCGCAAATTGGCGTCAATCCTGACACAGGACTGACCTATTCGCCCCAATTTAAACAGCAAATTGCGATTGAATCAGCCAGAATGACTCGAAACAGCGGAAATGCAGCCCTATCTATCATCCAATTAGATGAGACCGAAGCACTCATTAAAAACACTAATTTCTCGCTGATTAACGTTGCAATCCAGCAACTGGCGCTACTTCTTAAGAAAAGACTCAGAAAAACCGATATTATCGGCCACCTGGATAACGGCCAGCTCGGTGTGATTCTAACAACCGGAAATAAATCCGACTGGGTCAGTATTATGGATGAAATCAGGCTGCAATTTGCAGAATTGCCCTTCCATTTACAACATCAGGATAAACCGCTAACTGTCAGTATCGGCCTGTCAGCCCTTTCTACTAATTCAGATGCTCATAAATGGTTTGAACGCTCATCAACCGCCCTGAAACAGGCGATTGAAGCGGGTGGAGATAGAATTCAGCCCTGTGATTCATTGACCAACCTGTAAACTGCGCACCACCAATAATGGACACCAGCCAATTCAAATTATGCCTGACCACTGTGGGAGACAAATCTACCGCTCGTCAAATAGCGAGATCTCTTTTGCAACAAAAACTGGTAGCTTGCGTCAATATTAGCGCAAAGATGACTTCACTCTACCATTGGGACGGCGATATCGCTGAAGATGACGAGTTTTTGCTATTGATGAAGACGTCTTCGCAGAAAGTAGACGAGTTAAGAGATATACTGCTTGATCTACATCCTTATGATGTGCCTGAATTTATTGTACTTAACATCAAAGACGGCGCATCTGAATATTTAACCTGGATTAATTCTGCCTTAAGCTAAAGGATAAACAATGGCAAAATTAGACAACGAAAGATGCTAGTGGTATGACTTTAATGAAATCTCGATTTAGTAAGCTGTTATTTTTATTGACCATAAGCCTGTTCGGCGGCTTTTCTGCGGTTCACGCGGAAGAATCTGATCTCTCCAAGCTATTTGCGGCGCAAACCGAGTTCCTTAAGGTCGATGAGGCCTTCAAGCTGACGACTGAAATTGTAGATCAGGAAATTATTGCCAAGTTTGAGATCGCTGATGAGTATTATATGTACCGCAGCCGGTTCTTTTTCTCAGCAGACGGCGCCACGTTAGGTTCCGCTTATATTCCAGCGGGCAAGAAAAAAGTGGATGAATACCTGGGTAATGTCGAGGTTTATTACAACCACCTGGAAATCAGCGTTCCCTTTGCCGCCCACCAGAAAGAATTTACTTTTATCATCGAGTTCCAAGGATGCGCAGAGGCGGGGCTTTGTTATCCACCAGAAGAAAAGAAACTGCAGTTATTCGCTGATACGATATCGCCAAAAGGTACACCGACAAACACGGCTTTAACAAGTTCGAACGCTCAGGGTTCTTCAAACCAATCTTCTCCGGCGGAAACAACAACTAGAGCAGGTGCAGCAGACGGAACTGAGTTTGTGCCAGAACAAGAAAAAGTGGTGAATTTTCTCACCGACAAAAGCTTATACGAAATCGTCGCCTACTTTGTTTTGCTGGGAATAGGACTCGCTTTCACGCCCTGTGTGTTGCCAATGGTCCCCATTTTATCGAGCATAATTGTCGGTCAGGGAAAATCTGTTAGTACCGGTAAGGCTTTCGGTTTATCCCTCGCCTACACACAAGCGATGGCAATCCCCTATACCATCATCGGCGTACTCGTGGGAGCCGCAGGCAGTTCATTTGTTAACACCTTTCAAGAACCGCTATTTATTATAATCGCCGCGGTTATTTTCGTATTACTTTCGTTGTCCATGTTTGGATTCTACGAACTTCAATTACCGCAAAGTATGCAAAATCGCCTCAATAATATCTCCAATAGTCAAGAAGGCGGCTCTTACCTTGGAGCAGCCATTATGGGGGCAATTTCGGCGCTTGTGGTATCTCCCTGCGTAACGGTTCCCTTAGCTGGCGTTTTACTCTACATCGCTCAAACCGGTGACCAATTGATAGGCGGAGCTGCTTTGTATTCGTTAGCCCTGGGAATGGGAATTCCGCTACTGATTGTTGGCGTCGGTGGTGGGAAAATTCTGCCCAAAGCGGGTGCCTGGATGAATGCTGTCAAAGGCGCTTTCGGTGTCGGTATGTTGGGATTGGCCCTTTATATTTCTAAGCATTTAATTCCCGGCCCGATCTACTTATTTGCGTGGGCGATGCTGTTAATTGTTTCTTCTATTTACATGGGTGCTTTATCTCAAGTGAACAGTAATGGCCAGAAATTGTGGAAAGGTGTGGGACTCGTATTTTTCACCTATGGCATTATTTTGATTTTAGGCTCAGCACTCGGTAATGGGCGATTGTTTTCTCCGCTTGCTAACTTGAATCAAATAGCATCATCATCTGAGAATAGTCACACTTCGCCAGACGTTCACGCAGGCTTTAAACTGGTCAAAACCATTGCCGATGTCGAGAGAGAAATCAAACAAGCCAATGCCCAAGGAAAAACAGTGATGTTTGACTTTTTTGCAGAGAGCTGTACCGCCTGCTATGAATTTGCTGATTTCACATTTCCCGATCCAAAAGTAAAAGCCGCATTAAAAAATACGGTTTTAATTCAGGCTGACGTTACTAAAAACGATAGTATCGATAAAGCGTTAATGGAACACTATGGCGTGGTTGGATTACCCAGTATTTTATTTTTCAATCATCAGGGCAAAGAAGATAAAAGATTACGCGCCATTGGGTTTGAAGGTGCCGACATTTTTGTACAGCGTATTAATGCGGCGTTTAAGTAGGACGATTGTTTTATCTGTAAAGGCCAACATATAGGCCTTTACAGATAATTCATTACGTAATTTTAAAGAGCTTAACAACCTCCACCGCCGCCAGTACGATCAGTTTGGTAGCTCTGGTGATAGTGAAAAACAACATGTCCGCTACTATACACAGAATAGCTCACAGTTGTTATTATCATTAAGTTTGTCATTGACCCCGCTTCACAAGAACCGAAACCATGACTTCCTCCTGAAGCACCACCGGGTTGTTCTTGAAAAGCTTCCGGTTTTATTGCTTCTACCGCTTCTTCAAACTCCTGAGCTTCACAATTGTTAGTGAATTTATGAGTCCCTGGCGCAGGCTTAAAAAGATCATTAAGCGGATTTCCTACAGGTGTTAAATAATCAGAAAGGCGGTGCCCAGAAGCAGTTCGGCTATGCTGAAGATGTAGTACTGGTGTATTTATATTGTTAGATGTATCTAAATAAAATACTAATGTTCCACCGTCTCCCATGGTCGCAGTCCCCATGGTTGCTGCAGTATTCCAGCTAACACCAAAAGACACTGCCCCCACACTCACATTAACGCTGTTTACCTTGGGTCCAGATGAAGTGACCGGATGATGCGCCATAACTCTATCTTTAAGTAAATTACGAAAATCTTTATTACTAAAATAGTCAAATGGACTATCTTCACTCTCAAGAAAACCATTAGCGCCACAGTCTTCGGTTATCTTATATTTCGGGTAAGACTTACTTTTATCAACTGATGGGGAAAACTCCGCTTCAAATGCTTTCCAGCTTTCCTTAACTTCAGCACGTACAGCCTTAGCTTCATCGGATGCGCTTTTCTCCCTGGCAGTTAAACTACTCCCAATAATCTTTAGTTTGCCATTATTGTTGCTCGCAATAAACTTGATAAACTCTGGTTGGTTGTCATTCAAAAAATACCAGATTTCAGGACTGCCAGGTGGAACGATTTCATCCCAAGTACAATATTTTCCATATTGCCCATTTCGACAATGATTCACCCGCTTCATATATTTACTGGTAATAATCCCCTTAAGATGCATTTCATCAGTATTTGACTCATAAGCGATATAATTTTGCGCATGTGATGCTGCGGCAAAAACAACCACAAATACTAAAACCATCCTTTGAATTACTTTGCTCATCCTTTCTATTCTCCTTTTTAAAGTTTTCCATATAATTTTTAATTTCTCATAAACTATAGATAAGGCCAATGCCTTATCTGACATATACCGTATTATTTTTAACTTGTTAACACAATAATCAATCTGAGATACATTTTAAGTTTTCTTGAACACCCATCAATAATTATGAAGTTAATCATTTGTATTTCTGATAGTTTAAATAAACTAGGCTGGCTATCAGGTATATTACCTTGAAAATAAAGACTCACTTGCAAAAAAAGAAAATACCAAACGATCAACTACGCCATTTTTTTCAGCTTCCACATTTAAAATTTTCACTAGTTTTTTTCAATTTGTTTTTTTAAATTTATTTTTTAGATCGAAACCAAATCTGATTTTTCTATTCACTCAATAAATATTTTGATGCTAATTTTTGGTACTATTTAACTGAATTTTTTATTGTTTGAATTTTAAAAAAAGGCAAAAACTAATTAACGCCTTTTGTTTAATTTTTATTATTTAATAATTTTTTTCTGTTAATCAGAGTTATTAAAAATATTGATTCAATTTTTATTAAACCCTATTCAAGATTAATTCAAGGATAACAACCTCTCGTTCGTTTCAGTTCATTTTATCTCTATGTAAGAATGATTTTCGCTTTGAGCCAGCGGCCAAATTAAAAACGTAATTTTATTTTTTTAATTCCGTTTTTTGGTAGGAGGCCAATTTACAAAGTGAATTGAATGGTTCGAAATATTGAATCATTCGAAAAAAATAAACGTGTCTATGTACACAATAATTATAAAACCAATCATGGAGTTTTTATGAATAACTATAAATTCAATCCGAAAAAATCAATACTAAGGCAGTCGATAAAACTTGCATTAGCGTTAGGGGCTTTTCATTCAATTGGCATTTCCACAGCCTATGCCGCTGAAGAGGAAGCAACTGAAGAAGAAAAAATTCTGGTGACAGGATCTCGTATCCGCCGCGATGAATTTTCCAGTGCATCTCCCATTCAAATTTTAAAAACAGAGGAAGCAAAAAAATCAGGCATTACCAGTGTCGCGCAAATGTTGCAACGGATGAGTTTGTCTAACGGTCAGCAATTCGACGAAACTTTTAATTCAAACTCAGGTAATTCAAACGCAACAGAAGCACCACCAACCGGTGGCGTTGGATCTTCAAATGTTGGACTAAGAGGTTTAGGACCAGAGCGAACATTAATTTTAATTAATGGCCGTCGACTCGGTGCTTCTGGCGTTCGAGGTGCACCAGCACAACCGGACATTAGCATGATACCTTTCGAAATGGTTGAAAGAATTGAAGTACTATCAGATTCCGCATCAGCAATTTATGGCGCTGATGCTGTAGCTGGAGTGGTCAATATTATTTTGAAAGATCATATTGATGGTATGCAATTTTCAGCGACGATTAATAGTCCTGTCGATGACGGCGGTCAGATAAAACAATTCTCCTTCGCCACAGGATTAGAATCAGAACGCTCAACTTTTGTGTTCGGCGCAGAGTTTTATGATAGAGAAAGAATCGCAACCGGTGATCGTATTGATTGTATGAAGTCACGATTAAGAGATACTAATACCGGCGCAATTTATTCTTACTGTCGTAGCGGATTCTGGGACAATGCCGCGATTCCATTTGGCGACGTCTCAACACCTTCACCGGGTGACTGGGCACATTTTACCGAAGGGGTTTCCGATCTAACCAATCCGATTACCGGGCAACCGATTACTAACTGGAGCTCGCCTTTAGGATTACCAAATTCACCATCCAGTTTTCCTTGTTGGGGCGGATGCCAGCTAGACGACAATGGAGACTCATTCCGATTTTATTCTTACGATCCTTTTTACAATGATCAAAAAGAAAGAATGAGAGCAGATCTGGTTCAGCCGGTTACCCGTTTCTCAGTTGTTGCCAGAGGTACCTATTTACCAGAGTGGGGAGAAAGCACTAGCTCGGAACTTTATTATGAAACTTCCTACTTTCACCGCCACCTGACCAATACCGCCGCGGCGGAGCAAGCATTTGTTGCGTTAAATGCCATGATTCCGCAAGAAGATGCCGACGGTAATATTGTTAGAGATGCGAACGGCGATCCAATCCTGGCAGTGAATCCTTTAAACCCGTTTGGTGTTGACGCGTTAAACATTATCACTTTTGATGATCTTAACCAGACCCGTGATGTTGAGCTTGATCATTTTCGCGCCGTGGCCGGTTTAAGGGGAGATATTTCCGGCGAATGGGCCGCTCAAAAAGGTTGGAACTGGGATATTTCTGCAACTTATGATCGAGGCACCGGTGTTCAATCGCAACCACAACTGAATGAAGATCGACTGGCGTTAAGTTTGGATACTCAACGATTAGATGTAAACGGTAATGTGGTTTGCGGCTATACACTCAATGTTAATGCCGGACAGGGTTTTATCACACCGTCTCAGTGTGTCCCTTTTCAGGCATTCCACCCAAGCTTGTACAACAATAGTGGAAGTTTCTCTGGAACTTTTGCAACCGATGCAGAAAGAGAGTACTTGATGGGCGAGCGGGTTAACACCACTGAAGTTGAACAAACTATGTTTCAGGCTTTCGTGGGCGGCGAACTTTTCGATTTTGAAGATGGCGGCTCGGCGAGCATCGCAATCGGCGCAGAGTATCGGAGAGACTCCATTCGTTCACGCGCTGACTTCTTAAGCTCGCATGGTGCTCACGCGGCAGAAAATCCATCAACAGAAGGTGCAACGACTGGCTCTCGTGATATTACAGAATACTACGCAGAGCTTAACCTGCCGATTCTGGTTGGCGTTAGTGGCGCAGACTTACTCGAAGTTGATATCGCCGCAAGAGCCACCGACGAATCTAATTTTGGTAGTCAAAATACCGAACGTCTTCGTGTAACCTATTCGCCGGTCGACTGGGTAACTGTCAGCGCCGCCTATGGCACTTCGTTTCGAGCACCTAACTTGAGAGAACAATTTTTAGGCGACCAGTTTGACGGCGTTTCCGGTGCCGCAGATCCTTGTCATGTCACTAACGCCGGTGCAGGATGGGACGGTTCAACCTATAACGCAGCATTAGACAGACGTAGTGCAACAGCACTGGCTAACTGTATTCAACAAGGTGCCGATCCAACCTTTCTTGGAAGCTTGGGAACTACCACAATCCCGGTTCGAATCGGCGGTAATGTTTCTGACTTGAAACCTGAAACATCCGAACAAACCACAGTGACTTTGAAGGTAGCACCAATCAATGATGGCGATGTCAGTTTCGATTTTGCAATCACCTATTTCGACATTGAAATTGAAGATACCATTCGTTCCATTGGCGCCGGTGTGATAATGAACAACTGTATTTTCGGGGAAGCGAATCTGGCAAGTTCCTACTGCTCTCGTGTGACCAGAAATACCAACCCGGTTCCTGGCACTGAGCAATTGAACTTCCCAACCATTGTCGATGCGTCTTTTATCAACGTCGGGTTGGAAACCTCAACCGGTTGGGATTTAAATACTCGGCTAGGTTACAATTTCGGCGACATGCAGTTGGCCTGGAATACGCAGCTAACCATTCAAGACGAGCGTACTGAAAAAGTCCTGGACGATGATCCTGTTCATGATCTGGTCGGCGAGTTTGGTACGCCGGAAAACCGTTTCTTGAACACCTTGTCGTTAACTCATGGCGACTTTCAATACACCCTGGTTTCACGTTTTGTGGACGATACCCAAATCGGTAGAGATGCCGATCTCTCAGCAGACTGTTACACCGCAGCTGATAGCACTGTGTTAGTAGGTAACCCCAATGTCGTGTTGGTGTGCGAAGCTGAATCACAGTGGATCCACGATGCATCGGTCACCTGGACACCTAACAGTGACTGGCAACTAACCGTTGGGATATCTAACCTGCTGGATGAAGAGCCACCGTTAGTTAATCCATCAGCCGGTTCAAATCGTGGTGGTCGTCTTGTTTCGTCTGGTTATGATCAGGTCGGTCAATCGTTATTTGCGAGTATGACTTATAAGTTCTAGTCTGCGACAAATAATTCACCATTAAGTCGGATTAGGTTATCCGAACCCACTCACAATGCTGATTATTTCACGATAATCAGCATTGTTGTTATCAATCTTACAGTTAGCCTCTCCTTGATTGCTCTCAATTAACCTGAATTCTTGCTCCTTATCTCGATCCTTAGGCGACTCATGTGACAACTTGTCGCAGTGGTATTCTCGATACAGCCTTGTAAAATAGAAAATTAGTGAACCAACGCTTAAGATTATGTGGTCTTAGTAATTAGATGGTCTTGGATGACAGACCAACGCTCAACAGGCTCAAATCGATGTTTGAAAATATTAATCCCCAAAATCGCCAGGCAAATCTGGAAAATGTGCGAATTTTAAATCGGGTCAGATCGATCGCAATTATTTGCCAGTTAGCATTGATTTTATTTGCTACCCTCTATCTGGACATTCGTCTACCGCTCAATTGGCTATTTGCATTGTTAGCATTCGAAGTCGGTTTTCAAATTTTTAACATTCTACGTGCCAGGCAAGAAAGAAGTGTCAGCTCTTTCGAATTGTTAACGCACATAGCAACAGACTCGTTAATACTCGCAGGACTGGTTTATTTTTCCGGCGGTGCGAATAATCCGTTTATTTATCTGCTACTACTTTCTATCGCACTCGGAACATTAATGCTCAAACCCCGTGATCTACTTTTGGTGTCAGTGCTTCAGCTAATTCTTTATTCTTTATTAAATATCTATCAGCGTCCTTTGGAACTGGCAGATTCGAGTCCTCTGTCTTCATTTCACTTACATCTGGCAGGAATGTGGGTAAATTTTGTGATCACGGTTATATTGATTTCTATTTTCGGACTGCTGACGCGTCACTCAATGCGTAAACAAGAACATAGGATTCAATCGCTTCGCGAAAAACAGTTAAAAGACGAACAAATTTTAAGTTTAGGTATTATGTCCGCCAGCGCCGCTCACGAACTTGGGACTCCGCTAGCAACCATGGCGATTATTATTGATGATTTGAAACACGAACCCTTAGCGCAAGAAATCAACCAGGACATGCAACTGCTTTCCGCTCAAATAGCGAACTGTCGAAATATTATTCAGTCACTCAGTGAAAAAAGCCACAAAATCAAAAAACAGCTCAGTCAGGAAACACTCGACAAGCGCGCCGACAATGGAGAAATACTTAAACATCGATTACAAGCCATCATCGACAACTGGTTAGTATTTCGGCCACAAATTGCACTAAAACAACAATGGAGCAAAGCCTTTGATACTTACGTCCAAAATATCCCAATCAGTGTTGAGCAAGCTGTCACTAACCTGTTAGACAACGCAGCAGACGCCAGTATTGAAAACGGCAATGACATTGTTGAGATCAATTGTCATTTTAGCGAGCAGGATCTCACCATTGATATAACCGATTTTGGCCAGGGAATTACACCGGAAATGAAGCGTTCACTTGGAGCGAGCATCCAGGAAACACAAAAACCCGGCGGACTGGGCTGGGGGTTGTTTTTATCAAACGCCAGCATCGAACGGTATGGCGGAAAAGTTCAGCTACTGGAAGCCGACCATGGTGGAACGCTTACTCGGATTAATATGCCAAAGTTGCTTTCGTTCTGACCTGATTATTATTTATCCTAACGTCAGGTTCATTCAGTAAGGTTAACTATAATCCTAAAATTAGTTGTACTCAATTAACGGTTAAGAGACGACAAAGTGACAATATTAAAGATTTTCATTATCGATGATGACTCAGTTTTTCGCGAAATTTTAACTCGAAGCTTAAAGCGCATGGATTGTCAGGTACAGCATTTTGCTCATCCATCTGATGCAATTGAAAAAATCGCCGCAGAACGCGAACCGGTTGTGTTGTTAGACCTGAAACTCGATTCTGATTCCGGGCTTCGCTGGATCAAGAAAATCAAAGTGTCTAACCCACAAAGCCGAATTATTTTACTCACTGGATACGCCAGTATTTCTACTGCAGTTGAAGCGATTAAACTGGGGGCTGATGATTACCTGGCCAAACCAATAACAGCGAGAGAGATCCTCGAACATCTTCAGGAAAAGAATCTCGGCGAAGAGACACCTATCAATCCAAAACCCATGTCGGTCGACAGGCTAGAATGGGAACACATTCAAAAAGTTTTGTCGGACAACCAGGGAAACATCTCTGCTTCCGCACGCGCACTGGGAATGCATCGTCGCACACTTCAGCGAAAGCTCGCTAAAAAGCCAGCTAAATTCTGATATTTGATAAGTTATCCCGAATTCAGGTTAAATTGATCTGAATTTTTAGGTCGGCCAGTTTTTTATCAACTTGATGTTAATAAAAACAGAAGCGACTTCATGAAAAATCTTTTACTGAGATATATTCTAATATTCCTTTATTCCAGAATCAGTCGCTAAAATTAAATGATCAGCCGGCCGACGTGCAAAAAGTCCATTAGTCACAACACCGGTAATCTGGTTAATTTCAGATTCAAGAATTTGGGGCTGTGTGATTTCAAGGTTATAGACATCGAGAATCACATTTCCATTATCCGTAACAAAGCCAGTTCGATAGGCAGGATCACCACCAAGTTTAACTAATTCTCTGGCAACCTGGCTTCGTGCCATTGGTACAACCTCTACCGGCAGAGGAAACTTTCCGAGGGTTTCAACATATTTAGATTGGTCAGCAATACAAACAAATTTTTGTGCTACCGCAGCAATCACTTTTTCTCGGGTCAATGCGCCGCCGCCACCTTTGATTAATTCGAGTTGATGATTGGTCTCGTCAGCACCATCGATGTAAACCGGGATCTCATCAGCTTCGTTTAAATCAATGACCTCAATATTCAATTTTTTAAGTCGCTCGGTCGATGCTTCAGAACTAGAAACAGCAGCTTTAATTCGATGTTTATGATCGGCTAATAAATCGATAAAACAGTTCACTGTTGATCCTGTACCAATCCCAATAATTTCGCCATCTTGAAGGTATTTCAGAGCAACTTTTGCTGCTTCAATTTTGAGCTGATGTTGTTTATCCATGATACTTTTTTTCCAATTTAATGGTTGAGATCAACGATTGATCAACAGAATTTTTTCGAAAATTTTGACGCTTTTTTATGCTGTCAAAACCGCGCTAAACATTTTTTTAAATTGCCTTCGTTAATTGATTATACAAGCTTTACCCATCACCAGAAACGAATCTTTCACACCGAAAATGTGACCTGATTAGAATTTAGCCAATTTTTTGGCAAATAGGCTTGATCATGTCAAAAAACAGGAGTATGTTGTTTGTCCGCTTTAATTTAGCTGTATTAATTTGTTGTAGCTAGCAAGCGTGAATGGATTTAATTTTAAGCTGTATGGCAAGGGACTCCTAATACCAATAACATTAATAAAAAAATGGTTGCTTAAAAAAAGCAAATTGGAGAACCAAATGAAACGTAAACCAGATATTTTAGTTGTACTGGCTGCGTTACTTGGAATCGGCATGATTTTGTCGAGTTTTAGTGGGGTAAGTGTTGCAGACACACGCACAGAAGTACAAGTATCAGCAGTTGAGTAATCCCTCAGTGTGTTAGGTTTTTAGTTATTAGCCAATTTTGACTGGTAATCATTCTAACAACGAGAAAATTTAGCCTTCTTATTATCTTCATGATACGAAGGCTTGTTTTTCTTTTAGCTCGCTTCAAAAATTCTCAAATTGAGATTATCTTAAAAACAAAAAATTCTTTTCTCTACGACTTCTCTGGATAGCACTCAAATAACTTTGTCGCGAATAATGAATCTCAGGTTAAATCAGCTAAAATTGGTAAAATTTCGTTGGTGTAACCACACCGTCAAGGGGATAGTCCCACTCTTGAGCAGGGATCGCTGAGACCCGCTGCTCATCGTAAGCAATTCCTATGCACAGCGGTCTTTTATCAGCAAATTCTGGCGACAATAGATGAGCTAAAGTGGCATCGTAAAACCCGCCCCCCATTCCTAAACGATTTCCTTTTGTATCAAAGGCAACCAGCGGCATAAGTAAAATATCCAAACTGGAAACTCTAATCGCTAAATTAACGGGTTTATCAACTTCCGGGATCCCGAACCGATTGACCGACAGCCGAGTCTGGCCATCATAAGGCATAAACCACAGCCGATTCGGTTTACTGGGCTTAAGCTTTGGTAAAAAACACCGGCCTTTATCTTCCAACAGCGCATCAATCGTTGGTGCCGTATTAATTTCACCATCAAATGAAAGAAAACACGCAATTGCCTTTGCAGATTGATAGGAAGTCAGCGCCTGAATGTTGATACAAAGGTTTCTAGCTGCAATAGCAGCGCTTTGTTGATCGATCTGAGTACGTAGTTGGCGTGTTTGCTGACGAATTAATTTTTTTTGCTGCTCAATCGCTGTTAGTTGCGGTCTCACTTTTTTTACTCACTATCAATGATCTAGGGCGTGTTTATCTTGGCCAAGTTTGAAAACCAGATGAAGAGGTGCAGTGAGATAATTATCATCAATTAAAGAAGGGATAAAAGCCATCACCCGCTTTGCCGTTTGCTGGTCTCGCCCATGAACCCGGAGGTTCAGGGGGGAATTCCGTAATCAAATCAGGCTTTCCGATACGAGCCGGACTTGCACACCATTAATTAACAAGAACTCCCAGAGATAAAATTTATCGGCTCAAGGACTACATCAGCTAGGCGCACAAAGCAGGCGATTGACTCAGTAGCTATGTTAACTCCATTTGCGCATCAGAAGCTAGTACCGAATCGATATCTTGTTGTAACTTTTTGATCCGCTTAGATACATTTTTTGCAGATTCAAAGTCGCCGGACTCACCTTCGCGTAGCTCGTAGGCCATGTTTAACGCCGCCATCACAGCAATACGCTCAACGCCAACAATTCTGCCGCCGGCCTTAATTTCTCGCATTCGGCGGTCTAAATCTTTAGCTGCATCTTCGAGTTTGGAAACCTGCTCATCGGGGCTGGAAACATGGTATTCATTACCCATGATATGCACAGTAACGGGTTTAATTTCAGCCATTGATCAACCCAATTCCTTTAGTTTGCTTATCATCGCTTCAATTTTCGCACTCGCAAGCTTATTTTTTTCGATCAGGCTCTCACGATCCTGTCTTAACTGGCGGTTTTCCTGCTGTAATGCCTGGTACATTTCAAGCATCTTGGAAACGCTACCTTCGAGTTGTAAAAGATTTGAAGTATCCATGGCAAACTATTGTTTTTTAGAATGATTTCAATATAGAGCGCAAGACCTCCCCGGTCAATGGTATAATCGGCAAAATTACCAATAAAATGATTAAAAAGGGTGTTTGAGGACGATATCATGGAACTTAAAGACCAGGACACGATTGACTACGAGCTAGTCGAAGAAGTTTTAGCTGACGCTGAGTGTGAAACTAGTGCCGCCGAATTACAGGCAATTCTGTGCGGAATGCTCGCCGCAGGGCTAAAACCAGGAGACCTCGGCTGGCTAGATATAGTGGCCGACATTATCAATGATGAACGAGAATTGACCGTCGATGCAAAGGAACTAATAGCCAGCTTATGTAACTGGAGCAACAATCAAATGAGTCAACATGATTCTCTTGCACCGACACTTTTGCCAGATGATAGCTATCCAGCCCTTGATCAACTCGAAGCCATCGCGGAATGGTGCCAGGGATTCCTCCTCGGATTCGGGCTGCAAACCGGAAATCAGGATATCGACAACGAAGAAGTGCGCGAATCACTGACTGATCTGGCGGAAATCTCACAGATTGAACAAATCGTGGAAGATGGTGAAGAAACAGCCCAGGCCCTGGTGACCATTGTTGAACACATTAAGGTCGCTGTGCAGATTGTCTACTGGGAAATGGTTGTGAAACCACAGTCCGGTGCAACTGCAATCGCTCCGGGTAATCAAACGCTGCATTAAGACCTACCGATATCGATGGCAATTATTTGGCCGATAGCGAGCATTGCGATCGGTCCAATAACTAAGCAATCGTTTGAGCGCCCCGCGCTGGCAGAAATCACCATCAAAAAGTCATCTATTGGCTAAACCAATAGTTTTTCACGCCGACCTATGGGATCCTGCTGACAGATACTCTAGAATAACCGCGCAGGAATGGCTGTTTATTTTGGTGATGAAATATCGTTACATACCCGGTAACCTGAACAGCCACCTTTATTATCATTTTAAATTAACCACAATTAAGAAGCCGCTAATGATTTCTCGAGCCGAATATGCCCGTCGACGACGTGAATTAATGGATTTGATGGGAAAAAATTCAATTGCGATTTTGCCGTCTGCCAAAGAAGTAGTCCGCAGCCGAGACACGCATTTCTCGTTCAGGCAAGACAGTGATTTTCATTACTTAACCGGATTTCCCGAACCTGATGCTGTGCTGGTGTTATTGCCGGGTCGTGAACATGGTGAATATGTCATGTTCTGCCGCGAAAAAGATCCCAAAATGGAAACCTGGCACGGGCGACGCGAAGGGCAAGCTGGCGCAAAAAAGAATTATGGCTGCAACGATGCCTTCCCGATTGATGATATCGACGAAATATTACCGGGATTAATGGAAGGCCGTGAGCGAATTTACTACGAATTCGGCAACCACGCCGAATTTGACAATAACATCATGAGCTGGGTGAATACTTTTCGTGCTCAAGTCAAAAAAGGTGCTCATCCCCCCGGCGAATTAATCGATCTCAGTTACATATTACACGATATGAGACTGATCAAAAGTAAGGCCGAAATCAAAGTTATGCGTAAAGCAGCCGAGATCAGTGCAAACGCCCATAAAGCAGCTATGAAGGTTTGCCAGCCCGGGATGAATGAATTGCAAATAGAGGCCGAACTCAAATACCAGTTTGCTAACCAGGGCGCTCGATTTGAAGCCTACAGTTCAATTGTCGCCGGCGGAGAAAACGCGTGTATTCTGCATTACGTGGAAAATAAAGATCCGCTACAAGACGGTGATTTGTTACTAATAGACGCGGGGGCGGAACTCGATGGTTATGCTGCAGACATCAGCCGAACTTTTCCCGTCAACGGCCGCTATTCAGACGCTCAACGAGAAGCCTATGACTGGGTTTTAAAGGCCAACAAAGAGGCGATAAAAGCCGCCAAACCTGGCAATCATTGGTCTGCGCCCCACGATGTGGCAGTGAGAATATTAACCAAAGGGTTAATAGCCATGAAGATTCTGGAAGGCGATCTCGACCAGCTAATTCAAGAAGAAGCTTACAAACCATTTTATATGCACAAAACCGGTCACTGGATTGGGCTTGATGTCCACGATGTCGGCGATTATCTGCAAGATAGAGAACCAAGAATATTAGCAGAAGGCATGGTATTAACTGTTGAACCAGGATTGTACTTTACCCCTAAAACCAAAGGCCTTGATAAAAAGTGGTGGGGAATTGGGATCAGAATCGAAGACGACGTACTGATTACCGCAAAAGGAAATAGCGTGCTTACCAAAAGCGTTCCCAAAGAAGCCAGCCAGGTTGAAAAGTTGATGGCCGACGGTTAGCTTATGACGGTTTCGGTCTCGGCAAAAAACACTCACTCAAAAAAGCCAATTAGCGTTCAATGAGAAAAAGATGAGTCAAAGCTACGATATTGTCATAACCGGCGGTGGTATGGCCGGTGCAACTGCCGCAATTAGCTTTGCTCAATTAGGGTTGTCAGTTGCACTCATTGAGGCGGTTGAGCCAGAGCAGGAACTGAGCACCAGTTATGATCAAAGGGCTGTGGCACTATCAGCTTCATCAGTCGCTATCTATCGTTCCTTAGGCTTATGGTCTGAACTAGAATCAGTCGCTTGCCCCATTAAAAACATTCACGTTTCTGATCAGGGCCGCTTTGGTTTTACCCGACTGGCAGCATCAGATTATTTAATAGACTCCCTTGGCGAGGTCATATTATTAGAACAAGCCGGTCCAATTTTATGGGCGGCACTTAAGCAATATCCATTAATTGATATTTATTGCCCGGCAAAGCTGGAAAAATTTGAATCGGAAAAAAATTATTGCCGATTGACCATCAGCCAATCAACACAAACCAAGGACAGCGACACCGAAAACAATCAACAACTTTCCACCATAGACGCGAGTTTGATGATCGCAGCCGATGGCACTTATTCACGAATTGCCGAAACGCTAAATCTCCCCATCAACCGAGAGCCTTATCACCAGCACGCGGTAATAGCGAATATCTCAACTGACAAAAAACATGATAATCACGCCTTTGAGCGTTTCACCAATGAAGGACCTTTAGCATTATTGCCGCTAACCGCTAATCGGATGAGCCTGGTCTGGTGTCACAAGCCTGAAAACGCCGATGAAGTGATGGCCTGGGATGACGGCCATTTTATAGAAGCACTTCAGCAAGCCTTCGGCTATCGACTAGGCCGTATCACCAAAGTCGGCAAACGCTATCAATATCCGCTCAGTTTGCACCACGCCCAGCAACACTTTAGCGACCGAGTTTTACTTTTCGGCAACGCGGCTCACACCCTGCATCCAATTGCTGGGCAGGGTCTGAACCTGAGTTTAAGAGATATAGCTGCGCTCACCGATTGTCTATCTAACGCTTGTCTGTCAAATTCCCGCTTATCTGAACATGCAGAGTCAAGCAGAGATTTTGGAAATGGCGAGTTTTTAGCCGATTATATTCAATCTCGGCAAGCCGACTGGCAACAAACAATCATTGCTACTGACTCACTTGCCCGGTTATTCAGTAACGACTTTTTACCTTTAGCCCTGGTACGAAATAAAGCGATGAATCTGATCAATCGGCTTCCATTTGTTAAGGAACAGCTCGCGAATGCAGCTATGGGCTACAGCGGCTTTTCGTCTCGATTGACGCGAGGTCTAGCAAATCAACCAATATTTAAGGCATCAAAATGAACTATTCCAAATTCGATATCGTGATTGTCGGTGGTGGGATGGTTGGGCTTGCCATGGCTGCAGCGCTCGCCGATAGTACCTTTAAAGTAGCCGTGGTTGAAAAAAACGACTTCGAATCGATTGCAGCCGAAAAACTTTTATCAAATTTACCTGTTTCTTCCCAAGCATTTGACCTTCGTGTCAGTGCGATTAGTCCGGCTAACCAGGAATTGCTCACGGCGCTAAATTGTTGGCAGAATATTCCTGAAAGTCGTTTAGCAGACTACCAGTCAATGCATGTCTGGGATGGAGATGGAACAGGCAAGATTACATTTAATGCGGCAGAAATAGCCGCACCAAAGCTTGGCACCATTGTTGAAAACCAGGTGCTACGCGCCGCTATTTATCAACAACTGGCAAACAAAAGCAATGTAACCTTGATTGAAAATGCTGAGATTAATTTTATCAGCACTTCGCAGCAACAGGTTGAAATTAGCCTGACGAATTCTCATCTATTAGTCGCCAAACTTCTGATAGGTGCTGATGGCGCATTTTCGCAGGTCAGGGAAAAACTGGATATCGCTATCTCCGAAATGCCTTATCGGCAAACCGCGTTTGTCGCCAATGTTGCGGTTGAAAAAACCCATCAAAATATCGCATGGCAGAGATTTACACCAACCGGTCCGATTGCGTTTTTACCCTTGCCTGAGCCGAATTTATGTTCTATTGTCTGGTCTATTGATGACAATCACAATTGCGATAACAATAACAGCAGCAATCATCTAAAGCAGTTAACGCCACAGGAATTTGCAGATAAATTAGCTTCTCAGTTTGAGTTTAAGCTTGGTCGCGTTACTGCAGTGAGTGAGTTTCGGGGCTTTCCCTTGATTAAGCGCCATGCGCAAAGTTACTTACGCGACCGTTGTGCATTGATTGGTGATGCCGCTCACACGATCCATCCTCTGGCAGGACAAGGGGTGAATCTGGGGTTTCAAGATGTCGCTTGTTTAAGTCAATTGCTGATCGACTTGCATGATAAAGGTCGAGACATTGGCTTAAAAGCAAACTTAAGAATATTTGAGCGAGAACGCAAAGCAGAAAACAGTCTGATGCAAGAAGCAATGAGCGGTTTCAAATGGTTATTTGGTCAACAAAATATGCCGATAACGCTACTAAGAAACTTTTCGCTCTCTGCGGTAGACCGTTCAAACTTATTAAAACAAGTGATAACGCGCCGTGCGATGGGCTTTTAAAAAAATTTAAACTAAACTGATATAACCTGAAATTAACAATAACATTTACTATAAGAATACAAAAAACAGCGACACAGACACATTTAAAATTTGAACCAGTGTAAGTACATCAGATTTCTGCTCACTAATTGTGGCTAATCAACAACAGTTGATATCAAAAACAATAGTGATTAAAAACAAAGTAACAAACACCAATAAGGAAATGTCGTTTGTATTTGAGGTATTAATTTGCAAATTAAATCAAATCGGCAATTCAGAACCTACGTCATTAGCTGGTTTCTAGTCGTTGCCGGCTTGATTGTGTCACTCGGCGGTGTAAGTATCTATTACAGTGCAGAGAACCACCTTCTGGAAAACTATCAACGAGATAAGCTCGCACAAATTACAACAATGGCGACGCTGATTGATGCTGAACAGCACCTCCAGATTCAAACCCCAAAAATCGCCGCCAGTAGCAATAACAACAAACTGTATAAAGTTTTCGAAAAAGCAGCAGCTAGTGATGGTTTTCATCACCGCTTATTTTCACTTAATTTTTCTCCTTCATCAGAGCAGCTTAAATATGCTATTGCCCCAACAAAATTAGCCACCGATAGTATTATGATTTCATCGGATATCGTTGAAATGATGATCACTGTCAATCCAGATGGAAAACCTCAACTCATCTACCGCGGCAATCCTGTTAAACGAATTGACATTACTCGAAAAAACCAAAACTATTTGATTCAACTCAACTCAAACACCAAAAGTTACAGTATTTCGATTAATGATAAAGACATTGTCCAACTAAACCTGAAACCAGAATTAACAGCGAAATATAAAAATATTGAACTGGACGCCAAGCAGTTAAAAACTCAAGTAACTATGATCAATTTTTTTGAAAATGAATTTTTGTTTAAATATCGCTTTATACCTGCAGCGCAAAAAATTCATATTGCCGGAACCTCTTTTTACGATGATGAAGCGCTAACCAAATCGCTTTTACTCGTAGTTAAGTCAGCAACACCTTCCGCCGGAATTTATCAGTCCAGAGAAAATGGCCTTGCGGATTTCTATGTCTATGCACCAATCATAAAACAGCGACTTCAGGGCCAGGAAAAAAGTTATCCAAGTTTACTGGTACTGCATATTAACCGCCAAACGCTCTCCCAGTTAAGAGAAAATCTACGTCACTCCATATTACTCGAATTAAGTCTACTCGCAATTATGTTGATGGGCGCAGCTATATTTTTTGCCAGGAAGATTACTAATCCTTTAGAACAGCTAACACTTGCCATCGCCCGGCTAATGCAGAACGATTTCAATTTCAAACTATCAACAAAAAAATTCGGTAGTTTCGGCTATCTGGCTAACCTGTTTAATTTGATGTTGGCAAGATTACAAAAAAGCCGCGGTGAACTTATTCAGCTCAATAAATCATATAGCCGCTTTGTACCCCATCAATTGCTCAAACAACTGAGTTCTGCCGGAGTGAATGACATTGCACTCGGTGACAGTTGTGAACGACAAATGACAGTATTATTTTGTGATATCAGGGGATTTACAACTTTATCGGAAACAATGTCTCCTGGCGCAAACTTTCGCTTTATTAATCGCTACCTGAAACAGATAGCACCAGTTATTAATAAACGCGGAGGAATTATCGATAAATACTTGGGAGACGGTATTATGGCATTGTTTCCTAATGGTGCTGACGAGGCACTCAATGCGGCCATCGAAATGCTCGAATCGTTAGATGAATATAACCAGGTGTTGCAACAAAAGAACCTCCCTGCAATTGAGGTTGGTCTGGGGCTCCATGCTGGGCGAACCATGCTCGGTACAGTGGGCACGCCATCACGAATGGACGCAACGGTTATTTCTGATACAGTGAATGCGGCTGCAAGAGTTGAATCCATGACGAAATCTTTTTGCACTAAAATATTAATTACTGAAGAGACCAAAAGACAACTGAAAAAAATATCGGATTATCGGATCCGTTATATTGCGTCCTGTAGAATCCAGGGAAAATCAAAACCCGTTACCTTGTATGAAGTTTACAATAACGATCCTTATAGTTTGCAACAAGAAAAGTCGCAGAATCAAAACATGATGATCCAGGCGTGGAAAAAATATAAACAGGGCGATAGCGCCATGGCAATTCAAATGTATCAAAAGCTGATTGAGAAAAGCCCCAACGACAAATCATTATTTGCACTAATAGAACGCTGCCAGAGTGGACGGCTTTGAGTTTGAGTTTTTTCGATTCACCAACAGATATCAGTCAGTTTCCCCACTATACTTTGCTTCAAAATAAGAATGATGAATCATCTTTTTTAACACTTCCATATCAATATCTTCCAGCTTATTAACATACAAACAACTCACGCTAGCTTTATATTTCCCTAACTTTTTCAACAAAGTTTCATACTCAGTAAACCCATTCATAATATAAAGTGTCATATTGGCTTTGCGCGGCGAAAAGCCAGTACGCAACCAATCCCCCTCCCGGCCAGTCGCATATTTGTAATGCATCTTTCCAAACCCAACAATGCTGTTTCCCCACATCATTGGTTTTTCACCGGTCACCTCGCTCATTACATCTAAAAGAGTCAACGCATCTTCACGGCGTTTTTGGTGCTCAACCGAATTGATAAATTTTAATACAGAGGCTTTATTGGGTTTCGTTTTTAACTCCGCCATGATCTTATCCTCGTGCTGTTTACACTAGTCCACCAGAAACTTACAAAACTTTTAATTCACAAAATGATGATTTTAAAACGATGATCCCGGTTGTTTAAGAAACTCAATTTCAGCTTCCGTTGACTCCCGATTGAGCACTTGATTTCTATGCGGGTAACGACCAAATTTTTCTATGATAACTTTATGTTTTATTTCGTATTGATAATTATCTTCAAGTCCGGGTTGAGAAAATAATTTTTCTGCCTGCTCATGGACTATTAAAGACTCCGAATGCATTAACGGCATATAAAGAAACTTACGCTGTTGCACAGGCAATTGTTGATCGTGCCCTCCCGCAACGGCTTCTTGAGTCAAAGCAACAGCAAGCGAATCAAATGCAAAGGCTTGGGCAGAATCGCGAAACATATTCCTGGAAAACTGATCGATAACAATAATTTCGGCTAACCTGCCTTCTGGCGCAACGCGCCACGAAGCTAACTCACAGCTTATAGCCGCATGATAAATATCAATAAAACGTGTTCGAATAGTCTCGTCGAAGGCATCATCTTTGATAAACCAGAATTTCGGTTCAATCTCTTGAAACCAGAAATCGATAACAGAAGAATATTGAAAAAGCATAAGGGTCACATTGATTGTTTTCGTTAGGCAATAGTCTATCAACTATGTTAATCGAATTGATCACATTTTGCATGTTTACCATATCAAAGTGATATTCCAATCATTTCGGAAGGCAGGCTAAGCGTTTATTTTCAGCGATTCTATTTCAGCAGGCTTAACCTGGCATAGAAATCCAGTTTTTTATCCGACGCTCTCACATCCGCACCCAAACAGAACATTCCCTGAGTCTTACCATTCTTGTCATTAATAATGGTGTTGATCCATTTATAAGGCAGACTTGTACCATCAAAAGTTAATATATCGTGAAAATATTGATTATTTGAAAGTTGACTTCCAGTCATCAGGTAGTCAAACAAAAGGAGCATTTCAGTTCTTTGCTTTTCAGGGATAACTTTAGTTAACCAGCAGAGGCCGGCTACTTTTTCTTTGCTAGCATTAAGAACTTCACACCCTTTTTGATTAATGAAAGCGATTTCTCCATCTGAGTTAACCAGTAAAACGAAGACTTCATATTCGTCAAATACGCTGAGCTTTTTTTGGAGCGGAACACGATTATTGATGGGGTCGCCGATTAAATCAACTGGACACAAATGATCAATCAGAGGATCTTTACTAACAAAAAAATAACTGGATGGAGATACTTCTTTCTCTTCCTTCTCTTCAGTCTCTAATAGAGTTTTTCCCTGCATACACTGTACTACCTTTATTACCAGACAAGCATAAAAAACAAGCATTGCTCCTCAAAGCGTAGTCATCATGACTAAAACTGTCAAATTTATAATTCACAGCCACAGGAACCGAAAATTAACTGCTCTATTAAAAAATCAATTCCAAAATGAGATAAACTATAAAGATATCTCTTTTTTATTATCCCCCGAATGCATCCTCATTTCGCTTTTTCTATCCAGGTAAAGTAAAAGAGGGGGTAATAGTAAAAAATCAACCACTAATGCAAAGATCAAGGTTACGGCCATGAGTAATCCGATGGTAGCCGAAGTGTTCATCGGAGATATTGTTAGTATGAGAAATCCCGCGGCGAGAACCGTTGAAGTAATTATTAACGCGGTTCCGACCCTGTGAAAAGAATCTCTGATTGCATCGGAAGTAGTTAATCCACCTCTTCGCGCCCGAATATATTTATGTAGAAAATGAACAGTATCATCAACTACTATACCTAATGTCGAACACGCAACTATTGACAAAGAAATATCAACGTATCCAAATGTCATTCCCCACAAACCATAAGCAAGCGCAGCCGGAATAACATTGGGAATTAAACTAATCAACCCATATTTGAATGATTTTAGCACCACCATCAAAACAGCAGATATGCCAACCAACGCTATCAGAGTTCCTTTCAGCAAACTAGTAATATTTCTCTGTGCAATATGCGCAAAGACCATTCCTAAACCAGTGGCTTCTGAAACTTGAATTGCCGGTGCATTTGTCTTTAACCAGACCTGCGCTTTTTGATCAATGGCCAATAGTTCATCAGAACCAGCATCAGAGACAGAAACACTAAAACGCGATGCATCTTTATGAATTGTAACCAGGTTATTTAACCCCAATCCTTCAGGCAAACCAAACTCATAAAACAACAAATACTGCGCTGCCAATTCAGCCGAGTCTGGTATTCGATACCAACTGGGTTCATCGCCATGCATTACTTGATTTAAGTCTTGCATCAGGTTACTAAGTGACTTGACGTTCATCACTTTATCCTGGGATAAAAACCATTTTTCAAATTCATCGAGTTGCGTTAAATATTCTGGATGATAAATACTTTTATTCTTTGCTGGTTTAAGTGAATACTCCAGTCCATTAATGCCGCTGAGATAACCATCCAACCGCTTCACTAGTTGAATCAGTTCAAAGCTTTCATCAAAGTAAGTCGCCCAGTTATCACTCAATCGATTATTTGGAATAAATATAATGAGCAATAAGGTGATTGATGATGTCAAAATTAATAGTCGCTTCTTGCGTAAGATGACGAAATTAGCAAAGGATTTGATCAAACTACCCTGTGGTTGTTTGAGATTTTTTCCAACGGGAAAAACCATCAACAACGCGGGCAAGAGAACCAGACTGAATATTAACGCTATCAGTACACCAAGTGACACCATGTTACCTAAATCTCGATAGGGCGGTGACTCGCTAAAATTCAAACTTAAAAAACCAATAATGGTGGTAATACTAGTAATTAATACAGGCATGAAGTTTATATGCAGGCTTTTTAAAATGGCTTCTCTCTTGGTTTGTCCTTCGTGTAATTGATGATAATAGGTAACCAGTATATGAACGCTATCAGCGACCATTATCGACAACAAGATACTTGGTGCAAATCCTGCAATCGGTGTTAACACCGGCGATACCCAACCGAAAAAGCCGAAGGTTGAAATCAGGCAGGTAGAGATCAAAATAAAAATGGTAATAGCGCCGAATAAGCTCCGCAGAAATAAAAACAAGCCGCTAAAAATAATTAGATAACTGATAGGTAATAAAACTGAAATATCATGCGCTATTGCACGCGAAAGTGTTGTATTAAACGTCGTGGAGCCGCCATTATCGATCTCAAACCCCGGATATTTTTCTCGATAACTATCACGAAGAGCTTCTATCTGCGTGGTAATTTGTGCAGAAGCATCGGCGATATCTTCAGGTAAACTGATATTAATCACCACAATGCCGACCTTTCCATCCGCGGTAATCAAACTGTTCACCAGTCTTTTCTCGTTGAGCGCTATACGACGAATTTCTAAAATATTTTCGTCGCTCAAACTGGCCACATCTTCTACCAGGTAATTAGTTTCTATGTCATCTCCAAGGGATTGAGTGTAGAGATAATTGGTTGGAGAAGAAACTCGGTAAGAGTAGTCGATAAACCATGAAGCCCGCGTTAACGCATCGATAAGCGCTAAACCATCACGTGTAAAAATATCACCATCTTTGGCGGTAACAACTAAAGTAGCAGTATCTGACTTAACATAATTATCTTCAAATGCTTCATAAGCTTTTAGTTGAGGATTGTCTTCACTAAAATAAACACGAAAATCATTGCTGATCTGTAGCTTAGCCATTCCCGAAGCAATCGTTATAACAGACAAAAGAACCATAAAAATCACAACTTTCGGCGAATCAATAACCCAAAGAAATAAGCGATTAAGAATTGGATTCATATAGATAGGCAACCCTTTTTATGCGGGATATTCAATTGACGATTCTTTTTTCATTGAGCACTTAAGCTCGCCATTATAGCAGATGATATTCACACGATTGTTCAGATTATCATTTTAAACTAATCTCATAATATTATAATGGATTTACTCGATAATAGACTTACTCGCAATTCTGGCAAATCAAATTCTCCTAACTCCTAGAGGCTAACATGATCCGAAAAATGAAAATAACCGATGTTGAGCAGGTATTAGAAATTTACCGGCAGGGAATTGAAACCCGAAATGCGACTTTTCAAACGGAAGTTCCCACCTGGGAGCAGTGGGACAAAGGACATCATCAACACTCCCGTTTAATTTACAAGTCTAACGAGGTAAAACCAGGAAATATTGCTGGCTGGGCAGCACTTAGCCCAGTTTCAAAACGAGCCTGTTATGTTGGCGTTGCTGAGTTGAGTATTTATATTCACACCCAATTTCTCGGTATCGGTATCGGCACAAAGCTGATGGCAGCTCTTATTGAAACTTCCGAGCGAAATGGCATTTGGACTTTGCAATCTTCAGTCTTTCCGGGAAATCAGGCGACTATAAAACTACACGAGAACTTTGGGTTCAGGCGAGTTGGAATTCGAGAAAAAATTGCGCAACTCGATGGGAAGTGGCGGGATACGCTAATACTTGAAAGACGAAGTGAGTCTTTAGGACAAAAGGATTAAATCGAAAAAGTCTATTTAAGAAAGTCACTCCAATCAGATCACTATTCATTTTATGCTATAAAAACCTTTGGGAGATCTCTCGACTGCGCTCGAGATGACAGGAGCGCGATTAGGATGACTCCTTCATGAGTTAAATGCCTACCAAACTTTGGCAGCTCACTGTCACTATTGTTTCGACTTCATTTCATTTAATCGCTTTAATTTTTGCTCAGCGTGTTGAAATCCCGGTAATACTTTCAACATATTTTGAGTTTCTATAATCGCACGATCAATTTGACCAAGCCGTAAATAATAATCTGACAGATAATCATAGGGAATAATCATGTCTGGATAAATTTCAGCATAATAACGCGCTGTTAGAATCGCATCTTCATGTTTACCCGATGACCATTGACTATCACTTAAATTCATTAACACACGCTGTGGAACGAGAATATTTTTACCGAATTTTTTACTGACTTTAGTAAAATACTTTCTTAATCCGTCTAATCCTTTATCCATTATTGATTCAGGCACGTTGAAGTCCCTGAAAGCAAAACGAAGTCCATCTAATGTTGCAACCAATGGCACAGTGGTATGATTCTCTTTCGGATAATACTCAAATGCCCAATTCATCTGCGCGGGCGCTGACTGTTTAAAATACTGGTGCATTTTTAATATGCCATCGCCTTCTTCTCCAGGTTCATGCCCCATGGCAAAATGGAACTCCGGCAACCGTGTCAGAGCACTGTCTGATTGATAATGCTCGAACAAATCCTCAACTTGGTTCATTACACTAAAATCGTTGTAAAAAACCGAGGGAGAAATAGCAATCAGTGCATTAAACAACTGAGTTTCTTTCACCAGCGCGTAGGTTGCAAACAGCCCGCCCAATGAATGCCCTATTAGTACTCGGTAATTATCGGTTCGATATTTTTTATCGATAACGGGAATTAATTCTTGTTTAATAAATCGTAAGAAGTTTTCAGCGCCACCACCATCTTGTGCCTCACGCCAGGCCGAAGGCGTTAAGTCCCGACCGCGAATGGTGTTTGGAATGGCGACAACAATCAATTTGGGAAATCCACTTTGATATAACATTTCGGCAACCGCTTTGGTGTAGTCAATGCTGCTTTCGCCGTCTAAAACATAAACCACCGAGTAGCGCTCTTCAGAATTAGCATAACCCAGAGGTTTTGACACATAGATAAGTCTTTTCTCCTTGAGCGCTGCGGATTCAACCACTAGGCTTTCAAGTGAGTTTCTGGCAGTTTGAGCATCGCAAATATTCGAAAACGATCCACTTGCAACCAGTATCAAGACAATCAATAATCGGCAGTCTAATTTCATGAATACTTTACCCGTCAGTAGTGTTTTATTGTTTGTGAGAATCGATGATAATGACAATAAAGCAAAACGGTCTGACAAAATAATGAGATGGCTCTGAATTAATTCTGATTCAGAATTAATTTTAATTAAATCATAAGGTTATCTTTATTGAAAAACCTACCACAAGACACAAACTTCATTGCGGACGGCTGGTTGATTCAGCCAGAATCGCTTAAGATCAGCCACCCTGAGAAGGGAAAGTTCTCAGTTCAACGCAAAGTAATGCAAGTGCTAACGACCCTGATTGAGGCTGACAATCAACTGGTTGAGAAACAGGCTTTAATCAATCAAGTTTGGCAAGATACTGCGATCACCGACAACTCCCTTAACCAGGCTATTTCTGAACTACGCAAGATATTTTCAGATTCGCGTAAAGACCCACAATTTATCGAAACAGTGCCCACAAAAGGGTATCGATTTGTCGCCAAAGCCGAAGCCACTCAATTGAATGAACTTTCAATCGGCGAAGATCAAACAGAAACCCCATCATTGATCCGCAAAAACAGGGTTGCAGTCACTATTAGCTCAATAATGATAGGTGTCCTCATATTGCTGAGTCAGTTTTGGTTACGTAACGACGGCCCAAACGACAACAAGCTTAATCTTACTGTTGCCCCAAATGGGCAAGCGATCGCGTTTTTTATCAAACAGGCCAATGGCTTTTATTTGCATATCCAGCAAACCGATCAATCTGCTGCGCCACTCGCGACTTTTATCAAACGCCCAGAATCTCTGGCCATGGCCTGGTCAAACGACAGTCAAAAAATTGTTTACAACGCGACTCAGAAATCACAAACATTTTACGCCATCAATGTGCTAGAGCTGGCTACCGGCCAGACTCGCTACTACAAAGCCGCTAAGGACAGCTCAAAACACCAGCGAGAATCGCTGCCTGCAAATTTTGACAAACCGACTGAGAGCGTAGAGCATCAGGAATTCGTCGTTGAAGGTAATAAAATAGAAAAAGTGAAATACGATGAAGATGAATTTTTTTCCGCCTACTTCGAGCAAGGACAGATTTCCAGCTTTAGCTGGCAAACAGTAACTCCTGAGAAGGCCACAAACATAAACTGAGGAAGCATCAATTGAAAGTAAGACGCGCAACCATTCAAGACCTCGATTCACTTGTCACCTTTACCGCGCAGGAAGCCGAACAAGCAGAAGGTAGCATTCGTGCCCCGGAAACACTGCGTCGAGGAATAAAAGCAGCCTTAGAAGACCCGGACAAAGGAATATACTGGGTTTTAGTAGACGCATCTGACTCTCCTGTCGGCAGCATTTCAGCAATAACAGAGTGGAGTGACTGGAATGCTGGATATTATTGGTGGATTCAAAGCCTGTTTATTACGCCTGCCTGCCGCGGTCGCGGTTTAATTAACCATTTACTTGACGCCGTTAAACAGGAAATGAGTCGGCAAGGCGGGCTAGAACTGAGGCTTTACGTGCACAAAGACAATCACGCCGCCATCCGCGCTTATGAAAAGGTTCAGTTTGAGCTCTCAAACTATCTCATAATGATCGATAAATCCTAAAACAATTTATTAACCTGAACTCGGGATAAGAACAGCCAGAAAACGTTTAGATTTTAAGACATTACTAACATATCGTTAAAGACAGGCAGTAAAAGGCGCTGAATTAGCTAGAGGTTTGCTTGTCACTAAAGTAAAAATTAACAGGTATCAGTCTTTTATTGGTGCCTTAACTGTCAATTGGTATAATCCTTTTTTTCTTGAGTAATCGTCGTTTTTTATGTTTAAAAGCTTATTCACGCCCAAGTGGAAACATCAGGATGCCAAGGTTCGGCAAGAGGCACTAGCCGCGCTGGATGCGGATCAAGATGTGTCAATCATATCGCAAATGGCAATTTCAGATGAGTCTGCGGAAATTCGCCGTCGAGCATTGGCCAAAATCAGTGATTCCAAGGTACTTCAGTCAATACTTCTGCAGGCAGGCAACCCTGCTGACTGGTGTCAAGTGGCCAGCCATTTAGCAGGATTGCAGGCTGAAAATATCGATGCATTAACGGTACAGTTTAATAATAAAAAGAGCACCTGGGATGAGCAAGCAGTCTCAAACGCGATAACCAAATGCGACAATTCAGCATTAGCTGAATCGCTTCTACTTTCCAGCGATGATCCGCAAATTTTATTACAAGCAGCTACCAGCGCGAAGTCGATAGAACTGCGACTGAGCATTGTTGATAAACTCGACGACCTGAAATCACTTCAACAATTACAGAAGAAAGCGAGTCACAAGCAAGTCATTCAAGCTGTCAGAGAAAAGCTCAAAGGCATTCGCGCTAAACAACAGCATATCGATGATACTTTGCAACAGGCGGATAAAATCTGTCAAAACCTGAGCAAACTTGCCAATCAAACCTGGGATACGCAATTTACCACCAAAGTGCAGCTATTGACCCAACAATGGCAAGCTCTGGATGGTGAAATTATTGACGACAAACCCCTGTCTGGTAAAAGAGTCGATAATTACAACGAGGCTTTAACAGCTTGCCAGGCGACGATTGACTCAATGCAGGAAGAAGCCAGACAGGCAGCACTAGTTCAAGAAGCACAAGCTAAACAATCTGAATTATGCGAACAATTAGAGAGCCTGATTGAAGAAATAAAGTCCGAGCGATTAGAATCTTGTCAATCTCTGCGTGAAGGATTAACACTGCTGGACAAAAACTGGCAACAAATCATCACAGAAGTCGATGCTTCCCCACAGATGAAAGGTCGGTTCAGTGGATTACGGGAAACTTTACAAGGCCACTTAGCCGTTTGGGAGAAATTTGAATCGCTCACTCCGAATTTCATCGAGTTAACCGAACAACAAGCAGACATGGTGTCATTCGGTGACCTGGAAAAATGGCAAAAACAATGGACCAACCTTGAGAAAAAATTACACTGGCCCGAAGAACTTGCCATTCCGTCAGGCTTGGAAATCTGGCGCAAACAGGCCAAAGAGCTACAGCATAAACTACACCAGTTAGAAGCAGAGCAAAAGAAAAAAGCCTCTCAGCTGCATCGTAAAATTAGAACGCTGGAAAATCATATTAGACAACGTAATTTAATTGCGGCAAACAAACTCTCAAACTACATCAATTTCGAACTGAAGGAGTTAGTCGGCGACTTTCTTACCAGTGTTACTCGCAAGCTGGAAAACCTGGAGCCAGACTTGAATGAATTGAGAGATTGGCACGCTTTTGCCACGACTCCCAAAAAAGAATCTCTTTGTAGTGCTATGGAAAAGCTCAGCGAGAATTCCTTGGACCCTCTGGTGCTCGCAGAAAAAGTTCACGAACTTCAAGAACAATGGCGTGAATTAATTTCCTCAGATGCAGCCGCTGATCAAGCACTCTGGGATAAGTTCAAGCAAGCTGCCGACAAAGCTTATCAGCCTTGTCTTGTTTATTACGCTGAACAAGATCAAGTTAAAGCGGACAATTTAAAACAGAAAATAGCAATATGTGAGCGGCTGGAAAAACAGATCGCAGATTTACGCAACTCGATTTCCAACAACGAGAAAGTCGAGCAGTCCCATTCTAGTGAAGAGGTAGCAGAGAGTGCAAAAACAGCTACTGAAACAACCAGCCAATCCATTGACTGGAAGTCGCTGGACAAAAACTTCCGCGATTTGACCAAAGAGTGGCAGCAATACGACCCCGTGCCTAACAACGAACGAAAAACCATTCAAAAACGCTTTAATAAAAGCTTTAATGGGTTAAAAGGGCTGATTCACTCGGAGAAACAGGCAAATCTTGATGAGCGAGTAGAGCTGGTTGCCAAGGCTGAAAAATTAGTTAGTTTAGAAGACAACCGAAAAGCCATCGAAATTTCAAAGCACCTTCAACAAGAGTGGAAAAACCTGGGCATTACATTCTTCAAAGCTGATCGAGAACAATGGCATCAATTTCGTAAAGCAATCGATCAAATCTTCGCACAAAGAGATGAGCAAAAACAAGCTTTTAAAAACGAATTGAAGTCCAGCGAACAAAAAATCAAATCATTAACAACTCAGATCCGCTCTCTTAGTGAACTGGAAGATAGTGAATTAAACCAAAAGTTAGAAGAGTTCGACTCGCTTCGTCAGCAATGGGATAAACAAATTGAGCTCCCCAGAAACTCAGCGAAAAAACTAATCAATGAGTTCGAAAAAGCCTGCCAACACTTTCGAGATCGCTATTCGGGCATTGGAGAACGCCAACTTAAAAAGCGGTTAAAAGCTATTAAAGACGGCGCACTTCTGCTGCAACAGGCAGAAGAAACATTACTTGAAAAACAGGCCGTCGATATTACATTCATCGAAGAACAACTGGCTCAATTGCCAATTGATGAAAAAGGTAAACGTGTTCTTGAACCACGTTTGCAGCATTTAAAAACGGCAATTAACGACAACGAATTTAGTGAAAATATTTCAGGCGTCACTGAACTGGAAAAATTGGCATTAGAAGCCGAAATTCTGTCAGAAACTGAATCGCCTGAATCATTTAAAAACGAGAGAATGGCATTACAACTTCAACGATTACAGGAAGGTTTAACCAGCCGATTATCTCAGGATGAATTAAACCAGGAATTACACAAGATGTTCTACCAGTGGGCATCCTATGGTTTTATTCAAAGCGCTGCCAGAACAATAATAAATCAGCGATTCGATAAAATATTTACCAGAATTGATTTGTAAACTGATTTTGATGGGGTGGCTACACACTGAATGTTAGCCACCGACAATCAGTTTAAAGACACCAATCAATAGGCGTTTTACCTTGAGCCATAAGTAGTTCATTGGCCTTAGAAAAATGCTTACTTCCAAAAAAACCTCGATGAGCAGAAAGAGGTGAGGGATGAGGGGCTTTCAATACATGATGTTTGCTCGTGTCGATGGTGTTTCCCTTTTTTTGTGCATGAGATCCCCACAGCAGAAAAACTAACCCTTCTCCCTGATCGCTTAATCCCTGAATCACTTTATCGGTAAACAGCTCCCACCCCAGATGTTTGTGAGAATGGGCTTGCCCCTGTTCAACGGTAAGCACGGTGTTAAGTAACAATACGCCTTGTTCGGCCCAGGGTTGCAAGTACCCGTGCTGTGGAATTTCAAAGCCAGTAATATCATTGGCAAGCTCTTTATACATATTGACCAACGACGGTGGAGGGGCAATACCGGGCTTTACCGAAAAACATAGTCCATGGGCCTGGTTGGGGCCGTGGTAGGGATCCTGCCCAATAATAACCACCTTAACCTGTTCCAGCGGCGTCACTTTAAACGCATTGAATACTTCTTCTTTTGGCGGATAAACGGTAACGCCTTGCGCTCTTCGCTCGGCAACATACTGCAGAGTTTGCTTGAAGTAGTCTTGCTGTTTTTCAGCAGCTAAAATATCGGACCAGCTCGTCATAATTATTTTCAGGTTAGAGAATTCTGCGGACTATTATGCCCATTGAGGCCTGATAATAAAAGAGCCTGCTATTGTTGGATTCAAATAAAAGCAGAACAATTGACAATATCTCATGTTTAAAAAACTTTAGTCTCGTTAGTTCATCCATCTAGCGCCATATTCAATAGAAAGTTAACACAATCAATTGGACAGTTGGTCAAGTCGAGTTCAAAATGAATCAACGGAAAAGGTTAACTTAGTAAAATAAGAGGTTACCGATGAGTCGATTATCTTTTGTTCCATTTAAACCTGAACACTTAAATGCATGCCTGAGTTTGTTTAACACTAATCTAACCGGGTATTTTTCTCCGGAAGAAGTGTCAGACTTTCAGCTATTTCTGGAAAACCTTGACCAAAACACCCATTATTATGTTGGTTTTCATCATGAACAAATCATCGCTTGCGGCGGTTGGGATAAACAGGACAAAGGCTATTTTTTACGTTGGGGAATCGTCGATAATGCCCAACACACGAAGGGGCTCGGCAGCGAGTTGTTGAACTTCAGAATAAAAAAAATTGAAGCGCTTTATGGACCCGTTGAAATCTATATCAAAACGTCCGGTAAGGCCCATGGTTTTTTTGAAAAATTTGGGTTTGAAACCTTCAAAATTGTTCCAGACGGTATTTATCAGGGAATTGACGAATACCGTATGAAAAGGTCGCCCCAGGATAGCTAATACTTTTAATCCCGTTGCAATGCCTCAATGGGATCCATCTTGGATGCTTTTAACGCAGGATAAATACCAAAAGTTAAGCCAACAATGGCGCAAACACCCACCGATAATAAGATCGCAGATAACGACCAACCAACAGTCCAGTCGGCATAAACCGCGATCACCTGCGCAATAATATAACCCAGAATAATGCCTAATAATCCACCAATGGCGGCGACGGTAAAACTTTCGACCATAAACAGGTTCATCACATCTTTTTTGCGCGCACCAACGGCCCGCAGCAAACCAATTTCTTTAGTCCGCTCCAACACGGTCGCTAACATAATATTCATAATACCAATACCGCCGACTAACAATGAAATCCCCGCAACACAAGACATCACAATGGTAAAGATGCGACGAGTTTGCCGATGCTGTTCCATTAATTTTGCCGGTACCACAATTTCATAGTCATCCACTTTGCCGTGACGTTGGCTAAGCAAATGATTAAGAGCAATTGCCGCCATGTTCGGATCGGTATCTTTGGTAATTTTTATTCTGAAAGTATCAATTTCATTGTCGAGGTCGGGAAAGCGAAACTTTTTCAGCGCGGTTTTTAACGGAACAAATATTCTGTTTTTCTCTCCGCCTAATTTGATCCCTTCAAATTCGTCTTTGTTAAGTGACTTATCTTTTAATACCCCAATGACACGTAACCACACATGATTGACTTTAACCAATTGCCCAAGAGGGTCTTTATCCGCAAACAATACTTTTGCCGTGTGCGCTCCTAACACCGCCACCTGTCGATATCTTGCTTCACCATCAACGTCAAAGAGCCTTCCGGCGCTAACATTAAATCCACTCAATTCAAAATAACTCGGGGTAACACCATAAACAGATGCGTCGCTTTTAACACCATGACTGAAAACAATAAATGTCTTAATCACTTTTTCCGCACTAGCCTGTTCCACAAAAGGTAGAGTTTCGCTAGCCACCTCAACATCTCTTTGCGAGAGACCGACAGAATGATCGCGAATTTCTGCGAGCTGTTGCGAGTCCATTTTCTTAGCATTGACGATTACATTTCGCAGTCCCATAGAGTCGATCAATTCCAGTGCTTCCTGTTCGGCGCCTTCACCGATACTTAGCATGGCAATTACCGCACCGACGCCAAAAATCATTCCAAGCAACGTCAATGCGGTACGCATCTTATGATGCCAAAGTTCTTCCCAAGCATCTCTTAGTGCATCAAAGAACGCCATGATTGCCTCCCGTATTTTGCTGTACGACAGATTGCGGCGTAAACAACGCGACTATATCACCTGACTCTAATCCTTGAGTTATTTCTGTTTTAGCAGTGTTACGAGATCCAATTTGAATTTCCCGCTTAACCCAATCTCCAGATTCTTCTACATACACAAAATACTGACCATTTTTGACTGAAATACTTTGTGAAGGAATACTAATCACCTGACGCTTTTCAGCAGCGAAGACTATCGCTTTCAACTGGCTACCTGGTCGCCAATGTTCCAGTTTTTCACCATCGATACTAACGACCGCTTCAAAATATTTGACAGGGTTTTTATTATTTCGAGATTTAGCAATACTATCAATTTGCGCCAGTTTTCCTTCAATAAGCTGATCGGGATATGCGTCTAACTTTAGTTCCACTCTTTGTCCAACTTTCAGTCCCGCGGCTTCCGATTCAAGAATGAAGATTCTCGCCTGTAATTTTGATAAATCAGGCAGCGATCCTAATTTTCTACCTGGCCAGGTAGTGTCACCAACACGCGGCTTTTCTCCACGCCAGTTTTTTTCTAAAACAAAAAGTCCATCATGTGGTGCAGTGATTTCCAATTTTGTTAACGCGTCTTGATACATGCCTAATTTTGCAGAATGCTGACCTTGCTTCAGTCGTAACAACTCAAGTTCAGATTGTGATTTGTCGTCATGACTCTCGCCACGCCATTCGGTATAACCTTGCTTCGCTTCCAGGTAGGCTTGATTTTTCATTTGGTCGATAATTTCGTTACGCGAATAAACTCTTAAATCATCAACAGAGTACCGGTTAGCAATATTAAGCTCGTCTTTAATTAGTTGCGCATCATTAGAGATTTCTCGCTTTTCGTTACCGAGTTGGTTTTCTTTTGTTTGATAGCCAATATTGGCTTTATCGATTTGAAATTGTTCTTGCTCGCTTTGATGCCTATATTTTTTCGGATCAAAACGGGCAACAACCTGTCCTTTCTTAACCAGTGTATTTTCCTCCGCAAGCCATTCGATAACCTGAGCTTCAAACACGCCACCGGGCATACTGATATTGGTTGCTTTTGCCGCTTCTAACTCTCCAGAACCGGGAATTTTTACGATAAAATCAGCCTTTGCCACAACCATCTTAATCGTATCAGCACTCGAGTTTTCAGCACATCCAGACAAAGTTAATACACTGGAAAGCGTCAAGGATGCGAAAGTGTATTTTAACCTGCCGACTGTTCCTTTATTTATATCGTTCATTCTCTACCACCTACTGCAACGCCAATGCTGATGATTGCTGCGCGTCATCAACATGTATTTTTATTCTTGCAGCCATACCCGGCCGCATCAAATCGATGTCAGGATTCTCCAAAGTAATTTCTGCATCAAAAATAATATTTGGCTGATCTTTACTTTTGCGCCGAAAAACTTTCCCGAGTTTAGTCACTTTGCCAATAAAAACCCTTTCAGGCACGGCATCTAACACGACTTCCACTTTCTGTGCTAACTTTACGCTACCGGCATCTGCTTCGAGGATTTTCGCTTTTACTATCATCTGATCGAGTGACGGTAAACCAATAATTTGTCTCCCCATCCACACAGTATCTCCCATCGAAATTTTCTTTCCCTGATAGTCCGGTTTGTAAATGATAATGCCTGATTTAGGCGCTTTAATCGTCATTTTGCCAATGCCCGACTTCAATTGATCTACTTCACTTTGAAGCCGTTCATTATTACTTTTCGAAATGGCTAATTTAACCTTGTTTGATTCAATCGTCTTGGCGACAGTCTTCTCTAATCGTTGGGTTTCATTTTCTGCGATTTTAAATTGAAGATTTAGTTTTTTAGTCTCCAGATTACTTTCCAGATTTTTAGATTGCTGCCACTTTCGATAGGCTTTATCCTGCTTCATTTTGGATTCTGCGAGTTCCAGATTTTGTTTTTCCAGTTTAGCTTCGTTCGTCAACAACGTATTTTCCAATGTTTTTTGTGCTGTTTTTAACTCACTTTTTTTCATCGATAGTTTCTGATTAAGCTCGCTTACGTCGAAACTGACAATTGGCTTTCCTTTATTGACCTGGCTTCCTTCGGCAGCTAGAAAAGTAATTTTATATCGCCATTGATTTCGTACGGCTGGCGGACTCACGACGGCAGTATCACTTGAAGCCAGTTCGCCGTTAGCTTCAACGATGCCCGACACCTTAAGTTGTGTTTGACTATTTATACTGGAGTCTTGCTGCTCACAACCAGAGACCAACAACAGAGCACCCACCAACAAAGTTATTCTTAACATACTAGCCAGCCTCCGTTGTCATATTTTTTTCTGCTGAAGAGTTTTCGGTAATCGAATTATTCTCAGCGCCGACGCCGTTTTCTGGTATTTCAACTCTCACGCTCATACCTGGCACAAGGGAATGCTTGGAAGGCTCTGTGATTTCAATATCGACATCGTAATAGGTCGCACTGCCCCATTCTTTTTTAGATTCCGCCTGCTGGCCAACTTTTCGAATTTTTCCTTTAAAATGGTCATTGGGAAATGCATCTAACGTCAATGTAACTATCTGGCCTACGCCAATTTTGTGCCAGTCAACTTCATTCACCCATGCTCGTACCGACTCATCCCCAGCACCGGGAATTGAAGCAACATTCCACGAAGTTTGTACTGATTGACCTTCAGTAATTTTACTCCCATTCCAGGGATGCATCGCATGTAATACGGTTCCTTTTCTTAGCGCCTTTAACTGCATAAACGCCAACTCCGATTCTTTTTTCTTTAGAATTGCCCCAATTCTTTTTATTTCTAACACCTGCTTTTTCTCTTCAGCTACCAATGCAGCTTGAGCCGTTTTCAATTTGGTTTTTGCTTGCTCCAACATTTTGTTCGCTTTTTTAAAATCAAACCCGATATTATCTTTTTCAAAATCACTGCGAAATTTTGTCGGTACATTGACAGATAACTTGGCTAGTTGAAATTCTAATTGAGCTTTCACTAAAGCATGCTCAGCATCGATGACTTCCTGTTCCAGTCTAAGCCGACTTTCTTTGGCTTTTTCTTGCGCTTGCCGCAAGCTCACTTTCTGTTGCTCAATCTGGGTGTCTAAACTTGCAGTATCAAACAGTACAACCAAATCTCCTTGCTCAACCATCTGACCTTCCGGCTTCATCCATTTAATCTGCAATCGCCAGTTTTCCGACCAGGGAGTCGTAAAGTTCTGTACATCACCGGCTTTGATTTTGCCGGTCAGAATGACGCTATCAGCTGAATCACTTTCTGCATCAACAACTGTGGAAAACATTAGCGGAATAATGATAGCCAAATGTTTAATCATTGAATTTGTCCTCCTTGATTTTTCCATCTCTCAATGTAACGACTCTTTGCGCATGTTGAGCAATTTCATCTTCATGAGTAACAACGACTATCGTTTGCCCCTGCTGATGTAAATGATGAAACAGGTTCATGATTTCTTCTGTGGTTTTACTGTCCAGATTACCTGTGGGTTCATCAGCCAGAATAATTTCAGGCTGGTTGATCAGCGCTCGCGCTATCGCGACCCGTTGTCGTTGTCCGCCTGAAAGTTCTGATGGTCGGTGATGCGCTCTTTCCGCCAGGCCAACCTTCGAAAGAATTTGCGTTGCCCTTTCTCTCGCTTCGACTTTTGGACAATTTGAAAATCTAAGCGGCAACATAACATTTTCTAATGCGGTACGACGGGCTTGCAAGTTGAAGGTTTGAAATACGAATCCGATAGAACGATTGCGTAGCGATGCGAGCTGATCATCATCAATACTGGCAACTTCTTCTCCGGCGAGCTGATAACTCCCATTATCGGGTTGATCAAGACACCCAAGAATATTCATTAATGTTGACTTACCTGAACCTGACGGCCCCATTATCGCGACAAACTCGTTTTGAGGGATATGCAAATCAACGCCATCCAGCGCTTTAACCAGCGTATTCCCCATTTGGTAAGTTTTCGATATACCCCTGACACGGATCATTTAAATAACGTCCTTTTGCTACTTCTTTGTTAATCGACTGCGTAAATTTTTTAGTTTTATTATTAGCGCTTTATTATTTCATTATTTTTGGTTGATATTAAGTTAAACCAAGGTTGGCCGTTCAACGGCTATTAACTTATTCAGACCTTCCAGCAATACTGATAGTTTCTATAAATAACATCTTTTTTGCTAAGCACATACTCTTAACGTAAAAATCAGCACAAGAGGTTAAACGATTTAAAATTAATCGGCGAGAGGGAAGTTGTAACAATACAATTAGCGGCAATCGTTAAATGACTAGCTTTCGGCGGGATAGACAAAGCGGTGGCTAAGGCTTTTAATTTTAGCTATTATTCTCGAGGCATTTGCGCCCTGAGATCAATAAGCGCTCCCAATAATTGAAAACTTCCTAAGTGCCGATTTCTAGTAGGATATTGATTCTGTTGCTGGATGGCAATGCCAGGCACATAAACGCCCAAACAGTCACAGGTGTAATTTTGAACGAACAACTAAACCAGCAAGAAGCCATTGAGGCGGCGGTCTTTAGAAGGCTGCTAACCCATCTGGATAATCACAAAGAAGTGCAAAATATAGAACTCATGATTTTGGCCGACTTTTGCAGGAATTGTCTGGCAAAATGGATGGTAACCGAGGCGGAATCAAGAAATGTTGAGTTAAATTACGAACAGGCAAGAGAAAAAGTCTACGGTATGCCCTATGCCGAATGGAAGGAAAAATTCCAGACTGAAGCGACTCAAGAACAAATGGATGCCTTTAACGCCAGGAGAAAAGCAAAGCAAGGCCGTTAAGCTTTGATTGAAGGGAGTCTTTGGCTGACGAGTTGGTTCTCAGCACCCGGTGGCTTTGCTGACCATCCCATTTCGATTAACAACACTAAAGAGAAGCGTGTCCAATGAAACTAGTCTGGTATTTTGATTTCATTTCGCCATTTGCCTATTTGCAACATTGCCAGTTCGACAGGCTTCCCACAGACGTCAATATAGAATACAAACCTATCTTGTTTGCCGGGTTGTTGAATCACTGGCAAAATGTCGGACCGGCTGAAATTGCGCCGAAAAGAAAGTTCACCTATAAGCATTGTTACTGGCAAGCAAGAAGGGCTAGTATCCCGTTTAAGATGCCACCGGCGCACCCTTTTAATTCTTTATTTGCGCTACGTTTAGCAATAGCAACGAATAACCAGAGAGAAAACATCCAGATAATTTTCGAGAGTATCTGGAAAGAAGGGCTGGCTTCAGATTCTAACGAAGCTATCAGATACCTGGAAAAACACCTGCAAATCAAAAACCTCGATGTGCTCACTTCAGCACAATCTGTTAAAGATCAACTTCGCATTAATACTGAAGAAGCAGCAAACAATGAGATTTTTGGCGTCCCGACATTTATGGTTAAAGACCAGCCCGGTGAAATTTTTTGGGGGTTAGATGCGTTCGAGATGTTATTAGACTACTTACATGCCCCGACAAACTTTCGAGATGAAGAAATGGATCGGGTCGAAAATTTACCGATAGGTGTGCAACGAAAACGGTAAGCTTTTGTTAACCCCCTTACCCGTTGGTTGCCCATGGCGCTATCATCGGATTACCTATCCTTGGGTCGAGATAATCGCTCAGGTTATTTGTCGCTAAATCAATATCCGGCACGGAAAGTGGAACCAGTTCAATCTATAGAGGAAAGCTCGTGGAACAAGATCAGAATAATTTACCCGAATACCAGAACACTCAACAAATCCTGAAAGAGCAAGTTGTTCCCCAGAGGCCTCTGCCCAGTCTGAGTCTTCCACAAAAATCTTCTGGGTTGAAAGAAGCCAATGAATATCGCTCTGCGGGTGTTTTAATGCGTCGCCTTGCGGACACCATCACTCAATGGCGTCAACAACTGCCGGAAGACGAAGAACCGGCGATATTAGCTGTAATGTATGGCGGCATCCAGATAAATGTCGAGCGGCTTGCCCAGGAAAGCTTCCACGGTATTCGGATTGAAGGCAATATGAACGGAAGCCCTTGCATGCTGCTAGCTCATCAATCAACGGTGCAAATGCTTTGTTTTGTGAAAAAGGTGGAACAACAAGCTGCAAAAAGACGTATTGGTTTTATCATTGATGGTGAAGAGGAAGAAGTCTAATAGAGAGTAGCTAAAGCCTGCTTTCACACAGGCTTAAATGAGGACAAGAATGGTCGGTTGAGAAACCGGAGACAAGAAATTTAGTCTTCACTATCAGGAACAAAAACGTAGCCAATCCCCCACACCGTTTGTAAATAACGCGGTTTTGCCGGGTCTTCCTCTATCATTCTGCGTAACCGTGATACCTGGACATCAATGCTTCTTTCTAGCGCACTATAATCACGCCCTCGCGCAAGGTTCATTAATTTATCTCGTGAGAGTGGTTGACGTGGGTTAGTCACCAGCGACTTTAATACCGCAAATTCACCGCTGGTTAAGGTCATGGGTTCGCCATTTCGTGTCATTTCGCGGGTCGCCAAGTTTAGCTTAAATTCGCCGAACTCAATCACTTTTTCTTCACCGCTTGGCGCCCCTGGCAGTTCCGCAGTTCGCCTTCTCAACACCGCCTTAACTCGCGCTAATAATTCGCGGGGATTAAAAGGTTTGGCAAGATAATCATCCGCACCAAGTTCAAGACCGATGATTCGATCAACATCGTCACCTTTGGCTGTCAACATAATGATAGGGATACTATTATCTTCAGCTCGCAGACGGCGGCATATGGATAAACCGTCTTCGCCAGGCAACATTAAATCAAGCACCATAAGATGATAGTTTTCACGTTCAAGAAACCTATCCATTTGTTCAGAGTCTGCAGCGGCTTTTACAATGTAGCCTTGTTCCTTGAAATACCTCTCCAATAAACTGCGTAAACGCAAGTCATCGTCGACTACCAGGATTTTTTGCGTTTCTTCACTCATCATATTCCCCTCACTTATTTTTTATCTAGACGCAAAATAATCATTTTACGTTTGGTCTAAGCCGATCCCGATTTTCCGTGAATAAACGATTGAAAGGCAAAGATATTTTTCAATCATTTGTTACAGAGTATAACCTAAGTTTCAATCTTTCAAAAAAACCATTGTCAATGGCCTCATCTCTATTTTCGAAGTTAGTTCAATTTATTACCGATTCCTGCTGAATTTCCCGACAGAATGGTTATAATCGCCACTTCATCTGGTTCTGTCAAAACCACTAATCCAAATCATTTGAATGATTATTAATCATCGAAGCCGGTTCATCAAAGAATAAGTAGTTTTTTAGGAAAGTCTATGTTCAATATTGCGGAAAAAATAGCCAAAGAAATTGGTGTCAAGCAAGAGCAGGTTAGTGCTGCAGTCACCCTGCTTGATGAAGGAGCAAGCGTCCCTTTTGTCGCACGTTACCGAAAAGAAGTCACAGGTGGGCTAGACGATACCCAGCTGCGCACACTTGAAGAGAGACTCGGTTATCTTCGTGAGCTGGAAGACCGCCGTCAAGTGATACTGAAAAGCATTGATGAACAGGAAAAACTAACACCCGAACTAAAAACAAGTATTGTTCAGGCAGAAACTAAAAGCGAGTTAGAAGATCTTTACCTGCCATACAAGCCGAAGCGTCGGACTAAAGCGCAAATAGCCAGAGAGGCTGGGCTGCAACCCTTAGCAGATAGCTTACTGGAAAATCCTGCTCAGGATCCGGAACAGGTAGCACAAGATTACTTTAATGAAGAGAAGGGGATTACTGACAGTAAATCAGCACTGGACGGCGCCAAACAGATTTTAATGGAAGAGTTCGCGGAAAACGCGCCTTTATTGTCGGAAATCCGCCACTACCTGGAAGAACATGCGATTGTTCGTTCGACCGTTGTTGCTGGTAAAGAAGATGCCGGGCACAAATTCCGCGATTACTTTGAATACTCTGAACAACTGAGCAAAATTCCAAGCCATCGTGCGCTCGCCTTATTTCGTGGCAGAAATGAAAGTGTTTTGTCATTGGAACTGGTCGTTGATCAAAACCTGCTTAAAGACGAAAAAGCATCCAACCATGCCCAATATTTGATCGCAAAGTTCGCCAACATAAGTGATCAAGGTCGACCTGCTGACAGTTGGTTACAGACGGTTGTGCTATGGACCTGGCGAGTCAAACTACATAATTTCTTCGAAACCGAACTTTTGGGCAAACTGAGAGAAACCGCCGAATTACAAGCAATCGGCGTCTTTGCCAGCAACCTTAGAGACCTGTTAATGGCTGCGCCAGCAGGCAAATTTACCACCATGGGTATGGACCCTGGACTCAGAACCGGGGTTAAAATTGTCGTCGTTGATGACACTGGAAAACTGCTCACTCAGTCAACTATTTTCCCACATGCACCACAAAATCAATGGGATTCTTCAATCGCCAAGCTAGCCACTATCTGTGAGCTACATAAGGTTAGATTGGTCAGTATTGGTAATGGAACTGCGTCGCGCGAAACCGACAAACTTGTTGCTGAGTTAATGAAAAAATATCCTTCTCTGGGCCTCCAGAAAATAGTGGTCAATGAAGCTGGTGCGTCAGTTTATTCGGCTTCAAAATTAGCATCAGAAGAATTTCCAGATTTAGATGTTAGCTACCGCGGTTCTGTCTCTATCGCCAGACGTTTACAAGACCCACTCGCTGAGCTGGTAAAAATTGAGCCCAAAGCAATTGGCGTTGGCCAGTACCAGCATGACGTCAGTCAAAGCCAACTGGGAAAAACTCTGGGGAGCGTGGTTGAGGATTGTGTAAACGCCGTCGGTGTTGACCTCAATACAGCCTCAGCGCCGCTACTCACTTATGTTTCCGGTCTCAATAAGACCCTCGCGCAAAACATTATTCGCTATCGAGAGCAAAATGGTCGCTTTTCCAACCGAA
Organism: Aliikangiella coralliicola; assembly: GCF_007004725.1. Classification (GTDB taxonomy): domain Bacteria; phylum Pseudomonadota; class Gammaproteobacteria; order Enterobacterales; family Kangiellaceae; genus Aliikangiella; species Aliikangiella coralliicola. The sequence goes on along the minus strand of NZ_ML660161.1, from coordinate 50,934 downwards.
AGCAGCTCACACAGGTTGAACGTCTTGGGCCAAAATCTTTTGAACAAGCCGCAGGTTTCCTCCGTATTACTGACGGCGATAACCCACTAGATCGCTCGGGCGTGCATCCTGAAACTTATTCAATTGTGACTAAAATGCTCGATAAAATTCAGGCAAATATTGACGGCCTGATGGGTAATTCATCAGAGTTAAAAAAGCTCAATGCCGCGGACTTTGTCGAAGATAAGTTCGGTTTACCGACAATTAACGACATTTTAGCCGAACTTGATAAGCCTGGACGTGATCCTCGCGGTAATTTTAAGGCTGCGAAATTCAAAGAAGGTGTCGAAAAAATCTCGGATCTCTCTCCGGGTATGGCACTAGAAGGTAGTGTAACCAACGTGACCGATTTTGGTGCATTTGTCGATATTGGTGTTCATCAGGATGGTTTAGTCCATATCTCCCTGATGAGTGACAAGTTCATTTCTAATCCGAGAGAAGTGGTTAAAACAGGTGATATCGTGAAAGTGCATGTCACTGAAGTCGACCCGAAGCGTAAGAGAATTAGTTTATCAATGGTAGGGCCAAACCCGGAAAACGCTGCGCCGAGAGGCCAATCGAAAGATAAATCTCAGCGCTCATCTAAAACAGGTCGAGGATTTAAGCCAGCATCTCAAAAGCCTAAAAAGCCCACCAATACAGCTTTTGGCATGGCATTGGCTGATGCATTAAAAGGTAAAAAGTAGATAATTATCCGATTTTGAGATAAAAAAGTGGCGCATTTTGTAAATTTATGTTGCAAGCCTCATATCAGTTTGTTATAAATAGCCAACGCTAGCGAATACAAGAAGCCCAGAGTACTGGGACCTGCAGACTGGAAACTTTTATAAGCCTCTTTTAAGAGGCTTTTTTATTGCCCACTTTAAAATGTCAAAAAGTGTCAATTAAAGATAAAACCGACCTTTCAAATCGAACAAAGGCCAGCTCTTGAACATCGGTTGCAAACTGGTCATTTCTCTTTAACTAGTGACTCGCTAATCATAATTAAGTTCACTTAAAAACAGCCGCTTTTCAGAATTAATGGCAATTCTTTTTCAATATTCCGCTACTTTTTTGTGTCTTCGAATTCTGCTAGTCTTCGAAGCCAAATAAAACGAACTGGATGGAATACTCAATGTTTGAGTCTCGTGGGTTTAACCTGTTTATGGCTTTCGTCTGTTACCAACTATTGGTGACGGCCTATTATTTTCAATATGTTGAGAATATGGAGCCTTGCCCGTTATGTATTTTTCAGCGTATCGGCGTTTTATTCGTTGGCATCTGGTTCCTAATCCGGGGAATTCATAATCCCCTGGCTGGCAGCAAGTGGCGACCGACTTATTCTATTCTTGGCTTAATCAGCGCAATACTGGGCGGTATTGTGTCAGGAAAACATGTTTATCTGCAAAATCTCCCGGAAGGCGAAGTCCCTGCGTGCGGTCCGGCGCTAGACTACCTGGTAGAAATGCTGCCCGTAACAGAAGTCATCAGTACGGTACTGGCCGGCGATGGCGAGTGTGCCAAGGTATCCTGGAGCTTCATGGGAATTTCTATGCCCATGTGGGTGTTAATTTTCTTTGTGAGTGTCGCAGGTTTAATGATCTGGAACCTCTACCGGCATTACCGTCCCAGTAAACACATCTTTTAGTCGCTGAACAGACAAGACATACGAGCGAAAAACCCACTTAAACTGTAAGGTTCGGGTGGGTTTCAAATGAAAACGGCTTCACAAGGTGAAGCTTAATTCTGGATTATTCTTGATTACATACGCCCTAAAGCGGTAATTCTATTTGTTCATCATGAGCATCCTGCGCACTACTTTCAGTTCTCACGAGCGGTAAGTGAATCGTAAATCGGCAGCCCTTGCCTGGTTGAGACTCGACGCTTAATCGCCCACCAAGTTGTTCACAAACAATAAAATAGGAAACTGATAATCCTAACCCAGTACCGACATTTTCATCTTTAGTAGTAAAAAATGGTTCAAAAACCCGCTTACGGGTTGCTTCATCCATACCCGGGCCATTATCAATAATCTCAACGCAGGCCATATTTCCCTCACGGCGAATTATCAATTCTATCAGCGGGTGAAACGATTCGTCCTTATTTAGCGCCAACGCCTGAGCAGCATTGATCAACATGTTGAGAAACACCTGCTCAAGCTGATTTTTTTGCGCTAACACGCAACCGACAAGCGGAGAGTAGGTTTTACGCATTTCAATTTTTCTGAAATCAAACTGCTTGCGTTGATTGTAGTCTTTAGCTGACAAACGAACGGCAGCGTCCAATGCATCTTGCAGTGATACCTGGGTTGATTCCTGGTTGGCTGGCCTGGCAAAACTCAACATATCGCCAACAATATGCGCCGCTCTTTCCCCCGAAATCATCACGCCTTCAAGAAACTCGAGTATTCTCTGCTTTTCCAGATACAAATGAAGGGCATCAAGACTCAATCCGACTTCTTGCGCAACCATCTGGTTTCTCGCCAGCGTATTTGAAAGCCGTCGTTTAATATTTTGGGTACTCTGCATAATTGCGCCCAGCGGGTTATTGATTTCATGAGCCATACCGGCCGCTAGCCCGCCGAGTGATAGCATCTTTTCGGTTTGTACCAGGGTTTCATCAATTTTGACTTTCTCGGTAATATCATCAATTCGAATAACCTCTCCCTGCTCTTCTTCACGTAATGTGAAAATGGGGTAAATCATGACTTCCAAAGTTCGATTTTCGTGATTAATCCGAGTATTAAATCGAAAATTTAAGCTTTGTTGCAGCAAATCTTTACTGCTATTCGCACTTTGCATGTGCTGATATAAAGCAGGGAAGAGGTTGGATAATTTCTCACCAATAGCCATTTTCGCCTGAATATTAGTCATTTTTTCGGCTTCAATATTCCACTGCATAACCTGATGGTCCTCATCCACTGCGATAATCGCGGACGGCATCGAGTCGATCAATTTTTCCAGGTAATTTTGAATTGAATTGGCATATCTTTCTGCCATTTCCCGACTTTGTTTTTGCCGTTTCAATTCGCTTGAATGTTCAGCAATTCGACGTTCTAAAATATTGCGGGTTTTTTCCAGCGCTTCGCGAGATTCATCAATCTGCTTCTCTACTTCAAGGCGATGGGAAATATCAGAAACAAACTCAAGGTAGTGAGGCTCTTCCAGCCAGCTTGCCATCCTTGCTCTACTTTCCACAGGAATTCGATTGCCACTTTTAGAGCGATAACGAGTCTGGTAGGTGATACTTTCACCATTTTGCATCTGGTTGACCAATTTAGGGTGCCGGTGAAGGTAGCAGTCGATATCAATATCAAGTATTGATAGATTTTTTAGTTCTACCTTTGAATAACCCATCGATTCACACGCACGTTGATTCACTTCAACAATACGACCATCAAGTGACACCAGGAAAACCATATCCACCGCCTGATCGATCAGCAGACGAAAGTCCTGTTGCGTTTCGTCCCAACGCTGCGCCTGATCAGATTCCCAATTAAGGAGATAAAATGCCGGGTAAGCAATTAAGGACAGGGTTAAACAGGCAACCCCTAGTTCTAACGCCGCTTCTCGCCAATTGTATTCACCGTCCAGCCAAAAACTGATACTCAAAGCGCTTACCACCGGTAACAGAGCGGCAATAACAATGAGTGAAGCGGTAAACCCTCGAATGGTCCAATAGCGAGCAAATTGAAAGCGAGTATTGGTTTTAGTGTTCAGCTCTCGTTGCATAATAATTAGTGTAACTCAAAACCGGTTATTAAAAACATAAATTATCTATCGCTCCAAACTACTTTAGATCGCTACCAGTATCAAAAATATTGCTCATCCTTATCAGTTTAGTGTTATTCGTTTATCTGTCAAAAATCGACTTTCAAGAAAAAAATTTTGCAGCGGCCGTTTATTGTGGTAAAAACTTAATAAAACCCTGGCAAGACTTAAGGAGTCTGATGCGAATGTCAGAAATAAACATAAACGAGAGTATTGAAGATTTATGCAAAAATGCCGCAGTAAGCGATTGGCTGGCAGAAAGAAGTCAACTAATCATTCAATTTTGCAAACTTTCTGGCAATCGAAATCAACCACAACTACCTGAATATCAACAAGTTAATATATTTTGCGATATTCTTATCGACTATGTGTCCGCGGGCCACTTTGAAGTTTATGAAAAAATTGTCGGCGCCTGCGAAGTCAATGGTCCTTCCAGTATGCAATTGTTAGAAAAGCTCTATCCTCAGATTTCTGAAACCACCGATATTGTCGTAGATTTTAATGATAAGTATTCTCAAAATTCTGACAATGCGTTAATGACTTCTCTGGACGACGATCTTTCCCTTTTGGGTGAAGCAATTGCAAAAAGGGTAGAACTAGAAGATAGTTTGATCGACACATTACGTTCTAAACACTAATTTTCGCGCTAGTCGATATTGATTAGCGTAATCGCTGATTATTAGAAAATATCGATTAACGATAACAACCACCAGCTTTCAACAACGACTAAACAGGAATCTCATTAATGATAAGAGTGATCATCGAGCGACAAATTAACGATGGATGCTTTCACGATTACCTTGATCTCATTCGACGTGCGAGAAAACAGGCAACAGCAATCGACGGCTTTATTGCCGGTGAATTACTTCATGAAAAATCGAACGAAAATCATGCAGTTATTATTTCCAGCTGGGAAAACTGTGAATCGTGGGAGAGTTGGTTAAATTCTGAAGAGCGCAAAGCAGTAATGTCTGACATGAGACCATTGCTGGAGAACGACGAAAAAATTACCGTATTAGAAAGTAGTCAGCTACTAAGCTAACCATCGATTGCCCGCTATTCCAAACCATCCAGGTTAATTCACACGAAGTCAGATCAGATAAAGCAGATCTGACTTTCACACAACTAGATCTGAATCAACATCATATGACAGGATAAAACCGTCGAATTTAAGGCAGGGTACATCGGTGGCTGGATTCGTTCAAATCCAGCCAACTTATCTTTCGGTCACGCTTTGAATAATTGGAAGGGGTTATGATTTCTTCTTAACGTACAGTACCAGGTTATGATCAATAAGCTCATACCCATGTTCCTCAGCAATTTGGTGCTGTAGTTCTTCGATTTGCTTATTAACAAACTCAATGACGTCTCCAGAATCAACACAGACCATATGGTCGTGGTGGTCATCACTATTGAGCTCAAATACCGCATGCCCATCTTCAAAGTTATGGCGAGCGACTAATCCGGCAGATTCGAATTGGGTCAAAACACGGTAAACCGTCGCTAACCCCACATCTTCTCCGGCTTCTAAAAGAAGCTTGTAGACGTCTTCTGCACTCAAGTGCTTCTGCTCGCTGTGCTCCAGGATACTTAAGATTTTTAATCTTGGCAGGGTCACTTTCAGGCCGACATCTTTTAGTTGTTGATTGCTCAAAGTACACTCCGAAAATATTTGTCAGGAAAATTAGCTGGAAATTGGAATCTTTTAGTCTCTCCGTTGACTATATACCCAAACTACTGTGAAAGCTGTTCTTCCGCGTAGTTTAGGTATATGTGGCATATTATATTCAATTTTTGAAGCATTTTGCACAAATTCATATAGAATACGTCTCAGACTATGAAATTGTATTTCATAACGCGTTAAAAACATTATCACATAATTCTTTAGAAATAATTTGCTTGGGAAGTTACATGATTAAAAAGCTGTCGATCATTTTGGTGTTTGTCTTAAGCGCATGCGTATACCGGCTTGATATTCAACAAGGCAATATTCTTGCCCAGAAAGACATAGACAAACTCAGGGCCGGATTGACAAAAAACCAGGTGGTATTTGTTCTGGGCTCGCCGGTTGTTGACGATGCCTTTGCCGATGACAAATGGATTTACCTGTATAGCTATAAGAACTCTAACCGCGGAACAATGGTTAAAAAGAAGCTGGAGCTGGTTTTTGACGGGGATAAACTGGTATCAGCCGCCGGCGACTATGATATACCCGAAAGCTTAAAAACCCAATAAGCTACCTAAATTAAAAAGGCCGGATTAATATCCGGCCTTACTAATTAAAATCGAGCTCTGACGAGAGCTTAGCCGAAGTTTCAACGCGACTCATTATCATCCTTATCATCACACCGGCAATCGCGGTAGTGAGCCATCATCTTTTCCTTGAGTGCTTCACTAGGCTTTTTCTCCTGACCCATCAGATTTATGGTTTTAGACGAAATCTCAATTTGACTACCATACCGGCGGCAATAAGCGCACATTAACAAATGCAACTTTAACTTTAACCAACGAAAACCGGTCACTGGCTGATCAATGTTTTCGGAAAGCTGCTCTGCTACTTGTTTACATGATGGCAACATTAGCATTCTCCCGTCAGCTCAAAATGATCAATAACTTGCAAAACTTTATCTCTCGCGCGATGTAACAAAACTCTAACATTAGACGGGCTAACATCGAGGATGTTACACAATTCATCCATTGATAATCCCGCCGCATCTCGCATCTGTAAAGCTGCTCTTTGATTCTCTGGCAACTTTTCAAGATTTTTACTAATACAATCCTGTAATTCTTTAGCTAACAATAAATCTTCCGGCGTATCTCCATGCCATTGAGAGCTTGGATTAACCCAGTGGGATTTCTCGTCAAACCGAGGATCTGTCGCCCAACTTTCCTGCATCGATTCCAGCGAAACCGAGCGGGATTCTTTGCGTCGCCGTGTTTTCGCTTCATTAGCAACAATCCTCATAAGCCAGCTTTTCAGCGAAGACCGCCCTTCAAACTTGGGCAATGCTCTTAATGCTGAGATCCAGGCTTCCTGAATGACCTCATCGGCAATCGAGCTACCAGCAATCGACTGAGCGACAGAAAACATCAGGGAATAATATTGATTGAACGTGGACTCAAAAGTTGCTTCATCACCAGCCAGCAAATTTTTGATCAGGTCTTTTTCTGATTGTGCTTTTTCTGATTTAGACCGCTCTGAATTAGACAATTTACAGCCCCTAAAAATGCTTATTCGTTTTCAAAATGTTCAGTGTCACCAACAACATTTTCAAAACTGGTATTTATCATACCCGCGCAAACGACCCAGGCATTAGCAAACTATCACGAAGAAAACATAAAAATGCTTTGTCTCTTCTATCAAAATTGCCAGCGCTTTCTTATCTATCTATGCGGCGAGGTATCACTCTTTCGGCACAGGATAACAGACTCTTTAACTCTAGCAAAACGCTGGGTTAATTTTGCATCGCAATGCGTTCTTCTTTACCGGTCAATTTGTTCGAGCGTCAGCCAACGACCACTTCTCACCATAACCCGCAGAACTCTCGCTCAATACGTGTCTTCCATCCTCGGAGAACCCGACCGCATAAATAATCGCGCCCCCCGGCTTTCCTTCTTTTCTTGTTCTCGCAGTCCAACGGAACAAGCGTTCGCCACTACTAACATCCCACAAACTGATATCCTTGCCTGGCGCGCCGGTCAACAATTGTCCGCCATCTTCAGAAAAACTCGCTGCGCTAATCACATACTCTCTCGGTCTCAACGATAATCGAGATATCTCCGCGCCTGATTGAATATCCCAAATGGTTGCGTTACCTAAAGTACCTGAAGTAAAAGCTTTTTTACCTGAAATGCCTAATTTAACCTGAGTTACCCTGGTATCGTGCTCAAATAAATGCCTCGGTTTACCTGTTTTTGTATTCCATAATACCGCACGATAATCGTTGCCGCCGGTAAAAGCCCAAACGCCATTGGCAGATAAATCGACACTAGCAACGGCCTCATTACGATGCCCGGTGAACTCAAGCCGACGGCCAGTATTCATATCAATATGAATCGCCTTTCCACTGCCTAAACCAAGCAAAACATAGCGCCCTTTATTGGCAATGGCCACCGCACGAATGTCAGCAGGTGCTTCCCAATAACCATAGGCTTTGCCTGAATTGGTATTCCAGATAATGAATGTTCGCTTGTCCGCAGTAATGGCCCGACTTCCATCTGGTGAGATATTTACAGCAATAATTCCATCTTCCGGGTTGTCGTTATGAGTCCACTGAAACTTAAGCTGATTTTTTTCAAGATCCCAATATCCTGCTCCAAAATTAACCGATGAAACTAATGCAAAGCGACCATCTCGTGAAATGGCCGCGTCCAAAGTCCCTACTGCAGAATGGGGCCATTCTGCTATCGATTTTTTCTCTGGCTGACAAGCTGTAAGCATCGCGCTCAAGCAAATCAGAAGTGTTAGTCGCCAAAGACCGCTTAAGATCATTGATATTCCTTAATTGATTAACTGAGTATGAGTAGTAGGGTCTTCTTTTTTATCTTGTTAGAGTATAGACTGCCTACTCTTTAAGGGAAATTGATACGCTCAATTAAACCGAGAATATTCAGTCTGAGATAGTTGATAACAAAAAGACGCGTTCATATATGCGCTTCAGCAAACTTTTGCGATTCAACTATTGAGGCTCAGACTCCGCAAAATAACCAGAGGTTTACAGTGAAAAAATATATCTTAGCACTTGCTATGAGCTCTCTTATCGTAGGGTGTCAGCAAGAACAATCAGCCGAAAAAGCTGCAGATTCCAAGGTCAAAGATGCTCAAACAACAGCATCTAAAGAAAAAGCAACCAAAGCTCCTGCCGGCGGTGAATTAAAAGCCGAGCACAAAATGGCATATGCGCTGGGTGCAAAGATGGCAGATAATATTATCGGTCTTAACACTGAGTATAAGTCCCTTGGCATGGATATCGAAAAAGTTAAACAGGGTTTTATGGATCAGCTCGATAATCAGTCAAAATTAACTAGTGAAGAACTTGCCCAAGAATTCCAGATTTTCCAACAAAAAATCAGATTAGCTGAGCAGCAAAAACGCCAGGAATCGCAAGCGGCCAAAACGGCGGAAAATAAAGTCTACCTTGACGAAAATCTGAAGAAAGGATTTACACAGACAGAGTCTGGCCTGCAGTATAAAGTGGTTGAAGCCGCTAAGAAGGGCGCAGCGAAACCATCAGCGACCGATACCGTAAAGGTTCATTACACCGGTACCTTTACCGATGGCCGCCAATTTGATAGCTCAGTTGGCAAAAATCCTTTTGAATTCTCGCTAAAAGGCGGCGTTATTCAAGGGTGGCTTGAAGGGGTTAAATTGATGGACGTGGGTAGCAAATACCAATTTGTTGTACCACCAGAATTAGGTTACGGTAATAGTGATCGTGGTCCTATTCCAGGCGGTTCTATTTTAGTCTTTGATGTAGAATTACTGGAAATCGTAAAACCAGAAACAAGCGGCAAATAGCAACAAATAACGCTAACAGCCGACAGCAAAATAGCTAAGCCTCATTTCCGTGGGGCTTACAGTTAACAGGCCGACAATGAATCAACCTGAATATCATTCGTTTAGCGAGTTTTGGCCTTTTTATCTCGGTGAACATAAAATGCGGCTTTCAAGAGCATTGCATTATATGGGCACCGTTCTCTCTCACCTATTGCTCGTTTACTTGCTAATCTTTCAACTATGGCACTGGTTACCGATTGTTCTGCTGGTTGGCTATGGGCCCGCATGGATTGGTCACTTTTTTATCGAAAAAAACCGACCTGCGACTTTTAAACATCCTTTTTGGTCACTGCGGGGAGACTATAAAATGCTATATCTCGCGGCAACGGGACAATTATCCGCAGAACTCAGTCGATTGTTCGGGAAAAAAGCGCGCTCATAATCGCGCATTAATATTAAGACGATTTGAAACATTGGCTTGCTCCCAAATAGACCTGATAAAAGATCCATTGTCTTGTTTTACAACGTCAAATCCGGTGCAGTGGACAAAACCCAAATCAACAGTGATAGCCTTTGAGCTCAAACGAAATAAATTGGCGTTTCAGATTTTTTTTGAGATTAAAAGCTTAATTCACCAAAAGCACCAAAACAGTGCAAAAATAAATCCTAAACGCACCAAATTAAGTCATCAATTTTATTTTTGCTGGCTATAATTGCATTGAAACGGTGCAAAATTGGAAAATCCAATTTCTACATAATTGGCACCTAACTTGCTTTAATGTTGCCACACTTGCTAAATATTTTTATAAAAGTTACCCAGATTTAATTCTTTGAGGAAACCACCATGAGTAAAAAAGATATCTTCGCGATGATCGAAGAAAATGACATTTCTTTTGTAGACTTACGCTTTACTGACACAAAAGGAAAAGAGCAACACGTAACCTTACCGGCACACTGCATTGACGAAGATTTTCTCGAAGAAGGAAAGATGTTTGACGGTTCATCAATTTCAGGATGGAAAGGTATTAACGAATCTGACATGGTTTTAATGCCCGATCCAGAAACAGCAGTAGTCGATCCTTTCTGCGAAGACGCAACTTTAAACCTGCGTTGTGACATATTAGAACCGACCACTATGCAAGGTTATGATCGTGACCCTCGCTCTGTTGCAAAGCGCGCAGAAGCCTATCTTAAATCAACAGGCATTGCCGACACAGTATTCTTTGGTCCTGAGCCTGAGTTCTTCCTTTTTGACGACGTTCGATTCAGCATCGATATGAGAGGCGCGTCTTATCAAATTGACTCTAATGAAGCAGCATGGAACTCAGAGCGTCGTTACGATGACGGTAACATGGGTCATCGCCCACGTGTCAAAGGCGGCTACTTCCCAGTACCACCAGTTGACTCTTCACAAGACATTCGCTCACAAATGTGTCTTGTTCTCGAAGAATTAGGCATCAAAACCGAAGCGCACCATCACGAAGTAGCAACTGCGAACCAAAATGAAATTGCGACTAAATTCAACACGTTAGTTGAAAAAGCCGATGAAACTCAAGTATTAAAATACGTTGTCCATAATGTTGCACATGCCTATGGAAAGACCGCAACCTTTATGCCTAAGCCGGTTGTTGGTGACAACGGAAGCGGTATGCACTGTCACCAGTCACTTGCTAAAGATGGTGTTAATATCTTCGCTGGAAACAAATATGGTGGTTTGTCAGAAGAAGCTCTTTTCTATATCGGCGGCATCATCAAACATGCTCGCGCTATCAATGCACTTGCTAACCCTTCGACTAACTCTTACAAACGCCTGGTACCCGGATTTGAAGCACCGGTAATGCTCGCCTACTCAGCGAAAAACCGAAGCGCCTCTATTCGAATTCCACATGTACCGAGCGAAAAGGCACGCAGAATTGAAGTGCGCTTCCCCGACCCTATGGCGAATCCATACCTGGCATTTACCGCAATGTTGATGGCTGGTCTTGACGGAATTCAGAACAAGATCCACCCTGGTGACGCAATGGATAAAGATTTGTATGACCTACCTGCCGAAGAAGCTGCTGAAATCCCTACTGTAGCCAGTTCTCTTGAGATGGCCCTTGATGCTTTGGACAAAGACCGTGAATTCTTAACCAAAGGCGGCGTTTTCAGTGATGACTACATCGATTCCTACATCGCACTTAAGCTGGAAGACGTCAATTATGTCAACATGACAACTCACCCAGCTGAGTTTGATATGTACTACAGCCTTTAATCGGGCAAAGCCTCAACTGTCAAAGTTTAGGCCGATTACACAAAACATGAAGGCCCAACACCGGTTGGGTCTTTTTTTTATGCGGTTAGTCGCATTTTTCATCGTTATTCGCAGGATATTTTGCAAAATCGTCAGATTTTGGTAGTTTAGAATGATATCCACACTTTGGTGACTATCATGAAAAAGTGCGTTATTTCTTTACTAGGCCTTCTCATACTAAGCAGTTCTGCTGCAGCAGAAGAGAAGAAAAAACTCTATCGTTGGGTCGATAAACATGGCAACGTACATTATTCGGATGAACCCAGAGCCGGCGCTGATGAAATTGAAATGAAAGAAATTCCGGCGATAAAAATGAAAAAGCCGAAGATAGACACTAAGCATAAAGTATTACTTGAAAAACCAGAGCCAGCCCGATACCAAGAATTCTCAAATGCCTATCGCTCACTGACATTCCTCGAACCCCAGGCTGATGGTGTTGTACGCAACAACGCCTCTGCAGTGAGTTTTAAAATTCAAATTGAGCCCACACTACTAGAGGGCCATTCAATTCGGCTCTTTCTGGATGGCAAGCCGGTCACTGACGACCTCAAATCTGGTGAATTTGTTGCTACAAAAGTTGCCTATGGCACCCACTCAGCGAGTTTCATCGTGGTCGACGCTACCGGAAAACAGCTCCAAAGCAGCGAAACAATCAAATTCAATTTACTTCACAATATCAATCCGAAAATTCGCAATCAAAGAAAGTGATAAGCTAAATATCTGCCCGATAAAAGCAATAGCGCTAAATCAAAACCCTGCAGTTCAAAACAGGACATCGAGTAGCAAATCAATCCAGCGCCGGTTACAAGCTCACCCTGCGATTTTGACGTAAATATCTCATTTTTCACGAGTTTTTAAATTTATTATTGTTAAACTCGTCTCAGAAAAATCGAATGTGATTCCCTAAAATGAACTCAGATTTACTGAAATCTAACTTAAATTTTTTGAATACTTGATTTTTCAACCCCTGATTCGCCCGCTAGATTGCGGGCATTTTTTTTTGCCTGTATAGAATTTCTAGTGACGGCTTTGCTCAAAAGGGGCAAATTTATCGATGGGTAAAATCAATGCCAGAGCGTCGGTGGTAAAACAGCGATGAGGCTCCCTGAACGGGAAAGCCTCAATGTTATTTTCTTTATCCCAAATTCCGGCTCTTTAGCTTATCCCAAGCTTTTTTTCCAGATAGTGAATATTGGTGCCGCCCTTATGGAAATTCTCATCAGCCATTATTCGGCGCTGTAGCTCAATATTAGTTTTAATTCCATCAATGACGACTTCATCAAGCGCCATCTGCATTCTCGCCATAGCCACTTCACGAGTTTCCCCATAGCTGATCAACTTACCGATCATCGAATCATAGAAAGGCGGAACTTTATAACCTGAATAAATGTGAGAATCCCACCGAACACCTGGACCACCAGGGGCATGATACCGGGTAATCGTGCCGGGAGAAGGAATAAAAGTGTTAGGATCTTCAGCGTTTATTCGGCACTCGATAGAGTGGCCACGCAGTTTAATATCTTCCTGTTTGTAAGAAAGCGGCTGGCCTTCTGCAACCTTCAACTGCTCCTTAATAATATCAACGCCAGAAATCATTTCAGACACAGGATGTTCAACCTGAACCCTTGTATTCATTTCGATAAAGTAAAACTCACCTTTCTCGTACAAAAATTCAAAAGTACCCGCGCCACGATAACCAATCTCTTTACAGGCCTGAACGCATCGCTCACCGATAAAGCGGCGTTTTTCTTCAGTAATTCCAGGAGCAGGCGCTTCTTCCACCACTTTTTGATGGCGTCGTTGCATGGAACAGTCTCGCTCGCCCAGGTAGATAACATTTCCGTGATTATCTGCTAACACCTGAATTTCCACGTGTCGGGGCGTTTCGAGGAACTTTTCCATATAAACCATATCGTTATTAAACGCGGCTTTAGCTTCCGATTTAGTCATGGCAATCGCTTCAATCAAATCCTCTTCACGACGCACAACGCGCATACCGCGACCGCCGCCACCGCCAGAGGCTTTAATAATGACAGGATAAGCAATGCGCTTGGCGATAATCAGGTTTTCTTTATCATCATCTCCCAGAGGTCCGTCAGAACCAGGAACGCAAGGGACACCTGAACGCTTCATCGCGGTAATCGCTGAAACTTTATCTCCCATCAGGCGAATCGATTCTGCCGTTGGGCCGATAAAAGTAAATCCACTTCGTTCTACCTGTTCTGCGAAATCAGCATTTTCAGCTAAAAACCCATAACCAGGGTGAATCGCGACGGCGTCGGTTACTTCTGCTGCGGCAATAATTGCAGGAATATTCAGGTAACTCTCAAGTGGCGACGGCGGGCCAATGCATACAGATTCATCAGCTAATTTCACATGCATTAAGTTCTCATCCGCGGTCGAATGTACTGCCACCGTTTTAACGCCAAGTTCACGGCAAGCTCTGAGTATTCGAAGCGCTATTTCTCCGCGATTGGCAATTACAACTTTATCTAGCATCGTAGTTTCCAAAAATTAATTACATGGACAGTCAATTAACTATCCAATTGAGTATTCGTCAGTTTCATCAATTTGATGAACTCATTTAACAGGGCTTACTCGCGCCTATTCAATGATAAAAAGTGGCTCGTCAAACTCTACCGGCTCGCCATTTTCAATTAAGATAGCCTTTACCGTACCAGCGGCATCTGCTTCAATCTGGTTCATCATTTTCATCGCTTCAACAATACACAGAGTATCGCCAACTTTAACCTGGTCGCCCACCTCAACAAACGGCTTAGCGCCCGGCGAAGAAGCACTGTAGAAAGTTCCGACCATCGGCGATTTAACCTGGTGCCCAGATACTTCTTCAGCTGCAGGGGCAGCTGGTGCAGCAGCATCACTTGACGCTGCAGGTGCCGCCGCTGGAGCAGGCGCTGGTGCGGTAGAATAATGCATCGGCGCAGCAGCAATCGGTGCTGTCGCCCGACTGATTCTGACGGACTCTTCACCTTCCTTGATTTCGATTTCCGCCACACCTGACTCTTCTAATAATTCGATCAATTTTTTTACTTTTCGAATATCCATAATAACTACACCTTAAAAATTAAATTTATAAACCGTTAATCTTGTAATCGCTCAATGGCCATATCACACGCCATCAAATAACTGTTAACTCCAAAACCGGCAATCACTCCAACCGCAATATCAGAAAAATACGAATGTTGACGAAATGGTTCTCGTGAATGAGGATTGGATAAGTGAACTTCAATAAAAGGAATACCAACAGCCGCTAGCGCATCACGAATTGCGACGCTGGTGTGAGTAAATGCAGCCGGGTTAATAATAATAAAATCAACATCATTTTCTGGCGCCTTCTGAATTGAATCAACAATTTCATGCTCTGCATTCGATTGAAAGAACATTCCGCTCAAATCAGCACTTTTCAACTTCGCCAATGTAAGTTGTTCAATTTCAGGCAAAGTGGTTGCGCCGTATATTTCGGGTTCACGAGTACCTAATAAATTGAGATTTGGGCCGTTTAATATCAATACAGTCATTGAATTGGGCTGCCAGCTAACAGTGTTTGATTATTATGTTGCTAAAATACGCCAATTTCGCTTAACTGGCAAGAACACTAGCACAATGTATTTCAAATTGAGAACTCCAGCCAAAATAACCACTACAAACAAATACTGTCAATTTTTTAGCAATTTAGCGTCATTTAACCACAAGTTTCAGGATCTTCTTCTATTCAGACAAACAAATGGTACTACCAGTTGGCACGTAAGAGAGAGGCAAAACACTCAATTAGCATCCTTGCTACCGATTTTCTTGTTAGAGCTGATTGTTGCGCCAGAAATATTTAATGATGTGCGCTCTTTTTTATCATAGATGCTTCTTTTTGCGATTTTAGCGCCATTTTTATCGCATTTCGTAACATCATGGCGCCCAGAACGATTGCAGATAAGGAATAAACCCAGGAGCCTTCATGTTGGTGGGTTGATGCCGCTACCTGATAGATCTCAAATCCGAAGGCCGCAACCGCCCAATTGGTAAAATATCCGAATCCTATGCTAGCCGTTAATATCGCCGCAATATAAGCCACCAGAACGCCACTTCCCATCTCTTGTCTTATCATTCCCATTGTCGATAAATTGGTCGCCGGGCCTGCAAGCATAAACACCAGCACAGCACCAGGAGAAACGCCAGCAGCCAAAAACCCCGCGGCCAATGGTGTGGAAGCTGTCGCGCATATATACATAGGAACCCCGACCAACGCCATGACCAACATCGCCACCAGGCCGCTACCCCATTGGGTTAAAAAATCAACTGGCACCCAGGTTTTGATAATCGCAGCGATGATTAACCCCAGAAGCAGCCACTTGGTAATATCTTCAAGTAACTTGCCGCTGCTGAACTCTAGAATGCTAACGAGTCGTTGCTGTAAACTGACGGGTGGTATTGAGGCCTCTGTACTTTGAAGTTTGTCGCCATTATTTCCACTTTTGTCACAACAGCTTTCAACGGGTTGAATTTCAACTTTTTCACAACAGTCGCTAGTTGCTTGTTTATGAGCATTATTTGGCTCAGATCCCTGAATATTCTTGCCATCGGCTGTTTGTGACTGTGCTTTGGAATTGTCTGAAGTGAAAAACATCACCAATATGCCAGCATAAATCGCGCTTAAAATTGCCGAAATAGGGCGGATTATCGCCATAAACGGCCCTAACAAGGCGTAAGAAACTGAAATTGAGTCAACACCGGTTTCCGGTGTCGCGATTAAAAATGAAACACTGGCTGACTTTGAAGCACCGGCACGTCTTAATCCGACTGCGGCAGGTATGACACCACAGGAACACAAGGGGAGTGGGGCACCAATTAATGCCGCTTTTATCACCGCGCCAATACTTCCTTTTCCCATATGCTTTTTAAGCAATTCAATCGGTACCAACCATTTCATACACCCAGCAATTAGTAGTCCGAGTAACAACCAGGGCGCCGACTCTTGAAAGAGATCGAGAAAATTACTAAGAAAATCGCTAAGTGACTGATACATGGGTCAATCCTGTTTTCTTTTAAAATAGTTGGGATCTTCGAGGGTGTGCAATATCGAACAGTTCTTCGCGCTTTCCTGCCCACCGCAGCACACATCGTGTAAACTCTTTAACGCTTGCTGTATTTTCTGAAGATCTTGAATTTTAGTCTGAATTTCCGCTATTTTTTCACCGGTATAATGTTTCACTTCTTCACAGGTGTGCTGATCTTTATTGATCTGAAGATTCAGTAATCGTTTGATTTCTTTTAAGGAAAAGCCGACTTTTTTAGCATGGACAACAAAATAAAGCCGCTGTGCTTCAGTTTCGCTATAAAGACGATATCCACTCGAGGTTCGCTGTGCAGCCGCCACCAGGCCTTCGCTTTCATAAAACCTGAGCGATTCAACGGTGATACCAGCAATTTTCGCAAGCTCACCAATTTTGTAGTAATTTTTTTGCATGGGTTGAATTATAAACCCTAAAGTGAACTTCAGGGTCAAGAGAATGTTGATAATTTAACCATTTATCTTCTGTTGAGATGAAAGGTCTACAGGCAATAGCGCCTGGTTTTAATTCTCAAAATCTTGCCAAAGTTGAATTAATTGGAGATACAAATTCTCAGCTTCTTGAGTTTGACCGCACATTCGGTGGATATTTCCTAACATAACCTCCGGTGCATTGGTTTGATTGATTGGTGATTTAATATCCTCAACCAACTCATAAACCCCCTGCAAAATACGCTGTTGGTGTAACTTTTCTAATGCTAGCTCGCTGGCTAAGAGGCCTTCTCGAATACTTGGGTAATTTTCAATGGTCTCCTGTTGAGCTTTTATCTCAAAACGAATTTTTCTGGCCTGAATTATCCAACTCTCAACCGGTTGCACCGAATGCTTAATCGCGCGGGTTTCATTTTGACTCAAATATCGCCTTTCCTCAGAGCTGAACCAGAGCGCAAATAAAAGCCTGTTAATATTTTTTTGATGGTCATTTTGCAATTGAAGCAGTAATTCTCTAACCGCGGCAATTGAATAAAAGCTGGTAGAGCGCTGCCAAAAATCGGCTACTTTTTTAGAAAGCTCCAAATTCGACATCGGTATCTCTTATCGTTTTGTCTTAACTAGTTTTGCAAATAATCCAGCGCCATGTTCGCCAGCGTTTGCACGCCAAGCTTCATTCCTGATTCGTCAATATAAAAATCTGGCGTATGGTGAGCCGGCGCTTTCTCTGGCGGTACATCTACGGGGCGCCCCCCCAGGAAAAAATAGAAACCAGGCACTTCTTTGGCAAAAAAAGAAAAGTCTTCAGCACCGGTGATCGCATCAATTAGCACGACTCTGCCTTCCCCGGCCTGGCGTTTCATCGTTGGCAACATTTGCTTAACCAGCTCCGGGGTATTGTAGGTAACGGGATAACTGGAAGACATGGGTAAGTCGATTTTTACACTGGCTCCCATACTCTCAGCGACCCCCGTGGCGATTTGCCGGACTTTCTGATGAATTTTTTCTCTCATATCGGCATCCAAAGCGCGAATTGTGCCAATCATTTCGACTTCTTCAGGGATAATGTTGGAACGAACGCCACCATGAATACTTCCAATGGTAACCACAGCTGCTTGCTTGGTTAATTGCATCTGACGAGAAACAATGGTTTGCAGCGAATTGATAATCTGGCTGGAGATAACAATAGGATCAACACCATTCCAGGGGGCTGATCCATGAGTCTGTTGACCTTTCACCAAAATTCTAAAATCGTCAACACTCGCCATCATGCCACCCGGCCGATAACCAATCGTTCCCACTCGGGTCTGGGAGGAAATATGAAGACCAAAAATCGCGCTGACATCGGGGTTTTTAAGTACGCCTTCTTTGACCATTAATTCGGCGCCACCTTCTTCGCCAACTGGAACGCCTTCTTCAGCCGGTTGGAAGATAAATTTAACCGTGCCCGGAATTTTATCTCTGATTTTTGATAATACTTCAGCCACCCCCATTAAAATCGCAGTGTGGGTATCGTGACCACAGGCGTGCATCACACCCACTTTCTGTCCTGCGTATTCGGCTACCTGAGTAGATGCAAAAGGTAAATCAACCCTCTCTGTTACCGGCAATGCATCCATATCAGCTCGCAACGCCACAACTTTACCGGGTAAGCCCCCCCGTAAAATACCAACCACACCAGTGTGAGCGATCCCGGTCTTAACTTCTAATCCCAAGGAACGTAGATGCGCTGCGACGGTTTTTGCGGTTTTAAATTCACGGTTTGATAATTCGGGAAATTGATGAAAGTGACGACGCCACTTAATCACTTTATTCTCAACAGAGTCTACCAGTGAGTCTAAAGAAATATTTTGATCACGCTGTTGGCTATAAACATGATTTGCCAATAATAAAAATGGTAATACGGTAACCGCGGTAAAAAATTGTTTGGCGCTTAATTTCATCTTCTTTTTTTCCTTTTCTCATTCCATTCACAGCATACTGGTTTAAACATTACTGCTCAAGCAGTAAACTATAGTCAATATTTTTACCAATAGTTGCCGGAAAATGACAGAGAGTATTATTTCGCACGAACAGGCATTAATTCAAACGCCTCGGTTAACATTGCGCCCAATGCGAACGACTGATGCTAGAAGAGTCTATGATTACCGCAATCAACCGGCGGTATCAATATTCCAGGGCTGGACGCCCGAAAACCAACAGGAAGTCGCAAATTATGCAACAGGAATGCGCGAGCGGCCCGTCGGCGCGCCAGGTTTTTGGTATCAAGTAATTCTTCAATTAAACCCGGAGGAATTCAATAATCTCGATATCAAAAGTGCGGAGAATGAATCAGGTGGTATTGTCGGTGATGTCGCTTTTTGTATTGAAACAGATACACAAAAACAGGCGGAACTTGGCATTGCTCTGGATACGGCTTTTCAGCGAAAAGGACTGGCATCTGAGGCAATCACCGGCCTGGTCGATTTTCTTTTTAATCAATTCGATTTGCATCGAATCCACGTCTCAATTGATGCACGTAACCAGGCGTCGATGAAATTATTTGAAAAAAGTGGCTTTCGCTTAGAAGGGCATTTAAAACAATCGGTCTTTTTTAAAGGTGAGTGGTGTGATGACATCATCATGGGTCTATTAAAAACAGAATGGATGGCGCGTTCATAAATAACCAAAACTCAGCATCGACCGATATCATATAATTTTGAATTAAATTGATAACTCGAAAAAAACTTCTGCTTTTGTTGTTCTTTTTCCACGACAGAGCCCGATAACAATACAATGTTAACCTGACTATCATCGTCGAATGATAAATTGCATTTTTCTATTCTATTCGAAAACGCTTGTTCTAACAGGTTTAGTTGAGTAAGGGTACTGATAACACGAAAAAGGATCAGCTGGCTATGGTTGTCTCCAACTTCGATCAGCTCTGGCCATTCTTGTTGCTGAATAAATTGTGAAATGCTAACAACCAGTTGCGCATCATATTGTAACTGACAAGCGTCAAGCAGGGCATAACTGGTATGAAGCTTAGCCACTATGTCCTGTTTTTTTGAGTACTTGTTATCAAGAAAAAATTCAATCAAGGTCTTTGTTAACGACTCAACCGTTAAATTGAAATAATCTATTTGATGCCATAATGTTGCGTAAATAAAACTTGATAGTACTTGAGCGTTGATTCGGTGATCCGCCAGCGGCAAACGATTTTCTCTTGTGGCAGTTGTCTCATCGTATTGGCGTTTTGCTAAACCCATTAATTTATTGACTAACGTCGCCTCAAGGATTTGCGCCTGTTTAAAATGAATACCAGCTTGAGCGGCAGCCTTCACAAGCGGCAACTTAAAACTGATCAAATTGCTCTTGCCCTGATCGAGTTGAGTTTTCTTAATTAATGCCAACAACAAGGACATTTCGTTATCGTCCAGACTTGATGACAATAACTCGCCACTAAAGTTGAAAGGTAGCTGATCCGGTTGATAAGACAACTCGTTAATCAGGCTTTTTTTCTGTCTATCAAACAAGTGTTGGTGAATTGACTTTAGTAAATTAACGCCCTGAAAAATAAGCTCGCCGTCAAAAAATGTTTTGCCTGCACAAAGAAAGTATTCCGCTAAAACAGCATTACGCAATGCAGAGAAAACCAGCTTACCCTCTCGTTCGAAATAGAAGCCGCCATGAATGGAGTCGATGAGTAAGTGACTCAGAAATTTTTGACAGTCTAGCTGATAAAGGTCTTTTTCTTTTTGTGAATGCGTTAATGGCAGATCGGCAAATTTTGTTAGTCGGCGCTGGTGATTAATTAGCTGAAGGGAAATTTCGTGTGAACAGGAGTTAATATCAAACAACATAAATGATAGTCAGTTTAATTTTGCTCTTTGACAACAGACCTGGTCACGACCTTTTTCTTTGGCGCGATAGAGTGCTTGATCCGCTCGGGCAAACACCGCTTTTGGCGTATCGTTATTTTCAAACTCGGCAATCCCGAAAGACATAGCAACCTGTATGATAAGCGCTTCAAATTCAACCTTAACGTCTTTCACTCCCTGGCGTAGTTTATTAATTGCTTTAGTCGCATCAACCAACGAAGTTTCGGGCAACAAAATCACAAACTCTTCACCACCAAAGCGCGCAATAAAATCAGATTCTCTTAAGCCGTTTTGCAAGAACAAGGCGACCACTCGAAGTACTTCATCTCCAGCAGTATGCCCATACTCATCATTAACTTTCTTAAAGTAATCGATATCACCAACCACCAAACTTAACGGACTTCGATATCGACGCCAACGATTGTATTCCTGGGTGAGTCGTTCGTTATAAGAATAACGATTAGGAAGTTGTGTCAATGGATCAGTTTGCGCTCTGACTCTTTGTGCAGCCAGATCATCGCGCAATCGTGATGATTCATCTTCGGTCGCTCTAAGTTGTTCACGCAAGTTAACCATATTTTGGTTGAGCTGTTGTTGATTGGCAGCTTGTGCTTCGCAAAAAGAGTTAACACGGGAGACAATCGAATCCATTTTTTGAAACAAGCTTTGCTTAACTTCGGTCAATGAGCTAGAGGCTTCAAAACTATCTTTAATTTCAGTCACACTATTTTGAAGATCAAGATCCAGTTGGTTGCTCTGCGCTGTCACCTGTTGACTATAATTGACGGTGCCATCGATAAATTCGTTAACGCGATCAATTCTTTTATTCAGCGACTTGAGGAATTTTTCAAACTGTTCGTGTTCATGACCGCTGACTTCAACAAAAGCACTGGTAATCAATTCCAGAATATCAGCTAAATCGGTAATCTTCTCCAGCTGGACAACTTTCTCCGTCAGCTTGACTGCCAATTCCGAATACTTATCCATAACAGATAATTGATCAACCAAGTGTAGCAATGAGGACTTTAGTTCTTCTGACAACCAATGTTCATCTTCAGAAACAGCCGGTTGATTTTGTACTTTGTTAAGTTCCGTTTTATTTCGTTTGAATAATCGCCCCAATAATCCGGGCTCAGATTTTTCATTTTGCTGGGCTTGCTGTAAAAATTTTTGAATGGCATCGACGATATTATTTGCGACTGCTGCTGCATCCATATTTTCTGACTGTCGCTGCATTGATTTTAATGTTTTCTTCAATTTCGCCGGCAACCGCTGGGATAATAACAGCTTTAACAAATCAACTTCTTGCTCAGCAACTTCAACTTTTTCTGACTCAGTCGTATCTTCTAAGGTACGTAGCGTCTTGCTAATTTTATCGACCAGTTGATTAATTTCTTCGTGATTTGCATCAGACTTAATTGCTTTTCGTAACTCATTGAGCCTGCCGTCCATTTCAGGCGACAGTCCCATGCCGATATAACTTAGGCGAGCGATACTGCGTTTTAACTCATTGAGTGAGTGAGTTTCTTGCGGGGTTCCAATTTCTGTCATAGCACTATTTCTGTCATAGCAAATGTTCTTAGTTCTGATCTCGCGGTTACTCCCGAGCGAATAAAACTCTGCATGAACCGGAAAGACAGATAAACAGGTTCTAATTCAGATAATGCTCAGGCAGCGACTTGATATTTTGTAATTGTTCCGGAATTTCAATTTCAATGGCTATTGGCAAATGATCAGACACGCCTAAATCCATCACTTCGCAGCTCACAATTCTTAAACCTTCGCTAACCCATATTTGATCAAAGTGATACTTGGGTTTCCACCGTGGAAAGGTAGGCTGGCAACTATTACCGGCCTGTACAGCTAGTCCCTGCTTGGCAAATTCAGCCTGCGCCTGCGAATGGCGACAATTCATATCGCCCATAATAATAAAATAAGGATAGTCAATCACCAGCTCGCTAATATAAGCCAGTTGCTTGCGTCTGGCCTTGGGGCTCAACGCTAAATGGACTGACAATACTAGTAATTGACTATCGCCATGCCCAAAAGTTGCCTGTAATGCGCCTCTACCTGCGATTCTACCAGGTAGCTTATGATGAATAATATGATCCACCGGATGTTTCGCGAGTAATCCATTCGAATGGGCAGCCAATTTACCGAAATGCCGATTTTGTTGATGGTGCCAGTGTGGAAAGCCACCTTTTTGCGCTAGAAAAGCGACCTGATTGATATAGTGTGTTCGAATGCTGCCGGCATCAACTTCCTGCAAGGCAACAATGTCATACTCGGAAAGCCAGTGTGCAATCTCAGTTAAATTAGCCTGTCGGCGCGAATCCGGTAGTATATGCCGCCAGCTCTGGGTGACATAGTCTCGATACCCCTGGCTGCCGATGCCAACCTGCACGTTATAACTCAATAGCTTTAGCCGGCTATCAGCTTCGTAGTTAAATTTAGTTAAATCTTCTGCAGTGTTTATAGGTTTTACCATAGTCTTGTGGTTTGCTAATTAGGACTCTTACCCAGTAAATGCTCAATGATAGCCATTAATCGAGGTAAGCTCTTCGCCGAATTCGCATCCGTTATATAGCTTTCCCTAATAATAATAGTCGGAACCTGAGAAATGGAAAACGAATTAGCCCGTTTTCGGTAGTTTTTTTCCGTCTGCCAGATTTTAGATTCATCAAGCCGCGGCATCTCATTAATATTATACCGCTGCTTTATCCACTCTATGGAGGCGGGCAAATCACTAAAAACACTGCAATCTTCTATACATTGGCGATAAAGTTCATCCTGAGAAGGTAATTGCACAGAACCTTCTAATTGCTCTAACATTGGTTGGAGATAAGCTTGGGGCCGCCAACTAAGATACGCCACCAATGGCGTTCTTCTGACGGTCAATTCAGACCGTGTTTGTAAGTATTCGCTTAACGCTTGCTCTGTTTGTTGGCAAGGTTCACAACCGTACCAATAGAAAATTTCAATATCAACCACCTGTTGTAGTTGATCGAGTTCGATAGCGTTATCAATGGAAGCGTTTTGTAATAAACGGTAGTCGACCCCTTCAATAAAATTGTCAGGTTGATCGTTATTGGCTAACTGGTTAGCAGTCACAGATTCGCTAGCTTTGACGACTTGCACTGACAACAGCGGAGTAGCAAGCAGAAAGGTGAAGAGGAACAGTTTAGGAATTAATGACAAACTCACAGACTCTTATTTTTTGATTAGGAGAGTAACGGAGTTCAGATTATACGCATAAGCGACATTTGATAAAGACCCATAAATGAGAAAAGCGACAAAAAGTCGCTTTTCTTCGGATATTTGCCTAAGCCGGTTGTCTAAGCCAATCAGTGTAGGCCGACCAAATATTGGGATAAGGCTTCTATTTGCTGATCGCTCATTTTAGCAACAATATCACGCATAACACTGTTCAAATCGTTGTCGCGCGAACCATCTCTGAAAGCTAACAACTGCGCTTTTGTATATCCAGGGTGTTGTCCACCTAATGCCGGAAATCCAGCAGCAGGCATACCTTGACCTTTTGGACCATGACAAGCAATACAGGCTGGAATATCTCTATCGGCATCTCCACCGCGATACAAACGCTGACCTAATTGAATATATTCATCATTTACCGCAGCATGCTGAACCTTTTGCGAAGCATAAAAAGCTGCAACATGCTCGATGTCTTCATCAGACAGCATGCTAGCCATTGGTGCCATAGTCGCATTTTTGCGCGCACCAGACTTAAACTCTTTCAACTGCTTAACCAGATACTTTTCGCTTTGTCCCGCTAATTTTGGATTGATCGCCAGGGGACTATTTCCATCAGGACCATGGCAACTGGCGCAAGTGACCGATTTTTCTTTTCCCTTTGCGGCATCCCCAGCTGAAACACTTCCCGCAAAAACGACAGCCAATACTAAGCCTATTGTTCTATTCATTATTATACCTTTGATGATAGAGATCTCTTATAACGTGCCTGATAGCAATTAATGGATATTTTCTATTCAGTTGACCCCGGAATTTTCAATAATCCTTGATTAGCAGTAGCATTGATAACCTTGGGTCGATAAACTTATACTCTAGATACTTGTTAACCCTTGGTCATCGACTGAATCGATTATTAACAAATGCAGTTATTAATCATTTCGATTATCAGCTAACCATTTTGCTATCTGGCCAGAATGCGTGAATTATAGGCAAACCAGATATAAAAAGCCACAGCTCATGAAGAATACTAACAACAATCCGTTTCGAGTCGCTCGTTATCTAATGGGCGCAGCCAAGCTGTCTCAACTGCCGCCTGATCAGGGAGTGGAAGTTGCTCTCGCTGGCCGCTCAAACGCAGGAAAATCAACGGCTTTAAACGCTATTACTGATCAAAAAAACTTGGCAAAGACCAGTAAAACCCCAGGACGAACTCAATTAATCAATCTTTTTCGGTTGGATGATGACAGCCGTATTACCGATTTACCTGGTTATGGTTTTGCCAAAGTCTCAAAAGATATAAAGGAGCAATGGCAAACGACACTCAGCACCTATTTGCAAGAGCGGCTTTGTTTACAGGCTCTGGTTGTGTTTATGGATATTCGCCACCCGTTAAAAGAAACCGATAAACAAATGATTCAATGGGCGGTTAGTGCAGACCTGCCAGTACATGTCGTTTTGAGTAAAGCAGATAAATTAAAGTCCGGCGCACGCAAAACAGCCTTGCTCTCGGTTAATAAACATCTTGCCAGAATATCAGAAAAAATAACCAGTCAGATCTTTTCAGCAACCCATAAAATAGGTTTGGAAGAATTAATTAACAAACTTAAGGTCTGGTATGGTTTTGTTAATCAAGATGAAATATTAGCGTCATTAAATCAGCAAACCGAATCAAAGAACTGACATTTATCGGCTTAGTTCTACCCGCACACAGTAACTTATTAATTGTCACTAAGGAAAACATCAATGTCTTTAACTGTCGCAATCAATGGCTTTGGTCGTATGGGCCGACTGTTTTTTCGCACACTTTGGGATACACCTGGCATCGAAATCGTCCACATCAATGAACCTGAGGGTACCATTGAATGCAGTGCTCACTTATTGGAATTTGATTCGGTACATGGGAAGTTTTTGCCCGAACAAATTACCGTTGAAGACACTTCAATTTTAATCGGCAACAAACGAGTCAAACACACCCAGCATGACAATATGAGTGAAACCGACTGGAACAAGGTGGATCTGTTAGTTGACTGTAGTGGTAAATACCGAAAAACCGCACTGTTTAACCCGGTTTTCAATCAAGGTGTGAAAAAAATTCTGGTGTCATGCCCGGTTAAAGATGAAGGGACCTTAAATATCGCTTACGGCGTTAATCACCAGCTTTACGAACATGAAAAAAACCACCTGGTGACAGCAGCATCTTGCACCACCAATTGTCTGGCACCGGTGATCAAAGTATTACTGGAAAATTTTGGTATCGAACAAGGCGCGATGACCACCATTCACGATATCACCAATACACAGCGGATTATCGACAGCGCGCATAAAGATTTGCGCCGCGCTCGTTCATGTGGTGAATCATTGATCCCGACTTCATCCGGTTCCACTACCGCGATTATGAAAATATTTCCAGAGCTGGAAGGTAAGCTTAATGGTCTGGCTGTTCGAGTGCCAACCGTTAACGCATCAATTGTTGATCTGGTTGTTAAAACCAGTCGAACAACATCCGTAGAAGAAGTTAATGATGCTTTTGAAAAAGCTGCAAAAAATGAACTGAATACCATTCTCGGTTATGAAACTCGGCCGCTGGTATCGGTTGATTATAAAGATGATAAACGCTCAGGTATTGTTGATGCCTTATCAACCCAGGTCACTCAGGGCGACATGGTTAAAGTCATCGCCTGGTATGATAATGAAATCAACTACGTTGAGCGAATGAAAGACATAACTTTGATGATCGCAGAAAAAATAGCAGAGTAGTCACTCTGAATATGTCACCACCAGGTGGCATATTACTTAAGTGCCACATTAACTAAAATGACAACAATAAAATGAGTGCCATAAAAAGCTACGCGACTGTTACCGCAGCCTATTGGGGATTTACTCTCACCGACGGTGCCCTGCGCATGTTGGTTGTTTTGTATTTTCATCAACTAGGCTACGCCGCTTTAGATATTGCATTTCTTTTTCTTTTTTACGAATTTTTTGGCATTGTCACCAATCTTTTCGGCGGCTGGCTGGCTGCGCGCTTTGGCCTGAACAAAACGCTTTTTTCCGGCCTTATTTTACAAATTCTTGCGCTCTATTTACTCAGTCTGGAAAACTACCTTTCGGTTCCTTACGTTATGGCAGCTCAAGCGATTTCCGGGATAGCCAAAGATCTCAATAAAATGAGCGCCAAAAGTAGCCTCAAATTACTGGTTCCTGAAGATACCCAGGGCCAATTATTCAAATGGGTCGCCATTTTAACCGGTTCAAAGAATACCTTAAAAGGTGTTGGCTTCTTTTTGGGCGGGTTACTATTATCCTGGCTG
Organism: Aliikangiella coralliicola; assembly: GCF_007004725.1. GTDB lineage: Bacteria > Pseudomonadota > Gammaproteobacteria > Enterobacterales > Kangiellaceae > Aliikangiella > Aliikangiella coralliicola. Next base: position 23,460 of record NZ_ML660161.1, on the reverse strand, counting down.
GGCTATCAGGCGGCTTTACTTAGTATGGCAGGCGGTCTCGTGGCAATTTTTATCGTTTGTGCATTATTACTACCAGCCGATTTAGCGCCCCAAAAATACAAAGTGAAAATTAAGCACTTATTTTCCAAAAGCGAGTCGATTAATCGCTTATCAGCCGCACGATTTTTTCTTTTTGGTGCCAGAGATATCTGGTTTGTTGTCGCACTACCAGTATTTTTACAGGCATCACTTCTGTGGACTCACGCCGAAGTAGGCATTTTAATGGCAGTCTGGGTTATCCTTTACGGATTGGTTCAATCATCCACTCCTAGAGCTTTGGGTTTTAAAAAACCAGAACACGCACCAGATGGCCAGACCGCAGCCAAAGCCGTTGGTATCTTATTGATTGCACCAGTCTTAATGATCATTGCCGCTAAGCTTGGCGTTGATATGACCGTGGTTATTATTGGCGGATTATTGTCTTTTGCGGTCATTTTTGCAGTCAATTCCGCTATACATTCTTATTTGGTGCTCGCTTATTCAACCAAAGACGACGTTTCTTTAGATGTTGGTTTTTATTACATGTCGAATGCTGCCGGGCGTCTGGTAGGAACCTTACTCTCTGGACTGATCTACCAATGGTGCGGGTTTATCGCCTGTATTACCGGATCAGCGATAATGATTGGTGCTTGCGCTTTGATTTCCCTTAAGCTCAAAAGCTTAGAAAAAGGGTGAAATAGCGATAGTAGGCGCCAACAAACTCTGCTCAGTGCTATCTATTCAATTAACCAGCTCATTCACCCTAGTACAGCTGGGGTTAGTTAGCATTAACAAAACTGGGCAAAATAGTCTGCTGTAAAATGGCTCGTATATCACGTCCTGAAGTTTGCCCATCAAGATAGGCACTGCCTGTCATCGCAATAACCAGCTCAATTTCTGGAAAAACAAAAATATACTGGCCGCCATAACCGTTCGCCGAATAGCTTTTGAAAGTTTGCTGCCCAACATGATATTCATTCATCCACCACTGGTAGCCATAACCAAAAGATCCCGATTCATTTAAATTGACTCTTTGCGTGGTGGACCGAGCCACCCAGTCTTCAGAAATAATTCGAGCCCCATTCCAGACGCCGCCATCCAGAAATAACTGGCCAAATTTAGCCATATCTCGAGTGGTCAGATAGAGTGCACTTCCAGTATGTAATTGATTATCAAGACTCCAATAATCGAACTTGGTGATGTTAAGCGGTATGAGCAAGTGTTCTCTTAAAAAATCAGCCACACTCATACCACTCGCCAACTGCAAAATTCGACCGATACCAAAGGATATGCCGGTTGAATAAGCGAAAGTGGTTCCCGGCTCAGTCGCCATCGGTCGCTCCAGCAAAAAACGAATGGGATCAAGCGCATTATTCATCTGACTGTTGAGGTTAGTCGAATCCAGGTAGCTGACATTCCATTCATCCCAGTTATAACCCGATTGCATATTTAGCCAATGCTCTAAAGTAATTGAGGCTTTAGATTCACTCCAGTTGGCCAGCGGTTGTTTGTGTTGGAAAAAATCATGAACGGGAACGTCAACGCCCGTAATAAGGTTTTGGTCGATAGCAATACCAATCAATGCCGAGGTATAACTTTTTGTCACCGAATTGATCACGTGTAAATCGATATCCTGATTACTCGCCCAGCCGTCAGCAAAATCCAACGAAGTTCTCAATTGCTCTTCGAGTACTAATTGACCATTATGCGCAATGACCAACGAATCAATATACAAATAACCCGGAAACTTATTTTGAATATTTTTGATTAAGATTTCTAAAGCCGTCGGATCAATATTCAGCTGGTCTAAATCTCCAACCTGCCACCCATCACCTATGTCCAGCGGCGGGCTATATTTGTACTCAACCGGCGGCGTCTGTGTTTGATCACCCGACGAACCGCCACCGCACCCGGACAACCAGACAGCTACGCAAACACAAAGCACCCAGTTAACGATAACAGATGTTTTTTTCATTGTGTTCACCTCTCAATTATTTAGGTATGACAATAGATCTGTCCGACAACACACTGAACGCAATCGCTTTTCTGATTATTTTCTAACATATCTCGTGGTTTTATTTTTCTCAAGCATCGCACTGCAATAGTTTGCAAATTCAACAAAATTCTCTGTAAACTTTAGGCCGTATTTAGCTATCGAGTCTAAATCAAGTAGTGATTTTGCAATCGATTCAAGAAAAAGCAGGTAATCAATGAACGAAGTTATCGAAGCACTCAAAGAAGCCGCAATTACCCAGACAATTCCTCTGGATTTGCCCGATGAAGACGACCTGGTCGAAATCGAAGAGCAGTTGTTGCTACCAATACCTGCCGCGCTTAAAACCTTTCTGTTAAATGTAAGTGATCTGGTATGTGGTTCGATTGAACCGGTGACGGTGTGCGATCCCCACGCTCATACTCACTTGCCGGAAGTGACTGCCGAGGCCTGGGCCCAAGGTCTGCCAAGAGATTTGATGCCTATTTGTCAGACGAATCATTGTTACTACTGTATTAACCAGGAGGGAAATATTTTATCCTGGCAACACGGCGAGTTTGGCGATGAGCAATGGGAAGATATCTGGGAGTGGGCGGAAGATGTCTGGATTAAGAGCTAGTCTGGATTAAAAGTTAGTCTGGCTTAGTAGTTAACCCACCTGAAATTCACCCAGATTTAAACTCCGCCTGACTTTTTTGTGTCTGTCGATTCTCTTTAAGCTCAGCCTCTTTAAGCCCAGGCTCTTTAGGCCCACGATAATAAGTCCCAAATATCCAGTCACCAATTGGAAAGGTAATATTAAAATTATTATGCGCCATACAGTCTAGCCGATGATGATCCTGGTGTAATTGCCTTAGCGATTTTAGAAAAGGCAGCCGATAAATCCAGGAGTCGCTGCGCACGTGATAAGTTGTATGCAGAATTTCATAAAGCGCAAAATAACTAAACGCCGTCACCACAAACAGATAACAGATATTAGCGGTAAACAGCAAACGGATCAGCAAGCCAGCGGGCAACGCAAAAAACACCAGGAAAAACGCAATTAACATTGGCGGAAATAATACCGCTTTAAAATCGCGCGTTGAGTCAAACCGCATAAATTGATCGGTAAAAAAGATATGGTGTTGGGTAGCATGTCTTTTATAAATAATATCCAGCCCTTTGAAGGGGCGGTGCATGGGACCTTTATGCACAAAGTATTCAACCAGGTTCGCATAAATAAATGTTATCGGAATGGTAAGATATTCCCAGCTAGTCACTGATTCCAGTTGAGAAATAGCGATTATCACGATACCGATGGCAAAAGTTAGTGTAAAACTTAAATGCAGCCAGCCTTTGTAACTCGCACTAATCTGTGTCTCTCGATAATTACGCCGAAATGCCTGATTTTGTTCAAGATTGTTAGGATTCATAATTTTGACAAACTCTATTTTGAAAGAGAAAACTTTTCGTTTAATTTAAACCGACACTAGGAATAGCATAACCAACAAAATGCCTTTTTTATTGTCTTTAAGTGACGAATTTTTAACTCAATCCGCCAGATTAATCTCTATTTCGTTGTCTGCAAGTTCTGGGTAGATTAAGTTGAGATAGAGCAACCAGGGGCAGGTATCCTCACTTCCTGCTTTCTGATATTGATTCAGCTATAGTCACTGGCTGTGTTAGTATTTTATTAATAGTCTTCACTAACCAGACAAACCAGTTAATGGAACCCCAAACCAATCTTCCAGATAAATCGGCGACAGTTGCACTTAGTTACTATCAAAGCGCGCTGGATTTTGCGAAAAATTTAGTGAGAGAAAAATCGCTTAGGGACGATTGGTTACAAGCTTTCCAGCCAGAGAGAGTTATTCAAAAAAACTCATCCGCCGACAACCATTTTCCGACAAAATTGCCATCTGAACAGAACAAACCAACAAACAGCTATCAACGGGTCGAAGCCGCATTATTTGAGGAATTACTTGAGGCAGCTGGAAAGCAACTCGATGAGCCCTGTTTCGGCCTGAAATTTGGCCAACAAATCGATATCGCGTCGTTCAACTTGCTTGGTTATCTGGCGATGGCGAGTGCGACCCTGGAACAAGCATCACAAGCCGTTAATCAATACGGCGTATTGGTCAGTGAGATAGGCAAACTTGAAACAGAAATTATTCCCCACTCAAAACATCACGACGAATTAGTTAAAATTTACTGGCGGCCACGTCCGAGTGTCCTTAACTGTTCAACCCAGGTTATTGACGGCGTGCTGGCAGGGTGGGTAAGTTTTGGCTGGAAGTTTATCGGCGAGAAAGCATCACTTAATTCAGTTCACCTATCTCCACGGCCGGTTTCAATTGCGCCCTATGAAGAATTTTTTGGTTGTCCTGTTACTCTCAATGATCATGAAAACTACATTTGCATTCAGTCACACTATTTTAAACAGCCGCTACGCCAGGCAGAGCCCTTAGTTCGTCAGGCAATACAGGAGAAAGCCGATTTAGCGGTAAAAGAAATCTCAGCGGGAGCGGCATCAATTTCAGAAAAAATTATTGCGTTACTGCCTGGTTTGATTTTTTCCGGGAACGCCACGATTGAAACTGTGGCACAAAGTCTTAATACGACTTCTCGCTCCCTGCAACGCCATTTGAGGCAAGAAAATAAAAACTTTCGACAATTACTTGATAACGCAAGAATGTCCCTCGCAATAAAACTACTCAATGAAAAGGAACAACCACTTAGTCATATTAGTGGTATTGTTGGTTTCAACGATCAAAGCGCTTTTAATCGCGCTTTTAAACGCTGGACCGGCGTTACACCAAAACAATTTCAGCAGTCGAATCAAACGAACACTAACTCCGATGTCGAATAAATTCAGTTAGCCCTCTATCTCTGGATGGTACGGTATTTTTAGGGATTAGGGGATAGTGAAAAGAAGCCTAAAATCTCTTAGACATAAACTATATTCTGAGACCTTCAACCTCTCCCTGGCCCTCTCCTTCCAGGAGAGGGAATTTAATCTATGAACAGCTAATAACCGGTATAAATTACTCGATAAGCTCATACAGCCAGGGGCTGGCAATCACTTCTATTTTTACCACTTTAGGCTGTTTTCCTTTCGCGATATAAAAAAGCTGCGACGGTGCACCACCTTGATAACGTATCTTATAGGTATCGAAAGTCCCCGCAGGAACAACTACTTTCTCTTCGCCTTGATAGCTGATTTCAATGTCACGAGTGGTGTTATCGTACCCGTTGTACCACTGAACAGCGAACGCTTTTTGCTTATCAAGTTTAACTAAATGCGCAAGCATAATAGAAGCAGTTCGTTCGACCACATTGGGAGAGAGTTTTCTATCAACCTTAATCTTTCCCTGTGTTTTAAACTGTGCGCGAGACATTAGACTGTGACCTCGAACTTGCTGGTCGCTCCAGGCAAGCTGAATATCAACCGGCGCTCCCATAGAGCCTTTCATTTCCATTTTCTTTGGAGAAAAAGTTTTCCCATCAACAACAACATTAATATCTGCATCAATATTAAAATCTTTTAACACAGTCTTTTCATGAAGCAGAAAATCATTGCCCTGTCTTTTGAAATAGTGAGTCGACTCGCCAACCGGCTTTCCACGCATACTCATTCGATATTTCAATTGCCCGTTAAAAAACCTTTCAGGGTTAAACTGAATCTTTCCAGGCTTTGCTCTGTTCACCTGAGGTTTGGTTTTTAACAACTGAGTAGCCACTTTATTCCCGGTAAAATTGAGCTGGTATAAACGCTCGTAGTAGGAGTCGTCAATGTCGCCATGTGGGTCTCCCCCTAAAAGAAAAACTAGCGATGGCGTTGTATTACTATGACCGACAATCAAAACATTACCGGAAGCATTTTTTATTTCTTCCGCAAACTCCTTAAGCTTTCTGGGATCATAGTGTTGAACTTTAAGATTAAGCTGATTGGCAAGGGGAGTCGCAGTCTCAAGTGTACGCTTGTATTGGGTTGAGTAAACAGCGGAAATTGAGCGCGACTTTAATAGTTCGGCCAGGTGTTGTGCTCGCTTTTTTCCGGTTTCGGTTAGCGAAGGATCTTTGCCCGAACTTGGCTGTTTTTCTGCATGTCTTACTAAATAAATTTCTCTTGTATCAATCTCTCCTTTATCATTAGCCAACACAACATTTGAGATAAAACACAAAGAACAAAGTAAAAAAATATAGAGTGGCTTTTTCATGGGATTATCCCTCATTATTATCATTCTAAATTGTCGTTCAAGGCCATCGGTCTAAATCGTCGTTCATAGTCGACAAACCAAGCATAGGATGTATTCTACCGAGAACTAATCGCTAGTAACCTTGTATTTTGTAAGCAGATATATACCTGAACGACTTCAAGAGACAGACTACCAACAGCACCAATTAATTGGCGACTTTAGTGCAATTTCGACCATCGCTTTTAGCACGATAAAGCGCTTCATCTGCCAGCTTAACAAGTCGTGGTAGTTTGTTATTTTTATCGGACAGCGAAGCGACTCCCAGACTGATAGTGTAGTTAATATTCACCATACCAAACTCAAAGTTCTTCTCGGCAATTCCCTGACGTAGCCGTTCCGCGATTTCAAAAGCTTCCTCGTGTCCGGTACCGGGAAGTAAAATAAGATATTCCTCACCACCAATTCTTCCAACCATATCTTTATTACGCAACCAATGTTTAGCCTGGTTAGCAGTCGCAATAATCGCTTCATCGCCAATGTAGTGCCCATGAGTATCATTGATTGATTTGAACTTATCGATATCAAATAGAATGACAGAAAAGTCTTTTTGATTATTGACCGCATGACTAATCAACTTTTTCCCTTTTTCAAAAATATAGCTGCGATTAGCGATTCCCGTCAGAACATCGGTCTGGGAGCGCTGCTTAAATAGCATTCTTGAACGAAACAAGAAAATAATAATCGTCGATAGAACAATGACCACTAGTCCAATGGTGGCGATGGTTAGTCTTGATATACGCTGTCGATCTTTTTGCCTTTCTAATTCCAGTTGGTTAATTGCCAATTGTTTTTCTAGCAATTGCTTTTCGAACTTTATGATCCTATCGTCATGCTCAACAGAACGACTAGCGATCAATTTTGAACTGGCATTTCTCTTACTCTCTTTTTCCATTTCAAGTAATAAAAAAAGCTTTTCCAATTCTTCTGCACTATTGTTCCTCTCAGCCAATACGATAGCTTGCGTCTTTAATATTAACTGTTTCTCACTTTTTTCATTCGGATTACTTTGTAGGTATTTTCTTGCCGATTGATAAGCACGTTCCATTTCTTTATTGCGGAAAAATGCTTCTGCAAGAAAAGCATGAGCTCGAATAGTAAATATTTTTTCGTTAGTTGTATTTGCTAATGCTAATGCGCGTTCAAAGTAATGAATTGCACGCTCAAATTTTTTGCTGAGCAGGGCCACCGAACCCGCATCATAATTAGCAAAAAAATGAAAATCCTTAAATTCTGGAGATGTGTCGGCAAGTTCAAATAATTCCTCAACATGCTTTTCAGCGAGTTCCTCCTTCCCCATACTAATGGCGAGAACCGTCATCGAATGAAGCATATTGAACATGTCCTGGCGATCATCAACAGACGCCCATAAATTATATGCCTTTCGATTGTACTCGTACGCAGGTTCAAGCAACCAGTTAACACGATATAATATTGCCGTCGCGTTATAAATCATCGCATGTCGATTTGCAGAAAGAGATTTTTTTTGTGCTATCTCTATTGCTTCTTCTAGTAAAAAAATTCCTTTAGAAAAATTTTTCTTTGTCTGGTAACAAAATGCGAGTGAAGTCAGTGCTTTAGCCAGAATTTCATCATCTTGCAACTTCCTTGCATATTCCAGTGCAACTTCTCGTTCCGGGCAATAAACACTGGTGTCGAAAGTTTTTAAATATTGGATATAGGAACGAGAAGAGTGCGCCTCAATCAAAAACTCTGAAACGGGCAGAGGCGTCAGAATCTCAATGGCTTTGCTGTAACTCTGGTAAGCATCATCAATTCTACTCAAAGCCTCCAGCCTGCTGCCAAGAATCACAAAGTATTCACCTTGTTCTAATTGCTCCCAGGTTGACATCGAATCACTCGCGTTATTCAACAACTCGATTGCCTGTTCAGGCTTTTCAACACTTTCCAGCAACTTTTTATAGTGCTCAAGTGGTTCGTACGCCCAAACTACCTGAAATGTCATTAGGAACAAAGCAGTAGCACAAAGAAATCTAGAAATTATCATTAAGAATACCCGACCGGATAATCGGCCATTTTATCATGCAATATCAATTATTATAGTTTGTAAATTCCTACCTGGAGAGAGCCGCCGTTAACTTGCTGAATCAATCAGGAACGCGATTTGTAACATCATAAAAATCAATGAGCTACAGAAAAATAAATTTGCTCGCGATTTTGCATTTTGAAATTTTTTTTTCATTTGGAAGAGCAAAGTGAAAATAGACGGTCCAATTACCACAATAAATAGCACATAAGCAATTAAAGTTAACGTGCTGAACGGCACCGCTTTGTTAAACGAACGGCTGGCGGCAACGGCTAGAGAAAGCACTAACTCAATAAAAACAACAAAAATGGTTAATGTTATTATCGATGCACTCGGGCGAAGTGGATCATTATGCTTGTCAATTAACTTGCTTTTGGGTGCCGCATAAAGATCGCTTTGTTCCATATAAAACCTGTTTATTTATCCCATCTTAATATAATCAACTAACTGTTCGATCCGTTGATTCGTTAATTGGCGATAATCGAAATATGGCGTCACTATCAGCTTGCTTTCAAAGTTTAGCCCAAAATAAGAGTCAACCCAATCGACACTAATATTGAGATTCAGATCTTTAAAATAAGTTCGGCCACAAATAATTTTTATTATGCGGGACTCATTAATATCAGGCGGCGAAAACAATAACTGTTCATTACCGTTGCTTTGAAGTAGCTGATTATCACGTAATTCCTGCCAGCTGGAGTAATTATTTGAATCTAACAAGAAGGACAACTTGGCGTAACAATTAAAAATTTTACGCCAATGATTGCCAGTTAAATCTGCAATACACTTTATCTCACCACTAACCATCGGGCGAAAGTCGTTGAGACCTGTAAATTCGGGTAATGGGGGGCGGTTTGCTATGTAGACCGCTAGCCGCGCTTGTTGACTGCCGATACCAACCAGTGAACACATATTAAATGACAGCTATTTAAATGACGACTGTCAAAGACTTAGTTTCTCGCCTTAAACTTAGCTGCGTCAATTATCGACCACAAATGAATAATCCATCCCAGCCAGACTAACCATAAGAGACCTGCGAGTACAAAATGCGCTATAGCCATCAATATTCGAGCTTGTAATAGCTGTCCCAAACCAGGAATAAAAAAGCTGCACAGCGCGGCTAATACATTTCCAGCTGAACCCTGACCCGACATAATAACCCCCTTAAATAATTACTTTAACCTGACAGCCATAGTGAGCTTCAGGAATAAAATTAGCCGATCTCGAAATCGACAAATTCACAACGGTATAAATTCTTTTCGTCTGGCTCGTGAATTTCGCGTTTCACTTCGTTCAATGCTAAATGCTCAAACTCGGGGAAATGCGTATCGCCTTCAATATCAAGATCAATAAAAGTCAGAAAGAGTTTGTCAGCCATCGCCAGGGCCTGTGAATAAATTCGGCCGCCACCAATCACCATCACCTCTTCAACACCTTCGAGCAGCGCCAAAGCTGATTCGAGCGAAGTTGCCGTATCGCAACCTTCAACTTGATAGTCAGAATTTCGGCTTATCACAATATTACGCCGGCCTGGCAGCGGACGCCCTATCGACTCATAGGTTTTACGGCCCATCACTATCGGTTTTCCCAGCGTAACCGACTTAAAATGTTTGAGATCGGCGGGAAGATGCCAAGGCATTTGATTATCTTTACCAATCACACGGTTTTTCGCCATTGCACACACTAGCGAAATAACAGGTTTACTCATGTTTTCTACTCACCTTTAGATTAAGCACATTACAACCCAATTGTGCTTTTTAAGATCACTCACTCCCAAAATACCAACTCACACCGAAAATGGATATTGGATTGGCTCGTGATGTTGATAACCCAGGACTTCAAAGTCATCCATAGTCACCCAGGTTTCAAGATCCTTAAGCGTCTTTATTTCAGGATTAATTTTCAACTGTGGAGGCTCGAAAGGCTCACGTTTTAACTGAACATCTCGCATTAATGCCAGCTGATCTTCGTATATGTGGGCATTGACAATTTTATGGTAAGCCATGCCGGCCTTTTTACCCGTAATTTGTGCGATTAACGCTAGTAAAACAAACACTTGAATTTGATTGAAGTTGAGCCCTAAGGGCACATCGCACGATCGCTGATAGCTGGTAAGATACAAAGTATCGCCCAATAGTGAAAAATTATGGGTATGCATACAAGGTCGCAAACAGCCCATATGAAACTCGCCGGGATTATAAAATGTTAGAATTTCTGCGCGATCATCGATTCCGTCAGATAAGTTATCAACAATTTTTTTCAGTTGATCGATCGTTGTCCCTTCCGGTGTTTTCCAGCTTCTTCCCTGAACGCCATATACCCGCCCCATATCATCTTCACCCTTACGATGGGGATTGTTAAGCCACGCCTGATTCAGATTGGCATTCGCGTCCCAGGTTTTAGTACCAAGTTTGCGAAAATCGGCCGCATTGTCGTAGCCTCGTAAATAGCCGATAATTTCAGCAATAGCCGCTTTCCAATAGCTTTTACGTGTTGTTATTAAAGGAAATTGGTTCGCACCAACATGATATTCAAGGTCAGCATTAATTAAAGTTAAACAGCGTTTACCAGTGCGTTCGTTTTCGACCCAGACACCCTGTTCGATAATTTTATGACATAAATCCAGATATTGTTTCATTCACTACTCACAACAATTAATCTTAGTTACTAATGCTTATCGAGTTCCGCTTAAATATCAGTGTGGCGTCACTCAATAATTGATTTTAACAGTTAGGCTGTTTTGACAACCTGATCATTTTTTTTATAGGCCAGGTAAATCATTATTGCACCGCCAATGATCATGGGTAGCGACAAAATTTGCCCCATCGATAAAAACTCAGCCAGCTCCTTTAAATGCGCATCGGGCTCTCGGTAATACTCAATAATAAATCGAAACACGCCATAACCCAGGGCAAACAGGCCACTCACTGCCATTGGTGGTCTTGGTTTTTTACTGTAAATATACAAAATGATGAATAGCACTATGCCTTCTAGAAAACACTCATAGAGCATTGAGGGGTGGCGATAAACCCCTGCCGGGTCGTGAGGGAAATGCATCGCCCAGGGAGTTGACTGCAAATCAGTAACACGCCCCCATAATTCACCGTTGATAAAATTACCAAATCGCCCAGTGGCTAATCCAATTGGCACCATAGGTACGAAGAAATCGGCGCTTTGAAAAAAGGTTGTTTTTGATTTCCGCGAAAAGTACCAAAAGGCAACCAGAACTCCCAATAATCCTCCATGGAACGACATCCCACCATCCCAAATCTTAAACAGGTACATCGGATCTTCGATAAAGAAATCCAGATGGTAAAAGAGGACATAGCCTATACGCCCCCCAAGCACCACGCCGAGAAAACCATAGAACAAAAAGTCGCTCACCTGTTCTGCAGTAAATGGGCTGCCAGGCTGCTTGCTGCGTGCTTTCCCCATATACCAGGCACCGGCAAATCCCATCAGGTAAGTTAGCCCATACCAGTTGAGGCCGATAGGCCCCCAGATTTGAAAAATGACCGGGTCAAAATTTGGAAATTCCATGAATGCTCAACACCATTAATTAATAATTATTAGATTTTTAACTTGTTAGAAAAACGGTTAACAAGACACTCTAAAACCAGTGACTATAAAGGATTTGGCCGCTGGTGAAAAACAAAAATACGGCGAATATTTGTTTCAGACGCTGCTCAGAAACAAAATGCGCGAGTTTGGCCCCCAAAGGCGCACTTAAACTTGAAAAAACAACAATCCCGAAAAAAGCAGGCCAGTAGAGGTAACCCGTAGAATATTCAACATTGATTTTTTGCTGCCAGCCAGAAATACCATAACCGAGTGCGCCAAACAGGGCGATTGGAAAGCCGCACGCTGCCGCGGTTCCCACCGATTGCACCATCGATTTTCCTTTATAGACCAGGAAAGGCACCAAAACCGAGCCACCACCAATACCGATTAAGGCAGAAACGACACCGGTGAAATTGCCATAGCTAAAGAAAGGCCAGCGAGATTCCGTTGGATGGGCCTTTGGCTTGTGACCTGACAACAGATAAATAGCGGTCAATATCGCCCCGGTTACAAAGACAATTATGAGCAGTCGTCCGCTCAGTACAGCAGCGAGCGCTGCGCCAGCCAATGAACCAATCACCAACCCCGGCGCAATAATGGCAAATAAGCGCCAGTCGACAGCTTGTTTTTTATGATGAGCACGGGCTGATGAAATGGCAGTAACACAAATCGACAACAGCGAAGTGCCAATAGCAAAATGGGCAACGTGTTCGACGCTAACCCCCGCAGCTGGTAGCGCCCAGATTAACACCGGCACCACCACAAAACCCCCACCAATTCCTAATAATCCGGCCAGAAAACCAGCAAGAAGCCCGGCCAGAATAAAGATAACCCAAAGTTCCAACGGCTAAGCCTTAATCGATAGTATAAAAATTAACGCCATTGTAACCGAAAGCAAACTAATTCGCTGGAATTGTCAATTTAGCGTCAGCACCATCGGATGTGTATGCCAGCTTTTAGCGCGCTTGTTGATAAAAATCTCTTTCAGTCAGCCAAGTTTAATTATCAATTCGATAGCCTATCTTACGAACTGTCTTGATAATTTTGGGGTTAGCGCTATCAGCTTCCAATTTTTTCCTCAGTTCACCGATATGCGTATCAATTGTTCTGCTTTCCACTGCTGCTGAATGCCCCCACACTTTTTGCATTAAAGTTAACCTGGATACCACTTCGCCGCGGGACTCGAATAACTTGACCAACAAATCAAATTCCTTTGGCGCCAACTCCACTTCTTCACCTCGCTTTAATACCCGACGAGACCGCAAGCAAACTGTCACATCTTCCATTGAAAACACATCGGCACGGGATGACGAATCTTCATCACCTATCTTTTTCTGTCGACGCACTAATGCTTCAACACGCGCAACAAGCTCCATTAACCCAAATGGTTTAGTCACAAAATCATCGGCGCCGAGCCTTAACCCCTTCACCTTATCGATTTCTGTATCTCGCGCACTTAATATCAGTATCATGGGTTTAATGGTTAATTTTTCTATTCGTTTAAGAAATTCAAAACCATCCATATTGGGCATCATCAAGTCCAGAATAATTATCGCCGGCGTACACACTTCCAGCGCTGCCAAACCAGCAAGACCATCAGTAGCAGATGTTACCTGATAGCCTTCTATCTCAAAATTATTTTTCAGGCCCAGAGCAAGATCTTTATTGTCTTCAATGATCAATATTTCCGTCATAATGTTATGAATTATCCAGGTTGAGTTCCAACAGAAAAGAACATCCATTAGGTTCTCGATTTTTAAGCTTGATAGACCCGTTAATTTCGGTGACTAATCGCTTTACCAAATATAGACCTATTCCAGTCCCCGCGATCGCCTGATTACTTTCACGAGGCAGCCGGTAATAAGCTTGCCAGATGTTGGTATGATACTTCGAAGGAATGCCCGGCCCTTCATCATTGATTGTTAATCGATAGGTTCTTTTACCCGAACGCTGAATTATCTGTCCTTTTATTTCGATCGTTTGCCGGTCTGGCCCATATTTGATGGCATTGTCCAGCAGATTCAAAATAATCCTGCGAAAGTTATCTTTATGTATTGCAATTTCGCAAGATTCTAGATCACATTTAACTGCAACATTTTTAGCGATTCGAATTGGATTGATTTCCTCAATAATTGTATTAAGAAAAGGCACTATTGCTAATTGGGTTAGTTTCAGCTCACCAGTATTTTCGCTGCTGGAATATCTTAAAATGTTTTCAACGAGATGATTCAACCGGATTGATTCGCGATTAATAACTTGAAGATAGTGTTGCGATTCCTCCTCATTTCTTGCCCGCCCCTTTATCAGAGTTTCAGCAAACATTCTGATTTGAGTTAAAGGTGTCCTTAGCTCGTGTGAGACTTCAGCAACAAACCTTTCTCTTAAACGGCTTAGTTGTTGTTCTTTACGTAATTGAATAAAAGTAACGATAAAGATCACGATTAAAATGATCATAGTCGCTAAAATAACTGGCAAATTATCCTCAGGTTGGCCGCCAATAATCAGTTCCTCTATATTGTCAGTTTTAATTGCGACACGGATCTGATGATTTCGAAAAATTCCGCTATATTCATCTGCGAGTATTTTGGTAGCCACATCATAATTGTGATTAATCTTTTCGCCGATAAGAAGGTCCCCAGTGTGGTCAACCATCGATAAAAGAATTATGGAGTTGGTTGCCTTGCCATTGGCTATAACTTCCGGGAGCAATGAAGATTTATCGAAAGATGATTGTAACAGTCGTCTTAAGCTTTCACGGTTGACCTGGAAGCCCAGTAAGTTTTTCTCTTTAAACTGAGTGACAATTAATGTTACCGGCGTACCTGAATAATTAGTATGGATAAAGGCAAACGGCTTTTCGGCGAGTTCGTTTCGGTTAAAATTTACTAGCTTATCAGCAATAGCGGGGGCGAACTCAACTTTATTGCAGAGCGTTGAGATAACGACTAGTTCATTGTTTTCAACTAAGAAAAACTTTTTTCCTAGAGAGGCACTCGATAATAAAGGGTGTGACGTTAAAGGACACCGAGCGATTTCATCTTTATTTGAAGTAACCAGTTCAACCGAATCTCGCCATAGATTCATTTGAGAAAAATAGCCTTTGTAACCGACATCCGCCATAATCCTGCGCGAAAACTCTTCTGCTGCCAGTTCAGCATATTCGTGGAGCATTTTCCCCACCAGGTTTCGCTGCTGTAAAATAGCAGTAAGGGCTTGCCAACCCAGCGTTACCATTAATAAAAAATTCACGACCAATAAAACACGTAGTATTTTAGATTGATGTGAATTGGCAGGTGTCTTTTGATTCATTCTGAATACCTTCTGAGCCATCCTTTATAATAGCCGAAATCCAACAAATGATGTTGTTCTACAAGCAAATCTTGACAGTTTCCTGACAATACTTTAACCAAACCTCCAACCTCAAAGAAGCTGTTTCTATTAAAGTAAAGCAGAATAGGGGAGCCTAATTTACGCGACAGGAGGCTGGTTCATGCAACTTAAAACCGTTTTTGTATGTCTGTTTATTTTTTTGTCACTACTAATTGAGAACAATTTTGCGGCAGAAAGAAAAAGTATTTTTTCTTCTCCCAAGAATTTAAAAGTTTTACCCAAAGATATAAAACCAGAACAATTAGCCGAAAAAATGAAGTCGATAACCCTTGGCCTCGGGTTACGTTGTCACCACTGCCATGTTGGCGAAGCCAACAAACCATTGCAAACATACGATTTCGCCGCCGATGACAAAGCTCTAAAAAAGAAAGCCCGGATCATGTTAAAAATGGTTAAGCAGCTTAATGAAGTAGAAGTTCGAAAGCTTGATCAAATAGCTGCAGCTGACCGAGTTGAAATTCGCTGTGTGACTTGTCATCGAGGACAACAAAAGCCACGACTGATTCAAGATGTGCTTTCAGAGCAATTCGCTGAAAAAGGAATTTCCGGTGTAATTAATTCCTATGCGGAACTTCGCAAGAAATACTATGGCGGTCATACTTTTGATTTTAGCGAGAATGTATTGCCAATGTTTGCTCAATCTCAGTTAAGCCAACCACAAAGTCATGACGACGCGGTGAAATTACTTGAAGCCAACAGCCAGTACTTTCCTGATTCATATTTCGGATTTTTTTCATTGGGTGCAGCCTATCAAGCAAAAGGAAATAATGCCAAAGCCCGTGAAGCTTATGAGAAGGCGCTTCAGCTTAATCCTAAAGCAGTATTTATAAAAAAGCGAATTGATAGTTTGGCAAAAACTCCTGGCGGCCAGAAGTAGTTGTTGGTTGAAAACCATCAGGGTTGGTAGATGAAGAAAGCTCTTTGGCATTTTCACCATATTGATAGGGTATAGTTACACATTATTATTTACAGTCTCCCCCTTGCTCCAAAGTGTATATTGGCAAACGCACCATGAGCACTTTATAACTTCGTAGAAAAATGTGTCTGGCCGACGATTTCAGAAAAAAGTTTGAGCTTAATTATTAAAAACGCGACCTAACCTGTTATTTGTTTACTAGATATGAATACCAATCTGAACTGCTAGACTAACTACACGAAACTTCGGTCGCATAAGCGATATACAAAGTTAGCTCTGCTACATCTGAGCGCTCCCACTCTACGCGACCTTCAAGTCCTCCAATTTTTATCGTGCAATCACCACCAACAAGCTTTTTTATTTTATCGTTCTCCGCAGAGATCTTTTTAAGTATTTCGTACCGATATTGTTCAGGACTGACAATGCTTAAACCAATATCACCTAAATACTCTATTTCTGTACGACTAATCAACTTCGCATCGGCAATAAATGATCGCAACTCTGAGATTTGTTGTTTTGAGGAGCGGCTTTCATCTAATACTACTTTGACATAAATATTTACATAGCTAGTATCAGATCGCTTATGATCTTCTATTAACTGAAGCGAATCATCGTTTAAATTAACGGGTACCAGAAAGCCTTCGCCATAAGAAAGTTCGATATCATCATTTTTTCTAGAAGCCTTCAACAAGTTATCTATAGTCTTTATGATTTCCTTCTTTCTCAGCTTTGGAGATCTACTATCGTTTATTAACCGAATACGTTGAACTAAAAAATCAGCCTTTCTTTTGATGGTAACTGCTGGCATATCGTAGTAATCACCGCTACTGAGTCTCGAACCAGTAACAACAATTTCGTGGCCAACCTCTCCTTGAGCGCTTCCACAAAAAATTAATATTAAAGACATCGTTAAAAAACACTTCATTCCTTCGCTCCTGATTTGCTTTGTATATGATTTCGATATTTATCAGACACTAGAGTCATCGTCATTCTCTCACAATCGAAATTGTCTTTCACTGATAACTCTATCAGCTTGTGGGCATTGAAACATTCGAGCTTTGATCCCAAAATATTTGCCTAATCATTCAAGGAAGAAAATTATGGCCATTGCCAGAAGGAACCTGGTCGATAACGAAACGCCCGGATTTTATCACTGTACCAATCGCTGTGTCAGACGCGCTTTCCTCTGCGGTTTCGATAAAGATACCGGCCGGAGTTTCGACTATCGTAAAGCCTGGTTAGAAAAGCAAATGTTGGCCTTATGCGAAATCTTCTCGGTTGAGATTTATGCCTATGCCATTATGGATAACCATTATCATATTGTGTTGTATCTAGACCCAATAGAGCCAGAACGATGGACTGATGAGGAAGTCGCTGAACGTTGGTTACAAGTCTATCCCTCTCGTCTTGACCGGCCTGAAAATACGCATCTTCGCGAAATCAAGAAACAGATAATTATTGATAGTCCTGAAAAACTGAGAAAATATCGTAAGCGATTAGGAAGTTTGTCCTGGTTTATGCGACGACTCAATGAGCCACTGGCGAAACTCAGTAATCAGGAAGACTATTGCACAGGCCGATTCTGGGAGGGAAGATTTCATTCTCAGGCATTATTAGACGAAGCCGCGGTATTGTCTTGTATGGCTTATGTCGACTTAAATCCCATCAGAGCCAGAATCACCGATAAACTAGAAGAGTCTCACCAAACTTCCATCAAACAGCGGCTTGATGGTATTCAATCACATATTGACCAATCAAAACTAGAATTCGCCATTGAAACTATGGCCGGTCATCTTCGGGAGCGAAAACTCAGTATCACCTTAAGGGAATATACCGAATTAGTTGAATGGGCGGGCAAGTCGATTATTTATCCCGATAAGGCATCAATTCCAGCTCATATTGCACCAGTATTAGAGCGACTTAATCTACAACAAAGTCACTGGCTCAAACAGATCGAAAACTACGGCAAACAGTTTTGTCGAGTTGTTGGGACCATTGATAATATCAGAGAAAAAGCCAGACGGTTAAAGTTGCGTTATTTACGAGGCATTAGCGCTGCTAAATTGCTTTACTCGACAACATCTGAAGCCTGACTTAACCACATATCCATTATTCTGTTTCGAATTCCATGACAGGAAGGCATTCCATTGCGCCAAAATCTTAAATACTAAAACACTTCGATAAACTTAGCCGAAAAACTGAACAGCTGACAAAAAAACACGCCAAATTCGATTTTTATATCCCTCTCATTCTACTAATTAGGCCCTCTTTTTACCAAATCAACCGCTATAAGCAGAGTGTCTATTTATTTTGCTTTATGCGAAATCTTCTCGGTTGAGATTTATGCCTATGCCATTATGGATAACCATTATCATATTGTGCTGTATCTAGACCCAATAGAGCCAGAGCGATGGACTGATGAAGAAGTCGCTGAGCGTTGGTTACAAGTCTATCCCAGTCGTCTTGACCGGCCTGAAAATAGGCATCTTCGCGAAATCAAGAAACAGATAATTATTGATAGTCCTGAAAAACTGAGAAAATATCGTAAGCGCTTAGGAAGTTTGTCCTGGTTTATGCGACGACTCAACGAGCCGCTGGCGAAACTCAGTAATCAGGAGGATTTTTGTACCGGTCGATTCTGGGAGGGAAGATTTCATTCTCAGGCATTATTAGACGAAGCCGCGGTATTATCTTGTATGGCTTATGTAGACTTAAATCCCATCAGAGCCAGAATCACCGATAAACTAGAAGAGTCTCACCATACTTCTATCAAACAGCGGCTTGATGGTATTCAATCACATACTGACGAATCAAAACTAGAATTCGCCATTGAAACTATGGCCGGTCATCTTCGGGAGCGAAAACTCAGTATTACCTTAAGGGAATATACCGAATTAGTTGAATGGGCAGGCAAGTCGATTATTTATCCCGATAAGACATCAATTCCAGCTCATATTTCACCGGTACTAAACCGACTCAACTTACAACAAAATCACTGGCTCAAACAGATTGAAAGTTATGGTAAACAGTTTTACCGAGTCGTAGGTCCCATCGCCAAAATTCGAGAAAAGGCCAGGCAATTAGAACTGCGTTGTTTACGAGGCATTAGCGCGGCTAAATTGCTTTACTCAACAACATCTGAAGCCTGACTTAACCACATCCATTATTCTGTTTCGAATTCCATTACAGGAAGGCATTCCATTGCGCCAAAATCTTAAATACTAAAACATATCGATAAACTTAACCAAAAAAACTGACCAGCTGACTAAAAAAACACGCTAAATTTGATTTTTATATCCCTCTCATTCTACTAGTTAGGCCCTCTTTTTCCCAAATTAGCCACTATAAGTAGAGTGTCTACTTATTTTTTCTTAAGATTGTGGAGCAAGCTTCGAAACTATGGACAATGTCTATCAGAAATTGGAAGGCGGCCTTAAATCGTTTTATGATTGAGCTTGAAGACCGCTTAATTGACCACATTTAAATTGTCAGTTACACAAAATAATTTACAGAGTCCACTTTGAGAAAACCTTGATTACCATCAAGGCTACCTCGCTATATTTATGGTACGAATTCAGGTGTTAAATTAAACATTTCCCACAAATCGGCCATAAATCATCTCCAATTTTCTGTAAGTCATCGAAATCTAATATTTCAATATTTTCTAGATTATTCTTATCTACACACTCATCGCACAAATAAATCGTCATTCCAGAAAGATCCTTTTTTATTTGGTGTGTGATATCTAATTCCGTTTTTTTCTCAAATTGTTTGTGTAAATGTGTGCAAAGGTGGATTACACCTTGCTTCCCATGTTTATCGCAATTAATCAGTGCCATTTTATCCTCTCGCGGCTAAAAACTAACCATATTTTCTAGCTTCTAAATTAAAAAACACTCTGTTTAGCAAAATAGACTTTTATTAGGCAGAGTGTCCGCTTAAGGTTTTACTTTGACCCGGCCATAATTGCCATCATATTGCGTTTTTAAGGTGTAATCGGTGCCGGCAATATGGGTTTTCACCTGATTCATCTGAACAAGGCTTCGAGCTTATTTATTATAAAATAGGCTTGACCCCTTGATTCTGCAGAAGAATGACGAGCCGTGTTTATCGTAATCCTATTGCGTGCTCCTTCGAATATTCCCATTTGGGGCATTTCAGGATCGCTTACAAATCGTAATTCTGTTCCCTGCTTCTGTAATCGAGCATAGGACGCAGATGCGACTGAATTTTTACTAATAATGTTTCCTGCCTGTCTTATAAAAACTTGCACCTATCTCTAGCGAAGACAGATTATAGAAACCAAACAGTTCATTGCTAAATTCATTTTCTAGATTCATTTGCAAAGGTTTTTCTCTCTTGGGCACTTCATAGCTTTTTTGAAACTCTTTTGCTTCAATTTTAGAAAGCCCTTCTAGCTCTAGTTTTTCAAGCGAAGGCTTAAAACTACCAACCATTCTGACAAAATCATCTGGCCTCATACAATTCCTACAGCTCGCTTTTTGAGTTTTACTTTTGCCCCTCGTCAATAATTTTAGCTTCTAGATCTTTTCTTCTTTTAGTCGAAGTTACCAGTGACTCTAAAAGCCAAAAACGATCTTTGACTAAAGTTATACCATCTTGAATGTAACTTGATTCTCTTTGTTCATTTTCATTCATCTCTCTATATTCTACGTTAAAAATGGCCCCGTACTCATTGATCAATACTTTCATAAATGTATTCAAATCTGTTGTTAAAAACATTTTGAGATTGTAATACTTAACTACTAAGTTATTTTTTTCTATCATTTAAACACTACACTAGATATCATTTGGGTAAATCCATCTAAGTAGATTTGATGGAGTTTACGAAATCAAGGTACAAACTTTACAGAAAATTGGAAACAACAAAACTTAGCAAATAAGCCGACTATTTCACACGCGCTAAGAAAACCTCGATTTTCATCGAGGCTACCTGCTACAGCCCTATAATCGTCATGAAAAAACTTCTATCCGTCTTTGCAAAAACTCATAAAAGTTTTTAGCGTAATGCTCTACGTCACCCGATGGCAACCTTAAGTTTATAGGACATTCTTTGCCATCAAATTCAGAGTAATCAAAGAAAAACACCTCGCCTAAATCCGTTTCCAAAACTACAATATGATCTGGTTTAGTTAAGCCGCTTCTTTGATTAACTATATGGTGATAAACAATATCTCCACCGTTAACTGTTTCAAAGTCCACCCCATATATGCTATAAATTTCTTCACCGCCAATTTCTCCACCGGAATAATTTCTTAAGAACCATAAATATGATTCCGTCAACTTCACACCAAGAATTTTTTCAGCTTCTTCAAACCAACGGACATCAACAGCATCTTTTGACGTACCAAGCTCAATAATACCAAGATTTAAATTAATTAATTTTTTTACTTCTTCACAAGAAAATTCACTCATCGCTACCTACCTTAAAAATCATCTGCTCTATGTTTCCAATAGTTGCTTTTCCAAGTATTAAATTGGCTTCTATTAACTCCAGCTAGGTAACCTTGATTGAGTTTAGGAAATCAAGGGACAAACTTTACAGAAAATTGGAAACAACAAAACTTATCAAATGAGTCAGCTATTTCACACGCGCTAAGAAAACCTCGATTTTCATCGAGGCTACTTGCTGATTCATCTGAACAAGGCTTCGAGCTTATTTATTATAAGATAGGCTTGACCCCTTATTTGTTTTTTACAGCCATCGTTAGTCGCAATTGTTCTGCTCCCCTTGCTCGGCTAGGCTGAACGTTTTATTTTTTCAATTGTGAGAGACATAAGTTCATACACTACACAATCTTCAAGCTCCCCACCTAGCTCTTTAAAACCTCCAACAGCTTGAACTTCACGTAAAGTTAAGTTAAATGCTTCCATTAAATACTGCATACAATAGAGTTTAATATACTCTTCTCCGTGAATTTTTTTTATTCTTTTTACCATATCTAGAATACTAGCATTTTCGCCATTCATATGGCGAAGTTCTTGTATCAAGTCGTAGTTCAAATTCATTATGTTATCCACCTGATAATTTACTGAAACACAACATTTACCATTTGATAATTTCCATGTTCGCCATAACTAGATACGACTTTACCTGATTTAAAGCCATATTTAGATGCTTGATTAGCAGTCCAAGTCTTATGAACAGCATCTTTAAGTGATACGCCTTGAGATGTTAGCTTGTTCACTCTATCTAGATTAGTTCCACCAACCCAATACCCTTCAACACCCTTAACATTTCCACCAAAATGCTTCATCATTACTTTGAACAAATCCCCTCCTCTTATGCTTTTCCCGGCCTGTATATCAAAGGAAACAATTCCTTTTTCACTGATTTCTCCAAGCAAATATGTGTGACCATCTCCGCCAAAATATTGGAAAGGTTCTGTTTTCCCACCACGACTAATACGAAAGGCAGCAATACTTCTTTGTCCGGAAGAAACTACAATCGGCCCGAATGAAGCCCCACCAAGTGCCATTTCGGCATATTCTTGATATTGCTCTATATACTCCTTGTCAATGCAATCACTTGAACACCCACCAGGACTTCCCCAACGAGCTTCCATATCTTTCTGAACTTGTAAGTCAGAAACATATCCCTTTCCACCTAACCAGTTGCCAGCCTTTTCCCAAAAACCAGCCTCATTATTTCCTTGGTTATTCTGACTGTTGCCAGCCTCATTCAAACTAATAACTTTTCTAGTCCCTCCAGTCGAAATTAGTTTAACAATTCTCTCCCCAAGTTTTCTAGCTTCTTTTTCGCTTAATGAGGTTTTAATGTCTTCCACATTGAGAATATTTATTGTTGCTTTCATAGCTGCCTGACCACCACATGTCCCAACTTTACAAGCAGAGCCATTGTGTTTTTCCGAGGATACAAATGCTTTAAGACCTGCATAGTATTGCTCTGTTGGATCAACACAATTTATATCATATACACCACCGCAATTTGCCTTATAACCACTCGGATCCGTCCCTGCGAGTGGATTATTCATAATGTAAGAATAGGGATTCATACTCTGACTGTTACCCGGAGATTGTATGAAAGGGTCAACACTGAGGAACCTGCCAGCGTTATAGTCATACACTCTGCCATTCATATGAATCAACTGCGCATCATCCAGATGCTCATGGTCAGTAAAGCCTCTTCTCGTTTCGAGTTTTAAATCATCCGGTTCTGAAATAAAACCACTCTGATAAGCCACGTCTCTTAAAGTCGGTGGTTCAACACTTTCCAGATTGCCTTTCCTCGGTTTGCCAAACGGGTCATAAGATTTGT
>NZ_ML660160.1 GCF_007004725.1 Aliikangiella coralliicola | reverse complement strand
ATTCGAACTTTCTTTTTTAGAATAATAGCTCACTACACTTCCCCTTAATTCCATTTATTCACAATCAAATTAATTGATTGCCTACAACAAACTATTAGCAATATTAAGGAGTCATTCCAGTCGAGAAAATTACAGTTTTATTAGTCTTAAATTAACAAAAATATTGGCACAAAACTTTTGTTAAGATTGATAACTAAATACAGAAAAAATTTATCATCACTTTTTAATGACAGATTCGGTAAATAAAAACGAGAAACGAAAAAAACAACTACACCATCTTTCGTAGAATAGGATTACCTTAAATATTTGTATTTTTCGGGAGCAAAGTAAAGTGGTCCTATCACTACAAAAATTTTTCGTTCAAAATTAATTGGAGTTTTTATTTTGTCGACAAAACTATTATTAACAAAAACAATGAATCTAAACCAGGTTAGAATAGAATAAACCTGTGGTAAAAAATAAGTAATGAAAAAGTTAAAGCGGGAAGAGATAAAACCTTTTATCCAGAGGGTTCCCAAGCATCTCCAGCGTTCTCATCTGAAGTGGGGGCGATTGAAAAGTCACTCAGGCCTTGAGTAGATCGATGAAAGCGTTAAGCCCTTTCACAGCCATGTTTCTGGATTCGTAAGGACCGAAAGCAGCGCCTTGTCGAATTGTGAAATACCATCCAGAATCTGTGACATAAAATCTTTCGGAACGATTAAATTGATATTGTTTTTTGTCGTCTCTACGCATACCTTATGCTCTGTGTTTATTAGCTTTACTAACAGCCGGCATCTTACACCGAACAAAATAAATTTGTAGCAAGAAATATCTTTTTTTCTTGTGCGATATTTCTGACATCTATTGTAGAAAAACACCACTCAGTCTCAAGTTAACCAGTTCACAAACTGTTAAATTAACTTGATTAACTTTTGATATTGGTAGAAATAAAAACTAAATTCCCATTCGCGCGAGCAGATCCGAAAGCCGGCCGACAATGTTTGTAAATTTAGGATGTTCCGCCTCAAAATCTTTTGCCAAATCTTTAAGGCGAGTGAGTAAAAATTGATCGCCGCTCATATCAACTTCCGGACTTCCTATTCTCTCTTCAATTTCTCCGGCCAGGGCTTCCATGAGTTGGCGTTGATGATGTTCGATTTTTTCGTTCCCAGCAAGTTCGGTGCGAATTTCATACAGAATTTCAGCCATTTGTTGTTTATCCACCTTGCCCCCCTTTCGTGAGATAGTGACCGTTCAATAACCAGCGAAAAACGATTGTGGAAAAATAACCTATTGATTGTATGGTGCTTTGGTTTCTCCGCAGCTAGAATTTTCAGCATATAAAATGGACGACATAACAATAACAGATCAGTTTTCCATTATTTAAGATTAGTTCATACTGGTGAGACCTACAAGCCGGCCGAGAAGTTCCTATAGGCTTGCCAGGGGATTTTCGGG
This sequence comes from Aliikangiella coralliicola, assembly GCF_007004725.1. GTDB lineage: Bacteria > Pseudomonadota > Gammaproteobacteria > Enterobacterales > Kangiellaceae > Aliikangiella > Aliikangiella coralliicola. The sequence goes on along the minus strand of NZ_ML660160.1, from coordinate 801,744 downwards.
GTCTACTCCGTCCATGAAAGGTAATTTCGGGTTCTTATTCGTCAGCTGGTAAACAAGCCCCAGCCAATTATTGAATGTCGATAGCGCAGTATCGCGCCAGGTATTATCCAAGTGCTCCATTAGCCACTCTTCAGGCCATGCGGGATACTCCGAATCAGTTGATTTAGAGGACTTTAACTGCTCTCGATAGTCGATAAGCCTTTGCTCAACCACAGGATTAAAGTAGTTTTGTGGAAATGGCGGATAATCGCCTCGTTGCCCAGAAAGCCAACGGTCAATTTCACGCTTGTATTCTTTAAGCAAACTAAAATCATCATATTCCGGGTGGCCCTGAAAAAAGACCAACCGAATTCCGTCGCTACTGGTAGCTAAATGTACGCCTGCTTCAGCACTTTCTGCGAGAGTAATTACCCCTTGCTGGTCTAATTGTTCTCGGGTGATCTGGTTGTAACGGGAATGGGGCACATCGAACCGAGTATTGGTGTGACGAGTTAACGGATGATCAATTTTAGTGAGTTTGTGCTGATAAACTCCCCATTTTTTTTCCGGCAGTGGTTGCCTTTTAATATCATAAAGATATTGCACTACCGCGTGAGTCGCCAAACAGGCACATAGCGTTGAGGTTACATTATCTTTGGCCCAATCGATGACTTCAGTAAGCATCGGCCAAAAAGCCTCTTGTTCAAGGGAGTCAGATATCGGATTTGCGCCAGAAATAATGAGAGCATCCAAACCATTCTCTTTGATAGATTCAAAATCCTGATAATAGTCATCAATCCATTGCTGCGCTTCGCTAGACCGGTCAATCGAGGGCAAGGTAAAAGGATGCACATAAAATTGGACGATTTGGTTACAATCTCCAACCAGTCGCATAAATTGACGCTCTGTCGCCTGCAAAGTAGCGTCCGGCATCATGTTGAGAAGTCCCACGTGGAGTTCCCTGATATCCTGATGAGTCGCTTTTTCAAGTGGCAGCACGTCGTGGTGCTCATTCATTAAGCGTTGAAATGTCGGTAATTTGGAAAACGCCACTAACGGCATCTTTATCAGCCTCGAATCAAATGTTGCCCTAAATCAAACTAACCAATAACCCCTCATCGACACACGAGCTGCAGGTATTAATCGAAGGTTCAATTGGCCGTCTAAATGGCCATCTAATATACCCGCTAATAAGATCTTTTAAAATAGCGGAGTTATAGCGAGTAAATATATTAAAGATGATTTTGCTGGTTAATCATAGCTGGAGGTTATCAAATCGTTGGCTATCGAGGCTAATCGGCCGCATCGAGTCAGTTAGACGCTTCATTGACAGGGAGTTAACCGGCAGCACGAGTAAGCCACCATTCCCATATGGTCAAACCTGTTGCATAGAATTCACGTCAATTTAGAATATCGGTTAACTATTAAGTATTGGTCAACTTAAAATGGCGGTTAACTCAAAATATTGGCCGTTTGACGCCTTTTAGCTTCTCCAAAGCTTCAATAAACAACAACGAGTCAATCACCCACTTCTCAACCGGTGGTGCTACACCTTCGGGGGCATTGTGGTTAGGGTCAAATAAATCTAATTTATGATTAATATAGGTTTCAAAATCTAGCTGTAATCGAGCTTCATTTTTATTTCCAACATTCTTAAAATCTTCCAGCGCTTCCCGAGTAATAATAAAGTGTACCTTCTTCGAACGCTTAAAAGGCCTTTCCGGATCGCTATTTAAAAGCCAACAAAAACTGGCGAAAAAACCTTCTCTATCAAAATCAAACTCCACTTCAGCTTCCGGTGGAAGCAATAGCTGTAATACTTCAGCAATGGACTGTTTGTTCAGCACAGACACCCTCCTCGCTGTATCCCTTATTAACAAATCTTTAAAAGCTACATCCTAAACTTAACTATAGTAACATGACTTTTGGAATTCAAATCAGTCCAACGCGAATTAGCGTTACTAGACCGCAAATATGCCAGACCCGGTTTAACCCGTCTTGCGTCGGTGTGAAAAAAATCGTTTCGAAATAATTCTGCGCAGCGAATAAGCGGACTAAATATGATAAATCACCAGAAAAGCGCTATATTTTATAGGCGAATATCGATAAAAATATGCCATAAAAAGGCGTAAGGATAGTCTATGGATCTCATTGAATTACTCGGTAGTATGGTTGTTAACCAAGCCTCAGATTTGTTTATCAGCGTCGATTCACCACCGCTGATCAAGGTCGAAGGCAAGATGAGACCTGTCAGGGAAGAACCCTTGAATAGTGACGAGAACCACAAACTGATTTACTCAATCCTGAAAGAGAAAGATGTCGCCGAATTTAAAGCAAAACGAGAACTCAATATTTCGCTGAAACTGGATCGAATTGGGCGTTTTCGTATTAATGTCTTTCAACAATGTGGCGAGCCGGCCATGGTGATCCGCTACATCAAAAAGAAAATACCTTCCATCGACGAGCTCGGGCTACCTGCGATACTAAGAGAACTTATTCTCGAAGAGAGAGGGTTGATATTATTGGTCGGCGCCACCGGCACAGGAAAATCAACAACCCTTGCATCAATGATTGACTATCGAAATAACAATCAAGCGGGGCACATTTTAACCATTGAAGATCCTATTGAGTTTATTCATAAAAATAAGCAATCGCTGGTCAACCAGCGGGAAGTCGGCGTGGATACAGACTCCTACGAGATAGCCCTGAAAAATGCAATGCGAGAAGCGCCCGATGTGATTTTGATTGGTGAAATCCGCGACAAAGAAACCATGAAACATGCGTTAACCTACGCGGAAACGGGTCATTTATGCTTGGCCACATTACACGCGACCAATGCTAATCAGGCACTGGAGCGGATTGTTAACTTTTTTCCTGAAGATGCGCACAAGATTATCCTTCAGGATCTGGCCCTCAACCTGAATGCAGTTATCGCCCAACGACTTTGCCTTGGCATGGAGCAAAAGCGGGTTGCAGCAGTTGAAATTATGATCAACACCCCATTTATTCAAAAATTAATTGAAGGCGATAGAGTTGACGAAGTTAAAGATGCCATGGCTCGTTCTAAAGGACGCGTTAATTGCACCTTCGATGATGCACTTTACAAACTGGTTACTCAAGGGAAAATATCTCGTCAGGAGGCTCTCAGAAAAGCAGACTCAGCCAATAACTTACGCGTTAAATTCCGTTTAGAAGACGGTAACAAACCAGAAAATGCCCAACACGAGAGCGAATTTATCATTAATGATAGTGCCCCATTTGATCACTACAGCACCTTTAGCATTACGCCGTTAACCGTTAGAGCCAAGCACCCCGATACTAAGAAAAAAATTAACAATGCATTAATTGGCGTATTTACTAATCGCGGACTGGAGTTAAAATCGAAAAACACTGATCTCGACGTTCAATATGTACTTGGACTAAAAGTCGAAGAAGGTTTGGCGTTAGAAGCTATCGAAGGTCAACAGAATAATTTTGAGCACTTTATTCCAGATGCGAAAGAACAAGCAATGTTAGTGATCAATGTTCTCGACAATCATACCAAAAAACCCATATTTCGAATCACTGCGGTACGCGAGGTATCAGACTATAACGAGAGTCAACAACAACTCAACGCAGGTATCGAAGAACTGCTGAAAAATCTACCAGTAGGACAAGGACACCACGCGCATTAATCTATCAGAATTTGGAATAATGTCAGATTACAAGTCAATGTCAGATTACAAGTCTAGAAATAACACCAAACGCTTTTCAGGAAATGCTGTTACTTTTCTTCAAATTGTCCAGTTCGTCTTCATCGACATTGAGTACATCTCGCAAGATTTCTTCAGTGTGCTCTCCCAATTTAGGCGGCGGAACTCGATAATTAATATCTACATCGGAAAACTGTACCGGATTTGCCACTAACGGAATTTGAATGTCATTATCGCCGGCGATTTCTATTTTCATATTGCGATGTTGTATTTGTTCGTGCGCCATCGCTTCAGCAACATTATTAACCGGACCACAAGGAACACCTTCTCGCGAAAGCTCAGCCAGCCAAAAGTCTCTTCTATTTTCAGCAAACCTTTGCTCCAAAATCGAGATCAACTCAGTTCGATGAATGACTCGATTAGCATTAGTTGTAAACCGCGTGTCTTCACTAACCTCAAGGATCCCTAATACATTACATGTCGAACAAAATTGACGGTCGTTACCTACCGCTAACATGATAAAACCGTCCTGACACTTAAATGTCTGGTATGGAACAATGTTCGGATGGCCATTGCCTTTTCTTTCGGGAGGATTACCGCTAACCAGGTAATTCATCGCCTGATTTGCCAGCATCGCAACCTGTGTATCGAGCAAGGCCAAGTCAATGTGTTGGCCAGAACCGCCAGAATTTCGATGATTTAACGCCGCTAAAATGGCAGTGGAGGCATACATACCGGTCATCAGGTCTGTTACTGCAACGCCAACTTTTGTCGGCTCCCCACCCTCGCTATCAGGTTTTCCAGTAATACTCATTAAACCGCCGGTTGCCTGAATCATGGCATCATAACCCGGCGCAGCGGCCATAGGACCATCTTGACCAAAACCAGTAATTGAACAGTAAATCAACCCAGGATTGATTTGTTTGAGTGACTCGTAATCCAGGCCATAGCGTTTCAAACCATTCACTTTAAAGTTCTCAACCAAAATATCAGCCTCGCGGACCAATCGCCTGATAATGGATTGCCCTTCGATACAGCTGATATCAATTGCCAGAGAGTATTTACCCCGATTAGCAGAAAGAAAGTAAGCCGATATTTGCTCTTCACCCAGCTCCAAAAACGGCGGTCCCCAACTACGAGTATCATCCCCACATTCAGGCTTCTCTATTTTCCACACGGTTGCACCATAGTCAGCAAGCAACTGAGTTGCCCAGGGCCCGGCCAATATACGGCTTAAATCCAAAACTTTGATACCGGCCAATAGGCCTTTTGTTGAAGTGGATTGATTTGTTGTCATTTATTTTTTGCCTGGTCCGTCTGTCTTATTGAATGGTCAGTTTTTCTATAATAGCTTTTCTCTATAATAGCTTTTTTAACCTTCAGGCAATAGTGAAAGAATTTTGTTATTCTAACCGCCTTTGTCAATAGACGACCAGATAACAAGATTAATGATTACAGTAATATCACCTGCAAAAAGTCTGGACTTTGATGGGCCACTGGCAACCAAACAGAAGTCTCAACCACAATTTTTATCTCGCTCAAAAGAACTGATTGCTCAGCTCAAAGAGCTAGCGCCGCAAGAAATCGCGAACTTGATGAAACTGAGTGATAAATTAGCCCTGCTCAACTTTGACCGATATGCCGCATTTAGTACACCATTTACCCCCGACAATGCTCGTCAGGCAGTGCTTGCATTTCGAGGAGACGTTTACCAGGGGCTCGACGCTGATAGTCTGAAAAATGATGACTTTAAATTTGCGCAAAAACATTTACGTATTTTATCCGGGCTTTATGGTGTTTTGAGACCACTAGACCTGATCCAACCCTATCGACTTGAAATGGGCACCCGCTTTCAGAATAACAGCGGCAAGAATTTATACGAATTTTGGAATGAACAACTGAATCAATATCTACAAAAAGAGTTATCGAAACACGATCAACCGGTACTCGTCAACTTGGCATCTAACGAGTATTTTAAAGCGGTTAAGAGCCAACTATTATCTCATCGAGTTATTACAGCAAACTTTAAAGACTTCAAAAATGGCCAGCATAAAATCATCAGCTTTTACGCGAAAAAAGCGCGAGGATTAATGGCTCGTTTTATAATCGAAAACCGAATAGACCGACCTGAAGGATTAAAAGATTTTGCGGTAGACGGTTATTATTTCGATAAGAAATCGAGTACAGAAGACAATCTGATTTTCTTACGCGATGTAGTCCCTGTCGCATAACTTTTTAAGAAATCGCTTACAAAATAAAAGGCGCTCTTCTACTAGCCAGATAGACACCAAGCGTGAATAATACATTCCGAATGGACATCTACGGAGCGCACTAAAATGGAACTAAAATACCAGCTAGGGATAGCGTATTGTTTATTGCCAGTTAGCCTGACCAACATCTCGGAACTTTATGCCGCAACGCAATTTGAACTGAGCCCTCCGTTACTATTGGCAAAACAATTTGAACCATCGATCAACCTGCAAAATTACCTGGTCAGTGAAAAATTGGATGGAATTCGCGCCTACTGGGATGGAGAACAATTTCTTACTCGCAGCGGTCGAACCATTCATACACCCGACTGGTTTACTGAAAAATTTCCTAAAATTGCCATCGACGGAGAACTCTGGTTAGGTCGTCAACAGTTCGAAAAGATATCAGGAATTGTGCGCCGCAAAACAATCGTAGAAAAAGATTGGAAGCATATTAAATATATGGCTTTCGATCTGCCAAAGGAACTCGCCACCTTTGAATTTCGCCTGAATAAACTAAAGTCGCTGGTAAAAGATAGTCGCAGTCAATATCTCGCCGTTGTTCCTCAAAAAATAATCAGCTCGCGGGCTGAGCTAGATAACGCATTAGCGGTTGTTATCGCAAAAGGCGGTGAAGGCTTGATGTTGCACAAAAGAGATTCTCTGTATCAGGCAAAACGCTCATATGACTTGCAAAAACTAAAACCTTTTGATGATGCTGAAGCGGAAGTGCTCGCCCATATTCCAGGAAAAGGGAAGTACCAGGGATTGCTAGGCGCAATTGAAGTGGTCAATCAAGATGGTATCCGTTTCAAAATTGGTAGCGGCTTCAGTTTGAACGAAAGGCAAACTCCTCCACCGGTCGGTAGCAAAGTAACTTATCGTTTTCGTGGAAAAACGAAAAATAATACACCTCGCTTTGCAACTTACCTGAGACGATACAACGAATAAAAGGAGCCCCCTGCCCTATCTTGCTAAAATCAGCACTGGCAAACCCTTGCCCGATCGGCTTAATATCACAAAAAGCTTTAATAGCTATCGACATTAAAATAAATTACCTCTAGATTAGGTAGATAAACCGCTATGCGTTATCTTCGTGATGCGATCGAGATAATTAAAAACAACCGGCAAAATATTCTGAGGGCTATTTAAATGAACACAAGCACAATGAGAATTACCCTGACCAAACTGACAAAGTTATTTTTCCTATTAGTCATTGTTAACCTCACAAGCCTGTTGAGCGTAAACGCACAATCGCTGGACCAGCCCCATATTTCAGTCCAGGGAAGCGCAAGCCAAAGTATTTCACCTGACGAGTTAAGCTGGAGCTTGGCCATCAAGACGCTTGAAAAAGAGCTCCCTCTTGCGGCGAAAAAACATGCGGAGACATCACGGGAAGTCATGCGGTTGTTAAAACAACACAAAATTGATGCTAAAGATATTCAAACGACTCAAATGCAATTTGGTGAAAATAAGCAATACAAACACCAATCGTGGGTTATCGAAGGATACTTTGCATCCAGCCAGATTACTTTTAAACTTCGGGATCTCGATAAATACTCAAAACTCTGGAAGGCATTAGTAAAACAAGCCAATGTCAGCATGAATGGTTTTTCTTACGGTCATTCCAAATACAAAAAGATCCAGAATGAAGTTCAACAACAAGCCTTATTAGTTGCCAAGAAAAAAGCTGAAAAACTTGCACGTACTTTGAAAAACAAAGTTGGCCGAGTTTTAGTGATTGAAGAGGAAGGGAGCAATCCAATTCGCCCATATGTTGGTAGTAGAATGCAAGCAATGGATGCATCAGCCGAATCTCAACCGATAGCACACGGTACTATTACCATTAATGCGAGAATCAAAGCAGTATTTCAACTCGTAGAATAAGCAGGATTCTGAAATACAAAGATCAATATTAGTAATATGACTAATCGAGCACTTCAAATTTTGATTTGCTCTTCATTCATTAATAGATTCAACGGCGCCGTCAAATAAACAACTCAATAAGCTTCACCAAAGTTTAGTTGATGGCCCCATGGATCGGCAATGCTAAAATCACGCATGCCATAATCTGCATCGCACAATGGCTCTACTTTTGGAACGATATCTTTCACATGCTGGTGATACCCTGCAATATCCTGCATGATAAAATAAATATTTTGCTTCTCTACCTCTGAGTTTGAACAAAGATAAAACATCAATGTCACTTCGCCGAATGTCATTCCAATGTGTGTAACCGGCTCAATATCAGGATAGCGCCAACGCTCTTCGAACCCGAGACTCAAATAGTAGTGGGTCATCACCTCAAGATCGGTAACACCTAAGGTCGGCATTACCGCAACAGCTTTCCAACTAGTTGTTTTATTCATGGCTTTCTCACTTTTTTGAAAATACTCTTGTGTCGAAAAAATTATCGAGGGAAAATAAAAACAATCGCTAGTCAACAAACCAAAATCAACTTAAATTAATACTGGTTCAACTAATCAACCTGTGTACAACTAGAAGGTCAGAATTCGAATAAAATAGAAAACTCCCTGCTAGTTTTTTCACACTTAATAAATTGTCCGACACTGGAAACAAGCTCGGGGAATAGTTGATTAATTACTTCAGTCGTCGCGACTTCGTTGTCTTTATATTCAAACCCTGGCGCAACAGCTTCACTGATTAAACCAAAATCACCGTGATGTAGTTGAGATGCCTTCCAATAACCTCCTTTGACAACGAGTTGTGGTGTCTCACCGTTAGCAATATCGGGTCCCAGTATTTTCTTCTCAACTTTACCATCGGGCGAAATAATCAGATATTCGATAGAGGCCCCCAAATGATAAAAATGTACAATATCAGAACAATTTTTGTGGAGGTGTCCAATCGGACTATCGCTGGTCAATAGATAATAAATGGAAGTTAATAGTTTTCTGGGAAGGCCATCATCTCCATTAATATTTCTTTTCGACTCATAAGTTCTTCGATAGTATCCTCCCTCATTCGGGTGTGGTACTAAATTGAGAGAGTCAATCACATCATCTTTAGTCATAATTTATTTTGCCATCAGTTATAAAAGCGGGTCAAAATACGGAAATATTGATTTATCTAAACACTATTGTTCAGGGTAAAACCAAAATTCAATCTCGTCAGTTTCCAATTCAAAATAGGCGGAATGCTCAACATTTGCAGGAACGTGATACCACTGCCCGACACCAACCTTTGTTACCTCGCCATTCATGGTTAAAGTTAGCTCGCCGCGCGTAATCACACCATAATTTTCGGTTTCATGTGAGTGCTCTGGAATTGAAGTTCCTTGTGGATATGAAGCGAATAAAACGTCACTGCCTTTGGCTTCAAGTTTATATGCGTCAAAGCGCCCATCAAAAAGCGGCAACGCTTTTATTTTATCTGGATATTTTCCCGGCATTTCAATCTCCTCAAAACGATAAACGAAAGCTCGACAGAACTAAAATTCAGCTCGTTGAATTGATCCAAATCATTGTCAACAACCACTAAAAAGATATGCTTTCGCCACTCTCTTAATACACTTTTCAAAATGAGTAATCTGTTTCATATATCTCATTTTGAAAAGCCAACAACCCAATAAAGGCTCATCATGTCAACACATACAAGAAAGATTGATAAACAATCAATGTTAGTCACATGGTCCGACGAACTGAGCGTTGGAATTCAGGAAATCGACGAACAACATAAAGTCTTGGTCAATTTACTCAACCAGCTATATAACGCTATCGTACACCAACACGGCAACGAAGACGCGAAAGAAATTCTTGGACGATTGTTAGAATACACTCGAGTGCATTTTGCTGTGGAAGAGAGTTTAATGCGAATACTCGGTTATCCCGACTATGATGAGCATAAGAAACACCATGAATTGTTGCTCAACGAAGTAAAAATGCTGGGAGAGAAAGTAATGAACGGAAAAAAAGCCATTGGTTTTGAGCTACTGCACTTTCTAAAAAAATGGTTAACCAAACATATTATGGAAGAAGATAAGCTCTACACACCATTTTTTATTGCCCGTGGCGTAAAAACCAGTTATGAAAAGCGTTCCTGGATGTCCAAGTTTTGGAATTCTTTTCATTAACCAATCTATTGCGTCTTAGGAAATACAACTCAAGAAAAACATCAATCAAAAACATTGACCCTCTTCTTTAAAATGAGAAAAGAAGAGGGTTAGATCCAATTACAAATATTCAATGACTGCTAAGGTTGCGTCTTTCGTTGTTACGCTACTGGTTGCATCAAGATCCCGGGTTAGTACATCATTGGCAATTGCCTGCTGAACCGCATTTTCGACAGCGTCAGCTTCTTTAGTAAGATTTAACCAGCGTAACATCATCGCCGCACTTAAAATTGAAGCATAGGGATTTGCAATTCCCTGACCCGCAATATCAGGGGCAGATCCGTGTATTGGCTCGAATAATCCCACCCCTTGGCCTAGTGAAGAAGACGCTAGCAGCCCCATAGAACCCGCTAAAACACTGGCTTCGTCAGACAAAATATCTCCGAACATATTTTCCGTTAAAATCACGTCAAAATGTGATGGATTTTGAATCAGCTTCATCGCACAAGAGTCAACTAACTGATGCTCTAGCGTAATTTCGGGGTAGTTTTCCGCAACATAGCGGCTAACCACATCCCGCCATAATCGAGATGTTTCAAGGACATTGGCTTTATCTACGGAGGTTAATATTTTACGTCGCTGCATTGCCATTTCACAGGCAACCTTTGTAATTCGTTCAACTTCCTGGATGGAATAGCGACACTCGTCCGTCGCGAAGTCTTCACCGCGGTTTTTTGCGCCAAAATAAATGCCCCCGGTTAACTCTCTCACAACCACAAAATCAACGTCTTTCAGTAATTCAGGTTTTAATGGAGAGGCATCCAGCAACTTGGGAAAAACCGTTAAAGGCCGAATGTTGGAAAACACACCCAATTCGCTCCTTAACTTCAACAATCCTTGTTCTGGCCTCACCTTCGCGTTAGGGTCATCCCACTTGGGGCCACCGATAGCGCCCAAAAATACCGCATCAGCACTGTTACATGCGTCAATGGTTTCTTGAGGCAACGGCTCTCCAGTTGCATCAATTGCGCAACCGCCGATTAAGTACTTCGACATTTCAAAACTTTGCTGGAATTTTTCCGCAACTGCGTTGAGGACCTCAATAACTGAATCCGTAACTTCTGGTCCAATGCCATCACCTGGTAAACAGGCAATTTTGTAACCCATTATTCATACCTCGTTTGTTGGTTTTCAAAGGTTGTAATTTTATCTTGGTGGCTAATTAAGAAATCGAGTTGATCCATCCCGTTTAAAAAGCAATAACGGGCAAATGGTTCAATTTCAAACTGGAAAACTTTTCCACCAGCTTCGATGGTTTGCGCCTCAATATCAACACTGATCTCAGTTGCATTTTGGCTTAACAAAAATTGATGAGACTCAGTATCAATCACAATTGGTAGTAAACCGTTTTTAATCGAATTGTTGCGAAAAATATCCGCAATCGACGAGCTAATGACCACTTCGATACCGAAGTCGACTAAAGCCCAGGGAGCATGTTCTCTTGACGAGCCACAACCAAAATTATCTCCGGCAATCAATATCTTGCTCTGCCTGGTTTCTTTTTTATTAAGCACAAACTCGGCGTTTTCCTGTTCATCAGCGGTGTAACGCCAGTTAGAAAAAAGATGTTTGCCAAGACCCGACTTGTTAGTAATTTTTAAATGCTCGGCAGGAATAATCTGGTCAGTATCAATATTTTCATTCTCGATTACAGCCGCGGTGCCGCTGATTTTTTTGACTGCTTTCATCAGGCAACCTCCTCATTTTTAGACGATACTGGCTTTGAAGACGCTAGCGTCATTGTATTAATTTGAGACGGGTCAACTACTTTTCCCGTGATAGCTGCGGCTGCAGCAGTTGCTGGACTTGCCAGTAATGTTCGGCCGCCTTTCCCTTGCCGCCCTTCAAAATTTCGGTTACTGGTGCTAACACAAATTTGCCCCGGTTGAATAATATCGCCATTCATGCCCAGACACATTGAGCAACCCGGCTCTCGCCATTCGGCACCGGCCTGGGTAAAAATTTCATTCAACCCTTCTTTTTCAGCTTGTTGTTTTACCAGGTGAGAACCTGGCACAATTAAGGTGCGCACATTTTTTGCGACTCGTTGATCTTTGAGGACTTCAGCAGCAGCCCGTAAATCCGTAATACGCGAATTGGTGCAACTACCGATGAATACGACATCTACCGGTTTGTTGATCATGCTTTGATTGGCTTTAAATCCCATATAATCAAGTGCATGCTCAGCCGCTCCTTCAGGTATAACTGATGTTATCGGAATCGCCATTTCAGGGTTAGTCCCAAACGTAATCATTGGTCTGATTTCTTCGGCTTGAATCACAACTAACTGATCAAACTCTGCTCCTTCATCAGTGTACAATTGTGACCAATCTTCAACGGCTTTGTCCCAAAATTCACCTTCAGGCGCATAGGGGCGATCTTTCAAATAGTCAAAAGTCACCTGGTCAGGTGCAATCATGCCTGCACGAGCCCCCGCCTCAATTGACATATTGCAAATCGTCATTCGCTCATCCATATTTAATCGGCGAATCGCTTCACCAAAATATTCGATGACGTGTCCGGTGGCTCCGCCAATGCCAATTTTTGCTATGATTGCCAGGATCAAATCTTTGGCTGAAACGCCATCACTTAACTGACCGTCAACTCTGATCCCCATCGTCTTAGGTTTTCTTTGCGGTATACATTGAGTCGTGAAGGTATAGCCAACTTCACTGGTTCCGATCCCAAATGCCAATGCGCCAAAAGCGCCATGTGTGCTGGTATGGCTGTCTCCACAAACAATCGTTTTTCCCGGCTGTGTAATACCTTGCTCAGGACCAACAACATGCACAATCCCCTGGCGATCATCACCCAACTCAAAAAGAGTAATGCCAAATTCCTCACAATTGTTTTTTAATTTGGCAACCTGTTGTTTTTCTTTGTCACCATTGAACTGATATTCTCCGTCAGCTCCGGGTTTAGTGGTTGGTGTTGAATGATCCATGGTGGCAAAAGTTCGATCCGGACGACGAACTTTTAAGCCGCGGCTTCGCAACATGTCAAACGCCTGTGGCGATGTGACTTCGTGGATTAAATGCGTGTCAATATATAAAACAGCCGGTGTATTGTCTGTTTCTGGCGCGACAATATGTGCATCCCAAACTTTTTCAAATAATGTTTTTACCATCTTTTGCTTCCTAAGTATTGTGTCGCGTCAACCGAGACGACATTATCACCTTGTGACTGATTTAAGATCGCAAATACATCAGAATCGCTAATCTGTTTTTGAGTATCACTTAATGCTTTTACTTTGTTAGACAACTCAGTAATTTCATCTTCGTTTAAGGTGATTTTATTTTTATCTAACCACAATCGAATTGCATGACGACCACTGTGTTTTCCCAACACAATTTCATTGCTTTCAAAACCAACGTCTTCAGCGCGCATGATTTCATAGGTTGCCCGATTAGCAATAACGCCATGCTGATGAATACCCGCTTCATGGGCAAATGAGTTACGACCGACAATGGCTTTGTTCGGCTGTACGTGAATTCCGGTGACCTCTTCAACCATTTTACTACTATTGACCAACTCTCTCGTATTAATATCTGTTTCAATAGCAAACTTATCGTGGCGTGTTTTTAACGCCATAACAATTTCTTCCAAAGCACAGTTACCGGAACGCTCTCCAATGCCATTAACGGTACATTCTACCTGACGAGCGCCATTCGCGACGGCAGCCAGACTATTCGCAGTGGCCAAGCCTAAATCATTGTGGCAATGGACGCTAATAACTGCTTGCTCTATATTTCTAACACGAGTTTTAAGTGCTTTAATTAGCTGTCCGAACTCAGAAGGTGTGGCATATCCAACTGTGTCTGGAATATTGACTGTTGTTGCACCAGCGTCGACTACCGCCTCAATGATGTGAACCAGAAAATCCAAATCTGTCCGCGCAGCATCTTCTGCTGAAAATTCGACATCGGTAACATAAGATCTTGCCTTTTTCACCGCAGAAACAGCTCTCAGAACAACTTGTTCGCGGGTCATTTTCAGTTTGTGCTCCATATGAATATCGCTAGTCGCAATAAAAACATGAATTCGTTTGTTCTCAGCTTCTGACAATGCTTTCGCCGCAGCTTCAATATCATTATCGACAGCTCTCGCCAAGGCACATATGGTAGGCCCTTTTACCTGCCTGGCAATTTCAGAAACAGCTTTAAAATCCCCGTCAGAAATCACGGGAAAGCCGGCTTCGATTACATTCACCCCTAGTCGTTTTAACTGATGTGCCATCTGTACCTTTTCTTCAATGGTCATGCTGGCACCGGGAGATTGCTCGCCATCTCGCAAAGTGGTATCAAATATCACAATTTGATCTGATTTGTTTTTCATCTTGTGTTTTCCTTTATGTAGAGTATGTCTTGTTAACTAAAATATGTTTTGCTCAATCATCTAAAGCTGGTCGACTTAGTAGCCATAAACAGGCATAAAAAAACCCGCGAGTTTCGCGGGTTTTCTGTTGAATTCATTGGTCACTAATTAATCAACAATAGCCCGCCCGCTCCAGCTTAAGAGCAAGAGTTCGAGCGAGAGGATTTCGCAACTAATTACGGCACGAATAATGCTGTTCATATTGCTAATCATGTTGAAAATATCAGTCAGTTTCATCAATTTAGTTTCGTAAATTTTTAAGGCCTTAAAGCCGATTCAAAAAAGTAAGTAAAAAAAAGCCCCGTAGTTTACGCTACGGGGCTCTGGCTTCTTTACATGCTACAAGCAGATCCCCGTCAACGAATGAGGGGGAGGAGTATCAAATTTAAATTAGAATTGGTCACTTGTTTATCGATATTCTGGTTGCATGATTAATATCAAGTGAATCTATGAAACTTGAGGATTCAGGTCAAGTGAATATAACTTTTCAATATAAAGCAGGGGGGATAACGTGAAATATTATCTCAAAAAAAAGCCCATAAATATGGGCTCTTCATCAATCAGTTTGTTTGAAAATTAATTCAATTATTCTTACTTATTTAGCCTTTGGCACGTCTGTTTACATAAGGCAGTGGATTAACATTTCTGCCATTTTTTAGCACTTCATAGTGAACATGTGCGCCAGTGGAACGCCCTGTATTTCCCATTTTTGAAATAGCCTGGCCTTTGCTCACGACATCGCCTTTTTTAACCAATGCCTTTTTGTTGTGGCCATAACGTGTTACCAGACCGTCGCCATGATTAATTTCAATAAGCAAACCATAGCCATATCGATCCCCAACCCAGGAAACGACGCCAGCCGCAGTGGCATGTATCGAAGCCCCCTCTTTTCCTGCGAAGTCAATCCCACCATGCCATGCAGGCTTGCCGGTAAAGGGATCATTTCTTTCCCCATAATAGGATGACATCCACCCTTTCTTGATTGGTCTGCCCGATATATATCGCTCAACTCCCATATGCTTATCCATCAAGAGTGATTCCAATACTGAAAGTTGCTGTTGTCTTGAATCGAGCTGATTATCTATTTCATTGAGGGCATCTAGTAGTTGAGGGATATCGGCTGTGTCAGAAGCCGTCGCTTTTTCAGGGCCGCCAATTGCCGGCGCATCGTCAAAATTGAATTCTTTTGCATCGAGCCCCGCAATACTCACAATTCTTTCACCAGCAGCGTCCAGTCTTCTGATATGAGCCTGCATCATGCCTAATTTTGCCGTTAGTGCGTTTAATTGTTGTTGAGACGAACGCTTAGCCATATCTAGCTCTCTCCATTGATTGGAGAGTTCGCGTTTCCAGTTATCAATGGTGACTTGTTCCACCTCAGCCATTTCAGCACGCTGGCTGGCGAAATAGTAACCACCCACTGCGGTCGCAGTTGGAAAAAGAATAAACAGGCTTAATAATGAATAAACATATCGATTCTTTAGTTTGACGCTACGCATCCCTTGAGGCGAGCGTTGTAATATTGTGATACTCATGGACAACTCTTTTAAATTAGTTAATCGATCGCTACCAGAAGTTTGTTATACTTGTCGTCACGAAGTACGCATTTTCTAGAAAAAACGCGTATTGTCAATAAATACAAACTAAATTGGTTTGCTAATTTCAACCGAGAAGCAGTTTTAACAGATAAACAGTTCTACGTAATTCAGTTATGAGCAACTGTTAAACAGCCGCTTTACTTTTTGTTTTTATTAGTTTTTTTCCTAAACTTACTACTATGAGCCGTCCTTCAACACCCAATCTGAACAAGCTAATTTCCGATCCTTCCGGTGACGTCAAGTCACTATTAGATCAGCTGGCTAAAATTCAGACGCTAAACAATACCTTACAAAGCAAACTTAATGCAACACTTTCAAAACACTGTCGTGTTGTGAATCTTCGCAAGAATACCCTGGTTATTGCCACTGATAGTGCTGCATGGGCAAACAAGATTCGCTTCCAAACCCCTGATTTACTGAGCTTTTTTAGGGAATCTGGCTACTTTGGGCTGGCTAGCATTGAGGTTATCGTCCAACCGAGATAGTTCTTTAACAAATATCTCTCTCAAGCAGACGAATATCTCAAATTTAAATGAAAAATGGGCTCTTACTCACAGTTTGACACTTTAGTCCCGACTGCTAACCACTCTTCATAGAAATTCAGGCGATATTATCATTATCATAAAAAAACCGGGACAAGCCCGGTTTATTCAATTCGCTCAATCGTCTGAAAAAGTGTTTTTTAGACTATATTGCCAACCCCGGTTTCATAATATAAGAAATCGGCGCAGCTTCTGCGTCTTCAAATGTGACTACTTCCCAAGCTTCTTGATCGGCGACGAGTGCTCTTAATAATTTATTGTTGAGAGAGTGACCCGACTTGATGCCAGTAAAGGCGCCAACAAGGCTATTGCCGAGCAAGTATAAGTCACCAATGGCATCTAGAATCTTATGTTTTACGAATTCATCGTCATAACGTAAACCATCTTCATTTAACACACGATACTCATCCAGAACGATAGCATTGTCCATACTTCCACCTTGAACCAGGTTTTTAGAGCGCAAATGCTCAATATCGTTCATAAATCCGAAAGTTCTGGCTCTACTCACTTCCTTTACGAATGAAGTGGCAGAAAAATCAATTTCTGAATGTTGCGCGCCAGCAGTAAATACAGGATGGTCAAAATCGATGCCGAAAGACACTTTAAATCCGTCAAAAGGTTCAAAAATAGCTGTTTTATCGCCTTCTGAGACTTCAACACGCTTTTTAATGCGGATAAATCGTTTAGCTTTATTCTGCTCTTCGACACCCGCAGACTGAATTAAAAATACGAAAGGACCTGCACTACCGTCCATAATTGGTACTTCTGGTGCAGAAACATCAATGTAAGCATTATCAATTCCCAAACCGGCCATGGCTGCGAGTAAATGCTCTACAGTGGAAATTCGTTCGCCATCCTTGACTAAACACGTAGAAAGCGTAGTGTCACCCACATTTTCTGGCGCCGCACAAATTTCGACAACCGGATCCAGGTCAATTCGGCGGAATACAATACCTGAATCTACCGGCGCAGGCCGCAATGTCAGGTAAACCTTTTCACCAGTGTGAAGGCCAACCCCAGTTGCTCGAATAGCAGTTTTAAGCGTACGTTGTTTAATCATAATTGAATTGTTCTCCAATCAATCTCAAGTTTTGTTCCCTAATGGACAAAATTGAACATTTTTTATACTCATCCGATGAGTCGTATAAAAATTTGCCGCATATTAGCATAATTACGCTTATATGACACGAATAACCATCTATTTGTTAATGATTATCAACAAAATTAGGCAACTGAGTTCGATTTTAGCCTAATTAATGTTATTTTTTGCAAAAAAGTTCTCTTTCCTGATATGTCGTTTCTGCACATTTCGGCCAACAATCTCAATTTGCCAACCTCGTCAATAAACACCACAATCGAAAAAGACCGAAGGGAAGTCTTTTTCGAAAGCGACAATTTTCACTGACAGCCGTGTCGTGACGCCTTTAATGCGTTAACCGCATCAATCATCCACAAAACATGCAAACCAGCATATCCAGCAACATAAACCTAATCGACCAAAAAACTGGATTATCAAACACCGTCGCAATCGACCCTGTGATTCAACCAGGATCAGCTACGTCATCGGCTAACGAGTTACCCCAAAAGGTTAGTCAGCCTGTTTTCGTAAAAACGCTGGAATATCCAGATAGTCCAAATCACTACCGACAGCCTGCTTTGGCTGGCTAGCTTGTTGTCTCAGGATAGTCGGGCGGTCCAGTTCAGGGTAATTGTTACTACCATCTGACTTTTTGGTGTTATCTACCCGCACTTCAGGCGCTTTCACGGTATGTTGACCAATACCTGTTGCAACAACTGTGACTCTGATTTCATCTTTAAGTTCAGCGTCAATAGCAGTACCGATAACAACTGTCGCATCATCTGCAGCAAAATCCTGTACAACACTACCAACCTCAGAAAACTCGTCGATACTCATGTCTTCGCCAGATGTAATATTAACCAGGATGCCTTTCGCACCAGCCAGATCGACGTCTTCCAGTAATGGGCTGGATACAGCGAGTTCAGCCGCACGACGCGCCCGATCTTCACCGCTACCAACACCGTTCCCCATCATTGAGGTACCTTTCTCTGACATGACGGTTCTAACATCAGCAAAATCCACGTTAATCAATCCAGGACAAGTCATTAACTCAGCAATACCTTGAACGGCTCCATGCAACACATCATTTGCCGCTCTGAAAGCCTCGGTCAGTTTTTTACCTTTCATGACATTCAGTACTTTATCGTTAGGCACAATAATTAATGAATCAACATGTTGACGGAGATCGTCAATACCCGATTCAGCAACCTGCATTCGCTTTTTCATCTCAAAGAAAAATGGTTTTGTGACGACAGCCACAGTTAAAACTCCCATTTCTTTAGCAACTTCAGCAATCACCGGTGCAGCACCAGTTCCTGTTCCACCACCCATACCTGCGGTGATAAAAACCATGTCAGTATCAGTTAAAATCTCAACAATACGATCACGATCTTCAATTGCAGCCTGCCGACCAATTTCAGGGTTAGCGCCAGCGCCGAGCCCTTTGGTAATTTGGCTGCCCATCTGGATAGTCGTACGGGCTGTTGATCGATTAAGTGCTTGCGCGTCAGTATTGGCACACACAAAATCAACACCATCGACATTTGCTTTCAGCATATGCTCAACAGCGTTACCGCCACCACCGCCTACACCAATTACTTTGATAACCGCATTTTCACGACAGTTATCGACTAGTTCAAACATATTAGCCATATTATTTCCCCTTCGTTTTACTAACTAATTCCAATAAAAAAATAAAATATTCAAAGTCAAAAATACAAAACACTAAATTTAAATAACTCATTAAAATCCGCTAAACCACTGCTTCATTCGTTTGAACAAGCGACCAAAACCTGACTCTTGCTCATCGTAATAATTTCGTTGTACATTTTGATGCTGTCCGTAAAGTAAAAGCCCGACGCCTGTTGCATGAATTGGATTACGAACCACATCTGCAAGTCCCTTGACACCTTGCGGCATCCCAAGCCTTACCGGCATGTGAAAGACTTCTTCTGCTAACTCAATTAAACCTTCCATTTTAGAAGAGCCACCAGTTAACACGATTCCGGCAGGAATAATTTCTTCAAATCCACTACGTCGCAATTCAGCCTGAATGAGTGTGAACAATTCTTCATAGCGAGGCTCAACAACTTCAGCCAAAGTTTGTCGCGACATTTTTCGAGAATCTCTGTCACCGACGCCCGGAACTTCAATAGTGTCTTCTAACGACGTTAGCTGGCGTAATGCGCAGGCATACTTAATTTTTATATCCTCGGCATGTTGTGTCGGAGTGCGCAATGCAACGGCAATATCGTTGGTAACCTGATCACCGGCAATTGGGATCACCGCGGTATGACGAATTGCTCCCTCGGTAAAAATCGCGATATCAGTTGTTCCGCCGCCGATGTCAACAATACAAACGCCCAGCTCTTTTTCATCATCGGTTAAAACAGAATATGATGACGCCAACTGCTCTAAAATAATGTCATCTACTTCTAGACCACAACGGCGAATACACTTCACAATGTTTTGCGCAGCACTCACTGCGCCGGTCACCATATGGACCTTAGCTTCTAATCGAACCCCCGACATACCAACAGGTTCTCTGATCCCTTCCTGATTATCGATAATGAATTCTTGCGGCAATATATGAAGAATTTTTTGATCCGCAGGAATTGCAACAGCCTTAGCCGCATCAATCACCCGTTCAACATCGCCAGCATTCACTTCGCTATCTCTGATCGCTACAATTCCGTGAGAATTTAAACTTCTCACATGACTTCCTGCAATACCCGCGAAAACCGAGTGAATCTGGCAACCGGCCATCAACTCCGCTTCTTCAACGGCCCGTTGAATTGATTGCACTGTCGATTCAATATTAACCACCACACCTTTTTTAAGGCCAGTTGAACGGTGGCTACCAATACCGATAATATCGGTTGTTCCTTCGGCGCCGATCTCGCCGACAATAGCCACGACTTTCGACGTCCCGATATCCAGCCCTACAATCAATTTTTTTTCTGTTGTTTTTGACATAACACTTTGGCTCTCTTTCCTTTAGAAAAGGATTAACCTTTTAGTTGAGACTTAAGTCTCTGTTTTCCACTCAATAGCGAGGCCATTGAGGTACCTCAAATCAATTTTCTTTATTTTTTGTTTATCTTTTATTTCGCCATAAACTTGTAACAACCTGGCAACTCTTTCTTCTCTCTCCTTTCGTCCTAAATTAATTTGCAGTCCATTGGTAAAGCTTAACTGCCAGTTTTTTAATTGATCAACTTGAAGCAAATCAGTCTCTAGATTTAACAATTCAAATTGTCGTTTAACTTGTTTATATTCTCGCCATACGGCCATGTAAAATTTTTCATCGTTAGCTTTCTCAGCCTGCTCCTCATCCTTATGTTGCAAACTAATTTGAGGTAATTCCACTGACCAGGAACTGCGGGTATCATTCTTGATCATGCCACCTTGTTGAGTAAGAACCTGATTATCGAACATTGCGACAGGTTGATGCTCTTCTACAGTAAAAATTAATTTGTCCGGCCAGACTTTTCTAACCTCGATATTTTTTATCCAATCTAACCTTTTCGCCTGTCGCTGAATTTCACTTAAGTCAATCGCTAACATCCCCTGCACCGGCTGCTGCCTGACAAATTCAATCAAGGCATTTTTCTGAAAATACCTAGGCTCGTTTTCTAACACCACTTCTCTAACCGGCCAAACTCCCTCATAAACACCAACAATTTTGTTACCCAGAAAAACAATACAAACAACAGATGCGGCAGCGAAAAGAATGCGGCCAACAGACTTAGCCTTTTGCACTCCATCAAAATTAAATCGAAATTGTTTTATTTTCGATTTATTCTTTATCGCCATCTTTTTCTTTGTCAAAACGTTATCCTGTTATTTAACAATTACGGCCTAAATTTTGTTACTGTCCCGGCGAAAAACTAGTGTCCAAAATATGAAACACTAATTTTTCAAAGCTAATACCGACAGCATTAGCAGCTTTAGGAACAAGAGAACTTTCAGTCATTCCTGGAACTGTATTTGCCTCAAGAATCAAAAACGGTCCACTTTCACCCTCTCTGATAAAATCAACTCTTCCCCAGCCGGTACATCCAAGCGACTCAAAAGCTCTCAAAGCTAGCGACTGCACTTCCGACTCGTCTATGTCATTCAATCCACTCGGGCAAAAATATTCTGTTGTCGTCGACTCATACTTTGCTTCGTAGTCGTAAAACTCTCGAGGCGTTTGCATACTAATGCTAGGTAAAGCCTTTCCTTTCAATACTGTCACTGTGTACTCTTTGCCACTGATATAACTTTCAACCAGGGCATGCACATCATATTGATGGGCGAGTTTCACCGCACTTATCAGTTCTTGTGGCGTTTTAACTTTCGACATACCAACACTAGAACCTTCTTTTACTGGCTTGACAAAAAGAACTGAACCTAATTTAGCAAATAACCTTCTCGCGTCGACCTCACTAAACGACTCTCCATGTTTAACCGTTGAAAAACGAGCGGTCGGAATTTCTAACTGTTGCCAAATTTGTTTGCTTAACAATTTATTCATCGAGATCGCCGCACTGCCTACATCAGAACCAGTAAACGGAATATTCAATGTTTTAAGAAAACCTTGCACCACGCCGTCTTCTCCATCACGGCCGTGTAGAGCGATAAAAACACGCGTAATATTTTGCGATTTAAGTTGTTCATATAACCCGTCGACCGGGTCTATTTTTACAGCGTCGACTCCGGCGCTGATTAATGCGGCATAAATTGCCTCACCAGATTGCAGCGACACTTCTCTTTCTGCCGAATGACCTCCAAGGAGTACAGCGACACGTCCATATTCCTGAGGAGTTCTAGTTAAACTTAATCCAATACCCACTATTTCTGTCCTATTACCTTTAACAATTTCATTAATGCTTTAACTTTCATTTTGGTTCGCTACTGATTTCTCAACCAATCTAGCTAACCGTTTCATTTCACTTGTCTACCTAAATTAATTGGTTAACTCATCGACAAAAGACATTTTTTCTGTCGCCCAATCTTTAGAAATAGCTCCCACATTACCGGCCCCCTGAGTGACGACCAAATCGCCATCTTTAACGACTGCAGCTACCGTTGACTTCAGATCGTTTGGATCTTCGACAAAAATAGGATCCGTTTGGCCTCTTTGCCGAATTGAGCGACACAAAGAACGGCTGTCAGCCCCAGCAATAGGTGCTTCCCCAGCCGCATAAACATCAAGTAGTATAAGCACGTCAACTTTCGATAAAACAGCAGCGAAATCTTCAAATAAATCTCTAGTTCTGGTATATCTGTGCGGCTGAAAAACCATCACTAATCTTTTATTTTTCCAACCATCTCTAACGGCACTGACCGTTGCCGCAACTTCCGTTGGGTGATGTCCATAATCATCAACCAATTCAAGCGTTCCCTTCTTAGTTTCAAACTGACCGCAAAATTGAAAGCGTCGTCCGATGCCTGCAAAGTTTTTTAAAGATTCAACCAAAGCCGGCGCTCTTACGCCGTCTTCGTTAGCCACGGCAAGTGCCGCCAACGAATTGAGCACATTGTGTTTACCAGGCATATTTAACTTAACTTCTAGTAATCCAGGCTTGCCCTTCCGCTTAATTTTATAGTGACTCACACCACCTTGCTGTTGAAACTCGACCGCCTGATAATCTGCGCCTTCAGAAAAACCATAAGTAACGTAAGGGCGCATTAATGAGCCAATTATTTGTTGCACGCCTTCATCATCAATACATAAAACAGCCAATCCGTAGAATGGCATGTTATGAAGAAATTCAACAAAAGTTTGTTTCACTTTTTCAAAATCGCCGCCATAGGTGTCCATATGATCCATATCGATATTAGTGACGATTGAAATCATCGGTTGCAAATGAAGAAACGACGCATCACTTTCATCCGCTTCCGCAATAAAATACCGGCTTTTACCCAGTCGAGCGTTGGCGCCCAAACGATTTAACAAGCCGCCGATAACAAATGTAGGATCTAGGCCGGCATCGGCATACATGGTTGCCAACAAACTAGTTGTCGTCGTTTTTCCATGGGTTCCGGCGACCGCAACACCGTGTCTAAAGCGCATTAATTCGGCTAGCATTTCAGCACGAGGTACAATTGGAATTCGTCTGTCACGGGCAGCTTGCAACTCCAGGTTAGACTCTGGAATCGCCGTACTAATAACCACTACATCAGCCCCTAAAACATTATTGGCAGTATGTTTATGGAAAATTTCAGCACCTAGTGACTCTAATCGTCGGGTCACCTGATTATCAGCCGGATCAGAGCCTGTCACAGAATATCCCTGATTGATGAGTACTTCTGCAATGCCGCACATACCAGCCCCACCGATACCGATGAAATGAATACTGCGGATCCGTCGCATTTCAGGAATATCCATTACCATATTACTAGGAACTGTTTTATCAAAAATATTCATGCCGCTTTTTTCCCGATTGGTTTGCGCCCGAATTGATCGCAGTAATCTGCAACTTTCTCTGCGGCCGTTAGTAACGCACAGCTTTTCGCTTTTTCCGCCATCTGGTTGATCGTTTGTGGCGAGTTAATCAAACTTTCAACTTCTTCACGAAAACTGTCTTGCTTAATATCTTTCTCACTCACACAAATCGCCGCCTGTTGGCTCACCAGCCATTTTGCATTCGCCGTTTGATGATCATCAACAGCATATGGAAAAGGAATAAAAATCGCACACTTACCTACTGCTGCAACCTCTGAAACAGTCGACGCTCCAGCACGACAGATAACCACATCACACCATTTAAATGCTTCAGCCATGTCATCGATAAACTCTACTACTTCAGTATTGTCCGAAGCTTTCAGCCCTAATGCCGAATAAACATTTTGAGTTTCATCCAAACGATTTTTTCCAACCTGATGTTTCAATTTAATTTTCTTTTCATCTAATAAATTTTTTAGCACTTTTGGCAAATGCTGGTTAAACGCTAATGCGCCTCTGCTGCCACCAATAATTAAAACCTTTACGATATCGTCAGCTTTTACCTGGCTGACTAATTCGCTATTCAGCGCAACAATTTCACTACGCAATGGGTTACCAACAGTTTCTACATCAACGCCACTTTCAAATGCGCCAGGAAAAGCCTGAAACAATTGATGGGCAATTTTCGACAAGGCTTTGTTAGTTAACCCTGCGATAGCATTCTGCTCATGTAATACCAGCGGCTTTCTGGTTAACCAGGCAGCCAAACCACCGGGCCCAGAAGCGAAACCACCAAAGCCAATGACCACTGCAGGCTGTTTACTTCGCAACACTTTTGCTGCTTCAATAATCGCTTTTGTCAAACTAAAAGGCGCTTTTAACCAACCAAGAATACCGTTACCTCTCAACCCCGAAATACTAATCAAATTTAAGTCGATACCTCGGTCATTAACCAATCTTTCTTCCATTCCGCCTTTTGAGCCCAACCAGCTAACATGCCAACCTCTATCAGCTAACGTTTTTGCCACTGCGAGACCTGGGAAAATATGCCCGCCGGTGCCACCTGCCATTATCAAAGCTGTCGCATTTTCCTTTAAGTTAATTTCGCCGCTCACTTAGCTTCACCTTCAGCCGTTTCACTCATTTCAGCTGTTAAACATCCTTGCTCAACCAACTTACTTTCGTAATCAATTCTTAATAATATCGCCACCGCAACAGAACAAATAATCAAACTATTTCCTCCGTAACTGACAAAGGGTAAAGTCAGTCCTTTGGTGGGCAGGGCTCCACTGGTAACCCCCATATTAATCAGCGCCTGAAATGTCAACCAAAAGCCAATACCATAGGCTAAATACCCTGCATAAGGTCGCTGCTGTAATAACGCCTGTCGGCCGATCTTCATTGCGCGATAAAAGAACACAAAAAATAAAGACAACACGAGTACAACACCTATCAGTCCCAGCTCTTCAGCAAGCACCGCAAAAATAAAATCTGTGTGGGCCTCCGGCAAATAAGAAAGTTTTTGCAAACTGTTGCCTAATCCTTGCCCAAAAATACTACCCCGCCCAAATGCAATTAATGACTGAGTCAATTGATAACCACTACCAAAGGGATCCGCCCAGGGATCTAAAAATGTCATTAACCTTTCCAACCGGTAGGGCTGACTCACAGCAATCAAACCAAGTATGACACCGACCGCCGCAGACAAGCCGATAAACTGCCACAACCTCGCGCCGCCTAAAAATAACATTGCCAGTGATGTCGCTAAAATAACAACAGAAGCGCCGAAATCTGGTTCTAGTAACAACAGTCCGGTGATCAAGGCCAACACCATCAACGGCTTGGCAAATCCTTTAATTTGTGTTTGTAATTCATCAGTTCGCCTCACCAGATAACCCGCAAGATAAACCACCACGATCAGTTTAATTGCTTCAGAAACCTGGAAAGTTAACGGACCTAAAGCTATCCAACGCTTACTACCATTCACCGTTCTTCCTGCAAACAAAACCAACACCAATAAACAAAGACCGAGTACTAATAAATATGGCCCGTATTGTTGCCAGCGAATAACCGGTTGCGTTAGTACAATGGCAACGCCAACCGCTGCGATTAACATATAAATTAAATGTCGAATAACGAAATAATTAGTTTTCCCATTAATGCTGTTTTCGGCATAGTAAAGTGAACTAGACGTGACCATAATCAAACCTAACGCAACCAATAGCATGACCGAGATCACTAGTGTTCTGTCGTACCAGGTATTTTGAAGTGTCGCCTGACTCATTGTAAGGCCTCCACTTCCTGGCAAAAAATCTGTCCCCGCACTTCAAAGTTAGGATACATATCCAAACTTGCACATGCCGGCGAAAGTAGCACTAATGGCTTTTTATCCGAATCGCGATTAGCATCAACAAATGTCTTTGCTTTTACTACTGCTTGTTTCATATCAGTCGCGAAATATTTTTTATCTTTGGGTGCTAACTGCGCAAACAAAGCCGCATCTTTTCCGATTAAAACCAGACAAGAAATTTTGTTTTCGAACGCGGGCTTGAGTGGCGATAAGTCTCCCCCTTTCGCATCACCGCCAGCAATAAGCACGACTGGGCCATGATGGTTAAAATCAACGCCATCAAGCGCTGCTTCAGTCGCGCCGACATTGGTTGCCTTCGAATCATTTACCCAGTCAATATCTGCCTTTCGCGAAATCAGCTGGAAGCGATGCGCTAAACCTTCATATTGTCGCAAAGCTTCCAGAACCTGTTGTGTTATGTCTACTTTCAACTCTGATAAAATACCTAGCGAAGCTAATACGTTACTCCAGTTATGGCTTCCGGTTATCGCTAACTGTTCAGTAGTGAGCAAAGTTTTTCCATTACAAACAAATTGCTTGTCGTTAGAACTTTGTTCAAGGAAAAAGTCAGCTTTTTCATTGGTCAAACTGTAACGACTAGATGCCCCATCAAAGTAATCAGTTATAGCTGAATCATCCAGATTAACTAACGAACTCAATGCCCCCCGATAAATCGACAATTTCGACTGACGATAGTGTTCAAAAGAGCGATAACGATCCATATGATCTTCAGTAATATTCAATACAACAGCAACATCAGCTTGCAGCGAATAAGTGGTATCTAATTGAAAACTGGACAACTCTAGAACATATACTTCTGCATCATCTCCGGGTAAATAATCTAAAACGGGCACACCAAAGTTTCCGCCGATTTTCGCATTGACTCCCGCCGCGCATAATAGCCGATGAGTTAAGTCAGTAACGGTGCTTTTACCATTTGAACCAGTGATTGCTACAATTTTTTTGCTGGTGCTTCTAACAAATATTTCAATATCACCAACAACTTCAACCCCGGCATTTTTTGCCGCAACTATTTCAGGTAGCTCTGGCGTAACACCAGGACTTAAAATGATCATGGAAGCCTGCTGCAGTCGCTGCTCGGGAATCTCTCCGAAATAGGTTTGCTGACAATTACTGAGTGCTTCAACTTCTGTCTTTCCTGGCGGTTCATTCCTCGAATCAACGACAAAAAATTCTTGTTCGGTTCTTTGTAAGTAACGCGCGGCCGAAATTCCAGTCTTTCCAAGACCGAAAATACAAACCAGCTTATTTTCGACGTTACTCAACATTTATTTTCCTATCGAATTTTCAGCGTGGCCAGACCGACCAAAACTAAAACAACTGAAATAATCCAGAACCTGACAATGACACGAGGTTCAGGCCATCCTTTCAATTCATAATGATGATGAAGCGGTGCCATATTAAAAATTCGTCTTCCGGTTAACTTAAATGAGGCAACTTGCAAAATAACGGACACTGTTTCCATCACAAACACGCCCCCCATGATAAAGAGCACCAACTCTTGTCGGACAATAACAGCCACAGTACCTAAAGCTGCGCCTAATCCTAATGAACCAACATCGCCCATAAACACTTGAGCGGGATAAGTGTTAAACCATAAAAAGCCAAGCCCTGCTCCGGCCAGGGCACCGCAAAAAATAATTAATTCTCCGGTTCCGGGAATATAGGGAATGGCAAGATAATTTGAGAAATTAACATTTCCAGTTACATACGCAAATATCCCCAACGCGCCCGCGACTAATACCGTCGGCAAAATCGCCAGACCATCTAAGCCATCGGTTAAATTCACTGCGTTACTCGTACCAACGATGACAAAATAAGTCATCACGATATAAAATATTCCCAGATTAATAGCCACATTTTTGAAAAATGGGATGATCAAAATTGTTTCGGCGTCGACTTGCGCGCTCCAATACAGATAAACTGCTGCAACGGTTCCAACAACCGATTGCCAGAAGTATTTCCAACGAGAAGCTAAACCTTTAGGGTCTTTGTAAATTAACTTTCGATAATCATCAACCCAACCCACAGCGCCAAAACCGAGCGTTGTTAACAACACGACCCAC
The DNA here is from genome assembly GCF_007004725.1 of Aliikangiella coralliicola. Taxonomy (GTDB): domain Bacteria; phylum Pseudomonadota; class Gammaproteobacteria; order Enterobacterales; family Kangiellaceae; genus Aliikangiella; species Aliikangiella coralliicola. Next base: position 773,230 of record NZ_ML660160.1, on the reverse strand, counting down.
ACATAACGATTATCCAGGTTAGACCAAAGCAAAGTGGAGACAGCTATTGCAATTAAAATTAATGCTCCGCCCATTGTTGGCGTCCCGGCTTTGCTTAAGTGGCTTTCTGGTCCATCGTCGCGTACGGTTTGTCCAATTTGCTTTCCAGCGAGCTTTCGGATCATGAAGGGTCCCAATAGCAATGCAATAACCAACGCCGTTAATACACCTAAAATTGCCCGTAAAGTCAGGTAACCAAAAACGTTAAAACCGGAATAATATTGTTGTAAATATTCGGTTAGCCAAAGTAACATGATTATTCTTCCCCCATATTGAAAGCAGCGCCCTTACTCTGTTGTTCAGAATCTTCCATTAAGGCCAGCACCACTTTTTCCATATGTGAGCTACGCGATCCTTTTACCAGTATCGTCGTATTCGCTTTCGCTTCTTGTTTTAATTGTTTTATGAGTTGTTGTTGATTCGAATAATGCTTTCCTTCTCCCCCATAAACGGATTGAGAAAACTGAGTTAAAACGCCACAGCTGTACATAGCATCAATACCAGCTAATTTGGCAAATTCGCCGACTTCTTCGTGACATTGTCTGCCAAATTCACCAAGTTCGGCCATATCACCAATCACTAAAATATTTCTGCCTTTATATCCGGCTAACAATTGAATAGCCGCTCGCATAGAATCAAGATTTGCATTGTAGGTATCATCGATCAAACGACAACCATTAGCTAACAGCTCAGTCATTAACCTTCCAGTTACTACCGGCGATCGAGACAACCCTTTACAAATATCTTCTAAGGATATATTTAACGCCAGGCAGCAAGCCGCAGCAGCCAATGCATTATGAACATTATGCACGCCAGCCAGGGGCAACGAAATTTTTTGCGATTGGTTTAAATACTCTAATTCAAACTGCGGGCATTGGTTTTCATCTAACTGGATGTCAGTCGCAATAACATCACCATTTCCTTTGGCCGAAAAAGTTAACACCGATGAAGTAATATGTTTTTTCCAGAACGGCGCAAATTCATCATCATTGTTAACGATTGCTGTTCCGTCATTTTTTAACTCTGAATATATTTCACCCTTCGCTCGCGCTACTCCTTGTAAATCACCAAACCCCTGCAAATGGGCAGCGGCAACATTATTAATCAAGGCCACATCAGGTTGCGTAATCGCAGCGGTATAAGCAATTTCTCCGGCATGATTTGCACCTAGCTCTATCACACCAAATTGATGTTCTTCGTTCATTTCAAGTAGCGTCAACGGCGCACCGATATCATTGTTAAAATTACCTTTGGTCGCAAAGGTCGTTCCAACATTTTGTAATATCGACGCAATCATTTCTTTCACCGTTGTCTTACCACTACTGCCGGTGATTGCAACAAACCTGGCATTGAGTCGTTTTCGATTAAATCTGGCTAAATCCCCTAACGCTAGCTTGCTATTACTCACAACAAGCTGAGGGATATCTAAGCTACTTTCATTTTCAACAATAATGCCGGCCGCACCTTGCTCAACAACTTGTGGTAAAAAATTATGTGCGTCAAAGTGAGGTCCTCTCAATGCAACGAACAAACCATTTTCACATTGTTGGCGGCTATCGGTATAAACCTGACTAACTTGCGCATCTCCGCCGATTAATCGCGCGTTAAGAAAGGGTTGGAGCTGCGATAAAAGCGTTTTAATCATCACTTAACTCCTTAATGTGTTTTTCCGCAATTTCCAAATCACTTAAATGTAATTTTTCATTGCCAATTATCTGATAATCTTCATGGCCTTTGCCGGCAATTAAAACAGCATCACCAGGGTTAGCTTTTTTCAATGCCGTCGCGATTGCTTCTTCTCGACTTTCGATATAGGTTACTTTATTAATTTTTCTAAACCCTGAATAAATATCTTCTTTTATTTTCTCAGCCGGTTCGGTCCGTGGATTATCAGTTGTAACAATGACACGATTGGAAAATTTTTCCGCGACACGAGCCATTAACGGCCTTTTACCTTGATCTCGGTCTCCGCCGCAGCCAAAAATGCACCAGATCATTCCGACACAGTGCTCACGAATGGCCATTAATGATTTTTCCAACGCATCCGGTGTATGTGCATAATCGACGATAGCCAAAGGCGTATGCTTATTACCTATTTTTTGCATTCTTCCCGGTGCTGAACGTACATTTTTTAACGCCAACAAAACTGGGTTAACGTCTTTTAAGATACTCCCTAGTGCGGCAATGACTAATAGCAAATTGGTTAGATTAAACTGGCCAATAAGTGGAGAATCTAATTTTCCACTTCCCCAGGGTGTATATATTTTTGCGTGTAATCCCTCAAGCGATAGCACCACATCTTCTGCCCAAATCCATCGGTTCAAATTTGAGCCCGATGTTGGTAACTTGGTTGTTACCAACCATTTAGTTGCACTGATTTCATCATCCTTTGCCAGTTTGCGCCCAAATCGGTCATCCATATTAATCACGGCGTTTTTCAAATTATCTGGCAGAAAAAGTTTACGCTTAGCTTCACCGTAATTTTCCATAGAACCATGGTAATCAAGGTGATCCCTGGTAAGGTTGGTGAAGACAGCAGAGTTTAATTTCACCGCTGCAGCGCGATCCTGATCGATTCCATGGGAAGAAATTTCCATCGATACAAATTGCGCTCCCGCTCCCACTGCTTGCGCCAAAACTCGTTGCATCGTAATTGCATCGGCTGTGGTATTTTCACAAGACTCAAGATTACTGCTTTGTCCAACTCCCAAAGTCCCTAACAAATAACATTCAAAATGCAACCGTTGCAGTGTTTTCGCAATGAGATAACTACAACTGGTTTTTCCATTTGTTCCAGTTACACCAATCGCCTTCAAAGAATGAGAAGGATGTTGATAGTAATTGGAAGCCAGCAAACTGACCTGTTGACGTAAGTTTTTAACCCAGATAATACGATTATCTTCACCGTATTTTTCTCGATATTCATCACTCTCATCAGCTTCAGCAATAATGAGAGCTGCGCCATTATTCAAAGCACTCTCGATGAACTTTCTACCATCAGTTTGATAACCGGCAATTGCCACAAAAGTATCGCCGCTTTTAATCTGACGACTATCTAAAGTAAGTGGACCAACCGATAATGACATTCGGTCGGCCACTTCCTGCTCACTGGAAATATTCGTTAATAATTCAGCCAGCGTAATCGATGTGAAACTATCCATTGTTATCACCTTTTCGCTTGGTTGTGGCGGCAATTCCATTAAACTGATCTGGTTTTACATTGAGTAGGCGTAAAGTCTCCGAAGCTACTTTTGCAAATACGGGAGCAGCAACTTGCCCGCCGTAGTATTCTTCGCTTTTAGGTTCGTCTACAAAAATAACCATAGCAATTTTGGGATCAGTCACTGGCGCAATGCCTGCAAAAAACACGGTGTATTCATCACCATATCCGCCTCTTGTTGCCTTACGCGCAGTTCCCGTTTTACCGGCAATTCGAAAACCATCTACTTTCGCTTTTTGGCCGGTTCCACCTTCGCCAACCACAGTTTCCATCATTGCGATTACTTGCTGACTGACTCGCTTAGACAAAACTTGCTCTCCCTGAGAAACTTTGTCTAACTTCAACAAGGACAACGGCCGTTTAATGCCATGTGCCCCCAAAACAGCATACGCCTGTGCTAGCTGAACCGGCGTCACACTAAATCCATAACCATAAGAAACTGTAGCCTTTTCAATATCACTCCAGTTATCTCGAATATGAAATCGACCCGCGCTCTCACCAGGAAATCCACTTGCGGTATTTCCGCCAAAACCAACCTGGTAAAAAGCGTGCAAAAACTCATCATCACTCATCATATGGGCAAGCTTAGTCACACCGACATTGCTCGACTTTTGTAACACGCCGCTCACATCCAATACGCCGTGATTTTTGCCGTCTTTCACCCAATGTCCGTTAATTTTTATTCTTCCCGGTTTCGTATTAATTTTGCTATATGGTTTAACGACACCCGCTTCTAATGCACTGGCAACGGTAAAAGGCTTTGCCGTTGATCCCGGTTCAAAACTATCAACAAAAGCAGAGTTCCGGGTAAATTCGGGTAAGCGAGAATCGAACCGATTTGGGTTGTAAGAAGGTTGACTTAATAACGCCAACACTTCTCCGGTATCAACATCAAGCATTACCAGGGAACCTGATTTAGCACGATGTTTCAAAACCGCAGTCTTTAGTGCTTTATAAGCTAATGCCTGAATTCGATTATCAATACTCAATTTCAGATCTTGCCCTTTCTCTGCCTTTTCAATAATTTCTTTCTGTTCAATTACCCGGCGTTGCAAATCCAGTCGAACTTTTTCTTTACCGTTTTTACCAATAAGCACATCGTCATAAGCTTTTTCCAGACCTTCTCGTCCTCTGTCATCAACGTCTGTAAACCCTACCAGGTGAGCGGTGATTTCCGCTGATGGATAGTAACGTCGAAATTCATCTCGTAAATAAACCCCCGGCAAATCGAGAGTCTTTACAATGCTGGCTCGCTTTGGATCAAGATGCCGTGCAATCCAGGCAAACTGCCGCCCCTTTCTCTTCACAATCCACTTTTTAAATGCCAACGGCGGTTTTTTAGCAATAACGGCTAATTTATTCCAATCATCTTCAACCAGTGTTGGCGACTTCTTCATCACTTCAGTCACATCCATCCAAACAGATTTCACTGGAATACTGACGGCCAACTCAACGCCATTGCGATCCAGGATAACCCCTCGATGGGTAATAATATTTTTATCGCGAACACTACGTGAATCAGCTTTTCCAATCAGTATTTCAGCTTCATCAACTTGTAAGTATGCAGCACGAGCCAATAACGCTAAAAAACCACAGGACAAAACTGCGACCAGTACATAAAACCGGCCGCTAGCTAATGGAACTGTGTTAGGTTTTCTCGCCTGACTCATAGCGATATCACCTTTTCATTTTTAGTTGTCACTTCAACCATTCCCAATTGTTTTTTTGCCTGGCTAGAAATGCGATCAGGCTCAGACAAGGTCGTTAACTCTAATCTTAGTGACTCCCAATTCACTTGTTCGGTTCGGTGCTGTTGTCGTAACTCCTGCCATTCAGCGGTTAATCGTCTCGCGCTATGGCTAGTATGTGCAATCATCATTGACGAACTAACAAATAACAAAGCAAGTGCGGTCACCACCCAGTGGCGCACAAAAATATCCGACAACAGCACAACTAACAGTGCTGGTGCTTTTTTGGTTACTTTTTTTTGCTTTTTCTTTGCCATTTCTCGTTAAAGTTAAGTAATTTTTCCGTGTTTAAACTTTTTATCTATTGCCGTCTTGTTTTTTCAATTTCAGTACTATTCATTTCAGTGCTATCAACTGATTACAAATTAAAGTTTTTCCGCCACTCTCAACACAGCGCTACGTGAGCGGCTATTTAATTCAATCTCTTCGGCAGAAGCTTTAATTGCTTTGCCTATCGCTTTAAATTCCTGATTTAACTCACTTGCCATAACCGGTAGTCCTTTAGGAAAGTTATCCCCTTTAGACTTCTGTTTAATAAATCGCTTTACCATTCTGTCTTCCAAAGAATGAAAACTAATCACAGACAATCTGCCTCCCTTTGCCAAAATTTGTGGCGTAACCTCTAAGGTTTCTTTCAATTCACCCAATTCGTTATTGATAAAAATACGAATTGCCTGAAAACTCCTTGTGGCTGGATGTTTAAACTTGTCTTTTACCGGACAAGCCTCATCCACTATTTTTGCCAGTTGCAATGTTGTATCAATTGACTCGACATCTCTTTTTTCTACGATGGCTCTGGCGATACGAGTAGCAAACTTTTCTTCTCCATACTCTTTTAACACCCGTCTAATATCTTCGACCTCCGCAACGGCTAACCATTCCGCAGCTGATATTCCCTGGCTGGTGTCCATTCGCATATCTAAAGGTCCATCTTTCAAAAAACTAAAGCCTCGTTCCGCTTGATCCAACTGCGGTGAAGAGACACCAAGGTCAAGCAATATTCCGTCTATCATTCCTATCAAGTTTTTCTGTTCTAACAGAGGCACAATAGTGGCGAAATTCTGATGAAAAAATTCAAACCTTGTATCGCTCTGTAACTCCTGGGCTGACTTAGCAGCTTGCGGGTCACGGTCAATCGCTATCAATCGACCATTCTCACCCAATTTTTCTAAAACCAGTCGACTGTGACCGCCTCGACCAAAAGTACCGTCAACGTAAATCCCGTCAGGTTTTACATCTAAGCCGTCGACTGCCTCGTGGAGCAAGACAGTTATATGTTTTTGTGTCTGTTGCATAACTTAGTAGTAGAGGTCAGGTAGTTCTTCAGAATCTAGCTCGTCGCTCGAAAGCACAGCCAGATCTTCTTCTGTCAACTTATTCCATTCAGTTTCATTCCAAAGCTGAAAGGTTTTTCCTTGTCCAATCAACATAACTTCCTTATTTAAACTTGCTCGTTCCCGCAGTACACCTGGGATCAACAGGCGTCCACTGGAATCCATATCAACTTCAGTTGCGTGGGCTAGCATAATTCGCTTTAAGCGTCTGTGGAGAGGTTTTGAGTTGGAGAGAGATTGTAGATCGGCTTCCGTTGATTCCCAGTGTTCCAGCGTAAAAATCAACAAACAGTTATCATAGGGGTCGCAGGTGACAATCATATGTGATTCGCAAGACTCAAGGATGCCGCTACGATACTTTGCCGGTATCGCAATGCGCCCTTTCGAGTCTAGATTTATAGAATTAGCTCCACGAAACACTATAATTATTCCTGCTAACGCGGCAAGTTGATCAGACAAGCCACTATTTTGCACAAAACTACACTTTTCTCCACTTCTGTGCACTATAGGTAGTGATGGCGGGTTTTGTCAAGGGAAATGGGCTATAAAAAACGAGAAATAGTGCTTATATCACAAAGACTTAGCTTAGTTTAAAAGCCCTAACTTTTAGTCACTATTCGAATAAGAAGATATTTCATAAAGTTATATATCAAACTTAAAGTAATACATTAAGTGTTGGGTCAAAGTGGGCTAAATTTTCAGGAATTGAGGTTTTTTGCTGGTTCAGGTGTGTGTTTTTTGTACAGAAATATCGTTTTTTATCTCAAATAGTAAAAAATCGCCCCACCCGTGAGGGTAGAGCGATCTCAAAAATTTGGGTTAACCTGTAAGCCGGATTCTGTCGTGGGCAATCATTCATCTAGGCGTTACGTCACCATAACGCTCAAGCAGCCTACCCGGTTCCAACGCGAGCCACGTCTCAAGAGCCACGATACTACCTTAGCAATATCGCTTGTCTACCGGAACCCTATTTGGCCTTGCTTCGAGTGGGGTTTACCCTGCCACTGATGTTACCATCAGCGCGGTGCGCTCTTACCGACACCTTTTCACCCTTACCTGGTAAACCAGGCGGTATATTTTCTGCGGCACTTTCCGTGGGCTTTAGCCCCCCAGGCGTTACCTGGCACTCTGCTCTGTAAAGTCCGGACTTTCCTCCGCTCGATATTTAATTAAAAACATCAAACAGCGACTGCCCAGTCAACCCAGCGCAATACTACCAAGAAGCCGTCACCGATTCGAGCAAATTATTTCGCAAATAATCTTTTTCTTCGAACCAGCAGCATTGTCACAGCGATCAGGGTTAAACCACCGAAACTTCCCCCTCCACTGCTACTTGCCGGCGGAGTGGGTGGAGGTGGTGGAGCAATGACACTCACCTGAACAGAATCGCTCGACTGAGCCCCTTTACTATCCGTCGCGGTTAGCATGAACTCTAATGTTGCCGCGGCGGAAGGTGCAACAAATGAAGCCTGAGCCTGATCAGCCGAACTGATTGCTACATTTGTACCAGAGGTTTGAGTCCATTGATACGTCAGGGCATCGCCTTCTGCATCCGTGACAGTACTGGTTAACTGAACTGTTTGGCCGGTATTTGCTTGAAAATCTTCTCCAGTTGACACCGCTGGGGCAGTGTTGGAATCATCATCAGCAATGGTCACCGTTAATGACGACTTAGCCCCGAGCGACGCACCTGCAACCGTCGACAAACTTACGGTGAAAGACTCGCTGGATTCCTCGTCAGTATCATTAATGATGTTAACCGTAAAGCTCTTAGGAGTGCTTTCTCCGTCTTGCCAGTTGAGAGTGCCAGAGGTGGTTTCGAAATCTTGCCCAGACATCGCTGTGCCGTTCTGCAACTGATACTCAACGCTTGCCGCTCCCTCAGCACCGCCAACTCGATTCACGTTGACCGTTACCGTGCCGCTGTTTTCTGCAGCGTTGATAGCGGTTTCTTCAAATTCAACCGCCCCGGAATTAGACACACCGTTAACTTTTACTGTTAAATAACTGGTGGTTGATAAACTAACACCGGAAGTTGGATCGTAAAGCCTGATATAAAAAGTTTCACTCGGTTCGCTGCCGGATGGATCACTGGCAATCGTCACATTAAAGCTCTTGTTGCCAGACTCATTTCCGTTCCATTCAAGCGTCCCGCTTGTGGTAGTGAAGTCTGACGCTTTTGTCGCGCTTCCAGAAAGAATTTCGTATTTAACCGATACAGATGTACTTGACGCGTTATTGTTTTGTCGAGAAACATTGATAACTGCATCAGTTCCCTGGTCAACCTCAATTTGAGCAGCGGTAAACCCCAGACTTCCTTGTGTTGTTGATTGGGTTTTGTCACGTAAAACATAAAGTCCACTATTAATATCACTGGCTAAAATGAGCCCGGATGGTAAGTATGGATAGACCCCCCAGGCACCATTAAATGATGCATTATCACTCGATGGAAAAGTATCAAAATAGCCAATCTCCGTTGGATTTGCCGGATCGGTAATATCAAGAATCGTCATACCACGCTCGTAGTTAGACATATAGTAACGGTTACCCCGCACAAAACCGTTATGGTCAATGGCACGCGTTGGTCCCGTCCACTGGCCGACTTTCACCGGACTTCGCAAGTTATCGATCTGGAATATTCTCACTGTAGAATTTAAGCCGCCGCGATTTTCGTCAAACTCGTCGTGCAACAAAATAAATCGTTTATCTTCAGTCACCCAGCCAGAATGAATATATTGATTAGCCAGCGGTACATCGTTGTAACCAATTTCGGATAATTTTCGCGTATCTGTCGGATTAGTAATATCCCAAAGCACCATTTCTTTTTCATTAAAGTCCACAAACACGGTGCAGTTTTGAGTCGCGTTAAAACAATCACTATTCATACGCGAATCGTTAATAAGAACCGAGGCACCATCATGGGTGTACCCGTTGAAACTTGATTGGTTACTTTTTACTTGAATGGTTGTTGGATTGTCTAAAGCATAACTGTGAAATGAGCCAGAAAAATTACTCGCTCCTACTAACTGCAATAAAGGTTCCGCGTCTTCTAATTTAATATTTAAACTATGGTCAACATTACTGATATAAACATTATGAGCATTACCGACACTATTGTTGCGTTCAACTAAAGAGATGCTGTTGGGTAAGTTGTTCAGGTCAATAATCGTTACACCGTCTTGAGCACCGTCAACAGTCACGTAAGCATAGGCCCGCCATAACCGGTTGGTTTCATCAAAGTATTGATACACTTTGATATCACGCCAGGTCGCAGAGCTACCGCTAACGGTGCCGACTTCTACAGGGCTTTCAGGATTACTTAAATCGATAACAGCCGCGCCATTTTGTACTCCCATAATGGCATATTCTTTTCCCGTATTTAGATCAACATGTCCCCAGATATCATTACCCGAATTTGGATTAGAACTGAACGAAGACAATGGAAAGTGAGATACCAGGTCGACATTTTGACAAGGAAAGTTTCCGGCACTTCCATTAACGCAGGCAACATCAGCTTGAGATTTATCGAGTTCATAAAACGCAGTCATTTTCTGCGTCAATGCTTCAGAGGTTTGTTGGCTTTTACCGTCATTGATTATTTTAAATCCTTTTTCTCTTAATGCAGGAGCCATTTCAGCTGGAACGCCGAGTAAAAAAGTTTGGTTAAGATCGGGGCTCTGTGATTGAAAATGATCGAATCGGTTGAATCCGGCAAAAATTGGAACAATCTCACTCTTCAAATAAAATAATTCTTCAGCCGAGGTGACTTGATAACTACCACCAGCAACCAAAACTTTATCTCCTTTATTTGCTCGCTGAACAGCGTAGGAAATTGTCTTACAAGGTCTTAGTGCATTTTCGCAATAACCACTGTCTTTGCCTGTGTTTGAAACATAACGCGCTTTACCATGTTCAGAATGCGCCAGCGCTTGTCCTATGAGAAAAAAAGCAATAATAAGTCCGGTACACCAAACAGTAACTCGTTGCATGTTAACCCCCGTTTTACCGTGTAATTTAATTGATCCGCTTTTCTTTCCCTGACCGCTAACCAGTTTTAATTGCCAATCACTTATTAAATCACGCAAAGGACAATCTAAAAAGTTAAATATTTACTTATTCAACACGAAATCATTAACGTAAACTCGTTTTATGATAAATTAGCTTAAGCTTGATATTATTTTAGCTATTTATATCGCTTCAGCTAATTATACTATTCCGACTTCGACCATAGAGTGAGAGAGCGCAGTTTGTTATCTAAAAAAAGTAACTTTTGTAGCAATGTGAAGGCCATCACATTTTTAGTGGTACAATTCCTGCTGCTTTCGGGTTGTCAAAAAAATCCAGAGTCTTATTCAGTAGATTTTGCCGTTTACTATGGGTCAAAAAAACTGGATTGTAAAACGGTGTTTGAAGGCGAAGATACGTTTGAACATCAAGGACAAGTTTGGCGGCTTTCTCAGTTACAATTTTTTATTCACGATGTTCAGTTAAAAAGCAAAAGCGGTCAATGGCATCAGGCTACTCCGGTTGTCCCGGAAAAATATAGTGACGAAGTTTTTTTGATCGGTAGTGGATGCGGGCAACAACAAAACTGGCAGATAAAATTAACTAGTCTATTGGCAAAAAATGAAATCTCCGGAATCAAATTTATCGTTGGCGTACCACCAGAAATTAACCATAAAAACCCGTTAACACTCGCAGCACCACTTAACCAGCCCGATATGTTTTGGACCTGGCAACTCGGACATAAATTTATTCGTATGGAATTTGCTAACAGTGCTGAAGAATGGATTTTTCATCTTGGTTCAACTGGGTGTCGTTCACCAAGCCCGGTTCGACCACCCAAAGAAGCCTGCAAAAATCCAAACGCACCAAAAGTTGTTTTAAATAATTTTAGCGCGAAACATCACGTTGCTCTCAACATTTCTGCATTTCTTGAAGGCATAGATATGCAAGATAACTCTAATTGCCAATCATCTCTAGATACTCCTGCATGTCAGTTATTATTGCCTCGTGTTGGCATAGCCGTCGCTTCAAATTTGGCAAATTCAAACTCGCCGAAAAATTTGCAAGCAAAACAAAAATTGTTCGAGTCCAGACGATGAAAAAAATAACCAGGTTGGCACTCGGCACTTTCATTTGCTGCTGCTTTGTTTTTGGTTGCGGCCAGGAAAATTTAGAAGTCGAATATAACTGGAATCTACGTCAAGGTTTTCCGTTACCACAAGTGCCGGCAAACAACCCAATGACAAAAGCTAAGGTTGAACTCGGTCGGCATTTGTTTTACGACACGAACCTTTCTTTTAATCAAACTCAATCATGCGCAAGCTGTCATCAACAAAATATGGCGTTTGCGGAAAGTTTATTCACATCGATCGGCTCAACGGGAGAAATACATCGCAGAAACTCTCCCGCACTAGTTAACATAGCCTATAACAAAACCTTAACCTGGGCCCACGACGGTTTGACTAGTATCGAACAACAAATATTGTTACCGATGTTTGGAGAGGAACCCGTTGAATTAGGTATTACTGGTCACGAAAATGAGGTGTTAGCCCGATTTAATACTCAGTCATATTCGAAACTATTTTCTCGTGCTTTCCCCGGTGAAAAAATAAGTTTCGAACTCATCAATAAAGCCCTGTCTAGTTTCGTCAGAAGTTTAATTTCACTTAATTCTCCTTTCGATGTTTATGCTTATGATGGGGATGACTCTGCACTTGATCAATCAGCCATAAACGGGATGACTTTATTTTTTTCAGAAAAATTAGAGTGCCATCATTGTCACGGTGGATTTAATTTTACTCAATCAACCTCACACGAAAAACAATTACTCGACCGACGACCATTTCATAACACAGGACTTTATAATGTTCTTCCTGATGGCGGTTATCCAAAAATTGACACTGGGTTATCGGAAATAACTTTGAACCCTTTAGACGATGGACGCTTTCGCGCACCGACTTTGAGAAATATCGCAATGTCTGCGCCTTACATGCATGATGGTAGTATTGCCACTTTGGAAGATGTCATCGATTTTTACGCTGCCGGTGGAAGAAATATTGATTCCGGCGATCTTAAAGGAGATGGAAGGCAAAACCCCTTAAAAAATTCTTTTGTTAAGGGATTTGAGATTACCGAGCAAGAGAAAAAAGATTTACTCGCATTTCTAAATTCCTTAACCGATCAAACTTTTTTAACGAATCCGGAACACGCGGCTCCAGTTAAAAAGGAGACCGGCGAATAATTTTGACCGGGAGCTAGCCTCCACCTTTTCGGTAAATCATCTAAAAACAAGTTTTTTTATATCAAATAGTGCTCCCATCATATATAGAGAAATTACCTGACAGGTAATTTCTCTATTTAATTAAATAACTTAGCATCTAGTTTCCCTGTATTAGCCTGAAATTTCTATCTTGGAGCAACAATTTAAACTTGCATACATACTAGTTGGTATGTATTATACAGACCAACTAGTCGGTATTACCTAAAACTAACTAACCAAACTGATTTAAATTAATCAAACTCAAAAGAGGAAATAACAATGTCTGCGACATTAGCGAATCTTGTCATTCGTTATCGGTGGTTATTATTGATCCTTGCACTGCTTACTATTGGTGCCGCTGGCTACGGCGGTTCAAAGCTGGGATTCACCACAGATTATCGAGTGTTTTTTGACGAGGGCAATGAGCAATTAGAAGCTTATGAAGCTTTGCAAAATACCTATGAAAAGTCTGATAACGTCCTTTTTGTGCTTAAGCCAAAGCAAGGGGATATTTTTAATAAAGAAACCATCAAAGCAATTCAATGGTTAACCAATGAATCCTGGCAAACCCCCTTCTCTACACGGGTCGATTCGATTGCCAACTACCAACACACTAAAGCAGAAGAAGATGATCTGATTGTTGCTGATCTAGCGGGAGAAGAACTTGAACTCACGCCAACAGAAATTGACTACATCAAAAACGTGGCTTTGAATGAACCTTTGCTGGTTCATCGCCTGGTTTCAGAATCAGGACATGTTGGCGCGGTAAATGTCACCGTTAAGTTGCCTGGCATTGAAATGGATGAAAACAACCGAGTTGCTACATTCTCAGCCGATTTGAAACAACAACTTGAGCAGAAATTTCCACACCTGGAAGTTTACATGACAGGTTTTGTGATGCTGAATGAGGCATTTCAGGTGGCTTCTCAACAAGATATGGCCACCATCGTTCCTCTAATGTTTATGGTTGTTCTACTAACTTTAGGGTTCTTATTAAGAAGCGTGACCGCCACCTTCGCGACTCTGGTAATGATTATCGCCTCAATCGTTACTGCGATGGGAATAACCGGTTGGTTAGGTATCAAGTTAACCCCACCTTCCAGTTCCGCGCCAACGATAATTATGACCATGGCCGTCGCCGATGCAGTTCATGTACTCGTCACCTTTTTACAGCAGTACCATCGCGGACTGAATAAATTTGAAGCGATGAGAGAAAGTTTACGCGTCAATTTTCAACCTATTTTCTTAACCAGTGTCACCACAGTAATTGGTTTCTTAAGTATGAACTTCAGCGAAGTTCCACCATTCCATGACCTGGGGAATATTGTTGCAATGGGTGTTACCGCGGCATTTTTATTTTCTGTGACCTTGCTTCCGGCAATGGTACTCGCTCTCCCCATAAAGCAGAAAATCATTCCAGCAGATAAAGAACAAGGTATGGACAAGTTAGCTAATTTTGTCATCAACAACCGCAAAAATCTTTTGTGGAGCATGACTATTTTTACCTTGGTTACAGTGGCGTTTCTACCGAAAAATGAGCTTAACGATGAGTGGGTTCAATACTTCGATAAGTCAGTCCAATTTAGAACGGACACAGACTTCGTTTTAGAGAATCTAACCGGTCTTTATACTTTGGAGTTTTCTTTGAAAGCCGGTGGTGAAGGTTCTGTTAGCGATCCAAAATTCTTGAAGATGGTTGAGGAGTTTTCTGACATGGCTGAATCACAACCTGAAGTGATTCACGTGAATACTTTTACCGACACCATGTCTCGACTGAACAAAAATATGCACGGAGATAATCCAGAATATTACCGTTTACCACAAGAACGAGAACTGGCAGCTCAATATCTACTTCTGTATGAGATGTCATTACCTTATGGTCTCGATCTGAACAACCAGATTAACGTGAAGAAATCATCTACTCGGGTGGTTGTAACTGCGAAAAACCTGTCAACCAAGGAAACGATTGCTTTGGAAAATCGATTGGGTGCCTGGTTGGTTGTCAATGGCAAAGACTTTGATTTCGACGTCGCCAGCCCGTCGCTAATGTTTGCTCATATTGGCGAGAGAAATATTGTCAGCATGCTTGGCGGTACAGCAATTGCCCTGGTCATGATTTCCATATTGCTAATTTTCGCGATGCGCTCGTTTAAAATGGGATTGGTTTCATTAGTACCTAACCTGGTGCCAGCGATTATTGCCTTTGGAATTTGGGGTATCTTCGTTTCTCAAGTGGGGATGTCTCTTGCGATGGTTGCCGGTATGACGCTGGGTATTGTCGTTGATGATACCGTCCACTTCCTCAGCAAATACCTGAGAGCCCGCGAAGAAAAAGGATTGTCAGCAACAGAAGCTGTTCGCTATGCATTTGCCAATGTGGGCAAGGCGCTGGTTACCACTACGATAGTGTTAGGAGCCGGCTTCAGCGTGATGACTTTTTCAAGCTTTAGTTTAAATTCCGATATGGGTGTGATGACGGCATTAACAATCACCGTCGCACTACTCATCGATTTCCTATTATTACCCGCATTATTATTGACCTATGAGAAGGAGAAACGAAATGTTCAAGAGCCTAACCGTCTTGCTACTGAGTCTAATATCAGTACAGCCAATTAGTGCTTTCGCCCAGACAGCAGCCGAAAAAGGTTTAGCTATCGCAGTTGAGGCCGATAAGAGAGACCTTGGTTGGCAAGATTCGACGGCAGATATGCTAATGATCTTGAGTAATAAACAAGGTGAAAAAAGCGAACGAAAAATCCGCATCAAATCAAAGGAAGTTGGTGGTGAGGATGACGGAGACAAAAGCCTGACCGTTTTTGACAGTCCGAAAGATGTGAAGGGAACGGCATTTTTGTCCTACTCTCACATCGTATCGCCGGATGATCAATGGCTATATTTACCGGCGCTGAAACGTGTGAAGCGGATTTCATCTTCCAATAAATCCGGCCCATTTATGGGGAGTGAGTTTGCGTTCGAAGACTTGAGTTCATTCGAAGTTGGTAAATACACTTACCAGTATCTAAGGGAAGAAGACTTAGGAGAATTAAAAACTTTTGTTATTGAGTATTATCCAACTTATAAGCACTCAGGCTATAAAAAGCTGATATCGTGGATAGATCAAAAGGAATACAGAGTTTTAAAAACGGAATTTTACGATCGAAAAAACGATTTGCTTAAGACGTTGACTTATTCTGATTACCAGCATTATCTCGGAAAATACTGGCGTTCTCATAAAATGTCGATGGTGAATCATCAGTCTGAGAAAACGACTGAACTACTTTGGTCTAACTATCAATTTCGAGTTGGACTTGATGATTCAAGTTTCAATCGTAACAGTTTAAAGCGTATTCGCTAGCGCTTTAAAAGTCGGGATACCTTGCGGCAATGCAGGGTATCCCATAAAATGGTGATTCAGTAGCTTGAAGTTTACACACTAATATTAGCTAACCTGCAATTGCTGGTTAACCTGACACGCAAAAGGCTCAAATGGTACGTAAAAAAAATCCTCAACAAACCCGGCAACAGATTCTGGAAGTCACTGCAGATCTGCTCCACCGTCATGGCTACAAAGGGCTGCGAGTGGATGAGGTTGTTGAAAAAACAGGGCTGACTAAAGGTGCTATTTACCATCACTTTCCCAATAAACAAGCTTTAGGTTATGCCGTTGTTGATGAGCTATTGCACAAAGTATTTCTAGAGCATTGGAACAAATTGCTGGAAACTGAAGCGACTCCACTCGAAATTATTTCTCTATCATTTGAGTGTCCTGATGGCGAAATGAGCGAAGACAATCTGGAAATCGGCTGCCCTCTCACCAACCTTGGCCAGGAAATGTCCTACGATGATGAAGGTTTTCGTTTCAGAATCAATAGCGTTTTCGATAACTGGAGTAATCAGATTGCCGACTTACTACGCAAAGGTATTGAAGACGGCAGTGTCAAACCCGATGTTAACCCAATAAAAACAGCAAGATTTCTGGTGAGTTCATTTCAAGGCATCCAGTGCAATTCAAAATGCACGAAAGACTTAGAGCGATACCATGAAAATGTTGATTACTTACGCTCAATCATCCAAACGCTAGCCAATCCAGTTACCGCTTAGTCTTATAATAACCCCTTCTCTAATTATTTTCCCGAATTATCAGGCCGCCAGGGAAAAGGCCCCATAAACTCGTCGACTAGAATTCGCCATATGTTCATTTCTAACCAATCATCATAACCTACCCAATCTTTATATTTTGGAAGTTTCAAAGTTTTTGGGATTAACATAGGATTGGTTCCTTTGCGCAGATGTTCATAGAATCCAGCTCTTAAATCTTGAAGATATTGCAACTGGGCAACGACCTCTTCTTTACCTCCTGCGGCAAGCGGTGTTTTGTTTTCGTTATGGGAAAAGATTGCCTTATCAAAATTCAGATTTAAAATTTCCTTCAGGCTTCGCTCCCACTCTCTTAAGTTGAAATCTGGAACAACAGAAAAAATAATACGATTTGGGGTAACAATATCAGCAATATAGGCAATTTTAGATTGAGGTAACACAAAGACTGTCATGCCCAAACCATGATTCATGCCAAGATAGTGCAGCTCAACTTTTACTCCGCCTAGCTCAAAATCTTTTCTATTTCCGCTCCACGACTTCTTTGGTGCCACCATATCTTGATACGGGTTAGCGACAATCCACGCCGTTGCTTCGGCGTGCGCAATGGTCATAGCGCCTTCATTCAAAAAAACTTGACCGCCGCTCGCATGATCCCAATGATTGTGACTTTGAAAAGCATACTTAATTGGTTGACTGGTAATATCTTTAATGGCTTTAACCATCGCCTTCGCATGTACAGAATTCATCGTTTCAAACACTATCACACCGTCAGCAGTGACAACGAACATCGAAATATATTCGCCATCAATACTAAATGAATAAATATCTTTTGCGATTTCGAACGCTTTTTTTTCAGTACTTTTCGCCCATGAAAACAAAGAAAATAGCAATAACGTAATGAATAAAAAACTTCTCATTTCCAAAGATTGTAAGCGCATAAATATCTCTCCCTACCTCAATTGACAAAACTAACCTTATTTTCCTTTCCCCTCTCCACTTTGATTTAACTCATTCGAACAAAGCATTCAACAAAACGGAAGACTCTATGAAAAAGTAATAAAAAGTTAAAAATTGATATACAGGTGGTACAGCACGATCTCACTCGGTACATGCTGTAAAGTATAGTTTATCGTTCAGGACTAAGACGAACTAAAATTGTCGCCTCTAAAATGAGCCGACCAGAAAGGCAGAGGTAGTGTTGAAGATACTGAGACTACCAGCACTTAACATGGCGTGGAGTCTCAGTTTATTTGGTATTAAGTGGTAAACCAATTAATAATTAAAGGTCTTAATATTCATTTCTTTAAGCTTTCCGTATGCTTTTGCTTTTTCTCTAATTTCCGACGCTTTCCCAACTAAAACAAACTGCAAATTTTCTTTTGGAAACAGTTGCTTTACCAGTTGATTAGCTTTTTTGACATCAAGAGAATCTACTTTTTGTTGAAAGTCATTGATAATTGAATCACTCAATTTTAATGCCCACATTCTGCCGAGCAAACGTGCCAATTGTTGGCTAGTTTCAAATCGAGGAGGAAACTGGCCTTTTACGTAAGCTTTAGCAGATTTAAGTGTCTCCGCATCAATCCCCTTTTCCCAAAGTTTGTGATAAGTTTTTATCGCCAAGTCAATTGCTTCAAAAGTCGTTTCTGTTTTGGTAAATGTTGAGATAGTAAAACTACCTGCAGTCGAATTATCAGAAAAACCGCTTCGAGCTCCATAAGTAAGTCCGGTATTTGTTCGAAGCTCTTCATTTAACCATGAAGTAAATCTTGCTCCCAAAATTGTATTGATCACCTGTGCCGAGACATAGTCCGGGTGGTTGGCGTTAATGCCTTTCCCGCCGATCATAAATGTGGTTTCATTAGCGTCATCCTTGTCAACTAACCAAACTCCTGACTCAGTTTTATTATTAACTAAAGATAGCACTGAATCTTCAGGCGCTTTTCCACGCCATTGTCCAAACAACTGCTTTAATTGCTTTTTGATTTTCTTGGCATTAAAGTCCCCTACCACAATCAATGCACTGTTATTCGGCGTATAATATTTTTGATAAAAGTCTTTTACATGGCTAATGTTTATCTTTTCTACTGTCGATATATCGCCGGAAACAGGATTACCATAAGGGTGTTCGCCGTAATACATTCTTTGAAATAAATTGCCTACAATATTTCGAGGACTCTCTCTACTTTGAGTCAGCTGGCTGATATAACGCTTTTTGAACTTGGTAAACTCTTCAGCAGAAAAAGTTGGCTTTAACGCAACATCTCGAAAAAGTGTCATCAACTTTTTTTGATCTTTAGCTGCAAATGACATGCTCAGGGTAGACATTTCTGTATCGGTAAATGAAGAAAGTTCAGCACCATGAAATGCTAACAGGTCTTCCACCTCAACTTTTGACAGTTTTCCACTACCGAACATTAATGCTTCACCCGTTATATTGGCTAATCCGAATGCTCCCTGATCATCGACCGCACCAGCTCGAACCGTTAACTGTACGTCGATCAAAGGAACTTCCGATTGTTGCATTAAATAAATTTGTAGTCCGTTGTCCAGTTTCAAAGATTGATATTCAGGAATCTTAAACGCGGCAGAAACCAGCGGACTTATTAATGTAAGAATAATACTGATACCTAAAGTAATAATTTTCATTTATAAATCCTCTTCCTGACTATCTTCTTCTGCTGCGAGTATACCCACAGTTCGATTTTTCTTTCGTAAATAAGTTGAGGCGACTCTCTTAATATCTTCAACTGTTACGTTTTGCATATCCTCAACCGCACTAAATAATTTACTGTAATCACCAAAGTACAAGGCATAAGTTCCTAATGTATTGGCTTTACCATTAATCGTTGAAATTGTTCGGTAAAAATTCACCTGGGCTTTGTTTTTTTCCTTTTCAAGCTCGCCTTGCGTTACTCCCTCTTTAATGACTTTATTAATTTCCTTTACCACGGCTTTTTCTAGCTTTTCTGCAGAAACATCTTTTGCAGCGACTGCATAAACATAGAATAGATTTGGGTCAAAAGATTTTGGAAAATAAGTAAAGATGCTGGTCGCCAACTGTTGCTCATCAATTAATGAACGAATAAGTCTGGAGCTGTCTCCGTTACCCAAAATGTTAGATAGCATTTCAAGTGGATAATAATCATCACTTGAAGTTGCAGGAACATGATAAGCCAACATTATATTTGGCGATGTCACACTAGACTTTTGAACATAGACTCGTCGTTCACCTCTTTGCTCAGGTTCAACAGTTCTTACTTTTTGCGGCGCAGGTTGAGCGGGAATCGGTTCCCAATATTTTTTCGCGAGCTTTTTAACTTGAGACAATTTTACATCGCCCGCAATCACCACAAATGCATTATTCGGCGCATAATAAGTCCGGTGAAAGTCTTTCAGATCTTGCAGTGTCCAACTATCGATATCCGACTGATGGCCAATGACCGACCAACTGTATGGATGCGCACGAAATGCAGCACCTTTAACTTCTTCCATTATCATCCGAACATTGGAATTCTCTAAACCGGTAGAGCGCTCAGATGTCACCACTCCCCGCTCACTTTCAACCATTTTCTCGTCAATTGCTAAGTGTTGAATGCGATCAGCCTCAAGATCAAACATAACTTCAATCGAGTCTGAAGGAAACCAGTTGGTGTATACAGTCAAATTCTCCGTCGTGTAAGCATTGTTGGCACCGCCATTGGCTTCCATTACTTTGTCAAATTGTTTGGGCCCATATTTCTTAGCACCGTTAAACATCATGTGCTCAAAAAAATGGGAAAGACCGGTAATTCCCGGAACCTCATTTCGTGAACCAACTTTCCAGAAAAGATACATGTTTGCGTTGGGAATAGATTGATCTTCCACAACCAGGATTGTCATTCCGTTACTCAGCGTAAAAGATTTGACATCGCTTTTACGGGTAGCCGCATTAACTTCAGCCATCGACATGAAAACCATGACGAGGCAGAAACTAATCAATAGTAAAGTTTGTTTCACGAGAATACTCCCAAAATTGTTAACAGAACTACATTAATCACAATCGTTTATTGGTGAAAGTTGATTTATTCTTATTCTGTTTCGGTTTTTGAATTTTTTTGCGTTCAATCAAGATGGCTAGCGCGAATGTGTTCGCATTCGCATCATAGCAGTTAAAACGAATAACAGAAAATGTATACTGCCACCGCCCCCAGAGCTTGAACTTTGCGTTGCACTCACAGTAATAGAGAGTGCGCTAGTTGTTTCAAGTTGTCCGTCAGTGGCAATTAACGTCACGGTAAAAGTGCCTTTCATGCTAGTCGCGCCAGATATCACTCCTTCAGAACCTAGCAAAAGTCCAGCCGGTAAACCATCAGCAGAGTAAGTCAATACATCATCATTTTGATCATCAAAATAGCCAGATACATCATGACTTATTGTCTCATTTTGATTAAGGGATAAGCCAGGAGACGATTGTAAGGTTAGCGGCGGGTAGTTGGTGACATCGTTTAATTGTGCCTTGAAAGCACCACGGCCGTATGTGAAGACAAACAAATGTGACGCCAGATCGAAACGATTATAAACCAGTTTTTCTGCCGGCACGTTGGGTAATCCAGTTGTTAACGGCTGCCACTCGGCGCCATTATTTTCGCTCACATAAACCCCGATGTCTGTTGCCACATATAAAGTGTTAGTATCATGGGGAGCGACGATTATATCGTGAGCGGGCAAGTCCGGTAGCCCACTACTGCCAGGCTGATCAATTGCTTGCCAACTTACGCCAGCATCATTGCTCATCCAGGCGTGAAGTTCACCAAAAGTCGATACAGTTGCAACGACTTTTTGCGGATTATTTCGGTCAAAGTTAATCGCAGAAATATATCCATCTGCAATCTTAATTTTTTCCATCGCAAAATTTTCTGATCCAGTGAGCGCGGCAGTGTGCCTAAAAATATGCCCATCGGTTCCACCAAGAATAACCAGGTTAGAATTTCCAGGTTGCACCGCGACCGCTGAAAGGCCGTCGATAAAATTCATTGGATATTCATCGCTACTAGCCTTCACCCAACTCTGACCACTATTTTCTCCTCGCCACAATGCCAGTCCTGCGAGCCACAATCGGGTATTATCATTAGCGTCTAGTGTGAACGGAGTAATAAACAGTCCGGGCTGATCGAAACTACCACCAATATTAGTGACTTGATTTTCACCAGTTTGAATTTTTATTCTGGCCAAGTTTGCATATTGTGACGAAACATAAACGGTTGACGAATCTTTCGGGTCAATCGCAGAATAAGAACCATCGCCACCCAAGATTTCTTCCCAATCGCCACTAGCTGAGCGCCACAAAGAACCATTGTCTTGTGAACCACCAATGATAGTTTTCCCGTCTCTCGAAACTGATCCATGATAAAACTGGGTTACCGCATAATGATTATTGAGCGTTTGCCAGTTAACCATGCTAGTGTTTGGATTACAGTTATCGCTTGCCAAAATATCTGTGGAATTCGATGTCTGCCAAATACCACCATCGTTAGTGGCAAACAGGCGACGTTCGGTCACACCATCATAATCAGGGTGGTAAACTAACAAGTGGTGATCGCCGTGAATATAACTTGGCCTATCTTCAGTCGCCCACCAAAATGATCCCAGGCTAAAGTTTTCGCCCGCATCATCCGAACGCCACAAATCAAGACCACCAACCCAGATGCGATTTTCATCGGTAGGGTCAACGGTTAACAGATTATAATACCAACCTCCCCCTGCCAGTCGTCCATCTTGATACTGACCGGTATTGGTACAATCAAATACGTAATTAGTAGTTGATAACAGTGCTCTGTTATTAACATTAGCGGAACTCGTACTAGCAACCTGCTCCCAACTATCACCACCATCGTTTGAGCGATAAAGCCCATTTAATCCATAAGGGTAAGGTCCAAATTGGTTTTGAGCAGATAGCGCATATACTCTGGCTGGATTCGATGGAGAATACGCGATTGTAGTGCGTCCTTGAAATTCTTCTTCGATCACAATACGCCAGGAGTCCCCATTGTCGTCACTTTTGTAAACGGCTGAATCTTCAAAACTTCCGCAGGAAACCAATAAACGATTAGGATTACTGGCTGGCTGGATTTCAATTTCATGACATCCACCGGTGCGATCCTTCTGCTCGAGCTGCAATTGCCAAGTGTCGCCACTATTACTCGAACGCCATAAGCCCCGTTCTGTTGCGGCAAATAATGTTCCGTCCCCGGCCGCTCTTATTTTGTTAACAAATCTAAAGTCAGGATTGTTCAGGGTAAATGAAATGGCTTCCCAGGTTTGGCCATCGTTGATAGAGCGGTAGATTCCATTTCCTTCAACACCTCGACTTCGTACAATTGGTCGGCCGACATAGACACCTTCTCCGGTCCCAGCAAACACAACATTGGGAGATGTAGGCATTATGGCCAAGGTGACCACGGCAATATTTTCAAGATCGTCTGAAATAGGCGTCCATAAGGCTCCGCCATTAACGGACTTCCAGACACCACCGGAAACGCCGCCCGCGTATATAATGTCTGGATTATCAGGGTGAAATTCGAGACTTCGCGTTCGTCCTCCAACAAAGTCAGGCCCCAGAGATTCCCAAGGTTCAGCCGTAAACGCTCGATGAACTTTAAAAAATTCACGCTTTTGTTTTATCGCGTCAACATAGTTATGGGAATAATTCAGTTGAGTCAGATGGTCTTTAGTGCGTGGAAACCTTTTATTCGCCAGGTAAGCACCGGCTCCTGATGGAGACTTTTCCAGGAAACGGTTTTTTCGTTGTTTTTTGTCGTGGCTTAAACGTAACTTTTCTGCTTGCAGCTCCTTCTGACTCAAAGGCATACTTTGAAATACGAAAAGCGGCAAGCCTGCAGCTAAAACGCAACAGAACAACATTATTAGAAGCAATGATTTCAATTTCATCAGTGTTTCTTTACTCTTCTTTATTAATCGCCACGATTATTAACCGTTAAAATCGCTAGTCATGTACCGTCACTGAGAGCATTTTTGCTAACAGTGCTATCATTAAATCTGGGCTTTTCAAATTCAAACATTTCAAACCCAAATATTTCGTGAGTGCCTACTACCAATATCCGCCTTAGTGTACAGTTATAGGAATACTTATTTTCAATCAAACCAATACTCAATTGAAAGGTTGATCTCCTATCTTAGAGTGCCAGATTTTAAAAGAAAAGTTCTAGCGACACTTTTTATACACTTTTGGTAATAATTACGCTCATCTTTCTGTGCTTTACAAGCGCCACTTCTAGTAATTGTTCCAACCTCAAATTGACGCCAAAACCCTAAATAAGCACGGTAAATCCTTGGAATGCAATTGGTCTGGCTTTTAACGCTGGTTAGACAATAAAAACTGATATATCTGGTTTTTTTTATCGCCGAACATTTCGGCAGTTACCTTCGCCGCTTGCTTAATCGGCAAATATTCAATCAGCTTAGTAGCCAACTCTTGTGACTCGACTGATAAAGCTTCATTCGCTTTCGCTGCACCTCTCAGCATGACAACAAACTCTCCACGACATTGATTCGGATCGTCATCAAGGATTTGTGATACTTCGCTCAATTCACCATCTAGAAAGGTCTCGAAAGTCTTAGTCAGCTCACGCGCAATTACTACGTGTCGGTCGCTACCAAATACCTGTTGCATATCTGAGAGGCTCGCTTTGATGCGATGTGACGATTCGTAGAAAATAATCGTGCCAGATTCCTTGAGCAAATTTTTCAGGTAAGTAAGCCTCGCCCCCTGTTTCGCAGGCAAAAAACCTTCAAATATAAAGCGGTCGCTCGGTAACCCGGCGGCGGATAGAGCGGTGATCAACGCGCAAGGGCCGGGTATCGGCACTACTTTTAGCCCTTTGGCTCTAAGTTCAGTGACCAGAGGATAACCCGGGTCGCTTATTAACGGTGTACCAGCATCGGAAATCAAAGCGATTGACTCTCCTTCACTGAGTTGCTGAACTATATAATCTAATTTTTGTCTTTCGTTATGTTCATGTAACGAAAAGCATGGTTTGTTCACACCGATATGGGATAATAGTTGCCTTGCTCGACGCGTGTCTTCCGCGGCCACTCGAGAAACCATGGCTAGAATTTCACGCATACGATCACTAATATCACCAAGATTTCCAATTGGCGTGGCAACAACATACAATACGCCCTGTGATTCAATACCTGAAGATTGACTGGCCGGCTGGTAAGATTGGTTAGAGTTCATGGTCGCCTTGACGAGAAATGATTGGAGTTTTTAACGGATAATGAATAATTTTATCAATCAAAGCAACAAATTACTGAGTTTCGCGCTGATAGTCCTATTATTGCAGGGCTGCGGCCCCCAAACTCGACAGTCTTCTTTAAGTTCAGCCTCAAACCAGCAAAATCTTGAATACTTGTTAAAACAGGCACAAAAAGCTGACCCCGATAGAAAAAGTGCGCTTTTGGTACAAGCTTCCGGTTTACTTGTGCTTGAACGACGCTTTGAAAAATCTCAGGAGCTTTTAATCCGGGTCAATCAACAACTACTGACTCCAGACCAGATGGACGACTTCCATCTCTACTATGGCGAAACACTGCTCGGCCTGGAGGCAAACGAAGCCTCGCTAAACCAACTAAAAACAATTGTATCGCCCACGGCAAAACCTATTCATTGGCAGCTACGCTATGCCCAGAGCCTGTCAGATAGCTATCTGGCAAATGGTAATTATTTTGAAGCGGCAAAACTTAGAATAGAGTTAGACGACTTAATTGATGACGCAGAGGTTTTAAGAGCCAATAACGAGAAAATCTGGCAGGCATTGAGTGAAATTGAAACTGATTTCTTGCAACAACTCATTACGGATTTTAATAGTCAGAGGATGAATGGTTGGCTGGAAATCGTGTACATTAATAAGCGTTGGGGTTACCACCCTCAGAAGCTGCTCAGTGAAATTGACACCTGGAAAAAACGCTACCCGCTTCACCCGTCACAAGTTAACCAACCAGCAACACTACAGAAAGCGGTGGCTGCTGAAGAATACAAACCACAAAGAATTGCAGTGCTTTTGCCGCTCAGCGGGAAAAACGCCAGCATTGGTATGATGATCCAGGACGGTATAATCGCGGCTCACTATCAATCAGATTCGGCTAACGTAGCGCCCAAGTTAAGTTTCTATGACACGGCTCGCTCGTTATCAGCACTAACGCCCTATCAACAGGCAATCGATGATGGTGCGGACTTCGTTCTCGGACCTTTAACCAAAGAGTCCCTTGAGACAGTGCTTAACCAAGAGTCACTTCCTGTTCCGATGCTCGCCCTCAATCGAATGGAAGAACAAAGATATAACCATCCTCAAGTTTTTCAGTTCGGTTTACCGGTTGAAGACGAAGCGATCCAGTCAGCTCATCGCGCGTTTGAAAAAGGCTACCGTAAAGCGATTGCATTTTTACCGGACAACACTGTTGGAAAAAGAGCCGAAGAAACTTTTAGAGAATATTTTGAGCAAATGGGTGGCGAATTAGTTGAAGTTCAGAAATATAAAGATGCCAAGTCACTGAAAACTGAAGTACAACATTTACTCGGCGTGGACAGCAGTATGCGTCGCAAAAAATCTTTACAACAATTGCTCGGCAGAAACCTTGAATTTGAAATGCGCCGTCGACAGGACGCTGATTTTATTTTCATGATTGCCAGTCCGGCAATGGGGCGCATGATTAAACCTTTTATCAACTTTTACTATGCCCATGACCTGCCGGTTATCGCAACCTCTATGGTTTATTCCGGTAAGAAGAAACCACAAACTGATATTGATCTTAATGGTATTGAATTTCCTGATATTCCACTACTTCTTAGCGAGTTACCAGACTTTGAACAAACTCGAACTGTGCTAAAGGAAACTCAACCGCAGGCACTCGATGCTCGTGGTCGCTTTTTTGCACTGGGCTTTGACAGTTATCGAATTCTTAATCAACTGGCGATTTTGAAAGCATTTCCTGAATATCGTTGGAACGGCCTCGCCGGTGAGCTCGCGGTTGACGAATTAGGGCTGGTTCATCGTTTTCTAACCTGGGCTCAGTTTAACCGTGGCATTCCAAACGTCACCAAAGAACGTGAAATAAAACAACTCGAAACCCAAGCGAATATCGAACAAGATAAGCTGGAACCTCAGTCTTCCAATATCAATTAGACATGATGAATTAAGAGAGTTAGGACTGGAATTGTTTAGCAAAGTGAATAAGCGCGAGTTTGGGTTTCAGTTAGAATCATTTGCCTGTACTCAGCTAAAAAAGTCTCAGTGTTTAATCGTTGAAAACAACTTTCAATGTAAGCTCGGAGAAATTGATATTATCGCTCGTGACGGACAAACACTTATTTTTGTAGAGGTAAGATACCGCAAACAATCAAGTTACGGTGGTGCAGTTGCCAGCGTAGATTTAAGAAAACAGAAGAAAATTATTCAAACAGCCAGCTTCTATTTACAACAGAAAAAACTAACCAATAAAGTCAGCTGCAGATTTGATGTATTTGCCATTGAGGGCAGCGCAGAACGACTTAGCTACAACTGGATCAAGAATGCATTTACTGCTTAAGTCCAATTAAATCAGGTGTTAAAAAATCAGGCTAAAAACATGATAGAAAGAATACGAAACACTTTTACCGAAAGCATCCAGACCAAAATTGCAGCAGCTGATGCGCTTCCGGATAAGATATCAAAGGCCGCGGAATTGATGGTCTCAACTCTGTTAAACGGCGGTAAAATTTTGACCTGCGGTAATGGTGGTTCAGCGGGTGATGCACAGCACTTTTCTTCAGAAATGCTCAACCGATTTGAACGAGAGCGTCCGCCATTGCCAGCAATTGCTTTGACAACTGATACCGGAACCATGACCGCAATTGGTAACGACTATAGCTTTAACGAAATTTTTGCCAAGCAAGTCAAAGCACTTGGACAAGCCGGAGATATATTGCTCGCCTTTTCCACTAGCGGTAATTCTCAGAATGTCATTGAAGCAATGCGCGCCGCACTCGCCAAAGACATGTTAATCATTAGTTGTACCGGCAAGGATGGCGGTGAAATGGCGGGATTGATTGGCGCAAACGACGTGGAAATCAGAGTTCCTTCAAACAGTACCGCCCGCATTCAGGAAGTTCACCTGGTTGTTATTCATTGCTTGTGTGATTTAATTGATAATACACTTTTCGGGGAGGCTAAATGACACGTATATTGATTGTTTTACTAATTTCTAGCTGCAGCCTGCTAAGCGGTTGCACCAGTTTGATCATTGCTGGTGCAGCAACCGGCGCGGCGGCTTCACAAGATCGAAGAACGCTTCCCACTCAGCTGGAAGACCAAAATATTGAATTAAAAGCATTTAACGCCCTATTCGAAAATGAAGAACTTTGGGAGGGCACTAATATCAGCGTGGTCAGTTTTAATAGTACTGTCTTGTTGGTTGGTCAGGCGCCGACGGTCGCTCTCAAACAAAAAGCTGGCGACGAAATTAATAAGATTGCTAAAGTCCATAAAGTCCTAAATCAAATTCGAGTAGCTGCCCCCGTCTCTTTTTTCGCGAGTCGAAATGATGAATACATTACAACTAAAGTAAAATCTTCAATGCTGTTTACCGATGATTTTCCTTCTTCAAAAATAAAAGTGGTTACCGAAAACAGTGAAGTTTTTCTCATGGGGCTAGTCACAGAACAAGAGGCTGCGAAAGCGGTTGAAGTTGCGCGTAACGTCAGTGGTGTTACCAAAGTGATAAAGGCATTTGAATATCTGGAACCAGAATAATCGAAAGGTGACGCAGTTGAGAACTAGACTGCAAAGACTTTTATAACCTCAACTTATACAACTGACATTTAAAATTGTGATAATCAACAAGTAAAAAAAAGAGTGGAAAAATTCCACTCTGATTTAGCTACTTTTTGTTAGTATAGTTATTCGTTTCTACTTCACTGATAATAATCAAATCTTACTTAACAATCTTAAGATGTGAACCTTTCTTAGAAGGTGGCTTTTTATCAGGCGTTGTCGGATCTTGTTCTTTTATTTCACTTGCATCCCTTAAGTGATTAGTACTTTTCGAGTGATTAGCATCCTGGAAACTTTGTGATTCCTCTATTTTTTCAGCATCACTCAACTCTGTTTCTTGTTGACCACTTTGAGACTCTTCTTCCAATTCATCTTGCGGAGGAAATGCCATTCCTAATCCATTTTCCTGCGCATAAATAGCCATTAACGCATTCATAGGAACATATATGTGGCGAGAGACACCACTAAACCTGGCATTAAATGAAACAGCTTCGTTATCAACGTGCCAGTCACGCACTGCAGAAGGATTCGCATTTAATACAATTTGATCATTCTTGATATGTTCTTGTGGCACGTCCACGTATGGTTTAGTTGCATCAACCAAAATATAGGGAGTAGCCTCATTATCGAGCAACCACTCATAAATTGCTCGAAACAGGTAAGGTTTATTTGACGTAAACGTGTCTGGTAACTGCATTAGTCTCGCAGCTCTCGTTCAGCATCGGTGAGACTAGCTTGAAAAGAATCTCTCTCAAAAAGAAGTTCCATATAGCTGCTGACTTCTTTTGCACCGCGTCCGGTCAATTTAATCCCCATCGCAGGCAATCGCCACATTAAAGGAGCCAGGCAGCAATCAATCAATGAAAACTCTTCGCTTAAAAAGTAAGGCGTTTCGCTAAAAACAGGGGCAAGGGTTAACAAGCTTTCGGTAAGTTCTTTACGAGACTTTTCAGCTTCCTTTTCTTTTCCATTTAAGATGGCATTCATCAAGCTGTACCAGTCTTTTTCAATTCGATGCATCATCAGACGAGAGCGAGCACGAGCAACAGGATAAACGGGCATTAGCGGTGGATGAGGAAAGCGCTCGTCAAGATATTCCATAATAATAGGCGCTTCAAACAATACGAGTTCTCTATCAACTAAAGTCGGAACTGTGTTGTAAGGATTTAAGTCGATTAAATCTTCTGGTGGTTGTTGATTACCCACTACTTCAATTGCTTCGAAATTAACACCTTTCTCAGCTAATACAATTCGAACCTGATGACTGTACACATCGTCAGAACCCGTATACAAGGTCATTATTGAGCGTTTGGCTACTGTTGCCATGGAGTCTTCTCCGTACTTGCGAAAAAAGAGTAACCACCCATTGTAGTTACTCTTTAGATTAATGTTTTTTTAATTGCTATTAGAGATTCTAGTGAATATCTTTCCAATATTCTTTCTTAAGTAGATAAGCAACAAATCCAAATCCTACTATAAACAATAAGACCCAAACGCCTAATCTTTCTCTCTCTAACTTAATTGGCTCGCCGACATAATCAAGGAAATTCACCAAGTCAGCCATTGCGCTATCGAACTCTTGGGGACTTAGTCGACCTTCTTTAACGATTGTAAAAAACTCTCCTGCAGCTGCTAACTCAACCATCGCCGCCTCAGCGTCGTGAATCGTTTTCTCTGCCTGCTTGAGCATTTTTTCTGCCTCGCTGGTGTTATTGCCTTCCTCTAACTGTTTACGAGCATTAGCAATATCGGCTTGAGCATAAAGAACATCGTTTTCTAATCCTTTCACTTTCTCAGTTTTTGCCTGTAATCCCTGCATATTCTCTAACACATGAGGCATACCAACGTCTTTAAATACGCCGTTATTAACACCATAGGGCCGTGAATCATCGACATAAAAGCCACGCATATAGTTATACAACCAATGAGTTCCACGAGCACGAGATACCACTGATAAATCCGGTGGCGCAGCGCCAAACCAATTAGCAGCAGCTTTGGTTTTCATGGTGTTTTCCATCAAATCGCCGACTTTTCCTTCGGAAAACAAAAGGTTTTCAATCATTATATCTTCTGGAATTAACAAGTCCTTTGCAGCACGATTGTAGCGTTGAAACTCAAGCGAGTGACATCCCATACAATTGTTCATGTAGATCTGCATTCCACGCTGTTGTGAAACAATTAATGCATCATCATTAAGAATCGGCAACTTATCATCAGGAAAAGTCAAACCTGCTTCAGCAGCAGATAATGAAAACGATAACATTGCGCTTATTGTTATTAGTAACTTTTTCATTAGTGAGTCACCCTCTCAGGTACAGGCTTAGTGTCTCCCCATGTACTCCACCAAGGCATCCCCAGGAAGAATACAAAATAATAAACTGTCGCTATTTGAGCAACAAGAGTCCGCATTGGCGTTGGCCCTTTCATGCCAAGGTAACCCAGGACAAAGAAAGCAATGACAAATAAACCTAACCAAACTTTAAAGCTCCAATGTTTGTAACGAATAGATTTAACTTTGCTTCGATCAAGCCACGGCAAGAAGAACATAACAATCAGGGAGGCAGCCATCGCAACAACACCAAGTTGTTGATCAGGGACCGCTCTTAATATCGAGTAGTATGGTGTGAAATACCAGACTGGCGCGATATGCGCTGGAGTTTTTAGTGGATCTGCCGGTGTAAAGTTAGGTGGCTCTAGGAAGAAACCATTTAACTCTGGGGCGAAAAAGATAATCAGGCAGAAGAAGAACAAGAAGCCTGCAACACCAACAATATCTTTAACAGTATAGTAAGGATGGAAAGGAATACCGTCTAATGGGATACCATTTTCATCTTTATATTTCTTAATTTCTATTCCGTCAGGGTTGTTTGAACCAACTTTATGCAATGCAACGATATGTAAGAAAACCATCAATAACAATGCTATTGGTAGTGCAACAACATGTAGTGCAAAGAAACGATTCAAGGTTGCACCCGAAATGATAAAGTCACCTCGAATCCATTCTGTTAAGTAATCGCCAACATAAGGAACCGCGCTAAACAGATTGATAATAACCTGAGCTCCCCAGTATGACATGTTACCCCATGGAAGTAAGTAACCCATAAATGCTTCAGCCATCAGTAATACGAAGATGATCATACCGAAAAGCCAGACTAACTCGCGGGGTTTTCTGAAAGAGCCATAAATCAGGCCGCGGAACATATGGAGATAGACAACCACGAAAAACGCGGAAGCGCCGGTGGAGTGCATGTAGCGTAACAGCCATCCCCAGTTAACGTCTCGCATGATGAACTCAACCGAAGCATAAGCATGTTCGCCAGATGGGTTATAGTTCATCGTTAACCAGATACCGGTTAGAATTTGATTCACCAAAACGAGAAGCGCTAGTGAACCAAAGAAGTACCAAAAGTTAAAATTCTTTGGTGCATAATATTCTGCCAGATGTTCGTTCCAAACTTTGGTCAGTGGAAAACGATCATCAATCCACTGCATCAGCTGAGCCATTTTAGTCATTATGCAGCCCCCTCATCTACGCCGATTACGATCTTGTTATTTCCTTGATAAGAGTATGGCGGCACTTGAAGATTCTTCGAAGCAGGTACACCGGCAAATACACGACCGGCTAAATCAAAGCGTGAACCGTGGCAAGGACAGAAGAACCCGCCGCCCCAATCAACTTCAGTTTCTTTCAGATGCTGAGGTACACAACCCAGGTGAGTACAAATACCAACTAGCACAATCACGTCAGGACGAATTGATCGAGTGACGCCATCAACATATTCAGGCTGTTGCTCAATATTTTGTGACTCAGGATCTTTTAATTCCTGCGTTGTATTCTTTAGTGCGTCAACGACTGTTTCACTTCGTTTAACTACAAAAACAGGTTTTCCGCGCCACTCAACTTTTACCATTTGCCCTTCTTCAAGCTTGTCGAGCGGCACTTCAACCGGCGCCCCAGCGGCCTGAGCTTTCGCGCTCGGCTTCCAAGAACCTAGAAATGGAACCGCTACAAAGCCCGCTCCAACCACTCCAACGGCACTCGTTGCAAGTGTAAGGAAACGACGTTTGCCGCTATCTACACCATCATTACTCATTCGGATAGTCTCCCCATCGACCAGTAACTAATACTTGATAATAATTTCTTTTTAACAGGTAAACTTGTCGGCAAGAATGTTTGTTTTAACCGCCAAATTCCCTTATAAACAGGATTCGCGGGCAGATCATAAAGAAATACCATGACTTTTACAAGGAAATGCCGTTTTTTGTTTGTATCTTATTGATATATAATAATATTTATTTTTTACATTAAACTTCGACATAGCCACCATAAAGCCCTCTATCAAGTATCAAAATTTATTTAATTCGGTGCAATTATCAGTTTTACTGTTTAAGCGGGTAAATTGATAACTTTTATCGACGTTATTATCCGGTATTATAGGGCTTCAAGATCTCGGTAAATTAATAATAGTTCAATTAGAGTTAACCAGGCTCAATAATAAAAGAGAGATTACAAACGCAATGAAACTACCTCAGGTTGGTCCCGCATTTTTGGTTACGGCCGCATTTATCGGCCCCGGAACAGTGATTACTGCCAGCTTGGCCGGTACTCACTTTGGCTATTCTCTGATTTGGGCTTTATTATTTTCTGTCATTGCAACTATCATTTTGCAAGAAATGACAGCCCGCCTGGGAATTGTCACGCAACAGGGGCTAGGAGAAAACATACGCAGCAGCTTCCAACAGCCGTTACTAAGGGCAATTTCAATTTTACTGGTCGTCAGTGCCATTGTGGTTGGCAATGCGGCGTATCAAAGCGGCAATATCTCTGGGGCCAGTCTTGGCCTATCAGGCTTATTAGAACTTCAACTATCAGGTTCATCAGATCTTTCACTATGGCCTTTAATCATCGGCGTTGTCGCATTTATTCTATTGTGGAGTGGTAGTTACAAAATCGTCGAAAAGGCATTGATCCTATTGGTCTGTATTATGAGTCTGGCATTCCTGACGACTTTCATCATCACTCAGCCTGACTTATCTGAGTTATTCTCTGGTTTACTAATTCCCAGCATGCCTGACGGTTCAACACTAACCATTATTGCATTGATAGGAACCACTGTTGTTCCTTATAATTTGTTTCTGCATTCTGCGAGCGTCAAACAAAAATGGCAATCACCGGATGATTTGCCCGAAGCGACGAAAGACCTTTTTATTTCCATTCCCCTCGGTGGATTGATTTCTATCGCAATAGTTTCAACAGCCGCCGCAGCCTTTTTTGGAAAGCAGGTAACAATTCAGTCTGCCGCCGATCTGGCCCCGGCATTAGAACCCGTTTTTGGCGAACTTGCCAAAACATTCATGGCCATTGGTCTGTTTGCCGCCGGTATATCCTCCGCAGTAACAGCCCCACTCGCATCTGCATACGCCCTGAGTGGAATTCTCAACTTGAAAAACAACCTTGATACTATTGAGTTTAAGGCTATCTGGATTATTATTTTAATTTCAGGCGTGGTGGTTTCGAGTATCGGATACAAACCGATTTCCATTATCTGGTTTGCGCAAGTGGCAAACGGTATTCTATTACCAATTATCTGTGCGTTTTTATTGTGGATTATGAACAGCGAAAAATTAGGAAGTCATCGTAATTCGGCCATGCAAAACATTCTTGGTTTAGCCGTTTTAGCAGTTACTTTGATTCTTAGCGGCCGCAGTTTGATGCTTGCTTTTGGCTGGCTATAATTTTCAAATAATTTTGACAAGTGGCTAACAGTCCTATGAATTCAACCATCGACATCAATTGTGATTTGGGCGAAGGCAACTCCGCAGAGGATTGCGAAAAAGACGCGCGCTTAATGCCCTTTATTTCAAGTTGTAATATCGCTTGTGGCGGTCACGCAGGTAACGAAAAAACAATATTAATATCCCTACTAAACGCTTCCAAACATCAGCTCAATATTGGTGCTCATCCCGGCTATCCCGATAAAAAAAATTTTGGTCGAGTTTCGATGTCAATCAATGTGACCGAACTTGAGTCAACTATTTATCAGCAACTCAACCTGATAACTGAAATCGCTGAGCAACAATCGATTCAACTCAACCATGTAAAATTGCACGGCGCTTTATATAATGACGTTGAGAAATCTTCAGAATTAGCAACTCGCGTAGCAACACTAATAAAGTCACAATTTGCAAAACTAAAAATTTTCGGTTTAGCCGGTGGAAAATTGCAGCAAGCGAGTCACGAAATTGGCGTTGAATTTGTCGCCGAAGGATTTATGGATCGGGCTTATCTCGCTAATGGTCAGTTAGCACCAAGAAGCATTGCTGGTGCGGTTTTAGAAGATGAACAAACAAGCATACGACAAGCTGTCGCACTTGCTGCTCAAAAACCGATTCAAACAATAGAAAACAAAACGATTCACCCGAAAGTCGATACCATATGTTTACATGGCGACAACCCGAGAGCACTATCGATTATAAAGAATCTAGCTGACGCATTGAAACTTGCCAAAGTGACAATTCAGTAAAAAGTTTCACGGTGACTTAAACCTTTTTATGACCAACTTAACAACGCATATTCCCCATCAATTAATCACTAATGGTGATGCGGCAATTACCATTGAATATCAAGCTGTCATTGATGAGAAATTAACTGAACACATAATTCAAACAACGCACTACCTGACAAAACAACTCAAGAATTATGCCACAGAGTTCATCCCTGGCTATCAGACACTCACCGTTGTTTTCTCTCCCCTGAAAATATCGATAGAGCGATTTGAACAGGTGTTGAAAGAGTTACTTGAGAAACCGATTCAACAACAACCAATCCATGGCAGACTTATTCAAATCCCGGCATGCTACGATCACGAGTTAGCACCCGACCTTTTGCCTCTGGCCAACTATTGTCAATTATCGATCAAAGAAGTCATTCATCTTCACACGCAAACAACTTACCTGGTCCACATGTTAGGTTTTTTGCCTGGTTTTTTATATCTTGGTGGCTTAACTGACAAACTTCATTGCCCGCGAAAATCAACACCAGCAACTAGAATACCGGCAGGGGCCATTGGTATTGGCGGTCAACAAACAGGGATCTATCCAGTAGCGAGCCCAGGTGGTTGGAATATTATCGGACAAACACCGGTCAATCTCTTTAACCCATTAAACACAGAGCCGTTTATTGCAGCTCCATTAGATAAAATACAGTTTGTTCCCATTAGTAAAAAAGAATTCATAGCACTAAAGAAGAAACAATCATGAGCATTCACTTTGTTAAACCTGGTTTGCAAACTAGCCTTCAGGATCTGGGGCGAATCGGTCAAATGCACAAAGGAATTTCTCGTAGTGGCGCAATGGATACCGTTGCCATGCAAATGGCGAACTGGTTAGTCTCAAAGCCGCTTGACTCTGCCGTTCTGGAAATAACCTTAGTTGGTCCAACTCTGGCGTTCGAAAAAGCAATGACCCTTGGCGTATGTGGTGCTGAATTCGAGCTTTTTCTAAATGGAAACCAGGTCTTCAACAATGAAAGTTTCAATGTCAAACCCGGCGATAAGCTTCAATTTGACAAGCTAAAAACTGGCGCCCGAGCTTATCTCGCGTTTTCAGGAGAGCTCAAGTTAGCAAAAGTTTTAGCTAGTTATTCGACACATATTACTGCAGGTTTTGGCGGCTATCAGGGACGGCAATTTAAGCTCAACGACTCATTAGAACTTCACCAAACACAGATAAAAGACGCTAGAAAGTTACCAAAAGAATGTGAAATGTTCTACTCAGGAAACTACCTTCTCCGTTGTGTTTCAAGCGTTGAATCCAGTTTATTTAAACAGCAGAACAAAAATCAGTTTTACGCTTCAAGCTACAAAGTTTCAACAGATTCTAATCGCATGGGAATTCGACTTTCAGATAACCCAATCCAGCTAGATAACAAACTCGAAATATTATCAAGTGGCTTAACCCAGGGAAGCATTCAAATACCTCCCTCAGGCGAACCAATAATATCATCTGTCGACGGACAAACTATCGGCGGTTATCCACGAATTGCAAACGTCATAACTGCCGACTTATCGCTGTTAGGTCAGCTTAAAGCGAATGATAAAGTTAACTTCGTTTTTACTACTAACAAACAAGCCAATATCATTCTCACCAACAAACAGAAAATAATGAATAAGCTCCTTCGATAGCCGCTAACTCTGACGTATCCAGCGATAGACTTCAGACCACTTTGGTTTTTTACCTGTCTTTAGAATTCCAATTCGGTAAATTTTCCCTGCGAAGGAAAATACAAAAAACAACGTGGCAATATTAACGCTTAACGCTACTGCAACTTCCCACATGGGAATATCAATAACTGCCATGCGAACTGGCATTACAATTATTGATGCGAAAGGAATTAGCGAGGACACCTGGGCAATCGAGTTAGATGGATCTTTGATGATGGTAAAACAAATGTAAAATGGAATTAATATCAAAAACATTAAAGGTGTAGCGCCCTGCTGAGCTTCGCTAATGTTATCAAAAATAGCACCAACTGCTGCGTACAAACCAAGAAAAGTAACAAGTCCGATACCATAGTTAATAACAAAATAAGCGATCTGACCTAGCGTAATTGAAACTTGAAATTGTTCCGGAAGAACAAATAAAGTGGTCACACTTAATAAAACAAAAGGTAACATCCAGATTATAATTTGTAATAATCCTGCAGTTGTCGTCGCAATAATTTTGGCAGTCATTAGCTCATTGGCATGAAGCGATGAAAGTAACACTTCTACCACCCGATTTTCTTTTTCCTCTATTACTGCTCGCAAAATTTGCAAACCGATCATTAACAAACTCATGTAGAGTAAAAACGCGAGCACAAATGCTACAATATAAGCACCATAATTATCTTCTTCAATATCTTCTTTTTCGCTGACTTTAAAGCTGGTTAGTTTGACGTTATTGCGAGCGAATTCTAGATCTCTATCAGATATCGCCTTACCAGAAAAATGCTGATCGACAAGGACGTTATTGACCAGTCTTTTAATCCGGCCGGTAATATTATTATTCTTTGGATTGTTTGAGTAATAGGCAATTTCCTTTTCGTAATCAACAGACTTCCCTACAAAAAAGATGCCATTCAGCTCACCATTGAGCAACCTGGATTTATTTTCCTCGACGAAACTTTTCAAGTCAGATTCAGGCATTGACTGCACATTGATTTCATACAATGACTGGTTGATGTTTTCTGATTCATCGAATTCTTTTCTAAGCAAAGCAACTAGCGTAGAATCTTCCGCAACCACTTCGATACTAACCTGTTTCTCTTCTTCGAACATCATCAAGAAACTCTGAAACCCGAGTCCACCAAAAATAAGAAGAGGAACGAGAACTGTCGTGATGATAAATGTTTTTGTCATCACCTGGGCCTTCAACTCTCTCTTTATCACAGCATAAGTTCTGAATGAAAATAAATTACGCATTTTGTAAAGTCTCCTGTTTGCTTTCAGAAGAATTGGTTGATACAGCATCAACTTCTTGTTGCTCAATAGTTGAGCTTGGTGAACTTCTGTCTGCAGTAAGATTAATGAAAATTTCATGTAATGAAATATCATTAGCGTCGAATCTTTTCACAGTAATATTATTTTCAACAAGCAGTCTTAATAATGTTTGTACGTCTTCCTTTTCCTTTACCTGAATTCCTGTAAACCTGCCAAAATCTTCCATTTTTTCTACACAAGATTGAGATTCTAAAAACTTGATGTCTCCTTCATAAACGAGGCTAATATTTTTTTGGCTGTAGCTTCGCTTAAGCTCTGATAAATCCCCTTGCTCAATAATTTTTCCCTCATGGATAATGGCGATGTGATCGCACATTTTTTCGGCAAAATCCATTAGGTGTGTAGAAAAAATAATAATCTTACCGGCTTTTTTTAGTTCCAGAATAATATCTTTAAGAATGTTGGTGTTGACGGGGTCGAGTCCGGAAAATGGCTCATCAAGAATAATGAATTCGGGATCATGAATAACAGTACAGATAAATTGAATTTTTTGCTGGTTACCTTTTGAAAGATCTTCAACTTTGGCATCTTTGCGGTCAAGTAATTCAAATCGTTCTAAGTATTCCAGCGCTTTAGATTTTACTTGTGGTCCTTGCACACCTTTTAATTCCGCAAAAAACAGAATGGTGTCTAAAACTTTCATTTTTTTGTAAAGCCCACGCTCCTCCGGTAAATAACCGACTTTGTCGCGAAACTCTTGCCCAACATTAACCCCACGTAGTAGAACCTCTCCTTCGTCGGGAAAGTAAATGTTCATTAACAGACGTATGGTGGTTGTTTTGCCGGCACCATTTCTGCCCAACAATCCAAACACTGCACCTTCAGGAATATTAAATGAAACCTTGTCGACTGCAGATAATTCACCGAAATTCTTCACCAGATTCCTGGCTTCCAATGCAAATGCCATTCATTGCTCCTTGATCACGATTTGCTGAATTGATAATCAGCACACCAGGAAGCAACCTATTTCTTTCTAAACAGGTTACCTCACACTATTCACTTCGATTGTAACGCGTTCGATTGCTGAATATTTCGTTATTATTAACAATTCAGAAAACCAGGCAATTATCACGAAAGAAACCGTTTCGCTAGAACGAAAAAAAGCGCCTCCAAAAGGAGGCGCTTTCCGAACGCAAGACTTTGAGGAATAAATTCCCCAAAAGCAAATTTTAACGCTTCGAGAACTGAGGACGTTTACGAGCTTTGTGAAGACCAACTTTCTTACGCTCAACTTCACGTGCATCACGAGTTACATAACCCGCTTTACGTAGTGCTGGACGTGTTTCTTCATCAAACTCCATCAACGCTCTGGTAATTCCAAGACGAATTGCGCCAGCTTGTCCAGTGTCACCACCGCCTTTAACTGTCACATATGCATCAAACTTTTCTACGTTTTCAGTAAGTTCAAGCGGTTGGCGAACAACCATTCTTGAAGTCTCACGACCAAAATATTCGTCTAGCGGTTGCTGGTTAACAACAATGTCACCTTTGCCTGGACGAAGAAAGACTCGTGCGGTAGAGCTCTTGCGACGACCTGTACCATAGTATTGTGTATTAGACATTATTCTTCACCAATTAAATGTTAAGTTCTTTTGGCTGTTGTGCCTGATGAGAATGCTCAGGACCAACAAAAATCTTTAGCTTGCGTAAACATGCACGGCCCAAAGGATTGCTTGGGATCATACCTTTTACAGCATTTTGTAAGATTCTTTCCGGCGCTTTTTCTCTTAATTTCTCAAGAGTAATGCCACGGATACCACCAGGATAACCTGTATGGTGGTAGTATGTTTTAGCAGCTTCTTTATTACCAGTTACTGCTATTTTCTCAGCGTTTACAACAACGATATAATCGCCGGTGTCAACGTGAGGTGTATATTCTGCTTTATGCTTGCCGCGTAATCTGCGGGCAATCTCTGTAGCCAAACGGCCTAGAGTTTTACCAGTTGCGTCTACAACGTACCAATCACGTTTTACAGACTCTGGTTTTGCACTAAAAGTTCTCATTTTTAGCTCCAGTTCAGGGCTTTGCTTATGCCTAGCGTTCGTTAATACCTTTAAAAAAGAGCGCGAATTTTACAGAAATGATAGCTAAGACACAACCTATTTTAGTTAAAAAATACTAACTTTGACTGATTTTTGCTGTTGATTTTCATTAAAATTCACTCAATCCCCTTAAATACTTGGCTACAGAGTGCAAATAAATATAAAAATATTAAAATAATGCTTTATTTCCAGCGGTTTCTAAGTTAAAAAGCACATCAGCTAAGTGCTTATTTATCCGGGCGATACTTGCCCAATAGTTCTTTTCTTTAACTAATCTAATCAGGAACTGATTATGGCTACAGCAAAAAAACCAAAAACTATCAAAGAAAGATACACCAAAACTCAAATCATGACGGAAATTGCCGACTCTACAGGTCTAACCAAGAAACAGGTATCTTCTGTATTTGACGAGCTATCAGACGTTATCGAACGCCACATCAAAAAGCGTGCATGCGGTGAGTTTGTTCTTCCAGGCTTATTAAAAGTAACAACGGTTAAGAAGAAAGCAACTAAAGCGCGTAAAGGTATCAACCCTTTCACTGGCGAAGAGACCATGTTCAAAGCGAAACCAGCTTCAACTCAGGTAAAAGTTCGCCCGTTAAAGAAAATGAAAGATATGGCAACCAGTTAATTTAACTGCCAGTATATTATTGAATGCCATTAAGGGCTTATTAGCTATTATAAGCCCTTAATTTTCTATTGTTTATTGAAACAAAAGCAGTCCCATAAACATCTGATGAAGCATCATCGACGGTTCAAGCAAGATGTTCTTTTGCCAAATAATCGTGAGATTGCATCTCCTGTAACCGACTTAATGTTCTTTTAAACTCAAACGCTAGCTGATTTCCCAAATACAATTCTTCTAATCTCACAGCCGCAGTTAACATCAGCTTCACATTTCGCTCGTAGAATTCATCAACCATACTGATAAATCGTCGCGCCGCAGAATCATCCTTTGACTCTAGTTGAGGAATCTCACTGACTATCACCGTATGGTAACAGCGAGACAACTCGATATAGTCAGTATGACTACGCGCCGTTTCACAAATATCACTAAATCGAAACCACACGACACCTTCAGCACAGCGAACAGTTTGAATCTGGCGGTGTTCAACCTCGATAGAACTGGCCTCTGGTTGCTCTTCAGTACTCAGATGCTCAAAACTGTAGTTCAGGTTATCGATTGCCTCCTGGTCGTGTGGGCAGTGAAAAATATCTGCTTGTTCCAATGTTCTTAACCGATAATCGATTCCACCATCAACATTCACTACCTGTGTGTGCTGTTGGATAAGCTTAATTGCAGGAATAAATCTTTCTCGCTGCAAGCCATTCCAATAAAGTCGTTCAGGAGGAATATTAGAGGTCGCAACTAAGCTAACGCCACGCTCAAATAGCGCTTCAAACAAGCCCCCTAACAACATCGCATCAGTAATATCACTCACGAAAAATTCATCAAAACAGATTACACATGTCTGCTGGGCGATATCATCAGCAATTTTGATCAAAGGATCTCTTTGGCCTTTGTGGGTCGTCAGTTGCTCGTGCAACTGGTGCATGAATCGATGAAAATGCAGCCGCATTTTGTTTTCAAACGGCAACTGATCGTAAAACATATCCATCAGATAAGTTTTTCCTCTCCCCACACCGCCCCAAAAATAGAGTCCTTTTTCCGGAAGTTGATCGTTGGAAAATACGGATGTCAAATTTGCGAAAAAACCCTTTGGTTGATTGGCTTTAACTAATCTCTGATATAAATCATCGAGCAGTTGAATCGCCTGTGCCTGCGCAGGATCTTCAGTAAACTCTCCCGACTGCATATCAATTTGGTATTTTTCCAGCGGCGTCATTGTCATAATCAATCTTTCTCGTTAGCCTGGTTATTGATGTGCTGGGTGACTATGTTTTCAACTTTCTCTCTCAGCTCTATCAAACGACCGTGAAAAAAATGACTTGCATCGTCCATCGTGATCATTTGAGGCCGATCTGAAAATGAGTTGACCCATTCAACTACCCCGGAATACTCCACTAACTCGTCTTTACTACCGATGATAATTGTCCAATCGCACTCAGGTCTGACAAAATCTCCAAAATCAAACCGCTGCACCGGCGGCGCGACACTGAGCAACATCGATGGTTGAAGCTGCGATGCAGCTAACGCCGACACAAAAGAACCAAAGGAAAATCCAGTGACAATTAGCTGTTTGCCCGGATATCGGCTTTTCATCCAATCCACCACAGCAAGCAAATCTAACTGCTCACCTCGACCTTCATCATAACTCCCTTCACTAGCACCAACCCCGCGGAAATTAAATCTAAGGCTAGGAATTCCAAGTCCAGCAATGCTCCTCGATACAGTGTGCACGACTTTATTTGTCATGGTACCACCGTGTAAGGAATGTGGATGACAGTTCACCGATATAAATGAGGCATCACAATCGGACACAGAACTATCTCCAGACGCTCCCCCGGTTAACGATGATCCTTTTGG
The DNA here is from genome assembly GCF_007004725.1 of Aliikangiella coralliicola. Lineage (GTDB taxonomy): Bacteria > Pseudomonadota > Gammaproteobacteria > Enterobacterales > Kangiellaceae > Aliikangiella > Aliikangiella coralliicola. Next base: position 730,646 of record NZ_ML660160.1, on the reverse strand, counting down.
TAAATCCAGAATCGCCTGTATTTTTCCAGCAGGCCCAGAAATTTGAACATCTTGAGAATTAATTTGCATTGGAAATGAGTCCAATTGGCTAAATGCCGCGCATTTTCTCACTAAATAATGAGCTTTACCAGCTTCCTTCTATGTCCAGCCCAAATCAATTTGCTATCTAATTGATTTCCATTTGCAACAACAATCAAGCTTTACAATGCTCCGTGAACGCAAATTTAAATATAGCCAACTTATTTTCCTTAATATGTACCAGTCATCCATTTGACATTATTAATTACACTCTTTTCAATGACTTCATTTAGGCGAGCCAACTCACTCACAACCCAACAATGACCTGGATCATAGACATGAAATTTTTGTTAACTACTGGCCAATTTAAACTAATTGTCATTCGACTCCTTGGACTATCTGGTATATATTTATAAAGTAGATATTTCAGTTTCTATGTTGTCTGAACAATCATTATCGAGGTAAGTCAATGGAAGTAATCTCAATAGTTTTAGGGATCATTGCTGGCGCAGCCGGTGGTTTTTACTTTGGCCGTAATTTCTCTGGCAATGCTAACGAAAAAAGCCGTCTTGAAACCGAACTGAAAGAAAAGCAGAGCGAATTAGATGCTTTTCGAAATAAAGTGACTAACCACTTTGAAAAAACAGCGGTTCTGTTTAATCAGGTTTCTGATAGCTATCAGTCCCTATACGATCATATTGCCAAGAGCTCTACCCAATTATGCTCAACAGCAACATTTCAATCTTTGCCTCAATCAACCGATGAGCAAATAGAATCAAAACCGAACCCAGTTCATAAAACAAATACAGATTCAGAAAACCTGTTTGATGCGAACAAGTTATATAACGCCCACGATTACCGAAATAATACTGAAGAATTAGAAGAGACCGAAAAACTAAACGTAGACTTTCAAGATGACAAGGTTGTTGATATTGAATCAGCGAAAGAAGAAAAGAGCGAACCTGCATTAGATTATGCGATAAAGGAAGAAGGCGTTATTAACCACAATAGTCTTGATATTGACGGCGTAAAAACCTCAAAATAAGGATTTTGTTAAAACCAAACATTTGTTGAAACCAAAATGATAGATTTTTAAAGGGCCGATTAGGCCCTTTTATTTTAATTGCCCCATCAAAAAATCAATAAAATCCATATTTCTGTGATCTCAAAGGGAATAAGCGGCTCCATTGCTCGTTGCTGTGTGGTAGAATTCGCAAGTCATAAAAATCATCACTGTTCTTAAATGTTAGGAATTTACTACTAAAATCAGGAAGTTAATCCATGAAAAAAATAATTATTCTTATTTTTGCCATTGCAGCCATTGTGCTGATTACTCCGTTCTTCGTCGGCTCTAAGGCTGAAACAGCCATTAAAGATGTTTACGCAAAAGTGAATGAAAACCCAACTTATCAATTGAAAATCACCGAATACAATAAGGGCTGGTTTTATTCTGATGCGAAACTAGAGTTAGTATTAACCTTGCCGCAGGAAATCTCAATTCCTCCGGTTGTCGTTACTCAAAAGATGCAACATGGTCCTTTTCTGTGGACTAGCGGCGGTTTTGGAACCGGGCTTGTTGACACTATCTTTGGCGTAGAACTGCCGGCAGAACTCCAGGCTGAACTCGACAAGATAAAAGAAATTGATGAAAACACGATATCGATTACTTCACGTATGGCATTTGATTCATCTGTTGACTCTCAGGTTGTCGTCAAACCATTCGTTGTTAATCATGAAGGCGTAACAGTCGATGTTAAAGCGGCTGATATCCAATCTTCACTGCAAAAAAGCGGCAAAATGACCGGAAACGGTTACTGGGACGGAATGTCGGTCACCGAGAGCGACGTTAAAATGCTTGAAATCGGCAAGATGTCTTTATCAATGGACCAAAACCTCGTGAGCGGCGAAATGTTCAGCCCTTTGGCACTGTTTGAAGGCGACTTCAATGTTAGCCTGGCAAACTTGAATGTTAATGGTAAAAATCCGGGCGAGAGTCTTGGAATAAAAGACTTCGCAATTACAGCGAAATCTGATATCAACGAAAAGTTAGCCAACATCAATGTTGTTTTTGGCGCTAAAACAATAGAAGCCATTCAACAAACTTTTACCGACCTGACCTATGATATTTCTTTTGAAAATCTCGACACAGAAGTTCTTCAAGAACTGAATAAAATAATGATCGAATCGCAAAGTAATGCTGGTGGCAATCCAATGGCAGCAGCAGCTCAGGTTCAAGGGTTGTTACCTAAACTTGTCGAAAAAGGGCCGCTGATTAAAATCAACAAGTTTGGTGTCAATACTGCAGCGGGTGAAATTGATAGTAACCTCAGATTTACTATCGACAAAAACATCTATGATGCAGCTAACCCAATGACGATGATGATAGCGATTGATGCTGACGCTAAGGGCCATGCTCCTGAGGCTTTTTTTGCAGGGCTAGGATTAGGACCAAATGTTGAACAACTCGTCCAACAAAATTTTCTAGTACGTGATCAAGGCAATTTAAAGTTTGAATTTACATTCAAGAGTGGCCAGGCGCTCCTTAATGGTAATCCAATGCCATTAGGTGGCTTCTAATTCTTCAAAGAAGAATAACCAAAAGCCGCAAATTTTGCGGCTTTTTTTATCTCAGTAAACCCGAGAATTTAGCAAACCCAGCCTGCAGGCTTTTGCGCAATAGTATAGTCTTCCATTCCAAGCTTTTGTTTTAACCAGACAGCATGAGGCGGAATTTTTTGTTTCGCAGCTTGAAGGCGATGAAGAACGTGAGGATGAACCTGACTAGGCGGTCTATTTGTACCAAATAACTCATCGAACTCCTTATCTAAAAAACCCATTCCATACAAAATACATTCATAACTTTCGTGATTCCATAGTCCCGCAGTATCAACTGCAGCGCGTCCATCAAAACATTGCCCACCGGTTGATATTCCAACTTGTTGCATTCCAGGAAAACACTGGTCTTCAAAGTCTGTTGCGCTCGGCGGTTTCATCTTCCAATATTCGAGTTTCGCCTTTAATCGCTCAGTAATTCTTTCTGGCTTTTGTACCTCTCGCCAAAACTCAGTATCAGTGCGACGGGTCATACAATAATGCATATTGATAAAATCTAGAATCTCATAGAAACGATTCGATAGTATTCGGTTGTAGCGAAATGCCATCTCTTTCATATGCTCACGTCTGTATGGAAAGTGTTCTGCAAGCATTACCGCACCCAGATCGGCAAGATACAATCCTGTAGATTCCAAAGGTTCGATAAAACCTCCCGACAGCCCGATAGCAATACAATTACCTTTCCAATTTTGCTGTCGTCGCCCTACTTTGAAATGAACGAAACGTGCAGGTAAATCTTCACATCCCGCTCCCTGATAAGCTCTCATTTCCGCTTCAGCGTCTTGCTCACTAATAAACTGACTTGAATGAACATAACCAACTGAACGTCTCGATCTCATGGGAATATCCCATATCCAACCGTTTGATAACGCGGTTGCTGTGGTATAGGGCCTTATCATTCCCGGATAAAAATTATCATATGGCACGTGCATAGTAACCGCGCGGTCGCACAACAACCATTGAGAACAATCCTCGAAGGTAACGTCCATTTTTTCTTCAATCAGTTTGGCTTTAAAACCAGTGCAATCAATAAACAAATCAGCTTCTAAATGATTTCCTGTATCGGTCGCCACAGATTTAATATCCCCCGATTCATCCATATCGATATCAGTCACGTTTGCAAGAATATGCTCCACTCCCCGTGCCACCGAAAAATCGCGTAAATAATCAGCAAATAGTTGCGCGTTAAAGTGATAGGCATAGCTCAGCGGCGGTCCCAACTCCCATTGGCCTAGCATTTGGGCAGACAATCCCATTTCACAAATAATCGGCTGTGCTGAACAGGTTTCCATAAATGGAATATTTCGCGAACTACGCAGCCAATTCATGCCACTTCGATCAATCGGCTGCGTCCTAAATCGACTAAACGGATGGTGATAAAAGGTATTGTTATTGTTAACCCAGTTTACGTATTTGATTGATTGCTTAAATGAAGCATCAGTAGCCTTCATAAAGTCAATTTCATTAACACCAATCACCGACAAGATGTGTCGAATGGAAGGAATGGTCGCTTCGCCAACGGATATCCTGGGTATGTCAGGCGACTCGATTAATTTGATTTCTACATTTTTCTGATTACCCTGGAAGTTCAAGGCACCATTCAGATACGCGGCGGTCATCCACCCCGATGAACCACCACCAACTATAAGTATTCTTCTAGTGTACATCTGAGCTCCGGTTGTATTGTTCAATAAAATCTAGCTCAATTAAGCCTTGTCGACTTGAATTGAGAATTGAGCCAGGTTAAAACAGATTGCATTATTATTCTGGACTCACATAAAGAGTTCGTAATTTATCTACTGAATAAAATTAACTATAGAAAACAAAAAGCCGACTCGCGTCGGCTTTTTGCTTATTACTTTCTTAAACTAGAACTTATAGTTTAAGTTAACGAAGAGTCTTCGTCCTAACCAATCATATTGAGAATAGAACGCAGAATCACCCGCAGTTGTTACCGAAGTACCAATGGTAGTAACTTGTGGTGGTCTCTCATCGGCCACATTAGCCACACCAAATAGTGCGGTTAACCCTTGGTCAAATCTATACTGAGCTGAAAGTGAGTGATAAATCACAGCGTCGCTGGAGTTAACAGCACGAACAGTCGTCCCTCGATAAGTGATGGTATCGCCGTCATCTCGCCCAACGTTTGAAACAGAGCCGATATAGTTGATACCCCAGTTATAAGTCCAATCATCCATTTCCAATTGCGCATTTAATGTCGCAGTCAGACGAGGATCGCCGAACTCACCATTGGTATCAAGAATCGAATCAGGAAATAACGCTTGAGACGATTTTTTCTGATAAGTATGGCGGGTTGATATAGACAAACGACCAAAGTCGAGGTCAGTGTTATAGTTAACCGCTAAATCGTAACCACGGTTAACTTGAGAAGCAATGTTAATAAAGCTATCTCTAACTGTTTCAATTCGTTGGTCAGTCGCGTTTCTGTCAAACTGATCACATAACGCCTCTGTTGCAAAATTTTCAGATGCATAACATCTAGCGGTAATGTTAGCGGCCCCCAATTGAGTAACTTCGTCTTCGATTAAGAAATCAAAGTAATCAATCGACACGCTTAAATCAGCAAATTCAGGCTGCCAGACAAATCCAAAAGACTCAGCTTCAGAAGTCTCTGCATCCAGAACACCTAAACCACCACCAGTGAATATTGTTGCACTAATAGCAGCACCAGCAAAGTCAGCAGCGATTCCATCAGCAGCACAGTTATCTGCAGTTCTCTGAGTAATGTTGCCGTTTGCCAACTCAGTTCCCCAGTTAATACAAGGGTCAATCGCTCGCTGCCCAAGGAAAGAAGTTTGATCTGCAAGATAAAGTTCAAACAACGCCGGTGATCGGAACGAAGTACCTCTGGAACCTCTGAATCGAATCTCGTCTGTGATTGACCAGTTAACACCTATTTTATAGGTCGTTTCGCTACCATAAGAATCAACATCTGTGTTACGCGCTGAGAGCGAAACGTCGAGTAGTTGAACACCAGGTAAATCGGTTAACAATGGAATAACGGCCTCACCAAAAAATGCCTGAGTCGTATCATCACCAACGGTTCTACCGGCACTGGTTGATCCCCATAAGTTACCCGCTAAAGTGTGCGGACCAGGGGTATCATCAATTTCATCATTTCGATAGTGGAAACCGATCGCAACCGAAATAGGTCCAGAATCAAGTTCCGCAATATCACCAGAGAAAACAGCTTCTAGCGTATCTTGCTCATAAATTGTCTCACCAGTATCATAACCAAATAAGAAATCTCTCATATCTGGAGAAATATTACCTGCTAAGAACTGTGGGTCTAACCATGGAATATCCTGGCAAGGAACCCCTCGTACTGAAGTATTGGTACCAACACACGAGCCTGACAGGAAGTTTTGATCCGCAACCGAGTCATTAAAAATAACAGCAGTTTTGTACTCACCTTCAGATTTCGAGAATTGATAGGAAACATCCCAGTACCAATCACCAATATCACCGGTTAAACCAACCACAAAGCGCTGGTAATCAACAGTGATTTCGGAGCCGCTATGATCGGTGATTGCCGTCGGACTAAACCATTGAGATCCTGTCCAACCAGCGCTTAGCGGGTTACCAGCAAAAAAGTTTTCGTTGTAGATGTAACCCCAGAACTGACGGTAACCATTGCTTTCAGTCTTACGGCGGTTTAACAGAACTTCGGCATAACCTTGCAAGTTATCGCCAAATTCATATTCGCCTTGAGCAAAAATTGTGGAGCGATTGATTTCTGGAATAAACGATTGCAAATCCTGGAATGGGTGATCAGCATTGGCAACCGCATCAGAAGCAGCGTCATATCGAACTGGGAACCAACCGGGAGGAGTTACCATAAAACCAGGGTTGCTTGGGTCTACAGCAAAACCAGGAATATAGTTCGCTAAATCTCCATCATAATCAAACTGCGCCAACGCCCCCGAAGGAACATTACCACCAGCCCCCTGATAGTCGTAAATCCACACATGCCCCCACAAGAGGTCATTACAGTGTGGCCTTCCAGTTCTAGGATCAATCGGATCCACCTGTTGTCCGGTATTTTGGTCAAAGATGTATCGTTGGCTACAGGCAAAGAAATCTCTATCGCCTCTTGCCAGCTCGCTTTGGCGATAAAAATCTGCAGTGACGCTGATAGAGCCTTTATCGTAGGTTTTGCCCCACGAGCCACTCAGTCTCGTATTCTCACCACTTGATTCTTCTGGAATAGAGGAGAAAAAATCAACCTCACCGCCATCTTTAGCTTTAGTGATGATGTTAACCACACCCGCTACCGCATCGGAACCATACAAAGATGATGCACCATCTTTCAAGATTTCGACTCTCTCAATCGCACTCAATGGAATAACATTGAGGTCAAACGCAGAGACTCCACCACGAGTTCCTGCTGGTCCGGCTCGTCGGCCGTTAAGCAAGAAAAGTGTTCGATTAGCACCTAAACCGCGAAGTGACAGGGTTTCAGCACCTGTACCACCGTTCTGAACAAACGCCGTAGATGTCGCTGCAGTGACCTGAGAGGACCCTGACGCCACAGTAGACTTTCTTAACAGCTCCGCAAGGCTACCTATACCTTGTGCTGCTGCGTCATCAGCCATAATAATTTCAACAGGTTGTTCACTGTTAAAACCATCTCTACGAATACGCGAACCAACAATAACGATTTTCTCGTTTTCATCGTCGGTCGCACCCTGCTCGTCGTCAGACGATTCTTGTGCACTGATATTCAACGCAGAAGCAGCGAGAACACAGCTTACGGCATGAATCAGTGGCTTTTTCTTAAGTTCTATATCAGAAATTTTCATTGTCGTGAATTCCCTAGACTCGTTGTTATTAAAAGTTTTGCTAGTTATTGATATTACAGTCAAAAATAAGGAAAGCCCTTTATTATTACGCGATAATATTATTGTTATTAAGAGCTTATCTTATCAAAGGACCAAAAAGACCTTACACCATGTTATTTCCAACAACAACAAAAATTCAATAATTCAATATTTATTACATAATATTTTCAATAACATTGAAAAGATTATTTTTACCTTCACAAACCAATTTTTCCTGTATAAGGTAAGCCAAAAAAAGGTCCTTAAGGAAACCAATATGCTATTGAGAACATTACTATTTTTATTAGGAATAGGCTTAATTTCGGCACCATCAATGGCGAGTTTGCCAACCGCAGTTAATGGCCAAAAACTCCCCTCTTTGGCACCAATGCTCGAACAGGCGAATCCAGCTGTTGTTAATATTTCAACCACTGCAATCGTCGACTCTCGCTATGATCGGGATCCATTCTTTCGTTTCTTCGAAAGTCCAAGGAGGCAAATACGTCCAGCCAGCCTTGGTTCCGGGGTCATTATTGACGCTGAAAAGGGCCTTGTTTTAACAAACCACCATGTCATTCAAGGGGCTGAGGCAATCAAAGTTTCTTTAGTCGATGGTCGAGAATTCGACGCTGAAATGCTTGGTAGTGATAAAGAAACAGATGTTGCAGTAATCAAGATCGCGGCTGAAAACCTCACAGCTCTGCCTACCGGAGACTCCGATGCTCTTAGAGTTGGCGACTTTGTGGTTGCGATAGGAAATCCTTTCTCATTAGGAAATAGTGTGACTTCCGGAATTGTGAGCGCTAAAGGGCGACAAGGTCTCGGCATTGAAAAATACGAAGACTTTATTCAAACTGACGCGGCGATAAATCCGGGTAACTCCGGCGGCGCGCTCGTTAATTTGCGAGGAGAGCTCATCGGTGTTAATACTGCGATCTTGGGACCATCAGGGGGAAATGTCGGTATCGGCTTTGCTATTCCGATAAAATTGGCCCTTAACGTCATGGAGCAACTGCTCGAATTTGGCGAAGTTCGGCGTGGCTTACTTGGTGTTAAAGGGCAAGACTTGACACCTCGAATTGCCAATGCATTAGGCTTATCAACGAATAAAGGTGTCATTATTACTCGCATTACTGAAAATTCCGCAGCGGAGAAAGCAGGCGTTAAGCAGTACGATATAATTACCCATTTAAACGGCAGAAGGATCCGCAGTAACGGCGAGTTGGTTAACCAACTAGGGCTGCTTCCTGGTAATAGCGATGTAAAGCTCAATCTGATAAGAGATAACCGCGAAATTACCATCAATACTCGCCTTGATGAGCCGAGCTACAAAAAATATTCCGGATTCGATGCGCATCCTTATTTAAAAGGCGTTATCATTGGCGAGTCTAGCAACCTCGACGAAGAACGCGCCCATTTGAAAGTTCAGCAAATCGACACTAATTCGCGGGCCTATTACGCAGGTCTGAGAAAAGGCGATAAAATTGTGGGAGTTGGCCGATATCGTATTTTTAAATATTCACAACTCGTAGACCTTGCTAGTCGGGCCGGTCGTACCTTACCATTGACGATTGAGCGAAATAACGAAAATCTTCTGCTCTTTATTAAATAAATCTCAAGCTGATTTTTACTGGATAAAGAACGAAATAAGGATTAAGAACGAAAAAGTTAAGCTCATTGACTAAAATGACGACTTGCTGCTTTTTAGAGACCTCGCATACTAGTGCTAGACTATTGGTCTGTTAAAATAGCGGCTTTTTCAAATCGGAGTTTTAAGCAATAAAACTCCGATGACAGTAACCACTCAATATAAGTATCGCTCTAATGAAAATAATCAGCTCGATGACATTTTTAATCAAATATATTTTTTGGGGCGCATTAGCTGGACTACTAATTCTTTTCTTTATGCCAAATAGTCAGTTACCTTTCAATTGGCACGTGGCTCAAGATATATTTCATTTTTATCAAACCCATTCCAGATTGGAAGCCCAACCAGCCTCTCAGGCAACCCTTACTATTGATAATCTTTCTTTTGCCGAAGCAGTTGAAAAAGCTTCACCATCGGTCATCACTATCAACACATATCATCCGAAAAGATTCAGAGAAAGCGAAAACTTAGCGCCAAACGAAAAAATACTGGATGTTGCCGTTGGAATTGGTTCCGGCGTCATTCTGAGTAGTGAGGGATATATCGTTACTAATTACCATGTGATTAACAACGCGGAAAGAATCAGTATCAGTTTACCTGACGGAAGACGACGTTTCGTCGAAGTCGTCGGCTATGATGTCGAAACTGACATTGCCGTGCTCAAAACCAACCTGCAAGCACTAGACTCAGCGAAGTTGGCAACTTCCAGTGGAGTAAAAACCGGTGATCTGGTGTTGGCTATTGGAAGCCCATTTGGCCGAAATCAATCGGTCTCTCTGGGTATAGTGAGTGCAATTACTTATCAATCTTTCGCTCCCCGAATACAGACTGACGCAGCCATTAATAATGGAAATTCTGGTGGTGCGTTAATCAACTCGAGTGGCGAAGTTGTTGGTATCAATCAAATGATACTGAGTTCGCTAGGCGGAGGGCAAACAGGTATCAACTATGCAATTCCTATCGACCGAGTGAAAAAAATCGCCGAGGAAATTATTTCGTATGGACGGGTTCGCAAGAACTGGTTAGGTATTGACGCCGCGGAATTTACCGAATATGCACATAGGCAGCGCTTTCCCGATATTGAATTTGGAACCGGTTTTTTCGTTCGCAAGATAGACATTGATAGTCCTGCGCAAAAGGCAGGTATTCAAAAAGGCGATTTTATCACTCGATTTGAGAAACAAAGCATTTCAGGCGTTGCTTCCTTTTATAAGCTTTTTTATGACACGCCGATCGGCAAAGAAGTTGAAGTTGAGTTAATCAGAGATGGAATAAAACTGATGACCAAAATAAAACTGGTTGAAAAATCGATTCAGCCAATCAGTTAGGTAAGAAAAAAGTTAATCGAAAGTTGACCGCCTTGCAACATCAAATTAACCTGAACGCGATAGCCCGCCTTTAAAAATGATCGGTATTTTTCGCTAAGGCATTATCAGGCTTTGCTCTCACAGCAAAGCCTGCACTACAGATAGTTCTTTTTATCGTGAAGTCCTTATCACAAAACCCTTATCACAAAACCCTTATCACAAGATCCTTTATCACGACATTCTACGGATGCTAGCTCCCATTAGCTGCAGTTTTTCTTCGATACATTCATAGCCACGATCAATGTGGTAAATACGATCAACGATTGTTTCACCGCCTGCAACCAGACCTGATAAAACCAGGCTGGCTGAAGCACGCAAATCGGTCGCCATTACTTGCGCACCAGAAAGCTGAGTAACGCCTTTGGAAATGGCCGCATTTCCCTGAATGGTAATATCTGCACCCATGCGCTGCATTTCGCTCACATGCATAAATCGATTTTCAAAAATTGTTTCGCGAATAACTCCTGTTCCTTCGGCAATCGCATTAAGCGCCGTAAACTGCGCCTGCATATCCGTTGGAAAACCAGGGTATGGCGCAGTAGTAATATCCACAGCCTTGGGTCGTTTCCCTTTCATATCCAATTCGATGATGCCCTTACCTGTTTTAATTTCAGCACCAGCTTCTTCAAGCTTTAGCAATACGGCTTCTAGAATATCAGGATTAGTATCGCGTAATTTGACCTTCCCGCCAGTAATTGCGGCAGCCACAAGGTAAGTGCCGGTTTCAATTCGATCCGGCAAGACGTCATGATGACAGCCTTTTAGCTTATCGACACCTTCAACGGTAATGATATCAGTTCCTGCCCCGGAAATTTTAGCCCCCATTCCAATCAGGCAATTGGCCAAATCAACAACTTCAGGTTCACGAGCAGCATTCTCGATAATACTGGTTCCTTTGGCTAATGTAGCAGCCATCAAAATATTCTCAGTACCGGTCACACTAACCGTATCCATAAATATCCGAGCCCCTTTCAAGCCTTCTGGCGCTCGCGCTCTGACATAACCGTCAATCACATCAATGTCAGCGCCCATCGCCTGCATTCCTTTTATATGCAAGTCGACCGGGCGAGAACCAATCGCACAACCACCAGGCAATGAAACATCTGCCTGACCGAACCGAGCGAGCAATGGTCCCAATACTAAGATAGATGCGCGCATGGTCTTCACCAACTCGTAGGGCGCTTCAAACGAATGAATAGTGCTGGTATCAACCTGTACGGTCATTTTTTCGTCGAGGGTCATGGAATTGCCGAGAATTCCAAGTAGTTCTAAAGTGGTCGTAACATCATTTAAATGAGGAACATTACCGATAGAAGTCGTCCCTTCAGCCAGCAAGGTCGACATTAAAATAGGTAACGCAGCATTTTTTGCACCCGATATTCGAATACTACCGTCTAGCTGTGCGCCACCATTTATTTGTAATTTATCCATCAAAACTCCGCAATGAGTGAAAAGTTACTCTGCTTCAGCAGGCGTTAAAGTTTTCAACGATAGCGCGTGTAGTTCGCCCGAAGAAATTTCAGATTGTACTGTCGCATACACCATCTGTTGGCGCGCTACAGGTCTTTTACCTTCAAAAGCGGCAGAAACGACTTTCGCTTCAAAGTGGTAACCGTCACCGGAGACTGTCACTGACTCACAATCCATCCCAGCTTCAATTAGTTTTTTTACATCGATTTCAGTCATTAAATTACTCAATTAAATATCAACGAACCAGTTAGCCGCACATTGTACCCCGAATTAATCTGAAGTATACACTTTCCGCCTCGTAATTTTCTGCTGATATCGAGTACAAGTGTGGCAGAATCAAGTATAATGCGGACTTTTTACAATCTGAAAGCCAAAATGGCGGCAGGTTTGACTAACGGTAAAGTGGCAGCAAATTCGATCGGAAGCTGATATATCTTAATGGATTGAAACATTTTTTTTCTTGCTAATCAGATAATTAGATTACTAACATACACGGCTAGCGCTGTATTTGGGATTCATTAGGTCAACAACACACAAATGCTACTTTATTTCGCGATGGTTATCTCCGGCATTTCGCTGCTTGTCTGGAGTGCCGATAGATTTACAGACGGTGCCGCGGCCATTGCTCGCAACTTGGGCATACCACCACTGATTGTTGGGTTGACCATTGTCGCTATGGGTTCATCTGCGCCGGAAGTTGTAGTGTCCATAAATGCAGCTCTGAAAGGCACGCCCGGACTTGCCATCGGCAACGCCATTGGCTCCAATATTGCCAACGTCGGATTGGTACTCGGAATTGCCGCACTTGTTGTTCCTCTAAATGTTCAGTCAGCCACTCTAAAACGAGAAATTCCGGTTCTGTTTAGCGTGATGATTCTTGCATTTATGCTAATTATCGACTTACACATCTCAAAAATTGACGGCGTTATTCTGCTTTTTTCTCTCGGCGCTTACCTGACCTGGTTAACCCGCTCAGCCATTAAAACACGTAACAAAAATGACTTAATGTTAGAAGAGATTATAGAAGAACTACCCGAGCAAATGCCGAACTGGAAAGCCAGCTTATGGGTAGTGGTTGGACTTATCCTACTTCAAATCAGTTCTAACCTTTTAGTCACGGGCGCAACTGAAATAGCCAGCGAATTCGGCGTGAGTGATTTTTTGATCGGGGTAACGATCGTCGCCGTTGGAACGAGTCTCCCAGAACTCGCCGCCTCAATAACTGGCGTGTTAAAGGGAGAGCATGAACTTGCGATTGGAAATGTGATAGGTTCCAATATCTTTAACCTGTTGGCAGTATTAGGCGTTCCAGCGATACTGACTTCAGTTGAAGTATCTCGTGATGCATTGATGATCGACTATGCCTTTATGTTCGGTATTACAGTTGCCGTTTGTTTTATGGCCTGGGGGCAAAAAAATGGACCGGGCGAGATCACTCGCTTTGAAGGCGCAATACTATTATCATTATTTATTGGTTATCAGGCCTACCAGTTTCTTGTTGCCTCGAACGCTTGATAATCAGAACGACATCTAAACGAATACCTTAAAAGCTTATCTCCAGGTCTCTGTCTGGGCTGAGCACACTTCCCCAATATTCAATCCGACTGTCATGGCTTGAAAATGTTAAAAATAATATATTTTTAACGATATCATGACTATTTAAGATATACTTCAAGTCAAAATTATTGAACCCTTTAGCTGATAGAATATTCGACAACGGCAATGCCATGTTTCAATTAAACCTCATGTCTGACAAAAATCATGCCTGAAAAAAACACTATGCCCCAAGAAGATCGCATGTCTCTTAGAAACCAGTTTATCGAACGCGCCAAGAATGTCATAGAAATTGAGCAAAGCGCAGTTTTGTCACTCAAGCAAAAGCTCAATGACGATTTTGCAAAAGCCTGTGAAATTTTATTCAACTGTGAAGGTCGCATAGTCGTCATTGGTATGGGTAAATCAGGGCATATCGGCAACAAAATTGCGGCCACTTTGGCTAGCACCGGAAGCCCGGCATTTTTTGTTCATCCAGGCGAAGCCAGTCACGGCGATCTGGGAATGATTACTACCAAAGACGTCGTCTTAGCGTTATCTAACTCAGGGGAAACCAGCGAAGTCACAACTATTTTACCCGTTATCAAGCGTAAAAATGTTCCTCTAATTAGCATGACCGGCAATGCCAACTCAACCCTTTCAAGGTTTGCAACTGTTAACCTGGACACCAGCGTTGAAAAAGAAGCCTGTCCAATGAACCTGGCTCCTACCGCGTCAACAACCGTTTCATTGGTCATGGGAGACGCACTCGCTGTGGCCCTATTAGATGCTCGCGGTTTTACCGAAGACGATTTCGCACTATCTCACCCCGGCGGTAGTCTGGGCAGACGACTACTACTAAAAGTTGATGATATTATGCATAAAGATCAACTGGTACCTATTGTCAATTTAGATACGCCAATTCATTTGGCTTTACTCGAAATGAGTGAAAAGCGATTGGGAATGACCTGTGTTGTTGACGAACAAGGCGTTCTAAAAGGAATTTACACCGATGGTGATTTACGCCGAACTTTAGAAACAGAACTAAATTTTAAAACCACCCCCATCAGTCAAGTAATGACCCAGGGTGGAAAAACAATCAGTGCAAATAAACTTGCTGCCGAAGCTTTGCAAATTATGGAAAGTAAAGCAATCAACGCCCTGGTTATTACCGACGAAAATAACCACCCCATCGGCGCGCTCAACATGCATGATCTTCTTAAGGCAGGCGTAGTCTGATGTTACCTAATTATCCAGCCAACATTTTAGCTATTGCCAAAAACATCAAACTGCTTATTTGTGATGTAGACGGTGTACTCAGCGATGGAAAAGTCTACCTGACCAACCAGGGTGATGAAATAAAAAGCTTTAACATCAAAGACGGATTGGGTATCAAGCTCCTGCAAAAATCAGGTATTCAAGTTGCAATAATTACTGGCCGACATTCAACTATCGTTGAACGTCGAGCCAAAGAATTAGGAATTCAACATGTGTATCAAGGGCGTTCGGATAAGCGTTCAACCTTTGATGAAATTGTTTCTCTGCTAAGTCTGACTCCTGCTCAGGTCGCTCACATTGGCGATGACTTGCCTGATTTGCCATTGATGAAACGCGCCGGCTTGGGAATTAGCGTCGCTGATGGATATGAATTTGTTCGCGAGCAAGCTGACTGGGTTACTACGACTTCCGGCGGCCAGGGGGCAGTTAGAGAAGTAGCCGATTTATTGCTTCATGCACAGCAAAGGCTAGATGATATTCTTGATGGTTATATGACGTGAAAAAACGCACGCTAATTTTTATCATTTCCTCAATAGCAGTTGTTTTATTGACGACAAGTTACTGGCGCTCCGATCAACCAGCGGATTCTATTGTCGAAAAGAAACCATCAAGCGCTGATTATTTTTTTAAGCAGGTTTCGCTGAAAAATTATGATGAAAATGGAAAACTGATCAATCAAGTTGATGCAAAAAAAGTTGAACATTTTTTGCTGGATAACGTCTCAGTTTTTGAAGCACCGAAAATAAAGACATTAGGCGTCAAAGATTCCGATTGGCTTATTCAGGCAAAACAGGGAAAGTTGACTCATCAAACGAATCAGCTTGATCTCATCAATAAAGTTGAACTGACACAAACAGACAAAGCGGATCAAGCACAAAACTCGTGGGCCAGAATTTATGGCGAGCAGCTCTCCTTTAACTTGGAGCAAAATACTGCAACCACAGATGAAACCGTCACCATTTCCGTGATGGGAACTGAAACTTTTGCAAAAGGTATGCAAGCAAATTTTAAAAAAGAACATATTGAACTTGGTGAGCAAGTTCATACTATAGGAAAAAAGAATGTTGTTGACTAACAAACCGTCTCGCCTTTTGATGGCCCGCATATCAGCAATAGGATTGCTTTTGTTCTTTCAATCAAACACTGCAGTTAGTCGCGAATCCGATTGGGGAATTACCAGCGAAAGCTCTGTTTTCGATCTCGCCAATCGAGTACTGCGTTACACGGGTAACGCCAAGTTTACGAGTGAAAATGTCCGCGTCGCCGGCAACCAGATTGAAACTAACAGTAAAAACAGAGGTGAAACAGAATCGATTAAAATATCGGGACACCCCGCTCATTTCACTTTCAACGACCCGTCTAACAAAAAAATTGATTTCACTGCAGAAAATATAAATTATGTTCTTAAAACAGAGTCAATTAACGCACGTGGGAACATAGAGCTGAACCTGCGTGAAAATGCAAACAACCAGGTAAAAATCAGCAGTCAAAAACTCAGCTTTGCTTCTCTACCGTCAGGTTTACTCACAGCCTATGGAAACCCACTAGAGGTGACGATTTCGCAACCCGAAAGTACGTTAAAAGCGACAGCATCGGAACTAGTTTACAATCAGAAAACACAACAGTTTGAGCTCACCGGTAAGGTAAAACTAACCACGGAAAGAGAAACCATTAAGGCACACAAAATTCATTACAATGGCGAAACCCGCGTGATGCAAATCCCTAAATCCCCTAACCAACAAGTCGAAATGACTCAAAATAAAAAGAAAGAGCAATGAGTAAACTTTCAGCACAGCACTTAGCTAAAGTCTATTCTGGGCGAAAAGTCGTTTCAGATGTTTCGCTCGAAGTCAGCATCGGAGAAATCGTAGGGCTGCTGGGCCCGAACGGCGCAGGAAAAACCACTTCGTTTTATATGATTGTAGGATTAGTGAATGCTGACGGTGGTGAGATTTGGCTGGATAATCAAGAAATTACTTATTTGGCCATGCACCAGCGAGCCAAACTGGGTATTGGGTATCTTCCCCAGGAAGCTTCGGTATTTCGTAAACTTTCGGTTGAAGATAATATTATGGCGATACTGGAACTGAATACTGAGTTGAGCAAAAAACAACGCTATCGAAAGATGATGGAGTTGTTAGATGAGTTTCAAATTACACACATACAAAAGAGCCCGGGGATGGCGCTTTCCGGCGGTGAAAGGCGCCGCGTGGAAATAGCTCGCGCACTCGCCAATGATCCCAATTTTATTTTGTTAGATGAGCCCTTTGCCGGTGTTGACCCTATTTCGGTTACTGATATAAAGAACGTTATTCAACAACTACGAGACCGTGGTCTGGGTGTTTTAATTACCGATCATAATGTGAGAGAAACTCTGGATGTTTGTGAGCGGGCCTATATCGTTGAATCTGGAAAATTACTAGCCCAGGGCAGCCCAGGTGAAATTCTTAGTAATCAACAGGTTAAAAAAGTTTATCTGGGCGAAAACTTTAAACTTTAATAGTAAAGGCTAGACTTGAAGTAACCTTGATAGTAGTCACAGTCATTGTTTGCTTTTTAAACTATTAATGACTGATTTAATCGATAAATGAACAAATTTAAACCAACAGGTAATAAAAATAAAATTTATTAGTTAATATGCTTGATTCCTGGCGCATTCGCCATCATATTAACAACATCGCTAACTAATAAATAAACGTATTTACTAACTAGCTGTGCGGGGTGTTTTTTCTCAATTAAACCGAATAACTGCTATAGTTAGTAACAAGAGAGGCAACGGGTAAAAGCGCCTCTGGAAAAAAACATTAATGAAACAATCTTTACAACTTAAAATCAGTCAATCTTTGACAATGACCCCCCAATTGCAGCAAGCAATTAAGCTGTTGCAGTTGTCAAGTCTCGATTTACAAAGTGAAATTCAACAGGCGCTTGACTCTAATCCACTACTTGAATCGGAAAACAACGAATCTCTAAGCGAAATCGAAAGTAATGCCAATAATGCTGAGTCACAAAATCAAGTGGAAAACTCAAGCGACGACTTCGATACCAGCACACAAATTCAAAGTGACAAAATTGAAACTGACTTAACAATTGATACCAAGTGGGAAGATTGGGGTTATGTTTCTCAGGGTTCAAACTCTGGACGAAATAACGACGACTCTTCAAGTTTTGATTATCAGGGCGAAACATCTGAATCTCTGCAAGATCAACTTCAGTGGCAAATTGACATGATGAATATTAGTGATGTCGATAAAGCTATTGCCACCATTTTGATTGATGCAATCGATGAAAGAGGCTACGTACAACTCAACCTGGAAGATGTGGTTGAAATGTTTGCCGAAGAAAATGAAGACTTAATTGAAGATCCTGAAAGTGAATCACAAATTGAATTGGAAGAAGTTAGCGCGGTACTTCATCTATTACAAAGCTTTGAACCCGCGGGCATTGCAGCCCGTAACTTGCAAGAGTGCTTGTTACTTCAGCTAAAACGAGATTCCAACGATACTCCATCGCATAAACTGGCACAAAAAATCGTTCAGGAACAATTCCCGCTCCTTTCTAGTCGAAATTATCGACAGATCATGCGCGCTACCGGCACTTCAGAACTGCAACTGAAAGAAGCAATTGAAATAATCCAGTCGCTGGATCCGCGGCCAGGCAACCAAATCAGCCAAAACACGGCGCAATATATCACGCCCGATGTTTACGTTACGAAAGATAGTAAAGGTGTATGGGGAGTTGAATTAAACAACAGCTCCTCTCCTAAATTGAAAATCAATAGTGACTATGCCAGCTTGATTAAAAGAGCCGACAACAGCGCTGAAAATGTTTACCTGAAAAATAATTTACAAGATGCCAAGTGGTTTATCAAAAGCCTGCAAAGCCGCAATGAAACCTTGCTAAAGGTAACCAGCTGCATTGTTGCAAAACAAATCGGCTTTCTTGAATATGGCGAAGAAGCGATGAAGCCTCTGGTCCTTAATGACGTCGCTGAAGAAGTTGAAATGCACGAATCAACCATTTCCCGCGTGACTACGCAAAAATATATGCATACACCTCGGGGAATTTTCGAACTGAAATACTTTTTCTCCAGCCATGTTGGCACGACAACGGGTGGAGAATGTTCATCAACAGCCATCAGAGCGGTCATCAAAAAGTTGATCGCAGCTGAAAACCAGGCAAAACCGCTTAGCGATAGCAAATTAGCGAATTTGCTCAAAGAGCAAGGAATCAAGGTCGCTCGAAGAACAGTGGCGAAGTATCGAGAAGCAATGTCGATACCACCTTCGAACGAACGAAAGAAATTGATCTAAGGCATTAGGGATCACTTCTCAATGTTGTAATCTAAACATGTGAAGCGAAACCTGATATTTCCGTCAACAAAAGAAGGAATACTACTATGCAAATTAACCTGACTGGTCATCACTTAGACATTACTGACTCTCTTCGAAACTACGTTTACGAGAAGTTTGAGAGAATCGAACGTCATTTTGATCATATAAATAACGTCCATGTTATTTTACAAGTTGAGAAGCTCCGCCAAATTGCAGAAGCCAAACTCAATGTCAATGGAGGCGAAATATTTGCGAATAGTGAGTCGGAAGATATGTATGCAGCGATAGATACCTTGATCGATAAGCTCGATCGTCAAGTTATTAAACATAAGGAAAAACTCACCCGTCATTAATTATCATTTTTTCGGTAAAATTTATTACGAAAAATCGGGGCGATTATGCTAAAGTTGGCACCTAATCGCCCCAAACCTTTAACACCACCTCAATTCAATGAAAATTAGTCAAATTCTCTCTCCAGAATCAACTTTCTGCAGCTTGAAGCTATCTAGCAAAAAGAAAGTTCTGGAAAAGGTCAGCGAAGTAATGGCTGAGTTTATCGACTGTCCCTCGCAAGACATATTTAATAGTCTGTTTGCTAGAGAGCGCCTGGGCACAACAGCACTAGGGCATGGAATAGCAATTCCCCACGGTCGTGTTGAGGCCTGCACTGAAGCAACTGCGGTTTTCATTTTACTGGATGAAGCCGTTGATTATGATGCACCTGATGGCCAACCGGTCGACATAATCTTCGCAATTATGGTTCCCGAAAAAGCGGACAGCGAGCAATTAAAATATCTCGCGGAGATTGCGCAAGTCCTTTCAAAGCCGACATTAGTATCACAAATTAGGCATGCCCATTGCGGTGACGCATTATTTGAGATAATTGAAAAAGCGACGGAAAAGCTCCAATAACTCAAAATAAGATAATCCGACATACTGATGTCATAAGGTTATATTAACTTAAACTACATCTAATTTATTTGAATTGAATATAATTAACCTGAAAACTGTAAATCAGGTAACGCTCAATTTAACTATTTAAGCAAAATGATATGAAATTGAGTGATATTAACTTTTATCATCAGAGGTATTCCGTAATAATGATCTGCGTAGATTGAATTTGCGCCTAATTAATTTACAGTGATATCAATAAACAACTATATTAATAATTACGTTCATTAAAAAATAATCAAACCACAAAGGAATATTTATCCACATGAAGAGGATAATTGTCAGCGGTCGTTCTGGTTCAGGAAAAACAGTTGCGCTTAGAGCTTTGGAAGATCAGGGTTTTTATTGCGTTGACAATATTCCAATAAAACTTATTCCGGCCTTATTGGACCAAATAGACTCACATTACCCAGGTTTGGCTATTGGTATAGATGCACGTAATGTTACTCATACCTCAGAAGAATTTGATTCACTCATCAAACAAATCAGGCAAAGTAAGTTTCAGCTTGATGTGGTTTTTATCGACGCGAATGACACAACACTACTAAAACGCTTTAGCGAAACCAGACGTCGCCATCCCTTGACCACTGAAGGTCTTTCCCTTTCAGAAGCCATCCAATTGGAAAAGGAAAGGCTAGAACCGGTTACCCGCTACGCCCAGTTGGTCATTGATACCACTTCCAAATCTCCCCATGAATTATGTGAAGTGATCGTCGAGAGAGTGTTAGGAACAAAATCCTCTCGCTTAAGTTTATTGTTTGAATCTTTTGGGTTTAAAAACGGCGCACCTAATGACGCTGATTTTGTATTTGATGCGCGTTGTCTGCCGAATCCCTATTGGGAAGAAAAACTGCGGCCTTATACAGGAAAAGACGAGCCCATTATTCACTATTTAGAATCACAACCCACGGCACAAGAGTTTTACTGGCAACTTAAAGTATTTTTGCAAACCTGGATACCAAGATTCGAAGAAGATAACCGAAACTATTTAACCATTGCCATTGGCTGCACCGGCGGCCAACATCGTTCTGTGTACGTCGCTGAAAAATTGGCCAAGAACTTCGCCTCTCTTTATCCTGACACGCAAATTCGCCATCGAGAACTTAGAGAGTCTTAAGGCTTGATATGCCGAGTATCGATTGTGAAGTCGTAAACATCAAAGGAATGCATGCAAGAGCCGCCGCTAAGATAGTGGCGTTAGTCTGTGATTATCAATGCTCGGTGACACTTAATCACGGCGATAAAAGCGCGCCAGGTGATAGCCTGATCAAACTATTAACTTTAAATGCACCCAAAGGTTCTCTGATTTGTATTGAAGCGAGTGGCGATGATGCCGACGCCTTCCTGCAAGCAATTCAATTGCTTTTCGCGGAAGGCTTTGGAGAATAAGTTATTTGATGTAAAACCTAATGATCAACTAGAGTCTTTGCCAGTATCGCCCGTCGCGCGGTAAATAATAATTATCACTATCGAATGACACAACCACTCTTTCAGCCCTTCCAACGAGTTCACTTCTAGGTATTAGTCCAATTACCCGCGAATCAGCACTGTTATCACGATTGTCTCCCAGCACCAGTAGATAGTCTTCAGGAATAGTCGTTTCGTCAAACGAATCTAGCGAGGAGCGCATTGTTCGGCTAACTCGAATAGGATAGCCTTGCGATTGCGCAATGTTATCGTAGCCGCTTTTAACTGGCTTTTCCTTAAAATACACCGCGTCCTCTCGATCTTGCATAAATTGATCAATTGTCAGATCGCTCTCCAGCAACTCGGTATTAACTTGCTTACCATTGATCATCAAGCGGTTTTTATTCATAGAAACACGATCACCGGACACACCAACAACTCGCTTAATCAGGCGTTCACCAGCTTTTTCCGATTGGAAAACAACAACATCACCTGCTTGTGGTTCGTGATGTCGGTTCAAATTAATGCTGGAAAATGGAATTTTAACGTCATAGGCAAGTTTATTAACCCAGACTCTATCGCCAATCAAAATATTCGGTTGCATTGAGCCGGATGGAACATGATACCAATCTGCTACTGCGGTACGAAAAAATAGCATCAAAAAAATAAATGAAATAACGCCTTTATTATTTTTCCAAAATCTTGCCAGCACTGAATACGCTCCAATAGTGATTTGTTAACTTCTATTCATTAACATCAAAACTCAATAACTTTCTATAATGACCATATAATCATGGTATAGAGTGAAAATACGATTACTCTCATTCGACCACAAAAATTACATAAGATTCCCACTCTCCTGCCGCACTGTCTGCAACAACCAGTCAGTAAATGCCTTGATTTTTGGTCTTTCGGCAGATTCCTTAGGGCAAACAATGTCATAGGAAAAGTCACTTTCCATCATCAGCTCAAAAGGACGAACCAGGCGCCCCGCCTGAACATCTGCTTGCGAAAGCACCAAATGCCCCATCGCGATACCTTGTCCATAAATCGCCGCCTGCTGAACCATCGAGGTATGGCTAAAAACGGGCCCATGATTCAGATTAATTCCCTTAACTCCCGCAAATTTTAACCAGCGTCGCCAATCTCCGGTACTCCCATCATGTAACAAAGTATGATGTTTCAAATCTTGCGGCGATTTGAGAGGCTTATTTCCTTCAAGCAGCGCTGGAGAACAGAGTGGTGTGAGTCGCTCACTCAACAAGGTCACGGAATGAACTCCGGGATAATCACCGGTATCATAGTAAATAGCGACATCAACATCTTCCCTGACAAAATCGACCGTGTCATCGCTAGCCTTCAGGCGAACCTCAATCTCAGGGTAAATCTGGCTAAAATGAGAAAGTCTGGGCACTAGCCAGACGGTCGCAAATGTCGGCACAACGCTAACTGTTAAAGCACCGCTGGCACCTTGAGCCTTTATTTGCTCTGTTGCACTACTTAAAGTCTCAAAAATGTCCCGAATTTTCGGCCAATAATTCTGGCCTTCATCGGTTAACAATAGCTTTCTATTTCGCCTGACAAATAGCGGAACGCCCAAAAATTCTTCTAACGATTTTATTTGATGACTAACAGCTGCCTGAGTCACAAAAAGTTCATCCGCTGCTTTGGTAAAACTTAAATGCCGCGCCGCGGCCTCAAAAGCCCGCAGGCTTTTTAGTGGTGGTAGTCTTTTCCCCATTGTGGCTCGCTAATGGATTAGTTTTTCTAATGCGAATCATTATAAATGATCGTTTGAAAAGGTACAATTTGATAAGTATAGTTCGCCCCAAGTTCAGAGTCTAAAGAACTTCAAAGTACTAATTGAACGATACCACTTTGGTTGTTCGTAGTATTTTTGGATTAATCACTTTGATGCAAAGTGAGATATCTGAATTAATGTTTCCAGTAAGCAGGTGAGTGTTGAAATTTACACGAATGACTGAGAAAGCAAGCATTCCGATTGGATTGTTGAGTTTTTCCTTAATCAGGTCTTAGTCATGAATTTGAGGCATAGCCTCAACGGTATGATTAGCCCATACCACGCTTGTTAAGCCGCTCTATATAGCGAATTAGCAAGAACACAGTTTTAAGTTGAACTGTTTTGAGAGTTGTTTTTTGTTTCTGTCCCAACAGAGTTTATTAGTGAATGCTGTGGCCTCCTACCCCTTTTTGGTCCTATATTTCACAGCAAATTACTAGTAAAGCTTGCTTCGGCAAGCTTTTTTTTTGCCTGAGATTTGAGTTAGTATTGCCTATTAATTGCTAACCAACCTTTCCTATCCTTATGACAACCTTTACGCAATCCCATCTTACAAGTTCGTTGGTAATGGTTAGACCCACTGATTTCGGCTACAACGAACAAACAGGGCAAGATAACGAATTTCAAAACAAACCTGTAGATAGTCAAGCCAATGAAATCACCCAGAAAGCGCTCGGTGAATTTTCTCAAATGGTCGAGCAATTAGAGTCCCACGGAATAGAGATTTTAATTTTAGAAAAGCAACAAACAACACAAAAATTACCTGATGCTATTTTCCCCAATAATTGGTTTTCAACTCGGGAAGATGGAAATATTTTTATTTATCCGATGAAAACACCTAATCGTCGCGCCGAAATTCAGATAGAACCGCTTCAAAATAGTCTTAAAAGCAAAGGTTACACAATCAAAAATGTTATCGATTTACGCCAGGAATTTACCAGTGACTCTTTTTTGGAGGGAACCGGCAGCCTTATATTCCACCATCCAACCGGCCAAGTATTCGCGGCTTTGTCAGAACGCTGTCATCAATCAGCGCTTATTCAGTTTGCAGATAAATATCAATACCAGCTATCGACATTTGAAACCTCGACAGCTAGCGGAAAGCCGGTTTATCACACCAACGTGTTGATGTCCTGTGGGGAATCCTTTGCTGTCATTGCAGAATCGGTGCTGAAGGAATCTAGCAGCAATCGTACTTCGATGCTACAGTTAACAGACACTGTCACAGATCTTATCAGTATTTCAGAACAACAAATGACTGAAAATTTTTGCGGTAACATCATTCAGGTCAAAAACAAACAACAACAATCATGCATAATAATGTCTTCATCCGCTCATTCTGGCTTTAGCAATAGCCAACGAAAACAACTAGAAAAACATGGCGAACTCATAGTTTGCGATATTCCGACAATTGAACACATTGGAGGTGGAAGTGCTCGTTGTATGGTCGCCGAAAATTTCCTTTGCAAATAAAAAAGTTCGACACTCGATTAGTTGCCTTAGATTAACTATTGCATTATGTTTCGTCTGCCACTTCACCTACGCCATGGCGGCTCCTCATAAAAACTCTGAAATAGAGAATTCTTTAGGGACTAATCCTGTAGCAGTTTATAAAGAGTTGGCCCTCAAAATAAAGCAAGTATCTTCAAATCACGAAAAGTTAGAACTCCTCTATCAGATGATATTGGCGCGAGCAGAAATTGGAAAGCTCGACATAGAAGATGAATTAAACGAATCAATAATTTTAGCTCAACAATTGGGCGATGATTATAAACGCTGCTTACTTCAAATTTTTCATTATAAAATACTTTCATCGAAAACAGACATTGATCAAGAGTTCAACGCAAAGAACCTGGCGGAAACTTGTAGTGGCGAACTAAACGACCCAAATCTACAGGTTGATTTTGCATGGGTCGAAGGCGGTATCGCACAAAACAGAGGTTCAATCACTCAAGCTATCAATAGTTATAATAAAGCTTATGAAATAAGTAAAAAAAACCAATTGTTGAGAAAAACATTTATCTCGCTAATTTATCTTTCCCGCGCATCGGCCTATACCAACAGCCTTGTACCTGCCGGAGAATATCTTGATGAAGCGGAAACCTTATTTAAACAACGACCAATGTTACATGACTCAGGAATATTGGAATACACTAAGGGTAGTTACTATTTAGCGAGTAATAAATTAGCGTTAGCCCAAGAGCATACTTTAAATACAATTAAAATTGGGCAAAAGTACAACAACGAATATGGTTTGATTTCAGCCTACTTTCAACTCGCGCAAATCGCTAGCCAACAACATAAAATAAAAGAAACTTTTGACAACCTGGAGCTTGCACAAGAAATTGCCCTCCGGCATGCTGACAATAACTGGTTAGTTGAGTTGTTTACATTCCAGGCACAACTAGGATTACAAACTCATGAGCTCGATAGAGTAAGCACTCTCATTGCGAAAACAAAAGAGATTTTAAAAACTAAGGATAATCCTCTTATCAATTCGCGATTAGCGGCTATCGAATCTCGCTACTTTGCGGCCACACAAAATTATGAGCAAGCTTACCGCTTACAACAGAAATCAATTCAACTTCAATATAAGGCATTTAAAAATCAAAATGATCGAAACTTAAAAGAGATGGCATACCGTTTTAATTTCGAACACCAGCAAACAGAAAACGCGCTGTTACAAGAGCAAAACCGAGCCCAGCAACTCGAGCTGGAAAAGCAACAGTCGAAACAAAGGCTTCACTTATTAGTCGGCGTTTTACTCATATTATTATTACTATTTTCAATACATGCCTACCGGCGGGAAACTCGTATAAAAAAACAAATGACGAAACTTGCGCTCACCGATGAATTGACCGGCGCGTCCAATCGAAGACATATCTTCGAAACACTGACCAACGAAATCGAACGTGCAAAGCGTTATCAATTCCCATTAACAATCAGTGTAATTGACTTGGATCACTTTAAAAAAGTTAATGATAGCTATGGTCATCACGTCGGAGATAAAGTCCTTAAACATTTCGCAGAAACATGCCAGCAACATCTTCGATCTGACGATAATTTTGGCCGTATTGGCGGCGAAGAATGGTTATTTATTTTTCCACATACTGATCCGGAAAAATCGCTACAAGTTTGTAACCGCATTAAAAAATCACTAGCGGAAACGATAGTCAACCCCATGGCTCAATCAGTCACTATCAGCCTTGGCGTTACCGCCTTACAAATAAACGACGACATTGAATCAATTATACACAGGGCCGATTTAGCACTTTACCAGGCCAAAAATTCGGGTCGCGATCGAGCCATTGTTCGCTAATGATTTCAACGAGTTCGAAAGAAGATGACATTATGGCAATTCAGGGCAAACTCAAATAAATGGGTCTAAAATAAGAATACTCGAAGACAAAATAATAAATTGAACGTCTATGGGATTTCCCATCTTAGCAGGCTATAAAATTAACCAGGAGTTGGCGTCGGGCGGAATGGCAAAAATTTATGATGCCATCCAGGTTTCCCTTAATCGCCCCGTCGCAATCAAGTTTCTAAGCAAGAAGCTGTTAACCCACCCCGAAGCCAAAAAACTGTTTGAGCGAGAATCTCTGATTATCGCCCAGCTCAATCATCCGAATATTGTCCAGGTCATTGATAAGGGCATTACTGATGATTCTCAGCCATTTTTTGTCATGGAAAAGATCAAAGGAATCGATCTGTCTTACATGCTCTCAGGTGGAGAACTCCCTCTTGGTAAAAAGCTCGACATCGCTATTCAGCTTTGTAGAGGCCTGGCTTACGCTCACAAAAATGGCGTTATTCACAGAGATATAAAGCCCTCAAATATCATTATTGACCAACATGGAAACGTCAGGATACTAGACTTTGGCATCGCCATTGCTGAAGAACCGGTCAATCCCCGAAAAAGCAACCGCGATAGAGATGCCGCTAACGAAAGTCAAACCAGTGTTATGGGCACCGAAGGTTACGTCGCCCCAGAGCAGGAAGCCGACTACAGTAAAGCTACCTTTGCGAGCGATATCTATTCTGTTGGAATTCTTTTTTATGATCTGTTTGGCAAGCCCTGCACTACGACGGATAAAAAATCCCGCGACAGACTAGAGAATCAATTGCCGGACGAGCTTGTCAACATGATAGAAAAGTGTTGTCATGATTCGGCGGCCAAAAGATACCAGTCCTTATCTGAAGTACGAGACAAGTTGCTCGGCATATCTCAGGGTAGTCACCTTGGAAAAACCAACATCAAAGAACTAGAGCAGGAAAATAAGGATCTTACCAGCAACTTTAACTTACTCGATGTTTTAAGTAAGACGCACGGAAAACGCGTATACCTGTTTCAGAAAAAAAGTAATCGGCAGTTGTTCGTTATTAAACGAACCATCGGCGACACCAGTGGACTAAAAGAGGCAAAATATCTATCAAGTTTGAAACACCCCAACATTCTTAACGTCTTCGCTGCGGTAAAAAGCCAGAGTAATGTCACCATTATTAGTGAATATCTGTCAGGCGGAAGTTTAAGTAACCAGCTTATTCAGGACATGAATGAACAGAGCTTTCTGGTGCAAGCGTGTCAAATCTGTTCAGCGCTCTACTTTGCGCATCAGAATAATATTTTGCACCGAAACCTTTCACCGAATAACATTCTCTTTGACGCGAAACAAAATCTGAAACTCAGTGACTTTGGTCAGGCGGCAAGCAGCAACGATGACCCGCAAGCAATCCGCGCATACCAACCACCCGGTAACCAGGCTTTTAGTGAAAAATACGATATCTACTGTATGGGTGCCATTTTTCATCATATGCTTTATGGCGTACCGCCTGCCACTCCCCTTCCCTCACCGACCAAGAAAGTCTCAATCCGGCTGGAAAAATTAATCGATAATATGATCGCAATTGATCCATTGCATCGACCGAGTTCAGCTCAGCAAATTCTGGTGGAATTGCAACGAATCGCCAGCAATAGTTCGAACAAGCAGTTTCGTTCCAATATGGGAAAGTCAACCAAACAAGACACTGTGGAGCCACGAGTAAGGAGATTGTCTCAAACCAGACACAAAAAAGATCACACAGTCTGGCTTTCCATTGCGTTGGCAATCGCCATTTTGTGTATCATAGGATTACTGATCAAAGACTTTGTGAAGTGATTTTCCATAGGCGGTCAGTAAACTGAACAACTATTCAATTGAACAAGCTGCGCATACAACCAAATAAGAAAACCTGAACACGACTTCACGCTAATCAGGTGAAAAATTGATCGGCTGTTTGCACAGACAGGTTAAATATTAGCCAAACAGCCCCAAATAAAAAGCGCCTAAAGCAACCACAACCACGACAACAACAGCAGCGATAGCCTTCCCTGTGCCCGAAGAACCGCCAGAAGGTTTGGCATAATTTAATGGCTTATCGCCTACACATTGAAACTTGAGTAAAGTGCCACCAACAACTAATTCGTCGCCATCTTGTAAGACACTTCTTGCTTGCATTTTTCCATTAACCATTAAGCCGTCCGCGGCGCCATCATTTTTAATTTGCCAACCCAAATCGGTTTCTTGCAAATAAACATGTCTGGCTGAAACGCTTCGCTCACTCGTTGATAAATGATGTCCTAGCATTCTGGATATGTGGTTTTGCGTTTTGGTAATTTCATAGATTTTCCCCTGAACATCAGGCGACATTCCATGCAGAAACACCTTATGACTGGCTTCAGATTTTTTAATCAGTCCATGATTTGCAGTTACCCGGTTTTCTTTTTTGGGTTTTGCTACCTTTTCTCTGACAATAGTGCGAGGCTTACTCTCAACTTTAGTGACCGGTCCAATCACGCTAAAAATAAATTCATCTAGTCTTAATTCATCGCCATTTCTCAATTCACAAGACTTGATCCTCTCGCCATTCACGTACGTACCGTTAGACGAGTTAAGATCTTCGATATAAAGCTTATCTTTTCTAAGTGCAAATTTAGCGTGCTTTCGTGACACATAACTTAAAGGAACCAAAACATCGCAGCTCTTTTCACGGCCAATATCAAAGCCATTGGCTAAGGAAAAATACTGGCCATCTAATGGTGGGGAAATTGCCTTCAACATCCAGGGACTGACAGACGGGCGAATAACCGTGGCCTGCTCTGGCACTTTCTCAGGAACAGGCGTGCGTTCGCTTAGCGGATCAATGATTTCTAATTCGCTAGTTCCTAGCCTGATGATATCCCAGGCAACTAGCTGATGCTCATTGACAACCGGAACCTCATTAATAAAAACGCTACGTTTAGCGCTAACATTTTTTAGTAGAATCTCATCTTGCTGGATAACCAGTTCAACATGTTGCGGGTCAACTTGATCTTCATCCACAACAATATCGCAGCCAGGATCAGAGCCGATAGTGAAGGTAGAATCTACCAACCATATTGCAGGCTTTCTTCGATCCTTGAATTGGATTTTTAGCATAGGTGGAGCAATTCCTATTGTTTTTCTAGTTCAGAATTTATCTGACACTATTGTACCAATTTTTCTTAGTATAATAACGACTTATGGTGAATATCAAAACGATTTTTTTGTCAAATTTGTAGCAAATGAGTTTATGTTATTGGTTATCTCTTTACTTTATATAGCACAGATAATCTCTATAAGAACAAAAACAGCGCCTCACGCGCTGTTTTTACTCACTTTAGCTGGATTAATCTCAGGCTCCGGCAGCAACCATCAGAATCTGACCACAGAACCACGCTGCGTATGTGCCAAGAGCATAACCTAACACCGCTAACAATACACCAACCGGCGCCAGTGAGGGATGAAACGCTGACGCAACAACTGGTGCAGACGCCGCACCACCAACATTTGCCTGACTGCCAACAGCCATGTAAAACAAGGGAGCTTTAATTGCTTTCGCAACAATTAACATCAGTGAAGCATGAACAAGCATCCAGATCCCGCCAACAAGAAACAACCAGGGACGCTCAACAATTGCTGAAATATCCATGTGTAATCCTATCGATGCCACTAGCACATAGATAAACACAGAACCAACTCGAGAAGCACCTGCCGCTTCAAATTGCTTTAACTTAGTCGTTGAAAGCACGAGTCCAATACTCGTCGCAGTGACGACCAGCCAGAAAAATTTACTGGTCAACGAATACTTGCTCGCTGCGGGCCAGTTTTCAGCAATAAAAGGCGCAACATTATCTGCGACTAAATGACCAACGGCAGTTGCACCAAAACCAATTGCCAAAATGAGCATTAAGTCAGTTAAGTCTGGAATTCTGGCATGCTTTTTCTGGAATCGCTCCACAGTAGCCTTAAGGTCTTCAATCGCCGAGGTATCTGCGCCTGAGGCAGTGTCAATTTGTTTTGCGCGTCCTGCCATTAATAATAAAACCGCCATCCAGATATTGGCGATTATGACGTCAACAGCAATCATGCTGGAAAACAATTCACCGGAAACATCATAAACTTCTTTCATCGCCGCCTGATTTGCACCGCCGCCAATCCAGCTACCCGCCACAGTGGTCATTCCTCGCCAAACATCACCAGCAACAATATCAGGATTAATCAGCGACATTATTAGCAGCGCAATCGGCCCACCGATAACGATTCCAAGGGTCCCGGTCAAAAACAGAATAATGGCTTTAGGACCAAGCGCTTTAATCTTTTTGAAATCGATACTTAATGTCAAAAGCACCAAACTCGTGGGTAATAAAAACCGTGATGCAACATAATAGAGTTGCGAGCCACTTGCCGCTATTTTGGCGTCCTCGGGACTCTTTGCCAATTGGCATTGTTCCAAAACCCCTTTACCAGCATCGACCGCGCCACTTAAAATATCTGTGCAGGAATAATCATATGGGACGATGTGAAACGTGTGTAATAGTGACGGAATGAAATAACATAAAAGTAACGCCGGAACGAATTTATAAAATCGCCGACAATAAACATTATCACTTTTATGAGTGTAAAAAATGAGTCCTAAAATGACTGCTAAAATACCAAAAACAACGGCACTGTTTGTAATCAGGTAAGTAACTGGTTGTTGCATATAAACCCTTAGACTTAAAATTTTATTGTTATTGTAGAGCCCAACAAACAGCTTAGGTGAGCTTCAATCCCTAAAGATATCAGGCATTGAAGCAAATTTATAGCGACAAAATACAGAAAATCGTTGAGAACCAGACGGAACTCACCAAAGATCGGAGTCACCCTGCGAGCAATTCACATTACCAAATCGAAAAACTTAGGCACTAAACTGCCGTTAGTTTTCTTCAGGTTCATCAATTGGTTCAGTCTTATTATTTTTTACTCGGCCGGCTTTTCTTAAGGCATCACGCAATACATACTCTATTTGCGCATTAATACTTCTTAATTCGTCATCAGCCCAAACCTGCATTGCCCTGAGTATGTCTTCGTTGATTCGTAACGGATAAGCCTTTTTAGCCACGATTGTCTCCACTCAGCATTTCTCTACCCATCCAGAAAACAGCGGTACTTGACCTGTTTTTATCAGGCCGCAAAAGAAGCGGCCATTGCATGACAATTTTAATCGCATGTCTATCAATACAAACTATCAGTACAAACTACCGGTATTAACCACAGGCTGGGCTGCTTCATCACTACATAAAACAACCAACAGATTACTGACCATCGCTGCTTTCCTCTCGCTGTCCAACTCAACGATATCCCTTTCCGATAAGTGCAATAATGCCATTTCAACCATACCCACAGCCCCTTCAACAACCTTTTTGCGAGCAGCTATAATCGCCATAGCCTGTTGTCTTCGCAGCATGGCGTTTGCAATTTCAGGTGCATAGGCCAAGTGGCTGATCCGAGACTCAATCACTCTGACTCCAGCCTTTTCAAGACGATCTTGCACCTCGGTTTTAAGCGCTTCGGATATTTCAACAGGATTACTCCTCAATGCAATATCACCTTCTTCGTGATCATCGTACGCGTAGCTGGTCGCTAAATTTCGTAAGGCAGATTCACTCTGAATGGATACAAAATCTTCATAATCATCCACCT
Source organism: Aliikangiella coralliicola (assembly GCF_007004725.1). Taxonomy (GTDB): domain Bacteria; phylum Pseudomonadota; class Gammaproteobacteria; order Enterobacterales; family Kangiellaceae; genus Aliikangiella; species Aliikangiella coralliicola. The sequence continues at coordinate 698,362 of NZ_ML660160.1, read as the reverse complement.
GAAATACCGCTTCAGCAGTATCAATAACTTCCCACACAATAACCGCCGCTATTTCAATTGGATTGCCATTTTTATCATTGACCTTGAGTTTACTGCTCTCGAAATTACGCACTCTCAATGACACCGCAGATTTTGAATAAAAAGGATTAGCCCACCGTAATCCTGGCTCATGGACTGTGCCGACATACTTTCCGAATAATTGAAGCACGCGCCCTTCCTTTGGATTCACCATAAAAAGTCCAAACCAGCAAACCAATACCGTCAAACTCAATAAAAATGCCAAGACAGCCAAAACAGGGCTCGATTTGATTAACGCTATAAATAGCAGGACAGATACCACTTGTGCGATTAACAACACAAAAATCATCAAAATTCCGTTCGGCGCTTTTATCTCTTTCTCAGTTATCATAAATCATCTCCCATGCATCTAAGTGATATCATTATGATATCACTTAGCACAAAAAACAACCGAATCTTGTGAGCAAAGATGTATTTCCTTTATATTCAGTGAGTTAAGCATTAATGCGTTATAATCAACTTGATTGGTCGTGGCCGCTTTTTACATTAGAAGAACTGGTCCTTATTCGCCTTTTGGGTTAAAACAACTGACTTTTTGTCAATTTTTCAGACAAATTCAAACTATTTCGAAAATTGCATCGACATAGGAAATACCTTCGAAACAGAAACACCTTCGATACAATGGGTCATTGAAATGAACCGGTCATCAACGACCATTTGTTATCAACAACAACCGCGGCATATTAATGTTTAATTTACGCAAAGACGAAAAACTAATAGAGAAAGCCCTCAGCGGCTCTCAATCCAGCTGGATAACGCTGGTAAAAAGATATGAAGGGCTAGTGTACAACTACTGTTTAAGAATGACATTTAACAGCTCTGACGCAATGGACTTGATGCAGGAAGTCTTTCTGGCCGTGTATCGCAATTTACCAGCCTATCGAGGCGACGGTAAATTTAAAGGCTGGATGATGCGAATCGCTGCCAACAAAACAACTGACTTTTTACGAGCCAGAGGCAGAAACCCACTTCATCGCGCTGACGACGTTGAAGAAGATAGTTTTCATTCCCATCACTCTCCGGAAAACGAGTATGAAGCATTCGCTGACAATCGAAGAATAATGGCAATGCTGGCAACTCTACCGGAAGAACAGCGACTAGTGGTTGAGTTGAAATTTTTTCAACACTTTACTTTTGAAGAAATCAGCCATCAGACCGGTGTTGCTATTAGTACCATCAAAACCCGACTTTATAGCGCCTTACAAAAATTGAAAGGTCAATTGGAGATTCAAAATGTTGTGTGATCATCAATTAGTATCTGACCATCTGTTAGACTACATCGACGAAAAGTTATCGCCTGCAGTCAGAAAGCAAGTTGAACAGGCATTGGATAACTGTGAAACCTGTCAATCCTGCTACCAGCAAGCAATAGCGCTGCACCAGGCTGCTCACCAGTGGAAACAAGAACCGGTTCCTGAATGGCACCGCACGGAATACGCAGTAAGACCCAGGCAACGTCAGCCCGGTTGGTTAAATTGGGCGGCAATGGCGACTTCAACGCTGGCAATTTTGATGGTTATTTTTCAAGTTCAATTTTCGGTTAACGATAGTGGATTTAATATCGCCTTTGGCAACCAATCCAATCAACAGGTTAACACCCTGATTGAAGAAAAACTAAATGAATATAAAAAGCAACAAGCCTTATTAATCGAAGCGCGCTTCGTCGCGCAAAGTGATAAACAGGCTACAGCTAACCAACTATTAGTCGCCAACTTGTTAGAAAAAACACGAGAAGAAAGGCGCGATGATTTGAACTTTCTTGTCACCGGCATACAGTCACAACGCTTCGAAGACCAGAGAAAAGTTGAAAAGCGGTTAGCTTCTTTAACCGACAACCAGATAGAAAATAATCAATATATTAACCAGTTAATCCAGTCTGCAAACTTTAATAAGGGAGACGACCAATGAGAACTCAATTGACTAGAAACTCTATGGTTAAAACCAGTTCAGTAAAAAAAGCGCTCTTAGCGATTGCTAGTCTAGCGACGGTAATGGGCACTAGCATTTTCGCCAAAGAATATAATTTTGAGCGAGCTCAAAAAGAAATCAAAATTATGAGTAAAATTTTTGAAACTTCGTTGAGCGAACAAACGCCGACAAAACGTCGCTACCTCAGTTCGCGCTTGCAACGAGCTGAAGCGACCTACCTCGCGAATCAGGGAATGGTATTCACTTTCAGTTTTGGTAGAAACAGCTTTTCCAGCGCCGACGATTGGGCTGCGTTTGGTCAGGGCATTGGCCACTTTGTTGAAGGTATCGCCTCTGAAGTTGGCGCGGCCATCGCTGAAGTGCCTGTTGCCCCCGTTGCACCAGACTTTCCTGAATTTAATATCGATTTCGAAGACGTTTATGACGGATATCAGGAAAGAAGAGAAGCACTCGAAGTATTGCGTGAAAAACAGCAAGAACAACGCGAACATATTCGCGAAATTCAAAGAGAAATTCGTAGCCTGGAGCGTAAAAAAGATCGCGAAAGGGATTCTGGTAACCGAGTAGAAAAACTCAAAGACGAATTAGCAGAGAAAGTTGATACCTTGAAACAACGCATGTCCGAATACAATCATTCGATGAACGAATATCGCAAGAAGCGCGATGAAAAATATACGGCAAGTTCCAAGCAGCGCTCTGATACAATCATCAGTACACTTTGTGATTACGGCGCGACCTTACGTTCATTAAAAAACAATGAACATGTTACCTTGGTATTTAGCAATTATGCCGATAACAAAGATCAGGTTTACGTATTCGAATATAGCGATGTTAAGAATTGTGACTCTAAAGAAAAATTATTAAGAAAGGCAATTAGCTATCAACTTTGATTTAGCCGATTATCTTTTCCCCTCTCCTTCAAAGGAGAGGGCCAGGGAGAGGTAAAGATGTTTTCGAGCGCTCTCCCCCTGTTTCTCAGTTTCCCTAACTTCAGATAACTTATTTGTTAACGTAGACCTTTCCGTCTTTCATCACAAAAGAAACATTTTCCATCAACGAAATATTTTTTAACGGATCACCGTCAACAGCCACAATATCTGCCAGCTTTCCATTTTCAATAGTTCCGAGTTTATCCTCAATTCTAAGCAACTTGGCAGTATTTAAAGTTGCAGATTGAATCGTCTCGAAAGCAGACATTCCAGCTTCAACCATATAACGAAACTCTCTACCATTTAGACCGTGTGGGAATACACCTGCATCTGTTCCAAAGGCTATTTTTACCCCTTTCTTATAGGCTTTCTTAAATGTCGATTGAATCTTCGGACCGATAGCTGCCGCTTTAGGCTGAACCACTTTAGGATAGTAACCTTCTTCCGCAGCCTTCTCACCCACCCATTTTCCCGCGGTAATCGTTGGTACATAATAAGTACCGTGTTTTTTCATCAGACGAATGGTTTCCTTATCCATATAAGTACCATGCTCCACAGAGTCGACTCCCGCTCTTACCGCTCTTTTCATACCTTCCGCTCCATGAGCATGAACCGCGACAACAAAGTCATAGTCTTTCGCCGCTTTCACCACAGCTTCTAACTCTTCTTGCGTAAATTGCGGATTAGAACCACTTTTTGCCAAGCTTAAAACGCCGCCGGTTACCGTCAGCTTAATAACATCAGCACCTTCTTTGTATCTTTGGCGTACAGCTTTCATTGCTTCGTCAGGCCCATTAACGACACCTTGTTCCGGTCCTGGATCGCCCATCAGTTCATGCCTTACACCATTGGTCGGATCCGCATGTCCCCCAGTTGTCGCAATACTTTTACCAGCAGCATAAATTCTAGGCCCGATAACATAACCTTTATCGATGGCTTTTCTGAGAGAAATGGGCACACCTTTAAAAAGCTCCCCTAAATCCCGCACAGTTGTGAAACCGGCTTCCAGCGTTTTGCGGGCAAATACAGTGCTGCGAAACGCTGCATCGGCATTATTAAGAAAAAATCGCTCAGAGTAAGAGGTCTTATTGATTTCACCAGACAGATGGACATGCATATCCATTAACCCAGGCATCACGGTTTTATTTTTCAGGTCGATTAGTTTTTCATCAGATTTTGGCTTTATAAAACCTTTTTCCACAGCAGTGATTTTATTGTCTTTAATTCGAATCGAGTAGTTTTGATTAACTTTCAGTTTTTTAACATCGAGAAGTTTACCCGCGTGAATGAGATAGTTTTCAGCATAAACCTGCAGCGAAAAAGGGATAAAGAGAATCAATCCAAAGATGTTTTTCTTATTCATTAAATGGTCCTGTTAGTCAAAACAACTGACAAGACTAGCTTATGGTTAAATGACAGGCAATAGTTTTGAGTGAAATAAAACTTGAAAATAGGTGAAGAAAAAAACAAAACTCGGGCGATTGCCCGAGTTTTGTTACTGATTAACTAGAAACTCCATCTAACACCAATGGATGTCTGATCAAAGTCTGATTCTTTTGTGTAATCGGCATAAACCGCCAAAGTATCAGTAAAGTTGTAAGCGCCACCCAGGGTGTAAAGATCTGATTCATCAGAATCAACATCCAGTCTTTCATAAACAGCTTTTACTTCGAAATTTTTAGTTAAGTTAGTTCGCACACCAAGCCCTAACCGATAACCATCTTCATCAAAACCAGCGTTATTTTCGAGTTTCGCCCAGTCAAGTTGCACAAAGACAACACTGCTATTACTGATTTCAGACTTGTAACCTACACCGGCATTGGTCATCTTCAATTCAGCGTTAGACTCGTCAACTTTTGAATAATCAAGATTTAGATAAACATTATCGTTAAACTCGTAGTTCCACTTGAATTCGTAGCCATCTGGCTCAGCACTAGTACCGTCAACATCCAGTTGTGTTTTTCCGATTTCAAAAAAGTTAAACGAAGGTGTTTCGGCCATCGCCCCAAAAGACAGTGTCGACAAAATAGCTGCTGTTAAAAGTGATTTTTTCATGTGTCTAACTCCTCAGACAGTTTGTTTAAATGTTCGAGGCCAGAATAGTCAGATCACGATTAACTCAAACTGAACAGAAAAGTTTGGTTACATTTAGCGTATTTGTTTAAATATTAACCACCGACTCACACAGGGAATAATTATTGTAAATTTCAAAATAATTTAACTCAAATATAAATACAGAAAAGTCGATTGATAAAAAACTTTGTAGGCCGAAAATCTAAAGAATGATTATCTTTTTTAAGGAAATTGGATGGCCAAAATTCGAACAAAAATTCAATTCCAAAAGCTTTTAATGACTAGTGCTGAAATCGATACTCACCACAGTCCCTTTTTCATCACTGTCGATTTTAAGTTCCAACCCATGCTTTTCGCAAATGCGTTTAACAATCGATAAACCAATGCCAAAACCGATACTGTTTGCTCCCTTAACCATCGACTCTGTTACCTGGTGCTTGATTGAATCCTCTATCCCTTCACCGCTATCGGAAATTAATAGCAAATTATCCGACATCGAAATTGTTACTGTTCCACTTTGGGTATAACGAAAAGCATTACTGATCAAGTTGGCTAACAAAATTTGCAGTGTTCCTTCAGTTGTCGACACCACTTGTTGCACAGAAATATTAACATCAACTTCAACCGATTTTTCTTCTATCAGATAGGCATTTTGAATAACAACTTGCTCAACAATTGGTAGTAGTCTTATCGGCACATAGTGCTGATTACTCGACTCTTCTCTGGCAAGCATCAGTAAAGTCTCAACCGATTGTTCCATCTGAAAAATTGCTGAACTAATTCGTTCCAGTAACTCTCTCTCTGTCGGCTTTAGCTCTCTTACAGCGAACAATTCTACCGCCCCCTTTATACTCGCAATAGGCGTTCGCAATTCGTGGCTTGCGTCTCGCGTAAATTGTTGCTCTCTTTCAATAAACGTACGAATACGATTCATTGCAACTTCCAAAGAACTTGCTAATATTCCAATTTCGTTTGATGGAAATTCTTTGGCAAATGCTTTAGGTAATTTATCGGGTTCAGTTTCTTTAATTAGCGATGCTAACTTAGACAATGGATTGATTGTTTTTCCGGCGATCCAGTATCCAACCCCCCATACCAGTAGCAGCATAACTAATGATGAAATCGCGAAAAACATAAGAATTTTCCCGCGAATGGGTCTAACAAATAAATAACTACTCACCTCCGCGATTAACAAGAAGCGCGGCTGTTTTTTCGATAAATAAACATGATAATGCCGGTTGTTATCGCCAGAAATTTCTTTTCGTTCTGGTTCCTCTTTTAGAATTTTTTTTATTTCTTCTGGAGCAGATTCTAAATCAGGGTAAATCGACATAAACGCTTTACTCGGTTCCGGTAACTCCTGAGTTTTCTGATAGTGATGGTGAATGCTTTGAACTTCTTCATTAATCAAGCGTTCAAAAAAGGCATCTTCAATTGAATAAATAAATAAGAAATTATGAAGACTAAATACCAGCGAAATAAATATCGCAGAAAAACTAAATCCAAAAACGATACGTTTGCGAATGCTCACAGAACTTTTTTTCATTCATCAGGCTCCAGTGAAAAACCGACGCCATGCACAGTCTTAATCATTGGTTTTTCGAAAGGTTTATCCAGGTTCTGTCGTAGTTGATAGATATGTGACCGCAACGAATCTGACTCAGTTAAATCGTCTCCCCAGATCCGTTGGCATAATTCACTGCGGCTTACCACTCGAGGATAAGCCTCGGCCAAAGTTAATAATATCGAATAAGGTATTTGATTGAGATTAATTAAATTGTCGCCACGTTTAACTTTTTGACTCTTGCGATCAATTTGCAAACTACCGATCTGAATGACGTGCTCGGTTTGCAATTGATTACGCCTGGACAACGCCAGACAACGTACTAGTAACTCTTCTAAGGCGAAAGGTTTCGTCAGGTAATCATCAGCGCCTAATTCAAAACCTTTCACTTTGTCAGTTAAACTATCACGAGCCGTTAACATTAAAATTGGAACATGACGCGAAGAAGCCTGCCGGATTTCCCGACAAACTTCCCAACCATCCATACCAGGTAACATTAAATCAAGCACAATCACGTCGTAGAAGTTCGATAAAGCCAGACTCAACCCTCGCTTACCATCGTCCGCAAAATCAAGTATATGACCCTTCGCTTCCATAAAATCAGCGATGTTTTTTGCGATAGTTGTCTGATCTTCTATCACTAGTATATTGAGTGCTAAACTTTTCATCTGTTCTCGTTTTAAAACGCTTCTATACTCTGCTTTTAAATGTCCTGTTGAAAGCTCTTAACCATGACTGACATTGTTATGTCTCAGCGTAATTTTTCAAACCAGCTTTCTACATGGCATCCAGCATTTTTTGAGCAGCATCCATTTCCGGGTGCTCTTTTAACAATGCCACTAGCTTACTCTTGGCCTTATCATTTTCGCCTAGCTTCTTATATCCTTGCGCAATCGCTAATGATAAACGTGGATTTTTCATATATGGCACAGACATTTCCATTAACTCTACCGCTTGAGATAACTCGCGATTATTTTGTGCGAATTGCAGTCGATAATAACCGTACATCGCTATCAATTCAGGTTGATACTTTTCTGCCTGCTTTGCAAACGAAGCTTTAGCGTGCTTTTTACCATCAAGTATTTCTGCAACTAGCTCGATGGTTCGATCATCTTTGAACATCTCTCGCTTAACCGGTTTGACTCCCAGTGATCGCACCAAAGCTTCTGCTGTCGCCGCGGTAGAAAACGGATTTTGTCCGGTAATTAATCGCTCATCTTCTGCAACATGTTTTAACATCATTGCTGAACTTTCAAATTTCGCGCCGCGCTCTTTTAATCGATCTTCTAATAAAAACTCAAACTTAGGCAACCACTTTTTCCCGAATGCTTTTTCTTCAACATTGGTGAAACCGTTGACGCTTTTTCCGGAAACCAGGTAAGTACCATCGGAAAGCTTAACATCGGTCAATGCAGCTGGTCCATGACAAACTGCAGAGATGCTGCCGTTGTTTTCATAAACCGTCGCAATGATTTTTTGTAATGCGCTATCTTTCGGTAAATCAAACATCGCCCCCTTTCCTCCGACAATAAATACACCATCGTAATCCGACGCTTTTACTGATTGAGTCGATAAAGTATTTGAGAGTTTTTTCATTGCAACAGAATCAACAACAACCCGGCTATTATATTCTTTTTCCGGGTTATATTTATCGGCGACTACTTTACCGCCATTGGGGCTAGCCACATCGACATCGATCCCGTTAGCCTTAAATACTAGGTAGGCTTTCGCAAATTCATCAAACTCAAAACCAGGCTGAGTTTCGCCTTCATCAACGCCATATCCTGAAACAACAACCAGAACTTTTGGCGAGGTTTGACCACCGGCATATAAGTTCATCGATAAAAAAGCCATGATGGCAAAAAATAACGCGGAAACACTTTTTGTGACTCCGCGATTAATTAAAGAATATTTTGTTTTCACAGTATTTCTCCTCTGGGGTTTTAAACAAGTGTGACAAAACCAGTGTGAAACGGCTGTGAAATGAATTTTTTTGTTCAGAATTACTTGAACATACTAAGAATAAAACAAACTGAATTTTTATCTCAATATGATTATGTATACAGAAAACACTATTCTGTATACTGACTCCGCTCAAATTTTGGCCAATGTATTTCCGAGCAAGTGATACCCATCCAATAACTAAATAGCATTGAGTATTGAGGCTTTGAACTAGCCACAAAAACTCAAATGCTATACAACAAATGGAAACACTATGAACCAATCAAGCTCAGAAATTTTATCGTTATCGCGACGAAAAAAAATCTTTAAGATTCTCATTGCAGCACTGGTAACCTTAGGCATTTTTTTCGTTATCCAACCACAAAATGAAAATACCTCAAGCAAAGCCATTAAACTGGTTGGCCCGGAAAAACCGGGTATGCACCAAGCTTTGATGAGGATGTCGGGCGGCAATTACACGCCAGAAGCCGTCAAGCAAGCCCGGCAACAGCACCGCCAACAAGTTGCCATTCAATCACGTTCATTATTGCGAAACCCAATGAATGTTCCCCAGTGGCAACTTCGTGGTCCAACCAACTTTATGGGACGAGTCACAGCGGTAGTCGCTGACCCACAAAACCCGAATAAAGTTTATGTTGGCGCCGCATTGGGCGGTGTGTGGAAAAGTACTAATGGCGGTAGTAATTTTTCGCAAGTTTTTGACGGTGCTGGTAGCCCTTCCATTGGTGCACTGGCCCTGGATCCAACAAACTCAGATATCATTTATGTCGGCACCGGCGAAGCCAATCCTGGTGGTGGATCAGTCACTCATCTGGGTGACGGTTTATGGAAAAGTTCAGACGGTGGACAAACCTGGCAACAATTAGGCCTGGAAAACAGTACCAGGATTGGCAGTATCGTTATCAACCCAAACAATACCAGCGAAATCTTTGTCGCTGCAGTGGGCAGTTTATTTGTATCCTCCAGTGAGAACCGTGGTGTCTTTAGAAGCCAGGATGGCGGCCAAACCTGGACGAAAGTGCTTGCTGGTCGAAACGGCTTCACCGGCGCAATTGACGTAAAGATGGACCCTTCTAACCCTGAGCGCTTATACGCTGTTCTATGGGAACATTATCGCGCACCGAATACCAGAGACTATGGCGGGCTGGGTAGCGGAATCTGGAAATCCACAGATGGTGGTGATAACTGGTCGCAACTCAACAATGGACTCCCCTCCACCAATAATCAGTATGGCCGAATTGCGATTGGAGTGGCACCTTCAGATCCATCGAGGTTATACGCGTCATATTCCAACGATGACGGTACTTTCAGAAGCTTCCATCGCTCTGACAATTATGGCCAAAGTTGGACGACAACAAGCGGTTCGTACAACTGCTCGACTTATTGCTGGTGGTTTGGCGTGTTAACTGTCAGCCCCACCAATAAAGATCATGTTTTCGCGAATTCCATCCAGCTCCATCGCTCTACCAATGGTGGTAACAGTTTTGGCTCGTACAACAAAGGATTCCACGTGGACCATCAGGCGATGTGGATCTCACCCAACGGAAACACGATTTATGAGGGCAATGACGGTGGCATTTATCGTTCGACTAATAGTGGAAGCACTTACACTCACTTGCCCCTACCCATCTCACAATTTTACGCCATCGAAGTAGACCCAACTAACCACAGTAAGTTGCTCGGTGGGCTTCAAGACAATGGCTCAGGTTACACTACTAACGGTTCGTCATGGAATAATTTAAACGGTGGCGATGGCTTCACAGTGCTGGTGGACAATCAAGATAGTAACTGTATCTATTCAGAATCGCAGTACGGCAATATTTATACAACTTGCGGCGGAAGCGTGAATATCAGTGGTAGAAAACCCTGGCATACACAAATGATGTTTGACGAAAGTAACAACCGGTATGTTTATTACGGATCACAATATCTCTATCGAACCTATCGCACCGGAAATAGCATCAGCTCCCCCGAGAAAGTATCGCCAATTGATTTTTCAAATGGCCCACATAGTGGCAGTTTTAATGGCAGTTACGGCACCATCAGTTCCATTCACGTACCGATTAGTGGTAACGGGAATATCATCTACCTGGGGACCGATGACGGCAATGTCTGGGTCAGTACAAACCGAGGCAGCAACTGGACACAAATTGATACTGGATTACCTGAACGCTGGGTAACTCGCGTGACCGCTGACCCACAAAATGATGCCATCGCTTACGTCAGTTTTTCTGGTTTTAGAAACGGTGAATCAGCAGCTAATCTCTACCGAACTGACAATTATGGCCAAAGCTGGACTAATATTTCAGGCAATCTGCCGAACTCCCCGGTTTCAGATATTCTGGTTGACCCAACTTACTCTTCAACCTTATACGCAGCCAATGATTACGCCGTTTATGTTTCATACGACACGGGTTCAACCTGGCAAGTTTTAGGTACAGGTCTTCCAGTGGTGCTCCATGCTGATCTAAAACTGGTTGTCGATGGCGCTGACATCGTTCTTCACTCAGGCACTTATGGACGAGCAATTTACTCTGTCAGGTTAAATGACGAGCAACGCGGTGGCGACGGAACAACACCACCCGACGTAATAGAGTTGGTTAACGGCCAAGAAACAGCAGTGCCTAACCTGGCAACCCGGGAAGCCAAAATGTTTAAACTCGAAGTGCCTGCCGAGGCTACCGATGTCGTATTTGAAATAACGGGGAATAACGGTGATGCCGATCTCTACGTCAGGTTTGGTGAACAACCCACAAATGAAGTAAATGATTGCAAATCAACTAGCTCCAATAGTAATGAAAGCTGTTCCTTATCAGCCCAGGCTGGAACTTATTATGCGCGAGTTTATGCCTATGCAGGTTTCACTAATCTTAAAATTACCGCGACCTACACAACCGGTAATTCCGGCGATACGGAGTTAGTCAAAGACGTTACGCAAAATGTACCCAACCTGGCAAAAAATGATTCGACTTATTATCAATTTACCGTTCCAGAAGGCGTATCAAATGTCAAAGTAAGCACCAATGGAAGTAACGGCGACCTTGACCTTTATGTCAAAAAAGGAGCCAGACCTGACAATAATGATTACGACTGCCGCTCAATCTCGTCCAACAGCATTGAAAGTTGTAGTCCGGGTGATACGGCTGGCGTTTATTACGTCAAAGTGTTTGCTTACTCAGCATTTACTAACGCAACGATTGTGATGACATACAATGAAGGCGGTAACGATAATGAACTGGTTAACCACCAGTGGAAAAGTGTCCCTGCTAGCCCAAGAAATGCGCTGTTGGAATACTTCTATGATGTATCCGCTGGAACCAGCTCATTGTCATTTTCTACACAGGGAGTCAGCGGTGATGCAGATCTTTATGTCAAATTTGGTTCCGTTGCCGATACCAACAATTATGATTGCAAGTCAACCTCCTCCAACAGTAGCGAAACTTGCACCATCAATAATATTCAAGCGGGGCGTTATCATGTCACAGTTCATGCCTGGAACAGCATTTCGGGAACTGAGGTTAAAGCTGATTCGAATTAATTTTCATTCCTTTTGACCTCGTTAATATCGCTAGAGTCGCTCTGATTTCAACTTTTCGGAGCGACTTTAATTGAGTCATTGCGTGTTTATTTCCTTCTTCTTATTTCTATGGCTATCTCTTTTTTTCCGTGGCACATCACATTGAAAAAATCTCTAAATCATAATGTTTTTTTATTTCTCACCTGGTGACTGTCTGGACTCGAAAGCCAAGTTTTTGCAACAAAAAAAGCTCGATAAAAAAGTCCTAAATCAAGTGTAAAAATACCACAAAATTTTCACAGCATTTAATTGCCAAGCAGGGTGTAAAATTGATAAAATTGCCTACGCAAAAACAAGGAAAAAATAGCTCAATTTATTTTGCTATTAGCGTTAAGTTAGTTCGGTATTTTTTGATATTAATGTTTTATTGTACTTATTAATAACTTTAAAATTTCCGTTACTAATACTCTAAATTTTCAAATCACTTTTATGTCGAGGGATCGCTAGTGAATTCAAATTACCTGCTTAATATTTGTACTTACTTTCAATTTCCGATAACGATTAAGTTTAGTCGCGCCTGATTAAAAATCAGGTTATCTGGAATAGCCTTTGTTCCGGCTACCTGTTTTTTAATATTTTTTGCAAAACAAAATAAAGTTAATAAAACAAGGAGAAATCTAACAGTGTCATTTTTTAAATATTTAACCCAAGCTTCGCTTTTACTTTGTTGTTCAATAGCGAATGCCGAGATTACACCAATCACCAGCGAAAACCGAGTTAATCCAGATACCGCTGGGCACCAGAACTTTCCGATTGTCGCCAGCGACAACCAGGGAAATTATGTGATTGCTTATAATGAGTCGGTCAACAAAACCTATAGCACCTATGTTAACTTTTACCGTCAAGATGGATCTCTAATCAGGTCTAATCGATATAATGGAGGCTCTACAAAAATTACCCAACAACAAGTAGCAATGAATGAGTTCGGCGTTTCAGCAGCGGTATTCACTGCCAACTCTAACTCCTACCTGCAAATTTATGATGCTCAAGGTCTGCCAAAATTTTCGGGATTTGTTCGATTAAACAGTAACCAGAACCTGAGTTACTCTTCTCAAGGTATCGCGATTAATAGTAACGGTGAAATAGCTATTACCTGGCTTGGTTGTGGCTCGTCACCTTATCGTTGCGATGTGTACACTCGTCAATTGCATGCAGATGGATACTGGTTAAGTAACGAGATAAAAATTAGCAGCGGTTCTTCAAGTACTTCGTCAACTTACGGCTCAAGTATTGGTATTGATCCTTGGGGCGATTTTGTTGTGGCCTGGATTGAAAGCAAGAGTCGTCGGGCTTACAGTAAACACTTCTATAAAGGAGGCAATGTTAAGCGCAATACAGCCAGTGTATTTACCACAATACTTAGAAACCAGGGATATCCAAAAGTGGCGGTGAATCAGTCGAATGGCGAACATATGATCTATTGGTCGAGCATGCCGAAAAATTATGGTGCCGGAAATTACTGGAATGTTTACGCCCGAAAGTACGATTCTAACGGTAGAAAAGATGGTGCGGTATTTCAAATTAATCAGCAGTCGAGTATGTGGGAACCTACCGCTCGTGCAATCTTCGACGACTATGGTTTTTTAGTGGCATGGAATCGAGATGAAGGCGACGATCGCGAAGTCTATGCGGCAAGTTTTTCGGCCGATGGAACAAACCAGTCAGCTAAAACTCGCTTGAATGCTTACACTACTGGACAACAAAAAAGCGTGTCAATTTCTCGCTTAACTGGTGGAGAATTTATCGCAGCCTGGACGAGCTATCAACAAGATGGTGATGGATTAGGCATTTATTCTCGGAAATTCACTGAATAGAAATTCACTGAATAATAATCAACAGTTTTCGAAGCATTAAAAATTAACCTCCCCGTACTGCTCTCTTCTTTACAAAAGAAGGGCTGGGGAGGATTTATTTCTCTCCAGAGATCAAGCTCGCAAAACCAAACTACTTAATTTAACCTGAGGTTCGGATAAGGGAATTCAACATACTTCCCAAAAGACTATTATTTCAATCATTTAAAATAATTTTTGATGAATTGATTAACTCAATGTTGGCCAGTGCCACTATTTTTGTGGCTATCAAGGCAAGGCTGTGAAGCAATAGCAAGCTATTGAAAACAGACTTAACATAGAGAGCCGCAAAAATAGGGGCGCACGGGAATTTCCTTATCCGAATCTCAGGTTAATTAACACGCTCACGCCTTAGGAAAAAATTTTCAATCAAACCAAACAAACCAATGCCTTACACAGATTTAGCTTTTGTTTTTCGTTGGAAATTAAAACTTTATTGATAACCTTTCACATCCATCAATCGGTTCTTACTTCTGACAAAAATTCCGTTTCCTCTGCCAATTTCTTGTCCTTTACCATTGTAAACAACTGATTCAGCAATAAACTGAGTTCGATTTTTATTAACCACTCTACCAACCGCACGCATCTTCCCACTAGAAACAGGTTTGGTTAGATAAGTCGTAAACGATGTGGTTAAAACAAACACTTCAGTTTCTAGTGAATTGGCAGCAAAAAAAGCGGCGTCATCCAGCATTTTGAAATAAACCGAACCATGTACAGCCATTCCTGCATGAAAATACTTCTCTTCAATATCGATAGAAATTTCTGCCTGTCCCTCACTAACCTGCATTACTGGCGTGTAGAAATCATTGAGTGGTGCCGCCTGGTACATACTTTCCAGCCGGCGATAGTGCAGCTCATTAGTCATCGTAATCAGTGTTCACTAACAAAATCTGGGCTTAACCACCCAGATTTAATAATCAAAATTAAAAGATCTAGTATAATTTCTGTTAATCAAAAAAAGCTGTTCTAGCTTCTACAGAAATTTCATTGCCACTTAAATTAGCTCGTTGAAGTAGCTGCCAGTAATATCGATAAGTCGCCCGGTCATGCAACTCACCTTTATACTGGATAGGTCCCCAGTCAGCCGCTTGTGCTGCTAATAAAATCCCTTGTGCATCTTCTACTTCTGAATAATCAGGTTTCATTGCGTCAACGATGGCTCGTATTTGAGTTGGGTAAATGCTCCACATGCGAAGAAAACCAAATTCATTTCGCGCGCGCGACGCATCACTTTGAGTTTGTTCTGAATTTTTTAGATCAAGAGTTACATTGTGTGCAGGAACAACACCGTTGGCCAAGGCTGCCGCCACCATTTCAGTTTTGGCTCTTGCCAACAAAGGATGCTCGAATTGACCAGGGCTGCGCATGCAAGCCGCAGGGATTGCACCGTTATGACCACTCACAAAATCCATCATGCCGAAATCTAGTACTTGAATCCAATCAACTTCCGCTATTTTCCATACGTCTCTCAACGCGCCATGAGTTTCAATTAAAACGTGAATAGGTATTTCGCGAGTAATACCATTTTCTTCTGAAACTTTCTTGATATAAGCAACCATCTCTTCGATTTGCGCAGCGTTGGTTGATTTTGGCAAAGTCACATAAGCCACTTTATCGCCTATTTTAGGAATAAGAATATCAACATCAGCGCGCCAATGAGGGTGGGTATAGTCGTGAATTCTTACCCCCATCATGTGATGAATATTGTTATCACTACCAATAACTCTAGCGACCATTTCCGCGTGCTCTGCTTCTTTTCCAGCAGCGGCGCCATCTTCGCAATCACAGGTAATATCAAATACAGGCCCCATTTTTTGCTGTAACTCAAGGGCTTTAAGAATGAGCTTTTCACTACCCGCAAAGTGTTCACAACTGGGAACGACTGGAAAAGGTTTTTCCTCGTCAAAGAGTGCCTCATTTGGATGAACGCTAACCGACATGTCTTACTCCTTTAGTTATTTACAATTTGTGTTTTATTGGGTGACTAGCACTATTTCAAATAGCACGACACCGTTTGTATTTAGTATGAATTTAATAGTAGCGCTAAACTGACACGCAAAACCCTTTAATAATTATGAATAACGCGTTCAGATAGCATACTACCTTCCAAGCCGCAAATGCTCGCCTATACTTTAGTCGTAACTTCAGTCTTAACAACCGGTTGGCCTTAGCCATGAGTAACAAGTTTATGTATATTAACCTTGGCTTGTTGGCCCTTTCCAGATTTATTTAAACAATTGTTTGAAATCTAGATTTAAATCGGTATGATTGAAGCACAGCTTAAGTCATCCGACCAGTTGTCGTAAAGTAAAAAATTCGAATAAGCGACAATTTTGGGGTCAATGACAAACACGACTAAAAAACTTTAAGGACTGACGATAATGATTTATCACAACGAATTCTTAGAGCAGGTCAATGAACAGGATGTTCTCGGTGGTTATTGGCCAGGTATTCAACTTTATTATCCTCCGGTTAAGTATTCTCCAGCGCAAGGAGAATATGAGACCATGGAACAAGCAGTCGACAGACTAAGGCGGCACGCTCATAACTGCCCTGCCCATACCCTACTCTTTGACCTTGAAGATGGATGCCGGCAAAAGGAAATGAGCAGAGAATTGTTGCGAAAAGAGCTTCCACAGTTTCCTGAACGTCAATTTCAAATTGCCGTGAGAATTAACCCTTTCAGAACCGACGAATATGAAAAAGACCTGGAAATGATCCAGGAGGTCGCCCAATATATCGATGTCATCATATTAGCTAAAGCAGGCGAAATGTACGGTCCGGCAGAGATTCGGGATTTATCAGCCTGGCTAGTTGGCGTCAATCCAAACATAGAAATTCAGCCTATTATCGAGCATCCTCGCTCATTGAAAATTGCACCTGACTTAATGCAGTTTTCAACGGTGAAACACGTCGTATTCGGTATTCATGATTTTTCTAAAGCCATGGCTATCCATCTGACCCCCGAAGGCTGGATTGATGAATTAAAAACCTACTTACGTAACCTCTTACTAGAAGCCCGAATATCTGGCACAGGTGTCATTGGTGGGGTTGAAGTGCTAATAAATGACACCCCGATGCCTGAGAAAAACATCGAGCCTCATGACGTAAGACGCTGGCTGGACTTACACGGTGACCATGAAAGCCATGTGGTCCATCGACACGCGACCGTTGAAGCTCAGATGGGATTAACCGGAAAACAAGTCATTCATCCCTATCATATCCATCTGTGCAAGGTCGCTTTTACGCCTTCTCCACTTATCATTCAGCGCAACGTCAGTATTCTGAAAGCTGCGATTGACGCCGATGCACTGCTTGGCGGCGCAATTAAGTTTGAAGGTGAAATGCTGGATCCCCCCATGTTCGGAAAGGCACTACAAACATTGCTCAGAGCCTATGCGCTAAAATCACTAGAGCCTAAAGATAAGGAGTTCGCCATGGATGTACTCAAAAAACTCCCTATTCACGTTATTCGAGAAAACTGGCCTTACGGAAGAATCTAAGATGAAATTCCAATTTGAAGATTTTTTAACCCGCGAAAATGATCAATGGCATTGGCAGTTGCCGGAAAAGTTTAATATTGCCCACGCTTGCGTCACCCAACACGTAGAGAGTGGCAATGGAGAAAATATTGCACTAATTGTTGAAGATCATCTGCTCGGCACCAAGCAATTAAGTTACCATGCGCTGGAAGAACAGAGCGCCCGGTTAGCCAGTGTGTTTTCTAGCCAGAAAATTGACGAAGGTGATCGCGTTCTAATTCGACTACCTAACTCAACAGATTATCCGGTCAGCTTCTTTGGCTGCTTGCGATATGGCGCTATCGCGGTTCCAACTTCAACCTTACTCGCTGCCAGTGAGGTTGCCTATCTGGCGAAAGACTCTGGTGCCAAAGTGCTGATTACGGCGAAAAGCATGTGGCAGGAACTACACTCATTAATTCATGAGCAAACGCAATTAAAAGCCGTTTATCTAGCCGGGCCGGGAGAGATGCCCGAACAACCGGAAAATAGCGACATTCGGTTGCTAGATTTTGACTCGCTGCTAAACGAAGCAGAACCTTCTACAGAGATAAACCCAAGTTCACCAAATGATCCGGCCTACCTGGTATACACATCTGGTACCACCGGGTATCCCAAAGGCGTTTTACATGGCCACAGGGCCTTAATTGGTCGTCTACCTGCCAGTCGCTATTGGTTTGACTTTAAACCCGGCGACCGCATTATGCACTCTGGAAAGTTTAACTGGACTTATGTTTTAGGCTCAGCTTTGATGGACCCTCTGTTTCATGGACATACAGTTATCGTGCATGAAGGCCCAAATGATGCCAGCACCTGGCCTAAATTAATTAAAAAACACGACTGCACCGTTTTTATCGGTGTACCGACCATTTATCGTCAAATCATTCAAAAAACAGAATTTAGTGCGAGCGATGTCCCTTCTCTTCGCCATTGTATGAGCGCTGGAGAGCATTTGTCCGATGAAATGCTAATCGCCTGGCGTAATCGATTTGCTATGGATGTGTATGAAGCAATCGGAATGTCTGAATTTTCCTATTACATTTCTCAGCATAAAGAAGCTGCGATTAAGCCAGGCGCCGCAGGCTTTCCGCAGCCCGGTCATAATGTACAGCTACTCGACGGTGAGGGAAATCCTGCCGCAGTAAACGATGAAGGTATGATCGCGATACCAGAAAATGACCCCGGCCTATTTCTGAGCTATTGGCAATTGCCGGAAGAAACCGAAAAAGCCCGTCACAGTGGCTACTTTTTTACCGGTGACTATGCCCGAGTCGATGAACAAGGCTACATCTGGTTTCTTGGAAGAAAAGACGACATTATTAATACCTTCGGTTACCGCGTTTCTCCACACGAAATTGAACGAGTCATTAAAACTCACCCCGCGGTCGCAGACTGCGTTGCTTTGGGTGAAGACATCGGCAAAGATAAAACGCTAGTCAGTATTTGTATTATCCTGGCAGCTAATCAAAAGGCGACGGAACAAGAACTGCTCGACTTTGGCGTCGCCAACCTGGCCAAATACAAAGCGCCGAAAATCGTCCACTTTTACTCTGATTTTCCCCGTACCAAAAATGGCAAGGTGTTAAGAAAGCAGCTTGTCGCAGAACTTGAACAAAAAAGACTTAGTCAAAAACTACATGGAGAAGCCTCATGAGTTTTCAATACCGACCTCGTCGTAGCGTATTATATACACCGGCTCACGAACCTCGGCATATCGAAAAAGCTCGTCACCTGCCAGTCGATACAATTGTTTTTGATTTACAAGAGTCAGTGCCGCCGCAACATAAACCGGACGGTCGCGCACTCTTGCTGAAAGCACTCGAAAACAATGATTTTGGCTACTCAGAAAAAGTCATTCGTATTAACTCCCTCGACTCTGAGTGGGGTATGGACGATCTCAGGGCCGCGGTTAGTCTGGATATTGATGCAATTCTTTTTCCCAATGTAGAAAGTGGCGGCCAACTAAAAGCATCTATTGCGACGCTAGACGAAGCTGGCGGCTCTCATCTCGCGGTAATGGCTAATATTGAAAGCCCAAAAGGCGTTTTGAGGAGCGAAGAAATTGCTGCAACGAGCGACCGGCTGACAGCAATGGTGCTTGGTACTACCGATCTGGCAAACGCATTACGAATCAACTTAACCGCTGATCGATTAGGTTTACTAACCAGCCTTTCGATGACCATTCTCGCCGCGCGTGCGCATAATAAGTGCATCATTGATGGACCTCACTTTGATTTGAAAAATATTGAAGCCTGTGAATTTTCCTGCCGTCAGGCACGAGATTTGGGTTTTGACGGAAAAGCCGTCATTCACCCAGTTCAGCTTGCCTACACTAACGATGCTTTCACGCCAAAAGGTGAAGACGTGAAGCGGGCGAAAAAAATTATCGATGCTATTGCAGAAGCCCATGAAATTGGT
This sequence comes from Aliikangiella coralliicola, assembly GCF_007004725.1. Taxonomy (GTDB): domain Bacteria; phylum Pseudomonadota; class Gammaproteobacteria; order Enterobacterales; family Kangiellaceae; genus Aliikangiella; species Aliikangiella coralliicola. Next base: position 678,458 of record NZ_ML660160.1, on the reverse strand, counting down.
CGCAGTATTGCCGTCATTAATGACAGACTAATCGAGCCTTCGCTAGAGCTTTGGGCGAGGCGAGTTATTGCACTTTACAACCAGGTTCATGAGTTAGGTCAGACCGAGTTAATCGGTCCTGAAAAATAAACGGCAACTGAATTGGCTTACATCAGTGTTTTAGTTCGACAAAACGGTAGTCCGTTTAAGCCGACAGTCCGATTAAGCCGGAAGTCCGATAAAAATAAAACCTATTGGAAAAAGAGACGTATCAGATAATGCGACAACTTGAGACACCACAAGGTAACTATTTCGAAGATTTTTCTCTCGGCCAGGTATTTCATCATGGGGTGCCAAGAACCATTACTGAAGCAGACGCGACGCTTTATACAGCACTCACCGGCAGTCGCTATGTTTTACATTGCGCCGACACGATTGCAAAAGAATGTGGCTTTCAGTCAATGCCTCTGGACAATTTCCTGGTATTTCACATTGCATTTGGTAAAACAGTTAATGATATTTCTCTAAATGCAGTAGCCAATCTGGGTTATGCTGAAGTCGACTTTAAACAGGCGTGTTTCGCGGGAGACACCCTCGCCGTCACAAGTGAGGTCATCGGCCTCAAAGAAAACTCCAACGGCAAAAACGGCGTTGTCTTTGTCCGTTCTACTGCAGTCAATCAAAAGGATTTAACCGTGGTAAGTTGGATCCGCTGGGTCATGGTTGAGAAAAAAATACCTCATCCACCCAGCATGACGCCCGTTATTCCTGATTACCTCGGAAATCTTAATGCCGAAAATCTGGCGATTCCACCGAATGCTCACTTTAGTGATTGGCGTGATCATTACAGCGATAATCAATACCGATTTGACGATATCGAAATCGGTGACAATATTTTTCACCGCGATGGACTCACTATTAATCAATCAGATCATTCGCTTGCCACCCGACTTTACCAAAACAACGCCCGCGTTCATTTTGACCAGCATGCAATGAACACCAGTCGTCATGGAAAGCGGCTGGTTTATGGTGGACATATTATTTCATTGTGTCGTGCACTCAGCTACAACGGTCTTGGAAACGCTGTTTGGTTATGTGCCATTAACGGCGGCACCCATGCCAACCCGAGTTTTGCCGGTGACACGATTTATTGTCAAAGTGAAATTATTGATAAGCGAGTCATACCATCGCGTGATGACGTCGCGATGGTTCGGGTTAGAATGTTAGGGGTCAAGAATGACTCACCTGACAATATGGAATTTCTCTACCGACAAGATGCTGGGCGAACAACTTATCATACTAACCTGGTTTTAGATCTGGACTACTGGGTTATGATGTTGCGGTAAACCAGGCCAGACGAAACACGCCCTAAACTTGCCGGTTTCCCTGCAAGCCTCCGGTGTGAATTAACAACACTCGGCTACCTGACGGAAAGTACCCTTTCTCAATCAGATCCAAGGTAGCAAAAAAGGATTTACCATTATAAACATGATCCAGGGGAATAGCGTGGCTGTCCTCAAACTGTTGGATAAAACTCATTAGTTCATCAGTTTTTTTGGCGTAACCCCCAAATTCGTAACCTCTGACAATCTCAATTTGTGTCCGTGCCTGGATAAGCTGCTCAACATTCGCAGCGATCTCGTTACCGTTATTTAACACAGCAACACCCAGCACTTTGGTCTTAGAATCAAAAGTCTGAAAACCTAGCTGAATGACACCTCGACAGTATCCAGCAAGACTGGTCCCCGTTGCTGCGGCAGTGACCAGGTAATCATAAGTTCGAGGCACTTCCATTAATGATTCGACGGAACCTTTTAATGCAAGCTGATCATAACCACCTTCACTGATCCAGAATACATCGTCGCTTAATTCTGGAGGATTATGACGCAGCTTCCTGAAACCTTCCCTTGTCACATAGGTAATATTAGCGCCCCATTTTGCGGCATCGTGCAACATAGGCGTCTTTTGTTGTTCAGGGTGACCTCGAACATACAGCTCAAGTTCCCAGTTAAGAAGCTTGCAGATATAGCTGAGTGAGTGGAGAAAATTTGAATATTGCCCTCCCATAGTCGCGACACGGCAATAGCCACGCGACTCAATTTCAAGCAGCACATGTTTAAGTTTACGCCATTTATTACCCGATATAATCGGGTGAAGAAGATCATCTCTTTTTATATCAAGCTGAATATTACAAGCACGAAGTTGTTGATTTGAAATGTTTTGAATAGGCGCATTATTAATTAATGCAAACAGATGAGATACTTTTTTAACACGCATAAAAAATCGACCATAAACATCAGGTCGATATTATGATAAATCTAGATTCAGATAGCCAGCTGGATAACTGGGCACCCACTCGACGAATCGCTATTGATTAACAACTCGCTTCGAAGTAAGTAACCACGATGTATCCTTTCTTCGTCGGTCAACTCTTAGTCTTCTATCAAGACCAAAATTACGAAGAAGGGTTTCTATCCTTTCATTTTGCTTTCGACGGCGCCTTTCAGCTCTGCGCTCAGGGCCAACGTAGATTCGCTCGCCGTCGATAACCGTAAAATTCACATCACTTGATGAATTTTTATCCATTACTGGATCCTCGTTTTCAAGTTTACGTCCAAGTCTCGGTACTTCGGTAATGCAGGCCAATCCTTATAAAGCTTGAGCACATCCAACCGGTCTCACCCCAGACAGTCTCCCTATTTTAGTAAGAATTGGTCAAAATTCAAACTCTGAGCGGATAATTGGATCGTATTCACCGATTAAACGGCTAATTTTCACCTGATTTTCTCTCTATGAGATTAATTATTTAGTTAACGTATTCAATTCATTGTCACAATTGTCATGTAAAAACCGGTAAATTTCTCACTTTTCGGCTATATTGCCCCCTAACTAGGTATTTTTGTCATATTTCTGTCAAATTCAGGCAATAGAATGCCCTGCGTTAACATTTGTAATATTTATTCTATCGGAGAAATAAAAATGAAAATCAAGACTTTTGCCCTATCTAGTCTAGCTTTAGCTTGTTTCGCGGCAACTAGCCCTGCAGTTGCAGATGATGAATGGGTCGACGTATACGGCAAAATTATCCTGACATTGGATAAAATTGATGAAGACAATGGCGATGACCAATGGGAAGTAAACAGCAACGCATCTCGTTTTGGTATCAAAGGTAAAGGCTCTGCCGGCGAAGGATTAGAAGCTTTCTATCAACTCGAGTGGGAAGTCGACATCGCAGATAGTTCTAAAAGCTCTTCTGATCACATTAAAGCGCGTAACCAGATTGTTGGTGTTCGCGGTGGATTCGGTGAAGTTTTTGCGGGTCGTCATGATACTCCGACTAAAAAGCTACAAAAGAAAATCGATTTATTCAGTGACTTATCAGGTGATATTAAATATACATTTAATGGAGAAAAACGCGCTGATAATATCGCACAGTACTCTACGCCTAAAATGGGCGGTTTCAAGGCGAAGCTTGCTGTTATCCCTGGTGAAGACACGCCTACAAACGACGGTTTAGCTGACGGTACCTCTATCGCCCTTGAGTACAAAACAGGCAAATTAAACTTAGGTGCATCATTCGATGCAGACGTTGATGGCGACGGCATCGATACAACGCGTTTAATGGCTCAATACAAACTTGATAGCTGGCAGTTCGGTTTCATGTATCAAGATACAGACAACAATGGTGTTGACGGTGACGGCATCATGGCTAGTGCGAAATACTCTAGCGGTGACAACGCTTTTAAAATTCAGGTTATAGAGTCTGATTCTTGGGAAGCCGGCGTTAGCACAAAAGTTAAGTACACTTCTCAAACTTCTTTGGGTTGGGACCGTAAATTAGGTAAGAAAACGACTTTCTTCACTTATGTTACGCTAAGCGAAGAAGGGTTAACCGGAGATGAAGACAGCATTTTCGGGCTTGGTCTGGTACAAAAATTCTAATTTGAAATCAAATTAGAGTTTTGCAAAAAAGGCACATTACGTGCCTTTTTTTATACTACTTTCAAGTATTTCTCTATTCGCTTAAGCCGCTTAGGTTCGCAATAAAAATAACCTTGCGCACCACATATTTCCAACTCACTTAAATAATTAGCATCATCTTCTTTTTCAACCCCTTCAACAAATATATCAATCTTCTTTGATTTCAAGCTAATCACCAGCGCTTTAAGCAGTAATTGTTGATCTCTATCTTGGTGAATATTGTTGATTATTCTTCTATCGACCTTAACCATCGCAATCGGCAGCAGTTCAAGATAGCCCAGGTTTTCTTCGGGAGAACCAAATTTTTCTACACACCACTTGACGCCAAGTTCAGCCAGTTGTCTCATAACTAATCGAAGAGTCGAAAGATTCTGATTAATATGGGCTTCTTTAATCTCAAAAATAAATTGCTGACATAGCTCGGGGTAACTGGAAAGTTTCCCAACCAACCAACCGACAAATCGTTCATCCATCAAACTGGAAATAAATAAGTTAATGGAAAAAACCTTTTGTTGCTTGTTTTGTTCACGATACAAACAATGTTTTATTACGCCGTCAACCACCTGACGATCAAACTCTGCAGCTAATCCACATTGGTTAGCCATCGGCAAAAATGTATCTGCAGTCAGTAACTCTTTACCATCTTCAATTCGAACAAAAATTTCCTGATGGAAAAATTCGCGCTCCGAATAATAATGGATTGGCTGGCCAAACAGTTGGATATTTCTCTTATCTAAAACGCGCTGCAAAAAACTCCGCCATCTTAAGTGTCCTCTGACTTTATCAGCCGCTAATGCCTCGCCGAACATAAACCAATTATTGCCGCCCTGTAATTGAGAGTTTCTCAATGCCATATCCGCTTCTGAGAGCACTTTGTAGTAATCAAATCCCTGCTTATAGGCAGAAATTCCAATGTCGATAAAGTGTTCTTTAATTTGCGTTCTATCGAATACCGCTTTATCTAACTGCTCTATAATTGTTTTGCAAAGTTTATCAGTATTCGTTCTGGTTTGATTAGGAAGCAACAACACAAAGTCATTATCCTTGAGCCGAGCGACCAATGCATTTGGAATGTCATGGATAAAGTTTCTTAAAAAATTTGCGATATTTTTTAATTTCCGTTCTGTGAGCACCAATTCATCGTCATAGTCGAACTCAACAAAACTCAATATCATCAATAAGCCACTCTCTGCTTCATCATGATTGTGAAGCCTTACTTCAAATTCTGCTTTAAAAAACAGTTGGTTACCCAGCTCCGTCACTTCATCAACATACGATATTTTTCGAATCTGCTCTATCAACTCAAGCCGTTCCTTCATTAATTTACTATTATTCAGGATTAACTGATTGATCGACTGGCTAATAGGATTTGACTGTCGTCTTAGCTCCGTCTCACGTACCTGCTCACTATTGGTCAGCAAATATTGTGAGTATTTCTCAATATCATAAAGCCATTTAAATCGGTAAAAACCTAAGACGCTGATAATTCCGATTAATACCAGGGCTGCGATTAATTCGGTGAAGCTGAGCATGGCAGCGTTTTCTCTAACCTGATTAATATTTAACTTCAAAGTCAACAGTTTCTCGCCAGCCGACTTAAAGTAAAGGTTATGTTCAAAAGTGTTGCCGTTTTGTCGACTCTGTTTTTCGCTTAACACCTGGTTATTGCCATCAATGAGTTGCCAGGAAATCACTTCAGCAATGTTGTCTATTTGCTGAAGAAAATCCGAAAGTCCCTGTCTTGAACTGATATCAGTGTTATTCAATAAGAGGCTGACCCGTGACAGTGTAATTGATTGGTGTGTAGATTCATTATTGAGATGAAGAGTGTGTTCAGCACCACCCAGCTGCTTTAATACCCAAGCAAAAACCAGCACTAACGCTGTTATCAGGAAAGTAAACTGCTTGACATTTTTTTTAATCATAATGAACGTCCAGCTAGTACTCTGCATTTTGCCAATTTCCGGTTAATTGTGCCGGACTTATTGACATTCTCAACAAACAAAAATGACGGCTATTCCGTTGACGAAAATACAGCTTCGGGAGATATTTATTATCTTCGATACAGCAGGTTGATGTTCTTATTTCAACTAGCCATTTTAACTCAAACCTACTCTAATATTAGTACAGATGGCAAGGAATTGGCTCCAATATTCCCCCACTTAAAACAAAGATTATTAACAATTAACAAGCCGCCAAACCTACCAGTCCGTCGCCTGGCTAATCAAAATAGATGGTTTGCGAGAGGAAATGCAAAGGCCTTTTATTAACATTCGTTTTATCAGTATTTTTTTTTAGCTTTTTTAAGGATATAACCCGAACAATTTAAAATCGACTGCGCTGGCCGCCGATACCCCACGCTTTTATTGCCTTAATTCTCGTATTTTTTCCTAATAGCATCAGGAATATTGCAACCGATTAATCTAAGTGTTTAAATGCAATTCAATGCCCATTAACTGGAATAGTCAAATGTCTAAAAAATCAACAACACGATTCTTGACATCGACCTTATTGTTAACATCTTTCTTTTTGAGTTTTAGCGCGAGTGCTAATTCGAATGTTTGGGAAGGAACACCTTTTCTATCTTTTAGCCTGGCCGATCAAACAGGCAAGATACGCACTAATCAAGAGTTCTCAGGTAAATGGTTGGTGGTCTATTTTTATCCCAAAGATAAAACCCCCGGTTGTACAATAGAAGCGCAAAACTTCACCGATGATTATGCCAAATATCAAGCGCTAGGTGTTGAAATCGTTGGCGTAAGCTATGACGACATAGCCGCCCACAAAGACTTCGCAGAAACTTATGAACTTCCTTTTACATTGCTCGCCGATACCGAAGCACAGTTGAGCAAAGCAATGAAGGTCGACAGACTATTGCCATGGCCTCATGCTAGTCGACAAACATTTTTGGTTAACCCTCAGGGGATAATTGTTCAGCATTTTAAGAAAGTAAAACCCAAAGAACACTCGGCAGAACTATTAAAATCAATTCGCCGCCATCAGGAAAATAAGAGTTAAAAAGCGAACCAATATTGCATCACTCTTAATCATCAAAAGGGTTATTCAACTTCAAATAACGGCGTCGGCTTTTCGATGCCGTAACCTTGTGCAAAATCAACACCGATGCTCGTTAACTTATTAATGATATCATCGTTTTCGACAAACTCCGCAATGCATTTTAATCCCATCATTCGACCAAGATAGTTAATTGAACTCACCATCGCGAAATCGGTTTCATTGCCGACAATTTCTTTGACAAACTGACCATCGATTTTAATATAATCAATCGGTAAATTTTTAAGGTAACCAAATGAAGACATTCCACTGCCAAAATCATCTAACGCAAAGCAAAAGCCAAGCTCTTTAAAGTGCTCAATAAATTTTTTCGCTCTGCCCAAATTTGAAATTGCGGCAGTTTCAGTAATCTCAAAATGCATTTGACTGGGCAATACTCCTTCAGTCTGAATTAAGTCATCCAGAAACTTAAGAAACATCTCGTCGATAATTGATGCACCAGATAAATTGATCGCGAACGAAAAAGATTGCTCTCGATTTTTGTTCATATCAATGTATTTTGCCACCTTAGAAATCACATAACGATCCACCGCCTGCATTAATCCGAACTGTTCTGCTGCAGGAATAAACTCATTGGGTGGAATGATAGCGCCTTCATCACCAAGCATACGAATGAGTATTTCATAATGATGCAATTTTCGCTGCTTGTTAGAGATCTCTACGATGGGTTGTTTATAGAGAACAAAGCGCTCATTTGAAATAGCCTCACTGATTTTGCTAGCTCGATTAATATTTGCCTGGTACTCTGTTTCCTCTTCGCTTTCACCAAAAACATGAACGCGGCTTCTACCAGATTTTTTCGCGGAATAGCAGGCTGCATCAGCTCGCTCAATAACTTTCGAAGGTGACTTATCATCACGATGAATGAGTGTTAAACCAATACTCACGCCGACCGTAAAGACCCTGTCTTGCCAGGGGAATGGACAATGTTCAATGGCAATACATAAATTTCGCGCCAGTTCGCGCGCTTTTTCGAAAGGACAATCAGTAAGCAAAATCGCAAACTCATCGCCTCCAAGCCTCGCGACCAGGTCATCGTCACGAAAATGTTCAGTAAATACTTCTGCCACGCGTTTTAGCAACTCGTCACCCACAGCATGACCCGCGGTATCATTCACCAGCTTAAAACGATCGAGATCTAAAAATAGCAATACTGCATTACGAGAGTTTTTGATGACAGACTCTAATTCTTCATTAAATGCTTTTCGATTTGATAACCCGGTTAGTGTGTCATGGGATGCTTCCCACGATAACTTAGTCGATAACCTTCGGGATTCTTTGACATCTCGAAATACCAGAACCGCACCGGTCACTTTGTTTCGCTCATCAAAAATAGGCGAAGCCGTCGCCATGATTGGCAACAAACTTTTGTTCCGCCCTGCGCGTAATACCGAATTACCAGGAGCAGAAATAGTAATTGCCTGTTTAATACATCTTATAACCAGGTCATCTTGCACTTCCAAAGTATCGTCGTAAAGTAACTCAAACACACCGGCAATCGGTAGTCCTTTCAACTGGGCTCGCCTTCTCTTTAGAAGACTCGCAGCAATGGGATTTGCTGACTCAATAATTCCTTCACGATTAGTTGTTACGACACCATCGGCAATCGACTCTAATGCAGTTTGCGCCAATCGTTCACTGCGAAAAAACGCTTCCCGCATCGCCTGTTGCTCACTAATATCTCTCAAGGTAACGACAAATATTTGTTCGTTGTCGGCGAGTTTGTTACTGGTTATTTCAAGAAGCAAATCGTGATCGCTCGCCGTTTTAGCGGCAAAGAGTTGCTGGGCAAAATAATCGTCAATTTTCTTAATGTTATACTCGGGTACAAAACTTGAGATAGATTTGCCTTTTAGAAGCTCGCTTTCTGCCTGAAAAATTTTGCTAGCAGAATAGTTATTGTCCAAAATCATCCCTTCGAGTGAAAGCGTTAAAATCGCGTCAGTCGAGCTATTAAGAATATTCTGTAAATGTTTTTTCTGGTTGATATTTTGATCATAAAGAACCTTCATATCATGGGTTCTTTGTTTTAATATCTTTTCTTTTTCCACCGAAGCCGTAACATTCTTAATCTCAATTAACGCAAAACGCTCACCGTCACATTCAAATGGCTTGATATTGATCTGTTGACGCATTCGCCGACCTAATTCGCGCGAACTGAAATCAGCAAATAGTGGTAATGGATGTTTATTAAACATCTGAGAAAGGACAGCAGACATACCTTTTTCCAATGCGTTGCTCAGAGCATTGGAAAGCCTTGGGCTATCGAGTTCAGGAAAAATGTCCTCTAATGTTTTTCCCAACGCAGATTGATCACTAATACCAGAGTAATTAGCCAGCCAGTCGTTCCAAAGGAAAACCCTGTAGGCAGAATCGATAACAATAATACCTAAATCTTGCAGCTTAAAAGCTTTTAAAGCAATTTCGTAAGACTGTAGCATGTCAGGTTTTTTAATAGATGCTTCGACAATTGAAGCGTCTAATACGAGATTATTTTCATGAGTAGTCTGCATAACACTTGTGTATCAATGCCTCGTGGGCCTTAAACCTTTTCTGGCCGATAATTTTTAACAATAGTCCTAACCAAAATCTCAAACAAAACTTTACTCATCTAGTTAAATAATTAACTAAATATATTAGCTAAATAGGAATCAACTTTCGCCTTAAATGTTTCCATCGATGCCACATCCATAGCAAAAACAACGAAACCTTTTGTCTTGCTTGAAGCCAGAGAAAAATCAACCTGAAGCAACATTACCTGTACTGTTTCATCATTAATTTCGTTGATATTTTGTTCTAGTATTTTTTCGGCATTCGCTCTGATATATGTCGGCAAATCACCATCAAGCTGGGTTGATAACAATTCAGCTAACAGACCAAAACAAGCATTCAGAATGATATTGCCAATTTCCGCAAGCGCTTCTTCCTCCAGATCACTTATCTGATCATCAGAAACGGTATCACGTAACATCAAATTGACTAAAGTGGCGCCACTTTTTCGCGGAAAGATAAGTAAGGCGTTCCCGCTAAAATCACCGCTAAATCGTTGGGCAACAACTGACGGTTCACAATCATCTATCTCTCTTAGATGTTCTACTAAGTTTTTGTACTGAATAAATTTTACACTGGGAACTGCAACATGAACTTCTTCAGACACTATCTGCGCCAATGCATCTGCAGCTCTGCCAATTCCCAGATTAATCAGCTCAATAATCGAGTCTCTCTGCAGTTCGTTAAACTCAACTCCATTCATTCACTCATATCCTACAAAATCGAGCACCCCTTCCTCTGTAACAGGCTTAGCAACAAAAGCTAATCCTATGTCGGTGGCTTTTTGTTTAGTGGCCGATTGAATGTTGGCAGTCAGTAATGCAATTTTCGCGTCTTTCTGAGTGGCGATTATCTCAGGAGCGGCATCCAATCCATTTTTTCCAGGCATATTTAAGTCTAACGTAATAAAGTCGAACTGCTTTACTTGGCAAGCCTCTAACGCTTTATCTGCCGAGGCGGCCTGGCTGCACTCCCAGTCTGGATGCCTGGACATTACGATTTCTTTGATCATCATTCGTGAAACCAGGCTATCGTCAACGATGAGTATTTTTTTTGACATGCAAAAACCTTCCCTAATACAACAAAATTTAGAAACATTACTAAGTATAGGCCGCTATTTTTAAAATATTACGAATTATTCAATATTCACATATTAGAAATTTTCAATAAAATTTAGTAACTGATTGGTGACAAGAAAAAAATATATAAAAACAATGTATTAGCCGGTTCTCACATTTAATTATCTCAAATAGTTAAGCAGCCAACGCTAAATCGTTAGTATTCTGAGTTCCCATAACAACACAACATTATCAACTACAAATGAATAAGTAAGCTTTTACCAAGTTAGTAAAAGGTCCAAATACACAAACTTGTGTAAGGCTGAATTATCATCGAATAATTGAGTTAGGATATTTCTATTTTTATTGATTTTAAGTTTTTCATAGGATTTTGTTACGCTTGTCTGGCATTGTTTCTTTTTGAGTAACAATACAAAAGTGAATTCCGGAGAACGACAAATGAAACGCAGAACCCTGATAAAGAATTCGGTACTTGGTACGGTGGCGACGATTATTGCCACCAACTCTCACGCCCAGATGAGCACTCCAAGGGAAGTCGAAGGTCCCTTCTACCCGATAACCCCACAGAAAGATCAGGATGCCGATCTAACTCAGGTTAAAGGTAAAACAGGACGTGCTCGCGGCCAGATAATCGAAGTCACAGGTCAGGTATTCGACCAGAACATGAATCCTGTTGAAGATGTGACAATTGATTTATGGCAGGCCAACAGTTATGGAAAATATCATCATCCTCACGATAATAGTGAAGCACCAATCGATGAAAACTTTCAAGCCTGGGCGATTATCCAGAGCGGAGTCAAAGGTCGGTTCAAATTTAAAACAGTCATTCCCGGTGCTTATCCCCTCAATAGTAGCCAGCAAAGAACGCCTCACATTCATTTCAAGATCAGCAAACTCGGCTATGACTCTCTGTTAACCCAAATGTATTTTCCTGATCACCCACTGAATAAAAAAGATGGTCTTTTCAAACGAAAATCCAAAGAAGAGCAAGTAATGATGACAGCTAAAAAGCTGGGCGATAACAATCAGTATCGGTACGATATTATTATCGAGAAAGTTTAACGTTCAATAACGATAGACTTTCTGCAACAAGAAGGATGCTTTCCACCTCTCCCTTATCTGCAAACTGGGATCGCTCTTTCCAAGGGTATTTAGCCCCTTCTTCCTCTGGGCGATAAAGCATTCCGGGAGAGGGAAAACTGTTTAGAATTTGTATTCAATATCGAGTATGTTTTCCCTCCCTCTAGCTCCCTCCCATAGGGAGGGAGAACACAATCCTTATTTTGTTCCTACCTTATCTTCATCTGACCCACATTCTTATTTATCCAACCTAAACAATATCATTTTCAAAAAAACATAATAAAAACAATAATCTACACCACCAAGCAAGCACTTATTTTTTCTATAATTTTTCTATTTGAATCGAAATAAGCAAGAAAAATAGAATTATTGTAAGACGCAACAAGCACAATTTTTTTATCGTGGCGTTTTTTCAACACAAGGAAATTCTATGAGAGATTTTACTTCAAAATTATTAGTCTCAGTATTCGCCAGCACGATAGTAACGACTTTTTCAATAAACGCTGCACAGCCAGAATTTATCGAGCCACCAACTGTCAGTATTCCCGCAGGAGAGTTTTACATGGGAAGCGATAGAGGAGAAAAGAATGAACAGCCTGTTCGCAAAGTCTCGATTTCTGCTTTTCAAATGGGCAAGTATGAAGTCACTGTGGCGGAATTTAAAAAGTTTATTGAAGCTACCGGTTATAAAATGCCCGACAATTGTTATCAATATGTGCTCGGTGGACCCAGAACAGAACTAGCCAGTTGGGACAGCACTGTCTATAAATTTAGTGATTACCATCCTGTCGTATGTTTACCCCAACAAGCAGCTGTCGATTACGCAAAATGGCTATCCAAAGAAACCGGCAAAAACTATCGGCTACCTACCGAAGCTGAATGGGAATATACACTTCGCGCCGGAACAAACTCCAGGCATTTTTTCGGCGAAGAACAAGACTCATCAAAGGCGTGTCAGTTCGCCAATATTTCCGATTGGTACGCTGCGGATATGTCTGCAAAAATATTCCCTGGCGCCCACGTGCGTGACATTGAGCAATGTAGTGATAATGAAGCCACACTGGCGATAGTCGGTCTATATGAACCCAACCCCTTTGGTGTTTATGACATGGTAGGCAACATCATGGAATATTTGGCCGATTGCTATGTCGATAACTATGAAAATGCACCAGTAGACGGCAGTGCAGTCAGTAAAGAAAATTGTGACACTTATGTGGTTCGTGGCGGAAGTTGGCACTGGTTCCCCTGGCACTCGAGTGAACGTGGTCGTATATCGAATGACTTTTTAGGGGCGCTGGAGGGATTCAGGCTAGTCCTGGATACCGATGGTAAATCATTACCTCCACAAAAAGGCAGCGCCGCATTTTCGAAAAACTTAGCGATAGCTCAACAAAAAGCGAAAAAGAAACATAAAGAAAATCCAGCTTATCCGAACAAACCTCAAGGACTCAAAGTGATTGAGTCGAGTCCTGCAAAAGTCGTTTTGAGTTGGCAGAAAAATCACCAACCATTCTTATCTGGCTATAAAGTATATCGACAAGATCTTTTAACTAATCAAAAAGTCTCAATCTCTAAGCTGATTAAAGAATCCTATTTTGTCGATACTTCACCGCTCGCTCATAATGCAAGATATTCTGTTGTCGCACTTAATGGAAAAACAGAAAGTGTTTACAGTGACCCGGTTGATAGTGGGCAGACAACTATTCATACCTTGCCAACAAAAATTCAAGGTGAAGCCTTTAGTTATTCTGTCGGTAATGAAGTTAAGTTCTCTGTACTGGAGCCTGAAAACGACAAGATCATCAACTCAATGGATGACAAACCTTCGACCTATTTAATTAAAGTCGCTCGCGGCGGCAAGTTTAAAATTGATGCTCGCGTATTTTATCCAGGTCGTGGTGAAAATTTTGAAATTTGGCTGGGCGATATGAAAATTGCAGCGCCAAAACTAGACGGTGAAAGAGGCTGGAAAACAATTAACAATATCAATATTGACTTACCCAAAGGCACTTTTGCCCTGACCATAAAAGGTGGGGAGACAATGTTTGCCGTTAACTGGCTCGATATCAAAAAGATTTAATCGCTATCAAAGATTGAGTGTAGCCAATTTTGACTCATTAACACGCCGCCAGTTCTTGGTGGCGTTTTCTTTGATAAATTGCGAATAAATAGCATCATCTAACTGTTTATTGGGTGTACTACATATCAGCAAAGCGACATCCAGGCTCATGTCCTTCACGCCTGCCAATTGCGCTTGCTCGAATGTTCGTTGTGCATGATGTACAAATGCGTCTATATCTTGTTCGGCTTTTGCCAATAGCGTTTTAAGATAAGAATTTTCCGCATTATCACTAGTCGCTCGCTCCAGCAATGCCCGGGCATCAGTAAGCCGGTTTTGCGCGATATAATAATTCATTAGCTGGCTGCGGCTAGATTGTGCAACCCAATGGTCGGGCGTTAAAGCGGTATACTCCAGAACCCGAATTAAATGAGGTTCTTTCGCCGAAGGCGTTTTCGCGTAAATAGCATGATGAAAAGGAATTTTTGCAAACCGGTACGTCGGCAACTCATAGGCTCTCATTTTATTCTCAGCCTGAATTAAATAGCGATATTTGTCTTCTTCTTGCTTTCCTTTATGTGCCAATACAGATAAATAAGTCAACGCATGTAACTCTCTCTCGATATCATTAGCCTCAAGCGCTAACTGCGCCGACTTAAGTAAACTCGCCTTAACACCAGCATAGTCATTTTTGACATAAGCCAACCAGGACTTCTGACTCAAAGCATCGGCGTGGCGTTTTAAATCACCCGCTATCTGAAACTGCTCTATCGCTAAATCTAACTTTTGTGTACTCAATTCAATAAGATCTTTTCGGTTCGCGATTATACCTTGCGTTAAAAAAGCATTACCGAGCTGCTGAGCATTATTTTCACCTTGTGCCGTCTGTGCAAGTTTTTCAGCCATAACCATGGCTTTATCAAACTCACCAACCGAATAGTAACTTTGAGTAAGTTCGCCCAGAATAATCAAATCACCAGGTGCATTTTGATGGGCAATAGTCAATTTAGCCTGTTTAACCTCCGGCCCTTGAACGTTATTTAGCAGGTCAAAAATAATTGGTTGTTTCAAATGGGTTTGCAGTTGATTAATAACCACTTCATTTGACTTGCCTGAGAGTTGCCCTTGCCAATCACCATAAGGACCTTTTAATAAGAAATCTAATCGTACTTTTTGATTGTAGGTGCGGATTTCTCCGACTAAAACGAGCGGGGATTCTGCCGCCAACTTAGGGTATTCAAGTTCAGCCGACGCCATAAACTGCGCATAACTCAAGTGACTTATTTGATTAAACTTAAACTCAGTACTGTCTTCTAGCAAAATAGTTTGCTGCTCTGCTCTATGCTTGATAGGGATATAAGCAATTTCAATCGACGAACTTTCACTTTCTTGAGCTGATTCATTTTGATTGAGAAAGACAGCCAATAACGTCACAACCATAATTGTAAACACGGCAATCAGCGGAAACTTTCGATTTTTTGGCAGGTTGGCAGATGACTGTATAATTGGCTGTTTGGATAAACCAGATTCATCTTGCGGCGTCTGTTTATTCAAAACCGCCTGCTCAGTTTCAAGTTGCCACTGATAGCCTCGCTTAGGAAAAGTCTTGATAGCGTCATTTCCAAATAGATTTCTTAGATGGCTAATGTTCTGGAAGACAGCTTGCTCAGAGACCACTTTATCCTGCCAAATGTGAGACAAAATATCCTCTTTGCTTAACACCTTATCCGCACGTTCTAGTAATAACGCTAACACTTTCGCTTCATTGTGACGAATAGCCAAAGCGTCACCATTTTTGGTCAATACTAAACTAGCACTATCAAATTCAAAATCTTTAAATCTATAAAGCATGTTTTCGTTGCATTAATTAGGAAGCTAAACCGCGTCGCTTGTATTTTCGTTTAAGGGTACAAAAAGCCCGCAAATTCTGCATTTTAATTTGCGGGCTTTTAAGTAGGAGATTGTATAATTAACTCAAACAAATTAAAACATGCTGGAGATTTACCGAGCTAAATAACGACAAAGGTACCCACATTGTGGGAGCTGCAATCATATATCGGAATTTTTCGTTTTGTGTTTCGGCTATTTCTGCAGTCCTAACGAATAGTTGTCCATAGTCTTTTTTCTGCTTAACTATTTGTCAAAGTTCAGATAAATCAGCAAAAACCAGATAGTCTGTAATCATGTTACCCTCAAAAACTAAGAACGTAGAAAAATAGGCAGAGTATTGGCTACCGTCGAGTCTGACATAATTCACCTCGCCGTGGCAGATGATTGTGTCCCCTATATTCCACGCGCCTGTGATGGTGTGATGCATCGATGTGATACTGACAAAGAAACCAGCGTTGGCTGCGAGAACGGCGTCTTTGCCAACAATACCTTCACCATTACCGAGCCTGAATCTAACATTTTCACCAAGTGTTTTATCTAGAAAATTAATGTTTTTTTGATCAATATTTTTATAGAGATCGGCAATAAACTGATTTGCGTTTTGAATAGTCATGTTTTTATCCTCTGCTGTTAGTCATGCTGTAGCGTTGCCAGCACTATTAAAATGATGGTTTGATTGAAATTAAAAACGGAGCAATTCGCCAGACTCACCTCCATACATATTCCGTTCTGATGGGATATTGCTGAAGTATTGAATAAACTCAAACTGAATACCGGCAGGGTCAAGGAAGTAAACGGTTTTACGATATGGATGCGCCCTACCGATAATATCGATGGGGTATCCTGCTTTAACGAGCCGAGCAACCAGTTGGTCAAGATCGTCTACTTCGAAGCCCAAGTGAGCCAAGCCACATTCATCACTTTGCAGATCACGGATAGTACCGTCACCATTATCGTTTAAAGTGATGTAATAATTGTCATCTCCAACGTGAAGCCAATTCCGCGTTCCATCTTTCCAGGGCATTTTCCCTCGCCCTCTTATTTGCCATCCGGGGAAAGCGGTTAAAATAAAATTCAACGTAGGTTCCAGGGCATTAACCACCAAATTGCTGTGTTCAAGTCGAACCATTTCTCTTTGCCTCTTCAATTAACCATGAACTCAGTTTATTATGTTTCCATAAAGTTGATAATAAGCAATTTGATAAACATATAGTTTCCAAATAATCAACAGTGACTAGCTAAGAGACTTCACACATAAGGCATAAACCATGAAAAGCCTCAATGATCTCCCTATCTTCGTCGCCGTCGCTGAAAGCGGTGGTTTTTCTTCAGCGGCCAGAGTTCTGGACTTAAGCAAATCAGCCGTAAGTAAGAGAATTACCCAATTGGAACAACATCTAGGTGCCCGGTTATTTCATCGAACAACGCGGCATTTGTCTCTCACAGAGGCAGGAGTGAGTTTCTATGATTCCGCGGCTGCCGCAGTACGTTGCGCTCAAGATGCTGAAGATGCGGTCAGCGCGCTCCTGGGTGAGCCGCGAGGACATCTAAAGATCGCAGTACCCTTGTCATTCGGGCAGTTGCATGTATCGCGAATGATTCCCGAGTTTTTAAACCGTTATCCACTGATTACAATCGATTTGGTTATGGAAGACGGGCCAATCAATCTGTTAGATTCTCATGTGGACGTGGCTTTGCTTACGGGAAAATTACCTGACTCAAGCCTCATCGCCAGGAGACTTCTACCTCTAAGAAGCATTACCGTTGTGTCTCCAACCTACACGGCGAAGACCTCGCTGAGTTGTCCAAAGGATCTACTAGAAGAAAATTGTATTACACGTAGCACTTCTTCCAATAAAAATGTCTGGTCGTTCATTTCAAAGCAGCACAGCTATGAATTGAACGTGACAGGTAACTATTCAGTCAACAATAGCGAAGCACTTAAGGAGGCAGCGCTAAATGGTGTCGGGATTGCGAGATTGCCAACATTTGTCGTTGGCGAATACATTGCCAATAAGAAGTTGGTACACTTGTTTCCGGACTTTGCGATGCCTGAGTTAGATTTACACCTTGTCTATCCCGAACGAAATTATCTGCCTCAAAAAGTAAAGGTGTTTAACGACTTTGCCAGAGAGTTTTTCGGCGGCGACACGCCCTATTGGGAGAAAGGTTTATTGTCGTAGTGAATGCAAAACTCACTACGTGCCAAACAGAAACCCTGAAATGAGCCTTTTTAATTTAAATAGTTAATATTCAAATCTAAAAACCAACACCGCTACCGCTACATTGCCAATTTACTTTGTTCCCAAGCATTAGAATGAACCACAATTTTTGGAGTGTCCGATTTTACTTACTCATAATCATATCTGCAATTTGACAATTCCAAAACAAGCTGAATCTACTATTTGGTTTTATGGTCTCTCATGCAAAAACCATAAGTCTCTTTTCATTAATGCAAAAGTTAGATCTCTAAGCGAAGCACCAGGTAGCGCAGTAGTACAAGGCGCAAATGATTCTTGTTCTTTGGCCAGATTAAATGCATCAAGAATTGAGCTTGGCCTGTTCCTTGTTTTTAAGTGAAGCATGGTTCCATAATGAGCCACCAGTTCGGCGCCATAAGCCTCATTCCAATGACGCAACATAGCAATGGACGCCTCAGTAGATAAGTTTTCCGCGCCAAACCAGTGGATGTATGCCAAAACATCATATGAAAACTGTATCGGTAATAAAATTAGAGCCTCGACCTGCCCTTCAGGATTAAACCAGTCCAAATATGAATCATTATCTTCATTTTGTTTTAGACCACGCTCTTCTTTTATTTGCCACTTTAGAATCCACCCCTCAAACTCGAAATAACTTTTAATGTCACCCTTTGACATAAGCTCTAAAATTTCTTTTTCCGAAGGCGACTTACCGAATGTTTCTTGCAGAGAATCAAGCACAAATTCCATGTGATCAACGAGGTCTTCCGAATAGATCGCATTATGTTCATCAAGCAAGGCAGAATAGCTTGAGGTCTTAGATCTTTCGATGATAGCTTTAGGCGAAATATCTAAAGTGTCGTCTTCCCCCTCATATGGGAACCGCATGAACAAATCTTCTTCTTTCAATGCATCCAGCCAACTACCCGAAGAAGCTCCCCAAAATGTCGTTACTACAGGCGTAAATCCCGTTTTCGACTTTATGTGATTAAAATGCTCCCATAACTCATACTTGTTCGACTTATCCACTTCAATAGCATAGGCCGACTCTTTCGACTCCTCTATAGGTAACTCAACGAGTTGAGATCCTTTAAGGCCAAACTCAATTAATTCTTTTCGAATAACATCCATAGACTCTCTGTAATTAAATACATAGTCGACTCAAACTAATGCTTCCGCAAGCTAAAACGAAGAAAGCCGCTAATCTAGCGGCTTTCAGACAATATCTTAACATTTAACTCTAAGGCATTTGTCTAAAACGGAATATCATCATCAAACGAATCATTAAAACCACTATCCATCGGCGCAGACTGCTGCGGTGCTTGTTGTTGTGGTTGATATTGCTGATTTTGTTGTTGATAGTTTTGCTGCTGACCGGATTGTTGCATTGGTGCTGACTGTCGCTGCCCGCCGCCCATTGATGAACCTTCATTTCGGCCACCCAACATCTGCATCACACCGTTAAATCCATCTACGACAACCTCAGTGGTGTAGCGATCCTGGCCTTGCTTATCTTGCCATTTTCTAGTTTGCAATTTACCTTCAATATAAACTTGAGAACCTTTACGCAGGTACTCACCGGCAATTTCAGCCAACTTCCCAAACAATGAGATTCGATGCCACTCAGTTTTTTCCTGCATTTGACCCGTGTTTTTATCTTTCCAGCTCTCACTGGTCGCCAGGCTAATTGATGTGACTGCGCTGCCGTTTGGGGTATAACGAACTTCGGGGTCCTGTCCTAGATTCCCGACCAAAATAACTTTATTGATGCCACGACTGGCCATTAACTGTTACTCCTGATTAAAAAAATCAAAACTGATACCCTAACGACTCGGGTACATTACTCACTGCTTACTATATTTCTCAAGGCTTCTGGGATCAAGCGTCTTTTTATCAACCTTAAGGTATACTGCGCCTGCTTCTGGCAAGGCAACGGCCTCTGAAACGCCCTCAATCGCCTTAATCTCCTCAACTAAAGACGGAAACGAATCGGCAGACACACTAGGCATGGTTAAGGTGTAAGCGGTTACCGCAGAAGGATTTTTCAGCCCTAACAACAAAACCGCCCAAATTAATGCCATCACCGAACCGAGAATATAAACACCATCCATCCCGTTATATTGCATGATGATACCGGCGATTGGGCCGCCCAGAAAAGCACCGGCAAATTGGCTGGTGGAATACACGCCTAACGCGGTGCCTTTTCCCGAAAGTGGCGCTATTCTCGATATCATTGACGGCAACAAAGCCTCCAACAGATTAAAACCGGCGAAATAAACGACCATGGCTAACGCCACCACCACCAAAGAGAATTGGAACAGACCGAAAAATAGTTGAACCAGCGCAATTAAACAAACGCCAAGCAGCATGACCTGTGCGTGCCTGCGATTTTTCTCAGCAAAAATAATCATCGGTAACATCACTATTACCGCACCAACCATAGTTGCCAGATAAACCCAGCTATGCTGTGCTAAATCAACGTTCAACTGGCTGAGACGAATTGGAAACACCACAAAAAATGACGTCAGCAAAAAATGTAAGATAAATATGCCAATATTCAATCGCATCAATTGAGCATTTTTTAAAATATCAACAAACTGACCGCGGCTGGCAATGGCGTCTCTTTGAACAAACTGGTTTTGCGGATTCGGTGTGAGAAAATAAATAACTGCCATAGCAACAATGGCTAAC
Source organism: Aliikangiella coralliicola (assembly GCF_007004725.1). Taxonomy (GTDB): domain Bacteria; phylum Pseudomonadota; class Gammaproteobacteria; order Enterobacterales; family Kangiellaceae; genus Aliikangiella; species Aliikangiella coralliicola. The sequence goes on along the minus strand of NZ_ML660160.1, from coordinate 657,873 downwards.
CCAGAAATACCGAGAAAAATACCGCTGAGTCCAAGCCATTGGGTCAGCGTCGGACCTAATATCATGGCTAGCGCAAAAGCCGCCCCGATACTCATACCGATACTCGCCATAATTTTAGTACGTTGTTCATCTCGGGACAGGTCAGCGGCCAACGCCATGATCGCACTCGCTATGGCACCACAGCCCTGTAAAAGTCGACCAACGATCACACCATAAATATGGTCACTAAGCGCAGCCACCACACTGCCGATAGCAAATAATAATAAACCGACTAAAATCACAGGCTTACGTCCGAAACGATCCGATAGCCAGCCAAAAGGTATTTGAAAAATTGCCTGAGTTAAACCATAAGCACCAATGGCAAAACCAATTAAAGCTGGTGTATAGCCCTGCAATTGTTGGCCGGCAATGCTGAATACCGGCAACAACATAAACAGCCCCAACATACGCAACGCAAAAACGCTACTTAATGTGAGTGCGGCTTTTTTTTCTGTTGAATTCATCCCCGAATGATTATTCATTTTGCTCTTAACTACTTGATTAGTTATTATGCCGAGTTCAATTTTTAAAGGCGGCATTATACAAGATAGCTCATGGATCACATAGAAGTTCGCGGCGCAAAAACTCACAATCTGAAGAATATTGATGTCACACTGCCACGTGACAAGTTAATTGTCATTACCGGTCTTTCCGGTTCAGGTAAATCTTCACTAGCATTCGATACATTATACGCCGAAGGTCAAAGGCGTTATGTTGAGTCACTATCAGCTTATGCGCGTCAATTTTTGTCCTTAATGGAAAAACCCGACGTGGAGCACATCGAAGGTCTTTCGCCTGCAATATCCATTGAACAAAAGTCAACTTCACACAATCCTCGCTCAACAGTCGGGACCATCACTGAAATTTACGATTACCTTCGACTGTTATTCGCCCGAGTCGGCACACCTTACTGCCCTGAACATCAGCTTGCATTAGAAGCGCAAACCGTTAGTCAGATGGTCGATCACACTTTATCCTTGCCTGCCGGTACCAAGCTTTTGCTGCTCGCTCCTGTAGTGAGAAATCGTAAAGGTGAACATGTTCAGCTATTTGAAGAACTCCAGGCAAAGGGTTTTATCCGCGCCCGCATCAATGGAAAAACTTACGAATTGAGCGAAGCGCCAAAACTCGAACTACACAAAAAACACACCATTGAAGTGGTTGTTGATCGCTTTAAAGTTCGTAAAGATCTGAAACAACGTCTCGCTGAATCATTTGAAACTGCCATAGAACTCACCGATGGGCTAGCAACGATTGCACCAATGGATGATGATTCCGATCTGGAAGAAATTCTTTTTTCAGCTAAATTCGCTTGCCCTGAATGTGGCCATAGCCTTTCCGAATTAGAACCACGACTCTTTTCGTTTAATAACCCTGCTGGTGCCTGCACAACTTGTGATGGATTGGGTGTCGATCAGTTCTTTGACCCAGACCGAATTATTGTTAATCCAGAGCTGTCGTTAGCCGGTGGTGCCATTCGCGGCTGGGATCGTCGCAATATTTATTACTTTCATATGCTGAATTCCCTGGCTGATCACTATGACTTTGATATTGAAAAGCCTTACCAGAAACTCTCTAAGAAACACAAAAACATTATCTTAAACGGCAGTGGTAAAACCAAAGTCGAATTTACCTACGCCAACGACCGTGGTGATGTGATGACGCGCTATCATAAGTTTGAAGGTGTTATCCCTAACATGCAAAGACGCTATCGCGAGACTGAGTCGATGGCGGTGCGCGAAGAACTGCAAAAATATATGACCACTCAAGCCTGTCCTTCGTGTGATGGCAGCCGGTTAAGAGTCGAAGCGCGTAATGTTCTAATAAAAAAGAATAACCTGCCTAGTATTGCCACCATGCCAATCGATGAGGCGTTAACCTTTTTTAAAAAACTAAAACTCCCTGGTAAACGCGGGAAAATAGCCGAAAAAATACTGAGAGAAATTTGTTCACGTCTGGAGTTTCTGGTGAACGTAGGGCTGGAGTATCTGTCAATGGAACGAAGTGCAGATACACTTTCCGGCGGAGAAGCACAACGTATTCGACTAGCCAGTCAAATCGGTGCAGGTCTTGTCGGTGTTATGTATGTTTTGGATGAACCTTCCATTGGATTACATCAAAGAGATAATGAGCGATTGCTCAAGACCCTCACCCATTTACGAGACCTGGGCAACACGGTTGTCGTGGTCGAACACGATGAAGATGCCATTCGCACTGCAGACCATGTGTTAGATATTGGACCCGGCGCAGGTGTTCACGGTGGTGAAGTGGTTGCAGAAGGAAAACTCAAAGATATTTTAAAAAACAAAAAGTCTTTGACTGGACAATACCTTGCCGGCAAACAGAAAATCGAAATACCTAAAAAGAGACGACCGGCCGTTGACGATCAACATTTGGTTCTGAGTGGTGCAACGGGTAATAACCTGCAAAGCGTTGCGCTTAAATTACCTGTCGGCGTTTTTACTTGTGTCACAGGTGTTTCCGGTTCGGGTAAGTCAACACTGGTTAACGACACTTTATACCCAATTGCCGCAACCGAATTAAACAAAGCATCAACCTTAACCGCTTCACCCTATGAAAGCTGTGAGGGCATGGATTTTTTCGACAAAGTCGTCGATATCGATCAAAGTCCGATCGGGCGAACGCCTCGTTCTAACCCAGCCACTTATACTGGTATTTTTACCCCCATTCGTGAACTATTTTCCGGTACTCAAGAGGCGCGTTCTCGCGGTTATAAACCCGGCCGATTTAGTTTTAATGTTAAAGGTGGTCGCTGCGAAGCTTGTCAGGGCGATGGCGTAATTAAAGTAGAAATGCACTTCTTACCAGACATATACGTTCCCTGCGACGTTTGTAAAAGTAAACGCTATAACCGTGAAACGCTGGAAATAACTTACAAAGGAAAAAATATTCACGAAGTACTGGAAATGACCGTCGAAGATGCCCGCCAGTTCTTCGACGCAATTCCAGTTATCTCGAGAAAACTACAGACGCTGATTGACGTGGGGCTCTCTTACATTCGGCTAGGACAGGCCGCAACCACCCTTTCAGGTGGTGAAGCGCAGCGAGTTAAATTGTCGCGAGAATTAAGCAAGAGAGATACCGGGAAAACGCTTTACATTCTGGATGAACCAACAACCGGGCTGCATTTCCACGATGTAAAACAGCTACTCGCAGTTCTCCACAGATTGCGCGACCATGGTAATACTATCTTAGTGATTGAACACAACCTTGATGTCATTAAAACCGCGGACTGGATTATTGATTTAGGTCCGGAAGGCGGTAACAAAGGTGGGCAAATCATTGCAGAAGGCACACCGGAGCAAGTGGCTAAAGTTAAAAAATCTTATACAGGGAAGTTTCTTAAAGATTTGCTTTTACCAAAACAGAAAACTTAGACCTTGCAATCATCAAAACAGCCAATATAATGACTATTTAAGGATAAACTAGCAAAATAAGTCAATATAATGACCGTTTACTTGGATGATTTAGGTAAAAACCTGGCTCAGATCAGAAAGAAAAAGTTTCCATTTGATACGATGGCAGCTTTCGCAACGCGGTGTGAAATTGGATTATCAACTTATAAAAAAATGGAAAAAGGCGATCTTTCAGTTGGTATGTACCAATACTACAAAGCCTCAAGTGTATTAGGAATTGAATCCGAGTTTGATAACTTATTTAAGATAGAAGACGACTGGTTTAATGACTAGACGAAGCGAAAAATACACGGTCACTCTCAATACACCTGCAACCGGAAAGATAAATTGTGGGACTTTAGTTGTCAGAGAATTCGGCGGAAATACCGATGGTGTAGGATTTAAATACAGTGCAGAATATTTAAACCATCCGGCTGCATTTTCTATCGACCCCATCGCACTCAAACTCACTGATTCAGCCTACCAATTTTCAATTAATAACAATCTTCCTGGTTTTCTAGATGACTATCTGCCGGATCGCTGGGGAAGAAAAGTGATCACTCGCGCCGCGACTATTTCAAAAAAGGAAAACTTTAACGCTAACAGCGTCATTGATATTTTGTCCCTGGTAAGTAAAAGTAATATTGGCGCAATCTCTATTGACTCTGAAAGTGAGAAGCCTACTTTTGATCTTGGACTTGAATTTCAAGAACTGATTAATGCCGAAAATGCCGCTCAGCTGATCGACAATCCTAAATTAAAAATTCAATTGGAAGCTGCAAAATTAATTCATTTGTGGCGAGACGGATCTGGTGGTGTTGGTGGTGCTCGCCCCAAAAGCCTAATTCACAAAAACAACATTGGATATCTGGCAAAATTTAACAGTCGGAGAGATGAATTTAATTATGCTAAAGTCGAACTAGCTTGTTTGTTGATGGCGAAAGACGCAGGTATTCATATTAACGGCGGTTTCATTCAGACCGACGTCAACGGAAGAGACGTTTTATTACTACAAAGATTCGATCTTTTACCTAACGATACCAGGTTGCATTTACTCACAATTAATTCGATGTTAAAAGATCCGGTTAGTTTTATAGATTTTGGAAACATGTTTAAGTACGACAACATTTTGCAAATTCTAAAAACCTATTCAAGCAAAATTCAGGATGACGTGAAACAACTCTTAAGGCTAATGTTATTTAACAGAGCCATTAATAACATAGATGATCACGAGAGAAACTTCAGCCTGTCGAATAGTGGAAATGGATATCAGTTATCTCCAGCCTATGATCTAGTTCCTTCTTTAAACCGCGGAGAATACCATGCTGCAGGCTTTAACTACTCAAATTATCCGCCAAAACCCTCCGAGATAGATGGCACTAAGCGTATTTTAGGTGTTCCCAAAGTTGAAGCGAAAGCTTGCGCAGAACAAGTTATTAACGCAGTTGAAAAGTGGACATACTTTGCAGAACTTGCTGGGGTTTCAGAAAAAGACAGTAAAAAAATTAGCGCAATACTAAATTTATAAAAATATGCAGAATCTCGAAAAAAACAGTGTAATTTTAGTGATAGGCTACGTCTGGCCCGAACCGAAATCTTCGGCGGCGGGCTCGCATATGTTGTCATTGTTAAGATTATTTAAAAAGCAAAATTGGACCGTCGTATTTTCTACACCGGCGCAGAAAACCGAGCATATGATTAATCTTGCTGATGAGGATATCGAGAGCGTTGAGATTTTGTTGAATGACTCTAGTTTCGATAAATTTGTGAGCGAGCTGAATCCCGATTTAGTTTTATTCGATCGTTTTATGATGGAAGAACAATTCGGTTGGCGCGTTGAACAGGCTTGCCCAAATGCCATGCGGATCCTTGATACTGAAGACCTGCAGTGCCTGAGAGGTGCGAGACAGCATGCTCATAAAAATAACCGAACTATGGCGAAGGAAGATCTATTCAGCGATCTGGCCAAGCGAGAAATTGCGGCTATTTTGAGAAGCGATCTTTCACTGATTATTTCTGATTTCGAAATGGAGCTACTAAGCGAAACTTTTAAAGTCGATCGCGAGCTAATTCATCACTTGCCATTTATGTTAGATACCAGGCAAGACACTCCCAGCAGCAAATCATTTTCCGAACGAAAAAACTTTGTCACTATCGGGAACTTTCGTCATGCCCCCAACTGGGATTCTGTTTTATTCCTGCAGGAAATCTGGCCCTTAATTCGAAAAGAAATCCCCGAGGCAGAGCTGCATATTTTCGGTTCATATCCGCCGAAAAAAGCAACAGCCCTTAACAATACAAAAACCGGTTTTTTAGTCAAAGGTTGGGCGGAAGATGCGTTCGAGGTTTTAGCGAATGCGAGAGTCTGCCTGGCGCCTTTACGATTTGGCGCGGGTATCAAAGGAAAGTTGATTGACTCCATGGTTGTCGGTACGCCGAGTGTTACTACAGCAATCGGCGCAGAAGGAATGACGGGGCATTTTTCGTGGCCGGGTATAGTCGCAAATACACCGCAGGAAATTGCCCAAGCGGCTATCAGGCTATATCAAAATGAGGAACAATGGGTTGACAGTCAAACCACGGCGAAGGATATTTTAGCCAGTCGCTACAATGGAGATATTCTTGGTGAAAGTCTGCTCAATCGAATCACTAAAATTCAAGAGAATCTGGATCAACACCGGAAAAATAATTTTACTGGTGCAATGCTCAGACACCATACAATGAAAAGCACTCAGTTTATGTCCAGGTGGATTGAAACAAAGACACAACTAAAACAACTCAGTGATAAACACTGATGATATTTTCTCTAAATGAAATTTAAAAACTCACGCACTCTTCAATTATTTTTCTTCACTACTTAAAGCGGTAGTAGCCTCAATGATCGGCTCAAATTCAAATTGACCAATGATCGCATTCAGTTGCCCGGCCAGTGCCGAATTAGTTTGACCAATTTCATCACTCAATTGCTCCAACTGATCAATATCGCCGCTGATGGCTGCCTCATGTAAGGAAATCAGCTGAGTATGTGAAAGCCCTGATAAATCTTCCTTCGATAAAGGTTTTGACGCCTGCTCAGGCAATGTTGAAGGCACTTCATATATAAACTTCACCCCAAGATGCCCCGCCATCACCTCATACAAATCATCAACCCGAAAAGGTTTTCGCATAAAATCATCACACCCGGCACCAAGTACCATGGAACGGTCTTCCTCAAACGCACTAGCGGTCAAAGCGATTATGACTGTTTCCTGACCCTTCTGCGTTTCTTTAATTTCCGCTGTGGCACCATAACCATCCATGACTGGCATCTGCATATCCATCCAAATTAAATCCGGACTCCACTTTTTCCAAAGAACTATCGCTTCCTGACCATCAGATGCTTCACGGACTTCAAATCCTACTTCAGACATCAACTTACTCAGTACCGCACGACTATCAGGACTATCATCAACCACTAAAATTCGATAACGCCGCTCTCCTTCAGCTAAACCGATAACACGGCGTCTGTTAACATGATCTTCCAGATCATCCAGCTTGGCTAGTTCAATATCGATCTCAAACGCAAAACAGCTCCCCTTGCCCACCTCGCTAGTGACCTTAAATTTCCCGCCCATTAACTCTACAAACTCTTTGCTGATTGCCAACCCCAAGCCACTTCCTTCACTGGCTTTTCGACCGACTCCAGTTTGGCCGAAAGGTTTAAACAACAGGTCCTTTTCTTTTTCCGGAATCCCTGGCCCTGTATCTTTCACTTCAAAACTGATTCGTTCAGATTGTTCGTGACTGTAACAGACAGTTAATGTGACGCCTCCTTTGACCGTAAATTTCACTGCATTCGACAACAAATTAATCAATACCTGACGTAATTTTCGCTCGTCTGTTTTAATTGCCCTGGGGCTGCTCTCAACGCACTCAAAATTGAGTGCAATTCCTTTAGTCTCAGTGCGAAGACGAAACATGTCCTGTATGGTATGAAGCATTGAGTGCAGGTCAAATGACGATGCATCAAAAGTGGTTCGTCCTGCTTCAATTTTCGCCATATCCAACACACCATTGATTAAATCGAGCAAATGTTCGCCGCTACGACGAATGGTCCCCAGGTAATCACAAATATGTTCAGGAACGGCAGGGTCCCGCCCGGAAAGCTCGGAAAACCCGAGAATAGCGTTGAGCGGAGTGCGTAATTCATGACTCATGTTGGCTAGAAATATGCTTTTCGTGCGATTGGCGGCTTCGGCCTCATCCCTGGCACGAACCAATTCAATGGTACGACGTTTGACCTCCCCAGACAGCCGTTTATTATTTAATTGCAGACTACGCATACGCAAATAAAAAGCGGCCCAGATTAGTCCGACAATCAAAAGAATATATACGCTCCACGCCCACCAACTGCGATACCAAGGTGGGAGAATCTCAAAAGAAAAGGTATGTTCATCGCTTATCCTGTCATACACATCTTTGGCTTGAACATGGAAAGTATATTCACCTTCACTCAAGTTGGTGTAGTCCTTTTGTGTTTCCTCACTCCAATTGGACCACTTATCAAAATTTTCCAACCAAGTTCGATATTGAACGAGTTCTGATGCTTCATAAATGGGAGCAGCAAAGGCAAAGCGTAATGCATTGTTCTCGTATGAAAAGGCTAAGTTATCATTAGTCGTGTTGTAATTCCCTCCAACTAGAGTTTTATTGGATGAGTTTGATACTCTGCGGATCCAGACTGGGTATTTGGGCTGGCTATCAGTTGTGACATCATTTATTATTTTAGGTAGAGTTAATCGAACTACTCCCTTATTTCTTCCCAATGCCCAGGCGGTCCCATTCGGCTCAGCGTATATCATCCCGTAAATTCTATTCTGAAAATATCGGAGTTGCGTAGGAATCCAGGTATACCCGCCATTTTTTTTTGGTACCGCTATGCCAGATTTTCTCTTCGCCGCAACCCAGACTCTTCCAGCCGTATCCTCTGTCACTTTGTTAGCGCCACCTTGAAGCCACTTACTAAAAGTAGTATCGAGTGTGATACTCACTGGATAAATGGGATTATTTGAGATGTCATAAATTCGCTGGTTAGCGTAGATTTGGACTCGGCCCGCTATCTCAACAACTTTAGACCACTTATTGCCAAACCCCTCGGCAGTACCAAAATGTTGTATTTTACTCTGACCATGCTGAGCAGCATTTGGGTCAAACATGTGCACACCGTGAGCCGAAGTCCCCATCCATACACGATTGTGAAGATCCTCAGCTAAAGAACGTACTGGTGAACCTATCCCTTTAATTTGCTTTTGAAACGTCCAGCGATCTTTCAGGCGTAATAAACCTAACCCATTTTCAAGCCCCATATAAATAAGAGCAGGATTGTTCTTAGAGCGAAGTAATCGATATACCAAACGCCCCTTCCCCCTGATCACTCGCTGTGTGTCCAGATTGACAACCCTCCTGTTACAACTTGCAATTAAACCCTGCTCAGTCGATAACAACGCCCAACAGTTCCCCGGAATATCCGTGTATCTTTCAAAGCGAGAGGCTTCTCCATTAACGCCAGATTTTAATAAATAGACTCCGGTCGAGGTCCCAACAAACAGACGTCCTTTATGCCGAGCAATAGAATTGGCGCTGCCAATCAACCCGTTCTTTTTATCAAAATGCGAATTAGTACCCGAAATATCGACACGAGAGACCCCATTATTTGTTCCCAGCCAAAGTCCATTTTGCCTATCAACAAAAATGGCAAATACCCGGTTATCTAGTAACCCTTCGGCTTCATTAATAACCCTCAGCAACTGCCCAGTAGGACTAAGTAGTAAGACTCCTCCTTTTCTTGTGCTAATGGCCATTATTCCACTGGGAAGAGTTTTTGATTTGTATGGTTCTAACTTTTTAAATAATTGAGTAAGATGCGAGGCAAAAGGTACACAAGGGCTTTCTGGAGGAGCCGTGCTTTGACAGCGAAAAATTCCCTGTTTTTCACTAATAACCAGGTAAGCATCTTTTGCTGCTTTTAACATTCCATAGATAGTGTATTTTGAATACTCCGGCGATTCACCACTTGCAACTTCGAAAAATTGATCATTCTCCAACTTGAAAAGAGCACGCCCATCCTGTAAATACAGCTTATCTTCAATAACAAAAGGGTCAGAAAAAATTTTCTCGGTTTTCCATAACTTCATTGTTCCTTTATGCCACCGGATCAAATACTTATCGCAACCAAAATAAACGCCATGTGTTAAGACTTCAATTTTCCATACGACATTTATATTCCTGTCATCAGGCGGCAAATATTCCATCATTGAAACATAATGTAGCTCGCCAAGTGAATTCGGTTCAAGATAACCAAGTTCATTTTCAGCACCTACATAAATACGATCTTCTGAGTCAATCGCCAGTGAAAAAACAGAACTTAAATTAGAAACTTTAATGAGGCGCCATGAAACCCCATCATATTCGAGCACGCCACTGCCATTAGCTACATAAATCAATCCCTTCGAGTTCTGGATGATGTTCCAGTTTTGATCGTGACTACTAACCTTATAGTCTTCCGGACTAAAATTTTGAATAGGCAGGCGACCCACTTCGGCAAAATGAGGGAGACTTTTAACTTGCGTAGTTACCGATAAGCTAACCAAAACAAATAAAAATGCTCGGCAAAAAAAAGCTAGCTCTTGATGATTTACCATAATCCGAAACGACCAAGTCTTACATTATTTTTGAAAGGCTCTATCGGCAATAACGTCCTATTTGACGATGAGATTAATACCACTAATAAACATAGTAACAATTAGCCCGATCCGCAAATATCGAAAGTTACTTTTTCGCGTTTTAAAGTTGAACCATTTTATCTTATATCAATGGTTATCAGTATTCGTTTCGCATTTCACTGCACTTCCAACAAATAGCAAATTGTCTTTCGTTTACTTCATTGCAATTATTACATCGCCATTCTTCTGTAGAGCTGTTTCGCTCACGAGTAGCTTCATTAATTAACAACTCTGCTTTTTCGAATTGTGCAGAATCATTCACCCATATTTCAGGCCACGCCAATATTGGGGGTACTTCCCCCGCGGTAGCATGGAGGCTTTCATTTCTAATAAGACAGGAGATTCCGTTATTTTCAAGAATGTTTTTTAAGTGACGTGCGGTTAATGGATTCTCACAGCAATATAGTTTTTGCATAACATGTTTCCTATGTTTAATTTTCCTTTTTATTCGAATCGCTTCTACAGAAACTATAACTGAATCATGTCTCTAATACCAAACAACTTCCTGATAATTGAAGCAAACTCTGCGAAGGGTCATCAACCAACTTAGATTATCCTTGTCTGAAAACGGTGAAATACCTGGCTTTTATCTTTACCACTTATTCAATATTGATACCTCATAGCTTGTTATTAGAGCACCAGTATCTATAATGAATGAACTAAGCAACTCATAAAATGAGGATTGACTCTCATTTTAGCTCGACAGGAGAATAGCTTTGAAAAGAATCGCAAAAATACTCACAGGCGCTCTACTTACTTTCTGCTTCGCTTCACAATCGGTTTTGAGTGCTGAAAAAGCCCCAGCGAAGGCTGCACTTTGCCAAGCTTGTCACGGACCCGCAGGCGCTAAGCCTATTATGGATGTTTACCCAAAACTCAATGGGCAAAACAAGGCTTACCTGGTTACCATATTGAAATCTTATCGTTCTGGTGAACGCTCAGGCGGACAATCGGCAGTAATGACAGCACAAGCCAAAATGCTAACCGATGAAGATATCGAAGCCCTATCAAGTTATTACGCTAGTCAGCCATAAATTGGCTGACTAATTCATACTTTATTTCTTCACACTGTTTCCTCACTCCAAATCCACTCTGCCCATGCTGCCGGTGGCAATTAAGCTCACCTTTTGACACATACTTTCAAGCTCTTAAATCAACAAACCCTGATATTAATCGACTGATCCAAAATCATTAATTTAACGTATCAACCAATTAATAAAGCTGAAATTGAGAAATATCACGCCCAATGAAACGAATTGATAAAGTACTAATGCTCACATTAATACTACTTTCAACGACCGTTTGGTCCACCCCTACTCCCCCCGAAAACCTTAAATTAGTCGGCAAGGCGAATTTAACTATCTGGTTTTGGGATATTTACGATGCAGAATTATATAGTTCATCCGGTCAATACCAATCCAACTCAGGCCCAGTATTTAATAGCCCGTTGTTAATAAAAATATCTTACAACCGGGAAATTAGTCGTGATGACTTAATAGAAGAAACAGCTTCCCAGTGGGAGCGGTTTAACATCGACGACGACAAGAAACTACGTTGGCTAAAATCATTAGGCGATATCTGGCCCGACGTTGATGATGGAGACAAAATAATGTTTCATATCGACAATCAAGGTCATTGCCATTTCTTCTACAATGAAAAATTTATTGGTTCAGTTAACAACAAGGAGTTTAGTTTTCACTTCGCTAATATCTGGCTGAAAGAAAATGGCCCCTATCCCAAAATGACAAAACGGTTAACAGGAAAAAAATCAAACTAAATACTGAGAAGTTGGTTATTTTAAAAAGTGAAGCACTTAAACACAGAGTTGTAACTGGTTATCACTTTATCAAAAATCAATATTCCCTCTCCACTTTTCATTCGTCAACTCAATAACATTGCTGTAACTTAAATTTGAAACTAACAAACAAAAACAATTTGGCTAATTTTTTTTAAGTCCATTTTTAAAAATTAATGTGAACTAGTTAGATAAACAAAAATTAGTTTTTGAAAAAATTTTAGAATTTGAGACACAGTTATATTCTTGTTTTTTTTGGCGGAACTTTTTTTGCTGACAGATTAATTTTTTGCATATAAAAAAATAAAACACTGTGAATTTTAACTGTCACTTACCGATAACTTATGAAGTTTTTGTGACCATCTCGACGGTTTTTCATTTCCCACACCTTTAAACTCTCCGCCGTCACAAGATGCATCTCAGATAAATCCTGTGTACTTTAAAAATTTAATCAATAACTTAACGTTGTTATTAATTTAAAAATGTTCAACGAATGGTTGTCAACATTATCAGCAGTTGTTGCGTTCAGGGAAGTTAACAGGAAATTTATTTCCACGAAAATAAATAACGACAAACAACAATAAATTTTTATCAAGGAGCTGGTAATGAACTACAAAACCAACATAAAAACGCTGCCGATGCTCATCGGCGCAACATTTACCGCGTTGTCGTTTGGCGTTTCTGCTAATAACGTCGACTCGCTGCAAATAAAAAACCAAACCAATAGCGGTTCACCGTCATTCGTTACAGGAAATCTCGGTGATATTAATTCAGCGAAGGCAGTCCAATCTCTCAAAAACATCCTGTCTGCAAATGCTGACTATGGCTATACCGGTAACGAAGATTTTCAGATAAAAAGACAATGGGTCGATTCTCTGGGAAAAAGTCATACGCACTTTAGCCAAACCATTAATGGCCTAAAAGTTTATGGCAGCAGTTTAATTATTCACTCAGAAACTAGCGTTAGCTCGATCAACAGCTCGAACACAACAGGTAATGTTTACGCCATCAGCGGAACACTTGCAGTCGATTCATCTCCTTCAATCACTACTGCATTGGCCTCAAGTAATGATGGCGGCCAGTCTGCGATAAACGCTGCAAGTTTACTCGGAGATGTAGATGGTCAGCCAGAACTGGCTTATGTTTACTTACCAGAGTCCGGCACTGCAAAATTAGCCTGGAAGCTCGACGTAAAATATCAGTCAGCTAATGGTTTCGAACACGATATTGTTTTTATTGACGCGCACACTAACCAGGAACTCACACGACACCCTCAAGTTCATCGCGCAAAAGTTTATAAAACTTATACGATGGACAACCAGGCATACAATAGCGGCGCGGCACCTGGTCGATTACTGTGTTCAACTGGGCAAAGTTGCTCTGACGCATCAGCGCAAAGAGCTCACTCAGGTGCTTCAACGGTTTATGATTACTATCAGTCCCGACATGGTCGAGATGGGATCAACAACAACGGTATGACAATGACTTCCAGTGTTCATACTGGCAGTCGATGGAACAACGCGGTTTGGTATCAAAATCAAATGTTTTACGGTGATGGAGACGGTAACACCTTTGGCGACTTAACCGGCGACTTTGACATCATTGCTCACGAACTGACTCATGGAGTCACCCAGTTCACGGCAGGGCTGATCTATCGAAATGAATCAGGTGCACTCAATGAAGCAATGTCCGATATTATCGGCGTTTCCGCTGAAGCTTATAAAAACGGAACATCATCTCCAGCCTGGCTTTTAGGTGACGGCGCGTACACGCCAAATACGCCCGGCGATGCATTGCGTTATATGGATGATCCAACAAAAGATGGTCGCTCCAGAGACTACTACCCTGATCGCTATCAAGGCTCTCAAGATAACGGCGGCGTTCACTGGAATTCAGGAATAGCGAATTTAGCTTATTCATTACTAGTCGACGGTGGAACTCATCCAAAAGGAAAAACAACCGCCCAAGTTCCATCAATTGGCGTTGCTAAAGCTGAAAAAATCTTTTATCGCGCTTTAACAACCTATTTCAATCAGAGCACTAATTTTGCCGCAGCCAGAACCGGAACAGCACAGGCGGCTCAAGACCTTTATGGCGCTACGGAAAAAGCGGCAGTTGAAACAGCCTGGTGCGCAGTGGGCGTTGGAGAATGCCCCGGAACGCCTCCACCTCCCGGTGGTAATGAGTTGGAAAACGGTGTCGCAAAAACCGGTTTATCAGCTACCACCGGTAACGATTTGAAATTCACCATGGATGTTCCAGCTGGTGCGACCGATATCAAATTTGAAATGAGCGGTGGATCGGGAGATGCTGACATTTACGTGAAGTTCGGTTCAGAACCAACAGACTCTAGTTATGATTGTCGTCCGTACAAAAATGGTAACAGCGAGTCTTGCACCGGTACTCAAACCGGCGGTACTTATTATGTCAGAGTTAAAGCCTACAGCTCTTTCTCAGGCGTGAGTTTAACCGGAAGTTTCAACGACGGCGGCAACCCTCCAGGCAACGAGCCAATTAACGATACCGTTAACAACATTTCAGTTAATCAAGGTCAATGGAGCCGCTATACCCAGGTATTGCCTACCGGATATTCAACTATGACAGTGACTATTTCTGGTGGCAGTGGCGATGCTGATCTTTATGTTCGGCACGGCGCTCAGTCAACAACGTCTCAATATGACTGCCGCCCCTACAGAAATGGCAACAATGAAACCTGTAGCTTCAATTCGCCTGCAGCGGGTACCTGGTATATCGATATTCGTGGGTATAGTAACGCTTCCGGCGTGACTTTAAACCTTCAGGCAAATCCTTAAACAGAAAGTAAAACGATAACGAGGGGTTTCGGCTCCTCGTTACCTGTCGCACTTCAATATTTTCAAAAATTAAAATTTCGTCTGACAAATTCAATTTATAGAAAAGCAATTTTCTGAAATAAATTAATTTTCTTTCGACTAGTCAACAGGTGATCCATGAAACATTTATTTGTTACTTTTATCACCATTGGCAGTGTTGTCTTTTTAAGTACTGCCAATGGCAAAAACGAAACTCAAACTTTAAACTCGTCAACCGTATCTGAGCACTCCATTCAACCAGCCGAAAAAGCCTGGATTTCAATTGGCTCAGACGCGGCGAGCTTAATCAACAAACAACCTGAATCAAGAATTAATTTGCAATATGCGAATGTTCATAATACCAGTGATGATAGTATTGTTGTGGCGCAAATTCCTGTGTCACAGATCGATCAACTGAGCGAATTGATGCACCATGAATTTAATCGTTGCGGTGGATTCTTTTTCCATGAATCCTTCGAGCAAGCGCAAGCATTTGTCGCTTCCTCGGCTCAATTGCAGCCTGCCGTTGCAGTTAACTACACGATTGATAACCCACAGGGCGTTAACGCACTGACTTCAGAACTCAGTCAATCAAACCTGTCTTCAACCGTTAACGCTTTAAGTAACTACCACAACCGTTACTACACCCAACAAACTGGAACTGACGCAGCAAACTGGATAAAAAATACCTGGAGTAATATCGGTAATTCACGCAGTGACATCAGCGTGGAACTTTACAATCACAGTTGGCAACAACCTTCAGTGATTGCAACCATTACCGGCACGACCAATCCCAATGAAATCGTCGTCATTGGTGGCCATCTCGATTCAATTAACCAATCGAACCCTTCTGGTGGCCGCGCTCCGGGGGCCGATGATAATGCTTCAGGAATTTCGGTACTGACAGAAACTTTACGAGCCATTGTCGCTTCAGGTTTCAAACCACAAAAAACGATTAAACTGATGGGCTATGCGGCTGAAGAAGTTGGATTACGTGGCTCAAATGCAATTGCACAAAGTTTCAAATCAAACGGGCAAAATGTTATCGGCGTTGTGCAATTTGATATGACCGGCAAAAAAGGAACAGCCAATAAAGATATCGTTTTTATGACCGATTACACCAACAATGGACAAAACCAATTTATGGCTCAACTAATTGATACTTATATTTCAGGTGTCAGTTATGGTTTTGACCAATGTGGTTACGCTTGTTCTGATCATGCTTCGTGGCACAATCAGGGTTTTGCTGCGTCAATGCCATTCGAGTCGGCTATGAATGATAGCAATCGTCAGATTCACACTAGCAACGATACTAGTTTCGACCCAAGCCATGGGATCAAGTTCGCCAAATTGTCCGTGGCTTATGTTGCCGAACTTGCCAAAGGTAGCACTGACGGAAACCCGCCACCGCCACCACCGGGTGATAACGTGTTAGAAAATGGTGTCGCAAAAACGAATTTATCCGCAAGCACAGGAAACGATCTTACATTCACCATGGATGTTCCTACTGGCGCAACCGATGTAAAATTTGAAATCACCGGCGGCAGCGGCGATGCCGATCTTTATGTTAAGTTCGCCTCGGCCCCAACTGATTCGAGCTACGATTGTCGCCCCTATAAAAATGGCAATAGCGAAACTTGTACAGGTAACCAAACCGGTGGCACCTACTATGTTCGAGTAAAGGCTTACAATACCTTCTCTGGTGTCAGTCTTACCGGTAGTTTCACTGACGGAGGTAACCCCCCGGGAAATGATCCTATTGATAAAACGATCAATAATATATCGGTTAACCGGGCACAGTGGCAACATTACACCCAAGCGCTATCTGCTGGATATAGCAAGATGACAGTAACCATTTCCGGTGGCAGCGGAGATGCCGATCTTTATGTTCGTCATGGCGCACAATCAACATTATCACAATATGATTGTCGCCCTTATAAAAATGGAAATAGCGAAGTTTGTACGTTTAATTCACCGGCAGCGGGAACCTGGTATATTGACCTCTATGGGTATTCCAGTGTGTCAGGTGTTACTTTAAGTATTAAAGCAACACCTTAACTGATATACCACTCAAACTTTGCAAATCGAAAGTAAAACTGGGCAGCTTTTGCTGCCCAGTTTTTTGCTGAAAATTAAGAGAAGTCGTAATAAATTCGTTGGCTGGTTAACCACAATGGATAATCCAAATCTAAATGATAGCCAATGTATCGAGCAGGATCATCGCCCAAAATTTCAAACACCTGCGACATCAAAGCATCAATATGAGGAATATTTGATTTTGTACCGATGCCTTCTTCCGTTGGTTTAAATAATTTGATTTCAGCAGAATCAGAAAACCGCTCGCTCCATAAATCTTCAGGATTATGACCAATTTCGTGAGCTTTGATACTCGAAGGATAACAACCAGACTGAATGGTACTGGCTCGATCAAGTTCCTTTTCGATCAGCGACAGCATAAAAATTCGTTTTGCCGGGCTTCTTTGCATCAGACTTTGACAAAAGATCTTATGCTCATGTTGGATTGGATTACGCTGAGTTTTGTAATCTAAAAAGACAACTGAAATATCAAACTTTTTACTATCTACCGGTGCCAAAGTGTGATTATAGATCAAACTATTTTTAAGGCTGCCGACGCCCGAAAAACAACTCTCAATATCCATCGTTGAAAAATCTTCGAGTAGATATTCGCCACTTTCATTGGTCACTTTTTCGTGAATGTTTGTGCTGTTAACCGAAACAGGTTTGGTGACGGTAATTGCTTTCTGGTTTCCACTAAATGCTTGAACAAAAGGTCGTGCATTACGAGACAACTCGACACCTACCCGATTGGCAACCACCAACTCATCCAGATAAGAATCATCATCTTTATTAACTCTTAAAACATGGATTGCAACATAGAGATCCACTGTCTCACCGCTAATTTCGCGATTTGTTTCATAGGCCACTTTGCGAAGCTTGCGAGTGTAAGAGTCTTTCGTTCCCGCTCCCTGTGCTTGCGATTGTAAAAGTATGCGCTTAAGTTCCGATTGACTGGTGGCATAATCGAAAATTAAATTTTCATACTCACCAACCATTTGCGCAAAATTACTCAGAGATTCCTGATCGTTGATTAATTTTTTGAACTTGGAATTTATCTGATTGAGTCCACCAGGGCCTGGCAGTGTGATAATGACATCAATTCCATCAACACTTTTCGTCAACGCTTGAACCAACCTTTGACAAGTTGATTTATTGACACCTGTCCAGCGGGCTAATCCTGCTATTGAGTGTGCGGTACGCGGGATATGCTCAAATATCTCTCTGAGAGTTTTTTTGAAATGCTCTCCACTTCTCCGAACCTGAACTAGATCGATTTCCCTTAAAGCCATGTAAGTTCAATCCTTAATACAAATTGAAAGTTTTCGTTGTTAGCGGGTAATCATAACATATTGAATCAATAGATATTAAACCGATAATTTATTGGAACTAAATCATTTAGATCTGGTTGAGTGTACACCATCTCCAGAATGAATATGTAAATATTTCACAGTAAATTTAGAGATATTCTAGCACCTTCCCTCTTGTATTTCAGAAAATAATATAATAACCTCAAGCCGCATCTCAGATACACTTAAGATGCGAATTAATTGTTGCGAGCTGTCACAAATTTAGGAGGCTCCTGGTTCTCAATTAAAATAACGGAGTAAAAATAAAGAAAGGAAAAAGTAGCAAAATCTCGACGTAACAAGAAGTAAAAAAACAATCAAAACTTAAAGTTGTAGTTTTGTCCAACTGACTTTCAATAACAAAATATTCCCAACTCAAAAATTGGGTACCCAATAAGGAGAAGCACAAATGAGACTATCAAAAGTAGCTCTAGCTATCGGCATGCTGAGCATCCCTCTAGTTCACGCACCGCTAACTCACGCTGGCGAACTGAAATCCCCTTCCAACCCAGACAATGTTATTCAAGATCAATATATCGTTGTATTTAAAAGTGATGCATTAAGCCAAAGTGCGCAAACACTTAACAGTGGCAGTGTCTCCGCTGTCATTGATCGCACGGTCGCTTCATTTAGTGAAAACTTAAATGCACTTCCTACCCGTACATTTAAAACAGCGTTACAGGGTGCTGTTTTTCAAATGGACGAAGCAACCGCTAAAAAAATGGCAGAAAATCCCTTAGTTGATTTCATTGAACCCGATGAAATTGTTTCGATCAACGACACCCAACACAATCCAACCTGGGGTCTGGATCGGGTTGACCAAAGAAGCAGTTCTTTAGATAGCAAATACGTTTATGACACTTCCGCTTCCAACGTGAATGTCTATGTCATTGACACCGGCGTTAACAACCATTCTGATTTCGGCGGTCGTGTTTATAACGGTTATGATTTTATTGACAACGATAGCAATTCCAGCGACTGTCAGGGTCACGGCACGCACGTTGCCGGTACTGTCGCCAGCGCTACCTGGGGAGTCGCAAAAGGCGCGAAAGTTTACGGCGTCAGAGTGCTTGATTGCCAAGGCTCAGGATCATATTCAGCGATTATTTCCGGAATCGAATGGGTTGCCAACAACCACAGTAAGCCCGCCGTGGCAAACATGAGTCTTGGTGGCAGCGCGTCTAGTTCAGTCGATAACGCAACCAGTAGTCTGGTTGACGCAGGAGTTGTAACCGTGGTTGCCGCAGGTAACGACAATAGGAGTGCCTGTAATTACTCACCGGCCAGAGCACCAAAAGCAATTACCGTTGCATCAACCGCCAACGGTGACTCGCGTTCTTCTTTCTCAAACTACGGCAACTGTGTCGATATTTTTGCGCCGGGCTCTAATATCACCTCAACCTCTCAATCGGGCGGTTCAACCACGATGAGCGGAACTTCAATGGCAAGCCCACATGTGGCAGGAATTGCCGCGCTTTATCTCGCAGGCAGTCCTAATGCTAGCCCCAGCCAGGTAGAACAGGCAATCAAAGACGCTGCAACCACAAACGCCGTTAGTAATCCGCAAGGATCGCCGAATTTGCTCGCATACTCGCGCTTCGGTGACACGCCACCGCCACCACCGCCTGGAGATAACATCCTTAAAAATGGCGTGCCTGTGTCTAACCTGAGTAAAAATCAGGGAGAGGATGTAGTCTACACCATGGAAGTTCCATCAGGCGCAACCAATATTAAATTTGAAATCAGTGGTGGAAGTGGTGACGCAGACCTTTATGTTAAGTTTGGTTCGACACCAACCGACAGCTCGTATGATTGTCGCCCCTATCGCAATGGTAACAACGAATCATGCACCGGCACACAAACAGGCGGCACCTATTACGTTCGCTTAAAAGCTTACAGCAGCTTTTCTGGTGTAACACTCAAAGGAAGTTATGATGATGACAACAACCCCCCGGGTAATGACCCGATTGACGAAACCGTCTCAAATATTTCTGTTTCTCAAGGTCAATGGACACGTTACACCTACGACCTGCCAGCCGGCTATTCGACCATGACTATCTCAACATCAGGTGGCTCAGGAGACGTTGATTTATACGTTCGTTTCGGCGCTGAGTCAACGCTCAGTCAGTATGATTGCCGTCCATATCGTTGGGGTAATAGCGAGACCTGCACCTTCAACACACCTTCGGCAGGAACCTGGCATATTGATCTATACGGATATAGTACGTCATCCGGAGTGACTTTGAATTTAAAAGCCAATCCATAAAATTGTGTTAAAGGGAAGATGTTGTTAAAGAGAAGATGTTATTAAAGAAGTCCTTTAAAAAAGAAATTCTTTAATAAGGAAGCCAAAGGGGGAAGTTCAAACTTCCCCCCTTTTTTTCGACCAGT
Source organism: Aliikangiella coralliicola (assembly GCF_007004725.1). Classification (GTDB taxonomy): domain Bacteria; phylum Pseudomonadota; class Gammaproteobacteria; order Enterobacterales; family Kangiellaceae; genus Aliikangiella; species Aliikangiella coralliicola. The sequence continues at coordinate 637,215 of NZ_ML660160.1, read as the reverse complement.
TCAATTATAATTTCACCCAGCTCACTTATTGTTTCAACCAGATAGTTTTTTGTTTCAACCACATCATTTGCTATCTCAACAAGACTGAGTAGCAATGTCTTCCTTTGAATCGATTTCACTTTCTTCATTGCTCGCTAACTGATGAACCATGGTGCGATTGAAAATCAGAAAAGCGACCGCCGTCAACAGTCCCAATCCGCCGAAAACAGACCAGAACAAATTTGGACTTCCCGCTTGAATTACCAAACTATCGTATAACGAACCACTTAATATTCCTGCAAATAAATTCCCTAGCGCAATCGAAACAAAATAATACCCCATGTACATCCCGACATTTTCCCGCGGCGCAAATGACGCAACATATTCCTGGCTTTTCGGAGACGTGACAATTTCTCCAAGCGCAAAAATAATTACCGATGTCGCGGCGAAAAAGCCGCCGAATACTAACATGTGACTAAATCCTCCCACCCACAATCCAAAAGAAAGAATCGCAGTCCCTACAACCAATATTGGTAAAGGCTGCCAGCGAGAAATAAAATGACTAATCAAAACTTGGAAAAAGACAATCGCAAGAAACTCTAACACCAGGATAGTTTGTGGATCGACTTGTTTGTATAACTGTTCCCACTTAACGGCGTATTTTGAGGCAGTGTCAGTCGCATTTTTTATGGCTCTCAGGATTTCAACAACCTGGCTCTGAGGAATATTGATATCCAGTTCTCGAAGCTTTTCACCGGCACGAGCCTGTATCGATAAATCACTCACATTGTCGGTAACCAGTTCGTTCGACAAGGCCACCAATACGCTACGAAACTCAGCAAATCGATAACCAGACGAACCTTTAAAAAGAACTTCAAGTTGCTCTCTCACTTTTTTATCGGCTTGCTCAACTTCCGCTAACGCAGGCAAAATTTCTTCCTTAGGAACTTTTATTTGTAGTTCGCTCAGCAGAATATAAGCACGCTGCACTTTTTCTTCCGCATCATTTGTTGAATCAGAACTTTCTACCTGTTCTGCAACCGCAATGATATCCTGAGTAAGCGTTTCAGTTTTTATTCCCGTTAGATAATTAACGAAAGATTTATTGCCGGTTGATTCAGCAGTTCGAATTAAATCTGAACTATCAACATAATGCTGAACGTATAAAGGAAATGAGTAAAAAATCTGGTTATAAACGGTCCAAAAACCCGAAAGAATCAGCAGATAAATCACAAATGGTTTATTTCCCAAACGTATTTTCTGTAAATACCAGGGCGCATCTGTTTTTTTACTCGCCAGCAAATTCCACACAATACTTACCGCAATTAATATACCAAACGAAATCAAAAGTTCGTTAGTGTTAAACACCTTACCCGCTTTCAAAGCACACAAAGTCAACGCAGGAACAACAAATAATGCAAGACGTGCATTGCCCAACACCTGCTGCATCTCAACCAAAACCTGAGATATTGTTTTAGTATTTTTTTCTTTAGATTCTTTCACCGGGTCCTGGTAAAAAAAGATGGCCGGAATAAAGTTAATAGCAATCCATATTGCAGCCATGCTGAATGCCCAGGACCACCCAAGATTCCCTTTAATCCACTGTGCAACGATAGGTCCGAGCGCTCCACCAATATTAACCATCATATAAAAAATTCCGAAGCCTAAGCCGCGGTTGGTCTCATCGGTTGAGCGACCAACAGTTCCGGTCACTACCGGCTTAAACATACCGCCGCCGATGGCAACCATCAGGAAAAATATGAAGAAACTGAGAAATGATTCAGCCTGCCCTAATAAATAATATCCGGGAACCAAAATAAGAAAGGCCGCAATAAACATAGTCTTGTAGCCAAATCGATCGGCCAATGCACCGGCAAAAACAGGGACAATATATACCAGGAATGTGCCGATCCCCATAATCAAGCTTTGTTGTTGCGGCTCAAGACCGAGACCTTTGCTACTAGTTAAGTAAACGGCGAGAAAGGTATAAATACCGTACCAGGAAAGACGTTCAAATATTTCCATGGTATTGGCTACGTAAAACGCTTTGGGAAACGGGGTTCTCTGGCTTTTTATTACTTGAGGTGTATTAGACTGGGTCATTACTTTCAACGCTCCTACATAAAAACATTTCTGTTTTCCAGATAAATGATGTTTGTTTTATAATTGTTTATTGTACACAATAATACACTTACTGTGACGAATAGCAATTCATTCCCAGATTTCACTCGCGCTGTTAGCGAATACCAAGTCATTTGACGTAACTCCAAACACCTGTGGGTAGATCGATAAAAGCAAATTTTTTACCCTCATCAAAAATTTGTCCTATAGTCTAAGTAACCAATTTAATTAGTTTTTTGAGTTATACCTCCTCAAATATTCGCACCAGACAACACTAAAAATAAGAGGAACTTATGGTAGAAGAAAAGCGCCGGGGACAAGTGAGCGAGTCAGCGCTCTCCATGGCAGGGTTGTCTTTAAAACTTCTAGGCCCGGGATTAGCAATTGCCATCATTAGTATGGTTAGCCTGATAACGCTAACAGAGCTTTCAACAGAACAGCTATTGATTATAGGGCTGGCTTTCATCGTTGTTTTTGTCACGTGCATTTTTCAACTTTACCGAGCGTTTTATCGCGCTATCCAAAAATTATCCAGCCATGCCCATGCTATTAATCAAAGCAAAGAAATTGATGTTAAAATTCGACTCGGCGGCACAAGTTCAAGCTTATTTAAACCAATTTTCCACGCAGTCGATAATCAGATACAAAAAATTGATGACCTACTGACTCAATTATACGCCTCGACAGCTCGTCTTACGCCAATGGCTGAAGAGCTAAACGCCACCTATCACACCATGCAACAAAAGGCGATGATGCAAGAGCAACTCGGTAATAACCTCAACGGTGCATTTGGTCAGGTGTATGAAGCCAGCATGGCGCTGCATGAAGACTTAGCCCAGGTTTCCGACGAACTCACCCAATCAAACCAAACTATTAAAGAAGCCCATCAAGGCGCGTCACATGCGGGAAAAAGTATTACCAAATTGACTCAACATATCGCTGAAGCGACCACACATATTGAGCAGCTCCAGAAGGATAGTAATCAGATCAACGATATTATTGACGTGATCACCAATATCGCCGATCAAACCAATCTGCTCGCTCTCAATGCCGCAATTGAGGCCGCCAGAGCCGGTGAGCAAGGCCGAGGCTTTGCAGTGGTTGCAGACGAGGTCAGAACCTTAGCAGAAAAAACCGGCGCTTCTACTCAGGAAGTCCGCGATATGGTTGCCCGAATTCAAGAAGGCACGTCCGCTGTCAGCCACTCCATGGAGATCGGTGCAAAAGCCTCAACTGAGACAGAGCAACTTTCAAACCAGGCCTCCGCGCAACTCAATACCGTGCTCAAGTCGATTGAATTGATCAACACTCATTCTAATAATTTAATCGTCGCGTCAAACCGACAAAAAGAAATTTCCACCGAAGCACAACACGAAATTGATTCAATGGTGCAACTCAACAAAGATGTCATCGAAAGTGGTAGCGAACACGCGTTAACTTCGGAAGATATGATTAAACTAGCTAAAAAACTACGCTCATTTCTGGATAGCTTTACTTTTAACGACGCCGTTTGGGACGATAAAATCAGGCCTAAAAAAAGTAAATCAAAAACTCAAAGTGAAGAATCTTCATCAGTCGAGCTTTTTTAGAACGAGTGAAACCAGCGTTCAGATAGAAAGAATCAGTGTCAAACAACCCGAATTCTGGATAAGCCATCAGTTGCGGAAACTTTTCTATATCGGTGAGAAAAAACAAATTAACGAATAAATTGATTGATTTTTACTTAAGAAAAAACACTTAGCGAATATTCCAAACGCAATCAACTAATTCCATTCTAACCTACTATTTTTATTCAATTTTTTAAAAATAGTCGCAATAAAAACGACTCTCAGCAGATAATTTCAATACTTTTTAAATAAAAACAATTCTCATTTTCTAGGATTTTTGCTTGATATATTCAACGACCTCCTTATAATGACGAATCGTCACGTGACGGTTCGTCACTTATAAAGCGATTGTCGCTGTGGCATGAAATTACGGCTTTTCCGAAAAAGTAACACGTCCGAAAAACATCGTGTTACAAAGAGAATCAATTTTAGCTAACGCGTTTAATAAAAGTGTATTAACAGCAAGATAGAATGACCGCCCATGAGTCCAAGAACTATTAGTGAAAGCGAATTTACCCAAAGAGAACAGGAGTTAATTGAAATTGCTCGTTCACTCGTGGAAAAGGAGTGTTTGACAACCTTAACCATCGACAAGCTGGTTAGCGCTTCTCCCTATTCTAAGGGAACTATCTACAAGCACTTCATCAGTAAAGAAGACTTACTCATGGCGATTTGTAATACCTGCATTCAAGAAGTCCAGGAGCTTTTTGTCCGTGCGCTGAAGTTTAAAGGTAATAGTCGTGAACGCATTCAATCAGTCATGGTTTCCTACATCCTTTGGGCCAAGTTACACCCTTCTGAACTTTTTGCTGTGTTATCAGCTCATTCTCCGAGCGTTGCCGCTTGCAGTTCGGACGATAGAAATGAAACCCATCATGAATGTGAATCCAACTTAATGGGAATAATGAATGTCGAAATTGGCAAAGCCATTGATGCAGGCGATCTGGTGTTGCCTGAAGATATGGCTTTTGAACAGGTCACTTTTGCGATGTGGTCGGCTTCGTGGGGAGCGATGGCATTGATTATGAGCAAAGGCCATTCGGAAAAATTAAGACCTATGGTTTTAGAAAGAGAATCTCTCACAAACGCCAGATTAGTACTCGATGGCTTTAACTGGAAGCCACTGTCAAAAGATTGGGATTACAGCGAGACAATCAAAAGGATAACGCAAGAGATTTTTCAGCCGGAAATAGAACAACTTGAGAAAAATGGAACGCCATTTATTTTTATCTGATTTCCATTGAGTCGAGTGAATTGATTTTTAACCCGATTTTTTAAATCGAACTTGTATTAATTTAGTTTTTTAATTGAGCCATTTTTACTTAGTCATATTAATCTAGTCATATTAACTATACAGCAGAGTAAACCGTCATGGAAAAGTATTCTGATTTTATTTTACGCAATAGGTTGCTTGTTATCGCAGCTGTTTTGATTTTTGTTGGCATCGCATTTTCCGGCGCCTTTAAAGACGGCCAATGGAACATACCATTCAAAAGTGATTACAAAACATTTTTTAAAGATAATAATAAGCAACTGAACGATTTTTTAAGTTTGCAGAAAATTTATAGTAAAAGTGATAACGTTGCTTTTATTGTCGCTCCAAAGGACGGCAATGTTTTCACCAAAGAAACCCTGACCGCTATTTGGGAACTCACGAATGAAGCGTGGCAGGTCACTTACAATTCGCGAGTTGATTCTATCACCAACTTCCAATATAGCTTTGCCGAAGGCGACGATCTAATGATTGAAGACCTGGTGCTGGAAGCTGATATGTTAGACGATGAGCTCATTGCCAGAGCAAAGCGTGTTTCACTAAGTGAACCAATTCTAAAGAAAAAACTGATTTCAGAAAATTCCGATGCCGCTGTGGTGAATGTCACTATTCGCTTACCGGCAATAGATATGACTGCCGAAGTTCCTGAAGTGGCAGCTTCAGTACGCGCAATTAGAGACGACTTTGCCAAACGATACCCAGATATCCAATTTATGTTATCTGGCATGATCATGATGAACACCAGTTTTCCCGAGGCATCAAAAGCCGATAGCTCAGTTAAAATTCCACTAATGCTATTGGTTGTTATTCTAGCTGTAGGTCTTTTACTAAGAACCATTACCGGTACTTTTGCAACGCTACTGATTATCTTAACCAGTGTGCTTGGCACCATGGGTATCTGGGGTTGGTTAGGTGGATATTTGACCGGTCCTTCTGCCGGCTCACCCACCGTCATTTTAACTTTAGCCGTCGCCGACTGTGTCCATGTACTCTCGACATTTTATTATAATATGCGCCATGGTATGGACAAAAATGAAGCCATCAAAGATAGTTTACGCGTTAATATGCAACCGGTGTTTTTGACCAGCATTACAACCGCAATTGGTTTCCTTACCATGAACTTTTCCGACGCACCGCCTTTTGCTCACCTGGGTAATATGGTCGCAATTGGTGTGATGTTGGCCTTTGCATTCTCAGTAACAATCTTTCCAGCCATGTTATCCCTGTTGCCGATCAAGGTTAAACAAACAGCTGAGCATAAAGTGGATATGATGGATAAGCTGGCAAATTTTGTTATCGGCAACCGTAAATGGCTGCTACCCGTTTCGACTGTTGTTATCATCGGATTTGCTTCTTTCGTACCTTCAAACCAACTTAACGATGATTTCGTTAAATATTTTGACGAACGAGTTCCGTTCAGAAATGCGACTGATTTTATGCAAGAACACTTGTCCGGCATGACAACTCTTGAACTGTCCTTTGACTCAAACAAAAGCAGCGGTATTAACGATCCCAAATTTCTTAAGTTTGTTGCAGATTTTTCCGACTGGCTAAGGGAAATGGAGAAAACAGACAATGTGAATACCATTACTGATACGCTGAAACGATTGAATCGAAATATGCATGGCGATGATCCGGCCTGGTACATTTTACCTGATCAACAAGAACTCGCCGCACAATACTTGTTATTGTACGAGCTATCGTTACCACAAGGTTTGGATGTTAACAATCAGCTCAATGTTGATAAGTCTTCGACTCGTGTGATTGCGACTTTCCAGAACTTGACCTCAAATGAGATTCTTGAACTAGAACAGAAAGTACTGCGTCATTTTAATGAACAAAATTCAGAGTATGGTCTGTCGCTGGCAAGTCCATCGCTAATGTTTGCCCACATCGGTTCAACGAACATCGTAAGCATGTTAAAAGGCTCATCTCTCGCTTTAATATTGATTTCGATATTGTTAGGCTTCGCCCTTCGTTCTGTTAAGTTTGGCCTGATAAGTTTGATCCCTAACCTGACACCTGCAGCGGTAGGATTCGGTGTTTGGGGATTGTTTGTCGGTGAAGTAGGCCTTGGACTTTCAGTAGTAATGGGGGTCACTCTCGGTATTATCGTCGACGACACAGTACACTTTTTAAGTAAATATATCCGCGCAAGACGAGAAAAAGGACTGAGTTCAGAAGATGCTGTCCGCTATAGTTTTGCGAGTGTCGGAAGAGCATTATGGATTACGACCATGGTACTCATCGCTGGCTTTGGCGTCATGGCGACTTCAAGTTTCAAGGTTAATGCCGACATGGGTCTGTTGACTGCAGTGACCATTTTAATCGCCCTGATTATCGACTTCTTATTCTTACCGCCGCTATTGATGTTACTAAAAAGCAAAAAAGATAAAGAAGCCGAACGGGAAGCAAAACTAAAAAATCCCGAATTGGCACGAGCGACTCGCGAATAACGAATAACAGAGCTCGCCTCGGATTAATCAGAGAACAACCGAGGCAAGCTGGAAAAATTTAAAATTAAATTCCACTATGGAGACTTCAATGAAACTTTTACAAGTAGGCCTGTTAACCCTATCTTCGATGCTCGCTTTTTCAAGCCCGGTCTTTGCAGGTGAAGCAGAAGATAAAGGATTAGCTATTTCAAAAGAATCGAAAAATCGTGACCTTGGCTGGAGAGACAGTCAGGCAGAAATGGAAATGCTACTTAAAAATCAACATGGCGAAACTTCAACTCGTCAGATGAAAATTAAAAGCATGGAACAGGAAAATGACGGCGATAAAAGCTTAACAATTTTTAACTCGCCTAACGACGTTAAGGGAACCGCTTTCTTAAGTTTTTCACACCCGACTACGAATGATGAGCAATGGCTTTATTTACCAGCGTTAAAACGAGTCAAGCGCATTTCTTCTCGCAACAAGTCAGGCTCTTTTATGGGAAGTGAGTTTTCATTTGAAGACTTAACGTCTTTCGAAATCGAAAAATATGACTATAAATATATTAAAGATGAGACGATTAATGGTGTAGATTGCTGGGTTGTAGAACAATATCCTAGAGATAAATACTCTGGTTACAAACGTCGCGTAGTCTGGATTGATAAAGCAGAATACCGCACTCAAAAAACAGACTTTTATGATCGCAAAAATACTTTACTCAAAACGCTAACTTTCTCTCAATATAACCAATACGTGAATAAATACTGGCGTGCTTCTCAATTGGAAATGGTTAATCACCAGTCAGGAAAAAGCACTTTGTTAACCTGGAAAAATTATCAATTCCAAAAAGGTCTTGACGAAAAAGACTTTAACAAAAATGCATTAAAGAGAGCACGATAAGTCTACCATCGTTTTCCTTTATCAATACGCTTGTGCCTTTTCTCTTTTTGAGAAAAGGCACAAGCAGGTTACTAATCAACTGGTTGAGCGTCGAAATGGCTTTAAGTCAACGCTGAGCTTACGAACGAATAAATAAGTAATCGATACTATTTAGCTATGTATAAATTAATGAAAAAATCAATGAACCAAAAACTAATCTTGTCTGCAGTGTCCTGCCTCACGGCAGGTTTCTTCAACTCGGCAGCGGCTAATGAATTTGAAGTTCGTGGCAACATTGAGTTACAAGGGCGTTTCTTTGTTGAAGACGCGCTCTTTCCCACTCAACACGACACTTATTTTTCATTAGCAGCTGCGCCAGAGTTTTTCTGGAGCTGGAACGATGGCAACGACTCTTTTGAGTTTGTACCATCAGCTCGTATTGATCAACACGACGATGAAAGAACCCATTCTGATATTAGAGAACTCAGCTGGATTCACGTTGGTGACGACTGGGAAAGCCGTATCGGTGTAAGGCGTGTTTTCTGGGGCGTGACAGAATTTCAGCACCTCGTTGATATTATCAACCAGAGTGACTCTGTTGAAGATGTCGATAACGAAGATAAGCTTGGCCAACCGATGGTCAACCTCTCTCTGGTTAATGACTGGGGAATCATCGACTTTTACGTTTTACCCTACTTTCGTGAACGAACCTTTGCCGGCGATGAGGGAAGACCCGGACTTCCTATCATTAATGCCGATACCGCCTTTTATGAGTCCAGCGACGAAGAAGATCATGTGGACTGGGCAGTTCGTTGGGCCCATAGCATTGGTGATTACGAAATCGGCGTTTCATGGTTTGAAGGCACCAGTCGAGATCCCTTGTTAATTCAGTCTCCACTGCAGAATGTTGTTCCTGAACTGGTTCCTTTCTACCAACAGATTAGCCAACTTGGTTTCGAATTACAGGCTAATATTGAAGATGCTTTATGGAAGTTAGAGATTATTCATAATGACAATAATCGCGAAGATTTTTGGGCGCTACAGGGTGGCATAGAATACAGTCAGTATGGTGTCATGGACTCTAACGCTGACCTTGGATGGCTAGTTGAAATAGCGTGGGATGAGCGCGGCGACGATGGCCCTTCAACTTTCCAGAATGATGTTTTCTTTGGTAGCCGACTAGCACTCAATGATGTTGACTCTACCGAAGTTTTGGCGGGGCTGAGTTATGATCTGGATTTCAAATCGACCAGCTTTTTGGTCGAGGCCAGTCGCCGATTTGGTGATAGTTTGAAGGTTTCGTTAGATGTCAGATTGTTTGAGTCTGACGAGCCGCAAGACCCAGCTTATTTAATCAGAAGAGATGATCACATTCAGTTAACTGCGCAGTATTATTATTAGTGGCAACGAATTGACTTGAGGAGAGCGGCACGCCGCTCTCTATAGTTAAACTCAAAAATATTAGTAAACTCGTTCAACTACCACCTTAGCAACAGGCCCATCCCACTGGTAATCTAAAGTCGACAAATCACCATGCCCATGAATGCCCGGACTGGGATAAACATAACCCTCGCCATCATCATCTGGAGAAAATGGAATTCCACCACACTGTGGCCCAGGAATGTTTGCGCAATATTCATCATTAGTTTCGCTACCACCATCATAAGCTTTCATAAAATAAGTCACTTTGCCACGTCTTGGCAACTTAGCACCACGAAGCGCTACCATGGTATCGTTGGTGGGCAATAACATTGAAATAAGACTAAGCTTTCTAAAGTTTTTACTGCCTTTAATTTTCAGCATGACAGATTGTCCGGGCGCCAATAAACCCGCACTACTTTCAGTTGCCAGAACATTATCCGATTGGTCTAGAACAGCATTAAGCCCGGAAATATCTCCACCTTCTGCTACCCGGGAAACTTCGAAAGATGCGACTTCTCCGATGGTAAACAGATTAATTTTACGATTGTGAGTTGCAGCAAGAAAAGGTGTAAAGCTAATACCTTTAGTGACGTTAGTAATCGTTACCTTATAATTTGCGGCGTGATATTTGTGTTTATATTGACTACTGGCGAATACGTTAAAAGACATTAGTGTGGCCAACACAATGAATACTACTGAGGTTCTTGTCTTCATAATTGGATTCCTTTTATGAATGGGTTCAGTATTTTTAATGCGGAATAATGATTATTCGAAGCATCAAAAGTATTCTATTGAGGAATGATCACGCGTGAATAACATGAAGTTAACGATTTTCTCACGAGTTTGTGATATTTATGGTGGAGGAAATTATTGTCTGATGTGCCGCTTTTCTAGCTTTTTTCCTTTGATTTTAATAAATAGTAAGCTTTAGGCGAAAGTCCAAATTGCGCTTTAAAACAAACGCCAAAGTAACTTTGCGAAGAGAAACCAACTTCAACAGAGGTATATTGTACGCTTTTACCTTTCGCTATCAAAGCTTTAGACTTTTCCAACCGAAAGCGACGTAAATAAGCGACTGGCTGCAGATCAAGAATACTCTTTAATTTCCTTTGTAATTGACGATCACTCATTGCCATTTTGTCTGCAATTTCGGTAATTGAGACAGATTGTTCTTGATAGAGAGTGTCTAAAACACCATTAAGCTTTTCGATGAATAGTTGTTGCATATGACTGACGTTATCTTGAACGTCGGATTCGTCTTCTACAACTGATTTTACAATTCCCTTTTGTTGATCGACCGAATCAAATGCTGTTTCACTAAAACGTTTTTTCAGTATTTCTCTAATTTCAAGTAGGTTGTCCAGGCGAATTAACAACTCTTCGACATCAAACGGCTTAGTCAGGTATTCGTCTGCCTTTTCTTGCCAGCCCTTTAAGCGACTTTCTCTATCACTACGCGCAGTCAATAATACGATTGGAATATGGTTAGTTGACTCCTGGCAACGCAATTGTTTTGTGACCTCATAGCCATCCATTTTGGGCATCATAATGTCACTGATAATCAGATCAGGGATCTCCTCGGTTGCGACCTTAACGCCCTCTTCTCCATTGGCCGCAATAAAAACCTTAAACCTTGAATTGATATTTTCTTTAATATAATTTCGCATGTCCACATTGTCTTCAATGAGGAGAACACTGTTTTTTTGCTCAGTTATTTCTTCTAGGTCTTGTGTTGTTTTTTCAATGTTTGGCTGCTGAGTTAGTCCCATAATTTCCATTGCGACAATTTCGTCACTAGCCGCAATGTTAACCTGGTCTATTTTAACTTCATTGATGATAGGTAACGTAACCACAATTGTGGTGCCCTTGCCTAGTTCACTTTCAAGCACAATAGAACCCAGATGCGCTTTAACAAGTTCTTTGACGAGCGCTAATCCAATACCAGAACCTGTTATCTGCTCACTACTATCGTCGAGCACTCTGGCATACCGTTCGAAGACAGTGTCGACTTTAGACTCAGGAATGCCAATTCCAGTATCAGTTATGGTTAATTTAAATTCATTATTGTTAGTGCGCTCACAATTAACATCTATTTTTCCGCCTGGTTTCGAGTACTTAATCGCATTTGAAAGCAGGTTAACAACGATTTTTTCGAACGCATCTGGAATGAACTCAAAATTGATATCGATTGGTTCAGGAACATTAAACAATATCTGTTTTTCCGTTGCTAAATCTTTAAAAGCCTCTGCTAGAAGGTGCAAACTGTTACCAATGGCTTGTGGAGATTTTTGAGCTATCGATTTAATCCTGAATGTTTCAAGATTTAATAACTGTTCCACCATCCTGAGTAATCGGTAACCATTTCTTTGAACGACATTTAAACGTCTTTTCTGCTCGTTATTTAATTTCGATTGTAAGACTTGAGAAAGCGGCCCCAGTATCAAAGTTAAAGGTGTGCGGAACTCATGGGATACATTAGCAAACTCCTCATTTTTACGTGAAAGAAGCAGCTCAACCTTAGTTTTTTCTTCAGCTAATTCTTTAGTACGTTTCACAACTGATTTTTCTAGTTCTTTAGAGCGTTTAACTAATGCTTTTGTCCGGAAAGAAACGAACAAATATATCGACAACACGATTAGAAAGAGGTATGAGAAATAAGCAAAATTCGTTTTCCACCAAGGAGGATTTACGATGATATTCAAGCTGGTCGCAGCTCTCCCCCAATTGCCATTATTCGATGCTTTAACCTTAAAAACGTACTCGCCTGGGTCAACATTCGTATAAACTGCACGTTGTTGGGTCGAGTCAACGTAATTCCACTCATCGTAACCTTCTAACATAAAAGCATACTTTACACGATCTGGATTTTCGAACTCTAAAGCAGAATAACGAAGAGAAAATACATTTTGATCGTAATTAAACTCTAACTGTTCGGTACTTATGATCGAAGTTTTTAGGGGCGAATCTGGATCAATGTTACCAATTGGTACTGGTTTATAAAACAGCTCCAGGTTCGTTATCAGAGCTGGATTATAAAGGCGTCTGTCAGAAAGTTTACTAAGTGATATTATGTTGAACCCGTTTACGCCGGCAACCCACAGAGAATCGTCTTTTGGATTATAAAAGCCAGCGCCAGTGGTCGAATTAGACTGCATTCCATCTTCTTGAAAATAGGTATACAAAGATTGATCTGAAGATGAAAGACGCGAAAGGCCATTGTCAGTATAAATCCATTGATTTCCCAAAGAGTCTGTTTTTACTCCCATGACGACATTACTGAATAACCCATTTTCTACCGAGTAATCTTTAGATGATTCAGTTCGCGGATCAAACTTAACCGCCCCATACCCTCTTGTTCCAATCCAGAGCATTCCTGTAGGATCTTCATCAACTGACAATAATGTCGGAGGTAACCCGCTTTTGTTTGTATCGCTACGCAAATATCGAGTAAATGTTTCATTGGCGATATCAAATTTTACTAAACCATTATACTGCGTAGCTAGCCAGACTATTCCTTGTTTATCAGCGTAGATGTTGTTTACTGTCGTCAATGTAGAACTATTTTCACCCTCAAATTCCGGTGAATAGCTCGATGTTGTATTATTGCTGGAATCAATTTTCGCAAGCCCTGCGCCAGAAGTTGCGATCCAGATATTACCATTTGCATCACTTGAAACAGCGTTTACTGTGTCTGATGGCAGTGCTTGCGAAACGGAGCTGTTAGAGTTGTATAAATTGAACTTGTTAGCGCCTTTAGAATATTTTATTAGTCCATTATCGAAAGTACTAATCCATAAATTTTTGCGATTATCCTCATGTAGCGAAACCACATTAGCTAAAATATTTTTGTTTTCATACCCGGGAATTGTTCTAAATATTTCGCATTGATTTTTTTGTAAATCGATTTTGTGTAAACCATGTCCCCATGACGCGACCCAGATAAATTCATCTGAATCCATTAACATGGCATATATCGTGTTGCCTGATAAGCAAGCCGAAGATTCATCGTTCGCAAGAATATGTCCAAAATACTCGCCACTTAAGTTGACAATATTGACGCCCAAGTTAGTGCCTAGCCAAAGGAGATTATCATTCGACTGAAAAATTGCGAGAATCTGATTATCAATAATACTATATGGCTCAGATGGAGAGTTGGTAAATCGTTTGTTCTTTGAAGTTGCAAGCTCAAATTTGATTAATCCAGAATAACGAGTGCCTACAAATAGTTGATTGTCTGTGGTTAAAAGTAACTTTGTGATGTATTGTCCGTTTAAAACATCAGAATAAATTTCCTTGTAAGTATTCGAAGCTGAGTCGAACGAATATAGCCCTTTCTTGGTGCCGACAAGCAAACGCTTGTCAGATAGCTTAAAAAGCGTGGTTTCCCTGATAGCTCTTTTTTTACCAAGTTTAGGTAGCGATGCTTTAATTTTATTGAGCTCGACTTTGTTCTCGTCAAATTGATAAAGGCCATGTCTGGAAGCCACTAAGATTTTACTGTCAAACTCGATAATATCCTGTGCATAAAACTTATATTCAGTTAAATTATTTATATGGATAGGAGTGATTGATTTTCTGTCTCTCGAAATGAGAAATACACCATTTTTTCTGGTGCCAATCCACAATCGATGAGACGAATCTTCGTATATTTTACTGACAGCAACTTTATCAAGTGAAACTTCTCGGTTCAGTTTGTCTTGAGCGATCTCGAAATTGTCGAGTTCAGCATTATATTGATTGAGTCCTTTTTCAGTTCCAACCCAAAGAGCACCTCTATTATCAACAATCAGGTTACTGATATAAAAATGACTGATAGAATTAGTACGTTGCTGCGAAGGCCGATAGGTTTTATTTGAATTTCCATCATAGCGGTTAAGCCCATCGCTTGTCGCTATCCATATGAATCCTTTTTTATCCTGGATAATATCCCTAATGACAATGTGAGATAGGCTGTCCGAATGCGGTAATTTCTGAAAACGAAAATCGTTTTTTAGACTGTCTAGCTCGTAAGCAAACAGAGACAAATGGAAAAGACTTATTAGAAAGGCAAAGCAAAAACGATTCATTTTTTTGATTGACTTAATACCTACAAACTTTTAATCGATTTGCCATTTATCGTGCCCGTATACAGGAATAGACGCCTTCAAATTAAGGCATCTACAATACGAAATGGGTAGACTTATATGCAATCATCATCTGGCCGAGGACAACCAGCTCCTGGTTGAGGACAGCCCGACCTACCCGACTTTTCAGGACAACCTGCATTTGATTCGTAGGTTACTCGCCAATGTGGAGGTTCCGTTGGTAAAGGTCGTACTTCGATGATACTTGTACAAGTATTCTCCTCGGAGTTACAAAAGTCGGTCATAATTTCTTTAATAAAAAAGATTCTGAGTTCCGCGGTTCTAGCTTCACTCACATATCCAGCTAAGAGTATAACTGTCGTAAGTAATAGATACTTTAATATTCTCATTTAATATCCCCCGGTTGAATGTAAATTATTTGCCAATTATTTAATTTGTTGATATTCAATCATGAGATATTAACAACAGGATAATTTTAATACAACCTGATGGTGTTAATTCAAAACAAAATGTGAATTGTTCTCAATTTTTGAGCAAACGTTAACATTTGGAAAATACCTATATCGTATTCTCCTTGCTCCTCTTACCTTCTAAAATGCGGTGCAAAGTTGGTCTCAACGGCTAAGAAAACTAATTCCTAACATCGATACCTGGCATTGTCGAAAGTTTAATGCCCTTGTCGAATTTTTAAGAAATAGATTTTTGCTAATTATTATATTTCACTCATTAAAGAGTTTTAGCGGGCTTCAGCTTTGGAATATCGAGTTTTTTCGCAACATTTCAGATACGAAACTGGCCAGGTATGAGAGTTAGTTTTAGCTTACTCTTGAAGCCTGCAAGCGTAACTATTGAAAATTAAAATGAAGAAATTATTATTTATTCTCGCATTAATTTGATTCAACGCCTCAGCTAATGCTGAACAAGACGCTATTCATAAATCGCTAGCAACTCACTAGCATTACCACGTTTATTACCATCACAACTGATAAAGCGCCTCACTGGAAAGGCTTCAATTTTTGCGTCTTCATAAATCTGCCTGGTGATTGCATTGTCATGATTGGAAATGATCACTTTAACACCACGCTCAGAAAGGTGCTTGGCTCGATAAGCTAGTTCGACTTGCTGGTCATAAGAAAAACCCTGCGCAGCATAACTGGTAAAACTCGCTGTCGGTGACAAAGGTACGTAAGGTGGATCACAATAAACCACATCGCCACGGCGAGATCGATTCATTAACGCAACAAAATCACCGCAGACAAATTTTGCCTGTTTCGCCTTAACTAGAAAATGATACATTTCTTTTTCTGGAAAGTAAGGTTTAACGTATCGCCCAAATGGCACATTAAATCCACCAGACTTGTTGTAACGACAAAGACCATTGAAACCATGTCGATTCAGATACACGAACAAGGCCGCTCGTCTTCGCCCTTTTAAGCCATTATTAAATTCTTCTCGAAATTGAAGGTAAGCTTTTTGAGAATTGTTTTCTTGATTGAAAAAAGATCTGGCGTAATTAATAAACTTGCGCTTTTCTTGCTTCAGGCATTGATAGAGATTGATGAGGTCTGGGTTGATATCTCCCAATAGATAGCGTTCAAAATCCTGGTTGAGAAAAACGGCACCCGAGCCAACGAAAGGCTCAATTAATTTTCGACCTTTTAAATGAGGTGCGAGTTTGTCTAGTAGTCGGTACTTTCCACCGGCCCACTTCAAAAAGGGTCGAGAGCGCAATTGCTGCATTAATAGTAGTTCTTATTAGAGACAAAAATTAACCTTACACGATTCTGATCGCAAGTTTACGGAATTCCGGATCAATTGGGAAATAGTTTGTGAGTTATTTTAAGAGAAGTCGCTCTTTATCGATGTAGAGCAAAGCTGCGGAGGTTAAGCGGTTTGCGAAAGCAACGGCTCTTCATTAATATCATCAAGCGCGCCGCTATCGACGATTTTCTGATTCAAAAGTAACGACGAGCGCTTAGCTGCAACAGGGTTAGTAAATTGAACTGAGCTGCGAATATTAAGATTAGGGTTTTCCCTGCCCTCTTCTTCACTTGCCTGGGCCTGGCTAGCTTCTTCATTGCGCAAGATGTTCAGCTCCACTCTCGCCTGATTAGCGATCTGACTGGAGAGTGCTGCCACTTTCAAGTCCTGAGGCGAAGGATTTGCAGGAGCCAGTGCAGCTCGCCTGACTTGTGACATCTTGTCAATTGTCGCCTGAGGATCACCAGGCACTTTACTGGTATCAATAGAAACTTCCCCACCTACAGCGTAGCGTCTTCCATCAGGGCCAATGGTGAATGTCAATTGTGGCGCACCAGCTAATTGGCCACCGGCACTTGCATGAGCGGTTTCATGGGCTCTGACTTCACGATCAACGCGTTTTAACTGCTCAATCTCACGCCTTTCCTGCGCTTCCTGCTGTTCATTGTTACTATCACTATTCTGTTCGTTTCTACTCTGGCTCTGATTATCACGATTTTGGCTGTTTTGTTCCCCATTATCTTGTTTAGCGTCTCCCGAAGAATCTCGTTGGGAATTGTCTCGATTGAGTTCAGCCGGATTTCTGGGTTGTTGCTCGCTGGTTTCGGTACTATTTTTCGTGGCGGAGCTATCGGTGGGAGGTGCAGGCTCCCGAATGGGTGTTCTTTGCGCAGCTTCACTCGCTACCGCTTCGGTAGGAGGATTTGCTGTCGAAACCGGTATGGCTACCGGTGCGGATGAAATAAGCATTGATTTCACTCACTGCCAATCAATTGAACTTCTAAAATTTCGAAAATATTAATAACCTGTTGATAATTAACGATTATATTGCCAGTTATTAAGCGCTAGGCCGTAACATCTAACAAGGTACCGACTAAATCCGAAGCGGTCGCAATCACTTTTGCATTCGCCTGGGCGTCAAGTTCAGCTACTTTTAAATCCACCAGGGAAGTTGTGAGATCGTTCTGATTGATGCTTTCAGTACTAGCGTCTTTCACTGATTGAGAGGCGATCTCCTGGGCTGCCTGATTAGCACGCGAAGTCGCTTGCTGGAACCCTTGAACACCTGTGTTGAGTAAATTATTTATCTCCACTTAAAACCTCGAATACAAATGGTTAACGAAAAAACAGCTTTAAAATCAATTAACTTGAGGAAGCTATTCGTAACTGTATTGATGTTATCGGCAGAAATGAGCAGGAATTGAGCAATGTTGCCAATTTTCTTGAATATTTTGGTCAATTAGAGCGGAATCAATATAAAATGATATAAGGAAAATCGAGAGATTTTGGTGGCTGATTAGGCGCTCATTGCAGCGCATAGTCAACCTATGGGCAAAATGAGCAACGACATCAGACATCAAAATAGCCGATTTTATATTGATTCAGCTCTATAACGACTTGGCCACGGATAATTTCAAAGAAATTGATGGTTCTGTTGGTAATCTGATGGGAAATTGTGAGAAAAAGCCGGTAAGAAACGAATTTCCTGCCGGCTTTACCTTCTAAAAAATCTCTGTCTACCTTAGCTCAAATGGTAGTCAATCAATCGATTAGTCAGTTAGATTTCGTAATTGATAACTTTGTAACCTAAAGCTTCCAGTTGTGGTTTAAGCACCTTTGAGTTGCCCACAACAACCATGATCATCTCTTCAAGTTTTAAGTGCTTTTTCGCCAAGGCATTAATTTCTTCGGCAGTGATGCTGTCGACGATATCTGCACGTTGTTTAACAAATGCAGGCGTCAGGTCATACTCAAGAATCTGCGCCAGGAACCCAAGTTTTGCACCGGGTGTTTCATACTTCAGCGCGTCTTTCTGGTTAATCGCATTGCGCATAAATGCCAATTCTTCGGCAGTAATTCCTTTTTCTGCATAGTTTTTAATTTCATTAATAAACTCAACAATTGACTTATCCGTTGCATCAGCTCTCACTTCTGCGCTGGCGGTGTAACTACCAGATAATCGGTCACCGCTAAAGTAAGAGCGTGCGCCGTAGGTGTAACCTTTATCTTCACGTAAATTCAAGTTAATCCGACTGTTGAAAGCGCCGCCCAGAGGAAAGTTCATTAGATATGATTTGTAAAATTCACCAGTGATATCACGAGTTAAAGAACGCTTACCAATTCTAATCGCCGACTGCGCAGAATTATCTTTATGTACCAGGTAAATTACACCAGTTTCTGATTTTGGTTGCGGTAATTCCAACGCTAACTTAGGTCCTTTTCCTTGCCAATCACTTAGCATAGAAATGCCTTTCTTTACTGCGCCTTGCCCCAAATCTGAAACAACGATTAATTGTCCACCCGATGGCTTAAAGTGTTTCTCATAAAATGATTTAACATCTTGCAAAGTTAAATTCGCTAATGAAGCTTCTGTACCGCCGCCGGGTAACGCACCGATATTATCTGCGTGCAATAATTGACGGTAAGCTGTCGATGCGAGATAGCCTGCATTTTTCTTGCTATTTTTAACGCCTTGAATGGCAATATTTCTCACCCGGTCAAAATCGCTCTGCTCAAACGCTGGCTGCAGCAGTTTTTCTTTCACTAAAACCATGGTTGCGTCAAAGTTTTTGGTCAGTGCATTAACATTGATTGTCAGATAATGATCGTGTGATGAAATGTTGACATAGCTGCCGAGCTTTTCTAGTTCTTTTGTCATCTCTTCAGCACTGCGCTGTTTTGTCGACTCATTTAACATGCTGCTTAAAATGGAAGACAAACCAGCTTTTTCAGGCGTCTCATAATAGTGGCCGGCCGAGACTTTAAGTAATACTGATGTCGTTGGCGTTTCAATACTCTGAGCACCTAGAATTTTAATGCCGTTAGCCAGTTCATCTTGCCACATTTGTGGCACATCAACCGGCTTGTTCGCGCCAGCAACAGGAATTTTACTACGATCAAAATCGTCCTTCGCTTTTCTGAGTTGAAGTTCGTCTTCAGAGGTTTGAGACGCTTCAGCCAACTTGCGCTCCGGTGCATTAAAGTTATTTTTGGCGGCAATCATCTCAGGCTTGCCGTTTGGTACAACACTCATAATGACGGCATGTTTACCTTGAATGTATTGTTTATAAACTCTTAATACATCTTCTTTAGTCACGTTAGCATAACGCGCAATATCTTCTTCAATATAATTCGGGTTCCCGGTAAAGGTTTGGTTAGCGGCCAATTGACTAACTTTGCCGGACACACTTTGCAAACCAAATACAAAAGCTGATTCCATTTGCGCTTTTGCTTTGAGCAAATCGTCATCTTCAACGCCACGTTTTTCAAACTCTTTTAGCGTATCCCGAATAATTTTTTCAATGTCCGCCAATGATTTTCCAGATGCAGGATGCGGTAGTGCGTACATGTTGAATGTGCACGCTAATTCAGCACAAGGATGAGTAACCGCAGCTTGAACCGCAATTTGGTTTTTCACCAGATTTTTATAAAGCAATGAAGTTTTTCCGCCACCAAGAATAGTCGACAGCAAATCAAGTGGCGCTTCGTCAGCATGCCTCACACTAACCGTTGGAAACGACATATAGAGCAATGGCAAATGAACATTGTCTTCCATAGAAATATATCGATCGCTATCAAGTGTAACCGCTGTTTTCTCAGGCATTGAGACTTCCGGTCCTTTGGGAATCGATCCAAAGTACTTGGTCACCAACTTAAGCGTGTTGTTAACGTCGAAATCGCCACCAATAGTAATGGTTGCATTGTTAGGACCATACCAGCGAAGGAAAAAGGCTTTCAAATCATTAACATTCACCCGGTTTAGATCTTCCATGTAACCGATAACCGGCCACGAGTACGGGTGTCCTGCTGGGTAAAGTGCTTCAGAAACTCGCTCGCTCAGTCGACCATAGGGGCGATTATCAACGCGCTGGCCACGTTCATTTTTGACTGTTTCTCGTTGCACCTCAAACTTTTCCTGAGTGACCGCATCAACCAGAAATCCCATGCGATCAGCTTCAAGCCATAACATTTTTTCTAGCTGATTGGCCGGCACCGTTTGAAAATAATTAGTTCTATCGGTGTTGGTAGTACCATTCATTGTACCGCCCGCTTCAGTCACCAATTTGAAGTGTTGTTCATCAGCAACATTTTCAGATCCCTGAAACATCATGTGTTCAAAGAAATGAGCAAAGCCAGATTTGCCAAGCTCTTCTCGTCCTGAACCAACATGATAAGTCACGTCAACATGAACCAGCGGATCAGAATTATCTTTGTGCAAAATTAAAGTGAGCCCGTTATCAAGGACATACTTTTCATAAGGAATAACCGTTTTTCCAGGTTGTGCTTTCACAGTTTCAACTAAAGTTACACCTGCGACTTTAGTGCTTTGTTCTACTTTTTGTTGCTCCGGCTGTGATTCTGGTTGCGACTCTTGTTGCTGTGCTCCCTGATCACACGCCGCCAATAAACTAACCAACAGCGGAATAGTCCAATTCTTCAAATCGATTTCTCCTCAAAAATAAAAACTACGATAGGACACGCTTTAACTCAGGTATCCATTAATTATTAATATACAAACTATTAAAATACAGATGATTAAAATAAACAACTTTGTTGATTTTAACAATGGCTCATATTTACATTGATTAAGCCATATTTAAATCTCTTTGCTATCTATCGTCTTGCTCTAACGGAGCAAAATAACACTCCAAACAACGGCTAATAACAATAGGCAAACAAACACTAAAGCCGAACCAATATCTTTGGCCCGACCTGAAAGTTCGTGATGTTCATCGCTAATTCGATCAACCGCGGCTTCAATCGCAGAGTTTGTTAACTCCGCGGCAACCACTAAAAATAGAGGTAAAATTAACCACAATAAATCATACTTGGTTTCTGCCAACCAAAACGCCAGCGGAATACCCACCGCAGCCAACATAACTTCCTGACGAAAAGCTGCCTCGTTTTTCCAGGCAGCTTCAAGACCTTTGATAGAATAGCCCGTTGCATCAAAAATTCTTTTTAACCCTGTCTTACCCGGCTTAGCCATTGTTTGCTTTTTCCTTTTCTTGCTTCACTATTTGCTTAACATCATCTAGTAGCTTTTTTGCATCATAGATGATCCCGTCTTTGATGGTGTATTTGACACCACCAACTGTGACAGGTTTATTACTCTCGTCTAATTTGATGTGTCCAGTTCCATAAAGCGTTTTGAAATTGCGCAACGGATTTTCCTCGACTATCACTAAATCTGCCAACTTGCCGACAGCAACTGAACCAATTTGACTGCTCATTCCCAGCGCTTCAGCACCATTAATGGTTGCCGACTTAATCACTTCCAACGGGTGAAAGCCTGCCTCTTGTAACAACTCCAATTCGCGGATAAATCCAAAACCATAAATTTTATAGATGTATCCCGAATCACTTCCTGTGGTTACTCGGCCGCCATGATTTTTATAATCATTTAAAAAAGTCATCCAGCGTTGATAGTTTTTCTTCCAGTTAATTTCGTCTTGTGTGGTCCAGTCAAACCAATAGGAACCATGGGCGTAACGACTCGCCTGAAAAAATTCCCACAGACCGGGTAACGTATATTCAGTGTGCCAGTCTGCATTGCGTTCACGCATTAAATCTCGGCTTGCATCATAAATAGTCATTGTGGGATTTATGGTTAAATCCAGTTCAATTAATTCGTCCCTGACGGCATTCCATTTTGGACTGCCCGGCTCAGCCGCCTGCAACCACAATTTACCGGCTTCACCGAAACGGTGTTGCTCGTTATTGTAGTTATAGTCAAGGGGATAATTCTGAATAACTTGATCAGTAAACATCGCTTCCGGCAATCCATACCAGTGCTCCATGGTGTTTAATCCCATACGCGCACTATCAACTGCATTTAAATGCACAACATCGAGTTGTGCGTGATGCATCATTGTTTTTAGTCCACGTTTTTTTGCTTCGTCAACCGCCGCCTTAAATATTTCTGGTTTAGTTCCAAAAAACTTAATACCGCGAGCACCTTGTTTCGCAATTTTTTTCACCCAGCTTTTTGCTTCACTGGGCGTATTAATTCCCTTTTTATTGCCCAGGCCAAACCAAAAGTAAGGCACAATTCTTGGTGCAGCAATACTATTTTTTTGGCTTTTCTTCATATGGCTCAAAACGAATTCATCGCCATTAAAACTTCCCGGTTCACGTATGGTAGTAATACCATGGGCTAACCAGAGTTTGAAAGTATATTCCGCTTGAGTAATTTGATGAGAACCACCGATATGAGCATGCATATCAACAAATCCCGGTAAAATATAGTGGCCTTCGACATCAATTACTTTATCGTTCGCTGTGGCTTCCGGTCGCTTCGCCACGATAGGAACGCCAGGATTTCCGACGCTTTTGATCTGAACAATTCGATTATCTTCGATCACAATATCAACCGGCCCCCTCGGCGGAGCGCCCTCACCATTGATAAGAATTCCACCTCTCAGTATCAGTCTTTCAAACGGCCCTTCTCCCTCAACTCGCTCGGGTGCATCTAAAGGGGCCGATGAGACTTGAAATGCAGGTAACGAAAATCCTGCCAAAGCCAAAAGAACGCCGTAAATTGCTTTAGCGCGACGGCGAGGATTTTTGTGATTTGATTTTGTTATTCTTTTTCTTATCATTTTTCTGCCTGTTGTTTCAGCCTGGAAAACTGTTCGCCAATCACACCATGCACGGGTTTAGCCCAGTTTTTTAAACCAACCCCGACACCGCTAACTTTATAAGTAACAGTTAGCAGCGAAGATTCTGCGGACTGACTTTTTATTGAAAAATCTAATACTCCGTCAACAGGAAGAGACTGCAACGGACCTAATCCACCGAGTAATCGAAGCATTTTTTCCGGTTGAAAATAACCAATATCCATGTGACGAACAAAGCCGCCGCCGTCAAACTTTTCACAAAAACAATGCAGTTTTGTTAAGTCGAGAGTGAGGTTTTCGCTTTTTCCAGCGTAGGAGTGTTCAGGATTCCACCACTTGGCAATATCAACCAGGGTCGAATTTAATTTCTCGACGGGCGCCTTAACCGTCGATGAAAACTTTACTTCAAAATAGTTTTCGTTAGCCGCAATGATTTCAGCTTGAGAAAATTGACTAGCGAAAAGAAAAGTACAAAAAAATAAAGCTTGAGTCAGTGATTTTTTCATCAGTGATCTTGTCATCAGTGCTCTTGTCATCAGTAATTCCTCATAAAATATCGTATGAAACCAATTAAAATTAAACAGCGCTTTCACATGAAAAGCCCGCTGTATTCGGTATTCAAAGAAACTTAGAGATTTTCTTTTTTACTTGTTCTTACTGCTTTTTACTGCTTACTACTTTTTACTACCTAGTGTTTGTCCGTGTTGGCAAAACGAATGCCATCTTTACCAATTAATATTTTTCGCTGTTTATAAAGTGCGCCTAATTCGGCCTTAAATACTTTCTTGCTCACACCAAACTCTTGATAAATTAACTCAGGCGGACTTTTATCGTTAATAGCAGAAAAGCCATTGCCTGACTCAATTTTTGCCAGTATTTTACTTGCCAATGACTTATCACCTGAAACCCCAGGTTGTTTGAGAGTGATATCAATGCGTTTGTCAGCGCGTAGTTTTTTAATAAAACCTTTCAGCTTTTGCCCATATTTGATTTCGCGAAAAATATCATCGTGATGCAATAATCCCCAATAGGCTTGATTAACAATCATTTTGTAGCCGAGATCAGTTTGATCACCGACAATTAAATTAACCGAGTCACCAGCTTTCAATCCTGATGTTTCTGCTTTAATAAACTTGTTAAGTTTACTAGAAGCGCACAATCGCCCGGTGTTATCTTCGTAAGCATGGACTATGTGAAATTCACCGACTTCCATTTTTTTACTTTGCTCACCAAAGGGTGCCAATAAATCCTTCGGTAGACCCCAATCTAAAAATGCTCCGACACGACTCACCGACAATACCTTAAGGCACGTGGTTCCGCCGATTTCAATACGAGGCTTTTTGGTGGTTGCGACAACTTCATCGTGCGAATCTCGATACAAAAAAACCTGAATTTTGTCGCCGACTTCACAATGAGAAGGGGTTTGCGCGACAGGCAAAAAAACCTGGCCGAGGTTTCCAGCTTCTAGAAAAGTACCTCTCGCTGTTTTACGAAAGATCTTCAAGAAATTAAACTGCCCGATTTTAACCATAGATTTTAACCATAGAGATTAACCACAAGCTTTAACGAAAGAGTTTCGCCATGTTCCACCATATGAAGCATGGTGATTTTTGTGCTGAACGCCATAATTTAAGCCCCAAATCATATTTTTCTATTGTTTATCAGCAAGTTATGAAAAGGCGATAAATTATCAGCTATCGACCAAGTGCTCGATTCTAACACATCTACTAGCGAGTTCGACGGAATTATCTTCAGTGAAAAAAGGCAGCTCCGCTAGCATAGGACAGTCTAATAGAGAGTTTAAGGTCTCGATATTCTGCTGTTGATTGAGCATTTCCGGATCGATGTGATTGGCGACCCAGCCGACCAGTTCTAACCCTGCAGCCTTAATTGATTCCTGAGTCAGCAATGCATGATTTATACATCCTAATTTTAAACCAACGACTAAAACAACGGCGAGATTTTCAGCAGCCACATAATCAGCGAAAGTTTGCTGCTCATTTAAAGGGACTAACCAGCCACCAGCCCCTTCAACTAGTATGAAAGACTCGTCGATACTCGCTAACGGCACAAGCTGTTGCAACTGCTCGACAGAAAGCGCCATACCTTCCATTTTCGCTGCGATATGGGGAGCAATCGGTCGCTGTAGCGCTATCGGGTTAACCTGCTCATAAACGGTCGGCAAGGTCATTGCCTGCATTAACGCTAACGCATCTTCATTTTTGAATTGCCCATTTTCTAACTCACACCCGGCTGCGATGGGTTTAAAAGCCCTCACCGAGTGTTGCGCATTTTGCAGCGCATGGATGAGCGATGCCGTGAAAAAAGTTTTTCCCACTTCGGTATCTGTACCGGTAATGAAGATTTTTTTCTGTTGCTTCACTTTTCCCTCACTCAGGCTTTTGAATATCAACTTTATAAGTGTGGTAGTCCGCTTTAGGTTGTCCCTGTTTTTTCCATGCGTGTCCATAAATAACTTCGTAGGTGGCAGGCAAATTACCATCAGACCAGCGATACTTTTCATACGCCTGATTGAGCTGGTTAAATTTACCTTTTCCCAGCAAGCCTCGTTGGCGCTCGCTATCAATATTATGCGCACCGATAGCTTTCAAGTCGCGCATTAAACCAATAAGCGTTTTATAGGTTAATGTAATCACATCTCGATCCATCACGGTATTTTCGAAGTGAGCGTTAAAAACCTGATCGCCTACAATGTGCATATCAATAAATTCGTTCACATGTACCGATTTATCAACTTGCCGCCAGCTTTCTTTTAATTCGATTAAAGTGTCAGGACCTAACGTGGAAAAAATCAGCAGGCCACCGGGCTTTAAAACTCGGTTTAGCTCACTAAAAGTCTTTTTTAGATCTGGCATCCATTGAATCGTGAGGTTGGAAAAGATCAGGTCGAATTGGTTATCATCAAACGGCAATTCATCAGCATCGGCGACCTGGTAATTAATTTTTCTAAAAAGACTCTGATTCTTTTTAGCCTCTTCAATCATACCCGGCGCTAAATCAATCGCGCTGACTTTTGAGCGGCCGAAAGTCTCGCGTAATTGTCGACTGCAGTAGCCGGTTCCGCAACCAACATCGAGAATATTTTTGGGATTTATTCGCATATACGAAAGGCGTTCAAACACTCTGCTGGCCACTTCCTGTTGCAGCAACGCAAACTCTTCGTAGCGCTCAGCAGCCTGGCTGAAGGACTGCGCAATCAAGTTTTTATCGAGACTCATCGAGCACTCTCTCCGGCGGCGTTTTCCCCAACAGAGACTTCCGATAAATGTGCACCTGGCAATAAAAATTCGAGAACATCATCAACAAATTCATTACTAGCTGACAAAAATGGGGCGTGAGCCGACTTTCGATAAATAATTGCTTTACTGCCTGGAATATGATCTTCCACATCAGCCGCAACCTTGGCTGGCACTAAAGAATCGAGCCTGCCATACATCCTTAATACTGGCATTGCCAACTGTGATAACAGAGGCACAAGATTAATATCATGCAGTATTTTTAAACCACCTCTTAGTGCTTTTTTAGAAGGCTGGCCATGAATAAATACAGTCTCTTTCAGTCGTTTTACATCTTCTTTTTGAGTTGCGCTCCCCATCGTCTGGATCCCTAAAAATCGAATTAAGGTGCCTTCATAATCTTCTTCCAGGTAAGCCATAAAAGATTCGAGTAGCTGCGCCTGCATGCCGTGCCATTCTTCATTAGCGACAAAACTGGGATTGGATGCCACGGTAATCAGCTTACTAATTCGGTCAGGACATTTCAGCGCCAACGCCGTCGCTACCAAGCCGCCAAGGGACCAGCCAATAATATCGCAACGCTCTGGTAATACGGATTCGATTGAATTCACCAGATAATCAAGATTATATTCACCGTTGTGTACAGAACTATAACCAAAGCCCGGCATATCAATATTGTGAACGGTAAAGTGTTTTTCCAACTCGGGCAGCACGGTTTCCCAAATGCCTCCATGTAACCCCCAACCATGGATTAAAACTAATGCAGGACCTGTTCCTGAAATATTGACAAATGGTTTTAAATTCATTGATTAACTTCTTTCTGCTGCAATGCGAATGCATTGGTTAGTGACTGGATTAATTGATCGATTTGTCGATGACTATGTGAAGCCGACAAAGTAATTCTTAATCTGGCGGAATTAGCCGGTACTGTCGGCGGGCGTATTGCACCGACTAAAAAACCTTGTTCAAGGATCCGATGATTGATGGCTAACAACGACTCATTATCACCGACAATAATTGGCTGGATAGCTGTTTCAGATGGCAAAATGGTTACTGGAAAACCAGCAGACTTAAATGTCTCACATTGTTGACGAAAGTAGCTAATATTGCTTTTCAATTGCGCGAGAATTTTCGGATTTTGTTTAAGGTGGTTTAGATTGGCTAAATTTGCCGACGCGATTGAAGCAGGCATTGCAGTAGTATAAATATAACTCCGTGCTTGCTGAACCAGATAATCGACGAAGGGCTTTTCGCCGGAAACAAACGCGCCAAAGCCGCCTAATGCTTTCCCTAAAGTTGCCATCAGAACGGGAAGCTGTTTCTGATTCAACCCAAAGTGTTCCGCACTTCCTTTGCCATTTTCACCGATGACACCAAAACCATGGGCATCATCAACGATTAAAATAGCGTCGTATTTATCACACATTGCAACCATTTCTGTTAGTGGTGCAATATCGCCGTCCATGCTAAAAACACTATCGGTGACAACAAATTTGTTTTGCGAACTTTTTTTCAGTCGCTTTTCCAGTATCGCAAGGTCGCAGTGGGGAAAACGCGTTGAATCGGCATCGCTTAACCTCACGCCGTCAATCAACGAAGCATGATTCAATTTATCCGCAATGATTAAATCTCCCTTTTTCGCCAGGCATTGCAAAATAGCGAGATTCGCCATGTAACCGGAAGAAAAAGTAATCGCAGCCTCTCGACCGACAAAACTTGCAAGTGCCTCTTCTAAATCCTGGTGAGGCTTTTGATGGCCGCAAACCAGATGTGAGGCGCCTGCCCCAACACCATATCTATCAGCTGCGCTCGTTAACGCTTGAACCGCCTGAGGCTGATTGGCTAATCCGAGGTAATCGTTACTGGCAAAGTTAATCAACTGCTTTCCATCAACAGACACGATTGTCTGTTGCGGCGACGTTAAAGTTTGACGCTGACGCAACAGTCCAGATTCGGCTCGTTGCTCAAGTAACTGTTGAAAATTAAGAAATTTCATCATCGATATTCCGGCAAAAGCAGGCTGATAAACCAACCGCCCGCTTTTGTGGATTGATTAGCAAATACTTAACCGAAATTAACTGGCAGCGTTGTAAAACAACGGCTTTTCGGTTTGCGAACTTGCTTTGGCCGCAGCTTCAAGTTGCGCTTGCTCTTCAGCGAGTTTTCTCGGACAGGGTTTGGTTTCTGGCGTTCCGCCTTCAGGCTCAATCCCAAGACGTTTAAACAGGTCAAGATCGTGATTCATATCTGGGTTCTCTGTGGTTAATAATTTCTCACCATAGAAAATAGAGTTTGCACCGGCAAAGAAACACATTGCCTGCATTTCATCTGACATGTTTTCTCGACCAGCGGATAAACGCACATAAGATTGAGGCATCACAATACGCGCAACCGCAATCATTCGAATAAATTCGAACGGATCTAAATCTCTGGCGTCTTCCAGTGGCGTACCTTTTACCGCAATTAACTGGTTAATCGGCACACTCTGTGGGTGTTCCGGTAAATTGGCCAGCTCTCGAATTAAGTTAAGGCGATCGGATAAAGTTTCTCCCATTCCCAAAATTCCACCGGCACAAACATTAATACCAGCATCTCTGACTCGCTGTAGCGTATCTAACCTGTCCTGGTATGTTCGAGTGGTAATAATTTCGCTGTAATACTCTGCCGAAGTATCCAGATTATGATTGTAGTAATCTAAACCGGCATGCTTTAACTGAGTGGCCTGCTCTTCATTCAGCATTCCCAAGGTTACGCAAGTCTCCATTTCCAGTTTTTTGACGGCTTTTACCATTTCTAAAACAACCGGAAAATCTTTTGCGCGCGGGCTTCGCCATGCTGCTCCCATGCAAAATCGTGTTGCACCGGTGCGTTTGGCATTTTTCGCAGCAGTGACAACCTCTTCTAATGCCACTAATTGTTCTTTCGACAAACCCGTGTTGTAGTGCCCGCTTTGTGGACAATAAGCACAGTCTTCTGGACAGGCGCCAGTTTTAATACTCATTAGCGTCGATGCTTGAACCTGGTTAGGTTCAAAATTCTGCCGGTGCACTGCCTGGGCGCGAAAAATGAGGTCATTAAAGGGTAATTCATATAACGCTTTTACTTCTGACAGCTGCCAGTCGTGACGAATATCTGCGTTTACAGTTAAATGAGATAAAGAATTTGGCTGGTGCATAAGCGCTCTTATTTTTGATCAACTATTTTGTTCGACTATCGATTTAACTATCGGTATATTTAAACCCAATGGAATATCAATGGATTTAAGGTCAGGCGAAGATCTTAAGAGAAGCGGATTCACTGTCAAGGTATGACAAACATGAAAGTTAACATCTGGTCATTATTTAACCTTAAAATAATTTCTAAATTTATTCCCGTTAGTGACTGTTTGCTCTGCCGCGGACCAGTAGTTCAAGCCGTGAATAGCGACTACTGGAGTAATGAATGCTCTGATATTGCCTGTTCCGTCTTTAATCGACTTGACTTAAATTTGGCTCCAGGGGGCGGGCTTGATCGCCTGGAAGCAGCAGCAAAGATTTCAGACAACAAAATTCAACCACCAAATTCCAGGCTAATTTGCCACTATTGCCACCAGCGTTTACCGCTACTCCGTCAGAGTTGTCGGGTTTGTGCAATGCCGGTAACCGGGGTACTAACCGACAACCAGGAACAGGTTTGCGGTCAATGTTTACGGCATTCCCCCATGTTCAAAAAAACGATTACTGCATTTCACTATGAGCCACCAATCAGCGACTTTATCACCAGCATGAAATTTAACGGTATCTATTACCTCAGTTCTTTACTCACCGATTACCTTGAACAACAGATTCGCCTTTCTTATCAACCAGAAAACTTTCCCCAGGGGCTGGTTGCTGTACCGCTGCATCCTAAAAAACTCAGAAAAAGAGGATTTAATCAGGCCCAGCTTATCGCCAAAACATTAGCCAAAAGCTTCTCTATTCCATTGCTATCTCATCTAGTCAAAAGAAATCGCGATACCCAGGCACAAACCAGTCTGGATGCACTTAAACGACAACAAAACTTGCGTGGCGCATTTAATGTCATCTCAAAACCACCCAATTTTGTAGCGGTGGTAGACGATGTCATGACCACCGGCACCACTGCCAATGAGTTAGCGACACAACTAATCAAGCAAGGAGCCGAACGAGTTGATGTTTGGTGTATTGCCAGGGCCTACACTAATAACTAGGGCGTGTATTCAGGTTAACGAATTACAAACCGAGAGATTGCTATCCGCATAAGCAACTCGAATTCAGGCTTATAAAATTGGACATAATAAAATGCTGTAACAATATCAGGATCTGTTTCCACTCATTGTTATGGGTCATATAGTGATACACTTCGCTTTTTGCTATTGACTGTCTGCAATTTTAGCTCTGCAATTCTGAGTAGATTGATGATGGCACCACACGATAATTAACTGGGAGCGCCATTTGGTTTCTCGCGAACGTTCTTCTCAGATTTTTCACATTGCATTACCCATTATTGGCGGGATGATTTCCCAAAATATTCTCAACCTGGTTGATGCAGCTATGGTCGGCCAACTTGGCTCGACCCCCCTCGCAGCTGTTGGTATTGCCAGTTTTGTTAACTTTGTAGCCGCTGCGCTTTTCATGGGTATGGCATCCGGCGTTCAAGCGATGGTGGCTCGGCGAATTGGTGAAGGTCGAGAGAGTGAAGCAGCGAATCCGCTCAACGGCGCATTGGTCGCAATATTTGTAGCAGCGATCCCGCTCACTTTACTGCTGACTTATTTCAGCCAACCTATTATGTCGTTTGTCAACGACGATCCCAACGTGGTTGAACACGGCGTCGCTTATCTTGATGCCCGTTTAATCGGCATCATGGCCGTGGGCATGAATTTCAGTTTTCGAGGTTATTTAAGCGCGATAAAAATGACCCAGTTTTACTTTAAAACGCTCATAGTCATGCACTCAATGAATATATTATTAAACTATGTGCTGATTTTCGGACACTGGGGATTTCCAGAAATGGGGACTGCCGGTGCGGGACTTGGAACAACTCTCTCAATGTTTGGCGGTACTCTTTTGTATTTTTTCTTAACCATCCGTTACACCAAGCGCTATGGTTTTGGTTTACATCTGCCACAAAAAGAAACCTTTTACCAGGTGCTAAAAATATCGATTCCCTCTTCGCTTCAACAACTCTTTTTTGCATTAGGTTTTACCACTTTGTTCTGGATAGTCGGAAAAATTGGTACCGAAGAGCTCGCCGCAGCCAACGTGTTAACCACCCTGACTTTGGTGGCGATCTTGCCGTCTATTGCCTTTGGCATGAGTTCAGCCACCCTCGTGGGACAAGCGCTTGGGCGTAAAGATGTCGACGACGCCTATCAGTGGGCCTGGGATACTTCAAAGATTGCCGCTGTTGCAGTTTCCCTGATCAGTATTCCTATGCTGCTCATTCCAGATTTGTTATTAGGTATTTTTCTACACGAACAACAGGTGATTGACATTGCCAGAATACCACTTCAATTAGTTGGTATCGCAATCATCATTGACGCAGTTAACCTGGTGTTAATGTCATCTTTGCAAGGCGCCGGCGCCACTAAAATAACGATGGTCGTTGGTGTGGTGTGCCAGTGGTTTGTATTTTTACCGCTTGCCTGGTTTATCGGTCCTTATATGGGAATGGGGTTAACTGCTATCTGGTTAATTCAGGGGTTATATCGATTGTTTCAAACGTTCTGGTTTGCACAATTGTGGTACAAAAAAGATTGGGCGCATATTAAGCTCAGTTAACAAACCTGGCATCTTTTTGTTGACAAAAAACGGATGTTGAATCAACGTCAAATTAATTTGACGTAGTTTTTCTTCAATCTATACTGACGTCTATCGATGGCTCTCAAACCATGTAAAACGACTAAAGTTGGTAACGAATTCACTATGCATGAGTCGCAACAAGCACAAGACTTTTTTCAACTGACACCGGATCAAGTGTTAGATGCACTGGAGTCAATCGGCCTAGAACCACAAGCAGCATTATTGGCATTAAATAGTTATGAAAATAGAGTTTACCAGTTTAGAGATTATGACGAGAAACGCTATGTCGTAAAGTTTTACCGACCTGCTCGGTGGAGCGATCAGCAAATTCTGGAAGAACATGATTTTTGCCTGCAACTGGTTGAACATGAAATCCCCGTTGTTCCCCCGATGAAAATTGAGCAGCAGACATTGTTTCAACACAATCAATTTCGTTTTGCTGTCTTTGAAAGTAAAGGTGGTCGTAATCCTAATCTGGATGACAAAGATACCTTGATTTGGCTGGGTCGTTTCATCGGTCGAATTCACTTGTTGGGAGAAGCACAAAATTACCAACACCGACCCACATTAACACTCGACAGTTTTGGTTATCAAAGCGTTGATTATCTATTAAAGACTGAATTTATCCCCGCACATATTTTAGCTGCTTACAAGGCAATCACAGAACAGCTACTGACTTTATGCGCGCAATCTTTTGAACGCTTTGGTCAACTTAACACGTTAAGGTTGCACGGCGATTGCCATCCCAGCAATGTGATGTGGACCGATTCTGGACCGCATTTTGTCGACTTTGACGATAGCCGAATGGGACCGGCTATTCAAGATTTATGGATGTTGGTCACCGATAATAGTGACCGTCAACAATGGAACCACCTACTCGACGGTTACGAAGATTTTCGCGAATTTGATGACCGAGAAATGGCCCTCGTTGAACCGCTCAGGGCGATGAGAATGTTGCACTATAGTGCGTGGCTTGGCCGTCGCTGGAGCGACCCCAGTTTTAAACACAATTTCCCCTGGTTCAATGGTGTCCGATACTGGGAAGAACAGGTTTTAGCACTAAAAGAACAGTATGCCCTCATTCAACAATCGGTTAGCCCTTAATCGGGCATCTCCACCAATCAAGTCAATTTATTAACCCTTATCATTGCCGGCAGCCTCTTGAGTATTAAAAGTTTGATGCTGAGGGCTGCTCGTGCAATTCATGAGTTTCATTGGTGTCTTGCGTTATTCTCACTATCTTAATTTCTGGTTTAATAGCAACAGCCAATTAAAAATATCACTTTTAAAAACCTTTTCTATTATAACGCAACTCAGTGGTCTATGACTTTCAATCATACTCTATGCTTATAGTTAACCTGATGATCTGATAGTAGCAATTGTAAGGACGACAATGGATTTCTGGGCCAGCTCTGTCAAATGGAAATTAATTTTGCCGATAACAATATCCTTTATTATCGGACTAGTCGCTCTTTGGATATTCATTCCCCAGAGAGTTCAACAAAACGCGCAGTTTCAGGCGATTGAAATCGCTAAACAAAAAGCGCTTGAATTTAAAGTTTTACGTGGTTATTACGCCAAAAATGTGATCAGTAAAATTGTTAAAGATGGTAATCTGAAACCTTCATTCAACCATGCTAATAACGCCAATGAAGTACCTCTGCCCGCTTCGATGATTCATGATCTTAGTGAACTACTACAAGATAAAGGAACCTCCATTAAACTTTATTCTCCTTATCCTTTTCCCAATCGCAGTTCTCGCGTTCTTGATCAATTTGCAACCGATGCCTGGAACGCCTTATCAGAAAACGTGGATACTCCCTTCGTAAAAATAACTGAAGGTACTAACCCAATTGTTCGAGTTGGTATTTCCGATACAATGTCGGCACAAAGCTGCGTTGATTGTCACAATAGCCGAGCAGATACGCCAAAAAACGACTGGCGCTTAGGACAACTGCGCGGCGTTCTGGAAATTGATATTCCTCTCGGTGAAATTTTGGCGAAGGGAACCAGTTTAAGTCAACAGATATTACTTATTATCTTTTTAGTCACGGCCATTGCGACAACATTGACGCTGATAATTTTTCGTAAACTCGTCGGTAGGAGAATTAGTCACGCAGCCAAAGATATCAAGGCTTTTACTTCATCAGATGTTGACTTGTCATTGAGGTTAAACCCGGAAGGTAGCGATGAAATTTCACAAATATCTCAGGCAACTAATCAACTATTAGAAAAAGTCCAACAAACTTTTCGCGGCGTTGTTGATGTAACCCGTGACCTGGTCAATGTCGCAACGACCTTGCAAACGGCCAGAAGAACCGCCAATGACGCCTCCGCCGATCAATTTAACCAACTCGACCGAGTTGTGGCCACAGTCACTCAGTTATCAGCTACTTCTCAACAAATTTCGGCAACCACTAACGACGCAGCAAGTGTCGCTCGCGAAATATCAGAAACCAATCAGCAAAGCCAAACCTCCGTTACTCAAAGTATCGAGGCAGCACAAGAACTATCCAGCAATTTACAAACTGCCAATTCAAATCTGGAGGAGCTCACAACCGATAGCAAAAATATTGGTACTGTCCTTGATGTCATTAGAGGGATTGCGGAACAAACTAATTTATTAGCACTCAATGCCGCCATTGAAGCTGCCCGTGCAGGAGAACAAGGTAGAGGCTTCGCGGTGGTCGCTGACGAAGTTCGTTCATTAGCTAGCAGAACCCAGGAGTCAACCGAGGAAATTCAGTCGATGATCGAACAACTCCAGAACAATACGCTGAAGGTGGTCGATATTATTAGAAAATCCGATAACAACGCGAAAACATCTTTAGAATTCGCCAGTGAAGTCGGCAAACAACTATCACAAACGACAACTTCTCTGGACAAAATTAAACAATTCAGTCAACAAATTGCAATAGCGGTTAACCAACATAGCGAAGCAGTTGATGAAGTTAACCAAAATTTACATCATATCAACCAGGCGACCGAAGCCTCAAACCAGACCAGTCAATCGTTATCCAGCGATGTTGACACCATTAATGAATTAGTCGAAAAACTGGAACAATTGCCTAAACAGTTTAAAACCTGAACAGTCTAAGCGCGAGCGACTAACACGCAGACAACTGCAATTCCACCGTTCAGGTTCAATTCAGCCGGACATTCTTATCCTCAATCAATCAATTTTATTAAGTAGATTTAAGTAATGCCTGGCAACGATAACAAAACAGAACAGTTTAAATACGCGTTATATTTATTGCTATTTTTTGTGTGCTTTGTTGCTTCTCAAAATATTCCCTAAGGTGGCCGACACCTCATACTCCTCTACAGGTCATCTTTTTTACAACCGGTAGATCGTTGTTTTTTCTACCGGCTATTTTTCATCCGACCATCAATTGTTATGCAAAACAACCTAATAGCAACTATTCTTAAGCAACAATGAGATAGTTACAATTGATACTGAGGTCATGCTCTGATGAATAGCCTTCTCGAAAATTTTTCAATCAAACAAAAATTAATTGCAATGTCGATGGTTGCGCTGGCCGGCGTGCTATTAATGGTAGGACTTAAGATATCGTTTAATAACGACTTAGATTTAATGAAAAAAACGCTGATTACAACCTTAGAAATGAATAATAAAATGTTGCAGCTTCGTCGTAATGAAAAAGACTTTCTGGCGAGAAACGATCTGAAATACGAAACAAAATACGAAGCCAATTATCAACAGCTCTTAGCGCTCACGCAGCAATTGAACACCTTACTCGATGATATTGACTTTTCTGATCCAAACGCCACTAATCAACTGAATAGCGTTTTTAAAAATTACCGAGATAGCTTTAAAAATGTTGTGAACATCAAACAAGAATTGGGCTTGACCCCTAAAACAGGCCTTTATGGTAGCCTGAGAGAAGCGGTTCATGTCGCAGAAGATATCGTCAAAGCACAAAATAGTTGGGAGTTACTGGCAGATATTTTGATGTTAAGACGCCGCGAAAAAGATTTTATGCTGCGTTGGGATACAAAGTACCTGGACAAATTTGAAGAAGATTTTGTGAAATTCGAGCAGGCGCTCAATCGCACAAATATTAGCCCAACAGTAAAGTCCAATATTACCGGTGCAATGCAAAAATATGCGGCTGAGTTTCGACTGTTTGCTACTAAATCCAAACAGCTCGGCCTTGATTCGAAATCGGGCGAAATGGGAAGAATGCGAGAAACAATTCATCAAAGTGAAGGGCTTCTCGAATCTAAATCTAACCAGCTCAACGAGTTTATCGCCCAACAAATTAAAAGCGCTAACCAATGGTATATCGCTCTGGCTGCCTTTGTTGTGACCATAATGATGTCGTTAATCTATCTGGCTTACAGAAGTGTAAACGAGCCGCTACAAAAACTCACCAATACGATGAACAGGGCTAACCAGGAACGAGACCTTAGCATACGCTCAAACATGCCAGGTAAACATGAAATCGCGCAACTGAGTGGTGTTTTTGACCGGATGATGGAGAGCTTTTCTGAAGTACTTGAGCGCATTGACCAGGCATCAGAACAGGTCTCTTCTGCATCAAATGAGCTCTCCCATATCAATCGAACTTCAGCGGAAAATCTGCGCGAACAACAAAACTTGATTGAACAGGTGGCAACAGCAATGAATGAGATGACTGTCTCGGTACAGGAAGTTGCTCGCAATATTTCAGACACCTCCACCAGTGCAGACGATGCTTTCCAGGAAACCAATATCGGCAAAGAAACCGTTGCCAATGCGGTGAATTCCGTTGAAGCCCTGGTGGAAAAGATGTTAAAAGCCAAGCAGGTGCTTGATGAACTAGACAAAGATAGTGATGACGTCAGTAAAGTGCTTGAGGTCATTCGCGGCGTCGCAGAACAAACTAACTTACTCGCGCTCAATGCTGCCATTGAAGCGGCTCGCGCAGGTGAACAAGGTCGCGGCTTTGCGGTTGTCGCAGACGAAGTACGCACTCTGGCAGGAAGAACGCAGCAATCGACGGAAGAAATCAATCAGATTATTGAAAGACTGCAGTCAAACTCTAAGTTAGCGGTCGATGTGATGGAACAGAGCCAGATACAAGTTACCGAAACCGTCGATCAGGCACAAACTGCCGGCTCAGCGTTAAATAACGTGACCGAAAAAG
Organism: Aliikangiella coralliicola; assembly: GCF_007004725.1. Taxonomy (GTDB): domain Bacteria; phylum Pseudomonadota; class Gammaproteobacteria; order Enterobacterales; family Kangiellaceae; genus Aliikangiella; species Aliikangiella coralliicola. Next base: position 599,606 of record NZ_ML660160.1, on the reverse strand, counting down.
TGAACCAGATAAATAACATGAGTACTCAAATCGCGACGGCGGCGGAACAACAAAACTCGGTGGCCGAAGAGATTAACGAAAAAATCGTTAATATTAATGACAGAGCGATTCAAAATACGTCTAACTCAGAGCAAACCTCGGAAGCATCCAACGAGCAAGCGAGGTTAGCGAATGAATTAAAACAATTGGTGAACCAGTTTAAACACTAGATTGTTTACTCATAGTTGGTCTGCCCATAGCTGGTCTGCCTAAAGCTGAATCAACATAAACAACCAGCCGAACGCAGGGACGGCAACACGCCCTATGGCTGTGCCCCCTGCTCTGTCAAAATCATTTCGAGAGATGATAAAAAGAAGTCGGCATCCTGCTTTGAAAAAGCTAATGGTGGTTTAATTTTCAGTACATTATGGAAAGGTCCTTCAGTTGTTAGCAAAATCCCTTCACTTTTAAGCCGTTCAATAACGTAGTCAATTTGCTCAACCGCCGGTTCCAGCGTATCGCGATCTTTTACAAACTCAGCGCCGATAAACATGCCTAATCCGCGCACATCACCAATGACGGGAAATTTTGACTGAAGTTGGCGCAGCCCTTGTTGTAAGTATTCCCCGAGCTGCAAGGCATGCGCCATCAACCCACCTTGCTCAACCGCATCAATCACCGCGCAGCCAATGGCACAAGATACCGGGTTACCACCAAAGGTATTAAAATATTCCATTCCGGTAACAAATGAGTCGGCTATTTCCTGGGTAGTCACAACAGCCGCTAGCGGGTGCCCGTTCCCCAATGGCTTACCGATAGTAACAATATCGGGGACAACGTCTTGTGTTTGAAACGCCCACCAGTGAGTGCCGACTCTTCCCATTCCTACCTGAACTTCATCGGCGATACAAACACCGCCGGCGTCTCTAACGTGTGCATAAGCCGATTTTAAGTAACCAGGAGGGTGAATGACCTGACCACCGACGCCCTGAATCGATTCACAAATGAAAGCACATAACGGCTGATCTTCCTGTGCGAGCGCTTCAATAGCTCGCTTAACGTCCTTTCCGTATTGCAGACCAGTCTCTTCATTGCGCCCACGGTATTTACCACGATAAGGATCTGGCACTAAAGTTTGCTTAATCCAATCGGGAGCACCGTCTCCGCCAGGTCCGTCAAATTTGTATGGGCTTATATCAATACAAGCATTTGCGTTGCCGTGGTAGGCACCTTCAACCACGACCATTGCTTTACGATTGGTATATTTTCTTGCCAATCTTAACGCCAGTTCATTCGCTTCGCTTCCCGAATTCACAAACATACAAACCGATAATTCTTTGGGCATCGTAGACAGTAACTTTTCCGCAAAACGCACGATGTTGTCGTGTAAATATCGCGTATTGGTGTTAAGCGTCGACATTTGGCGCTGGCCGGCGGCAACCACACCTGGATGACAGTGGCCCACATGACAAACATTGTTAACCATATCCAGATAACGTGTACCTTTTTCGTTATATAAATACGCACCGCGCCCTGCGACAATTTTTAGCGGTTCGTCATAAGCAAGGCTTAAATTTTCGCTTAAATGTTTTTTGCGATAGTCGATAATGTCCTGTGGCTGTTCCAATTCCTGCTTGCTATTCAGCTCAGTTAACCACATTAGTTTAAGCTCAAAGCTAATCGCATCAATTTGATCTAGTTGACTCAACGCTTTCCAGGCACCTTGTTGCGATATCAGTAAATAGTCATTCTCCGGCGATTGGGAATACTGGTAACTCGACAGGCTTAAGCTGACCGCCAGGCGCATTTTGATCATTGGTAACAACACTTTAATCTCAACGGGTTTAAGCGGGTTAACCTGGTGATAAGCCTGAACCATCGCACCAATAATTTCTTCGGCATTGGTTTTGTTCATAATGGCATAAGCCGAGGCAATCGCTATTTCGGCAATGCGAAAACTTGACACCATGTCACCAAAATCAAATAAGCCACAAACCTGTTGTTTTTCCTCATTAACCAGAAGATTGTAATCATTGGCATCGTTATAAATAATTTGCGACGGTAATTCTTCGTATAAAGGTAAAACCTGCGCCTCGTAAGATTGCAAAGCCTGGTTAATTAAATTTATTTTGGTGCCACCGGTCTGGTTTTCTTCCGTATTATCAAGAACTTCGTTTTGGATATAACTTTTATATTTCCTGACGATAATATTTGAGTGTCGTATGTCCCACTTCAAATAACGATGCGCCGCAGGGTGTTCTATGGTTGCTAGTGTTTTATCGATTTGCGCTAACGACTCCCCTAGACTTTCCACAAAACTTAATTGACTGGTATCAGTTTCCGCCCAGATTTTTCCATCAAGAAATGCAATCACCCGCATTAAACAACTTTGATTTTGCTCGTCTTTTATTTCAATTAGATCATCACCACTTTTTGCAGAAATAAGTGATGGTACTTGAAGCTCAATACTCGATTCTTGTGACAATCGATTAATCACCAGATTTTCGAAAGCTAAATCGTCAGCACTTTGGTGAATATTGGCAATCTTAACAACCAGTTGCTTGCCGTCGGCGGTGGTCAACTTTCGGTTAAGATCGATATAACTGGGCAAATCGCTCAACTCGCCGACCAAACCATATTGCTCGTTGAGAATATTTAAAAGTTGTCCATGGGATAACTGAGGAGTAACGCTGATAGAGGTCATGGTTTCAGTTCACGTAGATAAAATGATTAGGTTGGCGACCGTTAAATTCAGACACCCTGGGTTTTAGCGGCTCAAATTGCAATTACCGACACTTCAATTATTACCATTTTTACGATTAACAGTATAAAAAACCAATAACAAAAATGACTAATATTTACAGGGGCGATATTTCTGCGATTGACATTCCTGCCGCCGAAAAAAATCACTATTGTATGCAAAAAAACAAATATTTCAATGCTAGATACCAGACCTGAACATACTTTATTGAAATAATGGCAATCAGCATGTGAGAACACCACGGTGAAAACCTTCAACTTTATAATCTGGTAAGCCCCTGTTATTATCTCATGGGTGAAACAAAGGTATCAGGCAATATTCACCCCACCCACTCAATTATTTAAAGTATTAGCGACCACTAATGGCAAAACTCCTATTCAAGTTAAATAGCGTCCCTGAAGATGAAGCAGACGAAATCAGACTGTTGTTGGACGAATCAGAAATTAATTATTATGAAACCTCTTCCGGTAACTGGGGATTATCATTCGCTGCGATTTGGTTGAATGATGAACAGCAATATGAACAAGCCAAGCAGCTTATTGATCAGTATCAAAAAGAAAGATATCAACGCGTCAGTGAACAACGGCAAGCACAACGTGACGCAGGTGAACACACAACGCTCTGGCAAGCCTTAAAACAATCGCCCATTCGATTTAGTGCTGTGATTGTTTTTGTTAGCGTCGTCCTTTATTTTTCTATCATTCCCTTTTTCCCTAATTGATCCCACTACCGAAATATCTGCCATGCAAACCGACCCTAAAAAACTAATCAAGCAACATGAAAAGCTCACTCACTCTGACGAAATGAAAGTCATCAGTCATACCCAAAGAGAAAAGGACGGCTGGTTTATCAACAGCATCATGGTAGAAAATTGTGAAGTTCCATTTAAGTACAAACGCAAGAAGCAGTATAAAACACTCCAAAAAGGCCAACGAGTCAACTTAACTTACTACCCGGAACAGGAAAATGTGGCGGGGTTAGAATTTGAGTATATGAAAGTGGTGAGGATAAAAATTAGTTAGTTTCAACTTTAAATTAGATAAGAGCCAACTACTAAAAATAAGAATTGAAAAACCTGATTTTAGCGTGTAAATTTCGACTTCGATTTGAAATCACTTTCAATCATAAGCATAAAAATTAATCAGCATTTAATTTTTATGTGTTCTTCTACATTCTTTAATAATTAAAGGGATATTAATCTATGAAAAAATTAATGGTGGCAATAAGCTTCTTTATCAGCGCCTCAGCTATCGCGGGACCACACTATGTCTCGGGAAAAATTCAAAAAGTATCTGGCAGCGTAGATCCAGCGATTCAAATGACCAATGCTATTTCTCCTGAAAAGTGTAATGCAGGTAACTATGGCTGGTTAAGGTTTAAAGGAACAACTTCTGAAGAACGCCACCGAGTTTATGCAACGGCTTTATCTGCAGCAATCGCTAACAAACAGGTCACTGTTTATACAAATTCTGACGATGCTGAGTGCAGAATTTATGCAATTGAAGTTAATATGTAACTGAAATCAATACGTAATTCTACGACGGAACCGGTTAACTATTGGCAAAACAATAGATTTATACCAACCAACCAGAAATTACATAAAATCTTAAAAGGGTGTCTGAAATATTTCTTCTAAATTCATGAACCTTAATTAGCTCCCTCTCCCTCCGGGAGAGGGGAAAAGGAGAATAACCCCCCTATGCATCTTCTAAATTCACGAACCTTCAACCTCTCCCTAGCCCTCTCCTTCTAGGAGAGGGGAAAAAGATATGTGCAAACTGAAGATGTTGTTTACTAATTAACTTGCTCAGCTTAATGCCAATACAAATCAATTTTGATAAAACGACACCAGGCTATTTCAGCTATTGACAATCCTCTTTAAGTAAAGTTTGCGAGCTACGCCGAAGCACTAATCGGTGTAACATTTTCCTTATCTTCTTCACTCTGTATTAACAATTCTGGCTTGCCTTTCAACGCCTTTAACAGGGTTTCTTTATTTTCAGCTAACAACATTCCGATAGACTCTACTTGCTCTTCATTTAAGCCCGGAATTTCTTTTTCCATCCATAGACTCACGTTTTCTGCCAACTCAAGCATTTTGTCGTAGTTATCGGCTTCTTTCTTATCGGTAAATGTTTTATTTTGATCACGATCTGACATATATAAGGTCACCACTGCCATGGGAATTACTCCGTTGTTAAAAACTATTCGAGAAGATACTACTTAAACGAGTAGTTAAAATCAAGCGCTAAATTTTAAACAAGCACCAGATTTTTAAATAGTCATCGATTAATTACATCCTGCTAATTCCTAAAACCAACCCTCTCCTAATCATTCAACTGCAGCTTCTAATACCAGGCTCCAGAATGCGGCAATTAGTGGCGTTGCCATTCTTTTGCGCAAACAGACCATTCCAAGGTCAAATGGCTTTGGAGAAAAAGGCACCGGCAGTATTTGAACCTTTTCTTTTACCGGACTCAAATCTAAAACCGGTTGCGGTACAGCACTGACGCCGCACCCTAACGCGGTCATACTGACGATCGCTTCATGTCCGGATACGTGTGCATAAATACTGGGTTTGATACCCATTTTTTCTAACCATTCTGTTAATCGCTGTGCAGCAGGTCCCGACTCTGGCATTACAAAGGGCAGTTGGTGCCAATCTATCGCATCAGCTCGAATAAACCGGGAAAATTTAGCCCCTTGCTTTGGCGCGATTATTTTAAAAGGAATATGATAAAGGTGCTGAAACAAGTACTTATCGGGCAATTTTTCTTCAGCAACAGCAAAGGCGAAATCAACTTTCCGTTCCGACACTTTTTGATAAGCAATTGCGACATCACCAGTCTCCAGAATAATTTCGACTTTTGGATATTGGTTGCGAAATTGCTCGATTAATTTCGGTAAATATAAATGGGCAGCGGTAACCGTGCAATAGATACTAATTTCACCACTCAATTGTTGTTGGGTGGACTCAAAGTCATGTTTCAAATGGCGCCACTCGGCAATCACCGATTCCGCAAACTCAACAAATCGCTTGCCCGCCGGAGTCAGCTTTACACTACGATTATCCCGCTCAAAAAAAACCTGGTCGAATTCAGACTCCAGTCGCTGGATCATACGACTTAATGTCGACGCGCTGGTGTGAACTTCTTGCGCGGTGTTATTGAAATGCAAGCTTTGACTTAAGTGTAAAAATGCCTGTAAGTCTCGGATGTTCATAATGAAGCCTTTTTAACAACTCTCTAGCGGTTAGCATTAATCACCAATATTTCACATATTGCAACATACTATCCCATATATATCAATTTACGCAACATTTAGACTCGATTAAACTCCAGAGTAAATATTCAAACAACTTATTCTCGAACAACTAGTTTTCAAACAACGTATTTTCAGACAACTATCTAACCTGTTTTTGGAGCAAATCATGTCAAATTACTTTAATAGCCTGAACCTTAGGCAACAATTGGCGCAGCTAGGCGTTTGCCGTTTTATGTCAAAAGACGAATTTTCTAATGGCTGCGATTTTTTAAAAGGAAAGAAAATCGTTATTTTAGGCTGTGGTGCTCAAGGTTTTAATCAAGGGCTCAACATGCGCGACTCTGGTCTTGACGTCAGTTATGCGCTTCGACAGGCTGCCATCGACGAAAAGCGTGCCTCCTGGCAAAAAGCAACCGGCGAAGGATTTACCGTTGGTAATTTTGAAGAGCTTATCCCACAAGCTGATCTGGTTTACAACTTAACGCCAGATAAGCAGCACTCAAACGCCGTTGAAACTGTCATGCCGCTAATGAAACAGGGAGCGACTCTTTCTTATTCCCATGGATTTAACATCGTGGAAGAAGGTCAGCAAATTCGCTCTGATATCACAGTTGTGATGTGTGCACCTAAATGCCCAGGTACGGAAGTTCGCGAAGAATATAAACGTGGTTTCGGCGTTCCTACTTTGATCGCTGTTCATCCGGAAAATGATCCACAGGGCGAAGGTTTCGAAATCGCTAAAGCACTCGCTTCTGCGACCGGCGGTGATCGTGCCGGTGTTTTAGCTTCTTCTTTTGTTGCAGAAGTTAAATCTGACTTGATGGGCGAGCAAACTATTTTGTGCGGCATGTTGCAAACCGCTTCAATCCTGGCTTTTGATAAAATGACCGAAGAAGGCATTGATGCTGCGTACGCCGGTAAACTTATCCAGCAAGGTATGGAGACCATTACCGAAGCGCTTAAAATTGGTGGTATCACTCATATGATGGATCGCCTGTCTAATCCAGCCAAATTAAAGGCGCATCAATTAGCGGCAGAGATCAAGCAATTGACTCGTCCTCTGTTTGAAAAACACATGGATGATATCATCTCTGGCGAGTTTTCTAGCGGCATGATGGAAGACTGGGCCAATGGCGATAAAAATTTACTTCGGTGGCGTGAAGAAACCGGTCAAACTGGTTTTGAGCAATCACCGGCAAGTGACAGCGAAATTGATGAGCAAACTTATTTTGATCAAGGGATCTTCTTAGTTGCGATGATCAAAGCAGGTGTAGAGTTAGCGTTCGAAGTGATGGTAGAAGCCGGTATTTTACCAGAGTCAGCTTATTACGAGTCTTTACACGAAACGCCGCTAATTGCGAATACAATTGCACGTAAACGGCTTTACGAAATGAACGTCGTTATTTCTGACACTGCTGAATATGGAAACTACTTGTTTGCGAACAGTGCGGTTCCTCTACTGAGAGAAAAACTAATGCCTCAGATTTCAACCCAGGAAATTGGTGCCGGGCTTGAGCTTAAGTCACTTTCTACAGACAATCAAAACCTGGTCTCGGTTAACGAAGAAATTCGAAATCACCCGGTTGAAATCATCGGTAAGGAACTGAGAGCTTATATGACAGCATTGAAGAAAATCATCTAGTTTTTCGTTTGATTAAAAATGTTTAATTAGTGAATTGAATTAAACAGAATTCTTGAAAGACTATTTAATATTTCGTAGGTTGGGTTAGCCGCGTTTTTTGCGGCATAACCCAACAACAGTGTTTGACGTTAAATCTAACTTAAATTATTTTGGTTTTGTGAAAACTTTGAGAATATTGTTGGGTTTCCTTCGTCTACCCAACCTACCTATATTTTTGCTTTCTTCTTTTTATTTATCACAGTTGGTGTCTAACCGGCTTTTTTATTCAACAGATTGATAACTCGCTTTCTTTCGAAACTACTACCTATGCTGTCGGTCGCATCCCTGATAGCTTTTTCAACATCTGCGTCAATCGAATGCTTGTCGATCAACTCAATAAGCAAACTGGCGAGTTCAAAATCTGAACTAATTTCGTCACTCGCCGCTTGCACAACCTTCATGTAATGTTCTTTATCTAATTCGCTGTCAAGCAGTGCGCTAAATGCACGGCGCATTTCAAAGTCAGAACTAATCGAATCAGCGAGCTCAAGGTAGGCATCAAACACACTATGAGACGTACCTAGTTTATCCTTGGCTTCTATCAATAAAGAGGCTAGCTCAAAATCAGAATCAATGGCTTTCGCAGCGCTAAACATCGCGATCATCCCATTGACGTCAGTATGATGTTTTTTCAAAAAACTCGAAAAAACTCGGCGCATTTCAAAGTCGGAGCTAATATTGGTAGACACTTTGAAGAACGCTTGCTGAATGTCACTATCATCAGGAATTAAACCAAGAAAGCTCTTTAGCACATTGGCCTGCTCGAAATCTGAATCAATAGTTTTAGTCGCCTTTAACACAGCGAACCAATGTTCTTGTTGTGTAATATTTTGAAGTTTGGCCAGCGCTTTTAATACTTTCGCTTGTTCAAAATCAGAGTTAATTTTAGTCGTTAATTTTATCGCACGATAAAGATCTCTGTCTGATAGTTTCGACTGTTCAAAAAGGTAGTGCATGTAAAGACCTTTTACATAATCGCTGTGAATCAGCTCAACTTCATCGAGGACTGCACCATCTCCATTCTTATGTCGAATTCTCGCAACACGCGCTTCCGCATCAATTCCTGTTGTACGTAAAATATAAGGAATGACCGATGCAAACCACTTTTGTGCCTTACTATCGTAAGCGCGTTTATCACCGTCTTGGTAGAAAGTATATTCGACTTCGTCACTTCCTCTTTCGATTCGCAACCGATTTTCATCACCATCGTTGCCAATGGTAATATCTAGCTCGCTATTCTGAGGAAAATCTATCAACGCAGTTTCTTCTTGATTAAACTTCAACTTACCTCGCAATTTCGCTTCTACTTTAATTTTCTTGCCATCATCCTCATGGGTCGACGACATATAGATCACATCATTATCTTCCAAAACAATTTCAGTATTATCAGAGTCACCAAAAGGTTTAGCGTGAACCTTGTTAATGAGGGAAACAGAATTGATCGAAAAACCAGGAGATGCCAATAAAACAAAAAGACTTAAAACTATACCTATCACTAAAGAAATACGCTTTGACTGAACATTTGATTTTTTCATAAGATTTTCTACTCGAGTTAATAAGTTGCCTTTATTCGATTTCATCGCCAATACTAATTGAGACTGGCTGGATAAAAGGTTGATTTCAGCAGAGACCGACAGTGCCTCTGCAAGCGCTTTAGGATTACCTGTCCAACGGGCAGCCATTTCATCACTGCGCTGCTCAGCAAACTGATAAAGAACTTGAGTTAATAGCTTGTTGAGTGGTTGAAAGAAAAATAAGCACGCTTTTAGCTGGTAGATAGCTAACCAGAAATTATCTTTTCTTTTTAAATGTGCCAGTTCGTGAGCCAGTGCTGCTTTGATCTGCTCCCGCTGAAAATATTGTGTTATCCCCAAGGGCAAAACCACTTCGTTACTCGCCAATGCAATCGGAGAATTAATATTTTCACATTGGGAAATTTTTACTTGTTTGTTGATGCCCGACTGAGCAATCAATTGGTTGAATATGTGAAGTACCAGGGGATCTTCTATCGGAGTTCGATCATTGAGAAGTCGTCGCAAGTAATAGAGCTGATAACTTTTTATACCTGCAATAAAGAGTATGCTAAACAGCCAGAAATAAGACATCCAAAGCGGTAACTGCTCAATACCAAACAAACTATTTGTATTATTCAGGCCTAATTTCTGATCGGGCGAAGCACCGTTGGTTTCCACTGAATTTACAATGGCTGGTTCTGTTTTTGACTGCTTACTCTGACTAAAGCTCGAGCTAGCAGCAGTCGATTGGCCGACCTGGAAATTAACAGGCGAAGAAGGATTCGTGCCTACATTTTTATGACTCGATTGTACATCAGAATTAATACCTGACTTACCGACAGCGTTACTCATTTCAGGCTGTTCAATCGTCCATTGATAATTCAATAATTGTTCATCGCGTGCTAGCAATTGAAAATCAACGGTTAGTAAAAAACTGGTTATCACACCACCCAACAAGGCCGATTTTAGCAACCATTCTCCTCTAGCATCAGCGGAAAATAATCTAGCCTTAAAAGCCAACAGTGCAGCGCCAACAAACAAACTACTATGGATCCAGTAGTTGATAATGAACTCGCTTATTAAAATATCCCAGTTTTCACTCATTGCCTTTTCCTCCCTCTTTTGTTGCGCCTTCACTAGAAAGGATCGCTTTAATTTTCCCGAGTTCTTCCTCATCAACTTCGCTTTGTCCAACTAAGTGATGAACGAGTTCGGTGGGATTTCCGTCAAAAAGATTAGCAAGAATGTTCGATAGCATTGATGTCTTAACTTCTTCCTCCGAAACCAGTGGAAAATATAAATGCTGTCTACCCGCTTTTTCGAAATCAACAACCCCTTTCTCGTGCATTCGTTTAAGCAGAGTGGCAACAGTTGTTAATGCAAGTTCTTTTTGCTCATTGAGCAACCGATGAACCTCGCTCACACTCAACTTGCCCTGCTCCCAAAGCACTTTCATCACCATTAACTGGAGATCGCTCAGTTTTACTTGACGGTTAAACATTGGAATAATCACCATAAACTACATTTGTAGTTAAAGATAATACTACAGTTGTAGTTTGTCAATGTTTTTATCGAGAGGTGTCTTATGGACAAAACCAGAAAATGCTAAAACACTGTTGATTCAGCTCTCACTACTAACGACGAAAAAACGGCCGATAAAGTCGAGACAGACCTCCCTGTCATTTATCGAGATAACAGAAACAAGTTTGAGATCAGGGTGCTTAACCTGAGTTTGGGATAAGAGCTCGGATTACTGACCTTTACCCTGTTTAAAAAGCTCAGCGCTTCCTGCACCACAAGCAATAATGCTTTTCATCATTTGTTCTACAGTCGCTTCAGGGTAAAACTCAACTAGTTTTTCAGGCACATGGTAAATATTTCCAGACGTTGGGTTAGGTCCCGTAGGCATAAAGATGGTCACCGTATTATCTGCGTGTCGGGCGGTAACAATCGCCGTCACTTTAGTTGCACAAGCTTCGCCGAATAATTGAACTCTGACAACTTCTCCCTTTGCAAACGGCGAAGCCTCTGAGCCGCCGAAAACCTGCGATACGATTTCTTTTACGATGCGATAACCCGGCGCTAAGCGCACAAGGTATTTATCAAAATGACCATGTAACCATTTACCGATACTAGTTGAGACAATAGTACCAATGGCAAAACAAGCGGCGAGGATTAATGCGATAACCATGATATCAGCCATTAACTCTGGTAAATGGTAGTGACTGGTCATATAGTCGGTTAAAGGTTGTATCAGGTCGGTGACGAAATAAAACACCCACCGAAAAACAGCGCCTAAAATCACAACAGGCAGTAAAACTAAAATTCCACCGAGCAACGCTTTACGTACAAAAACTTTCAATCGACTCATACAAGATCTCTTTCAATAAAATTAAGATTAATCAGGTTAATAACTATCGAAATCAAGCGGTACTCATTTTTGGTTACATTTTTTGTCGATAATTAACTATCCCGGGTTCAGATTAACTAACCTGAACTCGGGTTAACTAAGTAGCTTCTGACACAGTTACGACCTTGTTCTTTCGCCAGGTACAAAGCCTTATCCGCGTTATCGACGAGCTGGATTGAATTAATACCTGCAGAAGGAATAAAACTGGCAACGCCAATACTAACGGTAACAACCAGTTCAATACCGTCAAAAACAAATGGTTTGCTTTCAATTTCAACCCGGATAGTCTCAGCAAGCTGATGGGCTTCATCAAGGGAAGTATCGCTCAACAAAACCGCAAACTCTTCTCCTCCAAAGCGGGCAATCAAATCTGTTTTTCTTTTCGCCGCGCTGCTAATCGAGTTAGCGACATAAATCAGGCATTCATCTCCAAATAAATGCCCATGCTGATCGTTAATCAATTTAAAATTGTCGACATCGATCATCAATAAAGATTGCTCCTGTTGACTTCTGATGCCTGCATTCCATTGAAATTCAAACGCTGTATTAAAGTGGCCCCGATTAAAAATTGACGTCAGCGGATCAATTTTATTTATCCGCTCTAACTCCTTCCTTTGAGACTCAAGTTGACTCTCAATTCTAAAAGCACGCAAATACTCTTTATTTGAGCGACGGCTCAACATAACCAAATAAGCAAGATAAATGGTAATCAAAATTCCCTGGGAATAGTTCTCAACGAGAAAGAAGCTGGCATAAATGCCTGGACTTAAGATCAAACAAACATTAGTAACGCTCACCCAGAGTCTTGGGTTAAGCGCACTCATAGCCCCACTCGCCATACCGCCAATAGCGAGCACTATCACAAATCGAATGGGTTCAAATCGGGGGTCATGGATGGCCAGAATGAACAAACTCCCCCACAACAGCGCCTGCACAAATGAACTGGTTGCAAAAAATATCAACCAACTTCTTCGATGATAGGGATACCACAACTGAGTCAATTGCCTTTGCACCCAACGGAGAAAACTGACTCCTGCTAAAGCAATCATAAAACGCCAGCTTATATCCCAGTGCTCCAGATGAAATCCAACGGGAAAGATGATAATGGGCCAAAGTATCGCGTAGATTACAATTCCCGGAATTGATCGGTTCAACAGATCCATATCAATCCGTCTTTGTATCAATTGATTTCGATATTGAAAATTGGTCTCGATAGGCATAAAACCGAAAGGTTATAGTTAGTATTTGGTATTTTTTTAACGCTAAACAGAAATTAATCTCAATCTGCGAGGCGCATTTGTTTTAATTAAGAATAGACTATTTGTGGTGGTTTGGGAGGAAATCAGTCGACAAATAAAATACTAGTCATCGTGAATATCAAATTGATTTTTCAACTCTTTTCTCAATCGAAATAACTGCTTAAAGTGCCTTCCGGAATTGTTGGTCATTTCCAGAACCAGTGACTTGATTCGAGCGTTTGCGTCACAATTGTCAAACGTAATTTGCACTTGATTAGTGGCCGAAACTTCGCACGAACACCATACCGAGCAGCATTCGGAGAAGTTGTAATATTGCCAAATGCCTTCGTTTTCTTCCAACCTGAGGCTCGTGGCGATGAGTTCAAGCAGCTCATCGCATTGATTAAAATTTTCCCAACCGGTTGCGGGTTTTATGAACATCTGCGTTCCTGGTTAATGTTTTTCTATCCAGCGGCAAAATAAAAGTACGCTTAATCCAAAGCGTGTTTAAAGACTATCGTACAAATAAGAATAGGATATTACCAGAATGAGATACTTGTAAATTGTTAACTTATACGCAATTTCGCTATATTCAGCTATTTTTATAACTAGTGTTTATTTAGTCTAAATTCAGGAATGAACTAAACCTAATAGAGTCGCTCGGTTCACAGTTTTACTAATTGCCGTGATACATGGACTAATATTTTGATGTAAACTATCGAATTGTATTCGATTTCCAATACTTTAGAATTATATTAATTGGACAATATTCTAACTGGACAATATTTCAACTGGAAAATCCCACTATGGCGCAAGTTAGTACACTCCAGTCTCTGGACTTAATTCTGGAAGATGTTTCTGCCGAAATAAACCTGTCTATTAACGCTCTGGAACAATACTCTCGCTCATTTAAAAACACCAAAGCTTTAAAAAAGTCGCTAGGGCACTTACAGAAGTTAAAAGGTGTGTTTACGTTACTGGAAATGTCCGGTGCGCAGCGACTCGTGGTGGATACCAGCGCTTTGCTAAAAAAACTGCCTAAGCGAAAACCTGAAACCCGCACTCGTTTGCTTGAAGTGGCTTCAGTTGCACACGCTCGCCTGATGCGATATGTCGAGCATATCAACCAGAAACCCTATGATTTACCCCAATTATTATTGCCATCAATCAACGATTTGAGAACCAGCATCAATGCACCATTACTGGAGGAGTCAGCCTTTTTCCACGATGATGGAAATAAAACCCGCGGCGGCAAGAAGCTCGTTTTAGTCACTAGCGAAGAAAGCGCCACTAAATCAAGACACTTTCGCCAGATGTACCAGGTTGGTCTGATTGAGGTATTACGCCAGACAAATTTAAACGGCGGATTAAGGATGATGCAAAAAGCCCTGAGGAAGCTCGATTTAGAATGCCCTCGCCCCAATAGCCCAAATCTTTGGTGGATAGCTGAAGTTATGTTGGATGGCTATATTGAAGAAAAACTGGCGCTCACACGTTCACGCTTAAAACTGTTTTCTCGCCTGGACCGCCAAATTAGAAAAGTGGAAAATAAAGCCGAAAATTTACTAGATGATAATAAAGCGGAAATGGCAGCGTTAACCAGAGAAATGCTTTACTTAACCTCAATTAGCGGTGCAACCAGTAAACGGGCGGAACGCCTGTTCGATCACTTTCAATTCAAATTCGACGATACAATCACAGACGAACTCCTTCGAAAGGAATCCGAGGAACTTCGTGGTCCTAGCGATCAGGACTACAAATCCATCGCTCAATCGCTTCACGAAGAAATCCTACGCATTGAAAAAACACTTACTCACAGTCAGGAAAACGATCACGACATTGACGACTTAAAACATGTCAGAAAGCAGATGAGTAATCTGAATAACCTGTTGCAAATTTTGCAGGTTGATGATCAATCGGTGAGACTGACAGTTGCCATTGACCTGATCAACAAAGCCGTTGAAAACAATCAAATACTGAATGACAAAGATACCAATATACTCTTTATCGTACTTGATAGTATTCGCAAAGCGGTCAATCAATCTGAACTAGCCAAATATTCAGGACGAACTTCACCCAGACGTCAACGACTCAGCAAAACCGAAAAAGATATCTGGAAAAAAACTTCCGCAGACGTCAATCAACTGATAAAAACCCTCACACAGTTTGTGGATAAAAATCGCAAAGTACTTTTACTGAAAGATTGTCCTGAACTAATCAAACAAATAAGCGTCGGCTTTTCAAAACTCAAGGTAAAACAGGCGGAACCAATATTGTCAGGCTGCAGCTTGTTTCTGGAACACTACCTGGTTAAAAACCCTCACACCACTAGCGACGATGCGTTAAATCTATTTGCGGATATTATCGGTAGCCTGGAGTTCTATCTAGAAACGCTGAATTTTACTGCAAAACCCAGTTCAAGAATTTTAACCTTCGCAGAAAATAGCTTGTTACATCTAAATAGACTGAACAAGAATTCGTAATTAACCTGAGGTTTGGATAAGGGAATTCAACAGACTTCTCAATAGATTGCTATTTCAATCAGTTGAAACGATTTTGATGAATTAATAAACTCAATATTGGCCAGTGCCACTATTTTTGTGGCTATCAAGGCAAGGCTGTGAAGCAATAGCAAGCTATTGAAAGCAGACTTAACGCGGAGAGCCGCAAAAATAGGGGCGCGGGGGAATTTCCTTATCCGAATCTCAGGTTAATTAGTTACGCTTTTACGGCTTGGGTGTCAGCGTGAAAGCAAAAATACCGCAAATTGACAGCAAAGCAGATTCAATTGGACTTATTATTGTAAATTTGGTGAAATAACTTTCTGGCTGATAAAACGCAATATTACTGTTGACGCTTTTTAGTGGTTTATTCGAGAGCTTCAGTTTAGTGCGCCTATCAGATGTTTTCCTAAAATAACCAATAATCAAATTAACGGTTCGATGATACGAAAAATAAAACTATTTTTTGAAAGCTATATGGTGACGGAAGAGCCTTCGGAAGAAGAGCGTCAGCGGTCTCTGAATATGGCCGTTGCTGCAATATTCATTGAAATGGTCGGTATCGATAATAAAATCGATGTTAGCGAAGAAAGTAAGCTCAAATCTCTACTGAAACAACAGCTAAAAATCAGTGAAATAGAACTCAATCAACTTGTTTCGCTGGCACAGCAGGAACTGAAAGAGTCTGTTGATTACTATCAGTTCACTTCCCTGATTAATCAAAACTTCGATATGCCTGAAAAAATTCAGGTAATAGAAAATCTATGGAAAATCGCTTACGCCGATGGAAAGGTCGACAGTTATGAGGAGCATTACCTGAGAAAAATATGTGACCTGTTATTTGTGCCCCACAGCGAATTTATTAAAGCAAAACTTCGGGTAGTAAAAGAATAATTAAGCACTCATAAAATAAGTGCCCAGGAAAAACATCAAAAATGTTTCGTGACCGAAAACATTAACTCATAATCTTTATACTGTTTTCCCTTTACTCGATTAAGTCCCCAAGCTTCTATTTTATTATTTGAACGCTCGTATAGCGAATAACCCTTCAAAGTCAGCCGATAGATTGCCGGTATGCTGTTTTTATACCGATCAGAACGGTGCCTGGTTTGTAACTGGCTTGTGGTATTTGCAGGGTGCAGTTTTAGCCTGGCGGAACTGAACAATGATATTTGCGGTGAAAAAGAACTTAAGCCATTGTCAAAATTGATATTTGAACTGGTCACACTCAACTCTAAACCGGCACCGGACGAAAATTGGTGTCGAAAACCCAGGGTAAAATTTTCATCAGCGCTAAACCGATGGGTTTGTTGTACGCCTGGAATATAGTCAGAACCAGCTAAAACATCATTCTCCCAGGCAAAATCAACATTATCATTATATTCAACGTCAGTATTTTTTTCGTTCGCCAAAACCGGGCAAACCGGTGCGGCGGCCATAACAATACTTGCAACAACAGAGCGTAACCAGCATTGGCGCCTGAGCACTTTTTTAAGTTGTCTGGTCGTTATCATTTCCATTTCAACTAACACTTCTCCCAAACGCTTTTCACTGCTCTGCTGGCACTCTAGTGCTCGCTTAAGCTGCTTCTCGGTTATCCAACCTTTATCAATTAACAACAGACCCAATTTAGAAGAGTCTTGTTTTGCCCCCATCGAAAACACTCCCGACCTCCGCGAACCTATATGAATCAGCCAGTTAAGCCTTTAACCTGGCAAAATACTATCCGTTAAAATATCTTTTTCATTCAATAATTATAGGTGAAGCTGTCAAATAATTATTCTCAGATAAGTGATTTAAAAGCGTATAAGTTGAAATTGTCTAAATCACTTCGTGTTTATGACATTTTGCGTTGAATAACTAGTGCTCCTTATCAATATTTACACCAATCTCTTCTGCAATAACGTCCGAACTCTACTAGGATTAAGCTAAGCGTTTGATTCCAGTAAAAATTACGAGATGTTTAAATTATTTCTCCGGCTATTAGCATTATTGCTATTTTGCGGTGCGGCTCGTGCGACCGAAAAAGTCGTTCTGCAACTGAAATGGGAGCACGAATTTCAGTTTGCTGGATATTATGCGGCAAAGTGGCAAGGCTTTTACCAAGACGCCGGGCTCGATGTTGAAATCCGCTCTGCCGCACGTGCAAATGGGACAATGGCTAACCCCATTGAAGAAATCAAATCCGGTAATGCTGATTTTGCCGTAGGTGGACTGGACATACTGATTGGCAAGGATCAAGGCGTCGAACTTGTCGTATTAGCTTCAATTTTTCAGCGTAGTCCCAGCGCTGTATTTTCGCTGCCCGAGGTTCCACTCAATAATTTGTCGCAACTGGCAAAACTACGTATTGCCGTCATCGACAGCGATTCAACAAAAATGGAAATTGAAGCGCTTTTTAAGGCACGCGGATACGATATCGATACCATTCAATTTGTTGATGAGCCGGTAACCGTCGAAACATTAATTAATCGCAAAGCTGACGCCATCGTCACCTATGAAGTCTCTGCATTGATACAATCAAAAGAAAAAAAAATAACATTAAATAAACTTCTTCCCGGCGACTTCGGCCTAAGTTTTTACGGCGACACCTTGTACACTTCTCAGCGACTGTCACAAAATCGACCAGACCTGGTGGAAAAATTTATTTCCGCAACACAACAAGGCTGGTTGTACGCACTCAACAACAAGCAACAAATCGCGCAACAAATTTCCACCCAGTTACCTCGTTATATCTATCAATATGACAATGTCCTTGATTATAATCTGGCATTCTCCGACCTGATTGATAACTTAATTCAATACCCTCAAAAACCGATTGGTTATATTAATCAGGACCGCTGGTTTACCATGAATGAAAGAATACGGTCCCTTGGTTTAGTGCGATCTCATCTGGACAAATCAAGCTTTTTCTTTAGTACAGAAACAAAAGCAGATAATTATCTGGATAAAATTATTTTTATCCTGGCACTTGTTGCGCTCACTCCCGCCATTTTTATATTCTGGTACAAGCGATATCTGTTATTAACGATTACCGGTATTCTGGCTATAACACTCATCATTGAATTAGAACTTGAGGCCAATCTTGAAAAAGATGATGCCCAGGCGGTAAAACTCAACCTGCTGCAGCAATTGAGTTCCGTTAGCGCTAAGTTAGAAGGAAACCTTCAAACCAATTTGTCTATGTTGAGCGGTTTTGCCGCTTATATTTCGGCCACGCCAGACCTGACTTATGACGAATACGCAAACTATGCGAGCGAAATTTTTAAGAAAGAACCCATGCTCATTAATTTTGCGGCAGCTAAAGACCTTGTCGTCAATTATGTTTATCCACTGAAAAATAATGAAAAAGCTATCGGTTTAGACTACCGAAAAAATGACGCACAAAGAGAAATGGTCATGCAAGTTGCCAATAGCGGACAACTATTAGTTGCAGGGCCAGTCAACCTGGTCCAGGGCGGGGTCGCTTTTATCGGTAGAGCGCCGATTTACACCGGGGACGGTTCTGACAGGCGATTATGGGGCATTATTTCAGCACCACTTGATGCAGAATCACTATACCAACACTCAGACGTCAGAACTCTCGCAAAAGAAACCAAACTGGCCATAAAAAGTTATGATTCGCTAGGTAGAGAAGGCCCTGTTTTCTTCGGTGAAAAGCGTGTATTTGAAGATCCTGAGAGAGTCCAGTTCATTATCAGCGTTGGCGGCGGCACCTGGCATCTGGCCGCCTCTCCAATAGGCCACAACGAAAACTTCTCAACCAACATTCTTTTCGTCAGGCTAGCCTCACTGATAATCGTTCTTATTATCTGTTCATTTACTTCATTCAGGTTTAAACAGGAGCGAGAAAAACAAAAATTAGAAACATTAATCAGAAACAATCAGAAACTACTCGAAAAAGTGGGAAGCGTTGCCAGAATTGGTGGCTGGAAAGTTGACGAGCAACTCAACTTTGCTCAATGGTCACAACAGTCTTCACTTTTATTAAAAAAGCCCGCGCAATATAAGCCTGAAAATATCAATGAAATCGCT
Organism: Aliikangiella coralliicola; assembly: GCF_007004725.1. Classification (GTDB taxonomy): domain Bacteria; phylum Pseudomonadota; class Gammaproteobacteria; order Enterobacterales; family Kangiellaceae; genus Aliikangiella; species Aliikangiella coralliicola. The sequence continues at coordinate 580,223 of NZ_ML660160.1, read as the reverse complement.
GAGCTTTTTGAAAAAGATGGCTTACTTGTGTGGAAGTCGAATATAGATTTGGCTATAAAAACCGGTAGTCCGTTCGATATTGAGTTAGAACTGAACTCCAAGGACGATCAAAAAAGCTGGCTAAGAATTATCGCGAGTTCGTCGAGAGAGAACGAGCAAACTTTTGTCACAGGTACACTCCAAGATGTTACTGACAAAGTGCTTAGCGCAAAATTAATAGAACACCAGGCAACTTACGATTCTTTAACAGACCTGCCTAACCGAATATTATTTAATGATAGACTTAACAAAGCGATTGATAGTGCTCGCCGAAACAAAAATAAAATTGCGGTTCTTTTTATCGACCTGGACCGGTTTAAACCCGTTAATGACAATCATGGCCACCAAATCGGTGACAGACTTTTGATTGAGTCAGCTAAACGAATTCAGAGTTGCGTTCGAGAATCGGATACAGTTTCCAGATTGAGCGGTGACGAATTCGGCGTGATTATCGCCAATGTTCCTCACTACAATACAGCACTAAAAATTACCGAAATTATTCTGGAAAATATGCAACAAGCTTACCACTTCGATGAGATTGTTTTACATTGCAGCGCGAGTATCGGTATCGCGCTATATCCTGATGACGGAGAGAATGCACAGAGTCTGCTGAGGAAAGCAGACCAGGCTATGTACACGGTAAAAGGCAGTGGTAGAAATGGCTGGCAATTTTATACGCGCGAGATGCAACAAAATTCAGAGTATCGGCATGCCCTTCTTAACCACTTAATCATCGCAGTAAAAAATAGAAAATTGGCAACCTATTATCAGCCAATTCTCGATTTAAAAACTAACCGGGTAACCAAATGTGAAGCGCTGGCAAGATGGCAAAAAGCCGATGGGCAATTTATCCCTCCAGTTGAATTTATCAGTCTTGCGGAAGAATCTGGACTCATTAACAAGATCGATCTTTTGATGCTTGAAAACGCGGTACAGGCGCTTATAAAAATCAATCAGAAAGGTAGAAATGTCGGACTTTCAATTAACGTGTCCCCGAGATTATTCCATACGCGAGATAAAGCGCTTGAAACCTGGATGGAATGCATCAAGACCCTCAGCCAGAAAATAAATATTACAGTAGAAATCACAGAAAGACTGTTAACCGATGATTCGGAAAAAGCACTCAGTGTATTAGAAAAACTAAAAACTTATAATGTAAAAATTGCAATCGATGATTTTGGCACCGGTTATTCATCGCTTAGCTACCTGGTAAAGTTTCCCGTCGACATTATCAAAATAGATCGGGAATTTGTCGAAAAAATAGAAAAGGAAAGTTCGGCCGAGACACTTATTGAAACAATATTAGTCATGGCCAAACGCTTAAAAATTAAAGTTGTCGCTGAAGGAATAGAAACTCAGCAACAACTCAACTTTTTGGTTAACAACCATTGTGATTTTGGTCAGGGCTATTACCTCGGGAAACCAATGAGCGAAAATAATTTTCGTGAGTTTATTTTCAGCGACAGTTTGATTGCCGACAAAAGCTAATTCTGTGGGGCGAGCCTAAAACGACGAGTTTCAACAAACAGTATCATCCTATCCCGAGCTCGATTTATTCGGCCAGTTATCGGGAACAACAAAAACCAGTTGTTCACTAGCATAGCACGGTGCAAATGCCTCTGATCCGGAAAAGCCAGAAATTAATATAGGGTGCTGTTTATCTTCAATCAACAACGTCAGCCTTTCAACAACCTCCTTACTGGATAAAAGAGCCGACGATTCTCTTACGATTGGCGCTAGCCAATGTGGTTTCTCTAGCACCGACCAATAGTCTGATCGGTGGACAAAACTGGCTAAATCACTGATTCTCAACCAGCGTCCTCGATGATGATTAGCTTGCGAATTTAATGGCGAGTCGAGAGGATAATGTTCAGGATAAAACAGGTATCCAAGTAAGCAGATTTCGCTTTTAATGTCTTTAACACCTAGCTTTAGTAATGCTTCGCGCCCCGCCGCCGTTTGCGAGAGTTTCGATTGATGCATTACTAGCTTATTAAATTTCCTATCCAATCTGTCGTTCGTATTAGGTCCAATCCAGGTACTCATTGAAGTTGTATCATGAGAGCTGGTTTCATAAGAGTCGCTTTCATGAGAGTCGGTTTCAGTCATACCCGTGGAGCCCAGATAGTATTTTATTGCAACTTCAAGGTGTCGGTACTGTTGCGTCAATTCGTCAAAATAAATAAAATCAAATTCGCCAAGGGTCTTATTATCGCCAAAAACCTGAACATTTTTTGCCAACAATTTTTTACCTGGATAAAAGCGGAGATAAAACTCCCACAAGCCTTCAAAGTATGGTCCTAGCATTCTCAGGTTTTTATTTTTTAAATGCGCTTCCAGCATCTCAGGATTGCTATCCAGCTCTTTCAGCCACGCATCATCGGAGAAGTCCTTTTCGAAACTCATGTGTTCAGAGCTTATCAAGGGCGTCGACTGAAATATCCACGCCAAGTCACGGACAAACTGGTTGTTTATGAATAACTGCTCATTTGAAAGTTCCATCAAATAGTGACCCTTGCTTTACAACCCAGGCAATCTTAAAGCGCCGGCGGCGCGATGTTTTGTATTAACTATTGGTTATCGTACATGCCAACTAAGTTAAAGTATACCAATTGTCAAAGATGCTATTTGGACTGCTGCCACATTGTTCAATACATTTGCTGTGAAGAGGATCGAAGAAGTTTACATTCCCCTCTTTGAAAAGAAGGGCCAGGGGAGATTTGAGCTTTTGTTTTTACTCAACCTTTAAATCCTTTGTCTTGGTAAAATATCATTCAAAACCCTAGGCGGCGGCACGACGCTAACCAAAACACTAAGGTTAAACTTTCCTCGACTTATAGTAATTAATCAATCCATCGGTAGAACTGTCATGTCCACAAACCACTTCAGGATTATTAATATCTTGCATGATTTTATTTGCCAGGTGTTTCCCTAATTCAACGCCCCACTGATCAAACGAATTAATGTTCCAGATAATGCCCTGCACAAATATCTTATGTTCGTATAACGCAATCAACGAGCCCAGAGTTTTTGGGTTAAGGGTTTCAAACAAAAAGGTATTACTTGGTCGATTACCAGGGAAAACTTTGTGAGGTAACAACTTTTCAATTTCTGCTTCAGATAATCCCTGGATCGAGAGCTCATCCAAAACTTCTTGCTCTGTTTTTCCTTTCATTAACGCTTCAGTCTGCGCGAAGACGTTCGACATCAATGCATTATGATGCTTTGAAGCGCCTTGAAAGTTAAATATCGGCGCAAGAATGTCAACCGGCACCAACTTGGTTCCCTGATGCAACAATTGGTAAAACGCATGCTGGCTGGGAATACCGATTTCACCAAATAGTATCGGTCCGGTCGAGTAGTCTATTTGATTACCCGCGCGGTCAATAAACTTACCATTACTTTCCATATCCGCTTGCTGCAAATAAGCAGGAAATCGATGCATATGTTGCGCATAAGGCAATACGGCGGTAGTCTGGGCACCATAGAAGTTATTGTACCAAATGCCGAGCAAAGCCATAATCACCGGAATATTATGTTCAAATGGAGAGTCTCGAAAATGCTGATCAGCGTCGTATGCTCCGCCCAATAATTGGTCAAAATTTTCAGGGCCTATTGATATGACAATCGAGAGTCCGATGGCCGACCAAAGGGAATAACGTCCACCGACCCAATCCCACATTTTAAATATATTATCAATTTCAATGCCGAATTGATTCGCAGCTTTCTGGTTTTCGGTGACCGCAACGAAATGTTTCGCCAGCAGCTTTTCGTCGGGCAAGCGACTCAAAAACCATTGTCTTGCAGTCTCAGCATTAACCATGGTGTCTTGAGTAGTAAAACTCTTAGATGAAATAATAAAAAGCGTCGTTTCCGGCTTTAGATTTTCCAAGGTATCGTTAATGTGGTTCTCGTCAATATTCGCAACAAAATGAACATTGAGATCGTGTAGTGCGTAAGGTCTTAGCGCTTCGGTCACCATTAACGGACCAAGGTGAGAACCACCGATGCCGATATTAACGACATCAGTAATGGGTTGATCAGTCGCCCCTAACCACTCCCTGGCGCGAATCGACCTGGCGAGTTTTTTCACCCGTGCTAACTCATATTCCACATCTGGAATTATATTAATGCCATCGACATAACAAGGCTTTTTCGAACGGTTGCGCAATGCCACATGAAGGACCGAACGATTTTCAGTATGGTTTATTTTTTCCCCCGAAAACATTTTCTCAATCATTTCGGGCACACCAGCATCTTTAGCTAAACGAATTAACAGGTTTATTGTTTCTGTATCAATTCGGTTTTTAGAATAATCAAATAAAATGTCATTAAATCGAATTGAAAACTCTTCAAAACGAGCGCGATTATCATTAAACTGATCTCGCATATGGACATTTCTGGTTTGCTCAAAATGCTGTTGAAGCGCGTTCCAACTTTCAGAATTCCGGGGAAAATGCATTTTAAATTCTCTTGTTAAACAGCCTTTTGCAATCTTTCTATTTGTTGTTCGCAAACCTGCATCAATGCCTGACAAGTGTCGAGCATTCGATTTGAAAACCCCCACTCGTTATCGTACCAGGCCATCACTTTAACCAGGTTACCGTTAACACCAGTTTGAGAAGCATCAAAACAGGACGATGCCGAGTTGTGGTTAAAATCAATTGACACTAAGGGTTCATCATTAAAGTACAAAACTCCGGCCATTTTTCCCATTGAGGCGTTTTTAATTAAAGTGTTGATCTCATCAACACTCGTTTCACGAGACGCAATAAAATTAAAATCAATGAGTGATACATTTGCAGTTGGTACTCGAACAGCAAGACCATCAAGTTTCCCTTGCATCTCGGGCAATACCAATCCGACAGCTTGTGCAGCGCCAGTTTTCGTTGGAATCATCGACATTGTTGCTGAACGCGCCCGGTAGAGATCTTTGTGTGGCATATCGATCAAATTTTGATCATTGGTATAAGCATGCACCGTTGTCATGACTCCTTTTTCAATACCAATCGAGTCGTTAATTACCTTAGCAATCGGTGCGAGACAATTTGTGGTACAAGAAGCGTTTGAAATAATTTGAGAATCGCTATTTAACACTTCATCATTAACACCATAAACAATAGTCGCATCAACATCGGTCCCAGGTGCGGAGATAATGACCTTATGAGCACCTGCCTCAATATGAGTTTTGGCTTGGGCTCTGCTTCTGAAAACACCGGTACACTCAAATACAACATCAATCCCCAGGCGCTTCCAGGGTAAATTTTTCGGTTCTCTTTCTGATAATACTTCTATCTCATCTCCATTGACACTCATGATATTTTCAGAAAATAAAACCTCTGCATTAAACTTTCCGTGAACAGAATCGTATCGTGTTAAATGGACATTCGTTTCAGCGCTCCCCAAATCGTTAATAGCCACTATTTGAATTTCGCTTCTTTTGCCCGACTCATACAACGCCCGCAAAACATTACGCCCGATTCGACCGTACCCATTAATAGCAACTCTAATCATTTCTACCTCCCACAAGGTGATAAACTTAATTGGATGCCAATAGGCTATTGGCAATATTTTTCACTTAACTTAATCTACGTTCTTAGGACAAAACGGCTAGCTGTCGTTATTGGTCGTTCCAACCATACTTGCCTGTTGTGCTAACTTTTTAATGCCTGACCAGTCTTTTTTCTCAATCATTTTTTTATTCAGCATCCAGGTTCCTCCCACACAAGCAACATTCGCTAATTCAAGATAGCGATCAGCACTTTCGAGGGAGATCCCGCCGGTTGGGCAAAAAGTAATTTGTGGTAGTGGACCAGCTAATGCTTTAAGCATTTCAATGCCGCCCGCTGCTTCCGCTGGGAAAAATTTTTGACACAAATACCCTTCTTCTAATAAATGCATCGCTTCACTCGGCGTCGACGCTCCCGGCAACAGGTTGACTCCTTCTGCCACTGCAGCACGTAACAAACTACTGGTGACACCAGGACTCACCATAAAATCAGCACCTACTTCTATGGATGCTCTCAATGTGGACATATCAGTTACCGTACCAGTACCAACAGCCACGTCAGGAAACGCTTGCTTGATTTGTGATACAGCTTCGATAGCAACGGATGTTCGCAAAGTCACTTCGAGGACTTTTAGTCCTCCTTCTACAAGTGCAGAAGCTAGCGGTAAAGCATCAGACAAGCGGTCAATAACTATCACCGGAATCACTGGGCCGCGTTTGAGAATATCGATCATATCTGTCATATCAAAATCCTGATTACTCGTTGTTAATTCGATCATTCCGCCCAATAAACTTCGACCGGAGTTTGTCTTTGATTTAAGAGTGCACTTATCGGTTGTTTCAACACATCTTTCTCCCCACCAGCACCGCGCAATACCTCGAGTTTTTCTTTACCAGTAATCAATAGAATAATTAACTGGCTGTGGAGCAAAGCCGGCAAAGTTAAACTCATACGCTGTGTATACTCACCAGCGACCGGACATCCTTGGGCGTTAATACCAATACACTTTTTAGTTTGTGCTGGGTCCATAGCTTCACCAATTTGCTGGGCGCCGGGAAATAAAGAAGCGAAGTGTCCGTCTTTTCCCATACCGAGTAGAGTGACATCAAAAGGCTGTGGTAATTCGCTAATACTTAATTCAGACTGCGCTTCTCCTTCTGCCGGAGTTTTCGCTTCATTTTTTAACGGCATTAAACGCGCTTCTCGCGCATTATTGACAAGTAATTTTTGCTGAATTAACCACTGGTTACTTTGCTCGTGCGTGGTCTCTATCCATCGTTCATCCGACGGTGCAACTAATATGTTGTGCCATAATAACGACATGTGAGAAAGCTTCTCAAAAACCGGGGCTGGTGTTGTACCACCGGGCACAACCATACTGGCTCTTCCCTGTTTTTCCACTCCTCGCGTTAGTTGCAATGCACATCGCTTGGTGACTTTTAAATAAAGTGATTCTCTATCATTGCAAAGGAATTCTTTAGTCATATTGATTGCCTTCTAATCTCATCTATTCTCTCTCCAGTTTATTTACTTTTGCCGGTACTCGTTTTATTTTCAGCGATGTTAATCCAACTCTGTTCTCGTTTTTCAAATAGCTCATTCGCTTTAGTTGGTCCCCAACTTCCCGCACTATAAAATTCCGGTGGAACCGCAGACGATTTCCAGCTTTCAATAATTGGATCAACCCATTTCCAGGCAGCCCTGACTTCATCGCGATGAATAAATAATGTTGAGTTGCCATGAATCGCATCAATTAATAATCGCTGGTAAGCTGAAGATTTAAATGGAATCGATTCTTGAGAAAAATCGAGGTTGAGTGTAATTGGTTTTAAGTTTTCTTTGCTTTCGAGCGATGAAGATAAATCTTCATTTTCACTTTTCTTCTCACCGTGTTCGCCAATCGCCTTAGCCATCAGTACTAATTGAATTTTTTCTTCAGGTTGTAACTGAATAATTAACCTGTTGGGTTCCAGATTTTTTTCTTTCGAACCATAAACATTATGGGTGACGTTTTTAAACTGCACGATAATTTCTGCACTTCGTTTCTTTAAACGCTTTCCTGTGCGCAAATAAAATGGGACACCCGCCCAGCGCCAGTTTTCGATAAAAGTTTTAATCGCGACATATGTTTCGGTATTACTTTGATAGCTCTCTAGTTCATCAAGATACCCTGGCACTTTTTCGCCATCAATCTGTCCACTCACATACTGGCCTCGGACAACCGACGACTCCATATCTTCGGGCAAAATAGGTTTAAGCGCTCTGAGTACTTTTATTTTTTCAACGCGAACATCCTCTGCCCTGAGTTTGTTCGGTGACTCCATTGCAACCAGACACAAAAGTTGCAGTAAGTGATTTTGTACCATGTCTCGCATTGCGCCTGCTTCATCGTAAAACCCCGCCCTTCCTTCGAGTCCGACTTGTTCACTGATGCTAATCTGAATATGTTCTATCGCCTTAGAGTCCCAGATATTTTCGAACAGGAAGTTACCGAACCTCAACGCCAGGAGGTTTTGTACTGTTTCCTTTCCCAGGTAATGATCAATTCGATAGATTTGCTCTTCCTGAAAGTAACGCGCCATTGTTTCATTAATCTTCTCTGCCGAATCCAGGTCGTATCCCAAGGGCTTCTCGACAACGATTCTGGAATTGGGCGTAATCAGGTTTTTGGTCGACAAATTTTCGCAACAAGCACCATAAATCGACGGCATGACGGCCAGGTAAAACAGGCGGATGTATTCTTCCCTGCCTTCAAACAAATCGGAGAATTGCGTCCAGCCCTGCTCAAGATTTGTCAGGTCCAGCATTACCGGTTCAACAATTGACATAAAAGCATTGCAGCGCGAAGAATCGAACTCTTCGGCATCTAAAAAAGTTTTCAACGCTTCTTCAATTCGCTCGGGTAGTACTTCAAAATCACTAGGCTTACGACAACACACCAAAATGCGCGAGTCTTCCGAGCAATGACCCTGATGGTATGCGCGATACATTGCTGGTAATAATTTTCGCATCGACAAATCACCCGTGCCGCCGAAAATCACTAAATCAAATACTTGCTTCATTATTACTCCAATTCATTACATTGCTCTCAGGGAAAAACTGGTTCAAAAAACTGATGCCCCCAGTTCCGCCGAAACAACCCGCTCTCTAAAAGCACCAAATAATTCTCGGCCGACACCAAAATCAGAATCCAGATTGTCGATTGACACCCTTTCTCTTTGTTCAAATTCGGATTGGTCGACTAAAATATTCAACTCGCCTTTTTGCGCATCTAATCGAATGACATCACCGTCTACAATTTTTGAAATTGCGCCGCCATCACTCGCTTCCGGAATCATATGAATGGCAGCAGGAACTTTCCCTGAAGCACCAGACATACGGCCGTCAGTGACAATCGCCACTTGATATCCTTTATCTTGCTGAACACCCAACAAAGGCGTTAGCTTATGCAACTCTGGCATTCCATTTGTTTTGGGGCCTTGAAAACGAATGACCGCAACAAAATCTTTATTGAGCTCGCCATTTTTAAAACTTTTCTCGAAATCTTCTTGCGAATGAAATACTGCTGCCGGCGCTTCGACAACCTGATGCTGTTGTGCAACTGCCGACACTTTAATCACTGAACGTCCTAAATTTCCGGTAAGCAGTTTTAGCCCGCCCTGCTCACTAAAAGAATGATTCGCAGGTCTTAACACTGTATCGTCGAGGCTTTCTCGACTGACGTTTTTCCAACGAACATTAAATTGCGATAAGCTCACATCAGTTTTGTCTCGGTAGATATCGGCACTGGTGTTTTGCGTTAACTCGGGTTCTTTAAAATAAGACTCAAGACCTTCTCCTAAAATGGTAAAAACGTCCTGATGGAGCAGTCCAGCATCACTCAGCTCCCGCATTAAAAACCCCATTCCACCGGCCGCATGGAAATGATTGATATCGGCACTACCGTTAGGATAAATGCGACAAAGCAACGGAACGACTTCCGATAACTCAGCCATGTCTTGCCAGTCAATTTTGATACCTGCAGCTCTCGCGATTGCTACCAGGTGAATGGCATGATTAGTTGAGCCGCCGGTTGATAGCAATCCGGCAATACCGTTAACAATGGTCTTTTCGCTGACAATTTTTGCTAGTGGAATCGCCTGAGAATTGCCGTTAAGTTGCGAAACTAAATTGTCGACTGCGGCAATAGTTAAGGCTTCTCTTAAATTTGTATAAGGTGGTACAAAGGAACTCCCCGGCAGGTGCAATCCCATTATCTCCATCAGCATTTGGTTGCTGTTGGCAGTACCATAAAAGGTACAAGTGCCTGGTCCATGATAGGAGTGGCTTTCTGATGCCAATAATTCTGCGCGGCCCACCTTTCCTTCTGCGTATGCCTGACGTACTTTTGCTTTATCACTGTTGCTCTGACCGGTCGTCATGGGCCCCGCTGGCAGAAACACGGTGGGCAAATGACCGAAACTGAGAGCGCCGACTAGAAGACCGGGGACTATTTTGTCACAAACCCCTAAACATAGAACGCCGTCGAACATGTTATGGGAAAGCGATACAGCGGTTGCCATAGCGATTAAATCCCGGCTGAATAAAGACAGCTCCATGCCAGACTGGCCCTGGGTCACGCCATCGCACATCGCGGGAACGCCGCCGGCAACCTGCGCTGTAGCGCCTGCGCGAATAGCGGTCTTTCTAATTAGCTCGGGATAAGACTGATAAGGCTGATGTGCAGATAACATATCATTGTACGAATTAACGATGGCTAAATTCGGCGCATGTTCCGCCGCCAATAGCTTTTTTTCGTTCTCACTACACGCAGCCATACCATGTGCAAGGTTACCGCAACCCAATGTCGCACGAGCGGGCTTATGTTCTTCCTGACCAGCCATTCGTCGCAAATAATCCGATCGAAATGGCTTACTCTTCTCAATAATATTTTGAGTTATACGCGATATTTCCTTTCGTGCGGCTGACTGATTGTTTCCGACTGATGCTTTCGTACTTTTTCCACTTTGACCAGATACAGACATTCTTTCTTCTTTCGCCTCGACAAGACTCTCTCGGTTGATAATTGATAACGAGCAAAGGTTTTCGCTCTGGTTTAATTAACGCACATACTGACACCGGTGTCAATTAGCAATCAATAAAATCGATAACGAGAACACTTGTCGAAGTACCAAGCGAAAGGGATTAATGAAACGGATTAGTAAAGTGAATTAGTAGATCTGATTTTAGTAGACAATCAAACTCTTAATGGCGCACTCGATTCTCTGACGATTAGCTCACCGTCGAGTTGCCTTTTTTCGTGACTTGACCCTTTTTCTCGGATGTTTTCTATCAAAATATTGACCGCTTGAGAGGCCATTGCTCTGACGGGCTGCTTTATCGTCGTTAACGACGGCCACAAATACTCACAAATAGGTGCATTATCAAAGCCGACTACCGATAACTCATGGGGAATCATAATTCGCCGCTGACTGGCTACTTTGAGCACGCCGGCTGCCATATAATCATTACTCGCAAAAATCGCAGTGGGTGGGCTAGCCAAGCCCAGCAACCGTCTGCCGCAATCCTCTCCGCTGGTGAATCGGAAGTCTCCCTGTTGAATGTAATCCGAATTAATTTCGATACCAGCTTCTTCTAACGCACTACAGTACCCCTGAAACCTCTGTTCAGAGACGTTATGGTCGATATGCCCTTTGATAAAGCCTATCTGCACATGACCTAATGAGATCAGGTAACGCGTCATCTGGTAAGCCGCCTGAACATCATTACTAATCACACACAGAGAGTCCGATTCCATTACCGTTGCACCAATTCTCACATATGCAATTTTTCTGCTATCGAGCATTTCAAGCAAAGATTTCATATCAGAAAAAGGTGGAGTCAGCACCAAGCCATCAAGACGCGACTCAGTAATCAAACTATCAATCCCAGTTAGTGATTGTTCACTTTCATGGTCGGTAGGATGAATTAACAGGTGGTACCCATTTTTATCGCAAATCTCTAGTGCGCCGGTTTGAATATCTGAAACATAACTTTTATTGGGATTGTCATAAACCAGACCGATCAAGAATGATTGATTGGTTGCCAGTCCTCTGGCTTGGGGGCTCGGTCGGTAACCTAGTTCATTAAATGCGTCTGTTACTTTTTGCTTGGTTGATTGACTTACATTGGGCTCGTCATTAAGCACCCTTGAAACCGTTTTCTTAGACACTCCTGCGTGTTTAGCGACAACATTGATAGTGACTTTTTGCAACTTTATTTCCTTTATCAAACCGCGATAACAGACCTATTTCAGATCAGTGTTGTTTACAAGGTTACTCTGCGAGTCATTTCATGAGCTCAAATTTGTGTAATACACCAATCAGTATATCGATCAAAATGTGCCTTAAAGCGCGGTCTAAGTCAATGAAAGCCAAGAACATCTCGATTCACCAGACGGCAGGTAACAACCGCCATTAGGAAAGATCAGCCGGAATTTAATGCTCAAATGAATTCCTGAACCAGGCGGCAGCCCCTAACAACGCAGAGTTGCCTTCAGTAACCAGCTGGACAGGAATGTCTTCCAGATAGTGGCTCATTTGATCTTTTGCCCTGAAAGCTCGCTTAAAATCACTGTCGATAAGAAAATCTGCAATTCTCGGCAATATCCCGCCACCAAGAAATACGCCTCCGCGAGCACCGAGCGCTAACGCTAAGTCGCCAGTAACACCGCCGAGCCAGGAACAAAATAACGCAAGCGTTCGTTGACACATTTCATCGGTGCCGGCCAATGCATGCCGACTGATTTCGGCAGTCGACAACTGACGGGCTGTCCGTCCCTCTACCGCGGCTAACGCATGATATAAATGACGCAGCCCAGGCCCCGAAAAAACGCGCTCTACCGAAACCAGTGAATATTTTCGCGAAAGCTGTTCCTTAATTGCCGCCTGAAGCGCGGTGTTTGCCGCCAATGACATATGTCCGCCTTCTGACGCTAACACATTCACCCGATGGTTTTGAGTCACCAAAGCAGCGACGCCAAACCCGGTACCAGGGCCAAGCACAGCGATAGGGCTCCCTTTGATACCATTTCCCTGGTTAATGGTACGCAAATGACCTTGCTCAAGATATTGAATAGCGTACGCGTATGCAGCAAAGTCGTTGATTATCTGTAAATTCGAAAAACCGAGTTTTCGCCTGGTGGACGGTACGCAGATATCCCAATTCAGATTGGTGAGTCGAATGCGTTCTCCCGCAACCGGCCCAGCCACCGCCAAACATGCCCCTTCAATCGATTTTTCATCTAATGTTTCCCTGTAACACGCCACAGCCTGCTCTACTCCATCGAACTCAGCGCTGGGATAGGTTTGCTGATTTTCAACTGTAAACTGTTGATTTTCCTTATTAAAAGTTGTGACCAGGCCAAATCGGGCGTTAGTACCGCCAATATCCGCCACAATATAAGGGCAATGATTATTTAATTGTTGCATAAGTTATATTCTCAATGATCATTCTAATAACGATTTTTTTCGACTATATCTTCAAATTTTGTTGAGCAGACCCGTAACAGTCGTGTGAATAAACCATCTACTTAAAGTCGCTGGCTCATAAACTACTACAAACAATATGATTTGGCTTTTTTATTACGCAATCCAATCATGATATGATAAATTATGATACCGGTGTCATTATTGATTTGTCAAAACTTTAATTGTGAGTCAGGCTAGCCTACTTTTATCAAAACCACAGTTAGAGTATATTGGCTGACAGTATTTTTACCCAAATCGGCTTTTACCCGGCCTTTAAAAATAAGTAATCTTTAAAATAAGCAGCCTTTAAAATTTATCAATTGGTTTTTAGCAGGAGTTTCATTTGAAAGGTAAAGCCACTTCATTTGACATCGCGCACCATGCTGGGGTCTCCCAGTCAACGGTGTCGCGAGCTTTACGCAATAGCCCGCTGGTCAATGAAGAGACTCGTGCAAGAATTCACGCGATTGCAAAAGAACTCAACTACAAAGTCGATAAAAATGCGAGCAATCTTCGCTCTCAACAAAGCGGTACAATCGCGCTACTCTTATTTCAGGATCCAACCAGCGACGACTCTCAGATTAATCCGTTTTTCCTCTCCATGCTTGGAAGCATCACTCGTGCTTGCACACAAAAAGGCTATGATCTCCTGGTGTCGTTTCAAGAGCTTGAGGACGATTGGCATGCTGACTATGAAGATTGCCACAAAGCAGACGGCATTATTTTGCTTGGATATGGTGATTACACTGACTACGAAGAGAAGCTGATTCAACTTGAGTCACAAGGGACTCATTTTGTTCGCTGGGGAGCGGTGAAGGAAGGACAACCAGGAATTTCGATCGGTTGCGATAATTTTCAGGGCGGATTCGATGTCACTCAACATTTAATTCAATCAGGCCGCAAAAATATTGCTTTTATTGGTGGTGCTTCCAAACACTGCCCTGAATTTTTTGATCGATACAACGGCTCCTGTCACGCAATCGAAAAAGCTGGATTGAAAGTGAATGCAAAACTACAAATTGAAGCAATCACTACAGAACAATCAGGATATGCAGCAGCTTTACAATTACTTGCCCTTAAACAACCATTCGACGCAGTTTTTTGCGCCAGCGACTTAATCGCAATTGGCGTGGTAAAAGCTTTGCGAGAAAGAGGCATGGAAATCCCGACCGATATCGCAGTGGTCGGCTACGATAATATTCCGCTCTCAGAATTCATCCGCCCTACTCTCACAACCGTTCAACAAGATACTAAATTAGCTGGTGAAGTTTTAGTTGAGACCTTGTTGGACAGAATTAATGAAAAGCAAGTCGAGACAACTATGTTACCGGCGAAGCTGATAGTTAGAGAATCTTGTGGTGGGAAAAATTGATTGTCGTTTTTTGAATTACATTACTTAAACGCTATTCAGAAAAACATACAATCAAGATCTTGAAAGAGCAAGAATCAGGCTGTAGCCTCGCCGGTATTTGCCGTCGCTTTGCAATTGGTCAGAGTACTTTCTATAAAGCTTTCCCCTTGAATATTCCGTAATTCGAGCTACAACTCCCTGATATTGAACCTAAAAATATATTCCAATCAAAGCAAATCACTTCAGTTAACAGAGATTTCTGTGTAGTATCCTTGGCTATATTGGTGATTTCAGATAACTTGGCATGTTAAGCGACTCGGTTCAACTCAACCTGAAATGGAAAGACGGCACTAAAGAAGTCTCTGCTGTGGTGGAGCTTGGTGAGTCGACTATCTATATTGGGCGTGGGCGTGAAAATGACGTTATCTTTGCCGACACTAGCGTTTCGCGCAAACACGCCAGAATCACCCAAACTCCTCAAGGTATCTCAATTCAAGACCTTAATTCGCGTTTTGGGACTTACGTCGACCATATTGCTATCGGCCCCGAAAACTCGATTCTGATCCAGTCCGATGTTGAAATTCGACTGGGGAATCTAGCCATAAAGCTTGAAATCGTCCGACCCGAAAAATGGCTGGGACGCTTGACTCAAGAGTTTTCAGCAACCAACCTACCCGCTTCGATAAAAGAGCTGAAGCAGCAAACATTGAATATTCTCAATCAACAGCCCACGAATAACTATTCCCCGGAAGAACAGCAACAAGTCATCGAACAGCAAAAAGTCATCGAGAAGGCCTTTAACAAAACGGAACAATTGGTCACTTCATGGGTAGAACAGAATACAGTCATACACAATATTCACTTGATGCTAAACCAAACACCGATTTATCAGGATTTTCTCGCGCAGATCCTGCCACCAATCGCCAATGTGTTAAAAGCTGATCGCGGATTCATACTTAAATTTGATGAGCAACATCGAAAATTAGTTCCTTCAGCGACTTATCACTATCAATTTGATGAAGAAACTCAAGCACTGGACAACAATGATTTATATAGTCAAACCGTTGCCAGGCGCTGTTACGACGAAAACGAAATCGTTTTGATTGAAGACACATGTAACGAAATTTCACTAAACCAGGCATTTAGTATCCATAAATTTTCCATCAAAAGTGCAGTTGTCATACCCCTGAGCTATGGCGAACGGACCCTCGGCGTTATTTATCTTGATAGTCAAACCAAAGCCAGCTGTTTCAATGAAGAACAAAAGCCTTTCTTACAATCGCTGCAAATTCACTTAGGCACAGCACTTAAAAGTGCGATGCACTACAGCCAGGCTATCACCGACGATTTAACGGGTTTATATACACGAAAATTTTTCGAAGAACGAATTAAGCAAGCGATGGATCAATCCAGACGATATGCTTCAACCTGTTGTCTGATCTTGCTGGACATTGATCACTTTAAAAATATTAATGACACTTATGGCCACAATTGCGGCGATCAGGTGCTCAGAGAAGTTGCCAACTTGCTTAGTATGACAGCGCGAAAGAGCGACGTTGTGGGTCGACTAGGCGGAGAAGAATTTATCTTCCTGCTAACAGAAACCAACGAAGAAGGCGCGCTTCGCTACGCCGAGCGTTTGCGCAAAGACATTGCGAACTTAGAAATTCAAAATGATGGTATTCGTGTTTCAGTAACCGCAAGTTTTGGTATCGTCGAATATGAGGCCTCACTGGGTACCATGCCCTACCGATTTATTGAAGAGGCAGATGCTGCCATGTATCTCGCCAAGCGTGCGGGACGTGACCGTGTACACGTCTCTACCAAAAAATCGCTAGAGTCTTTAAATACTCACATTCCAGATATCACCTTAACAGACTAATCAACTCAATTTAAATTTCCACCGATGAATTGTAAAAAATGCCAGCAAAGTAACTCTCCGCTTAACTTTTTTTGTGATAGTTGCGGAGAAGAACTCATCGCAGAAGGTCAGATGATGACTTTAAGTACTTCTTCATCGAATACTTCTCCATCGAATACTTTTTCATCCCAGTATGACGATGGAGATGATATCGACCAAACTCAAACCCGTTTTACACCAGACTTAACCACCAAACCACGATTAAATTTGAGTGATGAAAAACTCAATAGCGATGGTTCCATCACCCTGCCGAATCCACAATCATTTGTTCTGACCGCTACACATAAACGCGAAGACAAGGATGATGGTTCAAATACCCAATCGGGAATGGAGTCTGGCCACCCATTTCAAATCGTCAAAAAGGTTGGCGAAGGTGCGATGGGAATTGTTTATAAAGCCAGAGATACACAACTTAACAGATTAATCGCGCTAAAAATATTTCGTAATAAACGCGTTACCCGGCAAATCAGAGAGAACATGTTAGATGAAGCTCGGTTAGCATCCGCGCTAAATCACCCCAATGTTGTCACGATTTATGACGTCGCACGCAACAAAGATAACTGTTTTATCGCGATGGAATGGATAGAGGGAAAAACGCTCGATCGCTTTCTTGCTCCGTTAGTTTCAAGTCAAGGAGAGGGTAACCAGTTCACCAAGTTATCTTCACAGCAAAAGCTGTCGTATGCTCGACAGATTGCAGCAGGGCTAGCTAGCGCACACAAAGCTGGAATTATTCATCGAGATCTCAAACCAACCAACATCATGATTCGCGCCAGTGAACCGCGGGTAAAGATACTTGATTTTGGCATTGCAGAAATATCGTCTTTTTCGCAACAAACAAACGCTACAAAACAGAACCTTGAAAATGCGTCGTTAAATAGCGATTCAACTTTAGATCGAACCAATCAAACTTCAACCAGTGAAACAATCAGTCCCGCAGCAGAATTGCGTGGAACGCTATGTTATATGTCGCCGGAACAATCTCGTGGACGAAAATTAACGACTAGTAGCGATGTGTTTGCGTTTGGAATTATTTTATACCAGATGTTTTACGGTAATCACCCTTTCTATAAAAAACAACCGGAACTGACCTTAGAAGCAATACGAACGCATACGCCAGAGTTTCGTCCTAACTCCAACGACGGAGAATCTAAAAAGGAAAAGTCGCTACATAAAATTCCAAAAGTTATCGAGCGACTTATTCAACAATGCTTGAATAAAGACCCTGTGCAACGTCCAAAATCGATGGCAGAAATAGAATTGACATTACTGGAAGCTGAGCGAGAAGAAAAAAATCGCCGCTCGCGCGGCGGATGGCGATATTGGTTCACTTCCTGGCGTCTGATTCCATTGGCCAGCTTAGCCGCTGTAGCGGTTATCACTACCCCTCAAATTTTACGAGAACCAACTCCTATATCGCGGGAAAATATTTTACTCAATGGAAAAACCATTGCAATTTTACCTTTCGATAATATCAGCGGAGATCCCGCACTGGATGTATTTTCACGAGGTCTTTCAATCAGTCTGAGTAATGAGCTTGCTTTAGTGGGTCAGGAAAATAAGGATACCTGGGTGATCCCCTCGACAGAACTAAGAAAACTCAAAGACACCAGCGCTGAAGCAATTTATAAAAAATACAACCCTGAACTGATTCTTAGCGGGTCAATTCAGCATCTTGGTAACATCAGGCGTTTAAATATTTCTATTCTCAACGCAAAAGATTCAAAATTACTGCACTCAATCGTACATGATATTCCAGTAAATGAAGTGTTTAAGTGGCAATCTAAAATTCGAGATTCTATTTTGAATTTGTTGGATTGGTCGGTTTCGAATACTTTGCAAGCTAGACTCAACCAGCCATTA
Organism: Aliikangiella coralliicola; assembly: GCF_007004725.1. Lineage (GTDB taxonomy): Bacteria > Pseudomonadota > Gammaproteobacteria > Enterobacterales > Kangiellaceae > Aliikangiella > Aliikangiella coralliicola. Next base: position 562,031 of record NZ_ML660160.1, on the reverse strand, counting down.
ACGAATGGGTCAGAAGCTTATCAGAGCTATTTAGAAGGATTAGCTTACCTTTATCGGTATGATTATAAGGATAACCTAGATAAGGCGATTTCGGCTTTTGAAAAAGCTGTTGAAATAGACACAGGCTTCCTCGAAGCGACAAGGGAACTGGCGGGAGCCTATATTCGAGCCGCCAAAATACGAAATGGTGCAGAATGGTTAGAGCAAGCCGAAATCTATGGAAAACGAGCAATTAATTTAGCACCACAACACTCGTTAAGCCATTCCATTTTAGGGAATGTTTTATATGCAAAGACGGAATTTGATAAGGCGATGCAAAGCTATCAGAAGGCAATCAAAATGGATAGTAACAATGCGATCGCTTACTTTGGTTTGGCCAAAATTTACAAACGAAACGGAGAACTAGACAAAGCAGAACAAACTTATCTACGCTCCTTGGAAATAAACGAAAACTGGATAGTTTGGAATTACCTTGCAGTATTCTACTACAGGACAAATCAACTTGATAAAGCTGAAAGCGCCTATAGTATGTTACAAAAGCTAACGCCTAACAATGATGTTGCCTATCAAATTAACGGTGCTATACAAATGAGTCGCGGAGACTACAAAAATGCACTAAAAACTTTTACGGAAGCAATTAAAATTGAAGCAACAGGAAATAACTACTCTAACTTAGGCACAGTTCAGTTTTATCAAAAAAATTATGATGACTCAATAAAAAACTTTTTACTAGCGGTCAATTTAAACCCAAAAAACCACAAATTTTGGCACAACCTGGGAGATTCTTACCGCTGGAAAAAAGATGCAAAATCAGCAAATAGCGCCTATTACAAGGCATTGAATCTTCTTAAGCTTAAAATGTCTAAACAACCGAATAAAAGACTGTACAAGATTACCAAGGCAATGCTACTAGCCAAAATGGGAAAAGTAAAAGAAGCTTTAAGAGAAATGGAATTGATTGATAATATTAACGATTCTTATCATAAGGTATTGGCAGCCCAGATTTTTACGCTGTGCGGCCAATACGAAACCTCTATTGATTGGATAAACAAGGCTCTTTTACAGGGATACCCAAAGCAAAGCCTGATAGACGAACCAGAATTTCAAAAGTTATTCGAATCGAGCTGGCGTAAAAAAATCACTTTTCTAAACAACAAAAAGTGAGCCATATTCGACTTACTCTAATCATCGTCATCACCATCTGATACAACAATCATCGGGTCTAGTACATGATAAACGTCGTCTTCAGTTTGTACATAAACGATGTAAGAGTTATAAGCAGGCACATTAACTGCACCATCAGTTTGAACTTGCAATGTGCCAGTTTTACTGACATCACCAAAAGCATATTTTTGTTCATCAGCCAACGAAAAAGGATTATTGAAATACAGTCCCCAATCTTTAACAGTTGTTGAATTGTTTAGCGGTGTTGGCGAATCGTTACTCATCGAAAAAGTAATATCTTGGCCTTTTTGCGCGGTTACCGAAGGGTTCGCGCAGGTAATCGTCCCATTGTTGAAAGTAAAACTCACAGATAGTGGTTGAGGCATAACACATCCTTTCATATTATTAATAGGTTATTGTTTAATGATTATGAGCTTCGATGCCGAGTGACTGCAAAATTAATCAGTGAAATTAATCAATGACACTAAGCCCTATGCTCACTTTGCCTTAATTCCATTACTTAAAAATGAAATCAACCGCTATTTATAACGCAGTTATTAAAAGAAAGAAATGCTTATTTGTTGAGTCAACCTCACTTCTGGTAATAACATAGGAACATTCCAACCGACTCTTCAATCATATCTTCAACTTCTTGCTCGGTTGGAGACTCTTTACCTTTTAGCAGCCTGGGCCAATAGGATTCCATTTTTACCAGCCCCATAAATTTTCTGCAGGCTTCTTCACCACAGGATAAATTTAGCTCACCTTCAGCAATCGCAGAATCAAACCAGTTATACATATCCGACTCAATCGCTGACATTTGTTCCATTGCGTGTTGTATTCGTTGTGGATTCTGTAAAGCTTCCGGCATAACTACACGAGAAAGTCCGATAAACTCGTCAGATGAAAACAGGTTTATTTTCACCCGTGCGATCGCCTCAAGCTGTTTTCGCAGAGGAATACCGTTTTCATAAGGTTGTGGAGAAGTTTCTGCGATCAAGCCAAACATATACTTAACAATACCCATATAAAGCTCGTCTTTGCTGGCAAAATGATTGTAAACCGTTCGCTTGGAAACCTCCGCACGCTGCGCGACATTGTCCATGCTTGTTCCTGAAAAACCTTTCTCACGGAACTCCTGAACAGATGCCAATATAATCTGCTGTTTCTTTTTTTCAGTTAACTTCATGATTTTCAACAACTAAATTTTAGTTTCATCAATTAATACTCACTGTAACACATTTTTTTACACTAAGCAGTTTACTTTTTCGCAAACAAAAAGTAAACTACACCGTACAGTTTACTTGAGCTAGTGTAATTTTATGAGCAAACCCGATAGACAAAATACCAAAGGAAGCAACCAGAAGCGCAGTTTTAAGCAGTTAGGGTTGTTAATAAGACGTCGAAAAATCACCACATTTATATTGCTACTTGGAGGCACCATAGCCATGACTATCTCTTCTCTTAACGCAGTAACCGTCGAAAATGACGCCCCTTATTTAACTTCCTCACAGTATAACGCTGCAGGAAAATTCACTAATCAAAAAATGGTAGACGAATTCAGTTTTAGTCGCCTGTTCAGAATAGTGAAGCGTTCTTTATTCGAAAAAAAGCAAAACACGGCACCCGACAAATTGATTCCTTTAGAATCGATTTCTGACACGCAACTTGAACAACTTCCCAGCGATAAAACATCTATCATTCGATTAGGTCATTCAACCATTCTATTAAAATTAGACAAACAGTTTTGGTTGATCGATCCAGTATTTTCCGAGAGAGCTTCACCATTTTCATTTATGGGTCCTAAGCGATTTCATCAACCGCCAATTAGCATTAACGATCTTCCAGAAATTGATGGCGTGATCATTTCACACAATCACTATGACCATCTTGACGAGTACTCCATCAAGCAACTAGCTAATAAAGTGAAGCACTTTATCATGCCACTTGGAAATTCTGCACAAGTGATCGACTGGGGAATTAATCCAGATAAAGTAACCGAGCTAGATTGGTGGCAATCAATTCAAATTGAAGGCACCAAAATTACTGCAACACCCGCACAACACTTTTCCGGCCGAGGAATCAGCGACCGCAATAAAACTTTATGGAGTTCATGGGTAATTAAATCGGAATCAAGCAACTTATTTTTCAGCGGTGACACCGGCTATTTTGACGGGTTCAAGGAAATAGGAAATCAATACGGCCCATTCGATCTAACGATGCTCGAAACAGGCGCTTATGATAAAGATTGGTCAGAGGTTCACATGAGCCCAACTGAATCTGCCCAAGCGCACAAAGATTTAAAAGGTAAAAAACTATTACCGATTCACAATGGCACATTTGACCTGGCTTTTCATAGTTGGACAGATCCCTTTGAGCAAATGGTCGAAATTGCAAACCGAGACTGGATTGATTTGTTAACCCCTAAAATGGGACAGGTTGTTACTCTAAACAATGATGATTCAGTTGATGCAGCACGGGATTTATTTTGGTGGCGTTAGCCACTTATCAAATTGCGGTTTTATTTTAAGATGATATAGCGCAGCTTTAACTCGATTTGGAAAAAATGACCATGAACTTAGTTTTATAAACACAGTCCTAATTGTTAATTTTTTCCATCAGGAGAGCAGCTATATCACTTAAATTAGAGTCATTTAAATTAGAGTCACTTAAATTAAAGCCGCTTAGTTTAAGATTTTTCGCGTCTTGTTCTGCGATACCTGTTTTTATCTATTTGTCTGTTGTGATTCATGAGTATGGGCATGTCCTGGGTGCTAAGCTGGTTAGTAATCAAACCCTGACAGTTTACATTTGGCCTGGCTACGAATTACACCCTAACATAGGTTCTCCCTATAAAAAGAACTGGCCGAAAGGAGTAGTCGCATTTGGAGGAATTCAGGCACCTCCTGCCATTTCCTCAAAAGCTAGTGAGATTCCAGGTTGGAAAAAGTACATAGATTTAAAACAGGAAGAATATAAGCCAATAACAGAATTTGACTCAAGTATAATAGCGTTATCAGGGAGCGGTCTTAATTCATTACTTTCAGTAATATCACTGTTATTCATCTATATATTCAAGCCAAAAGGAATAGGTCTGGCGGTGTCCGTTGCAGGAGCGCTCTTGCACTACGACTTGCTACTTTATAGCGTGCTACCGATATTTTTCGATTTACCACACTTAATTTTTTGGGGTGGGACAAGCCCCGAACCAATCATTGCACTATCTAAATTAGGGCTACCTCAATATTTCTCAGTGAGTTCCGTCATTTTTATCTCGGCAATTCAACTGGGTTGTTTGTACAAATTGTTAAAATCACTGCCCGGCAATTAAGTAGAAAATTTTGCTAAGTTTATGAAGTTAATCTCGACTACTAGCCTCTCTTTCCCTTCCCATTAACTGCCGCATCCGTTCTATTAATTGCTGATTGTTATTGGCTGCATCAAAAAATAAAATAGATATGCCATGAGCCTCAACAACCCTTTTGAGTGACCCCTTGACAATTATCTTCTCATTTGAAAACGCCTCGCGCCACTGGCCATCACTTAAATACTTATCTATATTAAACTCAACGGGGGTATCACCCTTGTTTAACATAACCAGGGCAGTCTGATATTTCCCGCCATGTTCAAATATACGATAAAATGCAGCTTTATTTTTTGAGAACTCTAAATTTACCTGCAAGCCTTTCTGTAAGGCTATGGCGTTTTTCCTGATATTAGCGACCTTGCTCAAAGCTCGATAGACTGGATGTTTCTCTGCTTTCTCGATATTTTCCTGCCCCAGATAATTACGATTACCGGCATGCTCGCTAGTCCCAGCCATAAATGCGATTTCAGAGCCATAATAAATTACTGGAATTCCACGTGAGGTAAATAGCCAGTTATGGGCATCGATAAAACCGTTATCATCAGCATTCATCCGAGACATGTCGTGATTATCGTAAAACGTCATCAATTCATAAGGATTTTTATAAGGACCTTTTTCCAGGTGTAGGTAATTTGTCAGTTCGCTAAAGTCAGAGTTTTTGTTTTCAAAAACTTTTGTCATCCATTCTCGACCGGGAAAGTCCAGTACACTTATCCCACCATTTTTGTCCAAAGTATGTTCCGCAATAAAATCGGCGTCAAAGGAGTAACTTTCCGCAAACATAAAAAATTCAGAGTGCTTGTCTCTTATTCTATCGCTAAAGGCTTTCCAGAATGAATGCGGCATATGTTTGATGGTATCAATTCGAAACGCATCTGCGCCTTGAGTTATCCAGTAAAGATATGCTTCGCTAAAGTAGTCGAGTACCTCTGGATTATCCTGGTTAAAATCCGACAATTGTAATATATCGTTAGACTTATTATAAAATCGGTGCAACGGGTTATCATCAGAAAGTTTTTCAGGGTCGAGGTTTTGTTGATCAGCAATTAAACGCCCATCTTTATCAAATAATTGACCAAACTTTGGCTGTTGTTTTGGCTTCATCGTATAGGCCGGTGAACCATGATTTAGAACGATATCTAAAACCGTCTTAATCTGATATTTTTCGCGCAGCTGCTGAGTCAGTTGTTTAAAGTCTAAATTTTTCGATGGTAGATGCTCATCCGTTTTAAAAAAGTTGACGCCCCAATATCCATGATATCCGGTCTTTCCACCATCACGAAAAGCACGGCCAAATGCTATCGGCTCACCACCGGCGAAAGACTCATCGGGTTGATCGACAATTGGTGTCAGCCAGATGGCACCAAAACCAAGGTCCTTAATATAACCAGCGTTATCTAAAATGCCTTGAAAATCGCCTCCCATATAACCGACGTTAGCAACCTGTCCATTAGGCCCGACTAAAGTGTTCTGAAAAGTTGGATTATCACCACCTTGATTGGGGAAGTTATTTTCAGGATCACCATCAACAAACCGGTCAGTCATCAAGAAATAAACGGCATTACTCGCAAAAGGTTCTAAGGTGCCGTAAAAAGACTCGGTCTGTAAAGATACTCGCTCCATAATTCGAGACTCATTGTCAGCCTTATCCTGACAACTGATCAAAGCGGTAGTAACTAATAAACCTGTAATTTTTAGCAGTAGCTTTTTTGTTTTTTTCATTATTTATGATCTTTAAATATTTAGCTGTTGAAACAATTAAAGTAAAACACCTCGATTAACCAATCAGGCCCCCGCTAACTCCTTTTCAGCGATTAACTTTTCCGCTGACTCATCTCTAACAAAATAAACAGAAATAGCCCCTAGAATCATAAACACGCCGGCTAAGACAATAATGTTAATCGCTTGATTATCAAAAATATGCGCTAGAATTTGACCAGCAATTATTCCCGACAGAATTTGCGGCGCAGCGATGGTGAAGTTGAATATTCCCATATAAACACCGGTTTTAGCTGCCGGTAAAGAGTCAGAAAGAATTGCGTAAGGCATCGCTAAAATTGCCGCCCATGCAATCCCAATACCGGCCATAGGAAACAATAATCCAATTGCGCCTTTGGGAACATCGACTTCAGTGACCAACAAGTTGACATGGACAATTTCTGAGTTTTGAAATGCCAGAAAACTGATGTACCCGATGCCACCAAGTAACAGGGAAACCGAGTAAGTCAGTTTACGACCGAACAGATTTGCAATACGAGTTAACAGAATCGAAAATATCGCCGCAAACAACGAATAAGCAGCAAAGATAATTCCTACCCAGTCGCCGGCAGCACCTTTTGCCGCCGCAATTTCTGCGGGAATGGTACCAACAGATGTCAGGTAATCCGGATCGAACCATTTAGCTTCAACTCCCCAGATATATTGCGTAATAGCAGGCGTGGTGTAAACCCACATAATAAACAACGCAAACCAGGAAAAAAATTGTACCACAGCCAATTGCTTCATCGTTTTCGGCATACCGATTAATAGTTTAAAAAAGCCTGACAGTTTCTCAGCGAGAGACTTTTGAACTGCAAGCTCTTTGTTGAGTTCTGTTTCATCTATACCTTTATAAGCATTATATTGTTTCGGTGAGTATTCTTTGGTTCTAAAAACAGTCCATAATACCGAACCAAACAGCGCCGTAGCACCAAGATAAAATGCCCAGATAACTGATGGCGCAACCTCTCCCGCTTTTGCAGTATTATCCAGACCAATCACATTAGTTAACACAAACGGTAAAATCGAGCCACAAACAGCACCAATATTAATTAGCAAGGACTGGATTGAGTAGCCCAGATTGCGTTGCTCTGAAGGCACCATATCTGACACCAAAGCTCGAAATGGCTGCATAGTGACATTAAAAGCGCCATCCATTAACGCCAGCATAATGCCGCCGAAGATCATAGGCGCCATAATTGCGACGGCAATCTGTGCATTTGGCATAAACGCCATGCCTATCGCCGCAGCAATTGCGCCAAAGAGAATATAAGGATTACGACGACCAAAACGGTTCCAGGTTCTATCTGAAGCAGAACCGACGATTGGTTGTACGATTAACCCCATTAATGGCGCGACTATCCAAAATAGTGAAAGAGAATGAAGATCAGCCCCTAAATCGGAAAGAATTCTACTCGCATTCGCATTTTGTAGCGCAAAACCGAATTGCACACCTAAAAATCCAAAACTAACATTCCACACCTGCCAGAATGATAACGCGGGCTGTTTTATTTTTTTGTTCATTAATCTACCTTTAGTCGCCGTTGGAGGTTATTTCAATGTTAATAACAACTGGATGTGCTTTTTGCTATGCCACTCAATTACTATGCCATTCAACCATTTTGACTGGCTACGCAAATATCAGTTTCGCTTTGGTCTATTACAGTTCCTTTTTATCTTAAATTGATTGTCAAAAGCGAGTAAAAAAACAAGTTTTTTCTATGCATACGTATGCAGGCGTTTGAATAGCAGATTACCTTTCAAGTATGCTGCAATTAATACAATGAAAACGAATTAAACAAAAATAACGACAGGTTTCAAATGAGTCAAACTTCATGGTGGCGAGGAGCCGTCATTTATCAAATTTATCCCAGAAGCCTTAAGGATAGTAACGGCGATGGCGTTGGCGATCTACAAGGTATCGTGCAACAACTCGACTATATTGCGAGTTTAGGCGTTGATGCAATCTGGGTTTCGCCATTCTTTAAGTCTCCCATGAAAGATTTCGGTTATGACATCAGTGACTATCAAGATGTTGACCCACTATTTGGTACGCTTGAAGATTTCGATCAACTCATCGCTAAAGCTCATGATTTAGGGCTAAAAGTTATTATTGATCAAGTTCTCAGTCACACATCCGATCAACATGCCTGGTTTATCGAAAGTCGAGACAATAAAACCAATTCGAAAGCAGATTGGTACGTTTGGGCTGATGCAAAAGAAGACGGTTCTGCGCCCAATAATTGGTTGTCTATTTTTGGTGGTTGTGCCTGGCAGTGGGAACCTCGACGCCAACAATACTATCTGCATAATTTTTTAACCAGCCAGCCGGACTTAAACTTCCATAATCCAGATGTTCAACAAGCTATTCTTGAAAATGTTGAGTTCTGGTTGAAACGAAAAGTAGACGGTTTTCGGTTAGATGCAATTAACTTTTGCTATCACGATAAAATGCTCAGAGACAACCCAGCCAAACCAGTTAACGAAAGACAAGGGCGTGGTTTCAGTGAAGATAATCCTTACGCGTATCAATATCACTACTACAATAATACACAACCAGAAAACATCGCTTTTATTGAAAAGTTAAGAGCTTTGTTAGATCAGTATCCTGGTACAACCACCCTTGGTGAAATTTCATCAGAAGACTCGTTGGCAACCATGGCCGAATATACTGAAGGTGGAAAGAGGCTTCACATGGGTTATAGTTTTGAACTACTAACCGATGATTTTTCAGCACAATATATCCGGCAAACAGTTGAGTCATTAGAGTCAAAAATGACCGAAGGATGGCCTTGCTGGGCTATCAGCAATCATGACGTAAAACGTGTTGTTAGCCGTTGGGGCGATAAAGAAAATAGCGAAGCTAAAGCAAAACTATTCAGCGCCCTGTTAGGTTCGTTGAGAGGTAGTATTTGTTCTTATCAAGGTGAAGAGCTTGGGCTAGAAGAAGCCGAGCTGACATTTGAACAATTACAAGATCCCTATGGTATTACCTTCTGGCCTACTTTTAAAGGGCGAGATGGATGTCGAACGCCAATGCCATGGAATAGTCATTTACCACACGCAGGTTTTTCTGAAAATGATAGTTGGTTACCGATCCCTGTTTCGCATATTGATAAAGCTATAAACCTGCAAGAAGATGATCCGCTATCAGTGTTAAATAGTTTTCGTCAGTTTTTTGCATGGCGGAAAAATTATCCTTCGCTCATAACTGGAAATATTAATTTTATTGATACTGAAGAACCGGTACTTGGATTTTTCCGCGAAAATAGTGATGAGAAGTTACTGGTGTATTTTAACCTTTCTTCTTCTCAACAAGTGATTCCAATAAACCAGGAATATGTGTTGTCTAGTGTTGAAGGTCATGGTTTATCCTCCGGCGCAATAAGTGGTAATCAGGTTGTGCTTCCTGCTTATGGATGCCTGTTTGCTAAGTGTAAATAGGTTGCGCCTTTTTTTTATTTTTTTGAGCTTGTTTTTATGCCGCTTTGCTTATGTGCGGCGTTTTTTTTGTTTCCGTGGAAGTTGTGTGAGTTTCTATTTTATTAAGGGCGGTTTCGCATCGCTTTGCTTGCATGCGACTTACTTTTTTCAACAGCTAAAAAAGTAAGCAAAAAAGCCGAGCGCTTGCCGCTGGGCAATTGATACAGGCGAAATTCACTAGAAACAAACCTTTAGCACTGAAGTTGTTATTGAGATGCTATCGCCTGCTCTGTGGAAGGTAGTCTTTACAATGAAGCATTGTTGCTGTTACGCATGCAGATTGTCGTTTGGTTCTTTCTAAGATATTAATTTTGTCGTGCTTTGATTAGCTATTTTCAACTAGTTTCAGGATATATTGACTGTCCGCAATCACTAAATATCGAATACGTGGAGGAGTGAATTCATCTTTCGCGCCTACCCACTCATTCCTAGTAACCTTCCCACCGATAACTGTTTCTGAGTTGAGATAAATTTAAAGTCGTAGATGAAGCTACGAATTAAAAATTGACAAAAGTCAGTTGGAAACCAGGGATAGTTGTTAAAGGCTCCTCGCCCAGCGGCTATAACGAGCTTGTGGAATTCATGACTCATTGGATTAAGCGGAAAAATGTTTGAGGGAACCGAGTTTTTTTCCGCCCAATGAGTCACTGTCAACAGGAAAAGGCGAGAAAGGCTTATCAGTTCTTACAACACCAAACAAATTAGTTATTTTCAGCGAAAAAGCCCTTTTGGTTACTTTTGTGGCTTTGGACAAAAGTAACTCGCATGCAAGCGAAGCGATGCGAAATCGCTCTAAAAAACCAAAACCAAAGACTCAAGCCCCCCCAAAGAAACCTTAATCTTCCCCACCCCACCTTCAACACTCAAATCAAAACGCCGATCATCAAAAATATTCTCCAAATGGTAAACACCATCCCGCAAATCCCACTCACTAATCAATGACTCCATCACCTCAATCTCAAACCGACTACTCTTATCATCAGAAAAATTACTCACCACTATAACTCTCTCACTATCAGACCAGCGAGCAAAAGAATAAAGCTTCTCACCATAATTTCGCGTGTTTACCAAATTGTAAGAATGCAAATCAGCATAGTTACCAGTTAGAGCGAGAGAATTAGCACTAAAAGAAAGTAACTTTTGATAAAAATTATTTAGAGATTTTTCATTAGAAGTTAACAATCCCCCATCATACTTCCCATTATTGGCCCAGCGCTTGAGCGTTTCTAATCCCCAATAATCAAAAATAGTCGTTCGCGTCGGAGCACCAAACCCCGCATCGCCTTCGCCTTTTTCCCCTAAATCTTGCGCAAAATATAATAAGGTGGGACCTTTACCGATTAATGCAGAAACGACCATCGCAGGTTTACCCTTGTTAGCATCCCCGGCAAAGTCAGGACTTGCGATACGCTGCTCATCGTGATTTTCAAGAAAATGCAGCATTTGAGGGTCAATGTCAGCAAAGGTATCAACAATTGGCGTCAATAAAGAAGTCGGCGCTTTACCTTGCATAATCAATTTTAAAGTGTCATAAAAATCAACCTTATCGTATAGCGAGTCCATCAATCCTAGCTTGATATAGTCTCGATAAATCTTTGGGTTGTAGACTTCTGCTAACAAAAAAGCTTCAGCGTTTTTTTGTTTAATTGCTGAGTTTAGATAACTCCAGAATTCAACAGGAACCATTTCAGCCATATCATAGCGAAATCCATCAACACCAAATTCAATCCAATAAAGCGCGATATCTCGAAACTTTTTCCAGGAATCAGGAACACTTCTACCTGCCCAAAAGTCATAATGCTCGTGATGGTTTTTACTACGATAACTATCTGGCAAGCGGTCAAAGTCGTATGTCCCATCGGGACGAACACCATAATTGACCTTGACTGTTTCGTACCAGTCGTGAAAACCTGGCTGCGCTTTACGGGCACCATTTCCTGTCCACTTAGCGGGAGACTCATGAAAACGTCCGTCACTTAATAAATGTTTTTCACCGCCCAAAGCCTGGTAACCATCTAAGGGTTCAGGGACAACAAAAGGTTGATCAACAATATAATAAAAATTGTTGTCTCGATGATACTCAACATTAGTATTATCTTCCGCGCCAAAATCTTTTACGCCTTTCGGCTTGGAAATCGACTGATAATTTCTCGCCACATGATTGGGAACAATATCAATGATCACTTTCATCCCTTGCTGATGAGTTCTCTCTACCAGTGCTTTAAATTCTTGTAGGCGGTTATCGGGCTCCACCGCTAAATCAGGATTGACATTGTAGTAATCTTTAACGGCATAAGGTGAACCGGCTCTTCCTTTAACTACGTCAGGATCATCATTAGCAATCCCTAGCTGAGTGTAATCTCGAATTAACGCGTGATGCGGTACGCCTGTGTACCAGACATGGGTCGTTCCAAATTGCTTAATGGCTTTAAGCGCATCAACAGTGAAGTCGTTAAATTTGCCAACACCATTTTCTTCAATACTTCCCCAAGGTTTATTTGTTGTGTTTCTATTACCAAATAGCCGGGTGAAAACCTGATAGATTACTTTTTTTTCTGGTTTTTTAGCTGCCTTTTTAGTTGGCTCTTTAACGTTCGAATTTAGCGCCGCTTTTGTATCAGCCTCGACCTTCTGAGTATTTTTAATGTTTGCTCGTTCAGATTGAACACAACCAGAAATAAAAGAAGCCGTGAAAACAGCCATACTAAAAGTAACAATGATTATGTTTATTTGCTTTAGTTTTTTCATCATCTTATGTTTCGATTTAAATTAATATTCAAAATTAAAACTTGTTTGTGTTTTTCTTTACTTGATAACCAACAAAGACTTTTCATGGTTCCATACAATTGAAACCTCAAGTTGATTCAATGCTGAGTCATAAGTAAATTGATCGGCAGGTACCTCTTCGTCATTAAATTCAATCGACTCTGGTTTTCGATTCCAATTGTGAATCACTAGAGAAACCTTTCGTGACGCCGGCATTGTTCGATAGCCCTTCCCTTCGCGCTTAATTTCAATCTCTAAATGTTTTCTTTGGTTCTTCGCCTTAAATCTCAACAACTCATGTGCGCCACTCTGAATTGAATCAAAGCTCTCCCCATCATCCTCATACATCATGCCTTTACTTTCTGATGCAGAATCATCCGAGTAATAGTGCAATATTAAATTCCCACTTGAGTAATCTTTTGTAGATTGAATACTTTCTATCATTGGTAGGAAGGCACCGGCCTTAACGAGAACTGGAATTTTTTTCAAATCAACAGGTATATCGACGGTTTGACTACCTTGATATTTGGTACCGTTCCAATAGTCAAACCATACGCCTGTGGGTAGTGAGAGCGATTGTGAGGTAATGCCCGGCTCAACTACTGGAGAAATCAAAAGAGAGTCCCCCCACAAGTAGCTCGTTTTATTATCGATTAAGTCTAAATTAGATTCATCAGAAAAAAACAATGGCCGCATTAGCGGCATTCCTGTGGTCGAATTCTGATAAGCCATCGTATAGATATAAGGCAACATCTGATAACGCAACTTAACGAACTCTCTGATAATATCTTTGGTTTCTTTATCGTGGAAGACAGGCTCTGGCGCAATGTTATCTTGTGCGTGAGGTCGGTAAACCGGTTGAAATACGCCGTATTGCAACCAACGAATATAAAGTTCTTTATCAAAAGTTGTGCCACCGGCAAAACCACCCAGGTCAGAATGGGTGTAGGCCAGGCCGAAAAGTCCCATCTGTAAACTCAATTCTACCTGAGGTTTTAATCCTCCCCACGACCGCGAAACATCACCGGTCCAGGGAATTATTCCAAACCGTTGTGACCCAGCGAACCCTGACCGCATCATAATAAACGGGCGCGTTTGAGGCTGAAATTCTCGTTGATTTTCATACACCATTTTAGCCCACTGGTGGCCGTATGCATTATGGATTTCATCACCTCTGACGTTTCTTTCGGCGGCAGAGAAATAGTGCAATATATCATCGGGATGAACTTCGGGTTCTCCAAGATCTCCCCAGGTTCCAGCGGTTCCTTGCTCGAAAAGTTTTTGATAGTGTTGCCAGAACCACTGTTGAGCATTTTTATCAAACACATCAACTAAGCCAGTATTGCCGAAATAAAAATCATATCGATAAGGCTCACCTTTTTCATCTTTAGCAATCACCTTATTATCAACGGCCTCTTGCCAATTTTTAGAACTGCTTAATATAAAAGGTTCGGTAATGGCGATGGTTTTAACACCTTTTTGTTTGAGGTCATCGATCATTTTTTCAGGCGTCGGAAACGCGCTTCGATCCCAATCAAGGTTACCAACATGACCCTTAATATCAGGGCCAAACCAATAGAGGTCGAGAATAACTGTGTCAAGCGGAAAGTCTTCTTGAATAAATTTATCAACAGTTTCCCTGACTTGCTTTTCGGTTTTATAACCAAAACGGGAAGCATAATTTCCAAACGCCCATCGCGGCGGTAACGGTTGTTTTCCGGTGAGTTCAACGTAGTTATTAATAAGTTTAGGAAAATTCTTGGCCGTAGAGACAATGTAAGCAGTTCGTCCACCAACAGCTTCAAACGACAAAACATCTTTATTTGTTTTTCCAATGTCCAAGAAACCTGACGCCGAGTTATCAAATACAATCATATATTTCTTATCTGACATAATTGCCGGCAAACTGTAGTACATCTGATTAGATTCAGTGGTGTAACCATAGTGGGCACGGTTATAAAGTGGCATTCTGTGGCCTCTTCGATCCATACCGAGAACTCTTTGCCCGCCCCCCATAATTTTTTCTTTGTCGGTAAGCTCAAAATTGAAACCTAAATTCTTATCAGTATGAAAATATGCTATCTGACGGCTGATAAGTTCAGCGCCACGAAAAAACCGAATCTCAAAGTTTTTCTTATTAATGACCGCTTCTAAATTGCCATTACGAAAAAACAACTGGTTGTTTTTTTCCTGAAGCTCTCCTTTTTCACTTCTTGAAGTCTCAGATATTGCAAAGGAAGGTAATTGCTTTACGCCGTTTTCCATATGATGCACCTCTATGGAATCACCAGGTAACGCTGTCAATTGAATCTTTCCCCTGGATGTTTCAACAACTAAAACGCCATTTTCCATCGAGTGCGAGACATATTCGGAGCTTTGTCTGGATGTTACACAAGAGGTGAGCGCTAACATTCCTAAAAGGAATAATATTTTTTTCAATTTTTTTCCTCGTAATAACTAAGTTAACGATTAAGTCGATTGCGTTTCCCCCGCTCAGTACACTGAGCCTCTCTACCCCGCAGAAAGAAAAGCACTTATCTCCTCCTTCATCAAAGGGGGCTTAAGGGGGATTTATTCAAGTTTAATTCTTCACAATATCCAAAACCAATGCGGACATTCCCTCAACTTCAATTGCTTTATTCATCGAATATTTCCTTTCCGTAAAGATATCTCTACCAACACGACCCTTTTCATCTTTAAGCATTGATGGGAATTTTTCTGGATTGATTACGACAGTGCCCTTATTTTTATTGAGTACAACCATTACTTTTGAACTCTGGTTATGTCTGAAATAAACATAAACACCATTTTGTGGAGCGTAATGAGTTAGCTTTCCAGTGTGAATGACTGGCGAGTTCTTGCGCCAATTTAACAACTTTTTCATAAACAACTGCATTTCAGACTGACTATTGCTTAATCCTGAACCAGAAAATGCGTTCCGCTTGTCGCTTTTCCAACCACCGGCAAAGTCACTCCTGATTACACCGTGGGAATCGCTCTCTTTGTTATCCATTAAAATTTCTGTTCCGTAGAAGAACTGTGGTATTCCGCGGGTGGTCGCAAAGAAAACTAATGCCATTTTAGTCAATGCGACATCATGTTTTAATTGGGTAAAAATTCTCCCCATATCGTGATTATCAGGAAAAATAACCAACTTTTCTGGATTCGCATAAATGAAATCGCCGGCAATTGTTGCGTAAAGCTTTTGAAATCCATCGGACCAGCTATCTTTTTCGGTAAGACCTTTTACCAGAGCATCCTGAAGTGGAAAATCCATCAATGAAGTTAAGTCAGATTGATAATCATCGTGACGTCTTTTACCTTTTTGCCAATAAGCAACAATGGCAGGGTTTATTGACCATTCTTCACCAACCATCGTAAATTCGGGATACTCAGCCACAATTCTCTGCGTGTAGTCTGTCAGAAATTTTTTATCTGAATATGAGTAAGTATCTAAACGAATACCGCTCAGGTCAGCATATTCAATCCACCAAATACTATTTTGAATAAGATAATTAGCCAACATCGGATTACGCTGATTTAAATCTGGCATTGTCGGCACAAACCACCCATCGGCGAAACCGTTTCTATCTTCTGCCACACCATGGGGGTCATGTAAGCTTTCCCTTTTATGACTGGTAGGGCTGAACTTAGCATTATGGTTAATCCAGTCTTCTGCCGGAAGATCTTTCATCCACCAATGTTCGGAGCCAATATGATTAAGAATGATGTCTTTGATTAACCCAATCTCTTTTCGCTTTGCTTCCCTGGACAACTCTCTATACAAACGGTTACTACCATAACGCTCGTCAATTCGATAATAGTCTGTTGTGGAATAACCATGATAGGAATATTGAGGCTGATCGTTTTCCAAAACGGGATTGAGCCAAAGCTGCGTGAACCCCATTTTGTGAATATAATCCAGGTTATCAATGACTCCCTGAATATCACCTCCGTGTCTGCCATCTGGATTTTGTCGATCAAGTTTTTCTTTTAAACTATCAACTTCATCATTTGAGGAATCACCGTTAGCAAATCGATCGGGAGTAATTAGATAAATAACATCAGCAGAATTAAATCCTCGTCGGTTAGCCGAGTTCGACTCACGTGATTTAATTTGATAATCAATCGTGTTAACGACTTTCTTGTTTTCAAGAAAGTGAAGCTGATAGGTTCCGTGAGGAGTATTCTGTAACGACAAATTGATAAATAGATAGTTAGGATTATTCGTTGACTGCCATGATTCAACTTTGAGTTTTTTGCTCGGCGATTCAACCGTCAGATTGGAGATATTATTCCCGTGGACCATCAACTGAAGGCGATTGTCTTTCATACCTGCCCACCAAAAAGGAGGTTCGATTCTATAGTTTTTCATCACGTCAGTTTTCACTGACGTGTGCTCTTGCGCTTGTACTGAAAAACTAACGCCAACAAATAAAATAAATAATGTGAGTAGTGGGAAATAGTTACCTGAATGTTTTGTAAAATTCAAAACAAGACCTCTTGATAAGAGACATCTGAAATACGTTCTTTAAAATAGAATTTCTGCAGCACATGTACTGGATATTTACATGCATACCAGCTCAAATATATACATTCCTAAATATCAGCGCTCATAATAATCAAACAACGTTTTAATCGATTAGCCGCCCAGCCAACGCCGGACGGCAATCGAAAACCGGGCTTACCCAGTAGCCCGGAGCGACACTAACTTCAATTAGAGAGCGGTTACCGTCACTGATGGCGCTGAACCATCAGGCCCGGTAACCATAAACCGATAAGTTCCATCTGTCGTAATTTCAAGCTTCAGATTATCGTTAGTAGTAAATAACCCTTCGGCAACACCTAACTCAACTGCAGCCGAATCGCTATTTTCGGCGCCGAAGTTAACCGTCGACCAATCTTCACTGGCAACTTTGAACTCGTAACTACCAGCGGTTAGCGCTCTGTCGATACTGTAAGTACCATCGCCGTTATAGCTAATTTGATCATCAGTTCCCCAACCGTTCATGCTGCCGCGAAGGAATACCGGTGTGCCGGCAAAGAACTCCTGGTTAAACACACGAAGCTTTGGCACCAGGTTGGTCATATCAAAAATAAACACGTAAGTGGCGTCAGTGGAGATGGTAATGTTTAAGTTATCATTGGTTTCGAATAACAATTCTTCGACACCAAGTTCAACCGTTGACTCTCCAGCATTTTCAGCACCAAAATTCACGGTGCTCCAATCTTCTGATGCGACTTTAAAGTTATAGGTTCCAGCAGTAAGCGGCACAGATAGCGTATAGATTCGACCGCCATCATAAGTGAACGGCGTTGTCGTTCCCCAGCTATTCATGTCGCCTCGTAGATATACCGTTGTTCCTACGTAGGGTTCCTCGTTAACGACATTCAATACCGGCGCCGTCGGTTCACTGGCATCGACTTCAAAATAATAAGTTGCATCAATTGCAGGTGTGATATTCAAATTAAAATTGGTTGAAGCAAGCGTTTTGTCAGCGCCTTCAGCGACAACTTGTTCAGCGCCTTCACTCGCTGCACCATAGTTCACGGTAGACCAGTCTTCAGACGCAAACTTGAAGTTGTAAGTTGTACCACCTGTCAGCGCGACAGCCACCGCGTAAACGCCGTCACCTTGATACTCAAATGCATCATCAGTCGACCAACCATTCATATCACCGCGTAGATAAACAGAAGTGTCTCCATAAGGAACAACGTCGGGTGCACCGGAAGTCGCAAAAGCGGATAAACCTTCTCCTTGTGCCGCCCCTTGAGATTTAACGAAAACAGCCATAGTACGGGCAGGTACCGTAAATGTCCCTTCGCCAGTACCTTCGCTAAAACTCGCGCTACTCATTCGTGTATCCACTGATGCGGCCAGCGTCGGATGTAAACTAAATCCGGCAGCGGTTGGAACCGTATGTGATTGTTCGCTATCGGTACCATTAACCACAACGACAAGCGCGTCAAAAGCAGGGTCCAGGTCGGTCACACCAACACCATCATCAATACTCATGACGATAAGCCCTTGAGTTTGTCGACTACCGATATTATGGAAACCAACGCGCGCCAGAACATCGGCTTCAGAAGTCAAACGGAACAGCTTACTATCGCGACGAATACTCAGAAATTCTTTGAAAACATTGGACGCGAAAGTGATATCACTGTTACTGGTTGCTGTTAACGGATTTGAAGAAATACCAACAATATTTTCCCAGTTGCTTTCATTGTCCTGAGCTAGCGGCAAGCCAACATTCCAGTTGTTAGTCGTCATGGTAAAGTCAACATAATTGAACCAGTCGCCAGCATCATAAGTATTACGATCCATTGATTTGGAACGAAGCATGTCACCACCGAGTTGCAAGAATGGAATTCCCTGACTCATCAATGGAATTGACAAGGCAATATTTTGTGAACGCACTCTGTCTTCTTGTGACATACCAACAGGTAAGTTGTATTGCAATTTATCCCACAAAGTATTGTCATCATGC
Source organism: Aliikangiella coralliicola (assembly GCF_007004725.1). Lineage (GTDB taxonomy): Bacteria > Pseudomonadota > Gammaproteobacteria > Enterobacterales > Kangiellaceae > Aliikangiella > Aliikangiella coralliicola. Next base: position 543,002 of record NZ_ML660160.1, on the reverse strand, counting down.
TTAGAAACATAGTTGATTACATCAGCTGGATCCAAGGCATAAGATGGGCGAGAAAAACTGCTACCGGTACTCGCTGCGCCACTGGAACCTTTCAGCACATAGTTAGCTAGCGTGCCGGCCATACCCAGTTTAACCACATCTTGTTCATTCAAATCGCCGCCGCTGTTAAACAACGCAGCGGAACGAATACCTTCCCGAATGCGATCATTGAAAGTCGATATTTCGGTTCCTGCGAGGTTATCCTGATTGGCCTGATTCGCTCTGCCATCATCTCGATACCAACCTTCTCCGTAAAAATAGTTATCCGGATCAACAGCTCGTACTGCTTCTCTCGCCGCAACCATTTGTTCAACTGAGCCATGGCTCATAATATCGAAACGGAAACCATCAAATTTATATTGTTCAGTCCAGACTAACAGAGAATCCTTCATAAACTTATCCATCATACGATGCTCTAGTGCCGTATCGTTACAACAAGTGGATTGTTGAACGCTTCCGGTCACCAAATCTCGGCGATGATAATAGCCAGGAACAATTTTATCGAACACAGAATTGTCCCACAGGCCGGCAGAACTTGTATGGTTGTAAACAACATCCAGAACAACACGCAAACCAGTTTCGTGTAGCGCCTGGTTCATCGCTCGCATTTCAATAATTCGTGAAACGCCGTCGGCATTAGAAGCGTAGATACCATCTGGCACGCTAAAGTGTTTTGGATCGTAGCCCCAGTTAAACGAGTCTAAACCTCGCATAGAGTTCACTAGCGCTTGAGCATCTTCTGAGTAAGGTGCATAACTTTGTAAAACAGAAAGAATAGTTGCGCTGTCAGATTCAACACCACAGACTGGTGCATCGGCGTTGGCCGCACATAAATCTCCAACGGTATCATCGATATCAACAATATTTGCCGGGTCTTCGCCAATACTGGCAATGTCATTGGCAGGCAACATATGGAAGTGAGTTAAACCCCGTGACGCTAAAGCCGCCAAATGTTGCATAGGTGCGGAAGTTGTTTCGGTAAATGCCATATACTTACCACGATTGGCTTCCGTGGTACTTTCATCGCGTACGCTGAAATCTCGAATGTGCCCTTCATAAATAACGGCATCTTCGGGGTCGACAATAGTCGGTACTGTGTGCGCATCCCAACCCGCAGGTTTCAGGTCCGCATCATTTAAATTAACAAACTGACTGTACATGCCATTAGTCGACAAACTTACTGAGTAAGGGTCGGTGGTTTCAATGGTTTCGATCGCATCGTTTTGCGGATGATAAACACTGAGTTCAAATCGGTAAAACTGACGGTCAAGGGATGCAGTTCCCCCATAACTCCAAACACCGGTTACGGCATCTTCTGTCATATCATTAGTGCTGGTTAAATTTTTAGCGGCATCATAAATCTTTAACTTGACTGTCTGCGCAGTCGGTGCCCAAACCGAAACGTTGATATTATCGCCAGAATAAACTACACCAAGTGCCGACTCATCAGCATCTGCATCACCGGTTGTATAAATTGCGTCGAGTGCTTTCGCCGCTTGAACATTGGTCGCCTGAAAAGGGCCGTCAGCATTGTAAGCCGCAAGCACTAACTGATTTTTCAAAACGGCTTTCGCTTCTTCGGCCGTCCAATTTCCCTGGTATGCAGTCCAGCTGGCAAACTGTGGATACATGGCTTGCTGTTCCGCAGTCAATTCCACCTCAGTCAACACCACCGACGTACCACTTAAGTTTGAATCATCATCCACCTCGATGCTCGCGTCAGCAGAATGGTGCAGGCGAACTTCGGTTGCTAATACTGGATCAATTTCCCAAACTAATGTCGTTGCATCGATCCAGTGAGCAGCAAAATCTTTGACCTGCAGCGGTAAATCGCCCAGAGATGTAATTGGATATTCGAAAACTGCCGGATAGCCAGAAAGCGTCCAGTTCATGCGAACAAAATCAGGATCGTCCTGAACCAGATTCATGGTCCAGTCACCGCCGCCTAATTCTTTACCAGCATCATCAGTGCCAATGTGAATAATAAAGTTCGCGCAGTCACCATAACCTTCTTTCAATTTTAAAATCCAGTAAGCACCATAGTTAGGATCAATTCCGGTGTGGACCAGACCATTCGACCAGGACTCAGCGATAGATTCCGGCGCCAATGAATCGCAAGCGTCATTGTTCCAGGTGTGCAATCGATAGCCTTCATAAACCGGATCTCCCGCTTCATTTGATGCATCTTGTGGTCTGTTATAAAAAAGTATCGCTTCGTTTTCGCCTGGAAATACACTCGGCTCAGGCGCATTAGGATCAGCACCAATGACACATTGATCATTCGTTTCATTAGGCACTGTCGGCGCAGGACAATCAAGGGGCGGCGGCTCAACACAAGATGTTCCGGTGGGATCAGGAATTAGCGGCAATGTACAGGTCAATAATTCTTTTCCGCTATCGACCGATCCGCCGCCACATCCACCTAATCCGAGCAAAGTTAAAATAATGGCAACATAGCTCAAAATGGTTATTTTTTTTGTCAAATTATTCATGGGCAATCTCCAAATTATTCTTTTCAATTTACTTGGTTTCTAAATTTATCGACTTAACAATCAATTTAAAGCTGGTAAGTCATCCCAAGAAAAAATTGACGGCCAAAATATTGAATTGTGCCGGTTTGTGCTTTTGTACCAAAGTAAGATTTTGTCGGTTGGTCAGTTACATTGTTAACCTGAAAAACTATCGTTCCACTTTCATCAAAAGCGTAAGAGGCTTGATAGTCAACAACCGTTTCACCATCGAAGAATACTGTTTGCTCATTAACGGCAATTTGTTCAGAAACAAATCGCGAACGGTGACGCACATTGATTCGAGTTTCAAAATCGTCATATTCATAAAAAACGGTTGCGCTGATCACATCTTTTGACAACCCATCTAACGGTAAGTCAATTGAAGAGCCGCCAAAGTCAGTCAGCTTACTCACCTCACTATCGGTGTAAGCATAACTTCCGCTCACACCTAAGCCAGACCAGGGTTCGGGCAACATTGAAAATACCTGGGTGTAAGCCAGTTCAAACCCTTGAATGTACCCTCCTCCTGTATTGTTTACCGCTGTAGTATAAGAACCATTACGCACTTCAAATTCTTCCAAAGACACAGGGTTTAGATAAGTTTCAGGAACCGCAATATTGGTGGTCGAAAAGTCAAAGTTTTCCACGGTAAATTGATCAATAAAAGACTTAATATCTTTATAAAAAATCGCCGCAATAAGGGCTCCGTCAGTCTCACTAAAATAATATTCGTAAGACAGATCATACTGGTCTGCCATAAATGGTTTTAACTGTGGACTGTTGACACTCGTGGCATTAAATTCTTGAGTATCAAGATTAACCTGCCCACTGATCTCCGACACCAGCCGTTGAATTGGCGCACGCGACATCACTCTGGCCGCAGCAAAACGAAGTTGGGTATCTTCAGTGAGTTTAAAATTTAAGTTAATTTGCGGCAAATAATCGGTGTAAGTGACGCCGTCAGTACCTGGTGCGTATTGATCATTAACAATACCTGCCTCGTCGACAATATTCTGTGCACCCTGTAATGGATCGCCTTCGACATTTTGTAATGTTGATGCAGATTGATCAGTATGAACAACTCTCAATCCAATGTTACCAGTAACGGGCATTTCGCCTAACATGGCATCGATATTAGCCTGGAAATAAGCAGATGAAACTTTTTCTGTCACTTCACCACTTTGTAAAACAGACCATGCCGAATGATTGTCTAACTCTCCCAACGCGTTAACACCCCATGTTTGCACGGGTTGACCTGTTCCTGCTGGCAACCAGGCGGCGAGAACCGCATCAATATCAACGGCCAGGTAACTCGGAAAACTAGCAAAGTCTCCAGAAAAACTTACCGGAGTAGCTAAGCTGCTATTGAGTCTGAAAGGCGGTTCACTGGATAAGAATGAACCGTCCGAACCGTATTCGAACAGCGATCGCTCTTTATCATAGTTTCGTTCAGAAAAACGAACGCCCATTTCAAACGAAGAAAACCAGTCGCTTTGTTGTAAATCATAAACACCATCTAATTTAAAAGCTTTTAAGTTGTCTTTATATTCAAATGGATAAGTACCATATTTACTGACCATGACGCGGTTAATATCGGCAAAATTCTGATTGAAACTCGCGTCAGGTAAATTCAGATCATTCAGTTGATAGTTTATTGCGACACCCGTGTCGAAAACTGGATTGGCAATGGTGGCATCTTCAGCAACTAAAGACCAAAGTAAGCGATTTTGGAAATCACTTTCAGCACCAGAATAAGAAAGATCAGCACTTAGAGAAAAATTATCGGTCAATTGCCAGTTGGCATTAACTCCATAGTTTGCAATTTCATCAACTTCACTATCATCATCGTTTGCAATTTCAACTCGAGTATAACTCTGTCCAGTCCTTACTACCGTGGCGCCAACTACGTTGTTCTGAAAAATATTGGGATTATAAAAATGCGCCGTTGGTCCACCAAATTTAACTCGAAGACCTCGCGCGAATTGTTCGGAATCAAATTTTGACAAAAAGGCATCGGCAGTTAATGAAAATGTATTACTCGGCGTCCACTCCACTGCCGCGACATAACCGTCACGAATTTCAGTGCCGCCTTTATGCTGCATTTCGAATCCTTCGCTGATAAATTCGAAATCTTGATCACCGTCAACGTCTTTTTGATCGTTGTAGTGAAGACCGATAAATTGGGTCGCTACGCTGGGTTGATCTAATCGAGCAAATCCTAAAGATAATCCCACTGTGTCATCGGCAAATTTTCCCTGGTAAGAAAAGCTTAAGCGGCTACCGCTTTCTTCAGCATCGTAAATTTCTTCAGCGCGATCGTTGTACATGCCTCGTGCATTAAAACTAAACGTGTGTTGCTCTTTGTTTTGTAATGGGCTCGCCGTTCTCAGTTCCACCGTGCCTGCAACACCGCCTTCAATTAAAGACGCTTTTTGCGATTTATAAACGGCACCGGATGCAATTAGCTCTGACGGATACTGGTCAAACTCAACACTACGCGTTCCTCCAGTTGAAACTTGTTCTCGTCCATTAAGCGTCGCTAAAATAAAGCCGCCTGATAAACCACGGATATTAATTTCAGCAGCCTGTCCACCGGTACGTACCGCGGAAATTCCAGGTAATCGTGTTAATGCGTCTGCAATTGATACATCGGGAAGAGAACCTAGATCGTCAGAGGACAATTGCTCACTAACAGTGTCGGCATATCGCTTTTCATCGAGTGAGCGAATAAGGCTTCCACGATACCCAGTGATAACCATTTTATGTTCTTCAATTGGTTGTTCGGTCTCGGTCGCATTTTCATTCTGACTGGATGAATCAGTCGACTCGCTTACCTCATTTTCTTGTGCAGATTCTTCTTGAGTAGTTGTTTGTTCTTGAGCACTGACTGGTGAAACATATAAGCCAGAAGTTAGCCCTGCAGTGGCTAAGGCTAACGTCAATAAACTCGGCTTAAATCTCGTCATAGAAACCCCCTTGTTATTATTTTGTGTTGTTCGATCCCTAATGTATCGGTTTTACAAAAATTCGTTATCGCCCTGAATTCGCTAAGTAAAACTTATCAAATTGATTGTTCACACCAGAGTACAGCGTCGGATAAAACACATTTTTAGTCATTTAATCTTGCATCAATAATACGGGGGAACAATTTGACAGGACAATGGCTTGCATACGTATTCATAAGAATTTTGAGATTTTTACTGACGTCGATAGAGGTAATTCTGGTTAAAAACGTGATTATTACCGGAGAAGTGATGCAGTAGATTTTTTGCTTCTTTTTCAGCAGGTTTAACCACGACGCAATAGCCGGCATTGTCATATCTATCGCGACTTAAGTCGCTCCTACAGGAGAACAACGAATTTGCAGGAGCTGTTTCAACCGCGAAGTGTTGGAAGGTAATAAGTAGGGTGAAAATTTCCCCCAAATGATTAATAACTAACGCTAACCTCGTACGAAGTAAATTTTCGAATATTAATAACACCTGTATCAAAAATTAAATACTGGCCTTTAATCCCTTTTAGTGTTCCTTCAACAACAGGGTTTTTATCGAAGTTATGCGAAGTAATTTTGCTGGGAAATTCTAATACAGGGTAATCAATCTCAACCAGTTCACTCTCAACCGGCTCAATCTCATCCTCACCGAAACGCGTAATAAGGCTATCTATGCCTTCTTTAAGTTGCGATTTAAGTTTTTCCGCCTCACCAAGTATGTCTCTGGGTTCAGCATTTCCCTTGAGCAAAGCACGCCAGTTGGTTTTATCTGCGATTAAGTCTTTAAAGGCAGTTTCGACAAACCCTGACTGCTGACGGGTGTTGACTTTAAAAATGATCGAAGCCTGCGTCGCCCCTTGATCGATCCAACGGGTGGGGATCTGAGTGTGACGAGTAATACCGACTTTTAATCCCGAGGTGTTGGACAGGTAAACATAGTGAGGCGTAAAACAGTTTCTCTCCCCCCACTCAGGTTCACGGCAAGTACCTTCATGATAATGACAAGTTTCCGGCTTCATTATGCACATATCGCATTGCGCCAGCTTTTTCATGCAAGGATAACAATAACCTTGGGAGAAGCTTTTTTTTGTGGCTCTACCACAGTGGAGACAGGAGATTTTTCCAGAAAACTCAAGTTTTAGCGACTGACCTAAAAATTGATTCAGTGGTAACTCTTCCTCTCCAACGGGAAGACGGTAATTAACTTTATTTTCGTGATCACCCAGATCAGCGCGCATTTTAGCCAGTACACCAGTAAGCATATCGAATTTAGACCCCATCTAAATACAGTTCAAATAATCATCAATTGAGTGACAATCGATTCAAATAACCGCTCGATTTTAGCTTTTCTTTGCCCTGTCAACCAGCATTTATCGGGTTACCTGCCAATATACGTTTCGTTAATAAAGCATTCGACTAGCAACATTGACCAATATTTAAGCAGATAATCCTCGATTAACCTGGTCAATCATAAATACTTACATATTCCAATGTTAGAACTAGATAAGAAACGGTTACTATTCCCATCAACTTACTGATAGTCGAAAATAAAATACAGGTGTCGTTTTTTTGCAACAGCCAATCACTATTATTAGCGCCCTTTATTGCGCCCTCGAAAACAGACAATCAATTATAAATCAAACACTTAGAAACCTGCCTTTGCTCCAGTTGCGGTTTGGCACATCGGTTGCTCTTTCAAACTAACCAAACCAAATTAAGAGCAATTTTTATGAACAAAAAGTTTTTTACTGGCCTGCGAGAATTTTCGTTGATCTTAGCCATAATCGCGTTGTTAGGTAGTGCTGAAGTTGTGGCGGCGTCTGAAACAGGTAATGACGACGGCTTATCATTTAACTTAATCATCGATGATATTACTTGCCGAGGCAATGAAAACACCGATTGTAATTTTATTTTGAAAAAATACTATCAATCCGTCGGAGACCTGGTCGATCCAGGCGAAATCGCAGATGCGCGACTGAGGCTGGGAACATTATTCCAATTTAGAAATGTACGAGTCACTCTGGAAAAATCGAGTGAGCGTGGGCACGTTGTCGTTGTATTTATCGTTGAAGAAGCCGATCAAATTCAGTTTAATCTCGCTGCAAACTACGCAGGTACTGATATTAAAAACTACGAAAATGATTCTTTTCAACTAGCCTCCGGCGTTACTGATTTTAACTTTTTGGGGCGAGGCAAACAGCTTAGTTTTAATGTGGGCACATCTCAATCCAAGTCTCGCAACACTCAGTTTATTTCTCCAACGCTGTCTTCAAGCAGTCGTCAAAAAGCTCGTAATAATTATGCTGACATAGAATATTATGACCCGCACCTGTTCGACTCAGCACGATACTTTTTTACCGCCAAAATATCTTATAACGAATGGAATAACAGACATAACGTAACACTTTCAGGAGAACAGGAAGAACACCTGACAGTTAATGATAATAACAATTCCAAATTTTACTTTTTGTCACTAGGTCGACGCTTTGGAAGCTATTCCTATGTTCAACTCAGTGCATCAGATATCGATACGAATTTTAACGGCGGAAAAATAGATTCCGATACTGTCGTATCGATGAGTTACGGTCGAGATTCGCGCGACAATTTGTTGTTCCCCACAACAGGCTCAAACTTCACCGCGACAGTCAACCATCTTAACAACTCTCGCTATTCATCATTACATCTAGCTTACTCAGATCACTATAGTCTCACAGATAACTACGTACTGAGTTATCGGATCACAGATACTTTTGAATACCACGAAGATACGGGTTCGGATTTCGACCTTAATCCTTATTATTCATTAATGTTTAGTGACATAAACCAAAGTCAAAAACACAATGGTATCTACTCAGGCTGGCAGTACACTTTGCATTTTCCGTCAAATGAGGCAAGAGATCGTGGCGTAACTTTCGGCGTTGACTACATACATCAAACCGATAAGCTGATTTATCGACTTGCATTCAGTTATGAGAAAGAATGAGGAGAACCCCATGAAAAGCCTCCTCATTCTGTTTTTATCCATTTTGACGTTTCATAGCGTAATTGTTAGTGGACAAAATATAAAACTTAAATTGACTGAAACAAAGCTCACTAGTTACTTGCTAGAGATTGAGTACCCTGAGCGGTTGGTCTACCAAGAATTAAAAAGTGGCCTACCAAATATGATTGATTTCATTATCAAGTTAAAAGATGAAACTTCACAAATATCGAGACAAAAATTCAGTTTAATTATCACCTACGATCTTTGGGATGAACACTATAGTATTAGCCGTCTGGATTCAGGCTCGCTGACCCAGCAACTAGTAAAAGATGAGAATGAACTAAAAAATGCTATTTCGAATATTGCTTTTGCCGATTTTTACACCTTTGGAAAACGCCCCTCGACCGATGCACAATTAAACAAAGAATATTCAATATCGATTCAAGTACTATTTAATCCAGTGAGAGCTGAGCGTGTTAAGAAGATTTTAAACTGGATCAGAACCAGTAACGGTTACGACGAAGTTAACGAACAAAGTGAATTTACGTTAGCATCGAGGCAATCTGCTGCAAGCAAACCGCCCTCAAACCCGGTAAATATTATCGCTGGCGATTCGCACAAAAGGACAGTTAACAGTGGCGGCCCTCGATTCCAAAAGCTATTTGACAAGATACTGGAGCAGCAAATGTCAGATGATCAAACGAGCGCACAATGGAAAAGCCAGGTAATTACCCAATCATTCACGCTGAAGAGTTTAGCTCGTGAAGACGACTAAGATTAACCTCTACCTGATTGCGACGATATTGACTTTGTCTGTATCGTCTTTTGCTATTTCATTCTGGCTCATTGACGAAATTCTTGAGAGCACTGTGCGCTTAGGTATCAACCCCAAAACAGGAGAGTTGCTTTCAGAGTACCAAAAATCGTTGAAACAATTAAAGAATTTTAATCCTGAGCAAGAACAAGCGTACAAACAACGTTTTTTTGAAATTCAGGATTTACTGGAAGTTTACCGAAAGCCTGAAGAGCTACGCAAAATAATCAAGCATTCTTACCTGACCTACTTCCTCATCATTTTTATTAGCATTCTGTTGTTATCGATTGTAGCGGCAATTCTTTTAAGCAGAAAAGTATCCGACTCTTACAGAAAACTGCTTAAGAATAACCTGGATAAATCCAGGCGACTGCAAGATCTGGAAAATATTCAAAACTGGCAAAATATCGCCGCAAGCCTCGCCCATGAAATTAAAAATCCGCTCACGCCAATTGAAATGATGGTGTCAAATCTCAATAATGCCTATCACAGCCTGACTCCAGAACGATTCGATAAGAAGCTGAATCAAACGCAGCATATCATTCTTGAGGAAGTCGACCGTCTTAAGAAAATGGTTAAACACTTCTCGCAATTCTCAAAACTACCTGAAGCAAAATTGCAGCCCATTGAGTTCGAAAGTTATATTCCTGAACTAGTCGATGAATTATCGGAGGTCTGGCCTACAACTCGGTGGGACTATAGTTTCAGTGAAACCAATAAGCCTACCGCGATCAATCTTGATAAAGCACTTTTCAAGCAATGCTTAATTAATTTAGTTAACAACGCGGTTGAAGCCAACCCATCAAGTGAACAGATTAAAATCAAATTGGATATATACAACAGTAACGACGATTCATTGATACTCATCTTTTCCAATCAGGGAAAAACGATTTCTGAAGCCGACCACGCTAATATTTTTCAGGTAGGCTATTCGAGTAAGAATAATAAAAATAACCAAGGATTAGGTTTATCAATCGTCAAGAAAATTATTTTGGAGCATTTTGGCACAATAGAGCCAGTAGGTTTTAAACAAGGTGCTGCCTTTATGATTAAATTACCTATTAACCAACAAGTGCAAGCGAGTCATGACAAATAAACTAGAAAAAACAAATGGAAAAATTATTGTCATTGATGACGAACCTAATATTTTGTTGAGTATTGCATCCTGCCTTGAACTCGAAAATATTTATGTCGATACATTTACATCCTCGAAAGATGCGTTTATCGCAATGCAAAAACAGGATTATGATTGCGCGCTCATTGATATTCGATTAAACCAGGAGTCAGGAATCGAGCTATTCAAACAACTGCAATCAGCAGGTATTGATATCCCGACGATATTTATGTCAGGCAATGCTAGCTTAAACGAAGCCGCTGAATCTCAGAAATTAGGTGCTTATGATTTTCTTGAAAAACCATTTTCCAGTGAAAAACTAAAAATCGCTTTAGAAAACTGCCTCAACTTTTACCGGTTAAAAAATAAGTTGAAGAGAATTGAAAGCTCCCACCCACAAAACAAACTTATTGGAGAGCATGAATTAATGAGGCAACTACGCTCTGAGATCTCAAAAGTTGCTAAAACCGACGCCGCCGTATTAATTCGTGGCGAGAGCGGCACCGGGAAAGAGCTCATCGCACGAGCGATACATGAAGCTAGCAGGCGTTCAGAAAAAGAATTTGTTACCGTCAATTGCTCAGCCATTCCTCAAAACCTGATCGAGAGCGCACTATTCGGTCACACAAAAGGCGCTTTTACCGGGGCCAATGAGTCTAAAAAAGGCTATTTCGAAATGGCCAATCAAGGGACTATTTTCCTGGATGAAATTGGTGATATGCCACTCTCTGCTCAAGCCGCTTTATTACGTGTACTAGAAACCAAAGAAGTTCAAAAAGTGGGCAGTGAAAATACCAGCTATGTGGATGTTAGAGTGATTGCCGCAACCCACAAAAACCTGGACGAAGCTGTAGAGAAAGGAGATTTTCGACAAGACTTATTTTATCGCATTAATGTAATACCGATCACATCTCCTGCACTCAGGAAAAGGAAAAGTGACCTCCCACTGCTGGTGAATTACTTGATCGAAACCTTGTGCCGCAAACACGGTATCTCAATCAAGCAAACGGACAACTCTTGTATAAAACTATTTGAAAACTATACCTGGCCAGGCAATGTGCGAGAATTAACAAATACCCTCGAAAGAATGATCATTATGGGAGGAGAAATTTTAACTTCCCAAGATATTCCCAAAGATATCACCTCTCCTCATCAACAAAAAGACCGCGAGGTTAGTTTAAAATCCTACCGCGAATTCGCAGAACGAGAACTCATCGTCGACCGACTGAACCAATTTAGTGGTAACATCAGTCAGGTTGCCCGTTCGCTCAAAATAGACCGAACTCACTTGCACAAAAAGATTAAACAGTACGAGATTCAACGCGACAAAACATTTGGTTGAAGTATTTCAATTCAGCCAAAATTCAGCTTATCTCAATTAAACTTTTACCCTCTTTAGCTTATTCTATTTGAACTAAGAGCGATTAATCTTATTAAAGCCTATTGGTGAAACAAGGTACTTGAGTATGAAAACGATATCGAATATAAAAAAACTTCCAATCATGGAAAAGCAGTCAAAGGCAAAAAGAAACACGAACCGGCTGTTCTCTCTCTTACTCTTGAGTGCTTTGTCCTCCCCAATTTTTATGTCATCACAAGCCTTTGCTCACGAAAGTAAATCAGGACGCTTTTTTTTCACTTACGAATCGAATGGTGATGATTACATTGCCGGCGTCGGTACTGGTGTGACATTCAAAGATGAAGACAGTAACTTTGGCTTCCAGGTCAACAGTTCGTTCAACGCTGCAGAAGTGAGAGCCGATGATGGTTTTATAGAAGATTTCTTCGCCTGGCAAGCCTCTGTTAAATTTGGTTACTTTTCTAATATTTCGGTTTACGGAGAAGCCGGTATTGACTTAACCGAAGCATTATTTCACGACTATCGATATGATGACGATGACGATCACCATCATCACTTTGAAGATGATGTTGACGCCTTTGTTGGCGTAGGCATTGGCGTTGACACTGGGCCAATAAAAATTGAAGCATTTAGTCGACGCCGAGAAATCGACAGCCGATATTGGGAAGCAGAAGCAGAAACCTTTAGTGGTGTACAGTTATCAATTAACTTCTAGCAGCTAACTTTCTGATATTAATTTACAGACACTAACTTCCTGATTTAACTTCCAGACATTGCTATTTTGACGGGATAGCTTAGAATAAAAAGTATGCTATCTCGTATTTTCTTCGTTACTTCATTATTAATTTCCGGCTGTATTCTTTCAGCATGCACTAGCACCCAGCCAGCCAAAACACCGGTTATCATCGCCAAATTACCGCAACCAAAACCCTGGATGAACTCAGAGCACTTTGGCGAAAGACCCAAAATCATTTCACCTGCAGAAGTTTCAAGGCTATCAATCGAACAACAGTCAGAATTTCTCGCCTACTTTCGGTCTCACGAGGAGCAAGATACGAGAGCGAACAAAGTCATAGGAGACTACCTTAAACAGCATTTAAGCGACTTCAATTACTATTCAGATACCCTGACCGCACAAAACTCCTTAATCGAGCAACAGGGAAATTGTCTCTCTCTAGCGATTTTAACCAAGGCTTTAGCTGATCTGGTCAATGTGGAAGTCAAATACCAACTAGTGCAAACAACACCGGTTTATCAAAAAGAAGGGAATGTCATCTTAAGTTCGCAACATGTACGAACCAAGCTATTAGATCCCAAGATAGCCCGAGAAAAAGGAGAAATAGTGTTGTTGCGAGGTGGCGTTTATATCGATTATTTTCCTACTCTGGGAAGTAGAGCACTACGCAGTGTTGATGAAGCCGAGTTTTACTCGATGTATTACCGTAATAAAGCCGCCGAAGCACTGATTAACAAAAATAACGTTTTGGCATACTGGTTGCTCAGACAGTCTTTAAGCTTAAAACCTTCTGATGCCCACGCCATTAACATGATGGCAGTGGTTTATAGCAATACAGGGCAGCTAGACACCGCCGCTGAACTTTATCGCTATGGCATTGAAAACTCTGAAAATAAGCTGGATTTACTGAGCAATTACCATACTTTGCTCAAAAAAACCGGCCAAATTGAGGAAGCAGCCAAAATAGCCAAAATACTCGATCAGTATGACGACCCAAATCCGTTTAAATGGGTTCGTCTGGCCAATACCGCTTATAACGCGCGTAACTACTCTCGAGCTATCTATTACTATAAAAAAGCAAGCCGGGCGGCCCCTTATCTGCATGAGCCCTATGCTGGAATTGCTCGCTCAAACTTTCAAATGGGTAGATTAACCTCTGCACAGCAAGCGATGGAAAAAGCCTTACAAAACACCCATAAACACAACACTAAAAAGCTGTATCAGGCCAAATATGAAATGTTGTCGCAGTTGTTAAATAAAGACTCTCACTAGTCAGCTTGTCAAGATTGTCAATTATTATCATAGTCCATCAATTTTTTGTTAAATCTTGGGTCTTTTCCATCAATTAGCCGCTAATCTGACGCATTTTTGGGGTTATATTTCATCTTTTTTTTCACATTTCTGTGATACACTTGGCCGATATTATAAGGAGCAGTAATTTCCAGTTATGCCTATTTCCTGGTTGAAAAAAACATTTTGTATACTCGTTAGCTTAATCTTTTTGAGCGCTTGCTCAAACGAAGAGGCACCAAAAGCCGAGCAAGTATCACAAACCTATAAGTACAGCATTCCCGAATATCTCGATGATGGATGGCAAGTCGGGCATATCAGCGATTTCGGTTTTGACGAACAAAAAATAACAACACTCGTCAAAAATATGCAAAACCAGACCTATCCCGGTATTGATTCAATAACAATTGTTCGTGATAACACCTTGCTTCTCCACGAAAACTTGAGAAGCGAATTTTCAATTTATGATGAGTGGATTAATAACGAAAACCTGCATCGGCATGTGATGCATTCCACAAGTAAAAGCTTTGTTTCTGCCCTGGTTGGCATTGCTATTCAGCAGGGTTATATCCCCGATACTTCATTACCTTTTTACAGTTTTTTTAACTATGGCGAATACTCAAACTGGGACGCCAAAAAAAACGCAATAACCCTCGAAAATGTACTCACTATGCAACTGGGTCTGGAATGGGATGAATGGAACTTTCCATTTGGTGATGATCGAAACAGCCTGACCAACTTAACCGAAAACAACTATGATTTCGTTAAAGCCATGTTAGATTTACCACTCACATCAGAGCCAGGAACAGAATACGCTTATAACACTGTAGCCTCGATTGCTTTGGCCAATGTACTTGAAGCTGTTACTAATATGCCTATGGAAGAGTTCGCCCAGCAATACTTATTTGATTTGTTACAAATACGTGACGCAGAATGGCTGATGATCCCGACGGGCTCACCCAACACGGGAAGTGGCTTATTTTTACCCACACGTGACATGGCGAAGTTTGGGCAACTTTACCTCAACAAAGGTCAATGGAATGGCTTACAGATAATTTCTCCCGACTGGATTGAAAAGTCACTCAAACCCAGTGTAAAACTTGCCTGGGATTACACCAGTGGGTACGGTTATCAGTGGTGGTTAGGAGAATTTAAGGTGAATGATAAAATCATTCCTTTTTACTCAACTCGTGGGTTTGGCGGGCAGTTTATCATCACCATTCCAAGCTATGATCTGGTGCTTGCATTTACTGCTCATAATTACGAAGAAGAACTTTACGACTTACCATTTAGACTGACAGAACAGTTTATTCTGCCAGTCATCGAACAAGATCCTATTTAATTTGTTATTACACAAAAAATTTATGAAAAACTAGCCTGAACTCCGGCGCGGATGGCTATCAAATCCCCAGTTCAGGTTAGCTTAAAACCACAGCTTCTTTTTTTGATAGGCACTCAAACGATTTTTGATTTCATCTAGATCAACCCGCATATCTTCAGCCTCATCTAATGCATCTTCTTGGTAATCAACCGCTTTTTTAAAGTCTCCCTGGGCAGCATGGGCTGCAGCTTTAATTTCGTTCAGGGTTGCTTCGTCCCAAAACTGTCGGCTAGGCAATGTTTTAATAATCTTGATGGCTTTCTTAGGGTTTGCGATCTCTTTATTGTTAGAGGTCGCTAACATCCAGGCATAATCAATTGCCGTCGAAACCTCTAAATCATCAACATCACTCAAATACTCGACTGCCTTCAATTGTGATTCTTGAGTACCTTTTTCAATAGCTAGTGAAGCCAGTAATTGTTTCGCCTGCGGCTGACCACTCGAAGCGGATCGAGTTAACCAATCAATACCTTTCCCCCTATCAGAAATACAACCCTGCCCCATGATAAGACTCCGCCCCAATTCAAATTGGGCGCTAGTGTGGCCCTGAATTGCTGCCTTGATAAACCAATCATTCGGATTTTCTTTTTTTGGCATTTTCAAATGTTTATTCCAGACGCCGAACAAATATTGGGCGTCGGCATCGCCTAATGCAGCGTTCTTCTCTGCTTTTTCCAGGTATTCTTTTTTCACCGAAATTTCATCGGCCCCCTTCAATCGAAACTCAATAGTATAACGGAGTTTTTTCTGCATTATTGGTTCGCCTGCTTCATTAACGGCTGGCTTGAAACGCCACTTCTTAATTGCAGCCACAGAATCTTTAACGAAAAGGTTTTCCGGTAATGATTGAATTATATGAAGATTTCGCGGCTTTCCAGATTTATCCACATCCATTTGAAAACGAACCCAACCTTGTGCACCACTCATCGCCGCTTTTCTTGGGTATTTAGGATCTACAATTTTGACAGGATCCGCCGAAAATCCATGTTCGTTTTCCGCTTTTACAATCACGGGATAAAGTTTCTTCATTAAAGTTGCCGTTGAGTAATTTTTGTAAAGTTTATTGAATTCTGCTTCAGCAGCATCTTTGTCTTCTATTTTCGAAGCGATTGTCTGAAAAATTTTCTTTTCCTGAGGCTTACTCGTTTCCCCTTCAACAGCTAATTTCATCCACGCATAAGCTTTATTCAAGTCTTTCTTAACGTGTTGGCCATGGTAATACATAACGCCCAGGTTGAACTGAGATCGTTTTTCACCCAATTGTGCCATCGACAGAAAGTCCTGATAAGCTTTCGCATGCTCACCGGCACCATAACTGTCGAGTGCGGAATTGAAATCGGCCTCAACAGCTGATGACATGAATAAAAATAAGATAATAAATAGTTTTCTCATTGCATCTTCCTTGCAAATTATTAAATAAAAAATCCTCAATATTATTACACTACCTGAAAGTTAATTAAACACTATAAACAGGTGCAATTAATTGAGATATTTAAAGCTAAAACATCAACTCAACGATATTTGTTGCGATTTATTTCGAATCCTCGTCAAAGTTGTCTGAAATACCGCAGAAATGTTAACTAAAAACCTGACTTTTGAATTCACAACAACATGGATATTTTTTCCAACAATTTCATTGCAAACACATGCTACTCATTGAATTTTCAACTATTTATCCCAAAATAGAACCCGTTGTTAGAACTTTCTGTTACTAAAGTTTAAATTCGTTGCATAACCATTCGGATTTCCGAATAATTTCTTAAAACCGCCACAAAATAGTTGTATGGAATATCCTATGCATTACCAAACAGACGATGTACGTATTGATAAAATAAAAGAGCTGCTTCCTCCAATTGCTTTACTGGAGAAATTTCCGACGAACTCTGTGGCTACAGAAACCGTCTTAAATGGCAGACAAGCGATTCATAATATTTTACAAGGTAAAGATAAACGCCTGATGGTTGTTATCGGTCCTTGCTCAATCCATGATCCTGAAGCAGCCATCGCATACGCAGAGAAGTTACTTGAGTTACGCAAAAAATATTCAGACTCTCTTGAAGTTGTTATGCGCGTCTATTTTGAAAAACCCAGAACCACAGTCGGTTGGAAAGGCCTGATTAACGACCCTTATCTTGATAACAGCTTCAGAATTAATGAAGGACTTAAGCTGGCGAGAAAATTATTGGTGGACATCAACAGTATGGGTTTACCGGCAGCCGGAGAATTTCTGGATATGATCACGCCGCAATACATTGCTGACCTGATGAGCTGGGGAGCTATTGGCGCGCGAACTACCGAGTCGCAAGTTCATCGAGAACTCGCCTCAGGACTATCTTGTCCCGTCGGATTTAAAAATGGCACCAATGGTAATATTCGCATCGCGGTTGATGCAATCAGGGCGGCCAGTTCCGCCCATCACTTCCTCTCAGTTACCAAATATGGGCACTCTGCAATCGTACAAACAGCGGGCAATGCGGACTGTCATATCATTTTACGCGGTGGCAAAACTCCCAATTATGATCGCGAGAGCGTGACATCAGTTGTCGCCGGTCTTAATGAGGCTAAAGTCAATCCAAAAGTGATGGTCGACTTTAGTCACGCTAACAGTAACAAAGAATTCAAACGTCAGCTGATTGTTTGTGATGATGTTTGCCAGCAAATTGAACAAGGTGATGAACATATTTTCGGCGTTATGGTGGAAAGTTTTCTTCAAGAAGGTAATCAAAAATTAAAAGATAATAAAGCAGAAACTTTTGGACAAAGTATTACCGATGGTTGCATTGGTTGGGAAGACACCGAACTATTACTTGATAAATTATCACAATCAGTTTCCAAATCCCGACAAGTTTAAAGCTGACGAGTAACTTACGGCTGGCGGATAAATCAATAAAACCAGCCGTTATTCTGAATAATCGAGTTTGAATAATCCGACCGCTGATTTATTTTAGATGTGCAATACGAACCATTGAGCGGGTTGGGTAATTTGTAAAAATACCGTCAACCCTCATTCGATGAAGATCGGCAATATCCTCCTCATAATCAACAGTATAAACAAACACCTTGAGACCCCTTTCATGGGCATCATTTACAAAACACTCATCAACGAAATCAATATCGATATGGATGCTATAAGCATCCAGTTTTTCAGCGAATCTTGCGTAGTTAATCGGACGACTTCCCGTTAAAGCGCCAATTCGCCAGGCCATATCTAAAAGCTTAATTTCTCTGAGTAGATGATGATTAAACGAAGACAATAAAAACTGCGATTGTTCAAAACCTAGCCGGCTCATCGCTTTTTCCAACATAGCTAGCAGTGGCTTTACGGTTTTCTCGGATTTTAATTCAATATTAAGGTCACATCTCCCTGCCACCAGCGTTAACACTTCCCACAGCGTGGGAATTTTCTCACCTTTTCCGGCATCCAATAACTTCAATTGAGACAATGGCTTTTCGCTGACTCGACCTTCACCATCCGTTGTCTTATGCAACCAGCGATCATGAATGACTATCAGCTCGCCTTCGGTCTGGTGAATATCAATTTCCACCGCGTCAACCTGCATCTTTAACGCGGCTTCAATCGCTAATAATGTGTTTTCGGGCTCGTGTCCACTGGCGCCACGATGGGCAATGACTCTCATATTTGATTAACTCATTAGAAAAACTCAAATCGATTATTTTCTATCAACTTGAATTACTTTCTCAAATAGTTACTTCAATGATAAGTGTCAAATTATCTAATAAACAGCTGGAAAATGTCTATTAAAAAGTTATCCCTTGCCTGAGCGCTTTCGAGTGCGCATTGCCTTCACTTAATTTGTCTGCAAAATCAATCAAACTGGATTCCGTCGTTTGCCAATCAATACACGCATCAGTGATCGAAACACCATACTTAAGTGATTCTTTTGCGCCCGAAATAGGTTGATTACCTTCGTTCAAGTGACTTTCTAACATGAATCCGATTATTGAATCATTACCCGCCACAATCTGCCCTAATACATCCTGTAAAACGATCGGTTGCCGGCGATGGTCTTTATTCGAATTACCATGGCTGCAATCGACCATAATATTAGTGGGTAAGCCTGCGCTGCGTAATTTTTCCTCATATTCCGCCACCTGTTCCGCCTGATAATTTGGCTTGACTCCACCGCGCAAAATTACGTGCCCATGCCGGTTTCCAGTTGTCTCTAATAAAGTCACCTGGCCTTGTTGATTAATTCCCATAAAACTGTGACCACTTGCCGCCGCTTTCATCGCATTGATCGCCGCAGAAGCGGAGCCATCTGTGCCATTTTTAAAACCCATCGGCATCGACAATCCACTTGCCATTTCTCGATGAGTTTGAGATTCACTGGTTCTTGCTCCTATCGCCGCCCATGAAACTAAATCAGACAGATATTGAGGAGAAATTGGATCTAGTACTTCGGTACCCACCGGCAACTCCAACTCTGCTAACCAACGCATCAACTCTCTGGCCTGGGCTAAACCTTGCTCAACTTCAAAACTATTATTTAAATGGGGATCATTGATCAAGCCTTTCCAACCGACAGTTGTCCTTGGTTTTTCAAAATACACTCGCATCACAATAAATAATTCATCAGATAAATATTGATGAAGCCGTTTGAGTTTTAGTGCATATTCCTTAGCGGATTTGATGTCGTGTATTGAGCAAGGCCCGACAATAGCTAATTTTCTATGATCCTCACCAGCTAAAATATTGGCAATCGTTTGCCGGGAACCCGCAACAAATTGGAGTGCGGCTTCACTGATCGGTAGTTTTCCCTTGAGCGCGGCGGGAGTCAGTAGAACTTTTTCAGAAGCAATATTAAGATCATTGACTCGATTCATTGCTAATTTTGTGTTGATGCTTGTATTGGTTAACATGTTAATTTTCTCGTATTGTTTGCTTCGATCTAATCCTATCGTTGATCATTTAATGTCTTTGCTCATTTAGCACTTATGCTCAACCATTTTCTGAATCATTAAATTCTGACTATCGAAAATTTTTGACTAATAGTGATCATGTGATCGAAATTAATTTTTAGTTGTCAGGTGACAAAAATATTTTTTTTCGGCTAGAAATAGCTTTAGTTAAAATATCAAAACCAAAGTTAGCCGTTGAAACTGTGTCTAGTATCTAAAATAGGAGTGGCGATAACGACGAGAAAAGAAAATATATTGGGAAGCCAGGCAAATAAACGTGCTGAAGGAAGTTGAAGTTAATTGGGTTCGGATACGATTGCCAATCATTCGACTGCTATTCATTCGACTGATTATCGATTGCTGAGCCGCTGCTCGCGACCTCAAGTATTGCGGCTTCGATTGTAAGCCATTTTTCTGGTGCACCACTTTTCTCCAATTGGCGAAATCAAGTTGTAGCAACCATTGTTAACCCGAAGTAAACTAAAACCAACGAACTTTTTGGAATATTGTTAACTTCAAAGCAAAGACGCGCATAGCCTTTTACCGGCCACCGGCAACATCGATAAATGTCCCAGTCGCATAGGAAGCTTCATCGGATAAAAGCCAGCTAATCGCGGCAGCAACTTCGTTGGGATCACCACCCCGTTTCATTGGAATATTATCCTTAATTCTATCTACTCTTCCCGGTTCACCTCCATCGGCGTGCATATCGGTATAAATAAAGCCCGGACGAACCCCGTTAACGCGAATACCTTGATTAGCAACTTCCAGCGATAATCCTCTGGTTAATGTATCGATTGCACCTTTTGACGCAGCATAATCGACATATTCTCCGGCAGATCCCGTACGAGCAGCAACCGAAGATACATTAACAATAGCGCCACCGCTCCCACCATTTTTTATCGCCATCCGTTTAACCGCTTCCCGACTACACAAAAAATAGCTGGTGATATTGGTCGTTAGAATTTGATTAATTCTTGCTGCGGTCATTTGTTCTACCGTCGTTTGCGGCAGTAAAATACCAGCGTTATTTACCAGTCCGCTAATTGTACCGAGTTGCTCATCAAGGGTCTCAAACAGCCGCATAACATCGGATTCAATCGACACATCGGCCTGCACTGCAATGGCCCGCACTCCCGATTCTTTTAATTCAGCGACCATATCTTGTGCGGCCTCAGAATTCGACCGATAGTTAACGGCAATATCATAACCATTTCTGGCTAATACCCGAGCTGTCTCCGCACCAATACCTCGACTGGCGCCGGTAATCAGAACTGTTTTATTAGTTGAATTCTTATTCATTGAATCCTCATTTATTGCAGCCTTATCAACTAAAACCTCATCCACCGAAACCATACTGATCGAACCCCCAGTTGAGAACCTGCTAAATTATCACCTTTTAAAGCGTAGCAACTCTCATTATTTTTATGCGTTCCGCCAATGGTTCCTTTCAATACTAACGGGATTTCGATTCCTGATAGTTGCGCATCGCTTGTTGAAACTTTTTGACAGTTGGCTTTACCAACGGGCGATACAAAAACCGGAAAAGCCAACCCGGGCCAAATTTAGCTCTTTCTTCCATTGCGACTCTGGCCCTGGGATGATCCATAAATCGAAAACCTGATGGGCGATATAATTTATTGTCGCGTCGAAATTCAAATCCACAAATGTATTTGACATTTTTATAACCATAGTGAGCAGGAGCAACCAGACGCACCGGCGCACCATGCTCCAAGGTCAGTGGAGAGCCATTTAATTGATCAGCCAGCATGACATCCTCAGCTAAAAGATCGGCTAACGGAAGGCAAGTACGATAGCCGTCTTGCGCACGTAAAATAACAAAGCCAATATCTTCAGCAGGCAAAGCTTTCGCTTTAACTATTTTGTCGTAAAACTCCGAAAACCTTACCCCACTCCAGCGTAAAGATTTAAAACTCCAGGTTGTCACACAGTGAAAATCTGAAGTTTGTTCAACTCGCGGCAACTTGGAGAAAACCTCGGAAATTGACATTGGCTGCGCCACATCTCCAGTTATCTCAAAAACAACCTGATCGAGTTGCCGTGGAAACCGATTAGCAAATGGGGTTAAACCAAAACGATAAAATGTTTCAGACTCGTACTGTCCCGGCGGGAGTTTGGACTCACTTTTCATCATCAAGCCGTCTGGTTTGTCTATTAATAGCAGATCCACATGTTAAACGATAACTCGGGGCAATGCTCTCAATTCGAGCGAAATATTGATTCACTTGTAAAGCCAATGTTAACTAAACCTGATGTTTGGATATTGATATTTATCAGCCCTACAAACCAACAAATCCTGATTTTTATGTGATCTAGCTCATTAGTTTAAATGTTAGTCACAAGGATTTAGGTGAATTTCAGAGAAATCTCGCTATAATTTACTAGGGCGTGTTTATCTTTCGTTATTTGAGATTGTTGAGGCTAAAATTTTGCCAATCAAGGCGTTTGGAGTGAGGTTTAGTCATTCTAAATGAGCGACAAACAACGCGGAGTGACGAAATTTTAGCCACAACCCGCAGGGCCGAGCCATTTTTTCGCCCAGCGGCGTTAAAAGCTGAACCTGTAGAATGGCTACATGGTTCATCTTTTGCCTTGCTGGACAAAAAAATGGCATCGGCAATCTCAAATAACGAAAGATAAGCACGCCCCAGGCCACAGGATACTTTTCATATATTGAAGAACGAAACGACGCTGACAGAAAAGGATCTTTGCGAAGAAATTAAAGACCTCAAGGTTAGAAATGCTGAATTAGAAAAAGCGGCGAGACGGTTCACGGCCGCAAAAAAATTACAAAACGCCCTCTTCAGAATCGTCGATATCGCTAATTCAACGGCGGATTTATACGAATTTTACTGCGAATTACACAACATAGTCAGCGAGCTGACTTCAGCTAAAAACTTTTTTATCGCGCTATATCATCAGGACGTCAACGGTTTAAGTTTCCCTTATTACGAGGATGATGAGGATAACGAGCAAGGTAAAGACGAACCATTACACAACAAAGAGAAAATCCACTCTGCCGAGAAGTATCAAGCCTCACCAACAATGCAAGTAATAACGCAGGGAAAATTGCTGCACCTCAACGCTCAGCAAATCGCCCAAATGGGCGGAAAAGGAAGAAATGCCGAAGACTGGATTGGCGTTCCACTCATTCAAGGTGACAAAGTGCTGGGTGCACTTGTGGTACAAAGCTATGCGCCGGGCTTTAGCTACAGCAAGCGTGACGAAAATCTACTCACCTATGTGTCCCAGCATATCGCAACGGGTTTGAGCCGCAAACAAAGTGCAGAAGCGCTCAAAGATGCACACAAGAAATTGCAGCAAAATAATCTGGAACTCGAAAATCGAGTGCAAGAACGTACTAATGAACTCAACCAGATTAACTTGATGCTTGCCAATGAGGTAAAAGTTAGGAGAACCAGCGAGAAAATTCAGAAAGCTTTATTCAAAATTACCGACCTGGTGAGCACTGCAACCAGTTTAAATGACTTGTTTGAAGGTGTGCATCGCACCATTTCCGAATTAATGTATGCCGAAAATGCGTTTATTGCGATAGTATCTAAAGATAAAGATGCGTTGGAATTTCCCTATTTTGCAGACCAGCACGATGCGCGACCCGGCATCATTCAACTAGATAGCGAGAATGATTCAGAACCTTCCAGCCTCACAGTAAAAGTGTTTCAAACCGGCGAACCTATTTTATTCGAACGCTCAAAAGATAAAAAACGGGAAGTCCTCGGCCCTGAGCCAATTTCCTGGTTGGGTGTCCCTCTAAAAGATCAAGCAGCGACTTTTGGCGTTATTGTGGTTCAAAGCTATGATAAAAATCATATTCACAGCAACCAGAACCTTTCCGTATTAATCACCATCGCCAAGCAGGTCGCGACAGCAATTTTGCGTAAAAAAGACGCTGATGCACTCAAACAGGCCCATGAAAACTTAGAGCGACGAGTAAAAGAGAGAACTTCCGTTCTTGAAAAAACGATTGTTAAGCGGCGCAAAATCGAAAAACAACTTGAGCACGAATCGCTCCATGATGCTCTTACCCAATTACCCAATCGAAAATACCTGACGGAACAATTAAAAATAGTACTTGAAGGTGAGTTAACTGAATCTTCGTGTGATATCGCGCTACTATTTCTCGACCTGGACCGGTTTAAAATAATTAATGACAGTTTGGGTCATCATATCGGTGACCTGTTTTTAGTGGAAGTGGCAAAAAGACTCACCAGTTGTATGCGTGACAACGACGTTGTGGTTCGATTAGGGGGTGACGAGTTTTGTATTTTAATGTCTGATGTACGTTCAGAAAAAGTGGCTATTCGACTCGCAGAAAGAGTATTGAACCAATTACGCAGTCCCGTAGAAGTTGAGCAGCATTCCCTGATTACCAGTGCCAGTATCGGTGTCAGGCTAGCGAAGGTAGGAAAAGACAATGCAGTGCAAGTGATCGGCGATGCAGATTCTGCCATGTATCAAGCAAAGCACGATGGGAAAAACCGTTACTGTTTGTTTGACGCCAACATCAAAAAAATTGTCTCCAAACGACTACAGTTAGAGCAAGACTTACGTAACGCCATCGGTACTGATCAGCTATCACTTTATTATCAACCTATATTAGAACTATTTACCAATAGCATCGTTGGACTTGAAGCCCTGATTCGGTGGGAACATCCAACCGAAGGTTTTATCAGCCCGGTTGAGTTTATCCCAATCGCGGAGGAAACCGGGTTAATCCAGGAGGTAGGCGAAAAAGTTGTGGAAATGGCCTGCCAATCGTTACACGAGTTTTCTCAAATTAGCGCTACTGAATCGCTTTACGTCAATGTTAATATTTCAGCGATTCAAATCCTGTCGCGAACCTCGGACGAGTCAATTCGTAAGCTTATCGCCAAATACAAAATCGACCCAAGCAAACTCAATGCAGAAATTACTGAGAGTATTCTGGTAGAAGATTTCAAAGCGGCCATACAGTTTGTGCAAGAGCTGAAAACTATCGGAATGAAAGTATTTTTAGATGATTTTGGTACCGGATATTCTTCGCTCAGTTATTTGCATCAATTTCCTTTTGATCTGATCAAGCTCGATCAATCTTTTATTCAGTCAACTTCCGAAAATAACAGTAATATTACTCTAATCGAATCCATTGGATTCCTTGCCACCAATCTTGGAATGGATATTGTGGTGGAAGGCATAGAAACGGAAGCACAAATGATGCTTGCACAAAATCTGAATTGTCGCTTTGGCCAGGGATATCTATTCGCCAAACCCATGCCGAAGCACCAATTGATTAAGTTTGTTCAAGAGTATGCAACTTCCACCAGTTTTATCAATTAGTCTAAGCAACCTCACAATTTGAAATTTAGGCAGAGTCTGTTTATCTTTAACGCATGCCTAAACAAGCTCGTGGATCAGGCACATAAAAGCTACTGGAGGACCTTGTCATGTCTTTAGGAATAATCAGTCACTCAGATTGCAGCGCCCACAATGTCGGCGAGCATCATCCCGAACGCCCCGCACGAATTGCTGCCATTCAACAAGAAATAGCTAATTGTGAATTAGAACCGCACCTTCTCCACATCAATGCCCAGCCAATAAAACAGGAACAACTTGAGCTGGCTCACAACGCCGAATACATTGAGTATATTTTTGAAAATGCCCCCAGAGAAGGAATCCTGCAACTCGATGCGGATACCGCAATGATGCCAGAATCGCTGAATGCGGCGTTACTTTCTGCAGGTGCTGCAACCAATGCTGTCGACCTGGTAATGAGCCAGGAAGTCAACGCAGCCTTCTGTGCCACACGGCCGCCTGGCCACCATGCAGAACGCGACAAAGCGATGGGATTTTGCCTGTTTAATAACGTCGCGATCGCCGCAATCTATGCAAAACAACAGTATCAGTTAGCACGGGTTGCAGTAGTCGACTTTGATGTGCACCATGGTAACGGCACCGAAAATATTTTGAGAGATGAAAGCGGTTTTTTATTCTGCTCAACCTTCCAGCACCCATTTTACCCTTTTAGCGGAACCGAAGCTCACCCCACACATATTATTAATACTCCATTGTCGGCTAACGCAGGTAGTCAGGAATTTAGACAGGCAATTACTAACGACTGGCTGCCGGCACTACACCAGTTCAAGCCAGAACTATTATTGATATCTGCGGGTTTTGATGCCCATGCTGAAGATAATATGTCACAGGTAATGCTTTATGAAGAGGATTATCACTGGGTAAGCCGAGAACTCAAGTCAATTGCCGATCAATATAGCGATGGTAGGATAGTCTCTGTACTAGAGGGCGGATATTCCCTGGGGGCGCTCGGTCGAAGTGTCGTAGCCCACCTCGAAGGGCTATTAAGTTAGCCTTTAATCTCAAATAATAGTAGGTCGATACCTCCCACCCAAAGTAATGCGATTTTACAATCGTTTCTGAAATCCTGCTGCCAATTCAATTGTTCGAAACGAAAACTCGATTGTCGTAAAAACCTGATCATGATTAGACACAATTTTTCGTGTTGAATTTTGCTGATAAATTACAGTTAGAATACGCATTGTAGTATGCTTTAGAACTTCGTTCTGTCTTGAAGAAAGGAGAGAGTTTTTAACCTTTTGAGATAAACAGTCCCTAACAGCATCAAGACAAAATAAAATCAAAAAATGAGATAAAAACACTATGAAACTGCGATTAACATTGGCACTTATTTTCGCGTTCAGTAGTTCTGCTTCTGCTTCAGTTGGCTACTACCGTTCTCCTACTCTTCACCAAAATACATTGGTCTTTACTGCAGAAGGCGACTTATGGGTCACCAGGGTCGACCAGCCAGAAGCCAAACGGCTGACAACTCATCCTGCAGAAGAAAAACAAGCCAAATTATCACCCGACGGCACACAGATAGCCTATGCCGCCAATTATGAAGGTGCAACCGAAGTTTATGTTATCCCGGTTAAAGGCGGTGTCTCAAAACGCGTGAGTTTTGAAAACAGCAGTGTCAGAGTGCAAGGTTGGACACCAGATGGAAATATTCTTTACAGTACCAACAACCGTATCGGCCCAACCGGTAACTGGACTCTGCGAAAGGTCAATCCAAAAACTTTGGTGGTTGAATCTATTCCTCTGGCTGACGCGGTTGAAGGAGCCATCGATCAACAAGGTAAAAATATCTATTTCACCCAATTTGGCCTCCAGATTTCAACGGACAATGCCAGGAATTACCGCGGTGGTGCTAAGGGCGAGCTGTGGCAATTCAAGTTAGGCTCAAAATCAGAAGCTAAAAAACTGACCGGTAACCATATCGGCTCCTCACGCCAACCGATGGTTCACCAAAATAAACTCTACTTTATCAGCGATGCCAGCGGCTCAGACAACATCTGGTCAATGAATTTAGAAGGCGGTAATTTTCAACAAGTGACCCAATACCAGGACTGGCCGATTCGTTCTGCACAAATAAACGGTGACAAGATTGTTTATCAACATGGCGCAGATATCAAGTTGCTGGATCTCAGTTCATCGAAGAGTCAAAAACTGAATCTTGAACTCACTTCCGATTTTCCTAATTTACGCGAGCGTTGGATTAACAAACCACTAAAATATATGACCTCAAGCCGATTGGCAGGAAAACAAAAAAAGATAGTTATTACCGCCCGCGGCAGAGTCGCTATCGCAGGAATTGATAAGTCTCGTCTGGTTGAAATTGCCACCCCGCTACAGTCACGTACTCGCAATGCTCTGTTAAGCCACGATGGAAAATGGGTCTACGCGATAAATGACGCCAGCGGCGAAAATGAGATTTGGCGTTTTGCCGCCGATGGTTCAAAAAATTCGAAACAGTTGACTGACGATGGTTCTATTTTTCGTTGGTCTCTATCCCTCTCCCCCAACGGAAAATGGATTGCCCACGATGACAGAAGCGGCAACTTATGGTTGCTCAATACAGATAACGCTCGCAACAAAAAAATACTATCCGGAAGTGACGGATTAAGTCCTTACGCTGATGTAAATTGGTCTGCAGATAGTCGTTTGCTGGCAATTACTCAGTCTCATCAAGACGACGAGCGTAGCCGCATTGTTTTGTATTCTCTCGATGACAAAAAACAACAAGTGTTAACCAGCGATAAATACAACGCTTATTCACCGGCATTTAGTCCCGATGGTGAATGGTTGTACTTTTTATCCGACAGACATTTTAAAGCCACCCCTGGTGCACCATGGGGAGATCGAGTAATGGGAACGGTATTTGATCGACGAACCCAAATATTTGCTTACGGATTAACACAATCAGCGGTGTTTCCATTCCAATCCCCAAACGAGCTGATGCCTAAAAATAGTACGACAAAAGATAAAGCAGAAAGTAAAAAGTCAGCCAAGAAAAAAACTAAAAAAACAGTTGAATGGAAAGGGTTAACGAAGCGCCTTTGGCAAGTTCCCATCGATTCAGGCAACTATAGTAACTTGACCGTTAATGATAAATTTCTGTTTGTGCAAGATAGAATTAATGAACCGAAAAGCAAACCAACAATTAAATCAATAAAGATAAAACCTTCTCCTGAATTGGTGACATTTACGGACAAAGTTGCTGGATATGCCCTGTCAAACGATGGCAAAAAGATATTCGTACTCAAGGAAGGCAATGACAACGCGAATATGTTTATCGTTGATTCAGGCGACAAATTCCCTAAAGACACAAAAGGCACCAAAGTTGTCACAAAAGATTGGCAGTTGCTGCTTAATCCGAAACAGGAGTGGAAACAAATGTTTCAGGATGCCTGGCTAATGCACCGCGATTTTTTCTATGATAAAAATATGCGCGGAATTGACTGGAACGAAGCGAAGAAAAAGTATACTCCGCTACTTGATCGCTTGACTGATCGCTATGAACTAAACGAAATACTTAAACTGATGATGGGAGAGCTAAACTCACTCCATTCACAGGTGAGAGGCGGCGACTACCCGAGCGATCCGTCAATGGCCAAAACAGCAACACTTGGCGCGATACTTAGCCAAACCAGGAAAGGTGTATCGATTGACCATATTTACCGTTACGATCCAGAACTCCCTTCGCAAGCCTCACCATTATTGAAACCTGGTGTTAACGCAGCAGAAGGCGATATTATCAGTGCGGTTAACGGCGTCAAAACAAACTCGGTTGACGCAGTCAATCGACAACTGAGAAATCAAGCCGGCAAGCAGGTTTTATTAGAACTTAAACGAGGCAAGAAACAAGTTAAGACTGTGGTGGTGCCAGCTTCAAGAGGACAGGATTATCAGTTCAGATATAACGATTGGGTGAATAACAATCGAGAAAAAGTATCAAAATCAGCCCCTCAAATCGGCTATTTACATTTGCACGCCATGGGCTCAAATGACATTGCTAATTTCGCCAGAGAGTTTTACGCTAACTACCGAAAACACGGATTAATTATTGATGTACGCCGCAACCGCGGTGGCAACATTGATAGCTGGATCATTGAGAAACTGCTCCGTCGTGCCTGGGCCTTTTGGCAACCGACAACCGGCGACTCATTCACCAATATGCAACAAACTTTTCGCGGGCACCTGGTTGTATTGGCGGATCAATATACCTACTCGGACGGCGAAACTTTTACAGCCGGTGTTAAAGCTTTGAACCTCGGGCCGGTTATCGGCAAGCAAACGGCAGGCGCCGGCGTATGGCTACGCAGCCAAAATAGAATGGTTGATAACGGTATTGCCCGGGCAGCTGAATTTGCGCAATACGCGATAGATGGTCGATGGGTCCTGGAAGGGTATGGAGTGAAACCCGACATTGAAGTCGACAATTTACCTTACGAAACCTTTATGGGAAAAGACGCGCAGCTTGAAGCCGCAATTGCATACCTTAATAAAAAGCTCAAAGAAGAGCCTATTCCAAAGCTTCAAGCAAAGCCTTTTTCCGATGTTAATACGCCTGCGGAAGATATTCAATAAGCATTAATCGAGTACATATAGTCATAATCGATTGCTCCCACACAGGCAGTGGGAGCAATTCAAACAGCCTTAAGCAAATATCATTTTCACATCAAAGTTCCCACTAAATAAGCCACAGTAACTCGTTAATATTTAAAGAAAAACAGGCCGTTGATACGGTATCGAATTCTCACTAATTCCTCTCCATTTCACAATCACAAGCCGGTATTGATCAAATTTTGCCCTTGCATTTTGCTCGAACCCATTGTACCATCACCACACATGGTTCATATGGGTCATATTAAAATTATGGAAATAACTATCGACATTGACGATCCGGTCCCACTGTTTGCTCAGTTGATCGAACAGATAAAAAAGGCCGTGCTCAGCGATAAAATTGGTCCAGGCGATGCGCTACCTTCTATCAGGCAACTCGCCAATGATCTGGAGCTCAACAGCAAAACGGTTGCAAAAGCCTATCGACTGCTAGAGCGAGACTCGGTCATTCAAACCAAAGGTTATCGTGGCACATTTATTCATCCCGATGCTAAGTCAAATAGCACTGTCGACTTAAATGAGTGGGTAATGACAAAACTAAACGAAATGATCACAACATTTAGAGAATCCGGTGTTACCGATTCTGAAATAAGAATTGCATTTGGAAACGCGATGAACAATCGCGGCAATTAAGGAGACATACATGATAGATAATATATTATTTTATCCAATATTTTTAAGTCAAATCCTGCTAATTAATTTCTATTTTTCAAAAAAATTAGTTGATCGAGCTGAGAGGATATTCAAAAAATATCCGCCATCGAAATATCCCAAGCTCTACCCGAAACTAGTAAAGCCTGAAGGAAAAAGGCATCAAAGTTTTAACCTGATCAATCGCATTGTGTTAGTACTTGGTTTAATACTCCTGATCGCAATCGGCGTATGGGAAAACTCGTCTGAAGAACAGTTTCCAAAAGTTATTCCGGTGCTATTTGGACTACTTCAATTTTCTCCATTTATTTTGATGGAAATTTCATGTTTCAAACGCTTTAAACAAATGAGAGAAGCCAATTCAAGCACGACTAGAAAAGCCGAATTACAGCCGCGCAGATTGCAAGATTTCGTTTCACCCACACTAATTGGTATCGCGATATTCATGTATGTTGCCAGTGTATTGTTTGACTTGTATGTCCACGACTTTGTCATTCAATGGGGCCATGACACGGTTCAAAGAGCATTTATACTACTAATGAGCAATCTTTTTCTGATTGGAATAATTATCTGGAATTTAAGAGGGAAAAAGCTCAACCCATATCAAAAAAATAAAGATCGCTTTCGGCAAATAAAAATTAGCGTGAGTTCTCTGGTGTTATTGAGCATCACAATGAGCTTATATTTTGCAGTCGTAGCCGCAGGAGATAAATTTGATATTGAATCTTTTGAACCTAGTATCGCCAGTTTATATTTTCAGCTAATCGCATTTATTTCAATCGGCACAATGGTACAAGAAGCGAGTATGGAAGAAACTGATTTCGAAGTGTATCGAGAAGATGTTTCAACGACTTAATTATTTAGCTTTAAGTTACTTAAACTCAAATTATTTAGCTCAACGATACTCGCATATTTAGTCAGCTTTACAAAATACTGAGTATACTTTAAATGTGGGAACACTTGACTCAGCGTCATGTTCCCAGTCACTAAAGATACAAACAACATTACCATCAGGAGAAGCTTTATGAACGGAATAATCATTGCGGGTGTGATGATTACTTTGTCGTATTTCATAACCGCAACTCCTGACGAATCGCTCATCGAAAAAAAGCGTTCGAAATATTTGAATGCGAGTCAATCGAATAAAACGGCTACTCTTCCAACAAGTTTTGCAGTTCTTGACATTTACCATGATCGGGATTCAGTTGAAGACACAGCTCAACATCACGCCGTGCATCATCTTTTAAATCACAATAAAACCGTGCTAATCCTCGAATATAATAATATTCGCCAACATTCTGCTCCAGTAAAATTGCGTTACTCAGCGATTCAATAGCCGGAGGGTAAAGTTGGAGGTTTAAGTTGCAAAGGCCTTGCAAATACCAGGCAGCATGGTGGTTCTTATCTATCGCCAACAGCTTCTTTAAGTCAATGAGAGCAAGGGCATATTCACCGCGTCCTCCCTGATACATTGCTTTTTCATATAGTGAATAAGTCTCTTCAGGGTTAAGTTTAACTGCCTGTGTAAAATCCTCGAACGCTTTTTCAACATCATTAGCCAACTTATACAGGTAACCACGATATTGGTAGTGTTGACTATTTTCAGAATCAAGTTCAATGGCACTCGAATAATCCTCAATGGCACCAGGAATATTGTTTAACTGTTCTTGAATAAACCCTCTTCTTGCAATGTATTCAGCCCGGTATTGCTCAGGTAAATTCGTCGTCATATTAATCAACATCGATTGATCACTCAACGCTTTTTCAAATTGCCCTAATGCTTCATAACATTCGCTTCGCCACATGTAGGGACTTGGAAAGTCCGGTGAATACTCCATGGCTTTGCTAGCTACGGCGATAACTCGTTGATATTCTCCCGCATCAATCACATCATAAACCGCTTGTACCAGACCGAATTGCCCGACGCTGCTTTGACAAATAATTTCAATAGCCTGTTCAAAAATATCGGGATGAACCAACTTCAATACAAAATCTCCTAAGGGTCGATTAAGTTCAGGGCGCGCTTTTTTTGTTGGAAAAAAACCACCTTCTCCAGCATGCAAAGCCACGCCGCCGTCCTCTTTATATTCAACTTTAATTTTTGGCGTCGGTGGATAAGTTCTGATATGCAAATATTGATTAACCGCTTTAATACGCTGCAATTGAATTTCCTGCCTGTCCTCAGCCGAAAGCAAGCCAATCACTTGAGTATAGATTTCATCGCTATCTACCCGCCCTAACCCATCTGCAAGTTGTAAAGCAATTTTCTCGTCGTTGGTAGTTTTTACAATTTCGATTAGTTCGTTCGCAAGTCGAATACCACTAAAATTTGCAGTCACCAACTCCTCGCCCAAATGCGCAAACAAACGGGACAAAAGCCTTGCACTTACCATTCCCTGATACTCACCATCTTTCGCTAAATCGATTAATTTTGGTAAAATAATATCGAGACTTGGTGAATTAGCCGTAAATAAATTTTCAAAGCTATTGATAACATTATCGAGAATATTTTCGTGCTTAGGGTTAATTAAAACTTCTAAAAAAGGGATTGCAACAATTTCAGGAGTTTGACAATTTCCCACGTACACCATTGCCTTTCTACACACCTCTAAATCAGAATGATTTAATAATTGAACAAATAGATTTGCAGCTCGTTGAGAATTTCTGAAAACCTGCAGAAGATGCGGTAGGTTGGATAATACCTTTATATCATCTTCAGCAATTTTGTTTTCCAGTCGTTCGAGAAAAGTATCAACATCATTACTCCAATAAACCAGACATGCACCAAGATAGCGAGCACCATCTAAACGCTCATCGTCCAGTCGAGTTAAAGCGACAGTTTGTCCACAAAAGTTAACTTTACTCACAACCTCGAAAGTCTCTGGATTATTTTCGATGAGAAAATGATGTGCATTATTGCGCAATCGAAATAAATGAGGGTTACACCGTTTAAGCAAATGCCAATGAAGATCACTTTCAAAAACCTTCGTCAGCCATTCTGCGACCATAGCAACTAAAATGACCGGCTGGCGAGTTTGAGAACGCACATAGCTGGAAACAAGTCGATGCATTTGCCAGAGCCTGACTATGTTGTTTCCGCTATCTTTATCATTGGTTGACTCAGAGGATTGAATCCAACTGCGATTTGCTAACTTCCCTAATGTCCTTTCGGATATCGTTAAAGTTAACAGTGGTTGAGGCACCGCGACAAATGATAGAAACGCGAAGAATTGTAACGCGCTTTGCATCTCATGGTCATTCTGCAACAGTGCGTAGGATAAGTGAAACGTCTCAGTAACTCCCCTTAAGTAGTTTTCTTCAACTTCTTCTTGTAAAGAATCAATTTCGTCTTTTAAGTAATCAGCAGGCTCTTCCTCTCTCGCTTTGCTTAGCAATGACTTCACAGCAATAAACTTCTCACTAAGAAGCGTTTGTAATAACTTTAAGGCCAAAGGCAAACACCCAACCCAGTTAACAATTTCTTTCCACTCGTCATTGCTTAACCAGTCTTTCTTCACTTCATTTCGAGTAATCATTTCAATGGCAATTTCCGGCGAAAACTCTGATACGCGAATTAATGTACCCACTTTAATTTTTGAGCGCCGTGTCGTACCCAGTACACGCACATATTGCTCAACCGGGCACCAATACTTTAGCGGTTGAATACGTTGGCCTTTTTTCGGTTCAGGTAGATTATCCACCACCCACAATACCGCTTTATCATTTTCTCTTTCGCTAAAGTAATCAACTAACCTCGATGATATAGCCTCGACATCAAAATGAAACCGGTCGACAGGCTCAATATTCGGAAGAAATTTCAGCGCGATATCATAGAGCTGTTCAAATAACTCTTCTTCATCACAGTCGGCATTTAACCAGATGATACCGCCAGGGTAATAACGTGCTCCGTAACGCCAAACATACTCTGCTGCAATTTGTGTTTTCCCTGTTCCACCTAGCCCTCGCAGTACACAAGTTGTAGCGTTACCAGCAACACCATTCGTTTCCAGTGAATGAAATATTCTCCAAAGAATATCCTGCCGGCCTATGAACTCATTACCCAGTCCATCGGGAATATTTTTCAGAAAATTAGGAATATTTTTAATCACTGCGGGAACTGGAATAGAACCGCCATCGAGTAACATTTTTACGGCATTGTCATCAAACTCATCCAATTGATTGCCAATAACATCCGGATCTTTCTCCAACTTCCGTATCACCAGCTCAACCAGATCGGCGCTATTGTCAGAAGCAGGCCAGGAGGTATTGGACAATAACGGTGGTAGGTGAGCTTTTACCATATCTAACTCAGTATTTTCAGGTAGTGCAATAAGCATATGCTCAAGCGGTGATTCAACCTTGCCGTTAGAGATGTTCTTTCGGTACAAAGCAATGCCTAACTGATATTCGCAAACGCACCAATAACGCTCGAAATAAACGGAGTCCACAAATACAACCATCACCCTGGAGTTAAGCAGACTTTTTGCAATATCTTGTGGGAAACGACTTCCTAAAGGAATTGACCTGTCATCAATAAAGTGAGAAATACCATTGTCTGTTAACAATGCTGCGAACTGATGTGCTTCATCAAATGAAGATGTTCTGGCATAAGAGATAAAAACGTCATAGCTTTGCATAGGAATCCCTCCCGAAAAGGTGAGCAAATCAATGATCTGCCTGCAATTATCACTTTATTAGCGTATATTAGTTAATGGTTCCCGTCCAGTGGTGAAAATGTGCACGTCTAATTTTCGACAGGAAAAACTTTGTCATTTAAATTTTGTATTATTTTTTAGTTGTTTTTTTATCAACAAAATTAATCATGGTAAAAATGGAGGAGGTTCCAATGAAATGGAAAAACTGGCTTGAAAGTTGGAATATGACAGCCTTAAGAATAAAAACACCTTTCCTTGATTTAGAGTGGAAACCACGAGACGAAGATAAGGCCGCAGCCTGGGAACTTTATGTCGAATTACTGACTCGAACGACAACTCAAACAAGCGACGAATGCGGCGACGAACAAACCGCCTTATCAAGTATCCACTCACTTTTTTCACTCACCAGAAGTGTGTTGAAAACACATGGAAGAAATTGTGCAGAGTTCGCCAAAATAGCGATTGTTGTTCTTAACCAGGTGGTTCGTCCTTTCACTGCGAAATGGCACGGACTTTCTCTGGAAGGCGCTTTCGACGATCCTGAACATTGTCGTCAATTTAGAACAGAACTTGCTGAATTGCGCAAAGTGTTACTGGTTTACACGAAAATGTTGGCAGATATGGCTGGGGTCGAAGATCTGACAGAGCTGAATTGAAACCCACACAAGACAAACCATTTCGGTGAAATCACTATCCGAACACAATACGAAAACACGCCCAGCTCGTCTGAAGGGTTATAAGGTTTCCTAGACCTTAAAATATAGAGTTAATTAAATAGGAAACATACATGAAGCTATTGATTAAAATTATCCTCGCGACAACTTTGATTCTTTCAAGTTGTTCAATAGCGGCCAACAAGACCGATAAAAGTATATTTCAAAAGTATGCTTTTAAAGAGGGAGGCTACTCTGTTGTTGGAACCCATGGGCAAAGGCATGAATTCCATGCCGAGATGAAAGAGTTTTTTATCGAGAACGTCGAATCTCTTAAATCAATAAAGAGGGATTGGCAGCTAGGCGATGATAAGCCTCTTTCAGCCTGTGGTTACAATTACTATCTAAATATTTTGAAAGATGGGGTCAAGGTAGACGAAATCGGGCTGAATTTTGAAGACGGTTGTGGATATGCAGTTATTGACGGAAAGAGTTTTTCATTTGATAAAAGTCAATTACTTAAAAGTAAACAACTCATGCGAAAAGTGATACGCAAAGAACATAAGTTTGAGTCTCTAGAGGAGGCAAGAATCTTCATGAATAAACAGAAAACAAATTCTGAAATCGCTCTAGTTTCACCAGTGAAATGGGCTGAGTTCGACGGGGAGTTTCGAGTTTATGCCAATTGTAAAAGCCACAAGCATAATAAAGGCAAAATTGATGGATGTATAAAGGCGCTAAAAAAGCAGATACGAGAAAAGCAACCAAAGCGTAAATTTGCGATTACACAATCTGGTTCATCAAAAGACAAAGTTCTATTGACTATAAAGGGAGCAAAAGAACTTATTCAATTATTTGATAAGGAGTCTATTGTTTTTACGTGGAAAGATTATCGCCCTGAACTCATTGCATATTGGGTCGCTGATGCAAAATAACTTGCTGCTCCATGCACTTCCGGTGGCTATCCATAGGTAGTAAATACCAGACACTCAACTGGCCGCAAATCGCTTACAGCCGAAATCAACTTTCGCTGACAGACATTTCAGCTTTAGGAGCTTGTAAATTAGCTAAATTTTGACAACGCATTTTTAACTGATTGGAGATTAAAACAATCTCCCATAAAATCTGTGAGAGATTGTCTACTAGTTGAGTGTCCGTTTATGGTTGGCTATTCAAGGAAAAGTCGATGAAACGTAACAATACGCTGAAATTTAGCGTAAACTACACAAAAAATTAGCTTTGCGTTATAGCAATAATAAGTAAGAAATAGGAAAGTATTTGTGTCAATTACTCATCCTGAAACAGAGTTTAGAATTATATTGAAGCCATCAGGAATCTCCCCTTCATTGGAGGAGTTGAGATCTTTGAGAGATGCAGACGTCAAGGCAAGAGAAGTGGCACTTTTCAAGTTAAGAGAAGAAATTACTAATACCGGAAATTGGACTATAGAATCTTTAGAGTATTTCGATGTGAGTGACTTCAAGGAAAAATCAGATGGTTCGACTTGGCAAATTGATATTGAAACTGTAGAGTTATAACAAGAATTAGAAATGGATTCGATGAACAAATACGCCTCACAATTTAAATAAGCGTTAAGCACTAGTAAGGAGCAAGTATGATTAAATTCCTGTCGATAGTTCTCATAACCCTATTCTCGGCAGCTAGCACTGCCGAGGAGAGCTTACTAAGGCATGCCCAAAGTGTTTATAAACTTGATGACTCCAAGCTAACTGATTTTTTGATCGAAGTCGTTAATATGGATGTGCTCGAAGGGAATAAAACAAAGTTTGTGGGCGAGGTAATACTTAGCTTAGCACCAGTTGAGCGAGAGGAATTTTTTGATTGCAAGAGATTTTACAATGAAATAGGAGAGACTAGAGCTAAAGCCGTTAATGAAAAAATGACTCATTATCTTTTTGCTTGTAAGGATCCGCACTACACAGAAAGAGATGCATTGGAAAAACTGTCTAAGGTATTGAAAACTGACATAACCCACCCCTATGAAGTTGACGCAACATGGGCATGGTTTTCGGCAACTGGAAACACCGGTGCCCTTAAGCGGTTTCTCGAAAATTACCTGAAAAATGAGAACACTTGCCACAGATGTATTGAGTGGTCATATGCTAGCAATTACAAACAAAATCAAGACGTATACTTGTATCTTAAAGAATACTCTACAACTGTGGGCGTCGAAGATAAATTAAAGCTATTTCGTTTGGCACCAAATGTAGAGGATGAGGGTACTTAACAAGAGAAGGTAGTGGATGCTTCGCACCGCTGCTTTGGACGTTAGTCACGTGAATTAAGTTAAGCGTACAATTATGACTCTAGCTTCTTAGTAAATGCCAGACACTCAACTGGCCGCAAATCGCTTACAGCCAAAATCAATTTTCGCTGACAGACATTTCAGCTTTAGCAGCTTATAAACCAACTAAACTTTAACAACGCATTTTTCAACTGATTGATGATTGTGACAATCTCCCACAAAATCTGTGAGAGATTGTTTATTAGTTGAGTGTCCGTTTATGGTTTATAAAACGAAAACACAATTTCTTTGAGCTTCTTAATACTCACATAAAATTATGGACCAAGAACTCCGTAATAAATGTAATAGTCATTAGCATTGTAAATTTTCCCGAACTCTCCCACGCTTCGCGTTACTCTCTCGGCGATGAACGCTCTGTTTCCTTGATCAAAATTGTAAAAGTCAATGAACCCAACAGGTTTCATGTTTGCGTTTAGATAGACAGTTGCTTCTCCTATTCCATAATTATATTTGGGGCTGCCATATGTATCTATCGGCGCAGAAAAACCTTGTGTACCATCGCTTAGCGGCACGCTTTTGGCTTCTTTATATTTAATTATTCCGACAGACAGAATTTCATTAAATGTAATCTTCTCTAGCTCGTAATTGCTACCATCTCCATACCACCATTTTTGGTACAGTTCTATCTCAAAATTGCTATCGAGTAGACCACTAGATTGTCCCATGTTTTGAATCAATGCCCCTATCGAGTCTTTTTGTGCGTTGCTGAATCCTTCCCTCTGACTAATTCCTCCTCCAAACCCTTCTCTAATATCAGCTATTTCGGAGCCATAGTTTTTGGTTCTATTTGACATTCGATGATAGGTTGTAACTGACTCGTTATTAAAATGAAAAGTCGTGCTAAATCCTCCAGTAGTTGCATAGTCGGCAATTACAGGCGCAAGGTAATCCGCATCCGGAGGTAGTACTGCCGCAGCGGCGCTCGCTATTGCCTTGCGTGATCCACCATAGAAAGTCGTCGAACAAAAGCAAACACTGCCGCCAGAATCTGATCCACGAATGGTAGTTTTGTACCCGCTCGGATCAACAAACCGCATCGGATTATTAAACACATAACTATACCGATTATAACTCTGCGAGAAATGCGGTGCCTGAACAATCGGGTCAGGACTTAAAAAGCGGCCCAGCGTCGGGTCATACACTCGCCCATTCATATGAATCAAGCCAGTACGGTCGAGATGTTCATGACCGGTGTAACCACGTGAGACTTTACGCCGCAAATTGTTGTTTAACGTGCCTAACTCGTCGCTATTAAATTTGCCCAACCAATTATCTTTTCGGCGATTACCAAAAGGTTCATAGGCAAGGCGCATAATGTCGCCATTTTGATCAACAATGGCAGCAACAGAACCCAAATGATCACGCAATAAATATTCTGTGTTATTGGTGATAGTGTAGCCATCATGTTTAACACCTTTAATCTTTATTGCGTTGCCAAGTTGGGTTTTATATAAAGCGCTGTATTCATTATCCGCTTCGGTTAGAACTTCTTCGTACGCGCCGACATAAAAAGTATGCTCGTTTTTGAGCTGACCGTTTGTATCCTTCCACTGAGCTTTGCGGTAGTAACGCGCACCGTCAATTCCATAGGCAAATTCGTCGCGCGCATTAAAGTTAGATTCACTTGGGCCGCGCGATACACGATGTGGTTTGCCACGTGCCGTCCAATCTAAATAACGGTTGTCGCCATCGCTGGATAAGTACTGCCTGATTGCACCATTCGCGTTGTAAACTAAAGTGCGGTTTACCCCATTCAGGTAAACCGAGTTCACTGCGTTTGCGCCACCGTTACCACTGATGCTCGCTGAGGTGTCATAGACATAATCGGTTAAGTCATCACCTTCACCAATTACCGTCGTCTTTGTCTTGATGTTGCCGTAAATATCGTATGACTGACTGAGTTGTCGACTTGGCGACGAAGCAGAACTCTGATAGGTGTAACTGTCGGTTAAGCGGCCAAGCGGATCATAGTCAAAAGTTTCGCTGACATTGATACGGGCGTCTTCGCGCTTTTCGAGCATACCGTTGCTTAACCAACGGTAACTTTCGTTTTGAATCTGGTTTGATGCGCGTGTTGAACTCAGGCTTCGTAGACTGCCAGTGAGCGGTTCGAAGGCTTTAGCGGTGCTGATGCTCGGACCGAATTCTTCACTGGTAATGTTGCCGAAAGCATCGACACTGACGACTTTTTGCAACTGACCACCGTTTTCATCCAACACTTTTTCGAGGAAGCCACGGGAGTTGAAATGATTGGTGGCGCTGACACCGCCAGGATAAGTCGTGGTTTTGAGTCGGCCGTAGCTGTCATAGCTGACGCCCGAAGTGTAGCTTTTGGTGTAACCCGGAACTTTGATATCGACCTTTGTACCACTCAGCTTGGAGTCATTGTAATAACTCAAGTCCTGCTTGTGGTAAAAGCGTGAGTCGTTATCAACAAACTCAGTGTAGTCGAGCAGGCCCTTGCCGTTGGCGCTGGTGTCGTATACCCAGTTTTGCACACCGTCGAGGGTGGTTTCCCTGGTTTGTCGGCCAAGCAGATCGTATTTGTAATCTGCGCGCAGACCGGCATTATCTTCTTCCCAGAGCAGTTCACCCAGACCATTGTATTTGCTGGTGACAGTTCCGAGGTTTTGGTCAACTAAGGTGATCCGATTACCGGCTACATCGAAGCTAAAGCTGGCGACTTCATTGCCTGCTACTTTGATCCACTTGCTCAAACCCGTTGGGTAGTATGCAAACTCGGTAGTGACTTGGTCGCTGCTGCCATAAGCATCATGCACTTGGTAAACTTCGCCCGTGCGGTTCTGGATCGTTTGCTTTCGATGGGTATCGGTGTGTGCTTTGTCTGCATCAGTTACGTGCTGGGTAACTGTGGTTGCTGGCAGACCGCCAACCACGCTATAAGTCGTTTGTGTGGAGCTGTTGTCGGGCCGATTCACTTTCGCCAGGCGCCCATACGCATCGTATTCGTAGTGGATCCAGCTCGGTGTGCTGTCACTAAAGTACGGCAGGCTTTCGTATGCCAACTGACCGCGCTTGTTATACAGCCTGTCTCGGTAAACAGCTTTGCCATCGAAGCTGATGGTTTCACTGCGAATTTCGCGCTCGAAAACATCGAAGTAACTGACAACATCACTGGTAACTGGCGAACTGCGCGTGATTTTGATGAGTGCGTCGGCACCGCCGTGACCACTCGGTCCGTTTACCCGAGAACAAACACCGTCGCAACTTTCGTAGGTCGTACTAACAGTGACGTTATCCGGATTGGTTTGCGTGCTGATACGACCAAACTGATCGAACCCGATTGTGCTAACAAGGTTGTTGATGTCGGTCGTTTCTTTAACCGAATCAAAACGCAGATCATATTTGGCGCTGGCCGTTTGTGAAAGGGCATTGGTGGTTTGTGCAGGGTTACCTCCAAACTCAAACGCATCGATGCTGCTGGTACGCGAAGCAACTTCGACACCACTCGCTGTTGTTGTAAGCAGTCGGCCCAAACTGTCGTAGGTAAAACTGCTGCTTAAGCTGAGGTCGGCATCACCACTAAAGCTGGTTTTGTTGTCAATTCGATGGGTGTACGCACCATTGTGCACATAGGCTTCTTGTGTTTCCTTGACGCTTTGATAAGGCACCGTGCTTGAGCCTTCAAACCAATCGCTGTCGGTCTGATGATTAAAGCCAATGATCCATTCGTCGTTGGTGTAGTTGGTAAATTGTTTTTTAACTTTTTGCTTGCGTATCACACCGCTAAGAAGATGATCACTGACAGACCAGGTATCGCCAGCTTTGCCTTCGCTAGTTTTATTTGACGAGCTAGCCCATTCGGTTTCTGTCGTCATGCTTTTCAGCAGGCGAAGGTTTGTGTCCAGTTCAGGTGTTTTGCGCGTTTGTTTTACGCTGATCAGTTGACCGTCTTGATAACTGTAAACGGTTTGTGCCGTGTTCAGGTAAAGGTAGGTCAGCATGCGTTTTTCACCGTGACCGTCCTGATGATATTCGCCATGATCCATTGAGAAATAAAGGTAGCGATTAAATACCTGGCTAAGCAGCTCACCACTGTTGTTAGTGCCAAGGTAGGTTTCACTGCGGGCGTTAACCTGATTTTGTAAACCGAAGGCGGTACCCGCGGTTTCGAACTGGGTGTAGCGAGTCGTATTGCTGACCACATCGTAGATCTTCATCGCTTCGAAGCCAACAAAGTCGTGCGCTTCGGTCGTCAGACCAACCCCCTGATAACTGACTTGCTTTTCATTTAAGCCGCCGAGTCCATCGCTTTTGCGAATTGCAGTAACAACCGTTTTGAGTTTCCCTTCGTCCTCCTCTTCGGCGGTGAGATCACTCACATGACCGACGCCTGCCGCATTGAATTCACCAAAGGGACGCTCGTTAAACTGACCGACAGTTGACCCTTCCTGCATCGTCAGGTAGTCAAACTCGGTTGTTAAACCATATTTGGAAGTGACGGATGTAATGGCCCCCTTGGCCGGACCGTCGCGGAAATCCCACTTGAACTTCAAGGGTTCCAGACAGCTTTCATTTCCACCGTTTTCACCGAAGCCACACTCCTGAAGCTGATCGAGCCAGTAGACATCAGTCGTGTCAGTTTCCTTGCTCGCCAGATGGTATTCGCGAATTTTTATTCCATTTCGCCAAATTTCCACGCCTTTCAGCAGCGGCGTGTTTTGCACTTCATAGGAAAGAAAGGGATCTTCCTGGCCGCCAGGGATAACCACGTGCGTTGGATCGTCATTGACCAACTCGGTGTAACTGCGGCTCATGTAGTTCATTTTGATGCTGACAAGATTATCCCCTTCGCCGTAATCAATCGCAGTGGGGTAGCTGTTTTGGATCTCCTGATTCTTGTGGTAGTGATAAACCACCTGGTTGCCAAAGACATCGGTCTTGCGTTTGATCTTGCGGATGCGGGAGGTAACAACATCCAAATCCATTGGGTCTTTGGTAATCAGGTAGCTATCATCGCTGGTTCCATATTCAAGTACGGTACCGTCCGGCTGAGTCAATTGGTAGCCGCCGTTTGCCAGTGGCTTGATTGCACTGAAACTGTCGCCGCGCAGGCGAAAACGCATGGCTTGAGGATTTTGCACCACTGTGGCAAGTGGTTTACCGTCCAGGCACATGTAGGTCTCCTTGATCTTGCAGGTGTGGATCTGCGAGAAGCCACTCAGACGGAAACCACCATCCATGGTGTCTTTCGGTAGTTTTAAATGGGCGCGCTTGTCATCACGACCGCTACTGTAAAGAAAAGATAAAGACGGCATGATGCCGTTTACGCCTTTAGGCAGTTTCAGCGGAATACTGATATTCGACTGGCCTTTGCTATTGGTTGACGACTTATAGCTGGTTGCGCCAACGGTGTCTGCGGTTCTGATTGCTGCACCGACGGGATCGACGTTTGCCAGGGGATCCGCTCGAAGGATGCTTTCTACGCTGCTTGAGATCGCCCCCTTGTGACAATCGGGTCCACCACCAACTGCCACGCACGCGTCCACACGATAACTGTAAGTGCCTATTGAATCTTTCGTCAGTGTGAGTGTTTTTAAGTCTTTGCCATCACCAACAGGCGTCCACGAACCGTCGTTGTACTTTTCGTACACGCTGTACCAAATACCGTCGTAGGCATTGGCATATGGCAGGACCGCATCG
The DNA here is from genome assembly GCF_007004725.1 of Aliikangiella coralliicola. Classification (GTDB taxonomy): domain Bacteria; phylum Pseudomonadota; class Gammaproteobacteria; order Enterobacterales; family Kangiellaceae; genus Aliikangiella; species Aliikangiella coralliicola. Next base: position 498,912 of record NZ_ML660160.1, on the reverse strand, counting down.
TTCCAGAATATTTTGAATTCGGATTTAAGGCTTTTCTCCGGCACAGCCAATATCGGCGCACGTGGGTTAGGCAGGTTAACATTAATACTTGCGACATTACTGAACGCACCGCATTTTTGAGGCACACAGGCACGCACTTTATAACTGTATTGGCCGTTGGTTGCTGCGGTGACTGAAAAGGATCGGCCCGTGCCGTCTTGTACTTTGGTCCAGTCGCTGGTGGGCGAATCTTCGTAGAGTTCATAACTTACGGCGCCACTTGATGATGGCCACGACAGTGAGAAGTTACCGGTAGTGCTGGTGCTTGCTAGTGAAATATTGCCAGGCGCTGCCGGGGTATGGATCACCGTAAAGTAACTACCGACTTGTGCCAGACTACATCCTCTGTTGTTACAGGCACTGACTTGATAGCGGTAGCTGCCATTGCCCAGTGTTTCTTGATTGCTTTGACCTGAAATCGGCGTAACATTTTGCCAGCTATTGTTTTCTTTTTGTCTTTCGAGCTTGTAGTAAGAAACACTACCACTAGCACTTCCCCATTGAGTTTTGTACACACCAGCATCCGCATTGACGGCACTGGTTTGGATAGAACTCGGCTTGCCGGGCTTACGCAATACGGTAAATACAGTGCCGTACTTTTTGCCACCGCAGTCGTTGATGTTACAGGCGCGGACATAATAAGTGTGGGAGCCATCAGGCGGTGACACTTGTTTTGATCGAGAAGAGGTCACCTTATGCGCAAAGGCATAACTTCCACTGCCTGTTTTGCGGAATAGCTCATACCATTCGACGGTACCGGAGGCCGCGCTCCAAGTAATTTTGTAGGTGCCGGTGTCAGCATTAATGGTGAGGCGAGAGATGTGCTGTGGTGTTCCCGGTGTGCGCTTTACTGTTACTGCACTACTTGTTTTTGGTGAACTTCTGCAACCTGCGTTGTTGCATGCGTAAACGCGATAGCGATATTGACCATCACTCAGGGTGTCATCACGAGAACGACTCGAGGATTCCTGAAGTGTCGACCAGTTACCTGCACCGTAGGTTTCACGCTGCAAGCGATACTTGCTCACGGTGCCTGAAGCAGTTCCCCAACTGATCCTATATTTACCTTGTGCAGCACTTGTCGTTGAAATGTTAATTGACGAAACATTACCGGGTTTTGTGAGGACTTTAACGGTCGCAGAATTCGAGTAAGACGTTGTACAATTGTAGCCGCCTCCACCGGGACCTCCTCCCCCTCCGGAAATCGAACACTTGTATGTTTTTACACGGTAATAGTAGGTCCCTTGCGGCTTGCCAGTATAGGATTTTGTACCACTGGTCACATTGTTGGCAATGGCATTCCAATCGCCACTGTTAATTTTTTCCTGCAGGGTATTGGAACCCATGCTAACACTTGCCGCGCTATAGCTGATGCTGTAGTTACCATTCGCACTCACGTTGGTAGAGGCACTCACGCTAGCCGCGTTAGCAACCACGGACAGGGTCGACGAGATAATAATTATCACGGCGCCCAACAATACTCGCGATTTACGCAGATAATTTTGATCATATTTCGTTGAGAATTTTTTTTCAGTTAACTGAACTAATGATGTCAGGTATTTAATTTTCACAAAGCAGCCCCTTTTGGTATGCAGTTTGTTCGTTTTCAATATTTGTATCGTTTTTTCTTTGTCATATAAGATTACTAATCCAATCAACAGCATTTAAATAAAGGTCATCTATTTAATAACGCTATGTTAAAAATGCTGTGGATGAATTATCCAGCGCATTTAATTTAGGATGATTAATGTGAAAATTTTGTGTTTGCCAATATATCGAAAATCGATAACCAAAAAGTTTATAAACAAAAAAATCAGACACTCAGCTTATGGCCAAACTCTCACATAACACAGGTCCTCTGTTTAAGGTTTAGTCAGCTGCTCTGTATCGAGATATATCTACTTTCTTTTCAGAATAGTCTTCTAGTTTGTTCAAAAAAATGGCAGGTAGTCTTCGAGAAATAAATTCGCTCAAAGGGGCCGGAGTAATTGATTTAAAAAAATACTGAATTACAAATTAGAAAATTCGTGACGCGATTAATACAACACGGATTCTTGAAAAAATGTTTTATCAAAAAATTGACACTCGCTCAAATGGAAGGGCCACAGCTATCCAAAAACCACTCGGAAACATGCACCGTTCAGCCGATTGTCACGGTTTAAATTATCAACATAAATTAGATCGCCGCCATGGTTCACCATGATTTGTTTTGAAAGGCTTAATCCTATTCCTGAACCTTCTTGTTTAGTTGTAAAAAATGGAATAAAAATCTGTTCAACAACATGGGGTTCAATGCCGATACCAGAATCTTGAATTTCAATGATAAGTTGGCTTTGAGCATTATAATACAGAAAAATTTTAAGTTGTTTTAGTGAGACAGTTTTCAAGGCTTCCATGCTGTTTTTTACCAGGTTAACTAATAGCTGTTCCAATTGAGCTTTATCAGCCATTACCCAATATTCTGACAAGTTAGCATCTACATCAACTTTAATGGACAACTCGCTCAACGCTTGCTTATGTAGCGCCAAAACTTGCTCTACCAGTTTTCTTATTTCCACGCGCTGCAATGTGGGCAAGGGTAATCGGGTTGCCCTGGAAAATTGCTTGATAAATTTATCTAGCTGACTTGCCCTGTTCGCAATGGTATCTAGTGCCAGATCTAAATCTTCTTTATTTTCCCTGTCATCAAATTGAGTATCGTCAGGTATCAACGCTTTACAGGTTTGTGCTAACGAAGCCAGCGGCATGATCGAATTGGCTATCTCGTGGGTAAGCACCCGGGTGAGTTGTTTATAGGCTTGCTGTTCTTTTGCTTGCAATGCTTGATAAATCGACTGGACATTAACAATTTTGACACGTTTACCCTGAATATTAGAGCAGCTAATTCTTACCGAGAGCGTGTCGTTATGTTCACCACTTTTCCAGGGTAAAACATTGCGGCTACTTTGAGTAGAATCCTGAATAAATAGACCAAGTTGTCCCCATGCTACATCTTTAATATCTTGGGGCAAAATTCCGAGCAAGCGATCAAGTGCCGGGTTTTTGTGTAGCAAGTGATTATTTTCGTCAAGGACCAACACACCAGAATCAAGATGAATTAACAGCATTTCCAAAAACTGATGCTGAACTTCAAGTTCTGTGCGAGATTGGTGAATTCGGTGCCGCACCAGGTTGAACTCCTTGACCAAAGGATCATCTTTTGAAAACCCAAGAGTGGGGTCGTCATTAGCGAGTGCTTTAAGCAATCGTTTCAGACGTTTATTACTATTAACATAAACTTGTGTTAACCGAACAGCCACCAACCCAGTGATTAAAACCAAAGATAAAGTGACAGCGATCAGGTTTTCTGCGTTGACAACAATAATTGTAATCGTCAGCAATATCGAAAACGCCAATAACCAACTTATAAAATTCAAATTTTCTTTCAGAGTTGTCATTTAAAGACCATACTTTTAAAGACCGTACTTTTCCAAACGTCGGTATAAGGCGCCTCGGGTTAAGCCGGTTGCTTTAGCGACTTTACTCACGTTTCCTTCATAATAAGCCAATGCGTTTTGAATGGTTAACTCTTCAACCTGGCTCAAATTAAAATTTTGCTCACCAGGCTCAACAGTTGACGAATATTGTCCAGATGGTTCAGCAGCGTTTGCATCTTGCAATGAGGTAATTTGTAGATGGTTACCATCATTTAATATCACCGCCCTTTCAATGACATGTGACAGTTCTCGCACATTGCCAGGCCAGGAATAGTGCTTCAACTTACGCATTTCTGAATCAGGTATGCTAACTTCACGCCGGTATTTTCGACAAAAATGCTGCAAATAATAATTGGCTAAAAGAGGAATATCTTCCAGACGTTCACGTAGCGGTGGTAAGTGAATTTCCACTGTATTGACTCGAAATAATAAATCCTGCCGAAAGCGTCCTTCAATTGCCGCCTGGTGTAAATTGTCATTAGTCGCACAGATTAATCTTATATCAGTTTTGATCGGCTTATTTTCACCCACCGGAGTAATTTCCTGGTTTTGCAGCGCGGCCAATAACTTAACCTGTTGTTTAATCGGTAAATTACCCAATTCATCCAAAAATAAACTACCGCCTTTCGCCAGTTCAAAGCGCCCTACCCGGTCAGTTTTTGCGTCAGTGAACGCGCCTTTTTTGTGACCGAATAATTCACTTTCAAATAGATTTTCGCTAATGGTTCCCATATCTAAACTGATAAAAGCACCACCAGCGCGTGGGCTAGCTTGGTGAAGCGCTCGCGCCGTCAATTCTTTACCGGTGCCGCTCTCTCCCAAAATCAATACACTCGCGTCTGTTTCAGCGACTTTTTCAATCATGGTAAAAACTTTTTGCATAGCAGGACTTTCGCCGAGAAATGGTTGTTGGCTATCGTTTAATACTTGATTTAAACCTTGAGTTTGCCGACTCAGTTGCTTGAGTTTTTGTTTTGATTCAGAGATTTTAAGTGCGGCAGCAATTGAGGCCAACAATTGTTCGTTAGGGCAAGGTTTGGCAATAAAATCTGAAGCCCCTGCTTTAATCGCTTCAACCACCAGCTTAATTTCAGTATAAGCAGTCATCATAACTACGACAATTGTTGGGTCGACAGTAAGAATTTTTTCCAGCCAGTAAAAACCTTCTCGACCGCTAATCGCATCACGAGTAAAATTCATGTCCAGCAAAACGACATTAAATTGACTTTGCTTCAACAGTGGAATCATTTTTTCTGGATCACTCAGAGTTTTAACCGTTTGGTAATGCTGTTTTAACAACAACCGACTCGACGTCAGAATATCCTGATTGTCATCGACAACTAATATACACCCGTTCTGCTTCATCAATTTACCCGATTAACCTTCATCTTGTTTTTACAATAATTTCTAGTCAAATCCCGATTCATCGCACTAACAAATTCAATTAGCCCGATAACCTGATTGAACAACCTTTAGCAAAGTACTCACCACCGAAAGATTCAGTGTACCAATTTTCTAACATATGTCCATATTTGGACACTTCGCTATTCTATAAATGGACAGTCTATCTAACGGTTCTATCAGTCGACACACCAGAAAACGCCTATCTCATTGTTTTAATTGGCTTTTATTTGTTGGCACAAAAGCTGCTCTATAACATTCAAATGCAATTGACTAACCTATTAGGGGAAAAAGTGGATAAAAGAATTGAAGGTGCGAGTAAGAAGAGACGTCTAAAGTTAGCTATCGGAACAACGATAGCCTTTGTACTAATTATGACTGCCTATTCAATGAGGGAAGGTATAGCCTCGGGACAGACTCAAAAAATAAACGCTGCCAATATTACCGTCAGCGAGGTCATACAAGGACGCTTTGAAGACACGCTCAATGTCCGCGGCACGGTTACCCCCAAAACGAGTATCTATCTGGATTCTGTTTCTGGTGGCAGAGTCGAAGAAAGGTTGGTCGAGCAAGGAAGCTATGTTGAAAAAGGCCAGCCATTGATCAGGTTGTCTAACGCTTCACTACAACTCGATGTTATTAGTCGCGAAGCGCAAATTTCGGAACAACTGAATTTCCTGCGCAACACTCAAATGCTAGCAGAAACCAACCGACTCAACCTACGTCGAGAGTTGATTGAAAATGAAAACCAGATTGCTCACTTAAACCGAAAAATAAAGAAAGTGGCTCAGCTAGCGGCAAAAAACTTTTTCGCTAAAGATGAACTGGCAATGCTACAACAAGATTTGCATTACTATCAGCAACGTAAAGCACTCAATCTGGAACGCCAACAACAAGAAGATAAGCTAAGAAAAATACAACTTGCGCAATTGAAAGATAGTGCAGAAATGCTGCAAAACAATTTGGCTTTCGCTCGCAAAAACTTGGCGAGCTTGTTAGTTCGAGCCCCGGTATCAGGAACATTAAGCGAATTAAACGTTGTCACCGGCGAGTCGAAAAATGCCGGCGCGCGACTCGGACAAATTGACTTGCCCGACGAATATAAATTGCTTGCATCATTGGATGAGTATTATTTAAACCAGGCCAATGTTGGAATGCCGGTTAAAATAAAAATTAGCGACACAACAATAGACGCACAAATCGACAAAATCGATAGTCGGGTCATTAACGGTCAATTTACCATCGAGGTTAATTTCCCGATACTGGATAAAGCGCAGGATCATAAAGTTAAACGAGGTCAGAGTCTTGATCTTGAAATTACTCTGGACACAACCAGCAAACAATCTCTACTTATTTCACGAGGCAGCTTTATCAACAGCAGTGGCGGAAATTGGGCTTATGTGCTAGACGCCGATGGTTCAATGGCAACGAAACGCTCGATAAAACTGGGCAAGAAAAACCAACAGTATTATCAAGTGTTGAGCGGTCTTGGAATTGGCGAGCACATTATTACCTCAAGTTACAGCGCTTTCGACAAAGCAGAAACATTAACGATTAATTAGTCATCAAAATTTGCAATCAATAACACGGATTATCTACGATTAAAATAACCTCGTGATGTCCAATAAAACCTTATTGATTTGCCCATTATTTTGATACCATTTTAGTTCGCTCAGGAAAATTAAATAAAATGATAAAACTCAATAAAGTTAGCCGAATTTTTCGCACACAAGACATTGAAACAACCGCCCTAAATGAAATCAACCTGAAAGTTGATGAAGGTGAATTTTTGATGATTATGGGAGCCTCAGGTTGCGGCAAATCAACATTACTATCAATTCTGGGAATGCTCGACTCAGTTAGCGCTGGAGATTACTTTTTCTGTAATCAAAATATCAGCGGTTTCAGTGAAAAGCGGTTGGCAGATATCAGGAAAGAAAACATCGGTTTTGTATTTCAAAGTTTTAACCTTATTGACGACTTAACTGTCTTCGAAAATGTTGAGTTGACGTTGCAATATCAAGGCATTCGTCGCGCAGAACGAAAACAAAGAACACGAGAAATTCTCACTAGAGTTGGTTTGGATCATAGGGCCGATCATTTACCACAGCATTTATCTGGCGGGCAACAACAGCGGGTTTCTGTTGCTCGCGCATTAGTTATCAACCCAAAAATAATTCTTGCCGATGAACCGACAGGTAATCTTGACTCAAAAAATGGCGAAGAGATAATGCAAATGTTGCGTCAGCTTAATAATGAAGGAACTACCATCGTTATGGTAACCCACTCAGAAGCCGATGCTCAATACGGCAGCCGCACCATTCGACTGTTTGACGGTCAGGTAATATCAGACAAAGCGGAAACACAGGTTAACGAATCGAATAACTTCGAACGAGATCAAGAGCAGACTCGCGAGGAGACGTTAACATGTTAAAAGATGGCTTATTTGTTAACTACCTCCTGACTGCATTTCGTTCAAGTAAGCGGGATAAAATCAATTTCGTATTAACTATTTTAGGGTTGTCAATTGGTATGGCGGCTTCTTTGTTGATAGCATTATATGCGATTAACGAAAACGCTTATGACGAGTTTCAACCCAATGCGAAACAAACTTACCGATTGATCCAACATCACCTTCCTACGGGAAATGATTATCCCCTTTCAACTCCCAGGGCAACCCAGCATCTAAAAAAGCTTAGTGGTGTAGAAGATGTTTTTCAACTGGTTAGAACTTTATGGCTAATAGAAAATAGAGTAAAAATAGACGACCAGTACTTTAAACTCGAGAAAAACTTCGCCGCGACGGAAAATATTAAAGACTTTATTTCAATTAACACCCTTCGAGGAAATCTAACAGAGGCCTTAACTCATCCTGATAGATTAGCGTTATCAGAATCAGAGGCCATTCGATTATTCGGCACTACCGATATTATTGGCGAAACGCTACCAGTTAAAAATTCGAATGACACCTGGACTGTTGTCGCAGTATTCTCTGATTTGCCTGACAACAGCCACTTCTCGATTAACTCTTTAATCGCTGCAACGCCTTACATCGACGTTATTGGTAGCCATTCTTATACCTATGTCAGGCTCAGCGAAAACGCCGATATCAAAATAATTAGCGATGCCACTAGTCGGATTTTTGCAGACATTTGGGGTTGGGATATCAACCAACTACAATTTTATCTACAACCGTTATTAGATATTCATCTCGCCCCAAATATCAAACACGATATGAAAGTTGGTGGTTCTGCCAATACAGTTTCGATCACCATTATGCTGAGTATTTTATTATTGTTAATCTCTAGCTTTAACTACATCAATATGAGTATTGCTCAAGGCGGGCGTCGAGCAAAAGAGGTTGGCATCCGCAAAGTACTTGGTGCTGGACGTTTAAAACTGGTGCTACAGTTTCTCGGAGAATCTGTTATTTTCGCATTATTTTCTGCGCTCATTGCCGCTAGTATCGTCGAGCTTATTTTACCTGCATTTAATCAGTTGGTGGGTCGTGAACTAACGATTGGCAACTGGTCTTCGATTATCGTTCCCGTTATGTTTGTTACTTTACTGATAGGATTAATTTCAGGAATTTATCCCGCACTATTCATGTCTTCATTTAGTTTAAAACGAGTCATTAGCGGCGATCTTGAACGGGGAAAAACCGCGGTGTTTGTCAGGAAATGCTCTATGGTCTTTCAGTCCGGCTTGTCTGTTGGTCTTATCATTGCCGCAGTTAACCTCTATTTGCAATTCGACCATTTGCAAAACCTGCCGGTCAACTATGAAAAAAGCAGTCGGTTACAAGTGATTGATGCACCACACGAAAAAATTTATGCTCAGGAGAATGATAGCTTTTTCCAGGCGCTTACCAAAATAAGCGGAGTAAAGTCAGCAACGCCAATAGACTTTGAATTAACTAAAAGTTTCTACGCTGGAATATACAATGTCTCCGTATCAGGTGAAAAGCCTTTCTCTGATGGAATTGGTTATGGTGGTACTGGTTACAACGCAGCGGAAACAATTGGCCTACAATTAGTAGCGGGTAGAGACTTCTCGAAAGAATTTACTTCAGACTGGTTTAACAAAGAAACAAAAACAATGTCAATCATGATCCCTGAATCGGCCTTATCTACCGTGGGATATGCTAACGCAGATGAAGCTATCGGCAAAACATGGCAGTTTTCGGCGGGGCGCTATCACCAAATCAACGCATTAATTGTTGGTGTATTTAAAGATATAAAAGTAGGCTCTGTGAAAGAATCTTACACCCCCGCGATTCTTGGTTGCGGTCTATCATGGTCCAGTGTCTACTCCATTCTCCTGCAAGTTTCTGACCAAGACTCGATCACCCTTCACAACGAAGTTCGCGAGTTAATGCGTAAACAACTGCATATTGACCCCGTTGAAATACAGGTAGTAGAGGCGAACTATTTTGCTTTATATTATGAAGATAAACGCTTAGCAAAAACTGTCGCGATTTTTTCTGGTCTTGCAGTATTTCTTACCTGCATCGGTATGTTCGGTCTGGCTGCGTATAGTGCACAACGTCGAAGTCAAGAAGTCGCGATCAGAAAAGTGCTGGGGGCATCTCGGTTGACGCTAGTAAGCTTGCTCGCCAAAGAATCAATTTTATTGGTTGGTATCAGTTTGCTTTTTGCATTTCCTTTTACGTTTTACCTGCTCAATGATTGGCTAAGTCAGTTTAACGAGCGTATAGAACAATCACTACCGGTCTATTTGCTTGCTGGACTAGTGGTATCGGTAATAACCTGGTTAACCGTGCTGACGATCGCCTTGCACACTGCCAGTGTTCGGCCGGCTTTTGTTTTAAGGTGTGAATAATTCCAGAGGGTAAAGTTTAAAACCTTGTTGACCTTTGAAGGCTATTCTCAAAGGTCAACAATTTTTAACTGTGAACTGGCTATCTCAAGCCAATTACTAACCATTAGAAAGCCTGCTAAAACTTTCCTTTAAGCATTTTGTTTCTGCGCTTCCAAAGCATTCGAATTTGCTTGGTGTGAAGCCACGGTTTGAGGGTTTGTAGCTGTTCATAAGTTAATTCTTCGAGTGCAGATTTAAATTTATCGGTCAAAATGATCTTGGCTCGCTTGAGTATTTTGGGGCGCTTTACACTGGTACCAAAACTTTTCGAGTGGTCAATAAAAACGATCTGCCAATCGTCCCTCTGATACATGATATTTGATTGGTTACGATCAGTATTCATAATTAAATAATCGAATGAATCCATTAAGTTCACTTGGTCGTGAGGATTGCAATATCCGTTATAATAAATTTTCTCTTCATTCATCACTAGATCAGAAATCAAACCATCAACCCATAATTGTAAAGCCCCTTTTCGACCTTCGATTGTCCGCTCTACTGTTACAGGCACGAGCCCAATTCCTAGCATTCTGTCAAGTTTATAAGCCGCAACTTCATATTGATATCGATCTGCTTTATCTTTCCCTTTATTCCACCCCCCTTTCTCAATATCGGGGTAAGAGTCTTTATATTTAAAAATCCCTTTGATCACTTTCCCTTCTTTTTCAAGGGTTACTTTGAAAGGTTTGGTAATGCCTTCTTTAGTTCCTTTTTTGTGAGTCATTTTCGCGGTCGTCAAAAACTCTTCAACCTGACTATCACTCATATCGTATGGATTTGCCCACTCGCGATTGGGAGCAGTTATCGATGAGGCTGTTTCGCCGGTTAACCCATTAATAAATGTAACTTCGTTATTTTCATCGATTTTAGCCGCCCAAGGCTCACCTTTATAATAAGGTTTTAGCATGCCTGTATCTAAAATAATCAGCTGACCGTCAAGCCGATCAAGCGGTTTACGCTGTTGACTGGTTGTATGACCAACCCACAACCGTGTCGCATCCCATTGCTTGAGTGTACGCTTGAGATTATCTGACTCAAAATAAGGGTGACAAATTGCGTTACCTCGATACCAGGTAGGACTATTTTTCGACAGCAGTAACTTCTTTTTCGATTTGGTATAAGCTTTTTTTCCGCGAGAGTTTTTTAACGGTTTAACAAAGTGATCCCTTTGTTTATAAGGCGGATAAAATGCTAACCGCTGGCCTTTGTTTAGTGACAACCAACTTTTTAGATAATCAGACAGTGTCTCTTTTAATTCTTCGTTAAGTTCTTCCAATGATTTGCCATTAACATTTTTTGATAATCCACCGTGGGCGAAAATCTGTTCGTTAATTTTTATGACATAAGGTAGTTCCATTAGCCACTTTCCATAATGACTCGTTGGTTGATAAGCTAACTGTTGCGCAAAAAATCCTTTTCTATATTGTTGATCAAATTCTGCTTTCGTTTTTTCATTATCAGTATGACGATTCACTTTCAAATATTTTTGGTATGCCGCTTGCCGAATTTCATCGGTTTCATCAGCCGCAAATTCATCAATTTCCTCGTCTGAAACATAACGAAGGTCGCCGATTAAATTCATCACTTCGTGATTTCCTGCCACAATATGAAACCGACCACCTGCCGCTATGGCCTCAACTTGAAGGCGCATAAATAAATCGATCACTTTTCGCGTCGCCGGCCCCCGGTCCATGAGATCACCCAAGCTAACAAAGTGAGCAGAGCCGCCAATCCACTTATCTTGCTCATCAATTAATTTTAGCTGCCTCAGTGTTGCATGAATTTCAGTGTAGGCACCGTGGATATCTCCAACCACATAAATCGGAGACTCAGTTTCAAAACTAACCTGGTTGTCAGCACTTACCCAAACACTACAAGCAAGGCTGGAAATAACGAAGACAATTCTTATTATTTTTTTCATCATTGATCTGTTCCTTCCAAAAGATGTGCATGAACAAAAGTCACTTTTATTTTACTGCTGGCCGTAAGCCCTTCAAAGTCGGATGCAATCACTTCAATATTCAACTCGCCTTCATGCCCTACCGGTGGGTTAAAAGTAAATGTTCGAGTCATTCGGTCAAACTTTATCCATTTAGGCAGAGGTTGACCTGATACTCTTCGGGCATGAAATTTAAGCGCGTCGCCAATATCCGGATCAACAAAAGTACATTCGCTAATACTAAATTTTGACATACTTCCTGACGGCATCTGCAAATGAGGAATCATCGCCATCACCTGAGGTGGAGAATTTCCTTGCGTTTTCTGAACTTCAAGTAAATTATTGTGGCCGACTTTCCATGCTAGCGTAAACAGGCATGCCGCCAGGATAAAATTGCTTAAAATAAAACCGGACACGCCAAGCTGAAAATACTCGATGCCAACAAAAATAAATGCGCCGTATAACAAGTCGCCAAAACGATAGAAAAAGGTTTCTATAGTGGTTTTTCCCAAGTACTTTAATTTTCTAGGCACCGGTAAAAATAGTGCATGGCGAGTGGTGTTTTGTACCGAATAATTGGCACTATTTTCGGCGATCATTGCAATGCGGATAAAAGAAAATATTGGAATAAAAAGCATTAGTCCGTAGCCAATTAGCATAATAATCGGCAAAACCAGTATCGCGCCACGCAAACCAACCCACTTGAAAATTCTAGACACGAAAAACAATTGTAAAATAAAGCTTCCTAAAGTAATCCAGGAATAATAAGTCGAATAAAATTGCCCTTGCCAGGCTTCAACATCGGTTATCTCTCCAGACGCCACTAGTTCTTTTGTATGCTCGTTGACCAGGTGAGCCAATATGTATTCACCAGTAGAATTGATAAAAACCAGAACGACAACAAATGTCGCTATCATTAACAAATAATTATTTTTGAAAACGACTAAAAAACCATCTAACCATCGATGACTATCATCCTCGTGGTGGACCGGCTCTTCATTAGCAGAAGCTTCTGGAATAGTCCCATCAGTTTGACGAGTAAGAAAAACAGAGATTAATAACAACGCAACTGCCAACATCATAATGCCGACAATACCAACATGAGGGAATATTGGTCCGGCAACTCGAGAACCTAACCAGGCACCAAATGTTGCGCCAACGGCTAAAATAACAAACAACCGCTGACCGCTCCTTACATTGTACAAATCCGCAGCGAAGGCCCAAAACTGCGCAACAACCATCACGCTAAAAATTCCTAACCAAATGTAAAACACCATGCCGACATTGATTTGCAAGTATTGCAACGCGGCGAACATCACCAGGTTTAAAATAAAAAATGCCAATACATTACTAATGATAATGCTACGATTTTTATTTTCGGCAAAATGATGAAACAGCACCGAAAACAATGGCACTATAAAAATCAACAGTCCCGCCTGAATTGCAGTGGCGTAACTTTTATACTCAGCACCGCCGTATGCCAATATTAAAGGTTCGCGAATCACCTTAAGCAGGTAGTACGCAGACATTAGAATACAGGCATTGAGCGTTAGTAAAATACAACTCTTTCCCTCTCCAGGCTTAACAACGCTAATGAGGTTAAGCAAGCGTTCCCACCAACTATGGCTTTGAGAGGCTTCAGCTTGCATAGGCAAATTTCCTTAATTGTTCGTTATTAGAGGTTCGATCTTTTCGAAATTATACAACATTATCAGCAACTAAGCGTAATTTAAGCCGTCCTGCCAGTGGTACGACCGCACACTTCCTACAATTATTAACAAAACACTGCAGTAACTTAACAGCATCGGATAATCGCTTAACAGCATCAAAAACTGACTGGGAATAAAATTAGCTTACACAATCAACACAAGGACTAATCAATGAAATATTTCCCCGGTATTTTATTAATGATTGCTTTGACGGGCTGCAAATTTGATAGTAATTCAGATTCCAATAAATCAATTACCGTTAAGGCAACTGGCATCACTAAACCAGTTTTGCTCAGCGAAAGCATTTCAAATACAACCCACGAAATTACTCGCGATGGCAATATCGTAATCAAACTTCCTGACGGGCAAAAAATGTACCATCTCGAGATTTTAAAAACCAATCAGCAGAGTTGTGGCCTCGATTTACAGTTAGCACTAACTTGTAGCGAAGGTGTCTGCGATACCCGTTATGAGCCGGTGTGCGGAAAAGAACCATTAGCTGGTGTTCAATGTGTCACAACCCCTTGCCCCACTGATCGATATAAAACCTATGGTAATGTTTGCGAAGCCGATATTGCTAACGCCTGGTTTGCGTTATCAGGCGAGTGCGGCGGCCTTGATGAATTAGCAACCTTTCATATTGAGCCGGCGCAAATAGTTGATCTCGCGGTGATTTCAATTCTGGTGGAACCTTATCAACTCAAAAGCAAGAGTATTGAAGATGATACCTTGACACTCCTTTTTGAAGTTGCCGGTGGCTGTGGTACTCACGAATTCAGCTTATATGTCGATAGTGACTTCAATGAATCAGCGCCACCGCAAGCCAACTACACTATTGGTTATCAAAATCAGGATGACTGTGAAGCTATGGTTGAAATCGAAAAGCAGTTTGACCTGGCACCAATTAAAGAGAATTTCAGGCGGCTCTTTCCCAATGAAACCGGGAATCAGACAGTCAACCTGGGTGAATTAGGCAACTACGTTTTTTCCATTGATTAGTTAACCGATTGGCTTGCCGAAGTCCGTCGATAGTATCTCTAACTTTCGCGGAACTTTGGTAAGCATCTTACTGAAGATTTGAAAATTCCGCCTGAATTTGATTATCGCAGGAAGGAATTTTTAACCGTAAATTAACCCTACACACGAATTGTGTTTAATTTTTCAGCGATTTTGTTGGAAATATTGCCACGTTTTTAACTAACGCATATTGAATTTTACCGAACGAAAAAAAAGATTACTTTACGCTACGGAACATAAGCACGCACACAGTCTCGCTCTCAAACAATACCCTTCGAGCCAACTATTTTCGGGAACCATAAGCCGGAAAAGTAAGGGTAAACTGGTCAATCCTCAAGGTCTCATTTCACTAAAATGGTTGGTTTTTGTTATAATTCGCGCCTCAATTTTCCAGAGAAAGTCAAAAGCCTTCGAGCGTGACAATCTCAGTTGGAGTCGACTATTTAAGTCAACTGGCTCAATCAATCAGTTTATTTTTGATTAAAAGGTACGCCATGTCGCAAATCAATCAACAACCTTATCAGTCAACGAACAAGATCCGTATCGTTACAGCTGCCTCCCTCTTTGATGGTCACGATGCAGCGATTAATATAATGCGCCGTATTATTCAGGCAAGCGGATGCGAAGTCATTCACCTGGGACACAACCGAAGCGTCCAGGAAGTCGTTGATTGCGCAATTCAAGAAGATGTTCAGGCAATTGCCATGACTTCCTACCAGGGCGGCCACGTAGAATATCTCAAGTATATGGTTGATTTATTAAATGAACGAGGTTGTGGTCATATCAGGGTATTTGCCGGCGGCGGTGGCGTTATCCTCCCCGATGAAATTGAAGAACTGCACGCCCATGGTGTTGCCCGAGTTTATTCGCCTGACGATGGTCGAGAATTAGGCCTTCAGGGAATGATCAACGACCTGATCGAAAAATCGGATTTTCCCACGGGAAATAATGCCGGTAATGCTATTCCGAAAACTGATGAGCACTGTGAAATTGGTCGACTAATCTCTGCCGCAGAAAATTATCCGGAAGAAAATAGTGAAATTCTAGACCTTGTCAGAAATGCAGCTAAAGCTTCAAAAACACCAGTGTTAGGTATTACCGGAACTGGTGGTGCAGGAAAATCTTCTCTGGTTGATGAGTTAGTAAGACGCTTCCTACTCGATTTTGACGACAAAAATATTGCCATTATTTCTGTCGACCCAAGCAAGCGAAAAACAGGCGGCGCATTACTTGGTGACCGTATTCGAATGAATGCAATCAACAACCAACGAGTTTACATGCGCTCTCTGGCCACCAGGCAATCAAATCTGGCACTTTCACCGCACATTCAAGAAGCGGTTAACATTGTTAAAGCGGCTGGTTTTGACCTGGTGATTCTTGAAACTTCAGGAATTGGCCAGTCAGATACAGAGATTGAGGAACACTCCAATGTTTCAATGTATGTAATGACACCTGAATATGGCGCAGCAACGCAATTAGAAAAAATTGATATGCTCGACTTTGCCAACATTATTGCAATTAACAAATTTGACAAGCGCGGTGCATTGGATGCGTTGCGTGATGTTCAAAAACAATTTCAACGCAATCATATGCGTTTTGAAGAAGCAACCGAGTTAATGCCTGTCTATGGAACTATTGCTTCACAATTTAATGACCCTGGAACGAACGAACTTTATCGCAACTTAATGTTGTTGGTTAATCAACAAACCGAAGGCGATTTGCAAACTAATTTCGAAAGTAACGAAGAAATGTCGGAGAAAATATTTATTATCCCGCCAAAACGCAATCGTTACCTTGCCGAAATTGCAGAGAATAACCGCAGCTATGATGAATGGGTTGAAGAGCAAGCCGCACACGCGCAAAAAGTTCAAAGTGTGACTGAAACCATGGCGTTGCTGGAAGATAATGACGAGCTTCGCTCATCAGTTGAAGCGCTTATGGAAAAAGCAGAATTAAAACTTGATCGAGAAAATAGCAAGTTATTAGATAACTGGGACGAAGAAAGAAAACAATATCAAAATGATGTATTTGTTTATAAAGTCCGCGACAAAGAAATCAAAGTAGAAACCCATACTAAATCGCTCTCGCATCAATCGATTCCCAAAATTTCTGTACCTAAATATAGTGGTTGGGGCGACCGTCTAAAGTGGAAATTACAAGAAAACTACCCAGGTCAATTCCCTTTCACCGCCGGCGTGTTTCCATTTAAGCGCGAAGGAGAAGATCCCACTCGGATGTTCGCCGGTGAAGGCGGCCCTGAACGCACTAACAGAAGATTTCATTATGTTTCTAAAGGGATGCCCGCAGCCAGACTTTCTACCGCTTTCGACTCGGTAACCCTTTATGGTGATGATCCAGATTACCGTCCAGACATTTATGGAAAAATTGGTAACTCAGGTGTTTCAATTTGTTGTTTAGACGACGCCAAAAAACTTTACTCAGGGTTTAGATTAACCAAACCCACCACGTCGGTTTCAATGACTATCAATGGTCCTGCGCCAATTCTGGTCGGCTTTTTCATGAACGCCGCTATCGATCAAGAATGTGAAGTCTATATAAAAGAAAATGGACTGGAGCAGAAAGTCAAAAACAAAATTGCAGAAATTTATACAAAAAAAGAACTGCCCATTCCAACCTATCAAGGCGAAATACCTGAAGGCAATGATGGATTAGGTTTAATGCTGCTAGGCGTTACCGGTGATCAAGTTCTTCCAAAAGATGTCTACGAATCAATTAAGTATGACACCATTCAGAAAGTTCGCGGCACGGTCCAGGCCGATATTCTGAAAGAAGACCAGGCACAAAATACCTGTATTTTTTCAACCGAGTTTGCACTGCGCTTAATGGGCGATGTGCAAGAATATTTTATCGAGAAAAATGTTCGAAACTTCTACTCAGTTTCAATTTCCGGATATCATATTGCAGAAGCTGGCGCCAACCCGATTTCTCAACTTGCGTTTACGCTGGCCAACGGTTTTACTTTCGTCGAGTATTACCTGGCACGTGGTATGGATATCAATAAGTTTGCGCCTAACTTCAGTTTCTTCTTCTCTAATGGTGTCGATCCTGAATATGCGGTTATTGGTCGAGTCGCTCGTCGTATTTGGTCAAAAGCAATGAAGTATAAATATAAGGCAAATGCTCGCGCGCAAATGCTTAAATATCATATTCAAACTTCCGGTCGTTCTCTGCATGCACAGGAAATTGACTTCAACGATATTCGCACGACGCTACAAGCTCTGTACGCCATTTACGATAACTGTAATTCGTTGCACACTAATGCCTATGACGAAGCGATAACGACACCAACCGAAGCGTCAGTTCGTCGAGCAATGGCAATTCAGTTAATCATCAATCGTGAACTTGGTTTAAATAAAAATCAAAATCCATTACAGGGTTCATTTATCATCGAAGAGTTAACTGATCTGGTAGAAGAAGCTATTTTGATGGAGTTTGAGAGAATTAGTGAACGTGGCGGCGTGTTGGGCGCAATGGAAACCATGTATCAACGCTCCAAAATTCAAGAAGAGTCGATGCATTATGAAATGCTGAAACACACCGGAGAATATCCGATTATCGGCGTTAATACTTTCTTATCTTCTGAAGGTTCTCCTACAGTAATTCCGGGCGAAGTGATTCGCTCAACCAAAGAAGAACGCGTTTACCAGATTGAAATGTTGGAAAGATTACACCAAGGATACTCTGACGAAATCAGCCAACAAATCAAATCACTGCAAGATGCAGCATTACATAATCACAATATTTTTGCGGTATTGATGGAAGCGACAAAATATTGTTCACTTGGCCAGATTTCTCAAACCTTGTATCAGGTGGGCGGGCAATATCGGCGAAATATGTAATCGTTAAATCACCTGAGTTTTGAGTGATAAAAAAAGCCTTCGCAACGAAGGCTTTTTTATTTCCATAACAATTATTTCGTCACTTGGCTAATATTCTGAAAATAATCGAATGCCCAACGATTTAATTCTAACGACTCAATTTCTTCTCCATAAATGTACTCAGCGGGTCATCATGATAGTCACCAAACGCCCCGCACTCAGCATAGCCTAACTTCTTGTATAAGCCGATAGCATCTTGAGAGTAAGGTCCAGTTTCTAACCGGGAAATGTAAACCTCATTTTCAACTAAAATAGACTCCAGGTTAACTAGAATTTGCTTAGCCAGCCCTTTGCCACGATGAAGCGGCGGCACGTAAACTCTCTTTATTTCTCCATATCCTTTAAGAATTTTAACTGAACCGATTGCGATTATTTGCGTGGACTCAACAGCGCCAAGAAATTTAACATTGTCTTGTTGCAAAGTTTCAATTGAGTCAAGATGACAGCTTTCAGGTGGATATAATTTACTTTGATACTCATCAAGCTCCCTGATAAGGTTTTCCGCGTCTTTCGGATTAATTTGTTTTATTTCTATTAAACTCATTTCCTTTCTTCGCTCTTCAAAATTTTAACTTTAATTCTTTTATTTCGAGTCAATTAGCCTGGTCATTTTATTTAGAAACTTCCAATTCATTTCAACATCTGCGAACAACTATTACTCTTTTCTTCAGTAGGAATAACAACCATCCCCTGCAAACGCTTTGAATTACATCGCTGATCATTTACCACATCTCTGATTCTAATTTCCTTAACTTGTTTTGGATACAACTGTTTTATTTCCGCAAAAATTTCTGGGTCGTGCTCACCCGAGTCGCCGATTAAAATAAACTTTCGCTGCGGGAAATGCGCTATTATCTGGCTTATCTGCTCGAGTTTTTGACGTTGTGTCGCCCCACCTGCAATTAATTTACCAATATCCTGATAAGTTTCTGACTCGAACAAGTTAGTTCTGACATTTTTCATATGAAAACTCCCATGAGGAAAACCTTCTTTATCACTAAATAGAAAATCTTCAATGGGTCCATATAATTGCCAGGGAGCGCCCGATACATAGTGAAAAGCTGTGGTTTCGTCAAAACTTCTATACTTATTCGCCATTCCTTTCGCCGCCTTAAACGGTTTAAAAAAAGTATTGTGTAAAACAACAGGATTACCCAGAGGAATTTGAGTGACTTTTACTGTGTCATCAATGTCTGAAATCACCGATACCCCTTCAGGCTCGACCAAACGAACTCGTCCAACTCCAAAATGATCTGATGAGACAGCATGGAAACTTAACCAGCCATTTTGAGAGTTTTGAGCTTTCGATAATTGATTTGCTTTTTTATAGGGTAGCTCAAGCAATCCCGTGATTGTTCCGTTAAAATCAGTTTCCGGCTCATTCGTGATACTTTCGATCACAAATACCTGTTTATCAGGGTCATTATCAAATTGAATCTTAATGACCTCACCAGATTCGCTATCTCTTAAAAAATCTCGGGCACGTGACTTAAAAAGCCGTTTTTGCTGTTCGGTCAAATCTTCGAGTTTAGCTTTATGTTGTATTATTTTACGTGCTGTCTTTAAGGTAAGTTTACGAAAAAAATCTAAATCTTCACTCACCCAAAGCCTGACGGGAATTTTCCAGCGCTCATTGGACTGATAACCATATGTTGTATAGAAGGTGACTCTTTTTTCAGCCTGTTCTGACGCAGTGCTGTCCTCCTCTGCGAGGCATTTAAGCGGCACCCAAGCAAAAATCAGTATTAAAGAAATTAAAAACAGTCTAATCATTCAATGCCTCATTTTCATGAAGTTGAGTTAGAGTTTAAGATAGTCAGTAGTGAGGAAATAGCACTAATATCGTTGCTGTTTCGGCTTCAAAGGAGCCAATAGCAAATAGAAAATCCAGACAAACCAGGAAATAAAAACAATCCCTAACAACCAGGCAACTTTTTCTGATCCTGAAGTCCTGTTCGAAGTTAAAACGAGAATAAAAGGCAGTAACCAAATAACCACCGCTAGTAAAATAAATAAACTCATTCCCATATGTCGAGACTTCCATTAGTCAATTATTAAGTCGCTAAGCATAGTAATACTAGTGCTTAACGGTATCGGGGGCAAACAACAAATAAGCAGACAACACTTAACTTGTCCATTTAAAGCATCCGGTGCAGCTATTTTAATCAATGATACGAACTCTTGGGTTTTGAGCATCATTTGAGTATATAGTATTTGTTTCAACGAAACTCAGCCTTCATTATTTCATGTTAACAGCGTTGAGTTTACCTGCTATTAATCCAAGTTTTGCTTAAGTGAGTCAAATTGAACGCAAAAAAAAGCCGGTATAAATACCGGCATCAGGTAAGTCACATTTCTGAAACTGTTTGTCTTATTTTTGTTTGTGAGTCATTAACCAATATTGATCAAAGCTCGAAATCTTTCTTGTCCTATAACGCTAGTATTTCGCTTTACGATTTGCGAAATAAGCGTCGGCTTTTTTCGCAGAAACTGTCAGCCAGTGCTGAAACTTTCTTAACCACTTTCGAGCAGATGGATACTCTATTGCTAAAATCCCTAGACCAATCGGAATCAGTAAAAATGCCGGTCCTGGCAAAATAATCAGCAATAGCCCTAATAGCGTGACGAATACTCCAACTACCGTAATAATGGCCTTCTTCGCTGGTCGACCAACCGGGTTATCAAAAACCTCCGCAAATGATTGCTTTACTCTTTGTTTAAAAGCTTCGACACGTCGATTGCTTCGTCTCAATTGTTATTCTCCATGTGGCCTGCGTAGAGCTATTTTATCGTCCAAACACGTTATTGAGTTTGTATAAATGTAACAAAGAATTTATACAACTTAATAGATACTGTTCTAACTCTTTGTAATTAATAACTTTTTAATAAATTTTTTATGATTTACTCCGCCAAAACTAGCGGTAAATTAAAATTACTACTTGATCACACATACTATTTGCCATACAGTATAAAACACATACTATGTGACGCACAGTAAAAAGCGATTATTCCTCGCTATAACGATTACCGGATTATCCAAATGACCGATAGTGAACATTATCAAAAACTGAAACTTGAACTTCGACGCGGCGTTCTTATTTTGGCCGTTTTAGCGGAGCTACGTGAAGAGCACTATGGCTACTCGCTCAGAAAAAACTTAATGACCAAAGGGTTAGAAATTGACGAAGGCACGCTTTATCCACTGATTCGAAGATTGGAAAAACAGGCCTTACTGACCAGTGAGTGGCGCGAAGAAGGCAATCGGAAAAAGCGGTTTTACCGACTATCTGAAATCGGCGAAAAAACGCTGGAGAAGTTAACCAAAGACTGGCAACAAGTCGAGTCTACCCTGAATAATATTTTGCAATGAAAAAGCAAGCGGAGTACAACATGAAAATGATCAACAATTACCTGAGCAATCTGGAAAGCTATCTTCCCGACGAGCTGAAAACAGAAGTTAGAGAAGAGCTTGAGTCGTCAATTTACGGGCAAATTGAGGATCAGCAGGCAGAATTGGGACGCGAGCTCAATGAACAGGAACAAGAGCAACTGCTCAGAAAAATTGGCCATCCGATGCGAGTCGCTTCAGCCTACTTGCCTAATCAGCAGTTAGTCGGCCATGAATATTTTCCGGCCTACAAAAAAACCGTTGAGATTGCACTAGCCATCGTTCTTGGGATATCGGTAATCACCTCTATGCCCTGGGTATTCACAGCGGACAACCTGATCGGCAGTGCAATTTCTTTATTTGCTGAGGTGGTTCATACAGGGCTTTATGTTTTCGCTATCATTACAATTATTTTTTATTTCTTGCAACAAAACGAAACCAGCCTGGATGAAATATATGCCTGGTCCCCAAAGAACTTAAAACATACATATTCAAGAATCTCGATCAGTCGTATGGAAACATTATTCGAAATGATTGTTGAAGTTCTGTTTTTGTCCTGGTGGAATGATCTATTAACATGGCCTTCAGCGGTAACTGAAGAGTCCATAACAGCGACTGTATCGCTCAGTCCTGAGTGGGCGGCGGTATTCTGGAGCGTTAACATTATCTTTGGGTTAAGCCTTGCCATCAACTTCCACAAGTTAGTAATTGCGGGCTGGAATAAATTTACTCTGGCGACTAATATGGCGCTAAACCTCGCAACTTTGGTGGTACTCGTCCAGATCGCAGGGTTTGAACAATATGTCATCTTTACCAACCCGTCTGACGACAGTATTCAATTGGAAGATTCAGCGAGGATACTTGAAAATGTTGTATTGGTTACTATGGGAATCATTGCAACTATCGTGGTTTGGGACACTTATTCAAACTTCAGAAAAATGCTGAACAGATAGTTAAACTTCGATGAATGGGTGTTTCGCTGGTTTGAAGAGCGGTATTTAGAACTGCGAAACACTCATTTCACTAATAGAGAAACAATTTCTCTTGGGAACAGGTTAATATCCGAATAAAAAACCTACTCTTCCGGCCCAAGCATAATCGCTAACCAACGGGTTTTATCATTGGTTTCCAGCGCTATCTTAATGGTCATGGTCAATGGAACTGAAAGAAACATTCCCACGGATCCAAATATCCATCCCCAGAAAATCAACGATAAGAAGACCACAAAAGTCGAGAGCCCTAACATCTTACCCATAAATTTAGGCTCCAGGTAATTACCAACCAGATTGTTCACTGCAAAAAAACTAATAGCAGTCCATAAAACTGCAGCAGGCCCTAATTGAACAAGCGCCAACATTAACGCAGGAATTGCCGCAATAATCGAGCCGATGTTTGGAATATAGTTCAGCAGAAATGCAAGCATGCCCCACAGGAACGGATAATCAACACCAATAATCACCATCAAAATCGAGATTAATATGCCTGTTCCTATACTTGCAGCCGTTTTTATCGCCAGGTAGTGTCTAATTTTCCCAAGTACGTGGTTAACGTGAACCATTTTATCCTGGCTATTGGAAAATGCTCGGGCAAATTTACTCGGAAAACTGGTGATTTCGCTAAGGATAAAAATGACCGATAAAAATATCACGAAAAAGTCAGAGAAAATAACGCCGAGTCCACCAATCACTCTGGTCACTAACGCCATAATGTCTGTTTTCTCGATAATCGAGGCGATCTCAATTCCCTCAGCAGGAAGTCCGACAGACACCATCCAGGCAGTAAGCGCACTCAGCTGAGACTGCAGCTTTGAGGCATAAACTTCCCTGTTTTCATTAAAAGACTGAACCGAGTCACCAACCAGGTAAACAATGAGCGAGACAAACAAAAGTATGGCCAGTAGCACTGCAATAATGGCGATGCTTTGCGGTACTTTTTTACTCACTAACCAACGGATAGATGGCGTACTCACGACCGCGATAAATAGCGCC
The DNA here is from genome assembly GCF_007004725.1 of Aliikangiella coralliicola. Classification (GTDB taxonomy): domain Bacteria; phylum Pseudomonadota; class Gammaproteobacteria; order Enterobacterales; family Kangiellaceae; genus Aliikangiella; species Aliikangiella coralliicola. Next base: position 475,175 of record NZ_ML660160.1, on the reverse strand, counting down.
ATCAAAAACTGCGCAATAAGCGGCGCAGCAACTTTTAACCCAGCAATCACAATCACTAATGCCGCTAAAGTTAATAGTAGAGGCGTTTGACGTTCAACCGACACGGGATTCGTCATTCTTTTATCCTTTTAGATTAAAACATTTTATCTGTAGAAAGCAGATGGCGTTAATTCTTACCGAGCATTCGCGTTAACGTCGCATCTTTACTCAGCCAATGATGCTTGAATGCAAACAATATATGCAAACCAACCACTGCTGAAATGATCCAGGCAGCTATTTCATGAACGCTATGAAACAAACCGGCAATTTGATGATTTTTCTCGTCGAGACCAGGAATGGTAAACAAGCCGAACATATTCACTGATTTTCCGGCTGCGATTGACATGATCAATCCCGAAACAGGCATTAGTAAAATTAGCAACATTAAAAACCACTTGCCCGCATGAGCCAACTTAATATCTAGCTGGCTATAAGATTCCAGCGGTTGTAGTTTTTTATTTGAAAGTGTCCAGTACCAACGAAATAATGCCAAAATTAGCAAAATAACTCCGGTAGCTTTGTGCAGCGCGTATATTTTCCATTTAAGATCGCCATCTTCCATATTATCCATCACAAATCCCACCACAATCATTCCAATTATCATCGCGGCCATCAACCAGTGCATGATAATTGTGAGCTTTCCGTAGTGACTTTCGGTATTTCTTAGTGACATATCAACCCCACCTTTAATTTTTCTTTTTGTTACTGTTCTTTTTTATAACATAAGAACGGGTGATCCGCGACTATTACACCATGGACAACGACAAGATTATCCTTTAGCCCAATATTGAATGAGCCTGAAAAGGCTAAGTTGCTAACTTCGAAGTAGGAATTACTCGTATCAAAAGCCTGGAAATAAGATACATTAGCGGCGTCAATACTAAAATGGTTGTCACCATGTCAGCCACAGTATGATATTGCTGATAAAGCATGAGTAACAGATACGCAATAAAGGAAATAAGTATCCCTATTCTTAATTTTCTGCCATCAAACCAGGTAAAAACCACAATTGCCAGGGCAAAAGCAGTATGAGTGCTGTAATCTAACCCAAACGAGTGCCAGATCATCCAACGATTATCGATGAATTGGAGCAAGTAAACCAAAGCCAACAGTAAAAACAATTGCGCAACTCTCAAGCTACCTTGGTGACGCCCTTGCGTACGAAAAACATGCACTATGACGCTAATGGCTATGACTAACAAAATCGGACTGTAACTATCAGCAACCCAATCCAACTTTTCATACAAGCTCATTATTTTTCCTGTTAGTAATATTGGCTTATCAAGTTAACGATAAACAAAGAGAAATAAAACGAACTTGAGTATATTTTTATCGTTAAATTGAAGCAACGATTAATCCAATTTTAATTAACAAGAAACATATGGCTCAATTAACAGCCAAGTGTCTCAAAAAGAAGTTTGAGACAATGGATTATTTGCTGGCGCGATGAGTAGAAAATTCGTGTGGACTTTTCATCATTTCACCTGGCTCAGCGATAAATAATTCATCGGGAAAACCTCTATCAGGTTTGGAGTAATCACAAACACCTTCAGGAAATATTGTCTCTAATTGTTCTTGATAATTTTCCATATTGATCGAACCATACAACCCTTTACGAATCGCATCGGTCACACTTTGTAATTCGCACTTAAAAGTATCACCTGCCAGATCAGCTCCTGCGACACTTCGCGACTCAGAATAAATGGGATAAGCGGTCATACAATCCCCGTCGAATTTTCCGTTCCACATACCATCCCAGACATTTGCCCCTTGGGCCAAAACTTCACCATGTGCAGAATAACAACGATCAAAGGCATCTGTCGGCCGACTGGCCGAGATCATTTTTTCGTAATCATTTTCTCTTTCACTAATTGAGATCCGTTTGAATTCCACTAACCATTTATCAATCATATCTAACGCGTCGGGCAAAGGATTGTGGGGTTTTCGGGTCATCCAGATTAGCTGATTATTCGCATGCCCTTTCGCTTTTAGCATTCGCTTTCTGGTGGAAAATGAAGCTGAAGCATGGTGCATATCTAACTCATCATCCAAGTAATGTCTTAAATCGATCACGGGAATTTTTGTCGTTCCAAGAAATACATGGCCTGATCGATAAGCGGCTTTCATTGCTTCCAGGCTTCCCTCTGTTCGAGCTGCAACAACTTGTTCGCTCGACTCGCTGGTTGACATATTCTGCTCTCCCCACACTGAAATCCCAGCGCTTAATGAATCACCACCAATCCCACCAAAACGCTCCGGCGACATTTCTATGGCCGACTTCCACCCGCCAATATTCGCGTTTATATTTAGAAATTCTTCCTCAGAGATTTGCTTCTGCAATAACGCGGAAAGCCCGTATTGAACGCCAACATTATCGAAAGTTTGTGCAGCGTATCCGTGCTCGTTAACACCGTAAAAAAACTTCAAATCTTCCCAGTGCGACCAGTGGGTTTGAGATAATACTTGCGGAGAAAACCGTTGATAAAAATGGATATATGTTGGGTTGTTAACCAGCGCAGTAATTCCTCGCCAACCGTTGGAGCATTCCGTTAGTCCTCCATTATATGATGGTAGATTTCCTTTCAGAAAAAGCGACAAATCATTCAGGATAGAAGTCTTATTTCTCACCCCGCTTTTTGCATTTAAGCCGGCCACAAAACGTCTATTCTCCCAGGTTTGCCACTTCTTATTATTTCTGTCGGTCACATCAAAGTAATATTCCAGCAGCTCACAATCAAACACATAAGTCGTTTGAGTAATCATATCTGGGTACGAGTAAAGTGCGATTGCTGCATCAAGTAGTGAAGGGTTATTTTGAGAAATTAAATACTGCTGAATAGCGCCGCCGGAGCCACCAACACCAACGGTATAGTCTTCTTTTCCATACAGTGCATTAAACTGCCGTTTGACTCTTAAAGCAGTATCTTCGGCAAGCCAGATATTAAAATGATTGGCGGTTTGATTGCCTGTCGAAAAAATAACAGCATATCCTTGCTTAAGTTCATCGACCCGCCGCTCCAGTAAACGAATCGGTTTTCCTTTTCCTTGTTTGTGACCAACACCCACGCCACCACGAAATTGATAAATTAAACGCCGATTCCAATGTTCTGAGTCGGGCCGGCTTAAGCTTCCCTTAGCACCTTTTAGTACTGCAATCGTATAAATAAAACGATTGATAGTGCCACTTTCAACTCGCACAATAAATGGAATATTTTTCCCACCAACATCAATCAAGTTTATGTCGCTGGTTGAGGCTGTTAAAGGGTAAAAACGATCATCTTTGTTACTTTGATAATAATAAATAGCTCTCGTTGGAATAGAACAATCTTTGCTATAGCCCAAAATATGATTGGTTTTTTCGCCGGACTCTCGCTCGATATAAACAGGCATGCCAATACCGTCGTAGTTATCAACCAGAGGTTGACCCAGGTTTGACTCTTCGGTATTACAAAGGAAAGGATACTGTGGCGGACCTGAAAACAGGGATTGCACCGGACCTACTTGACCTAACTTAATTAAGTCTGGAGTTGGATCAATAGGCCGCATTAAAACGGAAGGATGCGGTCCTTTGTAAGCCTTAATTAATTCACGAGAAAACTCTTCGCCCGGCGTTTTTTGAACTTTGGGAAGATGATCGTATTTGTGTTCGTATCGGTAGTACTGATAAAAAATATTGGAAAACAAAAAAACAATTAACAACACTGGAATGAGTAACAACAGCTTCCAACTCATAGAATACTCCTTGAATTAGAAACCTACCTCCGCAGGTAGCCTTCAAAGAACCATCAAAAATCTCTTTGCCGTCCCAGTGAATTGTTAAAAATATCTTATTTTAATCTAATATTCTATCTCGCATTGATTGATCAGCTTTTTCAATTGCCGATCGCTGCCGCATACTTTAAGTATATTAGATCAGAGATAATTTTGCTGGCTAATCGAGAAAAGATTTTTTCTACGTTTTATTTCAAAAAGTTAAATTAGTGAATTGAAGCGAATTCTAGAAATGAATTTTTGCAGAAGCAAAACTTTTATTATTACTGTGATAATTACCGATAAAATGGGAGAACAAATCAAATAAAACAAGTACCATCAAGACAAGCATCATCATGAAAAGCCAGCTTGCCAGAAGTGACTTTTCAAGATTATTTTTTACAACAGCCGATTTAAAATACTATCCAATTTGGCACGCTTTACATTTTTCATCAATTTACAAGCGGCATCAGGATAGTCATTAATCGTTTGAATTTGCTCAAAATGATCAATACGATTGGTATGCGTTAAGATCTGCTGGTACTCATGTTGAAATTTTTCTTTAAGTTGCTGGTTTGGATCTTGAATTAGAATTCCATTCTCCAGATCAAGTGACCATGCACGTGGATTAATATTATGGCCAGTAATTAAATGGCAGCTATCGTCACAGCTCATTCCTTTTAAATGAAAACTGTTATCATCGTGTAACCACAAATGAATATTCAGCAAGCCAGTATCTACAAACTTTTGGTTTCGCTTTACAAACTTTCTCAAATTAGTTTCGTAAATGTAGGGAACTATTCCTATCCGATTAAACGCTTGATCTTCAGGAATATAAAAATCATTCGCAACTTTATCACCCACCACAATGTTAACTTTTTTCCCATTTTTCAGGATCCGCCGAATGGCCTTGCTCACTTTATTGGGGAAGTTAAAGTAAGGTGTAAAAATAATGATTTTGTCTCGCGTATTCTTAACCATGTCGTAAATGGTCATATTCAACGGATTTCTACGCCCGCCAAATCCCAACAACGGCGTTATCGCTACATCTTCTTTTTCTAGTGGATTAAGATCAGGGGTGAATTGGTAATTACCAACTCGGAGACTCTTCTTAAACTGTCGAATTAACGGTTTAAGTTGCTTTTTGCTAAGTGCTGTTGGTTCTGTTAGCGATTTTACAGCAGAGGATGTAGCCAGATATCGCTGCATAAAACTCACCATGCTGTCGGTCAGTTTCTTATCTTTAATCACATGATATCGATCATAACGATAGCGCGAGTTTTGTTGCAAATAAATATCATTTAAACTCGCACCGCTGTAAAGCAATGTATCATCAAAAACAAATCCTTTTAAATGGAGTACGCCCAACATTTCTTTACTTTTAACCGGCACACCCAGTATATCAATCTGATGTTCAAACTTTCCGGCATATTCTCGATACAAGCGAACATTACCGATGCTTTCCGGCTGCCCCATCAACCCTCGCTGGGCGCGAGAAAAGTCGACAAATATTTTCACATCTAACTTCGGGTTAGCCTGCTTAGCCTCATAGATTGCACTCAGCACTTCCTGACCAGATGCATCATCTTGCAAATAAAGTGCGGTCATATAAATCCGCTGTTGAGCGTCTTTGATCAAACCGAGAAGCTTTTCTCGAAACTGTAAAGTCGTTTCGATTATGCTGATATTTTCCGCTTCTGTTGATATCGAACTTAGAGTGTTAATAAACGACGCTCCTTTTCCAGGGAATTGCATTAGTTACTCTGCTCTTCCCATAAATTTCTTGTCGGCAACATTAATCTTAACTTTCTCGCCATTAGAAATGTACTCTGGAACCTGAATGGTCAATCCTGTCGGAAAACGTGCAGGTTTAGTTCTCGCCGATGCTGATGCCCCTTTAATCGAAGGATCTGTCTCTGATATTTCCATTTCAACAGACTGGGGTAGCTCTAGCCCAACGGTACTACCGTCAACTGTCAGCACCACCAAACCTTCAATAGATTCATTAATAAACAATAGCTCATCTTCTATATCTGCGCGCTTAAAGGTAAATTGGCTGTAATCTTCATTATCCATGAAAATATAATCATCGCCATCATTGTATGAAAAACTCACGGCATGACGGCTCAGTTCAACCTGCGAGAGCACGTCGTCACCTTTAAATGTGTGCTCGACTTTACCACCAGTGGTAATGTCGGCGAAGCGGGTCTTGTAGAGTGTCGCCGCTCCCCGCGCACTGGGACTATGGACATCGATATGTTTAACTAACAATAACTTACCGTTGTATTCCACGGCCATACCGCGTTTTAATTCACTCGCTCTAGGCATCGTTTCTCTTTTCTATCGTTAATTTATAAGCTATTTTTCAAAATTGGAGGCTATCATATCTCTTCGACGAGTACGAATTCAAGTGATAGTTAAGATAACCGGAAGACCAAGAGCCTGCGCGGCTTCCAGCTATTTGAAGGTATGCGAAATGAGGCGTTCGCCTTCAGCCATCACAAAAAAAGCCAATAAAAAGAGGCTTGCCGCTTTTCGACCAGCCTCTTTCAAATTAGTCCCTTAGACTTCAATCAATCTTCAATAAAAATATCTTTATAGGAAACATAAATTGAAGCGATCATGGTTGGACCTAACACAAGTAACCCAAGACCTATCGGGATGACCGCGAGGATGTAGAGAATAAGCGCGATGATTCCGTAAATCAAAAAAGGCACAATATTTTTTAAGCAGCCCATGAAGCTCATTTTTAATGCCTCAGGAATCGATAAATTGTTGAGAATGATAAGCGCAGGAGCAAACCAGATTGCCATCGCCAATGGGATCATCAATAACATGACAAATAAGAAGGGTAGCAAAAAGCCCAAAGGATCGGTTTCAATACTTTGACTAGCGGCTGCATCATCCCCCATGACCAATGACAAAGCGATTGGCCCCATAACGATTAGCATTACGATTACAGAAATCACTGCCATCGCTACCGATAACAATATCAACTTCCCGGTGTTGTGTGAAAATCCCGCAAACAAATAGCTTATTTCAAAAGGTTTCCCTTCATCTTGCGCTCGGCAACCAGCCATATATCCCGCGATCCAGACATAGGTCGTCAGCATGACAAAAATTTGCCCGATTATCGGCACAAAATTCGCAACAAGCATCAAGATAAACCAGACAATGATAGTAAGTATCCAGTTCAACCAACTTTTCTTAAAAAAATCAAAACCGCCGGAGATCCAGCTCCAGCCATTACCAACGGATACCCCTCTAGGCCCGACAAGCCGAAAAGCGCCTTTTGCACCTGGCTGCTCTATGTCGGCGTCTGGTGTTTGATATGGATTTTCTGACATATTCTTTCTCCCTTGCTTTTATTGTTAACAGTCGAGTCGTTCCGGTATTACCCCTTACATTGCTGCTGAGTTTTCGTTCAGCTTTATCTACTTCTTTCGGTCCGTCTACTCTAGAACTATTACCTCCAGAACTATTACCTCCAGAACTATTACCTCCAGAACTATTACCTCCAGAACCATTGGCTCCAGACCTATCTGCTACTAGTTTATTTGCCCCAGACAATTAAACACTCGACACCCGATTTCGGAGATTGTCAATCTTGTGACTAACCTGAGCTTAGGGAAAACGATTGATCTCCGTTCTAAATTTTACGCATGTGCATCTAATCACTAACTTTGCAGGCGATAAAATGCCTCTTCAGAATAGCAAGTGATGCACTACTTTTGCAAGAATAACAATGATTTAGCTTAACTAGTGATAGTATCCAGAGATAAACGATAGTGATAATTGACCTGTTCTTCACTGTATTGGTTCGATTTGGCGATTGGGCAAGCCAGTCGAGCCAGGCAACGGTTCTCACAGAGGGAATTCTGCTTTTTCCGATAATCCAGGCATTTTTCTAATGACAGATCGCCGTCACGCAGGGCTTCAGCAGGACATGCGCTAATGCACGGTTTGTCATGGCAATTATGACATGGTGATAAATAGGTATGAGTAATCAGCTGGTATTGGCTTTTTACCAACACCACGGCACGATAAGCAAACCAACTTCCCCACTCTTGATTAATTCCGACTCGAAACGGTGAAGGATGATGCCACCCCGCCAATTCGCCCAGTTTTTGTAGTCCGATCGGTTTATTATTTTGTGCCGGGTTATTCGGAAAAATGAGTTCAAATTCATTTTCAGCAAACCTTTGAGCAAAAAATTGAGTGACCATTTCAGTCGAAAAATCATCAATCGGATCTTTCGATTTTAACGGCGAATTTTTCTCACCATGAGGCTGCAAACGAGTTTGCCATTCCTTGACTTTCTGCCACATCAATCTCCCACCGTGGGCAATAACAATCAGTTGATTATATGCTTTAAGATTTTCACTACATTCGAGTAGTTGCGTCTTAACCACATCAGGTAAATCAGCGATCTTAAAAATAGCATGAAGATTAAGCCCTTGCTCAGATAACTCCTTGCCATCGAATTTTAGTTGGCTCATTGGTCTCTCCCCTGAATAGACTGAGGCTTTTGCTCTTCAGGATATGCTTGGCTAATTTTTTCGAAAACTAGCTGCAGCCTTTCCAAACCAGTATCATCAGGAATACCAAAACGTATCGCATTCTTTTCGTCACAAAGCCTAACATAAACTTTGTGGCGGCAGAGCCTTTCAAACCACTGCTCGGCCGAATTTGTCTTTACCGTCAGGAAAAGATCAGTTCCAACAATTTCATCTAATTCAAATTGAACTGTCAAAAGCGCTTGCAATTTTGAGCGCTGAATAGAAAGCCGTTCGCGTTGCCGACGCTGCCACTCTAAATCACCAAGCGCCTTTTCGGCAATCAACAACGCAGGGCCATTCACTTGCCACGGCCCCAGCATATCACGGAGTTGCTCCAAAATATCTTCTGTTGTACAAACGAAGCCAATACGAATTCCGGCCAATCCAAAAAACTTTCCTACTGAACGTAACACGATAACGCAATCACTCAACGAGCTTTCCTGTTTCATGACTTCAGTAATCATCGAACATTGGTGAGAAAATACGTCCATAAAAGCTTCATCTATCACCAACCAACCACCAAGCTCCGATAAATTTGTAGCGAGGGCAATCAGACTATCTACCGCAAATTTTTCCCCTCCGGGATTATTAGGGTTAATCACAACCACCACACAATTTCTGGTCAATTGTTCAGGCTGAGGAAGCTTCCGATAATGAACGACTTTAAAACCTTGATCACGCCATGCTTTTTCATGTTCTTTGTAGCCGACTTCAGGCACGAAAACTTGAATGGTTGACGCATCACTATTGCTGGAAATATTTTTACGTTTAACCATAGGTAACGATTGAATAACACTCTGACTGCCATTGGTGACCATTAAACGACTTGTGTGAATATTCTCATTCAAACCGCTGATTGATAATAAATTATTTCCACTATAGTAATTTGTCGCTTGTTGAATCAGATTAGCCGAAGGAACAGGCAACTCACGCCAAATTGACTGGGGAATATCAGAAACAGGGTAACTAAAAGGGCTGATGCCAGTTGACAGATCGAGCCAGCCCTCTGTGTCTAGATCAAATTGCTCAGCAACTGAGTTGAGTTGGCCGCCATGTGTCAAACTCATTGCAATAGACTCTTCATATTTTAACTAACTCTATCATATATTAATTAACCCCATTCAATTAACTCACCGAACTAAACCGTCCAATCCAATTCTAATGAAACCGACTCAAATAAAACGATCTATCATGAAACTAAAACCCCGGAAATATAAACCAGATAGAAACCGAGATTAGCATCAACACATATACAAACAAAATACTTGCGCGTTCAACTAGCGACAGGCTTCTGTTGATATCTGTTGTCGCCGCGGGCTCTGCTTGCCCCAGAACAACCGACTCAGTGGATTGACCGTGATAAACAGCCACTCCGCCTAGTTTTATTTTCAAAACATTTGCTCCCATGGCCATCACCCACCCGCCATTTAAACTTTTATAGCGTCGACTTTGCATTAACGAGCGACGAATGATTCGAGTAATGTTTATTAAACGCCGCGGTTTTGCGAGTAAATAAAATGCGCCGGTTATTTTAGCAGAAGGCCAACCAAGCCAATCATCAGCTTTGGCAGCAAACCAACCAAAATGAATAAAACGCTCGCTTTTGTAACCCCACATCGCATCCAATGTGTTTGCAAGACGGTGTAAAATAACCAACGGCGCGCCGCCTACCGCATACCAAAATAAACTGGCAAGAACTGCGTCATGTCCATTCTCAAGCACAGATTCAACTGTCGCTCGGGCGATCGCCTTGTCATCCATTGATTGGGTTTCTCGGCTAACGATTAAACTGACTGCTTGTCTCGCTGCGGTAATATTTTTATTTGCTAAGGGTTCAGCAATATTTAACGCATGCTGTTTCAAACTATTTAACCCTATCGCAAAATAAACGACAATGATATCTAGTAAAATAAACAGCCAATTGGAAATAGCTTCAGATGGAAGAGAGGTTGAGGCTAAATAGTAACTGACCGGCAATGGCAGCACGACAATGTTCCAGGCGAAAAAACCATAAAGCCTTTTTAATGTTTGAACTCGACTTCGCCCACAAAGCATTTTTTTGTTAAAACGCGATTCGATTTGATTCGCTAAATTACCAAACCCAACCAGCGGATGAAAGCGACTCACCTCACCAAAATATCGGTCGATAATGATCGCAATTGATAACACCAGAACACCGGTTAACATGGCAATGCTCAGGAGCCAACAGATGTGAATCGTTCGAATTGATGGCAATAATTGATCGGAAAGATTTTTCCATTACCATACTGACTATATGCATCACAGTGACTGTCTTGCGCTAATGTCGCCATAAAACAACGTATTGCATCACCATGAGTAACCACTAGAATTTTGGATTCTGAGTGAGATTGCGCAATATCGGATAATGCCTGTTGAATTCGAGAACCGCATTCAAGACCACTTTCTCCTCGCGGTGGAGCATGCTCGGTCACCTGGAAAAAAACCTGCTCGAAGTGCTCCTTATCGGATAAATCATCAAAGTAGCTCGATTGCCAATCACCAAAATGACGCTCTACCAATAAATCATGAATTTTTAATTCAACAGAAATTTTACTTCGGCAGAGTTCTGCTGTTGATTTCGCCCGTCCTAAAGGCGATGAAACAATCAATTCAATTTCGGCGCGCGATAAAGATTCTACAATTTGAGTCGCCTGATTTTTACCGGCAACGGTCAAACTACTATCAAGCCGACCTTGCAATCGACGAATTTTATTCCACTGGGTTTCGCCGTGACGAGCAAGATAAAAACAGGTTTTTTGTTTTTCCATAATTGACAGCTCAATCAACAAATATCTAATTTTTTCATTCGCTTCAAGGCAAATTAACAGTCTATTAGTAACAGTAATCTATCGGTTAGGATACTATTTCGGTTAAGACACTATTTTAATATTCAATGTGCGGCGACTAATCTGCCGCCACACATTGCGAGAGGCTAGAATAAATTCTGGTGACTAACCGTGAGATAAAACTCTCGTTCAATCGGGTTGTAACCAGCAACAGTCGTAGGTGCCTCATCAAACAAGTCATTCACTTTAAATTTCAACTGCCAATGATTATCAAATTGATAGCCGACGCCAACATTGACTCGGGTATAGCTATCTAACTCAATATCGCCGACTTCAGGGCGCTTACCGACATATTCTAATTGGCTAAACCAATCAAACTTGTCACTAGCAAATGAAATTTGATAACCAAAATGATTTTTTGCTCTTCTGATCAGCGGATCACCTGAGTTAGCATCTTCTGCCGAAACTCGGCTAGCAGTTATTTCATGTTGATAGTCTCCTTGAGTAAGGCTATAACTAACATCAACGCCTGAAATTTCCGCTTCACCAACATTTTGTGGAGACCAGATACCATTGCTACCACGCACCCATTGGATCAGGTTTTCAATTTCAGAATCATAAACACTCACAGTTAAACTGCTATCAGTGAAAACCCCTTTATACAAAAGCTCCAAATTATCTGAAGTCTCAAACTTCAAGTTTGGATTACCGCCCTGAGGGTAAAAGAGATCGTTAAAAGTAGGCGCTTTAAATCCTTCGCCATAATTTAAACTCAACAAGTTGTCGTCATCCAATCGATAGCCGAAGCTGAAGTTAAATGTCTTCTCATTAGCGACTTGTTCAACATCATCTTTACGTACAGCAAAATCGGCAAGGAAAGTTTCGCCAACATAATTCGCACTCACGTGAAAACTTTTCGTTTGACGGTTCTCATTCGCATAGGTAGCCGTCGATTTCTCAATGCTATCTTCATATCGATCGATTCCACCGCCGATCGACAGTTCATCCGTGACACTTTTTCGTGTAAGGATTGAGTATTGAAGACGACGGGTTTCGAAAACACCGGCACTTTCGCGAGTAACGCCATTGCCGGTAGAAAAACTCTGATCACGAACACCACTCACCGCCAGTTGATTATTCCAACCGTTGTTTTCGTGATTAAATCGCAAATTCCATAGATAATTATTAAAGTGAGATACATTGCCGCCCCAGGTTGTGTCGAAGTCATTTTTACCTTCGTCCGCCTGTACCACCCAGTCCACAGTATTATAGTCAGATAATTGATAATCACCTCGAATCGCTAAACTATCGTACTCGAATCCGTCGTCATCTGGCTCGTTATCAATTCGCGCGTCAAATCCATCAGTCTCTCTTCGACCATAGGTAATCGTATTAACAAAATCACCGCTACCCACCCCAACTGAGACATCGATTTCGCGAGCACCATTTGAACCAATTGTTGCCGAAACTTTATGTTCGCCAGGTGAAAAACGACGGGTAAAAATCTGGATGACACCGCCAATAGCATCACTTCCCCACAAGGCAGCGCGTGGGCCTTTTACAATTTCAACTCGCTCAATTTGCGAAATTGAAATATTAGAAACAGACTTTACTCCCAAAGTAGCTGACGCTACTCTCACCCCATCAATCAAAATTAATGTTTGGTTCGAATTGGTCCCACGACTAAAAATGGAAGTCTCCTGACCATGCCCACCTCTCTGCACAAAGTCGATTCCAGCCACATTTACCAACAAATCAACAAATGACTGGGGTTGAATTCTCTCGATTTCAGCCCGGTCAATAATTTCAACGTCAGCCAGCGTATCATTGATATCTTGCTTCATCCGATTAGCTGTGACAACAATAACACTATCGTCATCTGCAGAATCATTAACTAATGCTGAGTCATCAGCTAAAACAGCAAACGAGGCTGAAGATGCTAGAACTAACGCAACCGACTGCGCAACAAAACTTCTTTTCATTTTATCTTACCTTTATAAAATGACGCCCACCGCGTCATCGACTACGGGATTACTCCCCTACTTAAAAATTTAACTAAGCCGGTCTCCGGGCTAAAGTAAAAATATCACCTATGATTAATAGAGATCAGTTATTACTATTACCGTTGCGGGGGCAGCGTCGGAATTTCACCGATTTCCCGTTTACGTTCGATTCTTACTCGAACCACTTAGCTCACCAAAACACTTCCCTGTTAGATTTTAACAATGTCAAAATCAATCCAAAATTCTCTACTCTTACTTATCAAATTAGTAAAAATGCTTTAACAAGGCGCACTACCTGGCGCTATCAATCGCCTCACAAAGTTTCTCCAGTCCCTGAATAGCTCGTGGACCAAAACGATGAAGAATGTCTCCATTCATAGTGAAAATTCGTTTTTCTTTTACTGCTTTAATATTATCCCAACCATTCCAAATTTCTTTTTTTGCACCAACTTCTCCTGAGTGATGAGGAATGACAATAACTTCCGGATTTTTAACTAAAACATTTTCCAGAGAAACCACGGGATAAGGTGCATCCGCATCATGAAATAAATTACTTCCATTACAATCATTGACCAAAGATTCAATCCAGCTTTTTGGGCCAATAGTTCTAAGTGGCTCATGCCATAGCTGGTAAAAAACTTTAACTTTCTTTTTATCTTTGTATCGCGACTTTATTTCATCGTACTTTTTAGTGATTTGCTCTGCGACTTGTTGAGCTTTTTTTTCCGCGCCGACTTTTTTTCCTAATACAATCAGATCTCGACTAATTTCATCCATTTTTTTGGGATGCGTATAATAGATATTCAACCCGAGTGATTCTAATTTATTCAAGTCAGCCAATTTGTTTCCACTTTTCCAGGCAACAATTAAATCAGGCTTTAGCGCAACAACCTGTTCAATCTGTATGCCGGTGTAGCTCCCTATACGCCGAATTTTAAGCGCATCTTTCGGGAAGTCAGCATATTCAACCGTTCCCACAATGCGATCACCGACGCCAATAGCATAAAGCATTTCAACCGAATGCGGCGACAAAGCGATAATACGTTTAGCCGGTTCAGTTTTCTTAGCTTCGCCAGCAGCTAAAGATCCCGAAAACCAAACTAAGCTCGACGACAGAACAAGCCATAAGACCAGTCGTAGATTCCTCACCAGTCGACTCCTTTACGCGCTTTGATGCCCGCTTTAAATGCATGTTTTTCTTCTTTGACTTCACTCACGGTATCCGCTAATTCTCTCAGTTCTCTCACTGCCCCGCGTCCGGTAACAACAACCGATTGATTTTCCGGTCGGTTTTTAATGGCATCTAAAACTTCTTGTTTATCAAGATAATCGTAACCAAGCATATAAGTTAACTCATCAAGTAACACCAGGTGATATTGAGGATCAGCGAGGAATTTCTTTGCTTGCTCCCATACGCTTTCAGCTGCGGCAATATCACCTGCTCTATCTTGGGTATTCCAGGTAAATCCTGTTCCCATTACCGCAAAAGGCACATCGTGTTGTTCGAGCAAGCTTCGCTCTCCACAATCCCATTTACCTTTAATAAATTGAACAACAGCGGCTTTATAACCATGACCAACACACCTGGCAACGGTACCAAAGCCAGAAGTCGACTTACCTTTTCCGTTTCCAGTAACAACGATCATCACGCCTTTTTCTATTTGTGCTCGCGCGACATTCGCATCAACTTTTTCTTTTTGCTTTTGCGCTTTTCGTTTATGTCTTTCTTGTTCGTCCATCGTCTTACCCATTTGCAGTTAATGTTTTTTTACTTGCTTGTTTTGTTTTTATCAAATCAATTCTCAATAGTCTGAATAATCGCGTCAATATCCAGATATTCTTCAAAACAATCGGCTAATCGTTCCAATTCAGTTTCTCGCGTTTCATTCCAACCTTTAACGACGTGTTCTTTACCTGAGATCCAACTTAATATTGACGCCAGACTATTCTTCGATTCGAACAAACCATGGATGTAGGTTCCGATAATTTGTTTATCCTCAGAAATTACACCATCTTTGTAAGTATTTCCTTGTTGGTCAGTAATCGTCGCGAACGCATTTTGCAGCGCATCTCCTTCACTATTGCCACAATGTATTTCATAGCCCGAAATTTCATTTGAGCTTTCATCGATGTGGCATTGTCCACTGACTCGTTTCAATTGCTTCGCTTGAGTTAAGTTGGTTTGGAAATCGAAAAGAGCGAGCCCTTGGCTGGAGCCTGCATGACTTTCGATACCTTCCGGATCTCGTATAACATTGCCCAACATTTGAAAGCCGCCGCAAATGCCGAGCAGTTTTCCGCCATAACGTAAATGACGTTTTATTTGTTTATCCCACCCCTGCTCTTCAATGAATTTCAAATCACTTCTGACACTTTTACTGCCAGGCAAAATGATCAGGTCTGCGCCTTCTAAAGATTCTCCGCCACCTATAAATTGAAGATTGACATCTGGGTGCCACTTTAAAGGATCGAAATCGGTATGATTGCTAATCCTGGGCAATACCGGCACTTTGATATTGATACTAGCCGACTGCTGATGTCTCTCCGAATTAATCGCATCTTCCGCATCCAATTTTAATTGAGTTAGATAAGGCAGCACGCCCAAAACCTTTTTATTCGAATAATCTTCCAGCCAATCTAATCCACTCTGAAGTAATTCTATTCGCCCTCGAAACTGGTTGATAATAAATCCTTTTATTCGTTGTTGTTCTGATTCGGACAACAAATTTACCGTCCCGGTAAGATGGGCGAACACACCACCACGATTAATATCACTGATTAAAACAACTGGGCAATCGACGGCTTCCGCGAATCCCATGTTGGCAATATCATTTTTTCGTAAATTAACTTCTGCGGGACTACCAGCGCCTTCAATTAACACAACATCATACTGCTTTTTTAATCGCCAATATGATTCCAACACTTTTTCAAACGCCATCGACTTAATGTCACCAAAGGTTCTTGCTTCTAATTCACTAACAGCTTGTCCATGAATAATAACTTGAGATTTCATATCCGAAGAAGGTTTCAATAGCACCGGGTTGAAATCAGTTGTCGGTTCCAATCCACAAGCAGCAGCCTGCAAAGCTTGAGCACGACCGATCTCTCCGCCCACCTCCGGTTGTCCAACAGATTTTGCCACGGCGCTGTTCAACGCCATATTCTGCGGCTTAAAAGGCGCGACAGAAATTTTCTTGCGTTTTAATACGCGACATAATCCTGCCACACAAATACTTTTACCAGCATCGGAAGTCGTCCCCTGTATCATTAAACTACCTTGTACCATTCAATTAGCTCTCCAGAAATCAATTCGTTTCACGACTTCTACACCGTTACTTCAGCTAATTCTGGACGCTGATTTAAGCCCAGAAGTTGAGGGTAAAACTTATCATCTTGATAAATTGATAAGTGGGTAATGCTGGCATAATCCACCGCGAAACGCCTGAAATGTAAACCAGAGGCGTAGTCCATTTTTAAACACCAGGCGACCAATGTTCGTATAACGCCTGCGTGGGTTACAACTGCAATACGTTGCCCACTATGTTGCATGACTAAATTTTTTAGCGCCTTCTCTACTCTCTCACTAAATGCTTTCAGTGATTCTCCGCCGGGCGGTGGGAATTGGTCTGGGTCACTAAAAAATTGACTGACTTGTTGCGGGTACTTTTGATGTAATTGTTGATAGCTTTGTCCATCCCATTGACCAAAGTGGCACTCTCGCCATGCGCCATCAATTATCAGATTTACATCGTTTTCCTCGGCAAAATTCTGCGCAAAGCTAGCACAACGACTGAGTGAACTGGACACGATAGAATCGATTTCAACTAATTTGGAAAAGGATTCATTTAACTGCAGCCAACCAAGCTCACTCAGTGGTGAATCGGTTGAACCTAACAGTGCATTTTGTAATACTGGCTGACCATGTCGCACCAGGAAAATCTCGGTTGTCATATCTATATTTTAGTGTTTAAGTATTTTTCAATTTTGGTATTTCAGTTTAGTATTTCAAACCTGAACCTGAGTATTTCAATTAATTTAGTCTGCACAAAACGGGCAGTTTTTTATGCATCTTCTTTTGGTTTTAAACTGATTGGGCATCCGGCAACAACTAAAGTGACCTTGGCCGCAGTTTTCGCTAACTCCTGATTTAGCCAACCTGCCTGGTCAACAAAATCTCTGCTTAACTCCCCCATAGGCACCACACCGCTCCCAACTTCATTCGACACAATAACGATATTTGCCTGGCTATTTTTTAGCGATACAAAAAATCGTTCTCTTTCTTCTTTCCATCCTTCGGTGTCATTGGTACAAAGCCAGTTACTGAGCCACAAAGTCATACACTCAATAATTAATGTTCCGCCATCCATCTCTTCAATAACTTTCGATAAATTAAATGGCTCTTCAACCAGTTGCCAGTCTTCTGGTCTCGAATTTTTGTGATGTTCAATTCTCGCTCGCATTTCATCATCATTGATGGTCGCAGTTGCCACATAAGTGACAGTTTCATTGTTTGCAGCCGCTTCGTTTTCCGCGAAACGACTTTTTCCTGAACGAGCACCGCCGAGTATTAAATGGATCATTTTATTGTCTCGCCAACAATACAAAGTAAATTAAAAGTTCTGAGACCTGCTGGCTCGCTCCTAAGGTATCGCCAGTAAAGCCCTGAATTTGTTTACGTAAAAAAATTCGAATAACAAAAACACTCAAAAGTAAAACGCCAACAATCCAAATAATCGAGGTGGGCACTAACAAAAGTGATGAAGCGCCAATAACCAGGCTAAATTGAAGATCACTTTTCGAGTGAGTTTCCGCGAGCGGTTTCACTTTGGCGTTATCTGAACTTGTCACATAAGGTAAAAGAAAAATAAGAACGGTTGAAACAGCCCGACTCAAAGGATGGGCAACGATTAATGCGATAACGATATTGTCCAAATTTGATAAGGCAAAGAATTTGATTGATAAGGCAAACCAGAGTGCTGTTGCGCCATAAGTGCCGATTCTTGAGTCTTTCATAATCGAGAGCTTTTGCTCTTTGGTCCAACCGCCTCCCAGACCATCACAGGTGTCAGCCAAACCATCTTCATGAAAGCAACCAGTCAGTAAAATACCAGCTAACATCGAAATGATAACTGCAATCTGCTGCGGAAGA
Source organism: Aliikangiella coralliicola (assembly GCF_007004725.1). GTDB lineage: Bacteria > Pseudomonadota > Gammaproteobacteria > Enterobacterales > Kangiellaceae > Aliikangiella > Aliikangiella coralliicola. Next base: position 456,868 of record NZ_ML660160.1, on the reverse strand, counting down.
ATTTGCGCAGTAATCCAATAAGCAACCGCAGTAACAAAACCAATTAGCCAACCTACCAGCGGAAAGTAACGGCTAGCCTGATTCAGTTTGTTTTGAGAATAATCGACATTCTCTGGCACTGGAACTCGCGTTAAAAATGCCAACGCAATATAAAACAGATTCAGCTGTTCTCTGACGCGACTCATACAGCATCCACTCCAGCACTATCGAAGCTAGCCATATCATTATAAAAAGCCTGTGCCGCTTTCAAAAGCGGAACCGCCAACGCTGCACCGGTTCCTTCGCCTAGTCTTAACTCAAGGCTTAATAGAGGCGTTGCTTGCAAATATTGCAGCAGTTTTTGGTGTCCCGATTCTTCAGACTGGTGACAGAACACCATATAATCTCTAGCCGCTGGATTAATTTTTACTGCCGCCAATGCAGCCACTGTAGCAATAAAACCATCGACTAAAACAACACTATTGCATTCGGCGGCAGCTAACATCGCGCCGACCATTTGAACAATTTCAAATCCTCCCAGCGCTGACAATATCTGCTTCGTATCGTCAAAGGAATTTTTGTGCCGTTTGAGTGCTTTTTGAATTAACGAAAGTTTTTTCTGATACACCTCATCACTAATTCCGGTTCCTCGGCCAACACACTCTTCCGCTGGAATTCCGGTAATAGCGCTCATTAACGCCGATGCCGACGAAGTATTACCAATTCCCATTTCGCCAAAACCAAATACATTGCAACCTTCACTCGCCATTCTGTAAACAACTTTCGCCCCTAGCGAAAAACCTTTGGTTACAGCCTCCAGACTCATTGCTGGTAAAGTGACAAAGTTATTAGTTCCTCGTCCAAGTGATTGCATGGTTAACTTTGGTGCGTTAATTGGCACCAAAATTCCCGCGTCAATCACTTCAAGCGCAATATCGTTGGCACGGCAAAAACAATTAATTGCTGCCCCGCCGTTTAAAAAATTGAGGACCATTTGTTGCGTAACTTCCGGCGGAGCAATACTCACTCCTTCTTTTGCAATACCGTGATCGGCAGCAAATACCAACATGGTTGGTTTATTTAAAATAATTTCATCACTTCCTGTGATCAATGCCAATTGCATGGCTAATTGTTCCAATCTGCCTAAGGCGCCGGGTGGTTTGGTTTTTTGATCAATTTTTTGTTGAATAGCAGTTCGCTTAGAGTCTGTTAACGGTGTTATATCAAACATAATTATCTCTCCAACTATTGCAGCTAAAACAAGGACTATTCATAGCATTAATCATCTTAATCGCGTCCGATGTTTTAATATCACAAAAAAGAAAAAACTCCCTACTGCAGAGGTGACAATTCCAACCGGTAAAACCTGGTGTTTTAATAACGAACGAGCAATTACGTCAACCCAAATCATAAAACTTCCACCGAGCATCAAAGACATAAAAAGTATGCGATGAATTTGAGCGCCGACAATAAATCGAGAAATGTGTGGGATCATCAATCCAACAAAGCCAATACCACCAACATGAGCAACCAACACCGCTGTAATCGCCGAACAAACAATCAACATAGAAAGACGCAAACGATTAACAGGGATCCCCAACGTAAGCGCGCTTTCGTCGCCAGCCTGAACAGCGATAAGCCAACGTCGATAAATAAAAAATAAACTCACGCCTACTAATAATGTGCCGGTTGGTAACCAGAGTTCATTCCACTGGCTGTTTGAAAAACTGCCCATCATCCAGAATAGTAATGTCGCGGCGGTTTCCGGATTAGAGTAGTACAAGATTAAACTGGTGAAGGCGCTCAACATAAATGAAACTGCAACCCCGGAAAGTAATAACCGTTCAACCTGAACCGCGGCACGACCGGCTAAAACTAACATTAACAGCACCGAAAAAGCGCCGCCGATCAAAGCCCCCATCGTTATAGAAACCATCGCAGTAGAAACAACAGCCATTACAATGACCGCTCCCAGCGAAGCACCGGAAGAAATGCCGAACAAATAAGGATCCGCCAAGGGATTTCTGGTAACCGATTGTAAAATAGCTCCTGTCACCGATAACCCCGCACCGGTGATCAACGCCATTAAAATACGTGGGAGGCGAATATCCCAAACGATCTGCCGACTGATTGGGTCAACCAGACAATTATCATTCAAATCATTGCGACAATAGAGCAAACTATTCAGCACTTCACTGAGCGATAAGTTAACACTTCCCATACCAGTGGCTAAAAGCGCACTGAAAACCAGCAGCAAAACAGCAGCCACCGAGAATAAAGAAAAACGCGAAGTGAAGCCTTGTTGTGCTTTGTCGGCTTTCAGCCGAAATTGAATTCTATCTTCCATGTTTTTCGCCACCTAAATCATAAGTGATCCTTAATTTTCGATTAAAGGGGTGTTGATCCACATGAACATTAACTTCGAATACTTGTTGGATCTGCTGTTTGGTTAAAACCAATTCAGGTGCCCCTTGAGCAACGATTCTTCCACGATTCAGTAAAATAAGTCGATCACAATATGCCGCCGCCAAATTTAAATCATGGATGCTGACAATAACCGATATGTTCAACGAGCGAGCCAATTCTAATACCTCTATCTGGTGGCGCACATCGAGGTGATTGGTCGGCTCGTCCATTAACAAAAGTTCTGGTGCTTGCAAAATAGCTCTTGCGATCATTGCGCGTTGCTTTTCACCACCGGACAGAGAGTTGAACTCTTGTTCTAGTTTGTCAGACAGTTCTACTTGCTCTGCCGCCTCTTCAACAGCTTTTTGATCATCGAGAGTATCAAATGACAAGAGTGGTTTATTGGGAGTTAATCCCATTCGGATAACATCGGCAACGCTTAGTTCAAAACGAGTGGGCGGCTCTTGTAAAACTACCGCAATCTTTTGTGCCAGGCCGCGCATTGTATAGTCGTTGAGTGACTGTTCGGCAAACTCGACCATGCCTGAAGTGAGTTGGTTTTTGCGGTATAAACACCGGAGTAGTGAAGACTTACCTGCACCGTTGGGGCCAATGACTCCAACAAATTCGCCTGAACCAACAGAAAAAGAAAGATCGTCGAGAATCGTTTTACCGTCGACCGCCCAAGTTAACTTTTCGGCTTTTAACAACCCTGCCGGTTCCGATTGATCGGCATATTCGCTCAAATGATCAGCATCCAAATCATTCGGGCTCGAGTCATTACTATTTGGATTATTGAGGATTGATCGATCTTGTGACACCCGAAACACCTGGAATACGAAAAAACAAAAAGCGGCCGTGTCTGGGAGAAGTAATGAAAGGAAAAGCGATCATCACACCACCGAGTAACCCGCTCGATTAGCTACAAAATAGAAATTATCGGCAGGTCTCCTGGCTTGTAGAGATAACCTTCTAACCTGGATGTTCCAGGCTCAAGCCCCTTCCCGACGCGTTTCTCGATAAAATGAGGTTTCTCGATTTAATGAGGCCTCGATTTTATGAGAATTCGCACCAGTGGTTTGGCTTGTCGCTCTACTGACAGTTGCGGGTACAGCCACGGAATTCAACCGTGTTCCCTATTAAGCGCTTAGCGCACCGAAATTTGCGGCGCGATTATACCACAGGTTAAGGACAGGGACTAATCTTCGCTCATTAGCCAGCGGATCGCTTCGGTTTTACAGGTAAACACCTGTGCATCGACCGGCGTTTTAGAAATAAGTAGCTTGTAAACTGACAAAAGCGCTTTACATAAAGTGTCATTGGCCACCATTGCCAGTTTGTAATTAAAACCCCGGTTGTTCAGGTGGCTGGATACAAAATAGGCATGTTCTTCAATTTCAGCCATGCCAATTTCTGGGTAAGCATTCAAATAATCATAACAAGCGTTAATATTAAACTTAAACTGCGGATGTTGGGTTAGTTTAACAAATGACTCATTTAGCAACTCTTTAGTAACGGGTCCGTCAAATATCAGATCGGCGTAATCGCCAGTTTGATTGATTGTAATAGTCAGTGACGAAGCTTGTTGCTGTTGCTTTTGCGATGCCATTTATTTTTATTGACTCCTAATAATTAGAATTGGATAACTAGAACGCACTGATTTGAAAATAAAACCTGAAATGGATAATCAAACCGCTAAATTCGTAACGCGAAACAACAAACTCAACCCAAAATCAGGTAGTTAGCGGAATATGTTTAAGTGTTTTCTATTTTGTGTTAAATAGCAAGAATAATTTTGAAATTCCTAAAGATAAGACATAACCGTTAGCAATAACTAACGAAATTTATGATGAGAAATGCGAAGTTTTTTGAAAAGCAATCAAGCTGGCTCGCAAAGCCAATCCATTGCTGAAGACTTGGTATCTGTGTTAAATAATTCGATATCAGTTCGAGCCAGAAATAATCGATAGAAATCTACCAACATTTTCGTCATCTCGTCACCACAGATAAAAGCGATTCTATAATTGGCTCCGCGACGATCGCGAAGCCCTTCGACAAAATGCGAAAAAATTTCAGTTTCATTCAGGTCGATTTCGACAATTGCTTGCGACAAATCGTAGCAGGCGTCCATATTGTGAACAAAATCGGGGTGTCTGATTAGTGCAGAAAAACTACCGACAACGTCTTTAAGCGTGATGCTACCGAAATACACAAGGTGCGCCAGCGAATTTGTCGAGTCAATTTCAACAAAGTACTTTTCTGCTGTATTGGCCAACGCCTCACTTTTCCTCAGGTGTGTCATTTGCCCTGATCCGTTTAGATTGCCACATTTCCTCGCCGGCATTATCGACACGAGCAAGAATTCGACAAAACACAAACAGAAGATCCGATAAGCGGTTAAGATAAATGCGCGCATTGTCATTAATCTCGTCGGTCCGCGCCAGCGTAACAATCCGTCGTTCTGCACGACGGCAAATGGTGCGCGCTAAATGACAGCTTGTTGTCGCCAAATCCCCCTTCGGTAATACAAATTCTTTAAGAGGCGGTAACTGCTGATTGAAGGTTTCAAGTGAGTCATCCAGCTGCACAACATGTTCTTCTTTAACCAGCGTATAACCTGGCATCGCCAGCTCTCCCCCCAAATCAAACAACCGGTGCTGTACTTCGCCTAAGGTAGATGCGATGTCGCTTTCAACCGGTTGAGACAAGGTCATGCCGATTGCCGCATTCAACTCATCGACAGTACCAATTGCTTCAATACGTGCCGAGTCTTTATCCAGGCGTTGATTCCCACCTATTCCGGTGGTTCCATCGTCGCCCGTTTTCGTCGCGAGTTTTGAGAGTCGATTTCCCATATTCAATTCCAGTGTTAGTCAGTGTTTGTATTAACTAGTACAAGCCCATCATTAAGCTACTGATAATACAAAGCGTTGAGAGCAATAAAGCGCCGAAGATTACCTGCTTCGATATTACCAATTACAGTGATAAGATCAGTCCTATAATAACGCGTCAATTTACTTTTAACTTGTTGAAAATCAACTAACTCTAACATTTTGACCGCAATTGCCGTTAGATAAATTTTCCGGTTACTGGTTAGTCGAACAGAGTAGATTATTTTTTAACCATACACTCGACTAAAGCGCGCGTATTCTATAGAAGATGTTTTAAAATAGAAACGGTTTAGACTTCTCAATTTGCTATAAAAACACGAAAAATTGTGAAATATTTACATAGTTTACTGACTTCATTATCTTTTCAATAAAAATTCAAGATTGGCACGAATAACTAATGAAAATCATTTGCCTGGTACCATCGATTACCGAGACTCTGATAGCCTGTGAAGCGGATATTGTTGGTCGCTCACGCTTTTGTATTCATCCAGCAGATTCCCTTGACTCGATTCCTAAAGTTGGCGGCACCAAAGACATCAATTGGCAAAAAGTTGCGCACTTAGAACCAGATTTGGTTATCCTCGACAAAGAAGAAAATACGCTGGAAATGGCCACTTCTTGCCCATATGACTATATTGCACTCCATATCACCAGTATCAACGACGTGGCCGTTGAACTCACCCGTTTGGCGAAAAAGATCAGCAATGCGAAATTAGAACAAATAGCCAATCGCTGGCGTAAAGTGAGCACAACCAGCTATCAGTTACCTTCATTAAAAGATCTACCCGGTGTGATTGAATGGTGGAAGGAACCTACCAGTCAAACAAGCGTTGAATACTTAATCTGGCAAGATCCCTGGATGGCAATCGGCGAAAATACTTTTATTCAATCAGTGCTCGATTTTTGTGGATTACAACAAGCTAAAGTTAAGCAGCCTGAAAAGTATCCACAAGTTAACATTGAGCATTACTCCAGGGAAAATGTCGTGCTGCTTTTTTCTAGTGAGCCTTACCCATTTGAACGATACAAAACTGAAATGCTCGATCTCGGGTTTAGCTGTGGTCTGATCGATGGAGAAAAGTACTCCTGGTATGGGATCAGGAGTTTAAATTTTTTAGAATCTTTAGTAAGCCCTCTCAGCCTTAAAATAGAGGACTACTAATTTTTATTGGTCTATTTTCAAATAACACAAGAACTATTTATTTTTCCTTAATTCAACCTGTGCCGTTTCCATCATGACTAAAACTTCACATGGGGAATATTGCTCTAATAAGGAATTTGAACGATAGGTAGACCACTCTGCAATTGGATCAAAATCATCCTTTTTTCGAAAGTTTAATTGTTTTAGACCAACCAGACATTCTCCTTGCATTTTGGCATTCTTAAATTTGTCAGCAACTAAAGACGTCCCCTTGTAACGCTTGGCAATTGACTGATAATCAAAATTGGTTGCGGACAGGTTACCGGTAAACATTAGTATGAATAAAGCGCTAGTTAATAATTTCATTTGTACTCCCTGAAAAGTTATTTTTATACAACGACTGAATTAAAATGACACCTCTGGTTTCAGATATTCTCATAAAGGCGTGACTCGCTAAGTTGAACCAGAGATAAAATTAAATAACCTGAGATTAAACACAAAAAAGGGCCAGCAAGTTGGCCCTTTAATGCAAAGAAACTAGTGATAAACCAAATGTAAAGCTCTAGTCTCGCTTTTAAATCGGCGAGCCAGGAGGCATTTTGGGTAACACAATCAACTTACCGGTACCGTCAACTGAAAGATTTTCTAATCGTTTTGACTGATAAGCATAAAACCCATAATAACTCGATGTCTTTCTCACCGCTGTTAACTTCCTTAGTAAATAATCTTTTTCTTTCATCAACACACCAAGAATTTGCATTTTAACTTGTTGTGAAACTTTATCGCTGTGTAAAAGATTTAAATAATTAGAATAAATCAAATCAACGACAGATTGGTGGATACTCGCTTCAATTCCGTCATAATTCTGCTCAATAATCGCTTGATGGATATCTGTTGCTATCGAGTCAATCGATGGAATTGTTGGATCATTTGCACTTTGCTCAATTAACCTGGCAAGTCGCTGTGGGTTAAAAATGAGACCTAACGTGTGCTGAGCCGACGCACTGGCTAAAGCCAACTGATCAAAAGCAACACCAGTGTTGCCATGAATACTCTCGCGTGAACGATAATATTCGGCAGCTTTAGGCGGCAATTTAGAAGACAATTCTGGCGAAAGCTTTAAAAACTGGGGTTCAAGTGAAGATAACATCGATTTCAACGCCTGAGCTTGTTTTTCGCCGGAGACAACCCGTACTTTTGCTGGTTGGCTATTGCGTTTAATCGAATATTCGTACTCTAGTCCGCCTAGCCATTTAGCAACCGCGGCAATCTGATAGCGATGGAAATAATAAACCGGTACCAAAAGCTCTTCCAGATCAGACCAGGGCCTGTCACGTTTCAGATTGCGACTACCAAAATTTTTCAATGCCACTTCACGGATTTTCTTCATCGCCTCAAACTCAATCACCGCATCTCGACCGTTATCCCAAAGGCTTGCTTTAGCATGCGGGCTGCCTGGACTTCTGGCGTCAGGGTCAGAAATGTACAACAAGCCTTTTGAGTCATTTTGTGCAATAAGTTGCTTTAACCAGGCACCTTCTTTGTCGTCTTTAAATTCTTGATAACCATATGCAATGGCGGCCATATCCCACTTTCCAAGGCCGACGCCATATGCGTTGGGCGCAGAAATTTTATTTCCCTGTAATTGGAACTGTGGGTGTGGGTAATCCATAACAGATTCTCGACCATAAGTGCTTGCTGCAAAATTATGGTTAAGTCCTAAGGTGTGTCCAACTTCATGGGCCGACAATTGTCTAATCCTCGCTAACGCTAAATCCATTAGCGCTTTATCATCTTCATTTTGAGTAAATGGCGCCATTAACGCTTGCGCAATCAGGTAATCCTGACGAACTCTCAATGACCCCAGCGTGACGTGACCTTTAATAATTTCTCCGGTTCTAGGATCTGTGACCGATGCGCCATAAGACCAACCTCGTGTTGAGCGGTGCACCCACTGAATGACGTTGTAGCGCACGTCCATAGGATCAGCCGTTGCCGGTAGCATTTTTACCTGATACGCATTTTTGTAGCCAATTGCTTCAAAAGCTTCATTCCACCACATGGCGCCATCAATTAACGCAGATTTAACCGGCTCTGGTACGCCAGGATCCAGGTAATAAATAATCGGCTTAACCGCTTCGCTCATTTCAGCATCAGGATTTTTCTTCTCTAACCGATGGCGGCCAATATACCGTTTGGTTAAGTCTGAGTTAATTGGTGAAGCGTAATCCTGGTATTCCACAGTCCAGTAGCCGCTTTTCGGCAGGTATTGTCTCGGCTTATATCCCTTTTTCGGCAAGCGAACAAAACTATGGTGCATTTTTAAGGTAATCGCGTGAGCATCAGGTGCTGTTTGTCGCAAATAGTTACCGGGCTTGTTTCCGGTGAGAGTAATAATAGCTTCAAGTTCCGTATTATCAGGGAAACTGGTTGTACGAGGCATGTAGAAGGAAGAGCGAGATTTATCAACCCGATACCCACTACCTTGTTTTCTCTGCTCCAATCTTCGACCAACACCGTGAATGTCCTGCAACATGAAATCAGTGGCATCGACCAAAACCCAATTTTTGCTACTATCCACCACTGGGAAGCCCCACAAAACGGATGAAGCGAACGCCTCTTCTAGTGCTTTGGCTTCCTGTCGATTTTTAGTGATGGCGCGGAAATCAGTCGGGATTTGTTTTAAAAAGACTTTATTGCCTCTCTTTTCAAATACCGCCAAACGAGTGTTGCTTAACTGACCACGATCAAGACCAATATCGTTTGAGCCCAGCCCAGAGGGTAAGCTAGTCTGATAGATAAATTCTCTATCCAGGTTGTCAATTTTCAGATAAATTTTGTCTTCTTTTTTATCGTGAATGACCCCTACAAAACCTTTATCGACATTATAAAGCTGTTGTAATTCTGATAATGTTTTTGCCCCAACGCTTAGAACTGACCAAAAGAATACACCACATAAGGTGATCAGCACTTTTTTCATGATTTGTTCCTTATAATTTGAGCTAGCGAGTACAGATTTTCGTGATTCAACTAATTATTCAAGCTAAAAGCTTAGCATCTTCATTAGGGTCTGTTATTTTTCTCTCGCGCGTTCAACCCGCAGTAGTAACACAATATAAAATTGTTACGCCTTGAAAATCAAGCAACTAGCAAAACTTATTTGAATTAATATTAAGTTTAAGCCACGAATAACAATCCCTTAACCAACAATGATTGCTTTTACGCCGATCATAATCGGTTTTTGCTCTCCCATTCACTATGCAACAATCCATATTGGTACTGGTCCGTCCATTCACCATCATTCAAAAAATGCTGAGTAAAATGACCCTCTCGCTTCATGCCGAGTTTTTCCATGACTCTGTAAGAAGCGACATTTCTCGGATCACAACAGGCAATTAATTTATGTAAATTGAATTCACTGAACAAATAGTTAACTACTATCCTTACTGCCGCAGTACATAATCCCTGACCTGAAAACTTCTGGTTCAAACGATAACCAAGTTCTCCGCGCCAGTTCTCCCAATTTTCAATTCTAAAAGCAACATGGCCTGCAACCTTGTCTGCCTGACAAATCATTAATACATTCCAGTAGCCAACCGAGAGCTGCCAGTGACTGGATTGATGGTTAACAATTTCTTTGATCCGCTGGTCTGACTCAGGGGGGCGGATAAAGCGGCAATTTTCAGGGTCTTGCCGATAAGCTTTTATGGCCTCTAAATCATCATGCCGGCAAGGTCTTAAGCAAATGTTTTCTCCAGAAAGCGTTGGAATCGGCAAAACCTGATCGACTTCATACTTCATCTTTTCTTTTTCTCTGACTGCTTCTTTTCGGCTTTGCCAGTGCCAGGCTTTTGATTATTTTCATCTTTTTCCTTCGATTTTCCTGGCGCGCTAATAGCTTGGCCATAATAAAGAGCGTTCAGAAATACACGGCTGGTTCCAAGCCAAAATCCACGGAATAACGGATTGTCAGAAAACGCAATTAATCGACCGCTTCCTTTACCTTGAATTAACACACTCGTGCCACCGGCAATATGGTTGCTATTAGCTTCAGATAGGTACCCGGCAGCATGGGGTTTATCAGTAAAGCGCGCGACACTGACGAATGCCTCTCGTGGCTCTGTAAACACTCTTCGGCCGCGTTTAAAAATTGCTAAATCTTGATTGTCCAAACCGAAAGCGAGTGGATGTCCTGAGTCAATCTTTGCGTGAGTTATGGCCCCACCAATAACATGTTCAGCATCTACCTGGCTTTTATCCTGGTATGCAGCGGTTGTATCAACGGGTTTGTCGAATTGCTTAATTTCACTTGAAGTCCACCCCTGCGAAAGCAACCATTTGGCGCCACTGCTGTGCGCAACGATTATGCCTCCCTGGTTAACCCAACTTTCAATTTTTGCGACAGTGTCATCATCAAACTGATATTGGCCAGATACCAAAATCAGGTGGCTGTAATTAATGTGAGGTAGCTTTTTAAACTGGGTTTGAGTCATCATAGTGACTGGCTGTGAAATTCTTTGATCAAGTAAATGCCAAACTTCACCCGCATCATAACTGGAGACCCCTTCGCCAACAATTAACAGCGGATTTATCGTTTTTAAAACTGGCACACTCGGACTGCCCATATCCACACCAGATATGGCTAAACCACTCATTATTTCGATGGGTTGAATATCCAATTGCTTCAGTTTAGGTGCCAAATGCGCCAATATTTGACGACGAGTAAGCTTTTGGTTATTTAACATCAAAACAACGCTCCCAAGAGATAAAGAGCGATCACCTTGAGTGGTTTTGATCTGCGTGGGTTTGGTTACCCCCTGAACCACCAGTCCAAGCCTCTGTAACTCACCTAACAGGTTGACTACATTAAAGTTATTCCAATCAAAGGCAAGACCGAGAACTCGTTTATCTTCTGCAGAAGTTAGCTTTATTTGTCGCTTAGTTGCATCAGAATTGTTTTTTCCCAGCAACGAGCGAGCAAAATCTGACCGGCTCACAAATGAATAATTCAAATCAAATGCCGCGCCCATATTCCATGCAGAAACATCATAAAAGACTTTATCTTCAAAGGTCTTTCTCGACTCAAAAATCGACTTAATTAGCCGATATTGTGCCTGCTGCAACGGAATAATTGTGGCCGAATTCTTGTGAAAAACCTGGCCATCAATCTTTAAATCTTTAGCCAGAGGATAGTGGAGAATCTTGTGACCGTTCAATATTCGCTTTAGCTCATTCAATCGATAACGATCAGCAGACTCAAATACCACGGCACGTTGGCGATCAGCCTTAGCCATTTTCGCTGATTCAGCAACAAAGTTCGCACTCATCGACTTCAACTTATCTCTATTTTGCTGAGCCGCCTCAAGTGTCGAAAATGATGTAGTCAGGTGATTTTTAACGGCAAAGGGAAACCCTACCGTACCGTAAACTGAATCTTGTGCATGACCTCTAGCACTGGCCTGCTCAAACAAAATGCCGACAGAACCGTGAACATCTGGATAAGTGGAACCCTTGCCATAATAAAAATCGTCAAAATTTTCTTTGGTGTAATAAAGGCTGCCGATTCCATCTAGAGCCTTGGCATGATACTCCGCAATGGTCGCGGTCATCTTAAAGTTTTCTTCCGGCGTTAATGGATTTTGACGAGAATGAACACCTGGCTGGAAAAAGTATGAGCTATTGGTTCCCATTTCATGGAAATCCGTCAGGATATGGGGTCGCCACTGGTGAAACTTGCTGACTCTTGCGCGAGATTCAGGATGTTGCAGCAGCAGCCAATCACGGTTTAAATCAAACCAATAGTGGTTGGTTCTCCCCCGAGGCCAGACTTCATTGTGCTCCATGGTTTTTGGATCGGCATTGGGGATCTGACTTTTATACATATTGACCCAATGGGCAAACCGCGCCAATCCGTCAGGATTGAGCATCGGGTCAATGATAATGACCTGATTTTTCAGCTGATCCAGCGTTTGTTGATCATTGGCTGCAGCCAGGTGATAAGCCAGCAACAACGAAGCATTACTGCCACTAGCCTCATTGCCATGCACGCTATAACCCATCCAGGTAACGACTGGCACATTTTCAGACGGCGTTTTTTTATTTCCTGATTTATTTGACAGTCTTGCCAAATGAGCTTGTCGAATATCTTCCAGCCGCGCAATATTTTCGGGAGAAGAAATATAGGCAAGAATCAGCGGCCTCTTTTCGTGGGTGTAGCCAATCGTTTCAATTTTGACTCTTGAAGACTGGTCTGCCAGTTGGTGGAAATAGCGATCAATTTGCTCAGGACGCACATGCCACTCCCCAACCTGGTAGCCTAATACGCTCTCAGGTGTAGGAATTTCCGAGTTATATTGTTTCGCGTCAGGAAGGTAATACTCAAGCTCAACCGCCATACTCGATAAGCTAGACCAAAAACCTACTAATAAACCTGTTACTATCGTTATTTTTTTAATCATTCTTGTTTTATTCACTTTATAGTCGTAATTAAACTCATCCATTCGAAGCGCAGAGTCGTTCATTTGATTTACTTGAGCAATTTAAGTTCAATGTTTATGAACACGCTGACAACAACCGAGAATAGGTAAATTGACGTTTCAGATCAACGAATATACAGATATTGTTACGATAAAATAAAAATTAATTTTCGCTGCCTGTTCACCAATCGATATACGCAGATCATTTGGCGAAGTTAAAATCCACTTTTCATAGCTATTTACAATCAATTAATCAGTTTTTTATTATATCCCTATAAAATACATGGGATATTCTTCCCAGCTATCTGATAAAATAGGATCACTTTAGTTCTATTTAGCTTGTTAGAATGATTAATATTACAGATACTGCCCAGGAACATTTCTCCAAATTACTTTCTTCGCAAGAGGAAGGCACTGGAATTCGCGTTTTCGTTGTTAATCCTGGGACCCCTCACGCTGAATGCGGCGTGTCTTATTGCCCGAATGACGCCGTCGAAAAAGATGATATCAAACTTGAGTTTGGACTTTTCGATGCTTATGTTGACGAAGAAAGCGTTCCATACCTTGAAGAAGCCGAAATTGACTTCCAAACCGATGATATGGGCGGCCAGTTAACCCTTAGAGCACCAAATGCCAAAGCACGCAAAGTTGCTGATGACGCGCCGGCCATAGACCGAATTCGCTACATAATTGAAGCTGAAATAAACCCTCAACTCGCCAGTCATGGTGGACAGGTAGCATTAGCCGAATTTACCGAAGAAGGTACCGCTGTATTGCAATTTGGTGGTGGATGTCAGGGTTGTGGTATGGCAGACGTAACTTTGAAAGACGGTATCGAAAAAACCTTAGTGGAAAAAGTCCCTGAAGTTAAAGGTGTAAAAGACGTCACTGAACATCAGCTGGGTGAAAATCCTTATTACTAAGTTTATCAAGACCGGGCTTTATCTTCGTCAATTATAATGAACTGTCACCTGACTGACATTCAGTGTTTTACTTGTGTAATAACTGGATATTTTCTTGAGCAGGTGACCAGTGCTGATCGCTTCTGTTCTTAACTCATGGAACCTCTTAAACAAAAGTTGAAACAAATGGCTTTGACGCCCAAAGCCCAGCTAAAAAAAGTTGCAATCGGTACAGTCGGTTCGCTGCTTTGCATGTTCATCTTGATATTAACATCACCACAAGAAAACCAATGGCTGTTTTATGGTCTTTCAGTGACACTATTCTTTTTTATCATCTATGCAATACCCGGTTACATCGGCATTTGGGTATGGCGAATGAGAAAATTTCTTTTTGACATGGATTAGTTAAACCCGCGCTCTACCTTAAGCCTAAGCTTTCCTCGACGAGATAATCAGGCAGGCAGATTTTCTGTGCGAAAATCGCAAAATTTCAAAATTCGTTTTATAGTATTAGAATCACTGATTATCTGAAGATTACGCTAATCATTCATTGTTAAAAATTAGCACTTAAAATAAAAAACAAGGAACTGTCAAAATGTCATATGAGTGGTTTCAAGAATTATTGGGAAAATTACCCTTTCAATTGCTCGACTACCTGGTCATTAGTCTCAACCTGCTCATTTTTTTATTCGCCAAGTTCATCATAAAAATTTCTCCAAAGGCGACTTATTTTTCAACAACCAACAATCGAATGCTGGGCTTGCGCGCTATTAACCTGGCACTATTCAGTATTTACATGTTCGCAGCCGGGGTCGAAATTATTTTTGATCAGCCGATATCACATCTACAGCAGATTTCTCAAACAGGTCTTACTGTTTTAGTTGCCTACATTATCCAACACTATGTGCAAGGTTGGGTGGTTTACCGCTTTGGGAAAGCGAAAGAAATTGATGGTGTGACCTATCATGGCGAATCTTACGCCAGCGAAATTATCGGCTTAATCGGATTAGTCTTAGTTAGCTCATTTGCCATTTTAGTCATTATCAATATTTGGGAGCTCAACGAATGGTTGCAGGCGACATCTGTTATCGGCGGCATCCTGTTAATTTTATTTGCTTCTAAAGAGTATTTTCTTGGTGACATGATTAGCGGATTAATCATGCATTACAATCATTCGGTTGAAGCAGGCTCAGTGATTCGAGTTAAAGAGCTAGATACCATTGGTGTCGTTTTACAAATAACCTTATCACAAACCATCATTCGCGATTTGGTACAAAAACATGAAGTTACGATCCCTAATTCGAAACTCAGAAATTCAACGGTTGAGACAATATCGAATTGTGGAAAAAATGGATTTAGAGAGTTTCTAGACTTTAAAATTGGTTATGACCAGCCCTCGGAAAAAGTGCAAACTTTTCTGGAAAAAGTCTGGGAACAAGCTGCAGCAAAGGAAGCAGGAATAAACATTGACGCTAAACCTAAAATTGTCGTCATTGAAAATGGTGATCACGCCGTCACCTGGCGATTGCTATTTTATATCAAAAACCCTTACCGCTTGCTCGACTCAAGAAACACTATGCAAACCATTGCCTTCGAGCTGAGCCATCAAGAAAACATTGGGTTAAATACGCCAGTCACTCATCAAATACTCGGTGACCAGCCTCCCGAATTAGATAACTCAAACAACAGGCTCACTTCTGAGTGAAGCCAGAATAACTAAGATATTTACTTCTTGAGAATTGTTTGGAGTTAACAATTCTAACTGTTTCTTTTTGCCATTTTGTTTGATCCCAGTCAACTTGCCTTGCCCAATAATCGTTATTCTCAAGGCTACAAATTTCCAAACAGTTATCAGCCAATAGGCTAAGCTTAAACAGAATCTTCTGATTAAGTTCTTTTTAAACAACCTTACCAAGCCTGCAACATGTCGGAATTTAAGCGTTCGGAGTTTAAGAACATAGTATTCATTACACTTGGGTCAGCCATTCTGGCTTGCGGCGTAGCGTTTTTTCTTTTACCCGCGGAAATTGCAACGGGCGGAACCCCCGGCATGGCAATGTTGGTGCATTTTCTGACAGACATTTCGACAGGTGTGGCTATGTTGCTGATCAACATTCCGCTCCTCGCGATTGGTATTCGATTTATTGATTTAAAGTTCGCGATAAGAACGATTTATTCAATGTTGGTCACAGCTCTATCGGTTGACCTTCTTGTTTCACAAGTCGACTTTCCTACAATTAATAGCCTGTTGCTTTCAACACTCTATGGAGGAACATGCATTGGTGCCGGGGTTGGCCTGGTATTAAAAGGACACGCATCTGCCGGCGGAACAACAATTATTGCCAAAATTGTCTCCAGTTATTCTCATATTAAACCTGCGCAAGTCGTCCTTATACTCGACGCATTAATCATCATCGCAATTGGTTTTATTTTCGCGGACATGGAACGTGTGCTTTGGAGCATGCTTAGTATTTATGCGACAACTCAAGTGATCGATAAAATTTTAACCGGCGCAGTCCCGGAAAAAATTGTCCATATTGTCTCAGAAAAAGCGGATCGAATCGGTCTCGACATTACCGAACAATTAGGCCGAGATGGCACAATACTGTCAGGTCAAAATTTAACAGGCGAACAAAGCAAAAATATTCTCTTTGTGGTTGTCGGTGCGAGAAGAATTCCAACTTTACGCAATATTGTTTTGGGCATTGATCCAAAAGCCCTGATGCTGGTGATGGAAGCTTCAGAGATGTCGGGTTCAAGTCGGCGAGTTAACTAACCTGAGTTTGAGCTAAGAATAACTATTCAACAGTTAACAAAACACGAACCCTTTCAACCAATCGACGAACATCATCTAAACTAGAGTTTGGACTCATAAAAACCATTCGTAAGTAGCGTTTGCCATTAAAAACCGTTGAAGTCAGATGAAAACTTCGCTCTTTTAACAGCGAATCACGAATAGATAGCACTGTCGCATCATCAACCTCTGGCCTGAAGCAAAGAATATTACTTTCCGGGCAAACCGGACAATTAAGATCAGGTTGTTCCTCAATATATTGATAGGCTTGTTGCGCCAGCTCACATTGTTGATCAACATAATGACTAAGGCCTGATTCGCCGAGAGCAGCCAACACAAAAAAGAATTTGGTTCCCAGTGCAGACTTAGTGCATTCTATCGTTCTAGGCATAAAGTCAAATCCAGGCTGCTCCTTATCATGAAATAAATAACTGGCATCATGGTGCATGGCCGTGTCAAGAAACGCTCTTTCCTTAACTAAAAGCGCAGCACATAAAGACGGTGTTTGTAGCATTTTATGTGCATCCCAGATAATGGAATCTGCTTGTACGACCCCACGTAATTTATCCCGATGTTTTTCAGACAGCAGCGCCCCTGCTCCGTGGGCCGCATCAACGTGAAACCAAATGTTATGAGTCTGACAAAACTCCGCGATTGGTTCCAATGAATCGTAAATTCCCAATGCTGTGCTACAGGCATTGGCAACTAATATCATCGGCTTTTTACCATCGACCACTAACTGATTGAGCGTATTTTCTAATTGATCAGGTAATATGGCACCTCGTTCATCAACAGCCAGTTGATAAACGGAGTTTTTGCCTATTCCCATTATGCCGGCGGACTTTTCGATACTATAGTGACTCTCCGAAGAAACCATCACCGCCAAATCACTATTACTTCCCGATTGCCAAACATCTGGTTGGATTTTTCTCCGCGCCACGAGTAACGCCAATAAATTCGCCAAGGATCCACCGTTAACAAGTACACCGGCACCTGTGGAATTTTCTCGGTTATTTTCTGCGTAGGGGTTTGTTGACGACGGTTGCCAACCGACCTTTTCCAACATCCAGTTAACTACAAAATATTCAACACTCGCCGCGGCCGGCCCCATTTCATAGACAGCCATAGGATTGTTGATAAACCCGTCAACTAACGACGCTAGTGCGCCGGAATAATGCGGTGCCGCACATTGATGGCCGAAATAATGAGAATGATGAAGCCGGGTTGAATAAGAAAGATATTTCTTTAGGAAAGCGGCCAATTTTCTATCAGTTAACCCACCGGAGCGCACATAAGTAGCTAGGTCGAGTTCGTTAATAATCACTTCCAGACGCTCTTGATTAATAACGGGTTCGCTTCCTGAAATAGACTGTGAGAAAAATTGATCTAACTCACGAACAACAATATCTGCGTCTTGAATAAACGGCATAATTTCACCACCTAGACCTTTCTTATTTGTATCTTACAAATATAATAGGTAAACTATTTGTATCTTGCAAGTATTTACACTAATCTAACTGAATAGATTTTTCATTTCATAAAAAAACACTGAAAGTAAAAACCAAATGAATAAAAATCAAGTTGAAGAATTTCATCAGGAAATCGTAGAGTTGGTAAAGAAATACCAGTTTCGTGATCGCGAACAAATTGTCTGCTCAGGTATCTCCGTTAGCCAATGTTATATTCTGGAGACACTTCATACAAACGGCCCCTTAACCGTTAGCGAGCTCGCCGGAAAAATGCACTTATCGATTAGTACGATTACGCGAGTGTTTGATCAGCTGGTTAAAAAAGAACTTGCCGTTCGAGAAAGAGCTCCCAATGACAAGCGTGTTTATCTGTGTCATTTAACTGAAAAAGGTGAGGCTATTTATCAACAATCCTGGACAAATATTTTTGAGTCGGAAAAAGCCATCCTGGCGAACTTTCAACCTGAACATAGAGAAATGTTGATTGATTTTTTAAAGAAACTAAATCACGCTGTCGATCAATGGCAATCACAGTGTTAATCAAATTATTTTTTGAAAAATTTATTTCACAAAATAGTTGAGTGCTATTTAATCTGAGTGCGGGATAAGAACTGCTATCCAGCACAAATAAAAACGAGACCCAAGGTCCCGCTTTTATTTACCGAACAACATCACTTTTATTCTTGAGTCACTCGCAAGCTCGTATCTCCATGTTCGGGATTAGCTAACACCGAAAAATAGACCCAGCCTTCCGGCGGATTAGACATGACCATATATTCGGAATTTCCTGGTTCGGTAGAGGAAAATTGAGCATTATCCGAATCAGCCCAAGCTTCAACAGAGCCGTAAAGATCACCGTTTCCAGTGCCACCGCTTAATTCAACAATCAGGTTATTCGTTCCCGCATTAACATAAGTATAGAAATAAGAAATTCCGGTATTTGCGGCAACGCAAACCGGTGTTCCTTCTTCAACATTTCCTGTCGTCACCGGATCTGATGTTGCGCAGGCATCAAATTCCGAACCATTATCCGAAGCAGTATAATCTGCCACCAGGGAAACTTTCTTAATCTTCGAATAGGCTTTAACTACCACATACCATCGGCCCGGTTGAGGCTCAGAGAACTCACAAGTTTCTTCATTTCCTCTGGCGTCAGAAAAGCAATCGTTATCTTTTTTCGTCGGCTTACTACCGCGTTTAATGAGCAGGTCACCATCTCCACGACCACCAAAGAGATTAAAACTTAAGTCCGTTGAATTTGCTGGTACATCGATATAGAAGTTCAACTCTTTACTTGATGCCGCCTTCAAACCTGCTACAGTTTCGCCTTTGATTAATTCTGTTAAGTCGACACCGGGAGGGCTAGCCGGCTCTGTATAACTGGCGGTTAATGATACTCCTTCAAAACGCTCGTAAGATTTAATTTCAATCCACCATCTGCCTTTTCTGGGTTTCGCAAACTCACAAACTTCATTGTTGCCATCTTCAAAAGGTCGGCAATCATACTTGTTCTTTTTGGGCTTTCCTTTTGCCCTAACATAGAGGTCAGCATCACCGGTTCCTCCTGTAATTTCGATGCGTAAATCAGTGGCATTTTTAGGAAGATCAATATAGAACCTTAAACCTTTATTGGCTTTTTTAGGTGTCTTAAGTCCACTCACTGTTTCTCCGTTTTTGAGCTCTCGCTTATTTGGATCCGGTTCAGGCGTGGGATCAGGTGTGATGTCGTCAGTGTTGCTTTCAACTACCGCTAACCATTCATTCCACTCACTGTCATAATTACTACCAATTCCATTATTAATGAAATCTAAATAAGCGTCGTAATCACCCGCACGAAAATGCGTTAGAATTGTATTGACGTCATCATGGTGTTTTTCAAACATAAATCGTACGGCCAAGTATCCCCAACGATATACACGATCCTGGCCGCTGTTATAGTTGTTCGAAAGAATTTCGCTTAAAGAAAATTGTTGAGTACGAGCAAGAGCAATCGCCTCATCATTCAGATTTTTCCTGGAAATATATTCAGCGAGTCCTTCAATCCACCAAACAGTTTTATGCGTGTTTGTTTTAGCTGCACCAAAATCGCCTTTTAAGTTAAAACGTCCATCCAGATAGTGAACATACTCATGAGTTAAATTCCAGATATGAAAATCTGGTAGTAACCATTCGGCTTCATAAGCAATAAATCGCGCCTGATTATCAGGATTCGATGGGTTACCTTCCAAATACATACCACCATTGTTAGTGCTAATACCATAGAACAATCCAGCGTGAGCTTGATAGCTCGCACTGTTGTTAAAGATAACCATTTCCAGATTAGTATTATGATCATCTGCAACAGGGTTGTTATTCGTGCCGAGAACTTTGTGGAACAAAACTTCTTGTACCGCCAGCTTCTCACACGACTCATCAAATTGTGCCTCGGTAATTTCTTCTGCACGCATTTTCAAGCTATCACTGCAGGTATGGGTTAACGGCAAAACCTGTGCTTCAAGCTCCTGTTTAAAACCGCAGATGTCAAATTCCGCACATTGGCCTAAATAGTCGACTTGCTCCGCAACTCGCAACCAGACCGATTGACCTGGTCCGCCAATACGATATTGATCCAGTGTTTTCTGAACTTCTTGTTTCACCGTTGGATAAATAGCTGCGCTGGTATATTGAAGAAATCGTGCCAGCTCAGCAGCGGAATTTTCCTGTAAATAAAGTGACGAAGAATCGAGCATCCAATCTTGTCTGGAAAACTCGCCCAATTTTTTAATGAGTTCAACATCGTTGCCTGTTGCGCTCACAAACTCTGATAAATAGTGACCGCGAAAAAGTACCGTGAAAATTCCGTTGACCGCTCGGCGCATATACCATGACTCTGCATAACTCTCGTCCCAGCGCGTTAACCACTCTTTGACCATTGGTAGATAACGGGCATTTTCTTCTGCGCTGTCTACTAAAATAATCGCGTCCTGGATGTTTTTGCCATGTTGATCAGAGCTCGCGTAAAAATCTTTGTTATTGATCAAGTTGTCGAGTGCCTGACGAGTCGCACTCTTCACATCACTACCGTAAGGTCCAACATGGTCAGAACTATAAAATTCATGGTAGTAACCCGTTCGTATAAAGTAGTAAAGGTTGTTAAGTGAGTGGGAGCCAGCTTGAGCCGAATATTCCTCGGCAAGATCCGACGCAGCATTAGCGACTGTCAACATATTCGCCGACTGGAACGCAGCAAAACTGGTTTCATTTGCGTCGTACAAATCGTTAATACATTCACCAGGAGAGTTAAGTATGTGGTCAACTAACTCTTGACCGGTTTTCGTTCCATAACCAGCGGTGTCACAATCAGCCGCAGCGGCTTCAACATTTTGTAATCGTGCCGCGTTCAGAGTGTTTCGATTTAAATTTGAATCAGCATGTGAATGAGAATGTCTTAAAAGTTCCGTCGGCATTGGTTCTACCGGCGCAATTATTGAGGTATTTGTGTGATGTAATCTGTGCTTGTCAATTTGTCTCTCTAACGGCGCTTTGTCCGCAGCATTAACGCTTGCGCCAAAACACAGTGCTACAGCACTGATTAGTAGACTTTTCTTTTTAAAATTCATTTTAATTACCTTATTAAAATATTTTTTAAGCGTTACTTTAACTTCCACCCCTTTTCCAGGAAGTCAGCAAAGCGTTGGATTTTTCCGTGTCGCTTGTACAGCTTAATCAAGCTCATATTAGAAATAGCACACACTTTTCTTTGTGCGCAATAAATATTTATATTGTGTGCAATATTACCATATTGCAAATGCAAAAATATCGGCACAACAAGGCAAAAGAAATAATTTAATTAACCTGTATTAATAATATTAATACGGCATAAAACTTATGTAGGTCAGGTGATAGAGATATGTCTTACGGAGGTGTTTCTGATCCAGGCTGAAAATAGCAAACAAGAATAATTCGGCAAAACGATCTGCAAAAACTTATTGTTACCTGGGAAAAATAAAGCAAATTCTTAAGCTGATAAAATGTCGTATAGTTTTGAAAAGTAGTTTTAATGAGTTTTGGCAGTTCTCGTTATTGTCCCACCCAATGTCATCTCAAGCGCAGTCGAGAGATCTCCTAAAGGCTTGGATATTAATCAACACAAAGACTGATCTATTTGGAATCGCTCTCTCAAATAAATATTTGATGGGTTATTGAATGAGTCAATGTCTGTAGGAGAGCTCTCCGCGCTGGTCGAGATGACAATAGAGGGAACTGTCATCTCGAGCTAAGCCGAGGAATCTCCTATAATTTTAACCGCACATAAAAACGAATCGACTAAAACTAACGCAAAAAATATTTTACAAACAGCGCTAAAAATTTATTCAGTCTCAAACAAAGTTCCTGCGCGCCAATCATAAGGACCATTGACTGATCGATTACGCCCTCCGGTAACAGTGCTATGCTCGCCCCAGGCAGCATTTCCTTGCCCACCGACAACCACAGACCAGCCAGCCATCGCTTGATTGCCCTGACCGCCAAATACAGCAGAGTCACCACCATCAGCTTCATTGCCATTACCACCGGCAACCAATGAACCAAATGAAAAAGTCGAGTTACTTTGTCCGCCAACCACAACCGAACTTGCGCCACCGGCATCATTGAAACTTCCACCGATAACAACTGACTGTGAGGCACTTACAAAATTTTCTGAACCACCAATAATCACCGCGCCAAAGTTATGGGGTCTGTTATGAGCACCGCCGATAGCCGCAGCATTTTGAACAGAGGTTGAATGCCCGGTGCCATGGACGATAGTTCCATAGCTGGTATATCGATGATCTACCCCCATAATTAAATTGTGCGATCCGGTTCTTTGCGAACCATCACCGATTGAAATATCTTCGTTGTAACCGATAATGACGTTTCCTGTTTCATCGGTTGAATCGGTTTGTCCTAAAGCATTTCTTACGTGCAAATTGCAGCCTTCAATTATGAAATCATTATCGATTTTTACGACACATCCAAGTAATGCTTTTAACTCATCTATTGATTGTTGTTGCATTTCGTTTTGTCGTTTTAGCTCTTTGATCTGCTTTTGAAGTTTGTGCTTCCATCCATAGATTTCGTCGGTATGGGTTTCAGCTTTTACAGAAAAGTTAACACAGAAAACCAAAGCAAATATGAGGTTAGATACAGTTAAAATATTTCGATTTTTTTTTGTCATTTTGTTCATTGAATTGCTCCTTAATTTAAAAAGCGAATAAAGTAATTTGAAAACTAAACAAAATCAGCTCAACTATTTAGCAGAGGAAAAATAAAGCAGGTACGAATTAAGGAATTAATGGATGGTAAATCAATAACGATTGCTATTTCATTTGCAAAGATAAATGGCTATCACCTGTAAAATCATCGCAAAATGAGAACTTGCATCGATGAGCAATCCCTTGCCGCACGCTTTTTCTAGAACTCAAAGTTAACTAGTCAATCAAGCTTAGTAAATAATAAATTGATTTTTATGAGATTACAACTGGTTGTTGAACTTTGGAAAACTAGAATTTTTCTTTGACTGTAAACTTTATTTTTTCGCAAAAAAAAGCCCGCGAACTTTCAATTCGCGGGCTTAAATATTACTCAGTTTATAACAAACATTTTGAGATATTTAGTTACCGAGTAAATTTCCTAATGCCGCAGCATCCCTCGCTTCAATAAGCCTTTTTGGCACCGCATAACTATCCATAATATTTCCGGTACGGCCAAACTGACTAATTGTATCGGGACCAACCAGATAGGCATTCAGGTTAGGAAATGACTTTAATGCTTGTTGATAATTAGCAACATCATTAGAAGCACCAACCGTTCCAGTAGAAGGATGATTGCCTATCGCTGCGTTGGTGGTTCCACCTAACCCTGGATGTGAATGCATCCAGCCTGAAACTTTCCACCCATTTCCAAGGTTACCATTAAGCTCTATGTCAACGTGGCCCGGTGTTCCTTCAAAATACTTTATTTTGTATTTGCCATTTTTTTCGTAAATCGCGGCGCCCCATTCATTTCCTGTTTGAGTCGTTTTACGATAAAGCTTCAACGCTGCTCTTCTTAATTTTCCTTGTTTCCACGATTTCTTTTTCTGAGCCGACGCAGTTTGGAAGTGTAATTCATCATTGAACGCTCGGTTAAATGCACCACTCACTGCGCCATTGGCAAACTTGCCACCTGTCAGTGCTGAACTGGTACCACCGACGGCTGCGGAAGCGGTAATTCTAATGGCTCTATTACCAACGCTCGCCCAATTTCCTTTACCACCAATTGCATCGATATAGCCTCCAGCTAAAGAACTCATTCCAGCGCTAATAAATCCGTGACCAAACTTACCGCCCTGCAATACCGAAATCGTTCCGGAGGCTAATCCATGTACTGTCGCTTTAGCCGCATGAAATGCGAAACCCAGAGATTTTGTCGCGGCTTTTGCAATTGAACTAAATGCGCTCCCAATGCCGAATGTCACCGCGGCACTGAACGCGCCGAATAGCGCTCCTTTTAGTGTTCCCGTCGCAACGGCCCCCGATAAAAAACCACCTCCAACAGCAACACCAAAGGCGGCCCATGAAAATCCTCCACTCACCGGAGTTAATGCTGCTGCGACAACCGCGGCAACAACAACAATGGCGATAGATGCTATTGTCCGCCAGAATTTTTTGAAAAACTTCCCAATTGATTTAAAGAAATAACCACTCGGATCAGTGTATGACAGTGGGTTATTCAAAACATAAGAATAACGATTTAAACTCTGAGTATTACTCGGCGATTGTATATGCGGATCAGCCTGCAAAAAGCGTCCTAAACTCGGATCATAAATACGTCCGTTCATATGAATCAGACCAACTTCGTCGAGCTGTTCATGGCCGGTATAACCAAGATTAGTCACTAATTGGTGAACATTATATGTCGCTAACCCTGTGGCATTTAAAGAACTCCAGTTTGCGGCGCTACGTCGTTTACCAAAAGCATCAAAACTTTGCTCTTGGACTATTGCACCGTTTTCATCGGTGATCACGTCAATAGAGCCCAAATTGTCCGTATGCAGATATCGCGTACTGGTGGTTGTTAAATTATTACTACTGTTATAGTTGTAGCTGATTAACGTTCCACCTAAGTTACGTCTGAGCTCCTTCGTTCCATCTGAGTTATGAATAACTTCCAGACCACCTAAATAATATCGAGTTGTTGTTCCGTTACTGTCAATATCAACGCGCTTATATCGATTGTTACCAGGGCTATATTTGAATTGACTGGTATGCCCACCTTTCACAATTTGCAGTGGTTTATCAAAAGTGCTGTAACTTATGGTTTTGCCTCCTCCCGAAACCATATTTCCGTTCGCATCGTAACTATAACTCTGGGTTCCTCCTGCGCCATTAGTTTGAGTTACAGCGTGAGGTCCGGCACCATTTTGTCCGTAAGTGTAAGATCCCACATCACTCTTGTAAGTAATATTTCCAACCGCATCATAAGTAAAAGTTTGAGTGCCATTATTGTGGTTAGCCTGGGTAAGACGATTAAGTCCGTCATAACTAAAGCTTTCCAACAAGTTCTTACTGCCACTCAGCTCTTTTCGCTGCGTAAGGTTTCCAATTGCATCAAACTGGTAGCGTAAATCTTGAATGAGTCCGCTACTACCGGTATTAATACTCTGAAGTCTGCCGGTTGTGGCCTGATAACTTCGGTAAGACGTTAGCCCATTTCCATATCTTATTTGAGTCGTATTGCCTCGTGCATCCATTGCGAGGATTTTGTGGTAGGAAGCATCTGTCAGTTCTTCAACCAGCTCTTGTAAATACCCATACTGATTATAAATATGTCTGACACCGCGGTTATCACCACTGGCGTCAAACTGTTGATAGGTTCTTCCAAATTGATCGTAGGTCACATCCTCGTCAAAACCATTACCGTCAACAACCATGCTTGACGACGATATTCGACCAAACGAATCATAATAAAGCTCTTTGTAATAACCACTGATTAAGTCCCTTTCAATAGCCAGTTTGGTCAAACCATTTTGCGCGGTATCAAAAACCCATTCGGCATGAACCTTCGTTACGTTATTACTATCTTTCTCAACTCTTTTAACAACTCGTCCCAACGCATCGTAGTAAAAATATTGCTTCTGTCCTTTCGCATCATTCTGCTGAGCAAGCTCGCCATTCGCATTATATTGATACGTCCAATTACCTTTATCTGGATCGTTGAGGCCAACTTTTCGACCTCTATGATCGTAGTTAATTTGAACCTGATTGCCGACGCTATCAATTGTTTTGGTTAAACTGCCCAAAACATTATATTCGTAATCAATAGTGCCGCCTAAGTTATCAATCACTCGAGTTGTTTGACCCAAAGCATTTTTGATCTCAGTTTTAGCTTGCCCTAAGCCATTGTAGAGTATCGTTGTGAATCCTTGATAACTGTTACTGGCAGTTGAACCGTCAGGGAAAGTCGTTTGCGTTAATCTGCCATAAATATCGTAAGTGAACTCAGTCCAATAGATCGCTTCACCATCGTAGTATGGTTCACTTTTACGTACCTCTCGGCTCAAATTATCATACTCAACATCCACATAAATCCAGCGGCCGTCAAATCCCTGGTTTGCAGTACGTATGGTTCGTTCGACCAAATCTTTGTAGATACGCGAAACAGTTCCTCCTGAAGTGACATTTTCAATTCGAAATTTTGCACCTGTCGGACAATCAGAAAGCTGAGAACAAAACCGTTTAGTCACATGATTGTAACCGCCGATTTGCGACCGACTGAAATACGGCACACCAAAACCATCGTAACGCGTGTCAGATACAACTTGTCCAAGTGTCCTGACCTGAGTTTCACCGTAAGGACTATAGCTCAACGTCTCACTTTGCAAATGACCAAGCCCGTTATAACTATTCAGTACATATCGGCCTTCGCTATCGTAAGTCACGCGACTATGGCGGTTGATGGTATAAGGGTTGTTATCATCCTGAGCAGTGGTGGTCCCGCAAGTAGACAAGTAATGTCGGCTACAAACAGTAGTGCGAAGTCTGTTACCGTACGCATCATACTGATAAGCAGTAACTAGTGTTTCTTTATCAGTTCGATTGGGCTCTACAATTGTTTTTGTCAACATACCGGTAACGGCATCATATTCAAAAGTAGATGTTAAAGTTCGATTAGAGTGCCCCGACTTTTTATGAGTAACACTGGTCTGCGTTAAGCGCCCCAGATGCCAACGAGAAAGATTATCCTGATATTGATTAACTGTATCTTTTTCAGCAATCCACTGATTATTGGCATCATAATTTTTTACTTGCGTGCGGGTACTATTGCCGTTGGTGTCATACCAATTATTGGTAATTGTTTTACTCATAAGAGCAGATGATGATGACGAATCGACATTGTATTGCGTATCAGTAGCGCTGGTTAATTGTGGACGCACTACCCTGCCATTGGCGGCCACATTAACCGACTCCCAGGTATTAGTCGAATAACTGATTAGTGAGCCACCGGAAGTCTTTCTGACTTCAGTCGTTTTAGGCATCCCTGTAAATGGAAAATCTTGGCGATAAGTTGTTTTAGTTTCGATGCCAGTTTGCGAGTCTGTTGAAATCAACTGACGGAAACCTAAAAAGCCTCTGCCTCCTCCCTGAATTTTCGCACCAGCATAACGGTACGCTACGCGACTATACGCACTTTGATCAACCGAACCTGGACTAGAAGGGTTCGCTGTAGGAATACGCGTTTTCGCTTCGCTTACTACATATAATGGAGCAACATATTCCATTACTGGTGAGCAATTCCCCCAACATTGACTACTTCCCCATCCAGCATAGTCTTTAGTGTAAATGCTTTCGTCTGTCATCGGTTTATAAACGACTTCAGTTCTAGCGCCGTAACCATTAATAATGGTGTCAATTTTTTGATGAGCTCTGGTAATTCCCTGAGATCGTTTCCAATATCGATTGTTCGCACTATTGTCAACGTACAATCGATCAATCTGCCCATCACCATTAATATCCATAAAGAAGTTAAAATCTTCTTCAGGGTTATAGTTGCTGGTGGAGTGAGTAAAACTCACGCTATAAGGCGTGTCTGGATAACGATCATTGTCAGTACCATAGTTCCAGATAAATGCCTTCCAACGAGTGCTGGTGGGATACAAAATATCAAGATAACCGTCACCGTTTAGATCAAGTAATCGCATGTGGCGAGAGTTCTCAACACCTGAAATCTTATCACCATAATATCCGGTAAAAGATCGTCCATTGTTCATGCTGACTCGCCAGCACTCAGCGGTTTCTGAAGTGGTACAGTTAGTGAAAGAAATTAAATCAGTTAATCCATCGGAATTAATGTCAGCAAACTTCAAATCGTCCAGATCAACATAATTAACCAGACCCACACTCACCGGTTGCTCGGATAAAGAGTTAGTGCCATTGGAGTAGAAAACTTTCCACGCATGATCAACAGTAGTCGATGAATTAGCCTGAATTTTCAGTGGGCAGGGCGCAATTTTTTGCGTACTCACAACATCTGCGGTTCTTGGAATGATGTCATCACAATCACCACCACCGCCGCCACCGCCGGACGAATAAATTCGCTTAACTTTTAAAATAAGATCTAACTTTCCATCACCGTTAAAATCCGCAGGTGCAGGATATTCCGTTCGAGTAACGCTTGTTGATGTAGCACTAGTTGACAACGTTTGAGTTGACAATGTTTGAACAGGATGTGTCGCTCCATCAACTTTGGTTCTTTTCAATAACAGTTGATTATTTTTGACATAGAGGAAGTCTCCCATTCCATCGCCATCAAAATCTGCAAAATGGGTTTGCTTAATGACATCAGCACTATTATTAATGCTGATATTCGCATCGATCTGGACATTGGCATGCACACTTAACCGCGTTCCAAAAGATAGCATCACAGCCCAGCGGTAGTAAGATGAATGACCACTTAAAGTTGAGTACTTTCTGATGTACATTAAATCGTGACGACCATCACCGTTGAAGTCTACGACTCGCATACTTCGTGCAGCTAAATCAGCATCAGTACTATTTGAGGTAATCGAAGTTGCTGACATTGTTTGAGCATCAAAACCATTTCCATTGGAAAAGTCAGTGTAAATTCGATAGTAACTTCCAGACTTTTTCAAATAGGTTAAGTCCATTAAACCATCGCCATTAACGTCCATCGGCAATGCATTTAAATAATCCGCGCCGCCGCTACTTTGGGTAGAATAAAAACTGTTGAAATATTTTTGTTGCCAAGAAAAAGTCGTGTAAGGTAAACAGCTACTCTTAACCGCATCCACACACTGCTGAAGCGTCATCAGCAAACTTCGATAATTCGGGTAACTGTCAGAATAACCTAAATGGTAAGAGCGGATTATTTGATTGTGATCATAACTGTCAATGCGTTGTAAACGCTTAGTCATTTGTCGCTCATAACCATAAACATAACTTTTTACAGTATCTTCGCGACCATCTTCATAAACAAACTCTACGTGATTGTAAGGAACTAGCCCTGCGTCAGTGTTACCGGTATACCGAATAAACTTCAGATAAAACTCTCGTTGCTGGTAATTGTCTTCAAAATATTCATAGTCCATATAATTGCCGACATTATCCTGCATTCGATTAACTGCCCAAACATAAACAGGCGCGCTTCCCGCATGGCTGACTTCAATCCGTGAATCTTCAGTTTCCCCGTAAGTTCTAATCGAACCATCTTTGCTCCACACTTTAAAATACTGCGGACCGCCAGACTGGATTCCATAAGATCGAATTCGGCTGTTAGTGTCAATCTCCGTTTTATACTCAGCACCATCTTCGCCATAATTACCAGACACCAGAATTAGCCTTTGCCCATCAAGACAAAAACGATCATTGTTTGTCAATGAAACCGCATTTGACTCACCATCCTGCTCATGAGTTTTGCGACATCTTGTAATTGCTGACTGTCCGCTCAATGCCCAGCCCACGCCTAGATATCCATTACCACCATTGCTGTTGTAGCTGATGCGTAACTGAGGCGCGATGCCTGCGGTACCTGGCGCCACAGCAATCGGAATAGAATAATTCAGCGCACCTGATTCATCGATGCGGAATTCACCACTGGTCGCGCCAACTTTTTCCGAAGTGCTATCAACAGCCGGAATTGGCTCAACATGTGGTGCAGGCGCTGGTAACGGATCAGTACGCACCACGTTAACAAATACAGAGTGTGGACCACGCCAGCTGCTACAACCGGATCCATTACAGGCTCGCACCTGGAAATCATACGAACCGTCACTTAGCCCTGAAAAACTTTTGCTCAAGCCACTGCCAGAATAAACCGTGCTGTAGCTTCCCGAATTAACTCGACGCTGTAAGGTATAACTGGTAACCACCCCAGAAGCAGCCCCCCAGTTAATCGTAAAATTACCATTGGCGTTATTGCTGGGTCCGCTTATCGAACTCGGCATACTCGGTAAATTCACCACAGTTATCGTGTTACTGGTTTTATAACCACTACAAGTCGCAGAGGTGCATGCCTTAACTCGGTATCGATAACCCGCATCACTTTTAGTAAAACTTTTAGACAACGCGGTTCCGCTATAAACCTGATTCCAGCCACCACCGTTAATTTGTTCTTCCAATCGATAACTAGTGGCTACATTGACACTGGCCCAGCTAACGGTATAACTACCCGAACTGCTGCCCGGTGTGGTGATACTGGTTGGTGGCCTTAACACTGTCAGCACGGTCGTTGTTGTGCGATAGCTGCTACAAACAGAGCCACATGCTCTGACTCGATATTGATAAGTGTTGCTTGCTTTCCCGGAAAACGCTTTACTTCGAGCGGTTCCACTATAAACCTGGCTCCAACTGCCGCTACCTACTTTTTGCTCTAACCGATAACTGGTCACAACACCGCTTGAACTTCCCCAACTAACGGAGTAATCCCCACTGGTATTAGTTGCCGGATAGCTAACGTAGGATGGTGTTGTTGGTGTGGTGTTCACAACTACATAGCCGCTATAACGATAGCCACTACATCCGTCAGTATTACACGCCTTAACTCGATAACGATAACTACCATTAAAAGGCATGGAGATGGCTTTGCTTCTCAGGTGCCCGCTATAAACTTGTGACCAGAGAGTCGTTCCTGATTTGTTTTGTTCTAATTCATATCGAGTCGCATAGCCGCTACTTGCCGTCCCCCAGGAGACCGTATAGTTTCCCGTCGTATTAGACGATGGCACACTGATACTAGAAGGAGTACCAGGCGCACTACCTCCATCACAACCGGCGCGAGTGGTCATTTTTTCATCCGCCGACTGTGCAACAATTTCGCACGGTATTAGTCTTGCGCTAATTGTTTTCTGATTGGAAATAGTTGCCTCACTGGCAATTACGATACTTGCGCCGCTTATAAGAAACAGCGCAAAAAAGAACTGGTAGATAACACGCATTATTAAACACCCTGATTTTGTTATTAGCAATAATTGTCTATGACTTATGGAGATGGCTAGCTATTTTTAGGGCTGATAACTTTGATGAGGAAAGTTAATTCAAGTCATTTTGGGACTTCTTAACTACAACTTTTCACCAACACTTCCACTTTGTGCTCGTGACTAATATTGAATTCACTACAACAATAATTTCAATTAGAGATAAAACGACAATAGCGAATGGGCAAGGTAAGATCGTTATGCTCTTTCGTTATTTTAATTTATTAACCCTGATTCAATTCAACCCTATAAAAAAAGCACTTTAATTTATCTCATATTTTTTTATTGAGATCATTGCAATCAGAAAAACTTCATCAATCCTTAATGATTTCTTAATTTTTTTTATTGTGAACAACGAAAAAAATGGTAATTTTCCACAAAATGCACAACGCTTTCACAATGTGAAATTGCAAAAAAATCTCAAGAAGAAATTTTATTCACTAAAGCTTCGAGAAAAAATTAACGAAAAGAAAAACTAAAATCTCATATGGAGTTAAAGAATAAACGGAAGGCTAATAATCTAAAAAATGATTTAGGTATGGATAAAGAACTAATTGAATAAGAGAATAAAAGACTCAGCTCGAAAAACAAACAGATTGGTAATTAGCAATTGCTCATTTACCCTTCCCCCCAGAATCATTTAAGCGGTGTGTTTTCCAGCAGCGTTTCGCTTTTAGTATTGTAGATGTTTTGTAATAGATGTCTGGTAATAGGTGTCTTAGGTTAGTGCTTTGTGATGACTAAACCACCGTTGTGACGGTTTAGTCATCAAATAAATTTCAACAATTTTCTACGCTAGACTTTCTCGTTGTTTCGACCTTAGCTGCGCTAAATACAAAATAGACAACAACAATGCCGCACTAATAATTGAAACAGTTCCAGCCAAACCGCTGCCAGAGATACCACTGGCTAATTCAATTGAAGCATTTGGCGTCATTTTCACCGCATACATTCCGGTATAATGCATACCGCAAACAGCCACTCCCATAATGAAAGCACTGCCAAACCTTTGAATATTTCCGCGTAGATTAAATGCAAGCCATAACGCGACGGTTGCGGCAACAACACCAATCACGACAGACAAGGTAACAATTGTTGCATCGTAAGAAACATCAGCAGGAATTATCATTGAGTACATACCGATGTAATGCATAGCAGATACACCGAGTCCCGCGACTACACCACCAGCGAGCAGGCTCATATCGCCTAATAAATCCTTTCCTGCAATCAGAAAGCCTAAACTAACAAAAACAATGGCCACCACAAAAGAAACAACTGTTAACGCTACGTCAAAAGACATTTCAAAAGGCATCTCCATCGCCAACATCCCGACAAAATGCATCGACCAGATACCACCGCCGCCTAAAGCTAACCCAGCAGTTAATACCCAGTAAACCAGGGATTTGTTTTCTGCGGTCGGTATTCTGATCGCGAGCTGAAGCGCAGTAAATGAACCAAATACTGCAATAAAAAACGATAAGGCCAAAAGGCCAATATTATAACTCATGACTTCCCCCCATTAATGAAACTCAAAACTACAAGCAACCTGTCCGTGTGAACGGCAAGAATAGTTTTGTATTTTTACTTTGTTTGTTTTTGGTGAATTCTTTAAAAAACCTGTGATAAACCCTTTGGTGAAATCACACTCACTATCAGGGTTTCTAAGGTTGCAAAAAATATTATTTTCTATTGTTAATGTTCTCTTACTACAAGAAACTTTGCCGAATTTTTTTATTGCATTTGATAGCATTCGCTTTAACGCCTTTTCAATTTCCAAAGGCTTACCAAGCGAATAATCGTTTTGATAAATAGCAGCGCCAACTTCGACTCCCAATCGGTACACTTGTAACGACGCCGCACTTTCATCGAACTTTCTTCTGAATCCCTGAACAAAATTTTCGACGTTACCAAAATCATTGACAATCGCTAGTGCAGTCGATTTGATTTTTTTATCAACCTCATCGCTAATTTTGTTGTCACCATCGGCATTCGAGATTTCCCAGTTGGGTTCCTCATACATAATATCCAGGCAACCATCGATATTCAGCAACTGACTTTCCAACGAAAAAGGAATTGGCAAATCGCCTTCTGCGATAACCAACTTAACAGAAACCTTTCCTTCTTTTGGATTGTGATTTAAATGATGGGAAGTAATTCTATAGTCAGCCTGATTCAGGCAACGGTATATTTTAACTAACAACCCAGGTTGTTCTTTTACGATTACGTAGAGCATTTTTTTATTTTCTTTTTATCGATTGGGTAATAATAACAAGTTTATTTTTTTGAGAAATAAAAAACTTATGGCGCGGCAATAATATAGCTGAAAAAAATATTCGTCAAGCCAATAAAAACCACTTTCACCTCTCCATTTGAGATAGTGCAAAAATGTGAACCAATGGTCAGAAACTTTTAAAAAAAATGAACTAGATTTATTTCTTTAACAATAAAACGAATAAAGGTGTTTAATTGAAAATTTTAATTTTTGCGACCAGTTATAATGGACTTACTCAACGTATCCATCGAGAATTACTCTTATCAAAGCATACAGTTTCGTTTGAACTATCAGCCGATGAACAAGATATGCTTGATGCGTATATTAACTTCGAACCTGATTTAATTATTTGCCCATTTTTAAAACATAGAATTCCCCAAAGTGTCTGGTCAAAAATTCCTTGCTTGGTTTTACATCCGGGAATAATTGGCGATAAAGGTCCCTCTTCTCTTGATTGGGCTATAACAAATAATTCTAACATTTGGGGCGCAACACTACTCCAGGCTAACGATGTTTACGACGCTGGAGAGGTGTGGGGAACAAAATATTTTTCTGTAGACGAGAACGCATGTAAGTCATCAGTGTATCGGCACTCTATAAATCATGTCGCTGTTAGTTTAATTATGGAAGCGGTATCAAATTTCAAAAATAATCGACGTCCCTTGCTCAACTTTGACGACTTTCCAATTACAGGAATTGAGCGCCCTTTAATGAAACAGTCAGAACGAAAACTAGATTGGCAAAACGAATCTGCTGCAACAATCGTTCGAAAAATTAATGCTGCCGATAGCTTTCCGGGTGTGCTTGATCAAATCGAAAACGAATCATTTTATTTGTTTGGTGCTCTTAAGGAAGACAAAGAACACCAATCTCAACCAGGTGAAATTATCGGCTGCAGAGATGAAGCAATTTGCCGCGCTGCAAAAGATGGAGTTGTCTGGATTAAACAACTCAAAAGAAAAACGCAACAAAATCAATCTGAGAATTTTAAACTTCCTGCAACAAGGTTGCTTAAGCATCAATTCTCAAAAGTTGAGTCCGATGTGTTAAATAATATAAAAGTAGAAATTAAAGGCGCCGTCGCCTATCTTCACTTTAATTTTTATAACGGTGCATTTTCCACAGAAAACTGTCGTGAACTTCACGTCGCATTTAAGAATTTAACTCGAAACGCCGATATCAAAGTAATTACTTTAATGGGGGGAAGCGACTTTTTCTCAAATGGCATTCATTTGAATTGCATTGAAGCGGCGGACTGTTCTGCCAAAGAGTCCTGGTTGAACATTAACGCTATTAACGATCTAGTGGAATGCATAATCAGATGTAATAACAAATTGACTGTAGCAGCGTTGCAAAATAATGCGGGCGCGGGCGGTGCTATTTTACCGCTGGCCTGTGATTATGTCATTGCAAGAAATGGCGTTGTACTCAACCCACACTATAAAACAATGGGGCTTACCGGCTCAGAATACTGGACTTATCTTTTACCAAAACGAGTTGGTCAAACAAAAGCAAAATTACTGACGGAAGAGTGCTTACCGTTAGTAGCTTCGGAAGCCGAAGCAATTAATCTGGTTGATACTGTTTTTCCAGAAAACAAAGAAGACTACCTGAATGAATTACGACAATACTGTCGTGAATTATCAAACAGCGAGGATTACGAGTCACTATTAATATCTAAAAGCCAACTAAGAGTCGAAGAAGAAAGTAAAACACCGTTACAGAGTTACCGTGACAAAGAGCTCGCCGAAATGAAGAAAATTTTTGATAATCCTGATAGCAGATACCATCGATTAAGAGCAAATTTTGTGAGAAAAGTTTCTTGTGGGAAAACGCCTGACCGTTTGATTCATAGTCAAGTTAAGAATAAAGCTTCAATTGACTAATCAGTTAAAAGCGAATTAAGCAATGTTACACTGATGCGTTCTCGAAATACCACTATCAATATTTTCGAGAACGCGCTTTGAAATACTCCTACATCTCTAGACTCAGTATTTAAGATATGCCCATTAATCAACCCGTTTAGTATTCAAGGTCATTGACAAGCCTTTATACAGCCCCTTCTCGTTCTTTTCGCCGATTTCTATTGTAGCGTCTTCGTTAAGCGCTGTTACCACATGCGGAGTCGCAACAACTTGATAAGCGCCATCGACTTTTTCGCTAATTTCGCTAACAATTGAAACTGCCTCTCGCCCTTGCAGGTTGACAACGCTTGGACGAATGCGAAATAAATAATCACCTTC
This sequence comes from Aliikangiella coralliicola, assembly GCF_007004725.1. GTDB lineage: Bacteria > Pseudomonadota > Gammaproteobacteria > Enterobacterales > Kangiellaceae > Aliikangiella > Aliikangiella coralliicola. The sequence continues at coordinate 420,806 of NZ_ML660160.1, read as the reverse complement.
CTCGATGCCTGTCCAGTGACTATCCGTAGCGGCTAGTGTCAATGATACTGCTTTTTCTTGATCCCTTCGAAAATTTAGATCGATCAAAAGCCTTTGTGACGAATTTGCAGAACCAGTCTTATTTTCTTCTCGAAAGAAAATCTTCAAGGGCGAATCATTAAACACGGCTAGTAATTTTTTAGTATCGACTAAACTGTTACTATTGACTTGAATGTGCCGAATGTTTTCCTCATCAATATTAGTCGAAACATCAACAGAAAGTTCACTTGCTAGCGCGTATAGTTTTTGAACTTCAGATTCGGCTCCTCTGAACTCTCCCCCCATACTGCGCTCGTGTTTTGAATCTCCATCAGTAATCGCTGTGATTATTTCTAAACGGGTAATGGTAGCCGCATCACTCAAAATTTGTTTACTGGTTGCGGGAATAGCCACCGTTAATAATCCCAACAAAGTTAACAGGGTGATAGAAAATATATGTTTTGAAGTCACTTTGAATTCCTTACTAAGTTGTTTAATTCGATAAAGGTTAAATTTCTCGCGCAAGAAAAAAGGTGTGCACAACACTGGTTGATTATTTTTTTGGTGTTTTTGGAGAAGTGCTCGTGCAAGGTACTCTTGATAATCAGGCATTGAACGTCGACAAGCGTCATCGCAGCTTAATTCGATATATACTCTCGCCTGACTAACCAATAAGCGTACTAGTGGATTCCACCAGAACAGACTCTTGATCAATAAAATGTAAAATAAGTAAAAATTGTCATGGTGCTTAATATGAACAAGCTCATGTTGTAAAATGCTTCGAGTGGTTTCGTTTTTCAACTGCCTCTCCCCAACCCAGATAACCGGGTTGAAATAACCGCTCACAAATGCATTGTCATAATCAGCGACTACCCTTAAAGGTGTTTTCTCAGTGGCAAATCCAAAGCGAGGCCAAAGTGACTGGTTTACTTTCGATTTTTCGTGCCATTGTTTTAACAGATGTCGCTGCTTAAGTATTTGAAATGCGAAGAGTATTAGTCCAAACATCAGGGCACTAATAAATAGCCACTCCCAATGGAAAACCCAATCGTTTTGGGGTTGGGCTAATACATTCGAAAGAGGACGAACCGACTCCCAGAAGACGGTTGTTCTCAACACAGCAGGCTCAGGAAATACCCAATCAAAGGAAATGAGTTGCCACGGTATTAACCAGAAAAACAACGCCGCAATGCAAACAAAAAATTTTAATCTGGCCGGTGCATTATTAAGAGTAGTCAATGCAATTAGACTCAACAAACTTAAAATACCGTTAATCAGAAAATATTCAAACATTACTTATCCTTCAATTGCTTTTTCTTTTGAGCGATCAGATTTTCCAGATAAGCGATATCATCACTATTTAAAGGCTCCTCTTGTAGCAAGTGGCTAAATAATGATCGCGATTTCCCACCAAACACCCGCTTAATAAAACTTTTTACTAATGGCTTGGAAAACTGAGACTGAGCAAGTAAAGGCTGGTAAAAAATGGTTCTGCCCTGCTGGGCGCTACGCTCAATTGCGCCTTTTTCTTCAAGGCGATCAATAATGGTTTTTACCGTTGAATAGGTGACTTTGCGTTCATTTAATATCGCTTTGTGGAGTTCAGGAGCCGAAGCCTGGCCTCTCTGCCATAGCAGTTGTATAACTTCCATTTCGAAATCAGATAGCTTAATTGATGATTGATTCATAGAACTTAAACCTATCTCTACATTTGTCGCTTTAATGTCGACAATTGTAGAGATAATATTTATTTTGTCAACAATCGATTTTTATTCACAGTAGAAAACCAGATAATTTTGATAATTCAAACAACAAAACATATGCTCATACACAATAAAGCCAGTAAGGTTTCAGGTTGATACAGAAGAACGATTAGATTCAGTTTTCTGCTTGTCGTATTTAGTCATTTCTCTTAACCTGGCAATGCAATGAGAGACAACGCAAACAACGAACACCGAAGATTAAAAGCGCTACGCAGCAAACTGTCGATTAAATACAACATAGGCTAAATACTATGATCCCCAACTTAAGAGATGTCGGTGAAGTCGTTAATATTATTTATGGTGAAGAAGTCATGAATGAAGGCGTTTTGTTCAGAGGTGGTACGGTTAACCAATTATTTGACCAATCAGAACTCCCGAATATCCAGACTATTATCAATTTGAGAACCGGTCCTGATAAGCAATTTTCTAAAATCAGGCAAGTTCATATTCCAGCCGTTGATCAAATTGAAAATTACACGACATCTAATGGTCATGTTAGAAACTGGACTAACAGAGTTATTCAATCAATTATCGCCCCCGATATGTTTCCTCTTCTCATTCATTGCACGGCGGGCAAGGATCGAACCGGAGTGATAGTTGCATTGATACTACTCGCCATTGGTATCAACAGAAAAACAATCATAGAAGAATATTGTTTAAACGACGGCGTTAACAGCAGTAAAAATATCGAGAAAGCCATTGAAGGTATTGGCGATCCTGAGCAATATATTTATGAAGCCGACGCCATTAGCCAACTGAAAATTCAATTATTAATAAGTGAAAAAAGACTACCAATAAAGTTATAATTCACAGGTTCGGAAATATATTTATTCAGAATTCCTCCTGCCGCCATCTCTCCTTAGATGACACAAACAATGATAGGTAGATTACATAATGAAAATTGACGATTCAGCTCGCCTTAGTTACCAACAAATGAGCGCAGATGATGCGGACCTTTTGTTTCAACTTGATCAAGATCCTGAAGTGATGAAGCACATCAATGGTGGAAAAATGACCACCATGGAAGAAGTTCACGAAATCTATATACCTCGACTGGAAAGCTATAAAAATGAAGCAAAAGGCTGGGGGTTGTGGAAAGTATCGGTAAAAGATACTGGTGAATTTATCGGCTGGGTTCTGGTTCGGCCAATGGCTTTTTTCAGCGATAGCCCGGAATTCGATAATCTCGAATTAGGTTGGCGTTTTTTGCGCAGTTCCTGGGGTAAAGGTTATGGGACGGAAGCTGCCAACACAGTCAAAGAGGCGCTAATTGCTAATGGCGGCATAAAAAAGCTATCCGCCGTGGCATACGAGGAAAATAAAGCTTCTATTAAAATCATGCTAAAAATCGGGATGAAATACCTTAAGACAGACATCCACAAAGATCCACTGGGGGATCACGAGGCGGTGTACTATGAGTTAAATCTGGATTAACACGCAAGAAAGTATGTTGATTTAGCAAGGAAGCTGAATTAGAAAACAAGAGAAATCAGTATAATCCTAAAAACCTGAGTTAAACGCGAAAAAGATGTATAAGTCATTGGTATGCATGGGAAACTTAAAAATGCCGTGGTCACCCATTCGGTGATGAGCGCATTTTTAAGTTTTCCAGACGCGACAAGGAGTTGCGCAGATTTTTGTGAATTGACTGAGGTTATTAGGATAATATGTGAACTATTGTAAATTACTGTAAAACCCCTGAAGAAATCCTCATTCGGCTATTGCCCCCAGCCATTTTGCCAGTTATTCTCGGACCCGAAATTTTGCTTTATCCTAAATTAATCAGGGATGAGATGGAACTTGTCAAATCAGCTAACTAATAAAAATATGAGTAGCCAATTAAAATGAAATCATTAAAACGCCAAATAATAGGGCTTGCCTTGAGCCTTAGCGCCGCTATTTTTTCCACCTTATCGCAGGCAACAATCGTACAATTTGAAACAGCATTGGGTAATTTTGAAGTAAACCTCTACGACACAAGAACACCGCAAACGGTCGCGAACTTTCTTCAGTATGTCAATGCAGGTGATTATTCGAACGCTATTATTCATCGTTCAGTAAGCAACTTTGTCATTCAGGGTGGTGGTTTTGAGTATGATAACGCATGGCCTGTTACCGCAATTAACGCCAACGCAGCGGTTACTAACGAGCCAGTGTTTTCAAATGTTCGTGGCACCATCGCTATGGCAAAACTCAGCGGAAATCCAAATAGCGCCACCAATCAATGGTTTTTCAACCTGACCAATAATAGCCAAAACCTCGATCGCGAAAACTCAGGATTCACAGTTTTTGGTGAAGTAACTGGTAATGGAATGGCAATAATCGATCAGATTGCGGCATTAGACAAATACAACTTCAGCGGCGCTAACGCTGCACTTGGCGAATTGCCGCTGCAAAATTACACTGGCAGTGGAGACCCAGACAACAGTAACCTCGTTATCATTACCAATATCACCGTTATCGATGCGGCCACTGATACTGCAGCTAGTCTAAATCCACCGCTCAATATCGGGCCGGCGACACCGCCAACTGAGCCAACATCCAGCGGCGGCGGCGGGGCAATTAACGCTCTGCTTTTAGGTTTGTTTGTTTTATTAATAGTTGGTCGAAGAAGAAGCTAACTATTTTACCTGAACTATTCGTCGACAACGCGGAATACAATTGAGTCGTATCCCAAAATTAATAGGTGTTACGACTCATCTTTTCTCGCTAAAAAAGCACTTCAAAATAGTTGCTCGAAAATAGAAATTAACGGAACTTTGTTAAGGATGATAATAAGCTCCCTTAGGCGGAGCCCCAAATAAACTCATTGCCCCCTGCATCTCCTCTTTTGGGAAAGAATCAACAGATTTTCGATGAAATTCTTTAGACTCCCATCGCTCAATAACCACAAAGCTATCTTCACTTTCATCGCTTCGAAGCAATTCGCAAGAGAGACTGCCTTCTGATGAGTTGATATGCGGCAGTAGGCTACCTAAAAATTCAAATAACTCCGCAGACTTACCTTCCGCCGCTTTAAACTCGTTAATTCGCGTTATGCTCATGACGTTACCTTTATTAGTGTTTTTTGAGAATCTAATTAGTCGGTCAACTTTATCATAGAACTACTGACAACATACTGTCAGCAGCATGAATTAATAATTAGCTATGATTTACGCGGAAATTCGATTGCGGAAGTCGTCGGTTCCTATTGACTAGCAGTTCAATTTATAGGCTAGTATTGATACCGAGCATTTTATCAATCTCAATATTTTTCTCATTTTTCGTCACATTGATAAAAAACTTCAAGTCAGCATGAGCTTCGAGTTTTGTGGCAAACGGCCCAATCAGATCACATTCTCGTGTTCGATAAAAAAATCCTTCATCACTAACGACAAACCTGTCAGATCTTTCAAGCGGAAGTAAATAATCCGGTTCTCCCAACCGATGGGTGTACGGCATTTCGAGTTCCTTTCAGAGATAGCAAAGAGTAATCAATACTACAGCTCTGACAGACAAAAGACGATAGGAGTATTAAGCGAACACTTGTGAGATATCTCTCAAGGATTGGTGGGAAACTGTCTTATCTGAGATGAGACAAACTTGCAGTTCTAACCTTAAACAGTAAACTGTCACTTAAGAATCCAATACTTACCCACGGCTTTGCCATTCATAACAATATAAGAGCAATGAACTGATGGAAGACTACATCAATCGTATTCAATCAATATTTTCCGATCCAATTGAAACTTGCAATGTAATCCAGACCGGCTGGTCGAATATAATTATAGAAGTTAATAACCAATGGATTTTTCGATTTGTTCGGGATAAAAGTAGTTCCCAATTTAATGTCGAGCGAGACTTTTTATCCCGCTTCTACACAGTGTCTCCTATCTCTATTCCAAACATTGCCAGTTATGGAGAAGATTATATTCTCTATCGAAGAATAGGTGGTGAGAGACTATCCCCTCAAATTTATCAGTCAATGAACGAACCAACCAGACGTGACCTTTTTAGAAAACTAGCGAGCTTTTTATCATCTTTGCATTCCGTCGACTTTGAGCATCCAGAATTGGTTAACTTTCCTTACGGTGGGAGTAATTTCTGGAATGAGCTGTGGCCAATAGTCGAGGCACATTTATCGCGCCGAACCAGGGCGACAGCAAAAGCCTTTTTTTCCGAGATGGAAGAACAAATCCATGCAACCAATTTCGAGAACAAAATTACCCACAGCGACCTCGGCTCGAATAACATTTTATTTGATAATCACAACAACAATTTAAGTGGAATTATTGACTTCAGCGATCTCGCTCTGACCGACCCTGCAGTGGACTTTGCTGGTTTTTATCGAATATTTGGACACTCTTTTGTAGAACAGTTACTGAAGTTTTATCAACCGATAATCGAAGAAAACTTCTGGTCTCGTATTCAATATCATGCCAACCGAAAATTATTTTTTGTCGCCTATTATGCTACTCATTACGGTTTTGAAAAGCACGTTCCGAGTTTGGTCAATAGCATTGAAGAAAGGTTCAGTAGCGCAGAATCAAGAGCGTAAGAACACCAGCCGAAGCCTGATTAAGAACAAAGATCAATATCGGGTAATCCCGCCCGGTTCAATGATGGCTAGAATGCAGGTATCTGACTTGTGCATAAATCAGCTCTACTAACAGTTAGGATGAGCAGCGCACTTACAGTTGCGGGTACAGTTCCGGACTCTCACCGGATTCCCTTTTAAGGCCTTAATTGGCACACATAAAAGCGTCGAGCACTATACGCTACTGACAAAAGTGAGTCAATTTCAGGTATTTGAAAAGCGTTTGCCAGATTTCAGTATTCTCTATCTATAAGGGGCTTTTAGCGCTTGCCATGTGCTCCAGGCGGCTAAATTGTACCTGATTTCGACCAGATTCTTTGGCTCGATACATGGCCTTGTCAGCTCCTTCCAACAATAGATAAGAAGTCTCACCACATTGCGGTGAAGTAATACAACACCCTAGACTAACCGTCACATTTAGAAATAACTCGTTATAACGAATTGCCAGAGCTGAAACTTTTTTTCGAACTTGCTCTGCGAAAAATTCCGCGCCTTCTTCATGGGTTTCAGGCAGTAGAATCACAAACTCTTCGCCGCCATAACGTGCCACAAAATCGCCTGGCCGTTTGACTGAGTCATTAATCGATTGCGCCACCAGTTTTAAGCACTCATCTCCCGCCTGATGACCATACTGATCGTTTAATTGCTTGAAGTGATCAATATCAATCATAATCAATGCGAGCTGATTTTTGGCCCTTATGGCGCGTTTCCATTCAAGCTCAAATCGCTCATCGAATGAACGTCTGTTATGAATTCCCGTCAGGCCATCTTTTGCACTCAAATTACGCAACATCGTATTTGCTTCAGAGAGCTGCTTCATTGTCGCTTCTAGTTCAAGGGTTCTTTCTCTAACCCGCCTTTCCAGAGTTTCATTGGCTTTTATTTGAACAAGCATTGTTTTCTCGTTTGCTTCACGCGCCAACCTTTCACTTTCTAATGCTCTCTCTTGGGCAAGGAATCTTTTTCTACGTTCTGAGGTAAATTTCTGAGCAAGGGCCAGCGACAACAATATAACCTCGCAAGCTGAACCAAACGGCATCGCGTTCTCGGTAAACATATTGGACGGCAATACGCCCGACTTAGCGAGTACAAGAATCAAAGTTCCGATAATGAAAAGCAGCCAGGCGATAGTAAAATACCTTGCTGCAAGATCGCCTTTTAACCACTGAGAGATTCCGGCAACTAATAATAAAACAGGAATAATGAGACCAAAGGTCCTCGCAAGGTTAATTCCAATTTTAAAAGGTAGAAAAATATTAAGTAGTGCTATGGTTACTACAATTGGTCCGAGTATTTTAAAGGTTCGATGCAACCAACGAGTATTCTCTTCTAACTTCAGAAAGTTCAACGCAAAGTACACTGCAAAAATGAGCGGCAGCACTGAGAAAACCGCAACCGATTGGCCATTCCACCATGCAGATTCAGGCCATAAATACTGATAAGTTAACCCGTGTAATGCAGCCTGAAACAAAAGAGTGCTGAGAACTACGCCAACATAATATAAATACCCTTTGTCCCTTAACGTCGTATAAATAAACAGGTTATACAAGCACATTACCAGCATTAGCCCCAGGTAAATGCCTTGCAGCAGATTAATTTTATTTTCATAAATTAAAAAATCATTTTTTTCCCAAACCTTCACTGGAAGCTGTACAGCACCGGACGTTTGAAAATGAATATAAATTGAGACAACTTCGTTGTCGCCAATCTCCAATGGGAACAGAAAGTTTCGGTGCTCAATGGGCCTTTGTTCGAATAAAAGTAGGTCGCCGGTAGAATATGACGATTCTATGAGGTTATTTCTGATGATATAGAGATTGAGATAATCAGGTAGTGGATAAGCAATTTCAATCCACCGTTCCTTATAAGTACTCGCCGTAAGCTCTGTTTTAAACCAATAGTGTCGGTCATCAAATCCAAAATTGATTCGGTCAGAATCATGTGTTTTCCATTGAGCCGCATCGAGACTGAGTATTTGTTCAATCTCAGATTGAGCTGACTGATCGATATAGTAGGATAGGTATTGTTGAACATTGGTGACCGAGTTCTCTACATCAACCGTTGCTGAAGCAGGCGCGCTCCATATCAGGTAGAGGATAAACAATCGAATTAATTTGGATAACAAGTCCTGTTTCAATTTAATACGGCCGCTGGCCTGGTGAGTTGACGATACCAATAGTTTAGGTCAAAGTTAGATAAATTTATAAATTAATCCCATTAATTGCAGATTTATTTGCAGGTGCTATTCAGTATGCTATTTTGTCCCTCCCTGGGTAAATCTCGCTTTCATTATATTTAAAGTAGCTAATATAAACTCCAACTTATCTAAAGTTTCCCCCAACTAAAACTGTCGACTAGATACTCGATTGCGCTCCCCCTCCCTCAGAGCAACTTGACCCCGTGCTACGGTTATATTACTTTGGGCTAATATTAAATTTTTTAGCTCACAAATTCATTGACCAACACCTTGATTAACAAACCGAAAGATACTCGCACTGTATAAATTATGAACTATATCGAGCCAGTATTTCGCCCACCGAGTGAATGGAAGTCTTACATTCTTCAAGTTACTAATGGCTGTTCCTGGAACAAGTGTACTTTTTGTGAAATGTATACAGCCCCAGAAAAAGCTTTTGAATTTAAGTCACGTGATAAAATCCAGTTCGAACTACAATTAGCGAGTCAACAACCGAACTTTCCAAACCGCATTTTCCTGGCTGATGGTGATGCACTCACTCTTTCTATTAGACGACTTAGTGAAATATTAAGCGACATTAAACACTTTCTCCCCCGGATAAATCGAGTAACCAGTTACTGCTTACCTAGAAATTTGAATAACAAATCAGTAGAAGAACTTGCCTCGTTAAGAAAGCTTGGCTTAAAAATGGTGTATGTGGGTTGTGAGTCAGGCGATGACGAAGTGTTGAAAAAAGTTAATAAGGGTGAAAGTTTTCAATCCTCGTTAGCCGCATTGCAAAAATTAAAGGCCGCTGGTATTAAGGCCTCAGTGATGATTTTAAATGGGCTTGGCGGTACTTCGTTGTCAAAACAGCACGCTATTAATTCTGCAAAGTTGATGAACGCTGCTCAACCTGAGTACCTTTCTACTCTGGTTGTAAGTTTTCCAATGGGCGAAGAGCGATTCAAGAGTAATTTTCCAGAATTTAATCCACTCACACAACAAGCTTTATTTCAGGAAATGCAATGGTTATTGTCTGGACTGGATTTGGAGAAAACAATCTTTCGTAGTGATCATGCCTCCAACTACCTGGTTTTAAAAGGCATCTTGGGACAAGATAAAGACAAGCTACTGGCGCAGGTGAACGCAGCTTTAACCTCACCTCAGTCAATTCCATTACGACAAGAATGGCAAAGAGGTTTATAAAAAATTGAAATTTTTGACGCTGGTTTTAACCATAACCATATTTTTCTCCAGTTCCACCAACGCAGAATCGATAATACTGAGCGATGAACATAGGGGGAGAAATATACCGATTGAAATTTATTATCCTGATGATAAAACTTCGTGCACAAAAAATCGTCCTTGTCCTGTGGTTTTATTGAGTGCGGGTTATGGTGTTTCTCATACCAAATATACTTTTCTAACGGAGCTGTTGACTCATATGGGTTATTTAACCGTATCAATATCCCATGAGATAACAACAGATCCTCCGCTTTCTGTAGAAGGCAACTTGTTCGAAACTCGAAGCGAGAATTGGATAAGAGGTTCTGCTACTTTAGAATTTGTTCAAAAGAATTTACGAACTCAAATGCCAAGTTATGACTTTAGTCAAATTACTCTGATAGGTCATTCTAATGGTGGTGATATTTCAGCATGGTTAGGCAATGAAAATAAAAGCTATGTTAAAAAAATCATTACTCTTGATCACCGTAGAGTTCCCCTCCCAAAAAGAAAACACATTGGCGTTTTGTCAATTCGAGCGAGTGACTTTTCAGCTGACAAAGGTGTGCTTCCGTCTGAGAACGAACAAGTGAAATTTAGCAGCTGCGTCGTGGCAATTCCGAAATCCAGGCATAATGACATGTCAGATTATGGTCCTGCGTGGTTAAAGCAAAAAATCAGCAGCATTGTATCCCTTTATTTGAAACATTCGAACTGTAATTCTCTTCAGAACAGCATTTAAGAAAACCTCTTATAGAGGTTCAATGTTTAAAAGTCGTTTATTCTAAATAAACTGGCTGAATGCACTTATTAAAATGACCAGAATAGCGATACCCGAAAACTCAACAAAAAGCGCTGTTGACAACGGAGCCTTTTCCAACTCACTCAATTTTTCTTTCGGAAAACGACCAAAGGTAATTGTTCTGTAAAAGAACCACCCAATAGTCCATCCAATGATTTCAAAAAATAATTCCCAAGCGAGAACGAATAAAAACTTTAAAAAAACCTACGATCATACGAATTATCGGTTTAAATATAATTTCGGCTAACTCTTCCATTATTTTCCTTAGAATTAGTAACATTAGTTTTCAGGGTAATTACTTCACCACTAATTTCTGCATATGTCATTACAGATAAGCCGTGGTTTCTTTCAATGCCTCACCTTTGATACTTTTTGGTTACCTTTACCTGGCCCAACATTTCACATTTGAGCCAGACAAAATTAGCGAGCGCTTTAACCCTTTTTCCTTTTATAAGCCTCAGCTTGAACTGAACGATACAACTTACTCAGGTCCTTATCTTTGGCTTTCCTTTCAGCTAAAGTCTCACGATTACGCGCTTGCTCTCGCTTAAGTTTGAAATAATTGTTCAATCGCCTCAAATCTAGCTCGCCAGTTGCTAGCGCGAGCTGAATTGCGCAGCCTGGCTCACTTTCATGTTGGCAATCGGAAAATCGACAACGATTAACAAGTGCAGTGATATCAGAAAATGTATGACTAAGACCTTGCTCACAATCAACCAGCTGTAACTCGCGCATTCCCGGGGTGTCCATTAACAAACACCCCGTCGGCATTATATGTAACGAACGCGCTGTCGTTGTGTGGCGGCCCTTGCCATCGTCTTCCCTGATACCCCCAGTTTGTTGAGCAGATTCACTTAACAGTGTATTGATTAAAGTCGATTTACCCACACCTGAAGAACCTAGCATCGCAATAGTTTTTCCTGGTTTACACCAAGAAAGAAGCGCTTCAACGCTAGTCCAATCCAGACTATTGACAGCCTCTACAATCAACATGGGATCAAGCTTTCTAACCTGATCAACATATTCTGCCGGTAACTCACAACTATCAGCTTTGGTTAATACAATAACCGCCTCCGCGCCCGACTCTTTAACCAGCATTAAATATCGTTCAATACGACTTAAGTTGAAATCCTCATTCAGCGAACTAACAATGAAAACTGTATCAACATTGGAGGCAATGAGTTGTTCCGCTTGCTGAGTACCAGCAGCCTTACGCCTAAAAACTGAATAGCGCTCAAGTAACCGTTCAAATCGATTTTCCTGACTCATCAATATCCAGTCACCAACGGTTAGTTGCGGCATTCTGTTCGAAATCGGCAGTTTGATCTTGCCTTGCTGGGTTATTACCAGAAAACCATTTCGATGATGATCGGTCACTCTACCAATGATAGTTTGCTCCAGTTCATCGAGCGATAGTTGTTGCTGAAAAAATTGACGCCAACCAAGTTGCGACAAAGAAATAAAATTTACCATTAGAAACCCCTGATGCGCGGCTTAGTTTGGCAACAGCGCATCTGAAAAAATTCAAAAAAGGGGGAGAATTCCGCCGAACCTGAAATGCAGTCGCATCAGTTTCGCCAACTGGAATTTTTACCCCGGCAAAGACGCCGGGCAGTGCAGGACAAGACTTAAGTTTTAAGCTCTCGTTACGCCCGGCTAGAATTGATTACTATCATGAAAATTCCTTTCTTTTGTCTGTCATCTAACAATAGTTAGTGGTTCGAAATTGAAAAACAGACATCTAAGATCGACTTTTTAAAATAAGACTTCGATAAAAAACGCATCTATTTTAGTAGAATAAAAGCGAAGCTGCAACAATCCTCAAGCACGCTCAGCCTAACATGCCATCAATAGTAAGTTTTTTCCAAATAAACTATCCGGCTTTTTTCGCAATAAGAAACAAGGCTTTACCTTCGCCAGGTCTCCAACGATGCTCAATCTCAAAACCGGCAGCCATAAAACAGTCTTCTAATTCTTTCGCGGTAAAAATCTTAACTAGCGGCATAAACCCAAAAAACTTGCCAATTGGTGCTATCACCTTAAAGAATTTCATAGTATCTCCGAGACAGGCAGTGCTAGTTACAAATAACCCTCCTGGTTTTAACATTTTGTAAACACTGGCGATTACCTCCTCTTTATTGCTCACCAAGTGCAATACACTAAGTGCTAACACCGCATCCCATTTTTTCGCGATACCGGATTGATTATTGCCAATATACTCATCAATCGTTGAGTGTTCGAAGGTAATATTATCGATACTTTTTGTCGTGACCTTTTCCTCGGCTATCGCTAGCATTTTTGAGGAAATATCAATTGCGTGGATATGCTTTACATACGGTGAATGAATGATGGCGGTCGATCCTGTACCACACCCCAGCTCCAATAACTCCATATCGGGTTGAAGATGTTGACGCGTAGTTTCTAGCTTTTTCTGATAAGACGCCTCATCAGCAATTGGCCGTTTCGCATACTTTGCGGCAACTCTATCCCAAAATTTCGGTGAATGATCCATAATATCCTCAGCTTGGTTATTTTATCAAAAGTAGACACTCCATCAACAACGGCCTACTTTTAGTAAATATTTCTGTTGCCCTACCAATTAAATAAATATTAAATAAATTCATCTATTTAAAACGTGAAGACTCACATTTTTGTTAAAGGCCAATTCACTCTAAGAAGCACCAGCCTGGTATAAGACAGCCCCCTGCTGAAAACAGCAAACCTATCAGCCTCGCTAGTATGAAATCAATATGTGTCTCATTTTTTAACTATTTTCATACTAGTAATATTACCCCTTTTAAAAATAAATTCCGTTATTAGCTTTTGCAATCAGCTTTGAACAGTACTAATCAATGGTTAACCACCAGTTGATTAATAATTTGCAAAAAACTGGTACTAAAACACCTTATCGCATAAGCACGCGATAAACTAACATGGAAACAAAAAATGAAATTAATTTATCAAATAACACTTACATTGATATTAGCCACATCAACATCGACAGTCATTGCAGGTTCACAAAATACTAGTGAGAATAACTATATCATCGCAAGACAAGACAAAACTATCAAGCTCACAAAATTACTCGACGCAGTTTCAAAGCAGAGTAAAAAGAAGTTTCTTATCGATTCAGAAGTGGGTGTTAATGTCGTCGCTTATGGCATAGACACTGACGACATAACTTACAATGAATTGTTACACCTACTAGGTCGCAATCAAATGACTGCTGTAGATTTAGATAATTATGTCAACATTATTCCTGCGAGAAAAGCCAAACGGTTTGCGCAAGTATTACCTTCAGCGACCGGTCAGAAAATCGAAAATGATTCTCAATGGGTAACTAAAATAGTTGACTGTGGTAATTTAGATGTCAAACAGCTCATTCCTGCATTACGCACTTTAATTGATGTCAATGGCCATATGGCTTTTTACGAGCCGTCCAACTCTCTGATTCTTGTTGCACCAAATGCGACAGTTGTTCGGGTTGAAAATATCATGATGGAGTTAAATAAAAATAACCCAAAAAGAAAAAGCTAACTGGCAAAAAGTCGCTGATACTAATCACAAGGGGCGCTCGAAAACGCCCCTCTAATTGACTTTAAATTATTGGCTAGGTGTTGCTTTAATATTTAAAGTTACACCTGATGCTGAACTGTATCCACGCACATCAATATGCCAGGTATCCGCGCCAGGATTAGTAAACTCACAAGTTTCATTGTTTCCGTTTCTCCATGGCCGACAATCATACGACGAAGTGGTAGACTCAGCTCCCTTACGAACATATAAATCTGCGTCGCCGGTGCCACCTGAAATCGTCACGGTTAAGTCACCATAGCCTTCCGGCAATACCTGAGTGAAACGAGACCACTCACCACGAGCAACCGATATCGTTTCAGTTCGATCGATCGGTTCGTTTCCTGGAGGATTACCACCATCGTTATAATTACCGACTAAAGTCACACCAGAAAAACTACGATAAGCTTTAACGCGAACATAATAAGTACCGCCCGCCTGACTACCGCTACAAGATTCAGTATTTCCATTTCTGTAAGGTCGGCAATCATAACTCGAATCGGTTGGTGCCGAGCCAAATTTTACATAGAGATCTGCATCACCGCTGCCGCCGCTGATATCAAATTTAATATCGGTAGCACCCGCCGGAACTTCCATGGTGTAAACAACATCATTTCCCTGGTTAGCAGAAAGCCCTGTTACCGGCTCGCCATTTTTCAGAATATTATCACCGGGAGGTGGTGGAGGCGTTCCACAGTTGTCATTACTGGCGTTAGAATTAATTCCAACAGCAGTCAATGATGCTTTAACTTGATCGACATTGAAACCCAATTCACAAGCAGCGTCTAAGACACCATTACCCGCTTGATCCCAGTTAGTGCTCGCGGTCCAGTATTTCTGGTTTGCTTTGGCATAAACCTGAAACGCTTTTTTGGTATCCCAACCGGTAGTTGTTGCTAAATTATAAAATGCTTTGTTGTAAACACCAGAACTGTGGTGTACATCCATACCCGACTGGTAATCAGATTGTTTATCGATAGACCGCCCATCCTTAGTTGGATCGTTCATATAACGTAGTGCACCAGTGCCCTTGAAAATTTGGCCACCAACTAGCCAATCATTGCTGCCATTATTGTAGAACTCCGCTGCCTCACCGGACATATCGGAAAATGCTTCGTTCAAGCCGCCAGACTTTCCTGAATAAACAAGGTTAGAATTTTGTTCAGTAAATCCATGGCTTACTTCATGGGCAGAAACATCCAGACTCACTAAAGGATAGAATCGTGACCGACCATCGCCGAACGTCATCGCTGAACCATCCCAAAAAGCATTCTCATAGTTATTACCGTAATGCACTCTCATTTTTAACTGAAATGTCAGAGGTGCGGTGTTAATGTAATCGTTATACATGTTATAAACAACACCGCCAAAGAAATGTGCATCATTTAAAGGCGAATAAGCACCATTAATTTCTTTGTGAGTATTTTCAGGGCAAGTAAAACTATGAACTGAACCACCACCTGTCGAATGATTCAAATTAATCGTTTTAACATTAGTATTTTCCATAGTGCAAGAGTTGCCGGATTGAGTCACGTCCATTTTTCCAAAATCGGTGCCGTACTCGTATCGACCTGTTTTCTGATTTCCACCGGGGCCAGTTCCAACTTCTGCCGTTTGTAAATTATCATAACTCGAAATGATTTCGCCGGTGAGTGCATCGATAACAGTTGTGGGTCGAGATGGTTTGTCCGCGTGTTGAACATAGCTTACCTGGTAAACTAATCGAGCATCTCCTTCAACAAGAATAATCGCTAGTTGTGAACTCTCATTAACATAAGTAATCGTTTGTGAAGAAATTAATCCGTTAGCAGGCAAACTCGCTTGTTTCGCAATTTTCATCGCTTTTTTTGCAGAAAACTTCGGCGTAACACTCGCGATATCATTTGATATTCCATTAACCACCGCGCCGTGTGCGTGCTTAAATGTATCATCGGCTCGTCGAGAAATAATGACGTGGTCGCCAAGCACAGGTAGCCCCATATACATTTGTTGATAGCGTATAGTGATGTCACCATTTGCCTCGGTATATGTTTTAACCGGTTTGAGCGACTCATTCGCACTCAAACTCAATACTTGCGCTGTACTGCTTGCGCTAGTCATGAGTGTGTTTGAAGATAAAGTGGTCAGCTGCTTATTAATTTCTTGAAGATATTGTCTTTCGGCAGCGTTAACCAGTGTCGAACCTAGCAGGCCAATAGTGATGGCGCTAAGTGCAAACTTAGTTTTATTCATGATTTATTCCTTGGTATTTGAATGGCGGCTTTTATATTAAAAGCCTGTTAATATTTTTATTTATTTAGCGCTAAAGATTTCTGAATGCAAAATACGATTCAGTTTTGCTTCAATAATCTCGAAAAAATAACATCTCAAAACTTAATTTAAATATTCTTAGAGGTGATTGCTGCGGACGAAATAATACTTGGTAAAACCTAAGAGAAACTGCTAACAAAGTCACAATCTTTATTTTCAAAAATGAGGGAGAAATCAAAAAATTTTTAAAGAATTTAAAAATTTTCATCAACAAGAAAAGTTGACCACAAAAAAAGATATAATTGCAAAGCACAATTTATTTTTTGTGAAGAAGATTAGGTTTTTATTTTCTTTTAATAAACCCGAGAGATTTCCCAAGCGGCATTTTTTTATAAACTTAAAAAAAGGCCCATTATATAAACCTCGAGCTGAACACTTCTCTGTCAAGCGCGTCAGACGAAATGTAGTAAACCACAGTCTGTTGCAATTTAGCAACAACATTCCCCTTCAGCCTATTCTTTTTTCCCATACCCTAAAGAAAACCTGTTAGCTTAATCGATGGAGAATAAACCAGAGTTAATTCACCGACAAAAAGTAACGCCTGAACGAATTTATTTCTTTATTCGGCTTATAGCTCTTACACTTGCATTTATTGTCATTTAAACGTAAAGAAGTAAAGAGTCCATTTGGTTTAACGAGTCAATCAATACTGGGAGAGTCGCTAATGCATAAACTACTGCTATTTATTATTTTTGTCGCGGAGGTATCCTGCCTCGACATAGCAAAGGCGAAAGGTAACTTATCAGAAAACATCAGGATAGAAAGTAAAATACTCAATTATCCGCTTCAGTATCGCGTATACACGCCCGCAGGGATGAAACAGTCAGATAAATTACCAACGATTTACGTGACCGACGGCCAATGGTATCTGGACCCAGGGAAAATGTTATCGGTTCTCGACAGGGAGATCACTAATGGCACTATCGCACCGGTAATCGCTGTTTTTGTTGATAATCGCAACCCGGACAATCTAGAACAAAATCGGCGTAACGAACAATTTTTCTGTAATGAGAAATACGTTGATTTTTACAAAAAAGAACTATTGCCAACAATTGACGCGTCCTATCCAACCGCTAACACGAGGGAAAGTCGTGTCATCCAAGGCGTTTCATTTGGGGGTTTAAACGCAGCTTGTTTCGGACTCATGGCTCACGAAGTTTTCGCAGGTATATCAATGCACTCTCCCGCAAACAGCAAGTACCTGAAAGATATGCGTGCACGCTATCAAAAGGCTGAAAAACTACCGATAAAGATATTCTTAAGTTTTGGCAAAAAAAGAGACAACTCTGTTGAAGGAAGAAAGTTCCGCGATTTGTTAATCAGTAAAGGATACCAGCTGGACTTTAAGGAAAGTAAATTCGGCCACGAGTGGAAGAATTGGAGGCCGCTACTTGACGATAGCCTGCAATGGTTCTTTCCACCGAGCCCTTAGCCCCGATTCGATATAGGCCCGACTGTAGAAAAAAACGTACTCAAAGCTTGCTAAAAATCGTGAGTAGCAACTTGTGCTAGAAACAAGTGAAATGTGTCGCAAAATAATCTTAAAAAATGGAATAAATAAACTAAGCTTAACAGAATGTGCTTTGTGCGCTGGCCAAGAATGTTGAATTTCAATATTTTCTTTTAAAATAATTGTCATCTTAATACGACCGTGAAACAATCTTACTTACAGGACGTGAAATCATAGCCTTTGAGCGATCTAAAACCTAATTCTCGAAACACTACATTTACGGATTCAACAGCATTTATCAACAATGTCACACAAACTGAATCAAATACTTTTTTCCAGCTCTTCAATAGGTATCGGTTTGTTTGATTGTCCGATAGGACAACCGGATTTTAGAAATACCGGCCCGATAAAAAATTACCTTATCGCTTTTCCCCGAACAGCCATCAAGATCCGTCATAGCCATATGAAAGAAGCCTTTATCGCAGATTCAACATTAGTGACACTTTACAACGACGGACAAGAGTATGAACGATACGCGTTATCTGATTATGGCGATCGATGCGATTGGTTAACCGTAAGCCCAGCGATAGCACAATCAATTGAGCAGTTCAACTACGACTCGATTAACGCGTTTCCCAGAAATGGATATAAAAAAGGCTTGGATAGCTCCCCTTGCCTATTTCCGATAACACATTGCGCTAGCTCTCCGACTGCTTACGCCCAATTTAAATATTTGATAATGGGTTTACAAAATAAACAAAAGCTGGATAGTTTATTGGTAGAGGAAACAGCACTTAATATTTTTAACACTATTATTCAATCAGCTTTTTCTAGCCGAGGAATAAAAGCATCACCAAAACGCTCAACGACTCATCAACGGCACCAGAAATTAGTTCAACACACTCAAGAAATTCTAACGGCAACCTACAAACAAAATATATCGTTAGCAAACCTGGCCAAGTCGCTCAATTGCAGCACTTATCATTTGTGCAGAATTTATCACCGGATGACAGGCTCAAGCATACATCAGACCATCAATCAGCTACGTTTAAGAGAAGCGTTGCACGGTCTAACCGAATCAGAACACGATCTCGCCAGCCTGGGTATTCAATTAGGCTATTCCGATCACAGTCATTTTTCCCTTTCGTTTCGTAAAACTTATGGCTTATCTCCTTCTCAATTTCGACATCATTCATTATCTCAAAACAAAATAAAACTGCCGATTGACGCCTAAATAAGCAAGATTTTCATAGCGTAGCCAATTTTTATTTTCATAAACTTTCTCCTGATATTTTTGAGAGTCTTTCTAAACTATCACTACCACTCTGCTACAGGAGAAATTGATGAGAACAAAACATCTATTGTGTTTGACCACACTATTACTATCTTGCAACGCTTACTCAGAAAATTCAGTTACCATTCCTCATAAGCACCAAATTGATCTCAATTCGGAAACACTTTTCAATTCACGCATTTCTAGTAAAGCGATGACAATGTCTTCAGAATTTTTCGAGGAGCCAGGGGTAAATGTGTTGAATACCTTTACCGGAGAACAGCCGACAGATGGGTTTGGCTGGGTTGCCGAAAACCTGGGGGACATTAACAATGATGGAGTCAATGATTTTATCGTTACCGCACCATTTTTCGCGACCAATGTTCCCTTTCCTGCCGGTAAGTTTTATGTCTATTCAGGACTTGACGGAAGCGTGCTTAACAGCGTCACCAGTCCCGGCATTCCTTTGTGGGGTTACAGTGCAAAAGACGCGGGTGACGTCAATGGCGACGGCGTAGGTGACTATGTTATTGGCTCATTTTCAAGTGTCACCGTATTTTCCGGCGCCACTCATGGCATTTTGCAACAATGGTTTAAAGCGGGCGAGTTTTTTGGCTCGTCAGTAACCGGCATTGGTGACATTAATAATGACGGTTTTGATGACATTATTGTCGGCGCAAAGTACGCCAGTAAACGAGCCAACACAAGCGGCAGTGTTTATGCCTATTCAGGTAAAGACGGTAGTTTATTGTGGCGACGTAATGGCCGCCGTGAAGGTGATGAATTAGGCACAGCCACAGGACGTATCGCGGACATTAATTATGACGGGCTCCCTGATGTGGTCGTCGGCGCTCGAGGGGCAGGCAAAAATGAAGAAGGTCGCGCCTATGTACTATCGGGTCGCAACGGTCGAATTATTCACCGCTTAAAACCAGTTGGAGAGCCCGGATTAGTGACTGACGGCGCAGGTGTAACTGCAGGCACATTCGGACAGTTTCATGCCTTTGGCGTCGGCGACGTTAACGGCGATCATGTCGCCGATATTTATGTGGGAGACTACAATGCCTCGCAAGACGGCGTTGCAGGAACCGGACGCGGTTTTTTATATTCAGGAAAAAATGGAAAACGATTACATATATTTACTGCCGAAAACCCTGGTGACGGATTCGGACCAGCACGGGGAGCCGGTGATGTAAACGGCGATGGACACAACGATTTGTTTATTGCAGCTTACACCTATACCGGTGGCACGAATGCCGGGAAAGGTTATGTTTATTCTGGTGCTGATAACTCTTTGCTACGCACTATGACAGGCACTGTGAGTGGTCAATTTCTTGGCGTTGATGCGCTAACGCTGGGCGATTTGAATGGCGATGGTTTAACTGACTATCTACTGACGGGCTCAGGTGTAATACATATCGTTTCTGGGGCTGAAGAATAAATATTGGCTCAATAAAACTGATAATAAAAAGAGGCAATGCCGACCGGGAAATATCTAACTGGCATTGCCTGAAAAATTAGAGAAACGAATGAAACACTTTGTTATGCAAATTCGACTCCCGTAAAATTATCCAATGTAGGAGGAGGAGAGGAAATGAATAAATTTCAGAAGTCGAATCTGCAAACCCTTTTAAAAGCGGCACTATCACTTGAGCTTATTTCAAATTTCGTGCCGCACTTATTAACCTTTGATTAAGTTAAAAATTAGCGCGAACTCCAACAATAAATCGTCGACCATTTCGGTACAAGCCGGTTAAGGCATTCTTAACACCTTCTTGTTGGTAGGTAAAATTAAACTCGTCAGTCAGATTAACTGCCTCAAAAACCAATGCCACATTATCATTAAGTTCGTAAGAAACACTGGCGTCAACTTGCGCATAATCATCGACATATCCAGGCCAGCCTGTACCAGAATCGTATCCTGAACGATAGTTATAGGAGATGCGTCCACTTAACGCTTCGTGCTCATAGTAAGCACTCAGATTCAACGTGTGCTCTGAGTTTCCAGGAATCGTTGTATCATTTCCATCAGCGTCTTTTGCTTCTCCATCAACATAGGTGTAGTTCGCCAAAACGCCTAAACCTTCATAAATTTCTTGCTGATAACCCAACTCTAAACCTTGAATGGTTCCGCTCCGACCATTGGTTGGTCGATTAATCAAAATTTCGACGCCTTCATGTACTTCCAGACCCGCGACATTTTCAAGAAAAGATAAGATGTCTTTGTGAAAATATACTGCTGATAAAAGCGCAGCCTCTTCGAAATACCATTCAACACCAATATCAAATTGGTTGGCGCGAAAAGCATCGATATTAGGATTCCCACCAGTACCCGTTTGAGTTTCCCTGTTGTATGAGGTAAATGCCGTCATTGCGTTATAATCAGGACGCGACATCACTTTAGCCGCAGCAAATCGAACGACAACATCGTCAGTAATGTTTGCAGCAAGATTCAAACTAGGGAGTACGTCAGTATAAGTTCGCTCTTTTTCAACCCATACTTCACTACCAGAAGCGCCTTCATAAGCACCGGATGTTTGTTTAGTTTGTACAACCCGAATTCCAAAGTCTCCGCGTAATTCTTCAGCTTCGATATTGACTTTGAAATAACCCGCCAGAATTTTTTCGTTAATATCAAAAGTACTAGCCTTCAGCACTCGGTAATCCCAATTTAACGCATCGCCTTCGGCACGAATCTGATTTGAGTTGGTGATTGCATAATTTCTTAAAGTGCCGGCACTACCCTGCCCTGATAAAAAATCGGACGGTATTGGTAACGAATAATCCGCCAAATTCCATCCGAGATCGGTGCGGTTATCTGTGGTCATCTTAGTATTAAAACGAGAATGATCGCGGTGCTTGATTCCCATTTTTAATTGACTAAAAATGGAAAGGTCTATTTCTCTCAAAAAGTCCGCCTGAAAGTAAGTTTCATCATCCTTTGCATCATTATTATCGTAACGAAGAAAACCTAAATTCCAATTGGCACCATTCGCCGGGTCAAGTGCATAACTGGTTTCTATACTCTCAACATTAGCTGCACTAAAGCTATGCACCGCATTGCCTTCCCAACCAACACTTCGATCAGCTTGCGTTCCCCCCTTTGCCTCGGTAGTTCCCAGTTGCAAAGTTGTTGTCCACACATCACCAAAATGCTCAAATTTAAAGTCGTAAACTTCAGTGGTCATTTTTGAATTTCGCACTTTGGTTTCATCTAAAATATTATTGCCGGTCGGCGAAAGACCAAAAGTACCGCTAATTAAAATATCGCCGACAGTGTCGTTCGATAAAAAGTTGGCAGAGGTGTATTGCGACCCACCGTAACCAACAAGCCAGAGAAAGTTCTGGTTTTCATTATCCAATTTCAAAGTATTATCGATGACATTGAAAACCATACTGGTGTTTTCTGTTGGTTCTAACTGGAATGTCGCGTTAATGCCAGTGCGTTGTCGGTCTTGCAAAAACATCGCCGAACCACCGCCGCCAGGTGCATAAACATTGTCATAAACGGTCCCGTCTTCGAGTGTCACTGTTTTATTCGCCCAGCTCCAGGCTTCGATACCATCGCGGCGTAAGTTTCGTTTCTGCGAGATAAGGGATACCAACATACCAAAGTTTTCATTCTGATTTTTCCAACTGTACATGCCTGACAGTTGCGGATCGGTTTCACCAGATAACTCACTGTGTTGAGCCAGTGCTGAACCAAAAAATGAATGGGCATCCAAATCAAGAGGCTGCCGAGTTCTGACAATAATGGTTCCGCCGATAGAACCTTCATCAAGGTCAGCTTGAGGTGATTTATAAACTTCTAGGTCAGATACAATTTCCGACGGTAACATCGTGTAGTTAAACCCGCGACTAGCAGCAGAGTTGGTCCACCAGTCAACAGAACCAACAGCTTGACCATTTAACAAAGTTCGATTTTGGCTATCGGTTGTTCCTCGAATGCTGACTCGTTCGCCTTCACCGAAAGCGCGGGTAATTGAAACACCTGTAATACGTTGCAATGATTCCGCAACATTTTGATCGGGAAACTTACCGATATCTTCAGCGGTAATTGCATCGACAATTGATTCTGCATTTCTTTTGGTATTTAACGATTTGACAACACTGCCACGAATTCCTGTGACAACTAATACATGAGCTGATTCAGATTCTGAACTTGTGTCTGATTCAGTTTCTGTTGCTTCTTCCGCAACAACACTGGATGAACTAAATATCGCCAGGAAAGCGCTGGCAAGACTATTCAAAAATGTTTTTTTCTTAACTTTATCCATATTATCCTCAGGCGTTTTTGTTTCTTCTTGAGAAAGTGCGGAGATCGTGATCACCTTACTTTCTGTGAAGCCGCCGGAGAGATTAGTGCCTTCGAGCAGAAGGTCTAGTGCCTGCTTTAGCGTATATGTTCCACTAATGGCATTGGTAGTAACAGATTCAATTTCGATATTTTGGAATAGCAATGAATGCTTTGTTTGACGGGCTAAACTCTTCAACGCAATACTCGCCTCCGAAGACGGTATCTGCAAGTTATAGCGAGCGTCAATTTCACTAGCGCGGGTTAATTGTATTGAAAAAACCAATTGCGCCGAGAAAAAATACACCAGCATTAAAGAGAATGAAAAACATCGCTTTAATAAACTTGTACAATTATTTTTTTCCCAAAATATGGAAATTGAAGCCATTATTATCATCACTACGATTGCGGCTTCTAAAGAGGTAGTACCCTCAGGATAAAAAAACCGCTATAAAAAATTAAAAATATTTTTCTTTTTTTTGGAAAATGGTAATTTGGAACGTTATCAAAACCTCTGTGGGTCGCTTAATCTGGTGATTACAGTTGATTTTATTTCTTCTGGAGAAAAATCGACAGCTAGCTATCAATTGGCGAATTACGACTTAAGCGAACAAGTTTATCATTTACTTTTACGACCTTGATATCGAAGGTTGTCTCCAGTGCATCAAATAATGCCTGTAATTCATCGGTTCTAAAAAGGCCACCAAATTTCATGTTTCTCAGTTCAGGGTCTAGTATTTCAATCTCAAGCGACGTATATCGGCTGAGATCTTCAACGACCTCAATGAGAGGCGTTTCCGAAAAATCAAGCAGTCCATCTTGCCATGAAAGTTGCCGTCTTATCTCTCGTTCCGAAACGATTTTAATTTGTTCAGTGCGTATTTGTTTTTCGTCTAACGGATTATAAGCAAGGGTCTCTCCAGCACTTAAGTAGATTTTTTCGGGCTCATCAGTTATCTGTTCACTATCTTTCGAGGGCTCTAATAGTGCCGTCTTAGTCACTTTTTGCTCACTAACAATCGGCTTATCCTTCGCAGTATCAGACAATTCAACTTTACCTTCTGTCACCGTTAACTCAAAGGTTTGAGGAAGTAAACTGACAGCAAACGCAGTACCAACGGCGCGCACAGAATTCTTACCTGCATAGACGATAAAAGGCCTATTACTGTTATGAGCCACCTGGAAAAATGCTTCGCCTTTCAGTAAACGAACTTTTCGTCGATTTTCGTTGTAATCAACTTCAACTTCACTATCAGTATTTAACGCTAACAATGTACCATCAGACAAAATAACCTCTCGGTGTCCCCCAACAGCGGTGGTATAAAGCTGTGGAGTAGTTAGGGAGTCGTTTTGTTGAATGATGAAGATAAAGCTGAAAAACAGGACTGTTGCCAGCGCAATACCCGCGGTGAAATAGTTTTTTGACCAATAATTTTTTGACACCCGGGAGCTATGACCAGGATTAATCAACTCTCTCTGTCTGGCCGCGGCGTCCTTCAACGGCGAAGCCATTTCGGTCAATATATTAATTTCGCCAGACAATTGAGCTAAACGCCTGATTTCCGCTTTATGGGCAGCGCTTCGTTCAATCCACTCTTTAAAGGCGGCCAAGTCATCCGATGTCATACCTTCACTTTCGATTTGCGCAATCCAGGCACACGCTTCGGCAGTGATGTCATTTGCTTGATTTGATGAGAGTTTTTCGCTCATTTCTTAACTACTTTGTGATTGTCGTAATTTGGAATGTCAACGATGTTGTCATGCTTTACCGCACCCGACTGATGCATCTCCATGTATTCGCTGCAACGCTTAAGCCCAGTTGCCACGTGCTTTTCGACCGTACTAATTGATATTTCAAGGTTTTTAGCTATTTCCTTGTGAGAGTATCCATGAACTTTTTTTAACACAAAGACTTTCTGACATTGTGAAGGCAAAACAGAAACGGCCTCCCAAAATATCAGCATTCTTTTTCGGCTATCAATACTCTCATCAATACTGGGCTCATTAGATAAGTACTCTTTGTCACCAAAATCCTCAATAAAATCAATGAGAGATTGGGATTTTTTCTCTAAAGACTTACGCGCGATATTTTTAGCAACACCAAAAAGAAAAGCCTTAGGTTGTTGAATTTCTCGATTTTTTTCTGCGTCAAGGGCCCGCAAGATGGTTTCCTGGCTGATATCTTCAATATCGTGAGAATTTGAGGAATAGCGACGTAAGAATCGTTTAATAATGACTTCGTTTTCAAGGAAAACGTTATAGATGCGTGAGCCAAGGGACATTAGCCCTTGCTTTTTATTTTTGTCACTCATCTTATTAATCTCCCATTTTCTTAGCCCAGAATATAAAGGCCCGGGGGGAGGTTTGTCAAATTAGTACATTGTCTTAAATGTCAGCAATGACAAAATATTCTAACACTGGATCTGATTAGATATATACTTTTTGTGTCGAATAGAGACTTCAAGTTTGCAGATAGTTTTAAGAAATAAAAAATGGGATTTATCAATTTTTCCGATTACTGGCAGACTGATTTTTTCAACATGCCTGACTTTAAAATTATCTAAAATATACTTTGGCATTAAGCTCAGGAGAAAAAAGTATGTTAATAAGAGATGCAAAAATAAGTGATAGTTCTGCTATTTCAACAATGCTAACAGAACTAGGCTATGCTGATACCGATCTATTTATTGAAAAGAAAATTGCTCAACAATTAGCACATAACGATGCGAAAATATTTGTCGCCACAGACAAAAATAATATTTTGGGTTTTATTTCTTTGCACTTTATTCCTCAACTAGCTCTTGAAGGAGATTTTTGTCGCATTAGTTATTTTTGTGTCAGCCAAGCTTCAAGAAGTAAAGGCGTTGGTGCTGAGTTAGAAAAACACACATTGCAACTCGCAAAGAAACGCAACTGCAATCGAATTGAGGTGCATTGTCATTCTCGAAGAAAAGGTGCTCATGAATTTTACAAAAAACAAGGTTACAATGAATCACCTAAATACTTGATAAAGATGATTGAATTGTGAATGTCGTATAGCCCTGATAAATCATGCAAATTCGAACATCTTATTTTTCTTCCGCATAATCAACTCGCGCATAAGACTCAATCGCCGACCAATCGGAATAATGATCTTTTTTATAAACGATTCGCGCGCGCCAATGATAAGTCATAGAGTCATAATCAACCACATTCATGTCAGGTTCAACGAAACTATTATTACGACCAAAATAAGCAGGCAACCAGAAAGAACCGATTTCGTAAGCTCGTTGATATTGCAACTCATAGAATGCGTCGTCCGGTAACTCACCGTTAATTGACATTACCAGTTGCATCTTATTGTCGGACGTCACCATCTTAGTTAACACAGGACGAACTTTATACAACGCCGCCTGTGCATCAACAATCCCTGCACCGCAGCCGCCGGTACAAATACCAGGAATTGGACGTGCAGTTTGTTTCAAGATAGTTTCAACTTCTCTGGGCGTAATCGACGCATTTTTAGAATAAAGTAAGGCTGCTATGCCAGCAACATGAGGAGCCGCCATACTGGTCCCCTGATAGAAACCATAAGTATCACCACCGGGAGTTGTCATACCGTTATTTAAAGTGGAGAGAACGCCATAATCGGCAGTGATTTCAGTTTCTCCTCCTGGTGCAGTTACATCAATACCTGCTCCAAAATTAGAGTAGTAAGCTCTGTTTCCCTCACGACTGTTTGCAGCAACAGAGACTACACCTTTACAATTTGCGGGTCTTTGAACTGATACATCCGTGTTACCATTTCCGCCCGACACAACAACCGTTGCCCCCTTAGCACGAGCGAAATTAATCGCCTGTTGATAGGTCGCACCACAACGACCGCTACCACCGAGACTTAAATTAATAACCTTTGCCGGGTGTCTATTAACGGGCACGCCGACAACGCTTCCGCCGGCAGCCCAAACAATGGCATCGGCGACATCGGAAATAAATCCTCCACATCGCCCTAGCACTCGAACGGGCAGAATCTTAACGCCGTAAGCAACTCCGGCAACGCCTCTTTCATTATCGGTTACAGCGCCGATCGTACCGGCTACATGGGTTCCATGCCAACTGCTGGTACGCGCTCCACACCAGTCACCTTCATCAAGCGCTTCATTGTCACGTCCATCCCCGTCGCGTGCCTGAAATGCATCGCTGATAAAATCATATCCCTGAACAATATTATCAATTAAATCTCGATGCTTGGTATATCCGGTATCTAAAACCGCAACCACCACATTATCACCATTATGAGTATTCCACGCCTTAGCCGCGTTAATTCCTCCTGCTTCTTCATGATAATGCCATTGTTCATTGAGCCGCGCGTCGTTCGGCTTTGAAGTGTGTTTCATAATTGCGTCGTACTCAACTGAAACAACACTTGAGTTTTCTTTGAGCTGCTCGATCAGTTTATTTAACGCCCCCTTAGACACATTCTCATTTAACTTGAAAACATATTTACCGGGTAACGCCATGGAGCGAACATAGGAAAGTTCTTGCTGACCCACTGCAAATTCAAATTCTTGAACATCCCGTTCAATTGAAGCATCAGCACTATCTTTAATTTGAATGATTAACTGTTGTGCTATTGGAACTTCCGCATTAGCGGCGAAATTCAAGAGCGCCGAAGTAACAATGACACCGAACACTATTGTTTTTTTAATCAAGGGGAAAGTGGCAATCTTAAGTATTTTCATCAGCTATTCCTTATTGCGATACCAGAAAGAAATCATCCAGTGGATCATTGACGAACAAAAAGTGACTGGCTCGTAAAAACGGAATGCTGATTTATTAAGGGTTAGATTAATTTAACTAAACGCTAATTAATCTCTTAAAAAGATAAAATTGAGGCGCTTTTATTTCTCGCCGCGAGCATTGATAACATCAAGTTCTTCTGCGAGCCGATTCAAGTGCTTAATACGAGATTGTGAAGTTGGGTGAGTGGAAAGAAAACTGGCAAAAGAAGCTTCCTTTTCTTTCACTAATTGAAAAAATCCATCAATGCCTTCAAGATTTCCGTATGCTTGCATTACAACTGAAGCGCCAAATGCATCCGAATCTTTTTCTTGCTGTTGCGAGTGCCTTGCTTCTAAAAACGCGATGATATTTTGAGTGATAGCTAATTCGCTATCTCCACCAAAAATAATTGAAAATACGACGCCAAGACCAAGCGCTTTTGAAAAACCTTTTAAATGATGACGGTGTTTGAAATGTCCTAGCTCATGACCAATCACAAAGGCTAACGCCTTCTCAGAGTTTAACTCATCTAATAGCCCGGTTGTTAAACCGATAGTCCCACCAGGAAAAGCAAAAGCATTGATTTCGTCAGAGTCGAGAGCGATAAGTCTGTAATTTAAATCCGGTACATCACGACTCTGAATCAAATTGGCGAGAATTGAGTTGGCTTTCGCCAGCTTCTCTTCAGAGTCTCGGCCCCCTGATTGCCTATCAACAAAAACATTCCCGTGACCAAACCATTGCTTTTCTTGTTCAATCGAAACTCCAGAAATAAAATATTCGGCGAGGTAGACGGTAATCAGATAAAGGCAAACAATCAGCACTAACGCCAGTGACAACAATTTGGCAAGCTCAGCCAGTTGATTACCATCACCAGCGTTGACTTCGGCCGCATCACCCATATCTTTCGCAACATATTTCATTAACCGGCTTGCTCCCATGGTTGATAATGAATTGCGGTTCCATAGGCGATTGCTTCTACACATCCAACAGAGCGTTCTCCTGAACGACCTTGTTTAGAAATTGTTGAAGTCTCAATTTTAAGATTGATAATAATGTTGGCAGCTGGGCATTTTGCCTTCATTCGCAAGATTGCTTCACGACGCGCCCTATCAACCAAACTCTCATAAGCCACAACTCGGCCGCCAAAAATATTCCTCAGTGCAGCAAGAAGCCGTTTAAAATAGTCAACAGAAATCACGGCCGATCCCGTTACCAGATAAGATTTATGGATCGGTTGTTCATGTTGAATTTTACGAAGGTTGACCACCGGCGTGTGCCGAGTCGCTTCTTCCCGCTCTCTGATTGAAACATAATGCCTTCGCTCAAGATAAGAACCGACTAGAAGGCCGAGCAAGACCAACGCCAATGGGATTAGCAGTTGAATCATTATTTCCAGCGATTCACTCATTTGAATC
The DNA here is from genome assembly GCF_007004725.1 of Aliikangiella coralliicola. Taxonomy (GTDB): domain Bacteria; phylum Pseudomonadota; class Gammaproteobacteria; order Enterobacterales; family Kangiellaceae; genus Aliikangiella; species Aliikangiella coralliicola. The sequence goes on along the minus strand of NZ_ML660160.1, from coordinate 391,165 downwards.
CTCCAGTTTTACCGCAGTTCCATAAGCGTATAGCTCTGATGCGCCCTGGGCAACTGAAGAAGTTGAGAAACGAATGTTGATAATTGCGTTGGCGCCCAGTGCTCGCGCCTGGGTTTTCATTCGCTCGACAGATTCAGCGCGAGACTCTGCCAATAATTCGGTATAGCCCTTTAATTCTCCGCCGACAATGTTCTTAAGCCCCGCCATAAAGTCTCTACCAAGATGTTTTGCCCTGACTGTACTGCCGGAAACTAAACCATAGTGTTCTGCGATAACCTTCCCTGGAACATTTTCTACATTAGTGATGATCATTTATTTTTTTCTCCTTATCATTGATATTGTTTGATACTCATAGTTGAACGAACAACCACCGAAAATATTTCTCTTCCGATGCAATTTTTTCCTGGCGTAAAAAACTGCGACTAGATTCAGTCGTTTGTTTATCGGCTGATGCGACTATAGAAGAATAACAGTGAAAATCAGTAATTATGAGAGATTAAAAATTAATATATTTTATCGATGAAAAAGTACAATCTCTTTTTTCACCGATGCAACCGTGGTAACCAGCATCCTTTGTGTCTTCAAATCAACACTATCAATATGTTTTAAAACGTCGACAATCTTGAACAGCTTTTCTTTTGAATGAGTGTTTAAATCGAAAATCCAGATAGAATTATCGCGGGCTGTTAAAACAAGCTTCTGTGCTTGATAGAGAAACCTGCTCGTTACTCTAATATCGCTAATCCCTTGCAGTGGTATTAGCCTGCCATTAACCACCTGAGAAACCGTATCGTTGCTACTGGCGATGTATAGCTTTCCGGATTCTGAAAGCTGCGCCCAGCGAACTTGGCCCTCAAATAAAACTTCGCTGTCCATTGTTTTTAAATCGAGCAGAATAATTTGTTTTCGCTTATCCTTAAAAACATCTAATAGAACTTTATCTTCCGCGGGCGCTTGATAAATATTAAGAATACTATAATCCGTTTCCAGTGATGTGATTTGGCCATCCAGATTGATCAGCTTCAATTTTCCATCGACCACAGCCACGATTAAGTGACCATCATAAGACCAGACAAACGAATAAATTAGCGAACTACCAGAAAGCTGACTCAATTGCTTCGGCTGACCGATAGGTTTCAGTGAGTTTTTACGCACAGTTGCAAGCCAGATTTGTTGACTTCCATTGCTCTGAGAAATATAAGCAATTCCATTTCCCACAGGTTGGAATTTTGCGTCTCGATCAATGACGATACTACGATGGAGAGTCTCACTTTGATATGGCGTCTCAACATCTAGCATTTCGCCGTTTATTTTATCATACCACTGCAAAAGCTTGACGTCCTTATCGAAAAGCCCCATTGAAGCAATAATACTTTGCCCGTCTGGATGAAACATTGGATCAGAAATACTTTGCATGGTTGGTACAGGATATTCCGTAAACTCTCCGTTAAGATCAACTTCAAACATTGAATTTCTTTTCGCAGTAATTAACCGTGGTTCCGTTGGATGCCAATTTGTATTCCATGCCAGTATTCCGGCAAAGTTACCCGGCGGTTTGAATGGGATCTGAAACACTTCCTGAGTATCGATATCAAACAACATCATACTACTTTTCAGAGAAGAATCATGTTGGGTGACAGCCAATTTTCTCTGAGCCGGAGAATAAGATAACGAAACAAAATTAACATTTTTACTTTCGTAAAGTTGCTCAATTTTTTTCTCAGGCAAGTTCATCCTTAACAACTGCTGTTCAACCCCTTCCTTACCTAAAAATGCGATGTTGTCATCATCAAGCCAAACCGCGGCAGAAAAATCCTGCTTATCGCAAGCCATGAGAATTCTCGCATCCTGAGGTTCGCTTTTGGCAAGCGCAAAAGAGAGAATCCTGATGTCTTTACAGCCCTGAAAATCACTTGCTTGAGAACAATGGGTCACATTAGAAAAAGCCAGGCTTTGGCCGTTTGGCGACCAAGAAGGTGTGCCATAGATACCGCTATGTTTGGTTAACAAATATTCTCTGTTATCGACTAAATCTTTCGCCCACAGCTCATTTTCACATAGTCCGACATATCGTTGAAACGCAACAAATCGGCCATCAGGTGAATAAGTCGGCGAAAACTCTTTTTTGTCAGTGGTTGTTAGAGCGGTCAGTTTGACAAGTGGCAAGGACGAATGCCCCGGCTGATTAGTCCAAATAGTAGCCAGAGAAATCAATAGAACTATTGCAACCATTCCAGCCATGAGGAATTTGCGGGTCGATTGTGTTTTTTCTATCGGCTCACCAGGTGTACTGGTCACTTTTTTCTGAGCTTCTTTCTTCTGAGCTTCGGTTAAGTGCGCTTGCCAAACAACATCAACGATTAAACTGTAACCAACCTTAGGATGAGTTTTGATCACATTCTGGCGTTTTGCGTCATCGCCCAAAGCTTTACGTAGCTGGGCAATACACCGCTGTAATGTATTCGGAGCAACTTTTACATCTTTCCATACCTTGTCGAGTATTTGTTGATGGGTAAGTACTTGCCCCTGCTGCTCCGCCAGAATTAATAAAACCTGCAGGACTCTGGGTTCCATTGAAACGATCGCATCTTGCGCGACAATTTGGGAACGACCCATATCAACTCGAAATTGGCCAACAAAAAACTCATTCATAGAACAAATAAACCACAGATTTAGGTAATGATAAAAAAACCAAGGGGTCGAGAACCTCGAAAGCCAGCAAATTATACCGATAACAAGCACTCTATCCACGCCGATTATTAGCCGCAAGCGCAGTAAAATCAAGCCATCAGCAATTCATCAGCTTTTTCTCAGCCGTAAGACCTTGTTGAGATGATTGATTGATAGACAATAGCCGTTATCAACTCCAGCACAGGACTAAAGAATGACTCAAAAACTAAAATTACTATTTCACATCGGATTACTCATCTCACTGGCGATCAACCTCAACCTTTTCGCCAAAGAAAAAAAGCCACCTGAAATTACTTTTAATCAAATCAATGAGCATTTCTGGGTACTGCATGGTGGCAATGGACTCGGCGCCAATGTGGGCATGAGTGTTGGTAAAGATGGTATTTTATTGATTGATGCGATGAATATCAAAACTGGTAAAAAGTTAATCAAAGCGATTCGAACTATCTCTGACAAGCCTATCAAGTATGTTATTAATACCCATCAACATCGTGATCATCGCGGAGGTAATGAAGAACTGGTTAAAATTGGCGCAACCGTCATTTACCCCAATTTTTTGAAATACCTCTCAGGCTCTAACACGCGATATGAAGGTGTTAAAAGAGAAATCCAGTTTCGTGATCAAATGACGCTCAAATTCAATAACGAAATCTTTAATCTCTACCATGTGAAGTCTCACACCTGGAATGACGTCATCGTGCAAGTTAAAAACAGTAATATCGTTTTCACCGGCGACAACCATGCGACTAATTGGGGGCCAAACATCGGTGTACGAGGTATGCGTAGTCATCGTGATGTTATTGATCTGGTACTATCACTGTCTGATGAAAAAACAGTTGTAGTGCCAGGTCATATTGCTTTGGCTGATAAAAACCACGTGATTCAATATGATCAAAAAGTGCAGCAATGGTTTGAGTACATTTTGACCTCTTCCGCAAAAGGTCACACTCCTGAGCAAATCGCCAATACAGCCAAGATTAAAGCATTGATTCTATGGTTTCACGGTGGAAAACACCCGGACTGGCTAACCAAAGAGCGTTTTGTTGCAAGAGTGAGCCATACAATGTTTGCCGACGAGAAATCTGCCATTAGTTTGTCCCGTTCTCAGCTTACTCCCTACACAGGAATTTATCGACTAAAGGATGGTAGTCAGGTTGAAATATTTATCCACCAAGATGAACTTCACGCCTTTAAAGACAAGACCTTTACTGCAATGTTATTGGCCCGTTCAAAAAAGCATTTCGACTTTGCCGGCTGGAATGAGCAAGAAAGAATCGATTTTGAATTTGATTCGAATGACAAGCCCACTCAGCTAACTTTTCGATTGAACGGGAAAGTAGAATTTTCGGCTACCAGGATTAATAACGGATAAATAGAGCGTCAGGTTTGATTATGAAACTCGAAATTATGAAATTCACAATGATAAAATTAAAAAACGCGACAATTTGCAAATACGTTGCCACTTCTGTCATTTTTCTCTCGGTTTTGTTTACTCAACTATCACGGGCTGAAAGTGCTATTCCACCGTTGACTGTTGAACTTGGAACGAAATATCAAATTTCCTCTAAAGCTCTCGAACAAGAGAGAACTCTATTTGTCCGACTACCAAAGAACTACGATAAAAGTAAAAAAAGCTATCCTGTTGTTTATGTATTGGATGCCAATTCGTTTTTCAGCGGCAACATTTATCAGGAGGCTGTCGCACTTATTACCAGGATAGAAGCCACGGCAGGTATTCCTGAAACAATTGTGGTCGGCATTCAAAGCAATGAATGGTACAAGGATGTGATTGTTGAATCAGAACCATTTGAGGCTTTTGTTAATCGAGAAGTGCCTGCGTTCATCGATGGCAAATTTAGAACTTTGCCAAATCGAGTTTTAGTCGGCCACTCCTATGCCGGTGCATTTGTCAGCGGTGCCCTTCCGGTAGATAGTAAGAGTTTCAATTTATTTCTCTCGCTATCTCCAATTTATCCTAGCTTGGCTTTTATCGAAAAGGTACAAAACCGATATGCAAATCTAAAACCACTGTCCGCTCGATTGCATATTATCGACGGTGATGAGAACCCGATAGATAAGCTGATGCTAAAAGAAGCGGCATCAAAACTTGATAAAAATGTTCTTTCTTTTGAATATCATTCTATGCCGATGGACAGCCATATGTCAGTGTTTACCGTTGGGTTGAACCATGGACTGAGAAAACATTTTAGTGACTACCGACTTCCGGCTCGGGCAGACTTAAAAACAAAGAATTTTGATATTGCTGAACTAAAGCAATATTTAAAAAATAGAGATTTGAAATACGGCACAGTATCTAAAAACGAATTTATTCAAGATGCTTTCACCAGCATGGCCCATAAATATACCAGCATGAATCGACTGGACTTAGCCATTCCCTACTGGCAACTGAGTAAAACCAGATTTAAAGAATATTTTATGGGTGGATATGCCGATCGTTTTGTTAAAATGGGAGACAGGCAATCTGCAATAATCCTGTGGCAAGAAATGCGAAAACTATTTCCCAATTCGGATAAAGACTACCAAAGTTTGTTAAAAAAACACCGTAAGCACAATGTTCATTAAAGCCGCATAAATTTTGCTTATTTGATAGTCAATTGAGTTGCTGCTCGAACAACCTGAGACTTTAAATTGAGTTTCTTTATCTTTTATTAAGAAACTCGCCAGAGTTTGGTCTGATTTGCCAACCATTTTATGAATACCATCACATAACCGTTACAAACCGGTAAAACTCAACTGGCACAGATTTTGCCAAACAATTTAGTCTCTTACCGAGCTGTCCAATAAGAACAGCGAAATAAACAAAGGCTAATAAAATGAAACGACACTTTAAAATTACCTTCCTGATTATCATCTCACTCTTTACTTCTCAAATATTTGCACAAAGTAACGATGAGGCAAAATTAGACTCACAAATGCGCAAGTTAGATGCCCTGCTTTTCGAAGATGGATTTAACTTATGTCGTATAGAAAAATTTGAACCATTTATCGCCGAGGACTTAGAGTTTTATCACGACATAGCGGGCCATCAGAACAGAGCGGAATTCCTTAAAGCGGTTAAAGATAATATCTGTTCAAATCAAGATAAAAAGCCAATCCGTAAACTGGTTCCAGGAAGTATGAAAATATTCCCACTCAAGAATAATGGCGTTTTATATGGCGCAATTCAGAACGGCGTGCACGAGTTTTATATTAAAGAACCTGAAAAGACTTTGTATAAAACAGGCATTGCTAAATTTACCCATCTATGGCTCTTAAAAGATGGGCAATGGAAATTGAAGCGTGTATTGAGTTTTGACCATCACCCGGCAAGCGATTAAATCCGCAGTCGCTATCGCCAGCCGGTGAAATACGCTCTTCGCATCAATCGTCTACTGAAATGATTATCAGGAGAGCGGCTCACAGCCTTGTGCGATTAGTGCAATATTGGCTGCCATTTTTGCGCGTTGGTAGTAATTGCCTGTCCCCGCCTCCGCCGAATTGACATTAACCATGCCGGAAAGCTCTGCAATCGCGGTTGCAGACTGGCGGTCGGCATCATAGGCCTTAAATGCAGCGTAAATCTGTGGACAAGAATAAGCCGGCGTTTCACTGGTTCTCATTTGATTGAGCTGAGAAACAGAATGACAGCCACCAATAACCCCGACCAAAGAAAATAATCCCACTAACTTCAACGTTTTCATCATTATATTCCCAATATTTCAAACTGCTATTATTTCACAAAATGATATTAAAGGTTCACTATTTTGTTCAAAATGAATCACATTATTCCCTTAAGCGTAGCTACTCAACAGCGTAAAAACCATGCCAACTTGCTTTCATAGCTACTTGCTTTCATAGCTATTTGCGTTCATAAAAGAATCCGTGAAAAGTTATAAACCCGAGTCGACTCAATCTACCCTCCATTTCAAAACAATTCAACTGAAAAGAAAGTGACCTCTTTGGGAGCTTATTCAATTATGTTAAGCTGATCGCATAAACGCTTGCGCTTGCTTAACCACTATAATGTCTTTAATAACAATCAATAAAACCCAATATCACTCTCTGCTTGAATTTGAAACTCCACAATATGTTTTAAGCTCTGCTGTACTCAATGGCGGACTTCAATATGCTAATCGGGTGGTCAACTTAAAAGTTAGCTCAAATTCAACGCCTGATCTAACACCGCAACAAAGCATTCAGCAATATTGCAATCGCCAAAATTGGCACGGCCTGTCAGTTGGAATGATGACAGCCGCCTCAATGAATTCACTTAGAGTTGAGCGACAAGTATGTTAAGGTGTTGAAATTGGTGTCGCGGTTACCGTGGGGCTTTCTAATAGCAGACGCGCCGGAGATGTCGCTGAAGCTCAAAATATTTTTGCCCACAAGTTACTACCAGGAACGATTAACCTAAACCTATTTACTTCTGCCAAGCTAAGTCAAGCGGCCATGGTAGAAGCCATGATGATAGCAACGGAAGCTAAAGCCGCCGCATTGCAATCATTGCAAATTATCAGCCCAGTTTCTCAAAACCTCGCTACCGGAACAGGCACCGACGCAATTGCCATTATTTCATCTCCAACCGGCCCAGAAGTACATTATTGCGGTAAGCATGTTTTATTTGGCGAGATAATTGGTAAATTGACGATACAATCGATAACCGATTCAATTCTAAGACGTAAAATACCAGGACAAAAAGAAAATAATATCATAAGCCACTCCGACGATATCTAAACCTTGACTCACTCCGGAGGTTAAAATTATTCTAGTGTACTAGCCGATATTCAAACTAGAGTGATTTCTGTTCTTACCCAAGGAAAAATACTCAGGTAAGATGCCCTGAAACTAATTTTTTTGTTAGCTTTGTTGCTATTCAACAACATCGACCCCTTTCCAAAATGCAACTCTATCCTTAATATTTTTAGCGGCATCCTTAGGGTCCGGATAATACCATGCAGCATCCTGGTTTTCTTTTCCGTCGACAACTAGCGAATAGTAGCTAGCATCTCCTTTCCACGGACAGTGAGTGTGAGTATCGCTAGCCTTGAAAAACTCATTGTTAAGTGCAGATGCGGGGAAGTAGTGATTATTTTCGACCACCACTGTATCGTTACTTTCGGCTATTATCTGACCATTCCAAACAGCTTTCATCGTGATTTCCGCCTATGTAAACTGAGATTCCCTCACTCTACTCTCCATTCAGGGTTCATTCAACAATTGTCGATAGTTTTAGCGAGGCTCCCTACTTTACAATAGTACGAGCTTTGTTAAGATCACAGTGTTCTGACAAACAATTCGATAAAAACGTGCAAAATAAATTACCCGAAATACGTATTGTATTATTAAATACCTTTCATCCAGGCAACATCGGCGCTGCAGCGCGTGCCATGAAAACCATGGGGATCAAAGAGCTAGTTTTGGTTAACCCAAAATGCTTCCCTGATACTGAAGCAACAAGTCGCGCAGCTGGCGCGGTCGAGTTACTTGAGCAGGCAAAAGTGGTAAGTTCTCTCGAACAAGCCATAGAGGACTGCACTCAAGTATTTGGAACCAGCGCACGACAAACTCATAGTTTTTCCCGCCCTCAAAAATCAGCGGAAGAAGCAGCTCTGTGGGTAAAGCAAAACCCGGCGGAAAAAGTGGCCATTGTTTTCGGTGGTGAGCGCGATGGAATGAGCTCTCACGAGCTTAATCTGTGCCAACAGATTCTTTTTATTCCTGGTGATTCGGACTACAGTGTTTTAAACGTCTCTGCGGCAGCTCAAATTGTATGTTATGAATTATTTAAATCCATGGGTGAAGACCGAGATATGGTAACTAGCGAAACTGAAGCAGACACGACATCCGAACCTCCCAAGTTAGTCAGCCAGCGAGAACTCAATAATTTTTACTCGCATCTGGAAGAATTATTAATTGAAAGAAACTACATTCGCCCCGAGCAACAATCAGATACCTTAAAAAAATTGAGAACACTCATCAATCGCGCTGAGCCATCGGCTAAAGAAGTCAATTTATTGCGAGGTATGATAAAAGCACTAAGTCGAAATGGAACACAGTAAGTAACCCGAAAAATATCACAAAGAAAATATCAAAAGCTTATAGAATAAAAAATATTTAAATGAGATTTATTTTCCATCACATAAAAATTGAGATAACTCTTTAATTTTTCCTATCGCTTTTTATTTCAAGAGCTTAGGCTTTCAATGTCACTCAATTAAAAAAAAGAAAAATAAATTGTCACTCATCTGCTACTAGTTTCATTGCCCCATTTGGTAGGTTTTCCACCCCCACAAGGGGCTTTTTTAATTAGTGGAGAATAAAAATGAAAACCAAAAAATTATTGAAGTTAGCAATTGTTGGAATGGGTTGTTTTTTAGGTAGTCTATCGGCAACACCTGTTGTAAATGGCGTAGCAGTAACATCAAACAATCTGGGCTTGCAAAACTGGCATTGCTATAGCCAGCGACAAGCTTGTTTAGCACAAGCCAGCAGCGACGAAGATAAAGTTGAATGCATTGAACAATACTATGTTTGCATGGGCCATGAAATCCCATAATTATTTGCTTGTTGCACGTTAGTTAAAGATGCTTGGGCTCTTTTCGAGTAGTTTTTTCAACTCTTGGATCGTAGCTCGAGTATTTGCTTTTAGCTTTATAAGGTAATTCCTCGTTACGCTGTTTTATAAAGTTAGTTACTTTTTTGACCGAGTAAAAAGCAATCTTAAATACCTTATCAGCTAATACGTCACCCAAATCTTTATTTTGAACTTAGTTAGTTATTTAACACCGCTATAAATATTTTTCGCTGAGATATTTGATTTTCGCTATTTCGCCCCAATACTGGTTAAATGAACAAATCAAAACACTGGCTAAAACACTTTGAACCGGCTCTTTATTTCACCCTAATATTATGGGTAATTAAATCAGCCGAAGAATTGTTTTCACTCGACTTCCACTTATTGACTATCCAGCCTCGGGAAACTCTAGGCTTACTCGGTATTATATTCGCACCGCTACTACACGGCTCATGGGATCATTTGATGGCCAATAGTTTGCCAATGTTGTTACTCGGTGGACTACTGTCCTATGGTTACCCGGCTTCAAAATGGAAAACCCTGCTGGTGGTTTGGCTTATTTCCGGCATAGGTGTTTGGCTATTTGCCCGTCCCTCTTACCACCTCGGCGCAAGCGGCTTAACTACCGGATTTTTTTATTTCCTGTTTATCGCTTCGATCATTCGGCGAGATAAAGTATCTATCGCACTGATGTTTATCGCCGTTTTTATGTACGGTGGTATACTGTTAGGAATATTGCCATGGGATCCGAAGATATCATTTGAAGCACACTTTTTTGGAGCAATCGGTGGCGCACTAAGCGCGATAATCTTTCGCGATCAAGATCCCAAACCTGAGCGCAAAGTTTATGAATGGGAAGGCGTAGAAGATTCTGATGAAGATGAGGAATATTGGAAAGCTGATTATTTAGAGAAAGAGCCTTAACACCTATTGTTCTTTTCTTTTATCACGAAAGATCTGTTAAGTAACTAGCCTTATGACGCGTAATTACTTACGCCAATCGAGAAGAAAACTCGTGATTGTTTTGAAATAATTTTTTGACAGAGTCCTGGCCTTTAAATTTTTCGAGTTCCTCAGAGTCCGGCTCACTCAAAGTTTTTTCGACACGAGCGATTGATAATTCTCAGCTCTACTTTTCTAATCAAACATTCTTCATATCAACATATCTAGCGATGAGTTTCAAAACTTTACCTCCAGTACCTTGATCTAAATCAGAGCAACAAATACCACACAAGGCTAATATTCAGAGGAGGATTTAACGTGGCGGAGTACGCCAATCACTATGCACTAATTGAAATGAGCCAAACTTTTATTGCCGAGCATCAGGTCTATAGCCTGTTGTCGCAAGTCGGTATCAAAACGCCGAAACATTGTTTCGTCGACAACGATTTTTCTGATATCCCTTTCGACTCGGGAGAACCTGTCGTACTGAAAGGTATGGCCACTGATCTATGGCATAAGTCTGACAATGACGCTTTACACTTTCGCGACTTCGAGCTTGAAGAGATTAAGTGTCTACACGCTAAGATGCAGAAAAACCTTTCTGCCAAGTTTGAATGGCTAGGAACCTTAATTACCGAAAAGATTGCAATTCAAAAAGCAGACAACGCACCAAGCGAAATTTTTGTCAGCTTGCAACGAGATAAATGTTGTGGTGCCGTTATCAGCCTGGGATTCGGCGGCCTGCTAACCGAAGCCTGGGCGAAAGAACTGAAACAATCTTTGCTTGTATGGCCCGCCTCTGTGTACACCCCATTAGAAGCATTAGAGGAGCTTGAGAACCATTGGTTGGGAAAAATTCTACTGGGAGAAATTCGACAGCAAAAGCCATTACTTAATCGACAAACACTATTGAGTTTTCTTGAGTCTTTATGGCGACTTGATAATTTGATGGCAGAAAAAAATATCACATTTCTTGAAGTGAATCCTTTTGTCGTTGATAACTCGGGTGAGATCATCGCACTAGATGGTGTCGGCCTATCGTGCCAGGACAAGCACCTCGAGCCTTGTCCAGTTCCACTTGAAGATAAAAGCTTCCTTAACCCGAAAAGGATTGCGCTTGCCGGCGTTAGCGCCAAAACAGGGAGTGTCGGTGGTCTGATACTGGAAAATATTCGCCAGTCATCGTTGAGTGAAGATGATATTTTGGTAATTAAACCGGGCGTGTCTCATTTTGCAGGTATCCAATGTGTTCCAGATGTCGCCAGCCTGATTAAACATCCGGTCGATGTATTAATTCTGGCGCTACCGGCGAAAAGCTGTGTCGAAATGATCACAGAATTATGCGCTCAAGGACAAGGGGCGCAGGCCATTTATATTGTTGCAGGCGGAATTGGAGACGGTGCGGACCAAAGCGGTTTCGGCGAAAGTTTATCTCGGCTAATAAAAGATCGGCGAGCTTCAGGTCAGTGGTGCCCGGCGATTGTCGGTCCCAATGGTTTGGGCATGCTACTTTCGCCGCTTAAACTCAATAGCTTGTTTATTCCCCAACGAAAACTTAACGTCAATTTTAACCCTGACTCTCAAGTCGCACTAATCAGTCAAAGCGGTGCTTTTCTGATCACTCGCTTGTCTCGCCATTGTAATTTGAGTTTGAAATACGGCTTTTCAATCGGTAACCAACTAGATATGAAGTTATCTGACTTTATGGCGCTGATGGCAAGAGATCAATCGGTGCGCGTCCTCGGACTTTATGTAGAAGGATTTGCCGAAGGCGACGTATGTGCAGTCGCCAAGCTGGTTAAACAATTTCGCGCAGAAAACCGCCACGTGATTATTTATAAAGGCGGCCGATCAGCGCTAGGCCAGGCTGCCGCAGCAGGACACACAGGGGCAATGACCGGTGATTATCATTTACAAAAACGCTTGCTGCATAAAGCCGGAGCGGTTCTGGTTGAGTCCTTCAATCAATTCAACGCCGTGTTTAAATGGATGGCTGCCTACCCAGACTTGCATACTCTGGGCAAACTGGCGATTGTGACTAACGCTGGTTATGAAACTGTCGGTAGTGTGGACATTTTAGGAGACAACGATTCCGGTAGGCTTTACGAGTTTAACGATGATAATTTCCAACGGCTCAACAAAATTTTAAAACGTCATCAGCTCGAAGGGTTAGTCGCACCGTCGAATCCTCTTGACCTGACGCCAATGGCTGATGAATCCGTTTATTATGATTGTGTTGAATCAATGATTGAGTTTGGCGCTGGAGTGGTTATGTTGGGATTGGTACCTTTATCCGAACAGTTAGATACCCACTCATTATCCAAAGCTGAAGCCTTCGCAGAAAAATTAAAAAAGCTAACGGAATTCAGCGGTCGCCTGATTGGCATAGTCATTGACGCTGGAGTGCCCTACCAACAATACAAAGCGGTGTTTGAACGTCAGGGCTTTCCGGTATTTGACGGCATGGATATGGCCGTGCTGGGAATTAATGTGTTGAAGCGCAGTTGGTAGTTTTAAATTCCTTTCGTAGCGGAAATTTCTTTTAACTGTAAAAGCCCTTTAAATTCTTCATTGGAAAGTGATCCAGAATAGATAAATCCTTGAATAAGGCTAACATCTTTTGATTTCAGGTAGTCTAGTTGGCGAACGCTTTCAACACCTTCAGCGATGATTTCCAGGCTTGATGATTTTGCGAAAGAAATTATCGCGTCTAACACCGGTTTCTTTACATCTTTCTCGCAAGTTATGGTGTCTACAAACATTTTGTCAATTTTCAGTGTCGATATTTGTAACTCCTGGATATATGAAAAACCGCCATATCCTGTACCAGCATCATCCAGTTTAAGTTTAATTCCATTGCTAATAAAACGATCAGCGGCTTGCTTTGCGTGCGGTAAATTGGGGATCCTGTCACGTTCAGTAATTTCCAGAGAAAAGTTTTCAAAACGAATACCATTATTACTAACCGCTTTTTGTATTTCATCAAATAAATTATCACTATCCAGATGTTTGGGAACAATGTTTAAGCTAATCGACTTTTGGCAGTTTTCCCAGCCAAATGTGGCAATATCGGCCGCTATTTTCTTGACTAGCTGCGATGTTATCGGAATTATCAGCCCGGTTTGTTCCAAATACGAAATAAAGTCTTTTGTTGGCCTCACTGTTCCATCGGGCTCAACCCATTTTAGCAATGCTTCAGCCCCCACAACCTGATTAGTACGACAATCAACAATCGGTTGATAGTAGGGTTTAAATTCATCGTTTTTAATAGCTCTTTCTATTATCGTACGAAAAGATCTTTGATAGTTCAGCAATCTTTCTATCGTATAGATGATCACAAAAGAAAAAAAGCAGGAAACCAATATTGTTGTAATCAAGCTGACGCCCGAATAATACTCAGAAATTTCATTAGTTGCTTCAAATATGACAGTCATCTCCAGGTTGTCTATTCGTTTTCTTAATTGAAAGCGATAAGCATAGTTGTCTTTCAATCGTTCACCAAAACTGATTGGTGGGTCGCCATGTATGGTGACTCGATAGCTAACACAACTTTCACAAGGTAAGTCATTGAGCGTGTTAACAGACAAATTATTTAGATCAGCAACATAAAGACTTTCAGCACTTTCTTTAATTAACAACAGCTCAGAATGACCGTCACTTTGGTCTAAAGTAGCTAGTGAATAGTCGCCATAAAGCTTGTGCTTCTGAAACTTGTTTAGAGAGATATCTAACGGCAAACTACTGCAATAGTCACCATTTTGATCGCTTAAACCCAACCATCTGACGGAATCAGCCTCGTATACAACATTAGCAAGTAGCTGAATTGACTGCTGACTACATTTAACTTCTGTCAACGCAGGAAGACTATCGATGACACGAATGGAGTCGACAATGACGTTCTCCATTCTTTGCGCAATTTTTTCGCCGTCAAGTTTAAGCGCATGATTGATGTAAAACTGGTTGATTTTGTGAAAACTAACGACACAGATTAGTAAGATCACAAAAAAAGTAATCCAATATCTATTCACTCGCTATTCCTGTGACACATACGAACCATTTTCTTTTTATTTTTCCCCGTGAAAATAAAACCAATACACCCAAACAAATCAACTCAATAATCAATCATCGGAAATAAGCTCAGGTTGAAAATACAAAGCGACAGACATCAGCTCAGTCGCTTTAACTTCTTTTATCTCAAGCCTCATGCCTTGTGAACTTGCTAAAGTTTGGCATAGTTTCAACCCAATACCGCAGTTAAATTCATCGCCTTTCGCTTCTGCAAAAAGCTCACTGTGTTGCTTTAACTGATTGCGAACTTCAATATAAGAATCGGTTAAATAAACTTCGACATGAGCATCTTCAGAGTGAGTTAACGCATTTTGGATAATATTTCGAACCATTACTGAAAGTGCAATAGTCCAACAAACGGTATATGGATTATTATTTACTCGAAAATCGATTCGCCCCATAGAGTTTTTATATTGCGACTCAATACTCGATATCACACCGCGAACTAACACCTCCAGGCTAACTTCTGAACAAGTTATTTCGCTATTGATGTCAGCGTCAGCTCGAGTAATCAGCAACATCATTTCTGAAATATCTCTTAGCTGATTGACTTCGTTAGATAGCCTTCTAATCAACTGCCTATTCCTCTGACTTTGTGGTTCCTGTTCTTGCTCGAGTAATTCAATTGCGCCCATAATCACCGAAAGTGGTGTTCTAAACTCATGACTCATGTGAGCGCTAAAACTGCGTTCTCTCTTAATCACATTTTTAAGTGCCGAGTCATATTGGTGAAATGATGAAAGTAAGTAGTTTAGCTCCTTAATCTTACTATTTTCCGATTCGTCATTGGCAGCCATAATATCATCAGAATCCTTCATTTTTTTAATGGCGATCGTTAATTTTTTTAACGGTTTAACGACTTCGCCACTTAGTTTCAAACTGATTAACAGCGCAGCTATCAAGCTAATCGACAAACCGAAAGCCAGAGACAAATAGGAAAAAAATTCAGTTTTCTTTATTGCTTCGATATCAAAAAGAAAATAATAAATATATTGGTCGCGCTCAACTATCACTAACTCATAATATTTATCCTGAAAGATAACCTCATCAAGGTTATTTTCAACAGTTTGCAACTCTTTCGGGATAATTTCGCTATTAGTATTTCTTTTTTTTCTGAAAAGAAGAAAACTCTCAGTTTGATGGCGTGACAAGTTTTCAATTGAATCATATATTTCGGATAAAATAAGCGCTTCCTGATAGTTATTTTTATTTTCTATTTCATATTTAAGATACTGAATAGAGCCGAAATCTATCAGCGAATAAACAACCGCGGTAATTATCCCGACCATTAAATTGGCCTTTAAAATTTTGCGACTAAATTTTGTCATCACGACCTATCTTTAACCCGACACGCGGAACTGTATGAATAAGTGCAGTCTTAAAAGGTTTATCAACGGCAGTTCTTAGTGTGTGCACATGCGTACGCAGCGAACTGCTTTCTGGCACATCTTCACCCCAGATATGATCTTCAATTTCTCGAAAGGTGGTTATACGATGTCGATTTGCCGCCAGCAAACAGAGAATTTTATAGGCAATAGGTGGTAGCGTAAGTGCCTGGTTGCCTCTAAGAACTTGACGCGTATCTTTATCGATAGTTAAGTCCTCAATCACCAGCGAACTCTGCGACTCAGTCTTTTGATAGCGTCTGATGACCGACTTAACGCGGGACTCCAGTTCTCGTAGCTGAAACGGCTTCACCAGGTAATCATCGCCACCGAGATCGAGTCCGGTGACTTTGTCGACCAACTGCGACTTGGCCGTCAAAAATATGATTGGAGTGTCTAGCGCCAGTTCATTCCGTATCTTGTTACATACGCTAAAACCATCGAGCTTCGGCATTACAACATCAAGAATGATCAGATCGTATGGTTGATTTTTAGCGAGTTCCATCCCATGTAAACCATTTCTCGCCCAATCCAACAAGTATCCCTTCGGCTCGAAATATTCAAATATATTTTGTGCTAAATTTGCGTGATCTTCAATAAGTAGTAGTTTCATTCAACAGGCTCAAACAGGCTTTTCTCATTTAATATAACAAATCAGCGATTTAATACCCAACTGTAACTATTAACTTTCTTTCTTAACGCTTTCTTAACATCAAGTTTAATAGAATATCTCAGTTTAGAAAATTAATTGAGAGTTTCAATGAAGCGAGTAATTCCGATTTTTTTTGTCGTAATGGTTAGCTTTTGCGCATCGTCAAATTCGAATGCATCAAATACCCTGGGTACGTTCTTAGGACAGACCAGACATTCCGGCGAAAACCGAACGACCTATGGTCTAGAGTATGAAAGATTAGTGGCTTCCAATTTCTCAGTTGGGGTGGCCATCGAACAGTCTCGCGAAGGTGGTCATGATATTAATTCGCTCATTGGCAATGTATTCTACTCTCCAGCAACTCACTGGCGACTAGGTATTGGATATGGCAAGGAAGACGTTAGTGGTAAAGATGCTGAAGATATTATTCGATTTTCCCTCGCCTATGAAATCCACGTTACCAATTCAATCAGCCTCGCACCGTCCATCGCCAAAGACCGTATAGACGGTGAGTCACAAACTCTCGCCGGCATCTCGTTAAGCTACCACTTCTAAAAGACGTTGCATTAATATGTATAAATTATTTCAATCACTCTTCATTTGTGCCATTGTGTCAGCCACATGCTCTATTCCGGTGAAAGCGAAAAATAACCCGATAAAGGAACTCACCGAGATTTGTATGTTATCTGAAGAAATTTTTCAGGAATACATTCTTCTAGGGTTAGGGATTGAGCCCCAGCAGTCGGCAGCTCAAATTAAAGCGAATATTACCGCAGTAGATTCCAAACTTGCCGGGTTTCAAAAGATAGTCGAAAAAAATCCCCAAATTGTCAATAAAACTCAGCTAATTCCCCACTGGAAAGCAATCAAGCTAAAAGCCAGTCAACCACCTCAATACTCTCAAGCAAACGAGCTTAAGCTGCTGGTCAATCAATTTATTGAAGAATGCCTGGCGATCGACTTTCAATTGATTAATGAAAACGATAGTCGAGCGAGTGAGAGTTACATAAAACTATCTGAGTTAGAAATTCTTTCACGACAAATGGCGTCACTTTACCTGCTAAAAGCATGGGGCCCTAAAAGCCATGGCTCAACAAAAGAGTTTCACGATATTGCGAAGAAATTTTCAAAGGAACTTCATGCCCTACTTTCGATGCAGGAGGAAATTGTTCCAGAAGAGGTAAAAACTATACTTCGACAAGTTAAATCTGAATTTATGGTTTTTAAGATTTTCTCTAACTCTAATAGCGGTCGATACATTCCGAGTTTAGCGAAGGTCAAGTCAGATAGAATTAAGAGTCATTTGGAACTTGCGTTAAAAAGAGAGGAGTCGGAACTCAAATGAAGCTAAAGAATTTATTTTTAGTTTTTCTAATACCATTGTTTTTATTTGGCCAATGGACGTTAGCCAAAAATAGTGATATTGAACAATTAGCCGCGGCAGAAGATATCGAACTGAAAAGTCAACAAATTGCCAAACTCTACTTCTATATACACAATGATGTATTAGTAAAAAGTTCAAAACTAGCACTCAATGCCACGCTTAATGAACTAATCGAGAGTATTAACAAACTGGAGGTAGATAATAATTCTAACCTGGAATCTGGTTTAAAAGAATTTATGCTGAATACCCATGAGGAATTATCCAAGGTAGCCCTAAGTCCACACAGTGTCACCAATGCAAATCTGGTTTTGGATTATAGCGAAACCTACCTCGAAGTGGCTGAGTTTTTTGTGAAAAAGCATCTTGAGCAAGGCACTGGTGATAATTTTTGGTTTACCCAATTAAAACGGATGTCTTTAGACATAGAGAGAGCCAATAAATATTATATTGCCATGTACGCAGGACACAGCGACAAAAATACGCTAAACCAGGTTTCCTCTAACATCAGCGAATTTGAAAAGAAACTTGAAAAGATAGGCAGTGTTAAATATGAAGGGCAAGCACGTTATTCGTTAAATGAGCTGATAAAACACTGGAAAATCAGTAAGTCGATTTATAGCGGCTCGCAAACCAACAATATGCCAATTTTTGTTTTAGCGTCAACCAAACACCTTGAGAATGCGCTTGATGAACTAGCCGACTACCACAGGGCGAAAATGGAATAATACGATTGCAGAATCTTAACCTTCCAAAAACAATAAAAATTAAATATTCATACACAACAATAAAGCTTTACGAAGAAGCTAAAACAATTATTATACGATTTAGCTCACTAATAATCGAAACATGATGAAATTCAGCAGCATATTAGTCGCATTACTCCTGTTAACTGGTTGTTCGACAAACAAAAAAGTTTATTTGTTCGCCAGGTATATCCAGCCGGTACAAGTTGAAAAGATAACTGAATCGCTCAATTCGCCGGTTACAGTGTCGAATCGAATACCTATCCCTTCCCTGCCAGTGTCAAAAACAACCAATTGTTTCACGCGCCCCTGATAGAGCAGTCTCAAATCAATGACATTACTCAAGCGTTGGAAAATCTGGGCTTTTTTTCAGTAACCTCTGGAATATACAATTACTCAGGCAAACATTATTTTAACAAAGATAGTTTCGGCCTTTACCTTTTCCCTGAATCATTAAAACTTACCGCTAAAGAAGAGGGTAACTTGCTGGCCGCTGCCGAAAAGACTTACCAACTTGATTTAGTTGGTACATTCGAAAGCGCCGAAGATTGTGTTAATCATTCTGTCGTTCAAATCAACAAAGATGCTTCGTTTCAACAAAATATCACGATAAATGGGGAAAGAGAAACGACGGAAAAAATTTATAAAGGAAAATGGTATCTTGATGACGGTGTCGCAGTGCTAGTTTACTATGATTTGCCCGGGAGATATAAGTTCGACATTTCAAGTAGTACTTCAAGTGTTGGTAGTTTTACAAGATACACAAAAGTACTTTCCCCGCTTGCAACGGCTAAAAATGTAGCCGTCAGTTGCCGCCTTGAGAGACATTTAATGGAGTGATTTACCGTCGCTATCGAGTCTTGTTGACCCTATTCATCATCTTGGATGTCATATGTCAAACTTGACGAAACACTCTATGAGCGGAACAACTCAACTTTCTATCGCTTTTTCTATTACCTGAAGCGACGGCGCGTTTTTGGCTCTCATTGAATGCAATAAAGTCAATGTAATACCAAAACTAGCATAAATGATCCCAGCGAAGGCAATCGTATTTCCCTCAAGTATTGTCGTTAGTAAAATAGAGAGCAGGCTAGTTATCATTATAACTAACCAGGACATAGCTTGCGTTTTCGTCTGATAAATTTCCCAATCTGTCAATTGCAATTGTCTGGCCCGGGCTAACGCCAGTTTATGCATTGCCCATAAGTTGAGCGCTAAGGCAAAAAATCCACTCGAAAAAAAGTAAAACAGAAATCGAATTTCGTCTTCTGAATTGACTGTCATATTACTTGGGAAAAATCCATCACTGATCCAGCTAAAAAAGCCTGCGGCCATCGCCTTTAGTGGGTATACGTAAGTTAACACAATGACTATCAAACTGCCGCTAAGTACGATCGTCCATGCATCTTCAAGTCCGTATCGACGGCTCCAGACAGCATGTTCATACCAAATCCAGATTATTTGTAAGGCGCTCACACTAAATGCAGGAATGTTCAGCACAGCTAGTTGAAACTCTGCGATACTTTTCGGAATTTCGTTTCCGGCGACCATAACCATGGTCAAAAGAAAAGCAAATGCGGCCGCGACAAATGTCTCTACTCGGCTCATATTATCGCCGCGAAGAAAGAAACCGTCTTTTGTGGGCAGCTGTAAAAGTTGTTCAGGTGTCCATTTCATAAAGAAACTCTACAAGAATCGCGATTTATTCGCAAAGTAAATAACCTGAATTCGAGATAAAAATAAAAGATGCCGTTTATCAGTAATCCTTGTGCGCGAATATGAAATATCACCACTAATGATCACTTGACTCTATTCTCATCGGTTTAAGATAAGTTTAACTGCACCGAAATTTTTATCTGAGTTTGCAATATTTCTTTGTGCACAGATAAATATTCGAAAACCTGGTCACTAGAATACACACACTTAAAATCTCCTTTAGAGTTTTTTTGTTTCGCGAATTTCACAATATAAATCTCATAAACAGAAGAAGTGACGGATTAAAAACTGCAATTGATTAATACAAAAATAAAAATATCGTTTGTCTCATTTATACAAACTTCTGTCTCAAATTTAATAATCAAATTAACAAGTTAGCGATTAACCTTTTCCGCATCCGGTGAATCAAACCGGCAGATTGTTCAACGAAAAACAATCGATAAATTCGATACAAATGGAACACATCGTCATTGTTGATGGTTAATTTTTGATAAGCCGAGCCACAAAGCGCTTCATAGAGCAATTCGATTATGACTTTATGGTTCAGTCAATCTTGAGGAGGTGAAAGGAAATATTGATTAATTAATTTGTAACAGACAACGAAACCAAATTTTATTATCACTAAACAACATGGAAATTTAATATGATTAGTAAATATTTAAAACAGTTTAAAAAAGCAACATTGATCGCACTACCAATAATTGGTTCTGTAGTTTTCTCTTCAAGCGCAATTGCCGGCGATGAAGAAGTCAACTGTAAAACCACAACCTCTGAGGTTCGAGTATATTCAGGTCATGCCCAATGCTATGCTTTTTCGGGCGGGCAGATTTACACTGTTTCTCAATTTGTTGCACCTCAACTGAGCTCTACTGCACGTTTAACAGAGTTGCGCTATGTTAACGGTTCTACCAAGTGGTTATCTTGTACTGCTAATGTTCCGTTTTCTCACTACGACACAGTTTCTGTCAGAGAATGTGAATATACTCCAAAAGCCAATTTTTCAGCGGCCGAATATAGTTATGGTTATATCACAATCAATGATTTTTCATCGGATAGAGACGGCTCAATAGTTAAGTGGGAGTTCTGGTTGAATGGCGTCAAGCGTGCAACTTCAACAACTTCAGCAGGTATCGGTGGCAATTGGCCTGTTGACATCGGAAGCACGGTAACCTTGAAAATGGTTGTTACTGATGACCAAGGACATACAGACTCAGTGACTAAGACAAGATACATTCAGGGTTTGCCGCCTTGTAATCTTGATCCACAAGCTGATCACTGTTTATAGCAAAAGGTGTAATACTCTCACACTCACTTTTGGTGTGAGAGCTTTATCGATTAATCATTCACCTCAATCATATCGTTCAAATTATTCCAAAAGTATTTTATCGTTAACCTGGCCATATTCGCTTGGGGGTCGGCCATATTCTTTTTTAAAGCAACGGGAAAAGTAAGCCACAGAACCAAACCCAACGCTTTCGGAAATCTCTGAAATCGATCTCCCTTGCCGTATCAATGCCAGCGCTTTTCTCAATCTAAATTTCCTCAAATAACTCGAAAAGTTATGCTCAACTAACGCTGAGAGCTTTCTATTTAATTGTCGCTCTGTCATAAAGAGCTTACTCGCAATGACGCCACGATTTAACTCAGGATTTTGATAGTGCTCTGTGATACATTGCTCGAATTTTTTTACAAAAGCACTATCAGCAGGAGACATCTTTGAAGCCTCGGACAGCTCAAGGGGCGAATGAAATCCCAACACAGAGCCGTAAAGAGAGCGTAGTTTCTTCCTGTTTGCTAACAATGCTTTGATGCGTGTATTCAATTCTACTGGATTAAATGGTTTAACAACGTAATCATCAATCGTCGCTTGCCATCCCTTGATCCTGCTTTTCAAGTCGCCTTTGGCGGTCAATAACATAATCGGAATATGACTAGTCTTTTCATTGTTTCTCAGCTCTTCGGTCAGTTGATAACCATCTTTCACCGGCATCATAAGGTCACTGATTATCAAATCAGGCATATGCTCAATCGCCTTATTGACCCCCTGCTGACCATCCGATGCGCAAATGCAATGGTAATTTTCCGAAAAACAATCTAGCAGATACCGGTGCATTTCTTGATTATCTTCAACAATCAATATGCTCATTTTCTGTGCGTCTTGTTCTGTATCGGTATTAACTTCTACTGGTGATTCAGATTTTAATTTTGACAGCTCGGAAATGAGGTAATTGGCGCTCGGTTTAGCTTCACTTTGTAAAGCCTCTCCAATTTTGTTATCTGGCGCCTTAGCCAATGGCAGAACAACTGAAAAACAACTCCCTTTCATGAGTTCGCTATTAACAAATATTGATCCAAGGTGAGAACTAACGAGTTCTTTAACGAGCGCTAATCCAATTCCAACACCGACTCCATTACTGTCGTATTTGTTAACTTGTACAAATCGTTCAAATATACGGGCCTGATCCTCTTTTGCAATTCCATAGCCATCGTCGATTACATCAATTTTAACCTTTTTCAAATCAACGCAACTTATTTCGACATTAATGCAGCTCTCATCGGGACTGTATTTAAATGCATTGGACAACAAATTGGTCAGTATTTTTTCAAATGAGTCCGGCGTCATATTAACACCCAAGTCAACTCTCACATCAGGGTTCAAATTAAGTTTAATATTACGTGACTGAGCAATTCCCCTAAACGACTCAACAATAAAGTGGCTACTTTGCCAAACATCGATATACCGCCACTCAGTCGAAGCGTTACGCTTCAACCTGGCCAGGTCTAACAGTTGGTCAACCATCGCTAATAACCGTTGTGAATTGCGTTTGATGCGTAAGATTTCACTCTTATCTTGTTCTCTTTCAGACTTTTCGGCTAATGAATCCAGAGGTCCTAAAATGAGCGTTAAAGGCGTTCTAAACTCATGCGATATGTTGGCCAGTAATTGATCTTTAGTTTCCGCTATTTTTAAAGCTGCGGAATGCTCGCTTTGCACCTTTTGGCGTAAAAACTCTGCATTCCGTTTTTTAGCATATAGCCATAGAAATGCGCTGACCAAACCTATGGTCAATATGATATAAATCGAATAAGCCCAATAAGTTCGCCAGACCGGCGGCAAAATTTTTATCGCGATAGTTGTTGTTTTTCCCCAGTCATGATGCCCTTGTTTGGCTTTGACATTTAAATAATAATCACCGGCGGGAATATTACTGTACGTGGCATATCTTTTCTTATAATTCGTTTGCAGCCATTGCTCATCCCACCCCTCAAGCTGATAACTATACTGTACCAACTTAGGATTGCGTGAATTTAGCGCGGAAAACTCAAAAGAGAATAAATTATCTTTATGGGTTAAAACCAGCTTTTTGGTATTAGATATGTTTTGCTTTAACTTGAATTTGTTTTTAGAATCGTTTTGCTTAGAGTCAACTAGTACCGTATTATTAAAAAGTAAAAAATCTGTAAGCACAACGGTAGATGGTTTATCAGGTTGTCCAATATTTGCGGGGTTGATTCGATTGTAACCGTTTATCCCACCGAAAAATAATTCACCACTTTTACTCCTAAATGCTGAGCGAAGATAAAAATCATTTTCTTGTAATCCGTCTTCTGCAGTAAAGTTTGTCCACCGTTTTAAGTTGGTATTAAACCTTGATAAACCTGAATCGGAACTTACCCAGACATTATGGTGATCATCATTCAATACCGCCATGACATTATTACTAATTAAGCCATCTTGAGCTTCATATCGAGAAACCAGGTTGTTTTCGACATCCAATGAATTTAAACCACCACTGACAGTTCCGATCCAGATTAACCCACTTTCACTTTCTGAGATACTACTGACAAAATTGCTACCAATAGTATTTACGTCATCAGGGTCATGCTTAAAATGCGTGAATGACTTTGAAGCCTGATCAAATAAGTTTAATCCTCCTTTTTGGGTTCCGACCCAAAGGCGGTTTCTACTATCAACCAATAACGCGAGGACATTGTTGTCGCTTAAGCCGGTATTTTCTTGTAAGCCAGTACTTTCCTGTAAACCAGCACGTTCCTGATCGCTGTATAAGTAATGAGTAAACTCTCCAGTCATAAAATTAAAATGATCGACGCCTTTAAATGTGCCAATCCAAAGAGAATCTTTCCCGTCTCGATGGAGCGCATGAACGGAGTCATTGCTAATACTATTATCGTCATTTTCATTATGCAGAAAATGCGTAGCAGTATGCGTTTTTGGATCTAATCGATTTAAACCGCCACCGATTGTAGCAACCCATAATAATCCACTATCATCTTCGACAATCGATGAAATTGCTCCTCGGCTGATACTATTTTGGTCGTTTGGATTATGTGCATACTGCCTGATTAACTCGTGATTTTGATTATATTGATACAAGCCACCGTGAAATGTCCCAACCCATAGGTTATTTTTTGAGTCGACAAATAAGGCTAGTATATCCTTGTCAAAAATGACCTCGCCTTCTTGGCCAGTATGCGGAAAATAATCGATATTTTGGCTAACTGAACTTAACTTGCTGACCCCCTCAGCAGTCGCAACCCACAAGTTGTTATGCCCGTCAAAATATAGCTTATTAACATAGTCACTATTCAAGCCACCGGTATTTCCTAATTGGTGCGTGTATTGAACATACTCTTTACTACCAGGCTGGACCTTTATGATCCCACTCTTGCGGCTTCCCAACCAAATATTGCCGCGCTCATCCATCGTAATGCTGTTTATACTATAGTTAAGAAACTTGTCTTGATTGCTTTCAATTAAATTTGTAACCTGGTATTCATTCCCTCGCTCTTTCATGCGATAAATACCCTCATTTGTCCCTACCAAAATATCATTTGAATGTTCAGTGTAAATGGATAGAACCGGATTATATTTTTCTTTAGAAAATTCATTTTCAAATTGATAGGTAGCCTGGACAGTATCAAGCTGACTATTTATTTTATCCAGACCCTTCTTAGTTCCCACCCAGATATTGTCATTGCTATCAGACACAAGAGTATTAACAGTGTTGTCACTTAAGCCCCCCTTCTCCTTGCCTTGATAAAAGCGTTTTACTTTTCCAGTCACTTTGTTCAGCTTATTTAAACCATCGGCAGTACCCACCCAGATATATCCAAAAGGATCTTCCGTTATAGCATTGATGTGATTGTCGCTCAGAGTCGTTGGATCATCGGGACTCGATTGATAATGGACAAATCGGTCTTGGTCAAAATCATATCGGTTAAGACCACCACCGGATGTGCCAACCCACAAGGTCCCTAAACTATCTTTGAACAAACAAAATACATAGTTTTCTGATAGAGAGTTGGAGAGATTGTTATTGTGAATATATTGTTTGAGTTCATATCCATCAAAACGATACAGCCCCGTTTCACTTGCAATCCAAATAAATCCATTGTCATCTTGAACAATTGCGGTCGCCGATAATTTAGACAGTTCAGGAATATCATAAAAGTGTTCGAAGCGAATAGGTTTAACCGAAGCAGTTACAGAAGTAACTATTAAAAAGTAAATCCCAAAAAAAGCGAGACAAGAGAAAGTTGGTCCGTATTTAATTTTTTTCATATATCTAATCTGATCAATAAATCATTGAGATAAAAGACAACATCGATTGTTAGGCTTATTGAGATATGACCATCAGATTTTTAATGAAGAAATCCATTATTCCCTGTTAGCTAAACGCTCAACCTCATCTTTTCTACCTGTTCGAATGCTGAAAAAATAGCAAGAGGAGATAGTCCCTGAATACAATTCTGGATTGATACTGTCCACTGTTAAATGCGCACTTAATATGCCAGCATAAAATAATTTCGGCAAGTTATTTTGTCCTGGATAATTTGCATTCAGCTTTTCTAATTTTTGAGATTTCTAGCGGACTTTTATATAAAAAATAGAGAATAGAAAAACGACAGAACAATCATAAAGAGATAAAGTGTGGAAGGCATACTTAATAATTTTAGCGGTGGTTCTGGCCCAACGATAAACCTTCTCTTTGTTATCAAAAATAATTGAGAAGTGGTGTGCTTTTATTTAGAAGTTGGGTCAAATAAGAATCTACCTATTTGTTGACTGTCTGATTATTTTCATCATTACCTAGGCGTTTGCTTTTTGTGCGGCTAATATCAGTGCAGTTCGGCCGCTACCGCTCCGCGATATTTCGGCCCTTCGGTAGGCGCACGGCCATCCTTGCCGGTTCTCCCTAACAACGTTTCATTAAACCAATAACTAAATTCATCACGACTCTTAGCCAAGCAATTAAATTGGAGTGTCAGATCTCATTAAACATTGCGCTTTAACTTGTTGATTTTAAAGAAGTTAAAACTGGGGGGGGGTGATATTGGTTCGCTACTCAGGATCGTCGCTATGCTTTAATTTAAACTCAATCAAATTATTTTGTGCTGTCACCGTATGGACTGACACCATAAAGTCTTGCGCGTAATTCATTGAGAAATGATCACCCTTAACTTTTTTAATCACCGTTTTTTCATCGCTGTTTAAATCAAGCCGAGTCAAGTTGTCATTTTCAATATAAAACAATGAATGGTTAATCACATCATACAGATTAGAATGAAATTGAACCGTTGAAAAAGGTGCTGGTAGAATTTTTTCGACACCGGCATCTGTCTGTCGAAAAAGCCAATCTTGATCATCAATTTTTCGTAAAAAATAAAGTGTTCCGTCCTGATCTGCTTTAGGTAAAAATCCATTTGTAATTTCCTTTGCCTCGAAATCTTCAAACACAGACAAGTTAAGAAGGCTGGTTCCCTGTTCGTTTTTTTGACTCACTACTAAGTGGCGACTGTCAGAACTAAATGTAAAACCTTTAGTGACTCCTGAAAGGCTATGTAATATTTCTCCTTTCCGATTTTTAATAAATATAGTGCTACTTAAGAGGTAAGCAATTAATTCGCCATCAGGAGAAACAGCCATATCTAACACACGGCCATTCCTTGGTAGTTCCGCAATTTTGGTGACTCTATCTCCAACCCTGTAGTAAAGATGATGTTGCAGGTTTTCGACCAGTGAAAAAACAATACTGTTATTTTTTCCTTTGACAACCACGCCTTGATATTCGTCAAACACGGTTACTAACATATCATTGGTTGTATTATTGTTCAGGTCGTGCAGTACTACTTCCCTGTCCATTGTTGGGCCGCGGACAAAACCAATCGTGCGCTCATCAATGGCAAACACATATTGAAGTTGTTCGACTTCTTGAAAGACAACAGGTGTACTTTTTACATTCCCATCGATGATATTAACAATTTCATAGCTTTCATCTGATTGTGCCACAAGCTGATCCTTATTCAGCCATGCGATAGAGTATAAAGGATGCTCATAAGATTTAATTAACTGATCAGTTTTTGTGGTAAAGTCATAAACTCTTAACTCGCTGCCTATGCCGGTTGATTGGCGAAGATACGCCATTCGCTGGCTTTCAGTGTGGTAATAAATATTATAATCGCCGTAATAAGTGTCATTGGGTTCGGTAATAAATGTGTCTTCTTCTGTCCAAAGATTTAGCTTTACAACCTGGAAAGGCTCCACCCCGAGCCTTGACGATAATAACAGGCTAGTTTCAGAAAGCCATTGAGGCGTACGGACAAGCTGCGAGGGTTTACAACGATAGACTGTTTTTTTATCGCTGGTTTTTAACGAAGTTGTATCAAAATCAATGGTAATGACTTCGCAAAAGGTTCTATAGTCAGAACGAACCCACGCGATTTGTTTACCCGATGGCGAGAAACCTGGCTCGGTGTTTTGGGTATATGCTCTGGTTTCATTGGTAAGCTTTTTATGGGTCTTTGAATGTCGCAAGGTCACGGTCAGATCCCAGGTAGAACTATTTTGAGCCTGACGTGAATAGACAATGACTTTACCGTCAGGTGATGCTACTGGTCTTTTAGAGCCAGCTTTCCAACTGGTGAGTAACTTGGGTTCAACGGCCTCAAAAGTTTCTGATTTAAATGCGCCTGAAAAGCCAATAATTAACGAAACGGTTAGCAAACTGGACAATACACCGCCTTTAATCAATGAGCGCTGCGACGGTGCAAGGCCGTAATAATGCGGGGTAACTTTGGGCCGAAAAAACAAGTAATTGCGAGCGCTAGACTGGATCATTTGTAAGTCTTTATCTAAGCCTCTATCGCCAACAAAATCACGCAGCTTGTCAATACGTTTTCCAAACGTGTTAAGATTGCATGGACTATCTTTCCAAAGAATATCGATTATCTCTTGTCTGGATATATGCTCTCCCTGCCTGCTTATCAATAACTCAAGAATTTCTCTTTCATACTTGCTCAGAAAAATTTCCGTTCCATCAACAACTAGCTTTGCGGTTTTGGGATAGTAACGGCATCCTTCAAACTCAAAATAGTAAACCCTCTTTTTATCGATTTTTTCAATGCCAGGATTTTTCAACAAATTCAGCATATCCGTGCCGTGTTCCCCTGTATATAATATGAGTTCCCAACAATATATAAGAGACAGTAAAACGGAGCAACAATGTGAAACAATCCATTCGATTAATTTTAATTTTTATCTCATTGACAGGTATCTCGTTTTCATGGGCCGAGGAAAAAAACGAGTCTGAGCAAACAGAATCATCATCAAACGAAACAGCAAATTATTATTACTACTGCAGCCCTTATCCTGATTGTTCGGGAAACAGTGATCAATCAAACTCTGAAACGGGTAATCCTGAATGGCTTAAATGGTTAGAGTCGTTAAGAGGCAATGCCAAAAATAATAATGAGTCAGAACAAAAACAATAACTAACTCGTACTAAGGGATAATAAAACGAACAGGGAATTGGCAATTGATGTTCAAGTTGGGATTGATATCGTTAATAATGATATCAACAAAAATATTTTCTCACCCTCACTTTCTTTATTAGCAGTATTTTACAGCAAGAATATTAAACGAATTCGTTATTGTTCCCACTTCACTAAGACGAATTAAAAACGAAACACGATATTTATCTCAATTTATTTCGTTTTCCTGATTTCATCACTTACCATTTCTTTACTTTTTAGCCGATGTGTTTCAAGACGTAATGCCTGACTTTAAATTCTTTTATGTCAGGTAGAAACACGATGGGGAGTAAATATGAAACGAGAGAGTTTAACCAGTCTTGAACAACTTAAGCAGTTAGAGAAAAAACTTAACCAGTGTCAAAAGGAAGTTCGTGAGCTGATTCAGTTAAAGCAACCTCCGGTAGTCTCCGCACGGTCGCTTATTAATATCAAATTGAGCGGGCTAAACGACTATGAAAATGACAGACTGAATGCCATTTTAAATTCGATGAGTTTTTCTGAGAGAACGAATGCATCAATTAGTTGATTTAAAAAACTAAACCAAGGATAAAATAATTTTAATCACACAAAGGAACTGTCAATGTTAAACGGTTTACAAAATTGCTTTTTAAAACGGATAGATAAATCTAGCATCTTTTATATTGGTGTGATGGCAGGCATAGTTCTTAGCTCGACACTCAACACTTGGCTTGTCTGGCAGGATGCAGAAAAACAAAAAAAGTTTTCAGACAAACTGCTACAAACTTATATTAATAGCACAATGGAAATCGAAGAGTTACGTGCTTATTGCCAAAGGTGCAGTAATGTTTCTCGACATCGTTTTTTGATCAGAAGGTAATCATTGGAAAACACGCTGAGAAAATAAGATAAAGATTTCTTAACGGTTGTTTTATTGGTCATGGAGATTAAATCAAAATAACTCAAGAAAAGATTTGATCCCCTTGGGGATCTTACTTACCCTCTTTCTGAGAGGATTCTAACTTTAACATATGGAACTGAAATAAGGATATATAATGAAAACATTTATCAAAGCAGCATTCGGCATAATTGCCATTCTATTTTTCTCCAGTGGCGTCTTTGCCAAAAATTATTTGAAGTACGCACGCAATACCAGTGATAGTGTTTTAAGGGGAAACATTATCGCGCAATATACCCGTGTGATGGACCCGACCTCTTGTCAATTTAGCCCAACGCAAGCGCTCGCCTCGCGAGGGGATCAATGTGAACCCACGATAGAAGTAGTGCCGCCTTCCAGTCCAGAAATTCACTACTTTGCGAATGATGCACTTAACGAAGTTATCAAATACCGCGCGTCAAAAAGTGCTAACGGGCTTCTGATAGTCAGGCAGCCATTAAACGCGAAAGAGAAAGAACTCTCTCGCATTGTAAAAGAGGGGCGCGCCAAAGTGGCACAAAACTTAAGGGATTTTGAAGCAGAGTTTGAGGCGGAAAATGGCGGAAACAAACCTGTTCCCAAGGCCAAAATGGTTATTTCAGATGGTAGTGCTTCGAGCGGTCCAGATTGTACTCAGGGGGAAGCCAGCGAATTGATGGATAGTTCATTGGATGCGCTTAAAAATGAAGTTGATATTTATATTCGAGAGCAAATTAAAGCGGGTAATATACCCGTTTATTCCGAGGGGGATACCGATATTAAAAGTTTGAGTCTTGGGGTATCTTTCGGACGTAGTGGTATCGGTGGCAGCGCGGGTGTACAACTGGTTTTCAACGACAACCAGTTTACCCAACTCAGTACCAGTGATGGTGGGTTGATTTACTATAGTTTTTCTAATGGACAACCTTACCTGAACCTTGAAAGAAGCCTAACTCCACCAAGAGGTGCCCTAAACGGTAGAGCGGAGTTTAGCAAATATTTTTCTCGTAACGGGAATTGGGGACCTTATAAAAGAGTTGGTGAAAATATTGTCGATGAGAAAGATTCCTGTTTTTTTCAAGAGATGGAAGCGGTCATGCAAATAATCGCTACACCCATTGTCGATAAGAGAGGTGCTAATGCCGGGTTTGCTGGCCAATGTGTCGGTGGCGCTTTCCACAATGGTGATATGGTGACCTTTAATTACTGGACTCAGAGTGCCACCTGGAATAATTCCGTGATAGTCATCAGCATGAAAAAAGTGACGGTCACTGTCAATCGAAGTACCTATAGTTCCATGTGCCGTTAGTTGAAACGCACACTATTTATTTAATTTGAGTGCACCATCAGTAGAGGCTTGTTGTTTAAGTCTCTGCTGTTAGGCCGATGTTAAGAGTCTCCTTATGATATGCGTGAAACACTGGGTCTCTATTAAAGACGTATACGGAGGCTCATGAGCAGGACAAATTTTTGAAGACAAAGAGAGATATCAGCGGAAACAAGAAGCTCCCACCTAAAAGTTAGAACTAAATTCAGACACCCTCACTTTTAGCCAATTTATACTCTCTGTAATGTATAAATTAAAACTTGGATGTCTTGTCATTGGTTTCTGCGAGTTCAGCCAATACTTCATTTTTGTACTCGTCATACTGATCTAGCATGCGTAGCTAAGTAATAACCTCTACCCTCTCCACCAGAGTAGTGATTAATACTCATTCTGATTTGGTTGCCATCCACATCAAAAACCACTTCTTCAGCTTCACCGTCTTCAGTCTAGCCGGTACCAACAAGTTCTCTATGCCTGTCTCTGCTAATAAAAAAATAGTCGTTTTAACAGCGTTTCTTTCGAAGGGCGACTTATTTTTAATGCCTCATCTATCTCATCTTGATTCAGTATCCTTGCATGATGAGACGACACATATTGATCGACCTCCAACTCCAGTTGATTGAGTTTATTCGTTAACACATCAAGCCTATGGTAGGTGTCAGAACTCGGCCAACTGCTTCGAGAATGGAAGGCTTTTTGAAAGCTACTGCCAAACATGTCCTCGGTGAATAAAAGTTTATGCTCGGGTAGATAAATTGCCAGGTTGTGGTTGGCGTGACTATTGGGTACATCGATAAGCATTACCTTGCCATCGGCCAGGTAGCTTTTCTCTGCAATTGGCACAAATCGGTCATCAGCCAAAGGCTTTGGCAGGTGTTGCTGAACCGATGGAATATCCGATGGATGAATGACTAAGTTAACGCCTTGTTTCAATACATCGCTCAGGCCCATCATATGATCATGATGATGATGAGTCACAATATGTTGTCCAACCGGCTTGTCACTTCCTGTCTTTTGCCTGAGTAGATCCAATCCTTTTTGCCAGATATGTGATTTGCTGTCCATACCCCAGGCACCAGCTGAAATATAGTATTCACCTGCATCAATAAACAAGGTATATGCCCAGTCTTGACCCACAAAGTAAACGCCCTTCGCTAACTGCCTAAAAGTCAGTTGTGACACATCCACAGCTTGAGTTTTTGGTCGCAATTTATAGCCGGAAGGAAGGTTGAACTGGCGGTCCTCGGCTGAATTAAAACGGATTTTGCGGGAGTCAGTATGATAAATGGGCTTCTTTGCCGTACTCACCAAAAGCTGTTTAGCCCATGTGATACCCTGGGTTTGACGATGTTCTAGAAAGTCATAACTGCGAAATTGCGGGCCTCGCTTTCTAAGCAGCCGAGTCAAATAACCATTTTTTTGATTAAGATAAACGACATATTCATTATCAGTACCTGAATTCACGGAGAGTACATCGTGGGCTTCACCTTGAATGTAAGCAATATCTGTCCACTCGCTGTTGCTTCTGTCTTGGCTGAGTTGCCTGATGATCAACGGGTCCAGCAGTTGGCTATTCCCCATATCTGTATTGCCATAATTGATGTTTTTTGCGGGTTGATATTGCAGTAAAGCATGATCGACTGCATAGCCTTTGCCGCCAGTAAAGACTCGATGCGTAACGGTCGGTACGTTGCTACCGGAACTGCCGACTAACCTTGCGGTGGCTTGTTTAAATACTTTGCGCTTGTTAATCAAGTCTACAGTTAATTCGATCCGGTATTCACTCAGGTAGGTAATCATTGGGCCTTGTAAAGAGTGACCACTTTGCCATTGGGAGTAATGATTTATTTTATCCGTCAGACTCAGGCTTTGTAATTGAGTCAACCTGTCACCACCGTATGCCTCAACAGCCTTATTAATAATGCGGTTTTCCCTATCGCCTGCCAGCAGCGCTGAATTGAAATTCGTTAGCACCATTATTAGTGCCCCCAGCGTCAGTCTTTTTAAATAGCTATTTTGGTTGCGCATTTCATTTACTCTTTAACTATGATTTTTATCAATACCCATCAGCAATACCGGTCATCAATACCAGTCATCAATACCAATAGGGTGTCGTGATTCGAAAAGGCATATTTAATGAAAAAGCAGGCTCTGATGGCCACAAAGACAGGCTTATGAAATGCTGATGAATAGCTGATGGTCGCTAATTACATGGCCTTCACGGCGATTCTATTCCCAAACTCAGGTTCCTTAATTCTCGACAGTTAATTTAATTGCGCATACACTTCCGAGCCTGGGTTTACTTATGTAACGAGCAAATGGTAGAAAAAACGATATTTTACATTAATGATTTTCAGATTGATGTGTCTCGTTCTGTCTTAATAAAAGGTGACCGCCAAACTCAGGTTGAGCCTAAAGTTCTAAAGGTATTATTCCTCTTAGCCCAGCGACAAAACGAAGTAGTGACTCACCAGGAGATCATGGAGCAGGTCTGGCAAGGCGCTGAAGTGGTCCCCAATGCTTTGCAGCGTTGTATCGCTATATTACGTAAAGAGTTGGGAGATGATGCCAAATCTCCGACGATAATAGCGACTCACCCCAGAATTGGTTATCGACTACTTGCACAAGTACGCTGGCAATCACCGCCTGTTGCTCAATCAGGATCTGAGGCAGAGACTAAAGCTAACAATACAGGAAAACATAAATTTCCTGGTTTGCTGCTGATATCAACTGCCTTTGTATTGACAGCTTTAGCAATTGTGCTTTGGCCTGATACTCAACCCAATCGGGACGTTCTAACTAACAGTGACGTTCTTCAAAATCAGAGCTCTATTCAAAATCAGAACACTCTTCAAAACCAAGACTCTCTAAAAAACCAGGACTCTCTTCAAAATCAGGATTCTCTAAAAAACCAATACACCCAGATAAAACCGTTAACTCAAACTGATGCCCATGAGTCTCACGTAGTATTCAGTCCTAACGCAGATTACCTGGTTTTTAATCGTTATGCGGGTTCATGTAAAAGTCATATATGGGCAAAGCATTTGGCGAGCGGAAAAGAAACCCAACTAACCTCTCAGCCCAGCTTTTTTGGATCAGTGAGCTTTACTGGTGACGGACGCGAACTGATATTTGCAGCAAAGAACCAATGCGACAAGCTAAATAATAACCAGCAGAGCAAGATAGACAAACAAATGTGCTGGAGCCTCGCCACATTAGACTTTTCCCTATCGCTAACATCCCCACAAATTCCTAACTTTCGCCATCAATGTCAGGCTGACAAATTACAAACGCCAAAAGCACTATCAAATCATCAATATGCTTTTTTACAGTCTGAAAACCGTCGATATCAATTAATGCATTACAACGACCTCAGCAAAGAGCTTCGCTCTTTATACACTTCAGAAACACAATACATTTATCATTTTGATTATGACCCTAAAAACAAACGCTTTGCAGTGATCAGTCGCGATAATGACTTTAACAACATACTGGAGTTGTTAGATGAGAATGGCCAGGTTTATAGCCGTGAAACGATCAAGCTCATACCAGGAATGAGCCGCTACCAGCTATTCGCCGGCAATTTTGAACCAGAAGGAAATTATTTACTCGCTGTTAGTAATAACAGACTCTATAAAATGTCATTAAGCGGGCAATTACAATGGGTGCAAACACCGACAACCAATTTGATATCTGTGGTTAAACATCCTACAAAGCAAACTTTGTTGGCAGTACAAGGTAAAAAAGATATCGATATTGCCCAGCTTAGCCTGGGAGAAAAGCCATCGCTCGGAGAAAAGAACTTCGCACAAGATCAATCAGAACTAGGCCAGGCCGAATCAGATTTAAACCAGGCTGAATCAGACTTAAATAGCATCACGTTACCCTTTTCGAGTTTTGCGCGATCTTCAGCTCAGGAACGTCTAGCACTCTACCAACCAAACGGAGATAAGGTGGCGTTTATTTCTGATCGCAGTGGCGATGATCAACTGTGGATTTGGCACAATGGTAAGGCTTCTCAATTGAGTTTTGAAACGACTCAAAATACTATCCAAAGCTACAGGTGGTCGCCGGATGGAACTCGATTGTCGTGGGCTTCCGGCGATAAAATAGTTATTACAGATTTAAATGGGAAGGTAGAGTATTTAAACACCCATAAACCAATCTATTCCGTTCTGTCCTGGTATAAAGAAAATCAACTTTTAGTTTCGCTAAGTGACCCCCAGCCTGGGGGGTTGTATCACTTGAATCTGGAGCAAAACAAGCTGACTCGTTATGGCGTCAATCAAGTAGAATCAGCCTGGGTTTTGCAAAACAAAATCATCTTTCGCAACACCAATGGAGAGGTCTTTACTCGCTCTGTTGACGTTGACAAAACCGAAACTAAACAACTTTCTGACCTGAATAGCAGAACAATATTTATTGCTGACCGGTCCATCTATAGCGTTGATAAAAATAGCTTGATGCTCAACCAATATAACTTAGACGGACAACTGACTAAGCCGATGATGCGCCTGAAAGCAACGGCCTGGAAAGCAACAGGGTTAAAAGATGAGCAACTGCTACTAAGCCAGTTTATCGCCATTGATCACGATATCGTGATGTTAGAGTAAATGTGTTAACTATTAGTCGTTAGCTTTTAGCCGATATTATTTAACTCCTTGATTTTTAAAAGATCTAAACCGGGGTGTCTGTTTAGTTGCAGCTGAATTTTTTTATCTTTTCTTTCTTGAAATTAGTTTTCTCATTTTTGTGGGTAGAGTGTCCGTTAGTTTTTTGAACACTCAATGCATCAGGAATCTAATTGACTAATCAGTTTTTCTAATAGAGAAGAAACTAACTTTAATTCTTTTTCCTTAAAATTCTCCGCTATTGAATTAACCCACGGTATCTGCTTTTGCATTGCTTGCTCATAGGCTCGCTTTCCCTTGCCTGTAAGCTTCATTAATTTAGCACGTTGGTGCTTTGGGTTTGGTTGAGTTTCCAGTAAACCAGCCTGAATCATTTCATTTGATAGTCTTTGTACTGCTTGTCTTGATTGGCCCATCATTCGAGCAATATCTGACACTGTCATTGGCCCAGGTCCATTTGACAATGCGCCAAGTACCTTCCAACGGGCACTTGTTAGTCCTAAGTCATTAATTAACAGGTCGCCTTCTAAAACCAGCAAGCCATTTAGCTTAAATGTTTCCAGAATGATATCGGTCATTAAGCTTCCATTAGTTGTGTGTTTCATTATCAGCCCCTTTTAATTTACGACAACATGTTGTCAAATCTGTAATTAATGTATATAGTGTCAACATGTTGTCATTTTATACAAAGCGAATAAAACAGTGAAGAATAAAATACATCCTGTCGCATCGATTGTAGCAACTTTATGCATTGCTTCTTTTTTTACTATGACTGTTTTCGTTGAGTTGTTCGGATCGCACGAAGCCATTGCGACTGTAAAAAGTTTAATTGTGATGCCAGGTTTGTTTATTCTTATTCCTGCATTAGCGATAACAGGTGGCACTGGTTTTGCCCGTGCGAAAACCAGGAAAGGTCGCTTAATTGATAGCAAGTTAAAGCGAATGCCTTTCATCGCTGCGAACGGCTTACTTGTGTTGTTGCCTTGTGCGATATTTCTGAATCAATGGGCTTCTTCTGGGCTGTATGATACAAGATTTTATACAGTCCAAGTTGTCGAGTTATTGGCAGGAGCCATCAATCTGACATTGATGAGCATGAACATGCGAGACGGCTTAGTAATGACGGGCAAATTGCGACGAAAGAAACTTAAGACTTCCCCAAAATAGAAAAATTGAGAGAAAAAGATTTCCAATAAGCTGTTAAAACGCCAAATCAAAAGATAAAGGAGAAATAGAATGGTTGCTTTTAAAGAACTTAACGATGCTGTAGGAATTGCAGATCAGATACAATCCAACGAGGATGGTTCTGTCGTTCTCATTAATGTATTTACAATTGATCCAGCAGACGAAGATGCTCTTATTTCTGCATGGTCTCATGATGCGGATTTTATGAAAGAGCAACCAGGTTATATTTCAACACAAATGCATAAAGGTATAGGCGGTAGTTCTACTTATATTAACTATGCAGTTTGGGAGAGTGTTGAAAGTTTCCGCAATGCTTTTACCAATCCAGAGTTTCAAAATCGTATTGGTGAGTATCCGTCAAGCGCCGTTGCATCACCGCATTTATTTAAGAAGATAGCTGTCAAGGGGCATTGTGTCGCATAAATAAATGTGGCCTGCTGCTATGCAGATTGTTATGCGGCACCATCCATAAGCAAAAGTTCTACCCCGAAGTCAGCCGCCGCTTTATGCAGTCGGCTGCAATTTCTTGTTTTACTCGTTCACATTAGCACTAGATCCATTTTATAATCTGGGTCGAAATTTTATTTATAAATAAAAGGAATGATTACTAAAAAATGGTAAATTTAAGAAGCATCACTGTATATATTTTATTTCTAGTGAGTATAACAATATTGGGAAAAGTAGTTGCCGCCCCTTTAGACAAAAGTAGGTTTCGAATTGATGCACCTGACCGTAATGGAGAAGTCTTTCTCGCCGGGGTTTACATGTACCGACCCACTTATACTCGAAATGATCCGAGAGATGGCCAAGGTTGGGATAAAACCAGTTTAGAGGCACATTTTCGATGGTTGTCACAACTGGGCGTCAACCTGATTCATACTGATGACATCCGAATGAAGGACAGAGACGACACTACAACATTTTTGGCATTAGCAGAAAAGTACAATTTAAAAGTAATCTGGCAAATTGGCGATTCATTTGTTAATAGAAATGACGCGGGGCCGACTCTAGAAGGCTGGTGCTCTCAAAGGTGTGTTAATGGCGCATATTATGCGGGACGTAAAATTAAAGAGTTTCAGTCGAATAATACCAACATTTTAGCCTATAGCGTCAACGAAGAACCACACCATAATCCAATAAGTATCGAACAACCATGCTTGACCAACTACACGGTTACTCTTGCGGATGGAACAATAGAAACCAGAGTCCGAGTGGATGAAATGTGTTTTCTGATGAACTATTATGAAAAAATTATTTATAACGTCGTACAGGAAGGTGGAACTAATGACGTTCCACTGTTCCTACTTCATAACAAAACTCAAACAGCTCAGTTTATTAAAGACAACTACACCGGATACGAAACCAATGTCCCTATATTGACGGGCAGTGATCGCTATTTTATGGCGAGAGATGAAACTTATTTGTTTAATCCTAACAAAGCATTAAATTTATTCGATAACCCCGATCTCAACAATAATGAAAATAAAGGTATCATCGCATTTCGGAAAAATAAGCTTGAACCACAAACTTTTCTATCTGTAATTTCCGGAAATTCCCAAATAATATTTAATGACGACGGAGAACTCGATATTAGCTTACCCGGGTTTAACTATTACGCTCCCAAATATGCCATTCGGGCTCAAGTTTGGTTAAGTATTGCAAATGGCAGTCACGGAATCATGGCCTGGAGTGCCGACGTACTTGATCAAGATGCGACCAGCAATTTGAAAATATCGAATATGGTAGGGCCTGATCATCGTGGTCATCGCACGTTATTTGAATACGCCGAAACGATTCGTGAGTTACAAAAGTTTGGTTGGATAATCAACAGAACAGAAAACCCAGCAACCGATAATTCGATATTGGCGGGCAACGACAACATGATTGTTTCCCATTCATTGAATATTGAAGGTGTTCCCAATGGAAAGCTATACGTTGTAGTCAACAAGAAGATCTCCACTGACACCCAAGCCAGTAGTATTGACGACGGTCGATATAGCTTCAATAGTCAGGGAGAATTGAGCGAAGAAAGCTTTCCACCAATAGATGAAAGCTCGACTATCCAATTTAGCACCAGTGTAAGCTCAATATATAATATCGCTACCGGTGAGCAATATAGTTCTGGTGACACACTGACTATTGAACCAGGTGCTGGAATTATGTTGTTTAAGGGCACTCTGGCTGATCTTAACAATATAAGAAAATTGTCAGGTATAGCCAGCACATATAAAATTAACGGCACCCTATCTGGCGATCTAGATAATAGATATCTTAACAAGCGTATTGTTTTTCCCGCAGCACCTATAAAAGGAACCGGAAGTTACGTAATTGACGGTTTATTTCAGGAGCGAGAGTTTGAACTAGATAGACGTTACCGACTTCATGCTGCAGTAACAGGTAAAGATGGTGCATCTTTCCAAGCGAGAATATTTGGCTATCAAAATGGTATCCAAACAGCCACTTCAGATATCGGAATCAGTGAAACACTTGTCGGCTCTGATATCACCAACATTGTCAGTGATGACTTTACAATAACTTCTTCGGAAGCTGATACGGCGCGAGTATATTTCTATCATCAAAATAAAACGGGAGAGCTTACAATCCATGATGCCTGGTTAGAAGATGTCACTGATGAAACTTCCTTTTCATCCTACTATAAAATTAACTACGGAATTTCATTGAGTCCCAATAAAACTTATAAGGTTTATGTTGAAGCAAGAGAACTAGAAAACGAAGATAGCAACATTGGCGTAAGATACTTGGCATTTAACAGTCAAAACCAGATTATTGAGACTAAAGACATTCCGGGAGTCGTCTGGGGAACAGAGCTGACTAACAACTTTCAGTTTGTCACCTCTGACGAATCTAAATTTAATGTTAGCCATCCTGATGTGGCTTATATAAGAATAGCTATATACCGACCTAACAAGAACACAAAACCTGATAACACGATTGTTTTGAGAAACGTTTGGGTTGAAGAGATATTATAATAATTCGACTGAATACCTTTGAGTAGATTAAGGCCGCCCCTACAAGCTTATCCCAAGCTGTCGGAGCGGCTATACGATAAAACCAGAGTGTCTGTTGTTAGTAACATCTATTGTGGATAGACTGTCTGTAATTTTTTTGTTTCTTTTGTTTGAGTTTCGTTTTCTAGAATTTAAATCGGGGTGTCTGGTATTAGTTTGTTATTCTCTGTTTTCGTTAACTGAGCATCGCGATGGAAATACAGTTAATAAGCTGGAGGAAATGTTAGATGTACTGCGGTAACTTGTGAAATTATCTATTGTAATAGGCTTATTAATTTAACTTTAAGCCTTTTAATAACAGTGAGTTACAAAGTTAATCTTGTTAATAAAAAATTTTTTATCAAACAATAGAAATGAATACTTTTAAAGGTACTTAGGCATATTTTCCAACAAATGCGTAATCACCTCCCGTTGAAGGTTAGAAATATAGCGGTTTTTTATGTAGCTAAGAATGATGGGAGATTGAACTGTTTGTTCATGTTGAACTATTTCAATTTCGTCGTCTTCCTTAACCATGTGTTTTGATACAATGGCTTCCCCGAACCCCATTCTGACCCCATCAATCAATCCATAAACATCGTCATAAAAACTTCTATCAAACTCAAGATCACCCATCCCTTGTTGCTCAAAGAAATCATAAGTTGTCATGTCATGAACGTCATGATCTAAAAAACATGGTGTTAGCGTCCTAAACTTAGGAGATCTGTTGCGGATATGTACCATAGTTTCATTTCCGACAAACACAGACTCTTCGCCAGGTTCTCTTGTTTTCTCATAGGTAAGAATGAAATCCACTTCGCCAGATATCAAAAGAGAAGGCAATTCTCTTAGTTCTCTAGACAGAAACTCAGCCTTTAATTGATGAGCAGAGTTAATTAGCGGAATAAGAGCCGGCATTACAACAGAGCGCATGACAGAGCTAAAAGCTCCCACGCGAATAATACCGTTGGCCATTGCACTTTGACCAGTAACATGATTCAACGCTTCCTTTTCACGAATCTCTAGATCTTTAACATAGTCAAACAAGTACTTTCCAGATTCTGTTAATGCGATCCCGTCTGTGCTGCGAATCAATAAGTTGGTCCCTAACTCTTGCTCTAGCTTAAGTACTCTCTGCGACAATGCTGACTGAGTAATACATAGAACATCTGCTGCCTTACCAAAATTTTTTTCGATGCCCACTTGATAGAATGCGTTAAGGCGATCTGTGTTCAATTTCATTTGCTTATTTCTCTTACTTCGAAGCTAAAAATATATAGGAAGACCATGAAATCAACTCAATAAAAACCTATGTTCTCTATAAGAATGGCCAGAGCTGAGGTAGAATTTGAATCGGACTTTAATCTTTCTTCTAGAACTATGAATAGTACAAATTCTCAATAGTGAATTCAATGGGGCCACCCATTGATTCATTTATTAGACATACAGGTATTGTGAAAGCTCCGATTATTGTTCGAGCGTTTCCCCAAACAATATAATCTGGTACTGTTTGTTCAACGTGATTTATAAAATCCCGAGCTAGAAAATAGATTAATACTTCAACGTTAATAAATCGATGAAAAATATTACAGACTGAAAGAGAAAAATCGTTCTACAGGTTAAAGAACTAAGCTAGCAACTAAAAAGGTAGCGACACACTACCTTCTTCAGCAATCAGTTTATTGTCACCAAATCATTTACGCCATACGCCTGCATAATTTGTTGTTGGATGACCGTCAATCCCCGTTATCAAACTTGTTGAGTAATCAAGCCCGTCATACTCATTATAAAATATTTGAAAGTCTGCAGCGGTTAATCCATGTTTAGCTCTAACCGAATTGGAAGTAGGTTTAGAAGCAAAAATTGCCGTGTAGTTATTTTCGCCATCATGTCGATAAGCATTTAAATAAACTGGAAACTTACCCGCAGCTTTTTCGCTAGCATAAGTAAGATTATAGGCAATAGATGTCATAGTAGAGCGAATTCTCCATGCGCCAATATCTTTCTTATGATAAAGCACGGTATAACGTCTTTGCCCCCCAACAGAAACCACAGAAACACTAACAGGGCTCATTCCTTTCAATTTAGCTTCATCAATTAGATCAAGATGTTCTGCAGGAGTTAAATCATGTCCAGCGAGAGCTCCAAGCGGTTTTTTTTCAAATATCACTGCATATCGAACTCCTCCGGCCGTATTGTAAGAGTCAACATGGACAGGAATATAGCCTTTTTCTTTTGCCTGATCAGTTTTCAATTGATAATCATTCGAAGTCAATCGACTATAGCTACGCCACTTTACGTTAGAAGGTTTCCAGATCATATTTAATCGAGTGGTATTGGCAGCAGTAAAGCCATCGAGCCAGACAGGCTTGAAACCAGAATCAACCAGATGCTTAAAATAGGCGCTGTAACCTGCAGAATTAAAGCCATGTCGTACATGTTGTGATTTCAACGTACGTGGAGCCCATAGTAATATTGATCCTTGAGACATATCCGTTGGAATAACATCATCAGCAAAACTTTTCCAGTTCCCATAAGGATCATCATCTTTTATTACTGATGCAATCCCTCGTTTAAACTTAATTGGCTCAGCATTTTCTCCATCGACTATATGGATGTGTAAATGTGGCCCACGTGAATTTCCACTATTCCCTAACAAGCCAATTCTCTGTCCCTTCTTTATCATTAAAAAACCAGGTATGTTAGAAGAAATCCCCGTAAGAGTTGGATGGTCATTTCCAGGAATACTATCAAGTCCAAGCTCATCATAAGTCGCAGTATTTCTTGGACAAAGCTCCCAGGGAATAGTACCAGGGATCATATGCGAATAACGTACCCGAGTACCATCATCATGATCAACCAAAAGATAATTTCCTGACTTCGGTATAGTACGATTCGGTATATCTCGAATTCTAGGATGCACCCACATTCTAGCTTCTTCATCTTCTCCATTAATAAAAGACCGCGGGTTTTCTGGTGCATTTCTCCAGCATCCAACAACAGTTCCATCGCGCATTGCATAAATCGGCTTTCCATAACCAACAGTATGCTCATTAATTATTATATTATTAGTCACATCTGCATCTTTAATAAGCTTCGTCCAACGTCTATTGTCAAAATCATATCGCATGGCTGAAATATCAGAACCAAGGCTCTGAGACTCAGAACCATGGTCATGCTTTTTAGTTGTTAGCTTTTCATTATCCGCAAAATCTTCTCCTTTAAAAGGTAAGTCGTATAAATATTCAGCTCCACTAACTGTCATAGTAAAAATACTCGCCGCAATTGAAAGCAGCATTTTTTGTTTCAACGAAATTAACGGTTTCATCATTAAAGTCCTTTATTGCGCAACCAATGACTACATAAAGTCCCTGTTATGCGCTAAATTGATAAAAGTTGTTTTAAGGTAATAAAACAACGGCTTGTGTCTTTTCTTAATGACCAAAGCAATGTTAGATGTACCGCGGAAGCTTGTGAAATTATATATTTTAATAGGCTTATTAATTTAATTTTAAGCCTTTTAATAACAGTGAGTTACAAAGTTAATCTTGTTAATAAAAAATTTTTTATCAAACCCGAATTCAACCAATAAGTGCACAAATTCGTTGTTGAATATTTGGTTAGGTGTTAAGTAACCTCGCGTTTTTCTTGGTCGATTGTTGAGATTTTCTACCACTTGTTTAACTTGATGCCAAGTGACTTTAGCGAAATCTGTTTGCTTTGGAAAAAACTGCCTGAAGGGCTTTTAAGAAGTATTAAGAGGCCAAATCCTATTTGAATAATTTTGTGTGGGTGTCGTTTAGTTTTTCGTTTAATATTGAGTTAAGTTGTTGGGCTCGAAAAAACGAACCCAACCTACCGAGCTCAACTTAGGTTTAATTAATGGATATTCCTGTAAGACAAGTTCGCGCAGTCTACAACGATAAAACTATTCGAGTATACCAAGCATACAATGATGCGATTGCTAATACTGCTTTAGAGCACGGCACCTTTCTATCACCTCCTTTTAAGATGGAACGCATGACCTGGATTAAACCTTCTTTTCTTTGGATGATGCAAAAAGTAGTCAGACACTCAACTTATAGTCAATATCTTACAAGTTTAAAAGTTCTTAGATGATAGCCTTATCGGCTTTTCTCGATTGAGATATCTTTGTTTTACTTCCACAATGAACTTTCAACTCAGTCAAGGAAGATATTTTATGGCAGTCGCCAGACGGAACCTGGTAGATAAAGAAACGCCGGGCTTTTATCACTGTACCAATCGATGTGTTAGACGCGCCTTTCTCTGTGGTTTTGATAAAGAAACAGGCAGAAATTTCGATCACAGGAAAGCCTGGCTGGAAAAAAGAATGTTCGTATTATGTGAAATCTTTTCGGTCGAAATCTATGCCTATGCCATTATGGATAATCATTACCATATTGTGCTTTACCTTGACCCGTTAGCTCCGCAACAGTGGTCCGATGAA
The DNA here is from genome assembly GCF_007004725.1 of Aliikangiella coralliicola. Lineage (GTDB taxonomy): Bacteria > Pseudomonadota > Gammaproteobacteria > Enterobacterales > Kangiellaceae > Aliikangiella > Aliikangiella coralliicola. Next base: position 346,682 of record NZ_ML660160.1, on the reverse strand, counting down.
GAAGTGGCTGAGCGGTGGCTTAAAGTCTATCCAAGCCGTCTGGATTTGCCTGAGAATGCTCATCTTCGAGAAATGAAGAAACTCGCTATCATGGATAATCCTGAAAAACTTAAAGAATACCGAACAAGGCTCGGTGACTTATCCTGGTTTATGCGAAGGCTGAACGAACCACTGGCTAAACTTGCCAATCAGGAAGAGTTTTGTACCGGCCGATTCTGGGAGGGAAGGTTTTACTCTCAAGCATTGCTGGATGAAGCGGCAGTCTTATCATGTATGGCCTATGTCGATTTAAATCCCGTCAGAGCCAGAATCACCGAAAAACTAGAAGAGTCCCACCACACCTCAATCAAACAACGCCTTGATGATATCCAATCACAAACTAACCAATCAAAACTGGATTCTCCGCTTGAAACCATAGCTGGCCATATTAGAGAAAGAAAACTCAGTATCACCTTGAGAGAATATACCGAGCTGGTTGAATGGGCTGGTAAATCAATTATCCATCCTGACAAGGCGGCTATCCCACCCCATGTTGCTCCGGTACTCGACCGACTCAACCTGCAACAAAACCATTGGCTCAAACAAATTGAAAGTTATGGCAAGCAGTTTTATCGAGTGGTTGGCTCCATTAATAAAATCAGGAAACGAGCCACGGAATTAAAACTAAGATATCTCCGTGGAATTTCTGCTGCCCAAAAACTTTATAATTCAATCGCTAACTAATTCAATTATTAGCTTCCCTACTGACCTAATTTCAACATTGAAAGGCTTTTTGCCGTTTTATTTCTTCTCCCCCCTAACTTATTCAGTCAAAAGGACCATATCAAGACCAAAAATCAGCATATATTCAAGCTAGCTCTACAGAACTTTTTATCTTTTCTTTCTTGAAATTAGTTTTTTAATTTTTGTGGATAGAGTGTCTTTTAGTTTTACTTTTACAACCTGGATAAGTTCCTTAATCTTTTCTTGTTGTTGCTCAACGTCTTTCTTCAAAAGCGCTACTTCTGTTTCTAATGAATTTTTAGGCATCGTTTTTTCCAAATAAAAGACGCGCCGAAACCTACGGATATACCGTACGACGCTAGTGTTATTGCTTTTTATTTAAGGGAGAAAAAGAATTTCGGGTATAAAAAAAGCGTCTAATTTGACGCTTTTGGTTTGGCTTTTACTGCTGTATGCTTCTCGGGAATTTTCAAGCACCAAAGAGAATCTTCGGGAATAGTTCCATCTTTGTCTTTAATTATTTGCTTTTCTTGCATACAAACTGTTTCTTCAACATTATCAACTTTAAACGTAGTGACCGTAGCCCTACCTTTTTGCACGGCTTTTATAGCCTTATCATCGTTCTGAACAATCTCGAATGTTCGAGAAAAAGGAAACAGTTTAATTCCTACAAATCCTGTTCCATCCGAAGGTTTATATATGTTTGCAATCGCTTCAGTGCAGACTTTAGTTTCCATGTCACAACTTAACCTAAAGGCGTGTTCGTCAGCATATACAATAGTGGACCCTGGACCAGATACAAGATGCCACTTGCCTGTGACCATCAATTTATTATTATCCATGTATATGTCTGTATGAATACTTTCAACTTTGTGAGAGTACGCGGAAATCGAAAATGTGAGTAACAGCAATAAAAATGTAGTTTTCATATTTTATCCATAAAAAAAGCCGCGTCCCGTGAGGGCGCAGCTTTCAACATAGTTTTTTTATGGGCCTAATCTTAACATCTTGTTAACAGAATGCAAATATTTTTTAAACTGCCTGTGGATAAATTATTTTACGATGGTGGTTCTCCAAACAATCCCTTAACCTGAGAGGGCATTTCCTCCAACTGATTTAATCCCCAGAATACATTATGATATTTAATAACATAAAACCTTACAGGATATGAATCTTTCGCGTATCTTTCTAGACGCCCCATCTCTACTAAAGCCCAACCGATTAACTTCATCTGTTCATGGACTCTAAACGCTCGAGCCAAATCGGCGTCAGATAGATATTTAGTAATGGAGAATGTCGACGCTTTTGCTTTACCCCAATTCATTATGTGTTCCCCGACGTTTCTTGCGCTTGGCTCTCCCTGCCTTACCAACACAAAATCTGACCGTAAGTTCGCATGCAAATATTCATCAGCCATTTTGATGAAATATCTTAAGCTCTCGATTTGCATTACATGTTCATTATGTTGAATAGTTTGCTGCAATCCATCATTTGATGTTTTCATTTCCCCGCGTGCTAACTCCATTTCTTTACGAGCCAATGCCATTTCGTGCTTGGTCATACTGACAGATATAATTAACCATACAACAGCAACAAATGCGACAAGAGGGTTTAAGAACCCTCCAAAAAAATCTCCAGTAGCTCCCCAATCACCAACTTTCGATGATGCTTGAAGAGTTCCAAGATTAATCAAATATGCGAAAACCAATCCCACTACTACAACTGCGAAGGCAACTAGTGTGCCTTTTCCCATTCGGATTAACGATTTAATTTCTGGATCTAAACTTGATGTATTTTCAGTTACTGGCTCCATGTTAGTTCCTTTCTATTTTTCATTTATTAATCACAAAGATGAGAGATAACCCTTTTGCCAGTAGTAATAAGTGCACTGGCTTGATGTCGGCTTATTCTCATCGCTTCACCTATTTTGCTCACGTTGTAATCTTCGTGATAATGTAAATATACAGCGGTCTTTAAATCTAAATCCAGTGAAGAAATAACTTTATCAATTTGAGTTGCTCGGTCATCAGTAATGGTAATTGGTTGCTTTATCTCATTTGGGTTATATTCCCAGTCTAAAGGCGCACCGGCCAACCTTCTATATGAAGTCATCTTTGGATAACCAATGCCTGGATTGTTTTCAGTTCTGGCCCATAAGCCCCACTGAATTAATTCTTGATGTATGTCGTCAGAATTACTCATACTTTTTACCAAAGTTTTAGATTGAAAGTCGGGTGTGATTATCGGAGGTTATGACAAGGAACACATCCGAGTCGTAAATTTTCAAGAATCAATACAATGGGATGAGAATATTAAGGAGTAGTTGGCTTATTAATTAGATTTTCTATCGGAAATTGAGCCTGTTTACCAAACTCGAGTCCATGATGTGTTAATGCTAAAATTTCTTGGGCAGAACAGTTTTTCAATTGCTCTTCAGAAATAAGAGAAAACAATTGAACTCTAGAAAGATAAAAATCCGCTAGTTTAATTTGGTAGCGGTAGTTATTTAGTAATACCTGAACTAAAAAAATTAACAAACCTAATATAGAAATTCTAATAATAAGCTGAGTAGCCTTGATAAATATCGCTTGCTTATTTTGCTTATTGGCATCAATTGCTTCTAAAGCAGAATGTAGAGTATGTATATAACTTTCAAGTCGTATGGTAAAACTATCGAACTCATTAGGAAACTTATCTAAGATTATTTTTAATTTGCCTTCAATGATTTTAAAATCAACATTTCTAGCTTCTATATCTTCTATTATTTTTTTAATTTCCTGAATATCAGGCTTACTCGGCTCAGATAGTAACAAATAAGTTGGAGAATGCTTAGCAACAGGGAGCAGTTTAATCGAATCTGAACTTAAAAATACATTAAAAAAACCTTCCGAAGTTATCCTATCTAAATGTTTAACCGGCCCATAACTAATTTGGGTCCAGACTCGAGTCCTACCTTCGGAAAAAAATATTTTTCCACGGTCAGTGATAACAAAGATCGTCTCCCCAAAAGGCAGAACAGTATGGATTCGATGATCGTCAGGGAATCCTAAATCAAACCAACCTTTCGACGCTCCGGCTCCGTTTCTAAAGTATAAGGCACGATAGATATTTGCTAAAACTTCATTTGGCGACACGTGGTAGAGTCTATTAACCGAAATCATGCCCTGTATTTTTAATTTTTTAAGAGTATTTCCTACCAGCTCGAACCAACCCGCACCTACTTCATTATAATAAATCTGTTTAGGGTCACGACATGAAAAATATCCTAATTCCTTTTTTATTCCGCCTGTCCAGGACTTTCCACCATTACTTGTTTGGAATAAAGTACCTTTATCCACATACACGCCATTACCTTCTGAATCAAATGTCCGACATCTATCTGAAGGTCCGGGTACAAATGAACTTGGGAACATCCCAACTTCTTTGAATTTTCGAATATGATCTGTAGAATGAATTACTTTATAAGAAGTAGATAATACTTGGAGCTCATTCTTAAGATGCCTTGAAATTGAGAGTACATCTCCGCAAATTATGCAATCTAACGCAGTCCAGTTTAAACCATCATTCGTAGATATAAATAATTTGCTACCAAATACTCCAACTAACTTATCAGATATATAAATAACATTCTCAATGTTGCCTCTGGGTACACTTTCCAATTTACTCCATTTCTTACCACCATCAATTGTCCTATACATGCTTAATGAATCCGTAATAAAAAAGCCATGATTTTTATTCCTGAACGCCATATATTCGAGAGTGGCGCTTTTCTCAGGTAAAATTATTTTTTGTGGTCTTAAAATAAACTCAGGTAAATCGTTAATTAGCTGGTCTATTTTTCTTTTAATATTATATTGTCTCTCCGCTAGTTCAACTATTGGATCTTTTTGGATCCACTTATCAACATTAGATATCCAATATGGAATGAATACGAGAAGAACAGCTCCTAATATTAACAAAGCAATAATTCCAATAAAATTATATAGGGACTTGAGTCTTGCTTTTTTTTCTAGGTCTACGAACTGTTTTAATATAGGTGAAATTGTATCAGATAAAGGACTTCTATAATTTTTACGATCATCCATGACTTTTACTCTAAAAGAAGCGGCAACCTAGCTTTCGATTACTCTCAGATTCTAGTTCAGCTTATATCAATACTCAAGTTTTTACTAGGTTCTACAAGAATAACCTTTAAATCACACCACTTCATAGTTACTATAATTGCGTCAGTGATAGCTTGCCTCTTAGTCGCAACAATATATTTATAAATGAGATAAAAAGGAACGTCCAATGAAAGTATTCATCAGCTGGTCAGGCGAATTAAGCAAAGAACTGGGCGAAGTATTCCGAGACTGGTTACCCAGCGTTATCCAGAGTGTAAAACCTTTCTTTACGCCCAATGACATTGAAAAAGATTCCAGGTGGAGCAAAGACATTGCCCAAGAACTCGGAATCACGGGGTCAGATTCTCTGAATTTATCAAGGCTTCGTTCACTTGAACTGATTAGATTCTCCACCACCTCCCAAACGAAGCGGGATTTCAGCGAATCTGACCCCGTGATTTGAGCCGAGTGTCCGTTTGTTTTCTTACGCTTCCTAAGACTATTTTACAGCCGCTATATCTCCGCCCCGCTTTCCGAATTTCTTATCAAAGGCATAGGTTCTACAGTGAACTCCCCCTTTTCAATCAGTATTTCTAATTGACTTTTGAATTTTAAAATTAAATCATCAATGCTCTTAAAGGTCGTATAAAAATGTTCCAATTCGGCTAATTTTTTCTGAAAACTCCAAAGTGACATCAAGTCTTTTTGGTACTTAATATTACTTGAAACCTCAGTTTCTTGAAAGTATGTATATATTTTAGGCGCACCGCGTTGCTTGAAATGCTCATGAGCTTTATCAAATTCTTCTTCCGTGTATTTCCCTGTTTTTGTTTTAAACAAACTGACAAAAATATCGCATGATTTTACCGCTTTGTTATACTCATCTTGCATACGAGTTTCTGACATAGCATCCAGAAAATATTCCCAACGAATGACTTTAATATAAACTCCCTGCTTTATGAGACGATCATTTTCACGTCTAAGAAATAAATCAAATGCATCTCGCTCATCAGCTAACTCTTGAGATGAAGCCAAAAAAATTCTTATGGTACTATTATTTTCCAAAGAGCATGCTTGTTTTGTTTTAAAAGATTTCCCTCTTCCATCTTGATTATCAAGTTTCACGGTGTCTCCCCTCTCTACCCAGTCTGGCAAGTCCAACTTCAAACCTTCCAACAGCTCCAGAACACTCACATCTATTACACTTTTTTGGCATTCTACTTGAAGGCTATTTTTGTCTTTTTTTCGAATTAAATGGCTTTCCTCAAACAAGTGCGGTATATCAGATTCAACACACTCTTCGCAAATGCATGGAACGCATTTCTTCACTTTATTTCTCAAACCTTCGAACGAATGATTAATAGCATCAAGATCGTGAGCAATCACACTCAGTAATGCCTTGGCTTCAGGACCTCGTGAACGAAGAATAATCTCATTTCCTTTACTAGTTTCTTGAATTAAAAGTTCAGTTGCTCCTTTTTCAAATAAAACTCCATAGCTCCACGCCAACTCCGGCCGTTTAACATATCGATTCATGCGTACCATCAACCGATTAACAATACCTTTTGGTAAAAAATCGTACCGATACAACAAACACACTTCTTCAGAACCAGACCAGCTTGTTAACTCGCCGGGAATCTCGGCAGGTAATAGTTGAGTGGCCAACCAAGATTTTGAGTCTGTATCTGGCAGCGGATAACAAAGCTCAAACTTTTCCATCAACGCGAGTAATTCCCATCGCATATCTTCATATACCGAGTCGCACCAAATTCTTTGGCAATCTGCTTGAGAAAAGCGACCTAATGAATTTTTAATACTTTCGTCATCCAGTACTTTAAAAACAGCCTCAGTAGCCCATTCGTTTTGCAAAATAACTAATTTTTCTAGTCGCGGTTCATCTTGAAAATACAGGAACACACCAAGATCATGAAAATACTGGCTCAAAAACAAAGCTCGTTCTTGGTCGAATTCCAAATGCTCACTATATAAATCAAAATACTCTTTTCGCGAAATATAAGGTTTTTTATTTGCCAGAGTTTCTATCTCCTTACGGATACTCACCCATTTAGCAGGAACATCATCACCAATATGTTCTAATTGATGCGCGTAGTGTTGTATTCCGGCTCGAATATCTTCAGCACTTTCTGCTTCCATTAAATCACTTCCATAAAAGTCTTTGACATAAGCAAAACGCCCTTTAATACCTCGTTGATCAATAGTCTTACTGCGCCCACCAACCTGGTTTTGAAATATCAGCACAGGACAACCATCACTCAATGTTTCAATTACTCCCAACCAATATTTAAATACTTCATCCTGCACTGTTTTGTCACTGAATCGGCTGCTGTCCACTAATACGTAAAGAGATCGTTTAGTAAGAAAAAATTGATGAGTGGCGTGATAAATATGTTGGCCACCAAAATCCCATACATTTAAACGGAATTCACGATTATCTTTCAGCAAAAAACGAATGGGTTCGATATGAATACCCTTAGTTGTTTCCTCTTCCTTAGGCAATCCTTGTTCGGGGTAATATAGCCTGCGAATCAAACTTGTTTTGCCAGCCCCGCCTTCACCCACCACCAACATTTTGGCTTCAAACAATTGATCCAGTCCTTGCGACCTTAACTCGGCAAAATAATTCAAAACAGCTTGGCGACCTTGATTGATAATTTCAGGCGGGGGATGTTTTATTGGGCATTCGCATACTTCTATGTCACCTAAATATTCTTCTACAGATATGGCTAGACCTTTTTGAACAAGACATTCCAATGGCGCCAAATTAGTTATAGGATTTTTGTTCAATTTTAATGTCGTTAATTGGGATAAGTTTGCCAAACTTAGTAGAGCACTATTTTCTAAGTTATTTTTATTCAAATCCAGATATGTGAGATTCCTAAAAGCAGCCATAGCTTTCGCACCCTCGTCCCCAATTTGATTGGAGTTTAAACTCAAGGATTTAAGCCGCACCAACACAGATAGTGCTTTCGCCCCCTCATCCCCAATTTGATTGGAGTTTAAATTCAGCCAGGTGAGCTGACCTAACTTTGATATCTCTTTCACTCCCTTTACACCTAGCTCATTGTTATATAGGTTCAAGGAATTGAGCCGACGCATCCCAGACAACTCTTTCGCGCCATCATCACCAATCTTGTTATTACCCAAATCAAGAGAAGTGAGTTGCTCCAATGCTGACAGTGTTTTCACACCATCATTACCAATCTTATTATTACCCAAATCAAGGGACGTGAGGTGGCGTAATGCAGACAATGCTTTCGCGCCATCATCACCAATTTTATTATTACCCAAATCAAGGGATGTGAGGTGGCGTAATGCAGATAGTGCTTTCACACCATCATTACCAATCTTATTATTATCCAAATCAAGGGATGTGAGGTGGCGTAATGCAGACAACGCTTTCGCGCCGTCATCACCAATTTTATTATTATCTAATGCGAGGAACGTAAGCTGTTTCAATGCAGACAATGCTTTCGCGCCGCCATCACCGATATTATTCCAGCTGAGCCTAAGAGCGGTGAGCAGCCCCATCATGGACAGAGCTTTCGCGCCATCGTCGCCTAATTTATTACTATCTAAATCGAGGGAAGTGAGTTGCTCCAACTCAGATAATGCTTTCGCGCCGTTATCACCGATTTTATTACCACTTAATCCAAGGGAAGTGAGTTGTTCCAACGCAGATAATGCTTTCGCGCCGTCATCACCGATATTATTCCTCCCTAAATCCAGTGATGTGAGATTGTCCAACGCGGACAATGCTTTCGCGCCGTCATCACCAATATTATTCCAACCGAGCCGAAGAGCGGTGAGCGGCCCCATCTTCGACAGTACTTTGGCGCCGTCATCACCTATTCTATTACCACCTAAATCAAGGGACGTGAGATGGTCCAACGCGGACAATGCTTTCGCGCCGTCATCACCGATATTATTACCACCTAGAGCAAGGGATGTGAGATGGTCCAACGCGGATAATGCTTTCGCGCCGTCATCACCGATATTATTCCTTTCTAAATCCAGTGATGTGAGATGGTCCAACGCGGACAATGCTTTCGCGCCGTCATCACCAATATTATTATCACCTAAATCAAGGGACGTAAGATGGTTCAACCCAGACAATGCTTTCGCGCCGTCATCACCTATTCTATTACCACCTATATCAAGGGACGTAAGATGGTTCAACCCAGACAATGCTTTCGCGCCGTCATCACCTATTCTATTACCACCTATATCAAGGGACGTAAGATGGTTCAACCCAGACAATGCTTTCGCGCCGTCATCACCGATTTTATTCTTACCTAAATCCAGTGATGTGAGATGGTCCAGCGCAGACAATGCTTTCGCGCCATCATAATCGATATTATTCCAACCGAGCCGAAGAGAAGTTAGCTGTCTCATCGTCGACAAAGCTTTCACCCCCCCACCACCTATATTATTATTAGTTAAATCAAGTGACGTAAGCCGTTCCATTTTCGACAAGGCTTCCGCCCCCGCTTTTCCGATATTATTCCAGCCAAGCTGAAGAGCAGTGAGCTGCCCCATCGTGGACAGCGCTTTTGCCCCTAGATCGCCAATTTCATTAGCAACCAGATCAAGAGAGACAAGTTGTTCCATTGTGGATAGAACTTTCGCTTGCTTATCATTAATGTTATTTCTACCAAGCATAAGAGAGGTGAGTTGACTTAGTGAAGATAGAGCTTTAACACCGAGCCTAGAGTCTACAAGGCTTAGCGCAGATAAACTCGAAAACTGAGAAATTGCAGAAATCTGATCTTTAAGTGATATTTTCCATATAGCCAACGACCGAATATGACTAACATTGCGAAAAAAACGGTAAAAATCAACCGAAGGCTCAGAAAGATAAATAACTAAATCAAACAAATCTAGCTGAGATATCCAATAAGGATGTAAGTCACCATATCCTTTTGTCGTTGGTCCTAAAAGCGCCAATCGTTCGCACGCCTGATATTCATCCGTTAACAAACGCTGTGCTTCTTCGACTCTCGCGTTAATAATAACTGGTTCTTTTTTTTCATATCCGTCTCTCATATCCGTCTCTCATATCCTAAAGTACCAACAAAAATTGTTTCACTGTCTCATTAGCTATCGCTATACCTTCAGCTACAACTAACTATACGGCGAATAACTCTATCTGAGTTTTAGCATGCTTGACGAACCAAGCAGCTCTATAGATCGCATTAATAACTGAAGCAGCCACAAATCTTTGATCTCCGTGATAACACTCATACTTACCGTGGTTGCTCATTAACATTTAGTTTTTGTAGGACAAAGTGTTTCTTAGCCCGCATAACTAAACAGCAGAACCATAAACAAAAAAGGAGAGCCTGTATGAAAATCCAATAGCGGGGCTCCCTCCTCCCAATTTTTTCTATTCCATATCCCAAAAAAATAATTTTCTTGTAACTTTGTATATCAAAGAAACAGCAAACTCAAGTACAACAAACATACTACGTTGATTTTGGACAAATGATTAGCCACTTTAAAATCTTTTAGATAAAAACAGCGTTAAAAACTTAAATTAACTATCAAAAAAGAAATCAAAAATCTCCTAACAAAATATCTATTATCACCGTTAGCATTGACTACCAACTTAAAAACTATTCAGGCGCAAACAACCTCAAAACTCAAAAAGAGATAAATTAAAACTTCGGCATTTTCTAAATCTTTAAGCTTGTTTGTTGGATTTCCTTCGTCAGCCTAACCTAAACAATTAATGAAACCAATAGCTATAAGTTATTGAGTTAATGAGATTAAGTTTTGAAAAAGTATTGAAAGAGTTTTGAAAATCTATTGAACAGAACAATTTTTTGAAGAAAAACAGAAATATCAGCGGAAGCAAGAAACTCCCGCCTAAAAGCTAAATAGCATTCACAGCATCCAACTCCCCCGCCTCCTTAATTCGATTCTCTCTCGCCTTTTTGCGCTCAGCCTTCGCCGCCTCAAGCAACTCCTCCTCTTCCAAAAGCGCAATTTGCATCTTCCGATACATTCTTAAGGAATAAAAACTAAATGGAGAGAAAAACAATTTGATAATGACCGGCATCAACTCAATTGCAATAAAGAAAATCTTCAGTAGCAAACTAAACAAAGAAGCCGCCTGACCAATTTCCGGATCACTATGAATATTTTTTAACGCTAAATAACGACGCAACATACCCGTTTTCACTTCATAGAACAAACCATCCTTTTCAAGCTTAACCCGGTACTCATCCAACTTCTGCTGCTTCTTTTCAATCGCAAGATTCAAATCCGTTTTCGCTACCACCAATTTTTCCTGAAGACCGAAAATGTCCTCCTTAATTTGCTCATAGCTAGTTTCATTTAACACCAAATCATTACGTTCCTTTTGCACCTCGTTAAGCTCACTAGTCGCCGTCTCAATACCAGGCTTCAACGCCTCCAACTTGGCTTGTGCGTCAGTCAAACTCCCTTCCAAAAGATTTATCTGCTCCTGCAAATCAGTGTAAGTCGCAACCGCTCGACGATATTTAGGCCCTTCGGTAGGCGCGCGACCATCCTTGCCCGTTCTTTCTAGTAAAGCTTCATTAAACCAAAAACTATATTCTTCACGACTCTTAGCCAAACGCTCATTAATTGATGAAATCTCCGAAATCAAAACCTGCTGCGTGTGCTGCAACTCAGACAAATTACTCTGCTTTACCGCCAGCGTATTACCAAGCGTATCAGCATCATTCGTCTTTGAAGCCAATTCATAACGAGTCTTACGCTCACTCAATTGCTGAATTTCAACCTGAATGTCTTCAACTTTTTTCCGATCAACCGAAATACCTGTCTCCAACTCCTGCTCATACTTCTCCAGCTTGGCAAAATATTCCCGATTCTTTTCATTTGATTCTTTCTGAATTTGTTCATCAATAGCATTCGCCTGCAAACTGATTTCAGCCAACGTCGCCAAACCCACCGCAATAATCAATGAATAGATAATCCTGGGAAGTAACCCCATCAGACTACGAAAAGGAATCCCCCCTTTAAACGGATTTTTTAACGCCCAGTCAGAACCGATAATCGCCTGGTCGAGAAAAAACAATGTCAGCGCAAAAATAAATCCAACGACAATCGCCGCCTCAAAACTAAGGAACATCGATACGCCATAAGTAAATAAAAGACAGGTAAATGCGAAAGTGACCAGCTGACGAAAAACCATGGCATACACCAAAGTCCGGTCATACTTACCGCACTCTCTGAGCACTTCATAATCGGTTAGAGAAAGAAAAGAAAAAAACTTGAATAGCCTGCTATCTTGCTGTCCATCATGTTGTTTGTGTTGATTAAAGTCATTGCTTACAGCCATAACAGGCTTGTTTTCCGGTTGTGGACTATCCGACATGGGTAACCTCGGCGATATCTGATTTTTGACTGTTTTTGATGTTTGTTTCTAATGTTTAGTTGTTTCTAATGTTGAGTATTTCTAACCTTTGGATGGTTCTATGGTTGCTTTCCACCTCGAAACACCAGTATGCGTTCGATATTTGCCACCAGCGACAAGTATCTGTATTTAATTTTCATAAAGTGTTAAATACTTGAGACGTACGAATTGATATGAAAGTTTGTTGGATCTTGTAAATATTTGTGTTCAATTTCGGCGAGTTCAGGCCTAATCAGGTAGGCTTACGAGACAGGCTTAATAAGACAATCTGAGTTCGAGGTAAGAATATCTGGGTAAGAATATCGAGATAAATAAACTATCTGCTATTCCTTTCAAAATAGTTATGTTTGACAAGGAGAATAATCAGGATCATTCGACAACCTTAAAACTTCCTCCTGCAAGCGTATCGATGCCTCAACCTCACCAAACAATTTGAGTTGCTTAAACCAATATTTCTGTAAATCGATACCAAACATCATCAAATTACTCGCTTCAGTAACCGATTCTATCGCCTGCATATTCTCTCTACTTAACTTAGTCATTAGTGTCTCATTTTCAACATCTCCCAATGCTTTATAGACCGTTTTTTGCAGGCCATACCCAATAGATTGTGTTACCGCACTTCTAGCTCGTGTGGAAAGTGTAGCGCCGGCATCGAGACATAGCTGAGCAATATCGGCTCGGGCTACCGATTGTTCTCTACAGAATTTAAACAAGTCCTGTACAGGACCAAGTGCGAGCGCAGCCGAAAAACCTATCGCAGCCATCATTCTATAAGTTTCATGCCTTACCCCGCTCGACTCAAGCGCATGGTCAAAAACTTCAATGGAATCTGCCCAATATCCATTGTAATTGGGCGCAGCAACCACCTGTTCTAAAGCCTTGATGACACCAGTGATATTATTTTCCCCCGCTTCCAATACAGCAACCTGAAACCATAATGCGCCGTTATTGGGATCATTCGCCGTTGCTTGCAAAACAATATTCTCGTCACACGAATCAGGGTATTTTGCTTCACTGCATTTCGATACCAGGAAATAATGTACTAATTGATTATCAGGATATTTATGGACAAGTTCACTTAAAAGCGACACTTGATCCTTGGGAGGTTTACCGTTTTGTTCATTTTTGTTTTTGGAAATAAGCGCATAGGCTAACTGGGAGGATAAGTTATTAGTATTTTGAAATGAACTTTCAAGATAACCTTCTTCTTCGAACTTTTTTAAATCATCAGGAATAGTTTCGTCTTGCATTTTGGTAAAGCACTCAGAAACCAACCGAGAGATTTTCGCTTGCTTAGCAGCTCTATTCGCGGCAGTAACATCATTTTCAGATTGACGAGAATTAGAACTGGGTGTGGAATCGAGTTCAGGTTTTGAATTAAAGTTGGAATTAGAATTGGATTTAGAAAGAGGCAATAAATCAGACTTTTGTACTGCTTGTTCTTCGTGCGGTAGCATCCAGAAAAAAGCAAAACCAAATAAAAAAATGATGACAGCAATTTTAAATTGATTTTTTTTCATTTTAGCTATAGATGATAAATAAAGTCTGTAAATAACATTCACGAGATCTATCCCAAACGAGAGAGCTTACTTTTTATTCCTGAAATTCCCCTAACAAAAAAAGCCCTCAATGAGGGCCTAAGACAATATTGGACTAAGCAATAATCTGCTGATGGACATAATTCAACAAGCATTCATAGGCCTTTGGCGCGGCCTCACTACCACGAGTGCCCAGATGAATTACAATAGCACCACGAGACACGGCAACAATCATAGCGGCTAACGCCTTACAATCTGTACCAGCGACCAATTGCCCATCTTTAACCCCTTGAGCAAGGCGTTGCTCAATTTTGCCGAGCATTTCCTTTAATCCCTTGTCGATAAAATCAGCGACAAAGCTATCGCTGCTCCCCATTTCCAAAGCCGCCATAGTAGCGAAACACCGGGTCGGGTTATTATCACTATCAAAGCCCGGGGCTAAACATTCAATAAAATCCGTTATCGCGGTCTTGAAATCAGCGTGTTCAAGCTTTTCCAACGCCCAACTTGTGTAATGGGTGCGAAAACGCTCCAAACATTGACCATACAAAGCCTCCTTATTTTCGAAGGTATTGTAAATACTCGACTTATTCAGCCCGGTTGCCGATTCCAGCTCAGACATTGAAGTCGCCTTATATCCCTTGGCCCAAAACACGCCTAATGCCGCCTCAACGGCCTCGGTTTCATCAAATTGCTTACGTCCACTCATATTCAAACTCTCTATTCAAACCCTCTACACGGATTCAGGTTTATCTTCGTATCAATAAATTCAATCTTGACATATTAAACCGATTAGTTCAAGATAACTAAAACGATCGGTTCAAGATGAAATTTTAAAATTCATTTATCAAGCAAAACAAACGACTAACCCAAAGAGGATAAAACTCATGAAAATAACCAAGACCATTGTGATCGACAAACCTGCTAGCGATGTGTGGAAAGTAGTTGGAGAGGATTTTGACCAGGCCTATCAATGGATGAGCCCGGTTATTCATTCTCATGCGATTGAAAAACAACACCAATCAAACAATGCACCGATGAAAGGACGTATATGTGAATTCAGCGATAAGCCAAACGGCGTTTATGCGGAGGAATTTATCACGAATTACGACGAAAAAGAGAAGACAATCAATTTTGATGTAATTCCCAAAAATACGCCTGCATTAATGCCTATTCGGAAAAATCAAATTCAGATTTCCGTCAAAGCTTTAGGCCCAAACCAGTCAGAAGTTATCTGGACTTCTGTGCCTGATATTAAGACATTCGGAATACTTCTTTCTCCCTTATTAAAGATGGGCTTGGGTAATTTTTTCACCAAAATATTAGGAGAGTTAAAAACCTTCACTGAAAGCACTTTGCCTCCTGCACCTAATGCCGCTTAATCAATATTGGCCATGCTGTTTTAGTCAGTCGTTATGTATTGCATTGTAAAACGCCCTCAATGAGGGCGCTAAATTAAAAACAGATGCTAAGAAACAAAAGTCAATTTTCAATCAACTGCAGATAGATTACCGCACCAGAAAACTCCGGGTTTGCTCTCACATGAATATAGTTCCAACCTTTTTTCGCCGCTGGCACAAGTATGGTTTCACTATTGTTTGCGTTTGCGGAACGGTAATCCCAGGTGCTTGCGTTGGGCCGACTGCCATAGCGGTGCAATAGATCGGCATTACCGGTTCCATACCGCACAAGAATTTCCAAAGTTTTACCGACGCCGTCATCTTTAACATAATGAGCCATTTGAATTTGATCACTATCCGTCGTGCTTTCCAAACAATAGGCGATGCCGATGTCAATTCTTCCGCCGCTAATCGGTGTCTTACCTTCTGCGCACGCATCACTGATAGTGTCGTCAGTTTGGGTAACAACAACTTCAGCGGAATCCTTGCTGGTAGCCCCTTGCTCATCGGTGATAGTCAAAGTCGCCGTATAAGTTCCTGGTAAAGCGTAACGGTGGGTTGGATTTTTCTGCGAACTTTGATTGCCATCACCAAAATCCCAGTGATAACTGGAAACACTACCGTCGGGATCAAAAGAACCATCACTGCTTAAAGCTATCTCTGCGTCAACTAATCCAGAGTATGGTCCATTGGCATCAGCACTCGGTGATTCATTCGCTGAAACCTGGTAACTTGCAGTTAATTTAACTTCACTAAAGTTTCGATATCCTCTCAACATGATATGGTAAGTACCAGACTGTGAAGGAGATATCTCGCAACTTTCTTTGTTCCCATTTTTGTACGGGCGACAATCAAATTCATTAACTGTTACTGGCTGTCCAAAACGAACATATAAATCTGCATCACCCTCTCCACCATCAATGTTAACTTTAAGTGATGAACTTTCAGGCGGCACTTTAAAAGTAAAGTTTATTTCCTCGTCTTTCACCCCGTTGACTTTTCTGGGCACATTATTGGCCAGTTCGTTGCTCGAGCTTCCGGTAATTGAAACCTGCGTCTCCGCTCTATCACTTGCATCTTTGTCGTCAACAACGGTTAAGGTTGCCGTATACTCTCCCGCGGACTGATAAGTATAGGTTGGGTTAGCTTCGGCACTTTGACTACCATCTCCAAAATCCCATTGATAACTTTTAATGGTTCCATCTGAATCAGCGGAACCGTCACTGGAAAATAAAACGGCCTGACCAATACTACCCGAGTATGGCCCGTTGGCCACTGCAGATGGTGGTTGGTTTTCTTGGTTAGCATCTGTGTGTTTTATGGTGAAATAGTCAACGGTTTTTCCTGTTGGACCTATCACAGTCACGTCGAGTGTCTTGCCATTAACGTCAATAACCATCGACCCTCGTCCACCGTACATATAGTCTGCGGGGTGTCTTTTTTTGGTATCAATTTCATCAGCGCGAACCAATCTGGCGTATCCGTCTCCACCACCAGCGCCAGCACCATGAGTGATATAAACAGTTCCTGAATTTGCACTTCTTCCGTTCTTTAAGTAAGCACCATCACCATCTGTTCTTCCGTCACCGGAATTTAAATTATGTTTGCTGGCGTCATAGCTATCCGAATCACCATAGTGACCACTCATTAACGTGCTACGCGTGTAAAAATGATTATGGCCGGTCATTACTAAATCAACCCCATGGGCTTCTAAAATCGGCGCGAAAACTTCACGCATTTTAATCATGTTGATTTCTGTGTCTGAATCGTGGCCGCTCTTTCCATAAACTGGATGATGAAAAACCGCAATCAGCCATTCAGCCTGAGTTTTTGCCAGATCTTTTTTCAACCAATCGTCCATTGGCCCTGACACATCAAAATGTTCTTTGTCGCTGGAATTGAGAACAACAATATGAATATTCCCATAGTCAAAAGAAAAGTAAGCTTCATGACCAGATGCAACACCACCCGCTTCTCCACTTTTTGGCAAAGTGAAAAGATCATAATAACCGCCGGTGCCGGTTTCGACTTTAGCGGTTCGATTATCGTGGTTTCCCATGACCGGCCAAAGTGGCGATTGCTTAAGTAGCTTGGGGTACTGATTGAAAACTGCGTTTTGATATTCTTCGATGGTTCCGTCGTTGTAGGCATTGTCTCCCAACATCAACCAAAAGTCGGTGTAAGCACCGTTTGCAAATTGATAATAGCCATCGCGAACAATTTTTTGCTCGTCACTGTCTGGATTTGTTCCCGCTCGACCAGGATCCCCAAGAATCCAGAATCGAGTGGGCGTCGCCTGACCAATTGCCGGAGAAGTTTCAAAAAATGTCTCAGTGTCATTGCCCGCTAAAACTTCGCTGGTCGAGCCAACAGAATAGTAGTACCTGGTTAAAGCCGTAAGGCCCGTTAAGGAAACTTCATGATTAGTGGTGAGTTCCGATTGTTGCTTGCTATTGATTAGAGCATTGGGTGATGCGCCGTATTTTACCTGGCTGTTCGTTGGCTTATCGGTATTCCAACGAATAATCATGCTGCTCTCCGTCCCCAACTGTATATAAGGGCCACGTACAATATTAGCGGCAAGACATGAGAAGGAACTCCACATGCATAAAATTAATACTCCCGTTGTGGTGAGTTTTTTTAGTATTCTATTTGTCACAATATTTCTCCACGGTAAGTAAAAATAAATGTAATTCAACATCAACGTCAGTAGCGAGCAAAATAAATGACAAAAGAAGACTTGAATTTATTCGACGTCGAAAGAAATTCTCTAAACTTCTTAATTCGATTTACTTCTACCGATATTATTTGTTCTCATTTATTTTTGATCTAAAATAGTTTGGTCCACGTCCCCCTCCCGAAGCACGTACAAACATTAAGCGACTTAAACTCGACAATTAATAGAGGGGAAAACTGATATAAACGAATACTTTCTGAGGTAAAATGATGGCGATTGCCGAATGGTTATAACACTGGAAGTTAGGATTATAATAATCGGATTACTTATTCTGTTAGCTTTTCAAAGTGAACAATACACCCGCTCTCAATTTATTGTATTTGTTAAAAGTAGTCATCGAACTCAATAAACTAATCTTTTATCACCAATCAACTTTGTCTCTTTGGTTATTTCTCAACCACAACGGCGCTTACCAATTAAACATCAGAATCAAATTTCTTCTTGGTAAAAGTTGACTATTTTCTTATAGCGTTTTGGTTATATAAGAAGTGAGCTGACAAGTCTCAATCATTCAAAAAATTACAACGCTACTTTTCCCTTTGTTTTTCAATATGTTAAAGCATCAGGTTATATCGTTTTATATAAGACAACATCACTAGGACATTTTATATCTCCATATTAGATTCAGTCGTGCGATTTCTAAATAGGAAATTCTAACCCGGAGATATAATGAAAAAAACGATACAAAAACCTTTGAAAAAATCAGTGGTCAGCATTGTAGTTGCAAGTGCGCTTTCTATTAATGCTCATCAAGTATTCGCGCAAGATGACGCATCAATCAATAACAGTGACTCGTCATCAGCATCAGCAATTTCATCGACTAGTGAGGGAAAAAAGGACGAACAGAAAATAGTCATAACAGGCTCTCGCATTCAACGAACGGACATGGAGTCAGCCAAACCTGTTTCAATCATTACCAAAGAAGAAATCCGAGCCTCGGGGTTAAATGATATTGCAAGTATTTTAGCGCAAAGTATTTTTAATTCCGCAGGCGCGAGCATTGCTCACTCAAACAATTCTGCAGGAAACTTTTCTGCATCGAATTTACGCGGCTTAGGATCAAACAGAACATTGACGCTGGTTAACGGACGTCGCGTTGCACCTTCATCTTCTCTTTATGGGGCGAGTGTCAATGTTAATTTAATTCCCATTGAAGTCGTCGAACGGATTGATATTCTGCGAGACGGCGCTTCGTCTATTTATGGTTCCGATGCCATGGGCGGTGTTATCAATATCATTACCAAGAAAGATTACGACGGTTTGCAATTATCATTAAACCATTCAAAACCAACTCGCGGTGGCGCCGAGCAAACCGGTGGTGCACTCACTTTTGGTACAAGTAGCGACAAAAGCTCGTTGCTGGTTGTATTAGAACATCAAACAAACAATAGTTTAAAAGGTGGTGAACGTCCTCACCTGGATGCCGAGTTTAATGAAAGACGTTGGAGTAGCCGTTACTCTCCATGGGGTACCTACCGATACAGAGATGCCAATGGTGATTATGCTTATGCCCCAGGTCCCAATTGTCCAGAAGAAAACATCACTGAAAGGACTGGTGGAACCCAATGTGGTTATGATGTTCGTGACGGTAAATATTATTTACCCAAAGTTGAAAAAACATCAATATTTACCAACTTCAATTATTCGCTGAGTGACGATCTCGAATTTTACAATTCCATTTTATACACCCGGGACGATACCTTTACTTCTGCGACACCAATGTGGGCGTCAGGAACACTCGCAGCAGATAACCCCAACAACCCAACTTTCGGCACCAGCATGCAACAGGAGGTCAGGTATTATCACTACATGGAGGGTGCGTTACCGAGAGAATTTACCTTTGAAACAGATTTACTCGACATTAACGCAGGCGTTAACTGGGATACTGACCATGGAACTCTCTCTATTAATTTTGCCCACAGTACCGACCGCTTTGTTCAAGAATCAAACTACTATTACTTCCGTGATAAGTATGACGAAGCGGTAGAAAATGGTTTATATAATCCTTTAGCTCCCGCCGGCGGACCAAACGCTACTGAGGAAGTGCTGGATAGTTTTCGTCACTCCCAACATCGTATCGGTGAAAGCGTATCAAAAAGTATTACCATCGATTGGTCCGGTATGTCATCCATCGAACTTGCCGGCGGTGAAATTGGTTATGCTGCCGGTATCGAATCTAGAAAACTCTCAGTATCAGACGAACAAGATGCCCAATCCAACTCAGGCAACGTATTCGGCGCGTACGGCGGCGACACTGTCGGCAAACGCAATTATAAAGCCGCTTATCTGGAAGTCGAGTTGCCGGTTCTAGATAGCCTGACACTTTCCGCGGCGACTCGATACGATGACTACAGCTTGCCCGATCAAGGACAACTTTCCAGTAGTTTTTCTACCCGTTACGAAGCCACCGACGATTTGGTTTTACGCGCATCATTCAGTCAGGGATTCCGCGTCGCCGATCTGAATGAAGCAATGGGCGATGAAAGTATCAGTTATGGTTCTTACTCAGATCCGAAATATTGTAACCCGGTGCCGATTGAAGAAAGAGACAACTCGGAACTTTGTGAAAGAAACGAAATTCCCGTCAGATCTTTCTCAAATCCCGATCTCGAACCTGAAGAGTCAGAGCAATTTTCTTACGGAATTGCATATAATCTAACTGAGAAAACAGGTGTCACTCTGGATTACTGGAATATTGAAATTACCAACAGGATAACTTCCATTAGCGGAAAAACAATTCTCGACGAAGAATATTTAGGTAATCTGGGCAACTACACGGGTCTCTACGTTACGCGGGATTTAACGCAACCGAGGCAAGATGAAATTGTCGAAATCGGTTCTACTACCACTAACTATCTAGGGTTGGATACTTCTGGTATCGACGCATCGATAACAAGTCAGTTTGATTTCGATGAATATGGTCGACTTAAAGCGAATCTCGAAGTCAGTCATGTACTTGAATATAACTTCCAAAAAACTAGCGTCGATCCTGTCTATGATTACGCCGGGTATTACAATCGTCCGGAAACTCGTGCGAGCTTAAACTTTAATTATTTTTATAATAACTTTGAAGCCTTTTCAAAAGTTAGATACATCGACTCATTTCTTGGCGAAAGCCCAGAAGATGAAGCAGAAGGTATCGAGTATCTAGACTTTCCCTCTATGACAACTTTAAATCTTGGGGTTGCCTATGACTTTGGAGATTATGGAAGAGTACAATTAATATCAAATAATGTGCTTGATAAATTACCACCAGTCAACTCAGAGTTATCGCGAGGTTACAGTTACAGGATACATAGTATTATCGGGCGAACTATCCAGTTGAACTACACGAAGGACTTTTAACTGCTAGAATAAAAGGAGTCTGAGTAGTTGCCAAAAAAGGCCCATCAATTATTTGTGGGCCTTTTGATAACTTCTCTAACAACTTTTTTAGTTTAAGTTGGTTAATGACAATTTAGTTTGTCTGACATACTGTCTGATAGCTTGAGTCGTCTAATCATCCGACTCACTTTTGACATTCTCATAAACCATATCAAGTAGCCAGAAATCCCCTTCTATTTGTCGCTGACGAGTCGCCGTAAATCCATAAACCAAATCTTGTGGCCGGTATTTTTTTGAAAATTTCGAATACCTTCCTACCTCGATTAATTCGCTATTCTTTGCATCGCTATCGAATTTAAATTGATTTAACGAGCTTGAAGCTTGATCAGGTCTGTTAGTTAAAAAATAAACTGCTTCATTATCCACGTACCAGTTTCGATCTAATCCAAAACCCTGGCTTCCTTTTATCGGTTGAGGCTGACTATGCCAATCCCATATCCACAAATTCTTCCTGGAAGAGTTGATAAATACTAATTGCCGTTTGTCTCGCGTTATTCGTGCCTGATAAATATCAAACTTAGCCAAAGGTTCGCTTTTAACGCCTTCAATATTTAATTGATGTAGTCGCCAGTAGTATCGCGTACCTGTCACCTGTTGTTGGGTAAAAACAACCTCTCGTTCACTCCTCCACCCCACTAAATTGACTGGATTTGATGACAACCAATGAGTGTTTGCAATTCGATCTTTAACTTCAAAATACAAAACGCCATATCGATTTTTATTTTTGACAACGGCAGCCAAAACCTCACTGTTTGGCGACCAGGTAAGATCATAAATGCAATCGAACTCGGTATTTGGCACACTATCGATCCGGTTTCCAGCACGATGCCAAAGGCGTTTTTTACCAGTTCGATCTGAAACAAACGCAAAATGATAGCCACTCTTGCTGATCGCTAACTCGATGTCATTTGTCTGTGAGCGAGTTACGACAGCGCCGGCATGTGAGTTAGTCAGATCAACAACTCGACTTTCATGCTGGGTTTGGCGTCGACTCAGCAACAACTGTTGTTTACCTCGATTGACACGAAGATCATATGACGGCGTATTTTCAGTGAAACCTTGCCAAAATTGTTTCTCACCGGACAATGTATACTCGAAAATGCCATCTCTTTCTGAAACAAGCAAACGCGTTTCGTCCAGCCAGTCAAACCCATATACTTCGCTATTAAAGGTTGAAACTCGCTGGACATTTCCAACTAAGTCAGTGACAAATACGGCTTTTTCTTTGAACGCTGATTTACGCTGAAAAGCCACTTGCTGACCGGACGGCGAAAAAACGGGATGGCTATCACTCGCACCGAGAACCGACGGTGTCAGAAGCTGCTGCTGCTTTAAATCCATGTGCCATAAATACAAACCAGAATTAGATTGTTCGAGATGAGGTTGCGAATATACCAACAATTTCTTTGAAGGATGCCAGGCGAGTCCCTGGCTGATTTCATCGAGCACCAATTGTTGCTGATGTTCTTTCGAGTCCATATCAACCAGAGTGACCGCGATTTTTCCGTCGTTTACATTTTCAGTAACTACAGCCAATGACTGACTGTCACCGGAGAATGCAGGATAGTGATAACTTAAATTCTCTCGCCCAACCGGCAGATCAAACTTATCGACCAATGATCGAAAAATTAACTGATTTGGAACATCGAGTCGCTTTCCTACATAGGCAAGCCAACGACCATCAGACGAATAACTTGGTGACGTATTTTGTGATTCACTGTAAGTAAAACGATTAACTGGAAACTTAACTGGTTCATCGCCTCTATTCAACCAAAATACCAGGATCAAAATTGATACAAGGGAAAAGCCAATCAAATAGTGATATTTGAATTTAGTATTCAAGCTCTCAGGTGAGGTATTCTCGGAGCCGGCACTATCACTTTGCTCAGGTTCTGGCACTGATTTTAATTGCGGGCTTTCTAGTACGCTTACTGGAGCGACTAATTTATAGCCAACCTTTTTGACTGTCGCGATATATTTTGGATGACTTGAACTGTCTCTAAAAGCTCTACGTAAATTGGACATGACGCGATTGAGCGCGTCTTCAGTGACCACTTGATTTGGCCAAAATTGCTCGAATAATGTTTCTCGGGTGACAATTTTTCCTGGCTGCGCCGCCAAAAATTGCAAAATCATCATGGCTTTAGGTTCGATGCGAACTTTGCGGTTACCCTCCCAGGCCAGGTTCTGATTACAATCAATACGCCAGTTTTCAATCAAAAACAAAGTGGGTAAATCGTCTGGCATAATATTTTTGGCTTAATACAACTGTGGTTTAAGTATAAATTAATCCTTACAACATCACAAAATGAAGTAATGGACTTCAAGTAACGGGATAGTTAACGAGAGAAGAATTAGCAACTAGCGTATAAAACCAACCATATTTCGATTGATAGACAATACAGAAACAAAAGCTATTTAGAACAGTTTCTCACAGGCGACCCATAAAAAAACCGCTCAAAGGAGCGGTCAAAAACAACTCTTAAATCACTCCGTATCTAAAACACGAACGGTTAACTAAAACAAATAAACAACACTTAATACAGAGGAGAAATTTGTATTAAGAAAAGTTACTTAATTTACTTAACGCCACCAATGTAAACGACTTTCCTGTTTAACACCTAATTATAAATCCTGATGTAAAACGATATAAACTGATGCTGTAACCTGCTGTTTTAAATAGATTTTTATCATCACCCCACAGAGCATCTATTTTTATCTTTAATGGATATAGGTCTATTTAACAAATTTAGCTCCCCCTATTTCGTATTTTTCTGTGCAAATTTAAAGTTAATTTGGTGGCAAAACTTATGAAATTTATCCCTGTCAAAATATTCCGTTCGGTCTTCTCGCTGTATATCAATACAACACAAATAATACCGTTTTTTTCTGGTTGCAAATTATTCAATGGGGAGATAGACTCAATGGGTCGGTCAAGAAATGATCATAAAATGATCACTCACAATAGCGACACTGAAAATAAAAAATAAGAAACAAGAAGAATAAAAAAGCAAGAAAAAGTACAACAGTAAAAACAACGATAAATACCCAAATCACTCTGATATCTAAAATTTGTTGAAATCTAATTATTAGAGCATTTCTATGCTTTTGGCATGGCTATGTTTTCTGTGAACGCAGATTTGATAAATTTGATATCGCAACTCGTGTGCACTGCTATGTGTAATACATAAGTCAACGCGAGTCTTCAAAAAAACCTTCTGCAAGTTAAGGACGAATCTCACAGATAATAATTATAAAAACGTATCAGAGATTGTTGAAATGAAATTAAAAAAATTAACTAGTATTGCAATGTTTTTGATGGCAGGTAATACTGCCTTTGCTGGCACTACCCATAGTAACAGCTTGGTAAAATTAGAAGAGCATCACAAACCCAGCATTTTGTTAAAAACTGAAAAAGGCGTGCAACTAACAGACTCATTGGGACGAGATCAACTTGCTCGGCAACCGGCGCACCAAGCTAAAAAAACGCTTTCTCAAAGCAAATCCACATTAAGCAGTTCTTTACTGACCGCGTCTCAACCAGTGACCACTACTGCCGCTGCGACTAATGTTTGTGTCACATCGGACGAACTTGCTGCAATTTCAGGTGCAACACGGACAGCACTGCTAAAAACCGCGACGGATTTTACCTGCTTAGAAGATGACCTCTGGTCGAGCCCAAAAACCAACATGGGCTCATTATTTAACGAAGCATCAATGATAACCATCGCGCAGGAAGCGCGATTATTGGCTATCGATTATGACGGTACTAACGCCAATAACCTGCAAAACTTTCTACTTTATTTACGAGTGGGAGTTTGGGCGCAATATGG
This sequence comes from Aliikangiella coralliicola, assembly GCF_007004725.1. GTDB lineage: Bacteria > Pseudomonadota > Gammaproteobacteria > Enterobacterales > Kangiellaceae > Aliikangiella > Aliikangiella coralliicola. Next base: position 321,538 of record NZ_ML660160.1, on the reverse strand, counting down.
CAATGATGATGTTATCGGCGATCATTCTGTCGCAGTATCCGATGCAATCGCCGAATTTCTAGACGCTTTCGCAGCCAATCAAAATTACTACAACACTGACGAAACTCATGGGCTGACAGTGAAAGAAGCGATGGTGTTAATGTCTAGCAAATCCGAGTTTTATGCCCGCTATTTACCAGTCGTCATCAATTGGTTGAATAGCTATGAAAAAGACTGGGGCGCCAACATGCAAAGAATGTTGACCAAAAGCCTGATACTAATTTATCGAGCCCGAAAAACCGATGACTTCATCGCAATTGTTGAAAGTGATATGTCGTTGCTTAACGCACTGAACAACTTTCTTAAAGATAATACCGATTTAATTGGGTCGAGCGAAAGTTACCAGTTCAAAGACGTTGCCTCTGAACTCGGCCGAATTTTACGCTACAGCGGCGAAGTGCGTGATAGAGCGAAAGTGATGATCAAGGATTTTCTAACTCGATATACCGTTGACGGCGAAGCTTCTAGTGCATGGCTCAAGTTAGTTGGGCAAATAGAAGCTTATGATGCTGACAACTGTGACTACTACAATATCTGTAATTTTCGCGCGGAGCTTGAAGCAAAAATTTTACCGATTACTCATCATTGCAGTGATAGCTTAACGGTACGCGCTCAGGATTTAACCGGCCAGCAACTCACACAGATTTGTGATGACCTGAGCAGTCAGGAAACTTACTTTCATCAAAAACTCGCTACAGGTATGACCCCTGTTGCCGATGATAATAATCGTTTTCTAGAACTTGTGATCTATGATTCAAGCAGTGAATACAAAAAGTACTCAGGCATTATTTTTGGCAATAGCACAGATAATGGTGGTCAGTATCTTGAAGGTGACCCGTCAAAAGTGGGTAACATTCCTCGTTTTTTCGCCCATGAAGCCGAGTGGTTACTGCCTGAATTTGCAGTCTGGAATTTAACCCACGAGTACATTCATTACCTCGACGGCCGTTTCAATATGTACGGTGATTTCCGGACCGGTTACGCACACAACACAACCTGGTGGAGTGAAGGTTTAGCTGAGTATATTTCCCTGAAAGATCTGAATGACGATGCCATCGAAGAAGCTCGTAAAAATACTTACCAATTGAGTGAGCTGTTTAGCACTCGTTATGGCGACGGTTCAACCCGTATTTACGACTGGGGTTATCTGGCAGTCAGATATTTCTTCGAAAAAAGGGCATCGGATATCAGCAGCATTTTAAACCTTATGCGCAATGGTGACTATGATGAACTGGATGACTTCTTAGCCAACATTGGAACCAGTTATGACAGTGACTTTGCTAACTGGCTACAGGAAGTTGAAAGTAAAGAATCACCCACAAACGATTCAACCTTGGCAAACGGCGCTAGCATTACCATTAGTTCCAATGGCGAAGAACAACCTGGCTTTTTAATTAACCTTCCAGAATCAGCCATTAACCTGGAAATCAAAATTTCCGGGGGTAGCGGCGACGCAGATTTGCATGTGAAATATGGCGAAGGTGTCAGTGAGAGCGATTATGATTATCGACCATGGAAAGGTGGTAACAATGAAACTGTTACTGTCGATAAGCCGGCATCAGGGCTCTGGTCACTTATGGCAAATCCCTACAAAAATCGGGGCTTTAACGACGTCACTTTAACCGTGAGTTGGGAAGAAGATGACGGCTCATCAAACCAGGGGGTTTGCCATGAATTATCACCGATAACCCGCGGCAAGTTAAAGAGCGAGTCACCCGTATGTATCGGCGCTAATTTAGCGCAACTATCAATCTGGGTCGATTCTGGTATGACTGAGCTTAAGCTCACAACAATTGGTGGTGAAGGCGATGGGACGCTTTATCATAGTGATGACACCTGGACAACCACTTCACGCTATTACAAGCGCTCCAAAACTGCGAACACCAACGAAGAAACCATCATTATTCGTAATCCTCGCAGAGGTTGGCATTACGTTACAATGCGAGAACAAGGAGAAGGTGTAACACTTGAGGCCACGCTTCAATAAGAAGTAGTTAAACAATTCTCAATTTTAACGAAAACCCAAAAGACTCTATGCCAGTTCTTCGGAACTGGTATATTATTTCTAACAAGGTAAAAACTATGAGACCAGTGTTACCAAGGAATGAAGAATGCGCTTAGTGCACTTAGGATTATTACTATTTATCAATTGGGTCAATTCCATTCAAGCTGAGGAACTTATTTCTCCCGCCAGCCAGTGGCAATACTATGATTTAGCAGCCTCTCCTCCTCTCGATTGGTTTACGAAAGATTTTGACAGCAGCCAATGGCAAACGGGAAAGGCTCAATTTGGGTATGGCGAAAATGATGAAGCGACTGTGACAGCTTTTGGAAACGATCCGGAAAACAAAACCCTCGTTCAATATTTTCGCCGCACATTTGTTATTCAAAACCTCTCTGATATTGGTGAACCAAAACTCAGAATATTAGTAGACGATGGCGCTGTAGTTTATATCAATGGGATTGAGGCTTATCGAGTCAATTTGACAAAAGATACCGATCATACATTACGTAGTGAACACCAGACTTTAGCAACAGACTCTCTTATCGAATATGTATGGCAGGAAGTACCTTTTGATTTTAGCTTATTACAACAAGGTGAAAATTCGATTGCCGTCGCCGTACACCAACTGAGTCCGAACAGTTCCGATATTAGTTTCGATTTAGCAATTAGCTACACACTAGCCAAAGAATCGATAGAAAATGAATCTACGCAAACTCACTTACTTAGTTCCGGAGAAACCAAACAGTTAACATTACTCGAACCAAACAGTTACTCCAATATTTATCGGCTTAATATTCCTGAAGGCATTTCAGAACTAACCATCAGCACTTCCGAAGGACGAGGCGACGCCGATTTGCTTGTACTATTTGATGGAATTCCGAGTTTGAATAAATGGGATGAGCGCCCGTCAATTGGCGGAAATAATGAAACCGTTATTTTTCGTCAACCACAACCAGGGAGTTATTTTGTCCGATTGTTTGCTGTTCGTCCATTCGCCGACGTAAAACTGACCGCTAGTTGGTAGTTTTTTGCTTTTCTGTTTTTTACTCCATTTCTATTCAAAAACTCAGGCGCTATGAACAGTGACCAGGTTACGGCCATTTTTCTTAGACTCATAAAGCGCTTCGTCTGCGTATTTGGTGACCTTCTCCAATTCAGATTTTTGACGGTTTGAGGCAACGCCAATGCTAATGGTCAATTTCATCACCTTGCCGGAATATTCAAAATGAGTTTCACTGACTCTACTGCGCAATCTCTCTGCTACCTGCTCAGCTTGCTGTTGAGTTGAATCGACCAATAGTGCAATAAATTCTTCACCACCATAACGGCCGATAATATCATTTGGTCGCAGATTTTTAGCAAGAATATTCGCAATACCCTTCAATGCGACATCACCTGCAAGATGACCTAGCTCATCATTGATTAGCTTAAACTTATCAACGTCAACTAATAAAATATAGAAGGTTTCATTGTTATTTTGCAGTCGCTGGCAAATCGCCCTCGCTTTTTCAAAAAAAGTACGTCGATTGAAAATCGCAGTCAAACTATCGTACTGTGCCAACATTTTTAGCTTTTGCTGATGAAGCCCGGTTACCAGCAAGTTAGCAGAAAAAGCCAAGGTGATCATGACAATTGTTGACATCATTAATGTCAATTGATCAACGGTATTCGGCACGAATAACACGTTGCTCTTAAGAGAAAGAAATATACCAACGCTTCGACATAGATAAATCAGCGCAAGCAGAAGGAACAGTACAAAAATTAATTTAACATAGGAAAATAATTGTTCCCTGGGTAAGCGAATAATTTCATAGGCAACCCTCAGGTCGATTATTCCTAACAGAAAAGCGAGTGGAGTTATTCGCATTCTCGCCGGAAATTCTAACGCAATACTTAATCCATTATAAATAAGAAAAACGACCGCAACACTACAAATAAATCGGCGCGTTCGTTCCAGGTGTAAAGCTTTCACATAGCCCATTGCCAACATCACGTTCGCTAATATCACGATACTATTGCCTGACAATAGCACTAACCATTTAGGAACACCGGGCCAATCTTTAAAAATTAATCCCTGGATAAAATAAAATATGGCAAATAACAGCCAATATTTAGTCGGCACATAATCGCGGTTTTGTCGCCGCAAAATAAATAACACCAGGATCATTTGTAACGCGATAAGATCCCTGAAAATGGTAAGAGTAAAGGTATCCACAAAGAAGTATTGTTAGTTTTGTTTACCGTTAACTTATTTCAAGTATAGATGGAGATATGCGATATCGGCAGAAAATTTCTAATGATAGCCCACCGAGTTAGCTTCGCCGGAAGCTATATCAGAAGGTTGAAACCTACTCAACTTGATGTCGAGCTATTGCAGAGGTATTGAATTATTTTGAAAAAATATAATTGATTATTTTTGTAGTTCTACTAATAAAAAGGACAAGAAAAGTTAGAGTGCCCAGCCATATCGCCTGAGCACTCTCCTTTCTTTACGATACTAAGCTAACCTTGGCCCCGGCAGAATACAATTCCGAGTACAAAGGAAACTCGCTTTTTGGATCACCACAAAAAATAAAGTTGAGAGATTCAATCGGCACTTCCATTTTTGCTTTTATCCATTGAACAAACTGTTTCTCATATAACCAGCCATGGTCAGAAAAAATTAGAGTTTCAGTATTTTCTTCATTCGCAATTTGAACGTGGATTCTCACTCCGAATTCGTCGTTGCCGGCAATATACAAAAGAACATCGCTATTTTTCATAATTATCCTTGCATAACTATGTTGTTTAAATAATCTAACCTGTCTAAACAATCTAAGCTGTCTAATTAGTCTGAGTTATCTAATTAATCAGCATTGATAGGTTAATTTTCGTTGCAAACCGCTTCTTGACCAGAGCATGAAGAGGCCGAACAAAATTAACCACCAATGAAAAGCGCCGCCACCGCCGCCGGTTGTTGTCTCAGGTGGATCAACAACCGTTGGCGTCTCATCATTATCACTGATTGAAACCTGTGCACTGTCTAGGTTTCCAATACTTGTATTAACAGGGTTAGATAATGTCACCAGGAAAGACTCAAGGTCTTCATCAAGAGAATCTTCCTTGATTTCAATCTCAATTTGTTGACTCATCTCACCATCAGAAAAATACAAGGTTCCGTCTACCGCGACAAAGTCAGTACCATTAATTGCACTTTCATCTGTCACTGTGTAATCAACACTGACATCGCCATAACTACCTTCAGTTCTCATCACCGTTAATATCAAAATACCGTCAGACTCGTTCGCGGAATAGGACTCCCCGCTAAATTGCAAAATACCGGCAGGTGGTGTTGCTTCGTCTTCTAATATATTGATCGTCGTTGTGGCAATCGCGCCGATGGAACCATCTCCAACGAGCCCCGATAGAGAAGCGGTGAAGCTCCTGTCACCTTGGTAGTCATCATTATTGTGAATAATTAAACGCACTGTCTGGTTAGTTTCTCCATCAAGAAAAGTGAGTGTCGTCTCTTCACCTTGATAATCCACGCCATCGCGCGCAGTGTCGTCAACGGTATTCAAGTTCAATCTAACTTCACCATAACTACCGTTGCTTCGAGTCACAGTAAGCAGCACTTCACCGCTACTCTCATCAACCTGGTAGTTTGAACCGCTAAACTGGAATACTCCGGCTGGTGGCACTGCGTCATCTTCGCGAATGAATATGTCCGTTGAAGATTGAGGACCGATTCCTGCACCAACAGCGTTAGTCAGATCAAGAATGAAATACTCATCTCCTTCATAGTTGGCATCATCGTTAATTATCAATGTCACACTTTTCGACGTTTCGCCATCAGCAAAACTCAACGTTTGAGAAACCCTTTCATAGTCCTCCCCTTCCGTTGCTGTCGCTTCTGCTGAATTTTGACCAACACTGGTAATCTCAACAGTCGCTTCGCCAAAATCACCATCAACTCTGACAACGTCAATCTCGATTGACGCGGCATTTTCATCAACATAAAAAGTCGCGTTTTCAAATACGAAAATGCCAGAGTCAGGCGTTGGTTCATCGTCGACGATCGTAATCGTTGCTGCCTGCGAATCTAACACACCATCACCAGTCAAGTTAGATAACTGAACAGCGAATTGCTCGTCCGACTCGTAAACATCATCGTTGACCAAAGTGATCGAAATTGACTGACTGGTTTCTCCATCAGCGAAGGTCAAATTGCCACTCAACGCAACGTAATCGGTTCCTGCAATGGCACTGGCATCAGTCGTGTTATAAGACACGCCGAGTTCGCCAAAACTACCGCCGGTACGAATCACATTTAGCGTTACATTAGTATCATTTTCATTAACTGATTTGGCCACCTGCTCAAATCCAATTTCGCCCGCAGGAGGGATGGCTTCGTCTTCAGCAATAACAATCATCGCCATTGATAGACTACCAATAGTTCCATCGCCAACCAGGTTGCTCAACTGAATCGTGAAGGCTTCATCACCTTCGTAATCGGCGTCATCTACAATAGAAATAGTAATTGTTTTTGAAATCTCGCCATTGATAAATGTCAAAGTTCCTGCTTGATATTCATAATCGACATTCGCGGTCGCCGAGGCATCTTGCAACGCGTAATCGACTTGCAATTCACCATAATCACCACCGCTTCTATTCACAGTTACTTCCAGAGTACCGGCATTTTCATCGACGGAATATTCACTGACACTCAGGTTTAGCTCGCCGGCAGGTGGATAAGGAGTGTCATCGGAATTATCACCAATACCATCACCGTCAGAGTCTAGCCACTCTGTTTCATCAAGTGGAAATGCATCTTCATCATCGCTAACACCGTCGCCATCATCGTCGGAGTCAGCATTGTTTCCAATACCATCGCCATCAGTATCTAACGACTCATTTTCATCCAGCGGGAATGCATCTTCATCATCGCTAACACCGTCGCCATCATCGTCGGAGTCAGCATTGTTTCCTATACCATCACCATCAGTATCTAGCGACTCATTTTCATCCAGCGGGAATGCATCTTCGTCATCGCTAACACCGTCGCCATCATCGTCGGTGTCAGCATTGTTACCGATACCATCTCCATCAGTGTCTGATGATTCAGAGTTATCGAAAGGAAACGCGTCTTCATCATCGCTAACACCATCATTATCATCATCACTATCATTTAAATCTGAAATAAAGTCATCGTCGTTATCAGCAGGTATATCATCGCTATCAGTTGTTGATGTGCCATTGTCTTGTTCATCGGTATCACTGTAGCCGTCATTATCGTCGTCAGTATCGGCATTGTCGCCAATGCCATCGCCGTCATTGTCGGTTGACTCGGATGCGTCTTCGGGAAATGCATCGCTAAAATCTTCAACGCCATCACCATCGATATCCGACTGATTGTCAAAGCTGGCAATAGCAAATACTGAGCTATCTCCAGAGTTATCATAACCGGCAAAGAGCACATCGTGATTAGCTGATAAAGTGGCAGCGTAGATATTGAAGTCACGACTAAATAACCGCCGAGCTATACCATCGCTGTTAAAACTGGTATCTAGTGTGCCGTCCTGAGTTAAACGAGCAGCCAATGCAACTCGTCCATTCTGAATACTCTGGTATGCGGCGATAATAAAGGTACCGTCGTCCTGCCTGAATAGATTAATCCCTTGTAAATTTTCGTAATTCGCTTCAGCTAATGTGAACATTCCATCCGTTGCAAAGCTGGTATCTTCACTACCATCGCTATGCAATCGAATGACATGTAAACCATCTTTGCCATTAACGTCTTCGCCTTCAAGCAATATGGCAAATCTATCGTCAGCAAGTTTAACCATTCCCTGAAGACGAATAGTGCGATTTGAATCATAGGTAACATAACCACTTTCACCAAAGCTCGTATCTAAAACGCCTGCGGCAGATATTTTAATGATGGTTACGTCTAGGTAATTCTGAAGCCCCACCAAAATAGAGCCATCTGATTGCTCATGCATAAACTCTACCCTGGCCCTGAGCATTCCGGAACTAAATATGCCTGAGTTTCCAAAGTCACTAATAGAGTTACCATTAGCATCGAACTTACGAACTTGAGCTTCGTAAAATCGCGAAGAGGTTGCCGAAGACACTATCAAAGAACCATCAGTGAGTTCTAGTACAACGGGCTCAATTGAACGCTCTGCACCAGGAACTTCCCAAATACCAGGATAATCCTGGTCCGCAAAAAAACTCGTATCTAAAACACCGTTTTCGGTTACTTTTAACAACGACGCATCCCACTCCGCCGACACCATTAAGCTGCCGTCTTTTAACACATAAGTTTGTCTTCCATAGGAGTCTATTTCCATTCCTATTGTGCTAAAGAATCCATCATTGCCAAAACTGGAGTCTAACGAACCATCTAAATTTAAGCGCATAACGGTAGGTTCGGTATTATCATCATAAGGATAAATATAACCTGTCGCTAAAATCTGATTATTCGATGTGTTTAGTCCGTAAATATAATCTTCGGTACTGACACTATCATCGTAATTAACCGTTAAATACCCATCACCGTCAAAGCTGGTTGCTAATGGATTAAGCAAATCATTTGGATCACTTAAGTCCGTTCCATCAATTGCTTCGTCGGTATTTAATACACCATCAGAGTCAAGGTCTAAATTACCATCAGAACTATCCAATGGATCCAAGCCATTCTGATTTTCTATTTCATCTGGGATCTGATCGCCATCATCATCGGTATCTGCATTGTTACCGATGCCGTCGCCGTCAGTGTCGACAGTTTCAGTTCCATCATTGGGGAAAGCGTCACTATTATCTCCGACACCATCGCCATCGCTATCAGTTGTTTCAGTAGCGTCTAAAGGAAAAGCGTCTGAAGCATCATCAACACCATCGCCGTCATCGTCAGTGTCAGCGTTGTTGCCGATGCCATCACCGTCGGTATCTATCGACTCTGTCGAATCTAACGGGAATGCGTCTTCACTATCTTCAACGCCATCGTTATCATCATCGGGATCGATTGAGTCACTTAAATCATCACCATCAGTATTGGTTTCACTTTCAAAACGAACTGCAAACATAGTGTCACCTACGTTTTGCCAGCCGTAGCTCATTTCTCCGGCGACCAATATTTTTCCGTCTTTTTGTTGAACTAAATCGTTGATATCACCCAACTTCGATGAGCCACTCGCGTCGCTTAGCAATACATCGAGAAAACCATTGGTTGCAAAACTGGTATCGACCGAACCGTCAGCATTTAGGCGAATTGCTGTCAAGGTCCTCTGCGATTCAGAGATTGGATTGAGCCGATAAGATTGGACAACCAACATTAACTTGCCATCATTTTGCACAACAAAGGCATCAAAGCTGGACATGAAAAAACTTCCGCCATTTGCACTTATAGTCGCAATACCGTTATCACCAAAATTAGTATCGAGTCCGCTACCATCAGCTAGGACTTTTATTATTTGTAAATCCAAACTATCGTCTAGCCCAACCATTACAAAAATATTATCATCTGGCAATACCTTAATATTGTTATAGCGAATACTCTCAGTTAAAGAGATCGAATAAGCGCCATCGGTACCGAATGTAGTATCGAGATTGCCATCATTATCATACCGGGAAATAGTCGTGTCGCTGACGAGGAGTACTTTATCACTTGACTGTAAAGCAATATCTAGCCTCTCGGAGCTCGAGCCACCTGTTTCAATAATGCCATCGTCATTAAAGTTAGTATCCAATTTTCCATCTGCATCAAAGCGGGCAAGTAATACATCATCAGTAGTGGCTAATACTAAGAAGTTTCCGGCATTATCTTGTTCGGCGTCTCTACAATTTTGCCTGTCAGTATTTAGCGTATCAATAACTGCCAGGCCATCAACACCAAAATCAGTGTCTAAACTGCCGTCACTGTTTAGGGCTACCAGTCCACATTGGCGATCGGAGTTACTCCATTGATTTAACGCAACAACTTTTCCATTGGACTGTGGCATTACGGCATTTATTTCGTCCGATTGTCCTGCGATATTAAAGTTAACAATACCATCATCATCAAAGGATTCATCCAGGCTTGCATCATTATGAAAGCGAGCAATAAGTAATTCACCAGGGACGCCGCCTGCATCAGATTCACCCGCCAATAAAATTTTGCCGTCGTCTTGAACCGCAATAGCAAAAGCTTCGGCATCATAGTCACCATCAAATGGAAAAACGGCTTGGTGTTCAACCAGTCCTCGCACATTCCAACTGGCATCCAATCCATCAATCACACCATCATTATTATCATCATTGTCGTATAAATCAGAAATACCATCGCTATCGGAATCTGTCGGCTGATCAGTAGCATCGGTAGTTGAGGTTCCATTGTCTAATTCTTCATTATCACTGAAACCATCACCATCATCGTCATCATCCAAGCTATCACGAAGTCCATCGCCGTCAGTATCAGCTTCACTTTCAAAACTAAAAGCTATCACGGCATTACTTGAATCACTCGAAGCCTCTACCGTTACGCCAGCGACAAAAATACTACCGTTATTTAATTGGATCGCAGAGTTAAAACTATCGAGCGCCCGGCCATTATCTTCACCGCTGAAGTAAAAACTTTTGGCACCACTATCGGTAAAGGTATAGTCTAGTGAACCGTCACTATTTAATCTTACGCCAGTAAAACTAATAAAACGATTTGTTATTGGAGCTTGCAAATAAGTACTACCGACAAGCATAATTTTGCCGTCAGCTTGAACTAGCATGGCGTTATTCTCACCCAAACGGAAAATTTCGCTATCAATATCATGGGCAGCGATTCCATCAGTACCAAAACTGGTATCAAGCCCGCCAGCCCATTCGCTAACTTTTATTACCTTCAAATCATCATCGTCTCTCGTCGAAGTTGCAATTAAGAATTGATAATCATCTAATATAGACAGAGCAACGTTATTGATTCTGCCACCAAAATCGTATTCAAAACTTCCACTAGTCCCAAACGAACTAGATGTATTTCCAATCGAAGTGTATCTGTTGACTTTCACTTTATTGCTGTCACTTGTTCCGACAACCATGACACTACTAGTTCTTGTAATGACTAAAAATTCAGCAAATTGGGACTCTAAATCAAGGATGCCGTCTGAACCCCAAGAATTGTTAACACTACCATCAACATCAAATTGAACAACATAGGTAGTATCTGCGTCACTATCTTCGAATAATACAACTAGTTTATCGTTATCATGTTGCTTTATATCTAAGCAGGAATGGCGATTTGTATTAATAAAATTAATTTCAACAATACCTGCTGAACCAAAATCACTATCTAAAGAACCATCACTATTTAAACGAATTAATCCACACTGCTCATCGGCATTAACATAATCGACCAGCGCTACGATTTTTTGATCTTCTTGTACAACCAATCCTTTCACTTCATTATCTTGATCAGCTATGTCCAAATTAACCCGGCCATCACTATCAAAAGAAGAATCTAGAGAACCATCGGTATTAAAACGTAAAATCAAGGCTTGATCTGACTCACCAGGAATTAAAGTCCCACCACCAACTAAAACTTTACCATCACTTTGAATGGCTACAGCCTCTGTTGATGCTTCATAGTCAGAACCCAATGAATCAACTAATTGCGCTTCAATATAACCACTAGAATTCCAGTCTGCGTCGAGACCATCTACTACACCGTCGTTACCATCATCGTTATCATATAAATTCGAAATAAAATCGCCGTCGATATCCGATGGAAAAGACAATGCATTCGTAGTAGAGGTACCATTATCAGTTTCATCATAATCACTAAAACCGTCATTATCATCGTCTTCATCATTGATATCAGAAACGAAATCGCCATCGGTATCCGTTGGTGTACTGTTAGAACCTAAAGAATCAGTACCATTGTCACTTTCATCACTATCGCTATAGCCATCACCATCGTCATCAGTGTCGGTATTGTTACCGATGCCATCACCGTCGGTATCAGTTGTTTCTGTGTTATCTAATGGAAACGCGTCACTGTCATCATTAACACCATCGCCATCATCATCATCGTCTTGTGCATCATCCACAAGATCCCCGTCGAGATCACGCAACCAAATTTGCGTGCCACTTTCAAAAGCAGCCCAACCGAAAGTCTCATCGCCATGACTTTGCTCTGAATCAAAAACCTGATCTTCTTGGGCAAAAACACCCAGACTAAAAGGATGATTTCGATTGAACGATTCATGAACATTGTTTCCTCTTGCCCAATAGCCGTCACCATCATTAAATGACTGGCCATCGACAATAACATCAGGATAAATTGCCGCAGGCGTGTCACCAAAACTGTTCATACTGATACTATGAGGTCCATCGTCTACACCATCGGCAGTTCCGTCATTTTGAAACGAAATTTCGTAACTGTAGGCACCAATGGTTCCGTTATCGGCAGAAAAAGCAACCCAACCAATGGTTTCTGTAGTCACGTTCGAGCCTGAGCCTGCTGCTTCCTGTTCAGTATTGAACCCATTAGTAGAAACATTATCGATACGACTGGTCATAAAGTTACCGTTGTTGTAACTATTCAGCGAGTGAAGTACCACTGGCGGAAAATCAAAAGCACTTGAGAAACTAATTGCGTCTCCGTCATCACCAACATCTAATTCCCTATGAACGTTGTCAGTTTCAGTTGTGCCTGCTTCAACAACCAAACCACTTGCTAAAGTCCAACGACCTTTCTCAACCACTAAATAAGATACTGTCTCTGTTTCTGTTTGACTGCTGCCATCAGGTGCTTCAAGAAAAATATCAAAACTATTGGTGGAAACATTGGTTACACGAGCTTCCAGCGGTGATATGTTTGCCATTGTCGTGACAAACGGAATAACCACTGGGTCAACAAACGAATTTTTTAAGTTAATCGTCGTTGCTGAAACATTATCAATAGTGTTTGTAATGTCGACACTACCTGTTTCAATCAGATACGTTGCCTTGAGTGTTTTCGATGCGTCGTCTGGAAAATAATCTTCTTCATCGCTGACACCATCACCATCTCTATCATTTAAGTTAGTCAACTTAATCGTGTAAAAATCACTGCTAGCAGTACCAGCAAGATAAGCGTCATTACCATCAATTACAAAACCATTAATTCCCAAAACATCGTTATCAGTTGTTAATTGAACATCATCTAAATCAAAACTGAAAAAACCATTTTCTTCAAAATCACTATCGGAGCTTCCATCACTATTAAGCCGAATAAGATTTAGTTCATAGCGAGAGTTTGCGTTAAGACTTTGTCCGGCAATAATCAGTTTGTCATTCGCCAATTGAGAAATTGAATAAGCAGCATATTTTGAGTTTCCTGCAGATAGAAGACGATAACCATCATCATCAAAATTAGTGTCTAAACTACCATTAGAATTAAAACGTGCGACAGCAACATAGTGGACGCCACTTTGAATAGAAACCCCGACGACAACTAGCTTGCCATCATCCTGCTGAATCACATCATAGGCTGTATCATCTCCTCCTAGCTCTAAAGTCGCTATGCCATCGCTATCGAAAGATGTATCCAGGCTACCGTCAAGATCATACCTGGCAACAACAAAATCGTTTGCGCCACTATTGTTACGCGCACCAGCCACCACTAATTTACTATCCAGTTGCTGAATAATCGTGCTACCAATTGAGTTTTCAGTATCGACAACAGTTGTAACAATGCCATCAGTGTCAAAGTTAGTATCTAAAGAACCATTGGATTGATAAAGCGCCAAGGTGATTGCTTGAGTGCCTGATTGAGTACTGTCACCAACTGTCATTATTGAGCCGTCTGATAACTGTATTAATCCATTGATTGCCGCAGAAGTTCCAACGGAAGTTGTGACAATACCATCGCTATCAAACGAATCGTCAAGACTACCATCGGTGTTATATCGAACCAGAGTAAAATCTTGGGAATGGTTACGACCAGCAACAATCAACTTATCGTCCGACTGCTGCAAGAGCGCATTGCCGTAGTCTTCACCACTGCCACTAACAGCGGTCGTTACAATACCATCTTCGTCAAAACTGGTATCAAGGGTGCCATCCTGGTTATAACGAACAACAGCGATCAATTCGTTGTCATGGCCATCATCACTACTACCCGCAACAACTAACTTACCATCGCTTTGCTTAATCAGGGCTTTGAGCAAATCAGCCGTTCCAGCTTCATCATAATGCGTCACCAGACCATCATTACCAAACGACGTATCTAAGCTGCCATCACTATTAAATCGAGCTAGCGCGAAGTCACCCTGATCGTTATGAACGGTATATCCGGCTGCGACAAACTTGCCATCAGCTTGCTGAATAATCGTACGTGATTTTGATTCTTCAACATCTGGAAATTGAGTGGTTACTATCCCATCGCTGTCGAAAGATGTGTCCAGGCTACCGTCTTCATTGAAACGAACCAGGAGAAACTGGTCAATGTCGTCTGAAGATTGACCAGAGCCAACAGCAATTAACTTTCCATCTGCTTGCTGAACGACTGAGTAAAACCTGTCATTGAAATCTGCGAGGTTAAAAGAAGCAATTCCATCACTATCAAATGTCGTATCGAGGCTACCGTCAGCGTTTAATCGGATGAGGTGCCCGTTGCGTTTTGAATTGTCATGATGATAACCCGCAACGATAATCTTACCGTCTGCCTGTTCAAGAAGTTCCCGACCACGATCGTCGCCATCTTCGATTTCAATCGCAAAAATTCCATCACCCTCAAATGATGTATCCATGCTGCCATCTTGATTAAGACGCACAACAAATAAATCGTCATTAAGGGCATTAGTTGCGGACCCGGTGATTAATAACTTGCCATCGCTTTGCTGGATGATCGCTTCGGGATGGTCTCCTTCACCACCTATTGCGCCAAGCCTTAATAAACCATCACCGTCGAAACTAGTATCTAAACTGCCATCGGTGTTATAGCGGGCCAAAGCAACAAAATAGGAAGTACCATCATAACTTTCTGCCACTAGCACAGGCTTACCGTCGCTTTGCATTACCATGCCCGCAACGTAATCTTCCTCGTTATAACCGAAGTCAGTAATAACAATACCGTTATCACCAAAACTGGTATCCAGCTCTCCGTTACTTAGGTATCGAGCGACGGCAAAGTCGCGGTCGCCACTTTGGGTATAACCACCAACTAACAACTTGCCATCATCCAACTCATAAACTTTGCGTATCAGGTCGTAGTCGCCGACGGAAGTGGTCACCAGGCCATTGTCACCAAAAGTTGTATCCAAACTACCGTCAGCGTTATAGCGAACAAGGGCAAAATTATGACCATTTTCATCACTCTCCTGCTCACCAAAACTACGACCTACTGCCAGCAACTTACCGCTGGCTAATTGAATAATGTTGTAGACTCTTTGGCTGCCTGAATCGGCGGCTTGAACATTGGTAAGAACAATACCTGAGCTACCAAAATCTTGGTCTAACTGAACATTGGCGCCGACGGTCGGCGCAAATATCAGGCATGTAAACAGGCTTAAAAACAACGAATAGATGCGGAACTTCACTTTAGCTAAACCTCACTGAAAAGTATCAATAAGCACTAGATAATTTACTGAGAACGATCCTTTTTTCGTCTCATACTAGGGCTAAATTTACGTGAGGGTTAAAGTATCTTTTTAGCCGGACAACAACATTCATCCATACGCCAATTGGCTACAATGAGATGCCAAAATATATATAGCCAAGGTGACAAAACAATTTTAACTTATTGATATTTATAGAAATTATCTTTATTACGTGGTGTTTTTCAGAGAAATGAAGTATAGGCAATTTTAGGAGCGACTTTTTACTGGAATGTTAAGAATGTTATATTTTTACGAGGATATTATATTCGGGTTATGCAGGAGCAATAGCCTGCTAGTTTTAAATTCATGCAACCAAACTCACTTTTGCTCCAGCTGAATAAAGCTCAGAAAATAGTTGAAACTCCTTTTCCAGCCGCCCGCAAAGTGTAAAATTCAACGCACTGATAGGCAAGTGAGTTTTGGTTTTAAGCCACTGTAAAAAACTTTCTTCGTATACATGATTGTAGTCAGAAAAAATTAGTGTATTGACCCTCTCCTCCTTGCCAACCTGCACATGAATCCTAATGCCGGCTTCATCCTTTCCTGCAACATATACAAGTACATCATTTTCTTTCATGATCATCCTCAGCGTCGATAGAACTCGCAGTATTGAGAGTAAAATCTAATTCACCAGACTAACTCTGGCCCCCTTTTGATACAGCTCAGAATAAAGTGAAAAACACTTTTCCGACTCACCAAAAAGAGTAAACTTAAATGCATCAACAGGTGATAAAAACCGAGTCTCAAACCAGTCAATAAAATCACTTCCGAGGTGCTCGAAACTGATTCCAGAAAAGGTACTCGAAATAACGCCTTGCGCGCCATTAACAACAATATTCATCGTTGGGTAGTCATCAGATTCAGGTAACAGGTAGAGGTTAACTTCATTTTTATCCATGCTAAAAATTATCCACTGCTAAACGAACAAAGACAACGAGCTAAGCTCGTCGTCTATTAATCAATAGTAAGCACGCAAGCAATAACCAATAAATCGCACCACCACCTGAAGATGAATTTTGACCTTGTTCTTCTTCAACAGCTTCATCGTTATCGTTAATCGTTACTGTAGCGCCGGCCTCTCCAGCGATTGTTGTATTAACCGGGTTACTCAACTCGATACTGAACGATTCATTATTTTCATCCCGGCTATCATCAACGATATCGATAACCAGTGTTTGACTGGTTTCGCCATCAGCGAAATACAAAGTCCCGTTAGTCGCGTTAAAGTCTTCGCCGTTGATGGCTGTACTGTCGATAAATTGGTAGTCAACGCTGATATCACCATAGTTACCATTGGTTCTGATAACCGTCACAGTCAGTTCACTGAAGGACTCACTAATGCTAAAGGCGTTGCCACTTAATTGAATGTTGCCACTGGCCGGAACCGGGTCATTTTCTTCAATTGTGATAGTGGTCTGGTTAACACTGCCTAAGCTGGCATCGCCAGTTAGATGAGTTAATTCAAGAACAAAGTTTTCTTCCCCTTCATAGTCACTATCGTCAAGCACCAGGATTGAAACCGTTTTGCTGACATCACCATCGAAGAAGGTTAATTGACTGTCAGCGATTCGATAGTCAACCCCGTGAATCGCCGTCCCGCCGGTCACCGCTAAGTCGACTGTCACTTCGCCAAAACTGCCATTGGTTCGAGTGACTGTGACGGTTAAGTCGCCACCCGCTTCACTCATAGCGTAAGCCGCGCCGCTAAATTGAATCACCCCCGCCGGCGGCACCGCATCGTCTTCAATGATGGTTACTGTTGATAACATTTGATTGTTGAGCTCGGTGCCAACAGCATTCGCCAATTGTAAACTGAATGTCTCGTCACCTTCATAGGTTGAATCGTCCATTAAATTAACGGTAATCGTCTTAGTAACTTCACCATCAGCAAAGGTCAGGGGTTGATTCACGCCTTGATAATCTTCGCCAGCAATTGCTGAGTCGTTTCGTGACACTATGTCCGCACTCACTTCGCCAAAGCTTCCGCCACTGCGAACAATGGTCACTTCAAATGAAACGTCATTTTCATTCACTTGATAGCTAGCGTTTTCCATTCCAAGGACACCGGATGGTGGCAGCGGCTCATCGTCTAAAATGGTTACGGTTGTACTTGATGTACCTAAAGTCGCCCCGCCGGTTACGTTAGATAACGTCACTCTAAACGACTCATCAGATTCGTATACCTCATCATCCACCAGATTAATGGTGACGTCTTTTTCGGTTTCACCATCAGCGAAAGTTAGGGTCTGACTTAGAGCCGTGTAGTCACTTATTGCCACTGCGCTATCATCCTGGGTGGCTAAAACAACTGACACTTCTCCATAACTTCCACCGGTACGAACCACCTTGATAGCAAAACTGCCATCATTTTCATTCACCAACTCAGTATCAAACTCAAATCCGATTTCTCCGGCTGGTGGAACCGCATCATCTTCCTGAATGGTTATCGTGGCAATTGCGACCGAGCCTATTGTAGAGTCACCGACACTGTGGAGATTACTTAGGCTAATAGTAAAGGACTCATCGCCTTCATAGGTTGAATCATCCACAATATTAATCCTCACACTTTGCTCTACTTCACCATCAGCAAAGGTTAAGGTTCCGGCGGCAAACTCGTAGTCATTGGTGGCTGTGGCTGAACTATCCGGATTAGTACCATCTTGCAATGCATAATCAACGCTCAGCTCTTCATAATCACCATTGGTACGAGTGACTTTGACTTCAACACTGGTTCCATTTTCAGCTACCACATAATCAGTGAATTCGAAATTAATATCACCGGAGTAGGGATAAGGCGTATCATCGCTGTTGTCACCAATACCATCACCATCAGAATCCTGCCACTCGGTTTCATCCAGTGGGAAGGTATCTTCCTCATCTAAAACACCATCGTTATCATCATCGGTATCCGCATTATTTCCGATACCATCACCATCGGTATCAACTGACTCAGTTGAATCTAACGGGAAGGCATCTTCACTGTCTTCAACGCCATCATTGTCGTCATCGGTGTCGACATCATTCGGAATACCATCACCATCAGTGTCATCTCCCGCCACATTAAAGCTACGCACCACATCTGTCGCTGCCAGATAGTTACCATCGCCGGCTTGTGAGGCACTAATGGTACATTCTCCAATATAAACCAGAGACACGCGGCTCCCTGAAACGGTACAGACGGAAGGTGTGCTTGAAGCAAAACTGACTGCCAGTCCGGAATCTGCTGATGCAACTAAGTCAAATCCACCCTCACTAAATTCTCTACCAGCAATTGCAGCAAAGCTAATGGATTGGGAGGCCTGATTAACGGTAAAACTCTGCGCAACATTGGTTGCTGCATTGTAGTTGGTATTTCCAGCTTGCGAAGCCGTTATCGAACAGCTGCCTGCTGCGACTATCGAGACAGTAGAGCCTGACAAGGTACACACCGACGTGGTAGTCGAAACAAAACTGACCGCCAAACCGGAATCACTGGATGCGCTAATGGCAAACGATGCATCGCCGAAAGTCTTATCGACTAAAGCGGTAAAGCTAATCGATTGGTCAGCCTTATTCACGACAAAAGTTTGTGCAACCTCAGCAGCCGCGTTGTAATTGGTATTACCTGCCTGGTTGGCGGAGATTGAACAACTACCGGCCGCTAAAATCGAAACAGTTGAACCAGTGACCGTACAAACC
Source organism: Aliikangiella coralliicola (assembly GCF_007004725.1). GTDB lineage: Bacteria > Pseudomonadota > Gammaproteobacteria > Enterobacterales > Kangiellaceae > Aliikangiella > Aliikangiella coralliicola. Next base: position 302,224 of record NZ_ML660160.1, on the reverse strand, counting down.
TCGTTCGTTGTGGAAGCGAAAGCTACGGCTAAACCTGAGCTACTGGATGCACTAATGGAGAAATCAGCATCTCCGTAAGTCTTATCGGCAAGAGTAGTAAAACTAATTGATTGTTCCGCTTTGTTAACGGTGAAGCTTTGCACCATATTCGTTGCTGCGTTGTAGTTTGAGTCACCACTTTGTGAAGCGGTAATGGAACAGTCACCGGCCGAAACAATCGAAACAATTGAACCCGATACGCTACATACCGAAGTCGTGGTCGAGACAAAGCTCACCGCTAACCCGGAATCACTCGACGCACTAATGCCGAACGCAGCATCGCCGAAGGTTTTATCTACCAAAGACGCAAAATTAATCGATTGATTGGCTTTATTAATGGTAAAGCTCTGAGTAACATCTGTTGCGGCGTTGTAATTGCTATCCCCCTCTTGTGACGCAGTGATTGAGCAGCTTCCTGCCCCCACGATTGATAGCGTAGTTCCCGATACGCTACATACTGATGAAGTAGTTGAAGAAAAGCTAACCGTTAATCCCGAATTACTTGAAGCACCAAGAGCAAAGTCAGCATCACCATAAGTTTTATTTGCCAGAGCGCCAAAACTAATGGTTTGGTCGGCTTTATTAACAGTGAAAGTCTGAGTCACATTTACCGCGGCATTATAGCTTGCATTACCTGATTGTGACGCAGTGATCGAACAAGTCCCCACATTAAGAATAGAAACCGTACTGCCGCTTACGCTACATATTGAAAGCGAATTAGAACTAAAAGAAACCGATAAACCCGAAGTCGCCGTAGCTGCGACATTAATACTGCCGACATCGTAGGTTTGATCGGCCGGAGCGGGAAAAGTAATAGTCTGATCCGACAGTGCAGTTAAAACAACGTCATTTCCGTCACCGCCGGTATAACTAATACTCAAATTTTTTCCGGATAAAGTAAGAACATCTCCTTCTTCTAACCCGGTGAAAATTCCGGTAACAGAGTCAGCACCGTCATTGTCAATAATTTGGTACGAGTCGCCAGCGACCGGTACAAAAGAGTTGTAAGCCGACAAGTCGAGGATTGCGCCGAGTGCAACGGTACCGGTCACTCGTAATTGGTCATAACCGGTACAGGCAGTATCGCCGCCGATTTCAGCGGTTAGCGTTCCGCCACCGGAATAATCAAGATTGTTCATAGCAAGACACCCAGGGCTTTGACCCGGGTTTAAGCTACCGCCACTATTAACGATTACATCGCTAACGATAGTTCCACTGCCTTGGACAACACCACCGTTCTCCACGGTAATTGTTCCGGCTTTTACTATGCTCGATGTCAAAGCTAGAAATAGGAATAAAACATGAGTAGGCGCGCTCAGTTTCTGTCGATTTGCTTTGGTAGTGAAAGAGCCTTCTTGAATTAACTTCATCATTACTGTCCTTTAGACCCAAATAGTGACTACTTCGCTTCCAATAGCTTTACTAATGCTTCAATTTGCTTTTGCTGCTCGGCAATTTGTTTTTGTTGGTCATTAACCGCGTTAATTAATACGGGGATCATTGCCTGGTAATTAACTGACTTTATTCCATCTTTACCTTCGCTAATTAGCTCAGGGATCGCTGCTTCGACGTTTTGTGCGATCAAACCATATTGCTTTTTGTTATCGCGCTTAAGTTCCGGCTTCCAGAGATAAGTTACCCCCTCAATTTTTGAAAGCAGTTCGGTTGCGTTTGCTATTTTGTTGATTCCTTGTTTTAAGCGACGATCAGAGTTAACGGTAAGATTACCGGCGATAGTCACATCGCCATCGTTTTCTAGTGTAAGGATATTGGCGCTGGAACCGGACGCCTGTGAACTGACAGTGAGATCACCGCCGTCGGCAGCACTAATCGCCCACTTATCATCATCTGCACTACCCGCATCGGCATGTAAATCGATAGTGGCGGCACTGCTTGCCGCAGCATTGATCGAAACTTTATTGGAGTGAACATCTTTAAAGCGGTAACTACTAGTGCCAAGGCTGGTTACGGCATCGGTATTGGGATCCCAGCTAAGCGTATTGGCGCTTCCCACAGTAAAAGTGTAATTACCATGGCTTAGAGTTTGATAGCCCAGCACAATCGACTCCAGCTCATTACTGATTGCGCCACTACCTATGGCAATGCTGTTAAGATTCTCGGTACGGGCGTTATAGCCGATACTGATAGAATCATCTTCTTTACTAGAGGCAAAGTTGCCCATCACTGTGGTGCGGTGAACATCGGTATTTCCCGCGGTTTCCTGATGCCCTTCTCCAATGGTCCAGGCAGTCTCTTGCTTTAAGTGATTGACCTCGGTTTCATGGTCATAATTAGCTAAGCGCTTGCCGGAATCACTGAAGGCACCTATCCAGACATTGTCGGCACCGGTGCGGTTAGTATAGCCAGCATAGGTACCTAACCCGGTATTACGGTTGGCAATGTTCTCCCCATCTGTATTTGTACGGTTATTATCAAAACCAGCCTGAACACCGATAAAAGTATTAAAGTCCGCATGTTCGGTATTGGGGCAAGCGTTATCGCCAACACAGGTATTAGCAATACCTGCACCGATATCGAGACCTGCGGAATTCCCCACCACTGTATTGCGTACTGCATTAGTTTCACCGGCTCCTCCACTATACCAGGCCTGAGCATTACCAATTTCCCAACCGGCCTCAAAACCAATCGCCGTATTGTAGTACCCCGACTTATTAAAATAGAGCGCACGACTACCGATAGCTGTATTTTTATCGCCACCAGTATTGTTATAACCTGTATCCTCTCCAATAAAGGTATTATCGTATCCCTCAGTATTATTCATACCGGCCTCTTCGCCGATAAAGGTGTTATCTCCGCCAGTGGTATTAGCGAAGCCAGCCTTAGTCCCAATGAAGGTGTTGTCGGTTGCGTGGTTGGTATAACCCGCCTGTGTACCAACAAAGGTGTTATCGGTGCTGGTAGTTTCTGAGTAACCCGCCTGATAACCGATGAAAACGTTATCATCGGCTAAAGTGTTGCTATAGCCGGCCTCCTTACCAATAAAAACGCTGTAATCGGTCCCGGTCGCGCTAAGTCCGGCGCTCTCTCCGATCATGACATTATGATCACCGGTCAACTGCGACCCGGCATTGGTACCTTGAGTGGTATTTTCAGCATATGAGAATGGACTAACGCAATACACAGCTAAAGCAATTGCAGATTTTTTAAACAACGGGTTCATACGAATTTAACCTATTTTTTCGCATTGAGAGCTGAGGTAAAGGTCGATCAACGCGAGTGAACAATGAATAGGTTCAGGGTAACGATTTGGGAGAAATTGACATTAAATCAGACGTCAAATAGGTACGATGGGACGCCAAAATGACTATCCATAAGATGACAAAAAAATAGTAACACTCTGATTTTAAAGAAATTACCCTAGCGAAAGCAATTTTAGCCGCCTTGCCACTGTAGCCACTGCTATAGACTGTTCTCAGATTGATAATCAGAAGGGCTCATTCCATAGTGCGCTTTAAAGCACTGACTAAAGTAATTAGCGGTAGTAAAACCGACATCCAGCGATACTTGGGTTATTTGGTGTCCTTTGGCTAACAACTCAGCAGCACGTTGTAATCGATAGAGTCGCAGATAATCTCTTAAGGTTTGATCGAGTAATGCTTTTAATTTACGTTGAAGTTGGCGCTCACTCATCGCGATCACTTTTGCCGTTGTTTTTAAATCGAGATCAGGTTGCTGGTAGGCTTCGCCAACAAACACTTCGAGCCGATTTAAGAATTGTTGATCTTTAGGCGATAGCTCTGCTAAATCCGATTTCTTTTCTTGTTTTGACTTGGCATCCTGATTGGGTGAATGGATTAGATGCCCCAGACGGCGACCTAACATCTGACGAATATTGAGGATATTTTTTGCCCTAATCACTAACTCTTCACTGTCAAAAGGTTTAGCTAGATAGGCATCAATATCCGACTTCCAGGCATCAATCCTGCTTTGATTATCTCCTTTTGCCGTGAGCATAATAATAGGAATATGCGAAGTCCTTTCATCCGCTCTCAAAGTTTGCGCGAGTTCATAGCCTGATTTATTGGGCATCATCAGGTCGGTCACAATAATGTCCGGCACCATCTCCAAGGCTATTGCGATACCTTGTTGGCCATCGTCGGCAAAACGACATTGGAAATGAGGCGCTAAACATTGACCGATAAATTGCTGCATATCGATACTATCTTCGACAATTAGCAGCCTGGGCTTACCGTTGTAGCTATCAAGATCTTGATTATCGATTGAATCATCAGCGTTTAGTTTATTGTTAGCATTCTCCCAACTATCAAGAATATCCATTTCTTGCTGGATATACTCCTCATCCAACTCAACTTCTTGCTGTAAAGCCGGCACCTCAGCTTGTGGCAGGCTGATGGTAAAAGTTGTTCCCTCGCCTGTTTGGCTCGCGACCCTGATTTCACCATCTACCTGCTCGACTAATTCTTTAACCAACGCCAGTCCTAATCCGGAGCCCTGTATGTTTTTGTTATGTCGTTGATTTAGTCGCACAAAACGCTGAAATAGCATTTCCAGTTCATTTACATCAATGCCAATTCCTGTATCTGAAACACTTAAAATTATTTTTCCATCAACGCTTTTTAGTTCCAGATTAACACTCCCATTATCGCGATTATACTTAACCGCATTAGTTAATAGATTAACGAGAATTTTCTCAGCGGAATCACTCGTCAGTGCGACAAATAGTTCGCCTTCAATATCCATAGTAAAGGTGACCTGGTGGCTCACAAATAACGATTCCAGTGACTGACAAATATGCCTTGTCAAATCACTCATATTGATCACGCCGTTTTGTTCTTCTTGATAATAATCCAAACGGGCAAGTTCCAGGATCTGCTCAACCATTCTTTGCAATCTTTGCGCATTGCGTTTAACCAGCTGCAAATCATCACTTTGTTGTTTATTTTCTGAATGATTAATCAGCGATTTCAAAGGTCCTAAAATTAAGGTTAGTGGCGTTTTAAATTCGTGAGAAATATTAGCCAGCAGATTATTCTTTTTCTCAAGTAACTCTTGCACTAATTCCGTGCGTTCGGCCTTCATCTTTATCTCGGCCAACACTTTTTGTTGTGCGGATACCTTTCTAATTCGCCATTGCATCAGCCAAAATAAACTGACAACAATAACTAAACCAACCAGCCATTTAAACCATAACGTCTGATAGAAAAACGGCGACGCTTCAATGTTTAGCAAAATTGAATTTTCCGACCACTCACCGTGACGATTTGAGCCCTGGATAAGCAATTGGTAGTGACCCGGTGTTAGCGATTGATAGTTAATAAAACGCAATTCGGAAGATACCTCTTGCCACTTATCATCTGAACCAAGCATTTTGTAACGGTATAAATTTGATTTCGGTTCGGTATAATCGAGCGATGAAAAACGAACTGAAAAATTAGTTTGACCAGGCTTTAAACTTAACCCTTGCTCAGCAGAATTGACAACGACCTCCTCTCCTTCAACCTTTGCTTCTGTAATAACTAATGGAGGTTGGTACTGCCACGCTTTAAATTCATCAGGATTTACCAGGAGCATTTGCTGAGTTGAGACACTGATTATCCTTCCATCTCGCATATTCAGCAAGTCGGGTCTCTCTGTGTCATCGATATTGCCATCTGCACTTAGAAAATGTGAAAGTTCCCTTCCATTTGAATCAATATAATATTCTGTACCGTACCAAAAATTACCATTTTTCAATTGTAAAAGCGTCTTTACTCTTTCTGTTTTTTTTACAACTTCAGCTGCGAATGGCTCAAAAATAAGTTCGTCTTCGTCAATTTCAATCAACTTATCGATTCCATTATTGTGGCTTACATAAATATTACATTGATTATCTTTTTCGAAATTCCTGAGGTCGCTGCCTTTAACAGTTTCCAAACCACTACTTTTAGTAAATGCACGAAGTTCAGTTTTTCCTTTTGTCACCAGGCCAATTCCACCAGAGGCTAATAACAGTAGTTGCCCATCGCAGGTTTCAATGGCTTTTCTCTGAGTTGCTCTAATCATATCCCCGGCAGAATTAACGACTGGCTCAAATTCTAACGTTTTAATATTTAAACGATGATTTCCGGCAGATGATGAAAACCATAAATACTTTTCATTCTGAACAATAAGAACTTTGATATGATTAGCTTTGGTTACTTCGGGAGTTGGCGCTTTAATCATTAAACTTTCTTTTGATTCGGCATCGAAACGTAAAATTTTTCCATTGGCGCTACCAAACCAGAAAACAGTTTCACTTTCACGTATGACAGAATGAATTCCACCAACATCCTTATCAAAATTTTCGAGGAAAGTGCTAATGTTTCCATTGGTTAAATTAAATGTAACCACTTTATCTCTCGCAACTACGAGCAAGTTTTCATCACCAAGTAAATACACATTTAAGATGCCACTTTCAAATAGCTGCTTGCTATCTTCTTTGCTAGCGCTAATCATTTGAAAAGCTTTATTAAAAGGATTATAAAACTGTAATCCTTTTAGAGTAGACAACCAAACCAATCCCGACCGCGAAGTCATTAGCTCAAACACTTGATTATTTGACAAGCCGTGTTTATGCGGTAAATCAGCTTTAATTACATGTTCTAACGCACCTGTTACCGCGTTTCTTACTTGAACCCCCTCAGTGCCGGAAACCCAGATTTGATCACCGGCCTGAGTGATACCAGCATGAGTTTTACCTTTACCTTCCTCCTCCATTGGTAGAGCAAAGAACTCTCGCTTTTTATGGTCAATCACAAAGACGCCAGCGCTAAAAGTGGTTAACCAAATCCTTTCGTCTGACGCAATAAGAATGCGCGAAACAACAATATCTTTCAGTTCTTTTTTATACTCATCACTGCTGACGCTATCTGTATAAACTCGGTGAAATGCCTGAGATTCATGATCGAAATGTGCAATACCATTAGCTGTTGCTAGCCAAAGTCTATTGTCCGAATCGAAAGCTAAATCGAAAATATAATTAGCATAAGGATTTTTCGGTTGTTCGCTTGAGACAAAGTTTTGAAACGTTTTTGTAGTAGCGTCAAACCTACTTAACCCCTTAGAGGTTGTTACCCAAAGTTGAGAAGAGTGATCAAAAGCCAGCCCCATCACGTGAGTGTCGGCCAGGGAACTCGAATCACCTTTTTCTTTGTTATATTGAGTTGCTTCACCGGTCCGCATGTTATAATGAAATAGTCCTTCGCTAAGCGTCCCTATCCACAAGTGTTCTTTATCTGGCAAAAGCGCCAAAACATGTAAGCCTTCGACTTCGCCAGTGGGTAATTTTAACTTGGTCTTTTTATATTCATACCCATCGTAGCGGAATAAACCACCGCCCGAGCCATACCAGATAAAACCTTTATCATCTTGAGCTATAGCCGCATCGGGAGAAAATGTTCTATCACTGTTTGTATTGGCGCGATAGAGAATAGGTGAAAACAGGCCATTATTTATTTTGGTGGTAGCATTCGTAGCACTTACTTCACTATGAGCCGAGTAGCTTACAAAACAGAAAAGTAGTGCACAGAGAAAAGATGTCAGTCTCATCCAGCAGGAGTTCAACAATCCGGTTAATTTGCTATTATAATCTCATAGCCTAAATATATTAGCCAGTCATACCACCTGGAAAAGCCAAATTCCTAACAAAGTATTCGAGATACTCTTGAGCCTGCTCATTGCGTAATAGGTGACAATAAGAAAAGTAGAGAGAATCATATCAATCCTTGTAATAAGCAAAACTACAAGGATTGAGTATTAGTTGAGAGGAGATTTAATTAGATTTCTATTGCTTAACTTCCTAGCGACTTAAGCGCCTGAGCAAGTTGTTGATTCTCCGGCTGAATTGCCAACGCTTTCTTGAAATTCAAAATAGCGTTTTTCTTATCCCCTTTTTCCTGGTAATACTGAGCCAGCTTTCTAAAGCTATTCGGAGAATTTGAAAACAGGCGGCTACTCATCCTAAGCAGCGCGATGGCGGTGTCATCCTTGTTCTCACTTACCAACTTGTCAGCCCTCTTCAATAAATTCCATTCAACTGATCCTTTTTCATCCGGGTACTTGGCAAAAAATGTCGCGTATCGCTTTTCCGCTTTTTGCAACTGACCGGCCATAACCAACTCAAAAGGAACTATCTCACCCTTTTTCATCCGCGCTCGAACATGAGTACGCTCATTATTAATACCAAAAATTAAATCGACACTCCCCTTTCCCTGGCTTTTTTCAAATCGAAATTTTCTGGCAAATTCTCTGCGAACATATTGATTATCACCAATTCGAAATACTTCCATTGTGTCATCATTCAGATATTGCATAAACACGCGATCATTTTCGGCGAAGATAGTAAATATCATGTCGGGCGAAAAACGATATCGACCAACGATTCGCTGTTGCTCTGCTTTACTGATAGGCAAAGCAACTAGTTCAGGGTCTAAAAAGTTATCCCATTGATAGTAAGCTGCGACACTATTTCTTAATTCTTCAATAAATGCCGGATGGTTTGAATTAGTCATGATAACGACACCATAACCGTCATTTTTATGCGCCATTAAATCCGCACTAAATCCTTCATCCCAGCCGCCATGGCCAAAGTAAGTGCTGTTATTCTTAGACTGAATGAAAAAACCAAGCCCGGTATCTTTACTGACAAAAGGCGTTAGCATTTTATTTGTCATCGATTGACTTAATATCCTGCCCTTATCTCCCTTAATGGAAAGTTGAACATCAATGGCAAACCTGGCTAAGTCTTCCGCGGTCGTCCATAAACCTGCAGCCGCCATTTCAGGATAAGTATGCCGCTTACCCGGGACAGGTTGTTTGTTGGGTAAATACCCTGCTGCTGCGAATTTCAATTTTTCAGGTGGCAATGGTTGCTCGTAAGTACTGCGCGTCATCGCGAGCGGGGCTAAAACTAATTTATCCATAATCTCTGGGTAGTCTGTTTTAGTCACATCCGACACCAGTTTTTGCATCACAGTATATCCGCCACCGGAATAACGAAATTCCGTCTCAGGTAAAATATTTGCTCTAACCGCAGCGGAGTTAGCAGGTTTCTTACCGTCTAATACTTGTGTCACTGTGGGAACAGGAGAGCCAACTGCATAACCTCCAAATCCGTGTACTGTTAATCCAGCGCTGTGATTCAATAAGTGCTTTAATGCTATCGGTCGCTTTTTGGTATATTCGTTATCGGGTATTTTCCATCCGACCAATTGTTCATTAACTGGACTATCAAGGGAAAGCTTTTTTTGTTCAACCAGTTTAAGTGCACCATAGGCTGCAACCGGTTTACTGATAGAGCCAGCCTGAAACAAGGTGTTGTCATTAACCGCTTTATTAGTTTCTTTATCTGTTACACCGTAATGCTTAACCCAGTAAACTTTATAATCCTTAATAACAGCAATACTGACTCCTGGCACACCATAGTGCTCCATTCTCCGCTCAATAGTCCAAACCGGATCGTTGACAAACCGGGTTGTAGAACGTAGTCCTTTTTCAACCGCTTCGATTTCTTTGGATATTGAGTCAGCCAGACACGGCTGAATAGAAATTATTGCGCCAAGCGCAACCAGTAATTTGATTTTCAATGATATCCCCTTTTCTTAATTCTTTTTTTGACTACTCAGGTATGATGGTTAACGCGCGAATTGGTGATAAGGGTTAACCTGATTTAATAATACGTAACAAAAGAGGATTAGTTGGGATTTTTTAGCATCATTTTGCTAAAAAGCGATTAAGCTGTTCAAAAAACATACATTCGTTGTTTTTCACGTTAGAATAAATAATTAAAATGGGGATCTTGCAAGTTAGTCCGTTGATTGTTAAGTTCTTGCTTCGTACCTTAAAACTTCGAGAGAGCATCATGGCGCAAATTCGATTTTTAGACTTTCGGTTTAATACTCAAACCTATCATCTATATCGAGGAGAAGTTCGCTGTGATATTCGGCCCAAAACAGCCCAATTATTAGAATTTCTGCTAAGGAATAATGATAGAACCCTCACCAAGAAGGAGTTGTTTCAGGCAATATGGCGCTCTGAGCATGTACAAGACCATACGCTTTTTCAACTGATTGGTGAACTTCGAAAATTATCTCCAGATAATGAACTGATTCGAACCCAACCTAATGTGGGCTACCGTTGGGTCGCTGATACATCCGTTAAAAAGACATTGCAGTTATCCACGCCAATAAAGTGGGCCGCCTGTGTTTCTTGTATCAGCATTTTCGCAACCATCGCAGCAATATCAATCCCAGCTCATCAAAATAACAAACTCGAAAAGCATTTCGCTATGCCTGCAATTAGCGCCTACTCAAAAGCAGTTGTCGCCTTTCAACAAGGGGAAGATAAAGCAGCTGAGGAATGGCTTCGTTTTTCATTAACTGAAAATCCCGACTCCAGGGAGTCACGACTACTACTCGCAGAAATATTGTATCGGAATAATAATCTTCCAGAGGCAGAAACTCATCTCCAGACTATTTTATCCAGCGAGAAAAGTTCTGCTTATGAAACCTCTGCCGCGGCTAACCTTTTAAGCCGGCTCTATCAAAAGAAAGGTAATGTGATCGACGCTTTGCAATACGCCATTGATGGTGTTCAAAATCTGGACTTTGTTCGAGCGGAATGTACGGTCGAAGTATTCGATGAACGAATCCAATCACTCCAACAATTAATCGCGAACCAGAATAAAGCGACACAAGTTCCCGATAAACTTCAGGCTCAACTCAACCAAATCAATGCGAGCCAACTTGAGGCGGATTTAGAGCGGCAGCGCACCAGCATTAAAGCTCGAAGCGAGAAAGAAAATCAGAGTCCGAAAAACTTATCAATTGATTGCGGCCAGCTGAAACAAACCCAAAAGTCTGACGAAGAATCAGCCTGTACGACAGACCAAGCAATCACTCGTATTGCAGTTAACCAGGTTTTTCGTCGCTCAAGGCAACTTTCTTAACCTATTGTTTAATATGAACTTTTAGATAATTTTAGATGGTTTTCGGTTCATTCTTGGGTAATGATAGATAATTTTACAAGGCATTAGTTCTCTCTCGGTATATAAACGCTATTCAACTTGAATGGAGTTTACTGATGAACTTGAGAGCATTTCTGATAGCAGCCCTCGTTTTGCTGCTACAGCCTTACGGAATACTTAGCGCCGGTGACACAACCCAGAAGGATGAACTTTCTACGGATGTCGAAACCCAGATCAAACAGTTATTTGGTAACAATCCCCGCCTCAAACTAACGCGCTTTAATGATCGTCTTTACGAAATTAGTATCGATGCAAAAAGCTACTTCGCAAGCGCTGACGGACGCTACATTTTCGCCGGTCCAATATTAGATACGAAAACCGGTCAAAACATTACTGAGTTAAGGGCTCAAAACTACCGCAAAGAACGGATTTCTAATCTCGATGAAACCATGTACCTGTCATTTGAATCGTCAACACCGCAACAAAAAGTCGTCACATTATTTACTGACATCGATTGCACATTTTGTCGCCAATTTCATCAACATATGGACGCATTCAATGCAGAAGGCATTACCATCAATTATGTCATGTTACCTCGCGCCGGTATAAATTCGACGAGTTTCGAAAAAACAGTCGCGGTACTTTGTTCTAATGATCCACAAAAAAATATGACTCTGGCGATGAAAAACCAATTTTTTGGCTCTGCCCAATGTGCAACCTCTTTGCCCAAACAACTCAAATTGGCGCAAGAGCTCGGCATAAGTTCGACACCTACGATGATTTTGCCCGATGGTCAGATTAGGCTGGGATTAACGACGCCAGGTAAGTTGCGTACCTTGTTAGATTCAATTCAATAATGCGCCAGCTATCGCTATCGAAAACGTAACAACTCATTTAATTGTCTTTCACATTTAAGGAATATACTATGAAAAAATACTACTTGCTTTTCACCATGCTAATTCTATCAGTTCTGCAAAGTGCTTCAGCAAAAGGTAACTTCGAAAAAGGCAAAGACTACCAAGTCACAGGTCCGAATGTTAATAGCGAGCCAATGGTTGAAGAGTTTTTTAACTATGCTTGCAGTGCTTGTTACTCAATCGAAGGTTTTATGACTGAAATAAAGTCAGATTACCCAAACCTAAAAGTGAAGCCTGTACCAATAGAATTAAGACCATCGTGGAAGATCTACGTAAAAGCGTATTTCCTTGGAGAAAAATTAGGTGTTCTTGACCAGAGCCATAGTCAAATATTCCATCGTATTCATGTAGAGAAAAAACCATTTAGGGGTGAAAAGGACATGAAAGAATTTTTTATTGCTCTCGGCGTCAGCGAAAAAAAGTATGACGAAGTCAATAATTCTTTCTGGTTAAAAAACAAAGTAAAACAATCAAAACTTTATGCACAACACCATCGAGTTGGAGTATCACCGACCCTGTTGGTTAATCAGCGATATAAACTGAACAATCAAAACCTGGGGTCCTATCAACGAATAAAAGAAGCGATTAAGGAATTTTCCGGTTCTTAGTTTTCCCAAGTGTTGATAGACCACAACCAGCTTCTTCTTTAATAACAACTAAAGCTGAAGCTGGTTTTTGTTAGCCATCACTTGATTAGCTATTGCTTTATCAACCATCTCTTTACTTCAGGTAATCGCTGACATTTGACTCTTAATAAAGTCGATAGCTAATTTCACATTTAACGGCGGGTTACTACCAAAAGCATGAACGGAATAAACCGGCACTGAAGGCAGCAAATAATCACTAAAGATATTTTCTAATTCATGCTTTTGTTGACAGGGATAAAATAAAAAATCAGGAATTAAAGCGATACCTGCGCCCGCTTTAACCATTGCGATCACTGAGCTTAAAGAATCATTAAATCGATTAGCATGAAAAGTAACTGTCCCTTTTTTACCTGTATTTTTATGAGAAAGTTCGTGATTAATATTCTTACCCTGCCAGGTATTGGCAACATAATCACAACTCTCGGCAACTTCAGGATCCTTGAGTAGCGCTACAGCGGATAAGTTTTTTTCTCGAATGTAATCTGGACTAGCACACAAGACTTCGCGAAATTGGCCGACTAATCTCTGTCGGTATTCACTTGAAGGCATTTCTCCAACTCGGATAGCTAAGTCGACTCCTTTCTCTATTAAGTCAACTCTCTGATCATTAGCCAGTATGGTGGGGACTATTTTGTTATATCGATTAACCATCGCACCAACGGCAGGCGAAATCACAGGCTCGATCAGCGCGTGTGGAGCGTTGACTGAAATCGAGCCGGTTGGTTCTATCTGACTATCCCTGGCATCATCCCAGGCTTTCTGGGTGAGCTGATTAATCTTTTGGCACTGCAGATAAAACGCCTTGCCTACCGGCGTCAAGATTTGTTGGCGAGTTGTTCTTTTCAACAACACGACGCCTAGCTCTGCTTCCAGAGACTTCAGCTGTTGACTGACCACCGATTTAGAAATGTCCAAATCTTCAGCGGCGGCGCTAATCGAACCGGCTTCGACTACACGAGAAAAAACCACCATGTGACGCAGGTATTTGATTGTGTTTGTCGATATCATTTTGTTTGATACTTTTTAATAATGCCCTATCCTTTAATATAGCTCTACCCTTCAATATTGTTCGGTATTTTAGAACAGTAATTATTGATTTGCTATCTTTTTCTAAACACTTAATCTCTTTATCATGAACCTATAGTCAACCGAACAGATAGGACAGATCAATGAATACCGAACAGAAAACAACGCTACTAGCAAAAGTGGGCAGTGCTAGCGAAGACTGGAAAAACGCCTTTAATCAAGGGAATTCAGCCGGATGTGCTAACCAATATACAGCGAACGCAACTATGCATGCTCGCCCTTTCGGCACATTCAACGGCACCGAAGCAATTAAACAATTTTGGCAAAACTTAATTGATGAGGGTTTTGCTGAAGTGGAATATGTTAATCCCGCGTTCAACGTCATCGACGAAAAATCGGTCATCGTTGAGTCTCACTGGAAAATGAATAAAGCCAGCGGCGTGATCCATAAGGAGCTTTGGGTAATGCAAGAAGATGGAAACTTTAAATTAGAAGAAGATGATTTTGAGGTGTTGGAGTCTGACGGGTAATCTTGCTTATGAACTTTAGCCTACAGTAGCGCATAATAAATTTCTTATCTAGCCGTCATATCAACTGAAGTGGAAATCATTATTTCAGTTGATATGACATACAAATACTTCAATACTAACCTCCGTAAAACAAGTCACAATACATGACTATAAAAACTCCAGAACCACTTATACGCAAAAGCGCCTACTAGAAAGCATAAATTCAAAAATAAAAATGTGTTTGCACAAAGATTCTCTCCAGATTCTGTTCTGGAAATTGTGGTGGTGCTTCACGCTCTCGATATCCAAACCGAAGTTGAATATTTGAGTAAGGCGTGTATTCGTAGACAACCGAGTTTCTAATTCTGTGATCTTCCTTAAAATCATCATCAGGATCATGGTATTCTGTGGTCACTTTAATATTATGGCCTTTGCTGGTTTCATAATTCAATTCAATCAGACCGATCAATTCCGTAATATCTTCACCATTTCCATTTGCAGTACCATTATTTTGGTTATTTACCGTATCGATTTCTCCCATAATGGTGAAATTATTCCAATGATACCCCGCAAACAAGGCTAATATTTTCTTATCAACCTCATCGCCTTGATTAATTACTGCAGCTCCCCCTATACGAAAGTCACCTAGAAAATACTCAGCGCGAGCCCCAAACTGAAACTTATTGTCGTCATTCGTTACTGAACTTGTTCCATTAGTAATGAAAAAGTTGTAAAAGGAAGAACCGCTGGTTAACCCATACTCAATACCATTATCACTATTGTCAAAATTAAACCCGGTCACTTGTCGAATAAAAGCCCCGTCATCTTCGATTCTCAATCCTAGAGAAGGCATCATTTTACCAACTTTCAAGTAATCACCATTGTCGAACTTTTTGATTAGCAAAGCCTCTCTACTCAAAGCTGTTCCTGGTGAAACTTGCTGATCAAGATAGAGTAATAAATCGTCTCTCCCAGCTTTAATTAAAGTGTAAATTTGCGCAGACTCCACTCCAAAGCCGCTAGCGGTTTTATCGGTAGCGTCGTCTTTTGATGCGTCGAAGTCATACCTTAAATTTCCGCCAAACTGAATAAATTCCGATACTTTAGCGAAGTCAAAATTGTTTGCATCGGAACTTTCTGCTGGCAACTCCATATAACCATAGACGTTTCCATAGCTTGTTCTCATTCCTCCTCCGCTCGGATTAACATGGCAGGCCGAACAAGGCTGGTTTGTCTTGATAGAAATATAGGGTTCCGCTTTAGCTTGATTTGCAGAGAAAACCGAAGCTGCAACAAAAATAAACTTAAGGAATAAATTCTTACTCATTACGCAATTCAAGGTGAAATTCATACCTTCCCCCTTCTTGATTATCATTGTCACCATCAAGAGTTTTATTATTCAAGTCAATTAGAGGAGAACCGTCAGGGTCATTCAAAACCAACGTCAATCCTTCTAACTCTCTGGTGCGTTGTTCAAGCACTATTTTAAATTGAAAACTATTAAGTGGTTTTATTTGATACTCACCTGGCGTTAACAGATATTTGTGCGAACCATTGAACTCGTATAAAAAAATGCTATCGTAAGAAAACGCTGCCGGAACTAACGGAGAACTAAAAGTGACGATATATGAATTTGAAAAACTACCTTTTGATTTCTCTCTAGTAATAGAAATTACTTTAGTCAAATTCGACTCAGGAATTGGCAACGCCCCCTCCCTTATCCATTCTTCTATCAACTGAATACTCTCATCACTAAGAGGCGCTAATCCGAGAGGCATTCTCTGTCCGGCACGAGGATCTCCTCGAACTTTTAACACAAGATAACTATTCTCGGGATCAAATGGTTTTACTAAATCAAAATCAGAGTTCCCGACAGCCGCGACATTGACCAGGGATTGAAAAGCAATTACCTCACTTTCTAGCCTCAATCCTTGCGGCGCTTGCGCGCCAATATGACATTGAATGCAGATGGGCGTAAACACAGTTTGTTGTATCTGGCTTAGCAATTCACTGGTTTGGGGAGGAGGCTCATTTCCAGAGTCGTCCTCAAAAAACTCTCCGGTTCCTGGTTCGCAACCTAAAAGCACTAACAGTAGGCAACCATAAATATATAGTTTCATGATATTTACTCGCTTCATTTGTGAAGCTAAAGAAATATTGGCAATACTGTCTCAAAACAAAGCAATAGCTCTCTGGCTCGTAATTATTACTTAAAAATCAACTTCTAAATTCACCTGATAATTTTTAATCATAGAATACAAATCAATATTGTTACAAAGTTCGCTTCAATTTAATTTGGCTTAACTAACTGCACTAATAAACATTAATTGAAGATATCTTACTTATTTTTTGCTCGTCGGAACTATCGCCAAAATAAACGACTTGATCAGCATTTCGAATGCTCGAATCTCTATGAGCAATAATTATTATCGTTAACTTCCCCTTTAAACGAGCTAGTGCGCTTTGAATTTTCTGTTCGTTAACTTTATCTAGCGCACTTGTCGCTTCATCCAACACAAGTAACTTTGGCTTTTTCAATAGTGCCCTGGCAAGCGCCAGTCTCTGCCGTTCCCCACCCGAAATTCGTACACCTTTATCGCCAATAATACTGTCTAGCCCATCAGGCAATCTCTCGACAAAATCTTTAGCGGACGCTTGCTCTAACGCGAGCCAAATTTCGTGCTCGGTTATTCCTTCACTTACCCAGTTAAGATTATCTCTGATAGATTGGTGAAACAGGTGGTTTTCTTGGGTGACATAAGCCACATTATGCCGCCATGACATTAGTAACTCAGGATTCAAATGCTGATTATTAATAACAACTTTGCCTGCTGTTGGCATTAACAATCCGACTAGTAAATCTGCTGTCGTTGTTTTGCCCGAGCCAGATGGCCCAAAAAATACGGTTGTTTGATTGATTGCAATTTTAAACGACAAATTGTCGATCGCATTTAAAGCTTTCCCTGGATAACGATAAACAACATTTTTAAATTCAATAACACCGTCATGTTCTGAACTATCAAACGCTTTCAGTTTTGAGGCTGAAAAATCAATTTGCTCATTCACCCTAAAGGTTTTTATTGTTTCTCTAACATCCTCAATAGACGGTAGCTCAAATAATAACAAGTGAAGCGTATTAATTAAGGTGGCGATACTCGGCAGCAATCGAGAAAAAATAAACAAAACAAGTAGCAGAGTCGAAACAGCTACTTCTAACCAGACTAAAGAAACATAAAAAATTGCGCTAATAAAAACAACAGAAGCAATAGTAAACATTAACTTGGATAGCGCATTAGCTGAGCTAGCAAGAACGACTTGCTTCTCTAGTTTCTGGTTTGCTACCTTTAGCTTTTTATGAAAAAAATACTCCGCATTAAAAGTTTTAATCGTTTTAATGCTGTCAAGTTGCTCACCAATAATTTGAAAAATATCACTAAAACCAAGTAGCCTTTTTTTTCCTGCTTGATGTATTTTATGGTTAAATGGAATAATCGGAAGAACAAGAGCTGCCGCAAAAAGTACGGCTAACAAGCTTATTTCCCAGGACAAAAGAATAGCCAATGTTACATACACAAAAATCATAAGCATCTGGCTTATCAGCAACAATAACTGCTGAAACACATTTCCCATTGACTGAATCTGCAATGTCAATGTATGCCCAAACTTAGATAATTTATTTTCGGTAATAAACTGCCAATTTGATTTTAAAAGAGCAAAGTGAAGCAGCTCGCGAAAGTAACAAATAATTCTTTGTTGGATTTTTGAAACTTGGACGGTTAACGAATATTGAACGAACGCTACCAATGACAATATCGATACATACACTACCAGAACAGTCATCAAACTCAAGTTAATGCCTAGAAATCCTAAAGCACTTTCAAGCGACTCTGTGAACTGGATATCAGGCATTGTTGAATCTTCCAGGCCAATAAATCCCAACATAGGTATTAGCAACAATATACCAATACCAGCTGTCGCTCCTTGCAACAGCATAAGCACCAGATTAACGATAACTCCCGATGGAGAAAACGAGTACAGGTAACGAAAAGCAGATACTAGAGATTTAATTTGACTAAGCATCGTAGTCATACTCTATTTCTTGCTTTATTTGTGTACTAATGGAAAGCACTACAACACCTCGCACACGCAGGAAATAGTCCTCCTGCCTTATCTAGATCCAACTGCAGCTTCCGCAACACTTGTGACTGCCAAATCGTCAGCAAGTCACTTTGATAAAGATTGCCAAGTTCAAGATTAAAACAGCGACCATGTGCTGGAATCACGCTCCCATCAGATTTGAGCATTATATTTCGATATATATCCAGGCATTTTCTTCCTATAAAAAGTTTCGGTTTATGGTAAAAAACATCCAACATTTCTCGAGTTTCTATTTCTGGAGAAAAACTGACCTTAAAATCAGTAGCCAGACTTTTAATTCGGCAAATATCGCTCCACAACAAGTCGAGGTTCATTTCGTCAATGTTAATCTCTTCAATATTCGAATGCGTAGCATGATAGTAATATCCATGGTGCATATTGTGCTCCTGCGCCATTTCGACTGTGGTAAAATTAGTATGCATAAACCCTAGCTGCTCAATGGGATATTGTGAGAAAAATTCTACAAGCTCACTAAGATTGCCTATATTCCACTCGGTGATCACACAAAAAATGGAAATCTTGGGCCTCTTAGCGTGCTTGATTAATTCTTCAATACCATCCAATGCTTTTTGAAAAGAGTACTTATTTCCGCGGATACTATTATGGATTTCCTCTGTTCCATCTAATGATAAAAAAATATTCTCGACGCCATATTCTAAAATTGCATTCGCTTTTTGTTTAAGCTTTAAACCATTAGTCGTAATCGCAACCTCTAATTCATTAACGCATGCAATCTCCAAACTCTCTTCTAGATACTTATAAATAAGTGGTTCGGTGAAAGCATACCCTAACTTGGCATTAGGAAAGTATGATTTCGCTTGCAGTGAAATCTCTCGAAACAGTTCTAAAGGCATATCAATAGGCCGGGCCCCAATCAAATTTTCAGAAAAATTGGTTTCCTTTGAGCCAGTTCCTACATCGCACATTTTGCAATGCAAGTTGCATATATTATTGACACCTAAAACTAACCATTTCAGTGTGTGCATATTCGGACTCTTGAGTAGATTAATGATATACCCATTTGTTGACTCTAAATGTTCTTCAGTTGTTTCCGAGACAAATTCATAAAACTAAAAGCCTGAAATTTCCGGTCTTTGATAACTCAACTTCTGCTGTAACCAGTTGAGCTCATAGGGCCTGAAATAAAAGTGTCCATGATAGCGAAAACCACTTACCAGTTTTAACAACCAATAACGCCACGAGCCAGGTTTAATATGCCGAGCCGTGGACGTAGGATAATAAGCATTCAGTACCGTTTGAAACTCAGCCAAGAAAATTTGCTCTTTTTCGGTTAACCATGGAACATCAGCGGTTGTTCTCTTCTGGATTTTCCTCCATTTGGGGTCAACCCACTCTTCCAAACTGGTTGGAAAACTAAAGCCCAATTTAGTAACCTGGTCAAACATTTCTCCGCCGACAGGCACGGGGTCATAACGATACATTATGATTTCTGCACTAGGATTTAACTTCTTAATTTTTCTTATAAACTTAATACTTTTTTTCATATCTTTAACTGGGTTTGGCGGATTACCTAAAATAAAACTCAGTTCGGGAATAATATCAAAATCCTTCATTTTCTTAACCAGCTTTAACACGCCGGACGCCGACTGTTTCCCGCCTTTATTCATACGCCTTAAAGTTTCATCATCACCGCTTTCCGCTCCAAGAAAAACCATTTTCAGTCCACAATCTCGCATTAGCCGCCATGTTTCATCTTTATATTTAAGCAATGTATCAGCGCGTCCTTCTCCCCACCAACTTATTTTTAGATTTCGACTGATAAGTTGATTGCAGAATTCTTTTACTCTTTTTTCCGCTGTAAAAAAATTATTATCGTGAAACTCCAATGCATTTATCTGCCACTTGTTCACCATATATTGAGCCAACTCTCCGAGACGCTCTCCAGTCTCACCTATCCATTTTCCGTCGGCCAATGAAACGACAGCACAAAAATTGCAAAAAAAAGGACACCCAAAACTACTATGGTGACTGAGTGTTCTGGACCCTAAAAAAGTGGGTAAGACGTAATCTTCAACGTTAATTCTGTGGTAGGGATATCGAGGCAAGTGGTTCGGATTCATAGGGTGACTGCGGTTAGTCGTAACTAATTCTCCATTTCGCTCAAAGGCGATACCTGAAACTGTTTCAGGTAAACTCCCAGTCTCCAATGCAACAATCAAATCCCGAAAACTTCGCTCTCCAGGCCCAACAATAACATAATCAATATCCCGGTCATTGGCGCAGACTTGATAATGATTTAACGGAAAATAACCACCAACTATTACAGTTAATTCAGGACAATGCTTTTTAATTATTCTCAAATCTTTTAAGGTTGAGACAAGTTGCGGCCCAGGCATAATACTAATCGCTAAATATTTAACACCTTTGTGGTGAACTTTATCGACAATTTGTTGTGCATGACTAACTTCACTACGCAAATTCCCATCGACGATCTCATAACTAAATCGACCTTCAATTAACGATGCGACTTGAAGAATGGCAGCAGGCATTCGCTGATAATTTGGTTTCGCACACTGAGGGTTATAAAATATTATTAATGTTTGTTCATCAACTTGCATAATAACCTTCTTATTTCAATACAGTTCTAACAGCTTCTTCCTATTACTAACACTTCTTAAAAACCAACACATAGTGATCAGATAAATGGCAAGCAATGTTACTCTGACAAACAAAAGTTTCCAGCTTGCTCATACTTCGATAGAATACAGGCCACTTTTCCACATGCTTGTTCGTATACGGTGGTGGCATAAAAGTTCCTAAAGCTTCTTGATAAACTAACTGAAAAGATTCTGCCTCAACTATTTTTTTGAATTCGCTAGCCTTAGGGTAGTAGATATCTTCGCCGCGCCAAGATGATTTTCCTTTAACTCTTCGGAATGCTTCAGCCAAATCTCTCTGCAACAAATACCAAAGCCATTCCCAGGGAACTATCGGTCCCATTATGCAGACAAACAAAATACCACCATCATTCATCAGGTTATAAGCATCTCGTGCGAATTTTCGCCAATTATTAATACAGTTAAGTCCACCGAAATTCGAAACGACTCCATCGAATTTCGACCCAGCCATTTGGTCTAAATCCTGTAAATCCAGTATTCTTGTAGAAACTTTACCTTCCAATTCTTTTCGCGCAACTTTATCATTAATCACATTTAGCATGGACGCAGAAAGATCCGTCGCTAGCACTTGACTTCCGGATTCAGCTAGATAAATCGCATCTTCACCAGTTCCAGAGTTGAGTTCCAAAATCCTCGAATCACCTGAATAATATTTATCAAAAACACGATGAGTTCTACTTCTGTAATAGCCACCTAAAAACGTTCGGCTAAATGTTTTATCATAGTCAACAGCACAGTCATCAAATAGCGATTGAATACTACTCATGGGCAGCTTTCTCCAATAGCTTCCTTGATTTTTCAGCATGTTTTAATTTCATTGATAACTTTGGCGAGCCACTATCTTTCAACCGATGAAACTCTACAGTATTCTTAAGGTAGCGATTCGCATATCGATAGTATCTCGCGCTACGCCTACCTGAGATTTGGTAATCTCTATCACTTCCATCTTCCCACTTGACTTGAATTGATATCTTCTCTTGATTCTCAGCAAAATATTCAGTGCCTTTAATTGGATAAGCAACTGTCGTTAAATAGATGTCAGGGTTTATCTTAGCAACTTGGCGCACCGTTTCGTCGATGTCATCAATATTTTCATCTGCATACCCCCACATGAGGAACATCCCAACTTCAATTCCTCGGCGCTGCGCAGACTTTGTGGCTTGATACACTTGCTCAATCGTCACCTTTCGTTTCATATGGTCAAGCAACCTTTGGCTGCCACTTTCTGCACCGATCCAAACCCGATAACACCCAAGTTCTTTGAGCGTATCTACCACTTTTTCATCCATCATTCGGTCGGCCCTTGAAATCGTTTCGAAAGGCACCTTGAGTTTTCTCTTTTTTAGTTCTTCTGCATATCGGAAAAGCCATCGGTGATTAATAGTGAAGACATCATCCGCATACCATACCTTGGTTGGATTGTAACGGTTAACAATATGTTCCAACTCATCAGCACACTCTGCGGGCTCTCGCCGACGGTGGCTAAAACCAAATACGGCATGAGAACACCATTTGCATTGGTAAGGACACCCTCTAGCGGTAATCATACTGACGCTAGACTCACCATGAAACTCCTGCCAAACGTCAAGGTATTTTTGTATATCGATTGCTTCTCTATCCGGCCATGGGTATTCGCTAATATTTCTCGGCATATTTCGCGCAGCGGTTCTTATCAATTTGCCCTGTTTATCGAAAAAAGCCAAACCAGCGATATTGCCGAGCTCGTTATTGTCTTTTAATGCTTGCACTAACTCCTTAGTCGTTTGTTCTCCCTCTCCTAATACGACAAAATCAGCTCCATTCAATAAATAATTCTCGATGTAGTTAGCCGATTCAGGACCACCTGTAATTACAGTCCAGTTATATTTTTTCGCAGCCTGAATAATTTTTACTACCGAAGGACGAGTCATCAGGTTAGTATAAATTCCAACGATGCCTCCTGGGTTGGCTTGAAAAAGAGCGATTAACTCACTTCGGCTTTTGAAAGTACTGTCAAAAATTTCAACCGAAATTTGATGATGCTTCAAATAGGAAGACAAATATAGCAACCCCAATGGAACGTACGGGCGCATAATCTCTTGTTCTTTTTCATCCTCAAAAAGAAAGTAACCGTGAGTCAGTAGGATATCAGGCATATCGTTAAGCCTCTAAAGTACTTGTAACTTAATTCGTTTGCCGCCCAATTTGCTGCTTCTTACCTTTAACGACTTAGCTACTCTCTTAGCATCTAATGATACCGAAGTTTTTGCAGAGCCAAAATTCGAGGCAAGACAGCCTGGCGCAAGAGTCGACTCTGGAACTTTATTACGATAACTTTCAGCCGTCTCCATTAATTGCCGCCACTGAGTATTCCAATATTTTCTTTCCTCCTCTTCACTTTGCAACTCTTGGTGTAAATGCTCTCTGATTCGACGATAAAATTCTGCGCTAAAAGTTGACTGAAAAACGGTATCGAGATCATTACTTTCTAACCAGTGGCTCTTCTCTGACATCTGGTCTCTAACCTTTTGATAAAATGGTGTACCGGGTAATGGATAACTCACGCTAACCCCAATTTTCTCCGGCTTTAGTTCCAACAGCATTTCTCGGGTACTATCGATATCAAGCAAGTCTTCCCCCAAGTAGCCCAATTGAATAAAAAAGCCAACATCAATGGAGCAGTCAGCCAAAAGTCGCCGTGCATTTTTTACCTGAGACAAGGTTATCCCTTTATCCATATCATCTAAAATTTTCTGACTTCCGCTTTCAACCCCCAACCAAACCTCAGAGCATCCTGCAACTTTCAATGACGCAGCAACGTCCTCGTTAATTAGATCGGCTCTTGATTGAATCATGAAGGGAATTTGAATTTTTAACTCATCAACTTTTTTAGAGAAACGCTCTATCCAACCTTTTTTTAACCCAAATATATCATCAGCAAACCAGATGTGTTCTGGCGCGGCATTTTTCACTAGCCATTCTAATTGCTCAGCGACATATTCGGGACTATGTGAACTGTATTGCTGCCCCCAAATAGGTTTTGCACACCAATTACACTTATATGGGCATCCCCTCGTGGTGACCATATTTATGCTAAAGAAACCATGCTTTTTTTTCCAAGCTTCTCGATATTGGTCAAACTCAACCAAGTCCCACGCTGGCTGTGGCAATTTGTCTAGCGCTCGTAGTGGTTTGCGTTCACTGGTCTTTTTGACTTTATCATTTGATAAATAGTAAATACCTTCAATATATTCCGGTTCCCTTACTTTTTCTTTAGAAAAGTACTCGGTAGCCTCCACTAAAGTTTGTTCACCTTCTCCATAAATAACTAAACGAGCACCTCTTAGCAAATAAATCTCTGGATTATCAGATGCATCCGAGCTATGAATAATAACTGGAATATTTAGCGCTTTCGCTGAATCGATCATACGCAAAGTTGTATCGCGAACATGCGAGAGACACATCTTGGTTAGAAAATTAAAATCGTCCTCGTAAACCACTAACATTGATGGTGGTTCGCTTTCTAAAATAGCAAAAAGTTCTTGAATACCTTCTGATAGGACAGCATCGAACAAATCTACGTCATAGCCACTCTCTCTTAATAGTGAGGCCGCATATAGCGCTGCTAACGGAGGGTAGGGTTTGAATTTATCTGAGTATTGCTTGCTGTCGTTGTTGAGAAAAAAGGCATGTGCAATGAGGATTTTATTATTGGATTGGTTCATCATAGCAATAGCTCCTACTTCCAATCTTGCTTGGGGCTCAGATCATGAGCAGCCATAATACTCCAGACTTCTCTCGGTTTTTTTTGGATTAGTCTATTAATAATCGTAAGCAATCTTGCCCCAGCCCAAGGGATCGAGGAAAGAGATTTCCCTTCCCGAACTTGAGTATTTTTCTTCCTGTTTTTAAAAGCAGCCAAAAGAGCAAAACCATCAACAAAGCTATGAACCCAGATAAATTGAGCAAATGGACTCACTGGCCACGGATTACAGCAAGACATTTCACTTAGCTGTAGATTGTTCACCAAAAGTTTATGTCTCCACCCGACTTCGGCGTAGAGTAATGCTTTCAATTGATGAAAACTGGAAAAATAGTGCTCACACAACGATAAAGAAATTAACAATAAATGTGCTACTCTCCATTCAACGGCTTTCTTTACAATCAATTGATAATCGAGTTTATGTTTTTTCTCGAAAAGATAGATATCGTATAAGTGTAGCCATCGTCCACCTCTGTTCATAAAATGTTTTGCCGCATGAACAAGCAAGTAAATAAAGTGTTCTGTGTCGGCTAGCTTTCCAGATTCTAACCTGGCGCTTTCAAATGCACAGGTCAAATCGCGAAGGGCTAATATCTTAATTTCAAAATGAACGTCAATACCAAACGGAGAGTTTTCATTTTCCCCTGCATACAATTCATTATTAATATCCATATTGGTTGGGTTAAGTCGAAACATATTTTTTTGTTTATCAATCCACTCTCCAGGATAATAGGTAGCGCCCGACTCGGTTATCGCTACGGGCGTAAATCCCCCTTCAGTCAAAATGTCATCAATTAGATCTTTGTCTTTGCTATCAAGATAAAGGTCAATATCAGCCATCGGTCGAGTGGCAGGATCGGGATACACGTTAAATGCAAGCTCAATACCTTTAAACGGAACGAAACGAGTTTTTTTTCTAGAGAGTCCCTGAGTTATTCTTTCATAACATTCGCGAATTTTTTGAATGCGTAACCCATTCTGATGATACTGTTGAATTAAATAGTCTCTAAACTCATCTGGTATTTCCTGACAACCCAAGCCTCGGGAGCATTCTTTTCCCCATAAGGGCCCCATACCATGTACAAAAACGATGGTTTTAGCGACTTCCCATTCTTTATCACTCCAATTTTTAATTTCTTCAGGAAAATAACTAGAATCGCCTCGGAGTAATGTGGCGAGCCAACCAAAAAGCGTTTCAGATATTTCTTTTATTGTGTGACGCATATTAATTCATCATGTACTTTTTCAATACTGTCAAAGAATTGGTTGAAATCGCCCGCAATATTTGCGCTAAAACAAGGACTCTTTTTCAACCATTGGACTGCCGGCAAACGCGCATTAGAAAATAATTCAAACCCCTCTTCTTTGGGGTATAGCAAGTCATTAAAATAACTGTTAGTCGAAATAGGCTCAAACTTCGCTGACTTTTGAGAGCGGTCTGAATTGATAAAGACGACAATCAACTCTGACGCACTGCCATTCGCCTTGCCTGTTGAGAATTGTTTAGAATCATTAGCAATAATATGCTTTAGTTTTCCGTTATGAGTCATTACCGCTTGAGCATTGATGTCATTGTTAAATAAACGATAGCTATCAGGAAAGAGATGAAACTCTCTGCAGTCAGCTCGCAGGCCGACAGACTTACTTACACCGACAAAACAAATATCTTCTGCAAGCACCACTAAATTTCGATGCTTAGCTGCCATCGCAAGTGTTGACTTGCCCGCACCGCTTGAGCCAATGCATAATACTAAAAGTTGGTTGAGCCGAAAGCTTGCAGCATGAACGGGTAAAAAATGATGGTGAGTCAACAGAAAATAGCAAAGGGTGTTTAGCACTTGATGACGTAATACATATTCGTTGTTAAGCATACGCTGACATACAAAAGCTTCGCCAATATTATTGAGTCTATCGGCCTTGAAACAGTTGTTTCCTGACTGACCAACCAATTTGTGCTCATTCAACTCAAATAAAGCAGGAAAATCTAAAGATTTAGAGTCGACCAAACTATGATTAATTGAGATTTGGTAATTAGCACTAACCACCTCTTTATGTTCTAGCGGAAAAATCTGAGAAATAATGCTATGAATTGACCTACTTTCACAAGAAAAGTGAATGGGTACACCTAATACTGTTCGTACACTAGAATAATTCATTGTTCTTTATGCACCTGTATTTTTATACTTTTATATTCAGCCGGATTCGCTTCTACTCTTTCCTACCTTATCACCACTAGTTCAGCATTTATCATTTTCTGTACTTCCGCGCTTTAAAGTCTACATAGTCTTCCAAAAGACCAAGCTTATTTTATTAACACGTTTAAATATTTCACTCGGTGAAGTCTTTAAACTGTTAAACTTCAGTTGTCCTTTATCAATTTGCTTTTCTTAAAATTCTAGTTAAAAAGCCCAGAAATGTAGCGCTTGTCAAAAAATGCTTTGCTTTACAACGCAATCGACTTCACGGTCAAAAAATGCTTACAATACGACATCGCCGCTCCTGCATAACCAACGGCGAAATTTGATTGGTTTTAAAAATCATATGTCAAATAACACAGTTAATACTACAGATTTGCGGTTCTCTTAAACACAGACAAATTCACAATAAGGAATATTTTCATTAATTGTAGTCTATTAAGAATAGAGTACGGGTATAGAACAAATGTTACAGTTTTTAATAAGTAAATATAAAAAATGTTGGACAATAATTATCGAAAGTCTTATCGCTATCAAATGAAGATATTGCTATCGCAAAATTTTACCACCCCAGAATAAGAAAAATAATGATGATAAAAAAGCTACTGAAAATCATACTTACCTATACTCTAAAGCCTTATATTAAGTTCATCTACCTTGCTTCGCCGAGGCAGTATTCCTATGACAATTTATCGCTGCAAGTTGATGTTGACGTGTTTCACCCGGGTTTGTTCTACAGTTCCAGGTTATTTGCCGATTTCATTAATGATTTACCTCTCAAAAATAAGACACTGCTCGATCTAGGATCGGGCTCTGGCATTTTGTCTTTAGTTGGCGCGAAAAAAGGCGCTAAGGTTACTGCAGTTGATATAAGCGAAGTTGCTGTCGTTAATACACGTAAAAACGCACACGAAAACAAGCTGAACATAACAAGCCTTCAATCTGATCTATTCAGCCAGGTTACGCAACGTTATGATTATATTGTGGTTAATCCGCCCTACTATCCTAAAACCCCAAAATCTAGTGCCGAACAAGCCTGGTATTGTGGTGCATCTCATGAATATTTTGAGCGTTTTTTTGGCGAGCTCTCCAATTATTGTGAAGTTAACGGTAAGGTCTACATGATTATGTCCGAGGAATGCGACTTAATCAGGATAAAAAAAATAGCGAGACTCCATGATTTTAGCCTGAATATCGTTTTAAAAAGAAAGTTTCTACTAGAAGACAATTTCATCTTTGAAATTTCAAAGTGTTCAGTCGACTAAACTCCAACTTCCTATGGGAAAATACTGTTATTAAACCGTTAAGCGTGCTCATATCGAGTTAATATTTCGTTGTAACTGTCAATGAATTTTTGTGCAGTTATGGTCACATCGTTCTTTTTTATCCATGACTGAGCTTTTAAAACGCGTTTTTGACGCTCTTCAGGAGCATTGGTTAAATGAACAATCTGGGTCGCGATCTTATCTGCTAGTATTTCTCTGGGAAAGTCTAAACCAAGTTGTAAATCACTTAGCCAACCGACACTGGTGCCTACCGGGCATACTCCCTGGCTACAAGCTTCAGCGAGAGCGATACCTTGAGACTCGTAATAGGAAGTTTGAATCACAAAATGTTGCTCCGCCATCATTTGTTTTAGTTCTTTTTGTTTTACAAAGTCATGAAAACTAATGAACTCCGTTAAGCCCATTTTTTCAGCTAGTTTTTGAATTTCTCCATTTAGCGTGTCCCCTCCAACCCAATTCAAATGGAATGGTAAACCCAATTGCTTTAGATGTTTAACTACCTCAAGCATCAACCAGGGATCTTTAACTCGGTTAATCGATGCCAATTGCAACAAATTCCACCGATTTTCAGCCTTATCTTCACATACTTTGAAAGGCCAAAACTCGCGGTCGATGCCCAGAGGAATTAATGACGCTCTGATGTTAACGGTATCGACTGCTATCGACTGCAAGTAATTAGAACCACAACTGCTAGCCTGCGCCATTTTAATGCTCTTTTTGATTAAGTAACGGCTTAGGAAACTTCTATAACCACCGTATCTAATTTTAGAGATATTCACTAACTCTCCACCAGCAATACTCGCTAAGAGTGGAACTTTTAGCTTCTTACAGAGCATTGCGGCGAATATCGTTGGAGACCCTAACCAAAAGCTATGAGTTACTTCAGGTTTGAATCTGTAATGATTCATGCGAGCGATAGCAATTCTGTAAGCACTAAAGATATTTCTGAATCGGACATTTGGTAAAGAAATCACCAGACAACCATGTAAGTAATATTCGGTTAATTCGCGGTGCTGATTCAGTGCGATGATACAAACCTCGTTCTCCACACTAAGTGTTTTCAATAATGATAACAATGCAGGTATTACCTTCACTTCTCCGCTGGGATGAACACCGCCCGGCACCACAATGAGAATTTTCATTGTGTTATCATTATCCATGGAAAAGGTGAGCATATCTCAGTCTGAACGGCTTTATTCTTTGAAGGTTGGTAAAAAATTTTAGCGTTATAACGTTCAATAAGTGTGCGACTGTGATGATGATAAAACGCAATCATTTTCTCCGTTTCTAACTGCTGATAATAAGCTTCTGTTCTAGATTTCGCCGCGGCTATTTTCTCCTGCTCATAAAATGGAGAATCGATAATATGAATTTCTCCCGAAGGTGCTAATAACGGCAAGCATTGTTCTAGTACCAAATCAGGATCTTGAAAATATTGGAAACTACTATTAAATATAATTAACGAAAACTGCCCTGGCTCAAGAACACCACTAAATAAATCTAAATAAGCAAAATAGAGGTTTTTTCGACTAAAAACCCTGGCGGCTTGCTCTAATTCCAACCTGTTAATGTCAACAGCCAATACATTAGCTTCAATATTCTCTGCTAGTAAATGACTAAACCAGCCATTACCACAACCGATATCCAAAACCCAATCCGAACAACTACAGTCAAATTTACGAAAATACTTCACAACATTTTGAGCTGAATGCTCTCGTATCTGCCATTCACGGTGGTGAGCGTTATCAGGTGAAACTCTCGGTAGTTCAGATACCTGCTCATCAGTTAAAATTCTCTCCTCCTTAATTCGCGTCTCTACATAAGCCTTTTCAAAAACATCGTCTATAGGTTCACTTAAATAGATTATCGCAGAATTTTCATTGACTAGTTTATTTAACTGTTTCATTGCTAAACCCGTTGAGTTATTGTGAAGTGTATTAAAATTCAACTCTATACACATAATAGTTACTATAATTAGCCTAACTTCAAATGTAAATTTAACTTTAATTTCACCTACCTTAATAGTTACACAAAATAAATGAAAGGTTTTGACCTTATTTGCATTTCTGCCATATTCTAATTAAGCTGCAGAGATCATTCGTCAGAAAATAAAGAAAGGAACGATAAATTCGGATGGGGGAATTTTGGCTGAAAGCAAAAAACACTTGATACTCGTTAACTACGCGTATCAGAGCGAAATTAATAACCCGAAAATACTTTTAGAAAATTATTTTATGCTCCCGGCCTGGGCAAACGCTTGTCGCAAAAAAGACGTAAAAGTTTCTGTATTTCAGCGTTTCAAAACAGATGAACAGCTCGAATCTAATGACGTTCAATATTTTTTTGTTAGTGACACCTTGCCGCCCAGACTATCTTTCTATCATTGCGCGTTGAGTTTCAATCGAAGAATTATTAACTATGCTAGACAAGTGTTATTTTCTGATACCCAACCACTTTCCGCACTGGAAGCAACTTCACCTGAGCACCAGGTCGCTATTCACATTAATGGGCTGATATTTCCGATGAGTGTGTTACATCTCACCCACTCACTCAATGAAGGTGTACGTTATTTTGTTCAACACCACGCAGAAAGACCTTTACAAAAACTGCCTCATCTATTTAACAGAACAGCCAACAGAAAGGTCACGCGTTTTTTCTTTACTACTAAGTCACACGCAGAACCCTGGATAAAAGTCAAAGCGATGAGCAGCTCAAAGATAACCGAGCTGATGGAGTGTTCTTCGACTCTAATACCAAGAGACAAAAATAAATCGAAGCATAAACTAGGTTTTGCTGGAAAACCGCTACTTTTATGGACCGGAAACCTCAATCACAATAAAGATCCCTTAACAATACTCGCTGGTTTCGAACAATTTCTAATTGACTTCCCCGATGCACAGCTCATGATGTTATTTCGTAGCAAAGAATTATTAACACAAGTGAAAAAGAAAATGGAAAGCAATTCGAAGCTCGAAAATGCAGTATCTCTAATCGGGCAAGTCCCCTACTCAGAAATTGCAGACTATTATAGTGCGGCAGACATCTTTGTTCAGGGTAGTGCTCGCGAGGGATCGGGGATTGCAGTGTTGGATGCGCTGGTTTGCGGCGCAGTTCCAGTAATAACCCAAATACCAAGCTTCAAAGTTTTGACACGGAATGGCACCGTAGGAACTTTATGGTCAAGAGGCTCTGAGGACGAATTTCTTCAATCCCTAAGGGCAGTAATGAGTAAAAACTTACCAGCCCAACAAATCGATTGCCAAAAATTATTTAAAAATAATTGGTCAATTGATGTTTTGGTCAGGCAGGCACTAGAACATTATTTTGGCACAATCGAAACCTTAAGAGAACAATAATTGGAGACGGGCTCTCCCCGCATAAAGATGCGAGGAGAGTTTCACCGAGAAAAGTTACTGCTGAATAGGTGCGGGGATGATCACTCTCGTTGTTGGTAACTTACGAAATGTTCTATGTTGCGTTAATCCGGCTACCGGAGAAGAAATAACAGTCGGCTCTGCCAAACCATCATTAACAAGTGTCACGGTATAATCTCCGACTTCCTCAGGATTAAATGATGAAACCCCTATCAGGTAATTGATATCGGGATCAGGAAAGAAAATAAGTTCGGCAGTTCCGCCGACAAATGGCGAAAAGAAAAAGTTGAGGACGCCACCGCCGCCATTTGCCTCTCTAACATCGCGATCATAAAGACCGATAAATCCGTCAAACCCCGTAGAGTCGACTCTGATCACAATCGCTTTTTCATTACTCAGATTTGCAATATCGAAATAGTCGATATAAAAAGGCGCAAATGGAAAGTCAGGGTCGGTTTCATCATCTGCAGTCAACTGACCAGTCGCACTCGTTTCAGGCGGCGTACCGACAATGATAGTACTATTCCGCGAAAAATTAGATTCGTTTAGCTCGGCAGTAAGGCTCGGCAAATAAACGCCATCTGTAAGAGGCGGTGCGACAATTTGATTTACCCCAACCACGCAATTCGAAGTAACCGGTCCTAATGGCCCCTGGCCATCAGCATCTGCACCACATTCAAATTCTCTCGCTCGCTTTGACTCATCCAGAATTCGATAATCAAAAATCAGGCCTTGGTCTGGGTCGTTAGTGATAGTTGAATTAACCAATTGCCATCTTGGTTTAATTGATTGAGTTGGCTCATAACGAGTTTCTTGATTGCCGAAAACAGCAATGTAACTTCTTCCATTTCGTACTGTAACTTGATGTACTCTTGACGGTTCAACGGCGACGCTTTTCGCCCAATCAGATAATTCCGAAACTCTTGCCCAAACCCCAGGATTTCCCGGAAGTGCACAACCATTTCCATAGCTGGTGATCCCCGCTAAACTCCATTTTTTCGATTTAAAGTCTCTGACTAAAAGTGGTCCGCCACTGTCGCCCTGACAAGCATCGATGCCACCTTCCGGCGTACCACCACAAATTTGCGTTTCAAAGTTGACCGCATTGAAATAAACATCATGACAACTTTGATCGTCGTAAACAGGTAAGTGCACGTCTTGTAGTAAGTTGCTGCTCAGGTTGCTAGTTCCCCAGCCAACAGCAGTCGCTAGTGTGTCAACTTTGGCAAGTTCTGCGTTTTCAGGTGAAAGCATCGCGATTGATTGTAGGCCACTTTTACGCAAGTCTACTGGCTCAGAAAGCTCCCATAAAGCAATGTCGTATCCAGCAACTGTTCCAAAGGGAGCACCAGGTTCACTTGGAAACGCGGCATAATCCGGGTGAACGTACACTTCTTTAACACTGAGTAATTCCCCGCTACCATCTTGAACATTATTAGTTCCTGCTACAACCGCAAGTTGTGCGGGATTGGCTCCCACAGAACAATGAGCCGCAGTAGCTACCCAACGATCAGTGATAAGCGTTCCGCCGCAAAAATGACGAAAACCCAAGGGACTCATGACCCCAACAGAAATCATAAAGGGATACTCTCCAATTTCTGTTTCGTCACCACCGATAATTCTTGGTGCTATAAGATCTTGTTGTTCGCTATTTACCGGGTTTGCAATCACTGTCGGCGACACTTCATTGCCTCGACCACCGGATACGTTTCGCCAACCAAATGCGACTTCTTGACGAATGTTATGATCGCCTTCTGGCAGATCGCCTAACGTGTATATTCCCAAACGATTGGTCATTGCATAAACTTCATCGGAGTCACGTATACCATTATCATTAGCGTCAACATAAACGATAACATTTTTAAGACCGCGTTCACCAAAATTACGTACGCCATTTCCATTTCGATCATTCCAAACATAGCCTAAAACAGAACCTGCCCAGGGTCTTTTTGGCGCATTAATTGTGCTATTTAACGTTTGCATTTTTGTAACGCTAGTTGCAAAACTTTGAGCAGAAAAAAACATAAGTGTTGTTGCTATAACAGCTAATAAATTATATTTTATTAAACATTTCATTCATTCTCTCCCTTAGTTAGAGATTTCAAAAAAGTGTCGTTCAAACGCTATATCGCGAGTTGAATCTTATGCGATCAATGCAGGCTTTATGAAGAACGTAAAATGCTAAATAACTTCAGTCTTCGTCGAAAAAACAACTTAAAATTAATTGAAGACCACTAGGAGTATATCGATCTTTTTGTTATTGCATTACATAACATATGAGATATTTTTTGAATTAATTGGAAGTGAGATAAACTTGGTAAAACTTTGCAAAAAAGCGTTAAAAAATCACAAAAAAACAGAGAAATAATCACAACAAATCTAAACATTTATCATTATAAAAAAATATTTTCAGCCTATTGAAAAACAGACCTTCCCCCATTGCAAGTCAATAGTACTTTATTACTCAAACACAAGGTTTAAAAAAACATCTTTTTCACGCTAACTTTCGGTGAAATTGATAGAAAATTTGAAAAACCGAATAAACGAACAGCCTCCTGGCGGTAGAAAACTCATTTATTCATTTCATCGCAGAAAATAAATTCGACTGGTTCTTTAAAAATTTCAATTTTGATTTTCAATCACTTGTTCAATTCACTTTTATATAATCAGTCGTATGCTGAAAAATAAGTATTTCAACGTTATCCTGAACTTCCCTTTTCACATGAATAATACCGCTGGGTTCAGCATTACCCGATACCAACAAAAGCTCGCTACGACTTTTATGGTTTGTCTCCAAATTAAAAGCGCCGATATATTTGCATCAGTTTTTAGCAACTCGCAGGCAGGATAGATAGGCATTTGTATTAGTAATACACACTAATATTTATTTCTGCAGGAAGGCTGACAATATACTCAGTCAGACTTCTTGTGCAAAACAGTCGTTGAGGCTTTTTTGGGGCCACAATTTATCCAAATTTGTAGCGTTTTTTCAATAGCGTTTCGAGCCCTGCTACTAATTATTAAGCATAACTTCAAGCAATGAAGTCGTTCCTGAAATACCTGCCTGAAATGCTCCCCCGATAAGATAAATTTGATCGTTAATTGTCACAGCGCCCAATCCATGACGAGTCGATGACATATCACCCGCTTTTTCCCATTTGTCTTTTTGCGGATCATACTGCCAAACGTCTGAATAGGTTATCCACTTAGAGCGACTGGTATTTCGGTTAATCCAACGCTCTCCCCCAAATACATAAATCTTGCCATTCGCGACAGCAGCAGAAATTCCAGCGGTGGCAAGCGGAATAGGGCTAACCTTCTCCCAAGCATCCATTTCAGGATCATACCGTTCCACCAGGGTTTGATTTTGGTGTTGTTTCGCATAAATTCGACCGCCGATGTAATAGATTTTTCCATTCAATGTCACCCCCGCAGCAGAGTTTCGTGCAACACTAATCGGGGCCGCCTCTTCCCAATATTTATCGTCAATGAGTTTCCAATGCCTGCTGCTATCTGTGCTTTTCTGTGTTTTCTTACCCGCTACTTCCCTCCCACCAATGACATGAATTGTGTTGCCAATGGTTGTATAGATCGACTCTGCTTGAGCGACAGGTAAAGAAGGAGCAACTTGCCAATAACTCTTATCTTTTGACAAACGAAAAACGGAATTGCTAAATTTCCAGGCATTTCCTGTTACGGCAGAAAAACCGCCTATTCCATAAAGGTATTTTTCGTTAGCAACCAACCCTAAATGGTGGCGCGCTTCAGGCAATGACGGTCCGATAGACCACTGATTAGTAACTGGATTATAAACGTATACTTTATTAGTTAGCGAAAGCTTTCCCATAACACCTTCTTGATTTGGAACCTCGGCTAATCCGCCACCGACATAAATCTTTCCCTTGAATACTGATGGATAGATCTCTTGTATTTTTACTGGAATTGAAGCAAGAGACTTCCAACACAAGTTCTTTTTGTTTGACCCAAAGAGTTTCGCAAATGACGGTTGAGAAAAAATTACCATTCCACTAGTCGCAGAGTATAAGAAATGTCTTCGATTCATCGTTTCTCCAATTTGGTGATTAACTACATCATGCAGTTAAAAGTCACTGAATGTTCAACTGGTTCTGATTGGCAGCCAGTTTTCGTCGCTCTCTGAAGTGACGAATAAAAGACCAGATAAGATGAAAAATTCTTTCACTAAGCTAAATAACAAAAAGAACTAAAGCCTATATCAGTACATCAATCTTACTTCTCATTCCCCCTTAAACTTTGAGCGACCAACCCCAACATACAGAACGCCTTAGCATCATTATTATTAAATCAGAGCAAATGGCTTAAATTTTCAATTTTGCTAAAAACCAATCTAATCAGGAATTTCCATTGAAAACCCAGCCCAGTTAATTATCAAATTTGACAATTAATAAAAGTGCCGGTATATTAATTATCAACTTTGATAATCTATGGAATCCAAATGGCACGCCCAAGTGTAAAAGAACAACGTCAGGCACAAATATTAGATGCCTATGAAGCTTGTGTTGCCCGCTACGGTATCGAAGGAGCTACGCTCGAACGTATTGCAGAACAGGCGGGACTGGCAAGAGCTTTAATCCGACATAATATAGGCAATAGAGACGAGTTAATTGATGCCCTGGTGGAACGTTTTATTAAACAAACTCGCCAGGAAATAGACGAGATGATGGACGAGCTCCCTAAACGCAACCGTCTAAAAGTATTGACTGAATGGCTTTTCGATCCAGCTCATTCCGATACGCAGTTCGTTCTGGTTTCTGATGCGCTTTTTATGGCCGCAATTAATGATCCCGTTTTGGCGGACAAAATGCGCAAGTGGACCATGGAGTTTATTCTGGCTATCGAAAAATTGATCACCGATGACTACCCTGATACCGATAAAAAACTAGTGTCCGCAGTTGCTGCAGGTATCGTGGGAATTTACTTCAATGTCGAATCCCTGACTCCCTTAGGCAAGCTAGACAAGCTAGCTAAAGATTCTAAACAAGCAGTGCTTCTATTGATTAACTTACTGAAATAAAAATGATGAGAGAAACCAACTCAATTATCGGTAACTCAGCTATCTAACACCCCGAGGGAAATATGACTGACAAATCAATTTCAAATGCCCAGTCGGCATTTGCGAACTCATCTGGCGTAGATAAACCTCGCAAACGCAGCGTTTGGATACTTGTTTCGCTGGGCGTTTTTATCGGTGTACTATTTTTTCTGATGGCAGTCGAAGATACTATCGACGTACAACAGACCAAAACTCCCCCCCTGCCACCATTAGTCTCAATTGAAACAATTCAGGTGAATCCCCAATCCGCAGAAATTAGCGCATTCGCAGAGGTAAAGCCACAATGGTCCGCAGAATTACGCGCTGCAGTTTCAGGCCGTATTACTGAGGTATTACCAAGCGCACTTGCAGGCGAACGCGTCCAGGCAGGCACTACGCTAATCACCATTGAAAATAGCCAATATGCGGCGCAGCTTAGTGCCGCTGAATTAACACTTAAGGAAACCAATCTTAACTTGCTGAAAGCAAAAAACGCTACGCTACTTGCTCGTAAAGAATTTAAACGCACCGGCAAAAAACCACCTAACGATTTGGCACTACACTTACCCCAACTGGAGATCGCAAAGACTTCCGTTGCATCAGCCGAAGCCAGAGTACTGGCAGCAAAACGACAATTAGAAGAAGCGACTATCGTCGCCCCCTTTTCTGCTTTCGTGACGGAGCGCTTTGTTAGTCCAGGGCAAACTGTCAACGTGGGCGATTCTTTAGTAAAGCTTGCTGACAATACCACTTTTGAATTGGTCGTCGAGCTTGGACGCAATGATTGGAGCTTGCTCAAAAAACCAATCATGGGATTAAGCGCGCAAGTGAATGATCAAAATGGCCAACTCATTGCCCAGGCCGAAATTCGCCAGGGTGGTGGCTTTTTAGACGAAACGACGCGTCAATATAAAGTCTACTTGGAAGTCAAAAAGCCAGGTGCCGAGCAATTGCTATCCGGTGATTTTGTGCGCGTACTTCTCCCCGGAGTGACAGTACAAAACGCATTAGATATTCCTGCCTCGTCGCTGACACAGGAAGGACACATCTGGTATCTTGACGCGCAAGATCGTCTGCAGCGATTAACGCCAACAGTCCTGTTTCGCCACGATGATCGAATTGTCATCAAAGCGCCTCAGTCTTCTGAAACGAAGAAAGAAACCTGGCGTGTTGCGACTACGCCCCTGGTGTCTTTTCTTCCGGGCCAAAAAGCTCGCCCGCAAAATGTGGAGGGCTAAGCGATGCATTTTCTAACCGGCTGGTTTATTCGCAATCCTGTCGCCGCAAATCTTTTGATGGGGCTTATTCTTTTTCTTGGCGTCATTACCGCAATGACTATTCGCATCGAAGGATTTCCTCGAGTTCCCCCTGAAAGTATCAGCATCAACACCACCTACCTGAACGCCTCTACAGCACAGGTTGATGAGTTAGTAACGCAAAAAATTGAAAAGGCGCTCGAAGGACTGCAAGGAGTTCGCAGTATCACATCACAATCTAATAATGATTTTTCTAGCGTGGTTGTTCGTCGCGCTGGCGGACAAGATTTACAAAAGCTGCTGGATAAAGTTCGGTTGAGAATTGACGGTGTTTCTGACTTACCATCTAGTGTTCAACGACCCATTATTCAAGACGGTGGTTTCGATTTTCCAGCTCTCTACCTGAACCTTCATGGTCACACCGATCCCGCAACACTACAAAAATTGGCAGAAAGACTCCGAGAAGAACTCTTGTCACAACCAGAATTGTCGCGAATGAATATTTGGGGCTTGCATGAGCGTGAAATGAAGATAGAAGTCGAACCGCAGATATTGCGTCGATTTAATTTGACTGTCGCCGATGTTGTAACTCAAATTCGAGCTAGCTCGTTAAACTTTCAGGCGGGAACCTTAAAAACAACTGGCGGTTTTATTTATTTAAGGGCGGATAACCGCGCGAAATTCTCTACTGAGTACGCACGAATTCCAATTATCGAACGCCCCGATGGCACCTCAGTATTGCTTGGTGAAATTGCTTCAGTAAAAGATACCTTTAAAGAAGGCGACTACCTATTTCGCTTTAATGGAGAGCCCACAACCGGCATGGAAGTTCTCATTGGCCAAAAAGAAAATCTTTTACGCGTATCAGAAGTTGTGCACGAGGTGGTTGCCTCGTTTGAGTCTCAATTACCACCCAACGTGAAAGTGACTATCTGGGGTAATTCAGCAAACTATATCGCAGATCGACTACAGCTATTAAGTAATAACGGCATTCAAGGATTGCTATTAGTCATTTTGGTTTTGTCGATGTTTTTGAATGTTAGACTCGCGTTCTGGGTTGCGATGGGCATACCGATATCAATAATGGGAGCACTCGCAGTTGCAGGATCAAATTGGGTGGACTACTCGCTAAATGACGTGACGACTTTCGGCCTTATCATCGTTCTGGGAATACTCGTTGATGATGCGGTGGTGGTGGGTGAAAGTGTTTTCGAAGAGCGTCGCACCAACCCAGATCCGATTCTGGGTACAGAAGCAGGAACACATAAAGTCGCGGTAGCTACTGTTTTTGGCGTGCTAACGACAATTGCCGCATTTTTTCCTATGCTACTACTTGATAATCCGCTCGGCAAAGTGCTTGCGGGTTTTTCTGGAATTGTAATTTTTGCCCTTATTTTCTCACTGATTGAAAGTAAATTTATTCTGCCTGCTCACCTTGCACACACTAAATTTGAGCAGCGTCCGCGCTTTTTGATTTCACGCTTTTGGGAAAAGGTCCAGCGGGCTTCGCAAAACGGTCTGAAATGGTTCAGAAATAACATTTATGCGCCACTACTTAAAAGCGCAATTCACCATCGCTATGCAACTCTAGTACTTTTTATTGCGGCAGGCACCCTCGGCCTCGGGTTAATTGGGCAAGGCAAAATCAAAACCGTCTTTTTCCCCGATGTACCTGGCCAAATCATCACGGTCAATCTTGAAATGGACGCGCGAGCTCCTTTTCAACTCACTCAAGCCAACGTAGAGCGCATTCGTAGTATTGGCATAAAACTAAATGAGGAAATCAAACAAAATAAATCTCTCGATAAGTCGCCTATTCACTCAATGTTTCTGCAAATTTCTGACGCCAGTTCCGCACAAATCTATGCCGAGTTAACCCCTACTGCTGATCGACCCGATGTTGGAATTCTCGACATAGTTAAACAGTGGCGCGAGCGAACCGGCCAGGTCGAAGGTGCTACTCAACTGCAATTCGTCGGTTCGGAAGAGCTGGCTGGTGGTTTCCAGTTACAACTTTTTTCAAAAGACCTCGAGTTACTCGAATTAGCGAGTAAGGATTTACGCGCATTCCTGGGTAAAATTGAGGGTGTTAACAACATTCGTGACACACTCACTACCGGCCAGCCTCAACTAGAGGTGCGAGTTAAACCAGAAGCGCGTAACCTTGGGTTTGATACAGAAACGCTAGCGGCACAAATCGGCAATTCCTTTGGTGGTGCAGAGGTCCAAAAAATTAGACGGGCAGGAACAGAACTCAGAGTCCTCGTTCAAAATGCAGATTTGGCGCGTGATACTATTGAAGATTTATTACAAACTCAGCTGCGCAGTAAAAGCGGAAAATGGATCCCGCTTCAATCAGTAGCAGAAATAAAAAGCGGTTATGTCTCAGGGACAATGCATCGCCAAAACGGCAAATTGGTGAACACTCTCGCGGCATCCATTGACCGAGCGACAGTTGCGCCTGAAGAAATCGGCCAGG
Source organism: Aliikangiella coralliicola (assembly GCF_007004725.1). Taxonomy (GTDB): domain Bacteria; phylum Pseudomonadota; class Gammaproteobacteria; order Enterobacterales; family Kangiellaceae; genus Aliikangiella; species Aliikangiella coralliicola. The sequence continues at coordinate 261,923 of NZ_ML660160.1, read as the reverse complement.
CGGTATACCAACAATTTGTGCCAGACCTGGCAACGAAATATCCCAGTGTCAAAGTAAAACTGGCAGGTGAGCTAGAAGAGATTGGCGAAATTCAGGGTGGTATGAAAAAAGCGTTGCTGTTAGCAGCCGTACTCATTTACGTTTTGATGGCAGTACCGCTAAAATCTTACTGGCAACCATTTGTTATTCTCGCCATAGTTCCCTTCGGTTTTGTCGGTGCTGCTCTCGGTCATTTGATTATGGACTTGCCACTTTCAGTATTGTCATTTTTTGGCATGCTTGCGTTGACCGGCGTGGTAATTAACGACAGCCTGGTCCTGCTCACTCGATATAACCAGGCCAGGGAAGAAGGACTATCAGTTTCAGCAGCACTGCAAGAAGCAGGTGTGGGAAGGTTCCAGGCCATATTCCTAACAACGGCGACCACCGTGATCGGCCTGCTCCCATTACTTACCGAAACGTCTGAGCAAGCTCAGTACCTCATTCCTGCAGCAGTATCACTGGCGTTCGGCGAGCTATTTTCTACTGCACTGATGTTACTGTTAGTACCGGTTTTGATTGCAATTACAGAAGACGTAAAAACATTTTTCAGAAATACAATTTGGGAGACAAAAGTTAATGTTGAAGGATGAACCAATCAGCGTAAAAACACTCCTTAAAAAGTTCGTACGTCCCATCGGTTTGACCTGGGTACTAACGCTTTGCGAAACCGCACTGATGGCGCTAATTCCACTGTTTATTGGTTTCGCAATTGATGGGTTATTAAATGACAACACCGATTCGCTGTTACAGCTCAGCCTGATATTAGGTGGTCTGACTATAATCAGTGTGGTACGGCGAATTTACGATACGCGGGTTTATGGAACTATTCGCGTCGAAACAGGTAAGACGCTGGTTTCTCGCGCAGGCAATACGTCGGTTTCGGTCATCAATGCGAGACTGGGAATGAGCCATGAACTGGTAAGTTTTCTCGAACACGAAGTTCCAGAGCTAATGACCTCTACTGTCCAATTAGTGGTTTCGATTATTGTTCTTTTTTCTTTTCATCCAACCCTTTCTTATGCGGCCTTGGGCGCCGCAATTCTAATGCTTGGTCTTTATAGTTTATCCCACGGTCGTTTTTTCCGGTTGAATGCTAACTACAATCAGCAAAGCGAAAAGCAAGTGAGTGTTTTAGAAACCAGATCGCCCGAAAATATCTTGTCCCATCTAAATTTGTTACGTCGTAGCGAAATAAAAATTTCCGACACCGAAGCTTATGTTTATGGGGCAATATTTATCGTCATGCTCAGTTTTATTATTTTTAACTTATGGTTTTCAGCATCTAATATCGAAACAACTGTCGGCACTATTTTTTCAATCATCAGCTACTCCTGGGAGTTTGTTGAGTCAGCACTGGTACTTCCGACGACACTTCAAGGGTGGTCACGACTTTCGGAGATAACCAAAAGGATTAATTAATATTATCTGTGAATTTGTACCTTGAGTTACAAGGCACAGGGAATTACAATTCACCCTGAAATTTCTGTTAGATAACTTCAACATTATCTTTCGTTGTAGAAGTACCTCTCAGCAAATGTCTCAATATTTAACTCATCAATTTCTCCCCGGAGACAAATTAAATGAAAAATACACTCTGTGCAGTAGCACTTTTAGTAGGCGGAGTTACTTTTAATGCAAGTGCTTTCTCGACCAGTAGCGAAACAGCGCAATCCAAAAATGATAAATCGGTATGGATCTCAATTGGCTCAGATGCGGTCAATTTAATTAATCAAAAACATGCCACGGCTTTTAATTTACATCAGCCGGCAAAGGAGAAAATAAATGACAATGGAGTGACTGTTGTAAGTATTGAGGAATCACAACTAGACGCACTAAGTAAGTTTATGCACCAAAACTTTAAACGGTGCGGAGGCTACTTTTATCATGATAGTCTCGAAGAAGCGATGGCATACGCTAAATCGACTCCAATCGCCAAATCGAATGTGGCTTTTAATTACACCATTGATAATGAAGATACCGTCAATACACTACTCGGTCAGCTAACTCCTTCTAACATGACTGCAACAGTCACTAGTCTCGGAAACTACAACAATCGCTATTTTTCTCAAGCATCTGGCTTCGAAGCAGCCAGCTGGATTAAAAGCCACTGGGAAAGTATTGCTGGCGGTCGTTCGGATATCAAAGTAGAACTATATCAACATACCTGGGTACAACCTTCAGTCATCGTCACTATTCAAGGCACCGAAAATAGCGATGAAATAGTCGTTATCGGAGGTCATTTAGATTCGATCAACAATATTACCGGCCCAACAGGTCGAGCTCCTGGCTTCGATGACAATGCTTCTGGAATAGCAGTCATCACCGAAACGCTTAATACTATAGTTGCAACAGACTACAAGCCTTCACGAACATTACTATTAATGGGATATGCCGCCGAAGAAGTTGGGTTACGCGGTTCTAAAGAAATCGCTCAAGAATATCAAACCAATGGTAAAAACGTAGTCGGCGTCGCCCAGTTTGACATGACCGGTTATCATGGAACCGCCGATAAAAACATCGTGTTCATGAGTGATTTTACTAACAATGCGCAAAATCAATTTATGGCTCAGCTGATTGATAAATACCTGCCAAATGTTACTTACGGATTTGACCCCTGTGGTTATGCTTGCTCCGATCATGCATCGTGGCACAACGCCGGCTTTGCAGCTTCTTTTCCATTTGAGTCTAATTCAAGTGACTATAACTCAACGATTCATACTTCAAACGACAGTTCTTTTGATGTCGATCACGCGACTAACTTCCTTAAGCTTTCGGTAGCCTATGTTGGCGAGCTTGCCAAAGGAAGCACCGGTAACACTCAGCAAGTTGGCTCAATTCAGCTAACGACATCAAATCTTGAGATTGAAGAAGGGCAAACAGCGAGCGTAACAATTAATCGAGTCGCAGGCTCATCTAATGCAGTCACTATCGATTACGCAACTCAAGACGGAAGTGCAGTTGCCGGCACTGACTATGTCGCTGCTACAGGCACACTTAATTGGGCGGATCAAGATTCAAGTAGCAAAACTATTGATATTTCAACTTCGGAAGTGACTGAAGATAAAACCTTTAATCTCGTTTTAACAAATCCTCAAGGTGGTGCCGCACTGGGAACCCCAAGCAATTTGACTATCACGATCAAAAATAAATCAACGGTAGTGACTCCACCAACAGAAACACCTCAAACGAGTAGCGGTGGTGGTGGAACATTTGGATTTTATTGGGTAGCAATTTTTAGTCTGATTGCAATTTTCAGGCGACGTAAACAGTACTAGAAATAAAGTATTGCTAATGTCTGGGAAAAATAAGCAGCCAGAATAGAGGCTGCTTTTTTCCGCACTACCACTCTTCCGAAAACCTGAGCAACTGAATTAATTCATACGAGCTCGAAATTTTTTATCTCGGAACAAAATAGAAATTTGCCTTTCAACACAGTCTAGCTTACATTTTCCCGCGTACCCAACGAAAGCTTCCAGAACTCCAATTTATTCTGTTTCAAACTTCCAAATTATACCGAGTCAACATAAACAAAACGACAGACTCGATATCAAAGCGACTGTTCGACAAAGCAACTTTTTAATTCGTACGCGATAAGTACTCAAAAGAGAGTGAGAATAATGAACCAAGAATTATCGTATGACGCTCTGCGTGATCGTGTCTGCTTATTAGGTGATATGTTGGGAGAAAACATTCAGCCAGATTTAGATGATAATGGGCCAGATAGTTAGCCTATCAGACTCACTGTCGCACCTCGACTGTAGAGTGAACTGTAAAGTAAAAAATAGAACTCGCTATCGCCACTAAAAACAAAGTTATATTTGCTCAGCGTCGGTGAAATATTATTTTCAAACCAGCTGATAAATTTTTTATAGAAGTGGCACTCTTCTAGAATATTAAATGAGAGCACTTCAACCGAGTTATTTTGCTCAACTGAAACATAAACCCGAGAAAATTTCTCGGGCTCACTAAAAAAATATAAACTGACCTCTATTTTGTTCATATTATTCCTTTATAGTTATTTTTATAGTTATTATTCTGTTTCTCACATGGTGATTTAGAAACGCCGCCTGTACAAAAATACGAATACTACCAGTATCCAACCGATACTACCGCCACCAGAAGATGAGTTTTGTTCCTGTTCTTCTTGCAACGCTTCATCATTGTCATGAATAGTCACCGTCGCATCAGCTTCACCGGTAATCATAGTATTAACCGGGTTAGTCAACTCAATACTAAATGACTCGTCAATTTCATCCGCACTGTCGTCAACAATGGCAATTGACAGAGTCTGGGTCGTTTCACCATCAGCAAAATATAACGTACCGTTAGTCGCGTTATAGTCTTCACCATTCACTGCAGTATCGTCAATAACTTGATAGTCCACGTGAATGTCGCCATATATTCCGTCGACTCGCATGATTGTGACTAGCAATTCTGAATCAGATTCATTAACACTGTAACTATTTCCACTCAATCGAATATTGCCACTCGGTGGAACTGGATCATTTTCACCGATTGTAATCACTGCTTCTTTGTTACTTCCAAAGCTAGCGCCGCCGCCAAGGTTAACCAGACTTAAATTAAAGCTTTCATCACCTTCATACTCGCTGTCATCAAGGAGCAGGATAGAGATCGTTTGACTCACTTCACCATCGAAGAAAGTTAATTGACTGGTTGCCAATTGGTAGTCAACGCCATCGGTAGCTGTACCTCCATTAACTGACAAGTCCACTCTAACCTCGCCAAAGCTACCATTTGTGCGGATTACCGTTACCGTCAGGCTGCCACCACCCTCATCCGCGAAATAACTCGGTCCACTAAATTGAATAACGCCTGCAGGTGGTACTGCATCGTCTTCAATAATAGTTACAGTTGATACAGCTTGATTTCCTAATTCGGTACCAACAACATTAGTTAACTGTAAACTAAATGACTCGTTGCCTTCGTAGATAATATCGTCAATCAAACTAACTGTAATTGTTTTTGCGGTTTCACCATCAACAAAGGTTAAAGTTTGATTAACGTTACCAAAGTCCTCAGTCGCTGTCGCGGAATCATTTAGAGAAACAACATCGACACTAACTTCTCCAAAACTACCACCAGATCGAATGACTGTCACTTCAAGTAGTTCACCATTTTCATTCACCTGGTAACTGCCGTTTTCAATTTCTAAAACACCGGCTGCGGGAACTGGTTCATTATCTAAAATAGTTACTGTTGAATTCGAGGTACCTAAAGCTGCGTCTCCAGTTACATTTGACAATGCGATAATGAAACTCTCATCAGTCTCGTAAATATCATCGTCAATCAGTTGTATAGTGACCGACTTTTCCGTTTCACCATCAGCAAAAGTTACAGTTTGACTTAAGGCCGTAAAATCACTAGTCGCGACAGCACTATCATCTTGCGTGGCAACAGATACAGCAACCTCGCCATAACTACCGCTGGTTCGCTCTATGATGATATTTACAGCGCCATCATTTTCGTTAACTAACGCTGTATCTAACTCAAATCCGATTACGCCGGCAGGCGGAATCTCATCATCTTCTTCAATGGTAATTGTCGCCTCTGAAGAAGAACCTAAAGAAGACTCACCCATGCTTTGCAAATTACTTAAACTCACAGTAAAGAACTCATCACCTTCATAACTGCTATCGTCTACAATACTAACACTAACAGTTTGCTCTGTTTCTCCATCAGCAAAAGTTAAAGTTCCGGTAGCAAACTCGTAATCATTTGTCGCAGTGGCGCTACCGTCGCTAAATGAGTAATCAACCGTCAGTTCTCCATAATCACCATTAGTTCGAATAACGATTAGGTCAACACTAGCTTCATTTTCAGCGATAAAATATTCAGTAAACTCAAAGTTTATTTCTCCCGATGATGGATAAGGTGAGTCATCACTATTGTCTCCAATACCATCACCATCAGTATCTAACCATTCATTTTCGTCTAATGGAAAGGCGTCTTCATCATCATTAACACCATCGTTATCATCATCGGTGTCCGCGTTGTTACCTGTACCATCACCATCGGTATCGACCGATTCATTTTCGTCTAATGGAAACGCATCTTCATCGTCATTAACGCCATCGTTATCATCATCGGTGTCGGCATTGTTACCTGTACCATCACCATCGGTATCGACCGATTCATTTTCGTCTAATGGAAACGCATCTTCATCGTCATTAACCCCATCGTTATCATCATCGGTGTCGGCATTATTACCAACTCCATCACCATCGGTATCTAACCATTCACTTTCATCCAGCGGGAATGCGTCTTCGTCGTCGTTGACTCCATCACCATCGTCATCGGTGTCAGCATTGTTTCCAATACCATCTCTATCGGTATCAACTGATTCGTTAGCATCAAATGGCATTTGATCTTCGCTATCTTCAATCCCATCGTTATCATCATCATTATCCAATGCATCAACTAGTCCATCACCATCTGCGTCAGATGAGTTTTTAAATCGATACATAACGCCTGGATTAACCTGATCATCAAGGCTTCGATAACTCATCACAACTACATCATTGTCACTTAACGAATTAGCGGTTCCCCGGTCGTTCCAACCTATAGTTGCGGTCAGCTCATCAGCATTATTAAACCCAGCATCAGGATCGAAAAGCCGCGCAATACCATCATGATTAAAGGTGTTATCACGCTCACCATTTTCATTCAAGCGAACCATCCAAACCTGTTTGTTATTGCTCGTTCCCGAGACAATGATTTTGCCGTCACTTTGCTGATGTAAAGAGTGAATAAAGAGATTGGTATTCTCAAGCAAGGCGATATTGATAGACAGATTGCCATCATAAAAATCCGTATCAACAGAACCATCTTCATTAAGTCGTGTGATATTAAGATTACCTTCACCTGCGTCGTTAGCAGTTAATAATTTTCCATCACTTAGTAATGCTATTTTTTGTGTTGCGTAGTTGACTTCAGCAAAACCATCAATACCAAAACTTTCATCCTTTGTACCATTTGGTTTTAGTTTCACAATTCGGCGATTAAGTTCTGCATGTTTACCCGCAAGAACAAATATATTTCCGCCTGCTTGTTGCTGGATTGACCAAGGGTAAGCGAATTCAGTTTCAATGGTAACTTGTCCGCTATCACCAAATGACTGATCAAGCGAACCATCATTGTTTAAGCGAGTAATATCCAGCCTTTGATCAGCACCGCCAATGTATCCGCGCGTTCCCAACAACCACTGACCATTAATTTGTTGAGTTCCGCTGATAAAAGAATGACCAGAATCAGCGTAATAGATACCTTTATCAGCAAAATTGGTATCCAAGTCTCCCTGGTTATTAAACAAGGCAACCCCATCATATTCGCCAATTAAAACACCATCAGTTTCACGATCTTTTAAAACAAAATCGAGATGATAAATAAAATTAAATAGACCTTCATCATACTTCCAACCAGCATTGCCATTGGAAGTATCTACACTTCCATCAAGGTTTAAACTTACCAGACTTGCTTCACCATCTTCGTTATTAAAGTCAAGAGCCACACCGACTTGTAAGAGGCTACCATCAGATTGTCTCGCGGCAAAAACAGCAGTCGTTTGATCTTTTAGTTCATCGTTATACACATAGCCTGTAGGACTACTATTTGCCGTTGTGGTGACAATTCCCTGAACACCAAATTCCATATTGAGACCACTATCAACACTTTGGCTATCTTGCGGACTAGTATCAGCAACAAATTCATCAATATTAACCACCAGGTCGCCATCGGAATCAATGGTTGCATCGGAACTATCGAACGGATCAAGACCATATAAAATTTCCCAATCATCACTCATACCATCATTATCATCATCGGCATCGGCGTTGTTACCAATACCGTCGTTGTCCGTATCGAATGCTTCATCAGGATCTAGTGGAAATTCGTCTTCATCATCGGCCACGCCATCATTATCGTCATCATCATCAGCATTGTTTCCGATTCCGTCACCGTCGGTATCGACAGAATCTGAATCGTCTAGCGGTAAGTCATCGTCATCATCAGGCACACCATCGTTATCATCATCGTCATCAGCATTGTTTCCAATGCCATCACCATCGGTATCAATAGATTCAGAATTATCTAATGGGAATACATCTTCTGCATCAACAACACCGTCATTGTCATCATCATCGTCAGCATTATTTCCGATACCATCACTATCGGTGTCAATAGACTCAGAATTGTCTAATGGAAAAGCATCTTCAGCATCAACGACACCGTCATTGTCATCATCATTGTCAGCGTTATTTCCAACACCATCAGCGTCAGTATCTATGGATTCAGAATTGTCTAATGGAAAAGCGTCTTCAGCATCAACAACACCATCATTATCGTCATCTTCGTCGGCATTATTTCCAATACCATCACCGTCAGTATCGACAGAATCAGAATCATCTAATGGCAAGTCATCTTCATCATCAATGACACCATCGTTATCATCATCTTCGTCAGCATTGTTGCCGATACCATCTCCATCAGTATCAACAGACTCATTAGCATCAAAAGGAAATGCATCATTAATATCTTCAACGCCATCATTGTCGTCATCAAGATCGCCATTATTACCAATTCCATCACCATCGTTATCTAGCCACTCGTTAGCATCAAATGGAAATGCATCCTGCTGATCTTCGATACCATCATCATCATCATCGTTATCGTTCAGATCAGAAATTTTATCGTTATCATTATCTGCAGGAATGTCATTTATATCGGTTGGAGAAGTGTTGTTATCATTCTCATCTTGATTTGAATAACCATCACCATCAATATCATCATCACAAACATCACCAACTTTATCGAAGTCTAGATCTTCTTGAAAATTGTTTGCGTTGAAAGGACAGTTATCCTGGTTATTGGCGATAGTATCCTGGTCAATATCCGGCTGTGGATATATTTGTGTAGTCCACCAAATAGCAGTAAGAGACGGCCCTTCTTCAGAAAGTACTTCAACTCCACGATCACTTCTTCCACCTAGCCACAGGCGCTGCCCGATTACATTGCTCGCCAATAAATTTTCATTGTAATTCTCAACAAATCGGAACTGAGCACTAGGCCCATAATTAACATTTATGGCACCATTAAAATCAAAACTTCTTATTATTATTGAGCCACCTTTATCTTCAACGGTAACAAAACCTTCATCAAAGAATGCCACTCTGAATAAACCTGAATCAGCAAGAAACCCTATTTCGCCGTCATTAGAAAACTCACTATCTAACGAGCCATTGGGTAAGAAACGCCAAATCATCGGTGCATCTTCTGTTGTCACAACCCAGAAACGACCATCTTCTAAAACGCTTATTTGATTGACAACTTCTCGAAAACCTCGCTCATAATATTCTAATCGGCGAGAACCATTATATTCACTAAAGGTTTCGTCGATATCACCATTAAAATTTATGCGAAGTAGGTAACTGTCTGTAGTATTTTCTCCACCTCTAAATGATGAAATTGCGAGCAGCAAATTATTGTTTTGTTGCGCAATGGCTCTCACTTTATGACTAGTTCCACCTCCTGGACTTTGCAATAACAATTCACCATTGTTACCAAAAGAAGCATCTGCCACCCCTGTATTATCAAACAACCAGACTTTGCCAGTATCACTATCATCGTCCTTGCCAAATAATACAATTCGATTATCAGATAAAAGGGTCATTCCAAATATGTCGCCGCTATTATCAACGCTTAAAGCACCAGCATTAGCAAATCCAGAGTCTATTTTCCCATCTTTGTTATACTTGCTAACCTCATAAGAATTATTACCAACTAGATAGGCAAGATAAATATCACCATTTTCCGAAACTTCGGCATCAACCAATTCGGCGTCTTCAATAATCAAATGCCCCCAATTGGCAAAAGAAGTATCAACATTACCAGTCGCTGACAGTCGCACTACATCTATCGCATCATCAACATCTCCCTCTCTGCGAGTCCCAATTAAAAGCACTTGATCCAATTGAGGCAGGATTAATTGAACCTCACTACCAGATTGTTCCTGACCAAGAAAATCAAAAAGCGCTTCGCCTTGCTGGCGCCAGGACTCTATAAATTCCGATTCAAAATCAAGCCGATCATTAGGCGCTGTGCCTGCAAGATATTCATAATAATTTGGAATGCGATCTTTATCTAAATCAAGCCACCGATCGTCCAATCGATCGTCGAGTCCAAAGTTATTCTCATAATCATTGCCCATGCCATCGCCATCGATATCCGTATCTGAATTATCCCCAACGCCATCGCCATCTAGGTCTTGAGATTCATTGGCATCAAACGGAAATGCATCTTCGTCGTCAGCTACGCCATCATTGTCGTCATCGGAATCGTTTAAATCAGAAATAAAGTCGCCGTCATTATCAGGAGGTGTACTAGCGGCGTTAAATGGATCGCTACCATTGTCGGTCTCATCACTATCTGAGTAACCGTCATTGTCGTCATCTGGATCGTTTAAATCGGAAATGAAGTCACCATCGTTATCAGCCGGGAAACTTCTTTTCTTTAAAACATCAGTACCGTTATCAATTTCATCACTATCGGAAAAACCATCACCATCGAAATCGCCATTGGGATCATACTCAATCGCACCGATATCAACCTTACCGTTTCGAAGTCGAGGATTACCTTCAAAGTCAGTTAATAATGCTGCGTTATTTGTTCCAGCATCAATCACGCCACTTCCCGGGTATGGCCGGAAATCACCGTTATCTGGATTAACCAAACGTAACTCCCCACTATACTGTGCAGAGCAAGACCCATCTTCAACCCAGTTATTGGTTTTCTCAAGAGGCTCCAAGTTGAAACACTCTTCGTCAGGAAAGCCCCCAATAACCAAAACATTATGCATTAATGCTGTCGACTCAGTATTAATAGCATGGCTGACATGCAGCCCCTGGTTTTCATAGAAAGTGCTATTCCAAATAGTCGAACGTGTCGCACTAGCAATACTATGAAAGCCCCCTCCAAGTGAACGAGCTTTATTCTTGCTGAAGATAGAGTTATAGATGGAAATTTCGACATTGTTTGATACCGCACCACCGTGAAACGCCTCATTTTCAATAAACTGACACCGGTCGATAGTCATAATGCCGGAATTTTCAATCGCTCCACCACGTGCCGTTGACCCGGCCCGTCCTTTAGTAAAAGTTAACCCGGAAATATTGACCGTATTACCCGGCGAGTTACTCATTAAGCGGTGATTTCCTACACCATCGCTGTCTTTATCTCCGTTAATCGTAACTCTGCCACCACCATCAATATTGAGTGATTGGCTGATTCTTAGCGTGCCTTGCGTCACTATGGTGTATTCATCATCAAAAGTAATATCACCTCCGGGACATACATCAAGTAATGCTTGCTTTAAAGAACCGACACCAGCATCTTCATCATTCACAACCACAATAGCAGCCGAACAGGCTAAAGCCGGATTAAGGTCAACATCATCATTAAGGCCATCGTTATCAGTATCTTGAGCAAACGGATTAGTATCCTGGGCATATTCAGCTACGTTGACAACACCATCGCCATCAGGGTCGAGATTGCTATCATCTAATAACGGTTCTAACCCATTATCCAGTTCCCATTGGTCGGGCATTGTGTCATTGTCATCATCTTCATCTTCAGCAAAGTCATCACAACCATCACCGTCAAAATCTCTTTCAGCGACACCTAGTCGACCAGTGGGACAAGCATCAACGCCATCAGCCACGCCATCATTATCATCATCATTATCTTCATTGGCATCATTACAGCCGTCAGCGTCAAAATCGTTAGCTGCAACGCCCACTTCTCCAACAGGGCAACTATCAACACCATCTAGAAAACCGTCATTATCATCGTCGGTATCAAAATAATTGCGCAGGCCATCATCATCGGTATCTAGCCCACCGCCAAGTCTCAGTGCTGAATTAGGGATAGTCTGTTTAGCGCCGATAGTCGCTGCGCTATAACTGACAGAGAGTGTCTGATTACCGCTATTGTTAAAATATTTGACTTCAATATAGTGCCACCCTTCACTCAAATTGATTGTGGCAGCCATTTCTCGACCGCCATGTGCACCATCATTGTCGATTAAAAGATTGCCATCAATCCAGAGTCGACTACCGTCATCGGAATTCAAATAGAAAGTGACGTCTTCCGCAGCAGGAATAAAAACATCACCGACAAATTCATCGGCAAAATAATCCTGACATACACTTTTAGGGCGCGCCGTTGCAGAAAAGTCTTCCTTCTCAATCGTCTCGGAAGGTTCCTGGTTGAAATCAATACTATCCAGAGAATCAAGCTCACCAATACATTCTCCTGTTCCCAGGTCAAAGACAATTAGCCGGTTGAACTGGTGATTAATCAGTCCGCTATCTTCTGGAGATGCTGCTACAATTTCATCAGGAAGCAAGGTTATAATTACCACAAGGGTAAGCCAGATAAAGTTAAAAATTCCTAATTTACGATTTTGATACGACATGCGCAGTTGCCCTATAAACTGAATGGACTATCCGTGCGCCAAGTCTAAAAAAAATGTATGGAGAATGTATGGAGAAAACAAGATTAGCACTTACAAATAAGCATGTTTTCTGGAAAATACATGAATAAAATAAATGAACATTGATATGAAGCTATTAACAAGATAAAGTCGGCTAACGACTATGTTTGATACCCTATGATGCTCAAAAAGATACAGCTCGTCGCGACCATTTTTTGTTTTCAACTTCTAGTTTATTCAACTCAGGGAATAGTCAGCGCGTCAGAAAGAACATCAATTTCATCTCCAGCGATAATGCCGTACTTTCACCAAGTGAATGCAGAAAGTAAAGTCTTTGATTTCGTCAATTATAAAATCGTCGAGGACACCAATGGTTTTATCTGGTTCGCAGGATACGGTGGAATAGCGCGATACGACGGCCATAAGATTTATGAACTTGAGCATATTATCGATGAAGAAAACTCTCTGCAAGAGATCGAAACTCGCACTATTACTCCGGACAATCATGGTGGTCTTTGGATTGGGAGTTACTACAAGGGATTAACTCACTACAATTATCAAACTCAGACCTATACCCACTATCCCCACAAACCGAACGATACCAATTCGCCAGCCAGCAATACCATAAGAGATATTATCGTACTCGAAAATGATGATATCTGGGTAGCGAGTTCAGAAGGAGTTTCTTACTATTCTGTGAAGGATAATCGCTTTACTCACTATAGAGGATCATTCACTGCGCCAAGAAGTAATTACGTGATCGATATGGCCTTTGATAACTTCGGTAAATTATGGTTGAGCACTGGTACAGGGCTGAAAATTCTCGATCAGAAAAATCAGACACTCAGAATACCTACACTGGTTGATGAAAATTCACGGCCTATTCCCAACGAAGAAAGTAATATTTTTTTTAGAAAAATGTTTAGAGATTCTTATGGAAAAATCTGGCTAGCCAGCCATTTAAATTACATTCGTGTACTAGACCCTGAAACCGGAGTTATCAGCAAGCTAAATAATGATCCGACCTCAGGAAAATACATTCACATGTCCATTACCCAACCTACTCCAAACGAAATTTGGGTACTGAATCTATCGACAGGTATTGAGGTTTTCAACGCTAAAACAAAAACAAAAGTCAGGACTATCAAACCGGATAAAGAATTACCTTACTCAACTCATAGCCTACGTGCAGATGTATTATTTACCGATAGCAATCAGAATGTTTGGATAAGTTACAATGGCGAAAAACCCAGGTTTCACAGCGTAAAGCAACGGGCGATTCAATCGATTGATTTCGATAAAAAACTATCTTCCCATGAACCTATCCGACTCATTAGCCTGTCAGAAAAAAACTACTTAATTAGCTCGGGAAAAAAGCTTCACCTATTTGACGAGACTTCCAATAAGATATCCAGGTTGAAATTACCCGATGGCATATCAATTAAAAATCTTGATTTTCAGATCAAAAGTCTATTCAGAGAAAACGAACAAACGATTTGGGTGGGGACAGACACTTCAGGAATTGCTCAATTCAATATTCAAACTAATGAAGGTAAGTTTTTTTCATATGAACATCTGGCAACTAAAGGCGCCATTGCTAGTGATTTCGCTAAAATATCTGACGACGAGCTATTGATATCAACCAGTCATGGCCCACTTATTTTCAATAAAAAATCAAGTGAGTTTACTCAAATTCATACCGAAGATGGCAAGCCAGTCAATGTTCGAACCTGGCATGCAAAACAACTAAAGTCGGGGGCTATACTGATCGCTACAGTTAATCAACTGGTAGCACGTTTTTCTCGTGGTTCGTCTTTTAAGAGCATTGCCTCTTCCACCTCAGCCGGTCCCTTTATTCAAATTCTACAAAGTCAAGATGAAACAATTTGGGCGCTTTCCAACCGCTCAATTTATAAGGTAGAAATCCTGGGAGAATCAATTCGTCTAGTTCCAGCTAAACTCAAAAACAAAGAGACATTTGGTAGTATTTATACTGCAGCGATAGATAAAAACGACCATATCTGGATAAACGGTAAGAAAGTTTACAATCCAATCACAGGCGAGTTAAATTCACTACCTAACTACAACAAAGAATATGGCGCTTTTCTGAGAGGTGCTTTTCTAGATGACGATGGGCCCGTTTTCATCGGTCAGCGCGGTATACTCTTTATCAATGTTGATGAACTATCACCGTTTGCCTCAAATGTGCCCATACGCGCGATCAACTTTCACTCAGGCAAACATTCTTTTTCACCATCTGAGTTAGCGAAAGGAGCATATCTCTCAGCTGACAGCCAGGAATTTAGCGTTAAGTTTTCGGCACTTAACTACTCTTTTAGCGATGAGTTCAAGTATGAATACTTACTCCATGGATATGATACGTTTTGGCGCACAAGCAACTCTTCTGAACGGCGAGCGCAATATACTTCTCTACCGCCAGGTCAATACGAGTTAGAAATAAAAGCCCGCCATAAAAGCGGCCTGCTCAACAAGCAATCGTTTAAGCTACCCATTCATGTTGCACCAAAGCTTTACCAAACTATCTGGTTTAAAACCGTTATCGCGGTTTCTCTGCTTTTGCTGACACTATTTCTGCACAAAAGGACTCTGCGAAAAAAAATTGGTCGAGAAAGGGAAAAAGCGAATCATCAGATTGCGTTGGAAAGGGCAAAAATGGCGGAAGAACTTATCGAAAAGAAAAATCAGTTACTCGCTGACGTATCTCACGAATTAGGCACACCATTAACCATATTGAAGCTTCAGGTTGAGGCGTTAAAAGATGATATTGAGGAAGATGTCCATGCGACTTACGATGCGCTAGATATCAAGTTATCAGAGCTAGGTAAATTGGTGTCAAATATACACCAACTCGCGCAGTCTGATGTTGGTATTATTCAATTGGAGTGCGAAGAAATAGAGATCGTTCACTTTCTATCGAAGCTCCAATATGAAATGGAGAAGTTTATAGGCAACAGTGGATTTCACTTCACTTTTAAAAATGAACTTATAGAATCGATCATTTTGGAACTTGATTCCGCATCAATTCGCCAGGTACTTTTTAACCTTTTAGAAAATAGCACTAAGTATACTCAACGACCGGGTCAAATTTCTTTTTCGGCAAAACAGAAAGATGGGTTAATACAATTATCCATTGATGATTCATCGCCAGGAGTCAGTGATAGCGACTTAACAAGAATCTTTGAGCGTCTTTATCGAGTAGAAAAATCACGCAGCCGAAAAACGGGTGGTTCCGGGTTAGGTTTAGCTATCTGTAAAAGCGTCATAGAAGCTCAAGGCGGTTCTATCTACGCAGAACATTCTTCGATGGGTGGATTAAAAGTGATTATCGAATGGCCTGAGCGGTCCTCTTAGTTCGAGAGCAGACTATTCGATATCAGGTTCAGGAGGAATTAGCTGATATCCCGCGCTATAGACACATTCAATTACAACCGTGTCAATGCCCAGGTTTCGTATTTTTTTTCTGATGTTTTTAACGTGAGAATCAACAGCTCGCTCAGTAATATCTCTTTCTTCAACATAGGCAAGATTAATAATTTCCTGGCGGGAAAAAATTCTCCCGGGCTTGTTAAAGAGTAGCCGTATTAAAGCATATTCGAGCCTGGTGAGTTTTTGAGATGAGCCGTTAAATTCCAGTTCTTGCGTTTGTTTATTAAGACGAAAACCCTCTGATTTTGAGCTTTTAAAACCAGCGCGCTTAAGAATAGATTTTACCCTGAGCACTAATTCCTTCGCGTTAAATGGTTTACAAACATAATCATCCGCACCCGCTTCAAGGCCGATAATCCTATCGATATCTGATACCTTTGCTGTTAGCATAATCACAGGAACATCTGAAAAAAGACGTAATTCTTTACAGCAGCTTACCCCATCTTTGACAGGCAACATAAGATCCAGAATAATCAAATCAGGATGTTGAGATTTAACAGTTTCAACGACATGCTCACCTGAGTTTAAAGTAGATACTTCAAATCCACTCTTAGTCAAGTACTTATACAAATACTCTGCAATTTGTCTTTCGTCTTCGACGATTAATATATTCATAGTAACTTTCGACTTAATTAAGAAGTGTAATTGAGGCTCAAATTATTTTGCCAAAGCAATAACCGCTGCACCTTTTTGTATCAACACTTTTGTTTTGAACTCAATTCGATTCCGCTAAACCTAGCTTGCTCGGTTTTTGATTCTCACAAATTTACTTCCACAACCTTACTTCCACAATTTTTACCTCTTACAATAGTAATGCTTATATTATAATAAGTTAAGCCAGAATCTCTTTTCTCCACACTTTCTCCCAACTGTCAGCTTATTATTTAGTCTGACGGCTACGAATAAATAATCAACCTATCTTCTGCAGCAAGAAAAATAAAGACTCGGGCACTAGTCAACTCACTAATAATATTTCAGTATTTGCCTTTCAACACGTCCTGGTTTACATTTTTCTGCGTACCCAGCGGAAGCTTCCAGAACCCAATTATTCTGTTTCAAACTTCCAAATTATACCGAGTCACTATAAAAAAAATGACAGACTCGATATCAACGCGACAGTTCGACAAACAACTTTTAGTTCATACGCAAAGAGAGTGAGAATAATGAACCAAGAATTATCGTATGACGGTCTGCGTGACCGTGTCCGCTTATTAGGTGATATGTTGGGAGAAACCATTCAGTCAGATTTAGGTGATAGCTGGCTGGATACCATCGAAAAAATCCGCTTACTGGGTAAATCGGCAACTCAGGGAGAACAACAGTTTGTTCAACAACAGTTGGAACAATTATTCACTGAGATGACCAACGACGAACTCAACCGAGTCGTTTGCGCTTTCTCGCAATTTTTAAACCTGGCGAATATCGCTGAAGAGCAATATACAGTTTCCTACTATCAGGGAAATCCTGTCGCTGATTTTTTACAACGAGTTAAAAGTGAAGGAGTACAGCAATCACTACTAGCAGAAAAAGTAAAACAGCTAAGTATCGAGTTAGTTCTGACCGCCCACCCCACTGAAGTTACCAGGCGCACATTAATCAATAAATATCGAGAATTAGCCGACCAACTCCAACAACTCGACATAAACCGAGCGTTAGAAAAGGACACCACATCCGTTGAAAAACGTATTGCTGAATTAATTACCCAGGCTTGGCACACGCATAAAATCCGTGAAGAAAGACCGACGCCCGTTGACGAAGCTCGATGGGGCTTCGCGGTTATCGAACACAGTTTATGGGAAGCTTTACCACAGTTCGTTAGAGAGCTAGAAGATTCCCTCAAAAACGAATTCGATATCGATTTGCCCCTGGATGCCCAACCAATAAAAATAGCTTCCTGGATGGGGGGGGACCGGGATGGTAATCCGCGCGTAACGTCCGAAGTCACCGCAGAAGTCCTGCTACTATCTCGTTGGCGTGCAGCCGATCTCTTTGCCCACGATCTCGATCGACTGGTAGATGAGATTTCAGTATCACCAGCCACTGAAGAACTCATTGCATTATCGGGAGGTAATGAGAAAGAACCTTATCGTATTGTATTACGTGAATTGCGAGACCAACTGTGGGCTCTACGTAGTAAAATATCAGATAAACTTAACGGCAAAAATATTTCTCCTGCCAAACTCGTATTTAGCGATCAACAATTACTAGAACCGCTGCTCGCCTGCTACCACAGTTTAAAAGCGAAAGGTTTACATATCATCGCTGATGGGGCTCTTAAGGATACATTACTTCGCGCTTACTGCTTTGGCACTAGCTTGATCAAATTGGATGTTCGTCAAGACAGCGAACGTCATCAGGATGTTATCAGCGAACTCACACGCTACCTGGGACTCGGTGATTATGCACAATGGAATGAAGCCGACAAAATCGCTTTTTTACAAAAGGAACTTAATGAAAAACGACCTCTCTTTCCTCGCCATTGGCAGCCACATGAAGAAGTAAAAGAAGTACTCGACACGCTGAAAGTGATCGCGGAAAATGACAACGCCAGTTTTGGTATTTACATCATCTCAATGGCCCGCACAGCGTCAGATGTTCTGGCGGTACAACTCCTGCTGAAGGAAAGTGGCGTCACCTGGCCCATGCCCGTTGCACCACTCTTCGAAACACTAGACGATCTCAATAATGCGCAATCAGCGACGCGCCAATTATTTTCCATCGATTGGTACCGGAGTTATATCGAAAACCGTCAATACATTATGATCGGCTATTCCGACAGCGCCAAAGATGCCGGCGTTCTGGCGGCAGCCTGGGCACAGTATCGGGCTCAGGAAGAACTGGTCGCGCTAGCAAAAGAGTTTGATATCAAGCTAACATTATTTCATGGACGCGGTGGAACTATCGGTCGCGGTGGTGGCCCGGCGCAAGATGCGATCCTGTCACAGCCACCCGGCAGTGTCGATGGCGGTTTGCGTGTTACCGAACAAGGAGAAACCATTCGCTATAAATTCGGGATGCCTGCACTGGCCGTTCGAAGTTTAAGCCTCTATGCAAGTGCAGTGCTTGAAGCTTTGATTACTCCACCGCCGGCTCCAAAACCCGAGTGGCGTGAATTAATGCATCAGCTCAGTGCACATGCAACCGAAATCTATCGGGGTGTGGTCAGACATAACCCAAGATTTGTTCCCTATTTCAGACAAGCAACGCCTGAACAAGAACTAGGTAATCTTCCATTGGGTAGTCGCCCGGCAAAACGCAAACCAGGCGGTGGTGTAGAAAGTCTGCGCGCGATACCGTGGATTTTCGCCTGGTCACAGAACCGCTTAGTACTTCCTTCATGGTTAGGGGCTATGGAATCAATTGCGAAAACAGCGGACAATGATAGCCGCAAAGTACTAGAACAAATGCGTCAAAACTGGCCATTTTTTAGTAGCCGACTAGCCATGTTGGAAATGGTTTTCAACAAGTCAGATCCGCTTTTATCAGCAGCTTACGATGAGCATTTGGTAGACGCTGATAAACGGACATTTGGTGAGTCTTTACGCGAGCAATTACAAAGTGACAAAATGACCTTATTGCAATTGAGTCAGGCTGAACAACTGATGCAACAAGATCCCTGGAACCGCAATAGCATCAAAATGCGAGACCCGTATCTGATGCCACTCAATATGGTTCAGATCGAATTACTCAAACGAACCCGAGCAAATCCAGAAGATGCTAAATTGCAAAAAACATTGATGATGTCAATTGCTGGTATTGCCGCGGGATTGCGAAATACAGGTTAGTTTGTTGACATATAAACTGAAATTAAAATTTAGTCCTAAGTCAAAATACTTGTTGTTATTTCACAGATAGCGAGCTTTTTGCTTCGGAGTATCGAAGCAAAAAGCTTTCGTTCGTTACCTCAATTTGGTTCTTATTCTTCGATTTTTATGCTAACACTTACTTTTCTGACTACGACGATAACCACCAAGTAAAAGAAGTATTAGCAATCCGAAGCCAAACGCACCGCCACCTGAAGATGAACCTTCTTCAGATTGTTCTCCCGGATCCTCTTGAGAACTTTTATCATTATCATTGATTGTAATTACTGCGCTAGCTTGGTCAACGATAATCGTACCAATTGCATTGACCAATTCGACACTAAAAGACTCATCATTTTCATCTAAACTATCATCGACAATTGTGATCATGATGGTTTGACTCTCTTCGCCATCAGCAAAATACAACGTCCCATTTGTTGCATTAAAATCTCCTCCATTGACAGCGGTACCGTCAACAAACTGATAGTCAACACTGATGTCACCGTAGCTACCGTCAACTCGCATCACGGTCACCAGTAATTCAGAGAATGACTCGCTGATATTAAAACGCTCACCACTCAGTCGAAGGTTACCGCTGGCAGGAGCAGGCTCATTTTCATTAATTGTAATAGTCGCTTTACTAACGCTTCCTAAACTAGCATCGCCGGTCAGATTTCCTAAACTCAGATTAAAGTTTTCATCACCTTCATAATTAATATCATCAAGAATAAGAATTGTCGTCGTTTGACTCACCTCGCCATCGAGGAAAGTCAAACGACTATCAGCTAATCGATAATCGACTCCACTGATCGCCGTACCACTATCAATCAACACATCGACATTCACCTTACCAAAACTACCACTAGTTCGAATGACTGTTACTGTTAAACTACCAGTGTCTTCATTGATAGAGTAAGTCGCGCCGCTGAACTGGATCACACCACCCGGTGGAACGGGGTCATCCTCCACAATGGTTACCGTTGAAGTAGCTTGATTACCCAACTCCGTACCAACAACATTGGTCAACTGTAAACTGAAAGATTCATCGCCTTCATAGAAGCTATCATCTATCAAACTGATCGCAATCGTTTTAGTCGTTTCGCCATCGGCGAAAATTAAGGAACGATTAACAACATTGAAATCCTCAGTAGCGATTGCAGAATCATTTTGAGAAACAATGTCTACGCCAACCTCACCAAAACTACCACCGTTTCGAATAACTGTAACTTCGAATGACGCACCATTTTCACTCAACTGATAACTATCGTTTTCAATTTCCAAAACACCGGCCGGTGGAACAGGGTCGTTATCCAGAATTGTTATTGTCGAAGTAGATGTTCCTAATATCGCATCGCCGGTAACATTCGCTAAATTCACGCTAAATGCTTCGTCGGATTCATAAACTTCATCATCGACTAATTGAATTGTAATTGTTTTTTCTGTTTCACCATCGGCGAAAGAAACTGTCTGACTCAACGCAGTGTAATCATTCGTTGCAACCGAAGTATCATCTTGTGTTGCCACAGAAACGGATACTTCGCCGTAGCTGCCACCAATTCGAACCACTTTGATTTCAACACTTCCATCATTTTCATTGACTAATTCTGTATCAAATTCAAATCCGATTTCACCGGCAGGTGGCGCAGGATCGTCTTCTTGAATAGTAATTGTTGCCGTCGACACTGAACCTAAAGAAGAACTACCTACACTTTGTAAGTTACTTAAACTAATGGTGAAAGACTCGTCGCCTTCATAAGTTGAATCATCAACGATATTAACCCTAATGGTTTGTTCGGTTTCGCCGTTAGCAAAAGTTAAAGTAGCAGCCGCAAATTCATAATCATTGGTTGCAGTAGCAGAGCTATTCGAATTGCTACCGTCTTGTAATGCGTAGTCCACTGTCAGCTCTTCATAGTCACCATTGGTTCGAGTGACTTTAACCTCAACACGTAAACCGTTTTCCGCAACAACATAGTCAGTCGATTCAAAATTAACATCACCGGAATAGGGATAAGGTGTGTCATCGCTATTATCCCCAATACCATCACCATCGGAGTCCTGCCACTCGGTTTCATCTAACGGGAATTCATCTTCGTCATCTGTAACCCCGTCATTATCATCATCTGTGTCCTGGTTATTTCCAATGCCATCACCATCGGTGTCGACAGATTCATTTTCATCGAGTGGAAACGCGTCTTCGCTATCAGCTACGCCGTCATTATCGTCGTCGCTGTCCGCGTTATTACCGATACCATCTCCATCGGTATCTTCCCATTCAGTTTCATCAAAAGGAAACGCATCTTCGTTATCATCAACGCCGTCATTGTCATCATCCGGGTCCGTGGAATCCCCAATACCATCACCGTCCCAATCCGTGTCCAGGATTGCAACTTCCCGAGTAACCGTTGTCGCCGCATTACCTGCCGCGTCACTTACATCGTAATTTAAGAAATAGGTGCCGATGATATTAGCGTTTACTGTTCCGCTAATTACAATATCGGCAGAAAGATCACCATCATTGTTGTCGGTGGCACTCGCGCCCAGTTCAACATAAGCATTACCGATTGTAATTGATAGAGAAGCATCACCATTTAAAGTAATTAACGGCGCGGTTTGATCGGTCACGGTAATAGTTCGAGTCACTGAAGCCGCAGCATTGTTCGCCGCGTCCACAACATCATAGGTGAAGACATAACTGCCAACAGTATTGGTATCAACACTGCCGCTCACAGTTATCGCATTGCTTAAATCACCATCGACATTATCACTCGCGCTAGCGCCTTCATCAATGTAGCTAGCGCCTTGTGCGACTGTAACTTCAGCTTCGCCAATTAGTGTGATAACAGGCGAAGTTTGGTCGGTAACAGTAATGGTTCGTACCATTTCGTCAGCCACATTGTTTGCCGCGTCGCTCACATTGAAAGCCAGTTGATAGCTCCCTAATTGATTGGTGTCCACCGTGCCCGTAATGACAATTTGGGCAGTCACATCACCATCGACGTTATCACTTGCACTGGCGCCATCGTCAATATAATTATCTCCATGGGCAGTAGTGATAGCCGCTTCGCCATTTAAACTAATCACCGGTGCAGTTTGGTCGGTGATAGTCACGGTGGCTTGAGCTACTCCAGTATTACCTGATAAATCCATTGCACTAAAAGTAACCGTCGTGACTCCCAACGGAAAGACGTTAGGCGCATTATGAATAACCGCCAACCCACCATCCACTGCATCATTAGCAGTAGCACTTGTCAGGAAGTCAGCGATGGTGCCTTCTGTTCCCGGGGTGCCACTTGCATCAAGCGCGGCAACGGTAATGTTCGCCGGAACAATCACAACAGGCGCATCATTATCCTGCACTGTTACTTGGCGGGTTAATGCAGTCGCGGCATTGTCTGCAGCATCACTCACCCGGTAAGTGAGAATGTAAATACCAACTGTACTGGTATCAACACTGCCGCTGATAACGATCTGCGCACTAATATCCCCATCCACATTATCGGTTACAGTCGCGCCTTGTTCTACATAGCTATCACCAACCGCTAAAGTGATTGCACTATCACCGTTTAAGCTCATCACCGGTGTCGTTTGATCGCTGACAGACACGGTTGCTTGCGATTGGCCAATGTTACCGGAGCTATCGGTGGCACTGAAAGTCACGGTGGTGATACCCAATGGGAAAACGGTTGGTGCATCATGAGTCGGCGTTATATTCCCATCCACATCATCAGTGGCGTCAGAGCCCGCTAAAAATGCCTGGATGTTGCTGTCTGTTACCGATGTGCCATCAGCATCCACGGCTGCAACCGTTATACTGGTTGGCGCGGTGACGACCGGCGCAAAGGCATCCTGAACACTCACCGAGCGAGTGACTTCCGCAGCAACGTTACCGGCTGCATCACTGACGTTATAGCGTAAGGTGTAAACCCCCAGATTAGTCGTATCAACACTGCCGCTTTCAACTATATCGGCAGTTAAATCACCATCAACATTATCCGATGCGGAAGCGCCCGCATCGGTATAAGTTTCACCAATGTTAATCGTTACCGAAGCATCACCGATTAAATTGATAATAGGCGCTGTCTGATCAGTAACCGTAATGGTTGATTGAGCATTACCGGTATTGTCCGCTGAATCAGTCGCGCTAAAGGTTACTGTCGTCGTTCCTAACGGGAAAATAGTTGGCGCATCATTATCTACCGTGGCAATCACGCCTTCGTTTGCGTCGGAGGCAGTTGCTGATGCCAAAAATATTGCGATATTCGTCTCCGTTTTCGCAGTACCGTCAGCATCGGCAGCGGCGACAGTTAAAGCGGTAGGTGCGGTGATCACAGGCGCGGTTTGATCGTCCACTTGAACAATTCGCGTAACTTCAGCCGCCGCATTTCCAGCAGCATCGACAACATTATAAGAAACGGAGTAGCTACCAACGGTATTAGTATTAACAGAATTAACCGTGACGATAGCGCCGGTAATATTGCCATCGTTGTTATCACTAGCAGTCGCGCCTTGGTCATTGTAAGTAGAACCTTGCGCAATAGTTACTGTGCTATCACCTAC
Source organism: Aliikangiella coralliicola (assembly GCF_007004725.1). Classification (GTDB taxonomy): domain Bacteria; phylum Pseudomonadota; class Gammaproteobacteria; order Enterobacterales; family Kangiellaceae; genus Aliikangiella; species Aliikangiella coralliicola. The sequence goes on along the minus strand of NZ_ML660160.1, from coordinate 237,566 downwards.
CAAGGAAATCACTGGCGCAGTTTGATCAGTAACCGTCACGGTTCGAGTCACTTCGGCAGCGACATTACCGGCCGCATCTGAAACATTATAAGTAATTGTATAACTTCCGACCGTGCTGGTATCAATCGGATTAACAGTGACGATTGAACTCGAAATATCACCATCATTATTGTCACTAGCCGAGGCGCCAGCATCGGTATAAGTTGAGTCTTGTGCGATGGTGACATTAGTGTCTCCAACTAATGATATTACTGGTGCAGTTTGATCAGTCACGGTAACGGTTCGTGTGACTTGGATGGCGGCATTTCCTGCCGCATCGGAAACATTATAATTCAGCGTATACACACCAAGCGTGGCTGTATCCACATTACCGGTCATAACAATACTGGCGGTGAGATCACCATCAACATTATCGGAAGCTGTTGCACCGGCATCATTGTAACTACTATCTTGCGCTATCGTCATTGAAGCATCGCCGCTTAGTACTATCACCGGCGCAGTGACATCCTGAACGCTAAAGGTTCTTGTCACATCACTCGCAGCCAGATAATTAGCATCACCACTCTGTGACGCAGTGATACTGCAAGTCCCTGCAGTCAGTAATGAAATACTAGTGCCCGAGACACTACAGATTGAAGTTGAGTTCGAAGCAAAGCTCACAGTCAAACCCGAACTGCTAGTCGCGCTTAAATCGAAATCAGCATCCCCTAGATTTTTATCGGCTAGTGCCATAAAAGTAATGGTTTGGCTCGCCTGGTTAACCGTAAAGGTCTGGGTCAAATTTGACGCTGCATTGTAACTTGCATCACCTGATTGTGACGCAGTGATCGAACAAGTGCCGACGTTAAGAATAGAAACGCTGCTTCCACTTACAGTACACACCGAGAGCGAGTTAGAACCAAAAGAAACTGGTAAACCTGAAGTGGCCGTCGCCGCAATATTAATACTGCCAACACCGTAAGTTTGATCAGCAGGCGCAGGGAATGTGATTGTCTGATCAGACAGAGCTTTTAAGACAACATCATTTCCGTCACCGCCAGCATAACTAATACTTAAGTTTTTTCCTGATAAAGTTAGAATATCGCCTTCTTCTAAGCTGGTGAAAATTCCTGAGACAAAATCACTCCCATCATTATCGATAATCTGGTAAGTATTCCCGGCTACCGGAACATAAGAATTGTAGGCTGATAAATTAAGTGCTGCACCAAGCGTCACAGTTCCGCTTACTTGTAACTGATCGTAATCACTGCATTCCGTACCACCACCAATTTCTACAATTAAAGTACCGCCACCGGAATAATCTAAATTGTTGAAAGCTAAACATCCCGGACTCTGGCCAGGGTTTAAGCTGCCGCCACTATTAACAACTAAATCGCTAACGATAGTTCCATTGCCTTGAACGACGCCGCCATTTTCAACAGTGATTGTACCGGCACTCGTGATGCCCGAAACAAAAGTTAGAAACGGAAACAAAAGTCCTGCCACCGCAACGGACTTTCGTTTCTGTAATCTATTTGTCTTCAAGAAAATACTCTTTTCAGTCAACTTCATTATTACTTTCCTTTAGTCCCCAGGGCAACTATTTGGCTTCCAGCATTCTTGGCAGTTTTTAGCAGCTTCGATACTCCAGCGGTCATTATTCGAAGCTCCGGTATCCGCAAATAAATCGATTTTCGCGGCATTACCAGATGCAGCATTTACTGATAATTTGTTCGAAAACACATCTTCAAAACGATAATTAGATGTCCCGAGCGCTGTCGTTGAATTAGAGGATGGTTCCCAGCTAACAGTAGACGGGTTTCCAACAGTAAAAATATTATTGTCATGACTCGCCATTCCAAAGCCAATTGTGATTGCGCCGTCGTGACCTCTGTCAGCCCCACTTCCTATTACAATAGAATTAGCGTTGTTATTGACCACCTTGTTTCCAATTGCGATTGAGTCATCACCGAGTACATCGGTAAAATGACCGAAAAATAAAAATACGCTGATTAGTGATTTATTAAATGCTGACTTGGTAACTATCATTTCAAACTTCCCAATACACAAATATCAAAGGTCTCCCCTGTGTTGAGAAGCTTAAGTGCAAAATATGCAGAGAATATGCAGGTGAGATATATCCTCCAATGTATCGAAGGATTTAACACCTCTGAACAAAAATGCCGCTTCTTCACATTAACCTGCAATTTATCGGGTAAATGTGGACTGAATATGGAGAGGCGAAATCCCCCTTTCTTTAAAATGGTTGGGCGAAGTAGCCTTCTTTTGTAAAGGACGCTTATAGGGAAGTAGTCGGTAGAGCAACATAGAAGACCAAGCCACAAGACTATGGATGATCTCGTGCTCCTGGTTGGCCTGCACCCGACTAGCTTAAGCTCGGCCACAATTACTCTGCCTTGGTAAGCTTTGCCAATAATGCCTGTTGAAGCTCAATTTGTTGTTTTAACAGGGCAATTTGTTCTTGTTGATTTTTGGTTTGTTCGCTCAGTTCTTTTACCGCACCAATTAACACCGGGATCATTCCCTGGTAATTGACTGATTTGATACCCTGTTTATCTTCAGAGACTAGTTCCGGTAAAACACTTTCCACTTGTTGAGCAATCAAACCTATTTTCTTCTCTGCACCTCGATTTAGTGCGGGGTTCCAGTGATAGGTTTTCGCCTCCAGTCTTTGTGCTAGTACTAAAGCCCCAACCAGAGGTTGAATATTGTTTTTTAGGCGGCGATCAGAATTTACGGTTAAGTCACCGGCGACAGTTACATTGCCGTTATTGGATGCAGTAAGTACCGCAGTATCTGAGCCGGAAGCTTCTGTGGAAACGGTAAAGTCTCCACCATCTGCGGCGGCTAAATTCCATTTGTCGCTGTTGTCTGCACCGGCATCTGCCCATAGTGCTATTTTTGCCGCGCTATCTGTAGCCGCTGATATTGAGGCGGCTTGAGAATAAAGGTTGGTAAAGCGATAGTTACTGTTACCTAAGGCTGTAACGCCATCGGTTGAAGGATCCCAATTTAGGGTGCTGGCATTGCCAATTACTACTGTATTATCCGCATGACTGACCGCTTGATAGCCGATAGTGATTGCTTGGGAATGTGAACTGGATGCCTCTGCGCCGATGGTAATATCGCTTTGACCATTACCGTTAGCTGAAGAACCGATAGTGACACTACTTACCTCTTGTGATATCGCTTGAAACCCAATCGTAATCGAGTTGTCATCGGTTGCATTTGCAAATGCACCAAACACAACTGTGCCACTCACATCTTCAGATCCATCCGGCGCATTACTCGGGTAAAATAGGTCGTTGAAAGTTGCCCCGACTAGCTCGTCGTCCAATGCAGATTCATGGGAATAAATGGTACTGGAACTACCGGCAAATGAACCAATCCAAACGTTATCTTGCCCATACTGATTAACATAGCCTGCAAATGCGCCCAAGGCTGTGTTTCTAATCGCCGCATCAGCCACAGCAACTCGGTTATTCTGACTACCGGCATACGCCCCGACGAAGGTATTGTAGTCGGTACTTTCGGTAGCGCCGCCCGCACCAGCACCGAGCATAGTATTGGCTATTCCATCGGCGAGATCACTTCCAGCAGCAGCTCCTAAAAAGGTATTTTGGGCGGCATTGCTTTCCAAATCTTTCCCAGCATTATCACCAATTGCAGTATTGTCGATACCGGTAAATGTCGTTGACTGGTTTCCATTTCCTGCGAAATTGCCGATATAAACGTTTCTGTCGCCGTCTGCACTATTTTCTCCTGCGCTTTCGCCGATAAACACATTATCTCCGCCCGTTGTGTTTTCTTCACCCGCTAATTTTCCAATAAAGATATTATCTTTGCCCGTCGTGTTGTTATGTCCCGCTCGATAACCGATAAAAACACCATCCGAAGCTGTAGTGTTTTGTTGACCAGTTTCATATCCAATGAAAACATTGTTTCCCCCGGTAGTGTTTAACTCACCGCTCTTTGAACCGACTAATACGCTGTAACTAGCATTGCTTAATGCACCTGCATTGTATCCAATCATTACCGTATCTGATCTTACAGTTTGAGACTGCCCGGCGTTTTTTCCAAGATTGGTATTTCGATCACCGGTTGTAATCGAAGCCCCCGCATTCTCCCCGACATTGGTATTGTCTTCTGCACTATCAGTTTGTGCAGCTCCGGCATTAGTCCCATAATTGGTATTTTCAAATCCATACACTGATGAGCTAGTTGCTAACGCCAGAAAAATAAAAGGACGAGTCAAATTTCGTTTGAACCTTTGGGTTAATCTATTTGACTGGAACTTGATTAAATTAAACTCTCGATTCATTAACAAAACCTCTCAAAAATCTTTTACTTGAAACGAAGAAAATTACACCTTTCAGCAAAGCGCGTTTAAGTCTCTTATGAACAGAAAAAGTAGAAGAAAACTTACCGGATATTTTCGATTCGACCTGGAAGATAAGAATGTTCTTTTGACTAAGTCGACTCAGCCAACAGCATTCACCATCAAGTTCTAACTACTAAACCTCTGGCATAGTCAGATCATAAAGAAGTAAATGAGTTGAGAGTAATTAAAAGATTTTGGAAGAGTTATTAAAACTTTGCATAACGGCTGCGAGTTCAATTGTCGGAGTAGACATGATGTCGATGCAGCCAGAAGTAAACAAGCAGAAGTTGAGCTCACTAATGCGCCATGTTTCGAACCAACGTGCCGAAAAGTTTCGCGGCAATTCGCCTCGGAATGAATCTCAGTGAAAAAACGGTTATCTTATTCATAAGGCCAGCAATATGAACCGTCTTGCGTCCCAAGCTTTTTAGTGCTCCACCTACTACGTCATCAGATTTCATCACAAATAACTTGGCCAGGAATCCCTCGTAGTTTGCAAACTCAGTGTGAGTAGAACCAGGACAAAGTGCCATAACATCAATATTGTGAGGTTTCAATTCAACCGCTAGAGCTTCAGCGAACAACAGATCATAGCTTTTCGATGCGGCATAAGTTCCCCAGAGAGGGACACTAGTAAAGCCAACAATAGATGCAGTAAAAATAATGGCGCCGCGTTCTCGTTGGCACATCAGTCGACCATAGTGATGCGCCAGCGTTGTAACTGCGCGGCAATTAACGTTTACGAGCCGTTCTTCCGCAGCAAGATCGTTTTTCAGAAACTCGCCTTGATTCGTAAAGCCCGCATTGTTTACAAGGATACCAATCTTTAGATCAGCGGTTTGCTCTGCGACAGACGTAAGAAAATCTTGAGCATTGAGGTCGGCCACAACACTACGACACTGTATGCCATACCGCTTAGCTAATTCACTACCTAATGCATCTAGTCGTTCACTTCGTCGCGCAAGCAACACGAGATTTATACCTTGAGATGCCATCTGCCGAGCAAATTCCTCTCCCATGCCAGAGGAAGCCCCTGTTATTAACGCCCAGTCGCCATAGCGATCTTTAAGTGATTTGTCTTTCATTAGAACTCCTATGTGTTGCGCATTACGAACAAGTTACATTTGCTGCATGTAGGCCATATAACGCCCTAGTGTGCCTTTTTTGTCTGGACAAAATGCCTCCTGAGCCAAAAATACTGGCAGATATAACCTACAATAAATACAAGAAACAGGACTCCATGTACCTTGGCCAGGAATGGATCAGATTGATCAGTTACAAATGGTTTATTCGCAGGAAGTCTTAACAATCCCTCAGTTACAGCTGGAATAATATGAAATAAAACAGTGAGGGAATAACAAAAACTCTTGATATAAGGAGAGTAATGAACCATACGTGGTATAAAACGAATACAATAACCAATTGTCAAAGACAGTAATGTTAATACTGCCAACACATGAGCAGGACCAAATACTCCATGTTGGTATATAAAAAGTGAAGTCGTTGCAGTAATAAAGGTGCCACCCAAGTAAAAAATACCAAGAGCCTTGTTTTCAAGGATATTTTTATAAACTATCAAACAAAAAAATGCTGAGGCTAATGACATCGCACCAATAAAAGTATGTATCCAACCTAAGGTGCTAATTTCTGGCATGGTTTTCTACTCCAATTAAATTATCTAGATTAATTTAAGTGATCGAGGCTCTAAATGATGATCCGGGGACGATCAAATACGCTCACCCTAAAGTCTTTACTGCTTAACCTTTTGGTGTGACTACAGTCTAAAAAATTTATGCTAACTTTAGTAATAATGGATTTTTAGAGGAGGTATAAAGAATTTTCATAGGCTTATACATGCGACCAGAAGCCCTGTTTTATATTAATATTCGAGGCTGAAAAATACATGATATTATTAGCGTAATGTTTTTGAATCCTTCTTTTTGAGGCAAATCATGATAGATATTTCCGACATCCGCATGATCAAAGTGGTTACTGAAGTGGGTAGCATTAATCGCGCAGCAGAAATTCTACATATGTCTCAACCAACATTGAGTAAGAAAATCAGTCGCCTTGAGCACAAAATCAGCATGGAACTATTTATTCGTAATAGTTCCGGAATGGTACCAACAGAAGCCGCTAAAATTTTATTAAACGAAGGCAAAGACATAGAGACCAAACTAACTAATGTCGAAAGACGTTTGGAATTGATGGCGAATTTAGTCGGCGGGCAGATACGAATTGGCGTTGGTCCCATTGTCGAACAACTATTAGTTCCAAAAATATTGCTAGACGTTGTTGAAAACAAATACCAATTCAGAATTTCTTTGTCGACAGATTCTCCAAGTGCATTAATCGAGCAGCTAAAAACCAGCCAGATAGATTTAGCGATCGGCCCATTCCAAGCGAAGGAAGTAGCTGACGAATTTACACCAGTTTTAGAAATGTCGGAAGAACTAGTTGCCGTTGTTCGTGGGGGACATCCACTTGCCAACCAATCTCAAGTTTCATTTGATGAACTTAAAAAACATTCCTTCATCGCCCCTCACCTGCCAAGAAAGATGGGAAATCAAATACTCGACTTTGTTAAAACCGCTGAAATAAAACCTAAAATTAGCTGCGATAACTATGTTTTGGCGAAAACAATTATATCTAACTCTGACTATATCACTATTGGTCCAGCATCTTTGTTTCATTCGGAACTTAAAAACGGCTCTCTCGTAAAAATAAGTTTTCCAACAAAAATAATGTGGCACTGTAACTGTATAGTAAAGCCGGAAATTCTTACAACGCCGGCAGTCAAAGAAGTCGTCAGTATATTCGCTCAGTATATGAGTACTGTTGACTCTTGAGTTGAAATACCGATTTGTCCCTGGAGAACATGCAGAACGGCATTTTATCTGTGACAGCTTTGCCAAATGCCCTACTGTTAATCAGTGTTTTCCTTTAAATTCAAGATAACGTTTCTCAAAATAAGATCAGCATTTTTCTCGTCTAACATTCCCCCGGCATTAATTTGAATACTAAATACACCTCCGTCGATTGTGATATCGCGCGGAATAACCAGAGGTTCGGTCAAATCAATAACATAATCAGCATCGAAAGTAATCGTACCGTTTCCACAAACTTCTAAAATTTGCCGTTGCAAAGAACCGACACCTGTTGCTAATTGATTAGTTACAGTTAGGTTCGAAAGACAGGCCACAAAAGGATCAAGATCGTCGGAATCTTCAATACCATCATTGTCGTCATCAAGATCCGAGTTATCGCCGAGACCGTCATTGTCACTATCAGACGATTCGGTAGGATCATCGGGGAAAACGTCATCGGCATCGAATACGCTATCGCCGTCACTATCTCTTCTGACAACACCACCAATCACTAAAACGGGATATTGGTCGCTGTTACCAAAATTCCACACCGCAGGATCCCAATTCGCATACATATCCGTATTGCTTACCGGATTTTTCAACTCGCTCGACGTATAACCAGTCCCCACATTGCCATTGTTTCGGCCTGTCGCTTCGGTATCCCACACGCTATCGGAAAAGGAAGCCGCAGTGTTGCTCGGAACTAACCCAGCGACATTACCATTTCCACTAACAGCGCCGTAGGCATAATTGTTATAAACATTAGAAGACACGTTAAATGAGGCGATGCCACCGACATAGTTATTACCCGCAACTGACGCAGCAGAAAAAGAGTCGCGCACTGTAGATTTATGATAGGCACTGCTCAATCCGCCGACATAGTCTCCATTGGTGTTCACGCTACCAGCAGTAAAACTCCTGGAAAGGTTTGACTGAGATAAATAGCCAATCAAACCCGCGACAAAACGAGAGCCGCCAGACACCTCAACTTGTGAAAAGCTATCGGAAATAGTCGCATTTTGAGCGTAGCCGATCAGGCCGCCCAAATTTTCAAATTCACCGGTAGAAACCTGACCGTTGAAAGATAAATTAGTGAGAACGCTTCCTGATACAGCGTAACCGATTACACCGCCAACCGACCTGGCATTCGCAGTAACAGAAGTTAACTCGCCTCGAAAATGTAAATTAGAAATAGTGGCGCCGCTGACGTAGCCAAAAAAACCGACGTAATTCGATAACGACGAATTGTTGATAGTTAAATTTAAGATCCTGAAATTATTGCCTTCAAAGGTTGTAGTAAATGGATCGGTGTTATCCCCTATCGGCGTCCAACCTTCACCTTGATTGTAGGTGTCGTTAATTAATCCATCACCGTTTTCATCAAAATCAATATCATTAATTAATTCATAGCCATTACATGCGGTAATCGTATCGCCATCACCACAACTTTCGTTAAATTCACGATAACCTAAACTGTAACTCGTACCTGACAGGTTGTTACGTACGTTGTTTAGCTCTTCGGTTGTCTCGATATCAATTAACCCATCAGCATCGTTATCGATATCACACACATCGCCGTGAGTATCACCATCGCTGTCAAGCTGGTCCAGATTGGCATTTATCGGACAGTTATCATTTTCATCTAGCAGGCTATCGTTATCGGCATCGGGATCAGCATTATCGCCAAGACCATCATTGTCTGCGTCAAATTGCTCAGTTGCGTCTGTGGGATAAACATCATAAGTATCATCAACGCCGTCATTGTCATCGTCAGTATCTGCAATATTGCCGATTCCATCGCCGTCGGTATCTTGCCACTCAGTGTCGTCGTAGGGAAGGTCATCAGAGACATCATCGACGCCATCGTTGTCATCGTCAGGATCATAGTGATCTAGAATACCGTCACCATCGGCATCCCTTTGCGCAATGCCGCTAAAGATTAAAACCGGGTAATGGTCACTCTCACCAAAGTCCCAGTTCGATGTACTCCAATTTTCATAGATGCCCGAGTTATCGGTAGGCGTTTGCAAATCACTCGTTGCATAGCCTGTACCTGCAGCACTATTGGCAATAGAAGAAACCTCATTGTCCCAATAGTTATCGGCATCTGTTGTGCCACCAAACTCACCAACTAATCCACCAACGTTAGAGGTTCCAGTAATAACGCCGGTGGAATAACTTCTTCTAACTGCATTAGCGGTATATCCAATTAATCCGCCGACGGCATTATTGCCACTCACCTCAACAGAAGAATGGCTGTCATAAATTCCGCTGCCTGAATTTCCAACTAGTCCACCAATATCATTTCCTGTACTAGCAATAGTCCCCTGCGTGTAGTTATTTTGAATCCAGTTGCTGGTTCGTTTACCGATGAGTCCACCGACCTGATCACCGTCTGTTGTGATGTTAACAACAGCATAGTTTCTTTCTACTTTAGCGACACTCGATGCGCCTGCAATTCCTCCAATGTACTTACCGCCACCATTGATAGTGACAATTGCATAACTATCGTAAATATCCGATTGACCGGCATTTCCAAAAAGGCCACCGATATAGTTTCGATAGTTTCCTGAAGATATTGAGCCTTCAAAAGAAACGTTAACGGCATCAACAACAATACCGGCTTGCCCTGCTATCCCACCGACAAAAGAAGCATCAGTATTCACCTGCGTGAGCGCACCGCTAAAATGAACGTTTTGCACTTTTGTCGATGTAATATAACCAAAAAAACCCACATGACTGGCAAGCCTTGTGTTGTTGATGGTCATATTTTTGATATGAAAGTTATTGCCTTCAAAAATTGAATCGAAGCGATTATCGCTGTTACCGATCGGTTGCCAACCTTGCCCCTGGTTGTATGTGTCATTCAATTCGCCGTCGCCGTTTTCATCAAAGTCTAAATCATTGATTAACTCATACCCGTTACATGTTGTAACGGTGACCCCGTCGCCACAACTTGTCGCCGTTTCAAAGTAGCCATCATTGTAAGCAGTCCCGGTCAGATTAAAGCGAATGTTATAAAGCTGCGCCAGCGTCGAAATATCGATAAGACCATCGGCATCATTGTCGATATCGCATGAATCACCAACACCATCACCATCCGTATCGAGTTGGTCACTATTCGAAATTAACGGACAGTTATCAACGCCGTCTTCAAGGCCATCATCATCGTCATCTGTTTCAGCATTGTTACCGATTCCGTCGCCGTCACTGTCGGAGTGCTCAGCGGAATCATTTGGAAAGGCATCGCGGTTATCACCGATTCCGTCACCGTCAGAATCTACTGACTCTAAGGGATTATCAGGAAATGCATCTGAAGCATCATCAACGCCATCACCGTCAGCGTCTTCGCTGGCATTAGGATCATCAGGCATTTGATCGGCATTGTCGCCAACACCATCACCGTCGGTATCACTCCACTCGGAAGGATCATCGTCGAATTGATCAGTACGATTGCCAATCCCATCATTGTCGTCATCCCAGCGCCAGATATAGACATCATTACCATCACCACCGAAGTAAGTAACGTGCATGTAGTAGTCATTGTCGACTAACACAGCCCCACCTTCACGAATACCATTGAAGGTTCCCATGATTGGGTTCCCGCCAGTATTATTAATTAATAAAGTTCCATAATTCGTGCTATCAGATCCAGAACGAGTAGTCGCTCCGGCCAATAAATTAATACTTAAAGTCGCGTTGGATAAATTAACATCCCCGCTAACTTCAAACTGGTTGTAGTGATCACAAACTTCTCGTTGATAATAAAGCTCATCAAGGTTTTGATGAACAATCGTACCTGGCTCAAAACTTAAATTCTCCAGAGCAATACACCCCAGATTTTCGGCAGGAAATAATTCGCCATTTGCTTTTGCGTCGATATTACCAACTAACGTTGCCTGACCATTAACTTTCAAAAAGCCACCGCCATTGATTGTCAAAGTGTCAGCAATCGAAGGTGAACCGGCAGAAATGATTAAGCTTGCCGTTAAACTCGACATCAGCACCGACTTGACAGACGGTCGAAAAAGACCTTTTTGTTTATTCATATTCCTTCTCCCAAATTATTGGATTGGTCTACTTGGAAGAAAGTAATTTGAGTAATTGATCGATTTGTTTTTGCTGTTTATCGATTTGTGCTTTTTGTGCTTCTATTTGTTTTTGTTGTTCTTGCGTCGCATTAATCAGTACCGGAATTAACGCCTGGTAGTTCACCGATTTCATTCCTTTTTTATTTTCGTGAACGAGCTGAGGAATCACCGCTTCGACATTTTGCGCAATCAATCCATATTGTTTTTCATCAGAGCGACCTAAATTATCTTTCCAGTGGTAAGTAACACCTTCAATTTGTTTAATTTTATCCATGGCATTTTTGATACTCGCAATGTCCTTTTTAAGACGCTTATCAGAATTTAAAGTTAAGCCACCTGCGATAGTGGCGTTACCATTATTTTCGAGCGTGAATAAATCAGTTTTAACGCGGGTTTCTGAGCGCGAATTGGCCGTTGAATTAATATAGGAAGCGATAGCAAAGCTGCCATTATCAGCCGCAGAAAGCGACCACTGATCGGCAAAGTCGTCACCGTTATCAGCCCAGATGTTGATTTCAACCATTTGTGAATCGGTGGCGACAGCGGAAATTGTCTGGCTAACGACATCAGAAAAACGGTAGAGAGGCTCACAAACCCACTCGTAGGTTCCGCCATGATCATCGTTATCGTAGTAACAATTTTTGTTTCTACCAAGTGAAACATAGGCGTCTTGAGCGGGTTCCCATGAGAGCGTACTCAAATTACCGATGATGGCAGTATTGTCAGTTCGGCTGGTAGCGCCATAGCCAAGGGTAATCGCATTATCATGAGTCGAGCTTGCCTGATAGCCCATAGTTATCGCGTAATCGCCGGTGTTTGTCGCTGAGTCGCCCAAAGTTAAGTCATACTGGCCTTTCCCACTGGCATTGCTACCAATCGTAACGCTATTGGTTTTGTCGGATATTGCTGCGTAACCGATGGAAATTGAATCATTGTCATTGGCACCGGCAAATGCGCCGAGTACAGTGGTACGATTGACATCTAGATTTCCGACAGGGAGGTTCGCAGTGCTGGGTTGACTAGAAATCCCATTGTAGGCTGTCTGCACATCCGTTTCTAATTGAGGATCATAACTGTAGATCGAAGACAGCGAATTCGAAAATGCCCCTAACCAGACATTGTCAGAACCCTCGCGATTGGCATATCCTGCAAAAGATCCCAGCGCAGTGTTTCGATTCGCATCATCCCGGTTGTTAGTCCGATTATTATCCCAACCCGCATAAGCTCCAACAAAAGTGCTGAAATCAGCATGTTCCGTATTAGTACCCGCATCTGCACCTAACATGGTGTTGCCGTAAGCCTCGCCGATGTCTGAACCAGCCCCGGAACCAACCGCCGTGTTTCGCGAAGCAGTCTTTTCTATATCTTCTAATGCGCTCTCGCCCGCACCAGTATTGTTATGACCGGTCAAGTCATAGGCAATCCCGCCAGCCATATTCCCCAAAAGCGTATTTCTATAACCTGTGGTATTGCCTTGCCCGGCGTCTTGCCCGACAAAAGTGTTGTATCGACCTTCAGTATTATCTTCGCCGGCTTCTTCACCAATAAAAGTATTATCCTGGCCAGTGGTGTTTGCTAAACCCGCCTCTGTACCAACAAAAGTATTATCTGTCGATGTGTTAGCTTGACCTGCACGTGTTCCTACAAAAGTATTATCAGTACCAGTCGCATTGGCTTCACCACTGTTTGCACCAATAAAAATATTATCATTAGCTGTGTTCAGCGCGCCTGCGTTGTGGCCTATCATTGTAGTATCAATGCCACTGGTTAACGATTTACCAGCCTCGCTTCCCACGTTGGTATTTCTATCGCCAGAAGTTATCGAAGAACCGGCATTAGCACCTACATTCGTATTATTTTCTGCACCGGATTGCTGACTACTGCCGGCATTGTTCCCATAATTGGTGTTTTCCGCTAGCGCATTTGAAAGGCTCGCAGATACAACAATGGCAACTAAAGAAACTTTTAAAGATCCTTTTAAAGATCCTTTTAAAGATCCTTTTAAAGATCCATTTAAAGATACTTGTAGGACTGGCTTGGCTCCACTCATCACTCATTCTCCGGGATATAAAACTTTTACGGTATTTCCATTTATCGCGAAGCTTAAATCCCAAATTTGGAGAGAATGTGGAGAATGTTGGATTTGTTAGAATTCCCCCTCTCCCTGTGGGAGAGGTCGGGAGGTTAAAGTTTCAATTTCTCTTAGAATAAATAACTGGATACCAATATGGAACACTTATTTAGAATCGTCCTGATAGAATAGTGTCGACTCTCGAGGCACAGTATTAAATTCTATAACATGAAAATCAACAATCCATATTTCCTCCATAATTATTCGATTTAATCAGCATAAAGGTGTTTAACGATGACTTAAGAGAGTCGATGTTCCATGTATAAAGTACTAATCGTAGAAGACAATTTAGAGATCGCGAAACCTCTAATCGCGCTATTGAACAACTGTGGCTTTGAAACCGAACACTGCATGCGAGGCAATTCTGTTTTAGGTGCATTTCAAGATTTTGCGCCCGACTTAATTTTACTTGATCTGGTACTACCTGTTGTTGACGGTCTAGAAGTCTGTCAACAAATTCGCCGGGTAAGTGACCTGCCGATTATTATCATTTCGGCAGAAGCTTCGCCGATAATACGCTTAAAATGTTTTGAATTAGGTGCGAACGATTTTGTGGAAAAACCTTTTGGTATTGCCAAACTGATAACGCTGATTGAAACTAATCTAAAACAACGAAAAACAAAGCGTTGTGCAAATATTAAAATTGACGCTATCAGCGAAAACTTACCCAAATCAATCACTTCTTATCATTAGGTATTGCTCGACTATCCATTACAAAGAAAATTTAAAACTCAGTCTTTTAACATGAAGCTATCATCAACATGAACCGAATATTGGTCGTCGAAGACGACCCTGAAATCTCAGAGCCTCTTCTCCGTTTACTTGAAGCAAACAATTTCCAGGTACTACACTGTTTTAGTGGAGAGCAGGTTTTTCCTGCAATAGCCCAATTTAAACCAAGTTTGATTTTGCTGGATATTGTTCTCCCTGTTATTGATGGCTTACAGATTTGTCAGGATGTGCGCCTCAACTCTGACATTCCCATTATAATCATGTCAGCAAAAGCCAGTTATTCAGATAGACTGGACGGTTTTAAAATGGGTGCAGATGATTTTGTCTGTAAACCTTTTAGTATGTCGGAGTTAGTATTGAGGATAAATTCTGTGATGAAGCGAAGTAAAAGCCGTATTTCGTAAAGCCCGAGAGTGGTTTACGTTGCAGTCGTCTGTATTGTCGGCATTTATGTTATAGTCGCCGGTATTATAATAAGACAGGCCTGTCAAAAACTAACAGACAGAGTCAAAATGAGAATTGTTAAGTCAGAATCATTGAAGAATAACCGTTGAAGAATAACCATTGAAGAATAACCGTTAAAGAATAATTGTTGAAAAATAATCGCTGGAGAATCGATAAGTGAGTAAACCAAACATCATATTACTAATATTCATCAGCCTATCAATCTTCATCAGTCCTCCCGCGCAATCCGGCCAAACAGCCCAAGAACCAAAAACAATCGAAAGTTATGATAAAGAACTGGAGGGACTGGAAGGCAGAGAACTTCTCATAAAAGTGAGGAATATTACTAGTAAGACTAAGCAAAACTCGCCCGATATTGCTCTCCACTATTTTAATGTTGGTCTCAGGTTACTGGAATCACTACCCGACGACAAAATAAAAAGTGATTTCTATCATAATGCAGCCTGGACTTATATTACTAAAAGCGACTTTGATAAAGCCGAAAAGCATGCAAAAATCAGTTTTAACTTAGGCCAAAAAATCAATAATAATGTCAATATGGCCAACGCTTCAACGGCGTTAGGCGGCATTTATTATTATCGTGGAGACACAGGCCAAGCACTCAATTATTTTAAAAAATCAAGAAACTTTTCAAAGCTAGCAAATGACCATACTAATGAAGCGGCCGCTATTCATAACATAGCACTGATCTATCAAACCCTGGGAGATTCAAATACGGCGATAGAATATATGAAACAATCCAGGGATTTAAGTATAAAAATGGAGCAATGGAAAGGCGCAGCTGTAACCGACATGAACATTGCTGAAGTCTACTTAATTTTGGGTAACTTTGATAAAGCACTACCCTACTATGAAAGTTCGCTAAAAACCCATGAAAAACTAGACGACACCTGGAATATTGCCAAGGTAAAGAGTATGTTGGGGCTAGCCTATGTTAAAAATAAAAACCTTACTCTGGCGCAAAAAAACATTCAAGAATCAATCGCTATGTTTACTCAGATCGGCGATAAACTACAGCTGACCGAAGTAATACGTGCCAACGGAAGTATCTACTTAAAACAGGAGCAGCCACTCAAAGCGATTGATGAATTTCATCAAGCACTGAGCATTGCAGAAGAAATAGAAAGCGAGCTTGCTATCCAGAGAGTCACTCATAATTTAGCTAACGCTTATCTCAAATTAAATGACTTAGATAACGCCTTAAAGTATTCAAATATTGCGCTGAAAACAGCAGAAAGTACTGAAAATGAAGTGGCTAAACGAGATGCGGAAAGCATTGCCAGTAAAATTTATGCAAAGAAAAATGACTTTAAAAACGCCTACAAACACCTTAATAATTACAAGACTCTCAATTTAGCAATTGTTGAAAAGGATATCACCGAAAAAAATCAGCTTGCAGAAAATAGATTTCAATCTGCCAAAAAAGAAAAGCAGATCGAATTACTCACCAAAGATAATCAATTAAAAGCGTTAGAAATCGACCGTCAAACTTACGAAAGAAACGCCTGGATTTCCGGATTGGCTCTGCTAGTATTCGTAGCCTTCTTTTTTATCTATCGGCAAACAGAGAAAAGAAAACTGATTGTTGAACGTGCCAACTTAATGGCCGAACTGGTGGAAAGAAAAAATCAATTGCTCGCCGATGTTTCTCACGAACTTCGCACACCGCTGACTGTACTACAACTCAAAGTAGAAGCATTACAACATAATCTTGTCGAAGACGTAAACGCGTCTTATGAAAGTTTGATGGCTAAAATAGACGATATCAATCGACTGATCTCAGACATCTATCAGTTAGCACAATCTGATATCGGTGCTTTGAAACTTGACTTAACTTCCAATAACTGCGAACTCACATTAAGTGACTGGACAGACGAGCTATCCAGTCTGGTTGAAACGAAAGGCTTTGAATGGCATCAAAAAATTCAACTTCCCAATTCAGTGACAGCGAAATTCGATAAAGCTAAAATCAAGCAAGTGGTGAGTAATTTAATCGACAATAGTATCGCTTATACTGATTCTCCGGGAAAGATAGGGTTATCCTCAAATATTGTTAACAATCATCTTGAGATCGTTATCGAAGATAGTTCTCCTGGTGTTGAAAAAAATGAAATGCCTCGTATTTTCGAAAGACTGTATCGTGTAGAATCTTCAAGAAGTCGTGCAACAGGCGGTTCAGGGCTAGGTTTGTCTATCTGCAAGAGTATTGTTGAGGCCCATAAAGGGATTATTTTTCCGTCTGCCAGCGAACTAGGCGGGTTAGCAATAACCATTCAGCTTCCGTTGCAAGCCTGACAATTAACCATGAAAAAACTGTATTTTGAAAAAACAAGCATTTTGAAAACCAGCTTTACCTTGATAACCGACTATAATTTAAAAACTGACTAGTAAAGTGAACTCATGTCTGAACAATCTAACTCCAAACAATCTAGCACAGCGAATATCCTCGTCGTCGAAGATGATTTAGAAATTTCAGAAAATCTGAATCTGTTTCTAAAAGCAAGCAACTTCAATACTCATCACCTGGACAGTGGAGAGCATGTGGTCAAGACTGTAAGAGAAAACCAACCCGATATCATTTTGCTCGATATCATGTTGCCGGTTGTCGACGGTTTAGAGTGTTGCCGTCAAATAAGGGAATTTTCTGATATCCCTATAATCATGATGACTGCTAAAGTTGAGGAAATTGATCGGCTGATTGGCCTCGAAGCTGGAGCAGATGACTATGTTTGCAAGCCATTTAGTGCCGTCGAACTCATTTTACGAATTAAAGCAATTTTACGTCGCACTCAAAAACCTAAGGCCATCAGAAAACTTGAATTAAACCTGGAAACTTTTATTTTAAGCTATCAACAAAGCACCGTAGAACTGACTAATCTTGAGTTCGGTCTGTTTAAATTGCTTTATCAACACCCCGAAAGAATTTACTCTCGCGCACAAATTTTAGACTTAGCTTACCCCGATATGCGGGATATTTCCGACAGAGCAATTGATAGTCACATCAAAAATATTCGGAAAAAAGCAATCGAATTAGGTTTAGAAAAATCCCCGATAGAATCGGTTTACGGCGCAGGCTACCGGTATATTGACCCCGATTAATGATATATAGTTACTTAAGTTTTAAACCGTTTTTTTTACGGTATTTATTAAGAGTCTTTTCAGTGAAATATTTCACCCTGTTATTTATATTAATTTTCTCCACACTTACAGAAGCCAGGGATAAGCCAGAGAGAGTTAAGAACTACGAAGCTCAATTAGCAACTGCAGAAGGCATAGAAAGAATATCGCCACTCGCTGAATTAGCGAAATATTATGCCTATGAAAACCCCGAGAGCTCCATTCGCTATGCTTCAGAAGCATTAGAATTAATAACGGCCCACAAAGATTTTTCCAGAGCAATGTTTACCCACCACTACCTGGTTTTGGCTTACTATAATGCTGGAAAATTTGATCTAATGGAAAAGCAATTAGAAATTTATGCCGAGGTGGCAAAGTCGGTTGCAGAGAAAGATGAACTGGCCATGCTAAATAAAGATTATGCTTATTTGTATAGCCGCCGCGATAGCAATTATACCAAAGCCATTCCTTATTTAATCAAAGCACTAGAACTCTATCGGCAAATGCCTCCCGAAACAGATAACATCAATGCAGCAATAGGAGGAACATTAAATGATATTGGCCTGATGAATTATTACAATGATAATTTCGACAAGGCATTAGAGTATTACACTAAAGCACTCAATACCGTTGGCTATCAAAATACTGTTTATGTCGTTAGAACACTCGGAAATATTGCACTTATTCACAGACAATATCAAAGATATGACGAAGCACTTGACTATTACTTTCGCGCCTTAGCGCTTGCAAGAAAACACAAGAGCTATAACCGAATTGCAGAACAGTTAATTAATATCACGGCAACCCATGTGCAAAAAAAGGACTATGTGAGTGCGTTAACTAGCATAAAGGAAGCAAAAGAACTTAATCAATCAATTGGAGATATGAGAAACAAATTTCAGATCAGTCGATATACCGGTGAAATTTATAAAGGGCAAAAAGACTATGAGTCCGCAGTCGAGCACTTAAACTCAGCACTCAAAATTGCAACAGAAATGAAAACACCTCGTTTTGTCGCGGAGTCAGAAATGGCATTAGGCAATGTTTATATTGAAAAGGAAAATTATCAATCAGCGATAGTGCATTTTCAAAAAGCGCTTAATATAGGTAAGGAATTAGAATTCGAATCGCTTACTATGAATGCTCATTTGGATCTATCTAAAGCCTTTAGAGCAGTAGGAAATACAGACAAAGCCTATGAAAATCTTAAGGACCATTATCGCTTGAAGGAAATTCGACTTGATGAAGGTAGGGTGAAAAAATTAGCGGAACTAGAAGAACAGTTCAAAGCAGAACAACGAGAATCAGAAATCCAGATTTTAACCAAGGAAAATGAGCTCAAATCACTCCAGATTGAAAGGCAAACTTACCAGAGGAACATGTGGATTGCAGGGCTTGTCTTGTTAGCATTTGTTTCATTTTTCTTATTTTATCGGCAAAGCCAAAAAAGAAAAATCACTGCGGAACGAGCGGAAATGATGGCGGAGCTGGTGGAAAAGAAAAACCAGTTGCTCGCTGATGTTTCACATGAATTACGAACACCGTTAACAGTATTGCAATTAAAAGTCGAAGCTTTGCAGCACAACCTGGTTGAAGACGTCAATGCTTCCTATGATGGCTTGATGACAAAGATTGGCGATATCAACCATATGATTAGCGACATCTATCAATTGGCACAATCAGATATTGGTGCATTAAAACTCGACTTGAAAGAGAATAATTGCAAGCAAACTTTCGGCAGCTGGATGGAAGAATTTTCATCTGTGGTAAAAGCAAAAGATTTCAAATGGCAGCAGGAATTAAACATTGCCGAAGAAGTCTGTGCCATTTTTGACGAAGCTCGAATCAAACAAGTCATCAACAATTTAATCAACAATAGCCTTGCGTATACTGATGCACCGGGAAAAATACTGTTTACTGCAAATATCGCAGATAAGTGGTTGGTGATAAAATTAGAAGACTCATCACCAGGTGTGCCTCCCGCACTTCATCAAAAGATTTTTGAAAGGCTGTTCAGAGTTGAATCTTCGCGTAGTAGATCGACCGGCGGCTCGGGATTAGGGTTATCAATCTGTAAAAGTATCGTTGATGCGCATCAGGGAAAAATATTTGCCGCTGATAGCCCGCAGGGAGGACTTTCAATAACCATTCAACTACCTGTTTCAAAAGGCCGCGCGCATTGAAGCTTCGAAGAGTTCAACATTTAGTTGAGAAAGTTGAAACTCAATTTCAAAAGCTTGAAATTAAGTCTCTACAAGATTTAAAAACAACACTCTCACCGAAACGCTTATTCATTGTCTAGCATCTTACCCATTGGACCAATTCTTTAGTTACTAGGTTTTGATTTTATCCAGTTTTTTACTGGTTCTACCCACTCAGAAATTGGCCTATAAAATGCACCATGTTCCAAGCCTGTATTTATCTCTATTTCGGTGAATGATTTTACATTAGTGCTTTTAGCTTTCAGCGCCTTACAAGTATTAGCCCGATCTGATTTTTCGTAAATCGAGAGCACATTACCGTACACCTTAATGTCGGTATGTTTCTTTGAGATTAAGCGGCCACAGCCAGCAAGAATGATGGTATTTATAGACAAGTCAGATAATTTATCTGAAGTAAGACCTGTAATAAATGCACCTCTAGAAAACCCCATGATTGTAATATTTTTTGGAGATACACCTTTTTTAACCAAATCCCTTACTTGATCATTTAGCTCATTAGCATATTTAAATGGATCAGTGTTTTTGGGCCTATGGAATGCGATTAAATTATAGCTATCATCCGATAGCGATTTTTTA
This sequence comes from Aliikangiella coralliicola, assembly GCF_007004725.1. Taxonomy (GTDB): domain Bacteria; phylum Pseudomonadota; class Gammaproteobacteria; order Enterobacterales; family Kangiellaceae; genus Aliikangiella; species Aliikangiella coralliicola. Next base: position 216,984 of record NZ_ML660160.1, on the reverse strand, counting down.
ATAGCCGGAAAATCATAAAGCCCCCAACCGAACTTTTTATTAATAGGCTTGGGGTTTTCACCTTCAACAATATAACCATGAGAATAAAAAACGTACTTTTCTTTAGGATTTATGTCATCTGGAAATTTATCGTACACACTTCCTGCAATGCCATTGGATGAAAGAAACAAACAAATTATGGTTGATACTATAAGTTTGATAATTTTTTCCTCTTAGTTACTAACGCTCGTGTAATTCGAGCGGCATGCTCTTTGCTGATTCGAAATTCACACTCTGGTCATGCAATTTCTTCAACTTCATTTGACTCCAAGCTTTTTATATAACATTCATGATTAGCTGAAATTTTTTCGAAGACTCGTGGAAAGTAAAACACGATTTCCGAGAAGCTTGGATGATCACTATGCGGCCCGCCATGATAATAACGCATATGTTTGAGCATATCATCTTGTTTATCCGAGCTAAGCGCGACAAAAGGATTAGATTCGCTATAATCGTGAAAGCTTGAGAAGTGGATAATTGAAAACAATCGGCCGACAGTCAAGTGCTAGTCATCCTTTCGCAGATATTAGCGAGTAGTTGCAACAATAAGTCAGAGTTTTCGTCTGACATTGGCAGGGCAAAAAAACTCTCGAAATAATCTGAATAAACTTCACTATTAGCAATCGTTAAAAAAATAATCATCAGCAACAAAATACTTTCTTTGCCTTCGTCCTGTGGATCTTTAGAAGATAAGTTCAGCACCTTTCGATAGGTTTCATTGAGACGCCAGGTACGATTTGTTTTTATAAATTGGGGATCAAGTTGTTGATTGAGCGCGAAACTCATAATAGTTCGCAACGTGGGTAAATGATGACGCACATTATCTCGAATAAGTGACAAAGCTGTAACTGCCGAAAGGGTTCGTTGTTTTTCCAGGTTTTCAGCCAGTTGTGCGTAATCTTCAAGATAAAAATCAAAAAGCCCCAATAACAGTGACTCTTTGTCTTTAAAATAATAATGGACGAGTTTTGGATCAATATTAAGCTCGCTCGCAATCTCAGTAAACCGGAGCTTTTCAAACGGCTTTTTCTCCATCAGGCATTTTGCTACCAACAAAATCTGACGCCGTCTATCTGCTTTACCTGTCAAATTTTGCCTCCTCATTTCTTTTACCTGATCAGTAATTAAAATATAGGCAAATTTTGTATAAATTTGGAGATATTAGCCAACTCAACGACTTTTCCCATATTTTTCAGAAATAGGAATTCCCGCCGCATATGCCCATACTAAAAGCGTATACTGGTCAAAATTCAACCAACAAGTTAACCCGGAGGGGCCATGTCTACAACCCGCGATACTATAATCGCTGCAGCTACCGGCGTTAGCATCGGTATGATTTTACTGTTAATTAGCGCCGGATTAATCTCATTTCACGAACACAAATATCAGTCCCAGATCGTTAATCAAATTACCAAATTCCAATACCAGGTAGTACAAGATGTTGGTGAGGCGCTAACAACTTTAAATGCGCTTAAGGTTAAAACCTGTGACACCAAAACCCTGTCGGCAATGCAACACGCACTTTTTACTTCCCGCTTTCTCAAACAAATCGGCTTTTCGCAAAACAATCAATTAATTTGTACTACTTCGCAAGGATTACTCGCAGAACCAATCTCTTTAAAGACACAACCTACATTTGATACTTTTCGCGGGCCAAAAATATGGGTCGATGAAACGCTTCCATGGATAGATAAAACCGTCCCAGTACTCATTGCACAAATGGGTCACTTTAACGTAGTGGTCGACCGGACTTACACGAGCATTTTCGATATCCCAGAATCAAACTGGCAAGCGGTTCATCGCATTAAAGGCAATGTTTCCCATGTCTATGGCCAGAAAAATATTTTCGAAAATCTCTCCGGCGATAATTTTCAACAGAAAGTCAGTTGGGAACGTCACTACTCACAATATTGTTTAGCCAAACTTGGCTATTGCGGTGCAGTCTCGCGAACGACCAGACAGATACTTTCAGAACACTATCGATTGACTAGCATTTTGCTGCTGTTGGTTTGCGCAATTTCTTATATAACCAGAGGCTGCGCAGCGCGGTTTATTCGGAGCCGACGCCGTTCGATTTCTCGGGTTAAGCAAGGTATTGGCAAAAAAAGCTATTACAATGTTTTCCAACCCATTGTTAATTTATGCAACGAACAAATTATTGGTTGCGAAGTTTTGTCCCGATTTAAGGATAGTAAAGGTGAGATCTACCCCAATGAATTTATTCCTATGATCAAAAAGTTAAATTTGACCTGGCCCTTTACACTCCATATGTATCAAAGCGCCCTCAAACAACTCAGCCGATACGAACTTCCAGCTGGGTTCAAAATTGGTTTCAATATTTTCCCCGAAGATCTCGACCAGGAAAAAATGCACCAACTTTACGCGATTAGCGCACCTTACATTAGTCGCTTTAACATCAACCTGGAGCTTATTGAAGATGAAGTGCTCAATACAGCAGATGCAAAAGCCATACTAACAGATCTCAGAAACCTGGGGTTTAGCGTGTCAATAGACGACTTTGGTACAGGTTATTCGAACTTGTCCCACCTTAACAGACTGAGCAGTGACTTTTTAAAAATCGATCGCAGCTTTATCTATGATATCGAATCGACTTCTTTGGGTTCAATTTTGGTTCCGCAGATTCACACCATGGCTAAAAAGGTCGGCATGCGGTGTATAGCCGAAGGCATTGAAAACCGCGCTCAGCTTGAACAGCTAAAATCAATCGGTGTTGAGTTTGGACAAGGGTGGTATTTTGGTAAACCGGCGATTCTGAATCAATTTATTAAAACGGTCAAAGAAAAACAAAATCAGTGGATTGCTCAGCCGCGGCGAATTTTAAATATTGCTTAAGTTGTCGAAGCTTAATTGTACGGTGTGATTATCAGTTTAACTATTCTAACCTCAAAAGAACTCAGGTGACTCTTATGGATATTAGAAATATCGAATTTTTCGTTACCTGAGAGGACTTTTATATACTCATAACCGTCAAAACGAAAAAGATCACGGCTAGTTCCAACCCAAATTAAGCCACTGTCATCTTACGCTAGTTTTCCAATCAATTTATGCGCTAACCGAAACTACGTCGAATTGCATCTCATTCAGATAACTACGAACAGCAACTTCACAGTAGAAGCAGTAAACCCCCCCTGTCAGCTTGCCCTTTCTAAAAAGGGTTCAGCGTGTAGCCTTCTTGTTGCAATAAAGCATGGGCTGTCATCGCCGATAGCGCCATCTCAACACCGCCAATGAGATCTTGATTATCAATCTGGTAATAGGCAGCTGATTGACCGCACAGAATGACTCTAACATTATGTGCCATTAGTTCTTTGAGCAATTGAGCGTTGGGATTTTCCTGACCAAACTTTTTCTTAAAAGCTTTTTCGTTCAAAAGCCCATTCCCGGCCTTGCTATGAACGACCAATGCAAGTTGTATATTCTCCGCAGCAACTCCCGCTCTAACATGCATATTCAGGAACCTTGCCAAACTATTAAATTTTCGATTGAGCGTAGTTTCATCTTCTACTTCAGCAACATCAAATACGACTTTAAAAGTCTGTTCTTTCGATAATGGATGAGTCAGCTTAACCTTTGCATTAGCGCCAAACTCTTTGAGTAAAGGACCAGTTCCGAAGCTATCACTGGAAAAGGCAAAGTTTGGAAAAGAAGCGATGATCAACAGTATTGCTGGAAAAAGTGATTGTCTTATCATTATTAGATTTTCCTTTGTGTTGCGTTAAGTAGTGCCCCGTCAGGTCAGTCAATTTATTACTATCGACGTCAAATTGTCAATCAGTCTTGGCGATTGTGCCTGATAGATCCCAACCTTTACAAATCTTTAAACTTTGGAGTCAACTTCTTTACAATCGATTGATTACAATTAGCGACATAATGACGTGATAAATCAGTTAATCAAGGAACTCTAATCGTATGAAACATTTTATCAGCCTGGTAATACTTACATTCCTCCTCGCTTTGAGTGAAACATCTCAGAGTATGGAGAATCAATCCCGGCAACTGGTAGATCGCATTAACCAGACAATCGAGCGGTTACAGTTAAGTGATGAACAAGTTAACCAGGTCAAACCAATTCTAGCGCAAAGTATCAAAACTAGAATGAACATTCTGAGTAAATATGGTATTGACCCCCACAACAGAACAAAGTCTGACGATAACCATTCCCCGGTAAAAAAGATCGGTTTTCGAAAAGCGAGACAATTGAGTAATGAACTCAGTAACGCACGAGAAAATACCCTTGCACAACTTTCTGAAATTCTATCGGATGCACAATTATCAGACTATAAAAAAATTCAAATAGAAGCTCGAGAAAACTTTAAGCAGCAGATGAAAAGTGCTCGATAAGCCGTCGGAGCCTTTAGCCCAAAACATCGTTAGCCTAAAACATCGTTAGCCCCAAAAATCATAATGGCGAGACTTTGTAAGCACAACGCCTCGCCCCTTCTACGATATGCTCTTCACGGCTGACCGAAGCAACATCCTCTAGCAATGCCTGAAACAAACTTAATTCTGAACGACAAAAATTCAAACAATGACTCGCCGCGGCACAGATTGGACAATGATCTTCAATCAACCAATAAAAGTCAGCTTCCTGAATGACTGTCGCCATATAGCCTTCTTCACTACGCAGCACCGCTAATACCTCTAGTTTGCTGAGTAAGTCTTTCTTATCTTTCATCGCCTCAAAGTAAAGTTTTTGAGATTCTCGCTCTCGATGTTCAATGAGTTGCTCCAGACCTGAATCGCCAAAAACTGTTTTGACTGAATCGATTAGCTGCAGCGTCAAGCCTTCATGACCATCGGCGAAGTGCACATTACTCTTCTCTGTTAATGACCAATAGCGCGTCGGCCTGCCACGAGGTGCTTTCTTATCTTCAAAAATAACTTCGCCGGATTGCTCAAGCGCCAGCATATGTTGGCGAACTCCCATAGTGGTTAAATCAAGCTCACCGGCCAGGGTTTTCGCCGTCAAGGCGCCTTGTTTTTTAAGTAGTTGGATAATTTTATCGCTCGTTTTCATCGCAGCCTCCCATGGCTATTATCTCTCACCTCACAATTAAGTAAAGTTTTTTATTTATTTAATACTTTACTTCATTAAGTAAATAGTTTACTTTACATAATAATTAGTAAACAAAATACTTTACTTAAATCAACGAAAGGGGGAAACATCACAATGGCAGTTACAATCGAACCATCAAATATGCGGCTACTGATTGTCAGCGGCAGCCAAAGAACACAGTCCCAAAGCGCTAAAGTCGCTCAGTATTTAGTTGAGAAAGCAAAAAATTATAAAGAAATCAATCATCTGGAGCTTTGTCGTTACAACATTCCATTTTGGGATGGAGAACAGGACAGTCAGCTTGATCCAAGCAGTGGTTGGCCGCTAATTAGCCAAAAAGTCAGTCGCGCCGACGCTCTTATTTTGATTACGCCAGAATGGGGTGGCATGGCCAGCCCTCTGTTGAAAAACTTTTTATTGATGTGCGACAAACAGGAAACGGCCCACAAACCGGCGTTGCTCGTCTCGGTAGTCAGCGGCATTAGCGGTGCTTACCCGATTGCAGAGCTACGCATGAATTCGCTCAAAAATAACAAGATTGTCGCGGTTCCCGATCACTTAATTATTCGAAATGTAAAAGAAGTGCTAAACCAGTGTGACAAAGGCGATGCGCAATTAACTCAGCGCGAAATTCATTTACGAGAACGAATCGACTACAGCCTGCACATGCTGCATCAATATAGCGCCGCATTGCAGGCGATTCGAATTCAACACCAATCTCAACCCTATCCGAAACAACAGGAATACAGCTATGGCATGTAGCCACTAACGGCTTGCGACCAAAACCAATAAAACAGGACAACAGACTATGAACTTAAATCAAGTAACACTTCCCGTTAACAACATGCCAGAAGCGACAGAATTTTACCGACGCCTCGGCTTTTTACAAATTGTCGATACACCACATTATGCAAGGTTTGAATGTCCCGGCGGCAGCAGTTTTTCACTTTCGCTAGAGAACGAAAAATTTCACAACGGCGCAATCATCTACTTCGAACACAAAGCACTCGATGAATGGGTAGAAAAACTCAAATCAAAAGGAATTAAATTTACTCAACTTCCCACTGATCAAACTTACCTTTGGCGTGAGGCGACGCTTTACGATCCTTCGGGTAACAAAATTAAACTTTTCTGGGCTGGAGAAAATCGACTTAACCCACCATGGCGTGTTGAAAAAAGCGAATAGAAAGCCGAACAAGTTGAAAACTAATCGAGGAGATTATCATGTTACATTTAGAACACTTAAACTTAGTTGTTAAAAATATTACCGAGTCAATTGCTTTCTATCAGGCTGCATTTCCTCACTGGAAAATACGCGGCGGTGGCGAAAATGACTGGTATGGCAAACCACGCAAATGGGTTCACTTTGGCGACGATTATCAATACCTTTCTTTAAACGACAACGGCGTTGATAAAAATAGAGATTTACAAGGTCATCAAGTTGGATTAGCTCATTTCGCTTATGTCACTAATGATATCGACGGCGTCATAAAGCGATTGCAAAATGCCGGCTTCGAGATCGCAATTGAGGGAGCTGATGATCCCTATCGAAAAAATGTTTATTTTATTGACCCAGATGGATACGAGGTTGAGTTTGTTGAGTATTTGAGTGATGATCCGAAGGAAAGGAATCGGTATTAATTAAGCTTATTTATATTTTACCCTCTCCCAGAGGGAGAGGGGGGCAAGTGCTTTTAGCTATTTTTTTCGCGGATCTTTTTTGTCATTTCTCGTACAATTTTCCAGGCATTTTTTTCTGCTTGTTTAATATTGCCATCATTTGAAGTCACCGCAATAACTACATCTAGCTCAGGAAAAAAAACTACCAACGCGTACCACATAGTATTCGAACCATTATGCCAGATAACAGGACCAGACATATCGCTATTTTGAACCACCCAGCCAAACGCGTAGTCATTAAGTTTAGCCGAGTGCAAATATTGATAAGTTGATTGTTTTAATAGTTTGCCTTTCCCCTTTTCGCCCTGTAGGTGTTCATTAGCATACGCTGCTAACTCTCTCAGCGTCATACGAATAGTTCCGGCAGGCCCCATAACGGGAGAGTTATCAGCTTCGGTCGAAACTGCTTTTGGCGAGCCGAATCCGAATAATCCTTTTTGATGTCCTCTAGGCTGCTCAAGTTCTTTATCGCCATCTTTCGGTGGACCAAAACCAGCCTGACTCAAAGCAAGGGGTTCAAATAAATTTTTTCTAATCAAAGATTCCCAGGATTTTCCTGTTTTCTGTTCGGCAAAGACACCTGCAATAGTAAAGCCTACATTTGAATAGAGAAACTGTTTTCCTGGCGTTAATTCGGGTGCTGACTTTAAAACATCTAACACTTGCGCTTTACGCACATCCATTCGCTCTTTTCCTTCTTCCGGCCAAAGCGTTTGAATGTCCATTGAAAAATTTCCTTTTACGCCCGAAGTATGCGTGAGAAATTGTTCTAAAGTAATATCATGCCATTTTTTGTGAATTTTATTCGCTTTAGTTTCCTTGGGGAAAATATCCTTAACGGATGTTTTCCAATTTAGTTTTCCGGTTTCTACCAATTGTGCAATCATAGTCGCCGTCATCGATTTTGTGATAGAACCAATATGCCATTGATCATCTGTTGTAATTTTTACACCACTATCAACCTTTCTTTCACCCGCGGTTGAAATCGCTAAAGTTTTATTGTCTTGCATAACGATAGCGCCCAAACCAACGAGTTTCGATTTGGCCTGAATTTCCGTCACAAGTTTATCTAGAGATTGTTGAGTGGAAAGATCGATTTCCGGCGAATCTGCTTTCGCACTGGTTGAAGTAACCCAGGAAAAAATCAAAAGTAGTAGTTGATATTTCATCATCAGTTATTAATGCCTTTAGCTAAAATTAAACACACTGGTTATAGATATCCATACAGCGTTATTCGCGACATTCTGTTTCACACTTTCTCATTTCACTATTTTATTTAAGTCGCTCTGCCTATGGCGACTTATTGGTAATGAAAAGTATGATTTGTCGATCTTATTCTGGCATAGACATTGATAGAAATCTCACTGATTCTTTATATTTATGTTGAACGGTCCAAATCCTATATAAGCGCTTTAAATTCCTGACCAATCCAAAAACTGCATTGTTGATTGCCCAGCATTGTTAATTGCCCAGCAATGATGAATTTAAAACGCTTCTCCATTCAACTTTAACTAAACTAACTTCCAAAATACCAATTTGTAAACTTACCGAACAATTGTAGTAGGCAACCATTTAGTAAATACCGCGTTCATTTTTTCCGGCACTGGTTTTGCGTCTTCAAACGCATAGGCTTGCTCTATAGTGTCGAACTGATAACCGCTATGGCCGATATTTTTCCCTTCAACAAAAGTGGCAGTGCCTGGTCGCCAACGATTGACCATATCAACGATTACTTTGTGTCCGTGCGCCGTTTCAAATTGATCGAACTCATTAAATACAACCAACACCGGTGCTTTCACATTCGCCCATGCTTTTAAAAAGTTATGCTGCGCTGCTTGTTGATGCCAGGCAAAAGGACGACCATATTGGTTGGAAGCGGCAAGACCTCGAATACTATTACGCACAACTTTCATGTCCGCCGAGTCCTTAGCGATATCATCGGGCATCCGACCTTTGATCAAATACTCGGTATAAAACAGGGTTCGATTGTATATTTCGTTGTGGATAGACTCAGGTTTTACTTCCGGGCGACGCTCCAGGTAAATCCGCTCAAATGCTAGCATTCGTTCAAGATAGGTCACTCCACCGCCACCTTGCACCATAACCCCGGCAACCGGGATCCCTTCTTTCATCAACTTTTCAGCTAACAGTGGTGCCACCGTCGAGCCAAGGCTAGAACCATAAATAACAATATTTTTGGTATCCACAAGACGATGATGTCTAAGCTGTTTAAAGGCCTGGTAGTAATGCTCTAGCTCTGTGTTGTAATCTAACTCATGGCATTCAGCGCCCTCGCTGTCACCATCGGAGCTTCGCTCTACCCTTATCAGCGTTCGCTTTGCTTCAACAATCAAATGAGAAAAGACGGCATCGCTAACACCTCGTCCACGATATTCCAGCGAACCGCATGAAACCCACTGTACAAAAAATATCGCCGGCCTTTTGCTCTTGACGCCTGCAGGCACCGAAACAATCGTTCTGAGTCTGGCGTCATCAGCAACATTAACGACATCATAATAGCTATCTGCGCCGGGAATGGCTTCCAGCGGGCGAGCTTCTGCGACAAATTTAATCGTTTTAGTTCTATTTCCCCGACTTACTTTTAAATTGAGCTTGCTCCCACCAACAAGATTTCTTAGTAATTTTTTCCCATCAAAAGCGGATGTGACCGCTTTGCCGTTAATATCCAGAATTTGTGAACCTTTTACTAACCCTGCTTTTTCAGCCGCAGACTGTTTACTAACAGACGATACCAATAGTTGGTTATTTTTCACTTGAACCCGAAATCCGGGCGATGCTTTACGCACTAAATCGCCGCTAACAAACGATTCGGCGTAAACACTGGACATTGTCAGGCAAAACAATAAAGCTATAAGGTAAGAATGAATGAAACGCATCAGTTTTTCCCATGTTGTGAAATGTCCACCAACAATAGGAAAAATACGCATCCATCATCCCGAGGAAAAACCGATTTTTTTCTGATGAAATAGAGAGACACATGCTAAACACAGTAGTGACGCTGGATACAGGCGAACATCAAGAATTTGCTATTGGCCCTTGCCGCGTGTCGATAAAAGACCACACAATCATCTACCAAAAGGCTTCGCTCCGATTGGAACCTAAAGTCATTCAGGTACTCTACCTGTTATCTCAAAACGAAAACCAAATTGTCTCGCGTCAGCAACTCATTGAAACAGTATGGCAAGGTCGCGCGGTAACTGATGATGCGGTGACCCGATGTATTTCTATTTTGCGCAAATCATTCTCACAATCGCTTAATGCGCCGCTCTCCATTGAAACTGTCGCTAAGAGCGGTTATCGACTAATTGTCGAAAAACCATCGCCCGAGAAAAATATTTGGAGTCAACTTAAGAACACCTACCTGATTTCAGGCGTAGGTCTAGCCCTTTTTGCCGGCGTAATCGGAATGATTATTTGGCAGTCACGGCCTCAGGTATCCCCCGGCTATCAGCGCGAAGCTTTCGCGGTTAGTGAGCATAAAGAAAGGTACCCCAATTACAGTCGTGATGGAAAAATGATGACCTATTCTGTATCTACGCCGCCAAACGGCATGGCTGTTGTCATCCGGCAACCGGCGACGAATGGTTATCTTCAGCTCACTTCTGGAAAATATTACGATCACCAACCGGTATTTTCTCCCGATCAAAATTACGTCGCATTTGCGCGAATCAATCAGCATCGGCAATGTGAAATACGTAGAATTCCAGTTATCGGTGGCCAGGATAATCTGGTTGGCCGGTGCGGCAACTGGGGCGTTGCCGATCTCGAATGGAGTTTAGACGGAAAACAGCTGATATTCGTGGATAAAACCGAACCTCTGAAGCCAGGCCGTCTAACTCAACTCAACCTTGACAACGGTTCAAAAATCGAATTGTTCGCCAATCATTTTGATATTGCAACCGGTGAAATTACGATTTCTTCTCAGGTTCCCGACAAACAAACCGACCTGGGCATTGACGACTTAGCAATTAGCCGAGATGGCAAAACAATGGCGATTGCCGTCAGTTTCGCCCTGGGCGTTGAAGATATTTTTATTGGTCCCATTTCTGGAGAAGGTCCGTGGAAACGAGTCACCCGCGACAACACAAAAGTTCATGGAATATCCTGGGCAAATGATAATCAAACTTTATTTTATACTTCCAACCGTCTGGGTCCCTTCCAACTTTGGCAAATTGACGTTGATAACCACAAGCCAACGCTGATTTCCGACGCCTGGTTGGGGGGAGATGCACTTTCCGTTCAGGTTGACGGCGCGATCGCAATAGAGCGCTGGACTGAAAATAGCGCTGTTTACAATCAATCACTCAATACCGATGAACAACAAATTCTGATTAGCGACAAGGGAGTCAACTGGGATCTTCAACCTGCGCCGGACGGTAGCGCGCGAGCTTTTGTGTCCGATCGTAGCGGCTCTGCAGAAATCTGGTTTGAGAAACACAATCAGTTAACCCAAATGACTCAGTTTAACGGTCCCTGGGTGATGACGCCACGTTGGTCACCCAACTCGAAATATTTATCATTTATGGCACCAATAGATGGAAAGTTTTCGCTTTATTTGATCGATGTAGAAAAGAACACCGTGAAACAGGTTCAGACTGACAAGTCAGTCTTTTCTCCGCAATGGTCTTCGGATAGTCAAAGTATCATTTTTGGCTATCGTTTTGACAAATCAATCGCGACAAATAAACAAAATCAAAAAGATACACAGACAGATAAAAGCCAATCCGGTCGTTGGCAAATCGCCCGTTACGATATGAAAACCGGGCAACTCTCTCAGTTAACTCATCATGGCGCGAAAACTGCGCAGTTTTCAGATAATGATCAAGTGTTATATTTTACTAAATCAGGAGAAGCAGGATTATGGCGAATAAGAATATCAACGCCAAACATTGAAGAAAAAGTTTTGTCCGACTTAGCGCCGGTTGACTGGAATAACTGGCGACTTACCTCGGAATATATTTACTGGGTTAAAAGAAATCCTGGACAAGCGCCTTTATTGACGAAAACTTCAATACATACTGGAAAACACCAAACACTCACTGAACTCAATAATTTTATTTATTTTTCCGGTTTCTGGATCGACGAGCAAGCCCAATCGATCTGGTATGCAGGCGAAACCCGCGCAGACGCAGATATTGATGTTTTGATCCCATCAAGCTGAACCTATAAAGGGTTAATCAATTGGGCAATGATCTCCAACACAAACTCGATTCCAGAAAAGCGCCCTGATACCAAACGCTGCCCCAACGATACCCAACAAGAGAGAAAGCCATAAAGATGCTGCCTCAGAACCACCAAATGCCCTTACTGCGTTCTCAACACCACCAGCAGGATTTCCCAGATACCACTGATACAACATTAGCGTACTTGCAACAAGACAAATCGCGCCAATAATTTTTGCATAATACTTTTGCATTCTTCTATTCAACTCTCACTCAAACTAACACCTTGATTAGTTTACCTAGTCTTGACCCTACGAAATTTATTACATACAAAATTTCACCGGTTCTTAGCGAGGTGAAAACATACCAGGTAAATTGCTATCCGACTTTTGTTTTTTTTAATTTTTGTCCCTGTTTGATTGCATTCCGAGAAAAAGATCAAAAATAGACACCCAATGAATTTTATATTTAAAATCAACCAGTTAAGTATTAACAATTAAAAATAGCCATTACGACTTAGTCAATTATGCTCGCTGAAAAGCTTATAATGATCATCGATTTTCAGGGTGTCTGGTTTTACTTGAATCAACGAGTCAGGATGACGCGTTATATCCAGCCCCAAGCTAACACTCAATATCCCACTAATCATGTAAATAAGTTCTGATAAGACGGTCAAAAAGTCGGTAGCCACGATCTAGTATCAATAAATTTCAATACTCAATTAAACCTACGTCATAGCCTAACAATTGAAAACGCGCTACCATTCACCTGTGGGCGAGATACACCTGTATACTTCGCCAGGTAAATTTTTTAGATTGATAGATTCACTTTATGAGTAATAGAGAAACAACGCAAAACCAAGAGCCCGATGACTCCATGCCAACCATCGTTCCTGAAAAGGACGATTTGCACTACTATCATCGCCGCCAACAAAGCGCTCCAAATCAAACGGGAACAGCATCGGCTAATACGTCAGGAAAATCGTCTTCCCTCACTCAGTGGCTACTTTTAGTATTGATAATCGCGTGTGGCGGTGCCTGCTACTGGCTGTTTTCGCAATCTCAAGCTCAACACACAACATTGATTGAAGCCCAGAAGCGCATAACCGAACTGGAACAGCGCTTATCTACAACCGGCGAAGAAATGGACCAGTCAGCCGTGGCGTTGCAGGTTAAAGTTTCAGAATTAAGTAAAAAAGCCGACGAGTTATGGGTTCAGATGGATAAACTTTGGGCTTCAGCCTGGCGAAAAAATCAGTCGGAAATCAAAGCGTTAGTTGAACAAACCAGTCAAACCAAGCAAGCGCTCTCAGACAAGACGACCAATATTGAAAAAGAAATGGTGACCACATCAATTAACCTGGAAGTGTTAAAAGAGCAATTGGATATCCAACAAACTTCTGCAACTCAATTAAGTGAATCACTGGCCAAAACTGAAGCATCTTCTATCGAATCACAAAAACAAATTACCAGCTTAGAAAAAAAGCTCAGCTCGGTGCTTAAAGAGAATCAAAAACTAGCGGCGAAAATTAAAATACTTGAAGCTCAACTGAAAGCACAAGTTCAGACCAAAAGTGCGAGTCCTAATCCGTTATAGCTGAAGAATACGACTCTTTTTTATATCAGGAACTTATCCTATAAAATAGCTTGAGTAACTAATTTAATAGTGAAACTAAAGGCAAACTTCTACTAGTTAGCCTGAATGATCACCAGTTTTATCAATACTTGAGAAACTGAATGTTTGCATACTATAAGTTAACATCAGGTCAATATTTATTTTGGTTTGTAATCTGGAGCATACTTGCCGTAATCATGGCGCAAACCGAAATAGCTGACTCATCTCGTGGGGGATTTAGTGGATTTGCATGGGAACCCTGGTGTTGGGCATTCTCAGCAGCTTATGCCTATGCCCTTCTCACGCCGATCATTGTTTACTGGTGTCATCGCTGGCCAATCGAATCAAACGTAATTGTAAAAACAGCAATACGACTTATTTTTCTCTACTTTCCGATCGCATTATTGTTCATCACCTTAATGCTTGGATTTCGACACCTGACATATTGGGTCTTACTCGATAAACCTTACAATACAGGTGATATCGTAACACGTTACATCTACGAATTTCCCAAGAGTCTATCGTTATTTTTTGTTGTCGTATTTATTACTTACACCCGAATCTTTCAACGTAAGGCGCAAGCTGAACAACTGAACGTAACGCGATTGCATGGCCAACTGATGGAGTCAAGGCTCGAATCTCTGCAGAACCAACTCAACCCCCACTTTCTTTTCAATACTTTGAATTTGATATCCAGCACCATGTATCAAAGTGTCGATAAAGCAGATTCGATAATCTCTCGACTTGGGGATATCCTACGTTATTCTCTGACAACACAACATAAAACATTTGTTACTTTACAAGAAGAGTTGGAGGCAATGCAGTCGTTCATTGAAATCGCTGAGTTGCGCTTCGGCGACCGTTTTTCAGCAAGCTTTGACGTAGCCGATGAAGCTCGTAATGCTATGATTCCAGCGATGTTATTACAACCAATACTGGAGAACGCGTTTAAATACGGCATAGAGCCCGCAGATAATGGAGGAACAATTGTTGTTACTGCCAGTATCAAGCAAGGACGCCTGATCCTCTGCATTCTTAATTCTGTGCATGCAACCAATATTACAACAGAGTCCTTTGGTATTGGATTGAATAACACCCGAAAGCGATTGCAGTTTCTTTATGAAGGAAAAGGAGAACTCACGTTAACATCCATTGATCGAAGTCGAGTTGAATTGAAAGTATCCATACCTTTTGAGCGACTTAGTGATGAGTGATAAGTTTAAAGTTATTATCGTTGACGATGAACAACCTGCTCGTGAAAAACTAGCGCTGTTTCTTCAAGGTGAAGACGACTTTCAGCTGGTGGGAGAGGCATGCAACGGTATTGAAGCATTGGACCTGGTTGACCGACTTGATGTCGATTTGATTTTCCTCGATATCCAGATGCCCCAATTGGACGGTATGGCCGTCGCCAGTAACCTGGAAACCCATCCAGACATCCGCATAATATTTATTACTGGTTTTAATGAATTTGCTATTAAAGCTTTCGAACTTAACGCTGTAGACTATTTACTGAAACCTTACGATAAATTACGTTTGCAAAAAACCTTGGAGCGAGTTCGTGAACAAAAATTATCAACACCTTCTTATTCACTCCCCAGGTTAGTGGAAGATTATCGACGTGAGCAAGTTTATCCAGAGCAATTACTATTTAAGACGGAATCGGGTATTCAGGTCGCAAAAGTTGCCGATATTGAGTGGATTGAATCATCAGGTAACTACATTAAAGTATGTTTATCAAATAATGCTTATATCGCTCGTCAAACACTTACCTGTGTTCAAAGTCAGCTAGCGCCTGATAGATTCGTTCGCACTCATCGTTCCTTCGTGGTTAACTTGTCACATATTGCTCGAGTGCGCCCATTGTCAAAAGGTGATCAAATAATTTTTCTTAATAGCGGCGTAGAACTCAAACTCTCGCGTAATTATAAGGAACAATTTTTCCAACTTTTTGCTAATAGCGACTCCCGATAGTTTGACAGACGAAATACTTCATTCGCTAGTTGTCCATCTCATCCTCATCAGAACCCATCTTATCCCACGGCTCTATTCTAAGTTCATTTGTCCACATACTATAACCCCGACTTGAACATGATTTGGAGGTTTATATGAATAAAGACAGACTGCATGAGCTGGACTGGCTAAGAGTATTGGCATTTTTGCTACTGATTTTTTTTCACGCCGGTATGCCATTTGTTACCTTTGGTTGGCATATTAAAAACGCAGAAACCAGCACTTCGCTCAGTTACTTGTGGTCATTTTTTCATAATTGGCGACTGCCCTTGTTGTTTATGGTTTCTGGCGCCGGAATCTGGTTCGCAATGGGAGAGCGTAATGGTTGGGGATTCTTAAAGGAACGTAGCTTGCGCTTGTTGCTCCCTTTAATTTTCGGCGTTCTCGTGATAGTTCCGCCACAGGTTTACCTGGAACGTCTAGCACAGGGAGCAACTTTTGATTCTTACCTCGATTTTTATCCTCACTTTTTTGATGGCCACTTTCTCAACGGCGGCAATTTCACACCAAACCATCTTTGGTTTATTGCCTCATTGTTTTACTACTGTATCGTAGGACTGCCTTTGTTTTTATTCTTTCGCTCACCCCTCGGTATTAAAGTGCTCGATAAGTTAGCCATTCAGCTGAGCAAAAGCTGGGGAATTTATTTAACAACAATTCCTTTGTATTTTGCGCTGACTGTTTTAAAACCTTATGATTTAGAATACGTTTTCGAATTTTATCAGCTAGTATTGGTCATCATTGGGTTTCTTATTGTTTCACGGCGTTCGATCTGGGAAACAATAGAAGCGATTCGCTTTCGCTCACTTTTTATTTCAGTCGTTGGAATTAGCTGCGCTACGTATATTCGATATAGCGAATCGAATTATGCTGACTGGATTTATTTTATTCCTAATGTTATTGGCTATTTTTCATTATTGCTGACTTTCTTCGGGTACGGCCGTTATTATCTGAATAAAAATAATAAATTTCTTCTATATACTAATGAAGCGGTTTACCCGTTTTATATATTGCATCAAACAATTACCGTGATACTGGCGTATTTTATCGTTCAGTGGGACATAAACTTATGGATAAAGTTTACGCTGACGACTACTGGAACTGCAGTATTAACCTTAGGCCTCTACCATTTAGCTATTCGCCCACATAATTGGGTCCGCCCTTTCTTTGGCTTAAAACAAAAGTCGTCAAATAAAAAAGAAATGGAGTCTGTTAGTCAGGTAAATCTATCGCATTAACATAACACCTAAGCGAACTGGACATAGCCAGTTCGCGAAGCAACAAGAAAACTAAAGAAAACAGACACCCCGAATTTAATCATTTAAAAATCAAATAGTTAAATCGAAAAAACTAACAAATAAATAACTTACCTCATCGATAATTTGGCTTAAAACGTGAATAGCGAATCTTAACTTTCAGGGTGTCTGGTTTTATCGCCTTGTCTTATCGTGAGTATTTCTGAATTTACCGTCTCCCAAATTCAAACATAAACTTTTTGTCGCACAGTACCTTGCATAACAAGGTAGCATGTAATATAGTTATTTCCATGGACGCTAAAAATACTATTTCTCAAATGCGCCGTGGCATTCTGGAGTTCTGCATTGTCAGCTTACTTGCTGATCAGGAAATCTATACCGCAGAACTAATCAGTCGCCTGAAGGCTGCCAATCTTATCGTGACGGACGGGACACTTTACCCGTTATTGAATCGCCTACAGAAAACAGAACTACTCCAGTATCGCTGGGAAGAATCTGATTCTGGGCCGCCACGAAAATATTACTCACTCACCGAAGCCGGTGCAGATTACCTGCAAGCGTTGGAAACAGCGTGGCAAGATATCACCGAGTCGGTTCATTCTATTCTTAGAGGCAACAACAGTGAATA
The DNA here is from genome assembly GCF_007004725.1 of Aliikangiella coralliicola. Taxonomy (GTDB): domain Bacteria; phylum Pseudomonadota; class Gammaproteobacteria; order Enterobacterales; family Kangiellaceae; genus Aliikangiella; species Aliikangiella coralliicola. The sequence goes on along the minus strand of NZ_ML660160.1, from coordinate 199,494 downwards.
AAGTCGTCAGTATAGAAATCGCAAGTCAGGTTTTCTGGATAGATGAAGAAGCCTACGAAATATTAAAGTCATACCTGCAAAAAATAAAACAGCAACTGGTTGATGACGAATGCGCCGATGACATCTACACAGATATTGAGCTGCGTATCGCCGAGCTTTTATTCGAACTCAAATCTGATGAAAAAAAGGCTGTGACATTAGCTCAATTAGACGAAGTCATCGAGCAAGTCGGGTTTATTGATAGTGAATCAAGCGATGAAACGATTCCTCGAAAAAGTTATCGCGATCCGCAAAATAAAATTCTAGGTGGGGTTTGCGCTGGCCTGGCAACTCGTCTGGGTGTACCTGCTTTTATTCTGCGTTTAATTTTTATTTCTCTGACAGCTTTATTTGGTTTAGGCGTTGTTCTTTACCTGATATTCTGGATTTCATTAGATACCAGCAGCAATCGAACCTCAGGACTAGCCGCACAAGGCAAAGCACAAACCGCTAAACAAATTGCAACTTTTGAAGCACCGAAAGAAAGTCCACTAATTCAGCTACAAAGAATTATTTTCTTGCCAATTAGCATCATCGGCACCTTATTAACCGTTATCGGAAGCCACTTGAAACGCCGACGTAAAGGCTATGTTTTTATCATGAAAAACATCATTGGTATTGTATTGCTTCTATTAACTTTATTGTTTAGCGTTGGTTTATTTGAATTTAACCAAAGCCGATTATTCTACCGTACAATATCGTGGCTGCTTAGTGCCGCTGCAATATATTTAGTGATGCTTATTTTGTTCATTTACTTTAAAGATTATTATCTGGCAAAACCTGAATTCAAAACAGTGAAAACAAAAATAGATAAAAGACTAAAAATCGGCGCTGCGATATCCATTGTAATGATAATATCTGCAATCAGTTTTCTTCACTACTCTCACTTAAAACATGAGTCGAAGTTGGTTGAAAAAAGCTTCGTACTAAACAGCGGAGAGTTGGATATCGAATTCAAAGAGCACGATAAATTAGAAAAATTTGTTGAACATGTGAGCTTCGACGTTAAAACCCACGATATGAGCAATAATCGGGTTAACCTGTATATTCAATATTTCAGTTCCGGAAAAAATCATGAAAATGCGGTAGAAAACATCCAGTCAATTAACTATTTTTATACTTATGAGAATGGCACACTAAAGCTGGACGAATTTTGGACGCTCAAAGAAGATCTGCTGTTTCGAGGGCAGCATATCAGTGTAACAATCGAAGTCCCTCAAAATATTATGGTAACCAGCTCTCTACCTTTACAGGTTAGATTGTACAACCATTCATACCAGTATTTCGCAAGGCACTACAAAAAATGGTCAGATAAATCTGAAAATACAACTTACCTTTCCCATGGTCAGTACTTACATGAGTTTGGCGAAGATTTCAGAAACAAGCTAAGCGAAAATGAAAGAGAGATATTAAACGACAAATTTTGCGAAGAGTTTTTTATCAGTGAATCCTGGGGATGCGTCTACAACATCAATTGGCCAGTCTCTGAAAATAGCCGATTTGATCGTGCGTTTCAAAACGATATCGAGCGTATTAATCAAATTCGCGAGTACCTGTTACCGGACAGAAGCCTTTTTGTGAGCAGTCTAACCGATATTAACTCACTGGTTAGCGAACTCAGTATCGAATATCCTGTGAAAAGTAAATTTCAAGAATACGTTGAACACTTACTTAAGGTTAAGTCTACCGCTAGCCCGGTTCTTCCAGCAAAATTGCAAATGAGTGCTGAAATAGAAACATATCGATAACAATCAATTTGTCGATCCCCGTTAACCGCCAATAGCATTTTTAGAGAGACTACTTTTAATAATCTCTTGTTGGCGGTTACTTTTTCAAGTCTGCTGAGATTTCTCTCGCATTATTGCCACAGTCGAAAAAAATACGGCTAACAGCCAGAGTAAAGGACCCATTGCGCCAGGGAAGAGGGGTAAATAACCAGGCAACAAGATGGTGACAATAAAACCAATATCCCCTGCACTGACAACAACTAAATTCATCCAATAACCAACTTTACTATTGTTCCAGTTGTACGCTACCGATACAACCATGCCGAAGAGCGCAAAAAAGAGCAGATTCCATGCGTCCTGAAATACTCGCCCCTGAACCATTCCTTGCTCAAGTGTTTGACCTAGAGCATAAACTTTATATGCGGCAACGATATGCAATAATCCCCACACAAAATAAAGTACCGCACCAATTCGAGCAAAAATCATGTTCTCACCTTTCTACCCATTAGAGACAAACAAATATTATTTTAATTTATCCAAATCAGCAACAATTTGAACTCGCCGGGGAGAGTCTACAACCCGGAGCCCTTCTTCAATTCGGCAATGACTACCAATAACACCTAGCATAACAATTGGAGTTAAAATCGCTACCGGTACAGTAATAAGTTCCACCTACAAATCTAGTCAATCAGGTAAACAATCACAATTTTATACATTTTAGTTATTTGAAATCGAACGTAAATCTGTTGAAATAGCTCACACAATGGAAAGCATAAGGCCGACCTGACAAATATCTATAAGGAGGAATTCACTGATGAAATTGAGCCAATTAGCTTTTGCTCGCTACCTTTCTAATCTACGCATTCAGTCCGCTGTTAACTAACGCGATGAATTTCGGACTGAATGATTAGAAAGATTCTTCAATATTGAAGAAAAACAACAGGTTGCCACCAGTGCGACTGATACCTTCGATCTCAGGAAACTAATAATCAAGAATCGATTTGCTTATTTTCGAATTTATTAGTGAAACCTGCCAATTGCTGAGTATTCATCTGCGTTATTCCATCGGCTTCAGCCGAATTTGAATAACCTGCAGGACCGATTCCTGCCAAAATGAAAAGATGAATACAATGAATGCTTTAATCCAACTAATTAATATTTCTTTTGCCCACGGTGAAAAACAACTTTTTGACCAACTTAGTTTAGTCATTAATGCTAAGCAGAAAATAGGCTTAGTCGGCCATAACGGATGCGGCAAAAGTACCCTATTTTCCTTAATTACCAATAGCCTTCAGGTTGATTCTGGCGAAGTGAGAAAAGCCAGACATGTTAAAATTGGTCATGTCGATCAATTTGTCCCTGAGAAGTTTATGAATTCGAGTGCAGTCGACATGGTCGTTTCTGCTTTGCCAACAGAAGAACAAACGTGTAGCCGCTGGCGAGCCGAAAGCCACTTAATGAGTCTTGGTTTCAACCACACTCAGATGAATCAAACTATTCAGTCAATGAGTGGTGGGCAACAAAATTTAGTACTCATCGCCAGGGCACTAATCAATGAGCCCGATGTATTGCTGATGGATGAACCCGGAAACCACATGGACATCAAAGCGATGTTGACGTTAGAAAGTTATCTTAAAAATGAGTGTAAATGTGCTGTGATGATGATTTCTCACGACGCGCAATTACTTGATAGCATTTGTGACAAAACCGTTTTCATTCGTGATCAAAAAAGCTATGAATTTGAGCTAGCCTATTCTAACGCGAAGGCAGCACTAGAAAAAATGGATCAAGATGCCGAGAAAAGGAGGCTGATTGAAGAGAAGGAAATTGATCGGCTACAAAAGACAGCTAAAAGACTAGCAGTCTGGGGACACCAATATGATAACGAAGACTTGTCGAGAAAATCTAAATCAATTTTAAAGCGTGTTGAAAAACTAGAAGCTGACAAAACCTTCGTAACTCAGGGCTCAGCGTTAAAACTCACTTTAAATGATCAAAGTTTGGCCGCCAAGCAAGTGTTAGCAATCGACGACTTTACGGTAATGATTCCAACTATAAAAAAAGCGCTTTATGAAATTGAAGCTATTTCGATCAAACCTGGTGACCGAGTCGCGCTTTTAGGTGAAAATGGGTGTGGCAAGTCGACTTTGTTGAATATTCTTCAGCAGCAATTTGCCAAAGAACGAAGTCTGGATGAAAAAATACGTTTTAACCCAAGGACCGAACTTGGTTTCTATGAACAAGAGCTTGAACAATTGCAAAGTAAGGAATCTCGCCTCGACTGGCTGAGGCGAAATACTCATGCAAATGAAGAGGAGTTAAAAAGAACACTGATTAACGCGGGCATTAGATTTCGAGAGTTTGATCGCGAAGTAAAGAGCCTGAGTGGCGGAGAAAAAGCGCGATTAATGTTTATGTCTTTCTCACTTAATCAGCCAAACTTATTAATCTTGGATGAGCCAACTAATCATATCGATTTACAAGGCAAAGAAGAATTAACCGAGCAGCTGATGACTTCTGGAGCAACGCTACTAATCACTAGTCACGATCGTCAATTTCTCAACAACATTGCAACGAGATGGTTTTGTATTCAGGATAAAAAGCTCATTGAGCTGCCGGAACCTGATGAGTTTTATGAGCAATTGCTTTTGAGGGCGAATAACCACCTGGACCTGGAGCAACCCAACGAGGTTGAGATAATGGAAGCCGCCAAGAACGAAGATATCTTGATCAGAATTGAGCTATTAGAAAAAAAGCTGGCAGAAGACCAAAAAAGAAAGCCAAAGTTCCAAAAGCCCAAATTGCAACAAGAATGGAAAGTTGAGCTTGAAGAACTCTGGAACCAGATAAAATGAAAATACGCTAACATTGTACCGCAACCTATAGACGAACAACTTTTAACTTAGAGGAAAAATGAAAAAACTAGACAGAGAAAACATCATCGAAACCAGCTGGGAAATTCATGCTCAAGTGGAGTCTCACTATCTTTCGTTAAGTGCAAAAAAAGGCGACGAAGAATGGTTAGAAAAGCAGAGAGTATTATTAGCCGATATGGCTTTGCATTTATTGCAAACGGCATTGAATCCAGAAGAGATAGAATTGGATAAGTTGAGAAATAATATTAACTCGATATTAGTTATATGCGATCAGTTTTTACCTGAGGCCAAGTTAAAAGAGTCAGCTGATAAGCTGTTTTGATCTGATTTGTATCAGTTAATACTCAAACTGACAATGTAAAAGACTTCTACCTCTCCCTAGCCCTCTCCTTCAAAGGAGAGGGGAAAAGACTACCGCTCCAGATAATCAACTCCTCAATACAACTGCCGGAACTCGTTGAACTTAAAGTTCTGGAGTTTCTTTTTTAGTATGATTCAGTGCAAATTGTTAATTATTAGCGTTTTTTCGTTTGTGCTTATTTTTTCGACTTTTATCAATGAACTAAACTAATGGCTAACAATTAAATTAACAGCTCTCACAATCCAGTCAACACCGTTAAATTGCAAATAACTAAATAAGCTTTAAACTGAGGTAGCTTAAAGATACGATATACAACACAAACTGAAGTTTTACAGGTAAAAAATATGAGTTTAACAAATAATTTCAAAATGTTGTCGCTATATAATCAGCGAATTAACAATCAACTATTGGACTGTTGTTTTTCTCTGCCAAATGAATTACTTGTAAAGGAAACTCACTCTTTCTTCTCCAATATTATCAGTTATTGGAATCATATACTCTTTGGCGATCTGATCATATCTGGGCGACTCGCGAAAAACCAAATAGCCGGGCTATCTCTTGAAGATTTAGCTGGTTTCCCAATACCAAAATCGCCGAATGATATTTACTACCATAACCTGGAAGCAATTTCGGAGTTAAGAAAAAAAGTTGATCGCGTGATCATTAATTACTGTGAGAATTTAGTTGATACGGATTGTGAAAGAAAAATAACGTATCAAACCACCGAAGGTAAATCCTTCACAAAGTCAGTTGCCGAGCTAACTCAGCATTTATTTAATCACCAGACTCACCACCGCGGCCAGCTAACCTGCATACTCAGTCAGTTTGGCGCAGATTATGGTTGCATGGATTTGCCGGTAATCGTTCCTGAGGGCAGTCAAGTGTAGTTTAGTATTAAAGTGCAGTATTAAGGTGCAATATTAAACTGTTGAATACTCCTGATGTATTCCTTAAATTCCTTCAACTGGTGTTTATTTAAGCTAACTTGATGCTTTTGCTTAACTGAGATCGGATTAATCGCTTTACCATTTTTATGAATTTCATAGTGCAAATGCCTTCCCGCGGTCAATCCAGTGCTTCCTAAAAAACCAATGACTTCTCCTTGTCGTAAACGAACGCCTTTTTTAATACCTCGACGAATTTTTTTCATATGTGCGTACAATGTCTGATAACCATGTAGATGCTGGATTTTTACAAAGTTTCCGAATGAATTAGACCAACCGGCCTGAATCACTTTCCCCTTTCCAGCAGCAATTATCGGCGTACCTAGCGGCGCGCCGAAGTCCAAGCCTTTATGCATACGCGTATACCCTAAAACCGGATGCTTTCTTTTGCCATAGTGAGATGAAAGTACACCACCTTTCACCGGCGTTTTGATGAGAAAACTCCCGACTAAATAACCCGATTCGTCATAATAATTCGCCTCTCCATCAATTTCATATCGGTAGAGCCGAACAGTTTCATTACGCACCTTAATTTCAGCGTACTCAATAAAGCCGGCCTTTATGGCACCTGGATTCGATTGCAATGATTGCGTGCTATAGACCAGCGCAAAATAGTCTTTAGCTTTCAAATCTCTTTGAAAGTCGACAAAGTGTGACATCAGGGAAACATATTGGTGGAAGATAGAAAGCGGAATTTCTGCTTGCAGAAAACTTTCATACAAACTACTCTCTACTCGACCCTGAGTCGCCGATTGAACGCTGATGGTTGCCAGCCTCTCAACAGATGCCTGCCATTGGTTATTTTTACGCGCAAGATTGAGTTTTTTATCAAAGTCAAAATTCATGGATAACGATAAAATACGGTTCTCGCTAAGTAAAATTTCGAAGCTTTGTCCAACCTGAAGTTTAGCCGGTTGTAAGTAAGGTGTCATCGACTTGGAAATTTGATAAACCTCGCGCTCATCAACACCAAAACTCGATAGTAACTGCGTTAAAGTTTGTTTCGGTTTAAGCTGAAGTCGATGGTGTTTAATTGACTCAACAGTAGACCAAAAAGTCGCGTCAGATTTACTCGAAAAATGTCGCTTCGCACATAGCTCGGTTTCGTGACTATCAGTAGAAAAAACTAAATGCGAATTTTGAATATTAGAACTGTACAATCCGCTAAGCAAATTAACTAAAATTATCAAATTCATGGAATAGCCATTTTTTTAAGGCGCACGCTTTCTCAGCAAAAGGCGCCCTTGTGTAACAGGTAGTTTGATTTTTGGGAGTGTTAGAAAATCACTTGGATAATTCTAAAATGGCAACAAATCAACAGGATTAAGTCTTCTCTCTCCCTGAAGTAATTCGAAGTGAAGGTGAGGACCTGTAGTTTTCCCCGTGATGCCGACAAAACCAATTTTTTGGCCAGCGATAACCCGATCATTTTCATTTACACTAAAACCATCAAGGTGAGCATAAAGACTTTGGTAGCCATTGCTATGTTGTACGACAACGACCTTGCCGTAGTTTTTGCTCAAACTCGTATCGTTAGCAATTTTGACAACACCGGACTTTACCGCATAGACAGACGTTCCAATCGCCGCTTTTAAGTCCACTCCACCATGAGGATGGTTGTTTCGAATCGGATTAACTTCTCCAAAAGAAGAAGTCACTTTGATTGCTTTTAATGGCAGTTGCCAACCTTCGAAATTGTCAGTCAGGCTACCTGAATAATTCGCTGACACTAAATTAAGTGATAACCCCGAAAATACCATCAAAGCTATTGTCAGCGATAGTCTCTTGCGATTAACAGTTATCAGGCGACGACTCATTATTGCTTTTAGTCGAGTCTGATAAAAAGCCAGTCCGGTTTCTGGGTTACTAAAATGAGCAACCAATGCCTGCTCTTTAATACCGATACAATTTTTCAAGCAGGTAAGCATCGCCTGAGCGTATTTTTTGCGTTCATTAATATCAGAGATGTCGCTCAATACATCTTCATCGCAGCGAAGTTCGATTGCATTAATATAATGCTGCTCCAGCTTTTTAAAAAAGGGATTAAAACTTACAAGTCCAGTAATTAACTTGATCAGGATTAACCAGCGGTTGTCGCGTCTTCGAATGTGGTTGAGTTCGTGATCAACCAACAGTTTCAATTGCTCTCGCGGCATTGCAAGTGCAAATTTCGGTAATATCAAATAAGCCTTAAAAAAACCAAAAGAAAAAGGAGAGATATTCTCAGCGGTAACTTTTGTTTTTATTTGGTATCGATGAAGCAACTCTTTCTGTTTTTCAGTAAAAATATCTTCAGCATTCAGTAACTTGCTCTGCCGAATAATTTTTCGCGTCTTTTGCATTCCCTTATAAAATTCTGCGAGACCTTTAAGGCTAAATAACGCGAAAAATCCTATCAACCAATAGTGCAAAGAAACTTCTTCCAACCAGCTGACTTTAGTTGTGCTGTTCTGAACTGATTGAATGACTTGTGATATATCATCACTAAACGACAATGACTGGGGCAACTGGATAGTTTGCTGTAACACAGGCAAAGGAATTAAAGGCAGAAAACAAACGCCAAAACAAACCAGCCAAAATTCAGGACTTACACTAACCGAGAGCTTTTTTCGATACGCCAAATTCGCGAAAAGAAAGACCAAACCACTCCAGAGTAAAAAAATAACTAACTGTACAAAAATTAACATTAACTTTTTCCTTCTCTGGCTAGTTTTTCTAACATTTTTTCCAGCTCTTTGATTTCAGATGAATCAATTAATTTGCTATCGGCAAACATAGCGACAGGTAACGGACTGTCGATCTCCAAAATACGTGAAGCAAAATCAGACGCAAACTGGGCCAGTATTTTGACCTTTTCGAGTTTTGCCGTGTAAGATTTTTTATTACCGACACTTTCAATTAACACAAATCCTTTTTCGCCCATCCTTTCGAGAGTTTTACGAGTAGTCGAATAACTCCAATCAAATTGCTCAGACAATTCATCGTGCAATTCGCGGGCAGTACGAGGCTCCTTCTTCCAGAGGAGCTTTAAAAGCTCAAGTTCGGGGGCTGTTGGCTGGTGCATTGAAATGGCCTTTACTAAACGGTTTTGCCTATCATGCGACAAATGTCGCAGTTTTGCAAGTGATAAATGCGACATCTGTCGCAGATAGTTTATCATCGGGTAACTTTGCATGAAGTTTTTATTTTCATGCCAGGTAAACATTAAGGAGGCTAATGGTGAATTGGGATATTTTGAAGGTCGACTTTTTGCCGTTTAACTATCGTTTTGGTAATAGTTGTATCGACTTAATATCGATTTTTTTGGGGTATTGGATCATATTTTTAGTTTTTAGCTGAAAAGCGTTTCGCATCGCTTTGCTTGCATGCGAGTTACTTTTTTCAAGAGCAAAAAAAGTAACCAAAAATGCCCGTACGCTTGGCCGCTAGGCAACGCGAATACGCTGGCCATAGAATCTATCATTGTTCTTTTGCGCCTGCCCACTCATTTTTAATGAGCTTCCTACCTATGGCGTTTTTTGAGTTAAGATAAAGTTAAAGTAGTAGATGATCCTAGGAAGTTAAAAATTAATAAAAGTCTATCGGCAGTTACGGATAATCTTTTGAAGCTCTTCGCCCAGCGGCTATAACGGGCTTGTGGAATTAATGACTCATTGGATTAAGCGGAAAAATGTTTGAGGGAACCGAGTTTTTTTCCGCCCAATGAGTCGTTTTCAACAAGAAAGGAAAGCAAAGGCTTACCAAGTCTTACAACTCTCAGCAAATTAGTTATCTTCAGCGAAAAAGCCCTTTTGGTTACTTTTGTGGCTTTGGACAAAAGTAACTCGCATGCAAGCAAAGCGATGCGAAACGCCCTTGAAAAAAGCCTCCACCAGGAGGCCAACAGAGCAGGAACTCACTAACTGACAACTTCATCAAAATAACAACAAATCAAAACTTAAACTCCGCTCCAACATAAACCAACCTCCCAATACCTCCCCCATACTCACTATCAGAATTCCCCGCCCCACCACCAGCAGTCTGACCATACCGAGGAATAAATGGACCAAGATCATCAAACACATTATTCGCGCCGCCATAAATACGCAGCTCAGAATCTCGACCTATGTCCATGGTGTATGACACAGATAAATTGTGTTTCGTGTAAGAAGGGAAATAAAGATAAAACGGTGTTTCAGGATTAGTAACACAACTCGCGTCACCATTAGCACAGGCTTGATTATTTTCCGCAATCAGCTCTTCAAACTCATCAACTCGCTCGTGACTATCAACGATCGAACCAAGATAGCGCGTACTCCAACGAACTCTCCAACCACTTTTATACCAGGATAAAGAAGCGGAAGCTCGGTCTTCAAAAATACCTGAAGCTAATTCACCTTTTAATTGAACAGTTTCAAGACCATCATTGCCTTCGAATGTATTCGAATGCTCAATTACATGAGTAGTATCAGCCCTAAATTTAAGTCGACCATAATCGCCAAGATCATGCTTATACTCCAGCGCAAGATCATAGCCACGAGCCCGAGTTTCTGACAAGTTGATTACTCGTTGCAAAATCTCAATAATGTTACCGTCAGTATCGCGGGTAATATCATTACAAAATGAATTACTATCGCCAAAAGGTAATGAAGAATCGTAACACTGTCTCAATATATCAGCGTTGCTCACCTGATCAATGGCGTCTCTAATTTCGATATCATAATAATCCACTGCAATTTTGAAATCTTCTAAAAAGTCAGGAGCCATGGTAAAACCAAAAGTAAAAGTGTCTGCTGTTTCTTCTTTAAGATTTTCATTACCGGCATTGGGCGAATAACCATTGTTATCGTCCTCAAAAGTGCCCCCACCAGCAATGACTGCAGCGATACTCGGTTCTAACCGACAATTATCGTGCCCTGCCCCGGTCGAAGTTTCGGTAACGCCATCACAAATGTCGGAAAAGCCATCAAAATCACCGCGAGCCGGTGACAATAATTCGGTAATGTTAGGCGCGCGTTGTGCTCTGGCGTAGTTGGCTCTTAGCAAATAGCCTTCAACCGGCTCCCACACAAGTCCCACTTTATGGCTACCAACAGTGCCAATTCCCTTCGGGCTATAATCTGCCATACGTACTGAAAATTCCGCGGAAAGATTTTTTGCAAAACTTGCATCGCGAACCAGTGGAACACCAAATTCCGCGAAAGTTTCCCAAACGTCGATTTCGCCGTCGAATGTTGGTACGACATTAAAGGTAATACCGCCATTTCGATGACCTTCGCTGGTAACAACACCTTGTCTGTCGCGTCGGTATTCCGCCCCAAAAACGGCCGATACATTGCCCGCTGGCATTTCAAATAAATCACCAGTAATGTAGCCTAGGGCTGTAAACTGGGAAATATCCGTGGTAATCGTTGGATTTGCTCTGATCCAATCTGCCATTTCAGGCGTGATTGAACCTACCCCAAAAATATTGAGCGGAACACAGCCTCTGGCTCGCGCATCGGCATCCGCGCACTGGATGGTTACGCCATCTGCCGCATATTCAGAATCGAGTGCTTCAGCAACACGAAAAATATTTAACTCATTTAAGCGCTTTTGTTTTTGTTGGAATTTTCCATAACCAATTGAAGCATCCCAATCCCACGCACCATCGAACATATCTCCTTGCAACCCGGCCCAGGTTCTGAGGGTTTTACGAGTGTTATCTGTCATGATTTGACCAACCTCGTGAAACCGCCGATCCCAACTGATGCTACTGCCCGCATTGTTAGCGATTTCAGCCGGCGCGAAGGGATTATTGATAGAAATAGTACCTGGTCTGATACGCCCTGGCGCACCAGTAACTGGGTCAAGCGTTAAAACGTAAGCACTTTCGTAATCATCTTCCGGTGATTTTCGGTTGAGTGAATCTGTTTGTGCATACTGGGTCTGGAAATAAGAGGATACATCCTCAAATTCATGGGTTAATTTAAACGCAGTAGAAAACCGGTCATTTGGAATTTTCAGCTGAACCCATTGAGCCGAGTTAACGCCATCTCTTTCTTCCAACCAACCTGTCTGTAAACCTTCTTCAGTATAATAGTAGCCGCCGACCCCGCCACGTCCCTCTTCAAAAACACCACCTGCAGTGCCGTCGCTTCTTGCTCGCCAATCTGCGGGCGTAATATCCCGCATACATTGATCGCCGGTTTCAGTCGCCATCTGATTACAGAAAAGCTCATCGTCGTAACGATAGTCTGCTTCTAACGCTGCGCGATCACGATCTTCCCAGCTAACACCAAATTGTCTGTCCCAACTGGTGCCAACAAAAAAATACGTTTTGCCATTATTGAAAAGATTTCCATAATCAAAATCGACTGAAAACTCGCGACCGCCACCCGCAGGTGTATGACCACCACGAACTTGAAATTCGAATCCTTCCTTATCTTTCTGGGTAATAATATTGACCACTCCGGCAATCGCATCCGATCCGTAAACCGCCGACGCGCCACCGCTAATAATTTCTATTCGGTCAACCATGCCACTCGGTATGCTACTCAGGCTCACATAGTTTCCACTATAGCTATTCGATACAACCCGTCGACCGTCGATTAATGTCAATGTTCTGTCCACACCGAGGTCACGAAGATTCACCGTCGACAAACCGGTATTTTGAACACTTGATTGTGTATTAGTATTACTGGAACCTTCACTAATGGCAGGCACGCCATCTACAAGAATTTCAGAAAGCAATCCAAGCCCGGTATCGGAAATCGCTTCTTTGTCCATGGTCACCAGCGGCGTAGCAACAGAAAAGCTATCTCGCCTGAGTCTCGAACCTGTGATAACAACTTTATTTTCCTTTTCCTCTGTCTTAGAAATCCCATCCTCTTCGCCAATGTTGTCGCTTTCATTATTCTCACTTTCACTATTGGCTTTTTCGCTAGCATCTGCAGAGATTGCCTCCACAGTAGAATTTTCGGTGCTCGTCTTGCGATTTTCCGCTTTCTCTTTTTCAAGTTCGGATTCTGAGCCCAGAACATTGCCCGAAATTGTTATTGCTAAAGAAACAGCGACTACTATCGCTCGCCGCTTAAAAATTGAATTCATACTATCCCCCATAATATTATTCTTAAGTGTCGATTCCATGCTTGGAAAGCGATCTTGCTAAATTTGATAAATTGAAATTAATTGTTCTTAAATCAGCCAATAAAAAATCAGTTAGCTCACTTTCAATGACGCTAAAACGATCGAGTAATAAATCATCAGAACTTAAATAAATCCAGCAATGAATTCTCCTTTCCAAGTTCGATTTCAGTATCTGGCTAACGACTCTATTATCTCAATACGTGACAGCTCTATTTTGCCCCGCTTTTTAATCGATTTAATATCGATTCTTTTAAAAACAATAAGATAGCGAGACACTCAAAGATTTCAGTTGGCGCTCTCTTTGGCTAGATTGGATCTTGTTTTTGTTGCTTTTGTCGCTTTACCCAGCGGGAATTTTTTACCCGCCAGAGTGCCCCGAGTAAACTCTCCCCCATCCCACAATAATAGCTCCCCGTAGCTGCCGTATTTCATACCGGCATCAATCGCAATCACTCGACCATCGTGCACCGATTTGATCGCTTCTTGTGTTGTGTGGCCAACAACTATGTGGGTGGCACCAAAATGATTCAGTAATTGATTAAGCTCATCGCTAGAAATTTCATCTTCTCGGAAGTAACCGCGGTACCAGATTGGCCCTTTGCTTTTATGTAAATATTGACCCATACCGTAACGGGGTTTTGCTAATTCTTTTTCTACCAGGTTTTGTTTAAATAAATCATTAACATCCTTAGCCGACATTTCGATTTCCGCAAGATCAGGGTGGAAACCGCCGTGAGCAAACAAAATGCCATTAACCTTAACTAAGACAGGGCGGCTCCGAAGCCAATCGCCCAAAACACTATTCTTAGCATAAAGATCTTCATATGCCGTGTTCGTTATCTCGGCAGTCTCCAAATATTTTTCATTTAAGTAACGTAGATCTCCATTTAATGTCATCACCTCATGGTTACCGAGTAGCAGGTGAAGCTTACCGCCCGCTCGCTCAGCTTGTTTCTCTAAATCATATAGAAACCAGAGTGCCTCTGTGACTTTGGGTCCACGGTCAAAAACATCTCCAGTGATCACGAAGTGACCATTTGAAAAGTTCCACTTGTCATTTTTATCTAAAATATTATTGTTTTTTAATAGCTGGAGAAATAAGTCAAACTGGCCGTGAATATCACTCGCCGCGGCAACCCGGTATTCACCGGCATATTCTAATTGCTCGTCTTCGCTCGGCGCAGGTGACCATAATTTCACATTTCCGCTACAACCATTGAGGGTTTGTGGAACAATTAAATCGACCTTAAAAACTTGTTTTTTCCCATCACAAACCCAAACTACCTCACGTTGTTTTCCCTTCTCGAAAACATAGGGACCATCACTGATTTCCGAACTAAAAACCGTAGAAATACTAGCAACGCCTAAAAAAATAACACTCAAAAGTACGAGTTGTTGTCTCATTTTGTTATCCTGATAATTGAACTAAAGCAGCAGGAATTCCTTGTATGTAATTTCAGGGTTAAACTCAATCATCATAGAATCGTTTTTATCACGATTATTTATCGATTGAATATTTTCTTAAATAAAAATGAAGCAAAAACCAATTAGAATCATATACATAGAAGAGCTGTGCAAAATTAACACAAACCAGTTCATAATCACTAAGTTATGCTAGAACTTTGTTTTTGTTATTTGCCAAATGATTAATAAAGCTTTAAATTCTAGGTAACTTGCGAGGCTGAAATAATGATAGCTACAAAATCATACCTGACAAAAAATACGCAATGAATAGCATTACTCACTTAAAAATTGGCTGTTGTAATATTTATCCGCAAGAATATGCAATACAGTTTGATGATCAGGAAAAAATTAACTTACAACCGAAATTTATTGAAGTCATTGTTTACCTCGCCAATCATTATCCCGGTGTTATTTCACGTAACGAACTCATTGACAATATCTGGAATGGGAATTACTACGTTGGAGAAAAATCGCTCACTAATGCTGTATGGCAACTGCGTAAAAACCTGAATGGAACTTGTGGAAAAACAGAAGTTATCGAAACCATTCGAAAAATGGGCTATCGCCTACTAATCGAGCCGGAGATTCTAGCCAGTCAGAATCCTCAAATTAAAGAAGCAGCCTCGTCAGTTAAGCCGAAATCTCTTTGGCGTTATTTGCCCTATGTTGCGCTTATCATAATCAGTTGTGGATTGGGTTGGTACTATGGTACTTCTCAAGATGTAGAAGTTGAGCCGACTATCGTTACAATAACCACAGAACCAGGCAGAGAGCTTTTGGCAGCCCCCTCTCCAGACGGACGGTATCTGGCATACAAATGGAAAAATGCAGATCACAATAAAAATCTGTACATGAGGGATCTAAACCAACCTGATATGCCACCAAAACAACTCACCTTTGATAATGCGACCGTGGGCCACTCTGTGTGGAGCAATAGTGGTGAATACTTATTCTTTTCACGAGCAGACTACGCCAAAGATTTATGTCACATCATTAAAATGAATGTCTTCACCCAGCAAGAAGAAGTTGTGGCCCATTGTGCCGGCGACGGCGGCTATCGTTATTTAAGTATTTCTCCTGACGACAAAACCCTCGCTTACCGTGGTGATCATGACAAGAATCTGGATACTGGTATTTACTTTGTTGATTTGCGCGAAGAGAGCTCTACTCCGGTGCGATTTTCCTGCGGTAGAGATTGCGGGTATCGTGACAGGGATATGGCGTTTTCTCCTGATGGAAAAAAGCTACTTGTTTCACGTCGGAAAAACTCCCTTAGCGAAAATATTTACCTGGTAGATCTTCAAACAAAAGAAGCAGAGCAGTTAACTGAAGGCGAAGAAAATATCGTTGGTTTCAGCTGGCATCCGGATGGTGATCGAATTGTTTTTAGTGCGGAGCGATCTGACGTGTACAACGGATACCTGCTGAATCTAGAAACCGGAAAAAAACAGTCACTTAATATTGAAGGGTTCAGCTTTCCTGTTTTTACTCGGCATGAAAAGCCGACGCTATTTTACCTTGAACGTAGCGAGAGAAAATTCATATCAGCGCTCAACTTGAATGACGAGATAGCCAGCAGCCCCTTCCCTATTTTGAAGTCTAGCTTTAGTCACCATACACCCGATTATTCCCATGTTGCGAAAAAAATTGCTTATGTATCCAACGAGAGTGGATATTATGAGTTGTGGGTATCTAATAATAATGGAGAAGAAAGACAAAAACTCACTAATCTCAAATCAACAGTTAAATATCCAAGGTGGTCACACGACGGAAAACGAATTGCATTTCTAGCGCACGTTGAAAAAAAATCGGGGGACAAACTTTATATTATTGATGTGCAATCGAAACAGCTAAAAGTACTTTCGACATCTTTTGACGATCACAATAGACCAAGTTGGAGCTTTAATGATCAATCCATAATTTCATCAGTTTACGCCGGAGATGGTTTTGATCTCTACAGTTTCAATATTACGAGTAGCGAATCTATTCGACTCACTCACGACGGCGGCCGATTTGGCATTATGGCTTCACCGGAAAAAATGCTCTATACCAAGCGAGGCAAAAATGGATTGTGGCAGCTAGATTTATCCCAACCAACAGACAGCCCCGATCGTATTACTGAAATTATTAACGGTCGTGACTTCATTCCACGCTACACCTGGGGTTATTCACTCGATGGAATATACTTTCGCCGAAATGTTAAAAAACACCAGCGAATTATTTTTTATCGATTTGCCGATAGCTCACTAACACCCTTAGTAAAATTACCAGGGATCTCAATCGAGTCTTTTGGTTCATTATCGTTAATTGAAGACACGCATCAGTTAGTTTTTACACAGCGGGGCGATGTTCAGGGAAATATCAAGCAGCTGACGCATCCGATGTTTTATTGAGTGAATACTCGCCTTAAGATCAAGGCGAGACCCCGCAGCTGAATTTCTTCTCGCTTTTACAGCGAGTTAATTGCTAAATTCTGTAACGTGCCAAAGCTCTCCTGACGGCCCCCACAAATAAACAACTTTCCCCCAGAGCTCCTTTTTAATTGGTTCATATTTTATGTCGAAACCATCCAGATTAGAAATAACGTCAAAAGCCTCATTGATATCTAAGACAGAAAGTTGAAACATCAAATTTTTAGCCAGCTCCGGGTTATAAAACCTTTGCAGGAAAAATGTACATTCGCCGTTTTCAAATAACGATAAGTCATTAGTGACATAACTCATTTCAAAACCTAATGCTTGATAGAAGGACTGAGAAATTTCGTAATCCTTACTAGGAATGAAAACTCTAATATCATCAACTTTCACCAGGTTCTCCTTTTGGCAACTAAGTCTTAATCAAAGGTGTGCACTTTTTGAGCTTTTCGTTCTTTCTGCTGACTTAGCGTGTAACGGCCTAATGCACAAAAAATAAGTCCATGCAATCAGGATAAGCAGCAAAGGACCACGAATTAATAGATAAACAGGCCCCCATTGATGCCCACCAAGACCTGTCGCATTTATGGCAGCATAAATATTAGCTGGAAAAAACACAATAAATACAAGAAGAATAAAAACAGACACCCCGAAATAAGTATTTTTAAACCAAGCAGGTAAACTTTCTCAGCTAATAATAAATTGTTGCCCCACCGATTAGTTTGCTCGAAAATCTTACAATGCGCCTTGGTTTCCAAGGGTTCTATTTTTTTGTGTATTTTTTCTACGGCCTTACTGAATAACGCGTTTTTTCCTCTCAAACAAATCCCCTAAAATTCGAATAGCCTTGAGCCGATCTCCAATCGCTGGATGAGCAAAACTTAGCCTTAAATAATTGCTAAACCGATCATCCGCAGAAAACAACGCGCCCGGCGTTAATACAATCTCTTGTTTCAGTGCTATTTGATAGACTGTTTTTGTATCAACAGATTCCTCCATTTCAATCCAGAGAGACAGTCCACCATCAGGAATACTAAAACGCGTCGAGTCAGGCCAATAGCTTCTTAAGGCCAATACCAATTGGTCACGTTGGCGCTTAAGAACTTGACGATACTGGTAAAGATGGCGTCTGTAATTGCCCTCAGCAATGAAGCTCGTTAATCCCTCTTGAATGGATTGATTACTCGCTAATTGATTGACCAGTTTTAGCCGGGTAATTTCATTTTGCCAGCGCCCCCCGACAATCCAGCCAACTCTTAGATCACGAGACAGAGATTTCGAAAATGAACTGCATAAAATAACCCGTTCTTCGGTATCAAACGCTTTTAACGGAGGTGGACGCTCGCCAAAACATAAATCGCCATAAATATCGTCCTCAATAACGGTAATATCATGTTGATTGGCCAGGTTGATAATTTGCTTTTTGTGCTCCTCAGGCATGCTTGCCCCTGTCGGTGTTGCGTACGCAGGCGTGACAACACAGGCATTTATTTTCCATTTTTCAGTCGCTTCAGTGAGCGATTCAACGCTGATCCCTTTTGACGGCGATGCGGGAATTTCAATAACATTTAGCCGAAGCTGCTGTAACAGTTGTAAAACACCATAAAAGGCTGGGCTTTCAACTGCGACATTATCACCGGGCTGGCAACTCACCAAAAGGGCTAAAAATAGTGCATGCTGACAGCCCGATGTGATGCAAAATTCCGAGGTTGCCAAATTTAAGCCTATCGTGCGGTAGTGCTCCTTAATTTGAAACCTCAAGGCTTCCAAACCAAGTGGAGCATCATAATACATTGCCTTATTTTGAGGTTTATGACGTAGTGCTCTGCCGAGATGGCGGTTTAAAGTGATAAGCTGAAGAGATGGTTCTGTCTCTGGACCTCCTGGCAAGACATCAAAAGCCGCACTTCGCATCATAATCTCCTGAAAAAGGTCAGGAACTTCGACTGCAGTTGGTTTTAACTCAGTATCTTTCGGTTTTCGTGGCATCGATTGCAAGTGCTGGGCTTTCACGAAATAACCGGTTTTAGGGCGAGCCTCTACAACCCCCGCGGCCTCAAGCGTGTGTAATGCCTTTATGACAGTATTTTTGGAAAGCTCACTAGACTTTGACAACTGCCTCACCGATGGCAACCTTTCCCCGGGCATCAGGCGTCGTTCATCAATTTGCTGCTGGAGCTGCTTTGCCAGTTGTGCATATCGATATTGTTTCAATATCTTCGCCTCTAAGTCACTCAATCTCTAGCTTAATCTGTACCCATAATAATTTATTTTTTTGTCCCTGCAACCTATTTAGCTTTTCGTATACAATTTGGCTTACTCGGTAAACCCATTGGCGAGTGATTGAGAGAGAACTGAAATAGTAGAGACTCCCATGCAAAAACTTAACAAATCAACCAATTCCGACGCTGGTGAAAAACTGGGCATATTGACGGTTATTCAAAGTGTAATCGCTGCGATGTTTGGCGTAAGAAATAGCGACAAGCATAAAAAGGATTTTGAGCAGGGAGACGCTGCCCAATTTATTGTTGTCGGTATCATTTTTGTGTTTGCTTTTGTACTAACAATCCAATGGATTGTTAGTATGATTTTAGAAGGCCAGCCATAACCAAGGTGGCAAAAAATCAATGACGTTGGTATTCCAGGATTTTAAACATTGATACCACTGATGCATGATTTGATAATGGGGCTCGCAAAGCTCACCCCAACCTGCGGTTTTAGTATTGGTGTTGTTTTAACCAATCTTTAATTGCGTCCGCCTTGCTTGAAGTCAACGTCATGTGCATTTCGTTAGTTGCTGGATATTCAGCAACTAGCGTAAAAGGCGTATTGTTCGGGCTTCCTGCCAATGCTGAGTTGGTTGACACAAACGAATGGTTTTGCCCCGATGCTACGAATACAGTCAATGGAGTCCCGTTAGCTTCTTCAACTAACTTGTCAGAGGCCAACTGATAACTATTCAGATAGCCGCCCGCAACATTATCTTTATAAGGTGTCGTATAAATTTTGAAGGTTTTGCTGCCACCCAGATACCAGGGACGATGTAATTTGAAGTCTGTGGTCATTTTGGTCGTTGGATATCCCTGAGTGGTATGGTTGTGCGAACCATTAGTCAACGCTAATGAAGGAACCGACGGAAAGTTCCCCATATTAGCAAGCGAGCTTTGCCAGGCCAGTCGATCAGAAGAACCTGACGGTGCATCAATGATTAAATCTTTAAATGTTTGCGTATCAAACCGTTTCAATATTGCTCGCAAATCATTTCTAGGATTTTGGCACGTGTTAGTCAACCCACATCCGAAAACATCGATTTTACTCTCTAGCCGCTTCAAATTATCCATAATGCTCTTAGGAAAATTTGCCCCCAGGTGAGGAGCATCAAATGAAATATAAGTGGAAACATTATTTGGCGTACCGGTGTATTCCATTTTGGTCAGAGCATAGCGCGCAACAACTCCCCCCATTGATAAACCAACAACAGAAGTTGAACTGATACTACTAATCGTATTGAGTTTTTCGAGTAAGACTTGTAAGCCATTGGCATTTGCTACGATACCGTTTTCAACATTAGCATAGCGAAACAGGATGACATCATAGCCGTCTCTAATCATGTCGTCAGCTAAACCGCTCGTGTTAATTTGGCTATAAAATTGGTAGGCTGAATATTCTACCGGAGAATCATCAACCGAGAATTGATAGGGCTGCACCACAACCACCGGTTTGTCCAATATGCCGTCACTACTTTTAAAGACGTCAGCAGTTCCATAGTTAGTGTAATAGTAGTAAGTTTCCCACTCAACACATTCTCCCTGCGGCGCTCTTGCCAAATCATTTAAAGCGTTAGTTTTTGCGGTTGAATTGACACTAAGGGATTTGGCCGTCGAATTCATATTAGGGGCTCGAAAGTCTTCCCACCTAACACACCTCTCTCTAGAATTCTTTTTCTGAACCGGCCAGACTTCGTGAGAACCACTGTATGACTTTGTAATTTTGCTACTATTGCTTGCATTAAGGCTACTAACGGATTTTGTGTCTTTCGCTGAGACGAAAAAGGGAATTGTATTATTTTTATTTGCCTCAACACGCAACTCATTGGTTTGAACTGCACTCGCCGAGAGTGATGCAAATATTGAAAAAGATAAAGCAGTAATAGACTGTTTCTTAAATAAAGAAATTTTCATTTAGTTGTCCATATTTCCTATTGAAAGTTATTTTGAAAGCGTCAGTTAAACGCTTGAATCAAACTGAAGTGTTACTTAACTATCGGGTAACGGTGGAAAATATTAGTGCGACATGGCGAAAATATGGTAGTAACATTGGGACTAAAAATAGTAAAAATGGAACTGACTCGCTGAGTAGTAAATGAAATCAATCTCTTATATTTAACCTGCTTAAAATTAAATGGTTAATCTAAATCAACACAATTTGTATCGGTTCATACGCAGACTGACAGATTCAATTATTCTGTAGTTTCCCTGTCCATAAAAAGTTATATTCTCAATTAACTCTTTGAAATAAAATAGAAAAGTGGCATTATCTACGAATTCAATTATTTTTGATAATCGGACCTTATGGTCCATTTATTACAATGTTATGTTCTTTGGAGAAGTTGATGAGTATCATCTGCCTGGAAGGAGCGAGCGCTGTAGGTAAGACGACGGTTAGTAAAATATTGGAGAGTGAATATGGGTTTGTAAGAATCGCAGAAGTTAATGAACTTTTTGAAAGGCCCAGGTACGAATCAAGCACTTGGTACTTTGAACGTCAGGTTAATAGATCGCAATTAGCTCGTGAAATTTCAGCAAATGGTGGTAAAGCAGTCTTAGATGGAGATCCGTTTCAACCCGTTTGGTATAACTGGATTTATGCAAAAGAGGGCCTACAGCCGATTATTGAAGTCTTCGACTTTTATAAAAGTAGCGTTTTGAGCGGTGATATTGAATTTCCAAAAAAATATATTTTACTGAATGCCTCTATCTCCGACTTAAAAACAAGAAAGGAATCAGACAAAACTCGTTCAAGGAGGAACTTTAATAAACATTTGAAACTCATCGAACCTCAGCGAGCTTACTTTGAAGGTATGAATAGTATCATTGAAAATTATGTTGATTTTGTTGAATCTGACAAACCACATAATGTGGTGGTTAAAATAAGTAATTTGAGCAACCCCACACAAGAAATAACAAATTCTCAGTTAATTGATGCTATGTGTCAGTTTGTCGCAAACAGAACATGACAAAGGCACTCGCTCACTATTTTTTCACAATTAGCCAATTCTTAATTCGTATAACTCTCAATCAATTTCCGCAACCCTTTTTGCAAATTGGCAACATTTTTACTGCCCAGTAAATCTTCAAATTCTTTTTCAATAATCACTTTGATGTCATAAGCAGCATGGAGCGCTTTCTCTCCAAGCTTGGTAAATCGAATAATATATGCTCTCTTATCATTGGGATCTTTAATCTTGTTAATATACCCCTTCGCTTCTAAATCATTCGCAAGTTGCCCCATTGCCTGCTTGGTCATTCCAGCACGTTCTGCAATAACGGTTATTTGAGTTCCTTCTAAATCGAGGTTGGCGAACAATGCAGAGTGGGAAAGTTTAACATCCGAAAAACCTCGCTCGTGCAGTAAGCTAAGTGCACGAACACTATAGGCTCTGCCGGCTCTTTGGAAGAGTCGCCCCAAATTATTGTCTCTTAATTCTATGGATTTTTGCTGGAGTTTTTTCATCAATTGTTATTCTTAAATTTCTCTTGAAAATATAGTAAGGTTACTTTACTATATTTTGGTAAACATACTTTACTATATCATAGCACAGTAAAATCATAGCAGAGCAAATTGAACTGTGACCAATAGTTGCCAAGGTAACCAACAACTGCTCAGTAGGCTAATATAGGAGAAAGCCAATGATTCGCCCAGCAACAGACAATGACTTTGATGATATTTATCAAATCATCAATGACGCCTCAATTGCCTACAAAGGAATCATTCCTGCTGACAGGTGGCACGAACCCTATATGTCAAAACAAGAGCTGGAAACACAAATTCAAGAAGGCGTTTCTTTTATATGCTACGAAATTGAAGGGCTGGTTCAGGGCGTTATGGGTTTTCAGAATATGGTAGATGTCAATTTAGTACGCCATGCTTACGTCAGAACAGTAACGAGAAATAAGGGTATTGGCTCTATTTTAATCAATGCGCTTATCGAAAAATCAAATAAACCTATTCTGGTAGGAACCTGGAAAGCAGCCAGTTGGGCAATTAGATTTTATGAAAAACATGGTTTTTCTCTCGTGAGTGAAGAAGAGAAAAACAGGCTACTAAAAAAGTACTGGAATATTCCCGAACGACAAATAGAAACATCTGTGGTATTAGCTGATGGCAGCTATACCTAATGGCTATAATTTTAATGCCCGGTTGAATTATTCATTGTTCAGTTAGAATTTTACCTTCTCAAACCAGGCAGCCATCGATACCAATATTCCATAAAGCAGCTTAACAACCATTAGATTACAAAGCTGTGCTCCTTTATAAATTAGCGCGAAATTTCTCAACTTAATTAAAATAGCGGACGTCCGGAAAGTGCCAGCATAAATAAAGCAATACATGCAGCAACTAGAACAATTGTCGACCCAACGACCACCCTCCTTCCCTGCCATTTCATCCGATCTGCAACGATCCCAATGATTGGAATAATCTGCATTAAATGGGTTGCCAGAAAGTGAGCAATACGCAAATCGCCAACTTGCTTCGACCAACCAACTACTGCCACACCATCAGCATCGGAAACATTTCCACCGACAAAATGCGAACCATTGCTGGACAAATATCCAGCAAACAATAGAGTCAACACAGAGCCAACTGTTAAACCGAGAACCGCGCCTAATCGATACCCAGGATGATTGTGCGAAGCATATTTTTTGATCATTATTCCCAACACAAAAGTAATTAACACCAAGAACAATGCTCCAACCCCCATTAGCATGTACATCTGTTGGGTAAACTCAGAACTAAAGTTAAAATGTGATTTCACACCACGGCCAGCTTGCACTGAAATGTAAATCTGCTCAAATAACATTGATGCTACAGCGGCATAGCCAAGCAAAGTGAGGGTTAAACCTGTACGCCTTTTTTCATCAATAAGCTGAGCTAAGATCGCCAGGGTAAAAAAGTGCATGCTAAGAGACACGCTAAACTTGATAGGTTTTGACCAGACGGAAACGCCATCCAACAAGCGAGAATCGAAATAATAAGCAGGTAAAAGAATGACCAATATGCCAACTAAAAACAATCCACTAAAAAACCAGGCACGGGTGATGTAATCATCAGGTAGCTTAAATGGCAGGCTAGAATATACTCGAGTGGCTGGAGACAATAAATTTCCCTTCATCTGATTAAGCATGCTGCACCTCCTTGATTTCTACTCTTGGTAAACTAAAAAAACCAGCCTTGATACAAAAAAAGATAACCAACCCCACCGGTCCAAACATAAATGTGGCAACTAATATTGGGGCTTGTAACAGTCGAGAGATGCCAAGCTGATCGGCTTGTTTGGCAATCCAGGCGCCAATAAAAAGGTCAAAAGCCAGGTAATGAATCCAACCTGCCAGCAACATAAAATCGTCTTGAAAAAGCAACTTTACTTGCTCTAGTGAGCTGTATCCTCCCTCGATCGCAAAATAGCGAGAAAGCGCTAAACCTGAGTAAACGATACCCAGCCCGACAGGAATCAAATATTGTGGAATAGCGAAAATCAGTTTAATTCTACGTGGTAAAAAAATAAGCACTAGCCAACCAATGAGCGCAGCTTGTCCCGCCCATCCGAATATTTGTTGCGCTGATAACCCACCGCCAATTAGCTCTTCTACTTGCATCAATATCCCCTTCAGATTAAATACTGTGTCAGGGCTTATTTCAGCAAAGTAGATCGCTGAACTCGTCTTATTCGAACGGTTTGGACGTACGAATCGGACGATTCGTACTCTTGAAAAGCTATGTCGCCATTAATTGTTTACGATATTCGCTAGGTGTCATTTCCTTCAATTGTTTAAACACCGCGTTGAAAGTGCTCTTAGACGAAAATCCAGCTTCCATCGCCAACTCTATGATTTTTGCCGATTGATCTTGTTTCAGTTTTTCGCAAACAAAATCGATTCGATAGCCATTCACAAATCGATAGAAGTTTTTGCCATCTTGCTGATTAAGTACCTCGGAAAGATGGTGGGTACTCACCTCTACCGCTTCAGCCAAACGATTGAGTGTCAACTGATTATCCTTAAACCCTTGACGTTCGGTCATGTAACGCTGAACGACTTCAAGTATATTTTTTCGAGTTTCACTTTCTAATGCTCCGCTATCGGGTTTACTTCCGTTAACATCATTCTGTTGTTCAGCAATACGCTCAGACTTTGAAGAGCTGACGGGTTCATCGTTTACATCTTTTTTTGCAGGTTCTAGTACAAACTGCTTAATTAAAAACAAATCAGGATTGCGCCACTGAGCCAGAGCGATAGTGTAAATTAGCAGGATGATCAATATATCTCCCAACAAAGACAGGACATAGTGATAACCGGGAAGATAACTCGAGATTTTCAAGGTCCAGATAATGAAATCCAGGATTAAGACTTTCCACAACCAGTGAAAAATATCTGGATTAAAACTCGCCAGAGTATTCCCCGCCTGACGCTGATACTTTTGAATCAGCGACGCGCTAAACCCGATATAAATATAGGATTGTAAAAACAGGATGTATTCACTAATTCTGAAATTCAGCGATTGAGTCAAGTCTTGATAAGACATATTAAACTTAGCTTCGGGCGAGGCTAACAATGTATCAAGATTCAGCAAGTAGCAACTTAACACAGGCAAAAGGTGCCATAAGTCTTTGTAACTCAACGGTCGCTCAATAATGGCATGTCGACAATAAAGATAAAGCAAAGCACCATAACTAGCAGGCAAATAGTTACGCCAGCCGATGAGAAAAGTGAATGGCGTAACGCCTTCCCCCATTTGGCTAAAGGCCATCAAAAAACTGAGCGCCAGCAACAAACACCATAAACCGAGTATGCGACTGGCTGTTGTGCTTCTACCATCAAACAATAATAGACAAGCAAGAAGCAATCCTTGAAAAGAACCAATGACAAAAAGGTATTGTTGTAATATTGGCAAAGCAGTACCTACCCACTGAATAAAAATTACTCAAAAATCCCCGGCAATATTCTCGACATAAGGGAAAATTATCATTTGTCTGCTTTGATCATTCGCGTAAAAACGCAGCGCAAAAAACAAACAGTATTTTGGTGTAGATTTTAGGGCAACCAATTGCATACTACAAATTTCATGAATACAATTGTTTGCTAACACAATGGTTCGCTAACACCATCATTCTTACCACTAATTTTGTCACACTCCACCAATAAGGAGAATGTCATTACCGATGACAAAGTGATAATGGGTATTTTTTCATCTACTTAAGGAAGCCGATATGCCTCACTGTATCATTGAGTTTGCAACAGAGCTTGAGGAACGAATAAACATCACCACTTTAATTGACTCCGTTCATCAAGGGGCATTGTTATCCGAGCTTTTTGAAGAGAAAGATATTAAGACCAGGGCAATTGCCATCGATTACTTTAGAACGGGAATTGAAAAACAACCTTTCATTCATGTTACCGTTAAAATACTATCAGGAAGAAGCGCCGAGCAACGAGCCGCATTATCAAACAGTATCGCCCATGAACTAAGAAAATTGAAAATCTCTCAAATATCCTTGACGATAGAAATTTGTGAAATAGAGAAATCATCGTATGTGAAAATATTGACCGATGGCTAATATCCTCAGCGATAATATTTTGTTAAGCAAATTTAGTCTTTAATCATTACGACGTGTAATAAAAAACCGGAGAATATCACATTCTCCGGTTTTTACTCCCTAATAACAGCTACTGCAGTTCAACTTTCAATGTCATTCCCGAACGCACACCGATCACACTGATATATCGATAACCCGTGGCCGGGTTGTTAACCGTGATCGATTCTGTATTGCCGGAATTGGTAGATCGCTGATCATAACTTGTCGCGGTCGCCCAAGAACTCGACTTATAATAAACATCGCCGTTATCATTCCCGTGATCACTCCGGATCAAAATGCTATTGGTTCCTGATGGCACATAAATGTAATAGTACTGAATACTGTTACTGTTTGAACCGTCAGGTACACAAACCGCGTCTCCACTGGTCAAGGCTTGAGAAGTTGTCGGTGCCTCAGTGGCGCAGGCGTCTTCTATTGTTCCTGTTCCTCCGACTGTTACCGTCGCAGAATCTGAGTCAGTCGCACCTTCATTATCCGTCACCGTCAAAGTTGCAGTATAAGAACCTTCTGCACTATAGCTGTGAGTTGGATTGGCGGAAGTCGAACTATTGCCATCACCAAAGCTCCAACTGTACGATGCGATCGAGCCATCTGGATCAGACGAGCCATTACTGTTGAAATTGATATTGGCATTAACTGATCCAGAGTATGGCCCATTGGCGTTTGCTGTAGGCGCCTGGTTACCGCCACCACCGGCGATATTGACTGAATAATCTTCAACTTCACCATCACCAATATCTCCACAAGAAGAACTGGCCGCAGCATTATATTTCATTGCAACTCTCATTCGCGTGCCGTTGACACCGGCAGCCGAAGTCGGAATATTTAAGGTCGCGTTCACTGCTGCGTTACCACTTTGACCATTGAGCACTTGTTCTCCAGTATCGGTAAAATCACCGTCTTTGTTAAAGTCGATCCAAACCGACCAATATTCGGTGTAGGCGCTGTTGGTAAAGCCCGGCGTAAAGGTCGCGCTGTTGTTTCCAGTATTCAAGTTTGCGGTTTGACTAGTAAAGTCTGTGTAAGCAGCTTGCCCTGAAGTATTATTCAATCCACCAACAGAAACGCCGGCGATCCATTCATAATTACCACCGCCAGTTGCTTCACAATAAGTCGTTCCAGGATCAGTGGTAATGGTTGCGGTTGCGGTATCAGAATCTGAAAGACCACCATTGTCGGTCACTGTCAGAGTCACATTATAAGTGCCCGCACTGGTATAAGTATGATTCGGATTAGCGGCAGAACTGGTATTGCCATCACCAAAATTCCAGCTATAGGTGGAAATGCTTCCATCAGGATCATTAGAACCGGCACTACTAAAACTAAGCGCACTATTCACAGAACCATTGTAAGGTCCGTTTGCTTCAGCGGTCGGCGACTGATTTTGCGAACCGGCCCCGGTCCGAATATGAATGTAACTAGTATTATTCTCCTCGGTCCATTCAGAAACCGAATCATTATTGTCGATGATAACGCCCAGATAATAATTGGTGTTCGGATTTAGATTACTCGGTATCGTCACATTCTTTTTGACAGTATCCGGCGTATTCCGGGTGACAGTGACTGTATCCGTTCCAATCAAAGTATCGGTATTGGTAATACTTGCATTGGTCGAAATGTAGTAACCCAGCGTAACCGTTTGCGAATTACGACCATTATTTTCGAGCGTCATTTCATATTGAATTTGCTGTCCAAGGCCAACGTCATAACGCATTTCACACTGAGTATTATTACAACTCGATACCGCTTTGTTTGAAGTTAAAACACTGCCGCTGCTATTAAAAAGACGTGTGCGGCCATGTGAACTGTAAGCACCAGAGGCACCGATAAATCTCCAGGCTGCGACTGAAAGATCTTCTTTGTTGCTGCCGCCGTATAAAGCGATAAGTCCATTAACGGTATCTTCACCCAGGTAAGATCTCAATGCGTTCTCACCGGTAGTGTGTACATGGGTATAATCAGTTCCCATGATATTGTAATAACGATTTTCATGGGCAAGGCCGACAGTATGCCCAACTTCATGCAGCGCGGTTGTTTCGAAAGTTCGACCATTGCCACCGTAATTCCAGAAGTTAGTTTTCTGATCCATACTGTCATCATAAGAAACCGTGTTATGAAAAACGATGTCACCTTCTACGGTCACACCACATGGATTTGTTATGTTGTAGCCAGTCGCAGAATTTCCAGTGTCATCCCACCAGATTTCACTTTCGCCATTTCCAACGCCAACGCTGGTGTCATTATCGAGACGTACACTCACGTTGAAGTTGACTGGTGTTGCATTGAATCGTGAAAGTGCGGTTGCAAAAGAAGTCCGCCAAAAGGCGTATTGCCCATCAAATCCGGTAGGGTTAGCATTAAATGTAAAACCACTTCCAGGCCATTTCCTGGGCGTATTATTATTACAGTCAGTCCAATATTTATGAGCCATCACTGGACCGCTCGACAAAGTCAATAAGGCGGCAATGCCTGCCCTTTTAATCAGTTGATTAAGTTTCATGATAATTCCTCATTTTAATTATTTTCTTAACAGTGAAGACCAATGATCAGTTTTGATCCTTGGGGTAGCTCTTACTCAAAATAGGATTGCCTCCATTTTGCCTGAGCTGCTCTACTTCCCACTGATCGTGGGCGGTGCCTTCTTGCTGAGGAATTTTTTTCTTAACTGACTTTTTAGGTACCTGAGGCGCGCTTTTTGCGCGAGTTAATGCAGGATACGCCTTAAAAGGTAAATATTTATCTGCACTGGTTACCGAAACTTTACTGCTCTTTCTTTGGTGTAGGGATTTTTTATCCAAACTTTTCAGATGTGAAATAAATCGAGGAATATTGGATTTGGCTAAACTGAGTTTATGTTTACCGCTAATACGAGCAGCAAAAGAAATGTAATCGATACCCCCTTTGTCATCCACCACAATTGCAGATTCATTTGCAGCAATGACCTTGCCATCTTCTAACACAAACCTACCGTGTTCACACTCAACAAAATCACATCCAGTGTTTTGACTTTGTTGCACCATCAAGATCACATTTTCTCCTAACTTTACTTCTGGCGTATTTGTCGCCGTTAATCGATTTCCATTGGGAAATTCACCACCAACAAATTTGAGTGTTATTGTGTCATTAGAATATTTTCCGGCAATGACTTCCTTAACGTCATACGTCACAAAGGTATAAGGAATTTCTTCTATTGAAAGTCCCTCACTAATTTCAATAAGCTTACCTCTAAAAATAAGATCTGAACCAACAACTAATTTATTTAGAAAAGAATTTTGAACTTTGTTACCAGGTTTTAAACCAGAAGCAGTTAAACTTGGACCTGACTGATTTTTTTCTGTAACCTGCACTTCAACATTACTACCGGCAATTGCGTTACTACTACCAACTAGCAATGCCATGAAAAGCAAAAAACTATACCGCGTTATATTATTATATTTTTTCATTTTGACCCTCCCAGCCGAACAAATTGTATACAATATATTTTATTTTGACTGCAATGTCATAATTCACCGAACGCTAAATATGTCAAGTGATTTTTCATTGAAACGCAATAAATCAGCTATAAAACGTCATATTTTTGTAATTAAATCTCAAAAAAGAGATTTTTAGCCTTGTATTTTCTAGCTAGAGAAAGCAATAGGCAGTTAGTTAGATTGTGCAAATCTGCATATTAAAAATGCAAAAATACATATTAAAATTTGCTCAATATTTAAAAGCGAAAAAGCAAAGATTCTAACAACCTATGTGATGTGTATTTCTTATGTTATTCGTTGATAAAATTTTTAGTAATCAGCTGACCTAATTTAGTGCTGGCTTTGGATTGTTGTTCTTTAAAATTGCTACTGAAAAAACCATTCCAACTCGAATTCGGCGCGACTTATCTCAGACCGGTTTAATTGAAGGCAAATTTTCGATATAAAAAAGCCGAATTTATCACACCGTCACCACCTCGCAGTAAAGCGATTATTCTAATTCCCAAACCAAGGAAAATTAAAATTGAAAGTAGTCAGATATCTCCTGTTGTTCGCCGTACACCTTGCTCTTTATGCAGTTACCCTGAACTCAGTTGCAGAACCAATATCAATTGAAATAGGCAAGCGTACAACTATTAACTCAAAACTGCTGAAAGAAGAAAGAAAACTGCTTATCCATTTACCGGAAAGTTACGCAGATTCAAAGAAAAGTTACCCGGTAGTTTATTTGCTCGACGGAAACAGGCATTTCAATCATGCAATCACCGCGACGAAAATCTTACAACAAGAAGGGCGAATCCCCGAAGTCATAGTCGTTGGTATCACCAATAATCGTGGCACCAGAGGTCGAGACTTAAACCGGGAAAAAGATCAATTTGCCAAGTTTATTCAACAAGAAGTAGTTACCTATATCGATAAAAATTACCGAACAACTGGACTGAATACATTATTCGGTCATTCATTGGCTGGTTATTTCACTATTAATTTTTTGGTAAACCAACCTGAAATCTTTAAAAACTATATTGCTGCAAGCCCCGTTTTACAGGTTGATAATACTGAAACCCGCAGTCAATACCTCGAAACTTATAAAACACAACAAGCAAAAGAGAATTCGCTTTACTTTACAATGACTAGTGAAGCCGAAGAAGGAAGAGCTACCATAGAAGCACTCAACCATTTTGTTGAACTTTTAAAAGACAAGTCGCCCGAAGAACTGGATTGGCATTATGAGTTTATTGCCAATCAAATCCATATGACAACACCTTATCTTACCTTCTATGCTGGTTTAACCCACGTTTTTAAAACCTACCAAGCTCCCAGTTTTTCTAGCTTTTCAGACTTTAAAAAATCTGGTGGCATGATCGCATTAAAAAGTCACTATAAAAAGCGAGCAAAAATTTATGGTACTGATGCAAAAATTCCAGAAACGACTTTAATCGATCTTGCAGATATACTTTTGGACGATGGTCAAACTGAAAAAGCGTTAAAGATCTATGTTGATCTGACAAAAGCTTATCCCAAATCAGCACGCGCTTTCAGTGGCTTAGGTGAAGTCTACAAAGCTATGAAACTTTATGATAAGTCAATCAAGGTCCATGAAGAAGCAGTACGACTTTCGGCAAAGCTCAGCCCCGGCTGGCAAAGATTCTTAAAGTCACGACTGGAAGATGTTAAAAATACAGATCGGTAATATTTATATTTAACCCCCTCTCCCTCCGGGAGAGGGCTGGGGAGAGGGAAAAAATAGCTACGCTATTTTTCACTTTTCAAACCTTGAATATCAACCAGCATTTTTACACAAATCGAATTCATATCCGCATAGTACTCTTTGTTATTATTTAGCAATCTGTCAAGGTTCTCGAGAATTGTCTCAACACCGTCAGATTGCTCACCTTCAATTAATTTCTTCATTGCTGCTCCGACAGTTGCGGTATAAACCAAATGATTATTGCGCAAAAACATTTCAGTATCATGGGAAATGGTTTGCATATTTTTAACGGCCAACAGGAAAGCGATATCAGGTATGTTGTTCGAAGAAGATTCGATTCCTGCAAGTGCTTCTTCTATTGACTTGCTGACATTATCAGAATTTTTTGCCATAGTTATTTACCCGCTTTTTTGGTAGCAGACTTACTCGTGTTTTTTCTTTTTATCGAAGTGCGCTTTTCAGGCGACTTTTTAGCTGCGGTTTTCGCCGCCTTTTTCTCCGCAGCTTTCGCTTTTTCCACTTGTGCCTTCAACATATTAATTTGCTCTTCCAATATCTTCGATGAATTTTCATTAATATTGCCGGGCATTGTTATGTTGCCTATTGCACCACCACCTAACAATGCTTTCACACACATTGTCGTTGCCGCTTGATAGACAATATTCGACTGTTGTTGAGCGTAAACAGCATTGGCGGCCGCCATTGCTATAGCATTTCCAATGGTTTGGTAAAGGCTTCCCATTGCCATTGCGGGCGCCTCGCCTAAAACCTTTGTATTGGTCTGGGTCACGGCATCGGTTATTTGAGAGTTAACGAGAGTAGGATCAGCCATAATATCCTCTAGTTTTTACAATATTTAAAAACATAATCAGGTATCTAACAATGCCTTAACGCCCATGGTTGTTGCTGTCTGATAGGTAACATTTGCCTGTTGCTGAGCATACACCGCATTCGCTGCCGCCATTGCAACGGAATTACCAATCGTTTGATATAACGAGCCCATCGCCATCGCAGGCGACTCGCCAACAACTTCAACATTCGTTTGTGTGATTGCATCTGTTACCTGGGGATTTACTGTCTCAGCCATTATCTTTTCCTTGTATGGTTGTTGTTTTTGGTGAACGACCAAAAATGATTAGCTCCCTAAGTAAAGGCCATATTTTCGTGAAGGTAAAGGTCTATTTTTCAGTCATGGTTTTATTTAGCGAAAACGCTTCTTGTTATGATAAATTACTCGTGAGCGCTTGATTAAATATCTCAAAATCAAATTCACGTACCACTAACGTGACGTACAAAATGAGCCTTCACCCATGCACGCCGCCATAAATTTCCGTACGCATAACACCTTTAGACTTATCAAGATTTGACAGGTATTCCTTTTGATAAAACTCTCCTGCATCCATAAAATCTTTAACCCAGCTCATCTGATTATCAACTATTGTGTTTTCGAGTTTTTGCTTTTTCCTGTAACCACTATCGACGGCATCATGATGCTCAATGTACTCGCTACTACATTTATTTAAGTAATCGGCGATACCTTCAATTCCGCTCACGATAGAATCTCTATTTTTAAACATTCCACTCGAAACTTTCACATCTTCAGCAAGATCTTCTACCTCCGGCAAAAGGTTTAATAACCGCCTCGATTGTTCAGCCCAACTTTTGGCACTCTGGTGTGCCACCATCAAGTCTCTGGCATTTGCAATTGTGACATGTACTGAACGCATTCGCTTCATCAGTTCCTTGCGAGATTCAGAAACTTCAACCTGACGTGAATGCTGTGACATACTCCAGTCAAAAAGTGACTTAATTATCGTTCCGACAATAACGATGATTGCTACCTGCAAAGATAGTTCACCTAACTTTAAATAAAAATCCTCGATTGTTTTTCCTGCTTCAGAATAGAAGAGCCACCCGACTGTTAACGTTATTGCCACTAAAATAAGAGCGAACGCAATAGCAATCACAATATGCTTAGCAGAATTTTTCATTTCAATCTCCTTTTCTTAATGAATACATGGTTAGTAGTCTTGGATACCAAACCGACTGCTCATTTAAAACTGAATAATACCCGCTTACTTTCACCAGATATATTATAGTTAAATAAGTGCTCTTAACTTCCCCCTCTTTACAGAGTCTACTCCTCATTGTCATCTCGACCGCAGCGGAGAGATCTCCTACAAACTTGCACCTAGCTGCGAATACCACAAAAAATCAAACTAAAAAAGGTAATCCTGAGCGGGTTTATTTTAGTGTGTAGCTCTCTATGCCTTTGGGAGATCTCTCCACTGCGGTCGAGACGACAAGAGTCGTTTACGTTGACACTCATCAGGAACTCTTATTTACATTTAGTTCCACCAGTAGTTTTCAATTATCTAAAATCTCTTCAGTCACCATTCAGCTTACTCCCAATAGACTGTTTCTAAAATACCAGTCTCAATAATATTCATTAGCGGGAAGAAATCATGAAAAAATCATTGATAACGAGCGTCTTGTTAACCATATTTCTAGCCTTCAGTACATTCAGCCAGGCTTCAGATCGTAATCATTCGAAGCATAGTGCCGAGAAGCATAGAAGCCATTCTCATCATTCAAAATCACACCGTTCAGATTCACATTATTCTAAACGTCACAATGCTAAATCACACAGAAAATATGTGAACAAACACAAGAAATACAGTGCCAAAAAACGTAAAAACAACAAGCATCGAAAGTACTACGCGAGCAGCCACTCTCATTCAAATTCTCGTCATTACTCCAGCCATCGTTCGCGTCGGCACTATCATTCAGGACATTCACATCATCACGGCGATTACTACGATCGATACTATGGCCGATATTATGGATACTATGACCGCTACGGTAACTATTATGATTTCGACTATGGTTACTACGATGACTATGGACACTATCACGCCCATTATCACAGTACCCGCTGTGGTCACGTGAGAACACCATTGCTCGAAGCAGTTGTCGCAGGGATAGTGATTTCCAGCATTTTTGATGACTAGGTTAAGGCAGGTTTAATCATTGAATAAAAGAACGCTCCGATTAATTCGGAGCGCAACAGAAAGGAAAAATTACTAAAATTATTTCTCGTTATTTCTAACGAACTTATTAATAAATTAATTATAAACTTCCAAGATAATTTGTCAGTTGGTCCAGTCCGGCTCCCCAACCTTTTCCATGATCAGCACGTGACGCGTCAAATACATCTGCTTCTTCCTGAGTGGGTTCAACCGGCTCCCAGATAAATTGCAATTGAGTTTTCCCGTTCGCTTCTTCGAGCTTGATAGTCGCTCGCATTTCTTTCGGCCAATTAGGCATTTGTGGATTAGGTAAAATTTCACCGGCTTCATTTGACATATATTGCCTAAACACGATGCTTTCAGGTGGATTGATTTCTTCAAACTTTGTCAATAACCACATTTCAAATCCATTCGGTGCAGTCATTTTGTGTAGTGTCGAGCCACCAGGTCTAATGTCGTCTACAACATATTCACAGGTGAATCCTTGCTGAGGTTTTTGCCAGTTTTTTAGATGTTCAACCTGGGTCCAGGCATCAAAAACTAATTGTCTCGGCGCGTCATATTCACGCGTTAATATTGATGGTTGTACTTTTACTTCATTACTCATCCTTCACCTCTTTCGATTGAATTTTGTTTAAATAGTCTTCCAGGTGATCCAAGTTGTTACTCCAATACTGCTCAAACTGGATGACCCAATCTTGTATCGGTTTCAACTGAGCGGCGTTCACTCGATAGACACGAAATCGGCCTTCTTTTCTTTCTAAAACCAGATTTACTTGTTTCAGAACACTAAGATGTTTCGAGACCATGGGTTGACTCCACCCCAGGGTTTCAACAATTTGACTAACGGTCAGTTCTTTACCCACGAGCGCTTCTATCAGCTCCCGGCGTTTGGGTTCTGCTATTGCGTTAAATGAGTCAAAGGTAGTCCGTGTTCGTGCCATAACCATACTATATTCCTATATAGGAATATGTCAATAAAAAGATCTTTCAATTTAAAGCCATGCACAAAAAGGCCGACTTAGTAGTCGGCCTCAATTAATAATTTGCTGCTTAGGACAAATATTAATAGTTCACGTATATCCTCAGGTATGTCGCATTATTAACGCCTGATGATTCGGCAATCGCATTATTATTATCGATAACTGCACCAATCCAGTAATACTGCCCAGAGTTTAAACTCGAAGGAATTGTCAGCGAACGTTGAAAGGTATAAGGAATATTGCGCGTTAATGTTAAGGAACCTGTTCCAATATTTTGATCACCGGTGGAAATAATATTGTTGGTAGAAATATAGTATCCAACCTGTGGGTTTTGAGTCGACTTACCATTATTTTCTGCGGTGAGTTCCAAACGCACACTTTGCCCTTTATTAACTCGATAAACGCGCTCTCCACTATTGGTAAAGCTCGCCAGGTTTCCACCAGCCCCATTCAACAACCGAGTTGACTGATGCGTACTGTACTCTCCACTTGTTCCAAGATATTTATGATGTGCGAGTGAAACATCTTGCATATTTCCGGTAGTGGTTCCATACAGAATAACTGAACCATTGGCAGCATCTTCTCCCAGGTATGCGCGCGTACTGTTACCATTGGCGTGAATAAAATCCCAGTCTTGTCCCATTATATTGTAGTAGCGGTTTTCATGGAGCAATCCCATTGCGTGTCCAAATTCATGGGTGGCAGTGGTTCTGAATGGGCGGAACGAACCACCATAAGTAATTGAAGAAGATTTATTTGACGAACTGGTGTAACTCACATTGTTATTAAACAATACGTCGACTTCATCAATGCCATAGTGCCATCCAAAAAACCAGTAACAGTGGCTCCAGGTAAATGCCACGGCTGGCGCACCATTTAATGCTGCCGCGTCATTGGTAAACCAGGTTTCATTTTGTCCATTATCAAATCCAACGGAAGTATCGCCCGTCACCAAATTGAAATTAAATTTACTAGGGTTGTCGTTGACGCGGCTAATCACCGTTTGCAATGCACTCAGATAAGACCCACCTGCGGCAAAGCTTACATTGCTGGCGCGCATCGTTTTTGTATTGCTGCCCCATTTAATTTTGTTTCCGTTACAAGTTCTCCATGCGGCTGCATCAACCTGTGAAATAAAAGTAAAACAGGCCAGAGTTATCGCAGTTAAAATTAATCGTTTCATGATTTCGTCCTCGAAAAAAAGTTGTCCTTTACCATTCAAACTTCAATAAGTTTGAATTGAATATATTTTTTCTGATAAGCCAATTCTAATATCTTCATTTTCGTTTCGGAGAATCAACACCGAAAGATTGAAAATGGAAAAGTGATATAAAAAGTTAACTTAGAAAAAATTTGATACTGGGTAATTTAGTTTTGCTTACGTAGAGTTGATCGACCCTGTGGTTTTGTAATCACGGGATCGCCCCCGTTCTTGCGCACCATTTCCTCTTCCCAGCGATCAAAGTCACTTTTACTTCGATTAGTTTGTGCTTGTTTTTGTTGTGCGTCTCTGGTGAGTGTTTTCGCTACCGACTTGGGCGCAGCCGCTTTGAATAGCGAAGTAGAAAAGTCAGTCTTGATATTAGCTGACTTGAAAATTGACTGGCGGATTTTTCCTTTTGACTTCATTGCGTAGGCACGCTCTTTAAGATTAGCCACAAAGCTAACAACATCAAGCATTGCTGCGCCTTTTTTCGATTGCATTGCCGAACCAGCAGATTCGCCTTGCACGTTACTCACACCTTTAGAAAATCCTTCTTTACGATTAGTACTCGCGATTTGTCCAATCATACTTTCACGGCCTAATTCATAAGTTTGATTAGCCGTTAATAGCAATGGTTGACCATCTTCGCTAGCAACAATACCACTTAGATTTCGAAACCGGCCTTTGCTACAACTGACCAATGGGCAAATTGCCTGATTGTTTTTACTGATAAATAAAACGTCACTTTCCCCTTGTTCAAAC
Source organism: Aliikangiella coralliicola (assembly GCF_007004725.1). Lineage (GTDB taxonomy): Bacteria > Pseudomonadota > Gammaproteobacteria > Enterobacterales > Kangiellaceae > Aliikangiella > Aliikangiella coralliicola. Next base: position 161,529 of record NZ_ML660160.1, on the reverse strand, counting down.
TCGGGAACATCTGAAACAGAAAGGTAGCGAATCACATGGCCTTCTTTCTTTTGTCCACCGATAAAACGTAAAGTAATTTCTTTTTGTCCGGTAGCGCCAGATATTAATTCGTCAACTTTGTATGTTACAAAAGTATGCGGCAGTCCTTCCGCAGAATCTTTGTAACTAATATCGACAACTTTTCCTTGAATAACCAGGTCTGCCTTTCCTAGCATGTCATCCATGTTAATACCACCTTTTGCAATAGCATGCTGTCCCAGCAAGGCAAATGAAATAGCGGCGGTAAGAGTGGTTAGTTTCTTCATGTCTCGTTTCCTTTACGATAAATTGATAATATCCGATTGGATTATTAACCTGACCAGCTGTACTGCTTCCCTTCGCTCGATCAAGTGGGGCTATTAAACGAAATAATTTTGAGATATAACAGGGGGAGAACTCGACTATCTCTGTAAGCAATTGTCCATTGTCAAAGTAAGCGATTCGAGATCAATAGGGGTAAAGTGATTGATTTTTAAACTGTTTTATTTTTTATCTCAAATAGAGAATAAAAACAATTTTTTTAAAGTGAGCATCTAATAAATTTATAAAGTATTTTTTACACTAGAAACATCAATAAAAATAAAAGTCGTTCCAGTGCTTTTGAACACTTCCATAAGGTAGTTTGGTGAGCACATCAATTGGGGAAGTGTGATTGATTCTTACACTTATAAATCTCGGTCTAGATAGCATCTGACATTAGCAGTGGCAATTCCCCCGATGGAGACGTTGATTGTTAACCTCCTTTCCCACCAGGAGTGGGTTGGGGAAAGGGGAAAAAAGCCTAAGTTCTCCCAGGTATAATCTAAACTCCAAAGCTTTCGCCCTCTCCTTCCAGGAGAGGGAATTTATCTATGACCGCTTCGGATAATAAATTACAATCCAGCTAATTGTCAGATACCGCCTGGCCATCTGTTTAAGCCTCTCAGTTTGAATATGAGCCGACGTTTAAAGCTCTTGTTCTATCTAAACTCCAAAGCTTTCAACCTCTCCCTAGCCCTCTCCTTCTAGGAGAGGGAATTTATCTATGACCGCTTCGGATAACAAATTACAATCCATCTAATTGTCAGATACCGTCTGGCCATCTGTTTAAGCCTCGCAGTTTGAGTATGAGCCGACGTTCTTTTCATATCACTGACCCGTTTTAAATTCCATGGTGTATCGTTGATTTTCCATCGCACCATCCTCAGTAATAAAGGTCCATTGTAAAAAGGCATCAGTTGCAGCATCATTGAAGATACCTTCAGGCTCAGATGCAATGACCTTTACATTGACGGGAGTACCATCATTTTCTAAATCAAATTGAAATCTGACCCAACCTTCAACACCGTCCATTGCTGCTTGCGCAGGATACCGCGGCGCTATAATTTTTTTTGGTGTCACAGCAGTATCAACACTGGTCTCGTTTCCAATAACGCTGCTTGCTCCCCACATAGACGCCATAGCAAAAACGCCAACTACCCAACTGTGCCATTTTTTCTGTTTGATATTTTTTAACATTTTTACTCTTTCCTTAATTAATGAAGTATAATTCCACTGACTGACTAAACCGGACTGATTTGACCCAATTAACGCATCAATCAGCGCTTCACCGTATTGTCTTGCACCAAAATCATCGCTCGATTGGAGCACCCCTAAATCACAAGACATTTCTTGATCGGCCTCCAGATATTTGTCCGCCCAAAAAATGAATGGGTTAAACCAGAAAATGCATTTAAATAAAACTCTGACCATATTGACTTGATAGTCTCTGCGTCTCAAGTGATAAAACTCATGACTTAGGACTATAGCCTGTCTATTTACTGTCAGCTTTTCAAACCCTTCAGGTAGTATTAAATAGGGTTTAAAGACGCCTAGAATGGCAGGAACATTAATTAATTTTGTGTTAACTGTTTTTAGATTATTGAAGTTAAAATTCGATTGATGCTTCCGTAATTCTGTCGGTAGTTGATAAGCAGATTTTTTAAATGACTGTAATAAACGTCGATACTGTGTTACATAAAAGAAAAGTGACATCAGTGCACCAACTAGCCAGATAGCAAGTAAGTGTCCCGAGAATTGAGAATCAACTTCAATATTGACCGACTGAATTTGCGGAATTGATAAATCAGCATCAGGAAAGAAAGTCATCACTTGCGGCATCACGTTGGTTTCAATCCAGTTAACGGGAAGCAAAATAAAAACAGGTACTATCAACCACAATTGATACGCAACATGCGCATTTAGCCACCTTAAAATTGCAGGTCTTGCCGCGAGGATTAAGATCAGTAATAACATCATGCCAACTGATTTGGTGATCAAAATATCAACAAACTGCTCCATCATTTTTTCGACCCATCCTCAGCATCAAGATCGCCTAGCAACGCTTTTAGTTCGGCAATATCTTCATTGGATAATTTTTCTTGCTTCGCGAATGCGGCGACAAACGAACTCACCTTGCCATTAAAAACCCTTTTCAAAAAACTCTCACTGGCTTGCTCGATGTAAACTTCTTCTTCAAGCAAGGGAAAGTAGAGATACTCCCTGCCTTCTTTCTGAAACCCTATCGCTTCCTTTTTCAGCAATCGGTTAATTAGTGTTTTAACCGTTTTATCTTGCCAGTTTAATGACTTGTCCAGATTCGCAATGATTGATTTTGCGGTTTGCGGTGATGACTTCCACAACACATCCATAATACATTTTTCTGAATCACTGATTTGCATAGCATCTCCAAAGGGATTATCTTGAACAAGATTACAGTCGTAATCGAACCAAAGTATTACAAATGTAATCAGATAATGCAAATACTTTATTCTTAAGTCAGTTGACTTATTTGGCGATTATTCCACTTGATTAGTGGTGATGCTCGAATTCTTAATTTGTCGGAATGAACTATTAACGCTTTTCTATCAGTGATGAGTCTATCAGCTAACAGCCAGGCTTTAGTCGCTGACTGGTCAACCAATGCTGGATAAGCGACCAGATCAGCGGTGTAGACAACAACTAGTCTGGTGCAGAAATCCCTGCGGAAAATTCACACACCCCCAGTTGTAAATTTTGCTGGCTTGAGCATCTGGCGACAGTAATTTTTTTAGGAGGGTTGACTAACAAGGCTTTCCAATCGCCGGACTTTTTAAGTTTGATTCGTAAATAACCGAAAGCATCATAATTTTTCCCTTTACTTTGAATTTTATTGTTGGTGGTTAAAACCTGCGCCGGTAATCCATCAATATTACTCGTTAATTGACCATTTGGCGGAGAGCTGTCTAACGCAACACCACTGGAGCCGATCACCAATTGTGGCGGTCGCGAACTGTTGGCGAAACTTACACTCTGGAAGCGATGCATATGTCCAGCCAATACGAGTTCTATTGTTGATGGCAATGCCTTTGTCGGTAACAATTTGATTGCCGCTTGCATCATCTGGTTAACGCATCCATATTGATTCTGACTGGTGCACCCAGTACTACCACTTGAGTAATACTCGGTTATTCCCCAAATTGGGCGATGGCCCATCAACCAGGTCGGTTTATTAGTTGCCAGTTTTTCAACTTCTTCGAAAGTTTTTTTATAAACAGCAGTAAATGGAGAATCAGCATAACTGTCGCAAGCATTCGCCGAATCAATGACAACAACATCCAGATTTTTGAAACTCACTTTATAACTTGGGATCTGAATCGTATTATCTAACGCACTTTGATTAAGCTTTGGTGCAGGACAACTCAGCTGCTGACTTCCCGCAACCAGATTTGAATGGGGGTCTAAAAAATAGAAGTACCCCGCCCCAGCCCGACTACATAACTCATGATTACCTCGCGCAACAATCCAGGGAGCTGCCGCCATCAGCTTTTTACCGGCTTTAAAGACATCGTCATGCCAGTTACGCCAAATATCAGGAAAGTTCGAGTTAGCTGCAGACTGGCTATAAAAAGGTATTGCGCCATCTTGCTCACAGTGTTGCCCCTGAGTACTACCGTCGCCAGCGTCGTAAGTCCATTGTTTTACTTGCTCCAACTGACCACTTGAATTTTTTTGAGTGAAATAAACATCCCCCGAAGTGCCACGATAATTGTAATCTCCCATATGCAGAACTACATCTGGATTTTCTTTCGCACCGGCATCAGCAAGCGACTTAAATGGTTCTGCAGCTGTTCCTAACGCACACCCTGCCTTGCCGGGCTTTGCTAATTTACAACCGGTATCTCCGAATACTTGAATATTTTTGGGGTTAGATTTCGCCACAGGCAATTTTATCGCTGTATCACTAAAATTAATTTGGTATCTCACATCAAAATTAATGAGCGCTTCACACACAATCACAGAAAAGTGATTGGGGTTTTCTCTTGGGATCATGGGAAAACTTTTTTGCCCTTTACCCACTTTCGAAATGGATGGGCAAAAAACCGCTTCGTCAATCACTGTTCGCGCAAGCGCAATATTGTTACCGTCAGGGGCTTGTCCCAATACGACAAAATTAGCGTAATGCTGTTTTGAACTCGCAGGTGTTGATGCGTTCGCCTGAAAGGACAACGAAAACACTGCGAGTGAAACAAAGAAAAAATAAGTCGGCTTTCCATTGATAGTTGTCATCCTGATCATCCTCTAGCCCGTGAGTTAATTTTTTAACCTGAATTCGGGATAAGAACTCAGGTATTTTAGTGTGTAATAACGATTGGCAATTTTCCTACGTCGCTTTGACTCGCTTTGACATTTGAATCGTTTATAATCGGCATACCGATTATAGCCAACTCCTCACTAACATAGCGGACTTTTTCCATTTAAGCTGACTTATAATATTTTTGAGATAAAAAATCAAACAGGTTCGGACAAACAAGTCCGGACACAGCAAACTTGTGAGTTTCTCAGCGGATTAGACTAGCGAAAAAAAAAATCATCCAACAAAAATTGAAAAATGTCGACGGTTATTTAAATTTTCTCTCTTGTCAGAATTTTTTTAAAATTGCTTCTATAGACTGGATAAGCTGTTCCAATTTTTGCGGGTTCATCGCATCGGAATGGGGAGAAGAAAACTTTCCTGAATCGTTATCAAAATATTTTCCATTAGCGGCAAGAAATTCATCATCAAGGGCAACCCGCATCAATATTTCAGCGCCGATATTTAAATCACCACCAGCGACACCAAAACCTTCCTGTACCATTTTACTGCCAAGCATTGAGCCGGGATTAACTGCAATCATTACCGGCCCTTGACTTTTATTGCTCAGCGCCAGGCTTCGAGTCCACATAGTAATAGCGAGCTTACTTTGAGCATAGGCATCCATATCCGATAGTTGAGTTCGACCGGCCAGGGCTTCAATATTCACAGAAGCCTGAGCAGCAGAAGAAAGATTAATCACACGGCTTGACGCGCCCAGCAAATTTGTCAGCTTCTTAGTTAATAAATAGGGCGCGATGGTATTGACAACAAATCTGACATCAAGCCCATTTTGCGTTGTTGGACTACTCGTTTTAAAAACACCGGCGTTATTAATCAACACATCGAGTTTTTCATTCGATGAACGGATCGAATCGGCTAAAGCAACAACATCAGAAATTCGAGACAAATCTGCGACATAGCTTTTAATAGTTCCGGCATTGGGTAACTCGGTAAGCATTTGTTCGACGTTATTTAACTTTTCTGAACGACGTCCGTGTATCAGAATATTGTGGCCTTTTAACGCCAGCATTTTGCTTGTCGCCAAACCGATGCCATCGGTGGCCCCAGTGATAAGAATCGTTTTTTTCATCGGTGTTTCCCATTCAAGCCGTATTAATACCACACAACCTAGTCGCTACTTTACTTCAACAACGACTTTTCCCATTCCTTCGCCGCTTGTTAAACGGTTATGCGCCTGACCAACTTCGGCAAGGGAAAAATGTTTTTCATCTAATACAGGACGCAATCCTCCAGCTTCAACAATTTCAGTCAACTGGCTAAGAATTTGTGCATGCTCTTGCCGTTTTTGATTGTGAAGCATTGGAATGAGCATAAAAACCACGTGTAAAGATAGTCCTTTAAAATGTGCCAACGAAAGGTCAAGCTCCACCAAAGAAACGGTTGATACAATCTGTCCATTGAGCGCAGCGGCTTCAAACGAATTAATCATATTGGCGCCACCCACGGAATCAAAAACAATATCAAATCCAGCGCCATCAGTATGTTTGGCAACGTAATCAGTCACAGTTTCTGTTTTATAGTTGATCGCTTTTGCGCCAAGCTCGCTGATCAAACTCAGCTGCTTGTCACCTCCGCCAGTGGCATAGACTTCTGCGCCCAAGTAACGCGCAATTTGTAATGCAACGTGACCGACACCACCCGAGCCGCCATGAACTAATACTTTTTGACCTTGCACAATACCGGCTCTCATTAAACCTTCATACGCAGTGATCCCTACTAAGGGTAACGCCGCAGCTTCGCGCATCGATAAATTTTTCGGCTTACGAGCCACTAACTGAGCGTCGGCGACAATACACTCAGCCAAAGTTCCCGGTAAATCAGCCAGACCGCCGGCGCAGCCATAAACCTCATCACCCACAGCATAGCCCGTCACGCCCTCGCCGACTTCTTCAACAACACCAGCAAAGTCCATCCCAAGAACCGCAGGAAGCGCCGGCGCAATTGGCAGTTCTTCGCCCATTTGACGAATCATTGTATCCACCGTATTAACACTTGTCGCTGCAACTCGTACAAGTAGATGACCACTTTTTATAGTAGGTTTAGGAAGCTCGGCAGCTTCAAAAACTTCAGGGCCGCCAAATTGTTTAACTATCATTGCTTTCATAATTTGTTCTCGAGTCTAGTTGATTGTTATTATTATATTTACTCACAATTAAATTGATAATAGGTTAAAATAAAGAATCACTTTTTAGATTTTGTTGATAATAATAAATTTGGTTGAGAATCATGAATATTGAACATCTCAGGCTTTTTGTTCGGATTGCCGCCACCCATAACATCAGCCAGTCAGGCCAGGAGCTAGGCTTATCACCAGCGGTGGCTAGCGCTCATATCAACAAATTGGAAAATAGCCTTGGGGTTCGCCTGGTTCACCGCACCACGCGCAAAGTTTCATTAACAGAAGAAGGTGCAGCTTTTTTACCTCACGCTGAAGACGTGCTTTCAAGCGTTGAGTCAGCTCGCGCCTCTGTCGGCGCGGGCAATACATCACCGAGTGGCACCTTACGAGTAGCGGCACCAGCATCTTTTGGGCGAATGCATTTGCTACCGGCACTCACCGGATTTTTCAAGCTATATCCAAATCTTAATGTCGATTTTCGCCTCTCAGACACAATTGTCGACTTAGTTGAGGGTGGTTTTGATATTGCTGTTCGTAACTCTGAACTGAAAGATTCCACCCTGATCGCGCGCAAGTTGGCGCCAGATGACCGCATCGTTTGCGCGTCACCCGATTACTTATCAAAATTTGGAACGCCGGGTTCACCTGAAGAATTGAAGCATCATCAATGCATTAACTTAATGGGCCTTGAAAACTGGGGATTTCAAACACCCAAAGGTTCCATCAATATTAGAGCCAAAGGGAACTTTCGGGCTGACAACGGCGAAGTGATTCGCGACGCTTGCGTAAATGGACTTGGGATAACCATTAATTCAACCTGGAGTGCCTATAAACACTTACATAACGGCAGCTTAGTCCAGGTACTCAAAGACTACCCATTAATTTCCAATACCGCTATTTGGGCTGTTTACCCAAGCTCTCGATTGCTTGCTCCAAAGGTAAGAGCCTTTATTGATTATGTCTGTTCACACTTTGGTGACAAGCCCTACTGGGATGAAAAATTAGGATATTAAGTCTGAAATATTAGGTCAGGAATATCAGATCTAGAACATCAGGTCTGGAATATTAAGCTCAGGATGCTAACTCTGGTCACGAAACAAAAAGAACATTTAATACCTGGCGTCGGTAGGTATCACCGACGCTTTGTTAATCATCGACTTTAAAACCTTTCTTTGCCACTTTTTGCACCCAATTTTTTTTCGCCAATTGCTGCATATCCGCCGTTTCATCATTTTCGTCAATAATCTCAAGCCCCAGCAAGGTCTCGAACAAATCCTCTAAAGTGATAATACCTTTAACCGTGCCATATTCATTAACCACCAAAAGGATCTGCGCGCGCTGACGCAGTAACTCGCTAAAGGTATGTGACAAAGATGACGTATTCAGTAGTGCACCAATGCTACGATGGTATTTTTTTAATTTGCTCTTACCGTTTCCACGCGCCTGAGCGAGCAACAGATCGCGCCGTATCACAAATCCATTGATATTTTCTTTATCGCCACTATAAATCAAGATTCGAGAGAAAGGTGTTTGATCATATTTATGAAAAAATTCTTCAACAAGCAATTCATCGGACAAAGAGAAAATCACGGTGCTCGGCGTCATCGCACTTTCTATACTGGAGTTTCTAAACAACAAAAGGTTTTTGAGAATTTTTGATTCGTCATCAGCTATTTGCCCTTCCTTAGCACTCAACTCAGCCATTGCCGTAAACTCTTCGCGGCTAAAACCGGTTAACGAACTGTCACTCACCATACCACCGGTAATTTTTTCAGATAACCAAACAAAGGGAAACAACAACCAGGTGATAAATTTTAAACCGTGGGCGGTAGCAGGCGCTAACTCGCGCCAGTAGCTCGCGCCCAATGTTTTTGGAATGATCTCCGAAAAGATGAGGATTAATAAAGTCAAGAAGGCCGACGCGACTCCAACGTAAGCACTTCCAAATACAACAGCTGCCTGAGCGCCGGCTCCAACCGCTCCTGTAGTATGCGCTATCGTGTTTAATGTTAAAATCGCAGCCAGCGGTTTGTTAATATCAGACTTGAGCGATTTAAGTATGGTCCCCGTCTTTTTATTGTCTTTTTCCAAAACCGAAATATGCGCAGTAGTCACACTCAGTAATACCGCTTCGGCAATTGAACAGAGAAAAGAGAAAATAAGCGCTACCAATACGTAGATAATAAGCAGAATCATAGATGTGGAATAAAATTGTTTAAGTTAAAGTTGATATTGAAGTAGCCGAAACCTTTATTATAGGCTATTTGCCCCAGATATCTCGACTACAATATAACATTTATCTGCTCGTTTTTGAGTGTATTAATTATTATTCTCTTAAATATCACTTTTTCCTAACAAGATAAAAGTCCTAATCGCTCAATCTATCATTTGCTTCAGCTAACAAAAAGACAAAATATCATTATCTACCCGTCGAACACTGATCTATGGCAAAAAACAGAACAAAAAGTACTCAGCTAACATTAGGAAATCCTCGTATTAAAACTAGAAAAAAACTGTCATTTGAGCTGACTATTATTTAACGATATAGTGGCAGGCAGAATTGTGTTTATCGACTAATTCGCAATTCTGAATTTGAGATAATAATAATCAGTGAGAATAACATTGGACGAAAGTACCGCACTCTAAATTTTTATTTTAATTAACAGGAAACAAAAAAATGAAAAAATTATTGAGATGTGGATTAATAGCCTTAGTTGCGTCCGTATTCAGCTTTTCCGGAACAGTAACTGCCGGGGATAACTGCACTTGGCAATTAGTAGAGATTTATGACTTTGTTGGATTTAAGGGCGCCGAATATCGTTCGGTTGGTGAATGCCAATACGTTGGTAAGTTTGTCAACTACCGAAACAATACTGTGCATTATTGGTAAAGTGTAACAAGTGTGCTATTGAATCATTTAACGAAAAACTTTGAATTGTTTTTTGTTTAAAATGCTAAAAATCTTTAAGCACTAAAAATCGACCACTGGGGCAATTGCATTGGCAGACTGCTCGCTGTGATAAAACTAGCGAAAAATTGACCCAGTTGGTCGAAACGGGTATTCCCCTCCAGACCAACACTTGAAAGCTGATCAATCATTCAAAACGACAGAGTGCTTAATAAGCTAATATACGAATACCCTCAATCAATAATTCCCTCAAACGATAATTCTTCCAACCAACAATCCCTAAACAACAATGTCCCTAACCAATAGTGTCCCCAACCAACAATGTCCATAACCAACAATGTCCCTAACCAAGTTTGATACTCGTAATACTCTGATCGAACTGAAAAAAACTTGAACAATAAAAATTTAACTCTCACATAAACAGACAACACTGAATTGAAAAGTTCATTTCCGCTTTATTTTTTAGTCAATAATTTCCCCATTGCACGAAAAACTATGCATTCAATGTTATGACTTTATAACCTTTGAAGTAACCAGATAGTCAGATATTTGATCGGATATTTGAATAATTATTTTTGCTTTAATTTGAATTCAACTTTAGATTGAGATTACAACTTTCCCTCTGTGTACACCTTTGCCAAATCGCTGCACTGCAATGGCGGCCTCGCTCAAAGGATAAGGGCCATCAATAATGGGCTTAATTTTTTCTGACTCAAAAAGCTCATTGATGTAATTTAAATCTTTGTTCGTTTTCAAACCAATAATATGCACTCTTTTACGACTAAATAAATGTATCACACGACGAAAAAACAACGCATGTAAAAGATGAGGTAACTTTCCTCCGACGGTAACATACTTTCCATTTGGCTTTAGTGAACGAAGATAGCTAAACGTCGAACGATTAGTCTTGGTATCAAGGATCAAATCATAGCGCTGCCCACTTTTAGTAAAGTCTTCTGTTTGATAATCTATTGTGTAATCAAAACCAATTGACTTCATCATTTCCAACTTATCGCCCGAGTCGACACCTGTTACTTCGGCACAATATAACTTAGCAAGTTGTAGTCCTAATGTTCCGACACCGCCACCGGCGCCGTTGATTAAAATTTTCAGTCCATTCTGAATCTGACCGATATCAACCAATCCTTGCAGCGCCAATGCAGCTGCATGAGGGATTGAGGCAGCTTCTTCAAAACTCATATTATTAGGCTTTAATGTTAAGGCTTTTTCATCAATACAAATATACTCTGCGAAACTACCAAAACCATGCTCAGAAATATCGCCGTAAACGGCGTCGCCAGCTTTGAATGAAGTCATTTTTTTCCCAGTCGATACAACCACTCCCGACAGCTCCATTCCTGGTATATTTTTCCTGGGTCGCAACAAACCAAACATAAGTCGATACAGAAAAGGCTTACCTCGAATCATACTCCAGTCATAATCATTAACAGCAGTCGCATGTATTTTCACAAGCACTTCGTTATCTTTGGGGGTTGGCTTCTCCACTTCTTGAAGTTGAAGCACTTTTGGTGAACCGTATTGATTAAATACAGCTGCTTTCATATTCTCTCCACTCAGTTTAAAAAAATAGATTTATTATTTAAGACCAACTTTCTTTTGGGTTAATAGTTTATCGATCTCATCACCACTAACGGGTTCGCTAAATAAATATCCTTGCACGGTTTCACAACCTAACTTCTTTAGAGTATCAAGCTGTTCCACCGACTCCACCCCCTCCGCGATAACTTCATAACCTAGTTTTTTTCCAAACTCAATCATAAATTCAACAATGGCCAAAATATCATTATCTTCAAGCATACCATTGATAAAGTTATTATCTATCTTCAAACAATCCACTTCTAGATGTTTAAGAGAGGCTAAAGAAGAGTAACCCGTTCCAAAATCGTCTATGGCGAACAGAATACCTCTTGCTTTCAAATCTTTAATCACGGAAAGATTTTCCTGGCCTGTCTGCACAATATTTTCAGTCACTTCCAACTCAAGATCACTCGAAGAAATTCCAGTCTCACCAATGATGTTTTTGATCGCCGGAACAAAGTCTTCTTCGGCAAGTTGACTTGGAGGAATATTGATAGCAATTCGCAAATCTGCAAAACCTCGTTCTCGCCAGGCCAATGCCTGGCGGCAAGCTGTCATTAACACCCATTCAGTCAGCTTTTTGATCATTCCAATCTTTTCAGCGATGGCGATAAACTCGGCAGGAGGCACTTGACCTAATTCAGGATGGTGCCATCGTGACAGCGCTTCAACGCCTGTAATTTTACCGGTAGAAATATTGACCTGAGGTTGATACACCAGTGACAGTTGTCGCTTTTCGATAGCCTCGCGCAGATATTTTTCTACCTGGAACTGATATTCAGCTCGCTGAGTCAATTCAGGTTTATAGAATGCAAACTGATTCTTGCCTTTTTCCTTCGCTTCATAAAGAGAGGTATCTGCAGCCTTCAATAAAGTCGAGAGATCAGCACCGTCGTCTGGGAAATGAGCAATACCAATACTACAAGCAGGGATCAATTTTCTGCTATCAAACTCAACAGGCTGGCCAATGGATTCCAGGCACCTTTGGGCTACACTCGCCGCGTTATAATCATCACTGATTTCTTCAACCAGAACACAAAACTCATCTCCGCTGAGCCGAGCAACAAAATCAACATCACGACATGTACTTGCTAAACGGTCTCCAATTTCCTTCAGCAATAAGTCGCCGGTGTCATGGCCGAGGCTATCATTAACTCCTTTGAAATCGTCTAAATCAATGTATAAAAGACCAAACCGGTGATTGCGCCTGAGCGACGCCTTAATTAATTCTTTGAGGTGCATATAAAAACGGGCTCGACTGGAAAGCCCGGTTAGTTCGTCAGTGTAGGCCAGTTCGCGAATTTTCTTTTGTGTTTGTTCCCGCTCCATTACAATCCCGCTCAGTCTCGCTGCTGATTTAAGATCGTTTAGCTCTTCCTCATTCGGCAATGCAGGAAAATCGTAATACATACCAAAAGCACCTAATACTTTCCCTGAAGAGCTTTTGATAGGTTCAGACCAACAAGAACGCAGGCCATGGGGAAGTGCAAGTTCTTTAATTTTTTCCCACTTGGGATCAGCCGAGATATCTTCAACCAGAACGCGCTCGCCTGTGAAGGTCGAGGTACCGCATGAACCGACATTGGAACCGAATTCCAGGCCATTTAACGCTTCACAATATTCTTTCGGCAGGCTCGGCGCTCCTCCGTGCAGGAGTTTATTACCATGTAACTCGAGCATCGAACAACGCATTCCAGGGTGTCTTTTTTCATACATTAACGCAATCGCATCATAGATTTCACTGGTGGGATGCCCAATTGCTATCATCTCCAGAATTTCAGCGTGACTAATATTTAACGCTTCTGCTTTCTTGCGTTCTGTAATATCGACATGAGTCCCGACCATGCGAAAGGGTTTGTTATCAACTTCGCGAACCACAAGAAAACCACGCGATAAAACAAATATATTCTTGCCATTCCGATGACGCATACGCATTTCAACTTCAAAAGAATCCGCTCGGCCCTCTAAATAATCTTGAACTTTGTCCAGTACCCATTCTTTATCATCAGGATGAACCAAACTTGCCCAGGTATCCAGCGTGCCCTCGAGTTCATTCTCCTCATAACCGAGCATACTCTTCCAACGTGGTGAGTAATAGACTTCATTGGTTTCCAAATTCCAATCCCACAGGCCATCATTAGCGCCACGCATTGCTAAGACAAACCGTTGCTCGTTCTCGAGAAGTTCTTCAGTTCGTTTTTCTGTCGTCCGTTTAAGAGAAGCCAGCTCGCTCTTTAATCGATTGATTTCCTGCAATAACTCGGATTTTGATAGGTTTGAATTGCTCATCTCAGTCTCTTTGGTAATACACTACACAGCAGTATTAGGCAGAAACAAAGCTATTAATGTGGGCATTTAGGTTACTGCAACTGACATAAAATAGAGTTTAATTATCGCGGTATAAGATAAGTTTAGTACAAAATTCAAACAACTCCCTTAAAAAACAAAGTGATTATTTAATCCAGCTTATTTTACCCGGCATACACTCGGGGCACCTGACGTGACTTAATAATCAGCAATAATCCAACGGCCACTTCAATCAATTCAACTAAAATAAAGGAAATTTGGGTGCTGCTCATAGCGCCAAGCATAATTGAGCCTAGCAGCCTGAAGGCAATAAAAGACGAGACGATTGTCACTGCCAAAATAGCAGAATAAATCCAGGTTTTACTAAAATAAAATATTAAGGCCAGCGCTATACCAATGCCCACCATAAGACTGCAATAAATGAGAATAAAGGCAACTTTGCCGTCCAGATCAACTGCGCTCAGGCCGATTCTGGCAAGCTTTGAATCGATATCCATCAATGCGTTGAATCCCGAAACAACAAAGTAGATTGCCATTATCGCTGTATATACTTTTCCAAGATTATCAATTTTCATCATTCGCTCAATTTATTTTGCTGACTGTTGAATGTCCTTCACTTACAGACAGCAATACTGGCTTTTTGGTTCTAGCGAATTTGATGTTACGCGTTCTTTAATAGTTACATTTTGTTGCAGCGCTGAAAATCAGAGCATCGATTTTTCAAGGCTTTTTGAGCCCACTGATAAAATCTATGGTTCCTGATCAGCTTTTTCACAATGACTGATGCAACAACCAGACATTCTCTTTAACATCACTCAACCCTTTCAATCCATCGGCGACAACGGCACTTTCAAGTTTCTCTAACTCATAGCTTTCTTGATAGTGTCGACTTACTTCTTTCCCACTAATTGAAAACGGTGGGCCTTCCATTAAACTTTGATCATACTCATAACAAAGCAAAAGCTGAGGAGCACCATTAGAGCTCTCTACCAAATGAGCAGCGTAGTGTTTTCGCATCTCTTCAGGAAGTGCGACTAAGGCAGCTCTGTCATAAATCGCATCGACAAGTCCAAGATCTGCTTGAGATAGATCGAAAAAATCACCAACCAATATATCGATGTCTTTCGCACGGTAGTGCTTTAGTTTTCCAATGATCGATATTTTCGGTTCTACACCAAGCTCAGAAAACAATTGTTCAACGGCAGTTTCAATTAATTCAGATCCAACCACTCGATAGCCATTGGCCAGTAACCACGCCATATCCAGTGTTTTGCCACACAGCGGCACAAATACACGAGAACCTTTTGCAAGTGAAAGTTTTTGGAAATATTTAACGAGTAACGGGTTAGCCGAGGGTTGGTGGAAAGCAATCTCATTTTCTTTCCATTTTTGATGCCAAAAATTAGTGTCCATAATCACTCCTTCAAAAATCGCTGATGAATTAAACCGCCGTTATCATTGCAACGGCCTATTTCTATCGATACCATACAACTTCAAGTTGACTTGAGGTCAAGATAAAATGACACAAACAACGATTATCGATATTGGTGAAGTCGCCAGACAGTCTGGATTACCGCCATCAACGCTGCGTTTTTATGAAGAAAAAGGGCTTATTCAATCAACCGGGCGACACGGTTTGCGCCGTTTATTTAATTCTAATGTGCTACAACGTCTCGCTTTAATAGCGCTTGGTCAAAGTGCAGGCTTTTCGCTCGAAGAAATTTCTGCGATGTTTACGGCGGAAGGTCCGGAGATTGATCGAGAACAACTTTTAGCCAAGGCTGCAGAATTAGACGAAAATATTCAACAATTGAAAGCCATGCGTGACGGGCTGCTGCACGCAGCTGACTGTCCAGCACCAAGTCACTTAGAATGTCCTTCATTTCAGCGGATGCTTCGACTTGCTGGTAAGGGCCAACTGAAGCGGCGACAAAAGTCGACCAGGAGATAGAAATAGTTTTGTTTTTTAACACAATCTAGTTCCCAGCGGTTCGATATTTAGTTTTACTTCTTGCTATCAAAAATCCACTCTGTTGAATCTACTGGCTTTACAATAATAAAGCCTGTAGTTATCTCTGCTATACTTTAAAGCGCGCTGAATTAGCGTAATAAAAGCATTGTCAAAAATCGGGCAAATACTTGTATAGCTCTACCTCAATTGCTCTCACTCAACGGAGGAAATTATGACTGCAGAAAATACACTTGCACAGATGAAAAGCATCAGCATTGTTAGGGAAGATGGCTCATTTAATGTAACGCCCGAGAACTTAGAAGTAGCCGATCTTGATCGTTTTCAAATCATGTTTTACACGGTCCCCAACATACCTGATGCCGACCTGGAGATTGAGCTGACCGCTGAATATCAGCTAGACCACATATTCAACATTAATCTTCCCAGCAGAAGAGCATTGTTCACAATAAAAAATGACCGCGCTATTATTTTCCAGGTAAAACTCGGTGAAGGTTTGCACCATAAATACACACAAATACACCTGGAAGTTTCGCAGAATCCCGGTGGATATCCACCAGAAATGGAAGTAAAAGTTAAGCCGAACTAGAACTAAAAATATCAGCTTTTAAACAGCTAGTTCACCCGAATACCTTTGTGCATCGTCTGATCACCATTTGGAAAGACTAGATGTGAACAAACGACACCACTTGGCTCAATATCGCTGCCAATTTTTAAGGCGGGGATTTCTCCTATAATTTTCTTATAGTCCGAAATATTTGCTAGCCTGATTTCAGCAACTCGGCGCAAATGGTAGTCCTTAATTTCAGGGTTAAACTTGAGTACAGCCTTAAGCAAGTTGATTCTCATTTGACTTACGTTTCTGCCGTAACAACCAGGTTCCCTGAGCGCAATCGCGAGTGCGTCTGAGCGGTATTCACTAAGCTGGTAAGTGGAATTTAATCGAAAAAGCTCTTCTACCAATGGTGCATTACAGGACGCAGCAGCCGCCTCAACCAGAGTTCTCAAATTTTTATTATCGCTGTCAAAACTGAAACCAAACTCGAGCAACAATGAAAATACCTCTGGTTTTGCTTTACCTAATTGAGTACCCACGACATTGGAAGGAAAAATACCATGTTCTAACATTACCCGGGCGTGTTGTGGTGAAGTCTCGACGATACTCCAAAACATCTCCCCCATATCTTTTTCACTGACGCCTAAACTTCGAGCGAATTCAATCCCGGCATAAATTCCGCTTTCTCTAACCTTCATTAAAATTTTTGTACTGACTTCAGGCTTGATAAAGGTGTGGTGCGACTCAACTCGATACATTTGTTGGTTATGGCAGTCATTGAGTCCTGGTTCGATTTCGAATAGCTGCTTACTTAGTTCTTCGAAGTCGTTGTGATACTCCTTGATTAACGCCTGTACGTCGGCTGTCACCTGCTCATCATAAATAACCTTTTGGGCGACGTCCTTTTTACTACTACACTCAATATAACTATCCAGGCTTTCAGCTTTTAGCTCGCCTTTTAAAAATTTATTTTTATCTTCTTCAATTAACTTGGAGATTTGCTGAACTTGACCATCTGCTGTTAACTGTTCGACCGTTTGAGCTTGTTCAAATTGAAAACCAATATCTTTATACTTTTGTATCTCTGGAAAATACATCCTTGAAATATGAGTCAAAAACTGCCCAAACTCTAGAGCACCGTCGCGATACTCATTAAATCGAACTTTAACTCCCAAACTCGACAACTTTTTAATTTCAGCTTCACGTGACTCTAACTGTTTAAACGGAGTGAACAGCATCATTTTTTCCAATACATTCAATCCAAACTCGCCAGTTCTTATTTTTCCACCAGCTGCCAAGTAATGTTCTAATAAATCAATCCTGGATTCTAGAAACAAGGTTTCAAATAGGTTGTCAGCATATTGCTCAGAAACTCTCACACCGAAATAAACCTTCGACAAATTCTTTGAAATTTCTATAACTTCCTTGATATTCTCTTTTGTGCGACTCGTTCTTATTAAATTTCTGACCTCTTCAGCTTCCGGCCCAAAATGAGTTAAAAACTCGTTTCTTTCTTTGTAAGGCAACGAAAATATAAATTCCCAATTCAATTCTCTGCCATTAAAGAATTCTTCACCAAAACTTTCCCTCATTTCTCTTCTTTTGGCATAAAATTGATTTTTTTCAGTTTCAGTACGATACCCTCTTTTCGAAAACGACAATCTCATCCCTATTGCTTTATATTTGCCCTCGATAAGTATCATCGCTCGCGTTAAATCTTCCGAGTTAACGGTGCGGGTCATTTCTTCAAAGTACTTATTGCGCTGCTTGCTCCAGGCGTACCGGCTTTTTTGCAATTTGTCATTACTTGGCAGGCAATCTTCCAATTGCTGAAAAAGAGGTGTCGCTGCTGCGGTAACAATCCTTTCGGCAGTTGTCGCTTCCGACTTGCTTGTTTTTTTATTAAAGGTAAGCGTTTTCTCTGTTGGCTCAGTCTTATCTTCTTCTGAAAAATAATTAAATAACAAGACAAGCAAAATTCCAAAGGCAAGAATCGCTATAGAGTGTTTTTTTATCTTTTTCATAATAATCAATGAATCCCTCATGTTTTCCATTTCCTGCCACTCATCGTGTGAATAACGCGAATCCTTTCAACAAAATAAACTTTCATCTTTAAAGAATCAACAATTGATTTCGCGCAGCTGACTTTACCATGAAACTATTATTTAATTAATAACAGAAAAACGGCCCACAAAGGACCGTTTTAATCTGACTCAATCGAATTTATAAATCCGCACTTTCAATTAGATACTATTGAAATGAAATCTTCCAACGGTCGATATAACCAGTATCACTACTCACAGAATCTCTCGCTCTCAATTTCCATGTGCCTGCAGAATCCTTGCTTCCTACATCTACAGAATACCGCCTGATAATATTATCCGCTGAGCCATCGGTGCGATTATGCAAGTTATACACGGTTCCATCAGGATGGATTAAGTCAACCGTCAGGTCACCAATGTAAGTGTGGATAATATCGACATCAACAGTCACGGTATTAGACGCGCCACTTCGAGTGGAAACAATAGAACTCGTAATACCTGTGCTATTACTATCTGGGATAAAAAAGTTATTGGCATTTTCAAAACTCGCCGCACCGCCGCCGCTGCCACCTTCAGTATAAGAGCCTGTTAACGACACATTCGCAAAATCACCATAGCCGTGTAGCATGACATGATAGGTTCCTTCTTGAGCATTAGAAACCAGACAGGTTTCTTCATTTCCACCAACCCACGGACGGCAATCGTAGTCGCCGATGGCAGTTGTTGGCGCAGAACCAAATTTAACATAAAGGTCAGCATCACCGCTCGAATTACCACCAGTACCGGTGATGGCAAATTTTAAATCAGTTGCACCGGCAGGCACTTCCAATGTAAAACGAGTTTCACTGCCTTTAGCGCCGCTAGCAGTAACCGAAACTCTGTTTGTCAAAACGCTGTCGTTGTTTCCACCGCCACCGTTTCCTGTGCCGTCACAACCATTCGCGGTGATGTAGTCGCTCGCATCTTTCGCTTTTACAATACCGTAACCAAACTTGTCATCTTTACCTGCATCACCCGCATCAAACGCGGTTGCTTTTAAAGCATTTCTGATTTGAGTACCGGTACAAGATGGGTGATTAGACCAAACCAGCGCAGCCACACCGGCAACACCGGGAGTCGCCATGGAAGTGCCTGACATATAACCATAATCGCCCGACTTAATTGAAATATTCAAGTTAGTCGCAGCAATAATTGCCGCACGATTCTCAAGCGCGGCACCTACCGCTGGAATACTGGTGGCATTGCTGTCTCCTAATGTTCCGCGAAGTACACCTGCTTCGTTATTGATGATAACGGCACCAACTCCTCCACTATCCTGACAATTTTTTACTTTGTCATGAAAAGTAATATTACCGCGATCAATCACACAAATTTTACCGTTGGCTGCCGAATTTGTACTCTCAGCTGTGCCCATAAAAAAAGTTGAACCTGATACTTCGCCTTTATTATCCATCGCCGCGGCAACAGCACCATCACCGTCAATTAATAAACTGGCAACAGTCGTCCCTCCGGCTGGATAGGTCGAAAGGACATCAACACCGCCCGCGGTAACTTCAACACAGTAGCCATCATCAGTCTCACCATCGATCGTACAATTCGGGTGCTGTGAACTGGTGTAGATGTTGTTGTCTGCGTCGTTACCGCCAACCATCATAATTGACTTATAGCCCGCCGGAAATGATCGATCAGTATTGCCGTCATTGCCCGCCGCCGCCAATACCAGCCCACCATTTTCAGTAAAGGTTTTAAATGCGTTTTCTTCGGTGGCATTCGACGCGCCGCCGCCAAGACTCATGGTAATTATATTTGCCCCGGCATCGATACATTCACCGGCAGCATGAGCTAAGTCAGACGAATAAGCCCAACCATTTTTAAATACTTTGACAATGTGCATCGGCACGCCAGGCGCCATACCAACAACGCCAAAATCATTGTCTACTGCACCGACAGTACCTGCAACGTGAGTACCATGTGGTCCACCATCAGCGTCCCAGTCTCCGGTGCCTTCAGGATCGTCAGAGCCGGTAATAACGCTCCAATCGAAATCGTTATTTTTGTCACCAGCCACACCTTTTTTACCGGCAAGTCCAGAATCGATAACACAAACTTTCATTCCTGGCTGAAGCGTAAGTTGATTCGCTTGAGATTGGTAAATTGAATAAGGGGTTAACTGGGTTAATGTGGGATCACCGGCATCGTCACTATACTCAGCCATTAATCGTCGAGGTTGATCGACTTCGAACGACAAAAAATCGGGGTCTTTAGCAATTTCAGTGAGTTGTTGTTGAGTTAATTCTGCGACAACCGCGTGTTGACGAGGCAATTCAAATTTAACATTGGCACCGTGATTTAATAAACGACTGCGGGCAGCGTTTCCGTTAAACATTTGCTGACCGGAACCTTTGGTCAAGGTGTTAGCCGATGTTTTTTTATATTTCAGGATATAACGCTTAGTTGCACCGTCAACTTGTTGGTTAGTAATGGCGTTTTGTCCACCGAGACCCGATTCAGGATCCATATAAACACTTAACTGTTCTGTCCCAATAGCATTTGCGCTAGTTGAAATAGCAATCCCCAGCATAGATGTAGTGACAGCTATGGCTGCTTTCTTCAAAGGATACTTCATTTTTAATTCCTCATTTTGTGGTTTTATTATTTTATTATTATGTAGCTTTGTGGTTTTATAGTTTTATTATTTGTTATCTACCCGAGAGACTTGATAAAACAAAAATAGGCTTATTCAAAAATACTTAATCGCAAGCTTCTCAATTGAAATAAAATGAGTTGCCACTAACAATATTAAGCCTGACTTTTTCTCAGCGGGTAGCGAAAGATAAAAGGAATTTTGTTTAAATAAAAGGTAAATAATGCGCTTTTTATCTTATTGGGTACAAAGATAATATAGCCATATACTCGTTGCACTGATGATTATTTTGAGCCAGGTAGCTCAGTGTTTTGAAGTTAAAATCAGCATAGAAAATTTTAAAAATGAAGCGTTTGAATAACAGAAAAAATTAGTACAAGGTAAGAGTAATTCCATTTCTTATTATTCTAACTGGAGTTCTTTTACTTTAAATAAATATTAAAGTCTGTAGGTTGGGTAGACGAAGGAAAACCAACAACCTTCTCAAGTCATCCATAGAATCAAAAAAATTGGAATATCTTTTAACTTCAAACATTTTTTTGGGTTTAGTAAACTCTACCTAACCTAGATTATGAACAGCAGAGCTATCGTCGGTATTGTTAATGTTCAGAAGTTTTGCGTACGTACACCAAATTGTTTTTGTATTGCCCCAGACAGTTTATGAATCCATCTATTATAGTTTCCGTGGATTTTCCCTTTGTCGTATTTTAAATTTCGGCTGTCTTTATAGGTAATACTGTAATAGCTTTCGGTAAAGGCTATTTCAACTGCAGCCATGTGAGAGCGCACCGTAATATGAGCCTCAATCAATCCAGGACTGATAACTCTTGGACTCCACCCTTTTCTCATAGCGCCAGATAGTATTGCACTTTCCACTTGTTTGATAGTTAACTGCTCACCACTAACTGGTGTAGGTACGTATGCTTTTTCAATATTGTAAATTGGCTTACCTGAGCAACTTGCAAGCATAGTAACAATGGCCAACACATAAAAAAACTTCATAAAACGCCTCTTTTAAAACCAGATCGCCTGATAATATTTTTAGTAATTTTTCCAGGCAGCCACCTTATCACTCATATCGAACTCAAACAATATCCAAGCGCTTACATCAGATTGAATTAGTTTCTCTTGTTTAGAACTTTTAATGCACCCAATAACTCAAATATAGATATTCGCTTAAATTGCTAAAGTGAAGGTATTCGACTACATTTTCTGATTGACTACCTATCAAATATGAGAATTCCAATGATCAGGAATTTAACAATATTAACATTCGTTATTGTCTTTGCTTCAGGGCTGGCCGGCGTCAGGTATTTTAACCATTTCTATGTTGAAAATGTTCTGAAAAACGATGCGGAAAAATTGCTCTACCAATTTCACGATGCGCTGACCAAAGCGCGAGAAGTGCTCGACTCACTGCCAGCCCCACTGAGTTTTTCTTGTAACCGACAATCTATAAAGCAGCTTGCAAAATTAGCATTCGAGCACCCTTCTATACGACTCATTGGTGTAAAACATGGAGATCAGGAAGCTTGTGCCAGCGAACCCATCGATGTTGACCTAAGCCACTATCATGATCGTATAGTCAGCGCCGAGAACCATCAACTCGCCGATAACCTGGCATTGGCGACCAAGGAAAATGCTAACGGCCGTTTGGATTTGTTAATGATACGCTCTCATGCAGACAGTCGTTATTTTGCCAGTATTAATCCATTTATGATTGACTATCTGACAGAGTTTGCCTGCAGAAATTGCCTGGAATATGACTTTGTCATTGACGGTACACCAACATTGGAATTTCGAAGTCTGCCGATGAATAAGCCAGGGATTATTCAGTACAGCGCTTCGCGTACTAACGAAATGATCTCTGTGACTCTTTATGTGCGCGGAACCAAAGACTTATATGATTATTACACTGAACTCAGTTGGGTTAGCGCAATTATTTTTTCGGCTATTCTCGCGACAATCTTTACGCTAATTGCTAACAAACTACTCAGAATACGCTCCTCGATTGAGAGCACCATCAAACACGCGTTAAAAAGTGGCGAGTTTGTGCCTTTTTTTCAGCCCATTGTCGATAGTCGAAATGGTGAAGTTGTCGGAGCGGAAGTATTAGCCAGATGGCAACTGCAAGACGGTTCGATTATTCCCCCTTATCAATTTATTCCGTTTGCTGAATCGAGTAACTTGATTATTGATATTACTGAACAACTTATTATACGAACAGTTAAATCGATTAAATTATTGGGTTGGGATAAAAGCGAAAAATTCATGAGCATTAATATTGTTCCTGAACATCTTAAAAGCAAACAGCTTTTCAATTTAATCGAGCAGCTAAGACAAGAAAATAGTATACCGGCCGCATCCATTTCTCTTGAAATAACAGAGAGAATGCAAATTAGTGATCTAGCTGAAGCTCGAGAGAATCTCGAAGATTTCTACCAACAAGGAATCGAGTTAAAGTTAGATGATGCTGGTACAGGTTATGGCGGTTTTTCTTATATTCAGGAATTAGATATCAGTACATTAAAAATCGACAAGATGTTTGTTGATACGATCGGAAAAGATGATGTTAAGGGATCGGTGTTGACATCGATAATTTCTTTTGTCAATACATCCGGATTGAAAGTTATCGCTGAAGGGGTTGAAAGTGAAGAACAAGTACAATACTTAAAAGAGCGCGATGTATTTTTAATTCAGGGTTATGTTTATGCTAAGCCTATGCCGGTTGATGAGTTGACCGGGTGGCTGAGAAACCGGGAACAGAACACTTGAAATTTTTTCTTAAGTCACCATAGGTTAAAAAATTTATTTCTCCTTTGCTCTCAAATATATTGTTGGGTTTCGCAAGCTCAACCCAACCTACATTACTTTGCAAAACTTATATTTTTCAAGCATTTGTTATTCATAGAAAGTTCATACCTCACTAACTAATTAAAACAAATTAGTTGTCTCCTATCGAGTTTTGATATTATATGGACCCAGACTCATATAATTCCGCGTGAGCGAATTCTGTGAGTTCTATAAACTGTTGAAAATAATAGATATTCAACTAGTTGCAGTGAAAAACCTTGTTTCATGAGGTGATTTTCTGCATATAATCAGCGTTACAATTTGCAAATTTGAAATTATAAAGGAAAGAGTATGAAGTTTTTACTAGGTATGGTTTTATTGATCTCGGCGACTCAACTACAAGCCAGTGATTGGGGAGGGAAATCTGCAGTTATCGAAAAGATGTACATTTACGCCACAAGTGTGATCATTGTTCAGGGCGATGTTTACGCAGGAAAAGCAGGTTGTGCGAATAACAATAAATGGAGTTTTTATTGGAGCTCCTTAGATGAAAAAGTTGCTGATCGTGTTTACAGCGCTTTACTTGCTGCATACGCGTCTAAAACTCCTATAAAGCCAATTTTTCACCCTACAGAATGTGGACCTGAAAATGCTAAGAAATTTACAGGTAGCTTTGTTTTTGAATAATATAACCAGACGTTAATGAATGGCAGCTAACGGCGCAAAACCGTTAGCTGGCTTTTGTACAGAACAAAATACTAAACACTCAACTGCCAGAAAATAGCTTACAAATGGAACAAACTTTCACTGATTAGTATTTCAGCATTAAAACCTTGCAAGAAAATAATATCTGGGAAGAGCATCTTTCATTCGGTTCGAAATTAGGTAAATTGACACAAAGTCTACAGGAGATTGCTCATGGGCCAAGTGTCAGCTTGCTTCTCTTCAAAAAAACTTCTATTAAGTAGAATAATCAGCAGAACTACTCGAAGAAGTACTGGGACCTAAATTTGTAGAGTCTATTGCCCTATTTCTCCGCAATCGTTGTTGACATAAATACGATTTAGTACCATCAGCTTGGTCCGCTAATAGTTGCAAGAAAATTATTTTATCTTCTACCGAAAGTTTCATAAATTGCTCATCGATATGACGCCCCCAAAATCGCTCTCTCACGAACCGATATTTTAGTACATAAGGTGAAAAAGTATACGATTGTAAATTACCAAAACGGTAACTAGTATTAATACTCAGTGCGCCTTCATAGCCCAAAGCGTAAAGCTGTGCCGCACAAAAAATACAGAATGGTTTATCCACTGCAATAAACTTAAGACGCGCGCCAATTCTGATAGCAAAATCGACCAACCGCATTTCAGCATGCTGGTGCCCCTCACATAGAGGTAATGGCTCTCCTTTTCCATTGATACTTTGAATTGCAGACTCGTGTCCCGGAGCATTAAAATTAACTGCGTTAAACGACCTGTTCGTGTATGTCACCGCTTCAGCCCCGCAGTTAACTGACGTAAACGGAACTAGATTCCCATGTGAATCTTTCACATAAGTATTTTTTGACCAACTTGTGACTTTTATTCTTCGTTGCTTTGCCTGTAGCGAACCTTGTTGCAGCAAACGACGATTTTTTGGTAACGCCGGTAGCCTGGCTTTAATAGAATCAAATGCGTTCCGAGCCAGGGTCAACAAGCCTAAGTTAACCTCCTCAACCTTAAGAGGATATCGGTAGAAATTACTTCTATTTCTGTCTTTTTGTAATGAACCGAAATGTGGAGAAACTTGACTTGATAAGCCGCTCCTTAGCCAATTATGAAACGGACTATTAGTTCGCCCCTCGGCAATACGAACATAGTCAACAGGTCCAATAAAATGTAAATAGTCGAGTATCGTCCGAATTATAGACATATTCTGGTTAAGCCGCTCGGAATGAAATATTTCAATCAAAGTTCCAATAATAATATCGAGCCCCTTTGCTGATTGGAGGACTATCCGCCGGCGATTGCGCTGTCTTTTTCTTACAACATTGCTCGTTGATGAACTTGAGCTGCTTGATGAAGATGATGCTAATTCATGCTGCAGTCTAGGATGATTATGTTGATGAGAATGTACTTGTCTTCGACGTCTTTGTGTAAGTACTGTTGAAGGCAGATTCGGCCTACGTGATGCAGCTAAAGGTGCCGGCGAGGTATGCTGTGCTCCAGGTGAAGAGCGTTGAGTTTCTAACTTAGTCCTTTTGGGACTTCTTCCTTCCACCCTGGGAATAGCAGGAACTATTTCCGGTATCAGATTCACATTTATTTGATGCGTACCGTGTATTGCGCAAGCACCAGAAAATTGAGTATCAGGAGAACGAAATTCAATAGCTATTGCCTGGTGTGCATCACTTGCATTTCTCGTGGTTGCCAAATTGCACGATAAGCATATAATTTGATATCTTGGCATTTTAACAAGCCGAATCACTATACGAATTCAGACATACTAACCAGTTTGAAATACTAACTAAATTACACCCGATTACACTGAAATCAAAACACGAGAGGCCATAAGCCGAGTGCCTGCTATTTTTTTCCTAATACCTTTCTCTGATACCTTTTTCTTAGAGACCATCCATGGCCCTTTAATTTTCTCATGCTAACTTATCTGAAAAGATCTAACAGGCTCAGTCGTCAGGATCAAAAATCTCATCATCATGTTTAACGTAACCAGCAGAGTAATCATATTTATCATAGAGCGCTTGTGAAAAGCCGCAAACTCCGCTAACAGGCCCATCATGCGAGATGAAGCAATTTCTATAAGGATTATCCATAATATGCCCGTTGGCGAAAATGAGTCGTTTACATTCAGCTTTGGTAATATCAAATAGAGTGCGGCTACAAAAGTCACTCGTATCGTCACCCGCCGCGACTGAAGCGTTAATTAACCGATTGGAAAGATTACTACTGATATTGTTTTCAGCCATTTCCAATTGCAGAGTATTTTCTACATAAACACCAACGTTTTGCGAGGCGCCACCAGCTCGAAAGCTAACCTCGTTACCAGTGAGACTGATGTTTTTATTGTAGAAAACACCGCCATATGGATGTACTTGTGGATGATCTCCCGCACGAATGTTATAAAACGAATTGGCAATACCAATGCCATACATTTGTGAACCAGGTTCTAACCCTGTAACCACATTATTCTTGATATCGACACCGTTAATATCTAACACTGATATTCCACTGGGGCGGCGGTCATAAGGGCTAAATGATTGCATTTTATATGCCCAATAACGTGGGTCGTTTTTTGAATAACTCTCTTTTTTATCAAAAGAAAGAAATTGAGTTAAGCGATTTCCGCTTATCAGGACTTGATCGTCAAGAATATTGTTGCAACGGGTATCGTCTACTTTACGATCATTACAACCCAAAACATGAATGCCCGACAAATTTTCTCGCAAATCGTTATCGTAAATTTTAACTTGGTATTCGCCGGATAATACTCTGCGTATTCCCATTCCAAAACGACTATTAACAAAATGACTACCAAGCCGAATGGGGAGAGCGTTAAAGAGCACTGTATTGCGCATAATTTCGACCGATTGGCAAGGGATGTGAAATTCAATACGGGCGCTAGTCAGTGTATTATTGACAACAGTCGCTTCTTGGCAAGCAGAGCTGATATTTCCTGAAATAAACATCCCCATCAAAACCGCATAACTAATATTGACCCCCTGTTTTTCTAAAACCTCAAGGTCACGTAAGAAAAAAACATCATTAGTCAAAGAGTTGGTTCCAATAAATAGTTTGCCTTTTTTAGTCACTACCGTATCGTTCCAGGGTTTCTTCAGCGGACGGTGAGAAACTGGCTGCAATATCGCGATATGTGCTTTCCAACCATTATGAAAATGATTATTTCGGATAGTAACGTCATTAGCATGGATAGCAAAAATCGTCCGATAAAAATTAGCCAGCCGTGTATACTCAACTAGTAATTCATGTCCTTCCAGTAATGCGATCGCGCTGCTGACTGAACGTATTCGGGTTATATTATTCTCCGATGACTGGTAGGCAAGCATCCCTTCGCGATCGCCACGGATTTGCAAGTTAGCCAATGTATTAAAACTACCGGTAGCACTGATATATTTTTCTTGTGCTTCTTTTTCTTCTGGCGTTAGGGGGTCTTCTTGTGTTTCTGGCTTCCCGCAAACCAAATTTAAAGCGATATGATTTTGGGATTCTAGTTGTCCACAAAAGCTTCGTAATTTATAAACAGATTCGCTCCGACCATCATCACTAATTTCACATAATAAATCTTTTTGTTCTTCAGCCAGAACATCATTACAATAGTTATTATAACCATTTGTAAAATTAGGATCGGTAGGTATCGTTTGTTTTTCAAAACCGCCCATAAACACATGAGTACCGATACGTTTTCCTTCTCCGGAAGTTCGATTTTCGAAAGTGGGAGTGAGACTAATAATACTCTGGTCGAGACCTTCGCCACGTATTTTTACGCCTGGTGGCAGCACAAAAACACCATATTGAGGCAAGTAAGGATCATATGCTCCGCGTAGCGGGAAAGTAGTGAGAAATTGTCCCTGTACAAAGTATTTTCCGGCTGGTATTAAAACTTCTACTTGTTCAGTGCTTGCGTTGTTAGCCTCCCAAACTTGTGTGCGCCACCATTCACCTGCCGCCAACAAGCAGTGCTGAATAGCAGCGCTATCGTCTGTTTGTCCATCGCCGACGGCACTAATCGTTGAGCCGTTAAATTCACATCCATCTTCAACATTAAAAGTTTTTGCATAAGTTATATTCACTTGGAATGCTGTAATTAGAATGTAACCAAGTAGCATCCTTTTTATAATGTGAAAACGCCACAGTTTTTTTGGTATTAAACTATTAATCAGTTTGCTTCTCGACGTTCTTGGTTGGCAAAGGAATACTTGCATTTTATACAGGTTCATACAGGGTAATTTTCGCAGGTGTGTAGCTCGCAAGGTAGTTGTCTTTCTTGATTTTATAGATGTGCTGAGTATATATAGTTGCTATTAAAATAATGAGTAATTTTGTGTTAAAAGTTGTTATTTTGATAGGGTCATTATTCCTTCGCCGCGTCTTAGGCTAGAAAGTAATATTATTCAATAATAGTATCGTTATTTAAGCACGAGTGCTTTAAACAAAAGACCGAGAAACCAGACTCTCAACTGCCAATGAATAGCTTACAAACAAAATAAACATTCACTGATAAACATTTCGGCTTTAAATCCTGGCAAGACACCAAATTTGAGAAAAGCATCTTTCATTAAGTTCTATATTAGTAATATCGACATAAAGTCTGTAGAAGATTGAGCATAAGCCGAATGTCTGTTTGTTTTAACCTTTAGTTTTTATCTGACATCTGTCTGCAAACAAAGACTTACTGAATTTTTACTTTAGCCAGGCTTCAAAAATTTCATTAGTATGAATTCGCGTAAGTTTGGTTTTCTTACTTTCAAGCGTATAGTGTCTGCTATTTTTTTAGATAGGCTATTAGTTTAAGATTTTGCATTCGAAAATAGACTCGAACTCTTACTTCAAACAAGGATTATAATCAGGATTTTCAGTTAATCTGTTCACTTCCTCATTGAGCTTTTTAATCGCCTCAATCCCTCCAAAAAATTTGAGTTGCTCAAACCAATAACGCTCCAATTCGGCATCAATCGACAATAACTGAAAAGCATTATTTACCGGTTTCGAAGCTTGCCGAACTTCCTTTTCTTGCTCCTCAAGCATTTCAATACTTCTTTCATCGTTTAATACTCGGTAAACCGCTTTTTGAAGCCCGTAACCCGACCTTTTTTCAATCACAAATTTCGCATTGACTACAAGCTTATCGCCCAAACCTAAACATAGCTGAGCGATATCAGCTCTTCCCTCAGATTGCTCCAAGCAGAATTTAGATAAATCTGCAGTCGACTTTGATTTTGTTATGAGCTTTCCAGCGAATTTAACTGCAGCATTCATTCTTTGAATATAATCATCGACTCCGGCGGACTCGAGTGCATCATCAAAAATATCGACCGACTCAGACCAATACATATTAAAATTCGGCGCGGCAACAACTTGCTCCAGTGCAGAGATAACCTCTTCAATATTATTTTTGCTCGCTTCTAACATTGCAATTTGAAACCATAGCGCACCATTATTGGGATCGTTAACGACAGCATTAGAAACGATACTTTCATCGCAATGCCCGAGCACTTCTTTCTCGACGCATTTTGATACTAAGAAATAGTCAACCAACGAATTACCCTGGTGCTTGCGTGAAAAAGCTTCTAACAATGCTAACTGATTTTTTGCGGGCTTGGCAGATCGTTCATCAGTGAGGCTGTCACGATTAATGCTAGAGACAAGAGCATAGGCCAATTGAGAAGAAAACGCTTCATTATACTGGAACGACTCTTCAATGGATTCCCATTTCTTAAATTTCTCAAGTTGTTCGGAATCCACATCATTCAAAATCTTGCCGATGCAATCAAACCTCTGTTGAATATTTTGACCCGACTTAATCTCTCGCTCAACAACCTTGTCGAAAGGTTTGTTGTTCATAGGTTGGACGGAAGCCGTATTATGGTGGACCGGTTCAGCATTTCGAACTTTACTTTTCTCATCGGACAAGAACCATAATGTAACAACACTGAATAGGGTGCCTACAAGTAGGATGATGATAAGTAGAATACGAATCAATCGACCACTTATTATATTAAATTGACTTTTCTTCATCTTAGCTTTCTGTCCAAAAAAATCTGTTCAAAGGTAGGTCCACGGTAAGGGGGCAGATGAACTTGAAAAGAGGACCGCCCATTTCGTTAAGCACGATGGCTTTTGGAATAAGCATTATACTCATTTTTTGTTCAAGCTCTCGTTTTAAAAAATTACAACCTGGTACTCGGGTACTACCAGTTAATTGCATCTCTGACTTCCTTAATTTTAAAGTCTGGAATTTCTGATTCGAGTTTCAAGTTCATCTGACCCAGTTGTTTGCAAGTATGACCTGACCTCAGAGGCTAGACTTTGAGAAACATACCTTCCGCATTGTGATAATTTCTCATTATCGGAAAGATCAGAAGCCATTGAGCTAAACGGTAAAAGAGTAAGTGCAAATGGAACTACTGCGAGTAGTGCACTAATTTTAAATTTTTTCATTGTTTTCCTTTAAATAATTGATACAAACATTCACTGTGGCAACACAGAAAACACTACCTACAAATAAAACTTTCCGTTACTAAACTTTTTCAAAATCGATAAGTTTATTCTTGAGTGAATCAACTTGACTCATAATAAAGCGGCAAGTTGTAATCACTTCCTTTGAGTTTTGTATATTCTCAGTCTTCAAACATTTAGAAAGATAACGTTCAAAACTCACCACAGGAAAGATACGACTTTACTATATAATTACGGTACTAAAATTAGGACAGAAAATAGTAAATATGGAAGGTGTTAGCATATCTCATTGATTTTATTGATTAATAAAATGCTGGCTAAAATAGTTGTTGGACGTACGATAAAACAGTCACCATCTGGTAATAATCACCTACTATTTCACCGACACTTTTTCTACAAATTATTGGCAAAACACTTTTCGCTAATGAATCTTACGTGCTTTTATTTAACTTACTTATTCTGACTGTCCACTCACTATTTAGCCTGAATCTGACTGGCCTAAATCAGGTCCTGCCTACGCTGCTTTAATTGAACACTTCTTAATTAATTCTTTATAACTAAAAGAAATTAAGGCCCCACCCAAAACATTTACAATGTGCACAATATTAAATACCACTCATAAAATCTTATACAAAAGGAATGATAATGAAACCAAGAAACTATCTGGCGGGATTAGTGACTGCTGGAATATTCGCTGCCAGTAACCTAGCTCACGCGAGCGGAATTTCACTTGATCAAGCCCAAGTAATTGCCTTGCAAACTGCTGCAGAAAAAGGATTTATCTCTGAAAGAGGTACTGCTCACAAAATCACTCAAATCAAGACAATTAAAGAAGAAAGTGGTCAACCACTAATCTATTTAATGCAGCTAAACCACCAGGGATTTGTATTCGTTTCCGCTCAATCAATTTCTAATCCCGTTCTAGCTTACGGCCCTAAAAACGCCGAACAATTTGATATTGTTAATAATCCTGGAATTCAACAATGGCTAAGCTCCCATAGAGCTCAGCTAAAAGCTTTTCAGGCACACCGGCAAACTCCAAGTACTTTCCGTCAAAGCCACGCCTTGAAAAGTGCCAAGTCAATTTCCCCAGTCCAACCCATGACAACAACACAATGGTCGCAAAACGGATTTTATGACGATCAAACTCCGGATGAAAAATTAGTTGGATGCGTTGGTACAGCCATAGCCCAATTCTTGCGATTTCATATGTACCCCTGGTACGCCCAAGGCGGCGAGCATCGATATAGCTATACTCAATATGATCAGGAAGAAATTGTGGTCGACTTTGGGTCTTCTTATTACTACTGGCCTTGGATGCCAGATAAGGTTACTGAAGAAACCGATAGTCGGCATCAATGGGAAGTTTCGCAAATTATGTATCATGCCGGAGCCTCGGTAAACGCACTCTATGGATATGATGTCACGCTAGCACCGATGCGCTTTATTCCAAGAGCCCTCGAAAAACATTTTGGATATGTAACCAATGGATTTGAATATAAATCTGACTTTACCTCAGAAGAGTGGCATCAGATGGCGCAAAACGAACTAGCCGATAATCGCCCCTTTATTTTAACCGGCCTCGATCCAGAACTCGGTATTGGTCATGCCTGGATCGTGGACGGATACGATGGCGATAAATATCACATGAACTGGGGCTGGGGCGGCAATATGAATGGCTATTATAGTATCGACATTCCTGCAGTTCGCGGTTACACCTTTAACCAACGAATGGCAATGGTGCGCGCAGCTCCTGAGCGCGATCTTCAAGATGTCCCATTCTGCGAAGGCGAATCTTCTTTTACTAATAGTGCAGACGAAATTAGTGATGGCAGTCACGATTGGAATTATCGGCTCAATATGAATTGTAAAATTCTTATTGAACCTAGAGGAGCTAGTTCAGTCACTCTTAATTTTTCTGAGTTTAAAACAGAACGCAATTATGACTTTGTTACTATCTACAATGGCGAAAGTACTAACGCGCCAATTTTAGGAAAATTTAGTGGTAATAGCGTTCCGAATGCGATTACCGCCGATAGCGGAAAAATGTTAATACATTTCACCAGCGACGACATAGTCACGGAAGATGGCTGGCAAGCAAGTTATTCCAGTCAATAAAGAGCATTATAAAAGCCCTTCAATGATCGCTTAAATGATTTTCCGAGCTGTGATTCGCCGACGATAAATTCTGTGAATCACAGCTAATCTTTACTTTTCGAAAACAGAGTTTCTAGCGCTATCATCATCGAGCTGAAACATTTTTTCGACAGGTCTTTTTTTGCTTCTTATAGACTCAGTGAAAATCTACCGACGTGATAAATCAGACACTCAAATGCCGACGATTAGGTTACTCGATACAAAGTCTGTAAGAGATTGACCATAGGTTGAGTGCCTGGTTGTTTCAACTCTCAACTCCTGATCTTAGCTGATAAGTAAGGCGCAACAGCAATGACGATCATAACAATAGGCCAAATATTTCCATCCTTAAAAGTATATGCCTCAAATAGTTGCAACCAAGAATTACCTTGAGCCAAACCAAAGGAAAATTCGAACAACAAAGTAATACACAGCCAACCAATACCAATAAATATATAAGTTGTCACCGACCTTTTCCCTATCCACGGCAATGTAAAATAAGTCACCAACAGTATGCATGTCGATAATAGAATGCCGCTAAGAATAAAGCCGGCGTTTTTCCCGATCTCAGGAATAAGTATAGCTTCGCGAATGACGCCATTTAGGATTGCTAATATAAGGATCCCTAGCCATATGACGAAGGCCTTGAGTGTGATATTTAGAATTGAAGTAACTCCTGGAGCCTAATGCCTGGCCAAAAGCGCCGCTTTTTAACATCCGAACGAGCGCTTTGTTAGCTGATTTATTAATCTGACTTTACTCTCTTCCACAAATAACCAACAGCAACCATTGCAACAAAATACCAGAGAACGAAATACCAGACACTCAACTGTCTGAGAATAACTTACAAACAAAGTAAACTTTCACTAATAACCTTTTCAGCTTTAAATCCTGGCAAGAAAACCAAATTTGATAAAAGCATTTTTCATTCGATTCGATATTAGGTAATTCGACACAGGTTAATCAACCGCAAAATTTGTAGGAGATCAACTATAAGCCGACTGTCTGCTTGTTTTTTAGCAGGCTAAAATGTTGAACGCGGTGAAAACAGCCCGCTGTAAATTTTCCTGCTTAATTGTCCTGTTAGGTTACTTTTGTCCCGCAGTTACGACAAAACTTAGATCCTTGACTATTAGCATGACCACAATTTGTACAATAGGAGTTAGTGGCATTAGCATTTTTAATAATACTACTAGCTTTTGATAGAGCTCCTCCAGTTTCATCTACCACGTAATCAGCTATGGGTTTTAAGTAACCCAGTTTGCACATTTGAGCTCCCACGCCAATCAAAGGGAGTCCTATAAATGCGCACCAAAAATATTCCGGCATCCCTTGGCTGGGATTTGCAAATGATTTAAAAAAGCTAACCAAGCCAATTATTGCGAAGATACCACCGACAAAAACACAAAGCGGTCCAAAAAACCTTAAAAAAACCCTCATTTACTGCATTCCTTATATTTACTATAAAACCAATGAATAACCTAACATTGTAGTTAACGGATATTAATTCAGATTATTCAATTTTTAAATATTAACACATTTCCCTACAACCTCCAGAACTCTCTGGCTACAGAGATTTCAGAAGTTTTTCTTGGCAGAAAAACTACGGACCAAACTTCGGCGTAATACTGCTGAGCGCTTTTCGTTCGAATTATTCTCCTGTAAAAACAACAAGATAGAAGTTTTTTTAAACATGATAAAAAATAGTACGGACCGAACATAGAGGTTTTATGGCAGATAGGGAGTCGAAAGTGTCTATAAGCAGAGTGTCTGCTTGTTTTTGCAAACTAATTAAAGCAATCAGATTGGCCAATATTTCTTAACTAACCAAGTTATATCATCAATATCTAAGAAAAATACACTTCCTTTAAGTCTACTATCTATTTTTTCATTAATTTTTCGCACCGCATTTTGCGTTATGTTTCCACTACAAATAATATATAGTTCGCTAATATAAAATTGTTTTTGCTGGCCGGCCCCATTAACAGGAATAGAAAATGCGTCATCTATTTGAGAAATAATGGTATCGATTACCGCTCCACTACCGCCTGTAACATTGCCAGATTTAACTTGAGAAGCTAAATATCTAGTATTCCCAAATCTATCTCTTTCGGAAAATAAAATATCTTTTCCATACTCAGATACACCATGATTAAACCTAACATGCTCAAATCCGATTTTCGTTAATAGTGGTATTAACAACTCTCGTGTAAACTTTATTTCGTTAGTTTCATATTCACTATCCCATACGAAACCTAGAATATTATGTAGAGCTTTAGATACTAGCTGTGAGCTGAGTTCCAGATAAGAAATAATTTGCTCAAAAAGTGAATTATTCGAAATTTCTATATCAAAAACAATATAAAAGGCTTCATCTCCATGCGAAATCTCAGGTAAGTTATCTTCCTCAGATTCTGAAACTATTTCTGCCAGCTCTCTATATACAGACTTAACAGCTAAGTTATTCTCAAAAATATTATCTCTTCCTAAAAATAAATTAAAATAATACCCACCTGAAGCTCTATATATTTGATAAAAGTCGGCTCCGACTACGGTACTATTTTCCCCAACATTCAATCTCGCCATTAGCAGTTCGGGGAAGTCACAAATCCTCACGCCTTTTAGATCATCTAAACTTAACTCAATTTCTGATTCTATTGTTTCGCTGTAGGAAATAAGCTTGACTTCCTTATCTCCAACATAGGCTCCTTGAGGAGTAATTTTTATTTTATTCATTTTGGTCTTCAATAAGTTCTTTCCACGGGAAGCTCTAGGGTTCTTACTTTGAACTAATCAAAATAAGAATACCTTAGTCATTTGGCTGCACAACAAAATGCCAGACACCCAACTAGCAGAGAATAGCTTACAAACGGAATAAACTTCCACTGATAAGCATCTTAGCATCGAAAACTTGCAAGAAAATTATATTTGATAAAAGCGTATTTCATTCGATTCAATACAGGCCAATCAACCACAAAGCCTGTAGGAGATAAGTTATAAGTCGAGTGTCTACTTGTTTTAATGCTGTTGTTTATAAGCCCCCGAAAGTGCAAGGAAGAACCGACGACTATCACAACCTTGAGTGTATT
The DNA here is from genome assembly GCF_007004725.1 of Aliikangiella coralliicola. Taxonomy (GTDB): domain Bacteria; phylum Pseudomonadota; class Gammaproteobacteria; order Enterobacterales; family Kangiellaceae; genus Aliikangiella; species Aliikangiella coralliicola. Next base: position 125,478 of record NZ_ML660160.1, on the reverse strand, counting down.
TGTCATTGATGCCATGACAAAAAGACGGCTACTCAGGATCGTCGCTGTGCTTTAACTTAAACTCAATCAAATTATTTTGTGCAGTTACAGCGTGGACTGACACCATAAAGTCTTGCGCGTAATTCATTGAGAAATGATTGCCTTTAATTTTTTTAATGACTACTTTTTCACCGTTGTTTAAATCAAGTCGGGTCAAGTTTTCGCTCTCAATATAAAATAATGAATGGTCTATCACATCAAAAGTGTTTGAGTGGGTTATGGTAGTTGAAAATGGAGCCTTAATAACTTTTTCTACGCCAGTGTCAGTTTGTCGAAAAAGCCAGTCTTGATCACTAATTTTGCGTAAAAAATAGAGCGTTCCGTCTTGAGTAACTTTAGGTAAAATTCCAGTGGTGACATTCTTAGGTTCGAAATCTTCTTGAACTGATAAGCTCAATATATTCGTTTCTTGCTCAGTTCTCCGTCCAATGAATAAATACTGGCTATCAGGACTAAAAGCAAAACCGGTTGATGTTAGCGGCTGACTATGAAGTGTCTCTCCTTGACGATTTTTAATAAAAAGTGTGTTGCCTAAAAGATAGGCAATTAACTCACCATTAGGCGAGACAGCCATATCTAATACCAAGCTATGTCTAGGAAGTTCTGCAAAGGGCGTCACTTCATTGTCAATCATATGATAAAGATGATGCTTAAGATTTTCTACGAGCGAAAAAACAATGCTGTTATTTTTCCCTTTAACCACAACGCCTTGATGTTCGTCAAACAACGTAGTCAATACCTGTTCGGTCGAGTCGTCATTGAGCTTATGCATGATAACTTCCCTGTCCCTTAGCGGGCCACGGACAAAAATAATGGTATGCTCATCAACTAACACCGGGTATTGCAGTGGCTCGGCCTCTTGAAAGGAGATCGGTACACTTTTTACACTACCATTGGCAATATTAATAACCTCGTAACTATTATCAGATTGAGCTACAAGCTGATCGGCGTTCCTCCATGAAATAGAATAAAGCCAGTGATCATAGGTTCTGATTAACCTGTCAGTTTGTGTTGTAAAATCATAAACTCTGAGTTCGGTTCCCGTACTTGTTGACTGTCGGAAAAAAGCGGCCCGTTGGCTTTCAGGGTGGTAAAAAATACTATAATCACCATAAATTGTGTCTTTGGGTTGAGTAATTTGTGTGTACTCTTTTGTCCAAAGGTTTAGCTTAATAATACCGTAAGGCTGACTTGAGAGACTTGATGATAACAACAAGCTAGAATCAGAATACCATTGAGGTGTACGAATAAGTTGCGAAGGCATACATTGATAGACAATCTTTTTATCGCTGGTTTTTAGCGAGATTGTATCAAAATTCATGGTGATGACTTCGCAAAAGGTTTTATGGTCGGAACGAACCCACACAATCTGCTTACCAGATGGCGAAAAACTGGGTTCGGTATTTTGTGTATGCGGGAGTGTTTCATGGGTCAGCCACTTGTGAGTTTTGGAATGTCGTTTCGTGACTAACAGATCCCAGGTGGTGCTATCTTTAGACTGACGCGAATAGATAATGACTTTACCGTCAGGTGACACTACAGGTCTTTTAGAGCCAGCTTTCCAACTGGTCAGTAATTTAGGCTCAATCGCCTCAAAAGTTTCTGACTTAAATGCGTCTGACACCCCAATGATTAAAAAGCCAGTAAGCAAGCATGATGCTACACTACCTTTAATCAGTAAGCGTAGAGATGGTGCAAGACCATGATAATGTGGAGTCACTGTGGGTTTAAAAATCAAGTAGCCGCGCGTGATTGTCTGAATCTTTTGCGAGTCTTTATCTAAACCTCTGTCACCGAGGTAATCACGCAGTTGGTCAATATGTTTCCCAAAAGTTTTAGGAGCGCACGGTTTATCTCCCCAAATAAGATCAATAATCTCCTGTCTGGATATTTGTTCGCCAGGTCTGCTGATTAATAATTCAAGAATTTCCCTTTCGTACTTGCTCAGAAAAAATTCCGATCCATCAACGACTAGCTTCGCGGTTTTGGGGTAGTAATGGCATCCTTCAAACTCAAAATAATAGATCCTCTTTTTATCAACTTTTTCAATGCCGGGATTTTTCAATAAATTCAGCATATCCGTGCAGCGTACCCCTGTATATAATATTATTTCCTGACTATATAAGACACAGCAAAACGGAGCAACAGTGTGAAACAATCCATTCGATTAATTTTTATTTTTATCTCATTAACAGGTATTCAGTTTTCATGGGCTGAAGAAAAAAATGAGCCTGAGCAAGCTTATCAGCTAGAACAGCCAACATCAGGAGATAATTATTATGCCCCTTGTCGGCCAATCCCTGACTGTGGAGGAAACAGTGACCAAACCAGTTCTCAAGCTGCTCGTTCTGAATGGCTTAAATGGTTAGAGTTATTAAATGGGAACTCGGAAAGCGACAATGAGCCAAAACAAAAACAATAACTAACTAGTGATAAGGGATAAAGTACGAACAGGGAATTAGTCATTGATGTTCACTTCTAGATTGATATCAACAATAAAGATATCAGCATATATTTTTACTCACCTTCATTTTATTTTCTCTAGTTATTTTTTTAAGCGAATTAAAGGCGAAATCGCTATTAATCCCCCTTTATTTAGGCGAATTTAAAGCACCACTCGATATTTATCTCAATTTATTTCGTTTTTCTGATTTCGTCACTTACCATTTCTTTACTTTTTAGCCAATGTGTTTCAAGACGTAATGCCTGAATTTAAGTTCATTTATGTCAGGTTGAAATACCATGGAGAGTAAGCATGAAACGAGAAAGTCAAACCAGCCTCGAACAACTTAAGCAGTTAGAGAAAAAGCTTAACCAATGTCAAAAGGAAATCCGTGAGCTTATTCAGTTAAGACAACCTTTGGCAGTCGTCCAACGGTCGCTTATCAATATCAAACTGAGCGGGCTAAATGACTATGAAAACTACAGGCTGAATACCATTTTAAATTCGATGAGCTACTCTGAGAGAACGAATACACCAGTTAACTAATGTTAAAAACTAAACCAAGGATAAGATAATTTTAGTCACGCAAAGGAACTGTCAATGTTAAACGGTTTACAAAGTTGTTTTTTGAAACGGATGGACAAACCTGGACTTTTTTATATTGGCTTGATGACGGGCATTGTTCTCACCTCGATACTCAATGCTTGGTTTGTCTGGAAGAATGCAGAAAAGCATAAAGAATTTTCAGACAAACTGCTAAAAACCTACATTAATAGCACAATGGAAATCGAAGAATTACGTGCTTATTGCCAAACATGTCGAAGTGTTCCGAAACATAATTATTTAATTAAAAGGTAACTCATAAAAGAGATAGCAAATGTTAGTTTTAACCCGTCAAATCAATGAAAAAATAGTGATTTCTGATAACATAACTGTGACTGTCTTAGCAGTGGATGATCTTAAGGTGAGTCTTGGTATAAAATCACCTAAAAATATTCCTGTTTTTCGAGAGGAAATCTATCAAAAAATAAAGAATGAAAAAAAGTTGCTTGAAAAACATGCTGAGAAAATATGAAAGAGATTTCTTAATGGTTGTTTTATTGCTTATGGAGATTAAGTCAAAATAACTCAAGAAAAGATTTGATCCCCTTGGGGATCTTACTTAACCTCTTTCTGAGAGGATTCTAACTTTAACTAATGGAACAGAAATAAGGATATATGATGAAAATGAAACTATTTATCAGGTTAATATTTGGAATAATTGCCATTCTATTTTTCTCAAGCAGCGTCTTCGCCAAAAATTATTTAAAGTATGCGCGTAATACCAGTGACAGCGTTTTGAGGGGAAACATTATCGCGCAATATACCCGGGTAATGGATCCGACCTCTTGCCAATTTAGCCAAACTCAAGCTCTTGCCTCGCGAGGTGATCAATGTGAGCCGACGATAGAGGTAGTGCCACCTTCCAGTCCAGAAATTCACTACTTTGCGAATGATTCGCTTAATGAGGTTATCAAGTACCGGGCATCTAAAAGTGCTAACGGGCTTCTGATAGTCAGGCAGTCATTAAACGCGAAAGAGAAAGAACTCTCTCGAATTGTAAAAGAAGGACGAGCCAAAGTGGCGCAAAATTTAAGGAATTTTGAGGCGGAGTTTGAGGCTGAGAATGGCGGAAACAAACCTGTTCCCAAGGCCAAAATGGTGATTTCAAATGGTAGTGCTTCGAGTGGCCCGGATTGTACACAGGGAGAAAACAGTGAGTTAATGGACAGTTCATTGGATGCACTTAAAAATGATGTAAACGAATATATTGAAGAGCAAATTCAGGCGGGTAATATACCCGTTTATTCTGAAGGTGATACCGATATTAAAAGTTTGAACCTTGGTGTATCTTTCGGTCGCAGCGGTATCGGCGGCAGCGCGGGCGTGCAACTGATTTTCAATGGCAACCAGTTTACTCAACTTCAAACGAGCGACGGCGGACTAATTTATTACAGTTTTTCGAATGGACAACCTTACCTGAACTTGGAAAGAAGCCTGACACCGCCGAGAGGTGCTTTAAATACGAGAACTCGGTTTAGTAAATATTTTTCACGTAACGGGAATTGGGGGCCTTATAAGAGAGTTGGTGAGAACATCGTCGATGAGAAAGACTCCTGTTTTTTTCAAGAGATGGAAGCGGTAATGCAAATAATCGGTACACCCATTGTTGATAAAAGAGGCACCAATGCTGGATTTGCTGGCCAATGTACCGGGGGAGCATCCCACAATGGTGATATGGTGACCTTTAGTTACTGGACTCAGAGCGCGACCTGGAATAATTCCGTGATAGTAATCAACATGAAAAAAGTGACGGTCACCGTCAATCGAAGTACCTATAGCTCCATGTGTCGTTAGTTGAAACACCACATTGTTTATTTAACTTGAACACACCATCAGTGGAGGCTTGTTGTTTAAGTCTTTACTGTTGGGTCAATGTTAATAGTTAAGAGTCTCCTCAAAGACTGTTCATAACTCTGTGTCAGTTGACAGCTAAAAACCTGACCAAGCCCGAAAAAATGCAGACAAAAAAGCGTTTAATCACTTTTTCAAATTCCAAATGGTCGATGCCATTAGCAGGTTCAGATGATCGCCAATCTCACCTTTTAAGAAGTTTCTTGACAATCGAAGTGGATAGAGTGTTGAAGAGTCGTGTTGACTATCAAGTGATCTGACACCCTTGCTCACGAGGCCTCAACAAATCACCTTAAACACTAAATGCAACGCATAGTAAAAATGCCACGCGTTGCGAATCACTTTTAAACAGTTTACACCTATTGGTAAAATTGTGCTTTGACACCATCTATCAGGTCATCAAATGTAATTATTTCCAGGTCTCTAAAATCAGCCTGAATTTCACGCCATACGTCCGCTTTAAAGTCGTGTCTGCGGCCAACAACTAGATAGCGCTTAGGCTTGTGAACTTTAAATCCATACTTCTCTTCAAACCAACGTCGATTATTTGGGTCATCGAAATATGATACATAAACCCGAGTTTGTGAAATATACGAATTTAGCCATGCTGAAAATGTTTCCCGATTTTCAGAACCTACTACAAAAGACTTGGGGATATCAGGTAACTTAAACTCAACAATATCTGCGTAACCATTTGGCTGTACAACGAAGAAATCAGGTCTGATAACTTTTCTTTCTTCGCTTTGCCAGTGGCATGTAAGTTCAGAGTGTATATCTGTAGCACCGAACTTCATTGACAATATAAATTTATTCTCTTGTTTGCTTATGAAGTTTGTGATCATAACTTCACTGGAACTCTTGTTTCCCCATAATTCAACAAATCTATTTATTTTAGGTAATTGTATGAACTTAAATTCATCAGGAGCGGGATACACATAATGTGCATCATGTTTTATTAAGTTTTTGTACATACTTAAATCAAAGCTAAACGTGTCAACTTCTGCGTCGTCACCATCAAATTCAATAGGAATCAAGTCAAGCCACTTGATTTGTCGGGTTATTAACCCTGACTCATCAGCATCAAAGAAAAAAGCATTAATAACACGAGTAAAACGTCCTTCTATCACAGAAGGTGAGGGAACATTAAAACCCATGATTGAGTTTTGAGCTGAAAAATTCCACTTCAATTCGCGTAATTTATCAATGCCACGATTTGTAGGAAAAATTAGATCTTCAGAAACTTGCGGCAATGGTAGAGGGATAGGTCTAGTTGAATCAAATTTAAAACCAATAATTTTTTCAACTAAATTACACTTTTCTATTGAGTAATCAAAATACTTCATTTCTATATGTGAGCCTGGCTTTAGCTCTGTAATGAATTCAGGACCATCAAACTCCACACCAATGTGAGTGCGTCCTAAATACACAGAAATAGAGGCTGGACTCATCAAGAAACCTGGTACCGTCTTTATTAACTCCGGATTATCTTTGACATAATGGTACATAGGATTTATGTACTCTTTCATGTGCATCTCCATGAAAGTCATTATCAACTGCTTCAAATCAACGCAGTCTTCCTTCGACATTTATTGTTTCCTCGCATAGCTATAACTGTTTGGTAGAACGGACTTTATGTTCGTATATATAAGTTTTACTGATAGTAACCAAAGTCTCTCCAGGCTGCAATGTTCGGCCAAAAGCGGACATTAAAAAAATTCTTACTAAGCATTTCCTACGTACCACCCACTTCTTATCAAAACAGCTAATGAGCAAAGAATACCCAGCAAGTAAAACTCGTAGGTAAATGCACGTAGAATCAAATTTGACTTATCAAGTTCGGGATCATCAATTTCTACCGGCTCCTGAATTTTTAGATTCGTTTCCGTTACGGAGTTCATTACAATATTAAGATTTTTGGCCTTTTCAATGGGGTTACTTAATATGAACTCTTTAGGAAAACCTATTGTAAATAGGATAAGCGCTATAGTAAAAAACCATGAAGCAAAAAAAGTAAACTTTATATTAATTGGAATTTCTATATTATTTAGTGCTGGAATATTCGTTGGATTTAAGTGAGTGATGTAAACTGATATTGGAATTGCCACCAATATAAAATAAGAAATCTTGGCCACTTTTTGATCGGCAAACGATCTTAAATCTTTCCATACTGGTATTTTGAAAATAACAGACCAGATATCACCTTTATCTCTGAACGAAACTATAGTGCTAACTACTACGAAAACTGTCAATGTCACAATGAACCATAATGTCCAATGTATGGTAGAGAATAAGTCGAGAAAGGACTTAATTGAAAGATCAGCAGTTTCTGAAGTCCATGACGTAACTAGAGCCGAAAAAACAGCTACTAAAAACGATACTATCATCCCAAAGAGCGTTTCTCTAAAAAGAGATATGCTGTTTTTCTTGTTCTTACTCATACATTCCTCCCTCAACACATATGGACTTTCATTTAGAACATACCGTAGTCAACTATTAAATTTATACCAACCATAAACGGGCGTTCATGAATTGACTATTCTCTAGATTTTAACCTAATTTTTTTTCAGTTTGGCGATAATAATAAACAAAAGGGCAATAGAATTTAAAATGACTAGCATCAAAAGTGGAAACCATGTGTTATTGTATTGATGAACCCAATTACCTATTCCTTCTCTACTATTAAAACTCCCATTTTCATATACCGGTATCGCAGCTCCGTAATGATTCCATAACAAAGATAAAATGATAACATTCAATGCAAACCAAATATATTTAAGCATTTCCCTTTTATCTATCATACGTGGTTCACTATACCGTTCCGACTGGTGTGTTAGAACAAGATATGCTAAATAAAATATTCCGAAGAATGAAAGATACCAAATAAAAGCATAAGTAAATACACCTGAAAAAATAATTGGAAATCGTATAAAGTCGTATAACCCGCTAAGACGGTGAGAACGTACATCACTTTCTGATAAGTGAAAGCTATGAGAGTCAATATATATTAGATAAAACAAAAATATCCAAGCTATAACAAAAACATAAAAATAAATGAGTGACTTGAATATAATCTTAGTGGTATGTGGGAACCAACTTAGAAAGCGATGTCCTAATGATATGTAAGTTTCTTTATCAATAACTGAAATGACTAATGCTACAGCCACTTCAACCAATATGGCATAGAATGGCGCTACTAGTATATCTATCAAATATGTTATATCCATGTATATCCCCACGTACCTTTAATAGATTCTCTATTATTTCATTTACTTTTCTATTGTGCCTTTCAAATCAAGGGCAAAACACTCGCAAAGAAAAATTCCAACGTCCACTTTCATATTTCAACCTGTCATCTTCAGTATATAAAACTTCGGCCAGAAGCAGACATTACGCCGTACTCTAGAGCAAGGCAAAACGCAACGTAGTCTCGTCCATAGCAGCACCTTGTTAGCACCTGAACGAATTAGCATGACTAGCGGTGCCTCTCTTTTTTCTCTCGGTATGATTTTATATGGGCAAGTACGTCCTTTGATGCCACAGGATCCCATCTGGTAGCAACGTACTCAATATTACTAATAGCACTTTCGGAAAAAGCTAGAAGATTTTTGTCTTTATTGAGTTTCGTAATCTTTAGTTGAAGGTCTGCAACATCTTTATTTAATGACGTTATGGTACCTTGTAGGTCTGATACCCTTCCTTCCATACCGATTCGCGCTTTCACTTGAGAATCAAGAGAGCCCTTTGTAAGCTCTAATTCTCTTTTGAAGATTTCATTCTGTGTTCGTAATTCAGATACAGTTTTCTTTTCTCCATTAAGCGAGTTAACCAAGTCCTTTGCTGTCGCTACTAGACCAGTGTTCGCCTGCTTTAGTTGTTCTTCTAACTCACTAATTCTAGCTAATTGTGTATTAACCTGTACAAGCTGTGTTTCAGTAGTGTTTCTCAGCTTAACATTTTGTTCTTCAGATATTCGTAATTCATCTTGGGCTTTTTTTAGTTTTCGATCCCTCGTCTCAATATCTAAATCTATAGTCTTTATTCTGGCCTCAAGTGCAGCACTATTTTCTTTGGTTGTTTTCAAAACTTGCTCGTACGTACTAATTTGGTCGTTCAGAGTCATTATTTTCCACTGACTATATCCCGTGGCCAGCGCAAGTACCGATAACGCTGCCGTTAGAAAATACTTCGGGGTTAAGAATCCAGCGATTAGCAACTTTAGTCCGTTGGACTTCTTAAAACTACTGTATTCTCTTTCGACATCCTCATTTTCTGGCTTATTTCTTCTGGGTTCATTTACTGTATTTTTTCCTATGGATTCATCAATTATTTTAGGCTCATTTTGATACCAAGACTTCGGAGTCCATGGTCTGTTCAGGAAAGCTCCTACCGACAAGGAAACAGATTGTAGAATACTACTAAATACACGAGCCTGATTATGTAGCAGTATTTCTTTTTCTCGTTCATGTGTCGCATATAGAATAATCCTAAACAACTCCCTCCTTTGAGGACTCTTCTCAAACTCCTCTTTCTTTAGGAATGGTGGCTTTACAGGTGTGGCATCAATGCGACTCCATATATCTGACTCATAGTCGGAGTCTTGCAAGTCTTCTGGAACTGTATTTTTAGGATCAATTTGGTTCTTTAGATCAGATGACGGTGGGACTGTCTGATTTTTTCGCGTTATTTCTTTTGCCATTGAAATTCTCTAATCTTTTAGTTGAAATAAATATACTTATTAGATCTAATTGAGACATCGATGTATTCGCTGGCAGCTATAACTTATTAAATGCAGTAAATCTTATTAATAACATGACCACCGCACCAGTTAAATGAGATATACCGTTAAAATCATTATCTTACAGCAACTCTTAAAATTCTCACGTGCTATTATATGAGTCTAGCCGTATAGAATGCCTAAGTGCATTCAGTGATAACGGCTTAATTTTAATAAGTTAGAAAGTGTCTCTTTTCTCTTGAATAACATTTCTTTAATGTGAGATGAATATATTATAGGTCTGCTTTAAGATATTTACCTGTCATCTTCAGCATTCGTCGTTTGGCCATAAGCGGACATTCATTTTCTATCGAATCCCAGCCTATTACTTCCCGTCTAAGAGCTCAGGCTGTTAGTTCGTTATACACTACATCAAGTATCTGACTAGCTATAGATCTTGTGTTCTCTAGCGCACCTTGTCCTATTTCATGCATTGGAGTATTCAGTGAATCTCGCAAAGCATTTAGCTGCGCAGCAAGAGAATTTGAAATAATTCCGTTATTGCATAATGTATTGATACAAACAGATAGGTCTTCCTTGCTAACACCAAGTTCTGTGAGCTGCTTCTTATACCTACCTCGTATTTCCACCTCAAAGAATGGTCGTAATTCGGTAATGATGTTGTCGTTAACCTCTCGATCTACAAATGCCTTAATCCGATCAAAGGCTGCATCATGTTCGGTCGCTGTCATTGTATCGTTATCAACAGCACTAATATCAATACCATTCGCCGTACGCACGAGCCTTACAGACTTAGCTGCCTGCCGAAACTTCTTAACGGCCTTCGATGCCATTCCTTTGTAGTGAGTCGTTATGATAAGCTGCTTAACCTCACGCTGTAACTCGTCAAGCTTATTGAGAATCAGGGTAATTCTTTCATTATCAAAACTTGTGACCGGATCATCAAACACTAAAATTGCCTTAGACTTCTCTTCTGGCGATAGGGAAATAACCTTCGCCAAGAAAATACACAACGCCAAAGCCCTTCTATCTGATTCACTGAATACAAAGTTAACCTTATCCACAGGAATAGGTTGACCTTTAAACTTCACCCGTACCTCATAGACTACCTGCTTTCCACGATTATTCGCTACCTTATCAATCTCAAAATCATTACTGCCAAGCGCAGTAAACAATCTGTTCACCGAATCAAAATAATTTTCTAAATAAGCACTCTGGGATTGTTCAAGCTGTTCTTTTCTCTGATTGTAGGTCGCTTCGGCTGTCAATACTTGGAGACTTTTTTCTCTGTACTGATTGCATAGCGGCTCTAAATCAATACGTTTGATAAGTCCCATAGTCGCATTGTAACTCTGCGTTAACTGCGACATTTCATTACGTAGCTGCGAAGCTTCAATAGAAGCTTTAAATTGAGTTAATAACCCATTAATTTGTTCACATACCTGCCAGTAACTATAAATGGTTTGATTGTACACCTCCACTGTTCCTAGAAGAGCAGAAAAATCTATTACCTGTATAGGTTCATACGGCACGCTGTACTTCTGATTTAAAATTGGCAACCAAAAGTTCGTGGCCGCCTGTCTGTTACTTTCTAATGAATCGTAAGCTGATAACACCGCCTGAAATTGCTGGTCTAGTGATGTGATAAAATTGGGCAAAGCAGAATTGGCAGAAATTTCGGGTTCAATGTAAAGAGCTATCGAATCTTTATTAGCTTGATGTAGATGGCCTATATGTTCTTTCATATCAGTAAGTAAAAACGGCTGACGTAGTTGGTCAAGTACCTGTTTGACCCCGTTATTGAAGTTGTCAAACTCAGTATTGAATGCCTGCTGATAGGTGGCAATTAGCCCCTTTTCTCCCTCACCAAGCCCCTGCCCACAAAACGGGCAAGACTCACCTTTAACAAAGCCAAGCCCCTGCGCTGCCCAGCCTTTAAACGCTCCCGAATTATTTACATGGTGAGATATATGAGCTTCAAGAACAGAAAGCGCACCTTGATGCACGTTTTGAAGATTTGCCGCAAGTGTTGAGTTTATTCTATTGATCGCTGGATTGTAATCGACCTGCTGGGCAATAGAAACGAGAACTCGCCTTGCCCTTATAGCATCAGCATTTTGTATGGTAGTGGCAATCTGCTGCTCTCTCAGCTTTTGTTCTGAGGCTTGCATCTCCAGCTCTTGCTTTAACTGCGTAGGCATTGCCGAGTTTGCGTACTCTTGCGCATTGGCTATCCCGTGTGTCCCTATCTGTCGCTCTAGATTCGTTAGGTGACTGCGCTCTGCGCGTACTGATTCATTAAGATCAGCCAATTGCTTATATAGCGCAGTATTGGCCTCTCCCAGAATAAAGCCCGTTACATTCTCTGAGTTTTGTCGCTCTTGTTTTTGACCAGTGATAACATTTCGGTGAATAAAACTGTGGTCAAACACGTAAAGCTTAGAGCAATCGGGCGCCGCCACTTGCCAAGCTCTATTTTCAAAGCGCGCTACATGATTACCTGCGCTTGCCTCAAATTGTAACTCGACTTTAGGCGGTTTAGTTGCATCACCAGGGATCGATTTTCGATTTAAAATTAACTCAGGGTTATTGGATTCTAGAGAATGAAGAACATCACAAAGTGTACTTTTTCCATTTCGATTTTCCCCATAAACGACATTTACTTTTGCCAGCTCAAACGAACTACCACGAGTCTGACCAAAACTTCCTATTCCCTGTACTAGTTTTATTCTCTTTAGCATTTACCATTCCCAGTGGATTTCTTTTAACGACAGGGATTTAAACAAATAATTTAATTACTATGAGTTCCAAATTAAACTCAGCAGAAAATAATTTTATCAATGTCCGCTTTGGGTCGGAAACAGAAACTTCCCCATAGTCAACGATGACACTAAACATTCCCAAACTCGTTCTTTTTTAATTAAAAAAACTCCATACTGAGATAATTTACAATCACCACCTACCCAATCTTCAAATACTTAACCCCAGGCCCACTCCCACAAGTTTCACAAGGCGGCAAACGATCACCATCATTCTCCAAAGTAATCAAAATCCGAGCACAACTAGTACACTGATAAATACCTTTTCCGGGCTTTTGTCCAATATCATAAATCATACAAACCTCTCCCAAAAAATGGTCTAAGCAACAAATTCCATTCGTCTAATACCCATCTAAAAATCCTCAACTTCTTAAATGGAAAATGAAGCTTAAACCCAAAACACCGAATTTGATTATTCTTTCAAACCAGCAGTTGCGCTAGATTTGAAATAAAGGGCGACAAAACAGTTACATGATCAGATGCAATGCTCATAAAATTTTTATAGTGCGTTGCGAAAGTCGGTGTACCAACCGAACCTTTCATTTGTTCAATCGCCACCTCAAGTGATTTTCTAGTATTCTCGTCATCAATTTCTGCAAGCGCATTTTGTAAATCATCGAATATTTTCATATCACTATTTTGCACATTGACACTGACAGTACTATTACTTACCGAACCACCAACGATAACTGAGTTTTTAGAATCGCCGACTTTAATATCCGTCATTTTTTTTACTCTCCACCAAACTATCGACAACATCCCCACCGACAATGTTTGAACCGGTCACACTTTCAATATTGATAGATTTATTATCAAAATTCATAACAACTGCTTCAGAAGTTTCTTTCGTATCAGAGATCGCCTCAACAAGCGTACGAGCCATCTTTTTGACAAACCCCTTATCCCGTGCCGAAAAAAACATAATTCTCCCAGAAGCTCTTTCAACGCCGAGTGCATATTTTGAAATAGGTGTGCTCGGTTTGTGTTTTACATACCCAACAATCGCAGCAACAACGAGAATTAACCCTACAAGGAGAAAAATTCCTCCTTTTCCTGACAGCGAAAGAAAAACCAACAGACCACCGATAATGCCTAAGATTTTTACCCAACCTGGAACACTGTGTTGTATCACATAACTTTGATCAGCTACCCACACTGAACATATGTTGCTAATTTGAATTACCGAGTTTTGATATATCAACGCATTTTTATAAATAACTAGTTTGCCAACTTTCAGAACATCTTCTTTATCTTTATCAATCAAAACCTAACTCCCTTTACCCTTAAAATGTATAAACCCAAAAATGATGCTAATAAAAACAACAATATTGATTATTTTGAAGACTTAGTCCCCCGACGAAACTCCCCTATCATCTCCTTAGTCACATCCGAAGCAAAACAAAGCGGAGACGCCCCACCCGGTTTACTCCAAGCGCTCCTTTTTCCACAACGCCTTCCCGCTCTATCCCGATTGTAAGGACAAGGGCAATTACCCGAATAATTTCGGATCGATTGCTTAATTAAAATGTTCGTGACTTCCTTATCAGATAACGGCTCCTTTGCATCAACTTGAATGATTAAAACAACAACACCCAAAGCAGCAAGAACAAACCATTTCTTCATAACGGAGTTCCCATCAATATCCAATGCCGCTCGCTAAACAACCACCGGCTTTCACTTAATTACAATCTCACTTTCACCAAACTAACCCACCAAACCAGTCCAAACTAACGCGTATGACATTGCGGAGAGCAAAATTTACAACCATCAATCACATGGCCGGGAAACTTCTGCTTCGCCGCACTCACGGCCTCGATACAATTTTGAAATGAACCCAGCGGAATTCGAAACTCAATATTTGGCAAATGCTCACACTCATACAAACTATGTACTTCATGCTCACCACCATTTTGAGGTCGCTTATTCAATAAATAAGGTTTAGACGGCATATCCAATTTCCAAAAGAATGACTGAATGACTCAAAAACTTACCCTCCCTGAGTTTCATATGCCTCAATTTCACACTCAGGAAAAGGCTCGCACGAAGTGTTATAAACTTTTTTTAAGGGAGCCGCTTCTGTAGTCACCGAAGAAGGTTCTTCGATAAAAGCCGACATAAAAGCGATGAAAACTGTTAACAACTTAATATAACTCATGATCACACCCGCCTTATCGCATTTGCTAATGACAGATGTAAGCTATTGAAATTTATCTATTAAGTTTTGAAAAAGTGTTGAAGAAGTTATGAAAATTTGTTGATCACGCTAAATTTCTATCAATTCTATGTTGCCCCGAGAGCGAGTAGTCAAAATGACCGCCGTTTCACTACCCGATACCGTCAACCAACCAGAATAAGGTTTATCACTCACTTGTAATGAAACAGATTCTTGATGCGGCAATCGTTTTAGAAAAGAAGGACCATCTGCAGGCTTATCTACCCAGATGATTTGATGATTAGAAATAGCCCAGTGATTGGTTTGTGCAGTCTGATTACTCGTGCTAATTTCCAGCAGCTCCTGTGTTTGCTGATTTAACCGAATAAAACGATGACTCCCCTGAAACCAGGCAAAAAGCCAGAGACCATCGGGAGACTCCTTAACCAGGTTGGCATCAGGAAACCGAGAATAACGCGTTGTAATGCCTTCTGCGACATCCAACAGTTTCATCACCGACTCATGGGCATAAGTGTCCAGAATATATGCCGACTCACCATCGTGTTGCCAGGCAAAATTAGTAAAACGATGTTCAGATTCAGAACTCCAGACAATTTCATTCTCACGGATATTGTAAATAAACCATCGCCCTTCGAAAGTTCCGCCTAACTTTTCACCGTCTGCACTAAAATCCAGCGAGGTGAAGCGGCCATTACTCTGAATAGCGGTAATAACATTTTCTACCTCGTCACCCACTTTTAGCCAGAGCTGATAAAGACCACTGCGGTTTGATACCCAGGCCAATCGGTTTTTATTCGGCGAATAGACCACTAACGTATCTGAAAAAGAACTGTCTAATAACGTTTTCTCGTCTTGACTCTCAAAATCTCGATAGACAATATCATGGTCAACCAAACTACCACCTATTAATCCGATTCTCTCATTCGAACCATCGAGCGCAAAGGGCGCGTAGATTGGCCCCCGAGCTTGCTTAATGACGTTATTTTGTCTGCTATTCATATCCAGAGAAACCACCTGATTCAATTTGTTCTTATAGATCAACGAATCACCCGACCATGACCAGTTAACCGTAAACAAAGTGTTATTAACCTTCTCAAGCAAAATATCGTTTCGCTTTTCTAAATCAAAGATTCGAATTTCGGTGACATACTTCTGCGTGTTGCGCAAAAACGCTAACTTTGATCGATCCGGCGAAAGACTCATAAAATAATCGCCGTGGCCAGTTGTTGGCGGTGCAGTTATTTGCTCTGTTCGACCGGTTACCGTTGAAAAAACAAATAATGAATAGGGTGCATCAACAGCCGGTCCGTTTGAAAAAATATACTGATCAGCATGGTGACCTTCTACAATTCTCGCTCCTTCGGCGTTGGCGCTACAGGAATACAAAGTTCGAATCTTAGTCAATTGAATCGTCGCATTATCAAAATGCCCTTCCATTAATTCACACTTTCCCGAGCTCAAACGAGTAAACAAAATTCGTTGGCCATCTCTGGTCATCTGGCCGTGCTTATAACTGTAATCTGCGCCAGATAAGAGCTCTTCACTACGACCAGTCTGCATATTCTTAATCCGCAACGCCCAACCACGGGATTGGTATCGATGACTAAAGAGTAGCCACTGACCATCATGTGACAAGCTGGGAAAATACTCCTGCCCTTTAGAAGCAGTTAAGGGAGTTTGTGTGAGCAACGGATCAGCGGCTGAATTAACCTCAGATTCCTTACTCATTTGAAACCAGACTATTCCCACAATTACGACAAACAACACGGCCAAAACGCTATTCCACTGAAATTGCTGCGGCGATACTTCCGGCGAGTCCACGACAGACGTAGCCGAAACAGGTTCATCCAGGACAGGCGCATCATATTCAGAGACCTCTAACGTCAATCGATAGCCTACTTTTAACCGATTCTTAAAAATGCTTTTATCTTTATCGTCAAAAGCATCTCGCAACTGCTTAATATTTTGCGCAACCGTGCTGGTACCAACTGAAACATTGTCATAGACACGCTCAATCAGTATTTCATTGGAAAAATATTTATCAGGCTCTTCGAGAAAAACCAAGAGAGTTTTAAGAGCTTTTTCTTTAAGTTGGCACTTTTGCCCAGATTCTCTGTTGGTGACGTTCGCAGCATTGACATCGACGATAAAGTCGCCGACCTGGTAACGATTTGGATACTGCTGCGGTTTCGCTTGTGTGTCGTCCATACTCTGCTTTTAAGTTATTTTTATTGTTCGTTTGCGCTATTGCGCTTTTTGTTATTTGATTTGGAATCTATTCAGAGTATTCAACTCTCAAACCATACATCAACAATATTTCACGAAAAGGCAAAAAATAAAAGGATAATTTTAGTTTAAAGGTGTTTTAGCAAATAAAATGAATTGGCGAAAAGCAAAATCATCTCAAATAAAGATGCAGCGAAATTTGTTAGTATAAAAAGGCCGACACAGATTAGATGTCGGCCTTAATCTAGCGCGATCCTTTTAGCCGATTTAATCGGAAATAAGGTCGCTTCTAATGAATGTAATAACTTACTCGTAGTATTTCACACCATTGTAAAAAGGGTTGATCCAAGGCTCAATCGTCCCTTTCCAGGCAGAAAAGTAGAAAGTAAAGTCAGTATTGTGCCGGTAAAATTGCAGGCGTTGCGCGTAATATTCATTATTAGCATCATTACCATCGATCAATTCCATGACAGCACCAAGGCGAGTGTTTCCAGCAGGTACACCATTAATCGATTGAGTATTCAGTCTATCCGCGATAATTCTAAAACAATTAGAACAAGGCTTAGCATTCGCATAACCAGGCTGCATTAAAATTCGGTCAAAGATGGTTCCATTAATATTTTGCCACTTTAAAGTCTGACTTAACTTCTTATAAGGTGTTGTATCACCTCCACCGTGGTAGTTATCTCCTTCAACCGCGTAATGAGGTGCCCAGATAAGCTCTTTTCCAGGATGAATGTTGTTGAGTTTTGAACGAACGTCGCGGAAATACTTGAAATCCCCATCATAGCCTTCGTTGTTCACACAAAATCCCGAGGTATTGAGTTGTACACAACCGTCAAAGGTTTCTTCAACAATATAAAATCCTTTCACGCTATTATCCCAAAACGCACTATTACCACCAGTGACCGCGTCAACATTCGCTTTAAGGTCAACCATAAAGTCTCGAACCGGCGCGTCGCTGTAATATCGATAATAAGGGTTGGTCCAGTGGTTTCGATACCTCGGCATCGAAATATAAACTGACGAACTAGTACCTCGGCTTTCGTAAATAGACTGGACAGTCTTGCGAATATCTTTAATGTACAAAGAGTAATTATAGTAAGTGTTATTAGGCTGCCAAGGGTTATAGGCGTTGTACTTGTAATTGGCATACTCATACGAGTTAGCATGTCCACCAGTCGGCATGATAATAAAGCCGTTAGTGCTGTCGGAAAAACGATCAATATCAGTTTTAGACCATTTTACCCAATTGTATCCATCAACAGCGCCAGGATCGGCGGAAGCCACATTCGTTGGGCCAACATATAGAATTGCAGATTTGAGTGGATCGGAATATGCATTTAAGGAACTCAGCATTAAAGTGCCAAGCATGACCAGTTTTTTTAATATCAGCTTTTTAAACATCAGCTTTTCTAACATCAGTATTGCCTCTTCATTATTAGACAGTTGCTTGAACCGGTCACGATACATGACACAAAAAACAGGCAGTATTAATATCAGGACAAAAAGTGTGAATCATGGGACCTGATTAAAAGAAAATTTAAAAACGCCCAATAAAAATAAAGAAAAGTTAAGTGACTTCGAATCAGTTTTAGAAATCACCACCGCATTCAGTTTAATGCCGGCAGTTCAATAACAATAATATTAAAGAATGATTTGAGAAAAGATTATTGGTCTTTTAGCGCATAAACAAATGCCAAAGTTGTTCTCTTGTCAGCAAGTTCGACTTCCACTAAAACACGCTCGTATTCTTCTCCTTCAAACTCATCAAGTCTTTTCCAATGTTCGCTTAATTGTGTCGAACTGAAAACAAAACCAGAAATTTTGTCCCCGGTTTCATCTGGCACCATAGCGGGATAACCTTGCACAGCTCCCCAACCTTGCGGATAAAGTTTACCTCTGACAAATCCACTTTGCCAGGTGCCCACCAACTTTTGGAGGATATGTTCGTTGGGCTCGCCGGGCGCCAAAGTTCCATAAACAAAAAGTCGCTCCATTATTTTTTCTCCTTACCCAAGTCCCGCAATTATCCTCGCGAGCGAATGAGTGATTATGTAAAAACTGAGGCTAAAGTTCAAAAAACAATCAACCTGACATCCAATATAGTCAATTACCGACTAACTCAATCGTCAATATCTCACAAAAAGAACCGAATAAGTCTGTTTAATTTTCAGTGCAATTCAACGATGATGTGCACCTTGTTGGTCGATTAATAGATTGAATCAAAAACGATACTTCGTGAGCTGATGGCTAAGCCAAGGTCACTGCACCTGATCACACACTATCGTAAAGTTAAAAAAGTTTAGAACAAATTTTAAAAACTGAGATTTCGTATCATCAACTATCAGTCGTTAAGCTATAATTAGCCAGTAAAAGACAATCTCCCTTTGGCTTTTACAATTTTGACCGAACCGTCAGGAGCAATCGGTGAGCAAACCTCCTTATCATGATAATAAAAATGAGTCGAACAGCGCGAATAGCAATGTTCATGACATTCAAAAAAATGACCAAAACGATAATCACTTCAATCATTATAGCCCTGACAAGTGGTTACTCGACAACCCACATGATTTGATTTCACTTAAAAAATGGCAACGCACCGTTAATTTACTGGCAAAACTTTTTGATGCCCCGGCTGGTTTCCTGGTCCAATATACCCCCGACGGTTTTCAGGTCACCATTGCCAGTGAGCAGGAAGAAAATCCTTACTCTGCCGGTGCTATCATTGAACCAGATGCGAATATTTTTTGTCGGCGTATCGTCGAAACGGAACAATCGCTTTATGTTCGAAATGCACCGGTTGAACCTTGTTGGGACACTAATCCGGAAGTCCATAATGACGGTTTTGTTTCTTATTTGGGCGTTCCAGTGTTTTGGCCGAACTCTCAACCATTCGGTACATTTTGCGTCATGGACTATCGTGAAACTGACTATGACGAAACCTATTTTGAACTCATTAATCAACTCAAAGACATTTTAGAATCTGATCTTCATTTACTAGAAATGTACGAACAGGTCCAAAAGCTGGCGACGACCGATCCGCTCACTGAAATTAATAACAGACGCGGGTTCACAGCATTAACAAAGCAACGTATTCGACTGGCCAGACGAATGAAAACATCGTTAGGGTTATTCTATCTGGATATTGATCAGTTCAAAGTTATTAATGACGAACATGGCCATGTTACCGGCGACAAAGTTCTGAAAGTGGTGGCCGATGCGCTGAGAAATAGCATTCGAAACTCTGATGTAATTGGCCGTATTGGAGGCGACGAGTTTCTAGCGCTAGTGACCATTAGCAATGAAGGCGATGAAGAGAAAATTTTACAGCGCTTTACCCAATCATTGTCCCAACTTCAAGATACGGCGCGCCTGCCTGGCTTTACCGTCTCTGCTGGTTACGCTGCAGTTGATATCGAAATGAGCATAGAGGACATTATCGAAATTGCAGATAGAGCGATGCTCGCCAAGAAAAAAAGATAAATACCCAAAGTGTTTTTATCACTTACGTGTGCTGTTCAAGATGAAGAAAACCTGGGCAAAGTAATCGAAAATTTTGCACCTGATAGCTCAGGCGATTTATCAATTTGAATTGTTCCCTGGTGCCAGTCTAGTATGCGTTTAACAATCGCCAGCCCCATCCCATAACCTTTTTGGATTTTATGCTCTTTACCACGAACAAATGGCTTGAGAATATTCTCATAATGTTCAGGGCTGATACCATCACCGTTATCACTAATACAAACTTGCACATAGTCCGCTTCATCATAAAGCTGAATCAATACTCGCCCTCCCCCATAGTGAATAGCATTCTGGAGCAAGTTATTCACCATTATCATTAAATAAGCACTGTCGCCTTTGACCAGATATGCTTTTCCGGTTTTAACCATTTCAAGTTCCACCGAATCTGTAGTTTGACTTGCAATACATTTTTCAATGAGTTGTGATAACTCCACCTGATCTTTTTTAACTTCCAGCATTGCTTGATCAAGTCGGGCATAACTTAACAAGGTTTCAACAAGGGAAGTCATCTCATCAACATTGTCGCTAATTTTTTGTTCGAATCGGCGCCGCGTTTCTGGTTCCTCTTCTTCCTGTAGAGTATCAATACCAAATCGGATTTTTGCTAATGGCGTTCTCAGGTCGTGTGACACGGCATTACTCAACAACTTAACATCAGCAACCAAGTTTTCGATGCGTTGTGCCATATGGTTAAATTCAACTTCAATATCACGAATGTAAGAAATACGTCCCAGAGAAATTCGGTGATTGAGTTCACCGTCTCCGAATAATTTTGCACTTTTCCTTAACGCTAATAACTGTCGAACCAGCGGAAATGACCAGAGCAAAAATAACAAAATTAGCGCTGCATAAAATAAAATCGTAAAAACATAATTTTGTTTTATGACTGCTTGTTTTGCATCAAGTAGAGGAGATTTTAGTACCAACAATTCCTGACTGTTAGCAAGGTAAAAATGAAAGGCTAAATGACTTTTTGTTTCTAACAACAAAGGCTCGCCTGATTTGAGTTTATCCAATAACGCCTGAGGCATTGGAAAGTCTGTCAGACTTTCTAACGAGAGTGTGAATTGACTATTAGTCGGCCAGGACTCTAAAAACGCAGTTCGATCTTCAATTCGACTTAGCGTTGTCGCTAAACCAATGCCGATATTCTGCAACGAACTCACGACATCAGTGGATTTAACATCGGCAGTATTATCTGCACTCATTTCAATATATTGTTCATAAGCGCGGTCGAACAACCACCCCAATCCGAAGGTTGCGACAATCACTACAAGCAGTAAAGAAAAAGTTAAAGTGCGCATTGAATTACCAGGCATCCCTGGCAAAAAGATAACCTTTTCCCCAGATAGTTTTAATTCGGAAAGGTTCTGCGGAATCATCCCCCAGTTTTTTTCGCAAACGAGATATTCTTAAATCGATTGAGCGATCAAAACCATCATATTCGAAACCTCTGAGTTGGCTCACCAACTCTTTTCGAGTAACTACATTCCCCGAATTTTTCGCTAACAACCACAAAACTTCAAATTCATTGGACGATATTTTAATTTTAACGCCATTTAACGAAACCACCATTGCCTGCTTATCAATAATAAGATTGTTAAACTTAAGTTGTTCGTCAGATTCTGTTTTGTTCTGATTGCTTTGGTGAACACTTACCTGGTTTTGACGATCAATATGTTTACGAATTCGGGTAAGCAGTGCTCTTGCCCTGACAGGCTTGGTCAGATAATCGTCCGCCCCCATTTCCAGCCCGAGCACTTCATCAATCTCTTCATCCCTCGCGGTAACCATGATAATCGCGTTAGTATAATCCGGGCGAACGGTTTTACAGACATCAACACCATCTAAGCCGGGTAACATGCCATCTAACACGACCACATCAGGATTTTGCTGTTGAATAATAGTGACCGCTTCATCACCGCGATCAGTGACCGATACGCGATAGTTCTTAGCTGACAGATACTCACACATCCATTCGGCTAGATCGGTATCATCTTCAACAACTAAAATATGGTGCCTACTCTCATTCATTCGCCAATAACGCTCCTAAAACATCCGCCAGGTTGAATGCGAACGGGAATTTTTCTTATAAACCCAGGCCATTTCCAGTTCGCTAGTGGCTAGAATAACCTGACTGTCCGCTGCTTTGAGAAAAAACATGACATTTTCGTTGGCAACAATTTCTCGTTTAAACCAACCATTCTGTTTTTTTCGCCAACACTTTAGCGCCGGCTTTTGCTGCGATGAGTATAAACAATAATCACCCTGTTGACCGACTTTCCAGCTGAACTCAACATCAACGTAACATTCTTGTCCCTGATGTAGCGCGACACATTGACCAGGTTTTATTTCAAGTTCGGCGTTAGCGTGGTTTGATTCCGCTTGCAGGTTAAAACTGCAGACAACAAAGGTTGCAGCGACAATTTGCATCAAAAAATTATCAATGAGATTTCTAAATTTAGCTGATTTAGTTAAACATGCCATTCTCTTATCTCCCTCAAAAGACATAGCTGAATAACACGCCAACTTCCGATACATCTTCAGTACGCGTATCGTCAAATCTTATCGAGTTGGAAATAATCGGGCTGTCTAAAATACTATCGTCAACTTTTGTGTGTCTTAAATAACTTTCAAAAATCCAGTTTTTGGTTATGGGATAACTGACACCAAACTGAGCGTTTACATTAACGCCGGATCCCGCCTGATAAACAGGTACGCCCGGAATGGCTAACGCCTCGGACACGCCATAAAAGTAATCTAGAATTTCTTCGGAGCGATATTGAAAGCCTAATGAAGCATGGAAATTCCAGTTTTTATATTGCCACCCTCTGGCAAACCAAAGCGATGCATAGACACCATCATCATAGTCATCGCTAAAAGAATAAGGCGTGACAATCAATTGAACTGTATCCTGATCAAAATTTCCAGTCGCGCGAAACCCTGCTCTGACATCGCCTTCTTTTTTAAGCTTTATCGATTCTTCATTGATGGTGGCATTAAAGACAATATCTCCCTGGGACTTATGGGCGAGTAAATCAAAACTCCAATGATCTGTGTTGAAAAAGTTATAGCCATAATTTAACCCGGGGTTAAGCTCGTGCGACCCTCCCGGCAACTCAACAAATAGTCCGTTTTCCCATTGATATCGGCCATTGACAAAAACACTCAATCCACTTTCTCTCTTGTGAAAAGGTCCTTCTTCCAATCGGTATCCGAGGCTGAGTTTAAGAAAGCCTCCACTTTCATTTTCTGCTGACTTAGATGTTTCGCTTTTTTCGCTCGCCGGTAGCGAAGCAACGTGAAAAATCGACAACCCCAATATTATGCTCGTTATCATTTGATGCGTAATAGATTTCATAAGCTCTCTTGTTTATGTTTGAATTGATAGAGGCATAATAAGAAATTAGATAATAAAAAGACGTACCACAGACTATCAGACTGTATCAATCTGTATCCAGTTTTCCACCGAAAGAGAGAATAACTGAGGATCCGCTTAAGTTGAAATTTTTGTCAATAATTCAAACTACTTAGTTATTTTTAGCTATTCATTTTTAGTTAATCATTTTGTATCGTTCCATGATCTAATGTAAACGCTTTTTATTTTTCCGATAATTCTTCGATTTGCACGCGTCAGTACAAAAGCGTTTTTTCCGTCCCCGTTCCGAACGGCTCGGAATAAATGGTGCAGCACACTCGGCGCATCGTCGGTGAATACTGTTATTAGCGACCGATCGGGCAAAAAGCAGCCATATTGCGCCTAACAAATTATCACATCGAAAACCCAAATAGGAATCTCTATAAGACATGCCGTTAAACAACAGTGCGGGATAACAATGCTCTCTTAAGCGCTGGTTAATGATGCGAGTCAAAAGCACTCTGGCAGGTGTCACCACATCACCAGGCGTTAGTGTTGTGTAGAGATCAACATTCATTGACATGGAAGCAATCAGAATGGAGCTGACATTTGGGTTTCCATACGCCACCGATGAGCTATCAGGATTCCAATAGATTACTTTTCGGAGATACGCATCATCATTTCCTGAAATTGCCTGCCACAATTCAAGGAAAGGAATAAACGAACGGAGTTGTTGTCGCCAGTCATTAATAAATTCTGCGGTGATAATATTCGACGAAACTTCGACTACATCACTACATTGGCTCTTTGCTTCTATCGCAGACTCGCCATTTCCAAGCCAACCATATTGATTGGCAAATGCGAGAATTTCGTGACTTTCAGGTTGTAGCCCAAGATCGGCAAATTGATAGAAAAGGGCTTCATCTTCTACCAACGGTTGATAATTTCGACAATGCTCAACCCGCATCGGCCAACACAATGCCTCCGCCCCCTCGCTTTGAGTGTGAGAATTGTCCAGTTGAAACACCTTCAGCATTTTCAGCTGATAGCCTTCTTCCGGGATTTGCTGCACAAAACTTGTAGTTAGTTCATTCATCAGAGGCACCGTTGATCCAATTATAGACACCTTTAAATTATATTTTATGAGATTCGACACGATATATCTCATAATATAGTGTTGACCTTCAATAATCAATAGCTTATAACTAAAGTTAACATTAACGGTCGGAGTGTCCTCCTATGGGTAGTGTTCTTCAAAAATTGAAGCAATTGCAGACTTCTAGCCCACCCACCAAGCAGCAGCAAAGGATTGAAACGCTTAAAAAATATGGGGTGCAAAACCCTCATCTTCAGACCTCAAATGTGGGTCGAAGTACGATGTTGAGCCAGATAGAAAATTTTGATCGCTCTAACCTCAAACCGCTGGAATCAGAACAGCGATTTATCGTGTCTCCTCACAAAAGCATCAGCAATCTGATGAACAATACTCGCGGTATGAGTATGTTTGCGATGAGCCAGGGTCACAAGATGATTCGACCAGTGTTTAAAGATGAAGATCAAAGGTCATCATTTCATCAAGAGGCGATTAAGAGGTTAAGTACAATCACTAGTGGGACTACAGAACACAAAGTAATGAGCCAGCTTAAGGAATGGTCTCACCTGGATAACGCTATGTTGAACTTCGACAATGTCAACACTAAGCGTTCTCACCCTATCGTCTATACTCAAGGCCATGGTATGCCCGGCGTCACCTCAATCAGTTCAGATGATAAGCATGAGAAAAGAGTTAGCGGCAATGACATGGCCAAATTGCTGACGAAAATGAATTTACCTAAAGTCAGCCAGGTTAGAGCGAATTCATGTTTTAGCGGCACTGAACATTGGGTACCAAACAATCCAACTGTAAGACAACATCACCAGGAACAGACAGTTGACGTACATCACGCAGGGAATTGGAGCAATACTTTCGCGGGAAGCCTTCAGGAAGGACTCGACAAACGCTCAGGTAGCCATAATCGAGTTCGTGGCTATATGGGTCCAACTTCTCAAAACCCTTCCAATGTACAAAAGTTGGGTGTGGGCGGCATACTTCATCAAACTAAAAGTCGAGGAATGCGCACTAAATACGCAACTAAAAGCCAATATATTGCAAAGAACACACTAAACCTTCAGCGTAGTGATACAAAACGATATGGCAAGTTCTAGTTGGCAGTGTCGGTTAAAAATTCTCTCGGTTGGGACTTAACAACAAGTTCTGTTTCTACCCACTTTTTTCATCTCAGCCGATCTCTCATCGGCTTTTTCAATTCTAAGCAACATGCTCAATCACAAATGCGTGATGGAAGCCAACAACCGATTGCACTTATAATAAACTAAATAAGTAAAAGTATAAGGTTGAACAGGAAAAGCAGATGACTGCAAAAAAGTTAAAAACAGAGCAAGGCTTCGACTTTACCAAGAAGAACAAGGTCTCAGCCTGGGTCTCTCAACATCCATACCAAGACATACCAGACAGCTACTTCGAAGAAAGTTTCAGCAAAAATAATACTCGTGCGACCAACACCTGGTCTGATAATTTTAATATTCGTTATTTCAGGCCCGAGTATATGGAGACAAATGGCGCTCACACTGGCACTATCAATATAAAAAAAGCGGCTGGAGAATGTTCGTTCTCTGCCTCCTTTATCGAAGTGCTAATGAGTAAAGCCCGCAAGAAAAAACTGGAAGAAATCACCTGGATTATTTTGTTGTTCGAACATGAGTATAGCGCGAAACTTTCTGGTGTTGAGAAAGACGAGTATGTGACTTTTTTAGGCGCATTTGATTATGATGATGACGCGGATAGTCTTTACGAAATAGATTAATAAAACGTCTCCCCAAAAAGACTTTGTCTATTATCCCCCTCTCCCTCCGGGAGAGGGTTGGGGAGAGGGGAAATCCTGTTCTACTTAACGCGCTCTAACAAAAAAAAACTTCTACCTCTCCCTGGCCCTCTCCTTCAAAGGAGAGGGGAAAAGTAATCTTAATAGATAGCAAGCCGCCAACTCGATCACTATAACAAGTTTCCATTTTGATCAACGGCTTGAATCTGATTATCATCTAACGCTTCACTCTCTTCAGGGATCCAGGCAGATAAACATTCTCGATTGGTAACACAGGGATCGGTCAGCGCGTTTAAGAAAGCTTCAATCTGGTCTCTTTCATTGCGGTTAATATTGGTATTTAAAAACAACGAACTACCCGCCGCCCTCTCAGCTAATAATTTGTTCAAAGCTTCCTGACTATTGTTTTCAGAGTCAGGGAATAATCCCTGGCAATTGGGGATTGCTGCAAACTGCGGCATATCACACCATTCGCTATCATCAAAGAAATCATCGACCGAACCACCTGGATTATTGTAGTGCTGAATAACCTGAGCTAACGTGGCATAAGCACCTGAATGACCGTAGGGTGCAGTCACTGTAACGTTGAGTAAACTTGGCGTACGGAAGTGATAACGCTCATTTTGATTACCCGTTTCTCTTTCACGACCAAAGTCATCATTTTGAGCATCTCCTTTACCCGGACCGAACTGAGGAAAAGCAATTACATGATGTCGCTCGTCAGTAAACTTGTCACCATTATGACAATTGACACACCCAGCACCGCCTTGATTGGCTGGCGTAAAAAATAAAATCGCGCCCTGCTTTTGTTGATCGGTTAATGCCGTTAAATCACCTTCAACATAACTTTTCCAGGGGTTATTAACAAAAACCATAGAGCGCTCATATTCACCAAGCGCGTGAGCAATTCGGTCATAGGTAATTAAATCGTCTGCAATTTCTTCAGATTGAAACGCCTCCTGAAATGCAGCCAGCCACGAGTTAGTTGTTAACTCTCCAGATCCAATACCATAATCGCCAATTCTTGCAGCAAGATGATCGCGAATAGCCTGATTAGTGCTACCACCTTCAAAGTCTTCCGACTTCATTTCATCGACACTGGTCACCGGGAAACGAGCTTGTGCTGCAGGTAGCGTTGAACCCGCATCAGGATCAGCCACACCAAAATTCGAATCGGGGGTTCTTATTCCAGAAGCAGCGCCATTTTGGTTTACCTGTTTTCCAAGGCTTTCCACACGAGAATCCCAAAACATGCCACTATCCCACAAGCCGGCATTAAATACCGTCGGCGAATTTCTGGGAACAGTTGGTACGCCACCGTTAGTTCGTCCAACACCAATTAAGTCAGGATTAGCCGCATCAATTCCAACCGGTAAGCTAATATCATCTCCGCCACCTAACGCCGGGTGATGACAACTGACACATGCGGCGTCTTGATTACCGCCAAGACTTTTTGTAAAAAAAAGCCGTTTGCCAAGTTGTACAATGGGATCGTTAACGCTCGGTAAGTCACGATTAGTAGTTGGGTCACCGGTGAGATTATTAGCAGCGATAATACCCGTTAATTGCTGATCGAGCTCAGACATCTCAGCAGGCGGATTGACAACAACCGGATCGTCAATTTCTGCAACTTCTGTAGGTTCTTCTGTCGAACTACCCGAGCAAGCAGATAATATCAAGCTAACACCTAACACAAAAAAAACATTAGAACTTTTCGAAATTAAACTTTTAGCTTTCATACGCCACCTCATCTTAACGTCTCTGTGATTAGAGATTTATCGCTTTATGTTAAGAGGATAGCGGTAGAAGTATCGCGTTCACAACGCGGAAACGAAGGTTACACATTGTTTGCACAATTGCTGTCGTTTTGATGAAAATTATTGAGAAAACTCAATCAAAGCAAGTGCATTTCTATTAACTGGCTCACATTTTTTAATGATGCACTCAAAATATTTAAACTAAATAATGATCACTCAGTTTTATTTTTTCTAGCCTCCTGCCGACGTTAAAAGAATAACGATTGGGTGCCTGAAAATAGCAAGTTAGCAAATCACTAGTGGGCAACATCGGTAATACTCCAATAGGGTTTTTCTCCGAAATACTGTGCTAAAAAATCCACCAGACTTCTGACTCTTTGCGATAAGTGACGCGTTTGCGGGTAAACCGCGTAAGCACTAATTTCATTGTCAAAAATATAGTCACACAACAGCGGAATTAATTGCTTGTTTTTTACCGCTTTATAACAAATGAAATCTGGCGTCACAATCAATCCTCTGCCTTCAATCGCGTTCTGGCATAAAAAATCGCCATTATTCGCCGAGATAATTGATGGAACTTTGATAGCTATTTTTTCTTTATTACTATCGTAAAAATTCCAGGTATCACTGGTGTTTCGATAGTTTAATTTAACGTGCCCATCCAATAGATCTCGTGGGTGTTCAGGCTTTCCATAACGCTCCAGATAAGCAGGGCTCGCGCACAGGACTCCGTACACTTTGGTGATCTTTTTTGCAATTAAAGTTGAGTCTTCCAGTTTCGATATCCTTAAAGCTAAATCAAAACCTTCCTCAATCAAATCAACTTTTCGATCGTTAAAATCAACATCAAAGTAAATATCAGGATGGATATCGTTAAATTTACTCAGGGCCGGGCTTAAATGCGCTAATCCAAAGGAAAGCGGCGCGGCAATTTTAATCCGGCCTGCCAAAGCACAATGTTCGTTACGAATACCAGACTCTATTTCTGCAACATCGTCGATCACCCTTAAACACTGTTGATAATAACTTTTACCCGAATCGGTGAGTGTCTGGCTACGAGTGGTGCGAGTGAGCAAGGTAACGCCGAGTCGTTTCTCCAGCTCCGCCAGGCGTCGGCTAACCGCCGATTTGACAGTATCCATCTGATCGGCAGCCTTAGTAATACTGCCTGCCTCGACAATACGAACAAAAGTCTGCATATCTTCAAATTGATTCACCTGAACCTCCTGAGATGGGAAAACTATGAATAAAATCAGTGAGTTGAACTAGCGCCATTCGGCCGTCATTGTTCACAAAATAAGAACTATGATTTCGATTGTAGACTGTTTTTTAAATTATTGAGAACTATAGAATAGCCAATAACACAAGTCAATTCTTTGGAGAAAACCATGAAACACATTGAAAACTACGCCCCACTTATCGGCAGAATTCTAATCAGCACCATCTTTTTAATGGCGGGTGCCAGCAAGATTCCAGGTTATGAGGCTACTCAGGGTTACATGCAAGCCATGGGGGTTCCGGGCAGCTTACTTCCCGTTGTAATCGCCACAGAAATCTTGGGTGCGCTAGCCATCATTCTGGGTTACAAAACTCGAATTGCGGCGTTTTTACTGGCAGGTTTTTCGATTGTCTCGGCAATATTTTTTCACGCTAATTTTGCAGACCAGACACAATCGATCTTATTTATGAAAAATATCGCGATCACCGGCGGATTCTTATTCTTGATCGCTCAAGGTGCAGGATACGTTTCTATTGATAACGGAATGCCTGTTAAAGAATAGCGCTAAGCAACTGAAATGAGGACAAGATAATGAATACAAATATATTGCAAGTTAATTCAAGCGGCCGCTATGAAGGCTCAGTTACCAGACAACTCTCTGATGCCGTTGTAGCTCAACTAAAACGGAATGAGCCAAGCCTTGAAGTGACCAGTCGTGATTTAGCAACCGGACTACCTTTTGTTGATGAACAATGGATTGGTGCAAACTTTACTGCACCTGAAGAACGAAATCAGTTGCACAAAGAAACACTCAGCTTTTCCGACCAGTTGGTAAATGAGTTGATACAGGCAAAACATATCGTGATCGCTTCACCGATATACAACTTTAGTGTTCCTGCAGTTTTGAAAGCCTGGATCGACCTGGTTGCTCGTGCAAAATTAACTTTTAAGTACACCGAGTATGGACCCGTTGGTTTGCTGGAAAATAAAACCGCTTATCTGGTTGTTGCTTCAGGTGGCGTTCCTGTCGGCAGCGAAGTCGACTTTGCATCCCGCTATCTCAAGCAGGTTTTGGGATTTCTGGGGATTACCGATGTGAAAGTAATTGACGCATCTAAAATTAACATTGAATCAGACGACATAGCAATCATTACACAGCAACCAATCGAAGCTTAGTTTTTCGTCCGGTGATAGTAAACAACACAGGAGTCTAGCAAAATGACCCACGTGAAATTAGAGACAGACGTAAGAGAAATAAAACATATCGTAAACGGAGTGAAGGCTGCAGACGGCGACGGCGTTCAATTGACTCGAGTGATTGGCTCACCTTATTTGAATCAGCTCGATCCTTTTTTACTGTTTGATGCCTTTGGCTCTGATAAACCACAAGACTACATTGGCGGTTTTCCACCTCACCCTCATAGAGGATTTGAGACGGTGACCTATATGCTTGCCGGAAAAATGCGTCATGAAGATAGCGAAGGAAATGCAGGCGTTATTGAAGCCGGTGGTGTTCAATGGATGACGGCTGGAAAAGGTATTATTCACTCAGAAATGCCGGAGCAAGAGCGCGGTTTACTGGCCGGCTTTCAACTTTGGGTCAACCTGCCGGCGGCCCATAAAATGACTAGCCCCAAGTATCAGGAAAAAACGGCTGCCGAAATTCCAGCGGAAACACGCGATGACGGAACTTCATTAAAAGTGATAGCAGGGCAAACGAAGAACGGTACACAAGGAATCATTCACAATGACTTTGTTTCGCCAATTTATTGGGATGTTAATCAAACGGGTAGTGATTCTGCCGAATCAACTTTTACCGATCAAATCCCTAAAGGTTAC
Source organism: Aliikangiella coralliicola (assembly GCF_007004725.1). Classification (GTDB taxonomy): domain Bacteria; phylum Pseudomonadota; class Gammaproteobacteria; order Enterobacterales; family Kangiellaceae; genus Aliikangiella; species Aliikangiella coralliicola. Next base: position 94,009 of record NZ_ML660160.1, on the reverse strand, counting down.
AATGCATTTATTTATGTTATTGAAGGTAGCATCGCCATTGGTAGTGGCGGAAAATCGATTAACAAAGGCCAGTTAGCAGTTTTAGAAGATGGCGAAGAGCTGATTGTTACTAGCAAAACTTCGAGTCGTTACCTGGTCGTTGCAGGACGGCCCCTTAATGAACCAGTTGCAAGAGGCGGTCCATTTGTAATGAACACTCGGGAAGAGATCAATCAGGCATTCGCAGATTATCAAGCAGGCCGTTTGATTTAATTTTCTTTTCATGACCAGCGATACTCTGACTTAAGTATGCCTGTTAGGAGTATCGCGTAATCGACAACAATTAAATTGAATAGTTACCAGTTTAATAGCAACAAATTTAATACAAGAGAGGCCACAAAATGGGTTTATTAGTAGACGGAAAATGGCAAGATCAGTGGTATGACACCAAATCGAATGATGGAAAATTTGTCCGTAAAGAATCTTCGTTCCGAAATTATGTTACATCGGATGGTAGCGCAGGTCCAACCGGAGAAGCCGGTTTTAAGGCAGAGAAAGATCGCTATCACCTTTATGTATCGCTCGCCTGTCCATGGGCCCATCGTACTTTGATTTTTCGAAAATTAAAAAAGCTCGAAGAGATTATTCCTGTTTCAACGGTAGACTATTTGATGAAAGAAAATGGATGGGAATTTGACGCCCAAAATCCGAAGCTGGTAGATCAACTCAATGGTTTCAACTTCCTTCATCAAGTTTATACTAAAGCCGCGCCAGACTACACCGGTAGAGTGACTGTTCCAATTTTATGGGACAAGAAAAAGCAAACTATCGTCAACAATGAATCTTCAGAAATTATTCGCATGTTTAACAGCGCTTTCGATGAAGTCGGCGCCGCGGCAGGTGATTATTATCCGCAAGCGCTAAGAGCGGAAATCGACGAACTCAATAAGCGAATTTATTCAGAAATTAATAATGGCGTCTACAAGGCGGGTTTTGCGACAACTCAGTCTGCATATGAAGAAAACGTCATTCAATTATTTCAATCACTCGATTGGCTAGAACGACTTTTGTCAAACAAGCGTTACCTGACCGGCGATCAGATCACCGAAGCTGACTGGCGATTATTTACTACGCTAGTTCGTTTTGACCCAGTTTATGTCGGTCACTTTAAATGCAATATTCGAAGATTAGCAGACTCTCCGAATCTATTCGGTTATGTAAGAGACTTGTATCAACAACCCGGTGTTGCAGAAACGGTTAATATGGAACATATTAAAAAGCACTACTACATGAGCCACACAACCATTAACCCAACGGCAGTTGTTCCTGTTGGACCGGAGATTGATTATTTGGCGCCCCATGGTCGTGCTTAGAGCGAGTATTTTTTTGCACGTGCGATAGCTTATCAAACTGACAAATCCCCCTTAATCCCCCTTTATTAAGGGGGAGATATTAGGGCCTGTTGATCTTTATTATTGAACACTATTCATATCGCAACGCGTTAACCGGCCTTGCAACAGCAGCTTTAGTTGCCTGTCCTGCAACAGTAATCCAGGCAATAAACAACGCGACCAGAGTACCACCAAAAAAGACTAAAATAGACAGGTCAATTCGGTAGGCAAAATTTTGCAGCCAATCATCCATCAAATACCATGCTATCGGCCAGGCAAAAAGACTCGCGAGAATCACTAATTTGCTAAACTCTTTCGTTAACAACAAAACGATACTGCGACTACTCGCACCTAACACTTTTCGAACACCAATCTCCTTTGTTCGTTGTTCGGTGGTATAAGAAGCTAAACCAAACAGTCCTAAGCAAGCAATACAAATTGCCAGCAGAGAAAAGATACCATAGGCTAGTGATACGCGCTCTTCGTTGGCATACATCGAATCAAATCTTTCATCTAGGAAAAAATAGGAAATATCTTGGGTAGGAAATAACTTCTCCCAGCGCTCCTCAACCTGCAAAAGTAAATTCGGGATATCACTAGTTTCCAGCTTTAGTGTCATCATGTATTGCTGAGACTGATTAACAAAGTGGATGATAGGCTTGAGTTCCTCGCGTACAGATTCAAAATGATAATCTTTAACAACACCAATAACTGTGGCGTCAATTTTAGAACTACCATCCTGATTAGCATTAAATTCTAAGACTTTTCCAATCGCTTCTTGTGCTGTCCAGCCAAATCGTTTCGCCGCCGTTTGATTGAGTATGACATTGCCTTTTGTTACTGGGTTTTCATCGGTTTGATAAACCAGAGTGTCATTGGCAAATTCCTCGCTAAAATATCGGCCGGACTCTAACGCAATACCAAAGTTTTGGAAAAACTCATAGTCCACGCCGTTATACGGCATTATCAGCTGTTCTTGTCCCGGTGCCTTTACTGTCGTGTTATTAGTTAAACGCTGCCCGGGTAAACGCCGAACACTGGATATCCACTTAACACCGGGAATGCTCCCCATCTGTTGCTCCAGACTAGCGAAGTTTTCCTGTACAACACCCGAACCAGTACCGTTAATTACCAGTGTTTGATCTTTTTCATATCCCAAGTCAATATTCTTCGCATATTGCATCTGTTGATAGATAGTAATGGTAGAAATAATCAAAATGGCCGCAATGCTAAACTGAAAAACCACCAGACCTTGCCGGAATTTCGCCCCCGAACGTCCTCGGGTAACATCGCCTTTTAATACTTTGGCAGGAGAAAAAGCCGAAAGGTAAAACGCGGGGTAACTACCTGCCAGAAGCCCAACAAATAAAGCTAATCCAAGCAGACTGAAAAACAATGAAATATTTGAGAAATAATTGAAAACAAGATCGCGGCTAATAAACTCGCTAAAAATCGGCAAGGTTAGTTCTACCAGGGCAATTGCTATCACTAATGCAATACAACTTAATATAATTGATTCACTTAAAAACTGAATCGTAATTTGACGTCGCTGCACACCAATGGCTTTACGAACACCAACTTCTTTTGCTCTTTGTGCAGCTCTGGCTGTGGCCAAATTCATAAAATTAATACAGGCAATAATTAACACCAATATCGCGATGGCAGAGAAAATATAAACTTGATTAATATCACCAGTATCTTTGAGATCCCCCGCAATTCTCGAATGTAAGTGCAATTTTTCCAGCGGCATTAATTCGGCAAATAGCTGAATGTTAAATTTATTCAGAAGTGCGCCGAAATTTTTCTCAATAAGCTCAGGTAACTGTTCTTCTAATTTCTTAATCCCTTCGAACGATGAGAATTCGAGGTAGGTGTAAAAATTCATATTAAACTGATTAGTCAGAAAAGTTTCGACACCAAACAATTCAGGCGTTGCTTTGAGATTAGCAAATGAGTAATTTGGTAAATGCGTATTTTCCGGAAAGTCCTTTACAATCCCTGTCACTTTCATATCAAACGAGTGATAAAATGCGATCGACTTTCCCATTGGATCACTATCACCAAATAACCGTTTTGCAGATGACTCAGTTAAAACCACCGAGTGAACATCTTCAAATGCAGTAGCTGCATTGCCACGTAAAAATTCAAATTCGAATATGTCAAAAATTTCCTGATCAGCGAACATAATCCTTTCACTAACGGATAGCTCGTCAATCTTCATTTGGACTTGTCCCAGATTAATTCGTCCGACTCTGACAATTTCCGGATAAGCATCTTCTAGTAGTAACTTCCATCCTGCACCGGCTCTGGGCCAACGATCCATTCCTGCAGTCGAAGCTTGCGACATGTGAAGCCGGGCAACTTTATCAGACTTGTTATACTGAATGTCATAACTGAGTTCATAGCTAACAAATAGCGCCATTAAAATACAACAGGCAAGTCCAATAGCAAGCCCCATTATATTGATCGCCGAGTAAAGACGATGACTTATCAGAGAGCGTAGTACGATCTTAAAATAATTACTAAGCACGACGCACCTCACGTAAGTTTTCAATGACCACTTTTCCATCGAATAAATTAATCGTTCGATTGGCACAATCAGCGTGCTCTTGTGAGTGGGTAACCATAATAATGGTGGTTCCTTCACCATTGAGTTGAGTTAAAAGACTCATGACGTCAGCACCATTTTTTGAATCAAGGTTTCCAGTGGGTTCATCTGCAAGAATAAATGCGGGGTTTACCACCACCGCTCTGGCCACGGCGACTCTTTGCTGCTGACCGCCAGATAATTGTTGAGGATAGTGTCCACTGCGGTGTGCTATCTGAGTTTTTTCAAGTACTTCATTGACCTGTTTTTTGCGTTCGGATTTTGATATTCCTTGATAGATCAAAGGCAACTCAACATTCTCAAAAACGGTTAATTCATCAATTAAATTAAAACTCTGAAAAATAAATCCCAGGTTTCGTTTTCGTATTTCCGCCAACTCTCTTTCGCTGCCGTCAGAAATATCTTTGCCTTGAAACCAATACTCCCCTGAACTCGGGTTATCCAACATTCCAACAACATTGAGTAGCGTTGATTTACCGCAACCGGATGGTCCCATCACAGCCACAAACTCCCCTTCCTCGATTTCTATGTTGATCTGGTCAAGGGCAGTCGTCTCCACTTCATCAGTTCGAAATATTTTGCTGATATTCTTCAGTGCTAGCATTTTCTTCTCCCACACAATTTAAAATCGATTAATTAAAAATAAGCTGTTGTATATCTTCATAGTTACCATAACTTGACACCACCACACGCTCGCCTGGCTGCAAACCATCGACAATTTCGACGTAATCAGGGTTACTACGCCCGGAACGAATACTTCTTTTCACCGCGCGGGTGCCCGCTTGATTAACAACAAAAATCCAATTACCACCGGTATCTTGAATAAACCCACCTTTATCAATCACTAAGGCATTTTCACCATCAGCTAATTCAAGTTTCATTTGAATGGTCTGTCCCCGCCGAATGTTGCCTGGTGTTTTATCTTCAAACTTCAATTCGATCTCAAACTGGCCGCTGCTCACCTGAGAATAAATTTTACTCACCGTTAATTGAAAGTTCTCACCATTCGCCTTAGCCCGAGCCACTTGATTTTTTTGCAGGCGAGCAATGTAGAATTCGTCAACCAATGCTGATACTTTGAAACTATCAAGCTTATCAACCTGTCCAAGCCGCTGCCCTCTGGCTTTCGATTCACCAAGCTCCACATTAAGCGCGGTTAGTTTGCCGCTAACCGGCGCTTTAACATTAAGGTTTTCCAGGTTTTTACGGGCAACCTTTAGATTTTTTTGTAGCTGCGCGACGCTATTTTCCAACTGTTCCAATTGAACTTTACGAACCAGTTTATCCGTCGCCTGCCGTTCAATAACCAATGCTTTGCGCTGTTCAAAATATCGAACTTCATCTTTGGTGGCGAGATAGTCATCTTCGGAAATTAACTTGCGCGCGAACAGCCGCTTTTTTTGCTTGAGAGAGCGTTTCAACTTAGTTAACTGATAGTCGATCTCAACTATTTCGCTTTTTAGATTTAAAGTCGCCTGGTCGATAGCCAGCCGAGTATTACGCAAGTTATTCAGTTGCTCAGAAACTTGGGCTTCTCGAGAAATCACATCTAACTGTAAGTTGGTATTTGAAAGTCGCAGTATAATGTCGCCGGCCTTCACTTCAGCTCCCTCTTCAATCAAAACTTCTTCAACTCGACCGCCTTCAATCGCATCCAGATAGACAGACCGGCTTGGCTTCACCTGTCCGCGAACAGGAATGTAGTCCTCCAGTACCGCGTGCTTTACTTCTGAAATTCTCAGTCTCTGCTTTTCCACTTTCAAAAAGTTACCGGAAAAATCAGTCCCCGCAATCGCCCACCAAGCACCAATAATGAAAACAATTGCCCCGATAACGACAAGTAAATTAAACCGATATTTCTTAGCTTCAATTTTTCGATCCATACGGCGGTCCTAACACTCCCATAATTGACTATTGAATTCCTCACCGGTCAAAGTGAAGAAAAAAACCTTCTTTGTTTTTATTAAACCAACAACCGTGCCAAATTTTTATTTTGATATAAATCAAGAAGTTAGATTTATCTATAAGACTAACTGAGCAGCTTAAGAGTACGCAGACGTGCACAGATGTACGCCTACGTACACCTGAGCAGTGCATTTGCGAATTTTAAGGCGACGAAACAACCAATTTAGCTAACAATTGCGTAGAAATGTGTTGGCACGCATTCTGCGTTAACAATCATTGAAGAGCGAATGCGAGAGTATTCGGATGTTTGAAGCATCGATTAAACGTCTAAAATTCAGTAGGTTATTAAAAGATGGTGAGTCTTCGTTTATTTCGCTAAACTAACGGAAGTGTACGTTTTCGTACACTCGCTTGTAGTATTGGTTGTAACGCTGACAATGTCTATAAGCGCAGGCTGTGTCTATTAGCACTGATATGTCTACACAGGAAAATAAATGGCCCAATCAAATTCAAAACAGTCCGCAAAGTTATTAATTGTCGATGACGATACCGATTTGCTCACTGCTGCTCGAATTTTACTCAAGAAGCATTTTTCAACGGTTGTCACAGAAACCGATCCTGAGCAACTCCCCGTGCTTTTAGCTCGCGATACTTTCGATGTGATTTTGTTGGATATGAATTTTACGTTGGACGCAGCTAGCGGGCACGAAGGCTTATTGTGGTTGGACAAAGTCAAAAAGCTCAGCCCAAAAACTATTGTCATTATGATGACAGCCTATGGCGATACTGAACTGGCAATCGCAGCAATGAAAAAAGGCGCAACTGACTTTGTATTGAAGCCATGGCAAAATGATAAATTACTGGCCACTTTAACTGCCGCCGCTCAGCTCTCCATTTCCAACCAGGAAGTCTCCAAACTTCGTTCTCGGCAAAAGATCATCACGCAGCAACAAGATAAACAATTTCAAGATTTTCTGGGACAATCAAGTGCAATGGAAAAAGTTTTTTCATCCATTGAAAAGGCCGCAGTAACCGACGCCAATGTACTAATCCTGGGCGAAAGCGGTACTGGGAAAGAATTGGTTGCACGTGCCCTTCATCGCCAATCGAATAGAGCAGGACAAAGTTTTATCAATGTGGATATGGGGACCATCAGCGACAACCTGTTTGAGAGCGAATTGTTCGGTCATAAAAAAGGCGCTTTTACCGACGCTCGCCAGGACCGAATGGGGCGTTTTGAAGCGGCTGACAAAGGTTCGTTATTTCTTGATGAAATAGGTAACTTACCAACCCCGCTTCAAGGAAAACTTCTCACAGCAATTCAACAGAAATCGATCACCCCCGTGGGTTCGAATCAGCCAGTTCAGGTCGACATCCGATTAATTTGCGCCACGAATGCGAATTTACTTGAGCAAGTTGAGCAACAATTATTTCGTCAGGATCTGCTTTACCGAATCAATACCGTTGAAATCAACTTGCCACCGTTACGGCAGAGAGAAGACGACATATTTCTGCTTGCAGAGCATTACTTAAACCATTATCAGCGAAAGTACAAAAAGACGAATTTATCATTAGATAAAGAAACTCGTTACTTATTTAAGCAATATCAATGGCCTGGTAATGTGAGAGAATTACAACACGCCATCGAGAGAGCCGTGATAATGAGCGAATCCACTCATTTAAGGCCTGAAGATTTTCCTATTTGTCATTCCACCGCAAAAAACAAAACTAATTTCGACACTTTTAACCTAGAACAAATCGAAATTTCAACGATAAAAGCCTCGCTCGAACATTACCAGGGTAATGTGAGTCATGCGGCGAAAGCCTTAGGATTAACACGTACATCTTTATATCGAAGAATGGAAAAGTATGCGCTTTAAGTCTCTACAAACCAGACTGGCAGTACGCCTCGTTTTACTATTGTTTAGTTTTAGTTTACTCGCAGGTTTTATTGTCAACAGCGACTATTTTGCGGTGATGGCACTTTTGTTTGCACTAGTTACTATTCAATCAATTGAACTTTGGCGTACCATTACTTTTAGCAATCGGCTACTCGCCCGTTTTTTCTCGACGATAAAATATGAGGACTATAGCCAACGCTTTAAACATGACGAACTCGGCAAAAGTTATCAAGAACTCACAGACTCAATGAATTTTGTCGTGGCCAAGCTACAACATTCAAAACAACAACTAGAACGACAAAGTTTATATTTAAAAACCATTTTACATCACATTGAAACAGCGATTATTGTTTACGACGGAACCGGTGAAATAAGTTTGATAAATAGAGCGGCTAATCGCTTATTACAAACAAATACACTTAGTAATATTCGCCAACTGGAAACTAATTTCGGCGCGTTATCGAGTCTGTTAATACAAAATAAGTCAGGACAACGCCATCTCTGCTCTTGTAACATTAATAATCTCCCGCACCAACTCTTAGTCGATATGGTTGAAGCAAAAGTCGAAGATGATTCAGTTTTTATCGCTGCAATTCAAGATATCCAATCCGAGCTGGAAGAAAAAGAGTTAAAAGCCTGGCAAGATATTACTCGAGTGTTAACTCATGAGATATCGAATTCCATCACGCCAATTACGTCCCTTGCCAACTCTTGTAGTCAACTGTTATTAGATTCTAACGACAGAACAGGCGTCAAAACTGTTGAAGATATTGATGACTTACAAGAAGCGATTTCAACGATAGAACGCAGGGGCGAAAACCTGGTAAAGTTTATTGCCAACTATCGTAAGTTAACTAAAGTCCCCCAGCTTAATGCAAAACGCGCCTCAGTTACTCAATTACTAGTACATACCGTCAACCTTTTCAAAAAGGAATGTGAACAACATTCCATTTCGATAGAGATGAAATTCGGTGATTCAGAAATATTCGCAGTCATCGATCCCGTTCTTGTTGAACAGGTCTTAGTGAATCTGATAAAAAATTCAATTGCTGCAGTTAAAGATTCACCATCTTCAAAAATAGTCATCGATGCGAAAATCAACAAAAGCCGGTTAAAAATTAGCGTTGAGGATAATGGAAGAGGAATGCTACCAGAGGCACAAGAGAGAATTTTCGTACCTTTTTATAGCACCAAAAAAAGTGGTTCTGGTATTGGTTTAAGTTTATCCAGGTTAATTATGCAACTGCACAATGGTACGATTGGCGTGAAGTCTGAGTTAGGGAAAGGGAGTTGTTTTACTTTGCTTTTCTAACATTATAGATATTAGTTGAGATAGCCTGATTTCAATTTTAAACATTTTAATTAGACCTGGCATGATCGGGCACTTAATACTCTTATCTCCCCAAAACAGAAATTGAACAACGGATAATTCCAAGTCAAAAAACGTCCAAAAACGGACATTAAAGTCAGTTATTCTGCTGCTTTTGATTCCTGCCCCCTTTAATTCAGACTATTAGCAGAAATCTTAAACATTTTGAGCTGAGCGGCGTTCGCGAACATATAGGACACTGTGCGAACACTCTTCAATTATATAAAAAAACCAACAATTCAAATAGTTAGCTACTGGCATGACATTTGCTCTCACTCTTTGAAACTAATTTGAGGAATACCAATGAAGCAAACAAGAAGTCAAACAAAGTTAACTTATTTACTCGCCTTTTTCTTATTGATTAGCTCAAGCTCGAGCATAGCAAGTAGTGACAATAAAAGCGCAAACTCAAAAGCGTCAGATGAGTTATTAATTGAAAAGACAAACGAGATTATTAAGCAGTATACCGACCCAGGCTGGTTTTCCGGAAACGTGGTGATATTTAAAGATGACAAGGTTATTTATGATAAGAGCTTTGGTTTTGCTGATATAGAGAAGAAGATAAGAAACACTTCTTCAACAAAAATTAGAATCGGTTCCATCAACAAACATTTTACTGCCGCTTTAGTGATGCAGAAAGTTCAAGCTGGAAAAATATCACTAGATGATAAGTTAGAAAAATTCGAATTGGGTTTTCCAAAACACATTGCCGAAAAAATTACTGTTCGTCATTTATTGAAGCATACATCAGGTTTTGGTGACATATTTAATAATGAATATTTTCAAACATACCGCTCATTAAAGAATATAAACGATAAGCTACCATTATTATTAGACAAGCCTCTAATTTCTGAGCCTGGCACACAATACAACTACTCAAACTATGGCTATATTGTCTTAGGCGCAATTTTGGAAAAACTTGAAAGAAAAAGCTTTCAATCAATTATTAATGAAAATATTTTAGAGGTTATTAAAGCTGATAATACTGACTATGCTTTGACTGAAAATGTCAAAGGTAAAGCTAAGAGTTACCACTTCACACCACTTGGCGAAAAGATAGATAGAACAGGCAGGCTGGAAAATTTAACCCCCGATGGCGGAATGTATTCAACGCCTTATGACATTGCACTTTTTTATTCAAAACTTTTTTATAGCGACGAATTACTCAACGACAAGTCAAAAGCAATCATTGGAAATGGTTATAAAGAATCAACCAGAACATGGATTGAAATCTTAAATAGCGACAAGGCACATTGGAATTCCTATGGCGGAGGACCTGGAGTCAGTGCCGCCGTAGAAATATTAATAAAAGATAAGTTGATAGTGATCGCATTAGCCAATACCGATGGCCTTGTAGCAGAGCATATTAGCCAAAGAGTGGTTGAGGTTTATCAAGGCAAACAATATAAAAAGATCAGATTACCTATAGCCTTATTTACAAAAAGACTGCTAGAGGAAAAAGGTGATACTTACTTTGTCAACAATGCTAAACGGGAACTTGCTCAAGCAGGATATGAGAATTATGGAGCAAGACCGTTAAACAAGATGGGGTTTGCACTAATCAAAAGTGAACAAATTAGCCAGGCAATTAGTGTCTTTAAAGCAAACACCAAAATTTTCCCGAAAGAGCCGAACACTTTCGACAGTTTGGCCTATGCATATGAAAAAAACGGAGACAAAACCCAAGCTTTATTGAATTATAAGAAAGCACTTTCATTGGACTCAGGTTTTAAATCTGCTAAGGAAGCTATTTTACGATTAAGCCAATAAACGCTTAAGTTAGCCGATGTGCTACAAATAGCTGGTACAAAAACTATTTGTAGCACCTAAGATTTTGCACCATAAATTGTGAATCTCTAGACTTTGACTAAGATGTTTATTTGTTTAACAATACGTTAGGCAAGGTCTCGAAAAATGTAACTGGTTTTAGGTCGCACAATGGCCAAATGATATTACCCCAATAAAATAGAACAACTCACTCTGTCTTATGGCTAAAGTAGAAGAATAGCTAAACCAAAGTCAACAAAACCGGCTTCCCTTTGGTAATCACCATCGTATGCTCAAATTGCGCAGAAAGATTTCCTTTACAACCTTTTAAAGTCCAACCATCATCGGCTTCGGTAACGTACCGACTTTTCGTCGACAAAAAAGGCTCAATAGTAATGACCAAGCCTTCATGCAGCATTCTTTTATCAGTTGGATCAAAGAACCCAGGGATCTCTGTTGGCTCTTCATGCAATCCACGGCCAACACCATGACTACAAAGATTTTTAATAATCTTAAATCCTTTTTGTTTGGCGGTCTTTTGAATCGCTTTTCCAATTCCATTAAGTGGTCGACCTGCACTGGCATTAAGACACGCCTGGTTTAGCGCAAGCTTAGTAGAATAAATTAATTTATCCTTCAGACGAGAACTCGGTGGCACGACAAAAGATCCACCAGTATCCGCAAAGTAACCGCCCTTTTCAGCTGAAACGTCAATGTTGACAATATCACCAGGCTGAATCGCTCGTTCGCCAGGAATACCGTGTGCAGCTTCTTCGTTAATACTGATGCAAGTATATCCAGGAAATCCATAAGTGATTTTTGGCGCGGAGTTGGCCTCATATTTTTCTAGCAGCAACTTACCTATCTGATCAAGCTCAGCAGTGGTCATGCCGGGCTCGGTCATTTGTTGCATTTTTTTCAAAACCATCGCCACAATATTGCCAATATGTTGAAGCGACGCAAAATCTTTATCAGCTTCAATTGTCATATTTGCAGTTCCTCAAGTTTCGTCTCTTCCGCGGGTTATTTACTTGCACTTTGTCTGGCCGATGAGTCCCCGATATTTTTATCCAAAAATGCCAATATCTTTTTAAATATTCGAACTCGATTTTTAACATCGTAATAACCATGACCTTCATTTCTTAACTCAAGCCACTCATATTTCTTTCCAATCTTATCGAGTGCATTTTTTAGCGAAGCTGCCTGCTCAATCGGCACCCGCTTATCTTGCAATCCATGGATTAGCAACAAATCAGCCTTAATTTTTCCAACATTATAAACAGGTGAACGGCGCTTTAGTTCATCCATATCTGAACCGAGTGTTTTATTCAGATAAGCGAGACCACTTTTATTACCAGGAATATCACCCTCGGTATACATCATTGGTAAATCGTAAACACCGACAGAACCTACGGCACATTGAAAAAGGTCCGGTTCCTTCACTGTTCCCATTACCGCAGCATAGCCACCATAACTATGACCGAAAATACAGATTTTTTCTAAATCAACAATGCCTTGTTTAATTAATGCAAGCGTCGCATCAGTGATGTCATCCTGCATACTCGTGCCCCAGTTTTTATGCCCCATTTCCTCAAATTTTTGGCCATAACCCGTGCTACCTCTAAAATTGAGTTGCAACACTGCATAGCCTCTATTGGCAAGCAACTGAACTTCCCAATCAAACCCCCAAAAATCTCGACTGTGCGGTCCGCCGTGAGGCAAAACAACTAGCGGCAGCTTTTGCTTCTTTGCAACCTGAGGTTTCGTTAAAAAGCCCTGAATGACTAAACCGTCTCGCATTTCAAACTTCATCGGTTCAGTCGTTGCCATCAGCGCGGGATCGATCCAGTCACGAGTTCCCAAAACATGGTCGGCGCCCATGCTTTTAGTATCGAATAAAAAATAATCTCCAGGACTATTATCGGCGTATGCAAGAACAATAAGAGCGCTACCATCATCAGTCGCACTGGTAATCACAATATCATTGCCTGCAAACGCTTTTTTCAGCATCTTATGTAGCTTTGATTTTTTGTCTTTTTTATCAATATAGTGATATTCCGGCACATCAAGATCAGTGCCGACGGCTACCACTCTCCTTCCAGCAAAATCCATCACATATTGAGAAACATCAGCGGCTTCGCTATGAAATAACTTTTCGAACTGCTTGGTTTCAAGATGAAATAAGTACAAGCCGCGCGTACCGCCTTTGACATTAGCGGAGAAATAAACGCTTTTATTATCTTCGGAAAAACTGACTGGTGTCGCATTTGTCCCTTCAAAATTCTTGAGAGAAAAGTTTTTCCAGCTATCCGAACCGGGCTCTCTGTAGGAAACCACTTGATGGTTATCATCATCGACACTGATTGAAAAACGGACCTCACCATTGTTATCGGTGATACCTTCCGCTCCGGGCTTGGCTAAACTGATGACCTTACGTTTCTTCCCTGAATATACGTTCAGTCTGTAAACCGTTGGGATAACGCGAGAATCATGGGCGTAATAAAGTCCCATTTCGCGCCATGGAAAAAAACTGATAAGAATATGCTTTTCGTCTTCTTTTAACATATCAATAATTTCATGACTGCCATATTCGGCTTTGTCCTGATTCAGGCGGCTACCCGGTTTTACGTCTTCTGATCGATAGCCGAATATTATCTTATGTTGGCTACCGTCTATATTGACGCCAAATAACTCACCGTTGAGACGTATCGCTTTATCCCAGGAATAGCTTTCGGTCACCGCATAAATCAACCTTGAATCACTAACCCAGTCAAAATAGCCAACACCTCTGCCACTTCCTTTAACACCAAAAGCACTGAGTGGCTTTCTGGTGTTGCGATCTAAGATAGCTAAAACATCTTTCCCATTTTTATTTAAAATCACTGCCAGATGCTTTCCATCAGGTGATATTTTCACGTCTCGAGATTTCGAAGGTTCTGCGAAATATTCAATTGGCAGTTCAGATGCACTGATGAGTGAGCTACTGCAGAACAGAATTAATAAGCAAAAAAAAGCGGCAAACATTGGGAATTTATTAAAGGTATTCATCCTGACGGTATTCTCCTCTGGCAGTTCAAGTGTAAAATATTCTTAGTTATTTATGTCCGTTTGATCTGGGATTAGCCATATTGCTAATTTGACGGTAGCATTCTAAACAAAAACAGGGAAAATTGCGCGAATAAATTGACGGGATTTAAATTCTGAGTAAAAAACGTAAAAATAGAAAAGACTGTTTCAACAAAATCGCTTGGTGTTAACAACTTAAGCTGTAAAAGGTGAGGCTCGATCTAACGGTAAGGGCAGCTTTCTTTCCAAAAAGAGAAACGACTTATAAGTCGATACATCATCTATACTCAAAAACCTTTAACCTCTCCCTAGCCCTCTCCTTCTAGGAGAGGGGATTTATCTACTGCTTCAGATAATATGCAGTCGCCTCAATGATTGAAAGAATTCATTAAGACTAGGGCCTCGATGTCTCAGTTTAAGTATAAATCGATACACCTCAAAATTAATCAACAGACGCAGTAAGGATCTCTTCTATCAAAGCGAGTGCTTCTGGATCATCTGATTGTCCCAGCCAGAATAAAGCCTTTTTCTTTATCGATTTATTGTTGGCTGTTTTAATGACTTCTATCAATCCTGAAATCGCTTCTTTACCAGACAATTGAGATATTGCGAATACGGCTTTTTCTTTAATTGATCGAGAGCTATCTCCACGAATAATCTCCAACAAAACCGATTTAGCTTCTCTTTTATGATTTTGCGATAGCCAAAATATCGCCTCTTTTCTTACCCGTGGATTAGCATCGCCTTTAGCCAACTGAACAAGCTGCTCCCAGCTAGCATCAGTGTCAATTTGTGATAATGCAAACACTGCCTTTTTCTTTACGTGATTACTGGCATCGGAAGAAAATATATCACGAATGACTTCTAGCGCCTCAGACTTAAAAGATTGTGATAACCAGAAGATAGCTTCGCCCTGTATTTTTTTATTACTATTATTTTTAGCATACTCAACTAACCTATCGACAGCCCTTTCATCACTGTTTAAACTGAGTGCAAAAATAGCCTTGGAGCGAGATTTTACACTTCGCTCATCATCTTCTAATATTTTAACGAGCGACTCATAACCAGCAGTATTTCTTGCCTCACCCAACCAGAAAATTGCATTATGACTCAATTTTCTTTTGTCACTTCGGGAGAATTGATCTAACTGCCTGTGTGCAATATCACCTTTATGCAAAGCAATACCAGCGACAACTTTATCAACAAAGCGACGCTTGACCTTTTTGTTTGTGTCGTCAACGTAACTTGATAGAAAGCGAACACTTTGTTTTGCGTCAACGCCATCTAGTTGGTATACCACTTTTCCACCAGCATCCACTGCACACTCGCTACCGGCATAAAATAACTCAGTCGGCTTATTATTTTTCCATCGAAAATAAATATTGAGCACCTTGGAGTCTTCGTAGTGATCGTGCGTGCTACCCCAACTGTTGGCACGGCGCTCTAAACTACAGCCCCGTTGTTCGTCACCTCGATAACAACATGGCATACCATTATTGGGCTCCATTTCCACCTGGTAAGTAAACCAGGTATCTCCTTTTATGTCCTGTGCCTCAATTGTCTTTTCAATACTTTTTTCGGCATTCACTTTTCTTATCTCGCCATTACTCAAATGCGTGGCCAATGCAATCACCGAGAAAGAAACTGAGACAACAGCTAATGTCATAATTGTTTTTATGAGTAATTTCATGATTTAATCCTCGTTGTCTAAAATCTTGGTAAAATAATCAATCGCATCATCGGAATCCATTACTGATAGTTTTTTTAGCGCTCGGCGCTTCAAATCTGGATCTTTTTCGACTTTTATCACATTGATAAGTCCTTTGGCATTTGACTGGATAAACAATGCCTTAATGATACCTTTCTTTACCGCTGCACTATCGCGCTGGGTATAAAGATTGGAAAGTATGTCTCCAGTCTCTTTGGCGTTAAAGTGTCCTAATTTTTCTACTGAATAGGTCAGTAATTCATCGTCCTTTTCAGTTTTTACAATTGATACTAAAGATTGATAACCTCTGCCAACTGATAAACTCTTAATAATTTGTTTTCGATAATCAGCAAATGCTTTGTCCTTGTACATATCCATTAAAACATCAGACTTTGACATGACGCCAATGAGCTTAATCGCCCTTCTCTTTAGCTTGGCATCTTGCTCTGTTCTTGCGATATCAACGAGTTCGTCACTACTCCCCGCCACCATAAAGCTTTGAAGTATTTTTCGCTTAACCTGATCACTTTCCACTTTAGGGTAAATATTTTGCAATAACGACAAAGCTCTTTTCGATCCGGAAATACCTAACGTCTCAACCGCATACTTCTGCAAAGTTTCATTGCTGTTGTCGGCCGCCAGCTCAGCGACAATATCAAAAGACTCTTGTCTGTTAGTTTGACTGAGCACAAATAATGCTCGCTTCTTGATCTTGTTAGAACTATTACCTTTAAGGATTTTTTTAAGAATTTGAGGTGCCTTTTCTGAAGATGAGTTCATCAGCGAATCAATGGCATAAAGCTTTAACTCGTCATTATCAACTTCTGCAACTTCTCCACTTTTTTCCTGGATTTCAATTTTTAAAGCACCGGCATCATCTTTCCATCGACTTTTGGGGTGTTCATTAGTTAATCGCTTTATTGTTTTTAATGCCTGTCGATTCTGATTGTTTTTAAACTGAGCATAGGCAAGCCAATAAAGAGCGGCATCTTGCTTTTTGTTTTCTTCTTTAGCTAAAGAAGAAAAAGTTTTTTGTGCCTCTTGCCATTCTTTATTATCAAGTTGCTGTTGACCTTTGGTATATAGTCTATCAGCGCTTGCTGCCAATACACTGCAGCTAAATAACGCCGTCGCTAAAAACAACGATAGCTTCTTCGTTACACTAACTTCATTATTGTGACTATATTTCTTCAAGCAGTTTACTTTCATCTTGTTTCCCACACTTCTAAAATCATTTTGTTTCATTCAATATTCTCCTCTTCTTTCCATTACTTTGACGAGGAACTTTTACGTCAGGTTTGGTTTAATGTTTATATTAATTAAAGCCACTCAAATAATTTCTTTATTCAGTTTTTTGTTGGTAACTCTTAGCTTAAATAGCAGGTCAGCGTTATCAACCCGGTCGCGAATATTTTGCCAATCGCTCGATGTTGCGCTTTTTTCAATATGATTAAGTTCCAGTAAAATTGATTCCATTTGCTGCAATACGCTGGCAAGCTGATTGTCTCCAGATTTTTCTGCAATTCGGCGATAGAGTCGATTTAACGCGACCAATTCTTCAATCACTTGTTGACGCTCTTCAATTTGTTCTGGCAAATCACCGTTACCATTACTCACCAGGGTGAATAAACGATCACTCATTTCTAAATGAGCGCTGACATTCGTAAGCATCACTCTGCGACTGGCCTGTTGATCAAATGCTATTTTTTTCGACGTTTGCTCCGCTTGCGTATTTTCGCTGTTTTGCGCGACTTGTTCTGAAATATCAGGCCCGGACACAGACATACGCCCCAGATAAAATACGCTAACCACCAACAGCAATGTGGCCATGACAGCACCGGCGGAGTTAGTCCAGCCTGTGGAAGAAACCCATTTAATCTGTTTTAACCAGGAAGCAAAGCCGCTCATCAATGTAGATTGGTGATCAGCTTTGTGATTAGCCTCGCTATTATCCCTTTCAGACTGTTTAGTTTGATTTTCAGCGCGCTTTTTTTGCTGGTCAGCAATATCATAGATGGACTCCATAATATTATGATTAAGGTCTGAATCAGGCTCGGTGACTTCAAGGTTCACTGAATTGTCTAAAAAGTCACATAACTCCGCATATTCCCGCTGTAATTGAACTGACTCAGTCAGTGCATTTCCCAAACTTTGCTGTTGTTCCTGCTCTAATTCTCCGTAATAAAACAGGATTAAATCTTCTTTATTCCACTGTTTCATAATCACCTACCTTGGGTTGCAAAATCTCCCTTAACCGCGCAACCGCTCTAAAGATACGGTTTTTAACCGTGTTAGGATTAACATCAAGGATCTGACTGATTTCTTCGATACTGCGTTCTTCATGGTGACGAAGCACAAATGCAATACGCACGTCATCACTTAACTGCATCAATGCACGCTGAGTTGTATGGCTCACATTAGCCAGCCAGGCAACATTTTCTGGTGTATTCCTGTCAGACGCTTCTAGTTGGTCTAAGTCAGGACTTTCATGCTGGCTGTGTCGCGCGTGTTTTCGCTGCAAATCAATTGCCGTGTTAACTGCGACCGAATAAAGCCAGGTACTAAATTTAGATTGCTCGTTGAAGCTGCCGATTTTGTGATAAATCTTGATGAAAACTTCTTGAACACAGTCTTCGGCATGCTCTTTATGGTTCAAAATTCGAAAGGCAGCCGAATAGATCCTGTGGCTGTAATACTCCACAAGCTCCTGAAAAGCCTGCAAATCTCCCGATTTTGCCTGTTTTATGATTTGTTCTTCATTTAGCATATACAGAGTATGACGGAGGAAACTTTGTTGGGTTTGCTTTTTTTTAAGCATTTTATATTAATTCAGCTACACCATTAGGTATTCTTGATCCCGATTGAATAAATACGCTTGGAGTTGCCACAGGAAACCGAGATAATCTAAACTCTAACTGACTTATTCATCTTAAGAGTAAAATCGGTATACAAGATCCTATGCATTGTCGATGCGGGATTAGGATACTGGTTTTGGATAAAGGTAAAAGCCAGCGATGCCCAAAGTCATTTTCACCGATAACCTGAAACGCCATATTGACTGCCCACCACAATTAGTCAATGGTGCTACTGTAAGAGAAACACTGGATCAAGTGTTTGAGCAGTTTCCACAACTCGGCTGCTATATTCTTGACGATCAAAGAAGGCTGAGAAAACACATTTTAGTGTCAGTTGATAATGTTTTCGTAGAAGATCGTGTCAATTTAACCGATTTAGTGAAACCAGATTCTGAAGTCTATGTTCTTCAAGCATTGTCCGGTGGATGATGAGCGAGGCTCACTGTGGATATTGTCTCGTTGAATAATCAAAATTAATTAACAGGAGAGGCCAAATGAATAACCCATCATCAACAGCATCTAATGACACCCTTGCATTAATTGCCACTCGCAAAGGGCTATTCAGATTGGATAACAATAAACAGATACATTTGGTCGACTTTATTGGTGTTCCAGTTTCAATGGTACTAAGTTCTGCGACTCACTCCCATTGGTACGCAGCCCTGGATCACGGTCATTTTGGCGTAAAACTACACCGCTCTGACAATTTTGGGGAAAGCTGGCAAGAAGTTTCAGCCCCCAGCTATCCTCAAACAGAGACCGAGGACACTGAATCTTCTGATGAAGCAACCGGTGAGACAGCTAAAGGAGAGACTGCCAAAGGAGATAGTCTGGAACTGATCTGGTCCCTCGCTTATGCAAATTCAGACAACCCCAAAGCGCTATGGGCCGGAACTATCCCTGGTGGATTATTTCTATCTGAAGACGGTGGGGAAAGCTGGCAATTTAATGAGTCATTGTGGCAATACAAGCAAGAACAAGGGTGGTTTGGTGGTGGCTTTGATCAAGCGGGAATTCACTCTATCTGCGTTCACCCCACCGATCCACAACAAGTCAAAATAGCCGTTTCTTGCGCAGGCGTTTGGGAAACTCAGGATTCTGGAAAATCCTGGGCCACTAAATCAAAGGGTATGCGAGCCGCCTATATGCCACCGGAACAACAGTTTGAGCCCAGTATTCAAGACCCACATCTGGTGGTTCAATGTCAAAGTTCACCGGAATTTTTATGGACGCAACACCACAACGGCATTTTTCGCTCAACTGACAACGCAGAAAACTGGCAGGAAATTACTGAAGTAAAGCCATCGGTATTTGGCTTTACTGTCGCCGTTCATCCCGACGATGGAAATACAGCCTGGTTTGTTCCTGCAGTGAAGGATGAGTGTCGTGTTCCCGTCGATAATCAACTGGTAGTTACTCGTACCCGAGACGGCGGAGAAACTTTTGAAGCTTTAACCAACGGTTTGCCGCAGGTTAATGCTTATGATTTAGTGTTTCGCCATGGACTCGACATCGATACAACGGGCAACCAATTGCTAATGGGTTCAACCACGGGAAATCTATGGCTGTCCGACGATCAAGGCGATAACTGGCAATGTCTGTCGAGTAATTTACCGCCGATTTATGCGGTCCAATTTATTAAATAACCTGAGTTTGGGACAAATGACAAACTTGAGGGCCAATAAATTATGACTTTGAATCACTAGTGGGAAACCACATAGTTACAAACAGTTCATCAAACTGGAAAGGAAAAAACTAAAACAAAATGAGTGATTTATTTTCACAATTGCGATCACCGCAAGAAGAAATTTATCCCGAAGTATTTGTGTTGGCGGATTTCGCAGACACCGGATCTTTACGTGAGGCAGTTTCGTCAGTGATCAGGAAAGCACCTTTCCGCAAAATGATGACTCCGATTGGTCATTACACAGGTATCCCGTTAACGAATTGCGGGAAATTTGGATGGGTTTCTGACATTCATGGTTATCGTTATCTAAGTAAAGATCCCCAAACCAACGGACCTTGGCCAGCCATGCCCGAAATTTTCTCAACGCTCGCATCAAGTGCAGCGGAACAAGTTGGATATCCAGGTTTTAAACCAGACGCCTGTCTTATTAATTGTTACGAGCTGGGAACAAAATTAAATGCACACCAGGACAAAAATGAAAAAGATTTCTCCTGGCCCATCGTTTCAGTTTCAATCGGGCTGCCCGCCGTCTTTCAAATATTTGGTAAAAAGCGCGAAGGAAAACCTTTTAATTATCAACTGCACGATGGCGATGTGATGGTGTGGGGCGGTAAATCCCGACTCATATATCACGGCGTTAAGACGATTAAACCAGATAACCAAAATCCATCCCTTCAGCAGAGAATTAACCTGACATTTCGCAAAGCTGGTTAGCTCAGTTTATTCACCAATACACCGACAAATTCAACAAACTATTTCCAAATTAAAATGATCGAGCCAGAGACAAGGATCCTACCTCTTAAATGCATTATTTCTTAAATTAATACACCCAGAGTCAGTTACGCTAACTACTGGATTTATATGAATAAATGGACTACATTAATCAATGGAGCGTATCGACAGCGAAGGTATCTCAATAACAACCTGACAAATCACAATCGTTATTGATTTAGACCATAAGCTTTTGATTAGGGCTTTTAGAGCCACCAAAGCAAAAAAGGACTGGGATAAGGATGAGTAAGCAAGCAACAAAAGCGGCCGCAACAAAAACGACGGCCGGGTCAAGCAAAAGAAAAAAAACACAAAATGGTCCAGAAGAAAAATTATTGGCCATTCGAGATCTTCTTTTTGGTGAACAAGTCGCTCAACTTGAATCTTCCATCAATGACCAACACAAACAACTTAGCCGCAGATTAGATAATCTTGAATCGTTAGTTAAGAAAAAAACCGAACAAATTAACAAAAAGATACAAGCCACAGCCGATCAAATTAATGATCTGATGGAAAACAATCGCCTTGAACATGTTAGTCAGGAAAGTATTCTTGAAGAAAAACTCAGCGCCCTAACGAAATCTCTTAATGAGTTTCAACAACTAACCGAAAATGGATTCGGCGATGCACAGAGCGAACTAAACAGCGCTTCAAAAGCGATTTACCGCTCGATAGATAAAGAAGTGAAAAAACTGTCAGATAAAATTGATAAAAAATCTAAAGAGCTCAGTAATAATAAAGCTGATCGCAAAACCTTAGCAACAATGCTCGAAAGTATGGCCGTGAATCTCAATCAAAGCCAGGTCTAACCATGGTTGAAAGACAATCTGCGGCAAAGAAAATCGACAATGGTCGCGAGGATACCGATGAATACCAACGTCTTCGCACTTTGCTGCTTGGAGACGAATATGAACAGGTTATTCGTCATCGAATTACCCAGGGCGATATTCAACGGGTAGCCAATGTTCTGAGCGAAGCTTTCCACGAACGAAATTCAAAAGACCAGTCACTCGCATCGGAGATGTCCCCGGTAATAGAATCTGCAATCGATACTTCCATCAAGAACAACCCTTCGCGTATTACCAATGTTATATTCCCCATTATAGGTCCAGCGGTTCGCAAAGCCGTCGCGAGTGCACTGGCAGATATGATGCACTCTTTAAATCATTTACTACAGCAAAGTCTCACTGCCCAAGCGTTAATCTGGCGAATAAAAGCCTGGCGTTTGGGTGTTCCCTACGCGCAGTATGCGATTTTGCAAACCATTCAGTATCGCGTTGAACAAATATTTTTGATTCATAGAGAAACTAGTCTGCTACTTCAGTCCTGTAGCGCAGAGGGAGTCAGCTATCAAGATCCTGACCTTGTGTCTTCAATGCTGACAGCAATAACAGATTTTGCTTCGGATTCTTTTAATCAGGAGTCAGATTCACTCAATGTTATTCAATTCGGCGAGCTCACTTTACTCATTGAATCTGGGCCCTTTGCAATTTTAGCTTTCGCAGTGCGAGGTGCTATAACTAGCGAAGTGAAGCAGCGCATTATTGAACTCATCGAAAACATCCATACAAGATATGCTTCCCAGCTGGAGCATTTTGATGGTGATATAACGCCTTTTGAAGAATGTCACTCGACATTGACCGGCGCTCTGATGCAAAAGAAGAAAGTTAAAGCGCCGCAAAAACCCTGGCTAGCTATTAGCCTGGTATCAGCGGCAACCCTGGTCGCATTATTTTTTGGTTACCAGCACTGGCAGCAAGTAAGAACGGTTGAACAGTTTATTTCAGAAGTTGAGCAAGAGCCGGGCTATCAGCTACTCGGCTATCGAATTTCAGATAACCAGTTAGTTGTTAACACCTTACGATCGCCTTCGGCAATTTCAGTTGAGGATATGAAAGCCAGAATGACTGCACCAGAAATAAAGGTCAAGATCATCGAAAAAGTTGCTGCAATTGAAAACCCTAATTATTTTCTTCCGACTCTGACGCAAAAATATGGACTCGATCTAAAATTTGAATTCATTGACAATAATCGGATATTAAGTGTGACAGGAAAAACAACGCCTGAAAATCTACAACAGCTAAAACAAGACCCTATGGCCACCGCGCTCTTCGATCAAATTACCACGGACAATCTAGTCATTCTTGAGCCTGAGCCTGAACAACTCGCCTATCAAAGGCAATTCCGAGCACTAGTCAACGATATTAACAATCAGTTTTTTTACTTTGAATCCGCAACAACACAACTCAAAGAATCGAGTCGAAAACACCTTGAGCAAACAATCGTTGATTTGAAGTCACTCGTTAACCTTCAACAAAAATCTCAACTAAGTGTTTTACAAATTACCGTCTCAGGCTATGCTGATGGAAAAGGAACAAACGAAGCAAATCAAATTTTGAGCGAACAACGAGCAAACTTAATTAAATCAATACTTCAAGCCAACGGTATTGAAAATGAGCTAATTATTAGCTGGGGCTTAGGGGTAAAGGATCTTGAAAAAGTTCCTTTAGAACGTCAACGAAGAGTCGGCATACAGGTTCTCTATCAAGAATATGGAGCAAACCAATGATCTCTAAAAAGATTTGTATGGTCGGCGCATTTGCAGTTGGCAAAACCAGTTTGGTCAGACAGTTTGTTGAAAGCATTTTTGATGAAAAGTACCACACGACCATTGGGGTCAAAATAGACAAGCGCCAAGTCAGTGTTAAGGACAAGATGGTTCAATTAATGCTTTGGGATATTGAAGGCGTCGATGTTTTTACAGAATTTAAACCTTCTTACCTGAGGGGAGCAAGCGGTGTAATCATCGTCGCCGATAGCACCCGTCCAAAAACAATAGAAGTAGCAAAACAAATTAAACACGAAGTTGAGCTGACACTATCAAACGCGCAGTTTTTACTTCTGATTAATAAAAGTGATCTGGCTGCCAAATGGCAACCAACGGAAAATGATTTAATACATTTAGATATTGATTCAAACAACATTTTCAATACTAGCGCCAAAACGGGAAGCAACGTGGAAAAGGCTTTTCGGCGGATAGCGGAACTTGTACTTGATACGCAGGTTAACGGATGATCGAATTATGGCAGAGCAAGTTAATAAGGATAGTTCTAGCAGTAAAAAATCTAACGAAGGTAACCCTGACTCCGGTGAATTAGCGAGTAACATCCTGAATCAGTTGGATATTGCCGCGTTTTGCTGGACCGATCAGGGCTTCTTCAATAGTATTGGTACGCCCCCCGATTGGTTCATTGAGCTTTACCAGAAGAAAACCCGTGCGATTAAACCCGAATATCACGAGTTTTATCTCGGAGTGAGTTTCCCTTTTATCGAAAACTTCCTGTTTGATGCAGAGCAAATATGGGCAGAACATGCCAACAAAAACTTGCGCTCTGGGTTATGGACGGAAACCGTCAACGATTTTAGCGAACTCTACCTTGAAGCCGTCGCCATGAACGCCAATAAAGTGCCCATTTTATTGTTGATGAACGAAACCACCAATTTCGAAATTCGACACAAAGTTTTTCAAAACGCTAGAAATCTTGCCTTAAAGAATGAGCAATTAGAAAACTCCATCCAACAACACCAACGGGAACTTCAGAAACAACTGGAAAAAATTTATAACCCAAGCTCTTCGTCCAATGAGCTCAGCTCAGAACTTGAAGAAGAAACCACGGCGATAATGATCTGCAAACAGGATGGTGACGTCGAACTATATAATAAAGCCTTAATTGATATCTATTCTTTGTCAGCCAAAGAAGAATTAAAACGTCAATCGTTACTTGATCAATGGATTAAGGAAGCCGAAAAGCAATATCCGGAAATACATCGCGTCATTAAAAGCGGCAACCAGTGGGAAGGTGAATTTGAAACGGTTGATGTCAATACCGAGAAGAAGTGGGTTCGCCTGATGATCGCTCCACTAGTTAATGAAGACAACCAAATAGCAAGGTACATCTGTATTGCCAATGATATCAGCAGCATCAAGCTTTCAGTATCTGAAATAGAGAAGCTCACTCAAATAGACCCGACAACACATCTCCCCAATCGCCAAAGTTTCTGGAAAAAACTGGCTGAAGAAATTGATAACTGTCGGCAAAGCGGTGAAAGCCTGGCACTCATGTATCTTGACCTTGACCACTTTAAACAGGTTAATGATGACCTTGGTCCCAAGCAAGCCGACTTTCTGCTAAATACAGTGGCCACACGTTTAAAAAGATGCCTCAAGAAATGCGACTATGTGGCTCATTTAGGCGGCGATGAATTCGCAGTAGTCATCTGTAATTTTTCAGATCAGCAAGCACTGGCCAATATTGCGCAAAGAATAAAAGACAACTTATATCGCGATGTATCTTTCAGTGATTTCACGCTGAATGTTAGCGCCAGTATCGGTATCGCCGTTTATCCACAACACGGAATCAAACCCAGATTGTTGGTCAAAAGCGCTGACTATGCGATGTATCACGCAAAAGAGATGGGAAGAAATCAATTTCAATTCTCCAGCCCTTACAGTAAACGTCGCATAAAACAGAAACTCTACATTGAGCAAGGTTTGAAAAGTGCTTTGGCCAACAATGAGTTTAAGCTACTGTATCAACCGCAAATTAGCGTAGGCAAATCAACCGAACATCGAATTGAAGCGCTAATCCGTTGGATGCACCCCACTCAGGGTTTGGTAACGCCGGCAGACTTTATCTCGATTGCCGAAGAGTCAGGGATCATCATAGATATCGGCAAGTGGGTACTCAAATCAGCCTGCGAACAAATCAGCATTCTCAGAAATGCCGGGATATACACAAAAATATCAATTAATGTTTCACCCAAACAGTTTAAATACTCAGATCTAACCGAAGATGTGCGCTCGACCTTACAAGAGTTCAAAATCGATCCATCACAATTAGAAATTGAAGTAACCGAAAGTATTTTTGTAGAAGAAATGGATGACGTTATCAAACAACTCGAAGCGTTAAGGGCGTTGGGTGTTTCAATATCACTAGATGACTTTGGCACAGGTTACTCGTCTCTGAGCTATTTAAAACGACTGCCATTAAACATATTAAAAATAGATCGAAGCTTCATCAGCGAACTTCCAAACAACAAGCACAGCCAGACCATTGTTGAATCAATTATACGGATGGCCCATCAACTCTCTATCCAGGTGATCGCCGAAGGCGTCGAAAATCAGGCACAGTTAGATTATTTGAAAAAGCTAGACTGCGATTTCGTGCAAGGATACCTGTTCTCAATCCCGCTAGAAACCCGGGAGTTATTTACACTATATCAGTCATTATCTGTGCAATAACTCTATAAAGCATTGATGTGATGAGAGACTCAATCAAATTAACTCCAATTACTTGAATATGCCTGTTTCAGAGCTTGGTCAGAAAGCTTGAGTAAGCCATTAAAATAACACCGAGTTCCTAATTTCAGAAGAATCCTGATCAAACTTGAAAATAGAGAAATTGCCATGTCTAAGGCCCTTCAGGTGAATAAATTGGTATTCGGAGTCTGCTGGACGTTAGTCATTGGTGGCTATAAAAACCAACTTTATATAACCCAAAACCCCCATCAATCTTTAAGAAGGATAAAAGAATGAAAAAATCCCTTGAAAAACGCCGTAATTTGCCTTATTTACTAGATTTTTATCACTATTCTTTAGTATTATACGGCGCGGAAAAATGACCCCACAGGAGAATCAATTGGAACAACCCGATTTGGAACTACAGCTAAAAGTGTGGAAAGAGCTGGCAATCAGTAAACAGGTACTGATGCAAACAGCGACTAAAGCACTCAATCTTAAAGAAGATTGTAGCACTGAAGAGCTAGAAAAAGCTCTTACAAAAACGATTAACCAGGCTAACGTCGCCGAAACCGAGCTCAGCGAATTTCGTACAAAAGCCGACGCAGAGATTGAAGCATTAAAAGCGAAGCTGGCACAGAGTGAACAAGCTAATGCAGAATTGATCGCCGAAAGAGACCAAGCTCTAAACGGCAAGCAGGCAGCCGAAGACAAAACCGCTGCTGGAAAAGTTGCGAATGCAGAAGAACTGAAAAAGCTGAAATCGCAACTGACAGATAAGCAAAAAGAAATTAAGCAAATTACCAAGATTCTCGCTGATACGCCTGAAAACGTGGTAAAGAAAATGAAAGCGCTCAAAAAAGAGAAGATGGACGAAGCGAATGACCGTAAGCGCGCTGAAGAAAACAGCAGGTCTTTACGTAAAGATAAGCAGAAATTTGAGCAAGATTTAAAAGAGACTCAAGCAGTCTTAGAAAAAGCTTCAGAAGAAATTGGCAAGTATCGTGAATTGCATCAATTAGCTAACGAGCAGTACAACCAGCTAGCAGAAAAGGTTGAAGATAAAGACTCAATAGCAGCTATTCCAGCAATTAATGAAGAAGTATTAGAAGCCATTGAATCTGCAGCATCGCAAGAAAAAGATAAAAAGAAAGACAAAAAAGCAAAGAAAGATAAATAAATCAATTTGCTAATTCTAAAAAAGGCCAGTAAGAACTTTCTTACTGGCCTTTTTTAATTGCATCAATTCATATTGAGTAAACGCTTTTTAATTCGGCTAAGCGCAACAGGAGTAATCCCCAGATAACGAGCAATATCATTTTGAGTGACGGCCTCAATTAGCTGTGGTGAAGTTTCGCAGAGCTGGCGGTAACGCTCTTCGGCAGGCAGAGATAACAACTCATATTCACGCCGTTCCTTTTTCATTGATAAACTCAATAAAATCTCTATCACCTTTCGTGCCATGTCATGTGATCGACGAGTAGCTTCTTCAATACAGTCGAAGGGTATTTCGATCAGTTGTGACTCCTGTAAAGCAACAAGGCTGAACGAACACTGCTCTTTTGTGTAGGCCGCTGTCAGACTCGTAATTGTATTTCCAGAAAGGATAAAAGACTTAACACTTTCTCTTCCATCTTCGAGAACATAATAGGCTTTTAGCAAGCCGGACCGTAAAAAGTAGAAATTATCATTGCTTTCTCCCTGCATAAAGACATGTTCGTGCTTTTTGAAAATTACCTGTTTTCCATTTTCTTGAATAAAGCTATCAAAATTCATTTTTATCTCTATTTTTAACCGAGGTTAACGCAACACAAAAAACCACGTTTTACAATTCATAAAAAATACAATGAGAACTAAACATGCTTTTTACTCGTTTTATGGAACTTAAAAATAAAACCATTGTGATTACTGGCGGCACTTCCGGTATTGGCTACCAGATGGTACGTTTATTAAGTCCACATAATACTATTATAGTTGTGGCTCGTTCTGAAAAAAACTTGAAAAAGCTTCTAGAAAAATTTCCCGGAATTAAAACTTTTCCAGCAGATCTTTCAAAGCCAGAAGTGTATGAAACGCTTGCAGCTCAGATTATGAAGGAGCATCCAAAAATTGATGCGCTTATTAATAATGCGGCTATCCAACATACTCCAACTTTTTTAGACAATGATTTTGCCTATGAATCCATTGTCAGTGAGATTAACCTCAATTTTACATCCGTTTGTTCACTAACTTATTTGCTATTACCAGCTTTAAAAAATGGTAACACAGAATCGGTTATCGCCAACATCAATTCAGGTTTAGCGCTGGCACCTAAAATAAGTTCTGCTGTTTACTGCGCCACCAAAGGCGCAATGAATACATTTTCTCAAAGTTTGAGCTATCAGCTTGAACATACCAACATCCGTGTAATGCAGATGTTTTTACCATTGGTTGATACCCCAATGACCACAGGGCGCGGCAAGGGCAAAATTTCCGCACAACAAGCTGCCACAGATATCCTTTTGGAAATCGAAAAAGGAGTAAAGGTGGGAAATATTGGCAAAGTAAAATTACTACGTATTTTGCTGGTAGCAGTCCCCTGGCTTGCGCGCAAAATCATGAAAGGAGTTTAATAATATGAAACCTAGAATTCGTAAAACAATTTATGGAGGGTTAATGACTGCTATGCTTTCAAGTCCGATATTAGCGAAAGATTTGACTATACGTGTCAGCGATATTGATGTCACACGCCCAGGTAATATTATGGTCATGTTATATTCAAAAGATGGTTATCCAAAGAATCACGCAAAGGCAGTCTCCACGCAAAATAAACCTGCGGAAAACAAAACGCTTGAATTTATCTTTAACGTTGATATTAGTGAATTTGCGATCAAGGTTTTGCATGATGAAAATATGGACGGCAAGGTTTCAAAAAATTGGACGGGATTTATCCCTGCTGAAGGTCTTGGTTTTTCTAATGGCGCGAAATTAAATTTTGGACCACCGTCTTTTAAAAAATCAAAACTTGAGCTTTCAGAGGCAGAAGATGTGATTAACATCTCTGTTATTTATCCATAAAAAGGGAGTCTAGTGATGAAGGCTCTTTTGAAAGTTATGTTTACATTAGCACTTTTTTTTGCGCTCACTTTCGTTATTCTCAAAGCAACAGGACTTATTACAGTTGAAAAAATAAAATTCTGGTTAGAGGAGGCAAAAAACACCGATCCTCTTTATGTCGCAGCCATCATAGTCGCATTGCTGTTCGCTGATTTGTTTGTGGCAGTACCTACACTTACCGTAATAATACTGGGAGGATATTTTCTCGGTCCTGCAGCTGGTGCTATCTCTGCGATTATTGGACTCTTTTTTGCGGGAATATGCGGCTTTGGTTTAAGCGCTAAGTTTGGCGAAAAGCTGGTTAGCTTCCTTATCAAGGATCGAGATAAACGGGACAAAGCCATGGAAACTTTTCAGAACCACGGCCCTGTTGTTATTTTACTTTCCCGAGCAGTCCCAATATTACCTGAAGTCAGTGCTTGTATGGCCGGCATGACCCGCATGCCATTTATTAAATTTCTGTTGCTTTGGCTGCTCAGTACAATACCTTATGCCACTATTGCGTCATATGCTGGCTCAATTAGCACCTTCGAAAATCCCTCCCCCGCTCTATTTACCGCTATTGGTTTAACGATTTTTCTCTGGAGTGTTTGGTTTGGATTTCATCGATTTGTAAATGGTAAATAATTTCTCAACAGTTCCAAAGTCTTACAGAGCTTAATTCGAAAAGCCTATGAAAATCAGAGTGTTGTTTATTTACTCTCACTCGAGCAGCCTGAAAATCAGCTTACGTAGTTGAATCAGGCTTTGCTCGAAAGGTATTTAAAAGATGTGGAGTGCGAAAGCACTCGTTTTGTAGCTTGTTGAATGTTTAATACTAACGACTTAGTGCGCTCTTTCCTGCCCAACTCGTTTATTGTCATTTAAGATAAAATTAAGTTGTGCATTTTCTTCTTCAGTCAACCCAAAGATCTTACAAGGCATTTCTGTGGATTCCGCCAGAATTTCTTCTTCCTGAGACTCAACGGACTCTTGTACACGACACGAACATTGTCTCAATAACCTGCTACTCTTGAATGGTCTTACAAATAATTTCATTTTGGCTTCCCTTATTACCGCATATCATGCTTCAAAATAAAAATAAGAATCTCTACCTCTAAAGTGAGTGTTCACAATCTTTGCCTTTAATCTATCTCAAAGTGAACTTTTTGATATTTCACCGGATTGGCTCAATAAAAATTCGCTGATCACAGGCTTGGAGCTAGAAAGTATAAACTTCCATAAATTTTGCCTTGTTGGAAATAAATCTGATTGTTTCCAACAATAATGTCACTGAAATCCAAGTATTTCGCAGTGGCTGTCAGTCAGTTTCAACCAAACCAACAACCAAGAAATAACAAAGTGAGATAATTAATTTGAAATAAAATTAAAATTTACAAATCTGAGCCACCAGAATTGTCAAAGAATAACTGGAAAAGCGTAAACAGGATTATGGAATGAATAAATCAATACAGGGAATTTCTTCCCAGTTTCTACCCAACTACATTGGTATCTGAACTGTCGATTTCAGTGGTGACAGTATTTTTTCGATACTCTTTATAGTATTGAGATGGCGACTGACCATACTCGCTTTTGAAACATCGAATAAAATACTCTTGTGAAGAAAAGCCTATGTTCTGAAAAACAACGCCGGACTTTAAACCTTGCTCGATTAACAAACGCCCTTTTTCCAGCCTGAGCCGACGTAATACTAATGCTGGTGTATGACTAAGGAAAGAATCAAGTTTACGACGCACTCGTCTTTGTTCCATATAAACTCGACTCGCCAGGTCTGCCACAGGGTTGGTGAATTTGGGATCTTTATAATCACTTTGAATAAGCTCGCCAAACTCATTCATCAGCTTAATGTCTTTTTGTTCAAAAAATGGGAACTCAGATTGACTAATGGCCTTATTTTCAATGAGATATTGCTCAACCTTCGCTTTCGCGAATGATTGAATATCAAGCGCTTCATTCACCGCCTTTTCAATATCATACTCATTAAACGGCTTGTTAAAGTAATGTATCGCACCGGCCGCAATAGCCTTATCCTGAGCCTGTTGATCACCGGCCGCAGTGACCAAAATAACCGGGATATGACTTATTCTGGGGTCTGCTTTGAGCTCTTTTAGCATTTTTTGCCCGCTCATCTTGGGCATCATCACATCGCTAATAATTAAATCCGGCAAAAGCTCCCTGGCCAAGGACAACCCATCCTGACCATTGTATGCCTGAAAGCAAGAATAACTCTTAGAAAAAGACTCAAGGATGAACGCGCTCATGTCTCTATCATCTTCTACAATCAACAGTTTAGGTTGTCCGTCATTGGCTTTATTTTTTTCCAGTTTGCCGTTTTTAAGATCGTGAAAAGACCAGTTCATCTTATCCAGACTTTCTGTTAGCTTGGTAATAGTGGATACCTGGTTTTTGGTATTTGCACTCATTGCGCCTTTAATACCATCTAAAGCAACATACTCTGCTTCAGGCTTTGGCAGCAAAACGACAAACTTAGACCCTTCATTAACCTTGCTGGAAACGGCTATTCCACCATCATTTCTTTGTACTATTTCTTTGACTAAAGCAAGGCCCACTCCTGTTCCTTGCTGATCTAATGCGGCATCAAGACGAACCCCTCGTTCAAAAATCAATTGTTGGCTTTTCTCGGGTATCCCTATGCCGCTATCAGAAACTTCTAACAGAACCTTATTGCCCAGATGCCTTACCTTTACCGATACCTCACCATCGGCCGGCGTATACTTAATCGCATTTTCTAACAGATTAATTAAAACTCTCTCGAAGGCTTCGGGCTCAGCCAATATTTCTAGTCCATGTTCAATATTAACTGAGAGCTTAAGCTTTTTACTGATAAATACTCTTTCAAAATCCTCTACCAATTCTTGCGCAATGGTCGTCACGTCACACACCACTTTGCCCGAGAGATCAGCATCTAGTGAAAGTGAAAATGAAACCAGCGAATCGACATCTTTTTGTAGCCTGAGTGCATTTCGTTTAACCCGATGCAACTCAGCCCTTGAAACGACCTTCTGTTCAAGTAATCTGTCGATGGGACCAAGAATCAAGTTAAGTGGCGTTTTAAGAGAGTGAGAAATATTTTGTGAGAACTGTAAATTAAGTTGGTGCAGTTGATGAATGTAGTCACTTTTCTGCTTGATTTCGTCCGTTCTACTTTTAATTTGAATTTCAAGTGCTGCAGCGCGCTTGTTGGGAAGAATGGTAAGACGATAAAAAACAAAAGTCAGTAAAAGTATACCGAGCACCATGTAAGCCAACTTCATTTCTTCATAAAACCACCAGGGCGGAAGAATTTTAATATCCAGGCTGATCCCTTGCTCATTCCAAATACCACTCTTATTCGCCGCTTTTACCCTTAACGTATAATCCCCAGCGGGAATATTGGTATACACGGCATTGCGATTTTTATAATTAGTATAAATCCAGTCCTGATCCCAGCCTTCAAGTTTGTAAGCATATTGATTTCTGCCAGGACTGATAAAGTGAAGCGCAGCAAACTCTACCGAAAATAATTTTTCTTCATGGGTCAAAGTAATTTGTTGGGTCGCATGAATCGCTTTGGTTAAAATTACTCGTTGACCTTCACTATCGTGATTAGCGTTATCACGACCGTTCCCTGCACTTACGCCTTCGGCAGCCTCAATGACTTCCTGATTGATGACAGGTACACTTTGGTTAAATATTCTAAAATCAGTAAAAGCTAAACTTGGCGCCCGTTCATTTGAGATAACCTGTTGAGGAAAAAACCGGTTAAATCCATTACTCCCCCCAAAAAACATCTCGCCCGATCGACTCTTAAAATAAGCCCCCTGGAAAAACTCGTTACCTTGTAAACCATCTTCTTCAGTGAAGTTTTTAAACGAAACTAATTCGGGATTAAATCGGGAAATCCCACGGTTAGTGCTTATCCACAAATTTCCCTCTTCATCCTCCAGAATTCCACTGATAACATTACTGGGAAGTCCATCGGTCTCCCGGTACTGAGTGAACTTCTTTTCTTTTTCATCGAACAGATTGAGCCCACCACCATGAGTACCAACCCAGATCCGACTCTTCTTATCCTGATGAATAACTATCACACGATTAGCACTCAAACTACCCGGCGTATTTTTATCATATCGGTAGCTTTCGGATTTTTTCAATCGAGGATCGAAACGAATGAGACCGCCATCCTGAGTTCCAAACCAGAAATTTCCTCGTCTATCCTGTAAAATATCGAACACACTATTGCTGGCTAAAGCAGGTGCACCTTCAAAATTTCGTTTAAACCCTTGTTGTCTATCAAGAATTTTATTGACGCCGGAAGTGGTCCCAACCCATAAATCTCCTTGCAAATCTTTGTACAACACCATTACGCCGTCGTCGCTCAAACTATTCGGGTTGTTCTTGTCATTCCGGTAATGCTCAAACCGGTCGGCCTGCCGATCATAACGACTTAATCCGTGACGATAATTTCCAAACCAGAGATCACCGTTACTATCTTCGGAGATAGTGCTTATACTGTTGGCGCCAACAGAATCCTGTGGTTCAACATCACTAAAATAATGATGGAATATGCCTTGTTCGGGGTCATAACGATTCAAACCATCAAAAGTACCTACCCAGACAGTTCCATTTTGATCCTCGTAAATTGAGCGAACAAAATTACTACTCAAACTGTTCGACTCATTGATATTCTTTCGAAAGTGATTAAACTTTTCTCCACTAGGTACTATCCGGTTTAATCCCGCCTCAGTACCAACCCAGATTACTCCCTGCCTGTCTTGATAGATGGCGCGCACAATATTGTTGTTTAAACTTTTTTGATCGCTCTCATCGTATTGATAACGAAAGACTTCTCTAGTCTGATGGGAGAGATAAGTCATGCCGCCTCCCAGCGTGCCGTAGAGAATGTTTTTATGATTATCAATAAACAGTGACTTAATAAAATAGTTGGGGACATCACGCGTGAGTTCGTTACTAAACTCGCCTGATTTTGGGTTAAACTGATGGAGTCCTGTACTCGTGGTGCCAACCCAAATAATGCCCTCTTCGTCTCTGACTAATTTGGTTATGGCATCTTCGGTTGGACGAGGGTAATAGGTGAATTTCCCAGATTCTGGGTCAAGACGGCTTAATCCTGACTCAGATGTTCCTATCCATAAAAACCCCTGTGGATCTTCAATTATGTCGTATACGATATCGCTTGCAAGACTTTCAGGGTTACGTGGCTGGTGTCGATAACTCTTTATTTCATCAGTGACGGGATTTAGCCAGTTAATGCCACCACCCTCAGTGCCAATCCAGAGCATCCCAAATTTATCTTCATGGATGGAGGTGACTTTATCATGGCTTAAACTATTCGGATTATTTTTGTCATGGAGATAGACCTTAAACTGTTCAGTTTCCGGAGAAAAACGATTCAACCCAAGATTTGTCGCAATCCATAACATCCCTTGTTTATCTTCAACAATATCATAAATAACAGCACCAGAAAGTCCGTCAGCTTTATCGGGGTTGTGTCTGAATTGTTTGAAACTATAACCATCATAACGATTAAGCCCATCCGCGGTTCCTACCCACAGAAAGCCTGTTTTGTCCTGAATAATACTGATGATTCGGTTATCGCTTAAACCGTCGTCCGACGACAAACGGTTAAACTTTAAGCTGACTTTACCTGAATGATGTGCCTTAGTGTGAAGTGAATAGGCATCAAAGGAAAAAGAGCATACCAATAACAAACAAAATGTCAGTTTTGTCTGCACTAACTTATACCAGAACATCTCCTTTTTTTTCCACCAACTCACTGCTAGTACCCTGAATATATTTATAATAATTAATATAATATTTTTATTGACGCTTTAAATGAGAACAATCATCACACCGGTTTTAATTCTCAACATCTTCACAGACCGGTTAAAGAGTGCTGTAAGCCTCCAGTAAAACAGCGCGCCCAATAATCGCAAATGATAATAATTTACGACTCAATCCTCACAGAATATTCTTGCGAATAAGGATGGTCAAATAAAAAATCATTTTTCATCTCAATAGCGTAATAGCTAGAACAAAAAAAACTAAAGACCGAGTGCTGGAATAAGTTACCGCGATAAATAAGCGCAATGGTAATATCGATAAATATATTTTAGTTACCCGTTTGATATGGCGAACTTATAATTTATTCTCCCATATAAACCTAATAAAATTATGAAATCAGTTAAGAATATCATCAAAAGTTAATTCATCAAGGTCACCAGATTCAATAACTTTTTTTAATTGCGATTTTCTTTCTAATATTTTCAAAAATTTTTCTTCTGGAAATTGACGTTTAACGACTTCAACGTAGTCTACCTTAGCATTGCACTCTTCGCCCAAATGTAACTTCAGGGCGCAGTCAGTCACCTCAATCATTCGCCATGATTCTTTGGACTCATCTGAGCAGTCATAACCATAATCACATGCTAATAATGCCCAGACACTTTTCGCTGCGTCGTTCTTACTCAAACTTGATAGCATAGACATGGCGTCATGGTGCCTGCTATCAATGGCATTTTTTAGTATTAACAGCGTCTCGTGATCTCTTGTCACATCTCTGGACAACGCTAAATCGACCAGTTGAGAAAGCGCGAAACCACTTTGGGCAGACAACTTAAGCCAATCTTTATAGTGACCAAAAGTGACAATATTTTGGGAGTTAAATCCTGCGCATCGCGTGTAAAGCCACTCTCTGATTTCAAAAGCCTCTCCACTATCATAGGCGCTAAGATGTTGTTCACCTGAAGACAAATCACAGGTAATAATCACTTTTGCAAGATAATATTGCGCTTCTGGATCACCATTTTCCGACTTTTCTAATAACTCCAATCCTAAGGAATATAGGTCATCAGAATTTTGAAATATTTGCTCTAACTCACTCAAAGGTGGAATTGATTGAGTCGATTGCACAGTTTGCTCAACCGAACTCATCAGGTCTTTATTATTTTTTGCAGGCGCAGACAGCTCAATTCTACTCGATTTAGTTTCTTTTAATTTAGCGCCATTCAATTTATTTTTATCATTGCTCACTTGTGCGAATGAATTTTCATTGAATGACTCTGTATTAGATTGAAGCTCATTTTCAATCCATAAAGTTGCGCTCAAACCGATGGCAGCTCCAGCCAAAATAAAATATTTGAAATATTTCCTGTTCATAGCGCTACAAGTTTTATCGAGAAGATAATACTGATTGTAAAAAAAGCGACCAGCCTGTCAATATTCAGCTCTATTGATTAGCACCAGACTCTATCTTGGTATTTTGATCATGAACCAGAAACCATCCACCTGCTTCCTTTTTAAATACCAGAAATAGGAAATGCTCTAAGTGATAAGGTTTGCCGCCACGATCTTTTTCATTGTAGTCTACTTTAAGCAGCACAGTTCCCATCTCTTTGGTTTCCTCGGTTTTGATCACTTCGGGAGAAAAAGTCCAACCATCCTCGGCAAACCATTCCTTTAACATCTTACGATAAGCAACCGGATCGTCAAAATACTTACCATTAGGTAAAATAAAAGGCAGCTGACCGTCTTTAATAATGGTGGACTCAAAAGCTTTAAAGTCTTTGCTTTTAATCGCATCAATATGCTTGTTGTAGGTACACTTAAAATCACAAGCACTGGCTACGCCAGAAAATAGCGCAGTGACAGCTATCAAGATTGATAATTTCTTTCTATTCATTTTGTTTTCCTTGTGTCGTGTTTCGGCTCCAAATTGACGCAAATATCGAACCGCTAATATTATGCCAAACGGAAAAGATCGCGCTGGGTATCGCTGCAGCCGGAGAAAAGTGAGCCTGCGCCAACACTGCCCCGAGCCCCGAGTTTTGCATCCCAACCTCCAGCGCAATTGCTCGGCATTCCTCAGAACCTTGTCGAAGTAATAACGAAATAAAATAGCCTGATAACAATCCAAGTAAATTATGCAAGATCACTGCAACGAGGATTAGTACCGACATAGTGAGGATATTATCGACATTTGCCGCCACCACAAAAGCAATGATTGCAACAATTGCCAGCACTGAAATCGACGGCGACCACTTTTCCCCCTGGCTAGCCAGCTGTGGAAAAAATCGTTTAAACAACAATCCTAACAAAACTGGTACTAAAACAATTTTGACTATTGATAAAAACAAGCTTCCCGCGTCAATCGGTAACCATTGTTGCGCATAAAACAAAACCAAAAATGGTGTTACCAACGGAGCAAGAACTGTAGAAACTGCGGTCATGGCGATTGAAAGCGCGACATTTCCTCGCGCAAGATATACCATCACATTAGAAGCGGTGCCGCCAGGGCAAGCGCCGACTAAAACGACTCCAGCAGCAATTTCAGGCGGCAACTCTAACAATAACGCCAATCCAAATCCAAGCGCAGGCATCACGCCAAACTGAAGTAAAACTCCCACAACGATAGGAACCGGTTGCAACAATGCCGACTTAAAATCTTCAAACTTCAGTGTCATTCCCATGCCAAACATGATGACACCCAGCAACAACGCAACTAACGGCTTAATCCCTAAAAAAAGACCTGGTTGCCAGTATGCAATAACCGATATCAAAATCACCCAGACGGCAAAAAACCGCGTCAAAATAGTTGTTATTTTTAAAATTATTCTACCCTCAAAATAATCAAGGCAATCGCAATTTACCCCGCTAACAATTCCACTCCACTAATTCCTAATCCACAATTCCTAATTCCTAATTCCTAATTATTAATTCCTAACTAATAAAATAACATCATAAAAAATCACTCCTCATTCCCAACCCTGGTTTCGCCCCACTTTTTCAAAGCGTTGGTGTAGCGCGAAATTTTATGGTCGCTGACAAAGCGCTTTTCGAGTGAAAAATTAAACCAGGGCTCATCCATCCAAAGCATGACACGCTGGTAAATACTGAAGCTGTAACGTAACTTAGGCTCATTACCCACGTAGATGATTCGGCTGGGATAACCAATCTGGTTCATCCGTGCCATATCCTTCAAAAGCTTTGCGACTTCTTTTTGTTTTTCACCGCCGATAATACTGGTAAGCCGAGTAAAATAATGCCACAAAAAACCTAACGCATGGACCATCGCCGGATTAGGCAATAAAGGTACTGGATCGCGCGCGTTAACAATTCGATAAATAGGTGTCTTAATACCATCCTGAAACTTGGGAGGGCTAACAGCGGGCGCACCAAAAGTATAAGTGCTACCAGAAGAATCTCCAGCATAAAACTTAGTTGCTAAATTGGCTAACGCACCACCCAAACTATGGCCACTGATGTGTAATCGACAGTCTTCAACTTCTTTTAATAGCTCGGTGACAACAGGATCAGCATCCATAAATTGTTGCCAGAAACCAGAATGCACTTCGGCTTTAATTCCACTGTCTTTGTATTCTACTTCGATTAATTTCGCAGAGATATCCGCCTTAACATCACCGAAACTTTCTGTTCCCCGGTAAATCAGGTAGGCTTCGCTGCCTTTTTTTGCGACAAAACCTTGCGTATCATTTTCATTAAAAACCCCCACCAGTTCGAACCCATGGCTAGTGAGTATTTTCTTAAATGAAGATTCGGCGGCATCTTTGCCAATTCTCTGACTACCTAATAGCAGGTCGGCAGCTTGTTTAATTTTTTTAAATAGCGCATCGTTATCAACAATTGACTCAGCGATATCAAGAAATTTTTCGATTTGGTGGCCACCCTCAAATGGAAAGTAAGCAAGCCTCGAAAACTCTGCCATTAGCCAGGCCTGGCGATCACTAAACGCCGCCCGATTTACCGGTGGTTTCATTAAACTTTTTGACTTGAAATATTTCTCGCTAATTTCCTT
Organism: Aliikangiella coralliicola; assembly: GCF_007004725.1. Lineage (GTDB taxonomy): Bacteria > Pseudomonadota > Gammaproteobacteria > Enterobacterales > Kangiellaceae > Aliikangiella > Aliikangiella coralliicola. Next base: position 54,772 of record NZ_ML660160.1, on the reverse strand, counting down.
TTCTTCAACCGCCGGCTCAGTACTCGTTTGCTCTACTGGATTTTCTGTCGCTTCTTCAGTTGGTTTGTCTTTGTCGGTCATGGGTGACTCCCTGTTGTCTTTTAAACGATCTTATTAAACAGCATAAAGCGGTTTTAATAAACGGCATAATGTGTATGGTTAGATTGTTGTCCAGCTCACTCCTGTCATACAAAGGTTACCTCAAATAATACAATTGTTGAATTTTATTTATTCGAAAAAGGTGAAGTTCAAGAAATAAGAAAGGCTTCTATCTCAATGGCGAGAATAAAAGCCCAATCAAATATTGGTGTATGAGATTTTTTTTTACAAAGTAATGACTGACAACATCATTTTGTCGATTTACGCGTCAGTTTAACTCCATCGTTTTTTTAATCCAGGGATAGAGTTTTGAAATTCTGATATAAGATTCTTTCCAACCGTACCGGTTTGGATTTCCAGATATTAACGGTGAACTATCTTCATACCCGCCGCCGGAACTCACTCCAACTAAGGCTCTTCCAGACTGAGTCGAAACCAAAGCAGGCCCACCACTATCGCCGGGACCATTGACCCCTTCAAGCCTTAAGGCATTTGGTGAAGAAGGCGGTTCAAAGTCGAAATGTAATACATTTTCATCGACACTGGTGATCAGGTTTTCCGCTTGCCTGAATTTGCCGTCATTAACTGGCTCTTCAACTGAAATTCCTTTTTCACCCGTGGCATAATCTCCCCAACCGAGCAATAAGATTCTCTTGCCAATCTCGTCAGTTTGTTTATATAGAGGAACAGGCTTAACATTGTCCACAGGCGATTCTAATTTCAGCAATGCGATATCGTAGCCCCAATCTTTGACGTTTTCTCGATATTCCATAATATTGCCTTGCTTGTCTCGAATCGCCTCAAACGAACCGAATTGTGAAGGGATAAAAACAGCGGTTACCTTATTATCATGACCATTTATGGTGACTTTGTGCGACGTGTTTTCGCCAATTAAAACCGTACAATGAGCAGCAGTGACAGCCCATTCTTTATCAATTAGTGTTGCAACGCATTCTTTAACTTCACCGTCGACAAACAGCGGAAAAATAGCCGGGTACTCTGATTCATTAACCAGGTAACTCTCAGGTTTTACATCGTGCCTGATAACCATTGTTTTTGCTGAAAAACTAATCGTCGCAGCAATGAAAGAAAATAATACGCTCGCCACTCGGCAGCTGTTTTTTAATTTGAGCTTGGTGATATGGTGCATAGAGATTACCTTATTAAATCAATTAACGAAAAATAACTTAACGGCAATTGTTGTGCCAATACTAAAACTCCCACCTCTCTCATCGGCCAATAGCATCGCACCAATATTTCCAGTTCTTAATTAAGGAAACTCCCCTGATATCAGGAATTTCATCGAATTTAAATTGAGTTGTTTGGATTGCGAAATCTAATTCGCCTGAGCTTTGGATGAGGAAATCCATTGCAAACCAATACATATTTTGAAATATATTTTTAATTGTCGTTCGCTTGGTGTTATGGTTCAATACAACACCATATGACAAGCAATTCGCGCCATCACTGGTTTGGATCGCGGACACACTCCATTTAATGAGGAATGCTATGAAAAATCTACTCAACCTTTCCCTGGCAATATTACTAACGAGCTCACTCAGTGGATGTATTATCGTTGATCGAGATTACGATAGAGACAGTGAAAACTGGCGCTCCCAACAGAAAGAAAACCGGGAAATAATCAGCGACCTGGCTTTGCAAACAGAGCGTTCAAAGGTATTGGCCAAACTGGGCGCACCTCACTTTTCTGAAGCCTTTACCAAAGAAGGTGTTGAGTATCGAGTGTTGTACTATCGTACTCAGCATCGCCACTCAGATGGTGATACGACCAAAGATGAAACAACCCCACTTGTATTCAAAGACAATAAGTTAATCGGCTGGGGACAGGAAATTTTAGCCTCTGTTCTGTAACTTTCACCAGACCAGGCAAAGCTTTAGATTTTATAGCGCCAACGGCATTTGACTATTTCGGACAAATCGATGATTCCAGCGGCCAACTTCCACCAGTTTAGTGGCGTTAGGCCTTTTGGTATGAGAATCTGTGATTTCAAAAAGCAGAGATATTAATTTGGAGAAGTGTTTTATGAAAAAAATTTTTTGTACAGCGACATCTTTAGTACTAGCGGTATCCGGCGTGCTTTTTTCTGAACCAGTTAACAGCTTACCTGAAGGCGATCAAATGGAATTAACCTGCACCCACATTAGCTACAAAGACGGCGCCGTGTTTGAAATCATTGATTATTACCAAACAGTTGACCACTACGTTGATGAAAGTGATTGTCCTGACGCTGAAACCCATGCCGGGGTTCAAGTATCTCACTCTAAGACAGATACACCTCACTGTATTGTCACAACCCACATAGTCAATATTCCCGGCGAGCCAGAAGGAGCGCCAGATTAAACCATTAAAAAATTTTGACCACCTTTAGTAAACCAACCGAAGTTCCAATTCAGTAGAACTTCGGTTAGTTAAAACGTTTAAGTTCATTTGCCATTGTTAATCCATTCTCGCAATCAACAACTGCTACTCAACTATACCTTTCCTGTTTCTTTGTACTGCTTGGGCGACATGCCATATTGCGCTTTGAAACAACGAGAAAAATGCGCATTAGATACAAAACCGCAGCGATCAGAAACAACCGCAATCTGATTTCCATCAACGAGTAATTTGGTCGCTTTTCTCAGGCGAAACTCTCGAACATAATCACTCGGATTAAAGTTAATCAAGGCTTTCAGTTTTCGTTGAAGTTGACGCTCGCTCACCGCCATTGATTTCGCCATTTGCGCTCTATCGAACCCAGGGTCAGCAAAATTCTTTTCTAACAATTGATCCAGTTTATCGATAAACTTCTGGTCAATTTTCGACAACTGCAAATCTTGCTTGTTATTACCCTGGGCCACCTGATGGCCAAGCTTATTTTTGCGAATATCCCGCAAAATCAGAATGTTTCTTACTCGCAATTCCAGTTCTCGGCTATTAAAAGGTTTGGTCAAAAACTCGTCGACTTGCTCTTGCCATCCTTTCAATCGGCTTTCTTCATCTCCTTTAGCCGTTAACAAAACGATTGGAATATGGGAGGTACGTTCGTCGGAACGAATCACCCGACAAACCTGAAACCCGTCAAGCCCGGGCATCATCAAATCACAGACGATTAGATCTGGAACTTCTGTGAGAGCCTTCGCCACCCCTTCTTGCCCATCACTTGCGAATAAACAGTGATAACGACTTAAAGATTGAGAAATAAATAAACGCATATCGGGATTGTCATCGACGATTAAAACTGATTCTGATTTGTCTTTTGCATCGGTCTCTTTTAGGTCAACTGGTAATTGTTGAGAATTGACTTCTTCATTGATTGAACTGACTAATTGATTAACCGTTGTGCTAACTGGTCGAACACTTGAGTTAGAAACTGAATTTAAATCCAGCGGCCAACGCACCGAAAATGTAGTGCCGCGACCAACCTGACTATTGACTTTGATTTCAGCCCGCTGAAATTCAAGCACCTGCTTCACGACTGATAAGCCGAGCCCTGTTCCCGGCGTGTTTTGATTACGTTTTAACCGGGTAAAACGATCGAATATAAATTGCAGCTCATCTTCGCTAATACCTGGCCCGGAATCAATCACATCAATTGAAACTGTATCGGCGTTTAAGCTTGTGCGGATCTTCACCTGTCCACCACGCGGTGTATATTTAAGCGCGTTTGAGATCAAATTTCCGATAACAGTCTCAATAGAATCTGGAGTCGCCTTGACAATAGTGTCTCGAACACTTTCCTTATCATTGTTCTCACCACTCTCTAACCATAGCTGAATACTTTTCTCATCGGCAACAGACTGAAAAGACTCTACCAGAAAATTTAGAATAGGCTCCAACGGCTGCGGCAAAAACTTTTCTTCGGAATGCTTACTTAACTTCGCCAGTATTAACAACTGATCAACCATGCCAACCAACCGATTAGCATTTCGTTTAACAATCGATAATTGCTGTTTCGCTTCACCATCAGGTAACTGTTTTATTAAAGCTTGGACGGGACCCAATATTAATGTTAATGGTGTTCTAAATTCGTGGGACACATTCGCAAATAATTCGTTTTTTCGGGCGAGCAATCCTTCAATAACCTGGTTTTTTTCTTTAATTTCAGAGGTACGCTGTTTGACTTCCAGGCTTAGTAAATTTGCACGGCGTTTTGCCGCTGCAGTGCGCACGTGAATCAGGGCATAAATACTTAGTATTAACATAAGAAAATACAATGAAAAGGCCCACCAACTGAACCATGGCGCAGACTGTATTGAGATTGTCAGTTCTTTGGTTTGTTCACTCCAAATACCGTCCTTATTGGCAGATTTAACTTTAAACACATAATCACCAGCGAAGAGATTCGTGTAGGTCGCAAGCCTAACAGAAGTATAGTTCCATTCCTGATCATAACCTTCCATTTTATAAGCATAGGTATTGCGTTGCGGATCAGCATAATGAAGTGCGGAAAACTCGAAACTAATATCCGAGTCTCTATGAGAAAGAAATAAATTATCCGTCAGAGAAATCGGCGCAGCGAGAGAAAAATCAGCGAGGTCAGACTTGACCTTTACCGGTTTATTAAACCGATAAAATTGTGTAATCACGGTTTGAGGCGAAACGGCATTCAGGCTGACTTTTGAAGGAAAAAACGCGTTGAATCCTCTTCGCCCACCGAAAAATAATTCGCCATCTGCGGCACGAAAGGACGAACCGCGAATAAAAGAATTACTTTGTAAACCATCTCTAGTATCAAAGCGGTGTGAAACTTGCTCATGCGTATTAAATTTAACTAACCCTTTATCACTGCTGATCCAGAGTTCTCCCGGCTTCCCAGGTAATATCGCCCCAAATCGATTATTGACAGGCAGCTTAACATCCGCGAAATTTTTTATTGTGTTGGCACGAGTATCAAAAGCAAATAAGCCTTTGTAGTTCAACCCCAACCAGAGAATATTTTTGTGGTCAAGGAACATGGCGCCAACCTCTGCTGACAAAACCGGGTTCACTTTTGTGACAAAGTTGAATTCGCCGGAATTCCGATCAAATTTCGCCAATCCTTTTTTAGTAGCGACCCACACAATCCCCTCTTGGCCAAACAAAACCGAAAGCGCACCTGTTTGGTTCAGAACAGTATCTGAGCCGGTAACCTGCGTTAATTCTCCACTTTTTTTATCTCGAATAAATAAGCCAGATTCTCCCGCCAGCCATAACTTACCATCAGCATCTTCAGTAATTGAATATGTTGGTTCATTATTATTTTTTATTTTGAATCTTTCAAAAGTTTCAGCTTGACGGTTAAATCGGTGATAAGCGGTTCTGCTGCCAACCCAAAGAACTTCATCATTGTCAAAGTGAAGAGAGAGCACAATATTGTCAGCTAACGATTGGTGATTGGTTTTATTGTGTTGATAAACTTTGCATTCTCCATTGCGTCGATTGTAGTAAACCAGCCCACTTTCTGATGCAATCCAGAGGTTATTTTCTTTATCCTGCCGAACCGCGTAGATTGAGGGGCTAGGCAAACAACTCACGCTATCGGCATTATCATTGTGCAATCCGAAGTTAAGACTACCAATATCCAGCCGGCTCACCCCGGCACTGAAAGTCCCCGCCCAGAGTGTGCCACTGTTATCAACCAACAATGAAATAGCGAAATTATCACCAAATGAATGAGTGTTGTGCTTATCGTAGCGATAATTGGTTACTATATTTTCACTATCGATGCGGTAAAGTCCTTGTTCAAAAGTCCCAACCCACACGTTGCCAAATTTATCTGATGATATCGACAAGATCATCGGCGTTTTTATCGAATCGAATGTCTGCAAACGACTTCGCTGAGGATCGTAAAAATATAATCCTTGCCCGGCCGTTCCAAACCAGATTTTCCCATCTGTTGCCTCGTGAATGACCCGAACAACCGAGTGACCTTCCATTAAGGTAAAAGGCGTCACTTGATCCTTATTATGATCGTAAACAATAACTCCTTCATTGGTGCTAATCCACAAAGTGCCAGACCGAGACTGCTCTAACGCATGAATGGGTAAACCTTTGAAATGACTTTCTGGCTGCGCAGGTTGCACCGCATTTTTATTCAGATAACTTGCTTTTAGTTCAATCCGATTGAACTTTTGTTTTACTGGATCAAATCGATCGAGCCCGTTATCGGTGCCAACCCATAGACCGCCATCTCGACTGTACTCAAGTGCAGTAATTTTATTGGATCGAATGCTTTCCTGATCATCGGCTCTATACGTAAAGCGAGTGAATGTTTCTGTCAGTGGATCATAACGGTTTAACCCGCCTTCATGGGTACCAATCCAAAGCTGGTTATCTTGGCCTGCTTTTAGTGAACGAAGTGAAAAATCAGATAAAGTTGAACTATCATCCGGGTCAGACTGAAAAACTCTCATCTTGTGGCCGTCATATCTGGCTAGCCCATTTTCGGTAGCTATCCAGATAAACCCTTGCTCATCTTGTTCAAGAGCCCACACTGTTCTGCCAGGAAGGCCCTGTTCAAGCCACAGAGTTTCAAACCTGCCGTTTGATAGAGCTAACTCTGGCCATACCAATAGCGATAAAGCAGCAACGACAATTGGGATAATATTTTTTTCCAGAATGTCCTTCAAAATATGTGTCTTTCAAAATGTGTGTCTTTCAAAATGAATACTGTAAATCGCATTAAATTGAAATTATTGAGCAGGTTTTTGTGAATAAGCCAGAGCCTGTTGATCTTTAGAAAATCAGCCCCTGACTCAACAGATACTAATGGAATTCATCATATATGTGTATAGATAAAATATTGAAACGACCACAGGCTAGCGAAATAAAGCTTTTCAATAAAAAAAATCATCAAACTCATTAATTAACATCATTCATTTTGTCCCACCTGGATAAGGTTTAGTCCTATCAAGTCAATTAACCGACGTCTTCAGGCAAGTATCTGTCCTTTGTCGACTCACTCAATCGATTGATCATCACGCAAACTAACAGGGTAACTGCGCGCATTGACTGATGTGCTGAATTGTCATGATTAAGTTCTCTCAAAAAAAGTTGAGCGAATCTATGACAGACAACCGATTGACATGATTTATGGCTGCCAATCATTTGACCTGAGGTAAAGAAAATGAGAACAAAATCTTCTCGCTCCAACATTCTATTCTTTTCTTTATGCACCGTTTTGGTTTTATTTGCGAGTATTAATGTTTTTGCAAAAAATCACCAAACCAGCGATCTTTATTTTTTTTACATTAACGGAAAAATAGGCGAAGGCGGAGAGCAACGCGCTTCATCGTTAGGCACACCGATTCCACTCCACCCAACTTCAGACACTACCGATACGACACCTCGTTTTTCATGGTCCAATGTCACCGGCGCTGAAAATTATCGACTGGAAGTCAAACAAGGCAGCACGCTGGTTTACGATCCAGAACCAGTGACGTCGTCTACTTTTCACACTGGCGCTGCTCTCACTGTCGATCAATGTTATACCTGGCGTGTGCGGGCGGAAAGTAGTCAATCTTCTCCCGGCGCCTGGTCGAACAGTCAGTCTTTTTGCGTTGTTCCACCCATTGCTCAGCCAACGGGAATGGAGCCAGAAGGCAGCACTACCGATACCACCCCTTTATTTGATTGGGATCCAGTGGACAACGCTACCTACTACAATCTGCAGATCACCAGAAATGGTACGCAGATTGAGTACATTCAACATCTTTCCGCCTCTCAATATCAATTGTCCGCAAGCCAGGCATTAACTGCAGGTCAATGTTATGAATGGCGCGTCAGGGCTCACCTTAACGCTAGCGAACATGGACTTTGGGCCGAAAAGCAATTTTGCATAACCAGCGCAACACCACTGCCAACACCGATAACCCTCAACCCATCGGGCAATACAACGGATACAACACCTCGCTTTTCATGGAGTGCTTCTTCCGGTGCAGAAAGTTATCGATTGGAAGTTAAACAAGGTAGTACTTTGGTTTACAACCCAGCCCCGGTCACTTCGTCAACTTTTCACATTGGCGCAGCGCTGAATGTCGACCAGTGTTATTCCTGGCGTGTTAGAGCAGAAAGCTCTCAAGCACCTTCGAGCAACTGGTCTACCGAGAAATCCTTTTGCATTATTCCGCCAATCGGCCAACCAAACGGATTAACACCTCAAGGCAGCATTACTGACACCACACCGCTGTTTAACTGGAATCCGGTTGATAACGCAACCTACTACAATCTGCAAATCTCCAGAAATGGCACTCAGGTTGAATACTTTCAGCATCTGACCAACACCCAATTACAGTTATCCTCAAACCAGGCGCTCACTGCTGGCCAATGTTATGAATGGCGCGTTAGAGCTCATCTTAATGCGAGCGAACATGGCCTTTGGGCAGAAAAACAGATTTGCATTACCAGCTCAACCCCATTGCCAACCCCGGTCACTCTCAATCCATCGGGTGATACAACCGATACCACACCGCGTTTTTCATGGAGCAACTCTTCCGGCGCGGAAAGTTATCGATTAGAAGTTAAGCAAGGCAACACACTAGTTTATAACCCGATGCCGATCACTAGCGCGACTTTTCACATTGGCGCGACGCTCACCGTCGACCAATGTTATAACTGGCGTGTGCGCGCAGAAAGTTCTCAGGCGCCATCGAGTAACTGGTCTGCGACAAAATCATTCTGCATTATTCCGCCAATCGGCCAGCCAAACGGGTTAACGCCAGAGGGTAATATCACCGACACCACACCATTACTTAACTGGAACTCGGTAGACAATGCCACTTACTACAATTTACAAATCAGGCAAAATGGCACCCAGATAGCTTACATTCAACATCTCGCCGCTTCCCAATACCAACTGGCGGCCAATCAAGCTTTGACCGCAGGACAGTGTTATGAATGGAGTGTACGTGCTCACCTTAATGCTAGTGAGCATGGCCTCTGGGCAGAAAAACAAATCTGTGTGACAAGCTCGACACAACTTTCAACACCAATTCTGGTTTCTCCAACAGGTAACACCGCAGATACAACGCCAAGATTTTCCTGGTCAAACTCCTCAGGCGCTGAAACCTACGAGATCGAAGTAACCAACGATTCAACATCATCGGTCGTTTTTCAGAACACAGTGACTCAAACTCACGTAACAAGCAGTACATTACCCAGAGATGAGTGTTATCACTGGAGAGTCAGAGCACACAGCTCTCTCGCCCCTTCCAGTTCGTGGTCAACACCAGAACAATTCTGTGTAGTTGACCCTATCAGTGCGCCGACAGGCTTGACTCCGCAGGGCACAATCAATGACACAACTCCGAATTTCTCCTGGGATGCGTTGGCCAATGCTGAATATTATAATCTTGAAATTTTGAGCGGTAATCAACTGCTGCATAAAATTCAAAATATCACCACTAACAACTACACATTACCCGCCCAAAAAGCACTGAGCGATGGTGAATGTTATGTGTGGCAAGTCAGAGGCTATCTCAATTATGCAGAACATGGCCTATGGACGCAGCAGTCAATTTGTGTGGATGAAAGTGCGGCAGTTTTATCGGTTCCGCTTAATCTCTCACCGGGTGGAAATATCACTGATACGACGCCGACTTTTTCCTGGAATCCAGTTAGCGGCGCGGAAAATTATCGGCTACACGTCACGCAAAATTCAACACTGATTTATGATCCAGAACCACTGCCAACGACTAATACTTATACTGGTTCTGAGTTAACGGCATCTGGTTGCTATGACTGGAAGGTCCGCGCGGAAGCTTCGGGTATGGTGCCGAGTGATTGGTCGGAAATTAGGACTTTCTGTTATGAAGATAGTCAGTCGAGTAATAAGACTGGAGAAATATCTCCTTTTACCAGCAGCTCAAACTCCCTAGGTATTACAGCCAACGCGCCATACACGTCGATCAATGAGTTTACCGGTAAAATACAGTTGGATGGGCCCTCCGTAGGTGAAGGCCTCTTGCAAGTAGCGCCACACTATATTGCTCCAAACAGAAACTATGTAGAAGATGGATCAGCAAGTGCAGATATCGACATTGACGGTCAGCTGGGCGTAGGTTGGTATCTTGGCTACGGTTACATAAGCATCGAAGCAGCCTATCTCACATCTGAAAACGATACGATTCATAAACTAACTAGTGAAAGAGTTTTTTATATTGACTCCACCGGTAACGAGCGTCCATTTTACACAGACAGTCATTTCACTGATGATGTTTTACTCAATCAATTTCCGGGACCAGTTTGTGCTCCAGGCCAAACACACAGTTGCGTACAACACAATAGAATCAGGGCTTTTCATTATATTGATGACCGGTTAAATAGAATCACCAGAGATGATGCTGATTTTGGAGAAGGAAAGTACTACCTGTTATTTACCAACGGTTCAAAGATCACTTTTGAGCCTTCCGGCAGATACAATGTTACTAACCGCGCCAGATACTACCCAACAATAATCGAACAGAGTAACGGACGTAAACTGTACATTAATTATCGTTACCCCTTGTCCTCTAATAATAAACCTGCGATCTCGACGGTGAACGACTCATGGTCTCGCCAGCTCATATTTAACTATGACTATGCCGGCGCGTACTCAAACTACGTTAGTAGTCTGTCGATGAAAAAAGGAACTGAAACAAAAACACTAGTGAATTTCAGTTACCAACAAGTCGCTAATAACCAAGGAAAGCTCAATGTTCACTTAAGAAAAATTTCGACACCGTCAGGACGAAGTCGTATTTTCGATGTTGAATTACAAGGCAATGATTTATACCCCTTTGTCACTAAATTAATCGTCGAAAATGGTGGGCAGGTCGATTTCGATTATTCTCAAGTAACCTTAAAAGAAAGACTGCCTTATGAGCGAGAGACTTGTGCTCTTTTACCTCCAGCAGTTTGTCAGGCAGGCTATTTACAAACCAAAACTCAGACTCGTATCCAAAAGGTCTCGCATAGCGACGGTTTCTATGAATTTCAATATTACCAGCACGATAATGGTTCAGATGATCACCAGTTTGATGTGACTGTAACTGGCCCAGAAGGTTATCAGCGCGAAACCCAATATAGAAGTCCGGACTTATCTGATCCGGGTGATGATAATCTCACTATCGGCAAACCATTGGTTAAAACAGAGACCTATGACGGTGAATCAAGAACCGAAGAATGGGAGTATGGTCACTTATTCGGACACGGACAGGTTACAACTGAGGGTGAAGAAAATTTCAAGCGCTCCAGGCTAGTCACTCGTTACAGTACATCAGAGGATGGAGTCTGGATTGATACCACTTTTAACTATAAACCTTACGCCGGTTATTTCGCCAATCAGCTCGAAAATACAGCTCGGTTTGTAAGGGGGCAAGAATCGCAAGGTATATTACGCAAGTTCCAATATATTAATCGAGTAACAACGAATTTTGAATGGAACGAACAAACAAAAGATGACGAATATGTTCTTGAGCTGATGCAATTAGCAGAAGAACAATACCCGGTTGGTGTCAGTTTAAGAAAATCTGCATTCACTTACTACACTGACAAACCTTTATTAAAATGCAATAAACAACTCCGATCTTCAGCGGTATCCATCAATACTGGATACACCTATTTTACCGCTGGTGAGAACAAAGGTATGATACAAACAATTGCAACTGGTGATAGTAGCTGCATCGCTCCCGCCTCTTCTCCTTATGCAGTTTCATACAATGATTATGTCAACGGGCATGCATCAACTATCGATTATCCACTCGGACCGAACGAAACTAAAACGCTCGACTTAATGAGCAATGTTACCAGCCACTCTCGTAACGGGGTCACAACGAGCTATCTATACGACGAAGATAATCGACTTACAACTACATCGAATCCTGCACGAGAAGATTATCTCACACTCTACAACCCACAGATGGTCACTACCGGATTTGTGATCGAATCGAAATGGGAAAACCAACCTGACAAAACTGTTGTCCAAGACAAATGGGGACGAGACATCCTGGTTCATCAATCTATAGATGAAGGAGTCGACATGCGAACTAAAACCCAATATTCTGCACTGGGGCTAGTTGAAAGTGTTTCTATATCCGACTGTCCTGGAGCTTTAAAATTTTGCGCTCGAAGAACAATGACCTACGATGTTTATGGACGAATTAAAACAACCAATGTTCTGAACGCAGATTCTTCCATACTGCGCCAAATGGAATACGATTATGTCCGTTTAAGTAACGGCCATATGAAAACGATAAACAAACAAAGAGAGGGCTCAACCGGCGCCTGGGTTGTGAAAACAAAGATTGTTGATTTGCTTGGTAGAGTCGTTTTTGCAGCAACAGAAAACGATAGTACTTCATTTAGTTATACGCGCGATAGTGAGACCGGTGGGATAAAGCGGACTATAAATCCAAGTGGTGGACAACCACGCACAATTACTTATGACTGGCTTGGTTCAACCATTCGCGAAACACACCCAGAAATCGAAGGTAATATTACTTACGAATATGACGAACGAAACCTGTTGAAAAAGGTTTCAGGCTCCGGCTATAAGTACCACTACCAATATGACCAGTTAGGCCGATTAATCCAGAAAAACTGCGAAAGAAATAACAGCATACAGACCTGTGAAAAATATGAATTCGATTCGTCCAATCGTTTAATTCTTGCGGAAGTCTTTAACACTTCAGAAACTGGCAGCGACTGGCTCAAACAACACAATGAATTGTTTGACCCAATGAATAAACCTGTCAAAGTGAAACTGGAAATTGATATTGACGGCAATGGTACCTCTCCAACCAGAAGTTTTACAACGACTTATGGTTACAATTCATTGGGACAAATTAATACCATTACCTACCCCAATAGTAGCAATAAAGTCGACTACCAATACTCCTTTAATGGCGCTCAAAAATCCGTCAAATGGACGAGCAATAAGATAACTAAGAATGTCGTAGATATTTCTTTTAATCCTCTCGGTCTGATAAGCACTCTCACTTATTCCGATCAAACAAACACTCAAGGTGGAAACGCTGTTTGGTCATACGACGCTATCGGACGAATGTTGAGTTCCAGTTTGAATTTACAGCAACTCTCTAACGACATAGAGTTCAAGCGTGCATCGCCAGAATATTCAATTGCTAATGTCACCTATAATAACCACGGTAGCATTAATTCTTACACAAGAGAGGATAAGCTCTATACTCAACCAACCGACTTTTCCTTTGGTTATAGTACAACCAATGAGCTAACTTCTTTGACTGTTGGACAACATAGTATCAACTACAACTATGATACTTATGGCAACCTGACATCTCGCGGCGAGCTGAATACCGGGCTACTAACGATTCCGAAACTAACCACTCAATATTCTTCAGGTAATCCTTATCAAAATGACAGTTGGACGTATAACGATGAGGGACAAGTAACCCGTGACGGGATGTATGAGTATAGTTTTAATAGATTAGGGCGGACTCATTCAATTCGCGCGATGAGTAAAAGCGGCAATGAGCAACGCTACCTATATGATTCTATAGGCCACCGAGTCGCTACCATCAAAGAAGATGAGGTTATTTATTCTGTTAGAGACTTGGATGGTACTGTATTAAGTGAGTTCAAATATCAATTGGCTAACGGTATCGAAACACAACTCCAACAAAACCGTAAAGACTTTCTTTACCAAAATAGCCGCATTCTTCTGACCTCGGACGCGGACAAAGGAAATGAAACTTATTACCTTGATAGGTTAGGGAGTCCTGCTGTTACGTGGTCTGATAGTGAGGTTAAACACCATGAGTATAGTCCTTATGGAATGTCAATGCTCTCAGCACCATCCCATATAGGTCCCGGTGGATACACTGGGCATGAAGCCGATTCAACCGGGCTGACTTACATGAAAGCACGGTATCAGGATCCAAATTTTGCTCGCTTTCTGGTCCCCGATCCAGCTAGAGACTTTAATCCCTACAATCCGGGTAGCTACAACCTCTATCAATACACGAGAAATAATCCGGTCAATGCCACTGATCCAACAGGTCTTAATCCCTGGTTACTTCTTAAAGTTTATGACGCCGCAGACGCAGTCGCTACATTTGTTGATACCGCGCACACAGCTTACATACGACAAAAAGTATATGGTGACGGTGGTGAATGGCTGATGAAAGAAGGACTTGCTAAAGCCGGAGAAAAAGCCACAGAAAAACTGCTCTTCGGTAGTGCCAGTAACGCGGTTGGCCTTCTGAAAAAAGGGCGAAAACAATTTAAAAAACGAAATAAAAACCGAAGAAAAGTTGGCGACTGTAGCTTTACTCAAGACACCGAAGTGCTCTCGATTGAAGGGAGGAAAGCGTTCAGCAAGTTAAAAATTGGTGATCTTGTTTATTCTCGTGATGAATCAGACAATGGCACTGCGGGATGGCGAAAAATTTTAGGTATCTATTCTAAGGAACATGAACAAGTAATCCACTTAACACTCGAAAATAAAATTGGGATGCAAGAACAGATTACAACAACAGAAGAGCATCCATTTTATGTCGAAAATAAGGGATGGGTTACTGCCGATAAACTCATTGTCGGCCACTTACTCTCCAGTGTTAATAATACAGTTTTAAAAGTCGTTGATATTCAGTGGGAAAATCAACCTCAATTTATGTGGAACATTGATGTTGAAGATCTCGATACTTACTATGTGGGCGAGTTAAATACCTGGGTCCACAATTGTGAGAAAGATTATCCAAACCTGGGAGCAACAAATATTGAAATCGATGATAACGGTATGGCGTATGTTGATATTGAAACAATGTATGCAGCAGAGGTCGGTGATTTTAAAGAATTAACAGAAGATTTACTCGATCAAGGCGCTCGTAAAGCGACTATTAGAACAGGTGATGTCGTTAACGAGGAGCTGCGCGACAGGTTGGATCGGGCGTTGTCGAGCGGCAAAAAATTCCTAGGCGGAACAGTAGAGCCAGACGATGAAACAGGAGGGTATATCATAACCACAATACTTGACTAACTAAAGCCATAGATAACAGGCACACTGTCTTTTACAGTATGCCTGTTATCTATATACCGCTAAGACATCTGATTAGGTCAAAAATATCGTAATTGCGGTTGCAAAAGCCTATAAACATTGTTTAATACGAGACAAGAATGAATAGTAATTTCTTTAACAATATTGTCAATGAAGAGCGTTTCGTTTTAGGAGAGTACACAGCTAAATCTGAACCGGGAACAAATGAGCATTTTATCGTTCTTGTTACTCAAAACAAGTGTATTTTCGAACTTTCTACCACTGGAAAAAAAGCAGCTGAGTTAGTCGCAATTGTTAAATCAAAGATAGAAAAAAATATTCAGTTTCAGTTACTTAATGTTAGCTATTTTGATAGCAGAGTCATTTATCCTGATTGTCTTCAAGGAAAGTCTCTTTATGAATTAAAAGCAAACCATGGCTGTTCACAAAACACACTTCATCGCGCCATCAATTTTTCCCTGGAAAACTTAAGGTGTGACGTTTCCAAACCCATTCTTGACTATCTTAAAAACGAGCAGAAAGCGGTTGAAGTAACTAGGCAATATTTATCAGAAAACAGTAACAGGCTAACAATCTAACCTGTTACCGATCTTTCAATTAATGATTATTTATTATCGATTAAGCGTAAAAGTATAACTACCACTACCGCTATATGAATAAACTTTAAAATAATAATAACCCGACGAAGCATTATAATTAATTGATTCGTTAGATGTGGGCGATTCTGATTTTGCAACCTCTACCCAAGAGCCATTCCAGCGATACAATTTGAGATCAAAGTCCGCGTTACTCGGACCACTCAATGTAGCCCGGAGCGTCCCTCCGCCATATTGAAACCAGTTTCCGTTTGGCTGTACGTCGGAGTCATTAGTACCGGATAAACTGCCGGTATAGGTTTCACCGCCTCCACCATTACCGCCATAAATCGCAGCCGCTGCTGCAATGTCACCACCTGAAAGTACCGAGCCGTTCCCCATATAATTGGTGTCAACACCACTTTGCTTCGGCCAGATAGTGATTGCGTTATTGATCCCGAAAGCAGTCGTTCGGTAATGCATAATCGAGTAATAATCGTATTGGCCATGAGTGCGCCCATCACTACTACTCATTTTTTGAAAATTATATTCCATGCCACTTTGAATGTTGTTCCAATAAATGGTGACATAGTTATCACGATCTGATCGGGTCTGCTCGTGGAAAAAACCAACTGCATGACCTATTTCGTGAACTGCTGCACCATTACCACAACCTTCAGCGAGCGTCACAACTTGACGCCCTCCCTGACGGCCTACCCAGGAACTACATCCGCCACCGCCTTGAATAACGATGTAATCCCGCTGATTACTCCGTGGCACTAAGTTGATATTTGTTTTCGAATTCCAGTGATTAATTGCGTACTGCATAGCACTTCTACCGCGGCTGCCAAGGCTGGAAGCAAAAACGTAAGGCACAACACCGTTAGTCCATTTATAACCCGATGATGGATAGCGAATTGCAGCCCTGGTACCAAATCGATCACTTTCCGTCGGAGCTTCCTTTCCAGTAACGACACGTAGTCCATATTGCCGTAGTTCATCGGTCTTACCTAAAATCATGTCGCCAGAATACGCCAGCCCATTAACATCAACAGCTTTGATAACTTCTCCTGTATCAGTCACGATATCGATCACTTCTCGACCAACGCTGGAATATCCCCAAATATCATCATTTTGGGAAAGTGTCTTTTTCGAAAGTGTATCGGCGAATGTTAACTGCACAGCGACTAAACAAAAACCACATAGAACATATTTGATTTTTTTTAACATGCGAAGCCTCCTTAGAGTTTTATTGATGCAATAGATTTTTCGTTGTTGTATTGCTATTGTCCTATTGCACTTGTCGTTATTATCTCTTTAAGAGTTGAAAACGAAGAGATTTCTTCTCGAAAAGAGATCTCTAGCGTGAAATAACAAATATTTCCCCACAATTAAAAATTGGATTTAATCCCGATAATTAACGATGTTTTTCGGTAACCGATTGATTAAAATCCGAAAGACATTTTAAATAAATAATTTAGCTGGGAGATATTGATGCAAAGCAATAAAATGAAGCTGATAAATAAATTATTTAATGATTTAAGGAGCAAAACAGTTTGGTAAAACTCGGCAACTTCGTTTTTTAATTTTTTGTTATCAAAACTGATTGCTTAAAGATTGATGTTCTTATCAAAGTAGTTGGCGCTCTCTGGTTAAAATTGACATGAGCTCTACGGCGGCCCAATTTTTGGGCATAACTTCTCCGGCGGAAATTGACAATGTGAACGCCCCCTCCATAAATGCCATTACAAAAGCCACTTTACTCTCAAGCTTTTTGCCGGTTATTTTTTTTTCAAAATAATCTAACAAGAATTCCTTCAATATTTTTTTCTGTGTTTTCATCGCTTCAAGATAAACTGTTTTTACTTCTGGCTGCCGAACTGCTTCAGCGCTGATCATAACCCACGCCTCCACAGCTTTTTCACTGGAACCGTCACCCTTGGCCAGCCTTGCATTAATAAAAGCTTTCAGTCGTTCTTCGGCAGACTCGCTTTTCTCTGACAAGAACTCAAAGCGACCTTGCATAATCATCGATAGCTGCGTGACCGACTCCAATAAAATATCCTGCTTGGTTTTAAAGTGATAATGGATCAGCCCTGGCGTTAAACCTGCCTGTTTAGCAATCGCCTGAATCGATGCTCCACCATAGCCCTTTTCTGCCATAACCTGCATTAACGCTTGTACTATCTCTGCTCTTCTTTCTGCTTTGTTTGATGGTCGTCCCATGATTCTCTATATCTCTATACCTTTATAACTATCTTAAATCATCTCTTCAATCATACCCGATGAACTCTTCACCACTATCATACACTTTAATTGGTCGGATGACCAAATTATTGACCAAACAGTCAAGTCGAGTTAATCTAACTTTAAATTGGTTGAGCAACCAATTTAATAAAAGGAGAGTTCTAATATGAACGTAAAACAGCATAAACTAGACATTTCCCTCACCCCATCAAAAGCCGTCTATGCATTTTCCGCAGATCCGATTACCAAGGGGCATATCAATGTTGTTGAGAGAATCAGTAATACATTTCAACAAATCGTCGTTGGAATTGGGCGTAACCCGCTGAAGACATATCTGTTTTCTCTGGAGGAAAGATTAAATCTTGCGAAGCAGGCACTGGCTCACCTTAACAATGTCACCGTCGTTTCATTCCAGGGAATGGTCGCCGATTTCGCTTGTGAACAAGGAGCGAGCATTATCGTCAAGGGCGTTCGCAACCCAACAGATTTTGACTATGAACAGACACACCACCTGGTTGGGCTCAGCCAACAGGTTGGAATTGACACCCACATACTATTTGCCGACCCGGCACTCGCTCACGTAAGTTCTAGCGCCGTCAAGGCCATTCAGGTCGAACATGGCACCTTAACCCAATATGTACCGCTAGTCGTAAAATCAGCTTTGGAGCGCAAAATATCCGGTCAGGTCATCATTGGAGTAACAGGTGAAATCGCCTCCGGCAAATCAACGCTCTGTGATCAGCTGCGAAAAGTCGCCGACAAAAAGAAGATACCACTTCATCATATTGATCTGGATAAATTGGGCCATAATTTGCTGCAAGAAGATACTAGCCCAATGCATGTTCAGCTCACTCAATCGCTTATCAGTCGATTCGGTCATCAAATTTGTGTCAACGGAAAAGTAGACCGCAAACTTCTCGCAAAAGTTGTATTTAACGATAGTAAAGCGCTGAAAGATCTCAACTCGCTTTTGCTTGAGCCCATCACTATTCTATTAAGAAAGTCGCTTTACCGAAAAAAAGGAATCATTTTACTCAACGGTGCTTTACTGGTTGAAGCGGGGTTACTGCCCGTTTGTAATAATCAAGTAATTCTCAATAATGTTAGTCGCGAGCAACAGACGCTGCGGATGCTATCAAGAGGCTATACTCGAGAGGAAAGCGAAAGTCGACGGATTTCACAGTGGTGTTTTACGGCCAAGAAAAAAGCAATTAACAACGCGATTGATGCAGACCATTTCGGTCGCTTATGGATTAGAAATACCTCAAACAAGCCTGATGTCGAAAGCGCTGAAAGGCTACTTGAACAAATTATTGATGAAACTGACTCCGCTTCTGTCATTGAGGAGTTAAGAGTATGATCAGGGAACAACTAAAGATCCGCTGGAAACAATTCATAGAGCCTTATAACTTATCATCTGGAATCGCCGAAAAGATTTTTGCTGAAATCATCACAGCTTATACCGAACCTCATCGCCATTATCACAACTTATCCCATATCGCTCATGTTTTCAGGGAGCTGGATAGTTTCGCCCATATTTCTTCCGAGACCAAAATTTCCGCGGAAACCACATGGGCAGTATGGTTTCACGATTTTATTTATCAGCCCGGAGACCAGAACAATGAAGAAAAGAGCGCTGAGTGGGCAAGGTACTTTATGAAAAAAGCGGGAGCAAACCAAACTGAAATCACGCGAGTTGAGTCGATGATACTATCGACTCAAAGCCATGATAGCCGGACAGTTGACAGCGAAACCCAGAGGTTTCTCGATGCAGATATGGCAATACTCGGCGCCGACCGTCAGCGATACTTTCAGTACGTTGATGCCGTTCGAAAAGAACACAGCAAGATTCCTAATTTTCTTTTTAATCGAGGAAGAAGGCGCTTTTTAGAAAATACGCTAGAACAACAACCAATATTCTCAAGCGATTTTTTTAACAAAAAATATGAAAATATTGCGCTCAGAAATATTCAATCTGAAATAGACTATTTAAACGCACCTAATCAAAAATTTCTCTAAATTCAGCTTCAGTTAATGTTGGTTCAACTAGAATATTCGCCAACTTTTTTTACAGGTGAAATGAGAATTGCAACAATGAAGAATATTTTCTTCGGGTTAATGTTTGGTTTGGCATTATCGGGATGTGCTAACAAGGGAGTCAACCTTGCCGATGCAGAGCAACTGGTTGAGGTAATTTATGCCAAAGTGCTTAAAACCAAGCCCATCACCTTCGACTCAAAAGCAGGTCAGGCTGCAGTTATGGGTGGTATAGAAGGCGCTATTGAAAACTCAGATGGAGACTCTGAAGACCTTATCAGCGGAGCCATCACCGGCGCAATCGTTTCCAGTGTTTTTGTTTCAATTGAAGAAGGCTCCAGTCGCGGACTGCTTGTGAGTATGCGAACAGCTGACAATACGGATTACAATTTAGCCACTAAAAACACTAAAATTAAAGTTGATGAATGTTTGCAAATCATCAGAGGTGCCGACGTTTCTTTGATCAAAGTTGAAGACAGCTTTTGTCAAAATTAGTTTAAGCTGAAAAGTTATTTCACTAACTCCAAGGGATTATTAACAACCTATGTCTTCGCCCTTTTTCCATAAACTAATTAATTTCTTTAAAAACTGCGCAATGTTGGTTGTATCAATCGGAGTTGATTTTTTAAAGCGGATACAACCCTTTCCAACATCAATCCCCTTAAGCAGCAGCCCTTCGGGATCAATTTTCCTGGCATCTCCAACATAAAGACTCACATAATTTTTCTGCGCATTAAGATGAAAAATAACCCCTCTTTCGTCCTGGTAACTGAGCATTTTATAATGAATACCTTCAACTAAGTCGGGTGCAGTCTTTTTAATCAAAGCTCTCAGCACTCCAAGCTTTTCACGCCGCCAATCATCTTCCAGGTTGTCTAAATACTCCGCCGGCGTTTTTACATCATATTGCATTTTTCAGTTTCCCTTATTCATACCAAAATAGTTCAACCCCAAATACACCAAACCCAAATACACCAAACCCAAATACATTAAATCCAAATACATCAAACCAGAAACCAAACGTACCCGTTAGCAAATTGCGGAGAATGCTTTATTGGCGAATCCAGGCCATAGGAATATCAGCCTCTAAATCACCATCAATAGTTTTAATCCGACCACTCAGTTTTCCCTCAATAGAAAATCCAAGTGATTGGTAAAAACTGATGGCTTTTTTATTTGATTCTCGCGCTATCAATTCAACTCGTAATATTGAGGGAAAATCATTAATCACTCTCAGCATAAATGTTTCAAATAATAATCGGCCTGCACCCTGGCCCTGGGCATCACTATCAATAACAACACTCAAATCAGATAGTATATGGGAAAAGCAAAATATACCTGGGCTGTAGGCATGTATTTCACCAATAATTTTTTCCGAATCATCAACGCAAACATAACTGACGCCATTTAATAGTGACTTTGATAAAAAGTCTCTCACATAAACTAGCGTCACTTCATTAGTTAATCGGGCAATTCCACCCGGCTGTTTCGCGACTTCCCGATAAAGCTGGTAAACCCCTTCGATATCATCCTTTGTAGTTTTTCTAATTTGCACTAATTAATTGACTCTTATAAATACCAAACTATTAAAATTAGCAATCACCATAAAGTGTCTTACTAAAAACGCCTCTTACTAAAAATTTTCTTCGTAACAGTTTCGGGACCACATTTTTTCAAACTAATCAAAAACATATGGGCAACCCGCATACTCATTAAATGCGTCATCCCAGCGTCTAACATCGTTAGCCCTGCGCCAGCGAGAATGAAAAAATTCCATTAAACATGGCCCCTGATCCAATTGAATAATCATCGTATCATGTTCTTTTACTTTTTCGTATGGCGGATAATCAACGCGTTTTCCCCAGGTTAAACCGCCCTGACTTGACGCGTATGATTCCCAGAATGCATCCAGGCTTAGCCACTTTTGTTGATTGTTATCCCAGGCGCGCAATTCACCACTGTCAGTTTTGTGAACTTGTCCGTTTTCTGCTGGATCAGCGAAACTATTAAAGCTCACCATCAAACAACTCAATACAACAACACCTAATAATTTCATCATTTTCTTTTCCTCAAAAATTGCTTCTGTTTAAATGACGAAACGAAATTGATTTTGTTACTAACGGACATGCGCGTCAAGTTTCCTGTACCTTAACCGCCGATGACATATAAGTCGTCTATTTTCTGGACAACAGTTTTTTATCCCATAAGTCGGGATATCGCACGTTGAAACTATCATCAATGTGAACAGGATCTTCGTTACGAAAGTCTCCGCCCCACCGCATCTCCTGATCATCTCTAACCAGATTAATAAATTGTTTTATTTCCTTTGGTAGTCGATTAAACTGAGACTTTTTCAGCTTTCTGGAATTAAAAAAGCCAGAAGCCGACTGAAGGTTCATATCAATGGCGTGCCCTATCAGGTGGTTTGATCGTGACGCAGGTTTAACGATATTGCCGCTCACAGTTTTGCCCGGCTCCCGTGCGGAAGAGGTTACATAAATTGAAACTTCACATGCAGTAGCGTATTGATTCAGCCGGTCAAGACACGGCCAAAAGTCAGTATCAGCGTAGAGTGTTTTTCCAATGAAACGAGTGTTTTGATAACGCTGAATATCGCATTTCTCTTCCGGTTGTTCGGGTTGGCTATCGCTACTAGAAACTTCTGCTTCAATGGGATCTTGATCGATAAAGTCGGCACTGACATAACCCACATCACCGCGCTTAGTTCTGACTTTTAACCAGGTTTGTTCCTCTAAAATATCAACTTCTGCTCCTTTTCTTAGAACCTTGATTACGCTTCCCGGTTTAACCGCCTTACGTAAGTTAAGACCACCGCTCGGTGTTACATAGGCCATATCCTTATCCTCTTTATTAACAATAACCGAAGTGTTATTAAGTTCCAAAGACTAATCTCTATGCGAGTAAAGATCAATTTTTAGTCACTCTTTAACCCTGTTCAAACAAGATAATATATAATTCGTTCATTAAATTAATAAAAAATCTTTACCTATCATAAACACGCTATACAATGGCTGTCGCAAGACTTCGCTCATCGATAAACTAAAGCCTCAGCCTGCTTGTTATCAGGCAGCTGTTCATGCAAGAAAGGACTTAGGATGAAAATCTCAAATAAAGATAACCGCAAATCAAGTCGCTTTGTTAAAAAGCTCATCACCTTGAAAGCATTGTTACTTTTAACTTTCTATTTACCAGTACACGGAAGTAATCTACCGGAACAACTTTTGAAAATGCCAATAAAACTCACCAGTGGTGAAACTGTTTCTTTGGCACAATATCAAGGAAAAAAACCAGTCTACCTAAAGTTTTGGGCGACCTGGTGCCAACCTTGCCGACAGGAAATGCCGCATTTTGAACACATTCAACAAAAATATGGTGACAATGTCGAAGTCATCGGCATCAATCTTGGCATCAACGATGACATTAATGCTATCCGCTCAACCCAAAAAGAGTTTTCACTGACAATGCCAATGGCGTTAGATACAAATGGTGATTTAGCGCAGGCTTTTCGACTGCTCGGAACGCCTTATCATTTGCTATTTGATAAACAAATTAATCTCCTTTACGTTAGTAATGCGGCCGATGAAGTGCTCGATAACAAACTCGCGTTAGTTTCAAAGCAAAAACCGATTAATTTGCTAGAAGCAGGAACAATTTCAGAAACCGCAAGAGATATTTCGATTGATCTTAATGATGGAAAAGTACATGCACTTTTCTTTACCGCGACATGGTGTGATTGGTATTTAAAAGACTCTCGTCCAAATATTTCCCAAAACTGTGTTGTTGCCCAGACGATGATTAACCAGTTAGCAAAACAGGTGCCTGAAATCAGTTGGCATGGAATCTTGTCCCGGCTTTGGACTGGAAGCAAAGATAAATTAGCCTATCAAAAAAAGTACGAGGTGCAATACCCTCTCTCGGTAGACCACAGTAACCGCCTGTTTCACCAATTTACCGTTAAAGATTTGCCAACATTGATAGTGGTCAAAAACGGAAAAGTCCTGTTGAAAACGTCTAACTTCAGTCGCGAAAATAATATCGGAAAGCAACTCCAGACACTGTAAAGCGCGACAAATAACAGCCTTTTCGCCTACCTCCTTCGTTACAAATCTCTCGGGCTAAATCTTTTAGCCCGTAACTATTTGATTACCAAGTACTTTTTAACTAGCCCAAAACTTTTTTTTCGGCAACTCCTTGCTCTCGAAAAGTGCCTGAAGAAAAATACGGTTAATTACTGCTTGGCAACCCAATAAATACGATCTATCATATAAACAAACAAAACCACATTTTATTGTATAGAGAGTTCACTATGGCTAAAATATCCAGGCAAAAACAGGATGAAGTTCGCCGTTCAATCATCTTGACTGCTGTTGAACTTTTTGGCGAAAAAGGTTTTGAATCAACGACCATGAAACAAATCGCCAGAAAGGTGGGTATTGGCGACGCAACCATTTATAAGTATTTCTCCAGCAAAGATAAATTGATATTCGGCTATTTCGGACTTAAGGCTGAAGATACAATTCAGGAATTTCTTAAAGAAGAAGATCTCGACGACTACGACTTGCAAGAAAAACTTCAGCTGCTTATCGACATTTATCTCGGTAACCTGCTACCCGATAGAGAGTTCGTCAATGATAGTCTGAAGATGATTATGCAATCACCGAGCATTCTATTTAAAGACGTTACTCCCATTCGCGAAGAGTTCTCAGGCGTAATTCATGACCTGTTAATCGAAGCCGAGAACTCTGGAGAAATAGCCAAGTCAGCCTTTACCGGTGTGACTGCAAAACTAGCCAACGAGTTTATGCTTGCAGTACTGCTTTACTGGATAAAAGACGACTCTGATGAATTCGCCAATACAACACAGCTAGTCGATATGTCATTGTCTCTTGGTGTGGAAATTCTAAAAAGCGGCATCATTGGTAAAGTAACCGATCTGGCCAGTTTTTTTATCAAAGCACATTTATTCCGTTTTATGGGAAGTGGTTTTCTCAATAAATTAGTCACATCAAAATCATTTTCTAGATAAGAATTTATTTAAATATCGACTAGATAAAAAATTTGCTCACTGTTTTAAAAAATCAGTATTAAAAAAGCCACTCATTCAAAACCAGGACATTTGGTTTGAGTGACGCAAAACCTCTGTAGGAGAAGACAATATGAAACACTGGAAAAGCACCTGGATTATTGGAGTAGCCATACTCCACACAATATATGCAATTGTTGTATTTGGTGAAGAATACATCTTGCTTTTTGAAAACGGGCTATTTAACAGTGTAAGTTCTCCTCGCTCAGCATTGGCAGTCTGGTTCTTTCTATTCGGCCAATTGCTGTTTGTTGTCGCATTACTTGTTCAAGCTATTGAACGATCAGATAGTAAGGAGAAAACGAAATTAACTGGCATCAATCTGCTACTCATGACAATAATCGGCGTCACCATCATGCCAGCATCTGGTTTCTGGTTAATGTTGCCACCCGCTATTGCTATGCTCTTAAGTAAAAGTGAATCACCGGAAAACAGCACAGCAACCTAGATACAAATGTGCAGTCATGACTGAGTTCAGTCCCCCTGAGAAACCAGTTATCAAATAGAGATTAACTGACACAAATAGATTAAAATGGATCATCTTATGCCAGAATCTTATTCTTTACCCACTTCAAAACTGAAACGCAGTGCGATTACCAGCATAACGGCGGCGAAGGTTGGATTAAAACACGTTGGCCACAAAACTCGTTCTTACTGGCTCAGTGAAAACGAGAGAGAACTCTCTCAAGCTGAGCACGAGGAGAAGCTTGGCAAACTCATTTTTTCAGCGTTAAGTCAACTTCGGGGAACAGCTTTAAAGGTCTCTCAACTCTTAAGCATGGAAGCCGATATTTTGCCGGCCTCAATAAGAGAACAACTTAAAAACGCGTGTTACCAGGTGCCGCCGATTAATCGCGCTTTAGTGAGAAAGCAGGTTGTCCAAGAATTAGGAAGCCCTCCGGCAGAGTTGTTTAAAGGTTTTAATCCACAAGCGTTTGCTGCAGCGAGTATAGGACAGGTACACCGTGCGGTGACCACCAATAATCAACTGGTTGCTGTAAAAATACAATACCCTGGGATCGGAGCAACCATTGAGAGCGACTTAAAACTGGTTGAGCATCTGTTCAAAACGCTTTCAAAAGTCAGCAATTTAATGCCGCAAAAACAGGTACGAAACCTCATTCTGAAAGAGATGCAAGACCGCCTGAAAGATGAAATTGACTATGAAATAGAAGCCGATAACTTAAGCTGGTTTAAACAAAATACGAATCTCGCCAATATTGTCATTCCCGACGTGTTACACGAATACTCTGCCAAACGCGTAATAACTTTTGAAATGCTCGACGGACTTCATCTGGATGATTGGCTTGCAACTAATCCCGACCAACAACAAAGAAACCATTTTGGGCAATTGCTATTCGATTTCTTTTGGTACTCAGTTTTCCAACTAAAAAGAATTAACGCAGATCCTCATCCAGGTAATTTTCTATTCCAATCAAATGGTAATCTAGGAGTTATCGATTTTGGCTGTGTGCGCTCACTCGATGAAGAATTTATCGAGAGCTTTTCTGCGATGATTCCTGCCGTCGTCGATACCTTTTATCACGACCAAAAAAGCGATGCACTTTTTGAAATATATAGAAAGCTAAAATTTATCGGTGACAATGTTACATTAGAACAGTTCGAGCAGGAGATACGCCCATTACTGGTGCCCTTTGCGCTATGGTTTGGAGAAGCTTACCAACAAGAAACCTTTGACTTTAAAAATAAAAGTCCCTGCCCAGGTAGGCCAAATAGTGAAAATAATGTCGCAATAAAATATTTGAATGGAATGTATAGTGAACAACTTTGCTTCGATCGAGCCCACCTGGGGTTGATGAACCTCTTAACTCAACTTGGGGCGGAAATTAAAACCGACTGGCAAAAGTTTAGAAATTAAAATCGTCTCTTCCTTCGGTTTTAATTTTTTTAGAAAAAACTAAATCCTCCCAACCCTTCTTTGCGAAGGGAGGGAGTACTACTCAAGACTTTTCGATGCTGATATTTTCAATATTCTCAGCTTTCAGAATTTCAACTTTATTGCCGCCTTTTCGCTTGACCCATTGGAGTGACTCATAAGCGAGTTCTACGATAAGTTCAAGCGAACTACTTCTAACCCTGTAACTGGTGCTGCCACCAATAGATACACTCACAACGCCAAAAGCTTTTGAGGGTTTATGCTCAATAGTCAACGATTCAACCGTTTGTCGAATTCGCTCAGCGACATGCTCCGAGCCTTCATCACCGGTATCAGGCAACATAACAATAAAATGGTCATCCTGAAAACGCCCCACTAAATCACCAGGGCGTTGTACCGATGAATGAATGGCGTTAGCAACCTGTTTTAAACACAGTTCGCCGGCTTGCTCGCCGTAATATTCAACATAAGATTGATAATAATCAACATCGACAATTAAAAAACTGGCCGGTAACTGTTGGCGAGATAAAATCGACCAATGTAAAGTGGACAACTCTTGAAAATAACTTTGACTGTAAACATGGGTAAGCGGATCATATTGATTGGGTCGTTTAGCATCTTCTTTCAAAGCTTTCAGTTGTCGCTGCATTAAAATAAACCTTTCCATCACTTGAATTTTCATGTGAAGAATATCTTTCTGTACAGGTTTAACCAGATAATCATCAGCACCAGCCTTAAAGCCCAATACAAAATCTTCGGTTTGCTCTCGGCCAGTAATAAAAATAATAGGGATCCAGTATTCCCCCAAAGATTCACGAATAATCGGAACCGTTTCGTAACCATTAAGCCCAGGCATATCAACATCACAAATGACAAGATCGGCACCTTGCTCTTCAACTAACTGGATAGCAATTTCGCCAGACTCAGCCGCAATAACGCTATGCCCCGCCTCTTCAATAAACCGAGTCAATTGAAATCTCAGTGTTGGACTATCTTCAACTAATAACACATTCATCTTAATAACAATCCTATGTTGTTCTCTATCAACCAAACAGGAACAAATACTCGAAATTCTCAGCCTCTCCGAAAAGAGTTTGGTTAACAGCTGGTCTAGCTTTTCCTTATTTGTTTATTTTGTTTTTATCTTCAGATATAAGGGCCAAAAATCTAAATATTACGTACTTGGAAAACTTATATGGCCCAATTTACCACATCGCTAACTTAATCGTAGAACAGGTATATTTTTGGCACAAAAATCTCCATTAGAGATATTAATGCAAATGCAATACTGTGAACAAATAACCAAAAGTTGTTTATAAATCCTTGGCAACCAGTTTAATGACGATTGAAACCTTTACCATAACCTCTAGCCAAGTTCTCTAGTATATCGATTAAAAGGAAATCATTAAAACAAACCATCCTTAATAACATACCCCCTGTCGGCTAAACATACACTAGCCGAGTTACCGAGTGCATCCTTTATATAATATTTTTTACTTGTAAAAAATATTATATAAAGGTAATAATTAAGCGTAAGTGCTTTTTCGCATAATAAACGAATACTTAATAAGATCGCCCAATCAACATTAGGTAGCCAAACTCACTTTTTTCAGGCAAAGCTCAAAAAACTATACTACAATCAGATAGTTACTGTCACCTCTAAACCTAATAAACGATGCGGATAAAACTTATAAAAAGCATATTCACCACAATATCCGTCACGCTACTCGTTTTAATTAACTTCACCTGCTTAGCAGCTGAAGAAAAAGCGACTTTGGTAAAACTCAGTCTTAAGGAACTCCTCACCTTAAAAATTGCATCTCGTCAAAATGAAACTATTTATTCAGCTCCTTCTAGCGTTACATTGATTACCGACGAACAACTCACTCGCATGGGTCTGACTAACTTGCAGGCTATTTTAAATTTCGTTCCTGGGTATCAGAGTAGCCGTGATATTGAGCAGGGAACGGCGAACAGGATTACCGCAAGAGGTCGAAGTACAGCCCTCTCAGAATCGGTTTTGGTGTTACTAGACGGTCAAAAACTCAACGACCTATACTCCGGTGGCGTTTCGATACTAAACAGATTGCTTACGTTGGGCCACGTCGAAAAAATAGAAATCATCAGAGGTCCGGGATCAGCACTATATGGCAGCAGCGCTTTTCTTGGCGCCATTAACATTGTAACCACAACTCAGAAAAATCAGCTTAAATTTCGGCAGGGTTCCTTTGGTGAACAAAGTGCCAGCCTACTTTTTAGCCATTCTTTTGCCTCTACTGTCGATGATCGACAGAATTCGAGCACAAACACATTAGATTTATTTATCGAGTCATTTGACCAATCCGGCGAAAAATATCAACTAGCTGACTTTCTTGGTACCGAGACAACTACCACAGATCCAATAGATGGCCATGACCTTTATCTAAAGTATCGTCTCAACCAATGGTCAATTAATGCTCGTCACATGCAGCGAAATCTAAGTCAATTTATGACTTTCGGCGCGTTGGGTAATGACTCAAATCAGGAAGAAACCGCACAAAGTTCGATCTCTTTAGAATACAGTCAAATAATATCTGATGAATTTAAACATACAGTCAAAGTGTCACACTCCAACGACAAATGGAATACAAGGGCACTCTTACTTCTCGATAATACTGAATTAGCACCAGGCGTATTTCTCGAAGAAAATTTTGTCGGTGGCCCCTATCTAAAATCACAAAATACTAAAATTAACTGGGATAGCAGTTATCAATTTGCACAAAATAATTTGTTATCCATTGGGCTATCTTCAGAAACCGCTAAAATATCAGATGTTGCCAATGTAACCACTCATAATCCAATAACACTCGATTATTTTGGTGGTTTTGTTGCCAGTCGAGACCAACTTAATTTTAACGACCGTAACAAAAGAGATATTTTTAGTTTTTATATTCAAGAGCGATATCAGTTTAACCCCAATTGGCAATTAACCGCCGGAGTTCGATACGACGATTACAGCGACTTTGGGCAATCAACAAATCCTCGCGTCGCAATTGTTTGGAGCCCAACAGATCAAAACAGCCTTAAGTTTTTATACGGCACCGCTTTTCGCGCACCAAACTTTCTCGAACTATACGATAAGAATAACCCAGTTGATTTTGGCAATGTCAACCTGAAGGCAGAGAAAGTGAATACGACTGAGGTTGGCTGGGTTGTCAGTAACAACCAATGGAACTTAGAAGTCACCGCATTTCACAATCATTTTGAAAACCTGATAGTTTTAGGTGCTCCGATAGTAGCTCCAGATAACCCTCTGCTCGCGCCAAGTTTTTCAAACTCGTCAAGCACTCACACAACGGGTATTGAAACAGAGTATCAAATGCAACTGATGGATGAGTTTCAACTGAAACTCATTTGGAATTGGTTTTCTGACGACTCCAACATTAATATTTCAAAAAATACCGGCGCATTCATATTGAATTACAAATGGCCTGATATCAACTTTAACCTAAATAGTTTTTATCGAGGAAAAAATAATAGTATAGAAGGACAAGATAGCTACTTCGTTACCAACGCTAACTTACGTTATTCTTTGACTCCCAAAACGACAATTACCTTTTCATCAAACAACCTGTTTAATGAACAATATCGTACGCTTTCCTCGGTTTATTCCGAAGGGGTTGCCAATAGGGGGCGCTCTATTCAGCTAGGGGTTGAAATTTCTTTTTGACAGTCTCGTCGCTGTCCTGTATTTAACTTTAGTCTAGAAATGATACGAGAAAGTTGGAATATACCGTATCATCTAAAAGTTTAAAGCTCCCTGCCAATAGGAAGTTTTGATTCGAAAAAACCAGTTCAAAGCGTAGATTACATCTGAACCAACCAAATCATCACCAATACTCAAATGGCAAGGATATTTCTGACGGTTTTATAAATAATATTTAGGTGACTGCCAGCAACACTTAATCTACAATCTGAACGAAATATGGAGTTGTAGTTGTCACCCAACTGCCAAGAGATGCACAATCTTGCGGACCACCTGGTATCTGTGAATAAGATTGTGACATCTGCTTTCCAGAAGCTTTCGCAGTAAGGAACATCGAATACCAAGCTTTACATATTTCCGGATGAACCCCATTCATTTCTTCATGAAGTTTACACAAATAATGTACCCCATAGCCTGCGTTTACTTGTAAAATACCTGAGGTCGGGCCTATAGCCAATACACTCACTTTACCCTTACATGAAAAGTTAGCAGCATCCGTTATCATCGGAAACATTAATATTAACAACAATAATTTTTTCATTTATCTTTCCTTAGTTTATTCATCAGGGTTCTTAAAACCACATATCAAACTTTAAGTTCAGGTTGTTAGGGCAAAATAATACTTATTCTAATAACCTAAATTTTGGCACGAAATACTATCCATATGCTATAGATAAGTCAATCAACTCCTAAACCAAAATTAACAAATCAAAATCCACGTTACTGATTTCTAATCATAAAAAATACTAATACGTCTGTTTCGTCATACCCTACTATTCTTAAATTCAAGGTTGTTAACTACTGAAAAAAGTTATACTGGGCCACTTTTCAAAGGCCTGATATTTACAATCTACTCCTTAAGATCCTCAAATACTAACTCAAATTTCGCCAACACCTGTTTTAACCGATGAGAATCATTGGTGGATTTTTTATTGAGCCTCGACACGCCAAAAAGCTTTCTTCCTGCATCAGCCATTGATTTAGATTCTTTACAAATTTCATTGACTCCAGCAAGTAAATACTTATCGAACAAATCAATCGATTCCGACCGTTCTTCGCCAAGCAAATTGCGCACGATAACCACAGGGTCAAACTTATTAGTTTGGCCTTCGCTCCAGTTTAATTTTAATCGCACAATTTCTTCCTCCACCAGCTTTTCAGAAATTCTCCCACCACTCGATAGGGTCGCCATGCGAATCACACTTGAATTTAAATCTCTGAAATTAGCTCGCCAGGAAGCTTCAGCAGAAACTGCAAACTTTAGATACTTTTCCCTCGCGGCCTTATTAAAACTTACCATATGTCCTGCTTTTCGCGCGAACTTTTCAAGTTCATAGTCAAGATTCGGCTCAAGATCTTCGATGCGATCTTTTAAAGAAGGTAGTTGGTAATTCCACAAGTTTATTCTCGCAAGTAAATCTTCTCTAAACTTTCCTTCAGCGACCATTTTGTTTAAATTCAAATTAGTACCTGCGACCAATTGAAAATCACTCGCGATTTCTTTATCTGACCCAAGTGGTAAATAGCACTTTTCTTCAATCGCTCTTAATAGCATCGCTTGCTCATCAATACCCAGCTCGCCAATTTCATCCAGAAACAATAATCCTTCGTTAGCTTCCAACAAAAGACCATTGCGTCCGTCTACCGCGCCGGTAAACGCTCCCTTCTTATGGCCAAATAGTGTTGACATCGCCTTGTCACCTTGCAAGGTTGCGCAGTTAACGATCACCAGCCCACCGGATATTTGTCCGCGGTGTTTCTTGAGTTGATAAATACGCTTTACTAATTGAGTTTTACCAGCTCCCGTAGGCCCGGTAATTAACATAGGTTCCTCTGATAAAATCGAAACCTGCTCTAACTGGGCGATCATCTGGTTAAATTTGGTGTTCCTCGTCTCGATACCATCCTTTAGATAATCAATTCCTTTAACTCGTTCTCGATTAAATCGAGACGCAATTTGGTCATACTTTGATAAATCAAGATCGATTGTTTGGTAACTTCCAACAGTTGGATTGTCTTTTCCTCCAGGAGAGGTTTGTAATAACTTTCCTGGCAGATAGTGAGTTTCCGTGAGCAAATATAAGCAGATCTGCGCTACGTGCGTACCGGTAGTTATGTGAATTAAGTACTCTTCTTCATCAGGGTAAAACTGATACTGCTGGCTAAAATCGAACAATTGACCATAAACTGACTCAAAATCCCAGGGATCTCTGAAGTCAACTTCATAAAAATGCACTTCTGTTTCCGGCGACACCAACGCAATGTCTTCTTTGACTTGCTCAGCTAGCCGCCTGAAATTTGACTCATGTAAAAGTACCAGGGTGTCTATTATCAAATCATCTTGCTGACACAATGCAATTGTTGGACGCCATTTATCCCAGCGTTTCGCGCTCCGCCCTCGTCTATCAAGATTGGTTCCTAATATACTAATTGCACATGTTTTGTTTTTTTTCACTTTTGCAATTCCTTCATCAATCATTTCGCCAGTCCAATACCACAAGTACGCGTTCCGGTAAGAATGTAATCCATAGAAATATTTAGTTTGCACAGTTTATCTTTTATTCGAGCGATGACAAGATATCTTTTAAGATATTTATTTATTATTTTTGATAGATAAACAATAAGTCTAGATCTATCGATAATTAGAGCGAAAAAGTAACAATCTTTTATTTCCTTTTAAAAACAATAAATTACAAGTTATTTTATAAAATATTCAAAAACTGGCACACGATTAGCATTAGATTAAAATAATAATATTGGAATTAGCATGGAAAACAACACGATGAAATACGAAGTAATGCAATCTTCAGGCGCTCCTATCAAATCATGGACCAAAGGTGTTCCATTTGAAGAAGAAGCCAGGCAGCAGTTAAAAAATATTGCAGGCCTCCCTTTCATCCATAAGTGGGTTGCGGCCATGCCGGATGTTCACTTAGGAAAAGGCGCAACAATTGGAAGCGTTGTACCAACGGTTGGCGCGGTCATTCCCGCCGCAGTTGGAGTTGATATCGGTTGCGGAATGATGGCGGTAAAAACCAGTTTGAGTGCCTCTCAATTGCCAGACAACCTTGCGCCGATGCGCTCATCTATCGAAGCCGCGGTTCCTCACGGACGGTCGGCGAGAGCCCGAGGTCGGAGAGATAAAGGAGCCTGGGGAAATATTCCCGCAGATGTCGCAGATGCCTGGTTAGGATTATCACAAGTGTTTGATGTTTTATGTGATAAACACGCCGTACTTAAAAATACCAACAATATTGGTCATCTCGGAACACTAGGAACAGGAAATCACTTTATCGAAGTGTGTTTAGATGAACATGGGCAAGTCTGGTTTATGTTGCATAGCGGATCACGAGGTGTCGGTAACCGTATTGGAACTTACTTTATCGAAAAAGCGAAAAAAGATATGCAGCGTTGGCATATCAACTTACCCGATAGAGACCTGGCTTATCTAGCAGAAGGAAGTGATAACTTTAACGACTACGTGGAAGCAGTCGAATGGGCACAAGGATTTGCCCGACTTAATCGGGAAGTGATGATGAATCGCGTTATCGGAGCGGTGAAATCGGTAATGAATAAAGATTTTGACGCTAGTGTTGAAGCGGTTAACTGTCACCACAACTACATTTCGCGAGAGCATCACTTTGGAAAAAATGTGCTGGTTACTCGGAAAGGAGCAGTGCGCGCCAGGGAGGGTGAAATGGGGATCATTCCCGGAAGTATGGGAGCGAGATCATTTATTGTTAGAGGTTTAGGAAACCCGGATAGTTTTTGTAGCTGTAGTCATGGCGCTGGACGAGTGATGTCTCGTACCAAAGCCAAAAAG
Organism: Aliikangiella coralliicola; assembly: GCF_007004725.1. Classification (GTDB taxonomy): domain Bacteria; phylum Pseudomonadota; class Gammaproteobacteria; order Enterobacterales; family Kangiellaceae; genus Aliikangiella; species Aliikangiella coralliicola. The sequence goes on along the minus strand of NZ_ML660160.1, from coordinate 20,252 downwards.
CTGGTTTCTATGGAAGAACATCTACGCGCAACAGAAGGGGTTGAATGTAGAAAAGACAGGGACGTTATTGATGAAACACCATCAGCTTACAAGGACATTGATAAAGTCATGGAAGCACAAAGTGACCTGGTAGAAGTGGTTTATACATTAAAACAAGTGCTTTGTGTTAAAGGCTAATATTATCAATATAAATGCTTCTAACAAATCCTTTTGTTCGGAACACGCGAAGAGAAATGGAAAACTCTCTCGTGTTAACCCCTCTTCCGCAAGGAGCAAATAATGGAGAGGGGTTCTTAGTATTTGACTAGCTTTGTATGACTTAATATCACATGAATTTTACTAGTTAAAAAATGAATAAACGTAAGAAAGAAAATGAAAAGAAAAGTATTAGTTATTGATGGCTCACAGGGTGAAGGCGGTGGACAGATTTTACGGTCATCACTTTCTCTCGCTATGTGTTTAGGCCAGCCAGTTAAGATTAAAAATATTCGCGCGGGTCGAAAAAAGTCGGGATTGTTGCGTCAACACTTAACTTGTGTAAGAGCCGCAAAAGAAGTTTGCGACGCCGAAGTTAGTGGAGACGAGTTGTGTTCTGACTATATAGAATTTACCCCGGGAAAAATAAAACATGGTGACTATCGCTTTGCCGTCGGCACAGCCGGAAGCACCAGCCTGGTATTTCAAACAATTCTGCCGGCTCTGCTGTTAGGAAAAGGGATGTCGAATATTGAGCTCGAAGGCGGTACGCATAACCAGCAAGCTCCGAGTTTTGAATTTTTAACTGCTTGCTTTTTGAAAACACTAGAAATACTCGGCGTCAAGGCAAATACCGAGTTACAGCGTTACGGTTTTTATCCTAACGGCGGCGGGCAATGGACAGCACAAGTACACCCGAGAATTAGTGGCCAACGATTAAAATTATTGGAGAGAGGTGAACCAGTGGCAAGGAGCGCCACAACTTTTACCGCAAAAATTCCGCAGCATGTTAGTCAAAGAGAGTTAAAACAAGTGGTTAGAAAGCTTAAATGGAAAGAGCAGGACTTAAGAGAAATATTGGTCGATTCTTTCAGCCCCGGGAATATCATTTCTCTTAAGTTGGAGTTTACAAATTGCGTTGAAATATTTGAAGCCGTTGCACAACGAAATATTCGCGCTGAAACGATTGCGGGAACAGCAATCAATGCACTAAAGCGTTATCGAAATTCGAGTGCTGTAGTAGGAGAGTATTTAGCGGATCAACTACTTTTACCTATGGCTTTGTTTTCTGGAGGTAGTTTTATTACTCACGAAATGAGTCAACATGTTGCAACCAATATAGCCGTCATCAATCAGTTTATCGATTCAGCTATTCAGACATCGGAAATCGAAAGTGACACTTATAAAATAGAAGTTCAAGGCCTGAACTTGAATTCAGACGGAATTAAAACTGAAGTTCAAAAATCAGACTTAATTGTCTGAACAAAGCGGCCAAACAGAATGTGATGGCGCGAGAGTTTGATTTTCGCGCAATCCAAAAGTGTTTAGTAATGCAATAAATTTAGCGGTTCTGATTCTCATATCAGTCCGGCGCAGTGGGAATACCTTTCTGTGTACCAAGTTTATTACACAATCTAAACTCCCAATACTTTGTAGCTCATTCGGGTAGAGCAACTGGCATATAACCAGTGGGTAGTCGGTTCGATTCCGACCTTAGTAGCCAAGTCGACTGAAAATCGACTCCATTCCAAATGGAACTTACTTAATGCCGAAAGGCAACGAGCAATAGCTCATAAACTGAGGACTTCCGGAGAACAAATATTAGCACATGGGACGTTTCCCTACTTCTGATTGAGTTCTCCCGCTATTAATGACCATTCGCTATGGGTTGGATTAACGCGAAAACTTGATCGACGATAATTTTTTCATTAACACTCTGCAAAGTTTTGCTGGCAGAAGTTGAAAAATGATTCCTCTCATCTTGGCTTCCCGTTAATTCCAAATAGTGCTTGCCATTCTCTAGCAGGAAGTCCAACAAAAAAGCATCGGAAAAGTGAAAAATAAGGAGAAGTTAGATGCTAGGATTTACAACAATAAACGTCGCCGATAACGAGCGAGTATTGCTATTTCGAAACAATCGACTAGAGCGGCTTTTACAACCCGGCGAATATCACTTATTCAACTTATCTGCGAACATCGAAATTATTCGATACGATATAACGAAACCGGAGTTAAACAATCATCTCGGTCGCTTTTTGATTAAAAATTATTACGACCTGCTGGGTAACGAAGTTATTAGTTATGATACTAAAGAGAATGAAGTTGGATTAGTTTACTTCGACGGAAAATTATCAAATGTTATCCCACCAAATACATTCAAAATGTTCTGGGATGTTGCCGTCAAAGTTGAGGTCAAGATAATCGATATTAGCGAAGACTTTCATGTCGATAAGCGCTTGCTACCCGTGTTGGTAAGAAATAAAGGAACCTCAATTTACGTGGCCGGTTCTAATTCGATTTACTATGCTGAGATTGCGGACAACCATGTTGGGCTTTTGAAAGTCAACGGAAAACTGGAAAAGATCCTAAAACCAGGTAACTATGGTTTCTGGCGCTTCAACCAAAATATTGAAGTCGGAATTTTGGACTGTAGATTACAGAATATGGATATCAACGGGCAAGAAATACTAACCAAGGACAGGGTTAGTCTCAGGATCAATCTTTCAGCAAGTTACCGCGTGATCGACACTGAAAAGGTTGCTGTTTTACTAAAAAGCCATACTGATTTCTTATATCGAGAATTTCAGCTAGCACTCAGAGAAGTTGTTGGAACAAGAACTCTCGACGCTATTTTGGAAGACAAAGATATTGTTAATCAGATTGTCGAAAAGCGGATCAAGTCAAAAGCTTACGCTTATGGCTTGAGTATTCATGATGTCGGTGTAAAGGATATTATTTTACCTGGCGAGATGAAAAGTATCCTGAACCAGGTTGTCGAAGCACAAAAAGCAGCCGAGGCAAATCTGATTAGGCGAAAAGAAGAAACTCAGGCTACCCGTTCACTTCATAACACTGCGAAAGTCATGGAGGGTAACTCTACCTTGATGCGACTTAAAGAGTTAGAAGTACTGGAAAGAGTCACCGGAAAAATCAATCAACTAACGGTTTACGGAGGGCTCGATAGCGTAATGAATGATCTGATTAAGATTACCGAGAAATAAATCATTAAGGGGATTTTTTCCCTTAATGATTGCCAGAAACGTTTACCATAAGAGCATTATCATGACACTATTTGAAGGAACAAAACTGAATTTTGATTTAAATCATCTAATCGAACTGAGTCAACACCGCAGCGGATATACCAGGGAGTTAGCAGTAAAGCGCCTCGAAAACTTAAACGATCCAAAAGCAATCCCTGCACTAATAGAAAGAATGAATGACTGGGTGTTGCAAGTTCGTCAAGCCGCCAAGAAAGCATTTCTTAACTTACTAGTTCCTGAATGCACAGCTGAGTTAGTTTCCGCTTTACCACAAATTTACCACTTAAAGAGCTGCAAAAGACTAAAGTCGACACCAATAATTAAGGCAGTTGAAACCTTCTTCTCAAAAAAGGCCGATAGAAAACTACTTGAATCCGGAATTTTACACAAGCGATGTAACATCGCAATTTTATGTACAAAAATAATCATTACCTACAAAATATTCCCAGCCTCCCAAATTGTCCATTTATGTCAGCAAAGCAAGCACAATATCGTGAGGCTAAAAGCAGCGGAATTACTTCAAAGAATTTCCTCGCCTCTAAATGTAAGATTGATAAGCGCCGCACTCAATGACAAATTTACACCGGTTCGAAAAAAAGCAATTCAACTTATTCTAGACAAGGGCGACACCGAATATGCGGTTAGCGTCGCCAAAAACTCTCTCACCGATCATTCTTCTACTGTGCGAATGTTAGCTGTTAATTACCTCAAAAAAACAAGCTTTAATGTCGAAGGCTACTATCTTAGTTCAATCGATAACGCGACAGTGCCCAAGTTAAAATGCGCATTATGGGCCATTGGATTTCTGTCTTTAAAATCTTACAACAACAAAATCGCCCTTTACCTCGATAGCGAATTTCCCAGCATTCGAAAGCAACCCCTTCGATCATTGTATCAATTGGATGAAGAAAACATAAAACAGATATTAATCGAACGCCTCAAAGATAACTCATTAGGCGTCAGGCAAGCCGCCGTTAGACTTTTGGCCCAGATATCTTATCTACTCGATTACAAAGATTTTCAAGGGGGATTCAAACAGGTATCAAATAAAGGATCATACAGCAGTTTGCTACGAGTTGGCAGAAATATGAATAAGTGGGACAGAATTACACTATTGCTAGCCCTGGCATCAAATATAAAGCAATCCCAAAAAACAGAATCAACTTATCTGGAAAAAGAAATCAGTATTTGGTATAAAAACTTCAACCGTTCTGGCGTGCAACCAACAAGCCAGCAACTTGCATCGATCAAAGATAATCTGGTGGAAGCCAAGGTATATTTGTTTCACCACGAAATAAACAGTATATATAGCGTGTTGATTCATACATTTAAAACATATCACATTAAACATAATTAGAAATCCTACAGCTAATTTCAGATAAATGTTTGAGCTGTTAAGCGTAACAGATATTGAATTTTAAGTTCAAAAGTATATAATGATTGAATCCTTAAAACTAAACATAAGCCCGAAAATAAAATGCCGTTCAAAAATCCATACCCACAACTAAACCTAACGAAGCGTTTTTCGTTTTGTTTAGTGACAAGTATGGAAATCGAGCTTTTTAATTTTGAAATATGCGACGATATTCGTTCTTCGATAGAAACTAGTTACAGCTTGTTGTAGTCTCACACTTCCCCTGATTCGGAAGTGTGAACTTTCGGATTAAGTAACAAACTCAATCAAATTCTATAAACCGTGGCTTTGATTAGCCGCCTTTTTATCAACCAGACAATTAGCGATTAGTAAATTGCAACAGAGTAAATCAGAGCAACCTAATACTCTGGAAACAGCTAAACTCTAAATGTGTTTTTGCAATCATAATATTGACTAACCGACCTGGTCGACTATCAATAAAAATACTTGAAAAGGAGAAAATTCAGTGACAAAAGAGTTAAGAACAATATTTTGATACTTTGTCTTTTTTTAAAATACAAAAATTTTTCTATTCATTAAAACTGAAGGATTACCAGTACCACCAGAAAACATAACCCATTGTTTTTATTGAGTTTTAATTCATTAATTCTGGTATTTACTGTTGACTCCATACTTACTAAAGTGCTTAAATACGCACTATAAACATTTACTAATTCGCTGACGAATTTACCAATTCAACGAGGATATAAAAGTCAAAATGAAATTACTAACGCTAACAGACGCAATTTATTTAAGCCATATGGGTAGGTCTAACCGCCTACAATATGGGTTAGATAATGACTGTTTAAGTAGCGACCGTTTAACGACTGGTGATTTCGAAAAAAGCAGTTTGTGGAATTGCGACTTATATATAGTTAACTTTGGGAGTGATACTCGTTAGCAGCCTCGATATTTCGAGGCAAATTAAAATGTCTCGAACCAGCTTTGTTTTTTTAAAACCCGGCCGAGACAATTTCTTCGCCGGGTTTTTTAATGCCTTTTGGGCAGAGTTCTTTAACAATTTGGTTTTCAATTTTTACTTTCGGTGAAATGTAATGTTTGCAAGTACTTGAACATTACGATCAGGGGGTTAATCCCCTTTTACCGGCTAAACATTCCAACATTACGAGCCGGGGCGTGATGAGACATTTATGACGGTGCAAGTCCGTACTCGGAGATAAAACGGAAATTCCTTTGCATAACTATTTGTAAAGGCATTTCGTCGTTTTAAAGTTTCATCTCAGCAATTGAGATATCAAGGGAAAGCAGAACAGGGACGTTAATTTCGACAACCATATTAGAAATTAACAACAGTGCTCAAAAATCATTAGAAGATAGCATTTAAATTCAAATCGCTAGTTCGAATTGATGCTAAAACCGATGAATAACTATCCTTAGGCCAATAATTCCAACGATAGATATTTCACATAAAACGTCAAAATTTGTTGCGAAGGTCATATTAAATTAAATAATTTGAACTAAACTAAGAGTATACTAAGAATGAAAACCAGATTGTTATTCAGCTTTTTTCGTTGGTTTATAACTGGGAGATAAGTGATGCAAGCACAAATCTTGCGATTAAATAAAGCAGGACAAGCGACAGATTGGATCGATTTGGAAACTGCAGCTTGTCTATACACTAAAGATCAAGTACTTTGGACCTATGGCGAATCATCAGTAAGGCTTCATGGTGGTTACTCACGGCTAACAGGTAAACAATCAGTATTGGATGTAGCTTCGGTGATTGCAACCGAGGGTCAAATCCATTCAAAAGATCAGCGTACGCCTCACTTATGTAATTCGTCCCTATTCAGACGAGACGGTCATTTATGTCTGTATTGTGGTAATGCCTTTAAAAATGCATTTTTAACTCGTGACCATGTTATTCCAAAAGGTCAAGGCGGAAAAGATACTTGGGAAAACTGTGTCGCAGCGTGCAAGTCATGTAATAATCATAAAGGTTGTCGAACTCCAGAAGAAGCAGGTATGAAGTTATTAGCGATACCTTTCCGACCAAACAAGTCGGAATATCTGGCGCTCGCTAATCGAAGAATATTAACCGATCAAATGGACTTTTTGACCAAAGGTTTTTCGAAAAATATGCGGCGGCTTTAAACAAGTCGCCACTCAATTTATAAAGGTTTGAGACCTAATCAAGAATTTATCTCGTGGAAATAGTATTTTTGGGAACTTCCTCTGGAGTACCAACTAAAACAAGAAATGTCAGTGGTATCGGTTTTCGTCAACAAAATAGCAAAAGCTGGTTATTAATTGATTGCGGTGAAGGCACACAACACCGAATTCTTCACACAAACTTATCGTTAACAAACTTGAGCGCGATATTAATTACCCATGTTCATGGTGATCACTGTTATGGTCTCCCGGGAATTCTCGCTAGTGCCTCAATGTCTGGTCGTAATGAACCACTCACGATCATTGCTCCTAAGCCAATTCAGCACTTTATTAACGCAGTGATAGAAACATCCGAATTAAACTTAAACTATCAATTAAATTTCATTGATGTGGAAAAGTTAACCGATAGCACTTCTGTTGGAAACATTGAAATTCGCGCTGTTTTACTGTCTCACCGTGTGCCGTCATTTGCCTATGCGCTGACAGAGAGGCCGACAAAAAATCGATTAGATCAAGAAAAGCTAATTAAAGATGGTATTTTGCGCGGCCCAATGTGGGGAAAATTGCAAAGTGGCCAATCCATTACGCTTGAAAATGGAAAAGTTATTCTTCCTGATAACTATTTACTGCCAGACAAAAACAACCGAACAGTGATCATCTGTGGCGATAATGACGATCCACATCGACTGGCAACATTAAAAAGCGATACAACATTTGAGGCGAATGTTGAGTTAGTTGTTCACGAAGCGACCTACACCCAGGAAGTTGCAGAGAAAGTAGGAGCAGGTCCACAGCATAGCTGCGCCAAAAGAATTTCTGAATATGCTGAAAGCACCGGTCTCAAGAATTTGATACTGACTCATTTCAGTCCACGTTATCAAGACTTGCCATCGCCCAGTCCCTCAATCGTGGACATTGAAGAAGAGGCAAGACGCTATTATTCTGGAAATTTATTTCTGGCCAATGACCTTGATATATTTCGACTTGATAAGAATGGCAATCTAATTCATACCAAATACAATACTGGAAAGTAGTACTTAAGGAAAAAACAATGATTTCGAAAGAGATAGAAGAAAAAATTCAACATCGACTAAACGAAGCAGAAAAAGAACATGGCGTAAGAGTTCTTTACGCAGTAGAGTCTGGTAGCCGTGCCTGGGGATTTGCATCTCCCAATAGTGATTATGATGTGCGCTTTATCTACGCCCATCCAAAAGACTGGTACGTGGCGGTAAACCTGGAAGAAAAGCGAGATGTTATTGAATATCCAATTGTCGATGAAATTGATATCAGCGGATGGGATGTCAGAAAAGCGCTCAGACTATTTAAAAAATCAAACCCATCCTTTGTTGAATGGTTGCAGTCTCCCATCGTTTACCGCGACGACAATTTATTCGCCAAGTCAGCTCGCTCAATTCTTGATTCGGATTATTCTTATGCAAAAGGAATTTATCACTACCGGAGTATGGCTAAGACTAATTATCGTGGTTACTTAAGAAAGGAAATGGTACCGCTAAAAAAATACTTTTATGTTCTTAGACCACTACTATCGATTTTGTGGTTAGAAAAAAAGCAAACGCCTGCGCCAATTGAATTTCACCGCTTGAGAGAAATGGTCAAAAACAATCAAGCGCTCGACGAGGCAATTACCGACTTGCTGCAACAAAAAAAGAAGGCTTTGGAAAAAGAAATTGCACCGGCAATTCCCGCAATTAATAAATTCATTGTCAATGAACTAGATAGGCTGGAAGGTTTTGGTGAGCCAACAGAAAATAAAATTGAAGGATATGATTCTTTAAATCAACTGTTTCATCAGGTGCTTTCTGAGTCTCGTTGTTAAAACGCAGGCTCGAATTCAATCTCGAAATGGGAAAGGTTAGAATCTGTTTGCACTGTCGCGCTGTATTTTAAAATGATTATGGTATCTACCTCTCCCTGACCCTCTCCTTCAAAGGAGAGGGGGAAAAAACGACTGCTCCCAAATTGCAGCCCCTCTTTAGATGTACTCAAAGAGAAACTGTGGTTATCGCACTTCCAGCAAATCAGCGAGTTTTTCCCGATCAGCTTTTAACTCTGAATAATCATTAAAATTTGACATCAGCGCTTTCACCAGTGTTTTATTAATTTGAGTCGCTTCTAATGCGTCTTTTAACAACTCAAGCGTTTCTTGCAAAGTCTGCTTTCGCTCATCGGAGAGTACCAGAGATTCACATAGGTCAGCGAGTTTAGTAAATTGTTGATTGATGGCTTCGTGTTTTTCATTTTCTTTCTGTGCTAAAAATTCTTCTCGCACTAACTTTGTTTTTTCATTAAATATTGGAACCGGTTTTTTGCTTAAAATGCCATCGACCAAAAAGTCTGTTACATTGCAGATAAAATCAGCCAGCCGTTCACTATCGAGCTCAAGATTATCTAATACAATACTGGCATCGAACTCCTGCATGATTCCGTTTGTTGAAATAACCAGATCCCCTAACCACATCGATAAGGAGTCTCCGTAGATCGCTAATAGTGATTCTTCCTGAACTTTTTGTAACCGATATCGATATTCCCTGGCATAATTGTAAAAAGCTTCATTTAGCTCTATGCCAGACTCATTAAGCATCATTTGGTTAAATTGCAGGTTCTCCATCACCTCATTGTAAAAAGTAATAATTTGTCGGCGATATTTTTCCCTGGCTGAAAGTGATGGATCCTGATTAATTGACGAAACTTTACGCCAAACCTCATCTTCAATCATGCGAAAGATCGCTAACAAGATCTCCTCTTTAGAGTTGAAATACAGATAGACCGCACCTTTTGAGATCCCTGATTCGGAAGCTATCGACTGGATACTGGTCGACTTGTACCCTTGTTCTAAAAACAGCTTTCGTGCACTGGTTAAAATTCGCGTTTTCTTATCCACTGACGCTCCGTAATACCTTCAGTTTGACTCACTATATTCAATTAAATCAGCTAGTTAAATCGAGATCGCTCATTAATACAGGTATTTTAGCAAATATTTGGTTACAAAGACATTAGACGACAAGTCAAATTAAATTGACCACTCGGTCATTTTTAATTAGACTTATTTTAAAATTTAACAGGGGTGATTGAATATGAAAAAATATCGACGCTTATTTAAGATTATTGCCTACGCGAATCCAGGGAAAGGACTGTTGTTTCTTATCGCTCTCTTGTCAATTATGGGCGCATTGAGCTCAGTTCTCTTTCCAATACTGACCCAGCGTCTGATTGATTCCTTTAGTGATGCGCAAACATTTCCGACCGAATGGTTATTAATCCTAATCGGCGTTCTGACCGCTGGGTCAGTTGCCTCTGGATTTAACTTCTACATGATCGGAAAAGTTGCAAATCGCATGTTGGTAAATTTACGCTCAAAGGTCTTGGCGAAATCAATTTACCTGCCTATTCGTTATTATGACAAGAACCCCTCAGCTGAGCCTGCGAGCCGAATAGTTAACGATACCGAAGTAATTAACAGCGTACTCACCGATCACTTTGAACCCTTTATTTCAGGTATGCTCACGCTAGTTTCAAGCCTGATCATATTATGGGTCTTAGACTGGCAGCTGACCGCAGTACTTTTTGTCACTTTGATTATCGCTTTTGTTATTACCGTTCCAATCGCAGCTAAACTCTCAGTTCTGTCAAAGTCTATTCAAGAGAAAGAAGCGCATTTTCTAAGCTTTATTACCGAGCGTCTGTCTCAAATTCGACTGATTAAAGCCTGCACTGCCGAAAGCAGCTCATTAACAGATAGTAAGCAATCACTACAGCAACTTTACGATCTGGGTCAAAAGGAAGTCAAAATAGCTGCAATCATGGCTCCAATTGCGGGAATGACCATCGTTGCGACCCTGATCATTATTCTGGCTTTCGGCGCAGCTCGTGTCAGTCAAGGTGTGATTACCATGGGAACTCTGATGGCCTTTATTTTATATTTGTTCAATATCGTTTTCCCGTTAATCCAGTTTACCTACTTTTTTGCCGCATTTAATAAAGCGGCAGGCGCCGCAGAACGCGTTGACGAATTGCTCGACGAAACAGAGGAAAGCTCTGACGGAACACAGGAATTATCACTGGCAGGACAGTCCATTCATTTCCAAAACATCAAGTTCGAATATGAGAAAGGAAGACCTGTTTTTAGCGATATCGATATTCAGATCCCTGCGAACAAGGTTGTCGCATTTGTCGGCGAGTCCGGTGCGGGTAAGTCGACGTTATTTTCACTGTTGCTGAGATACTATGCTCCCAGTAAAGGTCGCATTCTTGTGGGCAATGAATTAATCAACAATCTTTCTCTGCACAAGTGGCGACAGCAAATTGGCTATGTTGCTCAAGACGCCCCGTTGTTGTCAGGTAGTATCAGAAATAACTTGCTATTAGGCACAGAAAAGCCCTTAAGTGATGAAGAGATTTTCGATGCTTTAAAGCTGGCGCAACTTGAAGAATTTGTCGCTCAACTACCCAAAGGGTTAGACACTGAAGTTGGTGAAAGAGGCGTTAAGTTATCGGGCGGTCAAAAGCAGCGAGTGGCTATCGCCCGGGCAATGTTGCAAGATAATCCTATTTTGCTGTGCGATGAAGCAACTTCTAATCTCGATTCCGCGACGGAATATAAGATTCAAGTCGCAATGAATCAGCTAAAAAACAATAGAACAACGCTTGTCGCTGCTCATCGTCTCTCTACCGTGTTAGAAGCCGATAAAATTATTGTTTTGAAAGAGCAAAAAGTCATCGGAGAAGGTACTCATCAGGAACTAATGGTGAAAGAGCCCTACTATCGTGAACTCGTCGAGCAACAACTTAAGCCATTTGAAGGAGAGGATACCTTATCTGAAAAAATAAGCGCCTAGCTTTTGTAGCACGATTAATTGAAATATCAAAAACTTTTGCAACGGGGCCAGCTCAATTGGCTTTCACCAAGACGGCTGGCCCTGCCCTTATTACTTCTCGTTTCAGTAAATAAAGAAGACAAAAACTACCCAGGCGATACAGCGTGTTCTCTTCTAGCAAGTAAGCATTATCAATAGGCACACGCACAGCCCATAATCTTAAAAGATAAAAGGCATATTAGGTTTTAATTTGCCGTTTTTAGGCTTGTGTATAATCGAGTTATCGGCCAATTTTTTGTCTATAAATAAACGAAAGGAAAGATGCAGTAGTTACTCTACAGTGTTTTGTCAGTGGGCTCGTTAACTTTTAAAATTGAATTAATCACACTGGTCAATCCCTTAATTGATATAGGTTTTTCAATATAGGCATCAGCATTGTGTTTGCCAAAAAGCACTTCAAACTCATGTTCGAAAAGAACGCTAATATAGATGACAGGAATATCGCTAAAGACTTCGACAGCATTAAAAATTGAATGTAGGCGCTCCCCCTTACTAACCTGAAGCATTGGTTCCAATAACACCAAATCAAAGTCATCTCGCTTTTTGGCGATGTTTTTAACGCTAGTCAGATCTTTTGCTACAGATACTCTATAGTTATTTTTCTCGAGTAATCGTTGTAAAGTAATGGCAGACGCAAAGTCACTTTCGATCACTAAGATATGAGCACTCCGCCCTGTGTTTACATCTTTATGTTCTTTGTCGAGGCTGCTTCTTTCTTTGGTAGAATTATCTTCAAAACAAATTTCCGCATAGAACTCGCGAGAGTCAATTTCAAAGGGTATCGTCACCACAGTCCCTTTTATATTGTGAACGATTTGATGGTCAGGGCCACAAACTACAACAGGCGTTGCCATATCAAAATCGAAGCCTTCTTCAGACATGATTTTTTTTGCGCCGCCGGCAACCATATTGGTTAACTCTCCAACACAGTCGGCAACTTCATCGTTGACTTCCAGGAACTCTTCTTGAAGCATGTTTGATATTATTTTTAGTATTGCTTCTTTGCTAAATGAGAGCGCAAGCGATCCTTTCGCGTTAGGACTAACCATGCCGATACTCGCTGAAACAACACCGTGCGCAACATTATTCTTTTTATAAAATGATTTCCCTCTATTCGCTTCAATTGAAGCCATAGTGGCAATAATGTTTGATATGGATTGTACAATTGAAGCAATATAACTAGTATTCGCGGATGGCAATTTTTTACCTCATTTAATCATTTAAATACTTCAAGCTGGCAGCCGAAGTAATATTATTAGTATTGTCTAAATTAAATCAAGGTCCCTCTAGCCCATTTCTGCAGGCACTTATTTGTATCAAAGATGCTTAATCTGCAGCCCTCCCACAACTATAGAACATTATTCGAAAGTAATCTTAAGTTAATTAACTAACGATAAAATGCAACCTGGTTGTTACTTAACGCCTAGCTTACTTACAAAGTAACAACCGAATGCCTGTCTAATTTCCGGAGTTAGTCAATAATCACTGCGTAATCTTCAACTTCTCCCCAGAACATTTCGCCTCCGCCTGAAGGACTCCAGGAATCACACTGGTTCGCGAAACCAAATGTCCCAGTGGTTACTCTCATGCCAAGCTTATGGCCTTTCTTAATTCCCGTGGTAGGTATGGTTATACTACCACTATGTGTGCCTACTCCAGATTTCTCGAAGACCATTTCATCATCAGTGAAAAAACCGTCCAGATTGAAGTCCATCCAGATCCGAGTATTACCTCCCCAGAAACCACTATCTAGTGAAATAGTAACATTGTAGCTGTCTCCACTGTTGACATTAATTGTTTTATCCAGAAAATCAGAATATTCACTTTTTCCTGAAGAATTTGAGAAACTACCAAACTGAACTTTTGAAATTGCCACAAAGGAAGGGCTAAATGAGGATGATTTGCAGTACTTTAGTGGCACAACCACTGGTTTTGTTAAAGTAGCTGAGGCCCCCTCATCATCGGTTGCAGTTAAAGACACATTGAAAGTCCCAGTGTATGGATATTTGTATGAAGGAAATTGTTCTGAAGACGTTTGTCCATCACCAAAGGACCACAGCCAACCAGTCACTTCACCATCCAAATCTTTGCTCAAATCAGTATAATTGACAACAAAGCCTTCTTCGTTTGAGTGCACATAATCAACCACAGGCGCGAGATTAGGCCCAGCCCATACAGCTTGAGTTGATGATGTTTCTGCACAAGCATCACCTTTAACGGTCAGTGTGACATCATACCACCCGCTGCTGTTGTAAGAATGAACTGGTGCTTGCTCTGTCGATGTTTGTCCGTCGCCAAAGTCCCATTGCCAACTAACAATTTCACACCGATTAGTTTTGCTGTTATCAGTAAACTGTCGCGTTAACTCCCCCTGTTTCGCCCAGGAGAATTTAGCCACTGCAAAAGGTGATGACTCCACCGCTTTTAATGCATTCAACCGACCACCAGAGAGTGTTCTTCCAGATAACGATGAAATGGAATCAACATTATTTAAAATACGGTTTTTTCTCTCGACAGGCGTATCGTTCGGAAATAAAGAAGCTAACAGGCTAACAACGCCTGCCACATGAGGCGTTGCCATAGAGGTGCCACTTAAATCCATATAAGTGTTATTTGGGCCAGTACTATGCGTATCTACTCCAGGAGCCCCTAAATCCACCGTGGTAGCCCCCCAACTGGAAAAGTTAGCTAATTGGTCGTTGCGGTCGGTTGCGGCAACGGAGATTACATAGTCTGAGTCATAAGTCGCGGGATAGTATGGATCACTGTCATTATCCGCTTTTTCATTACCTGCCGCCGCTAAGAATAAAATACCCGCTTCGCCGGCGGTTTCTATCGCATCAAGCAATGTTTGTGCAAAAGCGCCTCCGCCCCAGGAGTTGTTAGAAGCAACGATATTCTGACCGCTCTGCTTTTGTGCGATCATATAATCCAGGCATTTTATTGCATCGGAAGTCGAGCCGCTTCCGTTTTCATTGAGAAACTTACACGCCATAATTTTTGCATTCCAATTGACGCCAACAACCCCCAAGCCATTATTACCCCTCGCGCTGATTGTTCCAGCGCAATGGGTCCCATGATAGTGATCGTCCCAGGGGTCGCTATCATTATTAGCCGTATCGATTCCATAGATATCATCTACATAACCATTTTGATCGTCATCGATACCATTGCCTTCTATCTCACCAGGATTCTTCCACATATTGCGAGCTAGGTCCGGATGGTTATAATCAACACCGCTATCAATCACCATCACAATGACGTCATCTGAACCACTAAAAAGCTCCCATGTTTCAGGTGCATCAATATCGGCGTCCTCGGTTCCGTTATCTTGACCCGTGTTATGCAACCCCCAAAGTTTTGAATATTTTGGATCGTTCGGTGTTTCTGCAGCCCATACAATTGAATCATAATCAGCCTGGAGAATTCGATTGTCGCTTTGTAAAGTTGACATCATTGACTGCATACTTGCGGCTTGTAGTTGAACAGGCAAGCTGTACTTTGGCCTCACTTCCAAAACACCTACCCATCGATTACTTAATTTTGAAATGTGCGAGTAGCTATCGATTATTTTGAGATCATTTTCTTGTACAATTTGTTTTATTGCAGCAACATTTTTTGCGCTAATAATAATGCGATTTTTTCGGACTTCCTGACCTGATAGTAACATCGTATTGTGACTAGCTTTTGTTATGCCTGTGTTTGATTTTTTTTGAACATCAACGACAGCTGAGACAGAACTTACTCCAACTAATTGTGTAAAAGCTAAGGCTAGTAAGTGCTTTGGATTTACCATAAAGTTACCCTCTTAATTTGTTCTATAAGTTGTAGGCTGGTAAAAAATGCGTAACCAACAAACCACTTGGTTTGGTTGTAAAATAATTTCGTAAAGAAATTTATGAGTTAAAAAAAACGACTTGAGAACCATCCAAAGAAGAGTTCATTGATTCAACCAAGTCGAAGCTCAACAAAAGTAACACTCACGTGCTTTCACATAGAATCTATTCATAAAAATGCGGGAGTTATCACAGTTTTATTTTTTTGTAATAAGTACAACGAAATAAAATTAATTTTTAAATTATTTTTCCTTACAGAAACTTTCTGACTACTCTTTTTGTTTCAGCTGAGGCACTAAAATCCGGCAGTTTGAGACTAACGCTGAAAAACTTGCATTCAATCTTCTTGGGCCATTATTTCATGCACTAATTATCGGGGAGTTTTTACACTGATATGTTTGTTGATTGTTTTTTACGACAGGTATACAGACTAGAAGAGTACAAAATCATGTACTAGGATTCGGTTGGTTTATTTCCATTAACTTGTTCATTGTTCAGTGCGCTTTGTAAAAACGCTAACAATACAGTAGCGTATTCCTCAGGGGAAAAAGCATAGAAATCCACATGTGCAGCACCTTCTACTTCCCAAAACGCTTTAGGTTCAGGAGCCGCAGTGAACAATAGTTTTGATTCTGATAACGTTGTATGTTTATCTTCAGTACCAGCGATGATGAGAAGAGAAGATGTAACGTTTTTGATTGAATCAATTGGGCTTAGCGACTTTAGCTCAATCCCATGTTTTAATGGCAATTGATGATAGAGCAAAGGTGCTAAAAATTTTGCCACAAAACCCAATCTTATCTTAACTCTATTTTCCACTGCAGTTTCTATATCAGAATACACAGCTTCTAAAACGATAGCATCTACTGATAGCGGTTTCTTTCCAAGAAGACTTGCTGCGCCTCCTAAAGAAACACCTAATGAAGCAATTTTCTTGCAGCTTTTAGTTTCTCTTAAAAATGACACGGCTTTTCTGGCCGATTCTGATTCAAGATACCCAAAACTGATAAACTCTCCTGGCGTTTCACCGTGAGCTTGCAGATCTATTAACAAAACTGAATAACCATTGTCTTTTAACAATAAAGCTCTATCGATCATTGAAGTTCGGCTAGATCTAATGCCATGCATCAATAAAACGCATTTGTAGTTATTATCAGACTCACTAAACCAGCCAGAAACGCCTTGAATGTTTACTTCTGAAGCTTCCAATGACGCTGGCGGTTTTCCAACCTTCAACGGATTTGGAAGAGTTAGATAATGTCCTATGGTAAGAGTTGTTAAAGCTAAACCAACTATCGTAGCTGCAATAATCAAAAAGAACTTTTTAGAAATCAACATGCGTATTTTAAATCTGGCTCTGCTTAGCGTGTTTGGTAGTTTTATCTATTTGATAGATTAAGCCGGCTTTTCTTCGCGTTCAAGCATGTCTATGAACTTTTCGAATCGCCTCTGTCTGGTCTCAGGTTTCTTCGCGCTTGTCAATCTGTATGCTATGACATAACGGCTCGCTTTAGTGAGCGTTGCAAAAAATTGTTTCGCCTTCGGCTTACTCTCTAACGCTGCCAGGAAATCCGCAGGCACATTCATTTCTCTCACTGCGTAGGCATCCTCCCACCTACCATCTGCTTTGGCGGCGCGAACGTGAACGAGTCCAGGCTCCATCATTCGGCCCTCGTTTATCAAGCGCTCAACATGGTCTGTATTTCTTTTCGACCAGTTGCTTCGTGCTTTTCTTGGAGTGATCCGCTGGAGATAAGCTTGATCATCGAGTGACTTCTTTATCCCATCGATCCATCCCCAGCACAAAACCTCAATCACCACCTGGTCCCAATTCACGCTCGGAATGCCAGTATTTTTCTTGAATATCTTCACCCACAGTTCATTTTCGGTGGCGTGATTCGCTTTGAGCCACCGACCGAGATCTTTCGGCGTTTTAAAGGTCATGATTTTCGTTGGGTCTGGCTCAGGCATGAAACTAGGTTTTCTTCGGTTTGACAATGGGACTAACGGCCCCGAAGAACCGCATATCTCGATTATTTGGTTTGACACATTCTGCCATATTGATCGTAAAAAACAAAGTAACCAGACCTTTAATGTCTTGTAAGAAATAATTGATAAGTTGAGTTTCTATTTATTTCTTTTATTTATCTCTCTTTTTAATATTTAAAATCTCTATCTCACTTCCAGTGCAAGATTTACAGAAAAAAAGTCACTCAATTGTAGCTCCCAAAAACACATTGTCATTGCACTCCTACAAAACTTTACCTTCAACTCCTATTCTACATTTGATTTTACTATCAACCTAAAACTAACTAAGGAAATATCATGAGTTCAAGAATAAGCAATATTAAAATAATGCGTAATGGTAACAATCTAATCGCGGGACTAGCTTTTATGTCTGTAAGCCTTTTTTCAAATAATGCCCTCGCTGCGTGGGACTATATAACAGTGTGTGATAAAGAATGGGTTGTTACTCAAGAACCTATGACTAGCTGCGCCTACGGCGGTTCACTGTATTCAGATCGTGGAAACTTACGCAACTTTTACACATCAGGAAGTATGAGTGGACATGGCAATTGCGTGGAAAGTCATTATGTTTCTGACAACCAGACTATTATGGGCGAGACTCATTACTGGTCGGGTTTCATTCCGCTGGCTTCTCAGAATCATTATTATGATGAGTCAGGGAAGTGGGTAGATATTCCTTCAACGTGCAGAGTTAAAAAAATATGGGTGAACAATCATTAAAGTGATCTCATTATCAATGTGAAGTTAATTAAAAATTAGCTTCACTAAAACTTTATATGCGATATATCGTTCGAAAATAGTTGCGACTCTTTTCGTGATACTTAGCGATGCTCAAATTCGATAAACTATTTTTACCACTCGTAACAAAATATCATATATCTTTCCAATTAGAATTTATTCATGATTTTGACAGGTAAAAAACACGATAGGTTAAAAAATCCGAAGTAACAGGTGGCCAAAATATTTAGCCACCTGGGTTATTTCAATCTAACACTCCAACTATTTCAATCTAACATTCCAAAAGCTCTTCGCAAGTAGGTATTGTTTTCCCACCACCAAAAGGAGGGAAAATATCTGGAAAGGATTTATTTGGATAATACGGCCAGGACAAGGTGTATGGCTGATCACGATATAAGAAAAACTCCTTTTGAAGTCTTTGGCCACCAGTTCCCTTAAGCGAACCATATCGAGTATATTGTGGTGAACTTTTCCAACCTTTTCCGATATTGGGGTTAGGGCCAATATAATGAGAAAATGTCCGGTAGGAAACAGTGAGATCTCCCTCACCTGTTCCATGGTAAGAAAATGTCCAGCTCACATGATGAGGCTTTAATATAATGGGAATGTACATGCTCTGATCTTTTGTCACCCCATTGTCATTTTCATAAATATGGTTGGTCATTATCCACATTTTGTTGGTATACAAATAATCAGTCGGGTAATAGTAAAGGCTCAAATCGTGAGTCATTTTCATTTCAGGGTAGAGCACCGATTGGCGAAAGCTACCAGTCACACTAACACCGGCACTACAATCAAAACTGACAGTTAAAAATGTCACTAACACCCAGAATGCTTTTAAAAGATTTTTCATTTTTCTAACTCCGCAGTAATTGACGAATGTCCACCAGACTCTTCAATACTCTGAAATAATTCGACAACATCGTGTTCTAACAGTTGTCGACAGCGCGGCGTAATTGTCGCCAGAAAGACGTCCGGTTCATTGGTGGCAAATGCCACCTGATCGATAGTCTGGTGTTGAGAAAAATCTGGCACTTTACTTTCTACCAATGAATTGATAGACCGGCGACTTTCCTCAGATAAGCGACCATTGAGTTCTTTGTAGGCAGCCAATCGCATGCGAGTATCTGTTTCATTAATACGACTTAATCTTTTTGCAATGCTGACTGCATCAAATCGGTCGGTCGCAGGGCTGATAACAGCTCGACAAATTTTTCTTAATTTAAGCGCGCCATATTGCGTGGCCTTCAAATTTGCATTTTGAACACCGCTAGCAATCTGGGTAACATCGCTTCTTGTAGCGTGTTGAGACAGATGGTGTTCAGGAACATATAGAATATTCTTATAGGATGCTTCAAGTTTTCTGACCTTAATAACATCGGCAGTTTCATATTTCATATATTGACTGAACGGATTTTCAGACAACTCATTTGTGTAATCAGCTTCTATCGCTCCAGCGCTTAGCGATAGAACGGACAAAGCAAATATCAGCGGTACTTTTGTAAAGCTAAGTTTCATAGTTTCCCTCATAATATTTTGTATGCGAAAGATAAAAAATAGAGTTAACACTATCGTACAACCAAACCTTTCAATCCGGTGATCAAGCTTGTCGGCAAAAGAAGCCTGAAAAAATTTTAAGTCACACTAAGGTCTGGTTTGTTCTACGAAAGCTACTTTACAGTACCGAATTGGCAGATAATGGCGGTAATAAAATTAGGACTGAAAATGTTAATTGTGGGACTGGCGATATTAAGCAACAACTGGTATGCCGTTTAGTTATGATTGGAATCAGTCATTAACAGACTTCTTCTGCTATCGATGTGGAAGGGCTACTAATTATTGTGGATAGACTGATGGAATGGACACCTTCACCTATATCGGCGTCGCAATGCGCCATACTTGTGTGTTGGTAACAATTACAAGTAGAGGAGAAGATGTCCATGAACGATATTAAACTAATGGCCGTTGA